>CAVVRA010000016.1:0-159808 GCA_963750565.1 uncultured Actinomycetota bacterium | reverse complement strand
TCATGGTCGCGGCGCAGGCGCTCATCACCGGCCTAATTGCGATAAAGCCCGGGCAGTCCTTGCAGACCATTGCCGCCGCGATCGAACCGTATGTCGTTTCGCAGGGGTGTTCGGTGGTCAAGCAATTCACCGGTCATGGCATCGGTAAGAAGTTCCACGAGCATTTTTCCGTGTACCACCATGTCGATCCCGAGGCCGAGTATGTCATCATGGAACCGGGCATGACCCTGACGGTCGAACCCATGATAAACCTCGGCGGCTGGGAAGTGACCGTCGACACGGTCGAGAACGGACTGTCCGTACCAGAGACGGATCGCTGTCCGCGCAGTTCGAGCATACCGTGCTCGTCACCGAAAAAGGGATCGACGTGCTCACGCTGACCCCTTCGCAGATCGCCGCTGGCGTGTGGCTTGCCGTCGGCGACCGGCATTTTCCAACAGGGAGAAGCATACCCGAATGATAGTACAGCAACCAGGAGAGAAGGTCGTTCTTGCCGGGCTTTTGACCCAGAACGACGACAAGTGGCTTTTCGAAGAGGACATACAGGAGATGGCGCTTTTATGCGCTACCGCCGGGGCGCCGGTTGTCGAAAAGGTGATCCAAAGGCGGGATAGTCCAGTCTCCTCGACCTTTCTGGGACCGGGAAAGCTCGAAGAAATCAAAAAGATCATGCACGACCGCGGAGCGGGAACGCTCGTCATCGACGGCAGGCTCTCTCCGGGCCAGATCAGGAATATCGAGGAGATCGTCGGCAACAAGGTGATCGACCGCGCCCAGCTCATTCTCGATATTTTCGCCAAGCATGCACGCACCAAAGAGGCGCGCGTGCAGGTGGAACTCGCCCAGATGCGCTCGCTCTACCCGCGATTGACCCGCGCGTGGACCCAGTTTTCGCAGCAGGTCGGCGGCATCGGCACGGTCGGTCCCGGCGAAAAACAGCTTGAAGTCGACCGCCGGACCGTGCAGAAGAAGATTTCCGACCTCGAAAAACGGCTTGAGAAAATCGAGAAGGAGCGGGAGGTCCAGCGTAAAAGCCGGTCCGCCATTTTCAGGGCGTCGCTGGTGGGGTATACGAACGTGGGGAAATCGTCACTGCTCAACAGCCTGTGCAACTGCGATGTGCTCGTCGAAAACCAGTTGTTCGCCACGCTCGACACCGCCACGCGGCGGACATTCATACAGGGCGTAGGCGAGATCGTAGTATCGGATACGGTCGGTTTCCTGCGCAAACTGCCGCATGATCTCGTGGCGTCGTTCGGCAGCACGCTGAGCGAGGTCACCGAGTCGCACCTGCTCCTCTGGGTCATGGACGCGTCGAGCCAATGGATCAACCAGCGGTATTAGACGGTGCGGGCCGTTCTCTCGACGCTCGGCGCCGAAAAAATACCCCGGCTTCTTGTGTTCAATAAAAGCGATCTTGTCAAGGACCCGTTTTTAAGGAAAAAAATCGCCATCGATTATCCCGACGCGCTGTTTGTTTCGCCGCTCAATAAGGAGGATATACGGTTGCTCAAAGAACGTATCGCTTCCGCCGTGCTCTCGTTCGAACGGGAAAAACGGGTTTCCGATATTATTCTGCAGAAAACCAGAAGTCTCCAGCAGAGCCCCCTGATCCGCACCCCGATGGCGATCGCGAGGAGCCGCCTCGCGCCCCATGACCGGTCGTGACCCATGAAAACCGCGACGCTCATAAAACCCGAACAGCTTGTCGCGATCAGAAACCTTTCGCTTCGCGCGCGGCTCTGCGTGGAGGGAATGATGGCCGGGCAGCACAAGAGCCCGTTCCACGGTTTTTCCGTGGAGTTTCTGGAGTACCGGTCCTACCTGCCGGGCGAATCGACGCGGGCTATTGACTGGAGAAAATACGCGCGGACCGACCGGGCCGTGGTCAGGCTCTTTGAGGACGAGACCAACCTGCGCGCCTGGCTGCTGCTCGATAAGAGCGCTTCGATGGGGTTAAGGTCGCGGTCCGCTCCGCTCTCAAAACTCGAGTATGCAAAAACGCTCTGCGCCTCGCTCGCCTGGATACTCATACGGCAGCGCGACGCGACCGGGCTCGCGATTTTCGACGAAACCGTCTCTTCGGCGATTCCACCACGTTCCACCAACCGGCAGCTCAAGGCCATCCTTGCGGCGCTTGACGGGACAGAGGCCGGCGCGGCCACGCGGTGCGGCGCTGCCATCAACGCCGTGGCGACGCGTATCGTCAAACGAGGCTCTGCATCGTCGTATCCGACCTTTTCGACGACCCGGACCGCATCATCCGCGGGCTGCGCCACCTCCGGTTCAAGCGGCAGGACGTCATCGTACTCTGGGTGCTCGATCCTTCGGAGCGCGCCGCCTTCGAGAACCGTCCGCTTACCCTGCGCGACCTCGAGACCGACGAGCGGATTTCGCTCGACGGCGAACCGCTTCGCGATTCCTGGCCGAAGGGATGCGGCGCGCCGCACCGCCATCGAGAGCGCGTGCAGGGAACTCGCCATCGATCTCGATATCATCACCACGAACGAACCGTTTCAGAAGGCGCTCTTGCAGGATCCTTGAAAAACGAAAGAGGCTCCGGTCAACGGCCTGTCTTTTTTCCGGCCGAATTTCTATGGGGACTCCTGTTCGCGGGCGCGGTCCTTCTCATCCACCTGCTCCGAGACCTCGCGCCCGCGTTCTAGATATTTCCACGCTCCGTTTTTTCCGCCGGGCGGCGGTCACCGCGACCCGGATGCGGCGTCTGCGGAGCCTGCTTCTCCTGCTCGCGCGGTGTATGGCCGTATGCGCGCTTGTGCTGCTGTTCGCTCGCCGTTTTCCGAAAACGACCCTTTGAGCGTGCTCCGCAATCCGCACCTGACGCTCTTTTCCTTGGATAGACCCCACGCCGGGAATGGGGTATAAAAACGGCCCGAAGAACTGTACAACGGGGGTGCGCGCTTACGATTTCGATCGCGGCAAAATGGCGCCGACCGCGCGACATTTTTCCTACGATGAGCCGTCGCGGGACTTTTTGCTTAGGGAAGGAAACAACGCCGCGGGTGGCGCCGTCAGACACGGTCCCTGCGGTCTTGACAAAGTAATACGGGCCTGGTCGGCGCGGAGCGGGGGCTACTCTTCTTCCCTGCCTTCTGATCGCAAGTGATTTCGAGCGCCTCACCACCATGGCGTTCGATTTGCTTGTCGAACGGATTCCTCCGGGCGCCATGATCATGTGCCTCTCGCTCGCGCCCGAAAAGCCATGGAATTACGCTCTTGCGATGTCGTGGTCCTCGATGCCGGGGGGGTACCCCCCTACGGGGGATCATCGGCCGCAATTGTTCCCCAGACGTGATCTGACAGGGCACGATGGTCCCAGCCACGGGGCGTCGGCCCCGCTCCTGGAGGATGAACATGACCACCCGTACGCCCGACGCAGAGCCGCTGCTCACGCCGGCGGAGGTCGCCGCGCTGTTCCGAGTCGACCCGAAGACGGTCACCCGCTGGGCGAAGGCGGGCAAGCTGTCCTCGATCCGCACCCTGGGTGGACACCGCCGATACCGGGAGTCCGAGGTGCGCGCCCTTCTCGCGGGGATCCCGCAGCAGCGCGGGGACGAGGACTGACGCCGCTCCTGCGACAGTGAACGGCCCGAGCGCCGCTTCTCCTCGGGGGGAGCGGCGCTGTGCTGTGACCGTGGGTCGGCGCCGGCCCCGCGGCGTCCTCCAGCCAGGTCGTCCTCCGGGGGCGCCTCTCATGGGGTCGTCGTCGGCGACGTCGCGAGCACGCTCGGAGGGTCCGTCGCCGTCGCGGTGCTGCTCGTCGGCGAGGGAGCGGGCGTCGTCGCGGTCGCCGTGCTCGGTGCTGGAGGTGTGGACGCCGGCGCGGTGGTCTGCGGGGGGGCCGATGACGACGAGGAGGGCGTCGTCGACCGCGAGCCCGTCGTCGCGGCCGGGGTGGTCGAGGACGACGCCCGGCTCGCCGACGTCGTCGTGGTCCCGGCGGCCGGGGCGGGTTGCCGACCACCGCCGCGGTCGACGCCGCCGCGCGAGGGGTTCGTCGACGTCTCGCGGGTGGGGATGCCTGCCGGAGTCGCCGTCGGGACGGCTGTCCCGGCGTCGTCGGACGCGGTCGTCGGCACGTCGCCGACCGAGATCTCAGGCGAGGTGTCCGACGGGTCGGTCGTCGCCGCGGCGACCGGGGCCCCCCCGGGCGGCGCGTTCCCGATGACGTTCACGGCGGCGACGCCGGCGACGCCGGTGACGACGATCGCTGCTGCGGCGGCGAGCACGGGGAGTCGCAGGTATGCCGGTCGTGGCTGCCTGTGGCTTCCGACGTACTGCATTCCGTGGCCTCCCGACACCCCTGGACGGGGCACCCGCAGGGACGCTACCCCGACCGGGTGACGACATGCCAGTTCTGCAGGTGCAGCGTCGCGTTCTGATCACACGTCGTCATCACACCCGTTCCGGCAGTCCTTGATCGCATCACAGGCCCCTCCCGGCGCGGAGCGGGGACCTGCGTCCTTGGCGAGACGCCGGCACCCCCCGATCGTGGGGGGGTGCAGGAGTTCTTCAACTTTCTCGCCGGCCAGCCGCCGTACGACGCCCTCGACGCCGTGGACCTGGAGCGGCTCGCGAACGCGGTCGAGGTCGAGTACTTCCCCGCGGGGACGTTGGTCGTCACCGCCGGCGGCCCCCCGCTCGACCATTTCTGGGTCGTGCGGACCGGAGCGGTCGAGGTGCTCGACCGCGGGCGCGTCGTCGACCAGCGTGGGCCGGGGGACACGTTCGGCCACATGTCGCTCCTGTCGGGCCTGCCGTCCCCGCTGTCGGCCCGCGCGGTGGAGGACACTCTCTGCTACCGACGGCCGGACCCCCGCCCGCTGCTCGACCACCCGCAGCGGTTGAGCTTCAGGTCCTACGGCACGTCCGTGGGCCAGGAGCGGCTCACCGCGGTCCACGGCGCGGTCGTCGACCGCGCGCACACCCCCGTGAGCCGGTACGTCCGCCCGGTTGCACGGTGCCGGCCGGACGACCGGATCCGGGACGTGGCCGCGCTGATCACCGCGTCGGGGCAGTCGTGCGCACTCGTCGACTTCCCGGACGGCAGCGTCGGCATCGTCACCGACAACGACTTCCGGCGCCAGGTCGGGTCCGGCGACGTCGGGACCGACGAACCGGTGCACCGGCTCGCGACCCGGCCCGTGCTCACCGTCAACGCGTCGGCGTCCGTCGCCACCGCATTCCTCGAGATGGTCGAGCACGGAGTCCACCACCTGGCCGCCGTCGACCGCGGCGGCCGGCACCTCGGGGTCGTCCGGGTCGTCGACGTCGCGTCCGCCGACGTCCGGGACCCGCTCCTCGTCCGGGCCGCCGTCGACGCGGCGTCCGATCTGCGCGAGCTGGCCGAGGCGTGCCGCCTGCTGCCGGCGACCGCGGTCGACCTGTGGGACACCGGCGTCCCGGCGGGCCGGGTCGGCAGCCTTCTCGCGGCGGTCCTGGACGCCGCACTGCGCCGGCTGCTCGAGCTCGACGCGGCGGTGGCGGACCCGGGAGTCCCGACGTCGTGGCTCGTGCTCGGCTCGCTGGCCCGCCGCGAGGTGCTCCCGGGCAGCGACGTGGACACCGCGGTCGTCTGGGACGGCGGCGAGGAGGCCGCGGGCACCGTCCGGAAGGCCGCCGCGCGGGTCCTCGACGACCTCGAGTCGTGCGGGTTCGAGCGGTGCGCGGAGGGCGCGAACGCCGACACCGAACGGTTCTCCCGGCCCTCGCCCGGTGGCGGGCCGACGTCCGGGGCATCGTCCGGGACCCGTCCGCCGAAGGCTCGCTGCTCCTCGCGACGATGCTCGCCGACAGCCGTCCCGTCACCGAGGCCGCGCTCGGCGGCCAGGTGCTCGACGCGATGGTCGCCCCGGCGCGCAGCCCGCAGTTCCTCCACGCGCTGCTCGAGTACACCCTCGCCGCGCGGCCGCCGACCGGCTTCGTCCGCGACTTCGTCGTCCAGCACTCCGGGGAGCACCGGGGTCAGCTCGACCTCAAGCGCGGCGGCCTTCGGCCGGTGACGTCGCTCGGCCGCTGGGTCGGCGTCGTCACCGGCGACGTCCGGGGGACGACGCCGGAGCGGCTGCGTCGGGGCGCCGCCGAGGGGCTGCTCACCGAGGACGAGGCTCACATCCTCGTCGCCGCCCACGACCAGGTCCACGCGCTCCTGCTCGCCGCGGAGGTCGAGGAGATCCGTGCCGGCCGGCCGGTGAGCACGTACGTCACGCCCGGCAGCCTCGACGCACTGACGCGCCGGTACCTCCGCGAGTCCTTCCGGGCGATCGCGCGCGTCCAGGAGCGGCTGGAGTCCGAGTGGCAGCGCCGGATGCGGTGATCCCGGCTGCGGGGCCGCCTCCACCCCACCCCGGGCATGATCACGGCAGCTGTCGCGATCATGCCGAGAATACGGCGGGTCCGGGCCCGACGCGCCCGAAGGCCCGAGGGTGAACGTCCTGCGCCGGCTGCGCGCTGCGGGGCGCCCCGGCCGGCCGCGGTCGATCCCCGGCTGGGCCAGCCTCGACCTGTCGTGGCGGGAGGCGGAGCTCGCCGTCGTCGACCTCGAGCTCACGGGGCTCGACCTTCGGCGGGACGACATCGTGAGCTACGGCGGGGTCGTCGTCCGCCGCGGCCGGGTCGTCGCATCGACGGTGCTCTACGGCCTCGTGAAGCCGCGGCGTCCGGTGAGCGCCGAGAGCATCGCCGTCCATGCGCTGCGCCCGGCCGACCTCGAGGGCGCCCCGGGCCTCGACGCGTGCGTCCACGGTCTCGCCGCTCTCCTCACCGGACGGGTCCTCGTCGCGCATGCGGCGTGGGTGGAGCGGGCTTTCATCGGCCGGGCGTTCGCCGAGTTCGGGCTCAGGCTCGACGGCCCCGTGCTCGACACGGCGGCGCTCGCGCGCGAGGCCGGACTCGCCCCGGCCGGCGGCGGGACCGAGCCGTCGCTCGAGGTCCTCGCGGCCCGCCTCGGACTGCCGGTTCACACGACCCACCACGCGGCCGGGGACGCCCTGACGACCGCGACCCTGCTGCTGGCCCTCGTCGCCCGGCTCGAGCGCTCCGCGCCGCAGACCGTCCGGTCGCTGGCGAACGTCTCGCACGGGCGCGCCTACTAGCGCGTCTGCCCCCTTTCCAGGGCGGACGGGCTAGTAGGGCGCGGGCGGGAGGGGAGGGGGGTGCGTTCAGCCGGTGCGCTTGCGGATCTCCGCGTTGATCGCCGGGACGACCTCGTGGAGGTCGCCGATGACGGCGTAGTGCGCCTTCGTCACCATCGGCGCCTCCTCGTCGGTGTTGATCGCGATGATCGTCTTCGCCGACGACATGCCCGCCCAGTGCTGGATCGCGCCGCTGATGCCGCACGCGAGGTACAGGTCCGGGGAGACCCGGCTGCCGGTCTGGCCGACCTGCTCGTGGTGCGGCCGCCAGCCGAGGCTCGTGACGACCCGGGACACGCCGAGCGCCGCACCGAGCAGTTCGGTCAGCTCGAGCAGGTCGCCGAACTGGTCGGCCCCGCCGACGCCACGGCCCGCGCCGACGACGACGCGCGCCGTCGTCAGCGCGCCGCTCTCGTTCGCGACGGGCTCGGAGCGGACGACGCGCGCGACGAGGTCGGCGTCCGTGAGGGTCGGCACGAACGTCGCGACCGACGGCGTGGACCGCACATCCGCCGGTGCCGGGTCGACCGCGTGCCCGGCCATCGTGAACAGTGCCGGCGCACCGGCGGTCAGGTGCACCTCCTCGAGCGCCGCGCCGCCCATGACCTGACGCCGGACGACGAGGGTTCCACCCTCGTCGGACGCCGAGACGACGTTCGCCGCCATCGGGACGTCGAGCCGGGCCGCGACGTGCGCGAGCACCTCGTTGCCGCGCGGGCTCGCCGCGGCGAGCAGCGTCGCCGCGCCCGTGGCCTTCGCGCAGTCCACCGCGGCCGCGGCCCACGCCGCCGCCGAGTACGCCACGAGACGCTCGTCGTCGGCGCGGTGCACCGCCGTAACAGCGTGCGCGGCGAGGCCGTCGAGGGTCCCGGCCGGGTGCGGCCCGACGACGAGTGCCTGGACGTCGGCGCCGAGCCCGCGCGCGAACGTCAGCGCCTCGGCGGACAGCAGGTCGACGCCGTCCGCGCCGGTCTCCACGAGGACGAGAATCATCGTCCGATCACCCCGATCTGCTCGAGCACGTCGACGAGGGCCGGCGCGGCGTCCGCACCCTGCCCGAGGATCTGCACCTGGCTCGGCTGCTCCGGCGGCAGGTGCAGCCGCACCCGGCCCGAACCCGCGGGCTCGAACGCCGGCGTGACGTCCTCCACCCGTGCCTTCTTCGCCTTGATGCGGCCCGGCAGCGACGGGTACCGCGGCGTGATGCCCCCCTCCTTGACCGTGAGCACGGCCGGCAGCGGGACGTCGAAGTGCTCGACGCCGTCCGGCCCGTCGCCGACGGCCGCGGCCCGCCCGCCCTCGCCCGAACTGACGACCTCGAACGACCGGACGCCGGTCACCACCGGCCAGCCGAGCGTGTACGCGAGCCGGATCCCGACCTGGAAGTCTCCGGTGTCGGCCGCGTCGTTGCCGAGCAGGACGAGGTCGAACGCCTCGCCCGAGCCGGCCCGGGACGTCACGACGTCGGCGATCGCCCGCGCGACGTCCGCCGGGCCGAACGCGTCGGAGTCCGCGACGACATGGACGGCGCTGCCGACGCCCATCGCGAGCGCGTCGCGCAGCTGCTCGAGCGCGTCGTCCGGACCGACCGTGAGGACGACGGCGTGACCGCCGTGGTTCTCGACCCGCTGGACCGCGGCCTCGACGGCGCACTCCTCGTGCGGGCTCGTCGTGTACCCCACGTGCCGGGTGTCGACGCCCATCGCGTCGTCGGTGAGCGTGACGACCGACGACGCGCCGGGGACCCGCTTGATGCAGACGAGGGTGTTCATGCGATCAGCCCTTGATCCGTGCGTTCTCGGGGTCGAAGAGCGGTGTCGCGTCGGCGGCCGCCACGGTCACCGGGTACTGCTCGCCGAGGTACTCGACGGCGAGCGACGTCCCGACGATCGCGTGCTCGGGCGGGAGGAAGGCCATCAGGACGTGCTGTCCGAGGCTCGGCGCGGAGCCTGCGGAGGTCACGTAGCTGTTGCGGCCCTTGGCGTCCGTGAGGGGCGCGCCGTCGCGGGTGAGGATCGGCTCGCCGCCGAGCATGTACCGCTTGACGCCCGAGGACGACGTGTGGTCGTCGACGGTGAGCGAGCACAGCACCGTCACCGGCGGCTCGGAGCGCTGCTTGAGGTAGGCCTCCTTGCCGACGAAGTCGACGTCCTTGACCCTGGCCCGCTGCATGCCGACCTCGACGACGGTCCGCTCCGTGTCGAGCTCGGTGCCGTAGGCCCGGTAGCCCTTCTCGATCCGGCCCGTGGTGCCGTAGACGCCGATCCCGACCGGGACGGCGCCGTGCGGGGCGGCCGCCTCGAGGAGCAGGTCCCACAGCCGGGCACCGGTCTCGAACGGCACGTACAGCTCCCAACCGAGCTCGCCGACGTACGAGATCCGGGAGGCGAGGACGAGGAGCGAGCGCACCTCGATCGTCCGGCAGGTGCCGAACGTGAACGCCCCGTGGGACAGGTCGTCCCGGGTGAGGGACTGGAGCATCTCGCGGGCCTTCGGCCCCCAGACGCCGACCGTCGTCCACGACGAGGTCTGGTCGACGACGGACGCGCCGCCGTCCGCCGGCATGTGGTCCGCGAACCACATGCGGTCGGCGTTGCCGTGCGCGCCGCCGGTGACGACGCGGAAGTGGTTGCGGCCCAGGCGCATCACCGTGAGGTCGGCCTTGAAGCCACCGTTCGGCGTGAGCACCGGCGTGTAGACGACGCGGCCGTCGGCGACGTCGGCGTTCTGGACGACGATGCGCTGCACGGCCTCGCAGGCCCTCGGGCCGACGACGTCGAAGATGCTGAACGCCGAGAGGTCGACGATGCCGGCGCTGTCGCGCATCGCGAGGTGCTCGGCGTTGATGATCGGTGACCACCAGCGCGCGTCCCACTCGGCCTCGCGCACCATGACGGCGTCGCCGTACTTCTCGACGAGCGGCGCGTTGCTCTCGTACCACCACGGCCGTTCCCAGCCGGCGGTCTCGTAGAAGACGGCGCCGAGGGCCTTCTCCTTCTCGTGCATCGGCGACAGCCGCACGTCGCGGTTGCTCGACCACTGCTCGCCCGGATGGACGATGCCGTACGTCTTGTTGAACGCCTCGGACGTGCGCGCGCGGACGTGCTCCCGGGTGCGCTGGTGCGGGTAGAACCGCGCGATGTCGCTGTGGTGCAGGTCGATCTCGCTCTCGCCCTCGACGATCCACTCCGCGACGGCGCGGGCCGTCCCCGGCCCCTCCTTGACCCAGACGGCGGCGGCCGACCACAGTCCCTTGACCTCCGGGGTCTCACCGAGGATCGGGAACCCGTCGGGTGTCAGCGAGAGCAGACCGTTGATGGCGTAGCGGATGCCGACGTTCGGGTTGCCGAGCAGCTCGGGCATGAGCTCGAGGGCCTGCTCGAGCTGAGGGTCGAAGTCGTCGCTCGTGAACGGGAGCTCGGTCGGGGAGAGGGTCGACTGCTCGATCGACGGGATGTCCTCGGGGTTCCAGAGGATCGGCCGGTGGGCGTACGAGCCGACCTCCATGTCGGCGCCGTGCTGCCGCTCGTAGCAGAAGGTGTCCATGTCCCGGACGATCGGGAAGTTGATCTCGCCGGGCAGGCCCTGGAAGTCCGGGATCGGGCCGACCGAGATCATCTGGTGCACCGCGGGGGTCAGCGGGATGTGCGCGCCGGCCATCGCCGCGAGCTTCGGGCTCCACACCC
Source organism: uncultured Actinomycetota bacterium (assembly GCA_963750565.1). Taxonomy (GTDB): domain Bacteria; phylum Actinomycetota; class Actinomycetes; order Actinomycetales; family Kineosporiaceae; genus R-H-3. The sequence goes on along the minus strand of CAVVRA010000016.1, from coordinate 148,968 downwards.
CGCACGCGACGACGAGAACCTCGCACTCGACGTCGCCGCTCGTCGTCCGGACCCGCTTGACCCGGCCGTTCTCCACGTCGACGCCGACGACCTCGGTGTTCGGCACCGTCGTCAGGGCGCCCAGCTCGACGGCCTTCTCCCGCATGAGCGTGCCGAACCGCACGGACTCCACGACGCCGACGGACGGCGTCCAGAAGCCGCCGATGATGACGTCCGGGTCGAGGAACGGCACCTTCTCCTGCACCTCCTTCGGCGTCACGAGCTCCGCGTCGATGCCCCACGCCTTGGCGCTCGTGATGCGGCGGCTGAGCTCCTGCACCCGGGCCTCGCTCCGGGCGACCTCGAAGCCGCCGGACTGCGTGAAGCAGTCGAGCTCGCTGAACTGCCGCACGGAGTCCCGGGTGATGTCCGTCATCTCGCGGGAGTGGTCGACCGGGAAGATGAAGTTGCTTGCGTGGCCGGTCGAGCCGCCCGGATTGGGCAGTGGCCCCTTGTCGATCTGCACGAGGTCGCGCCAGCCGAGCCGCGCGAGGTGGTGGACGAGGCTGTTGCCGACGATTCCGGCGCCGACGACGACTGCTCGGGCGCGGGCGGGCAGGGCGCTCATGCGGGGGTTCCTTCCGCGGTTCGGGTGCGGTTCAGGTGAGTGTTGCGCATCGTGAAACGCCAAGCGTCATACGGAACGGTCCTCAAGCATGCCAACTCCACGGCAGGCGTCAAGCCTCCGCCGCGGGCGGGGTGGGGCGCCTGCGCGATCGGCAAACGGCGCACGCCCTCCGCAGGCGAGGGACCCGTCGAGGCCGAGGTTCGACGGGGCGCTCGCCACGGAGGGCGTGCGTGCTCGAGGGACCGGCGAGTCGGCGCCGGTCGATGTGGCCGTCAGCGGCCGTCAGCGGCCGTGCGAGGCGCGCGGGGCCGGGGTCCGGACGACCACGGACGGGTCGGACGACGCGCGACGCACCTGGGGGATCGGACCCCGGCCGGGCGGGCGGGCGGGGGTCGGTCCGCCCGAGGCCGCCCGGCCGGACCGCTCCACGGTGTCGACGAGCCCGGCAAGGGTCGTGAGCACCTGGTGCGGGGAGACGTCGGGGGGCAGGGTGACCCGCGTCTCCAGGCCCGGTCCCTCGACGACGATCCGCGTCGTCGCCGTCGGCGGCCGCCGGAACACGCACAGGCAGATCGCCTGGGCGAGCGTCGGCAGCTGGTCCTTGAGGTCGGCCGTCGAGGAGACTCCGGTGACGACGTCGAGACCGTCGACGCTCACCGTGAGGGTGACGCTGTCGTCCGGTCGGACCACCGTGGGCGGGATGTCGTCCCGCAGCGCGGCCAGCACATCGGACGGGACATGGAGCTGAACAGACGTCACGACACGACTCCGTCATCACCGGGGCATTCGCCACCGAAAGGGTCACCGGAAGATGAGTCAGGACACTACAAGTAGTCCTCAGGTATTTACCCTCAGTAACGCGAGGATATCCCCCGAATGCCCGAGGGTTGGCGTTTCAACTCGACACGCCGCACCGACGGCGACGATTCACAGGTTGGAGCACAACCTTCTGGGACTGATGTGGTTTCCGAGTTGAGAGTGACGACGGAGCGTCATGAGGTTCAGAGGTCAGGGACGCTCGGCGTGCGTCAGGTCATCCTGACGGGCAGTGTGGGAGCATGCCGAGTCCCGAGGACATGGAGCGGTCGCACACCCTCGCGACGTCGGCCCGCCGTCTCGACGACCTGCGCGGTCGGGAGCTGCTGGCGATGCCCGGGCTCACCGCCGAGGAGGCCCTCGAGCTGCTCGCGCTGAGTGAGGCGCTCGCCCGCAAGGCGGTCTACGGCCGCCAGCTCACCGTTCGGTCGGCCCGGTCGGCCGGCGCCTCGTGGGCGGACATCGGCCGCGCCCTCGGGACGACGAAGCAGTCGGCGTGGGAGGCGCACCAGCGCTGGCTCGAGGACGCCGAGGCGGACCTGCGTGCGGCCGGCCTCGACGGCCCGCCGTCCGCAGACGCCTGACCTGCCTCGCGCCCGTCGTCCGGCGGGTCGGTCCTGCGACCCGCCGCGCCTGTTCGGACGCACGCACCGGAGGACGCCTGCGGCGGGTTCCGCGGGGGGACCGACGTCCCGGATTCTCGCGAGACAAGTCGTCGAAACTCGCATGCATGGCGACGGCGATCCGAGGTCGCGACGGGGCGAGCCGCGGCGCGCTCCTGGAGATCCTGCGCGGCGCGTCCGAGGCGATGACCCTCGCCGAGCTCGCCGACCGGGCCGGGCTCGCCCCGACGACGACGCGGTTCCACCTCGACCAGCTCGTCGCGTCCCGCACCGTCCGGGTGGGCCGCCGGCCCGCCGGCCGGCCGGGCCGCCCCCCGCTGCTCTACCGCGCCGCCCCGGTCGAGGCCGTCGACGGGGGCGCCGCCTACCGGCTCCTCGCCGGGCTGCTCGCCGAGGAGCTGCTCGAGGTGGGCGGGACCGCCGCGCCGCTCGAGGCCGGACGCCGCTGGGCCGCCCGGATGACCCGGGACACCGTGTCACTCGTCCCGCCGTCCGAGACGACGTCCGGCACCACCACCACCGACTCGACCACCGACTCGACCACCGACCACACCGCGGACGGCGTCGTCCGCGCCGTCGCGGCCTTCTTCTCCGACGGCGGCTTCGCGCCCGAGGTCGTCGACGGCTCGACGATCGCCCTCCACCGCTGCCCGTTCCTGGACCTCGCGCGCGAGCAGAGCGCCGCGGTCTGCACCGTTCACGTCGGCCTGCTTCAGGGGCTGCTCGACGCGCTGGGCAGTGCCCGGCAGCCCCGGCTCGAGGCCGTCGTCGACGGCAGCGGGCCGTGCGTCGTGCGCCTCGGCCCTCCGCCCCGACCCGGGAGACCCTCGTGACCGCACCGATGCCCTCGCCCGCCACGACACCGAGCACCGCGCCCGCTCCGGCCGGCCCCGCACCGACGACGGCGCGGCGTTACACGATGCTTGCGCTCGCGACGCTCGGCTTCGCAGTGAACTTCTGGGCGTGGGCGCTGCTGTCGCCGCTCGGTCCGCGGTTCAAGGAAGGGCTCGGCCTCACCGCCGTCCAGCAGTCGCTGCTCGTCGCCGTCCCGGTCGTCGTCGGCTCCCTCGGCCGGATCCCGGTCGGTGCGCTGACGGACCGGTACGGCGGCCGGATCATGTTCCCCGTCGTGTCCGTGCGTGACCATCGTGCCGGTGGTCTTCCTCGGCTACCTCGGCCACTCCTCGCTCGCCGCGCTCCTCGTCGGTGGGTTCTTCCTCGGGATCGCCGGCACCACGTTCGCGGTCGGGGTCCCGTTCGTCAACGCGTGGTTCCCGCCGGAACGCCGCGGGTTCGCGATCGGCGTCTTCGGCGCCGGGATGGGCGGTACCGCGATCAGCGCCCTGACGACGGTCCCGCTCGTCACCGGGTACGGCATCGAGACGCCGTTCCTCGTGGCGGCCGTCGTCCTCGCCGCCTACGCCGTCGTCGCGGCGCTCGTCCTGCGGGACGCCCCCGGCCGCCTGTTGCCGACGACCTCGCTCGCCCGTCGGCTCGGCGCGACGCTGCGGCTGCCGCTCACGTGGGAGGCCTCCGCGCTCTACGCCCTCGCCTTCGGCGGCTTCGTCGCCTTCTCGGTCTATCTGCCGACGTACCTCAAGACCGCCTACGGCCTCGAGCCGGCGGACGCATCCAACCGGATGGCCGGGTTCGTCCTCCTGGCGGTCCTCATGCGCCCTGTCGGCGGCTGGCTCTCCGACCGCCTCGGCGCGCCCCGGGTGCTCGCCGTGGCCCTCTCGGTCGTCGTCCTGGGCGCCACGGTGCAGGCCGTCACGCCGCCGCTCGCACCCGTCGGCACGAGTGCGTTCCTCGCGATGGCGGCGGCTCTCGGCACCGGGAGCGGTGCGGTCTTCGCGCTCGTCGCCGAGCGGGCCCCGGCCGGCACCGTCGGGGCGGTGACCGGCGTCGTCGGTGCCGCCGGCGGGCTCGGCGGCTTCATCCCGCCGCTCGTGCTCGGTTCGCTGTACGGGCGCTTCGCCGACTACGGCGCCGGGCTCGCGGCTCTCGCCGCCGTCGCGCTCGCCGCGGTCGTCTTCACCGTCGTCGTCGTCGGCCGCCCGAGCCGTCCGTCGAACCAGCCACAGGCGGTCTGACCGTGTGCGAGTACTGCGGCTGCCAGGCGGTCACGGCGATCGCCGACCTCACGGCCGAGCACGATTCCGTCGTGGACCTCGCCGGCCGGGCGAGGGCTCACGCGCGGTGGCCCGTCCGGGCCTGCTCGCCGGGCGAGTGCCGATCGGTGCAGTCCCGCACCTAGCATTCCGCACACGCAAGAACCGGAACCTGTCCAGAACCTCGGCTGTCACGTCGGCCCCGAGCACCGGCCCCGGAGGGCGTCCAATGGTGGACACGGCACAACCCGGCAGGGCGCCCTCCGGGCGGGCGCCCGCGGCGGACGGCTCGCTCTCGGCGGCGCTCCTCGGGCTCGGTCGCTACTTCCGGCACCGCGCCACGACGTCCGACGACCTGCGCGTCATCGAGCGCACGGGCGGACGCGAGGGCGACGTCTTCTACCGGGACCGCTGGAGCCACGACAAGGTCGTCCGGTCCACGCACGGCGTGAACTGCACAGGCTCCTGCTCGTGGAAGGTCTACGTCAAGGACGGGATCATCACCTGGGAGAGCCAGCAGACCGACTACCCGAGCGTCGGACCGGACTCCCCGGAGTACGAGCCCCGCGGCTGCCCGCGGGGCGCGGCCTTCTCCTGGTACACGTACTCGCCGACCCGGGTCCGGTACCCGTACGCCCGCGGCGTCCTCGTCGAGCTGTACCGGGAGGCCAGGGCCCGGCTGGGTGACCCGGTCGCGGCATGGGCGTCGGTCGTCGGAGACCCCGAGACGCGACGGCGCTACCAGCGGGCCCGCGGCAAGGGCGGTCACGTCCGGGTCTCGTGGGACGAGGCCGTCGAGATCGTCGCCGCCGCGCACGTCCACACGATCGCGACGTACGGCCCGGACCGGGTCGCCGGCTTCTCGCCGATCCCCGCGATGTCGATGGTGTCGCACGCCGTCGGGGCCCGCTTCGTCGAGCTGCTCGGCGGCGTCATGACGTCGTTCTACGACTGGTACGCCGACCTCCCGGTCGCCTCGCCGCAGGTGTTCGGCGACCAGACCGACGTCCCCGAGTCCGGCGACTGGTGGAACTCCTCCTACCTGCTCATGTGGGGCTCGAACGTCCCCGTGACCCGCACGCCCGACGCGCACTGGATGGCGGAGGCCCGCTACAAGGGCACGAAGGTCGTCACGGTCTCCCCGGACTACGCGGACAACACGAAGTTCGCCGACGAGTGGCTGCCCGCGCAGCCGGGCACGGACGGGGCGCTCGCGATGGCGATGGGCCACGTGATCCTGCGCGAGTTCCTCGTCGAGCAGCGGACGCCGTTCTTCGTCGACTACCTGGCGACCTTCACCGACATGCCGTTCCTCGTGACGCTCGACCGCCGGGACGACCTCGCGGGCGGCGGCTACGAGCCGGGCAAGTTCCTCACCGCGGCCGACCTCGGCGGCGACCACGCGCAGGCCGAGGGCGCGGAGTGGAAGACGGTCCTCGTCGACGGCCGGACCGGTGACCTCGTCGTCCCGAACGGCTCGCTGGGCTTCCGGTACACCGACTCCGGCGTGGGCCGCTGGAACCTCGACCTCGGCGGCGTGGCGCCGCAGCTGACGATGTACGGCCGGGACGGCAGGACCGTTGCGGACGCCGATGCCGCAGGTGGTGACGCGCCCGCCGTCGAGGTGCTCCTGCCGCGGTTCGACACCGCCGACGGGCACGGCGAGGTGCTGCGTCGCGGTGTCCCCGTCCTCGAGGTCGGCGGCCGGCTCGTGACGACCGTCTTCGACCTCGTCCTGGCCCAGTACGGCGTCCGCCGTCCCGGGCTGCCCGGGCGCTGGCCGACCGGTTACGACGACACGTCGCAGCCGTACACCCCGGCGTGGCAGGAGCCGCTGACCTCGGTTCCTGCCGCCCGGGCCGCGCAGGTCGCCCGCGAGATGGCGCGCAACGCCGAGGTCTCCGGCGGGAGGACGATGGTCATCCTCGGAGCCGGGGTGTGCCAGTGGTTCCACGGCGACGCCACCTACCGCGCGATCCTGTCGCTGCTGCTGTTCACCGGCTCGATGGGCCGCAACGGCGGCGGCTGGGCGCACTACGTCGGGCAGGAGAAGTGCCGCCCGCTGACCGGCCACGCGACGATGGCGATGGCGCTGGACTGGGTACGCCCGCCGCGGCAGATGATCGGCACCGCGTTCTGGTACACCCATACCGACCAGTGGCGGTACGACGGCTACCGGGCCGACGCGCTCACCTCGCCGCTCGCCCGCGGGCACCTCGCCGGGATGCACACCGCGGACACCATCGCGCAGTCGGCGCGGCTGGGCTGGATGCCGTCGTACCCGCAGTTCGACCGCTCGCCGCTGCAGCTCGCGGACGACGCCGCCGCGGCCGGCGCGACGACGCCCGCCGAGGTCGGCGCGTACGTCGTCCGGGAGCTCGACGCCGGCCGGTTGCGCTGGGCCGCCGAGGATCCCGACGCCCCGGAGAACTGGCCGCGGATACTGACGCTCTGGCGGGCGAACCTGCTCGGCTCCTCGAGCCAAGGGCAACGAGTACTTCCTCAAGCATCTGCTCGGCACCCACTCCGTCGGTCCGCGCCGAGGAGACGCCGCCGGACCGGCGGCCCGCGCGACGTCACCTGGCGCGACGAGGCCCCCGAGGGCAAGCTCGACCTGCTGGTCTCGCTCGACTTCCGGATGACGTCAGCTCGACGCTGCTGTCGGACGTCGTGCTGCCCGCGGCGACGTGGTACGAGAAGCACGACCTGTCGACGCACGGACATGCACCCGTTCGTCCACGCGTTCACCCCGGCGATCGACCCGCCGTGGGAGACCCGGTCCGACTTCGACGCCTTCCACGCCGTCGCACGGCGGTTCAGCGAGCTGGCCGGGCCACGGCTCGGGGTCCGGCGCGACCTCGTCGCGACCCCGCTCCAGCACGACACCCCGGGCGAGACCGCGCAGCCCGGCGGCCGGGTGCGGGACTGGCGGCGCGGCGAGGTGGATCCGGTGCCCGGCCGGACGATGCCGAGCTTCACCGTCGTGGAACGCGACTACGGCGCCGTCGCCGACGCAGCTCGCCTCGCTCGGCCCGCTCGTCGAGACGCTGGGCCTGACGACGAAGGCGCTCACCGTCGTCCCGGACGACGAGGTGGAGGCGCTCGGCCACGCGAACGGCGTCATGCTCGGCGGTCGCCGGCGACGGCCGGCCGGCGCTCGACACGCGACGCGAAGATGGCCGAGACGATCCTGGCTCTCTCCGGGACGACGAACGGCCGCCTTGCGGTGCAAGGGTTCCGCCGGCTCGAGGAGCGCACCGGGCGTGCCGGCTCGTCGACCTCGCCGAGGGCAGCGAGGAGAGGCGGATCACGTTCGCCGACACCCAGGCCCGCCCGGTGCCGGTCATCACGAGCCCCGAGTGGTCCGGCAGCGAGACCGGCGGTCGGCGGTACGCCCCGTTCACCGATCAACGTCGAGCGGCTCAAGCCGTGGCACACCCTCACCGGCCGGATGCACTTCTTCCTCGACCACGACTGGATGCACGAGTTCGGCGAGTCGATGCCGACGTACCGGCCGCCGCTGGACATGCAGGCGCTCTTCGGCGAGCGCGCGCTGGGCACCGTCGACGTGGCGGACGGCCCCGGCGCGACGGGGCAGAAGCAGGTGACGGTCCGGTACCTCACGCCGCACTCGAAGTGGTCGATCCACTCCGAGTACCAGGACAACCTGCTCATGCTGTCGCTGTCCCGGGGCGGCCCGACGCTGTGGATGAGCGTCGCAGGACGCCGCAGCGATCGGCGTGAAGGACAACGACTGGGTCGAGGCGGTCAACCGCAACGGCGTCCTCGTCGCCCGCGCCATCGTCACCCACCGGCTCCCGGCCGGGCACGGTCTTCGTCTACCACGCCCAGGAACGGGTCGTGAACGTCCCGAAGGCCGCGGCGTCCGGGAAGCGCGGCGGCATCCACAACTCGCTGACCCGGGTGCTCGTCAAGCCGACCCACCTCGTCGGCGGGTACGCCCAGCTGTCCTTCGCGTTCAACTACCTCGGCCCGACGGGCAACCAGCGCGACGAGGTCACCGTCGTCCGGCGCCGCGACCAGGAGGTCGAGTTACTGATGAAGGTCATGGCGCAGCTGGCCATGGTCATGAACCTCGACAAGTGCATCGGCTGCCACACCTGCTCGGTGACGTGCAAGCAGGCGTGGACCAACCGGTCCGGCGTCGAGTACGTGTGGTTCAACAACGTCGAGACGCGGCCCGGGCAGGGCTACCCGCGCCGCTACGAGGACCAGGAACGCTGGAAGGGCGGCTGGACGCTGACCCGTCGCGGCCGGCTCACCCTCAAGGCCGGCGGCCGGGCGAAGAAGCTGCCTGAGCATCTTCTCCAACCCGCTGCTGCCGAACATCAAGGACTACTACGAGCCCTGGACCTACGACTACGAGCACCTCACCGACGCCCCGCTCGGCGACGACTTCCCGGTGGCCCGGCCGATGAGTCGCTGCTCTCCGGCAAGCCGATGAACGTCGAGTGGAGCGCGAACTGGGACGACGACCTCGGCGGCGCCCCCGAGCACGGCCACCTCGACCCGGTCGTCGAGCAGGTCCGCAAACAGGCCAGCGACACGGTGAAGTTCGAGTACGAGCGCGCCTTCATGATCTACCTGCCGCGGATCTGCGAGCACTGCCTCAACCCGTCCTGCGTCGCGTCGTGCCCGTCCGGGGCGATGTACAAGCGCTCCGAGGACGGCATCGTCCTCGTCGACCAGGACGCGCTGCCGCGGCTGGCGGATGTGCGTCACCGGCTGCCCGTACAAGAAGGTCTACTTCAACCACCGCACCGGCAAGGCCGAGAAGTGCACCTTCTGCTACCCGCGGGTCGAGGTCGGGCTGCCGACGGTGTGCAGCGAGACCTGCGTCGGCCGGCTGCGCTACATCGGCCTCGTCCTCTACGACGCGGACCGGTCACCGTGGCCGCGAGCACACCCGACGAGAAGGACCTCTACGAGGCCCAGCTCGACCTCATGCTCGACCCGCACGACCCGGCCGTCGTCGCCGCCGCCCGCGCGGAGGGCATCGCGACGGACTGGATCGAGGCCGCGCAACGCGTCACCGGTCTACGCCCTGGCGAAGACCTACAAGGTCGCGCTGCCGCTGCACCCGGAGTTCCGGACCATGCCGATGGTCTGGTACGTGCCGCCGCTGTCACCCGTCGCCGACGCGCTGCGCGACACCGGGCACGACGCCGAGGACGTCGACAACCTCTTCGGAGCCATCGACACCCTGCGGATCCCGGTGGAGTACCTCGCCGGGCTGTTCACGGCGGGCGACACCGTCCCGGTCACGGACGTCCTGCAGCGGCTCGCAGCGATGCGCTCGTACATGCGCCGGGTCACTCTCGGCGAGCCGCTCGACGAGTCGATCGCGGCTGCGGCCGGGCTGACCGGCGCCGAGGTCACCGCGATGTACCGGCTGCTCGCGATCGCCAAGTACGACGAGCGCTACGTCATCCCGTCCGCGTACGCCGAGCAGGGCCACGCGCTCGAGGAGACCGCCTGCAGCCTCGACTTCGAGGGCGGCCCGGGGATGCTCGACAGCGGCCCGTTCGGCGAGGCGTCCGGCCGGCCCGCTGCCGGTGTCCGTCGAGACCTTCCACGCCCTGCGCGAGCGGCAGACCGCGCCGGCCGTCGCCGACCCCGGCCGGCCGCGGGCCCGGGTCAACCTCCTCAACTGGGACGGCAAGGGCAGCCCGGCCGGCCTCTTCCCGGTCGCGGCCGGGACGCCGACGACCCGTCGTCCGAGTCGTCCGAGTCGTCCGAGTCGTCCGGTCGTCCCCGTCGTCCGCGCCGTCGGAAGGAGCGCACCGGTGACCGGACCCGCGGTGCAGGCCGCCGTCCTCCAGGTGGCGTCGTCCTCCTGCAGTACCCGGACGACAGCGTCCTGCGCCGGCTGCCCGCCGTCCGCGCCGTCCTCGACGCGCTGCCCGCCGGGCTCCCGCGTCGAGCGGCTGCGCGCGCTTCGTCGACGAGCTCGCCGGGACCGACCAGGGCGCTGCCCGCGAGCACTACGTCGAGACGCTCGACCGGCGCCGCAGGTGCTGCCTCTACCTCACGTGGTGGACCGACGGCGAGACCCGCCGCCGCGGGCTGGCGCTCGCCCAGCTCAAGGCGGTCTACCGGGACGCGGGCGCCGAGCTCGACGCCGCCGAGCTGCCGGACTTCCTCCCGGTCGTCCTGGAGTTCGCCGCGACCGTCGACCTCGCCCGGGCGGCTGCAGCTGCTGCAGGAGCACCGGGCGGGCCTCGAGCTGCTCCGGCTCGCGCTGACCGACGCTCGGCTCGCCGTACGCCGGGGCACTCGAGGCGGTCTGCGCGCTCCTGCCCGGCCCGTCGCCCGCCGACGAGCAGCAGGCCCGCGCCCTCGCACGGTCCGGCCCGCCGACCGAGACCGTCGGCCTCGACGGCCTGCCCGGGTACGCCGCAGGCGCGGACGGCTTCGACTCCCTCGTGCCCCTCGAGTCCCTGGGAGTGCGCCGATGAGCCTGCTCGACGTCATGCTGTGGGGCGTGCTGCCGTACGTCGTCGTCGCGATCCTCGTCGGCGGCACCGTCTGGCGCTGGCGGTACGACCAGTTCGGCTGGACGACGCGGTCGTCGCAGCTCTACGAGTCCCGGCTGCTCCGGCTGGGCAGCCCGCTGTTCCACTTCGGGATCCTCGTCGTCCTCGTCGGGCACGTCGTCGGGCTGCGTCGTCCCGAAGTCGCTGGACGGACGCCGCGGGGCTGAGCCAGGAGGCCTACCACGTGCAGGCGCTCGCGCTCGGCAGCGTCGCGGGCCTCTGCACGCTCGTCGGGTGTGGCGATCCTCGTCTACCGGCGCCGCACCACCGGCCCGGTCTTCCGGGCGACGACGAGGAACGACAAGGCGATGTACGTGGTCCTCGTCGCGGCGATCGTCGCGGGGCTCGTGACGACGCTGCTCGGCGCCGGCGCGACGGGGGAGGCGCACAACTACCGGCTCACCGTGTCCCCGTGGTTCCGGTCGCTGTTCGTGCTGCGCCCGGACGTCGAGGCGATGGCCCGCTCGGACGTCGCCTTCCAGGTCCACGCGCTGATCGGGATGCTCCTCGTTCGCGACGTGGCCGTTCACCCGGCTCGTCCACGCGTTCAGCGCACCCGTCGGCTACCTGTTCCGGCCCTACGTCGTCTACCGCCGCCGCGCGGTCGCGCCGCCGACCCCGGCCACCCGACCCGCGCGGCGCGGCTGGGAGCGACCCGTCAGCTCTGACGGGCAGGCATCTGGTCGTTCGGGCCGACGAGCTTGAACGCCCCGCCCATCGGGTCACGGACGTCCGCGACCCGGCCGTACGGGGTGTCCTCGGCGGGCCGGACGACGGAGCCGCCGAGCCCGGCCAGGGATGTCAGCGCGACGTCGGTGTCGTCGACGGCGAAGTAGACGCTCCAGTGCGGGGGGACGCCCTCGGGCAGCCAGGAGGAGGCGTCCATGACCCCGGCGAGCTGCGCGTCGCCGTCCGGCTCGAGGAGCACCGTGTACCGGAACTCGTCGGTGTCGCCCAGGGTCTGGGTGCGCCAGCCGAAGACGTCCCGGTAGAACGTCAGGGCGGCGGCGTAGTCCCGGGTGAGCAGCTCGAACCAGCCCGGTGCACCGTGCTCCGCGACGGCGGCGAAGCCGCGGTGGGTGCCGGGCTTCCAGATCCCGATGCCGGCACCGGCGGGGTCGACGAGGAAGCCCATCGTCCCGAAGTCGCCGACCTGCATCGGCGGGACGACCACCTGTCCGCCCGCAGCGGTCGCGGCCTCGGTCGTCTTCTCCGCGTCGTCCACCGCCAGGTAGATCGACCAGATGTCGGTGACCGGGGCCTGGGCGTCGGCCTTCATGCAGCCGGCGATCCGGCCGCCGTCGCGCAGGAAGTTGAAGTAGCCGCCGAACTGCGGGTCCGGCTCCTCGGCGGTCCAGCCGAGCAGCGAGGAGTAGAACTCGCGCGCGCGGTCGGGGTCGGAGGTCTGCAGGTCGGCCCAGCACGGGGCGCCGGGGACGATCTCGTGGGTGGGCATGGTCACTCCCGTTGCTCAGGGACGTCGTGTCACCGGGTACGACTCTGCCGGGACACCGGAGTCATCGGTCGGCGCCGCGCCGATCGACCCCCGCCGGCTCGACGTCGGGTGAGTCCCGTGGCCCGCGGATCGCAACCGCGCTGCCGCCGGTGGCGAGCGCGACGGCGGGCGGATCACCGGGGCCGGGACTGCCGGGGTGGTGGCAGGAGCACGCGGCGGCATAGGCCCACGACTCGCGCAGCGGCCAGCCCGACGGAGCCCGGCTGTCGTGCGGGTCACGGCACGAACCGGTAGCCGAGACCGGGGTCGGTCACGAGGTGCCGCGGCCGGGAGGGGTCGTCCTCGAGCCGGTCCCGCAGCTGCTTCATGTACTGGCGCAGGTAGTGGGTCTGCTTCTCGTAGGTGGGTCCCCAGACCTCGCGGAGCAGCCGGCGCTGGCCGACGAGCCGCCCGGGGTTGCGGACGAGGACGTCGAGCAGGTGCCACTGGGTCGGGGTGAGGTGCAGCGTCGCCCCGTCGTCGGCGCGCGCCGTCCGATCCTCGACGTCCACCGTGAACCGGCCGATCCGGACCGGCGCCGCCGGCTCCGCAGCAGCCTGCCGCCGCGCGACCGCCCGGACCCGGGCCAGCAGCTCCTCGACGTCGAACGGCTTGGTGACGTAGTCGTCCGCGCCGGCGTCGAGAGCGGCGACCTTCTGCCGGCTGTCGAGCCGGCCGGACAGGACGAGGATCGGCACCCGGCTCCACTCGCGCAGGAACCGGACGACGTCGACGCCGTCCAGGTCCGGCAGCCCGAGGTCGAGGACGACGACGTCGGGGTGGTGCTGCGCGACTGCCGCCGTCCCGCTGCGGCCGTCCCGGGCCGTGCTCACCGCGTAGCCGCGCGAGCGCAGGAGGATGGACACGGTCCGCAGGAGCGCCGGTTCGTCGTCGACGACGAGGACGCGGGTCACGGCGCCGCCTCGGACCGGACGGGCGAGGGCAGGTCCTCGACCGGACCCGGCGGCCGCGGGACGGCGGGCAGCGCGACGACCATGGTCAGCCCGCCGCCCGGTGTGTGCTCCGGGGTCAGGGTGCCGCCGAGCGCCTCGACGAGCCCCCGGGACAGCGCGAGCCCGAGGCCGACCCCGGTGCCTGCGGCGGTGTCGCCGAGCCGCTGGAACGGGAGGAAGATCCGGTCCCACTCGGTGCTCGGGACGCCCGGGCCGGCGTCGACGACCCGGAGCTGCACCTCGCCGCCGTGCTCGCTCGCAGTGACCGTCGGCGGCCGCCCGGGCGGGCTGTGCCGGACGGCGTTCCGCAGGAGGTTGACGAGAGCCCGCTCGAGGAGCGCCGGGTCGACGCGGATGTCCGCGAGGTCCTCGGGGACCCGGGCGGCGACCGCGGCGCCGTCGTCGCCGAGGTCGTCGAGCGCGCGCACGACGACGTCGGCGACCTCGACGACCTCGGGGGTCATGGCGAGGGCTCCGGCCTGGAGCCGGCTGAGGTCGAGGAGGTTGTCGACGAGCCGGCCGAGCCGGTGGAGGGAGACGTCGGCGTCCTCGAGGAGGGCGGCCCGGTCCTCCTCGTCGAGGACGCCGTCCTGCGCCCGGAGCGCGCCGACGGCGGTCGCTGCGGCGGCGAGCGGGGTGCGCAGGTCGTGGCTCACGGCGTTGAGGAGCGCGGTGCGGAGCCGGTCGATCTCGGCGAGCGGGCCCGCCTCGGCGGCGCGGGCGGCGAGCCGCTCCTGGGTCAGGGCCACCGCCGCCTGGGCGGCGAACGCCTCGACGAGCCGGCGGTCCGCGGCGTCCAGCGCCCGGCCCGAGAGCACGAGCGCGAGCTGGGTGTCCGGGCCGGCCACGGTGACCTCGGTCTGGCCCTCGGCCGGCCGGGTGGCGGGCCGGTCCCCGACCGCGGTGACGACCTGCCAGGCCTGGTCGTCCGCGGCCGCGGGCGGCGGGGCGGCGTCCGGCCCGCGCTCGACGAGCGCCCCGCTGCGCCGTTCGAGGAGGGTGACCCCGGCGAGCCCGAACGTCTCCCGGACCTGGTCGAGCAGGGCCGGCAGCGGCCGGCTGCCGCGCAGCACGCTGCCTGCGAGGGTGGAGAGCGTCTCCGCCTCGGCGCGGGCCCGGGCCGCCTCGCTCGTCCGCCGGGCCGCGAGGTCGACGGCGGTCGCGACGGCGACGGCGACGACGAGGAACACCACGAGCGCGAGGACGTTCTCCCGCTCGGCGACGGTGAACAGCCGCAGCGGAGGGGTGAAGAAGTAGTTCAGCAGCCCGAAGCCGGCGAACGCCGCGAGGATCGCCGGCCGGCGGCCGCCGACGAGCGCGACGGCCACGACGCCGGCGAGGACGAGGAGGATGTCGCTCGGCAGCGAGAGTGCGCCGTCGAGCTGCAGGAGGAGCGCGACGAGCAGGGGCAGGCCGAGCGCCGTGAGCAGGTACCCGGCCGTCCGGCGGCGCCTGCTCAGGGCGTTCGGCCGGCCCGGGTCCCGGCGGTTCCCGCCGGCCGCCTCGTGGGTGACGAGGTGGACGTCGATCGAGCCCGACCGTGCCGTGACCGTGTCGCCGACCCCCGGCGAGAGCAGGTGCGCCAGACGTCCGCGCCGGCTCGCGCCGAGCACGAGCTGGGTCGCGTTCGCGCCGCGGGCGAAGTCGAGCAGCGCGGTCGGGACGTCGCTGCCGACGACCTGGTGGTAGGTGCCGCCGACGTCCTCGACGAGGAGCCGCTGCCGGGCGAGGTGGGCCGGGTCGGCGCCGGCGAGCCCGTCGTTACGTGCGACGTGGACGGCGAGCAGGTCGGCGCCCTTGGTCCGGGCCGCGACCCGGGCCGCCCGGCGGATCAGCGTCTCCCCCTCCGGGCCGCCGGTCAGCGCGACGACGACCCGCTCGCGGGACTCCCACGTCGAGTCGATCCGGTGCTCGCTGCGGTACCGGTCGAGCTCGTCGTCGACCTTGTCGGCGAGCCACAGGAGCGCGAGCTCACGCAGCGCCGCGAGGTTGCCGACCCGGAAGTAGTTGCCGAGCGCGGCGTCGACCCGGTCGGCGGGGTAGACGTTGCCGTGCGCCATACGGCGGCGCAGCGCCTCGGGGGTCATGTCGACGAGCTCGATCTGCTGCGCTGCGCGGACGACGGCGTCCGGCACCGTCTCCCGCTGGACCACTCCGGTGATCTGGCGGACGACGTCGTTGAGCGACTCCAGGTGCTGGATGTTCAGCGTCGTGATGACGGTGATGCCGGCGTCGAGCAGGATCTGGACGTCCTGCCAGCGCTTGGCGTGCCGGGACCCGGGCACGTTCGTGTGCGCGAGCTCGTCGACGAGTGCCACCGGGGGGTGCCGGGCGAGGACGGCGTCGACGTCCATCTCGGTGAACAGCACGCCCCGGTGGACGAGGCTGCGCCGGGGAACGACCTCGAGACCTTCGACCCGGGACGCCGTGTGGGCCCGCCCGTGGGTCTCGACGAGCCCGACGACGACGTCCGTGCCGCGCTCGGCGCGTCGGTGGCCCTCTTCGAGCATCCGGTACGTCTTGCCGACTCCCGGCGCCGCGCCGAGGTACACCCGGAGCTCACCGCCGCCCATGCGGCCAGTGTGCCCGCCCGCAGGCGGTGCCGGCCCTCGGGATCGCCGGGCCGGCGCGAACCGGTCGAGGGCGACGGTCACGGCGAGCACGTCGACAGCGGGCCGAGGGGCGCCAAAGACCACCGCGGACAGGGTCGCCGAGGTCGGGCTCTGCCGGCCCATGACGTTCACGGCGCCGGGAGGAGTCTGCGCTCCTCCCGCCACGGGCCCTTGAGCAGTCTCTACGCGATCGCTACGCCGGACGTCGCCTCCGTCACTGCGGCCGCCGACCGGGCCTGCCTACCGTCGAGACGTGACCACGACGGCGGTTCCGCGCGGCTCCGGCGAGGGCGTGCGCGGCTGGCTCCTGGACGGCCTCGCCGAGCGTGCGGGGACCATCGAGGGCCCGCACGCCGCGACGGCCACGGGGCACCGCCGGCCGTGGTGGCAGGTGATGTGCCTCACCGGCGTCGACTACTTCTCGACCCTCGGCTACCAGCCCGGGATCGCCGCGCTCGCGGCCGGGGCCGTCGCGCCGGTGGCCACCCTCGTGCTCGTCGGGCTCACGCTCCTCGGCGCGCTGCCCGTGTACCGCCGGGTCGCCCGGGAGAGCCCGCACGGCGAGGGCTCGATCGCGATGCTCGAGCGGATCCTGCCGTGGTGGCGGGGCAAGCTCTTCGTCCTCGTGCTCCTCGGGTTCGCGGCGACCGACTTCGTCATCACGATCACCCTGTCCGCCGCGGACGCGACCGCGCACATCCTCGAGAACCCGCTCGTCCCGCAGGTCGACCGCGAGCTCGCCGTCCCGGTGACGCTGGCGCTCGTCGCCGCGCTCGGGGTCATCTTCCTCCGCGGGTTCCGGGAGGCGATCGGGATCGCCGTCGTCCTCGTCGTGACCTACCTCGCGCTCAACGCGGTCATCATCACCGTCGCGCTCCTGCACGTCGCCGAGCACCCGCAGCTCGTCGTCGACTGGACGCGGCTGCTCGCCGTCGAGCACCCCGACCCGCTCGGCGTCGTCGCCGTCGCGCTGCTCGTGTTCCCCAAGCTCGCGCTCGGCCTGTCCGGTTTCGAGACCGGGGTCGCGGTCATGCCGCAGGTGCAGGGCCGCCCGGACGACACCGAGCGCCGGCCGGCCGGCCGGGTCGCCGGCACCCACCGGCTGCTCACGACCGCAGCCGTCGTCATGAGCGGCTACCTCGTGCTGTCCAGCCTCGTCACGACGCTGCTCATCCCGCCCGCCGACTTCGCCGCCGGCGGGCCCGCGAACGGCCGCGCGCTCGCCTTCCTGGCGCACGAGTACCTCGGGTCGGTGTTCGGCACCGTCTACGACGTGAGCACGATCGCGATCCTCTGGTTCGCCGGCGCGTCCGCGATGGCGGGTCTGCTCAACCTCGTGCCGCGGTACCTGCCGCGCTACGGGATGGCACCGCGGTGGGCGCGGGCGGTCCGGCCGCTGGTCCTGGTGTTCACCGCGATCGCGTTCTTCATCACCTGGGTCTTCGAGGCGGACGTCGACGCGCAGGGTGGCGCCTACGCGACGGGCGTCCTCGTGCTCATGACGTCGGCGTCGGTCGCGGTGACGCTGTCCGCCCGCCGACGGCGACGGCATCGCACCGCCGTGTACTTCGGCGCCGTCTCCGCGGTGTTCGTCTACACGACGGTCACGAACGTCCTCGAACGGCCCGACGGCCTGAAGATCGGCTGCCTGTTCATCCTCGGGATCGTCGTCGTCTCCTTCGTCTCCCGGGCCGGCCGGGCATTCCAGCTGCGCGGCGCGGGAACCACGTTCGACGCCGCGGCGCTCGCGTACGTCGAGGGCGCGGCACGGTGCGGGACGCTGCGGTTCGTCGCCCACGAGCCGGTCGAGCGGACGGCGACCGAGTACCGGGACAAAGCGGCCCGGGTCCGGGCCGACAACGACATCCCGCGCTGGGCGCCGCTCGTCTTCGTCGAGGTCACCGTGGCCGACGCGTCGGACTTCGAGCAGACCCTCGACGTCCGCGGCGAGGAGCGGTTCGGTCACCGCATCCTCACCGTGCGCAGCTCGGTCGTCGCGAACACGATCGCCGAGCTCGCGCTGGCCGTCCGGGACCGGACCGGGCTCGTGCCGCACATCTACTTCCGCTGGACCGAGGGCAACCCGCTGACGAACCTCCTGCGGTTCCTCTTCGTCGGTGCGGGCGAGGTCGCCCCGGTCACCCGGGAGGTCCTCCGCGAGGCCGAGCCCGACCCCGCTCGCCGCCCCCGCGTGCACGTCGGCTGACCGTGGGACGGCGCACCCGTCCGGCGTGCACCTCAGGAAGAGCACGCCCGGGAACCGGAGTGACGTGCCGGAGAACGGCTTGCGGCCCCGGACGCTATCGTCCGGATCAGCCGACCGTGGCAGCCGCCCGGCCGACCCAGCCCGAGGGAGCCGTCATGCCGGTCGTCGTCGCCACGGTCACCCCGAAGCCACCGGACACGACCCGCGGCCCGGCGGACGTCGTCCTGCTCAACGCCGTGCCTGCGGGTGACCCGGCCACGGGCCGGCTCGACCCCTGACCGGACGCGTCCGCGGCGCCTGCGACCCGTGACCGTTCTCGCGATCGACCAGGGCACGTCCGGCACGAAGGCCGTCGTCGTGGACGACGCCGGGGTGCCGCTCGCGGTGCGCGAGGAGCCGCTGCGGCCGGCGCACCTGTCCGACGGCGGCGTCGAGCAGGACCCGGCGGCGCTGCTTGCGTCGGTGCTCGGCGCCGGTCGCCGCGCGGTCGCCGAGGCGGGTCGCCCGGTCGACGCGGTCGCGCTCGCGAACCAGGGCGAGACCGTCCTCGCGTGGGACCGGGCGTCCGGCAGGCCCCTGACGCCCGCCGTCGTCTGGCAGGACGGCCGGGCCGCGTCGGTGTGCGCCGAGATCTCCGCCGCCGACCCGGACGCCGCCCGGCGGGTCGCCGCCCGGACTGGCCTCGTGCTCGACGCGTACTTCACCGCGCCGAAGCTCGCCTGGGTCCGCCGGCACCGCACCCGCGACGGCGTCGTCACCACGACCGACACGTGGCTGCTGCACCACGCTCACGGGCGCGTTCGTCACGGACGTCACGACGGCGAGCCGGTCCCTGCTCCTCGACCTCGATCGGCGGGAGTGGGCGGCCGACCTCGTGTCGCTCTTCGGGCTGGCCGCCGAGCCGCTGCCCCGGCATCGTCCGCTGCGACGAGGTCGTGGGGACGACGTCCGCCTTCGGCGCCGAGGCGCCGGTCACCGGGGCCGCCGTCGACCAGCAGGCGGCGCTCCTCGCCCAGGGCTGCCTCGACCAGGGGACGGCGAAGTGCACGTACGGCACGGGTGCCTTCCTCCTCGCGAACGTCGGCGTGACCGCCGCCCGGTCGAGCGCCGGGCTCGCGACCTCGGTCGCGTGGCGAGCTCGACGCCGGGCGCGGGCTCGCGTACTGCCTCGACGGACAGGTCTTCACCGCGGCCTCTGCGGTCCGCTGGCTCGTCGACCTCGGAGTCGTCGGCTCCGCCGCGGACCTCGACTCCGTCGCGGCGCCGGAGGCCGGGGACGTCCTCTGCGTGCCCGCGTTCGCCGGGCTCGGCGCGCCCTGGTGGCGCCCGCAGGCTCGGGCGAGCCTCGTCGGGCTCGGCCTCGGCAGCGGCCGCGGGGAGGTCGTCCTCGCCGTCCTCCAGGGGATCGCCGCGCAGGTCGCGGCGCTTGCCCGCAGCGTCGCCGCCGACCTCGGTGCGCCGCTCACCCGACTGCGCGTCGACGGCGGGTTGACCCGCAGCGCCGTCCTCATGCAGGCCCAGGCCGACCTGCTCGGCGTGCCCGTCGACGTCTACCCGTCGCCGCACGCGACCGCGCTCGGGGTGGCGGCGCTCGGCCGGCTCGGGCTCGACCCGGGGCTCGCGCTCGCGGCCGCCGTCCCGCCCTGGACGCCGGTACGGAGCTACGAGCCCACGTGGTCGCCCGACCGGGGTGCCGTCTTCCTCGAACGGTGGGAGGCGGCGGCGCGGACGGCGGCGGGCGACGGGAGGGCAGGATGAGCATCGATGTGAACGTCGATGTGAACGTCGACGTGGCCGTCCTCGGCGCCGGGATCGTCGGGTCCGCGATCGCTCGCGAGCTCGCGGCGTCCACCCTGCTCCGTCGCGCTCGTCGAGGCCGCGGTCCGACGTCGGCGGCGGCGACGAGCAAGGCGAACACGGCGATCCTGCACACCGGGTTCGACGCCGCACCGGGCACGCTGGAGGCCCGGCTCGTCCGCCACGGGTACGCGCTGCTGCGGGCGTACGCCGAGCGGGCCGGAATCCCGGTCGAGCGGACCGGGGCGCTGCTCGTCGCGTGGACCACGGAGCAGCTCGCCGCGCTGCCCTCGTTGCGCGAGAAGGCGGTCGCCAACGGGTACGACGCGTGCGAGGCCGTCGACGCGGCGTCCGTCTACGCCCGCGTGCCGGAGCTCGGCCCGGGCGCGCTCGGGGGTCTCACCGTCCCGGACGAGTCGATCACGTGCACGTGGACGGTGAACCTCGCGCTCGCCACGGAGGCGAAGCTCCGGGGCACCACCGTTCTCCTCGACGCGCCGGTCACCGCGGTGGGGCGCGACCCGTACGGCGTCGGCGACGGCCGGACGACGCTGCGCACGCCGCGCGGCACCGTCCGGGCCCGGTGGGTCGTCAACGCGGCGGGGCTCGGCGCCGCCGCCGTCGACGCGCTCTTCGGCCACCACCGCTTCTCGGTCGTCCCGCGCCGCGGCGAGCTCGTCGTCTTCGACAAGTTCGCCCGGTCTCTCGTCGACGTCATCGTGCTGCCGATCCCGACGGCGGTGGGCAAGGGCGTGCTCGTGAGCCCGACGGTCCACGGCAACGTCCTGCTCGGCCCGACCGCGGAGGACCTCGACGACCCGACGGCGACCGGCACCACCGAGGCCGGGCTGGAGTCGTTGCTGGCGAGCGGCTCCCGGATCATGCCCCGGCTCCTCGAGGAGGAGGTCACCGCCACGTACGCGGGCCTGCGGGCCGGGATCCGGGTCGACGGCCGGAACGCCGGGGACTACCTCGTCGACGTCGACGCGCGGGCCCGGTACGTGCTCGTCGGCGGGATCCGGTCGACCGGGCTCACCGCGGGGATGGCGATCGCCGAGCACGTGGCCGGGTTGCTGGCCGAGACCGGCCTCGACGTCACCCCGCGGCCTGACCTGCCGCCGACCCCACGGATGCCGAACCTCGGCGAGGCCGTCCCGCGGCCGTACGCCGACGCCGCCCTCGTCGCCCGCGACCCCGCGTACGGCACGGTCGTCTGCTTCTGCGAACGCGTGACCGCGGGCGAGCTCCGGGACGCTTTCGCCGCGCCGCTGCCACCGGTCGACCTCGACGGACTGCGCCGCCGGACCCGGGCGATGAACGGCCGGTGCCAGGGCTTCGCCTGCGGCGCCGGCATTCTGGCGCTCCTCGAGAGCCGTGGGCTGACCATCGGGGCGAGCAGGTGACCGAGCCGACCGAGGGGGCGGACGTCGAGGTGGCGGTGGCGGTTGTCGGCGCCGGCCCGGCCGGGCTCACCGCGGCGGCGGCCCTCGCCGAACGGCTGCCGCACGGCCACCGCGGGGCCGTCGTGGTCCTCGAGCGGGAGACGCACGCGGGCGGCATCCCGCGGCACAGCGACCATCCGGGCTTCGGGGCGCGGGACCTGCACCGGCTCGTACCGGGCCCGGCGTACGCCCGAGCACTCGTCGGGCGCGCCGTCGTCGCGGGCGCAACCGTCCGGACGTCGGCGACGGTCACCGGCTGGGCGGGGGAGCGGGCCCTCGAGGTGACGTCGCCGCAGGGTCGGCAGGTCGTCCGGGCCGGGGCCGTCGTCCTCGCGACGGGGGCGCGCGAGCGGCCGCGGCCGGCGCGGCTCGTTCCGGGGGACCGGCCGGCCGGCGTCTACACGACGGGCTTCCTGCAGAACCTCGTCCACCTGTACCGGCGGCCGGTCGGCACCCGCGCGGTCGTCGTCGGCGCGGAGGCGGTGAGCTGGTCGGCGGTTCTCACGTTGCGGCACGCGGGGTGCGAGCCGGTGCTCGTCACGACCCGGTACGCCCGGCCGGAGGCGTTCGCGGCGTTCACCGCGGCGGGCAGGCTCGGCCTCCGGGTGCCGGTCGCGACGTCGACCCGCATCGCCACGGTCGTCGGCCGTGGGCGGGTCGAGGCGGTCGAGATCGAGCACGTGCCGAGCGGGCGGCGACGGACGGTCGCGTGCGACACGGTCGTCTTCACCGGCGACTGGGTGCCGGAGGTCGAGCTCGCCCGGCTCGCCGGCCTCGACACCGACGCCGGGACGCGCGGTCCGCTCGTCGACACCGCACTGCGGACGTCGCGACCGGGCGTCTTCGCGGCGGGCAACCTCTGCCATCCCGTCGACACGGCGGACGTCGCGGCGCTCGACGGACGGCACGTCGCGGCGTCCGTGCTCGGCTGGCTCGGCGGTGACCGCGGGCCGGCGGGCGGCGTCCGGGTCGTTGCCGACACGCCGTTCACGTGGGTGGCGCCAGGTCTCCTGCGGACCGGTGACGGCCCGCCCGCCCGCCGCCGGTTCCTCCTGTGGGCCGACGGGTACGTCCGGCTCCCGCGCGTCGTCGTCCGGCAGGACGACCGGGTCGTCGGCGCGGTCCGGCTGCCCTGGCCCGTGGCGCCGGGCCGGGTGTTCCGGCTGCCCGCGACAGCGCTGCGGTCGGTGCGGCCGGACGGCGGTGAGGTCCGGATCGGCCTGACCTGACGAGCCGCCGGATGCGGGCGGGTGGCAGGCGCCGCGTGCGATGTGGTGATCTCTGCAGGAACGGACGGACGCACGGCCGCAGCGATGATCACCCCCGCGGCGCGGCCGCGCACCCGATCGGGCAGCATGGCCGCATGAGCGAGTCGGTGCGTCGGGTGCTGAGCCGCCCCGCGTACCTGCGCGAGCTGGACTCCGCCGACGTCGTCGAGGTCGGGGACGTCGACGACCTCGCGGGGCTCGTCGCGGACGGTGGGGCCGTCGTGCTCTCCGGCGCGGGGCTGTCGACCGAGTCCGGCATCCCGGACTACCGCGGGCCGCAAGGCGCCCTCCGGCGGCACGCGCCGATGACATACCAGGAGTTCACCGGGAGCGTCGACGGCCGGCGGCGGTACTGGGCGCGCAGCGTCATCGGCTGGCGGCACGTCACGAAGGCCGAGCCGAACGCCGGGCACCGGGTCGTCGCCCGGCTCGAGGGCGCCGGCTACGTCGCCGGAGTCATCACCCAGAACGTCGACGGGCTGCACCGCGCGTCGGGCGCGCGCGAGGTGGTCGACCTCCACGGCAGTCTCGACCGGGTCGTCTGCCTCACGTGCGGCGACCTGAGCAGCCGGGCCGTCCTCGACGAGCGGCTGCGGGCCGCCAACCCCGGCTTCGACGAGGTCACGACGCGGGCGCTCGCCCGTCCGGGTGCCGACGGAACCGTCAACCCCGACGGTGACGTGGCGCTCCCCGAGGACGCCGTCGCGGGCTTCGTCGTCGTCGACTGCCTCGTCTGCGGCAGCGGAGCCCTCAAGCCGGACGTCGTGTTCTTCGGCGAGACCGTCCCGCGGGCCCGCGTCGAGCAGTGCCTCGCGATGGTTGACCGGGCGCGGTCGCTCGTCGTCCTCGGCTCGTCCCTGACCGTCATGTCGGGGTACCGGTTCGTGCTCCGAGCGGGCGAGCGCGGCGTCCCGGTGGCGATCGTCAACCGTGGCCCGACCCGGGGGGACACCCGGGCCGCCGTTCGGCTCGACGCGCCGCTCGGCGAGGTGCTCCCGGGTCTGGCCGACCGGCTGCTCGGCCCGACGTCCTCGATGGACCCCTAGCCTGGACCGGGCGTACAGCCTGCTCCTCGGCGTCGAGTCGACGACCCGGACCGTCGCGACCGCCCGGGCGCGAGCGTCCAGGCGCGACCGGGGTCGGTGCTCGGGGCGTCCACCGACGGGCTCGTGGAGCGCCGTGACCGGGACATCGCCTACGGGGTCCACCGGTCCGCGAGGTGCTCACCGGCGCACGGCCCGACGGGCCGGAGCGGCTCTGCGACCGGTTCCTTGCCGAGGGCTCGATGGACGACGACACCGCGGTGCTCGCGATCGGGATCGGCGCAGGAACCGGACGGCGGACCTCGGCCCCGCCTCAGTCGGCGGCGCGGCGCTGCTGGGGCATCCGCTCGAGCAGCCGGTGCACCTGCTCCGCGGGGTAGCGGCGGTGCCCGCCGAGGGTGCGGACCGGGTCGAGCAGCCCGATCCGGGCCCAGCGGGTGACGGTCTTCGGGTCCACTCCGAACAGCGCGGCCACCTCGCCGGGGGTGAGCAGCGCTCGCGGTCGGTCCTGCTGGCTCGCCATGGGGAGCTTCCTCTCGTCAGCCGGGGCACCTCTGCGTCGCGACCGGCCGGTTGGCCGAGGCTAGATGACCCATTTGTGTTCTAAACCTCGTTTGAGTCGAAAGTGATCACTCTGCGACGAACGGTCTGCAAGCTGCGACGAACGGCCGTTCTGCCACGACGAACGGTTGTTCAGCGGATCAGGAGCGCTCCCGGTCAGGGTGCGGGCGGAGCGGGAAAGCCGGCGACAGGTGCCTCGGCAACCCCTAGCCTGCTGACCTCGTGGCCCGGGTCGTGGCATCCGTCGTCGAGGTCGTGTCGCCCGGGCGGCTCGGCCCCGGCTTCCGGCGCCTCCTCGCGGCGTCGTGGACGACCAACCTGGGCGACGGCCTCGCCGGTGCCGCCGGCCCGCTGCTCGTCGCGTCCCAGACCGGCTCCGCGTTCGTCGTCTCGCTCGCCGCGCTCCTGCGATGGGCACCGCAGCTCGTCTTCGGGCTCTCCGCCGGTGTGCTCTCGGACCGGGTCGACCGGCGCCGGCTCGTCGTCGGGGCCAATGTCGTCCGGGTCGCCGTCCTCGCCGGGCTCGTCGTCCTCCTGCTCACGGGAACTGCGACGACGACGCTCACCCTCGTTGCGCTCGGGCTGCTCGCGACCACCGAGGTCTTCGCCGACAACGCCGCCGCCACCCTGACCCCGATGCTCGTGCACCGCGACGATCTGCCGGTCGCGAACGCGCGGCTCCAGACCGGCTTCGTCACGCTCGACCAGCTCGCCGGGCCGCCGCTCGGCGCCGCGCTCTTCGTCGCAGGCCGGGCCTCGCCCTTCGTCGCCGAGCTCGTCCTCGTCGTCGCCGCCGTGCTCGTCCTGGCCCGGGTGGCGCTGCCCGTCGACGGGCCCCGGCCGCGGCAGGCCGGCAACGTCCGGGGCGACGTCGTCGAGGGCCTCCGCTGGACGTGGCGGCACCCCGCCGTCCGCACTCTCGCCGTGACGATCCTCGTGTTCAACGTGACGTTCGGCGCCGCCTGGGGCGTGCTCGTCCTCTACGCCGAGCAGCGCCTCGGCCTCGGTGCGTTCGGCTACGGCCTGCTCATCACGGTCTCCGCCGCGGGTGGGCTGCTCGGGACGGCGTTCTACGAGCGGATCACGCGGGTCCTCAGCCTCGGTGCCGTCATGCGGGTCGGGCTCGTCCTGGAGACCCTGACCCACCTCGGCCTCGCCGTGACCCGCTCACCGCTCGTCGCCGGCGTCATCCTGTTCGTCTTCGGCGTGCACGCCTTCGTCTGGGGGACCACGTCGACCGCCGTCCGGCAGCGCGCCGTCCCGACCCGCTTGCAGGGTCGGGTCGGCAGCGTCTACGCCATCGCGGTCTACGGCGGCCTCGTCCTCGGCTCGGCCGTCGGCGGCGTCCTGGCGTCGCGCCTCGGGATCACCGCACCCTTCTGGTTCGCGTTCGCCGGCTCGGCCGTCTTCCTCCTCGTCCTGTGGCGAGAGCTGCGCCGGATCGCTCACGACGAGCCGGCAGGCCCCCTGGCCGCGTAGCCTCACGGCGACGAACCACGGGAGGAGCGCCATGAAGGGCTCGCTGCAGCCGGGGATCACCGGTCGGGCGACGGTCACGGTGGCACAGGACATGTCGCCCCCGCACCTGGCGGAGAAGGTGCTCTCGACCCCGACGATGGTCCGGCTCGTCGAGGAGACGTGCCTGGACGCCGTCCGGCCGCACCTCGACGACGGCGAGACGACCGTCGGGACGCACGTGAACCTCAGCCACTCCGCGAAGGTCGTCGCCGGCGAGGCCGTCGACATCGCGTGCGAGGTCACCGAGGTCGACCGGCGCCGCATCGAGTTCGCAACCCGGGTCACCTGCGGCGACCGGGTCGTCTCCGAGGGCACTCACCAGCGGTTCGTCGTCCGGAACTAGGGTGTGGCCGTGACTGTCCGCCTCGGCTACCAGATCCCCAACTTCAGCTACGGCACCGGCGTCGATGCGCTCTTCCCGACCGTCGTCGCGCAGGCCCGGGAGGCCGAGGCGTCGGGCTTCGACACCGTCCTCGTGATGGACCACTTCTACCAGCTGCCCGGGATCGGGACGCCGGACCAGCCGATGCTCGAGTGCTACACGACGCTCGGCGCGCTCGCGTCGGCGACGTCGACGATCGCGCTGTCCGCCCTCGTCACCGGCAACACCTACCGCAACCCGGCGATCCTCGCGAAGACGGTGACGACGCTCGACGTCGTCTCGGGCGGCCGCGCGATCCTCGGCATCGGTGCCGGCTGGTTCGAGAAGGAGCACACCGACTACGGCCTCGAGTTCGGCACGTTCAGCGACCGCTTCGTCCGGCTCGAGGAGGCGCTGAACATCATCGTGCCGATGCTGCGCGGCGAGAACCCCACGTACGCGGGCAGCTGGTACCGCGTGCAGGACGCGATGAACAACCCTCGGCTCCGCCCGTCGATCCCGGTCATGCTCGGCGGCTCCGGGGAGCAGAAGACGTTCCGGCTCGCGGCGCTGTTCGCCGACCACATGAACATCATCTGCGACGCGCCGGACCTTCCCGGCAAGCTGTCGGCGCTGCGGCAGCGCTGCGAGGAGGTCGGGCGCGACCCGGGGACCCTCGCGACGAGCTACCTCGCGTTCGTCGTCCTCACCGAGACCGCCGAACAGGCCGCGGCCTTCCTGGACCGGGTGCCCGAGGAGCGCCGGGCGCGGGTCTTCGTGGGGACGCCGGACGACGTCGCCGAGGCTCTGCAGCGTCGGGTCCTGGACGCCGGCGTCGGCGGCCTCACGGTGAACATGGTCGTCAACGGCCACGAGCCCGGGGTGGTCACCCTCGCCGGGCAGACGTTGAGCAGGCTCTTCGCCTGACCCCTGTCCCGCGCACCACGGGCCAGCGGTCTCGCAGCGGCTCACGCCGGCGGCGTCGTCCTCCGGCCGACGGCCTCGATGACGTCGGCACCACGGCGCAGGCCCCTCCCGGGAGCGGACCACCTCGCCGACCGCGGCGAGCCGCGTGCGGCGTGCGGGATCGAGGACCGCGGCGAGCGCGGCCGCCATCTCCTCGTCGGTGAACCGGCTCGCAGTACGTCGCACCCTCGACGAGCGCCCGGAACGTCGGCTCGATGAACGTCACGAGCTGCTCGCGGGTGGGCTTGCGGAACTCCGGCGCGGTCTCGCGGATGAAGTCCTTCCAGAAGGCGCCGGCGCCATCGTCAGCGGCCGTCCCGTGGGTGCCGCCTCCGTCACGCAGGCACCTCCGACCTGTCCTGACCCCACAGCGTGTGGAACGAGCCGTCCCGGTCGACGCGCTTGTACGTGTGCGCGCCGAAGAAGTCGCGTTGCGCCTGGACGAGCGCCGCCGGCAGCCGGTCCGCCCGGACGCCGTCGTAGTACGCGAGCGACGACGCGAACGCCGGCACCGGCGTGCCGGTGAGCGCCGCGTGCGAGACGACCCGGCGCCAGGCCGGCAGGCCGTTCGCGACGGCGTCCCGGAAGTACGGGTCTGCGACGAGCAGCGGCAGGTCCGGCGTCCGCTCGTAGGCCTCGGTGATCCGGTCCAGGAAGCGGGCGCGGATGATGCAGCCGCCGCGCCAGATCCGGGCCACGGCGCCGCGGTCGATGTCCCAGCCGTACTCGGCGGCGGCTGCGGCGATCTGCTCGAAGCCCTGGGAGTACGCGACGACCTTCGAGGCGTACAGCGCCAGCCGGACGTCCTCGACGAACGTGTCCCGGTCCTCGACGGGCACGTCGGTGGTCCCCGGTCGCAGCGCCTCCCGGGCGGCTGCGCGCTGGGCGACGGCGCCGGAGAGGGACCGCGCGAACGTCGCCTCGGCGATCCCCGTCGCCGGCACGCCGAGGTCGAGCGCGTTCTGCACCGTCCAGCGGCCGGTGCCTTTCTGGCCGGCCCGGTCGAGGACGACGTCGACGAACGCCTTGCCGGTCGCGGCGTCCACGTGCCCGAGCACCTCGGCGGTCACCTCGACGAGGAACGACTCGAGGTCCCCGCTGTTCCAGTCGGCGAAGATCCGGCCTATGTCGGCGGCGTCCGCACCGAGCCCGGTCCGCAGCAGGTCGTACGCCTCGCCGATGAGCTGCATGTCGGCGTACTCGATCCCGTTGTGCACCATCTTCACGAAGTGGCCGGCGCCGTCGGCGCCGACGTGCGTACAGCACGGTACGTCGTCGACCCTCGCCGCGATCGACTCGAAGATGGGCCCGAGCGCCTGGTAGCTCTCGTCCGAGCCACCCGGCATGATCGATGGCCCGTGGAGGGCGCCCTCCTCGCCTCCGGAGACCCCGGTGCCGACGAAGTGCAGGCCGCTCTCCCGCAGCGCCGCCTCCCGGCGCCGGGTGTCCAGGTAGTGCGCGTTGCCGGCGTCGACGACCATGTCGCCGGGCTCGAGGAGCGGCACGAGGGCGTCGACGACCGCATCCGTCGCCGCCCCGGCCTGGACCATGACGACGACGCGGCGCGGCGGGTGCAGGCTCGCGACGAAGTCCTCGAGGGACTCGGACGGGACGAACCTACCCTCGTCGCCGTGCTCCGCGACGAGCGAGCGGGTCCGTTCGGGACTGCGGTTGTGGACCGCCACCGCCCAGCCGTGCCGGGCGAGGTTGCGGGCGAGGTTGCGCCCCATGACGGCCAGCCCCGTCACGCCGATGTCTGCCTGCGCGTCCATGCACCACTCCGCTCGTCCTCCGGGGTGTCCTGCGACACCCGAACGATCACGCTATCCCGCGACCGCCGTCACCCCGCGACCGCCCTGCCCGCGGCCGGCACCGAGAAACCGGCGAGCGGGTCCTCCTCGCAGGCGCTCACCGCGCGCGACGCCGGGGGACGGCGGCCGATCCGGACGGGCACCCGGCGGGAGTGGTCGTGGTGGGGTCTGGGGGTGGCGGCCCGGTGGGCAGGGGTCTGGGTGGCGAGGGCATGTTCGCCGTGACCTTTGACGCATTCGGGGTCGGGGCCGTCCAGGGGGAGGCCGGTGAAGAACTTGGCGGCCATGCAGCCGCCGCGGCAGGTGCGGTAGGCGGTGCAGGAGGTGCAGGTGCCGCCGGTCTGCGGGCGGCGCAGGTCCGCGAACAGGTCGCAGGTGCGCCAGACGGCGGTGAACCCGCCGGGGGCGCGGACGGTGCCGGCCTTGAACGCGTCGTGGATCGCGAACGGGCAGGCGTAGACGTCTCCGACCGGGTCGATCAGGCAGACCACCCGGCCGGCGCCGCACAGGTTCAGCCCGGGCAGCGCGGCCTCGGGGGTGCCGTCTGCGTATGCGGCGAGGTGGAAGAACGAGTCCCCGGTGAGCACGCCCTCGCCGTGGCCGACGAGCCAGTCGTACAGCCATCGCTGCTGGCCGGGCAGGAGGTGCAGGTCGTCCCAGGAGTCCGCGCCCCGCCCGGAAGGGCGCAGCCGGGTGATCCGCAGGGTGGCGGCGTACCGGTCGGCGATGGCCTTGAACGCGTCGAGCTGGCCGATGTTGTGCCGGGTCGCCACCACGCTGATCTTGAAGCCGGTCGTGCCGGCCGCCGCGAGATGCTCCATCGCGGTGATGGCGGTCGCGTAGGAGCCGGGGCCACGGACCGCATCGTTGACCGCCGCGGTCGCGCCGTCCAGGGAGATCTGCACGTCCACGTAGTCGCTGCCGGCCAGCCGCTCCGCCACCCGCCGGGTGATCTTGATGCCGTTGGTGGAGAACTTCACCCCGACCCGGTGCGTCGTCGCGTAGTCCACGACGTCCCAGAAGTCGGGCCGGACCGTCGGCTCGCCCCCGCCGACGTTCACGTAGAACACCTGCATCGCCTGCAGCTCGTCGACCACCGCGAAACACTCCGCCGTCGACAGCTCCCGCGGGTCCCGCCGCCCACTGCTCGACAGACAGTGCACGCACGCCAGGTTGCACGCGTACGTCAGCTCCCAGGTCAGACAGATCGGGGAGTCCAGGCCCGTCTGGAACAGGTCCACCAGCCGCGGCGCCGTCATCCGGCAGTCCTCCTGACGATCATCCCGGTGGCGGCCAGGGTCCGCAGCGCGGCCACCACCTCCTCCGGCACCGGGTCCAGTCCCGCCGCCGCGCACGCCCTCCGCGCGTCGTCGTGGTCGGGCAGCGCACGCACCACCTCCGCCAGCACCCGGTCCTTGAGGAACGACAACCGACGCGTCCCGAAGTGGTACAGCAACGCCCCGAACGGCTCCGGCCGCACCGCAACCTGCGGATGCACCTCCCACGCCGCGTCCACGTCGAACCGGGCGGACGGCGGCACGTCAGTAGACGCCGCACATCCCGTCGATCGAGACGTCCTCGACGAGCGAGTCGTCGCCGGTCAGCGCGGCGGGGGGCGGGGCGTCGGTGGCCTGCGGGTCGGTCGTCGCGCGGGCTGGGTCGGTCACGAGGGCCTCCTGGGTCGCCGACGGGCTGGCCAGACGCTAACTGCACGCGGTGTCGCAGACAAGACCTGCGGCGGGCGTCGGCAGCCGCGAGGACGCGTCGTTCCGGCCCGAGCGGGGTATGTCGGGGGCATGGATGACGACGACCTGGTCGCGCGCGCCGAGACCGTCGTGGCCGCCTCCCCGCACGCGGTGTGGCGCGCCCTCACCGATCCGGCGACGGTGAGCCGGTGGATGGGAGGGGCGACCGTCCGTAGCACCTGGGCGGTCGACTCGGAGATCACCTGGTCCGGGACGTGGCAGGGAACGCCCTTCGAGGACCACGGCCGGATTCTCGAGTACGACCCCGAGCGCCGGTTGCGCGTCACGCACACGAGCGGCTCGCCCGGGCCGGACGCCGGCCCGCCGCACGTCGTGACGTACGACCTGGACGCGGTGGACGGCGGCACGCGGCTCGGCGTGACGCAGGAGAACAACCCCGACGCGGCGATGGTCGAGCAGTCGCGCCGTACGTGGGAGGCGATGCTCTCGAGTCTCAAGGCCGTCGTGGAGTCCGAGGGCGGCTGAGCGCCTCCACCGGGAGCGGGAGCGGTCTGGCGGGCCCCCCGGTGCGGGCCCGCGACGCGCCACCTAGCGTGGACCCATGACTCTGGCCGAGCGCCGCCCGGTCATCCTCACCGTCGACGACGACCCCTCCGTCTCCCGTGCGGTCGCGCGCGACCTGCGCCGCCGCTACGGCGAGCGGCACCGCGTCGTCCGCGCGGACAGCGGCCCCGACGCGCTCGACGCGCTCAAGGAGCTGCTGCGCCGCGGCGAGCAGGTGGCGGTGCTCCTCGCCGACTACCGGATGCCGCACATGAACGGCATCGAGTTCCTCGAGGCCGCGATGGACCTCTACCCGCGCGCCCGCCGGGCCCTGCTCACGGCATACGCGGACACCGACGCCGCGATCCAGGCCATCAACGTCGTCGACGTCGACCACTACCTGCTCAAGCCGTGGTCGCCGCCGGAGGAGAAGCTCTATCCGGTCGTCGACACCCTCCTCGAGCTGTGGCTCGCGACGGGCGAGGCCGCTGTCCTCGAGACGAAGGTCGTCGGGCACCGGTGGTCGGTGCCCAGCTTCGAGGTCCGTGACTTCCTCGCCCGCAACGCCGTCCCGTACCGCTGGTACGGCGCGGACGACGCCGAGGGGCAGCGGCTCCTCGCGGCGTGCGACGCGGGCGAGCACGACGTCCCGCTCGTCGTCACCCCGGAGGGCGCCGTGCTGCGGTGCCCGGGGCTGGCCGAGCTCGCCTCCGCACGTGGGCCTGTCGACGGAGCCCGCAGGAGACTTCTACGACGTCCTCATCGTGGGCGCCGGCCCCGCCGGCCTCGGGGCCGCGGTGTACGGCGCGTCCGAGGGGCTGCGGACGGTCCTCGTCGAGCGGGAGGCGACCGGTGGGCAGGCCGGGCAGAGCTCGCGGATCGAGAACTACCTCGGCTTCCCCGACGGCGTCTCGGGCGGGCAGCTCACCGACCGGGCACGCCGGCAGGCGGTGAAGTTCGGTGCCGAGATGCTCACCACCCGGACCGTCGTCGGGATCGAGGTCGACGGACCGCGCCGCGTCGTCCGGTTCGACGACGACAGCGCGATCGCCGCCCACACGGTCATCCTCGCGACCGGGGTCTCCTACCGTCGGCTCGACGCGGACGGCGCGGACGAGCTCGTCGGGCGCGGCGTGTTCTACGGCTCGACGGCGACCGAGGCGGTGCAGTGCGCTGGAGCAGCACGTGGTCGTCGTCGGTGGCGCGAACTCCGCGGGGCAGGCCGCGGTCTTCCTCGCCCGGCACGCCGCCCAGGTCACGCCTCGTCGTCCGCGGCCCGACCTCGAGCGCTCGATGTCGCAGTACCTCGTCGACCAGGTCCGCGGCGACCGACACGATCGACGTCCGGACGTGCACCCGGGTCGTGGCGTGCGAGGGCGACGAGCACCTCGAGGCGGTCGTCCTCGCCGACGAGTCCGCGGACAGCCGGACCCGGGTCGAGACCGGGCACGCTTTCGTCTTCATCGGGGCGGCGCCGCATGACCGAGTGGCTACCGGCGGAGCTCGCGCGGGACGACGCGGGGTTCGTCCTCACCGGCCCGGACCTCCTTGCGGGCGGCCGGCGACCGTTCGGCTGGGTCGCCGACCGCGACCCGTACCTGCTCGAGTCGAGCGTGCC
This sequence comes from uncultured Actinomycetota bacterium, assembly GCA_963750565.1. Taxonomy (GTDB): domain Bacteria; phylum Actinomycetota; class Actinomycetes; order Actinomycetales; family Kineosporiaceae; genus R-H-3. The sequence goes on along the minus strand of CAVVRA010000016.1, from coordinate 116,354 downwards.
CGGTGTGTTCGTCGCCGGGCGACGTGCGGTCGCAGTCCGTCAAGCGGGTCGCCTCCGCGGTCGGCGAGGGCGCCCTCGCCGTGACGCTCGTCCACCGCTACCTGGAAGGACGGTGACAGGAATGGACGACATCGAGCGGGCGGGTGTCGACGAGCTGCGGACGCTGTTCCTCTTCGAGTCCCTCGCCGACGACCAGCTCGAGTGGCTCGCCGACCACGGCTGGGTCGAGCACCGGGCGGCCGGAGAGCCGATCTACTCCCGAGGGTGAGCCCGCGACGTGCTTCTTCGTCCTGCTCGGAGGGCACGACAGTGATGCGCCGCCGGGTCGAGGGCCAGGACGGTCGAGATCAGTCGGACCGACCAGCGCGGGGTGTACGCGGGCGCGACCCAGGCGTACTTCCGCACGGCGGAACCGTTGCCGTACACGGGCATCGATGGAGGCGGTCACCGACACCGCGGCTGTTCGTCCTCGACGCCGCGGACTTCGCCGACCGGCTCCGCGACGTGGTTCCCGATGGCGATGCACCTGCTCGAGGGCCTCTTCGTCGGGATGCGATCGAGCAACGAGATCGTCGGCCGAGCGGGAGCGGCTGCTCTCCCTCGGCCGGCTCAGTCGGCCGGGCTCACCCACGAGCTGAACAACCCGGCTGCGGCCGCGGTCCGCGCGACCGTCGAGCCTGCGGGACCGGGTCGCGGCGATGCGGCACAAGCTCGCGAGCCTCGCCGACGGCAAGCTCGACGCGGACACCCTCGATCCGGCTCACCGACGTCCAGGAGGAGGCCGTCGCCCGGCGTCGGCCAGGCGCCCGAGCTGAGCCCGATCGAGGCGAGCGACGCCGAGGACGAGCTGACCGACTGGATGGACGACCACGAGGTCCCGAGCGGCTGGGAGCTCGCGCCGACCCTCGTCGCGGCCGGGGCTGACGTCGGACTGGCTCGACCGGTCGCCGCCGTCGTGCCGGCCACGACCACCTCGGCGGCGGCCTGCGCTGGGTGACGTACGCGCTCGAGACCGAGCTGCTCATGAACGAGATCGAGGACGCCGACGGCGCCGGATCTCCACCCTCGTCGGCGCCGCGAAGCAGTACTCGCAGCATGGACCGCGCCGCCCGACCAGGACGTCGACGTCCACGAGGGGCTGAAGAGCGACGCTGATGATGCTGGCCGCCAAGCTGCGGCCGGACGTCGCAGGTCGTCAAGGACTTCGACCGCGCCCTGCCGGACATCCCGGCCTACGCCGGCGAGCTCAACCAGGTCTGGACCAACCTGATCGACAACGCCGTCCAGGCGATGGACGGGCCGCGGGCACGCTGACCCTGCGCACGGCGCTGCGACGGCGACCACGTGCTCGTCGAGATCGGCGACACCGGACCCGGCGTCCCGGAGGAGCTGCGGACGAAGATCTTCGAGCCGTTCTTCACGACCAAGCCCGTCGGCGAGGGCACCGGCCTCGGGCTCGACATCTCCTACCGGATCGTCGTCCAGCGCCATCGCGGCGACATCAGCGTCGTCTCCCGGCCAGGTGACACCCGGTTCCGGGTCCGGCTGCCGCTCCACGAGCCGGCCGCAGACCCGCTCTGAGCCCGGCCACCCCGAACGCCGGGCCGTGCACCGGTGCCACCGGCTCGGCCACCCCGAGCAGGTCGGCGAGCTCGGGCGGGTGACCGAGCGTATGCAGGAGCCGGCGCGCCTGGTGCCGGCTGAGTCGCGGGGTGTCGGGAAGGGGCGACTCGACGAGCGCCCAGACTGTGGACATCGGCAGACCGCTGCGGTCGGCGACCTCGCCGACCGTCAGGTGCAGCCCCGACCGCGCACGCTGGATCTGCTCAGCGAGCGGGTGCACCGTCGCCCCCCCGGGGACCGCCGTCGCGCTCCACCGTGCGAGCGTATGTCCGTTTGATCCGTCCTGTACAGGCGTCCTGGGCAACCTGCTCGCGCTCGAGCCGGTCGCCGCACCTCGTCGCCGGCTCCCGTCAGCCCGACACCGGCGCGGCCTCCTTCTCGGACCGCCGGGCGGCCCGGACGGGCGCGGCCGGCGACCGGAGGAACACGACCACGGCGGCGACGGCGAGCACGACGGCGGCGGTGAGCAGCGCGGCGCTCACACCGTCCATGAACGCGGCCCGGGCCGCCGCGACGAGCTCCCGTCCTGTCTCGCCGAGCCGGGCGACGGCGGGGGACTGGGTGACGGCGATCGAGCTGCGGATCCGCTCACCGGCGTCGGCGGGCAGTCCCGAGACGACGTCCGCGACCCCGTGGCGGTAGGTCTGGTTGATCGTGCTGCCGAGGACGGCGATCCCCAGCGCGCTGCCGAGCTCGCGCGCCGTGTCGTTGACCGCGGAGGCGACGCCCTGCTTGCCGATCGGCAGCGACTGGGTGATCGCAGTCGTCGCCGGGGTGCCGGCGAGGCCCATCCCGGCCCCGAAGAGCACGAGACCGGTGAGGAAGACGCCATACTCGAGCTCGGCGTCCACCGTGCTCATGACGACGAAGCCGGCGGCCATGAGCAGCAGCCCGAGCGGACCGACGCGCCGGAACCCGACGCGGGCGGCGACCCGCGGGGCCGTCCGCGCGAGCGGGATGAGGACGAACGGCAGCGGCAGGAGCCGGACGGCGGCCTCGAGCGGGGACAGCCCGACGACGAACTGCAGGTACTGCAGGGCGGCGAAGAAGAACCCGAACGCCGCGAAGAACTGCACGGCGACGGACAGCGTGCCGGCGCTGAAGCCGCGGAGGCGGAACAGCCGCGGGTCGAGCATGGGTGCCGGCACCCGCCGCTCCCACCCGACGAACGCGAGCAGGGCCAGGGCGCCGACGGTGAGCGCGCCGAGCGTCACCCCGTCGGTCCAGCCCCGTTCGGGACCCTCGATGATGCCGGCCACGAGGCCGCCCACGGCGAGCAGGGACAGCACGGCGCCCACGGTGTCCAGCGGCGGGGCGTCCTCCTCGCGCGACCCCGGGACGACGGCGAGCGTGCCGGCGAGGCCGAGGGCGGCGAGGACGACGTTGAGGCCGAAGAACGAGTTCCAGGGGAAGTACTCCAGGAGGAGGCCGGTGCCGAACAGGCCGAGCACCGCCCCGCCGCCGGCGATGCCGACCCAGACCCCGATCGCGCGGGGCCGCTCCTCCTCGGGGAAGGACGTCGTGATGACCGACAGTGTCGTCGGCATGATGCACGCCGCGCCGATCCCCATCAGCGCGCGCAGGGCGATGAGCAGGGCGGGGTCGTCGGTCGCCGTGGCCGCCGTCGCGGCGGAGCCGAAGACGAGCAGCCCGACGACGAGGATCCCCTTGCGGCCGTAGCGGTCCCCCAGGGCGCCGGCGAACAGGAGCAGCCCGGCGAACACGAGGGTGTAGGCGTCGACGATCCACGTGAGCTCGGTCTGCGACGCGCCTGTCTCGCGCGCGAGGCTCGGGAGCGCGACGTTGAGGCCGCTCACGGCGGAGACGACGGTCATCAGCGACAGCGCCATGACGGCGAGGACGGGCCTCACCTGGCGCGGGGTGAGGGTGCGGGACGCGGACATCGCCTCGGGCCTCCCGGTGGACGAAATTCATCTGACGCTGAAAAGCGTCATTCATCAGGTGGCGAAATGTCAAGAACCTGGCGTCACGGGTAGGCGATCAGCCGTGCTCTCCTCGGCTCGGGCAGGCTCGTCCCGACACCGGGTCGGGCAGGACCGCCACTGGGCTGGAAGGTGGGTCCACTCGTCGAGCTGGCGGCCCTGCCCGGGGCGGTGTAGCCCATGGTGCCCGTGCCGTGGAGAGCGCCGGTGAGCTGTCCATGCTGCTCTCTGAGACCTCCCACGGGGGTTGCGCGTCAAGCGGGATGGAGACGCCCGGATGCTGCAGATCGTGCCCCTCCAGCACTCGCCAAGGGGCTGCGACGAAGCTGGCCGGCGTGCTGGGTTCCGAGCCTCGACGGCCGCATCAAGATCACCGTGATCACGGGGCTGCTCACCCACGAGCGCGTCTACGCCCACCCGCCGTCGACCCACAGCCGAACCCGCGAGCCCTCGGCCAGGTTAAGCACCGCTAGGTGACACCGGCGTCACTCACCGAAACACGGGCGCGATGAAGTCGTCGACGATGGAGATCATGGTGTCAGGTTGTACGCCGTGGCTGGTCGGGTCGTTGAGATCGACTTCGGTCGACGTGACGATCACCAAGCGGCGGCGTGGGATGACTTCAATGAGTTGTCCGCCGTAGCCCCACGCCCGGAACGCGGGGTCGCCGTCCGCCGTGCCGACCCACCACAGGTAGCCGTACCCGTCACCGGCGCCGTGCGCCTCGATGTGACTGCTCGTCGCCTCGCGAACCCACTCCGCGGGGACCAGCTGACGGCCGCGCCAGCGGCCGCCGTCGAGGAAGAGCTGCCCGAAGGCGGCCATGTCCGCCGGGCGCAGTTTGAGCGTGGCGATGTGGTTGCCCTGCGGGTCGACCGGCCAGGCGAACCCGGCGGACTGGTACGCGTCGAAGTTCGCCGGGACGGCCAGGGGTTCGAGCGCGGGACGCGTGTTGATTCCGAGGGGCGTGAACAGCTTCTCCCGGGCGTACTCCAGGGTCGAGCGACCGACGGCGCGGTGGAGCGCCGCTGCGACCAGGTGTACTCCCGGGTCGGAGTAGGCGAAGTGCTGACCCGCCGGGGAATGCTCCCCGGTGAGGGTGGCACGTACCCAGTCCGGTGTTCCTATCAGTCGGTCGCTGCCGGTCCAGGTGTCGGGAAAGCCACCCGTCATGGTGAGCAGCTGCCGCAGTGTGACCGCGGCAACGTCCGGACTCATCGAGGATCGGTAGTTTGGCAGCAGGTCAGCCAGGGTGTCGTTCAGACGCAGCCGCTTCTCGGCGACCGCGATCCCGACGAGCGTCGACAGCACGCTCTTCGTCGCCGACGCGGCGCTGCGGTAGTCATCGGCAGTGGTGGCGTTGTACCGCTCGTAGACCGTTCTGCCGTCCTGGACGACGACGACGGCACGCACCGCACCAAAGTCCGCGACGGCGCCGGAGGCCTTGGCCAGTCCCGCATCGATGGACGCCCTGATGTCGACGCTCGCCGGGGCCGAGGATTGGGCCGATGATGGCGTGCCGCCAGACCTCTGCGAGTCCGCGCTGCACGCTGCCGGCAGCACGAACGCGACCATCAAGGCTGCAACCGCGAGCCGCCGCCGAGACCGGACACCCAAGGACCCAGGCCAACCACGTTCCAACGTCGATGTCAGCACGCGACCCCCTTCCACTACCCGGAGAAGGCCGGGACGGTTCCCTTCCGGAGCACGCATACCGTTCGATTCCACTGCCAGCTCGGGGAGGGGCCGTTACCCGCTTCATGGACGTCCGTCGGGCACTGCAGGGTCTCAGGGCCATGCACATCGCGTCCATCACCCCTGCTTCGCGTTCGACGCGCACCCGGTGCTGCTGGCTCTCCTCGGCGCGGGCAGGCTCGTCCCGACGCCGGCATGGCGGGGACCGCCACCGGGCTGGAATTGCAGCTGTTGGCTGAGCTGGCGGTCCCCGCCATGCCGGCGTAGCCCAGGGGTGCCCGTGCCGAGGAGAGCCCTCCGCCTCCCCCCGCACCGTTCCGAGCTTGTGGATCTTTCCACTGCTCTCCGAGGCGTTGGGTCGGGGTGCGGGGCGGAGCCCCGCGATTCTCGCCTCGGCGGCCCTTGAGGTCATCCGGGTTGTACGTCGGCCAACTTCCCGGCAAAGGCGCGGTCTTCGCGGTAGGGCTGCCGGGTGGTGAGGCAGTGGTGGAGCATGCCGAGGAAGCGGTTGTAGAGGTTGCGTTGAGCGCGGACGTGGGTGTCGCCGGCGGCGCGTCGGCGGTCGTAGTGGGCTCTCGCGCCGGGTGAGGCGGTGAGGCTGGAGAAGGCCCATTGGTAGCCGACGGCGGCGAGGCGCTGGTTCTTGACTCGGCGGGTGAAGACGGCGCGGGAGCGGCCGGAGGCTCGGGTTACGGGCGCGGCACCGGCGTAGGCCTTGAGGGCTCGGGCGTCGGTGAAGCGGGTGTGGTCGTCGCCGATCTCGCCGAGGATGCGGGCGCCGAGGACCAGTCCCATGCCGGGGAAGCTCATGGTGATCGCCGCGTCGGGGTGCTGCTGAAAGGCGTGTGTGGCGGCGTCGGCGAGCTGGTCCGCGCTGGCGCAGGCGGCCTCGAGCAGCCGCAGCAGGGCCAGGGTCTGCTGCCCGAGCGCGGCCTCAACCTGCACCGGCTGGTGCAGCTGCTCAGCGGTCAGCAGTTCTCCGGGGACCTTGGGGCCGACCGTCGGGTGATCTCCCGCGGGAGACTGATGTCGGATGCCCGCGGGGTGTCTGTCGGCAGCGGTCGCGGGCCTCCGTGAGAGGTCGCCATGACTACGCACCCCGTCTCCTCCCCCGACCCGCCGGCATCGACGGCCGCCGTTCCGGGAGGCACGGGTCTGCCGTCCGGCGGCGGCCGACACCGCTTCGCCCTGGTCGCCGCGGCCGTGGCCGTCGCGGTGCTGGCCGCGGTGCTCTGGGCGGTGACCCGCCCCGCCCCGACCTGGGACCGGGACACCCCGCAAGGCACGGTCCAGGCCTACGTCACGGCCGTCCTCGACGGTGACGCCGCGGCCGCCACGGCGCTCCTCGCGCCGGGCAGTCTGTGCGACGCCGAGGACTTCGACCGCAGCGACGTCCCGCGGAGCTCCTCGGTCGAGCTGGCCGGCACCGAGGACCGCGGGACGACGGCGCTCGTGCGCATCCGCGTCGGCGCCGACACCGGTGACCCGCTGGGCGGCCGGCCGGGGGAGGAACACGTGCTCCGGCTGACCCGGACCGACGCCGGCTGGCGGATCGACGGGACCCCCTGGCCGCTCTTCGAGTGCACGGGAGATTGACATGATCGTCTCTGTTCTCTTCCTCGCTGTCATCGCCGCGGTGGTCGTCGTCGCGATTCGGCTCACGGCCCGTCGGGGCGCCGGCCCGGCAGAGACCGGTCACCTGCTGCGCTCGGCCTTCACGTACGGGCTCCTGCTCGTCGGCGTCGTCGTCTCCGCCGTCGGCGTCGCGGGCCTGCTCGGGCAGCTCCTGGCCCGGGCCGGTCTCGGCGACGAGCTCGTGACCGGAGGGAGCGTCGAGGCCGCCCGGAACGCCGCCTTCGTCACCGTCGGGCTACCGCTCGCGATCGTCCTCGGCTACCGGGTCCGGCAGATGATGCGGGCCGACCCGACCGAGCCGGAGCGCGTCCCGTGGACGCTCTACGTGTCGGCGGCCGCGATGCTCTCGCTCGTCATCGCCATGACGGCCGCGCAGCACACCCTCGTGTGGGTGCTCGGGGTCGACCCCGGCAACCCGAGGGCGCTCGGCCGGTTGGTCGTCTGGACCGGGGTGTGGGCGGTGCACTGGTGGCTCGACCGGTCGCTCACCACGCCGCGCCACGCACAGCCGCACCTGCTCCTCGGCTCCCTGCTCGGTCTCCTGATGACCGCCATGGGCCTGGGTGCTGCGCTCGGCGCCGCTCTCGCAGCACTGCTCGGCATCCGCGACGAGTACCTCACCGACCCGAACGCCCCGCTCCTCAGCGGGCTCGCGACACTCGTCGTCGGCGCGGCGGTGTGGTTCGTCTACTGGTGGAGCACCGCTCGGACCGGTGAGCGGACCGTCCTCTGGAAGACCTACACCGTGCTCGTCGGCACCGTCGCCGGGACCGTCACCGCTCTCGTCGCCGGTGCCTTCGCCCTCGACGCCGTCCTCGTCTGGCTCATCGGCACGCCGGACACGTCGAGCGCGACGACGTGGTTCCGCGGCACCCCGTACGCCGTGGCCGCGCTCGCGGTCGGCCTGGGCCTGAGGTGGTACCACGACGCCCTGCTCGACGGGACGCTCTTCGGGTGGGGCAGTGGACGCCCCGCCCAGGTGCGGGACGAGCTGCGCCGGGTCAGGGACTACATCCCGGCCGCGGCCGGCGTCTTCGCCTGTGCGGTCGGCGTGGGCGCGCTCGTCGTCTCGTTCGTCGACCTGCTGACCCGTTCCGCCGCACTGGTCTCCGCGCCGGAGAACGCCGCGCTGCTCGGGGTCACCGCGTTCGCGCTCGGCGGCCCGGTGTGGGCCTTCCCGTGGCGGCGCGCGCAGCAGGCCGGCCGCACCGAGCCCGAGCGTGAGCATCGGTCGATCAGCCGGAAGCTGTACCTCGTCGGGCTCACCGGGAGCGGCGCCCTCGTCGCCGTCGGCGCCCTCGTCGCCGTCGTCTACGTGCTCTTCGAGGACCTCTTCGCAGGCACCCTGACGGCGGAGACCGCACGAACCATGCGGTTCGCCCTCGGGGTCCTCGCCGGTGCCGGTCTCGTGGCCGGCTACCACGGTGTGCTGCTGCGCCGTGAAGGAACCCTCGAGCGCCGTCCGGCCCAGCGGCCCGCCCCGGTGGGGCCGGGGCACCCGCGGTCGGTCGTCCTGGTCGGGCCGCGCGACCCCGAGCTCGCCCGCACGGTGGCCCGGACGACGGGAGCCCGGGTCGACTGGTGGCCGCGGACCGATGCCGCCGAGCCGGCGTGGACGGCGGACGACGTGATGTCGGCGCTGTCGGCCGTCGACGGGCCGGACGTTGTCGTGGTCCGCGAGCCGGACGGGCTGCACGCGCTGCCCGTCGAGCGTCGGCACCCCGCCGGTACGGCGGCCTGATGCGGGTCGCGGTGTGCTCCTCCTCGCCGGCTACGACCGGGGCCGGCAGACCGCGTGGGACGGCACGGGGGTCCGGGCGATGGCCCGGCGCACCGCCGTCCTCAGGCTCATGAACCTGATCGGCTGACCGGGCCCCGCCGGAGCGGGTCGCGCGGCGCGGGCGGCAGCCCGGACGGTGCCATGGACGGTGGCGCGGACGGTGGTGCGGACGGGGTCCGCGGCGCCGTCCGGCGGGAGGAGTTGTAGCCGCGCAGCCACGGCGCGAGCACCGGCACCGGCATCGGCCGCGCGAGGTGGTAGCCCTGGATCGCGTGGCAACCGGCCTCGGCGAGGTGGTTCCACGTCTCCTCGTCCTCGACACCTTCGACGACGACGTCGAGGGACAGGTTGTTGCCGAGGTCGATGATGCTGCGTGCGATGAGCAGGTCGTGGGTGTCGTGCGACAGGTGCGCGATGAAGCTACGGTCGATCTTGACCTCGTCGACGGGCAGCCGTCGTAGGTACGACAGCGACGAGTAGCCGGTGCCGAAATCGTCGACCGACAGCCGGACGCCGACCGCGCGCAGCTGGAGCAGCAGCGCGATCGCGGTGTCCGGGTCGCTGATGACGCTGTCCTCGGTGATCTCGAGGGTGAGCCGGCCCGGTGGGATCCGGCGCGCGGCGAGGAGCTCGCGGACCATCGGCAGCGTGCGTTCGTCCATGAGGCTGCGCGCGGAGAGGTTCACCGACATCCCGAGGTCGAGGCCGGACGCGCGCCACTGCGCCGCGGCCGCGAGGGACCGGTCGAGGACGAGAGCCGTGAGGTCGTGCATGAGGCCGTGCCGGTCGGCGAGCCCGAGGAACTCCGCGGGCAGCAGCGTCCCGAGGACCGGGTGGTTCCAGCGGACGAGCGCCTCGACGCCGAAGACCTCGCCCGTCGTGGCGTTCGCCTGGGGCTGCACCTCGATGTCGAGGTCGCCGGAGACGAGGGCCTTGCGCAGGTCTGCGAGGAGGGCGAGCTTGGTGTGCAGGGCCGGGTCGGCGGCCGTGCGGTCCGGCGCGGAGTCGTCGTGGACCTTCGTGCCGCGGTTCTCCGCCTTGGCAACGTACATCGCGGCGTCCGCGACCCGCAGGAGGCCGGAGACGTCGCACGCGTGCGCCGGGGCGAGAGCGATCCCGATCGAGGCCTGGACCTGCACCTCGATGTCCTCGATGACGACCGGACGGGCGAGCGCCTCGTGCACCCGGGACGCGACCTCCACGGCCTGCTCGACGTCGGCCGTCGGGAGCAGGATCGCGAACTCGTCGCCGCCGAGCCTGGCCACGGTCGCCGGCGGCCGGGACGCGCCGACGAGCGCCTCGGCGACGTGGACGAGCAGGGCGTCCCCGTGGTGGTGGCCGAGGGAGTCGTTGACCTCCTTGAACCCGTCGAGGTCGATGAGGAGGACGGCGAACCGCGACCGGGTGCCCGCGGCGACCTCGCCCAGGCACTGCTGGACGGCATCCCGGAACTTCGTGCGGTTGGCGAGCCCGGTGAGGACGTCGTGCATCGCCTCGTGCTGCATCCGGTCGAGCAGCCGCTCCTTCGCGAGGGCGAGCCCGGCCTGGTTCGCGATCGTCTCGAGGGTCGCGATGTCGTCCGGCTGGAAGGTCCGGACCTCGCCCATCCGTTCGGCGACCATGAGCGTCCCGAGCACCCGGGTGTCGTCCCGGAGCGCGACGACGACGGCTTCCCGGTAGCCGAGCGCGGCGAGCTGGTCCGGGTCGGCGCCGTCCGGGCGGACGGGGCCGCTGGGGGTGTGCAGCAGCGGGGTCCCGGTGACGAGGACGCTGTGCCACAACGCGGGGTGCGCGGTGTCGTGGACGTCGTCGCTGCGAACCCGGTCCGAACCCGGGGCGAGCAGCCAGCGACGGGGGAGCTCGCCGGGTTCTGCGGCGAGAAGGACGACCTCGGCCGCGTCGGCCCTGAGCAGGTCGCGGGCGCCGCTCAGCGCGCTCGCAAGGATCTCGTCCGCGAGGTGGGCGCCGGTCACCGCGCGGCCGAAGTCGTACAGCTGGGCCAGGCTCACGTGCCGGTCGGTGAGCGAGGCGTGCGCGCGGTAGGCGAGGAGCGTCGCGGTACCGGTGACGACGAGCAACGGCACGCTGTGCGGGTCCGTGTGCAGCGAGAGCACCGTGAGCACCCCGACGCACGCGACGAGCGCCGAGATGAGCGGGTACCTGAACAGCGCGGTGCCGGCCTCGTGCCGGTCGACCGTGCCTTCGTGGAGACTGACGACGGCGAGCACGAGCAGTCCGTCGGCGGCGCCCGCCACGGCGACGCCGCAGATCGCACCGATCCAGGTGACGGGGTCCGCCGACGTCGCGCCGACGGCCGAGCCGACCGTGTGGAAGACGACGAGGGCGACCGTCACGCCGAAGACCCGCAGCGTCGTGTTGAAGACCGCCTTGACCGCGGACTGCCGTCGGTAGCCCACGTAGACGGCGCCCGCCCCGAGGACCGCGGCGAGGAGCATGTCCGACGGCGTCGCGACGTAGAGCGCGAGGACCATCGGGATCTCGCTCAGCGACACCGCCTGCGCCTCGCGCCGGACCTGGACATGGACGACGACGACCTCGGCGACCGCGAAGAGCGGCGCGAGCGCCCACCACGGCAGGTGCGGGCTGAGCGGCGCGCGGTCGATGCCCGTGAGGTCGAGCCACCACGCGACGGCGGAGCCGATGAGGAGGACGACGACCATCGCCACGACGCCGGCACGCGGGCTCGCCCACGCCGCCCGGCGCCCGACCACGTGCTCGGCCGGGGTCTCGTCCATGTCACCTCCTCCGGGGGCCAGCCCCGTCGGCGCAGGGACGACGTCCGCGCGCCGACGGTCGGCCGAAAACTCGTCGGCACCCTGGGGCCGATGGTGAGGCGTCGGCCGGCCCCAGCTCGATCCGCGGACCTGGCTCTCGACCTGGCTCTCGACCTGGCTCTCGACCTGGCTCTCGATCTGGCTCTCGATCTGGCTCTCGATCTGGCTCTCGCCGGCGCCGAGCGGGAGCCGCCGTCCTCCGTGTGCCTGCATCTGTGCTGCACCGTGCCTCTCGCGTCGCCTGCCGGGCGGCCTGGGTCCGTCCCGGTACGACCGAGATTCATGGTCGGGAGAAACGCAGCGCCGTCGCGACGGCCACCCGGGTTCGGACCCCGCTGCTCCACGCGGGTGACGCGGTGACCGCCGGGTCACGGACGAGCACCCGGTCGGCCGCAGGGGCCCCGGGCGCCTGCGCCGTCCGGAGTGCGCGTCGTCCGGGTGTTGCGCGCAGTCAATAACTGCTACAGACTCTTGACGAAGTATCACCCGCATGTAGCAAGACACTCGTGGTCCACCGAGGAGGAACGACGGCATGACGTCCACCGACGACCGGATCGGCGCTGCTCCGGAACCCACTGGGCCGGTGAGCACGATCGACTACAGCGAGCGGATCCCGAACAACGTCCGCCTGTCGACCGACCGGCGGCTGCAGAGGGCGCTCGAGGGCTGGCAGCCGAAGTTCCTCGACTGGTGGAAGACCCTCGGACCGTCCCTGGCGACGAAGGACGTGTACCTGCGCACAGCCGTCGCGGTCGGCCGCGACGGCTGGGCCATCTACGACTTCGTCCCGATGCACGAGTACCGCTGGGGGATCTTCCTGGCCGAGGGTGACCCGAACCGCACCGTGAACTTCGGCAAGCACAAGGGCGAGCCCGCCTGGCAGACGGTGCCCGGGGAGTACCGGGCCGAGCTGCAGCGGCTCATCGTCGTCCAGGGCGACACCGAGCCGGCGTCCGTCGAGCAGCAGCGCCATCTCGGCCGGACCGCGCCGAGCCTGTACGACCTGCGCAACCTCTTCCAGGTCAACGTGGAGGAGGGGCGGCACCTCTGGGCGATGGTCTACCTGCTCCAGGCGTACTTCGGCCGTGAGGGGCGCGAGGAGGCCGAGGAGCTCCTCAAGCGCAACAGCGGCGACTTCGACAACCCCCGGATCCTCGGCGCGTTCAACGAGGACACGACGGACTGGCTGCAGTTCTTCATGTTCACGTACTTCACCGACCGGGACGGCAAGTACCAGCTGGGCACCCTCAAGGAGAGCGGCTTCGACCCGCTCGCGCGCACGTGCGAGTTCATGCTCAAGGAAGAGGCGCACCACATGTTCGTCGGGACGACGGGCGTGCAGCGGGTCGTCGAGCGGACCGCGCAGCTCATGGTCGAGCACGACACCGAGGACGTGCTGCCGCACGGCGGGATCCCGCTGTCGACCATCCAGAAGTACCTGAACTTCCAGTTCTCGGTGTCGATGGACCTCTTCGGCTCCGAGCTCTCGAGCAACGCCGCGACGTACTACACCTGCGGCCTCAAGGGTCGCTGGGCCGAGACCCGCCGCAAGGACGACCACGTGCTCCTCGATGCGACCCGCGAGATGACGAAGGTCGTCGACGGCGGGTTCGTCACCGAGACGGTTCCGTTGCTCAACGCGCTGAACCTCGACCTTCGCGACGAGTACGTCGCCGACTGCGAGAACGGTGTGCGGCGCTGGAACCAGGCGCTCGACGAGGCGGGGCTGCCGCACCGCCTCACGCTGCCGCACGAGGGCTTCAACCGGAAGGTCGGCGTGTACGCGAGCGTCCACGTGGCACCCGACGGGCAGATCCTCGACGACGCGGCATGGACGGCGCAGGTCGACCGGTGGCTGCCGAGCCGCGAGGACCGGGAGGCGGTCGCGTCCCTCATGCGGCCCCAGGTCGAGCCGGGCGCCTTCGCCGGCTGGATCGCCCCGCCGGCGCAGGGCATCAACGCCATGGGGGTCGAGTTCGACTACGTGCGGTTCTGGAAGCAGGACAACGCTTGACGGGTTCGGCGCTCGTCGTCGGGGCGGTGCAACGGCACGAGGTGTGCCGACGGCGTGAGTGGTTCAGGCCGTGGTCGTCCCGGGTGTGCCACGGAGCTGTTCGTGGCCGGGTCCGGTGTCCGGGCGGAGGTCGACCCGGTACCTGACCTCACTCATCGGGAACCCGAGAGACGTGTCGACCGTCGCCGCTCCGTCGAGCGCCCAGCCGCAGCGTTCGTAGAAGCGGCGAGCCCTCGTGTTGCTCTCCAGAACCCAGAGGGTCGCGCTTCGGAAGCCGTTCTCGCGCAAGTGGTCGAGGCCGGCGACCAGCAGCCGGACGCCGAGACCCTGCCCCCACCACCGGGGCAGCAGGTAGATCGCATGCACCTCCCCGACCTCGCCCTCCGGGGACCCGCCCGACCCGTCCCGGCTCGGGCCGACGCTCACGAAGCCGACGACCTCGCCGCCCGACTCGACCACGAACACCTGCTCGCCGGGACGCACCTCGGTCGTGAGGACGCCGAGCCACCGTTCGGCCCGGACAGCGGGGTCCAGGCCGTCCAGGTAGTCCTGCGGCAGCAGCCCCGGGTACGCCGACTGCCACGAGCGGACATGGACCACCCCGAGGCGGGGCGCGTCCGCGGGGTGTGCCGGGCGGACGACGACCGAGCGACGACCCTGCCCGTCGGGACGGACGCCGGACACGGCTATGACCGCGAGGCGCTCTCGGCGCAGAGCCGCTCCCACTGCGCCTGCGCCGGGTCGTGCCAGCGCGCGTGGCAGCGGTGGAACACCTCGGCGGCCCGCGGCCCCGGCCAGTCGTGGTCGAGCAGCTCGCTGGGCAGCGCGGGGTCGATGAAGGGGAACCGCCGCCAGGTCTGGACCATCTCGACCTGCGCCGTGAACGAGCCTGCGGCGTCGCCGGCCTGCCGGTCGCCGAAGGTCGCGACGAACTCGTCGTAGGCAGCCTCGACCTCGTCGAGCGACGTCCAGGCCGCCGCGACGACGTCCGCGGGCGCCCCGATCCCGGCCGACTCGCCGACCCACGACATGGCGCTCGGCTCGATCCCGAGCTGGCTGACGATCGCTGCCACCTCATCGGTGCGCTCGGCGTCCGGGACGACCCAGAGCCCCGGCGCGGGCGACCCCATCCCCGCCCACGTGAGCCGGGTCCGCAGCCGGTGCCGCAGCTGGCGCTGGGTCTCGGGGACCGTGACGGCGAGCACGAGCCACCGCCCGTCCCACGGCTTGGCCTCTCGCATGAAGCCGTAGATCCGCCGTGCGCCGTCCTCGAGCAGCGAGCGCCCGGCGTCCGAGAGCGACCACTGGGTCCGCCGGCCGACCCGGGACGGCTCGATGAGCCGCTCGCCGGCGCTGCGGGCGAGTGCCTGTCGGGCCGCCTTCTCCTCGACCCCGACGGACCCCAGCGCCTCGACGAAGGCCCCCGTCCATACCGGCTCTCCGCGGGGCAGCACGAACTCGCCCATGATGGTCAGCAGGAGTGACCGGGCGCTCGCCCCTCCCGTCTCGCGGCGACGGACGGCCGGGACGTCCTCGAACCCGTCGGGGTCCAGGGCCGTGGCGGCGGTCATGCATCCTCCGGGCGGTCGGGTCCTTCCGGCCACGATAGGGCGGCGGACGGCCGTCCCGGCCCCCCGGCAGCCCGACACCACCCGCGAGGGGCCGGTGACGGCGGGCACGCCGGCAAGACGTGCTACAGACTCTTGACGTTACACAGGGCAAACGTAGAGTCTAAGGACGTTGGTCCTAGAGCCGGGAAGGTGCCCATGGCCGCCGTCACCGAACACCCGCAGCCGACCGGGGCGATGAGCGGCACGACGACCGGCGGGCCCGGGGCCGACCCCGAGGCCGGCGTCACGACGACAGTCTCCTTCGCGACCGCGCCGGAGCGCTACCGGCACTGGCGCCTCGCCGTCGACGGTCCGGTCGCGACCCTCACCCTCGCGGTCGACCCCGCGGGTGGCATCGTCCCCGGCTACGAGCTCAAGATGAACTCCTACGACCTCGGAGTCGACATCGAGCTCTACGACGCGGTGCAGCGGCTGCGCTTCGAGCATCCAGGCGTCAAGGCAGTCGTCGTCACCGGCGGCCCCGACCGGATGTTCTGCGCCGGCGCGAACATCAAGATGCTCGCCCAGTCCTCGCACGCGTGGAAGGTGAACTTCTGCAAGTTCACCAACGAGACCCGCAACGGCATCGAGGACGCCACCGCGAACTCCGGCCAGACCTGGATCGCCGCGCTCAACGGCACCGCCGCCGGCGGCGGCTACGAGCTCGCGCTCGCGTGCGACGAGATCGTCCTCGTCAACGACGGCTCGTCCGCGGTCTCGTTGCCCGAGGTGCCGCTCCTCGGCGTGCTGCCCGGAACCGGTGGGCTCACCCGGGTCGTCGACAAGCGCCATGTCCGTCGCGACCGCGCCGACGTCTTCGCGACGAAGAGCGAGGGCGTCAAGGGCCGGACCGCCGTCGAGTGGGGCCTCGTGGACGCCGCCGTGTCCCGGGGCGGGTTCGCCGACGAGATCGCCCGCCGCGCCCGGGCGGCCGTCGTGGCGTCGCACCGGCCGGACGACGCGACCGGCGTCGAGCTCACCCCGCTCGACGGGGTCGTCGACGGCGACACCATCACGTACCCGACCGTCCGGGCCGTGCTCGACCGGCCGGCCCGACGGGTCGACATCACGGTCGCCGCGCCCACGAGCCCGCCGCCCGCCGACGCGGCCGCCGTCCTCGCCGAGGGCGTCGACTACTGGCCGCTCGCCCTCGCCCGCGAGCTCGACGACCTCGTCCTCCACCTGCGGACGAACGAGCTCGAGCTCGGCACGTGGCTGTTCCGGACGCGTGGTGAGGCGGACCTCGTCCTCGCGTACGACGCTCAGCTCGCGGCGCTCGCGGAGGACTGGTTCGTCAACGAGACCCGGCACCACCTCAAGCGGGTCCTCAAGCGCCTCGACGTCACGAGCCGCAGCCTCATCGCGCTCGTCGAGCCCGGCAGCGCGTTCGCGGGCACCCTCCTCGAGCTCGCCCTCGCGTGCGACCGGCAGTACATGCTCGACGGCGTCTTCGAGGACGTCGACCCGGACGCGGACCCCGCGGTCCTCGTCGTCGGCCCGGCGAACGACGGCCTCTACCCGATGGGGAACGGCCTGACCCGCCTGCAGTCCCGCTTCTTCGGGGACGACGCCGCGCTCGCCGCGGTGCTCGCCCGCAGCGGCGACCGGCTCGACGCCGCGGCCGCGGCCGCGCACGGCCTCGTGACGCTGACCCCGGACGACATCGACTGGGAGGACGAGGTTCGCATCGCCCTCGAGGAGCGGGCCTGCCTCTCTCCGGACGCGTTGACCGGTATGGAGGCCAACCACCGCTTCGTCGGCCCGGAGACCGTCGAGACGAAGATCTTCGGCCGGCTCACCGCATGGCAGAACTGGATCTTCATCCGGCCCAACGCGTCCGGCCCGGAGGGCGCGCTGCGGCGCTACGGTTCCGGGCAACGGGCCGCGTTCGACCTGCACCGCGTCTGACCCCTGCCCGAACATCCAGTGCGCGCCAACCCCTTCGAGCCCGAGAGTGCGCGCCAACCCCTTCGAGCCCGAGAGGCGGTAGCCATGGCCGGGACGACGTCCACCCCTGGTCCCTCCTTCAACGCCGCGGCGTACCTCGTCGACCGCCGGGTCGAGGCGGGTGACGGCGGCCGGGTCGCCCTGCACTGCGACGGCGTCGACCTCACCTACGCCGACCTGCAGGCGCTCACCGCCCGCGTCGCGGCCGGCCTCGCCGGGCTCGGCGTCCGTCGCGAGGAGCGGGTCCTGTTCGTCATGTCCGACTCGCACGCGCTCGCGGCCGGCATCCTCGGTGCGATGCGCGCGGGCATGGTCGCCGTCCCCGTGAGCACGATGCTCACGGCCGCCGACCTCGGCCTGCTCCTCGCCGACTCCCGGGCCCGGGTCGTGGTCGCCTCACCGGAGGTCGCCGACGCCGCGGTCGGCGCCCTTGCAGCGAGCGACGCAGCGACCCACCTCGTCGTGACGGGCGGGGCGCGGCCCGCGGTCCCGGCCCGGGTCCGGCTCGCCGACTGGGACGACGTCGTCGCGGTCGGCGCGGACGGTGCAGAGGCGCCCGTCGCCCCGACCGCTGCCGACGCCCCCGCCCTGTGGCTCTACACCTCCGGCACGACGGGCGCCCCCAAGGCCGCGATGCACCGGCACGCGAACATCCGGCATGTCTGCGAGACCTACGGCGCGCAGGTGCTCGGGATCCGCCCCGACGACCGGTGCCTGTCCGTCGCGAAGCTCTTCTTCGCGTACGGCATCGGCAACTCGCTGTTCTTCCCGCTCTCCGTCGGCGCGATGTCGATCCTCGAGCCGCGCCGTCCGACGCCGGCCACGGTCGCCGAGCGGGCGGCCGCCGACAGGCCGACGGTGTTCTACGCCGTCCCCGCCTTCTACGCCGCGATGCTCGCCGCCGAGCTGCCCGGCGACGCCCTTGCCGGCGTCCGGGTCGCGACGTCCGCGGGCGAGGCGCTCCCCGCGGGGCTCCAGGAGCGCTGGACGGCGCACTTCGGCGTCGACATCCTCGACGGGCTCGGGTCGACCGAGGCGCTGCACATCTTCCTGTCCAACGCCCCCGGTGACATCGGGCCGGGCACGAGCGGGCGGCCGGTCCCCGGCTACGAGGTCGAGATCCGCACGGACGACGGGTCGCCCGCGCCGGTCGGAACGCCCGGGACGCTCTTCGTCCGCGGCGAGTCGATCGCGACCGGCTACTGGTGCCGGACGGCGACGAGCCGCGCGGTCTTCCAGGGCGCCTGGCTCGCCACCGGCGACACGTATGTCCAGAACGCCGACGGCCGGTACACCTGCCTCGGCCGGTCCGGCGACATGCTCAAGGCGGGCGGCATCTGGGTCTCACCGACCGAGGTCGAGGCGCGGCTGCTCGAGCACCCGGACGTCGTCGAGGCGGCCGTCGTCGCCGGGCAGGACGCCGATGGTCTCGAACGCCCCGTCGCGTGCGTCGTCCTCGGCCCGAACGCCGGCGTGACCGCTGACGAGCTCGTCGCCTTCTGCCGCGAGGGACTGGCGCACTTCAAGGCCCCGCGCGCCGTGCTCGTCGTCGACGCCCTGCCGCGGACGGCGACCGGCAAGCTCCAGCGGTTCAAGGTGCGCGAGTACGTCGTCGACCGTCACCCGCTCACCGCCCAGGCGCAGGACACGGCGGTGGTCGGATGAGCGCGGCGCCCGACCCCCGCCGCGTGGTCGACGTGGATCTCCTGCTCGTCGGCGCCGGGCCCGTCGGCCTCTACGGTGCGTACTACGGCGGCGTCCGCGGGCTGGGCGTCGCGGTCGTCGACAGCCTCCCCGAGCCCGGCGGCCAGGTCAGCGCGATGTACCCCGAGAAGCCGATCTACGACGTCGCCGGGTTCCCGAGCATCCGCGGTCGGGACCTCGTCGCCGGCCTCGTCGAGCAGGCCGGCCGCTACCACCCGACGTACCTGCTCGGCGAGGAGGCGCGGCACCTCGAGCCGGACGGCAGGCGCTGGCGGGTCACGACGTCCGCCGGCACCCGCGTCAGGTGCGGCGCCGTCGTCGTCACCGGGGGGATCGGCACGTTCACCCCCCGGCCGCTCCCCGCCGGGGAGGAGTTCCTCGGTCGCGGGCTGGCGTATTTCGTGCCGTCCCTCGACGGCTACGCAGGCTGCGACGTCGTCGTCGTGGGCGGCGGCGACAGCGCGTGCGACTGGGTGCTGGCACTGCAACCGGTCGCCCGGTCGGTGACGCTCGTCCACCGCCGCAAGGCCTTCCGCGCGCACGCGGCGACTGTCGACGCCGTCCACGCCTGCGGCGCCCGGGTCGTCACCGACGCCCAGGTCACCGCGCTGCGCGGTCCGGACGGCAACGGTTCCGACGGCGGTTGGGTCGCCGAGGTCGACGTGACGACCCGGGAGGGCGTCGAGGCCGTCCCCGCGCAGCGGGTCGTCGCGGCGCTCGGCTTCCTCGCCGACCTCGGACCGATCCGCGACTGGGGGCTGGCCCTGCACGACAACCGTCACGTCGTCGTCGACACCCGCATGGCGTCGTCCGTGCCGGGCATCTACGCGGCGGGCGACATCACCGACTACACCGGCAAGGTGCGCCTCATCTCGGTCGGCTTCGGCGAGGTCGCCACCGCGGTGAACAACGCCGCCGTCCACCTGGACCCGCATGCCGCGCTGTTCCCCGGGCACAGCACGGACGCCGCCCCCGCGCCGGTGCCGGTCTGACCGGCTCCGCGTCCACGGCACCGATCGACCCAGGGAGAGTGAGCCCCGTGCCCTACGTCATCACCTCCAAGTGCATCGATGTCAGCGACCGGTCGTGCGTCGAGGAGTGCCCCGTCGACTGCATCTACGTGGGCGACCGCAAGCTGTACATCAACCCCAAGGAGTGCATCGACTGCGGCGCCTGCGAGCCGGTGTGCCCGGTCGAGGCGATCGCGCAGGACCGCCGGGTCCCCGAGGACGAGAGGGAGTTCGTCGAGGACAACCGGCGGTTCTTCACCGAGGTGCTCTCCGGCCGGGATGCGCCGATCGGCGCCCCCGGCGGCGCTCGGAAGGTCGGCGAGATCGGCGTGGACACCCCGCTCGTCGCCGACCACCCAGGGAGCTGAGCCGGTGCTCGACGGCCGCGTCCTCGTCGACGCCCACATCCACGTGCCGGTCCTTCCGACCCCGATCCTTCCGACCCCGATCCTTCCGACCCCGGGGCGCAGGACCCCGCACGCCGGAGCGAGGAGCGCTGATGCCGGTCTACTCCTACGAGGGCGTGCTGCCCCGGATCTCGCGGAGTGCGTACGTGCACCCGGACGCCGTCGTCATCGGCAAGGTCACGCTCGGCCGCGAGGCGTCCGTCTGGCCCGGCGCCGTCCTGCGCGGCGATCACGGTCGGATCGAGATCGGCGCCCGGACCTCGGTCCAGGACGGCACCGTCGTCCACACCACGCAGAAGTGGCCGACGGTCGTCGCCGCCGACTGCGTCGTCGGGCACAACGCCCACCTCGAGGGCTGCGTCGTCGAGACGCGGTGCCTCGTCGGCTCGATGTCCACGGTGCTCAACCGGGCCCGGATCGGCGCCAGGTCGGTGGTGGGCGCCGGGGCCGTCGTCCCCGAGGGCCTCGAGGCGCCGCCGGACTCGATGCTCGTCGGCGTCCCGGCACGGGTCCGCCCCCGGACGACGACGGACCACGACGAGTGGCTCGAGCACGCCGTCGGCGCCTACGTCGAGAACGCCCGGCACTACCCGAAGGCGCAGCGCCCCGTGCCCCTGGACGACTGCCTGACCGACTGACCACTGACTGACGAGCTCGACCCGACCGACCGAGACGACCCTTGGGGAGGCGGCGATGGAGCCGACCGGTGTTCCCGCCCGCGAGCTGAGCGACGACGAGCTCGAACGACAGGGCACGCACGCGCACGCGACCCGCAACTGGGTCTTCCTCCACGGCACCGCCGAGCAGTTCGATCACCACACCGAGCGGATGCTCGAGCTCGAGCAGGAGTACCTGCGCCGGCACCCGAAACGCACCTGGCAGGGGGTCGCGGACGGCGGCGGCGAGGTCGACGAGGCGACCCGGCTGCGGACGGCGCTGCGCGGCCTCGTGACCCAGCTCGAGGCGCTGCTCGCCGACACCGAGCCCGCCGGCGGAGCCGGAGGGTCTGCCGGCCCCGGCACCGCGACCGCCGGCCCGCGGGGCGTCGCCGCGCTGCTCGGGGAGGTCGCCGCCGCCCCGGACGGCCGGCTGCACCGGCTCGAGCTCCACCAGGCCGCGCGGCGGGCCGGCGTGCCCCGCGCGGACGTCGCCCAGCTCTACCGCAGCGAGCCGCCGCTGCTCGCCGCGGACGGCGCCGACCGGGTGCTCACGGACGCCGGCCGGGACTGGCTCGCGGCCCACGGGTCCGGGCCGAGCTGAGCCAGGGCAGGGCCAGGTGCTCGCGAACGGCGACCTCGGGCTGCGCCCCGCCTCCGGCCGTCACGGGCTCTCCACGTCGCCCCTCCCGCCGAGAGTCTCTCAGCCGGACGGGCAGCCGCGGCGCGGTCGTCGTCGTCCGGGTCGAGGATCGACCGATCCCGGGTAGCGTCGGAGGATGCCGGTCTCTCGCGTCCTGCCCACACCCGAAGCCGCGGACCTCGTGGAGCTCGTCCGGGAGATCGCGGCGAAGGAGCTCGCGCCGAAGGTCGAGGCGGCGGAGCGGGACGAGATGTTCCCGCGGGAGGTGTTCCGCACCCTCGGCCGGGCGGGCCTGCTCGGGTTGCCGTACCCCGAGGAGCTCGGCGGCGGGGGACAGCCGTACGAGGTGTACGTGCAGGTGCTCGAGGAGCTCGCGGCGGTGTGGTCGAGCATCGCGGTCGGGGTCAGCGTGCACATGTTGTCGTGCTTCGGGCTGGCCCGGTACGGCACCGCGGAGCAGCAGGAGCGGTGGTTGCCGGAGATGCTCGGCGGTGAGCTGCTCGGGGCGTACTGCCTGTCGGAGCCGCACGCGGGGTCCGACCCGGCCGCGATGGTGACGAGGGCCGTCCGGGAGGACGGTTCGGGTGGGCAGGCCGGCGGCGGCTACGTCCTGGACGGCGTCAAGGCGTGGGTGACCCACGGCGGGGAGGCGGACTTCTACCAGGTCATGGCGCGCACGTCGGCGGACCGCGGCGGCATCTCGTGCTTCCTGGTGCCGGCGGACGCCGAGGGGCTCGTCGCGGACCCGCCTGAGCGGAAGATGGGCCTGACGGGGTCGCGGACGTCCGCGGTGCGGTTCGAGACGGTCCGGGTGTCGGCGGGCCGCCGGCTGGGCGCGGAGGGGGAAGGGCTGCGGATCGCGTTGGCGGGTCTGGACGCGGGTCGGATGGGCATCGCGTCGGTCGCCGTCGGGCTGGCGCAGGCGGCGCTGGACGAGGCGTGCGCGTACGCCGAGCAGCGGACGGCCTTCGGGGTGCCCGTGATCGAGCATCAGGGGCTGGCGTTCCTGCTGGCGGACATGGCTGCGGCGGTGACCTCGGCCCGGGCGACGGTGCATGCCGCGGCCCGCCGGTACGACCTCGGGCTGGACGTCACGAGGGACGCGTCGGTGGCCAAGCTCGTGGCGACCGACGCCGCGATGCGGGTCACGACCGACGCCGTCCAGGTGCTCGGCGGTGCCGGGTACACGAAGGACTTCCCGGTCGAGCGGTACATGCGCGAGGCCAAGGTCATGCAGATCTTCGAGGGCACGAACCAGATCCAGCGCCTCGTCATCGCCAGGAGACTCCGCGCCGGCGACCCCGGCCGGCTCCACGTCACCGAGCCGGGCTGACCACTCACTCCGGGAACGTGACCGCGGGAACGTGACTCCGGGAAGGTGGAGCCGGACGGCGACCCCGGTCGCGGGGTGCCCGACACGGCGCCGAGCACGTGCCCGGACACCGTGCTGCCGGTCATGCCGACAGCCGGCGTTCGAGCCGGAGCCGGTTGATCGCCGGCTGGTGACGCCCCGGGCCGGCGCGGGAGGATGGGCCCGCCGCGGCCGCCGTCGCGGCGGACACCGCCCCGTCCCGGAGGTCGCCGTGCCACTGCCCGACCCCGACCTGCTCGCCGCGCGGTCGGCCCGGGCGATGTGGGCGCAGGACCGGGCGAGCCAGGCGCTCGGAATGCGGCTGGAGTCGGTCGGCCCGGGCAGGGCGCGGCTCTCGATGCCCGTCGTCGACACCATGGTCAACGGGCACGACATCTGCCACGGCGGGATCGTCGCGACGCTTGCCGACAGCGCGTTCGCGTTCGCCTGCAACAGCTACGGTGAGGTGACCGTCGCCGCCGGGTTCGACGTCTCGTTCCTCGCTCCCGCCCGGCTCGGGGACCTGCTCGTCGCGGACGCCGTCGAGCGGTCCCGGCGCGGTCGCAGCGGGCTCTACGACGTCACGGTGCGCCGGGACTCCGGCGAGGTCGTCGCGGAGTTCCGCGGTCGCAGCCGCAGCCTGGGCCGGCCGATCCTCGAGGACGTGCCCCACCCGCATGAGTGAGGGAGACCGACGATGCTCGACCTGCGCCCCGACCCCGCCGACCTCGAGCCGATCGAGACGGCGTCCGTCGACGAGCTCCGCGCGCTTCAGCTCGAACGGCTGCGGTGGACGCTGCGGCGCGCGTACGAGAACGTCCCCGTGTACCGGTCGACGTTCGACGCCGCGGGCGTCCACCCCGACGACTGCAGGGACCTCGCCGACCTCGCGAGGTTCCCGTTCACGACGAAGCAGGATCTGCGCGACGCCTACCCCTTCGGGATGTTCGCCGTCCCCCGCGAGCAGGTGCTGCGGATCCACGCGTCGAGCGGGACGACGGGCCGGCCGACCGTCGTCGGCTACACCCGCGGGGACGTGGACACCTGGGCGGCCGTCGTCGCCCGGTCGATCCGCGCCGCCGGCGGCCGCCCCGGCGACCTCGTCCACGTCGCGTACGGGTACGGCCTGTTCACGGGCGGCCTCGGCGCGCACTACGGTGCCGAGCGCCTCGGCTGCACCGTCGTCCCCGTCTCGGGCGGGATGACCGAGCGCCAGGTGACGCTCATCAAGGACTTCCGGCCGGACGTCGTCATGTGCACGCCGTCGTACCTGCTCACGATCCTCGACGAGATGGAACGCCAGGGCGTCGACCCGCGCGGCTGCGGGCTCAAGGTCGGGATCCTCGGCGCCGAGCCGTGGACCGAGCAGATGCGCAGGGAGGTCGAGGAGCGCCTCGACATGCACGCCGTCGACATCTACGGGCTCTCGGAGGTGATCGGGCCCGGCGTGAGCCAGGAGTGCGTGGAGACCAAGGACGGCCTGCACGTCTGGGAGGACCACTTCTACCCCGAGGTCGTCGACCCGCTCGACGACCGCGTGCTGCCGGACGGCGAGCGGGGTGAGCTCGTCTTCACCTCGCTGACGAAGGAGGCCATGCCCGTCGTGCGCTACCGCACGCGTGACCTGACCCGGCTTCTGCCCGGGACGGCGCGCACGATGCGCCGGATGGAGAAGGTCACCGGCCGCACGGACGACATGATGATCCTCCGGGGCGTCAACGTCTTCCCGAGCCAGGTCGAGGAGCAGATCCTGCGGGTCGACGGGCTCGCGCCGCACTACCAGTGCGTCCTCGACCGGCCCGACCGGCTCGACCGGCTCACGGTGCTCGTCGAGGCCCGCTCGGACGCCGCGGACACCGCCGAGCGGGGCCGGCTCGGCGCCGAGCTGACCCGGCTCGTCAAGCACACCGTCGGCGTCACCGTGGATGTCGACGTGCTCCCGCCGACCGCCCTGGAGCGCTCGATCGGCAAGGCGAAGCGGCTCGTGGACAGGCGGCCCACGGAGTAGACCTCGAGCTGCGGCCGCCTGACGATCTCGGTCTCGCCCTGCGGAGCCCACGACGTGCCACTGCGGCCACGACGCCGCAGACCCGTCGGAAGCCCTGAACGCGATGGGAGCTCAGCCGACGGGGCCGTTCCCCCGGTCCGGCAGGGCCAGCCCGTGCAGCGCGAGCGTCACGACCGTGTCGACCGCGGCTCCGGTCCCGCGGGCCCCCGGGCGGTACCACTCGGTCATCGAGTTGACCATTCCGAAGAGCAGCCGGGCGACGAGCCGGGGGTCGAGGTCGTCCCGGATCTCGCCCGCGTCGCGGGCCGCCCTGACGAGCGCCGCGACCCGGGCGTCGAGGGCGCGGCGACGGGCCAGGGCCTCGCGCTCGACGCGGGTGTTGCCGCGGACCCGGAGCAGGAGCGTCACGTACGGCAGCTCGGCGACGAGCACCTCCGCGGAGCGTCGGAGCACGTGCTCGAGCCGGTCCCGGGGGGTCCCCGCGCGCGCCTCCTCCTCGTCGAGGACGGCCTCGAGGCCATCCAGGGCCCGGTTCACCGCGAGCCGCAGGAGCTGCTCCTTGCCCGCGACGTGGTGGTAGAAGGACGACTTCGTGAGTCCGGTCGCGCGGGCGAGGTCCTCCATGCTCGTCGCTTCGTAGCCGCGCTCGTTGAAGACGGCGACGACCCGGGCGAGGAGCTCGTCGCGGCTGTAGCGCGCCGGGCGGCCGCGGGCCGGTCGGCCGGACACGGTGCCGGCGCGCTTCCAGCCGCCGTCGGGGTTCGCCGCCGTTGACATGCCGACATTCTGCCGGAGACTATTACCGAACGTTCGGTTCGTAATAGGAGGTCTCGTGTACGGCAGCCATGACACGACCCATGACGCGGGCCGTGCCACGGCCCCGGCGACGCCGGACGACCCCGACGTCGAGGCGCAGGCGCGATTCGACGCCCTCGTCGGCGCGGACGAGAGGATCGAGCCGCGGGACTGGACGCCGGAGGCCTACCGCAGGACCCTCGTGCGGCAGATCGCCCAGCACGCGCACTCGGAGATCATCGGCATGCAGCCCGAGGGCAACTGGCTCACCCGGGCGCCGAGCCTTCGGCGCAAGTGCATCCTCCTCGCGAAGGTCCAGGACGAGGCGGGCCACGGCCTCTACCTCTACTCGGCGGCCGAGACCCTCGGCGTCGACCGCGAGGACCTGCTCGACCTGCTCCACACCGGTCGGCAGAAGTACTCGAGCATCTTCAACTACCCGACCCTCACGTGGGCGGACTGCGGCGCGATCGGCTGGCTCGTCGACGGGGCCGCGATCATGAACCAGGTGCCGCTGTGCCGGTGCTCCTACGGGCCCTACGCCCGAGCGATGGTCCGGATCTGCAAGGAGGAGTCGTTCCACCAGCGCCAGGGCTACGAGATGCTCCACACCCTGGCCCACGGCACGGCGGGGCAGAGGGCGATGGCCCAGGACGCGGTGAACCGCTTCTGGTGGCCCTCGCTCATGATGTTCGGGCCGCCGGACGACGCCTCGCCGCACTCGGCACAGTCCATGGCCTGGGGGATCAAGCGGTTCGGCAACGACGAGCTGCGGCAACGCTTCGTCGACATGACCGTCCCGCAGGCCGAGGTGCTCGGCCTCACCCTGCCCGACCCCGAGCTGCGCTGGAACGACGCGCGCGGGCACTACGACTTCGGGCCGATCGACTGGGACGAGTTCGCCCGCGTCGTCCGGGGCGACGGACCGTGCAACGCCCAGCGCCTCGAGCACCGGCGGCGGGCGCACGAGGACGGCGCCTGGGTGCGGGAGGCCGCGGCCGCGTACGCGGCGAAGCACGCGACCGACGGTACGCCGACGGCGACGGCGACGGCGACGGCGACGGCGACGGCGGCGGCGTCGTGAGCGGCGACCGGCGCGACTGGCCGCTGTGGGAGGTCTTCGTCCGGGCCCGCCGCGGCCTGTCCCACCAGCACGTCGGCAGCCTGCACGCGCCGGACGCCGCGATGGCGCTGCGGAACGCCCGCGACGTCTACACCCGCCGCGGCGAGGGCGTGTCGATCTGGGTCGTCCCCTCGGCCGCGATCATGGCGAGCAGCCCCGACGAGAAGGACTCGTTCTTCGACCCCGCGCTGGACAAGGCCTACCGGCACCCGACGTTCTACACCGTCCCGGAGGGGGCGAAGCACCTGTGACCGGCACCGGTCCGGCCCGGGCGGCCGCCCCGCGCGGGGGGCGCCGCCGCCGCTCGCCGGGTACGCGCTCGGGCTCGCCGACGACGCGCTCCTCCTCGGCCACAGGCTCACCGAGTGGGTGTCGAACGCGCCGCAGCTCGAGGAGGACCTCGCACTCGCGAACATCGCGCTGGACCTGCTCGGCCAGGCCCGGGTGCTCCTGACGTACGCGGGCGAGGTCGAGGACGCCGGCCGCGACGAGGACGACCTCGCGTTCCTCCGCGACGACCACGCGTTCCGCAACGTGCACCTCGTGGAGGTCCCGAACGGCGACTTCGCGGTGACCATGGCCCGCCAGCTCGTCTTCTCCGCCTACCAGTACGAGCTGTACTCCGCGCTCGCCGGCTCGACGGACGCCACCCTCGCAGGCCTCGCCGCCAAGGCGGTCAAGGAGGTCAGCTACCACCGCGACCACGCGACCCAGTGGGTGCTCCGGCTCGGGGACGGCACCGACGTGTCGCACAGGCGGATGCAGGCCGGCCTCGACCGGGTGTGGCCCTACGTCGCCGAGCTCCTCGAGACCGACGGCGCGGCACGGGTTCTCGCGGAGTCCGGTGCGTCCGACGTCGCCGTCGACGCCGCGACGCTGCGCCCCGGCTGGGAGCAGCACGTGCACGCCGTCGTCGTCGCGTCGACGCTCACGGTGCCCGAGCCGTCGTGGCGCTCCCGGGGCGGCCGCGACGGCGTGCACACCGAGCACCTCGGCCACCTCCTCGCGACGATGCAGCACCTCCACCGCTCGCACCCGGGGGCGTCATGGTGACCGTCCAGGTGTTCCGGGTCGCCGCCGGCGCGGTGCCGGACCCGGAGATCCCGGTCCTCACGCTCGACGACCTCGGCGTCGTCCGCGACGTCCGGGTTCTCGACGACGGGACCGCCGACGGGACCTCCGGTCCGGTGGTCGAGGTCGACCTCACCCCGACGTACACCGGCTGCCCGGCGACCGCCGTCATCGCCGACGACGTCCGGGGTGCCCTCAAGGCGGCGGGCGCGGCGTCCGTGGTCGTCCGCACCGTCCTGTCCCCGGCGTGGACGACGGACTGGATGAGCGCCGAGGGTCGCCGCAAGCTCGCGGAGTTCGGGATCGCACCGCCCGGCCCGCGCCGCGAGCCGGGTGTCCTCGCGCTGACCCTGACGCCGCGCTGCCCGCAGTGCGGGTCTCCGGACACGCGTGAGGTGAGCCGGTTCGGCTCGACGCCGTGCAAGGCGCTGTGGTCGTGCCGCTCCTGTGCCGAGCCCTTCGACGCGTTCAAAGCCATCTGATGGCGGCCCCGACGACGACGGGCCGTCGGCACTCGGTCTTCCACCCGCTGCGGGTCGCCGCCGTCGAGCGGCTCACGGACGACGCGGTCGCGGTGACCTTCGACGTGCCCGACGAGCTCCGCGAGGAGTTCGCGTACCTGCCCGGCCAGCACGTCTCGGTGCGTTGTCCCGCCCTCGGCGACGACGCGCGGCGCAACTACTCGATCTGTGCGCCCGCGACGTCCGGCGTGCTGCGGATCGGCGTCAAGCAGATCCCCGGCGGGGTGTTCTCCGCGTACGCGGCGAAGACCCTCGCGGCCGGTGACGTCCTCGACGTCATGACCCCGACCGGGTCCTTCACGACCGCCCTCGACCCCTTGCGGAGCAAGCGGTATGCGGCGATCGCCGCCGGCTCCGGCATCACGCCGGTGCTGTCGATCCTCGCGACGACGCTCGAGGTCGAGCCGGGAAGCAGCGCCGTCCTGGTCTACGCCAACCGGACCGCGAGCAGCGTCATGTTCCTCGAGGAGCTCGAGGATCTCAAGGACCGTTACCCCACCAGGTTCCAGCTCGTCCACGTGCTCGGGCACGAGCCGCTCGACGTCGAACTGCTCTCCGGCCGGCTCGACGGCGAGCGCCTCGGCCGGATCCTCGACACTCTCGCGCCTCCCGAGGACGTCGACGAGTGGTTCCTGTGCGGCCCGATGCCGCTCACGGATGTCGCGCGCGAGGTGCTCCTCGCCCGCGGCGTCGACCCCGCACACGTGCACCGCGAGCTGTTCCATGTCGGCGCCCCGGGCACCCCACCGCGGCGTCCGGCGCCGACCGGTCCGACGGTGCGGGACGGCGCCGAGGTGACTGCCGTCCTCGACGGCCGCGCGCAGATGTTCCGGCTCGCCCCGGACGGCGAACCCGTCCTCGAGGCGTTCCTCCGGGTGCGGCCCGACGCCCCCTTCGCGTGCAAGAACGGCGTCTGCGGCACGTGTCGCGCCAAGGTCGTCGAGGGTGAGGCCGTCATGGACTCGAACTACGCCCTCGAGCCCGTCGACGTCGAGGCGGGCTTCGTCCTCACGTGCCAGGCGCATCCGGCCGGGGACCGGCTCGTCGTCGACTACGACCGCTGAGGACCGACCGGCGTGACGGGCGGCTCCGGGCGGGGGGCGGGGCCGGGGCGGGCGACCACGCCGAGGACGGGTGACGAGCGCCCGGTCGGTGGGGTGGCGCCCCGGAGGTCGGTCCGGCGACGCCGTACTGTCGTCCGGTGACCTCCCACGGCCTGCTCTCGCCCGACGACCGTGTCATGCCCGACCAGGACGTCCCGATCCCGGACGCCGCCCGGGCCGAGGTCGTCGTCCCAGCGCCCGGCGGCGGCATCGGGCACTGGGCCGGCGCGCCGAGCGCGGCCCTCGACGGCGACGGTCACTGGCTCGCCTACCGGCTGCGGCATCCGGTGAGGGAGGGTCGCGGGGTGGCCGTCGAGGTCGCGCGGTACGCCGCGGGCCGGCTCGAGGTCGTCGCGCGGGTGACCCGGGACGAGCTCGGCGCCGAGTCGCTCGAGCGGCCGGCGCTCGTCAGGCGGCCGGACGGCGGATGGCGGCTCTACGTGAGCTGCGCGACCCGGGGGTCGAAGCACTGGTGGGTCGAGGCGCTCGACGCCGACGACGTGCCCGGGCTGCCGCACGGCCTGCGCACCATGGTGTTCCCCGGCGACGACCAGCTCGCGGTCAAGGACCCCGTCGTCCGGCACGACGCCGACGGCTGGCACGCGTGGGTCTGCTGCCACCCGCTCGACGAGCCGGGCGAGGAGGACCGGATGTGGTCCGGCCACGCGACGAGCGCGGAAGGTCTCGTCTGGGGGCCGGTGACGCCCGTGCTGAGGCCGGACGGGACGGGCTGGGACCTCCGGGGCCGCCGGGTCACGGCGGTGCTGCGCACCGGCGCCGGCCTCGTCGCGTACTACGACGGGCGCGCCACGGCGGCCGAGAACTGGTACGAGAGAACGGGTCTGGCCCTGGCCCCGGGTGCCCTGACCGCGGACGCCGCGCTGACCCGCGTCCTGCCGGGCCCGCTCGCGGTCGCGCCGGGCGGCACCCACGCGCTGCGCTACCTCTGCGTCGTCGACGAGCCGGACGGCGGCTCCCGGCTGTTCTTCGAAGCGTCCCGGGCGGACGGCGCGCACGACCTCATGACGCACACCTGGCCGACGCGCTGAGCGCGCCCCCCGCCGCCCCCGAGAAGGCGGCGCTGCCGTGCTGTCGGCCCGTCGGCGGAGCGTGAGCCGCTCTCCCGGCACCAACGGCCCTTGTCCCGTGTCCGACGGCGTGCCTACGGTCGCAGGGCGGGGTGGCTGCTCCGGCCCCGTCGACGACGAAGGGCGGTCCGACGGTGGAGACGACACGACTGTCAGGGCGGGTCGCGCTGGTGACGGGCGGCGCGAGCGGGATCGGCAAGGCGACGTGCCGCCGGCTGGCGACGGAGGGCGCGGCTGTCCTCGTCACCGACGTCCAGGACGAGGCCGGCGAGGCTGTGGCGAAGCAGATCGAGGCGGACGGCGGCCGGGCGGCGTACCGGCGGCTCGACGTCACCCAGCAGGCCGACTGGACGGCGGCCGTCGCCGCGGTCGCGGAGCGCTTCGGGCGGCTCGACGTCCTGGTGAACAACGCCGGTGTCGGTGACCTCGAGGCCATCGAGACCACGAGTCTGGAGCAGTACGAGCGGACGATCGCCGTCACGCAGACGAGCGTCTTCCTCGGGATGAAGGCCGCGGCCGACCTGCTCAAGGCCTCCGGCCACGGCAGCGTCGTGAACATCAGCTCGATCTTCGGCGCGAGCGGCGGCTTCGGGACGTCCCCGGCGTACCACGCGGCGAAGGGCGCGGTGCGGCTGCTCACGAAGAACGTCGCGCTGCACTGGGCCACCGAGGGCGTGCGGGTCAACTCTGTCCACCCCGGCTTCATCGACACCCCGATGCTCGAGCAGGCCAAGGGCACCGAGGTCGAAGGGGCGATCATCGCGACGACACCGCTCGGTCGGCTCGGCCGGCCGGAGGAGGTCGCGGCCGCCGTGGCCTACCTCGCGAGCGACGACGCGACCTTCGTCACCGGCTCCGAGCTCTACGTCGACGGCGGGTACATGGCGCGGTAGGACGTCGGGCCGCCGGTGAAGGAACCCCATGGTCGAGACCGAAGCCCCCCTGGCCACCTCCCTGCGGGGTACGCGGGCCGTCGTCGGGATGCTCGACGGCCCGGCCGGCGCATACGTGCATGTCCCGTTCTGCGAGCGGATCTGCCCCTTCTGCCCGTACAACAAGGTCCGGGCCCGGCCGGACCTCGCCGAGCGGTACTTCGCCGCGCTCACGCGGGAGGTGGACGCCGTGGCGGCCGCGCACGGGCACCGGTTCGGGTCGTTCTCCTCGCTGTACGTCGGCGGCGGCACACCCACGCTCTACCCCGAGGCCCTCGCCGACCTGCTCGCCCGCGTCCCGGTCGCGGGCGAGCGGGCGGTCGAGGTGCTGCCGACGCACGGCACGCCCGAGCGGCTGGACCGGATGGCGGACATGGGGTTCACGGCGGTGAGCATCGGTGCCCAGTCCTTCCACGACGGGGTGCTGCACCGCCTCGGCCGCCCGCACGACGCGGCCGCGGCGCGCGCCGCGGTGGCGGCCGCCGTCGGACGGTTCGGCTGCGTCGACGTCGACCTCATCGTCGACGTGGCGCTCGAGGCGCCCGGCCCGTCGGCGGTCGCGCCACCCGGGACGTTCCTCGCCGACGTCGGCGCCTGCTTCGCAGCGGGCGTCGACCAGGTCTCGACATACCCGCTCATGCGGTTCGGCTACACCCCCTTCGGCCGAGGCGAGCACCAGCGACGGCGCGAGCACGCCGTGCTGGCGCAGGTCACCGACCTCGCCCACGCGATGGGCTACGAGCGGCGCTCGGTGTGGACGTTCAACCGGGCCGGCAGCTCCTCGTACACCTCGATCACGCGTCGGCGGTTCCTCGGCATGGGTGCGGGGTCGACGTCCGTCACGGGTCGGGACTTCCTCGTCAACCACTTCGGGGTCGCGACGTACGCGTCGGCGGTCGAGGCCGGGCACCTCCCGCTCGCGCGGCGGCTGCATCTCGGCCGCTGGGCGGGCGCCGGCTACGACGCCTTCTGGCAGGCGTACGCCGGCGGCATCAGCCCGGCCGCGCTCGCCGAGGCGTACGGGCGGGACGTCGGCGCCGTCGTCCGCGCCGCGCTCGAGCCCGCCCGGTGGGCCGGTCTCGTGCGCCACGACGGCGGCGACCTGCGGCTCACCCCGCACGGGTACGACGTGTACCACGACCTCGAACGTGCGGTGACCTACGGGTTCATCGAGCCGCTGTGGGCGGAGATGCTCCGCGAGCACGCCGCGGAGCGCGCGGACGTCGCACCGTGGTGCGAGCCTGTGGAACACCGGGGGACGGGCGCCTCGTGGGTGCGGCACGAGAACGCGCGGCGCGGCGCGCCGTGGCGCGCCGCCCGCCGGCTCCTCGAACGCAGGCTGCCCGAGCCGTTCGGGAGCCGCACGGAGAGCGGAGGCGCGTGCGGGGACGGACCCAGGGACGAGAGCACGATCGAGAACGAGAACGGGCCCGAGAGCAGGGAGCAGCCGTGCACCGCGCTCGGGGAGATCGAGACCGACGAGGACCTCGCGCGGTCGGACGTGCTGCGGCGTTCCGGCCCGGGGCGTCGGTGACGGCGCGCCCCGACCGAGGCGGCCGGTTTCGCGGCGTCCCTCAGCCGGTGCCGCAGCCCACAAGCCTCTCGGCCTCGGTCGGGGCGTGCGGGCGGTGCATCTGGAGCATGACGCACCCCTCGGGGCCGACGTCCTCGACGGTGTGCCGGACGCCGGGCGGCACGTGCATGTACGAGCCGGCGACGAGCCGGCGGCCGGCAACGGTCGCGGCCCCCGACACGACCCACAGGTGGTGGTGGGCGGCGAGGTGCGGCTCGCCCTGCCCGGTGGCGCCCTCGTCGTAGCGGACGAGGGCCTGGACGAACGTGCCGAGGTGCCAGAGCACCTTCTGGTGGACACCCGACGAGCCGGGCACCGGCTCCCACGGCATGAGGTCGATCTGGGCCGACGTCACGCAGGTGAGGTCGGCCAAGGCGGCACGGTTCTCCGACACTGGTGTCATGGTCATGGGGCTGCCTCCTTGAGCTGCTCAGGCCTGACGCCTTTCACACCCCAGCCTCGCCCCTGGCCGGGCGGAGCAGCCGTGCCCTTGGACCCGCATCCGGGGTCGGACGTGACACGTCCGTCACACCGGCGGCGAACCGCGGGTCGCCGTCCCGGCGACCTCGATCCCCCCCTCCGTCGGGTGCGCCGGAAGAACCGGCGGACGTCTGGATGGGACGTGTCCCGAAGAGGATGTCAGTGGCCATGAGGAAGTCCCCGCGTGTGGCCAGGTGTAGGTCCCCGCTGGTGGCCGGTTAGAAGTCCCCACTCCTCGCGTGTCCTGTCCAGGGTGTGTGGCCCTGCGCGGTGACGGTGGCGGTGCCAACCAGTCGCCGAGCACCGCGCAGGGGCTTGCATTGATCAACGCGAGGGAACGTATGGACATCATCGCCGTCTACCGGGAGGTGGGCACTTACTGTCGCCCGCCAGCGGGATGGGACCACCCGTCCGCCAGTGTGATGGGACCACCTGGCGGGATGGTCGGTGTCGGCGTGGTGATGATGGCTCGGCCGTGGTGGTGCGTCAAGGCCCCCGGGGTTGGGGGGGCCGCGCGTCGGCCGGGGCAGGCCCTCAGGCCTGCCCGTGGTTGCGCCTGCCAGGGGGGGCCGCGGAGGCTCGAGGTCAAGGGCGCGTGGCGGCTTGTCCGACACGCGGCTGGAGCGCGGCAGCGCGCCCCTTGACCTGGAGGGCGGGCCCCGTAGGCTGCGCGGCGCTGGTGAGGGATCGCGCAGCGGGCAGAGGGTTCGGGCGGCGTAGCCGCCTCCGCTTGGGTTCCTGCCTTCGGGGTCATGGCCGGCGTCGGCGGCGGGGTCGTGGGGTAGTGGTGGCGCCGACGGCGAGGCCGGGTTTCTGCCGGTGGCGGTAGGACTCGCCGTCCAGGACGAGTTCGTAGGCGGCGGACTGCAGCCGGTCGATCGCGGACTGGGCGAGCAGTGGGTCGGCCATCTGCGGCAGCCATTCGATCGGTTCCCGGTTGGAGGTCACGATGGTCGACGCGGCCCGGTGCCGTTCCACGATCACCTCATACATGTCGGTGGTGTCCAGGGCGTCCATCGGCTGCAGGGCGAGTCATCCAGGATCAGCAGGTCGACGCGGAGCAGCCTGCGGACCTCGCCGTCGTGGCTGTTGTCCAGTCGGGAGGCGCGCAGGTGTTTGAGCAGCACGTCGGTGCGGTGGAACGCGACGGTGTAGCGGCGCCGGACCGCGGCGTGTCCCAGGGCGGTGGCCAGGAACGTCTTCCCGACCCCGACCGGCCCCATGATCAGGACGTTGTGCCCGGCGTCGAGGAACCGCAGCGAGCACAGTTCGTCGAAGACCGCGTGGTCGTAGGCGACCTTGGTGGTGGGGTCCCAGTTCTCCAGGCACATCTCGGGGTCCAGGCCGGCGGCCTTGGCGCGCAGCGCGGCGGAGGTGGTCTCCCGGCGGGTGACCTCGTCGGACAGAACCAGTTCGAGGAACTCGGCGTGGCCGAGGTCGCGGCTGCGGGCCAGCGCGAGGCGTTCGGGCAGGGTGTCCAGGCAGCGGCCGAGTTTGACCTGGCGCAGCAATCCTTTCAGCTCCGGGCTGATCACCACTGGCGGGGTCACGCCACACCGCCGTTCTCGCCAGAGCCCAGCTCACCGGCGCCGGCGGGACGACGTGCTGCGAAGTGGGCGGCCGGCCGGGCGAACCGCGTCGGCCGCTCAGGCCGTGGTGGCCCTGCTGACGTTGACGGCGGCGGGAAGAGGCTGGCCTGCCGCGCGGGCTCGGTTTCCAGGCCTCGGTCGAGCATCCGCCCGATCAGCGCGACGCTGAACACCTCGGCTTCGGCGGCGCGCGCGCACGCGGCCTCGACCCGGTCCGGGTCCCACTTCTTGACCAGGCCGAGCAGGGCGTAGACCTGGCGCATCTTCGTCCAGGGCAGCGGGTGGTCCAGCAGCCCGGCGGCGTAGCCGCCGATCGCCGGGCCGTGCCCGGCGGCCAGCCGCTGCAAGTAGTCCAGGTCCCGCATCGCATACACGGTCTTGTCCGCGGGCAGGTCGCCCGGGTCGGTGGACCGACCGCCGGCCGGTTGGCGGGGATGGGTCTTGACCAGCACCCCCCGGTGGAAGATCTTCACCAGTTGCCCGTCCGCGCGCACGTCGACCCGGGTACCGATCAGGGCGCCGGGCACCGAGTACAACGCCTTGGCCACCTCGAGGTGGTGATCCCGGTGGACCTTGGGCCGGGCGTAGATCGGCAGGTCATACAGCCAGGTCGGAGCCGGCAGCAGGTAAGGCGCCTCCACCAGGGCGAAGTGCTGCGCCGGGCGGGCCGCGGTGGTGCCGTGCACTCGCAGCCCGGCCGTGGTCCGCGCACCAGGTCTGGGCCTGGGCCCGGGCGTCGGCCAGATCCACGAACGTCTCCCCGGCGAACCAGGAGCGGCGTACGTAGGCCACCTGGCGTTCGACCCGTGGCTTGTCCTGGGGATGCCGCACCCGAGCGGGGTCGATCAGGAAGCCCCGGTCCTGGGCGTACTCGGCGAAGGCCTGGTTGAACCGCGGCTCCAACGGGTCCGCCACGTTGATCACCGGAGTGAGGTTGTCCGGGATGACGACGTGGAAGACACCCCCGAAGAACGCCCAGGCCGCCTCGAACCCCTCGATCACCGCCGCTGTGGTCTGCGCGAACGTGGGCCACACGAAGCAGTGCCGAGACAGGCACGCGGTGAAGATCAGCGCGTGGCAGACCCGGCGCCGCCCGGTCGCCGGGTCCGCCATCAGGCCCATCCGCCCGAAGTCGACCTGCAGCTCCCGGCCCGGCGCCCCATCCGCCACCCGCACCGTGACTGCCCGACCCCGCCGCGGCCCGCACACCTCGGCCACGAACCGGTCCAGGGTGCGCGCCGGCACCACCACCCCGCGGCGGACCAGCAACGCCCGACCTTCACCGTGGTCAGATCGTCCTTCTCGACCCAGGCCCGGATCTGCTCACGGTGCTCCTCCAGCACCCGCCACGACCCACCATGCCCGTCCAGCCGGTGCGGACGGACCCGCTCCACCACCAGGCCGAGGAACTCATCCGACAGCTGGGCCTCCCCGCCGTCACGGGCCAGACCCAGCTCCGTCGCCGCGGCCACATACCGGCGCACGGTCTTGCGGTCCACCCCAGCCAGCCGCTGCGTGGCCCGGATCCCCTCACCCCGCAGCCACAGCCGTAACACCTCACGAACCTCGAACACAGGAACCTCCCGGAACGCCATGCCGCTCTCCGATCACCGACCCGGCATGTCCACCGGGGGTGAACCGACAACGACACGAACCCCGAGGGGAGGTCCCATTACTGGCGGAAGGGTGGTCCCATGCTGCTGGCGGAACTCACCTCAAGGTGGTCCCATCCCGCTGGCGGGCGACACTTACCGTGGCGCTGCTGCGGTGTGCAGTACGACGCCGAAGACGGGTGGACAAGACTCGGGGGAGGATCAGCGCGAAGCGGCTGCTTCCGGCGGTGCGGGCGCAGGGGTATGCGGGGTCGGCGCGGAACTTGCGACGCTTGGTCGCCGAGCGGAAAGTGTTTGTGGCGCCCGGAGAACCACCGTGGGCGGTGGCCGGCGGTGTGGTCGCCGGGTGAGTACCTGGTCATCGACTGGGGCGTGCTGGACGGGTTGCACGTGTTCTGCGCGGTGCTGGCCTGGAGCCGGTTGCGGTTCGTGCGCTTCGCCGGCGACGAGCGCGCGGAGACGACGATGCGCCTGCTGGCGGAGTGTTTCGAGACCCTCGGTGGTGTCCCGGGGGCGTGGTGCTGGCTGATCGGATGGGCTGCCTGAAGCGGGGTGGTCGCCAACGTCGTGGTGGCGACGCCGCAGTATCTGCGGTTCGCGACCCATTACCTGTTGACTGAACTTCCAGAGGCATAACCCCACCCATGAGGGCCGGGCCTGTCAAGCACACGTGTTTGATCGTCCCCGGGGGGCGGGTGTCGGTTGCCGTCGGGGCGGATGCATTCTTCAGGGTTTCCTCGTGGTTGCCCGCCTGGCTTCCGCACAGTGGGTGGCGGTCTAGGGCACGAATTGGTGCTCTGAGCTGCATGGATGCGTGTTTGAGTGGCGCGCGGGCGTGTGCCTAGGCGGGGCGCTGCGCCGGGTCGCGTCGCTGTGGGGGTTTCAGGCTGGTGGGGGCGTCAGGTCCAGGAAGCGGGGCGGGGTGGGCATGTACGTGGGACACGGGTGTGCGTGGGTCGCTTCCTCATCTCGAACACGACGATCTGGCCGCGCGCCATGAACAGGTTCACGGAAGATCAGGTGGGCTGATCCGGAAGTCGCCGGCGCGTCCCGGCGCGTGCTCCGCGACGCGTCTTCAGCGGTTGCTGACGTAGGTGGCGGCGAACACGCGGACGAGGCGGTGCCCGGTTGAGCAGGTGACCCACCTCGGCCGATGGCCCGGCGTCGCAGACGATCACGTCGTCATGCGCCCGGACTCGCGTCACCACCCGCGCCCGGGAGCGCGGCGTTGGTGCACCGCAGGGCGCCGCGTGCAGGGCCACGGTGAGGACGAGGGCCAGCCTTTGGGAGGGGCCGCGGTTCATGAGCGGCCAGAGCGCGTTGACGAGGGCGTCGACCTGGGGCGGGTGCGTGCAGGCGGTCAGGCGGACGTCGAGCGCGTAGCGCGCCAGGAGCTGCTGGCCGCGCGGTGTCCGCGACATCGTCGCCCGCATGCGTCTCCTCGACATCGACGCTGCCCTGCAACGCGCTGCCGTGCTGACTGGTTGCGGGGACGCGTCCCAGCGGAGGCTGGCATGATCCGGGAGATGACGTCGCCGCGCCGCTCGCCCGTCCCGACCGTCGGGCGCGCCGTTCGCAGGCTCGGTCGCACCGTCCTCGGCCCGCCCGCCCCGCCGGCCGGGGAGGTGGTGAACCTCGCGCCGAACCCGGCGTTCCGGGCGACCGGCAGCCGCCGGGAGCTCGAGGTCGACGGCGCGACGCGGGCGGTCGACCTCTTCGACCAGCCGTTCGGGGCCGGCGGGCTCTACGTCCACGTCCACGACGTCGCGTTCGCGGACGACATTCCGGGCCGGCCCGGCGTCCGCGGTGCACGCGTGGTGGGCACTGACGACGACAACGACACCCACGTCGCGCCCGGGGGGCGCAACGAGCCGGGCCAGTTCCGCCTCGGGATGCGGCCGGGCAGAACCTACACCGCGGCCGTGTCCGTCGCGCTCGAGGCGCCGCTCACCGGGACGCTTCACCCGCTCGCCCTGCGTGTCGTGCCCGGCTGCATCGTCACCGACGCCGTCCGCTGGACGCTCGCCCGCTCGCACCCGGCCCGCAACGAGGCGGGCGACCACCGGATCAGCGTGACGTTCACCGTGCCCCCGGATGCCGGCGCCGCGTGGCTGCGGCTCGTTAGCGGTATGTCGCGCGGACACGGCAGCGTCGTCTGGCACTCGCTCTGCCTGACCGAGACGGACCATCCGGTCGAGTACTTCGACGGCGGGGGCGGCTCCGGCCCACTGCACCGGACACGCTGGCTCGGCGCCCCGGACGCCTCGCCGTCCGTCCGCTCCCGGCTCCCGTTGCGGGCGGACGACGTCGCACCCGGGACCAGCGGCCGGCAGGACGTCGCCGCCGAGGCGGCACGGCTCGCAACCGTCGAACCCGCCGAGGCGCAGGCGTTCGCCGACGTCCTGCTCGACCGGCCGGACCCGGTCGCTTGGGTGGCGGCCGCCAGGCCGGCGGCGGCCCGCGGCGAGTGGCCCGCGGCCCGTGCGCTCTTGGACCGGGCGCTCGCGGCGGGCGACCCGGACGGCGCGGCGGCCGCCGAGCTCGGCCGGGACGCGGTGCGGCGCAGGGCGTGGGACGAGGCCGCGCGGTGGTACCGGACGGCGCTCGACGCCCGACCGGACGACGCGCGCCGCGGCTACGGTCTCGCCCGCGGCCTGGACCGGACCGGCCACCGGGCCGAGGCCCGCCCGGTCGCAGCCGAGGCGCTCCGGCACGACCCGGACGTGCCCGCCGAGCTCGACGCAGAGGCGATGCTCGCCCTCGACGAGAAGGCGTTCGGCGCCCGGCTCGACGTCGGCCGGTTCGTCGTCGAGCACCTGCCGCTGATCCGGACGATGGCCTCGGACCGGCTCGCGACCGCGCCGGTCGCCGCGCTCGCCGACCCCGTGTTCGTGTACTGGGGGCAGGGGTTCGATGCCGCTCCGCCGCTCGTTCGCCGCTGTCGGAACCTGCTGCGCGCCACGAACCCCGACCTCGACGTCCATGAGCTGACCGACGCGACGGTGCCGTACTACGTCGACGTGCCGCCGGACCTGCTCGAGGCCGTCGGTGACGACCGGACGCACCGCTCGGACCTGCTCCGGCTGGCGCTCCTCGAGTGTTACGGCGGGGTTTGGCTCGACGCGACGTGCCTGGTCACCGAACCTCTCGCCCCGCACCTCCGGGCCGCCTTCGCGGCGTCCGACGCGTTCGCGTTCACGTACGCCGGACCGCTGCTGTCCAGCTGGTTCCTGGCGGCCCGGCGCGGCTCCTACGTCGTCCGGATGTGGCGGGCAGCGCTGTGGCTGTGGTGGGAGCGACGCGGGGAGCTCGTCGACTACTTCCTGCTGCACCACGTCTTCGAGCTGCTCCACCACCTCGACGACGAGTTCCGCGCCGAGTGGGACAAGGGCCTGCGGCTCAGCGCGTACCCCCCACACGCCCTTCAGGAGGTCATGCTCCGCCGCTACGACCCGCACCGGTACACGGAGATCGTCGCGGGCTCGTTCGTGCACAAGCTGCGGTACAAGTACGACGCGGCCGACGTCCGCCCGGACTCCTACCTCGCGCACGTCGTCCGGGGTGACCTGCCGGCACCGCGGCCGCAGGATTAGTCCGCCGAGGATGGCCGCCGTCCCCACACCGCGTCGGCGAGCCGGTCCGCGGCGTGCCCGTCCTCCAGCGCACAGAACCGATCGCGGAAGCGGGCGTAGCGTGCTGCGTACGACGCCTTCAGGTCGTCGAGCGCGTCCAGTGCGTCGACGAGCCCGGCCGTCGTCCGGACGAGCGGTCCGGGTGCCTCGGCCTCGAGGTCGAGGTAGAAGCCGCGCAGGGCCTCCCGGTAGTGCTCGAGGTCGGGGACATGGAGGACGATCGGCCGACCGGTGTTCGCGAAGTCGAACATGACCGACGAGTAGTCCGTGACGAGGACGTCGGCGACGAGGCAGAGATCGGCGACCTCCGGATAGCGGCTCACGTTGCGGACGGCGTCGTCCTCGTCGAGGTGCACTTGCCCGGTGAGCACGGAGTGTCCCCGGACGAGGACCACCCAGCCGACGCCAAGCCTGCGCCGCAACAGATCCAGGTCGAGGTCGAGTTCGAACCGGTACCGGCCGCGCTCGTCCCGCAGGTCCTCCCGCCAGGTCGGGGCGTGCAGCAACACCCTGCGGTCGCCGAGGCCGAGCCGCTCCCGAACGGCAGCCGCCCGCAGGGCTGCCTCCACCGGCCGGTGGAACACGTCGTTCTGCGGGTAGCCGGTTTCGAGCACCCGTCCGGTGTAGCGGAAGGCAGCCGGCAGCACTCTGGTGCAGAAGTGGCTCGGCGAGACGAGGTAGTCCCAGCGGGCGACGTCGGCGGCGAACTCGGTGAGGTAGTTGCGG
This sequence comes from uncultured Actinomycetota bacterium, assembly GCA_963750565.1. GTDB lineage: Bacteria > Actinomycetota > Actinomycetes > Actinomycetales > Kineosporiaceae > R-H-3. The sequence continues at coordinate 75,287 of CAVVRA010000016.1, read as the reverse complement.
TTCGACGTCCGCAGGTCGGCGACGTCAAACCCGATCCGCTTGAGCGGCGTGCCGTGCCACGTCTGCAGGTAGGTGCTGCCGCGTCGCTTGACGTACCAGGGGACCATCGAGTCGTTCGCGACGACCCACCGCGCGCGGGCCAGTAGCCGCATGTACTCCCGGGAGAACCGGACGACGCGCTCGACCTCGTCGGGCACCTCGACGGCGTGGTCGGTGACGACGGCGACGACGCGCAGGTCCGGCCGCCGGTGGCGGAGCTCCTCGAGCAGCGCCCGAGGGGAGCCGGAGAACTGCCGCCCCCGCCACGCCTCGACGAGGACGACCTCGGCGAGAGGCCGCAGCCGGTGGAACCGGTACCGGAACCGGTTGACCCGGCGCCGGTATGGGCCGCGGTCCCGCAGGTCGCCGCCGGCGTCGACGACGAGGACGAGCGACCCGTCCGGCCCGGCCCGGACCTCGACCCTGTGGTCGCCGGGCGCCGCCGCCGGGACGTCGTCCGGCCGGTCGCCGAGCGCGTCCCGGCGCACGGCGACTGGCACGAGCAGCCCGTCCGGACCCGGTGCGTGCACCGTCCACCGGCCCTGGTGGAGGCCGCGCAGAGTCCGCGGGTCGAGCCCTCGGCCGCCGTCGACGGCGACCGCTGTCCCGTCGTCATGGCGCAGGAGGAGCCGGTCGGACGACGGAGCGTCGGCCGTGTCGAGGGCCAGTGCGATCCCGCCGCGACTGCGCCCGGAGCCGCCGTGGACGGCGTCGGTGGCGTCACCGGTGGCGGCGATGAGCAGTGGGACGGCAGGTCCGCGGGTCACGAGGAGCTCACCGTGGCCGCCGGACGTCGCGAGGAGCCGGCGCCCCGGCGCGCCGGCCGCGGACCGGACGAGCACCCCGTCGGTCACGGCCGTCGTCCAGGTCGGTACGCTCTCGCGCGGGCTCTCGACGAGCGTCCAGTTGCCGTCCCCGGGCAGGACGACCGTGGCCGTGAACGCGTCGCCGCGACCCGGTTCCACGCTGACGGGCAGGGGCTCGCCGCCGTCGGACTGCAGGCCGAGTCGGCGCGGCCCCGTCGTCCAGGACCCGTCCATCACCACCGTGTCTGGTGCGTCCGGCGGGAACCGGACGCCGGTGACGACGGCGCCGGCCCGGCGCACCCGGATCCGCAGCCACCCGTCGTCCGTCCAGACGGGCGCGACGACCGCGCCCCCGACCAGCCGGTGCGGCGGTCGCAGCGGGCCGTCCGGCTCCGGCCGGCCCAAGCGCGCCCCGGCCGCCGCGACCGGCGTCGCGAGGCGGACGACCGCCTCCCACTCCAGCGCGGCCGACCCGGCAGCAGCGGCGAGGGGCCTGACGTCGAGCCGGGCCCGCAGTCCGGACCAGTCGTAGCAGACCGGCGGACCTCCGGCCCGGGCGGTGATGTCGAGCCTGCGTACCGGCCGGGCCCACGCGCAGACCTGCGGGTCGCTGCCCGGGGCGGCGTCGGGGGCGGCACCGCCAGCCGGTCGCAGGACGACCCGCCGCAGCGCGCTCCACCGGACCGGGAGCCAGACCCGCTCGAGGTAGGCGTGCCCGTCCAGCACGAGCCGGTCGCCGTCCCAGGCCACGGACCGGATGCCGACGTGGACGCGGGGCGCCGGCCTTCGGTGCACGCTGCGACGCACGGCGAGCATTGCTCAGACGGCCACGACGTCGGTGACGTCGGCGCCCTCGCGGCCGTACCGGTGCCGTGCGGCGGCGGCGCGCAGCGGACCGGGCAGGAGGTGGTAGACCGCGCGGTTGACGGTGCTGCGCACCCACTGCCGGCCCCGCAGGTACCCGCGCTCGCGCATCTCCCGCTGGACGACGAGGTCTCGCGTGAGGACGTGGACCGGGTTCCGGCCGTGGCCCTCCTCGGCGCCGCTGCGCGCGACGGCGATGTCGTCGAGGACGTCGAGCCGGCGCTCCCGGATCGCCGCAACCACGAGACGGCGCAACGGGTCACGGGACGCCACGACGTGGGCGGGGACGTGGTCGAGGAAGGCGTTCGCAAGGTCGAGGAACCGCTGCCGGTATGCCTCGCCCGCGCCCGGGAGGAACGCGACGAACCGGCGTAGGTCAATGTCGATCGCCTTGGCGTCGTGGGCGTCCCGCAGCTGCGTCACTCCGGACGTGTGGGCGAGTAAGTCCACCTCGGTCAGCGCCGTCATCCGGTCCTCGAGAGCGGTGGCCTCGCCGAGCCGCTGCGTGATCGACGGAGTGCCGCCGGTCCGGATCCGCCAGACGTAGACCGGGTCGGGCACGACGTTCGTCGCGTTCGTCCTGAGGTGCGTCGCGAACGACGTCGCGAGGTCCTCGAAGAGCCGGCCCTCCGGGTAGCAGAGGTGCTCCTGCGTCCAGAAGGTGCGCAGGACGAGCTTGTTCCACGCCGTCGTGTCGTAGACGAGCCGGTGGTCGCGCCGGATGTGGCCGCCGTCGAGGGGGCTGTGCAGGGCGAGGCGGTGCAGCTCGGACGCGGACAGCTGGGTGCCGTCCCAGCGCAGCACGCCGCCGGAGACGACCCACGACCCGGATCGGTGGGCGCTCGTGAGGAGCCGTTCGAGTGCCTGTTGCGGGAGCAGGTCGTCACCGTCGAGGAACATCAGCCAGCGGCCGGCCGCCGCACCGGCACCGATGTTGCGGGCGGCGCTCAACCCGCGGTTGGCGGTGTGCAGCGCAACCCAGCCCGGGTGCGCCGAGGCGTACCGATCGGCGATGTTCGCGGTGTCGTCGGTCGAGCCGTCGTCGACGACGACGACCTGGACGTCCCGGGCGGTCCGTGCGGCGACCGACTGGCGTGCCACCGAGTCCAGGCACAGCGGTAGGTACTCGCCGACCTGGAACGCGGCCACGACGACGGTGACGAGCGGCCGGCTCATCGTGTGTCCTCGACTCGGCCGAGCAGAGCGTCGACGACCCGTGCGGAAGCCTTGCCGTCCTCCCAGCCGCAGTAGGCCCTCCGGAAGGCGTCGTACCGGGCGCCGAATGCTCGTGCCTGCGCCGCCGGGCTACGGACGGCGTCGGCGATCCGTTCGCTGGCCTCGCGCGGGGTCGTGGCGACCGGCCCGGGCACCTCAGTGAGGTAGTCGAGGTAGAAGCCGCGCAGCTCGTCGCGGTACTGCTCGAGGTCGTAGGCGAAGAAGACCATCGGCCGACCCGTGTTCGCGTAGTCGAACATCGTCGAGGAGTAGTCGGTGACGAGGACATCGGCGACGAGGTAGAGGTCGGTGATGTCCGGGTGGTGCGAGACGTCCCGGACGAAGTCCGGGTACGGCGTGCGGGCCATCGAGTCCGCGACGAGCTGGTGGCCCCGCAGCAGGAGCACGGCCTCGTCGCCGAGGTCGGCGCGCAGCCGCTCGAGGTCCAGCCGAAGGTGAAACGCGTATCGACCGGACGCGTCGTACCTCGTATCCCGCCATGTCGGTGCGTAGAGGACGACGGACCGGCCGGGCTCGAGCCCGAGCCGCGCGCGGGCGGCGGCCGTCCGTGCCGCGGCCGCCACAGGGTCGTGGAAGACGTCGTTGCGCGGGTAGCCGCTGTCCAGGACGGTGCCGACGTACCCGAACGCGCGGGGCAGCACGGAGCTGCAGAAGGGGTTTGGTGACACGAGCAGGTCCCAGGCTGCGACGTCCCGGTCGAACTCCTCCAGGTAGCGGACGTTGGCGAACCGGATCGTGCCCATGTCGTGGCCGATCCGCTTGAGCGGCGTCCCGTGCCAGGTCTGCAGGTAGACGCTGCCGGGACGCTTGCGGAACGACGGGTCGAGGCTGTCGTTGGTCACGACGGCGGCCGCGGACCCGAGCAGCCTGTAGTAGTCGGCGCTGAACCGCAGGACGGTCTCGACGTCGTCCGGCACCTCGACGCCGTGGTGCGCGACCGCCCAGACGGCGCGCCGACCGTCGCCGCGAGCGCGCAGCTCCTCGAAAACCGCCCGCGGCGAGTCCGAGTACTGCTTGCCCTTCCATGCCTCGAAGAGCACGTGGTCGCCCCGCGGTCCCCGACGGGCCACCGCGTACACAGGGCCGGCGTTCCGCGCGCGGTGCACGGCGCCGCGCTCGGTCCACGGACCCCACGGGTCGACGGCGACCATGAGGTAGGCGTTGCGGGTCCACGACACCTCGACCCGGACACCGCCGGCCGTCACGTCGAGCGTGGGCCGGGCGGCCGCGGCCTGGGTGACCCGGACCCCGCGGGACTCACCGGGCGCGACCGGGTCCGGGCAGCGCAGCCAGTACCGGCCCGAGCGCAGCCGGCGCAGCGCGGTCGAGCCGGCGGGACCGTCTAGTGGGACGCGAGCGAGCCAGCGACCCGGACCGTCGTCCTGCGCCGGGTACCGCACGGTGACGACCCGGCCGGCGAGGATCACCTCGGCGTCGCCGCCGCGCATGACCGGGCCGCGGAGCACGAGATGTCCATCCTGGACGGCGATCTCGTCGACCCGCGGAGTCACGGGCGCCGCGTGCAGCCGGACGCCACCGTCCGTGCCGACCTCGACGGCGACCTCGCCGAGCGGGTCGGCGACGGCGACCTCACCAACGTCCGGTCCTGCGGGCAGCGGCCCGCGCTCGCCGTCGACCTCCAGCACGCACGCCCACTCGGCGGAGGACACGCCGGTCCGCCGGGCGGCCAGGACGCCGGGTGGCAGCGGTACCCGGACGTCGGGTCCCGGGCCGACCGGGATCCGGACCGGCTCGGCCCCCGGCCGTTCCAGGACGAGGTGTAGCCGGCCGGCGGACGCGGCCACGGTCTCGGGATCACCGAGACGCAGATGCAACGCGAGCGTCCCGTCGGGCTCCGCCTCGGCCCGGGCAAGGTAGGTCGGATCGCGGTGCAGGACGAGCTCGAACCCCAGCCGGTTCCACCCGGCGACGCCGAGGGTGCCGTCGGCGAGCAGCCGCCTGCCGGGGGTCGAGGCCCGGCCGCCCCGGGACGTGCCGATCCCCCGGCCGCGCCGCGCGGACAGTGTGGTGAGGTGGGCGATGAGGTGGTACCTGGTCACCCGCTCGACACGCTCCGCCGGGAGGGCGCCGGCATCGAGTGGTGCCGTGAAGCCACACCAGGCGTACGACGTCGGGGTCGAGCGGGTCCGGCCGGTCTGCTCGACGTCCGGCATACGGCGCACGGGCAGCCACCGCCGCTGCCCGGTCGCCCGGTCCCGCGCCTCCACCCGCAGCCGGCTCGTGCGCGGACTCGTCATAGGCACCTGCTCGACGAACGCATGCCCGCGCAGCTGCAACGTGTCGCCGTCCCACGTGACATCGTCGAGTTGGGCCCGCATTGGCTGGGTGTTCGTGACGTCGTAGACCCAACCGGGCACCCGGAGTGCGCGGTCGCCGCGGTAGGGCAAGTTCGTGGTCAGCCGCAGCGGACGGCGCTGTACAGTGCGGTCCAACAGTCGGGTCACCTGCTGCTCCAGCACCTCGAGGACGGCGTCGAGGCGGCTCTGGCCGACGAGCCACCACTGCAGCCGGGCGATCGGGTCAAGGCCACGGAGCACCGCCTCGTCGGTCTGCCGGACGAACGAGCCGGCGAGGTCGACGAAGGTGCGGCGGAACGCGTCGTCCGCCTCGAGCAGCGCGAGGAGGTACAGCCGCAGGTCGAGGGTGAGGATCTTGCGGTCGTGGCGGCGTTTGTCCTCGTCGAGCCCGCGGGCGACCAGGAACCGATCGACGGCATCGATGGCGGCCATGCGGTCGACGAGGTTGCGGACCTCGCCGCGGCGCTGGGTGATCGACGGGGTGGCGGTCTGCCGCTCCCGCCACCAGTAGACCGGCTCGGCGACCACGTCCACGCTGCGGGCGAGGAAATGCGCGGGGATCGTCACCGGGATGTCCTCGTAGAGAACACCCTCGGGGAACCGGAGCCTCTCCCGGCGCCAGAAGTCGGTCCGGTACAGCTTGTTCCAGGCCGTCGTGTCGTAGAGCAGCTCGGGAAGCTCGGTGATGTGGGTGCCGATCCGGGTCGTCCGCGCGAACCGCTCGTGGAGCGGCGACCGGAGCAGCCCGGTGCCGTCGTAGCGCATCACGGCGCCCGCGGCGAGGTCGGAGCCGGACTCCTCGAGGTGCTCCAGGAGGAGGGCGTAGGCCCGCTCGGGAACCAGGTCGTCGGAGTCGACGAAGGCGAGGTAGTCGGTGTCGAGGGCGTCCGCGCCGAGGTTGCGGGCCCGGCCGAGACCGCCGTTGGGCACGTGCAGGACGGTCCACCCCTCGTGGGCGGCGGCGTACCGGTCGGCGATCCGGCCGCTGGCGTCGGTGGACCCGTCGTCGACGAGGACGACCTGGTCCGGCCTGCGGGTCTGGGCTAGCAGGGAGTCCAGGCACGCTGGCAGATAGTCCTCGACCTCGAAGATCGGAACCACCACGCCGAGTGATCGCTGCATGACTGGATCATGCCATCTCGACGCGCAGTGTCGCGGCCGAACGGCCCATATGCCGCGGTGTTGCGCCCGCCACGCCAAGACCCTCACTGTCGGTGAGCTGTGCTGTGCTCGGGCGGAGCGTCGAAACGGGTCGGGCCGGGCCTGGCAGCGGCGCGCCCGGAAGAGGATTATGTAGTTCGTCCACCGCCCGGGCTGTTCCGCGGCTCATCCGGGGCGAGCAGGGGCGGCGGGCAGCTGCGTCGTATCGGTCCACGCGGCTCGCGCCTCTCACAGTGTGTCGCCGAGTCGTGAGGCTGGTGGCGCACAACGGCCGGGAGGTGGCGTGCGGGGGACGTTCCGCGAGCTCGCCGCGAAGACGCGCGTCCCGCAGGCCTTCGGCCTCGAACGCGACCGCTTGCTGCACGCCGGGGAACGGTCCGTCCTGCTCGTGCTCGCCCCCGCGGGGCACGGCAAGACGACCCTCCTCACCCACCTCGCCGTCCGGTTCCCCGGACCAGTCGCCTGGTACCGCGTCGACAGCGACGACCGGGACCCCGCCGTCCTCAGCGCGGGCCTGGCCAGGGCGGTCGCGACGGCCGTCGGTCTCGCCGACCCGCCCGCCGATCTCGGCGCGCTCGCGGAGACGCTCGCCGGCGGCGTGCCGGGAGACGCCCTCGACGGCTCACGTCGCCCCGGCCTGCTCGTCGTCGACGACCTCCACGAGATTGCCGGCTCCGCCGCGGAGGATGAACTCGTCCGGCTCGTCGGTCGGGCGTCGGACGGCCTCGGCGTCGCCCTCGCCGCCCGACGGGTGCCGGGGGTGGACGTCGCGGCGCTGCGGATCACCCGGGCCGCCGAGCTGCTCGACACCGACGACCTGCGGTTCCGGTCGTGGGAGGTCGAGCGGCTGTTCCGTGAAGTGTACGGCGAACCGCTCCCCCCGGAGGACGCCGCGGCGCTGTCCCGGCGGACCGAGGGCTGGGCCGCGGGCCTGGCGATGTTCCACCTCGCCACACACGGCCAGCCGCCGGCCCGGCGGCGGCAGGCGCTCGACGAGCTCGTCCGCGGGTCGCGGCTCGTCCGCGGCTACCTCGTCCGCGAGGTGCTCGGCGAGCTGCCGGCCGACCTGCGAGAGTTCCTCCGCCGGACGAGCTCGCTCGGCGTCCTCACCGGCGCGCTGTGCGACGCACTCCTCGGGACCGCCGACAGCGCGTCGACGCTTGCTGTGCTCGAACGGCGCCGGCTCTTCATCCACGTCGACCGGTCGGGCGAGCGCTACCGGTACCACCAGGTGCTCGCCGATCACCTAGAGCTCGAACTCACCGACGCGCTCGGCCCGCTGGAGACGCGGCGTTGGTACCGCCGGACCGCCGAGGTGCTCCTGAACGCCGGCGAGGCCAGGGCGGCGTTCCGCGCACTGGCGCGGGCCGAGGACTGGGCGGCGGTCGAGGGCCTCTTGCGTGAGCGCGGCGAGCAGGTCGTCGCCGGGCCGGTGCCCGCCGCCGACGGGCTGCCCGCGGACCTGATCCCCGCCGAGTTGCACCGGCACGACCCGTGGCTGCGGCTCGCCGAGGCCCGCCGGCTCCGCGGCCACGGCGCCGTCCGGGAGGCCGTCGAGGCGTACCGGGAGGCCGCGGACCTCGCCGAGGCCCCCGACCTCGTCGCCGTGTGCCGCGCGGAGTCCCGGGCGGTCGCGGTCTGGCTGCCGGACGGCGGGCAGCCGCCGGTCGGGCCGTTCGGGCTCCTGCGGGCCGCGACGCGGCAGGCACCGGCACAGCGGCTCATCGACCTGGGCGGCCGTTCGGACCCGGACACAGTGCTCTCGGCCGGCGTGGTGGCGGCGCTCTGCGGCGACGACGAGCGCGCCGAGCAGCTGCTGCGGACGGCGGGCGAGCACCCGCGCGCGGACGCCGCGACAGTGTGGCGCGCGACGTGCGCCCGTGCCGGGCTCTGCTACCTGCGCGGCGTCGGGCCGCTCCCCGTCGACGAGCTCGAGACGACCGTCCAGGACGCCGAGCAGCCCGAGCCGTGGCTCGCCCGGCTGGCCCGGGCCCTGCTGGCCGCCGGCCGGTCGGAGACCGTGACGCTGCCGCTGCTACGGATCGGTGCCGAGGCGGACGGCGACCGATGGGGGGTCGCGCTCGTCAGCCTCGTCCAGGCACTCGCCGGCAGGCACCCACAGGACCACCGGGACGCCGCCGACGCCCTCGCCGAGGTCGGCGCGCCGGTCGTCGCGCTGTGGGCGCGCAGCCTCGCGGCGGCGGCCGACCCCGGCTCGGAGCCCGCCGCCGACCTGGCCCGGCACGCCCGCCGGCTCGGCGTTCGGGACGTCCCCGCGATCGCCGCGCGCTGGCGGAGTGCGGACCGTCCGGGCGCCGCGGCCGACGGCGGGCCGGCCCCGGTCGGGCCGGGGCGCGCGGGCGCTGCACCGTCGAACGGGGCGTCCGCCCGCGGGACGGCCGGGCCGGCGGCTCGGACGGGCCCGGTGGTCCGGGTGGGCGTGCTCGGCGGGTTCCGGCTCACCGTCCGAGAGGTGCCCGTGGACCTGTCCGCGGTCCGGCCGCGGTCCCGTGCGACGCTCCACCTGCTCGCCCTGCACGCCCGGCGATGGGTGCACCGGGACGTCATCGCGGCCGCGATGTGGCCCGAGGCCGCACCCGAAGCGGCGCTGCGCAGTCTCCAGGTCGCGATCTCGAGCCTGCGGACGGCGATCGCCGCGATGTGCCCGGGTGTCCAGCTCCCGGCCCGGCAGGGCGAGAGCTACGGCCTCGTCGTCCCCGAAGGCCTCGACAGCGACGTCCTCGAATTCGAGGCCGCGCTCTCCGCGGCCCGGCACGCGCGGGCCCGCGGTGACGCCGCCGCCGAGCACCGCGAGCTCGCCCGGGCTCTCGACGGCTATGGCGGGGACCTGCTCCCCGAGGACGGTCCGGCCGAGTGGGTCGTCGGTGAGCGGGACAGGTTGCGGCTCGCCGCCGCGGACGCCGCGCACGCCCTCGCGCTCGCCGAGCTGGCCGCCGGTGACGGGGCCGCCGCCGTCGACGACGTGCGTCGCTGCCTGCACCTCGACCCGTACCGCGACGCCGCCTGGCATCTCCTCGTCCGGCTGCACCAGGAGAATGGTGACGAGGCCGCCGCGCGGGCGGCGCAGGCGCAGCGACAGAAGGTGCTCGAGGACCTGGGCATCCCGGCCGCACTCCCGTCGTAGCCGGCGCAGGTGCCACGGGTGCGCCGCGGTCGCTGCGGCCGGCCCGTCCGTCACCCGGTCGGTGCGATCTCGACCCGCCAGGGCAGGTGGGCGGGCGCGACGAGCGCGACGAGCCGGGTGAGCAGCGCGACTTCGGGCAGCGAGTCCGACGCGCCCTCGGGTGGCGGGTGGACCCGGACGACGAGCTCGGGCCGGCGGCGCCCGGGGAGCCGGCCCTGCGGGTCACGCGACCACGTGACCCCGCCGGAGTCCTCGAGCTCCGGGACGATCCCGGTGGCCACCTCGACGAGCTCGCGGACCGCGAACGGGGTCCCGCGCCAGGCGTGCAGCTGGGCGGCGCGGGCGACGAGGGCCTGCCGCCGTTCGAGCGGCCAGCGGGTCGCCTCCGCCATCCCGACCCAGCCCGCGAGCCAGTCGAGCACGTCCGGCGGGGTGAGCGCCGGGTCGAGGTACGCCGGGAGGCAGTCGAGCGTCGAGAGCACCGGGGCGAGCACCTCGTCGAGGGCCGCGCAGAACCGCTGGGCGAAGTCGTCGTCCTGGTACGGGCCCGGCAGCGTCTCGCCGATCGGGTGCGGTGAGCGCAGTCCGGGGACGGCGCGGCGGCTTGTGAGCCGCGTCCGGGCCGTCGGCGCGCTCATTGGACCCTGACCTGGTGCTGGTAGGAGTGCACGAGGCCGTGCGCGGGCAGGTCGAGCCGGGGGACAGGCTGACCTCGTTCCGCGGTGACCGGGTCGGCGGGGAAGAGCAGGAGGTCCTCGACGCCGGCCACGCCGGGTGCCCTGGCGAGCAGGCCGGACAGGTCGAACGACTGGACGCTGCGGCCGAACGGCCATCCGGTGAGCTCCGGGCCGCCGTCGATCGGCGAGAGGTACCCGTTGAGCACCGCGAGCGCCGCCGCGCGGACGTCCTCGGGGTCGGCGCCCGCGTCCGCGGTGAGCCGGGCGACCACCGTGACCCCCTGGTAGACAGGGGCTTCGACGACGAGCCGGGTGCCGACGAGGCGGCGCGCGTCGAGGTGGCCGGCGATCCGGCGCAGCAGCTCCTCGGGCGGGTGCGCGAGGTCGTCGTACGCGAGCCGGCCGAGCTCGTCGGGGGAGACCCGGGGGACGACGAGGAGCCGGATGCCGCCGGCGTCCTGCTCGCCGGCGGGCACGCAGCGCACCCGGACGGCGTCCGGCGCGACCTCGCGGGCGAGCTCCTCGAAGTCGTCGGTCGTCACGGCGCGACCGGACGCGCGCAGCTCGAGCGGGCCGCGCAGGCGCACGTCGTCGAGGGTCTCGCCGTCGACGCCGCCGACCGCAGGGTGCCGGTTCTCCACCCGCGCGACGTACGGCACGCTCGTCTTGAGCACCCGGATCGTGCCGCGGGTCACGTTCCCCCGCTTGCCTCCGCCGACCCGGTAGGCGCTCATCCGCAACCGGGCGCCCTTCGGCGGCACGGCCCCGTGCTGCCGCGTCGAGCCGTCCGGGAGCCGGACCATCGGCCCGAGCTCGACGACGCCCGCCGACCGGTCGATCCGGTAGTGGCCGTCCTGCGGGCCGGACCGCGCGAAGTCCCGGACCGGTTCGAGCCCGGACCGGGTGTCGCCGTCGAGGACCTCCACGACGCCGGGCTCCTCCCACGGCACGACGGGCCCGCGCCGCAGCCCGAACCGCTGGCCGGGGGTGCCGTCCGAGGCGCCGAGCTCCTCGCCGCGGACGGTCTCGGCGTGGACCACCTCGGCCGTGCCGCCGATGGTCATGGCCCGGACGGACGCGACGACCGGGCTGCTCGTGTACGCCGTCGTGCCGGGGACGACGCGGCAGCGCAACCAGCCGGCCCGCTGCCGGGCGAGCACCGACATCGTGTGCGAGGCCGGCACATGGAGGACGACGTCGCCGGCGCGGTTGAAACCGCCGGTCTCGTCCCGGTCGACGTCGCAGGGCGACCAGCCGCTGCCGTTCCACGCCTCCCACAGCAACGGCGGGTCCCGCGGGTCGATCCCGGCGCCGCCGACCGGGCAGTCGAACCGCAGGAGGACCGCGCACGACGGGACGGCGGCCGACAGGCCGACGAGGAGCGCCTCGCCGTTCTGCGGGCGGGGCGAGAAGCAGGCGACGTGCCGGCCAGCCGCGAGGTCGTCGGTGTGGCCGGACGCGGTGCCGTCGACGCCGGCGGTCGCGAGGTGCGCGAACTCGCACGGCACGACGGTCAGCTCCGCCGTGGTGCTGAACACGACCGGCTCGTCGGTGTCGGTGCGGGCGGTCGCCACCTCGGTCTCGGCGCGGACGACGACCGGAGCGGGCTGCGGCGCGGAGAGCCAGAAGGTCGTCGTGCCGCGGGCCGCCGTCGGCGGGAACGGCCGGACCCCGAGCAGGTCGAGGAACGCCAGGTAGTGCCGGTCCGGCACCCGGTTGACCCGGTAGACGAGCTGGTCGACCATCTGCGCGAACGCCTCGATGAGGGTGACCCCGGGGTCGGAGACGTTGTGGTCGGTCCACTCCGGGCAGCGTTGCTGGACGAGGCGTTTCGCGTCGTCGACGAGGGACTGGAAGTCCCGGTCGTCGAGGTTCGGTGGCTGCAGGACCATCTCAGCGGCTCCCGTGGACGGCGGTGACGACGGTCGTGAGCAGGTCGGGCTGCGGCAGCCCGGGGTCCGGTGCGGCCGGCGCGACGAGCGGCCCGCCGGTGAGCGCCGACGGCTCGTGCTCGGGGATGACGTAGAACGGGAACACGAGGTTGCGCGGGTCGTTTGTGCTCCGGATCCGGTACCGGACGTCGAGGTAAACGACCCCGTCGGCGGCGTCCGTGAGGTCGACGACGACGTCGTCGAGGGTGATCCGCGGCTCCCACCGGTCGAGCGCGACCCGCACCTCGTAGGCGAGCCGGCCGGCCGTCGCCGCGTTCGCCGGGGCGAACACGTGGTCGGCGATCCGGCAGCCGAACTCGGGGCGCATCGGCCGCTCGCCGGGGCGGGTCGCGAGGACGAGCCGGATGGCCTCCTCGATCTCGCGCTCGCGCGAGACGAGAGCGAGGCCGCCGGTCGCGCCGACCCGCAGTGGGAACGCGACGCCGGAGCCGACGAAGTCGAGGTCGGACGACCGGCCGTCGTCGTGGAGCGGTCCGCCCATCGGTCAGCCTCCGATCAGCACGGTCGGGCAGCCCATGAGGACCGGCGCGCCGCAGCCGGCCGTGCTGCCGACGACGGCGGCGGGCTGCCCGCCGACGAGGACGGTGGGGACGCCGGGCGGCAGCAGCGGCGTCGGCGGGTGCGGCGGCGGGGGCGGGAAGGAGCAGACGTGCGGCGTTCCCACGGTGGCGGCGGGCATGCCCCCGATGAGGACGGTCGGCACCCCCGGTCCGCCGATCACCCCGGGGTGTCCGGTCGGGTCACCGACCCTGGCTGCCATCGGCATCGTCGTGTCCTCCAGCCGTGTCTCGCGTCAGTTGATCCGCACCATGGCGGCCTTGAGCGTCGCCTGCGCGCCGCCGTCGATCGTCACGCCGGTCTTCGCGGTGATGCTCACGTCGGTGCCGGTGAGGCTGAGTTTCCCGGTGCCGGCGTCGACGGTGATCCCTTGCGTGCCCTCGATCTTCGCCGTGCCGTCGCTGTGCAGGGTGAGCGTCGTGCCGGTCGCGTCGAGGCTCAGGGTGACCTTCCCGTCGCCGGTCGCCGCGCTGATCCCGCTCTTCGAGTCGGCGTCGAGCAGGTCGATCCGGTGCCCCTTGCGGGAGACGACCGACCGCCGGTCGACCGCGCCGGAGTTGCCGTCGACGGCAGGGATCGGCCCGTCCGGCGGGGCGTCCCGGCCGTTGAAGAGCCCGCCGAGGACGTACGGCCGGCGCAGGTCGCCCTGCTCGAACGCGACGAGCACCTCGTCGCCGACCTCCGGGAGCACGAACGCACCGCGCTTGTCCCCGGCGCCGGGCTGCACGGTGCGGGCCCAGTCGCTGCACGTGGTCGTCGGCGAGCCACGGGAAGGAGAGCTTGACCCGGCCCGCGTCCGTCGGGTCGTGGACGTCGGTGACGACGGCCACGACGACGCCTGCGGTCGCCGTCGCCGGGCCGGCCGCCCGTGCCGCCGCTCACGAGGCCGTACAGCGAGCGGTCCTGGCGGCCGCTGACCCGGAAGTGCGTCGTGTAGCCGGTGGCCTGGTCGTAGGTGTGCCGGGACGACGTCACGACGTACTTGCCGTCGAACGGCTGGCCGACGTTGTCGATCGCGATCGCCGCACCGGCACGGATCTTCGGGTTGCCGCGGGCGACGCCCTCGAACTCGGCGAACGCGCCGGCGATCTGCTCGCACAGCGCGGCGGCGGCGGCGTCGACCTCGGCCTGAGTGCGGTACGGGACGTCGCCGCTGACGTAGACCGGGTCGCCGAACGTCTTCGCGAGGTCGGCCGGCGTTGCGCCGTCGACCTCGGCGGTCCGCGTCGCCGCGTCGTTCCGCGCCGACGAGCGCCTTCTTCTCGGCGACGTCCCAGCCGCGGACCTCGACCGACGACACCTGCTCGGCCGAGGTGACGACGGCCCGGAAGCGCAGCAGGTCGCTGCCCTGCCGGAGCAGGAGCACCTCCTGCGCCGGCGCCGACGTCGAAGGCGCGTCGCCGGCCAGCCGCGGCTTGCGGAAGTCGAGCTTGCCGTCCCGGACGGCAACCTCGTGGCCGACCTCGCGGGCGAGCCCGTCGAGGAACGCCCAGTCGCTCACCCCGCCCTGGCAGACGTGGTCGAAGACGGTGCTCGTCGCGTCCACGGTGCCGACGGCGAGCCCGGCCCGCCGAGCGACCTTCGCGGCCACGTCCGACGCCGTGACCTGCGTCCACGTCTGGGTGCGGCGGCCGCGGAAGAGCCGGTGCGCCGGGTCGAGGCCGCGGACGACGGTGTACGAACCGGTGGCGTCGAACTCGGCCTCGAGCGCCGTGATCTCGGCGGTGACGAGCGGTTCCGGAGTGGCCCGGTCGGCGGTCATGACGGAGACGACGACCGGTGCGCCGATCGCCGCGCCGGTCTTGCCGAGGAGCAGCCGGTCCGGGTCCCGGAACCGGAGGACGACGAGGTCGGGCACGGTGAGGCTGTCGTCGACGAACCCGACGACGAGCTGCTGCAGGAGCAGGTCCGGCAGCGGGTTCTCCGCGATCGTCACCGAGAAACCGCTACTGAAGGCCGGTTGCGCCATCGCCGCTACCCCTGCACCGCGAGGAGGTCCTCGGCCGAGGGCAGCAGGACCGTGCTGCCGACGTCGAGCCGCAACGGGTCGTCGATGCCGTTCGCCCGAGCGAGCGGCCGCCACATCGCCGGGTCGCCGTACTCCTGCCACGCGACCGACGCGAGCGTCTCGCCGTCGACGACGACGTGCCGGGAGGCGCTCGCAACGCCGCCGGACGTCGGGTTCTGCTTGAGCGGGTCGCCGGGCATCTCCTCGAGGGTCACGCTGCACGTCGCGCGGATCGGCGTCCCGTCGGCGGCGAAGAGCGTGTACTTGGCCTGGACCGACGTGACGAACGCCGGGAAGCTCGTCACGGTGCCCCAGTGCAGCTGGACGAGCGGCGGCACGGCCTTCTTCTTGCCCACGCTCTCGTCGGTGGGTACGCAGCAGCGGAAGAGCGACTCGACGCGCTCGACGACGCTGCCGTCCATCGTGTCGGTCGCATCGAAGAACAGCTCGAAGGTCATCTTGCACGGATCGGCGCCCTTGAAGTCCGGCGGGCCGGCCGTCTTCGAGCCGCGCGAGGGCTGCCGCTCCCACTTCGCGGCCTTCTGGATCGACAGCTCCTTCGGCTTGAACTGGAACCGGATCCGGCCGCGCGGCGTGCCCGGCTTGCCGCCGTCGGCGGCGGGGGTGGCGTCGAAGAGCTCGAGGGCGGCCTCGGTGAGGGTCGGCGGCGGCGCCTTGCCGCCCCCGCCGCCGGAGGTCAGCGCGATCGGCCGGGTCATCGCGGTTCTCCCTCTGTTTGCCCGTGGCGCACGTCCAAAGCCCTGTCAGTTCTGCCGGCTGCCGCCACCGGCGGCCGCGCCGTCGTGGAGGAAGCCGTGGTGGGCGATCTCGATGGTCTCCATGGCGACCTTCGGCGAGTCGAGACCGAAGCTCGGGCCGGTCCACCGGACCGGGACGACCCCGTCGAGACTCCACTGCGCGACCGGCTGGTCGTCGGCGGACCGGGCCGTGATGACGGCCGTGCTGCGCTTGACGCCGGACGTCATGCCGGCGAACCAGCGGGCGATCTTGGCGGTATCGGGGCCGACGGCGCGGCTCAGCTTGACGTTCGTGAACTTGATCCGGGTGGGCAGCTGCCAGACGAAGCCGTTGCTCCCGCCCTCCTCGCGCTGCTCGATGACGACCTCGAGCCCGAGCCCCTCGCATGACGAGAAGTCGCCGAGGTCGAGAGTGTCGATGACGACGGAGAAGCAGACCGTCACCGCCGACTCGGCGTTGGTGGCCATGGGCCGGGCTCCTTCCGGAGGTTCGGGCTGGCTGTCTGTCCGTCTGCTTGTGGTGGCTGTCTGATGTGGCTGTCTGTGGAGCGATCGGCGATGGCTCGGTGGTGGGTCAGCGGTGCAGGTCGACGGTGAGGCCGACGCGTTCCCGGTCGAGCCTGAGCTCGGCCCGGATCCGCGCGGCGAGCGGGTCGAAGAGCCGCTGGACGAGTTCGTCGACGGACGGCGCCTCGGCCCCGGCTCCCGCCGCCGCGGGTGCCCCGGTGCCTGCCGGTGCCGCGGTTCCGCTCGGTGCCGGTGGTGCCGCGGCGGTCTCGGGTGCGGCCACGGCAGGCTGCGGCGTCGCGGCCGGGCCGCTGCCAGGGAACGAGAACAGGTCCGGCGGCGACGGTACGGACGGCATCGAGGGCATCGAGGGCACGGACGGCATCGAGGGCACGGACGGCATCGAGGGCACGGACGGCATCGAGGGCACGGACGGCATCGAGGGCACGGACGGCATCGAGGGCACGGACGGCATCCGACGGCATCGACGGCATCGACGGCCGCGGCGCGGCAGCTCGGGCAGTCCGAACCGTTGCACCGCAGGGGTTTCTGTCGGTGGTGCGAAGACGACGGAACCGTCGGCGTCCCTGCGGCCGATGCCGGCGAGGAGCGCGGCTGTCCCCGGATCGGCCGCCGCCGGGGCCGAGGGGGAGAGCGGACCTGCGACCGACTCGGCGGCGCGCTGCACGTTCGGCGGCCGGAGGGGATCGGCGACACGCCCCGCCGGCCCGATCGGCTGCGTCGCGTCGAGCGGCGACGCGGGCATCGGCACGCCGCCGAGCAGCGGGGCGGTGGGCGCGTCGACCGACCCGACCCGTTCCGCCGCAGCGGGTCCGGTGCCGTCCGGCGCCGCCGCCCGGACCGGCAGCATCCCGTCAGCCACGTCGTCGGGCTCCCGCTGCACGACGGTCCCGGACGTGTCCGGACCGAGCAGCGACCGGTCCGCGAGGAGCGGCGCGCCGACGTCCGGGGTCGTCCCGGGTTCCGGGATCCCCGGCGCTCCGGCCGGGCCGGCCGCACGCTCGGGCACGGAGCCGGCTTGGGATCCGGCTTGGGATCCGGCCGGGGATCCCGTCACCGGCGAGCGCTGGACGCTCGCGGGCGGCGCCGACGACGGCCGCTGCCCGCTGGCAGTCGGTGCCGTCGTGGCGATCGGGTCGATCGGGTCGATCGGGTCGACCGGTCGGCCGGCTCGGGTCACGCCGGGCGGCAGCGGGGCGCCGAGCCCGATGCGGGGGCGATCGCCCGGCCCGACCTGACGGCTCACGACGGGCGGCTCGACGCGATCGCCGGACGCCGGGTCGGCGAGTCGCTGCACGAGAGGCGCGGTGTCGGACAGCGCGGCATGGGACGGCGGCCCGACGGTGCCGAGGAGCGGGACGTCAGGGCTCGACCGCGTCGCGTCGTCGGGCCCGATGTCCGGCAGGGCGGCGTCCGGCGCGGCGTCCGGCGCGGCGTCGTCCGGTGCGGTGCCGTGGCTGGCGTCGCCCGAGGACCTCTGCACGACTCCATCCGCCGTGCCCGGCGCGACGGCACGGGCGACGGACAGTTCGGCGGGGCCGGTCCGGCCGCTCGTGGCGTCCGGCCCGACCGGATCGGTCGCAGTGGTCGGCGACGGTCCGGCGGCGGCGGGCGGCGTCGTCGCCACGGGCAGCGTGCCGGTCGGCGCCGGCGGGGCCGGAGCCGGTGCGGGCGAGGCCGTGACGGCCCGTTGGGCGGTCACCGGGGCCGTCCGGGCGCCGGCGTCCGACGAGCGTGCGGCCGGCTGCGAGGGCGGTACGGGTTCGGCGACGGCGCGCCGGAGCACGACGGGCAGGTCCGGGGCGGGCGCCGTGACGAGCGCTCCGGCGACCGGCGGGAGGAGCGGCACGACGGTCGGCGGCGGGGTCGGCGGCGTCGACGGGGTCGGGGCCGTCCGGCGCGCCGTCCCGACGGCGCTCTCCGGGCGCGCTTCGGCACCGGGGGCCGAGGCCGGGTCGGGGCCGGCGGCGACGCGCTGCGCGACGGGACCGGCCGTCCCGAGTGTCGGCGTGCTCGAGGGTTCGCCCGGCACCGGGACGCTCGACGGCTCGGTCATGGCCGGCCCGGGCGACGCTGCTCCGGGCCTTGCCGGCTCGGTCACCCACGGCTCCGGCGTCGCAGGGTCGGTCATGGCCGGCTCGTTCACCACTGACTCGGTCACCACTGACTCGGTCACCCCAGGCTCCGGCGACGTGCCGTGGGACGGCGGGGTCGCGCCGTCCGGAACGCTCGATCGCTGCAGCGGGGTCGCCGGCCCCGGCGGCGTGTCCTCCGGCGGCGTTCGCTCCGAGGGTCGGCCCGTGGACCACCGCTGCACGGCGGAGCGATGCACGGCGTGCTCCGGTGGCCGGGCGACGAACGGCATGTCGTGGTGCACGGCGTCCGGGGCGGCCACGGTGGTGAGCCCGCCGACGGAGCCGGCCGGTGCGTCCGGCGTCACGGCGTGTCCGAGCGGCGCGAGGACCAGGGGGCTGCGGTGGGACGACAGCTGGTGCCGGAACGCGTCCGGCTGCAGCGTGGCCCCGATCGGCGACACCGCCCGCTGGATCGTCGGCAGGTCACGCCAGGCCGGTGCCGGGGCGACGGGCGCGGGGTCCGGGCGGGCTCCGGGTCCGGCGTCCGGCCCCGGAACGGCGTCCGGAGGGGCGGCGGCCGTGCCGAACGCCCACTGCCGCAGGCGGTCCCACACGTCGCTCACCTCCCCTCCGGCGTCCGGCCCGCCATCCTGTCCCGACGTCCGCTCCGTGCCCGTGCCCGTGCTCGTGACCGGGTCGCGGCGCCGTCAGCCAGCGGCGATCCGGGTGTTGATCCGCGCGATCTGCTCGACGTAGAGCCGGCGCTGCGCGTGCTCGAGGTCGAGGAGATCGTCGAGCGACCAGTGGAAGTGGTACGCGATGTACGCGACCTCCTCGTGCAGGCGGTCCGGCCCGCTCGTCACGATTCCCCCAGGCGGCTCCCGGCGATGTCGACGCTGAACCGGTGGTCGCACGACGGGCAGACGACGGCGGCCCGGGTGTGGCCCTCGGTGTTGACGCGCCGGTAAAGGTCCTGGAGGAACGCGAGATCGGTCGCGAAGAGGTTCTCGACGATCCCGACGTGGACGTCGTCGATCGTGCCGAGCCGGGTGACGACCCGGGCGAGGAGCACGACCGTGAGGTACGCCGGGTTCTCCCGGACCCGGTCGTCCCGCAACGGGACGAGCTCGTCGCGCGCCGTCGCGAGCCGCATGACGCCGTGCCGGTGGACCGTGCCCGAACCGTCGACGTAGCCGCGCGGCAGCTCGAAGGCGAACTCGGTGTGCAACGGTTCGAGCCGACGCGGCTGGATCTCGCCGGCGCCCGCCCCGGCGAGGTCCTCCGCCGCTGCGGCGTCCGGTTCGAACCGCTCGCGGACGTCGACGCCGTGGCTGCGGCGCATCACTCCACCTCGAGCCGCTCGTACGTGATGACGAGCTTCTCGGTGAGGACGCTGGTGTCGCCGGCCTTGAGCGAGCCGATCTCGAGGCTCTTAGGCCAGGCGTTCGTCAGCTTGTAGCGCTTGATCGCCTGGCCCTCGTAGTCGTAGACGATGATGGCGCCGCCCTTGCGGGCGTCGTTCATCTTGCCGAACTGGGAGTCCTTGACCCACTTCTCGAAGCTCTGGTCGGCCGTGAGTCCGCGGCTGAGGGTGACCTCGCCGGCCTTCCAGCGGCCCGGTAGCTTCTTGATCATGTACTTGCCGTCCGGCGCCGTTCTGCTTGAGCTCGACGACGTCCTGCTCCATCTTCAGGCCGCTCACCTCGGTGATGGACTTGATGACGACGCCGTCGAACTCGAGGCCGAACGAGTGGCCGACGCTGCTGTCGAGGTCGGGCAGTGCCATGGAGATCTACCTCCGGTCGGGGGTCGTTCGGGTCACTCGGAGACGAGGCTGGTGCCGCCGGAGAACTGGGACAGGCGGAAGACGACGAACTCGGCCGGCTTCACCGGCGCGATGCCGATCTCGCAGACGACCTGGCCCGCGTCGATGCCCTCGGACGGGTTGGTCTCGGCGTCGCACTTGACGTAGAAGGCCTCGTCGGGGGTCAGCCCGAAGAGCGCGCCGCGGCGCCACTCGTTGACGAGGAACGCGCTGATGGTGCGCCGGATCCGCGCCCACAGCGCGTCGTCGTTCGGTTCGAAGACGACCCACTGGGTGCCGTTGAGGATGGACTCCTCGAGGTAGTTGAAGAGCCGGCGGACGTTGAGGTAGCGCCACGCCGGGTCGGTGGAGAGCGTGCGGGCGCCCCAGATCCGGATGCCGCCGCCGGGGAAGGCTCGGATGCAGTTGATGCCGACCGGGTTGAGCAGGTCGTGCTCGGTCTTGGTGATCTGGGTCTCAAGCGCGACGGCGCCGCGGATCACCTCGTTCGCCGGGGCCTTGTGGACGCCGCGGGTGTCGTCGTTGCGGCCCCAGACGCCGGCGACGTGGCCGGACGGCGGGACGAAGGTGAGCTGTCCGGTCGCCGGGTCGAACACCCGGATCCACGGCCAGTACAGGGCGGCGTACTTCGAGTCGTAGCCTGCCTTGTCGACGCGCCACTCCTTGATCTGCTGGGCGTTGAGGCCGGGCGGCGGGTCGAGGACGGCGACCCGGTCGCCCATGAGCTCGCAGTGCGCGATCATCCCGAGCTGGACGGCCTGCACGGTGTCGAGGTCGACGGCGCCCTGCTGGTAGGCGCTCATGAGGTCGGGGACGCAGACCATCGTCACCTCGTCGACGGCCTCGAGCCCGCCGAACCCGGTGCGCTGCCCGGCATCGCCGACGTAGTCGTCGGCCGTGAGCGACGGTGCGGGCACGGCGGCCGGCGCGGGCGGCGGGGAGAGCGCGAGGGTGCCGGTCGCCGGCTTCTCCGCGGTGCCGGAGCCGATCTCCTCGATCCGGATGAGCTTGGACGCCGCGTTGACCATCGTCGCGACGTTCTGCCGGCCTCGGGTGACGGTCGCCCGGTCGAACTCCTCGACGACCTGGCCGCCCTGCTTGACGAGGACCTTGAACATGTCGTCGGTCGGCGACTCGCCACCGGCGTCGGCGATCTCGACCTCGATGCTGCCCGGCGCAGCGCCGCTGTCGAGCGCGACGGCCCGGTACCGGTTGCCGAGCTCGACCTGCGGTGCCGCAGGCAGTTGCTTGGGGCCGGACCCGTTGTCGGCCGCGCCGCCGATCCGGACGACGTAGCAGTTGCCGCCGCCGTTCATGAAGTAGCCGTACACGGCGTGCGCGAGGTACCCGCCCGGGACGAAGTCGCCGAACGTCGAGGTGAACTGCGTCCAGTTGCTCACGAGCGTCGGGGTGTTGAGCGGTCCCCGCTCGGCGAGCCCGATGAACGCGGCGACGGCCGTGCCGACGCCCTCGATCGGCCGCGACCCGGCCTCGACCTCTTCCACGTAGACCCCGGGCGACAGGTACGTCGGCATGCTGGCCCTCCTCAGGCGGCTTCATCGCTCCTAGGGTCCGGGTTGCTGCTGCCCGTGGGCACGGCCGCTCGGACGGGTCTGCGGGCAGTCAGTCCTGCCCGAAGGGGCAGCGGACGCGGGGTGCGAAGGCCGCGCCGGGCTGGCCATGGACGGGCGGCCCCCCGTCGTGATCACGCTGGGTCGCGTGACGGGTACGTGGCCCAAAGTTATTGTCGTGCAACCGTTTCCGGGCCGGCCGAGCGGCCGGGACTGTCGGTGGTGGCCCGTAGCGTGGTCGTCGTGGAGGAGATCGCGGGCACGACGTGCTGGCCGGGCTGGAGCAGGCCCGGCAGGCGCTCGTGCTCGCGCGGGAGGGCACGGGCCGGGGGTACGGGTTGTCGGACGGCGAATGCCGGGACGCTGTGGAGGCGGCGGTCCGGTTGGTCGCGACCGCGCAGTCGGTCGCGCTCGGGCTGGTCCAGGAGCTGGACGCGCGCCGGGACGCGGTGCCTGGCGCGGCCGGCGGGAGCGCGGCGAAGACGTTCCTGGTTCACCGGCTGCACGTCGATCCGGGGGTGGCGAAGGGGTACTGTGGACGCCGCGCACGCCCTGGATGCGGAGACCGGTGACCTGCCGCTGGTCGGGGAGGCTTTGGCCGCGGGGGAGGTCACGTTCGAGCACGCGCAGGTGTGCGTGAAGGCGGTCGGGCGGCTGCCGAGGGCGTTGAAGACCTGCACGGTGACCGACGAAGCGACCGGGGAGCAGGTGACGGGGATGCAGGCGGTGGACCGGGTCCTCGCGCGGACGATCCGCGAGCAGCCGGTCCGCAGCATCCGGTATCTGACCGACCGGCTCGTCACCTTCCTGGACCCGGGCCGCAAGGAGCGCTTCGACGACGACGCCCACCTGCGCCGAGGCGTCCACCTGAGCGTCGACTCCACGGGGATGGGCGTCTTCCGAGCGACCCTGACCCCGGCCGACACCGCGGTGCTCAAGGCCCTGCTCGCGCAGTGGGGCAAGCCGAACCCGGCCACCACCTGCACCGTGCAGAACCCCGACGGGTCGGTCCAGGACGAACTCGTCCGCGACGAGCGGTCGCTGGCCATGCGGCAGTACGACGGGATGACGGCCGCCCTCCGCGCCAGCGCCGGTGGGTCCGCCGGCCAGACACGTGCTGCCGGCCACGCCGCCAGTGCGATGGCCGCGGCGGCGGGCAGCGCGGGGGCGGGGGCGACACCGGAGGTCACGCTGCTGGTGACCGCGACCGTCGAGCAGGTCACCGGCCTGCGCGGGGCGGGCAGGCCGTGCCTGGACCGGGTCGGTCCGATCGGCGCCGGGGTGTTCGGGTACCTGGCGTGCTCGGCCACGCTGACCCGGGTCCTGCTCGACGAGCGCGGGGTCCCGGTCGATGTCGGGAGGGCCTCCCGGCTCGCCCCACCCGCCCTCCGCAAGGCATTGGCGGTCCGGGACGGCGGCTGCCTCGTCCCGGGCTGCACCGTGCCCGCCGCCGGCTGCGACGCCCACCACGTGGTGCCCTGGTCACGAGGAGGGTCCACCGACCTGACCAACATGATCTTGCTCTGCGGCCGGCATCATCAGCAGGTCCACGCCGACATCTGGCAGGTCGAGTTCCACGACGGTGTCCCCTGGGTCAGTCCGCCCGCCTGGGTCGACCCGCAACGCCGACCACGCCGCAACCCGCTGCACCACCCCGGCTCCGCCGTCCAACGACTCGCCGAGCAGCTTGCGCTCGCCATCACCGACGACGACATCGGGGACGTCGCGTAACGGGGCTTGCCGTTCCGGGCCCGGACGCTCGGTGTGGACTGCAGGCTCATCGCCCACGCTGGCGAAGACGACGGACGAAGATCTGCACGATCTCCTGAACTTGGAGCATCGCTGCTGCTCGTACCTTTGCGGCGTCGGGTGCAGGTACATTCTCACGGCGTCTGGCACCGAACTCACGGTGGTCTGCCTCGATCGCCGTCACCAGGTCATCGACGCGCTCGGCCATGCGGTCGGGCAGGGTGTCCTGGAGGACCCTCGCGACCTGGTCCGGAGGTATCTGCGCCCACGTGCGCTCCCTCTCGGCGCGTTCGGAAGCGGTAAGCTCGCGATGTCCCTTGGCCACCCGCGATCGGGAGCTGCCGGCGATGTTCGGACCTCCCGTGGCAAGAATGCTCTTCGTGTGGCCAATCACGTCACTGTCGGCCAGGCCGAACTTGACATCGCCGTTCGGGTGTCCCGTCGTCTTGCGGTTCGCGGCACCCTTGTAGACGAGGATCGTGTGCTGCTCGTTGTCCTCGGGTCCAGGCCTGGCGATGGGAACGTCGTCACCGAGCGCGTGGAAGAGCGCGGAGACGAGGCTCACGGGAATGACGTGCTCCGATTCCAGCGCGAACCAGGGCCTTCTCGGATCACGGGGAACCGCGCCGCTGTTGTCGCTGTGTCGCGCGACCCTGCCGAGTCCGGCCGGGGCCGACCCATCAGCCTGCTCAATGTCACCACCGATCTGTGACAACAGGTTCTCCACAACCCCGGCCAGCCGGTCCAGCTGCGACTGGGCGACGCGAGTCCTGTCGGCTCTGTCACCACTGGCCATGGCGATTGCCTGCCTGGCTGCTGCGATCTGCGGAAGGACGTTCGTCAGGATCTGATCGCGCGGAAGCGGCTCGAGTCCCGCGCGTCGGCGGCGGTCGTTGACCGACGCGATCTCGCGCTCGATGGCCACGCGGATCGGAGCTTCCCGGGACGCCATCGTTATCGCACCGGTCTTCAGGTCGACGCTCAAAGTGTGCTGGCTTCGCCCGGCAGTGAACGGCTTCTTGATCAGACCCAGGGCCTCTCGGACGGCCCGGGCCTTCTCCTTGGCCCAGGCCTTGCCCTTGTCGACCTTGCTCTTGACCCACGCCTTCCCCGCGGCCACCTTGGCCTTGACCTTGCCGCCGATGCCCGAGATCCCGCGGATGATCGGACCGGCGAGCTTGAGGCCCGGTCTTGATCACGAAGTCGAGGGCCTTGTTGACCGGCTTCTGCAGGGTCTGGACGATCTTGCGGATCTTCTCGCCGATGCCGCCGAGGCCGATCACGCTGGCGAGGAAGCCGATGATGATCGGCACCATCTGGCCGAGGACGTCCTCGATCTTGGTGACGACGCCGCCGACGTTGCCCTTGACGATGTCGGCGACCGAGTCGATGACGGTGTTGACGAACTTCATGATCCGGGCTGCCGTTGTCGACGAAGAACATGACGATGTCGTAGATCATCTTGCAGGCCTTGATGAAGGCCGCCGCCGGGTTGAGCAGGCCGATCAGCCAGGTGATGCCGGCGGTGATGATCCTCGTGACGACGAAGTCCTTGACCTGCTCGAGGATCATCTCCTTGATGTCGCCGAGCTTCTCGACGAGCATCTGCCACAGCGCCGGCGACGCCCTGGGTGGCGAGCAGCTGGAAGATCTCGACGCCCTTCTCGACGGCGGCCATCGCCTTCTCGCCGATCTGCCTGACGAGCCGGTTGCGGATGTTCGCCCAGGTCAGGCCGAACATCGAGGCGAGCAGCTTGATGATGCCCTTGAGGTCGAAGCTGTCCGGCAGCTCGACGCCGCCCTCGGCGAGCGCGCCGAACAGCCAGCTCATCAGGCCCTTGCGTGAGGTGGTCGAGGATGTTGTCCTTGAACTTGCAGGATGCCGCCCTTGACCCCGTCGATCGAGGTTGCCGAGGAAGCCGGATCGGCGCCTTGATGATGTCGCCGACGACGCCCGCGACGCGGGCGAGCACGTTCGTGAGCATCGAGGCGAGCTCGCGGATGGTGTTGATGACGGCCTTGATCGCGCCGATCGCCTTGTCGACCAGGCCCTTGTTCTCGGCCTGCAGCTCCTCGATCCGCTCGTCGAGCCCCTTGCGCGCCTCGACGTACTTCGTCGCGAGGGCGTCGACGACGGCGTCCTGCTTGGCGTCGACGTCGTTCTCGAGCTGCGCGAACCGGTCGCCGATCTCCTTCGGACGCCTCGGCCCCGACCTTCTGCGAGGTCCGTCGGGCAGGCTCTTGACGTACGTCGGCGATCTCGGTCTTGCCGCGCGCGATCCGCTTCTTGGCCGCGGTGAGGTCGGTGCCGACGATGTCCGCGACCCGCGAGATGACGCCGTCCATCTGCTTGAGGTAGAGCTCGCGGCCGGCGACGTAGAACTCGTTGACCTTGCTCGGCATCCCGAGCGATCTTGTCCTTCGCCCACCGCAGGCCGCCGAGCCAGCCGCTGTACCGGTCCTCCTTGTAGGCCGACATCTTCGCCGACGACGTACGACTCGAAGGCCTTGCGGGCCGCGGCCTCGCCCGCCTCGAACTCCTTCTCCACCTTGGGATCGATGCCGTCGAGGATCTTCTTCACGTCCGTCTCGGTCGCCGCGTAGATGCCCTGGATCTTCGCGGTGACCTCGGCCCGCTGCGCCTCGTCCTTCGACTTCGCCTTGCCCTTGTCCGCGACGAGGTTCGCGAGCGCCGCCGCCTTCGAGCCCTGCATCCCGGCGACCGCCCTGCGCCGTCTGCGCGGCGGCGTCCGCCTTGCCCTGCGCGACGACCTGCTGCTCCTGCTGCGCGGTACTCGCCGGGTGCGGTGTCGGCGTGGGCCGCCGCCTCCTTCTTGTCGGCGAGGGCCTGCTCGAACTGCGGCTCGTTGGACTGCGCGAGCTGCTGCTCGGTGACGCTCGCCCTCGGCCAGCTCTGCCTCGGTCGGCGTGCTTGCCGGCCTGCGAGGTTGAGCTGCTCCGGCGGCGCGGGCTTGGGGACGGCCCCGGACGCCGGGATCGCCGCGGCGGGTGCCTGCTCGCTCCGGGCCCATCGGGGTGACCGGCTTCGGCACCGCCTTCGACGGTGTCCGGCGGTGCCTCGGTGGCCTGCTCGATGTCCTTGGCCTGGCCCTCCTTGCCCTGGCCGACGAGGCCCTTGACCTCGCCCTTGACCTCGCCGGCCTTGCCCGAACTCCGTGTAGTCGTCGGCCTCCTTGAGGGTCTTCGGCGACTTCGCCTCGATCGCCGCCTTGACCGCGGCGATGAACGCCTTCTTGTCGAACGCCGCCGACCGGCTGGGCGTCCATCGTGTCGACCTTGGCCGCCTTGGCCTGCCCGGCGACGTCCGCCGTCGGCGGCAGCGGCGGCGTCCTGCGCCTCCTTGGCCTTCGACGCCGCCGGCGGGTGCGCCCGCTTGGCCTGGCCGCGAAGCCCTTGACGTGCGCGGTGACGGCCGTGAACGCCGGGTCGGCGCCCGGCGCGACGTGCTCCGGCGGGGCCGGCGGCTGCAGCAGCTGGTCACCGGTCAGCGGAGCGGACGGCGCGTGACCGGGCCCGGCGCCGGCTCCTGGACCGCTCGGGGCGGCCGTCCGGCCGGACGGCGGGGCACCGCCGTGCGCGGCCGGACGCCGGGCGGCGGCCTTCCCGAGCGGGCTCACCGCAGGCGTGGGCTTCGGCGGCGGGGTGGGCTTCCTCTGCGGCACCTGCTCGGGCCCGAAGCCCGTCTTCGTCACGGCGAGCGCGGACGCCGGTGGCTTCGGCCCCTCGAGCTCGACCGGGATGCCGACGGCCTGCGCCTCCCGCAGGCCCTTCTCGACGACGTCGATCGCCGGCTCGTCGGTGCGCACCTCGCGCAGCGCCGCGTCGATCCGGCCGACGGCGTCCTCGCCCGGGAAGCGCATCCGGGCAGCGAGCAGCGCGTTGACCGCCGAGTTGCCGGCGGCCCGCTGCAGCCCGAGCAGGGCGGCCGGGCCGACGCCGCGACCGGCCCGCCGCTCGGCACGGCGTCGGCCGTCCCCGAGGGCGTCCGACACCTCCGCCCGTGCGGCGGCGGGCCTGTCGCGTGCGCCGGCCATGCGTCGAGGCTCCTCCGGACGCCGCCCGCGCCGCCGGGCCGGCGGGCACCGTCGCGGGCAGTCCGCGCTGCCCGAAGGGGTGCCGCGGGTGCCCGTCCGGGCAGCGGTCAGCGGCGCCCGGCGCCGGACTCGCCGCAGGCCGCCGGCCCGCCGACGAGGCAGGCGGCGAGCGCGAGGCGGGCGGACGTGCAGCGCATGGGACCCCCCGGACGTCGTGGTCGACCAGTCACGGGGGGTTGACCCGGACGTATCGCCGACCGGCACACGTGACTCCGATGAGATGAGGAGCGTCGGCTCGCACCTGATACGGGGAGGGCATCATGATCTGCCCGGACTGCGGCCACGACAACGCCGAGGGGACGCGCTTCTGCGTCGGCTGCGACCGGTTCCTCGCCGAGGACGAGACGCACCGTCGCTACAACTCAGGTCGGACCGGCCCGGGCCGCACCCAGGTGCTGCACCGCCCGCGGGCCGGCTCGGCGGACGGGCGGACCGGTCTTCGGGTCGCGCTCGCCCCGGACGACCTCACGGTCGCCCCCGGGGAGACGGTCGCCGCGACGGTGACCGTGACGAACGTCGGAACGCTCGTCGAGGAGTACGCGCTCCGGGTCGACGGCCCGTCGTGGATCACCGTCGAGCCGGACGTCCTGCGCGTCTACCCCGGGCAGGACGCGACCGCCGTCCTGCACGCCGCCCCGCCGCGCGACCCGATGGCCGGGGCGGGCCGGGGCGGCTTCCGGGTGACGGTCGCGGCGACGATCCAGCCCGGCGTCACGGCGGCCACGGGCGGCGTCCTCACCCTCACGCCGTTCCACGACGTCCGGGCTGAGCTCGAGCCGCACGCGAGCCGCGGCGGGTCGGCCGGGCGATACCAGGTCCGGCTCGTCAACGGCGGCAACGCACCGCTGCGGGTCCGGCTCGACGCCGAGGAGGCCGACGCTGCGCTCCGGCTCGAGGTCGGCCGGGTGTTCGACCTGCCGCCGGGCCGGGCGGCGGTCGCGCCGCTCGTCGTCCCCGCTCCCCGCGCGCTCCCCGCGCGCTCGTCGGGCGGCCGCGGACCGCGACGTTCACGGTGACGCCGAGCCCGAGTGCGCCGGCCCGCCGGTCCGGCTCTCGGGCAGCCGGACGACGACCCCGCGGCTGCCGTGGTGGGCGCCCGCCGCGGCCGGCGCCGCAGTCGCCGTCGGCGCCGTCGCGCTCCACTGGCTCGTCGGCGCCCCGCCGTCCGGGGCCGCTGCAGGCCGCGGCAGGCTGCCCTCGGCGACGGCGACGGCCCCGCTGGTGGCGCAGGGCCGGCCGGACGTCGCGGCGTCCGCGCACGCCGGCACGCCGTCGCCCGCGCCGACCACGGGACGTCACGGCGGCCGGCAGCAGCCGCCGCCGACGTCGGCCGGGCCCGGTCCGGCAGCCACCGGTGACGGCACCGGGACTCCGGGCGATCCCACGAGCGACCCCGGCCCTGTCGCGGCCGCGCACGAGGTGCCGGACCTCGGCGGCGAGCCGGTGGCCGACGGCACGTCCGCGCTGACGATGCTCGGCTTCACCGTGAAGGTCCGCCGGGTCGCCGACAACGTCGTGGCCGCGGACACGGTGCTGCGCTCGGAGCCGGCGGCCGGCGCGACGGCGGACGCCGGCAGCCAGGTCACGCTCGTCGTCTCCGCCGGGCCGACGCGGCCGATCGACCTCGTCGCCGCCGCGTCGTCCGCCCGCTGGGTCAACGGCAGCGGTACGGTGCTGCCCTTCAACGGCAACGACGGCGACGACCGGGGCTTCGTGCTCATCCGGAACGGCGCGCTGCTCGAGGACGGCTCGACCGCGAAGGTGCTGCTCGAGACGCACCCGGAGTGGATCGAGGAAGGCTCGATCGCCGGCACGTACACCCTGCCCGCCCCGGTCATCCCCGGCGACCACGTCCGGGGCCGGATCGGGTTCCTCGCCGGGGCCGGCGGCGCCGTGACGTGCGAGATCCGGGCCGGTGGCGGGGGCGTCGACGACAAAGCCGTTGTGGAGCGTCGACGACATCGGCGGCGACGGTCAGGTCCGGCCGCTCGACGTCGACCTCACGCCGGCCGCCGGCGCGACGACGCTGACCCTCGTCGTCCGGGCCGGTCCACACGGCGGCGCAGGACTGGGCGACCTGGCTCGACCTGCGGCTCGAGGGCGGCCGGGCCGGGGGCTGAGCGCCCGTCCGGCGGGGGCCGCGGTCAGCCCGCGGGCGCCTCCTCCTCCTCGTCCTCCTCGCCCTCGCGCTGCACCGCCGGTCCGGCGGCGAGCGTCTGGACCTCCTCCTCGTCCTCGGCCTCGCGCTGGACGAAGAGGCCCTGGACCGGCTCCTCCTCCTCGTCACCCTCGCGCTGCACGGCCGGCCCGGCGGCTGCTGCGGTCGCGGGCGCGGCGGCCACCGGCGCCGGGTCGGCCATGACCCGCTCGCCGGTGGCCTCGGCCTCCCGCTCGAACCGGTCGCCCGGATCGCTGACCCGGATCCCGCCGCCGGCCGGCGTCCCGTCGACGGGGCCGTTCCGCTGCTGGACGACGTGGGTCAGCTCGTGCGCGAGCGTCGTGCGGCCCTCGGTCGACGTCGGGTCGTACCGGTCGCGCTGGAAGACGACGTGCGAGCCCACGGTGTACGCGTGCGCGTTGACCGCGGTCGCGGACGCGTGCGCGCCGGCGTCGTCGTGCACCCGGACGTCGGTGAAGTCGTGGCCGAGCCGGGACTCCATGTCCTCCCGGACGTCCGTGTCGAGCGGCCGGCCGCCGCCGGAGACGACGTCGTGGACGGGGGAGCGTTCCTCGTCGAGGGACGAGGCGACCGCCGCGTTCCCCGCCGCGCGCTGGAGCTGCGCCAAGCCTTCGGGGCCCACGGCGTCCCATCGGCCCGCCGCCGCGGCCCGCGCGGCGTGCCCGGGCTCCTCCTCGATCCGGGCCGCCTTGGGACGCAGCGAGTCGGGCCCGTCGAGGTCGTGCTCGTGGCCGCGCATCTGTCCTCCTGCGCTCCGCCGGGTGGGACGGGTCAAGCGTGACACCAAAGCCGGCCCGGGAGAACCGACGCGGGCGCGGCCGATCGGGCAGCCACAGGTGTCCGGACGGGCAGCGGGTCCACCGTCAGGTCGGCGAGGCCCAGACCGGGGTGAGCACGCCGCTCCTGCTCAGCGTCCTGCGGGTCCTGGTCGCCACGTCGACGAGGCACAGCCTGCCGTCGCACCGGAACGCGACCTGGCGGCCGTCCGGGGACCACGTCGGGTCCTCGTCCCGCGCCGAGGTGTTCGTGAGCCGTCGCTCCGCCCCGCCGTCGAGGGGAACGGTGTAGAGGTCGTAGCCCGTGGGTCCGCCGCGGTCACGGCGGTAGACGACGGTGCGCCCGTCCGGGGAGATCGCCGGATCGCGGTCGCTCGTGGACGAGGTGAGCTGCCGGGGCCGGGCATCGGGGTCCGTCAGGGCCAGCGTCCGGAGCGACCCGCCGGCGCCCTGCGCGGTCGTGCCCTTCCACCAGACCATGGTGCCGCCGTCGGGACCGATCTGGGGGTCGCCGAGCGAGCCGCTGTCGATGAACCTGCTGCGGTCGGGAGTCGCCAGCTTCGTCAACCGCAGCGTCCGGGTGTCGTCCGGCGGCCGGCCGTTGCGGCACTGCAGCGCCACGGTGTCGCTCGCCTCGTGCCATGCCGGCCGGCGGGGGCTCGGACAGTCGGGGGCTCCGCCAGGGAACAGCGGACGGGCCTGTCCGGTCCCGTCCGCCGCGGCGACCATGAGCGTCGTCTGCTCGCCCCGGATGTCGAGGAAGAGAACGGTCCTGCGGTCGTGGGAGAGGACCGGCCGCTCGAACAGCCGTCCGGCGACGGACTTCCACCCGGAGGGCAGCGTGCGACCGGTGCGGGTGGAGACGAGGACGAGCCGCTCCGTGCGGTCCGGGCCGAGGCGCGAGGCGATGACGACGTCCGCGGAGAGGGGTTCCGCCGCAGCCGGAAGGTCCGGCCCGGCACGCGTCGGCGAGCCAGGTGCGGTGGGTGCGGGCGTCGTGGACGCGGAGGTCGTGGGCCGCGCGGTCGTGGACGTTCCTCCCGACGAGGTCGGCCCCGGCGATCCGCCGCCCCGCACCAGGACGACGCCGAGAAGGGTGGCCGCGACGACCGCCGTGACGCCCGCGGTAGCCGCCACGTACCGGCGACGTCCGGTGCCCGCCGGGCGTGGCCGCACGATGCCGGGGTCGTCCCCGGTGCCCGGCTCGTCCTGGCGGCCGACGGGCAGCAGGGCCGGTGGCGTCGCGGGTGTCGGCGCCGTCGAGGGACCGGCCGGCCCCGGTCCGGTCGCAGGGCCGGCGGGGTGCTTCGGCTGCCCGTGCTCGGGGCCCGGGTCCGGTGCGGTGCCGGCGCCGACCGGTGCCGTCTCGACGGTGTCGGGAGCGGCGTCGGCCGGCGGGGCGCTGATCGGCAGCGGGTGGGTCGGGGCCGGGACGGTGGGCAGCGGCGCCGTGACGTGGGTGGCGGTGGCGAGCCGGCTGCCGCGGAGGGCGGCGCCGACGGCGACGTCGTGTTTGGGGTGGGTGCCGAGGGCGAGGGGGCGGCCGAAGGTGGCCGACAGCAGTTCGGAGACCAGCGGGATCCGGGAGGACCCGCCGACCAGGACGATCGCGGACAGTTCCGCGGGTTCGACACCGGCCGAGCGCAGCGCGCGCCGGGTGGCCGCGACCGTCTCCTCGATCGCCGGCCGGGCCATCTCGTCGAACTCGGCCCGGGTCAGCCGGACCGTGGTGGTGATCCCCGGCAGCGCGACCGGGACGGTGACCTCGGTGTCCGCCGACAGGGCCTCCTTGGCCTCCACGCAGTCCCGGGCCAGCCGGGCGGTCGCGGCGACGAACGCCGGGTCGGTCGAGGTGACGTCGACCCCGTCGAGGCAGCCCAGGACGTGGGCCAGGACGGCCGCGTCGAGGTCGACCCCGCCCAGGTGCTCGACGCCCTCGGGACGGCCGGCGAGCTCGAAGCCGGTCGTGGTCCGGCGCCAGCACCGCGGCGTCGAAGGTGCCGCCGCCCAGGTCGTAGACCGCGATCCGCTGCCCGACCGCCAGATCGGTGCGGTGCGCGAAGGCGATCGCGGCCGCCTCCGGCTCGATGCACGTCCGGCACCCCGTCAGATCGGCGAGCCGGACCGCCTGCGGCCAGCAGTCCAGCTTGAACGGCCCCCAGTTCGCCGGATGCGACACACGTCACCGCGTCCGGCGGGCCGCCGGCCCGCTGCCACCACCCGGTCCACCACCGCCGAGCAGCAACCGCCCGTACAGCGCCTGCGGGGAGTGCGGCGCACCACCGACGAGGATCGGCACGGTGTCACCGATCCGGCGCTTGAATTCCCGCACCACCGCCGTCGGATCGGTCACCGCGCGCCGCTCGGCGGCCTCACCGACGAGCATCTCCCCGTCCGCCGGCAGGTACAGCACCGACGGCACCTGCAGCGCGTGGTTGCCCAACTGCACCAACTCGACCCGGTCCCCGGCCAACGTCGCAGCCGCGGTGTACGTCGTCCCGAGGTCGACGCCCAGCCGATAACCCGGCACCTCCGCGCCTCCTCCCCGAATGGTGCGGCACGCCGTCCGTCAGCGTCGGATCCAGATCGGGGTGACGACCTTCGTGGCCGTGACACGCGCCCGCCCCGTGCCGTCCGCGCGGATCACGCAGACGCCGCCGTCGCAGGAGAACGCGACCCGGTCCCCGGCCGGGGACCACGTCGGGTCCTCCTCGGTGGCGCCGGTGGCGGACAGCACCTTCGGCTGCCCGCCGGTCACCGGGACGGTCAGGACGTCGAAGCCGGTCCGACCGGCGCGGTCGCGGCGGAAGGCGACCGTCCGGCCGCCCGGCGAGATCGACGGGTCGCTGTCCTGCGACGACCTCGTGATCCGGACCGGCGGGCCGGGGGTCGTCCCGTCGAGCCTGACGGCATAGAGGGCGCCGGCGCTCGCCCCGCTGCCGCCCTTCCAGTACACGAGGGTCTTCCCGTCGTCGCTCAGCGTCGGATCTCCGAGGCCGCCCCGGTCGAGGAGCTTCGGGGCGGCCGGGTCGTCGAGCGTCACGAGGCGCAGCGATCGGCCGAACTGCTCGGCGCACTGCAGGACGAAGGTGTTCGTCGCGGTGTCCCAGGCGGGCCGGCGCGGGTTCGGGCAGCCCGGGACGCCGCCGGGGAAGAGCTCTTCGGCGCCGCTGCCGTCCGCCCCGGAAACCATGAGCCGCCAGATCGGCGCGCCGCCGTCCAGGAAGACGACGGTCCGGCGGTCCGCGGACAGGACCGGCCGGGTCGCGGACCCGACCCCCGCCGGCCGGGGCACGAGGGTGACCGCGCCGGTGCGCAGCGACACCTGGACGAGGTCCTCGGTGCCGTCGGCTCGGGCCCGGGACGCGACGATCGTGTCGTCGTCGAGCGCCGCCGCGGCCTGCGGCAGACCGCTCGTGGCCGGGCTCGTCGGCGTGTCGGTCGTCGGTGCGGCGGACGTCGTCGGTGCGGACGTCTTGGCCGGCGCGGCCTTGCCGCCCCCGGAGTCGCCGGTGCCGACGAGCACGACGACGGCGGCGACGACGGACGCGACGCCCACCAGACCGGCGCCCATGGCGACGAACCGGCCGCGGCCCGCGGGGCCGACGCGCCCGGTGTCCGGACCGGGGCCGTCCGGCCCGGCACCGGCCGGCGATCCGGGCCGGCCGACCGGCAGCAGCGTCGGGAGCGGCCCGGGTGCGGGTGCGGCCGCCGCGGCCGCCGCGGGGGCGGACGGGTCGGCCGGCAACGGGAACGGTCCGGCCGGCGGCGGTCCGGCCGGCGGCGGCCCGACCGGCGGTCCGACCGGCGGCCCGACCGGTGGGCCGGCCGGCGGCGGCGCGAAGCCCCGCCCGCGCGGGCCGCCGCGGGACGGCAACCGTTCGGGCGCAACGGGTCCGGCACCGCCGGCGGCCGGGGCGTCCAGGGCGACCGTGTCGGTCGTGAGGGACTCGAGAGTGGGTGCCTCGTGGGTCGCGGTCCCGGCCGGAGCACCGACCGGGCGAATCCCCGGCGCGGCCGCCTCGACCGGCGCGCTCGGCGCGGTCGGTGCGCTCGGCGCGGTCGGTCCCGTCGGGGCGATCGGGGAGGTCGGTGCGCTCGGCGCGGACGCGAGCCGGCTGCCGCGGAGGGCGGCGCCGACGGCGACGTCGTGTTTGGGGTGGGTGCCGAGGGCGAGGGGGCGGCCGAAGGTGGCCGACAGCAGTTCGGAGACCAGCGGGATCCGGGAGGACCCGCCGACCAGGACGATCGCGGACAGTTCCGCGGGTTCGACACCGGCCGAGCGCAGCGCGCGCCGGGTGGCCGCGACCGTCTCCTCGATCGCCGGCCGGGCCATCTCGTCGAACTCGGCCCGGGTCAGCCGGACCGTGGTGGTGATCCCCGGCAGCGCGACCGGGACGGTGACCTCGGTGTCCGCCGACAGGGCCTCCTTGGCCTCCACGCAGTCCCGGGCCAGCCGGGCGGTCGCGGCGACGAACGCCGGGTCGGTCGAGGTGACGTCGACCCCGTCGAGGCAGCCCAGGACGTGGGCCAGGACGGCCGCGTCGAGGTCGACCCCGCCCAGGTGCTCGACGCCCTCGGGACGGCCGGCGAGCTCGAAGCCGGTCGTGGTCCGGGCCAGCACCGCGGCGTCGAAGGTGCCGCCGCCCAGGTCGTAGACCGCGATCCGCTGCCCGACCGCCAGATCGGTGCGGTGCGCGAAGGCGATCGCGGCCGCCTCCGGCTCGATGCACGTCCGGACCCCGTCCACGTCGGCGAGCCGGACCGCCTGGGCCAGCACGTCCAGCTTGAACGGCCCCCAGTTCGCCGGATGCGTCACCGTCACCGCGTCCGGCGGGCTGCCGGCCCGCTCCACCACCCGGTCCACGACCCAGCGCAGCAACCGCCCGTACAGCGCCTGCGGGGAGTGCGGCGCACCACCGACGAGGATCGGCACGGTGTCACCGATCCGGCGCTTGAATTCCCGCACCACCGCCGTCGGATCGGTCACCGCGCGCCGCTCGGCGGCCTCACCGACGAGCATCTCCCCGTCCGCCGGCAGGTACAGCACCGACGGCACCTGCAGCGCGTGGTTGCCCAACTGCACCAACTCGACCCGGTCCCCGGCCAACGTCGCAGCCGCGGTGTACGTCGTCCCGAGGTCGACGCCCAGCCGATAACCCGGCACCTCCGCGCCTCCTCCCCGAATGGTGCGGCACATCGTAGGCCCGCGGCCGGGGCGGCGTCAGGGCGCCGGTGCGCGCCCCGCACCGGGACCCGGCGTCCGCCCGTCACGGTGCCGCGAGGTACGTGCCGAACTCCTGCTCGAGCACGAGCCGCCCGAGCTTGCGGTACTCGCGCTGGACCGCCACGACGACCTGGGCCATCGTCACCGGCCGGCCGGACTGCGCGGCGAGGTAGGCCGCCGTCACGGCGACCGACCGGATGTTCCCGCCGGTCAGCTCGAAGGCCCGGGCGCAGAACGCGTGGTCCACGTCGTCGTCGACGGGCAGCGGCGGCGCGAGGCAGCGGCGCCAGAGGGCGAGCCGCAGGTCCTCGTCGGGCGCGGGGAAGTCGACGATGGCGTCGAGCCGCCGGGTGAAGGCTTCGTCGATGTTCGCCCGCAGGTTCGTCGACAGCACCGCGAGCCCGTCGAAGCTCTCCATCCGCTGCAGCAGGAAGGCGCTCTCGACGTTGGCGTACCGGTCGTGCGCGTCCCGGACCTCGCTCCGCTTGCCGAACACCGCGTCCGCCTCGTCGAAGAGCAGCACGGCGTTCACCCCGGCCGCCTCGGCGAAGATCCGCTCGAGGTTCTTCTCGGTCTCGCCGACGTACTTGTCGACGACCGTCGCGAGGTCGACGCGGTAGACGTCGAGGCCGAGCTCGCCGGCGATGACCTCCGCGGACATCGTCTTGCCGGTGCCGGAGTCGCCGGCGAACAGAGCCGTGACGCCGCGGCCGCGGCCGCCGCCCGGGCGCATCCGCCAGGTCGCCGAGCACCTGGTCGCGGTGCCGGGCCCGGGCGGCGAGCTCGTGCAGCTGGTCGGTGACGTGCCGGGGCAGGACGAGGTCGGCCCAGCCGACCGCGGGCTCGATCCGGTGGGTGAGCCGTTCGAGACCCGCCGCGTTCTGCGACCGGGCGCCGGTCTGCAGGTCGCCGGTCCGGACCGGGGCGCCGGCGAGGCCCGCCGTCAGCCGGGCGGCGACGACCGCGCGGGCGATCTGCTCCGGCCCGAGGTGGAGGTGTGCGGGCACCTCGACGTCCGGCCCGGACGCCTCGTCGGCGTCGAGCAGGTCCTGCCAGATCACCGCCCGTTCGGCCGGGTCGAGCGCGGGCGCCTCGGCGATGAGGGGGACCCGGGTGCTCCATCGGGGGTCCCACGTCGAGGACCCCGTCACGAGGACGGGGACGGGCAGGTCGGCGACCCGCCGGACGACGTCCGCGGAGACCTCGGCGAGGGCCTCGACGGGTCCGGCGACGAGCGCCCCGCCGCAGAGCAGCACCTCCCGGGCGACGAGACCGAGCGCCTCGAGGTGGTCCGGCCGGGCCGCGAGCCGGGCGAGGTCGACGACGACCGGACGGCGCCCCGCCCGGCCGGCCGCGGCCGCGGCCACCGCCGTCCCGGTGAGCCGGGCGACGTCGCGCAGGTAGACGAGCCGCACGCCGGCGTCGAGGCGCCCGGCGAGGGCCCGCGCGGCGGGGCCGTCGAACGCCGCGGCCGGCGAGAGCAGGTCGTCGACCGCGGCGTCCGGGCTGTCGTCGCCGAGCAGGTGCGCGGTGACCCGGTCGGGCACCCGCAGGGCCCGGGTGAGGAAGGGCCGGTCGTCCTCCTCGACGGCGAGCAGCCGGTGCCGGCGCAGCGGCCCGGACGGCGCGACCCGGGCCCGCGCCGCGGCCGCGGACGGCGGGACGCCGCACACCGCGAACGCGAGGCTCACCGTGGCCCGGCGCCGGGTCACGTCGTCGTTGAGGTAGCCGTAGAGCCGCTCGAGGCGGGCGTCGAGGTCGGGGGCGAGCGCGACGAGGAGCAGTTCGACGTCGAGCTCGGTGAGCCCGGCGGCGCGCTGCAGCCGGCGCAGCCGGGAGCCCCGGCCGGCGGACTCGGCGGCGGTCTGGGCCGCCTCGGCGGCGGCGGCTCCGGCCCGGTCGGGGTCCGGCTCGCCGGGGGGTGGCGCGAGGAGCCGGTCGACGTCCTCCTCGGACAGGTACAGCCCGCGGAACGGGTCGTCCGGGGTCGGGTCCTGGGCCCGGCGGAGCTCCACGAGGGCCCGCACCCGGTCCTCGACGAGGGTGAGCCGGGCGGCCAGGTGCGACGGCTCGGACTCCGCGGAGGGCGGCGCCGCAGGGGCCGCCGGAGTCATCGCGGGCCGGCCTTGGTCCGGCGCCGGCCGCGCGGAGGTTCGGGCCGCCCGTTCCGGCTCGGCGCCGTCCGGCTCGGCGCTCTCCGGCTCGGCGTCCGGCCGTGGACCCGGCCGGCGCCGGCCGTCCCGGGTCTCGGTGGGCGGCCAGCCGTCGCGGCCCGTGCCCTGCATCGTCACCCGCGGCGGCTGCTCCACCGGCGCGCCGGCCTCGTGCCGCTGGCCGGTGTCGGTCGGCATGACGACGACGACGTCGAGCGACGGCTTGAGCTCGCCGCCGAGCGCGGACCACACGTCGGCGAACGCGCGGTCCTCCGGGGGCGGGAGTCCGATCGTCAGCGCGACGGGCAGCCCGACGTCCATCGGCGACGGCAGCACGTCCCGGGGGATCGCGTCGTGGTGCAGCAGCCCGGTGAGCATCGAGGAGAGCAGTCGGTGCTCGTCCTCCGGGCGCTGCGTCCACGCGGTGACGAGGTAGGAGAGCTTGAAGTGCCGCGGCGGCAGGACGCGGGCGACGACCCGGCCGGCGTCGTCGTACTCGTTGATCCGGCCGCGTTCCCGGCGTCGCAGGTCCTCTCGGATGTCGTAGAGGTAGACGTCGACCGTCGGGCTGTTCCGCCGGCTCGCCCAGTCCTTCGTCGGTGCGTCGAACACGACGTCGACGTCGGGCGGCACGAGCCCGTCGCGGCGGATCAGGCTGCGCAGTGCCTCGTCCACCTCGTAGATCACGGCGCCTCCGACGTCGCTGCCGTGCGGCGCGACCGGCCGCCCCGACCAGGATCCGGCCGGAGCCGCCGCGCCCGGGACGGCGGGTGTGCGGACGGCGGGGCACGGTCCGCTGCCCCTTCGGGCAGCGGCCCGTGGTCGGCGGGGCCGCGCCCGGCAGGGGTTGCCCCGAAGTTCCTGGTCCGCCGGGACGCCGCGGCCTACGCTCGTCGGGTCCGGACGGTTGGGGCGGACGGGGCGACGGGAGGCGACGGGTGGGCGGCCCGGGTGTGACGGACCTCGGCGAGGCGGCCGATCCGGTCCTCACGCTGGCCACGACCCGGGTCGCCGCGGAGCCCGGCGGCCAGGCCCAGGTCGCGGTCCGGATCGAGAACCCGGGACGCGTCGTGGAGTCCTACCGGGTCGACGTCGTGGGGCTCGACCCGGACTGGTGGCAGGTGCTCCCCGCCGAGCTGCCCGTCTACCCGGGGCAGGACGGCGCGGCGACGGTCGTGCTC
The DNA here is from genome assembly GCA_963750565.1 of uncultured Actinomycetota bacterium. GTDB lineage: Bacteria > Actinomycetota > Actinomycetes > Actinomycetales > Kineosporiaceae > R-H-3. The sequence goes on along the minus strand of CAVVRA010000016.1, from coordinate 36,386 downwards.
AGCCCGCCGAAGGGGGCCGCGGCGTCCGACGAGCCGCTGCCGTTCGGCGTCCGGGTCGTGTCGCTCGTCGACCCGAACCGCAGCGTCGTCGAGGAGGGCGACCTCGACGTCGGCCGGGTGCTCGACCTGCAGAGCCGGATCACGCCGGTGACCGCCCGGGCGCGCTGGAGCGCGACGTTCCGGCTCGCGTTCACGAACTGGGGGAACGCCCCGGTCCGCCTCGTGCTCAAGGCGTCCGACCCCGACGAGCAGCTCGGCTTCGCGTTCTCCCAGGACGCCGTCGTCGTCCCGGTCGGCGGCCAGGCCGCCGTCCGGCTCCGGGCGCGGCCGCGCAAGCCGTTCCTGCGCGGGTCGCCGGTCAAGCTGCCGTTCACGGTGACCGGGGAGCCGCCCGGCGCGGCCCCGGCGCGGCAGCCGGCCGCGGCGAACCCGTTCGCTCCGCAGGACCCCGGCCGCCCCAGCCTCGACGCCGTCGTCGAGCAGCGGCCGGTGCTGACCCGCGGCCTCGTCGCGGTGGTCGTCCTGCCGCTCGCCCTGGTGGCGCTCGTCGGCGGCTGGCTGAGCCGGCAGGGCCCGGTGGTCGGGGCGCGCAACGACGACGCGGCGCCGGCGGCGGTGTCCAGGGTCGACGCGAAGGCGATGAGCGCCGAGGTGGTCCGGGTGAGCTGGGACCCCGTCGACCGGGCCACCGGCTACGAGGTGACGCAGAGCGACCCGCAGGGCCGCGGCCTCGCCCAGGGGGTCGTCGCCGGCGCCGACGCCACGGTGCAGGACATGACCGTCCCCAAGGCCGCGGCGGCCGGCCCGGACGGCGCCCGGCCGCGGGTCTGCTACGTCGTCCGGGCGGTGCGGGGTGCGGCGAAAAGCACCCCGGCCGGCCCGGCCTGCGACCAGCTTCTCGACGACTCGCTCGACGCCCCGACCGGCGTCCGGGCCACGGCCAAGGACGACGGGACGCTCGACGTCACCTGGGACCAGCAGCCGGACGTCGACCACCGGGTCCTCGTCGCCGGTGCGGTGCAGGGGAACGACGTCCCGAAGCCCGGCAGCCGCGCGACGACGGGCGTCGTGACGTCCGAGGGCGGGACGTGCGTCCAGGTCGTCGTGCTCGCCGTCGCGGGGGACCGGGTGTCGAAGACCGACGCCCCGGGCGCGTCGGGCTGCGTCACCCCGAAGCAGGCGACGACCGGCCCGTCCGGTGGTGCCGGCGGTGCCGGTGGTGCCGGCGGCGCCGGTGGTGCCGGCGGCGGGACGACGGCGCCGCCGTCCACCGGCACCGCGTCCGGCACGGGCGGCACGACGACCGGGACGGCGTCCGGCACCGCGACCCGGCCGCCGATCACGGCGTGGGTCGCCCAGCTGGGCCCGAACACGTTCCAGGAGCGGCCGCTCGCCGACGCCCAGGTGCGCCAGGTCGTCGCCGCCGGGCTGAACGCCGGCCAGGTCGTCGTCGCGACGACGGCGGACCTGCCGGCCCAGCGGTTCGCCAGCCCCGCGACGCTCGTCGTCGTCTACACCGGGTTCGCGGACCTCGCGAGCGTCCAGCAGTTCTGCTCCCGGCCGCCGCAGAGCGGTCTGGGGTGCACGCCCCTGCAGGCGGTCCAGCAGTGACGCCGCCGCCGGTGACGGCCCGGTACCGCGGGTCAGCGTCTCCAGAGGGTGATCTCGCCGACGTCGAGGCGGCCCGGTGCCGCCGGGGTCGGCGGCCAGGCCGACACCACCGTGACGGTGACGCCGGTGACCGGCCGGTCCTGGTCGACGCCGAAGCGCTGCAGCGCCGGCACGTTCTCGAGCGGGACCGGCTGACAGCCGCCGCCGGCCCAGCGGAGCACGACGAGCCTGGGCCGCCAGCGCTGCTTGTTCTGCGGGTCCTTGGCCGGCAGCCCCGCCTCGAAGCCGATCTCGCGGACGTCGATGGGTCCGCCGAACGCGAGGGTCAGGCCAGGCCCGGGCGTGGCGGCGAACGCCTTGTCGCAGATCGTGTCCGGGTCGTACTCGGGGCTCGGCGCGGCCGTCCACCCCGGGCTCCAGCCGATCGCCCGGACGTCGTCGACGGCCCCGCCCGGGTTGCTCGCCGCGTCCGGGCTCGTCGCGGTGACCCCCTCGACCCGACCGGTGCCCCGCACGTGCCCGACGAGGTCCGTGACCCGGCGGACCGGGTGCTGCCCGGCGACGGTGAGTGCGACGACGGCGAGCACGACGACGCCGGCGCCGGCGGCGGCCCGGAACGCCACGGTGCCGCGGGACAGCCCGCCGCCCTGGTAGCGGGTCCGCTCGCCGCCGAGCCACCACGGCCGGGCGTCGCGCAACCGCGGCCGGGCCACCGGCGGCAGTGCGGACGGGACGACGAGCCAGCCGCCGCAGTGCCGGCAGAGCCGGCGCGCGGGGTCGTTCTCGGTGCCGCAGCGCGGGCAGCCGAGGGCTGCGACGCGGGTCCGGGCCGGCGCGCCGGCCGGTCCGGCGCCGGCTCCGGCCACCGGTCCGAGGGCGCCGGGCCCCGGTCCGGCCGGGCCTGCGGGTCCGGCGGGTCCGGCGGGCGCCGGTGCGGCGGGCGGACCGCCCGGTCCGGGTGCGGCCCGGCCCGGTGCGGGCGGCGCGGACGGCCCGTCCGGGGTCCCCGACCAGTCGAGGAACTCGTCGCAGGCGGCGCAGAAGGTGGCGCCGGGCGGGTTCTCCGCCCCGCAGTGGGTGCACGTCACGCCGGCGATGACTTCCTCCTTCGACGACCCCGACCGAAGGGACGGCGGGCAGCTGCCCGGGCTTCGAGGCTACTCGCGCCGGACGGCGTGATCGAGGGCGTTCGCGGGAGGCGGCCGGCATGAACCGCTGCCCGGCGTGCGGCCAGCCGAGCCCGGACGGCACGCAGTTCTGCCCCTCGTGCGGGGAGTACCTCGGCTGGGACGCGGCGCCGCCGACTCCCGTCCGCGCGCGGCCCGTGCCGGAACCCGTTGCGCCGGAACGTGGTGCGCCGGACGCGGCCGCGCCGGAACCCGGCGTGCCGGAACCCGTCGCGCCGCAACCCGGTACGCCGGGACCGGCCGCGCCGGAGCGGGGTGCGCCGGGAACCGTTGTGCCGGAACGGCTCCGGACGGTGCCGGAGCGGCCCGGCGGCCCTCCCACGGCGTCGATCGGGGACGCCCTCGCCGCGCTCGACGCGGGCCGCCGGGTCGCCGAGGAGCTCGACCGGCCCGACCTCGGCGAGCACCTGCAGGCGCGCCCGGCGCCGGCTCGCCGGCCAGGTGTTCGCCGTCGCCGTCGTCGGGGAGTTCAAGCGCGGCAAGAGCACGCTCGTCAACGCCGTGCTGCAGACGGACGTCTGCCCGGTCGACGCCGACATCGTCACGCCGTGCCGACGCTCGTCCGGTACGGCGACCCGCCGTCCGGCACGGCGATCCTCGAACCCGAGGGCGAGGACCCGGCCGCGGCCCGCCGGGCCGCGGCGGACGTCCCGCTCGAGCGCGTCCCGGTCGACGTCGACCGGCTCGCGCGAGCTCGTCTCCGAGACCGCGGACGCCGAGCTGGCGGCGGCGGCTGCGCTCGGTCGAGGTCCGGCTGCCGCACCGCCTGCTGCCGCACCGGGCTGTGCCTCGTCGACACCCCCGGCGTCGGCGGTCTCGACTCCGCGCACGGGGTCGTCACCCTGCGGCGCGCTCGGCCAGGCGGCGGCGTCGATCTTCGTCACCGACGCCTCGCAGGAGCTGACCGCGCCCGGAGGTGGAGTTCCTCCGCCAGGCGCTCGGAGCGCTGCCCGGTCGCGGTCTGCGTCGTGACCAAGACCGACCTGTACCCGCGAGTGGCGCGCGGATCGTCGAGCTCGACCGCGAGCACCTGCGCCGCGCGCCGGGATCGACGTGCCGGTGCTCGGCGTCTCGTCGTTCCTGCGGCTGCGCGCCTGGCGCTCGCCGGACCTCAACGAGGAGTCGGGTTCGGCGCCGCTCTTCGACTGGCTGCGCGACGCCGTCGTCGAGACCGCGGCCCGGCAGGCGGTGGACGCGGCCGCCCGCGACCTCGGCTTCGCCCGGAGCAGCTGCGACCGAGGTGGTCGCCGAGCAGCAGGTGCTCGCCGCGCCGGAGGCATCCGACGAGGTCGTCGTCGGACGGCTGCGGCGCCGGTGCGGGAGCGCACGGCGCGGCTCGTCGGCCGCGGCACCGACGTGGCAGCAGATCCTCTTCGACGGCATCGACGACCTCGTCGCCGACGTCAAGCACGACCTGCAGGACCGGCTGCGGATGGTCGCGCGGACGTCGACGACGTCATCGACGCAGGGCGACCCGAAGGAGACCTGGTCGGACATCGAGGTGTGGCTGCAGCGCCAGGTCGTGCGCGCCGCGAACGGAGAACTACGAGCTGCTCAACGAGCGGGCCGACGCAGCTCGCCGCTCGAGGTCGCCGAGACGTTCGCGCTGGAGTCCGACGAGCCGCTCGAGCTCGGCCTGACCGCCCCGCGTCGACGTGCTGCGCGGGGTGACGATCGACCCCGCTCGACGACGGCCCGTCGTCGACCGGCCAGCGGGCCGCCCGGATCGTCTTCGCCGGCCGGACCGCGGTGCTCACCCCGACGATCGTCACCGGGGCGATGGCCCTCGTCCCGGGGGCGATCGGACGCTGCTCATGGGCGTGTTCGCGCCGATCGCCCTCGTCGTCGGGGTCGGCATCGGCCGCAAGCTGATCCGCGACGAGCGGGAGCGGCAGCTGACGTTACCGCCGGCAGCAGGCGAAGATCGGCGTGCCGCCGCTACCTCGACGAGGTGCTCTTCGTCATCGATAAGGACAGCCCGGACGCGCTGCGCCGCACCCGGCGCGAGCTGCGCGACGAGTTCCCGGCGCGGGCCGCGCTGCTGCACGCCTCGTCGCGAGCGGGCGCTGACCGGGTCCGCGAGGCGGCCGCCGCTCGACGACCGCAGGAGCGGCGCCGCCGCGCCGCCGAGCTGGCCGCACGCGGCCGAGATCGAGCGGCTCGGCCGGCGCACGCTCCCGGGGGGCGGCGTGACCCGCTACCGACGGACGCCTCGTCGGCCCGGTCCGCGACCTGGTCGCCGCGGGCCCGGGACCGGGCGCGTGGACGCCGCCGCCGCGGACAGCCTCGACGAGGCGGCCGCGCCGGCTCGACGGGCCGCTGCGGCTCGCCATCGCCGGCCGGGTCAAGGCCGGCAAGTCGACGCTGCTCAACGCCCTGGTCGGTGAGGAGCTGGCCCCGACCGACGCGGGCGAGTGCACCCGGGTCGTCACCTGGTACGTCGGGGCGGACCGGCCGTCGGCCGTCGTGCACCTGCGGGACGGTACGCGCGAGCAGCGCCCGTACCGCCGCGACGGCGGCGCGCTCGAGGTCGACCTCGGGGCACCCGTCGAGGCCGTCGACCACCTCGAGATCCGTTGGCCCACCTCGCGACTGCGCGATGTCACGCTCATCGACACCCCGGGCATCGCGTCGCTGTCGGCGGAGGTCTCGGCCCGCGCGTCGGCCGCTGCTCACCGCGGACGACGGCGCGCCGTCCGTCGCGGACGCCGTGCTGTACCTGCTGCGGCACGCACACGCCAGCGACGTCCGGTTCCTCGAGGCGTTCCACGACGACGAGCTCGCGAAGGGCACGCCGGTCAACGCGGTCGGGGTGCTCTCCCGGGCCGACGAGATCGGGCTCCTGCCGTCGGGACGCGCTCGACGTCGCGGCCCGGATCGCCGACCGCTACCGGGCCGACGTCCGGATGCGCCGGCTGTGCCCGGTCGTGCTGCCGGTCGCCGGCCTGCTCGCGCAGGCCGGCGCGACGTTGCGCGAGGACGAGTACCGCGCTCTGGCCCGGATCGCCGCGCTGCCGGCCGAGGACGCCGACGAGCTGCTGCTCACCGCGGGCCGGTTGCGGTGCCGACGACCCGCGGGCGCCGCTGACCCAGCTCGAGCGGGGGCACCTGCTCGACCGGCTGGGCCTGTTCGGCGTCCGGTTCTCGGTCGACCTGGTCCGCACCGGCGCCGCGCCGTCCGCGAGCGTCCTCGCCCGGCGGCTGTCCGCGGACGGCGGCCTCGACGAGCTGCGCGCGGTCCTCCTGCGCCAGTTCACCGAGCGCAGCCGGCTGCTGCGCACCCGGTCCGTGCTCGCCGTCGTCCGTGCCGTCGCCCGGCGCGGCGGGGTCGCCGACCCGGCCGGGGTGGAGTCCGCCGTCGAGGAGGTCGTCTCGTCCGCGCACGAGCTCGTCGAGATCCGACTGCTCAACGACCTGCGGTCGGGCAGCCTCGAGGTGCCCGACGCGCTGGCCGCGGAGATGGAGCGGGTGCTCGGCGGCGGCGGGCACGGGGCCGCCGAGCGGCTCGGGCTCGCCGCGGACACGCCGGCGCCGCAGGTCCGCCGGGCCGCGCTCGGCGCCCTGGCCCGCTGGCAGCAGCTCGCCGAGTCACCGCTCGCCGCGCGGCCGGTCCGGGTCGCCGCCCGCTCGGTGGCCCGCACCTGTGAGGGGATCGTCGCCGCCCTCGGGTGATCGTCAGGGCACCGCGCCGCCGCCGCCCGCACCGAGCAGCGGGTCGTGCTGGGGGTCGTACGGGTCCGTGCCGTCGGCCCCGGGGTCGGCTCCCGGCACTCCGGGCACCCCGGCGCCGTCCGAGAGGCCGGGGACGCCGCCGGCGCCGAGGCCCTGCCCGAGCCCCGGGACGGCGCCCGCCGGCTCGAGCGTGCCCGCGCCGGACTCGAACCCGTCCGTGAGCCCGTCGGAGTCGCTGTCGACGAGCAGCGGGTTGCTGCCGTGGGCGACCTCGAAGCCGTCGCTCAGGCCGTCGGCGTCGGTGTCCGCGACGAGCGGGTCGGTGTGGATCCGGGCCTCGTACGCGTCGCTGAGCCCGTCGGAGTCGCTGTCGACCGTGGCGAGGCCGCCGAACCCCGCCGCCCGGGCCGCCGCCGGGATCGCCGCCTGCCCGGGGTCGGTGCCGTGGGCCACCTCGGTGGCGTCCGCGATCCCGTCGGAGTCGGTGTCGGCCGACAGCGGGTCGGTGTGGCTCGTCCCGGTCTCGTAGGCGTCGCTCAGGCCGTCGCTTGTCGGTGTCCGCGAGCTTCGGGTCGGTGCCGAAGATCTGCTCGAACTGGTCGGTGAGCCCGTCGTGGTCGGTGTCCGCGACGGACGGCGGGGCGCCGGTGTCCATCGCGAAGGCGTCGACCGCGCCGCCCGGCCGGCCACCGGCGACGTCCTCGATGTCCGGCAGCCCCTGGAGGAAGCCGAACGGGTTGATCCACTCGCCGTGCTCGCGGACCTGCAGGTGCAGGTGGGTCGGCGTCGTCCTGGCGTCCCCGGTGTTCCCCACCCCGCCGATGACCTGCCCGGCCTGGATGTGCTGGCCCACCTGGAGGTGGGACTGGCTGCCCGGCTTGAGGTGCGCGTAGTAGTAGTACCGGCCGTCGTCGCCCTGGATCCGGACGACGACCCCGCCGAGGGAGTTCGAGAAGCCCTGCACGATGGTGCCGGACGCGACCGCGTGGATCGGCGTTCCCTCGGGCGCGAAGATGTCGATCCCCTCGTGCTTGCGGCCGCCGGAGCGCGGTGCACCGAAGGTGTCCGAGAGCCTTCCGTCCGAGATCGGCTGGCAGACCGGGCCCTTGGCGTCGACGCCGCGGAACGCGAGCGACTGGACGTCCGCACCGGCGCCGCCGACGTCCTGCCCGGAACCCTGGCCGAAGCCCTGGCCGAAGCCCTGGCCGAAGCCCCGCCCGGAGCCCTGACCGGAACCACCGTGCCCGCCCCCGACCGGCCCGTCGCCGAGCGCGGCCGGGGCGGCGGCAGCGGCGGTGTGCGCCTCGTCGAGGTAGCGGCGGTAGTCCCGCGGGGTGCCGGCGTTGTTCGCGTGCGTGACCGACCACGGCTGCAGCGTCCGGCCGCCCCGGGAGATCTCGAAGGCCGCCCGCGCGTTGACCACCGGGTCGTAGAGGTCGCCCCAGGTGTTCGTGTGCGCGTCGAGGTTGACCTGCCACAACCCCCGAGAGTCCTCGCCGCGCGTGGCGTGCGCGTGCGGGTTCCCGCCGGACTCGGCGAGGGCGATCGCCGTCCAGGTGACGGCGTCCTCCCGGGAGAAGCCGCCTTGTCGCGCCGCGAGGTAGATCTCCAGGGCGCTCAGCCGTGCCATCGCTCAGCCCTCCTGCCCGGACCGCGTCCGAGCTCGGCGCCGTCTCCGAGGCCGGCACCGTCTCCAGGCTGGGCGAGGGCGGCGGGCAGGTCAAGCGGGTTCAGATGAGGCCTTCCCGGACCGCGTAGGCCACCGCGTGCGCCCGGTTGCGCAGCTGGAGCCGGGTCGTCACGTCGTGGAGCACGGTCTTGATGGTCCGTTCGCTGAAGGCCATCCGGTCGGCGATCTCCGCGGTGTCGAGGCCCTCGGCGACGAGGCGGAGCACCGCGATCTCGCGCTCGCTGAGGCCGGAGAAGCTGAGCCCGCGCGGCGCGAGCACCTGCCGTTGCAGCCGCCCCACCTGGCCGAGCAGCCGGGCGAGCAGGTCGGCCGGCACCTCGGCCTCACCGGCGCACACCCGGGTGATCACCTGGACGAGCCGGTCCGGGGTCGCCTCGGCCCGGCGCAGCAGCGCCGAGACGCCGGCCTCGGCGGCGGCCACGACGGCCTGCTCGTCGAGCGACGTCGCGATGAGCACCGTCCTCGGTGCGCTGCCGCGCTTCATCGCGCGCAGCACCCGCAGGATCTCCTCGTCGACGGCCTCCGTCACGACGACGGCGACCTCGGCCGTGTCGAGGTCGGCCTGGTCGACGACCCGGGTCTCCGGCCGGGGCCGCAGGGCGCTGGCCACCCCGGCCTGGCTGATCGGGTCGTTCGCGTAGACGTACACGGGCACCCGCTGGGCCATCGTTCCTCCCGAGACCGACGTCTCGCCCAAGTCTGCGGCCGAGGCTCAGCCGGTGGTCAACACGTCCTCAACGTCCGCTCAACACCGAGGACCGGGTGTCCGCGATCATGCGCGGGCGGAGCACGTGGCTCGGGACCGTGCTGCACTACTACTTCTTCGGCCCCGGGGACGGGTCGCCGACGCGCTGGGCCGTCCGGCAGCCGCAGCGCGAGGCCGTTCGGCAGGCATTCGCGGGGTGGAAGGCCCTGGGGATCGGTCTTGTCGTCACCGAGGTGCAGGCCGGCTCGGAGGCCGAGGTTCGGATCGGCTTCGACCAGGGCGACGGCTCGTGGTCCTCCGTCGGCCGCGATGTCCTCGACGCGCCCTACACCGACCGCACCCTGAACACTCGCAAGGAGTCGGCGATGACGACGGTCATGTACGGGTAGCCGTCCGGCCGGTCAGGGCCGCGGCCACGTCTCCGGCAGGCCGTGGCCGCCGTCCGCGACGAGCACCGCGCCCGTGACGAACGAGGCGGTCTCGTGCGCGAGAAAGAGCACGCACGCCGCGATCTCCGCCGGGGTGCCGCTCCGGCCGGCCGGCCCGGCGGCCGCGGCGGCCGCCTCGAACCCGAGCTGGGACCCGGTCGCGACGTAGCCGGGCGCGACGACGTTGACGGTGACGCCGTCGCCGACGACCTCGAGGGCGAGCGCCCGGAACAGCCCGACGAGGCCAGCCTTCGCCGTCGTGTACGTGGCCTGCCCGGGCATCGCGTTGACCGTCCCCGTCGTGGACCCGACCGCGACGATCCGGCCGTAGCCGGCCGCCCGCATCACCGGGACGACGGCGCGGCCCATGAGGAACGCGGTCGTGAGGTTGCGCGCGAGGGCGGCGTCCCAGTCGGCGAGGGAGAGGTCGACGACCTCGTTCTCGGCGTCCCAGCCCGAGGTCACCGACGTCATGCCCGCGTTGCTCACGAGCACGTCGAGCCGGCCCCAGCGGTCGACCGCGGCCGCCACCAGAGCGTCGGCGCCACCCTCGGCCGTGAGGTCGGCGACCACCCCGACCGCATCCGCGCCGAGCTCCGCGGCCCGCTCGTGCACCCGACTGGACGTCGCGCCGAGCACGACCCGGGCTCCTTCGGCGACGAGCCCGCGGGCCACGGCGGCGCCGATGCCGTCCGGGGCACCGGCACCGGTCACGACCGCGACCCGGCCCTCGTAGCGGGATACGAGCGCCGACGGTACCGCCCCGAAGGACCCGCCGTCGCCGATGGGGTCAGGCCCCGAGGTCCGGCAGGCCGCGCAGGAACGGCAGCGAGGGGGTGAAGACGTACTCGCCACCCTTGAACGTCACCGTCAGCGGGACGGCGGGCACGCGCCGCATCGGGCCGAGGCGGCCGTCCGGAAGGCTGACCTCGCCACGCGGCTCCGGGCCGACCACCTGGTCGACCCCGTCGGTCGCGATGCCGTGGACGACCGGTGCGAACCGGTCGTCGGCCCACGTCGTCTGGACGAACTCGAACTGCTCGGTGACGGACGCCACGAAGGCGAGGAAGAGGACTCCGACGTCGGCCTCGGGGTATGCCTCGGGCGGGGCGTCGGCGGCCGGCTCGGGCCCGCGCTCGCCGTAGGTCTGGCCGCGGCGCGTCAGCCGCCGTCGGAGCCGGCGCCCGGAGACGGGGTCGAGGACACCGGAGTCCGTGGTGCGCGGGTTGACCTTGCGGACGTGGGCGACGGCGGGGCACCGGAGCCCGAACGGGTCGCGGGCGTAGCTGAAGTCGTTGTCGCGCGGTTCCCGCCCGTCGGCCGGGTCCCGGATCAGCGACGTCCCGTCCCGGCGCCTGCCGACGAGCATCGCCGCTGCCGTCTGCGCGTCGACGTTCTCGAGCGGGGGGTGCTTCGCGAGGGCGTCGACGGACCTCTGGAAGTCCGCGACGTGCTGCTCCAGCTTGCGGTACACGAGATAGCTGCCGTACCCGGCGCTGCCGTCCGTGCCGAGGTCCGGCACGAGGACCTGGTCGAGCGTGAGCATCGGGTCCCAGGCGAGCCGCGACTGCCCGTCGAGCGGCTTCGGACGGTCCGCCTCGAGGAACACCGGGTCGCTGACGCCGTCGGCGAACCCGAAGTGCTCCGCCACCGCGCCGTCCCGGTTCCGCCACTCCACGCCGCGCTCTATGCCGATGTCTACGCCGTACTCGTCCGCGAGTGCGCTCAGCTCTGCCACCTCGGCGTCGACTGCGCGGACGGCGTCGGCGACGTCGTCCCCGCCGGACGCGACGAGGACGAGGGCGTGGAGGCGGCCGAGGTACGGGGTCTCCCAGTCGTCGGGTCCGGGGTCACCGAGGGTCTCGCGCCGTCCCGGCATGCCCGCGACGAACGCGGGGTCGACGGGGACGGCTCCGGGCGCCCCGATGTCGATGCCGACCGCCCGGTAGCCGGCCGCGGACAGACCGAGCCCGACGTACGGGGTCGAGCGCGCATCTGCCGCATCCCGGCCGGCCGGCCGACGGTCCCGGACCTGCCGGCGGCGCCGGACCTCCCGGTAGCGCTCGACCTCGTGGAGGTGCTGGTGCGCGGACTTCATCCGCGCGGCCACCCCGCGGACGTACCGACGGCCGGCGGTGACCCGGTCCGCGGCGCCCGGCTCCGCGAGCCGCGCCCCGAGGTCCTCGTCGGGGCCGACGTCGAAGGGGAGGCGCACGACGAGGAGGGCGAGCGCCGTCCGGACGTGGCTCTTGAGGATGTTCGCCTGCAGTCCCTCGAGGAGGGCGCGGGCTTGTGGGTCGAGCCGGCCGTCGGGCAGTGTCCGCGCGAGGTTCACGGCGTGGCCGGGCGTCAGTGGTCGCGCCCGTCGAGCAGCGGGGAGTCGTCCCAGCTCTCCGGCAGGTTGCGCCAGAGCCGGTCGCCGTCGTCGTGCTCGGCGACTCCCGCCCCTTCGAACTCGGTGGCCTCGCGCGGCGTGAGCGTCGTCGTCCAGACCTCCGTCGCGAGACCGGTGCTGCTGATCGCGACGCTGTCGTCGAAGTCCGCGACGGAGTCGCGGGTCGCTGTGAGCGTGAAGTCGCCCTTCCCGTCGACCCGGGCGTAGGTGCTGCCCGAGGCGGTCGCCATGACCTGGGTGAGGAAGACCTGGACGTGGACCATCGCGTTGGTCTCGTAGCCGATCAGCTGTCCTCTCACCTCGAAGTCGTCGGTGTCGTGCGCGCGGACGACGGAGAGGACGTGGGAATGCGGCATAAGAGATATGTGTACTCCTTCGGCTCAGATCAGGGCAAGATCGCTTCGGGCCCGTCCGAGTCCGTGGAGGTCGCCCTTCGCCTCGAACAGCCGGACGGCGGCGCCGGCCGCCTCGCACGCCGCAGACCGGTCGCCGGCCCGGCGCAGCACGAAGGCGAGGTCGAGCAGCGCGTCGGCGTGCTGGGCCGTGAGATCGGTGGTCCGGGCGCACGCCACCGCGCGTTCCGCGAGCCGTCGCGCCTCGTCGTGACAGCCCCGGGCGGCCCGGCTGCGGGCGAGCGCGCCGTCGCCGAGGATCCGGGCCGAGAGATCGAGGTCCCGGCCGGCCTCCCGGCTCGTCTCGACGAGCCGCTCCACCTCGTCGTGCCGATCGCCGCCGGCAGTGACGACGACGTGGGCGAGGAAGGCCGCCGCCGTCGCGAGATAGGCCTTCTCGCCCGCGCGGAGCAGCCATTCGTAGCCGGCGCGCAGGAGGCGCTGGGCCTCCGCGGTGTCGTCGGTCATGAGCGCGACGAGGGCGGCGGGCTCGGCGAGGAGGGTCGACGTCGTCGTGCCCGCGACGTCCTGCGCGATGGCCCGGGCCGTCGACAACAGCGAGCGGGCCCGGTCGCCGTCGCGCCGCATCGCGTGGAGCACGGCGAGGTTGGCCATGATCATGGCGCGCCCGGTGAGGAGGTCGCCGATCTCCGTGAGGTACCGCTGGCAGCGTCGGATCGCCTCTGGCGCCGGGGTCGGACCCCAGAGTGCGGCCGACGCGAGGAAGCCGAGGCAGTCGGCGAGGTGACGGCGGTGGCCGGCGGCGCGGGCGTGTCGGGCGGCCTCCTCCCAGGCACGTTCGGCCGGCTCGGACAGCGCCCGGTTCCACGACGCGGAGGCCCGCAGCATGAGGACCTCGCACTGCCCGAGGTCGTCGCCGGCGCGGGCGAACGTCTCCGTCGCACGGGGCAGGACGTCGTCGAGCCGCGGGGCCGCGTCGTGCGGGTCCACCTGGAGGTCGCGGGCCAACCGCTGCAGAGTCGCGTGCGCCGCGAGGCGTTCGTCGCCGTACGCCGTGGCGTGCGCCACGGCATCGTCGAGCGTCGCGCCCGCCTCGTCGAAGGCGCCGGTCTCGGTCAGGGCCGCGCCGAGGTCGACGAGGGTCCCGGCGTGCACCAGGGGCTCGTCCGTCGCGAGGGCCGCCGCCCGCCGGAGCAGGTTCACGGCGGCGAGGCTGTCCCCGCGCGCGTGCGCGGCGACCCCGGCGGTCCGCAGGTGGGTCCCGGCGCGGCGGGCGAGGAACGTCGTGCCGTCGGCCGGCGCGAGGGTCTCCGTGCGGTACCGCACGGCCTGCTCGAGGTGATGACCGAGGACCTCGTGGAGCACGGCGCCGCTGCGCGGCCTGTGCTCCAGCCACAGCGCGAAGCGCTCGTGCAGCGCGGCGCGCTGCGCCTTCGGGACGGCGCGGTACGTGACCTGCTGGATGAGCAGGTGCCGGAACGCGTACTCCTCGCCGAACGAGCTCGTCGGGGTGTCGCGCTGCACCAGCCCCTTGGCGACGAGGGCCTCGAGGTGCCGGTCGACGTTCGCCCCGGGCTCGGGCAGCAGCGTCCGGACGGCGTCGAGGCTGAACTGCTCGCCGATCACGGCCGCGCACGCGAGCACCTCCCGCTCCGCCGGACCGAGCTGCTCGAGCCGGGCGGCGAGGAGGGCCTGGATCGTCGGCGGGATGTCCCCGACGGCGAGCCGGCCGTCACGGCGCCCGGGGAGCTCCTGACGTCCGAGCGAGATCGCGAGCTGCTCGAGGAACAGCGGGTTCCCGGACGCGACCTCGCAGAGCCGTCGCAGGGTGTGCTCGGACAGGTTCCGGTCGCCGACGAAGCTCTCGAGCATGGCGCGCGCGTCGCGGGACGACAGCGGCGCGAGGTCGACCCGGACGTGCCGGGGCACTGTGGCCGCCCAGGCGGGGCGGCCGTCGAACAGCTCGGGGCGGCACACCGCGACGACGGTGACGGGGCGTCCGCCGGACTGCAGGGCCAGCGACTCGACGAGGTCGAGGAGGGTGGCCTGCCCCCACTGGACGTCGTCGAACACGACGATGAGCGGCCGGTCTCGGGCCAAGGACTCGAGGAGGCGGCGCACGGCCCAGAAGATTTCGGCCGGCTGCGGCGCCGTCGCCGGCTCGCTGCCGAGCACTGCGGCCACGGTCGTGGCGACGGTCGCGCTGTCGCTCTCGTCCTCCATCAGGGCGAGCAGAGCGTCGACGCTCTCCGAGCCGCCGGTCGCCTGGCGGACGATCTCCCGGACCGGCCAGTAGGTGATGGCCTCGCCGTACGGCAGGCAGCGGCCCGAGAGCACCCTGGTGTCCGGGTCCACCGTCCGGACGAGCTCGTGGACGAGGCGGGACTTGCCGATGCCGGGTTCGCCGACAAGGGTCACGAGCATGCTGGCGCTCAGCTGTGCGCTGTCCGCCGCGGCCCGCCGCAACGTCGCGAGCTCCGCATCCCGTCCGGCGAGGTGGGCGTCGAGCCGCGGCGTGAGCGGCCGGGCCCCGGTGAGCACCGACTCGACGAGGTAGCCCCCGGCTCCGTCCGGTCGGACGTCGACGGCCGTCCCCGCGAGCTGGCGGGCCTCCTCGTTGAGGAAGATCTGCCGTGGCGCCGCCGACGTCGCGAGCCGGGCCGACAGGGCTGCGGTCTCCCCGGTGAACCCGCCGGCGTCGGACGTCCCGACGAGGGCCTCCGTCGAGGCCACTGCCGTGTGCCAGGTGACCTCGATCCGGTGGGCCGCGCGCAACGCCGTCGCCTCCGACGCGAGGAGGCCGCCGACGTCCGACGCGGTCCGGACGGCGCGCAGCGCGTCGTCCTCGTGGACGGACGTGACGCCGAACGTCGCGACGATACTCGCGTCGTCGGCGGGGAGCGCCGTCCCGCCGTAGAGGGCGACGACCGGCGCGACGAGGGCCCGCGCCCGGGCGTGGACCGCCCGGCGGGTCTCCGGGTCCAGCACCGGCGTCGCGCCGTCCGGCCCCGGCAGGCTCCGGGCCCGAAGCTCGACGGTGAGCACGGTGACGAGCCGGCGGGTGAGCGCGGGTGCGACGACGGGCGCGGGCGCGGGCCCCCGGTCGTCGAGCGCTGGGTCCTGGCGAAGGACGGCGGTCTGGAGCCGGGCCAGGGCCGGCGACGGTTCGAGCCCCAGCTCCTCCGCGAGCACCTGTCGGAGCTCCTCGAACGCCTGGAGCGCCTCCTGCTGCCGCCCGCTGCGGTAGAGAGCGAGCATCTGCTGGCCGCGGAGATGTTCGCGCGTGGGGTGGTCGGTGACGAGCCGTCGCAGCTCGGCGACGAGTCCGCCGCCCGCACCGACCGCGAGGTCGGCGTCGATGCGGTCCTCGACGCACGACAACCGCAGCTCCTCGAGCCGGGTGATCTCGTGCTGCGCGAACGGCTCGTAGCGGAAGTCCGCCAGCGCCTGGCCGCGCCACAGCGACAGGGCCGCGGTGAAGCTCTGCGCGGCCTGGGCCGGCGCGGAGGCGGCCAGCTCGGTGCGCCCGCGTGCCGTGAGCCGGTGGAACCGGTCGACGTCGAGCTCGTCGGGTGCGACCCGCAGGACGTACCCGGGCGCCTGCGTGACGAGCCGGTCGGGCGGAAGGACCTTGCGCAGCCGGGAGACCGCCGCCTGAAGGGCGTTCGCGGCCGACCGTGAGGCGTCGTCGCCCCAGAGCTCGACGAGCAGCTGCTCGGTGGGCAGCACAGTGTTGGCGTGCAGGAGGAGCGCTGCCAGCACCGCTTTCTGCCGCGTCCCCGCCAGAACGACGCGACGGCCGTCGACGTCGACCTCCAAGGGTCCGAGCACCCGAGCCTGCATCCGCCCTCCACCGCGGCGCACCCCACCGCCTGGCCGATTCTCCGGCTCGCGGGGGAGGGCCACAACCGGGTACCGGGCCGCACGACCCGGTCGATGGCCGGAGCGCGCCCGGGACGGGCGGGGACGTCGTTCGGCTTCTCGCCCGTCGCGCAGGCCTCGCTCCACACCCGCTTAGGGCGGTCGGGCTGGAGCTCGGCCCACGAACGACAGCGGAGAGTTACGATCAATCTACCCTCGGTGGTATGTTCCCGCCACGTGCGGCGGAAGGCAGTCACCCGATGCGGTTGTGGAAGTTCGACGTCGTCGACGATGCCGATCGCGCCGAGGTCTGGGACGTCTACCGGCGGTGCTTCGCGGACCTGCGGGCGAAGGCGGTGCAGCGCCACCTCATGCACCGTGCGGAGCTCGACGAGGTGTTCGCCGACGAGCGCGTCCGCAAGCTCGTCGTCCGGGACGAGCCCGAGGACGCCGCTGTCGGCGGAGATCTGCCGCGGGGTCGCGTCGCGGCCATCGCCACCGTGACGAACCACCTGGACGCCGTTCCGCTGATCTCGCCGGAGTTCTTCGCGGCCCGGTGGCCCGAGCTCTCCGCGCGTCGCCTCGTCTGGTACGTCGGATTCCTCGCGATCCACCCGGACTTCCGGCGCACGTCGGCGTCCTCGATTCTCGTTGCCGAGATCTGCGACGCCCCGGCGGCGGCGGGCGGGGTCGTCGCGGTGGACATCTGCGACTACAACGAGTCGGCGATCCGGTTGCCGGTCGGGCTGCTTCGGCTGGGCCGCGCAGTGTCGACCCACGTCGAGCTGCGGCGCCTCGACGCCCAGACCTACTGGGCCTACGAGTTCCCGGCCGTGGCCCGCTCGGAGGAGTCGGCGCCGTCGGACGACGTGCTCCTGCTGCCGTCGCAGCCGCCCGCCGGGGTCCGGGTGGACCTTGCCGCAGCGGAGCTGACGGCCGCCCGTACAGACCCCTGACCCGACCGGCGACGCGCGAGCACGGACGCCACGAGGTGCGGCCGGCTTCGGCTCGTCCTCCCTCGCCCGCGTCGTCCGGGAGGCAGATCAGCCGTCACCGAGCAGCGAGCGGAGCTGCGCGAGGTGGCCGGTGATGCTGTCCCGCTGCCGGAGCAGCTCGTCGACCTGACGCTGGGCGGCCCTGCGGTCCCGCTCGCCCTCCGAGATGGACGTCGAGACCGCCTTCGCGACGTGCACCTTGGCCTCGGCGAGGACCTGGTCCGCGGTGCGCCGCGCGCCGTCGACGAGTCTGCGGGCCTGCTCGTCGGCGTGGCGGCGGACGGTCTGCGCCCGGGCGATCGCCTTGACCGCGCGCTGCTCGGCCGCTGCGGCACGCTGCTCGGCCTCGGTCACGAGCCGGGTCGACCGGGCGACCGCCTGCTCGTACCGCTCCGCATCGAGGCGTTCGGTCTCCTCGCGCCGGTCGGCGAGCGCGAGCTCGAAGTCGGTGGCGGCCCGCTCAGCACGGACCTGGGTCTCCTCCTGGTGCGCCAGCGCCGCGCCCCGCAGTCCGTCGGCCTCGGCCTTCGCGGCCGTGCGCACGTCGTCCGCCTCCCGCTTGGCGACGGCGCGCAGCTCGGCGACCTCGCGCTCCGAGGTCGCCCGCATCCGTGCGACCTCGCGCTCGACCGTCGTCCTGCGCTCGCTCGTCTCGTGCTCGGTGACGCTCCGGCGACGGGCCGACTCGCGTTCTGCGTTCGCCGTCAGCTCCCCGGCCTTGTGCCGCGCCGTCGAGAGGATCTCCTCCGCCTCGTTGACCGCGGTGTGCCGGAGGGCTCCCGCCTCCCGCTGGGCGGTGACGGTGACGTTCGACGCCTCGTTCCGGGACGAGGCGAGCATCGCCTGCGCCTGCACCGCAGCCGCCGCGACCGCGTCGCGGGAGTCCCGGGCCGCCCCGTCGAGGATGCCGGAGGCCTGCTCCTCCGCCTGCGTGAGCAGCTGCTCGATCCGGGCGCCGAGACCGCTGAACGACGGCCGCCCGACCTCGCGCAGCCGGCCGCGCGCCTCCGCGACGTCGTTCGTGAGCCGCAGGGCGCGCGAGTCGACGTCCTCGACCCGGGTCCGCGCGTCGGCGACGGCCGCCTCGAGGGCATCGATCCGCTCGTCCACCTGGGCACGCTCGTAGCCGCGCACGACGATCGGGAACCTCTGACGGGCCGCGTCCGTGCTCACCGCCACCTCCATCCGGCCAGGAGTCGTCCGCCGGCGTCCGACGGGAGGAGCCCGCGGCGACCTCCCGCGCGGTGAACGCTAACGTGTCCGGCAGGTCCGAGGTGCCCAGACTCCGATGCGGCCGATCAGCCGTTGCCCAGCCTGCGGCACCGTGGGCGACCGCGTGCATACTGGCGTGCTCGTGTACCGCCTCCTCGGGCCTCGGCCTCGGCGTGGGCGGGGTGCAGGTGGAAGACGAGGGCGATTGAGACCCTGTCGCCGTGGCGGAGGAGCGTTCTCAGCAGGTCTGCCACGACGACGCCGTCGATCCGCGAGCGCGTGTTCTCGCTCAGCGGCCGCCGCGCTCTTGGTTCAAGGCGTCCTCGCCACGGAACCTGGCTTGGTAGACACGTTCCACTCGTCGCACCACAGGTCGATGCGCTTCCTGCTGCTGCGTCGACGTGCCGCTTCGGTTGTCGAGCACGTTCTCCAGGACGCATGTCGCGACATCAGGTGACGGACGTGTCGACGTGGGTGATGACACTCCGCGAAGTGGTGGGTGGGAGACCAGCGTGACAACGGAGCGGCGCATCCATCGTGGGGTTCACGCC
This sequence comes from uncultured Actinomycetota bacterium, assembly GCA_963750565.1. Classification (GTDB taxonomy): domain Bacteria; phylum Actinomycetota; class Actinomycetes; order Actinomycetales; family Kineosporiaceae; genus R-H-3. The sequence continues at coordinate 17,725 of CAVVRA010000016.1, read as the reverse complement.
GGGTCGACCGCCAGGGCTGTTGCTGGTCACGGACATCGTCACCGACGGCGGTTCCTGCGTCGCAGGGTGACCACTCCCGCGACGACGAGAAGGATGGGAAGAACAATTCCCCACAGCAGCCAGCCGTTCATGGGCAACCTCCACCAGATCGCGGTCATCACGGGGTCGACACGCGGTGCTCGCCGTCGGCGCAGCTGGGTTGTACGAGCGTCTGCCCTGCCGCCCAGGCTCCACGGCCGGGTCCGGTCCGCGGCTCATCCTGGCGGAATGAAGAGGCGGTTCCCCGGTCCCGACCCGACGGCGTCAGCATCACAACCACCGCCGTGAGGTTACGCCCAGCAGGATCGCGGGTAGCAGCTTGTTCAGCGCCGGGCGGTCCAGGGAGAACGCCGGTACGGCGGCGAGCACGGACACGGTCTGGGCGCCCGCCGCCAGGCGGATCGCCCGGGCACTGCCGCGCCGCCAACCGATGACCACGGCCACCACGGTGACCAGGCCGCGGATCGACTCCGTGATGAGGACCGCCATGGGTGGCCCGATCTCTGGCTCGTCGCCGCCGTCGTGCCAGTCGCGGCCATCACATCCGTGGTCGTATTCGCCGACGCCGACGCCGAACTCACGTCGCCCCGGCGTCGGACGACGTTGGTCAGGGGCTCCTCCGGGCTAGGGTGGCCGAGGTCCTGCGCAGGCGGGAGCCGTCGGTCTCGGGGAAGAGCGACTGGAGGAGAACCATGTCCTTGTTCGACCACCCGCTCGGCCGCCGGGTGCGGCGGCGGTCCGCCGCGGTCGCGGCTGGGGTACTGCTGGCAGCGACCGGGATGCTGAGCAGCCCGGCGCAAGCCATCACGGACGGCGAGCTCGACGGGAACAGGCATCCTGCCGTCGTCCTCGTGCTCATGGAGGTCGCTGGAAAGCCCGCCTTCCGTTGCTCCGGCACCCTCATCAAGCCCAGGCTCGTCCTCACCGCGGGCCACTGCACCGGAGAGCCCGGGGAGTTCAGCGGGATGCGTGTCTTCGCCGAGTCCGATGTGCAGAGCGACCCCACGTATCCCGGTCCCGGCGGTCCCCACACCGTCGAGGCGAAGGCCTGGCACACCTATCCGGGCTTCACCGAGGAGCAGTTCTTCCTCCACGACGTCGGCGTCATCGAGCTCGCGGCGCGGATCGCCCTGCCGGCCGGAGCGTCATACGGAAAGCTGCCGGCGAAGAACCAGCTCGACGCTCTCAAGCCGTCCGCGAGCACGACGTTCACCGCCGTCGGCTTCGGCCTGCAGCGCGTGAACAACAACCCCAACGGGTTCCAGCTGATGTCGAATCGGGTCCGGATGCTCGCCCGCCCGCACCTGGTCCAGATCAACACCGGCTTCACGGGACCGCAGTCGATGATCTTGTCGAACAATGCGAACACCGGCGGCACGTGCTTCGGTGACTCCGGTGGGCCGAACTTTGTCGGTGACAGCATGGTCGTCGGCGGCGTCACGTCGTTCGGTCTCAACGGCTCGTGCGGCGGGACCGGCGGTGTCTTCCGGGTCGACCGGCCCGAGGTGCTGGCCTTCGTCAACCAGTACCGCTGACCCCTGCGTCGAGCACCGCGCGCGGCGCCTCACCCGCAGTGGTAGCGGGCGACGCCGTCCGCGTCGTCCTCGTGCTTGACGAGACCACGCTCGACGAGCAGCTCCAGGTGGGCCGCCGTCTCCAGTGTCGCGAGCATCCGGTTGAAGACGTCGAGGTCGCGGAACGCCCGCCCGCGCCGCGTCCACGGCAGGAGCCCCGCGATCTCGTGCGCGGTGGAGGCGCCCTGGCGCAGCGCGGCGAGCGACGCGTCGAGCCGTTCCTCGTGGTGGGCGAGGAGGGCGTCGACCCGGTCGTGGACCTTTCCCTCGACCGGGCCGTGCGCGGGCAGGAGGAGCGCGTCGGGCATCGTGCGCACGAGGGCGAGCGACGAGAGGTAGTCCGACAGCGGGGACCGCACCGGCACGGCCTCGAAGCCGATCGACGGCGTGATGTGCGGCAGGACATGGTCCCCGGCGAAGAGGATGCCGGCGCCCGCGTCGTGGAAGACGGTGTGCCCGCGCGTGTGGCCGGGGGTGGCGACGGCGCGCAGGGTGCGCCCGGCGAGCGCGACGTCGGTCGCGTCGGCGAGCCAGTGGTCCGGCGGTTGCCAGTTCGTGAGGTCGACCGGTCCCGGGTCGTGGGCCGCGATCGTCGCCGCGAGGGCCGTGGCGCCGGCCCGGTGGAGGAGGTCGACCTGCGGGAGCAGCCGGTCTCCGGTGTGCTCGAGAACGGCGGTCAGCCCCGGGCGCTCGCCGACGCCGAGGCTCACCGCAGCCCCGACCCTGCGGCGCAGCGCGACGGCCTGCGTGTAGTGGTCCCGGTGGACATGCGTCACGAGAACCCGGCGCACCTCGCGGACGTCGCGGCCGATGCCGGCGAGGGCGGCGCCCAGCGCCTGTTCCGCCGCCGCGAGCGCCCAGCCGCCGTCGACGAGGGCCAGGACGTCGCCGTCCTCGACCGCGTAGACGTTGACGGCCCGCAGCCCGTCCTGAGGCAGCGGCAGCGGGATCCGGTGCACGCCCGGCACGACGGGGAACGCGCCGGGCTCGGTCCAGTCCTGCGGCGCGTCCCCGGGCATGCCGTGACACTACGGGGCGGTCCGCCGCCGGGACGAGGCGTGGCCGCAGGACGACAGTGGACGGCGGCCCCGGGTCAGGCCGTCGCGGTCCCGGATGGTTCCTGCCCGCGCGGGCACCTGCGCGCGCGTCTCCGGCGGGACCGCCGGCCGGGTCGCGCCCGCGAGGTCGGCACCGGAGGCCTGCGCGACGTCGTAGGCGAGCAGTGCCAGGTTCGCCTCGACCCGGCCCCCACGACGCTCGTCGCGACCGCCAAGAGCCCGGGCGCGCGGAGAGGAACGATCCGCCGGGCCGAGCACGACCGGCGTGGCCGCACGCAGCACCGCGAACGCCGCGCGTCCGAACCGGCCCCGATGGCGGATCCGGCGGGTGACCCAGCAGAGCAGGAGCACGGACGCCGCCACGAACCCGGCCATCGTCGCCAGGACGGCCTTCGCAAGCGTGTGCTCACGACCTTCGACCTCGACGAGTACATCTACGAGGCGCTGAATGCCGGCGCGAGCGGGTTCGTCCTCAAGGACGACCGGCCGAGCAGCTCGTCGCCGCGCTCCGCACCGTCGCCGCCGGAAATGCGCTCCTGTCCCGCGGTGACCCGGCGGGCGATCCGCCGATTCGCCCGGACGCCCGGACCTGTGACGCCGAGCCGCGGTGACGTGGCCGCGCGTCAGCCCGCCGGGCCCGCTGCCCCGCCGGCCATCGCTGCGGCCTGGTCTCCGACGGCGTCGAGTGCGGTCGGGTCGTCCACGCCCAGAGCGTCGAGCACCATGGCCGCGGCGTCCCGCACCGGGACCGCGGCGACGGCTTCGCGTAGGTCCGCTGCGCCGGGGTCGGTGACTGCGGCGCCCTGTCCGCGCAGGTGCAGCGTCCAGGCCGCGATGACCCGGGTTGCGCCGAGCGGGACCCGGCCCTCGGCCAGGCCGGCCCGGAGGACCGGGACGACACGGATGGGTACTTTCTGCGTACCGTCGGCGGCGATCTGGGCGAGCAGGTGCCGGATCCGTGGGTTCTCGTACCGCTCCACGAGCGCGCGCCGGTAGGTCGCGAGGTCCGCGAGGGGCAGCGGCAGGCAGCGGCACGCGTCGTCCCACCACTCCTCGACCCAGGCCCGGACGGTGTCGTCCCGGATGGCCTCGGCGACGGTGGTGTGCCCGCGCAGCGACGCCGCGTAGGCCATGAGCGAGTGGGACCCGTTGAGCAGCAGGAGCTTGCGCCGCTCCCACGGCTCGACGTCCTCGACGAAGCGGGCGCCGGCCTCGTGCCAGGCCGGCCGGCCCGCGGCGAAGGTTCCGCCGAGGACCCACTCGGCGTACGGCTCCGTCACGACGCACGCGGGGTCGTCGACGCCCGTCGCGGCGAGCAGGCCTGCCCGGTCGGCGTCCGTCGTCCGGGGGGTGATCCGGTCGACCATCGTCGTGACGAAGCGCACCCCGGCGTCGACGACCGACGGGTCGTGGCCGGCCGCGGCCGCGAGCTCCAGAAGGACCTGGCGCAGCATCGGCCCGTTGCCGGGCACGTTGTCGCACGGGACGAGTGACAGCGGTCGCAGCCCGGCGTCGGCCCGGACGAGCACGCCTGCGAGCACCTTGCCGGGGGCGGTCCTCGCGTCGGCGCGCGGGCCGTGGGCCTGCAGGGCCGCGACGTCCGCGCCGACCTCCGGGTCGTCCGCCGCGAGCCGGCCCGCGGCGTCCCGGCGGTAGCCCGCCTCGGTCACCGTCGTCGTGACGACAGCGAGGTCGGGCAGGGCGAACGTTCGGCGCCAGTCGTCGAGCACGGCCGAGCCGTGGACGGCGGACAGCGCCGACACCGTCCGCGGCCGGTCGCCGTTCGCGTCGCGGACGACGAGGGTGTAGAGCCCGTCCTGGGCGGCCAGGTCGGCGGCGCCCGCGGCGCTGCGGCCGGTGAAGGCGGCGATGCCCCACGCTGCGGCGTCGGGGGCCTCGTCCGTGTAGGCCGCCTGGTGCGCCCGGAAGAAGTTCCCCAGCCCGAGGTGGGCGATCCGGACCGGCGCGGCGGGTCGGCCGTCGCGAGCCCGGGTGAGCCGGCGGCCGGCGTGGGTGCTCACAGTTTGAAGGCCTTTCGCGGGTTGACGGCCACGAGGTCGTGCGCGGTCTGCACGGCCTCGTCCTCCTCGAGCCGGTGCTCGACGATCCGGTGCTCGACGATGAGGCGTGCCAGGTGCCCGCAGTCGAGCCGGCGAGCCATGTCGTGCCGCGCCGGGATCGAGCAGAAGGCGCGGGTGTCGTCGACGAAACCCGACGTCCGGGTGTAGCCGACCGTCTCGGTCACCGCGCCGCGGAACCGGCCGATCGCGTCCGGGGCGTCGAGGAACCACCACGGAGCGCCGACGTAGACGCTTGGGTAGAAGCCGGCGCGCGGGGCGATCTCCCGGAGAACAACGTCTCGTCGAGGGTGAAGAGCACGAGGTGGAAGCCGTCCGCGGTCCCGAACCGGGCGAGCAGGTGCGCCAGCCCCCGGGTCAGCTCGACCGCGACGGGGATGTCCGCGCCGACGTCCGCGCCGTGCTTCTCGAACGTCGCCGGGTGGTGGTTGCGGTGGACGCCGGGGTGCAGCGTCATGACGAGGCCGTCCTCGACGGACATCCGCGCCATCTCGACGAGCAGGTGCCGGCGCAGCGCCGTGCACTCCGCGGTGGTCGCCGTCCCGGTCGACGACGTCGCACCAGCCGTCGGAGGCCGGCTCGAGGTAGCGGTCCGGGCGGAAGGTCGGGACGACACGGGTCGCGACGCCAGGGTCCGCCGCGAGCCGCGCGTGGGCGTCGAGGTCGTCGAGCGGGTCATCGGGCGTCGCCAGAACCTCGATGCCGAACCGCTCGAGCAGCGCACGCGGCCGGAACCCGGGCGTCGCGAGCCGGGCCGCGACGGCGTCGTAGACGGCGTCGGCGGTCTGCGCGGACGGGCGCACCGTGACACCGAAGATCTCCGCGAGCTCGGTCTCGAGCCAGTACCGCACCGGGGTCCCGCCGAACAGGCGCCACCGCTCGCAGAGGATCCGCCAGGCCTGCCGGGCGTCCGCCGGGTCGAGCCCGTCCCGGCGGACACCGAGCGCGTCGAGCGGGACGCCGTCCGCGTGCAGGAGCCGGGTGACGTAGTGGTCGGGGGAGACCAGGAGGGAGGTCGGGTCGGTGAAGGGCGTGTCGTCCGCGAGCAGGCGCGCGGGCACGTGGCCGTGCGGGGAGAGGATCGGCAGGTCGCGGACCTCCTCGTAGAGCCGGCGTGCGACGGCGCGGGTCGAGGGCTCCGCCGGGAGGAGCCGGTCCGGATGGGGGGCGAGGGCCCGGTCGCTGCTCATGGCGCCATCCTCCGCCGTCGACACCCCGACACCCGAGGGCCCGTGTCACCGCGTTGTGCCATGTCATGGGATCTCTCGAGACGCACTGTCGAGGCGCCTTGCCGCCGGCACGCCGGCGAGGGACAGTCGGGGACATGGCCTCCGCGACGGCAGCTGTGGCGTCACCCCCGGTCGCAGCCACCCCGCGTGGCGGCGCGGTCCGGATCGGCGGCCCGGACGGCGTGCTCGCCCCGGGCGACGTCACGGCGTTCGTCGTGGACCGGCTCGCCGCCGAGGACCTCGACGGGCGCAGCGTCTGCGTGCTCGTCCCCGACGCCACCCGGACCTGCCCGCTGCCACTGCTCGTCGGCGCCGTGCACCGGGCCCTCCACGGCCGGGTCTCCCGCCTCACGGTCCTGGTCGCCCTCGGGACCCACGGCGCGATGTCGGAGGCGGCGCTCGCTCGGCACCTCGGCTACACCGACGGCGCGCTCCGCGAGACCTACCCGGGCACCACGGTCGCCAACCACGAGTGGTGGCGGCCCGAGACCTTCGCCCACCTCGGCACGATCCCCGCGTCGCGGATCGCCGAGCTGTCCGGCGGCCGGATGCACGAGGAGGTCGAGGTACTCCTGAACCGGGCCGTCGTCGACCACGACGTCGCCGTCGTCGTCGGGCCCGTGCTGCCGCACGAGGTCGTCGGGATGTCCGGTGGCAACAAGTACTTCTTCCCAGGAGTCGCGGGCCAGAAGATCATCGACGTCTCGCACTGGCTCGGGGCGCTCATCACGTCCGCGGAGATCATCGGGACCACCGGGCCGACACCGGTGCGGGAGCTCATCGACGACGGCGCCGCGCTCATCCCCGCGCGGAAGCTCGCGTTCAGCGTGGTGACGACCGAGGTCGGCGACGCCCTGCACTCGGTGTCGTTCGGCGACTCGATCTCGTCGTGGGCGAGCGCCGCCGAGGTCTGCGCGGCCACCCACATCACCTACCTCGACCGGCCGGTGCGGCGGGTGCTCAGCCTCGTGCCGCGGATGTACGACGAGCTGTGGACCGGCGCCAAGGGGTTCTACAAGGTCGAGCCGATCGTGGCGGACGGCGGCGAGGTGGTCGTCTACGCCCCGCACATCCGCGAGCTCGCGTCGAGCCACCCCCAGATCCACGAGGTCGGCTACCACTGCCGGGACTACTTCCTCGGGCAGTGGCACCGGTTCCGCGACGTCCACCGGGGTGTCCTTGCGCACTCGACGCACCTGCGCGGCGCGGGGACGTATGACGCGGACACGGGTGAGGAACGGATGCGGGTGCGGGTCACCCTCGCGACGGGCATCCCCGAGGAGGTCTGCCGCTCGGTGAACCTCGGCTACCTCGACCCGTCGTCCGTCGACGTCGGCGCGTTCGCCGCCGACCCGGACACGCTTGTCGTCCCCCGGGCCGGTGAGGTCCTCTTCCGGCTGCGCCGAGCGATCGACCCGCGCTCGTCCTGAACTGCGGCCCTGACGTGCGTGAGGTCCCCCAGGTCCTCCTGCGCGACCGCGACTACGGTAGTTCCGTGCACACCGAGGACCTCGCGAACCTCATGGACGCCGCCGCCGGCCTCGGCGGGCGCGCCGGGCCGGCCGACGCGGTCGGCGCCGCCCTCCGCGCGGCGGCGGGGCCGTCCGGTCGGCTCGGGGTCGCGTTCTCCGGCGGGGTCGACTCCTCGGTGCTCCTCGCGCTCGCCGTCCGGGCGCTCGGGTCGGCGCGGGTCGTCGCGGTCCTCGGAGTGTCCCCGAGCCTGGCCGCGGACGAGCGGCTCACCGCGCACCGCGTCGCGGCGTTCGTCGGGGTTCCGGTCGTCGAGGTCGAGACCCGCGAGGACGAGCGCGCCGCCTACCGCGCCAACGGCCCCGACCGCTGCTACCACTGCAAGGACGAGCTGTTCACACGATCGAGGAGTCGAGTCGCCGCGCGGCACGGTCTCGTCGCCGTCGCCTACGGCGAGAACGCCGACGACGTGCGTCGACCGGACCGGCCCGGTGCGCTCGCCGCCGGCGAGCACGGCGTCCTGCGCCCGCTCGCGGACGCCGGGCTCGACAAGGCCGGCGTGCGGCGAGATCGCCCGGGCGCTGCGGCTGCCGTGCGCGGACAAGCCCGCGGCGCCGTGCCTGGCGTCGCGGATCCCGCACCACGAGGTCGTGGACCCGGCGAAGCTGCGCCAGGTCGAGACGGCGGAGGCCGGCTCTGCACCGCCTGGGATTCACCGACTGCCGGGTGCGCCACCACGGCGACGTCGCCCGGGTCGAGCTCGATCCCGAGGACCTCGTGCGAGCGGCGTCCGACCCGCTGCGCCCGCTCCTGGTCGACACCGTCCGCGGCGCCGGGTTCCGGTTCGTCGCGCTGGACCTCGTGGGGCTCCAGTCGGGGGCGTTCACGCTGCCACTCGTGGCGTCGGGGCATGGCTGAGCTGGACATGGCCGGCGTCGACGAGGTCGCCGACCTCGACCACGAGCGCGCCCGGCGCCGCGGCTACCCGGAAGCCGTGTACTGCGAGGGGAAGCCGCCCGACCACGTGCGGGTCATCGCCGCCACGCTGCGGGACCGGGCCGCCACGACCGACGGGCCCCCACCTGTCGCGCTTTTCACCCGGGCCACGGCCGAGCACGCGCGCGCGGTGCTCGACGTGCTCCCGGAGGCGCGCTGGGAGCCCGAGGCGCGGCTGATCGCGTGGCCCGCAGACCCGCCGCCGGCGACCGGCGGCCGGGTGGCCGTCGTCGCGGCCGGCACCTCGGACCTGCCCGTCGCCCGCGAGGCCGCGCTCACCGCCGGCTACCTCGGCCGCGCCACCGACCTCGTCGTCGACGTCGGGGTCGCCGGTCTGCACCGGATCAGCCGGCACCTCGACACCCTGCGCGCCGCCCGGGCGATCGTCGTCGTCGCCGGGATGGACGGCGCGCTGCCCGGTGTCGTCGCCGGTCTCGTCGGGGCGCCGGTCGTCGCGGTGCCGACCTCCGTCGGGTACGGCGCGGCGTTCGGCGGTATCGCGGCGCTGCTCACGATGCTCAACGCGTGCGCACCGGGCATCGGCGTCGTGAACATCGACAACGGCTACGGCGCGGGCCATCTCGCGGCCCAGATCGCGGCGCCCTGATCAGCGGGCCGGTCGGGCGTCGTCCGGCAGGGGTTCGCCGGGCGTCAGGCCCATGGTGACCGCGGCGGCGTTCGCACGCTCGAGCACCTCGCGCACGGGCAGCCCGGTCGTCTCGGCAGCCGCGACCACCGCCTCGAACTCCGGCGACACATGGATCACCTGCCCGGCCCGATGGCCGATCTTCACCGTGACCGTGGTCCCGGCGACGGAGACGTCGGACCAGGACCGGTCGAGCACCTCGCGGACGGCGTCGAACTGGCGGACGCCGAGCGCGGACGTCGTCCGCAGGAGCAGGTCCCGCACGGCGGGAGCGGACGCGGCGTCGGTGAGCACGCTGAGCACGTGGCCCGGCCGGCCCTTCTTCATGAGCACCGGCGTGATCCAGGCGTCGAGCGCACCGGCAACGAGCAGGGTGTCGAGCACGGTCGGCCAGACCCGCGGGTCGAGGTCGTCGACGGTCGTCTCCACGAGCACGACCCCTTCGGACCGCGCCGCCGCGCCGTCGTCGTCGTCCGGCTCGGCGACGGTGGTCGTGCCGAGAACGGCGCGGACGACGTTCGCCCGGTCGGGGCGGTCCCGGGTGCCGGCGCCGACCCCCACGCCGACGACCTGAATCGCCGGGAGCGGGCCCCAGCCGTCGGCGAGGGTCACCAGCAGCGCCACGCCCGTGGGCGTCGCGAGCTCACCGCTGCCGCCGGCGACGACGGGGCGGCCGGTGACGAGCTCGAGCACGGCCGGGCCGGGAACGGCAAGCTCTCCGTGCGCTCCGCGGACCGTCCCGGAGCCGAGCGCGACCTCCCCGACGACAACCCGCGCGACGTCGAGCGTCTCGAGGGCCGCGCAGGTTCCGACGACGTCCGCGAGGCTGTCCCAGGCACCGACCTCGTGGAAGTGCACGTCCTCCGGGCTCGTCCCGTGGACGCGGGCCTCGGCGACGGCCAGAGTCCGGAAGGTGTCCCGGGCGCGGTCCCGGACGGCCGGTGCGAGGTCGGCGGCCGCCAGCAGGCCGTCCACGTCGCTCCAGGCGCGGTCGGGCTGCCCGGTAGCGACGAGCCGGACGTCGACCTTCGTCGCACGCAGCCCGGCCCGCCGGACCGCCGAGGTGTCGAGGGTGACCGTCCCCGGCATGACGGCGTGGAGGGCCGAACGCACCGCGCCGAGGTCCGCCCCGAGGTCGACGAGGGCGGCGAGGAGCATGTCGCCGGCGACTCCGGCCGACACGTCGAACCAGACCGTCCGCGTCGGGGAGCCCACGCGTCGACCTTATCGACCGCGAGCTCCGGCCCTGGCAGCCGCATGACACCCGGCGGCCCGGTTGACAGACTCGGGGTCGGCGACATCGCATCGGAGGAGGCCCACGTGGAGTACCGCAGGTTGGGGCGGCTGGCCCACTCGAGCTCGGTTCTCGTCTACGGCGCCGCCGCGCTCGGCGGCGTCGACCAGGAGACGGCCGAGGCGTCCGTCCAGGAAGCGCTCGCCGCCGGCATCAACCACCTCGACGTCGCCGCCAGCTACGGCGACGCCGAGCTCCGGCTCGGCGCGATGATGCCCGCGATCCGCAAGGACGTCTTCCTCGCGACGAAGACCGGTGACCGTGACCGCGACGGTGCGTGGGCGTCGATCAACCGCTCCCTGGAGCGACTGCGGACCGACCACGTCGACCTCCTCCAGCTGCACGCGGTCGGTGACCTCGAGGAGCTCGACAGGGTGCTCGGCCCCGGCGGTGCCGTCGAGGCCGCGATCCGGGCGAAGGACGAGGGCCTGGTCGGCGAGATCGGCATCACCGGGCACGGGGATCAAGCCGCACCGACGCACCTGGAGGCGCTGCGCCGATTCCCGTTCGCGACCGTTCTCACCCCGCTCAACGCGGTCCTGTGGCGGGACCCGGGCTTCCGCGAGAGCTACGAGGCGCTCGTGGGGGAGGCGCAGCGGCAGGACGTCGGTCTCCTGACGATCAAGGCGGTGTCCCGGCGCAACTGGCCCGACGGCGCTCCCGTGAGCCACACCACCTGGTACGAGCCGTTCGCCGTCGCCGAGCGGATCCGGGCGGCGGTGTCCTGGGTGCTCGCGCACGACGAGATCACCGGGCTGGCCACCGCCGGCGACGTCCGGCTCCTCGGCATGATCGTCGACGCCGAGCGTGACCGGCTCTCCTCGGCCGACGCCGAACAGGTCCTCGCCGGCGACGACGACTACTCGTCGCCGTTCCTGCACATGACGATCTGACGCCAGTGGATCCGCCCCGGGTTGTCGAGGTGATGAGCCCGACGGCGACGGCGCGGGTGCTTCCCCAGTGCTGGTGGGCGCGGAGCCGCGCGATCGGCCCGGGCGTCGGCCCGTCGTGTCGTGACGGCCCCGGCCGCCGCCGTCGACCCACCACCGACGGTGGCGCACACCGACGACGAGGACGGTGAGCAGCCCGGCACAGGCCGCCGGGACGACCCCGAGGCCGGCCCCGACGACCATGAAGGCTGAGCTGAGCAGCCGCGTGCGGAGGTTCTCCTGCTGACCGGTGACGTCGAGTCGCCCGGGGGGTGCGGCGGCGGAGGCCGTCGCCGTTCTCCGCGAGGGTGTCCGGATCGTGCAGGCACAGTGCGCGCACGGGTTCGTCCCCAAGCTGCGGGCCGTCCTCGAGCGACTGGGTGCCGACGCAGGCTCCTGACGTACAGCCCCCTGGTGCCCGCGGCGGCGGATACTGGGACGTCGTCGTGGACGACCGTGAGCGGCACACCCCTCACCAGGTGGGTGATGCCTGCCGACCACCTCCGCTCCTACCGTGCGGTCGATCCACGGAGGTCCGCGGAGCCGGCCGCCCGCCCGACGCTCACCTCGACGAAGCAGACAGCCATGTCCACCATCGCGCCAACCACCGCGTCCAGGCGAGTCGGGACGGACTCGACGAGCAGGACGGCGCTCGTCGCTCGCGGAGAGCCCGGCCCGGCGTGACGAAGGCAGGCCCGCGTCGCGCAGCTCGCACGGCAGGTCCCGGATCCGGCGGCGGTCGCCGTCGGTGAGGTCCAGCCATGACGCCGCCTACCAGTACCGGTGCTCGCTGCGGGCCAGGGCCGGCAGCACCGGCGGTCCGTCGGCCTCGTCCGTCACGAGGTCGAGCTGGAGCCCGGGCTGGAGCAGGCCCGTCGGTCACCCAATGCGTCCCCCCGGCGTCCGCGCCGGTCGGGACGAGCATGCCGATCGCCCGCGTCCGGTCCGTCATCCACGCCCCTCCTCACCCTCGTCCGGTCTCACGATGGGCGACCGGGTGACAAGATGTGGGAACGACGAGCAGGCCTGGGTTCGACACCCGCGCTCACGGCGGCGACGACGACGTGGCAGACGACGACCTGGCAGACGACGACCTGGAAGGAACCTGACAGCAGCCATGGCCATGGGGAAGGATGGGCGCGTCAGCCGCTTCGGAACCGTCGAGGTCGAGGACCTGCCCGACGACCTGCGCGAGCGTCTCGCCCCGATCGTCGAGCGGTCGGGGTTCACGCCCAACATCTTCCGGGCCCTCGGGCGCCGTCCGGTCGAGCTCCGGGCCTTCCTGGACTACCACGACGCTCTGATGGACTCCGACGAGGGCCTGTCCAAGAGCGAACGCGAGCTCGTCGTCGTCGCGACGTCCGGCGCCAACCACTGCCCGTACTGCGTGGTCGCGCACGGGGCGATCCTGCGGATCAGGTCCAAGGAGCCGCACCTGGCCGACCACGTGGCCGTCAACCCCCACGGGTGCGAGCTGGAACCCCGGCAGCGCGCCATCGTCGACCTGGCGCTGACGCTGTGCTGCGAGCCTGCGTCGTTCGGTGAGGCGGACCTGCAGGCGGCCCGGGACGGCGGGCTCACCGACGACGAGATCTGGGACGTCGGCTCGATCACCGCGCTGTTCGCGGCGTCCAACCGCCTCGCGCACCTGTTCGCCCTCGAACCCAACGACGAGTTCTTCACGATGGGCCGCTGACCAGGACTCCGAACCGTGCTCGACATCCCACCCTGGCGCGCCGACGTCGGGTGGACGAGCGTCGGAGAGGTTCGCTGGGCGACGCGGAACGCCGTGCGGTCCCTGGGCCCGCCGCGCACTCGCCGGTCTCCCTGTGCCCGAGTTCCCATCGACGGCGCCATCAGCACGGTGACCGGTCCTGCCGTCAGGTCCATCGCGACGGTACGGCGGTCGCCGCCGGTCAGCGTGACCACCCCGGTGTCGTCGAGGACGCCGACGCGGGCTGCCGCGAGGTCCCGTTCGTGGAAACGGGACAGACATGCCTCGGTGGTGGACGGGCCGCTGGTCAGCAGGAACCCGTAGCACGGGAAGGCGGCGCACCAGCGGGACGGCGGTCGGGGCGGGTAACCCCTCGAGGGCGACGTCGACGCCGAGACCGCCCCACTCGGGCAGCATGGCGAGCGATCCGACGAGGCCGGCCATGCTGATGTCCTTCGCCGCGACGGCGAGCGTGTGCCGGGCGATCTGGTCGAGCAGCCGACGTGCCCGGCCAGGAACGGGCCGCGCTCCTCGAAGGAGCGGAAGAAGGCGAAGTCCTCGCGCATCGTGCGCAGAGCGGCAGTATCGGATGGCCGCCCGAGGGCGGCTGCGCGATCACGCTACGCCGGGCTGACAGGGCTTCTCCGGGGAGCTGGGTCGACGACCCGAGCGCGTTCACGACCTGCTCGATGCTGACGGCCTCGCGGTCGACGTCCTCCTGTACAGCCTTCCAGCGACGACCTGACCGTCACGGATCTCGAAAAGCGTACCCCTCCCATCTCGAAGGGCTGGCCGTCGCTCCGGGTACCGGACCTGTGCCATTCGCTCCACGTTGTGTCACCGTCCGTAACCGACCGACAGAGCTCAGCCTGGAAATCCGGGATCCCGGCGAACATGGCCTCCCAGTTGGCACGCATCTGAGCTCGCCCGACGAAGGCGAGGCTCGGGTGCGCCGCGGGTGCGCCGGCTGTTCGCTGCGGTAGTCCTGGTGCATCAGGCGCGCAGCGCCATCAAGATCGTGCTTGTTCATGGCAACAACCATCTGGTCGATGACGTCGGCCACAGGACCCTCCTATTCCCAGTTTGTAGATCTCCTTGACCTTTCCCATTCGATGTTGCGGCCGACCGGTGACCGTGAAGGTCTCGTAGCGCCCTTCGGGGCCAGTACGACGGTCTCGGCCGGCAGGCGTCGGCCCGATGGCGTTGACTTGCGCCATTGGTGCTGGACCACGCGCCCTCGCAGGCTGTGGGTGAGTTCATCGTCCGGCTGGAGGCGGCGCGTGGCCGTGCTTAGTTAAGCTAGGCCGATTCGGCTGCCCGCTTCATGTCCTCGGCTTCGAGGTTCATGTAGCGGTTGGTTAGCTTCTTGTAGAACAGGGCGATGATCGGGATGAGGAAGCCGCGCATGTCGAGTGTCAGCGTGAGACGTGCCCGGCCCTCTCCCAGCGCTTCGACGCGGTGGCCGGCGACGCTGGTGGTGCCGCCCGTCTTCTGCGTCCACTCGAAGTAGGACGGCGCATCCCAGACCGTGATGTCCCAGGTGCCCTCGGGTAGCTTCGGCTGCTTGAGCCGCACGCGGCTGCCTTTGGTGATCGGCGCCGGCGTCAGGAGCTCGACGATGTCGACGGTCTCGATGCGCTGCGGCCAGGCCTCGAGGGCGCTGAGCACGTCCCAGACGCGCTGCTGAGGAGCATCGATATCTATCGACTTCTCAAAGCGCATGTCGGGCGGTCTGCTCAGACGGAACTAGCGCTGATCTTCGCGTGACGACTGACCCTCGTTCGTGACATCGCCTTCGCTCCTCAGTGCGCAACCGCCACCGCTAGAACCGTACCTGCCGCTCGCCCGAGCAGGCGTACGCGTGCCCTTGCTTGATCCTGAACCCGGGCATGCGCGAGCCGCACACACCACAGCGGGCGATGCCGGAGAGCAGGGGGCGACGCCCGCGCCGAGACCCCCCGAAGGCCCGACGTGCGGGGCTTCTTGTCCGGGGCTCGACGCCCCGAGGAGACACCTAGGACTGACGATCTCGCCCGCCTGCTGGCTGCCCTGAACGCGGCCGACGCCCCGCCCCGATCTCGACCGGTCTCGCTGTGGCCCTGGACGCCGCGGCCGACGCACCAGCCCGCGACGATCGGCCGACCGCCTGCTCTGCCCGGCGTAGGTCCGGGTCATCCGTCGCCGTCGCACGCTGCCGCTCGCCGACCGACCCGGTTGGCTGCGTTGGAAGCTGAGTTCCGCATCCACGTCGTCACCGTCCGCAAGACGTTGAGGCGAGCCGCCGTACGACTTCGGCAGCCCGCGCCCCCAACGGCGACCCGCACCGCGACCGGGGGAGCGGCCGGTACAGGCCAGGCGTAGGCCACGCCGGGTGGGAGGCCGATGTTCCGCATCTTCACGTCGCCGGGGAGTTGGATCTCGCCGGACTCGATCACCAGCACATCGGGGCGCTTGGCCACGTCGTCTGCGGAGAGGTCCAGCGGGCGGGCGACGTCGGTGATGACGCAGCCCGGTTTGACCGCCATGATGTCCAGGACGCGCTTCCCGGCCCCCGAGGTGGCGGTGACGACGAGGTCCATGTCCGGAAGATGCTCGTTGGGGGTGGCCGCGACATGAACCTGCGCCCGGGGGGTGCTTCGCTCGATGTCGTGTTTGAGGGCCAGCAGCTTCGCCGACTCGGGCGACACCAGCCACAGCTCGTCGCTGGACAGCGCGAGCAGCCGGGCGCAGACGGAGCCGATGGCCCCGGTGGCGCCCACGACCATGGCCTTGCCCTTGATCCGTCCCCGGTCGTCGGTCTCGGCGAGCCCGAGCTGCAGCAGCGCCTCGTGCGCCGCCCACAGGGCACCGGAGGCGCTGTAGCTGTTGCCGGTCGTGATCGGCAGCGGGGCCCGCTTGGCAACGGTCACGCCGGCGTCACCGACGACCTTGGTGAATGCACCCAGGCCCATGACCTGGGCGCCCAGCTTCCGGGCGGTCTCGGCCGCGGCGAGCAGCCGTCCGTAGGTGAACTCGGGGCTGTGGGCCATCAGCTCCTTGGGGGTTCCGCCCACCGTGATGAGCCAGCCCTCGGCCTCTGCGCCGGTGGGGGACGTGATGCCGGTGACGTGGCTGTAGGTGAACGGCGGGGCGTAGGCCAGCGCCTTCTCCACGACGTCCATCACCACCGCGGGCGCTACCTTGGCGATCGTCCCGAGCGGCTCGACGCTGCGGAAGTACTCCTGGGACAGGGGGTGGATGACGAAGGCGAACCTGCTCTTGCGCTTGGGCCCGTTCGGGTAGAGCACCCGGGGCTCCAGACCCGCCGAGACGATCATGTCGAGCAGGTCGTCGTCGGTCAGCCGCCCGGAGCCGGATGTGATCGCCAGCATCATGGCCTCCAGGACCGCCGCCACGACGGTCACGTGGAACGGCTGCGGGGTGGCGTCGAGCACCATGTCGACGCCGCGGCCGCCCAGCTCGGCGAGCCGGTCGTCGGAGACCGCCGAGGTGACGACGGTCTTGCCGGCCAGGTCCTCCAGCCCGAACCCGACCAGCTCGTCGTACGTGGCGACCACCACGTCGGCGCTGCGCGCGGCCTTGCGCGCCATCGCGTGGCTGATCCTTTGGCCCGGTGACTTGATCTGCGACTGCACGGGGCCCGGCAGCCTGCGCATCGGCCACAGTCCCACGGTCGCCGCGAGCCCGAGCACGGGGTTGGCATCCAGCCTGGCCGGCAGGTCCCATCGCAGCAGCGGGTCGGCGAACTGCAGGTTCTGGGTGAACTCGCGAAGGATCCGGGTGGTCCGGTCGTGGTTCACCCCGCCCAGAACCACGATCCGCGCATTGATGAAGTTGGTTATCCATTTCACTGCCAGAAGCGTTGAGCCGCTTGACCCCGTTGCCAGGCTGCGCCTCCCTACGAGCGTACGTCGAGTTGACGGCTCGATCCGAGCCGGATGAGGGGGTGCGGGACGGCCTGAAGTGGCTGCGGTGGGCCGCAAAGGCACCACTGCCCGGCGTTAAGATGCCCACCGGGCAGCGCACTTGAGCGAGTCAGGGACACTCGTCGGCTGGCAGTGAAATGGATAACCAACTTGGTGAAATAGCCCGGCATCTCGCTGTCGACATGCCGGATCGCCCACTCCTGCAGCACGTCGCGCAACGCATGCCCGTCAGTCACCGGCACCGTCGAGGTGGCCCGCTTGACCCGCTCGACCGCCGCCAGGCTCCCGTCGTAGAGTCCCGCCGTCCGTGCCTCCCGGACACCGGTGACGGCGATCGCGGCGGCCATGTCGGCCCACCGACGCACGAGTGCCTCCGCGGCCGCGACGTCCCCGTCGGTCCCCAACCGCACGATCCGGAAACGATGCCCGAGGAAGGTCACCTGCTCGTCGTAGTCCCGGTCCGACCCGGTCAGGCTGACATTGACGACGAGCGTGGGCCTGGGCCTTGGCATCGTGACTCCCTTGGGTCGTACCTACCCGCCGTGTTCTACTCGGTCAGACCATCGCCGAAGAGTCGATCTCCGGATGCTCGACCATGAAGTCCAGCAGCCTCCCGGCGTAACTCTCGAACGGCGGGCACCGCACCCCACTCCCGGCGAGGTCCGCGACCGTGTTCACGGTCGAGTAGGTCGTCGAGGTGGCGAAATAGTCCAACGCCTCGGCCGGCAGCCCCAGCACCCGTGCCAGCCCCGGCACCCAGGCCAGCGCGACC
>CAVVRA010000015.1:0-484806 GCA_963750565.1 uncultured Actinomycetota bacterium | reverse complement strand
CAAGGTCTAGTAGACGTACCTGGTCGTCCAGCCGCCCGTTGGAGGGATGTCGACGATCGTAGGCCCGGGAGAGTGGTCCGGGCCGACGATGGTTGACGTGCTGCAGGCGAGCAGGAGCACCAGTGCGAGCGCGGCGACGACCGCCAGCGTGACCAGGACGTCGGTGGTGGAGTCTTGAGTCGTCCGTCGGTGTGGTGCCGACCGACGACCTGGGCCGCCGTGCTGGGTCATGGTGAGCCCCCTGTCGTGGAGTCGGGGCCGAGTGGCGCCGATCCCACGGTGGCGGCCGGAACCGCCGAGCTGACACCTGGTGGTCCCGGCTCTGGCGGAGGGGTGCCCCTGACGTGGCCGAGGGGCAGCACTGTGGCGGTCACCCCGTGACCGGGTCGACGATCGCTCTATGCCTGGTGGCGGTTCTCGCGTAGTGGCGCTCGGGGCAGCGGTGGTGGCGGTCGTCCTGTCGGCCATCTATGTCGTGCTGTACGCGGCGAACCCGTCGTCGCCGGTTCCGGGCTGGTTGCGTGTCCTGTTCCTCGCGGTGGGCTTCTCGATGCGGCAGTCGGCCTGGTCGCGTCTCGGCGGTCCCCGTACGCGAAGGTGGGGGCTCTGCTGGCCACGGCCGGTGCGGTGTGGCTGGCGTACGGGCTGCAACGGTCGTCCCTGACGGCGGTCGCCACGGCGGGCTTCGTGGCGGCGGACCTGTGGCACCCTCTGGTGGCCCACCTGCTGTTGGCTTTCCCGGACGGGCGGCTACGCGATCGGGCCAGCCGCGTCGTCGTCGTGGCGGCCTACGGGTTGGCCGGGGCGGCCACGACGTGGTCGATCCTGTTCGCCGACCCGCGCCCTTGCCTGGGTGCGTGTCCGGCGACGCTTGCGAGCGTGTGGGATCCCGGGACCGCACAGCGGCTCGCGTCCGTCGGTGACACGGTCACCGACGTCCTCGGGGTCGTCCTGGCCGCGGCGTTCGTGGCGGTTCTTCTCAGCCGGTTCCGCCGGGGGTCGCCCGCGGCGCGTCGCGGGCAGGCGCCGCTGCTCGTCGCGGGAGTCGTCTTCGCGGTGTCGTTCGTGCTGGATCGCCAGGATCCTTCAGGACGCCGGCTTCGAGGTCTCCGCGGCAGTCGGGACCACCCCAGATCTCGTCGACGCCATCGCCGAGGCGCACCCCGACATCGCGGTCGTCGACCTTCGCCTGCCACCCGGCAACACGACCGACGGGCTGGATGCAGCGCTTGAGGCTCGCAGAAGCCAGCCCGAGCTCGCCGTTCTCGTGCTGTCCCAGTACCTCGAAGCACATGTCGCCACCCGGCTCCTCGACCGTGGTGCGCGTGGAGTCGGCTACCTGCTCAAGGACCGCGTGATCGCATCGGCCGACTTCGTCGCCTCGGGACGACGGGTCGCCGCAGGAGGAGTCGCCCTCGATCCGGATGTCGTCACGTTGCTCATGCACCCTCGTCCGCGCGCCGGACCCCTCGACGGCCTGACCGACCGCGAACGATCCGTCCTGACCCTGATGGCGCAGGGGCGTTCGAACGCCGCGATCGCACGGAGCCTGTTCATCGCACCCAAGACCCTCGAGAGCGCCGTCCGGTCGATCTTCCAACGCCTCGGGCTGCCGGAAGAGCCCGATGACCACCGCCGTGTACTCGCGGTCATTACCTACCTGGAGAACCGCTGAGCCGTCCCCGTGGACCTCAGCGCGGCGGAGCAATCATCCTTGAAGGACGGCGGGTCACGCGCTGAGCGGTTCGTGACACCCGGGGGGCGGTGAGGACATGGCTCATCGAGCGGGCGCCGCGACGGGCGGCGTATTCATCAGCTATCGGCGCGGTGATTCCGCCTACCCGGCCGCATGGCTCTATCGGCGGCTGTCCGAGCGGCTCGGCGAAAGCGTGGTCTTCAAGGACCTCGACAGCATTCGACCCGGTGACAACTTCGTGGAAACCCTCGACGCAGCACTGACGAGGAGCCGGGTCCTCCTAGCGATCATCGGGCCGGACTGGCTCTCCGCCCCGGACGACGTCGGCGGACGACGGATCGATGATCCAGACGACTTCGTGCGTCTCGAGATCGAGACAGGCCTCCGGCGAGGGATCCGTGTCATACCCCTGCTCGTCGGGGGCGCGACGATGCCCCGCCCGCAAGAACTTCCCACCGGATTGTCGCAGCTTTCGCTCCGGCAGGCCCTGGAACTGACCTCGCATCATTTCGAAGCTGACGCAGAGCAGCTCGTCGACGTCATTGAAGACACTCTGCGCCCGGCACCGAGTACGGGATCACGCGTCGCCACGACGCCCGAGTCGGTCACCGGAACCACAACCAGCCCGGCCGATGTCCCCATTGGAGTCGCTACGACGTCGGATCAGGAGACCCGGCCCGGCCCGCCGGCTCCGGGAGGCGATGTCCCTCCCGCAAAGTCTGCCCCGCGGCGGTGGCTCAGTCGCCGACTGCGGGTTCGATGGTGGTCGACCATGCAGCCGCGCCAGGTGCGCGTGCGCACCCTCCTCGCCGTCGCGCTCGGCACCACGGCGGCGATCGTCGCGGTCGCGTGGCAGGCTGTTGACACTCTGGGTAGTGACCTGCAGGGCCGACCGCGTCGTCGGCAGTGAGGACGCGGTCGGCCAGGGCGTCCTCATGCTGTCGTCGCACACGTTGCCGGGCTCGGGTGTCCAGCGCGGTTGCGCCTGGCCGGCTTGGTCGAGTGGTTCGTGGGCACGCTGTCGCTGGACTTGCAGTTGATCAACGAGGGCTTCAGGCTGCAACACCGACTGCCCCTGCCGCCCGTGCGCGTCGTGGGGCGAGGATCGGGCGATGCGAGGTGAGACCGAGGTTGTTCGTCGTGATCGACGAGGCCGTGGTGCCTCGCTGCTGCGATGGCTGCGGTTCCTCCTTCAAGCCGTGGGGGTACGCGCGGGAGCGGGCCATCCGCGAACGCGACGGTCGGCGGCGCCTGGTGCGGCCGCGGCGGGTGCGGTGTCGCGGCTGCCTCGTCACCCACGTGCTGCTACCGGCGCACGTCGCACCCAGGCGCGCGGACTCGGCACCCGTCATCCTCGGCGCCCTGCTGGCCAAGGCCGGCGGACGCGGTCACCGGTCGATCGCCGCTGAACTGTCCCTACCCGCGGGCACCGTGCGCGGCTGGCAGCGTCGAGCGACAGCGAACGCCCAGCGCACGCGGGCCGAGGCGATGCGTCTGGCGGTCCAGCTCGACCCGCTGCTCGGCCAGGTCGCCCCGACCGGCAGCCCGTTGGCCGATGCCCTCGAGGCACTGGGAACCGCCGTGGCCGCGGCCCGGCTGCGTCTGGGGCTGAGCGTCGGCTCGCCGACCGCCCTGGCGATGGTCATCGGCAGGTCACTGCTGCATCCGCTCCGCACATGATCGACTGGCGTCGTCTCGGGCACCCGTCTGCCCCGACGTCGCCGACAACCCGAGGATGAGTCCGGCACCGTGAACACCTCGCCGCTCGGCGGTGCTCACACTGTCGCCGTGGTGCTCAGGCTGTCGCCCGAAACGCGCCACTTACGTCATCACGACGGACGCCGCCTCCGTCCTCATCTGGGGCGCCGCTCAACAGGCAGGCCGGGTTGCTCGGCTCCACGGACAGCCCACGGTCGTACGACCTCGTCGTCGACACTGCAGGCGCCGACGCCACAGCGACCTTCGCCGCCCGCGCCGGCGACCGGATCTCGATCAAGGTCAGCAACAGCACCGTCGGCACCGCCTACGTCCACGTCCGGGACCCGGACGGCGAGACCACCAAGGGCGGCCCCCGCTCGATCAGTGGCCGGACCGCCTTCCTCGACACCATCACCCTGACCAAGACCGGCACCCACACCCTGCGCCTGGACCCCGACGCCGACCACACCGGCCACGCCACCATCCTGATCAACCAGGTCCCCGCGAACGCCGGCACCATCACCCCGGGCACGGCCACGACGATCATGACCACCGTCCCGGGCGAGGACGCCGACCGGACCTTCGCCGCCCGCGCCGGCGACCGGATCTCGATCAAGGTCAGCGACAGCACCGTCGGCACCGCCTACGTCCACGTCCTGGACCCGGACGGCGAGACCACCAAGGGCGGCCCCCGCTCGATCAGTGGCCGGACCGCCTTCCTCGACACCATCACCCTGACCAAGACCGGCACCCACACCCTGCGCCTGGACCCCGACGCCGACCACACCGGCCACGCCACCATCCTGATCAACCGCTCTTGATATCCCATGGGCCATGGGATAGATCACAGGCTCGGTGTCCTGGGCTCGCGGTCCCAGAGGCCATGAGCGTCTACCAAGCTGGAGAAGGAGGGCCCGGCACGCCTCCAGGCCATGCCGCCCGAGGCCGTCCAAACGTCCGTGGCGACGGCCGGTGGATCCGGGCGACCCGCCTCTGCAGTCGAGGGCGACCACCAGATCCGCGCCGATCAGCACGCTCTCGGCGATGACGAGGCACTGCCGCTCCACGTCGAGGACCCCGTCGGGGACAGACCCGCCGTGCACGTGTCCACGAGTCATCCAGAAGGTCTCGCCCAGGCCGAGAAGCTCTCGTCTGGAGCGCCGTGACTCGAGGTCGGCTGCGGCACGGGCGCTCACGGCCGCACTCGTCGATCGACTCGGCACCGACGGGTCGCGGCCGTCGACCCTCCGCGGTCATCGTGAAGGACACCCGCGGCCATGGTGCGTCCGTCGAGCGGCCGACGTCACGATCCGGTTGTCACGATCCGGATGTCACGGTCCGACGTCACCCGACGGGTGTGTGGCCGGCCTTCCGGTCCTGCTCCGTGGTCCCATCCGACGGGTGCCGGCGCCGCGCGAGGTAGCGCGCCAGGAGGATTACAGCGATCCCAGGGAGGGTGGCGAGGAGGAGCACCTCGTCGAACGACAGTCCGTCGATGTTCGGCTGGAGCTCCTCCTGCGTCGCCCAGCCGAACCAGACTTCGCTGACGAACAGACCCCAGACGAAGTAGCCGGCAGCCGCGACGAGCCACGTCAGGCGGGCGGCCCAACGGCCCATGACGAGCTGGGCGAGCAGACCGAACACCAAGGACATCATGACGAGCAGACCGAGACCAACGAGCCCGAGATCCCAGTGCACGGCCATCACCTCCGAACGGCCGGCCGGTGCCGTCGACGGCCCACCATCGGGTGCCGGCGCCGGCCCCACAGCAAATCGTCGGCCGAGGCCGGACCCGTGGGACCCGGATGTTCGTCCTTCTCTCAGTCGCATCACTTCGGCGATCACTTGATCGGCGAGGCACTGACGTGGACGTGCCCTCGGACTGGTCCGGTGGGCACGAGTCGGGCCGCGATGGTGCCCGCGTGGCAGTCACCCGCAGCCCGACGCGGCAGCACGGCGGCAAGCGACAGCCAGGCGGCCCACGCTCGCGGACGTCGGCCGCACGATGGCCGACCAGGCCCCGGGCCACCCCCGCCGGTTACTTGTCGCCGGCCTGACGGGTGCGTCGGCCGGCCCCTTCCGGGAAGTATGTGCGATGTGACGGAGAGAGCTGCGGCGGACCGCCCGCGCCTGACGGCGATCCGGGCGGCGTGGTTGTTCGACGGCAGCGGCGCGGACCCCCTGCCTGAGCCGCTGGTCGTCCTCGACGGCGCGAAGATCGTTTCTGTGTGCTCGGGGGGGCAGGCCGCGCCGGACGGCGCCGAGGTCGTCGAGCATCGCGGCGCGTTCGTCATGCCGGGCCTTGTCGATACTCACGTGCACCTGGCCTTCGACTCCTCACCCGACCCGGTCGGCGCCTTGGCAGGCCGCGACACCGAGGCGGCGCTGGCGGCGATGGTGACGGCGGGCAGGGCCGCGTTGCGAGGCGGCGTCACCACGGTTCGTGACCTCGGCGATCGGGACTACCTGTCGCTCGGGCTCCGCGGACGCCCCGACCTCCCCACGATTCTGACTGCGGGTCCTCCGCTGACGTGTGTGCAGGGGCACTGTCACTTCCTGGGTGGTGCGGTCGGGGCCGGCGAGGCTGGGGTGCGGGCGGCCGTGCGTGAGCACGTCGAGCGCGGTGTCGATGTCATCAAGATCATGGCCAGCGGGGGGACGCTCACGCCGGGCACCAAGCAGGAGGAACGCCAGTTCACCCGCGGCGAGCTCGCGGCGGCGGCCGACGAGGCGCACCGTCATGGGCTGCCGATCACCGCGCACGCCCATGCCACCGAGGCTGTTGCCGACGCGGTGGCAGTGGGTGTCGACGGGATCGAGCACGCAACTTTCTGGAGTGCCACCGGGGTGGACTCACCCGAGGAACTGATGCGGCAGATCGTCGACCAGGGTGTCGTGGTCGGCGCCACGGTGGGGATGACCCCGCCTCCCCCCGGGCTGGTGCCGCCGGCGTCCGTGCTGGCCCGTATGCCGCGGATCATCGCGAACGCGCAGCGGATGTTCGAGCTGGGCGCCCGGATCGTCGCAGGCACCGACGCAGGGATCGCGCCGATCAAGCCACCGGACGTGCTGCGGCACGCCGCGACCGACCTGCAGCACCTCGGGATGACCCCGCTCCAGTCGCTGCGGGCGATGACCTCTGTCGCGGCAACCGTGATCGGGCTCGGACACAGCAAGGGCAGGATCGCGCCTGGCTACGACGCCGACCTGCTCGTCCTCGACGGCGATCCGCTCGCCGACCCCCAGGCGCTCCACGCGATCCGCACCGTCTACCGGGCCGGCGCGGCAGTCACATAGCAGCCACACCTCGCGGAGGTGTCTGCGAGGTGTGCCGGATGCCTATCGCTCCGGGCCGACTCCAGGCTGCCTGCCGTGAGCGGTTGTTGGGGTTCCACGTCGCCACCCCGCCGACGCGGCCGCGGGAACCGACTTCGCGTCCCTATTGCCGGCCCAGGACCGGGTGTTCTACGTCGGCGACCGACGTCACGAGGGTGGGGTCTCGCGGGGTCTGCACACCACTGCCGGCGGCCATGACGCCGCATCTCGGGGTGGCGGACACCGCTGCTTCGTCGGGCCGCCGGCTCTCCACGACGACGGGGGCCGCCCGGCTTGCCGGTGCAGCGGGGCGTACCCACGCGGACACCGATGGCCGGACACCGATGTGCGAGGCATCTCAGAGCGGACATGCGCGGTTTCTACCCATTCCGGTGGATGTTGATCCTCGCGGCGGCCGCAGACCTGGAGCCGGGCATGGAGTCGTCATCGTCCGGGGTGCTACCTGCCGGAGGGTTGGCGGGCTCGGTCCGCTGCCGATCCGCCGCGGATCGGCGTCGATCCGCTGTCGATTCATGGGCATCCCGCTCGTCGGGAATGTGACGGCCACCCCGGCCGTCGTCGCGTGGCATCGCCATGACCCACTGCCGAAGGAGCACGACATGACGAACTTCCTGCTGGCCTACACCGGCGGTCCGAGCATGGAGCAGGCCAGCCCCGAGCAGCAGCAGGCCGTGATGGCCGCATGGGGCGCGTGGTTCGGTGCCCTCGGCCCAGCCGTCGTCGACGGCGGCAACCCGGTCGGAGCGTCCACCACGCTGCGGCCCGACGGCGGCACTGCCGAGGGTGGCGTGTCGGGGCTGACCGGGTACTCGATCATCTCGGCCGACTCGTTGGCCGCCGCTGCCGACCTTGCCAAGGGCTGCCCGCTGCTCGCCTCCGGCGGCACGGTCGAGGTGTACGAGGTCGTCCCGGCGATGTGAACCCGCTCGGCCGGCGAGGTGCTCGGATCCGCCCGAGGATCTGAGCGCCTCGCCGTCACCGGCTCAGTGCACCGACCGTCGGCCGTCGCTGCCACCTCGCACTGGGACCTGCGCGCATCGGGTCGGCGGAGATCTCTCGCAGATCCGGGTCGCGTACACCTGTCTGCTGGCGCTACGAGATCTGGCCTGTGATGCTGCCAGCACGAGTGGTTCGCCAGTGCGGGGGTCGCAGTCTTGAGGCTCGAGGAGCTGTACCGGATTCGCTTCACGTATCCCGAGAGCTGGGTGGTCGGGCTCGAGGGCGGCTGGGAGCAGCACCTGATGATCGCCGAGGGCCGCTGCGAGGGCTCCGTCAGCGGTCGCTTCCGCGGCGCGAACTTCCCACATCGCCGAACCGCATCGGGGCCGTTCCGTCCAGACTTCCGCGCCGTCATCGAGACCGTCGACGACGCGACCATTTTGTTCGAGTGGCACGGATATGGCCGCGCCTACCCACCGGGCCGCCGGCAGATCGTCGGCTCCGTCTTTCACCTCAGCGACAGCGACCGCTACCGCCGCCTCAATGACGTTGTCTGCGTGTGTGTGGGAGAGGTCCGCACCCCGGAGGATCCGGACCGGGGGCCTGAACTCGTGATCGACATCGCTGAACTCATCTGGGAGCCCATTGCCGAATGACGACGCGTCATGCACCGCCGTCCGATCAAAGGGCTCCAGCAGCGGGGCACGAAGTCGCCAGATCGACGCGTTCTGCCTGGTCGTGAAGACCGGAGCGCCGGGCTCGCGTGACAACCGGATCGGTTCCTGGTGCGTGTCTGGTGACACAACCCGGCGATGGCGCCGGGCAAGGGACTGAGGAGGTGGTCCTGGTGGCGAAGGCATCAGGACCGGTGGGCAGCGGGGGCGCGGGCAGGGGTGGCCCGTCCCGGGGACGTTGGAAGATCGGGATCCGCGCGGCCGTCGTCGCCGCGCTGCTCGCAGTCGTCGGTGTGCTGGTGGCGCCGGTCGCTGCCGGCGCGGCGAGCAGTGCTTACTGCGGCATCACGTGGGGATCGCTGGCCAAGCAGGCGAGGACCACGGCCATCGCGGACTCGACGACCGGGGTCCGGTCGGGTCGGCACACCTGCTACGACCGGCTCGTCATCGACGGTGCCTCGTGGGCGCGGGTGCGCTACGTGGACCAGGTGCGGATGGACGGCTCGGGCAAGCTCGTCCCGCTCCAGGGCGGCGCCAAGCTTCAGGTCATCACCACGACGGGCTTCGATCCCGGCACCGGCGCCGCGACGTACCAGCCTTCGCCGAGCCGGCAGGCGTCTGTCGTCGACGTGACCGGGTACCGCACGTTCCGTCAGGTTGCCTGGGCCGGTGATTTCGAAGGTCAGCTGACGATCGGCGTGGGCGTCCGGGCCCGGCTGCCGTTCCGGGTCTTCGTGCTGCAGACGGCGGGGTGTGCACCGCGCGTCGTCGTCGACGTGGGCCACCGCTGGTGACCGGATGGGCCGTACGTCGTGCGCCGACTCGGCCTGGTCCGTACCGCTGGGTCGGCGTCGCCTCGCCCGGCCGCCGCCCTGGGTTGTGCCGCCAGGGCAGTGCGCCCCGCCGCGGGTCCAACGGAACGCCGACCCCTGAGCGTTGGCCGCGCGCCAGACCGTCGTCCACCCCGGTCTGGCGCCCCTTCGGGAATGCGACCCCCGTACCAGATCGCCCGCGGACGCGACAGCGGTGCGGTGTGCGAGGACGGGCGCCGGCCCTCCGACTCCGCTGATCCTCGCGTCCGCTGCGACGTCAACCGACTCGACCATGTTCGAGGGCGCGACCAGGACTCGGTCGATCATGTCCTGGAGCGCCGATGACTGGGCGCCGGCTCTGAAGAAGTCCCGCCCGCAGTCGGGCAGCGGTCACTGAGCGCGGTAGCATTTCTGGTAAGTGTCGGCTTACCACTGGGAGGGCCATGTCCCTGGACGAGGCACTGTCGGCGGTCGCCGATCCCACCCGGCGGGCGATCTGCCAGCGGTTGGCCCACGGCCGCGCGACCGTCGGGCAGCTTGCCGCGCTGTTCCCGATCAGTCGGCCGGCAGTCTCCCAGCACCTGCGGGTCCTCAAGACCGCGGGCCTCGTCCGGCTCGCAGGGTCGAGCCGGCTGAGCAGCTACGAACTGGTCGCCGAGGCATTCCTCGAGATCGAAGCCTGGGCTCGAAGCCTGGTCATGAGCTGGCAGAACGCTCCTCTGCCGCGGGAGCCGTCCAACCGTCCGGCAATCTCTGAGCTACTTCACCCTTGATGCGAAGGGGTTCCCCCATGACCAGTCCCGTCACGTACGTCGAGATCAACAGCCCGGATCTCGGGCGCACCGTTGCCTTCTTCGAGAGCGTCTTCGGGTGGCACCCGGAGCCGTTCGCGTCCGCGGACTACCTCGTCGCGCCGTCCGGAGACGGACCCGGTGTGGACACGGGACTCATTGCCTCGCGGGACGGGGCACCTCGCTGCGTCCCGGTCGTTCGCGTCGCCGACCTGACCGCCGCGGTGCGCTCCGTGTGCGAGAACGGGGGGGCCGAGGTCGTCCCTCCGTTCCTGATCGCCGGCGTCGGCCGCGGCTGCTACGTCGTCGATCCCGCCGGCGTCCTCATCGGTCTCCACGAGTACGACCCCGCCGCCGTCTGACGCACTGGCTCAGCCGTCGCGACGAGCCGACCGCACCTCCGGTCGTCGTGGGACCTGGCCGGAGCGGTGCTCTCGCCGACGTCGTCAGGCGTCTTGGTGGACGGTGGCGTCGGGTCGAGCTGAGGTGCGGTGCCAGAAGGTGGGTCATGGTGACGGTGGCGACGGTCTCGGCGGCCTGGAGGCCGACCAGGACGAGGAACTGGACCGTCCCCGGCCCGGACGGGTGTGGCGCCGACCAGCGGGGAGCCCACGTGGGCGCAGGGCAGGACCACGAGGTCGCTCTCATCATCCGCAGCGGGCGACGACGGCACGACCTGACCGCCTGTCGTCGCCCGCGCATCACCCGATGACGCGCGGCCTACCGCGCCTCGAGACGGGCGAGGTCCCGCACCGCGAACCGGTGGTGCTCGCACTCCTCGACCATGACGACGCCGAGGCACTCACCGACCGACCGCTCCTCCTCGGGGTAGCCGGGGGCCGGCGAGCGCGAGCACGTCCGCCCGAGCTCGGTGTCGGTCAGCCCGTCCACGATGCGGCGGACCACCGCCGTCCGGTCGGCGCGTACCGCCACGACCTCGGCGGACGACGGGTCCGCGTCGAGGTCGATGCCGAGCGCCTCGGCGTCGTCAGGGGCGTACCAGCTCTGCGGCAAACCGAGCCGGTGGTAGGGGAAGGCTTCGTCGAGGACCGTGCGGCTCGCCCACGAGTCCGTGACCCACACCAAGTGGCGCAGGGTCTCGATGAAGGACCACTCCTCGTCGACCCGTTCGTGGAGAGCGGCTTCGGGCAGCCGGTGGGCCTGGGTGGCGGTGTCCGCCCAGAGCCGCTCGACGGTGCGCCACATCGCCCGGACGTCGTCCGCCGTCCGCACCGTGCGCAGCTGCACGCGCTCAGGATGACGGCGGTCGAGCTCGGCCTCGACGTATTCGGTGACGTCGACGCCGTTGACGACGAGGCCGTTCACATAGCCCGACACGTCCACGTCGACGAGGAAGCCGTCGACGACCTTGACGCCGGTCAGGTCGCAGTCGACGAAGCGGGCGCCGGCGAGGTCGCGGACAGTGAAACGGCTACCCCGGAACGCGTCGGTGTGCTCGCGGTCGTAGTCGCCTGCGGAGTAGCGGTGCGGACCGAACTGGGCAGCCATCGCGCCATCGTGTCGGGTCGGCCGGACCCGGGCAAACGCACCGCGCCGGACGCCGGAGCCCGTTCGGGCCGTTCTGCTCTGGGGGCTCGCGCGGACGCCGCATAGGGTCGAGGTGGAGCCATCTGCGGCAGTCCGAGGGGGATGAGCAGCATGCGTTCCGACCACTCCACTCCCACCCGCGTCCGGCCCCGGGGCCGTGCTCCCCGGCTGCGCCGGACGCACCGTCTCGCCGTCGCCCTGGCAGCCGCGACGACGGTACTCGTCCCCGCGGCGCCCGCCGTCGCCATGGCGGGCGCGACGACCGGGCGTGACGTCTCCGCGACGTCGTCCGCCGTGCCGGCTGCCTCGCAGGCGACGTCGACCTCGGCCGTGCTCGGTCCGCTGCGCTCGGCGACGATGCCGACGCTGCGTTACGGGTCGCGCGGCACGGCCGTCGTCACGCTGCAACGCCGGCTCGCGACGCTGCACTACGACGTCGGCGGGGTCGACGGCATCTTCGGGTCGAACACCCTGCACGCGGTGTACGCCTTCCAGAAGGTCCAGCGGATCGGCGTCGACGGCATCGTCGGCCCCGTCACGTGGGCCAAGCTCCCGAGCCCAACCGTGCCGAAGCCGCGGCACACGCAGACCGCGTCGGCCGTCGAGATCAACCTCACCCTGCGGGTCGTCCACCTCACGAAGGCAGGCGTCGTGACCCGGATCCTCGACGCCTCGCCCGGCAAGCAGAGCACCCCGACGCCGACGGGCGCGTTCCACATCTACCGCCGGATCGACGGCTGGCGGCAGAGCTCGCTCGGTCTCCTCTGGCGGCCGAACTACTTCTACGGCGGCTACGCGCTCCACGGCTCGACATCGGTCCCGACCTACGCAGCCAGCCACGGCTGCGTCCGGGTGACCGTCCCGGCGATGAACCGGGCGTGGTCGCAGCTGTACATCGGCGAGCATCTGTGGGTCTACCGCTGACCGCGTCGACCTCTGATCTCGCACGGTGCAGCCGTTCTCCCCCGTCTCCCGGGGGAGAACGGCTGCACCGTGACGGTCACGCGCCGCTCAGATCCAGCTCGGCAGCCACATCCGGTCCTGCCACTGCTGCTTGGTGATGACCGGCGCGGCGTAGATCGGGTAGAACCACGCGAACGCGACCGCCGCGAGGACGACGATGCCGCCGGCGAGGAGGGTGCCGGCGAGCCGGCGCCGGTTCGTGGCGTCCGGCGGTCCGAGGAGCAGACCGAGCACATACGTCAGTGCGAGGACGAGGAACGGGAGGAAGGCGACGGCGTAGAACGAGAAGATCGTGCGGTTCTGGTAGAGGAACCACGGCAGGTAACCCGCGACGAACCCGGCGAGGATCGCGCCGGCCCGCCAGTCCCGGCCGAGCGCCCAGCGGAAGACGAGGACGCCCACCGCGATCGTGCCGGCCCACCAGATGACCGGGTTGCCGAGCGCGAGCACAGTCTGCGCGCAGTTCGTGCCGCACGCCTTGTCCTCGTAGAAGTAGTCGACCGGCCGACCGAGGATGAGCCACGACCAGGGGTTCGAGTCGTACGGGTGCGGCGATACCAGGGTGACGTGGAAGTGGTACGCATCCTGGTGGTAGTGCCACAGGCTCCGCAGCGCGTCCGGTACCCAGCCGGCTCCTCGGGAGGGGTGGTCGGCGCCCCACTGTCGCGCGTAGCCACCCTTCGACGCGAACCAGCCGGTCCACGTCGTGAGGTACGCGGCCGACGCCGCGGGCACGATGGCGAAGAAGCCGGTGACCCCGTCGCGGAGCCCGGCGCCGACGAGCCAGTGCCGGACGCCGACCGCGCGCCGGGCGGCGACGTCCCATGCGACGGTCATGACGCCGAAGACTGCGAGGAAGTAGATGCCGGACCACTTGACCCCGCTGCACAGGCCGAGGCAGACCCCGGCGGCGATGCGCCACCAGCGGACCCCGAGCCCCGGCCCGAAGAGGAGCAGCGACGACCCTGCGGCGACCCGGTCGGCGAGCCGGGCGCGCGCCTGGTCGCGGTCGAGCAGCATGCAGCCGAACGCGGCGAGCGCCCAGAACATGACGAACACATCGAGGATCCCCGTGCGGCTGTGCACGAAATGCTGCCCGTCGAGGGCGAGGAGCAGCCCCGCCGTCGTCCCGAGCAGCGTCGACCGGAACAGCCTCCGGCCGATCCGGGCGAGCATGAGGATCGACAGCGTGCCGCACAGGGCGACCGAGAACCGCCAGCCCCACGGGTTGTCGGCGCCGAAGAGCAGCTCGCCGACGGCGATCATCCACTTGCCGAGCGGCGGGTGGACGACGAAGTCCGCGGCCGTCCCGAAGACGTCGGTCGTGCCCCGGTTCCACAGGTCGTCCGGCTTCTTGATCTTCGGGTCGTTGACGAGCTCGTAGCCGACCCGCAGCATGGCCGCGGCTTCCTTGACGTAGTACGTCTCGTCGAAGACCAGGCTCGGCGGCCGGTCGAGGCGCCAGAACCGCAGGAGGCCGCCGATCGCGGTGACGACGAGCGGCGCGACCCAGCCCCAGAACCGGTCCGTCAGCCGGACGCCGAGCAGCTTCGCGGCGAGCCGCTGCTGAGCCGTGAGGAGCCGGTCACGCGCCGACGGGCCCTCGGGCTCCATGGCGCGCGTCGGACCCGGCGTCAGCGTCTGCGGCGGCGACGTCACCGGGCCATCGTAGGCGGCGGCTCTGCGACGTCTGCGCCGTCGGGGGACCCGGTGCGGCACCGGGGGAGACCGGCGTCGATGATGGCTCCTGATGACGTCCCGGATCACCACCCGACCCGGCGCCCGCGGCCGGCTCGTGCTCGCGGCGACCCCGATCGGCGACGTCGACGACGCTCCGCCACGGCTGCTGCGGCTGCTCGCCGACGCCGACGTCGTCGCCGCCGAGGACACCCGCCGGCTGCGTCGACTCGCGGCTGCTGCTCGGGGTCACGCCGTCCGGCCGTGTCGTGAGCTACCACGAGCACAACGAGGCGGCCCGGACCGCGGAGCTCGTCGCCGCCGCCCGGGACGGCGCGACGGTGCTCGTCGTCACCGACGCCGGGATGCCGAGCGTGTCGGACCCGGGGCTGCGCGTCGTCCGCGCGGCCGTCGACGCAGGCGTCCCGGTCACCGCCGTCCCGGGCCCGTCCGCGGTGCTCACCGCGCTCGCCCTGTCCGGGCTCGCGACCGACCGGTTCTGCTTCGAGGGCTTCCCGTCCCGGCGGCCGGGGGAGCGACGGCGGGCGCTCGCCGCGCTCGCCGCGGAGCCTCGCACGATGGTCTTCTTCGAGGCCCCGCACCGGCTCGCCGCGACCCTCGCCGACATGGCGGCGGCGTTCGGGCCGGACCGGCCGGCCGCGGTCTGCCGGGAGCTGACCAAGACCTACGAGGAGGTGCTGCGGCGCCCGCTGGGCCGGCTCGCGGTCTGGGCCGCGGCAGGCCACGGTGCTCGGCGAGGTCACCGTCGTCGTCGCCGGAGCCCCGCCGCGGCCGGTCGGCGCGGACGACGTCGCCGCCCTCGTCGAGCGAGGTCCACGCACACGTCGCGGCCGGGGCGCGGCTCAAGGACGCCGTGGCGGAGGTGGCGGCGGGCACCGGGGTCGCCAAGCGCGACCTCTACGCCGCCGCGGTCCGGACGCCGCGCGGCTGAGCCCGCCCGTCAGGCCGGCGGCCCGCCGGGCCTGCGACGACGTCACTCACCGTGGTCCGGCGAACCTGCTGCGGCCCCGGCCGAAGGCGTCAATAGGATCGGTCCATGACGCACGTGCTCTCCGCCGTGGCCTGGCCCTACGCCAACGGCCCGCGCCACATCGGCCACGTCGCCGGCTTCGGCGTCCCCTCCGACGTCTTCAGCCGGTACATGCGGATGGCCGGGCACGACGTCCTCATGGTGTCGGGCACCGACGAGCACGGGACGCCGATCCTGGTCCAGGCCGAGCAGGAGGGGCGTGACGCCCGCAAGCGAGCTCGCCGACCGCTACAACCGGGTCATCGTCGAGGACCTGCACGGGCTCGGCCTCGCCTACGACCTGTTCACCCGGACGACGACGCGCAACCACTACGCGGTCGCGCAGGAGCTGTTCCGGGTCGTGCACCGCAACGGCTACATGATCGAGCAGACGACGACCGGGCGCGATCTCGCCGTCGACCGGCCGCACCCTGCCCGACCGCTACATCGAGGGCACCTGCCCGATCTGCGGCTACGACGGCGCCCGCGGCGACCAGTGCGACAACTGCGGCAACCAGCTCGACGCCGCCGAGCTGCAGCAACCCGCGCAGCCGGATCAACGGCGAGAAGCCCGAGTTCGTCGCAGACCCAGCACTTCTTCCTCGACCTGCCGGCGCTCGCCGACACCCTCGGGGCCTGGCTGCAGACCCGCACCGACTGGCGCCCGAACGTCCTGAAGTTCTCGCTCAACCTGCTCGACGACGTCCGGCCGCGGGCGATGACCCGCGACATCGACTGGGGCATCCCGGTGCCGCTGCCCGGCTGGGAGGACAACCCGGCCAAGCGGCTCTACGTCTGGTTCGACGCGGTCATCGGCTACCTGTCGGCGTCCATCGAGTGGGCCCGGCGCAGCGGGGACGACGACGCGTGGCGGGCCTGGTGGAACGACCCGGACGCGCTGTCCTACTACTTCATGGGCAAGGACAACATCACCTTCCACTCCCAGATCTGGCCGGCCGAGCTGCTCGGCTACGCCGGCAAGGGTCGCAAGGGCGGCGTCGCCCGGGGTCTACGGCGAGCTCAACCTGCCGACCGAGGTGGTGTCAGCAGCGAGTTCCTCACCATGGAGGGCAAGCAGTTCTCGTCCTCGCGCGGCGTCGTCATCTACGTCCGCGACATGCTCGCGCGGTACCAGCCGGACGCGCTGCGGTACTTCATCGCCGTCGCCGGCCCGGAGAACCAGGACACCGACTTCACCTGGTCGGAGTTCGTGCGCCGCACGAACGACGAGCTGGTCGCCGGGTGGGGCAACCTGGTCAACCGGACCGCCTCGATGATCAACAAGAACCTCGGGGCGATCCCCGAGCGCGGCGAGCTCGCCGACGTCGACCGCGCCCTGCTCGCCGCCGACCGAGGCCGCCTTCACGCGCCGTCGGCGACCTGCTGCGCGACGCACCGGCAGAAGGCAGGCGATCGGCGAGGCGATGCGGGTCGTCGGCGAGGCGAACAAGTACCTGTCCGACCGGCGCCGTGGAAGCTGCAAGAACGCGGACCCCGAGCGGATGAAGACCGTGCTGCACGTCGCGGCGCAGGCGGTCAGCGACTGCCGCACCGCTGCTCTCGCCGTTCCTGCCGCACAGCGCGCAGGCGGTGCACGAGGCGTTCGGCGGCACCGGGCACCGTCTCGCCGATGCCCGAGATCCGCGAGGTCGACGACCTGGACGGCGGCCCGGCCTACCCGGTGCTCATGGGCGACTACCGGCGCGGCGAGACCGTCGCGGCGTGGGCGCCGGCCCCGATCGTGCCCGGGACGCCGGTCCCGCCCGCGGTGCCCGATCTTCCGCAAGCTCGACGACTCGGTCGTCGCCGAGGAGCTCGACCGGCTGAAGCGGCCGTAGCAGGCGTGGTCACCTGCCGGACGTCCTCCGTGACCTACGGCGCGACCACAGTCCAAGCCGACATCTGCTGCACCAGCGTCAGTGGCCTCGGGGTCGCGGCGGCGGTCGTCGGCAGTCGCCGGTGACCGCGACGACCGCCTGCGCCGGAGCCGCTGCCGCTGCCCGGTCGTCGACGACCACGCCCACCTCGACCACACCCGCGTCGCGGCGACGAGCCGTTCGACGTTGCCGAGGCGCTGGCCGCGGCCGCGGCGGTCGAACGTGACCCGCATCGTCCAGATCGGCTGCGAGCTCGACGTCGGCGCGGTGGACCGTCGACGTCGTCGAGCGCTACCCGCAGGTGCTCGGCGGCGTCGCGCTCCACCCGACCGAGGCGAGCGAGATCGTTGCGCACGGCCGGACCCGGCGAGCGGCAGGCGCTGGTGCTCGACGCCGCGCTCGCCGAGATCGAGAAGCTGGCCGCGCATCCGCGGGTCCGGGTGGTGGGGGAGACCGGGCTGGACCACCACTGGGTCGACGCGGACGACGTCGCCGGCCGGGCAGCGCAGGTCGAGTCGTTCCGGTGGCACATCGACGCTGGCCAAGCGGCTCGGCAAGGTGCTGCAGATCCACGACCGGGATGCGCACGACGACGTGCTGCGCGTCCTGCGCCGAGGAGGGCGCGCCGGAGCGCACCGTCTTCCACTGCTTCTCCGGCGACGTCGCGATGGCGCCGGCACTGCGCCGACCAGGGCTGGTACCTGTCGTTCGCCGGGACCCTCACCTTCAAGAACGCGGAGCCGCTGCGCGAGGCGCTGCGCGCCGTCCCGCTCGATCAGGTGCTGGTCGAGACGGACGCGCCCTACCTCGCGCCGACGCCCTACCGCGGGCAGACCAACGCCAGTTACCTCGTGCCGCTCACCGTGCGGTGCATGGCCGAGGTGCTCGGCGTGGACCTCGAGACGCTGTGCGCCCGGCTCGAC
Source organism: uncultured Actinomycetota bacterium (assembly GCA_963750565.1). Classification (GTDB taxonomy): domain Bacteria; phylum Actinomycetota; class Actinomycetes; order Actinomycetales; family Kineosporiaceae; genus R-H-3. The sequence continues at coordinate 466,842 of CAVVRA010000015.1, read as the reverse complement.
GCGACGGCGGAGGCGCTCTACGGCCCCTGGTGACCGGTTCGGATGCACCGGCCGGGGGACGCGGGGCGTGATGGGCGACAGCGCGACACGCCAAGGCACGCCAGGACGTGACCGCGTCGCAACAAAGCATGTGACCTCGCTTACGCCCCAGAACAGTCGCCTGACCAGGGAGAACTGCAGAGCGTCACGCGATGTGGCGCGTCGCCGCGGGGGTTTGCGACGCCGTGTGGCTTGGTGGCCGGTCTCGTTTCGATTACGTTGGCGCCCGACAGCCGGGGTCGACGGACCCCGGGGCACGCGCGACGCGCGCCATGGCGGGAACCCCTCGCCGGGCCGCGCCTCGGGGGCACGCAGGCGTCCTCCGCCCGCCGCGCACGACGCGGCGGTCCGATGCGCCGCCCCGGTCGTCGTGCTCGGACGAGCCAAGGTCTGGAGCATCGTGCTCGACATCCTCATCGGCAAGCCTGGCAAGGACCGCGTGATGCGGCTCGGCGCCCAAGCGGCGGTGCTCACCGCAGTCGTCGCCGGAACCGTCGCCTACGCGAACGCCGACACCACCGTCGACCTCACGGTCGACGGTGCGACCTCGCAGGTGTCCGCCGACGCCGACACCGTCGGCGAGCTGCTCGCGTCGCAGCACATCCGGCTCGGGGAGCGCGACGTCGTCGCCCCGTCCCCGACGGCGCGGATCGAGGACGGCGACGACGTCGTCGTCCGGTACGCGCGTCAGCTGTCGGTCACGGTCGACGGCGCCCAGCAGACGTACTGGACGACCGAGCTCACCGTCGACGACGCGCTGCGCGCACTCGGCATCCGTGCCGAGGGCGCCCGGCTGTCGGCCTCCCGGTCCCAGCCGCTCGGCCGCCAGGGCCTCGCGCTCCTCGTCACGACCCCGAAGAAGGTCACCCTCGTCGCCGACGGCAAGAAGCGTGCGGTGACGACGACCGCCCCGACCGTCGCAGACCTGCTGTCCGAGCAGGGCATCACCGTCCGGTCGCAGGACAAGCTCTCCGTTCTCCCGTCCAGCCCGACCGTCAAGGGGCTCGTCGTCGCGCTGACCCGGATCGACCTCAAGACCGTGACGGTGAAGGAGAAGGTCGCCTTCACGACGAAGACGGTGAAGACCGCCGACCTCTACAAGGGCGAGCGGAAGGTCGTCACGGACGGCACGAAGGGCAGCCGGACGGCGACCTACCGGGTGACGCTCGCCGACGGCAAGATCGTGAGCAGGACCCTCGTCACGGCGACGGTCACGACGAAGCCGGTCACCGAGGTCGTCCGGGTCGGCACGAAGGCTAAGCCGGCGTCCACGAGCAGCGGCGGTGGCGGCTCGGTCGGCGGCAGCGCCGACAGCCTGAACTGGGCCGCGCTCGCGGACTGCGAGTCCGGCGGGAACCCGCGCGCGGTCAACCCCGCGGGCTACTACGGCCTCTACCAGTTCAGCCTCTCCACCTGGCATGCCATGGGCGGCTCCGGCAACCCGATCGACAACTCCTCTGCCGAGCAGACCTACCGTGCCAAGCTCCTCTACAAGAAGGCCGGCGCGGGTCAGTGGCCGGTCTGCGGCAGGAAGCTCTTCACCTGATCCTCTTCACTGATCCTCTGCACTTGATCCTCTTCACCTCATCCAGGAACGACGCACGCGCTGGTGGGCCCGCGCGAACGATCCGAGGGTTCCGCCTGGCGCGGCCGTCGTGCGGCGGATCTGCCAAGGTGGGGCCGTGACCGACCCGGCAAGCGACGTCGCGCTGCTCGGTGCCGCGGACGTCCGCCGGCTGGCCACCGAGCTCGGCGTCCGGCCGACGAAGACGCTCGGGCAGAACTTCGTCCACGACGCGAACACGGTGCGCCGGATCGCCCGGCTCGCGGGCGTCGGGCCGGGCGACTGCGTCGTCGAGGTCGGGTCCCGGTCTCGGGTCGCTGACCCTCGCCCTGCTCGGGACGGGCGCGGACGTCGTCGCGGTCGAGATCGACCCCGTGCTCGCCGCCGCGCTCCCGGCGACGGTCGCCGCGCGGGCACCGGATGCCGCGCGCCGGCTCGTCGTCGTCCGGGCCGACGCCCTCGCCGTCACCGCGCTGCCGCCGGGCCCGACGACCGCTGCGGCCCCGTCCGCGCTCGTGGCGAACCTGCCGTACAACGTCGCGGTGCCGGTCGTCCTCCGGCTGCTCGAACGCCTGCCGTCGCTGCGCACCGGGCTCGTCATGGTGCAGGCCGAGGTGGCCGAGCGGCTCGCGGCGCGGCCGCGGCGAGAAGGCGTACGGCGTGCCGTCGGTCAAGGCGGCCTGGTACGCCGACGTCCGGCGCGCGGGCGCCGTCCCGCGCAGCGTCTTCTGGCCGGTGCCGAACGTCGACTCCGGCCTCGTCGCGCTGACCCGGCGCGACCCGCCTCCGACGCCGGCGCCGCGGCGAGATGGTCTTCGCGTGCGTCGACGCCGCGTTCGCCCAGCGGCGCAAGACGCTGCGGGCCGCCCTCACGGGGTGGGCCGGGTCGCCGGCCGCCGCCGAGACGGTGCTCCGGGCCGCCGGGGTCGACCCGGGCGCCCGGGGCGAGACGCTCGTCGTTGGAGCAGTTCGCGGCCGTCGCGGCCGCCCGCCTGCGCGCCGACGAGGATGCCCTGAGGGTCGAGCCGATGACGACGAGCACGACGACGAGCACCGTGACGGCGCGTGCACCCGGCAAGGTGAACCTGGCGCTCGTCGTCGGTCCGCTGCGCCGCGACGGGTACCACGAGCTCGTCAACGTCTTCCACGCCGTCTCGGTCACCGACGACGTCACGGCCCGGCTCGCGGACGACATCAGCGTCACTGTCGAGGGCGTCCACGCCGACCGGGTGCCCCGCGACGAGAGCAACCTCGCCGTCCGTGCGGCGCCGCTCCTCGCCGAGCGGACCGGGGTCGGCCGACGGCGTCCACCTGCACATCCGCAAGCAGATCCCGGTCGCCGGCGGGATGGCCGGCGGTTCGGCGGACGCCGCGGCGGCGCTCCTCGCCTGCGACGCGCTGTGGCAGCACCGGGCCTGTCCCGCGACGACCTGCTCGACCTCGCCGCCGAGCTCGGCTCGGACGTGCCGTTCGCGCTCGTCGGCGGGACCGCGTCGGCACCGGCCGCGGCGAGCGGCTCACCCCGGCCCTGGCCCGCGGCGAGTTCCACTGGGTGGTCGCGCTCCCGAGACGGGACTGTCGACGCCCGCGGTCTACGGCGAGATCGACCGGCTCCGGGCAGGCCGGCCGGTGCCCGCCCCGCGCGTCCCGGAGCGACCTCATGCAGGCGCTGCGCGCGCGGGGACGCGCAGGCCCTCGGCGGGGCGCCTGCACAACGACCTGCAGCCCGCCGCGTGCTCGCTCGCGCCACTGCTCGACCGGACCCTCGAGGTCGGCCGCGACTACGGCGCCCTCGGCGGCTCTCGTCTCCGGCTCCGGCCCGACCGTCGTCTTCCTCGTCGAGGACCCCGAGCAGGCCCTCGACGTCTGCGGTCGCGCTCACGGCGTCCGGTGTCGCGGACGACGTCCGGCGGGCGCACGGGCCGGTGCCCGGCACCCGGCTGCTCTGACCCGGCCCCGTTCCCATGGCTCACCTGCTCAACGTCGAGACCGTCACCGTCGCGTTCGCCGCCCGCACCGTGCTCGACGGCGTCTCGCTCGGCCTCGACGACGGCGACCGGATCGGCGTGGTCGGCCGCAACGGCGACGGCAAGTCGACCCTGCTGCGCGTGCTGGCGCGGCGCCAGACCCCGGACGCCGGCCGGGTCACCCACGCCGGCGGCGTCCGCGTCGGGCTGCTCGCCCAGGACGACGTGCTCGACGGCGCTCGACGTCCGGCACGCGGTCGTCGGCGACCGTGCCGACCACGTTGGGCCGCCGACGCCGCGGGTCCGCGACGTCGTCGCCGGGCTGCTCGGCGGCCTGGACGCCGCCGGGGTCGGCGGCCTCGACGCGACTGTCGGACGGCTGTCCGGCGGGCAGCGGCGGCGGGTCGCGCTGGCCGCGCTGCTCGCCCGGGACGCACGACGTCCTCCTGCTCGACGAGCCGACCAACCACCTCGACGTCGAGGGCGTCGACTGGCTGGCCCGGCACCTGCGGGCACGCTGGCCGGCCGATCGGGGCGGGCTCGTCGTCGTCACCCACGACCGCTGGTTCCTCGACGCGGTCTGCGACGCGGACCTGGGAGGTCCACGACGGCGTCGTCGACGCCTTCGACGGCGGCTACGCCGCGTACGTGCTGGCCCGGGCCGAGCGGGCCCGCGGCCGCCGCCGTCACCGAGGAGCGGCGCCAGAACCTGCTCCGCAAGGAGCTCGCCTGGCTGCGCCGTGGCGCCCCCGCCCGGACCAGCAAGCCCCGGTTCCGGATCGACGCCGCGAACGCCCTGATCGCCGACGAGCCGCCGCCCCGCGACGGCATCGCCCTGCAGCAGATGGCCACCGCCCGGCTCGGCAAGGACGTCCTCGACCTCGAGGACGTCACCCTCGCCGTCGGCTCCGGGGACGACCGAGCGGGTGCTCCTGTCGGACGTCACCTGGCGGATCGGCCCGGGCGACCGGATCGGCGTCGTCGGTGTCAACGGCTCGGGCAAGACCACGCTGCTGCGGCTGCTCCTCGGCGAGCTGCAGCCGGCGGCGGGCCGGGTCAGGCGCGGCAAGACCGTGCAGGCCGCGATCCTCACCCAGGAGGTCCGCGAGCTCGACGACATCGCCGACCTGCGGGTGCCAGGAGGTCGTGGAGAAGGTCCGCGGCGCGGTCCGGATCGGCGACCGCGAGGTCACCGCCGGCCAGCTCCTGGAGCGGCTCGGCTTCACCCGGGAGCGGGTCTGGACCCCGGTCACCGACCTCTCCGGCGGCGAGCGGCGGCGCCTGCAGCTGCTGCGGCTGCTCATGGGCGAGCCGAACGTGCTCATGCTCGACGAGCCGACCAACGACCTCGACACCGACACCCTGGCCGCCGTCGAGGACACCCTCGACGGCTGGCCCGGCACCCTGCTCGTCGTCTCGCACGACCGGTACCTGCTGGAACGGGTCACGCGACCGGCAGGTGGCCCTGCTCGGCGACGGCCGGATCCGTGACCTGCCCGGCGGCGTCGAGCAGTACCTCGAGCTGCGGCACGGCATGCTCGCGCGGGACGCCGCGCGGCCGGCGTCCGGCGCCGGTTCCGGTGCGGGCTCCGACGGTCGGGCCACCGAGGCGGCCGACGGCCGCGACGCCGAAAGGCGGCGAGGCCCGAGCCGCTCGCAAGGAGATGGCCCGGATCGAGCGGCAGCTCGCCCGGCTCACGGCCGAGGCGGAGACGATCCACGCCGAGATGGCCGCGAAGGCCACCGACCACGAGGCCGTGCTCGTCGCTCGACGAGACGCTGCGCGCGGTCACCGCCGAGCGGGAGGTCCTCGAGGAGGACTGGCTCGAGGCGGCCGAGACCGGCAGGCTGAGCCGGTCCCGGCTCAGGCCCGGCTCAGGCCCGGGGTGTCGAACGGGGCGACGAGGCGGCGCAGCAGGCCGGCCAGAGTGCCGTCCGGTCGGCGGCGGTCGAGGTCGGCGAGCAGGGCGCGCTCGCGGTCCAGGAGCGCGGCCAGGGCTGCGTCGACGACCGTGCGCCCGGCGGTGGTGAGGCCGACGAGGACGCCGCGCCCGTCGTCCGGATCGGGCCGCCGGACGACCAGCCCGCGGCGCTCGAGCCGGTCGATCCGGTTGGTCATCGTGCCGCTGGTCACGAGGGTCTCGGCGCAGCAGCTGGCCGGGGGAGAGCTGGTAGGGCGCGCCCGGACCGGCGCAGCGCGGCGAGGACGTCGAACTCCCACGGCTCGAGGCCGCTGCGCGGAGAACGCGGCCGCCCGGTCCCGGTCGAGATGGCGGGCGAGCCGGGTGACCCGGGACAGCACCTCCAGCGGCGCGACGTCGAGGTCGGGCCGCTCGCGGCGCCAGGCGGCGACGATCCGGTCGACCTCGTCGCTGGACGGACCTCGTCCGCGCGAGGTCGCCGTCCGGTCGGCGGCCGGCACGTCACGGCTCCGTGAGCTCGGTGAGCCGGGGCCGCCGCTCCAGCCCGGACAGGCCGTTCCACGCGAGGTTGACCAGGTGCGCGGCGACCTCGGCCTTCTTCGGCTTGACGGACGTCGAGCCAGTACTGCCCGGTGAGCGCGACCATGCCGACGAGCATCTGGGCGTAGAGCGGGGCGGTCTTCGGGTCGAGGTCGCGGCGCCGGAACTCGTCGGCGAGCAGGTACTCGACCTGGTTCGCGACGTCGCTGATCAGGCTCGCGAAGGTCCCGGTCGACTGGGCGACCGGGGAGTCGCGCACCAGGATCCGGAAGCCGTCGGTCGAGCGTCTCGATGTAGTCGAGCAGGGCGAGCGCCGCCTGCTCCAGCAGGACGCGCGGGTGTCGCGTCGGTCGGCAGCGACGCCGTGATCGCGTCGAGCAGCGATCGGATCTCGCGGTCGACGACGACGGCGTAGAGCCCCTCCTTGCCGCCGAAGTGCTCGTACACCACCGGCTTGGAGACCTGCGCCGTGGCGGCGATCTCCTCGACGCTGGTGCCTTCGAAGCCCTTCTCGGCGAAGAGCCGGCGGCCGACGTCCAGCAGCTGCTCGCGGCGCTGCTTGCCGGTCATGCGGGCCCGGCCGGGCGGCCGGCCGGGTCCGGCGGCGGCCGGTTCCCGCGCTGGCTCGACGTCGTCACCGGACCATCATGCCGAACAGGTCCCGAGGGCCGGCGCGGGCCGTCCCCGGCGCCGGCCCGGCGCACGGCAGGCGCCGGCTCCGGGCGAGCACCCGCGGCACCACCTGACGTCCGGTCAGACCCGCTTCGCGGCGAGCCGCTCGACCTTCGGCCAGCGGACCTCGCGGGCCCAGCCGAGCATCTCGAACGCTCGGATGACCCGGGCGCTGATGTCGACCTGGCCGCGCAGGACGCCGTGCCGGGCGCACGTCGGGTCGGCGTGGTGCAGGTTGTGCCACGACTCGCCGAAGGACAGCACCGCGAGCCACCACACGTTTCCGCTGCGATCCCGGCTCGCGAACGGGCGCTTGCCCATGGCGTGGCAGATCGAGTTGATCGACCAGGTCACGTGGTGCAGCAGCGAGATCCGCACGAGGGAGGCCCAGAAGAACGCGGTCACGGCACCCTGCCACGACCACGCGAGCAGCCCGCCGAGCACGGCCAGCAGGAGGAGCGACGCGGCGACGAGGCCGAGGAACCATCGGGAGACCCGGGTGACGTCGGGGTCCTTGATCAGGTCAGGGGTGTACTTGTGGACGTTCGTCCGCTCGATGTCGAAGAGCCAACGGACCATTGCTACGGCACCGTAACCTACGGTTCCGTAGCCATGTCCAGCACGCACCGTCCCGCTGCGCCGAGCGGTCGCGCGTGCCACGTGGTACCGGAGACCGTCCGGGTGCGCGGTGTGTGCCCGCGGCGCGGAGTTGGCACACTTGCTCGGGTCCGCGGGGAGCCGGTCGCCGTCCGTGCCCCGGGTGCCCCGGCGCGCGGCCTGCCCGGTCGGCTCGTCGCCGCGCGGTCCGCCCTGGTGTAACGGCAGCACGCAGGCCTTTGGAGCCTTGCGGTCCAGGTTCGAATCCTGGGGGCGGAGCGTGACCGGCGCGGGCCGGCGCTGCGGGCCGGCGTACGTCGGGCCGGGCCCGTCCGGCGGGTAGGATCGCCGTGCCGTAGCCGCCACTGGACGCCGAGGAGGACCTCCGCGTGAGCCAGCACCGCCCGGCTGCCGTCGTCGTCCTTGCGGCCGGCGAGGGAACCCGGATGAAGTCGGCGACTCCCAAGGTGCTCCACGAGATCGGTGGCCGGTCGCTCCTCGGGCACGCCCTGGCCGCCGCCCGCAGCCCTGGATCCCGAGCACCTCGCCGTCGTCGTCCGGCACGAGCGCGACCGGGTCGCCGAGCACGTCGCCGCCGTCGACCCGGACGCTCTCATCGCCGACCAGGACGATGTCAAGGGCACCGGCCGCGCTGTCGAGTGCGGTCTCGCGGTCCTGCCCGCCGAGCCTGAGCGGCACCGTCGTCGTGACCTACGGCGACGTCCCGCTGCTCGACGGCGGCACGCTCGGCCGCCTCGTCGCCGCGCACACGGTGTCAGCGGCCGCCGTGACCGTCCTCACCGCGCACGTCGCCGACCCGACCGGCTACGGCCGGGTCGTCCGGGACGGCTCGGATGCCGTCGTCGGCATCGTCGAGCACAAGGACGCCGACGAGGCGCAGCGGGCCGATCACCGAGATCAACTCCGGGATCTACGCCTTCGACTCGGCGGTGCTCCGTCGACGCGCTCGGCCGGGTCGGCACCGACAACGCCCAGGGCGAGAAGTACCTCACCGACGTGCTGTCGGTGGCGCGCGCGCGACGGGCTGCTCGTGGCCGCGGTCGCCGACCGACGACGTGTGGCAGGTCGAAGGGGTCAACGACCGCGTCCAGCTCGCCGCGCTCGGCCGCGAGCTCAACCGCCGCGTGCTCGAGGTCTGGATGCGCGCGGCGTCACCGTCGTCGACCCGGCGCACGACGTGGGTCGACGTCACCGTGACCCTCGAGCCGGACATCGACACTGCTGCCCGGCACGCTGCTGCACGGCACGACCCCGGTCGCGCCGCGAGGCCGTGGTCGGTCCGGACACGACGCTGACCGACTGCGTGGTCGGCGAGGGCGCCACCGTCGTCCGGTCGCACGCGACGTGCGCGCGGATCGGCGCCGGCGCGAGCGTCGGCCCGTTCTCCTAGCTGCGCCCCGGCACCGAGCTCGGCGCGAGCGGGCAAGATCGGCGCCTTCGTCGAGACGAAGAAGCGCGGTCATCGGCACGGGCGCGAAGGTGCCGCACCTGTCGTACGTGGGCGACGCGACGATCGGCGAGGGGACGAACATCGGCGCGGCGACGATCTTCGTGAACTACGACGGCGTCGCCAAGCACGCGACGACGGTCGGCGACCACGTCCGGATCGGCAGCGACACGATGCTCGTCGCGCCCGTCACGATCGGGGACGGCGCGTACACCGCGGCGGGGTCGGTGATCACCCAGGACGTCCCGCCCGGGGCGATGGCGGTCGCCCGGGGTACCCAGCGGAACGTCGAGGGCTGGGTCGAGCGGCGTCGTCCGGGGACACCCGCGGCGAAGGCCGCCGAGGCCGCGCTCTCCGCCCGGGCCGCGTCGGATCCGCCCGGGCCGCAGCCGCAGGAAGGAAGGCCGCGATGAGCACCGGCATCACGTCGACGAGCGAGAAGCGGATGGTCGTCATCAGCGGCCGCGCGCACCCCGAGCTCGCCGAGGAGGTCGCCGCGGAGCTCGGCGTCGAGCTCGTCCCGACGAGCGCCTACGAGTTCGCCAACGGGGAGATCTACGTCCGGTTCGGCGAGAGCGTCCGCGGCTGCGACGCCTTCGTCATCCAGAGCCACAGCGCGCCGATCAACCAGTGGCTCATGGAGCAGCTGATCATGGTCGACGCGCTCAAGCGCGCCTCCGCCAAGCGGATCACCGTCATCGCGCCGTCGTTCCCATACGCGCGGCAGGACAAGAAGCACCGTGGCCGGGAGCCCATCTCGGCCCGCCTCGTCGCCGACCTGTTCAAGACGGCCGGGGCGCACCGGCTGATGGCCGTCGACCTGCACACGGCCCAGATCCAGGGCTTCTTCGACGGCCCCGTGGACCACCTGTGGGCGCTGCCGCTGCTCACCGAGCACGTCCGCAAGCGGGTCGACCGGGCCCGCCTCACCGTCGTGTCCCCGGACGCCGGCCGGGTCCGGGTCGCCGACCAGTGGTCCGATCGGCTCGCCGCACCGCTCGCGATCATCCACAAGCGCCGCGACCCGAACGTGCCCAACCAGGTCAAGGTCCACGAGGTCGTCGGCGACGTCGACGGACGGACCTGCGTCCTCGTCGACGACATGATCGACACCGCGGGCACGATCACCCAGGCCGCCGAGGCGCTGGTCGAGAACGGCGCCGCGGACGTCATCGTCGCGGCGACGCACGCGATCCTGTCCGGGCCCGCCGTCGAGCGGCTGCGGTCCAGCAAGATCAGCGAGGTCATCGTCACGAACACCCTGCCGATCGCCGAGGAGCGGCGCTTCCCGCAGCTCACCGTGCTGTCGATCGCCCCGCTCATCGCCCGGGCGATCCGCGAGGTGTTCGACGACGGCTCAGTGACGAGCCTGTTCGACGGCAACACCTGACGCGAGGCCCGGCCGCCGGGGTGACGGTCAACCGCGGTCCGGAGACTGTCGATGCCAGGCAGGGAGGGCGCGCCGTCCGGGGCGCACGGTCGGAGAGGGGCGGGTGAGGTGGCCGGTCAGCGGGCCGTGGCGGTCGTCGTTGACCGCGGCCGGGTGCTGCTCGTCAAACGCTACCTGCGCAAGCCCTCCCCGGACGCCTGCATCATGTGCCGGACCCTCGGCCCGACCGGGCCGCAGTGCCCCGGGCACCGCTACGCGGTGCTTCCCGGCGGCCACGTCGAGGACGGCGAGCCGCTCGACGCCGCCGTCGTCCGGGAGCTCGCGGAGGAGACGACACTCGAGGCGAGGATCGAGCGCCGCCTGTGGTCCGGGCGGCACAACGAGCGCGAGGCGACGTACTTCCTCATGACGGATGTGTCCGGGAAGGCCGTGCTGTCCGGGCCGGAGCTCGTCAAGGACAGCCCGGAGAACAGCCACGAGCTCGTCTGGGCGACGGTCGACGAGCTCGCCGGGCTCGGCCTGCACCCGGCCGACGCCCGCGAGCCGCTCGTCGCGCTCCTCGTCGAGCTCGCCGCCGACGCCTGACCCCCGGCACGCAGCCGATCTCCCCCAGGACGTGGGGGAGAACGTCTGCACAGTGTGGATCTGCGTGGATCTGCACTGTGCAGATCCACGGCCCGGACGCCGTCTACCTGTTCCGCACCGAGTCGATTTCAGGACCGGTCGCGGCGGCGGCTACCATGGCCCGGTTGCCTCGGCGAGGGTCTGCCGCGCACTGCGGCTCCGTGATCGACGCGGTGCTGACGATGTCGCGTCCGCCCGCCGTGGCCCCGCAGACCGCAGCACCGCCAAGACGCACGAGAACCCCGGGCGACGAGCGCCCGGACGACGAGGAGTTATCCGTGGCCGAGGTCAAGCTCTCCGCCGAGCCCCGTTCCGAGTTCGGCAAGGGCGCCGCGCGGCGCCTGCGCCGGGCCAACAAGGTGCCCGCCGTGCTCTACGGCCACGGCACCGACCCCGTCCACGTGACCCTGCCGGGCCACGAGACGATGCTCGCGCTCAAGCATTCCAACACCCTGCTCTCGGTCGACCTCGACGGCACGAGCCAGCTCGCGCTCCCCAAGGACGTCCAGCGGCACGCCATCAAGGGCTTCATCGAGCACGTCGACCTGCTCCTCGTCCGCCGCGGTGAGAAGGTCACCGTCGACATCCCGGTCCAGGTCGTCGGCACGCCCGTGAGCGGCACGATCGTCACCCAGGAGAACACGACCCTGTCGGTCGAGGTCGAGGCGACGAACATCCCGCAGTCGCTCGAGGTCTCCGTCGACGGTGCCGGGGACGGCACCCGCATCACTGCGACGGACGTCACCCTGCCCGCCGGCGCGACCCTCGCGACCGACCCCGATGCGGTCGTCGTCGCGGTCTCCGTCCCGGCTGCCGAGGCGAGCGAGGCCGAGGCCGCCACGGGTGAGGCCGCCGAGGGCGGCGAGGGTGAGGTCGCCGAGGCCGCCTCGGCCGAGGGCTGACCCCTCCGTCCGACCCCGCGACACCGGTGACACCTCCCGCCGTGACGGACGACGAGCCGGACGCCGTGTGGCTCGTCGTCGGACTCGGCAACCCCGGGCCCCGCTACGCGGGCAACCGGCACAACATCGGGGCGACGGCGCTCGACGCGCTCGCCGCCGAGCTCGGCGTCCGGTTCTCCACGCACCGGTCACGGGCCCATGTCGCCGAGGTGCGGCTGCCGCCGGCGAGCGGCCGGCCCGGCCCGCGTGCGGTCCTCGCGAAGCCGTCCTCGTACATGAACGAGTCCGGCGGGCAGGTCACCGGGCTCGTGAAGTTCTTCAAGGTCGACCCTGGGCACCTCCTCGTCGTCCACGACGAGCTCGACCTGCCCTTCGGCGAGGTCCGGCTCAAGCGCGGCGGCGGCGAGGCCGGGCACAACGGGCTGCGGTCGGTCAGCCAGTCGCTCGGCACCCGGGACTACTGCCGCGTCCGGGTCGGCATCGGCCGGCCCCCGGGCCGGCAGGACCCCGCCGACTTCGTGCTCCGCGACTTCCCGCAGGCTCAGCGCGAGGACGTCGTGCTTCTCGTCGGTGACGCGGCGGACGCCGTCCTGGACGTCCTGCGCAACGGCTGGGAGTGGGCACAGAACGTGAGCAACTCCACACGCAAGGTCTGACCGGGCGGCGTCCGGCCGGACCGGCGGATCCCGTGGCCCCGCGGGTCGTTCCATCGCCCGATCGTTCTCCCAAACGCCGAACGCCGAGACATCCCCGCCTCTAGAGTCGGTCACGCACGGTGCCGGATACCGCGTCCGGGTGACGACCGACGGTGTTGTTGCGAGGTGAGACGGTGACCTTGGGCATGGAGCCCGAGGCGGGCCGGCATCGTCCCGCGGACGACACCCGGGCGGGTGTGCACGCCGTGCACGCCGATCCCGGGCTTTCGGTGGACCTCTTCGGCGCGGACCGCCCCGAGCCGTTGCGCACCCGGACGACCCGGCTCCCGCGGCCGGACCTCGTCGACGACAACGCGCGCGGGCTCCTCGAGTCCTACCGTCGCCGGGCCCTGTCCGTCGACGGTGCAGGCGCCCTCGTGGCGTCCGCCGTCGCCGGCTGCCTCCGCTTCGGCCTGCAGTGGCCGCCCGCGTTCATCCTCCTCACCGCGCTCCTGCCCGCCGCCTGGCTCGCCTTCCTCACCCTCCAGCGGGCTTACGAGTACCGGTACCTCGGCACCGGCACCGAGGAGTACCGGCGGACGGTGCACGCCGGCTTCGTCCTCTTCACCGTGATCGCCGTCGTGTCCTTCAGCGCGCGGGCGCAGGTCTCCCGGCTGTGGGTGCTCGTCGCGGTCCCGCTCGCCGTCCTGCTGTCCCTGCTCGGCAGGCATGCCGTGCGGGGCTGGCTGTTCCGGCTGCGGGTCGGCGGGCGCGGCCAGCAGAAGGTGCTCGTCGTCGGCCGGGCGGACGCCGCGGTGTCGGTCATCGAGAAGCTCGACCACGAGCCGCAGCACGGCCTCGTCGCGGTCGGGGCGTGCGTGCCGCCGGCGGGCGTGCAGCTCTCCCACGTCCACGGCGTCCCCGTCGTCGGCGAGCCCGACCAGATCCTGGACGCCGTCGACGAGCTCGGCGTCCACGTCGTCGCGGTCGTGTCCCACCCCGACCTGTCCGGGCACGCGCTGCGTCGGCTCGCGTGGGCGCTGGAGGAGCGCGACGTCGAGCTCGTCGTCTCGCCGGGCATCATCGAGGTCGCCGGGCCGCGGCTGTCGATCCGGCCCATCGCCGGGCTGTCGCTGCTCCACATGGAGCGGCCGGTGATCAGCGGCGGCCGGCGCCTGGCGAAGACGCTCTTCGACGTCCTCGTGACCTCGCTCCTGCTCGTCGTCGCCGCGCCCCTCATGGCGGTCATCGCGGTCGCCGTCGCGGCGACGAGCCCGGGGCCGGTGCTCTTCCGGCAGACCCGGGTCGGCGTGGACGGGCGGCCGTTCACGATGCTCAAGTTCCGCTCGATGATCGTGGACGCCGAGCAGCTCAGGGCCGAGCTCGCCCACCTCAACGAGGGCAACGACATCCTTTTCAAGCTCCGGGAGGACCCTCGGGTCACGCGGGTCGGCGCCGTCCTGCGGAGGTTCTCCCTCGACGAGCTGCCGCAGCTCGTCAACGTCCTGCGGGGCGACATGTCGCTCGTCGGGCCGCGGCCTCCGCTGCCGCAGGAGGTCGCCGAGTACTCGGACGACGCGACGCGGCGGCTGCGGGTGCGTCCCGGGATCACCGGGCTGTGGCAGGTGAGCGGTCGCAGCGACCTGAGCTGGGAGGAGTCCCTCCTGCTCGACCTGCGCTACGTCGACAACTGGTCCCTCGTCCTGGACCTGTCGATCCTGTGGCGCACGGGCCGCGCCGTCGTCGAGCGCCAGCGGCGCCTACTGACCCCTCGCTGAGGAACATCTCGCCCGGGACCGTCGTCACGGTGGGTCGCTGCGGACGTCATCTGTTCGGTGGGGAAAATGACAATCCGCCGAAACCAGCCGGTCGCCGCGACAGGCTTGCCTACAGTCAGTTCCGCTGGGGCCACGTGACTCGGGGGCGGGTCACGGAGCGTGTCTGTTTCACGAGCTGGGGTGAGCCCGTGTCCATTGAGATACAGGACGAGAACGTCCGCATGCCTCCCCACGAGGGCGGTGCACCGGCGGAGGCGGACGTCGACGAGGCGGCCCGCATCCTCCAGGACGTGCAGGACCTGGACGACGGGCAGCTGGACGACGGGCAGCTGGACGACGGGCAGCTGGACGACGCGCACCCGGACGACGCGCACCCGGACGACGCGCACCCGGACGACGACGACGCGGTGGGCGTGGCCGACCTCGTGGTCCGCACCGTCCCGACGGCCGGTGCGGAGGGCGCGCCAGGCCCGCCGTGCGGCGACGCGACCACCTCCGGCCCCGCCCTGCGCCGGGAGGTGTCCGACGAGGTCGGCCGGACCATGGCCGCCTACCGGCGGCGGGCCGTCGTGCTCGACGCCACGTCGGCGGTCGTCGCCTCGCTCGGCACGGTCGCCGTGCGGTTCCACAGCGAGGTCGTCCCGGGGTACGTCGCGCTGAGCGCCCTGCTGCCCGTGGCGTGGGTCGGGGTCCTCTCCCTCCAGCGCACCTACGAGCAGCGGTTCCTCGGATCGGGCACGGAGGAGTACCGCCGCGTCGCGGACAGCGCCGTGGTGCTCTTCACCCTGCTCGCGGTCATGTCGTTCGTGTGGCAGGCGAACCTGTCCCGGGGTTACGCGCTGGCCGTCGTCCCCGTGACGCTCGCCCTGACCCTCGTCGGCCGCCGGTCACTGCGCGGGTGGCTGTTCCGGGTCCGCGGACGGGGCCACGGCAAGCAGCGCGTTCTCGTCGTCGGCCGGGCGGACGCTGCGACGTCCGTCGTCGAGAAGCTCGTCCACGAGCCCGAACACGGGCTCGTGCCCGTCGCGGCGTGCGTGCCGTCCGTCGCCGGGGTCAGCGTGTCGCACCTGCGGGACGTCCCGGTCGTCGGCGACCCCGGCCGCATCCTCGACGTCGTCGACAAGCTCGGCGTCCACGTCGTCGCGGTCGTGTCGCACCCCGACCTGTCCGGGCACGCGCTGCGTCGGCTCGCGTGGGCGCTGGAGGAGCGCGACGTCGAGCTCGTCGTCTCGCCGGGCATCATCGAGGTCGCCGGGCCGCGACTGTCGATCCGCCCGATCGCGGGACTGTCCCTGCTGCACCTCGAGCGGCCGACGATCACCGGTACGCGCCGGGTGCTCAAGGGCCTCACCGACCGCCTGCTCGGGCTCGCCTTCCTCGTGTTCCTGTCGCCGGTGCTGCTCGTCGTGGCGCTCGCCGTCAAGCTGTCCAGCCCGGGACCTGTGCTGTACCGGCAGACCCGGATCGGGGCCGGCGGCAAGCCCTTCACGATGTACAAGTTCCGCTCGATGGTCGTCGACGCCGACCGGCTCCTGCCCGAGCTCGCGCACCTCGACGACGGCAACGGGGTGCTCTTCAAGGTGCGCAACGACCCGCGGGTCACCCCGGTCGGCGCGCTGATGCGGCGCTACTCGCTCGACGAGCTGCCGCAGCTCCTCAACGTCCTCAAGGGCGAGATGTCCCTCGTCGGACCGCGCCCGCCGCTGCCTGACGAGGTGGCCCGGTACGACGACGACGCCGCCCGGCGGCTGCGGGTGCGGCCCGGTCTTACCGGCCTGTGGCAGGTCAGCGGCCGCAGCGACCTGAGCTGGGAGGAGTCCCTCCTGCTCGACCTGCGCTACGTCGACAACTGGTCGATGACTCTCGACGCGGTGATCCTGTGGCGCACGGGCCGGGCGGTCCTTCGCGGCTCCGGCGCCTACTGACCGTCTCGCTCAGGCACCCGTTCGGCACCCGACCCGGGTCTCGAGGCTCCCGGGAACGGTGTGGATCGGGTGCCTGACGCCGTTCGGCGGCCCGTTTCGGCGGGTCTGTGCGAACTCTCCCGCTCAAGCCAGGACCGGCGGCGGTCGACGTCTCGCAGAATGGCCCTGCGCGCCGTCCGGACCCCGGTCCAGGGGACCATGGTTCGGCCGCACCGGCACCCGTTGTGCGACGTCACGGTCGTCCCGGCGCTGCGTGCGTGAGGTAACGTCGACCGACCGACGTCGACCCGTCACGCAGGTGCGCCGGACCGGACCGAGAGGGTGACATGGGCGACGAGCAGGCCGCGGGCGGCGGGCACTGCGCCCACGCCCACGCCGCCGACGGGCGGCTCGCGCGCCTGCTCGCGGGGGCTGCCGGGGACGAGCTGATCACCGTCCGACGCAGTGGCCTGACCGGCGGCGCGCTCAAGGACGCCGGCGACGCCGCCGCGCAGACCGTCCTCGCCCGGCTCCTCGCCGAGCACGCGCCCGGCGACGCCGTCCTCTCCGAGGAGGCCGCCGACGACCCGCGGCGGCTCCTCGCCCGGCGGGTCTGGATCATCGACCCGCTCGACGGCACCCGTGAGTTCTCCGAGGTCCCGCGGACGGACTGGGCCGTCCACGTCGCGCTCTGGCAGGACCGCGACCTCGTCGCCGGTGCGGTCGCCCTGCCCGCCGAGGGCGTCGTCCACGCGACCGACGCGCCACCCGTCGTCCCGACCCCGGCCGGACGGCGTCCCGGTACGCCTGGCCGTCAGCCGGTCCCGGCCGCCGGAGTTCGTCACCGCGCTCGCGGAGGGCCTGGGCGCCGAGCTCGTGCCGATGGGCTCGACGGGTGTGAAGTGTGCCGCCGTGTGGCGGGGCGTCGCCGACGCCTACGTCCACGCCGGCGGCCAGTTCGAGTGGGACTCCGCCGCGCCGGTCGCCGTCGCGCGCGCCGCCGGGTTGCACACGAGCCGGGTCGACGGCTCGCCCCTGACGTACAACCGGCCCGACCCCCGACTGCCCGACCTCGTCGTCTGCCGCCCCGAGCTCGCCGACGAGGTCCTCGCGCTGACCGCCCCGCTCGTCGCCGGGGCCGCTGGAGGAGCCCGATGAACCGCACCGACCACCGCCCGCTGGAGTACCGGCTCTCGCAGCTCGACACGCTCGAGGCCGAGTCGATCCACATCATCCGCGAGGTCGCCGCGGAGCTCGAGCGGCCGGTGCTGCTGTTCTCCGGCGGCAAGGACTCGATCGTCATGCTGCGGCTGGCGCGAGAAGGCGTTCTGGCCGGCCCGGATCCCGTTCCCGGTCATGCACGTCGACACCGGGCACAACTTCCCCGAGGTGCTCGACGTTCCGCGACCGGCGGGTCGCCGAGCTCGGCGTCCAGCTCATCGTGGCGAGCGTCCCGGAGGCGCTCGACCGCGGGCCTGGTCCACGAGCCGCCGGACGGCACCCGCAACCGGATCCAGACCCCCGTGCTGCTCGAGGCGCTCGAGGAGCACGGGTTCGCCGCGGCGTTCGGCGGCGCCCGACGGGACGAGGACAAGGCGCGGGCCAAGGAGCGGGTCTTCTCCTTCCGGGACGAGTTCGGCCAGTGGGACCCCAAGAACCAGCGGCCCGAGCTGTGGACGCCTCTACAACGGCCGGATCCACCCGGGGGAGAGCATCCGGGTGTTCCCGCTGTCGAACTGGACCGAGCTCGACATCTGGCAGTACGTCGACGCGAGCAGATCGACCTGCCGACCATCTACTTCGCGCACGAGCGCGAGGTCTTCGAGCGCGGCGGGATGCTCTACGCGGACAACGAGTTCTGCCGCCCGAAGCCGGGCGAGGAGACGTTCGTCGCCAAGGTGCGCTACCGGACCGTCGGCGACGCCTCGCTCACCGCGGCCGTCCGCAGCGAGGCCGACACGATCGAGGCGATCATCGAGGAGGTGGCCGCCACCCGGATCACCGAGCGCGGCGCGACCCGCGGCGACGACAAGTTCAGCGAGGCCGCCATGGAGGACCGCAAGCGGGAAGGCTACTTCTGACAGTGGGACACGCCGGCATGGACCTGCTCCGGTTCGCCACGGCCGGCTCGGTCGACGACGGCAAGAGCACCCTGATCGGGCGGCTGCTCTACGACTCGAAGTCGATCTTCGAGGACCAGCTCGAGGCGGTCGAGCGCGCGAGCCAGGCCAAGGGGGACGACTACGTCAACCTGGCGCTGCTCACCGACGGCCTGCGCGCCGAGCGCGAGCAGGGCATCACGATCGACGTCGCGTACCGCTACTTCGCCACGCCGCGGCGCAAGTTCATCATCGCCGACACCCCCGGGCACATCCAGTACACCCGGAACATGGTGACCGGCGCCTCGACGGCCGACCTCGCGATCGTCCTCGTCGACGCCCGCAAGGGCCTGGTCGAGCAGAGCCGCCGGCACGCGTTCATCGCGACCCTGCTGCGGGTGCCGCACCTCGTGCTCGCGGTGAACAAGATGGACCTCGTCGACTACTCGCAGGACGTCTTCGAGGCGATCGCCGACGAGTTCACCCGGTTCGCCACCAAGCTCGACGTCCCCGACCTCGCGGTCATCCCGGTCTCCGCCCTGCACGGCGACAACATCGTGACCCGCTCGCAGAACATGCCCTGGTACGACGGCCCGTCGCTGCTGCACCACCTCGAGCACGTCCACGTCTCCAGCGACCGCAACCTGATCGACGTCCGGTTCCCGGTGCAGTACGTCATCCGGCCGCAGTCGTCGCAGTTCCCGGACTACCGCGGCTACGCCGGGCACGGTCGCCGAGCGGCGTCCTCAAGCCCGGCGACGAGGTCATGGTGCTGCCGTGCGGCTTCACCAGCCGGATCGCCGCGATCGAGACGATGGACGGGCCGGTCGACGAGGCGTTCCCGCCGATGTCGGTGACGGTCCGGCTGACGGACGAGATCGACATCTCCCGCGGCGACATGATCTGCCGCCCGCACAACTCCCCGGACGTCACCCAGGACGTCGACGCGATGGTCTGCTGGATGACCGACAAGCCGCTCGCGACCGGGCACCAAGCTCGCGGTCAAGCACACGACGCGGTCTGTCCGCGCGCTCGTCAAGGACATCCAGTACCGGCTCGACGTCAACACCCTGCACCGCGACGAGAGCCCGAGCGGGCTCGGGCTCAACGAGATCGGCCGGGTGCTCCTGCGCACGACGCAGCCGCTCTTCGCCGACGAGTACCGGCGCAACCGGACGACGGGCGGCTTCGTGCTCGTCGACGAGGCGACCAATGCGACGGTCGCTGCGGGGATGGTGCTCGACCAGGGCTGACGGCGTTCGCGCCAGGCAGCGGTCTTCCCGTCGAGGGGAACCTGCTCTCCACGGTCGCGACCAGGAACGTGGCGACCGTCACTGGCGACTCGGGCGGCGTCCCCCAGCCGGAGTATCAACGTCACCGACCCGGCGCCGACGAGTTGGCGCATGAGCGCAGATCAGGTCCGGAACGGACGTGATCCGTCGGCGCCCGGACCACGCAGTGTGAGTGTTTCGCGTAGCGCTGCGGACGGTTGTCACTCTGAGGTAAACAGGACGCCAGCGAGCGTGGCTCGGGGCGCCGTGCACGGACTCACAGAACGGACGGTGACGGGACAGGTGACAGCCGTGCCCTGCACGGACGCTCCGTGGGCGTCTGCCGTGCCCGGTCCCCGGGTCGGGACGGACGGCGACGAGGTCGCCGCGGCGAACGGGGAGCGGCTGCGGCTGCTCCTCGTGGGCTCGAGCGGCGGCCATCTCGCGCAGCTCGTCGCCCTGCGGCCGTGGGCGAACGACCACGACCGGCACTGGGTGAGCTTCGACAGCCCGGACGCGCTGTCGATCCTCGCCGACGAGCAGGTCACCTGGGCACACCACCCGACGACCCGCAACGTGCCGAACCTCGCGCGCAACCTCGTCCTCGCCTGGCGCGTCCTGCGCCGCGAGCGGCCGGACGTCGTCCTGAGCACGGGCGCAGGGGTGGCGCTGCCGTTCTTCGTCCTGGCCCGGCTGCTCCGGGTGCCGACGGTCTACCTCGAGGTCTACGACCGGCTCGACACGCCGACCCTCTCCGGCCGGCTCTGTCGCCCCTTCGCGACCCGGATGCTCGTGCAGTGGGAGGAGCAGCGAAAGCTCTACCGGGACGCCGAAGTGGTGGGGTGCGTCCTGTGAGCGGCGACGAGGCGATCGCCGAGGAGGCGGGACCGGGGCCGCTGGGCGTCGCCGACCGGCGGCCCCGCCTCTTCGTCAGCATCGGGACGGACCACCACCCCTTCGACCGGCTTCTTGGCTGGGTCGGTGAGTGGGCGCTGGCGAACCCGGAGTGGGACGTCGCGCTTCAGCACGGCCGGACGGCGCCGCCCTGCCACGTCCCGAACCTCGACGCCTTCGCCTTCTGCGACCACGCGCGCCTCATCGAGCTTCTCGGCGGCACCGACGCCGTGGTGAGCCACGGCGGCCCGGCGACGATCACGGAGGCACGCCGGTCCGGGCACCTGCCCGTCGTCGTCCCGCGTGACCCCCGGCACGGTGAGCACGTCGACCGGCACCAGATGCTCTTCGCCTCGCGGCTCGAGCAGGCCGGCCTCGTGACGGTCGTCGGCTCCGCGGCCGAGCTCGACGCCGCGGTGCGGGCGGCCCGGGTCCGGCGGGCCGAGAGCCTCGCGTCCGGGGCGGCCGCCGCCGCGGCCCGCCAGGCGCCGGTCATCCCTCCCGGCGTGTTCCGGGTCGGCCGTGTCACCGAGGAGGTCGTCACCGGCGCCGGGCGGGCGGTCCGGGTCGGTCGGGTCCGTCGCCGGTAGACCATCCCCGGTAGGCCATCGCGCGTCGGCCGTCCCCTCGCGCGCTCGCCGCACGCGCCGGTCCTGACGGGCTGCCGACGTGGCACCACGAGGTGTCGCCGACGCCGACCGATCGGCTGGCGAAGACAGCGGAGCGTTACCCCTCGACGACGCCGAGACCCTCGGCGACGCACAAACCCCGTGCTAGCGTGGCCGAGGCCGCATCATGAGCGGTCGTCCGACCGAGCCTGAGAGCCCTGGAGGTCACGCTCCGTGAGGGACGGGACATCCCGCCGCCACGGTCGCCGTCGCGCGCCGGCCGCCGAGACCCGACGGGTTCTCGGTGTCCGGACGCCGGTCCTCGTCGCCACCGCGCTCGCCGTGGCCGTAACCCTCGCGGCGACGCTGGCCACCGTCCGAACGGACGACGGCGGGTACGCGACGGTCCTCGCGGAGGAGTCTTCGCAGCCCGCCGTGACGGCTGCCACGACGGCGACGGACGCTTCGACCCGGTCGGCGGGAGGGACCGCCCCCGGCCCCGGGACGGCGCGGGTCGGGCGCGCGACCGCCCGGACCGCGACGGCCGCGGGCACGGACTCGCGGACGGCGTCCGGCCGCTCGTCGTCCGGGTCGAGCGGCGAGCCGGCGGCGGTCAGCACGCCGCGGCTGCGGCCGGGCGGGGCGCTCTTCGCGACGAGCTGTGCGGTGAGCGCGACCCTCGTCCCGTCGTGCGGCGCCTACTGGGGCATCTACTCGCGGCGCTACGGCGGCGGCGACGTCGAGACCACGGTGAAGACCTGGGAGTCGAAGCTCGGCCGGCGGTTCGACATCGTCCTCATGTACTACGACTTCTCCGGCCGCAACGGCCCAGGCTGGTTCCCGGACACCCCGATGAAGAACCTCGGGACGCAGCGGATCCTGCTCCTGGACTGGGAGTCCCGGAACTTCTCGACCGGCGCGAGCTACCGGTGGGCCGACATCGCCGCCGGGACGTTCGACGCCTCGGTCGTCGTGCCGGCCGCGAAGCGGGTCAGGGCCTACGGCGACAAGGTCATGCTCGGGCTCGACCACGAGATGGACCTGTCGTACGCCAAGCACGGCACCGCGGCCGAGTACAAGGCGGCGTACCGGCACATCCGGTCGGTCTTCGCCGCGCAGGGCGTCGACAACGTCGTCTGGACCTGGGTCACCTCGGGCTACGTGGCCTACGGCAACGGTCCGAAGGTCAAGTCGTTCTATCCCGGGGACGGGTACGTCGACTGGATCGGCTACGACCCCTACAACTTCTTCACGTGCCACGACTCGGGCTGGGAGACCTTCGACCAGACCGTCAAGGGCTTCTACGACTGGTCGGCGGTGAACGGCCTGGGCGACAAGCCGCTCCTGCTCCAGGAGTACGGCATGAAGTACGGCAGCGAGACCCAGTCCCGGCAGTGGTACCGCGACATCGACGACGTCCTGCGCAAGCGCACCCGGATCAAGGCCCTCGTACGGTGGGACTCGGACACCTCGTGCACGCTCCGGATCGACAACGGTCCGGGGATGGTCGAGGAGTACGCCGCGGCCGGTCTGGCGGTGCCGCGGCCTTGACCTGCGCCGATGACGGCGCGGTCGGGGGCCACCCGGACGGCGGTCGCCCGGACGGCACCTCGAGCCGGGCCGGTCAGCTGCCGAGGACGGGGCCATGCCTGTCTCGCCGCGCCGCAGCACCGCCCGTGACGTCCACCCCGGCTCCCGACGGGTCCGCGCCCGCGGCGTCACCCTCGTGGCGCTCGGGGTCGCCTGGTCGGTGGCGCTCGGCGTCGTCCCGCTCGACGTGGCCCACGCCCGCGAGGCCCGACAGGGACAGGCTGTGGCGGCGACGCCGCCGTCGGGCGCGACGTCCGCGGCGGGGTGCACCGTGAGCGCCCGCCTCGTCCCCGCCTGCGGCGCGTGGTGGGGGATCTGGCCGCGGGCGAACGCCCAGGGAACGATGACGAACGACCTGCCGGCGAACCTCACGAGCATCGAGCGGGCCGTCGGCAGGCGATTCGACGTCGTGAGCCGATACAAAGGCTGGGGCGAGAACGTCTACGACACCTGGGACGCCCGGTTCCGCGACAGCGGGCACATCGTCCTCGAGGACCTCACCGCGCGCAGCTTCCGGACGAACACGTACGTCCGATGGGCCGACATCGCCGCGGGGAAGCACGACGCCTACCTGCGGGGGCAGGCGCTGCGCGCCAAGGCGTTCGGCGCGAGGACGTTCTTCTCGTTCAACCAGGAGCCGGAGCAGGCGCTCGAGCGGGGTAACCTCGCCGGGACGCCCGAGGAGTTCGCGGCGGCGTACCGGCACGTCCACGACGTCTTCCTCGCCGCCGGCGCGACGAACGTCGTCTGGGTGTGGTGGGTCATGGGCTGGTCCGGCCACAACGCGGCATACCCGAGGCTCTGGCCGGGGTCGGCCCACGTCGACTGGATCGCGTACGACCCCTACGACTTCAACGCGTGCCATGGCCGCCCCGCGAAGTCGGCACGGCAGACGATCGCGCCGTGGTACGGCTGGGTCACCGCGCAGCAGTGGGCAGCCGGAAAGCCGCTCATGCTCGCCGAGTACGGCACGAACGGCCTGGACCGCGGCAGCTGGTTCGCCGAGGTCCCGTCGGTGCTCGCCGGGCTGCCCCGGATCAAGGCCGCGGTGCAGTTCAACTCCCGGCCCGGCGCCTGCGACCACCGGGCCACGGGCTCCGCGGCGAACCTCGCCGGCTTCCGCCGGGCCTCGGCCCACGCCTACGTCAATCTGCGTCGCCTCTCGCCAGCCGCACGCGTCCGGTCCGGCCCGACCACGCCCCAGGGCCCGACCTCCGCGCACCCGGCTCCTGACTAGGCCAGGGCCGGTCCAGGCACGTCGGCACCCGGGTCACGGAGCCGTTGGCGGCAGGATCCGACGTCGCTGTACCTTTGTCCGTACACGCGAAGAGGTGAGCGTCATGGCTGAACGGGGCGTGTCCGCGCCGAGCGGGATATTCATCAGCTATCGACGCCAGGAGACGGCCTACGCGGCGGGATGGCTCTATCAGCAGCTGCGCGACCGGTTCGGCAGCGACCAGATCTTCAAGGACGTCGACAACCTCGATCCCGGTGACGACTTCTACGACAAGATCGACGAGGCGGTCGGTTCGTGCGCGGTACTGCTCGCGCTCATCGGTGACCGGTGGCTCGACGTCGTCGACGACGCCGGGGCACGGCGGTTGGACGACTCCCAGGACTTCGTCCGGCTCGAGATCGAGGCGGCGCTCCGCCGGGGGGTCCGCGTGGTCCCGCTGCTGGTGAACGGCGCGCGCATGCCACGTTCCGACGCCGTGCCGAGCAGCCTCGCCGGACTCACCCGCCGACATGCGCTGGAGCTCTCACCTGAGCGCTTCGAGTCCGACACCCAGCGACTCCTCGGGGTTCTCGAGCGGACCCTCGTCGAGGCTCGCTCCCGGAATGCCGCCGCCGACGCCGCGTCCCCGGCACCGCCGGTGACCGGGCATGGCGCCGCGGACGCTGCCGATGCCGCGCCCGCTGCGGCACGGACTGCGCCCGACGTACCACCCGGCGCCCCACCGGGCGCCACCTCGGACGCACCACCCACCGTGACCGTGGCCGTCGCCGATGGCCCGGAGGGGGGCGACGACCGAGGACCCCACGAGCCCGAGCGCGACGCGGTCGTCGAACCTTCCCGCCCGAGCGCTACCGACGCCGCCACGCCCCTGCGGTTCCCGCCGTCGATCATCCCGCTCTGGTCGGCCGGCGTCCTCGTCGCAGCAGCCCTGCTCGTGGTGTGGGCCAGTTGGCCCGGCGTCCCGGGATCGACCAGGGCATGGAAGGACGAGAACCTGTCGGGGTGGTTCGTCTACCGCACGTGGAACGACGCGGTCTTCTGGTCGCCGCTGATCGCAGCAGTCGCCGCGGCCGGTGCGGCCTGGTCGCGGACCATGCTCGGCGCGGTTCTCGGCGCGTCCACGTTCACGCTCGCGACCGCCGTCATGATCCTCGTCGGCGGGCTGTCGTCGGACCAGACAGCGGCGTGGCTGACCACGCTCGCGCTCACTCTCCTGATCGTGTCCTTGTGTCTGTGGAACATGCGCGCTGGAGTCGCGAGGCGCGCGCGAGTCCCCGTACCCGCGCTCGCGTTCGTCCTGCTCGGCTGCGCGCTGTGGTTCGCCGCCGATGCCGTCGACCACGACGGTTACGACTGGCTTCGCATCACGCACGGGGCCGGCGCTGCGCGCCAGCTCCTGCTGCTCGCTGTCGCGGCGCCGGTGCTGCTCGACGTCGGGGGGCGCTACTGGCGACCAGCGTACGTCTCGGCTGCGGTGACGACCGTGCTGGTCGGCCTGATCGACCTTGCTCCCGCGATCCGTACCGTCGGCGACACGATCATCGCGTTACGGCTGATGTCTCTGGCGGCGTACGGCGTCGGTGTGGCCCTCGCGGTGCTGCTCCACCGTCGTGCGGAGATGAGCGGGCGGCCGGGAGCCGGTCTCGGCTCGTTCTAGAGCAGCGTCAGCTGCTCCAGGGCAGCGCGCGGCCGAGCAGCTCGGCGAGCGCGGCGTTGTGCGGGGCGTAGAAGGCCCGCAGCTCCTCGGCGACCGCCGGGTCCATCGCAGGCGCCGGCCGGTTGTTGTGGTGCTCCTCCCTCGGCACCGGCCACGGGTCGAGCCCGAGGTGGGCGAAGACCGTGTTCATGACGGGCACGGGGTCGGCGTACATCAGCTCGCTGGCGACGACGAGCACCCGTTCACGGCCGACGGCGTCGAACCACCGTTCGAGCTGTGGGGCGTAGACGCCGCGCTCGCGGTAGGTGTACCAGTCGTGCGGCCGGCTGTAGTAGTACGGGTCGGCGGCCATCTTCTCGGCCTCGCCGGCCACCCGCTGCGGCTCGGCGGCGAGCGCCTCGGCGAAGCTCAGCGGTTCGACGCCCTCGTCGACGCGCTCCCAGTAGTGGCTGTAGGCACGCTTGACCGGGTCGCGGAGCAGGACGACGAAGCCCGCCTCGGGCAGGTCGGTCGCGACCCGCTGGGGCACGTGCGGGTTGAACATGTAGTACGGGCTCGCCTCGCCCGTGACGACCCGCCTGCCGAGCCGACGCTCGGCGGCCTTCCGCGCCGCGGCCGTCGGGAAGTGTCCCCGGTACCAGGCCTCACCGCGCTGGTAGTGCCAGTAGAAGTAGTGCGGGCTCTTGTGGTGCTCCCACCGTGCGACCATCGGCAGCACCTGCGGGTGCTGCTCGATCCATCGCCAGGCCGACGTCGACCCGCCGCGCTTGGTGCCGAGGACGAGGAAGTCCGGCAGCGGCCGTAGAACTGCCGTCGACCGCCCGTATGTCCGGATGACGTTCCTGCCGAGGTCCTTGGCCTGCGCGGGGACGAGCTCCTTGACGCGCTTCTCGAGACCGTTCACTGCGATGGTCCCTCTCTCGGTGGGGTCGGTGCACCGGACGAGCGCCGGGTGGCCGGTGCGCTCCGTCCTCGGTGTGCATCGGCGTCCACCGGGTCCGGCTGGACCCCCTGAGGCCCGCAGCGCCGGTCGATGGTCGGGTCCCTCGGCGAGCCGGGGCGGCGGCGCAGGGCGTCGGCGAGGGCGTCGAGCCCGAGCGCGCCCCGCCGGGCCCACAGCGCCGCCGCGTAGAGGACCCCCGCGGCGGCGACCCCGAGTGCCGCGTCGGCGAGCGACGTCCCGAGGACGACACGGGCGAGCGCGACGGGGACCCCGAACGCGAGGACGGCGAGTGCGGCCGCCTCGACGACGCGGCGGTCCCACGACCGGATCCCCAGGCCGCGCCGGACCTGGGTCATCCCGAGCGCGGCGTCGGTGAGCAGCGCCGCGCTCCAGCCGATCGCGGCCCCGACCATGCCGAGACGCGGCACGAGCACGAGGTCGACGCTGAGCATGACAGCAGTCGCGGTGGCGGTGTTCGCCGCCGCCCAGTGGCTCTTGCCGGCCATGTTGAGCACGGTGTTCGCGTTGCCCGTCGCGACGACGCCGAGCATCGCCAGGCACAGCACCGTGAGGGTGGCGGAGCCGACGACGAACCGCGGGCCGAGCAACGCGAGCACCGCGGGCGCGAAGGCGGCCATCGCGAGATACACCGGCCACGTCGAGGCGATCGCGCCGACGGCGCTGAACCGGTGCACCCGCTGCACCTCCGGGCGGTCCCCGCGGCTGAACGCACCCGCGACCGCCGGCGCGATGGAGAGCCGGATCGCTTGCACCGCAAGGGTCCCCGACGTGACGAACCGGCTCGTCGCGGCGTAGATGCCGGCCTCCGCGGGGCCGCGGAGCGCCGTGACGAGGAGCACATCGGACCACGTCATGAGGACCTCGAAGGTCGCCGCGACGCCGCGTGGCGCCGTGAGCCGCCAGAACCGGTGGCCGACGTTCACCGGGTCGGACGCCTGGTCGGACGTCTGGTCGGACGCCTGGTCGGACGTCTGGTCGGACGTCTGGTCGGACGTCTGATCGGACGTGGCATCGGTGGCGAGCTGTCGGCCCCGCCGGCCGACGTCGCGCGCCCGGGCCCGGACGTCCCACGCGGCGGCGAGGACGACGACGCCGAGCGGCAGCGCCCACGTGAGGAGCGAGCCCGTCAGGCCCGCGCCGAAGCCGGCGACGGCCAGGAGGAGCAGCAGCGGGCGGCTCACGGGTAGCAGCACCTGCTGGTAGAGCGTGAACGTCCGCATCGCGCCGAGGCCCCGGCTGGCGCCGTTGAGCAGGGCCGCCGAGGCGGTCGAAAGGACGAGAAAGGGGCCGAGCAGCCGCAGCGCGCCGGCCATGTCGTCCGCCGTCGCGTCGTCGAAGAGCAGATGCGCGAGCGGCTCCGCGGCGACCACGGCGACGAGGCCGACGACGACGGACCCGGCGATGACAGGGGTGAGCGCGGCCCGCAGCATCGGCCGGACGAGCTGGTGCTCCCCGCGGGCGCGCAGCCCGGAGAGGCCGCGGACGAGCCCGGTGTCCGCGCCCAGGAGCAGCACCGTCGTCGCGATCGTGAACGCCGCGACGGCGGTGAAGAACTCGCCGGTCGCCCGGGCGTCGAGCAGCCGGCCGACGGCCAGGGTCAGGGCGAAGCCGCCTGCGCCGGTGCAGATCGCACCCGCGAGCCCGAGGACACCGTGCCGGGCCACCCGGGTGGCCGTCGCCGCGGTGTCGGACGACGGGGGCGCGGCCGAGCCGTCGGCCGGCGCGGGCGCCCGGCGGGCGCTCGCGCGGGCCGGGGCGGCCGGCATCGGCGGGCGGTGCACTACAGGCCCCGCCCCCGGCGGTGCAGCCGCGCCTGCAGCGCGTCGACGGACAGCAGGCGCAGCGCGACGGCGGCCGCGACGTACCCGCGCGGCTCCCGCGGCGACACGCGCAGGGTCTCCAGGGCGGCCGACAGCGCCTCGCGCCGCCGGTTCATCGCGGCGAGCGCGACGGCCTGCTGACCGCGGATCCGGGCCAGGCCGCGCGGTACCTGGGTGAACTGCGGGTGCTTCACGAGCATCGCGTCGAGGCTCTCGTGGATGGTCTTCCAGCGGCTGAAGTAGAACGACGCCCCGTGCCAGTGCACCCTCGTCAGCGGCTGCGGCACGGAGAGCACCGGGCCGACCGCGGCCGCGCGGAGCAGGAGGTCGTAGTCCTCGGCGTAGCCGCCGGGCAGGTTCTCGTCGACGAGCCCGACGGGCCCGAGGAGGTCCGCCGTCCGCAGGAGGAACGACGACGGGTGGAGCTCCATGATGCGGCGGGCGAGGAGGTCCTCGAGGTGGACCGGCCGGAGCGGCCCGAGGCGGACCACCTCGGTGCCGTCGTGGACGACGACGATTCCCGTCGCGACGAGGGACGCGCCCGTGTCGCGCTCGAGGACCGGCACCTGCGCGGCGAGCTTGCCCGGCAGCCACTCGTCGTCGTCGTCGCAGAACGCGACGAGGGCGTGGCTCGCGGCGAGGATGCCCGTGTTCCGGGTGCCGGCGAGGCCGGGGGTCCGGGTGTTCGGGATCTGCCGCAGCGTCACCCGGGCGGGCAGGTCGACGTGGAGGTCGGTGAGCGGGCCGCCGTCGCGGACGACGAGGACCTCGATCGCGCCGGGGTGGTCCTGGGCGGCGATGCCGGCGATCGCGCGGACGAGCAGGTGGTCGCGGTCGCGGGTCGGGACGACGACGGTGACCGGCGCCGGCGCGCCGGCCGCGGTCGGGCCGGCGGTCCCGGGATCGGTCGTCGTCATGGCCTGCACCGGGTTCTGTGCTTCGGGTCGCGGGGACGGGACGGTCATCGCACGCTCCACGCGCGCAGGACGTCGACGACCTCCGGGTCGAGGCCGGGCGGCAGCCCCCGGCCCGCCGCGAGGGCCGCGAGCGCGGTCGACGCGACGGCGACGAGATGCACCCGGACGAGGGCCGGTGCGAGGTCGGTGGCCTCGGCGGCGAGGCCGAGCCGGGTCAGGACCCGGGGCACGGCGGCGGCCATCGCGTCGACGGCGTCGGTGAGGCGGCGCCGGTGCAGCACGTGCTCGACCTGGAAGACCCAGCGGAGGGCGTCGAGCCCGACCGGGCCCTGGGGGCTGCCGTACTCGAGGTCCCAGACCCACAGGTCGGCGCCGTGCCAGCCCATGTTCCACGGCACCCAGTCGCCGTGGAACGCGCCGACGGCGAGCTCTCGGTCGCCGTCCGAGCGCTCGACGGCCTCGACGAGCCCGGCGAGCGCGGCGGCGATGTCCGGCCGGGTGCAGGCCGTGCCGGTGACGGCAGCGGCCCGGGCGGTGAGCTCGCGCCACAGCGCGGTCGCCCGGAGCGGGGTGCGGCCGGTGTCGCCGAGGGCGGCGAACGCCGCGAGCCGGCCCAGGACGGCGGCCTCGTCGCCGGCCCGGACGCCACGGGTGCGCCGGGGGAGCGGCTCGACGACGCAGAGCGTGAAGTCTCCGACCCGGCCGTGGTCGAGCACCCGGGGGAGCCGGACGCCCTCCCTCGGGCAGCGGTCCTCGGTGGCTCGGTCGTCGGCGGTCCGGTCGTCGGCGGTCCGGTCGTCGGCGGTCCGGTCGTCGGTGGTCCCTGCGCGCCCGACCCCGAGCCGGCGCAGCAAAGTCGCCTCCCGCTCGACCCGCGCCGCGGTCGCGCGGTCGATGGCGACCTTGGTGAACGCGACCACGTCGCCGCGGGGGTCGGTCACCTGCACGGTCGGCTTGGCGAGCGGGTGGAACGCGCGCAGGCTCACCGCGGTGGCGGCAGCCCCGGGGACGGTCCGCACGAGGTGTCGGGTCACGAGTGCGACGTCGACGACGTCGTCCGGCACGTCGTCCGGGACGCTCGCCCGGAGCACGGTGCGGTCGCCGGCGAGGGCGGCGACCCCGCCGACCGCGAGCGAGGCGGCCGTCCGGGCCGCCCGGACGCGGGCGCCGCGCAGCCCGTTGTGCGAACTGAGCAACCGGCGGGCGGCGCGCGGGTCGAGCGGCACGAGGAACAGCGGCGCCGCGGCGGCGGGGACGACACGCCATGCGTCGACGACCCGGTGCCCGGGCGGCGGGGAGCCGTACCCGACGTGGAGATCGGCGCCGGCCGCCGCCGGACCGGCGAACAGGTGCCTCAGCTGGGCGACGGCGGCGTCGACGCGGGGCGAGGAGGGGCCGAGCGCGATCGTCACCGAGCCGGTGCCGGCGGTCACGACGGCCCCCCGGGACGGCGACCGGCCGGGCCGGGTGCAGCGGGTCCGGGGAGCGTGGGGCCGGCGGCAGAGCGGGCGGCACCGCCGGCGCCGTCGCGGTCGGGGGACCGGGTCCGGGTCCGGTCGCCGCGCAGGAGCAGGGCGGCCGTGACGAGCACGATGAGCAGGTTCATGCCCTCGAGCCCGTAGAACATGAGCATCACGGACACGACGACGAGGCTCGTCTGGACGAGCGCCCACGGCAGGTCGGGCTGCCGACGGGTGACGATCGCCAGCCCCCAGATCGTCGTGAGGAACAGCGCGAGCCCGACGAAGCCCTGGGAGAACATGACGTTCCAGAAGTGGCCCTGGGTGCCGACACTGACGTCGAGCGACGACGAGGGCCGCGGTGCGCCGTAGCCGAGCAGCGGCGACTCGAGCGTTCGCCGGAAGGCCTCCTCGTACAGCGAGGCCCGGTCGGCGGTCGTCGAGCTCGTCGAGGTCCGCTGGCCGATCCGGTCCAGGGCACCGCTGGCGAGGACGAAGACGGCGAACGCGCCGAGCGGGACCGACGCGAGGAGCACGTGCCCGAGCCGGATCCGCCGCCGGTTGCGCCAGGTCATCGCGGCCCCGGCGACGGCGACGCCGACGAAGATTCCCCGGTTGAGGGTGGCCAGCGCGGGCGGTACCGCCGCGGCGACGAGGAGGACCGCGACGACCCGCATCCGGCGGTCGGCGCTCACCGCGAGCGCGACCATGAGCGGCAGCAGCAGGACGAACGCGTGGCCCCAGCCGTTCGTGTAGGGGAACGGCGCCGCAGGGCGGACGAAGGGCTGTTCGGCGCCGTACGGCTGCTGGACCTCCGCGAACCGCGGGCTGAGGAGCTCCTTGACGTAGTCGTTCGTGGCCACGTTGCGCGGCATGAGCCTCAGCATCGGCGTCTCGATCTGGCCGTAGGGCTTGACGAGGCCCAGGTAGCCGCCGACGGCGATCCAGCCCATGAACCATGCCATCGCGCCGAGCAGGCGGCGCCGGGGGAGCCGCTCAGGAGCGTTGTAGACGTAGAGGGCGATGAGCGTCGCACCGACGAGCGTGGTCCAGCGCTGGGCGAAGCCGAGGAACCGGCCCGCGGTGTCGATCATCACCGCCGAGACGAGCATCCAGACGACGAAGCCGGTCCACGGCAGCCAGAGCCGGGGGAGCCGGATGCCGCCGCGCACGGACATGAGGAACAGGCACACGAGGCCGAGGACAGGGATCGCGAAGGGCAGGAGGCCGCCGACCCACAGGACCGGGAAGAAGACGAAGACCGAGGTGACCGGCCAGGCAGGCAGTGCGCCGCGGCGGTCCGCGCGCCGCTCGCGCTGCAAGACGGCGGGACCGCCCGCCGTCTGCAGCGCGCTCACGTCGTCGGTCCTTCCTCGTCGGTGTGTTCGTCGGTCTCTGATCGCGCTGCGCGTCCGTGCCGGCTCGTCGTGACCGTCCGCCCGGCCGTCCGCGCCGGCGCGTCCCCCATCGGTTCATCGCCCGGGAGAGGGTTCAGCCTTAGCAGCGACGTGCCGACCATTCTTCATCACGCTTGCGCGCCGGGACGCCGTTCGGCCACACCCGGTCGCGGTGCGCCCATCGGGGGACGTTCCCGGACGGCGCGGACGTCGCCGTCCGGCCCGCCCTACGCTGGACGCGGCGCCGGGCATCCGTCCGGCCGGAGCCGGAGGCCACCCCCGTATGGACGACACCATCAGCGCGCTCACCGTGAGTGATGTGGTGACCCGGGTCCGTCAACGGCCGGTGCTCGCGGTCGCCCCGATGATGCTCGGGCTGCTCCTGTCGGTGGCGTACGTGGTCCTCACTCCGCCGACGTACTCGGCGAGCGCCTCGGTCAAGGTCGACCCGGTCGTCGCCGACCGCTACGCCGGCAACATCAACGTGTCGAACATCATCTCGATGCCGACCGAGATGCAGGTGGTCCAGTCGACCGAGGTGGCCTCCCTGGCCGCCGAGAAGCTCGGCCTCGACCAGCGCACCGTGCGGCGCGCGATCGGCGTCGACTCCCCGCAGGACACCCAGGTGCTCAACATCACGTACACCGCGGGCTCGCCGGTCGCCGCGGCCCGCGGTGCGGGCATCGTCGCCGCGAGCTACCTGGAGTACAGCAAGAAGGCCAAGCAGAAGGTCGCGCGCGAGCAGTACAACCAGGTGCTCGCGACGATCGCGGGCGTCGAGAAGCAGGTCGCGAAGAAGTCGACGGCCACGCTGCAGGACCAGCTCGAGCTGCTCAACGCGAGCCGCCGCAGCCTGGAGTCCCTGCTCGCGAACGACGCCGGCAGCATCATCAACAACCCGGTCAAGCCGACCACCCCTGCGTCCCCGAGACCGCTCGTCGTGATCCCGGCCGGCATCGGGCTCGGGGCGATCGCCGGGCTCGTCCTCGCGGTGCTGTGGCCGAGCCAGGCCGGGCGGCGGGCCGTGCCGGCCCCGCCCTGGATGCCGCTGGTGGGCCGGCCGATGCCCGACCGCGTCCGGCGGCCCGTGCCGAGCCACGTGCGGCCGCAGGGTCGCCCGGTGCCGCCCGGCGAGGCGGAGACGCCGCTGCGCCGACGCTGACGTCCCCGGCCGGTGGGCGTCGTCCGCGGTCCTCCGGTCCGGCCACCCCGGCCGCGCGGCTGTCGGGGCCGGGCAGTAGAACTGAACGCATGACCCTGCGCGGACTGCTCGACGCCGTCCGGTCCGAGCCGGGCGTGGCGGCGCTCGTCGACACCGCCCGCAGCGGGGCCGTCCCCGCCCTCGACATCGTCGCCCCGGCCGGGGTGCGCCCGCTCGCGGTGGCCGCGCTCGCCGCCCCCGCCCCGCTCGGTGCCGGCCGCACGGTCCTGCTAGTCACCGCGACCGGGCGCGAGGCCGAGGACCTCGCGGCGGCCCTGCGCTGCTACCTGCCGGCCGAGTCCGTCGTCGAGTTCCCGGCCTGGGAGACGTTGCCGCACGAGCGGCTCAGCCCACGCGCCGACACCGTCGGGCGCCGCCTCGCGGTGCTCCGGCGGCTCGCGCACCCGCGGGACGACGACCCCGTCGCGGGGCCCGTCGGCGTCGTCGTCGCGCCCGTCCGTGCGGTCATGCAGCCCATTGTCAAGGGCCTCGGAGACCTCACCCCGGTCGGGCTCGTGGCCGGCCAGGAGGCCGACCTCGACGCGGTCGTCGAGGCCCTCGCCGGGGCGGCGTACGTCCGGGTCGACATGGTCGAGCGGCGCGGCGAGTTCGCCGTCCGCGGCGGGATCCTCGACGTCTTCCCGCCGACCGAGGACCACCCGCTGCGCGTCGAGTTCTGGGGCGACGCCGTCGAGGAGGTCCGCTGGTTCTCGGTCGCGGACCAGCGCTCGCTCGAGGTCGCCGAGCACGGGCTGTGGGCGCCGCCGTGCCGGGAGGTGCTCCTGTCGGACGCCGTCCGGGCCCGCGCGGAGTCCCTCGTGCCCGTGCTCCCCGGCGTCGCCGACCTGCTCACGAAGATCGCGGCCGGGGTGGCCGTCGAGGGCATGGAGTCCCTCGCGCCGGTGCTCGTCGACGGGATGGAGCCGCTGCTCGACGTGCTGCCCGAGCGCACCGTCGTCGTCGTCGTCGACCCCGAGAAGGTACGGTCCCGGGCGCACGACCTCGTCGCGACGAGCGAGGAGTTCCTCGCCGCGTCGTGGGCGAACGCCTCGGCGGGCAACGCCGTCCCGGTCGACCTGTCGCCCGTCGCGACCGACGAGGTCTCGTCGTCCGACCTCGCGGAGTCCTCGTACTGGGGGATCGCGCGGCTGCGCGAGCACGCCCGGGCGACCGACCGGCCCTGGTGGTCGCTGACCGCTCTCGTCCGGGACGCCGAGCTCGTCCCCGACCTGGACGTCGCACTCGGCGACGACACGGACGTCGTCCGGATCGGCGCACGCGAGGTCGTCGGATACCACGGGGCGACCGAGAAGGCGCTCACCGACCTCCGGGGGCTCGTCGCCGCGGGTTGGCGGGTCGTGGCCACGACCGAGGGACCCGGCCCGGCCAAGCGGATGGTCGAGGTGCTCACCGGTGCCGACGTGCCGGCCCGGCTCGAGGTCTCGCTGGACGCGGCGCCCGAGCCCGGCGTCGTCCACGTGACGACCGCGGCGACCGAGCACGGCTTCGTCGCCGAGGACGTCCAGGTCGCCCTGCTCACCGAGGCCGACATCTCCGGCAGCCGCTCGGCGACCAAGGACATGCGCCGGCTGCCGAGCCGGCGGCGCAACGTCGTCGACCCGCTCCAGCTGCGGCCCGGGGACTACGTCGTCCACGAGCAGCACGGCGTCGGCCGCTACGTCGAGATGATGCAGCGCACCGTCGGCGGGGCGACCCGGGAGTACCTCGTCATCGAGTACGCACCGTCCAAGCGCGGCCAGCCCGGCGACCGGCTCTTCGTCCCGAGCGACTCGCTCGACCAGGTGACGCGCTACGTCGGCGGCGAGGCGCCCGCGTTGAACAAGATGGGCGGCGTCGGACTGGGCCAGGACGAAGGGCCGGGCCCGCAAGGCGGTCAAGCAGATCGCCGGCGAGCTCATCCGGCTCTACTCGGCCCGGATGGCCTCGACCGGCCACGCGTTCGGCCCGGACACCCCCTGGCAGCGCGAGCTCGAGGACGCCTTCCCGTACGTGGAGACACCCGACCAGCTCGCGTGCATCGACGAGGTCAAGGACGATATGGAGAAGACGGTCCCGATGGACCGGCTCGTCTGCGGCGACGTCGGCTACGGCAAGACCGAGATCGCCGTCCGGGCGGCGTTCAAGGCGGTGCAGGACGGCAAGCAGGTCGCCGTCCTCGTGCCGACGACGCTGCTCGTCCAGCAGCACTACGAGACGTTCACCGAGCGGTACGCGAACTTTCCCGTCGTCGTGCGGGCGCTGTCCCGGTTCCAGACCGACACCGAGGCGGCCTCCGTCCTCGCCGGCCTCGCCGGCGGCAGCGTCGACGTCGTCATCGGCACCCACCGGCTGCTGTCGGGGGAGGTGCGTTTCAAGGACCTCGGGCTCATCGTCGTCGACGAGGAGCAGCGCTTCGGCGTCGAGCACAAGGAGAAGCTCAAGCAGATGCGGACGAACGTCGACGTCCTCGCGATGTCGGCGACACCGATCCCGCGCACGCTCGAGATGGCCGTCACCGGCATCCGGGAGATGTCCACCCTCGCGACGCCGCCCGAGGAGCGGCACCCGGTGCTCACGTTCGTCGGTGCCCACGACGAGAAGCAGATCGCCGCGGCGATCCGGCGCGAGCTGCTGCGCGAGGGCCAGGTCTTCTACGTCCACAACAAGGTCGAGTCGATCGAGCGGGCGGCCGCGCGGCTGCGCGAGCTCGTACCCGAGGCCCGCATCGAGACGGCGCACGGGAGGATGGGCGAGCACCGGCTCGAGCAGGTCATCGTCGACTTCTGGGAGAAGCGGTTCGACGTGCTCGTCTGCACGACGATCGTCGAGACCGGCCTGGACATCTCCAACGCGAACACGCTCGTTCTCGAGCGGGCCGACCTGCTCGGGCTGTCCCAGCTGCACCAGCTGCGCGGCCGGGTCGGCCGCGGCCGGGAGCGGGCGTACGCCTACTTCCTCTACCCGCCGGAGCGGCCGCTCACCGAGACGGCGCACGACCGGCTCACGACGATCGCCCAGCACACCGACCTCGGCGCCGGCATGCAGGTCGCGATGAAGGACCTCGAGATCCGCGGCGCCGGCAACCTGCTCGGCGGCGAGCAGTCCGGGCACATCGAGGGCGTCGGGTTCGACCTCTACGTGCGGCTCGTCGGCGAGGCCGTCGCCGAGTACCGCGGCGACCGGCAGCCCGAGGTCGTCGAAATGAAGGTCGACCTGCCCGTCGACGCCCACCTGCCCCACGAGTACGTGCCCGGGGAGCGGCTCCGGCTCGAGGCATACCGCAAGATCGCCGAGGTGGCGTCGGACGAGCAGCTCCGCGCCGTCCGGGAGGAGCTCCAGGACCGGTACGGTCCGCTGCCGGAGCCGGTCGAGAACCTCCTCGCGGTGGCACGGTTCCGCGTCCTCGCGCGCTCGGCGGGCCTCACCGACGTCGGTGTCCAGGGCAACCACGTCCGGTTCGGGCCGGTCGAGCTGCCGGAGTCCGCCCAGCTGCGGCTCAAGCGGCTCTACCCGGGCTCGCTCGTCAAGGAGGCCACCCGCACGATCCTCGTGCCGCGTCCCGTGACGGCCAGGGTCGGTGGCCAGCCGTTGCGGGACACCGCCGTCCTCGACTGGGCCGGCGAGCTCGTCGACGCCGTGGTCCTCGGCTCCGTCGCCTCCGCGGCCGCGGCCGCGGCCGCCGCCCGCTGACCCGCCCCCTGCCCCCGCCCCCCGCCCGCCCTGCCCCCGCCCGCCCTGCCCCCGCCCCCGCGTACCCCCATTCGTCACAAGAGCGCTCCAACACCCGACACGCCGGGTTCGAGCGCCCTTCGTTTGTTCTGTGGTACGCCGCGCCTGTGGACAACTCGCTCCGTACGGTCCCGGTGCAGGGCCGCCTGTGGACGACGGACGACGAGCGTTCTCGATGTCGGCACGCTATGCGCCGTGAACGATCTTCCTGTCGCCGAGGTCGTCCGCCGGTTGGGCGGCAGGGCGGAGACCGCGGAGGTTCTCGCCCGGGTCTCGCGTCGCCGCCTCGAGGCTGCGCTGCGGACCGGGGACGTCGTCCGGCTGACCCGTGGCGTCTACGCCCTGCCGACGCTCCCACCGCCGAGAGGCGTCGCGGCGCGGGCCCGCGGCGTGCTGTCGCACGCGAGCGCCGCCGAGCACTGGGGGCTGACGACGGTCGCACCACCGGACGCCGTCCACGTCACCGTTCCGGCCGGGTCACGTCCGCCGGAGGTCGACGGCGTCCGGTACCACTACCGCACGATCGCCCCGGACGACGTCACCCGGGCCGGCGTCACGTCTCCCCTGCGCACGGCGCTCGACTGCGCGGCCGTGATGCCGTTCCGCGAGGCGCTCGCCGTCGCGGACTCGGCGCTGCGCTCCGAGCTCGTCCTCGCCGACGAGCTGCGGGCTGGGGCTGCGGTGCTCCGCGGACCGTTCACGGCCATGCCCCGCCGGGTGGCGATGGTGGCCGACGAGCGCGCCGCCAACCCGTTCGAGTCCGTGCTGCGGGCCGAGCTGCTCGATGCCGGCCTCACCTCGTTCACGCCTCAGATGACGATCAGATCAGCGACAGCGTCGGCTCGTGTGGACCTGGCCGACGAACAGCTGCGGCTCGTCGTCGAGGGCGATTCGTACTCCTACCACGGCACCCGCGCCGCCTTCGCCGCCGACTGTGCCCGGTACGACGAGCTGGTACGGGCCGGCTGGACCGTCCTGCGGTTCGCCTGGGAGCACGTCATGTTCGAGCCTGGATGGGTCGTCGCCGTCGTCCGGGACGTCGTCCGGTCACGCCGTGCTGTGCGGCGAGGGGCGGGTGCGGGCTGACCCAGCGTTCCTGCCTGCCTCCGGCCCCTCCGCGTGGCGTACCACAGAACAAACGAAGGGCACTCGAACCCGGCGTGTCGGGTGTTGGAGCGCTCTTGTGACGAACGGGGGTACGGGGAAGGGGGTAGGGGGGCGGGGTGGGTAGCGGTGGCGAGGCGCGGGGCGGGCGGGGCGGCGGCGGGGCTGCGCACGGCCGAGGTCGGGCGGGCGGTTAGCATCATCGCGGCACGTGACGAGAAGGGACCGTCGTGACCAGGAGCTCGCGTCCGTTCACCACCCGCAGAGTCCTCGCGGCCGCCGTGCTCGCCGGGGTCGCCCTCACGGCGTCCGGGTGCGGCGGCGGCGGGATCGACGCCGGCGCCGCCGCGGTCGTCGGGGATCGCCGCGTGTCCGTGGCCGACGTCCAGACCGCCACGACCCAGGTCAACCAGATCATCGACCCGCAGGGCACGAACGCCGACCAGCGGTTCGACCAGCGCACGGTTCTGTCGCTGCTCATGACCGAGCCGTTCGTCGTCGCCGCGGCGGCGGCGAACGGCGTCGGCGTCTCCGAGGCCGAGGCGCGGCAGACGTTCGCGCAGTTCAACTTCAAGGACCCGGTGACCGGCAGCCGGACGCCCTCCCAGGCCTCCCTCGACCTCGTCCGGAGCATCCTTGCGTTCAACCTCCTCCAAGGCCGCACCCGCGCCGAGGGCGAGACCCCGCTGCCCGCCGAGAAGGGCCAGGCGGCGTTCGCCGAGGTCGCGAAGCAGCTCCAGGCCACCGACATCGCGGTCAACCCGCGGTACGGCACCTTCGAGCCGGTCTTCGACGTCCAGGCGCAGAAGATCTTCCCGATCACGGCGTCGTCCCCGAACTGGCTCGTCCCGACGGCCCAGCCGCAGCCCACGCCGTCCCAGACGCCGACCCCGTAGTGGCGACCGACGACCCCGGCGCGGCACCCGGCCGGGTCGTCGTCCTCGTGACGAGCCCGCGGGTCGCACCGGGCCTGCTCTCGTGGCCGGCCTGGGACGCGCTCACCGGCGCGGACGTCGTCCTCGCCGCGGACCCAGACCCGGCATGGCGCGAGGCGCTCACCGAGGCCGGCCTCACCGTCGAGGACGCCGCGGACCTGCCGATCGCGCAGCGCGCGGGGCACCTCCTCGAGGCCACCGACGGCGGCCGGACGGCGGTCTGGCTCGGCTCTCCGGACGGCGACCCCGGTCTGACCGACGCCCTCGCCGAGCACCTGGCCCGGCGCGCGGTCGCAAGCCGACCGCCCGACGTCGAGCTCCTCACCGGCTCGCACGACGTCCCCGGCGCCCGGGTGCTCGACCTCGTCGCCGTCATGGACACGCTGCGGTCGCCCGGCGGCTGCCCCTGGGACGCGGAGCAGACCCATGCCTCGCTCCTGCCCTACCTCCTCGAGGAGGCGCACGAGGTCATGGAGGCCGTCGACCTGGGCGACCGGGCGCACCTGCGCGAGGAGCTCGGCGACCTGCTGCTCCAGGTCGCGTTCCACGCCCGGGTCGCGCAGGAGGACCCCGACGAGCCGTTCGGGATCGACGAGGTCGCCGCCGGCATCGTCGCCAAGCTCGTGAGCCGGCACCCCCACGTCTTCGGCGACGTCCACGCCGCGACCGCAGACGAGGTCGAGCGCAACTGGGAGCAGCTCAAGGCGGCCGAGAAGCAGCGGACCGGGGTCTTCGAGGGCGTCCCGTCGACCCTGCCCGCGCTGGCCCGGGCGCAGAAGATGCTCGGCCGCCTCGAGAAGCTGCGGCCGGGGACGGACCTCGACGCCGCGGGCATGGGCCCGGACGCCGGGACCGACGAGGCGCGGGTCGGTCGGGCCCTGCTCGACGTGGTCCGGACCGCACGCGCCGCCGGCGTGGACGCCGAAGGGGCGCTCCGCGGGGTCCTCGCCCGGGTCGTCGCCGAGGTCGACGGCCCGACACGGTAGAGATCGTCTGCTCGCATTGCGTGTGCGAACGACTACGAAGCGCTACCTTCGCCGGAAGAGCCGTCTGTGGTTCGCGCGTCCTGGCATGTCCGTACCGCGACCGAGCACGGCCCACCACCCGTGGCCGGCGTCGTCCACGGGCAGGTCAGGGGTGGACGGAGTGGACGCATGAGGACGGACCCTGAGGCTGTCAGGGCCGCGATCGCCGGGAACCGGCGCACCGCGGCCGCCGCGCTGTGCCTGTGCCTCGCCGGCGCAGCCGGCCTCGTCTGCATCACGCGGTCCCACGTCGAGGTGACCCGGACCGCTCTCGTCGTCCCGAACCCGGTCTACGCCGCCGCGGCTGCGGGCTCCGTCGCGCCGCGCGCGCTCACCGCGACGAAGACCCTCCGGGTGCCGGACGGCGTCGCCGTCGCCGTCGAACCCGACGCGGTGTCCGTGCTCCGGATCAGCGTCACCGCGGCGGACGGCAGGACCGCGCAGGGCGTGGCGAACGCCGTGCTCGACACCGGCCTCCCGGCGGCGCTGCGCGCCCAGGTGACCGCGGGGCTGCGGGCGCGCGAGGCCGCCGGGAACGCGTCCCCGACGGTCACGGCCGCCGAGGTCGACGCCGCGATTCGCGGGTACGGGCTGCGTGTCGTCACTGTGAGCCGGGCCGTCGGCACGATGCCGGCGGGGGCGGGGGCGGTGACCGCGGTGGCCGTCGCCCAGGTCGCCGGGCTGCCGGCATCCACTCCGGACGCCGCGGTCGCGGGCCGGCTCGTCGTCGGCGCGCTGACCGGCGGCGACGTCCCGGACGCCGTCGTCGCGGCGCGCTCCGCCGCGCTCGAGGTGCGGCCCGCGGACGGGGTCCCTGCCGTCACCCTGGTCGCGTCGTCCGGGTCGCCGGACGTCGCCGCGCAGGTCGCGGGCGACGGGCTGGGCCGGGCCGCGGCGGCGCTCGGGAGCTACCTCGAGAGCAGCGGCCTGCCGCGGGAGACACTCGTGCTCCAGCCGTACGGGACGCCAGGGCCGGTCACCGTCCGGACCGGGATGCCGTGGTGGCTGTCGGCGCTCATCGGGCTCGCGGCCGCGGCCGTCGCCGTCGGCGCGCTCCTCGACCGGCGGGACCGCCGGCGCCGGGCCGGTCCCGGGGCGTCCTCCGCCGGGGGCCGTGGGCAGTCGGTGCTCGCCCAGTCCGGCCGCCGCTCCGCCCGGGAGGGGCGACGCCCACCGGCCGGCCCCGTCGTCCTGCCGCCTGCCACGGCCTCGGGCCCCGCCTCCGGGACTCCCGGCGGAGCCGGCGGCGTGCCGCGGACCGGCCGCCGAGCGGCTTCCCTGGTCGAGGCCGCGCCGGCGGGTGCGCTGCGGCCGGCAGCCGCCGGCGCGGCGCCCGCGGCGCCGGGAGCGGCCGGTCCGCCGTCTGCTCCCGGACAGCCGTTCGACTGGACGCCGGTCCGGCTCGCCGAGTGGGGGGACCTGCCCGCGCAGGACGACCGCGCCGTCGCGGTCGACTGGGGGCGCCCGGTGCCGATGAGGACCACCGCGGCGGCGACCTTCCCGACGTCCGCGCAGACAACGGCGGGGACATTGCCGACCGAGGTCCCGCGCTCGGTGGCGGCGCCGGCGACCGGACGCGGCGCGATGCCCTGGGGTGGCACACCGACGCATGCCCTCCCGACGGACGCCGTCCCGACGGACGCCGTCCCGACGTACGCCCTCCCGACGGACGCCGTCCCGACCGACGCCGTCCCGACGGACGCCGTCCCGACGGACGCCGTCCCGACCGACGCTGCGCCGTCTCCGCCGTTGGTGTCCGGGTCGTTCAGCGCGCCCGCACCGGCGCAGCCACGGGTGCCCCACGCGCCGGTGTCCGCGGCGGCTGTGCCACCGACCGCGTCCGACGCCGACGGCGCGGCGGCGCCGGACCGGCCCGCCGCCCGTCCCGCCCCGCCCGCTGTCGTCGACCTGCGGAGCCGGATCTTCGGCGGGGAGGACGGCGACGACGACGGCCGGCTGCAGGTCGGCACGCCGTCGTCGGTGACGGGACCACTGCGGTTCCCCGGTGCGGGCACAGGGCCGTCGGCCGAGGCCGATCCGGCGGCGCACACCGCAGAGCAGCCCCGCCCCGGCGGGGGGGCACCCGCGGGGGCGGCCGAGGTTCTGCCCGTGCCGACCCCGGAACCTCCTGCGCCGCAACCCGTCCAGCCGTCCGACCGGCCCGCGGCCGTCGCCCCGCCGGCGCTCTCGCTGCTCGTCGCGCCGACGTCGAGGCCCACGATCGTCCCGCCGACGTCGACGCCCACGATCGTCCCGCCGTCGGCGCCGTCACCCGGGCTGCACGTCGTCCGGGAGTCGTGGAGTGCCGAAGGCTCGCCGCCGGTGCCGTCCACGCCGTACGGGCCCTCACCGCAGCGTCCGCACCCGGCGCCGTTCGCGGCATCCGGCAGGGGAGTGCACGTCGAGCAGCAGGGTCTCCCGCCGACGCCCCAGGCCCCTCCGGTGGCGCAGCAGCCCGTCCAGCGAGCGGTCCGGCAGCCCGCCCGGACGGTTCTCCCGAACCAGCTCCCGAACCAGCTCCCGGTGCCGCTCCAGCCGGTCCCGCCGTCGCAGACCTCGGGGTGGACGGCACCGGCCGGGGACACGTCGGCCGCCGTGAGCCGGGACCCCGCGGCCGCACCGGCCCCGAGCGCGTGGGTCCTGCCCGGTCAGGCGGCTCCGCCGGACACGGGCTGGGCGCTCCAGGGCGCGGCACCCGGGCCGGACCCGCTTCCCGGTCCGGTCATCGCTCCGGTCATCGGTCCGGCGACGGGCCCGGCAACCGGCCCCAGCGGTCCGGGGACCTCCGGTGAGCCCGGGGACCCGGACCGGTCGTGGAGCGACATCCTCGGCACCGGTGCGCTGCCCCGCCGGCCGGCGCGGTCCCCGCGCTTCCGGGGCGGCCGCCGCTGACGGCACCGCCGCCGGACCGCGGCGGTGGCCCGACCGCGGTCCGGTCGTGCGGGCCGCCGCGGCGCCCGTCGTGAGCGGACCCGGCTGCGACACGGCACCATGGGGGGATGCGTGACGCCCACGAGCCCGAGCATCTCGCCCGTCCCGGCGACGTGTCGGCCTCGAGCGGGCCGTCCCCCGACCAGGGCCCGGGCCCGGGGTCGGGGTCGGACGGCGAGTCGGACGAGACCAGGGACGACGGGTCGAACGGCGTGAGCGACGACACCGGACCGGACGAGCCGGTCGGTCGCCTCGAGGACGTCGACCGGTTCGCCGAGCTCGACGCGCTCGAGCAGCTGGACGAGCTGTCCGAGCTCGAGGAGCAGGCCCGGCTCGACGAGCTGGCCTCCGTCGGGGAGGTCGGACCGCTCGCGGGGACGGCTGCGGCCGACCTGCCGACCGGTGCGGACGGCTCGGGAGGAGCGGACGACGACCCGGACGAGCCGGCGCCGATCTGCGGCGCGGTCGGGGCGCAGGGCACGGCCGCCGTCGACGGGTTCCACCGGCTCGCCGCCCGGATCGCCGAGGCGGTGCTCGCGCTCGTCCCCGAGGAGGCCCCCGCCGGCACCCGAGCCGCCCGGTCCGGCCGGCTCGCCGACCTCGGGCCCGAGGGCGTCGAGCACGCCGAGGAGGTGCTCGCGGACGCGTTGACGGCGCTCGACGCCGTCGACGACACCGTCCTCGACGTCGGGGACGGCGTCGACCTGGAGATCCTCCGGGTCTGGGTCGCGGGCCGGCAGTGGGAGCTCATGGAGCGCCGATACGGCCACGACCCGCTCGTCCACGTGCCGGCACGCGTCGTGCCGCGAGCGCTGCCCGACCTGCCGGCCGGGGGGGCGCTCGACACCGGTGCGCTCGACACCGTCGTCGGTCTGCTGCGCTGCGCGGGTGGCCGGCTCGACGCCCTCCCGGAGCGGCTCGCGACCGGCCGCCGCATCCTCGCCGCGGGGACGCCGTCCGGCCGGTTCGCCGGAGTCACCGTCGACGCGGCCCTGGCGCGGACCCGGCGGCTGGCCGGGTCGCTCGCCGCGGACGTCGCGACGCTGGCCGGGCCGCTCGACGACGCCGACGCGCTCGTCCCCGGGGTGGCAGACGCGCTGGCCCGCGCCCTCCGGGCCCTGGAGGAGCACGCCCGATGGCTCGCCGCCGTCCGGCCCGGCGCCGACGCCGACCCGCGCCTCGGCGTCCAGCGGTACGGTGCGCGGCTCTGGTACGACCTCGACGTCGAGCTCGACCCGGAGGCCCTCCTCGTCCGCGCCGAGAGCGACCTCCTCGCGATCGAGGAGGAGCTCGCCGAGCTCGCCGGGCTGCTCGGAGCCGCCCCGGGACCGCACGGCGTTCGCGACCTGCTCCGGGCCGTCGCCGCGGACGGCTCGGACGTCACCGACGCCGCGCAG
Organism: uncultured Actinomycetota bacterium; assembly: GCA_963750565.1. Taxonomy (GTDB): domain Bacteria; phylum Actinomycetota; class Actinomycetes; order Actinomycetales; family Kineosporiaceae; genus R-H-3. The sequence goes on along the minus strand of CAVVRA010000015.1, from coordinate 422,604 downwards.
GCCCGCGCCCGGGCGGAGGCCGCACTCGCCGAGGTCGCCGCCGAGGTCCGCGGCCTCGACCTGGTCACGGTGCCAGCTGGCGCACCGACGGGCGGACGCTGTGCGGTCGACGGGCGGCGCGAGGGCGCCCTGCCCGACACCCCCTCCGTGACCGCCGTCGGGGGTGCGCTGCGCCGGGTCGTCGCTGCCCACGTCGGGGTGCCCGGACACGCCGTCCAGGCCGCGCACACGGCGCAGGCGGTGCTGCCGACCGCGACCCGGCTCGTCGTGCCGAGCCTGCCCTACGTCGAGGGCTGGGCGGTCCACGCCGAGAGCCTGCTCACGCTCTCCGATGCGGGGACGCCCGCGCAGCGCGCGCGCCGCCGGGTCGCGCACCTCGCGCTCCAGCTGCGCCGGGCCGCGCGGTGCATCGTCGACGTCCGCTGCCACGTCCACGGCATGCCGGACGACGAAGCGGCCGCCGTGCTCGCCGACCGTGCCCACCTGTCGCCGGCCGCAGCGGCCGCGCAGGTCGCCTCGACCCTCGCGCAACCGGTCCGGGGCAGCGTCGGCTACGTGGGCGACCACCTCGTCGCCGACGTCGTCGCCCGGCTCGGCGCCGCCCACCCCGACGACGGCACCCGCGCCGTCCACGACCGGGTCCTCGCCCACGGCCCCGTCCCGCCGCGGCACCTCGCGGTGCTCCTCGGGCTGCCCGCGGAGGCGTCCGGCCGGCGGTGACGGCCGACGGGGCCGAGGCTGCGGCACCCGGAGGCCGACTCGATAGGGTGGCCCGGTCGGTCCGCCGCCGCACCGCCTGTCGGCGGAGTGGTGCGGCGCCACCACTCTCAGACCCGGTCAACCTCAGGAGCAGTACGTGGCAAGCATCGAGGCCGTCGGCGCCCGCGAGATCCTCGACTCGCGCGGCAACCCCACCGTCGAGGTCGAGGTCGCGCTCGACGACGGCACCATCGCTCGGGCGGCGGTCCCGTCCGGTGCGTCGACCGGCGCCTTCGAGGCGGTGGAGCGCCGCGACGGCGACAAGGGCCGCTACCTCGGCAAGGGCGTCGAGGACGCGGTGACGGCCGTCATCGACCAGATCGGTCCGGAGCTGCTCGGGTTCGACGCCGACCGACCAGCGGCTCGTCGACCAGGCGATGCTCGACCTCGACGGCACCGACAACAAGGGCGTCGCTCGGCGCCAACGCGATCCTCGGCGTCTCGCTGGCGGTCGCCAAGGCCGCCGCGGACTCGGCGGCCTGCCGCTGTTCCGCTACGTCGGCGGCCCGAACGCGCACATCCTGCCGGTGCCGATGATGAACATCCTCAACGGTGGTGCGCACGCCGACGGCGGCGTCGACATCCAGGAGTTCATGGTCGCGCCGATCGGTGCGGAGACCTTCCGGGAGGCGCTGCGCTGGGGCGCCGAGGTCTACCACGTCGCTCGAAGTCGGTGCTCAAGGGCAAGGGCCTGGCGACCGGTCTCGGCGACGAGGGCGGCTTCGCGCCCGGCCTGCCCGACGCAACCGCGAGGCGCTCGACCTCATCGCCGTCGCCGATCGAGAAGGCCGGCTTCACCCTCGGCACCGACATCGCGCTCGCCCTCGACGTCGCGGCGACCGAGTTCTTCGCCGACGGCGCGTACAGCTTCGAGGGCAAGCAGCATCTCCAGCGACGAGATGATCGACGTACTACACCGGCGCTCGTCGACGGCTTCCCGATGGTCTCGATCGAGGACCCGCTGAGCCGAGGACGACTGGGACGGCTGGACGGCGATCACCTCCGCAGCTCGGCAGCCAGGTGCAGATCGTCGGCGACGACCTCTTCGTGACCAACCCGATGCGCCTGCGCCAAGGGGCATCGACGACCGGCGCCGCGAACGCCCTGCTCGTCAAGGTCAACCAGATCGGTACGCTGACCGAGACGCTCGACGCCGTCACGCTGGCGCACCGCAGCGGCTACCGCTGCATGATGAGCCACCGCTCCGGCGAGACCGAGGACACGACGATCGCCGACCTCGCCGTCGCCGACCGACTGCGGACAGATCAAGACCGGCGCCCCGGCCCGGTCCGAGCGCGTCGCGAAGTACAACCAGCTGCTGCGCATCGAGGAGGAGCTCGACGACGCCGCGGTCTACGCGGGCACCCTGGCCTTCCCGCGCTTCTCCCGCTGAGCCACCTGCACGTCACGACACGACCGGCGCCCGGGCCGCGAAAGCAGGCTCGGGCGCCGTCGCCGTGCCATGGTCGGGTGGGGCCGTCCGGCCGGGCGGGCGTGGAAGCACTCGGACGCTGCGCGGCACACGGCTCCCGCACGGCTCGAGAACGACTAGGGGGACGATCGCGATGACGGCTCGCAGGCCCGCCGCACCGCGGTCCGGACCGGGGCGTCCGACGTCCGGCCGGCCCGCCGGCGGCGCGGGCTCGCGAACTCCCGCCCAGGGCGTCACCCGGCCTGCGGCCGCGACGGGCCGGGGCCCGGCGGGGGCGTCGGGCGGACGCAGCGGGTCGGGGACCACCGGCCGCGGCCGGACGCCGTCCACGCGCAGCACGCCGTCCGCGACATCCTCGACCCGGGCCGCGACGCGCACCTCCACCCGGACCTCGGCCGGCAGCCGGTCGTCCCGGTCCACCCCCGTCCTGCGGCCGACGACGATGCTCGCCGCCGTGCTCGTCGTTCTCGCCCTGCTCGTCGTCCCGTACCTGCGCCCGTGGCTCGCCCAGCGCCAGGAGCTCGCCGCGGAGCAGCAGCGGGTCGCCGACCTGAGGCGCAGCGTCGCCGAGCTCACCGCCGAGCGGGAGCGCTGGAAGGACCCCGCGTACGTCAAGGCGCAGGCGGGGGAGCGGCTCAACTTCGTCATGCCCGGCCAGACCCGGTACACCCTGCTCGACGACACCGGCGCAGGGAGCACCGAGCGGGACCGCCGCGGGGCGGCGCGCGCGGCCGCCGCAGCCGGCGACCGACCCTGGTACGGCGCGGTCTGGGAGTCCGCGAAGGTCGCCGGCCGCGAGGACGCCGCACCGGCGGGGTCACGGTGACCGGTGCGACCGGTGCCGCGACACTCGGGACGCCGTGACGCCCCCGGACGCCGCGGACCTCGCCGCGGTCTCGGCCCAGCTCGGCCGCCCCGTCCGGGACGTGGTCGCCGTCGCCCACCGCTGCCCCTGCGGCCTCCCGGACGTCGTCGCCACCGCGCCCCGCCTCGCCGACGGCACCCCGTTCCCGACGACGTACTACCTCACGTGCCCGCGTGCGTCGTCCGCGATCGGCACCCTCGAGGCGCAGGGCGTCATGAAGGACATGACGGCGCGGATCGAGGCCGACCGCGAGCTCGCCCTCGCCCACCGTGCCGCCCACGTGGACTACCTGCGCCGCCGCGCCCAGGTCGGCGCGTCGGCCGGAGTCGGGGACGTCCCTGAGATCGCCGGCGTCTCGGCAGGCGGCATGCCGGATCGGGTCAAGTGCCTCCACGTCATCGTCGGCCACGCCCTCGCGGCCGGCCCCGGTGTCACCCCGCTCGGCGACGAGGCGCTCGCGGCGCTCCCGCCGTGGTGGTCCGACGGCCCGTGCGTCGGCACGGCGCCGGACGGGAACGACACGTGACACGGGTCGGCGCGATCGACTGCGGGACCAACAGCATCCGGCTCCTCGTGGCCGACCTCGACCTGACGGCCGGCGCTCTCGTCGACGTCGAGCGGCGGATGGAGGTCGTCCGGCTCGGGCAGGGCGTGGACCGCGCGGGCCGGATCGCCCCGGACGCGCTTGACCGCACCCTGGCCGCCGCCCGGTCCTACGGGGACCTGTGCGCGGGGCACGGCGTCGAGCGGCTCCGCTTCGTCGCGACGTCCGCGACCCGGGACGCGGCGAACCGGGCCGAGTTCGCCGACGGCGTCCGGCGCCTCCTCGGGGTGGAGCCCGAGGTCGTCACGGGCGAGGAGGAGGCGCACCTGGCGTTCGTCGGCGCGACGCGCGGGCTCGGCGGGCACCACGAACCGCCCTTCCTCGTGGTCGACATCGGTGGCGGTTCCACCGAGCTCGTCCTCGGGACGTCGGACGTCGAGGCCGCCCGCTCCGTGGACGTCGGGTGCGTCCGGCTCACCGAACGCCACGCGTTCGCGGACCCGCCGACGAACCGTCAGCTCGAGGCAGCCCGGGCGGACGTCGACGCCGCGCTCGACCTCGCCGCGCTTGTCGTCCCGCTGAGCGGCACACAGACCCTCGTCGGCCTCGCCGGTTCGGTGACGACGGTCACCGCGCACGCCCTCGGGCTCGACACGTACGACTCCGCGCGCATCCACGGCGCCGAGCTCGACCTCGAGGCTGTCCGGCGCGCCTGCGACGACCTGCTCGCGATGACGAGACAGCGCCGGGCGGCGCTGCCCTTCATGCACCCCGGCCGGGTCGACGTCATCGGCGCCGGGGCGCTCGTCTGGCGCCGGGTCGTGGACCGCGTCGCGGCGGCCACGACCGGCACCGCCCACCCGCTGCGGACGGCGGTCACGAGCGAGCACGACATCCTCGACGGGATGGCCTGGTCGCTCGTCGAGTGACGGGACGCCGTCCCGGACGGGGCGAACCACCCCAGGCCCGGGCCCGTAGCTGCGCGCATCGACCCTCATGTCCCGGCTCCTCGCCGGTCACGTACCGAGCACGGGCCATGGACCGACCGCCGCGCAGGTCCGGGGGCCGGGTCGCCCCCGAGCGCGGGACTCGACGTCCGGGACGACGCGAAGGAGACCGTGCGATGAGCCAGACCGTCCGTCCCGAGGTCGCGACGTTCGTCGCGCAGGTCCGCGAGCGGCTGTCCGACCTCACGCCGGAGGAGGCCGAGGACCTCACCGGCGGCTGGAGGCCGACGTCGACGAGCGGCTGGCCGACAGCCCGACGGCGGACCCCTCGGCCGGCCTCGGCGACCTGGTCTCGTCCGCCGACGAGCTGCGGGCCGCCGCCGGGCGTCCGTCGTCGCGCTGCGGCCCGCGTGGTGGCTCCGGGCCTGGGTCGCGTTCGTGCTCCTCGGTCCGGTGCTCGGCGCGAGCAACGGGTTCGGGCCCTCCGGGTTCGGTGGGCTGCTGCTCCTGCTCCTCCTCGTCGGCGTGAGCGTCGCGCTCGGACGCCGGGTGCTCGACGACCGGCCGACGGCGCCCCGATCCCCGTCGTCCAGCTGTACGACCAGGCCGGCCGGCCGCACCCCGCTGGTGATCGACTCATGGTCGACGCTCGCGGACAGGCGGTCGCCTCTTACGTGGACCACCGCGGGCAGCAACGGTGGAACGTCCTCCCGGTTCCGGCCGCGACCTACCCGGACGCCTCCGACGGCCACGACGACGGGTCCGGCGACGGGCCCGGCGAGCCCGTCGCCGACGCCCGCGGCGAGCGGCCCGTCGGCGAGACCGACCGCGTCCCCGACGACACGAGGGCCTTGACGGCCCTCCGCCTTGCCCCGCAACGACCCGCGGTGTTGGGTGTGCGCCATGGGAGAGATGGTCACCTTCGCAAGCAACGGCAGCACGGCCGACGGCTACCTCGCGCTGCCGGACTCGGGCAGCGGTCCCGGCGTCATCGTCGTCCAGGAGTGGTGGGGCCTCGTCGGGCACATCACGTCCGTCGCGGACCGGTTCGCCGCCGCGGGGTTCGTCGCGCTCGCACCGGACTTCTACCACGGCACGGCGACGACGGAGCCGGACGACGCGATGCGGCTCATGATGGGGCTCGGCGATGGACCAGGCCGCCAAGGACATCGCCGGAGCCGCCGCGTACCTGTCCGACCTCGAGGCCGTGGCGAGCCCCGAGATCGGCGCCGTCGGCTTCTGCATGGGCGGCTCGCTCGCGCTGTGGAGCGCGACCGTCGCCGAGAACGTCCAGGCCGCCGTCGGTTTCTACCCGGCGGTGCCGTGGGAGCGGATGAACCCGACGTGGCCGAGCTACGCCGGCAAGGCCGCGATGATCCACTGCTCGGAGGAGGACGGCACGTCGTCCGCGCCCGGCATTCGGACGGCGGTCTCGCGATCGAGGAGGCGGGCGGCGACGTCGAGGTCTTCGACTACCCGGGCACGAAGCACGCGTTCTTCAACGACGACCGGCCCGAGGTGCACGACGCGGCGGCGTCGGACGCCGCGTGGACCCGCACCGTCGACTTCCTCCACACCCGGCTGGGCTGAACCCCTGGGACGAAAGGGCTCCGCGGCCGCCGACCGGCTGCGGCACCCGGCCACCGGGGAGGCCTTCGCCTCCCCGGTGCCGCCGGGAAGCGGCTGGCCGGGGGACCCCGCGACCCCGCGGACCCCGGTCGCGCACAGTCCGGACGACGTCGCCCGGCTCGCGGCGTCCGCCCGTGACCTGGCCGCGCTGGAGGCCCGGGAGTCGGTGTGCCGGGCCTGCCCGCGACTCGTCGCCTGGCGCGAGGAGGTCGCCAGAACCCGCCGCCGCGCCTTCGCCGATGAGCCGTACTGGGGCCGGCCGGTGGCCGGGTTCGGCGACCGGCGGGCCTGGCTGCTCGTCGTCGGCCTCGCGCCGGCAGCCCACGGCGGAAACCGGACCGGCCGCGTCTTCACCGGTGACCGCTCCGGCGACTGGATCTTCGCCGCGCTGCACCGGGCCGGGTTCGCTGCGCAGGAGCACAGCGTGCACGCCGCCGACGGCCAGGTGCTCGTCGGCGACCGGATCGCCGCCGCCGTCCGGTGCCCGCCGCCGGGCAACGCGCCGACGCCGGCCGAACGGGACGCCTGCGCGCCGTGGCTGGACCGCGAGATCGCGCTGCTCGCACCGGGTCCGCGCGTCGTCCTCGCGCTCGGCGCGTTCGCCTGGGACGCCGCGCTCGCGGCCGCGCGCCGTCAGGGCTGGGTCGTGCCGCGACCCCGCCCGCGCTTCGGCCACGGCGCCGAGGTCGTCCTCGACCGGCTCGGCGGCCGTGCGCCGGTGGTGCTCGTCGGCTCGTTCCACGTGAGCCAGCAGAACACCTTCACGGGCCGGCTCACCGAGGCGATGCTGGACGCCGTCCTCGCGAGGGTGCGGGCCGTGGGCGAGAGCGGCTGACCGCAGGCGCTCCGCCGACGGGCCGCCGCCCGCGACCGCGGTTTCACGACCCCGGCTCACGAGTCCGGCGGCACGTCGCCGAGAGTGACGAGCACGCTCTCAGCGCACCCGCCAGCTCCGCCCGGCGGAGGGCGGGGAGCGCGGCGAGGAGCTGCTCCTCGGCCGCCAAGTGGCTCTCGACGGCCTCGTCGACGAGCGCCAGCCCGGCGGCCGTGAGGCGGACCGGCATCGTCCGCCGGTCCGCCTCACGGCGGCCCGGGACGCGCTCCACGAGCCCTCGCTCGGCGAGCCGGTCGATCCGGTTCGTCACCGCCCCCGTCGTCACCATCGCCTCCCGGACGAGCTCGGTCGGCGTCAGCGTGTAGGGCGGACCTCCGCGCCGCAGCGTCGCGAGCACGGGTCGCGACGCCGGGACGGGGTCGGGCCGGGGCGGCGCTCGCTGGTGGTCGCGCGAACGGTCGGGCCGGCGCATGGCTCCGCGAGGTGCCGGCCGCGCTCGCGAGCTTCGGCCTCTTCTTCCCGTTGCTCACAGTCGCCGCCTACCGGCTCCCGGGTGGCGTGGCGGCGGCTGTCGGGGGAGTCCAGCCGCTGCTCGTGACCGGGTTGTCCGCCGTCGTCGAGTGGCGTCGACCGCGCGGCGTCGACCTCGCGGTGGGGGTTGCGGCCGCCACCGGCGTGGCCCTCGTCGTCGTCCGTCCGGGCGACGCCGTCGACGGCGTCGGCGTCCGCGGTGCTCGGTCCGCGCGCCGAGGCGGTCGGGACGGCGCGACGCCGGACCGGCATGCCGGCCTCGGCCGCGATCGGGGCCCCTGGCCGGCTGTGTGCTGATCGGAGCCGTTGGCCACGGCGCTCGGGACCTCCGGCCCTGGCGCATGAGGGGCGAACCAACTTGTGAAGGTTTTCACAAGAACCTACCGTTGAGGCATGTCCACCCCCGACAGCAGCCCGAACACCTCCGCCCGCGGCTCGGCCGCGACCTCGCGCCCGCCGCGGATCCTCATCCTCGGTGGCGGCTACGTCGGTCTCTACACCGCGCTGCGCCTGCAGTCCAAGCTCCGCGCGGGCGAGGCGGTCGTCACCGTCGTCGAGCCGCGCTCGTACATGACGTACCAGCCGTTCCTCCCCGAGGCCTCCGCCGGCTCGCTCTCGCCACGGCACGTCGTCGTCCCGCTGCGCCGGGTGCTCAAGAAGTGCGAGATCATCAACGCCCGCGTCGTGGGCCTCGACCACGAGCGGCGCACCGCCCGGCTCGACCCGCTCGACGGGCCGGAGTACGACTACGACTACGACGCCGTCGTCGTCGCCCTCGGCTCGGTCGCGCGGACACTACCCATCCCCGGCCTTGCGGACCAGGGCGTCGGCTTCAAGACCATCGAGGAAGCGATCTACCTGCGCAACCAGGTGCTCAACTGCCTGGACGTCGCGGAGTCGACCGACGACCGCGCGCGGCGCCGGCGTGCGCTGACGTTCTGCTTCGTCGGCGGCGGCTACGCCGGGGTCGAGGCGCTCGCCGAGCTCGAGGACCTCGCCCGGGACGCGACGAAGTACTACAAGAAGATCCACGCCGACGACCTGCGCTTCCTCCTCGTCGAGGCGGCCGACCGGATCCTGCCCGAGGTCGGCCCGGACATGGGCGAGTACACGGTCATGCAGCTCTCCGAGCGGAACATCGACATCCGGCTCGGATCCCGGCTGGACTCCTGCGTCGGCGGCGTCGTGAAGCTGTCCGACGGCACGACCTTCGAGTCGGACACGATCGTCTGGACCGCGGGTGTCAAGGCGAACCCCGCCCTGACGAGCTTCCGCGGGCTGCCGCTCGACGAGAAGGGCAAGCTGCGCTGCAACGCCACGCTCCAGGTGACCGGGGTCGACGCGGCGTGGGGCGCCGGCGACAACGCCGCCGTCCCGGACCTCACGAACCCCGGCACGGAGACCGGCCCGAGCGCCCAGCACGCCGTGCGGCAGGCCCGCCGCCTCGCCGACAACATCCTCGCGACGCTGCGCGGGGGCACCGTGACAGGAGTACCGCCACGCGTACGTCGGCTCGGTCGCCAGCCTCGGCCTGCACAAGGGCGTCGCGCACGTCTACGGGATCAAGCTCAAGGGCTGGCCGGCGTGGTTCATGCATCGGACCTACCACCTGTCACGGGTGCCGACGCTCAACCGCAAGCTGCGCGTCGTGACCGACTGGACGCTGGCCCTGTTCTTCAAGCGCGAGATCGTCTCGCTCGGCTCGATCTCCATGCCGTTCCACGAGTTCGAGGTCGCGGCCGGTGCGACGTCGTCGACCGGGGCGCTGTCGACGCACGAGGCTGCCCGCCGCTGACGACGCCGCATCACCGAGGCGAGTCCTCGGCGGTCGCCGTCGGTCGGGACGCCGGCCGGCCTCTCAGCGGGTCGGCGTCCCGAGCGCGACCCGACCGTCGAGCAGGCTGGGCGCGCGCCGCCAGGCCGTCGCCTGGGCGCCGACGGGGGTGAACCGCACGTCCCAGCGGCCGACCCGGACACCCTCGCGCAGCTCCCAGTCGAGCATCGCGAGACGGCCGTCGAGGACCTCGCCGAAGAGCCGGCCCGCGAAGCCGTGACCGGCGGCCGTCCGGACGCCGTGTCGCAGGCAGATCCCGTGGGCCGTCCGGGCTGCCGGCCGGAGCGCGCCGTCGGCCGCGACGGCGCGCAGCAGGTCCCACGCCCGGTCCCCCGCGGTCTGCGCTGCCGCGCAGGCCCGGCAGCCGAGGCCCTCGACGGGTCGCGACGACCGCCGACCCCGGCCCCGGGCAGCGGCGAGCGCGCGGTCGACCGCCGCCCGGGCCGCCATCGCGCCCTCGTCGAGGAGCCGGTCGAGGCGGGGGCCGCCGACCGATGCTGCGTCCGCGAGGTGTGTCTCGCAGAGGACGACGTCCTGCCGGCTCGGCGGCTCGCCGCGGCCCGGGGCGGCGGGGGATCCCGCGAGCCATGCGACGTACCGCCACGCGGTGACCGCGGACGCCGTGCACGGCGGGCACGTCGCGCGGTCGAGGGCGAGCCGGGCCAGCGCAGGCCCGCCGCCGTCCTCGGCCGCAGCGTCGTCCTCGGCCGCGAGCCGTTCGAGCGCGGGGAAGAAGGCGGCTCGCCGGGCGGCGTCCGGGTCCGTCCCGGTGACCGCGCCGAGCACGTCCCGACCGGCGTCGAGCCGGGCGGTGAGGGTCTGCGTCGCCGCTGTCCGGGCCGCAGAGCCGTCCCGTCCGGCCGCGGCGCCCGGGACGAGGTCGACGAGGTGCGGCGCGCACACCCCACCCGCCGCCGTGAACGCCTCTCGGACCCGGTGGTCCCGGAGGGTCCCGGCCAGCAGGCCCGCCGTGGTCTGCGCCGACCGACTCGCGGCGACGCATGCCGGACAGCGCGCGAGCGGCGCCGGACGCCGTCCGGCGAGCCCGTCACCGAGCCGCGACCGGCCGGCCCCGACGACCTCGATCGCGACCGCCGGCAGCACCCAGGACGCCGCGGGGTCGGCGAACATCCGCCGGGTGTGCATGGGACAGAACCCGAGGGCGTCCCGCACGCCGTCCATCGCGTCGAGGTCGGTCCGCGACTCGTCGACGAACGCCCGCGCCCACGCCTCGACACCGTCCCGGGAGGCAGCGCACATCGCGCACCCCTCGACGGCCAGCAGGTGCAGCGCGTCGTCGAGAGTGCGCCCGCTGTCGCCGGCCCGGCTCATCCCGCCATCATCCACGCACGTGCGGCGCGACGCGTCGTCGCGGGCCGGGAGGTCGCGTAGCGTGGTGCGATCAACCGGACGGCCACGCCCCCGTAGCCCAACGGCAGAGGCAGGCGCCTTAAAAGCGCTCGAGTGCGGGTTCGAGTCCCGCCGGGGGCACGTACCGCATGCGAAGAAGCGTGGGCCGTGCCCGGCAGCCCGGGGGTGTCGCGGTCGGTGACGGCGGTGTGGCGGCTGCCAGGGCGTGGACGGTGGCGGCGTTGATGGTCACGCGTGGGGTGGCCCGGTGTAGGGCGCGGTCGTAGCGGATCTGCAGGTGGAAGGCGTCGTGAGCTGCCAGGTCTGCTTCGGGTAGGTGGGTGAGGTCGGCTGCGGTGACGGGAAGGGTGGCGAGCAGGTCGGCGAGCTGGTCCGCGGTGGCGGTGGGTCGGGTGGCTTGGGCGTCGAGCGCGGCGAGTTGTGCCAGGAGGGTGCGGCGGTGTGCCCGACGGTTGAGCCGGTGGCCGCGTAGCTGTCCGCGCCTGGCCACCGCACGATGACCGGCAGGTCGCTGCCGGAGCCGGCCTTGGTCGGTTTGGGATCGGGCTACTGGCCGGGATCGAGTCGGTGGGTGAGTGCGGTGTGGCGGCGGCCGGCTCCGGGGGTGCGGACGGCTTGGGCGAGGGCGCGGCGGGATCCGGCGAGGACGATGAGTTGCTTGGCGCGGGTGACGCCGGTGTAGAGCAGGTTGCGTTGCAGCATCATCCAGGAGGAGGTGGTGAGCGGGATGACGACGGCGGGGTATTCGCTGCCTTGGGAGCGGTGGATGGTGACGGCGTAGGCGTGGGCGAGTTCGTCGAGTTCGGCGAAGTCGTAGTCGACGGGCTCGTCTTCGTCGGTGAGCACGGTGAGGGTCTGGTCTTGCAGGGACAGGCCGGTGACGGTGCCGACGGTGCCGTTGAAGATCCCGGCCTTGCCCTTGTCGTAGTTGTTGCGCAGCTGGGTGACCTTGTCCCCGACGCGGAACACCCGCCCGCCGTAGCGCGTCTCCGGCGTCCCGTCGCGTTGCGGGGGTGAGTGCTTCCTGCAGCAGGGTGTTGAGGTTGCCGGCTCCGGCGGGGCCGCGGTGCATCGGGGTCAGCACCTGGACGTCGCGGACCGGGTCGAGCCCGAACTTGGCGGGGATGCGGCGGGCGACGATGTCCACGACGAGTTTGGCGGTCTCCTCGCCGGGTGCAGGCCGGAGTCCTCGGCGGGGTCGCAGGCGAACCAGTAGAAGTCGCGAAAGCCGGTCAGCTGCGGGGGCTGGCCGTGCGTTGATGCGGTGGGCGTTGACGACGATGCCGGACTGCTGGGCCTGGCGGAAGATCTGGGTCAGGCGCACCCGCGGGATGGCGCTCGGCGGCGAGCAGGTCGCGCAGGACTTCGCCGGCGCCGACCGAGGGGAGCTGGTCGACGTCGCCGACGAGCAGCAGGTGCGCTCCCTGGCGGGATCGCCTTGATCAGCTTGTTGGCCAGGATCACGTCCATCATCGAGGACTCGTCGACCACGACCAGATCGGCGTCCAGGGGGTGGTCGCGGTCGTATTTGGGGTCGCCGCCGGGCTGCAGCTCCAGCAGCCGGTGCACGGTGGAGGCCTCGTGGCCGGTCAGCTCGGCCAGCCGCTTGGCGGCCCGGCCGGTGGGCGCGACCAGCACCACGGTGGCGTTCTTGGCCCGTGGCGAGCTCGACGACGGAGCGGACGGTGAAGCTCTTGCCGCAGCCGGGCCCGCCGGTCAGCACGGCCACCTTGCTGGTGAGCGCGAGCGTGACCGCCTCCTGCTGGCTCGGGGGCCAGGTCCTGCCCGGTCCGGGTGTGCAGCCAGGCCAGCGCCTTGTCCCAGTCGACGCTCGGCGAACGCCGGTAGCCGCTCGTGCGCGAGTTCAGCAGGTCCGAGCAGCCCGCCCGCGAGGGAGCGCTCGGCGCGGTGGAACGGCACCAGATAGACCGCCGGGATGGTGCTGCGGTCGCCTCGTCGCTGGCCGGCACCGGTTCGCGGACGACACCCTCGTCGGCGACGAGCTCGTCCAGGCATGGGCCGATCAGCTCCCGGTCGACCTCGCAGGATCTTCGCCGCCTCGCGGATCAGGTTGGGCTCGGGGAGGTAGCAGTGCCCGTTGTCGGCGGCCTGGGACAGGGTGTACTGCAGGCCGGCCTTGATCCGCTCCGGGCTGTCGTGCGGGATCCCGACCGCTTGGGCGATCGTGTCGGCGGTCTTGAACCCGATGCCCCACACCTCCGACGCCAGCCGGTAGGGCTCGCTGCGCACGACCGCGATCGAGTCGTCGGCGTACTTCTTGTAGATCCGCACCGCCAGCGACGTGGACACCCCGACGCCGGACAGGAACACCATCACTTCCTTGATCGCCTTCTGCTCCTCCCACGCGTCGGCGATCCGCTTGGTCCGTTTCGGTCCCAGTCCGTGCACCTCGATCAGCCGGCCGGGCTCGGTCTCGATGATGGTCAGGATGTCGGTGCCGAAATGCGTCGACCATCCGCTCGGCCATCATCGGGCCGATCCCCTTGATCAGCCCCGAACCCAGGTAGCGGCGGATGCCCTGGATCGTGGCCGGCAGCACCGTGGTGTAGGAGTCGCACCTCGAACTGCTTGCCGTACTTGGGGTGGGAGCTCCAGCGCCCGGTCAGCCGCAGGCTCTCCCCGACCTGGGCGCCCAGCAGCGGCCCCACCACGGTCAGCAGATCCGGCCCGGTCCGCTCGGTGGCCACCCGGGCGATCGTGTAGCCGGTGTCCTCGTTGGCGTAGGTGATCCGTTCCAGGACCGCCTCCAGCACCACCGGCGGCCGGGGCCGGCCGGGCGATGGAGACTGGCCGGGCACGGCGACCATTCTGCCCGGATCTTCGACCGGGACCGAGGTTTGCGACTCTGCCCGTGCCTCGGGACGTTCGGCCAGCGCGCCTCCAGCTCGTTGGCCAGGCCGTCGGCGACCAACGCGGGACGGACCCACTCCAGCGTGAACACCTGCGAGTAGCGGCCCTCGACCACGACCGCGACCCGGGGCAGCGCCGCCAGCTCGGCCACGGCATAGCGCGGCTTCCCCCCGGTCAGGCTGGCCACCAGGTCGACCAGGGACTGCGTTCCACCGACGCGACCAGCCGCCCATCGACCAGCAGGCCGTAGTCACCGCAGGGCAGGGCCCGCTTCGCCATGGTGACCTGCTGGGTGGCGAACCGGTAGGCGTACCGCTCGTGGGGAGTCCACCACGATCTCCAGCCCGACGATCCCCGCGGCCCGGGCGGTCGGGGTGGTCACGTTCGGGCGGGCCTGCCTGCGGCTGCGCGGGGACTGCCGGAACACCGCCCCCGGCCCCGCGCACTCCCACGTCATCTCGGGCAGCTCCCGGCCGACATGACCGTACGCGGCGGTCGCTGGTAGATCGGCCGCAGCAGGCCATGTCCCGTCCGGCTGATACCGTGGCTCAGCACGGCGTCCGGCTGGCATCCAACGCCGTGGACTTGCGGATGGAGCTGAACCCCAGGGAACGACCCAAGGGGCAGAAGGATGACGGCGCCACGGTGTACTCCACGTGGAGGACGGGCTTACCGGCCTTGACGAACGGCAGCAGCCGTGAGCATTCGCGGTACTCCGCGCACTGCTCGTCGACGGCGAAGTCGAAGACCGGTTCAAGGACATCGACCTGGTCCAGGTCGTTCTTGAGGCCCACGGCCAACCCGCGCTCGTGCGCGAGCCGCGCGACCTCTCGGTTGAACCGCTCCTCGTCCGCGGCCGTCAGGTCGAAGCCCGTGTCGTTGACGTAGCCGTCGACGTTGTCCGGCTCCACCCCGTCGAACCCCTTCGCCGCGCACAGGTCCATCCGGGCCGCGATCAGGGGCAGCAGAAGGTCGAGGCGGCGGACGTCGACCCAACGCTCCCCGGGCCAGCCATCGAGCTCCCGCCCGAGGAGCGCGGCCGGGTAGCTCGTGCTGTCCGGCCGCCCCGGTTCGTACGCGCCGGCGTTCAGGTAGCAGATGACCCTGCGGCCCAGGGCGTGCAGCTGGCGCACCTGCGCCGCGGAGGTGCTGAACAGATCGACGTCGTACACGTCCGCATTGACGCTGAGGTCAAGGGTCCCGGTGAGCTGCCACTGCCACGACACGCGAGCCGGCGGCCTCCAGCGCCCGGGCGCGGCCTTCGTCGGGGGAGGGGGCGGAGAACCCCCGCCGTTCCGCCGGTCGAACGGGTGCCGGATGTCGTGGCACCGGGCGTGGGGGTGGCCGTGCCGACGGTCGCGGTGGCCGAGGAGCTCGCCGCGATGACCGCGCCCGGAACCGTGTGCTGCGAGGTACTCGTCGGCGAGGACGGTCGCGCTGCCGTCGGCGACGCGCCGCCACAGCCGCCCAACCCGACCAGGAGGACTCCCAGCCAGGCCAGACGCGCGGCCCGGCGCGTCGCCGTCATCGCGCCTGCACACCTGACTGCAGGAGTTCCAGCTCGCCCGTGAGAAAGGCCGGCACGTGGTCCCACGGGTTGGCGCCGCGGCTGTCGGTGAGGAAGACGCTGCGCACATGACGCTCCGCGGCCAGGTGCAGCCCCTCCGCGAAGCTCGCCCGGGGCAGAGAGTGCACGAGGTGACAGAAGCGGCTCGAAGGGTATCTGTGTACCCACTCGGGAACCGACAAGGACACGTAGTGCGCCCAGGTCCCCTCGAACGTGACCGTGACGTTGGCCAGGTCGACGTAGCCCGGATGCGGGTGGGTCCCGGGGTTCAGGACGACGAACCGCGCCCCGCAGGTGCGGGCGGCCAGCACGCACTGAGCGTAGTGGTCCAGCTGGTCGAGCCCGGCACTGACCTGGTCCAGGAAGACGCCTTCGACCCCGTAGCGGTGCCGGTAGGTGCCCACCGCGTGAGCGACCTCGGCGGGTGAGCGCCGGCCGTAGTCGGTGTCCACGTACCCGACGATCCGGACCCCGGCCGCCTGCAGCGGCTCGACGATGGAGACGTAGTGCGGGTCCAGTGCTTCTCCCGGCCCGTTGTGCACGTTGAGGACGACGAAGCGGAGCATGTGGGCCAGTCCCGGAAGCCGCTGCCAGACCTTCGGCGCGACAGCCGGGTGGAAGTACGCGGGTACCGCGAGTGACAGCGCAGCGGCAAGGTCATTGTTCATCGGTGCACGCCCACGCGGCCGAACTGCGCCGCCGTCACCGGCACCAGGGTCAGCAGGAGGCCGGAGAACACCGACAGGTGCATGGCCCCGAGCGCCACCGCCGAGTGCGACGCCAGCGGCCAGCGCAGACCGGCGTCGACCACGAGAGCCGTCGTGGCGAGTCCCAGCGCCAGTCGGTGCCGCCCCAACGACAGCAGCAGGGTCTCGAGGAGGAAGGCCAGGCCCAGCACCCCGTAGGCGCAGGTTCCGAGAACGAGCAGGGGTTCGGGCCGTCCGCGGACCGCGTGCCACGCCACCACGCCGCCGGTCAACACGGCCAGGACCGCCGCGTAGCCGAGCGTGGCCTGCCCCAGCTCCGACCGCGCCCGCGCACGGAACGAGGCGACGGACGTCGTCTCGTGCAACGCTGCCGCAGCCCTGCTCCGCAGCCGGTACACCAGCCACTCGGCGACTCCGAGGCTGACCAGGAGTGGAAGCATCATCAGGGCGATCTCTGCTCCCTCGGCGTTGTGTCGGCGGGCGAGCACGTCCACGACCGCGAAGGACAGGAGCCCGGCGTTGGCGGCGCCGTACATGACGTAGTCGGCGCCCAGCGCGCGCTCGGCTCTGCCCAGGACCGCACGCAGACGCCTCCCGGTTCTCGCGGTTGCGTCGGTCAGCCGGGAACCCGCGGTGGCGACAGCGCCCATCAGGCACAGGGCAAGAGTGCCGAGGACCGCCTCACGCGGTAAGGCGCCCGCCACGCCCGTGAGCTCGGCCGCCGCAAGCAGGACGCCGGGGGCGAGAATGGCCAGGAGCAGGAGGTCTGCGTCCAGGACCATGAGCACGGTCGCGGCCAGCAGGTACTCGACCTGGCAGCCGGCCAGCACGCCGGTGGGCACCAGGGAACCCGACAGCCGGCCTGTGGCGGTCAGCAGCGCCAGCAGCAGCCCCGGCAGCAGCGCACCGCCCAGGAGGGTGGCCCGGAACAGCGTCCTCGCCGCCTGCCGCTCGCCCCTGCCCACCAGCACGTGTCCGACCACCGAGAGCCCTTGGCTCAGACCGCAGGCGGCGATGGTGGCCCCGAGCAGGAGCAGCGCGTCGAAACCGGCGTGGAGCGTGTGCAGTGCCACGACGTACAGCAGCCCCGGCAGTCCATAGAGCAGTCCGCGCAGCAGATGCCGCTCCAGGGGACGGCGCCATCGGTCGGCCGGAGCGCCTACGTCCGACGGCCGCCGCGGGACGAGATGGAAGATCGCCTCGGCGAGCTCGAAGACGCTGGCCGCGCCGTAGGCGCTGCGCGCCTGCCGATCGGTCACCCCCTCGGCTTCGAGGCCGGCTGCGATCTCGAAGCGGTCGACGGCCTGGGTACACAGCTCGTTGTGTGTGCGGGCCAGCCGTGCGACCGGGGACGAGCTGCGGCGCTCGGCGCCAGTGCGGACGGCGAGCCGATCACTCCCGCCGAACTGCTGGGCAGGGACGTACCAGGCGAGACCACCCTGCAGCGCGCCGCCGTCGAGGGCTGTCGGAGCGCTCACCGTCGGCCCGCCGCCTCGAGCGTGCGGCTCGTGGGCTGCCCGGGGTCGGTGGCGACGCTCGCGTAGACGCCGCGGAACGTCCGGAGCATCTGGTCGAGCTGGAAGAGGCCGAGCGCCCGCGCTCTGGCGTCCCGAGCCACACGACGCCGCAGGTCGTGGTCGGTGAGCAGTTGCTCGCAGGCCGCGGCGAAGGCCGCTGGGTCACGCGGAGGCACGACCATCCCGGCATCACCCGCCACCTCGGGAACCCCACCGACCTCTGTCGAGACCGTGGCGCGGCCGCACATCATGGCCTCCACGACCGTGTAGGGCAAACCCTCGGAGATGCTCGACAGCGCCACCAGGGTCGAGGCGTGGTAGGCGCGGGTCACCGGTCTGATGGGTCCTTCGAAGGTGACCGCCGGGGTGAGTCCGAGCCCCTCCGTGAGTGTGCGCAGACGCTGCTCGTACCACTCGTTGCCCTCCGGCGTGGGCCCGAACAGCCGTAGCGCGGCAGCCGGGACTCGCGCGCGCACGAGCGCGAAAGCCCGGATCAGTGTCTCGAGGTCCTTGAGTGGATCGACCCGGCCGACCCATCCGATCGTGGGGACCTCGGGCTCGTCCTCGGCCACGGGGTAGTCGGCCGCGAGAACGCCGTTGTACGCGGTGACGATCGTGTCGGGATCAGCTCCCTGACGGGTCTCCCATCGCTGGTTGTACACGTTGACGGGCGTGATCGCGTCGGCGGCGGCGTAGCCCGTGGAGCACAGTCGCCGGAACAACGCCAGCAGGATGGCCTTGACCGGCCACCGGTAGCGCACGGTGCGCAGGGAGAGGTAGCGCTCCCGCAGGTAGACGCCGTGCTCGGACATGACCATCGGCGTGCCGTGCGTCCACTTCGCAGCCAGCGCCAGCAGTGCCGGAAGTCCGTTGGACACTGCGTGGGTGAGATCTGCCTCGATGACCTCGGCCGACAGCGGGCGGAGGAAGTGCTCGATGAGTTCAGTGGCTTCGACGGCCTCGCGCATGCGCAGCCATGACGGGCCGTGGAGGTCTCCCCACATCTCGGCCAGCAGGCTCACCGCGGCGTCCGTCTGCAGGGCCGCGGTCAGGTCGCGCCTCTGCGCGAAGTCGAACAGCCCGCGCAAGGAGGCGGTGAAGTCCTCCTGCGCGGCACCGGGGTACAAGGCGGTCCGCAGGAACGGGCGGTACAGGTCCAGGAAGGCCGCGCGGGTGGCCGCTCCCGGCCGCCGAGCGGCCGGCGCCCAGTCCCACAGCGGGACGGGGCGCAGCTCACGCACGTTGGGCGGCAGGGCAAGAGCAGGCCGCTCGGCGGAGCTGCCGGTGACGGCCACGACGTCGAACTCGTGGTCGGACAGTCCTCGGATGAGCTGGTCGCACCAGGTGCTCACCCCGCCCGTCACGTACGGATAGCAGCCCTCGGCCAGGAGAGCAACCCTCATGAGGCCCTCGCCTCCGGCGCGAGCAGGTCGGATTCCTCGCCACGACCCGACACCGCGCGCCAGGCACTGGCGACCATGTCGGTCAGGTCCCTTCGCGCGGTCCACCCCAACAAGCGTTCAGCCAGTTCTGCGGCCGCGACCATGCCGGCCGGGTCGCCGGGACGCCGCGGCAGGACCGCGGGCGTCGTGTCACGGCCGGTCACGGCGGACATCGCGGTCAGGACCTCGAACACCGTGTGTCCTACACCGCAGCCGATGTTCACCGTCTCGTCGACGGTGCCCGAGACCACCCTGCGCGCAGCAGCCACATGGGCCTCTGCGAGGTCCTGGACGTGGATGTAGTCCCGCACGCAGCTGCCGTCACGGGTGAGGTAGTCGTCGCCGAACACCACCGGACGCTGGCCCGCTGTCAGGGCCCTGAACGCCAGCGGGAACAGGTTCGTCCCGCCCGTGTCAGCCAGGGCGGGGTCCGCGCAGCCGACGACGTTGAAGTAGCGCAGGCTGATGCAGCTCAGGCCGAGCGCGGCAGCGGCGTCGTGGACCATCCACTCGCTGATGAGCTTGGTGCGCCCGTACGGGTTCTCCGGCCGGGTGGGTGCCGTCTCGTCGACGTTGTCGCCGTGAGGGGTTCCGTAGACCGCCGCACTCGAGGAGAAGACGAGCCGCCTGGTGCCTTCGGCCGCCATGGCCTCGAGCAGGGTGAGTGCACCGGCGACGTTCTCGCGGTAGTAGTGGAGCGGCTGCGCCACCGACTCTGGGACCGACTTCTTGGCGGCCAGGTGCACCACGCCCGTGACGGAGTGCTCCCGCAGGGTGGCCCGAAGCAGCTCGCCGTCGAGCACCGACCCGACCACCAGCGGTACCTGCGAGGGGACCTTGCCCGCGTGCCCGGTGGACAGGTCGTCCACCACGACCACCGGAAGGCCTGCAGCCATCATGGCGCGCAGCACGTGGCTGCCGATGTAGCCGGCGCCGCCGGTCAAGAGCCAGGACATCGTCCCCTCCATCGTGTTCTCTGCGGGGGTCACCTGTCGTGTCCCCTCCGCGGGCGTCCGTGGTCGCTCGCCTGGTCGGGGCACAGGGGTCAGAGCACCGTCACGGACTTGGCGAGGTTGCGTGGCTTGTCGGTGTCCAGGCCGAGCGCGACCGCCAGGGACCGCGCGAGGTGCTGGAGCGCGACGACGCCCTCCAACGGCCCCCACGGCGACTCGACGGCCGCCAGGACCGGGAACGTCGCGCCCGGGTCGGCGCCGACGCGGATGATGCGCCCGCCCCGCGCGCTCATCTCGGCCGCTGCTCCGTCCAGGCGGGACCGGGACCCGCTCTCGATGACGATCACGGGCGTGCTCTCGTCGATCAGCGCAATGGGACCGTGCTTGAGCTCGCCGGCCGGGAGCGCTTCGGCCCAGCGGTAGGTGATCTCCTTGAGCTTCAGGGCGCCCTCGGCGGCGAAGGGAAGGCCGGCCCCCCGGGAGACGAAGAAGAAGCCCGAGGCGTGGGCGAGCTCACCCGCGAGGGCGTCAGCCACGGGGAACGACGTCAGGTGTGCGGACTCCAGACGCCCAGGAACCTCCTGAAGCGCCGCCACGTGCCGCGCGAGCTCCACCCTCGGAGCCCGGCCCGCAGCCGCGGCGAACGACAGCGCAAGCGCAGCCCCGGTGACGACCTGGGCGGTGAAGGTCTTGGTGGCGGCCACGCCGATCTCCGGACCGGCGCTGCATTCGATCACTGCGTCTGCGCGACGGGAGAGGGAGGAGCAGGGAGAGTTGGTGATCGCCAGGACCGGTCCGTCCACGTCGTCGAGCGCGGCCAGGACGTCGGCGGTCTCGCCGGACTGCGAGACGGCGATGGTCAGCACGCCGGCGGCGGCCGCGGGTTCGTACTCGGACGCGATGACCAGGCCGGCCGGGACGACCGCCACGTCCCGGAATACGCGTGCGGCTGCGGCAGAGGCGTTCAGGGAGGTCCCGCAGGCCACGAACTGGACCGCGCTGACAGCGGGCAGCCCCAGCTGGGTCCACAGCCGGCCGTCCTCGATCCGGGGCACGATCCGGTCGAGCAGCCGCCTCGTCGCGGCCGGCTGTTCGCAGATCTCCTTCTCCATGAAGTCCTGGTACACGCCCATCTCGGCGTCCTCTGCGGCCCAGTCCACGGTCACCGCCGGGCGGCAGGGGATCCCGCGGCCGCCCGCGTCGGACCAGGTCACCTCGTTCGCGAGCTCGACGACGTCTCCGTCCTGCAGCACGTGCACGTGGGCGACCGTGCCGATGAGCGCCGTGAGGTCCGACGCGGCGAAGTGACCGTCCGCTGACGACCCGACGACCAGGGGGGAGCGGTGGCAGGCCAGAACGACCTCGGCGGCGCCCGCGCGGGTGACGGCCAGCGCCCAGGAGCCGCGCAGCTCGCGAACGGCGGCGCGAACCGCGTCGAGGAGTCGCGCACCGGAGGCGAGAGCCTCCTCCACCAGGTGCGCGACGACCTCACTGTCCACGTCGGAGTCGAACCGGTGGCCCCGGCGTTCCAGCGAGGCTCTGAGCTCGTCGGCGTTGTCGATGATGCCGTTGTGGACGACGGCCACCGAACCGTGGCAGTCCCGGTGCGGGTGAGCGTTCGGCTCCGAGACCCGGCCATGGGTGGCCCAACGGGTGTGGCCGATGCCGATGCCGCAGCCCGCAGGCGGCGTCTGCGCCGCCATTCGGCTCGCGAGGGCGTTGAGCCGGCCGACGGCGCGAACCGTGTGCAGAGCACCCCGGCCAGGTTCGGTGACCGCGACTCCGGCCGAGTCGTAGCCCCGGTATTCCAGCCGGCGAAGGGCCGGTAGAAGGAAATCTGCGGCGTTGTTCCTGAGGCGACAGGCAACGATTCCACACATCGAGCTGAATCCTCCCCCACGTTCCGGTGAGCCGACGGGTGGGCGAATGGACACCGACCGATCACCGCTCGTTGCTAGGTGACCACATGGGTCGAGTCGGCCGCCGCAAGGTCACGATGGCATTCACCCGGATGGCGGGAACGTGCTCGGCGACCGTCGCCGAGCACGCACCGCCATGCGCCGCAATGCATTCGGATCGCTCGTCCGGGCCCGAGGAAATGCGTACCCGCAACTCGACCGGCTCGACCCTGTTCGACCGCAGTGCCCTGCGACTACTCAGCGTTCCGGCTTTGAACCAGCAGTCACGCTATTGCGCCGGCTGTGTAGAGACCGATCGAGAAATGTCTGCTCCGATCGGTGTACGCGGCGGTGGCAAAGCGGCGCGGCGGCGCGGCGGCGACCTACGGTCACGAAACCGCCCGCTAACCCGAAAGGAATCCGATGGGCCTGTCTACCCATTACCGCGCGGCTTTCAGCCGGCGGGGAATCGCACTCTGGCTGGGGGCCCTCCTCTTAGCGGCGCCCCTTCCGACGGCGAGCGCACAGGCTGCCGCGGGTCACCGCGTCGATCTGCGCGTACTCCTTCTCACGGACGGCGGTCCGTCCACTACGGCGATCGCCACACAGCTGGACCGCGAGGGAGTTCCCTACACGTCTGTCAACCTCACCGCCGCGAACCGACCGGCGATCGACGCCGCCTACCTCGAGAACGCCGCGATGAACGAAGGGCGGTTCCAGGCCGTCGTGCTGCCGAACCAGGCGGGCACTGCCAGCCACGGCCTGACGTCGGCCGAGCTGACCGCGCTGTCCACCTACGAGCGCACCTACGGCGTCCGACAGGTCGACGCGTACGTGTATCCCGGCGCGGCGGTCGGGCTGTCCACCCCCTCGTACTCCGGCGCCCTCGATGGCGCCACCGCCACGGTGACGGCCCAGGGCCTGGCGGGGCCGTTCCCGTACCTCAAGAGCTCACTCGTGATCGACAACGTCGATCCGGCCATCACCGAGATCTACGGCTACCTCGCCGGCACTGCCCCCTCGCTCCCGGCCGGGCAGACGTTCACCCCGCTGGTCAACGCCACCGTGGGCGCCTCGACGGGGTCGGTCGTCGGCGTCTATGCACACGACTTCCGCGAGGAGCTCGTGATCACCGCGGCGTTCAACAGCAACCAGCGGCTGTTCGGCGAGATCGGTCACGGGATCGTCACGTGGATGACCCGCGGCCTGCACCTCGGCTACCACCGCAACTACTTCGCCGTGCAGGTGGACGACATCTTCCTGGCGGACAGCCGGTGGAGCTCCGCCGGACACTGCACCCCCGGCGACGACTGCATCGACCCGACGGTGACGACCACCGACATTCGGATGACCCCGGCCGACGTCTCCCGCCTGCTGGCCTGGCAGAACGCCAACGGCTTCACCCTCGACATGGTGTTCAACGCCTCCGGCAGCGACCTGGCGGCGACGCAGAACGGCGGTACCGACCCGCTCACCGCCGCCCTCACCGCAGCGGGCACGGAGAACCAGTTCACGTGGATCAACCACACGTACACGCACACCTACCTCGGGTGCATCCAGATCGCACCGACCGTGGTGGGTCAGACCTGGCGCTGCGCGACCGCCGGCGACACCGGTCCGTACATCGAGCCGGAGCTCGTCCCGGCCAGCCAGACCCTCGTCAACGGGACGGAATGGCTGTCGCAGTCCGCAATCGCCGGTGAGATCCAGCAGAACCTCACGTGGGTCGCCGCGCACCCGCTGACGCACTTCGACCCGGCGGCGCTGGTCACCGGCGAGCACTCGGGCCTTCTGTCGCTGCCTCAGCAGACGGTCGACAACCCGCTCCTGGCGCCGGCGCTGGCCGCGACCGGCATCAAGTACACGGCGTCCGACGCCTCCCGAGAAGCCGGCTCCCGGACGATCGGCAGCGCCGTCACCGTGCCACGGCACCCCATGAACATCTACTACAACGTCGGCACCTACGGCGACGAGGTCAGTGAGTACAACTGGATCTACACGAGCGCGGCTGACGGTGGCAGTGGTATCTGCACCGCCAACCCGGCCACGACCACCTGCATCACCCCACTGCCGAATGCGACGGCGGCCGAGGCGAAGGCCAGCTTCGAGGGCTACATCGTGCCCTTGGAGGTTCGCAACGCCTACCTCGACGTGGTCAGCGGGGACCCGCGGCCGTTCTACGCCCACCAGTCGAACCTCGCCGAGGACGGCGTGCTCTACCCGGTCGTGCAGGGCGTCCTCGACCAGTACAACGCCGCGATCGACACGGCGAAGTCGCCGATCGTGCACGCCGACATGAAGACCCAGGCGCAGGCCCTGTCCCGGATGACGAGCTGGGGAGGCGCCGCGTCCGGCGTCACCGCGTACGTCGACAGTGCCGGCGTGCACGTGTCCGGTGCCGCGGGCACCCAGGTCCCGCTGACCGTGCCGACCGGCACGACGAGTGGTTCCACGCTGGACGCCTATGACGGCGAGCTGTCCGGCTGGATCAGCGGATCGGCGACGGACACGGTGGTCGCCGTGCCGGCGACCCCCATGGGCGGCTACGTGGGCGTCACCGTCCCGCCGGCCCCCGCGGCCTCGGCGACCCGTGGCAACGCCTCGGCCGTGGTGACCTGGACCATGTCCGGAGACGGCGGCACGCCCGTCACCGGCTACGTCGTCAAGGCGTACTCCGGCACCGGCACGACCGTGCTCCAGACCCTCAACGTGGCCGCTCCGGCGACGTCTGTGACGGTCACCGGGCTGACCAACGGCAGCGAGTACACCTTCGACGTCACGGCGGTCAACGGGTTCGGAACCGGTCCGGCGTCCGCCCGCACGGCCGTGGTCGTCCCCGCGGCGCTGCCTGGTGCACCGACCCTCGGAACGGTCACGGGAGGTAATGCCTCGGCGACGCTGAGCTGGACGGCGCCCTCCGACACGGGGGGCTTGCCCATCACCGGGTACACCGTGCGGGTCTACGTGGGCGCGGACACCACGGCGCAGCAGACGCTCACGGCTGCGGCGTCGGCGACCGGCCTGACGGTGACCGGCCTGACCAACGGGACCGCGTACACCGTCGACGTCGCGGCCACCAACGACGTCGGCACCGGCCCGGCGTCGGCCCGTTCCGCCGCCGTCACCCCGGTGACCGTGCCGGGCGCGCCGGTGATCGGGGTCCCGACCCGGGACAACGCCTCGGCGACGCTGAGCTGGACGGCGCCCTCCGACACGGGGGGCTCGCCCATCACCGGGTACACCGTGCGGGTCTACGTCGGCGCGGACACCACGGCGCAGCAGACGCTCACGGCTGCGGCGTCGGCGACCGGCCTGACGGTGACCGGCCTGACCAACGGGACCGCGTACACCGTCGACGTCGCGGCCACCAACGACGTCGGCACCGGCCCGGCGTCGGCCCGTTCCGCCGCCGTCACCCCGGCGAACCTGCCGGGCGCGCCGGTGATCGGGGTCCCGACCCGGGGCAACGCCTCGGCGGTCGTGCGGTGGACGGCACCGGCCACGAACGGTGGCTCGCCCATCACCGGGTACACCGTACGGGTCCACGTCGGCACCGCCACGACGGTGCTGCGCACCGTGACCGCCTCGGCCACGGCCACCAGCCTGACCGTGACCGGCCTGACCAACGGGACCGCGTACACCTTCGACGTCGCGGCCACCAACGACGTCGGCACCGGCCCGGCGTCGGCCCGTTCCGCCGCCGTCACCCCGGCGACCGTGCCGGGCGCGCCGGTGATCGGGGTCCCGACCCGGGGCAACGCCTCGGCGGTCGTGCGGTGGACGGCACCGGCCACGAACGGTGGCTCGCCCATCACCGGGTACACCGTACGGGTCCACGTCGGCACCGCCACGACGGTGCTGCGCACCGTGACCGCCTCGGCCACGGCCACCAGCCTGACCGTGACCGGCCTGACCAACGGGACCGCGTACACCGTCGACGTCGCGGCCACCAACGCCGTCGGCACCGGCCCGGCGTCGGCCCGTTCCGCCGCCGTGACCCCGGCGACCCTGCCGGGCGCTCCGGTGATCGGGGTGGCCGCGGCCGGAGCAGCCGGTGGAGCCATCACCGCGACGGCCAGGTGGACTCCGCCTGCGTCCACCGGTGGAAGCCCCATCACGGGCTACCGCGTGACGGCACTACGACTGACGGCCTCAGGGAAGCTCCTGGGGACCACCGTCTCCGCCGTCCGCCCGGCATCCGCCCGCTCGCTGGCGATGACGCTGCCCGTGACGGGGTCGTACCGGTTCAAGGTCCAGGCGATCAATGCCGTCGGCGGAGGGCTGCAGTCGCCGCTGTCGAACATGGTCACCGCCCGGTAGGCCGGTCCGCCACGACGGCCCCCACGCCTTGTGGCGTGGGGGCCGTCTCGCGTCGTCCCCGTCCGGATGGGTGAGCGACGCCTCACCAGCCTTGTTCGAGATCGACGGACGATCGTCCTGCCGATGACCGACACCGTGCGAACGGACCTCTCGAACGCATCGGGCACCGGCAGGGTCACCATCGTCGTGAGCGATCCTGGCAACCGGGGGCGCTCACGTCGTCGCAGATCTCCGCTCCTCGACAGGCCGTCAGGCGCCCCGCAGCGCCCGCAGCTGGTCGGTGTGCGCCGGCAGGTGCCGGGACGCCTGGACCGTCACCGCGAGCCGGCCCCAGCCCATCGGCCCGTCGGCCACGACCTCGCCGTGGTCCGCGAGGCGGCACGGCACCTCGGTCGCCAGCTGCTCGGGGCTGAGCCGCTCGAGGAGAAGGCACACCTCGTCGGCGCGCTGCCGACCCGTCGCGACGAGGGCGGCCAGGTCGCCGTCGTGGGAGCGGACGAGGACGTCGAGCACCGTCGGGTCGTTGGGCAGCGCGTTGTCGAAGGACACCGGCTTCTCGACGACGAGCGCCCGGCACACCCCGGCGAGCCCGTCGTCGTTGACCGCGACGTGCGCGACGACCTGCGCGGCCGACCACTCGCCGTCCGGCGGTGACCGGAACCCGCCGGCGAGGGCCTCGGTGAAGAACGCCTCGTAGGCGGTCCGCAACGCAGCGGTGTCGGTGACCGTCTGCGCCCCGTCGACCGCGCGCTCCGCGGTGTCCGCGAAGTGCTCGAGCACCCAGCCCCAGGAGTTCGGGCCCGTGTATGCGCGCCGCGCGGCGACGGCGTCCGCGCCGAACACGTCCCAGCCCGCGTGGGTGAGCTCGACCCGGGTGCCGTCCTCGTCCGGCACGAACACGACCTCGACGGACGTCGTCGGGCCCTCGTCGCGGCCTGGATGCCATGTGAGCGCGAGCCGCGTGCCCGGCTCCCACGAGGTCACCGAGCCCCAGAGCACCTCCTCGCCGTCGAGGGAGCGCTCGACGAGCCGGCCGTCGACGAACGCGACGCCGCCGCTGCGCTCGCCGAAGAGGCCGTGGGTGAGCAGCGGCCACCAGGCCGCGATCCGGCCGGTGAAGATCGCGAAAGCGTCCTCGGGGGTGCGGCGGACGTGGACCGCGCGCAGGACGGGGGAGAGGGTCATCGGGTCTCCTCGGGATCGGCCGGGTCGGTGCTGTCGGTTCCGGCGCTGTCGGCGTAGGTGGCGAACGCGTCGAGGACGTCGTCCCAGAAGGCGTCGACGTACGCGCGGACGGCGGCCAGCCCCTCGCGGTCGACCCGGTAGTACCGGCGGCGACCCTGGGGCCGGTCGGTCACGAGGCCTGCCTCACGGAGCACCCGCAGGTGCTGGGAGACGGCTGACTGGGTGACGGGCAGCGCCGCGGTGAGGTCGGCGACGGTGCGTTCGCCCCCGCGCAGGAGCTCGAGGACGCGGCGGCGGGTCGCGTCCCCGAGCGCGTCGAGCGCCACCGTCGCATCAGCCATTACTAATGATTAGCCCCCACTGATTCGTCCTGTCAAGACGTCCGGAACGGACGGCTCCGGTCGGGCCGATCGATGCGGGTCGAAGACACGGCGGACGCCGGCTCCGACGTGCCGGCCGGACGAGAGATGCTTCGCGTCCCGCAACGGAAAGGTGCAGAGGAATTCCCTCGTGTGCGGGAACTTCCGCGGCAGCGGGCGCATTACGGTGGTAGGGCCGCAGCCAGCGGACCGGCAGAGAGCCGCCGATCAGTCGATCCCGGAGGGACCGATGGAGAGCCGTAACCCCATCTTCAACCGTGGCAACGAGTTCCAGCGCGGGGGGTATGCGACGTTCAACACCACCCCGACCGCCACCGACCTCGAGGACATGTACGCGGCGCCGGCCGCGACGCCGGTCCAGACCGGCCGGATGACCTTGGACGACGTCGTCGTGAAGACGACGATGCTCTTCGCGGTGCTCCTCGTGACGGCGGTCCCGACGTACTTCATCTGGAAGCCGAGCTTCGCGGTCGTCCTCGGGGCCGGTCTCGTCGCGATGGTGCTCGCCTTCGCGACGGCCATGGGCCGCACCGTCAGGGTGCCGCTGATGTTCGCCTACTCGGCGCTCGAGGGCGTCTTCATCGGCGGCATCAGCGCGTACTACGCCTCGTACTGGGAAGGCATCGTCCCGCAGGCGGTCCTCGGCACCCTCGCGGCGTTCACGGCCATGCTCGTGCTCTACAAGACCGGCGTCGTCAGGAACTCGCCGAAGTTCCGGAAGATCCTGATCATCGCCGCTGTCGGCTACCTCGTCTTCGGCCTGGTCAACCTCCTGTTCGCGATCTTCGCCGGCGTGAGCGTCTACTCCGGCAACCCGCTCGTCGCCCTCGCCGTGAGCGCGTTCGGTGTGGGTCTCGCCTCGTTGTTCCTCGTCCTCGACTTCGACTTCATCGAGCAGGGCATGCGCAACGGGCTGCCGCAGCAGTACGCGTGGGTAGCCGCCTTCGGCCTGGTGACGACGCTCGTCTGGCTCTACCTGGAGATGCTGCGACTCATCGCGATCCTCCGCGGCGACCAGTGACGTCGCGCCCCGGCGCCGGTTCGCCGGCGCGGGGCGGTGACGACTGCTGGTCTCCGGGACGCGCCCGCGGCGACACACGCTGACACGGGGTCCGGCTTCGGCCGGGCGCCGTGTCACGATTTTGATCCGGAGCGCGGGCTCGGCGCGGCTCGCGACGGCCTTGGGGGTGAGCACGTGGTCGACACGTCTGCGGTGGGGACGGCCGCGGTGGGGACGGCCTCGACGCACACGGCCTCACCGCACAGGTGGCACCCGCCGCGGGCCGTCCTCGAGCTGGCGGAGCTCGTCGTCGTCGGGGCATTGCCCGCCCTGCCGCACGACGCGCTGCTCGACATCGAGGACGAGGCGCCGGACGACGTCCGGGCGGCCCGGCGCGAGGGCTGGCCCGTCGAGCTCGAGGACGCCGAGGGGACGCCCGTCGCGAGGGTCAGCCCCGACGGCACCGTGACGGCGTTGCGCCCGTTCGCGCACGGCCCGCTGCGCGGCCGGCGGCGCACCCCGGCGGAGGTCCGGGACGCGCTCGACGACGGCGTGACGGCAGCCCTGCTCTCGGGGCCGGTCGGCACCCGGGTGGTCGAGCGCGTGATCCGGACCGCCGTCGACGCGGGGCGGACCGTCCTGTGGTGCGCCGTCGTCGGCGCGGGCCCTGCAGCCCCGCTCGCCCCGGCGGGCCTCCTCCGGGCGGTGACGGCTCTCGCGGAGGCGACGCGTGCGGCCGGCGGCCGCGCCGAGGTCCTCGTGCTCGCGCTGCCCCGGACGGCGAGCGGCGCCGCCGACCCCGCCCTCGCCCGCCGGGTGACCGCAGCGTTCGGCGCGGACGCCGTCGCCGACCTCGGACCCCGACCGGGCGAGGACGACCCCGAGCACCCCGTCTTCGCCGCGGAGCGGGCGACCCGAGCGCTGGTGCACGGCCACCGCGGCGTCACCGTCTTCTTCACCGGCCTGTCGGGATCGGGCAAGTCGACCGTCGCCAAGGCCGTCGCCGAGCGGCTGCTCGACGACGGCCGGCGTGAGGTGACGATGCTCGACGGCGACGAGGCGCGCCGGGTGCTCTCCCACGGTCTCGGGTTCAGCCGGGCCGACCGCGACCTCAACATCCGCCGGATCGGCTTCGTCGCCGCGGAGGTCTCCCGGCACGGCGGACTCGCGGTCGCCGCCCCGATCGCGCCCTTCGACGCCGTCCGCAAGGAGGTTCGGGCCCTCGTCGAGGAGGCGGGCGGGGACTTCCTGCTCGTCCACGTCGCGACGCCGCTGGAAGAGTGCGAGCGGCGCGACCGCAAGGGCCTGTACGCCAGGGCGCGCCGCGGCGAGATCGCCGAGTTCACCGGGATCTCCTCGCCGTACGAGCCGCCCTCGGACGCCGACCTCGTCCTGGACACGACGGGACGCGCCGTCGACGACGCCGTCGACGACGTCTGGGCCCTGCTCGCCGCCCGCGGGCACCTCGGGGACGGTCCCGAGGCCGGCTGAGAACCTGTCGGCGAGCCAGCCCGGCCCGGGCTACGCTCGTGCTCCGTGCCCTCGGCGACGGCGAGGGCTCTGGGCGTCCTCCGGGCGCGCCACCCGCTGCCCCGGCGGGCTCACCCCCGACGTCGTCCCTCGTCGACGCCGTCCTCCGGGGCGATGCCGACCGCGCCCGGGCCGTCGCCGAGGAGCGCTGCGACGCGACCTCCGCGCGCTCCTGCGCGGCGTCGTCGGTCGTCCCGCCACGGCCGACTGCCCCGGCGCCACCCGCCCCGGCGACGCGGGCGACGTCGCCGAGGAGGAGACTCCCGGTGGCACGCAGACCACCCGATCGAGGAGGAGACACCCGCATGGCTGAAGGCACTGCGCCCGGGGGCGTCCCGGCGGCGCCGTTGAGCGTCGAGGAGCTGCGCCGGCTCGTCGCGGGCGGCGGCGTCGACACCGTCCTCGTCGTCGTCACCGACATGCAGGGGCGCCTGCAGGGCAAGCGTGTCCACGCGCAGTACTTCCTCGACGAGACGCTCGCCCACGGCGCCGAGGGCTGCAACTACCTGCTCGCCGTCGACGTCGACATGAACACCGTCGAGGGGTACCGGATCTCCTCCTGGGACACCGGGTACGGCGACTTCGTCTTCCGGCCGGACCTCGCCACGCTGCGGCCCGCGCCGTGGCTGTCGGGGACCGTCATGGTGCAGTGCGACCTCACGTGGCTCGACGGCTCGGACGTCGTCCAGTCGCCCCGGCAGATCCTGCTGCGCCAGGTCGAGCGTGCGGCGGCCATGGGGTTCGTCGCGTACGCCGGCACCGAGCTCGAGTTCATGGTCTTCGACTGCAGCTACGAGCAGGCGTGGAACCAGCGTTACCGCGACCTCACCCCGTCCAACCGGTACAACGTCGACTACTCGATCGTCGGGACGACGCGGGTCGAGCCTTTGCTGCGCGAGATCCGCATGGCCATGCACCGTGCCGGCCTCGTCGTGGAGTCCGCGAAGGGCGAGTGCAACTTCGGGCAGCACGAGATCGCGTTCAAGTACGCCGACGTCGTGACGACCGCGGACCGGCACAGCGTCTACAAGACGGCCGCCAAGGAGATCGCCGCCGCGCAGGGCAAGGCGCTCACCTTCATGTCGAAGGTCAACGAGCGCGAGGGCAACAGCTGCCACATCCACATGAGCCTGCGCGGGATCGGCGGCGAGACCGTCTTCGCCGACCCGACGACGCCGGACGGTCGTAGCGACGTCTTCCGCTGGTTCGTCGCCGGCGTCATGGCATACCTGCCGGACTTCACCCTGATGTACGCCCCGAACGTCAACTCCTACAAGCGGTTCCAGCCGGGCAGCTTCGCCCCGACCGCCGTCGCGTGGGGCGAGGACAACCGGACCTGCGCGCTTCGCGTCGTCGGCCGCGGCTCCGGGCTCCGGGTGGAGAACCGGGTGCCGGGCGGTGACGTCAACCCCTATCTCGGGCTCGCGGCGATGCTCGGCTCCGGGCTGCAGGGCATCGAGCAGCAGCTCGACCTCGAGCCTGCGCTCGTGGGCAACGGCTACACCGCCGAACGGCGGCGGGTGCCGACGACCCTCGCCGAGGCCCGTGACCTCTTCGCCGGCTCGGCCGTCGTCGGAACCGTCCTCGGCGCGAGCGGCAAGCGCCGGCGGCCGGGCGACGACCTGAGCCAGGTCGAGGAGGAGCTGCGGGTCGCCGAGGACGTCGTCAGCCACTACGTGAACATGGCGGACGTCGAGCTGCGGGCCTTCGACGCAGCGGTCACCGACTGGGAGCTCATGCGTGGCTTCGAGCGCCTCTGACCGCACCGACTCTGCCACAACGGATCCAGGAGACCGAGGAAGGTCAGTGCTGCACGATGTCGGCGACCCGGCGACCGAGGACGTCGTCACGACCGTCGAGCTCGTCGACGCCGGCGGCGCGGATGTCGCGATCGCCCGCGCCCGGGCGGTCGCGCCGTCCTGGGCCGCCGTCGCCCCCGGCGACCGGGCCCGGCTGCTGCGCCGGTTCGCCGACACCGTCGACGCCCACGTCGAGGAGCTCGCCGCGCTCGAGGTGCGCAACGCCGGGCACACGATCGGCAACGCTCGCTGGGAGGTGGGGAACGTCCGCGACGTCCTGCACTACTTCGCGGCTGCGCCGGAGCGCCTCTTCGGCCGGCAGATCGCCGTCGCCGGCGGCGTCGACCTGACGTTCCAGGAGCCGATCGGTGTCGTCGGCGTCATCGTGCCGTGGAACTTCCCGATGCCGATCGCGGGCTGGGGGTTCGCGCCCGCGCTCACGGCCGGCAACCCGGTCGTCCTCAAGCCCGCCGAGCTGACCCCCCTGACCGCCGTCCGGCGCGGGAGCTGGCGCTGGAGGCCGGGCTGGAGGGCGTCTTCCAGGTGCTGCCCGGCAAGGGATCGGTCGTCGGGCAGCGGTTCGTCGACAACCCGGCCGTCCGCAAGGTCGTCTTCACCGGGTCGACCCAGGTCGGCACGGCCGTCATGGCCGGCTGCGCGCTCCAGGTCGAGCGCGTCACCCTGGAGCTCGGCGGCAAGAGCGCGAACATCGTCTTCGCCGGACGCCGACCTCGAGCAGGCCGCCGCGACGGCACCCTCCGGCGTCTTCGACAACGCCGGGCAGGACTGCTGCGCGCGCTCCCGGATCCTGGTCGAGCGCAGCGTGTCCGAGCGGTTCCTCGAGCTCCTCGAGCCCGCCGTCCTCGGCGTCAGGGTCAAGGCGCCGGGCGAGGAGGACGCGCTCCGGGGACGACCGTTCTCCGCGCTACTAGCGAGTCTGCCCGGTCTTCGCGGGCTGACCGGCTAGTAGCGCGAGGAACGGGGGAGAACGACAGAAAGGACTGCAGTGGAACGACTTTCGGGTCGTGTCGCGGTCGTCACCGGCGCGGCGAGCGGCATCGGGCTCGCGTCGGCCAGACGGCTCGCGAGCGAGGGTGCGCGCGTCGTCGTCGCCGACACGAACGCCGCGGCCGGTGAGGCGGTCGCCAAGGAGCTCGACGGGCTCTTCGTCCAGGTCGATGTCACGAGCGAGGTCGACAACGAGCGGATGTACGCCACGACCGTGGAGCGGTACAGGCAGGTCGACATCGCCTTCCACAACGCGGGGATCTCCCCGCCGGACGACGACTCGATCCTCACCACGCGCCTCGACGCCTGGCGGCGGGTGCAGGAGGTGAACCTCACGTCGGTGTACCTCGGCTGCAAGGCCGTACTGCCTCACATGCTCGCCCGCGCCAAGGGCTCGATCATCAACACCGCGTCGTTCGTCGCGACGCTCGGCGCGGCGACGAGCCAGATCTCCTACACCGCGAGCAAGGGCGGCGTCCTCGCGATGACCCGCGAGCTCGGCGTCCAGTTCGCCCGCGAGGGGGTCCGGGTCAACGCGCTCTCGCCAGGCCCGGTCGCGACGCCTCTGCTCATGGAGCTGTTCGCGGCCGACCCCGAGCGGGCGCAACGGCGGCTCGTGCACGTGCCGATGGGCCGGTTCGCCGAGCCCGCGGAGATCGCCGCGGCGGTCGCGTTCCTCGCGAGCGACGACGCCTCGTTCGTGACGGCGAGCAACTTCCTCGTCGACGGCGGCATCAGCGGGGCGTACGTCACCCCGCTCTGACCGCCCCGACCGTCGTCCCGCGCCCGGACCGGTGACGTCTCAGCGTGTCCGCGTCGTCGCCCGGCGTACGTCACCTGCGCGTACCGGCCGTCGGACCCGAGCTCGAGCACCCGTGCGCGCAGGGACGGTGGCGTCGACGAGCCAGCACGACGCGACCCCGCTCTCCTCGCAGATGTGTCGCTCGATGCGAGGTCGAGGCCCCGGGTCCCGGGCGAGAGCACTTCGACCGCGAGCAGGAGCCGGCGGGACGCCCACGAGCAGCACCCCCGTCGACGACCTGGTAGCGGCAGCGGTCGTCCGGCGGGGCCGCGAGGTCATCGACGGTCCGGTCGTCGGTGTGCGGCATGGCGGTCACGGTGCTCACGGTGCCTCCGGTGGGGCGGGACGTCACGTGCCACCGGCCGATCATGACGCGGAACCCGGAACGGTGCTGACGCCGTCCACCGGCACGAGGAGGAGGCCGCAGTGGCAGACTCGGCGAGCGTGAGGGACTCGGTCGACCGCCCCGTCGTGGGGATCTCCGCGTACAGCACCCGCGCCGCCTGGGGCGTCTGGGACGTCGAGGCGGTGCTCGTCCCTCGGACCTACGTCGACGCCGTCGACCGGTCCGGCGGTCTGCCCGTCGTCCTGCCGCCGCTGCCGGGTGTCATCGAGGCGATGCTGCCGCGGCTGGACGCGCTCATGCTCGCCGGCGGCCCGGACCTCGAACCCTGGCGCTACGGGCAGGAGCCCGGCCCGCAGACCCAGCCGCCCAAGCCCGAGCGGGACGCCGCCGAGACGCGCCTGCTCCTCGGCGCGGTCGACGACGGCCTGCCGGTGCTCGGGGTCTGCCGTGGGATGCAGCTGCTCAACGTCGCCCGCGGCGGCACCCTGCACCAGCACCTCCCGAACGTCCTCGGGCACGAGGGCCACGCCCCCGCGCCCGGGGTCTACGGCGACCACCACGTCCGGGTCGAGCCGGGCACCCTGCTCGCGAAGGCGCTCGGCGGCCGCGCTGAGGCGACCGTGCCCGCGTACCACCACCAGGGCGTCGACCGGCTCGGCGACCGGCTCGTCGCGACCGCGTGGTCGGACGACGGGCTCGTCGAGGCGGTCGAGGACCCCGGGCTGCCGTTCTGCGTGGCCGTCCAGTGGCACCCCGAGGTGGGCAAGGACCCCGCCGTGTTCGACGCCTTCGTCGCGGCCGCCCGCGGCCGCGCCACGGACGGCTCGTGAGCGCCGGCTCCCCTGCCGGCACCGACCGGCTGCTCCGCGAGGCCGACCGGGCCGCGGACCGGCTACGCGTCGTCGGCCCACGGATGGCGGCCCGCACCGG
Organism: uncultured Actinomycetota bacterium; assembly: GCA_963750565.1. GTDB lineage: Bacteria > Actinomycetota > Actinomycetes > Actinomycetales > Kineosporiaceae > R-H-3. The sequence continues at coordinate 387,602 of CAVVRA010000015.1, read as the reverse complement.
GGACGAGGCCGCGGCGCTCCTCGACGCCGTCCGGGCCGACCTCCAGCGGCTCGCCGACGTCGGCGCGGACGCCGAGCAGCGGCCGCACCGCGACGTCCCGGTGCTTGAGGCGCACGCCCTCGCCGACCAGGTGCTCGTCCTCGCGCACGACGTCGCGCGCACGGCCGATCCGGACGCCGCCCACGTGGCGCTCGCCGTTCTCGCCGAGCTCCGCGCCCGGATCTGACGGCTCCTGACGACGCATCCACCTGACGACGCATCCACCTGACGACGCATCCACCGACGTACCCACGCAGGAGCCGGCACTGCGGTCGTCTCGCCGCGACCGACGCGACGGCGCTCGACTCCGCACGCGAACAACGACGTCGCGCTCGCGGAGGCCTCGCCCGTCGATGACCCGAGCGGCCCGACCGACCGCCGACCGGCGGGTGCCGGCCGGCCGGGCGTGCGACGATCAGCCCGTGTCGAAGCAGCTGCTCGTCGGTCTCGGTCTCCTCATGGTGCTGATCGGGGTGATCTGGACCGGGCAGGGCGTCGGCTGGATCGGCGGCAGCTTCATGACCGGCCAGGCGCTGTGGGCCGTCATCGGCCCGGTGGTCGCCGTCGCCGGGGGACTGCTCGTCTACCGGGGCAGCCGGAGAGCGGGCTGACCCGGCCGCGAGCTCAGCTGAGCCGCTCGTAGATGATCGCCATCCCCTGACCGCCGCCGACGCACATCGTCTCGAGGCCGAACTGGCCGTCGCGGGCCTGCAGGCCGTTGAGCAGCGTCGTCGTGATCCGCGCGCCGGTCATGCCGAACGGGTGCCCGAGCGCGATCGCGCCGCCGTGGACGTTGAGCCTGTCGTAGCTGATCCCGAGGTCCTCGGCGCTCGGCAGCACCTGCGCCGCGAACGCCTCGTTGATCTCGACGAGGTCGATGTCGTCGATCGTCATGCCGGCGAGGGCGAGCGCCCGCCGGGACGCCTCGACCGGGCCGAGGCCCATGATCTCCGGCGAGAGCGCCGAGACCCCGGTCGCGACGATCCGGGCGAGCGGGGTGAGGTCGAGCTCCTGGGCCTTCGTGTCGCTCATGACGACGAGGGCCGCGGCGCCGTCGTTGAGCGGGCAGCAGTTGCCCGCGGTGACGGTGCCGTTCTCCCGGAAGACGGGCTGGAGCGACTCGACCGCCTCGAGCGTCACGCCGGCCCGCGGGGAGTCGTCCTTCGTCATGACGCTGTCGTCGGGCAGCGTGATCGGGATGATCTCCCGCTCGAAGAAGCCGTCGGCGGCGGCCTTCTCGGCCCGGTTCTGGCTCTCGACGCCCCACTCGTCCTGCGCCCGCCGGCTGATCCCGCGCATCGTCGCGACGTTCTCGGCCGTCTGGCCCATCGCGACGTAGACGTCGGGCAGCGATCCCGTCCCGCGCGGGTCGACCCACGGCGCGTTGTCCTTCGCCGTCTGCTCCGCGCGCGCCTTGGCGTCGGCGAACAGCGGGTTGTCCCAGTCCTCGGCCTGCTGCCCCGCACCGCGGAACCCCTTGTACCGCGACACGCACTCCACGCCGGCGCTCACGAAGGCGTGGCCCTCGCCCGCCTTGATCGCGTGGAAGGCCATCCGGGTCGTCTGCACGGACGACGAGCAGAACCGGTTCACCGTCGCACCGGGGAGCCCGTCATGGCCGAGGAGGACGGCGACGACCCGAGCCATGTTCGAGCCGTGCTCGCCCCACGGCTCGGCGCAGCCGAGGTACAGGTCGTCGAGCCGGTCCGGCGTCAGCGCCGGGACCTTGTCGAGCGCGGCCCGGATGACGGTCGCGGCAAGGTCGTCCGGCCGGACGTCCCTGAGCGAGCCCTTGAACGCGCGACCGATGGGGGAACGGGCGGTGGCGACGACGACGGCCTCGGGCACGGTGACCTCCTCGATCGGGCTCGGCGTCCTCGCCGGGCTGCAAGCCCAATCTACCTATGGGTAACGAGCGGGCCGCTGGGGTGCATCTCACATCGTGACGCCGGCGTCCCGACCTGCCGTCTCCCGCAGCGGGCCGGGCGCGGCGTCGGGCTGCGGCGCGGCACCGGAGGTCGCCGTCGCGTCGGACGTCGCCGTCGCGTCCGACGGGCCCGCCTCGCCGGACGCCGCCGGCTCCGCGGACGCCGCCGTGTCGGGCGGGATGGCCGTCCGGCGACGGCGCAGGAGGACCGCCCAGCGTCCGCGCGGGCCGCGCTCGGCGCCGCCGATCTCGGCCCCGCTCACCTCGGTCCCGGCGACCGCCGCCGCCCTGGCCGCGGCGTGCGCGACGTCGTCGACACCCTCGCCGCGGCGGACGTCGGGCCGCTGCTCGGGCAGCCACGGGAGGACCTCGAGCGCGTCGCACACACTCGGCAGCAGCGCCGCCGCGGCCCGCGCGTACCCGGTCGCCGACGGGTGGAACCGGTCCGCGGAGAACATCTCCCGCGGTCGGGAGGCGAACTCCGCACCGAGCAGGTCGCCGAGGGAGACCGTTCTCCCGCCGGCCTCGACGACGCCGATCGTCTGCGCGGCGGCGAGCTCCCGGCTCCACCGCCGGGCGAGATAGCGCAAGGGCTGGGCGATCGGCTCGATCGTGCCGAGGTCGGGGCACGTGCCGACGACGACCTCGGCGCCCGAGTCCCGCAGCCGCCGGACCGCCTCGGCGAGCGCGCGGACGGCGACCGCCGGCTTCGTCCGGCTCGTCACGTCGTTCGCGCCCACCATGACCACGGCGACGTCGACCGCCGGCGACCGGTCGAGGAGGGCGTCGACCTGGCCGTCGAGGTGCTCCGACCGCGCGCCGACGACGGCGACGACATGGAGCTCCACGCGCCGTCCGGACAACGCCGCCAGCCCGGTCGAGATGACCGCGCCCGGGGTCTGCGACGGGTCGTCGACGCCGAGGCCGACCGCGGAGGAGTCCCCGAGCATCCCCACGACGAGCGGCTCGCCAGCGCCGGCACCGTACGTTCCGGTCGCGACCGGGCCCTGCGTGCCGAAGGGGGTGCCGATCCACCGCCGCGCCAGCTTGGCCTCGGTGAAGAGGACGCCGTAGCCCGCGGCACCGAGCCCGGCGAGCCCACCCCCGCCGAACGCCGCCGCGGCCGCGATCCGGCGGGCTCTGCGCGCGCGGCTCATGAGACGTCGTCCTCCAGCCGTCTCCCGTCCCCGGCCGGACGGGGCGACCCGTCCACGGTAGCCAAGCCGGCCAGGGGCGGCCGCGAGCCCCTGCCGGGCGTCGTCCGGTCCGTCCGCGGCGGCGCCGTCCCGGTCACCGCCGGGACGCCGCGGAGAGGAAGGCGCGCACCTTCTCCCGGGCGTTCTCGGCGATGTGCGGCCCGTGGGTGAACGCCGCGACCCGGTAGTCGAACTGGCCGAGGACCTGCGCGGTCTGCTCGGTGAGGCGGACGTCGGTGCAGAAGGCGCGGACCGGCCGGCGCAACCGCAGCACGTTGAAGATCGCGTCGCCGGTGATGAGGACGCCGGTGGGCTGGTGGAGCAGCGAGACGTGCCCGGGCGTGTGGCCGGGGGTGTGGACGACGCGCAGCCCGCCGAGCACCGGGAGCACCTCGCCGTCGTGCAGCTCGTGACCCACATCGACGGGCTCGAACGCCTTCGGTCCGGCGCGCTCGAGGACCCGGCCGAGGCCGACCGAGCGGTCCAGCGGGGGCCGCTCACCGCGCCGGGCGTAGCTGGCGTCCGCCTGGTGCACCGTGACCGTTCCGCCGGACTGCCGGGCGAGCTGCGCCGCGCCTCCGCCGTGGTCGCTGTGCGCGTGGGTGAGGACGATCCGGGTGACGTCCGACGGCGACCTGCCGACCGCCGCGAGGCCGGCGCAGATCCGCGCGGGTGCGCTCTTGAGACCGGTGTCGACGAGGGTCACAGAGCCGTCCGGCTCGGCGAACGCGAACGAGTTCACCAGGTCGAACGGTGCCGTGGGGATGCGCCACACCCCCGGGGCGAGCACGACGGCGGCCTCGGCCATGGAACTCCTCCTCGCGAACGACACAGTAACCCTAGGCCGACCCGTGACGATCCCGTGTCACGACGCAGGGCCACCGCGCGCCGCCGGGCCGAGCGCGGGGAGCAGCGTGAGCGCGAGGTGCAGCCGGAGCCGGTCGGGCCCCTCGGCGAGGTCGAGGCCGGTGATCCCGCCGAGCCGCCCGAGCCGCTGGTAGAGCGTCTGCCGGTGGATGCCGAGCTCGACGGCCGCGCGTCGCGGTGAGCAGGCGGCGTCGAGCCACACCGTTGCGGTCCGGACGAGCTCGTCGTCCCCGGTGGCCAGCAGCCGCGCGACGGCCGGCTCGACGACGGCGTCGGAGAGGCTGCGCAGCCCGCAGGCGAGGAGCCGGTGCACGCCGAGGCCCGCCCACCGCGCGATCGGCCGCAGCGCCGGGACGGCCGTCGCGGCCCGGACGGCGACGAGCGCCTCGTGCCGGCTCGCGCGGGCCTCGACGAGGTCGCCCCGGGCGTCGCCGACACCCGCGACGACGGGCGCGCCGTCCGTCGCGTCGCTGCCGTTCGGGCCGTTGATGTCATCCGGCGCCGCCCGCCGGACGAGCTCGACCGCCTGTCGCGCCACTGAGACCGCGGCCTCCTCGGCCCGACGGCCGACCGGGACGAGCAGGTCGATCGCGCTCGACCCGGGCCGGGCGAGGACGCCGCGCGGCAGCTCCCAGAGGTTGACCGGCACCCGGGCGCCGTCCGCGACCGGCGGCACGGTGACGACGAGGGCCACGACCCGGACGCCGCGCTCGGCGAGGTTCTGCGCGGCGAGGGTGTCCGCGGCCCGCTCGGCGGCATCCGCGTCGGCGGCGAGGACGTCGTCGAGGAGCCACGCGACGTCGTCCCGGGCGCGGGCCTGCTGGGCGAGGACGGCGCCCGCCCGCCGGGCGAGCCGCATCGCGGCCTCCGCGGCGTCCGCACCGACAGGCCTCCGGGTGGGGTCCTCGACGACCCAGAGGTAGCCGTACGTGATGTCGCGCCAGCGGGCCGGCAGGCAGAGCCGGGCGGCGGTCCCACGGTCGCGGTCGGCCGGCACGTGGACCGGCACGGTCGACGTCGCGATGCCGAAGCCCTCGAACCACGCCCGGACTGCGGGCGTCGAGCGGCGCCGGAGGATCGAGGCCTGCCGGACGGTGTCGACGGGCGCGTCGTGTGCCGCGAACGCGACGAGGTGGAAGTCCCGGTCCTCGAGCGTCACGGGCGCATCGAGCAGCCTGGCCGCCTCGTCGACGACGTCCTGCAGATCCGGCCGCACGTCCGCTCCGATGGGGTCTGACAGATCGATGGACAGATGTCTGCTCAACTGTGGCGAACCTGATGACGATCGTCCATTCGCGTATCCACAGGTCGTGCCTACCGTGGTGGGAAGGGCGACGACCCCGCCCCTCCGCCCGCTGTCCCGCCCGAACCCGGAGGTCACCGTGCTCGGATCCGTCTTCCTCACCGCCTCCCGCAGCCCCCGCCTGCGTCGCGTCGTCACGTCGGTCCCGGCGACCCGGGCCGTCGTCGACCGCTTCGTCGCCGGCGAACAGCGGGACGACGCCGTCCGGACGGCCGGGGCGCTCGTCGAGCGCGGGCTGCGGGTCACCGTCGACCACCTCGGCGAGGACACGACGGACGTCGCGACGGCGACCGCCGTCCGGGACGCCTACGTCGACGCGCTCGGTGCCTTCGCCGAGGCCGGGATCGCCAAGGACGTCGAGATGAGCGTCAAGCTCTCGGCCGTCGGGCAGGCGCTGCCGGCGGCCGGCAGCCGGATCAGCCTCGACAACGCCCGGGCGATCTGCGAGGCCGCTGCGGCGGTCGGGACGATGGTCACGCTCGACATGGAGGACCACACGACGGTCGACCGGACCCTCGGTGTCGTCCACGCGCTGCGCGCGGACTTCCCGTGGGTCGGTTGCGTCCTGCAGACGATGCTGCACCGCACCGAGGCCGACTGCCGCGACTTCGCCGGTCCGGGGTCGCGTGTGCGCCTCGTCAAGGGCGCGTACAAGGAGCCGGAGTCGGTCGCCTTCCAGAGCACGGCGGAGGTCGACCTCGCGTACGTCCGCTGCCTCGAGGTGCTCATGGCGGGGCACGGATACCCGATGGTCGCCTCGCACGACCCGCGGCTCGTCGCGATCGCCGCGACCCTCGCCGAGCGGCACGGCCGCGGACGCGACGACTACGAGTTCCAGATGCTCTACGGCATCCGGCCCGACGCGCAGCGCCGGCTGGCCGACGACGGCTACCGGGTCCGGGTCTACCTGCCCTACGGCACCGACTGGTACGGCTACTTCATGCGCCGCCTCGCCGAGCGCCCCGCGAACGTCGCGTTCTTCCTCCGCGCGCTCGCGACCCGCGGCTGACCCTCCCACCCGTCCCACCGCCCGTCCCACCATCCGTCCCCCATTCGTCACCTCCGCCCCGTACCCCCGTTCGTCACAAGCGCGCTCCAACGCCAGACACGCCGATGTCGGCGGGCGTTGTGACGAACGGGGGTACGTGGCGTGGGCCGGATTCCGTCCGTGGGCTTGAGCCGGGCCGGGCCTGCGCGGCCCGCCGCTGCGCGACGGGGCTCGGGTGCGAGGATGCCTCCCGTGGGACGTGAGCAGATGCAGCACACCGGCCCCTTCGCGGGGATGACCTTCGCCGGCACCGTCGTCGACCTCATGGGCGACACCCCGCTCGTGCGGCTGAACCGGGTCGCCCACGGCCTCGAGCCGCTCGTCCTGGCCAAGGTCGAGTACCTCAACCCGGGCGGCTCGGTGAAGGACCGGATCGCCGTCCGGATGATCGAGGCCGCGGAGGCTGACGGCCGGCTCAAGCCGGGCGGGACCATCGTCGAACCGACGTCCGGCAACACCGGCGTCGGCCTCGCGCTCGTTGCCCAGCAGAAGGGCTACAGGTGCGTCTTCGTCTGCCCGGACAAGGTCAGCGAGGACAAGCGCAACGTGCTCAAGGCGTACGGCGCCGAGGTGGTCGTCTGCCCGACCGCCGTCGCGCCGGACCACCCCGACTCGTACTACGCGGTGAGCGACCGGCTCACCCGGGAGATCGACGGCGGGTGGAAGCCGGACCAGTACTCCAACCCGGAGGGGCCGGCGAGCCACCGCGCGACGACCGGCCCGGAGATCTGGCGGGACACCGCCGGCCGGGTCACCCACTTCGTCGCGGGCGTGGGGACGGGCGGCACGATCACCGGCACCGGCAGCTACCTCAAGGAGGTCTCCGTCGACCGACCGACCGGGCCGGTGCGCATCGTCGGCGCCGACCCGGAGGGCTCGGTGTACTCCGGTGGGAGCGGCCGGCCGTACCTCGTGGAGGGCGTCGGCGAGGACTTCTGGCCGACCGCGTACGACCCGGCGGTGCCCGACGAGATCATCGCGGTGTCGGACGGCGAGTCGTTCGAGATGACGCGACGGCTCGCCCGTGAGGAGGGCCTGCTCGTCGGCGGCTCGTGCGGCATGGCGGTCGTCGCGGCGCTGCGGGTCGCCCAGCGCTGCGGACCGGACGACGTCGTCGTCGTCCTGCTGCCGGACGGCGGCCGCGGCTACCTGTCGAAGATCTTCAACGACCGGTGGATGGCGTCCTACGGCTTCCTGCAGGTGGACGGCAAGGCGACCGTCGGCCAGGTGCTCCGCGGGAAGTCCGGCCACCTGCCGGACCTCGTCCACACCCACCCGACCGAGACCGTCCGCGACGCGATCGAGATCCTCCGCGAGTTCAACGTCTCGCAGATGCCGGTCGTCAAGGCCGAGCCACCGGTCATGGCCGGCGAGGTCGCCGGCTCCGTGAGCGAGCGTGAGCTCCTCGACGCCGTGTTCTCCGGGCGGGCGGCGCTCGCCGATCCCGTCGAGAGGCACATGGCGGAGCCGCTGCCGCTCGTCGGCTCGGGCGAGCCCATCGAGGTGGCTCGGCGCGCCCTGGAGGCGGTCGACGCCGTCATGGTGATCGAGGACGGAAAGCCGGCCGGGGTTCTCACCCGGCACGACCTGCTCGGGTACTTCGCGGGCTGACCGCTCAGCGCACGGTCTCGCCGAGGACGCGCGGGTTGTGCTCGGCGATCCAGGCGTTGACCCTGTCCTTGCGGACCGCTTGCCAGAGCGTCGTGTTCTGCGCCGTGTCGAGGTAGACGACGGACTGGGCGCCTTCCGTGCCGGTCGGCGGGTCCGCGAGGGGTGCCGTGAAGAACTGGACGTTCGAGGCGGACACCCCCTGGTACGACAGCGCGATGTCGCTCATGAGGTCGATCGTGAAACCGTTGTCCGTCGCGGTGGCACTCGTCAGCGCGTCGAGCGCGCTGTTCAGCGTGAACGGGTTCGTCAGGGTGCCCTTCGAGTTGAGCTTCTTGACCACCTGGCGGATCCAGTTCTGCTGCCGGCGGACCCGGTCGAAGTCGCCGTTCGCGAGCGTCTTGCGCTGCCGGACGTACTGCAGCGCGGTCTCGCCGTCCATGACCTGACAGCCGGCCCCGATGTCGCCGATCCGGTCGCTGACCCGCTTCGGCACGCAGATCCGCACCCCGCCGAGGGCGTCGGTGATCTTCTGGAAGCCGGTGAAGTCGATGATGACGACGTGGTCGATCCGCACGCCGGTGAGGGATTCCACCGTACGCACCATGAGCGACGGCCCGCCGAAGCTGAACCCAGAGTTGATCTTGTTGTAACCCTTGCCCGGCACCGAGACCCAGCTGTCCCGCGGGATCGAGATGACCTGCGCGCTCTTCCGGTCCGCCGGGATGTGCAGCACCATGATCGCGTCGGTGCGCTGTGCGCCGGACTGCCAGTCTTGCGGCCTGCCCGCGGAGATCCGGCTGTCCGAGCCGAGCAGAAGCAGGTTCATCGCGTCGCCGGCGACCGGGTCCGCGGCGGGCCGCTCGGCCTTCGGGATCGCCCGGAACGGGTCTCCGAACCGCTCGATGTTCTTGTCGAGCGAGCCCTGCCAGTAGTTCAGGCCGACCTCGGCGACCCCGCCGAGCACGACGGCGACGGCGAGGAGGACGACGACGACCGTGACCCAGCGGGGCCGCCGGCGCCGACCGCGACCCCCGGGGGCGGGTGGCTGCGGGCCCACGGCGACGCCGGCGAACTCGTCGTAGCCGTCGCCGCCAGCGCCGGACGGGATGCCGGCGCGGTCGCCGGCGGAACCGCCCCGGTCGAAGCCGTCGAAGACCTCGTCGAACGACTTCTGCTGGATGTCGCTCACCACGTCTCCGTCCGGGGATGTCCTGGGCAGTCGCCAGGATAGGTGACCGGCGGTCGTCACCCTCCCGGATCCGGGCAGACATCACCCCGCCGGCGGGTCAGCCCCGTCTGCCGCGCCGGGTCCGCAGGTAGTCGCTCACGACGTACTGGCCGAGCCGGTCGAGCGACGGGGTGAACACCCGGCCGCCGTTGCGCCGGGCGATCGCGTCGACGAACCGGCGCAGGCCGGGGTCCTCGCCGAGCATGAACATGTTGATCGTCGCGCCGTACCGGGTCAGCGCGTCGACCTCGGCGACGGTGGCCTGGACCGTCTCCCGCAGCGGGCGGCCAGGAGAACGTCGCGTAGCCGTCCGGGGTCAGGTGGGCGGTCGGCTCGCCGTCGGTGACGACGAGGACGACGGGCTCGCCGTCCGGGTGCCGGCGCAGGTGCCGCCCGGCGATCCGCAGCGCGTGCTGGAGGTTCGTGCCCTGGACGTAGTCGGGCTCGACCCCGGCGAGCTGCTCGACGGAGAGCGGCCGACGCGTGCCGGCCGAACCCGATGATCTGCAGCGCGTCCTGCGGGAACCGGGTCGCGACGAGGTGCGCGAGCGCCAGCGCCGTCTGCTTCATCGGACCCCAGCGGCCCTCCGAGATCATCGAGAAGGACAGGTCGACGCACAGGGCGACCGCGGCGCTCGCCCGGCGCTCGGTCTCGACGACCTCGAAGTCCTCGACGGCGAGCCGGACGCCGCGCCGTCCGGACGGTGCCCGGCCCACCGCCCCGGCCGGGTCGGAACGCCCACCCGCCGGGGGACCGCCTCGGAGCGCCGGACGGCGTTCCCGACGGTGCGGACGACGTCGAGCGGCTGCTCGTCGCCGAACTCCCACGCCCGGGACGCCCCGGTCGCCTCGCCGGAGGCCCCGGCGTCGCGCAGGTCGTGCTCGCCGCGACCGCCCTCCGCGAGGTGCTCGAAGACCTGCCGGAGCGCGGTCTGGCCGAGCCGGCGCAGCGCCTTGGGCGAGAGCTCGAGCCCGTCGGAGCCGCGGACGAGCCAGCCCTGCCGCTCGAGCTCGCGCTCGAGCTGCTGCGAGCCGGCGGACGTCCTGCGCGGCCGCCGCTCCGAGCGCCCGCTCCACCGTCTCGACGTCGATGTCGTCGAGGGTCGCCCCGGCATGCTCCTGGCCGAGGGCGTCCGAGGAGGTCGTCGAGGTCGGCGATCTCGGAGAGCGCGTCGGCGGCCTCGCCGTAGCCGAGCGGGTTCTCCCCGCGCATCCGCTCGCCGCGCTCCCACGACAGGTCGGGCCGCAGGGCGCGGAGGTTGTCGTTGAGGGCGGCCATCTGCGCGGCGAGGTCGGGGTCGCCGAGCGCGGAGGCCATCAGCCCGGCGAGCTCCTCGCGCTGCTGCGGCGTCAGCGACGCCATCAGCCGTTGCGCCGCCGCGGCCCGGCGGGCGAGGGCGTCGATGAGCTCGTCGACGTTCTTCGGCTCCTCGGGGAACAGGACCGCCGTGCTTGCCCATGAACTCCTCGAAGGCCTGGGTCGTGTCCTCGCCGCGCGCGTGCTGGGCGAGCAGGGCGTTGAGGTCGGCGAGCATGTCCTTGACCGCCTGGCTCGCGGCCTGCCGCTGCGCGTCGTCCGCGCCGGGCTGCATGCCGCGCAGGGCGTCCCGCAGCCCGCGGAACTGCTGGTCCAGGACGTCGCCGCGCAGGTCGTCGAGGATCTCCCGGTAGAGCCGCTCGGCCTCCGGCGAGGCCCACCGGTAGTCCTGCAGGTCGCTCGACCGCACGGGCCGCCGAGCGGGGCAGGTTGTCCAGCCGGGCCTCGGCGAACCGCGCGTCGTCGTCGTCGCGGCCGGCGAGCTCCTCCCGCTCGGCGGCGAGGGCCTGGTCGAGCTGGGCCTGCGCCCGCGTGACCGCGCCGTCGAGCCGGCCGCGCCGGGCCGCCTCCCGGCGCATCCGGGCGGCCCGGGCGCGCAGGTCGTCGAGCCCCTGCGGCCCTGCTCGCCGGGCAGCCCGCGCCGGAGCAGGTCGCGCAGCGCGTCGCGCAGGCTGCCGCCGGCGAGCACGTCCTCGCCGATCGCGTCGAGCGCCTGCCGGACGTCGAACGGCGGCGCGAGCGGGTCCGGCCCGCCTCGCCAGGCGCCGTAGCGGTGCCTTCGGTGATGCCGGTGGACGCTCACCGTCTCCTGCCCTCGGTGGGCTCGCCGTCGTCCCGGCCGCCGTAGACGACGCGGCCGTCGTCGTCGATCGTCCTTGGCGAGCCGGCGGGTCAGGTGCAGGCCCTCGAGGACGAACTCGACGGCGCTCGCCGCCGCCGCCGGGGTCGGGACGTCGTCGAAGCCGAGCCGGGCCAGGGCGGCCGCCAGCCCGGGCACGGTGCCGACCTGGGCGAGCAGGTCCGCCGAGGTGACCGCCTCACCCGCGGCGACCCCCCGGCCCTGCGGCGACGACGCCGACGAAACCGGAGAGGTCGAGCCCGCCGAGCCGGGACCGCCAGGTCTCGGCGATCGCCCGGCGCAGCAGGTGGTCGAGGACCTCGATCTCGCGGCCCTCGCCGTCCGCCTCGAACTCGACCTTGCCGCGCAGGGTGCCGGTGACGGACTCGGCGTCGCCGATCCGGGCCACCGGGCCGCCGGACCCCGACGTCGGCTCGCCGAGGAGGGCGGCTCGGCGCAGCGCCGCGGCGGCGACCGTCTCGGCGGCCGCGATGCGCGAACCGCGCGGAGACCCCGGACCGCTGGTCGACCGCCGGCGACTCGCGGACGGCGCGGGCGAACCGGGCGAGCACCTCGAGCAGGTGCTCGGGGACCTCGGCGGCGAGGGCGGCCTCCTGCCGGACGAGCTCGACCTCGAGGTCGAGGTCGAGCGGGTAGTGGGTGCGGATCTCCGCGCCGAACCGGTCCTTGAGCGGGGTGATGATCCGGCCGCGGTTCGTGTAGTCCTCCGGGTTGGCGCTGGCCACGAGGAGCAGGTCGAGCGGCAGCCGCAGCACGTAGCCGCGGACCTGGACGTCGCGTTCCTCGAGCACGTTGAGCAGCGACACCTGGATCCGCTCGGCGAGGTCGGGCAGCTCGTTGACGGCGAAGATCCCGCGGTGGGTGCGCGGCACGAGCCCGAAGTGGATGGTCTCGGGGTCGCCCAGCGTGCGACCCTCGGCGACCTTGATCGGGTCGACGTCGCCGATGAGGTCGCCGACGGAGGTGTCGGGGGTCGCGAGCTTCTCGGCGTACCGCTCGCTGCGGTGCACCCAGGCCACCGGCAGGTCGTCGCCGAGCTCGGCGGCGCGCGGCCCGGGACGCCGGGGTGATCGGGTCGAACGGGTGCTCGTGGAGCTCCGATCCCGCGACGACCGGGGTCCACTCGTCGAGCAGACCGACGAGGGTCCGGATGAGCCGGGTCTTGCCCTGTCCGCGCTCGCCGAGCAGGACGACGTCGTGGCCGGCGAGCAGCGCGCGCTCGACGTCGGGCAGCACGGTCTCGTCGAAGCCGACGACGCCGGGGAAGCGGTCCTCGCCGGCGGCGATCCGGGCGAGGAGGTTGTCGCGGAGCTCTTCCTTGACGGTGCGCAGCACGTACCCGTCGGCGCGGAGCGCGCCGGTCGTCGACGGCAGCCCGGCCGGGGGGACCGGCGCGGGGTGGGCGGCCGCGGGGGCAGGGGAGGAGGTCGTCACCTCCCGACCGTACGTCGGCCCTGCAACGAGCCGCATCCGGGGCCCGGGCGCCGCGCCGTCCGGACCTGCGTGCGTCCTCGGGCGTCAGGTCGTGCAGAACTTCGCGAAGCCACCGAACCAGCGCCCGCCCGAGGCGTGGGTGATGTCGCCGCCGGCCCACAGGCACCCGGTGGAGTCCCGCAGGAGCTCCCACGCGCCGTCGCCGTGCGAGCCGTAGAGGTCCGGCAGGAAGGTGTCGATCTTCGCGAGCGTCACCGCGTCGTAGGCGCCGATGCCGTTGATCCGGCTGTACCGGCTCCAGGTCGTCGGTGCGCGACCGGGGACCGTCGTTGTGTACGCGCCGCTGTAGTCGACGTCCCAGCAGTGGCACGCCCCGTAGACGATGCCGTTCACCTCGGCGATGGCCTGGTAGTCGCCGCCGCCGCCGCGGGTCGCTCCGGGCGCGCTCGCCGTGTAGTGGCCGTACCGCCGGCTGAGGTCCGTCCGGTTGAAGCTTTTGCAGCCCGTGCTCGGTCGGCGTCCCGATGACCCGGGCCCGGTCGGCCGTCTCGTAGACCGCCTCGGAGTACGGCGCCTTCGTGCACGACGGTCGGCAGTCGTAGGTCGGCCGCACGGAGGCGACCCCGCTCACGAGGGCGCCGTTCGTCGCCGACAGGACGGCGAGGATCTCCTTCTTGACGCCGTTGACGACCCCGAACATACCCGCGGCGTACACCCGGTCGCCGGCCCGCGAGGCGTACACCTGCCAGGGCGCGGTCGACGTCGTCGGCCGCCACGCGGCGTTCGGCCGGCCGTTCGTCGCCTTGACCCGGAAGAGGTTCTTGCCGGTCACCGTGCCCGCGTCGGTGCCTGTGCCGCCGGACACGGTGTTGACGTTGCCGCCGAGGTAGAGCCACCCGCCCATGACGTCGAGGGTCCGGACGCCGGGGCGGCCGCTCGTTCGCGACAGTGCGACCCGGAACGTCGTGTCGACGGCGCCGTTCGACGGGTTGAGCGCGACGAGCCCACGGCGCGTCAGCCCGTTGACGGACGAGAAGTAGCCACCGACGAAGAGCTTGCCGCCCGACACCTTGAGGTCCCAGACGCCCCCGTCGAGCCGCGGCCGGAACGTCGAGATCCAGGCACCCGTCGTCCGGTCGAACGCCGCCAGGTACGGCTGGTTCGCTTTCGCCACGCCGTTGTTCGCGACGGTCGTGAACATCCCGCCGACGAAGATGCGGCCGTTCCACTCGGCGAGGGCGGTGACGTTGGACGTGAAGCCCGAGACCGGCGACGTCGTCGTGTTGATCCCCATGACGCCCCAGCCGCCGAGACTCTTCGGGCTGTTCCTCATGAGTGCGCCCGCGGCGCTCGCCGGGGCGGCGAGTCCGGCGCCCGTGGCGGTGAGGCCGAGCGCCGTCGCGACCGTCGCGACGACGGCGACGAGACGGCGGGCAGGGCGGCGCAGAGCAGGACGGCGGACAGCGGGACGGCGGCGCTGACGCGGACCCATGGCGGTCACTCCTCGAAGGCTGCGCCCGGGTCTGCCCGCCCGGATGCCCTCAGAGTGTGACAGCCAGTGAGTCGAGGAGGGTCGGGCACGCCGGAACCGGACGGCATTTCACCGACCGTGACGCCTGGGGCCGTCGCGACCCGAGGTCTCCCACGCGAACGCCTCCCTCGCAGCAGGCGTCAGTCCGAGCGGTTCGTCCGGGATTCTACCGATCCACGGCGAGGCGGGGGCGTCGTCCCCTGGTCGGGGGACCGCCGGCCGCGGATACTGGCGGGACGCGGCAGCCCCTACCCGGAGCTGCCGCGCAGCCAAGCGGAGCCGGGGGACGATTCCGTGCGGTACCTGCAACGCGCTCGGCACCAGCCGCTGGACCGTGAGGCGGTCCGCGGCCATGGCGGCGCGCGCCGTCACGCACCCGTCGCGGCACCCGTCGCGAGCCCTGCCGACCGCCTGCTCGACCTGCAGCGCACCGCCGGCAACCACGCCGTCCAGGTGCTGCTGCGGAGCGCGGGGATCCCGGGGCTCCGGGTCAGCCGGCCGGACGACGCCCGCGAGCGGGCGGCGGACCGGATCGCGGAGAGCGTAATGCGCTCGCCCGAGCCCGCCGCCGGGCGGGCGTCGCGGCGCACCGCCGTCCCGGCCCGCGACGGCGCGTCGTCGCTCGCCCCGGGGCTGCTGTCCGGGTCCGGCCGGCCGCTGCCGGCGTCGGTGCGCCGGTACTTCGAGCCGCGGTTCGGGAGCGACCTCGGCGCCGTCCGGGTCCACACCGGCGCCGAGGCGGACCGGTCGGCGGCGTCGATGAACGCTGCGGCGTTCACGATCGGGCGGGACGTCGTCGTCCGCAGCGACAGCTACGCGCCCCGCACGGACGACGGACGACGGCTGCTCGCGCACGAGCTGGCGCACGTCGTCCAGCGGCAGCCCGGGCCGCTGACGGTCTTCCGGACGCCGGCAGCGCCGGAGTACCACGGGGTGACCGGGCGCCACGACCCGGCGCGGGTGCGGATCGACCCGATCGCCACGTTCGTGCCCAGCGTCCACCTGCCGCCGGCCACCGTGAACGTCGTCATCACCGACCCCGACGTCAAGCACCTCACGTGGGAGCTCTACGACCCGAAGGACCAGATGGTCGACGGCTGGACGACGCTGCCGGGCAACGAGTCGTCGACCACGCGCCCGTTCACGCTCCGGGCCTCGCGGTTCGCGGAGGGGCACGTGGCCGGGACGTACCTCCTGCGGTGCACCGGGCTCAACGCGCGGCACGAGCCGATCGTCTACGCCGACCACAAGCTCGCCGTCCTGCAGCCGGTGGGCACCGAGATCTCCGCCGACGACTACGACACCGTCGACATCGACGCGCTCAGCCAGGGGCGCCCGACGTTCGACGGCGGCTTCGGCAGCCGGGCGTTCCGACGGTTCGTGTACGAGGGGCGGGAGATCAGCAAGAGCGAGGCCGCCCAGCGGATGGTCGGCAACCTGGTCCGCGAGGACCACTCGCGGAGCTTCTACGACCCGGACAAGCGCTGGGCCGTCACGGCCTCGATGCTCGGGTTCGACACCGGCGTCACCATCCGCGACGAGCTGTGGATGGTGCTCTCGAGCGAGCCGCGCGACAGGGACATGCAGCTCGCCATCCTCCGGGGCTCGGAGACCGCAGGTGGCGGGCGCTTCGGCGCGTACGGCGGGCCCTTCGGCTACCGCATGGGTGGTCGCGGCTCCTCCGGCCGCGGCTCACCCGGCCGGGGCGGCGTGACGCCGAAGCCGCGCCCGGGCGTGGGGGCGGGCCTGGGCGAGGGCCCGGTGCAGGAGACGTTCCGCTCGCTCGGCGGCGTCCGGCAGGGCTACAAGGTGCGGGTCTGCAACGACGCCACGGTCGTCGAAACCCCGACGAGCGTGTCGAACGTCGGCCTCAACGCCCGGTACCAGGGCGGCGCCTTCACAGACCCGAGCACGAAGACCGTGTGGCTCCACGAGTCCATGGTCGCCCAGAACGGCGTCACGCGGTCGTGGGGCAGCAAGCTGAACATGCGCCAGGTGATGGCCCACGAGCTGGGCCACGCAGAAGCGGGCAGCTTCGACTGCGCAGTAGCCTCAAGAACCGGCGCAAACGCCCCAGGCCTAACAGCAGCCGAACGCCAAGGCCTCCTGAACGACGCCTTGAAGATCGACAAGGTGAAGTAGCCGCCCACGTCGGCAGCCGCTCGGAAGAATGTCGCTGTGAGCGCCCTGTCCGACGCAGTGCTGCCCCTGGTCCGCACGCGTGCCGAGCTTCTCCGCTGGAGCGCGTCGAACGAGCACGGCGCCCAGATGCACGACGCGATCGACATCCTGGAGGCCGCCGCGGCCACCGGCGATCCGGCCGACGTCTACGCCGTCACGCACCAGGCCCTCGCGAGCGCGGTCAAGGTCATCAGCCGGGCCGACGACTCCGCCGGGATCATCGGTGACGCGTGTCGCCGGCCGCTCGATCTCCATCCCCGCGCCGCGGCCCGGGCCGGCGTCCCGCCCCGAGGCCCATCGCGTGGATGATCAAGTTCCAGTTCGCCGGCGAGGTGAACCACCTCGAGCTCGATCCGGTCGCCCACGCGCCGGCACTGGGCGAAGCCGGGATCGCCAGGTACCGGGCGCGGCTCGACGAGATCGGCGAAGAACTCGGACCGGAGCCCACCGAGGCGGAGGAGCACGGCGTCTGGGAGCGCCGCCTGCGCGACCCCGAGAGCTGGGAGCGACTCGCGGACCGGCGCATCGCCCGCTCGGCGCTGGACTGGAACCTCCGGCGCCTGGCCGTCCTGGACCGCGACGTCGAGGCGATCATTCGCACCCACGCCCGGGATCGGAAGGTCGCGGCCTGGCTGACGGAGACCGCCGAGGCGTTCGAGGAGATCGGCGAGCTCGAAGCCTCATCAGGCAGCGAGTCCGTCCGTACAAGGCCTGCATCTCGACAGGTCGAAGTCCTCCGTCTCCCTCAGCGGGGACGAGACGTCCGCCGTGCTCCGCGGCATACGTGCTTACGAGTGGGCCGTCAAGACAGCCCAGTGCCCATACGCGTGCCGCTGATGCAGCTAGTCAGCGGATTCGAGCCCAGACTCCGGGACGAGCCACGGGTGGATGTGGTGGCTGACGACTACCCAGACGGTGCAGGGCTTGCGGCGGCGCCAGGAGATGAGACGGGAGCCCACGACAGGACAAGCAGCCGCCGTCCGCGTCGACGGCATGGGCCTCGTTCACGTCGACAAGAGCGCCCACGACGCGAAGGACGCGCTCGACCTCTCGACGGCCGATGGCCGGCTCAGCGGCCAGGACCACGTTCACGACCTCCGCCAGCTCTCCACTGACGACCCGCTGTCTCACGCAGCGGTGGGCAGTCACGTGCCCTCAGTCCGCGGGAGGGTGAGAACCGGCACCGCGCAGCTGACTCGCAGAGCGTCAAGCCAGGGTTGATGGTCGGTGGTGTCGTCACCTGACTCGTGCGGCCAGGTCATGAGGGCGTCGAGACGCTGCACGGCGTCGAGCACGCCGGCGAAGTGGGCGGCATCGGTGAGGCCCTCCACCGCTGTGAAGACCTTGCCCAGGGCGTATCCCTCCCACTCCGCGAAGGCCGCCACATCCGCCAGAAGTCGGTGCCGCCCCTCCGACCCGGTGGTCCAGTGAACCCGGACCGGCCTGGGCCTATTGGCTGACCCGCGGCGAGCTCGATGTGATGGCGGGCCGCTGCTTCACCGAGCTCGACCAGCCAGATCGCGCCGAGCCCCTGCTCCTGGACGCGATCGCCGGTTACGACCCCTCACGGTCCAGGGAAGTGGCGCTCTACCGGAGCTGGCTCGCCGAGGCCTACGCCAAGGCCGGCGACGTCGAGCAGGCGTGTGCCTTATCGATGAAAGTCCTCGATGCGGTTGGAGGGCGTGAACTCCGCCCGCGTCGATGACCGGGTGGTCGTTCTGCGCCGAGCCCTTCGCCCCTACGCCGACGCGCCAGCCGCGCGCGAGGTCGAGGAGCGTTCCCGCGCCCTCCTGCGCACCGCCTGACCGGCTACGCCTCCGCACCTCCAGCGGGAACCTCGGACGGCACTCCCAGCCCAATCGGGCAGGCCACGCCCGTGCCGTGATCCGGGCAGTAACCGTGTGGGTTCTTATTGCTTGAGAGGTATTGCTGGTGGTACTCCTCGGCGTAGTAGAAGGGGCCGGCCGCCTCGGCCGGGAGGCCCTCGGTCGTGATCTCACCGAACCCCTTGTCCGACAGGCGCTTCTGGTATGCCTCGCGCGTCGAGCGGAAGGCCGCCTCCTGCTCGGGCGTCGTCCAGAAGACGGCGGAGCGGTACTGGGTGCCGATGTCGTTGCCCTGGCGGAAGCCCTGGGTCGGGTCGTGGTGCTCCCAGAACACCCGGAGGACCCGCTCGGTCGTGACCTTCGCCGGGTCGTACGCGACGAGGACCGTCTCGGTGTGGCCGGTGCTG
The DNA here is from genome assembly GCA_963750565.1 of uncultured Actinomycetota bacterium. Taxonomy (GTDB): domain Bacteria; phylum Actinomycetota; class Actinomycetes; order Actinomycetales; family Kineosporiaceae; genus R-H-3. The sequence goes on along the minus strand of CAVVRA010000015.1, from coordinate 368,827 downwards.
CCCGTGCACGTCTCCTCGTACGTGGGGTGCTTCGTGTAACCGCCCTGGTAGCCCACGGCGGTCGTCACGACGCCGGGCAGGGTCCAGTACGCCTTCTCCGCACCCCAGAAGCAGCCCATCGCGAGGTAGATCACCTGGGTGCCCTCGGGCCACGGGCCCTCGAGCGGGGTTCCGAGGACGGCGTGCCGGGCGGGGACCGGGAACGGCCGGGCCTCGCGGCCCTTCAGCGCGTCCTCGGCGGTGACCATCGTCGTCTTCAACCGGGAACCGAACACTGCGATCTCCTTGTCTGCCCGCTTCTCGGGCGGGCACCCGTGCCAACACCGCCGGGTCCGAGGCCGTTCCCGACCCGGATGGCGGTCCTGTTCGGTCTCACCGGACCTCGGTGGTGTGCCGGTCCGGTCCGGTCACAGCACCGCAGGCGCCGGGTCGGCGAGCGTCCCGGCGGTCGCGCCGTGCCAGGCCCGGGCGAGCAACCCGGCGGCGGCGGCGAGCTCGGCCTCCGGGCGGGCGAAGGGGATCCGCATCCGGGACTCGAACCCGCCGTCGACGCCGAACCGTGGCCCCGGCGTCACCGTGACCCCGAGCTCGCGGACGGCGGCGGCGAGAGTGCTGCTGCGCGGCGCGGGGAGCCGGCACCAGGCGACGAGGCCGCCGTCCGGCGCCGGCACCTCCCAGTCGGGCAGCACCCGCGCGAGCGCTTCCCGCAGGGCGCCGAACCGGGCCCGCAGCTGCGCACGACGCACGGCGAGGACGTCGTCGACGGCGTCGAGCAGGTGTGCGGTCGCGAGCTGCTCGACGAGCGGTGACGCGAGGTCGTCGGCCGCCCGGGCGACGGTGAGCCGCCGGACGAGCTCGGCGTCCGCCCGGACCCAGCCGACCCGCAGGCCGCCCCAGAACGTCTTGCTCGCCGACCCGAGGTGGACGACGCCTGCGGCCGGCCGCCGGACGCCGCCGCCCGGGCGGCCGCGGCCGTCGGACCGGGCCGCCCCGAACGGCCGGACCGGCGCGCCCGGGTCGGTGCGATGGTCGAGGTCGGCCGTCGTCTCGTCGACGACGACGAGGCACCCGGCGCGGCAGGCGACGCCCGCGAGGTCGGCCCGCACGCCGTCCGGCATGAGCGCGCCGGTCGGGTTCTGGAAGTCGGGCATGAGGTAGGCCGCCCGCGCGCCCGTCGTCCGCAGCGCCGCGGCTGCGGCGGCGACGTCCCAGCCGTCCTCGACGGGCAGCGCGACGGGACGACCGCCCGCCCGCCGGACGACGTCGAGCGCGAGCGGGTACGTCGGGCTCTCGACGAGGACCCGGTCGCCCGCGGCGAGGACCGTCTCGAGGACGAGCCGCAGCCCGTGGATCGCGCCCGACGTCACGAGCACCTCCTCGGGACGGGTCGCCAGCCCCCGCGCGGTGTAGCGGGCGGCGATGCGCTCGCGCAGGCCGGCCAGGCCGGCGGTGACGTACCCGTGGCCGGGCAGGTAGCGCGGCAGGTCGGCGAGCGCGGCCGCGTACGCCGCGTGCACCTGCGGCGGGGCCTCGAGCGCGGCGCTCGACAGGTCGCCACGACCGTCCACGGTGCCTCGCTCGCCGGTGGTCGTGACCGGCCACGGCAGCACCGCGGCGTCCGCCGCTGCGCCGTCCGGTTCATGGGGGAGCGCCGTCCACGTCCCGGCGCCGTGCCCGGCGACCGCGAAGCCGGACTCCCGGAGCAGCCGGTACGCGGCGGTCGTCGTCGTCCGGCTCGTCCCGGTGGCGGTGGCGAGTGCACGCTCCGACGGCAGGACGGCGTGCACCGGCAGCCGCCCGTCGAGGACGAGCAGCTGCAGCCGGTCTGCGAGTGCCTGGTACCCGGGGACGCCGGGGGCACCGTCGTGCCAGCCGGTGAGGAGCGGTGCGAGCTCGCGGGGGCCGATCCTCCGCGCCGGTCGAGCCGGTGCGGAGGGGAGGGCCGGCCCGGACGGGAGGGCCGTCGCGGGCGAGGGCACGAGGCCACTGTCCGCGAAGTGGCCATCGAATTCAAGGCCACTCATCAGGAGCATGGACGCATGCTCGCACCGAACCCCGCCGGCCCGGGATCCCTGCGACGCGCCGTCCGTCGGCCGGACCGGCTCGGTCGCCGGCTCGTCCAGCTCTACGCCGGACTCGCGCTGTACGGCGTGAGCATGGCGTTCCTCGTCGAGGGCGCGCTCGGCGTCATGCCGTGGGACGTCCTCCACCAGGGACTGGCCCGCCTCGTGGACCTCTCGCTCGGGACGATGACCATCCTCGTCGGCACGGTCGTCCTCCTCGCCTGGGTGCCGCTGCGGCAGCGGCCGGGCCTCGGGACGGTGAGCAACGTCGTCGTCATCGGGGTCGTCGTGGACGCGGCACTCCGGGTGCTCCCCACGCCGTCCGCGCTCGCCCTCCGGGTCGGCTTCGTCGCCCTCGGGGTCGGGCTCAACGCGGTCGCGACGGCCGCGTACATCGGCGCACGCTTCGGCCCCGGCCCGCGGGACGGCCTGATGACCGGGCTCGTCGCCCGGACCGGGTGGCCGGTGCGCCGGGTCCGGACGGCGATCGAGGTCGGCGTCGTCGCGCTCGGGTGGGTGCTCGGCGGCAACCTCGGCGCGGCGACCGTCGCCTACGCGCTCCTCGTCGGGCCGCTCGTGCAGCCGCTGCTCCCGCTGCTCCGGGTGCCGACCGGGGTCCACCCGCCGGACCCCGCTCCGCCCGCCGACGCGGTCTGATCCGGGAGGCCCGACCCGGGTCGGCCGACCCGGAACACGTGCTCCCGGGTGCTGGGCAGGGACCCTGCCCCGCGGGAGGATGCGGCATGCGATTCGGCGTGCACTCCGAGGTCGGGCGACTGCGTGAGGTCGTCCTGCACAGGCCGGGGCTCGAGCTGAGCCGGCTCACGCCGTCCAACGTGCACGGGCTGCTCTTCGACGACGTCATGTGGGCCGAGCGGGCGCGGGAGGAGCACGACGCGTTCGCCGGGCTCCTGCGCGGCCGCGGCGTCGTCGTCCACTCCTTCGCCGACCTGCTCGCCGGCGCCCTCGACGTCCCCGGGGCGCGGGACTTCCTCGCCCGCCGGCTCGTGACCTCGACCCGGTTCGGCCCGGCGCTCGACGCCCCGCTGCGCCAGGTCATCGAGACCTCGAACGCCGGGTGGCTCGCCGAGCGGCTCATCGGCGGCGTCCTCAAGCGGGACCTCGAGCACCCGAAGATCTCGTCGCTGCTCTGGGAGACGCTCCACGACGACGACTTCCTCCTCACCCCGCTGCCGAACCACCTCTTCCAGCGGGACAACGTCGCCTGGGTGCACGACGGCCTGTCGGTCAACCCGATGGCGATGCCCGCCCGGCGCCGCGAGACCCTGAACTCGCGCGTCGTGCTGCGCTACCACCCGATGTTCGCGGGGGTGCGCGTGTACTACGGCGACGACGACGAGCCGCACGGCGCCGCGACCGTCGAGGGCGGCGACGTCCTCGTCGTCGGCGACGGCGTCGTCCTCGTCGGGATGGGGGAGCGAACGACCCCGCAGGGCGTGGAGAACGTCGCCCATGCGTGGTTCGCGAGCGGTCGGGTCAGGCTCGTCCTCGCCGTCGAGCTGCCGCGCGAGCGCGCCTTCATGCACCTCGACACGGCGCTGACGATGGTCGACCGGGATGCGTTCTCGATCTACCCCTACCTGCCGGACAAGCCGCGGGCGTGGGCCCTCCGCCCGGTCGAGGCGGACCCGGGCGAGGAGGCGAGGGCCGGCGGGAACTTCCACGTGGCGGAGACCGCCGAGCCGTTCGCCGTCATCGCCGAGGCGCTCGGCCTCGACCGGCTCCGGCTGCTCCGCGCCCCGATCGACGCCCACGGTGCGCAACGCGAGCAGTGGGACGACGGCAACAACTTCCTCGCCCTCTCCCCGGGGGTCGTCGTCGGGTACGAGCGCAACACGGTGACGAACACCTTCCTGCGCGACGAGGGCGTCGAGGTGCTGCCGATCGCCGGCAGCGAGCTGGGCCGTGGCCGCGGCGGCCCTCGCTGCATGTCGTGCCCGATCGTGCGCGACCCGGTGTGACCCTGGCGGTAGCGTGGCGCGGGTGACGCAGAACCCGGCCGGGCAGACCGCCCCCGACCACCCGTCCCGCGAGCCGGCGGACCCCGCCGGCCCGCCGTCCCAGCAGCGCGTCGAGGCCGGGGGCCACGACCCGAAGCACTGGGATCGCAGGGGTTTCGCGACCCGGGCGATCCACGCCGGCTCCGAGCCGGACCCCGCCACCGGGGCGGTCGTCACCCCGATCTACCAGGTGAGCACGTACAAGCAGGACGGTGTCGGCGGCCTGCGGACGGGCCTCGGCACCGGGTACGAGTACAGCCGCAGCGGCAACCCGACCCGGACGGCGCTCGAGGAGTGCCTCGCGGCGCTCGAGGCGCCGTCCGCGTGGGGAACGAGCGGCACCCGCGCCCGAGCCTTCGCGTTCGCCAGCGGACTCGCCGCGGAGGACACCGTTCTGCGGGCCGTCTGCGCGCCGGGCGACCATCTCGTCGTCCCGGACGACGCGTACGGCGGCACGTACCGGCTCGTCGCCCGGGTCGCCGGGCCGTGGGGTGTCCAGCACACCGCGGTGCACCTGTCGGACCTCGACGCCGTCCGTGCCGCCGTCCGGCCGGGGGACACCCGGGTGCTCTGGGTCGAGACGCCGACGAACCCGCTCCTCGGCATCTCCGACATCGCCGCGCTCGCCGCGATCGCGCACGAGGCCGGTGCCCTTCTCGTCGTCGACAACACGTTCGCCACGCCGTACCTGCAGAACCCGCTGACCCTCGGCGCCGACGTCGTCGTGCACTCGACGACGAAGTACTGCGGGGGGCACTCGGACGTCGTCGGCGGCGCACTCGTCGTCTCGGACGCCGCGGTCGCACCGTGGGCGGACGGCGTCGGCGCGGTCGGGCCCGGCGTCGCCGACCGGGTCGCCTTCCACCAGAACGCGATGGGCGCCGTCGCCGGGCCGTTCGACGCGTGGCTCGTCCAGCGCGGACTCAAGACGCTCGCCGTCCGGATGGAGCGGCACTGCGACAACGCCGAGCGGGTCGCCGAGTTCCTTCTCGGCCACCCGCGGGTCCGCCAGGTGCGCTACCCCGGCCTGCCCGAGCACCCCGGCCACGACGTGGCGCAGAAGCAGATGCGCCGTTTCGGCGGGATGGTCAGCTTCCGCGTCGTGGGCGGCGAGGAGGACGCGCTCAACGTCTGCAAGCGCACCGAGGTGTTCACGCTCGGGGAGAGCCTCGGCGGCGTCGAGAGCCTCGTCGAGCACCCCGGCCGGATGACGCACGCCTCGGTCGTCGGCTCCGCGCTCGAGGTGCCGAACGACCTCGTGCGCCTCTCGGTCGGCCTCGAGGACGCCGACGACCTCGTCGCGGACCTGGACCGCGCGCTCAGCTGAGGCCGGGCAGGCACCGCCTACAGCCCCGTCGGCGCGGGCGGCAGGTCCTCGAAGTGCGGCTCGGACCTCGCCTGCCGGGCCATGAGTGCGGCGGCCAGGTCGGCCGTCTGGAGCATGCCGGCCTGCCAGAGGCTGACGAACTCCAGGCTCTCGGCGACCGAGTGGTCCCGGGCGTGGTTGAGCGCCTCCTTGACGCCCCAGAGCACGAGCGGGGAGTGCCGGGCCATCTCGTGCGCGGCGTCGAGAGCGGCCGACACCAGCGCGTCGTGGGACTCGAAGACGTCGGACACCAGGCCCACGTCACGGGCCCGGGCGGCAAGCATCCGGCGGCCGGTGAACGCGAGCTCCCGGGCGACGCCGTCGCCCATGATCTTCGGCAGCCGCTGCAGGGCGCCCACGTCCGCCGTCATCCCGATGTTCGTCTCCTGGAGCACGAAGAACGCGTCGGCGCTCGCGTACCGCACGTCGCACGCGCTGACGAGGGACAGTGCGCCGCCGATGCAGCCGCCCTGGACCGCGGCGATGACCGGCATCCGCGCGGCCTCGATCGCGTCGAAGGACCGTTGCAGCGCCTTGACCAGCAGCCGCCGGCTCGCGTTGCCGCGCGCCGGCTCGCCGGACGGCACGAGGTCGCCGCTCGCGAAGACCGACAGGTCCATCCCGGCGCAGAAGTGCCTGCCCGTGGAGGAGATGACGACGGCCCGCACGTCCCCGGTGTCCGACAGCCTCGTCACGAGCTCGGGCAGCTCGCGCCAGAACGCGGGCGTCATCGTGTTCAGCGCCTCCGGCCGGGACAGCTGCACGTGCGCGACCTTTCCGTCGTGCTCGACCTCGAAGCACTCGTACGGCATGCGGTCCTCCTCGACGCACGGCCGACGGCACGCCCACCCCGGCCGGGAGAGCGGGTCGACCTCGTCTGGCACGCTAGCGGCCGTGCGTGCGTGCGTGGAGGGAAGGGACGGCCTTCAGCGCCGCGGCCCGGGCGAGGGATCGAACCCCACGACGGCGCGGCGGCAGCGGACTGTGGCGTGAGCGACGTCCTCTGCGTCGACGTCGGGTCCACCTTCACCAAGGCCGCGCTCGTCGACACCGTGACGGGGGAGCTGCTCGCGACGGCGAGCCGGCCGACGACGCTCGCGACCGACGTCCTGGACGGCGTGGCCGCGGTCCGCGCGGAGGCCGAGCGGGCCGCCGGGCGGCGGGCGGCGGAGGTGCGCGCCTGCTCCAGCGCGGGCGGCGGGCTGCGGGTGGCCGTCGTGGGGTACGAGCGGCTCGTCACCGCCGAGGCGGGACACCGGGTCGCGCTCTCGGCGGGCGGCAAGGTCGTCCATGTCGCGGCAGGACCGCTCGACGGTCCGACCCCCGGCGACCCGAACCTGGCCGACCTGCGGGCGGCCCGCCCGGACGTCGTCCTCCTCGTCGGCGGCACGGACGGCGGCAACGCCGAGGTGCTCCTGCACAACGCGCGGCGACTGGGGATCGCCCGGCTGCCGGTCCCGGTCGTCCTCGCTGGCAACGCCGAGGCCGCCGACGCGGCCCGTGGCGAGCTCGAGTCGCGGCGCCGGCACGTCGTCGTCGCGCCGAACGTCCTGCCGCGGATCGGCGTCCTGGACCCGCTCGGCGCCCGGGCCGCGATCCGCGAGGTGTTCCTCAGCCACGTCATCGGCGGCAAGGGGCTGTCCAAAGGCCGGACGTTCGCCCGGCTCGTCCGGGCCGCGACCCCGGACGCCGTCCTCGCCGGCGTCGAGGCGCTGGCGGACGGCGCTCCGGCCGTGGGCGGGGCTCGCGGCGTCCCGGGTGCCGGCGACGTCCTCGTCGTCGACGTGGGCGGCGCGACGACCGACGTCTACTCGGTGCTCACCCCGGAGGGCGAGGACGCGACGCTCGCCAAGGAGGTCGTCGCGACGCTGTGGCGGGCACGGACCGTCGAAGGCGACCTCGGGATGCGCTGGGGCGCCCCCGGCGTCGTCGAGGCGGCCGTCGCCGAGCGGCTCCTCGACCCCGCGGACCCACGGACCGTGCAGCTGACCGAGCACGCGGCCGCCGCCCACGCCGACCCCGGCAGGCTGCCCGACCTCGGCACTGCCGAGGGAGTCGCCGAACGAGACCTCGACATCACCCTCGCGCGGCTCGCCGTCACGGTCGCGTTGCGTCGCCACGGCCGGCCCCCGTCACCGTCCGCGGCGCCTCGACCGCTGCGCGACGTCGCGCTCGTCGTGGGCAGCGGCGGAGTCCTGCGGCACGCGGACCCCGCGACCCGGGCGGCGGTCCTCGCGCCAGCGACGTCCGACCACGGGGGTGGCTGGCGGGTGCCGGACGCCGCGCAGGTCGTCGTCGACGAGCGGTACGTCCTCTTCGCGGCCGGCCTGCTCGTCGCCGACGCGCCGGTCGCCGCGGCCCGGCTCGCCACGCTCGTCCACGAAGCTGACGGCAGGATGGCCTCATGAGCCTGACACCGCGCGAGCGCGCCGGACTCGCCAGCCTCGACGACGGCGACGTCGTCCCCGTCGGGATCCGCGCCGCCGCCGGCTGGACGTGGCGCCTGCTCGTCCTCGGGGTCGGGATCTACTTCGTGCTCCGGCTGCTGCGCATGTTCGAGGTGCTCGTCGTGCCGGTGCTCGTCGCCCTCCTTCTCGTGGCCTTCCTCAAGCCGTTCGTCGACCTCGTCTCCGCCGGCCGCGGTCGTCCCGGGGTGCCGCGGGGGCTCGCCTCGATCGCGGCCATCCTGCTGGCCTTGCTCGTCCTCGCGGGCCTTGTGGCGCTCATCGGGCAACAGGTGACGACCGGCTTCGCAAGCCTGCAGGCGCAGGCCGTGGACGGCTGGCGCGAGCTGCAGAGGGTTCTCGCCGAGAGCCCGCTGCACCTGACGAGCACCCAGCTCGCGGGGTACGTCGACCGCGCGATCGCCGAGCTGCGGGCGAACAGCGGCCAGCTCGTGAGCGGCGCCCTCCAGGTCGGCTCGACGGCGGCGGACATCGGCGCCGGTTTCTTCATCGTTCTCTTCAGCACCTTCTTCTTCCTCTCGGGAGGCGACAGGATCTGGGCGTGGTTCGTCCGGATGTTCCCGCGGACTGCGCGGGCCCGGGTCAACGGCGCGGGGCTTCGGGCCTGGGCGACGCTGACCGGCTACGTCCGCGCGACGATGATGGTCGCGATCGTCGACGGTGCCGGCGTCGGCATCGCCGCCGCGGTGCTCGGGGTCCCGCTGGCGCTGCCGCTCGGTGTCCTCGTCTTCCTCGGTGCGTTCATCCCGATCGTCGGTGCGTTCGTCACGGGGATCGTCGCCGTCCTCGTCGCCCTGGTGGCGAAGGGTCCGTTGGTCGCGCTGCTCATGCTCGGAGCGGTCATCGCGGTGCAGCAGATCGAGGCGCACGTGCTGCAGCCGTTCCTCATGGGCCGCGCCGTGAGCGTCCACCCGCTCGCCGTGATCCTCTCCATCGGCGCCGGGGTGCTCCTCGCCGGGATCGTCGGCGCTCTCTTCGCCGTGCCGCTCGTGGCCGTCATCAACGTCGTCGCCTCGTACCTGTCGAGCGAGGACGCCGAGGCCGACGCGCACCGGGACGCCGGCCTGCCGGAGACCGAGGCGTGGCGGGAGACCGAGGCGTTGCGGGAGACCGAGGCGTTGCGGGAGGCCGGCGCGGTGCCGGAGGACGGGCCCGTGGCCGAGGACCGGCCCGTGCCCGGTGACCGGACCGTGCCGGGGGGCACCATGTCGGACGGCGGGACGGTGGCCGGACCGCAGACCGCCGGGGAGGTGCGGCGGCAGGCCGAGGACGCCGCAGCGGAGGGCGGTCCGCTCGCGGACGAGGCGGTCGAGGGCGCCCAGCGCGCCGCCCGGGAGGGTTAGCCAGGCCGCGCCCGGGGGCGCGGCCGGAGCGCGGGACAGCGCGGAAGCCCCCGGACGGACGCGGGAGGGAGACGCGGGACGGAGGGGAACCGTGCACCGGGGCCGGCCGACCGCTCGACGTCCGGCCCCGGCGCCCGTCAGACGAAGGGCGTGGCGTCCCTGACGACGACCTCGATCTGCGTGCCGTTCGGCGCGGTGTACGACGACCGTCTCGCCGATCTTGCGCGCCGAGGATCGCGGAGCCGAGCGGGCTCTTCTCGCTGTAGACGTCGAGGTCGGTGTCCCCGGCGACCTCGCGGCTGCCGAGGAGGAAGGTCGTCTCGTCGCCGGCTAGGTCGACGGTGACGACCATGCCGGGCGCCACGCCGTCGTCGGCGTTCGCCGGGGCCTCGCCGACCTTGGCGTTCTCGAGGAGCTGGCGCAGCTGGCGGATCCGGGCCTCCTGCTTGCCCTGCTCCTCCTTGGCCGCGTGGTACCCGCCGTTCTCCCGGAGGTCGCCCTCGAGGCGGGCCTCCTCGATCTTCTTGGCGATCTCGGTGCGGCCCTCCCCGGAGAGGTACGCGAGCTCACGCCTTGAGGCGGTCGTAGGCCACCTGCGTCAACCACTGGACGCTTGTCGTCTCGGTCACGATGCCTCCGTTCCACGTGCTGTGTCGGCGGTTGCCGCGCGGCCGGGGCGGTCCCGGCACGCGTCTGCCCCGGCCCCGCCGATGCGGACCCTCGGTCAGGTCGGTGAATGCATGAGCCTAGCAAGGCTCACCGGAGCACGCAGGCCTTGACGTTCCCGCTCACGGCGCGCTCGCTCGTCGGGACGACCGTCGTCACGGTCACCGCGCCGGTGCGGGCCGGGCCGACCCGGACATCGACGAGCCCGACCTCGGCGAACCGACCGTTCTGCGCCCGGACGGTGCAGATCGCCGTCCGGTCCGGGTCCTTCTGCACCTCGAAGGTCACCGACACGCTCGTAGCCCCGGTGACCCGGTAGCCGACGTCGACCACGTGCACCCCGCGGTTGCCAGGCCCGAACGCGATGTAGGCGAACCAGGCGACGGCCGCGAGGACGGCGGCGACGGCGGCCCCGACGGCGACCGGCCGGCTCACCGTGCGCCGCTCGCCGTAGCGGCCCGCGGGACGGCGCGGACCGGGCCCTGGCGGCACAGGCCCGGTCGTGTCCTCGGCGAGCGTCACGGCGTCCTCCGGTGCGGTCGTCCGGTGCCACGGACCCGGGCCCGGCGGGCCGGTACCGGGGCGGCGGCGTAGCGTCGGGGATGATTGTCCCTCGGGAGGGCGTCCGGCGCGGCGCCGGGGCCCGCCGCCGGCACTGGGCAGGCCGGACGGGCCGGGCGGGCGGACGGGCCGGCGGGCGGGCAGGGCGGGCAGGGCGGGGCAACGAGCCGGGATCAGGCGACAGGAGGAGCAGGCGTGGGCGAGGCGCTTGCGGCTGATGGCCGTGCACGCGCACCCGGACGACGAGTCGAGCAAGGGTGCCGCGACGATGGCCCGCTACGTGGCCGAGGGCGTCGACGTGCTCGTCGTGACGCTGCACCGGCGGCGAGCGCGGCGACATCCTCAACCCGAAGCTCAAGGACGACCCGGACCTGCTCCGGGACATCGCCGAGTACCGCCGCCACGAGATGGCCCGCGCCGTGCGAGGTGCTCGGCGTCCGGCACGAGTGGCTCGGCTTCGTCGACTCCGGGCTGCCGGAGGGCGACCCGCTGCCGCCGCTGCCCGAGGGCTGCTTCGCGCGCGAGCCGCTGGCGGTCGCCGCTGCGCCGCTGGTGCGGCTCGTGCGCGCGTTCCGGCCGCACGTCATGACGACGTACGACGAGAACGGCGGGTACCCGCACCCGGACCACATCATGTGCCACACGGTCAGCGTGGAGGCCTTCGAGGCGGCCGGCGACGCCGACGCGCTACCCGGGCACCGGCGAGCCGTGGCAGCCGTTGAAGCTCTACTACGACCGCGGGTTCTCCCGGGCGAAGATCGTCGCGTTCCACGACGCGATGCTCGCCGAGGGCCTCGAGTCGCCGTTCGCCGAGTGGCTCGAGCGCTGGGAGGACCGCGAGGACGGTCACGATCACGACCCGGGTCGACTGCGCCGACTTCTTCGAGGTACGGGACGCCGCGCTGCTCGCCCACGCGACGCAGATCGACCCGGACGGGCTGGTTCTTCACCATCCCCGGCGAGCTGCAGCGCCGCGTCTGGCCGACGGAGGACTTCGAGCTCGCCCGCTCGCACGTGCCGACCGAGCTCCCGGAGGACGACCTGTTCGCCGGTGTCCGGGAGCGGGTCGAAGCGGCATGACGACGGCCGCGCTCGCGGTGCTCGTCGCCGCGCAACCCCAGGGGCCGAACGCCGACGAGGTCTCGCCGGGGCTGCTCGGCTTCCTCACCGTCTTCGGTCTCGCGCTCGCGACCGTGCTCCTCGTGCGGAGCATGGTCAAGCACCTGCGCAAGGTCCGCTACAGCCTCGGCCCGGACGGCAAGCCGTGGGACCGGGCCGGCGGCCCGACGTCGATCCCCCCGCGGCGCGAGCGCCCGGGCGACGTGACCGGCCGGGGAAGCGGTGCAGGGACCAGTGAGCGGACCGGTGAGCGGACCGGTGAGGGGACCGGCGAGCCCCCGATCGGGAGCGGTCCGCCGGGCGGCGACCGTGCCGGCTGAGCGGCCCGGCATGCCCGCCCCGCCAAAAGTGTGTGTACGGGCTCACAGTTCGTCCCGCTCCTGCCGATAGACACCCCGCGCGTCGTCGCGGCGGGGTGCGGCCCGCCGCGACGACGCCGCCGGCCCGACGGGCCGAGGCATCGGTGCAGATCTGCATCGATGAAGGTGTGACGTCGAGACAGGGAGCCGGCGGTGGCGATGTGGCCCGCGGTCCGCGACGGTGTCCGGGTGCGCCGGCACCCCGCCGGGCCGGCCGGCCGGCGACACGTCTTCGTCCTCTCCGGGGGCGGGGCGCGCGGCGCCGCCCAGGCCGGTGCGCTCGGCGCGCTCCTCGAGGCCGGGATCAGGCCGTCCGGGATCGTCGGCTGCTCGGTCGGCGCGCTCAACGGCGCGTTCCTCGCGGCGGACCCGACCCCCGAGCGCGCGCAGGCCCTCGCCGACCGCTGGTGCCGGCTCGAACGCGGACACGTGTTCGGCGGCACCCGGCTGTCCCGGTGGTGCAACGTGGTGACCCGCCGTCCGGCGCTCTTCTCGCCCGACCCGCTGCGCCGCCTCGTGACGGACTGGCTCCCGGTCGACACCTTCGACGCCCTCGCCGTGCCGCTGCGGGTCGTCACGACCTCGCTGACGACCGGCCGGGCTGTGTACCACGGAAGCGGCCCGCTCACCGACGTCCTCCTCGCGTCCGCGGCGCTGCCCGGGCTGTTCCCGCCCGTGCGCCTGCCGGTCCGGGTGCCGGCCGCCGACCCCGGACGGGACAGCGACGACACCACCGACGCACCCGGCTGCATCGACGCCACCGAGCAGCACGTCGACGGCGGGGTCGCCGACCTCGTGCCCGTCGCCGGTGCCGTCGACCTCGCGCCGACGGACGTGTGGCTGCTCGACGTCGCCGCCGCGGCGGGCACCGGCTCGTGGCGGGTCCGCAGCGCCCTCGACGTCCTCGTGGCCTCGCTCGCCGCCGCGATGCGGTGCCGGCCGATGCCGCGGCTCGATGGCGTCGCGATGCACCACCTGGCGCTCGGCGGCCGCTGCGACGGCCCGGCCGGGCTCATGGACTTCAGCCGGACGGCGGACCTCGTCTCCGCCGGTCGCGCGGTCGGCGCGGCGGCGGCGTCCGGGCTCTCCCTCGTCCCGTCCCCCCGATGACCGGGCCCAGGTCGATACTGGCCGGGTGGCCGTGCACCCCACCCGGTTCCTCCTGCGCGCCAAGGACCTCGCGGATCGGCGCTACGCCGACCCGCTCACCGTGGTGGACCTCGCGCGGGCTGCGGGCGTGTCCCCGGCGCACTTCAGCCGCGAGTTCCGCCGGGCCTTCGGGGAGACGCCGCACCAGTACCTCCTGACGCGCCGGCTCGAGCGCGCCGCGGCCCTGCTCCGGACCACCGACCTCACCGTCGCGGACGTCTGCGCCGCGGTCGGCCTGTCGAGCCTCGGCTCGTTCACGACGAGCTTCCGCCGGATGTTCGGCCGGACCCCGCAGGCGTACCGGGAGTCCTTCCCGCCGGCGCTGTCCCAGCTGAGGATCCCGGGCTGCGTCGCACGGGCGTACGGCCGCCCGCGGAACCGCACGTTTCGAGAAGACGCCGCCGTCGCGTCGTCCGTAGCGTCGCCGGACGTCGGCACCACCGCCGACGTCACCACCGACGATGAGGAGAGTCCCCGATGATGCGCATCGCGAACGCCCAGCTGTGGGTCCACGACCAGGACGAGGCTCTCGCCTTCTACACGAAGACCCTGGGCTGGGAGGTCCGGGCGGACGTCACCGTGGAGGAATGGGGCTTCCGCTGGCTCACCGTGGCCCCGGTGGGCCAGGAGGACGTCGGCCTGGTCCTCATGCCGGTGCCCGGGCCGCCGATGCTCGACGGCGCGACGAGGGCCCAGCTCGCCGAGATCGTCGCGAAGGGCGCCGGCGGCACGATCTTCCTCGAGACGCAGGACTGCGAGGCCGCCCACGAGGAGCTCTCGGGCCGCGGCGTCGTCTTCAACGACCCGCCGACGAAGCAGCCGTACGGCATCGACACGTCGTTCCGCGACCCGTCGGGCAACAACATCCGGCTCACCCAGGTCCTCGCGTTCGACCCGTCCCGGCATTGACCCGGGTCGGGCCGGGGCGCGCCGTCGCGGGGCTCCGGGACCGCGCGGCGGCCCCGCGGTCCGAGGATTCGGGTGCCCAAAGGGGCCGCCTCCGCCTCCCCGATGATGTGATGGATCCACGCACGTGGACAGGCACGCACGTGGACGGGGGTGGCATGAGCGACACGATCGACGGCGTCGTCGCGCGCATGCGCGAGCGGCTCGCGCCGCTGGAGCGGGCGCGGGACCCCGCGCGGTTCTTCCTCGCGACCTACCTGCGGACGACCCAGGCCGTCGCGGACGCCGTGGACGCCCGCCGGTTCGAGGACCCGGCGTGGGTCGAGTGGTGGGACGTCGTCTTCGCCGAGCTCTACCTCGACGCCCTCGACGCGCACCGGGCCGACCCGGCGGCCGCGCCGCGTCCGTGGCGGATCGCGTTCGGGGCCCCGCCGCAGGCCGCGCCCGTGCTCCACGTGCTCCTCGGGATGAACGCCCACATCAACTACGACCTGCCGCAGTCCCTCGTCGGGGTCATCTCGCCGACCCAGTTCGGCGACCGGGCGCTCCTGGACCGTCGCGAGCGTGACCACGCGCGGATCGACGGCGTCCTCGCGTCCCGGGTCGCGGCCGAGGACGGCCAGCTGCGCCTGGTGTCGGGTCCGCGCCGCGTCGTCGACAAGGCGATGACGCCGCTCAACCGGCGGATGACGCTGCGGTTCCTCAAGGAGGCACGGGACAAGGTCTGGACGAACACCCAGGCGCTCCACGAGGCCCGGGTCGCCGGCGACGACTGCTACCGGCGGCGGCTCGCCGAGCTCGAGGTTCTCTCCTCGGCCCGGGTGCGGGACCTCACGACGCCCGGTCCGGTGCTCTTCCGGCTCGGGGTTCGCGGCTTCGGCGTCGTCCTCCCGCCACCCTAGGAAGCCGTCCTCCGGCGCAGGAGCCGGGGCCTCGACGGCGCGGCGTCTCCGACTTTCATCCAGAGGACGGTCGGCGATGTTGCGCATCGCGCAGCCAGTTCCGCATCGCGCACGCGTCGGCTACGATCGCAGCGACCTGGGGGAGTCGTCGGCACGGCGCCGTGGCCGTGCGCGAGCAGGCCGTTCCGGCGCGGCGAAGGGATCGTCGACGTGACAGGTCAGCGGTACGACGTCGTCGTCGTCGGCGGAGGGTCGGCCGGGTGCGCGCTGGCGAACCGGCTGTCCGCCGACGGCACGACCCGGGTGCTCGTTCTCGAGGCGGGCCGCAGCGACTACCCGTGGGACGTCTTCATCCACATGCCGGCGGCGCTGCCGTTCCCGATCGGCAGCCGGTTCTACGACTGGCAGTACGAGTCCGAGCCCGAGCCGCACATGCACGACCGGCGGATCTACCACGCGCGCGGCAAGGTGCTCGGCGGCAGCAGCAGCATCAACGGCATGATCTTCCAGCGGGGCAACCCGATGGACTTCGAGCGGTGGGCCTCCGACCGCGGCATGGAGACCTGGGACTACGCCCACTGCCTGCCGTACTTCAAGCGGATGGAGAACTGCCTCGCGGCCGGGCCGGACGACGTGTGGCGAGGCCGGTCGGGTCCGCTCGTCCTCGAGCGGGGCCCGGCGACGAACCCACTGTTCGGCGCGTTCCTCGAGGCCGTCCAGCAGGCCGGCTACCCGTTGACGGAGGACGTGAACGGCTACCGCCAGGAGGGCTTCGCGGCCTTCGACCGCAACGTGCACAAGGGCCGGCGGCTCTCCGCGGCCCGGGCCTACCTGCACCCGGTCATGGGTCGCGGGCAACCTCGAGGTCCGGACCCGCGCCTTCGTCACGAAGATCCTCTTCGAGGGCAGGCGGGCGGTCGGGGTCGAGGTCGCCAAGGCCCCGGTCTGGGGCGGCGCGCCGGGTCACTACCGCGCCGGCTCGGTGGAGCGGATCGCAGCCGGCGAGGTCGTCCTCGCCGGCGGCGCGATCAACTCCCCGCAGCTGCTCCAGGTGTCCGGCGTCGGGAACGCCGACCACCTGCGCCCGCTGGGAGTCGGCGTCGTCCACCACCTGCCCGGGGTCGGCGAGCATCTCCAGGACCACCTCGAGATCTACATCCAGCACGTCTCGACGCAGCCGGTCACGATGCAGCCGTACCTCAAGCACCGGTACAAGCCGTTCATCGGCGCGCAGTGGCTCTTCCTGCGCCGCGGCCCGGGCGCGACGAACCATTTCGAGGCGGGTGGCTTCATCCGGAGCAACGAGGACGTCGAGTACCCCAACCTCATGTACCACTTCCTTCCCATCGCCGTCCGCTACGACGGGACGGCGCCGGCGGGCGGTCACGGGTACCAGGTGCACGTCGGGCCGATGTACTCCGACGCCCGCGGCCATGTCCGGATCAAGAGTGCGGACCCGACCGTCAAGCCGTCCCTCGTCTTCAACTACCTCTCGACGGAGCAGGACCGCCGGGAATGGGTCGAGGCCGTGCGCAGGACCCGGGAGATCCTCGGCCAGCCGGCGCTCGCACCGTTCGACGGCGGCGAGATCTCCCCGGGTCCGCAGGTCGAGACCGACGAGCAGATCCTCGACTGGGTGGGCGACGAGGGCGAGACGGCGCTGCACCCGTCGTGCACGACCCGGATGGGCGTCGACGACCTGTCCGTCGTCGACCCGCTGACGATGCGTGTCCACGGCCTCGAGGGGCTGCGCGTCGCCGACGCCTCGGTCATGCCGTACGTGACCAACGGCAACATCTACGCGCCGGTCATGATGCTCGCCGAGAAGGCGGCCGACATCATCCTCGGCAGGACCCCGCTCGCGCCCGTCACGGAGCCGTTCTACCGGCACCGGCCCGCCGGCCCGGACGGCAGGCACTACCCGCCGGTCCACGAGCCGGCCCGCGCCTCGGGGTCCGACCCGCCCTCGGCGTCCGACTCGTCCGACGCGTCGTCCCAGGTGACCGCCTGATGGCCCGAACGGCGACGCTCGTCCGCCGCACCGCCGCCGAGCGGCTCCTGCGACACGCGCGGTACGAGGTGCTGCCGACGAAGACGATCGAGGACAAGGTGCTCGGCAGCGTCCCCAAGGACGTCGGGCTCACCGTGACCGCCTCGCCCGCCAAGGGGATCGAGGCGACCGTCGAGCTCGCCGAACGGTTCGCGGGGCACGGCTACTTCGTCGTGCCGCACCTGTCGGCGCGCCTCATCCGGGACGGTTCGCACCTCGCCGACCTCGTCGCCCGGTGCCGGTCCGCCGGGATCGAGGCCGTGTTCATGCCGGCCGGGGACGCCGACCCGCCGGCCGGGATCTACGACGCGGCGCTGCCGGCGCTGCAGGAGCTGAGCCGGCAGGGCAGCCCGTTCCGGATCGTCGGCATCACCGGCTACCCCGAGAGCCACCCGGCGATCGACGACGACGTCACCGTGCAGGCGATGTGGGACAAGCGGTCCCACGCGACGGAGATCGTGAGCAACCTCTGCTTCGACCCCGCCGTCATCGCCGCCTGGGTCAAGCGGATCCGACGCCGCGGCGTGACGCTGCCCGTCCAGCTCGGGATCGCCGGACCGGTCGAGGCGACGAAGCTGCTCTCCATGGCGACGAAGGTCGGGGTCGGGGAGTCCACCCGGTTCCTCACGAAACACGTCGGGTGGTTCGCACGGATCGCCAGCCCCGGCTACACGCCCGAGCGGCTCCTCGGCAGGGTCGCCAAGGAGGTCGGCGACGACGAGTACGGGATCGCCGGGCTCCACGTCTTCACGTTCAACCAGGTCGACGAGACCGAGCGGTGGCGCCGCGCGCTGCTCGGGGAGGGCTGAGAGCGGTCATACTGCCGGGATGCGGCTGGTCTTCGACCTCGGCGGCGCCCACCTGCGGTGGGGTCAGGTCGAGCTCGTGCGTGGCGCGATCCTACCCGCGGCCCCGGATCGGTTCACCGACGCCTCGGGCTGCGAGGCCGACCTGCGGCGCCTCCGCGTCCCGCCGGCCTGATCGATGGACCTCGGGCAGGTGTCCCGCCGGGTCGGGGACACCGCTGCGGCTGTCGCCTGGTACCGGGACGTGCTCGGCCTGCACCACCTGTACACGGTCGGGGACCACGCGTTCTTCGACTGCGGGGGCGTCCGGCTGTCCCTCGGCCCGGGGGAGGGGGCGGGCACCCCGGCGTCGATCCTCTCCTTCCGGGTGCCGGACATCCGTGCCGCGACGGACGTGCTGGCCGCGCGCGGCGTCGTCTTCGAGGGCGAGCCGCACGTCGTCCACATGCACCCGGACGGCGTCGAGGAGTGGATGGTCTTCTTCGCCGACCCCGACGGGAACCTCCTCGCGCTGATGGCCCACGTGCGCCCCGGAGACTGAGCCGAGGCGGCCGGGATCCCGCCGGGCGGCCACGCGCGGCCGTCAGCGGTCGCTGAGCCGCACGAGGGCCTGGACGGTCGACCAGTTCCGGGCCGTCGTCGTGGTCCCGACGCGGGGGAGCACCGCGTCCAGCGGGGAGCCGATGCTCCGCCCGGTCCGGTAGGCGGCGTAGAGCACGTGGTCCCCGACCGCGAGCTCGTCGTCCCCGTGCCGCAGGCCGACCCGTGCGTCGAGCTCGGCGGCGTCCAGCTGGGTCTCGCAGAACAGCACGTGGAGCAGCTTCGGGGTCGCCTCCAGGTCCGGGAACGGGTTCGCCGCCGCGACCGCGCGCAGGTGGTCCGCGGTGACGACGAGGACCCGTGCCGAGACCCCCGTGCGCGCAAGGAGCGACCTCTCGGCCACGGCGCCGAGGCCGGCGAGCGGGCGGTCCGCGGCCCGGCCGTCGTGCAGGTCGACACGGACCGCCGGGTGGTCGACGTCCATGACGGCGTTCCCGCTGCGCAGGTACGTTCGGACGGCGGTGCCGCCGGCGTCGGCGAGCGCCGCCGCGAGGTCGGTCATCGCGACCTGCTTGTTCCGCCCCACGTTGATACCGCGGACGAGGACGACGACGCGCAGCGGACCGTTCATGGCCGTCAGGGTGCCACCCGGCCCGGACGGCGCACGTCAGGCGCCGACGAGTCGCCCCAGCTCGTCCTCCAGGCCGCTCTCGCCGACGTCGACGCGGACGAGGGGCAGCCCGAGCGCGGCCGCGGCGTCCGCCGCCGCCTCCTCGAGGGCCGGCGACGGCCGCTGGGTGAGCCAGACGACGCGGCGGTAGTGCCGGAAGTAGTCCTCGCGCAGGTCCGGGTACCGGTCGAGGCCGAGCTCGGCGAGCACCGTGCGGCGGAACGACGCGGACCAGGAAGTCGGTGAGCACGTAGGTGCCGGGCTCGGCCTCGAACATCTCCCGGAGTCGGGCCGCGCCGGCGTACACGTCGTAGCAGTGCTCACCGGCGAGCCGCGCGACGCCGAGCCGTGCGCACACCTCGTCCAGCGCGCCGTAGGTGCCGCAGTCGGCGTACGCCACGGCGAGCCGGGCGTACCTCGGCCGGCGGGCCGCGAGCTCGCCGAGCGCCGCCTCGACGGCACCGGCGATCCGCTCGGGTCGGTTGTGCAGCAGCGGCGGCAGCGGGTGGACGTCGACCGGCCAGCCGCGGCGCCGCGGCGATCCGGCCCACCGGCAGCGCGATCGCGCCGCAGGCGACGAGCCGCGACCCGGGACACGGCATCAGCTCGGGAACGCGAGCTGCTCGACGAAGCGGTCGTTGAAGTCGGTGCGGTCGGAGAGCTCGACGTAGCGCACCTCCTCGAGCAGCGTCCGGGCGCCCTGGCGCTCGCGCACGGACAGCAGCGTCATCTTCGCGCCCTCGCCCGCGACGTTGCCCGCACTGACGATCCGCAGCACCGGCACCTTGGGGACCAGCCCGATCCGGACCGCGCTCGCCGGCGAGAGGTAGGAGCCGAACGAGCCGGCGAGCAGCACCTGCTGGACGTCCTCGACGGCTCGCGCCGATCTCCTCGACGCAGCAGCTTCCAGCCGGTCGCGATCGCGGCCTTGGCGAACTGCAGCTCGCGGACGTCGCGCTGGGACAGGTAGATCGCCTCGTCGAGCGTCGCCGACGTCACCGTTCCAGTGGAGGACGAAGACCCGTTCCCCGTTGACCGCCGTGAGCCGGTCGGCCAGACCCGGCGCGGCGCTCCCGCGCGGCCTCGTCGGCGACGAAGCCGGCCCGAGGCGTCGAGCAGCCCGACGGCGACGAGCTCGGCGACCGCGTCGACCAGTCCGGAGCCGCACAGACCCTGCCGGCTCGACGTCGCCGATGACCTGGAGCTGGACGTCCGTCGTCGCTGATCTTCACCACCTCGATGGCGCCGTCGGCGGCGCGCATCCCGCACCGGATCGAGGCGCCCTCGAACGCCGGCCCGGCCGGGGCGGCGGTCGACACGAGCCGGCTCGGCGTCGCCGAGCACGATCTCGCAGTTGGTGCCGACGTCGATGAACAGCCGCAGCCGCTTGTCCCGGTCCATCCCGGCTGGCGAGCATGCCGGCGACGATGTCGCCGCCGACGTAGGCGCCGAGCGCGGGGAAGACGTACGCCCGGGCCCGCGGGTGCACGCGCGAGGCCGAGGTCGCGCGGCGAGCACGTCGGGGAACGCCGTGGTGGACATGACGAACGGCGCGACGCCGAGCGGCTCGGGGTCGATGCCGAGGACCAGGTGCGTCATCGTCGCGTTGCCCGCGAGCGCGACCTCGTAGACGTGCGGCGGGGCGACGCCGGCCTCCGCGCAGACCTCGTCGGCGAGCTCGGCGAGCGTCGCCTGGGCGGCGTCCCGCAGCCGGCCGAGGGCCTCGCGGGTCCATCATCGTGGCGCTGATCCGGGTGATCACGTCGCCGCCGAACGGCTGCTGCTTGTTGAGCATCGAGCGCGACCGCCGCCGGGGTGCCGGTGCTCAGGTCGAGCAGGGTGGCGACGACCGTGGTCGTGCCGAGGTCGAACGCGATCGGCGTAGCGCTGCTCGGTGGTGTCGCCGGGCTCGACGTCGATCAGCACGTCGTCGACGACCACCGCGGTCACCTTGAAGTCGTTCTCCCGCAGCGCCTTCGGCAGGCCGCGGACGGCGTCAGGTCGACCCGCAGCTCGAGGTCGTCGATCGCGCGCGAGCAGCCGCTCCAGGTCGGGCTGCTGGTCGGCGAGGGTCGGCTCGGTGCAGCTCGACGTAGCGCTTCTGGACCGCCGGCCGCAGGATGACCTGCCGGCCGACGCCGACGGTGGCGGCCTTCGGCCGGGTGATCAGCGGCGGCACCTCGACCCGCAGGTCCCGGTGGGCCGTGGGCGAGGCAGGCCAGCCGCCAGCCCTGCCGGAGCTGGTCGGTCGAGAAGGCCCGCGGGTCGAGCCGGGCGACCGGGACCTCGCCCTCGACGACCCGGATCTTGCACTTGCGGCAGGTGCCGTGGCCGCCGCACGTCGAGTCGATCGCGATGCCGTTCCAGCGACGCGGCGTCGAACACGCGTCACGCCGGGCGGCACCCGGACGTCGCGCTCGGCGGCGAGGTTCTTCTGCTCGACCCTCGCTCGGGAGGAAGGCGATCCGCACCCGGCCCACGCCGTCCGCTGCCGGCTCGGCCGGCGTCGGGGGCGAGGCGGACGTTCGCCGAGCAGGCCCTCGCGCAGGTACGCCTCCCGCGGTGCGGAGGTCGGCCCGTCAGGGGTTGCGGTCACTGCCTGCCCGTCTCGGAATCGTGTACGCCGTCGACGGCCGGACGGGTCGCCGTCCGGTCAGCGGTCGGCCGTGGCGCCGCCTGCGGCGGCCTTCTGCTTGGCCCGGAGCGCGGCGATCCAGTTCGCGCCCCACTCGTCGTTGCCCAGCATCAGGTCGGCGGCCTTGACCGCGTCGACGATCTGCGGGGTCGCGGGCGTCCATGATCGCGCTGGTCAGCCCGGCGGTGCATCGGCCATCGGCAGGAACGTCGCGCCGAGGGTGTGCCGGCCGGGCATGCCGAAGGAGACGTTGGAGGCGCCGCAGGGTCATGTTCAGCGCCGAACTCGTCGCGGATCAGCGCGATCGTCTCCATCGTCCAGCGTGCCGTACTCGTGGTTGGCGCCGACCGGCATCGCCAGCGGGTCGATCACGATGTCCTCGATCGGGATGTCGTACTTCGTCGGTGGCGACGTCGACGATCTTCTTGGTGAGCTCGAGGCGCTTGTCCGGGTCCTCGGGGATCTCGTCCTCGTCGTTCGGCAGCGCGATCACCGCGGCGCCGTACTTCTTCACGAGCGGGCAGGATCGCCTCCATCCGCTCGTCCTCGGCGGTCACCGAGTTGACCAGCGCCTTGCCCTGGTAGGCGGCCAGCCCGGCGTCGAGCGCCTCGACGACCGAGGAGTCGATGCACAGCGGCAGGTCGGTCAGCGCTGGATCAGCGTGACCGCCTGGCGAGCAGCTCGGCCTCGTCGGCGAGCGGCACGCCCATGTTGACGTCGAGCATCATCGCGCCGCCGCGACCTGGGCCTGGACGTCGACCTCGACCCGGGACAGGTCGCCGGCGCGCAGCTGCTCCTGGAAGATCGGCCGGCCGGTCGGGTTGATCCGCTCGCCGATGATGCAGAACGGCTGGTCGTGGCCGATCACGACCTCGCGGGTCGCCGAGCGGAGCACGGTGTGCATGGGGGTCTCCTGTCGGGCAACGGGGTGCAGAGGGTGCCGGGCTGGTGCGCCGTCCGGACGACGTGCTCTCCCGACGTCAGGCGGGGACGGCCGCGGCGCGCTTGCGCTGGATGAGGTCCTTGGCCCGCCGGACGGCGGTGGAGGCGTCGGCGGCGTACCCGTCGGCGCCGACCGCGTCGGCGTACTCCTGGGTGACCGGGGCGCCGCCGACCATGACGATGACCTGGTCGCGCAGGCCGGCCTTCTCGAGCGCGTTGATGTTGGCCTTGAACATCGGCATCGTCGTGGTCAGGAACGCCGAGAAGCCGACGATGTCGGGCTGGTGCTCCTCGATCGCGGCGACGAACTTCTCCGGCGCGACCTGGACGCCGAGGTCGATCACCTCGAAGCCGGCGCCCTCGAGCATGATGTTGACGAGGTTCTTGCCGATGTCGTGCACGTCGCCCTTGACCGTGCCCATCAGGAACTTGCCGACGGTCTCGGCGCCGGTCTCGGCCAGCAGCGGGCGCAGCACCTCCAGCGCGCCGGCCATCGCCCTGCCGGCGATGAGCATCTCGGGCACGAAGAAGTCGCCGCGCTCGAACCGGGCGCCGACCTCCTCCAGCGACGGGATGAGCGCCTCGAACAGCAGCGTCTCCGGTCCGATGCCCATGCGCCGAGACCCTGCGTTGGTGAGCTCGAGGACCGCGCGGGCGCGTTGCCGACCAGGGTCTCGTCGTAGAGGCCCTTGAGGATCTCCTCGGGCGGTCATGCCGCTCCTGCCTTCCGGCTGCGTGTCGGTGGGTAGCCCGAGCTGGGCGGACAGCGCTTGCGGCCTCTCGGCGACGAGTGCCGCCGACGCGCGGCGAGCCGTCCGGCGGGGATCCGGGCCGGCGGGCCCGGAGACCGACAGCGCCGCGACCACGGCGCCGTCGTCGTCGCGGACGGGGGCGGCGACCGCGACGAGCCCGGGCTCGAGCTCGTCGTCGGCGACGGCGTAGCCGCGGCGGCGGACGTCGGCGCAGGTCGCGCTCGAGCGCGGCCGCGGCGTGGTGATCGTGCGTCGGCGTGCGGCGCTCGAGCGCGGCCGCGGCGGGAGCGTGAGCCGCGCCGTAGGCGAGAACACCTTGCCCAGCGCCGAGCAGTGCGGCGGGACGTCGACGCCCGACCCAGTTGCGTCGCGCCGAGCAGGTAGCGGCTGTCGACCTGGGCGATCTGCTCGACGCCGTCGCCGCGCGGGACGGCGAGGTTGACCGTCTCGCCGGTCGGCTCGCCGAGCCGCTCGAGGCGGGGCGCGGGCCAGCGCGACGAGGTCGGCATCGGCTCTGCCGCGCCGGCGTAGACGGCGAAGCACCGGGCCGGGCCGGAACGAGCCGCTGCGGTCGCGCTGCACCAGCCGGTTGCGCTCGAGGGCGTGCAGCAGCCGCGAGGTGGTGCGACTTGGCCAGCCCGGTGTCCTCGACGAGCTCGGTGAAGGTGACGCGGCTCGGCCGGACTCGACCACGAGGGCGAGCAGGGCGGCGGCGCGGTCGACCGCCTGGGTGCCGGCCTGGCCGGCGGAGCGCTGGGCATGCGACCTCCTCGTACGCTGCGCGGCGGACGGCGTCGGCTCGCCGGTCCCGACCGAAAGCTGTCGCGATGTTCCACATTGTGGAACCGACGTTCTCACGATGTGGATCAGTCAGGGATCACGGCCGCCCGTCGACGACTCGGTCAAGCCGTTCGCCGGCACGCTCCGTGCCGAGCGACCGACAGCGACACGCCGGACGGACAGTTCGCCGATGTTCGTGCAACAACGATGCCGCGGTACGAGATCCTGTCCGAGGAGTCGATGGCACTCCTCGACCGCGGCTGGCGCCGGATCGTCTCCGAGATCGGCGTCGAGTTCACTCGAAGCCCGAGGCGCTCGACCTGTTCCGGGCCGCCGGCCAGAAGGTCGAGGACGACAACGTCTTCCTCGACCCGGACTTCGTGCTCGAGCAGGTGGCCAAGGCGCCCCGCGAGTTCGACGTGCAGGCGCGCAACCCCGCGAACACGCGTGCACATCGGCGGCGACCACATGGTCTTCAGCGGCGGTCTACGGCCCGCCGTTCGTCCGCGAGGGCGACGTGCGCCGGGACGCGACGATGGAGGACTTCCGCAACTTCACCAGGCTGGCGCAGTCCTTCGCCGCGCTGGACTGCGCCGGCGGCGTGATCTGCGAGCCGAACGACGCCCCGCTCGACTCCCGGCACCTCGACATGATCTACGCGCTGCAGACCCTCACCGACAAGATCTACATGGGCAACGTCGTCTCCGGCGCGAACGCCCGCGACACGATCGCGATGACGCGAGATCCTCTTCGGCGGCCGCGGAGGCGCATCGAGCAGACCCCGGCCACGATCTCGCTGATCAACTGCAACTCGCCGCTGCGCTGGGACGACCGGATGCTCGACGCGCAGTTCGAGTACACGCGCGGCCAACCAGCCCGTCGTGCTCACGCCGTTCCTGCTGATGGGCGCGATGTCGCCGGTGACGATCCCGGCCGCGCTCGCCCAGCAGATGGCCGAGGCGCTGTCCGGCATCGCGCTGTCGCCAGCTGATCCGGCCCGGCTGCCCGGTGGTCTTCGGCTCGTTCCTGTCCAACATCGACATGCAGTCCGGCTCGCCGCAGTTCGGCACGCCCGGAGTCGGCCATCGGGCTGCTGTGCACCGGCCAGATCGCCCGGCACTTCGGGCTGCCGTTCCGCACCGGCGGCGGACTCAACTCCTCCCAGATGCCCGACGCGCAGGCCGCGTACGAGGCGCTGATGACGATGCTGCCGACCTTCCTGGCCGGCACCAACTTCGTCATGCACACGGCCGGCTGGCTCGAGGGCGGCCTGGTCGCGTGCTACGAGAAGTTCGTCATCGACATCCAGATCCTCGAGATGCTCCAGAACGAGTTCACCCCGCTGGAGATCAACGAGGAGTCGCTCGCGTTCGGCGCGCACGAGGAGGTCGGGCACGGCGGCCACTTCCTCGGCGCGGCGCACACGATGGAGCGGTTCCGGACCTGCTTCTACCGGCCGTTCCTGTCGTCGTCGGACAACTTCGAGCGCTGGATGCGCAACGGGGCCAAGGACACCGCCGCCCGGGCCGGCGAGATCTGGCGCAAGAAGCTGGAGGCGTACGAGCAGCCGCCGCTCGACGACGCGGTGCGGGCCGAGCTCGAGGACTACGTCACCCGGCGCCGGCGCGAGCTCGGCGACTGATCTCGCGCACCCGCGCCGCCGGGTCGCTCCGCAGGACGGAGGCACGGCTGCACGGCACGGATCAGAGCTTGCCCGCCGCCTTGAGCGCGAGGTACCGGTCCGCCAGCGCGGGCGGCAGCTCGTCCGGCGGCGCGTCGATGACGTCGACCCCGGCCTGGGTGAGCTCGGCGGTGACGGCGAGCCGGTCGAGCTGCGCCCGCTGCGCCGCAGCGGCACCGAAGACGGCGTAGGCGTCGCCGCGCGCGGCGGCCATCCGGGCGACCTGCGGATCGGCGACGGACGCGAGGACGACCTGGTGGTGCCGGGTCAGCTGCTGGACGACGGGCAGCAAGCCCTCCTCGATCGCCGCCGCCTCCAGCGGAGTGAGCAGCACGACGAGTGCGCGCTGGGTGAGCCGCTGCCGCGCCGCCGCGACGACCGCGGCCCAGTCCGCCTCGACGAGGTCGGGCTCGAGCGGCGCCATGGCTTCGACGAGCGCGGGCAGCAGCTGCGTCCGGGACGCGCCCTCGACCCGGGCTCTGACCCGCCGGTCCGCGGCCATGAGGTCGACCCGGTCCCCGGCGCGGGCCGCGAGGGCCGCGAGGAGCAGCGCGGCGTCCATCGCCGCGTCGAGCCGCGGCGCGTCGCCGACCCGGGCGGCCGACGTCCGGGACGTGTCGAGGACGACGAGGACGCGGCGGTCCCGCTCGGGCCGCCACGTCCGGACGACGACCTGCTGGCGCCGCGCGGTGGCCCGCCAGTCGATCGACCGGACGTCGTCCCCGACGACGTAGTCGCGCAGCGCGTCGAACTCGGTGCCCTGGCCGCGAACCCGCAGCGCCGTCCGGCCGTCGAGCTCGCGCAGCCGGGAGAGCCGGCTCGGCAGATGCTTGCGGGAGGTGAACGGCGGCAGGACGCGCAGCCGCCCCGGCGCCTGGAGCGACCGTTGCCGGGCGGCGACCCCCAGCGGACCGACGCTGCGCACGACGACGTGCTCGACGGGCCGGTCCCCGCGGCGCGCCGGGACGAGGCGCGTGACGACGCGGCGCCGCTGCCCGGGCGGCAGGTCCACCGGGTGCCGCGCGTCGACGGCACCGGCCGACGGCTGCCACGCGTCCCGGACGACGCCGCGCACCCGCCGTCCGCCCCGGTTCGTCAGGACGACCGCGGCGTCGACGACCGTCCCGAGCCGTGCCGACCCGAGCGGCACGCGTTCGACGTCGACCTGTCGCGGCGAGCCGGCGAGCGCCAGGTCGCCGGCGACGACGGTGGCGAGCAGCAGGAGCCAGCCACCGAACGTCGCCCACCCGGGGGCGAGAGCCAGCGGGACGACGCCGGCGAGCGCGAGCAGCGCAGCCCGCCCGGTGACGGCCATCAGCGGCTAGCGCGGGACGGGGACGGTCGCGAGCACGCTGTCGAGGACCCCCTCGACACTGACGCCTTCGAGCTCGGCCTCCGGCCGCAGCTGGACCCGGTGCCGCAGCGTCGGACGCGCGAGCGCCTTGACGTCGTCCGGGGTCACGTAGTCCCGACCCGCGAGCCAGGACCACGCACGGCTCGTCGCAAGGAGGGCGGTCGCCCCGCGCGGGGACACCCCCAGCGCGAGCGACGGCGAGCTCCGGGTGGCCCGCACGACGTCGACGACGTAGCCCATGACCGACGGGTCGACGGCGACCCTGCGGACGGCGTGCGTCGCGGCGGCGAGGTCCTCGGGGCCGGCGACGGGCCGCACGCCCGCGGCCTCGAGGTCGCGCGGGTCGAAGCCGGCGGCGTGCCGCGCGAGCACCTCGAGCTCGACCTCCCGCGGCGGCAGCGGCATCGTCAGCTTGAGCAGGAACCGGTCGAGCTGAGCCTCGGGCAGCGGGTAGGTGCCCTCGTACTCGACGGGGTTCTGGGTGGCCGCGACGACGAACGGGTCCGGCAGCCGCCGGGGCTTGCCGTCGACGGAGACCTGCCGCTCCTCCATCGCCTCGAGCAGCGACGCCTGGGTCTTCGGCGGCGTCCGGTTGATCTCGTCGGCAAGCAGGATGTTCGTGAAGACCGGCCCCTCGCGGAAGTCGAACTGCGCCGTCCGGGCGTCGTACACGAGCGACCCGGTGACGTCCCCGGGCATGAGGTCGGGGGTGAACTGCACGCGGGTCGTCGACAGCGACAGCGACGCCGACAGCGCCCGTACGAGAAGGGTCTTCGCGACCCCGGGCACGCCCTCGAGCAGCGCGTGCCCGCGGCAGAGCAGCGCGATCACGAGGCCGGTCACGGCGGCCTCCTGGCCGACGACGGCCTTGGCCACCTCGGCGCGGACCCGGCCGAGCGCCTCACGGGCGGCCTCCGCCGGGGCTGGTGCGATCCCCGGTGGCTGCGCCGGGGTGCGGCAGCCGTGATCCCGGACGGGGGGCTCCGTCATCGTGCGCCTCCCAATGACGAGGTGTCGGGGGACGAGGTGGAGACGGCGTGCTCGACGGCCGCGATCTCGTCGGCCAGCCGGACGAGTGCTCGGTCGTCGCCGGGCGGCGGGCCGAGGAACGTCGCGTGGACCACGGCCTGCGGCAGCCCGCCGGCGCGGGCGGCGAGCGTCACGACGACGTCGGGTGCCGCGTCCGGCGGGACGTCGAGGCGCCGCGCCAGCCGGCGCAGCGCAGCCGTCCGCAGCGTCGCGCCGGCCCGGGCGTGCGCTCGGGCACGGCGGTAGAGGCGGGCGCGCCCCTCCTGGGTCTCCGCCGCCCGGACGACGACGGGCAGCGGCTCGGTGACGAGCCGGCCGAGTCGCCGTCCGCGCCAGAACATGGCGAGCAGCGCCGCGATCCCGAGCTGGACGGCCACCCACGGCACCCATGGCGGCAGCAGCTCGCCGAGCGTCGGGGCGTCCGGGCCGGCCGCGAGCTCGGCCGGGTCGGGCAGGTACCACAGCAGCCGTGGCTGCGCGCCGAGGAGCCGCAGGGCGAGCGCCGCGTCGCCGGTGGCGGCGAGGTGCGCGTTGCGCAGGACGTCCGGCTGGCCGACGACGACGACCTCGCGCCCGCTGTCCGTGCCGAGGACGAGGCTGCCCCGCCCGGAGTCGTCGGGCGACGGGTAGCACAGGACGGTCCCGCCGCCGGACCCGGTGACACGGTAGAGGTTCCCGCCCGCCCGGGCGTCGCCGGCAGCGACCGCGGCGTCCGCCTCGCATGCCGGGTCGGCGGTGCGCGCGTCCTGCGTGCCGGCGACCGTCGCGAAGGGTGCCAGGGCATCGAGCGCGGTGAGGTCCGGCGCGAGGACGACGAGCCGGCCGGGAGTGCCCGCGAGCCGCCGGAGCTGCTCCGGCCCGAGCCGCTCGGGGAAGGCCACGAGGACGGTCGTGGCGGACGACGCGGCGGCTGCGACCTCGGTCGAGCGACGGAGGGTGACCACGTCGACGCGCTGCCGCTCGAGGATCTGGGCGACGGCCCGCGCGCCCTGCGGCGCGGCCGACGTCGGTTCGAGATCCCCGCGCGTCGTCGGCGGCGTGGCGAGGGCGCCGACGAGCGCCGCGAGGACGACGACGCCGGCGACCGCCCCGGCGAGGACGACGGCGCGCGCGCGCCGTCCGGGCGTCCCCTCCGGCGCGCCGTCCGGAGCGGCGAGGTCCGGCGCTGCGACGTCAGGAGATGCGTCGTCAGGGGGTGCGTCGTCAGGAGGTGCGTCGTCCGGGGCACGGCCCGCGACGACGGTCACCGGGCCGGTCCCGACGGCGCCTCGACGGCGGCGACCCGGGCCGCACGGACCTGCTCGTCGAGCCGGCGCAGCGCCTCGTCGCCCGCGGCGTCGGCGTCCCGGTCGCCGTACCGGACGTCGTCGAAGAGCCGTGCCGCGGACCGCAGGTCCTCGCCGCGGGACGGCAGGAACCGGGCTGCCTCCGCCACGGCCTCGTCCGCCGTCCGGCCCGGCTGCGGCACGAGCACCGCCCGTTCCTCGAGCTCGCGGACGACGGTGCGGAACCGCTCGACGACCGCCGTCCGCCAGTCCCCGCGCGCGGCGGCGGCGTCGGCGGCGGCCCGGTACGCCGACGCAGGTCCGACGGCGTCGCGGTCGAACACCGCGGCCCCGGTGGTCTGGGTCGCCCGGCGGAGTACCCGTCCTGTGACGAGGACCCCGACGACGACGAGCACGAGGACGACGCCGACGACGAGGGCGAACGCGGTCCCGGTGCCGCTGCCGACCTCGCCGACCTGGCCGAGCCGGTCGAGGATCCAGCCGACGACCTGCTCGAGGATCCCCGGCCGCTGCTCGGCGTACTCCCGCCGGGAGAGCTCCTCGACGGCCCAGCTCCGGGCCTCGTCCCGCGTGGGCTCGACCGGGACCCGGGACGCCCACCCGACGGGGAGCACCGCGGGGGGGACGGCGAGCCGCAGGACGAGGTGCGTGACGAGCCCGGTGCCGAGCTCGAGCGCGACGGTCACGCGGGTGCGCCGCTCTCGACGTACCGGACCAGCTCGACGTCGAGACCCTCGCGGCGCATCCGCAGATCGAGGTAGAGCAACGTCGTGACCGCGGCGCCGAACGGGTAGAAGATGGCGCCGCCGATCGTCGTCCCGATGCCGGAGAGGAGGAGCTGGGTGAGGCTCGTGCCGAAGTCGGTGTACGTGTCGGTGCCGGATCCGGCGACCGCCGACAGGATCCCGAACGGTGCGGCGACGAGTGCAGAGCCGATCGACTGGATGATCCCGGAGAGCAGGAGGATCCCGAGCACGCGCCAGAAGCTGCCCCGGGTCAGCTGCCAGGAACGGCGCAACGCGTCCGTCGGGCTGCGGTCCTCGAGCAGGAGCGAGGGGGCGGCGAAGGCGAGCTTGACGTAGAGAAGGACCGACACGACGACGGCGGGCAGCATCCCGACGAGAAAGAGCACCGCGCCCGCCACGTACTCGCCGGTGAGCAGGAGCGCGACGCCAGGCCCGATGAGCACGCCCGCCACGCCGATCGACACGAGGGTCACGAGGACGGCGAGGGCGACGACGGCGCCGAGGCGGCGCCGGACCCGGCGCCACAGCTCGCCGAACGGGGTCCGGACGCCGAGGACCGCGTTGCTCACGCAGATCGTGAGGAGGGCACCGAGGAGTGACGTCGCGAGGAGCGTGACGACATACCCGGGCAGCTGGGCGCGCACGAGGTCGAGCGCGAGGGACGCGACGTCGTCCGCGGTCGGGGTCGCGCCTGGGGTGAACAGCGTGCTGCGGCCGATGTCGACGAGCAGGGCGGCGGAGAACACGCTCGAGACGAGGGTCGCGAGCGCGACGACGACCGCGGAGACGCCGATCATCGTGCGCGGGTTGGTCCGGATCGCCTGGAACGCCCCGTCGAGGATCTCGCCGAGGGTGATGGGTCGCAACGGGATGATCCCCGGCTTCGGCCGGGCGCGCCACGTCGGCGAACCCCCCGGGGCCGATGGCTGCCGCAGTCCGCCCCAGCCCGGGGGTGGCGGCGGCCCGCCCCACTGGGGCTGACCTCCCCACTGGGGCTGACCTCCCCACTGGGCGGGTGGCTGCTGCGCCGGGGGCTGTCCGCCCCACGGGGGCGGCGTGGGCTGTCCCGGCGGGGGGCTCCATTGGGGCTGCTGTTCCGGCCGTTGCGGCTGTTCCGACTGCCGCGGCTGGTCGGGGTGGGCCGACGGGTCCGACGGCGGCTGACCGCCCCATCCCGGCTGGTCCGTCATCGGCCCCCCTCACACAGGCGTCGCGGCGTCCGCACGATGAACGCGTGATGACCGGACCACGGTTCCCGTGGTCCGGTCATCCTTGCACGGGCCACGCGGTCGCCCATGGCGCGCCACGAAGCGACCGTGGGCTGCGGCTGCGGGGAGCGCGGTGTCACGATGGCCCCATGAGAGGTCGTGTGCTGGTGGTCGACGACGACACCGCGCTGGCGGAGATGCTCGGCATCGTCCTGCGGGGCGAGGGCTTCGACCCGGTGTTCTGTGCCGACGGCGTCCGGCGCGCTCGAGGTCTTCCGCGGCGACGAGGCCCGACCTCGTCCTGCTCGACCTCATGCTGCCCGGCAAGGACGGCATCGAGGTGTGCCGGCAGATCCGCTCCGAGTCGGGGACGCCGATCGTCATGCTCACCGCGAAGAGCGACACGGTCGACGTCGTCCTCGGGCTGGAGTCCGGCGCCGACGACTACGTCGTCAAGCCGTTCAAGCCCAAGGAGCTCGTGGCCCGGGTCCGGGCGCGGCTGCGGCGCTCGGAGGATCCGTCCCCGGAGATGCTCGAGATCGGCGACCTGACGATCGACGTCGCCGGTCACTCCGTGCGCCGGGGTGACGAGGTCATCTCACTGACGCCGCTGGAGTTCGACCTCCTCGTCGCGCTCGCCCGCAAGCCGTGGCAGGTGTTCACCCGCGAGGTCCTCCTCGAGCAGGTCTGGGGCTATCGGCACGCTGCTGACACCCGGCTCGTTAACGTCCACGTGCAGCGACTGCGATCCAAGATCGAACGGGACCCCGAGCGCCCGGACATCGTCCTCACCGTCCGCGGCGTCGGCTACAAGGCCGGGCCGGCCTGACGCGGGCCGCCCGCTGTCCCACCATGACCGAGACCGGCGCCGTCCCCGCTCGCGAGCCGTCCGTACGCGCGCTGCGCGGCCGGACGGTGGACGCGCTGCGCCGCGGGACGCCCGCGGGGCTCGTCGCGGGCCTGCGGCTCGGCCGGATGCGCTGGCGGCGGTCCCTGCGCCTGCGCGTCGTCGTCACGACGATCGTCTTCGGCACCGTCGTCGTGCTCGCCGTGGGCAGCGTCCTGCTCGCCCAGATCTCCGAGGGCCTGCAGCAGGCGAGCCGCGACGCGGCCTTCGGCGAGTCCCGCCAGCTGTACCGCGACGTCCAGGACCTCGTGCGCTCCCGCAGCGGCGACCCGGCGGCGTTCGGTCAGGAGCTCGTCACCCGGCTGGGCAACGAGCAGCAGCGGTACGTGCTCCTCCTGCAGAGCCTGCAGGCGACGACGCCGGGGCCGGTCGAGGACCAGGGGTCCTTCGCCCTGGACCCGGGCGTCATCCCGGCGGACCTGCGCGAGGAGGTCGTCGCAGGGCCCGAGAAGTTCCACGGCCGCCAGGTGGCCCTGCCTGGACGTGACGACCCGGCGGCGACCAGCCCCGGCTTCGCGGCGGGCCGCGTCGTCGACCTCGGCCAGGGCATCGGCGAGTACGAGATGTACTTCGTCTTCCGGCAGGACCGTGAGGTCGAGACTCTGGACCTCGTGCGGCGCACGTTCATCGTCGGTGGCGCCGCGCTGGTCCTGCTCGTCGCCGGGGTCGCGTTCGTCGTCACCCGGGCCGTCGTCGCACCGGTTCGGCAGGCCGCCCGGACGGCCGAGGAGATCGCCTCCGGGCAGCTCGACCGCCGGATGCGGGTGCGCGGCGAGGACGAGCTCGCCCGGCTCGGCGGGGCGTTCAACGACATGGCGGCGAGCCTGGAGCGGCAGATCCACCGGCTCGAGGAGCTCTCCCGGGTGCAGCGGCGGTTCGTCTCCGACGTCTCGCACGAGCTGCGGACGCCGCTCACGACGATCCGGATGGCGACGGAGGTGCTCCACGAGGCGCGCGGCGGCTTCGACCCGGCAACCGCCCGCAGCGCCGAGCTCCTGATCACTCAGCTGGACCGATTCGAGGCGCTCCTCGGCGACCTCCTCGAGGTGAGCCGGTTCGATGCCGGGGCGGCGGTGCTCGAGTCCGACCCGGTCGACGTCCGTGACCTCGTGACGCGGGTCGCCGACGGGCTGCGGCCGCTCGCGGAGCGCCGTGGTTGCGAGCTCGTGGTCGACGTCCCGGCCGAACCGTGCAGCGCGGAGATCGACTCGCGCCGGGTCGAGCGAATCGTCCGCAACCTCGTCGGCAACGCGATCGAGCACGGCGAGGGCCGGCCCGTCGTCGTCCAGGTCAGGTCCGGGGCGGACGCGGTGGCGGTCGCCGTCCGGGACCACGGGGTCGGCCTGACCCCGGCACAGGCCCGCATGGTCTTCAACCGGTTCTGGCGCGCGGACCCGGCGCGGGCCCGGTCGACCGGTGGCACCGGGCTCGGCCTCGCGATCGCGCTCGAGGACGCGCACCTGCACGGCGGCTGGCTGCAGGTCTGGGGCGACCCCGGGCAGGGGGCGAGCTTCCGGCTCACGCTGCCGAAGCGGGCGGGCGTCGTCCTCACCTCCTCGCCACTGCCGCTCGTCCCGCCGGACGCCGCCCAGCGGTCCGGGGTCGCGGCCGGCGGCACGCACCTCGCGGGCACCGGGCTCGCCTCCGGTCCGGACGGTGGGCTCGACGTGGACGCCCTGATCGCCGACCTGGACACCGGGCTCAGCAGCGGCGAGGCGGGGACCGGGACGGCGGGCGGCCGGACGTCGCGGGGCGTGCCGGCGGCGGCGCTCGCCGTGTCGGGGACACCGACTCCGCCTGCGACTGCCACACCGACGACGGCCGCGGGTGCGGCCGGCTCAGCCGGCGGGGACGGCGATGGCTGAGCCCTTCGGCCACGCGGCGTTCGTGGACCGGGTGATCGGCCGTCGGGCGGCGCTCGCGGGGCTCGTCGCGGCCGGTGCGGCGCTGGCAGGGTGCGCCCGGATCCCGACCGGAGGTCCGGTCGTCGGTCCGGGCGACGAGGCAGACCGCCAGCTGCCGCGGGTCTTCGCGAAGCCGCCCCGGGAGGGGTCGACGCCCATCCAGAGCGTCGACGGGTTCCTCCGCGCGGCGGCCGTCGGCGCCGTCGTGACCGCTCGCGAGTACCTGGCCGACCCGAACGTCGCGTGGGACGCCGACACCGAGGTCGTGCTCCACACGACGACCGCGTTCACCGTCGTGGGCGGCCCGGACCCGGCCTCCGACGCGCCGCCGCGCGGGCGTCCCCAGCCGTCGGGGTCGGCGTCCCCGTCCGTCGGGAGCGGCGCGACCCCGACGCCGACGCCCCGGGAGGGGGAGCGCGCCGCGGTGCTCGTCGACGTCGGCGGGGTCGTCGCGACACTCGACGGCGACGGCCGGATGACGCTGCTCGACGCTCCGCAGACTCGCCGCCGCCGCTTCGGGCTCGTCGTCCGCCAGGGGCAGTGGCGCATCGACGAGCTCGAGGACGGTGTGACGATCACGCTCGGCCAGTTCGTCACGTCGTCGGCGTACCAGCCGACGCCCATCTACTTCCCGGACGTCACGGGCCGCTGGCTCGTGCCGGACGTGCGGTACGTCCGCCAGCAGTCGGACTCGACGCAGACCGTGGTCGTCAACGCCCTCCTCGAGGGGCCGTCACCCTGGCTCGCGGACGGCTTGGAGCTGCCGGCGAAGTCACCTCGGCTCAAGGTGTCGTCGGTGCCGGTGTCGGACGGGGGCCTCGCAACGGTCGACCTCACCGAGGACTTCCTCGGCCTCGACGAGCGCGGCCAGCAGCTGCTGCGCCGCCAGCTCGAGGCGTCACTGGTCGGCCTGCGCGGGCCGACCGTCGTGACCGCCGTGGAGGTCACCGTCGACGGTCAGCTGCTGCGCGGGAGCGTCCGAGGTGCCGTCCGGACCGAGGGCGACCTGCCGAACGCGCCGTCCTCGCCCGGCGTCGGCGCGTTCCCCGAGACCGCCGAGCGGGCCCACGCCGGCACGACGTACGTCGCCGTCGACGACAAGGCGCGCATCGTGACCGGCCAAGGCACGCAGGTGCGGCTCGTCGACCGGCTGGCGCTGACCGGCGGCGCCCGGCCGGGGATGTCGTACACCGACGACGGCCGCACCTACGCCCTCGTCGTCGCCGGTCGCTCGCCGGGCCAACGGACCCTGAAGGTCGCCGAGGCCGGGACCCGGGTGTTCGACGTCACGACGGCGCCGGACCTCACGCCGCCGTCCTTCGACGGCAGTGGCTGGGTCTGGACGAGCCCGCGCCGGGGTGGTGGCTCGGTCGTCGCGGGACTGCTCGTGGGCGGCCGGGTCCGCAGGGTCGTCGTCGACGCCCGGTGGCTCGCCGGCCGGCAGGTCGTCTCGCTGCGGGTCAGCCGCGAGGGAGCCCGCGCGCTGCTCCTCGTGGACGCCGTCACCGGCGACGGCCGGCGCTCCTCGAGCCTGCTGCTGTGTGCCGTCGTGCGACGGGACGACGGCGAGCCGGTCGCGCTGGGCGCCCCGGTGCGGCTCGTGCCCGACCTGGTCCGGGCGTCGGACGCCGGCTGGCTCGACGACCAGCGGGTCGTCGTCCTCGGCAGCCGCCGGTCGACGGGCGGGGCGCTCGTCGTCCAGCCGTGGGTCGTCGACATCGGCGGCGACCCGTCGAGCCGGGGGATCACCTCGACCGCACCGCTCGGTGCCATCGTCACGGAGGTCGACGGCAAGCCGGCCGGCACGACGGCCCGGTGGGAACGGCTCGGGCTCGACCTCGCACCGTCGCTCGCGGTCGGCGACGGGCTCGACGACCTCTACGTCGCGACCGCACGCGCGCTCTTCCGCTACCGGCAGACCGGCTCCTGGGAGAGCCTCAGGGTCAACGCGATCCGGCCGGCCTTCCCGGGCTGACGCGTCCCGAGCCGAACGCCACGGTCCCGCGTCCAGCCGCGAACGGAACGGGGGCGCGGCCTGTGCCGCACCCCCCGCTGCCGAGGTGACTCCGGACGAGCACCCGGCTCAGGTGCCGGCGGGTGCCGGAGCAGCCGGCTGCACCTCCTGCGCAGGCTCGGTGACCTTGAGCCGCAGCAGGCCGTAGCTCCAGCCGCGGCGGCGGTAGACGACGCTCGGGAGCATCGTCTCGGCGTCGACGAAGAGGAAGAAGTCGTGGCCGACGAGCTCCATCTCGTAGAGCGCCTGGTCGATCGTCATCGGCGGTGCGCTGTGGTCCTTGGTC
This sequence comes from uncultured Actinomycetota bacterium, assembly GCA_963750565.1. Classification (GTDB taxonomy): domain Bacteria; phylum Actinomycetota; class Actinomycetes; order Actinomycetales; family Kineosporiaceae; genus R-H-3. The sequence continues at coordinate 332,316 of CAVVRA010000015.1, read as the reverse complement.
CGGATGACGACGGGGCTTTCGCCGTCGCCCAGGTGCTCCTCGTCGCTCTCATCGGAGGCGGCCGGGGCGAGGGTCGTTGTGGCGTTGACGGCGGCTCCGGCCGCGACGCCGTTGCTGCGCAGCGACGGTGGCGTCTGCCGACCGTAGTGCACCTTCCGCTTGTCCTTCGTGCGCCGCAGACGCTCGAGAAGCTTGCCGAAGGCGAGGTCCAGTGCGGCCCCGGGGTCCTCGGCGCACGCCTCGGCCCGGATCACCGGGCCCTTGGCGCGCACGGTGATCTCGACCTTCTCCTTCACCTGCGACTGACGGGGATTGCGTTCGTGGGACAGCTCGACGTCGACCCGGTGCGCCCGGGGAGCCAGCTGCCCGATCTTCTCGAGCTTCTCCGTCACGAGCCTGCGGAAGCGCTCGGTGACGTCCGTGTGCCGGCCGGTGATCACGATCTCCACGACGTGTGCCTCCTGTCGATCGGTGATGCCTGACGAGCGGCTCCGGCGACGACATCGGTCGGTGGCGCCCGTCGGGACGTTCCCCCTGCCCTCACGCTAGCCCTCGGGCGATCGTGCCGACAGACTGCGCCTGCGTGGTGTCGCAGACACGCACGCGAGCCCTCGGACGCGTGCCCCTGCGGCCATCGCCGCCGTCGACGCGGAGAGCAACGTCGCGCCCGTCGTGAGGACGTCGTCCACGACGACGACGTCACGGTCTGCGAGCAGTGCCCCCGCCGCCGGCCGCACCCGGAACGCGCCGGCGACGTTGCGTACCCGTTCCGCCGCGGAGAGGCCCGCCTGATCGGCCACGACTCGTCCGAGGGCGAGCGCGGGCACGACGCGTGCCCGTACCCCGCTCGCGCGCAGGACGACCGCCGCGTGGAACGCGAGGTTGCGCACGCCGTCCGCGCCGCGTCGCCGCCGCGCGCCACGGGACGACGGGACAGGCACGAGCGGCAGTGTGTCCTCACGCGGCACGGCGTGGTCGGGCGGCGGCAGTGCGAGCACGGCGTCCGCGAGCACCGCCCCGAGCGCCGGCTCGAGGTCGTGCCGGCCGCGTTCCTTCCACGCGTTGATCACGACGCGGACGACGCCGGCGTAGTCCGAGCAGACCGTCGCGGGCGGCCCGTCGGGCCACGCCGGGACCTCGACCCGGCGCGGCGTCGGGGTCAAGACCGACCGGCACCTCTCGCACAGCACGGCACCGGGCCGTCCGCAGCCCGCGCACTCGGGCGCGGCGAGGAGGGTGAGCAGGTCGTCGGCGAGGGCGGCGAGGGGCGCGAGAGCCATGCCCGACACGATGCCCCGGGTCCGGGCCGGTCGCCGGAGTGCGGCGCGAACCTGTGGACGGTGTGACGAACCGCCCCGCTGTGGACGGGTCGGGGCCGGACGGAGGTCTGTCGGCGGGCCTGCGGCGGTATCGTCAGGGCGGGTCCGGCAGGGTGGCGGTGTGGCGTCGCGGCCGGGGTGGTTGTCGGTGCCGCATGGCAGGCTCGCCCTCGTGCCCGGAACGACCCCATCGAGCCCAGCGACCCCCTCGCGGCCGCGGACCGTCGCGCGGCTCACCCTCGCCCAGGCACGACGGGTCGCGCTCGCGGCGCAAGGGTTCGGGGTGCCGCGACCCTCCGGGCCGGTGACGATGCGCCACGTCCAGCGCGTCGTCGACACGGTCGGCGTACTCCAGATCGACTCGGTGAACGTCCTGTCCCGCAGCCACTACGTGCCGCTGTTCAGCCGGCTCGGGCCCTACTCCGCGCGAGCTGCTCGACCGGGCCTGCGACACCGCGCCCCGCAGGCTCGTGGAGTACTGGGCGCACGAGGCGTCGTACGTCCCCCCGCGACGCACCGGCTGCTGCGCTTCCGGATGGCGAACGCCCACGAGGACGCGTGGGGCGGCATGGTGCGCACCGCCCGAGAGCGGGCCGTGCTGCTCGACGCGGTGCTCGCCGAGGTCGACGCCCGCGGTCCGCTGACCGCTGCAGCAGGTCGAGCGCGCACTCGGCGCAGGACCGGCCGCGGGAGAAGACGGGCTGGGGCTGGAACTGGTCGGACACCAAGCGGGCCGTCGAGTTCCTCTTCTGGAGCGGGCGAGCTGACCTCGGCCGGCCGGACCCAGCAGTTCGAGCGGCGCTACGACCTCCCGGAGCGGGTGCTGCCGCGCGCACGTCGCGAACGCCCCCGACCCCGACCCGGATGCCGCGCACCGTGAGCTCGTCGCGATCGCCGCCCGGGCGTGTGGGGTCGCCACCGAGATCGGCCTGCGCGACTACTTCCGGCTGCGGCCGGAGCCGGCCCGGCCGGCGGTCGCCGAGCTCGTCGACGCCAGGGGGTCCTGCTGCCGGTGGCGGTGGCGGCTGGGCGCGGCCGGCGTACCTGCACCACGAGGCGCGGCTGCCCACGGCGGGTCGCGGCCCGCGCGCTGCTGACGCCGTTCGACTCGCTGGTGTGGGAGCGGAGCCGCACCGAGGACCTCTTCGGGTTCCGGTACCGGATCGAGATCTACACCCCGGCCGCGCAGCGGGTCCACGGCTACTACGTGCTGCCGTTCCTGCTCGGCGACCGGCTCGTGGCGCGGGTCGACCTCAAGGCCGACCGGGCCGCGGCCGGCGGCGGCGCGCTGACCGTCCGGGCGGCATGGGCCGAGGCGGACGTCGGGCCCGGTTCCGACGACCACGGCGACGTCGCCGCGGAGCTCGCCGCGGAGCTCGTGCTCATGGCGGGGTGGCTCGGCCTGGCCCGGGTCATCGTCGAGCCGCGCGGAGATCTCGCCGTCGCACTCGACGTGGCCGTCCGCCGGGTCGGCGCGGTCGCGGACGTCGCCGATCTCGCCGCCGCCGCCGTCGCGGTCAGCGAGCCGGGTCGGGGTCGGTGACGAGCCGCGCATGCAGGTGCTCGTCGGACCAGCGATCGTCCACGGGGTACCGCATCCCGTCGCGGAGCACGCCCTCCGCCCGGTAGCCCGCGCGCCGGCCCACCGCGCAGGACCGTTCGTTCTCCACCGCGTGGGACAGTTCGATCCGGTGCCAGCCGAGCCGGTCGAACACGACGCGCGTCCCGAGCAGCAGCGCGGCCGAGGCGATGCCCCGACCCCGCGCCGGCGGAGCGAGCCAGTAGCCGACGCTGCCGCAGCCGAGGCCGCTGTCGTGCACCGCGAATCGCAGCGACCCCAGCAGCTCCCCGCTCGCGGAGCTCACCGCCCAGGCGACCCCGTCGCCGTCGGGCCAGGCGGCGGCGTAGCGCTGGACGGTCTGGAGCGCGTCCGCGCGGTCGGTGAGGAGGAAGCCCGCGTACCGGGCCACGAGCGGGTCACGCTGCGCGAGGTGGAGAGCCGCTGCGTCGTCCTGCCGCCAGGCGCGCAGCTCGAGGCCTTCCGGGAGGGCGATCCGGGGATGCCTGCGCGCGACCGCGGACCTCATCCGGTCGCCTCGCGCGCGCGGTCGGCGCTCTCGTCGTGGCAGGCCTCGTGCGGAGCCTCGACGCGGGTCTCGTCGGGCAGCTCCTCGTGCACCTCGTCCGCCAGGCCGTCGAGGGTCAGCTCGCGGGCGAGCGCGTCATAGCGCAGCAGGTCGCAGAGCCGGCCGGCGCGGAGCAGCTCGGCGTCGCGGTCCCGGCCGCAGGGCCGCATGCCGGCCTTCTCCGCCACCCGCTGCGACGCCACGTTCCCGTCCGCCACCCGAAGGAGCACTCGCCGGGCGCCGAGCCCGCCGACGTCGGCGGGCAGGAGCGCGTGCCGGACGGCGAGCCGCACCGCGGCCGTCGTGAGACCGCGGCCGCGGGCCTCCGGATGCGTCCAGTAGCCGATCTCCACCGTCTCGTGCTGTCCGGTCGGGGACAGCCCGAACATGCCGACCTCGCCGGCGAGGGTGTCGTCGTCCGGGGCGGTGAACGCCCAGTAGAGCGCGACGCCGTCGGCATGGTGGGTGCGGATCTCCTCGACGTGCACACGCGCGTTCGCGTCGGTGTACCGGGACGGCAGGTCCGGCAGCCACGCCTGCGTCGTCGGGTCCGAGCACGCCTCGACCATGCGCGCGAGGTCGTCCTCCCGGTGGCCCCGCAGGCGCACGGTGCCGTCGGCGAGCACCGGCGGGCTGAGCCACGCGTGCACCGGGTGCATCGGCCCGCCCCGGCGGAGCGACCCGATCCAGCCGTCGAGCCGTCGGCCGGGGGCTCCCCCGGAGCGCCGTCGGCGGGCGCACGCTCGGCGAGCAGCCCGGGGACGACCCCGTGCACCCGGAACCCGGTCGCCCACGCCGCGCGTCGGCTCGGCCAGTTGCCGACGACCGCCCGCCAGTGCACGACCTCGAGCCCGAGGGTGTCGAAGCCCCAGCCGAGAAGCAGCCGCAGCGCGCGGCTCGACAGGCCATGACCGCGGGCCCACGGTCCGAGCCCGTAGCCGACGTCCGCTGCCGCGCCGTCCGGCCGCAGGTCGACCGTGCCGGCGTACCGGCCGGTGTCGTCCTCGACGGCGAACGAGAGCGTGCGCCGCGACTCCCATGCCGGGCGACGTCCGGCGACGAACTGCTCCGCGTGCCGGCGCCCGTACGGGGACGGGACCGTCGTCCACCGCTGCATGAGCGGGTCGCGGCAGACCTCGACGACGTCCGGCACGTCGTCGTCGCTGTGCGCCCGCAGCGTCACGACCCCGTCGGAGAGGGTCGGCGCCCAGGGCGGGAGGTCCATGACGAGAGCCTTGCGGCTGGTCGCGCGAGCGGCAACGCCTTTGGGGCACCGGATCACGGTGTGTCGTGACCGGGCGCGGACGCCGCGTGCGCGGACCGGGCTCAACGCCTGACTACCATGGCGGATGCGGGCACCTCCGGGTGCCGTCGTTCGTCGTGCCCGACGGACGGTGCCGTCGGCGCCGTCCGCAGACCGTCGCCCGCCGGGGCGCCGGGCGAGGACTGGGAGAAGTCGCGTGGTCAAGATCGTCGAGAGGCTCCTGCGTGCCGGTGAAGGCCGGGTCGTCAAGAAGCTGCAGGGCCTCGCGATGCAGGTCAACGCGCTCGAGGACGACTTCGTGTCGCTCTCGGACGCCGAGCTGCGCGAGGAGACCGACCGCTTCAAGGAGCGGTTGGCTCGACGGCGAGACCCTCGACGACCTGCTGCCCGAGGCGTTCGCCGCCGTTCGCGAGGCGGCGAAGCGCACGCTCGGGCAGCGGCACTTCGACGTCCAGCTCATGGGCGGCGCCGCGCTGCACCTCGGCAACATCGCCGAGATGAAGACCGGTGAGGGCAAGACCCTCGTCGCGACCCTGCCGTCGTACCTCAACGCGCTCGACCGGCAAGGGCGTCCACGTCATCACGGTCAACGACTACCTCGCCTCGTACCAGTCCGAGCTCATGGGCCGCGTCTACCGCTTCCTCGGGCTGTCCGTCGGCTGCATCCTCGGCCAGATGCGGCCCGACGAGCGCCGTGTCCAGTACGCCGCCGACATCACGTACGGCACGAACAACGAGTTCGGCTTCGACTACCTGCGCGACAACATGGCGTGGTCGTCGGAGGACCTCGTCCAGCGCGGTCACTTCTTCGCGATCGTCGACGAGGTCGACTCGATCCTCATCGACGAGGCCCGCACCCCGCTCATCATCTCCGGCCCCGCCGACCAGCCGACGAAGTGGTACACCGAGTTCGCGAAGATCGCGACGCGGCTGCAGCGCGACCGCGACTACGAGGTCGACGAGAAGAAGCGCACCGTCGGCGTCCTCGAGTCCGGCATCGAGCAGGTCGAGGACTACCTCGGCATCGAGAACCTCTACGAGAGCGTGAACACCCCGCTCATCGGGTTCCTCAACAACGCCATCAAGGCCAAGGAGCTGTTCAAGCGCGACAAGGACTACGTCGTGCTCGACGGCGAGGTGCTCATCGTCGACGAGCACACCGGCCGCCTCCTCGCCGGCCGCCGCTACAACGAGGGCATGCACCAGGCCATCGAGGCCAAGGAGGGCGTGGAGATCCAGAGCGAGAACCAGACGCTCGCGACGATCACCCTCCAGAACTACTTCCGCATGTACGACAAGCTCTCCGGGCATGACCGGTACGGCCGCAGACCGAGGCCGCCGAGTTCATGAGCATCTACAAGCTCGGCGTCGTGCCGATCCCGACGAACCGGCCGATGATCCGCAAGGACCAGCAGGACCTCGTCTACAAGAACGAGATCGTGCAAGTTCGACGCCGTCGTCGAGGACATCGCCGAGCGGCACGAGACGGGCCAGCCGGTCCTGGTCGGCACGACGAGCGTCGAGAAGAGCGAGTACCTGTCGAAGATGCTCACGAAGCGCGGCGTCCAGCACGAGGTGCTCAACGCCAAGCAGCACGAGCGGGAGGCGGCGATCGTCGCCCAGGCCGGTCGCAAGGGCGCCGTCACCGTCGCGACGAACATGGCCGGCCGCGGCACCGACATCATGCTCGGCGGCAACGCGGAGTTCATGGCCGTCGCGGAGATGCGCGAGCGCGGGCTCGACCCGGACGAGCACGCCGAGGAGTACGAGAAGGCCTGGCCGGACGTCCTCGCCCATGCCCAGGAGGCGGTCGCGGCCGAGCACGACGAGGTCGTCGAGCTCGGCGGGCTCTACGTTCTCGGCACCGAACGGCACGAGTCTCGGCGGATCGACAACCAGCTGCGGGGCCGTTCCGGCCGGCAGGGCGACCCGGGCGAGAGCCGGTTCTACCTGTCCCTGACCGACGACCTCATGCGGCTGTTCAACTCCGGGCTGGTCGAGAGCTTCCTCAACGCGGCGAAGATCCCCGACGACCTGCCCATCGAGCACCGCATGGTGACCCGCGCAATCCAGAGCGCGCAGAGCCAGGTCGAGTCCCGCAACTTCGAGATCCGCAAGAACGTCCTCAAGTACGACGACGTCCTCAACCGTCAGCGCGAGGTGATCTACGCCGAGCGTCGCCGGGTCCTCGAGGGCGACGACCTCCACGAGCAGGTCCGGCACTTCCTCGACGACGTGGTCCGGGACTACGTCGTCCAGGCGACGAGCGAGGGGTACGCCGACGACTGGGACCTCGACCAGCTGTGGTCGGCGCTGCGGACGCTGTACCCGGTGGCCATCAGCGTCGAGGACGTCGTGGCCGAGGCCGGCGCCCGGGAGTCGGTCACCCAGGCGATGCTCGTCACGGAGTTGACGTCGGACGCGCACGTCGCCTACGACACGCGCGAGGAGGAGCTCGGCAGCGAGCTCATGCGCGAGCTCGAGCGCCGCGTCATCCTCTCCGTCCTCGACCGCAAGTGGCGTGAGCACCTCTACGAGATGGACTACCTCCAGGAGGGCATCGGCCTGCGCGCCATGGCGCAGCGCGACCCGCTCGTCGAGTACCAGCGCGAGGGCTACCTGCTCTTCCAGGCGATGACGGACGCCATCAAGGAGGAGTCCGTCGGCTACCTCTTCAACGTCGAGGTGCAGGTGGAGGCCGCGCCCGAGGCCGCCGAGGAGGCCGCCCCGCTCCTCGTCGCCAAGGGGCTCGTCACGCCGCAGGCGCCCACTCAGCTGCAGTACAGCGCGCCGGACCTCGACTCCGAGGACGGCGTCGAGGTCCGCAGCGACGGCACCAAGCCCCCTGCGCCGGCGGCCGCGCGGTCCGGCGGGCGGTCCACCGGCCAGGGCGGCAACCGGGCCGAGCGGCGCGCCGCCCGCAAGCGACGCTGACGTCCCCGCAACGGCCGGGTGCCGGTCGCACGATTGACCGGCACCGACCGGGCGGGTCCGGTCGCCTGTCGTCAGCCGAGCTCGAGCGCGGTGACCCGCCAGCGGCCGTCGAGCCCCTCGAGGCGGAGTGCGACGGCCCGTGCCCGGACGCCGTCGACGACGACGGCCGTGCTCTCGACCACCCCGTCCCGGACTGCGCACGAGCGGACCGAACGCACCCGGAGCCGGCCCGCGGGCGCCGTGAGCCGTCCTGCCCGCAGCGCGCGCACCGACACCTCACTGCGCCGGGCAAGGGTCGCGTAGACCTCCTCGCTCGTCCATCGGACGAGCTGCGCCGGTGCCCGCAGCCCGCCGGCCACCTCGGCGGCGGCCTGCACGAACTGGCCGCTCCAGCGTGTCGGGTCCGGCAGCGCGGAGGTCGATGTCGCGGTGGTCCGGCGTGACGTCCTCGGCTCGCCGGTCGCCTCGCGCCCGGCGTCTCGCGGGTCGAGCGGGACCGGGGGAGCCGGTCGGCCGAGGCGATCTCCGCGGGTGCCGATGGACGGCGGCGCGACACCGGGCGGCAGCACGACCTCGGGCACCAGCGCCGCGACGGCCACCGCCGGCTCCCGCACCGGCGCCGGCAGGAGCCTGAGCACGGGGCGGGCAGCCCGCCCCTCCTGCCCGGTCGGACGGCCCGCGGCATCGAGGACGGGCTCCAGGGCCTGGGCGCTCACCGCGCACCGACCCGGTCGTGGCCGGACGTCGGTGCGGGTGGACGGACCCGCCCGCGGGTCCCGCCGGCCGCCGCAGCGGGCGGCCGGAGCACCTGACCGGGCTGCAGGACATCCGGGTCCGGGCCGATGACGTCGCGGTTCGCGGCGTACCAGCGAGGCCACTCGGCGGCCACCTCGGCCCCGGTCGCGGACGGCCCGAGCTGCCGTTCGACGATCGTCCACAGCGAGTCGCCCCGCCGGACGACGACCTCGGAGCGGGCGACGTGTCGGGCCCGGGGTGCGGGGCCGGGCATCCGGGTCGCCGCGACGCGCGAGCCGACCGGCTCGGCCGGTGGCGGCGCCGGGACCCAGCCGGGGTCCAGCGAGGCGGCCACGGGAGCACCGTCCAGCTGTGCACCGTCCAGCTGTGCACCGTCCAGCTGTGCACCGTCCAGCTGTGCACCGTCCAGCTGTGCACCGTCCAGCTGTGCACCGTCCAGCTGTGCACCGTCCAGCTGTGCACCGTCGCGTCGGGCCGCTGCTGCCGCCGGCGACGTCGTGCCACCCCACGCGGGGTCGAGGCACTCGGCGGCGGTTGCCACTGCGGACGCGCGGTGCGTCCCGGGCGCCGAGCACCACCCGGGGACCGCCCCTGCCGATGCCGCGACCGCGGGTCGAGGCACCGCCGCGAGGGCCGACCCGCCCATCCCGGTCAGGCTGAGCCCCACGGCGAGGACCGCGGCCCGGCGCAGCGGCGCGGGTGCCGTCCGGCGGGCCACACCGGACGCCGCCCGCGAGAGCAGCCCGTCCGGCCGGCGGCGGGCGAGCAGCGCGGCGCCGACGCTCGCGAGCACCGCCACGGCGAGCCACCAGGAGACGACGAGCCCGGCACCGCCGGCGACGAGCACGACGGCGTCCTCGACCCGGGCCGGACCAGGCGCGTTGACCGCTCCGGCCGACGACCCGGTGAGCGCCCCGAGGCCTGAAGTCGTCGCGAGCCAGACAGCGACCATCGCCGCGGCGCGCGCGGCGCGCCGGGCCCCGCCGGACGGCACCCGAGCGCCGCCGCGGGCCCCGCCACGGCCGGCGGCCGCACCGCGGACGCCGGTCCCACCCTCCGACGACCGCACCGGCGCCTGCCACCGGGGTCGCGCCCGGTCTCCCGGCGTCCGGCCCTGCAGGGGTCCGGTGCTGCTGCCGAACCCGATCCTCTCGACCACTGGCCCACCTCTCCTCACGCCCCGGCCCCGGGACGACCCGGAAGCACTCTGGATGACGTTTGACGACGTTTAACGTCTCTCGACGACGAATGAGCAAGAATGATGCCCGAAGCAACCACGTCTGTCGAGGGCTAGGGTGATCACGTGCGCTGGGAGCAGCTCTTCGAGGATCTCTCCGCGTCCGTCGACGCCGAGGACCGCGCCGACTTCGACGCCGAGGTCGCCGACCTCGCGCGCGCCGAGCGCGCCGTCCTCTCGCTCGGCGACCGGCTCCGCGCGCACGTCGGCCGGCCGCTGCGGCTGCACCTCGTCGACGGCGAGGAGCTGCTGGCCGGGGTCGTCGAGGTCGGTCGGGACTGGATCGGGCTCGCCGTCCGCACGCAGACCCGGCACCCCACGGCGGACGGTGGTCACGCCGGCCCCGAGGTGATCGCGCTCGTCCCGCTCTCGGCCGTCGCGGGTGTCGAGGGTCTGACCCGGGCCTCCGCACCGGCCCCGGACGCCGACGCGCCGCCGGTGCTCCGGGCCGGGCTCGGGGTTGCGCTGCGTGCGCTCGCCCGGGACCGCGCCTACGTCCGGGTCACCGTCCGCGGCGGCTCGACGGTGGCGGGGACGGTGGACCGGGTCGGTGCCGACCACGTCGACGTCGCGATGCACCCGCCGGACCAGCCACGCCGTCCGGCGGCCGTCACCGGCGTCCGGACGGTCCCGCGGTCGGCGCTCGTCGTCGTCCGCTGCGCGCCGACCGGCTGAGCCGGGCGCCGGCACGGCTCACGGCACGCCGTCAGGACTCGTCGTCGTCCGACCCGCTCGACACGAGCTCGTCGACCGGTCGGCCCAGCGTCCCGCGCTCCTCGAGGAGCGCCCGCGTCTCGGCGTACTTGCGCTGGATGTAGGCCTCGAACTCGGTCGCCTCGATCCGCCACTGGCCACGGCCGCCGACCTTGATGGCGGGCAGCTCTCCGCTGTTGACGAGCGCCCGGGCGTGCCGGACCTGGATGTTCAGCTGCTCGGCGACGTCCGCGAGCAGGAGGAAACGCGGCGGCACCGGCGACCCTCCTCACCCCTCGGCGACGTCGCCATTCTGGCACGCGGGCCCTCGCCGCCCTCGGCGTCGTCCACAGGTCCGGCCGGTCCGCCGCGGACGTGAGGGCGTCGTCCACAGGCCAGACGGGGCCGGAGTGACGGACCTGCCCGGCAGGTGCCAGGATGACGTCTTCCGGAAGATCGTCCGGGACTCGCCGTGGACGGGAGGACCACGTTTCAGCCAGCTGCCCGCGCCCTCCGCGGCCCGGTTGCGCAGACCCTCGTGGCGGGACCCCAGGCTCCTCGTCGGCGTGCTCCTCGTGCTCGCCTCCATGGCGGTCGGGGCCCGGGTCGTCGCCACCGCGGACGACACCGTCGCCGTCTACGCGGCGTCGACCGCGATGCCGGCCGGCAGTGCGGTCGACGTGACCGGGCTGCGCGTCGTCCGGGTCCGGCTCGGCGGCGACACCGCGGCCTACCTCGACGCGACGCGGCCGCCGCCGCCCGGTTCGGTAATGCTGCGCACCGTCGGCGCGGGCGAGCTCGTCCCCGTCGCCGCGGTCGGCGCTACGACGCAGCTGAGCCGCCGCCCGGTGACGCTGCCGCTGCCGGACGGCGTCCCCTCGGGGGTCGCCGTCGGCGGCCGGCTCGACGTGTGGGCCAGCCCGCGCGAGACCGGGGACGGCGGTGGCAACCGGTACGGGCCGCCGCGGAGGGTCGTCGAGAACGCCGAGGTCTTCGCGGTCACGGCGGACGACGACGGCCTCGGCAGCGTCCGCCCGGCGTCGGTCCAGGTGCTCCTCGAGCAGCCGGAGCTGAGCACCGTTCTCGACGCGTTCGCCAACGAGGCCAAGGTCGCGGTCGTCCCCGTCCCCGGCGCGGCACCGTGACCCTGACCGTCCTCACGGCGGTGAGCGGGCCGTGGGAGGCGCCGCTCGTCGCCGGGCTCGAGCGTGCCACCGCCGGCGTCGCCGTCGTCCGGCGGTGCGCGGACCTCGCCGACCTCCTCGCGGCGGCCGACGCCGGACTCGCCCGGGCCGCGGTCGTGTCGGCGGACCTGCACCGGCTCGACCTGGACGCCGTCGCACGGCTCCAGGGCGCCGGCGTCGCGGTCGTCGGGCTCGCCGACCCCGCGGACACCGACGCCGCCGACCGGCTCGTCCGGCTCGGCGTCTCCCGGGTCGTCACGCCGGGGTCCGCCCCCGACGCGGTCGCAACGGCCGTCGCGGAGGCCGTCGCGGCCCTGCCCGCCGAGCGGGCGCGTTGCCTCGACCCCGGCGGTCGCCGGCGCGCCGACCCGGCCGACGCGCTGTGCCTCCCCCCGCCCGGGCCACCGGGGGGTTCGGCGCCGGCCGCGCCGGACGGCATCCGGCTGCCGGTCGTCGCGCCGGTGCCGAACCCGGCAACGGGTCCGGAACCCAGCCGCCCCCACGGACGCGGCCGGCTCGTCGCCGTGTGGGGCCCGACCGGGGCCCCGGGACGGACGACGCTCGCGGTCGGCCTCGCCGCCGAGTGGGCTGCCGCGGGCCGGTCGGCGATCGTCGCCGACGCAGACACCTACGGCCCCAGCGTCGCCCAGGTGCTCGCGCTCCTCGACGAGTCCGCCGGGCTGGCCGCCGCCGTCCGGGCCGCAGGCCAGGGCGTGCTCGATGCCGCCCGGCTCGCCCGGCTCGCGCCCGTCGTCGTCCCGGGCCTGCGTGCCCTCACCGGTCTCGCGCGGACGGCGCGCTGGCCCGAGCTGCGGGCCGCCGGGCTCGACGCCGTCTGGGAGACGTGCCGCGCCGTCGCGGACTGGACGGTCGTCGACTGCGGCTTCGGCCTCGAGACGGACGAGGAGCTCACCTTCGACACCGCCGCGCCCCGCCGCAACGCCGCAACCCTGTCGGCGCTCGCGGCCGCCGACGTCGTCGTCGCGGTCGGCGGCGCCGACCCGGTCGGGCTGCAGCGGCTGGTCCGCGGTCTGCAGGACCTCGCCGACGTCCTCGGCCCGGGTAGCCCGCCGCCGCTCGTCGTCGTCAACCGGGTCCGAACCGCCGCCGTCGGCCCGCGCCCCGAGCAGCGGGTCCGCGACGCCCTCGCCCGCTACGCCGGGGTGCACCACGCGCACCTCGTCCCCGACGACCGGCCCGCGCTCGACGCCGCGCTGCTCGCCGGCCGCACCCTCGTCGAGCAGGCCCCGACGTCACCGGCCCGGCGGTCCCTCGCGAGCCTCGCCGCGTCGCTGCTCGCGGCCGCTCCTAGCATGAGCGCGTGAGCCAGCAGACGCCCCGACCGGACGACGTGGCCCCTTGGGCCGGGACGCTGCGAGGCCTCGTCGTCGACTGGGGCGGCGTCCTCACCCCGCCGCTCGACGCTGCGATGGCCGCCTGGGCCCAGCGCGACGGGGTCGACATGACGCACTTCCGCGACGTCATGCGGGCGTGGGTCGGTCCCCGCCGTCCGGACGTCGAGGCGCTCGCGGACGAGTCCGTCGCCCCCGGCCGCGGGGTCGTCCTGCCGTCCCCGGACGCCGCACCCTCGGCGGGCTCGACCGGCGTCGTCGCGGACGTCGAGCAGGCCGCCGAGAGCGTCGACGGCACATCGCCGGTGCACCTCCTGGAGCGCGGCGAGTTGCCCGTCGCCGAGTTCGACGCCGCATTGGCCCGGCGGCTCGCCGAGGCCGGCTCGCCAGTTCCCGCCGACGGCCTGACCCGGCGGATGCTCGGGGACCTCGCGCGGCTCGACGAGTCGATGGTCGGGCTCGTCGCGAGGGCCCGGGCGGCTGGCCTGCGGACGGCGCTGCTGTCGAACTCCTGGGGCAACGACTACCCGACCGAGCTCATGGACGGTCTCTTCGACGTCGTCGTCATCTCCGGCGAGGTCGGCATGCGCAAGCCGGAGCTGCGTATCTACCGGCACACCGCCGACGTCCTCGGGCTGCCCCCGCGCGAGTGCGTCATGGTCGACGACCTGCCGCGCAACATCCGCGCCGCCGCGGCGGCCGGCATGGTCGGCGTGCTCCACCGCTCGTATGAGGAGACCCTCGGCGAGCTCGAGATCCTCTTCGACCGCTCCCTGCGCTGACGCCGGCGGCCCCCGCGCCGAGCAGAGGGCCGGCGACCAGCCGGCGGGGCGGCTGTCAACCGGCGAAGAGCAGGAACAGGCCCGTGCAGGTCAGGGTCACCATGAGCACGAGCAACGGCACCTGGCCGACGACGGCGCGGGACCGCGGGAAGAGGGAGACCGCCCGGTCGTGCGCGACGACGACGCCGAGGACGTGCCCGACGACGATGGCAGCGACCTGGAGGTTCGCGACGATCGCCGGCGTCACTAGCGCCGCGTTCGGCTCGAGCCCGCCGGTCCCGAGCCAGTTGGCGCCCGTGCCGAGCGGGTCCGAGAGGCGGATGAACGCACGCTGGCCCTCGAGCACGAGGAACGAGTAGTAGTGCGCGACGACGTAGCCGAGGGCGACCGGGACGACCGACGGCGCGAAGAGCGCCGGGACGGCGCGGACGTCGGCCGCCCCGCCGAGCCGGCCCGCGACGAGAGTGCACACGACGAGGAGGCCGCCGACCGCGGCGACCGTGAGCAGCAGCCCGGCCGTCGAGACGAGCGTGCGCGGCACCGGCTGCTCCTGGGCGAACCGGACCCACGCCGTCGAGCCGGAGAGGCCGTCGTAGACCGTCGACCCGAGCATGACGCTGACCGTCGCGACGAGTCCGCGGGCCGGCGCCACCCGCCCCAGCCCCGAGAGCGGGACGCGGAGCACGAGGACTCCGTCGCCCCGCCGGCCGAACGGGGAGACTCTGCCGTAGAGCCCCGACCAGGCCTCGAAGGCATCCCCGCGGTCGAACCAGTGGCTGCCGTAGGTGAACGCCGCGACGAGATGCACCGCTGCATAGAGGCCGATCGCCCAGCGCAGCGCGGGCAACGTCGTGGCCTCCTCGTAGGCGAGCTCGAACCAGGCGAACGCCGCGAGGCCGATCGCGGCGGGCCACCAGCCGAGCCGCTGCGGCAGCGACCGGACGCCGTCCGCCGGGTCGAGCCCCGCGGCCCGGTTCGCCAGGGCGTGAATGGTGCGCAACGGGTTGAGCCGGCGCCACACCGGCCCGAAGACGACCGACAGCGGCACGATCCCGACCCACAGGAGGACGAACACGACCCACGGCACCGGGTTGAGCGCGTCGTCGGCGCCGAGCAGGAGCGCGAGCAGGGTCCAGGCCGTGACGACGAGCCCGATCCCGGCGAGCACCGCTCGGGTGAGCCGAGAGTCCAGGAGCGCGACCGCCCAGCCGGGCAACGGCGGGCCGTCGGCGCGCAGCCGCGGCTCGCGCCACAGCGCACCGAGGGCGACGAACGAGACGACGACGGCGACTGCAGCACCGGCGACCGCCCAGCCGAGCGGCAGCGGCAGGTCCTCCCGGCCGCCGATGCCGTGAGTGCCGAAGACCCCGGCGGTCACCGGACGACGACGCGCACGAGGAGCAGGCTCGGCTCGTGCGTCTCGACCTCGTAGACCCCCGGGTCGGGGTACGTCGCGTCGATCGTCACGGTCCGGCCGGCGCCCACCTCCCGCTCGACCTCGACCCCGTGGAGGTGGATCTCGTTCGCGACGTCGGACGCCACGACGAACCGCACCGGTTCGCCCCGGCGCACCTCGACGTCCGCGGTCGGCGGGGAGACCTTCCGGCCGGTCACCGCGACCCGGATCTCCCGGACGGCGGGCGTCGTCGCCGTACGGCTGCTCGTGCTGCCGTTCGTGCTGCTGTTCGTGGTCCTGCTCGCGGCGCTGCTCGCCGTCCCGCCGCCGGACGACGCGGTCGTCGTCCCGGACGACGTCCCCGAGCAGCCGGTGAACAGCAGACCGGCGACCGCCGCGGCGGTGACCACGGCGCGGGATCCGGCGGTCGTCCGGGCGGGTCGGGCGGTGGTACGGGGCGGCACGAGCGCCTCCTCGGACGACGGGACAGGCATCCGGAAGCCTACGAGCCCGACCGGGATGGCAGGATCGTTCCGTTCGTGGAGCCCGTGTCGTCCCCGGGGGGAGCCCGTGTCGTCCCCGGGGGGAGCCTGTGTCGTCCCCGGGGGGAGGAGGATCGTCGGTGCCGGACCGGCTGTCGCCGCTCGACGTGTCGTTCCTCTACCTCGAGGAGCCGGCGACGCCGATGCACGTCGGCAGCGTCATGGTCCTCGAGCCGCCGGCCGGCGGCCTTGACTTCGACCGCCTCGTCAAGCACGTCGCCGCCCGCGTCGCGTTCGTCCCCCGGTACCGGCAGCGGGTCCGCTGGGTCCCGGCCCGGCTCGCGAACCCGGTCTGGGTCGACGACGAGCACTTCGACATCAGCTACCACGTCCGCCGCTCCGCGCTGCCCCGGCCGGGGACGGACGCCCAGCTCGCCGAGCTCGTCGCCCGGCTCCAGGCCCGGCCGCTCGACCGGTCCCGTCCGCTGTGGGAGCTCATCGTCGTCGAGGGGCTCGCCGACGGGCGGGTCGCCGTCATCACCAAGGTTCACCAGGCGGTGGTCGACGGCGTCCACGCGGTCGACCTCGGCCAGGTCGTCCTCGACGACATCCCCGGACGTCGCCGAGCCACCGCCGCAGACCTGGCACCCGTCGTCCGAGCCGAGCTCGGTCGAGCTCGTCGTCGGCGCCGTCGCGGACTCCGTCCGCCGGCCGCAGGCGGTCATCGAGACCGTTCGGTCGGGGATCGTCGACGTCCGGGACATGGCCGGAAAGGCGCTCGAGGCGCTCGGCGGGGTCGTCCTCGCCGCCCGGACGGCGACCCGGCCCCCACCGCGCAGCCCGCTGAACCGGGACGTCACCGAGCACCGCCGGTTCGCCATGGTGGCGACCGACCTCGAGGACTACCGCTGGATCCGCAACCACCTCATGGCAGGCCCGGCCCGGCTGCGCCGTCGTCGCCCCGCGCGCGGCGCCGCGGCCGCCGTCCCGCAGGTCACGCCCGTACCCGCGGTGACGACGAGCGTCAACGACGTCGTCCTCGCGACCCTGGCCGGCGCGCTGCGGGCGTGGCTGCTCACCCGGGAGGCGTCCGTGCGTCCGGCGAGCGTGATCCGCGCGCTCGTCCCCATGAGCATGCGCGTGACCGACCCGACCGAGGCGGGGGCGGTCGGTGGCCGGGTCGGGTCGCTGCTCGTCGACCTGCCCATCGGCGAGCCGAGCCCGCTCATGAGGGTGCACCAGGTCGCCTACCAGACGAAGGCGCACCGCGAGGCGGGCCAGGCGATCGACGCCCCGGCGATCGCGGGGATCGCCGGCTTCGCGCCGCCGACCCTGCACTCGCTGGGCGCTCGGGTCGCGAGTGGCCTGTCCCGTCGGCTCTTCAACCTCGTCGTGACCAACGTTCCGGGCCCGCAGCAGCCGCTCTACGTCGTCGGGGCCCGGATGCTCGCGACGTACCCGGTCATCCCGCTCGCCCGGACCCAGTCGCTCGCGGTGGGCCTCACGTCGTACGACGGCGGGGTGTACTACGGTCTCAACGCCGACCGGGAGGCCATGGGAGACCTGGACGTCTTCGCGCAGTGCATCACGGAGTCGCTCGCCGAGCTCCGGGACAGTGCACGGTGACGCGGCCCGGCGACGACGCACGTTCGTCGCGGGAAACCGGGCCGCCGCCCACGGCCGTGACCGGCCGGCGCAGCGGGCTCGCGAGGAGGCGAGGATGACACGGTGGGGGCTCGTCCTCGGCGGGGGCGGGGTGCTCGGCGGCGCGTGGATGGTCGGCGCACTGACGGCGCTCGAGGCGGTGAACGGGGTCGACGCCCGAGATGCGGAGGTCATCATCGGCACCTCCGCCGGGTCGGTCATGGCGGCGATGCTCGGGGCCGGGGTGAGCGTCGAGGAGCTGCGCTCCCACCAGCTCGGCCACCCCGTGACGAGTGGACCTCTCGGCGAGGTCGACTGGGACTACGACACCGCGACCGGCGGTTCGCTGCCGCCTCGGCCCCGGTTCGGCCCCGGCAGCGCGGGCCTGTTCACCCACAACGTCGGGCGGCTGCGCCGCCTGCCGCCGACCGCCGTCCTCGCGGCGTTCCTGCCCGAGGGTCGTGGTCGCCTCGACGCCGTGGGTCGACTCGTCGGCGCGCTCGTGCCGTCCGGCTGGACGCCGCATCCCGGCGTCCGGGCAGTCGCCATGGACTACGAGTCCGGGCGGCGGATCGGCCTTCGGCGCGCCGGGCGCCCCGGAGGCCGACCTGCCGAGTGCCGTCATGGCCTCGTGCGCGATCCCCGGCTGGTACCAGCCGGTGACGATCGGCGGGCGCCGCTACGTCGACGGGGGCGCCTGCTCGGCGACGAACGTCGACCTCGCCGCCGGGCTGGGGCTCGACGAGGTCGTCGTCCTCGCCCCGATGGTGTCGTTCGCCGTCGACAACCCCTCGCACTGGCGGGCCAAGGCGGAGCGGCAGTGGCGGGCCCGGGTCACGCGTCGGTGCCTGCGCGAGGTTGCGAAGGTCCACGCGGGCGGCACCGACGTCACCGTGATCGGCCCGAGCCCGGAGGACCTCGAGGCGATCGGCGCGAACCTCATGGCCGTCGACCGCCGGCACCGCGTCCTCCAGACCTCCCTCGAGACGTCGGCGCGCGCGCTCGGTGACCCGGAGCGGTTGCATCACCTGCCCGACCCGGTCCGCGAGCTGGAGCAGGACGTCGACCCGACCGGCCCGGACCCGGACCACGACGGAGCGTCCGCGCGGGCCCACCTGGAGGAAGCCGGCTGATGCGCGTCTACCTGCCCGTGACCCTGCCGCTCCTTGCGGCCGCCCACACCGACGGCGCGCTCCGGCCGGGCGACTGGGCGAAGCCGCTGTCGGACGACGCGTCCGGCGCCCTCGTCGCATACACGGTGACGCCGGCGGTCCGGGAGTGGTACGTCGAAGGCGACCTCGAGGAGCTCGAGTACGTCGCGATGACGGACGCCGCGCAGGCGTCCCTGCGGCTGCTCGCGGCCGACGCGGCCGCGCCGCGCCGGCGCGTCGTCCTCGCCGCCGACGCACCGGACGCCTCGGTCCGGCCCGGGTCGGGCACGGTACGGTCCCAGGTGCTCGTCGCCACGGACGTCGTGCTCGCCGACGTCTCGTCGGTCCACGTCGACGAGTCGGGGGTCGAGCCGACCGTCGCGGCCGCCGTCGCGGCGCTCCCCGCCGCCGACGCCGGAGACGGCGACGCGCTCTTCGCGCTCGACGAGGCCGAGGCGAACGACCTGCTCTGGTACGACGTCACGGAGATCCCCGACCTCGTGTGAGGTTCCGGCGGACGCGCGGTGCCTGCGACCCACCTCGACCGCACGGCGCAGCCACGCCGGCACGCTGCTCGCGCACGCCGAGGAGGAGTCCCGAGCGGCATGATCTCGGCAGGCGGCGAGATCACGGCGAGAGGCACTACCGGTCGGTCAGTCCGCGGGCGGCACCCGGAACGCCATCCGCACCTCGCCCTCCGGCCGGTAGTCCCGGACGCCCGGCGGCGGCTCCTCGTCGACGAACCCGAGCCCGGCGTACGCCGTCCGGGCTCGCTCGTTGGCGCGCACGACCCACAGCGTGAGCCGGTCCGAACCCTGCGCGCGGGCCTCCTCGGCCGCTGCCTCGAGGAGGCGGCGGGCGACGCCGCGACCGCGCG
Organism: uncultured Actinomycetota bacterium; assembly: GCA_963750565.1. GTDB lineage: Bacteria > Actinomycetota > Actinomycetes > Actinomycetales > Kineosporiaceae > R-H-3. The sequence goes on along the minus strand of CAVVRA010000015.1, from coordinate 313,119 downwards.
CGGCGGGCGCGACCCACATGCCGAACAGGTGCAGCGCGCCCGGGGGAGCGCCCGGCTCCTCGAAGGTCCCGAGGCAGCCGAGCACCGTCCCGGAGAAGGTGTCGACGGCGACCCGCAGCTCGCCGCCGCCGGCCCGCCGACGCCAGTCCGCCTCGGTGTAGCGGGCCTCCACGGCGTAGGTCGAGTGGAACGCCTCCGGGTCGGTCCGCAAAGCCGCGAGCCGGACGTCTCGGATCAGCCGCCAGTCGTCGCGGTCGACGATCCGGCGGACCGTGACGTCGGCGCGCCGCCGCAGGTGCCGGCCGAAGTGGATCTCTCCGGCGCACACGTGACCCTCGAGGCCGGGCGGCACCGGGACCCGGTCGAAGCCGAGCTTCTCGTACGCCGAGATGGCCCGCAGGTTGTCCCGCGTGACCCACAGCGTGAGCCGGTGCCCGCCCGCCGCGCGTGCGTCGTCCGCCGCCGCGTCGACGAGGCGCTCGACGAGCCCGCTGCCCCGGTGCGGCCGGGCGACCCACAGCGATGCGAGGAGGTGGTCGCCGGCGGGAGCGTCGTCGTCGCGGGTCCGGCGGACGCACCCCACGGGCCGGGCGGAGATCTCGTCGACCGCGAGGAACCATGTGCTGGCGTCGGCGCGCCGCCGCCAGTCGTCCTCGTCCTGCTCGGCCTCGTCCTCGTACAGCGAGCGGAACGCCTCCGGGTCGTTGACGAGCGCCGCGAGCCGGGCGGCGCGGACGAGCCGCCAGTCGTCCGGACGGGCACGGCGGATCTCGACGTCGCTCATGGGACCGAGTCTGCCAACGCTTGCCCGGCCGTTCCACGGGATTGCCGCCGCCACCGTCGTCGGCGCACCGCCGGCCCTCGGGCTGCCGGTGGACCTGCTCTACTGCAGCGTCCGTGCAGCAGCGTCCGTACCGCAGCGTCCGTACTGCAGCGTCTTAACAGCGGCGTCCGTACCGCAGCGTCCGTCGACCTGCTCGTCGCCGTCGTCGACCACCCCATGGAAGGAGCGACATGAGCGACAGCGCCACGGCGCCGGCCGCGGACCGCGACGAGGCGGCGGACGGCGACCTCGTGACCGGGCGGACCCCGGACGGCGACCCCGCGATGCACGACCACCTCGAGACGGTCGCCCGGGACGCCCTGCGGCACCACGGGTTGGGGCCTGACGCCGGGCTCACCCTGCTCAACGTCAGCGAGAACGCGACGTATGCGGTCGACGACCCGGCGACCGGTGAGCGGAGTGTGCTCCGGGTGCACCGGCCCGGCTACCACACCCGGGCTGCGATCCAGAGCGAGCTTGCGTGGGTCGCCGCGCTGCGGGACGACGATGTCGTCCGCACCCCGGCCGTGCTTCCCACCCGCGACGGCTCGTTCGTCGTCACGGGCAGGCACCCCAGCGGGGAGGAGCGGCAGGCCGTCCGGTTCACCTGGTGCCCGGGCACCGAGCCGACGGGGGAGCGGCTCGTCGAGGACTTCGTCGCGCTCGGGGCGGTCACTGCGCGGCTCCACCTGCACGCCCGGCGGTGGCGGCGACCCACGACGTTCACCCGGTTCCGGTGGGACTACAGCACCTCGATCGGCGACCGCGGGCACTGGGGCCGCTGGCAAAACGGGATGGCCGTCGGGCCCGCCGAGCGGGGGGTGCTCGGCAGGCTCGACGCGGCGCTGCGGGACCGGCTCGCGGCGTTCGGGGACAGCCCGGACCGGTTCGGGCTCGTCCACGCGGACATGCGGCTCGCGAACCTCCTCGTCGACCCGGACGACCCGTCGTCCGGCGTCACCGTCATCGACTTCGACGACTGCGGGTTCGGCTGGTTCATGTACGACCTCGGCTCGTCGCTGTCGTTCATCGAGCACGACCCGCAGGTGCCCGAGCTGACGGCCGCCTGGACCACGGGCTACCGGACGGTCGCGCCGCTGTCCGCGGCTGACGAGGCCGAGCTGCGCACCTTCGTCATGCTCCGGCGGCTCCTGCTCGTCGCGTGGATCGGCTCGCACTCCGACACCGACCTCGCCCGGGAGCTGGGCGCCGAGTTCACCGCCGTCTCGTGCGACCTCGCCGAGGCCTACCTCGCGGACCCGCCTCGGCCCTGAAGGCCCGAGGTCAGCGCCCGGGCTCCCGACGTCGTCGGCGCGCTGCCCTTTGCTGGACGTCACCGGTCTCGCCCTGGGCCGCGCCGTCAGCGCTCGTACCGTCCGAGCACCGCGGCGAGGGCGGCGACGAACGGCGCCCGGGCCTCGCGTCGGGGGTTGTGACCGGCAGCGAGGGAGACGACGTCGCAGCCAGCCGCGCAGACCGATGCGCACCGCCGCGCGGCGGTCACGGACACGATGCCACCGCGTGCCGGGTCGCCGCGGACGATCGTCACGGGGCAGCGGACGTCGGAGAGCAGCGCCATGAGGGGCTCTCCCCAGTCGATCGGCACCTGGACGTGGGCGAGGTCCACGTCGAGCGTGCTGCGCACCCAGGGGTCCAGCTCGTCGGCCGGCCAGTCCGGGCACTGCTCGGCGATCCACGTCCGCAGCGCCGTCGCGTCGAGAGCCTGGAGGGCGCGGAGCTCGGCGAGCCGGGTCGCGGACGAGCGGACCCGGCGCATCGTCGTCCGCCCGGGGTCCTCGAGGACGAGGTGCCGGACGACGCCGGTCCGGGCCGCCGCCACCCGGGCCGCCGTGAGCGCCCCCATCGAGTGCCCGAGGAGCACCACCGGGCCGCGTCGCCCCGCGAGGCGGGCCGCTGCGTCGACGGCGGCCACGCCGCCCGCGGCATGGTCGGCGACGAGGTACTCCTCGGACCGGTCCCAGCGGGTGCCGCCGTGCGCCGGAGCGTCCGGCGCGAGCACCGGCCAGCGCCGTCCGAGCGCGTCGGCGAGCGGCCCGAAGCAAGCCCCGGAGTCCGTCCAGCCGTGGAAGGCGACGAGGACCGGGCGCGCCGTGCCGCGGGTGACGGGCGGACCGGGGAAGACATGCACGTTCACGGGTCCGTCGGCTCCGCCGAGGAGGGCGCGGCGCACCGGTGGGTCGGCCGCGAGGTCGTCGTCCATCCGCCCCGCCGGCGTCGCGTCGTCGGTCACACGCCCATCCAACACCGCGGCACCGACACATCTCGACGATCGCCGCCGTGCAGCGGGTGTCCCCCACCCGGTGGGGGAGAGCGGCTGCATCGCCGAGATCATGAGCGCAGCAGGCGGGCGGACACGCCGAGGCCTTGCGGTCTGCGGACGTGCATACGAGAATTCATCCTACGAATTACTCGAGGGGTCGACGGCACGGGCGGACCGAGATCGACCCGCTCTGCGTCTGTGCGCTCGGGCCCCGGTCGCGAGATCGTGCTCATTGAGGCGGAGCACGCTGCAGCCCCGCCCGACCCACCCGCCGCGCCATCCGACGACCTACCCGACGAACCCACCCGCCGTACCGCCTCCCGAGGAAGGGCCCGACATGGACGCCGTTACCTCCGTCCCGACGCCGGTCAACGAACCTGTCAAGGACTACGCCCCCGGCAGCCCCGAGCGGGCGGCGGTCGAGGCCGCGCTCGCTGACCTCGCGTCGTCCCGGATCGACCTGCCGATGACGATCGGTGGACGCCAGGTCATGGGTTCGGGCAGGAAGCTCGACGTCGTCCAGCCGCACGCCCGCCGGCACGTGCTCGGCACGCTGCGGCACGCGACCCGCGAGGACGCCGCCGCCGCGGTCGCCGCCGCGAAGGCGGCCGCACCCGGGTGGCGCGCGATGGCGTTCGACGACCGCGCGTCGATCTTCCTCAAGGCCGCCGACCTGCTCGCCGGACCGTGGCGGCCGACGCTCAACGCCGCGACGATGCTCGGCCAGAGCAAGACCGTGTACCAGGCCGAGATCGACGCCGCCTGCGAGCTCATCGACTTCTGGCGCTTCAACGTCGCACTTCGCTCGCCAGCTGCTTGCCGAGCAGCCGCCGGCGAACGCCAAGGGCGTGTGGAACCGCAGCGACCACCGGCCGCTCGAGGGCTTCGTCTACGCGATCACGCCGTTCAACTTCACGGCGATCGCCGGCAACCTGCCGACCGCGCCCGCGCTCATGGGCAACGTCGTCATCTGGAAGCCGTCACCCACCCAGCAGCTCGCCGCGCACTTCACGATGCGGCTGCTCGAGGAGGCCGGCCTGCCGCCCGGCGTCATCAACCTGGTGACGGGCGACGGGATCGCCGTCTCCGAGGTCGCTGCTCGCGCGACCCGGACCTCGCGGGCATCCACTTCACCGGGTCCACCGCCGACGTTCCAGACGCTGTGGCGCGCCGTCGGCGAGAACATCGACGGCTACCGCGCGCTACCCGCGGATCGTCGGCGAGACCGGCGGCAAGGACTTCGTCGTCGCCCACCCGAGCGCCGACGTCGACGTGCTGCGCACGGCGCTGGTCCGCGGCGCGTTCGAGTACCAGGGCCAGAAGTGCTCAGCGGCGTCACGCGCCTACGTGCCCGCGGTCGGTGTGGAAGACGCTCGAGGACGACCTCGTCGCGACGACCGACGTCCCTGACGGTGGGCCCGGTGACCGACCTGTCGAACTTCATGGGCGCCGTCATCGACGACCGGGCCTTCGCCAAGCACGCCGCGGCGATCGACCGGGCCACGCACGACGTCCGGGCTCGAGGTCCTCGCCGGCGGCACGTACGACGACCGTGAGGGCTGGTTCGTCCGGCCGACGGTCGTCGTCGGCGGCGACCCGACCGACGAGATGTTCACGACCGAGTACTTCGGCCCGATCCTCGCCGTCCACGTCTTCCCGGACCGGCAGTACGACCAGCGTGCTGCGCGCAGATGGAGTCCATCGCCCCGTACGCCCTGACCGGCGCCGATCGTCGCCCAGGACCGCCAGGCGATCGCCGAGGCGTCGGAGCGTGCTGCGGTTCGCCGCGGGCAACTTCTACATCAACGACAAGCCGACCGGCGCAGTCGTCGGCCAGCAGCCGTTCGGCGGCGCACGGGCGTCCGGGCACGAACGACAAGGCCGGTGCGCCTGCAGAACCTGCTGCGCTGGACGTCGACGCGTTCGATCAAGGAGACGTTCGTGCCGCCGACGGACCACCGCTACCCGCACATGGCATGAGCGCGAGATGCCGGCGGCTCGGGCGAACGATCAAGCACCGCGGGCGAGGAGGGAAGACGCGCCCCACGCTGCGCCGCCGCCCGAGCGAACGGTCACGTACCCAGCCAGGCGCAGCCCTCGCGCTGCTCGACCCGGATCGCCGCCCGGATCAGCGGCTCCACCGCCTTCTCGATCTTGCCGCCGACGAGCGGCACGGAGGCCTTGAGGTCGGCGTCGATGACCTCGAGGGTGCCGGCACTCTCCGGAACGAGGCGCAGTGTCCCGGTCATCCGGACCGGAGCGCCCTTGATCTCCAGGACGAGGTTGCCCTCGCGGCCGCCGTCGTCCGTTGCTGCGACCCAGTCCTGGAACTCGGCGACGACGAGGCTGTGTCCGACGAAGGCCCGGACGAAGTCGGGCACCCGGTCGGTGGGCATGGTCCGGTGCACCGTGATCATCGTCCCGCCGTCGTCGAACTCCTCGATCGCGACGTCCTGCTCGACCGCACCGGTCGCGATGCAGCGCTGGTCCTGGAAATCCGGGTCGGACAGCATCGCGAACACGGCCTCGGGCGTCGCGGCGTAGCGGATCTCGGCGGTCAGGCGCACGACGGGTCCTCTCTGCGGGCGTCCGGGCTGCGGTGGTGGCAGGGGGCGGCTCGGGCGCGGTCGTCCCGCCCAGAGCGTAAGGCGTCCGCCGGGCGGCGCCCCGGCGCGTCGCGGTCCGGGCGAGGGTGCACCGTCCGGCTCCAGAAGGCTCGGCGGACCGCCGACAGGATGAGGTGGGGCGTGCGGAACCGCCCGACGGGTGGCGCCGGGGTGCGGCGCAGGTGGCCTGCCGTGGGTATCGTCGAAGGACGGCGTGCAACGGCGCACGTCGTGGGAGAGGTGCGAAGTGAGGCGTGCGATGACGCACATGCAGGACGCTGAGCGGGCGCAGATCCTCGAACGGGCCACCGAAGCGGGCGTTCGCCAGGGGTGTCGGGAGCCGAGCCTGTCTCATCTCCTCTCCAGGTACTACCGGCACGTGGCCCTCGAGGACCTCGCCGACCGCGACCCGGTCGACCTCGCCGGCGCGGCGCTCTCGCACCGCCAGCTCGCGGCCACCCGGCCGCAGGGCACCGCGATCGTGCGGGTCTTCACCCCGACGGTCGACGAGCACGCCTGGTCGTGCGGTCACACCGTCGTCGAGATCGTCACCGACGACATGCCGTTCCTCGTCGACTCGGTCCAGGCCGAGCTCTCCCGGCAGGACCACGCGATCCACCTCGTCGTCCACCCGCAGATCGTCGTCCGGCGCGACGTCGCCGGCGCCCTGCTCGAGGTGCTCGACCTCGGCCCGAACGGCTGGGCGACCGGCGAGCACTCGCGGGACAGCCTCGTCGAGTCGTGGATCCACGTCGAGATCGACCGGGTCACCGACCCCGCGCTCCTGGAGGAGATCGCGACCCGGTCTGCGCCGGCGTCCTCGACGACGTCCGGGTCGCGGTCGAGGACTGGCCGCGGATGCAGCAGCGGGCCCGGGACATCGCCGACGAGCTGGAGGCCGACCCGCCGGCGGGCCTGCCCGCCGACGAGGTCGAGGAGGCCAGCCAGCTGCTGCGCTGGCTGGCCGACGACCACTTCACCTTCCTCGGCTACCGGGAGTACCGGCTCGGGGAGGCGCGACGGCCACGACACCCTCGTCGGCCGAGACCGGCACCGGGCTCGGCATCCTGCGCTACGACCAGCACGCGTCGTCCACGAGCTTCGACCGCCTCACCCCGCAGGCCCGGGCGAAGGCGCGGGAGAAGAAGCTCCTCGTGCTCACCAAGGCGAACTCCCGCGCGACCGTGCACCGCCCGGCCTACCTCGACTACGTCGGGGTCAAGACGTTCGACGCGACCGGCGAGGTCGTCGGCGAGCGCCGCTTCCTCGGCCTGTTCGCGTCCTCCGCGTACACCGACAGCGTCCGGCGGATCCCGGTCGTCGACCGCAAGGTCGACGCCGTGCTGGCCCGGACCGGCTTCTCCCCGGACAGCCACTCCGGCAAGGACCTGCTCCAGATCCTCGAGACCTACCCCCGCGACGAGCTCTTCGAGATCGGCGTCGACGACCTGTACGACATCGCCGTCGCCGTCATGCACCTGCAGGAGCGGCGGCGCACGCGGCTGTTCATGCGGTACGACGAGTACGGCCGCTTCGTCTCGTGCCTGGTGTTCCTGCCGCGCGACCGGTACACGACGTCCGTCCGGCTGCAGATGGAGGACGATCCTCCGGGAGGCGTTCGGCGGCTCGCACGTCGACTACAGCGCCCGGGTCAGCGAGTCCGTCCTCGCCCGGCTGCACTTCGTCGTCCGGGTCGAGCCCGGGACGCCGCTGCCGGACGTCGACGCCGCCGAGCTCGAGGCGCCGCCTCGTCGAGGCCACCCGGTCCTGGGACGAGGACCTCGTCGACGCGCTGCGCGTCGACGTCGGCGAGGAGGAGGCCGCGCGGCTGCTGCGGTCCTGGGGCCGGGCGCTTCCCGGAGGCGTACAAGGAGGACTTCCCGGCGCGGGTCGCCGTCGCGGACCTGCGCCGGATCGAGGCGTTGCGCCCGGACGACGTGACGCGGGTCGCGGCCAGCGGCGCGGACGGTGCCGAGGACGCCCTCGGGATGAACCTCTACGAGCCGGTCGGCGCGGCCGCGGGGGAGCGCCGGTTCAAGCTCTACCGGCTCGCGCCGCTGTCGCTCACCGCGGTGCTGCCCTACCTGAGCAACCTCGGCGTCGAGGTCGTCGACGAGCGGCCCTACGAGATCGATCGGGCCGACGGCACGATCGCCTACATCTACGACTTCGGGCTGCGCTACGACGTCAGGCCGGCGGGGTCGCCGCGGAGGCCGCCGAGCGGTCCCGCGACCTGTTCAGCGACGCGTTCGCGGCGGCCTGGCACGGGCGCGCCGAGAGCGACGGCTTCGACCGGCTCGTCCTGCGCGGCGGGCTCACCTGGCGCCAGGTCGTCGTCCTGCGGGCCTACGCGAAGTACCTGCGGCAGACCGGCACGCACGTTCAGCCAGGACTACATCGAGCGCTGCCTCGCGGCGAACGTCGACGATCGCCCGGATGCTCGTGCAGCTCTTCGAGGCCCGCTTCGACCCCGAGCGGTTCGGCGGCGTGGCGACGAACGGTGGGCGGGACGACGAGCGGACCGCTGCCGCCGACGAGGTCGAGGTCCGGATCCGCTCGGCACTCGACGACGTCGCGAGCCTCGACCACGACCGGATCCTGCGGGCCTTCCTCGGCCTCGTCCTCGCGACGCTGCGCACCAACTTCTTCCAGACGGACGGCGGCCCGGCGGCGGGGCCGAAGCCGTACGTGTCGTTCAAGCTCGACCCGACGGCGGTGCCCGACCTGCCGCAGCCGCGGCCGGCCTTCGAGATCTTCGTCTACTCCCCGCGGGTCGAGGGCGTGCACCTGCGGTTCGGCAAGGTCGCCCGCGGCGGCCTGCGCTGGAGCGACCGCCGCGAGGACTTCCGCACCGAGGTCCTCGGCCTGGTCAAGGCGCAGATGGTGAAGAACGCCGTCATCGTGCCGACCGGGCGCCAAGGGCGGCTTCGTCGGCAAGAACCTGCCCGACCCGGCGGCCGACCGCGAGGCGTGGCTCGGCCGAGGGCGTCGCCTGCTACAAGACCTTCATCTGCGGGCTGCTCGACGTCACCGACAACCTCGTCACCGAGGTCGTGACGTCCGACGCGGCGGGCGGAACCGGCGACGTCGTCCTCACCCAGGTCGTCGCGCCGCCGCCGAACGTCGTCCGGCACGACGGCGACGACACCTACCTCGTCGTCGCGGCCGACAAGGGCACCGCGACGTTCTCCGACATCGCCAACGGCGTCGCCAAGCGACTACGGGTTCTGGCTCGGCGACGCGTTCGCCTCCGGCGGCTCCGTCGGGCTACGACCACAAGGCGATGGGCATCACCGCCAAGGGTGCCTGGGAGTCGGTGAAGCGGCACTTCCGCGAGCTCGGCCGGGACACCCAGTCCGAGGACTTCACCGTCGTCGGCATCGGCGACATGAGCGGCGACGTGTTCGGCAACGGGATGCTGCTGTCGCGAGCACATCCGGCTGGTCGCCGCGTTCGACCACCGGCACGTCTTCCTCGACCCCGACCCGGACGCCGAGACGTCGTTCGCCGAGCGGCAGCGGCTCTTCGCGCTGCCCCGCTCGTCGTGGGCGGACTACGACGCGAGCCTGATCTCCGCCGGCGGCGGCGTCTTCTCGCGGTCGGCGAAGTCGATCCCGATCATCGCCGCAGGTCGCCGCCCGGCTGGCGCTGCCGTCCTCGACGACGGCGATGACGCCCGCCGAGCTGATGCGCGGCGATCCTCTCCGCGCCCGGTCGACCTGCTGTGGAACGGCGGCATCGGCACCTACGTGAAGGCGTCGCTCGGAGTCGCACGCCGACGTCGGCGACAAGGCCAACGACGCGATCCGGGTGGACGGCCGGCGAGCTGCGGGTCCGGGTCGTCGGCGAGGGCGGCAACCTCGGGCTCACCCAGCTCGGCCGGGTCGAGGCGGCGCTGCACGGCGTCCGGGTCAACACCGACGCCATCGACAACTCCGCCGGTGTCGACTGCTCCGACCACGAGGTCAACATCAAGATCCTGCTCGACCGGATCGTCGCGGCGGGCGACCTCACCGAGCAAGCAGCGCAACCTGCTGCTCGCCGAGATGACCGACGACGTCGGCCGGCTGGTGCTGCGGGACAACTACGAGCAGAACGTGCTGCTCGGCAACGCCCGCAAGCAGTCCCACTCGATGCTCACGGTGCACCAGCGGTTCATCCGATCGCTCGAGGCCCGTGGCACGCTCGACCGGGCGCTGGAGTTCCTCCCGGACGACGCGACGCTCGCCGAGCGCGACGAGGACGGGCGCGGCCTGACCTCGCCGGAGTTCGCCGTGCTCGTCGCCTACGCGAAGATCGCGCTCACCGAGGACGTCGTCGCCTCGCGACCTGCCCGACGACCCGTGGTTCGCCCGGACCCTGCGCGACTACTTCCCGGCTGCGCTCGTCGAGCGGTACGCCGACCGGCTCGCCGCGCACCCGCTGCGCCGCGAGATCATCACGACGTGCCTCGTCAACGAGATGGTCAACCGGGGCGGCATCACGTTCGCGTTCCGGGTGCAGGAGGAGACCGGCGGCGAGCCCCGAGCAGGTCGCCCGGGCGTACACCGTCTGCCGGGAGGTCTTCGGCCTGCGGCGAGTTCGTCGCCGAGGTCGAGGCGCTCGACAACGTGGTCCCGACCGACGCACAGACCGCGCTGTACCTCGAGTTCCGCCGGCTGCTCGACCGCTCGGTGCGCTGGTTCCTCCAGGCCCGTCCCGGCCGGCTCGACATCGGCGCCGAGATCGAGCGGTTCGCGCCGGTCGTCGCGCACCTCGGGCCCGCAGCTGCCGGAGCTGATCGTCGGCGCGGAGTACAAGGCGCTCGTCGGAACAGGCGCGAGCACCTGGAGAAGATCGGCGTCCCGGCCGACCTCGCCATGCGCGGGGCCTGCCTGCTCAACGTCTTCCAGCTGCTCGACATCACGCAGATCGCCGAGCAGGCGCAGATCCCCGCCGAGGAGGTCGCGCGGGTGTACCTCACGCTGTCGGAGCGGTACGCCGTCGACGCGATGCTCACCCGGATCAGCAGCCTCGGCAGGTTCGACCGCTGGCAGGCGCTGGCCCGGGCCGCGCTGCGCTACGACCTCTACGCGGCCCTCGAGGCGCTCACCCTCGCGGTGCTCGGGGCGACGCCGTCCGGCGAGGAGCCGACCGCGCGGATCGAGCGGTGGGAGCGGGACAACGCGGCCGCGGTCGCCCGCGCGACGCAGACCCTCGAGGAGGTGCGCCGGCTCGAGAAGGGCGACATCGCCTCGCTCTCGGTCGCACTTCGGACGCTGCGCGGGGTGGTCCGGACCACGGGCTGACCCGCGGATCCTTCCTCTGGTGTGCACGTCCGGGTCGAACACGCCCCGCCGGCCCGACCCCGCGGAGGACGGGTCGCGCGCTGTGAGCGGGTGGTGCCGTGTCGTCATGAGCCGCGTCTAGGGTTGTGGCGTGCCGACCCTGAACGAGCTCGTCGCCGCGAACACGGACCTCGAGCCGGCTGACGTCGAGTGGCTGCACCTGCTCGTCGGCGACTGGCAGATGCTCTCCGACCTGTCGTTCGCCGACCTCGTACTCTGGGTGCCGGACCGGCACGGCGACGGGTGGGTCGCAGTGGCGCACTGCCGGCCGAGTACCGGGCCGACCGTCTACTACGACGACGTCGTCGGCACCCGCGCGCCACGGGGCCGGCGGGTCCAGGTCGACCGGGCTTGGAAGCTGCGCCGGATCTGCCGAGAGCGCGATCCCGAGTGGCACGACGACGTCCCGGTCCGCGAGGAGGCGGTCCCGGTCGTACGGCGGGGACCGGGTCATCGCCGTCGTCGCCCGGCACACGAACCTTGCGGCCGCGCGGACGCCGAGCCGGCTCGAGCTGACGTACCTGCAGTGCGCCGACGACCTGGCTCGGATGATCGTCGACGGGGGAGTTCCCCGTCGCCGGCGCGCCGACCGGGTCCCGGCGTGGTGCGCCCCGGGTCGGGCGACGGACTGCTCCGGCTCGACCGCGACGGCCGGATCAGCTACGGCAGCCCGAACGCGCTGTCGGCCCTGCACCGCCTCGGTTACGTCGGGGACGTCCTCGACCGGTCCCTGGCCGAGATCATGACGCCGCTGCTCGACACGAGCGGGCCGGTGGACGAGTCGCTGCCGCTCGTCCTGTCGGGGCGGGCGCCGTGGCGCAGCGAGGTCGAGGCCCGCGGGACGACCCTGTCGTTGCGGGCCATCCCGCTGTCGGCGGCGGCGTCCGCGGATCGGGGCGCTCGTGCTGCTGCGGGACGTCTCCGAGCTGCGCCGCCGCGAGCGCGAGCTGCTCACCAAGGACGCGACGATCCGCGAGGTGCACCACCGGGTGAAGAACAACCTGCAGACCGTCGCGGCGCTGCTGCGCCTGCAGGCCCGGCGGATCCCGTCGGAGGAGGGTCGCGCCGCGCTCCAGGAGGCGATGCGCCGGGTCGCGACGATCGCGCTCGTCCACGAGACGCTGTCCGAGGGACTCGGGGAGACGGTCGACTTCGACGACGTGGTCGAGCGCACGGTCGTCAAGCTCGCGGTCGAGCTCGCCGGCGCCAACGCGCCGGTGTCCGTGCACCGGGAAGGCCGTTTCGGCGAGCTGCGCGCCGAGAACGCGACGCCGCTCGCGCTCGTGCTCACCGAGCTCGTGACGAACGCCGTCGAGCACGGGCTCGCGAACGGCGGTGGAACGGTGACGATCATCGCGCACCGCGACGGCCGGAGCCTGCGGGCCGTCGTCAAGGACGACGGGCGCCGGGCTGCCGGAGAACTTCGTCGCCGGGGACGACGGCCTCGGCACCCAGATCGTCCAGGCCCTCGTCGGCGGCGAGATGCGCGGGCGCATCACCTGGAGCACACCGCCTGAGGGCGGCACGGAGGTCGCGGTCGAGGTGACCGTCCGACCGGTGGGGCCGGTGACGGACGCCGCCGGGGGGTCGCCGAACGAGTCGTCCGGCGGGGTCGTGAGCACCGCCGCGCCGGTCGACCAGATCGTCGTCCGGCCTTGACCCTCGGGCCCGTCGCGCGCTGACGCCGGTCTCCGGCAGGGACCGCTGCGCGGACATCCCCGTGGTCCCGGACGACGACGCCCGGCCGGATGGCCGGCCGGGCGCCGCCGGGGTCGGTCTCGAGCGCCCCCGGCCTCAGCAGGGATACCAGGTGTGTGTCAGCAGGTCAGGGTGCGCGTCGAGCGGTCTGCTCTCGCCACGAGCTGTTCTGGTCGGGCGAGGAGCGCTCAGCTCGCGCGGCGAGCGCGCGCGTTGCGGCGCTTCAGGGCGCGCCGCTCGTCCTCGGACAGACCGCCCCAGACGCCGGCGTCCTGACCCGTGTCAATGGCCCATCGCAGGCAGGTCTCGACGACGTCGCAACGCCGGCAGACGGCCTTGGCCTCCTCGATCTGCAGCAGTGCCGGACCCGTGTTCCCGATCGGGAAGAACAGCTCGGGGTCCTCGTCCAGGCACGCTGCGCGGTGCCGCCAGTCCATCAGGTGTTCCACTCCTCACGCCCCGCGCGGGGGCTCGTCGCTTTCTGTGTCTGCGCGATCGCAGAGCGTGCTTGGTATCTGACATCGAGTTTGGCTTGTCGTCAAGCCCTCGCGAGTATCAATGACAGCGCTCCGTCGCGCCCTCATGAGTCCAACGCCAAGCCTCACATCCTTGTGCCCGCTTTCACAAGGGATCTGCAGCAACTTTTGGTCACCGTCTGCTGTGAAACCGCTGGGAGCGCGAACCTGTGCTCGGGCATTCACTTGTCGTAGTCGTCCCTGGTCATAGGCCCCAACTGCATCATGAGGCGGCACCCATGCGACCGGTAGTGTGGTCCGGCAGCGCCGCTGGCGTTTCTCGACGGTGACTAGGGGTAACGAATCATGACGCACGTTCCGAGCGGGAGCTCTGCGGGAAACCGCGTGGTCCGCCGGGTCGTGGCCGCGACCGTCCTTGCCGAGTCCATTGTGGTGGTCGGATACGGATTCGTCCTGGGGATCGACACACTCGTGGGAAGTCCGGTTTCGCGGGCCGGTTCGGCGTTCCTCGCACTCCTCGTCGTGCTGCTCGGCGCCGGGGTCGCCGCCGTGGGGGTGGGGGTGTGGCGCGGGCAGCGCTGGTCGCGGGCGCCGGCGCTCGTCTGGCAGGTGCTCCAGACGGCCGTGGCGGCCCCTGCGCTGGAGTCGCGCCCCCAGGTCGGCGTGCCGCTGTTCGTCGCCTCGGTACTGGTCGTCGTCGGGCTGTTCGTGCCCGGGGTCCTCGAGGACCCGGCCGACGGCTCGAGCCCGGTCTCTCGGGGCTGAACGCCGGGTCCGGCGGCTCAGACCTCCTCGGAGAGGCTCTCCCGCAGCGTCGCGAGGCTGCGCGCGAGAAGGCGCGACACGTGCATCTGGGAGACGCCGACCTCGGCGGCGATCTGGGACTGCGACATCCCGCGCCCGAAGCGGAGCGCGAGGATCTTGCGCTCCCGAACCGGCAGGCCTTCGAGCAGGGGTCGCAGCGTCTCGCGATTCTCGACGAGCTCCATGCCCTCGTCGACGGCGCCGAGGGTCGGTTGCGCGTCGTCCGGGACGCTCGGCAGCGGGACGGTCGCATAGGCGCCGGCCGTGTCGAGCGCCTCGAGCACGACGTCCGCGTCGACGTCGAGGTGCAGGGCGAGCTCCTGGACGGTGGGTGACCGGCCCAGGCTGTGGGTCAGGGACTCGCGGGCCTCCGCGACCCGGCGGCTGAGCTCTTGGAGCCGGCGCGGGACGCGCAGCGCCCAACCGCGGTCGCGAAAGTGCCGGCGGATCTCACCGAGGATCGTCGGGACCGCGAACGCGGTGAACGAGTCCCGGGTGGCGTCGAAGCGGTCGACCGCGTTGAGCAGCCCGATCGTGCCGACCTGGACGAGGTCGTCGTACGGCTCACCGCGACCGCGGAACCGCTGGGCGAGGTGGTGCACCAGGGCGAGCTGGCTCTCGACGAGGTGCTCGCGCAGGGCGCCGTGGGCCGGGTCGGCGGGATCGAGCGACGCGAGCTCCCGCAGGAGCGGCAGCACCGCAGCATCTGCGGGGTGGGGGTCGTGGGACGGCTCGGTCGACGCGCGAGTCACGCTGCCGTCCCTCGTCACTAGGCCCTCCGACCCCCGGCGTGGCTCAACCGTATCCAGCATCCCTTGTCGGTGGCTCCGGTCTCAACCCGCCCGACGAGGGCCTCGAGGACGGACCAGGCGAAGCTCGTCCGGTCCGGCAGGGTCCTGGCCGGGCCGCGGACGTGGACGTCGAGGCTGCCCTGGTGGATGGTGAAATCCGCGTAGAGGCTCTCACCGTCGTGCGCCGTGTGCGCGAGGAGCAGGGCGCACGCCTCGTCGACGGCGATCCGCAGGTCCTCGATCTCGTCGAGCGTGAGGTCCAGCCGCGCGGCGAGCCCGGCCGTCGCCGTCCGGATCACCGTCAGGTACGCGGGATCCGCGGGGACCCGCAGCTCGACGACCTCCGTGGCGTCCGAGTGCCGGCCCTGCCCGACGAGCGTGATCATCCCTGACCCCCTCCGCGTGGTTCTTCTGCCGTGCCCGTTCCCGCGCCGTCTGCACATCGGCCGAACGTGGGGACGTTACCGAACTCGTTCAGTCGGTCACCGTCCGCGGCGGTAGGGCGTCGCTGCGTCCGGAAGGTACCGGGTCGGTCCGGGTCGACGCCGCGGTGGCCAGCGTCATGAGCGGCTCCCCGGTCAGCCGGTGGACGGTCCAGTCGGTGAGCGGCTCCGCGCCGAGCCGCCGATAGAAGCCGAGCGCCGGGTCGTTCCAGTCCAGGACATTCCACTCCAGCCGTCGGTAGCCCCGGCGCTCGCACTCACCCGCGAGCTCGGCGAGCAGCGCCGCGCCGAGACCGAGCCCGCGGTGGCTCGGACGGACGAACAGGTCCTCGAGCCAGATCCCGTGTCGGCCGGTCCACGTCGAGAAGCTCACGAACCAGACCGCCATGCCGACGACCTCGCCCGGGGGGACGTCGGAGGCGGTGCTGGTCTCGGTGCCGCTGCTGGTTTCGCTGCTGGTGTCACTGCTGGTGTCGCTGCTGGTGTCGCTGTCGGGGACGACGTCGGCGACGAGCGCGTGCACCCGCGGGTCGGGGCCGAAGAGCGCCTCGCGCAGGTCCTCCTCGGTCGCCTCGACGGCGTCCGGCTCCCGCTCGTAGGCGGCGAGCTCCCGGATCAGGGCGATGATCGCGCCGACGTCGGACGCGCGCGCGCGACGTACGCGTGTCGTCGGCTGCAGGCCCGCCGTTCCCACGTGCCGATCCTCCCTCCCCGTCCCAGCGGACGTCGCCCCCCCGCTGTCCGGAGGCGACGCGTCGTGACGCTCACTGTGTCATCCGGGATGTCGCGACGTCCGCCCCCGTGCTCGCGGTGCACCGGTCGCCCCGGCCGTCACACGCGTGGCGCCGTCCCGGCACGGCGCACCGGCAGTGCACGTCAGACCGGGCGGGCCTCACCGCGTCCCGGGCGGCCCGTGGTCGGCGACCTGCACGGCGACGGCCCGACCGCGGACCACGAGGAGCCCGCGGCCCGGCCGGACCCCCGCCCCAGTGGCCGTGCGGACACCGAGCACCTCGCCGTCGCCAGGTGCGAGCGCGCCGAGGAGCAGGCCGGTCCGGGAGCGCCGGACCGCGGCCAGCAGCCCCCGGAAGGCGACTGTCGCGTCCGCGGGCGTCGCGACCACGACGGCCGTCGCGCCCGCCGCGACGAGGGCCTCGGCCACCTCCTCCGCCGCGGGCGGCAGCCCGGCGACGTCGTCGGCGAGGACGACGACCCGGCGCGGGTCGTGCGCCGGCACCGGGCCGACGTCCGCCCCGAGGTCCTCCGCCCGGACGATGACCGACCCCGCCCGGGCGGCCTGGACCGCGACGACCTCGAGCGCAGTGCTCCGGCCGGACCCGGGGCCGCCCGCGACGAGGACCACCTCGCCCGGCGTCAACGGCAGCCGCACCGGCTCGGCGAGGTCGCCGCCCACACCGACCGCGACCTGGGTGGCGCCGCCCTCGGCGGCGGCCGGCGGCGTGGTGACCGGGGCAGCGCCGGACAACGCAGCGAGCGGCATCCTGGCGGGCAGCTCGAGGAGACGCAGCGGTGGCTCTGCGGGTTCGCCGTGCCGGGCAGTCGCCCGCCCGGCCTGGAGCCCGAGGACGAGCGACTCCAGGGCTCGGTCCTGCGCGTCCGCGCTCACGTCATCGGTGAGGAGCCCGACCTGGACCTCGACGGCTCTCGCGGTGCCCGCCGCACCCCCGCCGGACCACGCCGCCCTCCTCGCACCGCGGGCGCCGCGACCAGGCAGCAGCGCGCGTCCAGGGGGCATCACCGCGGGGACCTCGTCCGGCGCCACCCCGGCCACAAGGAGGTCCGCAGGATCGGCGGTCCGCAGCAGCAGCCGGGTGCTGAGCAAGGCACCGAGCGGACCGGCGAGCACGGCTCGGCCCCCTGCCACCGCGACGCGCAGCCCGTCCGCGCCACGGTCCCGAGCGGCGGCCACCACGTCGTCGAGCGGGCGGCCACGGTCGAGCACGGACAGTGCGTCGACGACCGCCTCCCAGCCGTCGACGACGAGCACGGTCCAGGTGCCGGGCAGCGGGTCGCGGGCGAGGTGGCTCAGGAGCCGCGCACAGCGTTCGCCGTCCGACACCGGGACGACGGTGCCGAGCCCCGGCAGCTCCGGCGGCACGGTGAGGCCGCCGGGTCCGGTGACGACGTGCACGTGGACGCGGCCCTCCAGCCGTGCGAGGCCTGCGACGAGGGCGCGCAGCCCGCTCGTCCGGCCCGAGCCTGGGGCTCCGCTGAGACCGAGGTGACCCCGGTCGAGGTCCCAGGACACAACGTCTCGGCACTGCTCGTCGGGCAGGTCGGCGAGCCCGAGGAGGAGCCGCGGGGTGGTGACCGTGCCCGCGGCGACACCTCCGGGGGCGACGCCGGCCGCGCCCTCGGTCGCGGCGTCGTCCACGGCCCCGCCGCCGGTCAGGACGCCTCGCTCCCGGTCGACCGCGGCTGCGTCGAGCGCGCCCTCGTCGACAGCGGCCCGGGCTAGCGCGGCGGCCTCATCGAGCCGGACGAGCCCAGGCAGTGGCGGCAGCCACGGCGGCGCGGGCAGCGCTCGGCCGACGTGCGCGGCGCCCAGCGCGCAGGCGCGCACGAGCGCGCCGACGACTCCGCCCGGTGGCCCGACGAGGGGCGACGACCCACCGACATCGGTGCCGACGCTCGGAGCGGCATCGGTGCCGACGGTGGACGCGGGGGAGGACGCGGCCGCCGCGCCGTCCGGGCTGGTCGGGAACCTCGCGACGGCGACTGCGGACCCGGTGAGCGGCATGACCCGGGGCAGCCGGGCGGTCCCGACCGGGCTCCCGGTGAGCAGCGCGGTCTGCACCGCGAGCAGCGATCCGCCGCCGGACCGGACGAGGGCGCGACCAGGCACGTCCGGAGCCAGGGCGGCGGCGTCCGGGGCCTCGACGACGTCGTCCGAGTCCGCGCGGTCCCGGACCCGGAGCGCGATGCGGAGGTTGAGGTTCGCCCGCATGTCGGCCGACACGACCCCGGCCGGGCGCTGCGTCGCGAGGACGAGATGGACCCCGAGCGACCGTCCCAGCGCGGCGACCCGCACGAGCCCGGTGAGCAGGTCGGGCAGCTCCTCCGCGAGCACCCGGAACTCGTCGACGACCACGACGAGCCTGGGCAGCCGCGGTCGACCCCGCGCCGGTCCGAACCGGTCGTAGCCGTCGAGGTCGGCAGCACCGGCGCGGCGCAGCACCCTCTCGCGCCGGCGCAGCTCGGCCCGCAGCGAACGCAGCGCGCGGTCGGCGACATGCGGGTCGAGGTCGGTGAGGAGGCCGCAGACGTGCGGGAGCCGGTCGAGGCCGGCGAAGGCCGTCCCGCCCTTGTAGTCGACGAGGAGCAGGCTCACCTCGTCCGGCGGGTGCTCGACGGCGAGCGCGCCGACGAGGCTGCGCAGGAGCTCGGACTTCCCCGCGCCGGTCGTCCCCGCGACGAGCACGTGCGGGCCGTCCCGTCGCAGATCGACCTCCCACGGGCCGTCGGCGGTGGCCCCGAGGACGACCCGCAGGGGCGGCGGCGTCCCGGGCGAGCGGTGCCAGCGCCGGCCGACCAGGGTCGCCCACCCGGCCGGTTCGGCGGCCGGCAGGCCGAGCAGGTCGGCCAGCGCCACCCGGCGGGGGAGCGCGCAGGCACCGCTCTGCGGCGTCGCGTCACGCAACCGGGCGAGGTCGCGGGCGAGCCGGGCCGCCCACGCCGCCCCGACGCCGTCCGGCACGAAGCGGCGCTCGACCTCGCCGGCGACGCGCAGGAGCGCCGTCCGCCCCCCACTGTCGGAGCGCAGCTCGACCGTCGCCGCGCACTCCGCCGGCAACCGTGCCGGCTCGTCGTCGAGGCAGAGCACGACCGTGCGGAGGCACGGCTCCGCGCCTGGTCGGCCGCTGCGGGTCACGGCCCGCCGGGCGTCGGCCAGCAGCCCGGCGACCGCCGGGTCGCGCCGCAGGTCGTGCGCGCCGTCGAGAACCAGGAGCCGGTGCCGCCCGGTGGCACGGCCGACGTCACCCGTGTGGCCCGGGCCGTGGGGGTCCCCCAGCGCGTCGGGGTCGCCCGGGGCGTCGGGGTCGCCCGGGTCGCCGGAATCGGCACGGTGGGCGTGCGGCAGCCATGTCGTCCACGCCCAGTCCGCCGCACGCACCGAGCCCGCGGCCCGGACGACGACGCCGACCTCCTGCGGGCTGTGCAGCGCTGCGACCTGCCCGACGAGCCCGCGGGCCACGGCGAGGACGTCCTCGCGGGCACCCGAGAGCCCGACGACGCGGCGCGCACCGAGTTCGAGCGCGACCGGGGCGTCGTCGTGCGCCGGGGTGGCCGGGACGTCACGCGGTGGGTCGCCGTCGACGTCCACGGCCGCCGGGGCAGGGCCGCGTCCGACCCGGACGACGAACGCGTCGTCGTCCAGGACGGACCGCTGCCAGAGCCGCTGGGTAGGACCGGCCGCCGCGGCGCCGACGCGGGCGGCGTCCGGGTGCGAGCCCTCGAGCCGGCACAGGTCGGCGTCCAGCGCGGCCGAGAGCGCGTCCCGGGCGCGCTGCACCTGCTCCTCGTGCTCGGCCGCCGCCCGGCCGGCCTGCCGCCGGCTGCCGCGCCGCTCGACGAGGTGCTGGCCGAGCATCGCGACCGGGGTGAGCAGCGCCATGAGCAGGAAGGCCGGCTGGTGCCACCACCACGCCATCGGCACCGCGAGGACCGCGGGGAGGACGAGAGCCGGCCATGGGAGCCGCGCCGCACGAGGGGCGGGCGGTGGCGCCGGGAACCCGACCCGGGGCCGCGGAACCGCGGCGCGCAGCCGGGGTGCTCGGTTGAGGAGCAGGTGCCCCGACGCGTCCTCCACGGTCGCCGCGAGGCTGCCGTCGACCCCGTCCGGGTCGTCACCGGGGCGCAGCGCGAGCCGCGAGCCGCCGACGACGAGGTCGGCGCCCTCGGGCCAGTCGGCACCGTCGGCGTCGACGGGGACCGGGGTCCCGCGCGGCGACGCGAACGCCGTCCCGTTCGTCGAGCCGAGGTCGGCCACCCGGACGCCGTGCGCCGTCACGGTGACGACGGCGTGCGCGCGGGAGACGTCGGGATCGTCGACCCGGATCTCGGCGTCCGGCCCGCGACCGAGGACGTGGCCGCCGGGCCGGATCCCGAACCGGTCGCCGGCGCGCGGACCGGCCACGACGTGGACCTCGAGCGCCGGCACGCCTGCCGCCGCGACCGCTGGCTCGCCGAGGACGACGACGGCACCGTCGAGGAGCGGCGACCGGCCGACGACCGCGTTCGCGGGGACCGGCCGGCCGCCGACGCAGGCGTCCCGGGCGACCGATCCCGCGGCCGCGGCGAGCTCGTCGCGGACCGCGGCGAACGCCGTCCCGGGCCACGCCTCGACGGCGACGTCCGCGGCGGCGCCGGGACGGGCCCGGTCGACGAGGGTGAGCCGGACCAGGATCGGGACCGGCGGCGTCGGCCGGGCGCAGGGTCCCGAGGACCTGACCGGGGACGCGACCGGCGACGGCGCCCCCGACGGATGCGAGGACACCGGATCGTCGAGCCGGGCACGGGACACGGCCACGGAGTCTGCCCCGCGCCCCCGACAGTCCGCCCCCGGAGACCGGCCGCCTGTGGATAACCGGGGTTCTGTCATTGCTTGCGTCACCCGGCTGTGGACGGCCGCTGACAACCGGACGTGATCGCGACTATCTTGCGTGACCTCCCGCCGGCCGAAGCGGCGGGGATGCCGTCACGGGGAGGAGACGCGGTGGACGGGGTGGCGATCGTCGCGGACGAGGTCCGGGAGCTGATCCGCCGGCGCGGGATGGACCCGGTCCGCGACCCCCGTGGGGTGCGCCGGCTCGTCGAGGACGTGGTCTCCGACTACGACGAGCGGTCGGTCACCGGGGTGCTCCCGCCGCTGGACGACGCGGGCACGACCGTCAAGCGCGTGCTCGACGCGGTCGCCGGCTTCGGGCCGCTCCAGCAGTACCTCGACGACCCGGACGTCGAAGAGGTCTGGATCAACGAGCCGGGCAAGGTCTTCGTCGCTCGTGGCGGGACGAGCGAGCTGACGACGACGATCCTCACCGACGAGGAGGTCCGCGACCTTGTCGAGCGGATGCTCAAGACCAGTGGCCGCCGCGTCGACCTGAGCAGTCCGTTCGTCGACGCGACGCTCCCCGACGGCTCGCGGCTGCACGTCGTCGTCCCCGACATCACCCGCCGGCACGTCGCGGTGAACATCCGCAAGTTCATCGTCCGCGCCAGCCGCCTCGAGGACCTCGTGAGCCTCGGCACCCTGACCCCGCCCGCTACTCGGTTCCTCGCCGGTGCGGTCGCCGCGGGGCTCAACATCCTCGTCTCCGGCGGCACCCAGGCAGGCAAGACGACCCTGCTCAACTGCCTCGCCGCGGCGATCCCGCCACGGGAACGGGTCGTCACCTGCGAGGAGGTGTTCGAGCTGCGCGTGCCGCTGCGCGACGTCGTCGCGATGCAGTGCCGGCAACCGAGCCTGGAAGGCACGGGGGAGGTCCCGCTGCGGCGTCTCGTGAAGGAGGCACTGCGGATGCGGCCGAGCCGGATCGTCGTCGGAGAGGTCCGGCAGGCGGAGAGCCTGGACCTGCTCATCGCGCTGAACAGCGGCCTGCCCGGCATGTGCTCGCTGCACGCGAACTCCGCGCGCGAGGCCGTCGTCAAGATGTGCACCCTGCCGCTGCTCGCCGGCGAGAACGTGAGCAGCCGGTTCGTCGTCCCCACGGTCGCGAGCAGCATCGACCTCGTCGTGCACATGACGCTGGACCCGGACGGCGTGCGCCGGGTGCACGAGGTCGTCGCGGTCCCGGGGCGCACCGAAGGGGACGTCGTGGAGACCGCGGACGTATTCAGCCGTCGCGGCGGTGACCTCGTCCGCGCCGACGGCTTCCCGCCGCACGCGGAGCGCTTCGCCCGTGCGGGCATCGACGTCGTCGCACTCCTGGCCGCGTGAGGGCCGGGGTGGGCGTCGTCGTCGGTCTGCTGCTCGGGTCGGGACTGTTCCTCGTGTGGTGGTCGTGCTGGGCGCCGGACACGCGATCCGGACGGCGCGACGCCGGCCGGGCGACCGTGCGCAGGCCCGGCGTACGACTGCGGGACACCTTGCTCCAGGCGGGGATCGAGACGGTCTCGCCGCGTGCGCTGCTCCTCACGTGTGCGGCCGCCGCGGGAACCGCGTTCCTCCTCGCGGTCGGGGTCAGCCGGTCACCGGTCGTCGCGGCGTCGTTCGCGGTGCTCGGCGGGTGGGGGCCGCTGGCGTACGTCCACGCCCGGGCCCGGCGGCGCCGGGCCGTGCTGCGCGACCTGTGGCCGGACGTCGTCGACAACCTCACCTCCGCGGTCCGGGCCGGGCTCTCGCTGCCCGAGGCGCTCGCCCAGCTCGGCGACCGTGGGCCGGAGCCGCTGCGCGAGGCGTTCGTCGCGTTCGGCCGGGACTACCGGGCGTCCGGGCGGTTCGGCGACAGCCTCGACGCGCTCAAGGAGCGGCTCGCCGACCCGGTCGCCGACCGGATCTGCGAGGCGCTGCGACTGACCCGCGAGGTCGGGGGCTCCGACCTCGGCCGGCTGCTGCGCAGCCTGTCCGCGTTCCTCCGCGAGGACGCCCGGACCCGCGGCGAGCTGCTCGCCCGCCAGACCTGGACGGTCAACGGCGCCCGGCTCGCGGTCGCCGCGCCGTGGATCGTGCTCGCGATGCTCTCGACCCGGCCGCAGGCCGTGGCCGCCTACGACTGCGCGACCGGCGCCGCCGTGCTCGTCTCGGGCGGCGCGGTGTGCCTCGTCGCCTACCGGCTGATGCTGCGGATCGGGCGGCTGCCGGACGAGGAGCGGGTGCTGCGATGAGGCTGTCCGCGATGGGTGCGCTCCTCGGCCTGCTGCTCGCCCTCGGGCTGCTGCTCGTCGTGGCCCGACTGCCGTGGTTGCGCCGCCCGGCGCTCGACGAGCGGCTCGCGCCGTACGTCCGGGACGCCGCGCCGCCGTCCCGGTTGCTGGACGACCCGACGTCCGGCTGGTCGGGTCGGTCGGGCCGGCCCACCCGCTCGCCGCGGCGGGTCGGCGGGGTCGCCGGCGGCTGGACGTCACCCGGTCCTCTCGCGCCGGTCGAGCGGCTGCTCGAGCCCGTCATGGCGGACGCGGTGGCCTGGGTCGAACGGGCCCTCGGCGGGTCGGCGAGCGTCCGGCGCCGCCTCGACCAGCTCGGGCCGGGCCGCACGCTCGAGCAGTTCCGCGCCGAGCAGGTTGTGTGGGGTGTCGTCGGCGCGACGGTGGGCGCCGGGCTGGGCGCGCTGTCGTCGGCGGCGGGCCGCGGACTGTCCGCCGTGCCCGTCGTCACGCTCCTCGTGGTCGGGGCGTTGTGCGGCGCGCTCGGCCGCGACCAGGCGCTCACGACGCAGGTGCGGCGCCGCGAGCGCCGGATGCTCGCCGAGTTCCCGACCGTCGCCGAGCTTCTCGCGCTGTCCGTCGTCGCCGGCGAGGGCGCGGTCGGGGCGCTCGAACGGGTGGCCCGGACCTGTCACGGCGAGCTCACCGACGAGCTGCGCCGCACCCTCGGCGACGCCCGCGCCGGGGCGTCGCTCGTCGAGGCGCTGCAGGGCCTCGCCGACCGGACGAGCCTGCCCGCCCTCGCCCGGTTCGTCGACGGCGTCGCGGTCGCCGTCGAGCGCGGCACCCCGCTCGCCGAGGTGCTCCGTGCACAGGCCCAGGACGTCCGCGAGCTCGGCCGGCGGCGGCTCGTCGAGGACGGCGGCCGCCGGGAGATCCTCATGATGATCCCGGTCGTCTTCCTCGTCCTCCCGGTCACGGTCGTCTTCGCGGCCTACCCGGGCCTGGCGATCCTCGACCTCGGCCGGTGACACAGGACGGTCGTTCCCACGGAAGGGAGACACGGTGAAGACGTTCACGGCGGGGGCCCGCAGAGGGCTCCGGCACGTCCGGGGCCTCGCGCTGAGGCGCCGGTACGAGGAGGCGGGGGAGATCCAGGGCTGGGTGTTCGTCACCCTCATGACGGCGGGGCTCGTGTTCGCGATCTGGCAGGTTGCCCAGGGCCGGCTCGTCGCGCTGTTCCAGCAGGCGATCAGCAGCGTCACCGGGGGATGAGCGCCCGCGCTGCGCGCGGGTGCGCGGCGCGGCGGGGTGACCGCGGCTCGGCCGTCGTGGACTTCGCGCTCGTCGGCGCCCTCGTGACGCTCATGTTCGTCGCCGTCGTCCAGCTCGCGGTGGTGCTCCACGTGCGGAACACGCTCGTGGACTGCGCGAGCGAGGGGGCGCGCTTCGGTGCGCTCGCCGACCGGGACCCGGACGCGGGGGCGGCCCGGGCGCGCGCGCTCATCACGGCGGACCTGTCCGCCGGGTACGCGCGGTCGGTGACGGCGGGCCGCGAGCGGTTCGCAGGGCTGGACACCGTCGTCGTCACGGTGCGGGCGCCGTTGCCGGTCGCAGGGCTCGTCGGCACCGGGCGGGTGCTCACGGTCTCCGGGCACGCCGTCACGGAGGTGCCGTGAACATCGTCCGGCACGTCCCGGCGTCGGGGCGGTGCGACCCCCGACGCGGAACCGGGGACCCGTGCCGGAGCGACCGGGACGAGGGGAGCGCCGTCGTCGAGTTCGTCGTGCTCGGGGTGCTGCTGCTCGTGCCGGTGGTCTACCTCGTCGTCGCGCTCGGCCGGCTCCAGGCGGCGTCGTTCGCGACGGACGGCGGGGCGCGGGCGGCGGCCAGGGCCTTCGTGACCGCCCCGGACGCCGAGACGGGCGCCGCCAGGGCCCGGGCAGCGGTCCGGCTGGCGCTGCTCGACCAGGGCCTGCCCTCCCCGGGAGACGCGCTGACGGTCGAGTGCGCCCGTCAGCCGTGCCTGACTCCGGCCGGGCGGGTCGTCGCCCGGGTGTCCGTCGACGTCGTCCTGCCCGGGATGCCGGCGGCCCTCGACGCGGTCGTCCCGAGCCACGTCACCGTGCGGGCCACGCACGTCGCGACCGTCGACGCGTTCCGGTCGGTGCCCCCGTGACCCGCGCAGCGGCATGACCCGGCGCCGGGAGGACGCCGGGCAGGTCGTGCTGCTCGTCCTCGGCTACGCCGTCGTCGCGCTGCTTCTCATGACGGTCGTCGTCGCGGCGACCTCGGTGCACCTGACCCGGCACCGGCTCATGGGGCTCGCGGACGGCGCGGCGCTCGACGCCGCGGACGCCCTCGACCTCGCCCGGTTCTACGGGACCGGCACCGTCGGCAGCGGGGAGGGCGTGGCGGAGCGGGGCCCGGTGCCGCTGACCGACGCCGGCGTCCGGCGCAGCGTCGCCGACTACCTCGCCGTCGCCGCGCCCGCCCAGCCGTTC
Organism: uncultured Actinomycetota bacterium; assembly: GCA_963750565.1. Lineage (GTDB taxonomy): Bacteria > Actinomycetota > Actinomycetes > Actinomycetales > Kineosporiaceae > R-H-3. The sequence continues at coordinate 287,542 of CAVVRA010000015.1, read as the reverse complement.
CCCGCTCCCGCGGTGGGCGCGGGCACGGGCACCCCGGACGGCGTCACCGCGCAGGTCACCCTCACGACGACGGCCCGGGTCCCGATCGTGTCCGCGGTGCTGCGGCCCTGGTCCCGCGGCGTCCGGGTCACCGTCACCGCCCGCGCCAGGGCCCGCGCCGTCCCGTAACGCCCCCGCGGTTTCCGGCGTGCCGTCGTCCACGGTGCCGCCCGGCGCGGCGCGGTGGCAGCGTGGCCCCCGTGACGGGCCTCGATGGAGCCGGTGTCTGTCGTCGTCGGTGCGAGCGGCGGCCTCCGCGCCCCGCTGAGCCGGCTCCTCGCAGGCAGGGGGCGAACCCGCACGCGCGTCGGGCGGAGCACCGAGCGGCTCGCCGCGATCATCGACGACGAGCGCGACCTCCCGTCGTCCGCGTTCTGACCCAGATCCGCCCCCGAGGAAGATCACCCCTCTGCCGCGTCACCTCCGCCTCGGCACCATCCCGGACGGCGGCCGGTCAGCTGCCGGGGGAGCGCCCGTAGTCGGCGCGCGCGATCGCGTCGACGGTCTGCTGCTCGGTGAAGTTCTCCGAGCCCGGGATCTGCGGGACGTACCCTACGAGCATCCCGTCGGCCATGATCTGCGCCTCGAGCCCGGCGGCGCCGTCGACGTCCCAGAGGGCCTCGCGGCCGTCGCCGAGGGGCACCCGGACCCCGAACCGGAACGCGGCCGGTCGGGCGACCCTCGCCATGATCCCGTACTGTCGCAGACCGTCGGCGATCCGCTGCGCCTCGTTCTCCTCCATGGGGCCAGTGTGGGCCATCGCCCCTGGGAGAAGCCTGGGAGCGCGCCGAGAGGGTCCCGTCGTCGGATCCGGACGCCGCCGCGTAGTGTGGACCGTCGTGGCCGTGGACTTCCCCGCAGAGTTGCGTGAGCTCCGTCAGACGCTGGGCTCGATCCTCGAGGTGAGCGACCTCGGGGGGCGAGAGAAGCAGATCGTCGAGCTGTCCGAGCGGGCCTCGGCCCCGGACCTCTGGGACGAACCCGAGCGTGCGCAGCAGGTGACCAGCAAGCTCTCGCACCTCCAGGCCGAGGTCGAGCGGCTCGAGACGATGACGTCCCGCGTCGACGACCTGGAGGTGCTCGTCGAGATGGCCCAGGAGGAGGACGACGCCGACACCCTCGCCGAGGCCGAGCGCGAGCTCGAGGCGCGTGAAGAAGGCGCTCGGCGAGCTCGAGGTCCGCACGCTGCTGTCGGGTGAGTACGACTCACCGCGAGGCGCTCGTGACGATCCGCTCCGAGGCCGGCGGCGTGGACGCCGCCGACTTCGCCGAGATGCTGCTGCGGATGTACCTGCGATGGGCCGAGCGTCACGGCTACAAGACCGAGGTCTACGACACCTCCTACGCGGAGGAGGCCGGCATCAAGTCCGCGACCTTCAAGGTCGCCGGCGCCGTACGCCTACGGCACCCTCTCGGTCGAGCAGGGCACCCACCGGTCTGGTCCGGATCAGCCCGTTCGACAACCAGGGCCGCCGGCAGACGTCGTTCGCCGGCGTCGAGGTGCTGCCGGTCGTCGAGGAGACCGACCACATCGAGATCCCCGAGAACGACATCCGGGTCGACGTCTACCGGTCGTCCGGCCCCGGCGGCCAGTCGGTCAACACGACCGACTCCGCGGTCCGGCTCACCCACCTCCCGACCGGCATCGTCGTCACCTGCCAGAACGAGAAGTCCCAGTTGCAGAACAAGGCCGTCCGCGCTGCGCGTCCTCCAGGCCAAGCTGCTCGAGCGCGCCCGCCACGAGCGACAGGCCGAGCTCGACGCGCTCAAGGGCGACGGCGGCTCGTCGTGGGGCAACCAGATGCGCTCCTACGTGCTGCACCCCTACCAGATGGTCAAGGACCTGCGGACCGAGTACGAGACCGGCAACCCCGGCGCGGTCTTCGACGGCGACATCGACGACTTCCTCGAGGCCGGCATCCGCTGGCGCCGGAGCCGGGAGAAGGGCGGCGACTGACCGCGCCGACGACGAGTCGGACAGCCGGGAACCGCCGCGGCGAACCGCTCGTCAGCATCCGCGAACGCCGGAAGACCGGTCGGCGGAGGACCGGAAGGCCGGTCGGCAGAGGAGAGGAGCGACCGTGCGCAGCACGCTGTTCGACACCGCGAACGTCGAGGTCCAGACGCAGGAGCGCTGGGCCAAGCAGAGCAGCAAGATGGTCAAGGTCACGCTCGGCGGGGACGTCCTCGCAGTCAAGGGGGCCATGGTCGCCTACCAGGGCCAGGTCACCTTCAACCACGAGGGCTCCGGCAGCCTCGGCAAGTTCATCCGCCGGGCCCTGACGAACGAGGACACCCCGCTGATGCGGGTCTCCGGCGCGGGCGAGGTGTTCTTCGCCCGGTACGCGGAGGACGTGTTCTTCGTCCAGCTCGAGGGCGACGGCCTGTCGATCAACGGGACGAACCTCCTCGCCTTCGACGCGAGCCTGTCGTGGGACGTCCACCGGGTCCAGGGCGCCGGCGTGATGTCCGGCGGCGCGTTCAACACCCTCGTCCAGGGCCAGGGCACGGTCGCGATCGCCAGCGACGGCCCGCCGATGATCCTCGACTGCTCGCAGCAGCCGACGTACGTCGACATCCAGGCCGCCGTCGCGTGGTCGGCGAACCTGTCCCCGCAGGTCGTCTCGAGCATGAACGTGCGCTCGTTGATCCGCGGTGGCTCGGGGGAGGCGTTCCAGTACGCCTTCCACGGCCCCGGCTTCGTCGTCGTCCAGCCGAGCGAGGGCCAGCTCTTCGGTGAGCGCGGCCCCCAGCAGCAGAGCAGCGGCCTGGGGTCGCTCTTCACCTGAGCCGGCGCCGGCCCTCGCCCGGCCCAGTCAGTGCAGGCCGGCGTCGGCGAGCAGCCGCGTGGTGAGCTCGCGGGGGTCGGTGAGGTGCGGCGGCAGACCGCGGGCGACGAACCAGTCGGCGACGGTGCGGACGTCGCGCTCGAGGAAGGCCGGACCCTGCGGGTTGCCGACGACGTCGACGATCTGCGGCAGGTCGATGAGGACGAGCCGGCCTTCGTGGACGAGCGCGTTGTACGGCGACAGGTCGCCGTGCGCGTAGCCGGCCAGAGCGAGCGTCTCGAGCGCGGCAACCATCTGCGCCCAGAGGTCGGTGAGCTCGTCGCTGTCCGGTCGCAGCGCCGCGAGCCGAGGCGCGGCGACGCCGTCCGGCGTCCCGACGAACTCCATGAGGAGCTCGGTGCCGGCCAGCTGCACCGGGTACGGCACCATCGCCCGGCCGCCGGCGAAGCCGATCGACCACAGCCGGGACAGCGCGACGAACTCCGCCCGGGCCCACTGGCCCGCGATGAGGTCCCGGCCGAACCCGGTGCGCCGGGCCATCGCGCGCATCTCCCGGGACTTGCGGACGCGGCGGCCCTCGAGGTAGCCCGCGTCCCGGTGGAACTGGCGGTGCTCGCTCGACCGGTACCGCTTCGCCGCGAGGAGGCTCACGGCGTCGGTGCCGGGCAGCCACCGCTCGACGAGGTGGACGTCGGCCTCCTTGCCCGTCTTGAGGACGCCACGCTCGGCATCCAGGGCGTTGTGGTCGGTGACGACCCACCCCGGCCGGGGGGTCGGCCCGTGCTCCGAGCCGAACCATGTCGAGTACGTCACGCCGTCCGGCAGGTCGTCTTCGGTCGAGGGCCCGGACGGCGCCGGTCCGGACGACGTCGGTCCGGACGACGAGAGGCCGTGCGGCGGCGGTCCCTCGAGGTCGGCGGCGGTGACCCGGCGCGCGGGCTTGCGTGCGTTCCTGCGTCCGCGCGGCCGCGACGGCCGGTCGTCGGTGAGCTCGTCGGAGAACGCGGAGAGCTGGGTCAGGTCAGTGAGATCGGCGTCGGACCAGCGGTCCGACAGGTTGTGCGAGGTCAACGGAGGATCCCCTCGGTCGGAAGGACATGGGCAGGGCACAGCCCGTGACAGGCGCCATGACGACCTCCTTCCGACGGGCCCGCGGACCCGGACGACCGGCGCGGGTGTCCTCGACGCGGACGTCAGCGAGCGTGACGCGGACCCGGTGGCGTGCGCAACCGGTTTTCCGCGCGTGTGACACTGGTGGGCGCCGTCGCTGCGTGGCGGCCCGCTCCGACCCGTGCGGCCGCCTAGAGTTCGATCGGCCGGAGCACGCGACACCTGACCCGAGTGTCGGCACGGGCACGTCCCGTGACGACGGACCTGACCCCGAGACCGGCCGAGGACATCCGCCCGTGATCCGCTTCGAGAACGTCACGAAGATCTACCAGGGCACCACCCGCCCCGCGCTGGACACCGTGAGCCTCGAGATCGGGAAGGGGGAGTTCGTCTTCCTCGTCGGGGCGTCGGGCTCCGGCAAGTCGACGTTCCTGCGGCTCGTCGCTCAAGGAGGAGCGCCCGACCCGCGGCGTCGTCCACGTCGCCGGCAAGGACGTCGCCCGGCTCCCGAGCTGGAAGGTCCCGCAGCTGCGCCGGCAGATCGGCGTCGTCTTCCAGGACTTCCGGCTGCTGCCCAACAAGACGGTCTTCGAGAACGTCGCGTTCGCGCTCCAGGTCATCGGCAAGCCTCGGCACGCGATCGTCGCACACCGTCCCCGAGGTCCTCGACCTCGTCGGCCTCGCGGGCAAGGAGCGCCGGTTCCCGCACGAGCTGTCCGGGCGGTGAGCAGCAGCGGGTGGCGATCGCCCGGGCATTCGTCAACCGGCCGGCGATCCTGCTCGCCGACGAGCCGACGGGAAACCTCGACCCGGCGACGAGCGTCGGCATCATGCGGCTGCTCGACCGGATCAACCGGACGGGCACGACGATCGTCATGGCCACGCACGACGACGAGATCGTCGACCAGATGCGCAAGCGCGTGTGCGAGCTCGAGGACGGCCGCCTGGTCCGCGACCAGGACCGTGGCGTCTACGGCTACGCGCGCTGAGGAGGTTCACCACATGCGGTTCCAGTTCGTGCTGTCCGAGATCGGGATCGGCCTGCGGCGCAACCTGTCCATGACGATCTCCGTCGTCCTCGTGACGACGGTGTCGCTCCTGCTCCTCGGCGTCGGGATCCTCGCCCAGAAGCAGGTCGCGTCGATGAAGTCGTACTGGTACGACCGGGTCCAGGTCTCGATCTTCCTGTGCGGCAAGGACTCCGACGCGGCGAGCTGCGCCGACGGCGAGGTGACGCAGGACCAGCGCGACGCCATCCGGCGGGAGCTGGACTCCCCGTCGCTGAAGCCGTACGTCGAGCGGGTCTTCTATGAGTCCAAGGACGAGGCGTTCGTCCACTTCAAGGAGCAGTTCAAGGGCAGCGTGCTGGCCGACAACGTGACGGCCGACCAGATGCCGGAGTCCTTCCGGGTCAAGCTCAAGGACCCGCAGCAGTACGCCGTCGTCTCCGACACCTTCCGGGACCGCGCGGGCGTCGAGCGGGTGCAGGACCAGAACCAGCTCCTCGACCGGCTCTTCGCCCTGCTCAACGGCCTCAAGTGGGGCGCCTGGTTCGTCGCCGGCCTGACCCTGCTGTGCACGGTGCTCCTCGTCGCGACGACGATCCGCCTCACCGCGTTCACCCGCCGCCGGGAGACGGGCATCATGCGGCTCGTCGGCGCCTCCAACCTCGTCATCCAGCTGCCGTTCGTCCTCGAGGGGATGATCGCTGCGTTCGCCGGGGCCCTCCTCGCGTCGGGGATCCTCATGGCGTTCACCCACTTCGCCGTCCAGGGCTGGCTGAAGAACTCGCTGCGGTTCATCGAGAACTACGTGGACGTCGGGGACGCGCTCGCGATCGTGCCGTTCCTTTTCGTCGTCGGTTTGGGCATTGCGGGCGTGTCGTCCTTCCTCTCGCTGCGCCGGTACCTCAAGGTGTAACCCTCGACAAGGAGTCGAGACTTGCCCGACGGCGACTTCCCCTGCCCCACGTCGGACGGCGAGTGGTGCGGCGCCGCGTCCGGGCGCCGGTGGAGGAGTCGCCATGCGCCCGACCGGGCTGCGCGGTGTCGGCGCGCTCGCCGCGCTGTGTCTCGTCGCGACGGGGGCGACGTCCTCGGCGTTCGCCTCCGGGGTGGCGCCTGCCGCCCGACCGGTGTCCGGCGGCCTCGCGCCTGCGCAGCGCGCCGACCGCGTCACGGAGCGCAAGAGCGACCTCGACAAACAGGTCGCCGACATCCGGGAGAGCCTGGAGGGCACGTCGGCGGACCTCGTCGAGGCCGCGGTCGCGCTGAAGAAGGCGCAGGTCGGGCTCGTCTCCGTCAGGGCCCGGCTGGCCGACGCCCGGGCCGCGCTGCGTGCCGCCGAGCGCCGCGACGCCCAGCTCGCCTCGGACCTCGCGTATGCCCGCGCGGAGGAGGGCAAGGCCGTCGCGGCGCTCGACGAGCAGGCGAAGGCGGAGGAGGAGACGCGGGCCCGGCTCGGCCGCCTCGCCCGGGAGGCCTACCTGGGGTCCGGCATGACGGGCCTGTCGATCGCGCTCCAGGCGGACAGCCCGGACCAGTTCGCCGAGCGGATGGCGGTCGCCGGCTCGGCCCTGCGCAGCGAGAACAGCGAGGTCGACCGGCTCGTCGTCGTCCAGGCCGAGATGCGGGCGAAGACATCGAAGCTGCGGGCGCTGCGCTCCCGGACGGCACAGCTCAAGGAGCTCGCCGAGCAGGCCGTGGCCGCGCGCGAGGAGGCCGAGGCCCAGGCCGCCGCCGCGGAGGCCGAGCAGACCCGGCTCGTCGCGGACCAGGCCCGGGCGGTCGGCGTCATCCGGGCCGAGCAGGCGCGGGAGCAGGCCCGGCTCGTGGCCGCGCAGGCCGAGCAGGACCGGCTCGAGCAGATCCTCCGCGCGCGCGCGGCCCGCGCCGAGCGCGAGCGTCGCGCCCGGGAGCGCGCCGCCCGCGAGCGGGCGCAGGCCCAGGCCCGGGGTCGCGCCGCTCGGCCGGCTCCGGCAGCGCCGGCAGCTCCGGCGGGTCGACCCGCTCGGGCTCGGTGCGCAGCAGCGACGGCTTCCTCTCCTACCCGGTGAACGCGCCGGTCACGTCCGGCTTCGGGATGCGCTTCCACCCCGTGCTCCACTACTGGCGGCTGCACGCCGGCACCGACTTCGGGGCGGCCTGCGGCACGCCGGTGCACGCCGCCGCGGCCGGAGTCGTCGTCCGGGCGGGCCGGGCCGGCGGCTTCGGCAACCAGATCGTCCTCGACCACGGCTACGTCCGCGGGACCGACCTCGCGTCGTCGTACAACCATCTCTCCCGGATCTACGCCTGGGGAGGTCGGGTCCGGCGCGGCGAGGTCATCGGCCTCTCCGGGACGACGGGTCTGTCGACCGGCTGCCACCTGCACTTCGAGGTCTACGAGAACGGCAACCACGTCAACCCGATGCGCTGGCTCTGACGCTCCCGTCCGCCCCGCCCTCCGTCGGCCTCCACCCCGTGCGTCGCTCTCGGCGGCCGGTCACCGCCGGCCGGGCGGGAGGAATCCCGGACGACGCCGCGGCGCTGCTCCTCGTAGACTCCTGCGTCGGCCAGGGAGCCGGGTCGGCGACGGGCGCAGCCGTCCGGGTGTGGACGGCACGGCGGACGACGAGACCTCGGAGGGAGGACACGATGGGCAGGGCGGCCGACCAGAAGGCGCGCAAGGCGAGGAAGGCCGGCCGGGACGGCACCGGACGGGTCCTCGTCGCGAGCAACCGCAAGGCGCGCCACGACTACCACATCGACGACACGTACGAGGCCGGCATCGTCCTCATGGGCACCGAGGTCAAGGCCCTCCGGGCCGGGCGGGCGTCCCTCGTCGACGGCTTCGCGTCCGTGGACGGCGGCGAGGTCTGGCTCGAGGGCGTCCACATCCCCGAGTACGCGCAGGGCACGTGGACGAACCATGCGCCGCGCCGCAAGCGCAAGCTCCTCCTGCACCGCATGGAGATCGACAAGCTCGCCGCGGCGACGCGGGAGAAGGGCTTCACCGTCGTCCCTCTCGCGCTGTACTTCGCCAACGGACGCGCCAAGGTCGAGATCGGGCTGGCGCGGGGCAAGAAGGAGTACGACAAGCGGCAGACTCTGCGCGAGCGCCAGGACCGCCGCGAGGCCGAGCGCGCGATGTCCCACCGGGCTGATCGGTAACGTGCGCGCTCGGGTGCGGGCAGTCGGCTACACTCGCGGCCGGGGACATCCGCCGCGCGTGGGCGCGGCGTTCACCCCAGTGCTGTCGGCGGGCACGCCGGGATGCGAGAGACCATCCGTCCGGGGGACCCGCGGGACGTCCCGGCGCCGGCTGTGCGGGCGATGCCGGGCCGGGAACACGGACGGCCGAGCCGGCGTTCCCCCGAAAGCACGTCGCGACCCGTCGAGGCGTGCGGCTACAGTGGCCGGCGGTGCCTCGGCGCCGTGGTTCGACAGCCGCCGTGGCTGACAACTCCACAGGGGGTGACAGGCTTCGACGTTGGACGTCGTTCCAGGAGAAGCGGGCCGAGAAGGTGACGTGATCTCGTAAACCTCGTCGCAAACCAATAGGTGCCGATACTCATCGCGCCGACGTCGCCCTCGCCGCCTGAGCGAGTGTGACGTCCGTCAGCCCGGGCTCGCCTTCGGCCCGGTAGCTGGCGTCGACCAGAAGGCCACTGGCCAAGGGTCCGGTCACGGGACCTGCGGCGACACCAACAGTGACTGAGCCCGGCTCGGCGACTTGCTTGTGTGATCGCCGGGGCTGAGAAACGCCGCAGCAGGCTGCGCCCGGAGAAGGCCTGGTCCACCGCCAGCGGACGCGGGTTCGATTCCCGCCACCTCCACAGTGACCCCAAATACGAACCGGATCGGGGGGTCCGGTCTCGTATGGTGGCTCCTGACGTCCTTGTAGCCAGGGGCTATGCGGTCTCGGTTGTGCGTGTAGCCGGTTCGTATGTCGAGGCGTCACCTCGGCGGTGCGATCGGATACGAACCGGCGGACCGGCTCGGTGATCGGCAGTGGCGGTCGTCTGGGCTGTCCTCCTCTCGTGTCTGGCGGGCTGGGCGCTGCCACTCACGGATCATGGGAAGCAGTACCGCAGCGAGGGCACGGGCAGCCTGTTCAGACTGCTGATCCGTCATGAAGATGAACGTCGGAGGGGCCACTTCGATCTGGCGCCGGGCCCGATTGCTCTGGAGTCGCTCCTGTGAACCGGGTTTGCTCATAGCGCTCCTGATCTTCGTCCAATGCCCGACAGCACTGGCCGACGTGCTGACCCGGGATGGCCGCGCCTCGTGACGGATCTTGGCGGTTCAAGTCGTCGTGTTGATGGGACCGATGCACACTACGGGCCTGCGGGCGACAATGAGTGCTCCTGACGAGCTCCTGACCTGCGGCGGCGTCCGCGGGCCTCTGCCGCGCGACGCCTTTCGAGCAGGTGCGCGCGCGGCTGGGAGCGGTCGACGACCTGCGGCGAACGCCCACGATTCGTCGTGTCCCCGCGTTCGCGCAGGCTCACCGGAACCGGCGCCGGCGGGGCGTCCCACCATGACGTGTTCGCTGGGACGGGATCCTCGTCGTCGCCGGGCGCGACATTCAGGTGGCGGCACGGGAAGAGACCCAGAGCCGCGCCAGCCAGCCGGTGCAGCTGGTCGGGACCGTCCCGGTTCGCCTCGTCGAACCAGCTCGCCAGTCGCAGGTAATCAGCACGCCGGGAGGAGCCGCCCAGTCCGGACCGCGACAACCGGGTGAGGTTCTGGGTCAGGGTGCGCACCGCGTTGACGGCGTCCCGCCCAAGGGCGGCCACTCCGCTCGGGCTGCCTGGGCGGCCCCGGAACCAGACGATCAGGTTGTCCCAGTCATCGGTCCGGCTCCCATGCGCGGCGCGCACCTTGATGTCCGTCAGGCCGGCCTCGCTGACCCGGGCGGCGAGCCCGTCGCGTGCCCGTTCGACGATCATCGGCAGGCGGGGGGCCAGCTGGTCGAGCAGCACCCCGATTGGACGGGCCCGGCGTTCCAGCGACTCCAGTCGCTCGCCGACGTAGCCGACCAGCACCTCCGAGAAGAACGCGAACTCGGTCTCGTCGAGGTCGTAGCGGGCCTGCCACTGGTTGATGGCCGCGAAGAACTGGGTGATCTCCGCGGAGAACGCCCGGTGCGGGTCGAACACTGCGCGTACGGCGTCGGCCAGGGTCGCGGGTTCGGCCGTGGTGGGGTCGAGGCGGAGCAGCGACTCCAGAGCGGTGGCGAGCACGTCGAGCCGTCCCAGCGAGACGTCACGGACGTCGTCGACCTGGGCGAGGACGCCCTCGACGAGCTCGTGGACCTCCTGCCCGATCCGGGTGATCAGGTAGCGGTTGCGGCGCCGGTAGTAGTCGGCGACCGTCCCGACCGCACCGACTGATGCCGACACGTCGAGGTTGCCCCAGCCGCGCAGGCTCTCCAGTCGTTGCGCGACGACGTCCTGGTTCAGATCCACCCCGGCGGCGGACAGCCGGGTGCTCACCTCGTCCGGGTCAGCTCGGCGAAGAAGGTGCCGGCGAAGATCCCCAGGATGCTGCGGTACTCCGGGCTCTCGGTGACGTAGGTGAACACCTCGGTCCGGGTCATACCCCGGCCCGTTCCACGTCGAGTTCGGCGTCCAGTTCGGCGTCGAGCCCATCGTCCAGCTCCAGAGTCCGTTCGGTCTTGCGTTCGATCCGGCGGTGTCCGTCCCAGTGGTAGTGCAGCAGGGCGATGGTGCGCAGGTCCGGGTCGCGCAAGACCTCCACGATGAACAGCGCCGGCACGGTGGCGTGGGTGCCGAACAGCCGCTCGCTGGTGATGATGAAGTCGAGGTCCAGGGCGACGAGCAGCCCGAACAGGCGCTCGTGGTTGTCCTCGGAGACCTTGGCGAAGGCGTCGTCGAGGAGGATCGGCCTGGGTGATCCCGTCCCGTGCGGGTCGTGCGCCGCCGCCGAGGCCGCGGCGGCCGCGGCCATCGGCAGGTACGTCACGAGCTTCTTCTCGCCCTCGGACAGGGCCGTGCGGCGGCGCAACAGCTCGTCCGGCCGGCCGCGGCGTCGAACGTAGATCTTCAGCTCGTGCCAGGTGCGGTAGTCCAGCACTTGCGCGATGACGTCCCGGTAGGCGGCCTCCGGCGCGACCCGGCGAGCCTCCTCCACCAGGCTGGCGACGGCGGCACGCACTGAGTCGTCCTCGGCCTGCGTGCGGGCGTCGGGGTCCTTAGCCAGCAGGCGCAGCGCGGTGGAGGTCGCGGGGTCGAGGTCGCCGCGGGTGCGCCATTCCAGGCGGACCCCCGATGCCCTGGCTGGTCGTCACCTCGGACAGGATCGTGTTCATCGCTCGGATCAGCTCGCCGGCCTCGAACAGGGCGCGGGCCACCTCCCGGGCGACTCGGCCGTGCAGCAGGTTTCGCAGCGCCTGGTCCTGTTGCGCGGTGAGCAGCCCGCGGGCGCGGCGCAGGTCGTCCGCGACCTGAACGGCCGCTGAGGCCAGGGGACGCCAGCCGTAGGGCCCGACACCTCGACGGCCACCGGCGCACCATCCCCCACACGCCGCGAGCCCGCGTCCCAACCTGCACCGAGCGCGTCACGGATCTGGAGCAGCGACCGGTCGAGGGTGTCCTCGTCGACCTGACGGATCGGAACCGGCACCACCTCGCGAACCGCGGCCACGAGCCGGGCCGTGCCGTCCACGGTGCCGGGGACGTCGGCGTCCACCTCGGGCTGGCTGTCGCAGGCGGCCAGGAGCAAACCGTCGACGATGAGTACCGCGCGGAGGGTGTCCCGCTGCCCGGCACAGGCAGCCTCGGCCCGCTCGACGGCCTCCTCGGCGCCGGCCAACTTCTGCCGGGCGGTCGACGCGGCGGCGACTGCGTCGGTGTGGTCGCTGCGGTGGGCCGCGAGTTCCTCGGTGAGCCCGGCCTGCCGCCGGGTGAGCTCGGTGACCTGGGCGGCCACCCGCTCCTCGGTGTCGCCGAGGGCGGCTTCGGTCGCGGTCAGCTCCGCCCGTTCGGTCACGGCCTGCGACCGGGTGTCCTCGGCCTCGTCGGCGGCCTCGACGGCAACGTCCTGCTCGTGTTCCCACGCGGTGACGGCCTCTCGCGAGTCCGCCAACGACCGGCGGGCCGAGGTCAGCGTGTCGGTCAAGCGTCGCAGCACAGCACCGGCCTCACTGAGTTCCTCGGCGGCCTCGTCGAGTTCGGGCCCGGTCACGGGGAGGCGGTGCTCGGCCGCGGTGGTTTCGGCCCGGGCCCAGGCCTGTTCGGCTCGACGCTCGGCCTCCACTGCGGCCGACCGGGCAGCGGCAGCCTGGCCCGTGGCGCGGTGCGCATCGCGGACGGCGCCCGCTGCGGCGGCCGCCGCGTCATCGACCGCGCGGGTTGCTGCGATGCCACCTCGTGCTGGGCCCGGTCGAGGTCGGATTCCAGTTCGGCGATGCGGCGGCGCCGGGCGATCTCGCGGGAGCCCGCCCCGATGTGCTCGGCCGCGGGCTTGCCGTGTCGCCCGCGCAGCGGCCCGGCGCCGAACCTGCCGTCGGTCGACACCCACAGCGGCGCCCCTGACGCCTGTTGACGCCGGGCCCGTCCCGACGGCGGCGAGGACGGCGGCGATCGCGTCGGTCCCGGTGCCGAGGTCGGGCACCGGGACCAGCACAGTGGACAGGTTCGGGATGACCGTGCCGGCCGCGACGAGCAACAGCTCACCGGTCGCGGTGACGACGCTGCCGTCCGGGCGCACTGCCGCGGTCAGCAGGCCCGCCGCCTCGCAGGCCGCCTCGAGCCCGGCCCGGGCGTCGTCGTCGAGCCCGGGGGAGAAGTCGACCAGCGCGGCGAACGCCTCGCCGTCCGAGGGGACCGGCTGCTGCCAGGACGCCCGGGGCAGCGGCAGGGTGCCGGTCGCCCGAACCTCATCGAGCGCGATCTGGACCTGGTCTCGCCGGTCCCGGGCGCGATGGGCGCGCAGGGCGGCCTCGGCGACCGCGGGTTCGACGGCCCGGGGTGGCCTCGTCGGTGGCGGCGCCCGCCGCCGCGGCCCGCGCCGCGGCCATGGCTCGCAGTTCACCCCGTTCGGGATCGTCGATCACCGGCGCCGGCAGCCACCCGGGTGCCGTGCCGGGAGCCGCGGCGGGCACGGCAGCGACCTGGGCCGCCCACCGTCGTGCCCAGTCGACCGCGGCGGCCCGGTGCTGCGCGCCGGCCTCCTCCGCGGCGGCCTGGGCGGCGGCTGTCGCGTCCGCTCGCGCGTCCTCAGCGGCTGTCTCCGCTGCGGCGGCGGTGTCCCGAGCCCGGTCGCAGGCCGTGCGGGCCCGTTCGGCCTCCTCGATGTCGGCGCGTACCCGCGCGGCGTCCTGGCGGCGGGCCCGGACGGCGTCGGCGGCGGGCGAGAGGTCCACGCCGGCGAGCGGGTCGGTGTCGGCATCGGGCACCTCCAGCGGGCCGTGACGCACGGTGCGCAGGGCGGGTGGTGGTGGCAGCGGCAGTCCGGTGCCGGCGCCGCGCCCGTGTCATGCCACCTGTGTCAGGCCGGTAGCGAGGCCGGCGAGGTCGCCGGCGAGCCGGTCGCGGCGGGCGATCATCGTGGCCTCGGCGGTCCGGACGCGACGTTCCGCCTGCTGGAGGGCCTTCGCCGCGGACCCGGCTCGCTGCTCCAGGCTGTCCACCTGAGCACGCCGGGCCGTGAGGGCGGCGACCTGCCGGTACGCGTCGGACTCCTTGACGCCGGACAGTTCCGCGCCGACCAGGGCGAGCTCGGCCTCGCGCGTCCGAACCCTGGTGTCCAGTTCGTCCCGCCGGGCGGCGGTCTCGTCGGCGACGGTGCGCAACCGGCCCCGCGCCTGGGCGGCCGACCGGGCGGTCGTCACCGAGGCCGCAGCCCGGTCGGCGGCCTCCGCCAGGACCCGGCGCGCGTACTGACGGTAGGTCTCCAACACGGTGCCCAGCGCGCGGTCGGTGCGGTCGAGGGCGAGCACGTTGCGCCGGTGGTCCTCCAGGTCCTCCAGCGGCTGGGCGGCGTCGACGACCGCCTCTTCGGACACTGGGGGTAGCGCCTCGGCGAGTCGGTGCGGCAGGTCGGCGTCGATGCGGTCACCGACCCTCGGGTTGCGCACCTGGTGCAACAGGGCAAGGTAGCCCGACGGGTCGGCGCCGCCGAAGAATCGGCGAGCCACGTCGCTGCGGTAGTACGCCGCGGTCGTGAAGACCGCGTCAATGCCGAGCTCGGTCCGCAGGCCCTCGATGGACAGCGGGACCCGATCGCTGGTCAGGGAGAAATCGATGCGCGGCCGGCGCGGGGTGGAGAACCACCAGGCCGTGGTGCGGTTCGTGCTCCGGTTGGCGCGGATGCCGCACCCGACGGTGTGGTGGAGCACGCCGCCGGGGGCCTCGGCGTCGGGGCGCTGGAACTCCAGCCACAAGTACCCGGTGCGCTGGGTGTCGTCGTTGTCCGCCAACATCCACGAGGTCAGGACACCGGTCTGCTCCCCGGCGGCGTCGATGCGGCGGGTGTCAGCCTCCAGCAGGAACGGCAGGAGCATGTTCATGGCAGTCGACTAGCCCGAGCCGTTCACCCCACGCAGCAGCAGTCGGCCATCGGCGAAATGCAGAGTCTCGTCCTCGTACTGGTACACGTTGAGGATCCCTGCGCGAGCCAGGCGCCAGCGCGCGGGTGTGTGCAACATCATGGGCCTCCTCCTCCACCGACCTGAAGCCTGCCATTTGCCACCGACAGGCCGGGCGCAAGTCCGCGTGGAAGGGGGACACTCCATGACGTGGTCCAGCCGTCCCCGCGGAAATCGGAGATGCGCGCGTACGCCGACGCCGCGATGCAGCGTCTGCGGAACCGGATGGCGGTTCGGACGGTGACGTGGCGGGAGGTGGTGCCTCCTCCGTGTCGGAGACGATCCAAGGTGGGGTAGGGCGTCGAGGCATCGCGGACGGCCGGTCGCCCGGGCCGTTCCGTCCGGCTACTCGAGCCCGGCGTTGCGTCCGGCGGCAGGGATAGCCTGATCGCAAGAGGCGTCCAGGTGGAGGGCCAAGGAACTAGGTAGAGGCGCCGGTCGGCATCCCTGCGTGCTACGCAGGTGCTACGCTTGTAGCCATGTCTGAGATCGCATCACGTGAGCTTCGCAACGACACGAGCAAGGTACTCGGTCGAGTGCAGGCGGGTGAGGACGTCGTCATCACTGTCAGTGGACGACGAGTCGCCCGCTTGGTGCCGATTCAGCCAGTGCGGCGTCGGTGGCTGCCCAAGTCCGAGCTGGTTCGGCGGTTGCGGGTCGTGCAGGCGGACTCCGAGCTTCGCCGAGATCTTGCGGAGCTCGCAGGGGACTCGACGGACGATCTCGGGCCAATCCAGTGACCGAGCGAGGTGTTCTGGACACCAGCGTGTTCATCGCGGCGGAGTCGGGTCGCGGGTTGGACGAGAAGCTACTACCAGACGAATCCGCGGTCTCCGTCATCACGCTCGCCGAGCTGCAGGCGGGCGTGCTGGCGGCCAAGGACACGGAGACGAGGGCTCGCCGACTCTCGACACTCGATGCGCTAGGCGATATCGAGTTGCTGGAGGTGGATGCGCCCTGTGCGCTGGTCTGGGCGCAGATGCGGGTGCGGCTGGCCGAGACCGGCCGACGCGTGAACGTCAACGACCTGTGGATAGCTGCCTCGGCAGCCAGTCGCGGTCTGCCCGTGGTGACTCAAGACGACGACTTCGGTCCTATCGCCGGCATCGCCGGCCTGGCCATAGTGCGAGTTTGACCCTCGCACATCCGGACGCTGGAAGGGCCGACGACTACGAACAGCGCGTCCTGCTGATCGCAATCGGCGGGAACTCGACCGGCTCCGATCGGGTCGTATTTGGAGGCGTCATCCAGAGACGCTGTGCGAACCGGGAGAAGCGGAGCGCGCGGCGGGAGGAACGAGCGCCGTGCGGGAGCGACGGTTCCCACCACTTCCACTGTCGACACAGCGCGCGAGGACCCGAGGGACGAGGATCCGCTGAGCGTGTGCCGCTGCTGCTACGGCCTGCGCGCCGCAGATGGAACGATCATCCGGTGAGCGCTCCCGCCACCCGTCGCGACCAGGTCGTCGACGCCGCGGAGCGGATCCTCGAGGCCGAGGGACCGGCCGCCGTGACGATGCGGCGCCTCGGCGACGAGCTGGGGATGCGGGCGCCGTCGCTGCACAAGCACGTCAGGGACAAGGCGGAGATCGAGGCAGCGCTGCAGGAGTGTGCCCTGCGCGGCCTGGCCGCGGCGCTCGCCGCCGCGGGCCCGGACCGGCGGGCCCGCGCGGCCGCCTACCGGACATGGGCCGTGACGCATCCCTGCCTGTACGCCCTGACGGCCCGCCATGCGCTGCACCCGGACCGCATCGCGCCGGGGATCGAGCAGGCAGTGGCGGCGCCGCTGCTCGCGGCCCTCGGCGGCGACGAGCACCGCGCCCGTGCCCTCTGGGCCCTCGCGCACGGGCTCGTGGACCTCGAGCTCGCCGGGCGCTTCCCGCCCGGGGCCGACGTCGAGGCGCCTGGGACGCCGCGCTGGCGCCTTCGCACGGTGAGGCGGGGCCGCCTCGCCGCGGCGACCGCGCACGGGTCGATCGGTCACCCGGCCGACCGGACGCCGGGGCCGCCCGAAGGACCCGGGTCTGCGAGGCTCCGGTCCGGCTAGCGTTCGACGCCATGGACACCGACGTCCGGCCCGCCGCGCCGGGCGTGGCCCTGACACCCGCGCTGTCGTCCGTCGGGGCCGTGGCTCTCGGGGTCGTCGTCGCCGCGGTCGGGCTCGGGCTGCTCGTCCCGCACGCGCGGGCCGGCTCGTGGCCGACCGCGGCGGGGGGTGCGGTCGCGGCGGCCGGGGGAGTGGCCCTGATCGTGCGCGGAGCGGCGAGGCTCTGGCGCGGCCACGGGTGGCCGGTCCGCGCCGCGCTGCCGCTCGCGCTGCTCGCGGGGCTCTACGTCGTCGGGGAGCCGGTCGCGGTGGCGGTGGCGGTCGTGACGACGCCCCGCGCGCAGCTCGCGGCCGTTGGCCCCGCCGACCGCGGCGTCGCCGGGACCGAGGTGACGTTCCCGACCTCGGACGGCGTCCGGCTCGCCGCCTGGTACGCCCCTCCGCGGGAGGGCGCGGCCGTCGTCCTCGTGCCAGGCGCGTCGTCGACCCGGACGACGGTCCTCGGCCAGGCGGCCGTGCTCGCGCGGCGCGGGTACGGCGTCCTGCTCCTCGACCCGCGCGGCATGGGCCGCAGCGGCGGCCGGGCCATGAACATCGGCTGGTGCGGCGAGCGGGACCTCGGCGGGGCCGTCGACTGGCTCGCCGGGCGGCCCGAGGTGGCGCCGGGGCGGATCGCGGTGCTCGGGGAGTCCATGGGTGGTGAGGCGGCGATCGGTGCGGCCGGCGCCGACCCGCGGGTCGCGGCCGTCGTCGCCGAGGGCGCCACCCAGCGCGTCGCGGGGGACCGGGAGTGGCTCTCGGACGTCTACGGCGTACGCGGCACCGTCCAGGAGGGCGTCGACGCGCTGACGACGGCGCTCGTCGCGCTCCTCTCCTCCGCGCCGCAGCCGGCGACGCTCGGCGAGTCCGCGGCGGCCGCCGCGCCGCGGCCGATCCTCCATATCGCCGCTGGTACCGAGCCCGACGAGGCGAACGCCGGTCGGGCGATCGTCGCGGCGGCGGCTCGGGCGGCGCCGCCGGGCAATGTCACGACGTGGGTCGTCCCCGGTGCCGGGCACACGGGTGGCCTGCGCGCCCGGCCCGCCCAGTGGGAGGAGCAGGTCGTCGGGTTCCTCGACGCTGCGCTCGCCGTCGGCCGCCCCTGACCTGTCCACCCGTCCTCCGGTAGGAAGGTCCGGTCCCGCCCGCGCCATCCCGGCCGTCCACACCGCAGGACGGTGTGGCTCAGGCGCCGGCGCGGCGCTTCTCGACCGGGCCGAACCGCTTCTCGGCGTCGCTGTTGAGGCCCCAGGACCAGATCGTCTCCGGTGTGATCCGGAGCACCGGCCGGCCGTCGACGCCGGCGGCGACCCGGGCGGCGCCGGTGACCTTGAGACCGCGCGGCCGCCACGGCGTCCGGCTCGCGAGATCGTCGACGACGAACGACGCCCGGCCGTTCGCGAGGACGTTGCGGTGCTTGAGCGTCTTCGTGATGTCCATGCCGCCGATGACGACGTCGTCGCCGTCGAGGGAGAAGCCGACCGGTGCGACGTCCGGCTCGCCGGCGGCGGAGGCGGTGGCCACCCGGCCCAGGGGCTGCCCGGCGAGGTAGCGCCGCTCGGCGTCGGTGAAGGTCATGACGGGACAACGGCGCAGCCGTCCGGTCGCTTCCGTCCGCGGCAGGGGCAGACTGGTGCCATGGAGTGGGGGCGTCCCTCCGTCGAGGAGCAGATCCGCGCCGCACAGGCCCGGGGGGAGTTCGACGACCTGCCGGGCAAGGGCAAGCGGTTGCGGCTCAGCGACGTCCACGACCCGGACTGGTGGGTCAAGTCCTACCTGCGGCGGGAGAACATCGACACCTCCGCGCTCGTCCACCCGACGATCGCCCTGCGGCGGGAGGCGGACACCTTCCCCGAGTCGCTCCTCGTCCTCACGACGGAGGAGCAGGTGCGCGCGGTCCTGGCCGACTTCAACCGCCGCGTCGTCGGGGAGTGGCGCCGGCCGGCCGTCGGGCCGAGCGTCCCGGTGGTGGCTCGTCAGGTGGCCGTCGAGCCGATGGTCGAGCGCTGGCGGGCGCTGCGCGAGGAGCACCGCGCCGCGCACCGGGCGGCCCGTGCTGCGCGGCTCGGGACGGCGGGCGGCCTGGACGGCGCGGACGCCGCGGACCGGGCGGGCGGCGCGCAGCGGACGCCGTGGTGGCGGCGGCTGCTGCGGCACGGGTGACACCCGGAGCCCGGAGCCGGCCGGCCCGTCGCCTCAGTCAGAGGGTGACGACGACGCCCTCGTCGGCCGCCCGGTAGATCGCCTCGATCGCGCGGGCCTGGCCGAGCGCGTCGGCCTCGCCGAGCAGGACGTTCCGCTCGCCGCGGATCGCCCGGTTCATCTCCTCGAGCTCGAGCCGGTAGGACGACACCCGCTCGACCGGGACCTCCCGGGTGCGGCCGTCGACACCGGTCACCGTGACGCCCGGGTCGAGGCAGTGCCACGGGTCGCGGACCCGGACGACGCCCTCGGTGCCGACGACCTCGAGGTGGCTGCGGTCCGGCACGTGGAACGCCGAGTCGACGTGCGCGAGCACCCCGCCCGTGAACCGGAGCGTCGCCGCGAGGTGGGCGTCGACGCCGTGCCGGCCGACCGTCGCCTGCGCGGTGACCGAGTGCGGCTCTCCCGCAAGGAGCCGTGCGGCACTGACGCAGTAGCAGCCGACGTCCATGAGCGACCCGCCGTCGAGGTCCGGGCGGGTGCGGATGTCGCCATCGAGCGGGCAGGGCCAGCTGAACGAGGCGACGACGAGCCGGAGGTCGCCGATCGCACCGCCCCGGACGAGGTCCGCGACGGCACGTGTCTGCGGGTTGTACCGGTACATGAACGCCTCGCTGAGAACCCGGCCGTGCTCGCGCGCCACGGCGAAGGCCTCGGCGACGTCGGCCGGCCGTCGGCTGTACGGCTTCTCGCAGAGCACGTGCTTGCCGGCGCGCAGGGCCGCCAGTGTCCAGGGGTGGTGCAGCGCGTTCGGCAGCGGTACGTAGACCGCCTCCACGTCCGGGTCGGCGAGCAGCGCCTCGTACGAGCCGTACGCGCGGGCGATGTCCTTCGCCGTCGTGTACTCCCGGGCCCGGTCGCCGTCCCGGCTCGCGACGGCGAGGACCTCGACGTCGGGGGACTGCGCCGCGCCGGCGAGCAGCTTGTCGTTGATGAGGGCCGTCGACAGCACGCCCCAGCGCACCGATGCCGGCATGAGCGCCTCCCTGCTCGTCGTCCGCGCAGCCTCCCACACCGCACCGTCCTCCACACCGCACCGTCCTCCACACCGCACCGTCCTCCGCACGCACCGTCCCCCCACACGGACCTCGGCCGGAGGTCCCTGACGGTCAAGGTTCGGCGCCGTGGTGTCGAGGCTTCACCCGCTCGGTGTCCGGCAGGTCGAGGCCGTGGTCCGCGGCACAAGCGTGGCGCGGCTCGACGGTGTTACCCGCCGTGCCGGACGTCGACACATCCGTGACACGTCCATGTGCGACACATGGTCCTCGGACGCCACCGCGACGCCGCGGTGGCACCCGCCGGCCCGGCGACGCCGCCGGCCCGGCACGACAGATGCACCCCGCGAGACCGGAAGGAGGGCGTCATGACCCTCGTCGTCCTGACCGCGGACGCCTCGGCGGCCGCGCGCAGCATCGTCCACTCCCACCAGGACAGCTTCGGCCACCAGCTGGAGGTGCTCGGGACCCACCCGGCGGCCCCGGGCCGGCTCGACGTCACGTGCCGGTGCGGGTGGCACGGCAGCCTGCCGGCCCGCGACCTCGACGTCACGGCCCTGCCTGCCGTGTGGGCGAGCCTCGCCGCGACCGCCTGACCGGCCACGACGGCCGGCCACGACGGCCGGCCACGACGGCCGGCCACGACGGCCGGCCACGACGGCCGGCCACGACGGCCGGCCACGACGGCCGGCCACGACGGCCGGCCACGACGGCCGCAACGAAACCCCGTACGACCGTCGCGCCCGCCGGGTCTGTCCCGGCGGGCGCGACGGCGTCCGGAGAGCACCGCGGCACCTCGAGTTGCCGGCGCGTCAGATCACGAAACGATAACGAACTGGAACAAATCGGGCGTATCGACCGTGATGGCAGGGGGGTGAGGTTGAAGCATGCGACGCAGCCGATCGACGGGCGCGACCGGTGGAGTACACCCGCGGTCCGTGCTCCGGACCGCCTGCCTCACCGTCGCCGTGCTCGTCGCTGTCACCGTCCTCGGCTCTGCCCGGACCCTCACCGTGCCGGTCAGGGTCGCGGGGGGCGCCGAGGTCCACCCGTACGCCCGGGTGCATCCGACGGCCTACCCGTTCGACGGCGGGCTCCGCTGGACGGCTACGGCTTCGTCGCGGGGGAGTGCACGAGCTTCGCCGCATGGTGGCTGAACGCGACGGCGTTCGCTTCGGCGTCTTCACCAGCGGGCCGCGCGGCCCCGGCCGGTTCCTCAACGCCTCGACGTGGGACGCTGCCGCCCGGGACGCCGGCTGGCGGGTCGGCCGGACGCCGGTCGTCCGATCGCCCCGTGGCATGCGCACGAGAGGTCGCCGCGGACCGTGCGGTACGGCACCTGGGCCTGGTTCGCCGCTGGGACCTCCGGCCACGTCGCCGTCGTCACCCGGGTCGACCCCGACGGCCGCGTGGAGTAGCTCGAGTACGGGTTCGGCAGCCGGCCGGGCCTCCAGGTCGGCCACGTCGTCGCGCCGCGGTATCTCTACGTGGGCGTCGACTACGTGGGCGTCGACTACGTGGGCGTCGACTACGTGGGCGTCGACTACGTGGGCGTCGACTACGTGGGCGTCGACTACGTGGGCGTCGACTACGTGGGCGTCGACTACGTGGGCGTCGACTACGTGGGCGTCGACTATGTAGAGGAGGGTCTCGACAATGTGTCCGCGCCCTCAAGGCATTCGAGCTGGGTGCGCAGGTCATCACCGATGCGGCCCCTGATTCGGAACTCGTCGACGGCTGG
Source organism: uncultured Actinomycetota bacterium (assembly GCA_963750565.1). GTDB lineage: Bacteria > Actinomycetota > Actinomycetes > Actinomycetales > Kineosporiaceae > R-H-3. Next base: position 265,988 of record CAVVRA010000015.1, on the reverse strand, counting down.
GCATCCCCACCCCTGCATGACCGGGGAACCTACGGACCTGTCACCTGCCAGTGTCTCGACCGATGCCCCTGGGGGCTATCCCGTTCGCGCAACCCACATACTCGCCGGGGCGCGCGCAGGTACCCGAGTGTGAGAAACGTCAAGGGGAACGCTGGCGTTCTCACACTCGGGCCATCCCGACCAAGGTCACGCCGGTCCGTCGCCCGGCCGAACGCAGCGGAAGCCGATGTGGGTGGTGGAGGTATCCTCGGACTCCGGTGACCGAGCCGCCGGGCGATAACGCAGGCAGTACTCTGGCGAGCACAAATGGGACCCACCCTTGAGTACCCGGCTGAGCGGTTCGGCTGAGGACGCCGCCGAATGCGGCACGCAGCAAGGCGCAGCCGGCGGATGGTGCGATCCCGCCCACCGGTCTGCGGTCCATTCCCAGACGTTGCCGGTCACGTCTACCAAGCCGAAGCCGTTCGCAGGGAAGGCACCAACGGGAGACGTCCCTACCCAGCCTTCCGCGCCAATGTTCTCGTACGGGAACCTGCCCTGCCAGGTGTTCGCCATCAGCCGGCCGCCTGGTCGCAGGTCGTTCCCCCACGCGTAGACAGCACCGTCGAGACCGCCGCGCGCGGCATGCTCCCACTCCGCCTCGGTTGGCAGCCGCTTACCCGCCCATTCCGCGTAGGCGGCGGCGTCGGCGAAGCTCACCTGCACAACCGGGTGGTCGGCGAGTCCCGTGACATCGGCGCCGGGGCCACGTGGCCGGCGCCATGACGCGCCGGGGACCCATGTCCACCAGGCCCTCCAGTCCCGTAGGTCCACGGGGCCGGCGGTCTGACAGAACACCATCGAGCCCGGCGAGTAGTCGTCCAATCCGGGGAACAGGGCCGGGTCCAGCGGTCGCTCCGCGGTCGTGACGTAGCCGCTGGCAGTCACGAACTCTGCGAAGGCCTTATTGGTGACGGGGTGCCGATCTACCCACAGACCATCGACCCGGGCCGTGTGCACCGGGCCTTCCTCCGGATAGAACGCGACGGACCCCATCGCGTAACACCCCCCGGGCACCCACACCATGCCGTCGTGAGTCAGGTCGGAGGCAGCACTCACCGGCTCACCGTAGTCGCAGCGTCACCCTGACGCCCGCAACCCTCTGACAGCATCTTCGGGCACGCGGTGTTCCCGTCGGTCCGGGCGCGGCCGCGCGCCCTACGCATGGCCGGTGACGGCCTGGGCGTCGGCTGGCGGCACGGGCCTGGCGGTACGGGTCGCGGTGCCGACGCCGATCAGGATCTGCACGACGGCCAGCAGCACGACCACGGATACCAGAGACCAGAGCAGCCTGGACATTGAGACGTCGTTGCCCCACAGCAGGACGATGGCACCGAGAAGACCCACTGCGAGTCGTAGCCACCGAGCGTTGCCTGCGACCCACCGGCCGGCGCCGGTGAGCGGTCCGTGGGCCATTGCGGCCCCGGTGGTCTCCAGGCCGCCGGATAGCGTCGTACGGACGGCGGCGCCGGGGGTGTTGGACCCGGTGAACCAGCCCGCGATGACCAGAATCAGACCCAACCAGAACAACACCTGCCGGCCCCGTTCGAGGTAGGCCAGCAGCGTGTCGTAGAACACCGAGCTCGCCGGGCCGAACACCGTGCCGGCCAGGTGGTCGATGAACAGCTGACGGCCGATCGACAGTGCCAGCGCCACCAGCAGCGCGTTCGCCGCCAGCACCACCCCGATGGTCACGGTCATCCGCGGCCGGCGGCGGGCGAGCAGAAACGCGGCCAGGAAGAGCCCCGCCACGAGCACGATCAGCCATCTGGCCACGGGGTTCGCGAACGCGTAGATCGTGCGGGCCTGCTTCAGCTTGGGCGCGTCCAACAGGACGATCTGCTTGTCCACGTCGGGGATCGGGACGTTCTCCACAAAGGTGAGGCCGCGCGCGACCAGCCGCTGTTTGACCTGGTCGATGACGTCGGACACATCCAGGACGACCTGGTCGCCCTGCAGCGAGACCGCGCCGGTGTGGTCCCCCTTCAGGACGCGTACGAGGGCCTGCTGCGCCTTCGTGTTGGCCGTGACCCAGAGGTCGGCGAAGGCGTCGGAGGCGACGAACGAGCGGACCTGGTTGTCGATCTGCCCGTTGATAGCGGCCGAGAGCGGCCCGACCAGTTTCTGCAGCCGCGGGCGGTCGGTGATGACCCCGGCGAACACCTGGTTGATGATCGACTCGACGTCCACCTGTGCCTGGATCGCGTCGGTGACCTTCGTCGCGATGGCGTCCTGCACCGCCGGCGAGTCGACCAGCGGGCCGACCGTGTCCACGTAGCGCTGGGTGTCGTTCAGGGTGCGCTGCGCCCAGAACGCCAGCGCGGCCGGCGTCGTCAACAACGCCGCCAGGACGAGGCAGATGATCGCTGCGGCGGACCGCCCCGCTGTTCGGCGAGGTGTCGCCGGCGCCTGGATGGGCTGCCCGCCTGCTGATTCAGACATCGAGCGCCTCCTCGGCCCGCTGACCGGTGACCATCGGGTCAGACGCCTTCGATCGCCTCAAGTCGTCCGGAACGGACGGCATCGGCGAAGGCCTGGTAGTCCTGCTCGTTCTGGTCCGCGTAGCGGACAGAGAAGTCGCTGACCGACCGGTCGAACTCATCGCTCTTCCCCAGATACGCGGCGATCGCGACGGGGTCACCTGAGCGGGCGTGCGCACGCGCGAGCGTCCATCCGCACTGACGGGCATAGAAGGTCAAGCCGAACGGCTTGAGGGACTCCACGATCGCCGAGCCCTTCATGTCACGCAGCTGGCGCCAGTAGAGGAAGCGGTTGGCCTCCACGCCCTTGGTCCAGCCCAGGTAGATGTCGCTGGCGGCCTGCATCATCCGCTGACCCTGCACCACACGCTCACCGGGCTGCCGGTAGGAGCTCTTGGGCAGGTGGTCCTCCAGGACGGAGGCCGTGGCCTCCTTGACCTGCAGGAACAGCGGGTCCTGCTGGTCGCGCCCCTGGAGCAGGACGATAAACGCCCGGGTGCCGACGCTGCCGACACCCACGACCTTGCGGGCCACGTCGATGACCTCGAAGCGCTCCAGCAGGTGCCGGCGGTCATCCTGCAGCGTGGCCCGGTAGGACCGGAACTGCGCCTTGACCGCATGCCGGACGTCGTCGGCGGACATGCCGAACGAGGCGGCGAGATCCCGGGCTGGGATCACGATCGGTGGCTGGCTGACGATCCGGTAGCTGCCATCGACATGCTCGGCGAGCTTCGAGAGGGCTTGCAGGCTGTCGCGGGTGCGGGCCTTCAGCGCGCCCTTCCTCGCCGCCTTCGCTGCATGGGTCGCGGCCTTCTTGGTCTTGCCCTTCTCGCTGCCCACGGCCACGTCGATCGCCGCCATCAGCTCTTGCTCGGACAGGTGGGCGTACCAGATGTCCATGGTGCGCATCTGGGCGAATTCGGCCATCGCCTCCCGATAGGCCCGCACCGACGTGAGCGTGGCATCGAGAGTCTGTGCCTTGGTGAAGCCGTTGTTCCGCGCCGCGATCGTGAAACTGGCCGACATCCGCTTGACGTCGTACTCGAAGGGACCCGGCAGTGTCTCGTCGAAGTCGTTCAGGTCGAACATCAACTCCCGCTCGGGCGAGGCGAAGACGCCGAAGTTCGACAGGTGCGCGTCTCCGCACAGCTGAGAGGTCAGCCCAGCCCGGGGTGTGGCCTTCAGATCGGCCGCCATGATCTTCGCCGCGCCCCGATAGAAGGTGAAGGGCGAGACCAACATCCGCCCGTGCCGGACCGGCACCAGGTCACGCTCCCGGGTCGCGTTCTGCTCCTCAAGCAACGCCACCGGGTCGGGCCGGTCGGCGGCCGGGGTCCAACCCGCATGACCGGACAGAGCCGACCGCTCTCGCGATCCCTTACCAAGCGCCCTACGGTCCTCGACGCTCGGATGCTCGACTCTGGCTACGACCATGATCGTCTCACCCTCTCCAGTTGTTGGTGCCACGTCCCCGGATAGCTCCTGCCCAGGCCGGGTGCACGAGTCGGGGGGTGCGTGGCGGCTCGGTCGGCCAGGCCGTGGTGCGGACCATCAGATACACCAGGATGGCCACGTAGAGGATTATTACGGCGAAAATCGCCCATAACACGTTGATCCCCACCTAGTGTCGTGATCCCGGAACGAGGCGGACTTGATCGCGGTCGCAAAGGGGCACAGCTTCATCGCTTCTTCATCCTCAGTCTGATCTTCTTCCCCGCCGCTCTGATCGTCGCCTACGTCGTGCGCGACCGCTCAGTCGCCCGAGTATGACGCGCTCCGCCGTCCTGCGCTCAATCCTTGTTCACCCGGGTGAGAGGCCGAGCGGGTTGAGCACACCACCCGGTGGGGGCTCCAGGATGGTCAGGGTCGGGTCCCGCCGCGAGTCCGGTAGTCCGCGCACCGACCTAAGGAGCACATGATGCCGAGGATGTTGAGACGCGCTGCCGTCCTGGGAGCCACCGCCCACGTCGCGTCCAAGCGCGGCCAGGCCAAGGCCGAGGCCGCGCAGCAGCAAGCCGCGGCGGCAGATCCCCTGCCGGAGCCGGAGCAGGAGGCAGCATCCGTGGCTGCCCCGCCCGAAGACATGTACGGCGATCTGATGAAGCTCAAGGAGCTCCTCGACGCCGGCGTCCTCACGCAAGCGGAGCTCGACGCTCAGAAGCAGAAGCTCCTCGGAGCCTGACCCAGCCCCATCCCGAGCGGGCTGCCTGTTCGGCGCAGACAGGAGTTGAGCCCGGACCTACAACCACTACCCGAACGGATGGGCGATGGCCTTCAACACGCCGTTCAAGATGTGGAAGCGCTACGAGTTCAACGGCGGCACCAGCGACGCCTGCATCATGTCCTGGCCGGCCGGGATGAAGGCCAGGGGGGAGCTGCGGCATCAGTACCACCACGCGGTCGACGTCGTGCCGACGATCCTGGACGTCCTGAACGTCGAGCCGCCTCAAGCGATCAAGGGGCACACGCAGAGCCGGTTCGACGGTGTGAGCATGCGCTACAGCTTCGAGGATGGATCCGCTCCGACGGCGAGGAAGACCCAGTTCTACTCGATGCTCGGTTCGCGAGGTATCTGGCACGAGGGCTGGAAGGCGGTCACGAACCATCCGACAATCAGTGGCTGGAGCAACTTCAACGACGACGAGTGGGAGCTGTACCACACCGACGTGGATCGCGCGGAGCTGCACAACCTCGCCGGCGAGCACCCGGAGAAGGTGCGGGAGCTCGTGAACCTGTGGTTCGCGGAGGCGGGCGCGAACGGGGCGTTCCCGCTGGACGATCGCTCCGCCCTGGAGATCTTCATTACCCCGCGCCCGGTGCTCTCGCCGGCTCGGGACCGCTACGTCTACTACCCCGGCGGCGCCGAGGCGGCGCCGAGGTGCCCGAGTCGCAGGCGGTTAACACCCGCAACCGCTCGTACGTGATCGCGGCGCTGGTCGACATCGAGGCACCCGGCGCGGAGGGCGTGCTGTTCGCCCACGGCTCGCGCTTCGGCGGCCACGCCCTGTCCGTGAAGGAGAACCGCCTGCACTACTGTCTACAACTTCGTCGGCATGATGGAACAGAAGATAGACGCCACCGAGGACATCCCTACCGGGAAGAACCTGATCCTGTCCGCCGCATTCGACAAGGACGGCGAAGATCCGCCACATGTGTCCACCGGGATCCTGTCCCTCTACCACGGTGACAAGAAGGTCGGCGAAAGAAGGATCAAGACTCAACCCGGGAAGTTCATGATCGCCGGCGAGGGCCTCTGCGTCGGCCGGGACAGCGGCGAGGCGATCACCGACGACTACCCAGGCACATCACCACACCGCTTCACCGGTGGGACCATCAAGCGGGTCGGGGTCGACGTGAGCGGCGATCCGTACGTCGACCTGGAGCGCGAAGCCGCGGCGATGATGATGCGCGAATGACCTCTTGTCTCGTCCCGGCTGGAGGGTTGTCTCGGCACGATCGTGGATGGCCTCGGGAAGGCCAAGGCGGGCCGGTGACCCTTGACGCACCGTCGATATTGAGGTGATCGCGGGTCATGATGACATGGGCGTGATGACATGGGCGTCGCCCCCCGGAGCCTGAGCACCGGCTGAATGCTCCGACCGGGTGAGGGATGCTCGCCGACTGGGTCACCGCGCCGTGGGCGGCACGGCGCGGGGCGGCACGGCCCGGTCCGGGGTCCTGGGGCGGCGGTTACCCTGACCGTCATGACCGGCCGGACCGATCTCCTCGCGCCCGCGGGCGGCGCCACGCCGGGCGCCGCCGCCCCCGCACCTCTGCAGACCGGCTGAGGTCTGCGTGCACGCCTTGCGCCCGAGCTGGCAGCTCTCCCTGACGACCGCGGTGGTCCTCGTCGTCGTCGCGCTGTGCTCCCGGCTGCGGCGGGGCCGCTGGACCGACCTCGTGGGCGCCTTCGCGCAGCAGTTCGCCGTCGTCATGCTCCTGCTCGCGCTCTGGCAGCGGGTGGGGGGGCTCGTCCACACCCGCAAGGACGGGGCGATGGAGCGAGCCCGGGCGGTGTACGACCTCCAGAGTCTGCTCCACCTGCCCGACGAGGCGAGCCTCCAGGCGCTCGTGCTGCCGCACCCGCAGGTCGTCGAGTTCTTCGACACCTACTACGCGAACGCGCACCTCAACGGGATGGCGGTCTTCCTCGTCTGGCTCTGGTGGCGGCATCGGGAGGCGTTCAGCCGGACCCGGACGACGGTCGTCCTCACGACGCTGACCTGCCTCCTCGTCCAGATTGTCCCGGTCGCCCCGCCGCGGTTGCTGCCGGACCTCGGGTTCGTCGACACCGCGCTCGTCAACGGCCGGTCGGTCTACGGGACCTTCGACGCGGGGCTGGCGAACCAGCTGTCCGCGATGCCCTCGGTACACGTCGCGTGGGCTGTGATCGTCGGGTGGTACGTGTGGTGGGTCAGCTCGAGCCGGTGGCGCGTCGTCGGCCCGCTGCACGCGGTGCTGACCGTCCTGGCCGTGACACTCACCGCCAACCACTGGTGGCTCGACGGGATCGTGGCGGCCGGCATCGTCGCGCTCGCGGTGCCGGTCGGCCTGGCGCTCCACACCGCCGTCGACGTGCTCCTGGTGCGGGTCCGTCCGGCCCCGCCGTCCGGACCGTCGGCCCCGCCGCCGGGCGCGCGGGTGCCCGGGCCCGGGGGGCCGCCGCCCTCGGAGTCCACCGCGAGCCGGGTCGAGGCGTCACCCCCGGCCGCATAATGGGCTCCACGGGTCGCCCGCCCGGACGGCGACCCGCCACCGGACCGGTCCGTCGTCGAGGACGGTCGCGCGGCGTCCGGGACAACGGTGCGGGGCCGCCGGGTCAACGGGCGTGCGGGAGGCGACGGTGCAGCGCTGGACGACGGTGGTCGTGGCCGCCACGTCCGCCGCGGTCGCCGCGGTCGTCTCGGTCGCGACGACGCTCGTCGTCCTGCGGCTCGGGGACTCCGACGACGGGTCACCCGCGGCGGTCGGTGCGACGGCCGGCGTCACCGGCGTCGCGTCGCGGACCAGGACCGGCTCCGGCGCCCTCGACCTGCCCGCGCTCTTCGCGCAGGTGGGAAGCGGCGTCGTCCGGGTCGAGACGACCGCGTGCGTGCTCGGCGGTGCGGGGAGCGGCTTCCTCGTCGCGCCGGACCTCGTCACGACCGCCGCCCATGTCGTCGACGGCGCCCACGCCATCGTGCTGCGCCGCGACGACGGGACGGAGGTGGCGGCGAGGGTCGTCGGGATCGACACCGTCCACGACGTCGCCCTCGTCCGCGCGTCCCGGCCGATCGACGGCCACGTCTTCGCCTTCTCCGCCGAGCAGCCCGTCGTCGGCGCCGAGGTCGCGGCGGTCGGCTACCCGCTCAACGGCCCGCTCGTCCCCGTCCGTCGGACCGTCACCGGTCTGGGGCAGAGCCTCGACGTCACCGGGGCCGGCGCGTCCGGTGCCGTCGCGGGTCCGGACGCGGTCGTCGAGGGGCTCCTGCGCGTCGACGGCGGCTTCGAGCCGGGCGCGAGCGGCAGCCCTGTGCTCACGGCGACCGGTGCGGTCGTCGGCTTCGTCGAGGGTCGCTCCCGCAGCGACCAGGACGTCGGGTTCGCGGTGAGCGCCGAGAACGCGGCGCCGCTCGTCGCCCAGTGGCGGACGCTGACGACGACGGCCGACGTCGCCGACACGTGCGCGGACCCGGTCGGGCCGCCGCTGTCGCGGGTCGTCGTCCGGGACGAGAGCGGCTCCCCGCCGGGCAAGGTCGTTGCCGACGTCCTCGGCGCCTACGCGTCGGCGATCAACTCGTCGCGTTACGAGGAGGCGTGGGCAATGCTCGGCGAGAACGCCCGGCGCGGCCGGACGTTCGCCGAGTGGGCGGAGGCCGAGCGGACGAGCCAGATCTTCGACGCGGTCGTCAGGCAGGTGGTAGTGACCGCGCCCGGCACCGACCCCACGTCCGTGCCGGCGAGCGGGACGGTGGGCACGGCGAGGGGCACGGCGAGCACGACGGGCCGCGCCACGCCGCCGGGCACCCCGGCCGGCGCCCCGGCCGGCACCCCGACCAGCACCGCGGCGCCCGGCGGGTCGGCGTCCGGGGCGGCTGCCGTCGTCCCGGGCGAGGGCGGCCGGGTGCTCGCCCTCGTCGAGTTCAGCAGCACGCAGGAGGACCGGCTCGGATCGGGCGGCCCGACCTGTTCCCGGTGGCGGCTCACGTACTCCCTCGCCCGCTCCGAGGGCCGCTGGATGATCGACGACACCGCCCCGGCGACGGGGTATCCGCAGGTCTGCTGACGAGTTCTACGCTCGGCCCCGCTGTCCACGCCATTCTGTGACACAGTGCTACGTTGCAGTCACGATTCGCTAGGGGGACGGGTGTCCAGGACGTCGGAAGATGCGGCGCCGACCGTGCAGCGTCGTGGATTGCCGGCCGACCGGGTCCGCCGCCTCGTCGACCTCGGCGACCGGCTCGCCCACGCGGCGGAGTCCATCGAGGCCGTGCCGCCCCTGCTCGCCGAGGCCGCCGCGGGGCTGCCGGCCGACCTCGCGCTCGTCTGGTCCCGCCGGGACGGGCGCGCGCCGGTGCTCGCGACGACCTGGCACCCCGACCCCGTCCGCGTCGCCGCCGCGACGGCCATGTTCGGCGGCGACCGCACGGACGACCCCGTCGCGCGGACCGTCGTCGCCGCCGTGCGGCACGTCGTCGGCAGCGGACGTCCGCTCGTGCTCGGGGAGGCCAACGCGTCGTCCGGGGCGCTCGGCCGCGGCCTCGTCGAGCGCTGCGTCGCCTCCGCAGTCGTCGTCCCGGTGTGGGGACGGCGCGAGCCCGTCGGGGCTCTCGTCCTCACCCGTGGCCCGCAGCTGCCGGCGTTCGACGCCGAGGACGTCGACTTCGCGCTCGTCCTCGGCCGCCGCGCCGGCGTTGCCTGGGAGACCGCGCTCCTCCTCGCGGAGGTCCGCCGCCAGGCCGCGCTCATGGACGCCGTGACGGACGCCGTCGTGGCCGTCGACCGGGACGGGGTCGTGACGGCGTGGAACGCCGCCGCAGGCCGGATCTACGGCATCGGCACCGAGGACGCGACCGGCCGCCGGCTCACCGACCTGCTGCGGGTCGAGTACCCGGACGAGACGGCGGCGGACGCCGCGGCGCGGGTGCTCGCCACCGGCAGCTGGCACGGCCGGGTCCGGATGCACTCCGCGGCCGGGTCCGTCGTCGACGTCGACAGCCGGGTCACCGCGACGTACGACGCCGCGGGCGGCGTCGACGGCATGGTCGCCGTGAACCGCGACCTCACCGAGGTCATGGCCGCCCGGTCGGCGGCGTCCGCGCAGGAGCGGATCACCCGCGACCTCATGGACGCCCTCGACAGCAGGGCGGCCGTCCTCGACGAGCTCGGGCTCGTCGTCGCGTGCAACTCCCGCTGGACCGCGGGCCTCGGCGAGCGCGATCGTTGCGTCTGCGGCCCGGTCGCCGCGGGCGAGGACTGGCTCGCTGCGCTGCGGCACAGCCGGCTGCCGGACGTCCTGCGGTTCGCCGACGAGGTCGAGGACGTCGTCCGGGGACGGCGTCCGCTGACCCGCCTCGAATGCGGCTGCCTCGAGGGCGGTCCCGAGCGCGCGACGGCCATCGAGGTCGCGGGGCTGCACGACGCGGGCGGTGGGGCGGTCGTCGTCCAGTCCGATGTGTCCTGGCGGCGCCGGCTCCAGGACGAGCTCGCGCACCGCGCGATGCACGACGAGCTGACCGGTCTGCCGAACCGGGCGGCGCTCATGGAGCGGCTCGGCGCCAGCGTCGAACGGCTCGACGGCGAGACGATGCTCGCCGTCCTCTTCTGCGACCTCGACGGGTTCAAGGACATCAACGACGGCCTCGGACACTCGGTCGGCGACCAGGTGCTCGTGTCGGTGGCCCGCCGACTGCGCCAGCGGTGCCGCTCGGCGGACGTCGTCGCCCGGTTCGGCGGTGACGAGTTCGTCGTCGTCCTGCCGGTGCCGGACGTCGGACGCGCCCGGGCGACCGCCGAGCGGCTCGTCGAGGCGTTGTCGGAGCCGATCACCGTCGGGGACGCCGAGGTGGCCCCGGGTGCGAGCATCGGCGTCACGGTCGTCGACCGCCGGCCGGCGGGCGAGGACCCGGTCGGCACCCTGCTCCGGGACGCCGACACCGCGATGTACCACGCCAAGGAGCGCGGGCGCGGACGGCACGAGCTCTTCGACGCCCGGCTGCGCGTCGACATCTCCGCCCGGCTGGAGTACGCGAGTGCGCTGCGCCGCGCCGTCGGCAACGAGGAGATGGCGCTACGGTTCCAGGGGCGGCGGCAGTGCGGGGACCGCCGGCTCGCCGGGGTCGAGGCGCTGCTGCAGTGGACGCACCCGCAGTTCGGCTCCGTCTCGCCGGCGGTGTTCGTCCCCGTCGCGGAGCGGACCGGCCGGATCGTCGAGGTCGGCGGCTGGGCCCTCCAGCAGGCCCTCGCCGAGCTGGCCGAGCTCGAGGACCGCCGGCTCACGGTGGCCGTCAACGTCTCGCCGCGCCAGCTCTCCGCGCCGCGGTTCGTCGAGAAGGTCGACAGCGCGCTCGGCGCGAGCGGCGTCGAGCCGTGGCGCGTCGTCCTCGAGATCACCGAGGGTGCGCTCGTCGACGACCCGTCGCAGGCCCGGAGCGTGCTCACCGACCTGCGCCGGCTCGGCGTGACGATCGCGCTCGACGACTTCGGCACCGGCTGGTCGTCGATGTCCTACCTGCGGACCCTTCCCGTCGACATCCTCAAGATCGACCGGAGCTTCGTCGCCGACCTGCCCCGCGACCCGGACGCGTGCGCCGTCGTCTCCGCGGTGCTCGGCCTCGGCCACGGCATGGGGCTCGTCGTCGTCGCCGAGGGCGTCGAGCACGAGGACCAGCTCGCGATCCTGCGGGACATGGGCTGCGACGAGTACCAGGGCTTCATCGACGGGCCACCGGCGCCGCTGCGGGAGGTCCTTGCCAGCGGCTGAGGGACGCGGCAGAGCCCGGACCCGCCGGGCGGGTCCGAGCCTCTGCCGGTGTCGAGCCGATCGGCGTCAGCGGGCTGCGACGGGCTCCCGGGTGTCGGCCGCCGCACCCTGGTGCAGCGCGACGTCGACGGGCTCGTCCGCGTCGTCGAGCATCGCGTTCTCGTCGAACGGCGCGTCCCCGCGGAGGACCTGCTCGGCCCGGCCGCGGTCGAACTCGCCGGTCCAGGTGCCGACGAGCACGGTCGCGACGGCGTTGCCCGCGAAGTTCGTGACGGCCCGCGCCTCGGACATGAAACGGTCGATGCCGACGATGAGGCCGACGCCGTCGACGAGGTCGGGCCGGTGCGACTGAAGGCCGCCGGCGAGGGTGGCGAGGCCGGCGCCGGTGACCCCGGCGGCGCCCTTCGAGGCGATGATCATGAACAGGAGCAGCGAGATCTGCTCGCCGAGCGCGAGCGGCTTGCCCATGGCGTCGGCGACGAAGAGGCTCGCCATCGTCAGGTAGATCGCCGTGCCGTCGAGGTTGAACGAGTAGCCGGTCGGCACGGTGATGCCGACGACCGACCGCGAGACGCCGAGATGCTCCATCTTCGCGACGAGTCGCGGGAGCGCCGACTCCGACGACGACGTCGAGACGATGAGCAGGAACTCTCGGCCGAGGTAGCGCAGCAGCGAGAAGAGGTTGAGCCCGGTGACGAGGCGCAGCAGCGTGCCGAGGACGAGGACGACGAAGAGCAGGCACGTCACGTAGAAGCCGAGCATGATCTGGCCGAGGCTCGTCAGCGCGTCGAGGCCGGTGGCACCGACGACCGCGGCCATCGCGCCGAAGGCGCCGACCGGGGCGGCCCACATGATCATCGACAGGATGCGGAAGACGAGCCGCTCGAGGTGCTTGACCCCGCGCAGGATCGGCTCGCCCTGGCGGCCCATGGCCTGGAGCGCGAACCCGACGAGCAGCGCGACGAAGAGGGTCTGGAGCACCTGCGCCTGGGTCAGAGACGAGAAGAGCGTCGTCGGGACGGTGCCGAGGAGGAAGTCCACGGTCGACCCGTGCTCGTCGCCGGCGGCGGCGGCCCCGGAGCCGGCCAGGTCCTGGCCGAGGGAGAGCCCGGCACCCGGCTTGATGATGTTCCCGACGACGAGGCCGATCGCGAGGGCGACCGTCGACATCGTGAGGAAGTAGGCCAGCGCGAGCCCGCCGACCTTGCCGACCTGCGTGGCCTTCCGGACAGATCCGACGCCGAGGACGATCGTGCAGAAGATGATCGGCGAGATCATCATCCGGATGAGGGCGACGAAGGCGGTCCCGAGCGGTTTGAGCGACCTGCCGACCTCCGGGGCGACGAAGCCGACGACGATGCCCGCGACGACGGCGACGACGACGGCCACGTAGAGGACGTGCGTCCGGTCGCGCTTGCGGGCCGGGCGGGCGTCGATGCGGTCGGCGCCGGGTGCGGGCGGCGGGGTGCCGGGTGCGGTCATGGCGGAACCTCCTCGTTTCGGTGTGTGACGAGGATGTGAGCGCGTCGTGTCCCGGGTCTGCCTTGCGTTCTTTGCGTACGTGGGTTCGGCCACTGGACCGGGCCCCGTCGACCGGCACACTGGCGGACATGGACCCACGGCGATGGAGCCTGGCACGGCAGGTGTTCGCGCTCATGGCGCTCGGCCTCGCCGTCGTCGTGGCGGTGGCCGTCGTCGCGGCGTACGTCCAGGCGCGGGGCTCCGGGCTCGACGCCGCCCGGGACCGGGCGCTGTCCGTCGCGGTCGCCGTGGCCGAGGCGCCCGAGGTCCGGGAGGGGGTCACGGCCTCAGACCCGACGGCCCTGCTCCAGCCGTACGCCGAGGCCGTGCGGACCCGTTCGGGCACCGACTTCGTCGTCGTCATGAGCCCGTCGGGACGCCGGTTCACCCACCCCGACCCGGCCCGGATCGGCGGGCAGTTCCTCGGCCACATCGACGCGGCCCGGCGGGGCCGGACCTTCACCGAGACGTACACGGGCACGCTGGGGCCGTCGGTGCGCGCCGTCGTGCCGGTCTTCGCGCCGGACGGCGGCTCGTCCTCGGGCGGCCAGCAGGTCGTCGGGCTCGTCTCGGTCGGCATCACACTCAAGAGCGTCGGCCGGCTCCTCGCCGGCCAGGTCCGCGGTCTCGCCGCCGCGGGAGCCCTCGTGCTCTCGGTGTCGGCGACCGCCGGGTGGCTGCTCAGCCGGCGCCTGCGGCGGCAGACGCACGGCCTCGGCGCCGGCGAGCTCCAGGCGATGTACGAGTACCACGACGCCGTGCTGCACGCCGTCCGCGAGGGGCTGCTCATCGTCGGCCGGGACGGCCGGCTCGAGCTCGCCAACGACGAGGCGCGCCGGCTCCTCGGGCTCGGCGACGACGCTGTCGGCCGTCCGACGTCCGCGCTGGGGCTGCCCGCCGGGCTCGCCGCCACGCTCAGGGACGGCGCCGAGCGCACCGACGAGGTGCAGCTCGCCGGCGACCGGGTACTCGTCGTCAACGCCGCACCCGCGGTGTGGGAGGGCCGCCGGCTCGGCACCGTTGTCACCCTCCGGGACCGCACCGACCTCCTTGCGCTGACCGGCGAGCTCGACTCGGTCAAGGGCCTTGCGGAGTCTCTGCGGTCGCAGGCGCACGAGGCCGCGAACCGGCTGCACACCGTCGTATCGCTCATCGAGCTCGGCCGCTCCGAGCAGGCCCTGGAGTTCGCGACGGCCGAGCTGCGCGGCGTCCAGGAGCTCACCGACCGGGTCGTCGGGTCCGTCCGTCCGGGAGCCGGTGCTGGCGGCGCTGCTCCTCGGCAAGGCGGCGGCCGCCGCCGAGCGCGGCGTCGAGCTCGTGCTCGGCGACCTCGACGTCCCGGCGGACGTCGCCGACCCACGCGACCTCGTGACGATCCTCGGCAACCTCCTCGACAACGCGCTCGAGGCGGCGCTCGCCGCGCCCGCGCCGCGCCGGGTCGTCGCCAGCGCGGGCCGGGCGGACGGTGACCTCGTCCTGACGGTCGCGGACAGCGGCCCGGGCCTCGACCCGGCGGGCCGCGGACCAGGCGTTCACCCGTGGCTGGTCGACGAAGGCCGACGGCGGGCTCGTCGGACGCGGGATCGGTCTTGCGCTCGTCGGGCAGGCGGTCCGCCGGCACGGCGGGAGCGTCGCCGTCACCTCGCCCGGCCCGGCCGCCGACGGGACACCCGGCGCCGTCTTCACAGTGCGGCTCCCGCTGCCTGAGGGGGACCCCCGCCACCCACGCCCCCCGCGTCTACTAGCGCGTCTGCCCGGTCTCAGGGGGCAGACGCGCTAGTAGCGCGGGAGCGCGGGGCGGCCTGGGCCGGGGGGCTCGGGGAGGCCGTGCGTGACCGCGATCCGGGTGCTCGTCGTCGAGGACGACGCCGTGGCGCTCGACGCGCATGTCGCCTACGTCGAGCGGGTGCCGGGGTTCGTCGTCGCCGGCTCGGCGCGGCTCGGTGGCGAGGCGCTGCGGCTGCTCTCCGTCGTCGACGTCGACCTGGTCCTCCTCGACATGAACCTGCCCGACATGCACGGGCTCGACGTCTGCCGGGCGATCCGGGCCGGCGGGCACCGGGCCGACGTCGTCGCGGTGACCTCGGCCCGCGAGCTCGCCGTCGTCCGGGCCGCGGTCTCGCAGGGGATCGTCCAGTACCTGCTCAAGCCGTTCGTCTTCGCGGCCCTGCGGGAGCGTCTCGAGCGGTACGCCGCGTACCGTGGCGAGGTCGCGGCCGACGGCACGGTGGCCGGGCAGGACGACGTCGACCGCATGATGGCCGGCTGCGGGTCGCCGCGACGAACCGGCTCCCCAAGGGCCTGTCCCGGGAGTCCCTCGAGGCCGTCGTCGGGCTCCTCGAACCCGTCGGCGGCGACCGGCCGGCGCTGTCCGCGGGCGAGGTGGGGGAGCGCCTCGGGATGTCCCGGGTCAGCGCCCGCCGCTACCTCGAGCACCTCAGCGACGCCGGGCTCGTCGCCCGGGCCACCCGCTACGGCGGTACCGGACGCCCGGAGGTCGAGTACCGCCGCCGCTCCTGACCGCCGCCGCTCCTGACCGCCGCCGCTCCTGACCGCCGCCGCTCCTGACCGCCGCCGTCTCGGGCGGTCCGACACCCACCGCCGGACGCCGCCGACCCGGCCGACCCGACCGACCCGGCCGACCCGGCCGACCCGTCGGACCCGACCTGCCGGGCTACGCCCGGGTAACCGTGAGGATTGCTGACCATGCCCACCGCCGCGAGCGTCTCCTACTCGATCACTGTCCGTCTCGAGCTGCCGGCCCGGCCCACCGCCGTGAGCGAGCTGACCCACGCGATCGAGGTGAACGGCGGGGTGGTCACGGCGCTCGACGTCACGGCGTCCGGGGCCGACCGCGTCCGGGTCGACGTCACGTGCGCGACCCGCGGCGGCGACCACGCCGAGCTGGTCGTCGAGGCGCTGCGGGCGCTGTCCGGGGTCGACATCGAACGGGTCTCCGACCGGACGTTCCTCGTCCACCTCGGCGGGAAGCTGCGCGTCGAGAGCAAGGTCCCGATCCGCAACCGGGACGACCTCTCGCTCATCTACACCCCCGGCGTCGGCCGGGTCTGCGAGGCCATCGCCGCGAACCCCGAGGACGCCCGCCGGCTGACGATCAAGCGGAACACCGTCGCCGTCGTCACCGACGGCTCGGCGGTGCTGGGCCTGGGCAACCTCGGGCCGCTCGCGGCGCTTCCCGTCATGGAGGGCAAGGCGGCGCTCTTCAAGCGGTTCGCCGACATCGACGCGTTCCCGATCTGCCTCGACACCCAGGACACCGACGAGATCGTCAAGACCGTCGGGCATCTCGCTCCCGCGTTCGCCGGCATCAACCTCGAGGACATCTCCGCGCCGCGCTGCTTCGAGATCGAGGCCCGGCTGCGGGACGCCCTCGACATCCCGGTCTTCCACGACGACCAGCACGGGACGGCGATCGTCACGCTCGCGGCGCTGACGAACGCGCTCAAGGTCGTCGGCAAGCGGCTCGAGGACGTGCGGCTCGTCATGTCCGGTGCGGGTGCGGCGGGGACGGCGGTGCTCAAGCTGCTCCTCGCCGCCGGTGCCCGCGACGTCGTCGTGAGCGACGTCGAGGGCGTCGTCCACGTCGACCGGCCGGGGCTGCCGGAGTCGCTGCGCTGGACGGCGGAGACCACGAACCCGCGCGGGGTGACGGGCACGCTGCGCGACGCCCTCCAAGGCGCGGAGGTCTTCGTCGGGCTCTCCGCGCCGAACATCCTCACCGGTGACCACGTCGCGACGATGGCCGAGGAGGCGGTCGTCTTCGCGCTCGCGAACCCCGTGCCCGAGGTCGACCCGGTCGAGGCCGCGCGGCACGCCGCGGTCGTCGCGACCGGCCGCTCGGACTTCGCGAACCAGATCAACAACGTTCTCGCGTTCCCCGGGGTCTTCCGCGGCCTGCTCGACGCCCAGTCCCGCAGCGTGACGACCGAGCTGCTCCTCGCCGCGGCCCAGGCACTCGCCGAGGTCGTCGCCGACGACGAGCGCAACGCCGCCTACATCGTCCCGAGCGTCTTCCACCCCGACGTCACGAAGGTGGTCGCGGCGGCCGTCGAGCGCGCGGCGCGGTCCGCGGGCATCGCGCAGCACGTCCACCCGCACCACACCGGCGGCCCGACCCACGACATCGCGGGCCACGGCTGAACGGCCTGAGCGTCGGCACACCGTGAGGTGCGGCACGACCCGTTCGCCGGATGCGACCGGGCATCGACGAGAGGTCGGGGGCGGCACGGTGCTGCCCGCGCACCGGACTTCACGGTGCCCGACCCGTCCCGTCCGGCCGGCGACCACGCTGCGAGGACGCCGCTCGGGCGGCTCGTGGTCACGGCTGCGACGGTCCGAACGGCCTGCCCGGGTGCGTGGCGGGGTGGTCCTGCGTAGCCGCGGCCAGGCAGCTGCGACCCTGGTCCGCGTGAGGACGGGCGCTGGGGTCCAGCCGACGGTGCGTCACGGGGTGCCGATGCCGCCGGGCAGCCCGGTGCGGCTACGCGTGCGCGGCCCGGTGCCGTTCGTCGCAGCGGCGACATGACAGGCGCCACCGGCCGTCGGCTGCTCTTCGCGCTCGCGGTGCTCGCCCAGCTCGTGGCGCTCTACTGGCCCCGGCCCGTCGATCCGGAGTCGTCGCTGCCGGTCGACAAGCTCGTCCATGCCGCGATCTTCGGCGCGGTGCTGTGGACGGGCGTCCGGGTCGGGCTGCGACCCGGACTGCTCGCCGCCGTCCTCGCCGTGCATGCCGGGGTGAGCGAGGTGATCCAGGGGACGGTTCTCGACCGCGACGGGAACGTCCGCGACGTCCTGGCCGACCTCGTGGGGATCGGCGTCGTATGGCTGTGGGTCAGCCGCCCCCGGCGCCGGTCGAAGACCCTGGCGGCGGCCTCCGCCAGAAGGCCGGGCGCCACCCACGCTGAGCCTGGTCCGGTCGACCGGAGATGATGGGGGCATGGGGCACGAGCCGAGGATGGTCGGTCGGCTGCTCGTGGCCTCACCGACGCTGACGGACCCGAACTTCCGCAGGACCGTCGTGCTCCTGCTCGACCACAACGACGAGGGTGCGCTGGGCATCGTCGTGAACCGGCCGCTCGAGGTCGACGTCCAGGCGGTGCTGCCGACCTGGCAGCCGCACGTCACGGCGCCCGGGCGGCTCTTCAAGGGCGGTCCGGTCGCCCTCGACTCCGCGCTCGGCGTCGTCGCCGTCCCCGGCGACGACACCGAGCCGGTCGGGGTCAAGCGCATCATCGGTGCGCTCGGGCTCGTCGACCTCGACACCCCGCCCGAGGTCGTCGTCGGCGGGGTCGCGGGCCTGCGGATCTTCGCCGGGTATGCGGGCTGGGCCGCCGGCCAGCTCGAGGCGGAGATCGACGAGGGTGCCTGGTACGTCGTCGACGCCGAGGCCCGCGACCCCTTCAGCGACACCCCCGAACGGCTCTGGTCGCAGGTGCTGCGTCGGCAGCGCGGCGACCTCGCGTTCCTGTCGACCTACCCCGAGGACCCGGCGCTCAACTGACGGCGACGCCGTGCCTCGGCCCGTTCTGCGACGGACCCGACTCGCTCCCCCGAACCGACCGCCCGGTCGTCACGAGGTCGTATCCACCGGACGCCGTCCGGGCTCATACTCGTGCCGCGGGCCCGGGGCCCTCCGCCCCGAGCGCAGCGGACGCGCGGAGGCGGTGATGACCCGGTCGAACAACCTCGTGCTCCAGTCGATCGTGCTCACGCCGCTCGCGGCGCTCCTCGCGCTCGTCGCGTCGGCGCTGATCCTGCGCCGGTACCGGCTCGCCGTCGTCCGGCTCATGAACACGCCGGTGCCGGCGGCCGTCCCGGCATGGACTCCGGTGCGGTCGCCGTCCGGCGCGCGGCCCGCTCCGTCGCCGCCGCTCGCCACGGCGGGTCCTGTCGCGGCACTCGTCGTGGCCCGGCGGCGCCGGCACGTGGTCGTCGCGCTCGGCGCCGGGCTCGTCGTCGGCGCGGCCTACGCGGTGCTCTCCCTGCGCTGGAACGGCGTCGACCTGACGTGGCACCGGCTCGTCGTGTTCGGGCTCGCCCAGGCCTGGCCCGCCGTCCCCGCGGTGTGGGTCGCCACGGACGGCGACCGGCGCGCCACCGGTGTCACCGCCGTCGTGCTCCTCGCCGCCCCGGTCACGCTCAGCACCCTCTGGGGCAACGGGCTCCCGACGACGCTCAGGTGGTGGGTCATGACCAACCTCGTCGCCTCGGCCGTCGTCGCGCTCATGCTCACCCGGACGTTCCGGGCCGTCGGCGTGTGCCTGCTCGGGGTCGCCCTCGTCGCGGTCGCCGGCGCCCTGACGTCGGCGACCGCGGTGGTGACGTTCGAGCCGCTCGGGTCGGCCGTCGCCGGGGCGGCGGTCGCCGTCGGGGTCCGGGACGCCGTCGTCGTGCTCCTCGCGGTCGGCGTGGTCGGGCTGGTGCTGGCCGGCGGTCTCGCCTGGCTCGGCTTCCTGGCGCTCGGCCGCTGGTACGCGCGACAGGGGTTCTCCGACCACATGCTCCTGCTCGGCTCGATCTGCCTGGTCTTCTGCCTCGACTACGCGATCTCGATCGGCGCCGGCGCGCCGGGCGTGGTCCTGCTCGCGCTCTCGATCTTCGCGGCGCTCGGGGTGCTGGTCGTCGTCGCGTACCGTCTGCTGCTGCCACCCGTCCTCGCCCCGCGCCGACTCCTCGTCCTGCGCGTCTTCGGCGAGGCCCGCCGCAGCGCACCGCTGATCGTCGCGGTCGGCGCCCGGTGGCGCTTCGCCGGCCCGGTGTCCATGATCGGCGGACCGGATCTCGCCGCCTCCAACGCCGAGCCGGACGAGGTGCTCACCTTCCTCGGCCGCCGGCTGCGGCGGCTGTTCGTCGCGACGGGGGAGGACCTCGCGGCCCGGGCCGCCGACCTCGACCGGCCGCCCCGGCCCGACCCCGACGGGCGATACCGCGTCGACGAGTGGTTCTGCGGGCCGCAGACCTGGCAGCCCGCCGTCGAGGTCCTGCTCGCCGCCGGTGACGCGGTCCTGCTCGACCTGCGCGGGTTCACCGCCGCGCGCCGGGGTGCGCTCCACGAGCTCGAGCTGCTCGCGGGCTGCGGCGCCCTGAGCCGCACCGTGCTCGCGGTGGACGCCAGCACCGACGTGGCACTCGTGGACTCCGTCGTGGCAGGCGCCCGCGGCGCCCGGCCCGCGGTCGTCCGGCTCGACGGTCTCGCTCGGCAGGAGGCGGTCAGGGCCGTCTTCATGGCGCTCGCCGGCCGGACGGCGGTCGTTCCAGTCTGACGGTCCACGTCGGGTCACGTCCCTCGACGCGGCGACATGGACCGAGCGGCGGCACTGCACAGGCGGTGCCGGCGCTCCGGCACGTACAGTGTCGCGGTGAGCACGATGCCTCCTGAGCCACAGCCGTCGCCGCTGTCGTCACCGGACGCCGGGACCACCGCCACTCTCGAGCGCGAGCTCGTCGAGCAACCGGTCGAGCCCGGCGACCACGAGCGCTTCGCGCACTACGTGCGCAAGGAGAAGATCCTCGAGTCGGCGCTCTCCGGGGAGCCGGTCGTGGCGCTCTGCGGGAAGGTCTGGGTCCCGGGGCGCGACCCCAAGAAGTTCCCGGTCTGCCCGCAGTGCAAGGAGATCTACGACCGGCTCAAGCCCGGCCCCGGTGACGGCGACGGGTCGCAGGGCTGACACCGGACCCCGAGTCCCCGCTCGCACGTCCGTACCGGGCCGCCACGGCGGGGATCATCACGCTGGTCACCCTCGTCGCGTTCGAGGCGCTCGCCGTCTCGACAGCGATGCCGGTCGCGGCCCAGGCGCTCGGCGGGCTGCGCGAGTACGGCCTGGCGTTCTCGCTGTTCCTCACGACGTCGCTGCTCGGCATCGTCGCGGCCGGGGGCTGGAACGACCGGCGCGGGCCGCGGGGGCCGCTCGCCGTCGGGCTGCTGCTGTTCGCCGGCGGTCTCCTCGTGTCGGGGACCGCGTCGACGTTCGAGACCCTGCTCGTCGGGCGCGCGGTGTCCGGCGCGGGCGGCGGGCTGCAGGTCGTCACGCTGTACGTCGTCGTCGCGTCGGTCTACCCGCAGCGGGTCCAGCCCCGGGTCTTCGGGGCGATCTCCGCCGCGTGGGTGCTGCCGAGCGTCGTCGGGCCGCCGATCGCCGGGTTCCTCGCGACGAACGTCTCGTGGCGAGCGGTCTTCCTCCTCGTCCCGCCGCTCGCACTGATGCCCGTGCCGGTCCTCTGGCCGCGGATGGCCGGGTTCGCCCGGCAGCCGGCCGGCGGCACGTCCGAGCCGCCGGCCGGGCAGCGCTCCGCGGAGCCGTCCCACCCGCGGACCGTCCCGTCGGCCGTCGGCTCGCCGGCCGCGCACGCGGAGGTCTCGGCGGACGGCGGGCCGGACGCCGGGACGCCGTCCGCCGATGCGTCGGGCGACCCGGCCGCGACGGTCCGGCGGCAGCCGCCCCCGGACGCCCTGTCGCCCGAGCGCGGGGTGATCCGTGAGCTGGGAGCGGCCCGACGGGTCCTGCACGGCCTCGCACTCGCCCTCGGCGCGGTGCTCCTCCAGTGGGGGCTGCAGGGGGCGGGCGCGCTGCCGGGTTGGCTGGTCACGGGCGTCGGTGCCGCCCTCGCCGCGGTGAGTGCCCCGGCGCTCCTGCCCCGGGGGACGTTCCGGCTCCGGCGCGGCCTCGCGAGCCTCGTCGTCTGCCGCGGGATGTTCACCGGCACGTACTTCGGGGCCGAGACGTTCGTGCCGCTCATGCTCGTGACCCAGCGCGGGCTCAGCCCGACCTTCGCCGGGCTCGCCCTGACCGCCGGCGCCGTCGGCTGGTCCACCGGGTCCTACCTCCAGGGGCGCGCGGCGCTCCCGCTCGCCCGGACCGGGCTGCTGTCCGTCGGAGGCTTCGTCGTCGGGCTCGCGGTCCTCGGGCTCGTCCCCGTACCGCTCGGCGACGTCACCGCGTGGCTGGTCCCCGTCGTCTGGTCGCTCGGCGGTCTCGGGATGGGTCTGGCCATGTCGAGCACGAGCGTGCTCACGCTGCGGCTCTCGGCGCCCGGTGAGGAGGGCCGCAACAGCTCGGGGCTGCAGATCGGCGACGCGCTCGGCAGCGTGCTCGGCATCGGAACGGCCGGGGCGATCTTCGCGGCGCTGCACACGCCCGACGGCGACGACGGCGGCGTCTTCGCGCTCATCTGGGCGGTGCTCGGGGTCGTCGGAGTGCTGTCCGGCGTCGTCGGGCTCAGGGTCGCCACCGAGCGTCCCCGGGCCGTCGCGTCGACGCCATAACCGGGTCGGGTCCGACACGGGTGACGAGACGAAGAAATCACCCGGGGAGCGTTATCGCCCGGCCGGCCGCCGCGACAGCCGGTGCCTGCCGCTCGCTGGACCACGAGTCCTCGGGGGACGCCGCCCTGCCCTCGAAGATGCGCTCGACGACGTTGACCATCCGCCGGGATGCCCAGCCGTCCCCGTAGGGGTTGGCCACCGTGGCCATGCGCTGGTACTTGTCCTCGTCGTCGAGGAGGAGGCACGTCTCGCGGACGATGTCGTCCTTGGAAGTTCCCACGAGCTTCAGCGTGCCGGCGGCCACGCCCTCCGGCCGTTCGGTCGTGTCCCGGAGCACGAGCACCGGCTTGCCCATGCTCGGCGCCTCCTCCTGGATCCCGCCGCTGTCGGTCAGCACGAGGTGCGAGGCGTTCATGACGTTGTGGAAAGCGATCGTCTCGAGCGGTTCGATGAGCTCGATGTTGTCGGCGTGGATGTGCTCGGCCACCGCCCGCCGGATCACCGGGTTGAGGTGGACCGGGTAGACGAGCTTGTGCGTGTCGCGGTAGCGCGAGGCGATCTCGTTGAGCGCGTCGAACACCTCGGCCAGATCGTCGAGGTTCTCCCGGCGATGCACCGTGACAAGTACGAGCCGGCGGCCGTCGAGCCCGTCGAGGACCGGGTGGGTGTACCCCTCCTGCAGCGTGTACCTGAGCATGTCGATCGCCGAGTTGCCCACGACGTAGACCGACTCCGGCGGGCGGTGCTCCTGCAGCAGATGCCGACGAGCGACGTCCGTGGGGGCGAAGTGGTGGTCAGCGACGACGCCCGTCACTTGGCGATTGATCTCCTCCGGGTAGGGGGAGTACTTGTTGTACGTGCGCAGGCCCGCCTCGATGTGGGCCAGCGGTACCTGCCGGTAGTAGGCGGCGAGCGAGCCGGCGAGGGTCGTCGAAGTGTCCCCGTGCACGAGCACCAGGTCCGGTGCAGTGTCGGCCACGATGGCGTCGAGCCCCCGGACCGCGTACGCAAGGATGTCGGCGAGACCGTTGCACGAGTCCATGATCTTCAGGTCGTGGTCGACCTTGACACCGAAATGCTCGAGGAGGTGGTTGACCATCTCCTTGTGCTGACCGGTGTTCGCGATGACGACGTCGTGCCCGCGCGAGCGGGCCTCGTCGATAACCGGGTAGATCTTGATGAACTCCGGCCGTGTCCCGAAGACGAACAAGAGCCTAGCCATCGAGATCCACTTCGAGCGTCGCCTCGATGACGCGTCGGCGGTTCTCCCGGTCGGAGAATCGGAAGAACTGGTCAATCGCTTCGAGCTTGTCCGGCCCGACCACCCATCCGGCGTCCGCGAGCCGCTCCACCGTGTCGGCGACCGCCTCGGCCGTCGTCACCCGGTGGCCGAGGCGGGAGTAGAGGTCCAGGTCGGCCCCGGCGTTCGTCGAGTGCGAGCTGCCCTCGACGAACGTGAAGTAGATCGCCGGCCGACGAAGGTACAGCACGTCGAAGCTGATCGTTGAGTAGTCCGTGAGCACTGCCGCAGCGCCCGACACGAGGTCGGCGAAGCTGTCGATGTCGTCGTAGGAGAGCACCTCGACAAGCCCTTTGCGCGGGAACAGCCGAGTGTACTGCTTGAGGCTGGAGTGGAGGACAAACCTGAGTCCGATGCCGGACCGTTCCAGCGCCGCGAGGATCCGCGGGTTCTCCAGGACAAGGCTCCACTCCCGGAAGAACTGCGAAGCCTTGAACGTCTCGTCGTCCCTGTCGAGGAGGAACGACCGCCACGTCGGGTGCACCAGCAGGTAGCGACCCGGCTCGTCGCCGCGCAGCAGATCGTGCCGGGCGAGCCCAGTCAGCCGAAGCTGGTTCGGGCCGAGCCGGTACGCCGGGTTGTGCAGGATGCCCTCGAACTCGGAGGTGGTCGTCGTGCAGAAGCGGTAGTAGCTCTTGCGGCCTAGCCAGCTCGACAGGTCCGAGCGGATGATGCCGTGCTGGAGGAAGACGAGCTTGTACCGCGGCGAGCGGATCGCGCGGCCGTACATCAACCACGGGGTGATGACGACGTCGTCGACGTGCGACGTGAAGAAGTACTCGCACCCGTAGAGCAGGCGCCAATGCTCGATGCTGTTGTAGGCCACGACGTTGAAGCCGTCGGCCCTCAGGCGCGCGGAGTCGCGGCACTGCTCTGACACGACGAAGGCGATCTTGTCGTGGACTGTATTGTCCCGGACGTAGCGGTACAGCGCCTCGCCGTTGTCGCTGCCCTTGTCGCGCCGGTCCATGAAGAGCCAGTAGCCGTTCGTGGTCTGGGGGAAGCGCCCCTCGGTGACGTTGGCGTGGTACAGCTGGCGCAGCTCACCGGCGCGCGCGGCCTTGCTGAGGTTCCCCAGCCAGTGGGTGGCCTTGAGGGCGCCACGGACCGACCTGCGGCCGCGCACCTTCCTCACCTTGGAGTTGAGCCGCGACACCTGACGGCGCAGCATCGCGATCCGATAGGCGTCGTGCGCGAGGAGCATGGCGGCGAACTTGCGCTCCGACAGGAGCTGGACCAGCCGGTTCTCGGTCGTGTTGGCCGTGAGCAGGAGCCGGTCGAATCCGTAGTCGGCGCACGCCTGGTAGAGCAGCTCGAGCGCGTCGTCGACCTGGTCGGTGTCGAGCAGTTCGAGCTTGGGCAGGTAGAACGTCCGGATGAGGCTGGCGATCCGGTAGCTGACGATCTCCTGCGGGAAGTAGACCGAGAGCGCGTCGTGCATCCCTGTGAAGACGGCAGGCAGGTCCTGGTAGAGCTTCAGCGTGACCTTGGACGTGATGCTGCCCGGACGCGCGACCGTATACAAGTAGACGACGTCGTTGATCTTGGTGATCTTCTCCGACAGGAGCAGGTACTTCTTGTCGAAGATCTCGTCCTCGCTCGTCGAGATCGTCTCGATGAAGCGCAGGTTCCACTTCTCGATAAGGTCGCGCCGGTAGATCGCCTTGAGGATCACCGGTCGCTGACTGAGCAGGTCGAGCTTGAACGAGTATGCGTTGGTGTTGAAGACCTCCCGGTCGGCGATCCAGTCGACCCAGACCCTCTCGTCGGCGCCTTTCTTCTCCGGCACCGCGTAGCGGGTGCCGATGACGATGTCACTGCCGCACTTCTCGATGGTGTTCAGCAGCAGCGAGTAGCCGTCCTTGTAGATCCGGTCGTCCGGATCCATGAAGAGGATGTACTCACCGCGCGCCCGCTCGAGGGCCGCGTTGCGCGGCCGCCCGGGCCCGCCGGAGCCCGTCTCGAACGAGATCGGGAAGAAGTTGTCCGGGTACAGTCGCGTCCACTCCGCGATGATCTCGCCAGTCCGGTCGCGCGACCCGTCGTTCACGGGGATGACCTCGAGGTCCGCGAACACCGACTGCCGCACGATCGTCGCGAACGAGTCCTCGATGAACGCCTCGACGTTGTGGCAAGGGATGATGATGGTGGCCCGGAAGGTGTGTGGTTTGCCCGGTTCGGTGGGCGCCTTCCCTGTGGTGAACTTCGGGGTCGGTCCCGTCGTCGGCTTTTCGATGTCCATCGCCATCCAGGAGTGTCCCTGCGGCTGGGCCCGCGTCGGCGCGCGCGGCTCAGCGGCCAGGAGCCGCATGCGGTCGTCAGATGTCATTGGAGGGTATCAGGGCCTTCGGCGTGCCGATCGTGCGTCGATGCCTTCCGGGTCGCCGCCAGCACGGGTGGTGTCGGCCCCGCGGAGGGTGCGGCGCGCCGCCCCGGGTCGGTTGGTCCGGTCGCGCCGTGGCCTTGGTTAGGCTCTCGTCCTCGTGAGTCCTGGGAGAGTCGGGCCGCTCGGCGGCCACCACGAGAGCGGTCCCGGACACACGGGGCCTCGGCACGCGAGCGCAGCGGCCGCGTCCCAGCTACCACCGGCCTTCCCGGGGCGGGCGCCGTGGGGCACTGCGGGCAAGCTGCGGGCCTGGCAGGCCGAGGCGCTCGCGGACTACCTGCGGTCCACTCCTCGGGACTTCCTCGCGGTCGCGACCCCGGGGGCCGGCAAGACGACCTTCGCGCTCCGGGTCGCCACCGAGCTCCTCGAGCGAGGCACCGTGCAGCGGGTCACGGTGGTCTGCCCGACCGAGCACCTCAAGAAGCAGTGGGCGGACGCCGCGGCCCGGGTCGGCGTCCGGCTCGACCCGACCTTCCGGAACAGCCAGGGCTCGCACGGCCGGGTCTACGACGGCGTCGCCGTGACCTACGCGCAGGTCGCGACCCGGCCGCTGCTCCACCGGTCCCGCACCGAGGCTGCCCGTACCCTCGTCATCCTCGACGAGATCCACCACGCCGGGGACGCCCTGAGCTGGGGGGACGCCGTCCGGGACGCCTTCGAGCCGGCAAGCCGCCGGCTCGCGCTCACGGGGACACCGTTCCGCTCCGACACGAGCCCCATCCCGTTCGTCGAGTACGAGCCTGACGAGCACGGGATCCGGCGCAGCCGCGCCGACCACGCCTACGGCTACGGTGAGGCGCTTCGGGACGGCGTCGTCCGGCCGGTGATCTTCCTGTCGTACTCGGGCCAGATGCGCTGGCGGACCAAGGCCGGCGACGAGGTCGCCGCGAGCCTCGGCGAGCCCCTGACGAAGGACGTCACCGCCCAGGCCTGGCGCACCGCACTCGACCCCACGGGGCAGTGGATCCCGTCGGTGCTCGCCGCCGCGGACCGCCGGCTCAGCGAGGTGCGCCGCGGCGTCCCGGACGCCGGGGGCCTCGTCATCGCGACCGACCAGAAGGTCGCCAGGGCCTACGCGCGGACCGTGCACGACCTCACGGGGGAGGAGCCGGTCGTCGTCCTCTCCGACGACCCGGCCGCCTCGGACGCCATCGAGCACTTCGCCGCCGGCGAACAGCGCTGGATGGTCGCCGTCCGGATGGTCTCCGAGGGCGTCGACGTCCCGCGCCTCGCCGTCGGGGTCTACGCGACCTCGACCTCCACCCCGCTGTTCTTCGCCCAGGCGGTCGGCCGGTTCGTCCGGGCCCGGCGGCGCGGCGAGACGGCGTCGGTCTTCCTCCCGAGCGTTCCCGCGCTGCTCTCGCTGGCCGGCGAGCTCGAGGTCGCCCGCGACCACGCCCTCGACCGGCCCGCGAAGGACGGACGGCGAGTGGTCCCCCGAGGAGGGGCTGCTCGAGCAGGCCAACCGGGAGGAGCAGGCGTCCGACGAGCTCACCGGCGCCTTCCAGGCGCTCGAGGCGCAGGCGACCTTCGACCGGGTGCTCTTCGACAAGCAGGAGTTCGGTACCCAGGCCGAGGTCGGCAGCGAGGAGGAGCTCGACTTCCTCGGCATCCCGGGCCTGCTGGAGCCGGACCAGGTGACGACGCTGCTGCGCCAGCGCCAGGCGGACCAGATCGCCGCGCGCAGCCGGAGGCGGACGTCATCGTCGGACGGTGAGGGCGGGCGCGTCGTCGAGGTGTCGATGCATCGCGAGCTCACGGCGCTGCGCAAGGAGCTGCACAGCCTCGTCGGGGCCTGGGCCCGCCGCACGTCGCAGCCGCACGCCACCGTGCACGCCGCGCTACGGTCGGCGTGCGGAGGTCCCGAGGTGCCCAGGGCGAGCCCGCAGGAGCTGCGCGCCCGGATCGAGACGCTGCGCCGGTGGTTCGTCGGGAAGAAGTGAGCGTCCGGACGGCGTGCGGGCAGTCAGCCGCGCGTGTTTGCCCGGTCGAGGTCGTCGGGGAAGTCCACCTCGACGGCGAAGTGCTCGGTGATGTCGACCGGCGTCACCTCGAGGCCGCTCTCCGCGATCGCCGTCTCGAGGCCACGCTCGAAGTAGTCCTGGTCCTCGCAGGCGGCGAGGTGCCGGATCAGGGTCGCCTTGTCCCGGCCTGCGACGTAGTTGATCCCGATCGCCTCGCCGAGCGCACCCGTGCCGACCGTCTTCGACAGCTCGGCGACGAGCCCGCGCTCGTCGACGGTGTACTTGACCTCCTCGTCGGCGGTCTTCGCGGTGTTGACGCACACCGCCGTCCGCTCCGCCGCGATCGACGGCCGGAGCGTGTCGAGGATCGCGGGGTCGAACACGACGTCGCCGTTGATCCAGAGCACGCCCTGGCGGGGGTGGGTCAGCCGCAGCGCCTTGAGCAGGCTGCGGTTCGTGTTCGTCTGGTCGTAGCTCTCGTTGTACGCGTACGTGAGGTCGGGGAAGGTCTCCATGACGATCTCGTACTTGAAGCCGACGACGACGAGCACGCGGTGCTCGTCACCGAACGCGGTGCGCAGGTTGTCCAGCTGCTGCTCCATGATCGTCCGACCGTCGCGGAGCCGGGTGAGGGGCTTCGGCAGCGGCCGGCCGAGCCGCGTCCCCAGGCCCGCGGCGAGAAGGACGGCCTGTACGGTGGGCACGGGGCTCCCTCGTCGGTAGGGGTCGTCGGCGGGGTCAGCGGAGGCGGCGCGCAAGGCCCGCGATGCTAGCATCGGGCCGTCCCGCGCCCGCGGCGACGCCGCTCGGCCAGACGAATGCCGCTCGGCCAGACGAATCAGGACGCCTCCTCGATGCTCATGTTGGACCGTGGCCGGGAGCTCGTGGACCGTCGCAACATCCTCTGGCTCCTGGTCGTCCGGGACCTCAAGGTCCGCTACTCGTCGTCGGCGCTCGGCTACGTCTGGACGATCCTCGACCCGCTCATGATGGCGCTGGTCTACTGGCTCGTCTTCGGGGTGATCTTCAGCGGCGGCACCAGGGGCGTCAAGCCGTACGTGCTCTTCCTCGTCGTCGGCGTCCTCGCCTGGCAGTGGTTCAACGGCGGCGTCAACGACACGACGCGGGCGCTCCAGCAGGAGTCCAAGCTCGTCCGTTCGACGAACCTGCCGCGGGAGATCTGGGTCCTCAAGATCGTCCTCGCCAAGGGCGTCGAGTTCCTGTTCTCGATCCCGGTCATCATCTTCTTCATGATCAAGTACCATCGGCCTCCGCAGTGGGACGTCCTCTGGGCCCTTCCGACCGCCCTGTTCCTGCAGGCCGTCCTCATCACCGGGATCGGCCTGGCGCTCGCGGCGGTCACCGTCCTCGTGACGGACATGCAGCGTGTCGTCCGCATCCTGCTGCGCGTGCTCTTCTACCTGACGCCGGTCGTCTACAGCATCCACGTCCTCGAGAAGTCCAAGATCTCTTGGCTGGCCGACCTCATGGCGCTCAACCCGATGACCGGGATCATCGACCTCTACCGGCGGTGCATCTTCCCGTCGACGGGGGTCGGCTGGCACGTAGCCACGATCGGGGCCGTCGTGACCTTCGTCCTGTTCATCCTCGGCTCGATCGTCTTCCGCCGACTCGAGCCCGTCGTCCTCAAGGAGCTGTGAGGATGGCCGTGGAGAGCGTGGTGCCCGGCGTTACCGAGGCCCCGGGCGCTGTCCCCGTCATCGAGGCGCGCGGCCTCGGGATCGAGTTCGCCCGCAACCGCAAGCGCCGCCTGTCGATCCGCGAGATGCTCTTCACCGGGCGGTCGACATCCCCGCCGGGCACGTTCTGGGGCCTCAAGGACGTCTCGTTCGACATCATGCCGGGGGAGGCGGTCGGCCTCATCGGGGCGAACGGCTGCGGCAAGAGCACGCTGCTGCGGCTGATCGCAGGCGTCATGCTTCCCGACACCGGCCGCGTGACGGTCCGGGACGGCGTCGCCCCGCTCATCGAGCTCACCGGGGGCTTCCTCGGCGATCTCACGGCACGGGACAACATCTACCTCACCGCTGGGCTGCACGGGCTGTCCCGGGAGCAGGTCGCGGACCGCTTCGACGAGATCGTCGAGTTCGCCGAGATCCGGGACTTCCTCGACACCCCGTTCCGGCACTTCTCCTCGGGGATGCAGGTCCGGCTCGGCTTCGCCGTGGTGACGACGCTCGACGAGCCGGTCATCCTCGTCGACGAGGTGCTCGCCGTCGGTGACCGGGCCTTCCGGGAGAAGTGCTACGCCCGGATGGAGGAGCTCGTCGGCGGCGGCCGGACGCTGCTCTTCGTCTCCCACAGCGAAGGCGACCTCAAGCGGTTCTGCCGGCGCGGGATCTACCTGCGCAAGGGCGAGGTCGTCGCCGACGGCGAGATCGGGGAGACCTTCGCCGCCTACGTCGAGGACAGCGACAGGGGCTTCGGGCGGTGATCCGGCTTGTCGTCGTCGCGCCCCCGGGGGCCGACGACGCGATGGACGCGCCCACCCTCGGCGGCCTCGCGGAGTCCCTCGGCCGCCAGGCCCGCTCGGTGCGGGTGCCGGTCGCCGAGGTCGTCGTCGCGACCGACCTGGCCGCCGTCCGGGAGGCCCTCGTCGCCGCCGCCGCGGTCGCGGAACCGGTCGGCCTCGTGCCGGCCGACCTCGTCGCCCACCCGAGCCTCCTCGGCGACACCCTCGACGACCCCAGACGGCCGGTCGCGGCGCTCGTGCTCGACGACGAGCGGCTCGCGGCCCTCCGGCTCGACGCGGACGCCGCGTGGGCGGTGTCGCGGCGGCTGCGCCGGGTCACGGTCCCGGCGACCCCGGACCGCGTCCGGGGCTCCGCCCGGGACAGCGCGCCTGGCGCTGCTCGTCCAGGCGATGCCGATGGTGCCGGCGGTGCGGTTGGCACTCACGGTGCTGCTGGTGCTGCTGGTGCCGCTGGTCCGGAGGGTGCCGGCGAGGCAGGGGAGGACGCCGGGCCGATCGAGACCGTCCTGGGGACGCTCACCGACGTCGGCGTCCACGTCGCCCGGCTCCGGCCCGGTGGGCTCGTCGCGCGGCTCCCGGGCGCGGCCCCCGACGCCCGCGCCGCCGCCTTCGACGCCCTCGCCCGGACGAGCGAGCACCGGGTCCGGCTCGCGTCCGCGGCCCGGTCCGGAGACGGCTTCTACTCGACCTTCGTCGTGCGGCGGCTGTCCCGGCCTCTCACCGGGGTCGCCGTCCGGCTGCGCGTCACACCGAACGTCGTCACGCTGCTGTCCCTCGCGATCGGGCTTCTCGCCGCGTGGCTGCTCACGGCGCCGGGGCTCGTCCCGCGGCTCGCGGGTGCCGTCCTGCTCCAGGTCAGCCTCGTCGTCGACTGCGTCGACGGCGAGCTCGCCCGGTACACGCGGCGCTTCACCCCGCTCGGTGCGTGGCTCGACGGGGTCGGGGACCGGGTCAAGGAGTACGCCGTCCTCGCCGCGCTCGCCGTTGCCGCCGGTGCGGCGCCGGGCGCCGGTCCGCTCGGCACCGGAGGTGCGCAGGCGTCGGGGCTCTCGGGCGTGGCGACCGGCGCGTGGCTGCTCGCCGTCGCGGGGCTCGCCGTCATGACGTACCGGCACGTCGCCGACCACCACTTCACCGTGCGCGCCCGGGCCGGCCTGCCCGCGCCTGCACCGGGCCTGGCCGCCGACATGCCGGCGACGCCGGAGACGCCGCTCGTCTGGCTGCGCCGGGTGCTCCAGTTCCCGGTCGGTGAGCGGTGGCTCGTGCTCTCGGTCGCTGTCGTGGTCGCGGGCCCGCAGCCGGCGCTCGCCGCGTTCGCCGTCCTGGCGGTGGCGAGCGTGGTGTGGACGACCGGCGGCCGGCTGCTGCGCGCCCGCCGGTTCGGCGGCGCCGCGGGCGACCGCTTCGGCTGGCTCGTCCCCGCCGTCCGGGTCCTCCTCGAGGCCGCCGTCGTCGGGGCCGCCTTCGCCTGGCGGGCGCCGGGCCGGCTGTGGCTCGCCTACTCGCTGCTCGCCGTGGTCGCGTACCACGCCTACGACCTCGTCTACCGGGAGAAGTACCGGGTGCCCGACCCGCCGCCCGTCGTGCGCCGGGCCTCGCTCACCGGGGGCGGGCGGGCCATTCTCGTCGCCGTCGCGGCCCTGCTCGGAGCGGGGCCGCTCGTCGTCGTCACCGCCGTCCTGCTCGGCTGGCTCTGCGTCCTGTTCGGCGGCGAGAGCATATGGGCATGGGTGCGCTGGGTGCGCGCCCGGCCGACCGTCGAGGAGGAGGAGCGTTGACGAGCCTGCCGCTGGTCCACGACCCGGCCGACAACCACCCGGACATGGCGACGCTGCGCGCGGTCTGCCAGCCGCCGGACACCCTCGGCCGGCGCAACGCCGAGCACTGGGCCGGGCCGCTCTACCTGCGCAAGGGCTCGATCCACGTCACCCGGTGGCTGCTGCCGACGAACCTGTCGGCGAACGGGGTCACCGGCGTGATGATCGTCGTCGGGCTCGCCGGCGCCGCGGCGCTCATGCTCCCCGGGCTGTGGGGGGCCGTCCTCGCGGCGCTCGGGATGCAGCTGCAGATCCTCCTCGACTGCAGCGACGGCGAGGTCGCACGCTGGCGGCAGCAGCTCTCCCCGGCCGGCGTCTACCTCGACCGGATTGCGCACTACACGACGGAGGCCGCACTCCCGATCGCGCTCGGTGTCCGGGCGGACGGCGGGCTGTCGTCGCTCGGGGGCTGGACGACGATCGGCGCCCTCCTCGCCGTGCTCGTCCTCCTCATCAAGGCCGAGACCGACCTCGTCCACGTCGCCCGGGCGTTCGCGAAGCGGCCCCTCGTGAGCGACGACGCCGCAACCGCCGCGCCCCGGGTCGGCCTCGTCGCGACGCTGCGACGAGCGGCGCACTCGCTGCCGTTCAACCGGGCGTTCGTCGCGATCGAGTTGTCTCTCCTCGCGCTCGCGGCCGCGGTCGTCGACGCCGTGACCGGTGACCTCACCGCCACCCGGTGGCTCGTCGTCCTCCTCGTGCCCGCGGCGCTCGTGACCGTCGTCGGGCACCTCGCGTCCATCCTCCTGTCGTCCCGCCTGCGCTGACCGTGCGGGAGTCGGTCAGGAGGCGGAGACGTCCGCTGGGGGACGGGGAGGCGCGGGTCAGCGGGCGAGCACGCTCGTGAACAGGTCGACGTAGCCGCGGGTCATCGCCTCGACCGTGTACCGGTCCTGCGCCTTCGCGAGGCCCGCGGCGCCGAGCCGGTCCCGCAGGGCGGCGTCACGGCACAGCCGGACGAGCGCGTCGGCGAGGGCACCGACGTCCTGGGGTGCCACCAGCAGGCCCGTCACCTCGTCGTCGACGAGCTCTCGGGGTCCGCCGGCCGCGGTCGCGACGACGGGCAGGCCGTGGAGCATCGCCTCGACGGTCGCGAGGCTGAAGCCCTCGTGGTGGGACGGGACGACGACGACGTCGAGGCCGTCGAGGATGCGCCCCACGTCGTCCCGGCTGCCGGTGAGCACGACGGTCCCGGCGAGGGCCGGGTCGGCGGCTCCGGCCTCGAGCTCGGGACGCAACGGCCCGTCCCCGACGACGAGGAGGCGGGCGTCAGGGCACCGCGGCACGACGTCCCGCCATGCCCGGAGCAGCTCCCGCTGGCCCTTGCGCTCCCACAGGCGGCCGATGCACCCGACGAGGGTGCCGTCGGGCAGCCCGGCCACCACGCGGGCGGTCTCCCGGTCCAGGCCCCGGCCGGGGTCGTCCACGCCGTCCGGGACGACGGTGAGCAGCCGCCGCGGGATCGTCGTGAGCCGCGCGACGTCGCCGAGGAGCGGCGACGACACCGCGACGACCCGGTGCTGGAGCCGCGCCGGCAGCCCGGCGAGCCGGCGCTGCCGGGCCGACGGGTCGATCCCGTGGACGGTCCCGACGATCCGGGCCCGGGTGAGCCGTGCGACCGGGGTGGTGACGAGCGCGGTCTTGAACAGGTGGGTCTGGACGACGTCCCACCGGCCGGTGAGGACGACCCGCCACAGTCGGGCGAGCCCGCGCGCCGTCGCGAGGAGCGCCCGGGGGCTCGCCCCGGGTCGCAGGCCGAGGTGGACGACGGGAACCCCGGCCGCCTCGAGGACCGCGGCGTTGACGTCGCGCTCTGCGAGGTTGAGGACGGTCACGTCGTGGCCGGACTTCGCGAGCCCGACCGAGAGCAGGGCGACGCTGCGCTGGACGCCCCCGACGTCGAGCCCGCCGACGACCTGGAGGATCCGCACGACCGTGGAGTCTATGTCCGGTCTCCGTCACCGGTCGGGACGGCGTCAGCGGCCCCGGTGGCGAGCCCGATCGCGGCCCGGGCCGCCGTCATCGTCGGTGCTGCGAGCTCCGCCGCGCGGGCGGCCCCGGCGTCGAGGACGACGTCGAGCGCCGTGTGGTCGTCGACGATCTCGGCGTACCGGCGCTGGAGGGGCCGCAGGGTCTCGACGAGCGCCTCGGTCACCGCGGCCTTGAGCGCGCCGCCGCCGTGCAGGCCCGCGAGCGCGGCCTGCGGCGTCCGGCCGGTGAGCGCGCCGAGGAGCTCGGCGAGGTTCGCGACCCCCGGACGCAGCTCGGGGTCGTAGGACAGCACCGGGTCGAGGTCGGTGACGGCGCGCCGCACCGTCGCGGCGACGCTGACCGGGTCGTCGAGGATGTGCACGGTGCCCTCGGTGGACACCGACGACTTGCCCATCTTCGCGGTCGGGTCCCGCAGGTCCCTGACCCGGGCGGCGGCCGCCGGGGTCAGGGGCTCGGGGACGACGAACACCGGCCCGTAGCGGGAGTTGAAGCGCTGGGCGAGGGTCCGGGTGAGCTCGAGGTGCTGGCGCTGGTCGTCCCCGACCGGGACTGCGTCGGTTCGGTAGAGCAGCACGTCGGCCGCCATGAGCGCCGGGTACGTGAGGAGCGAGAGCCGCACCGAGCGGCGGCCCGCGGACTTCTCCTTGAACTGGATCATCCGGGTCATCTCGCCGTAGGCCGCCGTGCACTCGAGGAGGTAGGCGAGCTCGGTGTGCGCCGGGACCGCGGACTGGACGAAGAGCGTCGCGCGCTCGCCGAGGCCGGCCGCGAGGAGGGTCGCGGCGACCTCCCGGGTCCGTCCGGCGAGTCCTGCCGGGTCGTGGTCGACGGTCATGGCGTGGAGGTCCGCGACGACGACGAGCGTCTCGTGCCTCGGGTCGGCGGCGAGCCCGACCGTCGGCCGGATCGCGCCGAGGTAGTTGCCGATCGTCAGGCGTCCCGTGGGCTTGAGCCCGGTGACGACCCGGGTCGTGCGCTCGGCCGGCGACGGCACGCCCGCGGCGGCGGGCTGTGCGGGCGGCACGGGTGCTCGAGCCGGTGCCGGCGCTGCGGCGAGGGCTGTCGTGCTGGTCATGGGTCTCTCCGTGGTCGAGTGGTCGAGGTGTCCGGGGGACACGACCGCCGGAGGGCGTCGTCCGCGCTGCCTCGTTCGGGGGAGAGACGACGAACGGCCGCCCGGGACCGGGCGGCCGCGAGATGCGACGTGGTGGTGACCGCCCTAGGAGCCCGGCCACCACGTAAACAGCGAAGGCTGCGTCGTCATGAGGCCAGTGTGCACCATCCGGTGCGTCGATGACACCCGCAGTCGTGCGAACCGCCCGCGCGAGGAGGTTTCGGATACGGATTTCGTCGTACGGGGGCGGATCGACATCTCGTAACGCAACCGTGACCGACGTCGTGCGGCCGATCCGTCGGCCAGGGCCGTATCTTGCGGTCTGCCGTCGACGTCTCGAGGAGCGTGTGCGTGAGCCAGGCCGCCGGTGGGTCCGGGCCGGTCGTCAGCCTGCGCGGGCTGCGCAAGGAGTTCCCCGGTGTCGGCGGCGGGCCGAGGGTCGTGGCCGTCGACGGTGTCGACCTCGATATCGCCGAGGGCGAGTTCGTCACCCTGCTCGGCCCCTCCGGCTCGGGCAAGACGACGGTCCTGCGGATGATCGCCGGTTTCGAGATCCCGACCGCCGGGCAGGTGGTTCTGCGCGGCCGGGACGTCACCCGGGCCGCGCCCTTCGAGCGCGACGTGAACACCGTCTTCCAGGACTACGCGCTCTTCCCGCACATGGACGTCCTCGCAAACGTGGAGTACGGCCTCCGGGTCAAGAAGGTGCCCCGCGCGGAGCGGCGGGAGCGCGCGGTCGAGGCCCTGAGCGGCGTCCGGCTCGAAGGCTTCGAGAAGCGGGCGCCCGCGCAGCTGTCCGGCGGTCAGCGGCAGCGGGTCGCCCTCGCCCGCGCCCTCGTGAACCGCCCGTCGGTGCTGCTGCTCGACGAGCCGCTCGGCGCGCTCGACCTCAAGCTCCGCGAGCAGATGCAGGTCGAGCTCAAGCAGATCCAGCGCGAGGTCGGGATCACGTTCGTCTTCGTGACCCACGACCAGGAGGAGGCGCTGACGATGTCCGACCGGATCGTCGTGTTCCACCGCGGGCGCATCGACCAGGCGGGGCCGCCCGCGGAGATCTACGAACGCCCCCGGACGGCGTTCGTCGCCGGCTTCGTCGGCACCTCGAACCTCGTGCACCCCACGGCGTCCGAGGCGCTGCTCGGCGAGCGCGGGCTGTTCTCCGTGCGGCCGGAGAAGATCCGCCTGCTCGCGGACGGCGAGGACCCCGCGGACGGCGAGACCGTCGCCCCCGCGGTCGTCGAGGAGGTCGTCTACGCCGGCTCCACGACCCGCCTGCTCGCCCGGCTCGACGCCGGCGACGCGCTCGTCGTCCAGCGGCAGAACCAGCGGACGTCCGCCGTCGATGCCGCCGCCCTGCGCGGCACGCGGGTCCGGCTCGCCTGGTCCCGCGAGCACGCGTCCCGGTTGCCGGACGACGGGGCCGATACCTGAGCACGGCCCGGACGGCGTGCCCGTGCGACGCCTGGCCGGGAACCCGCATCGAGCACCACGGACCGAGCAGAACCGAGAAACCGAGCATCGAGCACCGCAGCGGGCCAGGCCGGACACGACAGCACCCCAGGGAGACACCATGCGAGGACGTCGACACCTCATGACCGCGGCGCTCGGCGCCGTTGCGCTCGTGCTCGCCGCCTGCGGCGGCTCGAGCAGCGGATCGACCGGCGGCGGGGCGACCGGCAGCGCGACCGGCGGGGCGGTGCAGGCCCAGCAGCCGCCGTCGGTGCCCATGGCGCAGTCGGTCGGCGACGGGGAAGGCAGCCTCAACATCATCGCGTGGGCGGGCTACGCCGAGGACGGCTCGACCGACCCCAAGGTCGACTGGGTCACGCCCTTCGAGAAGGCGTCCGGCTGTCAAGGTGAACGTCAAGATCGGCAACACCTCCGACGAGATGGTCACCCTGATGAAGACCGGCCAGTACGACGGGGTCTCGGCGTCCGGCGACGCGACGCTGCGGCTGATCTACGGCGGCGACGTCGCGCCGGTGAACACCTCGCTGGTGCCGAGCTACGCCGACATCACCCCCTTCCTCAAGGACCGGCCGTGGAACTCGGTGAGCGGCCAGATGTACGGGATCCCGCACGGCTGGGGCGCGAACATCCTGCTGTTCAACACGTCCGTGGTGAAGCCGGCGCCGGACTCCTGGGGCGTCGTCTTCGACCCCGCCTCGCCCTACAAGGGCAAGGTCTCGGCGTACGACTCGCCGATCTACATCGCCGACGCGGCGCTGTACCTCAAGGCGACCACGCCGGACCTGAAGATCACCAACCCGTACGAGCTCGACGAGACCCAGTTCAACGCCGCGGTCGACCTGCTCAAGCAGCAGCGCGGCATCGTCGGCGAGTACTGGTCGGACTACACGAAGGCGACCGCCTCGATCGAGTCCGGCAACACGGTGCTCACGACGTCGTGGCAGGTCATCGCGAACCTCGTGACCGCCGACAAGAAGGTCGGGATCGGCTCGGTGCTCCCCAAGGAGGGCGCGACCGGGTGGTCCGACACCTGGATGATCTCCTCGAAGGCGCAGCACCCGAACTGCATGTACACGTGGATGGACTGGATCGCCGGCGCACAGGCGCAGGCCCAGGTCGCCGAGTGGTTCGGCGAGGCGCCCGCGAACGCCACGGCGTGCCAGCTCACGGCGGACAAGGGCCACTGCGAGACGTACCACGCGACCGACGCCGCGTACGCCGACCGGATCTCCTACTGGACGACGCCGGTGAAGAACTGCGGGGACGAACGCGGCGCCGTCTGCAAGGACTACTCGGAGTGGACCCAGGCCTGGACGCAGGTCAAGGGCTGAGGCACCGACCCCGCCGAGCTCCGTGACGACGACCGCGACGACCGCGACCGCGGAGGGCCTGACGCGCAGGCCCTCCGCGGTCGCGCGGGCGACGGCGTTCCTCCACCGGCACCCCCACGTCCGTCTCGCCGGGCTGTTGTCCGCGCCGATGGCGTGGCTCGTCGTCGCGTACCTCGGCTCGCTCGCGGTCATGCTCGTCACCGCGTTCTGGCGCCTGGACTCCAGCGGGTTCGTCACGGTCGTCGACAAGACGCCGTCGCTGCAGAACGTCGCCGACCTGCTCACCCAGGGCGTCTACCGCCGGGTCGCACTACGGACGCTCGGGATCGCGGTCGCGGTCACCGTCGTCGACGCGCTCGTCGCGCTGCCGATGGCGTTCTTCATGGCGAAGGTGGCCTCGCCGCGGGCACGCAAGGTGCTCGTCGCGCTCGTCCTCACCCCGCTGTGGGCGAGCTACCTCGTGAAGGCGTACGCCTGGCGGACGATGCTCGCCGAGGACGGGGTCGTGAACTGGGCGCTCGGCCCGGTCGGCGGTCGCGGCCCGGGGTTCGGCGTCGTCGCGACGGCGATCACCCTCGGCTACCTGTGGCTCCCGTACATGGTGCTTCCCATCTTCGCCGGGCTGGAGCGGATCCCGGACTCCCTTCTCGAGGCGTCCGGCGACCTCGGGGCGCCGGCCGGGCGGACGTTCCGCTCGGTCGTCCTGCCGCTGGTCTTCCCCTCCGTCGTCGCGGGGTCGATCTTCACCTTCTCGCTGACCCTCGGGGACTACATCACGGTGAAGATCGTCGGCGGCAGCACGCAGATGTTCGCGAACGTCATCTACGACAACATCGGCGTCGCGGGGAACCTGCCGTTCGCGGCCGCCGCCGCCCTGTTCCCGATCGTGACGATCCTGCTCTACCTGGCTCTCGTCCGGCGCACCGGCGCCCTCGACAACGTGTGAGCGACACCCTGTGAGGAACGGCCGATGACGCTCTCCCGCCGGGCCCGCGCGCTGCTGCGCCTCGGAACGGTGCTCGGTCTCGCCCTCGTCTACGTGCCGCTGCTCGTCGTCCTCGTGAACTCCTTCAACCCCAGCACGACCTTCGGGTGGCCGCCGCAGGGCTTCACGACGCAGTGGTGGTCCCGGGCCGCCGCGAACCCCGGTGCGCGCGACGCACTCCTGACGAGCGTCGAGATCGCCCTCGCGGCAACGGCTCTCGCGCTCGTGCTCGGCACCATGGCGGCGTTCGCCGTCGCGCGGTACCGCTGGTTCGGCCGGGACACCGTGAGCTTCCTCGTCATTCTGCCGATCGCCCTGCCCGGCATCGTCACGGGCATCGCGCTGAACGCCGCGTTCAACGCCGGCGGGATCGCGCTGGGCTTCCTCACCGTGGTCGTCGGGCACGCGACCTTCTGCATCGTCGTCGTGTACAACAACGTGCTCGCCCGGCTCCGGCGCACCGGGACCTCGCTCGAGGATGCGTCGTCCGACCTCGGCGCGAACACGCTACAGACGTTCGTCCACGTGACGTTCCCGCAGCTGCGGGGCGCTGTGCTCGCAGGCGGCCTGCTCGCCTTCGCCCTGAGCTTCGACGAGATCGTCGTCACCCAGTTCACGATCAGCGCCGGCCTGCAGACGCTGCCAATGTGGATCTTCGGCAACCTCTTCCGGCCGAACCAGGCCCCCGTCGTCAACGTCGTCGCCGCGGCCCTCGTCGTCGGCTCGGTGATCCCGGTGTACTTCGCGAGCCGGCTCTCCGAGGGATCGGCCGGCGGCCGGCTCTGACCCGGTGCAGCCGTGCTCCCCACGGCCGGGGTAACGGCTGCACGGGGACGATCAGCGGAGGTCGGCGACCTGGAGCGTCGCGAGGCTCGGGTCCGCCGCGTACGCGATCCGGCCGCCGTCGGCCCGGGCAGCCCGCAGCGCCGCGAGCGCCGGGGCGGTCACCCGCTCACCGGGCGCGAGCACCGGGACCCCCGGCGGGTAGGGCGCGACGAGCTCGGCGCTCACGCGGCCGATGGCGGCGTCCGCCGGCACCGTCTCGTGCGGGGCGAAGAACGCCGTCCGCGGGTCGGTGACCGTCGCCGGCTCGACGGTCCACGCCGGGGACGGCGCGACCGCGCGCGGCGCGGCGCGGTGCCGTTCGACGGACCCGACGAGGACGTCGAGGAGCCGCCCGACGCTCGCGGCGTCGTCCGCCACGGTGACCATCGGGACGAGGACGTCCCGGTCGGCCATCTCCAGCCCGATCCCCGCGGCCCACAGGTCGGCCTCGACGGCGTGCCCGTGCGCGCCGGTGCCGGCGAGGAGGACGACGAGCTTCGCCGGGTCGACCCGTAGCGGTCCGGTCGGGTGGTCGGCCGGCCGGTCGTCGAGGGTGGCGAGGCCGGGGACGGCGGCGAGCCGGTCCCGGGCGTCGCGGACGAGCCGGACGAGCCGGCCGACGAGGTCCTCGCCGTACCGCACGAGGAGCGCGCGGGCGGCGTCCGCGCTCGCGAGGACCGCGCCGGCGGGGCTCGTCGTGTTGCTCGCCTCGAAGCCGCGGTCGAGCCGGTCGGCGTCGAGCAGCCCGCCGGTGCGCGTGGTCCGGGCGAGGACGAACGCCGCCTGGCTCCACGACGGGAGCGTCTTGTGCGCGCTCGTGACGATCGCGTCCGCGCCGTCAGCGAGCGCGTGCCGCGGGGTCGCCGTGGAGAACCCGAAGTGCGCGGCCCACGCGGCGTCGACGACGAGCGGGACACCGGCGGAGTGCGCGACGGCCGAGTGCCCGGCGACGTCGCCGACCGTGCCGACGTACGACGGGTCGCCGAGGACGACGGCGCACGCGCCCGGGTGGGTGCCGAGCGCTGCCTCGACCGCGCCGACCGGGACGGCGGTCGGCAGCCCGGTCACGGCGTCCGTCGCGGGCCGCACCCAGACCGGCTGCAGCCCGGCGAGCACGAGGCCGAGCAGGAGCGAGCGGTGCAGCGTCCGGGAGACGACGACCTCGTCACCCGGCCGGCCGATGGCGAGCGCGAGTGCCTGGTTCCCGTGCGTCGAACCGCCGACGGAGATCCGGCACCAGTCGACGCCCCACGCCGCCGCCGCGCGCCGTTCGGCCTCGGCGAGCCGGCCCTCGGTCTGCTTGAGGGTGTCGAGCCCGCCGAAGAGCGGGACGTCCCCGCGGACGACGTCCCCGACGAGGTCGGTGCGCTGCTTGTGCCCGGGGATCGTGAACGGGGTCGTCCGGCCCTCCCGCAGCCACGTGTCGAAGCGCAACCAGCCGTCGAGGAGCGGTGCGTCGGTGCGCAGCCCGAGCGGGTCGCGGGCGTCGGGGGCGGTCACGGCGAGCGTCAGGGCAACGCCGGGGTGTGCCGCGCGACGATCGCGGCGGTGTCGGCGGCGTCCGGCAGCGTGCCGAAGGTCAGGCCGCCCTCGGAACCGAGCCGGGTCGCGCAGAAGGCGTCGGCGACGGTGGCGGGGGAGTACCGGACGAGCAGGCTGCCCTGCAGCGTCGTCGCGATCCGCTCGACGAGGCGGCGGGCAGCGCGCTCGGCGGCGGCGGACATCACGGCCTGCGGGCCGGCGAGGAGCGAGCCGAGGTCGCG
This sequence comes from uncultured Actinomycetota bacterium, assembly GCA_963750565.1. Classification (GTDB taxonomy): domain Bacteria; phylum Actinomycetota; class Actinomycetes; order Actinomycetales; family Kineosporiaceae; genus R-H-3. The sequence continues at coordinate 224,262 of CAVVRA010000015.1, read as the reverse complement.
GCGCAGGTCGGTGACGGCGGCGTCCAGCCGGGAGTCTGCGCCGGCGGCGAGGTCGATCTCGCGCAGGAGGGCCTCGGCGACGGCGGGGGTGCGGGCGAGCGCGCGGAGGACGTCGAGAGCGTTGACGTTGCCCGAGCCCTCCCACACCGAGTTCACCGGCGCCTCCCGGTACAGCCGCGGCATGACCGACTCTTCGACGTACCCGTTGCCGCCCAGGCACTCCAGCGCCTCCGCGGTGAGCACGGGCCCACGCTTGCACACCCAGTACTTCGCGACCGCGGTGCCGAGCCGGCGCAGCGCCGACTCGTGGTCGTCGGGGTCGCGCTCGGTCCGGTCGACGGCGCCCGCGAGCCGCAGGGCGAGGGTCGTCGCCGCCTCGGACTCGACGGCGAGGTCCGCGAGGACGGCCTGCATCAGCGGGGCGTCCGCGAGCCGGCGACCGAACGCCCACCGGTGCGCCGCGTGGTGCGTCGCCTGCGCGACCGCCTGCCGCATGAGCGCTGCGGTCCCGAGGGCGCAGTCGAGCCGGGTCAGCGCGACCATGTCGACGATCGTCCGGACGCCGCGGCCGACCGGGCCCACCCGCCATGCGACGGCGTCGGCGAGCTCGATCTCCGCGGACGCGTTCGACCGGTTGCCGAGCTTGTCCTTGAGCCGCTGGAGCCGGACGGCGTTGCGCGTCCCGTCGGGCAGCACCCGTGGCAGGAGGAAGCACGTGACCCCCTCGGGGGCCTGCGCCAGCACGAGGAACGCGTCGGACATCGGCGCCGAGCAGAACCACTTGTGGCCGGTGAGCCGGTAGGCGTCCGCGCCGTCGACGTCGGCGGCCGGCTCCCGGACGGCGCGGGTCGTCCCCGCACGGACGTCCGAGCCGCCTTGCTTCTCCGTCATCGCCATCCCGGCCAGTGCACCGCCCTTGTCCGCGACGGGCACGAGGGCAGGCGCGTAGTGCCGGGAGACCAGGCGCGGCCCCCACGTCGCGAACAGCCCGGGTGCGGCCCGCAGCGCCGGCACCGAGGCGTACGTCATGGACGTCGGGCAGCCCACTCCCGCGTCGACCTGGCTCCACACGACGAACCCGGCGGCCCGGGCCACGTGCGAACCGGGTCGCGGGTCGGCCCAGGGCGTGGCGTGCAGGCCGGACCGCACGCTCGTCCCGAGCAGCTCGTGGTAGGCGGGATGGAACTCGACCTCGTCGACCCGGTGCCCGAACCTGTCGTGCGTGCGCAGCACGGGCCTGTGGGTGTCGGCGGCGAACCCGAGAGCGACCGCTTCCGGGGTGCCGGCGCGACGGCCGAGCGCGCGCAGGTCGGTGCCGGCCCAGCCGGCGCCCTCGCGCTCGACCGCCTCGACGAGCACCCGGTCGGCCGCGAACAGGTCGTAACCCTCCAACGGCGGCGGCTGGTTGGTCACCTCGTGCGTGGCGCGGGCGGCGACCGGCGGCGCGGACGGCGCCGAGGGCGCGGACGCTGCGGTGCCGGCCCCGGGGAGCACGACCGGCGGGACGGCCCCCGGCGGGGCCTGCGGTTCGACGGCCATCCAGCGACTCAAGCACGGCCCCTGCCCGGGGGCAAGGCGCTGGCGCGTCGCCCACCCGGGCCGTCAGGCGCTGAGCCGGTCGATGCCGCGGACGTCGATCGTGGCGGGCGGCTGCGACGGCCGGAGCTCGACGCGGTCGGGGGTCGGGTCGGCCACAACCTCATCCGGGATCATGCCGTCCGGGATCATGCCGTCCGGGGTCATGCCGTCCGGGGTCACGCCGTCCGGCTCGACGGGGTCCGGGTCCGCAGTGACGAGCCGCACTGCGTCCTTGCCCGACCGCTTCGCCCGGTACATCGCGACGTCCGCCGCGTGCAGCAGCCGGGACGCCGCCGTCCGGCGGCCGGCCGCGGCGGCGGAGAGTGCGACGCCGACGCTCCCGCCGCACCGCAGGTCCACGCCGGCGACGAGGACCGGGGCCCGCAGCGCCGCAAGGAGCCGATCGGCGATCTCGGCGGCGACGGCCTCGTCCGGCACGTCGGGGCAGAGGACGACGAACTCGTCGCCGCCGACCCGGGCGACGGTGTCGGCGGGCCGGACGGCGTCCCGCAGGCGCGCCGCGACCGTGACGAGCACCTGGTCGCCGGCGGCGTGCCCGGAACCGTCGTTGACGGCCTTGAAGTCGTCGAGGTCGCAGAACGCGACGAGCACCCGGCCCCCGGTGCGGGTCGTGCCGGCGAGCGCGAGCTCGAGCCGGTCGGCGAGCAGGGCCCGGTTCGGCAGCCCGGTCAGCGGGTCGTGGAGGGCGAGGTCGCGCAGCCGGACCTGCTCGGCGGCCCGCTCGGTGACGTCGACGACCTGGACGGCGAGCCGCTGCGAGACGCCCGAACGGTGCCGGCCGGCCACCGCCGGGAGTGTGGCCATCGAGACGTGCACCCGGCGGCTGCGGCCGGCGACGTCGACGGTGTGCTCGCCGTGCCATGCGGGCAGCCGGCCGTCGGCGAGCGCCGCGAGCGTGCGGGCGGCGTCCCGCCGGTCCGGGCCGGCGAGTACGTCGTGCCACGGCCGGCCGTCGACGTCGCGGCAGACGAGGTGAGCGAGCGCGGGGTTGGCGTGCTCGACGAGCCAGCCCTCGGCGGGGGACGCCGGCGGGTCGAGGCGCAGCACGGCCAGGCCGACGAGCGCGTGGTCGAAGCTCAGCCGGTAGGCCTCCGCGCGGGCCAGGGCACGACCGGCCGTGCGGCGGTACCGGACGGCGACCAGGCCCGCGACGGCGGCCGCGAGCACCGCGCCGGCGGTCGCGGCAGCGAGGACGCCCGGCGCGACCACGAGCCCCATGACCGTCCTCCCGCTCTCGGCGACCTGTGTCCGGCTCCTTCTCGGCAGGCACCGGCCGAACCTTGAGCCGTCGGGGTGATCACCCGTTCGGCGGATCCCGGCGCCGCCTGGCCCGCCCGGCCGCGCGCTCGTCCTGACGTCCGTGCCGATGCGGGACTGCCGGCGCTCGCCGACCCGATCCTGCCGCCCGGTCGGCCGGGGCCGGACCTCCCGGCCCGGCCGGACCCCGCCTATCGTGACCGGCATGACTACCGCGCCCGTGTCGTCGCCGTCGACGGCCGAGGTCGTGGCCGCCCTCGCCGAAGGGATGTCGGAGCACGTCCTCGTCACCGACCCCGACCGGATGCAGTCCTACCGGCACGACCGGGCGATGTTCTGCCCGGCCGGCACGCCCGCGGCGGTCGTCCTCGCCCGGGAGACAGGGCACGTCGTGCACGCGATGCGGACGGCGTCCCGGCTCGGCGTCCCGGTCGTCCCGCAGGGCGCGCTGAGCGGGTTGTCCGGCGCCGCCAACGCCATCGACGGCTGCATCGTCGTGAGCACAGCGCTCATGACCCGGGTGCTCGAGATCGACACCGCAAACCGGCTCGTCGTCACCCAGCCCGGGACCTTCAACGCGGACCTGTCGCGCGCGGTCGAGGAGCAGGGTCTGTACTACCCGCCGGACCCGTCGTCGTGGGAGTTCTGCTCGATCGGCGGCAACCTGTCGACGAACTCCGGCGGGCTGTGCTGCGTGAAGTACGGCGTCACGACGGACTACGTCATGGGCCTCGAGGTCGTCCTCGCCTCGGGCGAGGTGCTGCGCACCGGACGCCGGACCGTCAAGGGGGTCGCCGGGTACGACCTCACCAGGCTCTTCGTCGGCAGCGAGGGCACGCTCGGCGTCATCACGGAGGCGACCCTGCTGCTCCGGCCGGCGGCGCAGCGGCCACGGACGGCGGCCGCGCTCTTCCCGAGCATCCGCGCGGCGTCCGACACCGTCGCCGCCGTCGTCGCCGAGGGGCACGTGCCGAGCCTGCTCGAGCTCATGGACGCCACCTCGATCCGCGCCGCGAACGAGTACCTGCGCAGCGACCTGCCCGAGGAGTGCGCCGCGATGCTCATCTGGCAGTCCGACAGCGGTGGCGAGGTCGCCCGCCGCGAGGTCACGGCGATCGGCGAGGTGGCGACCCGGTGCGGTGCCACCGATGTCGTCGAGGCGGACGACCCCGCCGAGGGCGAGATCCTCCTCGCGGCGCGCCGGTGCGTGCTCACCGCGCTCGAGGCGTACGGGACGACGCTCGTCGACGACGTCTGCGTCCCCCGGACCCGGCTCGGCGACTTCCTCGACGGGATCGAGGCGATCGGCGGCGCCCGCGACGTGATGATCGGGACGGTCGCCCACGCCGGCGACGGCAACACGCATCCCAACGTCGTCTTCGACCCTGCGGACGCCGCGCAGGCCGAGCGGGCCCGGCTCGCGTTCGGCGAGATCATGGACCTCGGTCTCCGGCTCGGCGGCACGATCACCGGCGAGCACGGGGTCGGCATCCTCAAGCGGGAGTGGCTCGAGCGCGAGGTCGGCCCGGTGTCGCTCTCGGTGCACCGCGCGGTCAAGGCCGCGCTCGACCCGCGGGGGATCCTCAACCCGGGCAAGGTCTTCTCCCTGTAGGCGTTCCGCGACGCCGTGGAACGGCCCGGTCCCCGGGACGCGGGACCGGGCCTGCCGACCGCCACGGTGGGTCGTTTCGCGACTTTGTGTTTCGATTGTTCTACGCTGTGTCGCGACCGGTCGGCGTTCTCGGACGGGGCGTCGGACCGGCGGGAGGAGTCGGTCGGCCCGCTCGGGGGCCCTACCGGAGTCACCGGTCAGGAGGTCGCGGATGGCCGAACCGTCGGCGGGGCGCGGCGCGTCGTGCCCCACGGCCGACATCGGTCCCGCGACCGAGCCGCACCTGCCCCCGGCCATGACGCTGCCCGCGCGCGTCGACGACCTCGTCGAGCGGGCGCCACTCGACAGCGACCTCGCCTCGACCCAGCACTGGCTCGCGGACGTCGACCGTGTGCTGCGCAACGACCTCGCCGACCTCGACCGCGCCCGGCTCCTCGAGTCCCGGGCCATCGTCCGGTCCTACCTCGTCGCCCCGGACCGCAGCCACGCCGCCGCGTCCCACGCCGACGCCGTCGAGGCCGCTCGGCTGTACGAGGCGAGCGGCGAGGTCCTCCGGGCGGCGACGAGCTACGCGGCGGCCGCGACCGGTGCCGCCCAGGTCGACGACGTCGCGACGGCGCTCGAGAACGCCGTCCGCGCCCTCCTCGCCTTCGACGCCGTGACCGACCCGCCGGCGGACCCGCTCGCCGAGGCGCGGCTCGCGAACGCGCTCGGGATGCTGTGCTACCAGCTCTTCGACTACGGCCGCGCCGTCGAGTTCTACGAGCACGCGGTCTCCCACACCCTGCGGGTCGGTGACCGGCAGCGATGGTCCATCGCGACGTACAACGTCGCCGAGGCCCTCGTCCACCAGGCCCGGCACCTCGAGCGCGAGCTCTCCCCGGGGCTCGGTGAGCTGGCCCGCGACGCGTTGCTCGCCCGCGCGGAGGGGCTGGCCGCGCGGCTCGTCGCGGAGGCCGAGCCGGAGATCGCCCGGTGCGTCGACGCTCCCCGCCTCCTCGCGGACGTCCTCTGCGAGCGGGGCCGCCCCGCCGAGGCGTGGCCGCTGCTCGAGGCGGCCCGCGCCGCTGCGGGCGACCCGCCGGCGCGCGGGCAGACAGGCGCGCTGCACCTCGTGCGGGGCCGCTGCCTGTACCTGCTCGGCCGGCACGCCGAGGCGCTCGCCGAGCTCGACGCCGCGATCGAGGTCGGCGGTGAGGACTACGACGTCGCCGAGCACATGAACGCCGTGGAGCTGCGCTCCCTCGTCCGCCAGTCCGTCGGCGACCTCCCCGGCGCGCTCGCCGACGCCCGGCTCGTCGGCGGCCGTGCCTGGGCCCGGCACCGGCGCCAGATCGCGACGTTCGTCGGGCAGCTGTGGTCCCGTGCCGGCGCCGAGGGGGAGCGGCGCGACCTCGAGGCGCGCGCGGCAGACCTCATGCGCACCGCCGAGCAGGACCCGCTGACCGGGCTGGCGAACCGCCGCTCCATGGAGCGCTTCCTCGACCAGCTGCCCGCAGCGGGGACGGCGTGCCTCGTGCTCCTCGACGTCGACCACTTCAAGGGCGTCAACGACCGCTACGGCCATGTCGTCGGCGACGAGGTGCTCCGCCAGGTGGCCGGCGTGCTCGCGCGCGGCGTCCGGTCCGTCGACCATGTCGCCCGCTGGGGCGGCGAGGAGTTCCTCGTCGTCCTGCCGGGCGGCTCGGCACAGCTCGGGGCAGAGGCCGCGAACCGGCTCCGGGAACGGATCGACGATCACCCGTGGGGCACCGTGTCGCCGGGCCTCGGCCTCACCGTGAGCGCAGGGGTGGCGAGCGGCGCCGTCCGCGAGCTCGACGCCGTCCTGCACCGGGCGGACGCCGCGCTCTACACGGCCAAGCGTTCCGGCCGCAACTGCGTCCGCTCGGCGTACCCGACGCCCGGGCCGCCCGACGTACGCACGGTGCAGCTTCCGGCGGACGACGAGACCCCGGCCACGCGGGTGGGCGGCCGCCTCGACGCGTGACGCGCCGTCGGGGCGGCCGACCCACGACGCGTGCCGCGCCCCGGCGTGCGGCAGGCTAGGACCGTGAGCCCCTCCCGACCTCCCGGCTGGTACACCGACTCCGCCGACCCCAGCCGTGAGCGCTGGTGGGACGGGGGGGAGTGGAGCCACGTGACCCGCCCCGGCCCGGAACGTCCGGCGCCCCGTGACGTCCGCGGCGCCCGGCCCGTGCCGGGCCCGCCGGGTCACTACGGCGGGCCGGGCCGGTACGGGTACCAGGGGCCCCACGGACCGCCGGGTCAGCACTACGGGGTGCCGCCCGGGCAGCAGTACGGTCCTCCGCCTGGGCAGCAGCACGGCCAGTACGGGCAGTACGGCCCGGGCCCGTGGACGCCCGCGCCGTTCGCGGGGCCGACGACGCCGGACGGCGTCCCGCTCGGCGACCCGGGACCACGGCTGCTCGCCCGGCTGCTCGACTACGTCATCACGACGATCGCGTCGTCGCTGCTCGGGCTGCCGCTCCTCCTGCCGTTCGCCGGCGAGCTGCAGCGCCGGCTCGACGCGGCGGTCGCGTCCGGCAGCCGGGTCGACGTCATGACCCTCGTCAACGACCTGTTCAGCGACGGCGACCTCCAGAGCCGGCTCGTGTGGTTCCAGGTCATCTCGCTCGTCGTGAGCGCGGTCTACACGGTGACGATGGTGCGCTACAAGGGCGCGACCGTCGGCAAGCTCGCCGTCGGGGTCCGGGTGCGGCCCTGGGCCGTCGAGGGCCGGCCGACGTGGACCCAGTCGCTCGCCCGCTGGGTCACCCGGGAGGGCGTGCAGAACATCCCCGTCGTCGGGCCGATGTACTGGGTTCTCGACAGCTTCTGGCTGCTCTGGGACCCGCGGCGACAGGCGCTGCACGACAAGGTCCCCCACACCGTCGTCGTCCGGGCCCGCTGACCCAGCCGGCCAGCGGTAGCTCGTCCGGGGCTGTCGGCCCCGTCAGACCAGCCCGAACGAGCGCAGGTCCATGGCGTTCCCGGCGACGTCCGCGGTGTCGACGCTCGCGAGGAACGCCCGCGCGACGGCGGCGTCCGCGGCGCTCATCCGGCGGACGGCGGACACGAGCGGCACGTGCTCGGTGCACGCGAGGATGCCCTCGACCTCCGGGGTCTCGGCGCCGTTGAGCGCGGCGCGGACGGCGCACAACAGGTTGAGCAGGCCGCACGCGACCGCGCCGGTGCCGGGGTCGGGCCCGCGGACGGCGCCGTCGACCGACCCGCCGCGCTCTCCCGTCACCCGGAAGGTCACGTCGAGATCCACCGCCCGGCGGACGAACGCCGCGAGCCCGGCCGTCCCGGCCGCGAGGTCGACCGCGGCGTTCTCGGTGCCGTCGGCGGCCAGCACGTCGAGCGCCTGCTCCCAGCCCTCGACGAGGGGGACCCGCACCCACGCGGGCGCCGTGACGTCGAGCGCACCGAGGAGCGACGCCGTGGCGGCCGCCGGGTCGGCGGCAGCGGGGAGCGTGAGCTGGACGCCCGCGACCTCGACGCGTGCGTCGTAGAACAGTCCGTTGCGCGCCTCGCGCAGGGTCGCCAACCCGTCCCGGGTGTCGTCGGCGTCGGCAACGAGGAGGACCCGGACGGCGTGCGAGCCCGGCGGAAGCCCCGTCCGGAACTCCTCGAGACCGCGCGCGGACGACGAGCGGCCCGACGAGGTCGGCGTAGTCCTCGAGCAGGTGCTGGGCGTGGCTCACCGGACCCGAGGTGTCCGCGAGGACCGCTTCGAAGCACGCGAGCTCGGCCGGGCCGGTGCCCGGGGCGGAGTCCGAGCCGGGCAGCCCCGGCAGCGGGGTCCCGATCGCGGGGAGCGGCGTCAGGTACTCGGGCACGGCTGCGAGCCTCGTTCGTCCGTGCCGGCGGTCGGCGTACCCGGCGGTCAGCGGCCGGCGACGACCGGCTCGCCGACGAGCTCGGCGCCGGCCTCGCCCGAGCTGGGCGAGCGCGGCCTCGGTCGTCGTCGGCGCGACCCCCGCCGTGAGGTCGAGGAGCACCCGGGTCGCGAACCCGTTCGCGACGGCGTCGAGCGCGGTCGCCCGTACGCAGTGGTCGGTCGCGATGCCGACGACGTCGACCGCGTCGACGGCGCGCTCGCGGAGCCACTGGCCGAGCCCGACCCGGACGTCGCCGACGTCGGCCGCGCCCTCGAAGCCGGAGTACGCGGCGGCGTGCTCGCCCTTGGTGAACCAGGCCTCGACGACGCCCGTGTCGAGTGCCGGGTGGCTGTCCGCGCCCGCGGTCCCGACGACGCAGTGCGCGGGCCACGTGTCGACGAAGTCCGGCTCGGTCGGCGAAGTGCGTGCCGGGGTCGACGTGCCAGTCCCTGGTGCCGACGACCGCCGCGTACTCGTCGCGATGCGCGCACGACGTAGTCGCTGATCGCGGCCGCGACGCCCGCTCCGCCGGCCGACGGCGCAGCGACCCGCCCTCGCAGAAGTCGTTCTGGACGTCGACGATGACGAGTGCGCGGGTGGTCACGACGCTGCTCCTCCGGGTCCGGCCGACAGGCCCACCGTACCGACGTCGTCCGGGCGCCGCCCGCCCGCGTCCGGCGTGGGCCCGGCCCGGTGTCCGTTCCGGGTCAGTTCTGCTGCGTCGGGATGCAGCGGTCGGGATCGCCGGCTCGCCGCGGGAGAGCTGCCGGGCCGTCGCGGGCAGCTCGGCGAGCGAGGCGGCGTGCCGGGCGCGGGCGGCGGACAGCGGCTCGGCGCCGACGATCTCGCCGCGCTCGACGAGCGGGACGCAGCAGCGGCCGGTCGTCGCCGTCGTCGACCGGGCTCGTGCCCGATGCCGATGACCTCGGCCTGCGGCGACCCCGTCGCGAGCCGCGGCGGCGCAGCGCCCACTTGCGGCCGCCGATGCTGGTCTTGTCCCGGCTCTGTCTTGGCGACGCCGACGAGCGTCCGCCGGACGCGTCCTCCCGGGCGACGAGCTTGTAGACGAGCCCGGCGGTGGGCGCCCCCGACCCGGTGACCAGCGAGGTGCCCGACCCCGTAGGCGTCGACGGGGGCCGCGGCCAGCGCGGCGATGGCGTACTCGTCGAGGTCGCTGGTGACGACGATCCGGGTCGTCGTGCGCCCGGAGCGCGTCGAGCTGGGCCCGCACCGCGTAGGCCTGCTCGAGCAGGTCGCCGGAGTCGAGCCGGACGGCGCCGAGCCCGCGTCCCGGCGACCTCGACCGCCGTCCGCGACGCCCTGCGGGACGTCGTAGGTGTCGACGAGCAGCGTCGTCCCGGCGCCGAGGCGCGGCGACCTGGGCGGCGAAGGCGCTCCGCTCGTCGTCGTGGAGCGAGGGTGAAGGCGTGCGCCGCCGTCCCGATGGTCGGGATGCCGTAGCGGCGGCCGGCCTCGAGGTTGCTCGTGCCGACGAACCCGGCGACGTACGCGGCCCGGGCCGCCGCGACCGCCGCCTCCTCGTGGGTGCGACGCGACCCCATCTCGAGGCACGGCCGGCCGTGTGCCGCCGTCGTCATCCGGCTCGCGGCCGCAGCGATCGCGCTGTCGTGGTTGAGGATCGACAGCACGAGCGTCTCGAGCACGACCGCCTCGGCGAACGTGCCCTCGACGACGAGCATCGGCGAGCCGGGGACGAAGCACTCGCCCTCGCCGTAGCCCCAGACGTCGCCGGTGAACCGGTAGCCGGAGAGCCAGCGCAGCGTCTCGGCGTCGACGACGCCCGCCTCCTCGAGCGCGACGAGCTCGTCGTCCTCGAACGTGAACCGGCCGAGCGCCTCGAGCAGCCGGCCGGTGCCGGCGACGACGCCGTACCGGCGGCCGTCCGGCAGCCGGCGGGCGAACACCTCGAAGACGCACCGGCGGGAGGCCGCGCCGCTGCGCAGGGCGGCCTCGACCATGGTCAGCTCGTAGTGGTCGGTGAGCAGCGCCGTCGAGGCGACGGCGGCGGTCGTGTGCGCCTGCGCACGGGTGCCTGCCGTCGCAAGGGACGTCGATGCCTTCACGATCGGCAAGCGTAGGGCCGCGACGCGGGTCAGGCGGAGCGGCGGCGTTCCGCCTCGACGTCGCGGCGCAGCGCGGCCGGGTCGACGCCGAGGACGTCGAGCATCCGCAGGGCGACCGGGTCGCCGCCCCGGAGCACCCCGAGGAGCAGGTGCTCGTCGCCGATGAACCCGTCATTGAGCCGCAGCGCCTCGCGCAACGAGAGCTCGAGCGCCTTCTTCGCGTCGGCGCCGAACGGGAGCCCCCCGCGCTCGCTGCGCCGGGCGCGGCCTCGCACGCGCCGGCGCGGCGACTCGGCGGGGTCCGGTGTCTCGAGCACGCCGGGGCCGAAGGCCGCCTCGAGGGCCGCCCTGATCCGGGCGAGGTCGATGCCGATCGCGGCGAGCGCCGCGGCGTCGGCGTCCGGGTCGGGCCGGGAGGTCGACCCGGCGGACGGGTCGTGGGACAGCACCTCGGCGAGTGCGCGGTCCGCGCCGTGGGCGGTCACGCCGTGCCGGGCGAGCACGTGCGCGGCCGTCCCGTCGGTCCGCAGCAGCGCGAGGAGCAGGTGCGATGCGCCGACTGCGGGGTGCCGCAGCCGTCGGGCTTCGTCCTTGGCGCGGACGACGACCTCGCGGGCGGCGGTCGTGAAGCGTTCGAACACGGTGGGCCTCCGGGTGGGCGGCGCGGCGGGTCAGAGCCGCTTGACGTGCTTGCGGTGGACGGTCTGCTTCGTGACGCCGAGGGCTGCCGCGATGTCCTGCCACGACCAGCCCCGGGCGCGGGCGTTGGCGACCTGGAGGGTCTCGATCTGCTCCAGGAGCCGACGCAGCGCCGCGACAGCGCGCAGGCCGACGGCCGGGTCGAGGCTGTCGAGGTCCTTCGCGATCTCGGCGGGAGCGGGGACGGGTGCTGTCGCCATCTCGTCAGCATATGCTGACGATGATGGAGTGTCAACATATGCTGACGACCGTCCACATCCCGGGGGTGCCCGTCTCGGGCGGACCGGCCGGTCCGCAATACAGTGGGGTGCGTGTCCGTCGCGCCTCTGGAGCTCGCCGAGCCGGACGTCCACGAGCGCCTCGAGCTCGAGGCCGGCTGGGTCACCATCGTCTGGAACGACCCGGTGAACCTCATGTCGTACGTGACGTACGTGTTCCAGGCCTACTTCGGGTACCCGGAGTCGAAGGCGAAGAAGCTCATGCTCGACGTCCACGAGAAGGGCCGGGCCGTCGTCTCCACCGGGGGACGCGAGGAGATGGAGCGGGACACCGAGGCCATGCACGAGTACGGGCTGTGGGCCACCTTCCAGCGGGACCGCTGAGTGGGCGGCCCCTTCAAGCGGCGCGGCAGGCAGGTCGCGGTCCGGCTCGACGCCGACGAGCGCGCCGTCCTCGCCAAGCTGCTCGGCGACGTCCGGACGATGCTCGACGACGGCTCGGACGACGAACCCGCCGCGGGCCGTACCCGCGACCCCCTCGCCGAGCTGCTCGGCGTGGACGACGACTGGCTGTCCGACGTCGCGGCCGGCATGGACACGGTCACGGGGAGCGGGGACTCCGGGAGCACCGGCCCGGACGGCGGGCCGCGCGTGCCGCTCGATGAGCGGCCGGCGGCCGAGCGGTTCGACGACCCTGCCGTCGCCCGGCTCCTGCCGGACGCCCACCGGGACGACCCGAAGGCCGCCGCCGAGTTCCGCCGGCTCACCGAGCACGGGCTGCGCCACCGCAAGCGCGCGAGCCTCGAGCGGGCGCGGGAGGCGCTCGCCCGGCCCGAGCCGGTCCTCCTCGACGCCGACGAGGCGCAGGCGGTGCTCAAAGGGCTTACCGACGTCCGGCTCGTCATCGCCGAACGACTCGGCCTGGAGACCGACGAGGACGCCGAGATGATCCACGTCGTCCTCGGCCGGATCGGCGACTCCGAGGAGCCATGGGTCATCATGGCCGCCCTGTACGACCAGCTCACGTGGTGGCAGGACGCTCTGGTCCGCGAGCTGCCGCGGTGACCCCGGTCCGAGCGGTCGGCGGGCGGCGACGGGTGGCGGCCCGGGGCTGAGACGGGGAACACCCGTCGGCCCGCACCTGCGGCCTGCGGGCCTGGCCTAGGCTCGCCTGCGTGACCGACGCACCGATCGGCATCCTGGACAGCGGCGTGGGGGGCCTCACCGTCGCGCGCGCCGTCCTGGACCAGCTCCCGCACGAGCCCGTCGTCTACGTGGGCGACACCGCGCACGGACCGTACGGGCCGAAGCCCATCGCGGAGGTCCGTGGGCACGCCCTCGACGTCATGGACCACCTCGTCGAGTCCGGTGTCAAGATGATCGTCATCGCCTGCAACTCGGCGAGCGCCGCAACGCTGCGGGACGCCCGGGAGCGCTACGACGTGCCGCTCGTCGAGGTCATCCAGCCCGCCGTCCGGCGTGCGGTCTCCGCGACGCGCAACGGCGCCGTCGGCGTCATCGGCACCCGGGCGACGATCACCTCGCGAGCCTACGACGACGCGTTCGCCGCCGCCCCGCAGCTCACGATCACGGCCCGGGCCTGCCCGCGGTTCGTCGAGTTCGTCGAGCGGGGCGTGACCGGCGGTGGGGAGCTGCTCGACGTGGCGCACGGCTACCTCGACCCGGTCCGGGCGGCGGGGGTCGACACCCTCGTCCTCGGCTGCACGCACTACCCGCTGCTGACCGGTGTCATCTCCTACCTCATGGGGGAGGACGTGACCCTCATCAACAGCGCCGAGGAGACCGCCAAGGACGTCTACCGGACCCTCGTCGCTCACGACCTCGTGCGCGACCCGGGGCTGCCCGAGCCGCAGCACCGCTTCCTCGCCACCGGCGACCCGGAGCCGTTCGCCCGGCTGGCCCGGCGCTTCCTCGGCCCGGAGGTCGCCGTCGCCGAGCACGCGGGGGTCTTCGCGTGAGGTTCACGGTCGTCGGCTGCTCCGGCTCCTTCCCGAGCGTCGAGTCGGCGTCGTCCTGCTACCTGCTCCAGGCGGACGTCGCGGTCACCGGTCCGGACGAGGCATCGCACGAGGCATCGGACGATGTGCGGACAGCCTCCGTCGTCGTCGATCTCGGCAGCGGCGCGCTCGGCCCTCTGCAGCGGTACGTCGACCTCGCGTCCCTGGACGCGGTGCTCGTGTCGCACCTGCACCCGGACCACTTCAGCGACCTGTGCGGGCTCTACGTGGCGCGCCGCTACGACCCGGCCGGGCCCGCCCGCCGACGCCTGCCCGTCCGCGGTCCGGCGACCACCCTCGCCCGGCTCACCGAGGCGTACGGCGACGACGGAGCGGGGAAGATGGAGCACGTCTACGACGTCACGTCGTGGGTCGACGGGGCGCCGGTCACCGTCGGGCCGTTCACCGTCGTCGCGCGCCGTGTCGACCACCCTGTCGAGGCGTACGGGATGCGCGTCGAGCACGGCGGCCGAGTGCTCGCCTACTCCGGCGACACCGACAGGTGCGACGCCCTCGTCGACCTCGCCCTCGGCGCAGACGTCCTCCTCGCCGAAGCCTCGTTCCAGGAGGGCCGGGACGACGCCCGCGGCGTCCACCTCACGGGCCGGCGCGCCGGCGAGGTCGCGGCCGCGGCCGGCGCCCGCGCGCTCGTCCTGACCCACCTACCGCCGTGGACGGACTCCGCCGTCGTGCTCGCCGAGGCCAAGTCGGCCTACGACGGCCCGGTCGAGGTGGCGTTTCCCGGCTTGGTCGTCGACCTCTGACCCTGGCGGTCCGCGGCGCCGGCACCCCCTAGGGTTCGGACCATGTCCCTTCGACCTGACGGGCGCGAGCCCGACGCCCTGCGCGACGTCCGGATCACCCGCGGCTGGCTCGACCACGCCGAGGGCAGCGTGCTCGTCGAGTTCGGCCGGACCCGGGTGCTCTGCGCCGCGTCGTTCACGGAGGGAGTGCCGCGCTGGCGCAAGGGGTCCGGCCGGGGTTGGGTGACCGCGGAGTACGCGATGCTCCCGCGGTCGACGAACACCCGCGGCGACCGCGAGTCCGTCCGGGGCCGGATCGGCGGACGGACGCACGAGATCTCCCGGCTCGTCGGGCGATCGCTGCGCGCCGTCATCGACACGTCGGCGCTGGGGGAGAACACCGTCATCCTCGACTGCGACGTCCTCCAGGCCGACGGCGGTACCCGGACGGCGGCGGTCACCGGCGCGTACGTCGCGCTCGCCGACGCCGTGGCCTGGGCCCGGGCGCGCACGCTCGTCAGGGCGTCCGCGGAGCCGCTCACCGGCTCGGTCGCCGCGGTGAGCGTCGGAGTCGTCGGCGGCCGGCCCGTGCTCGACCTCTGCTACGACGAGGACGTCACGGCCGAGACCGACATGAACGTCGTGTGCACCGGCGACGGCCGGTTCGTCGAGGTGCAGGGCACCGCCGAGGGGGTGCCGTTCGACCGCGCCGAGCTCGACGCGCTCCTCGACCTCGCCGTCCGCGGCTGCGCCGAGCTGACCCGGATCCAGGAGGCGGCACTCGCGACGCCGCTGCCGGCGCGGTGACCGTGACGCCGTCCGGCGGCGGACACCCGCTGGTGCTCGCGACCCGGAACGCGCACAAGGTCGACGAGCTGCGCCGGATCCTCGGGGACGCCGGGCTGGCCGTCGAGCTCCTCGGGATGGACGTCTTCCCCGACGTCCCGGACGTCGCCGAGACGGGCACGACGTTCGTGGAGAACGCGCTGCTCAAGGCGCACGCCGTCGCCGCGGCGACCCGGCTGCCTGCGGTCGCCGACGACTCGGGGCTGTGCGTGGACGTCCTCGGCGGCGCGCCCGGCGTCTTCAGCGCGCGGTGGTCGGGCCGGCACGGGGACGACGCTGCGAACCTCGACCTGCTCCTCGCGCAGCTGTCGGACGTGCCCGACGACCGCCGCGGCGCGCACTTCGCGTCCGCGGCGGCGCTCGCGCTGCCGGACGGCCTCGAGCGCGTCGTCGAGGGCCGGCTCACCGGCATGCTGGTCCGGCAGCGGCGCGGTACCAACGGGTTCGGCTACGACCCGGTCTTCGTCCCCGACGGCGAGGACCGGACGACCGCCGAGATGGATCCGGCCGAGAAGGACGCGATCAGCCACCGCGGCCGGGCGCTCCGCGGCCTCGTCCCGCACATCGCCGAGCTGCTCGGCTGACGCCGGCCCCCGAGGTCCCGGCCGCCTGCCGGCGGGGTCAGCAGGCGCCGACCCACGAGCACTCGAGCTGGGACTCGTCGACCGCGGTGACGGGATCGTCGACGGGTACCGGTGACGTGACGGTGACCGGGTCGAGGCCCGCGCCGGCGGTGCCTGTCGTGCCTGCCGTGCCGGCTGTGCCCGCTGTGCCCGCGCGTCCCGACCGGGCGAGCGCGACGGCGATCCGGTCCTCGAGGTCCTTGACGCTGCCCGTGAGGAAGTCGGCGAACATGACGGAGAACACGAGCCTGCGGCCGGCGGCGTTCGTCACGTACCCGGAGAGCGCCGACACCGACGTCAGAGACCCGGTCTTCGCGTGGACGTTGCCCGCTGCCGCGGTGCCGACCATCCGGTTGCGGAGCGTACCGCCGACGAGCCGGTTCGCCCGGCCCGCGACGGGGAGGGCGTTGTACAAGGTCGTGAACCACGGCTTGGACCGCACGGCGCGCAGCAGGCTCGTCACCTGGGTCGCCGTGACGAGGTCGAGCCGGGACAGTCCCGAGCCGTCGCGGACCCGGACGGTCGACGTCGCGACACCGTTGCGTCCGAGCCAGGCGGTGATCGCCGCCGTTCCTGCGGCCCACGAGCCGGACCCGCGCGTCCGGCGACCGACGGTCTTGACGAGCACCTCGGCGTGCGCGTTGTTCGACAGCTTGAGGAATGGGGTGAGGGTCGTCGCGAGGGTCCCCGACGAGCGGCTCGCGACCCGGGTCGCGCCCGCCGGGGTCGCCGCCCGGCGGAGCACCGGCGCCGAGCCGAAGCGGATGCCGCGGCGGGCGAGTGCGGCGCGGAAGACGTCCGCGGCGACGAACGTCGGGTCCCACAGGCTCGCCGTCGTCCGGTATGGCGCGGCCCCGGCGGCGATCGACCCCGTGACGACGAACCGGTTGCTGCCGTGGGCCCGGACGACCCGGACGGACGTCGCCCTGTCGGCCGACGTCGTCGCCCGGTTGTCGACGGTGAGCCGCGAGCTCGCCGGCACGAACGCCACCGTGGGCCGGGCACCCGTCCGGGCTCCCGGCCGGACCGTCACCGCGACCGCCCCGGTCCGGTAGTCGGCGTCCGGCGCGATGCTCAGTGCCGAGACCTGTGCGGCGTACGCGTACGGCTCGTCGTCCCATGCCCAGGACGGTCCGAGCCGGACGGCGTCGAAGAACGTGTCGTCGGCGGCGAGGTACCCGCCGACCGAGGTGATGCCGGCCGCGGCGACCGCCGCGGCGAGCCGGTCGTAGTCCGCGGCGCGAATCGTCGGGTCGCCGGTCCCCGTGAGGTAGAGGTTGCCGGTGAGCCGTCCGCCGGACAGCGTCCCGGTCCGCGAGACCGTCGTCGTGAACCGGTAGCCGGGGCCGAGCAGGTCCAGCGCTGCCGCCGACGTCAGCAGCTTCTGGTTCGACGCCGGGTTGGAGCGCAGGCCGCCGTTGCGCGCGTACACCATCTCTCCCGTCGCGGCGTCCCGGACGACGACCGCCTTGTCCGCCCCGGAGAGGCGGGAGTCCGCGAGGATGCCGTCGAGCGTCGTCGCGAGCCCCGGGATCGGTGCGGCGACCGGGACCGCCGCCGGTGCGGGTGCCGCTGCGCGTCCGCCGGCCGGGGCCGTCCGGGCGTCGGCGAGCGTCGGGGCCGCGATCGCCCCGGCCGCCACGACGGCGACCGTCGCGCCGAGAAGTCGTCTGCCACGCATCGTCGTCCCTCCCCCGCGGACCGGTCGGCCGCGGCGAACCCCCGGCACGGTAGCGCTACGCATCGTCAGTGGTCAGTAACTCGGTGTCGCGTGTCGCGCACGACGTTCGCGTTCCGAAAGGCCGGCGGGGCCGGGGACCGCGCATGCTGGGACCGTGGACACGAGACCGCACGGCAGCACGTCCGGACCGGCCGGGTCGGCCGGCCCGCCCGGGGCGCCGGGGAGCCCGGGGCGTCGCCACCCCGGCGAGCTCTCCGTGGCGGCCTGGGCCGGGCTCGGCGTTGCGGTGACGCTGCTCTCGCTCGGCGTCGCCCAGCTCGTCGCGGTCGTCACCGGCCCGTCGACGGCGCCGCTCGTCGCCGTCGGGGACGCCTTCGTCGACCGGACGCCGCCGTGGCTCAAGGAGTTCGCCGTCACGACGTTCGGCACGGCGGACAAGGCGGTGCTCCTCGGCGGGGCGACCGCGGTGCTCCTCGGGCTCGGCGCGCTCATCGGACTGCTCGCGCGGCGGCGTCCGGGGACGGCCTCGCAGCTCGTCCTCGCCCTCGGCGCGGTCGCCGCGCTCGCCGCCGCGACCAGGCCCGACGCGTCGGCGCTCGCGGTGCTCCCGAGTGTCGCCGGCGCCGTCACCGGGTCCGTGACGCTGTCCGCCCTGGCGTCCCGGGCGCCCGGCGCGGCGTCGTCCGGCCGGGCGGACGACGCGGCCGGCGCCGACGGGGGGCGCACGGCGTCGTCCGACCGGCGGCGGTTCCTGCGGATGGTGGGCCTGGTCGGCGCCGGCGGGGTCGCCGCGGTTGCGGTGGGCCGCGCCGTGAGCGGCCGCCTCGCCGGCGGGACGGCGTCCCGGGCGACGGTTCGGCTGCCCCGGCCGGCCGACCCGGCGCCGGCGCTGCCCGCGAGCGTCGAGGTCGGCGTCGACGGTGTCGTGCCGTTCCGGGTGCCGAACGCGGACTTCTACCAGGTCCACACCGTGCTCGTCGTCCCGCAGGTCGATGCCGCGTCCTGGCGGCTGCGGATCCACGGCATGGTCGAGCGCGAGGTGGCGCTGACCTTCGACGAGCTGCTCGCGTCCCCGCTCGTCGAACGCGACGTCACCCTCATGTGCGTGTCGAACGAGGTCGGCGGCGACCTCGTCGGCAACGCCCGGTGGCTCGGCCTGCCGCTGAAGCCGTTGCTCGACGAGGCCGGCCCCGCCGCGGACGCCGACATGGTGCTCTCGACGAGCATCGACGGCTGGACGTGCTCGACCCCGCTCGACGTGCTGCGCGACGGCCGGGACGCGCTGCTGGCCATCGGGATGAACGGCGAGCCGCTGCCTGTCGCGCACGGGTTCCCGGTGCGGATGGTGGTCCCCGGGCTCTATGGCTACGTGAGCGCGACGAAGTGGGTCGTCGACCTCGAGGTGACCCGGTTCGACCGCGCGCAGGCCTACTGGACGCCGCGTGGGTGGTCGGCGAAGGCCCCGGTCAAGACGCAGTCCCGGATCGACGTCCCGCGCGACGGCGCCGACCTGCGCGCGGGCCGGGTCGCCGTCGCGGGGGTGGCGTGGGCGCAGCACCGCGGCATCGAGGCGGTACAGCTCCGGGTCGACGACGGGGCCTGGCAGCCGGCGCGGCTCGGCTCGGTGCCGAGCACCGACACCTGGCGGCAGTGGGTCGTGGAGTGGGACGCGACCCCCGGCCGGCACACCCTCGCCGTCCGCGCCACCGATGCGACGGGCGACGTGCAGACCGGTGAGGAGTCCTCGCCCGTGCCGGACGGGGCGACCGGGTGGCACACGATCCAGGTGGTCGTCGGGTGACCCGGTTCCTCTCACCTCGCATCACCTCGGACCCGTCCGAGACCCCTGCGTCGCCACGACGGTCCACCCACCCCGGACGCGCAGGGGACGCCCGGGGCCGGTGGGGCCGACCGCCGCGCGCCCCGGCGCGGCGAGCCGACGCCCGCGCCGCGGGTCATGTCGTCCGATCGGTGCGGGAGGCGGGACTCGAACCCGCACGCCCGAGGGCACAGGAACCTAAGTCCTGCGTGGCTGCCAGTTACACCACTCCCGCGCACCTCCGCGCCGGCTGCTCGTGGGCCGACCGCGCGGAGGCGAGATCAGCGTAGGCGATCCGTACACGGCAGAGTCTCGGACCCCTCTGCCGGGCCCGGGACCCTGCCGATGCGATCGCGTGCGAGCAGGCGGGTCAGCGGTACCTGGCGAGGTGCCGCGGGTCGGCTCCAGCCCGGCGTCAGATCCCCAGGGCCTTGCGCAGCGCCGCCACGTGCCCGGTCGCCTTGACGTTGTACCGCGCGTACTCGACGACGCCGTCCGGGTCGACGACGACGGTCGACCGGATGACGCCGGTGACGGTCTTGCCGTACAGCGACTTCTTGCCCCAGGCTCCCCAGCGCTGCATCGTCTCGTGGGACGGGTCGGAGAGCAGCGGGAAGGTGAGGTGGTCGCGCTCGGTGAACTTCTGCAGCTTCTCGGGCGTGTCGGGGGAGACCCCGAGCACGGTGTAGCCCTGTGCGGCCAGGGCGTCGAGGGAGTCGCGGAAGTCGCACGCCTGCTTCGTGCACCCGGGCGTCATCGCCGCCGGGTAGAAGTACACGACGACGTGCTTGCCGCGACGGTCGGAGAGCGAGACCGTCGACCCGTCGGCGGCGGGCAGGGTGAGCTCGGGGGCCTGGTCGCCGACGCTGACCTGGGGCATGGATCTCTCCTCGGCGGGTGGGCTGGCTGTTCCGGGCCATCGTAGGGACTCTTGTGACGGCGTCGCCGTGTGCGGTGACCGTGGGTGGCATACCGTGACCCGGAAAGGAGGTGGGCCGGTGAGCACGGACGACGCACCGCAGACCCCGACGTCGGACTCCGAGCGGGCGGCCGCCGAGGTGACGCGGACGAGCGCCCTGGACGGCGAGATCGTCGCCCCGGTGCGGATCGGGGACCCGGCCTCGATCGAGGCCGAGATCGCCCGCCGCCGCGAGCACCTCGCGGCCACCGTCGACGAGCTCGTCGAGCGCACCCGTCCCAAGGCGCTCGCCCGTCAGGGCGTCGAAGAGGCCAAGAGCCGGCTGCGGGCCGCGACCCTGACCCCCGAGGGCGAGCTGCGCACCGAGCGGCTCGGCGCCGTCGCCGCCGCGATCGCCGTCTTCGTCGTCCTGAGCGTCGTGCTGCGGCGCAGGCGTCGGCGCCGCCTCGGCTCGGCGGTCGGGTGAGATCCCGCCTCGTCGGGCCGGTTCACGGGCGGGCGGCGCCGTCATGGCAGTCGCTTCTGGTGACCGGGCCCGGCGCGCAGGTTCCCGGGGCCGGGCAGTAGCGTTCGGTCCATGACGACGCCGACCGCCGCACCGCCGGCCGACACCGCGGCGGCTCGCCTCCCGATCCGCATGCTCCACGACCGCGTCCTCGTATCGACGGACGGCGACGGCGGCGAACGGCGGTCCACCGCGGGCATCGTCATCCCCGCAACGGCGGCCGTCGGCACGCGCCTCGCGTGGGCGGCGGTCGTCGCCGTGGGCCAGCACGTCCGCCAGGTCCAGATCGGCGACCGGGTGCTCTTCGATCCCCAGGACCGCGCGGAGGTCGAGCTCCAGGGCGACCAGTACGTCCTGCTCCGCGAGCGGGACATCCACGCCGTCGCGGCGCCCCGCGTCGAGGACGGCCAGACCGGCCTGTACCTCTAGCGGGTGGCCGCACCGGCCCGACGCAACGCCCGCTACACCGCGCTCGACGTCGACGGGCCGCTGCCGCTCGACATGGTCCGCGCCGTCCCGGCGATCCGCCACGACCCGCTGACCTTCCTGGAGGGACTCGTCGCGCGGTACGGCGACCTCGTCGCGTTCCCCATGCCCCGCGGCCAGGTCCTCCTCGTGAACACCCCGGACGGCGCCCGCCGGGTGCTCGTCGACAACGCCCGCGGGTACGGCAAGGCGACGGTCCAGTACGGTGCCTTGTCGCTCGTCACCGGCGCCGGGCTGCTCACGACCGACGGCGAGGTCTGGCGCCGGCACCGCCGGGTCGCCCAGCCGGCCTTCCACGCCCGGCACCTCGGCGTCGTCGCGGACGCCGCGTGCACGGCCGCCGAGCGGCTGCGCGCGGAGTGGGACGCCGCCGCGGCTGCTGCCGCGCCGGGCGCGCCGGGCGTCGTCGACGCCGACGCCGCGGCGATGCGCGCGATGCTCGAGGTGGTCGGCCGCACCGTGTTCGCCGGCGGACCTGCGCCCGGTCGGGGAGCGGGTCGTCGGCGCCGTCGACGAGGCCTTGCACGCCGTCGTCCGGACCGCCGCCTCGCCGCTGCCGGGGTGGCTGCCGACCCGGCGCCGGCGCCGGCTCCGGCGGGCGGTCGCGACCCTCGACGCGGTCTGCGCCGAGATCGTCGCACGTCGCCGCGCGGACGGCGTCCGGCCCGACGACCCCGACGTCCTCGCGCTGCTGCTGGCGGCCGTGGACGCGGGGGAGCGCGGCGAGCGCGGCCCGGCGCTCGTGCCCCGCGAGGTCCGCGACGAGATCCTCACGCTCGTCATCGCCGGCCACGAGACGGTCGCGTCCTGCCTGACCTGGACGCTGCACCTGCTCGCCGGCGCCCCCGACGTCCAGGTCCGGCTGCACGCCGAGCTCGACACCGTCCTCGGTCCCGGGCCTGCGGCCCGGTCGCCGTGCCGGGACGACGTCGCGGCGCTCGAGCTCACCCGGGCGGTCGTCGACGAGTCGCTCCGGCTCTACCCGCCCGCCTGGGTGATCACCCGGCGGGCGCTCGCGGCGGACGTCGTGTCCGGCGTCGGCGTGCCCGCCGGGACGCTCGTCATCGTGAGCCCGTGGCTGCTGCACCGCCGCCCGGACACCTGGCCGGACCCGCTGCGGTTCGACCCCGACCGCTTCCTCGGGGACACCTCGCCGTCCCGAGGCCCTGCCCGCGGCGACTACGTCCCGTTCGGCGCCGGGCCGCGGCTGTGCATCGGGCGGGACATGGCGCTCGTCGAGGCCGTCCTCGTCCTCGCCGGCCTGCTCCGGGACCGCACCGTGAGCCGGCCGCCCGGGGTCGCGCCACCGGCCGTGGACGCCCTCGTCACGCTGCGCCCCCGCGGCGGTCTGCCGCTCGCGTCGACGCCGCGGGTGCCGACGACGTGAGCCGACGCACCCGCGTGAGGCACCCGTTCTGTGCGCGGCCCCCGGCGTGTCGCCCGAGACGCGCGTGCGGAAGAGGTGCCGGAGCGGGGGTGCGTGGAGTCCGGTCGTGCGCAGCCCGTGATGCTCTCGGCCCCGGGGCCGTCAGGCGACGGCCGGGGCGGGGACGACGACGACCGGGCATCGGGCGAACCGCATGCACGCCCGCGCGACGGACCCCGGTGCCGACCGGCCCAGGTGGGCGTGGCTGCCGACGACGAGGAGCCGGGCGGTGCGCGAGTGGTCGAGGAGCAGGCTCGCAGGGTCGCCCTCGGCGAGGACGGTGTCGATCCGGCACGTCGTCCGGCCGACCCGGCGCAGGACGAGCCCGAGCTGGTCCTCCTGTACCTGGCGCATCCGTTCCGCCTGCCGGACGCCGCGGCCGCCGACGGCGCGCACCATCCGGGCGTCCCACGACCACGCTGTCACCGCGCGCACCGGTGCACCCTGCGCCTCGGCCTCGCGCAGCGCCCACTCGAGGGCGTGCGCCGCGCCGGGAGACCCGTCGACGCCGACGAGCACGGGCAGCGTGACGTCCGGCGGGGTGTCCCGGGGCTCGGCATGCCATCCGGGGTCGGGCAGGAGGTCCCACTCGGGGGCCCACAGGCTGCGGACGCTGTCCCGGACCGGGACGGCGGGCTGCGCTTCGTCCTGCTCGCACGGCGTCCTTCCGGCCGGCGTCACCTCCTCCGCGGCCTCCACCGTCTGGACCGCCTCCACCACCGCGTCCTGCCCTGCGCCCGTCGGCTCGCTCATCGTCCCCACCTCCCGCACCGCCCGGCGTCCCCCGATGGATGCGGCAAGCGTCGGACCTGCGCGCTGCGGTCTCCCGGGCCGAAGGTCGCGCCGGGGGCGGACGGACGGCGTGCCGCCCCGGCGTGGCGTCCGCGCTGGGTCCTTGGTCACGCCGGACCGGTGACGGCCGCCCGCCGAGCCCCGTCCGGGACGTCCGACTCAGCCGGTGGGCCGGTGCGCGTGGTCCGCGGTCCACGCGAGGAGGTCGTCGAGCGACCATGCGGTGACGACCCGGTCGGCGGTGACGCCGCACTCCTCGCCGCGGGCGCACCCGTAGGGCTGCCAGTCGAGCTGCCCGGGGGCGTGCGCGTCGGTGTCGATCGCGAAGATGCAGCCCGCCCCCATCGCCTGCCGCAGAAGGCGTCTCGGCGGGTCGAGCCGCTCCGGCCGGGAGTTGATCTCGACGGCGACGCCGTGCTCGACGCACGCGGAGAAGACCCGGTCCGCGTCGAACTGCGACTCCGGGCGCGGCCTGCCGGTCCGGGTGTTCGTCGTGACGTACCGGCCGGTGCAGTGCCCGAGGACGTCGACCTGCGGGTTCGAGACCGCCACGACCATCCGCCGGGTCATCGCGTCGGAGGGCATCCGGAGCTTGCTGTGGACGCTCGCGACGACGATGTCGAGCTGGGCGAGAAGCTCCTCGGACTGGTCGAGCGAGCCGTCGTCGAGGATGTCGACCTCGATGCCGGTGAGCAGTCGGAACGGCGCGAGGTGCTCGTTGAGCGCCCGGACGACGTCCAGCTGTTTCCGCAGCCGGTCCGCCGTGAGCCCGCGGGCCACCGTGAGCCGTGGGGAGTGGTCGGTGAGTGCCGCGTACTCATGGCCGAGCTCGACCGCCGTCATCGCCATCTCCGGGATCGGCGACCCGCCGTCGCTCCAGTCCGAGTGGGTGTGCAGGTCGCCGCGCAGCGCCGCGCGCAGGGTGTCGCCACCCTCCACCAGCGGTCCGCCGACCTCGGACTCGAGCCGCGCGAGGTACCCCGGGACGTCACCGCCGAGTGACTCGGTGATGACTTTCGCCGTGGAGTCCCCGACGCCCGTGAGCGTCGTGAGCTTGCCGCTCGCCGCCGCCTCCTCGAGGCGTCCCGCGGGCAGGACCGCGATCGCCGTCGCCGCCCCCCGGAACGCCTTGACCTTGTAGCTCGACGCGAGGCTGCGCTCGAGGAGGAACGCGATGCGGCGCAGGTCGGCGACGGGGTCCCGGGGCTCAGGGCTCACCGGGAGAGCATGTCACCCCTGGCAGGAGGACACCCCGGCCGCCGGCAGCACGCCCGCGACGACGTCGGCGAGGAAGTCCGGCAGCGGTCGGGGGTCCGCGACCGGTGCCCAGCGCCCGCCGTCGAGCGCGTAGTCCCAGCCTTCGCCGGCGAGGAGCAGCTGCTCCACGGCGGCGACGAGCCGGTCGACGTCGTCGGACGAGGAGCCGACGCCCAACGATGCCCGGACGGCACCGCCGCCTCGGCCGAGGCGGTCGAGCAGCGGGTGCGCGCAGAACTTGCCGTCGCGGACGCCGACGCCGTGCTCGGCCGACAGGTACGCCGCGACCCGGCCGGGGTCGTGGCCGGCGACGATGAAGCCGACGACGCCGACGCGGTCCGGGGCGTCCGGCCAGATCCGCAGCACCTCGACCCCGGGGAGGCGGGTCAGGCCCTCCTCGAGCCGGTCGACGAGCGCCGACTCGTGGGCTTCGAGCGCCCCCTCGGGCAGGCCCGCGAGGTCGCGGCAGGCCTGTGCGAGCGCGGCCGCGCCGAGGACGTTCGGGCTGCCGCCCTCGTGCCGCTGCGGGGCCGAGGCCCACTGCGCGCCGGCGACCTCGACCTCCCGGACGGCGCCACCGCCGGCGAGGTAGGCGGGCGCGGCGTCGAGCCAGTCCCGGCGGCCGACGAGGACGCCGGCGCCGAACGGCGCGTAGACCTTGTGGCCGGAGAAGGCGAGGTAGTCCGCCCCGAGCGCAGCGAGGTCGACGCGGCGGTGCGGGACGAGCTGCGCGCCGTCGACGACGACCCGGGCACCGTGGGCGTGCGCGACCTGGACGACGTCCGCGACGGGCAGCACCTCGCCGGTGACGTTGCTCGCGCCGGTCACGGCGACGAGCGTCGAGGGGCGCTCGGCGAGGCACTCCTCGAGGGCCCCGAGCGTCGCGGCGACCGTCTCGCGGGCCGCGACGCAGCGGTGCGGCAGCCGGGTCCACGGCAGCAGGTTCGCGTGGTGCTCGACGTCGAGGAAGACGACCTCGCCGCCCCCGGCCCGTCGGCCGGGACCGCGGACGCAAGGAGGTTCAACGCGTCGGTCGTGTTGCGGGTGATGACGACGACGTCGTCCGCGCGCGCCCCGACGAAGGCCGCGACCGTCGCCCGGGTCCCCTCGTAGACCGCGGTGCTCACCTGGGAGGCGTATCCGGCGCCGCGGTGCACGCTCGCGTAGTGCTCGAGGCCGCTGCAGACGTGGTCGGCGACCGTCTGCAGGGCCGGTGCGCTCGCGGCGTAGTCGAGGTTCGCGTACCGAAGGGTCGACCCGTCGACGAGCGGGCTGCGCAGGTCGCGGCCGACGACCGGCAGCAGCGGCCGGACGACCGGCGCGGACGGCCGGGCATCCTGCGGACAGGTGTCGTTCTCGAGGTGGGACAGCACAGCGGTCATGGCTCCTCCAGCCGGAGGGACCTCGCTGGGGAGGTCCGCGCTTGCCGCTGACGGTGCTGGCAGCGGCCAGGTCCTCACCCGGAGCACCCCACCGCGGAGGAGGGTTGCCGACCAGCGAGCCGGGGCTTGTCGCTGGTGCTCGTGACCTTCGGCAAAGGCTAGGGGCGCGGGCGCGGCCCGTTCAAGAGGCGGACGCTGACGTCTCGCATGATGAGAAGGTCGACGAGGGAGCGGTCGGCGCGCGAGGACGCCGCCGTCACCGTTCCGGGCCGCACGGGTCATCGGCAGCTCATGATCCCTGACGGACCGGGACCCAGGACGCACCACGGGTTCACCGTGGCGTTGTTTACTGGCAACCATGAGCGCCGCCACCACCCGCCACGTCGAGATCGAGCGCAAGCTGGACGCCCCGTCGGGGTTCGTCCTGCCTGACCTCACCGACCTGCCGAGGGTCGCCGGGGTCGGCGACCCCGTCGAACACAGCCTCGACGCGACGTACTTCGACACCACGGACCTGCGGCTCGCCACCGCGCAGCTCGCGTTGCGCCGCCGCACCGGCGGCGAGGACGCCGGCTGGCACCTCAAGCGGCCGGCAGGCAACGGCGTCCGTACCGAGGAGCGGTACCCGCTCGGCCGCGCGACGAAGACCGTCCCGGGCCCGCTGCGCGCAGGGGTCGAGGTGCACGCCCGGGGCCGGGAGATCGTCCCCGTCGTCCGGTTGCGGACGCGGCGGGCCGTCCGCAACCTCCTCGACGACTCCGGCGCCGTCCTCGCCGAGATCGCGGTGGACTCCGTCCACGCCGCGGTGCCGTCGACGAACGGCCGCTGGACGACGTTCACCAGCTGGGACGAGATCGAGGTCGAGCTCGTCCACGGTAAGCGCAAGCTCCTCGACAAGGTCGTCGACCGGTTCGTCGCCGCGGGCGCCACGCCGAGCGCCGCGCCGTCCAAGTTCGTCCGTGCGCTCGCCGTCGCGGGCCGCGTCGACAACCCGGACGCCGTGCCGCCCGGCGTCGAGCCGGCGGTCGTCGCGGACGCCGTCCCGGGCGAGGCGGCCGCGCCCGAGGGCACCCCGGGGA
Organism: uncultured Actinomycetota bacterium; assembly: GCA_963750565.1. GTDB lineage: Bacteria > Actinomycetota > Actinomycetes > Actinomycetales > Kineosporiaceae > R-H-3. Next base: position 197,333 of record CAVVRA010000015.1, on the reverse strand, counting down.
CGCAGGTCGGGACGGAGGCAGGTGCACGCGCCGCGGCGCAGCCCGGTGTTCCGACCCCGGACCTCGGGGGGCCCGCCGCCCCGCTCGAGGCCGGCAGCGCCGCGGCGGTCGTCCTGGCCTACCTCGCGTCCCAGATCTCGCACCTCGAGGACCACGACCCGCTCGTCCGGGTCGACGCCGAGGACGCCGTCCACCAGATGCGCGTCGCGTGCCGCCGGCTGCGCAGCGCGCTCGCGGTGTACCGGCCGATCCTCGACCGCGACCGGACCGAGCCGCTGCGCGACGAGCTCCGGTGGCTCGGCGAGGAGCTCGGCGCGGCGCGGGACGCCGAGGTCGTCCGCGACCATCTGCGCGACCTCGTCGCCGCGGAACCGGAGGGGACCGTCGTCGGCCCGGTCGTCGAGCGGATCACCCGGACGATGGACGAGCGCTACCGCGCCGCCCACGACAAGGCCCTCGTCACTCTCGACACGTCGCGGTACTTCACCCTGCTCGACGCCCTCGACGACCTCGTCACCCGCCCCCCGTTCACCCCGGACGCCGAGCGTCCGGCGGACGAGGTCCTCCTACCCCTCGTGCACACGACGTGGAAGCGCACGCGCAAGCTCGTCGACGCTGCGCGCGAGGCGCAGGACGCGCACGAGCGCGACCTGCAGCTGCACGAGGTCCGCAAGGCGGCCAAGCGTGCGCGGTACGCGGGGGAGAGCCTCGCGACCACGTTCGGCAAGGGCGCGTCGAAGTTCGCCAAGCGGATGGAGGCGGTCCAGGCGGTGCTCGGCGAGCACCAGGACAGCGTCGTCATCCGCGGCTACGTCGTCGAGCTCGCCGAGGCGGCCCGGGCCGCCGGTGAGAGCACGTTCACGTACGGCCGGCTGCACGCCCTCGAGCAGTTCCGCGGCGAGCGGACCGCGCGCGACTTCGACGCGGTCTGGGAGGAGGCGTCCGACCCGGCGCTGCGACGCTGGATGCGCTGAGGCACGAAGGTTCCGCCGTCGTCGACGTGCCGGGGCCGTGACTCGGTGAGCCGGTGACTCGGTGAGCCGGGGGGGGGCTCAGGGTGGCGGCGACCCGGCGCAGACGGCTGCGACCAGCCGGTCGAAGAGCTCGGCCTGCGCCGGGATGACGACGGCCTTCGCCTCCTCGGGGGTCATCCACGCCACCCGGTCGATCTCGGGAAAGGTCTGGAACCGGCCCGAGCGGGGCGGCCACTCCGCCATGAACGTGTTGCTCACGCAGGTCGCCGGGTCGAGGTCGCCCTCGGCGGCCCAGACGGTGACCACCTTGCCGCTCTTCTGGGTGACGCTGCCGAGCTCGGTGAACGCGGTCGCCGGAACCGGCTGACCGAGCTCCTCGGCGAACTCGCGCCGGGCCGCCGTGAACGGGTCCTCGTCCTTGGCGTACTCGCCCTTGGGCACGGACCACGAGCCGACGCTGCGACGGGCCCACTCAGGGCCGCCCATGTGCGCGACGAGCACCTCGATGCCGCCGCCGGACGCCGCCCTGCGCCACAGCAGGATCCCGGCGCTCCGCTTGCTACGCCGGGCGCCGTCGTCAGTCACGGACCTCGTCCTCGTCGAGCTCGACCTCCGCGGCCTGCTCGACGATGTCGGCCTCGTTGCCGGCGCCGACGTCGAGGGCGGCCGGCGACGGCCCGCCGGCGGCGGTGTCCGCCGGCGCGAGCGGGTCGAGGTCCTCCTCGTGGAGGCCGCGCTGCTGGTCCGCGAGGTCGGCCTCCGCGGCCTCGACGTCGGAGACGGCGCGCGCTTGCGCGGCCGGGTCGAGCGCGGGCTGCGAGCCCCTGCTGGCCATGACGTCCTCCCACCATCCCGCCGGCCGGCTGTGCGGTCGGCCGTGCACCTCCACCCTGCCAGGTCCGCGGCCGCGGTCAGAAGCCGCCCCGGCGGCGTAGCCTGTACGGTCGCCCGTCCGGGTCGTAGACCACTCGGTACAGCGGTGCGGCCCATAGCCTCCCGACCCGGGACACCGGCTCCGGTCGATGCACCCGCGCCCGGCCCGGTGGCCGCGGGCCGCGCCGCCCGCCCGCGTGCCACGCGTCGAGCGCCGCCGCTCGCTCGGCGAACAGCGCGAACGCGGACGTCGGGTCGACGAGCCGCGCGTGGTCCGCGGCGAGGTCGAGGTGCTCGGCCATGACCTGCAGGCGCAGCGTCCGCGGCAGCCGCCGGGCGACGTCGCCATGGCCGGACACGTCCACCGGCTCGCGGCCGTCCGGCTGAGGGTCGACGACGGCCACGGTGAGCTCGCTGTCATGCGTCCACGAGCGGCGGTTGACGTTGTCCGAGCCGCACGTCGTCCACACGTCGTCCACGACGCAGATCTTGGCGTGGATGTAGATCGGCGTCCCGGCGGCGTTCTCGACGTCGTACACGGCGACCCGGTCCGGCCCCGCGCTGTGCAGCCGGTCGAGCGCGTCGAGCTGTCCGAGCCGGTTCGCCGGGCCGGTGACGCGCCCGTCCGCGTCCGGGTAGCGCGGCACGACGGCGAGCAGCCGCAGCTGCGGGCTGCGGCGCAGCGCCGCGCAGAGTGCGTCGACGGTGAGCGCGGACCACAGGTACTGGTCCTCGAGGTAGACGAGGCTGCGGGCCAGGCCGAACGCCTTGCGGTAGGCGCGGGCGATGCTCCGCTCGCCGTCCGGCGCGAACGGGTACCCGGGCCGCGTGCGGCCGTACGTGCGCAGCACCTGGACGGCGTGCCGACCGGCGGGCGGCGGGTCGGGGAACGCCTCCGGGAGTGCTTCGGGGTGCCGCGGCATCCGGGCGAGGCGCTGGAGCGCCCACCGGTACGGCGTGCGGCGGTCGAGCGGGTGCGGGTCGTTCCAGCGCTCGGCGAACGTGCGGAGCAGGTCCCCGACGACCGGGCCGCGCAGCTCGAACGCCGCGTCGTGCCACGGCGCGCGGCCGTGGTACCGCGGGTCCATCGGGGCCTGCTGAGGGTCGCCCTCGTGGAGCGCGTCGTCCCGCCGACCGTGGCACAGGTCGATCCCGCCGACGAAGGCGACGTCCCGGTCCGGTGCCTGGGCGTGCTGGACGACGAAGAGCTTCTGGTGGTGGGAGCCGAAGGCCCGCACCCGCTGGTCGAGGAGCACCTCGCCGCCGGCCGTGTTGAGCCGCCGGCCGAACTGCTGGTTCTCCTCCGCCGTGAACCTCAGCCGCTCCGAGTGCGAGCGCCACAGCAGAGCGCGCACCTCGACGCCAGCCAGCACGAGGTCGCACAGGACGTCCCCGACCGTGGCCCCGGACGGCAGGAGCCGCTCGTCGGCGTCGCCGGACCAGTCGGTGAAGAACACCCGGTCGCCGGCCCGGAGCGTGCACAGTTCCTCGTAGAGTCGTCGGAAGTACGTGCTGCCGTGGACGAGCGGCCGGACGGCGTTGCCGGTGCACCACGAGCCGGGGGCGTCCTCGGGGAGCCGGTCGATCATCGTCGCCGGGTTGCCACGCTCGGCGGGCGAGAGGAACCAGCGCTCGACGGCGGGGTCGTCCGTCGTCCGTTCGTCGGCTCCGGACGACCGTGCCTGTCCGCCGCGCACGTCGGTCACCCGTCGATCATGCCGCCGTCCCGGGGTGCGTGCACCGGGACGTGACCGGAGCGACAGGCCGCGCGGCCGACGGCGACGTTGCGCAGCGGCTGCGGATCATGCGCGTCGGGGATGAGTCGTGAGCACCCACACAGAGCGTCCGGGGCGGAGCTCCGTCAGGCGCGGTGGCGCCGCGAGCCCTGCGCCCTGCCGCCGCTGCCGGGGGAGCGGCCCGCGCGGCCTTCGCCCGCCCGGGCCTCGTCGGCACCTCCGGGCCGTCCCCTGCGCGCCTGCGGCACCGTGCGGGAGCCCGCGTGCCGAGGACGCGGCCGGGCAGCCCGGGCGAGGCCGCGCCGGTACGACCACACGGTCGTCGCCGCGAAGGCGGCGACGGCGAGGGCCGTCAGCGCGAGCACGCCGGAACCGGACGTCACCGCAGGTATGTCGGCCGCCGAGCGCCGGCGGTTGACCGTCCGGTCCCGACGGCTCCGGTCGGTGCCCGGGCGCTCCGGGCGCTGCCGGCCGGGTCGCCGGCCGGGTCGCCGGCCGGTGTGATGCGACCCGGTCGTAGCGTGTGGGGCGTGACGTGCCGGGCACCGCTGCGGGCAAGTTCGGTCGCCGCGCTCGTCGCAGCCGCTTCCGTCGTCGCCGGGTGCAGCGGCTCCGGCTCGGGCGGCTCCGTGACATCCGCGCCGACGAGATCCGCGCCGACGTCGTCCGCGACCGTCCCGTCGTCGGCGCCGGCGAGAAACCCGCTCACGGGTCTGCCCGGGACGCCGTCCCGTCCCGCCGTCGTCGTGAAGATCGAGAACTCGGCACCGGCGCGGCCGCAACGCGGGCTCCAGGCCGCGGACCTCGTCGTCGAGGAGCTCGTGGAGGGCGGCCTCACCCGGTTCGCCGCCTTCTACCAGTCCCGTGACCCCGGGGTCGTCGGGCCGGTCCGCAGCGTCCGCAACGTCGACGCGCAGATCGCCGGGCCGACCCGCGGGGTGCTCGCGTTCTCCGGCGGCGCGAAGGTCGCGCTCGCCGTCGTGCGGAAGGCCGACCTCCGGCTCGTGCAGCCGGGCGACCTCCGCGGCGCGTTCTCCCGCGACCCGGCGCGGCGCGCCCCGCACAACCTCTACCTCGGGGTGAGCCGGGTGTGGGCGAACCCCGATCCCGCGCACTCCGCGCCGCCGCCGCCGTACCTGCCGTTCGCCGAGGGCGCGACGGCGCCGGCACTGCCGAGCGGGCCGTCGACGCGGGCTGTGACGCGGGCCGTCGTCCGCTTCTCCGCCGCGGCCCGGCCGGCGTGGAGCTACGACGTGTCGTCCCGGCGCTGGGTGCGCAGCGAGAGCGGCGGCCGACCCGCGGTCGAGACGTCCGGTGCCCGGTTGACGGCGGACGCGGTGCTCGTGCTCCGGGTCCGGGTCGGGGACGCCGGGTACCGCGACCCCGCCGGCAACCCCGTGCCGGAGACCCGGTTCACCGGGACCGGTCCGGCGACGCTGCTCGCCGCCGGCACGGCGGTGACGGGGACGTGGTCCAAAGGTGCCGCGGAGGCGCCGCTGCAGCTCGCGCGGGCGGACGGCTCACCGCTCACGGTGCCGCCGGGCCGGACCTGGGTCGAGCTTCTTCCCGTCGCCGGCACGCTGACGCTGTCCTGACCGCCGGAGCCGCCCGGGAGGTCATGCGCGACCTGCGCCGGCACCTCGCGCGGCTGCGGGAGATCACCGACATCTGAGCCCGACGAAAACCGGTCGAGGACCTGTCAGGCCCCGCGATTAGGATCGCGGGGACCGCTGGTCACACAGCCGTGCCCGCCGGGAACCGCCCGGACCCGGGCATACCGTCCTCCCATCGACCCTCCGATCGACCCTCCCGATCGACCCTCCCATCGACGAGGTCCGCCGTGTCAGCTTCGCCAGCCTCCGCCCCGCCTGTGTACCCCGAGAAGATCGACGCCGCCGTGCTCAAGGTCGCGGGCGTCGTCGTCCTCGGCGCGATCATGTCGATCCTCGACATCACCGTCGTCAACGTCGCCCTGCCGACCTTCCAGACCGTCTTCGCCGAGGACCCGGCCAGCCGCTGGCGTACTCGACGGTCGCGTGGACCGTCACCGCGTACACCCTCGCGCTGGCCACGGTGATCCCGCTCACCGGCTGGGCCGCCGACCGGTTCGGCACCAAGCGGCTCTACATGCTCGCGCTCGTGCTCTTCACCGCCGGCTCGGTGCTGTGCGCCACGCGCGACGACGATCGAGATGCTCATCGCCTTCCGGGTCGCTGCAGGGCCTGGGCGGCGGCATGCTGATGCCGCTCGGCATGACGATCATGACCAGGGCCGCCGGGCCGGCCCGGATGGGCCGGCTGATGGCGATCCTCGGCGTCCCGATGCTGCTCGGCCCGATCTGCGGCCCGATCCTCGGCGGCTGGCTGATCGAGAACGCCAGCTGGCACTGGATCTTCCTGATCAACCTGCCGATCGGCGTCGTCGCGGTCGTCTACGCGCTGTTCGCGCTGCCGAAGGACAGCCCGACGCCCGTCGGAGTCGCTCGACGTGCTCGGCGTCGCTCCTGATGTCGCCCGGGCTCGCGCTGTTCCTCTACGGCGTCTCGTCGATCCCCGAGAAGGGCACGATGAACACGCCCAAGGTCTACGTGCCGATGGCGATCGGCGCCGTGCTCATGATCGCTGTTCGTCGTGCACTCCTTCCGGCCGGCGCACCCGCTGCTCGACCTGCGGCTGTTCCGCAACCGCAACCTGCGCGGTCGCGACGATCGACGATGTTCCTCTTCGGCGTCGCGTTCTTCGGCGGCCTGCTGCTGGTGCCGACCTACTTCCAGCAGGTGCGCGGCGAGTCGACCCTGCAGGCCGGCCTGCTCGTCGCCCCGCAGGGCATCGGGGCGATGGTCACGATGCCGATCGCCGGGGCGCTGTCCGACCGGGTCCCGGTCGGCCGGATCGTGCCGTTCGGGCTGCTGCTCATCACCGCCGGCATGTTCGCGCTGACCCAGATCACCGCGACGACGTCGTACCCGGCCCTCATCGCGGTCCTGTTCGTCATGGGCCTGGGCATGGGCGGCACGATGATGCCGCTCATGACGTCGGCGCTGAAGACCCTCACGTCGCACGAGGTCGCGCGCGGCTCGACGCTGCTCAACATCGTCCAGCAGATCGCCAGCTCGGTCGGGGTGGCGATCATGTCCGTGCTCCTGACGAACAACCTCAAGCAGTACCCGCTCGCCGGGCCGGCGACGGCGACGTGGCACGACCCCGCTCTCGCCGACCAGCTCGGCCCGGCCGTGGTGGCGAAGGGCCTCGAGGACGCCGCGCAGGCGTTCGCGAGCACGTACTGGGTCGCGGCGTTCCTCGTTCTCGCGACGTTCGTGCCGGCGTTCTTCCTGCCACGCAAGCACGAGGAGGCACACCTCCTCGACGACGTCGAACCGGGGTCGGCGCCGATCATCATGCACTGAACGGTCGGGCCGTCCTCCACGAGGACACGTCGCCTGCCACCTCACTCAGGTGGTGGCGAAGCCCCGTCCGCTCAGAGCACGGACAGGTGGCGATGCTGTCCTGCGCACGATCGCCCCCGTGCAGCGGACCTCCCCCGGGAAATGGGGGAGATCCGCTGCACGGCGAGGATCGACGGTCGGACGGCGATGCTGTCCGCGATCGGGCGCAAGAAGCTGCGGTTCCTCCTGTCGGCACTGCCCCTCGCGGTGCCCGCCACCGGGCTGCGGCCGAGCCGGCCGGTCGCCCGCGCGCTGAACCGTCACCCTCGTGTCCGGGAGTGCGCGGTGAGCTGGAGCGGGACGGACCCGGCCTCAGTCCGGCCCGCCTCCGGTGCGTCCGCCGCCGCCGTCGACCGGGCGCTGTTCGTGCGAGGCCGGGATGTCAGGACTCGCGCCGGACGTCGGCCGGGGTCTTGTCGGGGCGGAGCCCGAGCCACGACGGGTGCCGCAGCCGGCCGTCGCGCGTCCACTCGGTGAACTCGACCTCGCCGACGAGCCGCGGCGTCACCCACCGGACGTCGCGGAGCTGCGCTCGCGGCGGGTCGACGGCGAGCGGTGACGTCCGGCGCTCGAGCCGGCGCAGGCGCCCGCCGAGCTCGTCGAGCATCGCCTCGGTGAAGCCGGTCCCGACACCGCCGACATGCACGAGCCCGTAGACCCGGTCGTCCGGCACGGCAAGGACGAGCGAGCCGACGCCGCCCGCGCGCCGTCCGGCGCCCGGCTTCCAGCCGACGACGACCACCTCCTGGGTGAGCACGTTCTTGATCTTCCGCCAGTCCGGTGACCGTCGGCCTGGCCGGTAGGGCGAGGTGAGTCGCTTGGCGACGACGCCTTCGAGGCCGTTCTCCCGGCTGGCCCGGAGCACGTCGGCGCCGCCACCGGTGAAGCTCGGCGGGGTCTGCCAGGCGGGCCCGGCGAGGGCGAGCCCCTCGAGCAGCTGCCGTCGCCGGGTGTACGGCAGCGCCGTCGTCGCCCGGCCGTCGAGGTGGAGGATGTCGAAGACGAGGTAGATGACGGGGACCTGCTGGGCGAGCCGCCGGGCCTGCGCGGCGTGCGTCACGTGCATGCGCTGCTGGAGCCGGCCGACGTCGGACCGGCCGCGGTGGAAGGCGACGACCTCGCCGTCGAGGACGGCCTCGACGGCGCCGAGCGCCTCGCCGAGGCCGCGCAGCTCGGGGTAGGAGCGGGTCACGTCGAGGTCGTTGCGGGACATGAGGCGCACCCGTCCGCCGGAGACGTACGCGACCACCCGGACGCCGTCCCACGTCGTCTCGTAGGCCCACTGGTCGTCCTCGGCGTCGGGCGGCAGGTCGCCGGTGACGGCGAGCATCGGGCGGACGAGCTCGGGCAGCGGCTGCCGGCCGGGGTCGGCCGGCGGGTCCATCCGGTGCACCATCCAGTCCTTGCCGCGCGTCTGGAACAGGACGTACCGACCCTGGACCCGGTCGCCGTGGAGGACGACCTTGACCTCGCGGTCGGTCCACTTCTCGCATCTGTAGGTCCCGCGGTCCCAGATCGTCATCGTGCCCCCGCCGTACTCGCCGGCAGGGATCTCCCCGGCGAACGCGGCGTACTCGAGCGGGTGGTCCTCGGTGTGGACGGCGAGATGGTTCGTCCGCGGGTCCTGCGGCAGGCCCTTCGGCACTGCCCACGAGACGAGCACGCCGTCGCGTTCGAGGCGCAGGTCCCAGTGCAGGGAGCGCGCGTGGTGCTCCTGGATGACGAACGTGTCGTCGCTCCCGCGGGGAAGCGCGCCGTCGGCGGCCGGCACCGGTTCCGGGGTGCGCGCGGCGTCCCGCTTGCGCCGGTACTCGCCCAGGTCACCCGTCGCCATCGTGCTCCCGGCGGCGGTCGCCCGGACGCCTCGGCCCGGGCGGCGCCGGGCGGCGCGCCGCGCAGTCCCGGGCGGCCGTCCCGTCGTGGCCGGTCGTGTCCGGGCCGAACCCGGTGTCCCGGTTCGCGACGACCGCCGCGACCGGCGGGATGACCATCGCGACGACCCGGAGGGCGACGCTCAGCGTCGTCGAGAACGGCCGGACGACCGCCCGCGACAGGAACACCAGCGTCAGGCAGGTCCCCATGAGCGTGACGCAGCGCCGCATCCGTAGCCGTTCCGGAGTGGGCCGGGTCCGGGGGCTCCGGAAGAACTGCCGCGCCATGACAGCCACTGTCGCCCCGGGCGGCGCCGACGTCCACCGGGCGGTGTCCCCGACCCGGTTGCCGACCCGGTCGCCGACCAGGTCACCCAGGCCGTCGCCGCGTCACGGGGCGGCGTCGTCCGGTGCCGCGCCGGGTCGAGGCGCCGGTGCGGTCGCGGTGACGATCGGCGCAAGGCTCGTCCCCCGGTCGTCCGCGCCATCCTCTGCCGGCTGCCCCACGAGCCGGGTACGGCTCGGCATCCGCCCGGTACCGGCTCGTGCGTCCGTTGCCGGTCGTCGCGTTCGTCGGGACCGCGCAGGTCGCCAGGGGCAGCGGCCAAGGTCCCGGCCCCGCCGGGGGTCCAAGGCCTAGACGTGGAGGATGCCCCCTCGCGGCGACGGTCCGACGTCCGGGCGGCCGTGCCGGGCACGGACCGGGCCCTCGGCACCGGGGGAGTGCACCGTGTGGGTGGTCGACGTCGTGCAGCCGGACGCTCCGCGCGACGTCATCGCCCGTCGTGAGTCCGCGGCCGCCCGCCTGCTGCCCCGGATCGCCGTCGCGCGGTGCGCGGGTGTACCCGTCGAGGAGGTCACCGTCCTGCGGCGGTGTGCGGTCTGCGGGCGCACCGGTCACGGCCGGCCGTACATCGTGAACCGGACCGCGGACGGCGTGCCGCTCGACTGCTCGGTCGCGCACTCGGCGGGCCTCGTGCTCGTGGCGGTCACCGCCGGCGGCCTCGTCGGCGTCGACGTCGAGGCCCGGGACCGGCTGCCGGACGTCGCCGCCGTCGCGCGTCTCGTCTGCTCCGGCCCCGAGCAGGCCCTGCTCGACCGGTGCGCGGAGGCCGACCGGCTCCGGCTGTTCCTGAGGTTGTGGGTTCGCAAGGAGGCCGTCCTCAAGCTCCTCGGCCTCGGGGTCACCGGGCCGTGGCGCGCCGTCGACGCCCGTGCTGACGTCGTCCTGCCGGCTCGGCCCCGGCGCGGCCGCGTCGTCCCGATCGAACCCCTCCACCTGACCGACCTCGCGCTGCGCGACGGGCCGGGCGGTGCCGCCGCGGACGGCCGTCCGGCGGTCGCGGCGCTCGCCACGACCGTGCCGCTCACCGCCGTCCGGTGGGCGACCACGGCGCCGGTGCGGGAAGGACGTTCGCCTGGCCCGGCGGTGCCCCCGGCGGCCTAGCGTGGTCCTGGGGCCCGCCGGAGGGACGGCGCGACGGTGCGCCCTCGACGCACCGGTCCGGCGGTGCGGACGACGGACGCGGCAGGGCCCGGAAGGTGGAGGCCTGCGATGCGGTGGGCACCGATCTCGAAGGATCCGCGACGGGCGCCCGTGCCGCCGAACCTCGACGACTACGCGGCGACGACGCGCACGTTCACCTGGGAGGCCGCCCGAACCTGGCTCGACGGGCTGCCCGGTGGTCGGGGGCTGAACATCGCCCACGAAGCCGTCGACCGGCACGTCGCCGCCGGCCGCGGGGAGCACGTCGCGCTGCGCTTCAGCGACCGCCACGGCGTGCGCGACCTCACGTACGAGGACTTGCGCCGTGAGACGGCCCGCTTCGCGAACGTCCTGCGAGCCTTGGGGGTCGGCCGGGGGGACCGGGTGTTCTCCCTGCTCGGCCGCCGTCCCGAGCTGTATGTCGCGGCCCTCGGCACCCTGAAGAACGTCAGCGTCCTCAGCCCGTTGTTCGCCGCGTTCGGCCCGGAGCCGGTGCGGCAGCGGCTCGACATCGGCGGCGGGCAGGTCCTCGTGACGACCGCCGGGCATTACCGGCGCAAGGTCGCCCCGGTGCGTGACCGGCTGCCGGCGCTCGAGCACGTGCTGCTCGTCGACGCCGAGGACCCGCAGGTGCCTGGCACCCGGTGGCTGCCCGCGCTCATGGCGGCCGCCGACGAGGAGTTCGAGATCCCGCCGACCGCGCCGGACGAGATGGCCCTCCTGCACTTCACGAGCGGCACGACCGGCCTGCCGAAGGGCGCCGTCCACGTCCACGAGGCGGTCGTCGCCCACCACGCGACGGGCCGGTACGCTCTCGACCTCCACCCGGACGACGTGTTCTGGTGCACCGCCGACCCCGGCTGGGTGACCGGCACGTCGTACGGGATCGTCTCGCCGCTGACCCACGGCGTCACCGTGCTCGTCGACACCGAGGACCTCGACGTCGACCGCTGGTACCGCCTCCTCGAGGAGCAGCGGGTCACGGTCTGGTACACGGCGCCGACCGCGCTGCGGATGCTCATGAGGGCCGGCGCCGAGCACCGCGCCGGCCACGACCTCTCGGCGCTGCGCTTCGTCGCGAGCGTCGGCGAGCCGCTCAACCCCGAGGTCGTCCTGTGGACCGACCAGACGTTCGGGCTCCCGGCGCACGACAACTGGTGGCAGACCGAGACCGGCGGGATCATGCTCTCGAACTTCGCCGCGTGCGAGATCCGCCCTGGGTCGATGGGCCGGCCCGTTCCCGGGATCCAGGCGGCCGTCGTCGAGCGCGACGCGCAGGGGCGCCGCGTCGTCGTGGCCGGCGCACCCCGCCTCGTGACCGCCCCGGACGTCGAGGGCGAGCTCGCGCTGAGGGCCGGCTGGCCGAGCATGTTCCGCGGCTACCTCGGCGAGGACGCCCGGTACGCGGCGTGTTTCGTCGGTGGCTGGTACTGCACCGGCGACCTCGTCCGCCGCGACGCCGACGGCTGGTTCTGGTTCGTCGGGCGAGCGGACGACGTCATCAAGTCCGCGGGCCACCTCATCGGGCCCTTCGAGGTCGAGAACGTCCTCATGGAGCACCCCGCGGTCGCGGAGGCCGGCGTCATCGGGACCCCCGACCCGATCGCCGGCGAGGTCGTCAAGGCGTTCGTCTCGCTCCGTACGGGGTTCACCGCGTCGCCGGAGCTGGAGCGCGAGCTCATCGGCTTCGCCCGGAGCAGGCTCGGGCCCGCGGTGGCCCCGCGCCGGGTCGAGTTCGCCGCCGACCTGCCGAAGACGCGCAGCGGCAAGATCATGCGCCGGCTGCTCAAGGCGCGCGAGCTCGGCCTTCCCGAGGGCGACGTGTCGACCCTCGAGCCGGGCGTGGGGTCCGTCGAGCGAACCACCGGGCCGACGACCGTTCCCGAGCCGGAAGGGGTGTCCGCGTGAGCACGCCCATGGGCCAGCAGCGCGACCACGAGAACGACCCGTACGCAGGCCGCAGCGAGGCCGTCGAGCGCGGCGACGCGCTCCGGCTGCTGCGCGGCATGCTCCGCGTACGCCGCTTCGAGGAGCGCTGCGTGGAGCTCTACACCCAGGAGAAGATCCGCGGTTTCCTCCACGTCTGCATCGGCGAGGAGGCGGCGACCGTCGGCGTCCTCGACGCGCTGACAGCGCGGGACCGGGTCGTCGCGACGTACCGTGAGCACGGGCACGCCCTCGCCCGCGGCGTCGACCCGCGCGCCGTCATGGCCGAGATGTACGGCCGGGTCGAGGGCACGAGCCGCGGCCGCGGCGGGTCGATGCACATCTTCGCCGCGGAGCACCGGTTCTACGGCGGCAACGCAATCGTCGGCGGCGGGCTGCCGCTCGCCATCGGGCTGGCGCTCGCCGACCGGATGCGAGGCGAGGAGGCCGTCACCGCCTGCTTCTTCGGCGAGGGCGCCGTCGCCGAGGGCGAGTTCCACGAGTGCCTGAACCTCGCGGCGCTCTGGCGGCTGCCGGTGCTCTTCTGCTGCGAGAACAACCTCTACGCGATGGGGACGGCGATCTCCCGGTCGCAGTCGCAACCGGATATCGCCGTCAAGGCCGCCGCGTACGAGGTACCCGCGTGGCCCGTCGACGGGATGGACGTCCTGGCCGTCCGGGCCACCGCCGAGCGCGCGGCCGACGCCGTCCGGGCCGGCGGCGGGCCGCACCTGCTCGAGCTGCGCACCTACCGGTTCCGCGCGCACTCGATGTACGACCCCGAGCGGTACCGGAGCAAGGACGAGGTCCGGGCCTGGGTCGAACGGGACCCGGTCCGTGCGCTCACCGAGCGCCTCACCGCCGAAGGCGCGCTCGACGAGGCGTCGCTCGCGCGGCTCGAGGCCGAGGTGCTCGCCGAGGTCGACGACGCGGTCGCGTTTGCCGAGGCCGGCCACGACGAGGACGTCGACGAGCTGACCCGGTTCGTCTACGCCGACGGTTCCGTCGCCGCGGAGGCCGTCCGGGCCACCGGCCCCGGCGTCCCGGTGCCGGCCGGCCAGGGGAGGCCGTCATGAAGACGACGTACCGCGAGGCGATGCGCGAGGCGATCCGCGACGCGCTGCGTCGCGACGAGCGGGTCTTCCTCATGGGCGAGGACGTCGGCCGCTACGGCGGCTGCTTCGCGGTGAGCCTCGGTCTGCTCGAGGAGTTCGGGCCGGAGCGCATCCGCGACACCCCGCTGTCGGAGTCCGCGTTCGTCGGTGCCGGGATCGGTGCGGCCGTCGCGGGCATGCGCCCGATCGTCGAGATCATGACGGTGAACTTCAGCCTCCTCGCGCTCGACCAGATCATGAACACCGCCGCGACGCTCCGGCACATGTCCGGCGGGCAGCTCGGGGTGCCGCTCGTCATCCGGATGACGACGGGCGCCGGCCGCCAGCTCGCCGCCCAGCACTCGCACAGCCTCGACGGCTGGTACGCGCACATCCCCGGCCTGCGCGTCGTCACGCCCGCGACGCTCGAGGACGCCCGCGGGATGCTCTGGACAGCGCTGCAGGACCCCGACCCGGTGCTCGTCTTCGAGCACGGCAGCCTCTACGGCGTCTCCGGCGAGCTCGCGGACGACGCGGGGCCGGTCGACCTCGACCACGCCGCCCTGCGCCGCGACGGCGGCGACGTCCTCCTCGTGACCTACGGCGGCACGCTGACCACCGTCCTCGAGGCGGCGGACCGGCTCGCCGTCGACGGGATCCAGGCGGCCGTCCTCGACCTGCGGACCCTGCGCCCGCTCGACGAGCCCGCGATCCTCGAGGCGGTCGCCCGGACCCACCGGGTCGTCGTCGTCGACGAGGGCTGGCGCTCCGGCAGCATCAGCGCCGAGGTCGCGGCGCGGATCTGCGAACACGCGCTCTACGAGCTCGACGCCCCCGTGCAGCGGGTCTGCAGCGCGGAGGTGCCCATGCCGTACGCCCGGCACCTCGAGCACGCCGCACTGCCGACGGTCGAGCGCGTCCTCGTCGCCGTCCGCGCGGTGATGCCCGAGGTGGCTCCTGAGGTGAGCCCGAGGTGATGCAGCCGTGAGCGAGTTCCGGATGCCGTCCCTCGGCGCCGACATGACTGAGGGCACCCTGCTCGAGTGGCTCGTCGCCCCGGGAGACCGGGTGCGCCGCGGCGACGTCGTCGCCGTCGTCGACACCGAGAAGGCCGCGATGGACGTCGAGTCGTTCGATGACGGCGTCGTCGAGCGGCTCATCGCGACCCCGGGAACCGTCGTCCCCGTCGGCGGCCCGCTCGCGGTCTTCGCGCCCGTCGGCACGTCCGTCGAGGCGCCGACGCCCGCCCCGCAGCCGGTCCTCCAGCCCGTCGGTGCCGCGGTGGCGCCGGCTGTCGGTGCTGCCGCCCCTTCGCCCCTCCCGACGCAGCCCGGGCCGGAACCCGCTGCCCTCCCGGCCCGGGCCGCCCCGCCGGCGAAGGTCACCCCGCCCGTCCGGCGGCTCGCCGAGCGGCTCGGGGTCGACCTTGCCGGCGTGGCGGGGACCGGCGCCCGCGGCACGGTGACCCGCGGCGATGTCGAGGCCGCCGCCCGCCGCGACCAGCCCGAGCGTCCGGTCGAGCGTCCGTTGGAGCGTCGGGTCGAGCGTCCGGTCGAGCGTCGGGTCGAGCGTCCGGTCGAGCGTCGGGGCGCGCGCCGCCCGACGCCGAGCCGGCCCCGGGTGTCGCCGCTCGCCCGGCGGATCGCCGCGGACGTCGGCGTCGACCCGGCGACCCTGCACGGCACCGGCGGGGCCGGTGCGGTCGTCGCGGACGACGTCCGGCGGGCCGCGCTCGCCGCCGCCGAGGGCCGGGCCGCGCCGGCGCCGCCGACGCCGGGACCGGCCGAACCCGCGGCGGGAGAGGGGCTCCCGGTCCGCGATGCCGCCGCGCGGTCGGCCTCGATGCGCCACGCGATCGGCGCGCTCATGGCCCGGTCGAAGCGCGAGGTCCCGCACTACTACCTGAGCACGACGGTCGACCTCGCCGCGGTGACCGCGCTGCTCACCGCCCGCAACGCCGAGCTGTCGGTGAGCCGGCGCCTCGTCCCGGCGGCGTTCTTGCTCAAGGCCGCGGCGCTCGCGGCCCGGAAGGTCCCGCAGGTCAACGGCTTCTGGCTGGACGACGGCTTCGTCGCCGCCGAGCACGTGAACCTCGGCATTGCCGTGAGCCTGCGGACCGGCGGGCTCGTCGCACCCGCGATCCTCGACGCTGACCGGCTCGCCGTCGACGACGTCATGGCCGCGCTCCGCGACCTCGTCGCCCGGTCCCGCACCGGGCGGTTGCGCCGCGCGGAGATGACCGAGGGCACGCTCACGGTGACCAACCTCGGCGACCGCGGCGTCGAGGCTGTCTTCGGGGTCATCTACCCACCGCAGGTTGCGCTCGTCGGCCTCGGCCGGGTCGTCGAGCAGCCTGTCGCCGTCGGCGGGCTCATCGGCGTCCGGCCCGTCGTCACCGCCACCCTGTCCGGCGACCACCGCGCCACCGACGGCCACGTCGGCGGCCTGTACCTGTCGGCGCTGGACGCCCTGCTGCAGAAGCCGGAGGAGCTGTGATGTCCGTAGGAGCTGCGATGTCCGCCGAGAACGCGAGGCCCGGGACGCCGTCCGCCGACGAGGCGCTGCGGCAGGCCCTCGCCCACGTCGCGCCGGAGGCCGACCTCGGCACGGTCGGCAGGGACGAGAGCCTACGCGAGGCCCTCGACCTCGACTCGATGGACTTCCTCGCCGTCGTGGAGAAGATGGCGGCGCTCACCGGGGTCACCGTCCCGGAGAGCGACTACCTCGCCGTCGACTCGGTCGACGGGTTCGTCCGCTACGTCGAGCAGCACGCGCGGTAGCCGCGGCTCGAGGGCCGGCGCATCGGTTGTCGGGACGTCCGGATCTGGCCCGTCGCCCCGGCGGTGATGTGCTGGAAGTGACGGCTTGGACGAAAGGGCGCGGCCGGGACCACCACCCGGTGCCTGCGTTGGGCACTGCGACGGGTCGCGAGGGGGCGGTCATGTTCGCAGACATCGTGCGGCTGGACGAGATCGGGCTCTCGGATGTCGATGCCGCCGGCGGCAAGGGCGCGCGAACCTCGGCGAGCTGACCCGCGCCGGTCATGGCCGAGGTCCCGTGGGTCGCCTACAGGATCCGGAGTACGCGGCCCTCGGCATCGACGGGGTGTCGATCGGCTCGAACGACCTCACCCAGCTCGTCCTCGGCGTCGACCGCGACTCCGAGGTCTGCGCCGAGCTCTTCGACGAGTTCCCACGAGGCCGTGCTCGACGCGATCGCGCAGATCCTGCGGCGCAGCCGGGAGGCCGGCATCACGTCGTCGCTGGCCGACCCCCGTGATCAGCGCCGTGCAGCGGTTCTCCCCCAGGAGGTGGGGGAGAACCGCTGCATGGTGCCGACCACGCTGATCGGCCGCGGCAGATCTCGGTGAGCGCCGGATCCTCAGCAGGGCAGCGACCGAGGGATCCGGACCGGGGTCGTCCCCGAGTACGGCCGGCAGACGGACAGTCCGCGGTTCGCCAGGCCGCTCTTCATCTGCTGCAGGGCGGTGGCGTTGAACGCGTTCCAACCCATGTGCATCAGGTCGGTGGAGCCGGCCGTGCTGTAGGAGACCACGTACGACACGACCTGAGCCGTCGTCTTGCCCGTCCAGTCGCGGGTATCCACCGTCCACGTCCACTGCCGCATCCCGACCGCCGTGTACGCGGTCGCAACAGTGGTGTTCGAGGCGCCGTACGGCGGCCGCCCGAAGTTCGTCACCACACCGGGGGACCCCAGCTGCTTGATCACCGAGGCATAGCTCAGCGTCGTGAGCTTCACGTGGGACACGGAGTGGTTGATGACGTACTGGCCGTACGAGCGGGCCACCGCCGCGAGGTTCGTGCCCTGCGCCGTGTACTTGCCGAGGCAGTCACCGGTCGGCGCGAGGACGAGGCCGATCCCGTTGGCCTTCGCCGCCGACACCACGGCGCGGAAGGCCGCGACGGACTTCGGGCAGTCGTCGAAGCTCAGGACGACCCGGGACGTGTAGTTCGGCCCCCGGCCCCGGTTGTAGGCCGCACCGGTGCCGAGCCTGCCCCACGTCAGCGGTCCGATGATGCCGTCCGCGACGAGTCCGTACTCCTTCTGGAAGGCCTTGGTCGCCCGCAGGGTGGCCGCTCCGAAGTCGCCGTCTGCTCCCGCCGTCCCGACGCTGTAGCCCTTCGAGCCGAGCGCCTGCTGCGCGACCTTGACGCAGCTGCCCGTGTCGCCGTAGCGGAGCGTCGGGCGGCTCGCGACCGGGGTCGACGTGCTGCACGTCCGGACGGCGGCCTGCGCCGGTGTGCCCAGGGCGGCCGCGGTCGTGAGGGCGAGAACTAGTGATGCCAACAGGATCAGTGGTCTGCGGTGGCTCATCGCCGCGGCCCCCTCGAACGAGCGGGGCTCCTTCGAGGGCTGTCGGCTGTCAGTCCGGAACCACGTCACTGGGCCGAACCATGGGACATTACCTCGCGTAGGCGTGGGATGGCGCCGACCTACGTCCTCGACCGCGCGGTCACCGCCGGTGATGCCGTCGGGGCATCGAACACCTCGTCGGCGTCACCGGCGGTGGTCAGCCAGGGGGCTCGGCTGTCAGAGCACCTTGGACAGGAACCCCTGGGTCCGTGCGTGCTGCGGGTGGGCGATGACGTCGCGTGGCGCGCCGCGCTCGACGACGACCCCCTCGTCCATGAAGACGAGCTGGTCGCCGACCTCGCGGGCGAAGCCCATCTCGTGCGTCACGACAACCATCGTCATGCCGTCCTCGGCAAGGCGACGCATGACGTCGAGGACCTCGCCGACGAGCTCGGGGTCGAGCGCGGACGTCGGCTCGTCGAAGAGCATGAGCCGCGGCTCCATCGCGAGCGCCCGGGCGATCGCGACCCGCTGCTGCTGGCCGCCGGAGAGCATCGACGGGTAGGCGTCCCCGCGGTCGCCGAGACCCACCATGGCGAGCAGCTCGCGGCCCCGCGCCTCGGCCTGCGAGCGGGGGATGCGCTTGACCCGGGTCGGCGCCACGGTGACGTTGTCGAGCGCTGTGAGGTGCGGGAAGAGGTTGAACTGCTGGAAGACCATCCCGATGTTGCGGCGCTGCGCGGCGACCTCGCGCTCCTTGAGCTCGTGGAGCCGGCCGCCGTGCTCGCGGTAGCCCATGAGCCGGCCGTCGACCCACAGCCGCCCGCCGTCGATCTTCTCGAGGTGGTTGATGCAGCGCAGGAACGTCGACTTCCCCGAGCCCGACGGCCCGATGATGCACAGCACCTCGCGCGGCGCGACGTCGAGGTCGATGCCGCGCAGCACGGGCCGGCCGCCGAAGGACTTGAAGACCTGCTCGGCCCGCACCATCGGCGTCCCGGCGCCGTTCGCCGCCTGGGTCTGCGGCCGCGCGTCGCCGGGCGTCCCCGCGCTCATTCGAGGCCTGCCCCGGTCGGCACGGTCGCGATGTAGAGCCGGTCCCGTGCGCGCCCGGCGACGCCGCGGGCGAAGTGCCGCTCGACGTAGTGCTGAGCCACCATGAGCACGCTGGTCATCGCGAGGTACCACAGGCATGCGGCGACGAGCATGGGGAAGACCTGGAAGGTTCGGCTGCCGATCGCCTGGAGCTGGAAGAACAGCTCGTTCGTCACCGGCACGTAGGCCAGCAGGGCGGTGTCCTTGAGCATCGCGATCGTCTCGTTCCCGGTCGGCGGCACGATGACCCGCATCGCCTGCGGGAGCACGATCCGGCGCATCGTCAGCAGCCGGCCCATCCCGAGCGCCTGCGCGGCCTCGGTCTGCCCGACGTCGATGGACTCGATGCCGGCGCGGACGATCTCGGCCATGTAGGCGCCCTCGGAGAGGGACAGTCCGAGCAGGCCGGCGACCAGGCCGGTGAGGATGGTCCGGGTGTCGATCCCGAAGAGCTCGCCGGTGCCCTCGAGCCCGAAGAGCCGCAGGATCTGCTCCGCGAACGGCAGCCCGAACCCGATGCGCTGGTAGAGGATGCCGAGGTTGCCGAACAGGACGAGCAGGACGATCCGGGGGATCGCGCGGAAGAACCACGTGTACGCCCACGCGGCCACCGAGATGACCGGGTTCGGGGACAGTCGCATGACCGACACGACGACACCGATCATCACGCCGATGAGCATGGCGAGCACGGTCATCACGAGCGTCGTCCGCACCCCGGCGAGCACCGCCGGCCGGAACATGTTCTCGACCATGAACCCCCACTGGAAGGCGGGGTTCACGACGAGCATGTGGACGAACATCGCGATCCCGACGGCGATGACGGCGCTCGCCACCCACCGTCCCGGGTGCCGCACGGGGACGGCGGTCACGACGTCGTCCGGCCGGCCCCCCGTGGTGCTGTCCTGCGGCGGAGCGGCCCGGTTCGCGGCCACGGCGTCAGCCCAACGCCGGGTTGAGCTCGGGGTTGGTGATCGCACCCTGGCCGACGCCCCAGCGGTCGAGGACGGTCCGGTAGGTCCCGTCGGCCATGACGGCCTTCAGCGCGCCGACGAGTGCGTCGCCGAAGCGGTCCTGGCCCTTGGTGAGGACGTAGCCGTACGGCGCGGAGTCGTAGATGTCGCCGAGGAGCGCGAGGCCGCCGTTCGTCTGCTTCACGGCGTACGCGATGACGGTGGAGTCGGCGAGCATGGCGTCGTCCTTGCCGGAGGCGACCGCCGCCGTCGCCTGGTCCTGGCCCTGGTACTGGTCGATGGTGACCGCCGGCTTGCCGGCGCTCGTGCACGCCTGCGAGCGCGTCGTCACGTCGTCGACCTGGACGGTGCCCTTCTGCACGGCGACCCGCTTGCCGCACGCGGCGTCCGGCTGCACGCCGGTGGGGTTGCCTGCCTTGGAGGCCCACTGCGTCCCGGCGGAGAAGTAGCTGACCATGTCGACCTGCTTCTCCCGGTCCGCGCTCACGGTGAACGACGAGACGCCGATCTCGTACTTGCCGGACTGCACGCTCGGGATGATGTTCGGGAACGGCGCGGGAACCCACGTCACCGTCAGGCCGAGCCGGGCGGCGACGGCCTCGAAGAGGTCGACGTCAAAGCCGACGACGGTCTTGCCGTCGGTGTCGAGGAACTCGTTCGGTGGGTACGTCGCGTCCGTCCCGACGGCGATCGCACCGTCCTTCCGCACCGCGTCGGGGACCATCGCGGCGAGCGCGGCGTCGACGCTCGCAGTCGTCGAGGGCGCCGCGGACGAGCCGGCGCCGCCGGAGGAGCTGCCGCCGCACCCGGCGACCGCGAGGCCGAGCGCGGCGGCGGCGACCGCGAGGCGGACGGCGGGCGAGCGGTGCGGTGCCCCCTGCGTGCGGTGCGGTGCACGGTCCGGGGACCACTGGCGTGGGTTCGTCATGACGGCGCCTCCTGTCGTGCGCGACGAGTACTCGTGGACCGCCGCGGTGCGGCGTCCGGTCCCCGTCGACGCCTTTCCCCAATTCACGGCGGTCGCACCCGCGACCACCAGGGCCCAACGTCTCGCGCGATCAGCTGCGGACCGGCGACCTTCGGCATCTTGCCCGCGCGCCGATCCGGAGCAGGCTGGCGGTATGACCCGAAGCCCGAGCATCCATGCATCGCGCCAGGCCGCGGCGCAGACCGCCTTCGACGGGCTCGGCCCCTCGCCGTCGGACCACCTGCTGCTTGCCGTCCAGTGCGCGCAGGCCCACCACGTCGCGGCGCTCTACCGCACGTCGTCCGGGGTCGTGTACGTCGCCCGGCCGCAGGCCCACAGCCACGGCGACCGGGACCGCCACGACGCCGCCCACCACGCCCACCATCATGGCACGCCGTGGGTGGACTGGGTCGAGCCCGGCGAGGGTGTCGCGCTCGAGGACCCGCTGCCCGCCGGCTGCGAGTGCGGTGCCCGGTCGTTGTCCCGCGCGCTGCTCCTGCAGGCCGTCGCGGACGGCGAACACCGGCTCGTCATCGACTGACCCGCCCGGGGCGCCGTGCGAGGTGCTCGACGAACCACTCGCGGGCGGCGACGGCGGCGTCGTGCAGCGCGCCCGGCTCCTCGAAGAGGTGCGTCGCGCCAGGGACGACGAGGAGCCGCGCCTCGCAGCGGATCCGGTCGAGCGCCTGCCGGTTGAGCTGGAGGACCACACTGTCCTCGCCGCCCACGACGAGCAGGGTCGGCGCCGTGACGCGCGGCAGTCGGTCGCCGGCGAGGTCCGGCCGGCCGCCGCGGGAGACGACCGCGGCCGCGCGCACGCCCGCCTCGGTCGAGGCGGCCAGCGCGGCCGCGGCGCCGGTGCTCGCACCGAAGAGGCCGAGCGGCAGGTCGTCGAGGCCCGGCCGGGTGCGGGCCCAGCCGACGGCGCCGGCCAGCCGCTGCGCGAGCAGGTCGATGTCGAAGACGTTCCGCCGGTCGACGGCCTCCTCCGGGGTGAGCAGGTCGAACAGCAGGGTCGCGAGCCCGGCCCCCTCGAGGAGGCGCGCGACCATGCGGTTCCGGGGGCTCGCGTGGCTGCTGCCGGAGCCGTGGGCGAAGACCACGAGGCCCCGCGCCGCGTCCGGGACGGCCAGCCGGCCGTCGAGCGAGACGTCCCCGATCTGCACCAGAACCTCTTCGTCGACCATGTCCCACCTCCGCGCGTGCGCGCCGCACGCGTCCACGATCCACCATCTGCCATCCAACGCGCCCGAAGTCGTCACGACGGCAGACTTCCGGCCCGGACCGGTGATCTCGTGGCGCGCCACGATGGTGGGGTGACGCGTGACGCGGCGGGCGGCGAGCCCCGCCCCACCGGCCGGGGTGCCAGGGACCCGGCACCCGGCCGGTGGTGGTGGGTCGGGCCGCTCGTCATGCTCCTCGCCTTCGGCGCCGTGTTCCTCGTGACGATGGACACGAGGTCGGTGGCCACGCTGACGTACAGCGAGTTCCTCGCCGACGTCGACGCCCACAAGGTCGAGACCGTCAGCATCGACACGACGACGGGCCGCGCCGAGGGTGAGCTCACCGACGGCACCGCGTACACGACGACGGTGCCGCTACCACTCGCCGGGCCGGCCCTCATGGACCGGCTGACGGCGGCGAAGGTCGACGTCGACGCGGTCGCCGCGTCCGGTGGATCCGCCGTCTCGGCGTTGCTGTCCTGGATGCTCCTGCTCGGCCCGATCCTTCTGTTGTGGTGGCTGTTCTCGCGCAGCATGCGTGGCGCCGGCGGCGCCGGCGGCCTGCAGTCCGTGCTCGGTGCGGGCCGGTCGCGGGCGAAGGTGTTCGACGCCGAGCACCCGACGACGAAGCTCGCGGACGTCGCGGGCTACGAGGGCGTCAAGGGCGAGGTCCTCGAGGTGGTCGACTTCCTCCGGAGCCCGCAGCGCTACCGCCGGGCCGGCGCCCAGGTCCCGCGCGGCCTGCTCATGGTCGGGCCGCCCGGGACCGGCAAGACCCTGCTCGCCCGCGCCGTCGCCGGCGAGGCCGGTGTGCCGTTCCTCTCCGTCGTCGGCTCGAGCTTCGTCGAGATGTTCGTCGGCGTCGGCGCCGCCCGGGTCCGGGACCTGTTCGCGGAGGCCAAGAAGCGTGCGCCGTCGATCATCTTCGTCGACGAGCTCGATGCGCTCGGGCAGCGCCGCGGTGGCGCGGGGCAGATCGTCTCGAACGACGAGCGGGAGCAGACCCTGAACCAGCTCCTCGCCGAGATGGACGGCTTCGACGTCGCCGAGGGCGTCGTCGTCCTCGCCGCGACGAACCGGCCCGAGGTCCTCGACCCGGCGCTGCTGCGGCCGGGCCGCTTCGACCGGCAGGTCGTCATCCCGCTGCCCAGCCTGTCCGAGCGCTCGGCGATCCTCGCCGTGCACTGCCGCGACAAGGCCCTGGGCCCTGGCGTGGACCTCGAGCTGCTCGCGCGCGGGACACCCGGGTTCTCCGGCGCGGACCTCGCGAACCTCGCCAAC
Source organism: uncultured Actinomycetota bacterium (assembly GCA_963750565.1). Classification (GTDB taxonomy): domain Bacteria; phylum Actinomycetota; class Actinomycetes; order Actinomycetales; family Kineosporiaceae; genus R-H-3. Next base: position 174,077 of record CAVVRA010000015.1, on the reverse strand, counting down.
GAGGCCGCCATCCACGCCGTCCGCGAGGGCCGGGACGTCCTGACGGCGTGGGACTTCGACGACGCGCGCGACCGGATCCTCCTCGGTCGGCGGGAGGGGTCGAACGTCCTGCTGCCCGAGGAGAAGCACGCCGTCGCGGTGCACGAGGCGGGGCATGCGCTCGTCGCCGCCCTGTCCGAGCACGCGGACCCGGTGGCCAAGGTGACGATCCTGCCCGCGGGTCAGACCCTCGGCGTCACGCAGCAGCTCCCGCTCGTCGAGCGGCACCTCTACGGCGAGGACTGGCTTCGCGACGCGCTCGCCGTCCGGCTCGGCGGGCGGGCTGCCGAGCTCGTCGCGCTCGGCCAAGGCTCGACCGGGGCCGCGAACGACCTCGCGGGCGCGACCGAGCTCGCGACGAAGATGGTGCGTGAGTGCGGCCTATCCGACACGCTCGGCCCGGTCGGCTACCCGCAGGGCGGGTCGGTGTTCCTCGGCGGGGGCGGGGGGCCGCTGTCGAGCCGGCCCTTCGCCGAGCAGACCCAGGCGATCATCGACGCCGAGGTCGCCCGGCTCCTCCGCGAGGCGGAGGCGCGGGCCACCGAGCTGCTCCGTGCCCACCGGGACATCCTCGACCGGCTCGTCGCTGCGCTCCTCGAGCACGAGACCGTGGACGGCGCGACGGTCACCGAGCTCGTGCGTGCCGGGAGGACAGCCGCCTCCGTCGCACAGCGCGTGCCGCACCCGGTCTGACGCGGGAGGCGCTCGGTCAGGACAGGGCCTCGACGGGTGCCGTCGTGACGAGTCCTTGCACCGCCCGGGCCAGCGTCGCATCGAGCGTGACGAACGCGTCGGCCTGCAGCGTGGTCAGGGCGATGTACTCGGCGGTGAACGTGTCGGCCCACCCGAGCTGGTCGGCGACCTTCCACGCGACGGCCTGCAGGACCCTGTCGCCGAGCAGCCGGATCCGTAGCCCTCGCACGTAGTCGAGCAGGCTATCGGCGTCCTTCGTAGTCATCTCACCGCGTCGAACCGCTTGGTAAAAGGTCGACAGCAGCTGTGAGCGGAGCAGCGTCGGAGCCAGGAGCTGGTGCGCGTCGCAGATCACGGTCTGGTCCTGGGCCAGTCGCACGGCCACGTCCGGCCCGATCACGTACCTGGTCACCCCGGCCTCCTGCGCTGCGACACCGCGACGTGCACGGAACCTCGAGCGTCGCACATCCCTGGGGCGTTCCCGACGGCGCCGCGATGACCGCGCGGCGGGCAGGCACGACTGGATGGAGCGGGACCTTCGGATCCGACCCGTGCCGTTCATGCCGTCCGTGCCGTTTGATGCCGTCCGTGATGTCGGGCAGACATCGACCGAGCGGACCCCTTGACATGGCCACTGTCTACGTAGACAGTGAGGGACAACACAGATGGCTACGCAGTCAGACTACGTAGACAGAGTGAGTGAAGGGAGCCGAGATGCCGCAGTCCGCTGGTGAGTGGTCGGCAGCGCCGTCGCGTCGTCGGCGCCCGCCGGGCAGCACGGACGTGGCTCGTCTGGCAGGGGTCTCACAGAAGACGGTGTCGCGGGTCTTCAACAGCGAGCCGTACGTGTCCGAGGCCGTGCGCGAGCGGGTGCTCGCCGCGGCCAGGGAACTGGGCTACCGGCCGAACAGCGCGGCGCGCGCGCTGAACTCGGGCCGGACCCGGCGGCTCGGTGTGGTCTCCCTGGGTTCGGCGCTGTACGGGCCGGCTTCTCTGCTCCTCGGGATCGAGACGCAGGCCCGACGGCTCGGGTACGCGGTCAGCGTGATCAACACTGCCGAAGGCGACGTCGCGGGGATCTCCGGCGCCGTGGACGCCCTGCTCGAACAGGGCGTGGACGGCATCGTCCTGTCCGAGCCGATCGACCATGGACCGAGCGAGCTCGACGTCGACGTGCCGGTGCTCACCCTCGGGTCCTTCCCGGGACTGCGTACGCCGCGCCTGGTGGTCGCCGGGGCCGACGCCACGTCCGCCGCCGCGACGGCTACGCAGCATCTCATCGATCTGGGGCACTCGACCGTCCATCACGTGGCAGGCCCGCACCGCTGGTACGCGGCGCGCGAGCGCTGCGCCGGATGGCTGGCAGCGCTGGATGCCGCCGGGATCGATCCGCCGGCTCACGTCGAGGGCGACTGGTCCGCCGCCTCCGGCTACCAGGCAGGTCGTGACCTCCTGCCGGACACGTCCTTGACCGCGGTCTTCGCCGCCAACGACGACATGGCCATCGGAGTGATCCGGGCCCTCGTCGAGAGCGGCATCGACGTGCCCGGCGCGGTCAGCGTGGTCGGGTTCGACGACATCCCGACCGCGGCGTACCTGAACCCACCACTCACGACGATCGCGGCACGGCACGGCGAGTACGCCGAACGTGGCCTGGAAGCGCTCGTCCAGGCGATCGAGGGCCGGCCCTCCGCCCAGCAGCGGACCGTTGCCGACGGCTTCCAGCTCGTCGTGAGGGGATCGACGGCGCGACCGCTCCTTGCCCGTGAAGCCGACTCGCGTGACCTTCACGCTCCCGCACCTCGGCAGGCCAACGACACGGCGAGGAGGTAACCGACACCGACAGTCAGTCCCGGCCGGGGACATGCACCGGCCATCGACCGATTCCGGCCAGCGATAGGCGCGTCCCCACGAGGAACCGAACCCCGGCTGTCGGGGGGTGCACCCTGCGTGCCCGCAGCGGTCGCCTCAACATCGTGCGGAGCGCGAACCTGCGCATCTCGGGCCATTCGCACTGTCACCTCACCCCACGCGCCGTTCAGGGCGCGCGGTCCCCCATGCCTACTCACAGGAGCCACCATGCACTCCACTTCTGCGGTCCGGCGCGGTCGTCGCCGGCTGCTGGCCGCCACCGCGGCGTTGGCCGCGACCGCCTTGCTCGCCGCCTGCGGTTCGAGCTCGTCCGGAGGGGCGGGTTCGTCCGGTGCTGCCAGTGCCTCGCCGGCTTCCCAGGCCGAGATCGACAAGGCGATGTCGACGCCCACGGAGCTGACGTTCTGGACCTGGGTGCCCGACATCGACCAGGAGATCGCGGTCTTCGAGAAGAAGTACCCGGCCATCAAGATCAAGGTGGTGAACGCCGGTCAGGGCACGCCTCAGTACACCAAGCTCCGCACGGCGCTGCAGGCGGGTACGGGCGCCCCCGACCTCGCGCAGATCGAGTTCCAGTACATCCCGACGTTCTCCACTCCGGGCTACCTCGTGGACCTGCGCCCGTACGGGGCGGAGGCGAACAAGGCCAAGTTCGTGGACTGGACGTGGGGCCAGGTGTCGGGCCGTGACGGCCAGGTGTGGGCCTACCCGCAGGACAGCGGCCCGATGGGTCTGCTGTACCGCAAGGACATCTTCGACAAGTACGGCATCAAGGTGCCCGCCACATGGGACGAGTTCGGCGCGGCGGCCAGAAGCTGCACGATGCCCACCCGAACACGTACATCACCAACCTGGCGTCCGGCCAGCCGGGGGTGTGGCACGGGTTGCAGTGGCAGGTGGGGGCCAAGCCGTACGGCAACCCCGCGCCACGTCGGTGTCCCTCGACGTCAACGGCCCGGAGTCGCAGAAGCTCGCCACGTACTGGGGAGACCTCAACAAGGCCGGCCTCATCTCGACCGACCCGGACTTCGGTGACGCCTGGTTCCAGGCGCTCAACAGCGGCAGGTACGCCACCTGGATCACGGCGGCGTGGGGGCCGGTGTTCCTCACCGGAAGCGCCAAGTCGACGGCGGGGAAGTGGCGGGCCGCCCCGCTGCCGCAGTGGGACCCGAGCAAGCCGGCGTCCGGCAACTGGGGCGGTTCGACGACTGCGGTCATCAAGGGCACGAAGAACCCCGTCGCGGCGGCCAAGTTCGCCGAGTTCCTCAACACCGACCCCGAGACGACGAAGATGTTCACCACGCTCCAGTTCTTCTTCCCGGCCACCACGGCGATGCTGAGCGACCCCGAGTTCCTCAACCAGACGCCCGCCTTCTACGGCGGGCAGAAGGTGAACGAGGTCTTCTCGCAGATCAGCAAGACCGTGGACACCAAGTTCGAGTGGCCTCCGTTCCTCGACCAGTCCGTCAACGACTGGACCGACACCGTCGGTAAGGCACTGTCGGACAAGGGTGATCTCGGCACGGCATCGGATGCCTGGCAGAAGAAGCTGGTGGACTACGCCACCGGCCAGGGCTTCACGGTTGCCGACTAGCGATCCGGCGGTCGGCCCGGGGGGCCCCGCACAGGGGAACGTGCCGCCGTCCCGGGCCGACCACTGTCCGCGCCTGACCAACGCACCCCACCGCACGCATCGCACGTCCCGCACCTACGACATGTCCGTACCCGACCCGGGAAGGTGGCATGGTGTCCGCCAGCGCACCCATCACAAGAAATCACGTCTCGAGCTCAGCTCCGACGGCCGTCGCTCCCCGTCGCCGAGTGACCCACGGCCGGGTCGGCTACTTGTTCGTCGCCCCGTTCCTCGTCACGTTCGCGGGCCTGTTCGTCCTGCCGCTCGGTTACGCGGCCTACATCAGCCTCTTCAAGAACCGGCTCATCGGCGGCGTCACCTTCGTCGGCCTCGACAACTACGTGCGGGCGCTGCAAGACCCGAGCCTTCACCAAGGCGTGGTCCGGGTGGCCGTGTTCTTCTGCATCCAGGTTCCCATCATGCTGATGCTGGCGCTGGCCGCCGCCCTGGCGATCGACTCGGGCCTGCTCCGGATATCGAAGGTGTTCCGCCTCGGCATCTTCCTGCCCTATGCGGTTCCGTCGGTGGTGGCCACGCTGATGTGGGGCTACCTCTACGGCCCTAGCTTCGGTCCGTTCGCCCAGCTCGCGGACAAGATCGGCACCTCCGCGCCCGACTTCCTCAAGGAGCCGTGGGTGCTGGCCTCCATCGGAAACATCGTCACGTGGGAGTTCGTGGGCTACAACATGATCATCATGTATGCGGCGCTGCGGTCGATCCCCACCGACCTCTACGAGGCTGCGGGCGTCGACGGGGCGGGTGCCTGGCGGATCGCATGGAGCATCAAGATCCCTTCGATCCGTCGAGCCATCGGCGTCTGCCTCATCTTCTCGGTGATCGGGGCCTTCCAGCTGTTCGCCGAGCCCAAGCTCCTCCAGCCGTTGTCGCCGACCGTGATCACGGGCGACTACACCCCCAACCTGTACGCCTACACCCTGTCGTTCACCAGCCAGGACACGAACTATGCGGCCGCTGTGTCCTTCCTCCTCGGGCTCGTCATCGTCATCGTCTCCTACGTCGTGATCCTTCTCGGAAACCGGAGGTTTGAGTCGTGACCAGCGTCTCCGTCGAAGCCGGCGCCGACAGCGCCACGCGGCCAGGAACGTCTCCTCGCCGGCGTCGTTCCCTCCAGGACCGTCGCAGCAACCTGCTCTTCATCGCCATGGCTGCCCTGCTCGTCTACTTCCTCTTCCCGCTCTTCTGGCTCCTCGTCGCCTCGACGAAGACGACCGGGGACCTGTTCAGCACCTTCGGCCTGTGGTTCGGGAACTCCTTCTCCCTGCTGCACAACATCAAGGAGACGTTCACCTTCGACGGTGGGGTGTACGCGCGCTGGCTGCTCAACACGTTCTTCTACTCCGTGACCAGTGCCGTCGGCGCCGCCTTCATCGCCACCCTCGGGGGGTATGGTTTCGCCAAGTACAGGTTCCGCGGCAAGGAGCCACTGTTCTTCCTCGTCCTCGGGGCCATCATGGTTCCCGCGACGGCGCTGGCCATCCCCACCTATCTGTTGTTCAGCAAGGCCGGGATGGTGAACACCCCGTGGGCCATCATCCTGCCGTCCCTGGTCAGCCCCTTCGGCCTGTTCCTCATGCGGGTCTACGCCCAGGACGCGATCCCGGACAGCCTCATCGAGGCGGGCCGCATCGACGGTGCCGGCGAGTTCACCATCTTCTTCCGCATCGCGATGAGGAGCCTCGGGCCCGGTATGGTCACCGTGCTGCTGTTCACGCTCGTGGCGACGTGGAACAACTACTTCCTTCCGCTGATCATGCTGAACAACCCGAACCTCTACCCGATCACCGTCGGGCTCGCGTCCTGGTCCTCGCAGGCCGTCGGCGGGTCCGGCTCGAACGCGGACCTGCTGTCCCTGGTCGTCACCGGGTCGTTGCTGTCCATCATCCCGCTCATCGCCGCGTTCCTTCTTCTCCAGCGCTATTGGCAGTCGGGGCTCACCGCCGGGTCGGTGAAGGAATGACGCTGCGCGTCGCTGCGAAAGCGGACCCGCTGAGGAACTCGCACCCGAACCGGGTACTGCTCGGCGCCGCCTACTACCACGAGTACCACCGGGGAGACCGGCTCGACAGTGATCTGGACGCCATGCGTGACGCGCACTTCTCGGTGATCCGTGTCGGGGAGTCCGTGTGGTCCACGTGGGAGCCGGAGAACGGCGTGTTCGATCTCGATTGGCTCCAGCCGGTCCTCGACGGGGCGCACTGCAGAGGGATCTCGGTCATCCTCGGGACCCCGACCTACGCAGTGCCGCCGTGGCTTGCCCGGCTCTACCCGGAGATCGCGGGGGAGCGCTCGACCGGCGCGCGAATCCCGTGGGGGGCCAGGCAGGAGGTCGACTTCACCCATCCCGCCTTCCGGTTCCACGCAGAGCGTGTCATCCGCCAGGTGCTCCAGCGGTACGCCGAGCACCCTTCGGTCATCGGGATCCAGGTGGACAACGAGCCGGGCAACGAGCTGCTGCACAACCGCGGCGTGTTCCAGCGGTTCGTCGACCACCTGCGGCACACCTACGGGGACGTCGAGACGCTGAACCGGGAGTGGGGGCTGATCTATTGGTCCCACCGGTTGTCCACCTGGGCGGACCTGTGGACCCCGGACGGCAACGTTCAACCGCAGTACGACGTGGCCTGGCGTCGCTTCCAGGCGCAGCAGACGACGGAGTTCATCGGCTGGCAGGCGCAGATCGCCCGCGAGTACACCATGCCGGACCAGTTCGTCACCACGTGCATCGCCTACGAGCGGCCCGCTCTCGACGACGTCGCCGTAGCCCGGGCCCTCGACGTCACCGCCGGGAACGCGTACTACACGATGCAGGACGGTCTCAAGTTGCCCGATGACGGCCATCAGCGCCAGCACTGGACCAGCACCGGCACGTGGGCACTCTTCCAGACCGGCGACCGCATGTTCGCATCCAAGCAGCAGCGCTTCCTGGTCACCGAGACCAACGCGATGCACATCGGCTTCCCGTGGGACACCAGGCCCGCGTACGACGGCCAGTGGCGCCAGGCCGCGTGGGCCCTCATCGCCCGCGGGGCCGACATGATCGAGTACTGGCACTGGCACACCCTGCACTTCGGGGCAGAGACGTACTGGGGCGGCGTGCTGCCGCACAGCGGACAGCCCGGCCGCACCTACGCGGAGCTGGCCCGCCTCGGTGGCGAGCTCACCCAGGTCGGCGACCTTGTCACCAGCCTCGAGCCGGAGGCGGACGTGTCGTTCGTCTACTCCACGCCCAGCAAGTGGCTGATGCAGAAGTACCCACCGCTGATGCACGACGACGGGTCCCCTGACAACCGGGCCTACCACGGCCTGTTCGACCCTTTCTACCGCGGCTTCTTCGACGCCAAGCGGCAGGCGAGGGTGTTGCACGAGGGGCAGCTGACGGCTCCCGCGGACGCTGCGTCCACCCACCCCGTCCTCGTGGTCCCCGCCCTGTACGTGGTCGCCGACGAGACCCTGGAATGGCTGGCGGCGTACGCGGAGGCGGGCGGACACCTGATCCTGGGTCCCCGGACCGCGTATGGCGACCAGGAAGGCCGGGCGAGGGAGGAGCGCGCTCCGGCCAGGCTCACCCGGGGCGCGGGGGTCTGGTACGACGAGTTCAGCAACCTCACCGACCCGGTGCGGGTCAAGGCAGTGGCATCCGGCGCGTTCCAGCTCCCCGACGGCGGCTCCGCGACCCGGTGGATCGACGGGGTGACCGTCGTTGACGCCGACGTCCTGGCGGAGTACGAGCACTCGCACTTCGGTCGCTGGCCGGCCGTCACGACCCGGAACCACGGGGGCGGGCACGTGACCTACGTCGGCACAGTCCCCAGCCCGGACCTCGCGACGGCTCTGGCCCGCTGGGCGGCCCCGACCCCGGTGCACGGCTGGGCCGACCTTCCGGCCTCGGTGACGGTCTCGACAGGCCGGAAGCCGGGCGGCGACCGGGTGCACATCGTCCACAACTGGGCCTGGGAGCAGAGCGCCGCCGTCGCGCCGTGCGAGCTCGCGGACGTCCTGTCCGACCAGCGATGGAAGGCCGGCGAGCCGGTCCATCTCGGGCCGTGGGACGTCCGCGTCCTCCTGCAGGCACCGCGCGCCCGCAGTGAGTACCTGCGCGCAGGCGGCCGGCGTCCGCACGGATGAGGAGGCTTCGATGAACCACAGTGGCGACGAATATGTGGTCGGCGTCGACTTCGGAACGCTGTCCGGGCGTGCGGTGGTGGTCCGGGTGGGCGACGGGACAGAGGTGGGTGGCGCGGTCTTCGACTACCCGCACGCGGTGCTGGAGGAGGCCCTGCCCGACGGCACGCCGTTACCGCACGCCTGGGCCTTGCAGGTACCGGCGGACTACGTCGACGTGCTGAGGAACGCGGTCCCGGCCGCCGTGGCGTCTGCCGGTATCGACTCGGTTCAGGTGATCGGCATCGCGACCGACTTCACGGCGTGCACGGTGCTGCCGACCCTGGCGGACGGGACCCCGCTCTGCGAGGTGGACGACCTGCGCAGGAGGCCGCACGCGTATGTCAAGTTGTGGAAGCACCATGCGGCCCAGGGGCAGGCAGATCGGATCAACGCGCTCGCGCACGACCGCGGGGAACCCTGGATCAAGCGATACGGCGGGAAGCTGTCGAGCGAGTGGGAGCTCGCGAAGGGCCTGCAGGTGCTGGAGGAGGACGCCGAGGTCTACGCCCGTACCGAGCGCTGGGTGGAGGCCGCCGACTGGATCGTCTGGCAGCTCTGCGCCCGGTACGTGCGTAACGTCTGCACGGCCGGCTACAAGGCGGTGCTGCAGGACGGCGCCTACCCGGACAAGACGTTCCTGGAGGCGCTGCACCCCGACTTCGGGGACTTCTTCGAGGACAAGGTCGCTCAGGAGCTGGCGCCGCTCGGTGGCCGGGCGGGCAGCCTGACCGAGCAGGCCGCCCGCTGGACGGGGCTCCCGGCAGGGATCTCGGTGGCGGTCGGCAACGTGGACGCGCACGTCACCGCCCCTGCCGCCCGCGCGGTGGCACCCGGACAGATGCTGGCCGTGATGGGGACGAGCACCTGTCACGTGATGAACTCCGACCGCCTGGGTGAGGTGCCGGGGATGTGCGGGGTGGTCCGCGACGGCATCACCCCGGGCTTGTGGGGGTATGAGGCCGGGCAGTCCGGCGTGGGGGACATTTTCGCCTGGTTCACCCGCACCGGCGTTCCCGCCTCATACGCGGAAACGGCTGCGGCACAGGGGATCTCGCTGCATGAGCACCTGACCGACCTGGCGGCGGGGCAGGCCGTCGGCGAACACGGCCTGGTCGCCCTGGACTGGCACAGTGGCAACCGGTCGGTCCTGGTGGACCACGAGCTGTCCGGCGTCGTCGTCGGCCTGACCCTCGCCACCAGGGCGGAGGAGATCTACCGGGCGCTGCTGGAGGCCACCGCGTTCGGCACGCGCCGGATCATCGAGGCGTTCGAGGACTCCGGCGTACCGGTCACCGAGCTCATCGTCGCCGGCGGCCTGCTGAAGAACCGGTTCCTCATGCAGCTCTACGCCGACGTCACCCGCAGGCCCTTGTCGCTGCTGACGAGCGGGCAGGGACCGGCCCTGGGCTCGGCGATCCATGCTGCGGTGGCCGCCGCTGCCTACCCGGACATCTACACGGCGAGCGCGGCGATGGGGCGCAAGCAGGAAGCGGCGTTCGTGCCCGTCGAGTCCCGGTCCCGGGCCTACGACGCCCTGTACGCGGAGTACCGCCGCCTGCACGATGCCCTCGGCCCGGACGACGGCGCGCTCGGCGGACTGCTGCACCGGCTGCGCGACCTGAAGAGGAAGGCAACCCTATGAACACCCGCACCGTCGACGCCGTGCTCGAGCTCGTGCGGCAGGAGGTCGCCGAGCTCCACGGCGAGCTCACCCGCTACAGCCTCGTCGCCTGGACCGCCGGCAACGTCTCCGGCCGCGTGCCGGGACGCGACATCTTCGTCATCAAGCCCAGCGGTGTCGACTACGACCGGCTCACCCCGCAAACCATGATCGTCTGTGACCTGGACGGCAACGTCCTGGACGGCGACTTCGCGCCGTCCAGCGATACCGCCGCCCACGCCTACGTCTACCGCGCCATGCCCCACGTCGGCGGGATGGTGCACACCCACTCGACCTACGCATCGGCGTGGGCGGCGCGTGACGAGGAGATCCCGTGCGTGCTGACCGCGATGGCCGACGAGTTCGGCGGCCCGATCCCGGTCGGCCCGTTCGCGCTCATCGGTGACGACAGCATCGGCCGCGGCATCGTCGAGACCCTGAGCGCGTCCCGGTCCCCGGCCGTGCTCATGCGCAACCACGGCGTCTTCACCATCGGCAGCGATGCGCGGGCCGCCGTCAAGGCTGCCGTCATGTGCGAGGACGTCGCGCGCACCGTGCATGTCGCCCGGCAGGGCGGTCCGGTCGTCCCCATCGCCCCGGCACATATCGACCGGCTCTACGAGCGGTACCAGAGCGTGTACGGGCAGCACCCGAGAACAGCGGAGGAGCCGAGCGCATGACCATCTTCGACGGTGCCGAGATCTGGTTCCTCACCGGCAGCCAGTTCCTGTACGGGCAGGACACTCTGGCGCAGGTCGCCGAGCAGTCCCGCCAGGTCCAGTCCGCCCTCGACGCGAGCCCGGACATCCCCGTCCGGATCGTCTGGAAGCCGGTGCTCACCACGGCCGAGGCCATCCGCCGGGCCTGCCTCGACGCCACCGCGGACGACTCCTGCGCCGGCGTCATCGCCTGGATGCACACCTTCTCCCCGGCGAAGATGTGGATCGGCGGCCTGACCGCGCTGGGCCAACCCCTGCTCCACCTACACACCCAGGCCAACCAGTCCCTGCCCTGGTCGCAGATCGACATGGACTTCATGAACCTCAACCAGGCTGCCCACGGAGACCGGGAGTTCGCCTCGATCGAGACCCGCCTGAACGTGTCGCGCAAGACCGTGGCAGGGTTCTACGGCGACTCCGGCGTCCAGCATCGGATCGGCACCTGGGCCCGAGCGGCGGTCGGCCGGCGGGAGAGCCGGCAGCTCAAGCTCGCCCGGTTCGGCGACAACATGCGCGACGTGGCCGTCACCGAGGGCGACAAGGTCGAGGCGCAGCGCGTGTTCGGCATCTCGGTCAACACCTACAGCGTCAACGACCTCGTCGGGTCCGTCGAGGCCGCCGACGAGGGCGACGTGGACACCGTGGTCCAGGAGTACGCCGACCTCTACGACGTGGTCCCCGACCTCCTGCCCGACGGCGACCGCCATGCCTGCCTGCGGTATGCAGCCCGTCAGGAGGTGGGCCTGCGCCAGTTCCTCACCGACGGCGGGTTCGGCGCGTTCACCACCAACTTCCAGGATCTCGGAGCCCTGCGCCAGCTCCCGGGCATCGCCGTCCAGCGGCTCATGGCCGACGGCTACGGGTTCGGTGGCGAGGGCGACTGGAAGACCTCCGCTCTCCTGCGCGTACTCAAGACGATGGCCACCGGTCTGCCCGGCGGCACGTCGTTCATGGAGGACTACACCTACCACTACGGCCCGGGCGAACCGAAGGTGCTCGGCGCCCACATGCTCGAGGTCTGCCCCTCCATCGCCGTCAACAGGCCACGCGTCGAGATCCACCCTCTGGGCATCGGGGACCGTGAGGACCCCGTCCGCCTGGTCTTCGACGCCGCGCCGGGCCGGGCAACGGTGCTCGGCCTGGCCGACCTGGGCGAGCGGTTCCGGCTCATCGCGACCCAGATCGAGGTCGTGCCCCCGGACGAGCCCTTGCCGAGACTGCCCGTCGCCCGCGCTGTGTGGAAGCCACTGCCCGACTTCACCACCGGCGTCGAATGCTGGCTCCTGGCCGGCGGCCCGCACCACACCGTGCTCACCGCCGCCCTCGACGTCGACACCCTCCACGACTACGCCGGCATGGCCGGCACCGAGCTCGCGATGATCGGCCCCGGCACCGACCGACGCCGCTTCGCCGACGAGCTCCGCTGGAACGCCACCTACCACCGCCTCGCGCGGCCGCTGTGAGAGGGGGGCGACGTGACACGACGTGCCACTGATCGACGGGAGTAGGTGGGGACGCGGTGCTCGCGGACCCGGGTACGTCGCCGCCTGCGGACGGTTCGGAGGGTGCTCGGCGACCTCGTCAGGTGGTGCGTCACCGCCGGCACGCGGAACAGGGCGCGCCGACCCCATACGTTCGTCAAGGGGCGGTGCAGGCCCGGATGGGACAGCCACCGAGCACCCTGGCCCGGTGCGGCGTCAGCGGCGCCGCAGCTCCTGCTGGATCTCGTCCTCGGTGATGGGCTTGCGGACGTAGACCTCCCAGAAGTTGAGGACCATGCCGAGACCCCAGCCGCCGATCACCCAGGCGGGCCAGAAGTAGCCGCCTCCCGTCATCGCCCAGATGCCGACGAGGAAGGCGTTGACGACGACGTACGCGACGAAGCCGGACACCCAGCCGCGCTTCTTCTCCAGGCGCTTCACCGCCTGGCCGCGGCGTACGTCGTCGACCGGTGTGAGCGCCGGCGCGTTGCCCCACGGGTGCGCGGGCTCCGGAACGTCGTCGGTCGGACGGTCGGTACGAGGCTCGGTCTGCATGATGATCACCCCCACGGCGACGGCAGGTCGTCGGCGCGAAGGTTGTCAGCTGTGGTGCGCCGGCGGATCGGCAGCCGTCTCACCACCAGCCTCCCCGTCGCGGCGGCTACCGGCCAGGGCCGAACGGTCCGGGTGTGCCCGACGGGATGCGACGCAGCCGCGGACGGCGGGCGGCACCAGGTCATCGACGGCGCGGACGGCACGGACGGTGCGGGGGCCCGGCGGTGCGAGTGCCTGCATCAGCGTGGCGCGAGCGTGACGACGCCGAGGTCCATCGCCCGGACGGCGCCCTCGAGCTCGGTGACGGTCGGTGGGTGGTCCGGGTCGAAGCGTAGGCCGAGCTGGCGACGCGCCGTCCGGGCCCCGAACCGGTCGATGACCCGGCGGAAGGTCACCGCGACCGAGGCCGGGTCGTCGTCGAGCTCGGCGCGCATCGGCCGGCGGCGCCCCCTGAGCGTCACCTCGACGTCGCCGCCGCCGCGCAGGTTGGCCCGCCAGCGGTGCTGGGTGACGACGAGGAGCCGGCCGTCGAGGTCGACGTAGCCGACGGGGATGTCGTAGCGGCGCCCGGTCCGCCGTCCAGTCACGTGGAGGACGAGCAGCGCTGGGTCGAGCGGTCGGTGCAGGGGCGAGGACAGCAGCGCCCGCACCCCCGGGTTGACGAGGTCGATGAGTCGTTGCGGCGGGACACGTCGGCTGAGGGCTGTGGTCATCGTCGGCTCCCTCCGACGAGGTGGCGGCCCGGCGGGCCGGCCTGCGGTCGCGCGGACCGGGCCCTTCGGCTCAGAGTCTGCGCCGGTGCCCGGCCCCCGATCCGGGCCCAAGGGCACTGGCGGCTGCCGCCGACGATCGCGACCCCGGGGACCCGGCGGGGTCCATGCCGATCCGGGTCCTCAGACCCGCGCGGTCGGTGCCGGCTCCGCCTGCAGGGCCGGCCGGGCGGCGTCGCGGTGGGCGGCGTCGCGTCGGGCGGCGCGACGTCGGGTGACGACGACGGCGGTCGTCACTGCGAGTGCGACGAGGACGGCGATCAGCACCAGGGATGCGGGCAGCCACGACCCTGGCGACGACGGGTCCGACGCGACGAACGGCGCCACGACCGGGGCGACGGCGTCGGACGGCGTGGGTGCGGGGTCCGGCGGGAACGGCTCTACGTGCGCGAGGGCGGGGCCGGCGCCGACGAGCGCGCCGACGACCATTGTCGTCGCAGCAACAACTGTGGTGGCGATGGTCCGCAGGGTGTGGCGGTTCATCGTGGTCTCCCGAGGTCTGGCCTCCGTCCGCTGGCTCCGCGCCGCGGATCTCCTGGTCCCACAACAGTTGCCGGGCCGCCCCGCGGCGGTCGATGCGACGATCCGCGTACGGCTCACGCGCAGGCGCGCCGTACGACGCGCCGTACGACGAAGTGCGTATCGCGCCGGGGCGCCGTCGTTCCTACTCTGGAGCGATCGCGAATGCCCGGGACAGCGGTACCGAGAGGAGTCGCGGTGAGAGGTCCCAGCTCGATCAGTGAGGCCGACCTCCGGGCGCTGCTCGACGTCGTCGCGCCGATGGCGGACGGACCGGGTGCGAGACCGGGGGGAGTCGGTGCCATCGGCGTCGATGACGTGGAACTCCCCCGCACGTTCTGCGCGGACTCGCCGAGCTCATCCCGTGCGCCGGGATCAGCTTCTTCGTCATGGACACCCACCGGCGGACGCTGCACGCGTCCCAGGAGCTCCTTCTCGCCGACCTCCCCGACCTCGACCCGGAGACGGACGCGCTCTTCTTCGACGCGTACTGGGACTGCAGGGCGTGCAGCTACCCCGAGGTGTACGGCGACCACGAGCGCGTCACGATGTGGACCGACTTCCACTCCGAGCGCGAGTACCGCTCGCTGCTCATGGCGCAGTACGTCCGGGAAGCCGGCTTCTGGCACGAGCTCCTCGTCATGCTGCCGCCGCAGGGCGGGCTGGAGCGCCGGCTCATGCTCGTCCGTGAGCCCGGGGACGTCCCCTTCACCGAGCGCGACCGACTGGTCCTCACGCTGCTGCGGCCGCACCTCGTCCGGATCCGGGACCGGATCGAGGCCCAGCGCCGGACCGTCCCGGCGCTCACGCCGCGGCAGCTGCAGCTCCTGCGCCGGCTCGCGATGGGGCACACGAACCGCCGGATCGCCCGCGACCTCGGCGTCGCCGAGGGCACCGTGCGCAAGCACCTGGAGAACATCTACCCCCGGCTCGACGTGAGCAGCCGCACCGAGGCCCTCGCGAAGCTGCCCGAGCTGCGGGTCGGCTGACCGAGACGACGGCTCAGTCGCGGGCCGTGCCGCAGGACCCGCGCGACGAGCGGGCCGGCCACGATCGTCGTGAGCCAGCCGACGGAGATCACCGCGATCTCGAAGGTGTCCTGCCGGTCCGCGCCGACGAACGCCGTGACGACGGCGAGGGCGACGACGGACGCCGTGAAGCAGGCCTGGAGCACGTGGCGCAGGACCCGTTCGCTGCGGGTCGAGGTGCCGAACGCGGGGACGAGGCACACGAGGGCGACGCTCGCGAGGAGTGAGCCGAGCTCCTCGAGCGCGAGGAACACGCCGTTCGGGTTGTCCATCGTGAGCATCGCCCCGCCGTCGAGCTGGCCCTTTCTCGAGCGCGATCGGAACGACGGTCACCTGGACGAACCAGGTGACGACGAGGACGGCCGCCGAGACGGTCGCCGCGCAGAGCGCCAGGAGGGTCGCGAGCTTCGCCCGCTCGGGGGCGTACTCGTGGACGCCGCGACGAACCCGACGGGGAGCAGCGCGGCGAGCATCGCGGGGTACATCCACACGTAGTCCCGCGGGTACCGGGCCTCGAGGACGGGGCTCGCGAACGGGTACGTCACGCGTTTCTCGGCCTACTAGCGGGTCTGCCCGGTCTCGCAGGGCAGACCCGCTAGTAGCCGTGGGGGTGGGGGCGTCGTCCCGTCGGCGTACCGTGGCGACGTGCGACCGGGAACCGGAACGACCACCGTCGTCGGGCGAGCCGGGCCCGCGTGAGCGTGCTGGAGACACTCCTGCCACCGGCCGTCCGTGTCGCGGAGCTGCGCGAGCACCCGGACGACCTCGACCTGTTTCCCGAGGAGGCCGCGGTCGTCGCGGGGGCGGTCGGGTCCCGCCGCCGGGAGTTCGCGGCCGTCCGCCGGTGCGCGCGCTCGGCGCTGGCCGGGCTCGGCGTCGCCCGGGTGCCGCTCCTCCGCGACGACCGGGGCGCCCCCTGCTGGCCCGCCGGGGTCGTCGGGAGCATGACGCACTGCGCGGGCTACGCGGCCGCCGCGGTGGCCTGGTCGGCCACCGTCCGCGCCGTCGGCATCGACGCCGAGCCCCACGACCCGCTGCCGGACGGCGTGCTCGACGTCGTCGCCGGGTCCGACGAGGCGGAAGCGGTCGCCCGGCTCCGTGCACTCCGTCCGGAGGTGTGCTGGGACCGGGTGCTCTTCAGCGCCAAGGAGTCTGTCTACAAGGCGTGGTACCCGCTGACCGGGGGGTGGCTCGACTTCGAGCAGGTGCACGTGGACCTCGACGTGGCGACGGCCGGCTTCGTCGCGCGCCTCGACGTCCCGGACCACGGCGCGCGGCCGCTGCCGGGGCGGATCCTGCGCGGTCGCTGGGCGGCGCCGGGCGGCCTCCTCCTCACGGCGGTGGCGCTGGACGCGGTCAGGTCGTGAGCCGGCGGCCGGTGACCCGGCGACCTGGTGCCCAGTGAGCGAGACGGCCCGCGGGGTCGGATGAATCTGGCAGGATCCGGCATCTGGCGCGGCCTCTTCTCCGACCGCAGCGCGCCTCCGCCCGCGGGGCGTGGTCGTCGTGGGGGCCGCCGGCCGTCCCTCGACGTCGTGCCGCCGCTGCCCGAGGCCGGCAAGGACGTCCTCACGGAGACGCCGTACGCCCTGGGCACCGACGAGGCCGACGCTGTCGGCGACCTCGCGCAGCGCTACGGGGTCGCCGTCCTCACGACGGTGCCACGGGTTGCCACGACACGTTCTGCCGGGCCGCCGAGCTGCTGCGCCGGATCGGCGCCCGGTACTGGCTCTCGTATGGGTACCACGGGAGCCGCCCTGCCCCGACGACGACCCCAGGCGACGGGCGGGCGGGCCCCGACGCCGTGTCCCGTGGGCGGCGTCCTGCTCGACACGGGCTACCACGCCGTGAACGTCCTGCGCGACCTCTTCGGGGTGCCGGAGTCGGTCGCTCCCGCGTTCGGCCACCTCGCGCCCAGGATGCGCGGCCAGCGGCTCGAGGACGCCGCGAGTGCGTCGCCCTGACCTCACTCGACGGCGATCTCGTCGGGACGCTCGCCGAGTCCCGGCACCACCACCGGTCCGGGGAGCGGCTGGAGGTCCTCGGCGCGGACGGCTCGCTCGTCGTCGAGCCGCAGCGCTTCAGCACGGCGCGCCCGCCGAGTGGATGCGCACCCGCGACCTCGCGGACCCGGCCGCCCGGATGCTCGCCGACGACGTGGCTCGGCTCGCCGACCCGGCGTTCTGCGCCGAGCACATGGCGGAGCAGCACGACACCGAGGCGGTCGTCGAGCGCGCCCACCGGGTCTCAGACGTGACTCAGCCACCGCACGCGCCGCTCGCCGTCGCCCGCTGACGACGTCAGCGCACGTGCTGCTCGGTCGCGTGATGACCCGTCGTCGGGACCGGTGACGCCAGGGTGGCACCGAGGGGGCGGGTCGCGGTGACGATGACGACGTCGTCGCCGGACGGGTGGAAGCGCTCCATGAGCGCCTGCGGGAGCGCCCGGTCGCCGAACGCGGCGCGCTCGCCGTGCTCGGCGACTGACGTGAGCAGGGCGTCGAGCCGGTCGTCGAGCGGGACGGTGCGGCTCTCCACGAGGCCGTCGGTGTACAGCAACAGGGTCGCGCCGGGGTCGAGAGTGACGGTCTGCGCGGAGTACGCCCCGGTGCCGAGCCCGACCGGGGCTCCGGGCTCGTCGGGGAGCATGCGCGCCGAGCCCGTCGCGGAGACGAGGACGGCGGGCGGGTGGCCCGCGCGGGCGATCCGCGCCATCGCGAGGTCCGGCGACAGAAGAGCGTAGACGAGCGTCGCGACCATCGTCGGGCCGTCCTCGGCCTCCATGGCGTCGAGCCGCCGCAGGACGACCTCGGGGTCGGGGTCGCTGCTCGCGAGCGCACGGACGCTCGCCCGGAGCCGCCCCGTGGCCGCCGCCGCCGACAGTCCCTTGCCGACGACGTCGCCGACGACGAGGGCGACATGGCCGCTCGGCAGGACCCACCCGTCGTACCAGTCGCCGCCGACCTCGTCCTCGCGGGCCGCGGGCTGGTAGACGGCCGCGAGGGCGAGGCCCGGGACATCGGGCAGCCGGCTCGGCAGCAGCGACCGTTGGAGCGTCTGTGCTGCGAGGTGCTCGCGCTCGGCGAGCCGGGCCCGGGACAGGACCGGGCCGGCTTGGTCGGCGAGGCCCTGGAGGATCTCGCGGTCGGCCTCGCTCCACCGGCGAGGTGTCGTGTCGGCGACCTCGATGACGCCGATGACGAGGTCGCCGACCGCGAGGGGGAGCACAGCGACGGCGGCGAACGATGTGCGGTGCGAGGCAGGTGTCGGCGCGCCGTCCGGGGCGACCTGCGATGCCGCGTCGGATGCCGCCGCGACGTCGTCCGGCCGGTCGAGGAAACGAGGGCGGACGGCGGTCGCGGCGAGCGCGGGCAGCAGCGGGTCCGCCGGGTCTGCGCCGCCGCCGTCGGCGGCGGTCGTCGTGGCGAGCCGGACGAGCGCGCCACGCGCGCGGTCGCGGTGGCTGACGGCGACCACCGGTGCGCGGGTGAGGGTCCCGGCGGCCTCGCAGAGGGCCTGCGCCACCTCGACGGGAGTGCGGCTCCTCGCGAGCTCGCGGGCGTTCGCGAGGAGCCGGTCGATGACCGCCGCGGAACCCTGGACCTCGGCGTCACGCAGGGTCAGCTCGGTCGCGCTGTAGAGCTCGACCTGGCGGGCCCGGCGCAGGACGTAGCGGAGGCATCCTGCCGCGAGCGTGCCGAACGCGGCCAGGCGCAACGACAGGCTCGCCCACCAGATGGCGTCGTAGCGCTCGCCGGCGACGGCGTTGAGGGCCAGCTCGTAGATCGTGAGGAGGACGAAGACCCCGACCCAGCCGCGGATCGGCGTGGAGTGGTTGCCCGAGAAGACGACCCACCGCCACAACGCCACGCCACCGAGCACCACGAGCACCCACTCGCTCGCGACGAGGGTCGGCGTGAACACCTGCTCCTCGGTGAGCAGCCGGGGCGTCGGGAAGAGGCCGAGCGCCTGCAGCGCGGCGACGGTGAGCCCGGCGAGCAGGGCGGCCCGGCGCCACCGCGGGGATGCCCCGGACGCTCCCGCCAGCGTCGTGCCGAACACCCAGACGTGGACGGTGAGGTACAGCGAGGCGCTGCCCTCGCCGTCCGTGCCGAGGATGCCGCCGCCGGGTGCGACGGGCGGGAACGACACGAGTTGCAGGAGCAGTGCCGTGCACGCGACGAGCAGGCCGACCGCCACCCATGCCGAGGCGGGGTCGTCCTCTGCGGCGGCCCGGGACCTGACCACCGCGAGCGCGACGACCCCGCACAGCGGCGCGGCCGACAAGAGGATGACGGCGAACGCGGGCGCGGGGAGCTCGGTGAGCGACAGGCCGACGACGTAGACGAGCGCGGCCGTGCCTGAGGCCAGGAGCCAGGCTGCGAGCCGGAACGACATCGCCGGCGGGGCGACCCGAGACCGCGGATGGCGCACACTGCCGCCGCCCGCCACCGCCACGGCGTGATTCTCGACCACAGGCGGTAGGTGCGCCAGCACCTTCGGCTCGGCGGCCGGGTCCTGGTTAGCTCGGTCTTCGGCGGCATCGCGGCCCGCAACTCCGCGGACGGTGCGTCGGTCGTGCTCGAGGAGCGCCTCGTCGCCGGCGACCCGGGCTGCCGCGTCGTCGTCCACCTCGGGAAAGGCGCCGGCGGAGAGCGCTGCCTACGCCCACCGGTACGAACCGCCGGCAGCGCCGTGTCCGTGACGGGGACGGCCCGGTCCGGAGACAGGACCCCGGACCGGACTGGGGGGTCGATGCTCGCCGACGCGGCCCGGCGCAGCGGCAGCCGGGCCTCGGCACGGGTTCCGCGGCCACGCGGGTGCATCCGGTGGGCCAGGGCCAGGTTCGTCACGAGGAAGAGCCCGCGGCCGGCCTCGCGGTCGCCCGCCGGCAGTCGGACGGCGCTGCCCTCGGTGCCGGTGGCACCGAGAAGCGCGGGCATGCTCACGTCCGGCCCGAGGTTGCGGACGACCACCGTCGGCTCCGGCTGCTGCCGGGCGAGCTGAACCCAGATCGGTCCGTCGGTGTGCCGGGCCACGTTCCCAGCAGCTCGGAGATGACGAGCTCCGCGCCGTCCACGTCCGAGCCCTCTTCGGCGTGCCGCCCGAGGTACGCCCGGATCTCGCGTCGCGGAGAGGTGACGGCGGCCAGGTCGTCTCCCGGGAGACACCAGTCCATCGACTCGTCGTCTCACCTGGCGGGCCGCGACGAGTTTCGCCCGGGGGCCCCCGCGGCGCGCGCCGGACGGGCCACCCCGGCGGCGGTCGCGACCACAGTGTCCGGGCAGCACCGGTGGGCCGTGCGGATGTCCGGACACATCTCGTGCGACCGCTTGAACGCCTGATACCCTATAGGGTATAAATCGGGAGAGGTGCAGACCGTCTGCTCGTCGCAGACCCGAGACCGGAGGCCCGCCCGTGTGCCGCGCCGCGACCTGCCCCGCCTGCAGCAGGACGACGTGGAAGGGCTGCGGCCAGCACGTCGACCAGGTGATGCGCCGCGTCCCCAAGGGTGAGCGCTGCCGCTGCACGCCCGAGGTGAAGGCCGCCGCGCAGCCGCCCTCGTTCCTGTCGCGGCTCCTTGGCCGCTGAGCCACCCGCGACGGACAGGCCACCCGGCCGTCGTCCGGTTCGCCAGCACCGCCCTCGCGTCACACGCCGGGTCGCGGTCGCGGTCCTGCTGTCGTGCTCCCTCGTCCCCGCGGCGACCGTTCTCGGCGCGCTGGTGCTCTAGGTCGCCGAACGGAACGGGGGATACCGGCGAACTACGGCATTTCGCGTCCCACCGCCTGGGATACGAGTGACGCCCCGGGTCAGCTGGGGTAGAAAAAGTGGACATCCGCCCCGGCACCGTCAGGACGGGGGGTGACGATGACGATGACGACCGGTCCTCTCGTGGGCCGGGACGTACCCCAGCAGGTGCTGCGCGAGTGGCTGGCCGCCCGCAGCGGCAGCGTCGGCGGTCAGCAGTCCGCGCCCCCGGCCCAGTTCGTCAGCGGGGAGGCCGGGATCGGGAAGAGGGCGCTCATCCGCACCGTGATGGGCGCGATTCCGCAGGTCCTGCGGGCCGCCGCGACTCCCTGGCCCCGACGCCCTACGGTGTGCTGCTCGACCAAGTCGTGCCGGGGTTGGTGGGTCCGGCGCCGACCGCGGCGATGCCCGCTGAAGCCGTCCGCGAGGCGCTTCTCACGGCCAGCACACCGGCGACTACCGCGCGGCCGGCCGCGTCTACGACGCCGCGTACGAGTTCTGCCGGACACACGATCAGGGAGCGGCCGGGCAGCTACGCCGGGCCTGCGCCACGGTCGTCATGTTCCACCGCGGCCGCTGGGACGATGCGCTGAGCGTGTGCGCAGGCGTGCTGTCCGATCCGCACGCCACCGCGCACGCCCGGGCCGTCGCCCACGGCGTCCGTGGCCTGGTCGAGGCCATGCGCGGACACACTCAGCCGGGCGCGCATGGCACTTCTGGAATCGCGCGCTCTCGCTCCGCGGATCGAGCTGGTCGCCATGGAGCTCCTGTCCACCTGGGGACTGGCCCTGGCCGACGCCGCCGACAGACGCACCGAGCACGCGGTGGACAGCTATCGGCACGCCGTGGACCGCTGCCGCGAGACCCAAGAGCGACACTTCTGCGTGCCGATCATGCAGTCTGCGGCCGCACGCTTTGCCCCGGCCGGCACCGCCGCCGACCTCGGCAGGGTAACCGACATCCTCCCTTCCGGCGGGCTCTCGAGCTGCTCGAACCGCTCGACCTGCCCGTGGTCACCACCCTGCTGCGCCAGCGCTCAGGCATGGCATGCTTCGCCGCGGCCCAGGACCGCGGGCTCGCTTCGCCCGGAGACATCGGCCGGCATGACGGCGGCGTCGACCTGCTCCGCACCGCCTACCGCACCGCGCACAGGCTCCGCGCCGCCCCAACGATGGAGAGCATTACTGGTGAGTTGCACAGGCTCGACGTGCAGCCGGCCCCAGCCGGCGCCGGCCGGCTGCTCACCGCCCGAGAGGAGCAGGTTCTGCGACTCGTCGGCGAGGGCCTCACCCCCAAGGAGATCGGCACACGGCTGTTCCTCAGCGTGCGAACCGTCGAGATGCACGTCCGCAACGCCGTCGCCCACCTGGGCTGCTGAACCCGCGCCGAGGCCGTCCGCAGGCTGGCCGAGCTCGACCCGCCCTGGCCGGACAGCGACTTCCCGCCGAGGGCGATAGTCAAGATCCGTGGATGGCTCCCGGAGCAGCCACAGGGCACGTGACCTGCACCTTTGGTGGTGCGCCGTCAGGGACTCGAACCCCGAACCCGCTGATTAAGAGTCAGCTGCTCTGCCTATTGAGCTAACGGCGCGAACGGTTGACGAGGTTATCAGCGCCCCGGGGGAGCTGTGAAATCGATCAGCGCGCCGTGCAGCGGTTCTCCCGCCAGCAGGTGGGCGCAGAGACCGCTGCGCCCGGGCGGATCACGACGGTGGTCACCGAGCGGTCAGCGGCTGTCGCTGGCCACCCCGGAGCCGCCCAGGATCGTCGCCCGGCCGGCCTCGAGCCGGGCGACCGGGCACCCGGAACGGTCGAGCAGGACACGTAGTCGATGCGCGATCGACTCGAAGAAGTGGATCGAGTCGGGGTCGCCGCCGTGCTCACCGCACACGCCGATCGTGAGGTCGGGGCTGGACCTCCTTGCCCTCCCAGGCCGCGATGCTCGACCAGCCGGCCGACGCCGGCGGTGTCGATCGACTCGAACGGGCTGACCTGGAAGATGCCGTGCGTCGAAGTACTGCGGGAAGAACGCCGCCTCGACGTCGTCCCGGCTGAAGCCCCACGTGGTCTGGGTGAGGTCGTTCGTGCCGAACGAGAAGAAGTCGGCCTCCTCGGCGATCCGGCCGGCGGTCAGGGCGGCCCGCGGCAGCTCGATCATCGTGCCGATCGGGATGTCGAGCGTCGACGCCGGTCTCCTGGCCGCGACGCGGGCGAGGGTCTTCTCGACTGTCGTGCCGGACGACGATCAGCTCCTCGACCGCCGCGATCAGCGGGACCATGATCTCGGGCTGCGGGTCCTTGCCGGCCTTGACTTGAGCCGGGCGGCGGCCTCGGCGATGGCCTGCACCTGCAGCTGGAACAGGTCGGGGACGACGAGCCCGAGCCGGACGCCGCGCATGCCGAGCATCGGGTTCTGCTCGTGCATCCGCTGCACCTGGCGCAGCAGGGCCTCCGCCTCGGCGTCGGGTGTGCCCGTTGGCCTCGGCGAGCGCCACCTTGCACCGACAGCGCGGTGTAGTCGGGCAGGAACTCGTGCAGCGGCGGGTCGAGCAGCCGGATGACGACGGGCAGCCCGTCCATCGCCTCGAGGATCCCGACGAAGTCCTCCCGCTGCAGCGGGAGCAGCTCGTCGAGCGCGGCCTGCCGTGCCTCGGCGGTGTCCGGCCGAGGATGACCCGCTCGACGATCGTCCGCCGCGAGCCGAGGAACATGTGCTCGGTGCGGCACAGGCCGATGCCCTGCGGCGCCGAAGGCCCGCGGGCCCGGGCGGCGTCCTCGGGGGTGTCGGCGTTGGCCCGCACGCCGCATCCGGCGCCGGGCGTCGGCGTGGTCCATGATCCGCTGGACGGCGGCGAGCAGGTCGCGCTCGTCGTCGTCGACCTTGACGTTGCTGATGTCCTCGCCGGTGAGCACCTGGGCGACCGGGCTCGGGATGACCGGGACCGCGCCGAGGAAGACCTCGCCGGTCGTCGCCGTCGATGGAGATGACGTCGCCCTCGGCGAAGCCGCATGCCGTCGTCGGTGGTGACCTCGCCGCGCTGCCGCGTCGACCCGCAGCGCCTCGACGCCGACGACGCAGGTGCGGCCCATGCCGCGGGCCACGACGGCCGCGTGCGAGGTCTTGCCGCCGCGGCTGGTGAGGATGCCGCGCGCGGCGACCATGCCGCCGAGGTCGTCGGGGTTGGTCTCGCGGCGGACCAGGATGACGTCCTCGCCCGCGGCCGCCCACTCGATCGCCGTCGCGGAGTCGAACGCGGCCTTGCCGACGGCGGCGCCCGGGCTGGCCGCCATGCCCTTGGCGATCAGCGTCGCGCGGCGGCCTTGGGGTCGAACTGCGGGAACATCAGCATCGCGAGCTGGTGCGCCGGTCACCCGGGTCAGCGCGGTGTCGAGGTCGATCACGCCCTCGTCGACGAGCTGGACGGCGATCCGGAACGCCGCGGCCGCGGTGCGCTTGCCGACCCGGGTCTGCAGCATCCACAGCTTGCCGCGCTCGATGGTGAACTCGATGTCGCACAGGTCGCTGTAGTGCGTCTCGAGCACGTTCATGATCCGCAGCAGCTCGGTCGTGCGAGACCTTGTCGAGATCGCTCGAGGTCGTCCAGGCTCAGGGTGTTGCGGATGCCGGCGACGACGTCCTCGCCCTGGGCCTTGGGCAGGTAGTCGCCGTAGTGCGCCGGGGCGGCCGGTGGCGGGGTCGCGGGTGAAGGCGACGCCGGTGCCGGAGTTGTCGCCGAGGTTGCCGAACACCATGCACATGATGTTGACGGCGGTGCCGAGGTCGTCGGAGATCTTCTCCTGCCGGCGGTACAGCCGGGCGCGGTCGGTGTTCCAGGAGCTGGAACACGGCGCGGCACGGCGGCGTTGAGCTGCTCGCGCGGATCCTGCGGGAAGGGCGAGCCGGTCTGCGTCGAGGACGATCGTCCTTGAAGTCGTCGACGAGCGTCGCGCAGGTCGTCGGTGTCGAGGTCGAGGTCGCTGGTGGTGCCCTTGCGGCCTGCTTGGCCTCGTCGAGCTGCGTGCTCGAAGCTGCTCGCCGTCGATGCCGAGCACGGTCTTGCCGAACATCTGGACGCAGGCGGCGGTAGGAGTCCCAGGCGAACCGCTCGTCGTCGGAGCTGCGCGGCGAGACCGTTGCACCGAGGCGTCGTTGAGGCCGACGTTGAGGACGGTCTCCATCATCCCGGGCATCGAGAACTTCGCCCCGGAGCGCACCGAGACCAGCAGCGGGTCGTCGCGCTCGCCCGAGTGTGCGGCCGAGCTCGCGTTCTCGAGCTCGCGCGAGGTGCTCGTCGACCTCGCGCGGCGAGCTCGGGCGGCTCGCTCGCCGTGGCTGAGGCAGTAGCGGCAGGCCTCGGTGCGTGATCGTGAATCCCGGCGGCACGGGCAGCCCGAGGTTGGTCATCTCGGCGAGGTTGGCACCCTTGCCGCCGAGCAGGTCCTTGAGGTCCTTGTTGCCGTCGTCGAAGGCGTAGACGTACTGCTCCGGCGTCGGGACGGGGGGCGCGGTCGCGGTCGGTGCGGTCGCGGCAGCCTGCCCGGCAGGGTCGGGCGGCGCCACGGCCGGGGACTCGTCGACGGCTCGGGTGTCGGGACGTGCGGTCGGCATCGGTGGCCCCCTCGGCGTGCGGCCGGGGGCGGATCCCCGGCGCCCTTCAACCCTGACGTGCCGCCGCGGCCGCTTCGCGGGACCAAGTACCCCGCGGTGGTCGTCCGGCACGGCCCGCCGGGTCCGACCCCACGGATGATCCGGCACGGCGGGCGCCGTGTCCACAGCACCCGATCCCGGCGCGGTCATCCGGTCCCGGCACCGGGGGACGGCATGTCCGAGCCGGCCGCTGTCCCTCGTCTCGGTCGTCGCCGTGGTCGTCGGCACCGTGCCCGCACGGTCCCGAGAGCATGACTCCTCGTGTTCTGTCCAGAACTCGCAGTGACATCGGACGAACTCACGAGATCGCCGGGAAACCGGCGGGGCGCATCCTCGCCGCCGGAATGCTTCCGCGGTGGCGATCCGCATGGGGTGGATCCGCGTCAAGGTTTCCCGTAGGGGGGCACGTCTGTGCAAGCAAAGAACGTCTTGCGGCACCGCATGCTGCGAGTCGTCGTCGGGGTGGTCGCGCTCGGGGCGGGTGCGCTCGTCGCCGTCGGTGGCGACGCCGGCGCCGTGGGGGGCACGAACCTCCTGTCGAACCCCGGCTTCGAGGGGACAGGTTCCGGTGCGTTGACGGGCTGGGCCGGCACCACGGCATCGGCCATCTCACTCGTCAGCGGCGGTGCGGCGTCCGGCTCGTTCTCCGCCAAGGTGAGCTACAACGCCGCGACGACCGGCGCCTTCGCGATCTACAGTGCGACGAAGCCGGCCAAGGCGATCCCGAAGGGCGAGGTCTTCATGGCCAACGCCAAGCTCCGGGTACCCACGGTCACCGGCAAGCCGATCTGCCTGCAGCTCCTCGAGCAGAACGCGACGAGCACCGTGCAGACGGTCTCGAAGTGCGTCACGCCGACCGGCACCGGCTGGCTGTCGTTCCCCCAGGCGAGCATCACCGTGAGCGCCTCGGGCAACTCGCTCAAGGCGCAGGTCCGGCAGGCGAGCGGCGCGCCCGGCCACTCGTTCCAGGTGGACGACGTCAGCGTCGTCGACCCCGACCTCGTCAAGCCGTCCGTCCCGACGAACGTGAAGGCCGTCGCGAACAGCGCGACAAAGGTCACGCTCAGCTGGACGGCGTCGACGGACACCCTCGGCGGCGTCGTCGGCTACAAGATCTACCGCAACCACCGGACGTCGCTGCTGGCCAACGTCAAGGGCGTCACGTCGTTCGTCGACACGACGGTGACCGAGGGGAACAAGTACTCCTACCAGGTGCTCGCCTACGACTTCGCGGGCAACACCTCGGCGCTCTCCCTCGATGCGAAGGCCGTCACGCCGTGGGTGACCACCCCGGTCGGCCGGGGCTACTGGCCGATGGACGAGCTGTCGGGCACGACGATGAACGACACCGAGGGCGTCAGCCCGGGCACGCTCCAGAACGTCAGGGTCGGGGTCCCCGGCTGGTCCAACACCGCGTACCGGTTCGACGGCACGTCGTCGCAGGTCATCGTGGCGAACGACAGCCCGCTGAACCCGGGAGCCCACCGGATGAAGATGGGGATGCGGGTCAAGACGACGACCGTCCCTGCGACGCCGGACTACGACCTGTTCCGCAAGGGCCAGGCACCCGGCCAGGAGTACAAGATGGAGATCCAGCCGAACGGCCAGCTCAGCTGCACCTTCGACGGCAGCGTCGGCCACGCGACGATCCAGAACGGGCCCCGGCTCGACGACGGCGTGTGGCACACGGTCGAGTGCACCAAGGAGGACACGACCGTGACGCTGACGATCGACGGCATCAGCTGGACCAAGACCGTCACCATCGGGTCGATCAGCAACTCGAACGACCTCGTCATCGGCGCCTACCCCGCCTACGACTTCTACAAGGGGGACATGGACAACGCGTACTTCCGGGCCTGGTGACCGGCCGGCGCTCGCCGACCTGACCAGCAGCTTCCCGACCAGAGCCTCCTCGCCAGCGGCCCTGACCGGTGGCCCTGACCAGCGGCCCCACGGGCGGCCCGGACGGGCGGCCACCTGACAGGCCCTACCTGCACCGCACCGAAGCCCCCGGCGCCCCGCCCTCGCGGCGGCGGCACCGGGGCTCCCGGCCTCCTCCCCGGGCCCGGCGGACAGCCCGCGTGGCGACGGCGGCCCGGCCAGGCCGACGACCGGCGCATAACGGGGACCACCGGCGGGCACCTACCCGACGGGGATCGTCGTCGCAAGGACGGCGTGCCGCCTCTGGAGGTCCTGTGATCGAGGTGAGCCGGCGCGTCCACGCCGGTCCGGACGTCGTGTGGCGCGTCCTCGCGGACGGCTGGACGTACCCGTCGTGGGTCGTCGGCGCGTCCCGCATGCGCGCCGTCGACCCCCGGTGGCCCGAGATCGGTGCCCAGCTGCACCACTCGGCGGGCGCGTGGCCGCTGCTCCTGTCGGACTCGACGTCGGTCGTCGATGCCGTCCCGGAGCGCCGCCTCGTCCTCCGGGCCCGGGGCTGGCCGCTCGGCGAGGCCCGCATCGACATCCGGGTCGATCCGGACGGCGAGGACTGCGTCGTGACGATCTTCGAGGATGCCACCCACGGGGTGGCCCGGCTCATCCCCGGGACGGTCCGGCAGCTCGTCGTCGGTGGCCGGAACGTCGAGACGCTGCGGCGCCTCGCCCTGCTCGCCGAGCGGCACGTCACACCGACAGAGGGCCGCGGCCGCGGTGACAAGGGCTCCCGGATCCACCGGCGCTGAACCGCGCTCGCCCGGGATGTCGAGGCCGGCGCAGAGGTTCGGCGCAGAGGTTCGGCGCGGAGGTTCAGGGCGGAGGTTCAGGGCAGAGGTTCAGGGCAGAGGTTCAGGGCAGCCGGTGTGACGGCGCTCGCTGCACCCGGCGCTGCGCCGCGACGAGCAGGCGGGTCGGCAGGCCGCCCAGCCTCGCGGAGCGCAGGGCCGCCCCGGCCGCGATCCAGCCCGCCGCGCCGTGGACGCCGCCCCCGGGGTGGGCCGACGACGAAGCGAGGTAGAGCCCGCGTACGGCGGTCTCGGCCCTGCCGAGTCCGGGCGTCGGACGGAACATCAGCTGCTGGTGCAGCTGTGCCGTCCCGCCGTTGATCGCCCCGTCGACGAGCGACAGGTCGGCCGCGTGCAGGTCCTGCGGGGTCTGCACCCACCGGTGTCGCACCCGGTCCTGGAACCCGGGGGCGTGCGCCTCGAGGAGGGCATCCATCCGCGACGCGAGGGCGTGCGCGGTGTCCGGGTTCGGCCGGCCCCTGGGCAGGTGGCTGTACGCCCAGACGCTCTCGCCGCCGGCCGGGGCGCGGGTCGGGTCCGCGGCCGCCATCTGGCCGACGAGGACGAACGCATGCTCGCTCGGGCGCCCGATGGCGAGCGAGGACGACCACATCGCGAGCTGGGCGGCGTCCGCGCCGAGATGGACGGTGCCGGCCCGCGCCGCGCCGGTGGCCCGCCACGGCACGGGGGCGTCGAGGGCGTAGTTCACCTTGACGGTCGGGGTGTCCCACTCGAACCGGGTGAGGTCGCGGACGAGCCCTGCCGGCAGGTGCTCCGCGCCGACGAGGTCGCACAGCAGCGTCGGCGCGTCGAGGTCGGCGAGGACGGCCCGGCGCGCCCGGACGAGCAGGCCGCCCGACGTCCGGACGCCGAGTGCGCGGCCGGCGCGGACGAGCACCCGCTCCACCCGCTCCCCGGTGCGGACCTGCGCCCCGTGTGCGCGAGCGCGGTGTGCGAGCGCGGCGGCGAGCCGGCCGGCGCCGCCCTCGGGGACCGGGAAGCCGACGTCCTGCGCGAGCATCGCGAGCAGCCACCCGAAGACGCCGCTCATCGGCGCGACCGCGGGAACGTCGCTGTGCATCGCGTTGCCGGCGAGGAGCAGGCGGCCGCCCTGGCCGCCGAAGAGCTCCTCGCCGAGCCGGTGCACCGGCAGGAGGGTCTGGCGGAGCGTCCGGAGGAGCTCGTCCGGGCCGAGCCGCGCGGCGAGCCGGGCTCCGGCCCGGACCGGCGGGAACGGGGAGAACAGCGCGTCGAGGAGCGGCTCGCGCACCCGCTGCCACTGCGCGACGAGCCGCATCCAGGCCTCGCCGTCGCCGGGGTGCTCCGCGTCGAGCCCGGCCGCGGTGTCGGCCGGGTCTCGGTGGAGCACGTGCGCCCGCTCGGCGTCCGGGCGCTCGAGGTGGGCGAGGACGGCGGGTGCGTGCACCCACCGCAGGCCGTGCTCCGCGAGTCCGAGCCGGCGGATGACGCCGGACCCGGCGGCGAGGGGGTAGAAGGAGCTGTGGAGGTCGTGGACGTACCCGGGGACCACTTCGGCCGAGGCGACCGCACCGCCGACGTCCGGCGCCGCTTCGAGCACGACGGTGTCCCAGCCCGCCTCCGCGAGGGCGTTCGCCGCGACGAGGCCGTTCGGCCCCGCCCCGACGACGACCGCGTCGCAGGTCACCTCGGCCATGTGCCGCCTTCCGTCGTCCGGCCGCTCCGAGCGGCTCCCGTCGACCGTCACCGGTCACACCGGGTGGTGCCCCCGGCGCGGCCCGGGACACACCTTGCCGGACGGCCTGACGCGCGTCGCGTCGTCCCGGGCGGGTTCGGGTGGTGACGTCCGGCGACGGCTCGGCGGACCTCGCGGGGTCCGACGACGGGCGTGACGGGCGGGTCCCCCGGGCGCTCGGGCGCGTGGACGTCGACCGCTGGACGTCGACCGTGGACGTCGACCCGTGGACGTCGAACGTGGACGTCGACCCGTGGACGTCGACCCGTGGACATCGAGAAGCCCTGTTGCCGACCGCTCGGGGGTTCGGCCGACAACAGGGCGTCACCCCGTCATCGTCGGGCGCGCCCGAAGCGTTACAGCGGTCGCGGCAGGGTCGGCCGGCTCACCCGTCCGGAGGAAGCTCGGGGTCAGTTCCTGGCGTCCGGGATCGCGGCCCGGGCCGGGCGGCGACGACGACCCGGGACTCGGGGTCGAGGGCGACCGCGACGAGTTCGACGACCTGGGCCACGCAGTCGTGGCACTCACGGCGGCGCAGGTAGCCGCGCGAGCCTGTGGCGACGATGCCGTCCGGCGTCGCGAGGTACCAGGTCCACCGGCCCGTCGCGGGGTTCCTCTCGAGCACGGTCTCGGCCCCGACGGCGGCGCGCCGGACGCTGGCGATCGAGGCGAGGCACGCGGACGGCGTCGCGTGCACGGCGGGGGAGCGGGCGACGTCGCGGTGGTTGCGGCTCAGGAGGCGCCAGCCGTACCACGTCGTGGACTCGTCCGGAGTCCGGGCGCCGTCCGGGAGCGGTGCCGGCCCGACGGCCCGCGGGACGACCGGCCACGGTGGCTGCAGCCGCCCGCCCACGAGCACACCGCTGACGATCTGGAAACGCGCCGTCTCCACGCATGCCTCCAGCGTGCCGGCGCCCGTCTCGACGCCGTGCGGAGGCCCATGGTCACCGAGCCGCGGCAATGCGGTGCGTCGTCCGGCTGAACGGTACGGAGCCTGCGGGTGAAGAGCGGTCGACGTCGTGCTGTACACGGGGTCGTCCCGCGAGTCCGACGGTTGTGCGCCACACGGGGCGGCGGAGAGCGGTAGCGTCTGGCCGCTCGCCGATCATGCCCGGCGGGCAGCAGTCCACCAGGACACGGAGGGAACGACGATGGGTTTTGCCGAGGCAGTGCGCACATGCCTGAATAAGTACGTCGACTTCAACGGGCGGGCGCGCCGCTCGGAGTACTGGTGGTGGGTTCTCTTCACCGTCCTCGTGAGCCTCGTCGCCGGGATCGTCGACCTCGCGCTCGGAACCCGCCTCGTCCAGTACGTCGCATCGCTCGCGCTCTTCCTGCCCGGGCTCGCCGTCGCCATCCGCCGGCTCCACGACACCGACCGCAGCGGCTGGTTCGTGCTGCTCGCATTACTGCCGATCATCGGCGGGATCATCCTCATCGTGTTCTTCCTGCAGGACAGCAAGCCCGCGAACACGTACGGCCCCTCGCCGAAGGCCCTTGGGGTCGGCGTGCCGCAGGCGCCTGCCGGCTACCAGGCGCCGCCCGCCTGACGTCGCTGCTCGGCGTCGACGCCGTGACCCGGCGACGGCCGGTCGCTCCCGACGGCAGCGACCGGCCGTCACCGTCACTCGGGGCGGAAGGTGCGGTGTCAGGCGAGGACGTCTCTCCAGCGCCGTCGCGTCGTCGTCGACCGGAAGGTCCCGGTGCCGGTCGGGCAGGACCTGGGCGAGGGGGGCCCTCGCCCGGCCGGCGGGTGAACACGTCGGCAGCGGCCTCGTCGACGACTCGGGCGAGCGTGGGGTCGTTGACGCAGTACCGCGGGACGGCCGTCGACAGCACGTCGACGCCGGCGAGCACCGTCTGCGGGGACACGAGCACCGTCTGCGGCCGGCCGGCCGTCGTCGAGGACGTTGAGGCCCGGCCGGTCCGGCTGCGCGAGCAGCCGGGCGGCGTCGAGGACGCGCGCGGACCGTCGCACGGACGGCAGCCGGACAGCGAGGTCACGGGCGCCCTCGGCGGCAGGTTCGTGGGTCACTCTCCCGGTCGCGGGCCCTCGGCACGTCCGCGGCCGCCACGGCCGACCCGGTGCGGCTCTGCCGAACCTCGGGTCGAAGCCCCGCGACCCCGCTAGGTTGATCGTCCGGTGAAGGAGGCCGATGGTGGCGAGCGTTCGACGGGCGATGCGTGCGCTGGTCGTGGGCGTCTGCCTGCTGGGAGTCGCCGCCTGTACCGGCGGCAGTGGTGGCGGCCTGGGGACGGCTCTGCCCAGTCGGCAGCCCACCGTCGCGCTTCCGACGGCTTCGACAACCGTGGCGCCGCCATCTCCGGGGGTGTCTGCCTCGCGCACCGGGTCCACACGAAGCCCGCAGCCGTCGTCGGACTCGGGCACGACCTCGACCCGGCCAACGGCGGGTACCACGACGACGACGCCCGCCAGGACGACCACCACCACGACCACGACGACCACCACGACCACGTCGGCGGCGGTGACCAGAACCACGTCGTCGACGACGTCGAAGAGCTCGACCACTCCTGCGGGAGTGGTGGCGTCCGGCGCGCCGTCGACCACGGCGGTCGCTGTCGTCACCGCGCCACCCACGATGACGGAAGCGGACTCGAGTGCCTGGCCATGGGTCGTCGGTGCCGCGGTGCTCCTGCTCCTCGGCGGGCTGGTCGGTTGGTTGGTGTCGCGCCGCCGGAGCGACGCCTCCGACAGCGTGGACGCCGGATACCAGGACCCGCTCGGTTGAGCGAGGTGCTGTTCCCGCGGGCACTCACCGGCGCCCGCACCGCGCCTGACACCACGGGCCGAACCCCCGAGGGTTCGGCCCGTTCCGCGTCCTGCGACACCACCTGGGGTGAGTGACGGGACTTGAACCCGCGACCCCCGGGACCACAACCCGGTGCTCTACCAGCTGAGCTACACCCACCATCGACCGGACCGGACGTGACCCGGCGGCGTCAGCGAAGTGTACCGGTCGTCGGAGGGGTGCTCGCGCGCCGCTATTCGCGGCGCTGGTGGGCAGGCGTGGCGCCGATCGGCGCCCGCATGCGTGACGGTTCGCGGCGATCGCCCGGGCGGTGTCGCTGTCCGGGCCGGGCTGGCGGGACGAAGACCGCCTCCCGGTAGTACTTCAGCTCCTCGATGCTCTCCC
Source organism: uncultured Actinomycetota bacterium (assembly GCA_963750565.1). Lineage (GTDB taxonomy): Bacteria > Actinomycetota > Actinomycetes > Actinomycetales > Kineosporiaceae > R-H-3. Next base: position 140,934 of record CAVVRA010000015.1, on the reverse strand, counting down.
GGATGTCGGCGAGCGCCCGGTGGCCGCCCGCTCTTCTCCGGGGAGGCGAAGTAGACCCGGGGGTACCAGCGCCGGGCCAGCTCCTTGATCGACGAGACGTCGATGATCCGGTAGTGCAGGTGCGCCTCGAGCTCGGGCATGTCGCGGGCGAGGAACCCGCGGTCGGTCGCGACCGAGTTGCCGGCCAGCGGTGCCCGGCGCGGCTCGGCGACCCACTCCCGGACGTAGGCGAGCACCGGCTCCTGCGCCTCGTCGAGCGTGACGCCCGCCGTCCAGCTCGGCGAGCAGACCGGAGGACGTGTGCATGTCCCGCGACGACGTCGCGCATCTGTGCGAGCGCCGCCGCCGGCGGCGGATGACGACGTCGACGCCGTCACCGAGGATCGTTGAGCTCGGAGTCGGTGACGAGCGCGGCCACCTCGACGAGGGCGTCGGCCATGCAGGTCGAGCCCGGTCATCTCGCAGTCGATCCAGACGATGCGGTCCTGGGACCGGTCGCCGGGGGTGCCGTTCGCCACGGCGGTCACTCTAGTGGCCGGTTCGTGGGCCCACTCGCCTGCTCCGACGATCCGGGACGGCGTGACAGCGGGCGCCGGGTGTGCAGCACGAGCAGCTCGTCGAGGCTCAGCGTGCCCGGCGCGGGCCGGCACGCCGGGAGGCCGTCCGAGCCCGTCCACGACGGCCCGCCGTCGGGCGCGTCGCCCGGTGCCTCGCCCGTGGCCGTGGGGACGACGTCGGACTCGGGGAGCATGAGGACGTCGGGGACGTCCGGTTCCGGGACGACGACGACGTGGGGCTCGGACGGCGTGGCAGCGCGTCGGTTCCCGGCTGCGCGTCCGTTCGCTGCCGCGTGAACCGATGCCCGGGTACCTGGGGCGGCTGGCGCCGCGAGCGGCGCGTGGCCACTGTACGGCGTGAGCGGTCCGGGTTGGCGGCGCAGGGCCGCAGGCCGGTCGGCGCTGCGCCCCGGCCGTTCCGGACGGCGCGCCCGGCGGGCCCACAGCGGGTCGATCGCCGCGGCGGCCTCGTCGCGGTCCGCGGGGGTGGCCGGTGCAGGCCCGTGCGCCGATGCCGCTGCGACGACCGCCGCCGGTGCGGGCGACAGGGCCGGAGGCACAGCAGGCGGCACGGCTGGGGATGCTGCGGACGATGCCACGGTCGCTGCCCCGGCGGCTGCCACGGTCGCTGCCCCGGACGCTGCCCCGGACGGTGCCCCGGACGGTGACGCCGGCGGGGCCGGCCACAGCGGGTCGAGCGCCGGGTCGAGCACGGTGGGCTCGGCCGCGAGCAGGTCGAGGCTGATCGGCCGGGCGAGCGGGTCGGCCCCGAGCGCCGCGGCGATCGGGGCGTCGCCGGGGGTGACACCCGGGAGCGCGGAGAGCGCCGCCATGGGCTCCGGCGACCGGCTCGGGGCCGGGACGGCGCGGCCCGGCGCCATCTCGAACGGTGCGACGGGGAGCACCGGGCGGGTCGGGCCGCCCGTCGACTCGACAGCGCGGCGCGCGCGGCGGCTCTCCGACCCCGGCGCCGCAGGCAGGGGTCCGGCGTGCGCTGGTGCCGTGCTGCCCGGGCCGGGCGCCGACGGCGTGTCGGGCGCCTGCACGTCGCCCGGCGCAGCGTGGGCGTCCGGGGGGTGACCCGCAGGCTCGCCCTCCGCGGGCACCCCCGTCGGCAGTCCCGCGGGCAGTCCCGTTGCCTGCCCCGCCGCAGCGCCCTTGCCGGGTGCGGGCCCAGGGACGGTCGGCGACGCGCGACGGCGCAAGCGTTGCAACGGTGCCCCAGCTGCGGCTGCCGTGGTGGTCCCGGTGACGGTGCCGGCGGCGGTCACGCTGGCGGTCCTGGCGGGCTGCGTGCCCGCGTCGCCGAGGAGCCCGTCCGGTGCCGCGTCGCTCCCAGCGGGGACGTCCCGTACCTCCGCGCCGTCCGGTCCCGCCGAGGCGTTGGCGGGCCGGGGCAGCCAGGCCAGCGGGTCTCCTGCCGCCGCCGACCGCGGTCCGGCCGCCTGCCGGTTGCGTCGTCCCGCGGCCCCCCCGGCCGGGTTCCCGAGGCCGCCGGCTGACTCCGCGGCGGCCGGCATGCCGGAGGCGTCCGGGACGTCGCAGGCATCGGTGACCTGGGAGACGTCCGTCACCTCCGGGACGTTGCCCGCGGCGGCCGGGACGGTGCGCGCCTTCCCGGCCGCGCCCCGCCGTCCGCCCTCGGCAGCACGGTCACCGGTGCCGCCGGCCGAGCGGCGCCGCCCGGGCTCGCGACCGTCGGGCGCCGGCTGCGCGGCCGGGGAGTCCTTGAGCTCGAGGAGGTCCGACGGCGACCACGGCGTGTCGCTCGCGTGTCGTCCCCGGGCGAGGGCAGCGGCGCGGTAGCTGCGCGCGAACCACAGCGCAGCCGTCGTGAGGCCGCCGAGGACGACCACACCGACCACCTCGAACCAGCCCGCTACGACTCCGACGAGAACTGCCGCCGCAAGGGTCGAGAACGCGCCCCAGCCGAGGAGGTCGTCCCGTCGAACGGGTGCGTCGATCCCGGGGGTGGTGTGCCTGCCCATGACAATGCCCTCACATCGCCGCCACAACCCGCCCCCCGGCGGCACGGCCGCCCTCCACGGCCGCGGGGGCAAGGCTACGCAGCCCGACCCCCGGATCGTCGGTAACCTCCCCACGTGAGCGAGTTCGCGCCGTACCAGCCGTCGGTGCCCGAGGGGCTGCCCCCCGGGTACCCGCTGCCCGCGCCGCGGCGTCCTCGGGTGCTCGCAGCCCTCGGCTGGATCGCCCTGTTCGCGGTCGTCCTCGGCTGCGCGCTGCTCACCGTCCTCGGGATCACGAGCGAGACCGGCGCGCTCGGCCTCGTCACCGGCACGGTCCTCGCCCTCCTACCGGTGTTCCCCGTCGTCGCGGTCTTCCTGTGGCTCGACCGGTACGAGGCGGAGCCGCCGTCCCTGCTCATCTTCACGTTCCTCTGGGGCGCGGGCGTGGCGACGTTCGCCGCGCTCGTCGTGAACAGCGCGTCGGTCGCCGCGATCCAGCAGGCCGGCGGCGACCCCACGGCCGCCGCCGTGTTCGTCGCTCCGGTCGTTGAGGAGACGATGAAGGGGCTCGCGATCGTCGTCATCCTCCTGCTGCGGCGCCGGGAGTTCGACGGCGTGGTCGACGGCATCGTCTACGCCGGGATGGCAGGCATCGGGTTCGCGTTCGTCGAGAACGTGCTGTACCTCGGGCGCACCCTCATGGAGTTCGGGACGGCGGGCACCGTCTTCGTCTTCGTTCTGCGCTGCATCGCTTCGCCGTTCGCCCATCCGTTGTTCACCGCCGCGACCGGGATCGGCCTCGGCCTCGCGGTCCGCGCCCGGAACCCGCCGCTGAAGCTGCTGTACCCGCTGATCGGCTTTGCGGTCGCGGTCGTGCTCCACGGCGCGTGGAACGCCTCCGCCTCGTCCGGGCTCGGTGGCTTCCTGACCGGATACGTCCTGTTCCAGCTGCCGGTGTTCCTCGGCTTCGCCGCCCTGGCGATCTACGCCCGGCGCCGGGAGGGCCGTCTCATCGCCCGGCACCTCCAGGTCTACTGCTCGACCGGCTGGTTGTCCCCGGGGGAGGTGTCGATGCTCGCCTCGATTCCCGCACGCCGGGAGGCGAGGGCCTGGGCCGAGCGCACCGGCGGTCCCCCCGCACGCCGGGCGATGCGGGACTTCCAGGAGCTCGCGAGCGAGCTCGCGTTCCTCCGGGAGCGGATGGTCCGCGGCACCGCGCCGGGCGACGCCCGCACGATCGAGAAGGCGATGCTCGCCGCGATGTCCCAGCGGCGCGCCGAGTTCCTGCCGAAGTGGGCGGCCGGCCACCCCCGCTGACCCGCCGACCCCCGACCCCCTGCCCCTGCCCCCTGCCTCACCCGATCTACTAGCGCGTCTGCCCGGATTGACCGGGCGGACGCGCTAGTAGACCGCAGTCGCCGGAGACCCGAGTCGACGAGTCTGAGCTCGGGGCAGGGGACGAACCCGACCGCGGGTACGGCCTCGCACCGTCCACAGGTCCGGCGGTCGTCACGCTGTCCACACCCGCCGAACAAATCTCCCGGGACACGAGCTGCCCGACGGCATCGTGCCCCCATGAGCGCCGACCCACCACGGGCAGGACGATCCGGGATCCGTGGAGCGGGCCGGAGGGTCGATGCCGGGGTGCCGTCCGTCGCTCACCGCCAGGCCGGCGTCTTCACCGCTGAGCAAGCCGTGGACGCCGGATGGACGCCGAGGCAGGTCCGGCGTCGCATGGAGACCGGTGCCTGGACGCGGCTGCTCGGAGGCGTCATCAGCGCGCAACCGACGGCGTTGCCGCCGCTTGGCAGGGCGTGGGCGGCGACCCTCGCGTGGCCGGAAGCGATCGTGTGCCGCGGTACGGCGGCGCTGCTCTGGGGGCTGCCGCTCGCGGACGACGGGCTCTGCCATGTCGTTGCCCGTCACGGACGGCACGCCCGCGGTATGACGGTGCACCTCGTCGAGCCGGACCCGTCCGACGTCGTCCGGCCCGATCGACGGCCCGCGATGACGTCCCTGCGCAGGACGATCCTCGACTGCCTTGCGACCCTGCCAGTGCCCGAGGCCCTGGATCTCCACGCGTGGACGGCGACCCGGCGGCTGCTGTCGAGGAGAGACCTCGTGCGAGAGGCGGAGCAACGACACGGACGTCACGGTGTCGTTCAGCTCCGTGATCTCGTCGACCTCACGTCGTCCGGCGCCGTGAGCGCGGCCGAGCACATGTTCCACCGTCTCCTCGTCGATGCAGGCATCGGCGGGTGGACGGCAGGCGGGGAGGTCTTCGACGCAACAGGGCTGATCGGTGTCGTCGATGTCCTGTTCGTCGATCAGCGTCTGGTCGTCGAGGTCGACGGCCTGAAGGCGCACAGCGGGTACGACGCCTTCGTCGCGGATCGTCGGCGGCAGAACCGCATCGTGAACGCGGGATACCGGATCCTGCGGTTCACCTGGTGGGACCTCACCGACCGCCCGGCCGACGTCGTCACCGAGATCCGAAGGGCACTCGCAGGTGTCCAGTAGTGGCCCGGCCGCATCGACGTGGGCTCGGCCGCGCCCCAGCCGAACCGGCTACTGGCGAGTCTGCCCCCTCATGGCGGGCAGACTCGCTAGTAGCCGCGACGACGGGCGGGGTCAAGCGCCCCAGCCGTACATGCCGGACTGGCCATCGACGGACACGTGGACGTGGTCCATGTGCATGAGCGTCCAGCTCCCCGAGCCCGACGGGTGCCGGTAGGGCCGCCACCCCGCGTCGGGGCGGGAGGCGTTCCAGATCCGCCCGTGCCAGATGATGTACTTCACGCCGAAGCGCTTGGCGTGCTTGACGTAGTAGTCGGCCATGCCGTTTCCGAGCGCGACGCCGTCCGGGGTGTCCCGGCGCGCCTGCCCGGGGATCATGAAGTCGCACGCGCGGCCGCTGTAATGGTCGGAGCCAGGGATGTGCCCGCCCGTTGCGAGGCAACCGTACGAACGGATCATCGGGAAGTCGCCGAGGCCGCAGCGCAGCACCGCGACCGCGTCCGGCGTGAGGCCGCGCTCCGCCGACGCCCGGGACGGCGGGCAGGAGCCGGCCGGGGGCGCCCCCGGTGTCCCAGCCTGCTGGGCCGCGGGCTCGCACCCGGACGACGTCCGGAACACCCCGGCCGACAGGCCCGCCGCGCCGCCGCCCCCGCCGCCCCCGCCGCGCCCGGCGCCACCGCTCGCGAGCGTCGAGCCGCCGGTCGACCGGGTCCCGAGGACCATGGCGGTGATCGCCTTCGCCTGCGCGACGCGTTGTCCGTACCGCAGCGGGTAGGCCGATGCCTGGACCCGCTGGGCGAGGACACCGGGGTCCGTCGTCCGCCAGCCGGGGATGTCGAGCAGCCCCCGCTGACCGACGCGGCCACCGGTGAGGAACATCCGCGCCGACTCCGCGCGGTTCATCCGAACGGCGACCGGGCCCCACGCGTCGAGCTGCTGGAACAGCCCGACGCTCGAGTGGTCCCCGGGCGGAATCCGGCCGCCGGGGTAGGTGTCGTAGTCGAAGGCGAGGCTCGCCGGGACGGCGCGGGAGGGCAGGTTGCGCAGGTCGGACTCCACGAGCGCGGCCGCATAGGCGACTGTGAGCACCTGGACGAGCTCCTCGGCGCCGAGCTGCTCGGACCTCGCGACCTGACTCGCGGCCCGCGCGACCTCCGCGACGTTGCGCGTCTGCACCCGGTCCAGGTCTGCGATCCGGTCCGACGCGCCGCCGCCGGCGGAGATCCCGCCGCCCAGTTCGGGCAGGCACGGCGACTGCAGGAGCTGTGAGCCGAGGAAGCTCTGCGCGTCGTCGAGGATCCCGCTGCTCGAGAGCGTGGCCAGCGTGCCGCTGCCCCCGACGACGGCGACGGCGACGGCGACGACGGCGACGGTCCGCAGTCTCATGGCGCAGCGGCCGTCCCGGTCGTGGTCGCGGTGGTCGATGCCGGCGCACTCGTCGGCCCGCTCGTCGTCGGCACGGGCACGCCCACGGCCGCGACCGGCTCGTAGGATGTGACCCGCCACCGCTCGCCGTCCCACGCGAGCTCGACGTCGACCCGGCCGCGGTCGGCGAGCCAGACGACCGCGGTCCCCTCGGCCTCCTCGAGCGTGCGGAGCTGGACCGAAGTCACCGAGGTCCGGGGGATCGCGGCGAGGTTCGTCAGGGCGACGAGCTGCCGCGAACCCGGGTCCAGCCAGGGGTCGAGGTCGCGCAGCCACGCGTCGACGGAGGAGGCCGTCGGTCCGGTGAGCCACGCCTGCGCGAACCGGGCCGCCGAGAGCCGCGCCTGTGCCTTCCACAGGCTGTTCGCGCCGTCCGGGGACAACGTCGGCTGACCCGCCGCGCCGGCCGTGCGACCGGAGCCGGACGTTCCCTTCTCGGCGTCGAGCACGGTCCTCAGCGGGACGGCGGACGCGTCGACCGGCTCCGTGCCGGCCGGCGGCTCGTCGGCCGGCGCCGTCGACTGCGCGTCGCCCGTCGCGCCGAGGCCGGACGACGCGGAGCCGGGAGGCGTCCCCGAGAGGCCGTCCACGAGGCCGCCGGTGCCGTCGCCGGCGACGAGGTCGGTGGCCGCGGGGTCGGTGGAGCCGGCGGCCGCCTGGTCCCACGGCTGCCGCACGACGAGCGACCCGACGGGCAGGAGCACGAGCACGGCCACCGCGGCGCCGATCGCGGTCCGGAACCGGTGCGGCGTCCACAGCAGGGTGCGCCTGGTCCGGGCGGCCGCGCCGCGGACGCCGTGCCGCACCGTCGAGAGGGCGTTCACCGCGGGCCTCCTCGGTCCTTCTCCGGCCCGGCAGGCAGCGCGCCGCCCGGGGCGGCGGTGCCGGGCGCCGGGCGGCCGGGGATCGTGTCGGTCCGCTCGGGCTCGCTGCGCGGCGGGAGGTAGATCGGGTACACCGAGGGCGCCGCCTTGCGCGGGGCGCGCACCGGGGCAGACCCGTGGTCGCGATCGGCGGGCCCGGCGCCCGGCATGCCGCCCTCGCCGTACGACGACAGATGTCCGGACGGCCGCGCCTGCGCGCCCACCTGTCCAGCGGTGGGTGCCGCAGATCCCGGGGCTGCCGTGGCGGCCACGGCACCCGTCCGACCCGCGAGGCCGTTCGCACCGGCCGCGCCCGTCGGCCCGGAAGCCGAGGACGGCGAGGACGCGGCGGCCGGTGCGACGGACGCGGCGACGCCTGCGCCGGCGACGCCGAGCGGTCCCGGGGGCCCGACCGGCGCTGGCGCGCCGCGCCGGCCGCGGCCCTGGAGCCCCTCGGCGGCAGCGACGAGCACCCCGGCGGCGGCCCGCCCGCCGGTCGCCTCGGCCGGCACCCCGTGGTCGGGGGACTCGCCGGGTGGCCCGGACAGGCCCCGGGTGGGGTTTGCGACGCTTCCGGGCTCGGCGTCGACGTCCGCGGCACCACCGTCCGGCCGGACCGGGCGGCCGCCCATCCGGCGGAGCCGCTCGGGGGTCCCCGGCAGCACCCGGAAGAGTGGCCAGGCGATGACCCACGTCGCCGCGCAGACGACGAGCCCGACGCCGACGGTCACCCACGTGTTCGCGGTGGCCGCCGTCGCGAGGAGCTGGCCGTACGCGAGCCGCGCGCCGGCCGCGACCACGCTCAGGCCGATACCCGCGACGAGCGCACCGACGAGCAGCCCGACGGCGCGGAGCGCGTATCGCGGCCGGAACAGCGCGACGAGCGCGATCGCCGACCACAGGCCGAGGACGAGCCGCACGAGCGTCAGCGAGTACGCCGTCGCGAACGCGGCGACGGTCTGGAAGCTCGCCGCCCACAGCCAGGTGAGCCAGCCGAGCGTCACGTAGAACAGCCGGGCGCCGTTGTGCGTGCCGGCGAGGTAGCCGTACGCCCGTTCGTCGTCCCGCTTGATCTGCCCCGCCAGCTGGTCGTACGTCGCCTTGTCGGCCTCGGCGAGCTTCCCGAGCGCCGCCGAGTCCCGGCCCGCCGCGGCTGCCTCGGCATTGCTGATGGCGCCCGCCGCGAAGAGGGCGTCGGCGTACTGGTTCGCGGTGGCGTCGTTGGGCCCGAAGACGCCGCTGCGCCAGGTCCGCAGCACGATGTTCGACCGCAGGCTCTCGCCGATCTGCTGCCCGGCGTTCGTGCCGCCCGCACCGCCCGGGGTCGCCGCGCCGTTCGCCCACGAGACGACGGTGAGGACGGTGCGGTCCGCCGCCGGGCCGAGGGTGGCGTTCCACGTCGAGACGGTGACGACGGACAGACCGAGCGCGAGGACGACGGTCGCCGCTTGCGCGTGGTGCCGCGGCGACCGCCGGTCCGCCGTCCAGACCAGGGCCGCACCGAGCAGGAGCGCGACGATCCAGAAGCCGGGCCGGGCGAACCCGTCCCCGATCCCGGAGTCGACGGACTTCGCGATCTGGTCGACCGGGTCGTACGTCGCGGGGTCGTAGGCGTACCGGGAGGCTCCCGTCGTCGCGGCGTTGGCCCACGCGAGCATGCTCATCGAGGCGCGCGCGAGGGTGCCCGTGAGCCGGTCGTCGAGGCTGATGGACGTCGTGCAGCCGGGGTCGTAGTCGGGCCAGCTGAACCCCGCCCAGCCGTAGCTCGTCAACGTGTTCGGCGGCACCGACCCGGGCGGCGTGACCCCGGCCGCCGCGGCCGGTGGCCGCGCCGAGGACGGGTCGAAGAACGCCCCGGCGACCTCCGACGGTGCCATGGACTGCGGCGCGCTCGTCCCGTCGAGGCCCGGGATGCAGTCGACGATGGCCGACCGGCCTACCCCGTCCGCCGCGGGCAGCGCCGCTCCGGCGGCGCGGGCCTCGGCGGACCCGGCGAGCGAGAGGAGGGCGACGGCCGCAACGGTGACGGCGAGGACGACGGTGGCGGCCCTGCGGCGCCCCGTCGGGCGCCGGGTCACGCGACGCTCGCTCGCGTCTGCCCGGAGGCCGGGCCGGGGGAGTCGCCACCGTCGTCGTCGCCGTCACGCTCCACGCCCGTGACGTCGATCGTCCGGCCGCGGGACGGTGGGTTCGTGAGGAGCAGGCGGTGCACGTGCGGGCGGTACTCGCCGTCGAAGGCGACAGTCTGGGTGTTGCCGGCGTGGTCGGTCACGAGGAACTCGCCGACGTCGAGGCGCAGCAGCACCGGCGCGTACATCGGCGGCAGCCCCGCGAGTCGCAGGGCGGACTGCGCGGCGTCGAGCGTCGAGAGGTTGCCGATGAACGTCGTCCCGACGAGGTTGCCGATCTCGGGGTCGATCTGCTCGATCTTCAGCGGGTTCTGGACCGCGACGAGCAGCGCGGTGTTCGACTTGCGGGTGTGCAGCGACGCCCGTGCTGCGAGCCCGCGGATCGACTCGTCGCCGCCGATGTCGCCGGCCTCCTCGAGGTTGATGAACTTCGGGGTGTGGCCGCTGCCGTACATCATGCGGGTCAGGTACCAGGACGCCGCGCGCGTCATCCCCGCGGCGAACTGCTCGGCCTCGGTCCACTGCCGGCGCGGGACGCCTGGCGTCGGGATCGGCAGGTTTCGCGCCGTGATGATGATGCAGTCGCTGAGCATGTTGGTCGCGGTCTCGCGCCAGCCCTTGGGCGGCAGGACGAGCCGGCCGCCGAGTCCCGCGGCGGACTCGGTGATCATCCGGGCGAAGACCTTGCCGTCCTGGCCCTCGCGGGTCATCGCGTCGACCGCCGCCCACGGGTCCGTCGCGTAGTCGCCGCCCGCGGCGTTGACGCCGGCCCGGACGACGAGCCGCGCGTACGGGTTGTCCTCGTACACCTGCGCGGGCAGCCGGGACATGAACAGCTCGACGGCGAGGCTGCGGCGCTCTTCGCTCGCCGCCTGGACCGCCTGCTCGTACGCCACGTCGGCGTTCTCGACGGCGACCCGGTGCGCCCGGTCGCCGTCCTGGCCCGGCGCGAACGACCCGCGCTCGACGGCGAACTCGTTGCGGTCGGGGTCGGGCACCTGCCGCCACGGGATGAACAGGCCGTTCGTCGCGTGCTGCAGGTCCATGTCCCGGACGTGGCCGTGCAGGTGCTCGAGCCGTAGGAGCTCGCGCATCTTGCCGGCCGGGTCGAGGGCGCCGCACTGCTGCCCCTCCCGGACGGCGAGCTCGAACGTGCCTGCGCCGACGTACGACTTGCCGCTGCCGAGCGTCGCGATGATGAGCTGCAGACCCGACCGGCCGTTCTCGGGGCCGTCCTGCGGGTGGAGGTGGAACGGCGTCGCGGCCGTCCGGGTCACGTACCCGCGGTACGGGCCCACGGTGTCGCCGACCCGGGTCGCCACGCTCGGCCCGAACGTCGCGGCGAGGCCGCCCGGGATCGTCCGGACGAAGCCGGTGGCGGCCGCGGGCTCGCCGGGCACGAACTCGCGCAGCGTCTGCCATTGCCCGGCGTGCGCGGAGAACAGCGCGCCCTGGGCGCCGACGGCTGCCTTGACGAACGCGTCGCGGCGCTCGACCGCCTGCTCGGGGGAGTCCCCGAGAACGAGCGCCCTGGTCTGTCCGACGAGCCGCACCCGGGTGTCCGGGAAGGGGCTCGTCCGCTCGTCCTCGACCCGCGCCGCGTGGTCCTTGAGCCGCAGGAGCCGGCGCTGGGGCTTCTTGCCCTGCTCGACGAGGTGGTCGATCTGGTCGTCGAGGTGCTCGCGGACTCGGGTCGCCTCCTTCGCGAGGTCGGAGCCGTCGACGACGTCCCAGACCGCGGACCACTGGACGGGGAACTCGAGCGTCCGCGTCCATGCGAAGAGCGGGTGCCGGACGTCGTCGACGGCGCGCTCCGGCGTCCGGGACAGTGTCGCGACGCTCGCCCAGACCCGGCGCTCCGCCCCGCCCCGGACGGCGCGGATCTCGACCGCGGGGGCGTAGGGCTCGCACGTCGCGTGGACGGGGGCCGTGAACTCCTCGACGGTGTCGGGGTCCCAGCCGGACGACGCCCCGTCGAGGGTCTCCGGCGAGACCGGTATCCCAGGGGTCAGGCTGGAGTTCACGAGCCAGGCGAGGCCGCGGGCGCTCATCCGCATCCCGGACAGGCCGGGCCGGGAGACGGCGGCGGTGACCCGGTCGAGGCGGTGGGCCACCTCGGCGAGCCGGTCGTCGAGGCCGCGCGCCGCGGCGTCCGGCTCCCGGACGGCGACGTCCGCCGGGTCGTGCAGGGCGAGCGCGCCGGTCGATGGCCCGTTGCCCTCGGCGCCGGCGGCCATGCCGGCCATGCCGCTCGGGCCGCTCGGGCCGCTCGGGCCGTCCGAGCCGCTCGTGCCGTCCGACGCTCCGTTCGCCGACCCGTTCGGGCCGCCGGGAAGCACCCGCGGCCCGAGCGGGATGCCGCTCGGGATCGTCGCGTCGGCAGGCAGGGCGGATGTCGCCCGTCCCGCCGCGAGGAGCCGCTCGAGGTCGCGGCCGGTCAGCGGCCGCCTGGTCTCGACCCGGACGCCGAGGTAGGCGGCCGGGACGGTGAGACCCAGGTCGCGGATGCGCTCCTGCATCGACGCGACCATCTCGCCGAACGACTCGCCGCTGCGCGGGTCGGGCAGCCGGCTGCCCTCGGTGCGCCGCAGGTACCACTTGGCCCAGGTGCCGTAGGCGTACGGGTGCTCGGTGACCCTCAGGTGGATCCGGTGCCCGACGAGGTCGACCCAGCGTGCGGCGAGCTGGGCCCGGTGCGCCTCGCGCTCGGCGGGGTCGGCGAAGTAGTGCCGGACGGGGGAGAGCGCGAACCACGCCCAGACCCCGGTCGGCTCGGCGAGCAGGTGCCCACGGATCGCCTGCGCGGCGAGCGGCGCGGTCGTCTCTGCGGCCCGCACGCGGCCGCCGCGGCGCAGGAACGGGCTCACCGGACGTGCCTACGCGGGGCGGCCGTGGGTACGGGGCCGAGGAGCTCCAGGGGGGTCGAGGTGCGGACGACGACCGCGTCGTGCGGTCGGACGGGCCGGGGCGCCGTGAGCTCCGCCCGGAGCACCCATTGGTGGTACGAGAGCGGCCGCAGCGCGTCGACATGCTTGACGAGGCCGTCGACGACCGCCCACGCGACGAGCGGGAAGGCCACCATGGGCACCGCGCGTGACAGGAAGCTCCAGCCGAAGGCCAGTCCCCAGAGGCCCCCGACGACCATCGCGGGCAGCACGATGCGGGCGTAGATCACGACGTGCTCCATCGGGCGCGCCGGCCACCAGCTCTCCGCCCCCACCGGGCCGTGCCAGACGTACCGGAAGTCGTCGACCTCGTCGTCGACGCCGAGCAGGGGACGCACCGGGGTGACTGCCGCGCCGTTCGGGGCCGGCGCCCCGCTCACTGCCCGCCTTGGGACGTGCTCTGCCCGCCGCGCAGGATGAGGTCCCGAACCCCCTCGAAGGCCGTCCAGATCGTGGCGCCGCCGAGGAAGACGACGATGATCGTCATCGCGATCGCGAGGTTGAGGCCGGTGTCCGCGTTGCGCCGCGGGCTGCTGCTGTCGGCCCGGGCCACGATCTTGACCGCGGAGATGCAGGCGAGGATGCCGATGATCCACAGGAAGAGCCCGATCAGGCCGTCGGCGTTGATACCGCCGGGACCTTGGGGCGTGGCAGAGTGCATGGCGGACACGAGGCTTGTCATGTTTCGGGTCCCCTCACGGGTCGTGTCGTTCTGTCGCGGAGCGTGCGACGACCACGCTGCGCCGCCGACGCCCCGTCACAGCAGGTGGGGCCACGAAGAGTGACCTTAGTGCTGCTAGCGGGTGACGAGCCAGCCCCAGTGTTGCGCGATAGGAGTGACAGGGGAGGCGTGATGCGCAATCGAGACATCGATTGGCCCGGTATGTCTGTTTCGCTCTTCGTCCTGATATCACTCTTCGTGCTGGACGTCACCCTCAGTCATAGGCTCACCATGAACAGTACGTATCCGCCGGGGCGATCGTCGCCGCGGCGCTGACCGGCGTCCTTGCGAACGTCGGCGATCGCCGCCCCTGTCGGTGGGCTCTGCGCCTCGGTGACGGTGCGCCCGATGTCTGCGCTGGAGTACCGGGCGTGGTTCGGGCTCGGGGTCCTGCTCGGCGTGCCCGCCGTCGGCATCTGCCTCGTCGGGTCCGCTCGTCGAGCTCGACGGCGACGAGGTGCGCCTCGAGAACTGTGGCCACCGCGCACCGCTCCTCGTGCCGGTCCGGGGCGACGAGCCCGTGCGGCTCCTCGACGTCGGCGGGCACCGGCTCCCGCTCGGCATCTCCGGTCTCCTGCCCGGCCCGGGCCCGGGTGCGCGGCGGCTCTTCTCCGCCGACGCACTCGTCGAGACCCGGGACCGCCGCGGCCGCTTCGTCGACGTCCGGGACGTGGGCCGCCCGCTGCGCGGCTGGCCGCTGGGCAGTGCCTGGACGACGACGTCGTCCTCGCCCCTCGCCCGGCACGCCGGGCACCGTCTCCGGGACGACCTGGCGCTCCTGCTCGCCGAACGCTGCCCGGCGCAGACACGCCTCCGGGGGTTGGCACTCTCGGGTCGAGAGTGCTAGAACGGAAGTGTCGCGGGCATGGCACCATCACCCTCGGCGCCCGCGGTGACGTTGCCCGGGCGTGCTCCCGGGCCAGACTCTCAGGAGGTGGGTTCTGGTGGTGACCTTCGACCCGTTCCGCGACTTCGACCGCCTGGCGGAGCGGATGCTCACGACGGCCGCGGACATGTCTCAGTCGATGCGGAGCATGCCTGTCGACCTGTACCGCAGCGGGGATCAGTACGTTCTCCACTGCGACCTGCCGGGTGTCGACCCCGGCTCGGTCGAGGTCGGCATCGACGGCCGAGTCCTCACGATCCGGGGCACGCGGTCGCCAAACTCGGACGACGTCGAGTGGCTCACCCGGGAGCGTCCGGTCGGCACCTTCGTGCGTCAGCTGACGCTCGGGGCGGGGCTCGACATCGAGCGGATCGAGGCAACGTTCACCGACGGCGTGCTGACGCTGACGCTGCCCGTCGCGCCGGAGGCCCGGCCGCGCCGGATCGACGTCTCGTACACCGGCACGGCGCACGGCGTGACCCCGAACCGTGAGGTCGGCGCCGGCCGCACCGTCCAGGGCGACACCGCGCTCGAGGGCACGGCGTCGTAACAGCGTCGCCCGCGGGCCGGCGGGCCGGGGCCCCCGCGCGGGCCCCGGCCCGTGCGTCCCGGACGGCGAGCGCGACGAGGGTGCCGGGGGGCGCGACGACGGCGGCGCAGGCCGAGACGACGAGCACCGCGTCGCGCAGCGGCGACGTCAGCCGGTCGACGACGACGGACAGGAGGTTCGGGGTCGACCTCGACCCCCGCGAGCCGGTCGAGGACGGCGTCGGAGACGATGCGGGCGATGTCGTCCTGGGTCGCGCGGCGCGCGATCGGTCGGGACGAAGCCGCCGGGGAGCAGCTCCGGCATCGGTCCCTGCGCATCGCCCGCCACGGTGCTCAGGCGCCTTGCGCGCCGGGCCTGCTCGGCGCGAGCAGGCACCGCAGATCGTCGCGGAGCCGGACGACGTCGACCTGGAACGCCGCCCGGGCGGCCCTGGCCCCGACGGCCGCGGATGTCGTCCGGACGGCGAGGTCGCGCAGCCTGCGCCCGTGCTGCCAGTGCGCCACCCGGGCCAGCCGCTCGGCGTCCCGCTGGACCCGGCGGACGGCGCGGCGCCGTCCGGAGTCGTAGCGGCCGAGCGCCTCGGCGAGGGTCTCGCGGTCGGCGAGCTCGAGGGCGAGGACGGCGGCGTCGACGAGCGCGCTGTTCGCCCCCTGGCCGAGGTTCGGCGGCATCGCGTGGGCGGCGTCGCCGAGGAGGACCACCCGGCCGTCGACGTACGACGACGTCCGGACGGTGTGGACCTGGTTGACGAGCACGTCGCGGACGTCCGACAGCCCCTGAACGGCGCCGGACAGGACGGGGTGCGCCGCGCTCACCGTGGACCGGAGGGCGGCGACCCGGCCGGTCGCGACGGCGTCCCGGACGTCCGGGGTCGACGAGGCGAACCAGTACGTCCGGCCCCGCCCGCACGGCACGAGCCCGGCGAGCCCGTGCCGGCCCCAGTGCTCGCCGGCGAGCTCGTCGGGGCAGCCCACGGGGACGAGCGCCCGCAGGTAGACCGGCCCCGGGACGTCCCGGGCCACGACGGCGAGCCGGGTGCGGATCGCCGACCGCGCGCCGTCCGCGGCGACGAGGAGGTCCGCCCGCATCCGGCCCGAGCCGGGCTCGACGGCGACCGTCACCCCGGTGTCGTCCTGGGCCACGTCGGAGGCCTCGGCGCCCGTCGTGATCGCCGCGCCGGCGGACGCAGCGGCGTCGGACAGGGCGTGGTGGACGGCCTGCCGCGGCACGACGAGCGCGCGGTCGAGCGGCGCCTGCGCCGCCGGCACCGTGACGGTCGAGAGGGTCCGGCCGCGGCCGTCGTGGAGGGCCAGCGAGCCCTGCCAGGAGCCGTGCCCCGAGAGCCGGGCGACGAGGCCGAGCGCGTCGAGAACGGCGAGCCCGTTCGGCTGCAGGGCGATCCCGGCGCCGACCTCGCGCAGCGAGCTGCTGCGTTCGAGGAGGGTGACGTCGTGGCCGGTGCGCGCCAGCAGTGCCGCCGCCGCGAGCCCGCCGATCCCGCCCCCGGCGACGACGACCCGGAGCGGTTGCATCCGCATATCGTCACCCACGCGCGACCGTCCGTGCGAGTAGGACGTTCTCCCGACCACACGGTGAGAGGAGGGTCTCGACGGACGTCGCCGCGGCGGCGCGTGCTTGGATGCCGCCATGTCGGGTGTGGCGGCGCGGGACGCGGACGACGGCGCGGGTCGGGGTGCGGGCGGGGGCGCCGCAGCCTCGGTCGTCGTCGTGGGGTCCGGGATCGGCGGCGCGACGACGGCGCTCGCGCTCGCCCGCCGCGGGGTCGACGTCCTCGTCCTCGAGCGCGGCGAGCGGCTGCCCCGGGAGGCGGAGAACTTCTCGCCGGAGGCGGTCTTCCTGCATCGGCGGTACAAGCCGGCCGAGCAGTGGCTCGACGGTGCCGGCCGGCCCTTCGCGCCGGGCGTGCACTACGTCGTCGGCGGCAACTCCAAGGTCTACGGGGCGAGCCTGCCGCGGTTCCGGGAGGCCGACTTCGGTGCGGTCGAGCACCTCGAGGGGACCTCCCCCGCGTGGCCGTTCACGTACGCCGACCTCGAGCCGTACTACGGCGAGGCCGAGCGGGTCTTCCGCGTCCACGGGACGACGGGGGAGGACCCGACCGAGCCGTGGCGCAGCGCCCCGTTCCCGTACCCCGCCCTCGACCACGAGCCCTACGTCGCCGACCTCGCCGAGCGTCTGCGCGCCGAGGGCGTCCACCCCGCCGCGAATTCGATGGGTCTGGACCTGCGGCCCGGCGGGTCGTGCATCCGGTGCGGCACGTGCGACGGGTTCCCCTGTCGGTTCGGGGCGAAGGCGGACGCCGAGACCCGGGCTCTGGACCCGGCGCTCGCGACCGGGCACGTCCGGCTGCGCACCGGCGTCCGGGTGCGGCGGATCGTGCCGGACGCCGCCGGCCGCCGGGTCGACCACCTCGTCGTCGAGACCACGGACGGAGTCGAGCAGGTGCGCGGTGGCCGCTTCGTCCTCGCGGCCGGCGCGGTGAACTCCGCAGCCCTGCTCCTCGCGTCCGCGGACGATGCCGCGCCGACCGGCGTCGCGAACTCCAGCGGTCTCGTCGGACGCCGGTTCATGATGCACAACAACGCCCACGTCGCCGCCGTCGACGTGAACCGGCGCAACGACGTCGTGTTCCAGAAGACGTTGTCGGTCAACGACTTCTACCTCGACGGCGGGGACGGGTACCCGCTCGGGACGCTCCAGCTCATCGGCAAGGTCCAGGGCTCGATGATGAAGTCCTGGGCGACCAGGGTGCCCAGGCTGCTCCTCGACGGCATCGCGGCCCGCAGCGTCGAGTGGCTCGTCATGACCGAGGACCTGCCGCATCCCGACAACCGGGTCCTCGCCGACGCCGCCGGCCGGGTGACGACGGCGCGGACAGCGCGCAACACCCGGCCGCACAGGGTGCTCCACCGGCGGGCGAAGGCGCTGCTGCATGCCGCCGGGTACGACGCGGTGTTCACCCAGTGGTTCGACATCTCGATGAACAGCCACCAGTGCGGCACGGTCGTCGCCGGCACCGACCCCGCGACGAGCGTCCTCGACCCGTGGTGCCGCAGCCACGACGTCGCGAACCTGTGGGTCGTCGACGGCGGGTTCTTCGCGTCCTCGGCGGCGATGAACCCCGCGCTGACGATCGCCGCGCAGGCGCTGCGGGTCGTCGCCGAGTCCGACCTCGCGACCTGATCGTGCTGTGCCGCCGGTCCGGAAGGACCGACGTCCGGGTTACCGGCGAGTAGCGTAGAACGTGAGGCAGGCGTCCGGCGACAGGGGTCGGAGGTCCCGGCTGTCGTGGCCGGCACGGACCCTACGGTCGAGCGCAAGCACTGGTCCACCTCGGAAGGCAGGCCGCGGATGCGCATCGTCGTCCTGGTCAAGCACGTCCCCGAACCGACAGCCACGTGGTCGTTCGCCGACGACCTCACGCTCGACCGAGCCGCGGTGGAAGGCCGGCTGTCCGAGCTCGACGAGTATGCCGTCGAGCAGGCGGTCCGGCTCGTGGAGGCCGGTCTCGACGCCCGGATCACCTACCTGACGCTCGGACCCGCGCGCGCCCTCGACGGACTGCGCAAGGCGTTGTCCATGGGCGGTGACGACGGCGTCCACGTCGTCGACGACGCCATCCACGGCAGCGACGCGCTGTCGACGTCCCTCGTGCTCGCGAAGGCGTTGCAGCACGTAGGGTTCGATCTCGTCATCGCCGGGATGGCCTCGACGGACGCCGAGATGTCCGTCGTCCCGGCGATGGTCGCCGAACGGCTCGGCGTCCCGCAAGTGACGTTCGCGGGCGACCTCACGGTCGACCCGGGCGGCGGCACGGTGACGATCCACCGCGACGGCGACCGGGCGCGCGAGGAGATCGCTGCCACCCTGCCGGCCGTCGTCTCCGTGACCGACCGGGCCGGCCAGCCACGGTACCCGTCCTTCAAGGCGATCATGGCCGGCAAGAAGAAGCCGGTGCAGACCCTGCCCCTCGCCGACCTCGGGGTCGACCCCACGGCCGTCGGAGCAGCCGCGGCCGGGGTCGTCGTCCGCTCCCTGAGCGTCCGTCCGCCGCGCCCGGCGGGCGAGGTCGTCGTCGACGACGGCACAGCCGCCGTCGTCGTCGCGGACTTCCTCGCCGCTCGCGGCTTCATCTGACCGGCGCACACCGCCGGACCAGTCCGCCGCACCACACCTCACATCCGCACCGCACATCCACACTGCACATCCGCACCGCACATCCACACCGCACATCCACACCGCCGGACCACCGATCCGTCCGGCCGTCGCCCCGGCGACGCCGTACGCCGCCGCACCCGAGGAGACCCGTCGTGTCCCAGGAAGCTCTCGTCCTCGCGGAGGTCGTCCCGGCCGACCCCGCCGCCGGTCGGCCGGCCGCCGTCCGCCGGCCCACTCTCGAGCTGCTCACGGTCGCCCGCCGGCTCGGCACCCCGGTCGCGCTGGTGTGCGGGCCGAACGACGCCGCCGTCGTCGCGACGCTCGCCGAGCACGGCGCGGCGAAGGTGTACGTCGTCGAAGCGCCCGAGGTCGACGACTACCTCGTCGCGCCGAAGGTCGACGCCCTCGCAGCCGTCGTCGCCCGCGGGCGCGTCGGCTCCGTCCTCGTGACGTCGGGCCCCGAGGGCAAGGAGGTCGGCGCCCGGCTCGCCGTCCGGCTCGGGTCCGGCATCGTCACCGACGCGGTCGACGTGCAGCCCGGCCCCGACGGACCTGTCGCGACCCAGGCCGTCGTCGCCGGGCAGTGGCTCGCGACGAGCCAGGTCGTCCGTGGCGTGCCCGTGCTCGCCGTCCGGCCGAACGCGGCGCCCGTCGATCCGGCGCCTGCCGAGCCTGTCGTCGAGAAGGTCGACGTGACGTTCGGCGACGCCGCGCGTGGTGCGCGCGTCGTCGCCCGGACGCCGAAGGTGGCCACCGGACGCCCCGAGCTCACCGCGGCATCCGTCGTCGTCGCCGGCGGTCGCGGCGTCGGGTCGGAGGCGGGCTTCGGCGTCGTCGAGGCCCTTGCCGACGCTCTCGGCGGTGCGGTCGGGGCATCCCGGGCCGCGACGGACGAGGCGTGGTACGGGCACGAGTTCCAGATCGGCCAGACCGGGGCGACCGTCGCGCCGGCGCTCTACGTCGCGGCCGGGATCTCCGGGGCGATCCAGCATCGGGCCGGGATGCAGGCGTCGAAGACCGTCGTCGCCGTGAACAAGGACCCGAAGGCACCGGTCTTCGGGATCGCCGACCTCGGCGTCGTCGGTGACCTGCACGCCGTCCTCCCCGCGCTCGTCGACGAGATCGCGCGGCGCCGAGGCTGACGGTCACGGACGGGGACAGGGACATGACCTTCCGACTGCTGGCCGGCTTTCTCGTCACCGCGGTGGCCCTGACGCTCGCGGGGCGCCGGCTCCTCATGCTCTACCGGCTCGGCGCGGCCGGTCAGCCCGTCGAGCCCGGCCGGACCGACGGCGCCGGCGCCCGGCTCCGGGCCGAGGTCGTCGAGGTGCTCGGCCAGCGCCGGCTGCTGCGCTGGACCGTGCCCGGCGTCGCGCACGTCCTGACGTTCTGGGGCTTCATCCTCCTCGGGCTCACGATCCTCGAGGGGTTCGGCGCCCTGTTCGCCCGGGACTTCGCGATCCCCGTCATCGGGCACCAGCCGTGGCTGGGCTTCCTCGAGGACACCGTCGCCCTGCTCACCCTCGCGTCGGTCGTCATCTTCGCGGCGATCCGGGTGCGGCACGCGCCGCGCCGCGAGGGCCGCCGGTCCCGGTTCTTCGGCTCGCACCTCGACGGCGCGTGGCTCATCCTCTTCATGATCTTCAACGTCGTGTGGACGCTCCTGCTCTACCGTGGCGCACAGATCAACACGGGGTACTTCCCCTTCGAGAGCGGGGCCTACGCCTCCGAGACGGTCGCCCGGGTCCTCGCCCCGCTCGGGCCGGACGCGAACACGGTGATCGAGAACGTCGGCGTCGTCCTCGCGATCACCGTGATCATGGTCTTCCTCGTCATCGTGGTCCACGGCAAGCACCTGCACATCGGTGCGGCGGTTGCGAACGTTGCGTTCGCCCGCCGGCCGAGGGC
Source organism: uncultured Actinomycetota bacterium (assembly GCA_963750565.1). Classification (GTDB taxonomy): domain Bacteria; phylum Actinomycetota; class Actinomycetes; order Actinomycetales; family Kineosporiaceae; genus R-H-3. The sequence goes on along the minus strand of CAVVRA010000015.1, from coordinate 120,287 downwards.
GCTCGGCGCGCTCCTGCCGGTGTACTCCGACGGGAAGCCCGTCGACTTCGAGGACCCGGGCGAGGACGACCGCATGGGTCGGGGAAAGATCGAGGACTTCACGTGGAAGGGCCTGCTCGACCTCGCCTCGTGCACCGAGTGCGGCCGGTGCCAGTCCCAGTGCCCCGCGTGGAACACCGGGAAGCCGTTGTCGCCCAAGCTGCTCGTCATGGGTCTGCGTGATCACGCGCTCGCCAAGGCCCCGTACCTGCTCGCCGCGGACGACGCCGCGCGCGCCGAGCTGCCGGAGGCCGCCCGCGCCGAGGGGGAGCGCCCGCTCGTCGGCGACACCGGCTGGGCGCAGACCGGTGACGTGCTCGGCGCGTACGACGCCGACGGCGCCGTCGTCGACCCCGACGTCCTGTGGTCGTGCACGACGTGCGGCGCGTGCGTCGAGCAGTGCCCCGTCGACATCGAGCACGTCGATCACGTCGTCGACCTGCGCCGGCACCAGGTGCTCATGGAGTCGGCCTTCCCCGAGGAGGCCGGCGTCATGCTGCGCAACCTCGAGCACGCCGGCGACCCGTGGGGCCGCGGCGCCGGGCAGCGCCTGGAGTGGGCGGCACGGCTGCCGTTCGAGGTCCGGGTCCTCGGCGACGACGACGGCGGTGACGGCTCCGGTCGCATCCCGGACGCCGTCGAGTACCTCTTCTGGGTCGGCTGTGCCGGCGCCCTCGACGACACCGCGCAGCGCACCACCCGCGCCGTCGCGGAGCTGCTCCACGAGGCCGGGGTGTCGTTCATGGTCCTCGGCGGGGCCGAGACCTGCACCGGGGACTCGGCGCGCCGGATGGGGAACGAGTTCCTCTTCCAGATGCTGGCGCACTCCAACGTGGAGACCCTCGACGCCGCAGGCGCGCGGCGCATCGTCGTCACGTGCGCGCACTGCTTCAACGCGCTCGCGAACGAGTACCCGCAGGTCGGCGGCCACTACGAGGTCGTCCACCACACCCAGCTCCTCGCCGACCTCGTCGCCACCGGCCGGCTCACCCCGGTGACCTCCGTCGAGGCGACGCTGACGTACCACGACGCGTGCTATCTCGGACGGCACAACCGGGTGTTCGCGCCGCCGCGCGAGCTGCTCGGTGCGGTCCCCGGGGCGCGCCTGGTCGAGATGCCGCGCAGCCGAGAACGCTCCTTCTGCTGCGGCGCGGGCGGCGCGCGGATGTGGATGGACGAGACGATCGGCACCCGGATCAGCCACGACCGCGCCGCCGAGGCGCTCGCCCTCCGGCCGGACGTCGTGACCGCGGCGTGCCCGTTCTGCCTCGTCATGCTCACCGACGGCGTCGGCGCCCACCTCGGGTCCGAGCCTGAGACGCCGGTCGAGGTGACCGACGTCGCCGAGATCCTCCTGCGCTCGGTGCGCACCCGTGTACCCACCCCCGACCCCACCGGAGGCACGACGCCATGACGACGACCGACACCGTGCGGACCGTGCCGACCGGCCTCCTCGGCGGCGAAGGCCTCGACGTCGGCACGCTGAACCTCATGCTCGAGGCGCTCGGCGACTTCGTCGTGGACGCGCTGCCGGAGCCGCGCCGGCTCGAGCTCGACCACGAGGACGTGTGCCCGGAGGACACCGTTCGCGCGATGAGCGGCGACGCCCTCGGCGTCCAGCTCGTCTTCATCCCCGAGGAGTACGGCGGCATGGGCGGCGGCGCCTTCGACTCCTACCGGGTCTGCGAGCGGATGGCCCGGTTCGACCTCGGCCTCGCGACGGCGGTCTTCGCGACCTTCCTTGGCAGCGACCCGATCCTCGTCGGGGCCACCCCGGAGCAGAAGGAGACCTGGCTCGGCCGGATCGCCGCCGACGGCATCGTCTTCGCCTACGCCGCGACCGAGCCGGAGGCCGGCAGCGACCTCGGCGCCATGACGACGACCGCGACCCCGGTCGTCGAGGACGGCGTCGTCACCGGCTACCGGCTCACCGGGCGCAAGCAGTGGATCAGCAACGGCAGCATCGCCGACGCGTGTTCGGTCCTCGCGCTCGCGCCGGGCGGGCCGTCGTGGTTCGTCGTCGAGCGCGGCACTCCCGGCTTCTCCGCCGCGCCGCCTGAGGACAAGCACGGCATCCGGCTGTCGAACACCGCCGCCCTCGTCCTCGACGACGTCCTCGTCCCGGCCGCCAACCTCGTCGGCGCGGTCGAGGGCCGCGGCCTCGTCGAGGCACAGCACGTCTTCGGCTACACCCGGCTCATGGTCGCCGCCTTCGGCCTCGGCGCCGGCTGGGAGGCGCTCGACCGCGCGATCACCTACTCGCAGCAGCGCGAGCAGGGCGGGTCACCGCTCGCCCGCAAGCAGGGCTACACCCACAAGCTCATCGTGCCGCACGCCGTCCGCCTCGAGGCCGCCCGGGCGATCCTCGAGGAGTCCGCGACCCGGATCGACGCGGGTGAGGGCGCCGGCGGCGCGCTGAACACCGAGGGCGCGATCGCGAAGTACGCGGCCACCGAGGCCGGCAACGCCGCCGCTGACGCGGCCATCCAGGCCCACGGCGGCTACGGCTACACCCGCCCTTACGTCGTGGAGAAGATCAAGCGCGACGTCCGGATCACGACGATCTACGAGGGCACCTCGGAGATCATGGAGATGACGGTCGGGCGCGACCGGTGGCAGGCGCACCTCAAGACGCGCGGCGGGCACTACCGGGACGCCGCCGCCGCGCTCGACGCCCTGCACGTCGCCCACCCGGAGGTCGGCGCCGCAACCGCAGCCCTCGCCAGCCGGTGTCTGGCAGAAGTGCTCGAGGCGTGCCGGATCGGCCGGCTCACCCGCAACCAGCACGTCCTCTTCCGGCTCGGGTCGCTCGTCTGCCTCGTCGAGACCGCCGCCGCGTTCGCCCGCCGGGCCGCCGCCGCGGCCGAGGCGACGCTGCCGGCGAAGGCCGACCGCCGCTTCGACGCGTCCGCGCTCGCCGCGATGAGCCGGGTCTTCGCCCGCGAGGCCGCGCTCACGGTCGCCGACGACGGCGTGCGCTGGGTCGTCGGGGCCGCGGACGCGCCGGCCTCCGGGGGGACCGTCGACGCAGCAGCGCTCGTCGCCGCCCTACCGCTCGACGCCGTCCGGGCCGCCCAGGCCGGTCTCGTGGCCGACCTCGACCGCATCGCCGACGTCCTCTACGGGCGCACGCCGTAGCCCGTCCACCGGGGTCGTCGACGTCACGCCGTCGTGATCCCCGACCCGCCGCACCGAGAAGAACCGAAGAGCACGACAGGAGCCGCACGATGTCCGCGCAGCCCGCTCAGCCCGTCCTCGAACCCGTCGCGATCGTCGGTCTGGCCGCGATCATGCCGCAGGCCCCGGACGCCGCCGCCTTCTGGAAGAACCTCACCGGCGGGGTGTACTCGATCACGGATGTCCCCCCGGAACGGTGGGACCCCGAGCTCTACTACGACCCCGACCCGCATGCCCCGGACAAGACGTACTCCCGGATCGGCGGCTGGGTCCGCGACTTCCCCTGGGACCCCTTCGCGTGGAAGCTCCCGGTGCCGCCGATGGTCGCCGCCCAGATGGACGAGGGCCAGCGGTGGGCGGTCTCCGCGGCCCGTGCCGCGATCGTCGACGCCGGTTGGCCGGACTGGACGGTCGACCCCGAGCGGGTCGCCGTGATCCTCGGCAACGCGATCGGCGGCGAGAAGCACTACCGGACGAACTTGCGGGTCGACCTCCCCGAGGTGCTGCGGCACCTGCGCGCCGCGCCGGCGTTCGCCGCCCTGCCGGCCGACGTGCGGGCCGCCGTCGTCGAGCAGACGACGACGCCGTATCTCGCGACGCTGCCGGAGATCACCGAGGACTCCATGCCCGGCGAGCTCTCGAACGTCATCGCCGGCCGGATCGCAAACCTCTTCAACTTCCGCGGGCCGAACTTCACGACGGACGCCGCGTGCGCGTCGGGCCTCGCCGCGATGAACGCCGCCGTCCGCGGCCTGCAGACCCGCGAGTTCGACGCCGCCGTCACCGGCGGGGTCGACCGGAACATGGGCGTCGCGGCCTTCGTGAAGTTCTGCAAGATCGGCGCGCTGTCGGCGACCGGCACGCGTCCGTTCGATGCCGGCGCGGACGGCTTCGTCATGGGGGAGGGGTGCGCCCTCTTCGTCCTCAAGCGGCTCGCCGACGCCGAGCGCGACGGCGACCGGGTCTACGCCGTGGTCCTCGGCCTCGGCGGGTCGAGCGACGGCAAGGGCAAGGGGATCACCGCGCCGAACCCCGTCGGGCAGCGGCTCGCCGTCGAACGGGCGTGGGAGACCGCCGGTGCCGACCCGGCCTCCGCGACGTGTGTCGAGGCGCACGGCACCTCGACCCGGGTCGGGGACGCCAGCGAGCTCGCGAGCCTCAGCGAGGTCTTCGCGAAGGCCGGTGCAGCGCCCGGGTCCGTCGCGCTCGGCTCGGTGAAGTCGAACGTCGGGCACCTCAAGGCGGCGGCCGGCGCCGCCGGACTGTTCAAGGCCGCGATGAGCCTGCACCACAAGGTGCTCGTACCGAGCCTGTCGTTCCGCGACCCGAACCCGAACGTCGACTGGGACGCCGTCCCGTTCCGGGTCAACACCGTCCTGCGGGAGTGGGACGCCCCGGCGGACGGCGGTGCCCGCCGCACGGGGGTGAGCGCCTTCGGCTTCGGCGGGACGAACTTCCACGCCGTCCTCGAGGAGTACGTGCCGGGGCGGTACGGCCGGCGGCCCAGTGTCCTCGCGAGCGCCGAGGTCCCGTCGCGGACGACGGTGACCGCGCCGGCGGGTGACTCGTCGTCCACCGCCGCGACGTCTGCCTCCGGCGTCGCGACGTCCGGCACGGCTGCGACGGTACGCAAGGCGCCGCTGCGTGGCGCGCTCGTCGTCGGTGGCCGCGACGACGCGGACGTCCTGACGCAGCTGCGGACGCACCTCGCGGCGGCGCAGGCCGGCCGGGCTCCCGCGCCGCAGCCGCCCGACCCCGCCCTCGCGGGTGTGCCGGTCCGGGTCGCGGTCGACTTCGCCGACGCCGCGGACCTCGCCGCCAAGCTCGCGAAGACCGTCAAGGCATTCGAGGCCGGTGCCGCGGCAGCCCCGATGTGGAAGCTGCTGCGCAGCCAGGGCGTCTTCGTCGGTCGCGGTCCCGCGCCGAAGATCGCGTTCCTCTACACCGGGCAGGGTTCGCAGTACGTCAACATGCTCGCGCAGCTGCGCGCCGTCGAGCCCGTCGTCGCCGGGACGTTCGCCGAGGCGGACGCCGTCATGACGCCGCTGCTCGGTCGGCCGTTGTCGTCGTACATCTTCGTGGACGGCACCGACCCGGCCGCGGTGAAGCAGCTCGAGCAGCAGCTGCTCCAGACCGAGATCACCCAGCCGGCGGTACTCGCGACCGACCTCGCGCTGACCCGGCTGCTCGCCGCATACGGCATCCGGCCCGACATGGTCATGGGCCACAGCCTCGGCGAGTACGGCGCCCTCGTCGCCGCCGGGTCGATGACGCTCGCCGCGGCCCTGGAGGCCGTGAGCGCCCGGGGCCGGGAGATGGCCAGCCTCGCGATCGGGGACAACGGCGCGATGGCGGCCGTCTTCGGGCCGCTCGCCGAGATCGAGCGGGTCGTCCGCGAGACGCCGGGGAACGTCGTCGTCGCGAACATCAACTCGACGAGCCAGGCCGTCATCGGCGGTGCCACCGCCGCCGTCGAGCAGGCGGTCTCGACGTTCCAGGGCCTTGGGATCAACGCGGTGCTGATCCCGGTGAGCCACGCCTTCCACACGTCGATCGTCGCGCCGGCGAGCGTGCCCCTCGTCGCGACGCTGCGCCGGCTCGACGTCCGGACACCCGTCCTGCCGATCGTCGCGAACGTCACCGGTGAGTTCTACCCGCCGGACGCGTCCACGGACGACATGCTCGACGTCCTCGGCCGCCAGGTCGCCTCACCGGTCCAGTTCGTCAAGGGCCTGCGCACGCTCTACGACGCCGGCGCCCGGGTCTTCGTCGAGGTCGGCCCGCGCAAGGCGCTCCACGGCTTCGTGGAGGATGTCCTCGGATCGGCGCACGACGACGTCCTTGCGCTCTTCACGAACCACCCCAAGACCGGCGACGCGGCGTCCTTCAACGCCGCACTCTGTGGCATGTACGCCTCGGGGTTCGGCTACGACGACGCCCGGCCGCGGGTCGTGGACGAGTCCGCGGCGGCCGTTCCCGCGACCGCTTCCGCAGCTGTCCGCGCCGTCCCGCCCGCGAACGCCCCCGCACCAGCAGAAGGGTCAGCCATGCCTGTCGCGCACCCCACCCCTGCGGCTCCGACAACCGGTGAGCAGGGCTTCGCCGCGCTCGGCAAAGCGCTCGCCGACGTCCTCGCCCAGGGCCTGCGGCTCGCAGCCGGGGAGAGCGGAGCCTCGGCGCCGCAACCGGTTCCGTCGACGCCGCCCGCCGCGACCGCCACGTCGGAGCCGGTCGTCGTCACCGGCGCCGCGCTCGGCCTCCCCGGGGTGGAGCGGACCTTCGACGACGAGAACATCGGCAAGATCCTCGACGGTCAGCAGTTCATCGACTCCCTGCCGCACCGGTTCCGGCAGCGGATGGTCGACATGCACATCACGCGCCTCGTGAAGAGCGAGGCGACGGGGGCCTCCTTCGAGACGATCACGAGCGAGGCCGACGTCATCAAGCTCGCCGGTCGGCACGCGCCGCTCGACGTCGTCGCCGAGTTCGGCGTCGACGCCTCGCGCGACGAGGCGCTGGACGTCGCGACCCGGCTCGCGATCGGCGCGGGCTTCGACGCGTTGCGCGACGCGGGGATCCCGCTCGTCATGTGGTACAAGACGACGACGCTCGGGACCCAGCTGCCGGACCGCTGGGGTCTTCCGGACGCGCTGCGCGACGACACCGGAGTCGTCTTCGCGTCGGCCTTCCCGGGTTTCGACTCCATCGCCTCCGACATCGAGCGGTACATGGCCGACCGCGGCCGTCGCGAGCAGCTCCTCGCGCTCGAGGCGGTCCGGGCCCGGATGACCGGCGGCGAGCCGGCCTGCGCCGAGGTCGACCGGCGGATCGCCGAGCTGCGGCACCTGCTCGAGACCGAGCCGTTCGTCTTCGACCGGCGGTTCCTCTTCCGGGCCCTGTCCATGGGGCATTCGCAGTTCGCCGAGATCATCGGTGCTCGCGGGCCGAACACCCAGGTCAACGCCGCCTGCGCGAGCACGACGCAGGCGCTCGCGGTCGCGGAGGACTGGATCCGCACCGGGCGCTGTCGCCGGGTCGTCGTCGTCTCTGCGGACGACGCGACGGGCGAACACCTCCTGCCGTGGATCCTGTCCGGCTTCCTCGCGTCCGGGGCGGCGGCGACGGACGACGTCGTCGAGGACGCCGCGACCCCGTTCGACCTCCGTCGCCATGGCATGATCGTCGGGATGGGCGCGGCCGCCCTCGTCGTCGAGTCCGCAGAGGCGGCCCGGGAGCGCGGCGTCCGGCCGATCGTCGAGATGCTCGGAGCGGTCACCGCGAACAGTGCCTTCCACGGCACCCGGCTCGACGTCGAGCACATCGGCCAGGTCATGGAGCGGCTCGTCGCCCAGGCCGAGGCCCGCGGGGTCGACCGGCACGCGATCGCGCCGGAGACGGTCTTCGTCTCCCACGAGACGTACACCCCGGCCCGCGGCGGCAGTGCCGCGGCGGAGATCAACGCGCTGCGGCGCGTCTTCGGGGTGGACGCCGACCGGGTCGTCATCACGAACACCAAGGGCTTCACCGGTCACGCAATGGGCGCCGGCATCGAGGACGTCGTCGCCGTCAAGGCGCTCGAGACGGGGATCGTCCCACCGGTGCCGAACTACAAGGAACCCGACCCCGACCTCGGCCCGCTCAACCTCTCGACGGGCGGCGCCTACCCGGTGCGCTACGCGCTGCGGCTCGCCGCCGGCTTCGGCTCGCAGATCGCGATGTCGCTCCTGCGCTGGACGCCGATGCCCGACGGGCGGCACCGCGCCCCGAGCGAGCTCGGTCACGCCTACCGCGTCGAGGACCCGGCCGTCTGGCAGGCGTGGCTCGACCGGGTCGCCGGCCGTCCCGGCGCCCGGCTCGAGGTCGACCACCGTCGGCTCCGGGTCGTCGACGAGCCCGCCGGTGCGCGCGTCGTGCAGCCGGCCCCGCCGGTGGTGCTGCCGGCGGCCCCGCCGGTCGTGCAGCCGGCGGCCCCGCCGGTCGTGCTGCCGGCCCCGCCGGTCGTGCAGCCGGCGGCCCCGCCGGTCGTGCAGCCCGCGGCCCCGCCGGTCGTGCAGCCGGCGGCCCCGCCGGTCGTGCAGCCCGCACCCGTTGCGCAGCCGGTCCCTGCCGCCGCGGAGGCGCCGGCTGGCGACGATGTGACGGAGGCGGTCGTCGGGATCGTCAGTGAGATGACGGGGTATCCGCCGGAGCTGCTGGATCTGGACCTGGATCTGGAGGCGGATCTGGGGGTGGACACGGTCAAGCAGGCCGAGGTGTTCGCCAGGGTGCGGGAGCACTTCGGGGTGGAGCGGGACCCGGACCTGCAGCTGCGGGACTTCCCGACGCTGAGCCATGTGATCGGGTGGGTGCGCAGCAAGACCGGGGTCGCTGCGGCTACTAGCGCGTCTGCCCCTCCTGACCGGCGGACCGGCTAGTAGCCGGGCAGGATGCCGCCGCGGAGGCGCCGGCTGGCGACGATGTGACGGAGGCGGTCGTCGGGATCGTCAGTGAGATGACGGGGTATCCGCCGGAGCTGCTGGACCTGGACCTGGATCTGGAGGCGGATCTGGGGGTGGACACGGTCAAGCAGGCCGAGGTGTTCGCCAGGGTGCGGGAGCACTTCGGGGTGGAGCGGGACCCGGACCTGCAGCTGCGGGACTTCCCGACGCTGACCCATGTGATCGGGTGGGTGCGCAGCAAGACCGGGGTCGCTGCGGCTACTAGCGCGTCTGCCCGTCCTGACCGGGCGGACCGGCTAGTAGCCGGGCAGGATGCCGCCGCGGAGGCGCCGGCTGGCGACGATGTGACGGAGGCGGTCGTCGGGATCGTCAGTGAGATGACGGGGTATCCGCCGGAGCTGCTGGATCTGGACCTGGATCTGGAGGCGGATCTGGGGGTGGACACGGTCAAGCAGGCCGAGGTGTTCGCCAGGGTGCGGGAGCACTTCGGGGTGGAGCGGGACCCGGACCTGCAGCTGCGGGACTTCCCGACCCTGAGCCATGTGATCGGGTGGGTGCGCAGCAAGACCGGGGTCGCTGCGGCTACTAGCGCGTCTGCCCCTCCTGACCGGGCAGACCGGCTAGTAGCCGGGCAGGATGCCGCCGCGGAGGCGCCGGCTGGCGACGATGTGACGGAGGCGGTCGTCGGGATCGTCAGTGACATGACGGGGTATCCGCCGGAGCTGCTGGACCTGGACCTGGATCTGGAGGCGGATCTGGGGGTGGACACGGTCAAGCAGGCCGAGGTGTTCGCCAGGGTGCGGGAGCACTTCGGGGTGGAGCGGGACCCGGACCTGCAGCTGCGGGACTTCCCGACCCTGACCCATGTGATCGGGTGGGTGCGCAGCAAGACCGGGGTCGCTGCGGCTACTAGCGCGTCTGCCCGTCCTGACCGGGCAGACCGGCTAGTAGCCGGGGAGGGGCCGACGACGCCCACCGGGGACCTCGCGGCGACCGACGCGCTGCCGCGCCGCGTGCCCGTGCCCGTCGTCCGGCCCGCTGCCGGGGCCTGCACGCCGACCGGCGTCACGCTCGGCGAGGGCACCCGGGTCGTCGTCATGGCCGACCTCGGCGGGGTCGCCGAGGCGCTGACGACCCGGCTGCGCAGGCTCGGCGTCACGGTTCTCGCGATGCCGCCCGGCGTCGCGACGGACGACCTCGCGACCCGGCTCGAGACCTGGCTCACGGACGGGCCTGTGCACGGCGTCTACTGGCTGCCCGCCCTCGACGACGAGGGGCCGCTCGACGCGCTCGACCTCGCCGGCTGGCGAGAAGCGTTGCGGCGCAGGGTGATGACGCTGCACGTCACGATGCGCCGGCTCGTCGACGCGGCACCGTTCCTCGTCGCCGCGACCCGGCTCGGCGGCTTCCACGGCTACGACGAGGCGGGGGCGACGTGCCCGCTGGGCGGGGCGGTGACCGGTTTCGCGAAGTCCTACCAGAAGGAGCAGCCGGACGCTCTCGTCAAGGCGGTCGACGTCGGCGCATACGGACGGCGCACCGCGGCGATCGCCGACGCGCTCGTCGAGGAGACGCTCGTCGACCCCGGCTGCGTCGAGGTCGGCCGGCCGGTCCTCACCGCCGGCGGCGAGGTGCCGCCCCGCTGGGGCGTCGGCCTCGTCACCCGGCCGTTCCCGCCCCTCGCCCCGGACGGCGCGCCGTCCGGGGACGGCGTCGTCCTCACCCACGACAGCACTGTCGTCGTGACCGGCGCCGCGGGAAGCATCGTGTCCGCGATCACGGCTGACCTCGCGACGGCGTCCGGTGCGACGTTCCATCTCCTCGACCTCACCCCGGAACCCGACCCGACCGACCCGGACCTCCGCCGCTTCGTCGAGGACCACGACGGCCTCAAGGCCGACCTCGCGACCCGGCTCGCGGACCGCGGGGAACGGCCGACGCCGGTCGCGATCGAGCGCGAGCTCACCCGGCTTGAGCGGCTCGTCGCAGCCCGCGCCGCGATCCGGGCCGTCGAGGACGCGGGCGGCACGGCGCGGTACCACAGCGTCGACCTCACCGACCCGGACGCCGTCGCGAAGGTCGTCGGGCGGCTCGCCGAGGACGTCCGCGCGGCGTCCGGCCGGGTCGACCTCCTGCTCCACGCTGCGGGGATCGAGATCAGTCGCGGGTTGGCGGACAAGGAACCGGCCGAGTTCGACCGCGTCCTCGGGGTCAAGGCGGACGGATGGTTCACCCTTCTCCAGGCACTGGGGGACCTCCCCGTCGCGGCAACCGTCGTGTTCAGCAGCGTCGCGGCCCGGTTCGGCAACGCCGGGCAGACCGACTACGCCGCGGCGAACGACCTGCTGTGCAAGGTGACGAGCAGCATGCGCCGCACACGGCCGCAGACCCGGGCGATCGCCGTCGACTGGACGGCGTGGGGCGGCATCGGGATGGCGACCCGAGGCTCGATCCCGAAGATCATGGAACTCGCTGGCGTCGAGCTGCTGCGGCCCGAGGCCGGGATCGCCTGGATCCGGCGTGAGCTCGCGGCGGCGGGGACCCCGGCCGCTGCGGGGGAGGTCGTCGTGGCCGGCCGGCTCGGGCTCATGGCCGCCGAGCCGGACCCGACCGGCGGGCTCGACGTCGGCGCCGTCGACCTCGAGGGCGCCGGACCGATGGTCGGCGAGGTCGCCGCCGTGCGCGGCACCGACGGGCTCGTCGTCCGGACGACGCTGGACCCCAAGGAGCAGCCGTTCCTCGACGACCACCGGATCGACGGCACGCCCCTCCTGCCCGGGGTCATGGGGATGGAGGCCTTCGTCGAGGCGGCCCGGCTCGCGGCCCGGCTCGGCGGGGCGACCCACGAGGTGGTCGGCCTCGAGGACGTCGCGTTCCTGGCCCCGGTGAAGTTCTACCGCGACGAGCCGCGCACCCTGACCGTGACCGCGCTGCTGCGCGCCGACCTCGGCGGCGACCTCGTCGCCGAGTGCCGCCTCGAGGCCGACCGGGTCCTGCCCGGCAGCGACACCCCGACGACGACCGTCCACTTCACCGGCCGGGTCCGCCTCGTCCCGGTCGTCCGGGCCGACGTCGGGACGGCCGGGGACACGGGCGAGGCCGCGCAGGGCGACGACCTCGTCCTCGAGGTCCCGCAACCGGAGGCCGGCCACAGCGTGGGGCCGGACGAGGTGTATCGGCTGTACTTCCACGGGCCGGCGTACCAGGTCGTCGGGCAGGCGTGGCCGAGCGGGGAGGGGACGGCCGCTCGGCTCGCCGTCCCGCTGCCGGACGACCACGTGCCCGTCGACTCCCCGCTCGCCTCGGCACCACGGCTCGTCGAGCTGTGCTTCCAGGCGGCGGGCCTGTGGGAGGCCGGCCGCCGGGACCGGCTCGCGCTGCCGCTGTCGGTCGACCGGGTCCGCTGGGTCGGCGGGCCGCCGCCCGCTACGGTGGACGGCGGACTCTACGCGGTCGCCCGGCCGGAGACCGGCGACGGGGTTTTCGACTGCGTCGTCATCGACGCCGAGGGACGCGTCATCCTCGCGGTCGACGGCTACGCGACCGTCCCGCTCCCGGCCCCGCTGCCGGACGACGTCAGCGCGCCGCTGCGTTCCGTCTTCGCCGAGGCATGAGGAGCCGTCGTGAGCCCCATTCACCGTCTCGCCGTGCTCGACCGCGCCGAGGGCGCTGCCCGTGTCCTCGCCGGGGTCGCCGAGCTCGACCGCGGGTCGGAGCCGGCGGTGCGGACCGTCGCGGTCCTCACCGAGCCGGGGGCCGCGTGGTACGCCCGGGAGGCCGACGAGACGCTGACGGTCGGTCCGCTGCCGACCGGCCCGGACGGCCGGGTCCGGCACGAGACCCTCGTCGACGCCGTCACGGCATCCGGCGCCGACGGCGTATGGCTGGGCGCGGGAGCGCTGCCGGACGCCGGTGACCGGGCGGACCTCACAGCCCGCTTCGAGGCGGCGGGCGTCACGCCGGTCGGTCCGACGAGCCGGACGCTGCGGCTGCTCGACGACCCCGTCGCGTTGCGGCGTGTCGCCGAAGCCGCGGACGTGCCCGTCGACTGGCCGCCGGGCCGTACGGTGCACCGGGTCCGGCAGGTCGACGTCGACGTCGTCGCGGACGGCACGGGGACGACCTGGGTGCTCGGCACCCGGGACACAACGGTCCGGCACGGGGGTTGGACGGTGCTCGTCGAGTCGATGTGCCCGGCGCTGTCCGGGCCGACGTGTGCGGCACTGCACGAGTCGGCCGCCCGGCTCGTCGGGGCGTGCGGGTACCGCGGCGTCGGCGCCGTCCGGTTCGAGGTGGCGGCGGACGCGGTGACGTCCGCTCCGGGGGCTGACGACGGTGCCGCCGCTGCGGCGCAACCGTTCCGGTGCACCGGGTTGAGCGACCAGTCGCTCGTCGAGCAGACACCGGCGGAGGAGGCCTGGGGTGTCGACCTCGTCGCACTGCACCTGCAGGTCGCCAGCGGCGAGCCACCCCTGCCGGCAACCGGACCGGGTGGCGGCGGCAGCGGTCACGCCGTCCAGGTCCGACTCCGCGCCCGGGACGTCGCCGCCGACCGGCTGCACGGCGGCGTCGTGACCCCGGGCCGGGTGCTCCTGCTCGACGTCCCACCGGTGGCCGGGGTCCGGGTCGACGGCCGGCTCCGCGCCGGGGACGCGGTGAGCGTCGACGCGCCCGTTCTCGCGACGCTCACTGCGTGGGGCAGGACCCGCGGCGAGGCGCTGCGCCGGCTGCGCCGCGCGCTCTCCCGGGCGAGCGTCGTCGTCGAGGGCGGCACGAGCGACCGGGCCTTCCTCCTCGCCGTGCTCGACCGTCCGGAGATCGACGGCCGGCCCGGCGCGGTCGACGACGGCTGGCTCGACCGGATCGTCGCCGACGGCACCCTCGCCGCACCGGCAGACCAGGACGCGCGGCTGGCCGTCCTCGCGGCGGCCGTCGAGGTCTACGACGGTGACCGGGCGGCGGTCGAGGCGGCGTTCCACGCCCGGGCCCGGCGCGGGCGCCCCGAGCCTGCGGAGGCGGTCGGGACCCGGATGCTCCTCGGCTATCGCGGCGCTGTGCACCGGCTCCGCGTCGACCTCGTCGCGCCCGGACGGTACCGGGTCGGTGGGTCGTCGGGCGCGGCCGACGTGGAGGTCGAACGGCTCGGCCGGTTCGAGAGGCGGCTCGTCTGCGGCGGCCGCAGGCACCGGGTCGTCGTGTCCGCGCACGGCAGCGTCGTCCGGATCGAGGTCGACGACACCGCGCACGTCGTCACGCGGGAGGACGGTGTCGTCGTCCGCGCGGGCTGGCCGGCGTTCGTCGTCTCGCTCCTCGTGGGTCCCGGGGACCACGTGGAGTCCGGGCGGCCGGTCGCCGTCCTGGAGTCGATGAAGATGGAGTCCGTGGTCCTCGCGCCGTTCTCCGGCACCGTGATCGGGGTCGACGTCGTCGAGAACGCCCAGGTCGAGGCCGGAGCTGCGCTGCTGCGGCTGCGGGCCGACGACGCACCCGCGGTGGGTGCCGCAGCGGCCGAGGACGTGCCCTCAGGTACCGCGCCGTCCGGGACCCTCGACCTGCACGGCCTGACGCGCCCCGAGGACCCGACCCTGCGCCCCTGTGAACGGGTCTTCGGCCCGCTGCGGACCTACCTCCTCGGCTACGACCTCGACCCGCCCACCGTGACCCGGCTGCTCGCCGCGCAACGCCGGCTGGTCGAGCTCGCCCCCGCGGACGACGCGGCGCTCCTCGCGTGCGAGGACTCGCTGCTCGACCTGTACGCCGACCTCGGGGCGCTGTCCCAGCCCCGCAGCGAGGACGACCCGGTGGACGGGGCGGACGACGTCGAGGCCGCGGACCTGCGGACCGGCAGTGCCCAGGAGTACCTCATAGCGTTCCTCCGCTTCCTCGACGCCGACCACGCCATGCTGCCGCCCGACTACCGCGAGCGGCTGCGCCGGGCGCTCGCCCGGTACGGCGTGGACTCGCTCGACCGGTCGCCCGAGCTCGAGTCGGCCGTCGTGCGGCTCTACCGCTCGATCGGCCGGGTCCGTGAGCTCGCGCCCGTCGTCTCGGCGATCCTCACCCGACGGCTCGCGGCCCTCGACGTGCTCCTGCGGAGCGTCGGGCCGTCCCAGCGCGCGCTGCTCGACCGGCTGGCCGCCGGCGCCCAGGGTCGCCAGCAGGAGGTCGCCGACCTCGCGCGCGACGTCCGGTTCCACTTCCACGACGAGCCCGTCCTCGAGTCGGTCGTCGCCGACGTCCAGGCGGAGATGGAGACGCACCTGCAGGCCCTGCACGCCGACTCGGACGCCGCGGACCGCGCGCACCGGATCGAGCGGCTCGTGTGGTGCCCGCAACCGATGCGTCCGGCGCTCCTGCGGCATTGGCTCACCGCGGGCGACGGCGCGACGGCGGAGGCGCTGCGGCGCACCCTCCTCGAGGTCTACGTCCGACGGTTCTACCGGATCCGGCCGCTGCGCGACCTGCGTACGGTCGACGTCGCAGGATGGCTCCTCGCCGCCGCCGACTACACGCACGACGGCCGGGACGTGCACCTCGTCGTGGGGTACGCGCCGCTGGAGCAGCTGCCCCGGCTCGCGGACGCCGTCCGGCTGCACCTCGCCGGACCACCGCCGGTCCCCCGCACGGCGGATGTCGTCGTCGACGTGGTCACGTGGCATCCGGGGGAGCGTCGCGACATCGACGTCACCGCGGCCGCCGTGGCGGACCTGCTCAGCGGCTGCGACATCGGGCGGCGCGTGCACCGGTTCGACGTCACGGTGACAAGCACCTCCGGCGGCGAGAAGGAGCATTTCCGGACCCAGCACCTCACGTTCCGGCAGGACGCCGCAGGAGCGTTCGTCGAGGAGGTGCTCTACCGCAACCTGCACCCGATGCTCGCGAAACGCCTGGAGGTGTGGCGGCTGGCGAACTTCCGCCTCGAACGGCTCGCGTCCGCAGAGGACGTCTACCTCTTCCACGGCGTCGCCCGCGACAACCCGAAGGACTCCAGGCTCTTCGCGCTCGCCGAGGTCCGGGACCTCACCGCCGTCCGGGACGTCGACGGAGCCGTCAGCTACCCCCGGCTGGAACGGATGGGCCTGCAGGCACTCGCGGCGATGCGGGCGACGCTCGCCGGGTTCCCGGCGCGGGAGCGCCCCGTCGCCAACCGGCTCGTGCTCGACGTCCGGCCGCCGTGGGACGTCCCGCCGTCCTCGTGGACCGCCCTCGCGGACCGCTTCGCGCCGCTCGCGCAGGGCGCGGGGCTGGAGAAAGTCGTTCTCCGGGTGCGGATCCCGACCGACGAGGGCGTCCGTGACGCCGTCCTGCACGTCGAGGGGGTCGGCTGGCACGGCGTGACCGTGCGCGAAGAACCGCCCGGTGACATGCCCGTCCGGCCGCTCAGCCGGTACCAGCAGAACGTCCTGCTCGCCGCGCGGTTCGGGGCGCCGTACCCGTACGAGGTCGCGCGGATGTTCGCGCCCGAGCCGGGTACGGCAGGACCGTTGCCGCCGGGGCGGTTCGTCGAACACGACCTCGACGCCGACGGGGTGCTCGTGCCGGTGGACCGGCCGCCCGGGGAGAACAACGCCCACGTCGTCGTGGGGGTCGTCACGACGCCGACCGCCGTCGTCCCCGAGGGGATGACCCGGGTCGCGATCCTGTCCGACCCGACCAAGGGGCTCGGCAATCTCGCCGAGCCGGAGTGCCGGCGGGTCAACGCCGCCCTCGACCTTGCCGAGCGGATGGGCGTCCCGGTGGAGTGGTTCGCGGTGTCGTCCGGCGCGCTCATCGCGATGGACTCGGGCACCGAGAACATGGACTGGATCGCCGCGACCCTCCGCCGGATCATCGAGTTCACGCAGGGAGGGGGCGAGCTCAACATCGTCGTCACGGGGATCAACGTCGGCGGCCAGCCGTACTGGAACGCCGAGGCGACGATGCTTCTGCACACCAAGGGGATCCTCGTCATGACACCGGCGAGCGCCATGGTGCTCACCGGGAAGCAGGCGCTCGACTTCTCCGGCGGGGTGTCCGCCGAGGACAACTTCGGCATCGGTGGCTACGACCGGGTCATGGGCCCGAACGGGCAGGCGCAGTACTGGGCGCCGACGTTCCTCGACGCCTGCGCGCTGCTGCTGCGGCACTACGAGCTGACGTACGTCGTGCCCGGAGAACGGGTGCCGCGGCGGCGGCCGACGACGGACCCGTGCGCCCGGGACGTCCGGACGGCGCCGCACACTCCTGTTCGGGGCAGCAGCTTCCGCACCGTCGGGGACGTGTTCGACGTCGACACGAACCCGGACCGCAAGAAGCCGTTCGACATCCGGTCGATCATGCGGGCGGTGGCGGACGCCGACGTCGCTCCGCTCGAGCGCTGGGAGCACTGGCGGGACGCCGAGAACTGCGTCGTGTGGGACACGTCCGTCGGCGGGTTCCCCGTGTGCATGCTCGGGATCGAGTCGCGAACGGTGCCGCGGCGGGGGTTCGTGCCGGCGGACGGGCCGCCCGCGTGGACGAGCGGAACACTCTTCCCGCAGGCCTCGCGGAAGACGGCGCGTGCGGTCAACGCGGCGAGCGGACGACGCCCGCTCGTGGTGCTCGCGAACCTGTCCGGGTTCGACGGGTCGCCGGAGTCGATGCGGCGCTGGCAGCTCGAGTACGGCGCGGAGATCGGGCGGGCGGTGACGAACTTCGTCGGGCCGATCGTCTTCGTCGTCGTGTCGCGGTACCACGGAGGCGCGTTCGTCGTGTTCTCCAAAGCGCTCAACGCCGGGATGGAGATCGCTGCCGTCGAGGGCTCCTTCGCGTCCGTCATCGGCGGGGCACCCGCCGCGGCGACCGTCTTCGCCCGCGAGGTCAAGGCGCGGACGGAGAAGGACCCGCGCGTGGCAGGGCTGCGCACGCGGATCGCCGAGGCGGCGGGCGCCCAGGCCGGCGCGCTGCGGGTCGAGCTCGCACGGACGACGGAACGCGTCCGGTCCGAGAAGCTCGGGGAGGTCGCCGACGAGTTCGACGGCATCCACACGATCGAGCGTGCGCTGCGGGTCGGGTCGGTCGACCGGATCATCCCGGCCGAGCAGCTGCGACCGTACGTCGTCGACGCGTTGGAGCGCGGCCTGGCGCGGCTGGGCTGACGGGTACGCCGTCCGCGGTGTGCGGCGCCGGCGGGTGTCGCGTTCGGCGCGCGTCGAAGGGCGGGGTCAGCGCACCCGGCCGGCGAGGGTCGGCCGGGTTCGGCCACGACCGTGTCGCGACCACTACCTGCCGACCCGTGATCGATAGCCGACCCGCGGCCGTGATGGACCGTCAGGGGACGACCGGCGCTGTGAGCCACGAGTGGATCGGTCGCGCCGAGGTGAGGTCGCTGCTCGTCGACAGGAGAGCCGGTGGCTGCGCGAGGCTCACCCCTGCGGTCGTGAGGACGAACGCACCGTCCCGGCGCCACCATCCGGGGAACACCTGCCCGGTCACCGTGTGGCGTACCGCGAGGCGGTGCCACCCTGCGGGCCCGCCCGGCGCGGCCGAGGTCCGGGACGCCGCCACCAGGTCGTCCGGGTCGAACGTCACCTCGACCGTCCGGGTGTCCGCTCGCAGCCCCGTCCGCAGCACCTTGAGGGCACTCTCCTTCGCCGACCACAGGAGGTTGGCCGCAGCATCCCGCTCGTCGCCCGGGGCGAGGCCCCGGACGACCGCCGCCTCCGGCCCGGTGAGGAAGTCGCTCACGAAGCCCTCGCTGCGCGGCTCGACGAGCTCGAGATCGACCCCGACGGCGTCGAGGTCGGAGCCGACGAGGCAGACGGCCCAGCCCGCCCGGTCGGTGACCGACACCTCGACCCCTGCGGGCGCGCCGTCGACGAGCACGTACGGTGCCCCGGTCGGCCGGTTCAGCACCGCGACCCGCCACAGCCCCGTCGGTCCATGACGAAGCGGCATCAGCGCCTCGGCCGGCTCCTCCACCGAGCTCTCGTCCGGCCCGCCGTTCGGCGGCAGCCCGAGCGCCGTGACCACGGCGTGCTTGGCGGTCCAGCGACGCAGCAGGAACTCGGTGCGCCGCTTCGTGAACCGCAGGCTCCGCGCGTACGCGGCCTCCGGGGGCGAGAGCCACGATCCCCAGGTCTCGACGTCCGCGGGGACCTCGTGCTCGCCCCGCGCCAGCCAGCGGCTCGTCGTCGGCCCTGTCATCCCGCCGCCGGTGCCCTCTTCGACGGGGCCTGCTTCGACGGGGCCCGCTTCGACGGCGCCTTCGTCGGCCCCGACCCGGCACGACCCGAGGCGTCGACGAGGTCGACGACGTCGGAACCCCCGAGCGCGAGGATGTCGGCCAGCGCGCGGTCGAACTCCTCGACGAGCAGCTCCGGTTCGGTGACGACCGACGCGTCGACGCGGAATCCGATGCGCACCGTGCCGGCGTACGAGCAGATGCACACCCCCAGGGTCTGGTCCGCCGCTTGCGGCACCCACCCGAGAACCCCCGTCAGAGGGACGCCCCCGAGGCCGCGCCGCTCCTGCGGCCCGATGACGTTCGTGAGCACCCCGACGGCCTTGGCGGAGAAGAAGTTGACGAGGATGCGCTCGACCTCGGGATGCGTCCGGCCGATCGCGCCCAGAACCCCGAACGTGATGGCCGTCTCGGGCGAGGCCTTGATCTCGTTCATCCGATGCCGGGTACGGGCGAGCCGCGTCGCCGGGTCGCAGTACTCGCTCACGAGCGGGAAGAGCACGAGCGCGAACCGGTTGCCGAGCTCCGGCGGCAGCGGCGACGCCCCGCGGAGGTTCACCGGCACCATCACGGTGACGTCGGCCGGTTCGCCGCCGCGTGCCGCGATGTACCCCGCGAGCGCACCGCCGACGGCCGTCATGAGAATGTCGTTGACGGTCGCGCCCGTGGCCCGGCCGGCGGCCTTGACCGCCGCGAGGTCGTGCGGGGACGACCAGACCGCGTGCTTGGACCGTCCCGGCCGCCCCGACAGCGGGGTGTGGGGGAGGGACCCCAGGAGGAGTTTGTCCGCGACCTTGCCCACCTGCCATGCGAGCGCCAGGGCGTCCGCCGCAGCCCCCGGCCGGGCGAGGTGCGGCAGCTCCGCGAAGAGATGGAGCCCGTCGCGCGCCGTCTGCGCCATGGCAGCCGGCACCCGCAGCATCGCGGGCACCCCGTGCGCGGCGTTCCCGGACGGCGTGTCCGCGCGCGGCGTGTCCGCGGGCGTCGTGTCGCAACCCTCCAGCGGGTCCGTCAACGACAGGAGCACGTTCGCGAGCGCGATCCCGTCGGCCACCGCGTGGTGCACCCGCGCGAGGACGACGGACGACCCCCGCCGCCGTCGCGTCCCCGGCTGCCGGTAACCCTGGACGACGTGGATCTCCCACAGCGGGTGGTCGCGGTCCAGCGGCTCCCGGATCTCCGCCTCGACGTACGCCCGCAGCTCGGGATCGCCGCCCGGCGCGGGCAGCTGCGCGACCACGAGGTGCCGGCCGACGTCGAAGTGCGGGTCGTCCTCCCAGCGCGGAGACCCCAACAGCATCAAGGGTTCCGCCGGACGCATCCGGAACACGGGGAACCGGTCGACCATGCGCTCCTCGATCAGGGCGCGCAGCCGCGCGGGGTCGATGGTCCCGCCGAGCCACATGAGGACGTCGACGACAAGCAGGTTCTCCGGCCGGTCCATGTGCAGCCAGACGGCGTCCACCGCGCCCATCGTGTGCCGTCGCGCCGCCGTCATTCGACCACCCCTGCTGTCCTCGAGCGCCAGGACTGCAGGCTCGCATCCCGAAGGGGTCAGCGGCAGGGGGCCGAGGTCCCGTCGTCCCGCTCCCGGACGGGCCGCACGACCCGGGTCGTCGCCGGATTACCGGTGTGGCCCGGTGCGGTGAGGTACTCCTCCCACACGACGTCACCGGGCACGAGCCTGCGCGCGGCCATCCAGCGCTCGATGGCCTCGTACGTCTCGCCGAGCGCGGTGTCGGGCCCGTGGTGCTCGGCGACGACGACGCGTGACTCGGGCAGCGCGCTCGACCGGACGTCGCCGACGCCCACCACCTCCTGCTGCACCGGGAAGCCGGCCTCGACCTCGACGAGGTCCCCGGTCGTCGTCCGGTAGCAGGCGAAGGGCGGCCCGTCGATGCTGATCCCCTGGTCCCGCAACGCCTGCGCGACCTCGACGAAGGCCCGGGTGAAGAACCCCTCGAGGTCGACCCGCGGCACCTTGTCGACGACGACGGCGGTCGTCCGGCGCCGGCACCTCTCCTCACGGCACTCCATGCCGCCAGGCTGCGCCCCGCGTCCCCGCCGGGAGCAGGGACCGAGGTCGCCCGTGGCGTGGCGAAGGCCGGGCGACCCTCGGCGACGTGACGAGCGCGGCGCGCAAGGCGACCTGGAGCAGGTAGCCGCGGCGGCGCACGAGCTGCGGGGCGAACGCTCGCGTAGTCCGGACCGAGCCGAGCAGGTTCACCTCGATGACGCGCTCGAACGCCGCCGCGTGTGGAGGAACGGCCCACCGACGGCGATGCCCGCGTTCGCGACGACGACGTCGACCGGCCCGAGGGTCGCCGGTCACGACGGCCGTCCGCCCGGGCCAGGACGCTCATCGCGCGGGCCTCGACGGCCAACCCCTCATGCGGCGATCCTGCCACCCACCTCCTCGGGCAGCGGGGCGAGGAGCCCGAGCACGTCGGGGTCCCACACGAGCAGGTCGACGGGGGCGTCGCCGTCGAGGAGCAGCCGTACGTACCCGGCCCGCGGCAGGCCCGGGCCCCACGACGGGGTGTACCGCAGGCCGCAGACCTGATCGTGGCGCCAGGCGTGCGCATCGACGTCGTCGGTGCAGAACACCGACGGCGCCCAGCGCCACCCGTTCGCGGTCACGTGCACGGCGCCCATGACGAGCGTCTCCGGCCAGCCCTCGGGCTGCAGCTGGCCGCGCGCGATCGACCGGACGAGTGCTGCCCGCGCCATGGGGTGCCCGGCGAGCCGGCGGCGCCACCGCCACCAGCGCGTCCGGACGACGAACCCGAGCACGACGGCGCCGGTGACCACTGCGTCGACCGCGGGCAGGACGAGGTAGCTGTCGTCGAGGAGCGCGATGACGATCGCCAGTCCGGCCAAGCCCACCCAACCCTCGACGACGAGCCGGCGGCCGCTCTCCCGCCGACAGGCCCACTCGGGCAGCTGGAACGTGGCTCGGTGCGGGCTCCTCGCGTCCATGACCATCACGACCCTCGGTGGACGTGGCTCCATCCTCGGCATCCGTGAAGCACCGGGGATGGGGCGAACGTCCCCGGGATGATGACACAGGGAAGCGCTCTCACTACAGGTAGTCCGTGAGGGCGGCGGGGCGTCCGGGGGGCGGCGCGCCGGTGCCCGGTCCTCACCCCGGCTGGTCGCAGGCGACTGTCGCCGACCCCGGATCCCCGGTCTGGCAACCGGTCTTCAGCCGGCGGCCGGCGGCGGCGGGACGCCGAGGCGGGGATCGGTCGTTCGGTGGGTCCGTCGGCGCGTCGCTGCGTGTCGTCGTGATCCGTTCACGCAAAGTCTCCAAAGCGGTGGCGACTCCGAGCGGCCGCTGACTATAAGTAGGCGCGCGGCCACCCAGTGGTCGCTGTGTGAAGGGTCCACTTCCCAAGAGAAAGAGACAGCACATGACTCGGGCTGCGCTCGTCCGAGCGGTCGGCGCATTGACGACCCTCGTGGCACTGGTGGCAACCGTCGGGGCGGGGGTGAAGTGGGATTGGTGAGCCGGCGTAGGCGCCTGGCGGCACGGATCGTCTGCGCCTCGGGAACGATGGTGACACTGACGGCCGCCGTGGCCGTCGTCGGCGCCGGGAAGAAGTGGTAGCGACCACCCGCTCGCAGCCCGCGGACCTCGGGGCCGCGAGCCTCGAGGCCGCGGGTCCCACCCGCCCGGCGGTGGCCGGGCGGCACCGCTCGGCGGTCCTCGCCTATGTGACGGCGCTCTGCGTCACCGCACTCCCGCTCGCCGTCCTCGTGGTGTCGTCCCAGGCGCGGACGGTGGAGTGGACGGCACCGGGGATCCGGCACGTGGCCCTGTTCACCGTCCTGCTCGTGCTCTCCGAGCAGCGCCCGCTCCTGCTGGCCCGCCGCGACGGTGACGTCGACCAGATCACCGTCTCGTCGACGTGGGCGCTCGCCGTCGTCATCTGCGGCCCGCTCTCGCTCGCCCTCGTCGCCCAGGGGCTCGCGGTGGCACTCGACGACGTCTGGCGGCGGCGCGGCGTCGTCCGGTGCGCCTTCAACGTCGCCCAGTACGTCGTGACCCTCTGCGCCGCTCGTGCCGCCTACGCCGCGCTCACCGGGCACGACGTCCTCCAGAGCCACGCCGACTTCACCGTCTCGGACATCCCCGGCGCCGTCGTCTCCGGGGTCGTCTTCTTCGCCGTGAACAACGGTGCCGTCGCGCTCGTCGTCGCCCTCGACCAGCGGCTGTCCGTGGTCGACCTGCTCCGGGAGGACGTCCGGGTCCAGGGCATGACGTCGTCGATCCTCCTCGGGCTCGCCCCGGTCGCCGTCGTCGTCTCGGGGTTCTCCCTCCTCCTCCTGCCGCTGCTCGTGCTGCCGCTGCTCGGCGTCCAGCACAGCGCCTGGGTCGCCGCCCGCCGCCAGTTCGAGGCGCTCCACGACAACCTCACGGGGCTGGCGAACCGCGTCCTGTTCCACCTGCGGACCGACCGGGCGATCGTCGAGAACCGCGGCGTCGGCGGCCACCTCGCGGTCATGCTCCTCGACCTGGACCACTTCAAGGAGGTCAACGACACCCTCGGCCACCACGTCGGCGACGATCTCCTGCGCCAGGTCGCCGAGCGGGTCGGGGCCGCCCTGCCGGACGAGGTAACGCTCGCCCGGCTCGGTGGCGACGAGTTCGCCGTCCTGCTCCCCGACGCCGGGCCCATCGACGCCGTCGTCGAGGTCGCGCAGCAGATGGCGTCCCGGCTGCACGAGCCGGTCGTCGCCGACGGGGTCCGGATCGGCGTCCAGGCCAGCATCGGCATCGCCCACCTGCCCGCCGCCCGGGCCACCCGTGACCGGCTTCTCCAGCAGGCGGACATTGCGCTCTACCTCGCGAAGGAGAACCGCGGCGAGATCCAGGTCTACCGTCCGGAGATCGACCAGCACACCGTCCAGCGGCTCAGCCTCCTCGCTGACCTGCACGCCGCCGTCGGCCGTGGCGAGTTCCGGCTGCTGTACCAGCCCCAGGTCGACACCCGCACCGGCCGCGTCGTCGCCGTCGAGGCGCTCATGCGCTGGCACCATCCGACCCAGGGCGTCGTCGCGCCGGACGTCTTCGTCCCGCTCGCCGAGCAGAGCGGGATCATCGGAGCGCTCACCCGGGCCGCGCTCGCGCAGTCCCTGACGACGCTGGCGATGCTGCACCAGGCCGGGCACCGGGTGGAGATGGCGGTCAACATCTCGGCGCGGCTGTTGTCGGACCTCGAGCTGCCGAGGATGGTCGCCGGCCTCATCGTCGAGCGCTCGGTGCCCGCGTCGTGCGTGACGATCGAGGTGACCGAGTCGACGATCACCGCTGACCCGCGTCGCGCGATGCAGGTGCTCAAGGAGCTGCGGGACACCGGGATCCGGGTCGCCGTCGACGACTTCGGCACCGGGTACTCGTCGTTGTCGTACCTGCGCCGGCTCCACCCCGACGAGCTCAAGGTCGACCGGTCGTTCGTCACGCACATGCTCGAGGACGGCGACAGCGCCGTGATCGTCCGCTCGACGGTCGACCTCGGCCACGGCCTGGGCCTGTCCGTCGTCGCCGAGGGTGTCGAGGACGACGAGACGTTCGCCCTCCTCGGGGAGCTCGGCTGCGACCGGGTGCAGGGCTACCTCGTGGCCCGGCCGATGACCGTCGCGGCGCTCACGGGCTGGCTCGACGCCGCCGCCGAGGCGGGGTGGCGGAGCGCGGCCGAGGACGCCGCCCGTGCCGGTCACGACCTCCCGGCTGCGACGTCGCCCCCGGAGCCGTCCGTCCCGCCACCCGCCGTGCCCGTGTCCGCCGAGCGCGGCCGCCGGACCCGGCCGGTCGCCCGCGAGGTCGCCGCCCTCGCCGCAGGCGATCTCGACCTCACGGCGCTGACGTCCGGCCGGCTCGACGTCGTCGCGCTGGGCTCGGAGCCCGACGTCCTCGACCTGGCCGGCCTCGCCCCCGCCGCCCCGACGGCGACGAAGCCGCTCCCGCTCGCCGACGTCCTGTCCCGTGAGGCCTCGTGATCGTCCCGCTGGCCGCCGTCCTCGCCGTCCTGCTCCCGGCCCCGCTCGGTGGACGGCTCGCCCGGTTCGCGGTGCTCCGGCTCCGGAGCACCGAGGTCATCGGGGCCGCGTTCCTCGCCCAGCTCGGCGCGGTCAAGACGCTGCCAGGCCCGCGCTGGCTCCTCGTTCTCCTCCATCTCGGGTCCTACGTGGCCGCGGGCGCCTTCGTGTGGGTGAACCGGCGCGTTCCAGGCATGGTCGTCCTCGGTCTCGGAGCTCTGGTGAACGGCATGACGATCGCCGTCAACGCAGGCACCCTGCCCGCGTCGCCGACGGCGCTCGCGCGGGCCGGGATGCTCACCGCCGACGCGGGGTTCGTGAACTCCGGGGTCGTCCACGCGCCGCGGCTGGCGTTCCTCGGCGACGTGTTCGCCGTCCCCGCCGGGCTTCCGCTCGCGAACGTCTTCAGCGTCGGCGACGTCCTCATCGTCCTGGGGGCGGGGTGGGCGTCGTGGCGGATCTGTGGGACGCGCTGGTCGGCCCCCTGGCGGCCGCGGCCGGCGGGCCACGCGAAGGGGCGCCACATCGACGGGCTCTTCCTGCCGGACCTCGCGGACGACGACGACCGTGCCCGGCGGCGGCACGGTCGCCGGGCCGCGACCCGGCCGCCCGCCCGTCGCGCGGCGCGGCGCGTGCCCGGCGCGACCCGGCTCGTCCCGCCGGTGGCGTCGGCCCGCTGACCCGCGCCGGGTGATGCTCGACGGCCGTCCGGGGTCCGGTTACCGTCGGACGATGCGTGACCGGACGACGCTCGAGCGCCGGCTCCTCGACCGCCGCCAGGTCCTTCTCGGCCTGGGCGGCGGCGGGTTCGCGGTGGCGCTGCTCGGGGTGGCGGGCTGCAGCGCCACGTCGTCCCCGGGCGGGACGCCGTCGCCGTCGACGACCGGTGCCCTCAGCTACGACCGGGTCGATCTCGGCTTCGTCTCCGCGTACGTCCTCGTCCGCGGCGGGGAGGCGGCCGTCGTCGACACCGGCGTCTCCGGGAGCGCGGACGCCATCGGCGCCGTCCTCGACACCGCCGGTCCGGGCTGGGCGGGCGTCCGGCACGTCGTCCTCACCCACAAGCACCCCGACCATGTCGGGAGCCTGTCCGAGGTCCTCGCGCGGGCGACGTCCGCGACAGGGTACGTCGGCGCCGCCGACCTCGACGCGGTGACGAGCCCGCGGCCGCTCAGGCCGCTCGACGACGGCGACGAGGTGCTCGGGCTGACCGTCGTCGCGACGCCCGGCCACACCCCGGGCCACATCTGCGTCTTCGACCCCGGGACCGGGATTCTCGTCGCCGGTGACGCGCTGAACAACCGCGACGGCCTCGCCGGGTCCGACCCGCAGTTCACCGCCGACCCCGCAGCCGCCGAGGCGTCGGTCCGCACGCTCGCCGCACTCCCGGTGCGGACCATCCTCTTCGGCCACGGCGAGCCGCTCACCACGGACGCCGCGGCGGCGCTGCGCCGGCTCGCCGGCTGAGGCGGGCTCGGGCGCCGGGTGCGGACCCGCGGGTGCCCGGACCGCTCGTCCTGGACGACTGCGCGGCTGCGTGCGCGTGGTCAGACCGCTGCGGCCTCGGCCCGCGCTCCGACAGGGCGGCCGACTCAGACGGGGGCGTCCCGGTCGACCGTCGAGCCTTCGCGGGCGAGGCGGATAATGACGAGGCCCAGGCGAAGGTGATCACGAGGTAGATCGTCACCGGCGGAAGCCGCCGGTCGCCGCAAGGCTCGCCGCGATGAGCGGGGAGACGCCGCCGCCGAGCGTCGAGACGGTCTGGTACCCAGCGACGCGCCGGTGTAGCGGTACCTCGTGGCGAGGATCATCCCGAGGAACAGCAGGGCGACGGAGCCGTTCGCGACCATCCAGAAGATCGGGAACGTCAGAAGGATCCCGAGGACGGAGCCGAACATCATGACCGGACGGCGACCGTAGCGGTCGGACAGGTGGGCGTAGAAGGCGAGGCCTCCGACCTGGAGCACCGAGGCCACCGCGCACACGACGAGCACCGACGTGCCGCTGAGGCCGCCCTCCGTGACGCCGAGCGTCAGGGCGTACGAGGCGAGCAGGCCCTGGAGCGCGAAGCAAGTACGGCACCTTCGGCCAGACGAACTACGCCGCCGCCAAGGCCGGCATCGTCGCCTTCGCCAAGGTCCGGGCGATGGAGCTCGGGGACCGGATCACCGCCAACGCCGTCGTCCCGGTCGCCGCGACCGCGATGACCGCGACCGTGCCGTTCCTCACGCCGTACGTCGACGCCCTCGAGGCCGGGCAGCCGCTGCCGCCGTTCGCCCGGCGCGAGCTCGGCTTCGGCACCCCCGAGGACGTCGCGGGGCTCGTGGCCGCTGCGTGGCCGCAGACGTTCGCGCGGCACCTGCAGCCGGCGGGCCAGACGCTGCCGCAGCCGCAGACGGCGTGAGACCGTCGCGTTCCGGCCCGGCGACGACGGCTACCGACCCAGAGAAGCGACCCTGGCGGGCGGGCGAGGGACGGCGCGTTCGGCACGGCGGTCACGCACGTCCAGGACCTGTCCGCCCGGACGTCCGCCCGGACGCCCGCCCGGACCGCCCCGGGGAGGGGCGGGCGCGCCCTGTCACCATGGGGTCGTCGTGGCCCGCGACGGGCCCGGGACAGGGAGCACCGGTGGCCTCCCTGGAGTCGGTCGACAACGCTTTGCGGCCCGCTCACGATGCTCGGCACCGGGACGTCGGTCAGCGTGACAGATGTCGCGGGCGAGCTCGGGGCCGCGCCGTCGACCGCCCACCGGCTGCTCGCGACGTTCCGTTACCGCGGGTTCGTCACGCAGACCTCGGACCGCTCGTCCGCACCCGCCCCGGCGTTCGCCGCCCTCGTCACCGATCGCCCCGCGTCGATGAACCTCGCCGACGTCGCAGCAGTCCGGCCGAGGGGCCTGGGGCGGCCGAGGGGTCTGGGTCGGCCGATGGGGCCTGGGTCGGCCGATGGGCGGACGCCGGCTGGCCCGTTCGCCCTATACCCCCGTGGCGGGCCACGGTCGACCCTTGAAGGGTCATCGACGAGGTCCCGGACGGTCTGAGGGTTCAGGTCCTCACGGGGGGTCGGTGAGCGGCCTCGAGCGGCGGGTGCCCGACCGTTTTCGGCGACACGCAAGGGAGGTGGGTCCGTGCGCAAGGGTATCGGCGACGCTCTGGCGAGTGACCTCACTGCCTGGCGGGTGGTCTGGGGCGGCTGCAGCCCAGAGGAGGTCGACGCCCGGACGGCCCAGCTCCTGACCGCGTTGGGTGACGCTCGCGTCCGACTCGAGCAGGTGGACCGGCGGGCGTGCCGCGCCGCTCGTGAGGTGGCTGCGGCGGACCGGCAGCTGCGTGAGCTGGCCGACGGTTCCGGCGGTGGCTTCGGCGCCCGGATGGAGCTGCTGCTGGGGATGGCGCAGCAGAGCGCGCGAGGCGTCGCCGAGGCGGCGGCGACGGAGGCCGAGGACGTGCTCGCCGAGGCGCGGACCGACGTCGTCCGGATGCGTGTCGAGGCGCAGCGTCGGTACGCCGAGCTCCGGGTGACCGCCCAGCGAGAGGCGGCGGAGCTCCGGGACGCGGCGACGGTCCGGGCCGAGGACATCCTCGTGGACGTGGCCCGGACGGCCGACGCGACGCGTGCGACCGCCGAGCGGGACGCCGAGCAGCTGCTGATCGCCGGCGACGACGGGACCTACGAGAAGCGGACGACGGTGGAGCGCGAGCTCGTGCGGATGCGCGCCGCCGCCCGTCGCGAGGTCGCCGAGCTGCGCGCCGCGGCCGAGCGCGAGGTCGCCGAGCTGCGCGCCGCCGCGGTGCATGAGGCCGAGGACCTCCGGGCGGCTGCGGCGCGCGCGGAGGAGCAGGTCCGCGCCCAGGTCGGGCACCGGGCCGCCGAGCTCGACGGCGAGCTGTCCGTCCGCCGTGAGGAGGCCGACCGGCTGGACGCGGACCGTCGGGACCGGGCGGTCGCCTACGCGACGCGGCTCGTCGCGCAGGCCGAGCAGCGCGCCGCGGCCGCCGAGCTGCTCGCCGCGAAGGCGGTCCAGGAGGCCGAGACGGTCCGTCGTGCGGCCGAGGTGCAGGCCGCGGCGCTCGCCGCGAACGCCGACCGCACCGCGGGCCAGGTCCTGGCGGACGCCCGGTCGCAGACTGCGGCGATCCTGGCGCAGTCCGAGATCGAGGCCGACCGAGACGTTCGCGCCGTCCAGGCGCAGGTCGACGAGCTCGTCCGCCAGCGAGACGGCGCCACGGGTCACCTCGACCAGCTCCGGGAGCTGCTGGGCACCGGACCGCGGGTGAGCTACTTCCCGCCCGCTGCCGCCGCCCCACGGCGGGTGCAGCTCGACCTGCCGAAGGCCAGCTGACCGGGCAGCCCGCGACCCGTCATGCGTCGTCCCGCCCTAGACTCCACGTCGTGCTCAACACCGCGACGCGAGGGGCGGTCGACGCCGGCCGGCTCGCGCACCTGACGACGCTCAACCCCGACGGCAGCCCGCAGACCACGGTCGTCTGGGTCGGCCTGGACGGCGACCATCCCGTCGTCGCGAGCCTCGACGACCGCGCCAAGCTGCGGAACATCCGACGCGACCCGCGGGTCAGCGTGTCGCTCGAGGCCGCAGGGACGACCCACGGCCTGGCCAACTACCTCGTGATCGAAGGGACGGCCGAGGTCGTCGAGGGCGGTGCCTTCGAGTGGCTCCAGCACCTCGCACGGACCTACCTCGGCCCGGACGCGGTCTTCCCTCCGCCCGAGCTGCGCCGACCGGGGTTCCGCATCGTCATCACGCCGACCCGGGTGCGCGGGAACGGCCCCTGGCGCTGACCTGCCCGCGCGGTCCCGTCGGACGGCCGGGCCGCCGCCGTCAAGGGGTCGGGGTACATGTATGGCCAGCCCGTGCGGTGCGAGGTCCGGCCGATGCCCGACGCGGAGCCGTGGATGCCCGTCAGGCTCCCGCCATCGGGAGGTCCATCCGCACCGCCACCTGAGTCCAGAGGCGTCGGTACGCCTGCGCCGCGGGGCTGCGAGGGGCCGAGGCGGTCAACGGCTCACGTCGCTCGGCCATCTGCTCGATCGCCGAGAGCGCGGGGATCGACACGTCGCTCACGTCCGGGACGTCCTGCGGCAGCGAGGCGGCGAGCTCACGGTGCAGCTTCTTGCGTCGGTCCACCATCGACAGGAAGGCCAGGATCTGCGGACGGCGCACAGGCTTGCCGTCGTGGCCCGCGGTGTCCAGGTTGTCGAGGAAGGAGACCAGCTGGTCGAACGAGCGCAGCGACAAGGCGGCCGGGATCAGCGGCACGGCGAGCAGATCGGCGGCGTGCACGACGCTCTCCGACGTGAGGGAGACACTCGGCGGGCAGTCGAGAATGACCAGGTCGTACTCCTCGGCCAGCGGGTCCAGGAGCCGGCGCAACCGGCGGGTCGGTCTCTTCAGCGCGTCGAGCTCGAGGTCGAGGCTGCGGTAGGTGAAGTCCGCGGGCAGGAGGTCGAGGCCCTCGTAGTCGGTGCCCTTGATGGCGTCGTCGAGCGTACGGCGTCCGGTGACCAACGCCTTGCCTCCGCCCTTGACCCGCGGGCGGATGCGCAGCATGTAGGTGGCCGAGCCCTGGGGGTCGAGGTCCCACAGCAGGGTGCGCAGGCCGTCGGTGGCCGAGAGGTGGGCGATGTTCACGGCTGCGGAGGTCTTGCCGACCCCGCCCTTGATCGCGTACGTGGCGAGGACCTTCATGACGCACCTTCCGGGGCGGAGCTCAGCGCACGGACGTGGCGGCGGACGTCCGGGTCCATGAAGTGGGCGAAGCGGTCGTCGAAGGCTTCCCGGGCGCGGCGCTGGTCCTCCTCCAGGTGAGCCGCCAGCTCGCCGAGGGCGAGGAGGGTGTCCACCGGGACGTGCCGGCGGGCGCTCTGCTCGGACACCATCTCGGCCGCGAACGTGCGGAGCGCCTCACGCTGGACCTCGCTGTCCTGGAACGCGCCGAGGACGTCCTGCAGTGCCTTGAGCTCGGAAACGAGACCCTTGACATGGGCGGCGTCGAGGACGGTGGCGAAGACGTCGACCGTGTAGCGAAGCTCCTTGGCCCGCTTGCGCAGGGTGTGCAGATCCTCCGCCGGCGACTCGGGGGTGATCCGCGTGCCCAGCTTCACCACCCTGCGGTCGGCGCGGGCGACCCGTGCGGCGGCCAGCTCGCCGGCACGTACCCCGACCCGGGCGCCGGTATCGCCGGCGGCGGCCTCGGCCAGCAGCGCCCGCCAGCCTGTGACGAACCGTTGGTACCGGCGAGAGGTGAGGGCGCGCACGAGTGCGCGCTGCTCACCGACCCGGTGGCGTGCGAGGTGGGCGCCGAACGGGTCGAGGTCCTGGGGCGCGAACGCGGTGAGTCGGTCGGCCATCCCCGGGAGGCCGAGCAGGTGGACGTCGAGGTCGCGCACGGGGGTCGTCACGTCGCCGAGCCACTTCAGCTCCGGAGCGAAGCCTTCCGGAGTGCCCGGAGGAAGGACATCGCCCGCGAGCTTGAGCGCGGAGCGACTGCGACGGACGGCGATCCGCAGGTCGTGGAGGAACTCCACGTCGAGGTCGTCGATGGTGCCCGGCACGTTGGCCTCGATCTGGTCGAGGAAGGACTGCAGCACGATGGCGACGGCCACCGCCGCCGGTGTCTGCGGCACTGGTCGGGGGTCCAGAACGCCGGGCAGGACTCCGGGGGAGAGGCCGCCCGCCTCGAGCGCCTGGACGGCCTCGCTCGGCGGGGCGTCGTCCGACAGCAGGCCTCCTTGGCGGAGAGCGCCGCTCACCCAGAGGGCCTCTCGTCCGTACCCCCGGACGGGGACGACGTTCAGCCGGGACGCGACGGTGCCCTCGCGCACGCCCGTGACGGCCGCCGGGCCCTCGGCGAGCAACCGGACGACCGTCTTGGCCTGCCCATCGAGCACCCGGAGCTCACGGACCGAGCGCCGGGACTCCACCAGGGGCAGGAGCGCCCTGGTCCCGACCACGGGAGCCAGGCGTCGCCGCAGGGGTCCGTCCGGCACCAGCTCCAGACGCAGAGGTGCCTGGGTGCCTGGCGCGAGGGCGCACTCCAGGCGCGGGCCGTCCGGGTCGTGCAGGGCCACGGAGGATCCGGACGCGGTCCGGACGAGCTCGCAGGACAGCCCCTTGCGGTGCAGGCGCCAGTCCGCGGTATCCAGCCAGGTGACAACGCGTCGACGCGTGGCACCCGGAACGAGCTCGAACCCGGGAAGGCAGGCCCGGACGGCCTCGACCGTCGCAACGGCTGCCGACGCCACGGTTGGACCTCCCAGATGCGTCCTGAACGGAGCTGGTCGGGCCATGATGAAGCGCCGCTGCTCCTGGGTGACGGGCATCTTCCCATAGCGGCCGACCTGCAGTTTCCCCCGGGGCGGCGCGGCGCTGCCGGTCACGCTCGTGGCGTGGGCTGTGGATGGGCGAGCCGGGAACGGCTGCGGCGTCCTGAAGCGCACTCACTCTGCGTCGCCCCCTGTGGCGTCGAGGAGGCGGTCGAGCTCGTCGCCGGCCGTGGCGTAGCCGGCGTCGCGGATTCTCTGGAGCTCGAGGAGGTCGGCGGCGGCGACGGCGCGCCGGGTGAGCAGCTGCCCTGCCCTGCCGGACCCTTCGTCGAGCAGCTCGTTGAGCTCGTCGAGGTCGCCACGGGCGTCGGCCAGGTCGGCCAGCCGGTCCACGGCCTTCTCGTTGCCCTCGTCCGCCAGGGCCCGAAGGGTGTCGCGGTCCGGGGTGCTGTTCGCCATAGCATCGATGCTGAACCTTGCCCCGGGGGCAAGGTCAAGTCCGGGACGGTGGATGGTGATCACGATCGGCCGGCTCGCGTCCTACGCAGGCGTGACGACCAAGGCGATCCGCGTGTACCACGCCAAGGGCCTGCTCCCCGAGCCTGACCGGGACGCCTCCGGGTACCGGCGGTACACCGCGCAGCACGCCGTCGACCTGATCAGGATCCGGACTCTCGCCGAGGCAGGTGTACCGCTGGCCCGGATCCGGGGCCTCAAGGAGGCGTCGGACCCGGAGTTCCGGGCTGCCCTGCGGCAGATCGACGCCGACCTCGGCGCCCGCATCGATGCGCTGCACGAGACCCGGCAGAGGCTGCGCCGCCTCGCCGACGGCGAGGTCCGCCTGCTGCCCGCCGAGGTCACCCGACACCTCGACGGCCTGACCGATCTCGGGTTCAGCCCGCGGTGGGTCGCCATGGAGTCCGACCTGTGGCTGCTGGTCTTCGCCATCCACCCCGGGACCGCGGCCGAGCTGTTCCGCGACCAGCTGCAAGCCCTCGGCGACCCGACCCTGCGGAGCATCTACCTCGACTACGACAGGGCACACGACCTCGACCCGCACGACCCGCGCGTCGACGAGCTCGCGGCCCGGATCGTCGCCGCGACCCGGGCCCGGTACGGCGATGAGGCCCTCCCCGGGCAGGACACCGGGTCGGATGTGCCCGCGTTGGTCCAGGGCGCCGTCAACGCCTCGTCCCCGGCCTGGCGGCGACTCGACGCGCTGATCCGGACGGAGCTCGGCGTCTGAGCACGGCGACGACCCCGGAACGGATCTGCGCGACTCGCCGGCGACGGAGGAGCCCCCGGGTGAGCGGCGAGCTCGACCGTGTGCGACAGCCGGTCGATGGGTTCCTGCCGAATCCGCGCGACAGGTGCCGGTCCTCCGTCGTCGAGCCTGGGCCGGTCGATTGTCGGGGGTGGCTACGCCGGCGCGACCTTCCGGACGTCACGGCGCTGGCCGGCGATCCTCGTGAGCACGGGCCCCGTGACCGCCAGGAGCAGGACGTATGCGGCGGCGACGTGGGCCAGCTCGGTGATGCCGGCGGAGGCCGCGAGAGCCGCGATGACCAGGGAGAACTCGCCGCGGGCGACGAGGGCGGTGCCTGCGCGCCAGCGGCCTCGCGGGCCGACCCCGTCCCGGCCGGCGGCGTACCAGCCGGCGGCGATCTTCGTTGTGGCTGTGACCGCCGCCAGCGCGAGCGCGGCAGGCAGGGCGCGGGGCAGGTCACTGGGGTCGATGTGGTATCCGAACGAGAGGAAGAACGCTGCCGCGAACAGGTCGCGGAGGGGGTCCAGGACCCGGCGGGCCGTCTGGGCCGTACGTCCGGGGATCGCCAGCCCGACGAGAAACGCACCGACCGCCGCCGAGATGTGCAGCTGCTCGGCGAGTCCGGCGACGACAAGGGTCAGGCCGAGCGTGCGGAGCATGACCTGTTCGTCCGAGTCGTGGGTGAGCAGCCGCTCCAGATGCGGACCCGCCCGGTTGGACAGCAGCAGGACGGCCGAGACGGCCGAGACGGCCGCGACGGAGACGGCGATGCCGGCGATGCTGCTCGTGGCGCCGTCCCCGGCGAGGAGCACGCCGAGAACGGGCAGGTAGGCCGCCATCGCGACGTCCTCGAGGACGAGGACGGAGAGCACCGACGGGGTCTCCCGGTAGCCCAGCCGGCCCAGGTCGCTCAGGGTGCGCGCAACGATGCCGGACGACGACACCCAGGTGACCCCCGCGAGCGCGACGGCCCCGGCCGGCGGCAGGCCGAGGAGGATCCCTGCGACGAACCCGGGCACGGCGTTGAGGAGCAGGTCGACGAGCCCGCTCGGCGTGTGCCGACGCAGGGACTGTGTGAACTCGCCGGGGGAGAACTGGAGGCCGAGCGTGAGCAGCAGCAGGACGACGCCCATCGCCGCAGCGACCTCGAGGAAGCCGGCCGACGCCGGCGCCGGGAAGACTCCGCCCTCGCCGACGGCGAGTCCGGCCAGGAGGAACAGCGGTATCGGCGTGAGGCTCAGCCGCCAGGCCAGCGCTCCCGCCGCTCCGAGCAGGAGCAGCAGGACGCCGATCTCGACGAGGAAGCCGGCCCCGGCCGTCACCGCCGGCCGTCCTCAACCGTCGTGCCCGGTCGGGTCACGCTCGGCGAGAATCTCGCGAACTGCGGAGACTCCCGCCTCGGTGCCGATGACGACCAGGACGTCCCCGGCCTGGAGCTGTTGCTGCGGCGTCGGTGAGGCCACGACGAGCGGTCCGCGGACGACGGCGACCACGGAGGCGCCGGTGCGGGTCCTGGCCCGGGTCTGGCCCAGGGGGCGACCCGCGAACCGCGAGCCGGCGGGCACCTCGAGCTGCGCGGCGACCAGGCCGGGGATCTCGCGGGTCAGGTCGGCGAACCGTTCGGCGATCCGGGGCGCACCCAGGAGCTCGGCGAGGGTGTCCGCCTCGCTCTGCGACAGCGTCATGACGACGTGGGCGACGTCGGGATCGACCGGGTCGTACACGGCGACCTCGAAGCTACCGTCTCGCCGGGCCACCAGGCCCACGCGGGCTCCGGCCCGGGTGGCGAACTCGTACCGGATCCCGACGCCGGGGAGCAGGGTCTCGTTGACGTCCACGGGTCCATCCTCGGCGGGCCACGGCCGATCTACGGTCGAAACGCCCGATGTCGACCGACCCACGTGGGTCTTCGCCGGGACGCCGCCCGACGAGTTGTCCGGGACCGGCTGGTCCCGAGCAGTCTTTGGCACGTGGGGGCAGCACCGTCGATGGAGTCCCGTATGCGACCTGCTGATGCGAACCTGCTGATGCGGACCGGGATGAGGGTCGCGTCGGGTGGGGGACCGACCGGGTACGGCTCCTGCGAGGCCGAGCCGGTCGAGGGACTGGGCGAGAACACTCCGGGCGATGTCCGGCCTGCGCGGACCGAGGTGTGCGTGCAGGCGGCGGCACTCCAGGTCGGAGCGTGCGCGGCGGGAACGGCGACGGCTCCCCGCCCCAGGGGGGTCAGATCGGCGGGACGCCGGCGCCGATCGGTGTCGTCGGCTGTGATGCGCACGGAGTCCATGGTCTGTGGTTCGCGACCCACGTGGCCGCGGCGGCCGCGAACAGAGACACCAATGTGCTCAGGTCGATGCCCCGCTGGCGGAGGTGGTCCATGGAATCGACGGCGCGACTCGGTGCGACTCGGTGCGACTCGATGCGGCGCGATGTGCGTCGTCGAGCGACCGCTTACGTGACCGCGTCGAGCACCGTGATGTCGGCGCTGTTGGGACTGTGCCCCAGCGCATCGTCGTCCGGCCCGGGCTCTTCGGGGGTCGGGTGGTACGGCCGGTAGGCTCTGCCCTGGTCGGGTCCAGTGGTACGGCCGTGCCGTCCCCGACGACGCCGTCGGCGAGAGGAGGGTGGCAGATGCCGCGGTTGTCCGAGCAGACGTTGGCTTCGCTCAACCCGGAGGTAGCAGTCCCGACGTACGACCGGGCCGCCCTCACGACCGGAGTCCTGCACCTGGGCGTCGGGGGCTTCCATCGGGCCCATGAGGCCATGTACCTGGACCGGCTGCTGCAGCAGGGCGGGGACCTCTCGTGGGCGGTGTGCGGGGTGGGGACGCGGCCCGCGGACCGTGCCATGCAGCAGGCTCTCGTGCCTCAGGACTGCCTCTACACCTTGGTGCTGAAAGGGAGCGAGGGTAGCGTCCGCCCGTGCATCATCGGCTCGATCCGCCACTACCTCCACGCGCCATCCGACCCCGCCGCGATCGTCGACAGGCTGACCGACCCGGTGACGCGGATCGTCTCGCTCACCATCACGGAGGGTGGCTACCACATCAGCGACGTCACCGGAGAGTTCGAGGTCTCCCCCGACGTCGCCCTCGACCTCGAGCCGGGCGCCGTCCCGGGCACGGTGTTCGGCTGGGTCACTGAGGCCCTGGAACGGCGCCGGCGGGCCGGCGCAACGGGCTTCACCGTCGTCTCGTGCGACAACATGCCGGACAACGGAGGTGTCGCCCGGCACAGCTTCACCGCCTTCGCGGAGATGAAGAATCCCCAGCTCGTGCGGTGGATGGACGAGAACGTGAGCTTCCCCAGCTCGATGGTGGACCGGATCACACCTGTCACCTCCGATCAGGATCGCCGGGAGCTGGCTGAGCGGTTCGACGTCGAGGACGCCTGGCCGGTAGTCGCCGAGCCGTTCGCCCAGTGGGTGTTGGAGGACCGGTTCGTCAACGGGCGCCCGTCCCTGCAGGACGTGGGCGTTCAGCTCGTCGACGACGTGCAGCCCTACGAGATCATGAAGCTGCGGCTGCTCAACGGAAGCCACCAGGTGCTGGGATACCTCGGGCACCTGGCGGGATACACGTACGTCCACGAGGTATGCCAGGACCGCGTGTTCGCCGGAATGCTGCTGCGATACATGACCGCAGAGGCCACCCCGACGCTGCCTGCAGTGCCTGGCATCGACCTTGAGGACTACCGGCGTACCCTGGTGGGCCGATTCGCCAACCCCAACATCCGGGACACCTTGGCCCGCAACTGCACAGACGGGTCCGACCGCATCCCCAAGTTCGTCCTTCCGATCATCCGGCAGCGGTTGCGGGACGGGGGCGACATCTCGGTGGCCGTCACCGCCGTGGCGGCGTGGGCGAGGTACCTGGAGGGTGTCGACGACGAGGGCCGAGAGTACGACGTGGCCGATCGGCGCTGGCAGCTGCTCGCGCCCCTGGCCGCCCGCCAGCGCAACCAGCCCGACGTTCTGCTGAGCGTCGGCGAGGTGTTCGGCGACCTCGCCGACCAGTCCCGCTTCGTTGCGGCGTACCGGGAGGCGCTCCATGCGCTGCACGAGAAGGGCGCCCGCGCCGTGGTCGGTGCACTCGCCGCGGCCGGCTGACCGGCAGTTCCCTCGCGACGTGACCGCCGCTGGAGGAGACCCGGACCAGCCCGGTCGACGCGGGCTCCCGCGGTCACCGGCCTCACGGTCCGACCGTTCGGGGGTGACGACCGACGCCGATGGCGTGTCTTGCGTCGGCCGACGACAAGGCACGCCAGGTGTTCAGTGTGGCCCCGTCGGCTTGCAGGCGAACCGCATGTGAGCCGGGGGCAGGGCTCCCGTCCTGGGGGACTCGCCCGGGACGGCGCAGGACTCACGCAGAACAAGTTTCACCGGCAGGACTTTCTGACGGCGGACCTTGCGCGTCGGGTTGTCCACCCGGTCGAAGAGGCGGCGCGCGACCACTGCCGCCAATGCGGCGGGATCCTGGTCCACGACCGTGACCGTCGGTGTGAGCGTTCCGGCCATGGGGAAGTCGCCGAAGCTCACGAAGGCGATGTCGGCCCTGCCCGTGCGATGCAGGTATGGCAGGAGATCCATCGAGCAGCGGGCGTTCGAGGAGAAGATGGCGGTGGGCCGGCCATCGATCGAGTCGAGCCGGGACAGGACTTCGGGAGAGCCACCGGGGACGGCGCTCGTCAGGGCTACCAGCTCCGGCTCCACGTCCAGGCCGGATGCATGAAGCGCAGCGGTGTACCCGTCGAGCCGTCGAGCGGTGGTGGGGACGAGCAGTGAGTCGCCGATGAAGGCCACGCGGCGGTGTCCGTGCTCGACGAGGTGCAAGGTGGCGTCCCTGGCGCCCCCGAAGTCGTCCTCGACGACGCTCTCGGCTGTCACGTTCCGAGGGCTCCTGTCGATGAAGACTAGGGCGGTACGCGCTTGCCACGGACGCAGATACGCCTGATCGCGTGCCACGGGCGCGAGAACGAGTCCCACCACCTGCCGCACCAGGAGAGCCTCGACGGCGGCCTGCTCCCCCGCGGGATCGTCGCCAAGGCTGGCCACGAATGTCGCCACCCCCCGCGACCGAGCCGCCTGTTCGATTCCCTTGACGACCAACGCGAAGAACGGGTCCGCGATGTCCGGGACCGCGATCCCGACGGCCGCGTCGCGACCGGATCGGAACGTGCGCGCCAGCGCATTGGGGACGTAGTTGAGCTCTTCGATCGCCTGCTGGACCCGGTTCCTGACCGCCTCCGACACGTACCGGTCCTTGTTCATGACCCTCGACACCGTCTTGGCGCTGACGCCGGCCAGAGCGCCCACGTCACGCATGGTGCTCATCGTGCGCATCTCCTCTCGTGATTCCGCTCCGCCGATCGCACCTCAGACCACCGTGACACGGGTGTCACATCGATACCGGAGCACGCACCGTCGACGGGCGGCTCGTCGGTACCCGCCGCTGGCACTCAGCGAGCCGTCCCGCTGCCGACGTGCCGCGAGGCGGACGCGTGTTTCAGCCACCGCTCGTGGCGGCCTACGGCGAGGTCGGTGCCATCAGCCTGCGGATCACACACTCTTCGCGTGGGAGGGGCCAGTCGGCCGTACACGGACGCTTCGTCGATCACGCCCAGGGCGCAACCTCCCAGCAGAGCCGCTCCTCGACCGGAGGCCGCGGAGACATCGACCGCGTCCAGCGACGCTCCCAGGACGTCGGCGAGCAGCTGCCGCCACGCGGGGTGGGTGCTGCCGCCGCCGGCGACGCGCACGACGGACGCCGAGGCGGGACCGCCCAGGGCGGCCATGGCTGTACGGACGGCGAACGCGACCCCTTCCACGGCAGCACGCAGCAGTGCCGTGCGGTCATGGGCAAGCGCGAGCCCTACCCAGGCGCCGCGCATCGTCGGGTCGAGCCAGGGCGTCCGCTCACCGGTCAGGTGTGGCAAGAACAGGGGATCGGTGTCGCTCCCGGGCAGCGCAGCGGCTGCGTACAGCTCCTCCCACGAGGCCCCCAGCACCCTGCGCACCCAGTCCAAAGCTATGCCGGCATTGGTCGTCGCAGCCATGAGGTACCAGCCGTGTCGTGACGCCGTGCGGAACAGCGTCGTGCCCGCGCCACCCGGCACGGCCTGGTCGACTGCGCTGACGATCTGTCCGCCCGTGCCCAGCGTCAGCTGAAGGCTCCCGTGCGCATGCAAGCCGCTGCCGAACATGGCGGCTGCGGTGTCCCCGGCACCCGCTGCCACGGGCAGACCGGGGGCTAGACCGAGCTCATCCGCCGCTGAGCGCGTCAATCGACCCGCCGGCTCGCCCGCCCACGACGCCAGAGGGGCGAACAGTGCCCGATCCAGACCCAGGGCAGCCATCACCTCGGCGTCCCAGCGCTCGCCGGGCACGTCGTAGAGCAGCGTCGCCGAGGCATCACTGGGTTCGGTCAGAACGACCCCGGTCATCAGCGCGCGCAGCCAGTCCTTGGGCTGCAGCGCCCACCGGGCGCTCGTGAGCGCCGACCCGTCGAACCGGCTCACCCACAGGAGAATCGGCCCCGCGAAGCCGGGAATGATCGGGTTCGCCAGTCGAGCCCGGGCCTCCCCGTCCAGACGTTCGTACTCGCGCATGACGACGGACGCCCTGACGTCGGCCCACAAGATGGCCGACCTGACCGGCTCCAGCGTCGCGTCCGCGAGCACCACACCGTGCATCTGCCCCGAAAGGCCGACCGCCGACGGAGGCGCCGCCCCGCAGGCGTGGGCCTGCGCCACGACCTGTCTGACCGCCAGCACGGTCTCGCGCCACCAGCGACGAGGATCGGACTCCGCCCATCCGGCGTGCGCCGACTCCACGAGGTACTCCCGGCTGACCTGGGAGAGGAGACTGCCGGTGGAATCGGTGACGACAGCCTTCACCGAGCTGGTCCCTAGGTCCACCCCCAGGAGCGTCGGGGTCGTCATGCTCGTGGACTCGCGTCGCCGCCCGAACCGGTCAGCCCTTCCTGCAGGCTGCGCCCCACGAGGTTCGCCGCATGGACCGGAGTCGAGAGCGGCTCGACGACGGCGGCATGCCGGCCGTCGACTGTGTTGCCGTCAGCGGCGTGCACCGTCGACGCGCAGACACCGGCGTCTGTCATGCGCACCCGGGCCCCCCACGCTTGGAGCGGGCCGGCCGCCACCGACTCGATCTCGATGACCCACACCCTGGCGCGACGACCCGGCGAACGGGTCCACCGAGCGGGACGCTCATGCGATGAAGCTCCTTTCTGGCGGTGAGGGACCGTCCTGCGCACCGAGTGCGCAGACGCACAGGGCTGAGGCACGGCACCACGCGTCGACGGCGTTGTGCCTACGTGTGGATGACGACCTTGTGACCGCGCCGGCTGGCGACCGCCTCCAGCGCCGCCGCGTAGTCGTCCAGGTGAAACCGATGGGTGATGATGCCGTCAGTCCTCACCCGCCCGCTGCGCAGCGCCGCGATCGCCGCTGCGAAGCTTGTGACCTCCGCGAAGGACCCCTTGATGGTGATCTCGCGACGAAAGACGTCGAACGGATGGAATCGCACGAGGTCCTCGCCCTTCGTCACGCCGTAGATCAGCACCGTGCCGCCGTTTCGCGTCAGGGAGACGCAGATGCTGCCCACGTCGGCAGACCCGGTCGCCTCGACGACGACGTCGTATCCGTCGCCGCCGGGCGAGGCGGCCCGCAGCGTCTCGATGTTGGCGTCCTGGCCGGCGCGGTCGATGAGGACGACCTGGTCCACCCCGAGCTTGATCGCGGTGTCGAGCTTGTACTGGCGCGGCGCGGCCACGGTGACGGACGTCGCCCCACCTGAAGCGATCAGCTGGGCGAGCAGCAGACCGGTGGGACCCGCACCGATGACGAGCGCGCTCGAGCCCGGCCGGATCTCGAGTCGCTCGAGCCCGTGCATGGCGCACGCGGCGGGTTCGCTGAAGACGGCGACGTCGGGATCAAGTCCCTCGACCGAGAACGTGAGATTCTCGGGCACCGTCACGTACTCGGCGAAGAAGCCGGGGAAGTTGCTGCCCATTCCCTTCAGGTCGGTGCAGAGGATGAGCCGCCCCGAGAGGCAGTACTCGCAGTGCCCGCAGTAGATGTTGGGGTTGACCGTGACCTGCTCGCCGACGGCAAACCGGTCGACGCCGTCGCCCAGGGCGTCGATCACACCGACGAGCTCATGGCCGGGGATGAGCGGAAACCGGGCCTGGAACTCGCCCTCGTGTATGTGCAGGTCGGTGCCGCAGACGCCGACCTGGTTGATCTTGATGCGAACCTCTCCGGCGGTCGGCTCGGGAGTCGGGACGTCACGTACCGCGAACTCGCGTGGCGCGTCATAGACAACAGCCTTCAACGGAACCTCCTGGGTGGATCGTGACTTGCCCGGTCCGTGCCGACCTGGCTGCGGTCATTCGCCGACCGCTGCGCAGATCGGACACTAGCGCGGCACGCCTGGGCATGTCACCGGTGACAGACGACGGCCATTGCGGCGGTTGCCCGTCGACACGCACCATGGCGAGCTGGGAACCGCACGAGGCGCCGGCCTCCGCGGATCATGCTGCCCAACGCTGTAACGACTTGGTAACCCAGTAGCCAAGCGTCTTGTGAAGCCGACACGTCCCGGCTACTGTGCCGACAGCGCTGTCAGACAGCGCAATCGGAGACGTGCAGATGTCGCCGTTCGTGCAGGCGGGCTTCGGCCGCGGCCTGCGACGACGCCCACACGCCGCCACGAACCAACCACTGACTGCATACTCACCCACGCCCCGGCTTCAGGCTGCGGCACTGGACGGCACGCGACCACGCGTGACGACACTGGGGTCACGGACACGAGTTCCGAGACAAGGAGCGATTGTGAAGACGACACGGCTGATCGGTGTTTCCGCGGTCACCATCGGCGCGTTGGCGCTGGCCGCCTGCGGATCCAGCAGCAGCGGCACGAGCGCCGGGGCCACCACAGGCGGCAGCGCGTCGGAGGGCAAGACGATCACCCTGATGGTCGGCGTCAAGGGCGACCCCTTCTACGTCTCCATGGAGTGCGGCGCCCAGGAGGCCGCCGCGGCAGCCGGCGCCAAGCTCGACGTGCAGGGCCCGGACAAGTTCGACGCGACGCTGCAGAACCCGATGCTCGACGCCGTCGCCGCGACCAAGCCGGACGCGCTGCTGGTCGCGCCCAACGACGTGACGGCCTCGACGCCTCCGCTCAAGCGCATCCAGGACGCCGGCACCAAGGTCGTCCTCGTGGACACGCAGGTCGACGACACGACCATCGGTGTGTCCCGGATCGCCACGAACAACGAGCTCGGCGGCGAGAAGGCCGCCGAGGCGCTTCAGACCCTGGGCGTCAAGGCCGGCGCGAAGGTGCTGATCATCTCGATGAACCCGGGCATCTCGACCACGGACGCCCGCGACAACGGCTTCCGTAAGAAGGCGACCGAGCTCGGCTACAAGCTGGTGTCCGAGACGCAGTACTCCAACAACGAGGCGTCCAAGGCCGCGTCGATCATCTCGGCCGCGCTTGCCAAGGATCCCGACCTCGCCGGTGTCTTCGCCTCGAACCTGTTCACCGCCCAGGGTGTCGCGACCGGCGTGAAGCAGGCCGGCAAGTCGGCCACGCGTCAAGGTCGTCGGGTTCGACGCGGGCCCGGACCAGATCAAGCAGCTCGAGGCCGGCGACGTTCAGGCGCTCGTCGCCCAGAAGCCGTACGACATCGGCCTCCAGGGTGTCGAGCAGGCGATCGCCGCGATCAACGGCGAGTCCGTGACCCCGTCGATCGAGACCGAGTCGCTGGTCGTCACCAAGGACAACATGTCCGACCCCGACGTCTCCAAGTACATCTACAAGTCCTCCTGCTGAGCTGCGCCGGGTGCGTCCGTACCGCGTCCCCGACGGCGGTACGGACGCACCCGACTAACAGGGGCAGCGCCCATCGGTAGACACGCCCGTGGTGGTTGTCCCGAGCCCCCTTACGAGACAGGGTGTCCCATGACCGACCACCCGCCGCTCGCAGCCGGCTCGCTCGTTCATGCGCTTGCCCCTGAGCGGGGGGACGTTCGATGAATACGCCGGGGCGCCCGACACTGGCCGACGTGGCTGCGCTCGCCGGTGTGAGCCTGAAGACCGCATCCCGGGCCCTGAACGAGGAGTACGGCGTGGCCGGCGCGACCGCGGAGCGGGTCTTCGCCGCCGCACGGGAGCTCGGCTTCCGCCCGAACCGCCTGGCTCAATCCCTGGCAGGCGGTGGTCCGAGCGCCGCCGTCGGCCTGCTCATCCCCGATGTCTCGGACCCGTTCGTCGCGGGCGTCGTCGGTGCGGTCGAGACCGTCCTGGCCGCACGCGATCTCCAGCTCATCACGGCCAGCCACGGCGACGACCCCGAACGTCAGCGCAGGCTCGCCAGCGCGCTGGTCGAGCGGCGGGTCGATGGGCTCGTCATCATGTCGGCACCCGGAGACGCCTCCTACCTTGGAACAGATATCAGTCACGGGCTCATGGTGGTGGCGCTGGACCGCCCTCTCGAAGGACTGGACGTCGACACGGTCACGGTCGACAACGAGTCCGGAGCGCGCGAGGCAGTCCGCCGACTCCTCGTAGCAGGTCACCGGCGTGTCGCTGCGCTAGCCGCAGACGTCCGGCTCTGGACACAGGAGCGGCGGCTCGACGGCTATCGGGCAGCGCTCACGGATGCCGGCCAGACGGTCGACGAAGCACTGGTCTCGACCCACGGCAACGATGCCGTCCAGGCGCAGCAGGCGCTGCAGGAGATGCTCGAGCTCGAGGACCCACCGACGGCTGTCTTCGCGGCGAATCACATGGCAGGTCGCGGCGCGATGCGCGCCATGCATGACACGGGCGCTTCCTTGGACCTTGCCGTGTTCGACGAGATCGTCGACACCGACCTGCTGGTCACCCCCCCACTGGTCGTGGCCGCCTCCGGTCCGGACCGGATCGGACGGCTCGCGGCGCAGATGCTGGTCGAGAGGCTGGGAGGTCTCCGAGCGGAGCCGAGGCACGCCGTTCTGGCGCCTCTGCTTCTCGGCCCCGGCGGGCGGTACGTCCCTCATGACGGCGCCGTCGACCAGGTGGCCCTCGCGAGCCCGCGCACGCCGGCTGCCCCGGCTCACGCCCCCCTCATCGCGGCCGCCCGGAGCACGCGGAAGAAGGCGTCGTACCCCGGCCAACGTACCAGGGCGGGACCACCATGAACGGAGCACACGACTCGGTCGAATTGCGGAACGAAAAGCGACCGGCGGACCAGGCACCGCGGAACACCTGGCCGGACCGGATTGCGCACGCAGAGCAACGAGCCGCCAAACGCCCTGGGAGGCAGTCGTATGAGCAGCAATGACCCATCGACCAACCTGAGCTCGTCAGGGGCTGGCACAACGACGGCCGTGC
This sequence comes from uncultured Actinomycetota bacterium, assembly GCA_963750565.1. Taxonomy (GTDB): domain Bacteria; phylum Actinomycetota; class Actinomycetes; order Actinomycetales; family Kineosporiaceae; genus R-H-3. The sequence goes on along the minus strand of CAVVRA010000015.1, from coordinate 75,445 downwards.
CGGCGCTCGAGGCGCGGTCGATCGTCAAGTCCTTCGGCACCGTGCGCGCCCTTCGCGGGGTGATCGTTCGAGGCCTTCCCGGGCGAGGTGACCGCGCTCGTCGGCGACAACGGCGCCGGCAAGTCGACACTGATCAAGGCGCTGTCCGGCGTCTACGCCCCCGACGACGGTGAGATCCTCGTCGACGGCAATGCCGTTCACATGAGCACCCCTCGAGATGCGGCCGCGCTGGGCATCGAGACCGTCTACCAGGACCTCGCGCTCGCGCCCGACCTCGACGCGGCGTCGAACGTCTTCCTGGGGCGCGAGCTACGACGCTTCCGCATCCTGCACGACCAGCCGGAGATGCGCCGGCAGACCGCGGCCAGCTTCCAGGAGCTCGGCGTCGGCCTGGTGCAGGACCTGCGGGTCCCGGTCGCCTCGTTCTCCGGCGGTCAGCGCCAGTCGGTGGCCATCGCCCGGGCCGCGATGTGGGCCCAGCACGTGATCATCATGGACGAGCCGACCGCCGCACTCGGTGTCATCCAGACCGCGAAGGTCCTCGACCTGATCGAGACCGTCCGGGACCGTGGGCTGGCCGTCGTGTTCATCTCGCACAACCTGCCCGAGGTGCTTCAGGTCTCCGACCGGATCGAGGTCATGCGCCTGGGCGCGCGGGTAGCCCGCTTCCGCCGCGGCGAGGTCGACGTCGACCGACTCATCGCGTCGATCTCCGGCGCCTACGCCAACGAGGTGACGGCATGACCGACGTGAACAAGGCTGCCCTCGAGGCCGAGGTGACGGCCGAGGAGACAACGGACGTCACGGCCAACGTCGAAGCCCAGCCCTCCCGCCTGCGCCAGCTGGCGACGACCCCTATCCTGATCACGCTGGCGTTCCTCCTCTTCCTGATCGTCTCCTTCTCGCTGCTGGCACCCGGGCAGTTCGGCACGTCCACCAACCTGTCGCTGCTGGCCCAGAACGTGGCGATCCTGACCGTCGTCAGCGTCGGTACCACCTTCGTGATCGCCACCGCGGGCATCGACCTGTCGATCCCGAGCGGGATCATCCTCGGGGAGGTGTTCGCCGCGCAGACTCTGAGCCGGATCAAGGTGGCGGGCGGCGGAAGCGCACTCGACGTCCAGGCGGCCGATACGAAGGCCACGTACATCCTCGCCGCTCTGGCCGCCTCCCTGGTCGCCGGCCTGATCCTCGGCGCGACGAACGGGTTCATCGTCGCGTACATGCGGATCCCCCCCATGCTGGCGACTCTGGGCACGCTGGGCGCCGGGCTGGGCGTGGCGCTGCTGCTCCAGAAGGGCGTGAACGTCGCGACGTACGCGCTCAACCCCGTGGCCACCGGCCACCTGATCCCCCGCGTGACGAACCTCGTACTCATCGCCCTCGGGGTGGTCGCCTTCGGTTACGTCGGCATGCACCTGGCCGTCTTCGGCCGGCACACGCTCGCGATCGGCTCGAACGAGGAGGCTGCGCGCCGCGTCGGCCTGAAGGTGCAACGGCACCTGCTCAAGGTGTACATCGTCGGCGGCGTCGCCAGCGGGTTCGGAGGCTTCCTGTCCCTGGCCTACTTCTCCACCACGTCGGTCGGCGGGCACACCACGGACAACCTCCAGGCGATCACCGCCGTCGCACTCGGTGGTACCAGCCTGTTCGGTGGCGTCGCGACCATCATCGGCACCCTGATCGGCGTGTGGATCCCGGCCGTACTCCAGAACGGCTTCATCATCGTCGGCGTCAACCCGTACTGGCAGATGATCGCCGTCGGCATCGTCCTCGTCATCGCCGTGTGGGCTCGACCAGCTGCGGCGGCGCAGCCAGAACCGACGATGACCGCGTAGCTCGGAACGTCGCCCGCGGCCACTGCCGCAAGCCTCGCTCTCCCGCTACGGCTCGCACTCCAGCTCCGTCCCGGAGACTGAGCCGTAGCGGGACGTCGCCGGTCACCAGGCATCCGCTGCGTGTCCATGGCCAACGGATCGTGGCCGCGCGAAGGGGTAGTGCTGTCGTGATCGTCATCGGCGGCACCGATCGGCAGTGGGCGTGAGTACCTGGTGATCGACTGAACCACCTCGTTCATGGGCAGCATCCGCTGCTCGCAGGGCTGCCGTCGCTGCGGGATGAGACGGTCCACGACCGGCACCCACCGTGGACCACGCCCAGAACGGCGACTGAGCTCGCCAGCGCACCGCTTCAGCGACGCCCACACGGTGCAAACGGCGACGCGCCGGGCCACCTCATATGGACGGTCGTGCCGCCGAGTCGACGTGCATCCAGAGCGTGGGCGTCCTTCCGTGCCGGCGCGCGGTCACGGACGGCGCCGGCAGTCAGTAGCTGACGTGGACACCTTGCCTGCCTCCCCGGAACGACACGTCGTCGAGGTTTGCAACGGTGACGGCGTCCAGGGGACTGGCAGTGGAGTCCACGAGGGTGCCGTCGAGGTCGAAGAGCACCGACAGAGTCGTCACGAGGCGCTTGCCGCCACGAAGTCGGTGAGCCGTCGGGCCCTGCCCTCGACCGCTCGGACACATTCCTCGAGGCGGCGCCGACCTGTGTCGGCCAGGTAGGCGCGCCGCGCCTGCCGGTCCATCCCGACCGTGTCCTTCCAGATGGCTCGGCCGGCGATGAAGCCGCTCGCGCCGCCGTCGTCGCACGTGACCCGCAGCACCTGGGCGAACTCGTCGAAGGCGACGCCCGCCGACAGGACGGCCCACGGGACGTCGAGGACGCTCGCGAGACGACGGCACGCCTCGGGGCTGCCCGGGTACTCGAGCTTCAGCAGGTCGGGCCGCAGCTCGTTGAGTGCCACGGCGGCGCCGATCACACGGTCCGCCCGTTCCTGCGGCGAGGCGGGCTCCTCGCCCGGGCGGGTGTAGATGAGGTTCTCCACGACGCAGGGCACCCCGGCCTGGCGGCAGTCGTCGACCACCTCGCGGACGACGTCCAGGGCCTCGGCGACGAGGTCCGGCTCGCCCGGCGCGACGGGCCGGTCGACCCGCATCTGGACGAAGAACTTCACGGCGTCCCCGCCCTGCGCGCGCACCCAAGCGGCGTCGAGGGCGGGGTCACGGTGGGAACGTGGCTCACCGTTGAACGTGCCGCGCTCGGCCGGCTCGGCCGCGACGAGCACGCCGTACGGCGGTCCCTCGCCGATCTGGGCGAGAGCAGGCGTCCCGAAGGTCGGGTCCAAGAGGAATCCGGAGGCAAGGCCTCGGAGCCCGGACACGACATCAGCCTTGCTGTCGATGAGTTCCTGGTCGGACGGCGGCGGTGCGCCGATCGCCGTGTACATCCGCTTGAGTGAGTTCCGCTGGTCCATCGCGATGATCGCAAGGACGCCGTCGTCGGTCGCGAGCGGCGCCAGCGGTAACGCGGAGAGTTCCGTGGTCATGAGTGTGATCAGACTCCCTCGGTGGGTCAGAGCGGGGAACGGCTGGGGAACAACGTGGGCTGCGCGGGAATCGGCGAGGTCGCAGTGAAGACCCGGACGAAGTCGTCGGACGGGGACGGCAACAGCTGTGGGGCGGGGTCGAAGGGCCGCCAGGAGCCAAGCCCCCACTGCGGCTGCTGGACGTGCTCGGACAACTCCGCGGCAAATGACCCGAAGAGTGCTGCGCCGAAGGCACCGACATCCTCGCGGCCCGAGAACGTCACGGCGGGGAGAGCACGTGACTTGGCCGCGCGGACCGAGCTCATGCGAGTCCAGCCGCCGGAGACGACTGTCTTGGTGAAGTCGCCGACCTCATCGGCCATCAACCGGAGCAGTCTCGCTATCTCATCGCGGTCATGGAGCAGCACGGCAGCCCACAACACGGCCGGCGAGATGTCGTCACTCGCGACGGTCAGTCGGAGGCATCCGTCGTCGTCACGCGCGCCCGAGACGTGCACGCCGTCGAGCAGGTCCGCTTCCGCGAGGGGTAGGGCAGCCTTGTCCAGGTCAGATCTCCGGGGGTCCGCCTGCGCGCCGAGGAGCGACAAGGCCTTGCGCATCAGCAGTCCGGTCCGGGTTCCGGCAATGAGAACCGGGCGGGACCCGAGGACGTGGGTGACCGTGTCAATGCCGTGCGCGGCGAGTCGCTCCCGAGACGCGAAGGACGTCGCGCCCTCCACCGGGCGGACGATGACCTGCGCCGTGCCAACGGAGTGGAAGGCCGTCCCCGGCCCGATGGCGCCGGCACCGACCGCAGCGACGCAATGGTCGTGTCCAGCCACGGTGATGGCGGCGCCCTGGAGAGCCGCTGGGACGCCCACGTCGCGAACCTGGCCGAGTGGAGTTCCGGCGCGGACGATCGGTGGCAGGAGGCAAGGTCCCGCACCGAGCCGGTCGAGGACGTCCAGCCACGGCTTCTGGCTTTCCTGGTCGAACAGGCCAGTGCGCGATACCAGGGACAGTTCGGCGGCCGGCACAGCACCGAGCCGGAACGCAAGGTACTCAGGAAGGCCCAGCCACGTCCGGTCCGTCACGGGTGTTCCGTTGCGACTCAGCCACGCAAGCTTGGCCACGGTCGGCAGCGCGGACAGCGGCAGGCCGGTCCGCCCGCGAAACTCCTCGGTGATCGTGTCCCCGAGCTGCCGAATCTCGGCCTCACCTCGTGCATCATGCCAAGCGATCATCGGATGAGTCGCGGCACCGTCGCCGTCGACGAGCACCCCGCACTCACCCATCCCCGTGATGCCGACAGCGATGACTCGCGTCGCGTTCGGCCACGAAGACCCGGTGATCCCGTCCACAACCCGGGCGATCAGCGCGATGGCATCGCCGACGACGACGTCCGCGTCTGTCTCCGTGCGCTGCCCGTGACGGCTCGTCCAACGCGTAGGCCCGTGCGCGTGCGCCAGGACGTCACCGCTCGGGGTCGTCACGATGACCTTGGTCTCGGTGGAGCCGATGTCGATGCCCACCACCAGGTCGGTCATGGGCCCACCCTTCCATGTCACCGCGTTCAGCCGAAGCTCTGTAGGATTCTGCAATCGTTCCCAGACGACCGAGTCTGGCATACTCTGCAATCGATCTCAAGCCGTTGGGTCGAGCCGCAGAGAGGAGGAGACCGTGGCCGCGCCGCCTACCATGCGCGATGTCGCCGCTCGAGCCGGCGTCAGCACGTCGACGATCTCTCGGGTGCTCAACGAGGACCCGTACGTGAAGGACGAGACGCGGCAGCGCGTCGAAGCCGCGATGGCGGCGACGGGATACACGCCGAACCTCGTAGCCCGGTCCCTCCGAACGGGGCGGCAGATGCCGATCGGGGTCGCCGTCCCCCAGATCGCTGACCCGTTCTTCGCGGAGGTCACGCAGGCGGTGGAGATCCATGCCCGGCAGCGGGGGACGGCGGTTCTCATCACCAGCGTGGGCGACGACCCCACCTCTGAACGAAACCACCTCGAGACGATGCTGAGCCGTCAGATCGCAGGCCTGATCGCTGCTCCCGTGGGTCACGACCTGGCGTACCTGCGCCCCTGGCAGCGGAAGGTGCCGATGGTCTTCATCGACCGCGCACCCAAGGGCGTGATGTCGGACTGCGTCCTGACCAACGACTTCGAGGGCGCATACGCCGCGACGACGTACCTGGTGGGTCTCGGACACCAGCGGATCGCCTACTTCGGTGACCCACCCCGCATGCCTACCGCCCGACGGCGCCAGAACGGCTACAGGGCAGCGCTCGTGGCGGCCTCGGTCACCGGGGACGCACACCTCGTCTGCACAAGCGAGACCATGTCCGAGGATCCGCTCCCGCGCCTTGCCGAGGTGCTGAATGCTCCCAGAGGGCCCACGGCGATCTTCTCGTCCAACTCCCGTTGCACGATCAACATCGTCAAGGCACTCAAGTCCTTGAGGCGCAGCGAGATCCCACTCGTCAGCTTCGGGGACTTCCCCTTGGCCGCCGCTCTGACACCGTCCGTCCCGGTTGTCGACCAGGATCCGGCTGGTATGGGCCGGGTTGCGGCGGAGCGACTCTTCCTACGCATCGACGAACCCTCCCGCCGAATGGCGAGACAGATCATCGTTCCCTCCACGCTCGTCGTTCCCCCGACATGAGCGGATTGCGAGGAACAGCGATCTGCGTGGCGGGACCACCGGCGGGACGTGGCTTCACCCCCGCAGGTCGCGCTGCCTCGCGGTACGGGCCGCCACCACCGCGCACGCGATCGACGTGGCGCTCATAGGCGGGACCTCGTCGTGGTCGCGCCCCGGCCCTGTGCCGGCACGCAGCATGCGACACGGCTGACGGTCGGGTTCAGGTGGACGCGTCCACCTGTTCTTCGCCGATACGTCGATGACCCGCCGAACCACCGACGTCGCGCACGGTGATCGGTGAGGTGTCGCGCCGGCCGGGCTGGTGGTCCACCGTCGTCTCGGACAGGCACGCAGATCGGCCCCACCGGACCGCGCGGGCGAGCCGGTCGCCCGGCTCGCCGTCGGCCAACAGCCAACCGGAGAGCAGCGCGTCGCCTGCACCGGCCGTATTGACCGGCACGAGGGGAGGGCCCCAGGCGTGGAGCGCGAGGCTACCGTCGGTGAAGAGGGCACCCTCCGCGCCGAGACTCACAAGGAGGTGAGATCCCTTGCGCCGGGCAAGGTCTCGGGCCGCGGCGGCCAGCGTGAGGACGTCGTCGGCATCCCGCGCGGGCGGGCACACCTCGCCGAGCTCGTGCCGGTTGGGCGAGACGAGGTCGGCGCCGACGTCGATGGCGACGGTGAGCGCAGGCCCGGATGCGTCGACGGCACACGACGCTCCGTGTTCGTGCGCCGCGGCGACCAACCGTCGCATCAGGGTGACGTCGGTCTGGGGAGGAAGCGACCCGCAGACGGCGAGCCATAGGCGCGTGTCCGCCGCCGTCTGCGCCTCCGCGAGGGCTTGGGCGACGGCCTCGACAAGAGTGTCCTGCTCGGAGTGCGTCAGCGGGCTCCCCGGCCCGTTGAGCTTGAACGTGTGACCGTCGGGCAGGAGAGCGGTCGTGTTGAGCCGCATGTCGCCGGTTTGTGCCGTCGGTCGGCACGGCACGCCCTCTTCCTCGAGTAGCGCCCGCAGGAACCGGCCCGTCCGGCCTCCGCTGGGGAAGACGGCGCAGGATTGCTCCCCCGCGAGAGTCAGTGCTCGGGAGACGTTGATGCCCTTGCCGCTCGCCTCGAGCGTCGACCGGTCGGCCCGCCGGACGTCGCCGTCGTCCTGGGTGGACGTCAGAACGTACGTCAGGTCGAGTCCCGGGTTCGGTGTCACAGTGATGATCACAGCGAGGTCCTCCCGGTCTCTGCGGCGGGTCAGCCACGCATCAGACGCGACCCGTGGTGAGAGCCGTGCCGCTGACGACGCCGACGAGACGGGCGACGACGTCCGCGACGGCGTCGCGAGCGGGTCCCAGGTACCTACGCGGGTCGACGACCTCGGCATCGGCGGCCAGGAAGGCCCGAACGGCACCGGTGTAGGCCACGTTGAGGATCGTCCCGATGTTCACCTTGACGATCCCGGCGGCGACGGCGGCCGCCAGGTGATCATCGGCGACCCCGGAGGAGCCGTGCAGCACCAGGGGCACGTCGACGACCCTCTCGAGCCGCGTCACCAGGTCAAGGTCGAGCTCCGCGCTGCGTTCGACCATCGCATGGGAGCTGCCCACCGCCACGGCCAGTGCGTCCACACCGGTGGCCCGGACGAACTCGACGGCCTCGCCTGGGTCCGTCCGCGCCCCAGGAGCGTGCGCGCCATCCTTGCCGCCGACCTCGCCGAGCTCTGCCTCGAGCCAGATGTCGTTGGCGTGCGCCCACTCGGCCGCGGCCAACGTCTCGGCGACGTTCGCCGCGTAGTCCAGCCGCGAGGCGTCCACCATGACCGACGAGATCCCTGTGCCGGCCGCCATGTGCATCAGGGCGATGTCCTCGACGTGGTCGAGATGCACCGCGAGGGGGGCGCGTGCCTCCTCGGCGACGGCGACGACGGCGGCCACGAGGGGCGCCAGTCGCCCGTGGTGGAAGCGGACGGCGTTCTCGCTGATCTGGAGGATCGCCGCTCCCCCCGCTGCTTCGGCGCCCTCGGCGATCGCCTCCGCATGCTCGAGGGTGATGACGTTGAAGGCGGCGATGCCGCCGTTGGCCGCGCGGGCCTGCTCGACCAGGGTCGAGGTGTTCGTCAGTGGCACGGCGAGTCCTCCTGTCGCAGCGGGACGGCCCCGCACGTTGGTCAGTGGCAGAACGGGTCGGCGGTCAGCTGTGGACGGAGGACGGCGTTTCAGGCTCCCGGACGGCGACGTCCGGGACGTCGAAGGCGGCGCGAGCCGGCACCGGGAAGTCGCGGTAGTCGGTGTAGACACCCGCAGCCAGGCCGCCCAGGAGCGCGCCGCCACGACACCCGGCCTCCTGAACCTGCACGCGTGACAAGCTCCCGAGCAGTGACGCCTTCGCGCGCATCAAGGCCGCGCTGTTGGACCAGCCGCCGGTGACGATGAGGTCGCCTCGAGGACCGGCCGCCGCCGTGAGTGCGTTGCTGATCCTGCGGGCGTCGCGCGTGACGAGCAATGTCGCCGCCGCCCAGACGTCCCCGGGCGAGGCGGACCCTTCGAAGGACAGGTCGTGCGCGTCGCTGCCCACCACAACGGTTGCCGCCCCAGGATCTGCGCCGGCGGCCGCCGCGTCGAGCTCCGTAACGCCGTCCCGGTCGACGCCCAGGTGGGCCAACACGTTCTGCAGGACGAGGCCGCCTTGCGTGGCTCCGAGCAGGCAGAGCCGGTCGCGCACGGCATGGCGCCCAACGGTGACGCCGTGCTCGGTGAGCTCCAGGACTGCCGTCGGGGACAGGTCGGGGGGGACGGTTCTCACGATGGCCTCGGCCGTCCCGCAGGAGTCGACCTCGTCGCCGTCCCTGAAGGCGCCGAGGCCGATGACGGCCGCCTGATGGTCGTGTCCCGCTACTGTGAGTGTCGCGCCACGGACCCCTGGCGGGACGTCGGCCGCCGTGACGCGGCCGAGCGGCGTTCCTGCTGGGATCAGTGTCCCGAGGACTCCACCCGGGGCACCGGACCACTCCAGCGTCTCGGCCCATGGCTGCCCGTCATGAAGCCTGAGCCAGCCGGTCCGGGAGGCGAGTGACAACTCGCTGGCCGACTCTCCACCGAGGTTGCGGACCACCCACTCTGCGATGTTGTACCGGCGCACCGCACGGGCGATGTCCGGACGGTGGTCGCGCAGCCACCTGTGCTTGGTGAGGCTCCATTGGGTCCTCAGCGGCAGACCCGTCGTCTCCGAGAACCGGCGCCCGCCGATGTCCCTGACGAGCGCGTCGAGCTGGTCAGCATCGCGGTCGTCGTGCCAGGCGATCACCGGGGCAAGCGGTCGGTCACCCGTGTCAACAAGGACGCCGGACTCGGCCAGGCTCGCGACCCCCACGCTCGACACCGTCACGTCCGGCGCACGGGACATGGCGTCGGCCAGGGCGTGCTTGGCCGCGGCCACGAAGTGCCACGGGTCGGCTTCGGTGCCCTGCTGCGTGCGGGTCCAGACTGTCGGGGCGCGACCGACGGCGACCTCGGCGCCGTCGACCGTCACGAGAAGGGCCTTGACGGAGGTCGTCCCGACATCGAGGCCGGCCAGCAGAGGCTGCACAGGCACTGGAACCTCCTTGGCAGCACCTCGGTTACACCGGAAGACCGTCGGGCACTGCCAACGCCGTTGTCAAGCATCCGCCAAGGCCCACCTCGACACCCCGCGAGCGGGAGCCGATGCCGTGGTCACTCATCCGCTCCCGGGCGAACGTGATGGCAGAGTCACGTCGCCCTCGCACTTCGAAGACCTCGTGCACCCCCTGGCTGACCGCAGGAACAGGGGATCGTCAGTCGATCAGACGACGTGTCGACCGCGCCCCTCGCCGTCGGTCGGCCGGGAGTCCAGCATGGGATTCAGAGCGGCCCGAGCTCGAGACCGCCCAGCTGGCGCCGACCCGCTCCCCGGCGGGGCGACGGTCGTGGCCGCGGAGCGCGGAGGTGGGCGCCGCTCACGGGGTGACGACGGCGAAGTCGGGATCGACCGGCGCGAGCAGGGCGACGAGGCGTTGTAGGTCCGCGTGGTCGCCGTCGATGACGACGGTGGCGTCGGCGATGGCCGCACCCAGGTCGAGCGAGCCGGTCACAAGCCCGATGAGGTTCGGCCGGGTCAATGTGAACGTCGTCGTCCCAGGTGCCGGCGCACGGGCGGCGCGGTGGTTGAGGGCGCCGTTGCGCAGCTCGGTGACGAACGTGACGCTCTCGTCGATGATCACCCAGGAGAGGGTGAGGTGGGTGTCCCATGCGCGGGGGCCGTCGATGCGGATGGCGATGCTGTCGAAGACCTGAGCCACGGTCAGCGCGCCGATCAGGTCGGCGGACGCCGCGGTTGCCGGGGTCCCGAACCGGCCGTCGCGAAGCTCCTTGGCTCCGGCGAGGTAGGCGCTGCGCCAGGTGCCGTTCTCGGCGCCGAAGCCCAGCTGCTCGAACGTGTCGGCTTGCAGCGCCCGGGCCGGCTCGTGGGTCTCGTCGGCGAACAGGACGTGGTCGAGGACCTGGGCGGCCCACCTGTAGTCGCCCTCGGCGTGAGCCCGGCGAGCGACGTGCACGGCGGCATCGATCCCGCCCATCGCAGCCACGTAACGGCTGGCCGCCTGCACAGGAGGGTGAGGCCACAAGCGGGCGGGGTTGCCCTCGTACCAGCCGAGGTAGCGCTGGTAGACGGCCTTGACGTTGTGGCTGACCGACCCGTAGTAGCCGTGGGTGTGCCATGCCGCCTCCAGCGCGGGGGGGACCTGGAGCATCTCGGCGATCTCAGATCCGACGTACCCCTGGTTGATCAGGCGCAGGGTCTGGTCGTGCAGGTACAGGTACATGTCGCGCTGAATGGCCAGGTACTCCACGGCTCGGTCCCGGCCCCAGGTCGGCCAGTGGTGCGAGGCGAACACGACATCGAGGTCGCCGCCCCACAGGTCGATGGTCTCGGTGAGGTAGTGCGCCCAGGCGTGGGCGTCGCGCACGACGGCGCCGCGCAGGGTGAGGATGTTGTGCAGGGTGTGGGTGGCGTTCTCGGCCGCGCACAGCGCATGGTGGTGAGGGAGGTAGAAGTTCATCTCCGCCGGGGCCTCGGTGCCGGGTGTGATCTGGAACACGATGCGGACGCCGTCGATGGTGAGTTCCTCACCGGTGGTCGTGACGTCGACGGTCGGCACGATCAGGGTGGCCTCGCCTGTGGAGGTGGTCTGGCCGAGCCCGGCACCGATCTGCCCGGCCGGGCCCTTCCCCACCGCGGTGCCGTACATGTAGCCGGCACGGCGGGCCATCGCGGTTCCCGCAAAGACGTTCTCCACGACGGCGTGCTCCATGAAGCCCTGGGGAGCGATGACCGGGATCCGTCCGGAGTCGACGTCATCCTGGCTGATGATGCCCTTGACGCCACCGAAGTGATCGATGTGCGAGTGCGTGTAGATCATCCCGGTGACCGGTCGGTCGCCGCGGTGCTGCCGGTACAGCGCGAACGCGGCCGCGGCCGTCTCCTTGCTGATCAGCGGATCGATCACGATGACGCCGGCGCCGCTCTCGACGAGGGTCATCGTGGACAGGTCGAACCCGCGCACCTGGTAGATGCCGGGGACGACCTCGAACAGGCCGTGCTTGGCCACCAGCTGCCCCTGCCGCCACAGACTCGGGTTCGCCGTGTCCGGGGCCGGCCCGTCCAGGAAGGTGTACGCGTCGAGGTCCCACACCACCCGGCCGTCGGCTGCCCGGATCTGCCGGTCCAGGCTGGTGGCGACGAACCCGTGCTCGGCGTCGACGAAGTCCTGCGCGTCGTGCATCGGCAAGTGGTCGGCGGCTGCCGGGAGGTGGTGTGGAGTCGCGTCAGTCGGTCGAGAGGTCATCCTGCATCCTTGACCGCCGCGCGGCATCGAGTCCAGGCATGGCTCCTGAACACGGGTGTCGCGCGGCGTCCTGATCGCCGGGATGCTGCACCCCGAAGACTGCGATGGTTCACCGCACGATGTCCTGCCCCGACCCGACCGGTACGCCATCACCGATCGGAGGCGCCGAGGCCGGTTCGACCGCGACATCAGATCCCGCTCCGTGCGGTGACCGTGGTTCGGTCGGTGTTTCGAGGGCGATCTTCTCCCGGTCGGCCCGCGTGTTCTCGGTGACGTCCTTGCCGTGCGACACCTCGTGCGGATTGAGGCCCCGACGGTCGGACGGCGTGGCGGGCCGACGTCAGAACGCTGCTGCCACGAGGGCGACGAGCGCCGGCACCGTCGCGCCGAGCGTGCCGGGGATGCTCTCGCCCTTGCGGGGGTAGTGCCCGAGGGCGTCCGCGAGAGCCATCGTGCTGCCTGCGAGCACCATGTACGTGCAGCAGTAGAGGACCAGCGCTCTTCCTGCGTCGACATGCCCGGTGTGGAGGGCGATCACGCCTGCGACGATTCCGGCACCGATGAGCAGGTTGCGGAAGCCCGTCGGGATGGCCCACATCATGACCGCGGGGACGTTCGCGGCTGGGGTGCTGAGGAACCGCTGCGCCCACGGGCGGCGCAGGAAGAAGCTCTCCACAGGGAAGACCGCGATGTAGATCGCGGCCTCGAGGAGGGCGAACCCTTGGGCGACCCCGTTCACGCCCGCGCCGCCTGGGGGAACGTCAGGCCGTGCCGCTCCGCGACCTGCAGGACGAGGTGGACGACCTCCGCCAGCGGCCGGTCGGCGGGGACCGTCGCGTCGAAGTCGGTGAAGAAGCGGCCCATCGCGTCGCCGAGGGTGAACACGAGGAAGGACGCCGCAGGCCCGATCGACGTGAGGGTGTGCAGCGCCTGGGGCGGGACCGTGAGGGAGGCGCCCGGCCGGAGCTCGTAGGTGGTCCCGTCGAGCTTGGCGGCCAGCCCGCCGTTGAGGACGTAGTACGCCTCGAGCCAGGCGTGCCGGTGCGCGGGTACGGCGTGCCCGCGCGGGGCGTGGATCTCGAACACCTCGTAGAGTCCGTGGGTGTCGGACGACGCGATCTTGACGGTGTGCACGGCGTCCAGAGCGGCGAGCTCGGTGCCCTGGCCGGGGGCGCTGTAGGCGATGCGGTGGGTCATGGTCGGCTCCTCGTCGGAGATCCGCTCCGTTGCGGGTCTCCTTGACAGGACGCTACGAGCGCCGTGGCGCCGGGCCCATCCCGGGCGACCGGGGACGGCGGCGACGCCCGGATCCCAGATTTTGGGGGTTGTCCGGTCCCCGATGCGCCGGATACTGGCCGGTATGTGGGCCTCCCGCGCCCAGTCCGCGCGCCGCGAGATCGCCGCACTCGCCGTCGAAGTCGACGACCCCGGCGCACTGCACCGTGCGGCGCTGGACGTCGTGGGCCGCGTCGTCCCGTTCCAGCAAGCCTGCTGGGCGTCCGTCGACCCGGCGAGCCTGTTCATGACCGGGGTGACGAACGAGCCTGTGTGGCCGGTGCCACAGGAGTGGGCGATCGCCTTCGCGCAGAGCGAGTACGGCGGCGCCGAGCCGAACGCCTTCGCGGTCCTCGCCCGGCGCGACCCGCCCGTGGCCCGGATCTCCGAGGCGCCGCACCGCGACGTCGTCCGCAGCGTCCGTCTCAACGACCTGCTGCGTCCCCAGGGCCTCTACCACGAGGTCCGGATGGCCTTCCGGGTGGGCGGCGCATGCTGGGGGGTCGGCGGGCTGTTCCGCGACGCCGGCTCGGACTTCACCGAACGCGAGGTCGAGTTCCTGTCCTCGATCACGGCGACGCTCGGCGCGGCGACCCGGGCCGCCGTCCGGGTCCGGAGCACCAGCACGTGGGACCCCGTTGGGCCGGTCATCGTCCTTGTGGGTCCGCGCGGTGACATCCGGGCCGCCACCGCGGCCGCCGCGGCATGGCTCGCCGCGCTCGAGGAACGCGCGCCCGATCGGGTCGCGATGACGCTGTACGCCGTGGCGTCCGGCGCGCGGGCCGCCGCGTCCGGGACGGCCCGGGCGAGAATGCGCGTGACCGACGGCGGCTGGGTGACGGTGCAGGCGTCCCGGCTCATCGCGGGCGACGACCCGGAGCAGGTGGTCGTGACCGTCGAAGCCGCGGCGGCTGTCGACGTCGTCCGGCTCATGCTCGTTGCCCACGGCGCGACGCCGCGCGAGCAGGAGGTCTGCCTGGAGGTCCTGGGCGGCCGGTCGACCGCCGAGATCGGCGAGCGCCTGTTCATCTCCCCGCACACGGTCCAGGACCACCTGAAGTCGTTGTTCGACAAGGTCGGCGTCCGCAGCCGTGGCGAACTGGTCGCGGCCCTGAGCGGCTGAGCCGCCGGCGCTGCGCCCGGGACCGACGAGATCGGACGTCGCGGCTCAACCGGCCAGGTCGACGTCCTGGCCGCGAGGGACGACGGTGTGCACCCGCTGCCCGGCGTGGATGTCCTCGACGGCGTCGCCGTGGACGAGGAGGAGGTCTGCGGTCAGGCCGGGTCGCAGGCGTCCGGTCCGATCGGCGCACAGGTCCGCGAGGGCCTGTGGACGTGTGTCGTGGTGCGCTCGCCTGGGTTGATTCCGGGGTCCACCCCGTTCGAACGCCCGGTCGGCGCGAACCGCGCAGAGCGGAACCCGAGGCTGGGGTCCGTCCGAGGAGACGCAGCCTGGGGAGACTCCGGGTACGCGGCCCCTTCGCTGACGGCAGATTCCGGTCGCGCAGCTTGCGGGCCAGGGCACGCTGCTGCTGCGCTGCCCGGTGCGGGGTCCTGCCCGCCGGGGCGGGTGGACCGGATGGCCTGCAACATCGCCTCCTGGGTGCCGACGGCCTCGATGACCGAGTGCGGGCCCAGGCCGCGGGTGGGGTCCTTGACCTGCTGGACGCCGTCGTCGCCGCGTTCGGTGACGATGTCGGTGGCACCGAACTCGCGGGCGAGCTGCTGGCGCGGCTCGTGCCGGCTCATGGCGATGATCCGTTCGGCGCCGAGCTGCTGCGCAGCCAGTACGCCGAGCAGCCCGACCGCGCCGTCGCCGACCACGGCGACGGTCTTGCCCGGGCCGACCTGCGCGGCGACGGCGGCGAACCAGCCGGTCCCAGCACGTCGGAGGCGGCCAGGAAGTCCGGCACCAGGTCGTCGTCCGGCACCTCGGGGGTGGCGACCAGGGTGCCGTCGGCCAGCGGCACCCGCATCCGCTGCGCCTGCGCAGCACCGGAGGCGCCGAGGACCTCCCGCTGGACGCAGGAGGTCTGGTAGCCCGCGCGGCAGATCTCGCAGTATTGATGCAAGCCGCGGCCGTCCGGTGACCACGAGCGTCTGGCTGACGGTGTGCGAGTGTCAGATGGTGCGAGCGCCGGGGTTGTCGCGGCTGCTGCTGTGAGCCCGACCTGGTGAGCCGCCCGCTGGCCGGCGAAGGCTCGCGCACGGATCAGGTCGGTCCGTGGGCCCGCGTGCCAGCCGCGCGGCGGCGCCGTCGAGGAGATCCTCTCCAATGCGACTGAGCAACGCATCGGCTATCCGCCGGACTGCGACGAATTGGCTGGTGGCCTCAGTCGTCGATCTCCTCCCAGACCGACTGCTCGTCGTGCTCTTCCCAATCTGCCCCCGGCAGCGCGATCGCCCAGCGTGTCCAGGTCCCGATCGGTCGAGCTGGAGCGTTCCTGACTCTGGCGCCGACGTCTGTGTGGGGCGCGAGCTCCACGGGCGAGTGCAGCGGTGCCGTGGTCGTCCCCCAGTGCGTCGCTGGGTCGCGGGGCCCCACAGACAGCGAGGTGTGTGGCGCGAGCTCGGCGCTGAACCAGAGTGCGAGCGCGTTCGCCCTTCCTGGGTCGCGGACGTGCAGCAGCGTCTCGGCTGTGTGGGGCGCCTGCGCTTGCTCGAGCGTGATCAGGTTCGCGTTCGTCGTCCACAGCCAGCCCGGATCGGAGCGCATGTCGGTGACCGCCAGATGTCGGAAAGAGCCGGAGTAGGAGATCTCGTTGACAGTCATCGCGGCCAATCGCTCGAGTTGGAGGCCGTATGGGCTGTCTCGTAGGAACTCCACCGTCTCGCTGAGGTAGCGGTCGTGGACCAACGCGGTCCAGGCGGTGACCGATCGGGGAATCATCACGCCGCCCGGCTTGAGCCAGCGGTCACGAGCGGCGATCACCGGGACCAGCATCCCCTCGTCGACTCCGAAGCCTCCAAGCCACTCCGAGACGATCACATCGACATGCTCGGGGAGCTCGACGTCCATCACGTCGCCGTGAATCACCTGGACGGTCTCACCGAACCCGTTCGCGCCGGCCAGCTGCTGGGCCAAGACGGCGACCGTGGTCCGCTCGACCGCGTAGACGCGCGCAGCACCTGCCCGGGCAGCGAACATGCTCAAGATGCCGCTGCCGGCGCCAACGTCGAGGACGACGTCACCGGGATGCACCAGGGCTTCGATGGCGCGGCGGAACGCGTCGGTCCGAATCCGGTCGCAGATCATCGTCCGGTGGACCTCGATCTCCGCGTACATCGGGTCTGGTGGGTTCCTTATCGGCGTCCGCACGTGCGTATCGTAGGCAGCCTCCACCTCGGAGTCGGGCAGCCAGGTCATGGACTTGGTCATGGACTGGTCATGGACGGTCCACCCACGATGCGATCGGACGACTCCGGCTCGGCGCGCCAGGGCCCTCACATCGGCCCCGGTTCATCCACGACGAGGTCGCGCCGAGACAGCTGGAGCAACTCAGACATCGATCGGGTCAGCAGTTGGACTCGGGGTTACGGGTACTTCCGCTGGGTTGAGGCGTTTGCGGTACCAGAGAACGTCTGTTCCCGAAGGAAAGTCTTCGACTCGCCCGACCAGTTCGTATCCGGCCTGCTCGTAGAGTCGCCGTGCCTGGAAGTCGTAGGTGAAGTGGACTGTCTGTGAGCACCCGCGGGCCGCGGCCTCAGTTTCGGCGGCGGCGAGCAGCCGAGCCCCCAGTCGGTGACCTCTCAGACTTGGGGCCACCCAAAGGCTCTGCAACTCACAGCAATCGCCCCAGGTCCAGCCACTGATGCCGGCCACGACTCTGCCGGCGTCGCGTACGAAGATCGCCAGCTCGACTTCATCGCCGAGTCCCATGGCTGCGGACGCCTCGCGACGGATCTGCGTCTCGAGGAGTTCGATGTCGAGCGGATCTGGATCATCCTCGATGTGGAACTCCACAGCCACCGGCGTGTCAGACGCCGACGATCTGCTCGATCAAGGTGGCATCGTCGAAGTACGTCCGGAACGCCCTGATCTTCCCGCCGCGGAAGTCAGCCACGGTGACGCCGGGGAGTTGGACATGCCGTCCGGTTGCTTCAAGTACCGTGTCCACGTCGAGGAGCAGCGGACCCGTGTGATCGGCTTCGATGAGCCACTCGGCGTACGCCTTGTTTCCCACTTCGTCGAGGCCCCGGAACATGATGACGACGTTAGAGAACGCCACGTCGCGAAACGCGGCGAGCTCGGCGAGCCCCGCCAGCCCCGACACGGCTGCATACGGCGACCAGCCGACGACATCGTCGGTGAACAGGGTGCCCGGATCCACAGATGCACCACCAACCTCGACTTCAAGCGCCTTCGATAGCACATCCTTGCGCGATTCACTCACTTCAGCCGCCACCTGTCCCCGCAGTAGTCGATCTGGTTACGCAGTTGCATCCGAGGCACGTTCAGGATCCCAGGACCTTCGCCTTGGCCGACGCGAACTCTTCGTCCGTCAGCACACCCGTGTCGTGCAGTTGTGCGAGGTGTTCGATCTCGTCCGCCGGGTCCGCCGGCGGCGGTGCATTCTGCGCCAGGTCCTCGGGCGGCGGTGAAGTCTGTGCCTGGTTCTGGTAGTCGTCGGCCGGCGCCTGCTGTTGCTCCGCATGCTTCTTGGTTTCGTGATGCGCAACCGCCGCCCCAGCAATCAGCGCCCGTCGCCTTGTCCGTCGCCGGAATCCCATGGAGAGCTCCTTCGGTTCGTTCGGCCCGTCAAGAGGCAGAGCCGCTCGCGCGGCTAGACCCCTCGCGATCTGTGATGCGTGTTACCGGTCGCGGCGGTCCTCGCGGCGGTAACCGCGGTCGTCGCGGCGGTCGTCGCGGCGATCGCTCCTGCGGTTGTGTCCGTGGGCAACGACCGGCAAACGACATACCCGTCGCATCCCGTCGCTGCGGACCACACCGTGCAGCTGCGGTGCTTCGTGCCCACTACTCTCGTACGTCGCTCGCGGGAGGACATCACCCCTGATGGGTGAAACGGGATGATCGCCCGACGAGCGGTGGCGGTGGGTGATCATCGTTCGGCGGAGCATCCGGACTCCCGGCGGTACCCGACCCATTGTCCTGGACGCCCTGCCTCTGGCCCGTCAGGATCAACCCGCCCGGAACAGAACGGGTGCGGGGAGTTCCCCGCAGTCCGATCCGCGGCCGGCTGACCCGCGCCATCGAAGAGATGGTGGCCGCCGCCGTCCGCTCCCGATGAAGCGCTACCCGGCCCCGGTCGACAACCGCCGCGCCCTCGGCCGCCGCGGCTACCCGCGCCGCGGTTACCCGCCCTACCCGGACGCCGGCGAGCTGCCGCATGGAAGGTCACGCTGCGCCGCTGGGTGCCCTTCCTGGACCCGGCGATGTCGAGATGGACGTGGGCGCGCCCCGGCGTCGTTCTCGTCGGCGTCGAAGAGGTCCAGGGCGCGGCGCAGGTGGGTCAGCGCGTCGTCGAATGTAGTAGAGGGCGAGCATCAGCTGGCCGGCGATCCGTTCGTCCCAGGGATGAGCCAGGCTGTGGGCAGACAGGGCCCGACGAGCTCGGCGTGACGACCCAGGCGCAGCGACACGTCGTTGTGATCGAGCTCGGCCGCCATCCGCTCTGCGTTCAGGCCGTCGCGGGCCGCGTTGAGCCAGGGTCCAGCGCTCCGAGCGCGTCGCCTTCCAGACGGCGAGCGCTCGGCCGAGCAGCGCCGTGGTGTCCTCGTCGTTGTTGGACTCGGCCGACGCTGGACCAGGCCGGGGAACCTCGATACGTCGATGGCCGCCGGGTCGACGGCGAGGACGTACCCGTCGGGACGGCGAGCGATGCCCACATCGGCTGCGGGAGCGAGCACCTTGCGCAGTCGAGACAGGTAGCTCTGAAGGATTCGCGGGCTCGTTGCGGCGGCCGGTCCCCCCTCACCCGGTCTGTGAGCTGGTCGACCGACGCCGTCCGGTTGGCGTCGAGGAGCAACGCCGCCAACACGCACTGCTGCCGCGCGTGGCCGACCTCTAGATCGTTGACCGGGAAGTTGCTGCTGGTCAGTGGTCGTATGCATCAGGGAGCGCTTGACGGGGGCGCCGATCAGCCAGTTGTGCCAGGTCGCGGCGTTCAGGGCGAGCAGGCGCTGGACGACGCGGGCCCACAGGCCTGCCGGGACTCGCCCGCCGTGGCGCTCCGCACCGAGTTGGCCTTTGAGCGTCCAGATGATTGCTTCGACGCGCTGGCGCAGCCAGGTGGGGAACGCCCGGGGGTGAGCTTCGTCCTTGCGGGCGGGACGGACCAGGCGCAGATCCAGGCCCGGGCCGGCCAGGAAGTCCTCGAAGTCGCGGCCGGCGAAGCCTTGTCGGCCACGATGGCGCTGCCGGGGTAGGGACGGTTGGCTGGTTGATCGGTCAGCATCGTGGTGACTTGCTCGCGTTCACCGACCAGTTTCGGGTTGGCCAGGCTGAACCCGGTCACGGTCCCGTCGGCGGTGACCAGGAGCATCAGCCTGGCCCCCCAGTAGAACCGGGAGTGCGAGGCGCAGTAGCCGTACCCGGCGTGCCCGGCCAGGTCCGAGCGCTTGGTGGTGACCACCGACTGCCCGCACGGCACCGGTGTGCCGTCCATCAGCCGCAGCAGTCCCGCGCTGCCGGGAGTGTGCTCGGCCAGCCACCGCAGCGCCGCCTCCATCAGGGGGCGGTGTCCGTCAGCCGCTGGTTGTACTCCGATTGACCCAGCATCCGCGGGAACAGGTGCCGGACCCGCTCGGGTGCGGCGCGAAGCCAGTGCCGTTCGTCGTCGTACCGCAGCAGGACCTGCGCTACCGCCACGCACACCAGCTCCGCGTCGGTGACCAGTGGCGGGCGGCCCATCGGGCGCGGTGATGTCGGTGTGTGGGGATGATCCGGTCGGTCAACTCCACGTAGAGTGCGATCAGGAGAGTGTCGAGTGCGATCAGGAGAGTGTCCAGGTCGGCGATGATGAAGGCCCCCGGGCCGGGGTCTGACGTGTGTGGACACGCCGATCTTGGACACTCTCCGCCTACCGGTCACACGCGACACGCCGCACTCACAACAACGCACTGACCAGCAGCAACTTCCCGGTCAACGATACAGAGAGGCTCCGCCTCGGACCGCCGAGAACGCGTGGCGGGCATCCGAGCCCAGCCCGCGACATCGTTCAGGCCGACTTCCGCCAGGGACCTGCGGCCTGTGTGACCGGCCGCCGCCGCCCGCTGCGCCAAGGTCCGGTCACCGAAGAGACCGGTCGTGCCACTCCAAAGTGGCTGGTCAGACCCATGTCTGCAGATGTGGAGCGGGCAAGGAACATGCTACTCCGGCGAAAAACTCAGGACAGACGTCAGAGTTCTGGCACCGGAGGAGCCCTAGCCGCCGGCCATCGATGCTCGCCCCGACCGGCCCGAGCAGACGGAATTCGATCGCCCCGACGACCACGCCGTCTCCGTCCGGACGGTCAGGCCGGCAGAGCCCGGCCTGACCAGCACATTCAACTCACGTTCCGCACTTCTCGGAGGGGATATGCGCCCCCATCTGACTGGGTCAGTTGCGCGAGGTTCGGTGGCGCTTGGCCGAGGGGGGTTGGGCGAGGAGTAGCTCGGCGGCCTGGCGTGAGAGTTGGTCCATCCGGTCGGTGAGTTCGTCGAGTCTGCGCCGGTTGGTGATCCACTCGCGGTAGTGGTCGGCCTGTTCGGCGTCGAGTCGGCGGGTGAGGGTCGTGCCGTCGACCTTGCGTGTGTACTGGAAGTACGGGCCGTGCCGGGTGGCCGGGTCGTTGTGGCAGCGGCAACCTTGGGTGCCGCAGACGGTGTAGCGCTCGATCACGCTGCCCGGGGCGACGAACCCCAGGTCACGGAGCTGGTCTGTGAGCGCCTGCGGGCGCGCTCGCAGGGCCGGCGCCGGCGCAACGGGCGCCCCCCGTGCCGGGGCGAACCTGTCAGGACCGGGCTCGCCGTCATCGCGTCACCTGATCGGCGATGGTGAGAACGAGATCACCGATGACGCGAGCCCGACGACGGGGGGCACGATGTCGCGGCCCGCGTCCCCGTCCCAGATGGGCGGGTCGTGAGGGCGTGCACGGCGGTCATCGGTGTTCCAGGGGGGTTCGCTGGGTTCCGAGGTCGAGGGTGCCGTCGTCGGTGGCGATGGTCGCGGTGATGATGTCGCCGTGGTTGCAGGTAGTGGGTGTTCCTGGCCTGTCCTGCGAGGAAGAGCTTCCACTTCAGGGTGGGTGGTAGCAGGGCGCTGATGCGTTCGACGATGGTGGGTGGGGCCTTGAGGGCGGTGCCGCCGGGGGTGCCGGTGAGCAGGACGTCTCCGGGTTGGAGGGTTTGGAAGCGGGCTAGCAGGGTCAGCGCGCGAGCGGGCCGGACGATCATGTCGGCGAGGGTCTGGTCCTGGCGGAGTTCGTCGTTGACCCACAGTCGTAGCCTGAGTCGGTCGAGCCGGTTGAGGTCGTCGCGGTCGACCAGGACCAGCCGCGGTCCGATCGGGGTGAACGTCGGGTAGGACTTGCTTTCGTAGAATTGGCCCTTGGGGAGTTGGAGGTCGCGGGCGCTGACGTCGTCGGCGATGACGAGCCCGGCGACGTACCGATGGAGGTCGGTCTCGGTGACCTGGGTGCCGACGGGCATCGGTGCACCGATGACGAGGCCGAGCTCGATTTCGTAGTCCAGCAGGCTGACGTGCGCCGGCCGCACGATGGTGTCGTTGGGGCCGGCGACGGAGCCGGAGGCTTTGCGGAAGAAGGTGGTGGGGACGGTGTCGGGGTCGAAGCCGGAGTCGACGGCGTGCGAGCGGTAGTTGACCATCTGGGCGACGATCCGGCAGGGGGTGGTCACGGGCGAGAGCAGGGGCAGAGCGTCGGAGGGTCTGCCGGCCTCCGCCGATGTGGCCAGCTCGAGTGCGGCCTTGTCGACGGCGCCGCGGTCGGTGAGTAGCTCGGCGGTGGTGTGGGCGTCGGTGTCGATGCGCACGACGCGGTGGCCGAGGGGGTCCTGCACCCACCAGGCGTCGGCGGTGCGGAGCACGGGGACGGGCATGAGCGTGCCTTCCGGGTGAGGGGAGTGGTCAGGGCGTGGTCGCCGGCTGCCGGACGTCGAGGCGCCGGTCGAGGGTGTAGCGGTCCAGCAGCGCGGAGACGGCGTCTCGTACCGTGCTGTCGGGGAGGGTGAGGGTGACGGTGAGGCGGCCGTCGACCTGGGTGCACCAGTCGTCGTCGGGGAGGTCGACTCCGAGTGCCCGCAGCTGCGGGCCGAGTTCGCGGCGGGCGGCGTCGCACCGCAGCGGAACCTTGTGCGGCTTGCCGACGGCGGTGACCGGCAGGGCGGGCAGGATGGTGACGTCCTTCGGGGCGGCCGCGGCTTCCGGGACGTGCTGGGCCGCCCAGGCGATGAGTTCAGTGGGGTCGACGTCCGCGGTGATGGTGACGTAGGCGACCGGGACCTCGCCGGCGTACTGGTCGATGCGGCCGACGGCGCTGGCGTCCGCGACGAGTGGGTGGGAGAGCAGCGCCGCCTCGATCGCGTGCGGGTCGATGTTGTGCCCGCCGCGGATGATCACGTCCTTGGCCCGTCCGGCGAGGGTGACGAAGCCGTCGGCGGTGACGCTGCCGAGGTCGCCGGTGTCGAGCCACTGGCCGTGGAGCTTGCCCAGCGCGTCGAGGATCGGGCGGTCGGCGTCGAACCCGACGAGGTAGCCGGGGAAGACGGTGGGTCCGGCGATGACCAGGATTCCCGTGGCTCCCGTCGGGCAGGTCCGTCCAGGTGCCGGTGGTCGGGTCGATGCCGACCGTCTTGATCGTCTGATAGGGCAGGCGCTGGCCGACCGTCCCGGGAACCGGGTGGTCGGGGAAGCTGCGGGTGCTGGCGCACGTGCCCTCGGTGAGCCCGTAACCCGGGACGAGGTCACGCCCGGTGTGGGCGTGCCAGGCGTCGGCGACGGCCGTGGGCAGCGGGGCGGCGCCGACGATGCACAGGTGCAGGGTGGAGATGTCGGCGTCGACCGGGATCTGGGCGAGCGTGGCGTAGACCGAGGGGACGCCCGACATCGCCGCGACGTGGTGGTGCTCGACGACCCGCCAGAAGGCTGCGAGGAGCTGGGTGTCGCGGTAGCCCAGCGGGCCGGCCCAGACGACGGGTCGGCCCCGTAGCAGGGGCGCGAGCAGCGTGACGACGAGGGCGTTGACGTGGAACAGCGGCAATGCGGCCAGGACCGTGGCGTCCTCGTCGAGCTCGGACATCGCTGCGACGGCCCAGGCGTCGGCGATCTGGTTGGCGTGAGTGTGCGCGGCGAGCTTGGGCAGGCCCGTTGTCCCCCCGGTGTGGAAGAACGCGGCCAGATCGTCGCCGTCCGGGGGGGTGATGTCGACGAGCCGGTCGTGCGGGACGTGGCCGGCGAGGTCGGACAGGTGGCCGACGACCACGCCGGGCAGCGGCTCGAGGTCCGGTGGTGGTCCGTCCGGGCTGGTGGGTCGCAGGGCCAGCAAGGCGGTGACGCCGAGGTCGGCGGCGACCTGCCGTGCCAGCTGCCACACCTGCGGGTGCAGCTCGGGACCCGCGGCGACGATCACGCGGGCCCGGGCGCGGCGCAGGAGCTCCTCGACCTCGGCGGGCCGCAGGCTCGGGTTCACCGGGGCCGCGACGCCGGCCGCCTGCGCGCCGAGCAGGGCGGCGAGGAGCTCGGCGGTGTTGGGGGACAGCAGGCCGACCGTGTCGCTGCGGCGGACCCCGACGGACCGCAGCAGGTTGGCCACCTGCGTGACCTGCGCGGCCAGTTCCCGGTAGGTGATGTCTCTGGCCTGGTCCCACCGGCCCCCGTCGGGGATCACGCTCACCGCGCGCCGGCTCGGCCACAGGTGCGCCGCCCGCTGGACGGCGTCGTAGGTGCTGGTCGGTAGGCCGCGCCGGGCCAGGGGGACGGCCTCGATGGCCCGCAGATCGTGGGGCGAGCCGTAGGTGGGCCACAACGTGGTGCTCACAGGGGTGCTCCGTTCGGGATCGATGGTGCCGGCGGTGCGGACTCGCCGGGGGTCTGCCGGACGCGCGGCGTCTCCCCGGACGCCGGTCGGGACGGGTGCCTGGGGTGGCGGGGAGCCGGGAGGGGACGGCGGGTGGGACGGCCCACGTCCACGCGTCGATGTGCGCGGCGAGGCCGGCGCCGCCGTCGCGGCTGGTGGTTTGGGCCAGGACGACGCGGTCGGGTCGCACGACGACCGCGACGGCGCGACGGGTGTGCAGCCAGGACGCGAGGACCGTGTCGTCGTCGACGGCCGTCACGACGTGCTCGGGTGTGATCGCCGGGCCGGGCGCGGTGGTGATCCGGACGATCCGGGCGTCGAGCCGCCGGGCGGCCCGCTGCAGGGCGGGCCCGGGGACGTCGAGGGTGACGATGGCGAATCCGGGGCCGAGGACGTCGTCGAGGCGGCGGCGCGTGCCGTCGATGGTGACCCAGGGCTGCGGGACGAGACGGCCGGTGAGGCTGCACCGGGCGGGCGCCACCAGAGGCCCCGGGGTGAGGCGGGGGAACTGGGCGTCGAGGATCCGCGTCGTGAAGCCGGGCACGCGGCACAGACCCCCCAGGACGACCCGGCGGGTCAGCGCGGCGCCGTCCTGACCGCCGGTCATGACCCGGCCCACCATGACGGCCTTCTTGACGACGGCGCGTGCGTGGGGCGCACGTTCGGACTGGTAGGTCCCCAGGACCACCTCGTCCAGCGTTCCCTGCAGGACGCCGGCGAGCTTCCACGTGAGGTTGGCCGCGTCGCGCAGGCCGGCGCACAGGCCCTGGCCGATGAACGGCGGGGTCAGGTGAGCGGCGTCCCCGAGGAGGAACACCCGCCGGTCACGCCAGGTGTCCGCGATCCGGGCCCTGAACGTGTACTCGGCGCTGCGCAGGACCTCGAGCTCGTCGTCCGGGATGCCCTTCGTCCACGGCCGGAGCAGCCCGGACAGTCGCCGGGGCTCGAGCAGGTCCGCGGGGACCTCTGCCTCGTGCAGGCGGAACTCCCATCGGTAACGGCCCGCGGCGACCCGCATGAAGGTCGCGGCCCGCCGCGGGTCGCAGACCTGGTGAACGCCGTCCCAGGCGTCGAGGTGGCGCTCGGTGCGGACGTCGACGACGAGCCATCGCTCCTCGAAGTGGAGGTCGAGCATGCGGGCGCCGATCTCGTCGCGAACGGTGCTGCTCGCGCCGTCGCAGCCGAGGACGGCGTGGGCGTAGAGGTGCTGCCGGGTGCCGTCGGCGATCCGGCGCAGGGTGGCCCGGACGGGAGCCGGTGCCCCGTCCTGCTCCTGGTCCAGCGCGACGAGCTCGACGCCGCCCGCGAGGGTGACCTGCCGCACCCCGGCCAGCCGGTCCCGCAGGAGACGTTCCAGGTCGGGCTGGTCGAACATGTTGGCCTGCGGATGCCCGTGAACGCCGACCGGGCGGTCGCGGAGGAACTCGCCGATCGTGCGATGCCGGGCGTCCAGGAGCCGCAGGCCGCGCGCGGGGGTGGTCAGCGTGGTGACGGCGTCGGCTCCGACGATGCCCTGCAGGATGCGGGCGGTCTCGTCGTCGACGTGGACCGCTCGGGGCAGCGGGTAGGGCTGGGGGTATCGGTCGACGACGAGCGTGCGCACCCCGCGGTGGGCGAGCATCGTGGCTGCGGCGACACCGACGGGTCCGGCCCCGACGACGAGCACGGGGACGACGTCGCCGTCGCGGTAGCCCGCAATCACCGGTTCATCGCCTTGATCAGGCCCGTCAGCCGGGCGAGGTCGATCTCGTTGTCCTCGCGGAGCGCCTCCAGGGCCTGCCGGACCAGGGCCGGGCTGGGCGTGGCGCCGAGGAAGTCGCGGGTCGGTTTGGGCCCCCACTGCCGCAGGCCGCTGGCGGACAGCGGCGCCCAGCCCGGCTCCACAGTGGCGTCGAAGACGTCGCCGTCCGCGTAGTGCTCCACCAGCACGCGCTCCGGGTCGCGCCAGTAGTCGAAGACCTGGCTGCCCTGGATGTGGCGGCCGATCCCCCACGAGCGGTGGTAGCCGCGGTCCTTGAGGTACTCCCCGCCGGCGGCCAGGGCGTCCAGGTCGGCCACCTCGTAGGCGGAGTGCACGTAGCCGGTCTCGGGAGCCAGCAGCATGGCGAGGGTGTGGTGGTCGCTGGGCTCGGAGCCCCGGTCGCAGCGGATGAACGCCATCACCGGACCGCGCTCGCGCTGGCCCTCGAGGTACAGGAAGTCGCTGACGATCAGCCCGAGGTGTTCCAGGTACCAGTCCAGCGCCCGGCCGAAGACCCGGCTGCCCAGGACGACGTGACCGAGGCGCTCCACGCGCGCCGGCTCCCTGGTCGGCCGTTGCGTGGCATTGACCCGCGCGGTGCGGCCACCGACGTTCCAGGTCAGCGGGGTCTGGGTGGCGAGGCCGGGCAGCTCCTCGACTCCGTGGACGACCTGGACCGGGAACCCGCTCGGGTCGCTGACGCGCACGACCCGCCCGGAGCCGAGCTCGTGCCGCGCCTCGACGGTGCCGCCGGTCGCCCGGGCCAACCTGTCCAGGTCCGTCCCGTCGACGGCGTGGAACACGGGGCCGACGAAGCGCGACCTGGTCCCGCGTCGGATCACCACGCAGGGGGCGCCGTCGCGGGCCGCGCGCAGGTAGAGGGCGTCGTCGGTGCGGGCATGGACGGTCAGGCCGAAGTCGATCGCGAACCGCTCCGAGCCGTTGAGGTCCACCTTCTCGAACTCCAGCCACGCCAGACCCGACACCTTGATCGTCGGGTTCGCCGAGCGTCCGGGGTGCTCGCCCCGCAGGGCGCCCTGCTCGCTGTGCAGGTCCGTGTGCTCGGCGAAGTTCTTCCCGGTCCGGGCAGTGACCGCATCCCGCTCGCTCTCGACGGCGCCCATAACCCCTCCTAGATTCTCTCATCGTTAGTGATGTGAGTATCAGAACTGGTTGATCTGTTTGTCAAGGGGTCGATGCCGATCGAGCGGGCGAGCGACGCATCAGCGCGGAGGACGCGCAGCCGGACCCTCACTCGGCCGGTGCGGGATTCCGCCCGGTCGCCACGGCGCCTACCCTCGCGCTGTGGCCCGATGTGCTCCAGGGACGCCCGGGGGCCGGGGCAGGATGCGCAACCGCACGCAGCGGGCGCGGATCGGCAGATTCCGCGGGAGACCTCCGGGGCGTGCCCGCCGCCGGCCGGCAGGGTCCGGCCCGGCAAGGCGATGGGTCGCCTGAGCGGAGGATCATGTGGACGAGAGTGCGAGGGTCAGGAGCGCCAAGGAGTGGATCGCCGAGGTGCGGGCTCAGTCCAGCGCCGTGGATCACGCGATCTTCGACGCCGTCGAGGCAACGCCGACGCCGGCCCTCGACCGGTTCCTGGTCCATCTGTCCGATGCGGCGAACACCTCGCGCCTCTGGTTGCTCACCGCCGGCGCTGTTGCCGCCACGGGCGGGGACCGGGGCAGGCGGGCGGCCGGCCACGCGGTCCTGGCGATCGGTTTGGCCTCCGTGACGAGCAATCTGGCGCTCAAGTCCCTTGCCCGGCGACGCCGACCCGGCGCATCGGGTGACGGACAGGTCGTGGCCTCCCGCCGCGTGCGCCGGCCGGTGTCCCCCTCCTTTCCTTCCGGTCACGCCGCGTCGGCCTTCGCCTTCGCGTCGAGCATGGGCGAGAGCGTGCCGGCGCTGTGGATGCCTCTCCACCTGGCTGCGGGGCTCGTGGCCTACGCCCGCGTGCACACCGGCGTCCACTACCCGTCCGACGTGGCCGCGGGCGCCCTGGTAGGGGCCCTGTCGGGCTGGACCGTTCGGCGTCTGGCGCGTCGCCTCGCGCCCGCCGCACCCGCCGGGAGTGGGTGCAGTGCCGACCCGTCCTGACGCAGCCGCCACCACTCGGGCCGTGGTGGTGATGAACCCCCGCTCCGGTGGCGGCAAGGTCGCACGATTCCAGCTGGTCGAGCGGGCCGAGAGCATCGGCGCCCTGGTCAGACTGATCGGTGACGACGATGACGCCGCATCGCTGGCCCGGCGCGCGGTCGAGGAGGGAGCCGACGTGCTGGCGGCGGCCGGCGGAGACGGGACAGTCTCGACGGTCGCCGCGGTCGCCGCGGAGGCCGACCGGCCGTTGCTGGTCGTGCCCGCCGGCACCCGCAACCACTTCGCCCGCGACCTCGGTCTCGACATCAAGAACCCGGCGTCGGCCCTGGAGGCGCTGCGCGGGGGCGAATCCACCCGGGTGGACCTGGGGTTCGTCGACTCGCGGCCCTTCGTCAACAACGTCTCGTTCGGTATCTACGCGCAGGCCCTGCTCAACCCCCACTACCGGCAGGCGAAGGCACGGGCCATGGTGTCCGTCGCGCCCCCGTACCTGCAGGGACGCCAATGGGTCGACGCCCAGGTGGACACCCCCCAGGGAACGGTCGAGCGTCCGCAAGTCGTGCTGGTCTCCAACAACCCCTACCACATCGCCACGCCGCGCAACCTCGGCCGGCGGTACACCCTCGACAGCGGCCTCCTCGGCGGGATCGTGCTCAAACGCTCAGCCGAGACACCACCCGACCCGCTCCCACGGCTCCTGCGTGACATGGCCGAACGGGGCGAGGCGGGCCCGCCCGGCGAAGGCGTGATCACCTGGACGGCGCTGCGAATCACCCTGCACGGCACCGAAGGCTCCCTCCCCGCCGGCGTGGACGGCGAGGCAGTGACGCTCCCCCTTCCCGTGACCTGCGAGATCCGACCACACGCGCTGCGCATGCTGCTCCCAAGAGGCCGACCCGGGGTGCCCCGCCGGCCGCTCTGACGTCCCGTTCTCAGCCCGGCCGTGGGAGTGACCCCGCTGCAGTGGCTGCCACGGCTCCTGCGGGCAGCGGCAGCCACTGCAGGGCGGTGGAGCCACTCAGGGTCCGCTGAAGAATTATTCGGGATTTCTCGGGCGTGCCTTGTTGTCGGGCCGCGCGGCGGTGATCGTGTAGTTCCAGTCGCCGTGGAACTGGTGTCGCTGTAGGTGTTTGGCCTCGAAGGTCTTCATGTCCTTGTCGCTGATCCGGATGCCCTTGGGGTAGGTGTCGGTGTCCAGGGCGGCCTGGACCGTCAGGCCGGTCCGTGTGGTGACCGCGCCGATCGTCTCGATGATCACTTCGTGGGAGGTGAGCGGGCGCCCGCGCCAGTTCATCGAGATGTGGCTGAACAGGCGGTGCTCGATCCGGTTCCACGTGGAGGTACCGGGAGGCAGGTGGACGGTCGTGATCTCCAGCCCGGTCTCGGCGGCCAGGGTGGCCAGTTCGGTCTTCCACAGCCGCAGCCGGCTGCCGTTGGACCCACCGGAGTCGGCGGTGATCAGCAGTCGGGTCGCGTCCGGGTAGGCGGGGTGTCCGACGGTGTGCCACCAGCGGCGGATCGACTCCACCGCGAACGCGCCGGTGTCGGCGTCGGTCCCGACGTTGACCCAGCCGGTGTTGGCGGTGACGTCGTCGATGCCGTACGGGGTCGCCTTGCCCAGGTCCTTGTCGGCGAAGTCGTGCACGTTGACCCGCTCCGGTGCGCCCGCGGGCATCCATTCGACGCCCTTGTTCGCGAAGTTGCCGACCAGTTCCTTCTTCTTCGCATCGACCGAGATGACCGGGTCACCGGTCGCCTGGAACGCGCTGACCTGCGTGTTGATGTACCGGAACTGGGCATCACGGTCCGGATGCTGGCTGGCCCTCGACCGTCTTGGCGTTGCCCTGCAGGCTGTACCCCGCTCGCTTCAGCAACCTGCCCACCGTGGCCGAGCTGACCTCGTGACCGGCCGTGGTCAGTTCGTCGGCCAGATGGGACGTCGACTTCGTCGTCCACCGCAACGCCGACTCCGGGTCCCCCCGCGTCTCCGGATCCACCAGTTCCTCCAACGCCGGCGTCAGGCCCGGGTCGGCCACCTCCGCGGCCGGGCGACCGGCACCCACCGCCCGCACCCGCCCGTCCGGCACGACGCCGGACTCCAACTCGTGCGCCCCCCGCGACACGGTGTCCGCCTTGGCCTTCGCCGCAGCGGCCACGAGCTTCTTCCCGCCGTAGCCGATCGCCCGCGCCTCGGCCCCCAGCAGCAGCCGCCAGGCCCGCTCATCCAGGAACGGCCTGATTTCACCCAGCCTGGCCGCCATCCGGTCCTGCTCCGCCGCCGTGATCGACATACCACAACGCTACCCATTAATCTCAGACGAACCCGACTAATTCAGCAGCGAGCCCTCAGCCCGGCGATGACGTCGCCCGGATCCAGACCTGCCGTGGTCAGCGTGGACACCGTGAGGACGCCGCCGGCTGCCGCGGTCCGGAGGACGTGGCTGAGGCGTTCCCACTCAGCTCGGCCGCGATCACCGGGAACCACATGCCGGTCCCCAGCGCGGTCCGCTCGAACTCCCACAGGCAGACGAAGCTCAGCACGTCGCACACGGTGACGAGGACGGCGAAGGGGACGTCGACCTCGGACAAGCGAGCGCCAGGAGCCGAGGACCGACAGCACGCTCGGCACCAGAACGTACAGCGACAGCCCCGAGAACGAGGACGACGGGACGCGCCCTACGCCACCACGTCGGGGCGGGCCCGGGGGGCCCGTCGGACCCGCAGGGTCAGGGACCGACTGTCACGTCGGTGGCGCCGGGGTTCCACGCACCGGGTGCTTCGCTCCTGTCGTCGGGGCGGTCTGGTCTGGGTCAGATCGGTATCGGCAGCGTCCTGATCGTCTGCCAGGCTGTCGCCAGGTCCGGCGTCCACGGCCAGTCGGCGCGCACGTGCAGGTAGGTCGTGCGTTGTCCTCGGGTGATCCGGCCGGGGATCTCGAAGAGGCGGAACCCGCAGCGTCTTGATCGAGGCCTTGCGCAGGTCGTCGTCGGGTAGGTTGAGGTGGCGGAACGCGGCGATCAGGCGTCCCGTCATGGCCACCGAGGCGGTCCGGGCCACCGTGACCGTCCAGTGTCGTGACGGCCACCGGTTCACCCCGATCGCCTTGGCCCGCTTGACGTCGTCCTCGACGTGGACGTGCGAACGGTGGCGGGCGTCCAGCCATGCGACGTGTCCTGTGGTCGCGTTGACCGCGATGAGTTGGTAGCGCCGGCCCGGGCCACTCCTGGAGCTGTCGCAGTGGACCGAGAAGATCCCGAACTTGCAGATCCTGGCCCGGGACGAGCCTTCCCCAAGTACCGCACACGGGCCACCGACCGGCAGCAGCCCGGTGATGTCGGCGACCCAGGTGTCGTCCAGCAGTTGCCGTCCTGGTCGATGCCGGGCTGCCACCCCGGTCTCGGTGCCTTGTCGATGGCGTCGATCTCCCGGTCGGTGCCCGCCCAGCCCACGGAGAACTCCCACCGGCGCCCCTTGACCCCGCCGCCGGTGGCTGACCACCCCACGGCTGGCGACCGTCGACCCTGTCTGGCTACCGATCGGTCACTCGTGCGCTGGCACGTCACCCACTCGCCGCGCGGCGGGCCGCGCGGGTGTCGCCGGCGATCCGCGGGCGGCCATGTCGGCCTTGGCCGCCGATGGTGTCGGCGCGCCGACCGTCGCCGGACGGGTCCGGTGTCTGCGCTCGACGTTCGGCTGGGCCTACCGCGAGGGCATCCTCGACAGGCCGCCGCTGCGTGGGATGCGTGCCCCGGCCACCGGCCCGACCCGCCTGCGCGCCCCCGGTCAACGTATGAAGGCAGGAGCGCCTGTCGGCCGCATGTACGGACCTTCCGACAGGCGCTCTGCTCGGCTATGCCTTGCTCGCCTTGAGCTGGTCGGCATAGGCCTGTGCGTCGATCGCGTCCAGCGACGTGAGCCGCGCGTTGTCTATGGCCCAACCGGCGAAGTCGATCGCGGCAGTCGCGTCCGCCTCGGCCATCTCGGCATCGTTCTCGGCCAGCGCGGCGTCGATCTCTTTGCCGCGCTGGTCCATCTTCGCCTTGGCCTCAGCCATCTTCGTGGATGCGTCCGTCTTCATCTGCGCCCACTTGTTGCGCGCCTCCGCCGCCGCCTTGCCGGCGTTCTGCTCGGTATCCTTCAAGGCGAGGTTGGCGTCCACCTCGGCCTTGTCGATCCGCTGCCGCAGCTGCTCTCGGTCCTCCTCCGCTGCCGCGCGGACGGCTGCCATGCTCGCGTCGAGCTTCTTGCCCAGGTTCTCGAAGTAGTGGGACATGTCCATGTCTTGACCTCCAGTCGTTGTCTTGACCTCCAGTCGTTCGTCGGGTGACGCGGGTCGCTGCGTGTCCCGTTCGGTCAGTTCGCCCGGCTGGCGCGAGTCGCGGCGCGCGGGGCGCGCGTGGTGAAAACCGAGTCTTGAACAGGCGGAACCGCCGACAACAGGGGACAAGGGTCCTGTTCAACGGGGGACAAGGTCCTGTTCACCACGTGCGGATCCCGGATCCGCCAGGACCGAATGCCGGTCATTGTCCTGCGCTCCACCGGGGAGCACAGAGCCGGCCGTCGTCGGTGTCGGTCATTGCATGGACTCGGCCAGCCGATGTGCCCTCGTCCCCAGGCGCCGGGTCTGCACCGCGAGGACGAGTGCGGAGATACCGCTGACGATGCTGAACAGCCCGAAGACGGTGGCCAGGGTGATCGCCCCGATGTCGGGGCGGATGGCGAGCACGACACCGAGGGCGATCGAGATGAGGCCGCCGAGGGCCCACATGGCGCGTTCGCCGGCCGCCTCGACACGGCGGAAGGCGAGCGCCACCTCGACGATGCCGGTGACGATCGCCCACGCGGCGATCCAGAGGGTCAGGGCGAGCGCGGTGATGCTCGGCCAGGCCAGCGCGACGACGCCGGCGGCCACCGACAGCACGCTCAGGAGCAGGTACCCCGCGACGGGACCGACGCGGTCGCTGCTGAACGCGCGGACGGCGTCAGCGATGGCGACCATGGGGCAGCTTCACGCTAGGAGAGACGGCACGGCCTCGGAATCATCGATTACCCCAGTCCAGTCCGCGGTGATCGTGCGAGTTCGGGTCGGCGGCGTGGGCCCAACGACAGCCTTTGTGGCGGGCCTGCGCCCACCGCATGTGGCGTCCGCCTCATCGGGTCGTCGCACCGAGGGTGGGTGGCAGAGGTCGGTGGGCGACGTCGTGCGCGGACCGGGGGTCCAGGCCGAGCATCCGCAGGATCTGCTCGGCGAGCTCGTCGGCGGTGTCGTGACCGATCAGATGGGGGGCGTGCAGGCGGACGTGGAGGTAGGCAATCAGGCAGCCGGTCGTGCTGACCACGGCCAGGAACGGTGTCGTCACGGCGAACCGCCCGGCCTGGATGGCGCGTTCGACGTCGCGCAGGGCGCGCGGGGCCAGGCCGTCGTCGGCGACCAGGTAGTCCAGGCCGGCGTTCACGAGGACCTGGGCGATGACGGGCTGCTCCTCGGCGAGGCGGGCGGTGGCGCGGACGCTGACGGCGAAGACCTCGGCCGGGTCGTCGATGCCGGCGGTGACCTGGTCGAGCAGGTCGCCGTGCTCTTCGAGGACCTCGGCCACCGCCGCCTCGAACAGCTCCGACTTGGAGGCGAAGTGGTTGTAGAAGGACCCGAAGCCGACGTCCGCCCGGTCGGTGATCTCCTGGATGCTCACGTCGCTCGTGCCACGCTCGGCCATGAGGGCCCGAGCCGCGTCCAGCAGGGCACGGCGGGTGCGCGCCTTCCGCCGGTCCAGCCGGGTCGGCTCTCCGGCTGCCCGATCCGCGGGCCGCGATGCACGCCTGTCGGCGGTCGGTTCGCCGGAGGCGAGCTCGGGCACCGGGTCGGCGGTGTCAGTCATGACGTCAGATTACACTGACGAAGTCATCAGTAATGACGTAACACGACGACTATCCATCACCGGGGCACTGTGCGTCGCCGCGTCCTCGCCGGGCCGGCGCCGTGGGCGGGTCAGCGGCTGACGGCCCGCGGCCGCGGTGAGCGGGCAGGGGTTGTCTCGCTCCCGTGGCGCGCGGCTGACCTCTCGCCCAGGGCCGCGAGCGCGTCAGCCATGTCCATGAGCAGGGGCTCGTAGTCGAGACTCTGGTCGTTCTGGACGGCGAGAAACGCCCCGTCGAACATGGCGAGGCCGACGTCCGCCAGTTCGTCCGCGACCGCCTCGGCGAGGGTCGCCCCGTGATCGTCGAAGGCCCGGAGCAGGGCTCGGTGCACCTGCTCGCGCCCGGCTCGACGCACCCGGCGCACCGTCGCGTCGTTCCGTCCGGCCAGCAGCAGCAGGATGAACAGTCTGAGGAAGCCGGGGTCGCGGCGGATGGCGCCGGCGGCGCTGCTGAACTGCGCCCTCAGGTGTTCCGCAGGCGACGCGTCCGTCGGCAGGTCGCCGGCGTCGAGCTCCTCGAAGAAGCGCTGGGCTCCGCGCTCCATGACCGCTGCGAGGACGCCCTCCTTGGACGTGAAGTGCCAGTAGATGGAGCTGGCGGGAAGGCCGGACTCCTTCGAGATGCTCGAGATGCTGGCGCCGTCGAAGCCCTTGGCCGCCATGATTCGCGCCGCGGCGTCGAGGATCTCGGTGCGCGACTGCTCGCCCTGCTCCTGACGTCGTGTCAGCCGCGGCGGTCGACCGGCCATGCGCTGACCCTAGTCCAGCCGTGCACCGCACTTCGCGGGCGAGGCTCCCCGCTCTGACCGCGACCTCTTGACGCTCGACCAGGGCTCGATACTATATGGAACGTTCCCTACAGAAACCGGGGCCGTGAGCCGTCGCTGCTCTCCGGCGGCGACGTGGACCTTCCGCGCCAGGTGGACATCCGACGTCGGGCTCGCGTCCGACGTGGCCTCCTGCACTGGCGGCAGCGCCCCGCAACCCCTGACGCTTGGACGAGGAGCAGCCGTGTCCCCCACCCCAACAGACGTCCGTGTGCCCGTACTGATCGTCGGTGGAGGGGGTGCCGGCCTCACAGCGTCGATGCTGCTGTCCACCTTCGGAGTCGAGCACCTCCTCGTCAGCAGCCTCCCGACGACCTCGGTCCTGCCGAAGGCCCACGTTCTCCAGCAGCGTGCGATGGAGGTGTTCTGCGACCTCGGAGTGGCAGGCGAGATCTACGAGCGCGGGACACCCCCCGAGAACATGAGCCACACCGCCTGGTACCTCGACGTCGCAGGTCATGACGCGGCGGGGAGGCTGATCCACAAGATGGAGGCCTGGGACGGGGGATCACGCGACCCGGCGTGGATCGCGGCGAGCCCCTGTCGCCAGGCGAACCTGCCGCAGATCCGTCTCGAGCCGATCCTCAAGTCCCGTGCCGACGAGCTCAACCCCGGTGGTCTTCGGTTCGGTCACGAGGTGATCGCGATCGAGCAGGGTGAGGAGGTGGCGGCCGCGACCGTGCGCGTGCGCGAGACGGGGGCGACGTACACCGTGACCGCCGACTATCTTCTCGCGGCGGACGGCGGGCGGACCGTGGGGCGGTTGCTGGGCGTCGAGATGATCGGCCAGCGGGACGTCATGCGTTCGGTGAGCGTGCACATGAGCGCCGACCTGTCGCCGTGGCAGCACGACGACGACGTCCTCATCCGCTGGATCGTCCACACGCAGTACGGCGGTGCGTTCAGCGTCCTGGTGCCGATGGGCCCGCACACCTGGGGCCCGAAGAGCGAGGAGTGGGTGTTCCACATGAACTACCCGCCCGAGTTCGAGGAGATGTTCGACACCGACGAGAAGGTCGTCGCCCTGATGCGGGAACGGATCGGGCTTGCCGAGTTCGACCCCACGGTGCACCTGGTGACCCGGTGGCGCGTGGAGGGGCTGCTCGCCTCCACGACCCGCGTCGGCCGGGTGTTCCTCGTCGGCGATGCCGCCCACCGGCACCCACCCACGGGTGGGCTCGGCCTGAACAGCGCCGTCCATGACGTGCACAACCTGTGCTGGAAGATCGCGCATGTGCTGAGCGGCGCCGCGGGGCCGGGTCTGCTCGACACGTGCCATCCGGAGCGGTTTCCCTCGGTGGAGCGGAACACCCGGCGATCGGTCGAGAACGCTCTCAACCACCTCGCGATCATGACGGCGCTCGGGATCACCCCCGATCTGCCGGCCGACCGCTGTCGGGCCAATGCCCTCCAGATGTGGGAGGAAGGGCCCGCGGGTGAGGCCCGCCGCGCCCGGGTGGCGCCTGTCATGGCCAGCCAGTCGATGGAGTTCAAGGAGCACAACGTCGAGTTCGGCTTCCGCGCGCGGTCGGCGGCCGTGGTCGACGACGGCGCGCCGGAACCGAGTTCACCGGATGACATCCGCCTGTACCTGCCGAGCACGCGCCCCGGATCCCCGCTTCCCCACGCCTACGTGCAGCGGGAGGGCGTCACGCTGCCGCTGCGGGCCGTGGCCCCGCCGGATTCCTTCCTGCTCGTCGCCGGCGAGGCCGGACAGGCGTGGTGCGATGCGGCGACCAAGGCCGCGGTCGAGCGGGGCGTGAACCTGACGGCCGTTCGGGTCGGCCACGTCGACGGCGAGTGGCTCGATCCGCGGCTGGCATTCGTCCGGGTCCGCGAGTACGGCCCGCAGGGCGCCATCCTGGTCCGGCCCGATCGCGTCGTCGCGTGGCGCAGCATGGGCGCCTCGTCCACCCCGGACGCCGTGATCGCCGCTGCGCTCGACCAGGTGCTGTGCCGCGCCTGAGTCCTACGCCATCGACCGCCGTCGACTTCGCGTATACCGCGATCGAGGAGGCCGAGTCGCCGTCCTCGACGCGGTGCTGGCCCGGATGGACGCGGACGCCGCCGCGAGCACGGTGGTGGCCCAGCAGGGCACGGACGAAGCCTCAGCACGGTGACCTGCTGATCGGCCGTGCTGGCGGCGGGCCGTGCGCCCGCCGCCAGCAGCGTCTGGGTGCCTTTGACGAGGGGTTCGTGGGGCGGAGCGCTCACGGCCGCACGGCCGCCCGATGACATGGATCACACTTGCGATGTGACTATCACTATTGATAGACTCATCAGTACAAGTACTCACACCTCCGCAAGGTGAGCCGCCATGTCCACCTCGAACCCGCCCACTGACCGCGGTCCACGTCGACGCGAGGCGGACCGCGTGACCGCAGGGGTACGTCCCGGCCGCGAGGCCGAGGCGCCGACGGACACCTGTGACGTCCCGGCCGCCCTGGTGCGGGCGTTGACGAGCGTGCATCGCCTCGGCATCGAGGCGGTGCGCTCCTACCACCGGCTCGACGTCACGCTCCCCCCGGACCGGCTCGAGGACCGGCCCCATCTGTTCGTCGCCAACCACGGCTTCGGCACCATCTTCGACCTCAACGTCTTCGCGACCTTCGCCGCGCTGGACCGCCTCGGGCTCAGCCGTCCGGTCACCGCCCTCACCCACGAGATCGCCTGGACGCTGCGGGTCGGCACGCTCCTCGAGACGCTCGGCGCCCGGCCCGCTTCACGGGCCGCGGCGCTGGACGCGTTCGCCCGCGGTGAGCACGTTCTCGTCTTCCCCGGCGGCGACCTCGACGGCGGCAAGTCGTTCCTCCACCGCAACGAGATCGTCTTCGGTCGCCGCCGTGGCTTCGCCCGGCTCGCCGTCGAGGCCGACGTGCCCATCGTGCCCATCGTCACCGCCGGCGCCGGCGAGTCCCTGCTCGTGCTGTCCGACGGCCGGTGGCTCGCCCGCGCGTTGCGTCTGGACAGGACGCTGCGGATGAACACCGTGCCGGTGAGCGTGTCGCTGCCCTGGGGCGTCAACGTCGGCGGAGTCGGGCTGCTCCCGCACCTGCCGCTGCCCACCAAGCTGCGGACCACCGTGCTCGCCCCGCCCCGGCCCCAGCCGGGCGAATCCGTCGAGGAGTACGGCAACCGGGTCCAGACCAGCATGCAGGCGACGCTGAGCGACCTGACCCGCGGCCGGCGGCTCGTCCTCGGATAGGACCCACCTGTCGACCACACCGCCCATCCCCCGAGAGAGGTACTCCCGTGAGCACACCCGTACGGACCAGCGGATCCGCTGCACGCCCGGTCAGGGCCGCCGACGCCGACCGTCCCGCGCGGACCCGACGGAGCGGGATCAGCCCGAGGCTCCCGTCGCCCGGCACGCTGCCACTCGTGGACGTCGTCGGGGCGGCACGGCGCGCGGGCATCGCCTTCGTGCGTCGCCACCACCGGCTCGAGATCACGACGACCGACCGCATGCCCGACGGTCCGGTGCTCTTCGTGATGAACCACGGGTTCGGTGGCGCCGCGGACCTCAACGTGCTCGCCGCGCTCGCCGCGCTGGAGGAGCTCGCGTTGACCCGCGAGGTCACGATCCTGTGTCACCAGATCGCCTGGACCCTCGGCCTCGGGAAGATCGTCGAAGCCGGCGGGGCACGACCCGCCACCTCGGCATCCGCGACCGAAGCGTTCGGCCGGGGTCAGCACGTACTCGTCGCCCCGGGAGGCGACGTCGAGGCGGCCAAGTCCTTCGCCGACCGCAACAAGGTCGTCTTCTCGGGGCGCCGGGGTTTCGCTCGCCTCGCCGCCGACAAGGGCGTCCCGATCGTGCCCATCGTGACCGCGGGTGCGGGCGAGACGCTCCTCGTGCTGGGCGACGGCCAGGAGCTGGCGCGGGCTCTGCGGATGGACGACGCCCTGCGGATGAAGGTGCTTCCGGTGTCGGTGTCGCTGCCCTGGGGGTTCAGTGTCGGCGTGGCCGGCCTGCTGCCGTATCTGCCGATTCCCGCGAAGCTGGTCACCTCGGTGCTCCACCCGATGTGGCCGGAAGACGGCGAGAGCGCCGAGGCGTTCGGGGATCGCGTCGAAGCGGTCATGCAGGCGCAGCTCAGCGCGATGACCGCCGACCGCAAACTGGTGCTCGGCTGACCGCCCTGCCGGTCCGCGCCCAGCCACTCACGGTCCCGCCAGGGCGCGGGAGGGCCTGACACGGCGCGCGGGCCGGAGGGTGCGGCCGTGCGTCGTGTGGTGGTGATCGGCGCGACCGGGCACCTCGGCAGCTACCTGGTGCCGCGGCTGGTCCGGGCCGGCCATGAGGTCGTGACGGTGAGCCGAGGCGAGCGGGCGCCGCACCACGAGGTGCCCGAGGGGCGGCCGGTGGAGCGTGACCGCCGACCGGGACGCGGAGGACGCGGCCGGGACGTTCGGGGGGCGCATCGCGGCGCTGGGGCCGGACGCGGTCGTCGACCTGATCATCCGGCCGGCAACGTCGACTCCGATGGGTGGCGGCTGGTGAGCGGTCAGCCGCTGCCCCTGCCTGGCCTCGGCGTGGGGGTGCTGGACCACGTGCGGGCCGGCTGGCCTTCGAGGCGGCGGCTTGTGCGGCGCCGCCCTCGGCCTTAGGGCTTGCGATGAATTAAGTCAGTCGGAGTCGGGCGTGTCGGGTTTGGGGTGCAGGGTGTAGTTCCATTCGCCGTGGAAGGTGTGGTGGACCAGCGCGCCGCTGGCCGACAGGGTGGTCATGTCCTTGTCGGGGATCTTGACGCCGGTGGGATAGGTGCCTTCGTCGAGTTCGGCGTGCACGCTCAGGCCGGTGCGTGTGGTGGTGGCCGCTATGGTCTCGACGATGACTTCATGGCTGGTCAAGGGTCGTGCGCGCCAGTTCATCGAGATGTGGGAGAACAGCCGGTGTTCGATCTTGTTCCACTTGGAGGTTCCGGGCGGTAGGTGGCAGACGCTGATCGTCAGGCCGGTGTCGGCGGCGAGTTGGGCGAGTTCGGTCTTCCACAATCGGGTCCGGTAGCCGTGGGAGCCGCCGCCGTCGGCGGTGATCAGCAGTCGGTCGGCGCCGGGGTATGCGGCGGTTCCCACGGCCTGCCACCAGCGGGCGATGGTAGCCACCGCGAACGCGGCGGTGTCGTGGTCGGTGCCCACGCCGACCCACCCGGTGTTCGCGGCGATGTCGTAGACCCCGTAGGGGGTGACCTTGCCGAGTTCCTTGTCGATGAAGTCGTAGACGCGTACCTCGGTGGGCTGTCCAGCCGGTTCCCACTCCCGGCCGCCGTTCTTGTAGTCGCCGACGTTCTCCTTCTTCTTCGCGTCCACGCTGATCACCGGGCAGCCGGACCCCTGGTGGTCCTTCACCTGCTCGTTGAGGTAGCCGAACTGGGCGTCCCGGTCGGGATGCTGGCGGCCCTCGCTGGTCTTGGCGTTGGCCTGAAGGCTGTACCCGGCCTCCTTCAGCAGTCGGCGCACCACGAACTCGCTGACCCGGTACCCCTTATCCCGCAACGCCTTCGCCAACGTCCGACACGACTTGGTCGTCCACCGCAACGAAGACTCGGGGTCTCCGCGGGTCTCCGGGTCGATCAACGATTCCAACGCCGCGACCAGCCCCGGATCGTGCTCCTCGGCCCGTTTGCGCCCACCACCAGGCCTACGCGAGACACCCACCGGCGGCGCGCTCGGATCGTCCAGTTCCAGCCGGCCCCGGCGCACGGTGTCCACGGCCACCCCGACCGCGGCCGCCACCACCCCCGCCCCACCCGCACCCAGCTCCCGAGCCTCCGAGCCCAGCCACAACCGCCTCTGCCGCTCACTCAGATGCGGGCGCAACGCCTCGTAGCGACGGGCCAACGACTCGACCGCAACGGACATAGCAGCAACCGTACTGTCCGCACGGCCAAACGAGACGTTATTTCATCGCGCGCCCTTAGCGCCGATTTTCGCGTCGCGAGTTGGCCCTCAGTTCTCGACATCCGCCCCCGCTCGCAGTGAGTTGCGGGCACCGCCAGATCCGTTGTGCGAGTGTCCAACGCAGCGCTGCCCTTGACCTCCGCCGCGGCTGTCCGGTTGAGGGCCATCCGCTGACTGGTCGAGGGTGCCAGTGACGGCGGCCATGTCGTCGTCCACCAGGCGCAGCGTCGGCGAACCAACCGACGAGACGAACTACTCCGTTGTAGTTCAACCGGAACGGCATGTCCGGCTTCCGGCCCGATGAGATGGGAGAGGCCCGCGGGGCTGCGCGGCGCGGTCCAAGGCGGGCACGGACCTCTCAGCGATCACGCTCACAGGAGCCCGGGCAGGGACGCCCTCTTCCCTTCCCTCTTCCCTTGCGGTGCAAGCTTGCCGGCCGCGGGACATCGGCGGCGGTTGAGGGCAGATTCGCTGAGTGAAAATCGGCGTTAGCGTCCTGATCGCCCGGACCGTGCCGGCGCAGGTCGCGCAGCGCGCGTGGCGGGCCTGGGGAACGCCGCGGTGCCGGTGGGGCGCGATGACGGGCTGTTCGGCCCGTCCTCATGCTGCCCGGCTGGCTCCGATCGTCGTCGACCGTTCACGTCGCTGAGCCGATGCCGTCGCCGGTACCGTTCCCGGTGCCGTCGAGTTCCT
Source organism: uncultured Actinomycetota bacterium (assembly GCA_963750565.1). Classification (GTDB taxonomy): domain Bacteria; phylum Actinomycetota; class Actinomycetes; order Actinomycetales; family Kineosporiaceae; genus R-H-3. The sequence continues at coordinate 34,093 of CAVVRA010000015.1, read as the reverse complement.
CGCTGAGGAACCCACCGATGATCGGGGCGAGCGCGCCGGCGCTGGTGATCAGTCCCAGGTGACCGTCGTGGTAGATGTGCAGGCGGGAGCGTGGCAGGAGCCGGGTCATGAGGTGGGCGTTCGCCAGCGGGATGATCGGATCGTTGTCGCCGGCGAGGACGAGGGTGGGCTGCCGCAGCAGCGGCAGCAGCGGCAGGCTGGTCCAGCCCACCCCGCCGAGCAGCTGGTAGAGGTAGCCGCGGCGTGAGATGGGCTCTGCCCGGTTCGCCATCAGGTCGTCGATCAGGTGCGGCTCGGTGCGGATCCGCCCGCCGTAGATGTCGCCGGCGACGGCACGCAGGTAGGCGCGGTCGCGGTGGCGGCGGGGGGGGTGGCCATGGTGAGCAGGATGCGGGGCCGGGCGGGAATCATCAGAGCGCCCGTCCCGGTGCTGACCAGGACGGCGCGGCGGCAGCAGCGAGGATTCTGCAGGGCGATCTGCTGCGCCAGCCCGCCGCCCCAGGAGATGCCCAGGACGTCGAAGCGTGAATGCCCGAGCTGCCGCACGAGGTCCGCGGCGAGCCGGGCGAGGCCGGCGAACCTGAAGGGGCGCCGGGGGAGCGGTGACCCTCCGATGCCGGGGACGTCGAAGGCGACGACCCCGATCGCGGGGTCGAGGGCGTCGACGAACGGGGTGAGGAGCTCGAGGCTGACGCCGATCCCGTTGCACAGCCGGAGCGGGGGCCGGCCTGGCTGCCCCTGGCGGCGCCGGATCCTGAGGTCTTGCCCGTGGACCGTGACCATCTGCGCGGTCACAGGGTCCTCGCCCGGGTTCATCCGGCGCCTTCAGGCCACGGCGCCGACGCCGGTGAGGCCGCGGCCGGTCCGCTCGCTCATGGCCTGGTGCACCCCGTGCGGTCCCTCAGGTCTCGAACACGTAGGTGCCGGGTTCCTCGGCGAGGGGGTCCAGGCCGTGACCGTCGAGACGAGCCGGGGTGTCGACCGGAGCGCCGCAGTGTTGCGCGAGCCAGCCGTCGAAGTCCGGCCACCAGCTGCCGTTGTGGGACTCTGCTGCGGGCAGCCATGCCTGGGGGGTCGGCGGGGTTGTCCTTGCCGGTCTGGAAGGTGGCCTTCGGGTTGTCCGGAGGATTCACGAGAGCGGCGATGTGGCCGCTCGTGGACAGCATGAACCTGCTCACGCCGCCGAGCAGTTGCGTGGTGTTGTAGCAGCTCTGCCACGGGGTGATGTGGTCGTTGATGCCTGCGACGACGGAGGCGTCGACGCTCGCCCGGGATGGGTCCACGGGCACGCCGAGAGCGGTGTGGCCGCCGGGGCGGGTCAGTCGATTCTCCATCGCGATGTCGATGAAGTCGGCGTGCAGTGCCGCCGGCATGCGGGTCGTGTCGGAGTTCCAGAACAGGATGTCGAACGCCGGCGGCTTCTTCCCCAGGAGGTAGTTGTTCACCCAGTAGTTCCAGACCAGATCGCCGGGGCGGAGCCAGGCGAAGACCTCGGCGAGGGCCCGGCCGTCGAGGTAGCCCCGGCGCCTGGACACCCGCTTGGCCACCTCCGCCGGGCGCGGGCCCCTGAACGCCGCCGCCAGGCCCGCCCGCTCGTGGTCCAGCACCGTGACCAGCAAGGAGAACGCCGCCAGCCGGTCCTGCTGGTCGGTGGCCGACAGGTAGGTGGCGGTCAGCGACGCGAGGATGCCGCCGGAGCAGATGCCGGTGAGCGCCACCTGCTCCGCCTCGGCGAGCCGCTCGGTCGCGTCCATGGCGTCCAGGATCGCCTGCGCGTAGGTGTCGGTGTTCCAGTCCGCGTGCCCGGCCTGCGGGTTGCGCCAGGACATCACGAAGACCTGCTGCCCCTGGTCGACCGGGTACTCCACCAGGCTCCGACCGGGAGCCAGGTCGATCGCGTAGAACGTGTTGATCGTCGGGGGGACGAACAGCAGGGGCACCGCGCGGACCTGGGGAGTCCGCGGCGTGTACCGGATGAGCTCGAAGACCTCCGTCCGCAGGACGACGGCACCCGGTATGACCGCCATGGTTCGGCCGAGCTCGAAGGGGGTGCGGTCGACCATCTCGGGGATCCGCGGCGCCGATGCCATGTCCTTCACGAAGGCGGTCGCGCCGCGGACGACGTTCAGACCGCCGGTGTCGATGACGGCCTTGGCCGACGCGGGATTGAGCAGCGGGACGTTGCTCGGGGCGAGCGCCTCCACCAGGTTCTCGACGAGGAAGCGGACCCGCTGGTCATCGCGCCAGTCGAGGTCGGCGTCGACGACGAGGCGCTCGGCGGTCTGCCCCGCCGCGAGGTAGGCCTGGACCACCCGGCGCAGCACCGGGTTCGTCGTCCATGCCTCGTCGGCGAAACGCCGGTCACGACGGGAGGGCGCCGGTCGTTGACGTCTCGAGCGCGATCTGGGCCAGGCCCGCGGTGAGGCCGCCGAGCCGGCGGCTGGTGACCGTGGGCCGGGTCGCGAGGGAGGCGAGCATCCGGGCCGTGGCGAGGTCGGGCGCGAAGCGGCGGATCGGGTCGAGGGCGGCCTCGACGAGCAGGGCGTCCAGGGGCGCGGCGACGTCGTCGCCGGCAGAGGGCGTGGTCGGTGTGGTGGTCGGTGTCGTGGTCGGTGTCGTGGTCGGTGTGGTGGTCGGTGTCGTGGTCATGGCGGTCAGCTCTCGGTCGGTGCGACGATCTCGCGCTTGAGGATCTTGCCGGTAGGCCCTTCGGCGGGGCGTCGACGACCCGGATCCGACCGGAATACGTGTGGGCGGCGACCCGCGCGCGGACGGAGCTTGGACGCTCGTCGGCCGTGGCCTGCGCTCCGCGCAGCGGCACGGCAGCCGCGGCGACCTCCTCGCCGGGTGTCGGGTGCGGGAAGCCGATGACCGCGGCCTCGGCGACGGCGGGTGCTCGTGGAGCACTCCTCGATCTCCACGGGGATACCCGATCTCCCGGGGATCGACGTTGTCGCGGCCGCGGACGATGCGGTCCTTCGGGCGAACGTGCGATCCATCACGACGAAGCGGCCGTCCCCGTCCTGCCGGCCCACATCCCCGTCCGCAGCCAGCCGTCGGCCGACAGGACGGCGGCCGTCGCGTCCGGGGCTCTCCGGTGGCCCGTCATCACGGTGTGGCCGCGGACCGCGATCTCGCCGACCTCGCCGACCGGCACCGGCGTTCCGTCGTCGTCGTCGACGGCCATCTCCACGCCGCTGACGGGGCGGCCGATCGACCCTGTTGTCCGGGGTCGGCCGGGGTGGTTGAAGGGAGGCGACGGGGGACGTGTCCGACTGGCCGTACCCCTGACGTAGTGCATTCGAACCGGGGCGGGACCTCGATCGGCGGCGCTGCGCCGCCGGACACCGCGCGCCGCAGGCGCGGCAGCGCGCCCACCTCGTCCAGCCCGGACAGCGCGGTGAACATGGTCGGGACGCCTTCGAGGACGGTCACGCCGTGCTCGCCGATCGGGTCGAGCGCGGTCCGCGGATCGAACCGGGCGAGCAGGGACACCGGGGCTCCGGTGAGGACCGCTGCCTGGAGACCGCGGGTCTGACCGACGCAGCCGAACCACGGCAGGCCGCCGAACAGACGTCGTCCGGCGCGACCCGCACGAGATCGGTGCTGGTGACCCGGGCATCGCGCACCGCGTTCCGGTGCGTCGGCTCGGCGCCCGTCGGGCGGCCCGTCGTCCCCGACGTGCACAGGATGACCGCCGTGTCGTCGCCGTCCCGGGCGACGACGTCGTGGGGCGGCGCCGCCGCGGCGACACGGTCGGCGAAGCCGTCGTCGACGACGTGGACGGCACGCGTCGCCGGAGCGCCGGCCCGCACCTGCTGTGCCGGGAACGGCGACCCGAAGGCGGCCCTGGCCCCGGAGTCGCCCCGGTAGTGCGCGATCTCGCGTCCCCGGAGTAAGGGATTCATGGGCACCACGACGGCGCCCGCGCGCAGGACGCCGAGAAGGACGGCGCCGAACTCGGGGACGTTCGCCGGCATGACGCCCGCCCGGTCACCCGGCCCGATACCGGCGGCGCGGTCAGGAGCCCGGCCACCCTGGCCGTCAGCTCGTCCGGCTCGCCAGATGTCGCGGTCGTGCCGCCAGCAGTCCGGACGGTCGACCCGGTCGGCGTGCGTGGCCGCCGAACCGACGAGCTCGACGGCGAGAGTCACGGTCATCTCCGTCGTTGGTGGTCACCGACAGGGAACCCCTCCCGCGGCACCGGGCGCTGATCGAAGCCGTGGGCGTTCTCGGGGTGGCCTGACTCGCGCGGGACGCTGCGCCGGCGGCCGGCGTTCACCTCGCGAGGGCGACGGCGAGGTAGCCGATCGTGACGAGAAGGATGATCAGCGCGGGGGCCATCTCCTTCCCACCGTCTCCGGCGCGCGCGTGCATGACCAGGGCGCCGGCGAGCAGGACCGCCATGCCGGCGGCGGCGGCCACGCCGATGGGAGGCCAGGCCAGGCCGGCGAGGATCCCGACGGCTGCCGCGAGCTCGGCGGCACCGATCAGTCGGTAGCGGGGCCACTCGATGCCGAAGTGCACGGCGGATGCCTGCATCGCGGGCTGACCGGAGAGCTTGGCGGCCGACGGCAGGAGGCACAGCGCCGCGAGCAGGATCGACATTGTGGTGACCATCGGATCGTCCTTCGTGATGGGGCGAGACGGGGGCTGGCGCGGGTGCCGAGCAGGGAGCGCGGTGTGAACCACGGGCAGCGGCGGCACGTGCGGACGCCGGGGCTGCCTTGCTCCGCCCGCCGCCCACGTGCTGAGATGTTGCATCAATACTGTTATGAAGTATCATTTCTGTGAGTGCGATCGTCAAGAGGGTGCCGGAGCAGTCCCGCGACACCGGGGGTCGGGTGCCAGCACGCGCTGACGTCGCCGATCAGGGCCAAGCCCGTAGGGTTGCTGGCGAGCAGCCCGGGAAGGAGCGTGCCAGTGACAGAGCCGGCAACGACGGACGTCGCACGGCCCTCCCGGCTGGACCGCCGCAAGGCGCGGACCCGTCAGGCGCTGGTCGACGCAGCGGTCCGGCTGATCGCCGCAGGGCGGGGTGACCGGGCGAGCATCCAGGAGATCACCGACGCCGCGGACATCGGCTTCGGCTCGTTCTACAACCACTTCGAGACCAAGGAGCAGCTCTTCCAGACCGCATCGCAGGAGGTTCTCGAGCGGTGGGGGGCGATGATCGATCGCGCCTGCAACGGGATCAGCGACCCGGCTGAGATCTTCGCCGTGTCCGTGCGGATCACCGGCCGCCTCGGGTGGACACATCCCGACCTGGCCCGCTTCCTCGTCGGGACCGGGCTCGACGTGCTGGACCAGCGGGTCGGCCTCGCCCCCCGCGCCCTGCGGGACATCAAGGCCGGGCAGGCGGCGGGGCGGTTCGTCATCCTCCATGCAGAGGTTGAGCTGAGCGCGGTCGCCGGCGGCCTGCTCGGACTGCTGAAGGTGCACCTGGCTGACCCCGGCGATGTCGACGAGAGCTCCGTCGACGATCTGGCTCGAGCCCTCCTGCGCCTGCTCGGCGTTCCCGACGAGGAGGCCGCCCGGATCGTCGCTCTGGACCTGCCTCCGACGCAACCCTGGTGACTGGCGCGCTCACCAGGCTGGGAGGACTGGGCATCTTCCGGGAATTCCGCCACATCCGGTGACCCCTGCTCAACATGTCTCCTCCGGCAATGCGCATCCCCTGTCACACGGAGACACGCCTTTATCTTGCTGGCGGGGCCTTTGCCTGACGGGCGTCATCGTCTGCTTGTGGGCTTCAGAGCCGTCACCCGTCAAGCGTCGTCACAAGGGCACCGGCGAGGCGAGGGCGGAAGGCTCAGGGCGGGTCTTCTCCGCATGCTCAGCGGGCCGCATAAGGGTGGTGACGCGCCCGCCATCTTCATCCCGTCGGGCACTCGGCTCGCGTGGGACGCACCCCCCCGGGTGCGTCGTCCGGCTCGTGGCATCGTTTGCCGGCGTTCGATGACGGCGGCTCCGCGCGGGCAAGCCGGGGTCAGCGGTCGGCGGGCGCGCGGGCGATGTGGCCGACGGTGATGAGGTCGTCGGTGACGGTGTAGAGCACCCGGTACCGGCCGACGCGCAGCCGATGCAGCCCGGTCGAGCCGAACGGGAAGGCGCCGTCGGGGTAGGGGTCCTCGGTGAGCGCGTCGACCGCCGCGAGGACGGCGCGCAGGCCGTCGGGGTCGTCGGCGAGGAACGCGGTGGCCTGGTGGACGGCCTTCTCGTCGAGGGAGACCTGGCGGCTCACGTGAGCGCTGGCTGTCGGCCGGTCAGTCGGCCAGGCCAAGGCGGCGGCGGACCTCGGGCAGCGGGACGTAGTTCGTCTCGCCGCGGGCCTCGCGGGCCAGCCACTCCTGGGCGGCTGCGGCGTCCTCGGCGTCCTCGAGAGCCTGCGCGGACGCGGTGCTCTCCAGGGCACGCAGGCGGAGGAACTCGGCGAGGGGAACGATGACGGCGGCCTGACCGCCGAGGTGGATCACCTCGTAAGGGTCCGTCACGGAATGGGCATCGACCGAGGCGGTACTGAGGGGCTCCGCGGACATCGCTGCGACCACTCCCTTCCAATGCCGACCGCTCGATCGTAGTCGCCGTCCCGGACAGCCACAGGGAGATGACGGTCCGGGACGACGACCCGCGAGGTCAGTGTGCGGAACGGCCCACGTCGGCCGACCCGATGACGGTCGTTCCATCGCCGGCGTAGACGGGCAGCGGCGCCTGGTCGACGCCGTCCTGCGTGAGGTGTGGGTGCGCATGGTCCAGAAGGGTCCGGTAGCTCACCCATCCTGGCTTGGCGTCTGTGGTCATCGCCGGGACGAGGTCCGGGATGTCCAGCGCCGGGATGCCGGCGATGCGCCCGTCGGGGAGCGGTGCCTGTCTCGGGTTCAAGCGCTTGTCGTAGACGGCAGACAGCCGCCAATGCGTGCCCGGGTCGACATCGACGGGGTCGCCGCGCGCCGGGTCGAGCGGGGGGATTCGCTGCGGGTTGATGAGGTCGATCGTGCTGGTGAGCGGAAGGGCGATCCGTTCGACGAGGTTCCACACCCCGTTCGGGTCGCGGGGTCCTTCGATTCCGTCGTCGGGAAGGGTGAAACATCGGGTGCCGTCGAAGCAGGCGAGCTCGACGTGGACGTAGGTCGCACCCGGCGGTGCGGGTGGTAGGACGACGTGGGTCGGGCCGACGCCGTTGAGGATCACGGGTGGGGCGAGAGGCACGTCGGCGATCTGATCGGCCGGGCGGAGCGCCGCGACGGCGGTCGCACTGCCGACAGCGAGCGCGCCGGTGACGCCCGTGGTGATCGAAACGCTGCGTCGCCGGGGACGGCGTGGCCGACAGGGGAGGGTGACGAGCTCTCGGGGCAGCGCGGCGCCGAAGACGGGGTCGAGGACTTGGGACATGGCGAGCCTCCGGGTCAGTGGTCGGCTGCGAGGGTCGTCAGGGGCGGGCTGTCACGCAGCCGGCGGCGTACGTGTTGCCAGCGGCTGCGGGCGGGCTGTTCGCTCAGTCCGAGCGCCTGCGCAGCGCTTCCGAGGGGTAGCCAGAGAGGCTCCGCCTCGGACCGCCGAGAACGCGTGGCGGGCATCCGAGCCCAGCCCGCGACATCGTTCAGGCCGACTTCCGCCAGGGACCTGCGGCCTGTGTGACCGGCCGCCGCCGCCCGCTGCGCCAAGGTCCGGTCACCGAAGAGACCGGTCGTGCCACTCCAAAGTGGCTGGTCAGACCCATGTCTGCAGATGTGGAGCGGGCAAGGAACATGCTACTCCGGCGAAAAACTCAGGACAGACGTCAGAGTTCTGGCACCGGAGGAGCCCTAGTCGGGGTCTCCAGCCACAGCAGGTCGGCACCTTCGCACGCCTGGATGGTGGCCTCGGCGCTGCTTGTGTCGACCTCCTCGAACTGGATGCAGCCGCGGTCGTGGTGGTCCTTCAACAGGGTGCTGAGCTTGTGGCGGCAGAAAGCCCGGCGACAGCAACTGAGCCAGGGTGACGGCCTGCCGGCCGGCAAGGTCGGCGAGTTGGGTGCGGCAGGAGAAGCCATCGGCCAGCGCGATTGCGTCGGGCCGCGCCCGGACGGCGGGCAGCAGGTCGTGCTCGGCGACCGCGACCGATACGTCGTAGTGACCCTGCTCGACGCCGAAGTTCCCGGCGAGGCCGCAGCAGCCGCCGACTGTCGTCACGCGCGCCCCGGTCGAGGCGAGCAGCGCCGCGTCGGCCCGCCAGCCGATCACCGACGCGTGGTGGCAGTGCGGCTGGGCCACGACCTCCACACCGGTGAGGTCGGGCGGGGTCCAGCCCGGAGCCCGTTCCAGCAGCTCGGCCAAGGTGAGCACCCCGGCGGCGACGTCGGCGACTCGGGGATCCTCGAGCAGCTCGGCGGCGTCGCTACGCCACACCGCGAGGCAGGACGGCTCCAGACCGACCACGGGGACGCCGGCGGCGACCACCGGGTGCAGCACCTCGAGCGCGCGACGGAGCTGGCGGCGCGCCCCCTCGCGCTGCCCTGTGCTGATCCACGTCAGCCCACAGCACGTGTCCCGCTCCAAGAACTCCGGCGCGTAGCCCGCCGCGCGGAGCACCTCGACGACTGAGGCCACGCCGTCGCCGTCGAAGCAGTCGGAGAACGAGTCGACCCAGACGACCACGCGGTCCGCGTCGCTCGCGCCCGGGGTACCGAGGTCGGTCCGCCGCCGGGCCGGCCGCGCAGCGAACCGCGGCAGCGAACGCCGCTGGTCCACCCCCGCGCTCCAGCGCACGAAGCGCCGCAGCCCGGGGGTGGAGATCGAGAGATTGACCAGCGAGGCCAGCCCGCGGACCCGGGTGATCAACCGGCCCCATCGTGGCAGCCATCCCAGTGCGTAGTGGCTCCGCGGCCGCAGCCGCCTGGCGTACGCCTGGTCGAGGACCGTCGACTTGTACGTGGCCATGTCGATACCGGTGGGGCAGTCGTGGGCGCACCCTTTGCAGGACAGGCAGAGGTCGAGGGCCTCGTGCACCTCCGGGGCCCGCCAGCCCTCGACGAGGGTCCCGTTGACGAGCTCCTGCAGAACGCGGGACCGGCCGCGCGTGGAGTCCTTCTCCTCGCGTGTGGCCTGGTACGACGGGCACATCACGCCGAGCGCGCCGGTGGTGTTCGCCAGGCACTTGCCGACCCCGCTGCACCGGTGCACCTCGGCCGAGAACGCCGAGCTGACCGGCAGCGGGTGGCCGACGAGGCCCGACGTCCGCAGGTCGGCGTCCACCGGGGCCGGGCTCACCAGGACCCCGGGGTTGAGCAGGTCGTCAGGGTCGAACGCGGCCTTGACCTGCCCGAGGAGTGCGAGCGCGGCGGGGGAGTACATCGCCGGCAGCAGCGCGGAGCGGGCACGCCCGTCGCCGTGCTCGCCCGACATCGAGCCGCCGTAGCGGGCGACGACTTGCGCGGCGGCCTCCACGAACCGCCGGTACGTCTCGGCGCCGCCGAGGTGGGTCAGCGGGAAGTCGATCCGCGCGTGCACGCAGCCGTCCCCGAAGTGCCCGTACGGCAGCGCGTCCAGCCCGAACTCGCGCAGCAACGCGTCAAAGTCGCGGAGGTACGCGCCGAGCCGGGCCGGCGGGACGGCGGCGTCCTCCCAGCCGGGATAAGCAGGTTCGGCAAGGCTCACCCCCGCCAACCCCGCGCCGTCCTCGCGGATCTCCCACAGAGCGAGCGCTGCAGCGGGGTCCTCGACCGCGAAGCCGTCGAGCGCGCCGGCGTCGGCCAGCACCCTTGCCGTGCGCGCCCGTACCTCGGTGAGGTCGTCGCCGACCACCTCGACGAGCATGAAGCCGTCCCCGCGTGGCAGCGGCGGCACCGCGGAGTCGCCCAGGCGCCGGCGGACCACGTCGACGATGCGCCGGTCGAGACCCTCAACGGCCGTGGGACGGTGCGGCAGGATCGCGGTGATGGCGTCCGCGGCGTCGGCCATCGTCGGGTAGCCGAGGGCGACCATCCGCTTGTGGGGGGCGTCGGTGACCAGCCGCACGGTCGCGCCGGTGACGACGGCGAGGGTGCCCTCGCTGCCGGCCAGGAAGCGCGCCACGTCGAAGCCGCGCTCGGGCAGCAGATGCTCGAGGCTGTAGCCGGAGACCTGCCGCCCGAACGTGCCGAACTCGGTGCGGATGGTGCCGAGGCCACCGGCGACCACGCTCCGCAGGGCGGTCAGGCTGGGGGAATCCGGGGCGGCGCTGCCGTGCTCGAGCCAGAGCCGCTCCCCGCGCCCCGTGACGACGTCGAGGGCCAGGACGTTATCGGCGGTGCGGCCGTAGCCGAGTGCTCGCGGCCCGCACGCGTTGTTGCCGATCATCCCGCCGATCGTGCAGCGGTTGAGCGTCGAGGGGTCGGGCCCGAACCGCAGCCCGTACGGCGCGGCCGCCGCTTGCAGGGAGGACTGGACCACGCCCGGTTGCACGCGGGCGGTGCGGGCGTCGGGGTTGACCTCGCCGATCGCGGTCAGGTGCCGGCCGAGGTCCACCACCAAACCCGGACCGACGGCGTTGCCCGCGCACGACGTCCCCGCTCCCCGAGTCGTCACCGCCACGCCCGCGGTTCGGGCGGCGTCCAGCACCGCGAGCAGCTCGTCGACGTCACGGGGGCGGGCGACGGCCTGCGGGACGACGCGGTACAGCGAGGCGTCGGTGGAGTACAACGCTCGGGTGAGCGGGGAGGAGTCCAGAGCGCCCGCCGCCCCCCGCCGACCGAGTTCGACGGTCAGCTCGCCCAACCGCTCAAGCTGACCACTACCGGCAGAGGCTGCGGGAGTGCGGGGCCGGAACCTTGGCAACGAGGACGACAAGCGGATCCCTACCGGCGATCGTGGGCATTGAGGGCGGGCCGCCTCAGGAGGACTGCGTCCCGATGGCTTCCGACCGGGCGCGGCACATGACGGCGTCGCTGACTTCTTCGGAGCCGTACGGCAGCATACGGTTCTGCTCGTCGACTCCCAGCGGGGCCGCCGTGGGCCGTGCGCGAGCGAGACTTGCTCCAGCTTCGGATAGTCCTGCGGTTGGAGCGTGTCCACCTGTGGGCTGCGTTGCTGCACCAAGACGCCACGCACCTCGTACCCGCTCGCACGAAGGTCGGCCGTTGCCCCTTCAACCGTTTCAGCGACGATGTCATTGAGCACGACCTTCGCCCCTTCGGCAGATCTTCCGCACTTCCGGCGGGCAATATGCGCCCCCATCGGTCATGGGTTCGGGTCGTCGGGGGTGTAGCTGCTGGCGGGGACGGCGAGCAGGTCGTCGGTGACCGTGAAGACCACCCGGTACCGGCCGAACAAGTCACCACGCTTATCGATACCCACCTCGCGCCGATCGGCGCGTGAGGAGGCCCGTGAGCGGGACGCGCTGACAGCGGTCCGTACCTGGAACCTGGGGACATCTGGAGCTGCGCTGCCACAGGTCGGAGGCGGCCGACCGGGATGATGTGCCTCGAAGAGCGTCCCGGCAGGCGAGCTCGTCGGCTACGACGCTCGCGCCCCGTTCTCGGAGGGCTCCCGCGGCGCGCGCTCCCGACCGGACTCTGGCGGTGCGAGTGAATAGTGAGGCCGGGGCGCGCCCGGCAGGGGTCGAAGTTGCGACCATCGCTCGGCCAGCGTTGCTGAACAGTCACGTGGGCCCGGTCTGGTTCCCTCGCGATCAGACGTGCTGGCCGGCCTGCGGCCGCCACGGCTCATGCTCGTGGGAAAGCCAGACCAGCTCAGGGTCGAGCGCTCGCACCAGCTGCTGGCCTTCGGTGCGCGGCTCGTCGAGCTCGCCGAAGAAGACCGCCGTGTCGCCGCCGATGACGACCGGACGCGCACCCGTCTCGACGACGACGACCTGCGAGCCGCGCGTGTGGCCCGGCGCCGGGACCAGTCGCAGCCCCCGCAGTACCTCGAGGTCGCCGTCGACGGGGGCGTACTGCACGCCCGGCGCGTCGACCCACTCGCGGATCGTGTAGTCGTCCTCGGCGCGCGCGTCGTCGAGCTCCCGGCGCTGGACGTAGATCGGCCTGCCGGCGAACAGGTGGTTGCCGCCGCAGTGATCGAAGTGCAGGTGCGTGTTGATGACGAGGTCGATGCCGGCCACATCGAGGTCGGCCTGGTCGCTCAGTGGAACCAGGCGAGGATCCATATCGGCGACCGCCGGGTGCAGCTGCGTCAGGCCGGTGTCGACGAGCACGCGCGCGTCGGGATGGTCGATGACGTGCACGTACACCGGCATCCGCTCGCCCTCGGCCAGCAGCTCGGCCACCAGGACCGGCGTGATGGTCGGCGGCGAGACCCTGCTTCCGGTTCCCTCGGCCTTCCGGGGGCGATCCATGGTCACGCGGTCCGGGTGCGGAGGGTCCGCGCCAGGCTGGGGATCATCACCGTCGCAGCGACGAGGTGTAGTCCCAGGAGTGCGGTGGTGGTGGCGGAGTTCGCCCCGGAGAGGAGGGGCGGGGCCGACGAGATCGCGGTCAGCGTCACTGCCGTCTGGACGAATCGCTCGGCGGGGCGAGCGCTCCAACGAAGAAGGGCGGCGGCTATGACGATGCCCAGGACCGAGAAGAAGCCGGTCACCACGGCGAACCCAGGCAACGGGATCGACTCGCCACCATCGGGGACCTCGAAGTCGACCCGAACGGCCTGGGCAAGGGCAGCGGCGAGGGTGGTGGTCACCATCGCAGCGAGCGTGGCAACGCAGCCGGTACCGGCAAGCCCGCGGAATCGGCCAGTGCCACTGGTCTGGCCCGATGCCGGGTCTGCGACGACCCCGGTGCCAATCATGGTGTTCACGTCGTTCCCCCCATCTTTCGGCAACTGGCATGCGGACGTGTCGGCTGGCACCTGGCGGTCCTGGCCCTGGTGCTGGGCGCGTGTGCCGGTGTCGACCACCACCGGCGACGTCACGCCCGCCTGCTACTGCATCACCCATCCGCTGCAGCGGACGCTCACGGTCTCGGCTCGGACGAGGGCGCGTGACGCGTGATCAAACCCCCTCGTCGAGCAGGGCGGCGATGCCTTCCAGGCACCACTGCCAACCGGTCCGCATCTGCTCGGCCGTCAGCGCGCCCAACAGGCCCTCGACCGTGAGCTGGAGCCGTGTCCCGCCGTCGACCGGCAGGAACAGCACGGTGCAGCGGGAGTGCTCGGTCATGTCCTCGCCCGAGGTGAGCACGTCGAGCACGAGTCGCTTCACGGGCTCGAAGACGGTGAAGGTCGCCGTCTCGCTGTACGCGTCGCCGGCCGGGCGGGGGCCGAACCGCAGCCGGTAGCCCCCGCCCGCGCAGGCGTCGACCTCACAACTCGCCACACCCCAGTCCGGGTCGGGGCAAGCCCACCGCTCCAGCAGGTCGGCACGGGTCCAGGCGGCCCACACCCGCTCCGGCGGTGCGGGGTAGGTGCGGTCGAGGTCGAACGACAGGAGAGGGGCGGTGGTCACGAGTCCTCCAAAAGGGCTCCAAGAGCGTCCAGCCGAGCCGACCAGAGCGCCTGCTGCTGCGCGGTCCACGTGGCCACGGCGACGAGCGCATCGTCGCGCAGCCGGCACTCGCGCACGCGGCCACACTTGACCGTCGTCACCAGGCCCGCCTCCTCGAGCACGCGCACATGCTTGAGCACGGCGGGCAGCGACATCGTCGTCGGCGCCGCGAGGTCGCCGGCAGACCTCGGCCCGCGGACGAGCCGCTCGACGATGGCCAGGCGAGTCGGGTCACCCAGGGCCGCGAACTGACGGTGAACCACACGGTTAACTATTGCCCCGAGACGCGCCGGTGTCAATCCGCTCGCGGGGAAAGCCCCCTGGGGTCACCAATGGGCGGGGCATGAGTCAGGTGGTGCAGCGGTAACTATGTACGGACCCCCGCGCCACGTCGTGGACGCGTGACCCGCTCGTCGTCTGCCACCGCAGTCACGGTGGTGTCCAACAGTTCGGCCGGAACTCGTCGTCCGCCATGGCGGAGTGGGCAGAGGGACGAATGAGGCTGGGTGCGCCCGGTAGGAGCAGACGTGCCACCACCCGCGTGAACGACAGCGACCGCTCGCGTGATCTTGTCGTGCACGATCTCGTTGCTCAGGCCAGGCGGAACGATGGGGCCGGGCCGCCCTCTGCGACGCAGGAGGTGTCCAGTTGGTCGGCGCTGCCGGCGTCCAGGAAGTCCGCGATGCGGGACGGCGTGCAGCCGAGGTGCCCGATGACGTGCTGTTGGGCGGGCATGACCACGACGCGGCTGTGCGGTTCCTGGGCCGGAACCAGGGCCAGGTTCGCCGGTGGATCCTGCGGGTCGCCATCCGCCGCCAACCACAGGATCGGGGTATCCGTACGCACCGCGGAGGCGTCGTCCGCCGGTACGACGCCGCGCGGGAGGTGCCGGCAGACGGCTGCGCGCTGCTCGGCCCCGGCCAGCTCCAGCGGCAGCGCGTAGCTGCCTGCACCGCGTCGTGCCACTTCTGTCGGGCCGAATCGTGCCCAGGCCTCGGAGCAGAGGATCTCGTCAGCCATCATCAGCGTGGGACCACCCGACGGCGGGGCCCCGATGAGCTGTGCCGCGTGGATCCACTGGCCGGTGTACGCGCGATGGACGGCGAGCGGGACCCTGGCCGCCGTCGACTCGGTGAGCAGTGCCCTGTGGACGGCGTCGGCGAGCATGACCTGGTCGATGACCGCCTCCTCTCCGGAGTCCGGGTCGACGACCACGAGCCGGGTCGCGAGCCGGTGCATCACCGCCGCCCACTCGGCAGCCAGCCGCGGGAATGCCTGCTTGCACGCCTTGTCCTCGGCGCAACGCCGGAACAGCAGATCGAGGGCTGCCTGACTGTTCTCCGCCATCCGTTCGAGCACGGGCACGTCGAGGGGCGTCGAGCCGTCGAGAACTGCCGCGCGCACGTGATCGCCGTGCTGGCGCAGGTAGTACTGCGCCAGGGTTCCACCGTAGGAGGTCCCGTAGAGATCGATCTTCTCGTAGCCCAGCGCCGCTCGCACGTCGTCCACGTCGTCGGCCGCGACGGTCGTGGTGTACACGCGCGGATCGCCGTTCACAGACGCCAGAGCATCGTTCATCCAGCCCGAGAGACGTGCGTCGGCATCGGCCGCGGACAGCCCTCCCGTGTCGGGCATCGCAGGCAGGCTCAACGCGTTCGAGTGACCGGTGCCGCGTTGGTCGAGCAGAATGATGTCGCGGGTCGCGTGAACGTCCGTGAACACTCCCGGCAGCCAGGCGAAGAACTGCGTGCCGGCGTCTCCAGGGCCGCCGGCCAACACGAACAGCGGATCGGGCTCCGGATCGGTCGTGACCGCCGGGACGACGGCCACGCGCAGGCCGATCCGGCGTCCGCCGGGCTTTGACCGGTCCTCCGTGACCCGCAGCGTGCCGCACAGTGCACGGGCATGAGCCTGCACCGGGTACTCGCCGTGGATTGTGCAGGCGGCCATCGGCTCTCCGGCCAGGAGCCTGGGTGACCTCACCGAAGGCTCTTCCGGGCCCGAGCCCAGGGCCGTGCACGCGGCCGTCAGCCCGGCAGTGGCCAGCACCGCGAGGTACCGCAGCCCGCGTCCCATCCGACGCCTCACCATGAAGGCGGACGCACGGCGGAGGGCACCTTCGTGCCGTCGGGTCAGCGCCGTCGCGTCGGCGACTTCGATTCCCAGCGTCGTGGGACCGCGAAGACGGCACAAGCGGCCAACGTCCGCACTCGGGCGCGGTCGTGCTCAGCTCGTTCGACGGCCCATGATCCTCGCCCGTGGCGTCCGCTCGCGCAGGGTGCATCCCGGCGGCGGCGGCGCCCACCCGAGTACCTCGGGCACTTCCTCACGGTCACATCGGCGGGTAGTGGCCGCTCTCGCGCCTCTGCGGGCGCACACGCGACCACGGTGCAGGCGTCAGGCCGCCCGCATGCGGCGCTTGTCCCCCGCCGAGCCGTGCGGCGGAACAGCCGATGTTGCTCTTGCGGCGGTCGAGACCTGCTCACGTCCGGAAGTCCGGTCGAACGGGTTAGCGCCAGTTCTCCAGGTGGAGGAAGTGAACGGCGCCCGAGTCCTCGCCACAGACGAGGAGGTCGGAGCGGATGATCGCGCAGACGGTGACGGGGCTCTCGCCTCGAAACTGGCGATCGGCTCTCGGCCAGGCAGGTCCCACAGATGAGATGGCGGTCCTGCGACGCCGTCACCAGCACGTCTCCGTTGGGGGAGATCTCCAGACAGTTGACCATCGCCGCATGGCCAGCGAGCCAGACTGGGGAATCCGCGGCAACGACATCCCAGAGGCCGATGCTGCCGTCGGTACTGCACAGCACCGCGGTCGAGCCATCGGTCGACACGGCCACTCGTCCGATCCGTCCTGCCGGGTTGGCGGACACCGCCAGCTGACGAGCCTTGGTGAGGTCCCACACCCGGGCAGTTCCGTCGTCCGACGTCGAGACCGCCGTCCGCCCGGCCACGGGGACGGCGATTCCCGAGACGGGTCCCGTGTGGCCGCGGAGGGTAGCGATTCGCCGGCCGGAGGCCACGTCCCACACGATGAGGCGCCTGTGGTCGCCGCCCGACACGGCCACGCGCCCGTCGCCTGAGACGGCGACGGCCCGGATCGTCTTCGTGTGGCCCTTCAAGGATCGGACGGGCAGCCGGCTGCCGATCTCGCAGACCACTATCTCGTCCGTACGGGGCCCGACCATGCCTCGCCGCTTCTTGGGTCCGTAGCCCCAGTCCGACAGCGCGACCAGAACCCTGTCGCCGGCCGGCGCCACGACGAACGCATCGAGCTGCGAGTGGTAGGTGCTGCCGGAGAATTCGCCGATCAGTTCGCCGGTCGCAACGTCCCAGGCGTAGGCCTTCATCTGCTCGAACTCGATGGTCGTGAACGCGGTCCGCCCATCCTGCGAGATGCCCAGCCGGATCACGGGTCGATGGCGCACCTGTCGCAGCTTTTCGATCTCGGTGCCGGCGCCGCTGTCCCAGATCGTGACCTCCTCGTCTCGCGACGAGGTCATGGTCCTTCCTAGCTAGGGACCGGGACACAACGACGCCAGTCACCGCCTCGACGTGGCCGGGTCGAACGGACCTGCGGGCGGTCGCGCCCCCGTCGCGTCGTCCCCGCCGATCGAGCCTCCACACCATCAGCGACCCGTCGACGGACGCTGAGATAGCTGCCTGACCGTTCCTCGAGGCGGCGAGCGCTTTGATGGTCCTGGCGTGACCGTCGAACGTGCCGACCTCGGTGCGCGTCTCCAGTTCCCAGACGGTCACCTGGTTCCCGGAGGCGGCCAGCACCGTTCGGCTGTCCGGTGTGACCGCCACCCCCGTGATCGGGGCGACGTCCGGGAGGGTTTCCACGCGCGGAGACTCCGGCAGCCGCTCCCGGAGGTCGGCCATGACCTGCTCGTCCTCCGAGAGGACCTCCAGCAACTCTTCATGGCTCAGGCGGCTTCGGCTCGCCGCGAGGTAGCCGAGACTGCGCGACACGAGGATGTCGCCATGCCGGTCGGGCGACGACAGTCGTCGAAGGTGGGACCGGAGCATGTCCGCCGAGCTGCGCGGGATCGCCGCCGGCGGGTCGGTCGAACGCCACTCCCGTGCCTGCTCGAACGCCAACCGTAGGTGCAGTGGCGTGCCGTTGGCGTCGAACGCGGCGAGGACGCTGGCACGCTGGAACTCCTGGAAGCGACGCTGCGCGGCGTCCAACCAGCCATCGAGCATCAAGGCACCGTCGTCGGCCGGCATGGCTCCGAGCTCGTGGCAGGCCTGGCGGCCGAGGGCATCACGCAGGGCTGTCAGATGGCGACCAGGCAGGGCGGAGACGACCAGCCACACGTGGCGTGGCAGCCGCAGCGGCAGCCATCGCTGGATCGACGCCTCGTCGCTCGGTGCAAGCTGATCGAGCGCGTCGATGAAGATGATGACGGGACGTTTCTTCCGCGCAGCCTCCAGGCGGCTCCTGAAGCGGGCGACGACCTGCTGGTACGTGTCGCCCTCGATCGACTCGTCCGGGTGGAGGCGCTCGTCGATTTGGGCGGTGACCTCGCTGAGCAGGGAGCGAATGTTGGTGGAGCTGGGCGTCGCCCCGATCAACCGGAGCACCACCTTCGCATCCGGGTGGGCGGCGCGTGCCTCCTCTGCCGCCTGGGCGATCAGCGAGCTCCTCCTGGCGCCGGGCGAACCGGAGAGCACCAACGGATGGCGCACCGGCGACTCAAGGTAGGCGCGTAGGATGCCCCGCTCCTCGTCACGTCCGACGAAGTGGCGGCGGTCCTCGGCGACCGCCTCGTGCGCGGCGGCCTCGGTCTGGTACCGCGCGAGCGGAGTCCGGTTGGCTAGGGTCCGCTGAAGAATTATTCGGGATTTCTCGGGCGTGCCTTGTTGTCGGGCCGCGCGGCGGTGATCGTGTAGTTCCAGTCGCCGTGGAACTGGTGTCGCTGTAGGTGTTTGGCCTCGAAGGTCTTCATGTCCTTGTCGCTGATCCGGATGCCCTTGGGGTAGGTGTCGGTGTCCAGGGCGGCCTGGACCGTCAGGCCGGTCCGTGTGGTGACCGCGCCGATCGTCTCGATGATCACTTCGTGGGAGGTGAGCGGGCGCCCGCGCCAGTTCATCGAGATGTGGCTGAACAGGCGGTGCTCGATCCGGTTCCACGTGGAGGTACCGGGAGGCAGGTGGACGGTCGTGATCTCCAGCCCGGTCTCGGCGGCCAGGGTGGCCAGTTCGGTCTTCCACAGCCGCAGCCGGCTGCCGTTGGACCCACCGGAGTCGGCGGTGATCAGCAGTCGGGTCGCGTCCGGGTAGGCGGGGTGTCCGACGGTGTGCCACCAGCGGCGGATCGACTCCACCGCGAACGCGCCGGTGTCGGCGTCGGTCCCGACGTTGACCCAGCCGGTGTTGGCGGTGACGTCGTCGATGCCGTACGGGGTCGCCTTGCCCAGGTCCTTGTCGGCGAAGTCGTGCACGTTGACCCGCTCCGGTGCGCCCGCGGGCATCCATTCGACGCCCTTGTTCGCGAAGTTGCCGACCAGTTCCTTCTTCTTCGCATCGACCGAGATGACCGGGTCACCGGTCGCCTGGAACGCGCTGACCTGCGTGTTGATGTACCGGAACTGGGCATCACGGTCCGGATGCTGGCGGCCCTCGACCGTCTTGGCGTTGCCCTGCAGGCTGTACCCCGCTCGCTTCAGCAACCTGCCCACCGTGGCTGAGCTGACCTCGTGACCGGCCGTGGTCAGTTCGTCGGCCAGATGGGACGTCGACTTCGTCGTCCACCGCAACGCCGACTCCGGGTCCCCCCGGGTCTCCGGATCCACCAGTTCCTCCAACGCCGGCGTCAGGCCCGGGTCGGCCACCTCCGCGGCCGGGCGACCGGCACCCACCGCCCGCACCCGCCCGTCCGGCACGACGCCGGACTCCAACTCGTGCGCCCCCCGCGACACGGTGTCCGCCTTGGCCTTCGCCGCAGCGGCCACGAGCTTCTTCCCGCCGTAGCCGATCGCCCGCGCCTCGGCCCCCAGCAGCAACCGCCAGGCCCGCTCATCCAGGAACGGCCTGATTTCACCCAGCCTGGCCGCCATCCGGTCCTGCTCCGCCGCCGTGATCGACATACCACAACGCTTACCTGTATCGCCCTTCCCTGGCAAGGTGGGACTGGTTGGGGTTGAGGGCGTGCTCGGTTCTCCGGCTTACCCTCGTTCCGGGCCGGTTCTGCGATCGGGCGGGGGTGTCAGGGGTCGCGTAGCGATCGCGGAGCGACGGTCCCCGTAGGGGTCGCCCTTGACTGGCCCGTCCGGGAGCGGATGCTTGGGCCGGGGAGGGGAAGCCGGTTGGTGAGGTGAGTATGTTCGCCGTCGATGTGGGCGGTCACGTCCGGGGATGTGTCACCTCCAAGGGCAGAGATCGTAGTACTGGACGGGATGGCAGATCGAGGTCGGGCAACCAGGCTTACCTTGGCGCTCGGACCTGCGTGTCGTGGTCCGGTCACATGATGATGGATGGGGAGGCCTTCTCCCGTGCTGGGACTCCCGCCCGGCGGGAGCGCGGCCGTTCAAACTACCCAGGCCGCCCGTGACTGGGTTCTTGCCGGCAAGAACCTCCGGTGACGGTCTGACATCGTTGTTGCGGGAACCAGCCGCTCAGCTCATCGGTGGCTTCTCGGGCCCTTCTCGTTCTGCCGTCACAGGATTGGACGCCATGAACCCCCCGCTCAGGCGAAGGTGAAGGCGTCGTCCCCGAGCTCGGTCAGGATGTGCACCGCCTGACGGACCAGCTTGCGGGCCTCGGACAGCGCGGCGCGTTTCCCGTCGATCCGCTTCTTGGTCGCCGCGTAGTAGGCGTAGTCCGGGGCGGAGGGGCGGGCGTGGGTCTTGCCGGCCTCGTACAGGCACCAGCGCAGCACCGCCGGGCCCTGCCGGGACAGCCGGCCCGGGCTGCGTTTGCCCGCCGAGGAGTACACCGTGATGTCCAGGCCGGTGAACCGGACCGCCTTGCGGGCGGAGGTGAACCGGCCGGCCCCGCCCAGCCAGCACGTCAACGCCAGGGCGGTGATCGGCCCGACCCCGTACAACCGCTCAACCAGAACCTTCGGGCCGTGCATGTGCCGGGCGGTCCACAACAGCTGCCGGTGCAGGACTTCCATCTGCGCCTCGGTGGCCTCCAGCATCAACACCGCGGCGGCGACCTGGGTCCGCCCGGCCGGGGACAGCTGCTCGGCAGCGACCTTCGCCAGCTCGGCCCGCCCGGCCGAGGTGCCCAGATCCGTGCACGGCGAGGCGCCCTGGTGGAACAGCACCGCATGGATCCGCTGCACCCACGCCGTGTGATCACGGCGCAGGTCGTGGTAGCAGCCCAGCAACGCCCGCGCCTCCAACACCTCGCGTCGGCGGAATCCAGCAGGTCGGCAACCTCCCGCCAGCAGCAGGTCCCGCTGATGGCGGGCATCGGCCCGGTCGGTCTTGGCCCGCTTCTTGCGCCCCCGAAGGTTCGCCGTCTCGGCCGGCTCCGCCAGATGCGCCACCATCCCCGCCGCCGTCAACTCCTCGGCCACGTACCGCCACCCGGTGCACCCCTCCACCGAGAACTCGATCCGTTCACGGTCCTCCCGGTCGGCGAACCGGCGCGCCAGCCAGGCCGCCAACGCCCGCCGGTCCGCGGCCGGGATCTGCCCGACCGACACCTCCCCAGTGTCGGTGTCCAGATAGTCGAACGTGATCTGCTGCCGGTGAATGTCAAGCCCGC
This sequence comes from uncultured Actinomycetota bacterium, assembly GCA_963750565.1. Lineage (GTDB taxonomy): Bacteria > Actinomycetota > Actinomycetes > Actinomycetales > Kineosporiaceae > R-H-3. Next base: position 12,913 of record CAVVRA010000015.1, on the reverse strand, counting down.
CTACGATGCTCACAGGGACCCTCCTCACGTTCCGGGCACGCCCCACGACGCGCCGGGTCGGTACTGGTACCGCAAGCATCCCCCGCGTCTGAGCTGGGGAGGGCCCCCCTCAACCCCGCCGCAACTCAGCGAGAGCGCCAGACCCAACGGCGCCGAACCGATGCATGTCATCTACCCACAAATCTCAGACGAACCCGACTAATTCAGCAGCGAGCCCTTAGCTTGATCTTTAACCTGTGGTGGTCTTCGTCTGGTGGTGTTGTTCGAGGTTGTGGGCTCGTCGGGTGGTCTTGCCGACGTCGTAGCGGGGGGCGGGGTGTCGGTTGGGGGTGCCGGGGGGCCTGCCCGGGCCGGGTCGGGTGGGTTTCGGTGCAGCGGCCGGGTGGGCGATCTTCGCTCGGAGGTGGCGAAACCCTCGCCGGACCCGGGTCGGGGTCAGCCGCTCGGGCGTGGTCGGACGTTCCCAGGGGCGGCGTAGATCGTCGGTCAGGCCGCGGGCCAGGCGGAGCTGGGTGTGGACGACGATGATCAGCCAGGTCCAACGGTCGGCGGCGGCGGGGTCGCGCAGCCTGGGGGCGGTCCAGCCCAGTTGCTGCTTGAAGAACCGGAAGGTGTGCTCGAGGTCGAAGCGGCGCAGGAACGCCTGCCAGGCCAGGTCGGTGTGTTCGGCGGTGGCGTCGGGGCGGGAGGTCCACAGCCATAAGGGTTTCGGGGCACGATCCCCGGGGAGATGGTCGACCTGGAGCCGGATCAGGGTGCCCTCGATGATGGGCAGGTCGGTGTCTTCGGGATGGTCCAGCCAGGCGCCGCGGCGGGTCAGCCGGGGGTGCATCCGCCCCCAGGCCGATGCGGCCGCCGTGCCGTACCGGGTCGTCGAGGTCGTCGTGACGTGGTCGGGGGCAGGCCAGCTGTCCGGCCGGTTCAGGGCGAACACGCCCCCATGCCGCGGCGGGCGACCCGTGGTGCCGGGCTGGCGGGGCGGGATCGGGCGCAGCATCACCCGATCTGATCGCAACCGGCCGGTCACCACGACCGGCAGGTCGGCCAGGACGAACGCCAGCCGGGTGACGTCGTACCCGGAATCCATCACGATCTCGATCGGCGGGTCGCCCGCCCGCCAGTGCCCCGCGGTGATCACGCGTTCCACGACATCGCGGAGCTGGTCGGCGGTGACCGCGGTGGCGTCGTCGTCCGGGCCGAGCCGGACCGCGTCCAGCATCGCGGTCCAGCTGGTGCGTCCGGTCTCTAACGCGGCCACGATCGAGTACGGCCAGCCCGGGATCATCTGGCTGGTGCCCTTGGCCCGCCCGTGGACATGGCAGAACAGCCGGTCCGGGCTGGTCTCGGCGTCCGGGCGCAGCCACGGCGTGATGTCCACCCCGAGCACGATCCGCCCCCCGACCCGCGGCAACGCCAACCCGGCCAGGGCACGCCGCACCCTGGCGAACTCGATCCGTCCGGCGTTCAGCCCGTCATACAGACCGCCGTGCCCGCGCCGATGCTCCGGCTCCAGCGACAGCTCCGGCAACGACCGCACCGGCCCCGCGGCGCACGCCACCGCGTCGGTCAGCTCGAACAACTCGTCGGCCCGGCTGTCCAGGCAGGCGTAGACGTCCTGCCGGAACCGGCACAACACCCCGTGCCGCTCGACGCCATCCCGAACGACGCCATCCCGAACGACGCTGTCGTTCCCCGGCTCGGACTCGACGGGAACGGCGGACTGCGGCAGGCTGTGCATCGCGACCTTCGGTATAGATCATGGTTCTTCAGCAAGAACACGATCTTCCGAAGGTCGCTCCATGCCACGCCGACACGCCGCACCCAGACCGGGACAGACCAGGTCGCAGGCCACAGAGGTTAAATAACAAGCTTAGGCCGGCGGGTGGCGCGCCGGCAGCGGTCGACCTCCTGCAGGCAGATGCCGACGGTCTGATGGTTCTCCGACGCGTCCCGGTTTACCCCCCAGCGCAGGTCAACCGCCTGGAACGTTGCGCCATGCGAACGGCACAGCGCACTCAGCCGCGGGTAGACGCGTGCTTTGAGCGCGTTGCGCTCCTCCTGCAGGTCCGAGAAGGTGGAGCTGACGAAGGCTCTGAAGCTGGGGACGCTCGACGGCACGAATACACCTCCCCAGGTGACCCGGTGCGGTGCCTCATCACAACACTGATGATCGTGCCATCCGGACGGACCAGCCGCCCTGGGGGTGACGGATCGGACGCCCACCCGGTTCCCCAGCACCGCTGCGGGACCGGCAGCGCGCACGGGTGAGACAGCTCGTACGCGTCAACCGCATCTTGAACCCGCGGTACACCATGCGGAGTGCGTCGGCACGCCCGGTGAGAGTCGAACTCATGGCCTACGGATTAGAAGACGTCCCTACAACGCCCGCCCTGGCTTCTACCTGCGGCTACAGCTGCGGCTGACGTGGCCCTGCTTGCTTGCAGCAGTCGACGCGGATCGACTGCAGTTCGTGTCGCCCCACGATTGATGCCACGAACGGCGATCATGGCAGCCACAGATCAGCTCCCGGGTCCAGGCGAGGACTACGAGCAGGACGTGACCTGGCCGCTGGAGCGGGACAACATGGCCTGACTTGTCTCCCGGTCTTGGTTCCGGGGGCGCATGGCTGTGACTCACGGTGATGCGTGTTGTGGTCACGAAGGATCGAAGCCGGCACGGCAGGGCGCGGCGTCGGCGGCCAGGGTGCGGTCTGGGGGCACGTCCCGTGGGAGACATCACGCGTTCCGCTTCGGCCGTCCTTCAGGCTGCAGGGCAGACGCCTGGAGGGCGGGTAGTTCGACCCTAGTTGGGCGCGCGGTGGCGATTTACGATCTTGATGTGGCTGAGGATCGTGGTACGCGGACAACGACTTCACGGACTGGCGGGGCCTGGTTGCCGCCGCGGTGGTTCGTGGTGCTGTTCTGGCACGGCCATCGCGCGCTGTGCGAGCGACACGCGGCCGGCTGGGCTTGTGGAGGCCGAAGCCGAACGGTTGGGGGTCGCTCCGGTTGACTACGACCGGCCGACGGAGCGGGCGACGTCGCCAGGTTCTCGTCGGCTATTTCGAGGACGGGAACAACCTGGTCACCATGGCGATGAACGGGTGGGGTGCGGCGGAACCTGCTTGGTGGCTGAACCTGCAAGCTCATCCTGACGCCATCGTCCAGACGCGGGACTTCACGCGAGATGTCCGTGCGCGTCGTGCACGCGGCGCAGAATGTGAACGGCTGTGGTCACGTTGGGCTGAGATTGACAAGAACCTTGAGGCGTACGCCTCGAGGCGCCCGACCGAGACCGCGGTGGTCGTTCTTGAGCCAAGCCACGCCGTCGGGTGAGCAGCTGACGGACAACACGATGGCCGCCTTTGACCCGCTCCCGGCGCAGCAACCTGAAGTCCCCGCCGCCCCCGCGGCCGGGGGAGCGCAAGGACTACAGCTGCTGATCGATCAGTTCCTGCCGCGCTACGACTTCGCAGTCGTGCACGCGCAGGTGTTCCGCGTCCCGCCCGAGGTTTGCCTGCGGGCGGCTCGCAACCTTGACCTGTTCCGGTACCCCGCCATCAGGGTGCTACTGGACCTGCGGGCACTGCCCCAGCGTGCCGCCAGCCGCCTGACTGGGCGTGATGGCGGGGACCACGTCCCCGCCATGTTCCGGGTAGAAGACATGACCCGCTACGGCTGGGAGCTGCTCGGTGAGAACCCCGGCGAGATCGTCCTTGGCCAGATCGGCCGTCCCTGGAAGGCGGCAGGGGCCACAGGCGGCCCGGTGGCCGCGCCGGCCGAGTTCGCGGCCTATGACAAGCCCGGCTACGCCAAGGTCGCGCTCAGCCTCCGGGTAGATCCTCGCGGGATCACATCGTCGATCCTCACGATGGAAACCCGGGTCGCCTTGACCGATGCCGCAAGCCTGCGGCGCTTCCGGCGCTACTGGATGGTCGTCGGCCCCTTCAGCGGGCTCATCCGCCGAGTGGCTTTGCGGCTACTCGACACTGATCTTCGCCAGCCCGACCCGGCGCGCACGGCCTGAGCAAGTACCCATCACGGCCAGGAGCGGCCCGGCGAGGCGGGCAAGTCCCTTGGGTCGCAGGTGCCAGGACCAGCTCATTCGTGTCCCGCCAGGCGCCGGCTGCAGTGTGATCGTGCCGTCGATGTCCGCGGTTCGCTGCCACGATGACCGCGGGCCGCCGCCGGGCGGACATGGTGATCGAGCTCACCGAGCACGACAGGCCGAACAAGGTCGGGTCCAGGACCACGACCTCGATCGGGTGGCCACGCCGACGGGCCCCGGGGGTCAGCTTCTCGGCCCTGACCATGCCGGGGTTGTACTTCGGTTCATTACGTTGATCGCTCACGCAGTCGAACACGACCTCGGGCGGGCGGGCGATGAAGATCTCGCCGTTGATACGGGCCATTGCGTTCCTCCCAGGATGTCGCTGCTCAGCGCTCAACTCAGGTCTGTGCCGGCGGCCCCGAAACCAAGGAGAGATGGAGAGATATGCCGGCTGGGACCGGCGTGACGAGAAGGACCTATCGTCGGCGTCGCGCAGTCGTCGTCTGGTGTTCGGGCCTGTGGTGTCGAACGATCAGGGTGAGGAGCGCGGCGTCGACGGCGGTGACGGCCAGGTGGACGCCGATGACGGCCGGCTGCAGCTGGTGGTCGGTGAGGACCGGGTCGAGGGCGGCCGCGACGACGTATGCGAGTCCGCCGACGCCGGAGACGAACACGGCGCCAGGTGCCGTGAGGTACCCGAAGGGATGCCGTCGCCACAGCAGTGCCCCGGCGGCGAGCAGTGCTGGCGTCCCGAGTAGGCAGTCGACGACCCACTGCGGTCGCAGCGCGAGCTGGCTGGCGTCGTTCAGGATGGTCAGCCCGGTCCCGATCAGGCCGGCATAGGCCGCCGCGGAGATCGCGACCAGGGTCAGGCCCACGCCGCGGGCGGGCAGGGTCGAGAACGATCGGGCCACGCCTTCCCGCGGGATGCCGGCCAGCAGTCGTACGACGGTGACGGCGCTGACGAGGGCGATCGCGACGTAGGCGAAGATCAACGGGCTGAACGGGGCGGCGAAGGCGTAGATCGTGTAGACGTAGACGGCGTAGAACAGCGCCCCCGGCCACAGCAGCAGGCCGACCGTGGAGCCTCGGCGGGCCGACGTCTGCGTTGCGAGCAGGGCCGACGCGGTGACCGCGAGGTTGGCCAGATCTCCCGCCCGGGAGACCAGGACGGTGCCGGTGACCGGCGGGTAGAGGTGACCGGCGCGCCAGAGCAGGCCGGCGAGCGACACCACGACGACGCCGATCGCGACGACGGGCGAGGCGACATCCGTGAGGCGATCCACCACCACCCGCGGGACCGCGGCTCGCGCCGGGCCCGTCGCACCCTCGTCCGCTTGGATCCTCATGACGCACCTGCCTTTGACCGTGGACGCCCTCCGCGCGGTCGTCGCTTGCTTCGTGGTCGCCGCCGAACCCGGGACTCGTAGCAGCAGGACGGCGACGCAGAACACCACACCGAATACAGCGGGTAGGGAAGGAATGCGGAGATCCACCCGCCCGACGCCAGTGTTCGGTGTCCGTGAGGACCCCGAACACGGGGATGATCTGAGTGATGGTGGCCACGCCGGACAGGCCGGCCATGCACATCGAGCACCCGTGAAGGGAGTTCGGCGTGACCGCGTCAGCCGTGTTCGCTCGTCTGTGGCTGACTGCTCGCCGACGTGATCTGGAAGGTGGGATGGTCGGCGGGATCCGGCTGCCGAGTGAAGTACCGGTCGACGTCGCGACAGGCGCCCTTGCGGTAGGCGGCGATGATGGGCGTTCTCTGTGTCACCGGCAGCTCGGCCGCCTGAAACGTCTCCAGCGTGGCCTTGCCGCGCAGCTGCCCGGTTCCCGCCTTGCGCAGGTTACGCACCCACTCGGACTCGCCGAACGGGGACACCAGGTAGCGGACCCCGTCCACCTCGACCGGGATGACAGGGACGGTGCGGGGGCGTCCGCTGCTCCGGCCGACGACGGTGAGCGTGGCGACGCCTCCGGTCCGGAGCCTGGACACCAGGTGATTGACCAGACGCCGGGTGACCGCCGGCGGCTTCAGGTAGGTCATTGCGATCGCCCTCTCTGCGCCATATCGGTTGCCACGAGGCGCGTAGTCGACGCGGAACACCGGATAGTTCTCGGCGATGGCTCGGATGTCGTCGATGCACGGATCCGGGTCGAGGCCGAAGTAGTAGCGGGCCTGGTCTGCGTTGGCGTCGGCGCCGCTGCGTCGGCGGCCAGCGTGCAGATACTCCGCGATGATGTCGGGTCGTCCCGCCGGGGCAAGCTCTTCAAGGTGAACGTGTCTGGCTCGGCCGCGTCGGATCACCGCGTCGCCCTCGGCTGCCCGAACGTTCCTGACCCACTGTGACTCACCGGCGAGCGCCACCAGATAGTCGTTCTCCTGGTAGCGCGTTCGCAGGATGGGCACCCGCCGCACCTTGCCGGAGGTGCGGCCCCGCACCTGCAGGGTCACGGCGTCACGGGGAGCCAGTCCGACGGACGTGAGCAGCACGCCGAGCCAGTTGAGGCGCCGATACCAGCCCGCCGGCCGCCGGTAGGCCGTTCGGGCGGAATAGTCCTGAGGCTTCACCTCGACCTCCCATGGAGTCTGGGGGAATCGTCTGCGGTTAGGAGTTCTGGGTGTGCCACCCGGACAGCCACCGCGGGATCAGCCGCGATCGGTAGAACACGACGTAGTACATGAGGCCGCCCAGGGCGAAGGCGAACACGCTGACCAGTGCTGCCTGTTGACGCAGATCCAGCGCGGCGTCGGCGCCGGCCTGGATCGAGGCGCGGCCGGCGGGCCCGGCCTGCGGGTACCCGCGGCTGAGGGCGAGCACGGACAGCAGGCCCACGACGGCCAGCACGTACATGACGGCCTCGATCGTCCGGAAGACGACGGATCCGAGGGCCAGGCCGAAACCCCAGGTCTTCAGGACCGGGTACAGGGCGACGGCGATGCCGGCGGACGCGGCGGCCGCCACCAATTCGAGAAGGGCGCCGGTGGTGACCCGGTCGGCGTTGGCGGCGACCTGGCCGAGGTCGTTCGTCTGATCCAACAGGGACCGGGACAATGCGGTGCCCACCAGGTTCGCGACGGTCGCGGCGATGAAAAAGCCACCGGCGGTTGTGGCCGCTAGACGCTTGGGGTCTGTCCATGTCGCGCCCATGGCCCACCTTGCCTGGCGGGGAGGCGCGAACCGCGATGGACGCCGCGTGAGTGTCCGCGCGTCCCTCCACACGGGACGCTACGCGGGGCGCCGAGGACGGCCCAGAGTCGAAAGGCCTGACCTGGCCCGCCACGGGCGGCGGTCGAGGCGGTCCAGGGCATGCTCGGGCACGTCCCCGCCGCGATGACCCTCGACATGTTCACCGCGCCTCTTCGGCGAGACCATCGACATCGCCGCCACGAACCTCGCCCCTGGCGCGGCTCGCGCGCCGCTGCGGACCAGATGCGGAGATTAGAAGGGTGATCGACTGCGCCCACCGGGCCTTCTACCTGCTGCTGTGCTTGCAATCGATCACACTGGAACTGCTCTGGATGTTGTAGTTGCCGTCCGTTCGCGTCACGACTCGCGTCACGGCGACACCCTGCGCCTTTCTGCAAGCTGCCGTGCGGCCACGGTCCCGCCTGGTTCGAGCCTGCTCGCCAGGAGCCACGACGGGCAGAACGCTCGTCCGCAGGTGGTCGGCCTGGCTGGTCGCTCCCGTCCGGCCGCAGGCATCGGCCTCGCAGCATCGGCCTCGCGGCATCGGTCCCGTGGTCCGCCCATACCTGGGTGGATGCCCGACGTACAGACGCGGTGGCCACCACTGGGTGGCCGGTGAGACGCAGCGCAGTTCGCTCGTCAGTGCCGATCCGGCGATCTACCGATCCGATTTCGCACCACGAGCATGATCAGGTAAGCATGTACCAGGGCATAATGCAATGCCTGGTGAGAGTGCGCCCGGCAGGGGTCGAACCTGCGACCATCGGATTAGAAGGGTGCCGGACGGCGCCCCCTACGGCTTCTACCTGCTGCTTTGCTTTCAGTCGATCAGCCTGGAGTTGCTGGAGTTGCCCTGATCGCCCCAGGTTCTTGTCACGTTCCTTGTCACGCCTGCAGGGATCGCCTGGCTCCGCGCGGGCCCTGTCTGCTGTCTGCGGCGGCGGGTCTTACGTGGATCGCTGCCGAGGCCGCATCGGGTTCGCCGGTCAGCTCCCGGCTTCGTCGTCGACGTCGCTACCGTCATCCTCTGGCCACGTGGTGTCGAAGCTCGAGGTCGACGAGCTCGATCGCGCCGTCGGGGCGAGCTGACCGATGACGGAGATCGCGCGCAGCAGGACGCCGCGGACCACCGGGACCCGATAGTCCTCTCGGCCGGGCACGAGCCGGGGGAGGTCGTCCCATCAATCCGGTGGCGAACCTGGTGAAGATCGGCACCAATTCGTGGAACTGGAAGTCTGCGCGAGACGGCTGGCCTGTCGGACCTCGCTCGGCGGGGAGTTGACGCTCGAGGGCGAGATAGAAGTCGCGGGTGGGGCGGACGTCTCTGCGAGGCGAGGTCACGAGGCGTGCGGCGCGTCCTGATCAGAGGCATGCACGGCCTCGCGCTGAGCGGCCAGAGCCGCCGCGCGGGCCTGGATCTGGGCCACGTACTCGGCGGGGAGCTCGTCGAGGTCAGTCACGACACGGGCGTCGAACGCGACCCGCCGCTCCTCTGGACTCATGCCATCGAGATCGGCCGCTGTCAGCACCGGATGACCCGTGATGTCCTTCGGCACTAACGAATCGAAGTCTCTGCGGGGTCAGGGGATTGCGAATGCGGCGGCGGCGCTGCTCGTGCTTCGCAGCCTGCTCCGACTCGAGCCCGACACTTGGTCGGGGTCGGTGACGGTCGATTCCGTCGTGTTGCGGGGCGTCGGCGAACTCATGCTCGGCGACGTGCCGGTCCGAGGCCGACGCGTGCGCGTAGCCGCCGCTGGCGAGGTCTCCCCATCTCGAGCTGATCACATGCTCGGCGTCGTCTGCGCCGCGCGCAGGAGGTCGCCGTGTCCTCAGGCACGGAGCAACCTCCATCCATCCGTCAGGCCAGACGTCGTTGTGATCTTTTTCACTTCCCGGAGCTGGTTTCGTCGTCCGGAGGGCGGCGTAGCGTCGAGGGAGACGAGACGTGAACACCGCTGATCCGCACGCGATCGGATCGCCGTGTCGGCTCACCTCTCGCGGTGGGTCCCCTGGTGCCCGACGTCTGCCGTAGAACGGTCACGCTACAGAGGAGCAGACATGGCTACCACGCAACCGTCCTCGTACCAATCTCCCTCGTCGGCTGTCTCGACTGGCATCACACCGGGAGCACACATCGCCGACCCTGCGCCGCTTGGCTTGGCGGGATTCGCGTTGACCACTCTCGTGCTCAGCGTGGCCAACGCCGGCTGGGTCCCCGCAACCGTCACGCCGGTGGTCTTCGGGCTGGCCCTTGCCTACGGCGGCATCGCGCAGTTCGCCGCCGGGATGTGGGAGTTCGCCAAGGGCAACACGTTCGGTGCGACCGCGTTCGCCTCGTACGGCGCCTTCTGGGTCTCGTACTGGTGGCTGACCGGTCACCTTGCCGACTCCAAGATCCCCCCAGCCGACGTGGGGAAGGGGGTGGGTCTCTACTTGTTGGCCTGGGGACTCTTCACCGCCTACATGAGCGTGGCCGCGAGCCGCGTCAGCGGAGCCGTCCTCACCGTGTTCGTCCTGCTGACGCTCACCTTCGTGGCGCTGGCATGGGGCGATTTCGCCACGTCCGATGCCATCCACAAGATCGGTGGGTACCTCGGCATCCTCACTGCTCTGGCAGCCTGGTACGCCTCGTTCGCTGGTGTCACCGCGTTCACGTTCAAGCGTCCGCTGGTCCCGACCGGCGTGCGGAGCTGAGGCGACGAGAGGAGGAGCGGAGATGGAACGGAACACGCAGCTTTCGGAGGCGCAGATCGCGGTTCATTGGCGCGAGGAGGAGTACTTCGACCCGCCGCCTGCGTTTGTGCTGCAGGCGAACGCGGCAGACCCGGCGATCTACAAACGCTTCACCGAGGAACGCTTCCCCGACTGCTTCACGGAGTACGCGGACCTGCTCACCTGGGACGCGAAATGGCACACAACCCTCGATACAAGCGAACCGCCGTTCTGGAAGTGGTTCGTCGGCGGGAGGCTCAACGCGTGCGTGAACTGCGTCGATCGGCACCTGGAGTCCCGTGGCGACAGGGACGCGCTCATCTGGGTGCCCGAGCCTGAAGACGCGGACACACAGCGCATCAGCTACCGTGAACTGCACCGTCGGATCAACGAGTTCGCCGCGCTACTGCGCGCGCTTCGGCCTCCAGACCGGAGACCGCGTCACCTTCCATCTACCGATGGTCCCCGAGTTACCGATCTCGATGCTCGCCTGCGCCCGCCTCGGGGTGATCCACTCAGAGGTCTTCGGCGGGTTCAGCGGAACGGCCTGCGGACACCGGCTCGCCGACTCTCAGAGTCGGATTCTGGTCACCATGGATTCATATTACCGCGGCGGCGAGCTAATCGATCACAAGGTCAAGGCCGACGAGGCGGTCGCGGTGGCGCGTGACCAGGGCGTCGAGGTGGAGAAGGTGCTCGTGTGGCGGCGGCACCCCGGCGAGTTCAGGTCGCAAAGCCGGATGGTCGAGGGCCGCGATGTCTTCGTGGACGAGCTTCTCGAGGACCACCGCGGCGAGGTCGTCGAGCCCGTCTCGATGCCGGCCGAGGCGCCGTTGTTCCTCATGTACACCAGCGGAACGACGGGGCAGCCGAAGGGATGCCAGCACAGCACCGGCGGCTACCTTGCCTACGTCGCCGGGACGTCGAAGTATTACCAGGACATCCACCCCGACGACACCTACTGGTGCCTCGCCGATATTGGCTGGATCACCGGCCATTCCTACATCGTCTACGGACCGCTTGCGCTCGGCACCACCAGCGTCATGTACGAGGGCACTCCGGTCTATCCGGATCCGGGCCGGCCATGGCGGATTGCCGAGCGCCTCGGGGTGAACATCTTCCACACCGCCCCGACGACGATCCGGATGCTACGCAAGCTGGGTCCGGAGCAGCCGGCCGAATACAACTACCACTTCAAGCACATGACGACCGTTGGCGAGCCGATCGAGCCGGAAGTGTGGCGCTGGTACTACCATGTGGTCGGCAAGGGTCGGGCGGTCATCGTCGACACCTGGTGGCAGACCGAGAACGGCGGCTTTCTCTGCAGTACGCTCCCTGCGTTGCAGCCGATGAAGCCGGGCAGTTGCGGCCCGGGCGTGCTCGGGATCTACCCCGTGATCTACGACGAGCTGGGAAACGTCATGGAGCCGGGCAGCGGCAAGGCGGGCAACATCTGCATCCGTAACCCGTGGCCGGGTATCCTCCAGACGATCTGGGGCCAGCCCGAGCGGTTCGTCGACACCTACTACGCCAAGTACTGCCGCAACCCCGACAGCAAGAGCTGGCACGACTGGCCCTACTTCGCCGGCGACGGCGCGGTCCAGGCCGCGGACGGGTACGTGCGCATCCTGGGCCGCGTCGACGATGTCATCAACGTCGCCGGGCACCGGCTCGGAACCAAGGAGCTCGAGTCGGCGGCCATCACCGTTCACGAGATCGCGGAGGCCGCCGCCGTCCCGGTCATCGACGAGCTCCGCGGCCGCGTCGTCGAGATGTACGTCGCGCTGAAGCCCGGTTTCACGCCCAGCAAGGAGATCGAGGAGAAGGTCGGCAAGGCGATCGAGGTCGAGATCGGCAAGATCGCGCGGCCGAGGAGCGTCTGGATCGTTCAGGACATGCCCAAGACCCGATCCGGCAAGATCATGCGCCGCGTCATCGCCGCCATCTCGAACTTCTCTGATATCGGCGATGTCACCACGCTGGCAAACCCTGAGATCGTCGAGGACATCCGGCACCACATCCAGAGCGAGAAGCTCGCCCACGGCGAGGTCCCGCGAGAGCTGACCGAGCAGGAACGGAAGGACATCGCCGCGTTCGGCCACGCCGAGTAACCGGAGATTCGGGGTGTCGCCGATGACGCAGCAGTACCTCATCGGCGAGCTCTCCCCCTACGCCTGGCGCGACTGCGCGACGCCGCCGAACAGACCCAACGCGCCACTGCGATGAAGGAGAAGCCCGACCGGGGGTGATCAACCATGCGAGCCGAGAACGCTGCCTCTGCGAGAGCGATCGACCTTGCGGGTCATGGTTGACGACTTGGTTCGGGGACGAGAGGGCCCTCGTGATGCCTGAGCGCGAGCATGACCCGCTGCTCCAAGCGGCCGAACTCCCTGGCCAGGTGCGCCTGGCAATCCCCCGAAACCGAGAGACTTCGGTTAGTAGTGCTTCGTTAGCTCGGCGTGTCTGCTTGTTTGTGATCATGGATGGTGTTTCGAGTCCGTGGCATGGATGCGGTTGCACTGGAGCGGGTTCGGTCGAGTTGGACGCGTTCGCCGCGGGGGGGTGTTCGCCGGTTTCGCGCGGTCGGACCAGCGCTCGACGGGGTTGACGTACCTGCGTGGGTTGATGTTGGACGGGCAGCGCAAGTCGATGCAGCCGATGGCCGAGCGGCTCGGGACCGACTATCAACGGCTGCAGCAGTTCCTGACGTCCTCGACGCGTGGGACTACGCCGCGGTGCGGCGCCGCCTGGCGGCCAAAGCGGTGCAGGCGGTCGCCCCGGACGTGTGGATCGTGGACGACACCGGGGTTCCCCAAGGACGGGTATGCCTCCCCGGGAGTGGCCCGGCAGTACTCCGGCACCCTGGGCAAGGTCGCGAACTCTCAGATTGCGGTGTCGGTGCACATCGCCACCGAGAAGGCCTCCGCGGTGCTGGACTGGCGTTTGTCCTTCCCCAG
>CAVVRA010000014.1:0-270540 GCA_963750565.1 uncultured Actinomycetota bacterium | reverse complement strand
GTTTCGCACTTTCTGGCCCTCGTTGTGCCCTGACGTCACTCCGGTAGCCGGTCCGAGCAGCCGCCCAGTTTCTGGCTCGACACCCCGTCCGAATGATCGCAACCTCACTCCCCACGCGAGATCATCTGCTCGTGCTACACGAGCAGATGAGAGGATTGGCGACGATGCCTGCGAGACCGCCGACCCCGATGCCGCGGATGATCCGCGGTTCGGTCGTCATCCAGCGCCGCCGCTGCGGCAAGCCGACCTGTCACTGCGCGGACGGGCAGACGCTGCACGAGACCCCGGTGCTGAGCTACTCCCAGGACGGGCGGACCCGCACCCTGATGCTCGCCGCGGACGAGGTGGCCGCGGTCACGGCAGCGGTCGAGCGTTACCGGGCCGCGCAGGCCAGGCTGGAGGCCCAGGGCAATGCCGGACTGGCGGCGCTGGCCGCCCGGGTCGCCGCGCAGCGGGCCGGTCGAGCGCGGCGGGGCCGGTGAGCGGCTGGACGGCGCTGCTCGAACTCCACCGCGCGGTCTTCACCGCGCCGGGCTTCGCCGTCTTCACCGACCTGATCGCCGGCTGGGTGCTCACCCCGGGCCGGCGCACCATCACCCGGATGCTGAGTGTGGCCGACCCGGGCGGGCGCCGCGCGCACGACGCCTACCACCGGTTCGTCCGCACGGGGGCTTGGAGCATGACCGCGCTGTGGCAGGTACTGGCGGTGCACGCGGTGGCCCGGCTGGTCCCGGACGGGCGCGGTGGTGGTGCTGGACGCCGACGACACGGTCTACAAGAAGAGCGGCCGCTCGATCGAGGGCGCCGGGGTCTTCCGGGACGCGGTGCGCTCCACCCGCAACCGGGTGGTCTACGCCTGGGGCCTGAACCTGGTCGTGGTCACCCTGCGGGTCAGGCCGCCGTGGGGTGGCTGCCCGCTCGGGCTGCCCGTCAACGTCCGCGTGCACCGCAAGGGCGGGGCCACCACGGTGGAACTGGCCGCCCAGATGATCCGCGAGATCGCCGGCTGGCTGCCCGACCGCTCGTTTCACCTCTACGCCGACGGGGCCTACGCCTCACTGGTCGGCGCCGACCTGCCCCGCACCCACGTCACCTCCCGACTGCGCCGCGACGCGGCCCTGTACGACCCGGCCCCACCCCGCACCGGCAGACGCGGGCGGCCCCGCACCAGAGGCAAGCGGCTGCCCACCCCACCCGAGCTCGCCGCGGCCGCCACCGACTGGACCGACGCCCAGGTCGAGGAACGCGGCCGCACCGTGACCCGGCACCTGTGGTCCCGCGACGTGCTCTGGTACCAGGTCAGCCCACGCCGGCTCGTGCGCCTGGTGGTGGTCCGCGACCCCGCCGGGGTCCAACCCGACGACTTCGTCGTCACCTCCCAACCCGACGCCGCCGAGGCCGAGGTCGCCGCCGGCTACGCCGGCCGCTGGTCCATCGAGGTCACCAACCCAGACGCCAAGCAGGCCCTCGGCGGGGAAGACCCCCAGTCCTGGAAGGACGACGGGCCGGCCCGCGCCGCCGCCCTGTCGCTGTGGCTACACACCGCCGTGTGGTACTGGTACCTGACCACCGACCCCGCCACCACCGGTTGGCGCCCGCGTCCCTGGTACCTCCGCAAGGCCACCCCCAGCTTCGCCGACGCCCTCGCGGCACTACGCCGAACCCTGTGGCGGCAACGAATTACAGCCATGTCAGCCAGTGCGCGGCTCCCCGCCGAAATCCTCGACCCCCTCCTCGACACCCTCGCCGAGGCCGCCTAAAGATCAACTAAAGTGCGAAACTCCACGGTGACCCCTGCTCAACATGTCTCCTCCGGCAATGCGCATCCCCTGTCACACAGAACATGAGGAGTGGGCCTGACCGCTGGCACTCACCGCCCGCGTTGGCCCAGCCCTAGTGGGGGTCAGGCCGAGCACAGTCGGGCTGGATTCGGCGCTACGCCGTCGTAGCCGGCGGGTTCTTGGTGGCCGCGGCCTCGACTTGTTCTGCGCTGTCCGAGTCGACCTGCTCCTTCGTCACCTTGCTGGCACTCGAGAGCGCCTTGTCAACAGCGTCCGCCCATTGCGGCTCGAACAACGCCACGATGCCGGAACTGTTGAGCGGCAGCGTCTGTTCTACGTCTGCCTTGATCTCCGCCTTCTGGGCATGCGACACCAGCCCACCAACGCCCGCTCCCACGCCCGCGCCCACCGCCGCGCTGGCCAGCAAGGCGGGCGGGAAGATCAACCCGACAACCGCGCCGCCGACCGCGCCCCAGGCCGCGCCCTTGGCGGCCGTGTGGAAGTCATCGTCTACGTGGATCTTGCCGTCGGCGCGGCGGCTGACCAGGACGAGCCCATCAACCTTGATCACATCGTCCGTAGCGAGCTGCTTGATGGCGTCCCAGTCGGCTCGGGCTGCGTCAGCATCGGCGTAAGCCGCGACGTAGAGATCAACCGGTGCATCAGTGTCAGCGGCCATGGTCCACACTCCTGTCCTACGGCGGCCGGCAAACGACCGGTCGCACGGTCCTGAACTCCAACCGCAACGTACCGAGCAACCCACCGGACCCCCTCATCCGGTGAGGATGACGCGGTGGGGTTGACCCCCGTGCCCGCCGAAGACCATCGACACCGCTCCCCGCGCCCCTTCGACCTGCCCCACAGACTCATCGGTTGCGCAGCGGGTCAGGATCCGTCGCGTCCTGATCCCCGCTCCGGCGCTCCGGCTGTCCGCTGCGATGACGGCGCCCAGGGGGCGGTGATCAGCGTTTCGATCCGGGGCAAGCCGCCGATCGAGTTCGGCGAGTATCACCTCAGGTGTGTGGCCGCCTCCACCTGCGGGCCGCGCCGGGCCCGGCCTAGGCCTGGCCTAGGCCCTTGACGCTGCACTTCGACGCCGGGCGTTTCCCCCGACGCCGGCAGCCTGCTACCGGGGCCCCCTGGCGGCTACCCGGACCGGACTCACACCGGCTGGCGACGACGGCGTGACGATCGGTGGCTGGTTCGTGGAGGCGGAGATCGCCCTCCGGGAAGACCTCGACCGTGAATCGCTCCGATTCGACGTGGCGCCGTTACGCGTCCACGCTGTCGCCGTCACATCGCTCAACCGCCGCTCGACATCGACCGCCGAGAGCGCTCGTTGTCACGTCTCATCCGGACTGAATCACGATCATAAGCTGAGCTGCGGTGCTGCAGATCGGAGGAGACGGACAGGACCCGGACGTCTAAATCGATCTTGTGGCTGGGCGTCATTGCGTGAAGGTGACTGCGTCAGGTCGCTTGAGACGGTGATGGCCGAGATGAAGCGGGCTTGTCCACCTCCGTGGGCTCCTCCAGGCGCCCGGCGGCGGTGTCAGGTCGTTCTTCTTCCGGGCCTGGGTCTGTCGTGCGTCTTGGTCTGCCGGGCGTCGAGTTTGCGCGGGAAGGTGGGGCGGATCCGGTGCCGCTCGCGCAGTTCGTCGAGGTAGCCGGTCCATCCGGCGTTGTCACCCAGGGCCAGGTAGGCCGCTCGCAACGGCGTCAGAAGTTTCAGGGCCCGTTCGTAGCGCCACGTGTCGCGGGAGTCGAGGATGTGCCGCTCGACTAGTTCGGGGCCCAGCACCTGGTCCACGGTGCGGTCGCTTGCGCGGCGTCCTTCGGGTTCCAACCCCACCCGGACTTCGCCGACACCGCCTGTTATCTGGCTCCGGCCCCTGAGGTGTGCTCGATCGGGTTCGGCCGCGAGGAGGTGCCGTTGTACGTCTCCGGGTCCCGGGGCAAGCCCACGCCAGGTGATCGCCGCCCTGGAGGCCACCGCCGGGTCAGGGAACTGCCGCCACATCGCCGGCCTGTGCCCCCTCGACCGCCACGGGCCGCAACGTCGTCAGCATGACGGCTGACGGGAGCCGCAGATGACGGCGTCGTCGCGGCGGCGGTCCTCATCGCCGGGGTCGTCGTCCCGGCAGCCGTCGGGTCGTCACCGTTCGTTGCCGGAGTCGTTGTCGGTGTTGGTGGACCGGCTGCGCTGGGACCGGCGTCGCCATCCCTACCACGGGCACCCGCCGAGCCGGCCCAGACTCGCACACCCCGCGCCGTCGGACGTGGGCTCTTGCCGCTCGCGCTGAAGTCGGGTGGACAGGCTCATGGCCCCCCGAGACGCACTTGCTCGCATGAGCGGCGGCCCCCTGGACCGCGACGTCGTGCGGGCACGCCTCGATGACAAGCCGCAGCGCGCTACCTTTCCCCACCTCGACGGTCCGCGGTTGACCGTCGCTGCCCGCTGGCGGCCATGATCGGCCGTCCGCTGGTGCACGCGGTACCGCTCGGCGCCGACGCTGTCTCTATCGGGGCCTTCTGATCGCGTCAGGTCCCGGATGGACGAGCCTCCTGTCTGTCGCCGCCGGCGGTTCCCTGCGCCGGCAACGTCGGCTGCGAACACCTGCCGGTCCCGGGGCCAGAGGTTGATCCTGGCCAGCACCAACTGCCGGAACACCTGGTCCCCACCGGTCGCGTCCTCGAACCCGAGCACCTGGTAGGCGTGGGCGAGGGCATCCCACGGTGCCCCATCCGCGAGGAGGTGATGGGCAGCGGGCCACCGGCCTTGGCGCGTTCGGCGACGGCCAGGCCCAGGTCGAGCTCGTCCTGCCCCGCGGTCAGCCGCTGCCGGGCGACCGCCTTCAGCATCTCCAGTTCGGCGTCATCGTGCGCCGACCCGATTTGCTCGATCTGCCGCGACCCGCGGTGGGAGAAGTAGACGATCTGCACCGCCCGAGCGCGCGAACCAGTCCTCACCGTCTCGGGCTGGACGATCGCGAGGTGCATGGTGAGGTAGCCCGCGGCCGGCTGATCTCCACGAGATGGGCTCCAGGTCAGACCGCATGGTCCTGGGATGGTCAGGACGGCAGGATGTTGATGACCCGGGAGATGACTACGACCAGAACGGCCAGGGAGATCATCGACTGGATGGCCATTAGTCCCTTGACACGGTGAGTGAGCGGGAGGGTGTCGGTCGGGCTGAACGCGACGATGTTGGTGTAGGCCAGGTACAGGTGGTCCGGGAACCGTGGCTGCCACCCCGGTGGCGCTAGTCCTTCGGTGCCGGTTTGGGGGAACTGGAAGTCGGGATAGGGCTCGGAATGCAGTAAGCGGCCGCTGGGTCCGCCGCTGTCGAGCTGCCAGTAGAGCAGACCGAAGGTGACGACATTGGTGGCCAGCACGAGGGCGGCACCTACCAGGAGCTGGGTCACGGTGGCCGGGTGCTTGGCCTTTGGGGGGAGTTCGTAGGACCACGATGACCAGTCGGGTCGCTGCTGAGGTGTTCGCGAGGACCAGGACGGCGAACAGTGACAAGATCAGCGGGCGGGCCGCGCGCGGGACGGGGCCGGGTCGAGCCGCCACCGCCAGCAACAGCGAGAACGACGGCTCCTTCGATGACAGGCACGATCAAGAGCGGTCCTTCGCGCAGTCTGGCTGGCACCAGCACCTGAGGCAGGATCACCAGGGTGAGGGCGACCAAGGGCCAGAAGTAGCTCTCCGGCCCCTGCGCTGGTGCGGGGCCGAGCTCCTGGGGATGGGCGGACGCGTCGTCGGTCATGCACCCATCGTGGTCCCACTGCCCCCGAACGACCGAAATCTCGCGCTTCGACCGGCGCCCGAACGGTGTTTGTTCGCGTTCAGAGCGGTGGGCTCGGCCGAGTGGCTCAACCTTGGCGGTGCCGGATCTGCCTGAGCGGCACGATGAAGTAGACGGCGATGGCGAGGTACCCGAGTACCGCCACGACGGGGAGAAAGAGCCCCAGCCCGATCAGGATCACGTAAGCCGCGAGCCCGGGAGTCAGGCGCTTGGTCAGCACCTGGACCTCCTCATCGTCCGCGTCCGGTCGCACGAGGCGTTCTCGGACCGCGTAGCGCCACAGGACCGACACGAGCACGGAGGCCATCAGGAGGTTGAGGCCGTAGATGGTCACGGCGACCCGTTCCGCGCCACTCTTGCCGTGGTATTCGGCGAGCAGCCGGGTGGGGAACGGTAGGAAGGACACGATCAGGAGCAGCAGCAGGTTCAGCCGGATCAGTGTCGCGTCGGCGCGGTCTAGGTACTCGGTGATCGCACTGTGGGCGAGCCATACCGCCCCGATCGTGGCGAAGCTGACGAAGTACGCCAGGTAAGACGGCCACTGGTCGCCGACTGCCCGCAGGAGATCGTCCGCCGAACCTGCCGGAACTGCGATGTCGAGGATCAGCAGCGTGACAGCAATGGCGAACACGCCGTCGCTGAATGCCTCCAGCCGCGCCGTGGTCAGTCTTCGGCGGCGTCCCGCTCCCGCGTCCTCGTCCGTCATGGACGCGATTGTTCCCGCTGAGCACTCCCAGTGTCTGCGGGTTGAGCCTTCTCCCGGACTGACCTGCACCGACCATGATCCGCACCGACTGCTGGGTCCGCAGCTCAACCGCGCCCGTGGTCGGCACTTCGAGCGTGTCTGATGGGGTGCCCGTCGCCGCCGGGCCGGCTAGGTCTCGGCGGCTGGCGATGTGACTGGGTCGTCGGTGGGTGGTGACGTTGGCAGGCGTCGCACCCAGGCCAGGGCGAGCAGCGCGAAGAGAGCGAGGAAGGCCAGCGCGGCGCGCAGGGCGCTGAGTTGGGCGTCGGAGTAGGTGGCCACGACCTCGGCGGTCTGGTCCGCGGGCAGGCCTGCCTTCTGGGCGGCCTCTTCGACTTGTGTGGTGGATACGAAGTTGACGCTGGTCTCGGCCGTCACCGAGACCTGCTGCTTGACCGAGTCGGGAAGCGTCGTGCTGCTCTGGACCCCGTTGGTGAAGTTGGATGCGAGAGTGGCGAGGAGGATCGAGCCGACGAGCGCGACGCCGAGCGAGGCGCCGAGGTTGAGCGAGGTGCCCTGGAGTCCACCCGCCTCCCCCCGCGGGCCGGCTCGACCGAGGACATGATCACGTTGCCCACCTGGGAGGCCAGGAGCCCGAGGCCGGCGCCGAGCAGCGCCAGGCCGGTGCCGAAGCCCCATCCGCTCAGCTGCGGATCCAGGAAGTACAGCAGCACCACCTCTCCTACGAGCATCGCGGCGATGCCGCGCTGCACGATCAGCTTGGCGGAGAAGCGACCGGTCAGCGCCGAACCCCCGAGCGCGAACACGAACATCGCGACAGACATCGGGAGGATGGTGACCCCGGTCTTCAACGAGTCGAAGCCCAGCACGGTCTGCAAGTAGAGCGGCAGCACGAAGAACGTGGCCTGGATGATGAAGGCCTGGCACCACTGCACCACGAGCCCGGCGCGCAGCCGGGGGATCGTGAGGAGGGCGAGGTCGAGCAGCGGCTCGTCGCCACGGTCCTTGACTCTGCGCTCACGGCGGCCGAACGCGACCAGCAGAATCGCCCCGATCAGGATCAGCCAGAGCGTCGGGGACAGTCCCAGCGGGGTCAACGGTTTTCCGTTGATCTCCGGGACACCTTGACTCGGGATGATCCAGCCCCACTGGCTGGAGCGGAGGATGCCCAGCACGATCGAACCCAGACCGAACGCGGACAGTACGGCGCCGGCCGTGTCGAGCTTGGTCTTGCGCCCCTGTATCGCCGGGATGATCCCCAGGAAGAGCAGGAGGACCAGCACCACGGCCGACTCGGCCGCGAACACGTATCGCCACGAGTAGTAGGCCGACACCCAGCCACCGATGAGCGGGCCGGCCGCCATCGACGCTCCGCTGACGCCGCCGAGGATCCCGTAGGCGATCGCCCGCTGCTTGCCCTGGTAGGTCGCGGCGGTCAGTGCTGCGATGGCCGGGATCACCAAGATCGCCCCTAGGCCCTCGATGAACGACCAGCCGATGACGAGCACGGCCAGGTTCGGCGCCACGGCGGTGAGGAAGGACCCAGTTCCGTAGACGACCAGGCCCACCCAAAAGGCCTGTTTGGCTCCCCACCGTTCGCCGAACTTCCCGCCGATGAGCATGAACGATGCCATGACCAGCGTGTACATCGTGATCGCCGTCTGCAGACCGACGATGGTGGTGTTCAGGTCCGCGACGACCTGCGAGATGGACACGTTCATCACGGTGGTGTCCAGCACCATGATGAACTGGGCGGCGGCCAGCATGCCGGCCACACCCCACCCGGTCTTGGTGGCCACGCGTGACGCAGTGTCCGTCATCATCCGCGTCCTTCCGCCACGACTCCGGTGGCTGAGAGTCGACTCATCCCGGCGATAGACACTTCGACGACCAAACTCGGCGGACCGCGCACGGCGGCTCCACGCGGCGTCCAGGCGCGGCAGGCGGCCTCCAGAGCCAGATCGAACCACGACCGTAGCCAGGGGGTCGACCCGCTCGACGTTCCCGGTGGACGCCGTGATCTCGCGCGTCCACCGGGAACGGCATGGTCAGCTGGCCGAGCTGGCGGCGGCGACGTCGGCCTGTACCGCCTTCGGGTCCGCCTTGAGCTCCTTGCGGTCGACCTTCTCCGCGCCTTTGAGGCTTTCAGCGACCCGGTCGGCAATGGCCGCCGCGGCGACCGCGACGACCGCACACTGGCCGTTGTCGAGGGTCTCGCCCAGATCCTTCAGATCCGATCGGCTCATCCCGCCGGCCGCGTGCCCGGCGAGCGCCCCGAGGCCGGCGCCGAGACCGGCGCCCCACATGATGCCGGCCCCGACGGCGACGGCCGGGAACAATGCGACGCACAACCCGGTCGCCAGCCCCAGTCCGCCCCCGACCCAGGCGCCCTGGCGCAGCGGCTGCTCGTGCTTCTTGACGATCTTGACCTTGCCCTTGTCGTCCTTGGCGATGACCGCAGCGTCAAAGGTGTCGACCATGTGCTCGTCGTAGTACAGCGACTTGATGGCCTCGTAGTCCGCCTCGGCGGCATCAAGTGAGTCGTAGGTCGCGGCGAACGCGGCGAACGTGTCCAGTCCTTCCATCACAACTCCTTCGTGGGTGGTCGTATCGGATCGGCGTTGCCTCAGGCTTCATCGGCCTCCAGCGCGTCCTCGATGGCCACCGCGAGCCCGAGTGCACTGGCGATGTTCGCCGCTGCATTCACGACCCGGGGGCCTCCAACAATCGGGGCGAGTGTCACCAGCACGCTCTGGGCGTCTACCAGGGTCAGCCCGCTGTCGACCGCCGGGCCGAGGTTCAGCAGGTAGGACGCCGCAGGAGCGTCCACGGCGATCAGCCCAGCCACGCGGACCAGCATCAAATCGCGATCAGCCAGGTTGGCACGGGCCACCGATGCCGCGGTCATGTCAGCCAGGGTGTCGAGCAGCGGTCGGTCTTCGGTCATGGCGATGGTCCTCTCGGTCAGGTCAAGCATGGGTCGGGTTCGCACCCCAGGGAAGCGGCTTCGCTAGCTCCCAGGGCAGTTCTGCGTCAACGCCGAGGCCAGGCCCGACGCTGCGGTACCTAGTTGGGTCAGCGCCGCGACGATGGACGGCGCCTTCTGCTTCAGATTGTCGGTGCTCAGACCGGTGACCGACGTCTGCACCGCAGCGAACGCCGATTTCACCTGGGCCACCTGCGGCTGCAGGGTCGCGGGGGCCGAGGCCACCGCGGTATCCAAACTCGTCTTCACGTTCGCGATCGCGGCCTGCAGTGCGGCCACGCCGTCCTGCAACGGCTTCACCTGAGTCAGGGCCTGGAGTGAGGCCTTCAGCGCTGCGACGTCCGCGCAGCCCGTCGTCGACGTAGGGGTCGAGCTAGGGGTCGAGCTGGTGGTCGAGGCCGGAGCGCTGGACGGGCTCGGTGCGCTACTGCCACCACAGCCGGCAAGCACACCAAGAAAGGCAACAACCATCAACATTCCGGCAGCGGACCTCGAACGAGAACTCATGCAACCACCCCGCTGCCGGGCACCCCGGTCCGAGTCAGAAGCACTGTCGTCTGCGGTTTCGGTAGCCATCGGATGTCTCCTAAGTCATCGGTGCATATCGGCACGCACGCCGCCGACCCGAGTCACACGCCGGTCTGCGCTGTGATCCGTCCTGAGGTGATCGCGGCTGCCAGCGCGGCGTGGTCCTGCGCGTTCAGGTCGGCGTATGTCTCGGCGAAGTCGGCCATTGCATGGTCGAAGCGGTCCTTGGAGCCCAGGTAGGCGGCGATCGCGACCCGGTCTCCGGAACGGGCGTGCGCCCGTGCCAGGGTCTGGCCGCAGATCCGCGCGTACAGCCTCATGCCGTCGGGGACCATCTCCTCGACGACGACCGAGCCTTTCCCGTCGCGCAGCTGCCGCAGGTAGAAGTCCCGCTCGATCCCGTCGGGTCCCTGGGCCCGCTGCCAGCCCAGGAAGATGTCGCTTGCCGCCTGCATCAGGTGCTGGCCGGTTACGACGCGCTGGCCCTGGTTCTTGAAGCCGGTGGACTTCACGTAGCCCGACAGGACGGACGCCTGGGCCTCCTTGGCCTGCAGGAACAACGGGTCTGCACCGTCGATCCCCTGGAACAGCAGGATCCACGCCCGGGTGCCCACGCTGCCCACGCCGACTACCTTGCGGGCCACCTGCACGAGCTCGAAGTCCTCCAGAAGATGCCGCCGATCCGCCTGCAGGGTGCGGCGGTAGGACCTGATCAAGATCCGCAGGGTCTCGTACGCACGGTCTGCCTCGTCCTGCCCCCATAGTTCCTCGATCGGCACGAGCAGCGGGGGCTGGCTCAGGATGCGAGCGTGTCCGTCCACCATCCTGGTGAGCTTGGCCAGGGCCTGGACACTGTCACGGCCGCGGGCCTTGTCCAGGGCTGCTTGCGTCTTGGCTTTGCGCGC
The DNA here is from genome assembly GCA_963750565.1 of uncultured Actinomycetota bacterium. Classification (GTDB taxonomy): domain Bacteria; phylum Actinomycetota; class Actinomycetes; order Actinomycetales; family Kineosporiaceae; genus R-H-3. The sequence goes on along the minus strand of CAVVRA010000014.1, from coordinate 259,823 downwards.
CGAGTCGAGCTCGCTGCCGACCTGTCGCATCACCTGGTCCATGTCCAGGTGGGTGTACCAGACGGCGAGATTGCGTTCGGCTGCCAGCCCGGCCATCGCCTCGCGATAGCCGGCGGCGGCCGCTAGCACGATCTTCCGTCGTTCCTTCGTGCCGAACCCGTTGTCGCGGCCGGCTACCGCCAGGCTCGCCGCCAGCCGCTTCACGTCCCATTCAAACGGCCCTGGGTGGGTCTCGTCGAAGTCGTTGACGTCGAAGGTTAGCCGCCGCTCTGGGGTGGCGAAGATGCCGAAGTTGCTCATGTGCGCGTCCCCGCACAGTTGCACCTGCAACCCCGAGTTCTGCGTGCGCGACAGATCGGACGCCATGATCAAGGCGCCGCCGCGGTAGAACGAGAACGGCGACGCGACCATGCGCCCGTACCGGATAGGGACGAGTTCGGGCACCCGAGAGACCGCCTGGCCCTCCAACAGCTCGATCGGGTCGGGCCGCCCGTCAGTCGCAAGCTGGGCCTGCGACTCGAGAGAGGCTCGTCCGCGCGCGAGCCTTCCGGCTGCGACCCGGTCCGCTCGGGTGCGGTGGGTGACCTTGGGCGGTGCCGCAGATGTCTGCGTGGTCTGTGTCATGGTCGGCTCCTTGTCGGTTGCCGGGCTGCGGCGGCGAGCGCCGCGGACCGGAGGCACCACGACGTCCATCGGGCCTCTCCCCTTCAGGGTCCGGGTCGAACATCCCGTGACGTACGCAGCGTCACACTCTGTGCGATGCCCTGCATCATCCGCGGGTCGATTTCACCTAGGGGAAAAACTCGCGTGGCTGATGACGCAGCGCCGGGACCGGGACACTCTGGCGGGATGAGCACCGAGCGTGGCCGAGGGAGCACGTACCGGCTGGTCCTGGGCGGTGAGCTGGGCGACAGGTTCGGGATGCTGTTCGAGGGGATGACCATGTCGCGGGACGGCGGGAACACCGTGCTCACCGGGACGGTGACCGACCAGGCACATCTCGCCGGGATCATCGAGCGGACCCAGGAACTGGGCCTGGAGCTCATCTCCGTCGGGACCGTGGACCCATCCAATCCAAGGGCGCGGCCAGCAGCTCGGGGACCGTCTCGCCCTCATGACGACGATGGAGCCCTGCAAACAACACGTCGCAGCCCACCCAGCCGCACCGCCTAAGCCAGGGCGGGCGAGCCGCGGTCCGCTCTCAGGCGGCGCCGCGAGGCTTCCTTTCGTTTGGGGAGGGCTGCTGTCATCGCCCGTGTGCCATCAGCTGCTGAAGTGACGTCCCCGGGTCCAAGCCCGAGGGCTAGCCTGGGGAGTGGACTTTGGGCCCTGGTCTGAGCCGTACGATCGCCGGGAGGGTACGGGATGGCTTCCCGGCGGGACGTGGCTAGCGGTTCGCGGACGCTGACCGCTTCGCCTCGCTCGGCTGACGAGGTGGCTGGAGCGTCAGTGCACGTATCGGGAGCGGCCGGCACGCCCGCCGCCAGGGGCGAACCGCTTGTCCTGGTGACCACGAAGCTGGCCGCGCCGCAGGTCCGGGACCAGATGGTTGTGCGGGGGCGGCTGTTGGAGCGCCTGGACAGCGGTGCAGGTGCGGGGCTGACGCTGGTGGCTTGTCCGGCGGGCTTCGGTAAGACGAGCCTGCTCGCCTCCTGGCACGCGGCTGAGGCCGATCGAACCCCGATGGGATGGCTGACGCTGGACAAGGGCGACAACGACCCGGTGGTGCTGTGGTCCTACCTGCTCGAGGCCCTTCGCAGGGTCTGCCCGACCATCGAGGAGTCGGTGCCCAGGGCAGCGGTCGGGGCGCCGCTGGTCATCGAGATGCTGATGCCGCGACTGGTGAACGCGCTGGCCGACCAGGCTAGGGTCACCTTGATCTTGGACGACTTCCATGAGCTGGCTGACGGCCCCGCCCGCGACAGCATCAGCTGGCTGGTCGCCCACGCTCCGACGAGCTTTCAGCTTGTGCTGGCGACCCGCAAGGAGCCGGAGCTGCCGCTCGCTGCGTTGCGGGCGCATGCTGACTTGCTCGAGCTCAGGGCCGATGACCTGCGGTTCACCGTCGACGAGGCGGACCTGTTCTTGAACGGGCGACAGATGCTGGGCGTGACCGCGGATGACGTCGGTCTGCTCGTCGAGCGGACTCAGGGCTGGCCGGCCGGTCTCTACCTGGCAGCCCTGTCCCTGCGCCATTCCGACGACCGGCACCGTTCCGTGACCAGGTTCGGTGCCTCCAACCGTCACGTGATCGACTACCTCGAAACCGAAGTGCTGGCCGCCCACGACGCGGCAGACGTGGAGCTGATGGTCCGGGGCTCGATCCTGGACCGGCTCTCCGGCCCACTGTGCGATGCCGTGCTCGATCGGCAACAATCAGATGAGGCTCTCCGCCGTCTTGCGCGCAGCAACCTGTTCCTCGTGCCACTGGAAGACAACGGCAGGTGGTACCGCTTCCACCCACTGTTCGCCCAGCTAATGCGCGTGGAGCTTGCTCGGCTCGACCCAGACGTGGTGGTCGGGCTGAAACGCCGCGCCTACGCCTGGCACCGTGAGCACGGGAACACTGACGAGGCCATCCGGTACGCGATCGATGCCGGCATGTTCGCCGAGGCGAGCGACCAGATCGCCACCTCCTGGATCCACTGGATCAACGCCGGCATGTCCAGCACGGTGCTCACGTGGATCAGGCGCTTCCCCGACACCGCCTTGAATGGTGACGTGCGGCTGCTTCTGGCCCAGGCGTGGGCCCAGTCCCTGGCAAGGCGGCGAGAGCAGGCGGCGGCCACCATCGGGCGCATCGAGGCGCTCGTCGGAGCCGACACCGGGCCTCTTCCGGACGGCTTCAGCTCAGCAGCGGCGAGTCTTGCCACCCTGCAAGGAATCTTCTCCTGGGGTGACTTCGACCTGGGGTACACCCAGGCCCTGCGTGCCACCGAGCTCGAGGGACCCGGATCTGTCTGGCGGCCCGTGGTCTGCTGGGCGATGGGCCTGAACCTCCTCTTCCGTGGTGAGTTCACACAAGCGGACACATGGTTCGTTGAGGCCACGGAGCTTGCCCCTGCCAGCGGGCAATGGCTGGTGGCATGCGCGGGCCTCGCCTACCGGTCGCTGATCGCCGGCCAGAGCGGCCGCGTTGATCTGCAGGCTCAACTGGCCGAGCAAGCGACCGCCATCGAGCGCGAGCGCGGCCTCCAGGATGTCGCCGCCGGGCCCTCACTAGCTGATGGGGCCTCACTGGCGGCACGGGGCCGAGCGGCGGACGCGTTGCCGGTGCTGGAGCACGCCGTCACCCTTGCCCGATTCGGAGGACAGCCTGGGGTGCTGACGCGGGCGCTGAGCTCCTACGCCTCGGTGCTGTGCGGTCTGGGTGAGCACCAGCAGGCTCGGGCTGCGCTCGCCGAAGCCCGTTCGATCGTCGGCGCTGGCTGGGCGATCAAGTCCGAGCGCCTGTGCCCGGAGTGCCTCGCCTCCGGTGAGACAGAACTGACCCAGCGAGAACGCGCAGTCCTGTCCCTCCTCACCAGTGATCTCAGCGAGTCCGACATCGCTCGGGAGCTGTTCGTGTCGCACAGCACCGTCCACAGCCACACCAAGTCCATCTACCGCAAGCTCGGTGCATCCACCCGGTCGGAAGCCCTCGACCGCGCCCGCATGCTCGGCATCCAGTAGGGTCAGCGCACGCCGGCGCCCTCCCCAATCGGCTCCCGAGCATCGGTGGGGCTCGTGCCGGCGGCCGCCCCGATCAAGACCTGCACGGCTGCCAGAAGGGCCAAAACGAGCACAGAGGCCCACAGCAGCCGCGCCGTGGTCGGATCGTCGCCCCCACAGCAGCACGACGGCCCGCGACAAGCCCGCGGCGACGCGCAGCCAGTGTGCGTTGGCCGCGACCCACTCCCCGGCGACACCGCCCCTCTGGCCGGCTTACCCCGCCCCGACCCTCTCAAGACGGTCGCGGATAGCTGCGCTGGTGGCGACCGCCGGACCGATCAACGCGAGGAAGATCGGCAAGTTCGCCGATGGGATCATCAACTGTCGGGCGTCGCTGGAGAAGATCAGCGGGCTGTTTGCGCAGTCCGCCGAAGGGGCGTGCGAGCCGGCACGGACCCGGGATCGATGCCGAAGGTGCCGCAGTTGCACTGTCCTGGGCGCCGACCGATCGGCACAACCGCTAGATCCTCGTCCAGCACCCTCCAGTACCGCACACCCGACGGCATCGTCACAGGGAACGCACGCACTCGTAATCCTCACTCTCAGCTGGCCATGAACTACTACCAGTCACGAGAGCAACACCCACGGACGTGGTGCTGCACGTCATCTCCGTGTCGAGAAGCGTGCAACATCACGCAACGCCGGGCTGTCCCCTGGAGAAGGGATCCGGGTCGAGGAACTGTCCGAGTTCAGCCCGAATGCACCGACGCAGTCACCGCAGCCTGGTGCAATACATCCCGCCGACAAGCCCAGGATCGACACGAGAGCTGATCCCGCTGCTCCAGATCGGCCTGTCCAAGACGGACACCGAACGGCTGCTCGTCGTCAGCCCCGAACTGGCCGACGTCCTCGCCGCGGTCATCCACCGCGTTCGCCAACCCGTCGGCGCGCTGGCCTGCGCGGCCTCCTACAACCCGCACGAGCGGGTCTGGAACCCACCGATGCCGCTGCTGTTCCTGCGCCAGATCGGGATGGACCAGCGAGCCATCCCCTCCGGCACGATCAGGGACAGGGATCGGCCGATCCCTACCCGAGCGCCTAGTTGCTGACCGCCGATCGCGGGTTCTACTCCTGGACCGCCTGGGACTCCGCGCGGGCCACCGGCGCCGCGCTGGTGTGGCGGGCCCCGACCCAGCTGGACCTGCCCGTCGTCACGGTGCTGCCGGACGGCACCAACCTGACCGTGCTGATCAAGCCCACGATCCGTGGCGGCCGCCGGGAACGGCTGCTGACCGCCGCCCGCGCCGGCGCCGACCGGGACGACCTCGCCACGGTCTTCGACGACCTGCCGGACGCCGTCGACGATCGTGGCCGGCCCGCGGTCCACCTCGCCCGGGTGATCGAGTACGACGTGCCGGACCGGGACGGCAACGGCACCCGTGAACTGATCGTGCTGCTGTCCACCGTCCTGGACCCCGGGCAGGCCCGCGCGGACGAACTGGCCGGCGTCTACCATCAGCGGTGGGAGCAGGAAACCGGGCCATGACCAGCTGAAAACCCACCTGCGCGGCCCCGGCAGAGTGCTGCGGTCGCGGCTGCCGGACCTGGTTCACCAGGAGATCTGGGCCTATCTGATCGTCCACCACGCGATCAGTGCGCTGGTCGCCAAGGCCTCCGCAGCGGCCGACCTGGATCCGGACCGGATCTCCTTCACCAAGGCCCTGCGCCTGATCCGCCGCACCGCCACCGGGACGGCGGACATTCCCCCCCTCGGGACTGGGCTGATCGGCTGTCCAAGCACGTGACCGACATCGCGAAGCTGCTGATCCCGCCCCGCCGCGAAGGTGACTGCCCCCGCGCGGTCAAGCGCGCGCGGCACAGCCCGAACTGCGGTGCCTCAGATCGAGTGAGACGACCGGGACCGCGTTGTCTCACTCGATGGGGTCGCCCTCGGTCGTTGTGTGTGCCGGGATGCGGCAGATGGCTTGAGACGAGCCGAGACACGCGGCTGCCCTGCTGACCGACGAATGTGCTGGCAGGTCCGTCGCAAGCCGTCCCCCGTCGTAGTCGGGTGTGGTGCAGATCGAGTGAGACAGACGGCCATATGCCTCGGATCGGGTGAGACAACCAGCGCCATGCCGCCGATTGAGTGAGACGAGTCCCAGATCGATTGAGACCTGACATGACAGCCGGTCCCTGGTCGTCGTCCCGCACAGGCCACGGGCTCCCGCCGACGTCCATCCTGTGACGGCGAGTTTGCGGACAACGTGCGGACATGGATCGCGGGCGACAGCCCCGAGAAGCCCCCCGAAGCGCCGCTGACCTGCGGTTTTGTTGGAGCCGCCTGTGGGAGTCGAACCCACGACCTACGCATTACGAGGCCGCCGGTCACATCCCCGGTACGCGCTGACCAGCGCTGATCGCACACCTGGCCGCTCCCAGCGCACTCATCGACCTCGGCGAACGCGGCCCGTCATGCCACGCGTCATGCCACGGCCTCGAACGCGCGGGGCCAGCCCGGTAGACGCGTTTAGTGCCGCTAAACTACACTTATGCCCAAGCCGATGAAGCGCCGCGACGTGGTCAAGGCCCTCCGCCGCAGCGAGTGCCACATCGAACGGGAGGGCGGCGAACACACGATCTGGCGGTGCCCATGCGGCCAGCACCAGCCGGCGGTGCCCCGCCACAACGAGATCGCGCCGGGGTGGTCGGGAACATCGAGAAGCAGTTGCGTGCCTGAACCGAGGGTGGTTGCAGTGAACGGGTACACCGGACGCGCATGGCGCGAAGACGACTGGTGGGTCGTCGACATCGACAACGTCGGCACCACCCAGGCCCGCACCCTGGACAAGGTCGACCACATGGCACGCTCTCTGGTCGCCGACCTCACCCGCGCTCCGTACGAATCCGTGGCAGTCTCGGTCACCATCGACCTGCCCCCGGCCGTGGCCGAGCAGGTCGCCGCCCTGCGCGCGAAGATCGATCAAGCGGCAGCCCACGCCCAGGAAGCCTCAGACCTGCAGGCCCGGCTCGTCCGAACCCTGGCCACCGACGAAGGACTGACCGGCCGCGAGATCGCCGCCATCCTCAAGGTCACCCCAGGCCGCGTCTCCCAGATCGCCAAGAAGGCCATCCCCGGCCACGGGCAACCGGCAACCTCACGACCAGGGTCCAAGAGCGCTTGAGTCCAAGGCCTCCCGGCCTGATCAGCACACGCCGCTTGAAGCTGCAGTCCGCAAGCCCGCACCGACGGAGCAGTCCCCCGAGCTCGCCCCGCCGACGTCGACCCTGGGACCCGCCCGGTGGCGGCGGGCTGGAGCTACGGACCGCTCCAGCGCGCGCCCGTGACGACGGGCTGCTGACCGTCACGCGCATCGACGGGGGGTGCACGGCGGTCGCGGTCCCGACGACCTCGGTCTGTCGTTCGACCGCCTGGCCTTCCGCACCGGTGCCGGAGTCGGTGCGACGACCCGGACGCGGGCCGGGTGGGACCTCCCGTACACCGGCGACACCACGCTGCAGGTCACGCTGATCCAGACCGGCGCTTGGCGAACCGAGCCGGTCGTCACCGGCGATCCCGACCCCGGCCTGGCCCAGATCCGGTCCTACACCGTGGCCTACCGCCGCGAAGGCACCGACCTGAAGGTGACGATCCGCGTGGCGCAGCGAGCACCGATCCGGGTCGTGGTGACCACTGACACTCTCGCCGTGGACGTCCTGCACTGATGCGCTCGGGACGATTCGCTGAGCCCGTCGACGGCGTGGACCCGTCGGCGCGGCACGCGTGACGGGGTCGCGTTCGGTGCGGTGAGCGGTCACCGAGCACTAGCCCCGCACGCGCCGACCGTGTCCAGCACGACGGGCTGAGGCCGTCGGTGCACAGCACCGACAGGGTCGCCTCGAAGGAGTTGTCGTACGCGAAGTCGCACCCCGAAGCAGGTGCGCTGTTGGCCGGCCTGCTGAACAGTCCCGTCAGGAGTCGATTCAGTAGTCCATGCCACCCGTGTCGCTGCTGCCGGCGCTGGCGCGGTCGGGTTTGTCGGCGATCACGGCCTCGATGGTCAGGAACAGCGCCGCGATGCTGGCGGCGTTCTGGAGCGCCGAGCGGGTGACCTTGGTCGGGTCGATGATCCCGGCCTTGATCAGGTCGACATACTCCCCGGTCATAGCGTCGAGACCGTGCCCGGCCGCCAGGCCGCGCACCTTCTCGGCCACGACGCCGCCCTCGAGCCCGGCGTTGATCGCGATCTGCTTGAGCGGAGCCTCCACGGCCACGCGCACGATGTTCGCGCCCGTAGCCTCGTCACCCTCCAGGTCCAGCTTCTCGAACGCCGCGAGCGAGGCATGGATGAGGGCGACGCCGCCACCAGCGACGATGCCCTCCTCGACGGCCGCCTTCGCGTTGCGGACGGCGTCCTCGATGCGGTGCTTGCGCTCCTTGAGCTCGACCTCGGTGGCCGCGCCCGCGCGGATGACGGCGACGCCGCCCGCGAGCTTGGCGAGGCGCTCCTCGAGCTTCTCACGGTCATAGTCGGAGTCCGACTTGTCGATCTCGGCGCGGATCTGGTTGACCCGGCCGGCGATCTGGTCGGCGTCACCGGCACCCTCGACGATCGTCGTCTCGTCCTTGGTGACCACGACCTTGCGGGCGCGACCGAGCAGGTCCAGGCCAGCGTTCTCCAGCTTCAACCCCACCTCCGCGGAGATGACCTGGCCACCGGTCAGGATCGCGATGTCCTGCAGCATGGCCTTACGACGGTCGCCGAACCCGGGGGCCTTGACCGACACCGACGTGAACGTGCCGCGGATCTTGTTGACGACGAGCGTGGCCAGAGCCTCGCCCTCGACGTCCTCGGCGATGATCAGCAGCGGCTTACCGGACTGCATGACCTTCTCCAGCAACGGCAGAAGATCCTTGACCGCCGAGATCTTGGAGTTCGCGACCAGGACATAGGCATCCTCGAGCACGGCCTCCATGCGCTCGGGGTCGGTGAGGAAGTAGTGCGAGATGTAGCCCTTGTCGAAGCGCATGCCCTCGGTGAGCTCGAGCTCGAGACCGAAGGTGTTGGACTCCTCGACGGTGATGACACCTTCCTTGCCGACCTTGTCCATCGCCTCGGCGATGAGGTCGCCGATCGCGTTGTCGGCCGCGGAGATCGAGGCCGTGGCCGCGATCTGCTCCTTGGTCTCGACGTCCTTGGCCATCTCGAGCAGCTGGCTGCTCACGGCTTCGACGGCCTTCTCGATGCCCCGCTTGAGGGCCATCGGGTTGGCGCCGGCGGCGACGTTGCGCAGGCCCTCACGCACCATGGCCTGGGCCAGGACCGTGGCGGTGGTGGTGCCGTCGCCGGCGACGTCGTCGGTCTTCTTGGCGACCTCCTTGACCAACTGCGCACCGATGTTCTCGTAGGGGTCCTCGAGCTCGATCTCCTTGGCGATGGACACGCCGTCGTTGGTGATCATGGGCGCTCCCCATTTCTTGTCCAGGACGACGTTGCGCCCCTTGGGGCCGAGGGTGATCCTGACGGCGTCGGCGAGGATGTTCATGCCCCGCTCGAGACCGCGCCTGGCCTCCTCGTCGAACGCGATGATCTTGACCATGGTCACTCCAGTGCTCGGCTCCCCGCGACCATCAACCTGGCGCGGTACAGCGCGCCTGACGGCGCCTCTTCGTCAGGGCTCACTTGCGGTGCTCTCGCACGGGTGGGCGTTGGTTCGGGGGTGCCAGCGGGGCTCCGCACGAGCCGGGTGGCGTGGCGCCGAGCAGTGCCGCTGGGCTGGGTCCCTGGTCGAGGCCGACAGGCCTGGCCCCTCCTGCCTCCACGGCGGGAGGATCCACCGTGAGGGCAGGAGGAGTTCGTGGTCCGCGGGTGCAGTGCTGGGCGCGGATCGGTGAGCGTGGCGTCAGCCGCCGTTCTTGACCTCTGCGCTTGCGGCCAGGCTGCCGGCGTAGAGCTTGCCGGGGTGCACCATGATGCGCTTGGCCTGTAGCTCCTGGGCTTTGGGCACCAGCACCTGGAGCACGCCGTCTTCGGTCGTGGCCTCGATCTTGTCCACCTCGACATGGCTGGGCAGGGTGATCGAGCGGCGGAAGGCGCCGTGGTGACGTTCGGCGCGGTGGACCTTCTCGCCCTCCACGTCGCCCGCGAAGTGCCGCTCGCCCTGGATCGTCAGCAGGCTGTCCTCGAAGGTGATCTCCAGGTCGTCGATCTTGACGCCGGGCAGGTCGACCGCGACCACATAGGCGTCCTTGCGTTCGAAGATGTCAACCACCGGCGCCCACGCCGCGACGCTCGCGCCGCCCTCGAAGGACCGACCGGGCCGGTACGCGCGGGCCATGTTCATCCGCAACATCTCGTCCTGCGCGGCGCGCAGGTCCTCGAACAGGTCCCAGCTCGTCATCAGTGTCATGTCGTTCTCCCATCCTTGGCCGGACATCGGCCCGGCACCCCGGAAGAACACCGCTCAACTGAGCACTATTCGCTTCCGAGTTACACTGTTCACTCTAGCGTGAACAGTGTATACAGTCAATTGGGACAACCGGAGGCACCCATGGCGAACCAGCAGGCGAGCACCGCCGCCAACGCGAGCACACACCCGCTGTGGTTCACCCCGCCCGACGAACAGGAGCCCCACCGCCGCACCCTGACCCGTGAACGCGTCGTCTCCGAGGCTCTGGCCGTGATCGGCGCCGAGGGGTTGGAGGCGCTGAGCATGCGCGCCCTAGCGACCCGCCTCGGCGTGGTCCCCGGCGCGCTCTACCGCCACGTCCGCAGCAAAGAGCAACTCCACGACCTGATCCTGGACGGGGTGCTGGCCGAGGTCGACTGCTCCCTCGACCGGTCCCTGGCATGGACCGAGCAGGTCACGGTGCTGGCGCAACGACTCAGAACCGTCCTAGAGGACCACCCGGGCGTGGCCGCGCTCCTGAAGACTCGCGACCCCCTCAGCCCACACTCCCTCGCGTTGGCCGAGGCGTTCCTCTCGTCCCTGCATGCGGCCGGACTGGCCAAGCGTCAGACCGCCCTGGCCTTCCGGCTGATCTACGACTACACCCTGGGCTTCGCGCTCAGCGACCGCACCTCGGCCAGTGAGCAGCGCGTCCAGGACGACGCCACCCGGCGCCAGCTGCACGCCTTCTTGCGGTCGCTGCCCGCCGACCGGTTCCCCGTGCTGGCCAGCCTCGGCCAGCACGTCTGGGTCGCCGACCGCGACGAACGGTTCACCGCCGGCCTGCACACCCTCATCGCCGGGCTGCAAACCGCCCCGGAACCGCACCAGCGCGGCGCACGCCGACCCGCACCCTGACCAGCACCCGGGCACGACGCGACAAGGACAACCGTGGGCGCTCATCCTGCGGAGCGGCGGGCCGACCCGGGGACGGCGGGTCACTGGCGGCGCAGCTGCGGCGGAGCGGGCTGATCCGGCACTGCGGCGGCGGACGGGGGGTCCCCCAGCCGGTCGAGCAGGGCACCCACCCAGGCGAGCAGTCCGGGCACGTCAACCTCGTGAGGCGGCTCGCCGGCGTACGGCGCGATCAGATCCCGCCCCCTGCGTAGGAGCGCCGCCGCGCCGATGGGGTTCCCCCGCAACAGGTGGGTGAACCCGACCGCCAGCTGGGCCAATCCCTGCCACAGGTCGCGCTCGGCCTCCGGCGCCGACTTCCAGGTGCCCTCCAGAACCTCATGCGCATGGAAGGGCATCCCCGCATCGAGCCAGCGCTGGGACTCGATGAGCGAGAGTGCCGGCGGCAGCACCAGATCGTCGGGGACGCGGACGTCGCCGGTGGCATCGCGGGGCAGCGGCCGGCCCAGCCCATCACGGGGCCGGGCATTGCGCGGCCGACCAGCGGAATCGCGGTCGCGTTCGTTCACCGACTCCTCCTCGTCCATCAACGGCAGGAACACGCCGTCGACGATGACGGTGGGGGAGCTGCTCGACGCGTGTGCAGACAACGATCCCGGTGTCCCCCACACCAGCTCGGCCGCCACGGCTTCAGCTTGCCATCCAGGAACGCCCTCAGCCGTCGACCTTGGTACATGGCTTTCGGCCATGGACGCGTGGCCGACCCCCACGCTCCCCCCGTCGGGTGCCCGGACCGTACCGTCGTGTCGCTACCCTGCTGAGGCCCGGATTCCTCCGACAGGCCAAGGAGCGCATCTTGCACGGTGTTGTCCAGAGCCAACCACCATTGTTCAGTTGTGACCACCATGTCACGCAACGTACACCCTGTGTGACGCGGTCCTCGTGTCCCGTTGGCCGAAGATCACCCATCGGTCTGGGGCGAGTCGACGGCACCGGGCGCGCACAGCGCACACGCGTCGCCGGGTTGGTGCAGGTGCAGGCCGTTCAGCAGCATCGACGGCGGGTAAGCTGACATGCGCGGGGACCTTTCCGAGCGCCGACAGCCATGCCGCCGCCGGCCGCCGTGAACGCCGATACGGGGCGACTTCGAGCGCCCCAGGCGAGGTGGCCGACATGGCCGTTCACTCCCACCCGACCATCCCCCCCGGCGCAGCACCGGACAGCCAGTCATCGAACAGGATCGGCACGGGACGCAAGGCTCCGGCGGTACCCGCCCGGACGCCTCCCCGCATCGCCACGTCCCCCGACCCGTCAGCGCACCAGGCCCCGCTCCCAGTGCATGACGACGGGTCGCAACCCTGGTTCGGCACCGGAGGACCAGCAGCCCGGCCGGCCCCCCGCAACAGCGGTCCCGCGCGACGACCTGGATAGCCGCAGGAACCGATCAACGACCACGACCCTCACGGCCCAAGGACAACGCGGTCAAACCCGCACGGCGAGGGCCAGCATGTGACGTCGTGAGGACCGTGAGGTGCCGCTTGCCGGCTACCGCTCACCGCACGCCCGTTCATCATCCAGCAGATCGTCGCGAGCATCGATGAGGCGGATCTCGACCCGGCGCGTCAGGTGTCGGACGGCCACAAGCCGGCCCCGCGGCCAGGTCACGTCCGGCTCGGCGATGGCCTCGCCACACCGGGCGCACACCTGCCCTCGGTCTGGGTCCACGACGTCCGCGATATGGACGGTCCACAACGGGTACTCGGCCTCATCCACCACGACAACCTACGCCCAGAAGCACCCGCCGCGACGGCCCGCCCGGGGTTCGTGGCCGCCGCTTGGCGCACCCCGTTGACTCGATGGTGGCCTGACCGTTCGGCACCTCGGTCAGCAGCAGCCGGGGCTGGGGCGCCACCTGGGCAAGGCGGAACACCCGCTGCCTGGTGGCCCCCCGCAACGTCCCCGCCGGGTGTCCTCGGAGAGGCTCGAAGCCCTCGTCAGCCCGACCAGTGGGCGCCTGATCGTCAACAGGGACGCCGCCGTCGACGCCTGGCTCGACTCCGCATCGGCAAGGAGCGCTGCGGAGTTTGCAGGGTCACCCAGCCCGGCCGACCACAACGGACGTGGTTGACGTCGCCCGACAAGCCGCCGCGACCACCGGTCCGGTGTCGACCAGGATCACGCCGGACGCCGCCCCAAACCTTCACCCAGGATCTCGTCCACACGTACCGACGCGTCGGTCGCTGAACCGTTAGCCGTCCCGAACCACGCCGGCGGCCACGGCCGGACGCCGGGCTTGGCGCCCCGAGCCCGAAGATCCGCCAGCGCACCCGGCACCTGCTCGGCCAGCAGGTCCTCGACCAAGCGACGCAGTTCCTCACGCCGCGGATCCATACCGTTCAATCTAGATACACACCCCCGCGCGACCCCGCAACCACACGTGCGCCGCCGCGAACCTCAGTCGCTGCGACCTACGCACTCATCCATGCCACGTTCGATCACGAATGATCGCCCGTCAGCAGTCGATCATGCCTCTGAGCTGCGGGTTTGTCGGAGCCGCCTGTGGGAATCGAACCCACGACCTACGCATTACGAGTGCGTCGCTCTGGCCGACTGAGCTAAGGCGGCGTGCACCGTCGGGGCGGCACGGGGCATGAGTATAGCCATCGCGTGGGATGCCCTCCGAACCGGTATCGGTGGGTCCGGACCGGGGCTTGAGCGCTGTGCGGCGGGGTCGCCGGGGGGCTGACAGGCACGGGGGCTCCGCCGGCGGCGTCGTCGTGGCGCCTCGGGCGGAGGCGGCGACGGGGTGACTCGAGCGCCGGAAGAGCCGGCAGGGGACGTCACGAGCAGGTCACGTCGGCGGACGGCACGGTGCCGGAGACGAGGTAGTCCTCGATCGTCGTGTCGACGCACTTGCTCCCGCGACGGTAGGCGGTGTGGCCGTCGCCCTCGAAGGTGACGAGAACGCCCTTGCTCAGCTGGGACGCCAGGGACTTCGCCGACTCGTAGGGGGTCGCGGGGTCTCCCGTCGTGCCGACGACGAGGATCGGGGGCGCGCCGGGGGCGGTGAGCTTCTGCGGAGTCACTACCGGCTTGATCGGCCAGACCGAGCAGCCGAGGGGCGCCCAGGCGAAGGTGTCGCCGAGCGGTGGGTACTTCGCGAGCCAGGCCTTCGCGTCCGCCTTGACCTGCTTCAGGGAGCGGGTGTCGGTGTGGTCGAGGCAGAAGATCGGTCCGGTGGCCTGGAGGGTCTGGCCGTAGCTCCCGTCCGGCCGCCGCTCGTTGTACGCGTCGGCGAGCGCGAGCAGCCCGTCGCCCCGACCGTCGAAGGCCTCCGCGAGGCCGGTGCGCAGCCGCGGCCAGAACGCCGGCAGGTACAGCGCCATCGCCATCCCGGTCGTCATGAGGCTCTGCGTGAGCTCACGTCCGGACGACGTCGGCAGCGGCCGGGCGTCCGCCTCGCGCACGAGCGTCTCGATCTGCTCGAACGCGTCGGCCTTCGTGCCGCGCAGCGGGCATCGCTTCTCGCCCAGGCAGTCCTCGACGAACGCGCCGGCCATCCGGGCGAAGCCCTTCGCCTGCCCCTCGGAGTACTGCTCGGCGTTCAGCGACGGGTCGATTGCGCCGTCGAGCACCATCCGGCCGACGCGCCACGGGAACAGCTGGGCGTACCAGGCGCCGATGAACGTCCCGTACGACCACCCGTAGTACGACACGACCTTCTCGCCCAGTGCGGCCCGGACGACATCCATGTCGCGCACCGTGGAGATCGTGTCGACGTGCGCGAGGAGCGGGCCGGTCCGCTCCTCGCACTGCCGCCCGTAGGCCTCGGCGTCCGCGACGGCCTTGCGGGCCTCCGCATCGGAGTCCGGGGTCGCGTCCGCGGACAGCCACGCGTCGACCTCGGAGTCCCCGAGGCAGCGGATCGGCGTCGACCCCCCTACTCCGCGCGGGTCCCACGCGACGACGTCGTAGGACCTCCGCACCCGGTCGCCGACAGCGCCCGGCGACGAGCGGAGCCACTCCGTCGACGACACCCCGGGCCCACCGGGGTTGAGGAGCATGCTCCCGATCTTGCGGCCGGACGCCGGCAGCTTGAGCAGCGACAGCTCGATCGTGTCCCGGGATGGCTGCGACCAGTCCACCGGGACCGTTACGTCGGCGCACTGGAAGTCGTTGCGGCAGTCCCGCCAGGCAATCTTCTGGCCGTAGAAGGATGCGAGAGCGCGGTCGTTCGCCGGGTCCTTCTCGTCGGCCGGGGCGGACGTCGCCGGGGTCGGCGGCTGCGGCGCGTCCCCGCGGGAGCACCCGGCGAGCACGGCGACCACGGCGACCACGGCGGCCACGACCCGGACGGCGTGACGGCGGCGCGCGGCGACGGTCACGCGCACGACGCTACCCCGCGGAGCCGGACGTCGCCCCGACGGTGTCGGGACCGTGACTGGGTGCAGCCGAAGCGTGACCGTGCTGCGTCGTCTGACGGCGCGTTCACGGACGGCGGGCCCGGGCGTCGGTCGGTCGCAGCTGCACCATGAGCGCCTCGATGGCGAGCAGGGGCGCGACGTTCGCCTCGATTCGGGTGCGGGCCTCGCCGATCGCCTCCATCCGACGCACCGATTCCGCGGGCGACCCGGCCGCGGCGAGCCGCTCGACGTCGTCGGCCATCTCCGCGTTGACGAGCTCGACGGGCGCCCCGAGCTGGACGACGAGCGCGTCCCGGTAGAGCGACAACAGGTCGACGAGGGCCCGGTCGAGGACGTCCCGGTTGGCCCGGGTCGCCCGCCGCTTCTGGTTCTCCTCGAGCTGGCGGACCTGGGCCCGGACGGCGGGGGGCAGCGTCGTCTGACCTTCCGCGCCGAGGGAGTGCAGGAGCGCCGTGCGCTCCGCTGCGTCCCGCTCGGCGGTCGCCGCCTTCGCCTCCTCCTGCGCCACCTCGACGAGCTCACCCGCAGCGAGGACGGCCGCCCCGACCGACGTCACCTGCAGAGGCAGCCGGAGCACCTCGCGGCGCCGGATCCGGGCACTCTCGTCGACGGCCAGCCGGCGGGCGAAGCCGATGTGGCTCTGCGCCGCGCGGGCCGCGAACGCCGCCACCGCGGGGTCGACGCCGTGCCGCCGGACGAGCAGCGCCGCGACGTCCGCGACCGGGGGCACCCGCAGCCCGACGTGCCGGCACCGCGAGCGGATCGTCACGAGGACGTCCTCGGCGGACGGCGCGCAGAGCAGCCACACCGTCCGCGGCGGCGGCTCCTCGATCGCCTTGAGCAGGAGGTTGCCGCTCGTGTCGTTGAGCCGGTCCGCGTCCTCGACGACGATGACCCGCCACCGGCCGAGCGATGGCCGCTGTTGCGCGAGGGTCACGAGCGGCCGGACGTCCTCCACCCGGAGGAAGACGTGCTCGGTCGCGACGAGCGTCACGTCCGCGTGGCCGCCCGCGAGCGCCGTCCGGCACTCGTGGCACTCGCCGCAGCCACCACGCGGGCACTGCAGCGCCGCCGCGAACGCCCGGGCCGCGTTCGAGCGACCCGACCCGGGCGGGCCCGTGAGCAGCCACGCGTGGGTCATGCCGCCGGCATGCCGGCCGGCGGCGGGCAGCGGCGCCTCGGCGGCGGCCGTCGAGCCGGTCGGCTCGAGCCCGTCGGGGTCGTGCGGGGCGAACTCGTCGTCGCAGGCCAAGAGGTCGGCGCCGAGCTCGGCGGCCTGATGGTCCTCGACCTGCGCGCGGGCCGCGTCGGCGGCCCGGCGCAAGGTCTGCACCGCCTCGGGCTGCCCCACAAGGTCGTCCCAGACGCTCACCGCTCGCCCTCCCGCGACCCGAAGATCTCCTCCGAGAGGTCGACCGCCGCCGTCGGAGGCGGCGGCGACGGCTCCCGCCCGCCTTGGCCGTCGGGGGGGCGGCGCCGGCGGCCCGGGGCCTTCCGGAGCCGGTCTGCGGTGCCGGTGCCGGCGTCCGCGACGGCGCGGACCCGGCGCATCAGCCGGCTCGTGACCGGCTCCACCGGCGCCTCGGGTGATGACCTGGTCGCGCGGCGAATGAGCGGCTGCGGTGCTCCCGCAGCGGCCGGCGGGTCAGCCTCGGGCGCGGCAGAGGACGGCGCGGCAGGGCGCCGCTGCGCACCGGCCGGCGGCAAGGTGGCCCCCCCGGGGACCGGGTCGACGACCTGGGTCCGGGTGTCCGGCTCGTCCGGCTCGACGGGAGAGACGGACGAGGCCGACTCGGGCGGTACGACCGGGAGTACCTGGGGCCGGGCGGCGACCGACGGCGGCGCAGGCCGGGCGGGGGCGTCGGCGTCGGCGTCCGACGGCAGGTCCACCACGGACGACGGCGCGGACGACGGCGCCCCCGACGGTACGACGACGGCGGTCGGGGCGTCGGCCGAGGCCGCCTCCTCGCGCAGCGCCCGCTCGGCCTCCTCGCGGGCACGCTGACGGGCCTGCTCGCGGGCGAGCGACTCGTCCCGGCTGCGACCCCGCAGCTCGGCGTCGAGCCGGAGCACCTCGGCCTCGGCGGCGGCCGTGCGACGGCGGGCCAGCTCCTCCTCGGCGAGCCGGCTCACGAGCTCGGCGCGCTTCTTCGCCGACACCGGGACGACGTCGCGGAGCCGGGCCCGGATCGCGGCCTGGATGTCCTCGCGCGACTCCGAGGCGTCGAGGACGAGGTAGCGGTGCGGCTCGCGCTGGGCGAGGTCGAGGAAGCGCTCGCGAACCCGCTCGTGGAACGCGTCAGACTCGGCTTCGATGCTGTCGTCGTCCCCGCGCTCGGCGTCCCGACGGCGGCGCACCGTGGAGATCTGCGGCGGCAGGTCGAGGAGCACGGTGAGGTCCGGTACGAGCCCCCCGGTCGCCCACCGCGAGAACCGTGCCACGTCGTCCGCGTCGAGGTCACGACCCGCGCCCTGGTAGGCGATCGAGGAGTCGACGAACCGGTCGGTCACGACGACCGCGCCGCGCTCGAGCGCGGGCCGGACGACCGTCGCGACGTGGTGCGCGCGATCCGCCGCGAAGAGCAGCGCCTCGGCGCGCGGCCCGACGGTGTGCTCGTGGCCGAGCAGGACGTCGCGCAGGCGCACGCCGACCGGCGTGGCGCCCGGCTCCCGGGTCACGACGACCTCGTGCCCCAGGGACTCCCGCAGCCACTGGCCGAGCAGCTTGGCCTGGGTCGACTTCCCGGCGCCGTCGCCGCCCTCCAAGGCGATGAAGTACCCCGGCGAGGTGCCCCGGGCCGGGCGCGGCCCTTCCGACCGGGACGCCCACGCCCGACGCAGGTCCGCGACGAGCGGGGTGCCCGGGCGGTCGTCCATCTGCCGGAACGCCGTGATACCCATGACGACGGCGACGGCGCCGGCGAGGAGGAACACCCACGCCGCACCGTTGTATGTCAGGCCGACGTAGTCGGTGAAGCGGAGCGAGTGCCGGCCGATCGGCGCGGCGAGCGCCGGCCCGAGGGCGAGGACGCCGACGAGCACGACTCGGGCGGCGGACTGGAGGAAGCCGAAGGTCCGGCCCCGGACCTCGTCGTCCACCTCGAGCCCGAGCAACGTGTAGCCGGTGACCCAGGCGATGCCGCCGCACGCACCGACCGCCGTCGTGAACAGCGCCGCCATGACGATGTTCGGCACGAGCGCGAGGAGTACGAGGAAGACGCCGGCCGCGGTGAGCGCGAGGCCGAAGAGCCGGCGGCGGGAGAACTCGACGAGCACCCGGGGCCCGACCCACATCCCGGCCGCGAGACCGACGAAGACCGCGCCGAAGAGCACGCCGAACCCGGGCTGGCCGGCACCGAGGTCGGCGACGAACGTCTGCGCGAGCCCGACGACGAAGCCCGCGGCCGCGAACGCCCCGAGCATCCCGAGGATGAGCCCGCGGACCACCGGCGTCGACCCGACGAACTTCCAGCCGTCGAGGATGAGCCGTACGACGCCCGCATGCTCCCCGGCCGACGGAGCACGTTGCGGGATCTCCAGCCGCCAGATCGTCAGCGCCGACACGAGGAACGTCAGCGCGTTGAAGTACAGCGCGAGGTTGACCGGGTTCCCGGCGAGCGTCTGGACGTAGTTGTCGAGGATCCCCGTGAGCAGCGCGAGGCCGGAGTACACGAGGGCAGCGAGCGGTGCGCTGCCGTACGTCGCGACCAGGCTGATCTGGTTGGCCGCCTCGAGCCGGCGTCGTGGCACGAGGTTCGGGACCGTCGCGTCCTTGGCGGGCATCCAGAACAGCGCGACGCACTCGATGAGGACGGTCGCGATGTAGAGCCAGCCGAGGGTGCCGACAAGCGGGATCGAGGCGAAGAGCACGAAGCGCAGGACGTCCCCGACGACGAGCGTCCAGCGCCGGTTCAGCTTGTCCGCCAACGCCCCGGCGATCGGCCCGAAGAAGATCGCGGGCGCAAGCCGGAGGATGAAGACGCCGGCGATGGCGAAGTTCTCCGCGGTGTACGACCCGCTCGCGAGGGTCTTCGCGAGGGCCGCCGTCGCGAGCAGGCCGAGCCAGTCCCCGAAGCTCGACAGCCCCAGCGCCAGCCACAGCCGGCGGAACGCGGTGATCCGCAGGACGGCCCGGACGTCGTGGTCGGGTGCAGCGTCCCGCTCCGCGTCGAGGATCGTCTCGGCGGCGCGGGTCGCGGGCGACGGCCCCGACGGCGGACCGGACGCCGCGGACGGCGCTCCCGTGGCGTCGGGAGCGCCGCCGCCGTCGGGGCGGGGTGCGTCGGAGTGCCGTGCCACCGGGTCAGGGTAGCCGCGGCGGATGACAGGACGAGTCGGCCGACCGCCTCACCACTGCCAGCTCACCACTGCCAGCCACGCGACCCCAGCTCGGCCTCGGCGACCACGCGGCGTAGCGACGTCACGTCGGGCAGGTCATCGAGGTGAACGTCCGCCAGCCGGCACGCTTCGACGAGCAGCCCGTCGTACGCGATGCGCAGCGCGCGCACGTGATGGGCCCTCGCGAACCGGCTGTCGTCCGCCTCGACCTCCCGCAGGGTCCGTTCGACCCGGGCCAGGGCGGACTGCACCTCGAGCGCGCGGAACGGGTCGACGTCCGAACGCCTGCGACGCGTCCACGTGATCATCGGCGACCCCGGCAACGATACGAGAAACCCCTGGCGCCACGGTAACTCGCGGGGGGCGCCCACCGCGACCGCCCTCGGTCCTGGTGCCGGCAGGCTACGTGGCGGCCGTCTTCGCGGCCGTCCTCGTCGTCTTCTTCGCGGCGGCCTTCGTCGTCTTCTTCGCGGCCGTCCTTGTCGTCTTCGTCGCGGCGGCCTTCGTCGTCTTCTTCGCGGCCGTCCTTGTCGTCTTCGTCGCGGCCGTCCTCGTCGTCTTCTTCGCGGCCGTCCTCGTCGTCTTCTTCGCGGCGGTCTTCGTCGTCTTCGTCGCGGCCTTCGTCGCGCTCGTGGCGCCGGCCTTCTTCGCGGCACCGGCGCCGGACGCCGCGGCGGTCTTCGACGCCGCGGTCTTGCGCGCTCCGCGCCGCCCGGTCGACGGGCCCTTGGCCCGCTTCTCCGCGAGAAGCTCGGCGGCGCGCTCGAGTGTCACGCTCTCGACGTCGTCACCCTTGCGGAGCGTCGCGTTCGTCGTGCCGTCCGTGACGTACGGTCCGAAGCGGCCCTCCTTGACGACGACGGGGCCGCCGGACTCCGGGTCCGGCCCGAGCTCGCGCAGCGGCGCGGCCGCGGCCGCCCGGCCCCGCTGTTTCGGGTGGGCATAGATGGCGAGTGCCTCGTCGAGGGTGATGTCGAAGATCTGGTCATCCGACGTCAGCGACCGCGAATCCGTCCCCTTCTTGAGGTACGGGCCGTAGCGGCCGTTCTGCGCCGTGATCTCCTCACCGGTCGCCGCGTCGGTGCCGACGAGCCGAGGCAACGACAGCAGCCGCAGCGCCTCGTCGAGACCGACCGTCTGCAGGTCCATCGACGTGAAGAGGCTGCCCGTGCGCGGCTTGGTGCCCTTCGGGTCGTCGTCCGCGAGCACCTCGGTGACGTAGGGGCCGAACCGTCCGGCCTTCGCGACGATCTCCCGGCCGGTCGCCGGGTCCGTGCCGAGCACCCGGTCGCCGTCGCCGGAGGTCTCGAGCAGCTCGAGCGCCTTGTCGACGGTCAGCTCGTCGGGCGCGACGTCGTCCGGCACGCTCGCCCGGCGCGGCTCGCCGCCCGGCTCGGCGGGCGGCGCCTCGAGGTAGGGCCCGTACCGGCCGATCCGCAGGACGACGCCGTCGCCGAGCGTGACCGTGTTGATGTCGCGAGCGTCGATCTCGCCGAGGTTGTCGACGAGCGGTTTGAGGCCGCCGTCGAGCGCCGCGGCGTCCACGTCCGGTCCGCGCTGCGGCGCCGGCGACGTCCGCTCCGCACCGCTGTCGCCCTGCGGCCCGCCGGGCCCGAAGTAGAACCGGGACAGCCAGGCCGAGCGCTCCTCCTCGCCGGCGGCGATCCGGTCGAGGTCGGCCTCCATCGCCGCGGTGAAGTCGTAGTCGACGAGCCGGCCGAAGTGGTCCTCGAGCAGGCGCGTCACCGCGAACGCGAGCCAGGTGGGTACGAGCGCGCTGCCCTTGGAGGTGACGTAGCCGCGGTCCTGGATCACCGAGATCGTTGCGGCGTACGTCGACGGGCGGCCGATACCGCGCTCCTCGAGCGCCTTGACGAGGCTCGCCTCGGTGTAGCGCGGCGGCGGGGACGTCTCGTGGCCGTCGGCGGACAGGTCGCGGACGGCGAGCGCGTCGCCGGCCGCGAGCACCGGCAGCCGGCGCTCGTCGTTCTGCGCGTCGGTGTTGCGGTCCTCGTCGCGGCCCTCTTCGTACGCCGCGAGGAAGCCCCGGAAGCTGATGACCGTGCCGGACGCCGCGAACTCGGCCTCCCGGACGCTGCGGCCGGCGGCGGGGGTCGCGCCGTCCGCGCGGTCCGTGGAGCGCGCCGGGAGCGAGACCTCGCCGGCGGGCACCGGGACGGCGATCCGTACCGACGCCGTCGAGCCGCGGGCGTCGGCCATCTGCGAGGCGACGGTCCGCTTCCACACGAGCTCGTAGAGCCGGAACTCGTCGCCCCGCAGCTCGCCTGCGACCTGGGCAGGGGTACGGAAGGAGTCTCCGGCGGGGCGGATCGCCTCGTGCGCCTCCTGGGCGTTCTTCGACGTGCTCGCGTAGACCCGCGGTGCGTTCGGGACGTACTCCGGGCCGTACAGCTCGGTTGCCTGCCGGCGGGCGGCCCGGACGGCCTGCTCCGACAGGTTCGTCGAGTCGGTCCGCATGTAGGTGATGTAGCCGTTCTCGTACAGCGACTGCGCGACGCGCATGGCCTGCCGGGTCGACATCCGCAGCTTGCGGCCGGCCTCCTGCTGGAGGGTCGACGTCGTGAACGGCGCCGCCGGACGACGGGTGTACGGCTTCTCCTCGACGCTGCGGACGCTGGCGTTCGCCTGGTCCAGCGCGGCGACGAGGGCACGGGTCGCGACCTCGTCGAGCTGCGCGACCCCGGCGTTCGCGGCCCCGGGCGTCAGCCGGCCCCGGTCGTCGAAGTCGCGCCCGGTCGCGACCCGGGTGCCGTCGAGCGCGACGAGCCGGGCGCCGAAGGCGGTGTCCGCGGGCGGTGCGAAGACGCCGGTGACGTTCCAGTACGACGCCGACCGGAACGCCATCCGCTCACGCTCGCGCTCGACGACGAGCCGGGTCGCCACCGACTGGACCCGGCCCGCCGAGAGTCCCGCGCGGACCTTTCGCCACAGCACCGGCGAGACCTCGTAGCCGTAGAGCCGGTCAAGGATGCGCCGGGTCTCCTGGGCGTCGACGAGCCGCTCGTCGAGGTCGCGGGTGTCGCTCAGCGCGCGCTGGATCGCCTCCCGGGTGATCTCGTGGAAGACCATCCGGCGGACCGGCACCTTGGGCTCGAGCACCTGGAGCAGATGCCACGCGATGGCCTCGCCCTCACGGTCCTCGTCCGTCGCGAGGTAGAGCTCGTCGGCGTCCTTGAGCATCCGCCGGAGCTCGGAGACCTTCTTCTTCTTGTCGGCGTCGACGACGTAGTAGGGGTCGAAGCCGTGCTCGACGTCGACGGCGAACTTGCCGTACGGCCCCTTCTTCATGTCCGCCGGCAGCTCGCTCGGCTGCGGGAGGTCGCGGATGTGGCCGACGCTTGCCTCGACGTCGAAGCCCGCACCGAGGTACTCGGCGATCTTGCGCGCCTTGCTCGGCGACTCGACGATGACGAGTCGCCGTCCGGTGGACGCCTTGGTCGTGACCACGCGTTGCCTCTCGTGTCGGTGCAGTGCTACGACGAACTGGGCGTCGGACCCGCCCGCGGGGACGACGGTCACCCCTGCGTGGCGCACCGAGAGTGCGCTCGCAGCACACGACGGTAACCCGGTCCGGCGACCGGACCAGCATCCGGGTCGTCCGGCGACGGCGGCGAAGGTCAAGTACCCGGGAAGTCCGGCCCCGAGCCACCCGAGGCCGTCCCGGCCCGGCCGGGGATGATCTCGGGTGTCGTACCCTGACTCACCGGATCGGACATTCACCCGCGTTCCTCGCGGAACGGCACCCAGTTCGTCGACCCTCGGTGAGCAAGGGTTACTGTTGGGCGACGATGCCCGGGGATCGCGCCGAGGCCGCTCACCCACGGTTCACGACCGGCCGTTCCGACGCGTACCCTCTGGTCTGCATTGCTCGATGAGCCGCCGGTGTCGTCGGCACGTCGAGCACAGCACCACCGCACGTCGATCACGACAACCAGCAGGTCTCACAGCAGGCGTCACGAAACGTCTCGTCAGGTCCGCACGCCCGTCGGCCGTCGCACCACTGAAACGCCCACCGTTCGGTCGCAGTCCCGGGGTCGGTCAGCCGAGGGTCCACGACCGGACACGCCGTATCTGGCCAGGGAGGATCACGGTGCCGCGACACGGAACGGCCATACCCGAGACCGCCAGCCCGCCGGAGCCCGTCCCCGCGTCGACCTCGCGACCGTTGCGCCGCTCCGCCGGCATGTCGGGCTGGCCGATCCGCCTCAAGCTCGCAGCGCTCGTCGCGCCCCCGCTGCTCGTCATCCTCGTCGGGAGTGCGCTGGTCGGCTGGAACGCCCTGCAGAGCGTCCAGGAGGCGCGTCGGGCCCAGGCCCTGGCGCAGGCGATCATCCTCTCCGGGCAGGCGAACCTCGCGCTCCAGGAGGAGATCAACCAGGCCGTCGTCGGCGCGGCGACCGGCGAGAGCGGGCCTGACAAGAACGCCATCGCGCGACTCGACGCCCTCATCGACCGCACGGACGAGGCCGGGGTGCAGCTGGACAAGGCCCTGGCGGACGAGCCCCCGGGCGGCTGGTCGGCTGACGCGGCCCTCGCCGCACAGGGCGTCAAGGACGCCCGCGCCGACCTCGACCAGGCCCGCAAGAACGCGCGGACCGCGCGGAGCTACACCTTTGCCGAGACGTCGTACCAGGACGCACTGCGCGTCCACCTCAGCCTCATCGACTCCCTCGCCCGCGACCTCACGACGGCGACCGACGACCCCCGGCTCACCGCGGCGGCGACGACCATCGCGGCGATGTCAGGCCTTGCGGACGCCGCAGCCGCCGAGCGCACCGAGGGGGCGGTGCTGCTGGCGAAGGCACCGGTCATCAAGGGTGACAAGATCTCCTCGCAGCAGCTCGCGGACTTCCTTGCGTACATTGCGACCCAGGACGTCCAGGCCGAGACCGCCCAGCGGTTCGCGACACCGAGGGCACGCACCCTGCTCAACGACGCGCAGAACGAGAACCTCGACCCCATCACTGCACTCCGTGCGGATGTTGTCGCCCTGAGCAGCCGAATCCCGGACGGTGCCGAGAGTCGGCTCGCCAAGGCCCAGACGTTCTCCGAGACGACCGGCCAGCGGGTGCAGCGCGTCGACAACGCACTCACGCAGATGGCCCAGGACACCGACGGCGTCGCCGACCAGGTCGCTCGCAGGGCGATGATCCGCGCCGGCGTCGTCATCGTGGTCGCGGTTCTCGCATTCGTCCTCGTCGTCATCCTCGCGACGGCAATCTCCAAGACGGTCACCCTCCCGCTGCGACGGCTGCGGTCCGCGGCCGTCGAGGCCGCGACGGTCCGGTTGCCGGCCGCCGTCCGGCAGATCGAGCGGCAGGGCCCGGACGCCGTGCCCGCGCTGCCACCGGTGCTCCCGCCCGGCACCCCCGCCGGCCCGGAGACCATCGAGGTCGCCCAGGCCGTCGACGGCCTGACGACCGAGGCGTTGCGGCTCGCGACCGCGCAGGTCCGGCTCCGGCAGGCGATCGACGAGGCCTTCGTCTCGATGTCGCGGCGCTCCCAGTCGATGGTCGAGAAGCAGCTGACGATCATCGACGAGCTCGAGAGCACCGAGGAGGACCCGGACCAGCTCCGCAACCTCTTCCGGCTCGACCACCTCGCGGCGCGGATGCGGCGCTACAACGACAACCTGCTCGTGCTCGCCGGCTCGACCGTGCGCACCCGCAGCGCCGCCCCGGTCCCCGTCGCGGACATCTTCCGTGCGGCGACGAGCGAGATGGAGCAGTACGAGCGGGTCCGGCTGCAGCCGATCAGTGGGACGGCGATCGCCGGCCCGGCCGCGGGCGGGCTGATCCACCTGCTCGCCGAGCTGCTCGACAACGCCGCGATGTACTCGCCGCCGACGAGCCCCATCCTGCTCACTGCGGCCTTCATGCCGGACGGCGGCCTGCATCTCGAGGTCACCGACTCCGGCGTCGGCATCCCGCCGAACGAGCTCGCCGAGCTCAACGCCCGGCTCGCGACCCCCGGCACGCTCGACGCCCAGGTGCCGTCCCGGATGGGCCTGTTCGTCGTCGCCCGGCTCGCCCAACGCGGGGGGCTGCGGGTCCGGCTCTCCCCGCGCTCGAACACCTCGGGCACCGTCGCCGAGGTCATGGTGCCGCCCATCCTCGTCGCGGGTGGCCCCTCGGCGGACGCCCCGCCCGCCATCTTCGGCGACATCCCCGCTGCGAGTGGGGCCGGGTTCGGCGCCGGCTTCGGTTCCACGCCGTCGGGTCCGGACGGTCCCGGCGTCGGCCGGCCGGCAGCGGCGGGTCCCGGGCGGTCGGGTGCCCCGGCGTCGCTTCCGACCGCCCCGGCCGGGCCGCTCGGCGGACGGCCGGTCCCCGCGGCCGGAGCGTCGTCGCTCGCGCCCCCCGCCTCGACGGCCCGGCCGCTCGCGCCGTCCCTTCGGGGAGCCCCCGGGACGGACGGCGAGCCGGACCGCGCGGGTGCATCGGACACGCCCTCGGAGACGGCCGCCGACACCACGCACTCGCCCGACCGGGGGACGTCGACGTCCACGTCCGCCCCCGGCACTCCGCCCGTCCCCGCCGTGGCCGGCGGCGGCAACCCGCTGCCGTCCCGGCGTCCGGGTGCCGTCCTCAACGGTGGCCCGCTCGCCGCGGCGGCCGCCGGGCCCGGTCCCGAAGTCCCGACACCCCCGCCGGGCTCGGCCGGACTCTTCGGGGTGGCGGCCGTGACGAGCGACAACCCGTTCGAGCCCGTCGTGCCGACCGGTGAGGAGACCGCGGCGGAGCCGTCCGCGGGATCCACGGGGACCCGGGCGACCGGCGCGCCGGCCGGCGGCTCGGGCCCAGAGGGGCCTACCGGCGCCGGCGGCCCCCGGCCGGCGGCCCGAGGCGCGACCGCAGCCTGGTCGTCACCGTCGGCCAGGCCCCTGCCCACGCGCAGCCGCGGGACGTCGATGCCGCCCGTCCTGGGCACCGCCGGGGTCACGGCCGCGCCGGGTGGCCGCCCCGCCGCCGACTCCCCGACCGCGGTCCCGCCCGCTCCGGCCCGGATCGGCGACATGCCCGAGGCACAGGCCGACGGCTCGGCGGACTCTGCCGTCGACGTGCCGTCCGCCCCCGCCGGGGACCGGACGCCGGAGACCTCGCCGGAGCGAGCGGCCGGAGCGTCCGGCGCGCCGGGGAGCACACCGTCGCGTCCGGCGAGAGCCGGCGCCTCGGAGTCCGGCCCGTCGGACGCCGCTGCCGGCACGACCGAGGGAGCCGGTGCTGCTGCTGGTGCAGCAGCGGCCGGTGCCGCCGCTGCAGGCGTCGCTGCAGCGGCCGGTGGCGCTGTCGGCCGGGCCCCCGGCGCCGGACCGGCGTTGCCGCGGCGGACCCGCGGCGCCACCGTGCCACCCCCCGGGCCGGCGCCCGCCGGTGCGGGTGCTCCCACCGACCGTCCGGGCGCGGCGTCCGACCCACGCCGTCCCGTGGCCCCGCTCGCCGCGCCGGCGGCTGCGACCGGTACGCCGCCCAAGCCCGCCCCGGCCCAGGAGGTCCCCCCGCGGCTTCCGGCAATGGGCGCGGAAGGTGCGCTGACCGGCGAGCAACCGTCGGCGGGACGCACCGGGAAACCGGGCACGTCGCGCGTCAAACCGGCCGCGGCCCCGGTTCCGCCGGTCCGCACCGGCGCGGGGAACGGCTCGGGTCCGACGTCGAACGGCGGCGCGCCGGAAGCCTGGAACCCCGCTCTGCCGACGGAGCTGGCCGCGCGGGCAGCCGCGGACGCCGCGGCCCAGCGCTATCGGCCGGCGAACCCGCACGCGCCGATGATCGGCAGCGACGCCCCGCCGGCGTCGTCCACCCCGACGCCGATCTTCGACTCGATCTCGGCCTGGTTCGCCACCGACTCCTCCGCCTCGACGACCGGGGCGGTCACGGAGGTCGAGCGGGTCGTCGACCTGCGCGACGGCGCCCGCACGCCGGTCACTGCCGGCGCCGGGGTGTCGTCGAGCCGCTGGGCGGCGCTCGGCGACCAACAGTGGCTCGCGGCGAGCGCCCGGGCAGCGGCGAACCCGGAGATCTCCGGGACCACCCAGACCGGCCTGCCGATGCGTCGTCCGGGTGCGAACCTGGTCCCGTCGGCGACCTCGGGGGTCGCGCCGCCGGCGACGGCCACCCGAACGTCGCAGGGGACGGCGGGTGTCGTGCCCGCCGCCTCGGGGCACCGGGCGGACCCGGAGACGGTGCGCGGCCGCCTGGGCAGCTACCAACGTGGGCTGACCTCGGCGCGGCGGTCCCGGCGGGCGCCGGCCGACGTCGGCGCCGAGCAGCTGTTCGGCGCGTCCACGGACGGCAACGGCACTGCGAAGACACCGGAAGGCACGGGAGGAGACACGTGAGCACCGGCACAGGTACTGACGTCGGCTGGCTGGTCGACGGGTTCACCCATCGGGTGCCCGGCGTCGCCCACGCGGCTGTCGTCTCGGCGGACGGCCTGCTCATGGCGAGCTCGGCCGGGCTGCCCCGCGACCGCGCGGACCAGCTCTCCGCGGTAGCGTCGGGGCTCGGCAGCCTCACGAACGGCGCCGCGCTGTGCTTCTCGGCCGGCGCGGTCGTGCAGACGGTCGTCGAGATGCAGGGCGGCTTCCTGCTGCTCATGGCGATCTCCGACGGGTCGTGGCTGGCCGTCCTGGCGTCGCCGACGTCGGACATCGGGCTCGTCGGATACGAGATGACACTGCTCGTCGACCGGGTCGGGGAGCACCTGTCGCCGACGCTGCGTCAGGCCGGTGGCTGGCCGGGCCAGGCCTGAGGACCGCGCCCACGATGAGCCAGACGTTCGAGCCCGCGCGAGTCGACGACGAGCGCCCGCGCGCCCCGCGCGCGCCGGCCGGCGACGCACGTGGCGGGTCGGGACCGGTGGAGCGGCCCGACCCGGCGCCGAGCGGCCCGACCCGTGGGAGCGGCCAGGACGGCGCGACCGGTCCCGTGGGCGCCGCAGCAGGTGCCGAGGCCGGTGCCGCCGGTGGTTCCCGCCTGGCGCCGGCCCGCTCGGCCCGGGCGTTCGAGCAGGTACGTGCCGCGGCGCAGAGCGCCCGGCGCGGTCTCGGGGAGGGTCGTCGACCCCCGGGCCGGGCCGACGCCGGCTCACCGCCGGCGCATCGCCAGCCGTTGCCGCCCCTGGACCAGCAGTGGCAGCCCTACGAGGTAACGGGGTCCGGCCAGCACGCGCTGCGCGACGCCGTCGCGCCGTCCGACGTGACGGTCCTCGTCGACCCGGCCGCGGACGCCGCGGCGATGGTCCTCGTCGGCGCACCCCCCGATGCGGACGCCGATGCGGACGCCGATGCGGACGCCCGGGTCGACCCGGGCACGGTCCGCGCCGCCGCACAGCCGCCCGACCGGGGCGCACGCGACGACCGCCAGGCCCGCCGGGGTCGCGGCTCGGACAGCCCCCGCACGGCCGAGACGACGAGCCCGGCGGCCGGCCCGGGCGCAGAGCCCGGCTCCGGCCGGATCGAGACGCGGAACCGCTACCCGGGCGGGCCGGGCTACCTGCCGGCGCCGCAGGACGAGCCCGGTGCCGGGCAGGCCCAACTCCCGCACGGCCAGGACACCGACCACCTCACCGGATCGGAGGTGTCGACCGGGGCGGCCGCGCAGCCTCCCCCCACCGGTGGGGCCGTGGGGCCGCCAGGGGCGCTGTCAGGGATGCCGACCGGGACCATGCCTCCGGACACGGGCTCGGTCCCGTGGCTCGTCCACGGCGCGCCGTTCACCGACACCGGGCCCACGAGCCCGCTGCGGCCGCTGAGCGTGGACGACGAGCCATATGCGGACGGGCCGGCGCCGTCGCTGGTCCGCCCCTACTCGCGGACGGGTGGCCGCACCAAGCCCGGCCGGGACCTCGCCCTCGAGGCGCTCGTCGTCACGACGGTCAACGGGCGGGAGGCGTGGTCCAGCCCCTTGCTCAACCCGGAGCACGTGCAGGTCATCGGCCTGTGCGTCGACACGACCAGCGTCGCGGAGATCGCGGCGCGGCTGTCGGTACCGATCGGCGTCGCCCGCGTGATCATCGCCGACATGGTGGACCTAGGACTCGTCGAGGTCGGCAAGACCTCGGCCAACTACGGGGACGAACGCGACCCAGCATTCCTGAGGAGGGTGCTCAGTGGCCTTCAGCGGCTCTGACAGCCGGCCGACCCGGTCGACGAAGATCGTCGTCTCGGGCGGCTTCGGCAGCGGCAAGACGACGTTCGTCGGGGCCGTGTCCGAGATCGTCCCGTTGCGGACCGAAGCGGTCATGACGTCGGCGAGCGTGGGCGTCGACGACCTGACGGCGACGCCGAACAAGACGACCACCACGGTCGCCATGGACTTCGGGCGCATCTCGATCGACAGCGAGCTGGTCCTGTACCTCTTCGGCTCGCCCGGGCAGAACCGGTTCTGGTTCATGTGGGACGACCTCGTGCGCGGCGCGATCGGCGCCGTCGTCCTCGTCGACACCCGGCGCTTGCAGGACTGCTTCGGCCCGATCGACTTCTTCGAGGCCCGCAACCTGCCCTTCGTCGTCGCGGTGAACGCCTTCGACGGCGTGCTGCAGCACCGGCCGGACGAGGTCCGGGAGGCGCTCCAGCTCGCGCAGGACGTCCCGGTGCTCGTCTGCGACGCCCGCGAGCGGGAGTCGGCCAAGCAGACGCTCATCGCGGTCGTCGAGCACGCCTTGCGCACCTGGACCTCGGCCTCGGCCTCCGTCCCGCAGTAGCACCCCGCCGTCGGGCGCCCCGCCCGGGCCGAGGGTCGAGCGGTCCGGTCGGGGCGTTCGGGTGTCTTCGCGTCGCCGGCCGGAGCGCCGGCTCGTGGGGGTGTCAGAACGCGGGCGTGAGGAGGCCGTCGAGGACGAGGCCGCGGACGGCCGGCAGCACCTCGGCGGCACGCGCTCCGGTGTCGACGTCGAGCAGCTGCGCGAGGGCGCTGACCACGACGCCGGCGGGCAGGTCCCCGTCGCACGCGCCGACGAAGCCGGCGAGCGCGGTCGTCGCCCGGACCCTGCGACCGAACCCGCCGCCCTGGCGGAGAACGACCACGGCGGAGTCCTCCTGGTCGGGACGGTGGTGTCGCTCCTCGGTGACGTCCGGGGCGACCCGCAGCCGAAAGGCCGGTCAGTGCCTCGTCGCTCGTCCGGACCAGCCGGTCGTACGCGTCGAGGATGGCCGGGCGCAGCCGCCTGCGGTCTCGCGGCTCCGGCCGCCCGTCGACGAGGTGCAGGCCCGGGGAGCCGACGGGAGCCCCGGACGCCGCGCCGCGTCCGGGGCTCCCGCGCGAAGTGCGGTATCGGGTCAGGCCGCGGCGGACGCCTCCGCGGGGACGTCGTCACCGATCGCGATCGGACGGCGCTTCGTCACCGTGACCGCGGCGATGATGATGACGACCGCGACAGCCGCGATGAGCCCCCGCAGCAGCGCTGACGCGTTCGTGCCGAAGGTCAGCTGGACGATCGCCGGCGCTATGAGCACCGAGACGAGGTTCATGACCTTGATGAGCGGGTTGATCGACGGGCCGGCGGTGTCCTTGAACGGGTCACCGACGGTGTCACCGATGACCGTCGCGGCGTGCGCCTCGGAGCCCTTGCCGCCGAACCGGCCGTCCTCGACGATCTTCTTCGCGTTGTCCCACGCGCCGCCGGAGTTCGCGAGGAAGACGGCCATGAGCGCACCGGCACCGATCGCACCGGCGAGGTACCCGGCGAGCGGGCCGATGCCGAGGCCGAAGCCGACGGCGATGGGGGCCATCGCGGCGAGGAGACCGGGGGTCGCGAGCTCGCGGAGCGAGTCCTTGGTGCAGATGTCGACGACCTTGCCGTACTCGGGGAGCTCCGTGCCGTCCATGATCCCCGGGTGGGTGCGGAACTGGCGCCGCACCTCGAAGACGACGGCACCGGCCGCACGACCGACCGCGTTGATCGCGAGCCCGGAGAACAGGAACACGACCGAGGCGCCGATGATGAGGCCGACGAGGACGTTCGGGCTCGTGACGCCGATGATGAAGCTCGTCGCGACCCGGACGTCGTCCTGGGTCGCCCCGACCTCGGTGAGGGCGGCGCTGAAGGCGTCGGTGTAGGACCCGAACAGCGCCGTCGCCGCGAGGACCGCGGTCGCGATCGCGATGCCCTTGGTGATGGCCTTCGTCGTGTTGCCGACCGCATCGAGCTCGGTGAGGATCTGCGTGCCGTCACCGTGGACGTCGCCCGACATCTCCGCGATGCCCTGTGCGTTGTCGCTCACCGGGCCGAAGGTGTCCATCGCGACGATGACGCCGACGGTGGTCAGCAGGCCGCAGCCGGCCAGGGCGATGAGGAACAGCGACAGCACGGTGACGCCGCCGCCGAGCAGGAAGGCCAGGTACACGGCTGACGCGATGATGAGGGCGGTGTAGACCGCCGACTCGAGGCCGAGACCGATCCCGGAGAGGATGACGGTCGCCGGACCGGTCAGCGAGGTCCGCGCGACGTCTTTCGTCGGGCGGGCCTCGGTGCCCGTGAAGTAGCCCGTCAGCCAGAGGATGATGCCCGCGAGCACGACACCGAGAGCCACCGCACCGGTCGCGACGAGCCGGGGGTCGGAACCGAGCGCTGCGACCTGCTCGTCACCGTTCGCCAGCTCGCCCCAGGTGGCCGGCAGGTAGAGCCACGCGACGACGGCGCAGCCGACGGCCGCAACGACCGCGGAGATGTAGAAGCCGCGGTTGATCGCGACGAGGCCGCCCTCACCCGGGCGCGGCCGGGTGACGAAGATGCCGAGGACAGCCGTCAGGGCGCCGACGGCGGGCACGAGCAGCGGGAAGACGAGGCCCTGGTCGCCGAGCGCCGCCTTGCCGAGGATGAGCGCCGCGACGAGCATGACGGCGTACGACTCGAAGAGGTCTGCCGCCATCCCCGCGCAGTCGCCGACGTTGTCGCCGACGTTGTCGGCGATCGTCGCGGCGTTACGGGGGTCGTCCTCGGGGATGCCCTGCTCGACCTTGCCGACGAGGTCGGCGCCGACGTCGGCGGCCTTGGTGAAGATGCCACCGCCGACCCGCATGAACATCGCGAGGAGCGCGGCGCCGAAGCCGAAGCCCTCGAGGACCGCCGGGGCGTCCGCGCGGTAGACGAGGACGACGATGCTGGCGCCGAGCAGGCCGAGGCCGACCGTCGCCATACCGACGACGCCACCGGTGCGGAAGGCGATCCGCATGCCGGCGTCCCGGCCGTCCGCCTCGCGGGCGGCCGACGCGACACGCACGTTCGCACGGACAGCGAGCGACATGCCGAAGTAGCCGATGGACGCGGAGAACAGGGCGCCGACGACGAAGAAGAGGCTGCGGCCGACCCGGATCCCCTGGTCGCCCGGCAGCAGGAACAACAGGATGAAGACCAGGGCCACGAACCAGACCAACGTCCGGAACTGGCGGTTGAGGTAGGCCGAGGCCCCCTCCTGGATCGCCTTGGCGATCCGCTGCATGTTGTCCGTGCCCTCGCCGGCTGCGAGTACCTGTCGCCTGAAGACCGCCGCCATCACGAGAGCGACCACCCCGATGGCCGTGACGACGGCGACGAGCGTCAGGTTTTCGCCGGAGAGGGTCACCTCCGAGCCGGTCGCGGCACGGGTGATCCCTGGCATCCGTCCTCCTCGACGTGTGCAGGCCCCGACTCGACGACGGCCACGACACCCCTGGCGGGCGGCGGCGGATGCGGTCGAGCGGGACGTCGGCGGTGACCCGGTCCGGCCGTTCCGGCGGGCACCGAACGCGGGGCAGTCTACGGAAGGTGACGAGGGGCACCAAACGAGGGTCGATGTGACCTTGTCGACGGTTGTGCAAGGACCTCGGACCTGGGCAATCTCGCAGATCCCGGGCCCGCGTCGGGCGCCGCGGGTCGGTCAGCACTCGTGCGGGACTCGACGGCCACGCCGGTGTGAGCAGGGCGTACCCCGCTCCGCCCGCTCCATCCATGGGGCGTGGTCAGGCCGGCGGGCGGTCCCAGCTCAGCCAGACCCTGCCGCCCTGACCGCCCGGCCCGTCTCTGACCTCCATGTCGTCGGCGAGGCCACGGACGAGCGCGAGGGCCACGTACTCGTCCTCGCCGTCGGGCGCCGCCGCGTCGTCCGTCACGACGATCTCCAGCCGCGGACCGGCGTCGTCCACCTCGACGAGCATCGGTGTCCCCACGCCGGCCTCTGCGCAGCGCCGGACGGCGCGGGCGGACATCTCGCCCACGGACAGCCGGATGGCGTCGAGCTGCTCCTCGGCGAGCCCGGCCCGGCGCGCGACCGCGACGCAGACGAGGCGGGCGGTCCGCACGTGCTCGGCGGCAGGGCTGAACCGCAGGGCGACGGTGCTCATGGGCGGTCGGCTCTCCGACGACGGACGACGCGGACTGGGTGACGCACGGGCGGCACGGGGGCTGGCGGGCGGCGTCAGCCGTCGGCGCCGTCGGGGGCCGTGCTCGTGGCGGCGAGAGCCTCCTCGAGCGTCGGGTGGATCGGGAACACCTTCGTCAGCCCGGTGATCCGGAAGACCTTGAGGATCTTCTCCTGCGCGCAGACCAGCCGCAGCGTGCCGTCATGGGACCGGACCCGCTTGAGACCCCCGACGAGGACCCCGAGACCGGTCGAGTCGAGGAACTCCACGCCCTCCATGTCGACGACGAGGTCGTAGTGACCGGAGGCCACCAGCTCGTTGAGCCGCTCGCGCAGGCTGGGGGCGGTGTAGACGTCGATCTCGCCGCTCACGGAGATGACGGTCCGGGCGCCCTCCTGGCGGCTCGTGACGGTGAGCTCCAACTCGCCCTCCTCGGACGTGACGCAGTCGCTGCGGCGCCGGATCTCGACGCCGGGACGACTCGCATTCAACCACTTGCGACGGTGGCCGCCTGCCACCCCCGTCCACCCCGCCGTCGGTGGCCGGCGCGAGGATGCCGGGGTGAGCGACGTCCTGGCCGCCGGTCTCGTGGAGCGCCTGCTGCGCGCGCCCGGCCGTGCCGAACGGGTCCGGCACGTCGAGACGTTTCCGTTCGCGAGGCGCACCCGGCCGACTGGCCCCGCTGGGTGGCCCCCGAGGTCGTCCGCGCGGCGCGGGCGACCGGCATCGACTCGCTCGGGACGATCGACCTGCCCTCCGCGCACCATGCCGCGCACGCCGGTGCCGTCTACCTGTACCAGGGCGAACCATGGGCTCGTCCGCGAGCTCGACCTCGAGGAGGGCGTCGGCGCCGTCGAGGCCACGGGTGACGACGTGGCGACGCAGGCGCGGGAGGTCGTCGACATCCGGGTGCTCGCCGTCCGGGAGGAGCGGGGCTGGGGTCCGGTCAGGCTTCACCTCGGCGACGTCGAGGTGACCTCGCAGGTGGTCTCGTTCCTGCGCAAGCACGTGGCGACCGGCACTGTCCTCGGCGAGGAGCCGCTCGACCTGCCGCCACGGGCCCTGCGGACGACCGCCGTCTGGTGGACCGTGCCGCCGGACCTGCTGCGCGCCGCGGGAATCGGCAACGGGGCGGTCCCCGGCGCGGCGCACGCGGCCGAGCACGCCGCGATCGCGCTCCCGCTCGTCGCCGCGTGCGACCGCTGGGACGTCGGCGGCGTGTCCACCGCGCTGCACCGGGACACCGGCCTCCCGACGATCTTCGTCCATGACGGGCAGCCGGGCGGGTCCGGCTTCGCGGAGCGGGGATACCGCCGCGCCGCGCAGTGGCTCTCCGCCACCCGGCAGGCGATCGGTGACTGCGCCTGCGACGCAGGGTGCCCCTCGTGCGTGCAGTCCCCGAAGTGCGGCAACGGCAACTCTCCCCTCGACAAGTCCGCCGCCGAGATGCTGCTCGGCGTCGTGCTCGGGGGAGCGTCCCCGGATGCCTGACGGCACCGCGCGGCCGGTGCCGGGAGCCGCTCCACGGCGACCGCGTCCCCAGCGTCGAGCACGCGCTGCGTCACGGCGTTCGCTGCTCGTCCGACAGACTCCCGCGCCGACCGGCCGGGAGCCGGCCGTCGCACCCGTGACCGTCGCTGATCCGGACGGGCCGGCGCGGGCCGTCACGGTCGCGGGCCCGAGCGTCGACCACGGTGCCCCGAGCTCGACGATGACCGTCATCTGCAGGACGCCGGTGCCCTCTTCGACGGTGCAGCCGGCGGGACGGGCACCGTTGGCCACGGCGACGGCTGCGGCGCGACGGCAGTCGGGCACGGGCCAGGTGCCTGCACCGGCCAAGGCCCCGAGGTCGGCCGCCGCCTCGGCACGGTGCCGGGCGATCGTGGCACGCACCAGCCCCGCTGCACCGACCGCGAGCGCGGCGGCGAGCAGGACGGCACCGAGCGCGAGCACCGTGCCGGACCCTCGCTCGCGACGCGCGGTGGGCAGAGAACCGGCCTCGGGAAGGCGCGCAGCCGCGCGCTGCGAGGTCGCCCGAGCCGCCGCCCGCGGAAGCCGTTGCCGACGGTGCTCCACCCCTCCTCTCATGGAGTCGCCTCGATGTCGGCAACCGCGGTCGCTCCCACCGGGACAGCCGGACGGCCCGGCAGCGGCAGTCGCACCCTGCCTCGGACGGTGACCGTGACATCGGTGCCCGCTCGACCGACCCGGACGGTGGCGCCGGGTGGTGCCAGGGTGCCGGCCGCAGCGGCGACGGCACCAGGTGAGTCACCCCGAGCTGCGCGGCGCGCTGCCGCTCTGGCCGCGTCGAGGCAGCGCACCTGCGCCGCGCCGACCTCGGCCACGGCGAGGACGAGCGCAAGCGCGACGGCGACCGCGGGGAGGGCGAGGGCGAACTCCGCCGTCACCGTCCCCGCGTCGCCCGCCGGTCGGCCGGCACCACGACGCACGGCTCAGCCGATCGCCAGCGCCCGGCGGATGATGCCGAGCAGCAGACCGCGGACCTGGCCGCCGCTGAGGATCGCGACGAGCAGCCCCGCGAAGCCGCACGCCGCGAGCGTGGCGATCGCGTACTCGGCCGTCGCCATCCCGGCATCCCGGCCCGATCGGCAGATCCGTCTGGCTACGCACACCAGGCGTGCAGACCATCGGGTGAACCGGTCCGACACGTGGCGGCGGATCCTGGGGGTGGTGACATGTTCGGGCATGGGCTGCTCCGTTCTCGTTGGGGGACAGTGCCTCTCGAAGAGGACGACCCGATCCTGCCGCCGACCGGGAATGCTCCGCTCCGGGTCCGGGAGCGGCTGTGGACAGTGGGACGACGGGCCGACCCTGTGGACGGATCGATCCCGACCGATCGGCCGGACTCCTTCTGGAACAAGGGCCTCGGACGCGCCGCACGAGACACCGGCAGCTCCGCGGTCACGACCGGCGTGCGGTCAGAGCACCGGTGGCCGGTCTGCGGCTGCTCACGCGTGTGCGGCGGCAGACGCAGCGACGGGCTGCCGTCCAGCCGCAGGCCGGCGTCCAGCGCGGCCCCGCATCCAGGGGGACCGCCCGATGTCCGGTGTGACGACCGGGCACGTCAGTGCAGGAGCAGGTCGATGACGAGCGGGGCCACGGTCAGCAGGACGAACGCCGGGAGCAGACAGAGACCTGTCGGGAGAACGACGAGGGTGGCGAGGCGGCGGGCCGCGACCTGACGGCGCACCGCCTGTCGGCGCCGGGTCTCGTCGGCGGCGGCGAGGACGAGGAGGCCCGGTGTGAGGCCGGTCCGGGTCGCGAGCTCCAGTGCCTCTCCGAGGGCGGCGAAGGCGTCGTCGAGGCCACGCAGCGGCCCGGCGTCGCCGCCGCCGGCGTCGAGCGCGTCGGCGACGGCGGTGACGGCGATCCGGGGCGGCAGGCCGGTGACGAGGGCCGCCGCGACGAGATCGGTGAGGATCGGCACAGGCACCGCCAGGTCTGCCCGCCACGCACGACGACCCCGCAGCGACGACGGCCGGACGTCGCGCCGGCGCCGACGGCTCTGGCGGGCAGGCCCGTCCCGTGAGGAGCCGGGAGCCATCGCTGCGGTGCGCCGCCCAGTGAGCCGGCGCAGCCGCACGGACGGACTCGGCGGCACCCCCACGGCCACCGCGGCAGCCGAGAGCACCACCGCGAGCACCACGGCCGGCTCCCCCATCACTCCCCCGCACGCGCCGCGCCTCGGACGAGCGTCCGCGACCACAGCCGACCCGCTGCCCACAGCGCCGTGCCGGCGAACAGGCACAGCCGGCCGGGCGACGTCCACAGCAGGGCACGGAGCGGATCTGCGCCGAGGAGCGCGCCCAGCCCGACCCCCGCGACCGGCAGCCAGCCGAGGACCTGGGCGGTGGCCCGGGGTCCGGCGACCGCCGTCGTGCGCTCGTCGGCGGCGGCGATCTCGGCGCGGACGGCGGACACGAGCCGGTCGAGACAACCGGCGAGCGGGGCGCCCGTGCGTTCGGACACCGACAGAGCCAGAGCCACCCAGCGGAGGACCTGTGCCGGGTCGAGCGCTTCGGCTCCGGGCCCTCGGCCGGGCCCGGCCGCGAGCGGGGCCGCGTCCCGCAGCGCGCCGGCCGTGCTGCCGCCGCTGGCGATCGACTCGGCGACGAACGCACACAGCGGACGCATCGGCCCGGGGACAGCCGCCAGGTGCTCCCAGACCGCCGGCGCCGCCAGGCCTGCGCGGGTGAGCGCCGCGAGCCGGTCGACGAGCACGACGACGGCGTCGAGCCCTTCGGGCGTCCGTCGACGCCGGGCCAGGATCCGGCGGAGAAGCCGGCCGGCTCGCGTCGGGGTGGACCGCGTGCTCGCCACGGGAGTCTGCAGCCGCCGCAACCGCTCGGCGGGCGGGGCGGGGACGACGGCGGCCACCGCGAGCGCGACGAGCAGCGCGGCCACGCAGGCCGGAGCGGACGTCATTGCGGAGGTGCGTCGCCCGGCAACCGGAGCATCGCGGCGAGCCGCGGCCACCCGGCAGCCGGCACGGCATCGCCGTCCGGTGAGCGCGTCAGGGCGGGCTCGACGACGAGCCCGGCGCGGCCGTCGCGGGCGTCACGGCCGACCACGGCCACTTCCGCGACGCGGCGCACGCCCGCGACGCGTTCGACGTGCACGACGACGTCGATCGCGGCGGCGACCTGTCCGGTGAGAGCCCGGGGGGACATCCCCGCGAGGCTGCCGAGGGCCTCGAGCCGTGCGGGGACCTCGGCCGAGGCGTTGGCGTGCACCGTGCCGCAGCCGCCCGCGTGGCCGGTGTTCAGGGCGGCCAGGAGCTCACGGACCTCGGCGCCGCGGCACTCGCCGACGACGATCCGATCGGGGCGCATCCGCAGCGCCTGCCGCACGAGGTCGTCGAGGCCCACGGCGCCGCGCCCCTCGACGTTGTCGTGCCGCGCCTCGAGCCGGACGACGTGCGGGTGCTCCGGCCGCAGCTCGCCGACGTCCTCGACGAGGACGAGCCGCTCGTGCGCGGGCACGAGGGAGAGGACGGCGGCGAGCAGCGTCGTCTTGCCGGCGCCCGTCCCGCCGCTCACGAGGAAGGCGACCCGGCGGCGCACCATGACCTCGAGGACGGCGGCCCACGACGGCGGAAGCGCCCCGACTGCCACGAGCGCCGGGAGGTCGAAGCCGCCGGGTCGCAGGACCCGCAGGCTCACGTGGGTCCCCTCGGGGGCGAGCGGCGGGACGACGGCGTGCAGCCGGACGCCCCCGGGCAGCCGGGCGTCGACCCAGGGCATCGCGTCGTCGAGCCGTCGTCCGGCGAGCGTCGCGAGCCGGACGGCGAGCGCACGCACCTGCGGCTCGCCGTCCAACCGCACGCCGGCAGGGACCGGGCCGGCCCCGCGGTCGACCCAGACGCTCCCACCGCCGTTCACCAGGATGTCGGTCACCGCTGGGTCGGCGACGAGCGGAGCGAGCGGGCCGAGACCCCACACGTGCTCACGGACGCCGTCGACGGCTGCCCGCAGGTCCTCGACGCCGAGCAGAAGGCCCGCCGAGCCGGCTGCCGCGCCCACGTCGCGGCCCAGCGCCGTCCGCGCGTCGAGCCGGTCCGGCCGGCCGGAGTGGGCCGGGCCGTCGACGCCCGCGGCCGCGGCCGGACGGGTCGGCAGCCCAGGCCCGGGCCCGTCCGCGCGGCGGGCCTCCTCGGCGCGGCGCCGGGCCTGGAGCACTCGCACGGGGTCGACGAGCCGTGCCGCACCGTCACTCCACGGCGCGGAACGGTCCGGCGCCGACGGCGGCGTCACAGACACCGAGGTCATCCCGCCACCACCTCCGTCACGAGCCGTGTCGCGAACCGGCCCAGCGCGCCGCGCGGCCGGATGGCCGCGGCCTCGCCGCGGTCGAGCGCGGCGGCCAGCCCGGGCTCCGGCGACAGCGCGGCCGCCAGCGGCAGCCCGAGCAGGTCGGCGACCGCCTCCGCCGGCAGACCGGTCGGCGCGGGCCCGCGGACGACGAGCCGCAGGTCGGTGACGTGCTCGCCGACCCGTGCGGCGAGCGGTGCGGCGGCCGCCGCGGCGCGCACCTCGGCCGGGACGACGAGGACGACGGTGCGGCAGGTCTCGAGCGC
The DNA here is from genome assembly GCA_963750565.1 of uncultured Actinomycetota bacterium. Taxonomy (GTDB): domain Bacteria; phylum Actinomycetota; class Actinomycetes; order Actinomycetales; family Kineosporiaceae; genus R-H-3. The sequence goes on along the minus strand of CAVVRA010000014.1, from coordinate 219,648 downwards.
CACCGCCTCCGCGGGACCGGGGCAGCGCGGCAGGTCGACGACCGCGAGGTCGGACTCCCGGCCGGCCGCATCGAGCACGGCCACCATCGCCTCTGCCGAGACGGTCGGCGCCGGCGGGCTCGCGGACCCGGCGGCTGCCGTCCGGTCCGACAGCCGCCCGGCACCCCAGGAGACGAGCCGGAGGTCGTCGACCGTGACGCACGCCGAGGTGAGCAGGCCCGGTTGCATCCGACCGCGGAGATCGGCGAGGTCCGGCCACCGCAGCCCGGCGTTCGTCTCGGCCCCGAGGAGGAGGTCGAGCCCGCCGCCGAGCGGGTCGCCGTCGACGAGCACCGTACGGAGCCTGCGCCGCACCCCTGCGAGGGCCAGGGCCACGGCAAGGGTGCTCGCGCCGGCGCCGCCCCGGCCGCCGACGACGCCGAGGACGCAGCCGCTCGGCGGTCCGGAGGCCGCGTCGAGAAGCCGGTCGAGGAGCCATGGCTCGCCGTCCGGGAGCAGGACGACATGGTCCGCCCCGAGCTCGACCGCACGCCGCCAGAGGTCGGTGTGCGCGGGCGCGGTCGTGACGACGGCGACCGATCCGCGGGCCGCGACCTCACGGAGCCGCTGCGGATGACCGGCGGCCGCCGGGTCGGCGACGTCCGCGCCCACGAGCACGAGCGGCGCCCTCGACCAGGACGGCGGCGGACGGCGCCCGGGCACCGGCAGGCTCGGCCGGTCGAGGACGACACCCGCCACCGCGGCGAGCGTGAGGATCCGCTCCGCGAGCTGCTCGTCGGAGGTCAGGACCACGACGGATGGCCGGTCGGCCGGGTCGGCCGGGAAGCCGGCGCCGGGCGCCACGGACGACGGCAGGGCCCCGGGGTCGCCGATGGCGGGACGGCCGGGGCCGGCGAAGGCCGGGTCGGCGGGGACGGGACGAGAGGTCATCTGCAGCGCCCTCCGTGGCTCGCCGACGTCGGACGACGACCGGCGGGGACGAGGGTGCCGCGCACCCCCCGTCCCGGGGACGGCGCTCGCCCTGCCTGTGGACGGCGTGACGAACGGCGCGACTGTGGACGGGGCGAGCCCTGACGGTCGTCCGTGCGTTGCCGTCACAGAAGGTGACGAAAGTGCGGGGAGAGGGAGAGGCCCGGACGCCCGCGCACGACGATGCACGTGCAGATGCACTTCGACATGCGACGGCCCCCGCTGGGGGGAGCGGGGGCCGTCTGAGCCGGTCCGGCTCGGGGGGAGGAGTCGGACCAGCGGCGCGGCGATAGACGCCGGCGCCGCAAGTGTGTACCTCGGCGACCGCCGAGGCAACCGCCGGAACGCAAGAAAGCGCCGGCGCGCGGCATCCGTCCCGAAGTCGACGAAAAGCCGTATCCGCGATCGAGGTCGACGACGGAATTCGTCGACGACCGGAAAACTCTGACGGAGTTCAGCGCTCCGGAGGGTCGACGAGGCACGACTGCGGGCGTCCTCGTCGCCGGGCGGGCGGGTCGGCGACGCTCCCGGGTGTCCGGCCGGCACGACTTCATGATCAGCACGTCATGGGTCCCTCACTCTGAGCGACGACCATCCGCTCTCTCCCCGCGGTGTCAGCCACGCGCCCGGCCGGGCCGGGACCCGGGCGCGGCGCCGCGCAGGCCCTTCCGGCCGGGCCGGAAGGACCCGGGCGCAGCGCCGCGCAGGCCCTGTCGGCGGTGCCTCCTATCCTGACCGCGTGACTCCGGCGGCCCGCAGCGCGGCCTTCTTCGACCTCGACAAGACCGTCATCGCGCGGTCGAGCACCCTCGCGTTCTCGCGCCCCTTCTACGCCGGCGGTCTCATCACGCGCAGCGCCGTCCTCCGGAGCACGTACGCACACTTCCTCTTCGTCATCGGCGGCGCCGACCACGACCAGATGGAGCGCATGCGGGAGTACCTGTCCCGGATGGTCGCAGGCTGGGACGTCCAGCAGGTCCGGGACATCGTCGCCGAGACGCTCACGGAGCTCATCGAGCCGGTCGTCTACCGGGAGGCGACCGCTCTCATCGAGGAGCATCACGCGGCCGGGCGGGACGTCGTGCTCGTCTCCTCGAGCGGCGCCGAGGTCGTCGAGCCGATCGGGGCGTTGCTCGGGGCCGACCGGGTCGTCGCGACGCGGATGGTCGTCCAGGACGGTCGCTACACCGGCGAGATCGAGTTCTACGCCTACGGGGAGAACAAGGCGGTCGCCGTCCGCCGGCTCGCCGAGGAGCAGGGCTACGACCTCGCCGGGTGCTTCGCCTACAGCGACTCCGTCACGGACGTCCCGATGCTCGCCGTCGTCGGCCACCCCACCGCGGTGAACCCGGATCGAGGGCTGCGGCGGGAGGCGGGCATCCGTGGCTGGCCGATCATGAACTTCGTCGAACCTGTGACCTTGCGCAGCCGTGTCGCAGGTGGGGTCCAGCGGGTCGAGACCTGGCGCCGGAGCGCGTGGTCCCCCACGCTGGAGCTGGTGCCGCGGTCCTCGGCGATCCGGCTCGCCGTCGGGCTGGCGGCACTCGCCGCCGGGTGTGCCTGGGTCCTCGCCCGGCGCCGAGGTGTGCTGGAGGCCAGGGCCTAGGTCACGGCCACGCGCAGGAGGTGCCGGATGAGCCGGGAGGTCGTCGGCACCGCCGCCGCGGACGCCGCCTCCCGCGAGCACGGCGCCGTGAGCACCGCCCGCGCCGTGAGCACCGCCCGCGCCGTGAGCACCGCCGGCGCCGTGAGCACCTCGGGCGCCGGCAGCAGCACCTCGCAGCGCACGGCCCGGACGCCGACGACCTCCCCCGGCAGCGCACCGGGGTCGAGCCGGCGGGCGACATCCGCGCGGACCCGCATCGCGACCCTGACCGTCGTCGGCGTCGCGGTCGCGGTGGGCGCCGGGCTCGGCTGGAACGGCGCCGGTGCGTGGCGGCAGGCGCAGCTGCGGGAGTCGCTGCTCGACTCCGCCGGCGCGTCCGCTGCCGTCGTCTCGGTCGAGCCGCCCCGCGGCGCAGACCCGTCGAGCGGCCGAACGTCCACCGACGGCACGGCCACCCCGGCCGGCCAGGCCAGTCCGGGCACCAGGGCTGACACCCGCGCGGCCGGCACGACCGGCGCCCTCCGGGACGCCGCCCTCGTCGTCGCGATCCGCAACCTCGGCGGCCTCCCGCTCCGGGTCGCCGGCAGCGGCGGCTCGTTCAGCGCCGCCCGGGTGCAGTTCGTCGACCCCTCCGGCGCTGTCGTCCCCGCGGGCGGGAGCCGGACGATCCGGGTCCACGTCGAGGTCGACTGCGCCTCGCCGCAGGCGCTCCGGCTCCCCGCTCTGCGAGTCGTCGCGGACGACGTCCTCGCCCGCGAGGTGCCCCTCGACGCCGTGGCGCAGCCCCTCGCCGACCTCTGCAGCAGATCGCGCGCCGCGCCGCCGGCGGCGACGGCCGCACAGGAGGTCGGGCTCGACGACGGGCCCGCACCGCTCGTCGCCGCTGCCTTCGTGCCGAGCAGCTCGGCGGTCGCCGCGCTCATCGACGGCGGCCGGCTCCGGCTGTCGGTCCGAGCACCGTCCGGCCGGACGACCCGGGTCCTCGGCGCCAGGGCGGAGGGGCTCGCACTCGGCGGCGACCCGCTGCCGCTGACCGTCGACGGCACCACCCGCGCCGTCTGGCTCGACCCGCCGGACACGTGCGACCCGTCCGTGACACGCGGCGGCCTGCCGCGGACGCTCGACCTCGACGTGGACGCCGGGTCCGGGCAGGTGGCGACGGTCCGGATCGCCGTCGGCGACGCCCTCGCGCGCTGGCTGCTCGCCGGCCCGTGCGGCCACTCACGCCCGGGCGGCACGCCGTGACCGCGCCCGCGCCGCCTGCCCCCAGACCCCGCCCGGCACTCGCCGCCGAGGTCGACCTGGACGCCGGCCCCGACGTCGTCCCGCCACGACGGCGTCCGCTCCTCGCCGGCGCCGCGGTCGCCGCGCTCCTGGCCGCCGTCGGCGCGGCCGGGGTGCGCTCCGTGGTGACCGGGACGCCCGCACCGCCACGGCCCGCGGTGACGGCATGGGTGGAGCTGCGGTCCGTCGTCGCCGACGACCGGGTGCCCGCCGTCGACCTCGTCGTCACTGTCGTCAACCGGACGACGTCCGACGCCGAGCTCACGGACGTCGCCGTGAGCGGTCCGCGGGCCGCCCCCGCCACCCCCGCCGAGCGGGTGCGGGACTCCCCCGACGTCGTCCGGCCGCTGCCGGCCGGCGGGTCCGCCACCGTCACCGTCCGCCGGCCACTGGCGTGCTCCACGGGGCTGTCCGCCGGACGCCGCGACGCCGGGCTCGACGTCCGCGTCCGGCTCGGCGACGCCGACACGCTGCCCGCGCTCGTCGTCGGGCGGCTCGCGGAGGCCGACGGCGCGTGCCGGGCCGTCGCCGCGGCGATGCCGCCCGGGCACGACACGAGGGTCACGGTGACGTCCGCGTCGTTCACCGCCCGGACGGCGCAGGTGCGGGTCGCGGGACTGCCCGGGGGCGCGGCGGTCGTCGAGGTGCTCGCGGACGGCGAGCCGGTGCCGTTCGACGACGTCCGGCGCACTGCCGGGCAGGCCGGTGACGTCGTGCTCGACCTCGCGGCGGCGTCATCGAGCTGCGCTGGCGCGGCCGGGGCGGACCCGGCGGCCGGGCCCGTCCCCGTCGGGCTGCAGCTGCGACTCGACGGCAGCGACGTCCCGGCGACGGCGTACGCCGAGATCGGCCCCGACCTCTCCCGCTGGCTCCTCGCGACCCGCGCCCGCAGGTGCCCGGCCGCCGTGAGGGGGTGAACCCGCAGCGGGCGTGACGGTGACCGATCGGCGCACGGGGCTCCGCCGCGTCTTCCCCTGGACGCCGGACGGGAGTAGACAGGAAGCACGTCTCTCATATCGAGCGGCACGACCATATCGAGCGGCACGACGACGTGGCACCCACGCGCGACCAGTCCACGAGCGGACCCGTCGAGACGGGCCTGACCTGTCCGACGAGCTTGTTGCGCGCATGATCACCGCCTCGTCGTGCGGGACGGCGACGCCCGACGACGGACGTCGCCGTCCGCCCGTCCAGCCCTGGCGCACGGCCCCCCGGCCGGTCACCATGTGAGCGTGAGCCGGGAGTCCCTCGGGATGACCGCGCCCGGCATCGACGACGGCCGTCGCGGCGCGGGACTGCGCGGCGCCCCGCCCTCCGGCCGGACGCTCGGACCGCCGGCCGGGCCGGCCGTCGAGCAGCCCCGCCCGGTCGTCGAACCGGTCGTCGGGGGCGCCGGCGACGACCTCGGGCGCGACGGGTCCGAGGGCAACGGCGGTACTCCGCCCGGCGCCCGACATCGTCGCGGGCTCGGCCCGTTCGGGATCACGGCCCTCGTTGCCGGAGCCCTTCTCGTGGGCGGCCTCGGCGGCGCGACCTCGGCGCACCAGCAGGCCCAGGCCCGTCTCGACGCGGCGACGCGGATCGTCCTCAGCCTCGAGGCCGAGGGCGGGCCGCCCGTCGACGCCTCGACCGCCCCCGTCCGCGGGGACACGCTGATCATGGTCACCGCGTCGCTCACGGGTGAGGTCGAGGGCGTCGCCGACGTCGTCCTCGAGAAGGTCCGGACCCCGTTCGGCGTCTTCGACGTCTACCCGGTCATCCGGGTGAGCGACGGCGGCCTCCCGTGGCGCACACTTCTCAAGGGCACGCCGGACTGCGACCCGGTCCGGCGCCTCCCCGCGGACCGCGCGATCGACGGGCAGCTGCTCGCCGGCTCGGTCGCCGTCGTCCGGCCGAGGGGCATGCTCCACACCGTCGACGTGCCGGTCCTCGTCGCGAACCCGGCGACGAGGCTGACCGCGATCGCGGACGTCTGTGCCCCGCCGCCGGCGGGGGCGCTCCTCGGCGACGAGGTGACCGAGATGACGGCCCGTGCGGACGGCAGCGTGTCGTTCGTCGTCACGCCGCCGGTGAACGCCGGGACGGACGCCCGCCAGAACCTCTTCTCGCTCGTCCGGATCCTGCCCCAGTCCGCGGCGCCCAGCTTCGCCCAGCTGCGCCCGGTCCGCTCGGATGCGTCGAGGACGACGTTCGCGATCCAGGACAGCCCGTGGACGGTGACTGCGACGCCACGGCTGCCGCTCGTCGTGACCCACGCGACGCGGGTGCGACTGACCTTCGCCTACGGCTGCCCGCACTCGGACCGGGGCACGTCGGACGCGCCGCTCGTGCCGTTCCCCGACGACCTCACGGCCGGCACGCTCTCGCCCGGCGGGGAGGTCGCGGCGCCGGCGCCCGGCTGGGACGACGCAGCCCTGCGGGCCGCCGCGACCGCCGCCGCCGTCCGCGCCTGCAGCGGCCGGACCGGCGGCTGACCGGGCGGCGCCGGGACCGGGCATGAGTACCGAGCGGTCGGGGCTCGCCGATGCGGACGCGATGCAGGTCGACGCTGCCGCCGACGTCGAGCTCGTGCGCGACGACGTCGACCCGCGGCCGGGCCCGGCGCACCGCCGGGACCCCTGGCGGCGCCTCGTCGCCCTCGGCCTCGCCGCCGCGGCGGTGCTGCTCGCCGCATGGAGCGGGCACGCCGCCGGAGCGGTTCAGGGCCGGGAAGCGGGTGCGCGCGAAGCGCTCGCGGCGACCCGGGTGCTGGTCTGGTTCACCGGGACGGGCGAGCCGGACGGCGCGGGGCGCGCCCGCATCGAGCTCTTCGCGGCGACCGGCTCGGGGCAGCCGATCACCCTGCGCCAGGTGCACGTCGGCGCCGACTCCGTGACCCCGGTCCACGCTCTCGCCGTACCTGCGGTGACGAGCGCGTCGGGGACGGCGGTCGCCGAGGTCCGCTGCGGCTCCGCGCGCGAGCTCGAGCTCATGCGGTCCGCGCCGGATGCCGACCGCGTGGGCACCGTCGTCGCGGACGTCCTCGACGCCGACGGTGTCCGCCGCGAGCTCCCGGCGGCGCCGCTGCCCGACGCGACCGCCGTCCGCGCGCTCCTGCACGTCAGCGCCTGCCCGTCGCCGTCCGGCGACGGCATCGCCGCGACCCCGCCGTCCGGGGTCTCCGTCGTCGCGATGACCACCCAGGAGAACGGCGACCTCCGTCTGTTCCTCGAGGAGTCGCCGGAGGGCGTCCCGGCCGACGTCTCCGTCGTCCCGCTCGCCGACCAGGGCCCGTTCGTCGTGACGGCGCAGCCCGCGCGCGGGATCCGGCTGCGACCGGGCGGCCCCCGGGGGCTCCTCGTCGTCCGGATCGCCACCCGCGGGTGCGTCGACCCCTTCGGCGGTCAGCCCTCGGTCGAGGGCCTGTTCACCCTCGAGGTGCGCACCCCGGGCCTGGTGAGCCAGACCCGGCTCCCGGGCTGGGACCAGGGCGCCGTCGGGCAGGCCTCCGCTGTCGCGCTGAGCCGCGGCTGCGAGCATGCCTCCTGAACCGTCCCCGGAACGTCGTCGACGACGAGCCGGAGCGTCGACCAGCGCTGTGACCGAATGTCACGAACCGCCTTGACCGTTTCGCCGTGACCTTCGGTACATCTGTCCTAACCTTCAGCCATGGTGGCGATCTTTCCGACGGGCCTGGCACGGCCCGCCGCCCGGCGGCAGGCCCAGCTCGGCCTGACCTTCGCCGCCCTCTCGACCGTCGGTTACCTCCTCATCATCCCCCCGGAGGGTGCGCAGAGCCTGTGGTTCCCGCCGGCCGGCATCACGTTCGCGTACCTGGCCCTCCTCGGCTGGCGCGGAGCCCCGGTCGCCCTCGCCGCCCGGGTCGTCGGTGGGCTCGCCGTCGACCCGCACGAGTACCGGGCCGCGCTCGCCGTCGCGCTCGCCGTCGACGTCGCGACGACCCTCTGGTACACCGCCGCGGCGGAGGCGCTGCGTCGGCGCGTCCCCCGGATCGAGGTGACCTTCAGCGCGCTGTGCGCGTTCCTCGTGACCGGCGTCGTCGCCGCGCCGGCCGGTGCGGCGCTCCTCTCGACGCTCCGGGAACATGTCGCAGCGGGCGCCGTCCCGGGCGCCGCGACGTCCGCGTCGTGGGCGACGTCCGTCGTCGGCGAGGCCACGGCGGTCGTCACGCTCGCGCCGGGGCTCCTCCTCCTGGCCGCCGCGGTGGCGCGGGGCGGCACGATGGTCGTCCGGGTGCCCCGGCGGCGGCGCCTCGAGATGGTCGCGCAGTCGTTCGTCATCGTGCTCATGCCGGCCCTGTTCGTCTTCGCCGACGGGGTCCACGCGTCCGAGCTCGTCCTCATCCCGCTCGCCCTCGTCCCGCTCGCGGCCCTCGGCGTCCAGCAGGACCTGCAGCGAGCGGCGCTCGTGCTCGCGACGTGCGCGGTCGTCCTCGGGGCCGCGGGGCAGGTGCGGTTCGGCGTCACCGCGCCAGCGCCCCTGTTCCGGCTCCAGGTGCTCATGTTCGCGGGCGCGGTGGCCACCTGCTTCACAGCGGTCGCACTCGCCCGGGAGGACCGGGACCGGCGCAGCGCGGAGATCGACTCCACCCGCTGGCAGGCCCTCGCCGAGGTCGCTCCCGCCGTCGTCGCCCGGGTCGACGTCGAGGGCCGGTGGCGGTTCGACGACTGCGCCGCGGCACTCCTCGACACCGGGGCGATCGACGTCATCAACCGTGCGGAGGTCGTCCCGGCGCTCACCCAGGCCGTCGCGGCGGGCGTCCCGGCGACCGTGCAGTGGGCCGCCGACGAGGAGAGCGGACGGCGCTTCCTCACCCACGTGACCCCGCTGCCCGGCGGCGAGCGGCTCGCGGTGACGACGGAGACGACGGCCCTGCACAGCGCCGAGCTGACGATCGCCTGGGAGCGCAGCCACGACCGCGAGACCGACCTGCCGAACCGGGAGCTGCTCGTCGCGACCGCCGACCAGGTCGCCGCGACCGGGGCGGCGAGCATCGTCGTCGTCGACCTCGACCGGGCCGTCCGCCGCGCCGTGCTGCTCGACGCGGACCCGGCACGGGTCGTCCTCGTGCTCGCCGAGCGGGTTCGCCGGCTCCTCGACCCCGAGGACCTCGCCGGCGGCCGCACCCTCGTCGCCCGGCTCGGCGACGACCAGCTCGGCGTCCTCGTCGCGGACGGCGTGACGCACGCCCGGATCCTCGGCGAGCGGATCGTCGAGGCGCTGCGGACCCCGGTGCCGGTCCCCGGCGGCAGGCTCGCGCTCGCCGTCTGGGCCGGCGTCGCCGCCGTCGACATCCAGCGCGGTGCCCGGGACTGCCTCGACCGGGCGGCGGCCGCCCTCGAGGTCGAGAGCGACCACGGCCACGGGCACGTGAGCGTTCTCGACGCGCTGACGGTCTCGACGTCGACCGAGCGGGCCCGGCTCGTCGGCGACGTCGTCGAGGCGGTGGGCCGGGGCGAGCTCGAGGTCGTCTTCCAGCCCGACGTCACCCTCGTCGACGGCCGGCTCACCGGCGTGGAGGCGCTCGTCCGGTGGCGACGCCGGGAAGGGATGACCGCCGCGACGGACCTGTTCGTCCGGCTCGCCGAGGAGGCCGGCGCCGTCCAGGCCGTCGACGCCTGGGTCATGGAGGAGTCGCTGCGCGCGCTCGGCCGCTGGCGGGCGCTGCACGGTCACCGGGGGGTCACGGAGTCCCTCGAGCTCGGGCTCAACGTCAGCGCGCTGTCGCTCACCGACGACCTGCCCGAGCGGCTCCTCGACGCGTGCCTGCGCCACGGCGTCCCGCCGGAGAACGTCCGGCTCGAGGTGACCGAGACCGCGCTCGTCGACGACTCGAACGCGCCTGCGGTGCTTCGGCGGGTGCGCCAGCGCGGCTGTCGGGTCGCGCTCGACGACTTCGGCACGGGGTACGCGACGCTGTCCCGGTTGCACCGGCTGCCCGTCGACGTGCTCAAGCTCGACCGGTCGTTCCTCACCCCGATCACCGAGGAGGTCGCGAGCCAGGCGCTCGTGTCGCTCGTGCTCGGCCTCGCCGGGCCGCTGCGCGTCGAGGTCCTCGTCGAGGGCGTGGAGAACCAGGCCCAGCGGGACCTGCTCGTCGACCTCGGCTGCCGCCGTGCCCAGGGATACCTGTTCGGGCGGCCGGCGCCGGCGTCGTCGATCGACGCGCTGCTCAGCGGTGGCGGCCTGCTGATCCCGGACCCGGCGGCCGCCGTCCGGGCCTGAGTCCGGGCTGGTTCCGCCCCCGGACCGACCCACTCGGCCGACCCACCCGGCCGACCCACCCGACCGACCCACCCGACCGACCCACCCGACCGACCCGGACGCCGCTCACCCGCCCGGGGTCAGCGTCCCCGCGAGGACGGCGTCACAGACCGCACGGCCCTCGTCGGCCCCGTCGACGACGGCGCGGGCGAAGAGCGTGAGCCAGGACCGGACGCCGTCCGCCGTGCCGCGCGCGTAGGTCGCGAGGGTCAGCGGGTAGTTCGGGCCGGCCGCGAGCAGCGGCACCTCCCAGACGACGACGCCGGTCGGGTCGAGGCCGCGGTCGACGACGACCGCCCGGCACAGCGCGCGGGCGACGACGCCGTTGCCCGCGACGAACGGCCGGGCCGTCATGACCTCTGCGTGCACGAGCGCGGCGACGACGAGGGCCGGGGCGTCGGCCGGCGCCCGGAGCAGGCCGGAGAGGCCGGCGAGCCGGTCGGCGAGGGGGTCCCCGGCGTCCGGCGCAGCGACGACATCCTCCGGGCCCGGTCCGGTGAGCAGGTCGGCCCCGTCGCCCGGCAGCTCTCCCGGCCGGCGGGGCCGGCCGAGCGCGTCGTCCGGGACGAGTCCGGCGGCCGCCGCGACATGGAGCCGCGCGAGCCCCTGCAGCGGCGCGGTCGGCAGCACGCCGGCGAGCCGGTCGGCCTCGGCGGCGGCCCGGAGCGCCCCGATCGCCGTCCGGCCGACCGGGTCGTCGGGCAGCCTGCGCGCCCCACGGGCGGCGTCCCGGACGAGCTCGACACTGAACCGGGCCCCGTCGAGCGCCGCGGACGCCCGCACGGCGCGGATGCCCGCCTCGGCCCGGGCCTCCTCGGTTCGGCGCCGCAGCGCGGGGTGCCAGCGCACCCGGGTGCACGCGTCCCGGGCCGCGTCGACGGCCGCCGGCACGCCAGGGAGCGCGGCGAGGCTCGCGAGCGCGTCGGCGGTCGTCACGGAGGACGACCCTACGTCGTCCCGCGGCAGGCGTCCGGGCCGACCAGTAGCGTGCGGGCCATGAGCGGATCGGCCGTGGGGCCGTTGGCGGTACTCCTCGCCGCAACCGCGGTCGTCGCACTCGTCGCCTTCCTCATCGCACGGACGATCCTCGGCGGGCGCGACCTCGGCGGGCCGACCGACCGGGCGACGTTCGCCACCCTGCACACCGCATCGCTGGCCGCGCCGCACCTGCGCGACGGGCTGACCCCGACCGGGGCGAGCCGCGCCGCGAAGCACCTGCGGACGCTGCTCGGCACCTCGGCGGTGGCGCTCACCGACGCCTCGTCGACGCTCGCCTGGGACGGCCAGGGACAGCACCACGCCCCGGACGCCGCAGCGCACGCCGCCGAGGTGCTGCGGACCGGGCGGACGGTCGTCCTCGAGGGCGGGGACCTTGCGTGCCGGCAGCTCGGCTGCCCGATCCGGACGGCGGTCGTCGCGCCGGTCACGGGTGAGGACCGGGTCGTCGGCGCGCTCATCGCGTACGGTCCGGAGACGAACGCGGGCCTCGTCCGGGCCACCGACGAGGTCGCGCGCTGGGTGTCGGCCCAGGTCGAGCTCGCCGACCTCGACCGCTCCAGGACCCGGGCCGTCGAGGCCGAGCTGCGCGCGCTGCGGGCGCAGATCAGCCCGCACTTCGTCTACAACTCGCTCGCGGCGATCGCGAGCTTCGTCCGCACCGACCCAGAGCGGGCCCGCGAGCTGCTCCTGGAGTTCGCGGACTTCACCCGGTACGCCTTCCGTCGCGGCGGGGAGTTCACGACGCTCGCCGACGAGCTGCGCAACATCGAGCGCTACCTCGTCCTCGAGCAGGCCCGGTTCGGCGAGCGACTCCAGGTGCAGCTCGTCGTCGCGCCGGAGGTGCTGCCCGTCCTCGTGCCCTTCCTCGCCGTGCAGCCGCTCGTCGAGAACGCCGTCCGGCACGGCCTCGAGGGCAAGACCGGCGTCGGGCACATCACTCTCGGCGCCGAGGACGCCGGGTCGGAGGCGCGCCTCTGGGTCGAGGACGACGGGGTCGGCACCGACCCCGAGCTCGTCCGCCGGGTCCTCGCCGGGGAATCCGAGGCGGACTCGGTCGGCCTCGGCAACGTCGACGCACGCCTGCGCCAGGTGTTCGGCGACGACTACGGCCTCGTGGTCGAGACCGCCCCGGGGGCCGGCACGAAGGTCAGCTTCCGGGTGCCGAAGTTCGCCCCGGGTGTGCGCGCGGACTGACGCCCCGACACTGGTCCCATGAGCCGTGAGGTCACGGGGACCGCATCGGACCGCGACGCATCCGACGCCGGCTCCAGGACCCCGCCCCTTCGCAGCCGGACGCCGCGCCGGCGCCCGGTCGTCGGGCTCGCGGTCGTCGCGCTCGCGCTCCCCGTCGTCGGGGTCGGCGCGGCGCTCCTGCTCACCGGGCCCGACAGCGCCCGGAACCTTCCCGCCGCGAGCACCCGCGGCCCGAGCGCCCCGGGGCCGGGCTCCCCGACCGCCACGCCGCCCCCGGCCGGCGCGAGCACCAGGGGCGACGGTGCCGCGACGGACCCCGGCCCGTCGGTCCCGCGGGGGAACGGCCTCGACGTTGTCGTCCTGCCCGGGCCCGCGCCGTCCGACCTCGTCCACCTCGACGTGACGATCGAGGTCAGGAACGCGCTCGACACCCGGCGCACCCTCGTCGATCTCGACGTCCGCGGCCTGGGGCCGGCCCTCGTCGACCCCGTGGAGGGCCGGGTCGTGCCGGCGGGCGGCAGCGTCTCGGTGCCGGCCCAGATCACCGCGGACTGCGTGGTCCGGCAGCACCCGACGGTGCGGTTCCTCGTGACCCAGCGGCGCGACGACGGGACCGTCGTCGACGAGGAGGCCGTCGCGCCGCCGGCCGAGACCGTCCAGGGCGTCCTCGACCGGCTCTGCCCGCCGGTCGAGCCGGGCCTGCACGTCGTGGTCGCGGCGTTCGCCCCGGCCCCGGGCGGCGAGGTTGCCGTCCGCGTCGTCAACCACGGCCGGGTCTCTGCCGTCGTCGCCCCGCGGGCCGCCCCGGATGCCGGTCCCGCGCGTCTGGTGTCCGACCCGCCGCTGCCGTACGACCTCGCCCCGGGCGACAGCGTCGTCGCCCGGCTCGACGTCCGGCTCCGCCCGGGGTCGGGCTGCCTCGCGCTCCGGCCCGCCGCGGTCGCCGCGGCGCTGAGCCTGGAGGGCGAGACGCCGTACGGCTTCGGCGAGGTGACCGGCTTGCCGCCCCGGGTTCTCGCGGACACGGTCCGGCAGCGGGTGGAGCGTGCCGGATGCCCGCATCGCTCGGATCGCGGCTGACCCCGAAGGGCTCTTCTGAACCCCCGGGGCGGCCCGTTAACCTCCCCCCCATGTCCGGTGCGACGACGCCTGCGGCACCCACGGAGAGCGCTCCGTTGCGCGCCCTCGTCGTCGACGACGAGGCGCCGGCCCGCGAGGAGCTCGCCTGGCTGCTGTCCCGGGACCCGCGGATCGGGCAGATCCGGACGGCGACGAGCGGCGCGGAGGCGCTGCGAGCTGCTGGACGCCGAGCCGGTGGACGTCATCTTCTGCGACATCAAGATGCCCGGGCTCGACGGCCTCGACCTCGCCCGGGTCCTGGCCCGGTTCACCCAGCGTCCACAGGTCGTCTTCGTCACCGCCTACGACGAGCACGCCATCGACGCGTTCGACCTCCGTGCGACCGACTACGTCATGAAGCCGGTGCGTGCCGGAACGGCTCGCCGAGGCGGTCCGGCGGGTCGTCGAGGCGACGGGCGCCGGCGGCGGCGAGGCGGACGCCAAGCCCGAGGACGAGACGATCGCGGTCGAGCTCGGCGGCGTCACCCGGTTCGTCCAGCGCTCCCAGGTGCGGTTACGTCGAGGCGCACGGCGACTACGCCCGGCTGCACACGGCGACGAGCAGCCACCTCGTCCGGATCCCGCTCACGACCCTCGAGGAGCGCTGGGCCGACGCGGGGTTCGTCCGGATCCATCGCAGCACCCTCGTCGCGCTCCCCCACGTGGACGAGATCCGCATCGACGGCGGCCGCTGCGCCGTCCGGCTCGGCGACCGCGTGCTCCAGGTGAGCCGCCGGCACACGAAGGAGCTGCGCGACCGGCTCGTCCGCGCCGCCAGCCTGACCCGGGACCCGCGCTGACCGACAGCCGGACGCCGGGCCGCTCCGACCGTGGGAACCGGGCGGTCCGCGTCCGCGTGACGAACCCGCGGATGGCCGCGGCGACCCGGCCGCCCACCCGGCCGCCGACCCGGGACATCGACGAGCAGACCGAGCTCGGCGAGGTCTACATGCGCTCGCTGCTGCGCGCCCAGCTGCGGCGCGGCCTCACCGTCCTCGCCGTCGTCGGGGTCTTCCTCGGCGCGCTGCCGGTCGTGTTCGCCGTCGAGCCCCGGCTGTCCACGGTCCAGCTCCTCACCGTCCCGCTGCCGTGGCTGCTCGTCGGTGCCGCGGTGTACCCGCTCATGGTCGGCGCCGCGTGGTGGCTACGTCCGGGCCGCGGAGCGTACCGAGCGCGACTTCGCCGAGATCGTGGAAGGATCGTGAGCGACGTGGGACGTCACGGCCGACCCGCGCCGCCGCTCGGGTGAACGCTCGAGGAGTCTGAGGGGTGGTCTCCCCGGACACCGCCGCCTGGCCCCGGTCGTCTCGGTCGTCCTCGTGGCGCTCGCGACCCTCGGTGTCGGCGCGGTGGGCCTGCGGCTGTCGCAGGACGACGTCCGACTTCTACGTCGCGAGCCGGACGATCGGCCCGCGCTGGAACGCGTCCGCGATCGGTGGGGAGTACCTGTCGGCGGCGTCGTTCCTCGGCGTCGCGGGCCTCGTCCTCGCCTTCGGCGTCGACATCCTCTGGTACCCGGTCGGGTACACCGCGGGCTACCTGGTCCTCCTCGCACTCGTCGCGGCGCCGCTGCGCCGCTCCGGCGCGTACACGCTGCCGGACTTCGCCGAGATCCGGCTGCGGTCGCGGACCGTGCGCCGGCTGGCGTCGGTGCTCGTCGTCGGCATCGGCTGGCTCTACCTGCTGCCGCAGTTCCAGGGCGCCGGCCTCGCGCTGCGGACCGTCACCGGGGCCCCGCGGTGGGTCGGCGCGCTCGTCGTCGCGGTCGTCGTCATGCTCAACGTCGTCGCCGGCGGGATGCGCTCGATCACGTTCGTCCAGGCGTTCCAGTTCTGGCTCAAGCTCACCGCGATCGCGCTGCCCGTGCTCTTCCTCGCCCTCGCCTGGCAGGCGGACGGCGGTCCCGACCCGTCGGCGCCGACCCCGCCCCGGGTCCGGGAGACGACGAGCGTCCGGGTGCCCGACACGGTCCGCATCCGGGTCGACGAGCCGGTCGGGGTGACGGTGCGCGGGACGCTCGACGGTCGCCCGGTCGACCGGCGCGGTGCTCCTCGACCGAGGGCGGCACGAGGTCGGCCGCAGGCAGCGAGGTGGTCCTGCCGGCAGGCGGCGCGGTCCCGCACATCGACAGCGTCCGCTCCGCCGACGGCGGGACGTGGTCGCAGCCCCTCGCCGGCGCGGGCGGCCGGGACCACCCGACTGTACCGGCATCTACTCGCTCCTGCTCGCCCTGTTCTTCGGCACGATGGGGCTGCCGCACGTCCTCGTCCGCTTCTACACCAACCCCGACGGCCGGGCCGCACGCCGGACGACCTTCGTCGTCATCGGCCTGCTCGGCGTCTTCTACCTCTTCCCGCCGTTCTACGGGGCCATGGGCCGGATCTACGCGCCGGATCTGCTGCTCACCGGCCGCACCGACGCCGTGGTGCTCCTGCTGCCGCAGCGGATGCTGCCCGAGCCGTGGGGGACGCCGGTCTCGATGCTCCTCGTCGCGGGGGCGTTCGCGGCGTTCCTGTCGACCTCGAGCGGCCTCACCGTGTCGGTCGCGGGCGTGCTCTCCCAGGACCTCCTGCGCGGCCGCTTCCGGTCGAGCGTCCTGGGCTTCCGGCTCGGCGCCGTCATCGCGGTCGCCGTCCCCGCGCTGCTGTCGTTCGCGACGCTGCGCACGAGCCTCGCCGACACCGTCGGGCTCGCGTTCGCCGTGGCCGCGTCGACGTTCTGCCCGCTGCTCGTGCTCGGCATCTGGTGGCGCGGCCTGACGCAGGCCGGGGCGCTCGCGGGTCTCGTCGTCGGCGGCGCCCTCGCCTCGACCGCGGTGCTCGTGACGATCGCCTTCGGGACGTCGCTCAGCGACCCGGGGACGACGGTCGGCTCGTTCGCCGGCCTCGCCGGCGCGCTCCTCGCCCAGCCCGCGGCATGGTCGGTGCCGACGGCGTTCGCCGTGATGATCGGCGTCTCGCTGCTCACCCGCAAGACCGTCCCGGCGTCGGTGAGGCGCACGATGGTCCGGCTGCACACCCCCGAGCGGCTCGTTCTCGACCGCGGTCCTGCCCGCCGGGACGCATGACCCGAGGCCGATCTCCGAGAAGTCCACAACAGGTTCCCGGGCGAGGAAGCGCCTCGCCGCGAGACCACCTGTGACCTGCACCGGTCGTCGTGGCAGACGTACCGCTCGTCGCAGTCAGATCGCCCGATCGCCGCGTCCCCGGCACCGCCCGCCGCGGGTCGACGGCGACCCCCTTCAGTCCGGCGGCCCGCCCCGCGCATGGTGAGCGTCGTCACAGCCGTGCGCATCGGAGCCACGGCGGACCGCCGAGAGGGAGGTCTCGTGTCCACGACCCCGGTCAGCCGCGCTGGCGGCACCTCGTACGCGGAGGTGCAGGCCAGTCACGAGTTCGCGGAGCTGCGCAGCCGCTTCCGCACGTTCGTCTTCCCCGTGACGGCCCTGTTCCTCAGCTGGTACTTCCTCTACGTCCTCTGCGCGGCCTACGCGCCGGACTTCATGTCCACCAAGGTCTGGGGGAACATCAACATCGGGCTGGTCTTCGGCCTGCTGCAGTTCGTCTCGACGTTCACGATCACGATGGTCTACGCCCGCTGGGCCGACCGTCGGTTCGACCCGACCGCGGAGCGGATCCGCGAGCACATCGAGCGGTGAGATCCGGTGAGCGCAGCCCTGCACGCCGCCACGACGACGACCGTCGGCGACCCGAAGGTCAACATCACGGTGTTCGCCCTGTTCGTCGCGGTGACGCTCGTCATCGTCATCCGGGCCTCGCGTAGCAACACGTCCGCCGCCGACTACTACGCGGGCTACTACGCGGGCGGGCGCGCCTTCACGGGCCGGCAGAACGGCATCGCCATCGCGGGCGACTACCTGTCCGCGGCGTCGTTCCTCGGCATCGCCGGCGCCATCGCGATCTACGGCTACGACGGCTTCATGTACTCGATCGGCTTCCTCGTGGCCTGGCTGGTCGCCCTGCTGCTCGTCGCCGAGCTGCTGCGCAACACCGGCAAGTTCACGATGGCCGACGTCCTGTCGTTCCGGCTCCGCCAGGGCCCGGTCCGCACGGCCGCAGCGATCTCGACCCTCGCGGTCTCGCTGTTCTACCTGCTCGCCCAGATGGCCGGCGCGGGTGGCCTCGTCAACCTGCTCCTCGGCGTCTCCGGCTCGACCGCGCAGAACGTGACCATCATGGTCGTCGGCGTCCTCATGATCGTCTACGTGCTGGTCGGCGGCATGAAGGGCACGACCTGGGTCCAGATCATCAAGGCCCTCCTGCTCATCGCGGGCGCGGCGCTGATGACGGTCTGGGTGCTCAGCATGGCCGGCTGGAGTCTCTCACAGCTCCTCGGCGACGCGGCAGCCGCCAACCCGAAGCTGCCCCCGTTCGCGAGCGACGCCGTCCTCAACCCCGGCCTGAAGTACGGTCTGACGAACCTCACGAAGATCGACTTCATGTCACTGTCGATGGCGCTCGTCCTCGGCACCGCCGGCCTGCCGCACGTCCTCATGCGGTTCTACACCGTGCCCTCCTCCAAGGAGGCCCGCCGCAGCGTCGTCTGGGCGATCTGGCTCATCGGCGGCTTCTACCTGTTCACGCTCGTCCTCGGCTTCGGCGCGATGTGGCTCGTCGGCCGCAAGGAGATCCTCTCCGCGCCGGGCAAGGCGAACTCGGCCGCTCCGCTGCTCGCCTACGAGCTCGGCGGCACCCTGCTCCTCGGCATCATCGCGGCCGTCGCGTTCGCGACGATCCTCGCGGTCGTCGCCGGCCTGACGATCACCGCGAGCGCCTCCTTCGCCCACGACGTGTACTCCAACGTCATCAAGAAGGGGAAGGTCAGCGCGGACGACGAGGTGCGGGTCGCGCGGATCACGGCGGTCGTCATCGGCGGCGTCGCGATCGTCGGCGGCATCGTACGCCAAGGACCAGAACATCGCCTTCCTCGTGGCCCTGGCCTTCGCGGTGGCGGCGTCGGCGAACCTGCCGACGATCCTGTACTCCCTGTTCTGGAAGGGCTTCACGACCCGCGGCGCCGTGTGGAGCATCTACGGCGGCCTGATCTCCTCGATCGGTCTGATCATCTTCTCGCCGGTCGTGTCCGGTAAGGTCGACCCGACCACCGGCGCGAGCCTGTCGATGATCACGAACACCACCGTGGACTTCAGCTGGTTCCCGCTGGAGAACCCGGGCATCGTCTCGATCCCGCTCGCGTTCTTCCTCGGCTGGCTCGGCAGCGTCACGAGCCGCGAGGAGGTCAACCTCCCGAAGTACGCCGAGATGGAGGTCCGGTCCCTGACGGGCGCCGGCGCCGAGAAGGCCGTCTCGCACTGACGGTGCGGCCCGGCACCTGTGGAGGCGGGGTGCCCACAGCACCCCTGCACCACAGCAGCACCCCTGCACCACAGCAGCACCTCTGCACCACAGCACCTCTGCACCACGCTCTGCAGCGCACCCCGGCGGCCGGGTCGGCTCCCTCCCGAGCCGGCCCGGCCGCCGTGGGTTGGGCGCCACGGCCCGCCGGCCGTCCGCCGAGGCACCACTTCGGCGCGCGCGTCGCCGACGACACGCCGGTCCGGCTGAGCAGAACTGGTGCCTCAGCGGCCGAGGCGTGAGGCTCGACGACCTCAGGCACCGCGCTGGACCATCCCGAGGACGACGGCGACGCCGAGCACCGAGCGCGGGCGCCACGCCGTCCGCCACAGCCCGCCGTGGTTGGCGCCCTGCCAGACGAGCTGCAGCGGGTGCTCCAGCGGGACCTCAGGGTTCGCGACGGCGGCGGGGTTGCGCAGGTCGTGCAGGAGGAGCGCGGCCATGAGGGTGTTCGACGTCGACGGGTCGAAGACTTCGACGCCGAACCGGTGCGCCCCCGCGTAGGCCGCGGCGAGCGCCCGGTTCCGCATCACGGATCGGGTCCGCGTCGCGGGGGCGACGTTGAGCGAGACGAGCCGCCCGGCGGCCCGCTCCCGGACGGCGCGCCAGCGCTGGATCCGCTTGGCGAGCGCGTAGTTCGGGCCCTGCTGCGGCACGAGCGAGTCGTTCAGCCCGACCCGGTGGCCGTCGGGCAGGTCGACGAGGCCGTCATAGTTCGCCGTGAAGAGCCGGCCCATCGAGCCGACCCTGGAGAGCCGTCGAACCAGCGTGCGGTCCGCGTAGCGCCGGGCGGAGTCGGCCACGGCGTCCTCGGGGACGAGGAAGGCGTCGGTCGGCGTCGCGAGGAAGGCGAGGGACACGTCGTCCCGCCGCTCGAGGAGCGCCGCGGTCACCGCGTCGACGGCGACGGACGCCCGGGTGTGCAGCGCGCCGTCCGCGTAGACGTAGTGCCCGAGCGTTAACGGCCCGTCGAGCGCCGCGAGCCACGCGAGCACCGCGGGCGCCCGGGTCAGCAGGTCGACCCCGGCCGCCTCGGCGATCTCGTCGTCCCCGGCCGCGGTGGGCAGCCACCGGTCGACCGGCACCGACATCCGCCCCGACGAGGACCGGGCGACCTCGAGCAGCCGCCACCAGATCGTCGGGTGCGGCAGGTCTACGGCGACGACGTGCGCGCCCCAGCGCAGGAGCGACACGAGCGGGCCCATCTCCGCGCCGGCGCCGAGGACTACGACGGTGAGGTCCCGGGCGTCGAGCCACTCGGGGTGCGCCGCGACGGCCCGGACGGCCTGCACGAACGACGGCTCGACGGTCCCCGCGGCGAGCCAGGCGTCGAGCCTGCGGTCGAGCGTGCCACCCGAGAGCCGTCCGCCGCCGAAGGGCACCGAGAGCCCGGGCGGCGCCACCGGGCCCGACCCCTCGACGACGACGGTGTGCAGCGACGGCACCCGCTGCTCGGCGGCGAGCCCTGCGGCGAGCGCCCGGTCGACAGCGACGTCCCGGCCGCCGTCGTCGACGACGAAACGCGCGTGCACCGCGTCGAGCCCGTCACTCGCGATCTCCACCGGAGCGGCGCCTTCGAGCAGGGTCAGGTGCCGGAACGCGTCGAGGTATGTCGAGCGCCAGTCGTCGGCCGCCTCGACGGACAGCGCGAGCTCGGGGTCGAGCACCCGGACGGCGTCCGCGAGCACCGCCCGTCCGGTCGCTGACGTCGACCTGCGGCCGTCGACCATCGGGAAGACGACGCCGGCGCCGTCGGGAACCGCCTCGCCCGTCACACGCACATCCTGCCCTGCCCGACGGGGTCATGGCCCGAGCACCCGTGCCGTATGGGCGTTCGTGAAGACCCGTCCAGGGTCGGCCCCCGGTCCCGCGCACGGACGACGTCGCCGAACCGCGGGTACAGCGGCACGAGCCGGCCGGCGTCGAGGCCGTGCAGCGTGGCCCCGGTGCTGGCGCCCCCCGTACGCCCCGAACACCTCCTCGGCCGCGGCGAACCATGCCGCGTGCACTGCGAAGTGCGCCGACCGCGGCGTGCGTCGTCGACGGCCACGGGTCGTCGGCACCGGTGAAGCGGATCTCGAACGGGAGCCGATCTCGTGACCCGGGACGTCGACCCAGCGCCGAAGGTCGGCGAGGACGTCCCGCCACGCCTCGAGCGGGACGCCGTACTCGCACTCCCGGAACCGGACCCGCCGGTTGTTCGCGAAGACCCGGTACGACCGGTCGGACCACGCGCGGCTCGACAGGAGCCGCGGCACGCCCCGGTCGGCGGCCAGAAGACCTCCGGTGCCGGGGGACCTAGGACCCCCGGCCGGCGGGTGGCCGGCTGGGACGCTGACAGGAACCCGTCCCGGCGGTCGCCCGCACCTGTCATCACCACCCCGTCCCTCCGTCCGAGCAGAGCCCACCGAGGTCCGGCGTATGTCTTGTGCACCCCTGTCCCGGTTGCCCGTCGTCGTCCAGGGCGGCATGGGCGTCGGCGTCTCCTCGTGGCGCCTCGCGAGCGCTGTCGCGCGCACCGGCCAGCTCGGGGTCGTCTCCGGCACGGCGCTCGACGTCGTCGTCGCCCGCCGCCTCCAGGACGGCGACCCCGGCGGCCACGTGCAGCGGGCGCTCGCGGACTTCCCGGTGCCGGACGTCGGGGCGCGGGTGGTCGAGCACTGGTTCCGCCCGGACGGCCGCGGCGGCGAGCCGTACGTGCCCGTCCCGCGGCTCGGCCTGCGCCCGAACAAGCGCCGGGAAGAGCTCACCGTCGTCGGCACCTTCGTCGAGGTGTGGCTCGCGAAGGAGGGCCACAGCGGCCTCGTCGGCATCAACTACCTCGAGAAGATCCAGATGGCGACCCCTGCCGCCGCGTACGGGGCGATGCTCGCCGGTGTCGACGTCGTCCTCATGGGCGCGGGCATCCCGCGCGAGATCCCGCACCTGCTCGACGAGCTCGCGGCGCACCGCCCGGGCACGGTGACCGTGGACGTCGACGGCGGCCCCGCGGCGTCCGTCACGTTCGACCCGACGACGCTCGCGCCGCGCGACGCGCTACCGCCGCTGCGCCGTCCGACGTTCCTGGCGATCGTCAGCTCGCACGTCCTCGCGCAGTACCTCGACCGGGAGGACTCGACCCGGCCGGACGGGTTCGTCGTCGAGGGACCCGTCGCGGGCGGCCACAACGCGCCGCCGCGCGGCCGGCTCGCGCTCGACGAGAGCGGCCAGCCGGTGTACGGGCCTCGCGACGAGGCGAACCTCGCCGCGCTGGTCCGGATCGGCCTGCCGTTCTGGCTCGCCGGCGGCTACGGCGAGCCGGAGCAGGTCAAGGCAGCTCTCGACGCCGGCGCCGCGGGCGTCCAGGTCGGCACGCTCTTCGCCCTGTCGCGGGAGTCCGGGCTCCTCGAGTCCCTGCGCGACCGGCTCCTCCACGCGCTCCGCGAGGGGACGCTCGAGGTGCGCACGGAGCCGTCGGCCTCCCCGACGGGGTTCCCGTTCAAGGTCGCCCAGCTGCCGGGGACGTTGTCGGACGACGACGTGTACGCCGCCCGGCCGCGACTGTGCGACCTGGGCTACCTGAGGCAGCCGTACGCCCGCGCAGGCGGCGCCGTCGGCTACCGGTGCCCCGCCGAGCCGGTGGACGTCTACGTCCGCAAGGGCGGCGACGCCGCGGACACGGTGGGCGCCAAGTGCCTGTGCAACGCGCTGACGGCGGACGTCGACCTCGGCCAGGAGCGCAAGGACGGCTACGTCGAGGCACCGATGATCACTCTCGGCGCCGACCTCGCGGGGGCCCGCCGGCTCGACTCCGAGCACTGGCTGCACGGCGGCAACCCCGAGGGCTGGACGGCGACCGAGGCGGTCGCGTGGCTCCTCCGGGAGGTCGCCGTCGCGGCCGGCGAGCCGGTGACGGTCGCCGGCACGCTCTGACCGATCCCCGCGCCGGTCACGCCGCGGGGCCGGGCACCCCGCGACCCGCCGCGACAGCGCAGCAGCGTCCAGCCGGCCGGCACGGCCCGAGGACGAGCGTCGGGGCCGCCGGGTGGGACAGGGGCGCCACCTCCTCAGGGCCGGCTCACCCCAGCGGGCAGCTCGGCGCGGATGCGGCACCCCCGCGGCGAGGGGACGACGGCGATCCGGCCGCCGTGGAGCACGACCGCCCAGCGTGCGATCGCCAGGCCCAGCCCGGTGCCGCCGTTCGTCGACTCGGCTGCCGGCGCTGCGTCCGGGACGACGGCGCTCTCCCCGTGCTCGAAGCGCTCGAACACCGCGTCCCACTGCTCGCGCGGGATGCCCGGCCCGTCGTCGGTGACCTCGACGACGACTCCGCCCGCGCCGTCCGAGCGGCAGCGGACGTCGACGCGCCCGCCGTCAGTCGCGTGCCGCGCGCCGTTGTCGACGAGGTTGACGAGCACCTGGCGCAGCCGGGCCGGGTCGGCGTCGGTGACGAGCCCGTCGGGCGCGTCGACGACGACGCCGCGGCCCGGCCGGGCCGTCGTGATCTCGCGCGCGACGTCGTCCACGAGGGGCCGCACGGGCACCGTGGTCCGCCGCAGCGGCGCGACCCCGGCGTCGGCGCGGGCGAGGTCGAGCAGGTCGGCGACGAGCACGCCGAGCCGCTCGGTCTGATCGAGCGCCTCCGCGAGCGCGGGCGGGTCGACCGCCCGGACGCCGTCGACGAGGTTCTCGAGCTGGGCCCGCAACGCGGCGACGGGGGTCTTCAGCTCGTGCGCGACGTTGGCGAGGAGGTCGCGGCGCTCGGCGTCCGCATACGCGAGGTCGCGGGACATCGCGGTGAAGGCCCGGGCGAGCTCGCCGACCTCGTCGCGGCTCGTGGTCCGGACCGGGGTCGCCGGCCGCCCGGCGGCCATCTCCCGCGCGGCCGCGGTCATCTGGCGCAGCGGGGACGTCATGCCGTGCGCGAGGACCTGGGTCACGACGAGTCCGACGCCGACGGCGACGAGCATGCTCCATCGCCCGCGCCAGCCGAGATAGCCGATCCCGAGCCACGTCGTGAGCACCCCGGCGAGCATGCTCGTCGTCACGAGGAGCCCGAGCTTGGCCTTGATCGAGCGCACCGGGTCGAGCGGGCGCAGGTCGAGCCTCACGTTCCTCACCTCCTGCCGACGACGGTAGCCAGCGGACGGTGGCAGGGTGGTCGACGTCGTGCGGAGGAACGATGGAGGTCGGCCCAGCCCGGTGCTCCGGCCCTGCCGCTTCGGGTGTCGACGGACGCGACGGCTCACCCGCGGGACACGCCCCGGAGCTAGGCTCCGCGTCGTGGGTGCGGACCGGGACCTCGACCAGGGCGTCGAACCGGACGTCGAACCGGACGTCGAACCGGACGTCGAACCGGACGTCGAACCGGACGTCGACGAAGCCGTCGTTCGGGTCGTCGCCCAGGCCGCGCGGGCGCTCGGCGTTCTCGGCACGCTGCGGATGCTCCCCGGGGAGCGGACCCTCAATGCGCTCTTCGAGGGTCGCCCGACCGGGGCCGACGGTCAGCCGCTCGAGGAGTTCGCGCTCGGTCGGATCGTCCTCAAGGTGCACCCGCCCGTCGACACCGACGGCGTCGCGCTCGAGACCGCCGTGCTGGACCACCTCGCGACCGGCCCCGCCGCAGTCCTCGTGCCGCGGGCGCTGCGCCCCCCGGGCGGCCGGGCCGCCGTCCCCGTCGAGACCGAGGCCGGGCCGCGGCTGGCCCGGGCGCTGTCGTGGCTGCCGGGCCGGACCTGGGCGTCCGCGGGGCCGCACGACGCGCAGGCGCTGCGCCGGCTGGGCCACGTCGTCGCCCGGGTCGACGCGGCGCTCGCGACGTTCGACCACCCACACCTGGACCGGCGGCACCCGTGGAACCTCGTGACCGCCGCCGACCGGGTCGCCGACCTCGACGCGGTGCCGAGCCCCGATCGTCGCGCCGCGGCCGCCGCCGTCCTCGACCGGTTCGCCAAGGACCTCCTCCCCCGGCTCGAAACCCTTGCACCCCAGGCGATCCACAACGACGCCAACGACGCCAACATCCTCCTCGACCACGCCGGCGAGGTCGTCGGGCTCATCGACTTCGGCGACGTCTGCAGGGCGCCACGGGTCTGCGGGCTGGCGGTCGCCGTCGCGTACTCGATGGCAGACGTGTTCTCCCGCAACAGCTCCCGCGACCCGTGGCGGGCCGTCCTGCCACTCGTCGAGGGCTACCACGCGTACGCCCCGCTGGAGCCGCCGGAGCTCGACCTGCTCCCCGACCTCGTCCGCGTGCGGCTCGCGACGAGCGTCGTCATGGCCGGCGTCCAGCATCGCGCCGACCCGGGCAACACGTACCTGCTCGTGAGCCAGGACGCCGTCGCCGCGCTGCTGCTGCGGCTCGGCGCCGTGGAGCAGGCGCTCACCGGGTACCGGCTGCGCGACGCCTGCAGCTACGACCCGGTGCCGCATGCGCGCGCCGTCCGGTCCCACCTCGCGGCGCTGCCGCCGGACGCCGTCGCACCCGTGCTCGGGGCGCCGCTCGCGCAGACCCCCCTTGCGCGGGTCCCGCGCGCACCGTTCGACTGGGCGGCCGACCGGACGCCGCACGGCCCTGCTGGTCCGACCGGCGTGGTGGTCGGCCTCGGCGCGTACCTCGAGGACCGGCCGGTCTACGCGACCGACCTCTTCGACACCGGGGACGCCGGCCCGGACGGCCGGCCGGAGAGGCGGTCCGTGCATCTCGGGGTCGACCTCTTCGTGCCGCCCGGGACCCGCGTCCATGCGCCGCTCGACGGCGTCGTCACCGCGCTCGCCGACAACCCGGCACCGCTCGACTACGGACCCGTCGTCGTCCTGGAGCACCGGACGTCACCGAGCGCCGGGCACCCGGACGGTGCCCCGTTCTTCACCCTCTACGGCCACCTGGCCCGCGCCTCGCTGACGGGACTCGCTGCAGGGCAGGGCGTCCGGGCCGGGGAGGTGGTGGGCACGGTCGGCACGACGGACGAGAACGGTGGCTGGCCGCCGCACCTGCACCTGCAGCTGCTCACCGACCTGCTCGGCCTCGGCACCGACGTGCCGGGGGTCGGCATCCGCGCGGAGCTCGGCGTCTGGGAGAGCGTCTCGCCGGACCCGAACCTGCTCCTGGGCGTCCCCGAGGGGCTGCGCGCCCCGCTGCCGATGCGTGCCCGCCGAGATCGCCCGCGAGCGGGTCCGCCACCTGTCCCCGGCGCTGAGCCTGAGCTACCGCGAGCCGCTGCACGTCGTCCGCGGCGAGGGCGCGTACCTGTTCGACGCCGACGGCAACCCGTGGCTCGACCTCGTGAACAACGTCGCCCACGTCGGGCACTGTCACCCGCGGGTCGTCGCGGCGGCCGCCGAGCAACAGGCGCTCCTCACCACGAACACCCGCTACCTCCACGAGGCGGTGACGACATACGCCCGGCGGCTCGCGGCGACGATGCCCGACCCGCTGGGCGTCGTCTTCCTCGTGAACTCCGGGTCCGAGGCGAACGACCTCGCGCTGCGGCTTGCCTATGCGCACACCGGAGCGCGCGACGTCCTCGTCCTCGACCACGCCTACCACGGACACCTCACGAGCCTCGTCGACATCAGCCCGTACAAGTTCGCCGGCCCCGGCGGGCAGGGCAGGCCGGAGCACACGCACGTCGTCCCGATGCCGGACGCCTACCGCGGCCGGCGCCGGCTCACCGAGGCGGCGTCCGCCGCGGCCCGGGCCGCCGACCCGACCGGGCGCCACGACGGCAGTGCCGCCGTCACCCCCTTCTACCTGCAGGCCGTCGACGCCGTGCTCCACGACGTCGCGTCCCGCGGACGGCGGACGGCGGCCTTCCTCGCCGAGGCCATCCCCGGGAGCGCCGGCCAGGTCGTCCTCGCCGAGGGGTTCCTCGCCGGGGCCTACGAGCGGGTCCGGGCCGCGGGCGGGATCTGCGTCGCCGACGAGGTCCAGACCGGCTTCGGCCGGGTCGGGACCGCGTGGTGGGCGTTCGAGGAGCACGGGGTCGTCCCGGACGTCGTGACCCTCGGCAAGCCGATCGGCAACGGCCACCCGATCGGGGCCGTCGTCACGACCCCGCAGGTTGCGAGGTCCTTCGTCACGGGAATGGAGTACTTCAACACCTTCGGCGGCAACCCGGTCTCGGCCCGGGTCGGCCAGGCCGTGCTCGACGTCGTCGTCGACGAGCGGCTCCGCGGGCACGCGGCGCGGCTCGGCGGCCGGCTCCTCGCCGACCTGCGCGGGATTGGTGAGCGCCATCGGCTCGTCGGCGACGTCCGGGGCCGGGGGCTGTTCCTCGGCGTCGAGCTCGTGACCGACCGGCAGACCCGGACCCCGGCGGGCTCGGCGGCGTCCGCCGTCGTGGAGGCGGTCAAGCGCCGCGGCGTGCTCCTGTCGAGCGACGGCCCCGACCACAACGTCCTGAAGATCAAGCCGCCGATGGTGCTCTCGGACGCCGACGGCCAGCTGCTGGTCCGGGCGGTCGACGAGGCGCTCACCGAGGTGGAGGCGTGATGACCTGCGCCGTCCAGCCGTTCTCCCCCATCCGCCGGGGGCGTCCGGCTGCACCGAAGGGATCAGCGGGACCGGCTCAGGGGAGGGCCTCGACGGCGTACCCGACGCCGTGGACGGTCCGGATCCGCTCGGCCCCGAGCTTGCGCCGCAGCGCCTTGACATGGCTGTCGACCGCCCGGGCGGCGCCGCCGTGCGCGGTCCGGGCGGTCGCGACGTCCGGCCAGTCCCACACCTCGGTGAGGAGCCGGTCGCGGTCGACGACCTGACCGGGGCGGCGGGCCAGGGCGAGCAGGAGGTCGAACTCGGTGCGGGTCAGGTGCACCTCGGCGTCGCCGACCTGGACCCGGCGGCCGCTGACGTCGATGGACAGGCCGCCCGCGTCGACCCGGCCGCCGTACGGCTCGCGCCCGCGGCCGCGAGCGCCGCGGCCCGGTCGACCCGGCGCAGCAGCGCGGCGACCCGGGCAACGAGCTCGCGCGGGCTGAACGGCTTGGTGAGGTAGTCGTCCGCGCCGACGGCGAGGCCGACGACCCGGTCGGACTCCTCGTCCCGCGCCGTGAGCATGAGCACCGGAACCGGCTCACGGGTCTGGATCCGGCGGCACACCTCGAGCCCGTCGAGACCGGGGAGCATGACGTCGAGGACGACCGCGGCGTACCGCGTGCGCTGCGCGGCCGCGACTGCCGCCGGTCCGTCGTGGACAGCGTCGACGTCGTCGCCCTCGCTGCGCAGCCGCCGGACGACGGCGTCCGCGATCGCCCGGTCGTCCTCGACGACGAGCAGCCGCCGGTGATCCCCGCCGCCCTCCGGTCCGTTCGTCACGGCCCCGACGCTAGCGGCCGGTCCGTCGCCGGTCGGCGCGGACGGCGCGGCGTCCACGAGTTCTCCACAACGTCTCGGCCGGTCAGCGCCGGCTCGGGTACGGCAGGTCGAGGGCGAGCCGGTCGGGCCCGTCGACCAGCGAGGCCACCCGGCCCCCGCCTCTCGAGGTCCCGCCAACGTCCCACCTCGTCCAGGAGCCGGGCGCCGCCGCGTTCCCGACGCCGCGGGCCGGGCCGCCGCACCCGGTCCGGTCAACCGCAAGGCACGTCGCGCACGTCACAGCGCGCCGCGGCATCCGGCGTGCGGTCCACCGCCCGTCGCACGCGGGACCCCGCTCGTCGGCGCCGGCGCACCTGCCCTGTCGCCCCGCCCCGCCGGTGACTAGCCTCACCATCAGACGCCGGTCGACCCGGCAGGAGGCACGTGCCGGCCGTCACCGGTCACCCGACACCGACGTCGATCGCGGAGGGCTGCATGCCGAACCCAAGCCTGGAGAACCTGCTGAACGAGGAGCGCAGGTTCCCGCCGGACCCCGAGTTCGCGAAGAAAGCCGTCGCGACGGCGGCCCTCTACGACGCCGCCGCCGCGGACCGCCTCTCGTTCTGGGACCAGCAGGCCCGGGCGCTGACCTGGGCGACGCCGTGGGGCGCCACGCTGGACTGGAGCGACAAGCCGTTCGCCCGCTGGTTCGTCGGCGGCACGCTCAACGTCGCGTACAACTGCGTCGACCGGCACGTGGAGGCCGGCCACGGCGACCGGGTCGCGATCCATTTCGAGGGCGAGCCCGGCGACAGCCGCATCATCACGTACGCCGAGCTCCAGACCGAGGTGTGCAGGGCCGCGAACGCCCTCCTCGCGCTCGGCGTCACGACGGGCGACCGGATCGCGATCTACATGCCGATGATCCCCGAGACGGTCGTGGCGATGCTCGCGTGCGCCCGGGTCGGCGCCCCGCACTCGGTGGTCTTCGGCGGCTTCTCCTCCGAGGCGCTGCGCAGCCGGATCGAGGACGCCGAGGCGAAGGTCGTCATCACGGCCGACGGCGGCTACCGGCGCGGCGCGCCGTCCGCCCTCAAGCCGGCCGTCGACGAGGCGATCCGGACGACGCCGTCGGTGCAGAAGGTGCTCGTCGTCAAGCGGACCGGGCAGGACGTCGCGTGGGACGGCGCGATGGACCTGTGGTGGCACGAGGCCCTCGAGGCGGCCTCGGCGGAGCACACTCCCGAGCCGGTGGACGCCGAGCACCCGCTGTTCATCCTCTACACGTCGGGCACGACGGGGAAGCCGAAGGGCATCCTCCACACGAGCGGCGGTTTCCTCACGCAGACCGCGTACACCCATCGCAACGTCTTCGACCTGCGCCCCGAGACCGACGTCTACTGGTGCACCGCGGACGTCGGCTGGGTCACCGGCCACTCGTACATCGTCTACGGTCCGCTCGCGAACGGCGCGTCCCAGGTGATCTACGAGGGCACGCCGGACAGCCCGCACAAGGGCCGTTGGTGGGAGATCGTCGAGAAGTACAAGGTGACGATCCTCTACACCGCCCCGACGGCGATCCGCACGTTCATGAAGTGGGGCGAGGACATCCCCGCGAAGTTCGACCTGTCCTCGATCCGCGTCATGGGCTCGGTCGGCGAGTCGATCAACCCCGAGGCGTGGATCTGGTACCGCCGCGTCATCGGCGGCGACAAGGCCCCGATCGTCGACACGTGGTGGCAGACCGAGACCGGCGCCATGATGATCAGCCCGCTGCCCGGCGTCACGACACTCAAGCCCGGCTCGGCGCAGGTGCCTCTGCCCGGCATCACGGCCGAGGTGCTCGACGACGAGGCGCACCCGGTGCCCAACGGCGGCGGCGGGTACCTCGTGCTCACCGAGCCGTGGCCGTCGATGCTCCGCGGCATATGGGGCGACCCGGAGCGGTACAAGGAGACGTACTGGTCGCGGTTCGAGGGCATGTACTTCGCCGGCGACGGCGCGAAGAAGGACGAGGACGGCGATATCTGGCTCCTCGGCCGCGTCGACGACGTCATGAACGTCTCCGGTCACCGGCTGTCGACGACCGAGATCGAGTCTGCGCTCGTCTCGCACCCGAAGGTCGCCGAGGCCGCGGTCGTCGGCGCGACGGACGAGACGACGGGCCAGGCGGTGGTCGCGTTCGTCATCCTCCGCGGGCACGTCGACGCCGAGGAGGCGAGCGGCAAGGAGATCATCGCCGAGCTGCGCAACCACGTGTCGAAGGAGATCGGCCCGATCGCCAAGCCCCGCCAGATCATGGTGGTGCCGGAGCTGCCGAAGACCCGGTCCGGCAAGATCATGCGGCGCCTGCTCCGCGACATCGCGGAGAACCGCGAGGTCGGCGACCAGACGACGCTGGCCGACTCCGGCGTGATGTCGCTCATCAGCGCGGGCCTGCGGGGGAACACGTCCGGCGACGACTGACCCCGACCCGGCGGCAACCAGCGCCACAACACCGCAGCCTTCTGCGGCGGCGACCGCACATCAGGCGTCCTGGTAGACGAACCCGCGGGTCCGCTCGGGCACCGTCGAGCGCTGCCAGGCGTCCGCGGCGGCGGCCGCGTCGGCGCCATCCGGCTGGGCGAGGGCCATGACCCTGCGGGTGTAGTACGGCACGCCGCGGGCGTGCGATCCCATGTGCGCGACGGGCCGTCGCGATCTCCCCGCCGTCCTGAGCGGGCGCTCGCCGTCCCACCGGGCCGACCGGCACCATCGGCGAATACAATGGGTGACGGAGCGCCGGGAAGCCTGGTCGGCACGGACGACGTCGGTCGGCGTCGTCGTCATCTCCGACCCGCTGGAGCCTCCATGAGTGGTGCCACGCCGCAGGGTGGCGTCCGCCGCCTCTTCGACAAGGTGTCGAGCGCCGAGCGCGTCTACGTCGCGGACACCCTCCGCACGGAGACCGTCGGCGGAGCACTCCTCCTCGCAAGTGCCCTCGTCGCGCTCCTGTGGGCGAACTCCCCGTGGCGCGAGACGTACGACACCCTCCTGGAGTGGGAGGTCGGCCCGGAGTCACTCCACCTGCACCTCGACGTCGCGGCCTGGGCCGCCGACGGCCTGCTCGCGATCTTCTTCTTCGTCGCCGGGTTGGAGCTCAAGCGCGAGCTCGTCGTCGGCGACCTGCGCGACCCGGCGAAGGCCCTACTGCCCGTCGTCGCCGCCCTGTGCGGCGTGCTCCTGCCGGCCGTCCTCTACCTCGCGATCACCCTGGGCGAGCCGGGGACCACGCAGGGCTGGGCAATCCCTGTCGCCACCGACATCGCGTTCGCGCTCGCCGTCCTCGCCGTCCTCGACACCCACCTGCCCGGCGCCCTGCGCTCCTTCCTGCTCACCCTCGCCGTCGTCGACGACCTCGTCGCCATCACGATCATCGCAGTCGCGTACACGAACGACCTCGAGGTCCTCCCGCTGCTGGCGGCGCTCGTGCCGCTCGCGGTGTTCTCGGTCCTCACCCGACGGCGGCTCACGTCGGCCTGGCTGCTCATCCCGCTCGCCGTCCTCACCTGGGCGCTCGTCCACGCCTCCGGGGTGCATGCGACGGTGGCCGGCGTGCTGCTCGCCTTCGCGGTGCCGGTCGTCCACCGGACGGGAGAGAAGCACAGCCCCGGGGAGCACCTCGAGCACGCCGTGCGGCCGGTGAGCGCCGGGGTCGCGGTGCCGGTCTTCGCCTTCACCGCCGCCGGGGTCACCGTCGTCGGCGGCGGGTTCGGCGAGGCCATGTCCGACCCGGTCTTCCTCGGGATCGTGGTCGCGCTCGTCGTCGGCAAGGTCGTGGGGGTCTTCGGCAGCACCTGGCTCACCGCCCGGTTCACCCGCGCCGAGCTGTCCGAGGAGCTCGGATGGAGCGACGTGCTCGGGGTGAGCCTGCTCGCCGGGATCGGCTTCACCGTCGCGCTCCTCATCGGCGAGCTCGCCTTCGGGCGGGGCAGCGAGCGGGACATCCACGTCAGGGCGGCGGTGCTCACCGGATCGCTCGTCGCGGCGGCGCTCGCCGCGCTCGTGCTCCGGCGGCGCAACAGGCACTACCGCGAGATCGAGGAGGCCGAGGCAGCCGAGTCCACCTAGGACCGCCCGGGCCGCGCGTACCCTGCGGCAGGTGGGCACCGGCACGGACTTCGGCACCCTCGCCCTGATCGTCGCCATCGGCCTCGCCGGCCCGTTGCTCGCCGCGCTGCCCCGGGTCGGCCCGCCGATCGTCGTCGGCGAGATCCTCGCCGGCGTCGCGCTCGGCCGCAGCGGCGCGGACGTCGTCCCGGTCGATGACCCGGCGCTGGACCTGCTGTCCCAGGTCGGGTTCGCCCTGCTCATGCTCGTCGTCGGGACCCACCTGCCGATCCGGGACGCGCGGCTGCTGACCGCGCTGCGCCGGGGCCTGGGGCTGCTCGCAGCGAGCGGAGCGCTCGCCGTCGGGCTCGGGGTGGTCCTCGCGCCGGTCGTCGGCCTGCGGCACCCGCTCGTCCTCGCCGTCCTGCTCGCGACGAGCTCGGCGGCCGTCGCGCTGCCGGTGCTCCAGGCGCTGCACAGCGACCACGACCTGCTCCTCGTCGCGACGGCGTGGATCGCCGTCGCCGACGTCGCGACCGTCCTCGCGATCCCGCTCGTGGTCCGTAAGGGCAGCGTCGTCGAGGTACTCGTCGGGAGCGCCGCCGTCCTCGCGGTCACCGCCGCGCTGTACGCCGTCGCGCGCGCGGTCGACGACAGACGGTCCCTGCACCGGCTGCGGCACCGGTCGAAGAAGCAGCACTGGGCGCTCGACCTGCGGGTGAGCCTCCTCGTGCTCTTCTGCCTCTCGGCGATCGCGACCCGGCTGCACACGAGCGTGCTCGTCGCGGGCTTCGCCGCCGGCGGGCTCATCGCCCCCCGCTGTTCTTCGTGACGCTCGGCGCCCGGCTCGACCTGCACGCGCTCGTGACGCAGCCGCGCACGCTCGTCCTCGCCGGGGCGCTCGCGGCCGGCGCAGTCGCCGTCCACCTCGTGTCCGCCCGGGCGTTGCGGCTGCCGGTCGGCCTCGGCCTGGTCGCGAGCGGCCAGCTCGGCGTCCCGGCGGCGGTCGCGACGACCGGGCTCGCGACCTGGGTCCTGAACCCCGGGCAGGCGGCGGCGGTCCTCGCCGCGGCCCTCCTGAGCCTCGCTGCGTGCACCGCCGGCGCCCGGCTCCTCGGCCACACCGAGAAGATCGGCGGCTACAGCGCCCCGCGGCTGCGCGAGGACGACGAGGCCGCGGCCTGACCACGGCATGGCCGGCCCGATCCGGCAGACTGCCGCTGCCGGGCCCGCGGGTGCGTCTGCCGATGGCCGGAGCGCGATCACCCTCTAGGCTCGAACCAGCACGGGGTCGACGGGTGACAGGGGCGGCGCAGACGGCGCCCCACGGTCGGCGGACCGGCGTCGGCGGTTCGACGGTTCGACGGTTCGACGGTTCGACGGTTCGACGGTTCGACGGTTCGACGGTTCGACGGTTCGACGGTTCACGGTTCGACGGTTCGACGGTTCGACGGTTCACGTCGACGGTTCAGGGAGGCAGGGAGGCAGGCATGACGGAGCGCACGCTGGGCCAGCTCGTCGCGGACGCGACGACCGACGTGCAGGAGATCGTGCGCGCCGAGATCGCGCTCGCCAAGGCCGAGCTCAGGCAGGACGCCAAGCGCGGCGGGGTCGCCGCCGGGCTGTTCGGCGCCGCGGGGTACCTCGGCATGCTCGCATCGGTCGTCTTCACGATCGCCGCCGGATACGGGCTCACCGAGGCCGGCCTCGCGCCGTGGCTCGCCTTTCTCATCATCGGCGTCGTGTTCCTCGTGGTCGCCGGGACCCTCGTGCTCGTCGGGCGTTCGCAGGCCTTGAAGGTCCGGCCGCCGGAGCGGACGATCCGCTCGACGAGGGCGGCGATCGCGGCCGTCAAGC
Organism: uncultured Actinomycetota bacterium; assembly: GCA_963750565.1. GTDB lineage: Bacteria > Actinomycetota > Actinomycetes > Actinomycetales > Kineosporiaceae > R-H-3. The sequence continues at coordinate 185,618 of CAVVRA010000014.1, read as the reverse complement.
CCGGCGCCGATCGCGGCCGGTGACGGTCGACTCCTCCGAGGTCCTCGTCGGGGGCCCCTGGCGGCACCGGTTCGTCGCCGCCAACGGCGCCCGCTTCCACGTCGCGGAGGCGGGTGACGGGCCCCTCGTCGTCCTCCTCCATGGGTTCCCGCAGTTCTGGTGGGCCTGGCGGCACCAGATCCCCGTGCTCGCCGATGCCGGGTACAGGGTCGCCGCCATGGACCTGCGCGGCTACGGCGCGAGCGACAAGCCGCCGCGTGGTTACGACACCGTCACGACGGCGGCGGACGTCGCGGGCGTCGTCCGGTCGCTCGGCGAGCCCGACGCGGTCGTCGTCGGGCACGACTGGGGTGGCTGGGTCGCCTGGTCGATGCCCGGGCTCGCACCGCGGGTCACCCGGGCGGTCGCGACGGTGTCCGCGGCGCACCCGTTGCTCCTGCGCAGCCTGTTCGGGACGGCGTTCGCGCGCGGCCCGCACGCCCGGCACGCCGCGTCGACGGTCCTGTCGTTCCAGGTGCCGATGCTCCCCGAGCGCTCGCTGGCGGCGGGCACGCGCGTCCGGGAGGTGCTCCAGGGGTTCGGCGGCCCCGGCTACCCGGACGCCGCGACGCTCGAGCGGTACGAGCGGGCGATGCAGGTACCGTTCGTCGCGCACACGTCGCTGGAGTACGTCCGGTGGGCGGTCCGGTCACGCCACCGACGCGACGGACGGCGGTTCGCGGCGCGCGTCGACGAGCCCGTCACGGTGCCCGTCCTGTCGCTGCACGGCGCCGACGACCCGTTCGTCCCGGTGGAGGCCGCGACCCGGTCGCGGCGCTGGGCACACGGGCCGTGGATGCAGGAGGTCGTCCCCGGCGCCGGGCACTTCCTCCCCGAGGAGGCCCCCGACGACGTGAGCCAGGGGTTGCTCGCCTGGCTCAAGAGCCTGCCGACGTAGCGCCGGCCGTGCGCGGCGGCCGCACCGGACCCGCGGCGCTGGACCGCCCGCCGAACCGCTCAGCCGGTCGCGCAGCCGCCGGTCGACACCGCGTCCGTCGCGTCGATGCCGGCGTCGATGTCGCCACGGGCCTCCTCCATCGTCAGCGCGTAGCCCGTCCGCGCGTCGTCGAGCGACTTGGCGAAGACGACCCCGACGAGCGTCCCCGTAGGGTCGACGACCGGGCCACCGGAGTTGCCGGGCTCGACCGACGCGTAGAGCGAGTACACCCGTCGGACGACGCCCGGACGGCCGTAGATGTCGTCGCCGGAGGCGCGGAGCAGCGAGCGCACCCGGGCCGCTCCCAGCTGGTACGGACCGTTGCGCGGGTAGCCGGCGAACGCGGCGTCGTCGCCGCGCGCGATATCGCCTCCGAGCGCGAGCGGGCGCACGGACGCCGGCAGGCCCGGCACCGCGATCACCGCGAGGTCCCGCCGGGCGTCGAAGAGCACGATCTTGCCCGCGTAGCGCCGTCCGGCGCCGCCGAGCTGGACCTGCGGCCGGCTGACGCCGGCGACGACGTGGGCGTTCGTCACCACCCGGTTCGGTGCGACGACGGCACCGCTGCCCTCCTGGGTCTGCCCGCAGTCCGGCGCGTCCCCGGTGATCTTCACCGTGGCCTGCCGGACCCGGCGCGCGACGTCCGTCGGGATCGCGGTCCGGTCCGGCGGGGCGACCTGCTCGATCTGCTCCGGGCCAGCCCCGCTGAAGACCCGGGGGAAGTCGCTCGCCGCGACGCTCTCGCGCAACCGGCTCGCGAGGACGCTCGCCTGCTGGGGCATGACTGTGTCGATGCCGCGCAGCACCCGCGACGAGCCGACCGCGGACGACACGACGGGCACGTTGCGCAGCGCCCCGCCGACGAACCACATGACGACGGCCGCCGCGACGAGGCCGGCGAGAGCGCCGAACGCCTGGTCGACCCGGCGCGCCGAGCCCGTGGGCAGCTGTTCGCGCAGCCGGCCGCCGACGAGCGCGCCGAGCACCTGGCCGAGCCAGGCGAGGACGAGGACGGCGGCGAGGACGACGAACGACCGCTGCGGGCCGACCTCGAGCCGGTCGGCGAACAGGGGGACGCTCACGATCCCGACGACCGCTCCCAGGACGAACCCGCCGAGCGAGAGCGCGCTCAGCGCGAGCCCCTGCCGGAACCCGGAGACGGCGTACGCGAGGAGGATCGCGACGAGGATCAGGTCGATCACGGCGTGCCAGGGGCCGGCGGCTCGTCGTGGGGAAGGCTCATGCGCTCCAGACGTCCGGTGTCCCACGGGCGTTCCCAGCCCGCGAGGTGGAGCAGCCGGTCGACGATCCCCGCGGTGAAGCCCCAGACGAACAGGCCGCCGGCGTGGAACCCGGGGCCGATGTAGCCGCTCGGGTGCTGCCAGCGGAACCGGTTCGCCGGGTCGGCGAGCGCGGCGACGGGCACCCGGGCGACCTTCGCGACCTCGGCGGGGTCGACAGGACGGACCGGGGACGGCGTTCGCCACCACGCGAGGACCGGGGTCACCGCGAAGTCGCTCACCGGCAGGTAGAGGTCGGGCAGCGTGCCCGCGACGACGACGCCGGCCGGGTCGAGCCCGGTCTCCTCGCACGCCTCGCGCAGCGCGGCACCGACGGGGCCGTCGTCGTCCGGGTCGATCGCGCCGCCGGGGAACGCGACCTGGCCGGCGTGCGCGCGCAGGGCCGCCGAACGCTCGGTGAGCAGCAGGTCCGGCCCGTCCTCGCCCTCGCCGAAGAGCACGAGGACGGCCGAGCGGCGGCGGTGCCCGGGCGGCGGGTGGAACCGGCTCAGCGCGTCCGCGGGCGTACCGGCGAGCAGGGCGACGACCGGCTCGAACCAACCGGGCCAGTCCATCTCGAGCCCGGCCTGCGCTGCGGTCTTCGGCTCGGTCACCGGCTCTGCGCTCACGAGCTCGCGGGCCCGGGCGCACCGGCCACCCGGGCGGCGGCGGACAGAGTGTGCTCGAACGCGCCGTCCTTGAGCAGCTTCGCGGCTCTGACCGGGTCGGTCTCGCCCTCGCCGTAGGACGGGCACAGTCGGGCGACCGGGCACGCCCCGCAGGCCGGGCGCCGGGCGTGGCACGTCCGCCGGCCGTGGAAGATCACCCGGTGCGAGAGCATCGTCCAGTCCCGCTTCGGGAAGAGCGCGCCGACCTCGGCCTCGACCTTGACCGGGTCCTCCTCGGCGGTCCAGCCGAACCGACGGGCGAGCCGGCCGAAGTGGGTGTCGACGGTGATCCCGGGGACGCCGAACGCGTTGCCGAGCACGACGTTCGCCGTCTTCCGGCCGACCCCCGGCAGGGTGACGAGCGGGTCGAGCCGGCCGGGCACCTCCCCGTCGAAACGCTCGACGAGCGCGGCCCCGAGCTTCATGAGCACGTCCGCCTTGGCCCGGAAGAAGCCGGTCGACTGGATGATCGTCTCGAGCTCGGTGCGGTCGGCGCCGGCGTAGTCGGCGGCCGTCCGGTACTTCGCGAAGAGCACCGGCGTGACGAGGTTGACCCGCTTGTCCGTCGTCTGGGCGGACAGGATCGTCGCCACGAGGAGCTCGAGGGGGCTGCCGAAGTCGAGCTCGCAGTGGGCGTCCGGATAGCGCTCGGCGAGGAGGGCGTTGATCCGCCGCGCCCGCCGAGTCCTGGCGAGCGGGGTCTCCTGCGTGGTCACCCGCTCAGCCTACGTTCCCCCGGCGACACCTCCGTGGGCGCTCCGGATGGTCACCGCGCGACCGGGTGAGCGGCGTGCGCCGCAGGAGTGGTCGCCGTCCGGCCGGCCTCAAGCGCGCCCCCTGGACCGACGACGCCTGCCGTACCGCACCGGGAGCGCGGGCACCGAGCGGAGGGAGCACGGGATGTCGGTGACGACGCGGACCACGTCGCACGGCGCGCCGTGGGACGAGGCGCCGGGCGCCGATCACGACCTGGTCGCGGAGCTGCGGGACGTCGACCACTGGCGCCGGCTCGTCGCCGCCCGCCTCGACCTCGCCGTGGCCGCGGTGACCGACGTCGACGAGCTCGCCGGCCCGGCGGCCGGTGGCTTCCCGCCGCCGTCCGGGCTGCGGCGGCTCGTCGGTCTCCCGCCCGGCGAGCAGGCCGGCGCTGAGGTGGCCGTCCTGCCGCGGCTGCGCTCGGCGCTCGCCGCGCTCGACGCCTACGCCGCAGCACTTCGGCCACGTGTCGGCGACGCCGTCCGGGCCTCGCCAGTGCCGGGCACCGACGTCCCGGCCCGACCGGCCTGACCCGCCGGACCGGTCGGACCGGTCGGACCGGTCGCGACCGACCGTTCGTCCGCGGCGTGCACATCTCGTCGGCGCGCGGTGTGACCCCGGCCACCCGAGATGACCTCCGGTGCGGCAGACTGCAGCCTGACACGCCCGGGCGCCCGGCGTCGGGACGCTTCGGGCCAACAGGCCGTCGAGAACCGAGGAGGAGCCCGTGGACGACGACGTCGTGCGCCAGGCGCCACTGTTCGCCGCGCTGGACGACGAGGCGTCGACGGCGCTGCGGTCGACGATGGCGACCGTCGAGCTCGGGCGCGGCGAGATCCTCTTCCACGAGGGCGACCCCGGCGACCGGGTCTACGTCATCGTCGACGGCAAGGTGAAGCTCGGCCGAGCCTCGGGCGACGGCCGGGAGAACCTCCTGGCGATCCTCGGCCCCGGCGAGATGTTCGGCGAGCTCAGCCTCTTCGACCCCGGGCCGCGCAACGCGACCGCGACCGCCGTCGCGGACACGACCCTCATCGGCCTCGGCAGCGAGGACCTCGGGTCGTGGCTCGACGGCCGGCCCGACGTCTCCCGCCAGCTGCTCCGGGCGCTCGCCCGCCGGCTGCGCCGCACCAACGAGGCCCTTGCCGACCTCGTGTTCTCCGACGTGCCGGGCCGGGTCGCGAAGGCGTTGCTCGACCTCTCGGAGCGGTTCGGCCGGCCGACGGAGGACGGGCTGCGGGTCGCGCACGACCTCACCCAGGAGGAGCTCGCCCAGCTCGTCGGCGCCTCCCGGGAGACGGTGAACAAGGCCCTCGCCGACTTCGCCGCGCGCGGCTGGCTGCGCCTCGAGGCCCGCGCGGTCGTCCTCCTCGACATCGAGCGGCTGCGCCGCCGGGCGCGCTGACGGGCAGAGCCGGTCAGCCGCCGGCGCGCAGGTACTCCAGCTGGGCCTCGACGCTGAGCTCTGCGGCGGGCCGGACCGCCGTGGGTACGTCGGCGTAGACCGTCTCGACGACCTCCCGAGCCGTCGCTGCGCCGGCGGCGACGGCCGCGCGGACCTGGTCGAGCCGTTCGGCCCTGTGCGCGAGGTAGAAGCGGACGACGTCGAGCGGGAGCACGTCGGGGGCGGCGAGGACCGGGCCATGGCCGGGCAGCACTGCTCCGACCCCTTCCGCCGCGACGAGCGCCTCGAGCAAGCGCAGCGACGCGAGGTACTCCGCGAGCCGCCCGTCCGGGTGTGCGACGACGGTGGTCCCGCGGCCGAGCACGGTGTCACCCGTGAGCACGGCCGGCGCCTCGCCGTCCGGCCGGAGTACGAAGGTCAGCGAGTCGCTCGTGTGGCCGGGAGTCCCGACGACGTCGAGCCGAGCCCCCTCGACGTCGAGGACGTCCCCGGCGGCGAGGCCCTCGCCGCCGAGCCGGTGCGCGGGGTCGAGCGCCCGGACGCCGACCCCGGCCGCACGCGCGAACGTCGCCGCGCCCTCGCTGTGGTCGGCGTGCCCGTGGGTGAGCAGGACGGCGACGACCCGTGACCCGCGGGCGGCGGCAGCGTCCCGGACGGCGCCCAGGTGCGCCGCGTCGTCCGGCCCCGGGTCGAGGACGGCGCACCGGCCGCCGGGCGCGCCGAGCACCCACGTGTTCGTCCCGTCGAGGGTCATCGGCGACGGGTTCGGCGCGAGGACGCACAGGGCGGCCGCGCCGGCCGGACCGCCGGTCCAGGTGCCGGTCGGCATCCCGGCGGGCGGGCGGGCGCTCACGGTCGGCCCAGCCGGCCGCCGCCCCGGCCGTCGAGCTCGACCCGGACGACGACACCGCCGTCCGGTCCGGTGACCGCCCACGGCATGACCGGCGTGATCGCCCGCGGCGTCGCCCGTAGGGTCGCGACGACCGGGGCTGCGGCGAGGTCCTCGACGCAGACGACCGTCGGCGGCAGCATCGCCGACTCGCCGGCCCGCCAGCGTCGGAGCGCCTCCGCGGCCGGCACCCACTGCGCGTGCTCGCCCTCGCCGCCGAGGTCGTGCGCCTCCTGCTCGGGCGGCATCTCCACGACGAAGAACCGGGTGTCGTAGCGGCGCCGCTCGCCCGGCGGGGTGACCCAGCGGGCCCACGGCGTGAGACTGTCGGCGCGCAGCACGAGCCCGGCGTCGCGCAGGACCCCGCCGAGCGTCACCGTCTGGTCGAGCACGGCCTGGCGGCGCTCCCGCCAGCCCTGCGCCAGCCCGACGACCGGGCCGCCGCCGGGCGGCGCGGCGAGCAGGACGCCGCACTCCTCGAAGGTCTCCCGGACCGCGGCCACGGCGAGCGCGCGGGCGACGTCCGGCGTCGTCGCGAACGCCTCGGCGAGCCGGGCCGGGTCGGGGCCCTCCCAGGGAACGTCCGGGTCGGCGTCCGCCGGGTCGAGCCGGCCGCCGGGGAAGACGTGCATCCCCGCGGCGAAGACCATGCTCGCGACCCTCCGGAAGAGGAAGACCTCGACGCCGTCCGCGCCGTCGCGCACGAGCATGACCGTCGCGGCGTCGCGGACCGGCACCTCCGCGGCGGCGTCCGCCCCGGCGGACGCCAGCTGCCCGCCGAGCACGGCCGGCAGGAGGAAGTCTCGGATCACAGGACGCGGCTCCCCACTCGACGGCACGGATCGATGACCATGACCTGTTGCTGTCCCCGGGGTCACGGTATCCACTCGCGGACGTCAGGACGCAGCGTGAGCGCGGGAGCCGGGGCGGCACCGGTCTGCCTCTCGCACTGGCAGCCGGTTACGCTCGCGCCGGGTTCGCCGGTTGCAGGTCCGCCGTCGGGTGACCGGCGTGCCGTCGCACGGACGATCATGGGCGCGAGACGCGCCTCTCCCCGGAGGAGTGTCCGACGCCGCGGGTATGACGACGCGCAACGTGCGCGCCTACCGGACCCGCGGGCTCCCGCCGCCGCTACGGGTGGGCCGCCGGTCCGAGTACACCGGCAGGCACCTGGAGCGCCGGCGCGCGATCCGGCCAGCGCGCCAGCACGGGGCGACCCGGTGCTCATCGGGGAGCACCTGTCCCGGGCGGGCACGGTGGACCCGGCGGTCCTCGCGATCGTCGAGCGCCTCATCTCGGCGGGCGTCGCCGTCCGGAACGGGCGGCGGATCGCCGCCGGCCCCGGGCGCGTCCGGACCGTCACGGCGCTCCACCGGCCACGGCCTGTCCGTGCACACCGCGCTCACCGTCGCGCTGCGCGCGGCCGAGGGGGCTGAGGGGTTGCGACGGCTGCACCGGCGGGGCCCGAGGCCGTCGGACGCCGGGCCGGTGTCAGCGCAACGCGGCGACGACCTCGACCTCGACCGGAGAGTCGAGAGGGAGGACGGCGACGCCGACGGCGCTGCGGGCGTGCACGCCGGCCGGCCCGAAGACGTCGCCGAGCAGGGAGCTCGCGCCGTTCGCGACGCCCGGCTGACCGGTGAACGACGGATCGCTCGCGACGAACACGAGGACCTTGACGACCCGCTCGACGTGCTCGAGGTCGACGACGGACCCGAGCGCGGCGACGGCGTTGAGCGCGGCGACCCGGGCCAGGTGCGCGGCGTCGGACGGCGGAACGAGCCCCTCGCCGTCCCCGACCTTGCCGGTCGCGGGCAGCGCACCGTCGACGAAGGGCAGCTGACCGGAGGTCCAGACCCGGTCGCCGTCGACGCGGGCGGGCACGTAGACGCCGGCCGGCGCGGCGACGGACGGCAGGGTGATGCCGAGCGCGGCAAGCCGGTCGGCCACCGTCTCCGGAGCCTCGCTCACGGCTTGGGTCGCTTGAAGTAGGCGACGAGGCTGTCACCGCCCGCCGGGCCGGGGACGACCTGGACGAGCTCCCAGCCGTCATCGCCCCACTGGTCGAGGATCTGCTTCGTCACGTGCACCAGCAGGGGCGCGGTGGCGTACTCCCACTTCTGCGACATGCGCGCACCCTACTGCGCCGGCCGGGACGCACGTCCCGGGACCGCCCGGCAGACGGCCGCGAGAACGGCGCATCGGTCCCGGACGGGCCGGTCCACCCGGCGGGCCGGCCGGGAGGTCACTACCCTCGAAGGGTGCCCCCTTCCGCCGCGCCGACCCCCGACAGCGACTGGGACGGCGTCCGGCTGCACGTCGTCACGGGCAAGGGCGGCACCGGCAAGACGACGGTCGCGGCGGCGCTGGCCCTCGCGCTCGCCGCGGGCGGTCGCCAGACGCTCCTGTGCGAGGTGGAGAACCGGCAGGGTATCGCGCAGCTCTTCGACGTCCCCCCGCTGCCGTACGAGGAGCGCAAGATCGCGGTGGCGCCCGGCGGCGGCGACGTGTACGCGCTCGCCATCGAGCCGAAGGCCGCGCTCCTGGAGTACCTCGAGCTGTTCTACCGGCTCGGCCGCGCGGGCAAGATGCTCGAGCGGTTCGGCGCCGTCGACTTCGCGACGACGATCGCGCCGGGCGTCCGCGACGTCCTCCTCACGGGCAAGGTGTACGAGGCTGCCCGGCGCCGCGGCAAGACCGGCCCGGTCTACGACGCCGTCGTCCTCGACGCCCCGCCGACGGGCCGGATCAGCCAGTTCCTCAACGTCAATGAGGAGGTCGTCGGACTGGCGAAGGTAGGCCCGGTGCGCAACCAGGCGGGCTCGATCATGACCCTGCTGCGCAGCCCGCAGACGGCCGTCCATCTCGTGACGCTGCTCGAGGAGATGCCCGTCCAGGAGACCCAGGACGGCGTCGCGGACCTGCACCGCGCGCAGCTGCCCGTCGGCGGGGTCGTCGTGAACATGGTGCGTGACCCGGTGCTGCCGCAGCGCGCGCTCACCGCGGCGGCGAAGGGACGGCTCGACCGGGAGGAGGTCCTCGCCGGTCTGGACGCCGCCGGGCTCGCCGGCCGCTCCGCGACCCTCGTCGACGGGCTGCTCGCCGAGGCCGGCGAGCACGCCGTCCGGGTCGCCCTCGAGGCGAGCGAGCGCAAGGAGCTCGCGGCCCTCGACCGCCCGACCTACGAGCTGCCCGCCCTCGCCGGTGGGATCGACCTCGGCGCCCTGTACGACCTCGCCGCAGAGCTCCGGGCGCAGGGCATGGCATGAGCGAGAAGCGGACCGGGCGCACGGGCCGACCGGCGGCCGCGGCCGGCGGTCGAGCCCCGGCAGCGCGGCGGGTGGCGCCGCTCGACGTCGACGCACTCCTCGACGACCCGACGACACGGGTCGTCGTGTGCTGCGGCTCGGGTGGGGTCGGCAAGACGACGACGGCGGCCGCGCTCGGGCTGCGCGCCGCCGAGCGCGGACGGCGCGTCGTCGTCCTGACGATCGACCCGGCGCGCCGGCTCGCGCAGTCGATGGGCCTCGTCGAGCTTGACAACTCCCCGCGTCCGGTGCAGGGCGTCGACACCGGGTCCGGCGGGGCGCTCGACGCGATGATGCTCGACATGAAGCGGACCTTCGACGAGGTCATCGAGGCGCACGCGACCCCGGAGAAGGCCCAGCAGATCATCGCGAACCCCTTCTACCAGGCCCTGTCGAGCTCCTTCGCCGGCACCCAGGAGTACATGGCGATGGAGAAGCTCGGCCAGCTACGCGGCCGCGCGGACGAGGCGCGGGCCGCCGGCCGGGTCGAGGAGGCGTGGGACCTCATCGTCGTCGACACCCCGCCGAGCCGGTCGGCGCTGGACTTCCTCGACGCGCCGCAGCGGCTCGGGTCGTTCCTCGACGGCCGCTTCATCCGGTTCCTTACCGCACCCGCGAAGGCGGGCGGGCGGGCCTACATGAAGTTCGTGTCCGCCGCCGTCGGGACGGCAGGCAACGTCATGACGAAGATCCTCGGGGCCGGCTTCCTCGGTGACGTCCAGACGTTCGTCTCCGCTCTCGACACGATGTTCGGCGGGTTCCGCGAGCGGGCGGACCGCACCTACGCGCTGCTCCAGGCCGAGGGGACGGCGTTCGTCGTCGTCGCCGCCCCCGAGCCGGACGCGCTGCGCGAGGCGTCGTACTTCGTCGAACGGCTCGGCCAGGAGAGGATGCCGCTCGCCGGGCTCGTGCTCAACCGGGTGCACGTCGCGCTTGTCGAGGACCTGTCGGCGGAGCGGTCCGCGGCCGCCGCGGAGGACCTCGAGGAGCTCGGCGGGCACGCCCTGACGGCGGGGTTGCTCCGGGTGCACGCGATGCGGATGCGCAACCGGGACCGCGACCGGGCACTCGCGGCCCGTTTCACGAGCGCGCACCCGACCGTGCCGGTCGTCGAGGTGCCGGTTCGGGCCGAGGACGTCCACGACCTCGAGGGCCTGCGCGCGATCGGCGACGACCTCGCGAAGGGCTGAGGCGACGTCGCGGACTTCTGACCCGACCGGCGGGCGCGACACGCCGGACACGACAGGGCGCCGGCTCCCCGGTCGCGGTCGCTCGCCCTCACATGCGACCGATACCGGGGGAGCCGGCGCTCGTCGCCCCCTCCCCCCGGCCCGCCTGCGGTCACCCCCCCGCGGGCGCAGACAAACGTGTGGGGCGGCGCCGCCTCCCGGGCGACGCCACCCCACGACGCCGTGGATGCGGTGCCTGGTCGGCTCAGCCCGCCCGGCGGGCCGCGCTCTCCTCGCGCGACGCCGCGATGGCGACCACGCGCTCGTGCTCGTCGCGCGCCGTCTCGAGCAGACGACGCCACGACTGGACGTTCGGACGACGCCGCAGCAGCGCGCGGCGCTCACGCTCGGTCATCCCGCCCCAGACGCCGAACTCGACCCGGTTGTCCAGCGCGTCGGCCAGGCACTCGGTACGTACCGGGCACCCCATGCACACCGTCTTCGCCCGGTTCTGGGCCGCACCCTGGACGAACAGCGAGTCCGGGTCGCTCGTCCGGCACGCTCCCCGGGACGCCCAGTCATAGGTGTTAACCATCGCGTTTCCATTCCTCCCGTGTGCCCCCGGCCGGTCCCAACCTCGCCCCCGAGGAGGACCTGGCTCGAAACCCTAGGTGACCGTCAGTGGCGCCGATACGGGCCAGACGGATGATTTCCACTGGTCCGAACTGGTGAACTCTCACCGTGCGTCACGAGTCAACCTCTGTCGGTTCACGCCGTGCCGCCCCCCGGTGACCCGACGTCCGAGCGCGGATACTTCCGGGGGACGGCCGGACGGCGCAACCCGGACGGCGTGTCGCGCGTCCTCGGACGGACGCCTCCTCCGCCGTCCCGTCACCCGGACGGGGGAGCGCACTCGACCAACTAGGCTGGGACCGGCCCGCCCGCACCGCGAGGAGCACTCAGAGCATGCGAAGCACCTCCGCCTCGGTCACTCGCGCACTCGCGCTGCTCGCGTCGTTCGTCGTCGTCAGCGTCCTGGTGGGGGCCCTCGGGGCGGGACTGTTCCTGCCGGTGGTCGGAGCCACAGGGATGGTCACCCGGTCCGGCGTGGACTACTTCAACAACCTGCCGTCGGACTTCGAGACTCCGCCGCTGTCGCAGGGCTCGAAGATGTACGCCGCGGACGGCAAGACGGTCATCGCAACTTTCTTCGACGAGAACCGGGTCCTCACCCCGCTGAGGTCGATCTCGAAAACGATGCAGAACGCGATCATCGCGATCGAGGACTCGCGGTTCTACGAGCACGGCGGCATCGACCCGAAGGGCGTGCTCCGCGCCGCAGTGAACAACCAGTTCAGCGACTCGACCCAGGGCGCGTCGACGCTGACCCAGCAGTACATCAAGAACGTGAACGTCGAGCGCGCCGTCGTGAACAACGACGACGAGGCGTACAAGGCCGCCATTGCGCGGACGCCGGCTCGCAAGATCACCGAGATGCGCCAGGCGATCGCTCTCGAGAAGAAGATCAGCAAGGACCAGGTCCTCGAGAACTACCTGAACATCGCGTTCTTCGGCAACAACACATACGGGGTCGAGGCCGCGGCGCGCTACTACTTCCGCACGACGGCCTCGAAGCTGAACCTCCAGCAGGCCGCCCTGCTCGCCGGCCTCGTCCAGCAGCCCTCGCGGTACAACCCGTTCCGCGACGCCAAGCTCGCCCAGGCCCGGCGGGACACCGTGCTCCTGCGGATGCTCCAGCTCGGAAAGATCACCGATCAGCAGTACGCGAAGGCCAAGAAGATCCCGGTCGGCAAGACGCTCAAGCGGACGCCGGTGCGCAGCGGCTGCGTCAACGCGACGACGAACGCGCACTACTTCTGTGCCTACATCGAGAAGCTCATCCAGGTCGACCCGGCGTTCAAGGCGCTCGGCAAGACCGAGGCGGACCGGCTCAACGCGCTCAAGCGTGGCGGCCTGAAGATCTACACGACGCTGGACCCCAAGCTGCAGCGGGCGGCGTGGAAGTCGGTCAACAAGTACATCCCCTACAACGACAAGAGCCGCGTCGCGACGGCGGCGGTCACGGTCGAGCCCGGCACCGGCAAGGTGCTCGCGATGACCCAGAACCGGATCTACGACCCGTCGAAACGGCCGACGGCCACGGTGCTCAACTACAGCGTCGACCGTGAGCTCGGCGGCTCCAACGGCTTCCAGGTCGGGTCGACGATGAAGGCGTACACGCTCGCGACCTGGCTGCGCGAGGGCAAGTCGCTCTTCGACTACGTCGACGCCTCGCAGGACGTCCGACCGTTCAGCGACTTCGAGTCCTGCGGGGACAACCTGCGCTCCCGGAAGCCCTACGAGTTCGGCAACGCCGGCGACGGCGAGGGCAGCGGCTCGATGAGCGTCCTCAACGCCACTGCGCACTCCGTCAACACGGCCTTCGTGGACATCGAGAGCCGGCTCGACCTGTGCGACATCGCGACGACGGCGCAGAGCGTCGGGGTCCACCTCGCGTTCCCCCAGAACGTCTGCGGCGACGAGAGCGCCACCCCGACGTCGAAGATCCCGACCTGCCTGCCCTCGCTGACGCTGGGTCCCAAGGAGATCTCGCCGCTGACCCAGGCCTCGGCGTACGCGGCGTTCGCCGCGGACGGCGAGTACTGCGCGCCACGCCCGATCACGAAGATCACCAAGAAGTCCGGGAACAAGGACGTCTCGGTGCCGGTGCCCGGCATCGCCTGCAAGCAGGGCATCAGCGACGACGTCGCACACGGCGTGACGTACGCCCTGAAGCGGGTCTTCACCGGCGGGACGGCCTCCCGGCTCAGCCCGATCCCGTTCATCGCCGCGGGCAAGACCGGCACGACGAACCGCTCCCTCGACACGTGGTTCGTCGGGTACACCCGGCAACGGGCGACCGCGGTCTGGGTCGGCAACCCGACGATCTACGGCAGCGGCAAGCGGAAGAACCTCCAGCACGTGACGATCAACGGCGAGTACCATTCGGCGGTTTACGGCGCGACGCTCGCCGGCCCGATCTGGAAGAGCATCATGAAGACGGCGCAGGAGGGGCTGCCGAAGCGCAACTGGCCCGGCCCGCCGGCGCGGATGCTCAAGGGGCAGAGCAAGCGGGTCCCGGACGTCGTCGGCCAGTCCATCGCGTCGGCGCGCGCCACACTCGAGGGCGCAGGCTTCCGGGTGAGCGTCGGCGCGCCGCGGAACTCCACCGTGCCCGCCGGGTTCGTCGCCGAGACCTCGCCGCGCGGTGGCTCGCCCGCCGCCGAGGGCGCCCGCATCACGCTGTTCCCGTCGACAGGGCGCGGTGGTGGTGGGAACGGCGGTGGTGGTGGGAACGGCGGTGGCGGTGGCGGTGGCGGTGGCGGTCGCGGAGGAGGTGGAGGCGGCGGAGGCGGCGGCGGTTTCACGTTCACGCTCCCACCGACGCCCCAGCTCTGATCCGACAGCCCTGATCCGACAGCCCTGATCCGACAGCCCCGACCCGACCGGCGCCCGCGGTGGTGCGGCTGCGCGTCAGCCCGCGGCGAGCGCGGCGCGGACGGCGGCGGCGACCCTGGCCGCCCTCGGCCCGGCCGGCGACGCGCGGCTGCACCGCCTTCATGACACGGCCCATCGCGGCCATCCCGCTCGGCCCCGGCTCGCTGCCGCGGCCGCGACCTCCTCGGCGACGACGGCCTGCAGCGTCGTCGTCCGACAGCTGCTGCGGCAGGTAGGTCTGGAGGACGGCGAGCTCGCCGCGCTCCCGGGCGGCCTGATCCGGGCGCGCCCGGCGTCGTCGAAGGCCGCCGCCGCCTCGCGACGCTTCTTGACCTCACGCGCCGAGGACGGTCGACGACCTCCGCGTCGGACAGCTTCCGCGCCGTGCTGCCCGCGACCTCCTCCGCACGGACGGCGGTGAGCGCCATCCGCAGCGTGGCGGCGGTGCAGCTCGTCGCGCGAACGCATCGCCTCGGTGAGGTCGGACTGCAGGCGGGCCTTGAGCCCGGTCGAGATGTCGGACATGCCGCCATCCTCGCACCGGGCGCTGGAGAGATCCCGCGAGCTCTCCCCGCCCGCCTGCGCGGATTTCGCCGTGCCCGGGAGGGCACGGGACACTGTCGAGCGTGCGACCGACCGTGCCCCTCGCCGTCCTCGGCGCCGGTGCCGCCGGGCTTGGCTACGCGACGTGGTGAGGCCCGCGCGTTCACGCTGCGGCGCTTCGCGCTGCCGGTGCTCCCCGCGGGCAGTGCGCCGCTCCGGGTCCTGCACCTGTCCGACCTGCACCTCGTGCCGCGGCAGCGGCGCAAGGTCGAGTGGGTGCGCTCGCTCGGCGCGCTCGAGCCCGACCTCGTCGTCTCCACGGGCGACAGCCTCGCCGCGCAGGACGCCGTGCCCGCAGTTCTCGAGGCGCACCGGCGGCCTGCTCGCACGGCCCGGGGTGTTCGTGCTCGGTTCGAACGACTACTGGGCGCCGCGGCGCAAGAACCCCGCGCGCTACCTCCTGCCGCACGGCGGGACGCGGCGGATCATCGGCGACCGGCTGCCGACGGGCGACCTCGTGGCCGGGTTCCGCGCGGCCGGCTGGCTCGACCTCACGAACGCCCGCGGGAACCTCACGGTGGGCGGGTCGCAGCTCGAGTTCGTGGGCGTCGACGACCCGCACCTGCGGCGGGACCGCTACGAGCAGGTGCGCGGCATCGCGCGACCCGCGGCGGCGCTGACCGTCGGCGTCACGCACGCCCCGTACCGCCGGGTGCTCGACGCCATGGCCGCCGACGGCGTCGGGCTGATCCTCGCCGGGCACACCCATGGCGGCCAGCTCTGCCTGCCCGGCGTCGGTGCGCTCGTGACGAACTGCGACCTGCCGCGCCGGCAGGCGAAGGGCGTGTCCCGCTGGCCCGCCCGACGGGACGTCGGGGCCTCGCCGCCCGGCACCCGCGGCGCCGAGGGCACGGCGGACCGCCGTCCGTGGATGCACGTCAGCGCGGGCCTCGGGACCAACCCGTACACGCCCGTCCGGTTCGCGTGCCGCCCCGAGGCCAGCCTGCTCACGTTCGTCGCGACGGACGCCGCGCACACACCGGCCACGGAGGTCGGCGCGGCCGTCTCGGTCCCTGCCGACGCCGTGGTCGCCACGCGCTGATACGTGTTTCGTCGCGAGCCAGGCCCTCGGCTATGCTGGCCGGGCTCCACCGGGGTGTGGCGCAGCTTGGTAGCGCGCTTCGTTCGGGACGAAGAGGCCGTGGGTTCAAATCCCGCCACCCCGACCCTGTTCTCGTAGGTCAGGGCCCTGTTCTCGACAATCGAGGACAGGGCTGTGATCGTTTGTCCGCACCTCGTCCGCAAAGCTTGCCGTCGGCCGGCGGACCAGATGGGACGACGGCAGCCTGCACCGGCACGTGGGATCGACCGCCAGCCCCTGATCGGCCGGACCGAGCGAGGCCGGTTGGCCAACCAGTTGGGTACCGGTTGGGCCGTCGTGATGCTGGTTGGCTCGTGGCCCGTCCAGCGTGGGCACCGTGCTGATGTGCGCGGTTACGGACGCTGATTCAATGGACGGCGTCGATGACTGTGGCAGCGACGGGTCCCGTCGCCTCCGGTCGACCGGGCGGTCGGGGCACGTCGAACCACCCCCGACAAGGCCCCTACAGACCCCCGACGACTCCGCGACAACCCCACCCAGCACAACCGCGCGTGCCTTACCGAGCCAACTGGCGCATCTTCCCTGGTGGGAGGCCTGCCATCACCAGACTGAGCGGTCGTGGGGTGCCCCGACATGCCCCTGTAGGGGCCTCCTTCCGTAGGGGGGCGAGAAGAATCGTGGAGGGGGCGCCGGTACCCCCAGGGATCAAGGTCCGTGCGGGCACCGGTGTCGAAGTCGCCGATCGCCGCCTGGGCCGGAGACATCCCCGACGGACTGCTGGACCTGCAGACGTGGCTCGCGCCCACCACTAGCGCACCCGTCGCGGAGGAGCGTCCGCTCGTGGACGAGATCAGAACTCGCCATCGCGACATGGTCGCGCGTCCCGCGCGCACGGCGGCCAAGAGCGTGCGACCCGATGGGTACGCCAGTGTGGTAGATCCGCATGCCTACTTGGCCAACCTCTTGAGCTTCTTGAGGTTCTGCTTCTCGGCCTGGACACTGGACGAGTCCGACAGCCCTTCACCTCCGGAGACACCGGGGCGCTTCTCGACGAGGTCGAGCGCGAGCTCGATCAGGCCGTAGACGTACTCGGTGACGGCGCGGTGAAGCGCACGTAGGCGGCGTTCGAGAGTTCCCACGGCCGCACCGCTTCCTCGGTGCCAGGACCGGGTCCCAGCTCGACGCCAGCAACCTCGACGTCGAACTCCGTGCCTCCATCAAGTCAAGGTAGTCGGGTGAGATGTCGAAGTCGCTCAGCCACTTGAAGGTGGCCAGGGTGCCGTCGGACTGGACCGGACCGGGGTACACCTCGAGGTCCTTGACCAGGTCCTTGTCGTGCGTCATCCAGCCGTTCGATGCGAACGACGTCACGAAGTGGACCGCACGGTGGCGATCGGTGCGCGCCATGTCGTTGAGAATCTGAAGGCAGTTCCAAGCGGAGGTAGCGCCCGCGCACGCGCGCAGAGCGGCTACTTGTCCGGACGTCGGCCTTCCTGCTCGTTGACGAGCTCCGTCCGGGGCGAGGGTGTGCTGCGCGACCCATCCGCACCGTCCATCCATCCTCCGTTCGTACGATCTCTCGCTGTAAAGCCTACGGGCAGCACACACACGTTTCGGAGAGTCGGTTCCCCAATGTCGTCATCGGGGCGCTTCCGTGACGCGGTTCTGGCGGGCAGTCTGGGGCGCGGCCGATCGCGCGAGGATGGGTGGTGCGGCATGGCGGGGCTTCGGGGCATGGCTCGCGCCGCTGAGACCGCTTTGGCCGACCACGGCTCGGTCACCTTTCCACCGGGTGAACACGCCGTGCACCCTCTCGTCCGTCCGCAGCGCTGACGGGTCATGGTGCGCTGGAATGGGTTCATGACGCAGAAGATGGGCCTTCGCGAGTACATCGACACGTTGCGCGCGGAGGGCTACACCGTGCAGGGCAGCAAGGGCGAGGATCCGACCCTGATCGCCCCGGACGGTCGGGCGGTCGAGACCTGGTGTGAGGACTACCCCTATGACGAGTTGCTCGACCGGGAGGAGTACGAGGAGGAGAAGTACCGACTGCAGACCCAGCTGCTGCAGTTCCAGTACTGGACCCAGGACGTCGGGGCCAAGCACGTGCTGGTCTTCGAGGGCCGGGACGCCGCGGGCAAGGGCGGCACGATCAAGCGGTTCATGGAGCATCTCAACCCACGGGCCGCGCGGGTGGTCGCGCTGACCAAGCCGACCTCCAGCGAGGCCGGCCAATGGTACTTCCAGCGCTACATCGGGCATCTGCCGACCGCGGGCGAGATCGTGCTGTTCGACCGGTCCTGGTACAACCGGGCGGGTGTCGAGCGGGTGATGGGCTTCTGCACCGAGGAGCAGTACCAGATCTTCATGCGTCAGGCGCCTGCCTTCGAGCGCATGTTGGTCGAGTCCGGGACGACGGTCACCAAGTTGTGGTTCTCGGTGACCCAGCAGGAGCAACGCACCCGCTTCGCCATCCGGCAGATCGACCCGGTGCGGCGGTGGAAGCTGTCCCCGATGGACATGGAGAGCTTGGACCGCTGGGAGGACTACACCGCCGCGAAGCAGGCGATGTTCGACCACACCGACAAGAAGCACGCGCCGTGGCTGACCGTCAAGAGCAACGACAAGAAGCGCGCTCGGCTCAACGCGATGCGTGCCTTCCTGAACCAGTTCGACTACGAGGGCAAGGATCCCGACATCGTGTACGCCGCCGACCCGCTGATCGTCGCCCGGGCCAAGCACACCACGGGCGATTGAACCGTTCCTATCGATGCACGCCAACGCTGAGACCGGACAAGCGGGCCTGGTTCACCCCTCGAGACGCGGGCAAGCCCGGCCCACTGCACCCAGTCAGGGCTCGGGTTGGCGTGCCGAGCGAGCCGGTACCGGCGCCGCGACGTGGCATTAGGGTGAAGGCATGCGGTGTCGGACCATGGGCATCGCGCCACTCGCGGCATGAGCGTGTGGCCGCAGAGCGGGAGCCCATGACCGTCCTCCGTGAGCACGTCCTCGGGCCGGTCCTCGCCGGCATCCGAACCCCCCGACGTGGACGCAGGCCGAGCACCTGGACCCGGATCGATGACGACTACCAGACCCTCCGCCTCAACATGCAGACCCTGTTCCGCGACCTCGGCATCGCCGCATCGACAACATCTTGTCGATCGCCCTCTCGCAAGCCCTAGACCTCAAATAAGCGTGTCGGCGGCGACCGGTCGTCGTGGCCGAATGGATCACTGAGTGTGGTCATCTTGAGGTCGGTTCGGGGCCGTGAGCGTTGGTCTGCGAGGCTCGTGGAAGGCTGGTCTGGCGTGCGGGCCTGGTGTGCCGACCGGATGTGTAGCTGCCGCGGGGTTGCTCGGACGGTTGGTTCGATGTCGGGGCAGGGTCGGCGCCGCGGCCGGGTGGCCGCGGTGACAGGCGGGTGTTCGGTTCCGGGGTGGCGCTGTTGCGTGGTCAGCCGAAGCGGGTGCGTTCGGTGGTGGCCCAGACGCTCAGCAGGCGGTCGATGGCCGGGGTGTAGCCGATCAGGCGGATGGTGATGCCGCGGGCGCGGCGGGTGACCATGGCGGGGATCAGGATGACGGTGTTCAGGAACCGGCGGAACTCCATCCGGATGTAGTCGTGCCGGTCGCTCTTGCGGTGCATCATCAGCGCGAACCAGGACTTGATGTTCCAGGCCAGCGCGGCGATCACCATGTACGCCCAGTTGGAGACCAGGTCGTACAGCGGGACGCGCAGGGCGTTGATCCCGCTCTTGAGTTGGGCGATGACGTTCTCCTGGTCGCAGCGTTCGTTGGCCAGCTCGACGATCTGCTCGGCGGCCTGCTCGGTCAGGGTGGTGATGTAGAAGAAGTAGCGGATCTCCTCGAGCAGGACCTGCTCGCCGCGGGAGCGGCTGATGTTCTTGCGCAGTGCGATCACCCGGTAGGGGCGGGTGCACTTGCCGGGCCGGTAGGTGAACTCGGCGACGTCCTCGTAGTTCAACGTCAGGTTCAGGTACTCCCGTTCGGTGACGATGGCGGCCTTGACGTTCTCCCGGCGGGCCCGGACCTGACCGGTGGCGTTGACGTAGGGTTCCGGCCGGTGCAGCCGCCGCCAGGCCCGCTCGTCCAGGGCCTCGGCCCGGGTGCGTAGCGGGGTGCTGTTGTCCATCCCGAAGACGAAGTCGACCCGCTCGGCCCAGGCGTCGAAGTGGGCGGTCAGGGAGAAGTCGGTGTCCCCGCGCAGGCAGACCCGCGGCGTGTGCGGGGCGACCAGGTCGATCGCTTTGCTGATCCAGTCGGCGGCCCCGGCGTGGCTGGGGACGTTGCCGGGCCGGTTGACCAGGTACAGCACCTCCCGGGTGTTGGCCAGCGACACGATCAGCGGGTGATACCCCCAGATCCCCTTGTACGAGATGTCCATCCCGTCCTTGCGGGACCCGGTGGTGGGGGTGATGGTGCCGTCGACGTCGAGGTAGGCGACCGGGCCGAGCAGGTCCCGGCCCCGAGACGTCCACAGCTTCGGGCGGACCGTGTTGATCGCCTCCATCAGCGTCGTCACGTCCTCGGTGGTGAACCGGCGGCAGAAGTCCCCGGCGGTGGTGGGGTCGGGGATCAGGTCGGCGCCCAGGGCGTTCATGTACGCGGTGTCGTGCCGCAGCCGTTCGATGTCCTCCAACCGGGTGCCGCCGCAGGCCACGTTGTAGGCCAGGTTCAGGACGTGGTCGGACTCGTGGTAGGGCAGGTGGACCTTCAGCAGTTCCAGGTCGGCGTCGATCGCGGTGGGCAGGCCGAGGCGGGTGACCAGCTGGTGCAGGGCGGCGATCCCGCCGAAGCAGGTGGCGTCCACGTTGCCGCCGACCTCGTAGTGCACCGGCCCGGCGGTCAGCATCGGGGCCGGCTGCGGGCTCCAGTGCCCGGCCAGCCGATGCCGGGCGGCGACCCGCCGCCGTCGTCGGGCCGCGTTCCGCCGGCTCTGGTCCTGCGCTATCTTCTTCACCACAAAGGCCTTCCTTGCTTGGGCTGCGTTGAGACCGCAAACCCATGCAAGGTAAGGCCTTTGGCTCGTCCAGGGCCCCTCCGACACGCCGCCACGCTTACTGAAGGCCTAGACGCCCTCGGTGTCCTGGTCCGGTGCGGGCGGCGGCTCGCGGACGCTGCGGGTGAAGTAGGGGACCTGGTAGTGGCCGACGGCATCGAACCAGCGCTTGGCGTGCAGGCCGCGACGGAGGTCGCAGTCGGCCACGAGCATGCCCTCCTCACCGTACAGTGGCCCGGCGATCGGCTCGCCCCACTCGGGGTCGACGATCACCGCGCCGCCGTTGCCGAAGACGTCCTGGCCCTCGGGCAGGGCGAGCGGGAAGTCGGCGGGGAAGGCCGAGCGCGGGATGAACTGCGGCAGTGACACCACGAAGGCCCCCGACTCGATCGCGATGTGGCGCATGCTGGCCTGCCAGCCGTCCGAGTCGTCGGCGGTGGGCGCCACCCAGATCTGCGGGCCACCCCGGTAGAC
This sequence comes from uncultured Actinomycetota bacterium, assembly GCA_963750565.1. GTDB lineage: Bacteria > Actinomycetota > Actinomycetes > Actinomycetales > Kineosporiaceae > R-H-3. The sequence goes on along the minus strand of CAVVRA010000014.1, from coordinate 164,531 downwards.
CGCCCAGCGCGCGAGCGGCATGCGATTCTCCCAGCAGATGAGACCGCCGATGCGGCCGGCGGGAGTCGCGATCACCTCGAGGTCGTCGTGGACACGCTCGCCGAGTGCTGTGCGACGCATGGCATCCACTGCGCGATAGGGGTGAACGAGCGCGAGCAGGATCGCCCCGGCACGTTCTACAATGCGCTGCTCCTGCTCGGGCCGGACGGGCTGCTGTGGAAGCACAGGAAGCTGATGCCCACCCATCACGTGCGCGTGTTCCACGGCATCGGCTCGGGCGACGCGGCGCGGTAGCGACCGTGGATCCGCTCTTTGGCAACTCCGTGTCGACCGTCCCGCGCTGCTATGGTGCCGCGTGACCAGGTGCGCTGCGGGGTGGGCGTGAAGGCGGTCGTCTACGACCGATATGGGGCCGTCGAGGTGCTGCGCGTCGAGGATGTTCCGGTACCTACCCCCGCCGCTGGGCAGGTGCGGGTTGAAGTCGCTGCGACGTCGGTCAACCTCAGCGACTGGGAGTGCCTGCGCGGATCGCCCGCGTACGCACGGATCGGCGGGCTGCGTTTCCCGGCTCGCAGGACGCTTGGGTCGGACATCGCTGGCGTGGTCGACGCGGTCGGGCCAGGGGTGGCCCGGTTCCGACCCGGAGACGAGGTGTACGGCGACAACCTCGCGCTGATGGGTGGGTTCGCGGAGTACGCGATCGCCCCGGAGTCCGCGCTGGCCCACAAGCCGACCCAGCTCACGTTCGCTGAGGCGTCCACCATCCCGCAGGCCGGCGCGATTGCCTGGCAGGGCACGGAAGGGGCTGGTGCGGGTAGCCGGGTTCTGATCAACGGTGCCGGCGGAGGGTCGGGATCCTTCGCCATTGAGCTGGCCAAGCGGCTCGGTGCACACGTCACGGGTGTCGACAACGCCGCCAAGCAGGACTTCATGCGGTCGGTGGGTGCGGACAACGTGATCGACTACAGCCGGGACGACTTCACCAGGACGACCCAGGCGTACGACCTGATGCTTGACCTGGTGGCAGACCGCTCGGTGTTCGCCTACCGGCGCGCCCTGGCCACCGGCGGAACGTATCGGTGTGTAGGAGGATCGGTGCGCGCGCTGCTGCGTGTCCTCACCGTCGGCTCGGTGGTTGGGCGACTGACCGGTCGCTCGATCGGGGTGCTGGCAGTGAAGCAGGGACCGGCCCACTTCGAACCTGTAGCCGACCTGTGCGTCAGCGGGGAGGTCAGGATCCACATCGACCGCACCTTCACCCTCGAGGGACTTCGCGACGCTCTTGCTCGCGTCGGTGAAGGAAGGGCTCTCGGCAAAGTCGTAGTCATCCCCTCCTAATCCTAACGCGAGTCTGACCACCCGGACCCGCAACGTCCCAGATCCGGTCGGTCCAGCAGGTAAGCGGTAGGACTCACGGGTGGTCGCTTCGAGCACGTGGTGGGCGAACCTAACTTGGTGCGATGGTCGGCGAGCTCCTGATCACCAATCTCCCGTCGATTCCGGGCATGGCCAGGTCCGTAGGGACCACGTCCGGCTGTGTCGAGAGCGCCGAGGGCGACCGCACTGTGGCCGTCTGGTGCCTCACCCGACCACCTTGACGTCCGGACTCCGGACACAGGGCTTCGCTATGTCCGGAGTCCTGACGTCGGGGATCGTTGCCAGTAGTCACATGAGGCTGGCGCGGAAGCCGGCGTGGTCGTCGCACACGATCACCTGGAGGGGGTCATACCGCAGCCTGCTCGGCGGGTGGGCGGAGTGGTTCGCGGTCAGCGGGAGCGGGAGGGGTCGCGGTGAGAACGGTGCCCGGACCGTTCGGGCACGGACCGACGTGGAATCGGCCGTCGAGCCCCTCAGCCCGCTCGCGCGTGCTGCACGGTATGCCAGAGCGCCATGCGGCAGAGGAGGTGGTCCGCGGTGCCTGCGTTGGTTAGGCCCGCTCGCGCAGCGGCCGGTAGTTGGCGTGGAAGATTCGCTGTCCGAACCGCTTGAGCACCAGGTTGCGTATGGTGGGAACGAGCGTGCGTGTGCGGTCCCGGCGGTGCGTTTGCCGGAGCACCCAGTCGGTGCGGGGGCGACGGCGGCGTTCGTACGCCGTGATGCCGTCGGCGACGCCGGCAGCCGCGGAGAGGCACTCGGCCAGGACGATGGCGTCCTCCATTGCCATCGCGGCGCCTTGGGCCATGTTGGGGGAGGTCGCGTGCGCGGCGTCGCCGATGAGCAGCACGGCACGCTGCGACCAGGAGTCGAGGACGACCTCCTCAACCGCGTCGGCGTGCCCGATGGCTTTGCCGCTGCTGGCTTCGTCGAGCGCGTCGAGTGCGTCGAGCAGGGTGGGCACCGGCTCGGCGTACCCGTCCAGTAGTTGGCGCAGCGGCGGCGGTGGGTTAGTGATGGGCCCGTCGCAGTAGCAGTACATCCCTCCGTCCCCGATCGGGATCGTCAGAAACGACGAGTTCCGACCGAGCAGAACCGACCAGATCGGTGCCGCCTCTGACCGTGCGACCACGAAGCGGCGCGCGTACTGGCCGACCGGGCGCGTCGCGTGGGCTTCGAAGACCAGCCGCCGCACTGTCGAGTGCAGCCCGTCGGCGCCCAGGACGAGGCCGTAGCGGTCAAGGACGCCGTCGCTGAACGTGACCGTGACACCTGCCTCGTCGACGGTCACCGCGTGCGGGCCGTGCCCCCACCTGATCGGCACGTCGGGGACCCCGGCCAGCAGTACCTGATGCAGCTGCGCCCGAGGCAGCGCCAGGCAGGGGCCGACACCGGCCCACACGTCGTCCGTCTCGACGTCGAAGAGCAGGCGTCCCCGGTGGTCGGCGACGCGTTGTCGCTCGATGCGCACCGCCGTCTCGGTCACCTGCGCGCCGAGCCCGAGACTGTTGAGGGCACGTACCGCGTTGCCGGGCAGGTAGATCCCGGTGCCCTCGCTGATCGGCGCGGCGGCGCGTTCGACGATCTCGACCGCCGCGCCCCAACCGCGCAGCGTGCGAGCCGCCGCCAGGCCGGCAATGCCGGCACCGACGATGAGCACTCGAACACCGTCACCTCGCATGTGCCCTCCATCGTCTCGGGATTGGGACCTCTCTGCAATGCAATATCGGGAGGACCAGGGCCTGCTGGGTGCGTGCCCGTCCAGATCCATCCCGCCCGCGCGGCGAGAGGGCTGGCCACCGGCATGGTCTCGGCGGATGATGCGGTGCCGCCCCTGTGCAGCTCGCTCGGGTGGCTTCGCACCCGATGGACAGGCGTTGAACTCGCCCACGGCCACCGTAGTGACCACCATCCGTCACCAGGGGCCCTACAAGGGATACTCGCCCCTGCGCCCTGAACGGCGAACCACGCGCAGGACGATGTTCGGCCGAAACAGCGTTTGCGGTCCTGCCAGCATGCCGGCGACGCGTAGGAACGCGACAGCCAGTTTGGCGTCGTGCGCCGCCGCGGCGTGTAGACGCGGGAGGTAGGCATTGCCCAACCGAACCTTCGCGCTTCGACTGCCGTCGACGCCGGGGAATGCAAGGTCACCACCGGCTGCCATGTCCCACGGCAGGTCGACCACCCGCGCGATGTCACCCATGACCTTGCGGGTTCGCGGTTCGCGACCATGGGTGAGGTGACCTCGCAGCGCGAGCGCCTCCAGGGCAGCGACGCTCATGCCCTGGCCGTAGATCGGGTTGAAGCTGCAGGCGGCGTCACCTGTCACCACCAGGCCGTCCGGAAAGCGCGGCAGACGCTCGTAGCGGTGGCGGACGCTGGCCGGGAAGCGACATGCGACGGGTGCGGTGAGTGGTTCGGCGTCGCGGATTGCATCGTAGATGTCGGGGAACTGCAGCGACTTCGCGAAGGCCAGGAAACCTGGGTGGTCCGTCGGTGGATGGTCGCCGAGGATTCCCATCAGCGTCACGATGTACCGATCGCCTTCCAGCGCGCTCAGCCCGCCGCCGCGCGGATGCGCGCGCGTGGGCGCGTTGATGATGGCGAGATCACGTCCCAGCGTCCCAGGAGTCAGCCTGAAGGTCCCGCTCGCGTAGCCCACCCCGATCGAGATCTTCTCTTCCGCCGGGCGTCCGTAACCCAGCTCGTCGAGCCAGATCGGCGTGCGAGAGCCACGGCCGGTCGCATCGACGACCAGGTCGGCGTCGAGAGTCTCCTCGGTGCTTCCGTCAGCACGGCGGATCACCCGAGCGCCGGTGACTCGGCCGCGGTCCGGCGTGGTCGCGAACCCGACGACGTCGCAGCGGTCTGCGAAGGTGACTCCTGGCAGGGAGCGCACACGGGTGCGCAAGTATCCCTCCAGGCACGGTCGGCTGGCGCTGAGCACGGTGATGCCGCTCTCCGAGGGCATCAGGCGGTGCCCGCTCAGGTAGAGGCGTGTGTCCCCCGCCTGGTCCATCAGCGGAACGCCTTGCGCGGTCAGTTCCTCGGTGAACCTGGGGAAGAGCTCTTCCAGCACCTGCTGGCCACGGGCCATGAGGCCGTGGATGTGCCGCCCCTGGGGCACTCCTCTGCGGGGTGCGCTGGCCTCAGGTAGTTCGTCGCGCTCGACCACAGTCACCTGCGCATAGGCGTCCGACAGCACCCGCGCGGACAGCAGCCCGGCGAGGCTGCCGCCGAGCACCACCGCCCGGTCACCGATCACTGCGTCGTTCATGGCAACCAACTCCTCGATTCACGAGGACCCTGCGCCCTGACGCTGTTCGGTTACCAGCTCAGCAGGTGCTCACTTCTGCTCACCTGCCCCGTAGATCTCCCGCTCCCACAGCCAGGCGACGATGCCCGCGGTGCCCTGGGTCAGGTGTCGACGGTAGGTGCTGAACGGCAACCCCAACAGCGCTGCCGCCGACTCCTGCGTTGCTGCCGGCCGAAGGTAGGTTCGGTCAACTGCGCGTACCAGCTTGTCGTCACGGGGATGCTCCGCGAGCGCATCGACGGCATCGCGGATGAGGGCTTCGAGTGCGGCGGCAGCCGACAACGCATCCGATTCGTGGTCGTGCACGAGGCGAGTGCGCACGAGTGGGTTGCGCGCCAGCAGTGCCGGGTGCCGGACGTCGTGCAGGGCCTGCTTGACCGCCTGGGCGAACTCGGTTTGCGACAGCACCAGCAGCTCCGGCGGCGACGACGGCGGCTCGAGCGTGAAGTCGCGCGACAGAGCGCGTTCGGTTACGAGCTCCAGCCAGGAGTCGACCGGGACCTGGCGAAAGTCGTGCGCGAACAGTCCGAACGTTCGTCCGCCTACCTCGAAGTCCGCACCTGTCGCGCGGGGGAGATCCGCGACGGCGAAGTAGTCGTTCCACCGGTCCGGCTGGGCCAGGGTGAGGAAGTCCCAGGAGAGGTTCGGGGTGCAGAGGTAGTGCTCCATCGTCAGTATCGGAGCGGCATTCAGGGTGGGAGACGGATCCTGGTAGGAGTACCTGTCGATGATGAACCGGGTTTGTGTCACGACCTCGCCGGTCCTCGACGGTGAACACCGCTGCGCGTAGTCCCAGGCGGCGCGGGTTCCGGGATCGTTCGCGAGGTCCTCAGGTGTCTCGCGGGTCAGATCCAGCAGAGTGAGGAGGCCGCGCACCGCTCCGTCGTGGTGTCGTAGGACGAAGAATCCCTCGGGCTGTCGATCCAGCCAGAACGCGGCGATCTCGGCGGATCTCCGTCCCTCCGCCGCCAGCACGAGGTCCAGCATCGCTGCCCGATCCGTGTTGCGAGCACGTTCCGGGTACAACCCACCCCAGGAGTCCCAGTCGACCGGTGACAGCACTCCTGGGAGATTCCGGAACACGAACTTCAAATCGAAGATCGCCTGCTGCTGCTCACGCGCGCTCGTGGATCTCAGGTGGTCGCGGATGTGCGTCCACACGCCCCGGAACACCACCTTGTAGCCATCGGGGTCCCGCCAACGAAGGTCAGCGTCGAGCACATCGCGAGCCAGGTCGTGTGGGAACAGACCCTCCGGGCTCGTGTAGACGAACGACAGATCACGCAGCCAGGCGAACACCTCATGGGCGTCATCGAGCGCGAGGGCGTCGCGCAGCAGCCCCTCCGTAGTGACCCGCGCCAGCGCACAGACCTCGAGGGCGCGTCGATGCAGATCGCTGGGCATGAGCTCCACGAACCGTTCCAGCAGAACCCCCACCAGGTCCGGTGGCAGCGGCTCGGTGACCACACCGCCTCCGCGCAGTATCACGTCCGCCAGCAGCGACAGCCCCAACGGGTGGCCATGGGTGACGTGGAGGATCTGCTCGTGCAGCGACGCCTCCACGTCGATCGCCTGCAGGTACTCGCGGCCTTCCACCGGACTGAGGTTCCGCAGGGAGACCACGCGGAGCAGATCGCCCCAGCCTGAGTCCGCACGCCACGCCGGATCAGGCGGGTTCCGTCCAGCGATGACCGTCAGCGCGGTCGACGGCAGTCGCGGCAACAGCTCGGTACGCACCCAACCGTCCAGCGGTACAAGCCGCTCGTAGGTGTCGATCAACAGCACCACGCGGCTGTCAGGCCACGCGATCGCTCCTTCTCCGTCCGACCCGTCAAGCCCGTGGCGCAGCGTCGCAAGAATCGATGGCGGGGTCGCAGACACCGCGCGCCCGTCCAGCCGCACGACCGTTGCATCGGTCTCAACGAAGACCTCGGCGATCACATCCAACAGGCTCGACTTGCCGATCCCACCGGGCCCGTGGATATACAACACCGCGAACGGCGGCTGTGCCGACTCGAGGGCCGCCCGCACAAGCTCCACCTCTGCTGCCCGCCCGACGAACCGCCGGCGCGACGCGAGCAGCTCACCGAGCCATCGCGGCGGGTGTCCGGCGTCGCCCATGTCTCCTGACGCTACCCGCGCCCTCGCGCCATGGCAGGCCGGGATCCGCCTTCTTCGCCAGGTTGCGGATCACCCCGGCGGACGAGCGGTTGACCTCCCACACAGTGGCGGGGGCGCGCGATCAGGATCAGGAACACCCCCGGGCCGACCGTGTGCTCGGCGAGTAGTCCTCGGCGATCAGGTGCTTGCGCTCACCCCCGACCGCAGTCGATCACCGGGATGTCGTGCGCCGCGGCGGACGCCCGAACCCGCCGCGCGAACCGACCGCCGTACCGGTCACTGAACCCATCGGTGGCCACGAGACCAGGGTGAGCTCACCGCTTCGGTTCGCCAACTGCCCCGAAGGGGCCACTGATGTTGGGGCGAAGTCCCAAGATCAGAATAGAAGACTTGAAAACCGCAAAGCGGATAAATCGTCTGGCTTCGTGGGTTCGAATCCCACGCCCCTCCGCTCGGCCGTCCGTCGGCACCGTCGCCGTGTCCGATTCGTGTCCTGGTGGCGGGTCCGTGGATGACGGCTCGTCAGACCGCTGACCGACTCTTCCGGATCGGGGGAGGAGCCGTCACGTCGCGGGGCTCGCTTGCGGTCCTGGCTTTGACCACCGGGCCTTGCGGGGGGCGGGCAGACTCGGGTCTCGTGAGGGAGCAGGCGGGCTTGATCGGCCGCACCGGGGAGGTGGCGGCGCTAAGCTCATATCTGGCTGGCGTGGACGCTGGGGTCGGCGGTGTTGTCGTCATCTCCGGCGAGCCAGGGATCGGCAAGAGCGAGTTGGCCGAGCACCTGGCTGCCGTCGCGGTAGAGCGCGGGTTTCTGGTCGGTCGGGGACGTTGCCGGGAGACGGCCGGGGCACCGCCCTTCTGGCCGTGGCGTCAGGTAGTGCGTTCTTTGTCGGGCGCGTCATGGCAGGCGCTCGGTGAGGCCGGTGGCTCTCGTTTCGCGTTGTTCGAGCGGGTGGCGGGTGTTCTGCGGGACGCGTCGTCGGTCGCGCCGGTCCTGGCGGTTCTGGACGATGTGCACGCGGCGGATCCCGCGTCGCTGCAGTTGCTGGCGTTCCTCGGGGCGCAGTTGTTCCCTGCGCGGGTGGGCCTGGTGGTCACCGTCCGCGATCTCGAGGGACCCGGTGACCTCGCCGACGTGCTGACCGGACTCACGGCCTCGCGCGAGGGAATGCGCCTGGACTTGGGGCCCATGTCGCTGGCCGAGGTGGAGGCCTGGGCTACCCGGGAGAACGTCCGAGGGCTCGACGCCGGAGACGTCCTTTCCCGGACCGGTGGCAATCCACTGTTCATCCGGGAGGTCCTGCGGCTGGCCTCTTTCGATCCGAAGGCGGTTCCGACCGCGGTGCGCGACGTGATTCGCAGCCGGGTGGCGCGCTTGACGGCGGCGTCCCAAGAGGTGCTGGGGGCCGCCGCCGTGCTCGGCCGAGACTTCGCCGCACCGACGGTTGCCGCGATGTTGGGGGCGGGTCCGGATGCCATCGAGGAGCACCTCCAGGCTGCCATGGCAGCACGCCTCATTGTCGATTCCGGTGACGGGGTGCGCGGCAGGTACCGGTTCGCTCATGTGCTGACTCAGCAGGTGGTCGAGTCCGATCTCGATAGCGGTGAGCAGATGCGGTGGCATGCCCGGGCGTTCGCCGTCCTGCCGTACACCGACCTCGCCGAGCCCACCGACCTCGCCGTCCATGCCGTCGCCGCGGGCTCCCACCTGGAGGCTGCCCAAGTCCTCGATGCGACACACCGGGCAGCGGCGGATGCCAATGCTCGTCTGGCGTGGGAGAGCGCGGCGCACTGGTGGCAGGCCAGCCTTGCCGCGGCCGTCCGGTCGGGGGTCGAGGCAGAAGCGATCGACGACCTGCGTCTCGCGTTGGGAACCGCGCAGTTACGGTCCGGGAGGGTCGCGGAGGCACGGGATACGTTCGGCGCCGTGGCGGCCTCGCGGCTTGCGGCCAGGGACGCCGGGATGGCGGCGCGGGCGGCCCTCGCGGTCGGTGAGACGGTCGCCGAGATCAGTCCCGACGGTGAGCTGCTCACGCTGCTCGACCGCGTCCTGGAACTGCCGGGCCACGTGTGTGAGGACCGGGCCCGGCTGTTGGCCCGTAAGGCCATAGCGACGTATTGGGCAGCGGACGGGCCTGGTCGATCCCGCCGCCTGAGCGAGGAGGCGGTCGAGGTGGCGCGCCGGTGCCGGCAGCCGGGAGCTCTCGGGGCGGCATTCGTCGCGCGCGTGTTCACCCTGCGAGGTCCTGATGACCTGGACCAGCGCTTGAGCGTCGGCGCCGACGCACTGGCAGTCGCGCACAGCGCCGGGGATGCGTCCTTGCGGTTCCGCGCCCATCAGTGGCTCATCCCCGATCGGTTCCAGTCGGGGGACCTGGCCGGTGTGCAGGAGGCGCTGCTGGCCGCAGAAGGCCTCGCCACACAGACCCGGGAACCCTTGCAGCGGTGGTGGTTGCTGGTGTGGCGATGCCTGCTCGCCGGCTTCTACGGTGACGACGACGTCATCGCTCTCGCCGCTGAGGGGCGCCGCCTGGGTCGCCTCCTCGGCCAGCCCGCGGCCGACACCTACGCCCTCGCCGCGCAGTTCCCGCTGGCGCGGCGCAACGGGCGCGTCGACGAGTTGGAGCGGCCCCTGGACGGCCTCATCGCACGCTTCCCGGGACTGGTGAGCCTGCAGTGCAACCGCGTCTTGCTCCTCGCGGACACCGGTCGCGTCGACCAGGCTCGGCGCGTGTTCGATCGGCTGGTCGCCCCCGACCTGGCGCTCCTGCCGCGCGACGCCCTCTTCCTGGCCAGCGTGGCGATCCTCGTCGAGACGTGCGTCGTGCTCAATGACCCTGACCGGGCCCGCCCGCTCCTGGATCTCCTCGAGCCGTATGCGGACCGCAACCTCATCCAAGGTGTCCCCGTGGGGTGGGGTGCGGCGGCGTGGTATCTGGCCCGGGGCCACCACCTGTGCGGGGACGCCCCGGTCGCCCGCCGGCACGCAGACCGCGCTCAGGAACTCCACGCCCGCTGGGGGACCCGCGCGTGGGACCACCCGCTGCGCGGGCGGGGTGGAGAGGGCTCGCCCCCGCTGCTGAGCCCGCGCGAGCGCGACGTCCTTGAACGTCTCGCCGCGGGCCGCACCAACAAGGAGATCGCTGCGGCGCTGCACCTCAGCGTGCACACCGTGGAACGGCACGTCGCCAACATCTTCCTCAAGCTGGGGACACGGACCCGAGCGGAGACGACCGCCTGGGCACACCGCCACGGCATGACCCGCGAAAGCTGACCTCACGACCCGCCGGCTCGCTGGGGCCCCCGCCAGCGGGTGGCTGCCGCGGGCGGCGGGTGTGACCGCGGACGTTGGTGGTGCGACTACACAGTTTCCGGGACGCGGTGGCCCGGACGTCCGGGGAAGCCTTGGTCCCATCCGTCCACCGAACCCAAAACGAGAGGAAGCAGCCGTGGACAGCAAGATCGAGACCGTGCAGACCATCTACGCCGCGTTCGGCCGAGGTGACCTGGACACCATCCTCGACCTCGTCACCGACGACGTCGACTGGGCCTCCGAACCCGACTCCACCATCGCACCCTGGCACGGCGTGCGACACGGCAAGGCCGAACTCCCCTCGTTCTTCACCGCCCTGGCCGCAGACGTCGAGGTCCTCGAGTTCACCCCCCTGGCCTTCACCTCCAGCGACACCGACGTCATGGCCGTCATCCGCTTCGCCGTCAAGTCACCCGCGACCGGCAAGAGCACGACGATGGACCTGCACCACTGGTGGCGCTTCCACGAGGGCAAGGTCCGCTTCTACCGGGGGACCGAGAACACCGCCGCCACGGCCGCGATCCTCACGCCTTGACCCCCACGGCGACACCGGCCTGCGGCGTCGGGCGACGAGTCCCAGCCCGGGGCTTGAGCGTACGACGCCGTACGCAGCCCGCAATGACCCCGGGCGAGCGTTGCTCCCGCTCCTTGTGACGGCGATGGGCAGGCTGATCGGGCGTTGCGGTCGTCACGTCCGTCATGCCGTCCATCGCGTCGCCGATGCGCCCGTCGAGGCAGCTGAGCACGTTCTTGTTGCGCCACGACCGGATCTGGGGGGCACGGGCGCCCCACCATCGCCGGGCTCAACAACGCCCAACGAGCCGGCGCCGATGCCTGCGCGGCCGACCCGACCAACAAAGGCCCCTACCTGGACTACCCCACCGCGCTGGCCAACGGCTGGCCGATCGCCACCGGAGTGATTGAAGGCGCATGCCGTCACGTGCCGGTAAGGACCGGATGGATCTCACCGGCGCGCGAGGGGGCTACCCGGCGCAGAGACCATCCTCAAACTCCGTGCCATCCGCAGCAACGGCGACTTCGATGACTACTGGACCAACCACCTCGCCCCAGAACGTCTCCAAGTCCGCGAGACCCGCTACACCCAAGACTGATCCTGTTCGGCATGCTGGTTGGCGCGGGCGCACAGCTGATCCTCGGTCGTGAGGCCGGGCGTGTGAACTGTGGCCTCGCGTTGGCTGCGGGGCTGATCGGCTCGTTCGTCGGCGGACTCCTGTTCAGCCTGCTCGCCGGCGACGGGGTAGCGGTGCGTCCGAGCGGCATCATCGGGTCGCTCGTGGGAGCGATCCTGGTGACCGCGGTGTGGCGGTGGTGGACGGGCAGGACCGCTGCGAGGGGGTGTGCGCAAGATCGAGGCAGGGACGCTGGAGGGACGACGAACTGCCTGCCCAGGGTCATGCGGCAGGGGTGGATCCCGCGGTGGTTCCCGCTCGGCCGACCTGGCCGTCGAGGAACTCGAGGAGCAGTCCGTTCACGGTGTCCGGGGCGTCGAGCTGCATCCAGTGGCCGGCGTCCTCGACCCGCTCGTAGCGCCAGCCGCCGACGACGTAGCGCTCGGTGCCGGTCATCGCCTGTTCGGTGAGCGCGAGGTCTCCGGTGCTCCACACGCCCATCGTCGGCGCCTGGATCGGCGGCAGAGCGCCTGGTGGGGCGACCAGCGACTCGGGGGGAAGCACGGCGCGGTAGAGGCCGAGGCTCGCGGTCAGCGCTCCGGGTGCCCGCAACCGGGAGATGACGTTCTCGATGTGCGGGTGCCCGGCCCAGTCGCGCAGGTTCGCGAAGTCGTCCTGGGACGGCCACTGTTCGGCCACGTCAGGGAACTGGAACAGCAGCATGTACCAGGACTTCTCACGCTGCTCCCACCCTGCGTCGCGGAATGCGGCGGGATGGCCGACGGAGAGGCAGGTCAGGCTGCACACGCGGCGCGGCGCCATCGCGGCGAGCATGCAGCCGATCGCGCCGCCCCAGTCGTGCCCGACCACGTGGGCCTGCGGTAGGCCGAGCCGGTCGAGCAGACCGAGCAGGTCACCGAGCACCTGCAGCATGCCGTACCCGCTCACGTCGTCCGGCTTGTCGGAGGCACCGAAGCCGCGCAGGTCGGGGGCGATGGTCCGGTAGCCGGCGGCAGTCAGGGCGGCCACCTGCTCGCTCCACAGCGCGTGCGTGTCGGGCCAGCCGTGCAGCAGCAGCACGGGTTCGCCGGCCCCCTCGTCCTGCACGAACAGCCGGATCCCGCCCAGCGTGACCAGGTTGGGCGTCCCCGGGGCGGGACTGGGCACCAGGCCTGCCGGCCGCTGCCGGCCCTCGACCACCGCGACCAGCTCCTCGTGCCGAGGCGCGGCCTCCGGGTACCGCGGCGCGTTGGCGCCGAGGGCGATGACCTTCTCGAGCAGGCCCGGCACGGCCAACGCCTCCGGTGGTGTCGCCAGCAGCGACGAGATCGACGCGTGGGCTCGCAGGGCGTCCGGGTCCCTGAGCGCGGAAGCATAGAGGGCCTTCGTCATGGCCCAGGCCGGGTCGGGCGTGCGGTGGGGCACGTCCTCGACGGCGGCGTCGATCTCGGCCAGCCGGTGCCGGTCGAAGGCGAGAGTGGCGCGGTACCACGGGGTGATCGTCTGCTCGGTGACGGAGTCGAAGGCCCGCACCAGCCGCTCCGCGTCGGTCGTGGGGTGGTCCCGCAGGACGTCGCGCAGCGCCACGGCGTGCAGCAGCCCGATCGACCCTCCCCGGCCGAGCGAGGGGTTGGTGCACGCCCACGCATCCCCGACCGCGACCAGCCCCGTGGCCACCGGCTCGTCGTTCACGACGAACCGGCGGTAGCGATCCTCGATCCCAGCGATGACCTGCACGTCGGTGATCGGGTCGCCGTCGCACCACGCCCGCGCCGACGGGACCGCCGTCATGGCGCGCGACCATGCCGCCTCGTCGCGCAGCCCGCGCAGCGCGTGGTCACGAGACGAGGTGACGAAGCCGACCCCCCACGTGTCGCCGTCCGCGGGCAGGGTGAGCACCGAGTAGCCGTGGAAGTGCTGGAGCACCAGGTCCCGTGTCTCCGGCTGGGCGCCGTTGCGGGAGCGGAAGTGGCGTGAGTAGTAGACGAACCCCGAGTCCTCCCGCTCCTCGGCCGGCCGGCGGCCGCCGGCGCTCTCCAGCATGCCCGTGACGGAGGACCGGCGCCCGGAGGCGTCGACCACGAGGTCGGCACGCAACGCCGACCCGCCGGCCGTGAGCACGCCCTCCACGTGCGGGACACCACGCGGGGGCGGCCGGGTCACGAGACCGGTCACCCGTACCCCGCGCCGGATGGTCACGCCACGGGTGCGCGCGGCCACTGCCGCCACCGCCGCCTCGATGACGGGCCGCCGGGCGGTCACGGTGTCGAAGCGTTCGTCTCCGGGGCGGACCCCGCCCGTGACGGCGGCGGGCAGCATGTGCACGACGTTCAGGCGGGTGCCGCCGCGTGCCTCCAGCTCCGCGACGACCTCCGGAAGCTCGGCGGTCATGGTCGCGGTCCATCGCGGCAACAGGAAGTGGAGCTGGTTGAACTGGTTGACGCCGCGGCGTTCCCAGGACTCCCACAGCGTCTCGTTGTCCCCGCGGGGCTCCGCAGGGTCGCGTTCGAGGATGGTGACCTGGTGCCCGTCCCGGGCGAGCAGCATCGCCAGCGCCAGTCCGTTGAGCCCCGCCCCCAGCACGAGAATGTCCGACATCGGTCCCACCTCCGGTCTTCGCTGGGTCGTGGCCCCAGGTCGAGGCCCACGGTGGGACAGTCAGCTGCTCACCTGCCAGACCATTCGTTGCTCACCTGTTGCTCACCTGCGAGGCGTACCTCGCCGATCTCCACGGCCCAGAGCAGGTCGGCGAGGCGTTCGAGGGCGCGGGCGAGGTGCCGACGGTAGGTCGAGAACGGCAGGTCGAGTACGTCGGCCGCGGCTTCCTGGGTGGGGGCGGCGTGCACGTAGGTCCGGTCGAGCACCCGGCCGAGGGATTCGGCGCGCGGCTCGCGCGCGACGTGCTCGATTCCGTCGACAATGGTCTCCCGCAGCCGTTCGGACGACACCGTGTCGAAGTCCATGGCCAGCCGCGACCCCATCAGGTCGTTCGCCTGGAGCCGGTCCGGCTGGTGAAGGTCCTGCAGCGCGGTACGCAGCGACGCCGCGAACCGGTCTCTGGAGAGCGGGGGCGGGCGGAGCATGTGCGCCGGAGCCGGGCCGGACTCGCCGGTGAGCTCGCGCTCGCCGAGCAGGTCGTACCACCGTTCAGGCGTGAGCCGGCGCCAGTCCACGCCGTACAGCGTGTAGTGGTGCCCGGCAAAGTCGGCTTCGAGCTCGGTGGTGAGAGCGAGGTAGTGGAAGATGGACCCCCAGAATGCGGGGTCAGTCGTGGCGACGAAGGACCACGCCAGTGGCCGGGTCGTCCACAGGACCGTTGAGCTGACCGAGCCGACGACGACGGCGTAAGGATCGCGCTGGTTCTCGGTCCGTCCGGCGAAGAAGCGGGCTACGCTCACCTGTTCGCCCGGTCGTGCAGGTGACATCCTGGCCGCCGCCTCGATGGCGGTGCGTGTGACCGGGTCGTCGTCGACCAGGGCAGGGTCGGCGGGGTGCAGGGCGTGGAAGGCGAACGCGTCGAGTCCTGAGGACGACGGCACCACGGAGAGGTTCTCGGGCTGGGCGGCCAGCCAGCGTTCGGCAAGGCGCGCGCTCGGGGAGCCCTCGAAGCGCTCGATGAGGTGGATCACGGCCCAGTGGTCCGACGTCCTGCCCGGCGCGACCATGCCGGTGCCCCGGGCGCGGAGGGTCCAGAAAGACGTGGCAAGCGTGCTCTTCCTGTGGAGGAACAGCTTCTGGCGTGCCCACAGCCGGCGTTCGCTCTCGTCGGTTGACCTCAGGGCTGTCCATGAGTGCTCGTGGACGGTGCGGTGCACACGTCGGTACGTCGCCGGCGAGCGGCGGCGCAGGTCGGCGTCGAGGACCTCTCGGACCAGGTCGTGGGGGTAGATGCCGTATGTGCCCCGCGTGACCCATGGCCGGGTCTCCAGCCAGGTCCACACGTCGGGTGCCCGTCGTCCCAGAAGCTCGTCGACGAGGTCCTGGGTGGTGAGCCAGGTGTGCGCACAGAGCGCCATCGCCAGGGCGTGGCTGTCGTCGGGCGCCTCGTCCACGAGCCGCGTGGCGAGCACGGCGACGACGTCGGGGGCCGCCGTCAGGTCGTCCGGGAGGTCACCGGCGACGGCCGCGTCGGCCAGCATGGCGAGCGTGAGTGGATGACCGCGGCCGATGCACGCCAGCCCCGGGCGCCGGTCGTCGGGGACGCCCGCGTGTGCGAGCAGCTGCTCGCTCTCCGTGGCGTCGAGGGCCTCCAACGGCAGGCACTCGACGACGGCCCGCCAGCCGGGATCGGTGCGCCAGGCCGTGGCCGGGGCGTTCCGGCCGGCGATCACGACCACCACCTCGGCCGGGAGGGATGCGACGAGATGGTCCCGGACCCACTCGTCGACGGACGCCAGGCGCTCGTACCCGTCGATCAGCAGTACCCAGCCGCGGCCGTTGTCGATGCCTGGCTCGGCCCGGGCGACTGCGGCGCCTAGCCCGTCCGAGGTGCCGTCGACGTCCTCGCCGTCGACCGCGACGACGGTGCTGCCCGCCGCTCGGGCCCGGATGCGGAACTGCTGGAGGAGTGCGGTCTTGCCGAGGCCGCCGGCGCCATGGACGAACAGCACGCGGCAGGGCGCCTCCCCGGCGAGGGCGGCCTCGAACGTCCCGAGCTCCGCCTCGCGCCCGACGAAGGCCCTCGCCCGAGCGGCGTCGACGATGGTGGCGAGATCCTCAGGCATCCCGCACCCGTGCTGCCATGCCTTCAGCGTAGGAGCCTCGCGCGGGTGTCGGAACCGCTCGCGCGTGCTGCCTCGAGGTCACGTGCCACCGGCCCGGCCGGAACAACTGGGGCGTGTCCTATGCGGCCGGGCGCGTCAGCTCGTCGAGCAGCTCCCCGAACCTGGCGACGTACTCGTCGACGTCTGCCTCGTCGTGCGCCACCGACACGGTCGGGCCGAGCCACCACCCGGACTCCCACACCCGACGGTTGACCAGCCACAACCGCATCAGCGCGCGCAGACCCGCATCGTCGTTGGCGCGGGCTTCGGCGCCGTCGCGGGCCGGGACCGGGGTGAACCCGTAGTAGGCGTGGGTGCCCATCTGCGCGACGTTCCACGGTAGGGCTGACGCGGCGACCGCCGCCCGCATGCCGTCCACCATCCGGGTGCCCAGCGCGCGGGCACGGACGAACGCCTGTGGCGTCAGCACCTCGGTGAGAGCCGCCCGACCCGCGGCCATCGACAGTGCGTTCGCGAACAGGGTGCCGCCGGTCGCGATCTCGGCGAAGGCATCCCCGGCCGCCAGGTTGTGGCCGTCGGCGGGCTGGGACCGTACGGCGACCTCGTCGGTCATCCCGTAGGCACCCAGGGGCACCCCGGCGGCGATCGACTTGCCCACGGTCAAGAGGTCTGCCTCCAGGCCGAGCTCACCGGCCATGCCGCCGTACGCGCCGACCAGCGAATGCGTCTCGTCCAGGGCCAGGAGCGTCCTGGCAGCGCGGGTGAGCTCGCGCAGGGCTGCGTGGAAGCCGGGGGCCGGCGCGACGATCCCGGCATTCGTCATGACCGGCTCGGTAAGGACCAGTGCGACGTCCCGTGGGGCCAGCGCGGCCTCGAGTCCCGGGACGTCGTTGAACTGGACCAACCTGGCCTGGCCGGTCACCGAGCCGGGCAGGCCCTGCTGCTCGGGGACCACGCGGTCGCCCTCCAGGACGACCAGGGTGGCGTCCCCGTGGCCGTGGTATTTGCCGTCGAACATCAGCACCACCTCACGCCCCGTGAGCTGGCGCGCGATACGGATCACTTCCGTGTTCGCCTGCGTCGCGGACAGCGTGAACTGCCACTGTGGCAGGCGATAGCGGACGGCCAGGTGCTCGGCCACGACGACCGCGTCCTCCCCGGGAAGGAGGAAGTGGTTGCCCGCTGCCATGCGACGACCGACGGCCTCGACCACCGGCGGGGGCGCGTGACCGCAGAACCCGCTCAGGTCCCCCAGGTACATGTCGACGTACTCGTTTCCGTCCAGGTCGCGGAACCTCGACCCGGACCCGGTCCCGGTGAACACCGGCGGGTACTCGTACAGGCTCTCCATCCACGACATCGGGACCCCGCGCGGCATGCTCGCTCTCGACCGCTCGAGCAGGGCGGCGGAGCGGGTGTGGGCGGCCGCGAACCGCGCGGACTCCCGCGCCTGCATCGCTGCGACGCGGTCGGCCGCGACCCCGGTCCGGGTCTCCATGCGGTCCATGGTTGCACCGGATCCGACCCGTCGGGAGTGGTCGAGCGCTTCGGGGAGGAATGACCTGAGGCGATCCACGTCGGAGCGCCTCAGGGTTGTCCGGGGCCCGTCTCCGGACAGGTCAGCGTCCGGCGGGCCACTTCACGACGCTGCGTTTCCACGTTTGTCGGTGATCTCGACAGCGCACGCACGGCGGAGGCCAGGTGCGGTCGAAGTCGCGGGATTCCTCGTTCATGCAGAGGTCTTGACTCCGCCGGCGCGGAGCAGGTCGGCAGGGAGAGCAGGCGATGCCGGACCAGGTGCGCGTGGCGGTGTCAGGGGCTGACCGGGGCCCAGTCGGCTCGTCCACCCAGCTGCATGTGCTGCTTCGTGCTGGCGACGGCATACGGCAACGAGCAGTCGTGGGCGGGTGGGCAGGACCGCAGCGTTCATCGCCGCTCGGCGTCCACGTCCTCCGGTGGTGCTGCCGATACGTGAACTCCCACGGCGCTGAGGTGCCGGAGCCCCTCGCGGTACGACCCGAGCACGGAGGACTCCGTGTACCGCAACCCGTTCCTCGCGCAGTAGCGACGGACGACCGGTTGCGCCGAGACGAGGTTGGGACGCGGCATGCTCGGGAACAGATGGTGCTCGATCTGGTAGTTCAGCCCGCCGAAGACGACGTTGACAACGGGGCCACCCCGGACGTGGCGCGAGGTTAGAGCCTGACGCAGCAGGCCCGGACTCCTCGGCGCCGGGCAGTGCCATGCCCTTGTGGTTCGGGGCGAACGCGCATCCGAGGTAGAGCCCGATCAGGCCTTGGTGGACGTCAACGAAGACAACGGCCTGCGCCAAGGTCATGGTCCAGACGAGGGGTGCAGCGTAGGCACCGAAGTGGACCGTCAGGAGGACTGCCTCTGCGAGTCGGTTCCGCGGTCCAGGTCGCAGGACGGCCCGATGCCGGAGAAGTGGAGGTTCAGCGCCTCCAGCAACAGCGTCGGGAAGAACAGCCATGTCTGGTGACGAGTCAGCCAGGCGCCCACTCCGTGCCGTTTCGCGCATGCTCGGCGTCGAACACCAGGAAGCCCGGGTGCACGTCCGGATGCGTGTCCACGACGTTGGGATGTGCGTGGTGGGCGTTGTGCTTGTCCACCCACGACCCGTGGCTGAGGCCGTTCAGGAGGTTGGCGAACACGTAGCCGAGCCGCCCGCTCGCGGAACCGGGTCCGCTGATGTAAGAACCCGGCCGGTTCATCGATCCGCAGAGCCTCAGTCGTCCTCCGGTGCCGTGTCGACCGATCGGCGGGACGCGTCCGGGCGGGACGCGGAGCCCGCCGCATGTCCGGCCAGTGCGGCCGCCAGCGTGAGGACGCCCACGACGGCCGCGGTCACGACCTGGCCATCGACCGGCCACACCATCGACATGCCGACGAGCAGGACGACCGCGAACATCGCCGCGAGCGGGATGACGAGAGCACGCCCGCGATCGCTGAACCAGCCCGGCAGCGGTCGGGCGGGTTTCGGCGCATCGCCGGTCTGGATGTCAGGACCCATGCCGTCCTCCGGAGTCTCCCTGGGAACTCTGTGGCGCTCCCGACTGGTAGTGCCGACCGGCCGGTACTGCGAGGCTAGGCGGGGTGGACCCGCCGGCGCACGGAGATCGAGCCGTCGCGAGCCGTCCCCGCGGGGCTGCGCTCGCCACGCTCGTCGCCTGGCTGGTGGGCGCGGCCTGCTTCGGCTTCGTCTACTGGCGCCTGGACCGGGCCGCAGCAGCCGACGGCCAGCACGTGCCGGACTACCTGGCAAGCTCCGTCGACGGCGTGCGCTGGGCCCCCTGGCTCGCACTCATGCTCCCCTACTGCCTGGCTTACACCCTGCTCGACGCCGCCGTCCTGACCAGGGTCGTCGGTTGGTCCCTGGCGCCCGCGCGCTACCGCGACCTGCTGCCTGTCCGTGCGGCGGCCTACGTCGTCTCGCTCGTCAACGAGCAGGTCGGCAAGGGTGCCATCGCCGTCGCGCTCCGGCGCCGCCACAGCGTTCCGGTCGTGGCGTCGGCGTCGGCGATGGTCTTCATCATGGTGGCCGAGTTCCTGTCGCTGAGCCTGTGGGCGTGCGTCGGGTACGCGGTCGGCCACGAACGCCTCCCGCAGCCCTTCTCGGCCGTTCCATGGATCGCCGGTACCGGCCTGGCAGTCGTTGCGGCCGGCCACATCGGGCTGACCAGGACTGCGCGCGGGCGGGCCGTCGGTCGTCGGTGGACGGTGTTGCGGGCTTTCCGCCTCGCGACCGTGCGCAGGTACCTCGAGGTCGTCGGGCTGCGTGCGCCGGCAATGACCATGGCCATCGTTGTGCACACCGTGGCGATCGGCTGGTTCGGGGTCCCGGTGAGTCTGGGCGAGATGCTCGGGGTGCTGCCGGTGGTCCTGCTCGGGGCGGCGACCCCGGGCCCGCTGCGCGCCGTCTCCGTCGCGCTGTGGGTGGCGCTCTTCCCCGCCTACCCGGCGCAGATGGCCGCGTTCGGCGTGCTCATGCCGCTGGCGTTCGTGGTGATCAACGCACTCATCGGGCTGGCCTTCCTTCCGGCTGCCTCCCGGACGCTCGGCGCCGACTCACCGACCAGGCGGCCCGCTGACCCATCGACACCGCCGTCGTGACGACCAGCGCCCACGCCAGAACCCGTGTAGCGGCAGCGGGCACGAGATCGAGGCGGGCCAGCACGTCGACGACCGGCGGCGCGAAGTACATGACGCCGTTGACATGACCGAGGCGGTTGCCGCGCAGCACGCGCCCTCGGTCCACCCACCAGGAGTCGCCGACGTACTGCACGAACGACGCGACCACCAGGACCGGGAGCAGCCACGGCACGGCGTCGCGCAGAGCCGCGCCCGCCAGCGCCGCGGTGACGAAGAGGCAGTCGGTGCCGTGGTCGAAGAGCTGACCCCGACGACCAGCCGATCCCGCGGCCCGGGCCGCCCGCCCGTCGAGCAGATCCGTGGCGATCGCGACCGCGACGACGCCGCCGGCCAGTACGGCGGCGTCACGATCGTCCTGAGCCATGAGAGCGGCGACGGGCACCACCAGGGCGAGCCGCAGCGCGGTGAGGGCCGTCGCCGAGGCCGCGAGGCCGCGACGCGGGGCGACGTCAGAAGTCACTGGGCGGGCACTCCCACCGGGATCAGGTACAGCGGCGAGTGCCCGGACGGCATCGCGAAGTACCGGGCCAGCCGATCCTCGTTGTACGCGCCGATCGTGACCGCGCCGAGTCCGAGCGACACGACCTGGAGGAGCAGGTTCTGCGCGCAGTGACCCGCCTCCAGGTCGAGGTACTCCCGGGACCGTCCGCCGTACTTCACGGCGGTGCGCCGGATGACTCCAGCGATCACGAAGACGACGCCCGCCTCGGCCACCGGTTCCCGGCTCGGGGTCGCGTCGACGAGGCCCTGCCAGCCCTGGATCGGCGTCCATTCCTCGACGCGGTGCCCCTCCGGGAGGTAGTGCAGGCTCGACGAGCGAGTGGCGGCGTACAACTCCAGCGGGTACAGCGCTCCGGCCGACGGCGTGGTGCGATAGCCGGGACCGTGCGTGATGCCCTGCCCCGCCCAGAGCAGCTGGCCGATCTGCTCGCGGGTGAGCGGTTCACCGGTGAACGAGCGCACCGACCTCCGCCGCGCCAGCACATCCTCCAGCGAGACTGTGCCGTCGATCGTCGGGGTCGGCAACGACCTCCGGACGGCGGCTGCCCTGGCCTGCACGCCTGCGGCCGTCCGACCGGCGCATCCCGCCAGCAGGGCGAGGGGCGCTCCGGTCGACAGACCCAGGCCCACTCCTGCCGAGAGCTTGGCCATCCCGCGCCGGCTGAGGTCCATGCGCACTCCCCTCGTCGCTGCGGTCATTCTCTCGCGCCACGGTGGACGACGCCCGGTCTCCACTCGCCCCCGTCCTACACTGAGGGCGTGGCTGCGGAGGTGTATCCCACCGGTCTGCGCGGGCTCGCGGAGCACCGGTACGTCCTCCTCACGACGTTCCGTCGCGACGGCACGCCGGTGGCGACGACCGTGTGGCTGGTTCCGGACGCCGACACAGTTCTCGTGATCACCGGCGCTCGAACCGGGAAGGCGGAGCGCCTGCGGCACACGCCGCGCCTGCTCCTCGCACCCTGCGACGCCCGTGGCGTCCGCCGCGCCGGTGACCCGGACATCGTCGCCATCGGCGAGCTGCTGACCTCTGCGGCCGACGTCCGCCGGGTACGTGCCATGATCCGATCGCGCTACGGCCTGCGTTACGACCTGCGCACGGCCGCGCTTCGGGCCCGCGGCGGCCGGGGCGCCGAGGTCGGCATCCGGATCCGCGACGCGGGAACCTCGACGTAGCCCCCTCACCCTACCGGCGTGAGACGTCAGCACCGCCGAGACGGTCCCTCCAGCGGTACGAGTTCTCTGCTGTCTGGGCGGTTTCGGTGTGGCTCGCAGGACCGTCATGTAGTCGAGCTGTAGCCGGACGTCCTGCGCTGTCCCGGGTGGGTCACGTGTAGTCACGTGCCCACCAACGAGGTGGTCGAACTCGTAGGTCAGTGCCTGCTCGTGCGCCTCAGGGAGCAAGGCTTGAGACCTGTGGGTGCGCGGGGAGGGGCGAAGATCCCGTCACCATTGCCCGAGCACAGCCTGAGGACCCATCGCCGTCCCGGCGTGGCCTGTGGGGAGCCGGATGCGTCGACGAGGCATACGTCCGGCTCGGGAGGCGGCCGGGGAGACCCACCGGTGGAGACATCGGCAGGGCGGCCTGATCACGAACGAGTGGACCGCCCGGCCCCGATCCCCGTCCACGGTCCACGGTCCACGGTCCACGGTCCACGGTCCACGGTCCACGGTCCACGGTCGCACGGATCGAGGCTAAGAGTGTGCACTCCGCGGCCCGGCAGGGCATCTCGGTGGCGATCCCAGCGCGATCGTGGTCGTTGCCCGAACGTGGGTAACCCGCCAGACTCCAAGGATCGGTGGATGACACGGCCGGCTCGGGCGCGAGGGCTTCAATGGACTGGTATCAGCGGGACTTCGTCGACACCGGCCGATCGGCAGCGGTGTGGGCGCTGGTCGGGTTCATGGTCACATTCGCCGTGACGCGAGGGATCACGCGGCGAATCCGGGCGAAGAAGGCCGCTCCGCGTGAGGGAGCCGAGGGCGGCGGCGGTCTCTCCGACATCTACATCGGTGGCGTGCACGTCCATCACCAGGTGTGGGGCATCCTCATGGTGCTCCTCACCGGCCTGCTCGAGTTCCGCTACAGCCCCGATCCGCCCTGGACGGAGGTGCTGGCTGCGCTGTTCGGCATCGGCGCAGCGCTCACCCTGGACGAGTTCGCGCTGTGGTTCCACCTCGACGACGTCTATTGGGGCGAGGAGGGCCGCAAGTCGATCGACGCGATCCTGCTCGGCGGCGCGCTCGGTGCCGTGCTCCTTCTGCAGGCGTCACCCGTCGGCCCGACCACCGGCCGCGACCGGCTCGCCACCTGGCTGTACCTGGCGCTCCTCGCCCTCCACCTGGCCACCGCCGGGGTCTGCTTCCTCAAGGGCAAGCTCGCCACCGGCATGATCGGTATCGTGGTGCCGCTCGTCGCCACCGTCGGGGCGCTCCGGCTGGCGAAACCGTCCTCGGTGTGGGCTCGGCGACGGTACTCCGAGGCGAAGCTCGATCGCGCGCGGCACCGGTTCGACGCCGACTACCACCGGCGGCGTGACCGTCTGCGAAACCTGCTCGGAGGTGCCCCAGACCCCGTGGGCGGCAGGCGCGAGCAGGAACCCACGACCCACCTGCCGGGCTGAGGCACGTCGACCTATCCGATCCTCGAACCCACAGTCCAGATCATCCGGGGCGAAGGCCACCCCAACTCCTCGGCGATCGCGCTGCTGGTTCCCGCCTGAGGGTCTCGGCGGGCACGGTGCCGTTCCGGCCCGGCCGTGATCGACCCAGCTCGAGACGGCCGCGCGTGACCCGGCGTGACGTCGCGACAGCTGCACAATCACCGTGTGCAGCATCGGCTTCACGGTACGTCTGCGGAACCGCACCTCTGAGTGAAGATTCGTCGAAATCCAGCGCGTGAACCTTGTTCGGCTGCATACGATCCGTTCCGACGTCGGAACTGTCTCCCCCGTGCGGCTTCGGCGTCGAGGGTCCGGTCGCTGCCCCCCGTCGCGACCGGGCCCTCCTCGATTGCCGGGCCCTCCTCGCTTGCCGGGTCGCGCTCCGGATCGTTCCCCGGCGCCTGACCCGCTCAGCCGACCGCGCGACCGCTCGTCTCGGCCACGAACTCGCGCATGAGCTCGGCGAACCGCTCGGGCTGGTCGAGGTGCGGGTAGTGCCCGGCGCCCTCGAAGACGACGAGGCGGGCGTCCGGCAGGTGCTCGACCGCGGCCTGGGCGTGCGCGAGCGGGATCATGCGGTCCCGGTCGCCCCACACGAGCAGGGTCGGGACCTTCAGCCGCGGCAGCAGCTCGGCCGCGGAGACGCGCTGGCCGTCCGGGCCGACGACGGCACGGATCGTCGCGAGGAACGCCCGACGGCTGTCGCTGTCCACGAGCTGCTGGAAGCCGTGCCAGGCCTCGGCGACGTCCACGCTCCCCCGCACCCCGAGGGCGGAGAGCACCGAGCCGAGCATGTTGCCCTGCCGCCGGGCGAACCCGGACGCCATGAGCGGCAGGACGAGCTCGGCACCGGGCAGCGTCGGGGCCCGCAGCAGCAGGTTGACCTCGCGGCCGAGACCCCCGCTGGCGACGAGGACGAGCCCGCGCACCCGCTCGGGGAACAGGTAGGTGAACTCCATCGCGATGCCGCCGCCGAGCGAGTGCCCGATGAGGGTGACGTCGTGGATCCCGAGCACGTCGAGGAGGTCCCGCACGACGCCCGCGTGTCCCCCGAGGGAGTAGTCAGCCATCGGTTTGGCCGACATGCCGTGGCCGAACAGGTCGGGCGCGAGCACGTAGTTCGTCGCCGACATCTCCTCGGCGAGGTGTGCCCACACCTGGTGGGAACCGAGGACGCCGTGGAGGAACACGAGCGGTGGGCCGTCGCCGGCGTGCACGTAGTACAGGTCGTGGCCGTTCAGCCGGCGCCGTGCCGACGTCAGCGGTGGCACTGACCCACCTCCTCGGGGCGCTCGGGAGCGGTCGGACGCCTCATGTTACTGATCGGTACTCGAGGCCATCGGGTACGAAGGTCATGGCTGCGGCTCATCGTGTGTCGGCGGGACGGCTGGGGCAGGATCGAGACCATGTCCGCTCCCGAAACCGGTCCCTCGTCCGTCACCGCACCCGCTGTGGGTGGGGCACCCGGCACCGCCGGCTCGTGGACCCCCGCCTGGGAGCGTCGGTTCCGCGCCCCCCGGGTCGGGCTGCCGACCTGGGCGCACGACGCCCCCGACCGGTGCGCGGTCGTCGCCACCGCCGGCGGCGTCATCGAGGTGCACTCCTGGGACCGCTCGACCGGTGCCCTGACCCGGCTCACGAGCCGCAAGGAGGGCACGTCGCCACGCGAGGATCGACGCCGGACGGCGGCGCGATCTGGTGGTTCGACGACGGGGACGGCGACGAGTACGGCGTCTGGCGGCGGCAACCGTTCGGCGCAGGCCCCGGCGAGGGCGTCGGGGACCCGACCGGCCTGACGCCCGCCTACCCCGCGGGGCTCGCGCTCGGCCGCGACGGCCTTGCCGTCGTCGGCACGCGCGGACGACAGGTACGGCACCCGGATCCACGTCGTCCGGCGCGGCCGCCCCGCACGGCTCGCTCTACGAGCACGCCGAGGACGCCGGGGTCGGCGGCCCTCAGCGAGGACGACGCCCTCCTCGCGATCGTCCACAGCGAGCACGAAGACTCCCGGCACCCGGCGGTGCGCGTCGTCCGGCTCACCGACGACCGCTTCGGCGAGACCGTCGCGGACCTCTGGGACGGCGCGGGCAAGGGTCGTCGACGTCGAGGGCTTCGCCCCGGTCGCCGGCGACACCCGGCTGCTGGTCAGCCACGAGCGCCGCGGCGTCGCGGGAGCTGCTCGTCTGGGACGTCGCGACGGGTGTGCAGCACGAGCTCGACCTCGGCCTGCCGGGCGAGGTCGCCGACCGCCGACTGGTTTCGCGACGGGAGTGCCCTTCTCGTCTCCGTCGACCACGAGGCCCGCACCCGGCTGTACCGGGTCGAGCTGCCGGCGCGCGGCAGCGCCCAGGACGGCACGAACAGCGCGGCCGGCGCCGGCACGCCTGCCGGCCGGCAGGTCATGCCCGTGCCGCTCGGCCGCCCGGACGGGACCGCGGCGGCGGCGACGGCGCGCCCGGACGAGGACGTCTGGGTGTCCTGGTCGTCGGCCGCCGAGCCGCCCGCGTCCGAGGCCTCGCGGGCTTCAGCGTGCTCGCGGCACCCGGCGACCCGGCCCCGACGTCCGTGCCCGTCGAGGACGTCTGGGTCGGCGGCCCG
Source organism: uncultured Actinomycetota bacterium (assembly GCA_963750565.1). Classification (GTDB taxonomy): domain Bacteria; phylum Actinomycetota; class Actinomycetes; order Actinomycetales; family Kineosporiaceae; genus R-H-3. The sequence continues at coordinate 138,621 of CAVVRA010000014.1, read as the reverse complement.
GCGGGGACCGGTCCACGCACTGCTGCGGCGTCCCGTCGACGCCGACGGGCACCCGCTGCCCGGGCCCGCTGCCCCTGCTCGTCGACGTGCACGGCGGCCCGACCGCCCACGACACCGACGCCTTCCGGGCCTACCCGAGCGCCTGGGTCGACCACGGCTACGCCGTCGTCCAGGTGAACTACCGGGGCTCGACCGGCTACGGCTCCGCCTGGCGGGACGCCCTCGAGGCGCGAGGTCGGGCACGTCGAGCTGCGAGGACGTCGTCGCCGTCCGGGACCACCTCGTCGCGACCGGGGTCGCCGACGCCGACCGGGTCGTCCTCGGCGGCGCGTCCTGGGGCGGCTACCTCACCCTGCTCGGCCTCGGGCTGTACCCGGACCGGTGGGCCCTCGGCCTCGCCGGGGTGCCGGTCGCGGACTACGTCGCCGCCTACGAGGACGAGATGGAGGCGCTCAAGGCCTTCGACCGCTCCCTGTTCGGCGGCTCCCCCGACGACGTGCCCGAGAAGTACCGGCGACTCCAGCCCGATGACGTACGTGGACGCGGTCGGCGCGCCGGTGCTCGATCCTCGCGGGCGAGAACGACCCGCGCTGCCCGATCCGGCAGATCGAGAACTACGTCGCCGCCCTCGCCGCGCGCGGCGTCGTCGCACGAGGTGTACCGCTACGAGGCCGGCCACGGGTCGCTCGTCGACGACGAGCGCGTCCGCCAGACCCGGGTCGAGCTCGACTTCGCCGCCCGCCACCTCCCGGCCCCCGGGGCCTGAGACGCGTGGGTCTGGTGTGCACGTCCGTGACGCGTGCCGGCCCTCGCTGTGGGGTGGACCCGAGAGCCCCCTCCACTCCCGGGTCCACCGCCGTCGCCGGGACCCGGTGGTCGACCCCGGCCCCGGACGTCCCCGTCGGAGACGCCTTCCATCGGTGGAGCAGACCCATATTGTTACACGCTGCTCATGGTCAATCACTGGTCGTTGTCAGAATCCGCCGTCCGGTGGAGCGGATCGCCCCCAGGACGAGCAGGGAGAGCTCGATGACGGCGTCCGCGGGGTCAGCGCCGGCACCGACCTGGCGCGCCGAGCCGCACCCGAAAGGCCTCAGCCGGCGGTGAGCTCCGCGGCGACCAGCTCGGCGATCTGGGCGGTGTTGAGCGCGGCCCCCTTGCGGAGGTTGTCGCCGCACACGAACAGGTCGAGCGTGTTCGGGAAGTCGAGGGACTGCCGGATCCGGCCGACGAAGGTCGGGTCGGTGCCGACGACGTCGGCCGGGGTCGGGAACTCCCGCGTTCTCCGGGTCGTCGACCACGACGACGCTCGGCGCCTCGACGCAGCGCCGCCCGGGCCTGCGTCCACCGTGATCGGCTTCTGGAACGTCGCGTGCACGGCGAGCGAGTGGGTCGTCACCACCGGCACCCGCACGCAGGTCGCGGAGACCTTGAGGTCCGGGATGCCGAGGATCTTGCGGGACTCGTTGCGGACCTTGAGCTCCTCGCTGGTCCAGCCGCCGTCCTTGAACGACCCGGCCCACGGGACGACGTTCAGCGCGAGCGGCGCCGGGAACGGCGACGGCCCGTCGCCGAGCTTGTCGGCGATCGCCCGCCGGACGTCCCCGGTCACCGAGCCGAGCGCTGCGGTCACCGGCGACGACCTCGAGCTCGTCGTAGAGCCGGTCGATGCCGGGCTGGCCGGCCCCGGACGCCGCCTGGTACGAGGCGACGACCAGCTCGGTGAGGCCCCACTGCGCGGTGCAGCGCGCCGAGCGCGTCCATCATCGTCAGCGTCGTGCAGTTCGGGTTGCTGATGATCCCCTTGGGCCGGTTGCGCACCTGCGCCGGGTTGACCTCGGGGACGACGAGCGGCACGTCGGGGTCCATCCGGAACGCGCCGGAGTTGTCGACGACGACCGCGCCGCGGGCGGCCGCGATCGGCGCCCACTGCGGCGGAGACCTCGTCCGGCACGTCGAACATCGCGACGTCGACGCCGTCGAAGACCTCGGGCGGCAGCGCCGACCACCTCGACCTGCTCGCCGCGGACCGTGAGCCGCTTGCCCGCCGAGCGTGGCGAGGCGACGAGCCGGATCTCGCCCCAGACGTCCTCGCGCGTCGGACAGGATGCTCGAGCATCACCGTGCCGACGGCGCCGGTGGCACCGACGACCGCCAGGGTCGGCTTGCGGGTGGTCAGCTCGTCGCTCATCGTCCGGTCCCTCCGTAGACCACGGCCTCGACCTGCTCGGCGTCGAGACCGAAGGCGCGTGTGGACGGCGCGCACCGCCGCGTCGACGTCGTCCGCCCGGGTCACGACGGAGATCCGGATCTCCGAGGTGCTGATCATCTCGATGTTCACCCCGGCGCTCGGCGAGCGCGGCGAAGAACCGCGCCGACACCCCGGGGTGGCTGCGCATGCCCGGCCCCGATGAGCGAGACCTTGCCGATCTGGTCGTCGTACAGCAGCGAGTCGAAGCCGACCTCGGCCCTGGACCTTCTCAGCGACGTGCATCGCCGTCTGCGCCGTCGGTCTTCGGCAGCGTGAACGAGACGTCCGTCAGGCCGGTCGCCGCGGCGGACACGTTCTGCACGATCATGTCGAGGTTGATCTCGGCCGCCGCGACCGCCTCGAAGATCGCCGCTGCCTTGCCGGGCTTGTCCGGCACGCCGACGACGGTGATCTTGGCCTCGCTGCGGTCGTGCGCGACGCCGGAGATGATCGGCTGCTTCCATCTGCTCCCCTTCCGCGGCGCTCGACGGCCGGCTCGTCGGTGACCCACGTGCCCGTCTCGCTGGCTGAACGACGAGCGCACGTGGACCTTGCACACCGAACCGGCGCGCGTACTCCACGCAGCGCAGGTGCAGCACCTTCGCGCCGGACGCGGCCATCTCGAGCATCTCCTCGTTGGAGATGCTGCCGGATCTGCCGGGCGCGTCGGCACGATCCGCGGGTCGGCGGTGAAGACGCCGTCGACGTCGGTGTAGATCTCGCAGACGTCGGCGCCGAGCGCCGCCGCGAGCGCGACCGCCGTCGTGTCGGAGGCGCCGCGGCCGAGCGTCGTGATGTCCTTCGTCGTCCTGGCTGACGCCCTGGAAGCCCGCGATGATCGCGATGTCGCCCTCGGCGAGGCGCCGAGGCGATCCGGCTCGGCGTGATGTCGATGATCCGGGCGTCGCCGTGCTGCGCGGTCGTGATGACACCGGCCTGGCTGCCGGTGAACGAACGGGCCTGCACGCCGAGCTGCTGCGTCGCCATCGCGAGCAGCGCGGCACGAGATCCGCTCGCCCGCGGTGAGCAGCATGTCGAGCTCGCGCGGCGGCGGCGTCGGGCGTGACCCGGCCGGCGAGGTCGAGCAGCTCGTCGGTGGTGTCCCCCATCGCCGACACGATCACGACGACGTCGTTGCCGGCCTTCTTCGTGTCGACGATGCGGCGGGCCACCCGCTTGATGCCGTCGGCGTCGGCGACGGAGGATCCCCCGTACTTCTGCACGACCAGGCCCACGAGCGCTCTCCCGATGTCCGGCGGCGGTGTCCGGCGGGCTCACCGGTCCGGGGGCCGAGTCTATTTCAGGGCCGCGGCCGGCTCCGTCCCGTCCACCGTGCGAGACCTCCGCCGCCGGACGGCGGGAACGCATGATGTGGAGGTCCCGTGCAACCTCGTGTGCGACCTTTGCGTCCCTGGGGCAGTGGCGCCGCAGAACTGACAGCATGATCCGCAGCCGGGTGTCACCCGGACGGGGCACGGACGGCAGCACCGACAGGGACGGCGGCGGGGCCCGTCGCGGGAGGGCCAGGACCTCATGGGCGAAGGCATCACGGCTCGCGGCGTCAGACGCACCTTCGGTGACGTCGTCGCCGTCGACCGCATCGACCTCGACGCCCCGCCGGGCCGGGTGACCGCCCTCGTCGGCCCCAACGGGTCGGGCAAGACCACCCTGCTGCTCGTCCTCGCCTCGCTCCTCGTCCCGGACGCCGGGACCGTCACCGTCGCGGGTTTCGACCCGGTCCGCGAGCCCCGCGCCGTCCGGGCCCGCACCGGATGGATGCCGGACGTCTTCGGCACGTGGGAGACGCTCACGTGCCGGGAGGTGCTCACCACCGTCGCCGACGCCTTCGGCCTGCCCCGCGCCGCCGTGGCGACCCGGGTCGAGGAGCTGCTCGCGACGATCCATCTCGCCGACCTCGCCGACCGCCCGACCCAGGTGCTCTCGCGGGGCCAGAAGCAGCGGCTCGGTCTGGCCCGCGCGCTCGTCCACGACCCGCACGTCGTCCTGCTCGACGAGCCCGCCTCCGGGCCTCGACCCGCGGTCGCGGATCGAGCTGCGCGGCATCGTCCGCGGGCTCGCCGCCGAGGGTCGCACCGTCCTCGTCTCGAGCCACGTTCTCGCCGAGCTCGACGAGATGGCCGACCGCGCCGTCATCGTCGCCCGCGGGCGGACGGTCGCCGTCGAGGAGCTCGCGGACGCGGGGCAGGCCCGCCGTACCTGGCGCGTGCGGGCGCTCGACGTCGGCGTTCTCCTCGCGGCGCTCGACGCCCGGCGGACGCCGCACTCCCCGCCGGACCGGGACGGCGTCGAGGTCGAGCTCGGTTCGGACGTCGACGCCGCCGAGCTGCTCGCGGCGCTGGTCCGCGACGGTGTCCCCGTGGTCGAACTGGCGCCGGCGAGCGGCGTCCTCGAACAGGCCTACCTCGCCCTCACGGAGGACCGGCGATGAGCGACGACATCTTCTCCTCGCCGCACCCGGCGGACCCGTCGGCCCGGCCGCCGGCCGCACCAGCCGCCGCGGCCACGACGGCGCTCGCCGTCCGGCCGATGCCCGGCGGCGCGGACGGCTCCGGCGCCGCCTCGACGTGGGGGCTCGGCTGGACGGGCGTGCACACCGTCGCGCTCCTCGAGCTGCGGCAGCGGATCCGCTCGACGCGCTGGGTCGCCGTCCTCGTCGTGTGGGCCGCGCTCCTCGCCGTCCTCACGCTGCTCGTCCGATGGGCGGTCCGGCGTGCCTACACCGCCGGGTTCCCCGCCGACGGCGGCGCGGAGGCCGAACGGGCCGTCGACCTCGCGAACCAGGTCGCGGCCCGGATGACCTTCGGGATCATCGTCTTCCTGGTGCTGTCGCTCGCGGGGCTCGTCGCGCCGGCCCTGTCGGCGACGAGCGTCAACGGCGACCGGCAGGCGGGCGTCCTCGCGACGCTCCAGACGAGCCTCCTCACGCCGGCGCAGATCGTCGTCGGCAAGCTGCTCGCCGCCTGGGTCACGGGGCTCGCGCTGCTCGGTGCCGCGCTGCCCTTCCTGCTGTGGATCTACCTCGACGGCGGGACGCCGTTCGGCCGGCTCGTCGTCGTCCTTGCCGTGATGGCGCTGACACTGCTCGTCGTCTGCGCGGTCGGCCTCGGGTGGTCCGCGGCTGCCACCCGGACGTCGTCGAGCGTCGTCCTCACCTACATCACCGTCGCGCTCCTCGGGCCCGGGCTACCACTGCTGTTCCTCCTCTCGGTCCCGATCGTCACCGAGACGACGCTCGTCCCCGTGCTCACCCAGCGGGCCCAGCCGACGGCCGACGGGTCGTCGCCGGGGGCCTGCCAGGTCGTCCAGGACCGCCGGCCGCTGACATACACGAACCGCTCGTGGTGGCTGCTCGCCGCGTCGCCGTACGTCGTCGTCGCGGACGCCTCGCCCAAACCCGTCACCACCGAGGGCCTCGGCGACGACCCGCTGTCGTCGATCCGCGACAACGTCCGGGAGGTCCGGCTCGGGCCGCAGTTCCCTGTCCAGGAGTGCTACGTCGGCGGCGCGGACGAGGAGCAGCGCGCCCTCGCGCGCCGGGCCCAGCGGGAGTCCCTCGGCGTGACCTGGCCGTACGGGCTCGGTGCGGATCTCACGCTCGGGGCGCTCTTCACCGTCGTCGCCGTCCGGCGGCTGCGCACCCCGACGCGCAGGCTCCCGTCCGGCACCCGGGTCGCCTGAAGCCGTGCTGTCGACCGGGGCCGGCGACGGCGCGCTCCAGCCCGGCCTGGAGGGTGGGGCATACACCGACCCGCAGGTGTTCGCGGCCGAGCGGCGCGACGTCTTCGCACGCTCGTGGGTCTGCGTGGGGCGGGCCGACGAGGTGCCGGACGCCGGGGAGTGGGTACGGGTCGACGTCGCCGGCGAGAGCATCCTCGTCGTGCGCGGCCGGGACGGCCGGCTGCGTGCGGTGCGCAACCTGTGCCGGCACCGCGGTGCGCGGATCTGCCTGGCGGAGAAAGGGTCCTTCGACCGCGCCGTCGTCTGTCCCTACCACGGCTGGGCCTACGACCTCGACGGTCGGCTGCTCGCGACGCCGAACGCCGCCGACATGCCGGGTCTGCCCAAGGACGAGCTGGGGCTGCACCCGGTCCGGCTCGAGCCGTGGCTCGGGTACGTCTGGCTCACGCTCGACCCCGGCGCGCAACCCCTTGCGGCCCAGGTGGACCCGCAGGTCGTCGAGCGGCTCGGCTCGACGCAGACGCTGGGGCGCTACGGCATCGACCGTCTCGTCGTCGGCCACACCGTGCCCTACGACGTCGCGGCGAACTGGAAGCACGTGGTCGAGAACTTCATGGAGTGCTATCACTGCGCGGCGATCCACCCCGAGCTCACCGCGGCGCTTCCGCAGTTCGCGAGCGGCTACGGGACGATCAGCGGTGGCGCCGGAGCGACGTTCGCGGACGGCGTCGAGTCGTTCACACTGTCCGGCCGCGGCGGCCGGCCCCGGCTGCCCGGGCTGCTGCCGTCGGACGACCGGGTCTTCCACGGCGTCCTGCTCCTGCCCGGAGTGTTCGTCATCCTCGTGCCGGACCACGTCGCGGTCTACCGGGTCGAGCCGGTGGACGCCGGACGCACCCGCGTCGTCTGCGACTGGCTCTTCGCCCCGGACGTCGCCACGGCGCGCGGCTTCGACCCCGCGGACGCCGTCCAGCTCCTCCACCTGACGAACCTGCAGGACTTCGAGGCGTGCGAACGGGTTCAGCTCGGCTCGGCGTCCGACGCCTACCGGGCCGTCCTCGTCCCGGCCGAGCACGTCGTCGGCCGCTTCCACGCCTGGCTCGCGGCCCGGGCGGCGGGCTGACGCCCGCCGTCCGGCACCGGCACCTGCGGATCGGTGGCGGTCAGATCCGGAAGAACAGGTTGAGGAACCTCTCGGCGGTCGCGAAGTCACCGCGGACGGTGCCGGTGTTGTAGCGGCCGAACGCGGTGAGGACGAACGAGCCTGCGTCGAACTCGAGGACGGCGGGCAGGTCGTCGAGAGGGCCCGGCTCGTAGCTGAACCCCTCCGGGGTCACGACGACCCGGGTCTCGCCGGCGTTATGGCCGGTGACCCGGATGCCGACGCTGATCGGCTCGGTGACCGAGCCCGGCTTCACGGTGTTCTGCCAGATGACGAACATGAACGGCACGAGCAGGTCCGCAGCGTCGCCGTCGAAGGCGTGGCAGCCACCGGCGCCCTGGCGGATGTCCCAGGTGTGGACGCCGTAGTCCATGAGCTGGCCGGCGGCGTAGAAGAACGCCGGCAGCGGGCCCATGTACGTGTGCGGCACGACGAGGCCGGTCCACTCCTCCTCGGTGAGCGGCTCGAGGATCGCCGTCATCTCGTCGAAGTCCTTACGGATCCGGGCCATGAGCTCGTCCTGGGGGATGTCGTGCAGCGAGGACGCCATCTCGTCGACCCGCTCGGCCATGACCGCGAGGCCGTAGGCCTGCGGGGCCGGGGCGCCGCTGCGGGCGATCTCGAAGCCGCGGAAGTACCCCTCGGTGGTGTCGACGATGTGGGCGATGACGTCCTTGACCTTCCAGCCCGCGCAGCCGGTCGGGGCGTCCCAGGCCCCCGGCCGCTCCGCGAGCTCGAACATCGCCTCGGCCTGCGCACGGACGACGCGCAGGATCGTCGGCTTGCCTTCGTAGGTCATTGCGTTCCACTCGCTCATGGCTGCACTCCTTTGTGGGGCCCGACGGACGGGTGTGGACGAACGTGTGTGGATGGACGGGTGTGCGGGAACGACCCGTGCGGGCGGGCGGGCGGCGCGTCGGCGCTACTCCGCGTCGAGCTGCTTGCCCCCGAAGTACATGAGGGGGTCGCTGAGGAGCTCGATCTGGATCCCGTCGGGGTCCTTGAAGTACATCGACTCCGGGATGCCCTGCTTCGGGCCGAAGTACTCGATGCCCGCCGCGTCGAGCTTGCCCTGCAGGTACTCCCACTTCGTGCGCTCGACGGAGATCGCGATGTGCTGGACCGCGCCGATCGACTCCACCCCCGGCTGCAGGCCGAGCCCGGGGAAGTCGAAGAAGCCGAGCAGCGTGGAGTTGCCGAGGTCGAAGAAGAAGTGCGAGGAGCCCTTGTAGTCCCGGTTCTCGGTGAGCTCGACGAGCGGGAACTCGAGCAGGCCCTGGTAGAAGCTGATCGTCTGCTCGACGTCGGAGCAGATGAGCGCCGCGTGGTGGATCCCGCGTGCGGTCGAGGCGGGCCGCGCGGATACGGGCGTCAGATACCGGGACTTGAGCTCCTCGCGGTGCTGCCGGATCTCGGCGAGCTCGGAGTCGGTGGGCGGCATTGCCCCTCCTTGTCGTGGAATCGGCACTGTGTCGTCGGATCGGTTGCTCTCGGATCGATTGCCGTCGGATCGGTTGCCGCCGCCGTCGGCACTGTCGTTGAATCTGCAAGTAGTTGAATATGAAATGAACTGTACCGCCGATCGGCGCCGGCCGCCCGCCCGTGTGGGACGCGGCCCCGCGGACCCGGGTCGGCAGCTCCGCCCGGCCGAGAGCACGCAGCGGGTCGGCTGCGAGGTGGTGTCCCGCTCTGCGGTTGCGTCGGGTCAGGTCGTGACGTGCAGGGCGTCGAACTCGGCGTCCGCCACGGTGTCCGGCGTCGGCGTCGAGCCGCAGGTGCCCGATCATCGACTGGAGCACCCGCAGGGCGCTCGTCGCGCGCAGCCCCCACGTCGACAGGTAGGAGAACTGCCACCACCACAGCGCCTCGTCGACCCGGCCCGTGCGGTAGTGCCGCAGCCCGTGCGCGAGGTCGGCTCGCGACGTCCGCGAGGTCGTCGGCGAGGCTGCCGCGGACGACCTCCCCGCTGGTGAGCGGGTCGACGACGTCGGCGTACTCGTCGAGGCCCTCGAAGAGGTTCGCGAGGTCTGCCGCACCGGGTCGACGTCCGGGTCGGGCCCGGCGTCCGGCTCGAACCGCTCGCTCGGGACGACGTCGTTGATCGCGCCGAGCCGGGCGCCGGCGAGCAGCGTCTGCGAGAGCGCGAGCAGCAGCAGCGGGATCGCGGTGTCCGGCGAGCCGCCGGCCGCGACCTCGGTGACGGCGTCCAGGTAGGACTGGGCGTCGGCGGCGGTCTCGTCGGCGAGGCGGCGCAGCTCCCGCTCCTCGGCGGCGCTCGCCACCGTGACGTCGGCGACGTCGGCGACGTCCGTGATCCCCGAGATCTCGGTGGTCGCGCCGTCCGCGGCCGGGACGGCGCCCGGGCCTGTGTCGGTGCTCCGGTCAGACATCGAGCAGTCTCCTCCCCTCGAAGGCCCGGCCCAGGGTCAGCTCGTCGGCGTACTCGAGGTCCCCGCCGACGGGCAGCCCGGACGCGAGCCGGGTGATCTTGACAGGCCCATCGGCTTGAGCAGCGGGCGAGGTAGGTCGCCGTGGCCTCCCCCTCGAGGTTCGGGTCGGTCGCGAGGATGACCTCGGTGACCTCCCCGGACGCGAGCCGGTGGACGAGCTCGCGTGATCCGCAGGTCGTCCGGGCCGACGCCCTCGATCGGGCTGATCGCGCCGCCGAGCACGTGGTAGCGACCGCGGAACTCGCGGGTCTTCTCGATCGCGACGACGTCCTTCGGCTCCTCGACGACGCAGAGCACCGTGCCGTCGCGACGCGGGTCGCGGCAGATCCGGCACAGCTCGTCAGCCGAGACGTTGCCGCAGACGTCGCAGAAGCGCACCTTCTCCGTGACCTCGGTGAGCGCGGCCACCAGCCGGCGGACGTCCGCCGGGTCGGACTGCGAGCAGGTGGAAGGCGATCCGCTGGGCACTCTTCGGACCGACCCCGGGCAGCCGCCCGAGCTCGTCGATCAGGTCCTGGACGACGCCTTCGTACACCCTTGAGCCTACGTGACCGGACCGGTCACGGACCTGATCCGGCGGTGGACGGCGCGTGGCCGCCGAGGAGGTTGACGATCCCGCCGCTCGACGAGGTGGAGGACGCGCCGGCGGCGGACGGGCTCGGTGACCCGTCGTGCCGCCGCCACCGGTTGGTCCACCACCCGACGGGATCGGGGGTCAGGACGCGGCGTCTGCGGCGGCGACGATCGCGTCACAGAGCGGCGGCCAGACCTCCATCGCCCACTGGTCGAAGTCCCGGCCGGTGAGGCAGGCGGCGGCGACGCCACGGCTCGGATCGACCCACAGGAACGAGCCCGCGCCGCCGAAGTGGCCGAAGGCCTGCGTCGAGAGCCTCAGCCCGGCCCAGTGCCGCGGCTTGCCGAAGTTGCGTTCGAACCCGAGCCCCCAGTCGCAGGGGTCGAATCGACCGACCCCCGGAACGACGCCCGGCACCCCGGGGAACTGGACCTCGACGAACCCGGTGAGCGTCGTCGGATGGAGCACCCTCGGGGCGAGGAGCTCGCGCGGCGAACACGGCGAGGTCCTGCACGGTACTGTGAAAGCCGAAGGCGGGTGAGCCGATCGGCTCGGTCGCGGCGAGACCGAGCGGTTCCAGCACGGCCTCGTGCACGTACTGCGGGAACGCGACGCCGCTCGTCGCCTCGAGGTGCGCCGCGGCCTCCTCGATGCCCCGGTTCGAGTACACCCGGCGCGTCCCGGGGGCGGCGACGACGGCGGCGTCGCTCTCGAAGCCGTACCCGGCGGTGTGCGCGAGCAGGTGGCGCATCGTGGCTCCCGGCGGTCCGGCCGGGTCGTCGAGCTCCACGGCCCCCTCCTCGACGGCGATCGCCGCGGCGTAGGCGGTGAGGAGCTTGCTCACCGAGGCGATCCGGGACGGGGCGTCCACAGCTCCGCGGAGCGCGAGCACGCCCTCGGTGTCCACGACGGCGACCGCGGCGGCCGGGACGTCCCAGGCGTCGATCGCCGCGAGCACGGGCTCGAGCGCGACCACGAGGCCGTCGCGGTCGCGCCCGGTGACGAGGTCCGCGCTCACTCCTCGCGGTCCTCGATGAGCGTGCCGCCGAGGAGCTGCTCGACGACGGGCGCTCCGACGAGCGATGAGCCCTCGAGGTCGGCGTCGTCGAGGCTGATCTCGTCGTCCCGCGGCGCGGTGCGCCGGACCGGCTCGGGCCGCGCGGCCTCCGGCCGGCTCCGCTCCGGCCGCCCTGAGGGCCGGTCGGACGGCCGGTCGGACGCACTCGGTCGCCCCGCGGGCCGGCCGGACCCGGACGCCGATCCGGTCACCGGGGGCGGCCGCCAGCCGTCGTCCTCCGGCGGCGGCTCGTCGTCCGGCGGGGGCTCGTCCGGGAGCGGGATGTCGTCGTCCGTCGAAGGAACGACGGCGAGGCGCCGGCCGCGCGACGGGTGCTCGCCGCGCGCGGCGTCCGGGTCGCCGCGGCGAGCGCCCGCGGCACCGGCACGCTTCCCACGGGCGTCCGCTTCGTCTCTCGCGGCGGGGTCACCGTGGTCACCGGGCTCACCCGGGGCCGGGACGACATGCACCGGTCGCTGGGACCGCTCGGCCGACCGCGCTGCGCGGTCCGAGGACCCTGCCGGGTCGCTCCCGGTGCCGGCGTCCCTCTGCTGTTCCGCGGGCGGGCCCCACCGGGCAGGCTTCCCGGCGGGTGCCGGCTCGGGGACGTCGCCGGAGGCCGGGCGCCCCGCGGGTGCTGCGTCCTGCGGATGCGGCGCCGTGACCGCTGGTGCGGGAGCTGCCGGCGCCGGCGTTGCGGATGCCGGCGCGGAGCGCGGAGCGGCCGGCTGGCCGCCGGACGGGTGGCCCGAGGATGCCTGCGGCGCCCGGATGCTGCCCCGGTCGCCGCCGATCGCCTCGATCGCGCAGTCGAGACCGACGACGTCGATGAGGGCCTGACGGAGGAACTCGGTGTGCGCGCCGCGGCAGAACGTCGCGGCGAGCCCGGGCGACCCGAACCCGAGCAGGAGGCGCGTGCCGTCGTACTCGATGACCTGCGCGTGCTGGGACACGAGCGACCACGTCGCCCGCTTGAGCCCGGACAGCGCGGTGAGGACGTCCGGCCAGAGCCGACGGACCGTCGCGGTGTCCGGGCCTGCTCCACCGGCGCCACCGCCCGACGTGCCGCCGTCGGCCCCCTGGTCGCCCTGCGTGGCGAGCGGGTCGGCTGCGGGAGGTGCCTCGGCGGAGGCGTCGCCCCAGCCGTCCGGCTCGACCCGGGCCGCCGGAGGCTCGGGCGCGGGCGCCGGCGCATCCGCCGGACGCGACTCGGGGCCCGGCGCCGGCGCGGCGTCGGGCACGGGAGCGGCCAGCGGCGTCCCCGGCGTGACGACGCCGAGCCGCTTCTCGATCCGGTCCACCCGGGCGCGTAGACCGCGCTCGGCGTCCTCTGCCGACGGCAGGAGCAGCCTGGCGCAGAGCAGCTCGAGCTGCAGCCGGGGCGACGTCGCGCCGGTCATCTCGGTCAGTGCCGCGTTGACGACGTCCGCGGCCCGGGAGAGCTCGGCCCGGCCGAACCGGCCGGCCTGGTCCTGCATCCGGTCGCAGCTGGTCGGCGGGCAGCGCCCGCAGGACGCGCGTGACCGCCGTCCGGGACCGCCGCGACGACGAGCAGGTCACGCAGCCGCTCCAGCAGGTCCTCGACGAACCGGCGCGGGTCGTGCCCGGACTCGATGACCCGGTCGACGACCTCGAAGACCGTCGCGCCGTCCCCGACGGCGAGCGCGTCGACGACGTCGTCGAGCAGTGTGGCGTCGGTGTAGCCGAGCAGGGACACCGCGAGCGGAGTACGTGAGCCCGGCCGGACCGGCGCCGGCGATGAGCTGGTCGAGCACGGACAGCGAGTCCCGGACCGAGCCGGCGCCCGGCCCGGACGACGAGCGGCAGCACGCCCTGCCCGACCGTCGACGCCCTCCGCCGCGCAGAGCTCGCCGAGGTAGGTCTGCAGCCGCTCCGGCGGGACCAGCCGGAAGGGGTAGTGGTGGGTCCGGGACCGGATCGTGCCGATGACCTTGTCGGGCTCGGTCGTCGCGAAGACGAACCGGACGTGCGGCGGCGGCTCCTCCACGATCTTCAGCAGGGCGTTGAAGCCCTGGGTCGAGACCATGTGTGCCTCGTCGATGATGAAGACCTTGTAACCGGTCCCGGGCCGGGGCGAACACGGCGCGCTCCCGCAGGCTCCGGGCGTCGTCGACACCGCCGTGGCTCGCCGCGTCGATCTCGACGACGTCGAGGCTGCCCGGGCCGCCGCGGGCCAGGTCGCGGCAGGAGTCGCAGACGCCCGCACGGGGTCGGCGTCGGACCCTGGGCGCAGTTGAGGCACCGGGCGAGGATCCGGGCGCTCGTCGTCTTGCCGCACCCGCGGGGTCCGGAGAACAGGTAGGCGTGGTTCACCCTGTCCTTGCTCAGTGCCGCCGTGAGCGGCCCCGTGACGTGCTCCTGGCCGATGACCTCGGCGAACGTCTCGGGCCGGTAACGACGGTACAGAGCGGTCGACACATCGGCACCCTAACCCCGTCCGCCGACATCCCGGACCGCCGTCCACGGACTGTCCGGACGGCGCTCCCCCCGAGGGCGTATAGAGTGGTGTCAGACCCCTCGTGCGGCGTCATCCCGCTGAACCCCCCCAGGGCCGGAAGGCAGCAAGGGTAGGCAGGCTCTGGCGGGTGTGCGGGGGGTCCTTTCGTCTCCGACCCCGTCGACGCAGGCGTGTCGTCGCCCTCGCGTTCACGGACGCGCGGAGAGATGTCGTCGTCATTGGACCCGGCGCAGCTCCGGGAGCGATGATCTGGCGACCGACCTCGCGACGTCCCGTGTGTCCGACTGACGTCTCTGCCGCGCCCCGCTACCGTCGACGGACCGGCGCGGCCGCAGGCCAGGGCGTCGCCGGACGAGCATCGAGGGGGCCCGATGCGGCAGGAGCCGCCACCGGGCGGCCACGCGCCGACCACGACGCAGCGACCGCCGGCGGGGCATCGCGCGCGGACCCCGTCCACCCCGCGGCTCACGACCCGTCGGCTCGTCCTCGATCCGCTGCGCGTCGAGGACGGCGACGAGCTCGCCGTGGTCCTCGCCGACCCCGCTCTGTACACGGTGACCGGCGGGGAGCCGGCGACGGCGGCGGCGCTGCGGGACCGGTTCCGGCGGCTGCTCGCCGGGCCGGGTGACTCCGACGAGCAGTGGCACAACTGGACGGTCCGAGTGCGCAACGGCGGGCGGGCCGGCCACGGGGTGGACGTCCTCCCGGTGGACGACCAGCCCGGGCTCGCCGTCGGCACCGTGCAGGCGACCGCGGCCCCCGGCGCCGGCGTCGCCGACCTCGCGTGGGTCACCGGCACGCCGTGGCAGGGGCGCGGCTACGCCACCGAGGCCGCGGCAGCCGTCGTCGACTGGCTGCTCGCGCACGGCTTCACCGCGCTGCGGGCCCACGTCCGTGCCGACCACGCGGCGTCCGAACGGGTCGCGGGCAGGATCGGCCTGCACGCGACGGGCGCCCTCGACGACGAGGGCGAGCAGCTGTGGGAGCTGCGGGTCGGCTGAGCATGCCTGTCGCCGTCGTCGGGGGCCGCTGACGCTCGGCGACGCCGACCCGGTGCACGCGGCGCCACGGTGCGACGGTGCGACGGTCGATGCGGACGCCGTCGTCGTCGCGGCCGGACCCTTGGCGCGGCCCCTGCTCGACGCCCTCGAGGTCGCCGTCCGGATGCGGCCCGCGCCCGGCCAGGTGACCCGCGTGACCGGACGCGGCGACCCGGCCGACCTGCTCTGCTTCCTCGACGGCTACCCGGGCGAGGGCTCGGACGCGACGGCCGGCGACCCGGACGGCGACGTGGCACACCGCGGTCGCCGACGGCCGGGTCGTCGTCGCCACCGGCGACACCGGCCACGGGTTCACGTTCAGCGCCGTCATGGGCCGCCGGGCCCGACCTGACGATCAGAGCGTGGTCACGGCACGGTCACCCCGCGCAGGACGACGGGTGTCCGCGGGTCGAGCTCCGTCGCCTGGTCGACGCCGGCCGGCGTGACGACGTCCACCGCCTTGGGCACCGTCGCCGCGGCGACGTCGCAGATCGGGTTGTTGCCCGCCGCGTCCTCCGCGGTGCACACCCCGAACTGGTAGGGCTGCGCGGTCGGCTGGAAGCCGCGCGCCTGGTCCGTGCTGAAGCCGTCCTGCCCGGTGAGCACGACCGCGAAGGTCCAGCCGGACGACGGGGTCCCGCCGAGCGCGGCCTTGCTCACGGTGAACGTGATGAACCGCGTCGCCTCGGTCCCGCGGACCTGCACCGACCCGACCGTCGCACCGGCGGCGTCGACGAACCGCTGCCCGAAACCCTGGACCTCGATGAGCCGGGTCCACGCGTCCGACGCGGCGATCGTGTAGTTCCGCTGAGGGAAGGACGCCGCGGTCGAGGTGCCCGCGGCGACGCCGACCGGGTTGCGGACGTGCACGTCGACGAGCTGGGCACCGAGCGGGCTGCCGAATGTCGGGGCGAGGTTGCGGGTGCGCACCCGGAACGTCACCGTGTCCGGCCCGGAGTCGTAGACCTGGAACGTCTCCAGGTCGAACGCGCCCGGTTTGAAGTCCTGCGCCGTCGGGTAGGCATAGGTGCCCGGCCCGTCGTCGTCGCCGTCCGGATCGGTCGCCTCGAACAGCAGCGTCCCGGGGACGACGTCGAAGACGACCGTCCGCTGCGCGTAACCGGTGGCGCCGTCCGGTGCCGTCGCCGTCACCGTGAGGGTGGCGGTGCCCGGCGGCACCGGGACGACGACGGAGAAGGCGCCGGTCGCGTCGGCGGTCCCGGTCGCCGTCCGGGCGGCACCGTCGACGTCGATGTTCACCGCGTCGACGTCGACCGTCGCGTTCGGCGCGGTCGTCCCCGTGACCGTCACCGAGCCGTTGACGACGTCGTTGTTCTCCGGCGCCGTGATCGTCACCGTCGTCCCGGCCTGGGTCCGGTCGAGGTACCGGGCGGTCGTGTCCGCCGGGGTCTCGGTGAGCCTGCCCGCGGCGAGGTTGCGCGACAGTCGGACGAACTGTGCGGCCGACCACGTGAGCGGCGCGGCGCTGCCGGCGGCCTCGCCGTTCACGAACCCGATCGACGCGCACTCCGGCGGCGTGCCGAAGGGCGACGCGGCCAGGTCCGGGTTCTCCCACGCCTGCTCGGGGACCAGCCCGCCGCCGGACGCCGTCCGGGACATCCCCAGCCAGCGCTCGGCCGCCGCCGCGGAGCCCCCGGTCGCGATCTCGTGCTCGGCCCGCTCGCCGGAGAGCACCGGCCACAGGTGGCCCGAGCCCTTGTCCTGCTCCTGGGAGGCGCAGCTGCCGGCCCACGGCTTGCCCTCGACCGTGCACGAGGTCGCGTCCGGTACGTGGCAGTCACCGTAGCCGTCCTCGGTGCCGGCGGACGGCGTCCCGTAGCGGTAGAACCCGTCGCCGCTGCTCGTCGTCCGCCGGATCGTCGCGTCGACGACGGGGAGCGAGCGCGCGACGTCCGGGTCGTTCGCGGGCAGGATCGCCGAACCGCGGCAGCTCGAGGAAGCCCGCGTCGGCGACGGAGCGCTGGTCGGCGTCCGGGCCGCCGTTGCCGAGGTTGTACGTGAAGCGCGCTGTTCGGGTCGGCGTTCTTCGAGAGCCTGATGAAGTACGGCGACGCGCTGAGCGGGCCGTTCGTCGTCACGGTCCACGTCTTGACGTTGCGCTGGTAATGGTCCGCGGTCGCCCGGTAGACCCGTGCGCCCACGGCGTCCCCGTTCAGCTCGGCGATCGCGCCGGCCGCGGCGAGGCCCGCGATCTCGGCGGCGATCGTCGACGGCGACCACCCGCTCTGCTCCTCCCAGCGCTCGGAGCCGAACGACGGGCCGTGCGCGACGACGTAGTCCGCGGCGCGCTTGAGGTGGTTCTCGTAGAACGCCTTGTCCGTCAGGCCGACCGTGCGAGCCATGAGGATCGGGTAGGCGACCTCGTCGAGCTGGACGCCGAACGAGTCCGGCGCCGTCCTGCCGTTGACCAGGCTGTTGCGCGGCATCGAGCCGTCGGCCTGCTGCTGCCGCTCGAAGAGGAACCGGACGGTGGCCTTCGCGGTCGCGACGTCGCCGCTCGAGACGAGGCCGGTGAACGACTCGTACAGGTCGCGGGCGAACACCTCGCGGTAAGAGCCGAAGTAGGTCAAGGCCCTGTCTCCGGCCGCGACGGCCTGCCCCCAGGGGCTCGCGAGCGAGGCGACGACGGCCCCGGGGAACGTCTTGTCCTCGCTCGCCTTGAGGACGTTCGCGCTGACCCAGTACGTCTCGCGGGCCTCGCGCCGCTCGGCGGCCGTCAGCGGCTTCGGGACCGCCGGCGCGCGCAGCGTCCGGTCGTAGCGTTGCCAGCCCTTGAGGTAGGACCGAAGGGTGTCGCCGGCGTCCGCCGAGGCACTGCGTCCGGCGGTCCGGACGGCGTCGGCCTGCGTCGTTCCGAAACCCAGGGCCAGCGTCGTCGCGCCGCTGCCGCGGACGTCGAGCTGAGCGGTCTGGACCACGTTCCCACCGGTCGCCGCGGCGTAGGTCGACGTGAGCCGGCGGTCCGCGTCGAGCTGGGCGAGCCCGTCGCTCGCCGTCCCGGCGAAGCCGCTCGACACCGCGCGGAACGGCCGGTTGGCGCGCAGCGCGGAGTAGACCGGGACGGCGTAGTCCCGGTTGGCGGCGGTCGTGCTCGTGTTCGTGTCGAGGGACACCGGCACAGGCCTGCCGGCCGAGGTGTCGGTCACGGCGTCGTCCGCGCCCCCGTTCGCCGACGCCGCGTCTGCGCCGCCGCCGTTGCCGTTCATCGTCGCGTCGTACCGGGCGTAGACCTGCAGGTCCTTCGCCCCGCGCGCGTCGAGCCGGACCCGCATGACGACGGCGTCCCGCGACGGGTCGGTGAAGTAGTCGGTGACGAGCGAGTACCGCCCGCTCCGCGCGGTCGACGTGACCCGGCAGGCCATCCCGGACTCGTCGAGCGCCCGGACCGTATACGTCATGTCCCGGGTCTGCAGGTCGGTGAACGTCCGACCGTCGGTGACGACGAGCTGGAGCGTCTCGACGTTGGTGTTGTCGATCGTCGGGTAGTAGACGTCGGACAGGACGCCGTTCGCGACGGTGAACCAGACCTTGGACGACGTGTTGCGCGCGGTGCCGAGACAGTCCTTCCGGGCGAGGCCGAAGTGCGACATGGCCCCTGGGCCGCCGGGGGCGCTGCCGACGGGTGCGGCCGCGCTCGCCGGCGGGGCGCCGACGAGGCCGAGGACGAGACCGGTGACCGCGAGCACCGGGAGCACGCCCCGGAACACGGCGCGGGACTGGGGACGGCGCATGCGACACCTCCGCGGGACGCGGGCGGGCCGGCGCACCATGTGGGCCATCCCGCGCCGGCGAGTGCGGGCGCACCGGTCGTGCAGCCGCGCACTCCGGACGTACCCCATCGGTCGGCGCAAACACTGTCAAGGGGGGAGTTCTCCGACGAGCCGCGTCAATCGACGGCGGGGGTGACGAGCCGGAGGCGCCAGCACGCGGCCGGGCCCGGTGCGGGCGGCGTGTCAGCCGTCACACCGGGCCTGGTCGTGGCGCGGAGGATAGGGGATTCGAACTGGCGGGGTCGGCCCGACGCGCCGCAACGCCCCGAGGCCCCGATTCACGCTCAAGTTGAGCGTGAAACCCATGCCGGTGCAGCAAACGACATCGTTGAGATACCCGCATCTACACGGCCGGTAGCACATGAGTTAGCACATGGAGACGCCGACTTTGCTCGGCCGCCGGCTGCAATCATCCGGCCACAGATCCTGCAACTGTCCGGTTAGTGGTTCTGCGATCATCCGCCTAGCAGTCCTGCAATCGTCGGCATAGCGGTCTGAGAACGGTACAGTGGCGTCATGGATACGGTGGCGGTTCTCGGGCGCGCGTACCGGCCTCGCGTGATCGACAGCGCGGTCCAACGCGCCCTCGCGGCCTCGGGGGCGGTGGTGATCGAGGGGGCGCGCGCGAGCGGCAAGACCATGACGGCCATGCACGCCGCGGCCTCCTACGTCTTCCTCGATGATGCCGGCGCCCAGCGCTTACTCGAAGTCGCGCCGCGTTCACTCCTCGAAGGCGAGGCGCCCAGGCTGCTCGATGAGTGGCAGGTCGCCCCGGACCTGTGGAACCTCGTGCGTCGTGCCGTTGACTCCGCCGTAGAGCCCGGGCGGTTCATCCTCACCGGCTCTTCGGTCCCTCCGGACGATGTCACCAGGCACACCGGGGCCGGACGGTTCCTGCGGCTGCGTGAGCGGACCATGTCGTGGTGGGAGAAGCTCGAGGCACCAACCGGCGCAGTGAGCCTCTCGGGCCTGTTCGACGGGGACCTGCCCAAGACCGATCTTGGCGCAGCCCCCGATCTCGACACCGTCATCGACAACCTGCTGCGGCCCGGCTTCCCAGCGATGACGGCGCTTTCACCAACTCAGGCCTCGGATCGACTGCGTGGCTACATCGACGACGTCGCACGCACCGACATCCACCGCATCGCCGACATCCGGCATGAGCCCGAGGTGGTCAAGCAACTCATCGCCGCACTCGCGCGATCCGTGGCCTCCGAGGTCACCTACAAGACGCTCGCGGCCGACGTCCGCGCGGTCGCGCCCATGATCGACGAGGAGACCGTCAGCAACTACGTCGGCCTGCTCCAGCGGCTGTTCATCGTTGAGGCACAGCGCCCGTGGACCCCGGCGTTGCGATCGCGCGCGAGGGTGCGCACCTCACCGAAGCTCCACCTAGTCGACCCAGCCCTTGCCGCTGCGGCCCTAGGTGCCGGTCCCCAACAGCTACGGGGCGCCCTCAATACGCTCGGCACACTGTTCGAGAGCGCCGTCGTCCATGATCTGACCGTGCTCGCCTCGCGTATCGACGGCGAGGTCAGTCACTATCGCGACTCCAACAACAAGGAGATCGACGCTGTCATCACGCTCCCCGACGGACGCTGGGGCGCGGTCGAGGTCAAGCTCGGCGGCCAGCAATTCACCGCCGGGGCCACCTCGCTGCAAGCGGTGATCGCACAGTTCGACATCGCAGCGATCGGAGATCCTGCGTTCCGACTCGTGATCACGGGAACCGGGCCCATCCTTGTCACCAACGACGGGACTGTCACGGCCCCGCTGACCGCCCTCGCACCCTGAGTCCTCCGCTTGGCCATCTGCTCCTGCTCCTGGAGGTGCTCGGCGGCGTCCTCGCCTCGGACGCCGACCATCATCCTGAGGTCGGAGAAGGCGCGCGGCAACGCCGCAAGCCGCTGCGCCCTTTCCCCCCGACCGTCGTGCTGAGTGCCAACAGCCCCCTCTCCCTCGTCCTTCACTCCCACTAGCCCTCCTCTCCCTTCCTGCCCATCCCTCCCCCTCATCCCTCCTCTCCTCACTCCGCCCCTTTACTCAACCCCTTTCCTTCTCTCTCTTTTGAATGTACGTATGCTACCTTGGTAGATACACGACACGCGATAGTGTAAACACACGAGGAGGCGGGCTTGCAGGGTGGCGTGATCCTGTTCCGGGGCACCGGGTCGTCGGCCTGCCGATACCTGGAGTCGGATCGCTCACGCGCTGATGACTACTACCTGGAGAACAGCACCGCGCTGGCCGCGTTCACCGAGATCGATGACAACGGCGAGCTGCTCACCACCTCCGAACTCGACGCCGACACCTACGCCCGCTGGGTGGATTGGATCGACCCGCTGAGCGGAGGCTCGATGGGCAAGCCGCGGCTCCCGGGTGAGGAGGGTTCGGGCAAGCGGGGATCGCCACGGTTCGCGGAGATGGTGGTCAACACCCCGAAGTCCCTGTCGATCGCCGCCGCCCTCCATCCCGAGGTCTCGGACGCGCTGGATGCCGCGCAGGCCGACGCGGTCGCGGAGATCCGACGGTTCCTTGGGTCGCACTCGGTCACCCGGGTCGGGCCACGCGGCAGGCAGGAGGTGGTGCCGGTCGAGCGGTTGCAGACCGTGGCGGTGGTCCACAAGACCAGTCGAGCGGGCGACCCGCACCGGCATGTGCACTTCCAGGTCGGTACCCGGGTGTGGGCGGCCGGCAGGTGGCGGGGCCTGGACACCGCGGCTTTGTTCAAGCAGCAGGGTGCGGTTCGAGCACTCGGCACCGCCGTCCTGGCAGCGCACCCGGGGCTCGCCGAGGTGCTGGATCGTCACGACCTCACCCTCGATCCGGTGTCGGGCGAGGTGGTCGAGCTTTCAATGCGGTGATGTCGAAGCGCGCCGGCCAGGTGGAAAGGAACCTGGCCGACCTGGAGGCCAAGTGGGCCGAGGCGCATCCCGGTCAGGAGCCCGGTCCCGTCGTCACCTCTCGGATGGTCGCCGCAGCCTGGGCCAAAGACCGTCCCCAGAAGCGACCCACCACTCTCGTCCACGAGGACGCGTGGCGCCAGGAGTTGACCGACGCCGGCTACGAACCCGGGCTGGTCCGGCGGGTGGACGGGCGCAGCCTCAGCCCGGCGCCGCCGTCGCCGGACGACCTGCAGGTGCTCACCGTCGCGTCCCGCGCGCTGGACCGGTGCGCCGCGCAGGCATCGACCTGGAGCCGACACACCGTTGCCGAACACGTGACCCGCATCGTCACCGAGTACGGCGTACGCGGCACCCCCGCCCAGCTGCGCGATCTGGTCGGGCTCGCGACCGACCTTGCCGTCGGCGACTGTCTCTCGGTGCTACCGCCCGGCGCAGCCCGACCGGAGCACGTAGCCCACCTGACCAGCCTGGACGTGGTCGCCGCCGAGACCCGGTTGCATGACCTGCTCACCGCCCGCGTTACCGGCAGCACGAACCCCGAGATCCCCGATGTGACGACGCTGGCCGCCGAGCGGGGGCGGGACGACGCGCAGCCCAGGGCCGCCGCAGCCGTCGCTACGATCGACCCGCTGGTGGTCGTCGAGGGCGCCGCCGGAGCCGGGAAGACCACCATGCTCGCCGTCGCCATCGACGGTGCCGCCGCTGAGGGTCGAGCCACGAGGGTCGTGACGCCGACGAAGAAGGCAGCCGATATCGCCGCGCGCGAACTCGGCGTACCCGCCGAATCAGTCGCCAAGCTGCTGCACGCCCATGGCTGGCGTTGGAACGCCGACGGCGTGTGGACCCGGCTCGCCGTCGGGGAGCCCGACCCCGACACCAGCAGCACGTACGGCGGGGTGCCGGCGTGGGCGCGACTGGCCCGCGGTGAACGCGTCGTGGTCGACGAGGCCGGCATGCTCGACCAAGACAGCGCCGTCGCACTCCTGACCCTGACGGGCGAGGCCGGCGCCACGGTCGCACTGGTCGGTGACCCGGGCACAGCTGCCCGCCGTGGGACGCGGCGGCGTGCTCGACATAGCCGCAGCCCTCACCACCGGGCACGGCGGAACCATCTACGCCCTGGACTCGATCCACCGATTCACCGACCCGGCCTACGCCCATCTGACTCTCCACCTGCGAGCAGGGCGCGACCCCGCGCACCTCTTCGACCAACTGCATGCGCTCGGACTCATCCACCTGCACCACAGCACCGATGACGCGCACCAGGACATCGCGGCCGCAACCACACAGGCGATCGGTGCCACCATGACGGTCGCCGCGACCGTGGCGACCAACGACGAGGCCCGTACTCTCAACGAACGCATCCGCGCTCAACGCCTCGCACGCGGCGAGGTCGACGACACCACGACCGTGACCGGAAACGACGGGCTGCCAATCGGTGTCGGTGACGTGATCACCACCCGCAAGAACGACAGCTTGCTGGGGGTCGCAAACCGGCAGACCTGGACAGTCCAGAGCATCAGCAGTGACGGCACCGTGTGGGCGGTGGACGGCGCGAGTCCGCGGAAGCACCAGCGGTCGGTCGCCCTTCCCCGCTTCTACGTGAGCGACCACGCCCACCTCGCGTACGCCGCAACCGCCTACGGCGTGCAAGGCGTCACCACCACAACCGCAAACACCCTGCTGTCAGAGGCGCTCGACGCATCCGGTGTGTACGTCGGCATGACCCGCGGACGCGACTCGAACGTGCTGCACATCGTCGCCGACGACCCCGACGAGGCACGCGAGCAGTTCATCGACGCGCTCCAGCGCGACCGTGCCGACCGCGGCCTCCAATCGGCAACCACCGACGCCCACGCCATGGTCGCGGGGCTGGCCGCCCAGGGGCCGGTGAAGGTAGTCAACGACGAACGCGCGCGGCTGATCGAGGTCATCGCCCACGCCGAGCGGGAAGCAGCACGATGGGAACACGGCGCCGGTCTGCTGGCCGCCCAAACGCAGACCCACGCGCATGAGGAAGCCTCCGCTCGCGCCGCCCTCACCAAAGCCGAAGCTCACCTGACGGCGGTGCGCGACGACGCCCTATGGCCATTGCTCGCGCTGGCCACGGCGGACGGGCGGGCCTACCTCGATGCGCAGAGCCAACAAGACGCCGCGCGGCACGCAAACCGCTCGACGAACCGACTCGGCCTTCGTGCCGCCCGGCGCAGGCTTGACGCCGCGCAGGCGGAGGTCCATCACGCCCAACAAACCGCAGTGGGCCGGTGGGGCAGCGTGCCCGCCCCCGGCAGGCGGGCCGCCACGACTCGCGACGGGCTCGAAGCGTGGGCCGCTCGAGTAGCGCACCAACGCATCGAAGCCCAGGCCGTCGTCGCCACCGCCCGCCAGGATGTCGAGCGGGCCGGTGACGCCCTCAAGCAGACCCGGTGGCGACACCGCGCCGAGGCGGAGGAACTGACCGTCGGCGTCTACGGCCGTCGAGATGCCGCCTCACTCCGAACAGTCAGCGGAGCCCACAGCGCCAAAGCTCGTGCGCACCGCTGGCAGCTCTACGCCGATGCCTCGCGCGCCGACCTCGCCAACATCGAATCTCTCCCGATCTGGCGAGCCGCCCAGTTCGTCGAAACGCGCCAGGCCCAAGCACAGAAGACGGACCTGCGAGCGGCCGCCACCCGCCGCGCCAGGCCCGGGCTGCCTACCGAAGTCCGGCGCGAACGAACAGCCCCCGAGCTCGGCCTGGGCATTTAGCCCCAGATAGCCCTGACAAGGACCCAGCGAGACAATCCTCACGAGCCATGCGCTTGCGGCACCGATGCAGGCCGGGCACACCTTGACACGTCACCCGCGGCGGTACGACGCGGGCCGCGAGCCATTCGCGGCGGTGTGCAGCGGGGCGCGTGACCTCCCGTCGTGCGTGCCGCAAGCCGATCCGCTTCCGGTGATTGGCTCGGTGCCTTACCGACTCTCGTCGGTTGCCATACGCCGTTCAGCTTGTGGGTCTCGGGCCGCGCGCGTCGCGTAGTTCGACGACCGTCACGTGCTCGTCGTGGCGAATAGGTTTGACGTCCCGGACGGGCTCATTGTTTGGCGACAACTGCACCGCGCCGATCAAGCTACGGGTCGGCGATCGGGCCGGGACTCCTGCGCGGGGGCATCGCGACCACCCGGTGGGCGATCGCCGCGGCCTCCAACCGGGTCGGCACCTGGAGCTTGCGCAGGATGTGTGTGACGTGCACTCCCGTGGTCTTCTCGCTGATGAATAGCGTCCGGGCGATCTCACGGTTCGTGCACCCTTGCGCGATGAGACTGAGCACCTCGGTCTCCCGCGGGGTCAGGCCCCACGCCTTGGCCAGGTCCGGATCCGTCGGCTGGGGTCGCTGGGGCGCCCGCAAGTCGATGCGCCCGCGCCGGGCCAGCGCTTCGAGCTCATGCGCCAGCGGTGCGGCGCGCATTCGGGTGGCCACTGCGTAGGCAGAACGAAGCGGTACGGCCGCCTCGGAGCGGGCGGCTCCTGCCTCCAGCAAGGCCTCCCCCTCGCGCCACCGGCAGTACGCCGCGAGCGGGGGACGCTCGAGCCGCTCCCAGGCGACCGCGGCGAGGTTCCACAGGTGGGGGTCGGTTTCGCCGCGGGCCCTGGAGTACTCGGCCTCGGCTAGGGCCAACCAGCCCCCGGCGTTCGGGGTGATGCGTGCGGCCATTTCCGCCATCCGGCGGGTGTCGGCGATCACTCGCTGCGCCATCACGATCCAGCTGTCGGTGGCCCCGGCGTCGTGGCGGTCGCGGGCGAGGGCGGCCAGTTCGGCCTGGGCCCGGAGCGCCTTGGCACAGAACCAGACGCGGAGCAGCGCGGTCTCGTGAGAGTTCGCCCTCTCTCGTGCTTCCTGCAGGGCTTGGTGGGCATCGCTCCACCGCCGTTCCCACAGCGCGAGCTCCGCGACGTACGCCTCGAAGACGCCGAACCCGTGGTCGGCACGCATCGTCTCGCGCGCCGAGTCCAGGTGTGCTCGCGCGGAGTCGAAGTCGCCCCGCCCGGTCTCGAGGTCGGCACGGACCAGGGGATTCATGTAGGGGAAGCTGGCGGTGGCTGCGCCCAGTGCGGACGAGCTGATGCGGTGGGCCCCGTCCCAGTCACCGAGAGCGATCAGGGCCTCAACGTGGTTGGCGGTCAAGATCTCACTGACGATGCCGTGGCGGCGCATCGCGGCCGTGGCACGGGCACCTAGGCGCGCTGCGGCGCTCTGGCGACCGAGGATGAGGAGGACGTCGGTGAGGTAGACGTAGGCTCGGTTGAGGCCGATCAGATCGCCGGTCCGCTCGGCAAGTGCCAGCGCCTCCTCAACCATTGCGATGCCCTCGTCCGTCTGACCGCCATGCACCAGGTCCAGGCCGAGCACCGCGAGGGCCCGCACCTTCGCTTCCTGTGCGCCCACCGCCGGTGCCTGGGCGAGCGCCTCGCGAGCCAATGGCAGAGACCGGGCGAATCGCCACTCCACCGCGAGCCCACCCGCGAGGGATGACAGCGCGTGGGTTCGCTCGCTCGACCCGGGGTGTTCGCGCGTCAGGGCCGACGCGCGCTCGAAAGCGTCGAGTGCGTCGCGGTCCTCGGCGGTCCCGTGCAGGTACTCGCCCAAGCGTATGTGCAGGAGGGCGAGCCGGTGCCAGGACTCACCGGGGGTGATCTCGATGGCGCGGCGGGCGAGCTCGACCGCCCGCGGGGCGTCACCGATGTGGTCGGCCAACTGGGCCGCCCACGCACACACCTCGGCGAGCTCGATCCCTGCGACCTCCGCTGCTGCCGGCACCTCGTCCCACAGGCGGATGGCTCGCTCGAGGTGGCCGTGGGCCTCGGCGAGACCCGACATCCGCTCCGCCCGGCGCGCGGCCTCGATCGAGGCGGGCAGGGCGTCTACCGGTCGGCGGGCGGCCGTCCAGTGCCGGGCGAGCTCCGCGGGCGACGTGTCGCGCAATGTCGCCAGGTACGCCGCGACCCTTGCGTGGAGGTCCTCTCGCTCGCCCGGTAGAACTGTCGTATACACGGCATCCGCCAGCAGGGCGTGCCGGAACTGTAGGGAGTCGCTGTCTGGCCCCGCAACGAGGATCCCGCGTTCGACCACCTGCCGCAGGGACCGGCGTGTGACGGACTCTGGCGCTCCGGCGGCCTTATATAGCGCGGCGTAGGGCACGTCCCTGCCAGCTACCGCAGCCACCCGTAGCAGGTCGAGCGCCGCCTGGTCGAGCCCGGAGGTGCGGTGCAGCAGCAGGTCGCGCAGGTTGTCGGGAAGCCGCAAGTACTGGCCGCTGCCCGCGGCCGTGAGCAGCTCTTCAGCGAAGAACGGGTTCCCCTCCGAGCGGGCCACGATCGCCTCGGCCGTGGCCGTCGCCAGCGGCGCTGCGCTCGCCCCCTCGATCAGGGCCGAGACCTCGTCGTCGTGGAGGGGCGCCAGGTCGACCACGTGCCCGGTCACCGAATGTCGGATCCCGTCGGCGAAGGTGCGGATGAGGTCGCGGGAGCCGATCTCATCGACCCTGGCGGTTGCGACCAGCAGGACCGGGAGGATGTCGACGTGGTGGGCCAGATACACGGTCAGGTCCATCGTGGAGACGTCGGCCCAGTGCACGTCCTCCAGCACCAGGAGCACTGGGTAGGACACTGCGCGTTCCTCGAGCAGCGAAAGCGTGCGCTCGAACACTCGCAGCTGCGAACCGAACCCGGACTCGCCCGCATCGGCCCAGGGTTGGCCCCATGCGCGCAGTGCCTCGACGAACGGGTGGTACGGGAGCTCGGTCCCGGCGAGGTTGAGGGAGTGCCCGAGGAGCACCACGAAACCCGCCGCTCTGGCGCGCTGCGCGAGCTCCGAGACGAGGCGCGTCTTGCCGATTCCGGCATCGCCACCGAGCAGGATCGCCGCGCCGCGCCCTGCCCGCGCGTCATCCAGCGCGCCCTCGAGCTCCGCGAGTTCGCGAGCGCGTCCGACGAACACGCTTCCAGCGCCGGCCACCATCGTGGCCAGTATCCCGCGCGGGCGAGATAGGGGGGTCCAGCGCGAGAGATAGGTAGTCGGTTCCCGATGCGGTCCGGCGGTACTCGGACCACCATCGGCAAACCGACAACGCAAGGAGGCAGCGATGACGACCACGACACGTCAGGCAAGGAAGTGGATGCGGGCGCACACGATCCGGGGCGGAGAGGGGGTCCGGCTCCACGTCCGTGAGTGGGGCCAGCCCGAGGCTCCTCCCGTCGTGCTCATCCACGGGATCTCGCAGAACCACCAATGCTGGGTGCGGCAGTACGACGGGGCGCTCGCCGACGACTTCCGGTTGATCGCCTTCGACCTCCGCGGCCATGGGATGTCGGAGGCGCCGGCTGACGCTGCGTCGTACGCCGACGGCCGGCTCTGGGCCGACGACCTCGCCGCGGTCATCGACGAGCTAGACCTCGATCGCCCGGTGCTGGTCGGATGGTCTTACGGATCCTTCGTGATCGGCGACTACCTGCGTGCCTACGGCCAGGACAACGTCGCGGCCCTCGACTTCGCCGGAGGAGCCGTCCGGCTCGGGCCGGCCGCCTTCGGCTCCCTGATTGGCCCCGGCTTCCTCGACCACTTCGCCGACCTCACCGCAGACGACCTGCCGACCAGCATCCGCGGCGTCCGGGGCCTCGTGCACGCGTTTGCCGTGGACCGACTCCCGGCCGACGACATTGAGACGATCCTGTGCGCCAGCATGGTGGTACCCGCGGCGACCCGAGGCCACCTGGGCGCGCGCGACCTCGACTACGACGACGTTTTGCGCAGCCTGCGCGTTCCTCTCCTGGTCAGCCACGGCCGAGCGGACACCATCGTCCTCCCGGCCATGGCCCAGCACGTGCTCAACGTGTGTCCGACGGCCGAGGCGTCCTGGTACGACGAAGTCGGCCACGTGCCGTTCCTGGAGCGCCCGGAACGCTTCAACGACGAGCTCGCCGCGCTGACGCGACGATCTCGCAGCTGAGGCGATGAGCGGTCGGGCACCGGTCTGCTCAAGTTGCCGCCCATCAGGACCCGGGGCCCGGCCGCAGAACCCACGCGCGGCCAGGTCCCTGGCCACCGAGCTCGACATCCGCAGGGGTAGCCGCCTGGTGAGGTCTGGACGCAGCCAACTGCGTCAACACCGCAGCTCTCGTCGGTGGTCTAGTCGCGCCCCTCGGTCAACCGAGGTTGGACCCGCCGAACGCTGACTGGCCACCGCACCAACCTCGGACCGGTTCGAGCAGGTCTATGTACTTTCGCCCTCGCGGCTGAACGCCCAGGCGCTGTCGAACAACCTCGACGCCGGATGAGCCACAATCACTCCTGCCGCTTCGACGAAATCCAGGATCGCAGAGCAAATTCTGTCGCCGAACTGTCCCGTTCTTGGATCCCTTGCGGACGATGTCGACGCATACGTCGAGCGTCTTCGATCGACGCCGTACGGGGCTTCCTGACCGGGACTGCTGCCCGACGATGCGCCCTTTCCGGTCCACGATGACGTGGCTGTCGGAGCTCAGGCGCCGTCGTCGTCGCTGCTCGGGTCGGGCTTGATGTGGGCGAACATGCTGCGTGCGTTCCATTGCGGAAACGCCCGGATCAGCCATGCCGGACCGTCGAGTTGGATGCGGGAATCGCGGGTTGCCTGGGCCCAGCTGAGCTGGCCGGCGTGCCATTTGACGAAGGCCTCTGCGTCTGCGGTGATGTATAGGTCTTCGTCGAGGCCCGGGTAGGTCTTGCAGATCTCGGTCTCGCGGTGCTCGATCAGCAGCCAGTACCGCTCGTGAGGCCGAAAGCCCGCGAAGTCGAACCGGATGACCAC
Organism: uncultured Actinomycetota bacterium; assembly: GCA_963750565.1. Classification (GTDB taxonomy): domain Bacteria; phylum Actinomycetota; class Actinomycetes; order Actinomycetales; family Kineosporiaceae; genus R-H-3. The sequence goes on along the minus strand of CAVVRA010000014.1, from coordinate 109,385 downwards.
GCGCTGGTCGGGGAGTCGGTCCCGGCGGAGCGCGTTGCACATCGACCACAGCGCAACGAACGGATCGAGGTTCTCCGGGGCGATCTCGAGCCACCGAGCTCCCCACTCGCCGAGGGTCTCGCAGACCCTGAACAGATCGTGGCCTGAGCTGGTGAGCTGGTAACGGTGACCGCGCCCCTGAGCCTTGGGTGCCGACTCGACGATGCCGAATCGTTCGAGCTGCTTGAGCCGCTGCGCGAGGAGCGTGTGGGAAAGTCCGGGCGCACCGTCGAGGATTTCGCCGAAGGTCTCGCAGCCCAGATGCAGGTTGCGGATGATCAACGGCGTCCAACGCTCGGCGAAGATCTCCGCTCCCCGGGCGATCGGGCAGTACTGCCCGTAGGTCCTCATGAACCCACTGTCCCTCTCCTCGCAACCGCCGTGAAGTCCAGATTCCTTACTTCGAGGTCCAGATCGCTGACTTCTCCTCGGTGCCCCCCGATGTTGCGATGAGCGCATCGACCAAGGAGGAGCGATGACCACACCAACCGCGATGCAGATCCCGGGATTCCGGGGCGACGTGATCGCCCCTGACCACGATGGGTACGACGACGCCCGCGCCATCTGGAACGGCGCCGTCGACCGACGACCGCGACTGATCGCCGGCTGCAGCGGCACCGCCGACGTGGCCGCTGCGGTGCGCTTCGCCCGCGACCGTGGCCTGGAGATCGCCGTACGAGGCGGGGGCCACAACGTGGCCGGCACCGCGCTCTGCGACGACGGCATCGTGATCGACCTCTCGGCGATGCGCGGCGTCTCGGTCGATCCCGCCGAGCGCACCGCCCACGTCCAGGGCGGCGCACTGTGGAGCGACGTCGACCATGAGACACAGGCGCACGGTCTGGCCACCACGGGCGGCATCGTGAGCCACACCGGCGTCGGCGGAGTCAGCCTCGGCGGCGGCATCGGCTGGCTCATGCGCAAGCACGGGCTCACCGTCGACAACCTCGTGGAGGCCGAGGTCGTCACGGCTGGGGGCGACATCATCCGGGCGTCGGCCAACGATCACCCCGACCTGTTCTGGGCGCTGCGGGGCGGCGGCGGGAACTTCGGCGTCGTCAGCTCGTTCCGGTTCACGTTGCACGCCGTCGGCCCCACCGTCATTGCCGGGCCGGTGTTCTGGGCGGCCGAGGACACCACCGACGTCCTGCGCTTCTACCGTGAGTTCGTCTCCGACGCGCCCAACGAGCTCGGCAACGTCGTACGGCTGGGCACGATCCCGCCGTGGCCGGCCGTCAACGAGGAGCTGCACTTCCGGCCGGCCATCGCCGTTGCCAGCTGCTACGCCGGGCCCGTCGAGGATGGGGAGCGTGCCGTCCGTCCGCTCCGTCAGTTCGGGACGCCGCTCGTGGATCTGGTCGGACCCAGCCTGTACATCGACCACCAGAGCGGCATCGACGACACCGTCCCCCACGGCTGGCACTACTACTGGAAGGCCACGAACCTCACCGGCATGTCCGACGACGTCATCGACATCGCCGCCGAACACGCCTATCGCGCCAGGTCGCCGAGGTCGTACGCGGCAATGTTCCACCTGGGTGGCGCCGTTGCCCGACCCTCCCGCGACTCCACCGCCTACCCCGGCCGCGACGTGGAGCACAACATCGTCATCGAAGCAGTGTGGCTGCCCGAACAGGACCACTCGGTCCGCGCCGCCGAAACGACGTGGGCACGGAACTTCTTCGACGCGCTCCAACCTCACGGCGCCGGCGTCTACGTGAACTTCCTCGACTCCGACGACGACACGAGCCGTGTCCGCGAGGCCTACGGCGACGACACCTACCGGCGGCTCGCCGAGGTCAAGGCGAAGTACGACCCCGACAACGTGTTCCACCACAACAAGAACATCCGCCCCGGCAAGCCTGCCGAGGCACACTCCTCGTCCGCGGTGGAAAACGCGCCCGTCGTCGACATCGCGAACCGCCGAGACGCCTATCGCACCAACCGCTGACTCGAGTTGCCCCGCAAGCGGATCCCGAATCGGAACTGCGACTCGTTGCGTGCTTCCCCTGGTAGCACGAAGTGCGCATCGAATCGCGGCTTCGGAGTGGACGATGCTGAAGAACAGCGTTTTTGACCAGTTGAATGGGTAGTTGCGCTGCAGTACGGCTCGTCACCCGACAGGACGCGAGCGGCACGCACGTGGGCGTGAAATCAGCTCTTGAGCTGTTTGATCATTGCGGCGAAGAAGATCTCCGAGGTGTCCCGGATGAAGTTCGCGTGGGCGTTGGCCAAGGTGGTGGCCGACTCGACCCCAATGCCCTTGGCTGCCTGCTCCTCCATGTCCAGGAGGTTCTTCAGGACCTTCTCGTAACCCTCGAGCCAGGCGAGTCCGTTCTCTTTGGCCCGCGCGGCGACCTTCTCGCTCAGGTCGTTCACCCGCCGGGCGGTCGCTTCGAGGTCGGCGGTGACATCCGGAATGGTCATGCGAGTGAATCCTCTCGTTGGGCCCGGCGGACGACGAGGCTGCGCGCCTGGGCCGAACACTAATCCCACGAAGGGGCGTGCCGAGACTCTAATTGAGTCCGACACTCACGACGGCTCTCGCCGCTAACCCCTGTGTCGACGAGTTCATCTCGCTGCGCCGGCCCAGTCGACGTCGGGAGGCGCGACCCGTCCCACAAGCCAAACCCTTCGCGGCGAGCGCGTCAGCCGGCCTCCCAGTCCCGCGATCACCGTAACGGGATCCCCATACGAGACGATGCGGGATCGTGGCAGCCGCACGTTGACACATCATTTGCGGCGGAATGATGCAAGTCTTGATTCGCTCCGCGGCGAATTGATCGAACGGTCCTGATTCCGAGCAACCGGTGAGACGATCCTGTCTCGAGGGTGACTCCTCCGCCTAACTGTTGGGAGCCGAACTGGCACGAGGGGCACGCTTGCGTAGGGAGACCCATGTCAGGGCGGCGCCGCTGGCCAGCGCAGCGAATGCGGCGGCCACGATTCCTCCGGGAGTGCTCGGACCGGTATCCGGCAGGACCGCTGGGGGACTCCTTGGAGCGGTGACCCAACCGAACCCGATACCCGTGAGGTCCTCGCTCGGAAGCCGCCCTTCCTTCGGTCCGCGAATGTTCAAGGCAGCACCGGAGAAGCTAATTCCTGCTTCCTCATCAATCGATGCGGTGCAGATCGAGACTGCAAATCCGTTGCGGATCTGGTAGTTGACGCCCGAACTAGTCCACACCAGCGTGCCAAATGGCCGGTTCAGTTGCCCAGAGGAAGCGTCGATGGTCTCCCATGATTCTTCGAATCGAGCGGGGAACGGCTGGCATTCGGTATCGATGTCTATGGCAGCCGCCGGCGCCGTCGCGAGGGGTAGTGCCATCCCGGCCAGCACCAGCGTCGCTCCCGCCAATCGCACCCGGCTGAGACGTCCATGATGCACCGCTACCCCGCGTTTCGCGTCGATGATCTGCACCTCACTGCTCTGGGCTACGCATGTCCCTTCATGGAGCCACCATTTCGAGATCGTGTCTGTGACAGCTGGGCGTTCGGTGGCAATTGAGTCTCACAGATGTTTCAGAGGAGAGGCAACGGTGAGATTGCGCGCACGAGCGGAAGTTCAGTGTGAATCTCCGCCGGTTGGGGCGATCTTTGACAGGAGGCCCCTTCTGGGCGAAGCGACGCGGTCCCCCGGCCGCAGCTGGACTTGATCGCCCTCCGCTTACCCTCCGGATTGCTCCTGGCTGGACGTCATTGGTCTCGCAAGCGTGTACGCCGCAACGGCAGCGACGACTGCCAGGATCGGCGCGATCGTGAGCAGCTCGTACTCGACTCGTTGGCCCTCGAAGCCGGCGGGCAGATGCTCTTCCGGGCGAGTGGTCCCGAAACCCGGCCACAACAGACAGACCGTGGCCAGAAGCGACCAGGCGGTCGCCAGGATCGTGAGCAACCAGGCGCCGACCGCACCGCCCGGTACGCGGAACGGCCGGTCGAGATCGCGATGCCGTAGGCGGAGCATGAGGAACGCCGGGTAGATGAAGAGGTAGGCCAGGACGATCAGCGAGATCGCCACGTTGAGCGCGACCGAGAAGTACTTCTGGTTGTCTCCGCCGGTGACCCACAGGCTCAGGATCAGCAGGAGCAACGAAACCCCACCCGACACCAGTCCCATCACGACCGGGACCCCGCTGCGTTCGGAGATCCGGCCGAGAACTGGTGGGCCGGCGCCGTCTAGTGCGTTGACCGTGATCGTTTGACGGGTGACTTCGCGACATGCCGTGACCGGTGCGTGCATTCCGTGACAGACAGGCGCAGTGTGGATGTACCGGGAAGGTCATGTGGGGCCGGGGGCCGAGACGGGTCGAGGCGAGTGAGATGGCCAGGCCGGTACGGGTTCGGGAGTTGAGTCAGACCGAGGACGCGGTCCTGCTGCGGATCGTGCGCGGGGACGAGGGGCGTCAAGAGAGCATCCGGGTGCGGCGGGCGGTGATGGTCCGCGCCTCGGCGCACGGGGCCCGGCCGAGCGTGATCGCCCGGCTGCTGGACGCCGACCCGGACACCGTCCGGGACGTGATCCACGCGTTCAACGCCAACGGGTTGGCGGCGTTGGACCCGCATTGGGCCGGGGGCCGGCCGCGGCGGATCACCGCGACGGACGAAGAGTTCATCGTCCGCACGGCGACGCGCAGGCCGCGGGCGGTGGGGCGGCCGTTCACGCACTGGAGCCTGCGCAAGCTGGTCGACTACCTGGCCGACAACCCCGTCCGCCGGGTCGATGTCGGTCGGGAACGGGTGCGGCAGATCCTGCACGCCCATGAGATCTCCTTTCCAGCGGACCCGGACCTGGAAGGAATCCAGCGACCCGGCCGCCGACGCCAAGCTGGACCGGATCGAGGCGGTGCTCGGGCGGTGGCCTGACCGCTGCTTCGCCTTCGACCAGTTCGGGCCGTTGAGCATCCGGCCCTGCCACGGTGCCTGCTGGGCCCGCCGCAAGCACCCGGACCGGCTGCGCGCCACCTACCACCGCACCCACGGCATCCGGTACTTCCATGGCTGCTACGACGTCTCCCGCGACCGGTTGTGGGGCATCACCCGGCTGCACAAGGGCGGCGCGAACACCCTGGCCGCGTTGGTCTCGATCCGCGCCGCCCGCCCGGACGGCGGGAAGGTCTACGTCGTCCTGGACAACCTGTCGGCGAACAAGACCCCCGCGATCCGCGCCTGGGCCACCGCGAACCGGGTCGAGCTGTGCTTCACGCCAACGAACGCGTCGTGGGCCGACCCGATCGAGGCGCACTTCGGGCCGTTGCGCGCGTTCGTGATCGGTGATTCCGACTACCCCAACCACCTCACCCTGGCCCGGCAACTACAGGCCTACCTGCGTTGGCGCAACGCCCATCCGCGCGACCCCGACGTGCTGGCCGCACAACGTCGAGAACGCGCCCGCGTCCGCAGCGAACGCCACCAACGCTGGGGCCGGCCAGCACCACAAACCACCTGACCAAACCAGGTGATCACGAGCGGCCAGAGCACTAGGCACGCGGCGGCCTGGGCCCGGCCCGCGCCCATGATCCATGCGGACCCGCTGGCGATGAGGACCCAGATGAAGACCACGGCGCTCAGTGTTCCAAGAACGGCCCCGGCTCCCGTCAACGTGACCTCGCTGCCGGAGACGTCGCCCCCGTACACGGTGTAGACGGTCTTCATCGCGTCGATCAGTCCGTGCAGCGAGGTGATCTGGCCGCTGGGCAGCACGATGAGTACGGCGAGGATCGGGATGCCATACATCAGTGCCTGGTACGGCAGCCGCACTTTGTGACCTGTTCATGTGATTTCGCGCCGGAGTCGGGTGCGGTGGTGGAACCAGCGGGCGCGGGCTTGGTGGCGTCGTCGCCACCAGGTCCAGTGCAGGTGGTGGGCGCGGGTGTGCCAGGTGCGGGTGAGCAGGCCGAGCAGGCGTCTGGTCTCGGCCACCGTCAGCGGGATCAGGCCGGGGTCGGCGGGTGGGGTGTCGTCGGGACTGGTCGGTGACGGGGGCAGGGTGGAGGTCGCTGCTCGCATCGCGGCGGCGGTGGTCGCGCAGATCGCCAGGGCGGTCATGGCCAGGGCGAGGTGACGTAGGAGGGCGGTGTAGAGGCGGACCTGGCTGTGGTCCAGGCCGAACTGGTCCTTGCCGACCTGGAAGTCCTCCTCGACGGGCCAGCGCATCCCGGCGATCGTGACCAGGGCGCCGAGTGGCGGGGCGTCCTTCGGGGACGTAGCAGTAGAAGTAGGCCTGGTCGGTGGGGTCGGCCAGGTTGCGGCGCACCAGCAGGTGGTGGCGGGGGCTGGCGGTGGCGATCCACGCCCACGCGTAGAGACGCTCTCCCTTGGACCCTGGCCCGGCCGAGGCGCGGGTCCAGGCCTTGGGGCGCACCAGCTTCAGCGCCTGGTCGGCGCGGGCCGTGCGTTGGGAGTTCAGGGCGATGGTGAACGAGCACGGCACACCCAGGACGTACCCGACGCCACGGTCCTCGCAGAACGTGCGCAGGGCCTTGTCGCGGCCGTACACCTCGTCCCCGGTCAGCCATGGCGGCAGGACGCCGGCGGTGTGCAGGTCGGTGAGGATGTCCACCGCGAGCTGCGGTTTGGTCTCGAACTCCACGCTGTCGGGCACCCCGGCGCGGTCGCGGCGTGCGGTGTCGGCGGCCCACTCCTTCGGCAGGTACAGCCGGGCGCCGACCTGAGCGTGACCACGGGCGCTGGCGTAGGTGCAGTACACGACGTTGATGGCGTTGGCGACCTGCCCGGCGCAGCCGACGTACTGTCGCTTGACCCCGGCGGTGTGTTCGCCCTTCTTCTCCTGCCCGGTCTCGTCCAACACCGCCACCGCGGTGTCCGGGTCGCCCAGGTGTTCGACGACGAAGTCCCGCACCACGCCCATCGCCGCGTCCGCGTCCCACACCGCCCGGTTGAGCAGGCGCTGCATCCGGTCCGGGGTGGCGTCCCCGGCCGCCTCGGCCAGCGTCCAGCCGTTCTTGCGGGGCAACTCACTCATCAGCCCCTGCACGTACTTGCCCGCCTGCAGGCGGGGCTCGCGGCGGCCGAACACCGGTGCCACCCGGCCCATCAACTCATCCCGCCGCTGCCGCGCCAGCTCGGCGGCCTCTACCATCAACGCGGCGGCCGTCTCGTATTCTTCTTGATCCACAATCTTGCAGGATCACGGGACGGCCGCCCTCAAACCAGGACATCACCCCCGACACGCCGACCCGGTGTCACCCACCCGCCCCCGCAGCCGCAGGATCCGGACGCGGTCACAGACCAGCCCGACCAAGATCAGGTCACGAAGTGCGGCTGCCGTACTGGGCCACCCCTGCGGTGCCGATCGCGGCGGGGATGTCGTGTCGCGGGTCGTGCATCTCTTCCGCGGCCGTGGTGGGCAGCTCGACTCCGACGAACGAGTAGAGAAGCACCGGAACCACGGCGATGAAGGCCGCTCGCGTCGGGCTGAAGTCTGCGAGGGCCATGTCCTGCACGCCGTGCTGCACGCCGTAGGCCACCACGCTCACGGTGAACACACCGAGCAGAACGATCTGCCCGATGGCTCCGCTCGCCGGCACCCACTTGCCCCAGCGGAGCGGCACCACGGCAGCAACCGTTGCCAGCGCCACGAAAGCGGTACCGAACACGAACGTGCCGGGTCGGGAGAGATCACCAAGGAACCGGGCATACACGGTGATGGCGACCGCGGCGACGGAGCCGCCGAGCCACATCGGAGTGCCGGCCCAGTAGAGCAACGAGGTCAGTGAACCGGCGAATCGGCCGAACGCCATCCGCACCCAGACGTACACACCGCCCTCCTCCGGGATGGCAGCACCGAGCTCGGCACTGATGAGTGCGGACGGCACGAAGAACAGGACGAAGAGGACCACCAGCCAGGTGAAGGCCTCGACGCCGCCGATGGCGATGGCCCCGATGGTGTCGACGACCACCATCGCGGAGATGAGGAACAGGACCGTGTCGAGACGACTCAGCTCACGGCGAAGCTTGGAGAGCTCGAAGTCCTGACGCGTGCGGGCAGCTGGTCCGGCAGCGCCGTCTCGGGTTCGGGAGCCACGTCCTCAGCCGCCTGCCATCGAGCGCACTGCGGTGCCGGTGAGGAGGGCGGACAGGGTCCTGGCCACCCGCTGTCCGGACAGGACCGCACCGTCGGAGTGGCTGCTGAGGGTGTCGCTGCTGAAGTGGACTCGACCTTGCGGCCTGCGCAGGGCCGCGGCCCTCTCGTCGTACCGCGAACGACCGCGGCCGACGGACCAGTAGGCCACGGCTCGGGGATAGGCGTACGCCCGCGTCTGCGTGACGAGCGCGCCCACGCCCGACCACAGCGGCCGTGGTGTGCTCAGGCGGTCAAGAGCGCGGACAGCACGTCGGGCGATCTCCTCCATGGGCAGGGCGCAGAGCGGCCGGGCGTGCTGGGCGTGGATGAGCTGGGTGAGGATGAGGTCGGTCCCCTCACGTGCGGCACCGAGGTAGATGCAGCCGGCCTGCGAGTCCGACAGCAACGTGAACAGGCCGTCCCCATATCGCTCCCACCGCTGGGCTGCCTCAGGTCGAAGCCGGTGCAGCACCTTGACGTAGCTGCCCGCGGTGCAGGACGCGATGGCCTCGGCTGCGGCGGGCTCGAGCGTCGCGTCGAGCCGGACGGTGTCCAGTGACCACAGCGGGACCGCGAGGACGACATGCTCGCAACGCGAGACAGTCAGGTTTCGGCCACGACCATGGCGCACGACGACCTGGCGTCCGACCTGGCCTATCGAGGAGACCGGCTCGTTGGTCCGCACCGTCCCCTCGGGCAACTGCTGGACCATCGCGTCGATCAAGCGCTCGTTGCCACCGGCCACGTGGGCGTTGGTCTCGCCGAAGCCAGCAGGGGAGTCGAGGAACGGTTGCAGCTCCGTCACACCGTCGAGCGCGGAGATCCGATCCCACTCGATGGCTGTCTCGGACTCGACGACCACCCGGATCCACTCCGCGACGCGCGGCTCCCGCACCTGGTCGCGGACATAGGTCGAAAAGCGGCCGGCGATCAGCGGAGCCGCCCAGGGACCCGCCGCCAGGTCAGTCCCTGGGGTTCGCAGACGACCGAGCAGCTGGCACGCGTGCTCGTTCCAACGGAGCCAGGCGCCCCGCTCTCGTGCGTTGAACATGCCCGCCAGGTAGGTGTCCCGATCGCCGTCACCCTGGTAGGCGAGCAGCCGCTCGCCCAGGACCATGCTCGAGTGAGCGCGGTCCTCCACGAGGTCCAGCCCGAGCTCCCGCAGCAACGGGTACGCCGGGCTGTCCTCCCAGAACTCCTCCATGTGCGCCTCGGCGGTGAGCCCGTCACCGAAGACGGTCGTCTCTACTCGCCCGCCAACCCGCGGACTCGCCTCCAGGACACGGCAGGGGACGCCGGCGCGGGTCAACTCCCTGGCCGTGACCAAACCGGCGAGTCCCGCACCCACGATCACGATGGGTGTGTCCATCCTCATCGGTTACTCACACCTCTGACGTCCCGGCATCCTTGCCCGCGTAGCCGACTCACCGACCAGACGCCTGAGCCCCGCGTCACATCGGGCGCGCCGTGGCGGCGGGTGAACGGAGCCGGGACACCTTGCGGAACGCTCGAGGGCATCATCGCCTGTCAACCTTCTGGGTCGGGTTTGCTTCGCCTGGATCGGGTGACCCCCACCCCGGGCCTGCAGCGTCATGACCGGCCGGGCCGCCGCAGGCGGTCGGTCACCCGGCGCACGGCGTCCATGGCGCGGGTCACGTCGTCGCGACTGTTGTAGAGCGCGAAGCTCAGCCGACAACTCGCGGGAGGGTTCATGCCGAGGTCGCGGTGGGCCAGCGTCGCGCAGTGACAACCCGCCCGAGCCTCGACACCCTCACGGCCCAGGTCTTCCGCCAGGGCGAACGGGTCGACACCCGCCACGTTGAACGCCAGCAGCGGCGATCGCGGCAAGCCGGCCGCCGGTCCGTAACAGCTGAGTCCATCGATCGTCGACGCCTCGCACAACGCCAGATCGGTCAGCTCGGCTGTGTGCCGGCCTACGCGGTCCATCGTCTCTGCGACGAGCGGGGCCGGGAGCGGCGCCGTCGAGCTGAACCAGCGCGTGGACGCATCCACGCCGACCATGTCGAGCAGGAGTCGCAGCGCGTGCGCGGAGACGATCACGCCGAGGATGTTGGGGGTGCCGGCGGCGTACTTCCAGGGCAGGTCGTTGTACTCCACCCGGTCCAGCGCCACCCGGCCAGCGGCGACCATGTCGCCGCCATAGAGAAACGGTCGTCCCTGCGCCAACAACCGCTCCTTCCTTTGCATAGAGAACGCCGACACCGAACGGCGCCAACAACTTGTGGCAGGAGAAGGCCAAGTAGTCCACGTCGAGCCGCTGCACGTCGACATAGCTGCTGGGGACCAGCTGAGCGGCGTCGACGAGCAAGAGCGATCCCGAGCTGCCATCGTCGCGCCGGTAGCCGCTGCCGTCGGCGATGGCGCGGATCATGGACAGCGGGGGTTTGGTGCCCAGAAAGTTCGAGGCCCCCGTCACGCAGACGAGCTTGGTCTTGTGATCGACAAGGCCGGCGAGGTGGTCCAGGTCGACCTCGCCGGTCCGATGGTCGAAGCGGGCGATGCGGTACTCGACGTGACGCCCGAAGCGCGGCAGGATCTCGCGGCACATGCCGTACCACGGCACGAAGTCGGAGTTGTGCTCCAGCATCGTGGTCACGACGTTGTCGCCGTCACGGAAGTCGGTGAGCAGCGAGTACATCACCGCGTTGATCGCCTCGGTCGTGTTGCGGTGCGTCGCGATGCTGCGCCGGCTCGGGGCATTGAGCCACTGCGCAAAGGTGTCGTAGGACGCCTCGAAGAGCTCGGTCATCTCCTGGGAGGCGACCGACTGACCGCGGTGCACGTTCTCGTAGCCCTTTGTCAACCTCACCAAGAGCGCGGCCAGCTCCCGGGGCGGCTGGGTGCTCGCCGCGTTGTTGGTGACGACCCGGCCGAGGTCGGGGAAGTCGAAGTGCGACCTGACCCGGTCGACGTCGAGGGTGTGGGTCGGGTGGCGCGCCCGCGGGTCGCGCAGACCAGGACTCATGGGGCTGCCCAGCGGTTCATGAGGCCTTGCGCTTCCAGGCGCCGAGTAGCAGCGGCCACAGGAGCGGGCGATCCGGGTCCGCGGCGACCGCGTCGTGCAGTTGGGCGAGGAGGGCGTGCCCGCCGGCCTCGGTCACGAGGCCTCGGCCGATCGCGGCCGGCAGGAGGCTGCGGACAACCCCCTCCAACATGGGCGCGGCATCGGCCAGCCGGTCCAGCCGGCCGGCGACGTCGGTCGCGTCCGGGAGGCCAGCGCCCGCCTGTTGGAACAGCCGGGGCAGCAGGGCCCCGGTGCGCACCTGGCAGCCGGCCGCGGCGAAGGCACCCGTAATGAATCCGGCGAGCTCGTCGTCGATCGGCATCCGGGGCACCGACCCCACCGCCGCGAGGTCGTAGTCCTGCACGACCAGGTGGCCTCCCGGCGCCACGGCGTCCCACAGTCTGCCGAGCACGGCGACGCGTTCGGGGAGGTGGAAGAGCACCAGTCGCGCGTAGACGAGGTCGTAGGGAGCGCCCGGGATCGCGGTGTCGCTGCGCAGGTCGTGCGCCTGGAACTCGCATTGCCGGTGGCCCTCGTCGCGCAGCCGCGCAACGCTGTCAGCACCGAGGGCCTCGTCGAGGTCGATACCCACGACCCGGCCCTGCGGACCGACTCTCCGGGCCAGCTGACGCATCGTCACCCCGGGTCCACAGCCCGCGTCTAGGCAACGCGAACCCGGTGCTGGATCTACCCGATCCAGCACTCGCTCGGTGGCGCGCTGCCACACTTCTGCCTGGCTTCGCACCCGCTCGTACTCTCGCTGGGTGGTGCCGAGCACGTAGGTCGAGCTGGTTTCAGTTTCGATGGTCATCGTGCCTCCGGGTCTAGGTCGCGGTCCGTTCACCACGACCTTCGCCGGAGCCGGAGAGCCGCGCGTCGTGGTCGGGACCACGAGGTTTCGGCACGTGATGGACACCGCAAACGCACTCGGTCCAGACTGAGGAAATGCGGGATGCCCTGTTGCAGCGCAGTTTCGAGCTGGCCGTGCTCGAGCGGCAGCTCCAGCAGATCCGTGCCGGAGCGGGCCGCGTGATCGTCGTCCGGGGGCCCGCGGGTGTCGGCAAGTCGAGCCTGTTGCGCGCCGTCGCCAAGTCTGCGAGCGGCGCGGGTGTGCGCGTGCTGAGCGCCTGGGCCGGGCCGCTGGAACGGGAGGCCGGCTGGGGTGTCGTACGTCAGCTCTTCGGCCCGACCGCTGCTGGTCCGGAGTGGGAACACCTCGGTGTTGGCGCGGCCGCGCTCGCGCGGCGGGTCCTGGACCCCGATCCCTTCGCCCCGACGCCCACCGGCGATGCGGTCCACGCTGCGTCGTACGGGCTGAGCTGGCTCGCCTACGAGCTGGCCGAGCGGACGGCCACGCTGCTGGTCGTCGACGACGTGCACTGGGCCGATGGGCCGTCGCTGCGCTGGTTGGCTCAGCTGAGCGGTCACCTGGCCGACCTGCGCCTGGGGGTGCTGTGCGCGGTGCGCTCGGGGGAGCCGGCCACGGAGCCCGCGACGTTGGCCGGCCTGATTGCCGCGGCACCGGAGCCACCGGTGCAACCGAGACCGCTGGGTCCGGACGCGGTCGAGACCCTGGTCGCCGAGCGGCTTCCCGGCGCCGACCCGGCGTTCGTCGCTGCCTGCCACGCCGCCAGTGCAGGCAACCCGTTCCTGCTCGGCGCCCTCGTCGACCAGGTGATCGCCGAAGGGGTCGAGCCGTCCTCCGAGGTCGCAGCGAGACTGACCACATTCGGTCCGGAGCAGGTGGGTCGGAGCGTCGAGGTCCAGCTCGCCCGGCTGCCCGCGGGAACCTCCGACCTGGCTCGTGCCTTCGCCGTCCTCGGTCGCGGAGCGTTGCTGCGCCAGGCCGCGGAGGTCGCTGGTCTCGACCTCGTCCATGCTCACCACCTGGCCGACGGGCTGGTGGCCAGTGGCCTCGTCGGACGAGCCGATGATGGATTCGCACTGACCCATCCGCTCGTGGCGAACGCGCTCTACCTGGGACTCCCAGACGGTGAGCGTTCCCTCCTGCACCGGCGCGCCGCCAGGGTCCTGGTCGCTGAACGGGTCGACGTGGAGACCGTCGGACTTCACCTGCTGCACTCTGAGCCGTCGGGCGAGCCGGATACGGTTTCTGCTCTGCGTGCTGCAGCGGAGAGGGCCAATCGGCGGGGAGCGCCCGAGAGTGCCGCGGTTTTCCTGCGCCGTGCGCTGCTCGAGCCACCCGAAAGCCGTGCGCTCACGGCCGACCTGCGCAGCGAGCTCGGCCTCTGCCTGTCCGCGCAGGTGCGGCCGGGCGCTGCTGCCCTCCTTGCAGACGCGGTCGAGCTTGCCACCACGCCTGAGCAGCGCGTTCGGATCGCCTTGTCCGGTAGCCGTGCGCTGGGGATGGCAGGTCACTTCGACCGTGCCATCGAGCTCTGCCGACTGGGGCTGGGCCAGCCGGTCGACGCGGGCGCACAGCTACGTGGGTCGCTCGAGCTGGAGATGGCGTGCGGCATGCTTCTCACCGCGGACAACGTCGTGGAGGGGCTCGAACTGGCCCGCAGGCACGGGGTGGTCGACGACGACGTGCTGTGGCGGGTGATCGCCGCGTGGGCGGTCATCAACGAAAGCTCTGCCGCCAGCGAGGTGAACGACCTGCTGCTGCCCGCCCTCGATGCGGTCACCCCGCCGCGCAACGCCGAGTCACTGGTGAGCACGACCGCGAAGTTCCTGCTGATCGCCAACGGCGAGCTGGACACCGCTCGCCGGCTGTGCGACGGGCTGGTCGAGGTGGCCCGGCTCCAGGGATGGCTGATCGCCCTGGCGCACGGCAGCTTCATGCGGGCCATCGCGCTGCTGCACCTCGGCCGGGTCCGCGAAGCCCATGCCGACGCTCAGCTGTCCTTCGACTTCAAGCAGGGCAACAGCCCCCCGGCCGCGCTCGTGTGGTCGCTCTTCCCCCTGGTCGAGGCACTCACGGAGATGGACGAGCTGGACGCGGCCGAGGCGGCGCTCGACGCAGGCCATCGGCTCGGCGAGCCTCCGCCGGCCTGCGTCTCCAGCACCTTGTTGCTCGAGCGGCGAGCTCACCTCCGGCTGGCCCAGCGCCGCTACGACGAAGCCCACGCCGACCTGCTCGTTGCGGCCGACTGGTGGCGCCGACTCCAGGTTCAGCACCCCTCGGTCGCAAGCTGGCGCGTCGATGACTGTGAGGCGCTCGTTGCGCTCGGCGACTCGAGCTCGGCGCGCAATCTGGCGCTGGAGCAGCTCGCGCTGGCAGAACGCACCGGCCTCCCCGAACCTCGGGGAGCCGCACTACGGGCGCTCGCTCACAGCGCCGAGCCCGTGGACGCGGTGCAGCTGCTGGAACAGGCCGTGGGGCTGCTCGAACCGAGTCCGGCGCGACTCGAGCACACCAGGGCCCTGGTCGATCTCGGTTCCATGCTGCGCCGGATCAACCGGCGCGCGGACGCCCGCGATCCGCTCCGACGGGGGCTGGACCTCGCCGAGCGCGGCGGCATGCTTCGCCTCGCCCACCGGGCCCGCTCCGAGCTAGCGGCGTGCGGCGCCCGACCACGCCGCAGCGCGGTCACCGGCATCGAGTCGCTCACCCCCGCCGAGCGCCAGGTGGCCGACCTCGCCGCGACCGGACACGGCAACCGTGAGATCGCCCAACGGCTCTACGTCACCCGCCGAACTGTGGAGACTCACCTGACCCACGTGTTCGCGAAGCTCGGCATCTCCGGCCGATCCGAGTTGGTCGGTCTGTTCGCCCACTCCGCCCCACCGTGCACCAGCCGTGATGGTCCGAGGGCAGCCATGCTGCATTCTGGGCCGGTTTCGACGCGGCTCCGCATGCGACCCGAACGCCGACTGGCTCGGACGACATCGGGAGGGGCGCCCCGCCCCGCAGGCCGAACCACAACCGGCGACCACCAATGAGAAGGGCGAGGACGCGCAGCCCCCTCGGGAAGCCGTCGCCGGTTGACCCGTCCGAGGAGTTTCCCGGGACGCGGAGGCCTTGCGAAACGGCTACCGAACTCCGAGAAGGAGCCGTTCTCCGCCGACAGTGCGATGAGTCCGGCTGACGCTTCAAACGTGGTTGGTCGCCCCGTCGGGCTCAGTGCTCATCCACCGAGCGCCAAAGTTCAGTCGTCGGGGTCGAAGATCTTGAGGAACTTCTCGCGCGGGATGACCAGGCGCCTGCCAAGCTTGACCGCCGGGATCGTCCCGTTCTCGATGGCCGCCGTCACCGTGCGTGGGTCCACCCCGAGGGCCGCAGCTGCCTCGGTCCGGGTGATGACCAGGCTGCGCGCCCCTCGCAGCGTGTCGATCGTCGCCGTCGCCGTCCTCATGTCGCGTCTCCCGTCTCTCCCCCGCGCGGGATGGAGTTCCCCGATGCTATACGTTCGCGCTTGATGTATCAAGAGTAGCGGTGTACGTTTCTTCCATGGAGACACGGCAACGGGGGAACCCGGCAGGCAACACCAACACGCACGTAGCGGCAAACCTCCGCGTAACGCTCGCCAGGCCATCGGCATGGACCTGCGCACCTTCGCTGAGCAAGTGCGGGAGGCCGGTCGTGCAATGTCGCCCTCGGCGCTGTGCAAGATCGAGAACGGCGACCGGCGAGTCGACGTCGACGACCTGACCGTCTTCGCCTACATCCTTCAGACCACGCCGGCCGCACTGCTCACCCCACCTGAAGGGGCCCCGCCGCCCACTGGCGTCCCCAACGAACGGTTCAACCCCGAAGAACTCCGGGCGTGGGTCCGCGGCCAGACCAAGCTCACCACCGAGGACCTCGCGGGCTACTGGAAGGACGAGTACTTCTCCGCTGTCAGCTCCATTCACTACTACGAGAACCTCATGCTCCAGTACACCGACGGCCGCGACGGCAACACCATGCACCGCAACACCTACGAGGCGCGTCTGGCCTCCACCCGCACCCGTCGCGACGCCGCCCGCATCAGACTGCTCGCCCTCGACCCGGACGCCCTGCCCGCTCCACGTGACGACGCGGCTGACGGGTGGGCCTGACATGCCCAGCCACTCAGGGGTCCAACGGCCCGAGAAGCCGGCCCGCCGTTCCCGGTCCCGGCACGCCGGGTCGATCACGTCGTACGCGACCCAGGGTCGGCCAGCGGTGGAAGTTCCAGATCTACGTCCCCAAGGACCCCGAAAGACCCGAGCACGGCGACATCAGGCTCACCCGCGGCGGATTCACCAGCCTCGACGAGGCACAACGAGTACTCGCAGAGGCCCTGAGGAAGAAGAAGTCCAACCGGCGGTCCCAGGCCAAGACCCCCACCGTCGGGGAGTACGCCGAACACTGGATCGCCGGGCTGCGGCTCCAGAACTCCACCATCCAGGGCTACCAGAGGATCATCAGCAACCACGTCACACCCCACCTCGGCGTCCTCCGGCTCGACCAGCTCACGGCCACCCGGATCGCGGCCCACTATCGCGAGTTGGAGACCTCAGGTCGTAGGGACAAGCCCGGCTACGGCAAACCGCTGTCGGCCAACACCGTCTCGAAGGTCCACGTCCTGCTCGCCGCCATGCTCGACGCCGCAGTCGATGACGGGCTGATCCTTGCTCAACCCCGCCAAGAAGAGGCGGACCGTGAACCCGCCGAGGGCGAGCCAGGTCCGCGCCCACAAGCCGGAGATTGTGACCTGGACCGGTCCGCAGCTCCACGCGTTCCTCAGCTGGAACCTCGACGAACTCGACGACGAACTCTTCCCGCTCTGGCGCACCATCGCCTACACCGGCATGCGTCGCTCCGAGGCCCTCGCTCTGCGGTGGGGCGATCTGAACTTCACCACCGGCAGGCTCGCGATCAGACGGGCGGCCGACGTGACCACACGCAACAAGGCGAAGACCACCAAGACGGGATCGGCGCGAGTCCTCGACCTCGATACCGACAGCCTCGCGTTCTCAAGGCGTACAAGGCGAAGCGGGGAGCCATTTCGCTGGACCTGGCCCGTGCGGATGCCTACGTGTTCGGCAACGACGCGGGCGAGATCCGTTCGCCCAACGAGGTCAGTCGGCGCTGGACCACCCGCGTCCGGCGCGCGCAGACCGAGATAGACGAACTGCCGCGAGTCACCCTCAAGGGCTTGCGGCACACCCACGCGACCCTGCTACTCGAACTTGGGGAGCACCCGAAGGTCGTCCAAGAACGACTCGGGCACTCCACGATCACCACGACGATGAACATCTACAGCCACGTCACCCCGACGATTCAGAAGGCCGCCGTGGACCGCTTCGCCGCCCACCTCGATCAGGCTTAGCACATATCTCGGCACATGAGCCCTGGAGACACCTCAGGGTCATTGCGAAGTCGCGAATGTCCTGGTCAGCAGTGCGATCGCTTGGTCGGCGTGCCTGCTGTAGCGGCGTAGGGCGCGGGCGATGTTGTCGTGATCGGCCAGGCGCAGGACGCTGATGACGAGGTTGCGCAGGATGGCCAGGACATGGGGACCTTGGCCGGTCCGAGCCTGATGGAGGTCTTCACCCAGAGTGACGTCGCGTACCCAGTGCAGCCGGTTGTCGGGTAGCCCCGGCCGCATTGCTGCGGCCGGGGCCCCCTCAGAACCGTGCGTGCCACTCGTCGCGGCACACGGCTCAAGCAGCCCGCGTGGGCAGTCAGGCATCGTGCTTCGGCTGGTCGGGGTCGTGCGTGGCGGTGCCTGGTTGGCGTCGCGCGCAGTCGGTGTGGACGAGGCGGTGGATCGTCCGCCCGCTGCTGGCCTCGGCGATGGCCCGATGGGCCAATGCCTTGCGGATGCCCCGGTACCAGGTCTCCCACTGGGTGCAGGAGTCCGGCGGGTCGTCCACGTGCAGCAGGGGCTGTCGGCACAGCGGGCAACGTCCGCGTTGGGTGCTCAGGGCACGTTCCCACGAGGGGGCCAGCTGCGGCGGTTTCCGCTTGCGTCGCCGATCGGCCCAGTACTGGGCCAGGGCAGGGTCGTCGGGTGAGTGTCTGCCCGGGATCGGTGCATGCCGGACGAATCTTTGTCCAGGCGTAATGGTGGAGGTAGGCGCCGGTCTCCCGGTCGCCGTAGACCCACTGGTTGCGCCTGGTGGGGTGGAAGTCCCCGAAGTAGCGGGAGGTGACCCATCGTCGGGGTTTCCTGCGGTGTCTGCGGAGGGCCCACTTGTACAGTTGCCGCCACAGGTAGTGGTCCAAGGCTTGGAAGGCTTTCTTGGACGCCCCTGGCCGGAAGTAGTTCGCCTGGCCTCGGATGATCGGGTTGAGGGTTCTGATCACGTCGGCCGGATCGGCGCCGCGCAGGCTGCGCAACTCCTGGGCGAGCCGTTGCCGGATCTTCTTCAGTGCGCTGCGGCTGGGTTTACAGAGGACCTTGGCGCCGCCGCTGACATGGTAGCGGCGAATCGTGAAGGACAGGAAATCGAATCCGGCGTCGATACGCCCGATTCTCGTCTTCTCCTGGTTAAGGGTCAGGCCCCGTTCCTTCAGCCACGGGTTCAGCCGGGCGGCGACCGTCTCGGCCTGTTCACGGGTGTGACACAATGCCACGAAATCATCCGCGTAGGTCACAACAGTCGGCCGCCCGGGTTTAACTCCGCCGCGGTAGTCGTATTCGACACCCGCGGCTGCCTCCATTCCCTGCAGTGCGATATTGAGCAGCAACGGCGAAATCACGCCACCTTGAGGGGTTCCCTTGTCGGTGGGTGAGTACCGGCCCCGGTCGACCACACCGGCTTTCAGCCAGCCCCGGATCTGTTCCCTGGCGGGGAACGTCCCGATCCGGTCCAGGAGAAACCCATGGTCAATCCGGTCAAATGCGGACTTCAAATCAGCGTCGAGAACCCACTCCCGCTTGGCGTTCTTCCCGGCGAGAGCGTTGTGGATCATCTCGATCGCGTCATGGCATCCGCGGCCCGGCCGGAACCCGTACTGTCTGGGATCCAATCGGGCTTCCCACTCCGGCTCCAGTGCGTTGCGGACCCGTTGTTGCTGGGCCCGATCAGCGATCACTGGAATACCGAGTGGGCGCTTCCCGCCTTTCTTCGGTATCCACACCCGCCGCACCGGCAGCGCCTGTCCGGGTCCGCCGTGGCGGTGCAGTAGCACAGCCAGGTCGGCCCGATCTTGGGAGGTCAGTGCGACCTGCCCGTCGACGCCTGGGGTGTTGCGGCCCGTGTTGCGTTGAGTCACCCGGCGCACGCTGACCAGCGTGTTCGCCCGGCTACGCAACATCAGTTTCTGCAGATTGCGGACTTGCTTCCAGTCCGCGGCCTGTGCCGCCTTGAAGATCCGTTGCCGTAGCCGCTGTACCTGCTGCTCCTGGCGACGCCAGGCGATGGTGTCCCAGTCGGGCAGGTCCTCCGGTCCGTTCGCCACGTCGTCGAATGCCCCTAGGACGACCTTCACGGCCGTCGGGTCGCTCGTCGCGGCGCCTAACTTGCCCATACGGTTCCAGCGTTTCGTTGGCTCTGACTCGTCAAAGGGCCACCCGGCTCATGTCAGCACCCTTACGGGCCCAGACACTCAGGTCTGGTATGCGGCCAGTTATACGAGCACGACCGTGGTTGGAGGGGCTGGTCACCTGTCCTCGCTTTCCTGTCGCCTTTCGACTGCCGCCGTTCGCTTCTTGGCCGTCCTGTCCCGCCCCGGATCTCCGCCTTCCTTGCGGTCGGCCTACCGACGGCTGGTCAGTTCCGCCGGACCTGGACGGGGTTTCCATGTTCCGCACTGGTGAGATACGACCGGTGTCGGGCGCCTCCTATACCCCGGGGTCGTGGTGCTCCCATGGCCGACATAGAAACTCCGGCCACCACTGCCGCGTTCCAGCGGCGGACCCTGTTCTCCGGTACTGCCACCATCCACCCGGAGTTCTGGTTAACGAGGCTTACGAAGGTTCACCATATTCGCCCTTCCGGTCTTCCCCTTGCCTGTGACCCTCGGATGGATCGTCGGTCCTTGGGCTTCCTCCCGGGCTTCACACCCCGCCGTTACCAGCGACGCATGCCAGGAGCGGGGACGAGCGTTGAGCACTCGCTCGAAGCTATCCATCGAACATGTTCGACCCTCCATTTCGGGTAGCTCACTCAAACCAGTGCGACTTCACGTCGCACCTCGATGAACCAGTGGTTCCTGATCCAGGTGGCCAGCTCGGTTGGGGTGGCCTGCTCGGCGGGCAGGGTGACGATCGCGTAGACGGTCTCGGTCCGCCATGCATTCTTCTTGCCGGGCTTGGGGGTGATCCGTTTGGTCCGGCGGGTGATCTGGATGGCTTGTGCGGCGTGGGGCCAGCCGAGCCCGCCGGCTTGTTCGGTGACGGTGACGGCCTTCAGGGTGCGTTCCTCGATCCGGCCGTGGGCCCGGTCGGTGCTGGTGTGCCCGACCGGGACCTGCTTCCAGGGCAGGGCCTTCAACCGCTTCAGCAGGCTGGGCTGGTTGCCCTTCACGCAGACCAGCAGGTGCGCTCCTCGGCCGCGCAGGTAGGTGATGTGCGCGGTCTGGCAGTGCAGGGCGTCTTATGCCGACCCCTCCGTTATGCCGATGAGAGAGGCATCGCTGCTGGTTGGGGCCTTGCTGAGCGCGGAGGTGTCGGCATAATCCCGGCTTGATCGACAGTGGTTCTCCGATCCGAATCGGTGAGGAGACGATGATGAGGGATCTGTCGCGTGTCCGGGTGGCGGGGCCGTTGGCACCGTCGGCGGAAGGCTTCCGGCGGGAACTGCAGGAGCGGGGGTACTCGCCGTTCACGGCTGTGCGCTACTTGCAGTTGTTGAGCCATCTGAGCGGGTGGCTCGGCGGTCGTCGCGGTGCGGTGTTGCCGCTGACGGCCGCGGGGGTGGACAGGTACCTGCGGGCTCGTCGTGGTGCGGGTTACCGCAGCTTCTTGACCGTGCGCGCGTCGGGTCCGTTGTTGGACTACCTGCGCCGACAGGGTCTGGTGCAGGCCGCCGGCGGAAAGGACGCTGCGGCCGAGGGCGCCGCGGATGGTCTGCTGATGCGCTTCGCTGAGTACCTGCGGGTGGAGCGCGGTCTGGCCGATGTGACCATCGAGCGGCGGGTCTTGCTGGCCGAGCGGATCCTGTCCGCCTGGCAGCGGGGTGGTCGAGCGGACCTGCGGGCTCTGACGGCCGGCGATGTGACCGCGTTCGTGTTGGAGCGCAGCCGCACCCACGAGGGTTCGGTGTCGGGCGTGGTGACGGCGTTGCGGTCGCTGCTGCGGTTCCTGCACGTGGCGGGGGTGATCGATCGGCCTCTGGCGTCGGCGGTGCCGCAGTTGGCGTCGTGGAAGTTGGCCGGGCTGCCGAAGGCGGTTCCGGCCGAGCAGGTGAGCGCGTTGCTGGCGTCGTGCGACCGCGACAGCGTGGTCGGCCGCCGTGATGCCGCCATCGTGACGGTCCTTGTCCGGCTCGGCCTGCGCGCCGGGGAAGTCGCTTGTCTGCGGTTGGCGGACGTGGACTGGCGGTCGGGCCAGATCACGGTGCGCGGCAAGGGGAACCGGTCGGAGCGGCTCCCGCTGCCGTGCGACGTGGGTGGAGTGTTGGTGGCGTACTTGACCGGCGGCCATCCCGGGGCAGCGGCCGCCGGGGACAGGGTGTTCGCGCGGGTTCGGGCACCGCACGGGCCGCTGACTCGTGGAGCGGTCACCCAGGTTGTCGCCCGGGCCGCGGGGCGGGCGGGGTTCGAACCGTTCTATGCGCATCGGCTGCGGCACACCGCGGCCACCGGGATGCTGCGCGGCGGGGGTTCGCTGGACGAGATCGGGCAGGTGTTGCGGCATCACCACCGTTTCACCACCGCGATCTACGCGAAGGTCGATCTCGAGGCGCTGCGCACGGTGGCCCGCCCGTGGCCCGGGACGACGTCATGACCGCGCCGGGGCTGGGGCAGGCCGTGGCCGACTACTTGAGCCTGCGCCGGGCGTTGGGGTTCCGGCTGGAACGGGCCGAACGGTTGCTGGCCCAGTTCCTGGGCTACCTCGCCGACAACGACATCGAGGTGATCACGACCGAGGTGGCCCTGGCATGGGCCGTCCTGCCCACCGACGCCGACCCACGCTGGTGGGACCACCGGCTGACGACGGTGCGCATGTTCGCCGCCTACCTACACACCATCGACTCGCGGGTGGAGATCCCGCCGGCGGGGATGATCCGCTGCCGGCCTCTGCGGGCCACGCCCTACCTGTATACCGACGCCGAGGTGGCGGCGCTCATCGCGGTCGCGGGGACGCTACGTCACCCGCTGCGGGCTACGACCTTTCAGACTCTGATCGGTCTGTTGGCGGCCACCGGGATGCGGGTCGGCGAGGTCATCGGCCTGGACCGTGCCGACTTCGACGCCTCGTCCGGGACGTTGACGGTGCGGGACGCCAAGTTCGGCAAGTCCCGGCTGATCCCGCTGCACCTCACCGTCGTGGACGCGGTCAGCGGTTACCTGCGCAGCCGCGACGAGCTGCTGCCTACCCCGGCAACCCCGGCGCTGTTGGTGTCACTGCGCGGCACCCGGTTGCGCTACAACGACGTCTGGCGCACCGTCCACCGCCTCACCGAGCGGGCCGGCTTGACCGCACGGTCGGCGTCCTGCCGGCCCAGGGTCCACGACCTCAGACATAGTTTCGCCGTCGCCACCGTGCTGGACGGGTACGCCCGCGGCGACGACGTGCAGGCCCTGCTGCCCCGACTGGCGACCTACCTGGGCCACGCCGATCCCAAGCACACCTACTGGTACCTGTCCGCGGCGCCAGAGCTGATGGCCCTGGCCGGGCAACGTCTGCAGAGAGATCGGCGGCGGTTGCGGTGAGTACGCTCGCGCCGACCCTGCAGGCGTTCTTCACCGATCGACTTGCCCGCCAGCGGGGGGCCAGCTCGCACACGGTGGCCGCCTATCGGGACACGATGAAGCTGCTGCTCGGCTTCGCCGAGCGACACACCGGCAGGTCGCCGTCCCGGCTGGATCTGGCCGACCTGGACGTTGACCTGATCGGCGCCTTCCTGGACCACTTGGAGAACGAGCGCGGGAACAGCGTGCGCACCCGCAACGCCCGCCTGGCGGCGGTGCACTCCCTGTTC
Organism: uncultured Actinomycetota bacterium; assembly: GCA_963750565.1. Classification (GTDB taxonomy): domain Bacteria; phylum Actinomycetota; class Actinomycetes; order Actinomycetales; family Kineosporiaceae; genus R-H-3. The sequence continues at coordinate 86,214 of CAVVRA010000014.1, read as the reverse complement.
CGGTTCGCCGCGCTGGCCCACCCTCAGGATGCCGCCGTCATCCAGCGTGTCCTGGCCATCCCACCCAAACGAGTCGACCAGAAGCAGGTCACCTACCTGTCCGACGATGAGGTCGACGCGTTGCTGGCAGCCCCCGACCGCACCACCTGGACCGGCAGGCGCGACCATGCCCTGCTCGCCCTCGCCGTGCACACCGGGCTACGGCTGTCCGAGCTCACCGGCCTGACCGGGGCCGATCTGCACCTGGGCACCGGGGCCCACGTCACCTGTCTGGGGAAAGGCCGCAAGCAGCGGATCACGCCGCTCGACCCTGGGACCGTCGCCGTCCTCAAGACGTGGCTGACCGAACAAGCCGCCAGTCCCACCGATCCGCTATTCCCCACCAGCCGTGGCCGCAGGCTCAGTCCCGACGCCGTCCAACGGCGTCTGGCCAAGCACGCCGCCACCGCGGCCCGCACCCAGACCTCCCTGATCGACAAGCGGGTCTCGCCGCACACCCTGCGGCACAGCTGCGCCATGAGATTGCTGGCCGCAGGCGTGGACAGCACCGTCATCGCGCTCTGGCTCGGCCACGAAACCGTTGCCACCACACAGATCTACATCCACGCACACCTCGCGCTCAAAGAACGAGCCCTCGCCAGAACCACACCCGCAGGCACAGCGCCGGGTCGCTACCGCCCACCCGACACGCTCATCGCGTTCCTGGAGAGCCTCTGATTATGCCGACCTCCCGAACCCGATCCCCACCCCCACCGACAGGGCCAACAGGCCCCATCGGCATAACGGAGGGGTCGGCATAAGACGCCCTATGCCGATATCGGCATAGGGCGTCCACGGTGATCAGGACGTCCTTCAGGTCCGCGATCTGGTCCAGGACCGTTTTCAGGCAAGGGATTTCGTTGGTCTTGACGTCCACGTTCACCTGCGCGAGGACGATCGAGGTGGCGTGGTCCAGGACGGCGAGCAGGTGCATCGGGTTCAGCCCGCGCAAGGTGGCCCGCATGGCCTTGCCGTCGACGGCCAGCACCCGCCGCCCTCGGCGCCGACGCCGGTCGGCCCGGCTCGGGCGCCACGTCAGGCGGGCCCGTAACCAGGCACCCAGCGCGTCCTGCAGCGCCGTCGGGTCGAGGGCGGTCAGCAGCCGCCACAGCGTGGTACCGGCTGGGACCGGGCCGCTCAGCCCCAGGTCGGCTCGTGCCGCGGCGGGCAGGTCGGCGATCCACTCGGCGATCGCGGCGAACGATCGGGACCCAGCCAGCATCGCGCAGACCGAGGCGGCCAGCAGCGGCGTGAACGGATGCCGCACGCCCCTGCGTCGGCGTGGGTCCGGCAGCGTCGCCAGCACCTCGGCAAGGGTCCGTCGGTCACGATCGGTGACCTCACCGAGCTCGGTCGTGACGCTTGGGACATGGTTGAGCAGCGCGTCGGACACGGCCGCGATGGGGGAAGATGGCATTGGCGGGCACGACTTCCTGGTGATCATCAGGTGTGTGGAACCCCAATGATCAAGGCCAGGGTCGTGCCCGCTTCGTCACTCGCCCGGCGTGTCGCGAACCGAACTTCCCAGGTCAGACCGCCTCAACCACGACTTCGCAATGGCCCTGGGAGACACCTCGACCTGGGCCATAGAAGCCCAGGTCAGAGGTGGTTTAGCACTGGCGGAGGATAGGGGATTTGAACCCCTGAGGGTGGTTAGCCCAACACGATTTCCAATCGTGCGCCCTAGGCCACTAGGCGAATCCTCCGCGCAGGAGTCTACCCACGCGGCAGCAGTGCCCCGGCCGGGGCGGGCGAGGTCGTCGAGGGGTCGGGTCACCGCCGCCGGCGTGCCGTCCCGAGGACGCTGCGGGTGATCTCCCGGCCGAGGACCGTTCCCGCCGACCGCAGGAAGCTCTTGAAAGCCGTGGACTTCACCGCCTGCTCGACGAGACCCGGCCCGTCGTCGTCGCGCTCCGCCTGCCGCGACCCGGCCGGCTCCTCGCGCCGGGCAGGGGCCTCCCGCCGGGCCGGTTCCTCGGGCGCCGGCGTGCGTTCCGCCGCGCTGATCGACGGCGGCGGCGCGAGCTTGGCCGCGAGCCGCTCGTACGCGGACTCCCGGTCGAGCTCCGTGCCGTACTTCGGCTGCAAGGACGACCCACTGACGGCCGCGGCGAGCGCCTCGGCCGTCGTGGGTGCCATGAGGGACTGCGGTGCCCGCAGCCGGGTCCACGCCACCGGGGTCGGCGCCCCTCGCTCGGAGAGCACCGTGACGACGGCCTCACCGATCCCGAGGTTCGTGAGGAGCTCCTCCAGGTCGTACGACGACTTCGGGAACGTCGAGACGGCCGCCTTGAGCGCCTTGGCGTCCTCGGGCGTGTACGCGCGCAGCGCGTGCTGGACCCGGTTGCCGAGCTGCGCCAGGACGTCGCCGTCGACGTCCTTCGGGGACTGCGTCACGAAGAAGACCCCGACGCCCTTGGACCGGATGAGCCGCACCGTCCGGGTGATCTGCTCGAGGAACGCCTTGCTCGCGTCACGGAAGAGCAGGTGGGCCTCGTCGAAGAAGAAGACGAGCTTGGGCCTGTCGAGGTCGCCGGCCTCGGGCAGGTCCTCGAAGAGGTCGGCGAGCATCCACAGGAGGAAGGTGGAGAACAGCGCGGGCTTGTCCTGGACGCCGGGCAGCTCGAGGCAGGTGACGACCCCGCGGCCGTCGGGCGCGCTGCGGAGCAGGTCCCGCGTGTCGAACTCCGGCTCGCCGAAGAAGACCTCGGCGCCGGCGTCCGCGAAGGCGATGAGCTCGCGGAGGATGACCCCTGCGGTCGCCTTCGACAAGCCGCCGAGGCCCTCGAGGTCGGCCTTGCCCTGGTCCGAGACGAGATACCGGATGACGGCGCGCAGGTCCTTGAGGTCGAGCAGCGCCAGCCCGGCCTTGTCGGCGAAGTGGAAGACGAGCGCGAGGCTCGACGACTGGGTCTCGTTGAGGTCGAGGACCTTCGCGAGAAGCGTCGGACCGAACGAGGTGACGGTGGCGCGGACCGGCACCCCGCTGCCCTGGCCACCCAGGCTGAGGTACTCGACCGGACAGCCGGTGGGCTCCCACGTCTGGCCGATGGACGCCGTCCGCGCCGAGAGCTGCTCGTTCGGCTGCCCGGGCGCACCGATCCCCGAGAGGTCGCCCTTGATGTCGGCCATGAACACCGGGACGCCGTTCGCCGAGAGCTGCTCGGCCATGAGCTGGAGCGTCTTCGTCTTGCCGGTGCCCGTCGCGCCGGCGACGAGGCCGTGCCGGTTCAGCATGCCGAGCGGCACCCGGACCTGCGCGTCGACGACGGGTTCACCCTCCACGAGGAGGGCGCCCAGCTCGAGCACGGGGCCGGTGAACGCGTACCCCGCGCGGACGACGGCGGCGACGTCCGTGGGCTCGGCTGCGGGCATGGTCGTCCTCCCAGCTCCGTCGGCGCTGTTCGGCCGGCGGCTCAGCCCGGGAGCCTAGAGGGTCGCGGTCCTGACCCCGTCACGGCCGCTCGCCGGCCCCTGTGATCACTGACAGTCATCAGTCGTCCGGACCATCAACGTGGTGGCTCAGAACCCGAAAACCATGGGGGCAGCGACCACGCGTCACCGGACCGGGAGCCGTCCAGGCTGTCCGCAGCCGTACCGCTGGTCGCCGCCATCCAGATCCTGCGCCGGGCGCAGGGACCTGGCGGCGAGCCGTACGTGCGACTCGCGCGCTCTCACCGCAGCACGCCCGCGGACTCGTCGGCGGGTACCCGCGCATGGTCGCCGTCCCGGCGGCGCCACACGAGATCTGGGCTCCGGCCCGGACGAAAGGACTCCATTCCCATGGCTTCCATGAAGGCCCGCGTCGTCGCCGTCCTCGGTGCCGTCGTCGTGTCCGCGTCCGTCGGGGGGGCCGCCTACGCCGCGGCCAAGCCGGCTGCGGCTCCCCCCAAGATCACGGTCTGTGCCGCGAAGGGCAACAAGGTCCTGCGGCTCGTCTCGCCCACGACGAGGAAGTGCGCCAAGGGTGAGACCCTCGTCACCTGGAACGTCCAGGGCGCCAGGGGTCTGCGAGGCCCAGCAGGCGCCAGGGGCGACGACGGCGGGTACGGCATGAGCGCCTACGAGATCGCCGCCGACGAGGGCTACACGGGGACTCCGCAGGACTGGCTGGAGTCGCTCAAGGGCGACACCGGCGCCCAGGGCCCGCAGGGCCCGCGAGGCTTCACCGGCGCGCCCGGCAGCGACGGCGCGGCCGGCCCGAAGGGCGACAAGGGCGACAAGGGCGACGCTGGGACCGGCGCAACCGTGACACAGCTGCCCGTGGGTGACGAGGACTGCCCGAACGGTGGGGCCAAGATCGAGGACGGCGCGGGCCACGTCGCGCTCGTCTGCGGCGCATCGGTCCCAACCTGACGCTCCCCCGACCGGACTCACCCCGAGCTGGTCGCACGACCGCGCCACAAGACCCGCTGCAGCCGCAGCGGGGTCCTCGCGCGTGCCCGGACGTCCTGCCGCGGACACGTCACGAAGGGCGCGCAGGCCCGCAACCGTAGAATTGACACGTGATCTTCAAGGCCGTGGGTGACACACGTCCCTACCCCGACCACGGGTACACGACACCGCGGCAGTGGGCGACGGTGCCGCCGCGACAGGTCCGGCTCGACGAGCTGGTGACGACCAAGCGGACCCTCGACCTCACCCAGCTCCTGTCCGAGGACTCCACGTTCTTCGGGGACCTCTTCGCTCACGTCGTCCAGTGGCGGGAGACGCTGTACCTCGAGGACGGCCTCCACCGGGCCGTCCGCGCCGCCCTCGCGCAGCGGCCGGTGCTTCATGCCCGGGTTCTCGTGGTCGACGACGACTGAGAGGCGCGGATGGTGGCGAACGACGGTGACGAGGCAGCCGACAGCGCGACGAAGCACCCGACGCCGGACGCCACCGCGGGGCCGGGTTCCGGCGTCCTCCCCGAGGTGGCCACGGGAGCCGACGAGCAGCCGGACGCCGACGACCGTGCCGCTGACGACACCGCCGAGCCCCCCGCCGAGCACGACCGCACCGAGCACGATCCGGCCGAGGACGACGACGCCTGGTTCCGCACCGCCGCCGCGCCGGACGACCGTGACGTCGTCCTGGGATCGCGGGACGACGCGCCGCCGCCCGTCGTCCTCGACCCGGCGCCGGTGTCCGGGACAGCGGCGTCGGACGCTCCCGACGTGGCGCCCGACGAATCGGCCGAGGAACCGTCCGAGGCCGACCCGGCACATGACGCGCTCGACCTCGACGAGGACGACCCGCACGTCGGGCACAACGAACCGGCGACGACCGTCCTGCGCCTGCGGCCCGAGGCCGAGCTGCTCCGGGCGCACCGGCGTCGCGAGCGCCGGCGCACCCTGACGTTCCTCGGCATCTTCCTCGGCGTGCTCGGGATGGGCCTCGCCTCGTTCACGTTCTTCCAGGGGACGTGGACGTGGCCCCTCAGCTCGTCCGGCGCCGCCGCGCCGGTCTGCCCGACGCCGACCCGGACGGCGCCCGCCGCCAAGGACGTCACGATGCGGGTCTACAACGCCAGCGACCGGCGGGGCCTGGCCCGGACAGTCGCCGCCGCGTACCGCAAACGCAGTTTCAAGATCATCGCGATCGGGAACGACCCGCTCGAGGCGAAGGTGGCCGGAGCCGCCGTCATCCGGCACGGCCCGGCCGGGCTCGACGCGGCGAAGACCGTCGCGGCGCAGGTGGACGGGACCGTGAAGCTCGTCGCGGACGACAGGGTCAGCGCCTCGGTCGACCTCGTGCTCGGGCGCACGTACGTGAAGCTGCGCTCACCGGCCGCGGCGCAGAAGAAACTCGTCCCGGTCGTGACATCCGCCCCGGCGGGCTGCGTCCCGGCGGGGGAGAAGACCCCGACGCATCCCCCGGCGTCCGCGCCGAAGCCCACTGCGTCGAAGGCCGTCCCGTCGAAGACCTGACCCGCCGCCCGGGCCCGTCCGCAGCCCGGGCACCTCACCGGAGCCGCGCCTGCACCGCCGCCTCGTCGAGCATCCCGGGCAGCCACGTCTCGACCGGGCTCGGGCAGTCCACGGGCTCGCGGCGGGCGGTCCCGCTGCGGACGCCTAAGCCGTACGGCCGCAGCACTCGCCGGGACCCCCGGTGCAGCCGCTCGGCGGTGTCGCCGGCGAAGGCCGGCCCCGCCGCGAGGAGCACCGCGAAGACGTCGGACGACGCGCGGGCGACCCGGTCCGTCGTCCGGACCGAGACCTGGAGCAGGTCACCGACGAGCCCGCCGTGGTCCTCGACCCGCGCGCGGGCGGCGAGCCGCGAGCGGGAGACCTGGTCCGCGGCGTCCGGTGGCGTCTCGTCGACGACCTCGAGGATGACGAGGACGACGTCGCCGTCGCAGCGCAGCGCCTGCCGCCGGACGGCGGGCGCCGCCCGGTCGAGCCCGCGCAGGGTGAGGATGCTGCGCCAGCCGTCGTCGAGCACGGGTACACCCCGAGAGGCCGTCCGGGGCAGGACGCCCTCACCCCACCTACTCAGCGCGTCGAGACCCACGCTCACTTCTCGGCACGGCGACCGTGCTCCTGTACGCGGGCGCACGGGACACGCCGGCCGCCGTCCTCAGATCGAGGCCGCGGGGTCCTGCTTGTCGCCGGACGTCGCCTCGGGAGCCGGGTCGGCGGTCGGCGGCGGCGTCGGCTGCGCGCTCGGCGGCGGGGTCTCCGACGCGCCCGCGGGCGGGCTCGTCGTCCCCTCCGGGGTGCCCCACGGGGTCGACGCGTCCCCGGCCGCGCCCGACGCCGACTCGTCGTCGCGCCGGGCCTCGCCCTTGCGCTTGTCGAAGGCCCGCCGGACGTCCTCCGAGATCTCGGTGAGGGTGACGGTGAGCGCCTCGGCGACCGACTTGCCGGTCTGCTTCACCTCGTCCTTGACCGCCGGGTCCTTCGCCGCGGCGCCGAGTGCCTCGAAGGCGCCCTGGAGGGCCTCGCCGACCTTCTTGAAGGCGTCGCTGACCTGCTCCTTGGTCTGCCCGGCCTCTTCCCCGCGCTGCTGCTCGTAGTGCTGCTTGAGCGAGGTACCCAGCGTCTGGAGCTTGTCGCCCGCCTCGTTCCATGCCGATCTCATGTCTGCCATCCCCCCATTCCATCTCGCTTCGCGGCGCCGGGCTAGTGCCAATGACCCCGGTCCGACCCTGGTTCCCTGCTCGGGGTTCCCCCGGAGGTCGACCGTCCCGGCCGCGGCGACGTCGCGGTGCCCGCGAGCCAGAGCCCTTCGCAGCGCGAACGCCACGGTGGGACCGGCACCACGACGTCAAGCCCGAGACCGTGCCACCGGCCGTCGTAGCGTGAGTCCGTGAGCAAGCCCGCGCCGACCGAGGACGGCACCGGGCCGTGGCGGCTGCCGACGGCGACGGCGGAGTACGTCGTGGCCGCCTCGGCGTCCGGCACGGGCCTCGACCTCGTGCACTGGGGGCGGCAGGGCGGGTCCTGGGGACCGGACAGGGTCGAGCAGACGAACGTCGTCACGCCGGTCGACGTGGAGCCGGGCGAGTGGACGGCGCTCGGCACCCGGCACGTCCAGCGGGCCGAGCTCGTCGCCGACCTCGGCGACGGTCTCGTCGGCGTCCTGCTCCGGCTCGACGGCGTCACCCTCGAGCGCGACCGCGGCCAGGACCGCGTGCCGCGGCACACCCTGCGGGCTCGGCTCTCCGACACGACCGGGACCCTCGCCGTCCGGCTCGTCGTCGCCACCGACGAGGCGCACGACGTCGTCCGTAAGCACGTCGAGCTCGAGAACGTCTCGACCTCCCGGACCGTCCGGCTGAGCCGGGTGTTCAGTGGCGCGTTCGACGTGCCGGTCGGGCCCGGTGCTGACGTGAGCCTGCTCGCCGGCGCCTGGGCCGAGGAGCTGACGCCGTACCGCGCGGCGTTGCCGGCCGGCGAGCTGTCGGTCGGCAGCCGCACCGGCCTCACCGGCCATCTCTACGCCCCGCACCTCGTCGTCCAGGCGCTCGGGTCGTCACCGCACGACGAGGCGTTCGGCGTCTCGCTCGCGTGGAGCGGGTCGTGGCGGATGTCGGTCGACGCGGTGCCGACCCGGGGCCGGGTGCGGGTGTCCGGCGGCGTCGACGACGAGTCGACCGTCGTGACCCTCGAACCCGGCGAACGGTTCGTCGCGCCCCAGCTGCTCGGTACCTGGAGCCCGGACGGCGTGGCCGGCGTCAGCGCACGGCGGCAGGCGTTCCAGCGCCGCGAGGTCCTGCGGACGACCGGCCCCGAGCACCGGCCCGTCGTCTACAACTCCTGGTACGCCACCGGTTTCGACGTCCGGGTCGAGCACCAGCTGCGCCTGGCGGACGTCGCGGCGGACCTCGGCGTCGAGTGCTTCGTCGTCGACGACGGCTGGTTCGCGGGCCGGACGACCGACCGCCGCGGCATCGGTGACTGGTGGCCGGACCCGGTGAGGTTCCCGCTGGGGCTCGGCCCCCTCATCGAGGCGGTCGTGCGCCGGATGCGGTTCGGGCTCTGGGTCGAGCCGGAGTGCGTGAGCGCCGACAGCGACCTGTACCGGGCGCACCCGGAGTGGGTGTACCGGGCCGGGGACCGCCCGCTCGTGTCGGTACGGCACCAGTACGTCCTCGACCTCGGCCGGCCCGAGGTGCTCGCGCACGTCGACCACCTGCTACGGAACCTGTTGCACGACAAGCGCATCACGTTCCTCAAGTGGGACATGAACCGCCCGGTGACGGATGGCGGCCGGCCGGGCGACCCCCACGGGCGACAGTGGTCGGTGCAGCACACGCGGGGGTACTACCGGCTGCTGAGGATGCTCCGCGAGGAGTTCCCGCACGTCACGGTCGAGGCGTGCGCGAGCGGCGGCGGCCGGGTTGACGACGCGGTGCTGGGGCTGAGTGACGTCACGTGGGCGAGCGACCAGACGGCGCCGCGTAGCCGGCTGCGGGTCCAGCGCGGCTTCCTCACCGCGTACCCGGCGGCGGCCATGAGCTCGTGGGTCACCGACTGGCCCGACCACGCCGACCCCGAGCCGTGCACCTTCGAGTTCCGGTTCGTCGTCGCGATGGCCGGTGCGCTCGGCATCGGCTCCGACGTGCTCGGCTGGCACGACGCGACCCGGGCCCGCGCGCGGGCGCTCGTCGCGCTCTACAAGGAGATCCGTGGCACCGTCCACGGCGGCGACCTCGCCATGCACGGCCACCCGGGCCAGGCGTTCCACGCGCTCGTGTTCACCGCGCCGGTCGCGGCGCGAGTCGTCGTCCTCGCCTACGGCCGGCCGTCGGCGCGCGGGCCGTCCGTCGTCCGGGTGCCGGGACTCGACCCCCGATCGCTCTACCGGCTGGCGAACCGGGGCACGACGCTGCTCCCGCCGGAGGCCGCAGCGACCCGCCCGGACCACCGGTCCCGCGGGTGGGCGCGGTCCCGGCGCCGCACGGCGCCGTCCGGCGACCTCGTCCGCACGGGGGCGGACCTCGCGGCCGGGCTCGCGGTCCCGTGGACGCTCGCCCCGGACGCGGACGTGATCATCCTGGACCGGATGTGACGCAGGTTCAGTGTGCGCTGTTCGGAGTGTGCGGGCGCATGCCGAGCTGCCGCCAGCTGGTCTCCGCCATGCCGACGCCGTAGTGCTTCGCGGCAGCCCGGATGTTCTCGAACGCCTGGTCGCGGTCGGCGTCCGAGACGTCCTGCACCTGGTCGAACCGGGCCAACGCCGTCCGGACGTGCCGGGCATCGGTCAGCGGCTCCTGACGCGCCTTCGGGAACGCGTAGGCGCTGTCCGGCAGGTCCTTGCGGTCCTTCGTGGACAGCTCACCGTGCTTCTCGACGGGTTTCCATGTCGTGGTCATGTCCTTCCCGTACCCGTACCGGCGCGGCCACACGCTCCGATGACTCACAGCGGTTCCTGGACGACTCCTGCGGGCTGGGCGTCCGGGTCGGGACGCAGCCGCGCGTAGATCGCGGCCGCGGGCGTCAGGAGGCCGGCGGAGACGACGAGAGCCACCGGGATCGACGTCCGGGTCGCGAGCGCACCGAGTGGCGGGCCGCCGAGGACCTGCCCCACGGCGTCGAGCTGGCTGTCGACGGACAGCAGCGTCGCCCGGGACCGCGAGTCGACGTTGCGGTTGAGCCAGGCGGCCTGGATCGGGATCGCGAGAGCCCGGGCCGCGTTGCGGGTCCACAGCGCGGCGAGCGCGAGCCACAGGTGGCCGAGGAGCGCAAGGCCGAGGATCCCGACGATCTCGACGCCGACGAGCCCGGCGAGGAGCACGTTCGGGTGCGGGTTGGACACGGCCCGCTCGGCGTACCGGTTGACGACGAGGCTGACGACGAGGGACAGCCCGGCACTCATGAGGGCGAAGAGGGTGAAGGCCGCCGCAGTATCGGACGTGCCGCCGAGGGAGGACAGCACCGGCACATCGGGCAGGTCGAAGTCGGCGACCACCCGCGGCACCCAGAGCCGGTCGACGGCCTCACTGGACAGTCCGAGCACGAGGCTGACGACGAGGAAGGACCGGACGACGGGACGACGACGGGCCTGGCCGAGCGCGTCGGCGAGGAGCCGGCCGAGCCGGCCGTAGCTCTCCCGCTCGGCGGCCGGCGTCCGGCGGAAGTTCCGCTCAGGCATCACGAGCGCGAGGACGGCGGCCGTCGCGACGTAGCCGGCACCGGCGACGACCAGCGGCAGCCCGAGCCCGAGGCTGCCGACGACGCCGGCGAGCAGCGTCCCGGCGAACGACATCGCGAGGCCGATCTGGGTGGCCCGGGTGAACAGCGGCTGGACGTCCTCCTCGCCGACCTCGTCGGTGATCCACGCCTCGGTCGCCCCGGAGGTGAACGTGTAGCCGATGCCCCAGACGACCTGGGCGAGGAGCACCGCCCAGAACTGGGGCACGGCGCCCTGGAGTGCGAGCCCGGCCCCGATGAGCACGAACCCGATGAGCACCGACAGCCGGCGCGAGTAGAGGTCGGCGACCACGCCGGTCGGCACCTCGCCGAGGAAGCAGGTCGCCTCCATGACCGTGCCGACGACGACGAGCTGGAACGGCGACAGGCCGACGACCTCGACCTGGTAGACGAGGTTGAGCGTGAAGCCGAGGGACCAGAAGAGGGCGAAGAAGGTCTCCAACCCGTAGTACGTGCGGCGCGGGTCGGCCCCGCGCCACCGCCGCGCTCGGCGGTCGGGCGTGCGGTCAGGCACGGCGACTCCGTGTCACCTCGTCCCCGCGCACCTCGCAGCGCCCCGCCTCCGATGCGCCCGCCTTGCCTGCTGAGACAGCGAGCCGGTCGACGAGGTCGTTCATCGGGTCCCCGGAGTGGCCCTTGACCCAGCGGAAGGTCACGTCCGGCCGCTCCTGGACGGCGCCGACGAGCGGCTCCCAGAGGTCCCGGTTCGCCACCGGCTTCTTGGCGCTGTTCACCCAGCCCCGGGCCAGCCAGCCGCGCCACCACGCGTCCCGGAAGCAGTTGACGACGTACGTGGAGTCGCTGACGACGACGAGCGGGCCGTCGAGCGTCGTCACCGCCTCGAGCGCGGCGCGGATCTCCATCCGCTGGTTCGTCGTCACCGCCTCGCCGCCGCTGGCCTGCCGGCCGTCCTCGGTGGCCCACGCCCAGCCGCCGGGGCCCGGGTTGCCGGAGCAGGCGCCGTCGGTCCACACCTCGAGGGCACCGGGGACGGCCGGCATCGTCCGGGGGTCCCGGGCGGCACGCGTCGGCGTCGGGCCGGGCGTCGTCGAGCCCGCTCCCGAAAGGTCGAGCGATGCCTGCTCCGCACCGGCGCACGACGCGTGCACCCACCGTCCCGACGCCTTGACGATCGGGGCTCCCACGGGCACGGCTCTGCCACACAACGCGCAGGAGGTCGGGTACTTCGCGGTGAACGGCATGTACTCACCCTAGGGACAGGCGGCCTGCGGCCGGCGAGCATACTCCGCGCCGTGCCCGACCCCCGACGCGAAGACCCCGCGCCGTGGCGGATCGCCATGAGGTCGCCACGGTGCAGATGCCTTCCCCCACGTGCTGGGGGTAGGCGTCTGTCTCGTACCGATCATCGCGAGGGGCTCCCGCCGTGCTCATTCGCACGAGCGGTGGTGATTCGGGCGCGGCGGAACGCGATCAGAATGTCCGCCGCCGATGATCGCCGCCGCGGTGTCGGTCTGGGTATGCATCGCGTCCACACTCACGACGTCGCCGACGCGTTCCCGCGTGATGCGAAGGGCTTGCCGGGCGGGCGGGAACGGTAACCGCGACACCGAGGTAGAGATCACCTGCAGGGTCCGGGTCTCGCGCCGGCCGCGGCCTTTTGCCGTGCTCGACGCCCGACCGGCACCCTGCAAAGGGAGGCCCGGTCCCTCACCGGAGGGAACCGGGCGTCTGCCCTGGTCAGAGCGGTGGCGGTGGGATTCGAACCCACGGTGGAGTTGCCCCCACACACGCTTTCGAGGTCTGCGACTGAGGGTTCAGGGTGGTCCGTCGGCGACGATTGCGCAGCTCAGCGGGCTGCGCGCACGGGCCTGGACCCACGTGGACGGTCGTGAATGAGACTGGAACTGAAACTGGCGGCCGGCGCGGCGAGGTCAGGCGTCGTCGTCCGGCGATGTCTCATCCGAGTCGATCAACCCGGCCGCGTCGACGGTCAGGCTGGTCAGCTCGATGACCCCGTCCCACGCCAGCTGCCCCTCCACCACGTAGGCGCCCAGATGGCCCGAGTACCCGAGGAAGATCCGGTAGTCGGTCCGTCCCGGGATGGGCATCGGGAGCTGGTCCCCATCGGTGGCGAAGCGGCCGAGGATGCCCGCCAAGACGTAGAGCCCGAAGTCCGCCCGGGACATCGCCGCTCGTGCGGCCCGAGCGAGCGCGTGATCACGTCGCGGTAGAAGTCGTCGGTCGGCCGGACGTCCCGGATACTCACGACACCCGACGGGCACCCGCCTGCTCGGCGTCCCGGCGGGCGATGACGGCTTCGGCGTGGCGCCGGAGCTTGTCCCGGTACCAGGCCGGGAGCTGCTCGTACTGCTCTGCTGACACGCTGCTGGCGGCGAGTGCTGCGCGCCGCTCGGCGTCGGTCATGGCCTTGAGGTCCTCGATCGACGGGAGGCGTTGGATACCGAGGCGGTCGAAAGCTTCAGCGAGGGACTCGTCCTCCATCTGAACTCCTGTCGTCCATCCGACTCCTGTCGTCGCCGGGCCATGGCTCCTACCGTCAGGGTAGCCCGGGGGGCCGACAGCCCGGCTGGCCCGCCGACGATGGGTTTGTCGACGTCGCCGTCACGGGAGGGCTTCGCCGCTACTTCCTTTAGCTGACTCTGGGCGTCGGCAGGCTCCGCCGCCCGGCAGGCATCCGCCTCAGCCGCAAGGGCGAGACCGTCCCGGTCTCCCCCGCCACCGTCCACGCCCACCTGCGCGTGCTGAAGGCCTGCCTGAACTGGGCCGTCGCCCACGGCTACCTCGACACCAACCCCGCCGCGCATGTCACGGTGACCGTGCACGGCGCCCGCACCCCGGAGTGGTTCCGCACCCCCGCCGACTTCTGGACCACCCTCGACCACATCGACGCCGCGCACGCCCATGCGCTGCATGACGCGTTCGTGGCTAGGCCGCCTGATATGCCGTCCTGTCCCTGTCGGGTGGCGAGGCGTCCGAGAGAATCGGTGCGGGCTTGAATCCTTTGAAGACGAGGTAGAGACCTAGAGACAGTTCCCAGAGTGCCTCGGGCACGCTCATGAGACCTTGCACGGGTGAACCTGCGTCGATGACGTCGTACATGACGAGGATCCCAGAAATAATGATTAGGGGACCGGCGACCAGCGCCAAGATGGCCAAGCCGCGTGGAACTAGGCCGGACCGGTACATGAGATAGCCGAGGATCAGTCCATTCCCGACACCAACCATGAAGCCAGGACCAAGTAGGAATGTTGCGTCGTGGATCGCGACCAGTGATTCGCCTGCCGTTATGAGACTTTCTGAGCCTTCAGCGCCGTCCGCGAAGTCCGAACGTAGCGTCAGGATCGCGAGCATGCTAACGATGCCCACCGCGATGAAGACGCACTCCATGATCCGAGCCGCGAGGTACCCGTGAGCAAGCGCGTAGTTCTGCCGCCTCAGTATGGGAAGAAAAGCGAGTGCTGTTCCGATATTGGCAAGGATCAGCACCATCTCAAGAAGTGCACCTGTAGCGATCCTGGCGTCCTCGCCCGCCCCGACGATGTAGTTGACGTCATCCAGAGCCGGTGCGTAGAAAATGAAAAACGCAGGGATCGAAGTAGCAAATGTAGTGAGCCACAGCACTCCGCCAATGAGCGCAAGCCTTCGATAGGTATTCATCTTGTCTCCGATCGTGGTGAGCGGAAGGGACAATCCAACGTATCGCCGGTGCAGGCCGCGTCTATGCCACGTCGCAACGCACGGATCTGCCGCGAGTAGCGCGGCCATACGCTCATGCCGCTCTCCGGGCTTGCCCGGAACTGCCGCGAGCCGAGCGGCGTCAAGCTGGCGAAGCCACTTGATCCTTGTCCCGGAACTGACCCAACGCCTCGCGTTCGGAACACTACTCTGGGTTCACTCCAACAGCCTCGATCCACACCATTGCCTCGGCCCTCCCGCCGCGATGACGGCAGGCACCCGCCAGCTCAGGGGCCGGGTTGGACGGTGAACGGCGACACATCTGGAGACGGAGACGCGGGGCTGGCGCGGGGCCCTCAGATGGTCATGGTGCTGTCGCACCGCTCGTGGGTGGATGGGACCGCAGTCCCGTCTCAGAAGGATCGCTATCACGAGTGCCATCACTAACGGCCGGCGGCGATGCCTTCTCGCCGGAGGCATACGACTGGGCCAAGGCAGCGAGCACGGTCGCGGTGAGGGCCACCACCAGGGTCACGACTCCGGCGGCTACGACACCGCGCCCCGACCCCGCCCACCGGCGCAACGCCAGGGGATCAAGAGGAGTGCGCTCCGGGTAGAATGCCGCGACGGTCATCGCACTGGTCACCAGCACTAGCACCATCAGTGAAAGCCGGATCACTGTCAGTGGCTCGTCCAGGCCACCTGTGTCATCCACGGAGACCCTTCGCGGCAGGTACCGACCGATGATCCACAGGATGGTGGTACCCAACACCAGGAAGGCGGTCACCACCCAGACCGCCAGCGTGTCGATCACGGTGAGAAACGAGCCGATGATGAACCACAGCCCAGTGATTGCCGCGAACAGCAGCCCGTACCACGCGGCACGGTGAAATTGGTCTTCCACTTCCAGCACGAACGCGAATCCCGCGCTGATCGCCAAGGCCGAGGTCACGAAGCGCAGTGGCGACTGCAGCACCACTGCCATGGGGCTGGCCGATGGGCTGGCCGGGGGACCATGATCTGCAGTCAACATGCCATCCTTAGCTAGCAGCCTCCGCCAACGGCAAGCATTGCATCCGGGACCGACAGGTGCGAGCACATCTCGGATGATTGGGTGTGCGACAGATCTGTAGGTGACCATGATCAGGTTCCGCAGAGGACAGAGGTCGGTGGCGGGTGTCTGGTTGTGGGGCTGGGTCCAGATCCTGTTCCCACTGGTTGCTGCGTGTTGGCAGCGCAGGGTGAGGATGCCGGTGCCGCGCCGGGCTGGGTCCAGCGCATGCCGGAGAGTTTGAGGCGTTGGCCGATGACGGCCTTGCAGCCGGCTTCGACGTTGCCGGAGCCGATGAACATGCCCAGGTCGCGGTAGTGGCGGTAGCGCATCCGCACGGCGTTGGTCCGGAAGTAGGTCAGGGCACTGTCCCGGTCGGTGGCCTTGACCCCGACCAGGGGGTATTCGCAGGCTGCGGCGATGATCGCCTCGATGTCGCCGGCGTCGAGGTCGGCCAGGCGTTCGGCGAGCCAGGCGGCCGGGTCGGTGACGATGAACGCGACGGTGGCGGCCAGGGCGTGCAGGTGTTCGCGGGCGTGGTAGATGTCCACGATCTGGGTGGATTCGGGGAGGAGCTTGCCGGCGAGGTTCCAGATCCAGGGTGCTCCGTCGCCCAGGACGACGAGTTGGCGGATGTGGTCGGCGCCGCGGCGGCGGGCTCACCAGACAGCGAGCGAGACCTGAGCGCCGGCACCTGGCACCCCACGACACACCGTCGAGGTACCTGCCGCAGCCACGGCGAGAAGCCCGCGCATCCAACGGCAGACCGCCATGGACGACGACCGGCACGCGACACGGTCCACGCCGTGGCCGAAACTGAGACTGAACCCCAGAAACGCGGCCATACCCCAGCAGGGTATAATAGCGTTTCCGCAGGTCAGAGCGGTGGGATTCGAACCCACGGTGGAGTTGCCCCCACACACGCTTTCAAGAACGGCCAACCAGCGTCCGCACCCGTTCGCCGAACGCGTTCCCGCAGGTCATCGGCACCACGTGGACGTCGGCGAACGGCCGCCGACGCCAGCGAATGAGACGAGAACTGAGACGGACGACGCTCGCTAGTCCTTGACCAAGCGTGTCGGCGTGTCGGAAGGGCTTGAGATAGAGCAAAGGCCTTACCTTGCACGGGTTTGCGACGTCAACGCAGCCCAGCAGGGAAGGCCTTTGTGGTGAAGAAGATACCTCAGGATCAGAGCCGGCGGAACGCGGCCCGACGGCGGCGCCGGGTGGCGGCCCGGCACGCCCAGGCGGGGCACTGGAGCCCGCGGGTAGCGCCGATGCTGACCACGGGGACGATCGGGTACGAGGTCGGCGGCAACGTGGATGCGACCTGCTTCGGGGGTATCGCCGCGGTGCACCGGCTGGTGTGTCGGCTGGGCCTGCCCGAGCAGATCAACCAGGACGTGCCGCTGTTGAAGGTGCACCTGCCCTACCACGAGTCCGATCACGTGCTGAACCTGGCCTACAACGTGCTGTGCGGCGGGACCAGGCTGGAGGACATCGAACGGCTGCGTCACGACACCGCGTACATGAACGCCCTGGGCGCCGACCTGATCCCGGACCCGACCACGGCCGGGGACTTCTGCCGCCGCTTCGGTGAGGATGACGTGACGGCCCTGATGAAGGCGGTCAACACGATCCGGGCGAAGCTGTGGGCCGGGCGGGGCCGGGACCTGCTCGGCCCGGTCGCCTACCTGGACGTGGACGGCACGATCACGCCCACCGGCGGCAAGCGCAAGCAGGGCATGGACATGTCCTACAAGGGGATCTGGGGGTACGCGCCGCTGATCGTGTCGCTGGCCAACACCAAGGAGGTGCTGTACCTGGTCAACCGGTCCGGCAACGCGCCCAGCCACCAAGGCGCCGCGGCCTGGATCGACAAGGCGATCGACCTGGTCGCCCCGCACGCGCCCCGGGTGTGTCTGCGCGGGGACACCGACTTCTCCCTGACCGCCCACTTCGACGCCTGGGCCGAGCGGGTCGACTTCATCTTCGGGATGGACAACTCCACCGCACTACGCTCCCGGGCCGAGGCCCTGGACGAGCAGGCCTGGCGGCGGCTGCACCGCCCCGCCCCGTACCAGACCGGCACCGGGCAGGTCCGGGCCCGCCGCGCCGACGCCAAGGCGGCGATCGTGGCCGAGCGGGAGTACCTGAACCTGCAGCTGAACTACGAGGACGTCGCCGAGTTCGACTACCGGCCCGGCAAGTGCGCCCGCCCCTACCGGGTCATCGCGCTGCGCAAGAACATCAGCCGCGCCCGCGGCGAACAGGTCCTCCTCGACGAGATCCGCTACTTCTTCTACATCACCACCCGCACCGACCTGACCGCCGAGCAGGTCGTCGACCTGGCGAATGAGCGCTGCGACCAGGAGAACGTGATCGAGCAGCTGAAGAACGGGGTCAACGCGCTGCGGGTCCCGCTGTACGACCTGGTCTCCAACTGGGCCTACATGGTCATCGCCGCCCTGGCCTGGAACCTCAAGTCCTGGTTCGCGCTGATGATGCACCGCAAGGCCGACCGCCGCGACTACATCCGGATGGAGTTCCGCCGCTTCGTCAACACCATCATCCTGATCCCCGCCATGATCTGCCGCCGGGCCCGGGCCATCACCGTCCGGCTGATCGGCTACACCCCGGCCATCGACCGGCTGTTCAGCGTCTGGGCCACCACCGAACGCACCCGCTTCGGCTGACCCCCCGTTCACAGCGGCCCCGACCCGAAATCACAAACCCTGCACTCCCCGACCGTGGCGGACCCGCCACGGCGACCACGCCTGCCCGGACACCGGAGACCGCCCGGTCCCAGCGGCCGAGGTTACGGCGTGACGCCTCGTGAAGCGCTGCCGGAGGCTCTTGCTGCCCCGACCGCCCCGACAGCGTCACCGGAGAACACCGCCACCGCCCACCACGACGACAACTCGAAGTGATCAACTCGACCGAAGACACGCTCGCCGCAGACTCGCTTGTTTGAGGACTAGTAGACCCAGTTGACGGCCAGAGACCCAATCTGCCGGACCGGCCCGTTTCCGAGCCACTGCGCGGCTCCTGCCGGGTGCAGTCCAGGTGCAGTCCGGGGTAGCGCGGCCCGCGCGGCCGACACCGTCGTGGGCGACATGTACCGCAGCAGCTCCTCCACCGCCGCCAGCCACCGCCCCCGGTCCGCCATCAGCAGCTCGAGCTGATCGCGATGGGGTCAGCAACGTCTCGCCACCGGCCGGAATCAGCCCGGTCGTCGTCGCGTTGGGTACCGCGGCCCGCGCGCGCGGGCCGTAGGCTGACCGCCGACGCACCACGTCGGACGCCCGTACGCACGCTCCTGGTCAGACGAGCGGGTCGAACATGATCTCCCGGACCTCCTGCGCGCACCGGCAGGCGACGGCGAACTTGGCAGCCCACTCCAGCGCGGCCTCACGCGAGGGCACGTCGATGATCGAGAACCCGCCGACGACCGCCTTGGTCTCCGGGTACGGGCCGTCGGTGACTGTCCCGTCTGTAGCCACGACGCTCGCCCTCTGCCTCTCCACCCCACCACCGAAGATCCACACACCCGCCCCCTGGGCGGCCCGGACCACGGCGTGCGCGGCCTCCCCAACAGCAGGAAGGTCCTCCTCGGGGAACATCATCGCGCCGTCGTCGAACGAGATCAGGTACCGCGCCATGCATTGACTCCCTTGACTCAGGGGCCCCTCTGGGCCTCGCACCTCGCCGAACACGCAGCCATCCTCGCCACGCGCCAGCTGGGAAGACCGCCGAGAATCCATGAACTGAGCGGGTACAGCACATGGTCCACTCAGGCCCTTGTACAGCCTGCCACTAGGTAGACCGGGAAGGTCGCCGCGCCCGGCCGGCTCAGTGCCCAGTCCCCCGCCGGCTTGGGTTCTTCGATCCGGTACGGCATGAAGCCGTGGCGAAACAGCGTGTTGAGATAGGTGGAGAGCGTCCGGTGGTTCGCCCCTACCCGGGCTCGCAATGTCGAGGCAGCACCGCCGGCATACCAGTGACCCTCGTGGTAGTAGCGGTTCTGTGGGCGCCACGAGCCAGATACATCACTGGTCCCGGGGAAGCAGGGGTGCAGGATCGAGAACGCGAAACGTCCTCCAGGGGCGAGTGCCCCTATACCCCTGAGGGGTATGGCCGCGTTTCCGCAGTCCAGAGCGGTGGCGGTGGGATTCGAACCCACGGTGGAGTTGCCCCCACACACGCTTTCGAGGCGTGCTCCTTTGGCCGCTCGGACACGCCACCGCCGACGAGGGTACCGGCCTACCCCGGCGACGGCCGAATCGGTGTCCGGCGCGTGGGGCGGCTGAGGAGTCTCGGGCCGCGGCCGGCCACGACCGGATCGCACCTCAGCGGGGTAGTTCGCGCGGCACTGTGCCGCAGGATGTTCCCCGCTCCCGAGATGCGCCCTCAACCCTCGCGGTGAGTCGCGAAGAACTCGCGCAGCAGGGCCGAGCACTCCGGCTCGGAGCACCCCGGGGACGACCTCGACCGTGTGGTTGAGGCGGCGGTCCCGGACGACGTCGGACGTCGAGCCGCAGCGCACCGGCCTGAGGATCCCAGGCGCCGAAGACGAGGCGGGGCACCCGGGCGAGGACGAGGGCACCGGCGCACATCGTGCACGGCTCCAAGGTCACGACGAGGGTGCAGCCGTCGAGCCGCCACGTGCCGAGCGCCTCGGCGGCGGCGCGCAGGGCGAGCACCTCGGCGTGCGCGGTCGGGTCGCCGGACCCCTCGCGGAGGTTGTGGCCGCGGCCCACGAGCGCGCCGTCCGGCCCGAGCACGACCGCACCGACCGGGACGTCCCCGGTGAGCAGCGCCGCCCGTGCCTCGTCGAGCGCCGCGCGCATCAGGGCAACGTCGGCGACCGCGGGCGGTACGCCGCGGGTCAGCGCAGCGCCTCCAGCAGATCCGCGAAGCCGACGCTCTCGCCGACCTCGGCGAGCACCGCACCGGGGTCGTCGGCGTTGTCCTCGACGAGCTTACGCAGCGTCCGACCGGGGACGCCGAGGTCCTCGAGAAGATCAGTCTCGCCGGCCCACACCGCCACCGTGATCTCCTCGTCGGGCTCGACGACTCCTCGTCGTCGTCCTTGTCGCCGTCCTTGTCGTCCCCGCCCTCGTCAAGGTCCTCGTCCTCGCTGTCGACGTCGGCGGCCGGTGCGAGCAGCTCGCCGTAGTGGCTCGTCGATGCCGCCGCGAGGTCGCTGACGAACAGCCGGGGCTCGTCCTCGCCGTCCACCCGCACGATCGCGAACCACTCGTCCTCATGCTCGACGACGGCGATCACGGGCTGGTCGTCGACCGCCACCGACCGCAGGGCGTCGGCGAGGTCGTCGAGCGTCGTCGCGTCGTCGACCTCGACGTCGCGCGCCTTCCAGGATTGCCCTGCGCGGGCCAGGACAGCGGTGAAGTACGCCACGGATCACATCGTGGCACCGTCGGGCGGCGCTCCGCGAGGGTGCACCGAGATCGCCCGGTCCGACGTGGCGCAGCGGTAGCTTGCGCGTCATGCGCCTGCAGGTCGTCGACCATCCGCTGGTCGCCCACAAGCTGACCGTCCTGCGCGACCGAGACGACGGACTCGCCGACCTTCCGCCGGCTCGCCGACGAGCTGGTGACGCTGCTGGCCTACGAGGCGACCCGCGGCGTCCGGGTCGAGGCGCACGACATCGTGACCCCTGTCGCGCCGACGACCGGGGTCCGGCTGTCGGCGCCCAAGCCGCTCGTCGTCCCGATCCTGCGCGCCGGGCTCGGGATGCTCGACGGGATGACCCGGCTGATCCCGACGGCCGAGGTCGGCTTCCTCGGGATGATCCGGGACGAGCAGACCCTGCAGGCCAGCACGTACGCCAACCGGCTCCCCGAGGACCTCGTCCGGCCGGCAGGTGTTCCTGCTCGACCCGATGCTCGCGACCGGCGGCACGCTGGCAGCGGCGATGCACTTCGTCTTCGACCGGGGCGCCACGGACGTCACGGCCATCTGCCTGCTCGCCGCGCCCGAGGGGGTCGCCGCCGTCGAGGCCGAGTTCGGCTCCGAGGCGCCGGTGACGATCGTCACCGCCTGCCTCGACGAGCGGCTCAACGAGCTCGGCTACATCGTCCCGGGCCTCGGGGACGCCGGCGACCGGCTGTACGGCGTCGTCTGACCGGAGACGGGACTGCGGTCCCATCCACCCACGAGCGGTGCGACAGCACCATGACCATCTGAGGCGTCGTCCGGGCGTCGTCCGGGCGTTCGACAGCCGCCAGTCGTCGACCCGTCGGCCGACCGCTGAGCCCCGCCGGTGGGCAGCGGCCCGTGACCGAGGGTCGTCGGCCCACCCGAACGGCGGAGACCGTGGCTCCGAGGTCCGATTTGGGTCTATCGCACCCTTCGACGACGCAAGTTCATCTCGAAGTGGGCACTTTGGCTTCCCAGGAGTGACGGAAGTGACGTACGGTGACGCAGGTCGACGTCCCGGTGACCCAGAGACGTTACGGACGCACGATCGGTGACCCGACCCGGGAAAGCAGCTCGGCGCGCCTGCGTCGTGGTGCCGCGATGGTGGACGATGCTTGGAAGTCCTGCCCTCTCATCAGGAGCGGGCAGCGGCACGGCGGCGGAGGAGGTGTGATGTCGACCCGAACCAAGAACGTCCTCGGGGCCATCCTCGTGATCTTCGTGCTCTACGCCATCATCGTCAACCCGCAGCAGGCGGCGGACACCGTGCGGACCGTCTTCCAGTGGATCGCCGACGCCGTGCAAGCCATCTTCGAGTTCTTCGACGCCCTCCTCAGCGGCTGACCGGGACGTCGTGTCATGGGCCTTCTGCCCGAGAAGTGGCCCTGGGGGCTGCGCCAGTCGTTCATCACGCGGGACGCCCAGCCGCAGCGCGGCGAGGTCCCGAAGGAGCTGTACCGGTACCTCGCGACCACGGAGACCGTGCTCCTCGGCGGGCAGCTGCACTGGGCGAAGATCGGGGCGCCGACCGGGCTCCTCGCCCTCGGCACGGTGGCGATCGCGGTGGCGTTCATCAAGACCCCGGACGGCTCCGAGGGGGCGTTGAACCTCCTCGCGCTCGGATGGGTCGCCCTCGTGGTGTGGTTCGCCTGGCACTGGTTGGAGTGGAACCGGGACCTGCTCTTCATCACCGGGTACCGGCTCATCTACGTGCACGGGATCATCACCCGCCGGGTCGCGATGATGCCGATCGGCAAGGTCACCGACATGAGCTACAACCGGTCGCCGCTCGGCATGCTCCTCGGCTACGGCACGTTCATCGTCGAGTCAGCGGGCCAGGACCAGGCGCTCCGGACGATCAGGTACGTGCCCGACCCCGACCGCACCTACCAGCACCTGCAGGACCTCCTGTTCAAGAAGGTCCCGCAGGACGTCAACCTCGTGAACGTGAGCACTCCGAAGCGGGTGAACGTCGGCTGGACCGGCCGCTTCCGCAAGGACCCCGACGGCCGCGGCGGCCACGTCGACCAGGACGAGACCACCCCCTGGTGAGCAGCCGCTGAGCCATCCCTGAGCATCGTGCCGAGGTAGGTCGGACCACGGCGACGGTGGGCTGGGACGGGGGCCGTCGCGTGGGCTATGTCTCGGGCGGCCGGTGCCGGCTTCCCGGCCCGTCAGTCACCCGCGCACCTCCTGGGCAGGTTCCACCCGGGGCCTCGGCCGCCGGAGCCGATGGGTCAGATCGCGGACGTCGCGTCGGGGTCGCCGTCACCCGCCCGCTGCCGATCGGAGGCGTCCATCGCCGCGGCCTCCTCGAGCGTCGGCGCGGTGCCGCCGAGGTGCCGAGGCAACCACCACCGGTCGTCCGGGCCCGACGGCTGGTCGGGGTAGGCGCGCTGGACCCGATCCAGGAGCACCGCCATCCGGGCGCGGAGCTCGGCGGTCACGGCATCCGAGCTCTCCCGCTTCTCGGGATGCATCGGCTCCCCGAAAGCGACCGTGATCGCCTTGCCCCGGGACCAGTCTCGCGGGTGACCCTTCGTGTAGATCCGCTGCCCACCCCAGACGACGCACGGGACGATGGGCGTCCGGCTCGCCTGGGCCATCCGGGCCGCGCCTGCCTTGAAGTCCTTGAGCATGAACGCGCGGCTGATCGTCGCCTCCGGGAAGACGCCGACGAGCTCGCCGGACTTCAGCGCGGCCATCGCGTCCCGGAACGCCTGCGACCCCGCGGCACGGTCCACCGGGATGTGCTTCATCCCGCGCATGAGCGGGCCGGAGACGCGGTGCCGGAACACCGCTTCCTTGGCCATGAACCGGACGAGCCGGCCGGCCGGCTGTGCCCCGAGCCCGACGAAGGTGAAGTCGAGGTAGCTCACGTGGTTGCTCGCGATGACGGCGCCGCCGCTGCGCGGGACGTGCTCGGTGCCCTCCAGGGTGAAGCGCAGTCCGAGGGCGCGGAAGACGTTCCTGACCAGGAAGATCACCGGTGGGTAGACGAGCTCGCTCACGCGCCCGAGCCTAGGGGTCGTGCGGGTCCGCGCCCACCGGGTGCGGCGCCGCCGAGGAGCGGCTCTCAGCCGGCGAACGGCAGGACGGGCAGGCCACGGACCCCGGGCGTCACCCGGAAGAGCGCGCCCGCGCGCGGGTCGTCGCCGTCCGCGAGGCCCTGCCGGGACGTCGTGACGTACAGGTCGGTGAGGTCGGTCCCGCCGAAGGCCGGGCAGCTCACCTGGCGCGCGGGCACCCGGACGACGGTGTCGAGCCGCCCGTCCGGCGCGTAGCGGTGGACCGCGGACCCCGCCCACACCGCGACCCAGACCCCACCCTCGGCGTCGACCGTGAGCCCGTCGGGGTGCCCGATGTCGGGGTCGACCGTGACGAAGGGCTCGCGGCTCGCGACGTCTCCGGCCGGCGTGAACCGTAGCCGGTCGACCCGGCCGGTCGGGGTGTCCGTCCAGTAGGCGAACGACCCCGTGGGGTCGAGGCAGAACCCGTTGGCGATCGTGGCGTTCTGCAGCACGGTCCGGACGTCGCCGTCCGGTCCGACGCGGAACAGTGTGCCCGCCCCCGGGGTCTCCTCGTACGCCATCGTCCCGAGGTAGAACGCGCCGCTGCGGTCGCAGCCGCCGTCGTTGCAGCGCACCCCATCGCGGACGGGCAGCGTCGCGAGCAGCCGCGGCTCGGCGTCCGCCGTGTCCCATCCGGCGTCGAGCACGACGACGTCGCGCTCGCGGGCGACGACGAGACCGCCCCCGGCCCGCGGCCGGAGGCACGCGACGACCCGACCGAGGGTCCGCCGGTGCACCTCGCCGGACGGCGGGTCGAGCGTCAGGAGGCCCCCTCGGGCGAGGTCGACGAACCGGAGGACCCCGGCGGCGGCGTCCCACACCGGACCCTCGCCGTGCTCGGTGCAGACATCGGTGACCTGCTCGGCGTCCGTGCTCGTCGCCACCCGCCCGATCATGCCACCGGTGCCCGGCACGGCCACCCGGTGCGTTGAACCGGCCCACCGAGGACTACGTTCCGGGAGCGTGGGGCCGACCCAGGCCACGGACGAGCACCTCATGCGACAGCTCTACGACGCGCATGCCGGGGTGCTGCTCGGCTACGTCCGCAGGCTGGTCGGCGGTGACACCGGTCGCGCGGAGGACGTCGTGCAGGAGACGCTGCTGCGGGCGTGGCGGCACCCGGAGGCGCTCGACCCCGAGCGCACCGGTGGCGCCTCGGTCCGGGCCTGGCTGCTCACCGTCGCGCGCAACCTCGTCATCGACGGCGAGCGGGCCCGCCGGGTCCGCCCGCGCGAGGTCGCTCCCGTCGAGCCGGACACGCTGCCGCCGCGGCACCCCGCCGTCGGCGCCGTCGACGAGCTGCTCGACCGGGTGCTCCTCGCGCACGGCATGGCCGAGGCGCTCGCGACCCTGACGACCGACCACCGCGCGGTGCTCGAGCACCTCTACTTCCGCGACCGAAGCGTCGCGGAGACCGCCGCCCGGCTGGGCATCCCGGAGGGGACGGTGAAGTCGCGCGCCTACTATGCGCTGCGCGCGCTGCGGGTGGCCTGCGAAGAGCGGGGGATCGTGCCATGAGCACCGATCCCGGCTGTCGGCTGCGCCGCGAGGATGCGGCGGTCGCGCTGCTGAGCCGAGAGCCGCTCCCGGACGACGTCCGGGCGCATCTCGACGCATGCCCGGCGTGCCGGCACGAGATAGAACGGCTCACCGCGCTCGGGCCGCTCCTCGCGGTGGCCCGGGACCGCGACGTGCCGCGGGCCGAGGTGCCGGACGAGGCGCTCCTGGGCCGGCTCCTCACCGAGATGGCCCGCCGCCGGTCTCGTCGCCGACTGCTCGTCGTCGCGGCCGCCGCGGCCGCCGCGGTCGTCCTCGCCGTGCCGATCGGCATCTGGGTCGGCGACGACAGGCCGCCCGCGGAGGTTGGCGCGACGGCGGACGTCCTGGTCGCCGAGGGGACCGCGCAGCAGCCCGGCTCCCCCGTCGGCGCCGACGTCCACGTCCTTGCCCACGGCGAGGGCCGCGGCAGCATCCTCGTCATCGCGCCGTGGGGGCTGAAGTCCGGCGTCCGCTGCCGGATCGAGCTCGTCGACTCCACGGGGGCGACGAGCACGGTGCAGACGTGGACGGTCCCGGCCGGCTACACGCGCGGCTGGCGCTCCCGCAAGGAGGTCAGCGTCGCCCCGAAGGAGATCGCCGGGGTCCGGCTCGTCGACGACTCGACGGGCGACGTGCTGCTCACCGTCCCCGTCGAGCCGGTGTGACAGCGGCGCACGACCTGAGGCGACCGGCCCCCCAGGAGGAACCCATGGACCAGGAAGTCACCGCCCCGGACCGCCGGACCGTCGTCCGGGCCTGCGTCCTCGTGAGCCTCGGCCTCGTCGCCGTCCCGACCATCGCCGCGTGCGGCAACGACGACGCCGCCGCGCCCGGCAGCGACGCGGGCGCGCCGGCGTCCGGATCCTCTGCGCCCGGGGAGGGCAGTGCGGCGGCGCTCGCGAAACTGTCCGACGTGCCCGTCGGCGGCGCGCTCGTGACGCGAGGCGCGGACGGCAAGCCCGTCGTCCTCGTCCAGCAGACCGCCGGCCAGGTCACCGGTCTCAGCGGTGTGTGCACGCACCAGGGCGGCACCGTCGCGGTCGACGGCACGACGCTCCGGTGCCCGGTGCACGGCTCGATGTTCAGCTTCGACGGCGCCGTCGAGACCGGCCCCGCGACGGCGCCGCTGCCGGCGGTCGCGGTGAAGGTCGAGGGCGACGAGGTCGTCGCCGGCTGACAGACCCCGTCCCGTCCTCGGCGTCCTGAGGACGTATCCGGACGCCGCCGCGCGCCTCCTCCCGTCTGTCGGCCGTCCTGTTCGCCTCAGGTTCGGCGCGGAACAGCCGACGTGAGCAGGAGGACGGTCCCGCCGCCGCATCTCGCAGCCCCCAGCGGGTATCGGACCGGTGGACGACAGCAGCACGAGGACGCACGTCGCGGGTGCAGCGCCCCGCAGGAGGACCACATGGACGGCACCGACCACACCACCGCCGAATCCGTCGGCGTCGTGCACGAACGGCTGTGCGGCAGCCGGGTCGGACGGCGGTGGGAGCGGATCGCCCGTACCCACCGGCTCGAGATCGAGGCGCTCGTCGCCGTCCACCCGGACCTGCGCGAGCACGTCGGGCGCGCGCTGTGGCTGCTCGCCGCGGCGGCGCGCCGGGCCGGCGAGCGGGTCGACGACGCGACGCTCGTCGCGGCCGGCTCCGTCCTCGACGACCTCGCCCGGCTCGGCACGTTCGAGCTGCGCCGCGACGCGCAGTCGCTGCGCGAGGAGCTCGCCGACGTCCGGGGGCACAGCCTCGCCGAGCTCCTCGCGGGCTGACCGGCGCCCAACCTGCCCCTCTCGTGGTGACAGGGGGGCGTCGGACGGCTACCGTCCTGACATCTGGTCTTCGCACGACAACCGGGCGGCGGCTGCGTGGCCCGCAGCCGCCGACCGAACCGTTCTCCGCCGGTCCGTGGGGCGTCGGCCCCGGTAGCGCAAGGACCGTGACGGAGCAGACGCAGGACACGGTGAGCGCGACGAGCGAGCAGACGAGCAAGCACAGCAGCCGGCGCGACGACGCGCTCGGGCACGAGATCCGCGGGCTGGTCCAGGGCGGCCGCGGGAGCCGGGACGAGGAGTG
This sequence comes from uncultured Actinomycetota bacterium, assembly GCA_963750565.1. Lineage (GTDB taxonomy): Bacteria > Actinomycetota > Actinomycetes > Actinomycetales > Kineosporiaceae > R-H-3. The sequence continues at coordinate 58,709 of CAVVRA010000014.1, read as the reverse complement.
GCGCGACCCCGAGCCGGCCGGGGAGGACCAGCCGACCGGTGACGTCGGGGTCGTTCCCGAGGACCGCCGCGGCACCCCGGCCGGGATGACGCAGGCCGACCTCGAGCTGCGCTCGCAGATCGCCCGGGCGCTCGGTAAGGAGGTCTACCCGGCCGACCGGGAGGCGCTCGTCCTGCGGGCCGCCGACAACGACGCCCCGGACGAGGTCGTCGAGCGCCTCCGGGGGCTGCCCGCGCACGAGACGTTCGAGAACGTCCAGGACGTCGCCGTCGCGCTCGGGCTGCCCGTGGAGTCCCGCCGCTCCTGACCGCACGCCCGGCAGCCGGCCCAGGTCAGTCCGGCCAGGGGCGCGTCGGTGCGGTCCGTCGCACCACGGCGTGATCCCGGACAGGCCGCACCGGCACAGGTGCCCCCGCCGTCGCGCCCTACGCTGGGCCGGTGGCAGCACGGTCGGACTCGGTCGTCGTGGAGGTCGCCGGGCGCGAGGTCGCCGTGACCCACCCGGAGAAGGTCGTCTTCCGCGAGGTGCGGCTCGAGAGCGGCCCCGTGACGAAGCTCGACCTCGTCCGGTACTACCTCTCGGTCGCGGACGGCGCCCTGCGCGGTGTCGCCGGTCGGCCGATGATCCTCAAGCGGTTCGTCAAGGGGATCGACGAGGAGGCGTTCTTCCAGAAGCGGGCGCCGTCGAACAGACCGGACTGGCTCGACGTCGTCGAGCTGAGGTACCGCAGCGGCACGTCGGCCGAGGAGGTCGTCGTCCGGGACGCCGCGGGGCTCGCGTGGGTGGTCAACCTCGGCTGCGTCGACCTCAACCCGCACCCGGTGCTCGCCGAGGACCTCGACCGTCCCGACGAGCTGCGGATCGACCTCGACCCGCTGCCCGGGGTGCCCTGGGAGCAGACCGTCGAGGTCGCCCTCGTCGCCCGTGAGGTGCTCTCCGACCTCGGGCTCGTCGGCCTGGCCGAAGACCTCGGGGTCGCGCGGCTTCCACGTCTACGCGCGGATCGACCCGCTGTGGACCTATCCGCAGGTCCGGCTCGCCGCCCAGACCGTCGCCCGCGAGGTCGAGACCCGGGCGCCGGAGCTCGCGACGAGCAAGTGGTGGAAGGAGGAGCGGCAGGGCGTCTTCGTCGACTTCAACCAGAACGCCAAGGACCGCACCGTCGCCTCCGCCTACTCGGTGCGGCCGACGCCGGACGCCCGGGTCTCGACGCCGATGGACTGGGACGAGGTGCCGGGTTGCCGGCCGGAGCGGTTCACCCTACCCACCGTCCTCGACCGGTATGCCGTGCGCGGAGACCCGTGGGCGGGCATCGAGGCCGCGCGCGGCTCCCTGGAGCGGGCCGCTCGAGCTCGCCGACCGGATGGGCCCGGCGGAGAAGCCCCCCCGCGGCGCGGGATCGCCTGACGGGCGCCGGCAGTCGACGATGCCGCTCGTCGAGGTGGCCCGGACGAAGACCAAGCCCGAGGCGCTCGCCGCGGTCGAGCGCTGGAAGGCCCGGCACGAGGACGTCGCCGGGTACCTCGAACCGGCCGACGTCCTCGTCGACGGCATGCGGGGCAGCAGCTCCGTCTGGTACCGGGTGCGCGTCAACCTCGTCCATGTGCCCGAGGACCGCCGTCCCGGCCAGGAGCCGCTCGATGCGGACTACGATCCGTGGGCCCGGATGCGCGAGCGGTGGGAGGCCCGGCAGGGCGGCGGCGACGGGTCACCGGACGGTGAGTAGGCCGGGGTCGTCGTCAGGCTGTGAGCAGCGCGCGCACCGTGTCCGGGATCTCGGTCTTCGCGTTGCCGTCCGTCGTCACGAGGACGTAGACGGTCTGGCCGCGGCACAGCGTGGCGCCGTCCCGGACGACGTCGAAGGTCAGGGTGAAGCTCGACCGACCGACGGACGCGACGCCGACCTCGACGTGCGCGGCCTCGCCGTAGCGCAGCCCGTCGGTCCAGTCGAGCTCGGTGTGGACCAGCATGACGTCGTGGCCGCCCGCGAGCAGCTCGGGGTAGGGCAGCCCGCGGGCGGCGAGGAAGGCCGCCATCGCATCGTCGAAGTACGCGAGGTACCAGGCGTTGAAGACCACGCCCTGCCGGTCGATCTCGAGGTAGCGCGGGTTCAGCGGGTGACGGAAGAGCTCCACAGCCGGGCAGCGTAGGCCCGGCGCGGCGGCGGGCACCCCTGATCGGTAGGGTCCGAGCACGTGAGCGCCGTGCGGACCGCCGACGACCCCTGGTGCCGTTCCCGGCTCGCCGGGGTGCCGGCGGCGGGCCGGGCGGGCCGCGACGCCGGCCTGCTCCACGCCGTCCAGGCCGACCTGCACAACCACTCGCTGGACTCCGACGGCCTGGGCGACCCGGAGCGGGCGTTCGTCCAGATGCGTGCCGCGGGGCTCGACGTCGCAGCGCTCACCGACCATGCGTCGACCCCGAGGGACCTCGTCGCGACGCTGTCCCTCGACCACTACCCCAGCAGGGACGCCCTCGCGCTCGGCCGTCTCCCGCCGCGGAGCATCACCGCGGCCGCGTGGGACCGGGCCGGCGTCATCGCCGATGCGCACGACGTGCCCGGCGAGTTCACCGCGATCCGCGGCTTCGAGTGGACCGAGCCCTGGCTCGGGCACATCAACGTCTGGTTCAGCGATGGGTTCGTGCCGGTGCTCACACCCGGGACCGCGAACGGCGTCCACGGCTGGCTCGCGCGCGAGCAGCCCGGAGCGCTCTTCGGCTACAACCACCCGGGCCGCGAGCCGGGTCGGCTGGACAACTTCCCGCTGCCCCCGCCGGACCTCGACCCGGGCGCCACCCTGCCGCCGCGGATGGTCGCCGCCGAGGTCTTCAACCGCACCGAGGACTTCCTCTTCGGCGGGTACGCAGAGCGGCTGCCGTCACCGATCGTCGACGTCCTCGACGCCGGCTGGCGGCCGGGGCTCAGCGGCTCGAGCGACGAGCACGGCCGCTCGTACGGGCTCGTCGGCAAGGGCCGCACCGGCCTGTGGGTCCGCGAGCTGAGCCGGCCTGGCGTCCGGGAGGCGCTCACCGCCCGCCGCACCTTCGCGACCCGGGAGGTCGGGCTGCGGCTGGACGCCGCGCTCGACGGTGTCCGGATGGGCGGGTCCTTCGGCGGCGGGGCGGCCGGACGGCGGGCCCTCGTCGTCGACGTCGACCTCCCCCTGCAGGCGGGCCGGCCGGTCGAGCTGCAGCTGCTCACGTCCGCGCACCCGCCGGGCACCGCGCCGGCGCCCGGGGGGACCCCGCGCGTCGTCGACCCGGCGGACGCCGGGGTCGCGGTCGTCGCGCAGGTCCCGGGGCGGCTCGGTGAGCTCGTCGTCGCGGACGTCGAGGTGCCGGACGGCGTGCCCTGGCTCGTCCTGCGCGTGGCCGACCCCTCGCGGCGCTACGGCGCGGCCGCGCCGTGGGAGCACCCCGCGAACTGCTGGGGGCTGGCGTACGCCAGCCCGTGGTCCTGAGCCTGTCATCGCGAGCCGGTTTGCCACCTACCGTGGCGGTAAACCGCCGGAAGCGGCCATGCGCGCGCTCACCCTGACCTAGGGTGATCACGTGATTGCTGTGGGGTCGCAATACGCCCTCGATCAGCTGCGGGGTGTCATCGAGGCTGCACCGGCCGCGTTCGTCGCCGTGGACCGGGACGGCTTCGTCACGTTGTGGAACGGCGCCGCCGAGAACCTCTTCGGGTGGTCGGCGTCCGAGGTCCTCGGCCGCCCCGACCCGACTCTTCGGCCCCGCGACCGGACGACGGGCGGCGGGCCGGGCCCCGAGGTCGTCCGGCGGCGCCGCGACGGGCGGCTCCTCGAGCTCACCGTCGTCAGCCGGCCGCTCGGCGTCCCGGACGCCGCGGACGCGGGCCGGCTCTCGGTGTACACCGAGGTCGCCGAGCGGAGGCGGCTCGAGCTCGAGCTCGCGGTCCGGGCCCGGCAGCAGGCCGCAGTCGTGGCGCTCGGCGAGGTCGCGCTGTCGAGCTCGCCGACGCCGGTGGTCCTCGCCGCGGCGGCGCAGACCGTCGCAGACACCCTCGGGCTCCCGGCGGTGGCGCTGCTGCGGACCGCGCCGGCGGGCCGGCCGAGGACCCCCGGGGACGGGTGGGGGTTCGTGGCCGCCGCCGTCCACACCGCCGACAGAACCGCCGACCGCGCGAGACCGGCGCCGTGGACGGTCGGCGAACCGCTCAGGCCCGGCGTCCCCGGCCTCGAGACCGCGACGCGGGCGCTCGCGGGCCGCACGTCCGTCGTCGCGGACGTCGCACACCTGCCGGCGGACGAGGCCGCACCACTCGCCGCGGCGGGACTCGGCAGCGTGGCCGCCGTCGTCGTCGGGAAGCCGACCGACCCCTGGGGCGTGCTCCTCGCGACCTCCCGGACGCCCGGCGCGTTCGGCCGCGACGACGTGTGGTTCCTCCAGTCCGTCGGCACCGTCGTCGCGGCCGCGGACGCCCGGCGCACCGCCGAGGCCGAGGTCAGGCACCGGGCGTGCCACGACGGCCTCACCGGCCTGCCGAACCGCACGCTCCTGCGGGACCGGCTCGTCGAGCAGCTCGACGACGGACGGCGCGAGCGCCGCGCCACGGCGCTGCTCCTGCTCGATCTCGACGGCTTCAAGGACGTCAACGACTCGCACGGGCATCAGGCCGGCGACCATGTCCTCGTCCAGGTCGCCGACCGGATCCGGGTCGTCCTCGGCGCCCGTGGCGTCGTCGGCCGGCTGGGCGGCGACGAGTTCGCCGTGCTGCTCGGCGGGCTCGACGACCCGCAGCAGGCCCGGGTCGTCGCCGTCGGGCTGCTCTGCGCGCTCGAGGCGCCGTTCGGGACACCGGGCGGTCCGGTCCGGATCGGCGGCAGCATCGGCGTCTCGCTCGCCCCCGACCACGGCGACGACCCGACGACCCTGCTCATGCACGCCGACCTCGCGATGTACCGGGCGAAGCGCGAGCGGCTCGGGCACGCCGTCTTCGACCCGGGCCGCGACCGGGACCCGAGCGAGCGGCTCGCACTCGTCGCCGAGCTGCATACGGCGATCGGCGACGGCGGGGTCCGGGTCGAGTACCAGCCGACCGTTGCGCCCGGGACGCACGAGCTCTGGGGAGCCGAGTCGCTGGTGCGCTGGACGAGCCGACGGCTCGGTCCGCAGTCGCCGGCCGAGTTCGTCGCACTCGCCGAGCGGGCCGGCCTCATCGAGGAGCTCACCGAGTTCGTGCTCCGCGCCGCCGCGGCGCAGGCGGCCCGGTGGCGGGACGCCGGGCGGCGGCTCGCGGTGTCGGTCAACGTCTCACCGGTCGCCTTGTCCGCCCCCGACCTTCCCGGCCTCGTCCGCAGCTGCACGGCCGCGCACGGCCTGCGGCCCGACGAACTGCGCCTGGAGGTCACCGAGTCGACGTTGGCGAACGACCGGGCGGTCGAGGCGCTGAACCGGCTCACCGCGCAGGGGGTCCGGGTCGCGCTCGACGACTTCGGGACCGGCTACTCCTCGCTGGCGCGGCTCAAGCACCTGCCGGTGTGCGCCCTCAAGGTGGACCGGTCGTTCGTCCGGGGCATCGGCCGCGATCCGCGGGACACCGCCATCCTGCGGACGGTCATGACCCTCGCCCGCGAGCTCGACCTGACGGTCGTCGCCGAGGGCATCGAGACCACCGTCGCCGCGCGGGCGGTCACCGACCTCGGGGTCCACCTGGCCCAGGGCCTGCTCTACGCCCCCGCGATGGCGGCGGCGGACTTCGACGCCTGGGCGCGACGGTGGGCCGCCGGCGACCGGCCCTGCTGCGCCGCGGAGCGGGCGCTCGTCAGCACCTGACGAGCGCCGGCTCCGGTCGGTGCGTCAGGTCCTGACGTCGAGGGTGACATCGACGGCGGTGAGCGCCTTGCTCACCGGGCAGCCCTGCTTCGCCTGGTCCGCGAGGTCCGCGAAGGTCGCCGCGTCGATGCCGGTCGCGCCGCCGCCGACGCGCAGGACGATCCCGATGATCCGGAGCCCGCCCGCCGGGTCCGGGCCGAGACTGACGTCCGCGGAGACGTCGAGGGAGATGTCGCTGCCGCCCGCGTTACCGAGCAGCGCGGAGAACGACATCGCGAAGCACGAGCTGTGCGCCGCCGCGATGAGCTCCTCGGGGCTCGTCACGCCCCCGGCGTCGTCCGCCGCCCGGCGGGGGAACGACACGTCGTAGCTGCCGGCCTTCGAGCTCGTGAGCTCGACACGGCCGGTGCCGTCCTGCAAGCCGCCGGACCACGTCGTCGTCGCGGATCGGGTGGGCATGGGGTCTCCTTCTCGGTGGACGTCCGGTGTGCTCCCCCATGCAACCCCGAGATCGCCGGCCGGGCCACTCGGTCCGCACTCAGCAGGCACTCGCGGGCTCAGGCGGGCCACCGCCGGACGGGCTCGCGGCCGACGGGCTGACGGACCTGCGGCGGTGGGACCGGCAGCGGCGGCACCGGCACCCTGACCGACTCGCCGGAGTGCAGTGTCAGCGGCTTGCCGTGGTGGAGGATCTCGACGCTGTGTCCGTCGTCGACGACGTCGTAGGTGACGTTCGCGCCGTCCGTCTCGACCCGCAGCCGACCGCCCCGGTGCCGGATGCGTGAAGGCCTGAGCCGGGTCAGCCGCGTCGGGCAGCCGCGGGGCGAAGATGAGCACGCCGTCGTGGTCGCGCATCCCGCCGAACCCGGCGACGAGCGCCGTCCAGGCCCCGGCGAGCGAGGCGATGTGCAGCCCGTCACGGGTGTTGTGCTCGAGGTCGTGCAGGTCCATGAACGCGGCCTCGGCACGCGTAGTCGTAGGCCAGGTCGAGGCAGCCGACCTCGGCGGCGAGCACCGCCTGGGTGCAGGCGGACAGCGACGAGTCCCGCACGGTGAACGCCTCGTAGTAGGCGAAGTTGCGCGGCCTTCTGCTCGGGCGTGAACGCGTCGCCGCGCAGCTGCATCGCGAGGACGAGATCGGCCTGCTTGCACACCTGCCGGCGGTAGAGGTCGAAGTACGGGTGGTGCGAGCAGCAGCGGGTAGCTGGTCCCCGCGAGTCTGTGCGAAGTCCCACCGGGCGTGGCCGGTGAAGCCGTCGGACTGCTCGTGGACGCCGCAGCACCGTCGTCGTAGGGCAGGTTGACCGCCTCGGCGCACTCCCGCCAGGCCGCGACCTCGGTCGTCGGTCGACGCCGAGCGCCGCCGCAGCCGCCGGCCGCTGGGTGGCCGCGATCGCCGCGGCACCGCAGGTTCCGCTGCGCCATGAGCATCGTGTACACGTTGTCGTCCGCGATCGCGCTGTACTCGTCCGGGCCGGTGACGCCGTCGATCCGCGAACGCCCCGTCCAGGTCGAAGTGGCCGAGGCCGACGCCACAGCCGGGCGGTCTCGACGAGCAGCTCCAGCCCGACCGTGGCGTCGAACTCCTCGTCGCGGACGGCGTCGTGGTAGCGGATCACCGCGTCGGCGATGTCGGCGTTGATGTGGAAGGCGGCCGTGCCCGCCGGCCAGTAGCCCGAGCACTCCTCGCCGTTGATCGTCCGCCACGGGAACGCCGCGCCGGGCAGCCCGAGCTGCCGGGCGCGCTCGCGCGGCCTTCGCAGGTGCGGTGCCGCCAGCGCAGGGCGTCGGCGACCGCGTGCGGCCAGGTGTGGACGAGCACCGGCAGCACGAACGTCTCGGTGTCCCAGAAGCAGTGCCCGTCGTAGCCGGGCCGGTGATGCCCTTGGCGGCGATCGGGCGCTCCTCCGCCCGGACGCCGCCTGCAGCACGTGGAACAGCGCGAACCGCACCGCCTGCTGCAGCTCCGGGTCGCCGTCGACCTCGACGTCGGCGCCCTGCCCAGAACTCGTCGAGGAGCCCCGCTGGTCGCGCAACAGCCCCTCCCAGCCGGTGAGCATCGCCCCGGTGAGCGCGGCCGGAGCCTGGTCGCGCAGCGCCGGCGTCGACCGCAGCGACGACCAGCCGTAGCTGATGAACTTCACCACCCGCAGCGTCTGGCCCGGCCGAGCGCCGCGGTGAACGTCACCCGCGCCCAGTCCGGCCGGGCCTCGGAGGCAGATCGTGACGTTGACGCCGTCCGGGGCCTCGACGAGGTGGTCGGTCGCGCACGCCACCCCGATCCCGCTTGCCCGGGTGCGGTGCAGCAGGCTCGCCCACGTGCCGCGGACGTCATGCTCGACGGGCTCGAGCGGCGCTGTGAGCGCGGCCGCGACCCGCGGGTCGCTGCCCTGCGGCGGCAGGTCCTCGTTGGCGACCAGCTCGGACTGCACGCACGAGCCGGGCCGGCGCGTCGACCGGCTCGACGTCGTACGCGATCGCAAGCAGCGACCGGTGCGTCAGGGAGACGAGCCGGGTGGTCGTCACGGCGACGGTCTTGTCCGCGGGCGAGGTCCACTCGGCGTGCCGGCGCAGCGTCCCCGTGCGCAGGTCGAGAGTCCGCACGTGACGGTGCAGCGTGCCGTACCGGACGTCGAAGGGCTCGTCGTCGACGAGCAGCCGGATGATCTTGCCGTTCGTCACGTCGACCACGGTCTGGCCGGACTCCGGGTAGCCGTACCCGGCCTCGGCGTAGGGCAGCGGCCGGCGCTCGAAGACCGAGTTGAGGTAGGTGCCCGGCAGCCCGTGCGGCTCACCCTCCTCGAGGTTGCCCCGCACCCCGACGTGCCCGTTGCCGAGCGCGAAGACCGACTCCGTGCGGGCGAGCACGTCGAGCCGGAGCACCGGCTCGGTGACCGACCACGGCTCGACGGTGAAGACCGGTGCGTCCACCACCTCGGCCGGACGGCCCGGGTCGCCGGGCCCGAACGTGTTAGACGGCCACATCGTCATGGCGCACCCTCCTCCGGGCCAGGATCCTCCGCCGGTGGCCGCGTGGGTGGGCCTCCGGGCCGGGAATCGGGACCCCGGGAGTCGATGCCCTGGAGGTCGATGCCCTGGAGAAGGTCGGCGAGGTCGCGCACGACGATGTCGGCGCCGTGCTCGCGCAGCGCGTCCGCCTGGCCGACCCGGTCGACCCCGACGACGAGGGCGAATCCACCCGCATGCCCGGCCTCGACACCGGCGAGGGCGTCCTCGAAGACGGCGGCCCGGCGGGCCGGGACGTCGAGGGCGGCCGCACCGGCGAGGAAGGTGTCCGGCGCGGGCTTGCCCGGCAGGTGCCGCCGGCGGGCGAGGACGCCGTCGATCCGGGCGTCGAAGAGATCCCCGATGCCCGTCACGGCGAGCACGTCCGCGGTGTTCGCCGACGACGACACGACCGCCGTCCGCAACCCCTCACCGCGGACGGTCCGGACGTAGTCCACCGACGACGGGTACACCTCGACGCCGTCCGTCCGGATCCGGCGCACGACGATCTCGTTCTTGAGGGTGCCGAGGCCTGTGACGGTCCACGCGCCGGGCGGGTCGTCGTCGATGCCCTCGGGCAGCTCGATCCCCCGGGAGGCGAGGAACGTCCGGGTGCCGTCGGCCCGCGGCCGCCCGTCGACGTAGCGGTCGTAGTCCGCCGCGGCGTCGAACGGGACGAAGGGCTCGCCGTGCCGCGTCGACCACTCCCGGAGGAAGGCGTCGAACATCTCCTTCCACGCGGCCGCGTGCACGGTCGCCGTCCGGGTCAGCACGCCGTCGAGGTCGAAGAGGCACGCCTCCACGCCTTCGGGCAGACCGCACCGGGTCGCGTTCATGCCTTCAGGACAGCATCCGCGCCCGGCCGCCGCCCCCAGAACCGGGGATCTCGCGGGTTCGGGCTGCCGCCCCCGGTCCCGGGCACGGTGTGCGGGTGACCGAGCAGGTGCTCGAGTACCGGGCCGGTACCTGGCCGGCCGGCAGGTCGCCGAGGCCTGAGCCCGGGTCGACAACCGCGCGGGCGCGCGCGGCGTCCGAGGGGCATGGAGACAGCGGCCCATGCCCTTCGGTCCGTGACGGTGCGTGCCGCGAACGAGGAGAATTGTCGTGTTCCGCCCAGCAAGGAGGCTGGTCCCATGAGACTCCGGCGCACGCTCGTCACCGCGTTCACGGCCGTCGCCGCTGTTCTCGGGGCCGCCCTCGTCGCGGTGTCGCCCGCGGCGGACGCCGCCGCGGGGCTGCACGGGTACGACATCTCCTGGCCGCAGTGCCCGTCGACCACACCGCCGGACGGCGACTTCGTCATCATCGGGCTCACCGACGGCAAGGCCTTCACGACCAACCCGTGCCTGGCCGCCCAGCGCACGTGGTCCCTCAGCCACACGACGAACCCGGCGCACGCCTACACGTGGGCGAACTACCCGACGTCCGCCCAGCTCACCCGGTACGGGGCGAGCGGGCCGTGGACGTCGGGGACGACGAGCGGCCAGCTGCACAACGTCGGCTACGCCGAGGGCACGTACGCGGCCTCGACCCTGGCAGCGCTGCCGTGGAAGCCGCCCGCGGTCTGGGTGGACGTCGAGCAGCCGGCTCCGACCAGCACGCACGGCCAGCTGTGGCCGGACTCGCCGACCCGGGCGCTGAAGGACCGCAACCGGTTCGTCATCGAGGGCGTTCTGCGGGCGCTGGAGGACAACGGGTACGCCGTCGGGATCTACTCCGTCTCCTCGCACTGGGCGCAGATCGTCGGGTCGTGGTGGCTGCCCGGGATCCCGGCCTGGGTGTCGGCGGGCACCCGCGGCGAGACCGCCGCGACGGCGATGTGCAGCCAGCCCAGCTGGTCCGGCGGGACGGTCGTGCTCGCCCAGTGGTGGGACGCCACGACGGACTACGACGTGACGTGCGCCCCCTGGACGTTCACTCCGCCGAAGCCCCCGGCGCCGTCGACGGGCAACGACGTGAACGGCGACTGGAAGGACGACCTCCTCGCGCGCGAGGCGTCGACCGGCAAGCTGTGGCTGTACCCCGGTAACGGCGCGAAGTCCGGCAACGTCTTCGCGCCCCGGGTCGTCTCGGGGCTCTACGGCTGGAACACGTTCCGGATCATTGAGACGGTCGGGGACTTCACCGGTGACGGCCGGATGGACCTTGTCGGCGTCGACTCCGGCGGAACCCTCTGGCTGTACCCGGGCAACGGCGGAACGTGGGGGACCCGGCGCGTCATCGGCAACGGGTGGCAGGGGATGTCGGCGATCGCGGGCGTGGGCGACTTCACCGGGGACGGCAAGCCGGACCTCGTCGCGCTCCAGCCGTCCAACGGAACGCTCTGGCTCTACCCCGGCAACGGCAACGGCAGTTTCCTCGCACGCCGTGCGCTCAAGACCGGGCTCGCCGGGATGGACCGGGTCGTCGGGGTCGGCGACATGACCCTCAACGGCGTCCCGGACATCATCATGCGCGCTGACTCGAGCGGATCGCTGTACCTCTACCCCGGGTACGTCGACGGGACGCTGGGGCCGCGCGTGACCATCGGCAGCGGCTGGAACGCCATGGTGCTCTTCGCCGGCGCCGGCGACTGGACCGCGGACGGCGTTCCCGACCTCATCGTCCGCGAGAAGGCCTCGACCGGCGGCGAGCTGTGGCTCTACAAGGGGCTGCTGACCGGCAAGCTCGGCGTCCGGCGGCAGATCGGCAGCGGCTGGCAGATCATGAACGCGCTCGCCTGAGCGGTCGACGCAGAGCCGGGCCAGATTGACAGACATCCCATGCCCGCCGCGCTCGACGTTCTCGCCGCCCGGTACGCCGACGTGCCCGGCATCGTCCGGCGGGCGGGTCGCACGTACCCGGTGGCGATGACCCCGGCGCCGGGCGCGGTCGTCGTGCTCGACGACGCGCGGGTCCTGGTCGACGCCGGGCTCGCCGCCGGCGGCCGGGCCCACCTGGACGCCGTGCGGGCCGGTGGGCGGGTCCACGACGGTGGCGTCCTGTGTCTCGTCTCGGTCGACACCGGCTCTCGTCCGGCGACGGTCCGGGTCGCCGAGGGCGGCTACTTCGACATGCTCGCGACGTGCGACGCCGTCCGCGCCGAGCTCGTCGACGTGGCGACCGGCGGGCCGGACGTGCCCGACCTGCCGCTGCGCCGGCGGGCGCATGCCGTCGCCGGGGACCCCGTCGTGTCCGGCCACGGCCGGGCGGCCGCGGTCGGGGTCTCGGTGCTCCTCACCGTGCCGCACGGGGCCGGCCGCGGCGTCGTCGTCGGCCGCCGCAGCGAGCGCGTCGGCACCGACCCGGGCCGATGGCACGTGGCGCCGTCCGGGATGCTCGAGCGGGCCGCCGACGGGCGGCACGTCGCGGTCACCGTCGCGACCGAGCTGCGCGAGGAGCTCGGGGTCGACCTCCCGGCGGACGACGTCGCCGCCCGCCTGCGGGTGCTCGGCGTCGTCACCGACCTGCTCCGGCTACGTCCGGACGTCGTCGTCCGGCTCGACCTCGAGGAGCCGGTGGATCTCGTCCGGGGCGCGGAGTTCGACGCGCTCGAGGTGGTCCCGCTGACGCCGGACGGTCTCGCGAACCTGTGGCGGCGCCGGCCGCCGGGCGCCGTGACCTCGCCGGCCGCGGGCGCCCTCGGCCTGCTCGAACGGGACCTCGCGGCGGCGACCTGAGCCCGGCCTGGTCAAGACGGGTGAGGCAGGGCGACCCGCACGTCCACCCCGCCGGCCCGGTCCGGCGAGATCAGGCGCGGAGCATCGACTCGGCGCGCATCCCGGCCCAGGTGAGCAGGGCGACGGCGGCGACGGCCGTCACCGTCCCGGCGACGGACCAGCCGAGGAGCGTCGGCAGGAGCAGCAGGAGCGCGACGAGCGGGGCCCGGGCGTACCAGGCGAGCAGAGCCGCCGGGCCCGCGTCGCCCATCGGGCTCGAGCCGCCGCCGAGCAGCCCGGTCGGGACCTCACCGCGGTAGGCGCTCACGAGGGCGGCGCCGACCATGACCGGCAGCGCCGCGAGCGCCTCCCACAGCCCGCCGAGCACGGCCACGCCGATCACCGCGTGCCCGCTCCCGTCGGCGACGCGCCACGCCGTGGCGCCCGTCCCCGGCGGCAGGCCGGTCACGAGCGACGTGACGCCCAGCGCGAGGAGGAGGACGGCGCCGAGGACGACGACCGGCAGGACGGCGTGGGTGAGGGCCTGCCGGGTGGCGGCGGTCGGCCGGATCCGCAGCCGCCGGACGTCGTCCGCGTCGAGTCGGGCCGGCTCGGCGAGCTGGGCGGCGGCGAGGTACAGCGCGACGAGCCCGGGGACGCCGAGGAGGAGCCGCTCTCCGGTCACCGTCCGGGCCGCGACCGAGCCGGCTGCGGGGGCCCCGACGTCCAGCCCCTGCCGCCGCGCCGCTGCCAGGAGTGCGACCGCGCCGACGAGCCAGATGAGCGCCCACACCGTGCGCGCCGGCGCCCGCAGGAGCGCGGTCGCGTCCCGCCACACCCCGAGGAGCAGCCGGTGACGGGGGACCGGCAGCCGCCACCGGGTGGACGGGGCGTGGCCCTGGGCCGCGAGCACCGTGAGCCGGGCCCGCCGCGGCTGGAGCATGAGGAGCGACCCGCCGACGAACGCCACCGAGTCGGCGCGGGCCCGCAGCGTCCGGGCGTCGATCGTCGCGACCGCCCGGTCGGCCCGGATGACGAGCAGCACCGCCGCCGCGACGGCGAGGGCGGCCCCGGCCGGCCAGAGGGACTCCACGCCGGCCGGTGCCCGGCCGGGCAGGGCGGCGACGAACGGCTGCACGGACCACCCCCAGGGGCCGCTCCACAGCGCGAGGGCGGCGAGCCCGGTCACAGGGGCGCCGCGCGGCGCGGGCGTCGCGGTGCCCGCAACGGCGGCGAACGCGGCGACCGGCAGGAGCCAGGTCCACGGCCCGAGCCGGGCGGCGCGTCGTCCGGATCCGGCCGAGACGAGGCCGCCGAGCGCCGTCCCGGACGCGGTGACGACGAGCCCGGCCAGGGCAGCCGAGACCCCCATGGCGGCCGCCGGGCCGCCGGTGACGACCCGGACGACGAGCCCGAGGACGGCTCCGATGCCGGTCCCGGCGAGGCAGGCGACGATGAGCGCCGTCCGCCACCGGGGGACGAGGAGGTCCCGCCGGTCGATCGGGGCGGGCAGCAGCCACGCCGCGGACGGCCGGTCGAGCACCGCGGGGCCGCGCCACGAGCCGTCCCGGAGGAAGGCGACGACGACGAGCCCGGTGAGGCCGGCCGCACCGAGCGCCCAGCCCGGCGCCGTGACGGCCGGCCCGGCGCCGTGCGGCCGGGTCAGGGCGTACCAGAGGTACGGGACGACGTACATGAGGACGATGACGAGGACGACGTACGCCGTGTACGCGGTACTGCCGAGCTTGCGTCGACGCTCGGCGGCACGCAGCCGGCGCAGGTAGGCGAGGGTCTGCGTCGTGAGCTCGGCCCAGTACGGGTCGTCCCGGTCCGGCAGGTCGTCGTCGTGGTCGTGGTGCCCGCCGGGCGGCTCGTCGAGGTGCCCGGCGTCCTGCCCGGACTCGCTCATGCCCGGTCCGCGAGCACCTTGGCGGGCCGGCCCCGCCGGACGACTCGACCGTCGTCGAGGAGCACGGCCCGGTCGGCGACGGTGAGCGCGATGTCCTTGTGGTGGGTCGCGAGGAGCACGGCGACCCCGTCCTCGCGCTCGGCGGCGAGCCGCTCGGCGAGCCGGGTCCGGGCGCCGGGGTCGAGCCGCTGCTCGGGCTCGTCGAGGACGAGGACGTCCCGGGGCCGGACGAGGGCCGCCGCGAGGAGCAGCGCCTGGTGCTGGCCGGACGACAGCGACGACGGCAGCGCGTCGGCCTTCTCCTCGAGGTGGCGGTCGGCGAGCGCCCAGTCGACCCACTGCGCGGCGTCGTCCCCGACGCCGTGCGAGACGGCGACGAGGAGCAGGTGCTCGCGGACCGTGAGGTCGGGGTAGGTCGCGGTGACGTCCCCGACGACGGCGATCCGGGCCCGGGCGTGCAGGTCCTCCTCGTCGAGGCGGCGGCCGTCGAAGGTCACGGTGCCGCTCGTCGGGGCGTCCCGGCCGGCGGCGATCCGCAGCAAGGTCGACTTGCCGGACCCGTTGGGGCCCAGCAGCGCGACGCACTCGCCCGCCGCGACGTCGAGACTCACGGGATGCAGCGCGACCCGGTCGCCGTACGAGCGGCTCACGTCGGCCAGGGAGAGCAACGGGGCGGCCACGAGCGGCCACCTTAGCCCGTGGGGCCGCTCCGGCCGCGGCGGCCCGGCACGTCGACGATCGCTTACCCTGCCCCGGTGACGTCCCGCGAGCTCGTGATCCTCGGCACGGCCTCGCAGGTCCCCACCCGGACCCGCAACCACAACGGGTACGTGCTGCGCTGGGACGGGCTCACCCTGCTGTTCGACCCCGGCGACGGCACCCAGCGCCAGCTGATCCACGCGGGCGTCGGCGCGGCGTCGATCGACCGGATCTGCATGACCCACCTCCACGGCGACCACAGCCTGGGGCTCCCCGGCGTCCTCGCCCGGCGCGCGCTCGACGACGCCGCCGAACCCGCCGTCCTGCACTACCCCGCGGCGTCCGCGCAGGACGTCCTCTTCCTGCGGCACGCCGGGGCCCCCGCCGGGCCGGTGCCCGTCGTCGAGGCACCGGTGACCATGGACGGCGTGCTGGCGACCGGCCGCACCGCGGGCAGCCACTGGCGCCTCGTCACCCGGGCGTTGGACCACCGGATCCCCG
Source organism: uncultured Actinomycetota bacterium (assembly GCA_963750565.1). Lineage (GTDB taxonomy): Bacteria > Actinomycetota > Actinomycetes > Actinomycetales > Kineosporiaceae > R-H-3. The sequence goes on along the minus strand of CAVVRA010000014.1, from coordinate 43,159 downwards.
CCGTCGGCTACCGGCTCGAGGAGCCGGACGGCGTCCGCTTCGTCCCCGAGCGGCTCGCCGCGCTCCGGGTCCGGGGGCCGGACGTCGGCCGGCTCGCCGCGGCCGGCCGGCTCGAGGTCGACGGCCGGGTCGTGACGCTCGACGAGGTGACCGTGGCCCGGCGCGGGCAGTCCGTCGCCGTCGTCATGGACACCCGGGTGTGCCGCGGCGCGGTCGAGGTGTCGCGCGACGTCGACGTCCTGCTCTGCGAGAGCACCTACCTCGACGTCGACGCCGACCTCGCGATGGCCTACGGGCACCTCACGGCCCGGCAGGCGGGCGAGCTCGCCGTCGAGGCCGGCGTCCGGCTGCTCGTGCTCACCCACTTCTCGCGGCGCTACGGCGACGACGGCGAGCAGTTCGCGGTCGAGGCGCGGCGGGCGGCCCGGGCCGCGGGGGCCGACCTCGACGTCGTCTCGGCGCGCGACCTCGACCGGGTCACGCTGCCGCCGCGCCGTCGCTGACCTCAGCGGCGGGCGGCTCAGCCGCGACCGGCTCGGGGGCGCCGGGCGTGCGGCCCGGGGTCGCGGTCGAAGGCGCCGCAGTCCGGCGGCTCCAGCTCCTGCACCGCGAGGAGAACCAGGGCCGCCGACCAGGCCAGGGGTGCGACCGCCGCCGGGCTGCCGTCGTCGAGCACCTTCTCCGGGATGGCGCCGAGGGGTGTTCGATGCGCGTCGATCCAGGAGAGCCATCGCTGCGCCTCGGCTCTGCGTCCGGTCGCCGCGTCGGCCAGCGCGAACATCGCCGTCTCGGGGGTCCAGCTCACCCCGTCGTCCCGCCAGCGCTCGCCGGGAGAGACCCCGCCCGCCGGTCTCGCCATCGGCCCGGGAGCCCGGGAGAGGGCGTCGAGGACGCCGGGGTCCGCCGCGGGCTGGAAGGGCGGCAGCATCATCGTGACCGCGGCATCGACGCCGCCGCCCCGGCGGTACCGCTGGTGACCGGTGCTCCCGAACGTCGCGTCGACGGTGCGACGCAGGTTCTCGTAGGCGGCGAGGACCTGTCGGGCCCGGTGCGACTCCCCGACCGTCCAGTACATCCTCTGGGCGGCCCACAGTCCCGCGAGGAGCGGCGCCACGGTCCCGAGCGTCACCTTCCGCTCGTGCAGCTCCCAGTAGTCCGAGGACGGTGGCGGGAGCCGACGACCTTCCCCCGTCAGACGCTCGATCGCGACTGTGGAGCGGTCCAGGAGGTGCATGCGCCGCCTGATGAGCACGGGCCGCGCACCGGAGGGCGCGGTGTCCACGACGGCGTCGAGCCCCCACAGCATCCAGCCCGTCCCGTCGAGCTGGACGCCCCGGTCGTCGGGAACCCCGGCGCGGTCCGGCAGGTACCGGGCCTCGAACAGGCCGTTCGCACGCTGGCGCGCGACGACGAAGTCCAGCACCCTGAGCGCGTCGTCCGGGTGCCCCGAGCGGGCCAGCGCGGCCGCGCCCACGGACACGTCACGGGGCCAGACGTAGCGCCAGTGCCGCGATGCGCCGGCCACGAGCGCGCCGTTCGGCAACGTCAGCGTGTGCAGGTCGAGCAGCGCCGACGTCGCAAGCTCCCGCCAGCGTGACCCGACGCCCGGCAGGCAGCTGCGGTCCATCCACGCCCGCTGGTCCCGGGCGAGCGCGAGGGACCTGGAGATCTCGCCGGGATCGTCGGTCGTCAGGACACGGGTTCCCGGGTGGAAGGCCTGCTGCGGGTCGACGACCAGCGTGAGACCGCCTGCCCCGTCGAGGCCGACCGCGCTGCTGTAGAGCGGGATGCGGGCCGGGCCCGACCGGGCTCTCCCGATCGGTCCGGAGCATGCCGCGGCGACGAGAACGGCGACGACAACGGCGACGAGGAGGGCGACCGCTGCCCGGCCCCGGCCGCTCAGGGGTGCTCGCTCAGCGCCGTCGTGACGAGCTCGACGAGCCGGTGCCCGCCGCAGGCCCCGGACCGGTGCTCGTTCGACCAGCTCTGGACGGCGACGACGCTCGGGGCCGGCTCGCCCGGCCACTGCGCGAGGACCGGCCCGCCGGAAACCCCGACCCCGACCGCCGCGGCGTGGAAGATGACCTGGCTGTCGTCGCTCTGGTCGCCGTGACCGTCGAGCCGCAGCCCGCCGACGGCCACGGGCTCGGCCTCGGCCGCGGTGGGGCCGCGGTACCCGATGAGGGTCCACAGCGGCTCGCCGTCCCACTCGTCGCGGTAGCCGCGGACGCCGAGCCAGCCGACGTCGTCCCCGATCCGCCCGTCGAGCACGCAGATCGCGTAGTCGTACCGCTCCTCGTACGGCTCGATGACCGGCGGCGCGACCGGGAGGGCGTAGTGCACGGCGACGGCGTCCGCACGGCCGAACGGTGCTCGGCCCGGCCGGGCCGCGGGGGTGAAGCGCAGCCAGCCCGGGGCGTGCAGGTCGGCACGGTCCCGGCCCTGCCCCCACGCCACGACATGGCTCGCCGTGAGGACGTGCCGGGGTCCGACAAGGACGCCGCTGCCCCAGCCGCTCGGGACGTCGACACGACCGACCGCCGTCCACGGCAACCCGTTGCCGGAGAACGGCTCGAGCACCGGACGGCGGGACAGCGGCGCGGTGTGACGGGCCGGCAGCGCGCCGCGTGGCGGGGCGGCGACGACGAGCGGCAGGGTCGCGGGCACCGGCGGGACCCGGGTCCAGCGCGGCTGCCACGGGCCGCCGCCGTCGTCGAGGGTCGGGACGGGGAGGGAGTCGCCGACGTGTGCGGGCGCCGACCGCCGCGCCCCGGCCACCGCCGGCTTACGGAGCGCATCCGGGTACCGGGCCCGAGCCGGGGCCCGGGCACGGTCGGCAGGGTCGGCATGGTCGTCGGTCCCGGCGCTGCCGGCCGCCACCCCCCAGCGCCCCAGCAGGCGCCCCACCCACGACCCCACGAGCACATCTTGAGGCAGGGCCGTGGCGGCCGGGTAGGCCCGTCTCACCGATGCTCCTCGGCTCGGGTGCTCCTCGGCTCGTGCAGCCGACCGCGTGCACGGGAACCGTTCGGCTCAGCCCCCGAACAGGCAGAACGGGTGCCCGACCGGATGGAGGACGCGGACCCAGCGTCCCGACCCACCCGCGACCGACATCCCCCGGACGCCCGTGGCACGCTGTGCCGGTGACGCACGCAGATGCTCAGCCTGCCACCGCCCTCCCCGCCGACAACCCGTTCAGCACCCCGAGCCCCCTGCCGTTCGAGCTGCCGCCGTTCGACCGCATCCGGCCCGGCCACTTCCGGCCGGCGTTCGACGCGGGGATGGCCGAGCAGCGCGCCGAGGTCGAGGCGATCGCGACGTCGGCGGAGCCCGCCACCTTCGCGAACACGCTCGAGGCGCTGGAGCGCAGCGGCCGGCTCCTCGAGCGGGTCGCCGCCGCGTTCTTCAACCTCACGTCGTCGCACTCCTCCCCCGAGCTCGACGGGATCGAGGCGGACGTCGCGCCGAGGCTCGCCGCCCACAGCGACGCGATCCGGCTCGACCCGCGGCTCTTCGCCCGGATCGCGGCGATCCACGCGGCGCAGCACGACCTCGGCCTCGACGAGGAGCAGACCCGCCTCCTCGACCGCTACCACAAGGACTTCGTCCGCGCCGGGGCCGCGCTCGAGCCCGCGAGCCAGGACCGTCTCCGCGAGATCAACACCGAGCTGTCCTCCCTCACGGCGGAGTTCAAGCGCCGCCTGCTCGCCGACACGAACGACCTCGCCGTCCGGGCCACCGATGTCGCCGACCTCGACGGCCTCTCGGACGGCGAGATCGCGGCGGCCCGCGAGGCGGCGGCCGGCCGGGATCTCGACGGCTACCTGCTGACGCTCGTCCTGCCCACCGGACAGCCCGCGCTCGCCCGGCTGCGGCGCCGTGCCGTCCGGGAGCGGCTGCACCTCGCGTCCGTGACACGGGGCCTGCGCGGCACCGAGAACGACACGCGCGAGGCCCTCACGCGGATCGTGTCGCTCCGGGCGGAGCACGCGGCCCTCCTCGGCTACCCCGACCACGCGTCGTACGTCGTCGCCGACCAGACCGCGGGCACCCTCGACGCGGTGACGACGATGCTCGGCGGCCTCGTCGCGCCCGCGGTCCGCAACGCCGAGACCGAGGCGGCCGAGCTCGAGGCGCTCCTTGTCGCGGACGGCGAGGACGCGCCCCTCCAGCCGTGGGACTGGGCCTACTACGCCGACCAGGTCCGCCGCGACCGGTACGCCGTCGACACCGCGGCCCTGCGCCCCTACTTCGAGCTGCGGCGGCTCGTCGACGACGGGATCTTCCACGCCGCGAACGCTCTCTACGGTCTGACGTTCGCCCGCCGCGCCGACCTGCCGACCTACCACCCGGACGTCGAGGTCTACGACGTCGCCGGGCCTGACGGCACCCCGCTGGGCCTGTTCCTCGCCGACTGGTACGCCCGCGACTCCAAGCGCGGCGGCGCCTGGATGAGCAGCTTCGTCGACCAGAGCGACCTGCTCGGCACCGCGCCGGTCATCGTCATCAACCTCAACATCCCCAAGCCGCCCCAGGGCGAACCGACCCTCCTGACGCTCGACGAGGTCCGCACCGCCTTCCACGAGTTCGGCCACGTCCTGCACGGCCTGCTCTCCGACGTCCGCTACCCCCGGCTCTCCGGCACGAGCGTCCCCCGCGACTTCGTCGAGTTCCCCAGCCAGGTCAACGAGATGTGGGCCTACGAGCCCGAGGTCCTGGCCCGCTACGCCGTCCACCACGAGACCGGCGAACCGCTCGCGCCCGAGCGCGTCGACGCCCTCCTCGCCGCCCAGATCTACGGTGAGGGGTTCGCGACGACGGAGTACCTCGCCGCGGCCCTGCTCGACCTCGAGTGGCACCGCCGGGGTCCGGACGCCGCGCAGGTGGCCGCCGAGGACGTCGAGCGCTTCGAGGCGGACGCCCTGCAGCGCAACGGGATCGCCGTCCGGCTCGTGCCACCGCGCTACCGGACGTCGTACTTCTCGCACATCTTCGCGGGCGGCTACAGCGCGGGCTACTACTCCTACATCTGGAGCGAGGTGCTCGACGCCGACACCGTCGAGTGGTTCCACGAGCACGGCGGTCTGAAGCGGACGGCGGGCGAGACGTTCGCCCGCGAGCTGCTCAGTCGGGGCGGCGCGCGGGACCCGATGGAGGCATTCTCCGCCGTCCGCGGCCGCCCGCCCGTGATCGAGCCGTTGCTCGTGCGTCGCGGGCTCACCGGCGGGTGACCCGCCGTCGACCGCGTACTGCAGCGGTCGACCTAGACCTTCACCCGGCACGCCCGTCGGTGCACCAGCGGTCGAGCAGCGCCGCGTAGACGTCGACGGCGGCCTCCACCTTCGTCACGTCGCACCACTCGTCGGCGACGTGGCACTGGTCGACCTCACCGGGACCGAGGACGACGGTCGGCACCTGATCGCCGTCCGGTTCCCCCACCGGGCCAAGGAGCCCGGCGAGCACGGACGCGTCCGTGAAGTACCGCGCGGGCAGCCCGGGTGCGGGGTCGAGCCCGGCGTCCGTGAGCGCTCCGGCGACGAGACCGACGAACGGGTCGTCGCCCGGGGTCGCGACGGGCGCAAGCACGACGTGGTCCTCGACCCGGACGCCGTCACCGGCGAGCGTGGCGACGCGCGCCCGGACGTCGGCCAGGCGCACCCCGGGGACGACCCGGACGTCGAGGAGGAGCTCGGCGGCGTCCGGGACGACGTTCGGCTGCACGCCCCCGGCGAGGTACCCGACGTTGGCGGTCACCGGCCCGAAGGCCTCGTCGTCCGGCCAGCCCGTCTCGTCGTGGAGGGCGACCGCGGCCCGGGCGAGCCGGACGACGGCGTTGTCGCCGAGCCACGGCGCCGACCCGTGCGCCGCCCGTCCTGCGGCGGTGAGCCGCAGCCACAACGCGCCCTTGTGCCCGAGGAGCATCCGGTTGCCCGTCGGCTCGGCGACGACGAGCGGGCCGCCCCGGGTCAGCGCGGCGGCGGTGATCTGCCTCGCGCCGGTGCAGCCGGTCTCCTCGCCCGCGGTGAGCACGACCTGGACGCCGCGGCAGCGGTGCGGCCGGCGGGCGTGCTCGACGACCGCGACGACGACCGCCGCAACGCCGGACTTCATGTCGCTCGTCCCGCGGCCGACGAGGCGGTTGCCGTCCCGTGCGCCGACCCACGGGTCGACGGTCCACCTCGACGCGGTCCCGGCCGACGCCGGCACGGTGTCGAGGTGGCCCGTGAACGTCACCGGGGCGTCACCGCCGCCGCGGGCGACGACCTGGCTGCGGCCCAGCTCCCAGTCGAGGTGCTGGACGACGAGCCCCGCCTCGTCGAGGTCGGCGGCGCACCGCTGCGCCGCGGCGGACTCGCCCCCGCCGGCGGTGTCGGTCCGGACGAGGTCGAGGAGGAGATCGAGGACGGGGCGGGCGCGCCGTGGACTCGCAGGACTGAGGGTCACGGCAGACGAGCCTGCATCCACTGCCGGGTCGCGCGCCAGGCCGGGGTCGTCGGCCGCAGGTGGACGAAGTGGTCGGCGCCCGGCTCCACGTGCAGGGTGACATCGTCCCCGGCCTCCGCGGGCGGCGTCGGCGTAGCGCAGCGACTCGGTGTGCGGCACCGCGTCGTCGGCGTCGCCGGTGACGACGAGCGTCGGGACGCCGAGCGGCAGGAGCGCGGTCGGGTTCGCGACGCCGTACGCGAGCGGGTTGTCGGACGGCGACGCCCCGGCCATGAGGTCGAGGACGGCGCCGTCGCCGAGCCGGTCGTGCGCCGCGACGACGAGGTCGCACACCGCGGCCTGCGCGACGACCGCGGCCGGCCGCAGCCGTGGCGGACCGCCGGGCGCGCCGGCCGGGAGCCGATGCCGGCCCGCGAGCCACAGTGCGAGCGCGCCGCCCGCCGAGTGCCCGACGACGACGACCCGGTCGAGCGGCAGCGCGTGCTCGTCGGCCGCGTCGGCGAGCAGGTCGGCGGCCGCGGCGACGTCCTCGTACGTCCCGGGCCACCCGCCTCCGGCCGACGGGCCCACCCCGACGGCGCGGTAGTCGACGTTCCACACCGCCCAGCCGTGGCCCAGCAGGTCGTCGACGAGCATCCCGGACAGGCTCCGGTCGTAGCGGGCGCGCCAGAAGCCCCCGTGCACGAGGACGGCGACCCGACCCTCGCCGGATGCCGCGACGCCGGGCAGATACAGGTCGCACGCCTGCGCCGGGTGCGGGCCGTAGATGTACGACTGCACGGGCCGGGCCGTCCCGGCCACCAGCCCGTCGATGTCGAAGAGCGCCACGGGCCTCTACTCCCGCAACCACTGCGAGGACACGGTGACGGCGTCGAGGACGTCCGGCTCGGGCTCGACGCCGATCCCGGGCCCGGTCGGGACGGCGACGTGGCCGTCCTCGATGACGAACTCGCGCGTGATGTCCCGGTGGTAGTAGCGCCGGGTCGCCGACGTGTCGCCGGGCAGGGTGAAGCCGGGGAGGGCGGCGAGCGCGAGGTTCGGGGCGCGGCCGATGCCGGTCTCGAGCATCCCGCCGCACCACACGGCCTTGCCGAGCTCGCGGCAGACGTCGTGGATCCGCACCGACTCGAGGTACCCGCCGACCCGGCCCGGCTTGATGTTCACGATCTCGCAGGCCCCGGAGACGATCGCGTCCCGGGCCGACCGCGCGTCGACGATCGACTCGTCGAGGCAGATCGGCGTCCGGACCCGGTGCGCGAGAAGGGCGTGGCCGGGCACGTCCTCCTCCTCGAGCGGCTGCTCGACGAGCAGCAGCTCGAAGTCGTCGAGCCGGGCGAGGTGCTCGGCGTCGTCCCGGGTGTACGCGGTGTTCGCGTCGACCTGGAGCAGGATGTCGCCGAACCGCTCCCGGACGGCGCGCACCGGCTCGACGTCCCAGCCCGGCTCGATCTTCAGCTTGATCCTCAGGTATCCCGCCTCGAGATAGCCCGCGACGGCGTCGAGCAGCTCGGGGACGGAGTCCATGATTCCTACCGACACCCCCGTGGGAACCCGGTCCGTGACCGCGCCGAGCCGGTCGGCGATCGAGCGGCCCTCGACCCGCAGCTCGGCGTCGAGGAGCGCCGTCTCCAGCGCGGCCTTCGCCATCCGGTGCCCCTTGACCCAGGCGACAGCGGGCCCGAACGCCTCCGCCGCAAGGGTTCCGGCGTCCGAGAGCTCGCGTGCGGCGGGGACGAGCCAGCGCCGAAGCACGTCGCAGGCGCCGTCGGCATACTCGCTGGAGTACGCCGGCCGCTCCATCGCGACGCACTCCGACCAGCCCTCCGCGCCGTCGGTGACGACGTGGACGAGGACGCAGTCGTGCGTCCTCTCGGTGCCGAACGACGTCCGGAACGGTGACACGAGCGGCAGTGCGACGTGGCGCAGCTCCACGGCCTCGAGCTTCACGGTGCAGTCCCTTCGTCGGGGTCGGACGGGGCGAGCAGGTACGCGGTGCGGTCGGCGAAACCCCTGACGAGCCAACCGTTCTCGAGCAGGGCGGGCAGGGCGTCCCGGTGTGCCGACCGCCAGCTCCGCGCGACGTCCGGGTCGGTGGCGCGCAGTCTCTCGACATCCGTGGGGGTCCCGACGAGGACGGCCGGCACCCGGCCGGCCCCCGCGTCGCGCAGCGCTGCGGCGTCGAGCGCCGGCCGGCCGGCATCGTCCTCGCGCAGGATCGTCACCGTCCCGGAGGGGGCGGCGGGGCGTAGCGGCTCCCCTGCGGCGGCCACGACCGCGCCGGGCGAGCGCAGCGCCCACCGCACGAGGAACCGGTCGGAGTGGTGCCCGGCGTTGATCACGTCAGTCATCTCGCCGTAGAAGTCGTGGACGTAGCGCACCGGGAGGGCGCCGAGCTTGACGGCGTTGAAGTGCGCGTTGCGCCGCACGAGCGGGTCGAACGTCCACTGGACCGTGGCGAGCCCACGGCCCAGGACCCAGGCCCGCTGGTGCTGCTTGAGGACGAAGCCCGCGTGCCGGGCACGGCCCTCGGTGAGCGCACCCGTGATGTGCGAGTGCAGCACGGTCTCGCCCTCGGCGGTGCGGCCGAAGAGACCTACGGAGGCCGCGACGAGGTCGCGAGTTCTCGCTCCGGCGACGCTTGCTCCGGCGAGGTACCCGCACTCGAACGCCAGGACGCGCAGCAGCTCCGGTGCGATGACCTGCTCCTCGACCCGGCCCCAGATCGCGTCGAAGACCTCGGTGAGCCGCAGGTGGTCGGCGGGGTCGACGAGGTCTCGGACGGCGAGGCCCTCCCGGGCGGCCGCGCGCGCGGCAGCCGCCACGGCCTGCACAGCGACGGAGTCGGAGGTCATCCCATGATCCTGCCATCCCTCGTTGCCGTGGCGTAAGACACCCGCGCAGCCCGTCGTCCCCGGGGCCGCCGAAGCCCCACGCCCGGCCCGACCGTGGGCCGGGTGGCGCAGACGGTACCCGCGGCACTCGCCGCGCGGGCCGAGGCGCACGTCGGCGCCGTCCCCGACCGGGTCACCGCCCGGCTCCGGCTCGCGGCCGACCCGGGACTCGCGGAGGTCTTCGCCGCACTCGCACCCCGGGCGCCGACGGCCATACCTCGTGCTGCGGTGGGCTGCGTCACCCCGGCGAGGCGGGGGTCACGGGTGTCAGGCCGTGAGCCCCGGGACGATCGCGACCTTCATGCTCCGCGGGTCCATGCTCATACGCATCGCCTCGTCGGCGCGGTCGAGCCCGTACTCGTGGGTGACCATCTCCTCGAAGGGATAGCGGTCGGCGTACCGCTCGAGCAGACGGAGCGCCGGACCGTACCCGGTGCTCGGGTGGTTCGTGATCCCGATGAGCCGGATGTTCTTGCTGCAGACGTGGCGATGCACGTTGAGGCCGACCTCGCCGGTGTCGGCGAAGTTGCCCATCTCGAGCATCATCCCGCCGCGCTTGAGCATCTCGATCCCCTCGACGAACGACCTCGGGGTGCTCGCCATGTGGAGGACGACGTCCGCACCCCGGCCGCCGGTGAGCTCACGGACCCGCTCGACCCGCTCGTCACCCGTGGTCGTCGCCGCATTCATCGTGTGGTCGGCCCCGCACCGGCGGGCCCACGCGAGCCGGTCCTCGGACAGGTCGGTGACGATGATCTGCCCGGCGCCCATCATGTCGGCCTTCGCCACGTGGAGCAGGCCGAGCGGCCCGGAGCCGATGACGACGACGGTGTCCCCGGAGTTGAAGCCCTCGATGGCGTACGAGGAGAACTCCTTGACCTTGTCCAGGCTGGCCGTGCACGTCATGAGCTCGGCGAGGACGGCGACCCGCGGGCTCAGCCCGCTCGGCACCTTGTACACGAACGTGTCCGGCCGCAGGTACATGTACTCCGCCCACCCACCGAGCAGGTGCGGCGGCTCGGCGCTCGTGAACGAGTTGCCGTAGCACTCCGAGCGCTCGCACCACACGTAGCCCATGACGTGGGTGCACTCGTAGCACCGGCCGCACACGACGTCCGGGCACATCGTGACCCGGTCTCCGACGGCGAGCCGGTGGCCGGAGAACTCGATGCGTTCGGCGGCCGTCGGGGTGATCTCGGCGACGACGCCGACGTTCTCGTGACCCTGGATGATCGGGAAGGGCGTGTCGGTCTCCGCGGGCGTCCCGACGTACTGCTTCGTCTCGCCGGCGTACGTGTGCTTGTCGGTGCCGCAGATCCCGGACATCTCCACCTGGAGCAGGAGGGCGCCGTCCTCGAGCCGCGGGTACGGGAACTCCTGCACCTCGTACCGGCCCGGTGCCACGAGCACCGCCGCGCGTACCGCGTCCGACATGCCGACCTCCTCGTCGCCGTCGCCGGCCGGTCCGTCCCCGTCCCGCCGGGCAGGACAACCCTGCCGCCAGCGAGGGGTTGCTGGCTACCCTCCGCCTCATGAGCGACGACCTCCTGGCACCTGCGGACCGCGCCGACCTCGCCCGGGCCGCGAAGCATCTCGTCCGGTACGGCGGCGGTGGCGACTTCCTGCCGTTCGTCGCGGACCGCGCCGCCGGCTCTTTCGTGTACGACCGCAACGGTCGTGCGGTGCTCGACTTCACGAGCGGACAGATGAGCGCCGTCCTCGGGCACAGCCACCCGGCGATCGTCGAGGTCGTGACGTCCACCGTCGGCCGGCTCGACCACCTCTTCTCGGGCATGCTCTCCCGACCCGTCGTCGACCTCGCGGAGACGCTCGGGACGCTCGCCCCGGGGCTGGAGAAGGTGCTCCTGCTCACGACGGGCGCGGAGTCGAACGAGGCCGCGCTACGGATGGCCCGCCTGGTCACCGGGGGCTGGGAGGTCGTCGGCTTCAGCCAGTCCTGGCACGGGATGACCGGGGCGGCGGCGTCCGCGACCTACTCCGCCGGGCGGCGCGGCTACGGCCCGGCGGCCGTGGGATCGATGGCGATCCCGGCGCCCAACGCCTACCGGCCGCGCTTCACCCACCCGGACCGCACGCTCGACTGGCGCACCGAGCTCGACGACGGCTTCGACCTCGTGGACCGGCAGACCGCGGGCGGGCTCGCGGCGTTCATCGCCGAGCCGATCCTGTCCTCCGGCGGGATCATCGACCTGCCCGAGGGGTACCTCGTCGCGCTCCGGGAGAAGTGCCGGGAGCGCGGGATGCTCCTCGTCCTCGACGAGGCCCAGACCGGCGTCGGCCGCACCGGGCGGATGTTCGCGCACGAGCGGGACGGCGCGACCCCGGACGTCCTCACACTCTCAAAGACCCTCGGCGCGGGGCTCCCCCTCGCGGCGGTGCTCACGACGCCGGAGATCGAGGAACGGGCCCACGAGCTCGGCTTCCTCTTCTACACGACGCACGTGAGCGACCCGCTTCCCGCGGCGGTCGGCCTCGCCGTGCTCGACGTCGTCGTCCGGGAGCGGCTCGCCGACCGCGCCGTGACGGCCGGGCAGCGGCTCCGCACCGGCCTGCTCGAGCTCGCCGAGCGGCACGAGTGCATCGGCGACGTCCGCGGCCGCGGCCTCCTCGTCGGCATCGAGATCGTCGCCGACCGGACGAGCCGGAAACCCGCCCCCGAGCTCGGCGCCGCGATCAGCCGACGCTGCTTCGAGCTCGGCCTGTCGATGAACATCGTCCAGCTACCGGCCATGGGGGGCGTCTTGCGGATCGCCCCGCCGCTGACCGTCTCGGACGCCGAGCTCGACCTCGGCCTGGAGATCCTCGACCGCGCGATCGCCGACGTCACGGGCTGAGCGTCGCCCTACGAGTTCGCCCGACCCCGGCCGACCGCTGGTTCTCCGCACCGACCACGGCGCGTCGGAGCTACCCCACGAAGATGCAGAACGGGTGCCCCGCCGGGTCGACGAAGACGTAGAGCGGCTCGTCGGGGTCGTCGGTCCGGTCCAGGCGCAGCTCCGCCCCCAGGGCCAGCGCCCGGTCGTGGTGCCGTTCGAGCGCCGCGACGTCCGGCACGGTGAGGTCGAGGTGCAACTGCATCGGGATGCCCGGCGGGTCGGGCCAGTTGGTCCGGGGCAGGTCGTCGACCTGCTGGAAGGCGAGGACCCGGCTGTCCTGGGCGTCGACGAGCGCGAGCCAGTCCGCGTCGTCCGCGGTGCCGTCGGCGGGCGGCTCGTCGCCGGGGCGGTACCGCAGCCCGAGCAGCCGACGATAGAACTCGGCGAGCCCCCGGACGTCCGTGGTGTCGAGGACCGTGTGGAGCAGTCGCGGGTAGTCGGCCATCGTGCTCTCAGTTCCGGACGTACGCGTCGACGAAGGCGTTGGACAGCAACCCTCTCGGGTCGAACGTGTGCAGGAGCCGCCGGGTGTCGTCGAGCCGCGGGTGGAGCGGCCGGACCACGTCCGGCCCAGCCGTGAACACCTTCCCCCAGTGCGGTCGCGCGCCGAGCGGCAGCAACCGTTCCTCGACCCGGGCGGCGACCGGCAGCACCGCCGGGACGTCCGGCCGCCAGGTGAAGTGGACGCCGAGGGTGTCCCGGCCGTACGCGCCGCTCAGCCACAGGTCGTCGGCCGCCATCGAGCGGATCTCGCTCACGAGGAGGACGGCGTGGACGTCGTCCTGGATCTCTCGCAGCGAGCGCAGCGCCTCGACCCCGCGCTCGCGCGGGACGAGGTACTCCGACTGGAGCTCCTCGCCGGCACTCGGGGTGAACTCGAGCCGGAAGTGCGGGAGCCGGGTGTGCCACGGCCCGGAGACGCCGCCCTGCTCGGTCGCCGACTCGACGGGCTCCCCGCGCAGCGGGTGCCGCGGCCCGTCGGCGCGCCGGGCGCCGAAGAGCTCGGACGGCGCGGTGGCCGTGCCGCCGCCCTCGCCGGCCTCCGCGCCGACCCGGGCCTTGAGCCACACCGTGTCGACGAGGTCCCCGACCCAGCGGGTGAACAGGCTGACGCTGTAGGCGGCACCCATGAGCGTGTCGAGGTGCTCCTCGACGGCGGCGAACGGCAGGTCGTCGTAGACCGTCTGCGCGATGTCGTACGTCGGCTCGACCGCGAGCGTCAGCTCGGTGACGACCCCGAGCGCGCCGAGCGCGACGACGGCGCCGGCGAAGTCCGGGCCGCAGCCCGCGCCCGAGCCGTCCGCGGAGAGGTCGACGACGTCCCCGTCCGCGGTGACGAGCCGGAGCGCCCGGACGGCGGTCGCGAGGATGCCGTTGCGGTCCCCGGAGCCGTGGGTGCCCGTCGCGCAGGCCCCGGCGACGGCGATGTGCGGCAGCGAGCCGAGGTTGTGCAGCGCGAACCCGCGCTCGTGCAGCCACGGCGTCACCTCGCCGTACCGCAGGCCGCCGGCGACCCGGACGAGACCGCGCTCGCTGTCGAGCTCGCGGACGACCGGCATCCGGGCCAGGCTCACCTGCGCGCCGGGGCCTGCCGCCGCGGCGGTCGGCCGGGCCGTCCCACCGGCCCCGGCGGCGACCGCCGAGAACGAGTGCCCGGTGCCGAGCACCCGCAGCGGCTCGCCGCGGCGGAGCAGGGCGCGCAGACCGTCGAGGTCGGTGGGCTCGTGGACCGGACCGGGAAAGCTGATGTTGCCGGCCCAGTTCGACCGCCCTGTCGGTGTCGCCGTCATGGCGGCGACCCTATGACGTCCCTGCGGCCCCGACGTCTCCGGGCGGCCGCTGAGCGATGGGCGCGACAGGGGATCGGGCCAGCGCTCGAGTGCTGCCCCGTCGTCCTGGGCCCCGCATGTGAGCATGCCGACGGGCGGCCTGAGCGAGCCGGCTGCGGGCGCCCTCCGGGTCGCGCGACCCGGGTGGCGCGGCGTCGTCCCGCAGGGCGACGTTCCCGCTGGTGGCATGGGGCTTGACGGCGCGACAAAGGCACGCCAAGGTGCGCGAACCGTGGCACGGCGTGGCCAGCACCGCGCACTGACGCTGTGCGATCGCCAACTTACGGAAGGTGCCGCTCATGGTCGGACGGACGGGTCGGCGGGTACGCGTCGGAGGACTTGTCGCGCTCGTCTCGGCGGCCGCGCTGGCGCTCGGGCTCGCCGCACCGCCGGCGTCGGCGTCCGACGACCGCCACGAGCCACGGGTCACCGTCATGACCCGCAACCTCTACCTCGGCTCGAGCCTCGTCCCGGCCCTCACCGCGACGGACGGCCCCTCGTTCCTCGCCGGGGTGGCCCGGATCTACAACACGGCACTGTCCACCGACTTCCCCACCCGGGCGAACGCGATCGCCGACGAGGTCGCCGCGACCCGGCCGGACCTCGTCGGCCTGCAAGAGGTGAGCATCTGGCGGACGTCCGGGCCCGGTGTGCCGCCGACGCTCGACTTCCTCGCCGTGCTCTCCGAGGCGCTGTCCGCGCGCGGGCTGGACTACACGGTCGCGGCCGTCTCCCGCAACGCCGACATCGGCCCGGCGCCGCTCGTCACCCCCTGCGGGTCGACCGAGGTCGGGGCGTGCCTGGTGACGCTCCAGGACCGCGACGTCATCCTCGTGAACGCCGACCGCAAGGGCCTCGCCTGGGGCAGCCCGCGCAGCGGGGGCTACGCGACGCAGCAGTCCTTCCAGCCGCCGGTGCCGAACACGCCGCCGGTGTCGTTCAGCCGGGGCTGGGCGTCGATCGAGGGCCGCCTCGCCGGGGTCCGCTTCCACTACGCGAACACCCACCTCGAGACCGAGGACTTCCCCGCCGTGCAGAAGGCGCAGGCAGCGGAGTTCCTCGCCGGGCCGGCGTTCGGCCGGGGAGCCGACCTCGCGACGGGCGACTTCAACTCCGCCGCGGACGGCAGCACGACCCGTTCGTACGCGTTGCTCACCAAGCGCTTCAAGGACGCGTGGCGGGTCAACCGCGGCGACCCCGGGCTCACCTGCTGCCAGAACGAGACGCTGACGAACCCGGTCTCGGAGCTGAGGACGCGGATCGACCTCGTCCTGTCCCACGGCGGGGCGAAGGCGCTCTCGGCGAGAGTCGTCGGCGCGACCCCGTTCCGGGCCGCGCCGCCGCTCTACGCCTCCGACCACGCCGGCGTGGTGGCTACGCTGCGGCTCGACGACTGACGTCGGCCGGCTCGAGCGCCAGCCCGAGCACCTGGCTCGACGTCGTCGACGAGGTGCACCGTGAGCGCCTCCCGGACGGCGACGGGCACGTCGTCCAGATCGGGCTCGTTGCGGGCGGGCAGGATCACCTCGGTGAGCCCGGCCCGGTGCGCCGCGAGGAGCTTCTGCTTGACCCCGCCGATCGGCAGCACCCGGCCGGTGAGCGACACCTCGCCGGTCATGCCGACCTCGGCCCGGACGAGCCGGCCCGTGAGCAGCGACGCGAGCGCCGTCGTCATCGTGACGCCCGCGCTCGGGCCGTCCTTCGGCACCGCACCCGCCGGGAAATGCACGTGGACCCGTTGCCCGGTCAGCGGTCCGACGTCGACGCCGAGCCGCTCGCCGTTGGCCCGCAGGTAGCCGAGGGCGATCTGCGCGGACTCCTTCATGACGTCGCCGAGCTGACCGGTCAGCGTCAGGCCCGGCTCGCCGGGCATCGCGGCGACCTCGACGAAGAGGACGTCGCCGCCGGCGCCCGTCACCGCGAGACCGGTCGCGACGCCGGGAACGGCGGTGCGCTGCGCGGACTCCGGCTCGAACCGGACCCGGCCGAGGTAGCCGCGGACGTCGCCCGCGTCGACGATGACCGTGTCGGCGATGACCGCGTCGACGATGACCGGGGCGGCGACCGGCGGGGGCAGGGCCGGGGCGGCGACGGGTTGCCCGCCCCCGGGACCCGGTGCGGCGGAACGGGTCGCGAGCGACGTCGCGACCTTTCGCAGGATCCGCCCGAGGGACCGCTCGAGCCCGCGGACGCCCGCCTCGAGGGTGTACCCGGCGACGACCGTGCGCAGCGCGTCCTCGGTGACGGACACGTCGTCCGGCGTGAGCCCGGCACGCTCGCGCTGGCGCGGCAGCAGGTGGTCACGGGCGATGGCGACCTTCTCCTCCTCGGTGTAGCCGTCGAGCCGGACGACCTCCATCCGGTCCAGGAGCGCGTCGGGGATCGCCTCGGCGACGTTCGCCGTCGCGAGGAAGACCACGTCGGACAGGTCGAGGTCGAGCTCGAGGTAGTGGTCCCGGAAGGTATGGTTCTGCGCCGGGTCGAGCACCTCGAGCAGGGCCGCCGCGGGGTCGCCGCGGTAGTCCGAGCCGACCTTGTCGACCTCGTCGAGGAGGACGACCGGGTTCATCGACCCGGCCTCCCTGACCGCGCGGACGATCCGGCCGGGCAGGGCACCGACGTACGTGCGCCGGTGGCCGCGGATCTCGGCCTCGTCCCGGACGCCGCCGAGCGCCACACGGACGAACGTACGCCCGAGCGCCCGAGCGACCGACTCGCCGAGCGAGGTCTTCCCGACCCCGGGCGGCCCGACGAGGGCGAGCACGGCGCCCGAGCCGCGGCCCCCGACGACCTCGAGGCCGCGCGAGGCTCGGCGGGCCCGGACGGCGAGGTGCTCGACGATCCGCTCCTTGACGTCGTCCAGGCCCGCGTGGTCGGCGTCGAGGACGGCGCGGGCCGCGCGCGACGTCGGTCGTGTCCGTCGTCCGGGTCGACCACGGCAGCTCGAGGACAGTGTCGAGCCAGGTCCGGATCCAGCCGCCCTCGGGCGAGGCGTCCGGCGTCCGCTCGAGGCGGTCGGCCTCGCGGAGCGCGGCCGCACGCACCACGTCCGGGAGGTCGGCGGCCTCGACCCGGGCCCGGTAGTCCGGGTTCGGGTCGGCGTCCGTCTCGCCGGTCAGGCTGCCGAGCTCTTTGCGGATCGCCGCGAGCTGCTGACGCAGCACATACTCGCGCTGCGACTTCTCCATGCCCTCGCGGACGTCGTCGCGGATCTTCTGGCTCACCTCCAGCTCGGCGAGGTAGGCCCGGGCCTTCTCCAGGAGCAGCTCGAGCCGGGTCTCGACGTCCGTCGTCTCGAGGAGCCGCACCTTGTCGGCGGCCGCCAGCCAGCCGGCGTAGCCGGCGGCGTCGGCGAGCTCGGTCGGCTCGGTCATCCGCTGGACTGCGTCCTGCACCTGCCACGCCCCGCGCTCCGCGAGGATCGAGGTGAGGACGGCCTTGTAGTCGGCGGCGAGCTCGCGGGCTCGCGCGGACGGCGCCCGCTCGGCGAGCATCTCGGCCTCGACCCAGAGCGCCGCGCCGGGGCCGACGGTGCCACCGCCGATCCGGGCCCGGTCGGTCGCCCGGAGCACCATCGCCGGCTCGCCGGAGGGCAGCCGGCCGACCTGCGTCACGTCGACGACCGTGCCCATGACGCCCGACCTGCCCTCGACCCGCGGGACGAGGAGGAGCCGGAGCGGGTCCGAGCCGTTCGAACCACGGGCCGCCCGGGCCGCGTCGAGCGTGGCCTGGGCCGGCCCCTCGAGCTGGACCGGCACGACCATGCCGGGCAGGACGACCTGGTCGTCGAGGAAGAGAACCGGGAGGGTCTGCGTGCTGCCGGCGCTCCCGGGTCCGCCGGCCGTGGTACTCGTGCTCGTCACGACGGATGCAACGGTGATTACACACTTGCTACTCCCGCGGTGGATGCGCCCGCAGTTCGCCCTGGACGAACGCGGTGGCCCCTGTCCGCTCGGGTGGCCGACGGCTAGGTTCGCGACCATGGACATCACGCCCGCACCCCGCCCGTGGCACGACGCCGACGGCCGGTGGTGGCGCTCCTACGGCAACGAGCTGTGGGAGTCCGACGAGCTCGGCTCCATGCGGCGCCGGGAGGCGAGCATCAACGACGTCGCGATCGACGAGCGCGAGCGCCGGATCCACGGCCGCTGAGGGCCGGCATGGCGTCGTCGGTGCTGCGCACCTGGCTCCCGGTGCTCGACTGGGTGCCGGGGTACGACCGGCGCTGGCTGTCCAAGGACCTCGTCGCGGGGCTCGCCCTCACGGCGCTGCTCGTCCCGCAGGGGATGGCCTACGCCCAGCTCGCCGGGCTGCCGGCCATCACCGGGCTCTACACGACCGTCCTCTGCCTGCTCGGGTACGCCGTGTTCGGGCCGTCCCGGGTCCTCGTGCTCGGGCCGGACTCCTCGCTCGGTCCGATGATCGCCGCTGTCGTCGTTCCGATCGCCGGGTCGGGCGGTGACCCGGCGCGCGCCGTCGCGCTCGCCTCCGCCCTCGGGCTGCTCGTCGGCCTGACGATGGTGGTCGCGGGCGCGCTGCGGCTCGGCTTCGTCGCCGACCTGCTGAGCAGACCGACCCAGATCGGCTACATGAACGGGCTCGCGTTGACGATCTTCGTGAGTCAGCTGCCGAAGCTCTTCGGCTTCTCCGTCGACGCGGACGGACTCGTCGCCGAGGCCCTGGGCTTCGCCCGTGGCGTCGCGGACGGCCGCACGGTCCCCGCGGCTCTCGCGATCGGGGTCGCCGCCTTCGTCGTCATCGTCGTCCTCCAGCGGCGCCTGCCGAGGGTCCCCGGCGTGCTCCTCGCCGTCCTTCTCGGCATCGGCGCGGCCGTGGCCTTCGACCTCGGCGCCCGCGGCGTCCGGCTCGTCGGCCCGCTGCCGCAGGGCTTCCCACCGCTCACGCTGCCCGACGTGTCGCCGTCCGACCTCGGGCTCCTCGTCGCGGGCGCGGCCGGCATCACGCTCGTGTCGCTCGCCGACACGATCTCGACCGCCTCCGCCTACGCCCGCCGGGTCGGCGCGGAGGTCCGCGGGAACAACGAGATCGTCGGGATCGGCGCGGCGAACCTCCTCGCCGGGCTGTTCCAGGGCTTCCCGGTGAGCACGAGCGGCTCCCGGACGGCGGTCGCGTTCGCAGCGGGCGCCCGCACCCAGCTCGCAGGGGTCGTCGGCGCCGTCGCGATCGTCGTGCTCCTCGTCAGCGCACCGGACCTGCTCGCCGACCTCCCCCAGCCGGTGCTCGCCGCGGTCGTCCTCTCGGCGTCGCTCGCGATGGCGGACGTCGCGGGCCAGCGCCGGCTGTGGAAGCAACGACCCACCGAGTTCTGGCTCGCGGTCGCGGCGTTCGCCGCCGTCGCGCTGCTCGGCGTCCTGGCGGGGATCGGCGTCGCCGTCGGGCTGTCGATCCTCAACGTGTTCCGGCGGGCCTGGTGGCCGTACCAGACGGTGCTCGGCAACGTCCCGCAGGTGCCGGGCTACCACGACGTCCGCAGCTACCCCGACGCCGAGCTGCTCCCGGGTGCGGTCATCTTCCGGTTCGACGCCCCGCTCTTCTTCGCCAACGCGCGCGTCTTCCGGGAGCAGGTCGAGCGGCTCGCCGCGGGACCGCCCCGACCGCACTGGATCATCGTCGCCGCCGAGCCGATCACGGACGTCGACACGACGGCCGCCGACATGCTCACCGAGCTCGACCGCGACCTCGACGCCGCCGGCACCCACCTCGTGTTCGCCGAGCTCAAGGACCCCGTGCGGGCCAAGGTCGAGCGGTACGGGCTCACCGAGCGGATCGAGGCACGGCACTTCTTCCCGACGATCAAGAGCGCCGTCCGCGCGTACAAGGCGGAGCACGGCGTCGACTGGCAGCCGATTGCGGGCGCTGTGATGTCGGGCGATGTGACGGGAGTGACCCCGGATCCGCGGATGCCGCCCGCCCGCGATGGCGGACACTAGGGACGTCGCACTCGTCGTCCAGCGCCGCACGGCGACCCGCCCGCGCACCCGTCGACGTCCCCGAGCACCGCTCGTCGCGGACGCCGCACCTACCACGTTCTGCGAGGTCCTGTCCGTTGTCTTCCGCACCCCCGCCCAGCCCCTCGAGCCACGACGACGCCACCGAGGCCATCCCCCGGGTCGCGTCGGAGACCAAGCCGATCCCGGTCGTCCGGACGCTGCCGGTCGACGCGACGAGGGAGCAGCAGGCGGCGGTGACCCGCGCCGCCGCTCCCCCGGCCGCGCCCGAGGTGGCGGCAGCGGCACCCGAGACGGTCGCCGTCGCGCCGCCCGCTGCCGGGCCGCCTGCTGCCGCGCCGCCTGCTGCCGGGCGGGAGGCCACGCCCGAGGCACCGGAAGCGGACGAGACCTCTGCACCGGGGGCGACGGCAGCTGCACCCGCCACTGCTGCGCCCGAACCCGCCACGTCCGCACCGCCGGCCGCCCCGTCCTCCCCACCGGCCCCCTCGTCCGGGACCGGTGCCACGCCGGCGTCGCGGTCCCGGCAGCTCGCCCTCCTCGCGGGGCTCGCCCTGCTCGCCGTCGTGGTCGGCGCCGTCGCCGGGTTCCTCCTGCGGGACGGCGGCTCCGGGTCCGCGCGCCCGAGCGCCGCGTCGTCCGCGACCCGGATCGACGCCGAGGTGTCGAGCGTCGACCCCTCCGGAGGCTCGGGGCTGCGCAGAACCGGCAACGGGTGGCGGACGCAGACCTACCGCAGCGCGGACTTCGGCGGGCTCAAACCCGGCGTCGGGCTGCTCCTCGACCTCGGGTCGGCGCGCGCGCTGACCTCCGTGAGGTTCGAGGCCGCGCCCGCCGGGGCGACGATCGGGCTGCGCGCCGCGGACGAGCGCCCGACCTCCGGCGCGGACCTCGAGCCGGTCGGCAAGGACGTCGAGGCGTCCGGCCGGACGGCGCTCGACGGCAGCTCCGGGGGGACCCACCGGTACTGGCTCGTGTGGGTCAGCGGGCTCGGCTCCCGTGACGGCGGCTACGGCCTGACGCTCTCCGACCCCGTGGTCACCGGCCCGGCGGCGGGCTGAGAGCCGGCCTCGTCGAAGCGGCGCTCCGGCTCCGCCTCGTCGTCGACCGGGGCGAGCGCTTCGGCCGGGCCGGGCCGGCCGAAGAACCAGCCTTGGCCCGCGTCGACCTGGAGCTCGAGGAGCCGCTGTCGGCTCTCGACCTCCGCCCAGCGGGCCTGCTCCCGGACGCCCGGCTCGATGACGAGCGGTCCCGTCGAGCCGGCTGAGGAAGGCGAGCGACAGGCCGAGGGACTCGCGCGCCGTCCGGAGCAGCTCGCGGTGGTGGCACGCCTCGACGGCTTCCTCGAACGGACCAGCCGAGCCGCCGGCTGCTCAGCCGCCTGCCGGCCGGCAGCGGGACGAACGCGTCGAGGAACAGGTCCATCGCGGCGTCGACGCCGTCGAGGTCCCCGGTCGCGAGGAGGTCGAGGAGCAGGCCTCGGGTCACGGCCATCCCGAGCCGGGCCTGCGCGCGCGCCGTCCCGGGGTCGAGGCCGAGCCGCACCCCCTGCTCGGCGACGACGTCGAGCCACGGCTCGACGAGGCTCTCCCGGAGTCCCTCGGTGCCCGGCCGACCCTGGAGGGCCTGGGCGACGATCTCGAAGAAGAGCCGCTCGTGCTCGCGGACCGACGGGTCGGTCAGGCCGCGCCAGAATCGCCGGACGGCGACCCCGGGCGGCTCGGCGCTGCTCGCGAGCTCGGCGAGGACCGCCCGCTGGCCGGCCTCGACGGTGGCGACGACCTCGGCGAGCAGGCCCTCCTTCGAGCCGAAGTGGTAGATGAGCATCCGGTGGCTCGTCCCGATTGCCTCGGCGAGCGCGCGCAGGCTGAGGTCGGCGAGACCGTGCCGGGCGACGTGCTCGACGGTCGCGGCGAGCAGCCGCTCACGCGGCGCGGACCCCGACGGCGCGGCGACGGCCTCCGTCACGCGGACGCCGTGGACGCCGCCGCTGCCCCGGCGAGCGCCGGGACGAGGTCGGCGACGAACTTCTGGAGCACGCCACGGTAGAGCCACCCGGTCCCGGAAACCCGCGGCTCGAAGGACGACGACCACGTGATCGTCGAACCGCCGTCCCCGTCCGGGGTCAACTCGACGACGCCACGGTAGTCCCGCAGCGGGAGGCCGGAGAGCAGCGCGTACACGATGCGCCGGCCGGGCTCGGCCTCGACGACCCGCTCGCGCGACACGATGGTCCGCCCGAACGTCCGCGACTCGAGCCGGCGCACTGCGCCGACCCCGCCGCCGCCGTCCGGAGCCGTGGACTCCAGCGTCGTCGAGGTCCACGGCCCCCAGCGCGACCACGTCGAGATGTCCGCGAGGAGGGCGTAGACCGCCTCGGGCGCCGCGGACGAGCGCCCGGTGACACGCACCTGCTTCGGCATGGCGAGCTCCCATTATCTGTACCACGTGGTACATCACGATAGATGTACCACGTGGTACACGCAAGACCCTCTCCAAGGCTGGGGCTACTAGCGGGTCTGCCCGCAGACACCGGGCAGACCCGCTAGTAGCCCGTGGGAGGGCGGGACAGTGACCGGCGCCCGGGTGACCCCCGCCCTGCTCAGCCGGCGACCGGCGGCAGCTTCTCCGCGAACACGATGTCGAGGTCGCGCTCGACGCCCGCGGGACGGAACCCGAAGACCCGGCCGTAGAACGCGAGCTCGCTCTCGACGGCGGTGACGATGTGCTCTGCGATCCGGAACCCGTGCTGCTCACCCGGGAACGGCAGGTAGACATGCGGCACCCCGTTCGCGGCGAGGGCGGCGACGACCGCCTCGGACTGCGCCGGGGGGACGACCGGGTCCTCGAGGCCCTGGAGCACGATCATCGGCGCGGTGATGCCGCTCGCGTGCGTGATCGGTGACCGGGCCGCGTAGACGTCGGCCGCCTCCGGGTAGGGACCGACGAGCCGGTCGAGGTAGCGGGACTCGAACTTGTGCGTCTCGCGGGCGAGCGCCGCGAGGTCGGCGACCCCGTAGCAGCTCGCGCCGGCCCGAAAGACGTCGGTCGTCGCGAGGCTGAGCAGCACCGTGAGCCCGCCCGCGCTGCCGCCGCTGATCGCCGCCCGGTCGCCGTCGACGAGGCCTTCGGCGACGAGGTGCTCGACGGCGGCGGCACTGTCCTCGACGTCGACGACTCCCCAGGCGTCGTCGAGCAGCCGACGGTAGGCCCGGCCGTAGCCGGTGCTCCCGCCGTAGTCGACGGCGACGACGGCGAACCCCCGGCTCGTCCAGTACTGGACGCCGAGCTGGAAGGTCGGCCGGGCGGCGCCCGTCGGCCCGCCGTGAACGGTGACGACGACAGGCGGCAGCTCGCCGTCCGGGCCGATGATCGGCTCGCCGTCGAGCAGACCGGTGGGCGGGTAGAACCACGCGTGCGCGGTCCGGCCGCCGCGGCTCGGGTACGTCACGTGCCGGGCGATGCTCACCGCGCCGTCGGGCAGCCGCGCGCCACGCGCCACGGCGAGCGCCCCGCGGTGCACGGGCTCGCGGCGCCGGGGGTCCTGCGGGCCGGGGGCGAGCCCGATCTCGACGACCTCCGCCCCCCGGTCGACGTGCCCGACGACCGCGACGAGGCGGTCGCCGTCCGCGCGCAGCGAGCCGAGCGCCCGGCACGGGCACGGCCACTCGGCGGTCGTGCCGTCGGGGTCGACGCGGCGGAGCAGGACGCCGTCCGGGGTGGTGAACGTCAGCCAGACCGAGCCCTCCGGTGTCGCGGCGTGGTGGGCGGTGCCGAAGACCCACGCGGGACCGCCGACCTCGTGGTCGTCGGCGTGCAGCGGGGTGAGGGCGCCGGACGCGCGGTCGACGGCATGGACGTTCCACCAGCCGTCCCGGGCGTCGGAGACGACGAGGAGCCGACCGTCGGGCGTCCAGTCCGGTTGCATGATCGACTGCTCGCCGGCCTCGCCGAGCACGGCACCGGCGAGCCTCCGGACGTCGCGCAGCACCGGGGCCGGGCCGCTCCGGTCGAGCGTGCCGGCCTCGAGAACCGTTGCGTCCCAGGGCATCGCGGGATGATCCCAGGCGACCCAGACGACCGTCGCAGCGTCCGGCGAGATCCGCGGCGCGGCGACGAAGTCGTGGCCGCCGGCGAGCACGGCGACCCGCGACGGGTCGTCCGCGGCGGAGCCGTCGGCGGGGACCGCGACGACCTCGTTGACCGCCTCGTGGAGCTGCTTCCCGGCGTCGTCCTCGTGCCGCTCGCGGACGCAGACGACGAGCCTGCCGTCCGGGGTGAGCCGGCCGTCCGCCCAACGGAACCCGTGCTCCGTCACGGGTTCCGGGGTCAGCGGCACCGGGGCGGGGTGGGTTCCGTCGGGGCCTGGCAGGTCGACGCGGTAGAGCCGCTGGTCGGCCCACGCCGTCGCGAACACCGTGCCGAGGCGCGGGCCGGTCGTCGCGACCCACCAGGCTCCGCCGCCGTACTCGTGGACCCGGGTGCGCGCGCTGACGTCCGGCGGGAGCACCTCGCTGACGCGACCGTCGGGGTCCAGGCGCAGCACGGCGATGCGACCGCGTTCGGCCGGCCGCGACTCCGCCCACCACGTCACGCCGTCCGCGGCCCACACCTCGCGGGGCTCGACGGCGGCCTCGACGAGCCTCTGGGCGTCGACCGGCGAGGGCCAGGTGCCGTAGGGCAGCGCGGGCATGGCGGGTCTCCTCGTCCACGGTGGCCGCCAGGGTACGACCGGGCCACGGCCGGCGCGGGACGGCGGACGTCATCTCCGGCCGGAACCCTACCGGCGCGGTCCGCGCCCGCCGGCGCACGGGGCCGTGTGTCGGGACCGACGGCCCGTCTCGGCTCGCACCGGACCGCGCCACGCTGGGAAGGACGCGACACGCCGGGAGGCACCGATGACACCGCCGACCCCCGTCCCCCCGACGACCCACCCGCTCGACCCCCGCTCGTGGGTCGTGACCCGCCGCGACCGCGCCTCGTGGGCGCTCACCGCAGTCCTCGCCCTCGTCGCCCTGTGCGCCGTGTACGGCGGCGTCGGGCTCGTCCGCGACGGGATGGGGATGCCGGCCGACTGGCTGGAGAACACCCCGTTCCCGTCGTGGACGCTGCCCGGCGTCGCACTGCTCGCGACGGTCGCGCTGCCGCAGGCCGTCGCGTGTTGGCTCACCGGGACCGGGCACCGTTGGGGAGCCGTCGCGGGCGTGCTCGCCGGTACCGGGCTCTGCCTGTGGATCGGCGTCCAGCTGCTCGTGCTCCAGCGGTACTTCTTCCTGCAGCCGGTGATCTTCGCGCTCGGGCTCGTCGAGGTCGGGCTCGCCGCGTGGTGGGCCGGCCGCGACGGCACGGCCTGAGTCCACCGACACGAGATCCGTCCTCTGGTGTGCACGTCCCTGCACCCACGCCGACGACCCGCAAAGCCCGGGAGGACGGTGCGGGCGCGCTCCTGCCTCCGCCGTGCTGCCGCTACCCTGCCGGCGCCTCGCCGCGGGCATGGGCGCGAAGCCGCTCGGCCCACGACGCCGCGACCGGCGGCCGGACGCGCGCGTGCAGCCTGCCGTCGACGTCGACGATCTCGTGCCGGTGCAGCGCGACCTCGTTCGCCGTCCGGCACTGCCCGGTCCGCAGGTCGAACGTGTACCAGTGCCACGGGCAGACGACGGCACCCTCCCGGAGCACCCCCTCGACGAGCGGGCCGCCCTTGTGCGGGCACGTCCCGTCCGTGACGACGACCTCGCCGTCGACGGTGAAGACCGCGTAGGTCCGGCCGTCGTGGACGAACGCCGCCCGCCCGTCGGCGTCCCGCTCGGGCAGCGGGACGAGGGCCTCAGACACAGGCGAGCTCGAGGCCGCCCAGCCGGTCGACGGTCGCGACGACGACGTCCCCGGCGGCGACCGGCACAGCGGCGGTGAGGCCCGCCGGAGAGCACGACCTCGCCGGCCCGCAGCCCTTCGCCGCTCGCGGCGAGCGACCGGACCAGCCACGCGACGGCGGCCGCCGGGTGGCCGAGGGACGCCGCGCCCGACGCGGTCGCCACGACCTCGCCGTTGTGCTCCAGCACGACCCCGACGAGCCGCAGGTCGATCCCGGTGACCGGTACCGGCGCCCCGACGACGTACCGGCCCGCCGAGGTGTTGTCCGCGACGACGTCCGGCATCGTGAACCGGTAGTCCTCGTAACGGAGTCGAGCACCTCGATACCGACCGCGACCCCCGACGTCGCGGACAGCACGTCGACCGCGGTGACTGCGGACCGGCGAGGTCCCGGCCCAGGACGAAGACGATCTCCGGCTCGCCGCGCGGCTGGATGTGCGTCGGCGACGACGAGCGGCTCGCCGACGTCGAGCGCGTCGGACGCCGCCAGGTAGCCGTAGATCGGCTAGTCGACGCCGACCTGCGTCTGCTTCGCGCGCGAGGTGACGCCGAGCTTCCAGCCGGCGAGCGGCCCGGCCGCGTCGCGCTGGCGCCGTTGCACCGCGTACGCCGTCGGCTGGTCGAGCTCGGGCAGGACGTCGGTGAGCGGTGGCGATCGCGCGCAGCTCGCGGCGCGCCGCGGTCAGGGCGGCGGCGTACCCCTGGACGTCCGTCATCGTGCCTCCCCGTTCGTTCCCCCGACGACACGGACGTCACCGGTCCGAGCCGGTCGAACTCGGCGCGGAACACGTCGCCGGCGGACATCGGCACCGCGGCGTGCAGCGCCCCGGTCATCACCAGGTGACCCGGCTCCAGTGGCGACCCGGTTGGCGCCCAGCGTGTTCGCCAGCCACGCGACGACGGCGACCGGGTCGCCGAGCGCCGCGGCGCCGGCGCCGGTGTCGACGAGGTCGCCGTTGCGGGTGAGCGTCATCCCGACCAGGCGCGGGTCGACGTCGGCGAGCGGGACGAGCCGGCTCGAGGTCGCGACCGCGCCGTTCGAGGCGAGGTCGGCGACCGTGTCGGCGAGCTTGATCCGCCAGTCGGCGAAGCGGGAGTCGACGATCTCCATGGCCGCGGCGACACCCGCGATAGCGCGGCGCGGCGTCCGTCACCGAGACCCCCGGCCCCGCGAGCCGCTCGCCGAGCACGAAGACGATCTCCGCCTCGATCCTCGGCTGGATGAACCGGTCGAGCGGCGATCGCGTCGCCGTCCCGGTAGACGGTCGAGGCGAGCACCGGACCGTAGTCCGGGCGAGTCGACGCCGATCATCTTCTGCATCGGCTTGGAGGTGAGCCCGACCTTGTAGCCGACGATCCGGTCCCCGTCGGCGAGCAGCAGCTTCGCCAGCTCGTCCTGGACGGCGTACCCGTCGGCCATCGTCAGTGTCGGGTCGGCGTCGGTGAACGGCGGGATCGGCCACCCGGTCCGGCGGGCCTCGTAGAGCGCGCGCGCCTTGCCCGGCGCGTCGGTCAGCGGCATGTCAGCTCTCCCGTGCGTCCGGTGAGGCTCAGGGCAGGTGCGGGGGCGGCGGCCTGGCTCCGGTGCGCCTCGGGCGACCAGCCGAGCCGGCGCGATGATCGCCTCGCCCGCCTCGACGACGCGGGCGCCGAGCCTGCCGGCGACGGGCCGCCCCGAGCCGGGTCACCGGCGCGCCGATGCGGATCGCGGCGACGACGTCGCCGTCCGCGTCGCGGATCGGCGCCGCGACCGAGGCGACGCCGATCTCGCGCTCGTTGACCGCCTCGGCCCAGCCGCGGCGGCGGACCTGGTCGCAGCTCGGCGCGCAGCGGGCCGGGCTCGGTGATCGTGTGCGGGGTGAGCGGGGTGAGCGGGCAGCCGGGCCAGCAGCGCCTCCCGGTCGTCGTCCGGCAGGTGGGCCAGCAGCACCTTGCCGGAGCTGGTGCAGTGCACCGGCACCCGGCGGCCGGTCTCGGTGAACAGCCGCAGCGACTGCGAGCTCTCCAGCCGGTCGACGTAGACGACCTCGGTGCCGTCGAGCACGCCGACCTGGGACGACTCGCCGGTCTGCTCGCGCAGCTGGCGCGAGCACCGGGCCCGCCGCGGCGTGCAGGTCGAGGTGCACCTGCACCGCCTCGCCGAGCTCGAACATCACGATGCCGAGCCGGTAGCCGCCGGTGCGCGGGTCCTGCTCGATCAGCCCCTCCGCGGCGAGCGTCGTGAGCAGCCGGTGCACCGTCGACTCTTGCCCAGGCCGAGCCGGCGGGCCAGCTCGGAGACGCCGAGGTCGGCTCCTCGCGGACGAGGAACACCTTCAGCAGCCGGGCCGCGTTGCGCACCGTCGACAGCCGTCCTGCGTCGCGGCGCTCACGTCGTCCGGACGCGGGTCGGACGACGCGCCGGCGGCCGGGCGGGGTACCACTGCGGTCCGCCCGCCGACGCGGGCGAGCAGCGCCTTGCGCACAGCGTCGGGGTCGGGTCCGGCCCCGCGGCGAGCGCGACGACCGCCCGGTCGTTGCGGGGCGATGGCGCGCGGCGAGCAGCGCCTGGGCCCGGACGGAGGCCGGCCGTCGCCGCGCCCGGCCAGCTCGTCGACGAGCGCCTCCCGGCCGCGGACCCGGCTGCGGATCGTCTCGAAGTCGCGGGCCACCGCCGAGTGCCCGTTCGCCAGGCCGGTGCCGACGTGGCTCGCCTGGTGCGCCGGACAGTCCCGCGCCGGCCTGGGCGACGAGGTGGTAGACGACGGTCGTGACGCCCGAGCGCGTGCTTGACCTCGTCGAACGCCGGACCGGCGCTCTCGTCGAGCGAGAGCGAGGGCCGGCGTGACGACCGGGTCGTAGAAGCGCAGCGGTCCAGGCCAGACCCTCGTACTCGGCCTCGACGCTCACCTCGGGGCCCTGGAGCGGGCCGAGCGACTCGCGGGTCGCGATGAGGTGCAGGTTGCGCGCCGCGACAGCGGCGACGGTGAGGGGTCCGCCGGCGAGCAGCGGCATCCGGCCGCGGACGGCGGGCGGGAAGGTCCGTGCCTGGTCGACGTACGAGCGGTGGATCTCCTGGACGTAGCCCGCGACCGCGCGCCGCATGTCCTCCGGACCGGCCATGTCGCCTCCGCTCCTCCGGCGCGGCGGCCCCGCCGCGACCCCTCCCGGCGCAGACGTCCCGCCGGCGCCGTTGCACGCTACCCGCGACGGCGCGACGTCGGAGCAGTTCGTTCTCTCATGTGGAACGCTGGTCCTTCCCCCGGAACGGTGGGAAGCCTACCGTCGCGGTCAAGAGATCGCACCGACGGCCGTCCGCCCCGCGGCCGGTCGCGACGAGGAGGCCGCAGTGGGAGTCCTGCGCCTGGCACACGTCGACGTCCGAACCCCGGACCTCGAGCTCGTCCACGGCCTACTACACCGAGGTCCTCGGCCTGCAGCGTCGCCGAGCGCGACGACGGACTCGGTCTACCTCAAGTGCTGGGACGAGGAGGACCACCACTCGCTGCGGCTGCGCTACGACCCGCGGATCGGGCTCGACCTGTTCTCCTTCCGGGTCGAGCGCGAGGACGACCTGCACGACCTCGAGAAGCGGCTCGAGGCCGTACGGCTGCCACGTGCAGCGGGTCTCGCAAGGGCGAGGCGGTCGGGCAGGGCGAGTCGATCCGGTTCGAGATGCCGTCCGGCCAGACGATGGAGCTCGTCTACGACCTGGAGAAGACCGGCAACATCCTCGGCAAGCACAACCCCGCGCCGGTGCCGCCGCCGGACCTGCCCGGGCATCGCGCCGCCGCGGATGGACCACCTGCTCGTCAACGCCGAGGAGGTCGGCGAGGCCGCACGCGTTCTTCACGGACGTCCTCGGCTTCCGGATGACCGAGCAGCTGCTCGACGGCAACGGCCACCAGCTCGGGCGTCTGGATGGAGCGCTCGCACTCCCCGCACGACATCGCGATCGTCAACGGCCCCAACGGCGCGCTGCACCACTTCGCGTTCTGGCTCGACGACTGGGACCACGTCCGCAAGGCGGCCGACATCCTGGCCTACAACGGCGTCCAGATCGACCTGGGCCCGACGCGGCACGGCGTCACCCGCGGCAACACGATCTACTTCTTCGACCCGCTGGGCACCCGCAACGAGGTCTTCACCGGCGGCTACCGGCCGGACCCCGACTTCCCGACCATCACCTGGACCGAGGACCAGATCGGCCGGGGCCTCTTCTACTACGAGAACGTCGCTCAACCAGCGCTTCCTGAGGTGCACACCTGAGCTGACCGGCATCCTGCGCCTGCAGCACGTCGAGATCCGGGTCCCCGACCTCGAGCTGTGCACGGCGTACTACACCGAGGTCGTCGGGCTCGTCGAGACCGCGCGCGAGGAGGGCCGGGTCTTCCTCAAGTGCTGGGACGAGCACGAGCACCACTCGGTCGTGCTCCGCGCAGGCCCCGACCTACGGCCTGGACCACATGTCCTTCAAGGTCGCCGAGCTCGAGGACCTCGACTACTACACCGAGCGGCGTCGAGGCCGCCGGCGTCGCCGTGAAGCGCTACGCGCCGCGGCGAGCTCGGGCCCGGGCTGGGGCGAGGCGATCCGGTTCGAGGCGCCGTCCGGGCACACCGTCGAGCTCGTGCACGGCATGGAGAAGGTCGGCAACATGCTGCCGCTGACCAACCCGCCGCCGCGGCCCGGCAGACCTCGTCGGCATCGCGCCGCCGCGCCTCGACCACATCTTCATCATGGCCGAGGACGTCGAGGCGGCCACCGCGGTTCTTCCAGCGACGTGCTGGAGTTCCGGCTCACCGAGCAGATCCTCGCCAACGACGGCCACCAGCTCGCGACCTGGCTGGAGCGCTCGCACACCCCGCACGACATCGCGATCGTCACCGGCCCGAACGGCGCGCTGCACCACTTCGCGTTCTGGCTCGACGACTGGAACGCCGTCCGCGAGGCCGCGGACACGCTGGCCTACCACGGCGTGACGATCGACGTCGCGCCCGACCCGGCACGGCGTCACGCGCGGCTACACCGTCTACTTCTTCGACCCGGTCGGCAACCGCAACGAGGTCTTCACCGGCGGCTACTGGGTCGACCCCGACTTCGAGCCCGATCACCTGGACCGAGGAGGAGATGGGCCGGGCGATGTTCTACTACGCACCGCGAGGTCAACGAGCGCTTCCTCACGGTGCACTCGTGAGCCGGGAGGGGCAACCGTGACGTCCACCGACGAGCGAACGGGCGCGGACGGCGGCTCCGAGCCGCCCGAGACGCCGGTGTTCCGCAGGACCGACCGCACCGACGCCCCGCTGTACCTGGCGCGGTACACCGCACGCCGGGAGCGGGCCGAGCCCGGCCGGTCGCGGTGCAGCCGGACGACGCGGACGCCGCTCTACCTGCGCCGGTTCCGGGAGCGGCAGGACGACGCCCCGACCGCGCGCGGCGCTGCTCGAGGTCGACGGCGAGCGGTTCGCCCGGGAGTACGCCGAGGCGACCCGCGAGCAAGGAGATCGTCCCCGAGCCGGCGCAGCGGGCGACCGAGCGACTACGCCGCGGAGATCCGGA
The DNA here is from genome assembly GCA_963750565.1 of uncultured Actinomycetota bacterium. Taxonomy (GTDB): domain Bacteria; phylum Actinomycetota; class Actinomycetes; order Actinomycetales; family Kineosporiaceae; genus R-H-3. Next base: position 11,716 of record CAVVRA010000014.1, on the reverse strand, counting down.
TCATCCGGCACGGCATCACGCAGGGGTACTCGACCGGACGCCGGCCTGACCCCGATGGGCGGCTGGCAGGCGCACCAGCGCGGGCACTCGCCTCGCGAAGACGCCTGCGCGCCGGCCGACAGGTGCGGATCGTCTGCGCCGACACCAACCGGGCCCGGCAGACCGCCGAGCAGATCCACCGCGGGCTGCTCGACGGCCTCGACGCAGTGCGGCCGCGAGGCCGACGTCGAGGGTCCGGAGGCGATCCCCGAGCTGCGCAACTTCCAGGTCTGGACCCCGGACGGCGCTGCGCGACATCACGTCGGCGTTCCGGCAGTACCAGGCCCTCATGGAGAAGCTCGAGCGGATGGCGGTCGGCGACCGGCCGCGGTGGCTCGTCGAGATCGACCGCTTCTACCGGACCCAGCTCGGCGGCGGCGACCCGATCCAGATCTGGCTGACAATCCCGCTCATGTACTTCGAGTCGCCGCAGGCATGCGTGCGCCGGTTCTGGCAGGGCTTCCTCCGCATCATGCGAGGAGTCCCCGAACTGCCGGATCATCGCCGCCACCCACTCCGGCCCGATCCGCGCGTTCGCGACGTGGGCGCACGGCTACGACCCGGGCGAGCCGCTACAACACCGAGGAGGTCATCGTCCGGATCCGCAAGAGGCGGCAAGACGGCGCTCGTCGGCTACCGCAACCGGGTCACGGAGGTGAACATCCCCGACCCCGACGACATGCCCGTCTGGGATGGCGCATGACCGTCACCGAGCTCGTACCGCAGCGCGCGGCCGCGCCCGGTCCGCCCGCGGGCGAGGGCGAGCTGCGGTCCGTCTCGATCGCCGTCGGGGTGCTCGACTGCTTCACGAACGCCGAGGAGCTCGGCCCGACCCAGGTCGCGCGCCGGATGGGGATCGCGAAGAGCACCGCGAGCCGGATGCTCAGCGCGCTCGCCGGCGGCGGCATGCTCGAGCGCACCCCGGCCGGCCGGTACCGGCTGAGCCTGCGGCTGTTCCACTACGGCCAGCTGGCGATCGACCGGCTGCCGCTGCGCGCGGTCGCGCGGCCGGTCCTCGTCGACCTCCACGAGTCGCTGCGCGAGATGGTCCAGCTCGGGCTGCCGATCGGCGGCCACGTGCTCTACGTCGAGCGGATGGGCGGCGGCGGCCTCGGCTCGCGGCTGTCCGGCGACGTACTGCGCCGGGTGCCGGGCTACTCGTCGAGCGCGGGCCGGATCATGGCGGCGTTCGACCCCGAGGTCGCCCGCGCGACGGCGACGGTCGAACGACGCAAGCACACCCCGTTCACGATCACGGATCCCGCCCGGCTCACCCAGGTCCTCCGGCACGCCCGGCAGGCGGGCTGGGTCGGCAGCCGGGAAGAGTACGTCCTCGGCTACTCCTCCGTCGCGGCGCCGGTGCTCGTCGGGCCGCCCGATGGCCCGAGGCGGGTCGCCGGTGCGATCTCGGTGGTCGGCCGCACCGGGCAGATCCTCAGGCTGCGCAAGGAGTTCGTCGCAGCGAGCGTCTGCCGCGCCGCCCGCCGGGTCGGCGCGGCCCTCACCGCCCTCGCGGAGGACTGATGCCCGCGGCTGCACGACCCCCCCCCCGCGCTCGCCGAGGTCGTCCCGCACATGCTGCGGATCCACGCAGGCGCCCACTCCTTCGAGGTCGCCGACCCGCGGCACGCTGACGCACCCACCGTTCATCCCCATGGAAGGAGCCCATCGGTGAGCAAGGCACTCGCCGCGATCGTCGGACCGGGCAACATCGGCACCGACCTGCTGGCGAAGCTGCGGCGCAGCGACGACATCGAGGTCGGGTACATGGTCGGGGTCGATCGAGTCCGACGGTCTGGCCCGTGCCCGCACGCTCGGCGTCCAGGCGCTCGTCCGGCGGGCGTCGACTGGCTGCTGGCGCAGGACCGACGCTGCCGCGACTCGTCTTCGAGGCGACGTCCGCCAAGGCGCACGTGGCGAACGCCCCGCGGTACGCCGAGGCCGGCATCAGTCGCCGTCGACCTCACCCCGGCGGCGGTCGGCCCGCTCGTGTGCCCGCCGGTCAACCTCGCACGACCACCTCGACGCGCCGAACGTCAACATGATCACCTGCGGCGGCCAGGCGACGATCCCGATCGTGCACGCCGTGTCGCAGCGTCGTCCCGGTCGCCGTACGCCGAGATCGTCGCGTCCGTCGCGTCCCGGTCGGCCGGCCCCGGCACCCGGGCCAACATCGACGAGTTCACCGAGACCACGACGCCGCGCCGTCGAGAGCGTCGGCGGCGCGACGCGGGGCAAGGCGATCATCATCCTCAACCCGGTCGAGCCGCCGATGATCATGCGCGACACGGTGTTCTGCGCGATCCCGGCCGGACGCCGACCGCGACGCGATCACCGGCGTCGATCCAGCGAGATGGTCGCCGAGGTGCAGGAGTACGTGCCCGGCTACACGCTGCGCGCCGAGCCGCAGTTCGACGACCCGCGCGAGCACTGGCGGCGGCAACGGCCGGGTCGCGGTCTTCCTCGAGGTCCGCGGGGCCGGCGACTACCTGCCGCGAGTACGCCGGCAACCTCGACATCATGACCGCGGCCGCGGTCCGGGTCGGCGAGCTCGTGGTCCGCGAGCAGGTGAGCGTGAGCGCGTGAGCGACAACGGGACGACGCCCGGCGGTGACCCGCGCACGTCCACACCGACGGCGGGACGCGGCGTCCGGTCCGGATCACCGACACGACCCTGCGCGACGGCAGCCACGCGATGGCGCACCAGTTCACCGAGGAGCAGGTCCGGGCCGACCGTGCACGCGCTGGACGCCGCCGGCGTCGAGGTCATCGAGGTCACCCACGGCGACGGGCTCGGCGGCTCGTCGTTCAACTACGGCTTCTGCCACACGTCGACGAGATCGACCTCATCGCGGCCGCCGTCGAGGAGGCGACGCAGGCGAAGATCGCCGTCCTGCTGCTGCCCGGGCATCGGCACGATGGACGACCTGCGGCAGGCGCACGACGTCGGTGCCGCGGTCGCCCGGATCGCGACGCACTGCACCGAGGCCGACGTCTCGATCCAGCACTTCGGGCTCGCGCGATCGCTCGGCATGGAGACCGTCGGCTTCCTCATGATGAGCCACCGGACCGACGCCGGCGAAGCTCGCCCGGCAGGCCCGGATCATGGTCGACGCCGGCGCCCAGTGCGTCTACGTCGTCGACTCCGCCGGCGCGCTCGTCCTCGGCGACGCGCAGGAGCGGGTCGAGGCCGTCGTTCGACGAGATCGGCCGCGAGGCGCAGGTCGGCTTCCACGGCCACCAGAACCTCTCGCTCGGGCGTCGCCAACTCGGTGCTCGCGTACCAGACCGGCGCCCGGCAGATCGACGGCGCGCTGTGCGCGCTCGGCGCCGGCGCGGGCAACTCGCCCGACCGAGGTGCTCGCCGCGACGTTCGACCACCTCGGCGTGCCGACCGGCGTCGACGTGGGCGGCGTGCTCGCCGCGGCCGAGGAGGTCGTCCGGCCGTATCCTGCCGCGCTGGCCGAAGATGGACCGGCACCGCGATCGTGCAGGGCTAGGCCGGGCGTCTACTCGCTCGTTCCTGCTGCACGCCGAGCGCGCCGCCGAGCGGTACGACGTGCCCGCGCACGAGATCCTGCAGCGGGCGGGCGAGCTCGGCTACGTCGGCGGCCAGGAGGACATGATCATCGACATCGCGCTGCAGCTCGCCCAGGAGCGTGACCTCTCGGCGACCGGAGCACGCTGAGCCCACCCCCGCCACCCGCCCACCCGTCCGTCCTTGGGCTACTAGCCGGTCTGCCCGCCCTTCGGCGGCAGACCGGCTAGTAGCCGCGAAGAGGGAGACACACGATGGAGCTCATCCCGCACGTCATCGACGGGCAGGAGGTCGAGTCGGTCTCGACGGGGCGCGGTTCGCGACCGTCGACCCGTGGACCCGTGAGCCGTGGGCGGACGTCGCGCTCGGCGGCGCCGAGGACGCCGACCGCGCGGTCGCCGCGGCCCGCACGGCGTTCGACGAGGGCCCGTGGCCGCGGATGGGCTACGCGGAACGCGGCGGCGCTGCTGCACCGGCTCGCCGACCTCATGGCGGAGCACGCCGACGAGCTCGCGCTCGCCGACACCGTCGACATGGGCAAGCCGGTCAGCGACGCCCAGGGCAAGGACGTGCCGCGGACGGCGCAGAACTTCCGGTTCTTCGCCGACCACGCCCGACTCGTCGACCGGCGAGGCGTTCCCGATGGACACCGGCCACCACGCCTACGCACGCTTCGAGCCGGCCGGCGTCGTCGTCGCGATCGCGCCGTGGAACTTCCCGCTCATGCTCGAGTCGTGGAAGGTCGCGCCCGCGCTCGCGTGGGGCAACACCGTCGTCCTCAAGCCGGCCGAGGACACCCCGGCGTCGGCGACGATCCTCGCCCGGCTCGCGCTCGAGGCCGGGCTGCCCGCCGGGCGTGCTCAACGTCGTGCACGGCTACGGGCCGGACTCGGCGGGCGCGGCGCTCACCGCGCACCGCGGCGTCGACCGGATCACCTTCACCGGCGAGTCGGGCACCGGGCGGGCGATCATCGCGCGCGGCCGTCCGCGAACCTCGTGCCGGTGAGCCTCGAGCTCGGCGGCAAGGGCGCGAACATCGTCTTCGACGACGCCGACCTCGACAACGCCGTCGACTGGTCGATCAAGGCGATCTTCCGCAACGCCGGCCAGGTCTGCCTCGCGGGCTCGCGGCTGTACGTGCAGCGCGGCATCTACGACGAGTTCGTCGAGCGCGTTCGTCGCCGCCGCCGAGGCGCTGCGTCATCGGCGACCCGAAGGACCCGGCCACCGAGTTCGGGCCGCTCGCGTCAGCGAGGAGCACTACAAGAAGGTCCGCTCGTACGTCGACGAGCTCGACACGGCGGGCGGGGCCGCGGGCCGAGCCGTGACGGGCGGCCTGGGCGACGGCTGGGTCGTCCGGCCGACGATCGTCCTCGACGCGCCGCTCGACGGCCGCGATGTGCCGCGAGGAGATCTTCGGCCCGGTCGTGACGATCCACCCCGTTCGACACCGAGGACGAGGCGGTCGCGCTGGCCAACGACACCCGCTACGGGCTCAACGCGATGCTGTTCACCGAGAACCTGTCCCGGGCGCACCGGGTCTCGGCGGCGCTGCGGGCCGGCACGGTCTGGGTGAACTGCTTCTTCATCCGCGACCTGCGGGCGCCGTTCGGTGGCGTCGGCGACTCCGGCGTCGGCCGCGAGGGCGGCAACTTCAGCCGGGAGTTCTTCACCGAGCCGAAGGCCGTCGTCATGCAGATCACCCGCTGACCCGCCCCGGACGCCACCGGTTCGTGGTTGCCCGCGACACCCGGACCGTGCCCCGGGGTGTCGCCGAGTGACGACGAACCCGTGACCCGCTCAGCGGAGGCCGAGGACGGCGCACCGTTCGATCGCCGGTCGGGCCGCTCCGGTACACCCGGTCGTCGAGCAGGCGGACCCAGCGGGCGAGGGCGTTGTCCTGGTCGGGCGGTGCCCAGAGCACGTGCCGGCACAGGACCACGTCGTACGCGCCCTCGTCGAGCGGGCGGCGCGGCGGCGTCCCGGGGCCGCAGCCGAGGTCGGCGACCCGGACCGGCGGGTCGGGCAGCAGGCGGGCGAGCAGCGCGGGCCCAGTCGGCCCGGGTCGCCGCGTCGCGCAGCCCGTGGTCCGGCTCGTCGTCGAAGGCGTCGGCCTCGGCGTCCAGAGCCGCGCGACGTCGTCGGATGCCTCCATCGCAGGATGCTGGCACGCGCGCGCGTCCTCCACCGGTGGGTGTGTCAGTGCTCCGGTTCGAACCCGACGACGCGCTCGGAGACGGTGGCCGTCGACGTCGCACCGCAGGCCCGGCACAAGCAGCGCGGCCGTCAGCCGCACACCCTCGCCGGCCACGGCTGGGGGGACCGCTTGCCAAGAATCGTCCGGTCGGCCAAAAGGATCTTCCGCCTCAGACTGTCCGGGTGCGGGCTTAGGGCTCTGGTGCGGCCCGCACCTCATGAGTCACAGTTGACGGACAACGTCAACAAGGGTGGTCGGCCGTTCCGTCCGACCAGGTGGCAGGCACGCCGAGAACACCGTCGACGAGACGCTCCACACGACCGAGGATGCCCCGCAACGGAGACGGGCATACCAGTCGGAGCCCGGTGGAGATGTAGTTCCTCGTCCTCGTCTGCGTCTTGAACCCCGGTCGGATCAGAGCGTCCCGGCGAGCGCCGAAGGTGAGTCCAGGGGCGATGACGCTGTCGCCGAAGCCCTCGTGGCGACATCAGGCGCAAGGAGGTCAGGAACCCCGTTGCCGGTCCTGGACGGGTGCTTCTTGGTGACTGCAGGGAGGGGTCGTCATGCTCGTCGTTCTAGGATTGATCATTCTGATGATCGCGGTGATCGTCGGCGTCGCCGGTGTGCTCGGTAACGCGGGCAGCGAGCATGCGCTCACCGACGGGTTCGCGGTGTTCGGCTACCACGTGACCGGCTCGACCGGCACGCTGTTCCTCATCGGCATCGTGGTCGGTGTGGCCGCTGCACTCGGGCTGGGCCTACTCCTCGCCGGTGCGCGCCGCACGTCCCGTCGGGGTCGCACGGCGCGCCGCGAGCTCAAACAGTCTCGCCGTGAAACCGCCGCGATCAGCCAGGAGCGCGATGACCTCGTCGACCAGCGCTCTACCGATCGCGCCGAGAAGGCGGCGGACGGGGGACAGACCGCGACGCCCGACGGTGGGTGACGGCTGACCGAACCTCGACTGCGGCGTTCTGTCCGCACGGAGGTCGACCGGTCGGTCGGGTCAGGCCGCCCGCACGGGTGGTACTGCGGTGCCACACCGCGATGGTGTCCTGGAGATGCTCGTCGGGGGCGTTGCGGCTACGCCCCTCCAGATGCTCGGCTCGGGCGACGCCGACGCCGACGCCGACCGCGGCCGAGGTGGCGCGGAGATCGGCCACCTTCGGGAGCAACGGAGCGCCGGGCGCCAGTGCTCGACCAGGGAGGCAACAGCGCGTGCCGCCGCGAGGAACATGCCGTCGGTGATGCGGCGGGCTCGCGCGACGATCACGCCCGGCCCCAGCAGCCGTAGGCCTACTCGAGCAGGAAGGCGGCGTAGCCGGGGGTCGGTCCTGCCGGCCGGCTTGGCCTGCTACCGGCCGGTCAGGGGCAGCACGCCAACGTCGCCAGTCTCCGTTCGCTGTCGGTACAGTCGCGGGCGATGAAGGGCGCATCAGCCAGGCGTCTCCACCGGATGCTCAGTGGTGGTGGCAAACAGTCAGCCGGCAAGGGGTGCAGATGGACCAGCTCAGCCTTGGAGTGCTGGCGACCTCGAGCAAGGAGAACGAGTTTCGGCTGCCCATCCATCCGCAGCACTTCGACCGGATCGACGCCGACCTGCGGGCGCGGATCTTCCTCGAGCGCGGCTACGGCGACCGCTACGGCGTCTCCGACGAGCATCTGCGCCCTCAGGTCGCGGGCATGCGTTCACGCGAGGAGATCATCGCGACCACCGACGTGGTGCTGCTGCCCAAGCCCACCCTGGACGACCTCGCCGGCCTGCGCGACGGACAGGTGCTCTGGGGTTGGCCGCACGCGGTCCAGGACGCCGAGCTGACCCAGATCGCCATCGACAAGCGCCTGACCCTCATCGCGTGGGAGGCGATGAACCACTGGACGCCCTCGGGGGACTTCATCGTCCACGTGTTCCACATGAACAACGAGCTGGCCGGCTACTGCTCGGTGCTGCACGCCATGACGCTCGATCGGGTCCACCGGTCACTACGGGCGCCACCTCACGGCCGTGGTCATCGGCTTCGGCAACACCGCACGCGGCGCGATCACCGCCCTGCAGGCCCTCGGCGTCCACGACGTCACGGTGCTCACCATGCGCGACGTCACGGCGGTGGCCTCACCGATCCCGTCGGTCGTGCTCGACCACCTGGACCGCATCGAGGACGATCCCTGTCGCGACCGTGGTCCAGACGGCCGACCGGCCCGGTGCCGACGGCGACGTTCCTCGCCCGGCACGACATCGTGGTCAACTGCGTGCTGCAGGACACCGACGCGCCGCTGATGTTCGTCTCCGACGACGAGCTCGCGGCCTTCCCCCGGGCAGCCTGCTCGTCGACGTGTCCTGCGACCCCGGCATGGGGTTCGAGTTCGCCCGGCCCACCTCCTTCGAGGAGCCGATGCTCACCGTCGGCGACGGGGTCGCCTACTACGGCGTGGACCACAGCCCGGCTACCTGTGGAACAGCGCGACCTGGGGCATCAGCGAGGCACTGATCCCCTACCTGCGCACCGTGATGGACGGGCCCGCGGCGTGGGACCGCGATCGGACCATCCGGCTGGCCATCGAGATCCGCGACGGCGTCGTGCAGAACCCCAAGATCCTCTCGTTCCAGGGCCGCTCCCCCGACCACCCGCACCCCCGACTCTGAACTCCGGGTCCTGCTGCTGCGACGTCGCGGAGAAGGCCGTGTCCGCGTTCGACGTCGCGGCGGACAAGGCCGTCGAGATCGAGATGCCCGTGCGGCTGGTGAACCGGCAGGTCCTCGACCAGGCGCAGGTCACGGCCAGGCGGAGCAGGCGCAGCCGGACCAGGTGGACACCGAGCGCCACGCCGACCTGCTGGACGAGCTCGGCATCGACGTCACCAACCTGCTCGGCGCGCCCGGTCAGGGCGGGAGGGATCGCCGGCACGCGCGGACTCTGATCTGACAGACCGTCGTGATCGCCGTCCATGGAGCGCAGTGCGGCGTCGAGAGTCGACCGCCTTCACGGGCGGCGATCAGCCGCGGGTGACCTCGACCCGGACGGCGACCCGTGCACCGGAGGACGTCAGCTCGGCGGTGACGACCGACCCGACGTCGAGCGGGTGCGCCGCGGTGAGCCCGCCGGTGATGACGACGTCGCCGGCCTCGAGCCCGCGACCGTAGCGCCGTCCGACCTCTGCGGCGAGCCAGGCGACCCCGACCGCCGGGTGGCCGCCGGCCGCGGCGCCGGTGGCCTCGGCGATGGGCTCGCCGTCGACGAGGAGCCGGACGACGACGTCGGGCAGGTCGTCGAGCGGCAGCCGGCCGCCGAGCACGACCCAGGCCGCCGACGAGCCGTCGGCGGTGTTGTCCTCGAGCCGGAACCGGTACCCGGACCACACCGAGTCGACGACCTCGAGGCAGCCGTAGGCGGCAGCGCAGGCGGCGAGGACGTCGTCGACCGTGCAGCCAGGATCGAGCGGGCGCGCGAGGAGCAGGGCGATCTCGGGCTCGACGCGCGGCTGGAGCGCCGTCGGCGACGAGCCGCGCACCGGCCCGACGTCCGCCGGCGCGCTGACATCCGGCCCGGTGAGGAGCATCGCGTCGGTGAGCGGGCCGAGGTTCGGCGCGTCGACACCCATCTGCGCGCGCATCGCGGCGGAGGTGTAGCCGAGCTTCCACCCCACCACCCGCTCGCCGCGCGCGAGCCGCAGCGCGGTCAGCTCGCGCTGGACGGCGTACGCGTCGTCGAGCGACAGGCCGACCTCGTCGGTGAGCGGCACGTCGAGGGTACGGCGCCCCGTCCGGGCGTCGACGAGCACCCGCGCGGCGTCCGCGGGGACGACCGGGCGCGGCCAGAACGTGGTCACGACAACGGCTCCGGCCCGGTCAGTGCCCCGGCTCGTGGCCGACGACGCGGGCGGCGAGGACGATGTCGCCGGACCAGCCGCACGCGCCGCAGAAGCAGACGAAGACCCGGTCCGGGCCGGTCCAGTACTCGGTGACGATGCCCGTCGCCCGCCGTCGGCCAGCGACAGCGGCCGCCGCGCAGCCGGGCAGTACCGCGGCGCGTCCCGGCGGTGCCGCTCCGCGTCCAGCGGGAACCAGCCGCGGCCGACGTCGACCGCCGACCGCCGTGCGCCGGTGACGAACGGCGGCCCCGGTCCGTGGTCCACCGCCGTCAGCAGACTGGCTCTCCGCGGTTCTCCCATGCCTTGATGTGCAGCTTCTTCAGCGTGTCGGCCTGCGGGCTGAACCGGACGAGGCCCATCTCGATGAAGTCGAGGGCGAAGGCCGGCCCCGCGTCGAACTTGTCCTTCTCGCACGGCAGGTCGATCCGGTCGTGCTGTCTCGCGGATGACGCCCGAGCGGGTCCTCGCCGCGCGCGACCTTGCGCCATCTGCTCCTTGAACATCTTGCGCAGCATCGTGACGCCGACGTCCGAGCGGCCGAGGTGCTCGACGGTGCGGTCGGTGATCGCGCCCTGGGTCACCCAGGCCATGATGTCCTGGCCCTCGACGTAGTCGGTGACGGTGCCGGCCCTTCTCGTCGAAGCCCGGGATCTCGTAGTCCGGGCATCCTGCGGCTGCTCCGGGTACTCGACGCCCTCGGGCGCGTGCACCGTGTAGAGCATGAACCGGGTGTGGTGTCCGGTCGATCGGCACCCGGATCTGCATCTGCTCGATGTTCGCGCCGCCGACGCGCATGTTGTACGGGAACACCAGCGGGTGGCCGACCTTCCAGTCGTCGTCCTCCTCGGTGCGCGCCCTCGAGCACGCGGCGCTTGATGATGCCCCACTCGAACACGTCGAAGCCGACCTTGAGGTGCTTCTTGCTGAACGACGCGGGCGCGTCGAAGCCCTCGGTGCCGGCCCATGAACTCGAAGTAGCGCCCGTGCAGCCACTCGACGTGGTGCGGGTCGACCGCGTTCTCCATGATCTGGACGAAGTTGCACGGCAGGTCGGTCCAGCCGATGTCCCGGACGCCGTCCATGACGAAGACGTCGAACCGCGGCAGCTGCGGGCGCCGGCTCGGGCCCGACGTAGGCCCAGACCAGGCCGCCCAGCTCCTGCGCCTGCCCGGCCTTGGCCCGGACCCGGTCGCGGAAGTTGGTGTCGTCGCGCTCGGCGGGCTGCTCGAGGCACTCGCCGTCGAGGCCGAAGTGCCAGCCGTGGTACGGGCAGCGGAGGCCGTCGGGCTCGACCACGCCGTAGGCCAGCGACGCCCGGCGGTGCGGGCAGGCCTCCGGCACGATCCCGTACCGGCCGCGCGGCGGTCTTGTAGAGCGCGAAGTCCTCGCCGAGCAGCCGGCGCGTCTTGACCGGGAACTCCTCGAGCTCGCGGGTGAAGGCGACCGGGTACCAGTAGCGGCGCAGCAGCTCGCCCATCGGCGTGCCGGGCGCGACGTCGGTGAGCTCGTCGTTCTGCTCGGCGGTCAGCATGTCGGTCTCCCAACGCGTCCTGCGGGTCGTCGGCGGCCGGGACCGGACTGCGGGCGCGGCTCCGGCCCCGACGGAGCGGAGTCGGTGGCCTCAGTCGAGGATCGTGACCGTGCCGTTGTTGCCGTCGACCCGGAGCCGCTGGCCGGTCTTGATGTTCTTGGTGCCGAACGCGGTCCCGGTGACGGCGGGCAGGCCGTACTCGCGGCACACGATCGCGGCGTGGCTCATGATCCCGCCGACGTCGGTGACGGTCGCCGCGATCTTGCCGAAGACCGGCGCCCAGGACGGCGCGGTCAGCGGCGCGACGAGGATCTCGCCCTCCCGCAGCTCGCCGATCCCGTCCGCGCGAGAAGATGACCCGGGCCGGGCCCTCGGCGACGCCCGGGCGAGGCCGCGAAGCCGTTGAGCGCCCCGTCGTCGCTCCGACGCCGCCGAGCCACTGCTTGACGCTGTCGGACGTGATGCCCCAGAGCATGACGGTGAACGGCTCGGTGATGACCTCGGGCGGGGCGCAACCGCGTCAATTGCCAGTGATATTTCCGG
>CAVVRA010000013.1:0-169447 GCA_963750565.1 uncultured Actinomycetota bacterium | reverse complement strand
GTTTCGGGGCCGCACTTTGCGAGTCAGTTCGTGATCTTTCCGGGGCCGGCGTAGAGGATGAAGGTGCGGTCGATGCCTTCTCGGGGGTGCCGGTGCGGGGCCCGCTCGTCGGGAGTTCGGCTTCGGTGTAGCTCTCGGTGCTGTACTTGTAGATCGCGATCTTCCACCGGTCGATGTGGCCTTGGTAGCGCAGGCGCAGCACGGGTGAGGGTGGCGCGGCTGCGCAGGCGCACGGCGGCGGCCGGGGAGGGCGACGTACAGAACTGGCCGCGGAAGGTGACGACCACGTCGTCCAGGTGGGGCCGAGCGATGGCGGACATCAGCGATGATCCGCGCCGTGGTGGCGTCCTTGGTGGCCTGGTCAGGGATGGCGGGCACGGAACCCATGATGGTGGCCGCCTTTGCCGGGTACGGCCCGTTCACGGCGTGTCGGACATGGCCGGTGATGTCCGGTTGCCTACGTTCCGTTCATGATCCTTCCGGAGTCGTGGGCCGCGGTGCTGCAGGTGTTCGGGCCGGTGTTCGTCCGGCGGGGCACGTTCCGGATGTTCACGGTGCTGGCCACCGGGATGGTCGCGCAGACCGGCCGGCGGACCGTGGTCGGGATGCTGGCCGGGGCCGGGATGGCGCAGCGGCTGTCGTTCCATGCTGCGTGCCGGTTCTTCTCCCACGCGGTCTGGGACATCGACCGGTTGGGGCTGGCCGCCGCCGACCTGATCGTGCGGTGCCTGCTCGCCCCGGGCGAACCGATCGTCGTGGCGGTCGATGACACCCTGTTCAAGCGTTGGGGCCGCAAGGTCCACCACGCGTTCTGGACCCACGACGGCGGCCGCCCAGGGCAAGAACAAGATCGGACGGGGCAACCGGTGGATCATCGCCGGGATCGTGGTGCGGCTGCCGTTCACCACCACCGCGGTGTGCCTGCCGGTCCTGTTCCGACTCTGGGCGGGCAAGGGCAGCGACTCTCCGGTCGTGCTGGGAGCAGTTGTGCTGCAACAGATCCGGGACGCCTTCCCCGACAGGGCGGTGCACGGCGTCGGCGACGCCGCCTACCACGGCAAGCCCCTACTGGTGGGCGGCACCACGTGGACCACGCGGCTGCCGGCCAACGCCGCCTTGTTCGCACCCGCGCCGCCGCGCACCGGCAAGCGTGGCCGGCCACGCCTGAAGGGCGCCAAGCTGCCCACGCTGAAGGACATGGCCGGCGCCGCCGCCTGGGTGCGCACCCAGGTCTACCGGTACGGGCGCACCGAGATCGTGGACGTCGCCGTGATCCCAGCGATCTGGTACGGGCCGTTCGGCAACACCACAGGCCACCTCGTGCTGCAACGCGACCCCGACTCCGCCAACGCCTACGACCTGGCCCTGTTCAGCACCGACACAACCGCCACCGGCGAACAGATCGTCGAGCGGTACGCGGTGCGCTGGTCGATCGAGCCGTCCAACGCCAACGGAAAGCAGCAGGCCGGCGTCGGGCAGGCCCGCAACCGGCTGCCCAGAGCCGTCGAACGCACCGTCCCCTTCGGCATGATCATCCAGTCGATGGTCATCACCTGGTACGCCCTGCACGGGTACGACCCGGCCGACGTCACCGACCGGGCCATCGCCCAGCCCTGGTACCGGACCAAGACCGAGCCCTCGTTCGAAGACATGATCCTCAAGCTGCGCAAGACCATCATCGCGGCCCGGTTTACGACCGTTACCCCAGGTCAGCCAGACCCCGACCTATTACACGACTACGCCCTGGCCTGCGCCGCAGCCGCCGCGTAACTGCGAAACTCGAGTGACTTCGCGACCCTGCATAAGGACATTCTCGCGTATCATCACAAACCATCTGATATACGACACGCCCTATTCAGCGGTCTCCCAGAGAGGCTCCGCCTCGGACCGCCGAGAACGCGTGGCGGGCATCCGAGCCCAGCTGTTGACCGGCGCCCCAGATGAGGACGGAGGCGGCGTCCGTCGTGATGACGTAAGTGGCGCGTTTCGGGCGACAGCCTGAGCACCACGGCGACAGTGTGAGCACCGCCAGCGGCGAGGTGTTCACGGTGCCGGACTCATCCTCGGGTTGTCGGCGACGTCGGGGCAGACGGGTGCCCGAGACGACGCCAGTCGATCATGTGCGGAGCGGATGCAGCAGTGACCTGCCGATGACCATCGCCAGGGCGGTCGGCGAGCCGACGCTCAGCCCCAGACGCAGCCGGGCCGCGGCCACGGCGGTTCCCAGTGCCTCGAGGGCATCGGCCAACGGGCTGCCGGTCGGGGCGACCTGGCCGAGCAGCGGGTCGAGCTGGACCGCCAGACGCATCGCCTCGGCCCGCGTGCGCTGGGCGTTCGCTGTCGCTCGACGCTGCCAGCCGCGCACGGTGCCCGCGGGTAGGGACAGTTCAGCGGCGATCGACCGGTGACCGCGTCCGCCGGCCTTGGCCAGCAGGGCGCCGAGGATGACGGGTGCCGAGTCCGCGCGCCTGGGTGCGACGTGCGCCGGTAGCAGCACGTGGGTGACGAGGCAGCCGCGACACCGCACCCGCCGCGGCCGCACCAGGCGCCGCCGACCGTCGCGTTCGCGGATGGCCCGCTCCCGCGCGTACCCCCACGGCTTGAAGGAGGAACCGCAGCCATCGCAGCAGCGAGGCACCACGGCCTCGTCGATCACGACGAACAACCTCGGTCTCACCTCGCATCGCCCGATCCTCGCCCCACGACGCGCACGGGCGGCAGGGGCAGTCGGTGTTGCAGCCTGAAGCCCTCGTTGATCAACTGCAAGTCCAGCGACAGCGTGCCCACGAACCACTCGACCAAGCCGGCCAGGCGCAACCGCGCTGGACACCCGAGCCCGGCAACGTGTGCGACGACAGCATGAGGACGCCCTGGCCGACCGCGTCCTCGCTGCCGACGACGCGGTCGGCCCTGCAGGTCACTACCCAGAGTGTCGCTCAACACCCAGCCCGCGACATCGTTCAGGCCGACTTCCGCCAGGGACCTGCGGCCTGTGTGACCGGCCGCCGCCGCCCGCTGCGCCAAGGTCCGGTCACCGAAGAGACCGGTCGTGCCACTCCAAAGTGGCTGGTCAGACCCATGTCTGCAGATGTGGAGCGGGCAAGGAACATGCTACTCCGGCGAAAAACTCAGGACAGACGTCAGAGTTCTGGCACCGGAGGAGCCCTGGCACCGGAGGAGCCCTAGCGCGTCTGCCCCCTGAACCCGGGCAGACCCGCTAGTAGCCCGGGTGGGGCGGGCGGCGGGTGGGGCGAACGGACGGTTCTCGGCGAAACCGCTCCAGCCCGGTGTCGCGCAGTCGACGATCTCCGCATGTCAGCCGCGTCAGGGCCGCGTCCGCATCGCTGCCTCCTGCCCTCCCGCCGCGCCGCCGGACCGGTCCACCGGTCCGCGGCGGACGCGGCGCTGCCGGCGGTCCTCAGTACCCGACGGGTCACGGTCTTCGGCGCCGCGCTGCTCGCTCTCCTCGCGGCGCTGACGGCGGTCCCGCCGCCGTCGCGGGCCGCGGCGCCCTGGGCGGACCTGCCGGCGCACCTCACGAAGATCGGGACGTCGACCCAGGCCGTCGTCGTGACCTCGTCCTCGTGGTCGACGACCTACGCGACCCTGCGCGCCTACGAGAAGCGCAACGGCCGCTGGACCCTGGTCATGGGACCATGGAGCGCCCGGGTCGGCTACCACGGCATGACGCCGTACTGGAAGCGCGTCCAGGGGGACGGGACGACGCCCGCCGGCACCTTCGGCATGACCATGGCCTTCGGCATCCGGGCAGACCCGGGGACGGACCTGCCGTACTGGCGGATCCGCTCCCGCGACCAGTGGTGGGTCGGCGACCGGCGCTCGAAGTACTACAACCAGCCGCGCTACGGCTCCGCCGGCGGGTTCCGGCTCACCGAGGCCGGCATCGACGGGTCCGAGCGGCTCATCAACTACCCGACGCAGTACGCCTATGCCGCCGTCATCGACTTCAACCGCCCGACCCCTGTGGTCGGCCGCGGGACGGGCATCTTCCTCCACGTGAGCGGCCGTGGCTCGACGGCGGGCTGCGTGAGCCTGACCCAGGCGAACGTCGTCCGGGTCCTGCGCTGGCTCGACCCCGCGAAGCACCCGAAGATCAC
Source organism: uncultured Actinomycetota bacterium (assembly GCA_963750565.1). Lineage (GTDB taxonomy): Bacteria > Actinomycetota > Actinomycetes > Actinomycetales > Kineosporiaceae > R-H-3. The sequence continues at coordinate 165,329 of CAVVRA010000013.1, read as the reverse complement.
CATTGCACCGGCGTCCGTCGTCCTGTCGTACTGACCACCCTCTCGCGCCGAGGGTCGGCGTCGTACCGCGCACCCTGTCCCGGACCGGGACGGGCACCCCGCGGGCAGCGCGGTCCGATGGGAGAATCAGCGGATGCCCGAGGACCTCGCCGCCGCGCTCGCGGCGCTGCGTCCGCTCCTCCTCGAGACGGGCGCGCTCGTCCGCGCGGTCGCCGCCGGACGCCGCCGCGGCGCGGTCCCCGCGCACGTCCGCGCCGAGCTGCGGCCGGTCGACCTCAAGGCCGGTCGCCGGCTCCAGGTCGTGACGACCGACGGCCGGACGCCGACGACGTGCAACGTCCCGCCCGGCGTGGAGGCCGAGGCGGCCGTCGACGCCCTCCTCGCCGAGCCGTTCGGCACCTGGCACGTCGAGACCCGCGAGCGCGTCGTCCAGCTCCGGGTGACGAAGAAGGGCGCGGCGCAGGTCCACACCTCCCGGACGTCGAGCCGGGACGTCGCGCCGTCCACGGCCCGGCACGACCGGCCCAAGGAGCGGCTCCTCGACCCCGACGACCCACTGTTCGCCGCGCTCGGGGCGGACGCCGACAAGCGCCGGCAGGTCGACGCGTTCCTCCGCCTCCTCGCGCCCGTCGTCGGGCGGGCGGTCGAGCGGGCGCGGACCGTCGGCCGACCGCTGCACGTCGTCGACCTCGGCTGCGGCAACGCCTACCTGACGTTCGCCGCGCACCGGTGGCTGTCGACGCACCCGGACCTCGCGACGACCGGCGTGCAGACCGTCGGGGTCGACATCCGCGCCGACATGGTCGAGCGGAACGGACTGCTCGCCGGGCGGCTCGGGATGACCGGGCTCGGCTTCGTCACCGGCACGATCGCCACGGCCGCGCCGCACTTCGCGGCCGTGCCGGGGCGGGACCGTCAAGTCCCCGCTTCCGATGCCGACAACCCTGGCGTGGACGCCGGACCGGACGACGTGGACCGGGAGCCGGCCGTCGACGTCGTGCTCGCCCTGCACGCCTGCGACACCGCGACCGACGAGGCGCTCGCCCGGGCGGTCCGCTGGCGGGCCCCGGTCGTGCTCGCCGCACCGTGCTGCCACCACGACGTCCAGCGCCAGCTCGCCGCCGCGCAGGCCGCGGGCGACCTGCCGCCGCACCCCTACACGGCGCTGACCCGGCACGGCATCCTCCGGGAGCGGTTCGCCGACGTGCTCACCGACGCCCTCCGCGCCGACCTGCTGCGGCTGCTCGGTTACCGGGTCGGCGTCGTCGAGTTCGTCGACTCCCGGCACACGCCACGCAACGCCCTCGTCCGCGCCGAGCGGACGGGAGCCCGGCCGGACGACGCGCGCCGCCGCGAGTACCTCGACCTCGTCTCGGCCTGGCACGTGCAGCCGGCGCTCGCCGGGATGCTCGGCGACGACGTCGCCCGCGCCCTCGGGACGGCGGCGTGAGCCGGTCGGCGCGAGGCGCGCGACCGGTCTCCCGGCTGGCCCACGCCGTCGCCATCCTCGGGACCGTCTGCGCCGCAACGGCTCTCACCGCGGGAGCAGCTGCGGCCGGCTCGCCGCTGCCGCCCGCGACAGGCACATCGTCCGGGCCGCCCGCATCGACGGCGTCGACGCCCGCCCGCGTCGTCGACCGCACCGTCACCGACCCGCGGGTGACGGAGAGCTCGGGTCTGGTCGTGAGCCGTCGGCTGGACGGCGTCCTCTGGACGTTCAACGACTCCGGAGGGACCGCAGACCTCTACGGGATCGGGCGCTCGGGGGCCGTGACGGCGCAGCTCGACGTTCCCGGCGCCGGTGCGCTGGACTGGGAGGCCGCGACCCCGGTGACCGGCCGCGGCGGGGCGCCGCTCGTCGCGATCGGCGACATCGGCGACAACCTCGGCGACCGCCCTGTCGTCCGGATCGTCGTCGTGCCGGAGCCGGCGCGGACGGGCCGGAGCCAGGTCCGGCCGGTGCGGACGATCAGGCTGACCTATCCGGACCGGCCGGCCGACGCCGAGGCGATCTTCGCCGACCCGGACACCGGGCGGCTCTACGTCGTGACGAAGGGTCTCGTCGGTGGCCGGCTCTATGCCGTGCCGTCCTCCGCGTGGCCCGGGTCGAGCACGACGACGGCGAGTGTCGCCGCGACCCTCGAGTACGTCGCGCGGGTCCCGCTCGTCATGGTGACCGACGGCGTCGCGCTGCCGGACGGCCGTGTCGCGCTGCGGACGTACGGCGAGCTCGCCGTGATGCCACCGGTCTCGACGATCCCGCCGGGGCTGGAGGACGCGCTGTGGGAGCCGCTCGCCACCACGGTGCTGCCGCTGCAGGGGCAGGGCGAGGGGCTCGCCGTGACGCCTCGCGGGGCGTTCCTGCTCTCCACGGAGGGCCAGGGCAAGCCCATCCTGCGGTTCACGGCGCCTCGGGACGTCATGGCGGCGCGGCCGGCCCCGACCGCGACGACGAGCACCGACCGTGCGAAGACCGCGGCCGCCGGGTCGCGGGACAGGGGTGGGTCCGGTACGGGTCTGTCCGCGAACCGCGCCACGGTGCTCGGGACTGTCGCCGGCGGGGCGCTCGTCGCACTGGCCGTCGCCGTCGCCGTCGGGCTGCAGCGCCGCCGCGGCTGACCGGCACCGGGGCCCGGCCGACCGCGTCAGACGGGGTCGGGGGGTCGACCGGGCCCTGCCGCGACGAGCAGGGTCGCGGCGGCGAGGACGAGCACCGGCACGACGAGGAACGCCGCGTGCGTGCTCGTCGCGTCGGCGAGCGCCCCGAGGACGAACGGCGTGACCGCCGCGAAGACGCCGATGCCGAACGACACGATGCCCGTCGCGCGGTCTCCCTGGACCCCCGCGGCGACGTAGACGAGCGACACCCCGAGGGGATAATGGCCGGCGATCCCGAGCCCGGTGACGACGAGTCCGATCACCGCGACGGCGGGGTCCGTCGTCGTCCACAGCAGCAGCCAGCCGCCGAGCACGAGCCCGAGGGAGCCGAGGAGCACGAGGCGGGCGGGTACCCACAGGGCGATCCGGCCGACGACGAGGCGGCCGACCGTCATCCCAGCGACGATCGCCGTCACGGCCGCCGACGCCGCGGCGGGGCCGAGCCCGGTCCGCAGCCGGAGCAGGTCCGCCGACCACGCCGTGTTCGCGAACTCGATCCCCGCGCCGACGACGACCGCGGTCGTGAGGAGCCAGAACCGCAGCCCGAGCCGACCTCCGGCGCCCGCGGGACGCGGCGGTCGCGCGGCGTCGACCGCGGGGGTCCCGGCCGGGATGCGGGCCAGGAGCAGCGCGGTGAACGCCGCGAGCGGGACGACGACGAGGGCCGCGGGCCGCCACGTGAGGCCGAGCGCCACCGCGGCGCCGACCGCCAGCGGGGCGAGGATCCCGATCCCGGACGCCACCGCGTTGCCCTCGCTGAGGACCGACGCGGTCGCCTCGCCGTGATGGTCGGACAGCCCGGGGTTCGTCGCGTTGAGGACGACCGACCCGCCGGTGCCGACGACGAGCGCGGCGGGCAGCGAGAGCCACGGCGACACGCCGAGGCAGAGCCCGCCGACGCCGACGACGACGAGGGCGAGCCCGAGCCGGGCGGCGCCGCGCCGTCGGACCCGGTCGACGATCCGGATCGTGAGGAGGCCGGCGACGATCGCGCCGGTCGCCATCAGCAGACTGTGCAGCCCCATGACGGTCCGGCTCGTGCCCTGCTCCTCGCGCAGGAGCGGAAGGATCCCGCCCCAGGCGTAGAGGAAGAACCCCCACGTCGCGAGGGCCGAGTAGCCGGCCCACGTGACGCGGTCGCGGACGAGCGCTGCCGGTGCGGCGCCCCCGCCCGGCGGGGCTGGGGTGTCGCCGTGCGGTGTCGTATGCGTGGTGTGTCGACCTTCCGCGTCAGCCCAGGCGCTCGACGACGTAGCTCGACGCAGCGGGTGAGCGCCTCGACGTCGTCCGGCTCGACGGCCGGGAACATCGCGACCCGCAGCTGGTTGCGGCCGAGCTTGCGGTACGGCTCGACGTCGACGACGCCGTTGGCACGCAACACCTTCGGCGACGGCCGCGGCGTCCACGTCGTCGCCGAAGTCGATCGTGCCGACGACCTGGCTGCGGGCGGCCGGGTCGGCGACGAACGGCGTCGTGTACGGCGTCCGCTCGGCCCAGCCGTAGAGGCGGGACGAGGAGTCCGCCGTCCGTGCGGTCGCCCAGTCCAGACCGCCGCTGCCGTTCAGCCACTCGACCTGGTTCGCGAGCATGGCGAGCGTCGCGACCGCCGGGGTGTTGTAGGTCTGGTCCTTGCGGGAGTTGTCGATCGCGGTCGTGAGGTCGAAGAAGTCGGGGATCCAGCGGCCGGAGCGCCTTGATCTCGCTCGACCCGGGCCAGCGCGGCGGGGGACATCGAGCGCGAGCCACAGGCCGCCGTCCGAGGCGAAGGACTTCTGCGGCGCGAAGTAGTAGACGTCGGCCTGGCTCGACGTCGACCGGCAGGCCGCCGGCGCCCGAGGTCGCGTCGACGAGCACGAGCGCGCCGTCGTCCGCGCCCTCGACCCGGCGCACGGGCGCCATCACGCCGGTCGAGGTCTCGTTGTGCGCCCAGGCGTAGACGTCGACGCCGGCCTCGGCGCGCGGCGCCGGCAGCGTGCCGGGCTCGCCCGTGACGATCGTCGGCTCGCCGAGGAACGGCGCCTTCTTCGTGACCGTCGCGAACTTGCTCGAGAACTCGCCGAACGCGAGGTGCTGGGCGCGGTCGCGGACCAGGTTGAACGCCGCGATGTCCCAGAAGCACGTCGAGCCACCGTTGCCGAGCACCACCTCGTAGCCCTCGGGGAGGGCGAAGAACGTCGTCGAGCCCCTCGCGGACCCGCTGCACGAGGTCCTTGACCGGCTTCTGCCGGTGGGACGTGCCCGAGCACGGTGCGGCCGATCGAGGCGAGGTACGCGACCTGCTCGGGCGCGCACCTTGCTCGGCCCGGAGCCGAAGCGGCCGTCGGCGGGCAGCAGGTCGGCGGGGATGGTGATCGTGCTGACGTCGGTCGTCGTGGTCACCAGGCTGCCTTCGCGCGTGGCGGCCCGGACGGCGCGGGGAGGCGCGCGACCCGGACCTGGTCCGGTTGGTCAGGACCGGCGTCCGCCCCCGGGCCAGTCTCCCGCACCCGTGCGCCCGGACCGCGCCCGGGCCGGATGGTGGACGTCGTCTCCGCGGCGGACGGCACGCAGCTACTGTCGTGACGCCCCGGCTCACCGCCAGGTCCCAGCCCTTCACCGACTCCACGCCGCGCGGGCCGTGCCCGACGTAGCGGGCCGACGGCCGGACGAGCCGGCTCGTCCGCTTGTGCTCGAGGATGTGCGCCGACCAGCCGGCCGTCCGGGCGCAGGTGAACATCGGCGTGAACATGTGCGCCGGGACCTCGGCGAAGTCGAGGACGACCGCGGCCCAGAACTCGACGTTCGTCGCGAGCACCCGGTCCGGACGGCGCTCGTGCAGCTCGTGCGAGCGCGGCCTCCTCCAGGGCGGCGGCGACCTCGTAGCGCGGGGCGCCGAGCCGCTTGGCGGTCGCCCGCAGCACCCGGGCGCGCGGGTCCTCGGCGCGGTAGACCCGGTGGCCGAAGCCCATCAGCCGCTCGCCGCGGTCGAGGACGCCGCGTGACGTAGTGCCGGGCGTCACCGATCTGCTCGACGCCCTCGATCATGTGCAGCACCCGGGCGGGGGCGCCGCCGTGCAGCGGGCCGCTCATCGCACCGACCGCGCCGGACAGGCAGGCCGCGACGTCCGCGCCGGTCCCGGCGATGACGCGGGCGGTGAACGTCGAGGCGTTCATGCCGTGCTCGGCGGCGGAGACCCAGTAGGCGTCGACGGCCTCGACGTGCTTGGGGTCGGGCTCGCCGCGCCAGCGGATCATGAACCGCTCGACGATCGTGCTGCGCCTTGTCGACCTCGCGCTGCGGCACCATCGGCAGCTCGCTGCCCGCGGGCGGACTGGGCGACGAACGACAGCGCCATGACCGAGGCCCGGGCGAGGTCCTCGCGGGCCTGCTCGGCGTCGATGTCGAGCAGCGGCCGGAAGCCCCAGACCGGCGCGAGCTGCGCCAGCGCGCTCTGCACGTCGACCCGGACGTCGCCGGTGTGCACCGGCAGCGGGAACGGCTCGGCCGGCGGCAGCCCGGGGTTGAACTCGTCGTCGACGAGCAGCCCCCACACGTTGCCGAAGGACACCCGGCCGACGAGGTCCTCGATGTCGACGCCGCGGTAGCGCAGCGCGCCGCCCGCTCGGTCGGGCTCGGCGATCTCGGTCTCGAAGGCGATGACCCCTTCGAGCCCGGGGACGAATTCGGACATGAGACGCTCCCTTGCATCACACCGCCCCCGCTCGGGACGAAGGCGACCCTCTGCCGTGCCGTCCGGTATCCCCGGCAGAGGCATTGTGCGGTATCGGTCCGACATCGCAGCGGCCGGGGATACCGGACGGCACGGTGACGTGACCCACGCCGACCGCCTCACCGACGGGTTCGACCGCAGCGTGACCAGATGAAGTCCCAGCGTGACGAGCGCGGTTCGGGCGGACCGCACCGTTCGGGCCCGCGAAGATAGGCCCGTGGACGAGCACGACACGATCCCCGCCGCCGGCTACGCGCAGGCCCGGGTCTCCTACGAGGCCGGGGCGCTCGACGAGCACGACGTGGCGCGGACCCCGCTGGCCCAGTTCGAGGTCTGGTACACCGCGGCCGTCGCGTCCGGCGTCGCCGAGCCGAACGCGATGGTCGTCGCGACCGTCGACGCCTCGGGGATGCCGTCGACGCGCACGATGCTGCTCAAGCAGGTCGACCCGCGCGGGTTCGTCTTCTTCACGAACTACGGCTCGCGCAAGGGGCGGGACATCTTCGCGACGGCGGTCGTCGCGCTGACCTTCCCCTGGCACGGGATGCAGCGCCAGGTGAGCGCCCGGGGGACCGCGGAGACCCTGCCACGCGAGGAGACCGAGACGTACTTTCGGTCCCGGCCGTGGGGGTCGCGGATCGGCGCGTGGGCGAGTCGGCAGTCCGAGCCCGTGGCGAGCCGCGCCGATCTCGAGGAGCGGTACGCGGACCTCGCCCGGCGCTGGCCGGACACCGGCAGTCCGGACGACGTGCCCGTGCCGGACGGCTGGGGCGGGTTCGTCGTCCGGCCCGTCGAGGTCGAGTTCTGGCAGGGCCGGGCGTCGCGCCTGCACGACCGGCTCGTCTTCGTCGCGACGACCGACGGGCGGCCGCCCGCCCTCGACGACGCCGCGGGCTGGCGCGTCGAGCGGCGCCAGCCCTGAGCGACGTGGGGGCCGGCGGCCGCGGGCGGGGCTCGCGTCCGTCGGCGAGGGCCTGCGGCTCGGGTCCGGGCGCCGAGGGACAAGGCAACAGCCCACAGGGAGCCCCCCGGTGGAGGCGCGCCGTGCTGGACGATGCACGGCCCCTGCGGGCTGCGGTGACTGCCTGGTACTCGCCGGCCACTGCGGCCGGCGGAAGCCCCTGGGGTGGGCCGGTTGACCGGTCACCGGGCGGGGCAGTCCGTCCGGTTGGGACAGCGGCTAGCGGACAGCCACCTCACGCGTCCTGTTGATATCCAACTCCGGACCACCTCCTTTCCCGTGTAGCCCGACCGTATGTCGGCGGGACGGCGATGGCAACGTGGATCCGCCGGCGTCCTCCGGTGGCCTGATCCGTTCTTAGTGGCCCGCACCCCGGCCGGCAGCTGACGCTCATGATCTCACGGGTCGTCGACCTCGTCGCGGGCTGGCGGGACCGTTGGGCGCTCGCCGGCGACCAGCTCCTCGTCGGCCTCGACCTCTCCCACGAGTCGCTCCCGGCGGGCACCCGGCTCGCGGTCCGGACCGCGCTCCTCGAGGTGACCGACCAGGCGCACACCGGCTGCGTGAAGTTCGCAGCACGGTACGGCCGGGGCGCCCACACCACCGTCTGGTCGGACCGTGGCCGTCCGCTCCGGCTGCGCGGCTGCTCCGCGCGTGTCGTCCGGGCCGGCACCGTCCGCCGCGGGGACGCCCTCACCGTCGTTCCCTGACCACGGGTCCGTCGTCCGGCGGTCGCCGGCCGGTGCGGCTCTCAGCCGACCGGGACGACGCTCGCCGGGTCGACGACGACCCACACCGCCGCTGCGCCCGCGAGCCGCTCGCCGTCCGCCGACCACAGCGTCGTCGTCGTGAAGGCCTTGCGGCCCACCTCGTCGCGGGCCGTTCCCGTGACGACGCAGCGCTCGCCGACGAGGGGCCGGCGCAGGACCGTCGCCGTCACCGTCCCGAGCACCATCGGACGCCCCGCGATGTCGACGGCCCAGCCGCCGGGGCAGTCGAGCGCCGCCCACACCGCAGCGGCAGCCACGAGCCCGTCGCCGGCGTCGAGGGAGGCGTCGGGCACCCAGGGCGTCGCCGTCGTCCCCGCCGGGCCGCCGGGCGGGCGGCCGGGGGTGAGCCGCAGGCCGTCGCCGGACCGCCGGGCCGGGCTGCAGACGAAGCAGCTCGGGAACGGGTGGTCGGCCGCCCCGGGGTAACAGGCCGCCGCGGCCTCGGCGTCCTCGAACGACACGAAGGCGTCGGGCGGCTCGTACGGTGCTGCGGCGGACGGGCCGGCGGGTGTGGCCGCCGCGACGACCCTGCCGGCCCGCTCGAGCCGGACGCCGCCCGACCCTCCCGGCCCGTCGTCCGGGACGACGTCGAGCGGGACGTCGAGCGGCGGCGGCGAGCTGAGGCGGACGGTCACGGCGGCGGCGTCCGGGAGGAACCCGGCGAGCGTGCCGGCGACCCACCCGCCGTTGCCGGACGCCGGAGGGCCGCTGAACCGGGCGGGGATGACGAGGGTCGACGTCGGCACGGGGGCGATGCTCTCAGCCGGGCGGGCGCACCACCGTCACGACCCCCCGCGGATCTGCGCGTACCGGGCGAGCGCCTCGACCCGCTCGACCGCGTGGTCGACGACGGGCCTCGGGTAGCCGTGGGCGTAGCCGTCCGGGGAGTCCCACGGGGTGTGCGCCGCCGCGCCGGCGAGGTGCCCGAGCTCCGGGACGTACCGCCGCACGTAGTCGCCGTCCGGGTCGAACCTCTGGCCCTGCGACACCGGGTTGAAGACCCGGAAGTACGGCGCCGCGTCGGTGCCGCAGCCCGCGACCCACTGCCAGCCGTGCTGGTTGCTCGCCAGGTCGCCGTCGCGCAGCCACCGCATGAACCACCGGGCGCCGTGCTGCCACTCGATGTGGAGGTCCTTGACGAGGAAGCTCGCGACGACCATCCGCACCCGGTTGTGCACCCACCCCGTCGCGAGGAGCTGGCGCATCCCGGCGTCGACGAACGGGTAGCCGGTGCGGCCCTCCTGCCACGCCTCGAGGTGCTCGCGCGCGATCCGGGAGCGGGCCGGGTCGGCGTACCGCATCCGGGCGAACTCCGGGCGCAGGTACGCCCGCGCCGTCTCCGGGCGGTGCCACAGGACGTCGGCGTAGAACTCGCGCCAGGCGAGCTCCCTGCGCAGCGCGTCGACGCCGGGGCCCGAGCGCCGGGCGAGGTCGGCGAGCATCGTCCGCGGGTGGATCTCGCCGAACTTGAGGTGCGCCGACATCGCGGACGTGCCGTCGACGCCGGGGGAGTTGCGCCGCTCGGCGTAGCTCCCCACTCCGCCGCCCACCCGGCCGCCCACCCGACCGCCCACCCGGCCGCCCACCCGGCCGCCCACCGGATCCCCGTCGGTACCGCCCTCGAGGAACGCGTGCCAGCGCTTCCGGGCCGCGTCCTCGCCGACGTCCGGGAGCACGAGGTCGCCGAGGTCCGGCTCGTCGGGCAGCGGCTCGGAGCCGACGGCGCCGCGGGCGGACGCGCCACGCCACGCGAGCCCGGGCGGCGGCGGGTCGGCGGGAGCCGGCCACCCCCGCCGCAGCCACGCCGTGAAGAACGGCGTGAACACCATGTACGGCGCGCCGGAGCCGTTGACCACCGACCCCGGGCCGACGGCGTACGGCGTGCCCGTGCGGACGAACCGGACGTCGTCCGGGAGGTCGCCGAGTGCCTCGGCCACGGCATCGTCGCGGCGCCTGCCGTACGGCCCGGCGTCCGCCGTGACGTGCACGGACGACGCGGCCGCCGCCCGGGCGACGTCCGGGACGACGCAGGCAGGGTCGCCGTGCCGGACGACGAGGACCGGTCGGTCGGGCGAGCCGCCGAGCGCGGCGTCGAGCGCGCGCAGCGACCGGACGAGCCAGGCCCGCCGGGTCGGGCCGGCGGGCTCCCACAGCACCGGGTCGACGACGAACAGCGGCACGACCCCGGCGGACCCGCTGTCACCCGAGTCCTGCGCGCCCCGGGCCGCGGCGTGCAGCGCCGGGTGGTCCCCCAGGCGCAGGTCGCGGCGGAGCCACAGAAGACTCGTCCCCACGGACCGGACGGTATCCGCGAGCGGGGGTGCGGCGCGCGGCGGTGCCCGGCACCGCTCGAACGGGCCGCCGCAGGGGGACAATGGCCGCCGGGGGACAATGCCCGGGCCGCCCGCGCCCGCCGCGGGCGGTGTGCTGGGCGACCCGGGCGCGTTGGCGCCGACGACAGGGAGGCCGAGGTCCGGTGAGCGACCTCATCGACACCACCGAGATGTACCTGCGCACGATCTTCGAGCTCGAGGAGGAGGGCATCGTCGCCGCTGCGCGCGCGGATCGCCGAGCGGCTCGGTCACTCCGGCCCCACGGTCTCGCAGACGGTCGCCCGGATGGAGCGCGACGGCCTGCTCCTCGTCTCGGGCGACCGGCACCTCGAGCTCACGGACGCCGGCCGCGCTCAAGGCGACCCGGGTCATGCGCAAGCACCGCCTCGCCGAGCGCCTGCTCGCTCGACGTCATCGGCCTGGAGTGGGAGTACGTCCACGACGAGGCGTGCCGGTGGGAGCACGTCATGAGCGAGCGGGTCGAGCGCAAGATCCTCGGACTGCTCGGCGACCCGCGCGAGTCGCCGTACGGCAACCCGATCCCGGGCCTGGACGAGCTCGGCGGCCCCGCGGTGGTGGCCGCGGACTTCCGCGTCGGCGTCGAGTCGCTGCCCGTCGCTGTCGACGCGGACCCGGCCCGCCGCGAGGTCGTCGTCCGCCGGCTCGGCGAGCCGCTGCAGACCGACACCGCCCTCATGGGCCGCCTCGCCGAGGCCGGGCTGCGGCCCGGCGTCCGGCGTGTCGGCGTGTCGCGTTCGGGACACCCTGCGTGTCGAGGCGCCGGACGGCGTCCTCGACCTCCCACCGGCGGTGGCGGCGCATGTCTTCGTGTCGACGTCCTGAGCGAGACTGACTACGCTCCGTCATACTCCGGACGCGAAAACGCGTGACTCCGGACACGCCCGTCACTCGGGCGTGACATTGCATGGGCCGTTCGGGTAGTTTCGCCGTCGCCTGCCCGACCGATGGGGAGGCCTCCGGGTGGACGCCGAGCTCTGCCACCTCCCGGAGCAGCGACGACACCGCATGGCAGAGGCGGGGGACCCACTTGCGGGGCGACCTGGGCCCGAGGAACCACTCGGGTCCGCCGATCTGACGATCGACCGGTCACGCCTTGGGGTGAAGCCCTCGGCACGCGGCTCCACGGGAGCCGGGTGACGCAGGGCCGGGCGACTTCTCCCGCCCGAACCCGACAGCTCACCTCGAAGGCGTCCGGAGAGGTCCGACGTGTCCGACTGCACGACGGGTCGCCATCGCGCGTCCCACCGCCCGCTCACGCCGTTCGACAGTCTCACCGACACCCTGACCGGCCGGCTAACCGCCGTCAGCGACCACCTCGGGTCCCTCGGCCGCGGCGGTGCCGTCCTCGCCGTCTCCACCGGTCTCGTCGCGTCCGTGGCCCTGCCGGCCGCCGCCGTCACGAAGACAGCCCCGGAGAACGGCGCGGCCCTGTCGAAGGCCTCCGCCGTCTCGGCCGCCGCCGTCGCGCTCCCCGCGTCCGTCACGAGCGGCGCCGCGGTCACCGCGCCCAGCGGTGCGTCGGTCGACTTCGAGCGCGCGGCCCTCACCGTCGACGCGAAGCCCACGGCGAAGCCCACGCCGAGGAAGCGCGTTGTCGAGCGTGCCTCCCGGTCCTCGGAACGGACGGGCCGTGCGGGCTCGGTCACGGGCGGCTCGCTCCTGTCCATCGCCCGCAGCCTGATCGGTACCCCGTACGTCTACGGCGGGACGACGACGGCCGGATTCGACTGCTCCGGCTTCACGAAGTACGTCTTCGGCAAGGTCGGGATCAGCCTGCCCCGGACGTCCGGCCAGCAGTACGCCGCGACGACCCGGATCTCGCGGAGCCAGGCCCGGGCCGGCGACCTCGTCTTCGTGTTCTCCGGCGGCCGGGTCACGCACGTCGGCATCTACACCGGCGGCAACATGATGATCGACTCCCCGCGGAGCGGGCAGTCGGTCAGCGAGCGCGAGATCTGGTCCAGCAACATCGCCTTCGGCCGGCCCTGACCCGGCCGCGGGCGCTGCTCCCCGCACCGACGGCACCACCGCACGCATCAGGCGTTCTGCCCGCGGGGCCGCACCACCGGCAGAACGACGAACGCAGAGTCACGAGCCCGGGACGCCACGGCGCCCCGAACGCGGACCCTTCCGTCCGAGCCCGTTCGCCCCGACGAGTTCGGCGCCCCCGGACGGGTCCGCCGCCCGACGGCCCGGCCCGGACGCCCCCCGGACCGGGCCGTCGCATGTGCGGTGCCGAACGACGAGACCGAAAATCGCACCCCCGAAACCATGTGCTGACCCCCCTGCCGTTCTCTACTCTTCGACCAGAGGCGCTCGAAGAGCCGGTTCGGTGGAGGTCGGAGTGCACGACGCAGTTCGGAGCGTGGTCGCCGCACTTGCCTGTGCGGTGCGGCCACGTGCCGCTGCGTGTGTGGAAGGCGTCGTCCCGTTCGGGGCGGCGCCTTCGGTCGTCCCGGGCACCGGCCGCCCTTCGCGCACCTCCGGTGGGCTCGCCCCGCCGCCGTAGTGCGTCATGACGCCACCAGCCAGGTGACGTCGACGAGGGGAAGGGAGGTGACGGCATGCGGACCCTGGTGCTGAACGCCGGGTACGAGCCACTCGCCGTCGTGTCGTTCCGTCGGGCCATCGTCCTGGTGCTCGCGGGCAAGGCGACGATCGTCGCGGACGGCGGGTCACCCGTCGTCGGCGGGTCGATCACCCTGCCCCGGCCGTCCGTCATCCTCCTCGGCCGGTACGTGCGCGCGCCGCACGGCCGGGCCATCCCGGTGAGCCGTCGCGGCGTGCTGCGGCGGGACGGGCACCGCTGCGCCTACTGCGGCGGCCACGCGTCGACCGTCGACCACGTGCTGCCGCGCAGCCGGGGCGGTGTCGACTCCTGGGAGAACCTCGTCGCGTGCTGCGTACGGTGCAACAACGCCAAGGGCAACCGCACCCCCGCGGAGAAGGGCTGGACGCTGCGGGTCCGCCCGTACGTCCCGCGGGGCCCGTCCTGGGTGGTCCGGGGCGCCGACGTCCGGGACCCGACCTGGGACGCCTACCTCGGCGAGGTCGCCTGACCGGCGACCTCCGTGCGTGCGAGCTGTGCCGTCGGCCACCCGCTCCCCGAGGTCGCAGTCAGGCGCCGAGGACGCGGGCGTACCGCTCGCGGGTGATGTTGCGTCCGGTGATCAGGACGACGAGCGGGTAGCCGTCGAGGATCCCCTCGAGCGCCTGCGCGGGGACCTTGCCTCCGAGGAGCGCCGCCAGGCCGACTGCGGCGGACCCCTCGACGACGAGGCCGTGCCGGGAGAAGAGCCACCGCATCGCGGCGACGATCTCCTCCTCGGTCACCGACGCGAGAGTCGTGTCCGTGCCGATGAGGCCGGGGGTCACGCTGCCCGGCTCGAGGTTGCCGGCGAGCCCGTCCGCGAGGGTGTCGTCGACCCGGACGGGCACGATCTCGCCCGCCGCGACCGCCGCGGCGACCGGGCTCGACGCCGCCGCCTCGACGCCGACGAGCCGGACCGGCCGCCGGGCCCGCTCCCGGCCCCACAGCGCGAGCCCGGCCGCGAGCCCGCCGCCGCCGACCGGGGTGACGAGGGTGAGCGGGGCCCGGCCGCCGACCGGGACGCCGTCGGGCCCGACCGCCGGACCGTCGCCGCCGCGCTCGGTGAGCTGCGCGTCGAGCTCGAAGCCGATCGAGGCCTGGCCGGCGACGACGTCCGGGTCGTTGTACGCCGAGACGAACCGTCGCCCCTGCCCGCGGGCCAGCCACAGCGCGTGCGCCTCGGCCTCGTCGTAGGAGTCGCCCTGCTGGACGAGCTCGACGGGAAACCCCTGGAGCGCCGCGACCTTCGCCGGTGACGCGGACCGCGAGACGACGACCGTCGCCGCCGCGCCGGTGACCCCCGCCGCCCATGCGGTGCCGAGCCCGTGGTTGCCCGCGCTCGCGGTCACGGCACGCTCGCCGGCGGGCAGCCGGGTCAGCGCGGCGAGCGCCCCGCGCACCTTGAACGAGCCGGTGGGCTGCATCGTCTCGAGCTTGAGCAGCGCCGGCACCGGGCCGAGCGCGGGAACCTCGACCGTCGTCGGCACGAGTGGCGTCGGGGTCAGGCGGCGGCGCAGCACCGCCCACGCGGCGTCGAGGTCCAGCGCCGTCGGGACACGGACGGCGCGCACGGCGTCCGGGAGGGGGCTCACGCTCGGTGAGTCTGGCACGCCGCGGCGTCAACTCTCCTGTCGGGCACGGGCGTCGGGAACGGTCGCCCGCCCGGGCGCAGGCGCAGACGTCCGGCGCCACGCGTCCGCGGATCGGGCACGCTGGTGTGGTGAACGCCGACCAGCCGCGATCCGACCTGCCACAGACCCGACCCGAGCTCGCGGGCGACCTCGGGATGGTCGCGAGCACCCACTGGCTCGCGTCCCAGGCCGGGATGTCCGTCCTCGAGCGCGGCGGCAACGCCGCGGACGCCGCGGTCGCCGCCGGCTTCGTCCTCCAGGTCGTCGAGCCGCACCTCAACGGTCCGGCCGGCGAGGTGCCGATCCTCGTCGCGACCCCCGACGGCGCCGCCGAGGTGATCTGCGGGCAGGGCGTCGCGCCGGCGGCGGCGACCCCGGCGGCCTTCGCCGACCTCGGGCTCGACGCCGTGCCCGGCACCGGGCTGCTCGCCGCGACCGTCCCCGGCGCGTTCGGCGCGTGGACGCTGCTCCTCCAGCGGCACGGCACATGGCGGCTACGGGACGTCCTCGAGCCTGCCCTTGGCTACGCCCGGGCGGGCGTCCCCGTGCTGCCCCGGGTCGCCCAGCTGCTCACGGCGATGCAGGAGGCATTCACGACGCGCTGGCCGACGTCCGGTGCGGTCTACCTGGCCGGCGGGTCGCCACCGCCGGCCTGGGGCCGGCTGCGCCTCGAGGCTCTCGCCGCGACGTACGAGCGCGTGCTCGCCGAGGCCGAGGCCGCCGGCCCCGACCGGGACGCCGAGCTCGAGGCCGCCCGGGACACCTGGTACCGCGGCCCCGTCGCCGAGACCGTCGACCGGTTCTGCCGGACGCCGCGGCCCGACTCGACCGGCCGCGTGCACGCCGGTCTGCTCACCGCGGACGACCTCGCCGCGTGGCGGCCGACCGTCGAACCGCCTGCCCGCATCGGCTACGGCCGCGGGAACGCCGTCGAGGTGCTCAAGCCGGGGCTGTGGTCCCAGGGCCCGGTCCACCTGCAGCAGCTCACCGTGCTCCGGGCGCTCGGAGCCGAGGCCGACCAGCTCGACCTCGACGACCCGCAGTGGGTGCACATGCTCGTCGAGGTGCAGAAGCTCGCCTTCGCCGACCGGGAGGCCTGGTACGGCGAGGACGCGCCGGTCGGCGTCCTCGACGACCTGCTCTCGGCGGCGTACGCGGCGGGCAGGGCCGCGGCCGTCGACCCCCGGACGGCGGACCCGCGGCTGCGTCCCGGCCGGCCGGGCGCCCGGACGCCGGTGCTGCCGCGGCTCGCCGACTTCGACGCCGACGGCGTGCCGCGGGCCGCCCGGGGTGACGCCCCCCTCGACGTCGAGGACCCGGTCGACGGCGGGGCGATCGCGGGCCCCGCGACCGGGGAACCGACGGTGACCACCGCCGAGCCCGGCGGCGTCGCAGGAAGCGGCCGAGGCGACACGTGCCACGTCGACGTCGTCGACGCCCGCGGGCTCATGGTGTCCGCGACGCCGAGCGGCGGCTGGCTCCAGTCGTCCCCGGTCGTGCCCGAGCTCGGGTTCGCGCTCGGGACCCGGGCCCAGATGTTCCGTCTCACGCCCGGACTGCCGTCGTCGCTGCGGCCCGGCGCCCGGCCGCGGACGACGCTCTCGCCGTCGCTGGCACTGCGCGACGGTCGGCCCTGGCTCGCCTACGGCACCCCGGGCGGGGATCAGCAGGACCAGTGGTCGTTGCTCCTCCTCCTGCGCGCGGAGGCTGCACTGCGGACGGGGCCGGGCGCTCCCGGGCTGCAGGCACTCGTCGACGCACCGATGGTCCACAGCGAGCACGCACCTTCGTCGTTCGCGCCCCGCCGCGCCGCCCCGGGCCGGGTCGTCGTCGAGGACCGCTGGCCGGCAGCCGTACGCCGCGACCTCGCCGCCCGCGGGCACGACGTCGTCGCCGTGCGGGGCTGGTCCCTCGGCCGGCTGAGCGCCGTCGCCGACGAGCGTCCGTCCGGTGGCTGGTTGCGCGCCGCGGCGAACCCGCGCGGCGCGCAAGGGTACGCCGTCGGCCGCTGATCTCCGCCGGTCGGGTGCTGGTCGGCCGCTGGAGGGGCCGCGGCCGTCCTGCGCCCGCGGCCGTTCGTCCCAGGCCGAGACCTGTGCACGGGTACACCGTGGAGCTGTGGCGCGACCCGTCCCCGCGCCCGGGGAGGACACGATGTCCGAGCACACGTCCACGGCGCCCACGACCTCGATCGTCGTCGTCGGGGTGGACGACACCGAGAGCAGCCGCAGGGCGCTCGCCTGGGCTGCTCAGGAGGCGCTCCGCCGAGGCGCCACCCTCCAGGTGATCACGGCGTGGACCTGGGACGCGGCCGAAGGGGCACCGCTCGCCGCCGTCGACCCGCAAACGCTCATGGAGCTCGCCGAGCAGACCCAGACCCGGGCGGTCACCGAGGTCGTCGACGCGATGGCGGCCAAGCCCGTCGTAGCCCGCGAGGTGGTCCGTTCGACCGCCGCGGACGCCCTCGTCGAGGCCTCCCGGCATGCCGACCTCGTCGTCGTCGGCACCCATGGCCGCGGCCCGGTCCGCTCGGTGCTCCTGGGGTCCGTCAGCCAGTCCGTGATCAAGCATGCGCAGTGCCCCGTCGTCGTCATGCCGCCGCTCCATGCGCACCCGGAACGGTCCGACCACGTGGATGTCGTGGCCCAGTGAGCGGGGATCGGCCGCGGCGGGCTGCGCAGGCGTGGCTGTTGAGGATTCCACCTTATGAGCAGTGAGTGATCGTGACCCTCTCGTGACCTGCGGTGCCAGCCGCGAATGGTGACAGGAAGTAGTGGCCCTTTGCAGCGCACACGACCGTGTGGCAGGCTCCCTCTCGCACCGGCGCCATGGGCGCCGGTGCGCCAATCCTTTGGGGCCCGACCCACGCCCGGCGAGGCGTCTCACGCCACCCGGTCCCGGAGTGCGACAGCCTCGCCGCGAAGGGTGAAGGGCGTGTTGCACAACGGCTCCGAGGTGGGTCGGCTACCCGGACCGCAGGTGCAGCCGGCCCTGCCACCGTCCGCCGGTCGGCAAGGTCACCGGGGTCAGGACGGCCGGCTCGACGCACACGAACGACGTCTCGCCGCTCGGGGGGACGTCGCCGAGGCCGTGGCCGGGTCCGGGGTTCCAGAGGACACGGTCCGTGAACCCCTCGGCCTCGACGACGAGCCGGCCGAGCACGGGGTCGTCGAGGATCACCGGCCCGGCGACGTCGGGCACGGCGACGTCTCGTGGACCGAGGGCGGTCAGCGGGTCCGCCGGGAGGGTCACCGGGCCGCGGCCCGCGGCGTTGTCCTCGGCCCGCCGGCCGCCGAGGCCTGTCACCGTGGCCCGCGCCGCGTCGCTCGTCGCGAGGTACGCGTGGAGCGCGGCGGCGAACGACCACGGTTCCGGGCCGGTGTTCGCGACCCCCAGGGTAACGTCGAGGGTGTCCGCGACGGCCTCGACGGTCAGGGTCAGGGTGAAGCCATGCGGCCACACCCCGCGGG
Source organism: uncultured Actinomycetota bacterium (assembly GCA_963750565.1). Classification (GTDB taxonomy): domain Bacteria; phylum Actinomycetota; class Actinomycetes; order Actinomycetales; family Kineosporiaceae; genus R-H-3. The sequence continues at coordinate 147,185 of CAVVRA010000013.1, read as the reverse complement.
TCCGGTCGTCGTCCGTCATCCGGACGACCAGGCGCGCCGGCCCCTCGTGCGCGCTGTCCTCGGGCCGGTCGCGGCTGCTGACCAGCCGCCACGCCCGGTCTCGGACGACGCCGTGCTTGGGTAGCGGTCCCCGGTCGGAGAACTGCGGGAAGACGACCGGGATCCCCCCGCGGATCGCCTCGCCCGGCCCGCATCGGGCCAGCGGGCTCGTCCAGAGCCGATCGGACCCGCCCGCGGGCGTCCAGCCGAGCACCTGCCCGCCGTGCGTGCACGCGACGAGCCGTGCGCCGTCCGCGCCGGTGCGGGTGATCCGGGCGCAGGGGTCCAGGCCGGGCGGGGTGTCGGTCACCGGCCCAGCATCCCGCGGGGCGGCGTGGAAGGCCCGGCGACGGACCGAGCGGTGCCCTGTCGCACCGGCGCGAAGGGCAGGGCACGATCACCAGGCACGATCAACAGGCACGATCAAAGTAACATCCGGGACATCCCGTGCATGTCGAGCCACGGCCCGGTCCGCCGCGACCTGCCGACGTCAACGCGGCGGCCGGATCTCCCCCGAGCCGCGGGTCAGGAGGGTGGTGGGGGCGACGACCGTCCGCGGCGGTCCGGTGTACCCGTCGCGCCGGCTGAAGAGCAGCTCGGCCGCGGTCTCGCCCATGAGCTGGGGGTCTTGCGCGACCGCCGTCACCGCGGGCTCCACGATGTCCGCGAGATCGACGTCGTCGAAGGCGACGAGCGCGACATGCTCGGCGATCCCGCCCCGGTGCAGCGCCCGCAGGGCGCCCGTCGCGACGAGGTTCTGGGCGGCGAAGACGGCCGTCGGTGGGTCCGCCAGGTCGAGCAGCCGGCCGGTCGCCGCTTCGGCGTCCGCCGCTGCGGCGAGGTCGACGACGACGAGGTCGGGGTCGGCGTCCGCGCCGGCCGCGGTCAGCGCCGACACGTGCCCCTCGAGCCGATCCCGGGAGGTCGAGAGGGTCGAGCGGCCGCCGAGGAACGCGACCCGGCGGTGCCCGTGCGCGAGGAGGTGATCCGTCGCCGTCCGGGCCGCGGCGAGGTTGTCGCTCGTCACGAGGTCGGCCTCCAGGCTCCGGGGCCGGCGGTCGGCGAACACCATGGGGACGTCCCGGCGCATCTCTTCGGCGGGGTGCCGCTCGTCGGGGTCGGTGGCCATGACGACGACGCCGTCCACCCTGCGCCGGAGCAGGGCGCCGAGCAGCGCGCGCTCCTCGGCGGGGGACTGGTCCGAGGAGCCGGAGATGAGCAGGTGGCCGCGGCTGCGGCAGACCCGTTCGACGCCGCGGTGCAGGGCGGAGCAGAACGGGTTCGCGACGTCGTCGACGACGAGCCCGATCGTCGTCGTCGCTGCGCCGCTGCGGCGCAGCGACGAGGCGGCCTCGTTCGGGCGGAACCCGAGTGCCGCGATCGCCGCGAGCACCCGCTCCCGGGTCGCCGGGTCGACGTTGGGGCTGTTGTTGACGACGCGCGAGACGGTCATCACGCTCACCGCCGACGCACGGGCGACGTCGCGCATCGTCGCGCGCCGTTCCGGTGCGACCGCGCGGTGAGCACCCGGCGGGTGTCCCTCCGCCATCTCCTTCGGCCTCCCAGGCGGAGTGCCCGTCCCCGTGAAGGTCCAGACATGGACACCCACCGTGAGCACTCGTGTGCACATGTTGCCTGTTGATCATGCCGATTGGGGACCAACTCGCCGACTTCGGACGCCTTCGCCCTCGTTCGTCAACGAACGGGTCGGGCGCGCGAGACGGCCCGCCCGACCGTCGGTGTTCGTGCGCCGACAGTCAGACGACCTCGTCGAGGAGGCCTGTCGCGACATCGAAGACGAAACCGCGGATCGCGTCCTTGTGAACGACGAACGGGCTGGCCTTGATCCGGGCGATCGACTGCGTGACGTCCTCGCCCAGGTCGGTGAACGACTCGGGGGCCCACTCCGGCTTGATCCCCGTCTCGTCCTGGATCGACCGCTTGAACGCGTCGTCCGTGAAGGTCAGCATCCCGCAGTCGGTGTGGTGGATGAGGATGATCTCGCGGGTGCCGAGCAGGCGCTGGCTGATCGCGAGCGAGCGGATCTCGTCGTCGGTGACGACCCCGCCGGCGTTGCGGATGACGTGCGCCTCGCCGTCGCCGAGGCCGAGGAGGGCGTACACGTTGAGCCGGGCGTCCATGCACGCGACGACGGCGATGTGCTTCGACGGCGGCAGGGGCAGCGGACCGGTGAAGGTCTGCGCGTAGCGGCGGTTGTTGTCCAGGTACTCGTCGGTGACGGACACGGGATCTCCTCGCACGGTGGGTGGGTGGACGGACGGCGCGACGCCGGCCGGGTGGGCCGCCGGGCTCGATGGTGCCGGGGCTGGGCGGGTGGGTCTGGTGGTGCCGTTCGACACCGAATCCTGACAGGAACGATGTGATTCTTCGCGCGGGCTTGGACCGGCCCGCCGCGGTGTGCCAAGGTGGTTCGCATGACGGCGTTCGCGTCCTGCCTCGTCCCGGTGTGTCGCCGGGCCGCGGGCGTGCGCTCCTGCTGTCGTCCCGCGGCCTGACCCCGTCGCCCGTGCCCGCGCCGAGCGGGCTCCGACCCCGGCTCCCGAGGGAGCCGACGCCGCCAGGGACCATCGTTATGACCAGCACTGTTGTCGTCCTGCACGCCCATCCCGACGACGAGGCCATCTTCACCGGCGCCACCATCCGAGCGCTCGCCGACCATGGCCTGCGCGTCGTCCTCGTGACCGCGACGGACGGCGGCGAGGGGGTCCCCCGGGTCCGGCTGCGGGCAGGGGAGACCGTCCGCGAGCGCCGGGTGCGTGAGCTCGAGGGGGCCGCCGCGCTGCTCGGCGTCGCCCGGCTCGACGTCCTCGGCTACGCCGACTCCGGCGCGCACGCCGGACCGTACCGGCGCGGCAGCCTCGGGGCCGCGCGGGCCGGGCACGTCGCCCGGCAGGTGCGGTCGGTCGCCGAGGCCGAAGGTGCGGCCGCCGTCGTCCACTACGACCCGCGCGGGGTCTACGGCCACGTCGACCACGTCCAGGTGCACCGGGTGGGTGCCCGCGTCGCGGCCGACCTCGGCGTCCCCGGCTACGAGGCCACCGTCGACGCCGCGGCCCTGCGGACCGGGCCCCGACACGTCCTCGCCGGCGCCGCCGGCGAGGATCTCGACGTCGGCGTCCCGGTCGGGGACATCACGTTCGCCGTCCGCGCGGACGACGGGCTCCTCGCGGCGAAGACGGCCGCGATGGCCGTGCACGCGAGCCAGATCGGCCCGGAGTACCTCGACGGCACGGCCGAGGGCTACCGGCACGAGTGGTTCGTCCGCCGCGGCGCCGCCGGCCTCGTCGACGCGGCGCTCGCCGGCCACGTCGTCGCGCCGGCCGCCGCGGCGCGCCCGCTCGCGAGGGCCCTCCCGTGACCGGCCGGCGGCGCGATGGGACCCCTGCCACGCCACCCGCCGCGACACCCGCCCCAACACCGGACGAGGCGCCGGTGCTGCTCCCCGACGTGCCGCACCCGTCGCCCGCCCAGCTCGACCGGGTCGCCGAGACGCTCGCCGCCCGGGCGGACCTCTGGGACGCCCTAGCCGCCCGCCTCGCCCCGGACGAGGCTGCCCGGGTCGCCGGAGCCCGCGGCTGGGAAGCCTGGCTGCGGGCCGGCAACGACCCGGGCGGGGAGGACGTCGTCCGGCTCGAGGTCCGCGGCCGCCGTGCCCGCACCGGGGACCGGGCCCCGCGGGTCGTGGCCTGCTGGCGGCGGACCGACGCCGGGCTGTCGCGGCTACCCGGCCGGGAGGCGTCGTGACCGGGGTGCTCGCCCGTGCCTCCGGGGCCCACGCGGCCACCGCCGCGCACGCCGCTCCCACCGTCACGGTCGTCCCGCCCGACGACGTCCCGCCGGGGGCGACGGTCGTCGGCCTCGTCGTGGTCCTGCCGCGCCCCGGCGAGGTCGCCCTGCGCGCCGTGACACCCGCGGCCGACGCGTGGCCCCAGCCGGGCGCGCCCCCGGTGCCCGCGGCTGCCGCGTCTGCATCGTCCGAAGCCCGGTCGTCCGAACCACCGGCGCACACGTGGCTGCGGCCCGGCCTCACCCTCGATCGCGCCGGCCGGTCGGCGACCCGCGACGGCGAGCCGCTCGACCTCACCCGGCGCGAGTTCGACCTCCTCGCCCACCTCGCCGACCGGCCGGGCCGGGTGCTCACCCGCGACCACCTGCTTGCCGGCGTCTGGGGCCACGCCGACCCGCGCTGGGTCGGGCGGCGGACCGTCGACGTCCACGTCGCCCGGCTGCGACGCAAGCTCGGTGACGTCCACGGCGTGTGCATCCGCACCGTCCGCGGCGTCGGGTACCGCTGGACGCCCTGACCCGGGATCGTCATCGGGACGGGTGGCGTCACCTGAACGGGGTCGAGGCGAAGAGCCACCGCCGGGCGGGCGTCGTCCGGGCGGGGTACCTCGCGAACCTCAGACGGTGGGGCTGGTGGCCTGGGTCCGGGACGCCGGGCCGGCGAGGAAGTCCGCGGGGTCGAGCCGGGCGGTCCGCCGCCGGTACTCCGCGGCCGACCCCGGCCAGTTCGTGACGACCCGGCCGGACGGCGTCCGGTACCAGCTCGTGCACGCCGTCCACACCGAGCTCGCGAGCCGGTGCTGGAGCTCGCGGTCATGGCGCTCCTCGACCTCCGCGCGCACCTCGAACCGGGCCCCTGCGTCGTGCCGGGTGCCCGGCCCGGAGCCGAGCAGCTCGAGCGCCCGGACGAGCCAGCGGCACTGCGCCTCGAGGAAGAACACGACGGAGGTGTTGGCGGTGTTCGTGTTCGGGCCGTAGAGGACGACGAGGTTCGGGAAGCCCGGAACGGTCATCCCGAGGTAGGCGCGGGCGCCGTGCGCCCAGTGCGCGTGGAGGTCCTGGCCCTCCCGGCCCGTCACCCGCAGCGGCACGAGGAGCTCGGTCGCGGCGAAGCCGGTCGAGAGGACGAGGACGTCGCACGCGTGCTCGGTGCCGTCCGCGGTGACGACGCCGGTGGGCGTGACCCGGCTGAGAGGTTCGGTGACGAGCTCGACGTCCGGGCGGCGCAGGGTGCGGTGCCAGGCGCTCGTGAAGAGCACCCGCTTGCAGAGCATCGGGTAGTCCGGCGTGAGCCGGCCACGCAGTGCGCGGTCGCGGACGCCGAGCCTGCGCTGCCCCACGGAGATCCACCGCAGCAGCCGGGCAGAGACCGCACGCCCGCGGACGGCGCGGCCGGTGACGACCGTCGCGCCCCAGAACACGAGACGGGAGAGCGCCTGCGCCGCCGGGACGTGACGGAAGACGGCGCGGTGCACCGCGGTGTAGCGGCGGTCGGGCTTCGGGAGCGTCCACGCCGGCGTCCGCTGGAAGACCGTGACCCGGGCCGCGGTCCCGGCGCGCGGTGTGGAAGGTGGGGGCCCGCGAAGGCGCGCAGACCGGGGAGTGCCGGCACGACCGGCCGTGAGAGCTGCCCGAGGGCGGGCACGAGCACCTGCACCTCGAACACCCTGCCGTCGTCGGCGGTGACCCGCCACCGCCCGCGGTCGTCGTCCCAGACCGCGCTCTCGACCCGGGTGCCAAGCCGCAACGACCGCCGGACGTCGAACCGGTCGACGCACCGCTCGAGGTAGGCCCGGATCTCCTCGTGCGGCGGGAAGCGCCGGCTCCAGTCCGGGTTCGGCGCGTAGGAGGGAGTAGAGCGTCGCCGGGATGTCGCACGTGCAGCCGGGGTAGTGGTTGTCCCGCCACACGCCGCCGACCGAGGGACCCGTCTCGAGGACGAGCACGTCGTCGTCCGCGGTGTACCCGGCCCGGCGCAGCGCGAAGGCGGCGCCGAGGCCGCCGAAGCCGGCCCCGACGACGAGCACCCGGCACGGGGTGACCTCCGGGGTCGACATGCCCGGACCGTAGCAGCGCGACCGGGGGGTGGCGACGAGCGAGGTTACCGAGCAGTAGGGTTCGTGTCATGGCGACTGCGACCACCACGACCGAGATCTCCGCCGAGCCCGCCGCCGTGTGGGCCGTCCTCTCCGACCCCGCCCGGCTGCCCGAATGGGTGACGATCCACCAGGGCTACGTCGGTGAGCCCCCCGCCACCTTCGAGTCCGGCACCGGGTACGGCCAGCGGGTGTCGATCATGGGGATGCCCGCCGACATCTCCTGGACAGTGACGACGGTCGAGGCGCCGACCCGGTCCGTCACGACCGGCAGCGGCCCCATGGGCATCAACGTGGCCAACACGTACGCCCTCGAGCCGTCCGGTGCGGCCACGCTCGTGACGTGGACGATGGAGTTCAGCGGCGGCATGGTCATGGCCGTCGGCGGCCAGCTCGAGAGCCAGGTCTCCGCCGCGCAGCGGGCGAGCTTCGAGAAGCTCAGGAAGATCGTCGCGGGCTGAGGCCGCCGGTCTCGCGTCCGCCCGGTCTCAGGTCTGCAGGGCGACGTCCTCGACGATCGTGAGGAGCGTCCGGCTCAGCAGGGTGTGCACCTGCGCCCGGGTCATCGCCCGGCGGACGAGCCACTCGTGGGCCGCCACCTTGGCCATTCCCGAGTAGGCCCGGACCATCGACCGGACGTGCTCGCTGCTCCGGACCCCGACAACGGCGATGACCCGCTCGGCGGTCACGTCGTCGGCCTCGGTGAGGATCCGGACGACGTCCGGGTCCCGGCCGAGGCCCTCGGCGTCGACGGCGGCGAGCCAGGCCCGGCTGTGCCGGGAGACGACGTCGAGGAACCACGCCACGCTCGCGTCCACCCGCTCCTCGCGGGTGCCGGCCGCGAGCTTCTCGAGCGCGACGTCGGGCACCGTGACGAGGGTCCGGACGACCTCGAGGTAGAGCTCCTTCTTCGTGCCGAAGTAGTGGTTGATGAGGCCGCGGGCGACCCCGGCGTCGCGGGCGATGTCGGTCGTCGACACCTCCGCGTAGGGGCGCTCGCCGAAGAGCCGGACGGCGCACCCGAGGATCTCCCGGCGGCGCGCGTCGGGCTCGAGCCGGCGGCGCGGACCGGACGGCGCGGGTTCCTGGGCTGCGGTGGTGTCCGGCGGGGCGCCGACCCGCGCGGTGACCGTCACGACGCGGCCGGGGCGCGCCGGGCCGCCGGCGCGGACGCCGGGACCGCGGGGGAGCGTGGCAGCACCGGCACGACCCGGACGTAGCCCGCGCCCTGCGGCGGGCGCGGGTCCGCCTCGCCCTTGTTCGGCCACAGCGACATCGCGCGCTCGGCCTGCGCGGCGATGGTCAGCGACGGGTTCACCCCGAGGTTCGCCGAGATCGTCGAGCCGTCGACGACGTGGACTCCGGCGTAGCCGTGGAGGCGGTGGTAGGGGTCCACGACGCCGCGCTCGGCGGTCTCCCCGATCGGGCAGCCGCCGATGAAGTGCGCCGTGACCGGGATGTCGAACAGGTCCGGCACCGAGCCGAGCGGCACCCCGCCGATCTTCTCCGCCGTGCGCCGGGTCACGTCGTGGGCGAGCGGGATCCATGTCGGGTTCGGCTCGCCGACACCCTGCCGGGACGTCAGGCGTCGGCGGCCTAGTCGGCTGCGCCGGGTGAACGTGGTGATCGAGTTGTCCAGGGTCTGCATGACGAGCAGGACGACGACCTGCTCCGACCACCGGCGAGGCAGGAGGGCGCCCGGCAGGTGCCTGCGGATCCGCCAGAGCTCCCGGGGCGCGGCGGCCCACCGCCGGCGGGGCCGGCCCGCGGCGTCCGTACCGTCGACGAGCACGGTCGACAGGAGGCCGAGCAGGTTGCTGCCACGGCCGTACCGCACGGGCTCGACGTGCGTGACCGGGTCGGGGTGGATCGAGGATGTGATCGCGACGCCGGTCGAGAAGTCGATGTCGCGGCGCGACGTCCGGGAGCCGAGCACGGCCTCGGAGTTCGTCCGGCTCAGCTCGCCGAGTCGCGGGCTCACACCGGGCAGCGTGCCCTCGTCGCGCATCGCGTGGAGCAGCTTCTGGGTCCCGAGCGCCGACGCCGCGAGCACGACGTGCCGCGCCGTGAACGTCCGGCCGCGCCGCGGCCACCGCAGGTGCCGGTCCGTGGGGCGGGTCTCGACGGCCCAGCCCGCGACACCGGGCGCCGCCCCCGCGGCCCCCGTCCGGACCGGCAGCGGCCGGAGCCGGACGACGGTGGTCAGCGGGTGGACGATCGCGCCGCGCCGCTCGGCGAGATGGAGGTAGTTCTTCACGAGGGTGTTCTTCGCACCGACCCGGCAGCCCACCATGCAGTTGCCGCACAGCGTGCATGTCGTGCGGCCCGGCCCGGCGCCGCCGAAGTACGGGTCGGCGGTCGTCGTCCCGGGCGGGGTCCCGGGCGGCCCGAAGTGCACCGCGACCGGCGTCGGGCGGAACGTGTGCCCGACCCCCAGGTCGTCCGCCACCGCGCGGAGAACGTCGTCGGCCGGCGTCGGTACCGGGTTCGGCCTGACGCCGAGCATGGCGGAGGCGGTGTCGTAGTGCGGGGCGAGCTCTGCCCTCCAGTCGGTGATCCCGGCCCACTGCGGGTCGGCGTAGAACGCGTCCGGAGGCCTGTACAGGGTGTTGGCGTAGACCAGCGACCCGCCGCCGACGCCGGCCCCGGAAAGGATGAACGCGTTGCGCAGCGGCGTCATCCGCAGAATGCCGTAGCAGCCGAGGGAAGGCCGGAACAGGTAGCGCCGCACGTCCCACGACGTCCGCGCGAAGTCCGCGTCGGCGAACCGCCGGCCCGCCTCGAGGACGGCGACCCGGTACCCCTTCTCGGTGAGCCGCAGCGCGCTCACCGCCCCGCCGAACCCCGAGCCGACGACGACGACGTCGTAGTCGAGGGCGGCGCCACGCCGGCCCTCGTCCGGCCGGTCGACGAGTTCGTCGTCCACGTCCACCTCCGCCCGTCCGGTCCGGCCCCCGCGGACCGGACCCAGGCACCGTCGCACTGCTGTTGTCACCGTGTCAACAAGCCTCGGGTGCGGGGCTCTCCCCTCGCCCGGTCGTCCCGGGCGGGAGATCCGGCCCGGCTTGTTGACATGACGCCAACAAGCGGGTGATGCTCGGGGCGGACCGCAGCCGTCGCGACGAAGGGACGTCCGCCGTGGCCGTCGAGGTGCAGGAGCAGCCGCAGGGGACCGTCGGGACGACTGGCGCGGCCCCGCACGCGCGGCGGCCCGCCGGCGGCCTCGCCGTCCGGTCGCCGTGGTGCACCCAGGAGCACCACGACCTCGCTGCGCTCGCGAGGACCTTCTTCACGAAGGAGGTCCTGCCGCACGAGGACAGGATGGTCGCCCAGGGGCACCCGGACCGCGAGCTGTACCGGGCCGCGGGAGCCGTCGGGTTGCTCTGCCCGTCGGTGCCGGCGGAGTACGGCGGTGGAGGCGGCACCTTCGCGCACGAGGTGGTCGTCCTCGAGGAGCAGGTCCGCGTCGGCGAGGGCACGCTCGGCCTCGGCGTCCACAACGGGATCATCCCCGGCTACCTCCTCGCGTACGGCACACCGGAGCAGAAGGCGCGCTGGCTGCCGGGCCTGGTGAGCGGGCAGCTCGTCGGCGCGATCGCCATGACGGAGCCCGGCGGGGGCTCGGACCTGCAAGCGTTGCGGGCCCGCGCCGAGCGGGACGGCGACGAGTTCGTCGTCACGGGCTCGAAGACGTTCGTCACCAACGGGTTGCTCGCCGACCTGCTCATCCTCGCGGTGAAGACGGACGCCGCCGAGGGCGCTCGCGGGATCTCGCTGCTCGTCTGCGAGCTCGGTGACGACGTCCCCGGCTTCCGGCGCGGGCGAACCCTGGACAAGATCGGGCTCAAGGGCAACGACACCGCCGAGCTCTTCTTCGACGGGGTGCGGGTGCCGGCGGCCAACCTCCTCGGCCCCGCCGGGGGGCTCGGCTTCGTCCAGATGATGGAGCAGCTACCGCAGGAGCGGCTCGTCATCGGGGTGAGCGCCGTCGCGGCGATGGAGCGGGCCGTCGACCTCACGGTCGCGTACACCAAGGAGCGGACGGCGTTCGGCAAGACCCTCTTCGAGCAGCAGAACACCCGTTTCGTCCTCGCCGAGTGCGTCGCGCTCGCCCGTTCCGGGCGCACGTTCGTCGACGACTGCATCGTCCGCCACCTCGCGGGCGAGCTCGACATCGCCACCGCGGCCCTCGCGAAGTTCCACCTCAGCGACGGACAGTGCACGGTCGTCGACAGGTGCCTGCAGCTGTTCGGCGGCTACGGCTACACGACCGAGTACCCGATCGCCCGGATGTACGCGGACGCCCGGGTGCAGAAGATCTACGCGGGCTCCAACGAGATCATGAAGGAGCTCGTCGCCCGTGCGCTGTGACCCCACCCCCACCCGTCCCCACCCCGCCCCGGCTCACATCTCCGGCATGATCCCGGCACTCGTCGCGATCATGCCGACCTCTCGGCAGGACGGGACCAGAGGTGCCGCCGCCGGCGGCGCGCGGCACGAGGAGAAGCGATGACCGAGGCGTACATCTACGACGCGCTGCGCACGCCGCGCGGCAAGGGCCGGGCGACGGGTGCGCTGCACGGCGTCAAGCCGGTCTCGCTCGTCGTCGGGCTGGTCGACGCACTGCGTGAGCGCAACCCGGGCCTCGACACCGACCGGCTCGACGACGTCCTGCTCGGGGTCGTGTCGCCCGTCGGCGACCAGGGGGCGGTCATCGCGAGGACCGCGGCGCTCGTCGCCGGCCTGCCGGACCACGTCGGCGGCGTCCAGCTCAACCGCTTCTGCGCCAGCGGCCTCGAGGCGGTGAACATCGCCGCGCAGAAGGTGCGCTCCGGCTGGGACAACCTCGTGGTCGCCGGCGGCGTCGAGTCGATGTCCCGGGTGCCGATCGGCTCCGACGGCGGTGCGTGGGCCATGGACCCGGAGACGAACTACGCGACGTCCTTCGTGCCGCAGGGGATCGGCGCCGACCTGATTGCGACGATCGAGGGCTTCACCCGCGACGACGTCGACCTCTACGCGCTCGGTTCGCAGGAGCGGGCGGCGAAGGCGTGGGCCGGCGGGCACTTCGCGCGCTCGGTCGTCCCGGTGCGTGACCGCAACGGGCTCCAGCTGCTCGCGCACGACGAGCACATGCGCCCCGAGACGACGATCGAGGGCCTCGGCGCGCTCCAGCCGGCCTTCGCCGGCATCGGCGAGGTCGGCGGGTTCGACGCGGTCGCGCTGCAGAAGTACCACTGGGTCGAGCGGATCGACCACGTGCACACCGCTGGCAACTCCTCGGGGATCGTCGACGGCGCCGCGCTCGTCCTCGTCGGCAGCGAGCAGGTCGGCCGGGACCTCGGGCTCGTGCCGCGGGCCCGGGTCCTCGCGACCGCGGTGAGCGGCGCGGATCCGACGATCATGTTGACCGGGCCGACCCCTGCGACCCGGCGGGCGCTTGCGACGGCCGGCCTGACCACCGACGACATCGACCTCTTCGAGATCAACGAGGCGTTCGCCTCCGTCGTCCTGAAGTTCATGAAGGACCTCGACCTCGACCCGGAGAAGGTCAACGTCAACGGCGGCGCGATCGCCATGGGCCATCCGCTCGGCGCCACGGGCGCCATGCTCATCGGCACGGTCGTCGACGAGCTCGAGCGGCGCGACGCCCGGCGTGCGCTCGTCACGTTGTGCATCGGTGGCGGCATGGGCCTGGCCACCGTCGTCGAGCGGGTCTGAGAGAGGGTCTGAGCACGTGAGCCACGAGGAGAACAGCCCCGCGATCCGCTGGGAGTCCGGCGCGGACGGCGTCGTCGTCCTCACCCTGGACGACCCGGCGCAGTCGGCGAACACGATGAACGATGCGTACGCCCGGTCGATGGCCGCGACGGTCGAGCGCCTCGAGGCCGAGCGGGAGAGCATCACCGGGGTCGTCGTCACGAGCGCGAAGAAGACGTTCTTCGCCGGCGGCGACCTGCACCTCATGGTGCAGGCCGGCCCGGACGACGCCCACCGCCTCACCGAGAACGTGAACGGCATCAAGGCGTCGCTGCGGCGGCTCGAGCGGCTCGGACGCCCGGTCGTCGCGGCGCTCAACGGGTCCGCGCTCGGCGGCGGCCTCGAGATCGCGCTCGCGTGCCACCACCGGGTCGCGCTCGACAACCCCACAGCCCGGTTCGGGTTCCCCGAGGTGACCCTCGGCCTGCTCCCCGGCGCCGGTGGCGTCACCCGGACCGTGCGGATGGTCGGCATCGTGCCGGCGCTCATGACGATCCTCTTGGAGGGCAAGCAGTTCCGGCCCGCGCAGGCCAAGGCGGTCGGGCTTGTCGACGAGGTCGTCGGCACGCCCGAGGAGATGGTCGCCGCGGCCCGGGCGTGGATCGCGGCCAACCCCGCGCCGTCCCAGCCGTGGGACGTCAAGGGTTTCCGGATCCCGGGCGGGACGCCGTCGAACCCCTCCTTCGCGGCGAACCTGCCGGCATTCCCGGCAACCCTGCGCAAGCGGCTCAAGGGTGCGCCGATGCCTGCGCCACGGTCGATCCTCGCCGCGGCTGTCGAGGGCGCGCAGGTCGACGTCGACACAGCGCTCGCGATCGAGACCCGCTACCTCGTCGAGCTGCTCTGCGGGCAGGTCTCGACGAACATGATCACGGCCTTCTTCTTCGAGATGCAGGCGATCGCCGGCGGTACCAGCCGGCCGAAGGGCGTCCCCGAGCGGCCCGCGTCGAAGGTGCTCGTCCTCGGTGCCGGGATGATGGGTGCCGGCATCGCGTACGAGTGCGCCCGCGCCGGCATCGACGTCGTCCTCAAGGACCTCACCGTCGAGGCGGCGGCGAAGGGCAGGGCGTACAGCGAGAAGCTGTGCGCCAGGGCCGTCGCACGCGGCCGGACGACACAGGAGAAGGCCGACGCCCTGCTCGCCCGGATCACCCCGACCGCCGACCTCGCGGACGCCGCCGGGGCCGACCTCGTCATCGAGGCCGTCTTCGAGGACCCGGACCTCAAGAAGCGCGTGCTCGCCGAGGTCGAGCAGCTCGTCGCGCCGGACGCACTCATCGCGTCGAACACGTCCACGCTGCCGATCACCGACCTTGCGACGTCCGTCACCCGGCAGGTGGACTTCATCGGCCTGCACTTCTTCTCGCCCGTCGACAAGATGCCGCTGCTGGAGATCGTCGTCGGCGAGGCCACCGGGGACGCCGCGCTCGCCCGCGCCGTCGACGTCGCGCGGCAGATCCGCAAGACACCGATCGTCGTCAACGACTCCCGGGGGTTCTTCACGAGCCGGGTCATCGGCCGCTTCATGGACGAGGCCGTCGCGATGCTCGCCGAGGGCGTCCACCCGCAGTCGATCGAGCAGGCGGCGCTGCAGGCCGGCTACCCGACCGGCCCGCTCGCCCTCGCCGACGAGGTGAGCCTCACCCTGATGCAGCACATCCGGGCGCAGTACGAGAGCGCCGCCCGGGCCGCGGAGGAGGAGGTGACCCCGAGCCCGTCGAAGGCTGTCGTGGACCGGATGGTCGGCCTCGCCCGGCCGGGCCGGGCCGGGAAGGCGGGTTTCTACGAGTACGCGGACGACGGAAGCCGGGTCCGCCTCTGGCCCGGGCTCCTCGCCGAGTTCGGCGCGAACCCGGCGCCACGCACGAGTGAGGAGGCGACGAAGGGCATCCCGTTCGCCGAGCTCCAGGAGCGGATGCTCTTCGCGGAGGCCGTCGACGCGGTCCGCTGCCTCGACGAGGGCGTGCTGCGGACGAAGGCCGAGGGCGACGTCGGCTCGATCCTCGGGATCGGCTTCCCGCCGTGGACCGGCGGCGTCCTGCAGTACGTCGAGCAGTACGCCGGAGGCGTCGCGGGCTTCGTCGCCCGCGCCCGCGAGCTGGCCGACCGCTACGGCGAGCGGTTCGCCCCGCCTGCCTCGCTCGTCGAGCGTGCCGAGAGGGACCCGGTCACGGCGGGAGCCGCGTGACCGAGGCGCCGTCCCAAGGCCCGCTCGCCGGGCTCAGGGTCGTCGAGCTCGCCGGGCTCGGCCCGGCGCCGTTCGGCGGCATGATCCTCGGCGACCTCGGTGCGGACGTCGTCCGGGTCGAGCGTCCGGGCGTCGGGTTCCCGCCCGACCCGTTCGGGCGCAACCGCCGGCGGGCCGAGCTCGACCTCAGGTCGGCCGCCGCCGTCGCCGCCGTCCTCGACCTCCTCGCGGTGGCCGACGTCCTCGTCGACCCGTTCCGCCCCGGCGTCGCCGAACGGCTCGGGATCGGCCCGGAGGTGTGCCTGGGGCGCAACCCTGCGCTCGTCTACGCCCGGATCACCGGATGGGGCCAGGACGGACCGCTCGCTCCCCGGGCCGGGCACGACATCGACTACATCGCGCTCGCCGGTGCGCTCGAGCCTCTGCGCCGCAACGGGTCTGCCCCGCAGGCACCGATCAACCTGGTCGGCGACTTCGGCGGCGGCGGGATGCTCCTCGTGGTCGGCGTGCTCGCCGCGCTCCACGAGCGGAGCCGGTCCGGCCGGGGCCAGGTCGTGGACGCCGCGATGGTCGACGGCGCCTCGCTGCTCATGACCTTCGTCCACGGGCTGCGTGCGGCCGGGTTCTGGAGCCGGCCACCGGGCGAGAACCTCCTCGACGGCGGTGCCCCCTGGTACGACACCTACCCGACGTCCGACGGCGGCTGGCTGGCGGTCGGTGCCCTCGAGCCGCAGTTCTTCACCGAGCTGCTCGACCGGCTGGGCCTGGCCGACGACGGCTTCTCGCAGTCCGACCCGGCCACCTGGCCTGCGATGCGGGCCCGGTTCACCGAGGTCTTCGCGAGCCGGACCCGGGACGAGTGGGCGGAGCACTTCGCGGACAGCGACGCCTGCGTCAGCCCGGTGCTCTCACCGTGGGAGGCGCCGTCGCACCCGCACCACGCCGCCCGCTCGTCGTTCGTCGACCTCGACGGCGTCGTCCAGCCGGCGCCCGCCCCGCGGTTCGACCGGACGCCGGCCCCGACCCCCGTGCCGCCGTCCGGGGTGCCCGTCGTCGAGCCGGCCACGGTGCTCGGGGAGTGGACGGCTCGGTCCTGACCGACGGGCGCCCGCCGGGCTCAGCCGCTGACGCCGGCCACGATCGCGGGGACCTTCTCCGGCGCCGCGGCGAACGCCGAGTGCGAGGTCTCGAGGGTGTGCACCGTTCCGGCGCGGGTGGACTCGCCTGGGGTCGCCGAAACGGTTCACGGAGACGGTTCGCGGAGACGGTTCGCGAAGACGGTTCGCGAGACGGTTCGCGGGTTGCGCCGACCGGGTGAGCTGCCGTCCGGACGCGTCGTCACCGAGCGCTACAGAAGGTCCGGACGCCGCCCGATGACAAAGTCGAGCCGGCGGGGGCGCACCGACGCGGCGACGAGACACGGCCATGAGGAGGGGTATGAGCGAGAGCGCGCGGTCCGAGCCGGACACCCCGGTCGTCGACCCCGAGGCCGTGGTGACCCACGCGTGGCGTGCGGCCGCCGAGCGCGGCGCCGCGGCGTTGGCGCTCGTCGGCAACCTGCCCGTCGCCGCCGAGCCCTTCGCCGAGGACGACGCCGCCTGCCTGCGGATCGCCTGGGCGAACCCGGCCGCACTGGAGCTCCTCGGGCTCGGGCACGGCGAGCTCGACGGGGTCGCGCTGCTCGACGCCGCGCCGCGCAGCCGGCGCGGCCAGGCCTGGCCGCTCGTCACGTCGTCCCTGCTGCGCGGCGCCGGTGGCCACGGCGTCGGGGTCGTGCGCCGGCCGGACGAGTCGACGCAGCGGGTGCAGGTCCAGGTCGTGCCGCTCGAGGGCGGCTGGCTCGTGACGCTCACCCCGCACGTCGACGAGGCCAGGGCCGCGCGGACCGCCGCTGCCGAGGCCGACCACCGCTTCCGGGCCCTCGCCGAGCACGCCCCGGTCGGGATCTTCCTCTCCGAGGCCGGGCTGCGGCTCGGGTACGTGAACCGACCGTTCGCCGACCTGCTCGGCACCGACCCCGGCGTCCTCACCGGCACGTCGTGGGTCGACGCGATCCACCCCGACGACCGGCCCGAGCTGCTCGAGGCGCTCCAGGCCGTCCTCGCCGGCCAGACCCGCGACGTCCGGGTCCGGCTCGCGGCACCCCTGACCTCCCGCGTCCCGGTGCCGTCCGGCGAGGGCGGACCCGCCGCGACCCGGCCGTCCCAGCGCTGGCTGCACCTGCGGCTCGCGCCGACGACGACGCCGAGCCGCGCGGCCGGTTTCGTCGGCACCGCCGAGGACGTGACGTCGCGACGGGCCTGGGAGGAGCAGATGTCCTACCAGGCGCAGCACGACCCGCTGACCGGACTGGTGAACCGGCGGCGGCTCGTCGCCGACCTCACCGACCTGCTGGCGAGCCGCCGCGGCCCGGACCATGCCTTCGCCGTCCTCTTCTTCGACCTCGACGGCTTCAAGGAGATCAACGACAGCTACGGCCACGCGGCCGGCGACCGGGTGCTCGTCGAGGTGGCCCGGCGGATGCAGCGGACCGCGCGCGAGTACGACGTCATCGCCCGGATCGCCGGTGACGAGTTCGTCGTCGTCCTGCGCAACGTCCGGGGGCCTGACGAGGCCGAGGCGGCCGGACGCCGGCACCTCGCGGCACTGTGCGCCCCGCTCACCGTCGCCGGCCGGGAGGTCGTCCTCTCCTCGAGCCTCGGCATCGCCATGCCGTCGCCGAACGACACCCCGGAGACGCTGCTGCGGGCTGCGGACCACGTCATGTACGACGCGAAGGCCGCCGGCCCGGGAACCTACCGGGTCGCACCGCCGGCACTCGGACACCCCACCGAAGCCACGGGCGACGAGGCCCCCGAGAGGAGGACGCCGTGAGCGTCGTCACCGTCGAGGGGCTCCTGGCCCGCCACGAGCAGCTGCCGGCCCGAGCCCAGGCGGCCGCGCGCGTGCTCCAGCTCTGCGACGACCCGGATGCCTCCGCCCAGCAGCTCGCGCGGGCCATCGGGACCGACCCGGTGTTCGCCGCGAAGGTGCTCCGGGTCGCGAACTCGAGCTACTACGGGCTGTCCGGCCGGGTGAGCACGTTGCCGTTCGCGGTGTCCGTCGTCGGGTTCCAGACCGTGCGCAGCCTCGCCGTCGTCGCGGCCGCGGGGCTCGACGACCCGAACGCGACCCCACAGGGCTTCTGGGAGGGGGCGGCCCTGACCGCGACGGCGGCGGAGGTCCTGGCGCCTCTCCTCGAGGCGGACAGCGGCGACGCGTTCTCCCTCGGCCTGCTCCACACCCTGGGTTCGGCGCTGCTCCACCAGCACCGCCCGCTCGGCCTCGTCTGCCTCCCGGAGCCCGACGAGCTCTCGGAGCTCGCGTCGGCCGAGGTCGCCGCGTACGGGACGACCCACGAGACGATCGGGGCGCGGGTGCTGCAGATGTGGCATTTCCCGGACCGGGTGTGCACCCTCATCGCCCGCCACCACGAGGCGCTCATGCCCGACGCGTCGCCGCTCGAGCGCACCCTGCACGCCGCCCGCGGCGTCGCTGACGGGCTGCTGCGCGAGGAGACCCCGGAGCGGATCGAGCCCTCGGTCGCGTGGGTGACCGACGGCCTCGTCACCGACGAGGAGCTGCCCGCCCTCTTCGATCGGGTCAAGGAGCGTGCCGCGGCACTGCTCGACGGGCTGCAGACCCGCCGCTGATCCATCCGGTCCCGACGTTCTCCCCGCCCGGATGGGGGAGAACGGCTGCGCGGCCGTGATCAAGGCCTCGGCTCAGCCCGGGATGAGGCTGAACATGCCCTCCTCCTCCTGGGCGTTGTGCAGCCGCAGGATGGCGTAGAGGCCGTAGAGCAGTCGCTGGACCTCGGCCGGGTCGACCGCCTCGCTCGGCTCGATGCTCGGCTCGGTGCTGTCCCCGGCGAGTTCGAGCATCCGGCGCAGCCGCCAGACCTGGTGGGTGATCTCGGCGTGCGTCCGGCTCATCGCCCCGGTCGGGTCGTCCCCGCCGAGGATCCGGGCGACGACCGGGTAGAGCCGCTCCTCCTCCGCGAGCTCGTGCGGCAGCAGCTCGGTCTCGAGCCGCCCGAGGAGCGCGCGGACCTCGCCGAGTCCACCCGGCGTCCCGGCCCGGTCGGCGACCGCGCGGACCTCCTCGACGAGGGCTCGGACGGCCTCGTGCTGGGCGTGGACCGCGGTCATGAGCTCGACGTCCGCCGGGGTGAGCGCCGTACTTCCGGCGGGCCGCGCCGGCAGCACGGCGCGCAGCGCGACGCCGATCGCGAGGACGTCGATGCCCTCCTGGAGCAGCGCCCCGGCGGTCGGCGGGAGGTACCCGGCCGCCGCGACCACCATCGCGGCGGCCGACAGCCCCATGCCGACGACGACGGACTGCCAGGCGATCCGCCGGGACCGGGCCGCGATCGCGACTGCCTCGGCGAGCCGGTCGACGCGGTCGACGGTGAGGACGACGTCCGCGGTCTCGCTGCTCGCCGTCGCCCCGCGGGCCGCGAGCGCCACGCCGACGCCGGCGAGGGCGAGCGCCGGCGCGTCGTTGACGCCGTCGCCGACCATCACCGTCGGCCCCTGCAGCGCCTCGTCCCGGACGACGGCGAGCTTGGCCTCGGGGTCCTGCTCGGCGTGCACAGTGTCCACCCCGACGACCCGCGCGACCGACTCCGCGACGTCCCGGCGGTCGCCCGTGATGAGGACGACGCGGCGGAACCCCGCCTTGCGCAGCGCCCGGATGGTCCGCGGCGCGTCCGGCCGCAGCGGGTCCTCGAGGAGCAGTGCGCCGGCCGGGATCCCGTCGACCGCGACGAGGACCGCCATCGTCCCGTCGAGGGCAGCGCGGCGTCGGACCCGGCGGGCCCACGCCGGCTCCCCGAGGTCGCCGGCCGGGGCGACGAGCCAGGCGGCCTTGCCGACCTGGACCCGCCGTCCGTCGACGACGCCCTCGATCCCGCTGCCGTGGTGCTCGACGACGTCGTCAGGCACGGTCAGTGCCAGTCCACGGGCCCGGCCCGCAGTGACGACGGCGTCCGCGAGCACGTGCGGCGACACCTGGTCCACGCTGGCCGCGAGTCGCAGCAGCGCGTCGGCGTCCGGCACGTGCGGCGCGGGCGGCACCGCGACGACGACGTCACGGATGGTCGGCCGGCCCCGGGTCAGGGTGCCGGTCTTGTCGAGGAGGAGGACGCCGCCGCCTGCCAGCCGCTCGAGGACCGCGCCGCCCTTGACGACGACGCCGCGCCCCGCGGCCTGGGACATCCCCGAGATGACGGCGATCGGCGCGGCGAGAAGCAGCGGGCACGGGGTCGCGACGACGAGGACGGCGACCGCGCGGACCGGGTCGCCGGAGAACATCCAGGCACCGGCGGCGAGGGCAAGAGTCAGCGGCACGAACCAGACCGCTACCCGGTCGGCCGCCCGGACGAAGGGCGAGCTCGACGCCTGGGCCTGTTCGACCAGTCGGACGATCCCGGCGTACGTCGACTCGGCAGCCGCGGCCGCGGCGACCATCTCGAAGACCGACCCGGCGTTGACCGCGCCGCTGCGGACCTCGTCACCCGCGACGTGCTCGACGGGCAGCGGCTCACCGGTCAGGGCGGACTCGTCGAGCACGGCCGCCTCGACGGCGTGCCCGTCGACCGGGACGACCTCACCGGGTCCGACGACGAGGACGTCCCCGCGGCGGACCTCGCCGACCTCGAGCTCGATGACCTCGGGACCCGTCCGTCGACGGGCGGTGCGCGGCGCACGGGCGACGAGCAGGCTCAGCTCGCGGTGCGCGCGGGCCTGAGCCCGGGCCTCGAGGAGCCGTCCGCTCGCGAGCATCCACGCGATGACGGCGCCCGCGAGCGGCTCGTCGACGGCGAGCGCCCCGATGAGGGCGAGGACTGCGATGACGTCGACGCTCGGGGCCCGGCGGCGTAGGGACGCGCCGAACCAGCCCGCGGCCGCCACGAGCCCGACGAGGGTGCCTGCCACCCAGAGGACGCGCCAGACGAAGCCGGCGGCGACGAGCCCCGTCGTGACGGCGAACAGGAGCGGCTCCACGGCGAGCTGCCGCGGACGCCGCACAACGGTACGGCGGCCCACCCTCCCACTCTCGTCGCCTGCTCCCGGCGGCGCGGGGACGTAGGTCGCCGGCGGCGCTGTGAAGCATCACACGCACCCGGTGTGCCCTCGGTCCCGGGTCCGAGCGAGATGCGCGGACGATGCTTGACAGCGGTTGCACGGCATGGGTGCAGACCCGAGGAAGAGACGGACGAACGAACCGCGAGGGTGATCCGGTGATGGCGACGACCACGACGACGTGCGATGACCACCTCTGCCAGGTGTGCCACGGCACGGACGAGGGCTGCGACGGGACGGTCTGCCACGGCCTCGACGCCGACTGAGCGACCGCCGCGGGGACGACCCCGTGGCGCGGGACCGGCCGCCGGGTGCTCGCACCCGGCGGCCCCTGCGTGTCCAGCAGGCGGCGTGTCCGGCAGGCGGCGTGTCCGGCGGACGAGCCCGCGCGGACGGCTGCGGGGCCGCAGGTCCCGGCACCGAGTGGATCTCCCGCAGGACAATGACCCCGGAGGCGAGTGCCATGACCACGCACGTCGACCGGGCCCTCACCGCCCTGCTCGCCCTCGTCGAACGGGCGACCTGGGCGCCGTCCCCGCGCAACACCCAGCCCTGGCGCTGGCGGCTGCGCGGCGACGGTGCCGAGCTCGAGCTCGCCACCGACGTCCGGCGCCGCCTCGGCGTCCGTGACCGCGACGGTCGTGAGCTCGTCATGAGCTGCGGCGCCGCGCTCCTCACGTTCCGGGTCGCGGCCGCGCACGCCCACCTCGGCACGGTCGTCGAGGTCCTGCCGGACCCGGACCGCCCGGAGCTGCTGGCCCGGGTGCAGCTGTGCGAGTCGGCCGTCGACACCGGGTTCGGCGAGCTCGACGCCGTCGTCGCGGTCCGGCGCGCGTGGCACGGGCCGATGCCGGCCCGGCCGGTGCCGCAGCCGCTGCGCGACCGGCTCGCCGCCGAGGCGCACGTCGAGGGCGCGCGGCTCCTCGAGGTCCCCGACGACCGGCGGGAGGACGTCGTCCGGCTCGTGGCCGCCGCGGACGCCGAGCGTGCCCGCGACCCGCGCTGGCGCGCCGAGCAGGCGCGATGGGTGCGCTCGCGGTGGCGCCGGGACGGCATGCCCGCGCCCCTGGCCGGTGTGCTGCCCGCGCGGCTCGCCGTCCGGCACCTCGACGTCTCCGGGGTCGCCGCCGTCGTCGGCCGCGGCGTCGGTCAGGACGCCGCCCTCGTCCGGGCCGCGCCGACCGTCGCGGTGCTCGCGACCTCTGCCGACGACCGGGCCGGCCGGTTCGCCGCGGGGCAGGCGCTCCAGCGGGTGCTGCTCGTCGCCGCGGCGCACGGGCTCGTCGTCGGGTTCGCGGACAGCGTCTGCGAGGACCCGGCGCGCCGGACCGAGCTCGCTCGGGCACTCGGAACCGACCTCCACCCGCAGGCGCTGCTGCGGATCGGCGTCGCGTCCGAGCCGCCGCCCGGACGGCGCACCCGCCGCCGGCGGCCGGCCGACGTCGTCGACGGTATCGGGGCCGACGTCGTCGACGAAGCCGGAGATCGGTCCGACCCCGCCGACCTCGAGGGCAGCGAGGACGCCCTCGGCTGACCGGCCGGCGCGCCGGATGAGCTCGACCTCGCCGGTCCGACGGCGTCCACCGCGCCGACGATCTTCAGCTCGCGCTTCGTTCTCGGCGGACTCCTACGGACGACGTCGCGCCGTGCGGTAGTAGTCCCGCCACACGAGCCGGTACAGAGGGATCTTGAGCGGGACCGCGCGCAGCCCTGGGATGAAGGGGAGGAGGACGAGCAGGGCGGAGAGCACCATCATGAGCGTCCACACGACGACGTCGGCATTGTCCGCCCAGGCCGTCGAGAACGGGGGCACCTGGTACCAGAACGTGTAGAGCCACAGCCACGCCTGGCCGGGGTAGCTCCCCGTCTCGTTCATCATTCCCCACTGCTCGCCCGACAGGTGCTGGGCGTCGCCGAGGCCGGCGAGGTACTCGCCGTCCGCGAGGAAGAGCAACGGGCGTGTGTAGTCGCTCTGGTAGAAGCCCGACGAGCCGACGAGGTCGCTGTCGAGCCCTCCGCTGCGGGCGAGGGCGAGCAGCCGGGTCGTGAGCTCGGGGACCGGGCCGAAGGCGCCCGCGGCGACCGCGCGCTGAGGAACCTTCGCCGGGTCGTTCCCCGCGGCGGTCAGGGCGTCCGCGTAGCCGGCGCCCCAGGCCTGCCGCTGCTGCGGCGTGGCCGCCCGCCACGTGTCGATCGCCCGGGCCAGCGTCGCGTCCCCACCGCCGTGGGCGAGCGGCCCGACGACGAAGTCCTGCGCCGGGTCGACCGGGATCCGCGCCCCGGCCCACTTCTGGAGCCTGACCGGTCCCATGTGCATGCCGTCGCCCGCGGTGTTGTAGGGCGGACCGTAGGACGCGCTGGTCGTCGTCCCGGCGAGCTCGCCGGTGGCCGTCGCGACGAAGTCGCCCGGGTCGGCGTTCGCCCACCGCTGGAGGCTCACCGCCGGCTCGTCGGGGGAGGAGAAGATCGCCGCGAGCACGGCGGTGAGCAGGGTCATGACGGCGAGGGCGACGACGAACTCCTTGAGCAGGTCGTACTCCCGGGTCGGGCCGCGCCAGCGGTCGTCCCCGCGGCCGGTGACCGGAGGTTGCGGAGCCGTCAGCGTGGTCACGGCCGGGCCTTCGTCCTGTCGTCGACGAGGTAGCCCTCGTCGTCGACGCCGATCGGCGGCACGACCCCCCGGACCCGAACGAGGACCACGTGGAGGACGACGAGGACGCCGACGACGAACGGCAGCAACGTCACGTGCCACAGGAGCATCTGGCCGACGTCGAGGACGTTCCAGAAAGCCCCGGCGCCCGCGGAGTTGATGCCGTCCTTGGCCTCGCTCGCGATCCACTGGCTGTCGAAGTTCGTCTGGACGAGGTAGCCGGTGAACGCCGTCGCGATCGAGCCGAGGAAGGCCACGGCGCCGGTGACCCATGTGAGCGCCCGGCGACCGCGCCATGCCGCCATGAAGAACTTGCCCCAGAGGTGGACGACCATGACGAAGAAGAAGAGCTCGACGCTCCACAGATGGAGGCTGTTCACGAAGTGGCCGAGGTCGCTCGCATGCCACCAGGTCGGGCCGGCGAGCGCGAGCCAGGCGCCGGACGCGAGGACGACGAGGAACGCGGCGATCGTCAGGACGCCGAACACGTAGATCCACGACGCGACGTACGCCGGCTGCCGGTCGGGCATGAGCGTGTCGGCCGGCAGCGTCCGCACCGCTGCTGCCCGCAGCCGGCCGGTCCACGTCGGGGCCGGCGCCCCCGACGGCGTGCCGGGTCGGGTCGCCGGCGGCACCGGGGGCGCCGGGTCCGCCGCGGGCGCGCTCACCGGTGCCTCCCACCGGGGAACGGCAGGACGAGGGCGAGGACGAAGGCGACGAGCATGAGGACGATCACGACGAGGTTGGCCGACGAGATCTGGACGACCCCGACGTGGAGGTAATGGCCCGGACCGTCGAGGTCCACGAGGCCGGCCGACGCGGGCGGGTTCATGGCCGCTCCCTTGGGTGGCGGGAGTCCGGCCGGCTCGGACGGCGTTGCCGGCGGGTCGGCGGGACCGTGCGCTCACGCTAGGAACCGGCCGTTGTGCGGCGAAGAGGACCAAAGGCACGGTAGGGCGGGAGTTGACCTGCCGTTGACCGCGCGTTGACCCGACCGGACCCGCCGGGCAGCGTCGGCGAGGGTTCCCGATGCCGCGGCAGACTAACTATCTCTCGCCGGAAGGGCGTTCCGGCTCAGCCGTCGGCCATCGCCGACCCGGTCTCGAGGAGCGACTTGAGGTCGGAGAGGATGAACGGCCAGCCGCCGCCGGCCTCGGGGAACGTCTCGCCGGTGACGAGCGACGCGTGCAGCGGGGCGCCCGTCAGCTCGTGGACGACGGTGAGCCGGCACACGTCCCCGCCCGCGGGCTCGATCTCGTAGGTGAGCGTCGTGAGCGGCTCGGCGGCCTGCGCCGGCTCGAAGAGCATGCGCCACGTCTGGACGAGCCGGCGGGGCGGGTCGACCTCGAGGACCTCGCCCTCGACGACGACCTCGGGTGCCCCGAACGCGAGCATCCCCTCGTTCGCAAGGGCCCGGAACCGGCCGCCGGGACGCAGGTCGATCTCGTTCTCGGTGCGGTAGCCGTAGCGCGCGGTCCACTCCGGGGAGGTCACCGCCTCCCAGATGCGCTCGGCCGTCGCCCTGATGTGCACCCGGAACACCTGGGTCGTGGGCGTCGCCGAGGCGTGCCCGGACGCCGTGCGGGTCGTGGTCTGGCTCATGGTGTCTCGCCTTCCAGCGTGTGCTTGAGGTCGGCGAGCGCCGCGACGCGGCGCTCGGTGAACTTGTCGATCCACCGGTCGTGGACGAGGCGGATCGGTACGGGGTTGAGGTGGTGGAGCTTCTCCCGACCGGAGCGCCGGGTGACGACGAGCCCGGCCCCCTCGAGGACCTTGAGGTGCTTCATCACCCCGAACCGGGTCATCTCCAGCGTGGACTCCAGCTCGGTGAGCGTGAGCCCGTCCTGCGCGAAGAGCCGGTCGAGGAGTGCGCGCCGGGTGGGGTCCGCGAGGGCCTTGAACACGCGGTCGTCGTCCGGCACCCCTGCAAAATAGGTGACCATTTAGTCACATGTCAACCCTGCCGACGCCTCCGGCCCGTGGTCACTTGGCTCGTCACCTACTTTGTCCTAACATTCCAACAACGAACCCGGACCACGACGCGGTGAGGCGAGGAGCGACGATGACGCGCACGACGCAGGACCGACCGGCGGCCACCCCGGGCGCGGCGGGGACCCGGGACGTCCGGCCGGCCGACGAGGCGGTCCCGCCGCTCCTGCGGATGGCGCGGGAGACCCCGACCAGCCTGTGGAACGACTCCGCCGACCCGCGGGAGCTCGCCGCGTCGATCGGTTGGGGCGCCGTCGGTGCGACATGCAACCCGGTCATCGCGCTCGCCGCGGTCAAGGCCGACCTCCCCACCTGGCGGCGCCGGATCGCCGAGCTCGCTCAGGAGCGTCCGGACGCGACCGAGGACGCACTCGGCTGGGCCGTGGTCGAAGAGCTCTCGGTCTCCGCGGCGACGCTGCTCGAGCCGATCTTCGCCGAGCACGGCGGACGCAACGGTCGGCTCTCGATCCAGACCGACCCGCGGTTCCACCGCGACACCGCGGCGCTCGTCGAGCAGGCAGTGTCCTTCCACGCCCTCGCGCCGAACATCATCGTCAAGATCCCCGCGACGTCGGCGGGCATCCCGGCGATGGAGGAGGCGACGTACCGCGGCGTGAGCATCAACGCGACCGTGTCGTTCACGGTGCCGCAGGCGATCGCCGTCGGCGAATCGATCGAGGCCGGGCTGCGCCGCCGGGACGCCGAGGGCCTCGACACGGTGTCGATGGGCCCGGTCTGCACGATCATGGTCGGCCGGCTCGACGACTGGATGAAGGTCTGCGCCGACCGGGCCGGCGTCGTCCTCGACCCCGGTTACTACGAGTGGGCCGGGGTCGCGGCGTTCAAGCGGGCCTACGGCATCTTCGCCGAGCGCAGCTACCGCACCCGCCTGCTCTCGGCCGCGTTCCGCAACGTCATGCACTGGAGCGAGCTCGTCGGCGGCGACGTCGTCATCTCCCCGCCGTTCGCGTGGCAGGAGAAGGTCAACGCCGCGGGCATCGAGCCCGCGCACCGGATCGACACCCCGGTCGCCCCGCACGTCGTCGGGGCGCTCTACACCTCGCTGCCCGAGTTCCGTCGCGCCTACGACCCGTACGGCCTGTCCGTCGCCGAGTTCGACGGCTTCGGCGCGACCCGCCGCACCCTGCGGCAGTTCCTCGCGGCGAACAACGAGCTCGAGGCCCTGGTCCGCGACGTCGTGGTGCCCAACCCGGACACGTGACCCAGTGGGCGGCCGTCGCGGCGAGGAGGCTGCGCAGGTGCTGACGCCGGCGGGTGTGTCACCACATGCTGACGGCCGCCGCCGACAGGCGGGCGGTCAGGCGCTCGTGACGACCTCGGGCAGGGCGGCGAACCGGGCCCAGTCCTCGCTCACGGCGCTCGCCGTCCGCAGGAGCAGCGGCAGGTAGTCCTCGAGGAGCGTCGCCAGCGGCGTCTCCGCGGCGTGCACGGTGACGTTGAGCGCGGCGACGACCCGGCCGCTGCCGTCGCGCAGCGGGGCGGCGACCGACCGGATCCCCGGCGCGAGCTGCTCGTCGGTGAGTGCCCACCCCCGGGCCCGGACCTCGCGCAGCGCCTCGTCGCGCTCCTCCCGGCCCGGCTGCCAGCGCGGAGTGATCCCCGAGCGGCTCGGCATCCCGAGCACCTCGTCGAGCCGGTCGGGCGCGAGGTCGGCGAGCAGCACCTTGCCGAGCGACGTCTGGAGCGCGGGGAACCGCGTCCCGATCGTCACCGCAAGAGTGATGATCTTCGGGACGGCGACCCGTGAGACGTAGACGATGTCGGACCCGTCGAGCTGGGCGACCGACGACGACTCGCCGGTCCGGTCGACCAGCTTCTCGATGTGCGGGCGGGCGACGTCCCAGAGGCCGAGCGAGCGCATGTACGTCACGCCGAGGTCGAGGACACGCGGCGTCAGACTGAAACCACCGTCCGCCTGGCGGACGTACCCGAGCTCCTCGAGGGTGAGGAGGATCCGCCGCGCGGTGGGCCGGGCCAGGCCGGTCGCGGCGGCGACCGCGGACAGCGACATCACCGGCGTCCCGGGTCGGAATGCCGTGATGACGTCGAGCCCTCGGGCGAGCGCCTCGATGAAGTCGGGGCCTGTCCGGTCGCGCGCCATGGCAGGGAGGGTAACAACGCGCCGCCGGCGGGGCACGCGTCCGGGCTTCGTCTTGACAGCCGTCGGCGCCGGGTCGAGAGTGACGCCGTGCACAACGCGACCGCAGAGCGGACGAATGTCCGCGGCTGTGGTCACGAGCTGCGCGGCACCGACGGTCCGGTCAGCGTCGACCCTCAGGAGTGCTCCCGATGACAGCAGCGGATGGAACGAGCCGTCCGATCGTGTTCCGCGACGGAATCGTGCTGACGATGGACGACGCCCGGACGGTGCTCGAGGACGGCGACGTCCTCGTCGTCGGCGACCGGATCGCCGAGGTCGGCACCGGTCTCGCCGTGCCGGACGGCGCCCTCGAGGTCGACGCGTCCGGCGGCATCGTCATGCCTGGCATGATCGACACCCATCGCCACTTGTGGCAGACGGCCATGAGGGGGTACGGGGCCGACTGGTCCCTCACCCAGTACTTCGTCTGGTACTACCTCGAGTGGGGCAAGATCTTCCGCCCGGAGGACATCCATGCGGGCAACCTGCTCGGGGCCGTCGAGGCGCTCGACGCCGGCGTGACGACGACGGTCGACTGGTCGCACGGGCTGCGCACCGTCGACCACGCGGACGCCGCGCTCGACGCGCTCGAGGCCGTCCCCGGCCGGTGGGTCCTTGCCTACGGCAACATCCAGGACGGTCCGTGGAACTGGTCGACGGCGCCGGAGTTCGCCGACTTCCACCGCCGCCGGATCGACGGCAAGGGTGACCGGCTGGGGTTCCAGATGGCGTTCGACGTGACGGGGGACCCGGCGTTCCCCGAACGCGCCGCCTTCGAGGTCGCCCGCGATCTGGACGTCGCCGTGACGACGCACTCCGGGGTCTGGGGCGCCACCGGCGACGACAGCATCCGGCTCATCACGGACAACGGGTTCGGCACCGAGAAGACGATCTACGTCCATGCCGCGTCGTTGAGCCACGACTCCTACCACCGGATCGCTGCGACGGGCGGCTCGGTGTCGGTGTCGACGGAGTCCGAGCAGAGCGCCGGGCAGGGTTACCCGCCCAGCTGGATGCTGCGCAGGCACGGCATCCCGATCTCGCTGTCGATGGACACGAGCGTCTGGTGGAGCGGTGACCTGTTCTCCGCGATGCGGACCACGCTGTCCGCCGACCGGTCCCGCGAGCACCTCGAGGCACACGCCAAGGGCGAGACGGTGACCCACCACGCGCTGCGCGCCGAGCAGGTCGTCGACTGGGCCACCCGGGGCGGGGCGAAGGCGCTCGGCATGGACCACCTCGTCGGCAGCCTGGAGCCGGGCAAGAAGGCCGACGTCGTCCTGCTCAGGAACGACGCGTCGCCGGCGATGTACCCCGTCCTCAACCCGTACGGGCACGTCGTGTTCCAGGCTCAGCGCGGTGACGTCCACACGGTCGTCGTCGACGGCCGGGTGGTCAAGGCCGACGGCCGGCTCGTCGACCGGGACCTGCTCAGCACGGCCAAGCAGGAGGTCGCCGGGACGATCGAGTTCCTCACCTCGAGCCTCGGCGCGGCGTGGGTCGGGGGCATGAACCCGGACATCCCGGAGACGAAGGTGCTCGACAACCCGTACCAGTACACCGACTTCGCCTCCGGGGCGACGCACGGCCAGGAGTAGCTCTTGCCCCACCTGCAGATCGTCATTGCGAGCACCCGGCCGGGTCGGGTCGGCGAGCGTTTCGGCCAGTGGTTCGCCGACGAGGCCCGACGGCACGGCGTCTTCGACGTCGAGGTCGTCGACCTCGCCGAGGTCGCCCTGCCGTTCCTCGACGAGCCGAACCATCCGAAGTTCGGCCGCTACGTGCACGATCACACGAAGGCGTGGAGCGCGACGGTGTCCCGCGCCGACGCCTTCGTCTTCGTGGCCCCCGAGTACAACCACGGCTACAACGCCGTGCTCAAGAACGCGCTGGACTTCCTCCACCACGAGTGGGCGGACAAGCCCGCCGGGTTCGTGAGCTACGGCGGCGTCGCGGCCGGCACCCGGATGGTCCAGGCGCTCAAGCCCGTGCTCGTCTCGCTGCGGATGGTCCCCGTCGTCGAGTCGGTGAACATCCCGTTCCAGCAGCAGTTCCACGCCCCGGACGGTGGTGTGGCACCGAACCAGATCATGGTCGAGTCCGCGCGCGCGATGCTCGACGAGCTGCTGCGGGTGACGAAGCTGGTGCGCCCGTGAACGCGGCCACCGCGGCGACGGACAGCGCGACGCCCAACACGGGGCCTTTGGCGGGGCTGCTCGTCGCGGACTTCTCGCGGGTGCTCGCCGGGCCCTACTGCACGATGCTCCTCGGCGACCTCGGCGCGGACGTCGTCAAGGTGGAGAGCCCGGACGGGGACGACACGCGCGGCTGGAAGCCGCCGACGACCCCGGACGACGTCTCGACGTACTGGCTCGGGGTCAACCGGAACAAGCGGTCCGTCGTCCTCGACCTCAAGGACGCGCGGGACGTCGCCGCGGCGCAGGAGCTCGCCCGGCGCGCCGACGTCGTGGTGGAGAACTTCAAGCCCGGCGGTCTCGCCCGGTTCGGCCTCGGCTACCCCCAGGTCTGCGCGACGAACCCGGCGGTCGTCTACGCCTCGATCAGCGGCTTCGGAGCCGGCAAGGGCGCTGCCCTGCCCGGCTACGACCTCATCGTCCAGGCGATCTCGGGCCTCATGAGCCTCACGGGCTCGCCGGACGGGGAGCCCTACCGGGCGGGCATCTCGGTCTTCGACGTCATGACCGGCATGCACGCGACGATCGGCGTCCTCGCCGCGCTGCGGCACCGCGAGGTCACCGGCGCGGGCCAGCACGTCGAGGTCAACCTGCATGTCGTCGGCCTTGTGCGGCCTCGTGAACCACTCCTCGACGGTGGTCAACTCCGACGTCGTCCCGTTCCGGATGGGCAACGCGCACCCGAGCGTCTTCCCGTACGAGCCCCTCCCGACGGCCGACGGCGACCTCATCGTCACCTCGGGCAACGATCGTCAGTTCCGGGTGCTCGTGCGAGGTGCTCGGCGTCCCCGAGCTCTCCGACGACCCGCGCTTCGCCCGCAACGCAGGACCGCACCGCGAACCGGGAGGAGCTGCGGCCGCTCCTCGTCGAGCGGCTCATGACCCGCGGCAGACAGGAGTGGTTCGACGACGCTCATCGCGGCGGGGGTGCCGTGCGGTCCGATCAACACCGTCGACGACGGTGTGCGCGTTCGCCGAGAGCCTCGGCCTGGACCCCGTCGTCAGCCGTCGGGCCGGACGGCGCGCGCCGTCAGCTCGATCCGCAACCCGATCCGGCTCTCCGCGACGCCGCCGCGGTACGCGCCTGCCGCCGCCAGGGCTCGACGAGCACGGCGAGGAGATCCGGAGCTGGCTCGCCGACCCTGCGCCGGCACGGACCGACGGGGAGGCCGACCGGTGAGCGACGGCACCCCGACCTACCCGACGTCGCTCGGCACGTCGGACGCCGACGACGATCAGCCTGCTCGGGCAGGACCTCGCCGCCGAGCTGATGGGCAAGGTCGGGTTCGGCGAGCTCGCCTTCTGGCTCGTCGCGATGCGCCGCCCGACGGCCGGCGAGGTCCGGCGTCTTCGAGTCGGTCCTCGTGGCGCTCGCCGACCACGGCTTCACCCCGACCGCGATCGCCGCGCGCCTGACCTACCTGTCCGCGCCGGACTCGCTCCAGGGGGCGCTCGCCGCGGGCCTGCTCGGCGGCGGGTCACGGTTCCTCGGCGTCACCGAGGACTGCGGTCGCTTCCTCGCCGACGCGATCGCCGCGCACGCGTCGTCCGGCCGCACGACGCCGACGGACGACGCCGGCTGGGACGCGCTCGCGCTCGACGCCGTCCGCCGCGCCCGGGAGGCGGGGCGGTTCGTGCCCGGGCCTCGGCCACCCGGTGCACAAGGAGAGCGACCCGCGGACGCCGCGTGCTCATACGCGATCGCCGAGGAGGAGGGCCTGCGCGGCCCGCACCTGCGGCTGTTCGAGGCTGATCGGCCGGGTCCACGACCAGGTGCTCGGCCGCCGGCTGCCGCTCAACGGCGCGGGCGTCTGCGGCGCGGCACTCGCCGACCTCGGGCTGCCCGTCGACCTGCTGCGCGGGTTCGCCCTGCTCGCCCGGGCCGCCGGGCTGCTCGGCCAGCTCGCCGAGGAGCGCCGCCGTCCGGTCGGCATGGACGTGTACCTGTCCGTCGACCGCAACGCCGTGTACGTCCCCCCGGACGCGTGACCCGGCACCCGACCGAACCGAAGCCCCTTCCGGACGAAGGAGTCCCGATGGCCGAGATCGCCGCGGTCATCGCCTCGACGCACCACCCGTTCTACTACCGGGCGAGCACCGTCGACCGGTGCCGAGCCGGCCGCCGTTCGCCGACGAGTGGGTGGCGCAAGATCGAGCGCTTCCGCGAGACGCTCACCCGGCGCCGGGCCCGACGTGCTGGTCATGGTCGGGCAGCGACCACTTCCACCAGCTCTGGCTCGACAACATGCCGCAGTTCCTCGTCGGCCAGGCGCCGAGCAGTACGACGCGAACTGGTACAACGAGGAGCGCGAGTTCGGCCTGCCCCGAATGCACCTGCAGGGCGACCGGGACCTCTCCGGGCACATCCTGCGCGGCGGCCTGGACTGCGGCTTCGACCTCGCGTTCAGCAACGAGCTGCGGATCGACCACAGCGTGACCTGCCCGATCATCACGCTGCGGCCGCAGAACGACCTGCCCGATCGTGCCGGTCTACACGAACATCTTCGCCCCGCCGCTGCCGCAGCCGAAGCGGTTCGTCGAGCTGGGCCGCACGCTGCGCGAGCTGGTCGAGTCGTGGCCGAGCGACAAGCGGGTGGCCATCATCGGCACCGGGCACCTGTCCCTCGAGCTCGGCGGACCGCGCCAGTTCGGCCCGCACGGCCCCGACCCGGAGTTCGACGCCAGGGCCGTGCGAGTGGATCGCCACCGGCGACATCGAGCGGCTGCCTGGCCGAGGTGACGCTCGAGAGCCTGCACGAGCCGGGCAACGCCACCCACGGGTTCATGGACTTCATGCTGATGATGGGCGTCGCCGGCGAGGGCGTCGAAGGCCGACTACGTCGACAACCTCGACCTGTTCCACACCATGGAGGCGTACTTCACCTGGTACCCCGGCGGCGACCGCGGGCGACGGCCGCGGACGTCGCCGCCGCAGTTCCCGCCCAGGTCACGTCGTCCGGCGCCGGACCCGTTGCGGCCCAGGAGGTCTGAACAGATGAGCCAGTACCTCGTCGACAAGTTCCTCTACACCGTCGACCGCGACCCCGAGCTCGTCGAGCGCTACCGGGAGGACCCGCGCGGCACCGTCACCTGGTGGGAGGCGGAGCGAGGCCAACCGCATCCTCAACTGCACCTCGCCGGAGCGCTCCACCTGGCTGGCGTTCGCCGACGACGAGCGCGAGGCGCTCGCGACCCACGACTACCCGACGCTCTTCGCGCTCGGCGCGCACCCGTTCCTCACCCTGACGCTGTTCATCGCGCATGTTCGAACGCGACTACGCCGAGCCGCTGGGATTCCACCTCGAGTACGCCCGGCGGCTCTCCGGCGTCTCGCTGCCGTACCCGGACGTCGCGACCTGACCCCGCCGTGACCTGATGCCACCGGCCCCGGCAGGATCGCGGCCCGAGGCCGCCAAGCAGCTGTTCAGCCACTGGTCCGCGCGCGGGCCGGTGACCGAGCAGGACGGCGCGTCGGTGCAGCGCCGGGCCGACGGGCAGGTCATCGTGCTGCGCCCGGTGGACGGCGCGCTCGTCGTCGAGGTGAGCGTGCCGGACGGTGGGAACGCGCCGGAGGACGGGTGATCCGAGCACTCACCCGGCGAGCATGCTCAGCTCGAAGCTGTACCGGGACGCCGCGTAGATGTGGCTGCCGTACTCGACGACCCGGCCGTGGTCGTCGTAGGCGGTTCGCTGCATCGTGAGCAGGGCGGCGCCGCGGGGCTCGCCGAGCAACCGCGCCTCCTCGGCGGTCGCCGTGCGGGCGCCGATCGACTGGTCGGCGGCGTGCAGCTGGATGCCGAGGCCCCGGATCACCTCGTAGAGCCCGTGCTCCTCGAGGGTCTGGACGGTGAGGCCCTCGGCGAGGCCGGGGATGGTGTGCGGCAGGTAGTTGCACATCCGGGCGATCGGCGTGCCGCCCGCCGAGCGCAGCCGGACGAGCACCGTGACCGAGGTGTCCGTCGGCACCCCGAGCGCCGTGGCGACGTCCGCCGGGGCCGGCCCGGGGCCGAGCGAGAGCACCTTCGTCGTCGGGGACTGACCGCTGCCCTTGAGGTCCTCGTAGAGGCTGCTCAGGCCGAGCGGCCGGCGGACCTTCGGCTGGACGACCCGGGTGCCGATGCCGCGACGGCGCACGAGGACGCCCTTGTCGACGAGGTACTGCATCGCGCGGCGCATCGTCGGCCGCGAGACGCCGAGCTGCTCGGCGAGGTACACCTCGTTGTCGAGCCGCGTCCCGGGCGGCAGCCTGCCGTCGGAGATCGCCGTCTCGAGGGACTGCGCAACCTGGAAGTACAGGGGCACCGGGCTCGCCCGGTCCAGCACCCGGACGGCGCGCAGCACCTCGCTCGCCGGAGGGTTCGTCGTCTCGTCCGCGTCGAGGGCCACGCCCCCAGTATGGGCATTCGCAGGTGCGACGTCAGGATATAGGAATGTAAGGACAAAGATTGACAGTGCCTCCGGTCGGGCAGTTACATGGGTGAGGAAATACCTGTACATGGGTGAGGAAATACCTGGGTGAGGAAATACGGTGAGGAAAGCCCGGCCACCGCGGGCTCGCCCAGGACGACGTGCTCGCGCGACCACGCGCCTCGAGAAAGGCCTGCCGTGACCGTCAGGGTCGGTGTCATCGGCACCGGGAAGATCGGTTCGGACCACGTCGTCCGCCTCTCCCGGCACGTCGTCGGCGCCACCGTGACGGGCGTCTTCGACGTCGCCACCGACCGCGCCGCGGTGCTCGCGGCGTCCCTCGGTGCGACCGCGCACCGCACCTGGCAGGACGTCGTGCGGTCCGGCGACGTCGACGCCGTCCTCGTCGCCTCGCCCGGCGACCTGCACGCGGAGCAGACGACCGCCTGCATCACGGCCGGCAAGCCGGTGCTCTGCGAGAAGCCGCTCGCGACGTCCGGGCAGGACGCCCTGCACGTCGCCGAGGCCGAGGTCGCCGCCGGTCGCCGGCTCGTCCAGGTCGGCTTCATGCGGCGCTACGACCGCGGCTACCTCGACGTGCACCGGGCGGTCTCCGACGGGCGCATCGGGACGCCGCTCCTCGCACACGCGGTGCACCGCAACGTCTCCGTGCCAGGCTCCTTCCGGGGGGAGATGGCACTCACCGACTCCGTCGTCCACGAGTTCGACGTCTTCCGCTGGCTGCTCGGCACCGAGATCGAGGCGGTCACCGTCGTCCCGGTCCGGTCGAACCCGGCGGGGCCGTCCGGCCTGCGGGACCCGCAGGTCGTCGTCGTCGAGATGCGCACCGGCGAGGTCGTCACCGTCGAGTCGTTCGTCACGTGCGGATACGGGTACGACGTTCGGTGCGAGGTCGTCGGCTCGCACGGCACCGTCTCCCTCGAGAACCCCCGCACCGCGGTCGTCCGGTCCGGCGGTACCGTCGCCGAGCCGGTGCCCGCCGACTGGCAGGAGCGCTTCGACCCGGCGTACCTGGACGAGCTCGTCGCGTGGGTCGACGGTCTGGCGGCCGGCCGGGTCGACGGTCCGAGCGCCTGGGACGGCTACGTCGCGACCGTCACCGCCGAGGCCGCCGTCGCCTCCTACCGCAAGGGCGAGCGCGTCGAGGTCGAGCTCGTCGACCGGCCCGGGCTCTACCGGTGAGGGACGCCATGGACGACGCGCGAGGCGACGTCGAGGTCCTCACGGTGGGCCGGGTCGGCGTCGACCTGTACCCGCAGCAGTCCGGCGTCCCGCTCGCGGAGGTCGCCTCGTTCGCCCGATCCCTCGGCGGGACGGCGACGAACGTCGCCGTCGGGGCGGCCCGGCTCGGCCACCGCGCGGCGGTCCTCACGAAGGTCGGCGCCGACGGCTTCGGCGACTACGTCCGGACGGCGATGGCGCGGTTCGGCGTCGACCCGTCCTACGTCGGCACCGCGGCCGACCTGCAGACCCCGGTCGTCTTCTGCGCGCTCGACCCGCCGGAGGACCCGCCGTTGTTGTTCTACCGGCAGCCGATCGCCCCCGATCTCACGCTCACGGCGTCCGACGTCCCGTGGGACCTCGTCGCGGACGTCCCGCTGCTGTGGGTCACGGGGACCGGCATGTCGGTCGACCCCTCGCGGCAGACCCACCTCGACATGCTCGCCCACCGCGGCCGTCCGGCCGCCGGCTCGGGCCGGTTCACGGTGCTCGACCTGGACTGGCGACCGATGTTCTGGCCGTCACCGCACGCGGCGCGCCGGGAGTACGTCCGGATGCTCGCCCACGTCACGGTCGCCGTCGGTAACCGGGCCGAGGTGGAGGTCGCGGTCGGCACCCGGGACCCCGAGGAGGCGGCCCGCCGGCTGCTCGACCTCGGCGTCGAGCTGGCCCTCGTGAAGAAGGGTGCCGAGGGCGTCCTCGTCGCGACGGCGGAGGGCATGACGACGGTGCGCCCGCAGCTCGTCGCCGTGGTCTGCGGGCTCGGCGCCGGAGACGCCTTCGGCGGCGCGCTCGCGCACGGGCTGCTCGCGGGCTGGGACCCTGTGCGGATCGCCGAGTACGGCAACGCCGCGGGCGCGATCGTCGCGACCCGGCTCGCCTGCGCGGACGCGATGCCGACGCTCGAGGAGCTCGATGCGATGGTCGCTGAGCGGGTGCGGTGAGCCGGTTGACGATGCAGGAGGCACGGATGGACGGCGGCGCGGTCGCCCCGCTGCGGCGCATCCCGGGCGACCGGTTGTCGGGGCTGCTGCGCACCCGGGCGACCCCCGACGACCTCGCGGCATCCGGCCGCACGCTGCGCCGGCCCGTGGTGCGAGGACTCGTCGTCGGGCGAACTCTCCTCTACCCTCCGGACGGCGACGTCTGGAGCGCCGTGGACGCGGCCGCCCGCCTGCTGCGCTCCGCGGCAGAGGAGAGGGACTGACCGTGACCAATCACCGTCCGTGGTTGACCAGCACCGGGCCGGAGTCGGGGGATCTCGTCGTCGTGACGCCGCGGTCCGCCGGGTGGGGGTACAGCGGCCTGCACGTGCTCCGGCTCGAGCCGGGCGTCGTCCGGACCCTGCGCACGGGGCCCAGCGAGGTCTTCGTGCTGCCGCTGTCCGGAGGCCTGACCATGGAGGTCTCGGCGGAGTCCTCGCCCGCCGGCCGGGAGGCCCGGTTCGGGCTCACCGGCCGCTCGTCGGTCTTCAGCCGGGTCACGGACTTCGCGTACGTCGGCCGGGACTCGGTCATCACGCTCATCAGCGCGAACGGCGCCGAGGTCGCGCTGCCGTCCGCGGTCTGCGAGACCCGGCGCGAGCCGCGCTACGGCCCCGCCGAGCAGGTTCCCGTCGAGGTCCGGGGCGCCGGCCCGGCGACCCGGCAGGTCGTGAACTTCGGCGTGCCCGGGGTGTGGGACCACGCGGAGAAGCTCATCGCGTGCGAGCTGATCACCCCGCCGGGCAACTGGTCGAGCTACCCGCCGCACAAGCACGACGCGACGGCGCCGTGTCCCGTCGTCAACGAGGAGATCTACTTCTACCGGCTCGCCGGGCCCGACCAGGTCACCCCGAGCCGGGAGGGCTTCGGCGTCCACCGGACGTACACCGGGCCGGAGCACGAGGACGCCGGTCTGTCGGTGATCGACGACCACCTCGAGGTCCGTGACTTCGACGTCGTCCTCGTCCCGCACGGGTACCACGGGCCGTGCGTCGCGGCGCCCGGCTACCCCATGTACTACCTCAACGTCATGTCCGGGCCCGGGGAGCGGGCGATGCTCTTCTGCGACGACCCGTCGCACGCCTGGATCCGGGACTCCTGGGCCGGGACGGCGAAGGACCCGCGCTGCCCGGTCACCACGTCCGAGGGGCGCCTCGACGGCGCGTCGACGTCCCACACCGGCTCCGTCCCGGTGGTCCCCGACCTGCAGCGGCAGACCTGACCCACGGCGCCGGCGGTCCCGGCGCCGCCGATCCTCGAGCACGGGAGCGCCTCGATGACTGTCACCGACCCGACGAACCGACCCGGCGGAGTGGCGGACGCCGCCGCGACCCCCGTCACGGCCGATGCCGCCGGGTCGTCCCCGGTGCGTCCCGAGGCGTCCACGGTGCGGCTCACGACGGCGCAGGCGCTGGTCCGCTGGATGCTCGCGCAGCGCTCGGAGCTGCTCGACGGCCGCGAGGTGCCGCTCTTCGCCGGGGTCTTCGGGATCTTCGGGCACGGCAACGTCCTCGGCCTCGGGACCGCGCTGCACGAGGTCCGCGACGAGCTGCCCACGTGGCGCGGGCAGAACGAGCAGGGGATGGCGCTCGCGGCGGCCGCGTTCGGCAAGGCGATGGACCGCCGCCAGGTCATGGTCGCGACGTCCTCGATCGGCCCCGGCGCGCTGAACATGGTGACCGCGGCCGGCCTCGCGATGGCCAACCGGCTCCCGCTGCTCCTGCTGCCCGGCGACACGTTCACCGGCCGCGGTCCCGACCCGGTCCTCCAACAGGTCGAGCACTACGCAGACCCGACGACGACGGCGAACGACGCCTTCCGCGCGGTCTGCCGCTACTTCGACCGGATCACCCGCCCCGAGCAGCTCCTCGCGACGCTGCCCCAGGTGACCCGGGTGCTCACCGACCCCGCGGACTGCGGGCCGGTCGTCCTCGCGCTGCCGCAGGACGTCCAGGCCGAGGAGTTCGACTTCCCGGTCGCGATGTTCGCACCGAGGGTGCACCGGGTGCCCCGGGCGCGGCCGGACACCGCGGCGCTCGCCGAGGCCGTGCGGCTGCTGCGGACGGCGCACCGGCCGCTGCTCGTCGCAGGCGGCGGCGTCCGGTACTCGGGCGCCGGGGCGGAGCTGCTCGCCCTCGCCGAGGCGCACGGCGTGCCGGTCGTCGAGACCCCCGCCGGTCGGACCCTCGTCGCGAACGACCACCCGCTCTTCGGCGGGGCACTCGGGATCATCGGTTCCACGTCCGCGAACACCCTTGCCGCGGAGGCGGACGTCGTCCTCGCCGTCGGCACCCGGCTGCAGGACTTCACGACCGCCTCATGGTCGACGTTCGGACCCGGCACGACTCTCGTCAGCGTCAACGCGGCCCGGTTCGACGCCGTCAAGCACGCCGGGCACGAGGTCGTCGGCGACGCCCGGGAGACCCTCGTCGAGCTCGCCGCGGCGCTGGCCGGCTGGACCGTCGACGCCGGCTGGACGGCGCGCGCGACGGCCGAGAGGGCGGCGTGGGACGCCCACGTCGACACCCTCCGGGCCGGGGTGACGCCGGACGGGTCGCTCTCGTACGCCGAGGTGCTCGGGGTCGTCAACGAGGCGAGCACGCCGTCGGACTACGTCGTCGTGTCCTCCGGCGGCTATCCCGGCGAGATCCACGGCGGCTGGCGGACGGTCACCGGCGACGGCGGGCAGGTCCGCGCCGCCGGCGGGGTCGGCGGCGCGACGATGGACCTCGAGTACGGGTTCTCGTGCATGGGCTACGAGATCTGCGGGCCGTGGGGTGCGGCGATGGCCCGGGCGCAGACCCACCCGGACGGCGTCGTGACGACGCTGCTCGGCGACGGCTCGTACCTCATGTCCAACTCCGAGCTGTACTCGGCGGCGTTCGCCGGCCACCCGTTCGTCGCCGTCGTGTGCGACAACGGCGGCTTCGCGGTGATCCACCGGCTGCAGACCGGACAGGGCGCCGCCGGGTTCAACAACCTCTTGGACGACTCCCGTGGACCCGGCGCGGAGTCGAGCCTGCGGGTCGACTTCGCCGCGCACGCGCGGGCGCTCGGGTGCGGGGTCGAGG
Source organism: uncultured Actinomycetota bacterium (assembly GCA_963750565.1). Taxonomy (GTDB): domain Bacteria; phylum Actinomycetota; class Actinomycetes; order Actinomycetales; family Kineosporiaceae; genus R-H-3. Next base: position 108,472 of record CAVVRA010000013.1, on the reverse strand, counting down.
ACGTCCCCGCGTCCGCCGGCGCCGAGGATCTCCGGGGCGCCTACCTGCGGGCCAAGGAGACCGCGGCGACGACCCGCCGTCCGGCCGTCGTGGTGTGCCGGACCCACCCGAGCACGTGGACGGAGGCCGGGTCCTGGTGGGAGGTCGGGGTGCCGGCGTCCCTGTCCGGCCGGGCCGCGTACGAGGAGCACAAGGCGTCCCAGGTGCGCTGGCTGGGGTGACCTGCGGTTCCTGCCCCCTCCAGGTGGTGCAGCCCGTCACGGGCCCGACTGCGCCGGGCCGATCCGAGCCGGCCCTGGCCGATGAGCGTTCGGCCCGTCGCCGGTCTCGTCGATGCCGGGACCGTGCTCAGCCCAGCAGGTTCCTCCGCAGCGCCGCCTCGAGCGTCCCGGCGTCGGCGACGACCTCGACGAGCGGCACCGCGTCCCCGGTGGCGAGACCGTCCCGGACCTGGGCGGCGAGGTCGTCCGCCGTCCGCCCGGTGCCGGCGAGCGCGAGGACGGGGCGGCGGGCGCCGACGGACAGGCGCACGTCCTCCCAGGCGATGTCTCCGCCGTTCGCGAGCACCGTCACCGTGGGCCGGCCGTCGGCGAGCGCCCCCGCGACGGCTCCGAGCCACGGAGCCTCGTCGCCCCACGACGATCCCGGCACGACGACGAGATGGCTGTGGTGCGGCTCGGCGTCGGCAGGGGCGTCGTCGCCGGAGCCTTCCGGCGCGGGCTCGCCGGGCAGCGTCACGGTGCCGGCCGCCACGACGCCGACGTGCAGCCCGGACGTCCCCAGCGCGGCGCGGGCCGCCCCGGCGATCGCCATGACGCCGGAGTCGGTCCCGCCGTCGACGAGCGCGACGTCGTGCGCCGCGACGAACGGGACGAGGACGCCGCCGAGCAGCGAGCGGCACCGCGCCCACTCCGAGCCGCCCATCTCCATCTTCCCGGCGCCGCCGACGAGGACGACGACGGGAACCGGTCCGAGCACTCCGGCCTCGGCGAGCAGGGTACGCAGCACCGCCTCGTCCGGCGCACCCGGCGGGACGCGGACGACGACCGGCCCGCTCACGCGGGCGTTCCCGCGCCGCCGTCCGGGACCCTCGCCCATGCCCGGGGGCCGCTCGGCGAGCCGTGCGACGACGGCGGAGAGCAGGATCGCCTCGTTCGCCGCGTACGTGCCGCCCTGGTTGTGCAGTCGGGGGGTGTCGGTGCGCCCCGCGTGGTGCAGCCCGATGAGCCGCCACTGGTTGTCGAAGACCGGGCTGCCGGACGATCCCGGCTCGGTCGGCGACCGGTAGTGCAGGAGCACGTCGTCGTAGTCGAGGATCACGTTGTCCTGCAAGGAGTACTGCGGGGTCTCCAGGCCCCGGGGGTGCCCGATGATGTACGCCCGCTGAGACGTCCGGCCGCCGAGCCTCGGCAGCTCGGTCGCCACGGGCAGCGGCTCGACGCCCGCCGGAAGGTCCTCGAGCTCGAGGACGGTCGTGTCGAGGCCGGGCGCCTGGGACGGCTCGTGCCACCACACCCGCTTCACCTTGCAGCGCACCGGCTCCGCGACGATCTCATCGTCCGCGTCGGCGTCGAGCCCGTGGAAGGCGACGTACGCGTCGTGCGGGTCGAGCCCCTCGGGGACGACGTGCCCGTTCGTGAGGCACACGAGCGGCGGCAGCGCCGGGTGCAGGGCCGCGCCGGCGACGAGGAACCCGGTACCGTACCCTTCGGTGCTCTCGGTCTCGATCCGGGCCACCGCCCGGCACCGCTCCAGACCCTTTCTGTACCAGGGCAGCCCGACGAACCTGGTGTCACCGAAGACCTTCTCGAGGGACTCCTCGGACTCCGGGTCGAGCCGACCGGACCGCAGGTCGGCCGCGTCGACGACGACGTCGCCACCGTGCCGCCGCAGCAGCTCGCTGCGCAGCATCGGCAGCAGCCGGTCCCCGGGCGGCGTGTTCGTGTCGAGCTGCCACACCGTCGTGAGCTGGCGGATGAGCGACGCGAGCTCGAAGGCCGTGGCCTCGCCGCCGTCGACGATCTGGCCCGCCCAGCCGACCGCCTCCTCGTCGTCGCCGAGCGCCACGCACGCCTCGCAGGCCGTCGCGAGCGCCCAGACGTCCGGCTCGGGCAGGTCGGACACGACCTGGAGCACGTCGTCGGCGAGCCGACGCGCCTGGCTGCGGGCTGCGGACGGCGGCAGCGGGGCGTGCACCGCGTCGTCGATGGTGACCTTCTCGCGCGCGGCCCGGGCGAGCAGCGCGACCGCGTTGATGCCGGCCCACGTGTTCTCCGCGTCCTTGTCGTACGCCGTGCGGTACGCGCTGTACGCCCGGGTCAGGTAGCCGGCGCGGCTCGCCGCGTCCGACGTCGTGAGGAACAGCTCCTTGCTGCAGCGGCCGATCCCGCCGAGGGCCTCGGCGCGCTCCTCCGCCCCGGTCTCCGGGTCGTCGTGGATCGACCGGAAGACGAGCAGCGCAGTCGCCGCCCGACCGCGGTCGACGAGGCCCTGCGCGACGGCGCGCTTCACCCCGGCGTCGGTCACGTGGTTCGCGAGCAGGGCGTCGGCCACCTCGAGGAGGTCGTCATAGCGCCGGTTCTCCCGCAGCAGCCGCAACACCTCCTTCGCCTCGCGCACCGGGGTCCCGGCGGGCGCGGCGTGCAGGTGCGCGACGTACCCGTCGACGACGGCGGACAGGGCCGGCCAGTCGAAGCTGTCCGCGGTGTCCCGCATCCGCGCGGTCCACGACACAAGCGGACGGTCCCCGGCGTCGCGACGCTGCAGCCCGTTCACGCCCGGACGCCGATCGCCTGCGCGACGGCGTCCCGGACGCCGCGCCGCCCCAGGTACTTGCCGACGCTGTGCCGCCAGCTGCCCGGGTTCGCGACATGGACGTCGTGCACCCTCTCCTCGCCGCGGTGGCGGTACTCGTTCGCTATCGACGGGTCCGGGCCGCACACCGGGTCGAGCCGGTCGGCGACGTTGACCCACACGCCGTCTGCGAGGCGGCGGGACGGCCAGCCGTCGCGCGCCGTCCACGGCGGGGCGAGGGCGTGCTGCACCTCGGAGATCCCGAGCGGACTGCCGAGGGTCACGAGGGCGTCGACGCGTGGCGCCCCGTCGAGCGCGGTGAGCACGTCGTACGCCACGACGGTGCCGAGGCTGTGACAGACGACGACGTGCGGCCCGGGGGTCTGCGCGCCCTCGTCGAGGGCGGCGAGCGCCCGAGCGCGCACGTCGCGGCGGACCCGGAACGTCTCGCCGGGGCGCGGGGAGAACGTCGCGTCGTAGAGGTAGTGGTGCACGTCTCGGAGGAACACCTTCATGAGCCGCTTCGTGAGCCACAGCGGGAGCGGCACCGCCTCGAGCGGCGACCCGGGGACGACCACGCCGCTGTCGTCGTCGCCGGTCCCGGAGGGCAGCGGCACGACCTCGGTGACCGCCGCGAGCCCCACCTTGAGGCCGAGCCCGGCGACGAAGGCCTGCTCGTCGGGCGGCGCGTCCGCGAGCCAGCCGAGGTCGGCGTCCTGCGGCGTGACCGCCTCGTTGAGCTCGAGGGCCGACGACTCGGTCGCCGCCGCGGCGGGAGCCGGCTCCGGGTAGAGGATGTCGGCCCAGTAGCCCATGGAGGTCGTGACCCCGAGAGCGTCGAGGTCCAGGCCGCCGTCGTCGAGCAGGGCGACGCGCCACTGCTCGAGGAGCACGTCCTTGGGCGGCTTGTTCCCGATGCCGTGGATGAAGGTGATGTGGGCCAACGGTCCTCCTGCGACCCGACGGCGGGCACGCGGTCAGTGGGTGGGCACCAGCCGTCAGCGGGTGATGTCAGCGGGTGATGTCAGCGGGTGATGTCAGCGGGTGATAGGAGCATTCCAGAGCGCGGCCCAGGTCCGTGTCCCGACGCGGCCGTCCACCTGCAACCCCTTCTCGCGTTGGAAGGTGGTGACGACGCGCGCCGTCACGGGGCCGTACCAGCCGTCGGCGCCGTCCGGCCCGAGGTCCCAGCCGCGCTCGACGAGGCGCGCCTGGAGCATCCGGATCCGCGGCCGGTCCTCCGGCCGGCGACCGGTGTGGCTGTCCGGCGTCTGGTCGACGCCGAACCAGTGCCCTGCCGGCAGCGGGAACGCGGGGGCCGCGCGTCCCGCCGTCGGCTTCGTCGCGGACTTGGCGGCGGGTTTGGCGGCGGGTGGGGTCGTGGGCTTGGTCGCGGGCTTGGTGGCGGCCTTCGCAGCCGCCCCGAGGCGGGCGACGGTGCGCGCGGCGGCGTCCGGCGTCCGGACGTACTCGTAGTGCATCGCGTCCTTGCGGCCCGAGTAGTCGCCTCCCCAGCGGAAACCGTGGTCGCGCCACAGCTGCGGCAGCCATGAGGGCATGTCTGTGACGAGCCGCGGACCCATCGGGTTGGCGAGCGAGTTGAGGTCGACGGCGAGCCCCCACGAGTGGTTGCTCGCGACGTTCCGGCCGCGGATCGCCCGGCACGCGAAGCCCCAGCACTGCCCGGATCGCAAGGGGTAGCCCCGGCGGATCGTCTCCGCGCACAGCCACCCGACGAGCGGGGCGATCTCGCGGCGGACCGCGAGCCGGACCCGGCCGCCGACGGCGACCGTCGCGAGCTTGTCCGACTGGCAGTGCGGCCAGCCCGGGCCCCAGCCGCGCGCGGAGGCGGCGGGGACGACCCCCTCGAGGGCCTCGTCCTCGGCGTCCTCGCCGTCGCAGTCGTCGGGTCCGCCGTCCGGCGCGACCTCGCCTGTCCAGTCCTCGATCCGGACCTCGTCCGGCCCGTCGCCGAGCGCCGGCGAACTCTGCGGTGCGGAACCCTGCGGTGCGGAACTCTGCGGTGCGGAACCCTGTTGTCCGGAATCCTGCTGCGAAGACGAACCCTGCGCCGTCATGGTCGACCCACCTGTCCGATGGTCGCGAGATGCGACCGTGCCCCTGTCGCCCACGAGACTCCTCGCGGGCGCGCCCCCGGTCAATCCCGATCCGCCCGGGGCGCCACTATTCTGAGGCGCATCCCGGCGGAGGTGATGCACCTGGGCGTCGACGCGTTCATCTCCTACAGCCACGCCGCGGACGCCCGCCTCGCCCCGGCCCTCGAGCACGGTCTCGAGCGGCTCGCCCGGCCGTGGAACCGGCTGCGCGCCGTCTCGGTGTTCCGGGACCAGACCGACCTCAGCCTCACCCCGCACCTGTGGTCGACAATCCGCTCGGCGCTCGACGAGGCCCGCTGGTTCGTCCTCCTCGCGTGCCCGGAGTCCGCGGCGTCGCAGTACGTGAACCGCGAGGTGGCGCACTTCGTCGGCCGCGCGGGCACCGAGCGCGTCCTCGTCGTGCTCACCGGCGGCGAACTCGCCTGGGACAGGTCGGCCGGGGACTTCGCGACGGCCTCGACGGCGGTCCCGCCGGCCCTGCGCGGCCGGTTCGCCGACGAGCCGCTGTGGCTCGACCTGCGGTGGGCCCGCGACGTCGACGACCTCTCGCTGCGGTTGTCCCGGTTCCGGGCCGCGGTCTCCCAGGTCGCCGCCCCGATCCGCGGTCTCGCCCCGGACGAGCTCGAGGGCGAGGACGTCCGGCTGCACCGGCGCGCCCGCCGCCTCGCCCAGGGTGCGGTCGCCGCGCTCGCCGCGCTCGCGGTCGTCGCCGCGAGCGCCGCGGTCGTCGCGGTCTCGAACGCACGCCGAGCCGACGCCGAGGCCCGGCAGGCCGTCGGCCGCCAGGTCGGTCTCGCCGCGCTCGACGTGCCCGCGGCCGACCTCGACCGCGCCTTCCTCATGGCGCTCGCCGCGGCCGACCTCGACCCCGACGGGCCGGCGCGGTTCGAGCCTGCACGGGTGCTCGTCGGCCGGAACGCCCGCCTCGAGGCGTTGCTGCACCTGCCGTCGCCGTCCGCACCCGTGACGGGGGCTGTCTCGAGCGTGCGCGCCGTCGCCCTGCCGGGTCCGGACGGTGCGCGAGAGGTGGCGGCGGCGTGGCGTCCGGACGGCGGCACGGACGTCGTGAGCTGGCCCCGGGGGGGCGGGCCGCCGACGACCCGGCGCGTTCCGCCCGGCCCCGACCCGACGGCACTCACCGCCCTCCCCGGCGGCGGCGTCGTGCTCGGCGCGGCCGGCGGGCCGGCGGTCGTCGTCGCCCCGGACGGCGCGTCCCGTCCGCTCGGGACCCGGTTGCTCGCGCTGGCACCGAAGGTGTCCCGGGCCCTCGTCATCGACGGCGCCGGTCGTCCGGCCGTCGTCCGGCTGCCGGACGGTGCTCCCGTCGGGGGCGCCCTCCCCGACCCGGCGGACCTCGGGGCCGTCGGCGAGGGCAGGGCGGCCGTCGCCGGCAGGGGCCGGGTCCGGCTCGTCGACCTGCGCTCGGGCCGGGTGGCGGCGACCGGGGTGGTCGGTGGCGCGGCCGCGGTCGCGGTGCTACCCGGCGGCGGTCCGGGCGTCGTCACCGTGTCGGCCGGCGGCGACGTCGTCGTCCTCGGGGTGGCCGGCAACCGTCTGGAACCTCGCCGCCGGGTGCGGCTGCCGGAGGGCATCGGCACGGCCCGCAGCGTCCTCGTCGCGGCGGACGGTGGCCGGGCGCTCGTCCTGGGGACGACGGGGACCGTGCTCGTGGACCTCGCCGCGTCGGGCTCCGCGCGCTCTGCGCGCGCCGACGGCTCCGACAGCTCTGCGGGCTCCGACGGCTCCGACGGCTCTGCGGGCACCGTCGACGCCGGTGAACCCGGGCTCGCGGTGGCCGACCCGACCGGGCGGTACGTCGCGGTCGGCGGCCGCCGGCTCGCGGTGTGGGACCTCGGCTCGGGCGCCCGCGTGCTCGCCGTTCCCGTGCCGGTCGGCGCGATCGCGTGGTCCGCCGGGTGCGACGCCGCCACCGGGACCTGCCGCGTCGTCACGGCGGGCGAGTCCCTCGACGTCTGGGACCCCCGCAGCGGCCGCCGGATCCCGCTCTCCGACCAGACGAACGCGCAGGCGGTCGCGATCACGGACGATGCGGCGCGGGTCGCGACCGCAGGCTGGGGCGGTGCCGCGGCGCTGTGGACCCTCTCCGAGGCCGGGTCGCCGGGTACCGCGCTGCGGCCGGGCGACGCGGCCGCACCTGTCGCCACCGCACCTGTCGCCACCGCACCGGCCGGCACCGCGCCTGTCGCCACCGCGCCTGTCGCCACCGCGCCTGTCGCCACCGCACCGGCCGGCGACGCACGGGTCCGTCCGGTGCTCCGGGTCGCAGGTGGCAGCCGGTTGCTCGACCCGGCGTCCCCGGTCCGGCTGTGGGACCGAGCGACCGGTGCGGACATCGGCGTCGACGCCCGCTGCGCCGGGGACCTCGTCGCCGTGAGCCCGGGCACGCGCCTCCTCGCGGGCTACCGCCGGGCGGACGCGGTGACGACACTCTGCCGCCTGGACACCGGTGCCGTCGTCGGGCGGGTCCGGCTCGCGGGCGGCACCGCGCCGGCGACCGCGGTCGCCGTCGACGACGACGGCTCGGTCGTCCTCGGCGGCAACGGGACTGTGGAGCGATACCCGGCGTCCGGGGCGGGGTGGCGGCCGGGGGTCGGGGTCGACGTCCGGCTCGGCGGCGCGCGGGTCGACGTCCGGTCGCTCGCGACGCGCGGCGGCGTCGTCGCCGCCGGGCTCGGCACGCCGTCCGACCGAGGTGGGCCGCCGGAGACCGGGCGTGCCGTCGTCTGGGACGCCGGCCGCGCCGGGACGCCGGTGCAGTTCGACGTCGACCAGACCGACGTCCCCGCCGTGGCGCTGCTCGGGACCGACTCCACCCTCGTCGCCGTTGCCGGCCGGGATGCCGCCGACGGCCCGGTCACGGTCCAGGTCTGGGAGTCCTCGACCCGGCGCCGGGTCGGCCGCGGGCTCGCCGGCCTGCGCGGTGAGGTCGTCGCCCTCGACGGTGACCGGACGGCGGTCACGGGCGCGGACGGCACCGGGCACGTCGTTCGGTGGGCGCTCGACGCCGACCCGGGACGCGAGGTCTGCGCCGTCGTCGGCCGTTCCATGACCCGGCTGGAGTGGGCGTCCGTCGCCGGCGGGGCGCTCGCGCCGTACCCGTACTCGCCGGTATGCCCGCGGCCGGGCACGGGCTGAACGGCGCCGGACGGCGGATGCCTCGAGGGAGGGTTCAGCCGCAGGGCTGCCCCGTCGCGACCCGGACGAGGACCCGCGGCGACGGTCCGAGCGCGGCGATGTCGGACACCGCGAGCCCGGACGCGTCCTCGTACACGACCGACGGGTCGTCCGGCTTCAGGACTGCGACGACGTGGTCGCTCCCGATCGTCCGCGGCCGGCAGACCCGCTGGATCCTCGCGACCCCGACGCCCGCCCCGCAGATCTGGTCGAGGCCCGCGTTCCAGTACACCCCGACGGCCCGGTCCCACAGCCCGGGCTCGGCCGCGGGGGCCGCCGCGCAGGCGTCGACGAGCGAGACCTTCGCGTCGGTGCTCACGGAGGCGACGACGTGTCCCGGCGTGGTCGGGTCCGGGTGCGCTGTCATCGGCCGGGCACCGGCGACGACGAGGCGCAGGGTCGTCGGCACCCGCCCGCGGACGGTCGCGGTGAACGGGAACACGCAGTCCCACTGGGCGTTGCCGCTCGGGTCGACGTCGACGGACCGGCCACGGCCGAGCCGGCCGGTGCCGACCCGGGCGCCGGTCGACGGGTCGACGACGACGATGCGCGCACCCTCGACCAGCCCCGCCGTCCAGGTGCCTCCCGACCGCCCCGGCCAGCCCGCGCAGGAGCCGTCGGACTCCTTGACGACTTCGCTCTGCGTCTCGGTCTCTCCCTCGCCGACGCCGCCGCTGTTCCCGGCGACCGCGGACCCAGCGATCGTGCTCGTGACCACGGGCACGGGTTCCTCGGAGACCGGGCCCGCCGTCGGCGTCCGGCGCGGAGTCGATGTCGTTCCTGGCGTGGTCGTTCCTGGCGTGGTCGACGGCGAAGTCGCCGCCGACCCCGCGCCGCCACAGCCGCCGACCACGAGCGCGGCCGCCACCGGCACCGCGGACCACCCGGCCCGCCATCCGGCCCGCAACCCTGGTCGCGCGTCCGATCGCACGGTGCACCTCCGCCCCAGCAGGCCAAGGATCCCACCGGTCCGGACTCGTCGCGACCAACGCGCGCCGCGGGCGGCGCACCCGCACCGGGGGACGCACGACCTCGACGAGGCCCGCTCGTGCATCTGCTGGAGGTGAGCACGATCACTCGACGTGGGTCGATCGTCCCGCGTCCGTTCGGCCTCGGTGCACCTCCAGCGCCCAGTCGACCATGATCTGGCCGCAGTGGTGCTCGATGTAGGCGGCGACGCAGGCCGGCAGCAATGTCAGCGCCTCATCGAGGCTTTCGTGAGCGGTGACGACGGGCTCCGTGTTCTGCCCGCGGCGGTGAACGTGAAAGCGCGAGTCGGGCCCGATGCCCAAGCCGTAGCTCGTGCCGGTCGGGTCGGACGCGATGGTGGCCAGGGTGCAGGGCTGCATGATCCAGGTGAAGGCTTCGCTGGTGGACATCTGGGACTCCGTGGATGGGTGGAGTCTCCGGGGTCCAGGGAGCGGTGCCCAGAGTGTGCGCTTGTTGAGCGCGCCGTGCAACCGTCGCAGCGGGAGGCTGGCCCCCGTTCTGGACGCACAGCCCGCGCTCGGTGCTGAGCAGGATGCCGGAAGTGGGTTACGCGAAGGCCGCGTGCCCGGGCGACTCTCACCTCGGCAGGCGCAGGCCGTGCATACCGCCGTCCACCGCGAGGACGGTGCCGGTCGTCGAGCCCGAGAGCGGCGAGGCGAGGTAGGCGACCGCGTGGGCGACCTCGTCGGCGGAGACGAGGCGGCCCATCGGCTGGCGGGCCTCGAGCGCGGCGCGTTCGGCGACGGGGTCGGGGGCGGCGTCGAGGAGCCGGCCGACCCACGGCGTGTCGGCGGTCCCGGGGGCGACGGCGTTGACCCGGACCCCCTCCCGGACGTGGTCCGCGGCCATCGCGAGCGTCAGGGCGTAGAGCGCGCCCTTGCTCGCGCCGTAGACGGCCCGGCGCGGCAGACCCGCCCACGACACGACGGAGCACGTGACGACGACCGATGCCGCGCGCGAGGCCCGCAGGTGCGGCAGCGCGGCACGGACGACGCGGGCGGTGCCGACGACGTTGACATCGAGCACGTGGTGCCACTCGGCGTCGTCGTTGTCCTCGACCGTGCCCTGGGCGCCGATCCCGGCGTTCGCGACGACGACGTCGAGGCTGCCAAGCCGTGCGACGACGTCCGCGACCGCGGACCGCACCGACGCGTCGTCGGTCACGTCGCACCGGACGCCGGTCAGGCCGCCGGCCCTGGTGTTGGCTGCGGCGACGGACGGGTCGGCGACGTCGAGGACGGCGACCCGAGCGCCGCGCGCCGCGAGCAGCCGGGCGGTCGCGAGGCCGATCCCGGACGCGCCGCCGGTCACGGCGGCGACGAGCCCGGCGAAGTCCTGCCCTGCGGCTCCGATGGGCGCTGCGACCACATCCGTCATGCGCGCATCCTGGCACCCCACCGGAGCCTCAGGCGGTGCGGTGGGCGTCGAGGAACGCGAGGACCTCCCGGACCGCCCACGCCCGGTTGCGGCCCGGGATCCCCATGAGCACCTCGAGGCTGTACCCGTCCATGAGCCGACACGTCCGGTAGGCCAGGCCCGACGGGTCGTCGCACGCGAGCTCCCCGGCCTCGACACCGCGGGCGAGGAGCGTCGCGAGCGAGGCCGCCCACGAGTCGACGAGGTCGCCGAACACCCGCCGGGTCTCCTCGTCCCGCGGTGGCCGCGCGACGAGCTGCGCCCACAGCCGCCAGCGGACGTCGTCCGGGCCCGTCGGCAGGTAGAGCCGGACGAGCCGCTCGACCGCGTCCACGACGTCCGTCGCCGCCGCGACCCGCCGGTCCCGCCGGGTCGCGAGGTCCGCCTCGCCGAGCAGGAGGGTGTCGACGAGGATCCGGTCCCGGTTGCCGAAGTAGTACATGACGTGCCCGGCGCTCATCCCCGCCTTCGCGGCGATGTCCTGCACCCGCACTCGGTCCGGCCCGACTTCCGCGACGACCTCCATCGCGGCCGCGAGCACCTTGGCCCGGGCCCGGCTGCCTCGCGCGTCCTTGGTCCCTGCGCGTCCGTCCGTGCTGCCACCGTCCACGATTTTGAATCGTACTCTAGAACGCGGTTCAAATTCAGGTTACGCTGCGGTCGTCCCCGGACGCCCCCACGGAGCACGTCGAACGAGCAGGAGCAGTCATGGACGAGCGCGGCGAGACCCCGCGGCACGGCGTCGAGAGCTACGGCGTCGAGCGGCACGGCGTCGACACGATCCCGGACGGCGAGCGGACGAGCCGCCCGCGCGACCTCGCGGGCATCCTCGTCGGCGGCAACCTCGCCCGTCGGTCGCGGTCTTCGGCTGGCTGCCCGTGCTCTACGGGCTCGGCTGGTGGGCGACGGTGAGCGCCGTCGTCGTGGGGACGGCGGTCGGCAGCCTCGCCGTCGCCCCGCTCGCGCTGCTCGGCCTGCGCTCGGGGACGAACAACTCCGTGACGAGTGGCGCGTTCTTCGGCGTCCGGGGGCGGCTCGTCGCCTCCGCGATCGGCCTCCTGCTGTGCCTCGGGTACGTGGCGCTGACGATCTGGACCGGCGGCGAGGCGGTCGTCGCGGGTGCCGCCCGGGTCACGGGAGCGGACGTCGGTGCCGCCGGCGACGTCGCGGCGTACGTCGTCCTCGCGGTGCTCGTGTCCGCCGTGGCGATCTACGGCTACCGGCTCCTCGTCGTCGTGAACCGGCTCGTCGTGCCGCTCGTCGGCGTCGTCATGCTCGCCGTCGTCGTCGCCACCGCCGGGTCGTTCGACCCGGCCTACCCCGGCACCCCGGACGCTCTGATCCTCGGCGGGTTCTGGCCGACCTGGCTCGCCGCGCTCACGGCGGGCGTTGCGGGCCCGGTCTCGTACGTGACCCTCACGGGGGACTGGACGCGCTACGTCTCGCCCGAGCGGCACCGCCCGGCTGCGGTCGTCCGGGCCACCGCGGGCGGCCTGTTCGCCGGCCTCGTCGTGCCCACCCTGTTCGGGGCCTACGTCAGCGTCGTCGCCTTCGACGAGAACAGCTTCGTCGCCGGGCTCGTCACCGGGGTCCCGGGCGCGCTGGTCCTTCCGGTCGTCCTCGTGGCGGTCGTCGGCAGCCTCGGCCAGGGCGGGCTCAACCTCTACAGCATGGGCCTGGACCTCGACGCGATCCTGCCCCGGCTGAGCCGGACCCGCTCGACCCTCCTCGTCGCCGTCGTGTCGACCGCGCTCGTCCTGCTGGGCACGTTCGTCTGGGACGCCGAGACGGCCGTGACGACGTTCGTCGTCGTGCTCACCTCGCTCGCGACCCCGTGGGCGGTCGTCACGATGCTCGGGTTCGTCCGGGTCCGGGGGCGGCTCGACGCCGACGCGCTCCAGGTCTTCAACCGCCGCACCACCGGTGGCGCGTACTGGTTCACCGGCGGCTGGAACGTCCCGACCGTCCTCGCCTGGGCGGCCGGGAGCGTCGTCGGCGTCCTGTCGAACTCCACCGAGGCATTCGAAGGGCCGGTCGCCGCCGCGCTCGGCGGGGTGGACGCGGGCTTCCTCACCTCCGGCGTCACGCCGGCGTCGGGTACCTCGTGATCGTCCGGCTGCGTCCGGCCGCGCACGCCGCTCCGGCCGAACCGGCCGACCCGGTCGGGACGAGCACGGCCGCCGGCGGGACCGGGTCGGTCATCGGGCGCCCGGTGCCCGCGACCGGCTGACGGGGGCGTGCGGCGTGCGCAGGTCCGGTGCGGACGTGCCCCTCCCTCCGGCGTCCGGAGCGATCCGGACGAGCGGGACGACCGGCGCTCTCGTCGCGGTCGGTGCCGCGATCGTCGTCGGTGGGATCTCCTTCACCCAGATCAAGGTCGTCCTCGGCACGCTTACGCCGCTCGGCCTCACCGCGGGCCGGGTCGGGATCTCGGCCCTCGCCTTCCTCCTCGTCGTCGCCCTGCAGCCCGGGCGGCGGACGCCGGTGGCCCGGGAGGACCGCGTCGTCGTCCTCGCCTGCGGGTTCGGCGGCTCGGCGGTGTTCCACCCCCTCTTCGCGTGGGGCCAGGGGCAGGTCCCCGTCGCCGTCACCGCGGTCGTCCTCGGCTGCATGCCGGTGTGCGCCGCGGCGCTCGAGGTCGCGTTCCTGCGGCACCGGCTCGGCCCGGCGCAGCTCGCCGGGCTCGTCCTGTCCGTCGCCGGGGTCGCCGTCATGGCGCTCAGCGGCGGGAGGGGCGTCAGGGGCGGGGAGGGCGGTGCCGGAGGGCCGGGGGGCCCGGGCGGACTCGACGTCCGCTGGGTCCTCGGGTTCTGCGCGGTCGCCGCGGCAACCCTCGTCCTGTCCGCCGTGACCGTCGCCACCCGGTCGCTCGGCGACCGGTACGACCCGTGGTGGCTCAACACCCCCGGCACCGCCCTCGGCGCCGTCGTCGTGCTCGGCGTCGTCGCCCTCTCCGGCGACGGACAGGGCTACCAGCAGCTCGGCGCGTCCGGCTGGGCGCAGGTCGTCTGGCTCGGCGCCGTCGGCTCGGCGTTCGTCTACGCGGCGCTCGCGCGCGCCGTCCGGAACCTGTCCGCGACGACGACGGCCGGCCTGTCGACGATCGTCACACCGTTCGGGGTGGTCGTCGCGTGGGGTGTTCTCGGCGAGCGGCCCACCCTGCTCGTCGTCCTCGGCGGGGCGGTGGTCGTCGCCGGCGCCCTCCTCGTCACCGCTGCGCCACCCCCGTCGCGGTCCGCGCCGCGACCCCGACCTCGAGTTCGGCCGCGATTGCGGCCACGAGTCCGGCCGCTGCCCCGGTCCCGGCCTCGGCGCCGCCGGCCACCGGGCCGACCCGACGGGACGCGTGACGCCGACGGGATACTGGGCCGCGTGCCCGCGCCGTCCGCCCCCGGCCTGCCGATCGGGACGCCGCTCGTCCTCGACCCCCGGGTCCGGGTCTGGCGGGACGGCTCCGTCGTGCTCGGCGGGGCGCCCTGGGGTGTCCTGCGGCTCGCGCCGCCGGCCCGGGCGCTGGTCCGGCGGGCCGTCGGTGCCGGCTCCCACGGGGTTCCCGCGCGGGACGAGCCGGAGCAGGCGGCCGCCGACCGCCTCGTCGCCCGAGGGATTCTCCATCCGGTCGTCCCGCCCGCGGCCCGGCCGGTCGAGGTCGTCGTCCCGGCCTACGGCCGCCCCGACCTCCTGCACGGCTGCCTCGCCTCGCTCGGGCACCGCCCGGGGGAGGAGCGCACGCCGGTCGTCGTCGTCGACGACGCGTCACCGGCCCCTGACGTCGGCGACGTCGCACGGGCGCACGGCGCGCGGTTGCTCCGGCACCGGGTGAACCGCGGGCCTGCCGCGGCTCGGAACACCGGGCTCGCCGCGACGTCCGCGCCCGTCGTCGCCTTCGTCGACGCCGACTGCACGGTGACCCCTGGCTGGCTCGACGGCCTGCTGCCGCTGTTCGACGACCCGCGGGTCGGCGCCGTCGCGCCGCGGGTCAGCCCGCGCGCGGAGCGCCGCTCGTTGCTCGCCCGGCACGAGGCGGCCCGCTCGGCGCTCGACATGGGTCCGCGCCGCGAGCTCGTCCGGCACGGCGCGCCGCTCGGTTTCCTGCCGTCGGCGACCCTGCTCGTCCGTCGGGCGGCGATCGAGTCCGTCGGCGTCGGGGGTGCCGGCTTCGACGAGCGGATGCGAATCGGCGAGGACGTCGACCTCGTGTGGCGGCTGCTCGCCGACGGCTGGCTCGTCCGCTACGAGCCGACCGTCGTCGTCCACCACGAGATGCGGCTCGAGCCGGTCGCCTGGGCGCGGCGCCGGCTGGAGTACGGCACGTCGGCGGCGGCGCTCGACACTCGGCACCCGGGCCGTCTCGTGCCGGCGCGGGTCTCCGGATGGAACGTCGCCGTGGCCGCGACGGCGATCGCCGGCCGGCCGTGGGCCGCGGCCGGGGTCGCCCTCGCCGCGACCGGCGCGCTCGGGTACCGGCTGCGGGGTGCTGCCGTCGACCCCGCGATCGCGCCCGTCGTCGTGGGCAAGGGCCTGCTCGCCGACGGCGCCGCCGTCGGGCACGCGCTGCGCCGCGAGTGGTGGCCGGTCGGCTGGACCGCGCTCGCTGCGGCGCCCCGCTCCCGGGTCGCCCGGGCGGCGGCGGTGAGCATGCTCGCGCCGGTGGCCCTCGAATGGGTCCGGCAGCGGCCCGAGGTCGACCTGTTCCGGTACACCCTGCTGCGGCTCGCCGAGGACGCCGCATACGGCACCGGGGTGCTGCTCAGCGCGGTGCGCGGGCGACGCCCTGGCGTCCTGGTGCCCGAGGTCCGGCTGCCCTTTCCGCGGCCTCCGGCGCCGGTCCCGCCGGGTATGGTCTCCGCCGAGGCTGAGCCTGAGCCTGCGGCTCAGTTCGGCCGAGCCGCCTCGTCGTAGCCGGCGACCGCGCGCTCGACGAGCCTGGCGAGCAGCTGCTCACCCTGCGCCGCGGACGCGCCCTCCGGGTCGCCGAGCACCCCGTTCGGGCTCACCGCCCGGACGCCCTCGGCCCGCAGCCGGGGGAGCAGCCGGGCGACCGGCTCCGTCGCACCGGGCTCGGCCCGCGCACGGTCGACGAGGTCGGGCGCGATGTGCAGCAGAAGCGAGGTCTCCGCGCGACCGGCGTGCGCGTCCATCCCCGGCAGGCCGAGGTGGACGACGTGGAGCCGGCGGCCCTCGTCCCGGCACAGGTCGACCGCCTGCGCGAGCGCGGACGCGTTGCCGCCGTGTCCGTTGAGGACGAGGACGGCGCGCCACGACCGGGCAGCGTCCCGGACGAGCTCGACGACGAGCAGCCGCAGCGCCTCGGTGCCGACCGACACCGTCCCGGGGAACGCCGCGTGCTCGCCGCTCGCGCCGAACGGCACCGCGGGCGCCAGCCCGGCGGCCGGCCGGACCGCGTGGAGGCGCTCGGCGACCGCGGTCGCGACGACCGTGTCCGTCGCGAGCGGCAGGTGCGGGCCGTGCTGCTCCAGCGAGCCGACCGGGACGACGAGGACGTCGCGGGGGGCGGTGTCGACGTCCGGCCAGCGGGCGTGCTCGAGCCGGGTCATCCGGTGAAGCCGCCGTCGACGCACACCGCGGTGCCGGTCGTCCCGGACGCCGCCGCCGAGCACAGCCACACGACGGCGGCCGCCGGTTCGGTCGGGTCGAGGAGCCGGCCGAGCCGCTGGTGCGCGGCGAACGCCTCCCGGGAGGGCAGGCCGTACGCCTGGGCGGTCCGCTCCAGGAGCGCCGTCCGGGTGCTGCCCGGGAGGACCGCGTTCGCCGTCACTCCGGACGGCGCCAGGTCCGCCGCGAGTGAGCGGACGTACCCGAGCGCCGCGTGCTTCGCCGCGACGTACGAGGCGAGCCGGGGCAGCCCGCGCTCGGCGGCCGACGACACGACCGCGACGAAGCGGCACCGGGCCGGGTGGGGGGCGGCGAGCAGCCGCGGGACGGCGGCTCGGGCGAGGTTCGCGACGCCGTGGAGGTTCACCGAGAGGTCCCGGTCCAGGTCGGCCGGGCTCTGCTCCCAGGCAGGGCCGTCCGCGGCGAGGACGCCCGCGACGGCGACGGCCGCGGTGATCCGGTCGCCGGCGAGCGCGACGAGCCGGTCGACGTCCCCGCCGGCCGCACCGTCCCGGACGTCGCAGGCGGCCGTGACGACCTCCGCGCCGGCCGCCCTGCAGCGGTCCGCCGTCGCGGCGAGGTCGGCCGCCGACGCGAGGCGGTACGTCAGGCCCGACACGGTGTCCGGCCCGGGGACGTCCCCGAGCACGAGGTCCCACCCGGACGCCGCGAGCCCGGCCGCGACCGCCGCGCCGATCCCGCGGGCCGCGCCGGTCACGACGGCCACCGGCCGGTCGCGGTCAGGGTCCACGGACCCAGCCTCTCGCACCCCGGTCGTGATCACGACGACCGGCGCCGCGGGCGAGAAGCCGGGGCCGCCCGGCGGTGACGGCCGGGTGATGATGTCGGACCTGAGCCCTCGCCGTCGCCGTGGTTCAGCCGGCCGGGCGACGGTCGCCACGTCGTGTGGCTCGGCCGGTCCTCGCTGCGCATCGGTCGAAGGTCCCCTCCTGGCCTGCGGACCGCCTCCTAAGGTACCCCTTGGGGTATATGGAGGTGATTCCGTGGTCCATCCGACGACCGAGCGCTGGCCGCAGTCCGAGCGGCGCTGCGGGCCGACGTCCGGGCAGAGGTCCAGGCAGAGGTCAGGCGCCGTCGACCCGGGCCGCCGGGCGCTGCTCGAACGCATCGCGACGTCCGTCGTCGGCGACGACGCCGTGCTGCCCGGCCCGTACGGCCCGCGCCGGATCACGTACGCCGACTGGACGGCGTCCGGGCGGGCACTCACGTTCGTCGAGGACTTCGTCCGCGACGAGGTGCTGCCGCGGTACGCGAACACGCACACCGAGGCGAGCGGCACCGGGCTGCAGACGACCCGGCTCCGCGAGGACGCCCGCCGCGATCGTCCGGGCCGCGATCGGCGGCGACGAGAGCACCGCGGTGATCTTCTGCGGCTCCGGGCAGCACGGCCGCCGTCGACAAGCTCGTCGGAATCCTCGGGCTCCGCGTCGCGGCCGGCCTCGACGACCGCTACCACCTCACCGACGCCATCCCCGCCGCCGAGCGGCCCGTCGTCCTCGTCGGACCCTTCGAGCACCACAGCAACGAGCTGCCGTGGCGGGAGAGCATCGCCGACGTCGTCACCGTGCCGGCGGACCCCGACGGACACGTCGACCTCGCCGCGCTCGAGGTGCTCCTCGTCCGGTACGCGGACCGGCCACTGCGGATCGGCGCGTTCTCCGCCGCGAGCAACGTCACCGGGATCCTGACCGACACCGACGCCGTGTCGGTGCTGCTGCACCGACACGGCGCGCTCGCGGTCTGGGACTACGCCGCCGCCGGCCCGTACGTCGACGTCCGGATGGTGCCGGACGTCGCCGCGGGCGCGGACCCGCTCGCCGCCAAGGACGCGGTCTTCCTCAGCCCGCACAAGTTCGTCGGCGGCCCGGGAACGCCCGGGGTGCTCGCCGTCCGACGCGACCTCGTCCGCAACCGGGTCCCCGTCGTCCCCGGCGGCGGCACCGTCGAGTACGTCGGCCCCGGGGGCCACGAGTACCTCACCGACGTGGAGCACCGCGAGGAGGGCGGCACGCCCGCGATCGTCGAGTCGATCCGCGCCGGGCTGGTGTTCCAGCTCAAGGAGGCCGTCGGGGTCGCGACGATCCGGGCCTGCGAGGACGAGCTCCTCGACCGGGCGCTGAGCCGCTGGCGGGCGAACCCGGCGATCGAGGTGCTCGGCAGCCCGGACGCCGAGCGGCTGCCCATCGTCTCGTTCGTCGTCCGGCGGACCGACCCCGAGGGCGCCGGCGCCGACGGGAGACCCGGCCGCCACGTCCACCACAACTTCGTCGTCGCACTCCTCAACGACCTCTTCGGGGTCCAGGCCCGCGGCGGCTGCTCCTGCGCCGGTCCCTACGGGCACCGGCTGCTCGGCATCGACGCCGGGCGGTCGCAGGCCTTCCGCCGCGAGATCCACCTCGGCTGGGAGGGGATCAAGCCCGGCTGGGCCCGGCTCAGCCTGAACTACTTCGTCACCGACGCGGTCGCCGACTACCTCGTCGAGGCCGTGGACCTCGTCGCCGGGCAGGGCTGGAAGCTGCTCCCGGACTACCGGTTCGACCCCCGGACCGGGCTCTGGCGGCACCGCGACGCGCCTGCCGGACCGCCATTGCGGCTGACCGACGTCCGGTACGACGCCGAGGGCCGGATGACCTACCCGCACCACGACGACCGGGCGCCGGAGTCGGTGCTCGCCGAGCACCTGCGCGAGGCGCGGGAGATCCTCGGCCGCGCCGGGACGGCCGGGCCGGACGCCCGCGCCGAGGACCTCGCCGCGGCGGGCTGCACGTCACCGGGGTTCCTCGACCTGCTCTGGTTCGAGCTGCCCGCGGTGTGCCTGCGATGAGGGGGGCAGCCGGACCGACCACCACAGCCGGGGTGACGACGAGGCTGCCTGCGTGGCGCCGTCCGCTCGCCGTCGTCGCGCACCCGGACGACGAGTCGTTCGGGCTCGGCGCGGTGCTCTCGGCGTTCGTCCGCGACCGGCGGAGCCGGGTCGCCGTGCTGTGCTTCACGCACGGCGAGGCCTCGACGCTGCACGGCGTCGCCGGCGACCTGCGCGAGCTGAGGGCCAGCGAGCTCGCCGAGGCCGGCGCGCCGGCTGGGCCTCGAGCGCGTCGACCTCCTCGACGAGCCGGACGAGGCGCTCGGGGCGGCGGGGATCGAGGCGCTCGTCACCGCCGTGCTCCGCGCCGTCGACGCGCACGGTGCCGACGGGCTCGTCGTCTTCGACGACACCGGTGTGACCGGTCACCCGGACCATGTCGCGGCGACCCGGGCGGCGGTCGCGGCGGCGTCCGGTGCCAGGCTGCCGGTCCTCGCGTGGACGCTCCCGGAACGGATCGCGCAGACCCTGCGCGCCGAGTACGGCGTGCCGTTCGCCGGGCGGCCCGACGCCGGCGTCGACCTCGTCGTCCCCGTCGACCGGACGGCCCAGCTCGACGCCGTCGCGGCGCACCCGAGCCAGGCCGTCCCCGGCAGCGTGCTGTGGCGTCGGCTCGACCTGCTCGGGCCGGCGGAGCACCTGCGGTGGCTGTGTCCACCACCGGTCGACTGAGGTCACGATGTGCCGGTCAGCCGCCGAACGCTGCGAGGTGGTGCTCGGACGCCGCCGAGAGCCGCTGGTACACCGTCGTCACGTCCGCGGCGTCGAGCCCCGTCATGGCCTTCTTCAGGTCGGCGATGTCCGCCGTCTCGATCTGCCGGCCGGCGCCGAGCGCTGCGTCGAGGGACGCCGTGCCCTTGGCGACGAGGCTGTCGTAGCTGCTCTGCACGGACGCCGTCGGGAAGACACCGTCGGCCGTGCCCGCGGTCGGGTCGGCGACGTCGTAGCGGTCGAGGAGCACCCGGACCGCCTCGAGGTGCCGGCTCTCCGACCGGGCGACCATGGCGAACCGGACGTCGCCCGAGCTCTTCGCGAGTGTGGTGTAGACGTCGTGGGCGAGCTTCTCCTCCTCGGCCATCGCGGCGAGGGTGCTCTTCTGCGCCGCGGTCAGGGTGCCCGCTGCGGGCCGGTTCGCGCCGACGTCGCCCACCGGCCCGGCACCGCGGCGGTTCATCATGCCGCCGTTCACCGTGCCGCCGTTCACCGTGCCGCCCCACATCCCGTAGCCCATCCCGTAGCCCATCCCGTAGCGACCGCTCGTGCTGTCGTCGGCGTCGCTGCCGCCGCCGTAGCCGGTGTCGTCCATCGGGCACGTGACGGACGTCGTGGTGCGGGGCGTGGGCCCGGCGCCGAAGCGTTCCGCCGCGCCGTTCGCGATCGCGGGCGACGTGAGGAACACCAGGCCTGCGCCTGCGGCGGCGACGGCGGTCGTGACGAGAGCGGTCCTCGTGCTCCTGCGGTTCATGGCCTTCTCCTGCGACTGAGGCTGAGTCGGGGGCAGCGAGCCGGACGGGTCCTCGTCGGTGCTCCGCTGACCGGTACGGCAACCAGCCTCGGCCGCGGCCGTGGAACGCCCCTGCAGCCCGGGTGGAGGCGATGTGGAGGCCGGACCGGGGTCCCGGCCGGTGCGGCGGAAGGCGCCGGACGATGGGTGCCATGAGCACCGTGCTGGTCGTCGAGGACGACCGTGACATCCGCGAGGTCGTTCGGCGCTACCTGGAGCGGGCGGGGCACGCGGTGCTGTCCACCGGGGCCGGGATGGAGGCACTGCGGCTGCTCGGCCACGCGAGCGTCGACCTCGTCGTCCTCGACCTCGGCCTGCCCGACCTGGACGGCCTGGAGATCCTCCGCGAGGCGCGCCGCGGCCGCCGGCTGCCGGTCGTCGTCCTCACCGCGCGCAGCGCCGTCGACGACCGGATCCGTGGTCTGTCCGCCGGCGCGGACGACTACGTCACCAAGCCCTTCAGCCCGACCGAGCTCGTGCTCCGGGTCGGTGCCGTTCTCTCCCGCACCGCCGGCCCGGACGACGCGCAGGCCGACCTCACCTTCGGCGGCGGCCGGCTGCGGATCGACGAGGACCGCCGGGAGGCCTGCCTCGACGGCCGGTCGCTCGACCTCACGGCGACGGAGTGGGGGATCCTCACGACCCTCGCCTCGGTGCCGGGCCGGCCGTTCTCCCGGTACGAGCTCGTGAACCGGGTTCGCGGGTACGAGTTCACCGGCTACGAGCGGAGCATCGACTCGCACGTGAAGAACCTGCGCCACAAGCTCGGCCCGGAGGCGACGTCGGTCGTCGAGACCGTCGTCGGGGTCGGGTACCGGCTCGGGCTGCGCCACGACGTCGCGGCGACCGGCGCGCGGGGTGCCCGGTGAGCCCGGCGAGGCCGCTCGGCCCGCTGGGGCGCCGCCTGCTCGTCGCGTTCGTCCTCGTCGCGCTCGCTGCCGTCGGCCTCGTCGCCGTCGCGGGCCTCGTCGGGAGCTCGCTCGGCCTGTCCCGGAACACCGCCGCATCCCGCGCGGAGGTCGCCGACCGGGTGGCTGCGGCCGCCGCCGGCGCCTACGCCGCGACCGGTGACTGGTCGGGCGCCGACGTCACGCCGGCCGTCACGACGGCGGCCGCGGCGGGGGCCCGCCTCGTCCTCCTCGATGCCGACGGGCGGACGGTGTCCACCAGCGGCCGGGCCGGCATGGGCATGGGGAGCGGGTCCGGGATGGGCACCGGGTCCGGGATGGGCACGGGGACGGGGGGAGGCCAGGTGACCGAGCCGGTGGTCGTCGACGGCGTCCGGGTCGGCACCGCGCTCGTCGGGTTCCCGGCCGCCGCGGACACCTCCGGCCGGCGCCTCGCCTGGTCGTGGATCCTCGCGGCCGCCGTCGGCGCGGTGGCGGTGGCCGTCGTCGCCGGCTGGTACGTCGTCCGTTCCCTGACCCGTCCGCTCGTCGCGCTCACCGAGGCCACAAGGGCCTTCGGTGCCGGTGACGTCACCGCCCGGCCGGCCGAGCGCGGCGTCGGCGAGCTCGCCGAGCTCGCGGAGGCGTTCGACCACGCCGCGGACGCTCTCCAGGAGCAGATGCGGCTGCGCCGCCGGCTCACCGCGGATGTCGCGCACGAGCTGCGGACGCCTCTCAGCGCCCTCCAGGCGGGGCTCGAGGAGCTCCGCGACGGGCTCGTCCCGCCGGACGGGGGCACCTTGACCCGGCTGCACGACCAGACCCTCCGGCTCGCCCGAACGGTGCAGGAGCTCTCGGCGCTCTCCGCGGCCGACGCGGCGGCGGCCGACCTGCACCCGGTCGACGTGGACCTCGCCGAGGTGACCCGGGACGTCCTCGAGGCGCGTGCGTCGCAGCTGCGGGCCGCCGGCCTCGAGGTGAACGCCGACCTCACGCCCGGCACCGTCGTCGCCCTCGACCCCGACCGCTACCACGAGATCGTCGGCAACATCCTCGACAACTGCGCGCGGCACTGCCGGCTGCGGGACGAGGTGCACGTCGTCGCAGGTCCCGGTGCGCCGCCCCACGGGCCGGGCGGGCCTTCCGCCGGGACGGCCCGGCTTCTCGTGCGGGACACCGGCCCGGGGATCCCGGCAGAGGACCTCCCGCACGTCCTCGAGCGGTACTGGAGGGGCCGTGACCGGCACGCGGTCGCCGGGTCCGGGATCGGCCTCGCCGTCGTCGCCCGGCTCGTCGAGGCGCACCGCGGTACCGTCACGGTGACATCCGAGCCGGGGCAGGGGACGACGGTGACCGTCGACCTGCCGCTCTCCCGCGCCGGGTCGGACCGGTCCGGCACCGTCGGTCGGTCGGACGGTGAGCGGGAGCGGGGTCAGGGCCGGCGGACGACGACGAGCGTGTCGACCGCCGGACGTCCCTCCGCGGCCGCGCGCAGCACCCGTTCCGCCCGCTCGACGACCGGTGGTACGCCGTCCGTCCCCGACATCGCCTGCGCACCGTCGACATCGGCATCGAGGTCGGCGACCACGTCCTGCGGGGAGTAGAGAACGGTGGGGTCCTGCGGCCCGCCGACGCCCTCGGTGAGGTTGTCCGGGTGGTGCGCGACGACGACGAGCCGGCCGTCGGGGGCGAGCGCCGCGGCCGCCCGGCGCAGCACGGTGCGCCGCAGCCCGGGCTCGACCTGGAGGTAGACGACGAGGACGAGGTCGTAGCGGTCGTCGGGGACGAACGTCTCGAGGTCCGCGACCACGGTCGTGAGCCGGTCGTGGTCCGCGCCGAGCCGGTCCGCGGCCAGCCGGCGGGCCCGTTCGAGCGCCACCGGCGAGAAGTCCACCGCCGTCGCCCGCCAGCCCCGGCCGGCGAGCCAGAGCGCGTTGCGGCCCTCGCCGGCGGCGAGGTCGAGCGCGGACCCGGGCGGCAGCCCGGCGCACACCTGCTCGACGAAGGTGTTCGGGCCGGCGGACCACATGAGCTCGCTGCCCGCGTACCGGGCGTCCCAGGCGGTGCTGTCCACGGTGGGCCGGGCCTCCGTCCATCGGGCCGCAGCCGCGCGGCTGCGGTTCGGCTGTCCGGAACGAGAGTACACTCGACACGAGCCTATTGCGGATGTCCGGACATCCGCGACGTGGATGACGTGAGCGTCCGCGGCCGGGTCAGCGCGGTCCGGCGACCGCGCTGACCGAATAGCCGTGGCTCGTCCAGTCAGCGACGACCGACCACCGGTCGCCCCGGACGACGGTGACGCGTCGCTCGACGAGCTCGGTGCCGGCGTAGCCGTCCCGCTCGACGGTGAGGCACGCGGTGCCGCGGGGGACGGCGAGCAGGCTGCGTTCCGCCGGGGTCGGCACGGTTGCACTGATTCGCTCCCGACCGCCGGTGACCCGGATGCCGCAGCGCCCGGCCAGCTCGTCGTAGAGCGCCGCCCGGGTGAAGTCCGCCGTCATCAGCGGTGCCGCGACGTCCGCGGGCAGCCAGACCTGGTCGTGCGCGAGCGGGGTGCCGTCGGCGAGCCGGACACGCTCGAGGTGGAACAGCCGGGCGTCCTCGGCCAGCCCGAGGGCCGACGCCGCCGCGGCGTCCGTCGTGACGGACTGGTCGAGGACGGTGCTCGCCTGGACCATCCCGCGCGCCTCGATCTCGCGGAAGAGCGAGTACAGGCTGCCGAGCGGCTGCTCGATGGCGGCCCGGACCTGGGTCGGCCGGCCGCGCGCCGAGTCGAGGACGCCGGCGTCGCGCAGGCGGCGCAGCGCCTCGCGGACGGTGTGCCGTGAGACGTCGTAGTCCCGGGCGATCTCGAGCTCGCCGGGGAATGCCTCGGTGAAGGCGCCGGCCGTGAGCCGGCGCGAGAGGTCGTGCTGGAGCTGTGCCCACAGTGGCAGCGGGTCCCGCCGGTCCAGCGGCCGCGCACCGACGTCCACCCCGGCCACGCCCTGCCTCCTCCGTCGCATGCCCGCGTTCGGTTGACCGGACAAGCGTACCCCCGGGGTGACGCGCTACTCAGCGAGTCTGCCCGCCGTGACCGGGCTGACTCGCTAGTAGGCGATGAGTCCGGGGGATGTCAGGCGCCGGTGGCCCCAGGTGTCAGACGCTGACCGGCTCGTTCATCGCCTGCCAGGCGGCGAACCCGCCGAGGAGGTCGGAGACGTCCGTGCGGCCGTGGTGACGCAGCAGGCTGGCCGCGACGCTGGACCGCCAGCCCCCGGCGCAGTGCAGGACGACGGGGCGGTCGGCCGGGATCTCGTCCATCCGGCGACGCAGCTCCGCGAGCGGGATGTGCACCGAGCCGGGGATGTGCCCGCTCTCGCGCTCGCCGACGTTGCGGACGTCGACGACGACGGGTGCGTCCGCGCCGTCCGCGGCGGTGAGCTCGGCGAGCTGCACGGCGGTGAGCCGGCTGGCGTGACCGACCTGCGCCTCGCGGGCGAGCAGCACCGCCTCCGGTGTCGGCCACGTAGCCGGCGACCTGGTCGAAGCCGATCCGGGCCAGGCGGATGGCGACCTCGCTCTCGCGGCCCTCGGGGGCGACGACGACGACCTCGGTGTCAGCGGTGAGGACCATGCCGGCGGTCTCGGCGAACCGGCCGTCGGCGGGCACGTTGATCGAGCCCGCGAGGTGCGCCGGCCGCGAAGTCGGGGACGTCGCGGGTGTCGAGGACGACCGCTCCGCGCGCCAGGGCCGCGTCGAGACCGGCTTCGTCGAGCGCGGGCACCGGGCGCCCGGCGTCGAAGACCTCGCGGTTCTTGCGGTTGAGGATGGCGTCGTAGACGAAGTACTCCGGCGCCGACGGCTGCCCCGCCGTGACGAGCGCGACGAACTCCTCCTGGCTCATCGGCCGGCAGGCGTAGTTGAGCATCCGCTGCTCGCCGATCGTCGACTGACGCTCGGTGGAGAGGCTCTTGCCGCAGGCCGAGCCGGCGCCGTGCGCCGGGGAAGACCCGCACCGGGTTCGGCAGGCCCATCAGCTTGCGCTGGATCGAGTCGTACAGCTGGGCGCCCGAGCTCGGTCGGCGGTGACCCCGATCGAGGCCAGCAGGTCGGGCCGGCCGACGTCGCCGATGAAGAGCGCGTCGCCGGTCAGGACGCCGTAGGCGACCTCGTCCTCGGCGTGCTCGTAGACCAGCACGCTGATCGACTCCGGGGTGTGGCCGGGCGTCTCCACGATCTCCAGAACGACGTCCCCGAGGGCGATCCGCTCGCCGTCCGACAGGAACCGGGTCTCGAACTCGGCCTGCGCGACGCGGCCGTACCCGATCCAGGCCCCCGTGGCCTTCGCGAGCTCGAGGTGGCCGGAGAGGAAGTCGGCGTGGAAGTGGGTGTTGATGACGCCGACGATCGTGAGGCCCTGGGCCGCGGCGTCGTCGAGGTACTCCTGGACGTCACGGCGCGGGTCGACCACGACGGCCCGGCCGGTGCTCGTGTCGCCGACGAGGTACGAGGCCTGCGACAGGCAGTCGACGTAGTACTGGGTGAAGACCATGGTCGACGGGCGGGCCGGAGCGGTCGGCGCGGAGGTCGGCTGATCGGGCATCGGTGTCTCCTGACGGTTCGTGACGGTGCTGGGCGACGGGCTCGACGGCCCGGCGGCGGGGCGGGCCGGGAGAGCACCCCGTGTCGACTGACTCGAGCATATACCCCCTGGGGTATAATGGGATAGCGTGCTGCGTCGGGCGCGCACGGCTCGGGCCGCGACGGTGGCGGCGGTGGCGGCGAGGGCGATCAGGCCGGCGACGAGCGTCCACGGGGCGGCGGAGCCGGGCAGCTGCTCGAGGAGCACGAGCGTCGCGACGGCCAGGACGAGTCCGGCGAAGGCGCGGCGTAGCCGGTCCGCCGGGAACCGACCGGTGAGTCGCGCGCCGACGAGGCTGCCGGCGACGGCGGACGCCGTGACCGCGAGCGTGGTCCCCCAGGGCAGGGCCGTCCCCGTGAGGTGGCCGGCGAACCCGGCGGCGGACTGCATCGCGATGACGAGCAGCGACGTCCCGATCGCTGCGGACATGGGCAGGCCCGCGACGAGCACGAGGGTCGGCACGATGACGAAGCCACCGCCCGCTCCGACGAACCCCGTGACCGCCCCGACGGCGACGCCGAGGGCGACCGCGGGGCCGATCCGGAGGTCGGTCGCGTGCGGCTCTCCGCGACGTCCGCGGAGCATGCCCGCGGCGGCCGCGACCATCATGACGCCGAAGGCGCCGAGCAGGACCGACCCGGGCACCGCCGCGGAGGCGAGGCCGCCGAGGTAGGCGCCCGCCATCCCGGCGAGCCCGAAGATGGTACCGGTGCGCCAGCGGACCCGTCCTGCCCGGGCGTGCGCCGCGAGGCCTACGACGCTCGTGACCCCGACGACGAAGAGCGAACCCGCGGTCGCCTGGTGCGCCTCGAAGCCGGCGACGTACACGAGCAACGGGACCGAGAGGATCGAGCCACCTCCGCCGAGGAGTCCGAGGGAGATCCCGACCGTCAAGGCCAGGGCGACGGTCAGGGTGGCGCTCACCGGTCCAGCGCCGCCGTCTCGCAGCAGCAGCGGTCGGACACGGGCGGCCTCCTGCCGGTCGGGCGAGAATCACGAGTACGTCGTTACGGATGTACGTACAATAATCGACCTCGTCAGTCCTCGACAAGAGGCACCACTGTGGACGGAGTCGAGCAGGATGCGCGGTGCGCCGGACGTACCGGGTTCACCGGGGAGGGCCGGGGCGCGCCCGGTTGATGAGCCCGGCGCCGGCACCGGTCGCTGCCGCTCAGCCGTCCAGCGGGGACTGCAGGCGGCGGCGGGCACGCCACTCGGGTCCGCTCCCCGCGATGACACGCACGCGTTCCCACCCGCAGGTGCCGCATCGGCCTCGTTCGAGCTCGATCTCGCGGAGAACCGCGTCGTGGGTGACGGCTCGGCGCATGGCGACGTCCGCACCGCAGTCCGGGCAGACCACGTCGTCGACGTCGAACCCCACTGGCATCACCTGCTCGAATCCGTCCGGGCGTGTCCCATCGGCCTGACCGCCCGATGTCTTCGGCTCGCTGACGCCGCCCGCGCGTCCCCATCGTCACGGCCCACGGCACCCGGATCACGCGATTCGTCCGATTGGGTGACGGAGCGTGCTCGCGAGTGTACGACGTGGGAACCTTCGGGGGCGGGACGTCCGATGCCGGCGGTGCTGCTGCCGGGGCCGGACCGCCGGGGGCGGACCGCGGTGTCAGGTCAAGGACGCCGCGTAGATGCTTGCGATCGAGGCGTCCAGCGCGGCGTCGAACTCCTCCGCGGACTGCTGGGCGGTGAGCCCCTCCGTGAGGGCCCGGGAGAAGCTCGCGACGACGCCGTGGTTGCGCGCCAGGAGGGCGTTCGCCTCGTCGCGGGTGTAGCCGCCGGAGAGCGCGGCGACCCGGAGCACCTTGGGGTGCGCGACGAGGTCGGCATAGAGGTCGTCCTCGCTCGGCAGTGTCAGCTTGAGCATGACGGCCTCGTCGACGCCGAGCGACCCGAGGTGCTCGTGGATCGCGCGCGCGAGGAGCCGTTCGGCCTCGGCCTTCTCCGGGCTGCGGATGTCGACCTCGGGCTCGATGATCGGGAGGAGCCCGGCGTCGAGGATCCGGCGCCCGAGCTCGAACTGCTGGTCGACGACCGCGCGGACGCCGGCGGGGTTCGCGAGCTCGATGACCGAGCGCATCTTCGTCCCGAAGACGCCGTGGCCCTTGGCGCGCTCGAGGAGCGCGTCGAGGCCGGGGATCGGCTTCATGCAGCGGGCACCGTCGGCCTCCTCCGCGAGACCCTTGTCGACCTTCACGAAGGGCACGACGTCCTTGACCTCCCACAGGTACTCGGCCGTCCCCTTGCCGTCGACCTCGCGGTCCATCGTCATCTCGAAGAGGATCGCCGCGAGAATCCGGTCCCCGGTGAACGCCGGGCTCATGACGATTCGGCGACGCATCTCGTGGATGCGGTCGAACATCTCCGCCTCGGTGCGGTAGGCGCTCTCGTCGAGACCGTAGAGCCGCAACGCCTTGGGCGTGCTGCCGCCGCTCTGGTCGAGGGCGGCCACGAAGCCGCGGGCGCTGCGCATCCTGGTGAGCTGGTCGGTGTTCACTGCGGGTCCTCCGAACCGTCGACGTGGGTGCGGGCCGCGCCGCGTCGTTCGATGGTGCAGCTGTGGCCCGGCCGCCACCTCGAGGCTAGGCGCTGTCACGGACCTCGCCAGGGGACGAAGGGCGCAGCGCCCGGCGGCCACGGGGCGCGGTGCGTCGCGAGCGCCGCGGCGCGGGGATCCGCAGCGCCGGGCCCGCGACGTGCCGCGGACGCCGCTGCTGCGGGATCGCCGCGGGCACCGGCGCGGCCGGAGCCGCCGCGGCGGGCGCGGGAGCCGGCGGCGTTGCGGTCGCACCGGGCAGCACGTCCACGGCCCCCGGCACGGCGGCGGCCGGGAGCTCGAGGCGGGCGTCGGGCGGGGCGTGCCGGCGGGTCACCGCCCACGGCTCGCTCCACCGGGTGCCGCAGATCGCCACCGAGGCCCACGTCGCGCCGAGGACGATGAGCACGTCGCCGATGCTGAAGACGTTGGCCAGCGGCGTCCCGGCCGGGACCGCGAAGATGTCGCCGAGGAACGCCAGGCGAGGGTGCTCCAGGACGCCGGAGTTGACGAAGCCGGCGTCGTCGGTGAGCCCCGCGGTGCGCAGAGCGCCGGCGCGGGCAGGCAGCGTGCCGCCGTTCAGCGCGATCGTCACCCCGTTCGCCAGCGCGCCGGCGCCGAGGATCGGTAGTCCGGGAAGACGTCGGTTGACCCACAGCACGTAGGCCGCGACGACGTAGGAGGCGATGTGCACCGCCTCGAGCACGACGACCGGGCCGTCGAGGACCGAGATGGCGAGAAGCTGGGCGAGGAACGCCGCCAGCACGAGACGGACCGAGCTCAACCGCACACCGCCGAGCCGGCGCAGGTCGCCGCCGAGTGCCGCCGGGAGCAGGAGGCCGAGCACGGCCGACAGAGGGATGATCACGACGTCACCTTTCTACCTGGGACGGGGCGGATGACGGTCCGGCCCGGCATCGGCGCCTCGTCGAGCCACGCGTGCAGCTGGTGGTCGGGGACCGGTCTCCCGACGAGGAAGCCTTGGATGCGGTCGCACCGCAGGGCGAGGAGCGCGGCGTAGGTGTCCTCGTCCTCGACGCCCTCGGCGGTGACCTCCATGCCGAGGGCGTGGCCGAGCTCGATCGTCGAGCGGACGATGGCCTCGCCCTGAGGGTCGGCCCGCATGGCCTGGACGAACGAGCGGTCCACCTTGAGCTCGTCGGGCCGCAACCGGGACAGGTACGACAGCGAGGAGTACCCGGTCCCGAAGTCGTCGACGGACAGCCGCACACCGATCGAGCGCAGCTCCTGGAGCACATCCATCGCCCGCTTGGGATCGGCCGCGATCGCGCTCTCGGTGACCTCGATCGTCAGGCTCCGCGCCGGGATGTCGTAGCGGAAGAGGTCGTTGGCGACGATGTCGGGCAGGGCGAGGTCGGTGAGCAGCCGGGCGGAGATGTTGACCGAGACGGACAGGTCGTGGCCGCGCGCGATGAGCTCCCGGGTCGTCGCGAGGGCCCGGTCGAGGACGTAGTACGACATGGTCGAGATCGCCCCCGAGCGCTCCGCCAGCGGGATGAAGTCGACGGGGGAGACCGGACCGTGCGTCGGGTGCGTCCAGCGCAGCAGTGCCTCCAGCCCGACGACGCGACGTGTCGACGCCTCGACGAGGGGCTGGAAGGCGAGGAACATCTGGTCGTCCTGGACGGCGGTGTTGAGGTCCGCGACCAGGCTGAGTCGCTGGACGGTGTGGGTGTCGAACTCCTCGCGGTACACCTCGACCGTGCCGCGGACGTCCTTGGCCCGGTAGAGAGCGATGTCCGCGCGCTGGAGGATGCCCTCGACGGTGTGTGCGTGCAACGGCGCCAGGGCGACCCCGATGCTGGACTGCATGGCGATCCGGACACCGTCGACGACCGCCGGCATGCGCAACGCCTCGGCGATCCGCTCGGCGAGGGTCATGGCTGCCGCGACGCCGGTGCGCGGGACGAGGACGGCGAACTCGTCGCCGCCGAGGCGGCTCACTGTGACGTCGTCGGGGCACAGACTCCTCACCCGCGCCGCCACCTCGCGCAGCAGCGCGTCACCCACGTGGTGGCCGAGGGTGTCGTTGACCTCCTTGAAATGGTCGAGGTCGAGGAGCATGACGGCGGCGAGCCGGTCGCCTTCCTTCGCCGACCGCACCGGTTCGATGCCGTGCTCGCGGACGAGGCTCTCGATCGCGACCTCGGTGCGTCGATGCAGCAGGGTGCGGTTCGGCAGCCCGGTGAGGCCGTCGTGGAGCGCCTCGTGCTGCCGCCGCGCCGCGAGGTCGGCGCTGTGCTGGACGCCGAGCAGCGGAAGCACGACGAGGGGCAGGGTGAGCAGGGAGAAGTCCGCGGCGACCGCGCTGAGCGGGGCCAACGCGACGAGGATCGAGGTCGCGAGTCCCTGCGCCCGGACGTCGCCGCGGATGATCTCCCACGGTTGCTGTCCGGTCGCTATGGCGACGATGACGGCGACGAGCCCGTTGTTCATCACGAAGAAGGTGGCCCCGGCGAGGAGGCCCGGAATGATGTCGTGGGGCTCGAGCATGATGCTCGCGTCGAGGAACCTCCGGCCGGAGGTGAGGCAGAACACCGCCCGCGAGACGGACAGCGTCAGGAGGTACTGCCCGACGTTGAAGGCGACCTTGGTCAGAGACCGGCGCCGGACGACGTCGTCGTACCCGACGGCTACCGCCTGCGCCGCCATCGCGAGGAGCAGCGGACCGGTGAGGACGAGCGCGACCGCGAACGTCGTCGACACGGTGACGGTGTCGGTGTCCCCGTCGTCCCGGGCGACCACGAGCGGACGCAGCTCGCCGGCGACGAGGAGGAGGGCGAAGAGGTAGGCCGGCACGAGCTCGGTGGAGAACCAGTCGACATGTGGTAGCTCGAGCGCCGCGGTCGTCCCCAGCGCCACGCTGCCTGCGACCGCGATACCCCCCACGGCGAGGCGGAGGCGTCGGGCCCTCGCATCGGCCGTGGACGACGCCCGCGCATCGTCCGCGGTCACGGCGCCGTCCATGCGACCTCCGAACGCGACGAGCGGCAACGGGCTACCGACGTGGAGGAGCCCGCCTGGCCGGCGATCGACCAGGCGGGCTCCCGGGCTGTGTTGATCGACCTGACGCTCCCGTCGGCCGAGCAACGATCACGATGAGCGGTTCAGGACCACTTCTTGCCGGCCTCGCTCACCAGCACGAGGACGGTGATGACCCCCGCATAGGCGGCGGTCCTGACGACGACCCGCTCCCGGAGGCTCCGCAGCGTGCTCACCACGACCACTTCACCCCGGCTCCCACCGTCGCGACGATGACCGCGATCGTGCCCGCGGCCAGGAAGGCCCGGGACACCGCGTTCTTCAGCATGAGAACTCCTTCTCGTCCGTGAGACCGGCGCTCCCCGGCTCATGCAACTAACAGTGACCGATGAACTACTCAACGAGAAGAGCAGCGGTCATCCATCACCCCAGCAGCCATGGGTTCCCCGTTCGGCCGAGTCCCGCGGCTGCTCAGGAAGCCGGCCCGCCGCGCGGCGGGCGGTGGCGGAGCGCACCGGCCTGCGCCGGACGGGGGAGCGGGCGGGTCCCGGACGGCGCAACGGCGCGATCGGTGACGGTCACGGCGGGTCGTGGTCCGCCACGCCCGCCCGGGTGCGCCGGCCGGGCGCTGTCCTGGTGGTCTGCTGAAGATCCGTGCGTCGATGCCGACGTTGTCGCTCGTGCACCTCACGAGCAGCCGGACCACCGGCCTGAGCGGCCCCGCCGAGACCGTCGGTGCGCTCCTGTCGCACGCAAGGGAGCGGCTGTGGGCGGTCGCGGCCGTCGTCGGCACCGGCTGCACCGCCGCGTACGTGCTCACGGACTCCCCGGTCGCCCGGTCGCTCGCCTTCCTCCTCGTGGCCCTCGTCGCCGTCGGCTCGACCCTCGGCGGGGTGGCGCTGCACCGTCCGCGGAGCACGCACTTCTGGCGGCTCATGGCGCTGTGCTGCTTTCTGTTCGTCGTCGGCGCGCTCGTGCGCCCCTGGGCCGTCGCCCAGTCCGGGGTGTTCGCGGCCACCGCGGACGTGTTCTCGCTCGCGGGGTACGCGGCCTGCCTCGTCGGGCTGCTCGGAATCGTCGGGCCGCACGTGCGCTCCAACGGCTTCGCGCTCCTCGACGGGCTCGTCACGACGGTCGGCTTCGCCGCCGGCGTCGCGGTCTTCCTCGTGCTTCCGGCGCTGTCCGTCGACGGTCGGCCGCTCTGGGTCTCGCTGCTCGCCGGGTTCTACCCGGTCCTCGACCTCATGATCACCCTGGTCATCCTCCAGCTGTCGTTCACGTCGGCGAGCGGGACGGCCAGCTTCCGCGCGCTCACGTCGAGTCTGGGATTCCTCGTCGTCGGCGACGTCTGCTACGCGTGGATCGGCGCCCAGGGCCGGCTCGTCGGTCCGCCGCTCATCGACGCGCCGTTCTTCGGCGCTTACACGCTCTTCGCCGTCGCCGCCCTGCACCCGACGATGGTCGAGCTGACGTCCGCCGCTCCGCGGCCGGCGCAGGCGTGGTCGCGGCGGCGGCTGGCCGTGCTGCTCCCCGCGCTCTGTGTGCCGTCGGTGGTCGTCCTCGTCGCCGCGGACCGCAGCGTCACGGCGCGGGCTGTCGAGGCGGCCGCGTGCGCCGTCGCGGCGATGCTCGTCGTCCGGCGGGCGGTCTCCGCGGTGCGCCGGCACGTCGCGGCCCAGGAGACCCTGCTCTACCAGAGCTCGCACGACGGCCTCACCGGCCTGGTGAACCGGATCGCGTCGACCGAGCGGATCGACGCGCTCGCCTCGGCCGCGCGGCGCAGTGGGGGAGCGGTCTGGGCGATCGTCCTCGACCTGGACCACTTCCGCCTCGTCAACGACACGTGGGGCTCGACCGTCGGGGACCGGCTCCTCGCCGAGCTCGCCGCGCGGTTCGGCGGTGTCGCGGCAGGCGCCCGGTGCGGGTTGTTCGGTCGGCAGGGCGGTGACGAGCTCGTCTTCGCCGGCGCCGCGCCGTCCGAGCCCGAGGCGGTCGCCGAGGCGCTGCGGCTCGCCGAGGCACTGCGGGACGCGGCGCGCCGGCCTGCCCTGGTCGACGACCTCGAGTTCCTCGTCACCGTCTCGGTCGGGGCCGCTGTCGGGTCGGGCCCGGTGACCGCCGTAGGCCTGCTGCGCAACGCCGACACCGCGCTCGGCCGGGCGAAATCCGAGGGCCGGGACCGCTGCGTGCTCTACGACGGGGCGATGAGCGCGGTCGTCGCGCACCGGCTGCGGCTCGGGACCGCGCTGCGCCGTGCCATCGACCTCGGCGAGCTCCACGTCGCCTTCCAGCCGATCGTCGCGGTCGGCTCCGAGCGGGTGCGTGGCTGCGAGGCGCTGCTGCGGTGGACCCTCGGCGGTGAGGGGCCGGTGTCCCCCGCGGAGTTCATCCCGGTGGCCGAGGAGACGGGGCTCGTCGTCGACCTCGGGGCCTGGGTGCTCGAGCAGGCCGCCGGTACCCTCGCGGGCTGGCGCGCGGCCGGCGTCGTGGGCCCCGACTTCAGCGTCTCGGTGAACGTCTCGGCCCGGCAGCTCGCCGACGGCGACTTCGTCGCGACCGTGAACGACGTCCTCGCCCGGACCGGACTGCCGCCGGCCTGCCTGGTGCTCGAGATCACCGAATCCGTCATGCTCACGAACCCGGATGCGTCGATCGCGCTCCTCGAGCGGTTGCGGGGCGGCGGCGTCCGGCTGTCGCTCGACGACTTCGGCACCGGGTACTCCTCGCTGTCCCACCTCGACCGGCTGCCGGTGCACACGGTGAAGCTCGACCGCAGCTTCGTCTCCGGGCTCGACGGGCCGCACGGCAAGGTGCCCATCGTCCGCGCCGTCCAGGCGATCGCGGAGGCGCTCGGGCTCACCGTCGTCGCCGAGGGGGTGGAGACCCCCGAGCAGCTGCAGACCCTGCGCGCCCTCGGGATCGGCCTGGGCCAGGGCTGGCTGTGGGGTGCAGCGGTGAGCGCGACGGCGTTCGTCGACCGGTGGGGCGTGCCCGGCGGGCGCCGCGTCCCGGGGGTGGCGTCGCTGCGCACCTGAGCGCCCGTTCTGGTCCGATCCGCACTGTCGGGCAGTGCGTCCGGGGCGGCACCCCGGCGAGGACCCGCCCGGCGCCGCCGTGCGGGCGCGCTGCCAGCTGGGGTGGGCCGTGCCGAGCCCGCTGCCGAGCCGCTGCCGACTCTGTCGCCGGCGTGACGTCGCACTCTCCACCGGCCCGCCCTGACCAGCACAACCCTTGTGACTCAAGCAGTCTCGTGGGGACGTTGGTTCTGGGTCCGGGACCCGGCATGCGAGGGACACTGGAGGTGGACGCCCGGCCGGGTGTCCCGGCGGGCCTCCCGGGAGGTCGCCATGAGTGCGTGCATCCTTCCTCGCGCCTGTCCTCGCAGAGCTCTCCTCCTCGCGGTGACCGCGACCGCCGCCGCGTTCGCCGTGGCGCTCGTCGGCTGCGGCGGCGGGACGTCCGGCGCCACGCCGTCCGGGACGACCGGGCCGGGCACGACGACTTCCGCCGCGCCGACGTCCGCGCCCACCAGCCCCGCGCCCACCAGCCCCGCGTCCTCGACGACCCCGTCGCCGTCGTCGCCGTCCGCCGTGCCCCGGTTGCGCAGCGGGTACCTGCCGCTGTGGCCGTTCGCCGACGCCACGTCGGTCCTCGCCTGGCAGCGCAGGTACCGGTCGGACGGCACCCAGCCGTGGCACCGCTCCGAGCGGGAGACGGCGCTGTCCTTCGCCCGGTCCTACCTCGGCTACACCGAGATCGACCGGGTGACCTCGCGGTCCGGGTCGTCGACCGACGCGCTCGTCGGCGTCGGCTGGCTCAACCCGAACGGGAAGGCGGTCACCGTCGGCCGGATCCACCTGCTGCGGTTCGGCACCACGGACGACGCTCCGTGGGAGGTCGTCGGCACCCACGACACCCGGCTGACCCTGACGACCCCGCACTACGGGACGACGGTGACGTCGCCGATGACGGTCGGCGGGCGGATCACCGGGGTCGACGAGAGCCTCGTCGTGACCGTCCGCACGATGTCGAGCAGCCGTCCCGTCGTGCAGACGGAGGGGTTGCCGGCCGGCGGCGAGGACACCCCGTGGCGGACGAGCGTCACCTACACCGCGCCGAAGGGCGCCGTCCTCACGATCGCCGTCTCGACCGGCGGGCACCTCATGACCGTCGAGGAGTTCGCGGTGACCGGGGTGCGCAACAGCGGCACGGCGCCGGTCGTCGACGGCGCGCACACGCGGTGAGTGATCGTGTCGATGGAGTTTCGAGTCGATGGAGTCTCAAGGAGTGTGGACGATGTCGAGCCTGGGAGTCGCGATCGTGCGGCAGTACGAACGCGGAGTGGTGTTCCGGGTCGGCCGGCTGCGAGGGGTGCGTGAGCCGGGCCTGCGGTTCATGATCCCGCTCGTCGACCGGATGCGGAAGGTCGGCATGCGCACCGTGACGATGCCGATCCCCTCACAGCAGGTCATCACGCGGGACAACGTGTCGATCGGGGTCGCGGCCGTCGCCTACTACCGGCGCGTCGACCCGGTGAGGTCGATCATCGAGATCGAGAACGTCGAGGACGCGATCAACCAGATCGCCCAGACGACGGTCCGCAACGTCGTCGGCCAGTCGCTCCTCGACCAGGTGCTCAGCGAGACCGACACCATCAACGAGTCCATCAAGGTGCTGCTCGATCGCACCACGGAGCGCTGGGGCGTCCTCGTCGAGTTCGTGGAGCTCAAGGACATCGAGCTGCCCCAGGGCATGCAGCGGGCGATGGCCCGCCAGGCCGAGGCCGAACGGGAGAAGCGCGCGAAGATCATCGCTGCCGAGGGCGAGGCGCTGAGCGCCGGCCGGCTCGCCGAGGCCGCCGACGTCATCGCCGCGCACCCGGTCGCACTCCAGCTGCGCAACCTGCAGATCCTCTCCGAGATCGCGGTGGAGAAGAACTCGACGATCGTGTTCCCGGCGCAGTTCATGGACAGCGTCCACGCGCTCGCGTCCTTCGTGAGCCACGAGGAGATCCCCGTCGAGCATCCACCGTTGCGGCTCCGCGCTGACCATCCGCGCTGACCATCCGCGCCGACCATCCGCGCCGACCATCCGCGCTGACCATCCGCGCCGACCATCCGCGCCGACCGACCTACGCTGCGCACCTGCGCCGACCAGCCGGGCAGGCATCACGCCCGTGCGGTTCCGCGGGACCTCGTGGGTCCGCAGCCGGGCAGACGCGGTGCCTGGCGGTGCAATTGCCGGCAGCGGGTCAGGTCCGGACGTCGCGGCGGCGGAAGCCGACGACGGCGACGGCGGTGAGGACGGCGACCGTCGCGACGGCGACGAGGACCGAGGAGGTCGACAGGCCGTGCCGCAACGGGTCGTGGCCGATGTACTGGTAGAACGGCGAGAGCTTCTGGTACGGCTCGAGCCAGTCGACGATCGGCGCCAGCCCGTTGAGCACGTAGGCGAGGACGGCGACGACCGCGGGCATCGCGCGGCTGAGCCCCGGCTGCCCGGTGACTCCCCCGACGGCGAGCGCGAGCGTGCCGAACACGAGCCCGAGAAGGCCGAGGTGCACCATCGCGGCGACGATGTTGCCGACCGGCAGGTCCATGTCGGCCCAGCTGCCCTCGACGATCGCGGCGAGTGCGAGCACCCCCGCGAGGAGCGCCGTCCCGGCGACCATGGCCGCGAGCTTGGAGAGCACGACCTTCGTCCGGCTCACAGGCGCCGAGAGCAGGAGATCCATCGTGCGCCGGTCCTCCTCGCCGGCAAGGGCGCCCGAGCCCGACGTCACCGTGTAGAGCAGCAGGAGGATCGGGCCCATGAACGACAGGAGCTCGACCTGGATGTAGCCCACCGGGGTCGACATGTCCGCCCCGGACGACGCGAACATCGCCCGGAAGGCCTCGGGCATCTGGTCGAGGAAGTCGTTCATCGACGGCTGGTCCCGGATGCTCGGCCAGATCGCGACGTACATCCCGACGAGCAGCGCGAGGCTCAGCGACCACCACCCGAGGGCGCGCCGCTGGTCGCGCAGCGTCTTCGTCGCGACGGTGTGGAGCATGAGGTGACGGCGCGGCGCGTGCGGCGCGGCCGTCCGCGTCGCCGGCCCGGCCGGCGCGGGCAGCGCCTCGTGCCGGCCCGCCGGACGCGCCGTCGCGGCAGGCGTCGCAAGGGGTCCGGGCGGCTCGTCGTGGACGTCGTCCGGCACCGGCCGCCGACGCAGCGGCAGGTGCAGCCGCGTCCTGTGCGCCGTCCGGTGTCCCGCGGACGTGCGGTGGCTGGTCCTGACGGCCATCGTCAGCCCTCCTTGCCGTAGTAGGCGATGAAGGTCTCCTCGAGGTCGGCCTCCACGCACGAGAAGTCGAGGACCTCGTGCCGGGCGACGACCTTGAGCAGGCCGTCGAGCGCGGACTGGGGGGCGCTGCACCGCAGCTCGCCGTCGGCGACCTCGAGATCCCGAACGCCGGGTACCCCGGCCAGCTCGGCGGGGTCCGGCCGGCCCGCGAGCCGGGCCTGCACATGGTGCAGCGAGCGGCTGCGCATCTCCTCGAGCTGCTCGACGGCGACGAGCCGGCCCTCGCGGAGGATGCCGACCCGGTCGGCGACCCGCTGCACCTCGGCGAGCACGTGCGAGGAGAGCAGAACGGAACCGCCGGCCGCGGTGTGCTCGCGGAGCATGGCGAAGAACTCCTGCTGGGCGATGGGGTCCAACCCGCTGGTCGGCTCGTCGAGGACGAGCAGCTCGGGTGCCGACATGAGGGCGAGGACGACCGCGAGCTTCTGCCGGTTGCCCTTGGACAGCTGCCGGGCGGGCCGGTCGAGGTCGAGGTCGAGCCGGTCTGCGAGCTCGGCCGCCCGCCGCCACGCGCCGTTGCGGCGCAAGGCCGACAGGTAGGCCGCGTGCTCGCGGCCGGTCATCCGCTCGTAGAACGCCGGCTCGCCGGACAGGTACCCGACCCGGCGGTGCACGGCGACCGTGTCGCCCCACGCGTCGAGGCCGAAGACCTCGACGCCGCCCTCGGTCGGCCGCAGCAGCCCCATGAGCAGCCGCAGCGTCGTGGTCTTCCCGGCGCCGTTCGGGCCGAGGTAGCCGAACACCTCGCCGGGGTGCAGGTCGAGCGTGAGGTGCTGCAGCGCCAGGGTGCCCCCGTAGGCCTTGGAGACGGTGCGGAACCGGACGACGGGTTCGTCGGCCATGGTCCCTCCTTCGTGTCGGGCGCCGCGCCTCGCGCGGCTCCGGTCGGGTCCGGACGCCGTCAGGCGGGTGCCGTGGCCGCTGGTCGGCGGTCGGCGCCGTCCGTCCGGCCGGCCGGCGGCCACGCCGACGGGGTGGTCGCGGCGCGCGCGAGCCGCCGTGACGCTGCGGCGAGCGCCTCGGAGACGGCGCACCGGGGCGGCTGCGGGTCGGTGGTCCGCAGCGCGGCGGGGTCGAGCCGGGCCAGGTCGCGCGCGAGCCGCTGCGCGCCGTCCGACACCGCCTGGCGCGGCAGGACGCGGCGGCCGCCGACCATCGCCGGCCCGAGCAGCCGGCCGTGCCGGACCGGCCCGCGCTCGCCACGCAGCGCGAGGACGTCGCGCGGGCCGGGGACGTCCTCGGCGCGCCACACCTGCTTCGCGCCGGGCCACGTCCTCTTGCCCGTGGACAGCTTGAGGACCGGCCGGCCCGCGTACTCGACGAGCTTGTAGGCCGAGTCGAGGGCGGGGGCGTCGTCGCTGACGCCGACCGCGGTGCCCACGGCGAAGACGTCGACCGGCGCGCCGGCCCGGACGAGCGCGTCGATCCGGTGCTCGTCGAGGCCGCCGGAGACGACGACGCGGACCCCGGGCAACCCGGCCGCGTCGAGGACGTCCCGGGCGAGCCGGGCGCCCTCGGCGAGGTCGCCGCTGTCGACCCGGACGGCGGCCACCTCCTCGAGACCGAGGTCGCGGACGACGCGGGCGGCCGCTTCCAGCCCGGTCCGCAGGTCGAAAGTGTCGACGAGGAAGGTCGGGCGCACCGGGGCGTCGGCGGCGAAGGCGCGGAAGGCGGCCTCGTCGTCCCCGATCGCCTGCACGTAGGAGTGCGCCATCGTCCCGGTGGCGACGAGGCCGTACCGGGCCGCGGCGTGGATGTTGCTCGTCGCCGCGAACCCGGCGAGCGCGGTGACCCGGGCGACGGCGTCCGCCGCCTCGAGGCCGTGGGTGCGCCGCAGCGCGAAGTCCACGACGGGGCGGCCGGCCGCGGCCACGACGCAGCGCACCGCCTTCGACGCGATCGCCGATTGGTACGTCACGGCGTTGAGCGCCACGCTCTCGACGAGCTGGGCCTGCGGCAGCGGCGCGGTGACCTCCAGCAGCGGCTCGTCGGCGAGGACGACGCGGCCCTCGGGGACCGCGAGGACGTCCCCGGTGAAGCGCAGGCCCACCAAGGGCTCGAAGACCTCCGGCCGACACCCGACGAGCCGGGCGAGGTCCACGACGTCCTCGGCGCGGACCTCGAACGTCTCCAGCGTGTCGAGCAGGTCCTCGACGCCCGCGGCGACGAGGAACCCGCGGGACGGCGGCATCCGCCGGACGAAGAGGCTGAACGTGGCGGGCGCGGTCATCCCGCGGCGCAGGTAGCTCGCCGCCATCGTCATCTCGTAGAGATCGGTCACCAGCCGCACGGCAGGGCCTCCTCGGGCTCGGGCCGGCGCGCCGCGAGCGCGGCGAGCACCTCGGCGACGGCGAGGCCCGGCGGGCCCGTCGTCGGGACGGTGCGGGCCTGCGGCCACGGGTCGGCGAGCCGGGCCATCGCCTCGTGGACGGCGGGGCCGGCGTCCGACGGCGTCGCGAGGCCGGCGCGGCGCGCGTCGGCCCGGTCGGCGAGCCGGCTACGGCAGACGGCGTCCGGTGCGGCGCACCGGACCTCGGTGAGGACGCAGTGGTGGCGGTCGGCGACGTCCCGGAGCCGGGCCCGCTGCCGGGCGTCGGTCCACGACGCGTCGAGGACGACGTTCACGCCGGAGTCGAGGGCGGTGGCCGCCCGCCGGGCCAGCTCGGCGTACGTCGCCGACGTGCGCTCCGGGCGGTACAGCCCCTGTCCGAACGGCACCCGGGCCGAGTCCTCGGCCCGCAGCCCCGCCGCCTCCTTGCGGACCCGGTCGGAGGACACCAGCGCCCACTCCCGGTCGGGGTCGGCGTCGACGAGGCCCGCGGCGAGGGTGGACTTGCCGGTGCCGGGCAGGCCGCCGACGAGCACGAGGTGGAGCCGGCCGCGGAGCAGGTGGTTGCGGGCCAGGGCGAGCAGCTCGACGGCCCGAGCGGCCGCGTCCGCGTCTCCCTGACCGTGCCGCAGGCACGAGACCTTGGCCCGGACGAAGGCGCGGTAGGCGACGTAGTGGTGCTCGAGGCTGCGCGGATGGGTCTCCGCGCTGTAGTGCCGGTAGGCGGCGACGAGCCGGCGCGCGAGGTCGCTGGCGCCGAGCGACTCCAGGTCCATCGCCAGGAACGCGACGTCCGCGAGGACGTCGCCGAGCCGCAGCCGGCTGTCGAACTCGAGGCAGTCGAGGATCCGCGCGCCGTCGTCGAGGACGAAGATGTCGTCGGCGAGCAGGTCGCCGTGTCCGTCCCGGACGAGCCCGGCCGCCTCGCGCCGGTCGAGCAGCCCGGCCCGCCCCGCGAGGTACTCGACGGCGAGGGCGGCGACGTCGTCCAGGGCCGAGGGGTCGGCCCCGCTGCCCGCGGTCGCGGCGTCCCGGCCGGCGAGCAGGTCGGCGAAGGGCGCGAGCTGCTCGTGGCCCTCGCGCCAGAGGTCGGTCATGGTGCCGGCGAGGCCGAACCCCCGGACCGCGGGCTGCCTGGCGTGCGCGGCCGCGACCCGGCGCGCGACGTCGTCCACCGCGCCGGCCACGACGTCGTGCCGGCCCGCGAGCAGGAGCGTGGACAGCCGGCGCTCCGCGGGCATCCGGCGCATGACGACGACGGGCTCGCCGGGCTCGGCGGACGGCCCCTCCGACGCCGGCGCGCGCACCTCGAGGAGACCGAGGTAGACGTCGGGGGAGAAGCGGCGGTTGAGCGTGACCTCGTCGCGGCAGTTCGCGAGCCGGCGCTCCCGGGTCGACAGGTCGACGAACGGCAGGCGGACCGGCTTCTTGACCTTGAAGGCCCGGTCGCCGAGGAGGAGGACGATGCTCGTGTGGGTCTCGACGAGGCCGGCGCAGGGCTCCCCGGGCGGCGGCGCCCCGACGAACTGCGGGTCGAGGGCCGCCGCAGACGACGCGGCGCCGCGGGCTCCCACGTCTCGACGATAGGCAGGCCCCCCCGGACCGCGCCGTGCCGAACGTCCCCGGCCGGGAACGGGCCTGACGTGGTGTGCTCGCAGACGGCGACCGCGATCCGTCGGACTGCGCCGGCGGCCGGGCGGCCGGCCCGGGAGGTCGACGACGATGACCGCGACGACCCATGCCCCGATGCCGCACCGCGCTGCGGTCGGCACACCGTGGACCGGCACCGGCGACGTCCGGGTGTTCCTCCTCGACGACCACGAGCTCATCCGGCGCGGGCTGCGGGACACCTTCGAGTCCGCCGGCGGGTTCGTCGTCGTCGGTGAGTCGTCCTCGGCCCGGGAGGCCGCCCGCCGGATCCCCGCGCTGCGCCCTGACGTCATGCTCCTCGACGTCCAGCTGCCCGACGGCTCCGGGATCGAGGTGTGCCGGCACGTCCGGGCCATCGACCCGGGCGTCAGGGCGCTCATGGTGACGACGTACGACGACGCCGCGGCCCGGCTCGCCGCGACGCTCGCCGGTGCGTCGGGATTCGTGCTCAAGCAGATCCGCGCCGGCGACCTCGTGTCCGCCGTCCGCCGGGTCGCGGCCGGCGAGGTCGTCCTCGACCTCGCGGAGCGGGACGCCGCGGTCGCCCGGGTCCGCGCGCAGCCGTCCCGGCTGGACACCCTGACCGGCCGGGAGCGCCGGGTCCTCGACCTGCTCGCGGAGGGCCTGACGAACCGGCAGATCGGCGAGCGGCTCGGGATCGGCGAGAAGACGGTGAAGAACCACGTGACGAACCTGCTGCTCAAGCTCGGCTTCCAGCGCCGCACCCAGGCGGCCGTCTTCCTGACCCGCGCACGGCCTTCCTGACCCGCGCGGCTGACCGGCCGGTGCTCCTGGCCGCAGGCTCAGGCCCGCGGTTCAGAACAGCGGTTCAGAACAGCGGTTCAGAACAGCGGTTCAGAACAGCGGTTCAGCACGGGTGCAGGACGTTCGGGTGAGAACGGCTGGATGATGCGGGCGCAGGATCGAGGCGTGGGCGGCTACTTCCAGGTCGTGGCTCTCGACCTCGACGGCACCCTCACGAGCGACGGGAGCCTGTGCACCGAGGTGCTCCGGGCGGTCGACGAGGCCCGGGACCGCGGGCTGCGCACCGTGCTCGCCACCGGACGGATCCGCGAGGAGATGCTCGCCGACCACCCGGACGTCGAGCGGTGCTTCGACGGGCTCGTCCTGGAGAACGGCGCGCTCGTCGGTCCGCCGGACGACCTGCACCCCGTCGCACCGCCGGTCGAGCAGGCGCTCGCCGACCGGCTCGCCGCAGCGGGTGTCCCGCACCGGTGCGGCCGGTGCATCCTCGCTCTGTCCGGGGCCCACACCGGCCTCGTCACGCAGGCCATCGCCGACCTCGGTCTCGACTGCCAGCTCATGCACAACCGCGCCGAGCTCATGGTCCTGCCGGCCGGGGTCTCCAAGGGCACGGGGCTGCGCTCGCTGCTCGAGCTGTGGGGCGTCTCGGCGCACAACACGATCTGCGCCGGGGACGCCGAGAACGACCTCGCGCTCCTCGAGGTCGCCGAGGTCGGGGTGGCCGTCGCCGACGCGACGGCGTCGCTGCGGGCGCACGCCGACATCGTGCTCGACGCGCCCGGCGGCCGCGGGGTCGTCGAACTCCTCGCCGGCCCCGTCGTCGACGGCACGACGGCCGTGCACGCCGCCCGCCGCCGGGTGCGGATCGGCGAGGCCCCGGACGGCAGCGTCGTGACCGTGCCGGGCGCACAGGCGACGATCGTCGTCTGCGGCGGAAGCGGTGCGGGCAAGTCCCGGCTCGCGGGTCTGCTGGTCGAGCGCTGGCACGCCGCGGGCTACACCGTCCTCGTCGTAGACCCCGAGGGCGACCACGTCGGCCTCGCCCGGCTGCCCGGGATGATCGCCCTGAGCCCGGCCTCGCCGCCGGACATCGCCGAGATCGTGGCGATGCTCCGCCAGGACCACCTCTCCGTGGTGCTCGACCTCTCCGGCCTCGACCCGACGACGACCGAGCCGTACCTTCGCCAACTCGGGATCGCCGTCGGCACGAGCCGGTCGGTCTACGGGCTGCCGCACTGGGTGGTCGTCGACGAGGCGCACGGCCCGCTGCGCGACCTCGGCGCGCTCGCCGCCGCGTTCCGGGTGTCCGAGCGGGGGCACTGCCTCGTGACGTTCCAGCCCGACCGGCTGTGGACGCCGGCGCTCACCACCGCCGACGTCGTCCTCACCGCGCTGTGCCGGCCGGCGACCGTGGGCCGCCGGGTCGGC
Source organism: uncultured Actinomycetota bacterium (assembly GCA_963750565.1). Classification (GTDB taxonomy): domain Bacteria; phylum Actinomycetota; class Actinomycetes; order Actinomycetales; family Kineosporiaceae; genus R-H-3. The sequence goes on along the minus strand of CAVVRA010000013.1, from coordinate 64,370 downwards.
GCCGCGACCGCGGGGTACCGGCTCGCCGGCGGGGTCGACTCGGTGTTCGTCCTCGACGACCGGGTCACGGCGCACACCCGGCACGGCCACAAGTACGTCGCCGTCCAGGTGCCGCCCTCGCGGCGGTTCCTCTTCCGGCGTGCGTCCGGGGACGTCGTCCGGGCTGCGGGGTCGCTCCCGGAGTTCGTCGCCGGCCTCGCCGAGGTCGACGACGAGTCGATCCGGCACCACGGCCTGCGCGGGGACTTCTCGCGCTGGTTGGTCGGCGTCGTCCAGGACCCCGACCTCGCCGCGATCGTGGGCGCCGTCGAGAACGACCTCGCGGCCCGGATCGGCGTCGACGTCGCCCGGGCCCGCCGCCGCCTCGTCCACGAGCTCGCCTCACGCTACGCCGACGAGGACGTCGCGCCCGAGCGCGTCCCGCCGAGACAGGCCGGCCGTGGCTAGGACCTTCGGCAGTTCCGCGACACCCCGCGCCGGGCGGACGGTGGTGACCGGACCGCCGACCACGCACGGCACGCCCCAGGGAGCTCTGATGACCGTCCCCACCCGCATCGACCGCCGGCCGCCGGCACGCCGCTCGGCGCGCCGGCCGTCGACCAGTGCGCTGCATCTCGTCCCGGAGGGGCCGATGCCCTTCGTCGCCCGGCCCGCGATGCTCGCCGGCGTCGGGACCGTCGGCGTCAGCGGACCGCTCGACGCGCAGGCCCTCCCGCCCTGCCGGGTCGCGGTCGACGCGCTGCTCCGGCACCGGCCGAACTACGTCGTCCTCGACCTCAGCGCCGCGACGACGACCGACGCGTCCGTCGCCGTCCTCGGGCTCCTGCGCCGCCGGCTCGCCCGGCACGGCGTCCGGCTCGGGCTCGCCGGCACGCCGCGCGTGCTCGCCGAGCGCCTCGACGCCGCGCAGGTCAGCGCGCTCTACACCTTCCACCCGCGGCTCGCGGACGCCGTCGAGGCGTCCGCAGCGCTCGCCCGGCTCGGTCGCCCCCACGCGTGGGCCGCGGGGGTGTGACGGGTGCGTCAGGAGGGGTCGGTGCTGCAGCACCCGTCGACGGCCGCGTGCCACACCCTGCGCCTCGGCGTCGACCTCCAGGTCGACACGCTCCTGTTCACCCTCGCCGCCGCCGTCTCCGCCGGCGTGCACGACGAGGCGCCGGACAGCCCGCTGCCCTGGCGACGCTGGCTCACCGAGGATCTCGAGTCAGCCCTCGTCCTGGCCCTGGACACCGTGCGCCGCAAGGGGTCCCTGCCGTCGAGCCTGGCCGCCGGCCGGCCCGGCGGCGCCGCCGTCCTCACCGACCTCGTCGCCCGCTACCAGGCGCTCGTCGACCTCGTCGACCTCGTCGACGACGCCGCGACCGGCCAACAACCGGCCAGGGACGTGCTCGCCGTCCGGGACCGCTACGCAGCCCGGCTGCGCGAGCTCGCCCGGCACACCGGGCCGTCGACCGTCCTTCCGGAAGAGGAAGAGGTGTCGTTCCATGTCCGAGCAACGGGGGTACCCCGCCCGGGCTGACGCCGAGCTGGACCCGCAGGTGTCCCGGTGGCTGTGGCTCGTCAAGTGGCTCCTGGCTGTCCCGCACTACATCTGCCTGGCGTTCCTCTGGATGGCGTTCGTCGTCCTCGGGGTCGTGGCCTTCTTCGCGATCCTGTTCACCGGCCGGTTCCCCCGCGCCGTGTTCGAGTTCAACCTCGGCGTCCTGCGCTGGACGTGGCGGGTTGCCTTCTACGCCAACGGCGCGTTCGGTACCGACCGGTACCCGCCGTTCTCGCTCCGGGACGACCCGGACTACCCCGCGCACTTCGACGTCGACTACCCGCAGCGGCTCTCCCGCGGGCTCGTCCTCGTCAAGTGGTGGCTGCTCGCGATCCCGCAGTACATCGTCGTGGGCGTGCTCTGCGGGGGCGGGGCCTGGACCCTGGCGGTCGACCAGCAGGACGACTGGCGGTGGCAGTGGGGCGGGGGCGGCCTCATCGGCATCCTCGCCGTCGTCGCCGCCGTGATCCTGCTCTTCACGGGCAGGTATCCGCGCAACCTCTTCGACCTCTTGGTCGGCCTCAACCGGTGGGTGCTCCGGGTCGCGGCCTACGCAGCGCTCATGACCGACGAGTACCCGCCGTTCCGGCTCGACCTCGGCGGCCGGGACCCGGGCAGCCCGACCCTCGGTGAGGGCACCGGCGCCCCCGCGGGGCGTGCCGTCGCGCAGCCCGGCGAGCCCGCTCCTGCGGCGTACGGCACGCCGCCGGTCGGCCCCACGCCCGCTGGACCGGTCGCGCACCGGTGGACGGCCGGTCGGGTCGTCGCCGTGGTCGCAGGGAGCATCCTCGTCCTCGCCTCGACCGGTCCGCTCGTCGGCGGCGTCGCGCTCGCCGTCGCCGACCGGGTCGCGCGGACCGACGGCTACGTGACGTCGTCCGAGGGGTCGTTCTCGACGGCCGGCAACGCCTTGCTCTCCGAGAAGCTGGAGATCTTCGCGGACGGCCCGGACTGGGCCCTGCCGGACCGGGTCCTCGGCACGGTCCGGGTCCGCGTCACCGGGGCCGACCCGGCACGGCCGGTCTTCGTCGGGATCGGCCCGACGGACGCCGTCCGCAGGTACCTCGCGGACACCCCCTACGCGACGGTGAGCACCTTCGCCCCCGGCAGGGTGGCCTACGCCGAGCACGCCGGGACCCAGACCCCGGCGGCACCGGCGGCGCAGACGTTCTGGGCCTCGACGGCATCCGGCACCGGACGCCAGACCCTCACCTGGCGCGCCGACGCGGGTGACTGGACGGTCGCCGTCCTCAACGCCGACGCGTCGTCCGGCGTCGACGTGACCGCGGACGTCGCCGGGACGGTCCCGGCGCTCGGCTGGCTCGCCGTCGCCCTGTTCGTGGTCGGGGCGGTGCTGCTCGTCGCCGGGGTCGTCCTCGTCGTCGTCGCGGTCCGCACGGCGAGCCACGGGCCGGGCCCGCAAGCACCGCCCGGCAGGGCCGCGCCGCAGGAGCCGACCGTCGTCGGCTGACCCGGCAGCTCGTCCGGTGCGGTCCGGCCGCACCGGGTCCGTCTCGTGGGATCGGAAGTGAGCACGATGCAGACGCTCGGTAAGGACGTGTCGTTCGTCATGGTCGTCGACGGGCCGGTGTCCCGGCAGTCCCAGGACTACGCGCGGGACAAGGTCGGCTCCGTCGTCCGGCACGTCCGGGAGCCGGTCCGGGAGGTCCGGATCCGGCTGACGCGGCTGCCCGACCCGGCCGTGGAGCGGCCGGCGATCGCGCAGGCGATGCTCGACGTCGACGGCCGCCCGGTCCGGGCCCAGGTCGCCGCGCCGACGATGCGCGAGGCGGTCGACCGGCTCCGCGACCGGCTCGCCGGCCGGGTGGACCGGTCGAACCCGCACTGGGAGGCCCGGCGCGGCCGCACCGCCGCGGGCCCGGACGCGCCGCACCCGTGGCGGCACGACTCCCCGCCGGCGCACCGGCCCGACTACTACCCGCGACCCGCCGAGGAGCGCGAGGTGATCCGGCACAAGTCGTACGCGCTGGCCCGGGGGAGCGTCGAGGAGGCGATCGAGGAGATGGAGAGCCTCGACTTCGACTTCCACCTCTTCACCGACGCCGAGACCGGCGAGGACTGCGTCGTCCACCGCGGCGCCGCGGGAGGCTACCAGCTGGCGACGGCGTTCGGCCGGCAAGACCACGGCGCGGCGCCGCGCGGGGTCGCCGTCGACCCGCGGCCGGCGCCGCGGCTCACCGTGGCGGAGGCCAAGCAGCGCCTCGACGCAGCGGCGTGGCCGTTCGTGTTCTTCGTCAACCCCGTCATCGGCCGCGGTGCCGTCCTCTACCGGCGGTACGACGGCCACTACGGGCTCGTGAGCGCCCAGACCGGCTGATCGACCGGGCGCGACCGCCGCGGTGCGGCCGATGACCTTCGGGCCTGGGCCGTGCCCGGCGGGTCGCGGTGAGATGGGTGGATGACGCCGGACACGGCGCTCGGCCGGGACGCCCTGGCCGGGCTCGTCGACGCCGCACCGGACGCCCTGCTCGTGCTCGACCAGGAGGGCCGGGTCCGGTACGTCAACCGCCAGCTCGAGACCCTGACGGGCTGGTCCCGCACCGAGCTCCTCGGCGAGTTGGTGGAACGCCTCCTGCCGGAACGGTTCCGCGCCCGGCACGTCCTGCTGCGGGACGCGTTCGTCGCCGCGCCGCGGCCCCGGGCCATGGGCGTCGGACGGTTGCTGTTCCTGCGCCGACGCGACGGCGAGCACGTCCCCGTCGAGATCGGGCTGTCCCCGGGCCGGGCCGAGGGCGAGCCCGTCGTGCTCGTCGCGATCCGGGACGTCTCCGAGCGCCGTCGGGCGCAGGCCGCCGAAAGCCTCGTCGGGCAGGCCCTGGACGTCATCGACGACGGCGTCGTCGTCCTCGACGCCGAGACCGGCGAGCGGGTGTACGCCAACCGTGCCGTCCTCGACCGGTCCGGCTACGGCCCGGCCGAGCTCACCGGCGTCCGGCTCGGGGCGCCGTCCACCCCCGCCGAGGAGGCCGCGCTCCAGCGGGCCGTCCGGGAGGTCGTCACCGGTGCCGCGCGGCGCGTCGTCCTCGACACGCATGTCGGGCGCCGTGACGGCACTCGGGTCCCGGTCGAGACGGCCATCTCGTACGTGCCGCCCGGGCCCGCCGACGACGCGGGGCACGTCGTCCTCGTCTCCCGCGACACCACCGCGCGGGTCGCCGCCGAGGCCCGCCGTGCCCGCCGGGCGGCGACGGCGCAGCTCGTCGCGGACGTCGCTACCCACGTGCTCGGGGGCGCGCCGCTCGACGCGGTCTACACCGAGATCGCCGACGGCGTGGCGCGCGTGTTCGACGCCGGGGACGTCACCCTCGGGTCCCTGCGCCCCGAGGCCGCCGGCCCACGGGCCCGCCGGTACGAGCCCGTCGGTGCCCACGGGCCGGGGCACGCCGCGCTCGCCGCCGCGCTGACGAAGGACCGGGCCGTCGCCCGGGCCCTCGGACGGCACGAGCGCACCCGGATGCCCCCCGTACCGGCGGGTCCGGCCGCCGACCACCCGCTCGGCCCCGGCGCCGCGGTCCGCTTCGGCGCGGCCGCCCGGGGTGCCGGCGTGCTCGCGGCCTGCCGGGCGCCCGGGGCGGAGCCGTTCACCGAGGACGACGTCGGCCTGCTCGCCGGCCTCGCGCAGCAGGTCGCCCTGGCCGTCGAGCTGGGCCGGGCACGCGCCGACCAGGAGCGGCTCGCCGTCCTCGAGGACCGCGAGCGGCTCGCCCGCGACCTGCACGACACCGTCGTCCAGGACGTCCTCGCGACCGGCATGCAGGTCGCCCTCGTCCTGCCCCGGGTCGCCGACCCCGACGTTCGCGCGCGGCTGGAGGACACCGTCGAGCGCCTCGAGGAGGCGGTGCGCCGGCTGCGCGGCGCGGTGTTCGAGCTCCAGGAGCCGGTCCGCGGCGGGTCGCTCGCCGAGGCGCTGCGGGCCGTGACCGTCTCGGCGGGCCGGGTGCTCGGCCACGAGCCGGAGCTCGTCGTCACCGGCCCCGTCGGTCGGCTGACCGCCGGCCACGCCGACCAGCTCGTCGCGACCCTGCACGAGGCGCTGTCGAACGTCCTCCGGCACGCGCACGCCACGAGCACCCGGGTGCGGCTCGCCGTCACCGCGCACGGCGCGACGCTGACCGTCGAGGACGACGGGGTCGGGCCGCCCGCAGAGGGCGTCCGTGGCGACGGCCTGTCGAACCTGCGGTGCCGGGCCCGCTCGTTCGGCGGCTGGAGCCTGCTCGCGGCCCGGCACCCGCACGGCGCCCGCTTCGTGTGGCACGTCCCGCTGCCGGCACCGAGGGAGCCGGCGGCCCGCTGACCGGGCGGGTCCGCGTCAGGCGTGGCCGCTGAACTCGTGCGCGCGGTGCCCGGCGGGCTCGAGCTGGAAGGTGCAGTGCTCGACGTCGAAATGGTCGGCGAGGCAGTCGGCGAGGGCGTCGAGGACCCGCGCGGCGCCGCCGTCCGCGAGCGCCTCGTCGGTGACGACGACGTGCACCGAGAGGACGGGCAGCCCGGAGGTGATCGTCCACGCGTGGAGGTCGTGCGCGTCGAGCACGCCGGGGGTCTCGAGGATGTGCCGGCGGACGTCGGCGAGGTCGACCTCGCGCGGGGTCGCCTCGAGGAGGACGTCGACGGCCTCCCGGAGCAGTGTCCACGTCCGCGGCAGGATGAGCAGGGCCACGACGACGGATGCCACGACGTCCGCCCGCACCCAGCCGGTCGTCGCGATGACGACCGCGGCGGCGATGACCGCGACCGAGCCCAGGAGGTCCCCGAGGACCTCGAGGTAGGCGCCCTTGACCGCGAGGCTCTCCCGGGCACCGGCCCGGAGCATGAGCAGGCCGGCGACGTTCGCGACGAGGCCGACGACGGCGAAGGCGAGCATCGCGCCGCCCTCGACCGGCGGGGGCGCCTCCCAGCGCCGCCACGCCTCGACGAGGAGGAACCCCGCGACCCCGAGGAGCAGCACCGCGTTGACGACCGCGGCGAGGATCTCGAGGCGGTAGTAGCCGAAGGTCCGGTCCGGGGTGGCCGGCAGCGCCGCGAACGTCACGGCGAGGACGGCGAGCAGGATGCCGGCGACGTCGGTGAACATGTGCCCGGCGTCGGCGAGGAGCGCGAGGCTGCCGGTGACCGCGGCGCCGACGAGCTCGGCGACGAGGACGGTCGCCGTGAGCCCGAGGACGGCGAGCAGCCGGCTGCGGTGCATCCGTCCAGGCCCGTGGCCGTGCCCGATCCCGTGGCCGTGCCCGATCCCGTGGCCGTGCCTGTGGCCGGAGGTGGGTCCTGGGCCGGGTTCGTGGGTCACGCGCTGGACTCCTCGGGGTCGTCGTCCGGACGGCGCGCCGAGGCCGTCGCCGTGGCCCGAGGATATCGGCCGTCAGCGGGCGAAGAAGTGGAGGCCGAGCCACACCCAGCCGGCGACCAGTGCCGTCCGGGTGGGGCGGCTGCGCATCGCGGCGGCGACGACGTCCTGCACCGGCGGCACCCGCGACTCCGGACGCCCCGCAGCGGCTTGGATCAGCGCGGCGGCGGCGACGAGCACGGCGTAGCCGGCGACCGTGACCTCGAAGCCGCTCACCGGACGGCCCGCTCGCAGAGCCACCAGCCGGCGACGAGCCAGCCGGCGAGCAGGAGCGCGCGGCCGGGGGAGGTCGCGAGCACCGGGTCGAGGAGCACGCTGACGGTCGGGTGCGTCCGGGACCCCTCGGTGAGGGACGGCTGGCCGAGGAGCGCCCCGAGCTCCCAGAGGCATGCGGCAACGGCCCACCATGCCCAGACGAGGGCACCGCGCCGCGGTACGGCGGTCGGTGGTGTCCCGGGGGGCGGCCACGTGAGGACGACCACGGTGGCCGCGGCCGCCCACACGGCGACCGTCACCTCCACGGAGTAGCGCTCGAAGGGTGCGAAGGCGGCGGCGAGCAGGAGGCACGCGGTCAGGGCGGCCCACCGCGGGGTCCGGACGACGACCCCACGGGCTGCCGCGACGACCCCCGTCGCCGGCGCCTCCCGGCCGGGGTCCGGCCGCGCCCCGTCCCGGACGAGGAGCAGCGCCACGCCGACGGCGACCAGGCCGTCGACCCACCGGGTGTCGGTGACCATCGAGACGACCCCGGCGACCGCGAGCGCGACGACCGCCGGGTGGGTCGCGGTCCGCAGCGCGGAGCGAACGCGGTGGACCTGTCCCACGCGAACCGGGTCGGGCTGGCGCGCCTCGGCCCGCTGTGGGTCCGGCCGCACGGGCTCCGCGGACATGGCATGCCTCCCGGCGGAACCGCGGTCGCGGCGGACGCCTCGCTCCATCCTCGCCCCTGATGTCTGCGCGGGCCAGGCCCGATCGTCGTCGCCCGATCTTGTGACGAACGGGGCGGCCTCCGGGCTCGCGAGCGCGAGGGCACGCACGCGGGCGAGGAGCGGGTCCGCGTCGCCGACCATGACTCGTCGACCATGAGCGGGTGCGCCATGCCCGGTACCGTGGCCGCGGCTCGACGGACGGTGGGACGGGAGCATGACGCAGATCATCACGAGCGCCGCGAACCCGCTCGTGAAGCGGATGCGGTCCCTGCGCGCCGAGCGCAGGAACCGCCGGCGCGAGGGCGCGTTCGTCGTCGAGGGAGTCCGGCCGACGTGGCGCGCCGTCGAGGCCGGCTGGGACGTCGAGTGCCTCGTCGTGAGCCCTGCGCTCCTCGCAGACTCCCCGGCGCTCGACATGGTCGACGCGCAGCAGGCTCGCGGCGTCCGGGTCGTCGAGCTGACCCGGGACGTCTTCGAGCGGCTGTCCGACCGGGACGGCCCGTCCGGGCTGGCTGCCCTCGTCCGGACCCGGCCGCTCGACCTCGACCGGATCGAGGTCACCCCCGACGCCCTCGTCGTTGCGCTGCACCGGGTGGGCAACCCCGGCAACCTCGGCACCGTCGTCCGGACCGCGGACGCCGTCGGTGCGGTCGGCGTGGTCCTCGTCGGCGACACGGCGGACCCGTACGCGCCCGCGGCCGTCAAGGCGAGCATGGGGTCGCTCTTCGTCGTCCCGGTCGCGCACGCGGCGACCCCGGACGCGTTCTTCGACTGGGCCGTGGCGCACGGTGTGGCCGTCGTCGCGACGTCCGGGCACGCGCCGGCGAGCCACTGGGCCACGACGTACCCTGCGCCGGTCGCCGTCGTCCTGGGGAACGAGGGCGAGGGCCTGCCGGACGACATGCTCTCCCGCGCCGACGTCGTCGTCCGGATCCCCATGGTCGGCACCGCCGAGTCGCTCAACCTGTCCGTCGCCGCCGGGGTCGTGCTCTACGAGGTCCGCCGGCACGCCGCCCGCTGGGACCCGCGGCCCTCCCACGGGTAGCCAGGGGCACCGGCGACGAACAGGGGTCGGGTGGCCCGGGTAGCTCGCCGAGTGGGGTCAACGGCCGGACCGCACCGCCTCGCGGCGGGACACCCACCAGAAGACAAGCACGCCGGCGACGGTCCAGAGCGCCAGGACGCCGAGGTGGCCGCACCAGTCGCCCCACGCGATCGTGCCGGGGCGGGTCGCCTCGAAGGCCGCGTGCGCGAAGTGACGCAGCGGGAACGTCCAGCCGACGGCGGAGAGCACCGACGGCAGCTCGGCGCCGACGACGAAGACGTCGGAGACGAAGCACAGGGGCAGCAAGGTGCCGAGCGCGACCGCGGCCACGGTGCGGCCGGACCGGGTGACGCTCGAGAGCGCCAGACCGAGCGCCGTCCAGCACGCGGTGCCGACGACGAAGACGGCGACCGTCGGCAGCACCGCCGAGGCCGGGAACGACATGTCGAGGAAGGCGGCGCCGACCCCGTACATGACGAGCACGGTGAACGCGCTGAGACCGCAGGCGGCGAGGACTGCGCCGCCGAGGTACGCGACGAGCGACAGGGGCGTGCCCTGGAGCCGCTTGTACGCGCCGTTCTCGCGGGCGACGACCATCAGCTCAGGCAGGTTGACGTACGTCGTCACGGCGATCCCGTAGGCGCTGAACGCAGCCACCATCCACTGGTCCAGCGAGGTGTCGCCGTACCGCGCGCCCGGGTTGGAGACGTGGAAGAGCACGAGCAGCACGAGCGGGAACCCGACGGCGAAGAACACCGAGCTGCGGTCCCGCACCAGCGCGCGGACGACGTGCCGAGCCTGGCGCAGGAGCAGCCCGGCGAGCGCGGGTCGGCCCATGACGTCCACGTGCAGGCGCCCCTCCGGGCGGACCCCCGCCACGGTCGCGGTGCTCGTCGCGACGGCGGGGCGCGGGCCCCGCGAGCCGGTCCGGACCGCCGTGTCCGACGGGGACGTCGAGAACCGCCGGACGGCGACGGCCGCGGCGGCGAGGCCCCACAGCGCCATGACGCCGAGATGGTCCCAGTCCGGGCCGTTGCCCACCCGGTACGGGTCGAACAGCACCTCGACCGCGTTCGCGAAGTGCCGCAGCGGGAAGAACCAGCCGACCTGCTCGAGCCACTGCGGCATCTGCCCGAAGTTGAAGATGTCCGAGATGAACGCCAGCGGAATGACGATCCCGGTCGTCGCGGCCTGGACGACCGGGACGCTGTGCGCGAGCGAGACGACGGCGAGCCCGAGCGCCGCGAACGTCACGATCCCGACGAGCAGCGTGAGCACCAGCGCCGGCATCCGGTTCCACGGGACCCACACGTCGTAGGCGACGGCGCCGACCGTCACGAGCAGCACGACGGTGACGGCGGAGACCCAGATCGCCGAGCCGATCCGGCCACCGAGCTGGACGGACATGGGGACCGGGGCGCCGCGCAACCGCTTGAGAACGCCCGCCTCGCGGGCTTCGGCGACCGCGATCGCGAGCGCCGGGAAGGAGGCCATGGTCACCCCGAAGACCACGAACGCCGGGGTGAGGAGCTGGGCCACGCGCACGCCGCCCTGCGCGTCCACCAGCTCGTTGCCGACGATGGCGCAGATGAGGACGAGGAAGCTCAGCGGGAACGCGATGGTGAAGAACGCGGCGAGCGGCCTGCGCCAGAACGACCGGTCCGCATACCGGACCTGGCCGGCGAGCAGCCGCAGGGTGCTCGACCCACGACGCGGCTCGGGCGCCGCGGGGACGACGGGAGCGGCCGTGTGCCCCGACATCAGACCGTCGCCGCCGTCGTGCCCGACGCCGTCCGGGTCTCCTCGGTCGGCTCGGTGCCGTCGGTGAGCTCCGTGCCGTCGGTGAGCTCGAGGTAGACGTCCTCGAGCGACGGCCGGGTCAGGCTCAGCGCATCGAGCTCGAGGTGGTGGACCTGCGCCCACGTCGTGAGCCGATGCAGGTCGCCGGTCGGCTCGTTCGTCGTGACCTCGAGAGTGTCGGCGACCGCCCGGACGGGTGCCGAGAGCGCCGGTACGTCGGCGACGGTCGTCCCGCGCGGCAGCCGCCACGACAGGACCGAGCCGCCGGCGGCGTGCTCCGCGAGCTCGGCCGGTGTCCCGACCGCGACGAGTCGACCCGCGGCGATCACCGCGACCCGGTCGGCGAGGTGCTCGGCCTCGTCCATGTAGTGGGTCGTCAGGAGAACGGTCTTCCCGAGGTCGCGCAGGGCGTCGACGAGCCGCCACGCCTGTCGCCGGGCCGACGGGTCGAAGCCCGTCGTCGGCTCGTCGAGGAAGAGCAGGTCCGGGTCGCCGGCGAGGCCGAGGGCGAGGTCGAGCCGGCGGCGCTGACCACCGGACAGCGTCTTGACCCGTGCGGACGCCTTGTCCGACAGGCCGACGAGCTCGATGAGCTCCACGGGCCGGCGGCGGCGCGGGTAGAAGCCGACGTAGAGGTCGACGAGCTCGCGGACGGTGAAGTCCTCGTCGAAGCCGGCCTCCTGGAGGACGATGCCGATCCGCTCACGCATCCTCCGGCCGCCGGTCCCGGGGTCGAAGCCGAGCACCGACACCTCGCCCGACGTCCTGCGCCGGTGACCCTCGAGGATCTCGACGGTCGTGGTCTTGCCGGCCCCGTTCGGGCCGACCAGCGCGAAGATCTCGCCCTCCGCGATCTCGAACCCGAGCCCGTCGACCACGGTGTCCGGGCCGTAGCGCTTCACCAGGTCCTTGACGATCACCGCTGCAGCCATGCTTCCGGCGTACCACCGGGAGCCCGGGGCGGCCCGCGACCTCTGTCCCCCGATGCCCGCTCCCGTCCCGGCCGAGCCCGGCCCGGGAGCCCGGGCCGGGACGTCCGCTGCTGGCCGCCGGTTCGCCCAGGTGATGACCTGGGCCCGTGGCACGGCTCGACGTCGCGGACGGGGCACACGGTCGGTGCGCGGAGGAGGTGCTCGCTGCCGCCGGGTGCTCGGAGCAGGACGGCCTCGCGGCCGACGAGGCGACCCGCCGTCTTCTCCGGGACGGCCCGAACGCTCAGGCCGAGCCACCGCAGGAAACCCTGGCGGCCCGACTGCTCCGCCAGGTCCGCGACCCTCTCGTCCTCCTGCTCGTCGCGGCGGCCGTCATCGCGGGCGTCGCCTGGGTCGTCGAGGGCGCCACCGGACCGCCGTTCGACGTCCTCGTCATCGCGTTCGTCATCGTGACCGACGCGGTCCTCGGCGCCGTCCAGGAGGGCCGGTCCTCGCGGGCGGCCGCCCGGCTGCGCGCGCTCCAGGTCGCGCCCGCGTGCGTCGTCCGGGACGGCGCGGTCGTCCGGTTGCCGTCCACCGACCTCGTCGTCGGCGACCTGCTCGTCCTCACCGAGGGCGATGCCGTCACGGCGGACGGCCGGGTCGTCGAGGCCGCGCGGCTCGTCGTCGTCGAGGCGGCACTCACGGGGGAGAGCGCGCCGGTGACGAAGACCGTCGACCCCGTCGCACCCGACGCCGACCTCGCCGACCGGACGTCGATGGTCCACGCGGGCACCGCGGTCGCCTCGGGCAGCGCCCGGGCCGTCGTCACCGCCACCGGCGCCGACACCAGCACCGGCGCGGTCGTGGCGCTCCTCGCGACGACCCGCAAGCGCCGCACCCCGATGGAGGAGGAGGTCGCGGCGATCGGCCGGACCCTGGCCCGGGTCGTGCCGGTCGTCGCGCTCGCCGTCGTCGCGCTCATGCTCGCCACGGCGCCGGTCCGCGGCGAGACCGAGCTCGTCGCCGTCCTCCTCGTCGGCGTGAGTCTCGCCGTCGCGGCCGTCCCGGAGGGGCTGCCCGCGGTCGTGACCCTCGTGCTCGCCCTCGGGATGACCCGGATGGCCGCGCGGCACGCGATCGTGCGCCGGCTCGCCGCCGTGGAGACCCTCGGCTCGACGTCCGTGCTGTGCAGCGACAAGACGGGGACGCTGACGACCGGCGCGATGGCTGTCCGCGAGATCGCCCCGGCGGTCCTGGACGGCGGTGCCCCGGACGTCGCCGTCGAGGCCGCCACCGAGGACGAGGTGCTCGCCGCGGCCCTGCCCACCGGCGACGCCCACCACGCGGTCGCCGACGGTCTCGAGGTCGAGGTCGGCGACCCGGTCGACGTCGCCGTGCTGCGCGCCGTCCGCGCCCGGTCCGCCGGGACGGCGCCCGCTTGCGCTCCGCAGGTGGTCGAACGGCTGCCGTTCACCCCGCAGCGGCGCCGGGCGGCGGCCGTCTGCCGGGACCCGGGCAGCGGTGCGCTGTCGCTCGTCGTCAAGGGCGCGCCCGACGCCGTCGTCCCGCTGTGCGCGGGGCTGCTCCTCGACGGCCGCGACGTGCCGTGGGACGACCGGTCGCGCACCGGTGCCGCCGCGCAGGTCGAGCGGCTCACCGGCGCCGGGCTACGGACCCTCGCGGTGGCGCGCAGCCGCGTCGCCGGCCCGGCCCTGGGCGGGGACGGCCCCGGTCGGCCGGCCCTCGACGACCTCGAGCACGAGCTCGAGCACGACCTCGTGCTGCTCGGGTTCCTCGGCCTCGCCGACCCGCCGCGCCCGGGCGTCGTCGACTCGGTCCGTCGTGCCACCGCGGCCGGCCTGCGCGTCGTCATGATCACCGGCGACCACCCGCGGACCGCGGCGGCCGTCGCGCGCGAGGTCGGAGTGCTGGGGAACGACGTGCCGGGGGCCGGCGTGCCGGCGGACGCGGACGACGTCGACGCCTGCGTCGTCACCGGACGACGCCTCGACACCGTCCCGGACGCGGCCCTCGCCGGGGTGGTCCGGCGGGCCCGGGTCTTCGCCCGGGTCGCCCCCGAGCACAAGCTGCGCGTCGTCCGGGCGCTCCAGGGCGACGGCGAGGTCGTCGCCATGACCGGGGACGGTGTCAACGACGCGCCCGCGCTCCAGGCCGCCGACATCGGGGTCGCGATGGGCGCCTCCGGGACCCAGGTCGCGCGCGAGGCCGCCGACGTCGTCCTCGCCGACGACGACTTCTCGACCATCGTGCGCGCGGTCGAGGACGGCCGCTCGATCTACGACAACATCCGCACGTTCCTGCGCTACCTGCTCTCCTGCAACCTCGCCGAGATCATCACGATGGCCGTCGGCGTGAGCGCCGGCGCGGCCGGGCTGCTCGGCGCCGGTGCACCGGCCGCGCCGCTGCTCGCCGCGCAGATCCTGTGGATCAACCTGCTCACCGACCTCGCGCCCGCACTCGCCCTCGGCCTCGAGCCGCCCGCTCCGGACGTGATGAGTCGTCCGCCACGGCCTGCCGGCGCCCGGATGCTCGACCGGGCAACGCTTCTCGAGATCACCGGGCTGGCGGCGGCGATGGCCGCGGGGTCGCTCGCGGCCTACGTCGTCTTCGTCCCGCGCGGCGAGGCCGTCGCCCGCACCGCGGTCTTCACCACCCTCGTGCTCGCCCAGCTCGTCGCCGTCTTCGTCGTCCGGGTCGGACGCAGGAGCGTCCTGCGCCGCCGACCGGCGAACCGGTGGCTGCTCGCCGCGGTCACGGTCTCCGCGGCGCTCCAGGTCTGCGTGGTCCACGTCCCGGGGCTCCGTGCGGTGGTCCGGACGACGCCGCTGACCGGGCGGGACTGGCTGGTCTGCCTGGCGCTCGCGACGACGGTGCTGTGGGCCCACGAGGCCGCGCTCGCCGTCCGGCGGCACGCCGGGACGCGCCGGCGGCGTCCCGCGCGCGGCGCACCGCGCCCCCGCGGCCGTGGGCTGCGCACCGGCGCGTGACCTTCGGCTCGGCCCCCGGCGGCGTCGGTGGGTGCACTCTGGCTGCGTGCCGCGCCGGTGTGCCGGGGCATGCCGGTCCGGCCCGGTGAGGATGGTGGGTCGTGTCGGCCCGAGCGGTGGTGCGCGCTGTGCCGGACCCGCCCGCGGTGGCGGTCCGGCCGGTGTCCTCGAGGGGGATGTCCGGCGCGCAGGTGCTGCAGCCCCGGGACGTGGCGTACGCCTTCGGGTCCCGGACCGCCCTGGACGGGGTGAGCGCCGACGTGCGGCCGGGCGTGATCACCGGTCTCCTCGGCCCGAACGGCGCGGGCAAGACGACGCTCATGCGGATCCTCCTCGGGGTGCTCGCGCCGCATCGCGGCGCCGTCCTGCTCGACGGCCGTCCGGTGCCTCCCGGTGCCCGGGTCGGGTGGGGCTACATGCCTCAGCAGCGCGGCCTCTACCCGGCGATGCCGGCCGGGGAGCAGGTGGTGCACTTCGCCCGGCTCCACGGGCTCTCCCGGCGCGAGGCGAGCCAGCGCGCGCGGGACCTCCTCGGCCGGCTCGGCCTCGCGGACCGCTGGCGGGACCGCACGGACCGGTTGTCGGGCGGCATGCAGCAGCAGCTCCAGCTCGCGACGGCGCTCGTCCACGGACCGACCGTCCTCGTGCTCGACGAGCCCTTCAGCGGCCTCGACCCGTCGGCGGTCGTCATGCTGTCCGACCTCCTGCGCGAGCGGGCGGCCGCGGGGTGCACGGTGCTGTTCTCCAGCCACCAGCTCGACCTCGTCCAGCACCTGTGCGAGGACATCGTCATGGTCGACCACGGTCGGGTCGTCCTCGCCGGTGATGTCGCGGAGCTGCGGGCCGCCGCGGGGCGCACCCAGCTGCGGCTGCACCTCAGCGGCGCCGGACCCGGCTGGCTCGACGCGGTCCCCGGCGTCCGGGTGGTGAGCGCCGACGCGGACGAGCTGCGCCTCGCCGTCCCTGCGGACGTCGACCCGCTCGCCGTCCTCGACGCGGCGCGGGCCGCGGGCCGGGTCACCGACTTCGGCCTCGACCTGCCGACGCTCTCCCAGCTCTTCCTCGTCGCGGCCGGGCAGGCGACAGATCCGGGGCCAGGGCCGGTGCCGGTCCCGGCGGGTGCGGGAGGTGAGCGATGAGCCGCGTGTCGCGGACGCGCTCCTGGTGGCACGGGACCCTGCTCGTGGCCCGGCGCGGACTGCTGGAGACGGTCCGCTCCAAGACGTTCCGGGTCGTTACCGGCGTCCTGCTCCTCGCCGCCGTGGTGAGCGTCGCGGTGCCCGTCGTGCTCTCCGGGCGGACGACGACGTACACCCTGGCGACGGTCGGCCCGGCTCCCGCGCCGATGCGGGCGACGCTCACGGCGGCCGCCCGGCACGGGGACTTCGCCGTTCAGTACCTCGCCCGCCCGGACGGCGCGCAGGTCCGCACCGCGGTGGTGGACGGCGACGCGACGGCCGGGCTCGTCGGGGACACGCTCTACACGTCCGTGCGCGGCTCCGGGGTCTTCGCCGCCGTCGTGTCGCAGGCGGTCGTGGCCCAGGAGACGGCCCGCCTGCTCGCCGCCGCGGGTCTCGACGAGGCACAGGTCGCCGCCGTGGCGGCCGTCCGGCCGCCCGAGCAGGTGGCCGTCGGCGGCGCGCTCGACGAGGGCCGCGCCGGCGTCGGCTTCGCGGTGGGGATCGTGCTGTACATCGCGATCACCATGGCCGGCACGGCGATCGCCACGACGGTGGCGACGGAGAAGTCGGCCCGGATCTCCGAGGTGCTGCTCGCCGTCCTGCGCCCGAGCCAGGCGCTCGTCGGCACCGTGCTCGCCGTCGGCGTCGTCACGCTCGGCCAGCTCCTCCTCCTGGCGACCCCGCTCGCTGTTACGAGCGCCTTCACCGACGCGGTCTCGCTGCCGTCGGCGACCGGCGGCGACCTCGCCCTCGGCGTGGCGTGGTTCGTCCTCGGGTTCGGCCTGTACGCGTTCGCGTTCGCCGCGACCGCGGCCCTCGTCGACAAGGTGACCGACGTGTCGGGCGCGACGACGATCGTCACGATGACACTCGTGCTGGCCTACCTCGCGGCGATCCTCCAGGCGACACGGGACGACGTCGTGAGCACCGCGCTGTCGATCTTCCCGGTGACGGCCCCGCTGTCGATGCCGATCCGTTGGGCCTCCGGCCAGGTGCCGGTCTACCAGCTCGTCCTCGCGATGACGCTCACCGCCGCGACCGTCGCCGTCGTCCTCGTGCTCGCGTCCCGGCTCTACGGGCGGGCCCTGCTCATCACCGGCCACCGGGTCCGGTTCCGCGAGCTGCGGAGGACCTGACCGCGTCGCCGACGCACGTCCCGAAGGTCCCGGCCCGGAGCGCGCCAGCGCGGCGGAGGCTGGTCCGAGCGGAGTGAGCGAGGCGCCAGTGGCACGCAGCCTGAACGACATCCTGCGCCGGTTCCGGCCCGTCGCGACGCCGGGACCGGCGGGACCGTTGGGCGTGCCCGACGACCGCCGGTCCGTCGCCGACGAGCTCGAGGTCGTCTTCTCGGCGCTCGCACCGGACGTCGAGACGGCGGGGCAGCGGGTCGCGCGCGCCAGCGAGGAGGCGGCCCGGATCCGCCGGGACGCGGCGCGGGAGGTCGCGACGATCCTCGCCGAGGCGCGCGAACGGAGCGCGGGGACACGGGACGCGGCGGCGTCGGCGGTCCTCGCCGCGAGCCGCGGCGAGGAGTCCGCCTGGGAGGCGGAGGCGGACGCCGAGGCCGGACGGATCGCGCGCACGGCAGCCGAACGGATGGACGACATCGTCGGCCGGGTCCTCGACGCCGTGCTCGCGACCGCGGGCCTGCCGGCCCAGGCGTCGGCTCCGGCGTCGGCTCGGGCGTCGGCTCGGGCGTCGGCTCGGGCGTCGGCTCGGGCGTCGGCTCCGGCGTCGGCTCCGGCGTCGGCCGTCGGGGGCGGCCGGGAGACGGTCCGATGAGCGCCGGCTGGACGGCCGGCTCGGTCCGGGGGCGGCTGCTCACGTCGCGGCGGTTGGGGCTCGCGGCGGCCCGGCGTGTCGCGTCGGCAGGCAGCGCCCCCGCCGCGGTCGCCCTCGTGGCCGGGTCGGCCTACGGCCGGGACGTGCGCCCCGACATGTCCGCTGCGGAGGCCGACCGCGCCGTGGCCGCCGTCTGCCTGTGGCACCTGCGCGTCCTCGCGGGCTGGCTGCCGCCGCGCGCCGGCTCGGTCGTCCGCGTCTTCGGGGCAGGTTTCGAGCTCGACGACCTCGCGGACCGGCTCGCGGCACGTGCCGACCCGCCCGCGCCGCACCCGCTCGGCGCGCTCGCGGTGACCCGACCGGCGACCCGCCGCGCGACGACCCCGGACGCCGTCCGCGCCGCGCTCGCCGTGAGCGCCTGGGGGGACCCCGGGACCTCCGGGTGGCCGCAGGCCGCGCCGGCGCTGCGCACCCGCTGGGCGGGATGGCTCGCGGACGCCGTCCCGGACGTCCACGACTGGGCGCCGGGGGCGGCGGCACTCGTCGTCGCGGACGCCCTCGCGACGGGCGCACCCCTCGGCGACGCGACGTCGGCCGAGCTCGACCGGTTGCTGGGACGCAGCTGGCGAACGGCGGCGGACGTCACCGCGCTGCGGTCCCGGCTGCCCCGGGCCGCCGTCTGGGTGCTCGACGACGTCGAGGACGAGCGGCAGCTGTGGCACGCGAGGCCGCGCTGGTGGCGCCGGGTGGAGGCGGACGCCGCCGCGACCGTTCGCGAGCGGCCGGGGCGTGCCGTCGTGGCGGCGGCCGCCGCGCTCCTCGTCGCCGACGCCCGGCGGGTCCGTGCCGCGCTGCAGGCGGCCGGCTGGGGCGCGGCCGGGCCGGAGGTGTTCGATGCCGTGGCGTGAGTCGCTCGTGCCGCGGCGGATGGCCCGGGTCGCGGTCGTCGCGCCGAGCGACCGGTTCCCCGCCGTCCTCGCCGAGGTGGCGGCCGGCGCTGAGGTCGAGCCCGACGTCCCGGCGGTGGGCGACGCCGGCGGCGACGCGACGGGCGACGGCAGCGGCGACGGGTCCGGCGGCGCACCGTCCGCCCAGCCCACCGTCGCCCGGGTCGCGGCGGCGGCGGTGACCCGGGACGGCGTCAGCGCCCTCGCCGGGTGGGCACCGGCCGACCGCGTCGTGGCCGTCGCCGACCGGCTGGGCCCGCTCGGCGGCGCGCTCGTGGAGCTCCCGGCACCGCCCGGCCGGGAGCCGCCGACCCTGCTCGCGGCGCGCGGCGACAGCGCGGTGCGCCCCCTCGTGGACAGCTACGCGACGGTCCCGTACCGGGACGTCGACCCGACGTGGTTCGCCGCGGCGGCCTTCGTCGTGATGTTCGGGATGATGTTCGGCGACGTCGGGGACGGGCTTCTGCTCCTCCTCGCGGCCCTGTGGCTGCGCCGGTCCCGCCGGGCAGGGCTGCGGCGGGTCAGGCGGGTCTGGCCGCTCGGCGTCGCCATGGGCGTGGCCGCAGCCGGGTTCGGCCTGCTGTACGGCGAGTTCTTCGGACCGACCGGCGTCGTCCCGGTGGTGTGGCTGAACCCGCTGGACGACCCGGTCCGGCTGCTCGGAGCGGCGATCGCGCTCGGCGCGGCCCTGCTCGCCGTCGCCTACGCGCTCGGGACCGTCAACCGCTGGCGGGAGGGCGGCGCGGCCGTCGCGCTGTACGCGGCCGGCGGCGTCGCCGGTTCGGGCCTGTTCCTCGCCGCAGCCCTCGCCGCCGGCGGTCTGGTCTGGGGCGTGCGACCGCTCGTCGTGGCTGCGGCGGTCCTCGCGGCCGTCTCCCTCGTCCTCGTCGCGGTCGGGCTCAAGGGGTCGGCCGGCCCCGGCGCGGCCGGCACCGTCCAGGCGGGCGTGGAGTCGTTCGACGTCGTGGTCCGGCTGGGGTCGAACGTCGTGTCGTTCGCCCGCCTCGCCGCGTTCGGCCTCACCCACGCAGCCCTCGGGCTCGTCGTGTGGGAGGCGACCGTCGGTGCATGGCGGCCGGGGGCCGGGATCGTCGTCGGCACGCTCATCTTCGTCGTCGGCCACCTGGCGGCGTTCGCGCTCGAGGCTCTCGTCGCCGGGGTGCAGGCCCTGCGGCTGGAGTACTACGAGCTCTTCTCACGGATCTTCGCCGGGGGAGGTCGGGCGTTCCGGCCCTGGCGCCTCCCCCCGCCCGGGGAGGGATCGACATGACGTCATCGCTGCTCGTCCTCGGCGCGGCATCGGCCGCGCTGACCGCCGTCCTCGTCGCCCTGCGGCGGCGTCCGGCCGCCGCGCTGCGCTGGCTGCGCTGGTTCGACGCCGGGCTCGTCGTCGCCGGCGGTGTCCTCGCGGTTCTCGCGGTGACGGCGTGGTCGGGCGGGACGTCGCCGCGGTCGGATCCTGTCGCGGCGACGTCCGCGGCGGCGGCCGCCCCGGCGGCCTCCGCCGTGCCGACGTCGTCGACAGCGGGTCCGTCCGCGGAGGCGGTCGCGGCACCGGCGGCGGCACCGGCAGCACGTCCGGAGCTGGCGGCCGCCACGACGTCCGGGTCGTCCGGCGCGGCGTTCCTCGGCGCGGCCATCGCCGTCGCGGGGTCCTCGCTCGGCGCCGCGATCGCGGTGGCGTACACCGGGTCGGCGGCGCTCGCCGGCATCAGCGAGCGGCCGGAGCTGTTCGGCCGTGCGATGGTGATCGTCGGCCTCGCCGAGGGCATCGCCATCTACGGGCTGATCATCGCCGTGATCCTCATCGGCAGGGCCTGAGCGAGCCGGCCGTGGGACGCGTCGTCGTGCTCGGCGAGCCGCCGCTGGTCGCCGTCTGGGCGCTCGCGGGCGCCGTCGTCCGCGAGGTGCGGACGGACGACGAGGTACGGTCGGCCTGGCGAGCGCTGCCCGACGACGTCGACGTCGTCGTGCTCACCGGGCATGCGAGCGAGGTCCTCGGTCCGCGGCCGCCGGGACCCGTCACGGTGGTCCTGCCGTGACGGCGCTCCGGGAGCAGCCCACCGGGCTGGACGCCGTCCGGCGGGTGCTGCGCGCCGACGCGGAGGAGGCGGCCCGGTCGTTGCTCGAGCAGGCCTCCCGGGAGGCTGGTGAGACGGTGTCCCGGGCCCGTGCCGAGGCCGCGGAGCTGCTGGCCGCGGCCCGGGCCGAGGGAGAGGCCCAGGGGCGGGCGGCGGCGCGTGCGCACCGGGCGTCCGCCCGCCGCCGGGCGCGCGAGCGCGTCCTCGCCGCCCGGCGGGCCGCGGTCGACGAGTCGATCCGGCGCGCCGTCGAGCAGGCCTGCGCCCTGCGGCGCAGACCGGACTACGGCCGGGTCGTCGACGGCCTCGCTGCGTTGGCCCGCGACCAGCTCGGCACGCAGGCGGTCGTCCTGCCCGACGACGAGGTCGGCGGCGTGACCGCCCGGCTCGGCGACCGGAGCGTCGACTACCGGCTCCCGGAGGTGGCTCGACGGTGCGCGGACGCGATGGCGCCCGACCTGGAGGAGCTGTGGCAGTGACCGGCCGGGTGACCCGGGTGTCGGGGCCGCTCGTGGAGGTGCGCGGCCTGGACGGCGCGGCGGTGGCCGACGTCGTCGAGGTCGGCCCGGACCGCCTCGTCGGCGAGATCGTCGCGATGGCCGGAGACCGGTCCACGGCACAGGTGTACGAGTACACCGGTGGCCTCGCGCCGGGCGCGACCGTCGTCGGAACCGGCGCCCCGCTCGCCGTCCGGCTCGGACCCGGGCTGCTCGGCGGCGTCTTCGACGGCATCTTGCGGCCCCTCGCCGACGCGGGAGAGTGGCTCGGCCCGGCCCAGGCGGACCGCCGGGGGACATCCGCCCGCCGGGTGTCGTTCTCGGGGACCGCGGCGCTCGGGGACCCGGTCGCCGGCGGGTGCCGGATCGGGACCGCCACCGACGACGACGGGACGGTCGAGGCGGTCGTCGTGCCGCCCGGGGTCTCGGGCACCGTGGAGCGGCTCCGGCCGGACGGCGACATGGATGTCGACGACGTCGTCGCGCGGGTCGGGGGGCGGGACGTCGCCGCGGTGCACCGCTGGCCCGTGCGCCGTCCCCGGCCGCACGCCGGCCGCCTGGAGTCGGCCGTCCCGCTGCGGACCGGTCAGCGCGTCCTCGACATCCTCCTGCCGGTGGCGCGCGGCTCGACCGCCGCGGTCGTCGGCGGCTTCGGGACGGGCAAGACCGTTCTCCTGCAACAGGTCGCCAAGTGGTCCGAGGCGGACGTCATCGTCTACGTCGGCTGCGGCGAGCGCGGCAACGAGCTCGCGGACGCCGTGGACGAGCTGCGCAGCCTGACAGACCCTCGCAGCGGCCGGCGCCTGTCCGAGCGGACAGTGATCGTCGCCAACACCTCGAACATGCCGGTGATGGCTCGTGAGGCCAGCATCTACACGGGGATCACCGTCGCCGAGTACTTCCGCGACCAGGGGCTCGACGTCGTCCTCATCGCCGACTCGACCTCCCGCTGGGCCGAGGCGCTGCGCGAGCTCTCGTCGGCCGGCGGCGAGATCCCGGCCGAGGAGGGGTTCCCGGCCGGGCTGGCGTCCGCACTCGCCGCCTTCTACGAGCGCGCCGGCCGGGTCCGTACCCTCGCCGGCGGCGTGGGCTCGGTGACGGTCGTCGCGGCGGTCTCCCCGCCCGGCGGCGATGTCGCGGAGCCGGTCTCGGCGCACACGCAGCGCTTCGTCCGGGTGCTGTGGACGCTCGACCGGGACCTCGCGTACGCGAGGCACTACCCGGCGGTCTCGTGGCGGTCGTCGTTCTCCCGGGACGCCGCGGACCTCGGCGCCTGGTACACCGGCCACGGGGACCCCGGCTGGCCCGGCCGGCGGGCACGCCTGCAGACCGTGCTCGCCGAGGCGGACCGGTTGCAGTCGGTCGCCGAGCTCGTGGGGACGGCCGCCCTGCCCGGCCGCGAGCGCGTGGTGCTGCTCACCGCGCGCCTCGTCCGGGAGGCGGTGCTCCAGCAGAGCGCGACGAGCGCGGACGACGCGACGTGCGGCCCGGCGAAGCAGCGGGCCCTCGCCGAGGCGGTGCTCGCGGTTCACGACCGGGCCCAGGCGCTCGTCGTCCGCGGTCGGCCTGCGACGTTCCTCGAGGCGGTCGACTACTCGCCCCTGCTGCGCGCCGGGCCGGACGTCGGCTCGGACGACGCGGACGACGTCGTCGCCCGCCGGGACGTCGTCCTGGCCGCTCTGGAGGCGGCGACATGAGCGTCCGGGAGCAGCGGGCCGGGCCGTGGCCGGCCGGAGTGTCGCCGGTGGCGCACCACGACGTGCGCCGGGTCGGTGGTCCCCTCCTCGTCGTCGGCGGCGCCCGCGGGGTCGGCTGGAACGAGTTCGCCCGGGTGCGCCTGCCCGCGGGCGCGGAGCGGCACGGGATCGTCCTCGAGGTCGCGGACGACGTCGCCGTGGTCCAGGTGCTCGAGGGGACCGACGGCATCGCCCCCAGCAGCGCGTCGGTGACGTTCACCGGCGCACCGCTGCGGATCCCGGTCGGGCCGGGCTGGCTCGGCCGGGCCTGCAACGGCCGGGGGGAGCCGCTCGACGGTGGGCCGCCGGTCGTCTCGGACGTGCAGGCGGACGTCAACGGCCGCGCGATGAACCCCGTGGCCCGGGAGTCGCCGCGCGACCCCGTGCTCACGGGCGTGTCCACGCTCGACGCCCTCACCACGCTCGTGCGCGGGCAGAAGCTGCCCGTCTTCTCCGTGGGCGGCCTGCCGCACCTGGAGCTCGCGACCCAGGTCGCCGCGCAGGCCCACGCGGCGGGGGAGCCGTTCGCCGTCGTCTTCGCCGGGATGGGGGTCACCCACGCCGACGCCGCCGCCGTCCGCGCCGTCCTGGAGCCGAGGGCCGCCGCCGGGGAGCTGACGCTGGTGCTCAACACGGCCGACGACCCTGTCGTGGAGCGGATCCTCACACCGCGGATCGCGCTGACCGTCGCCGAGCACCTCGCCTTCACCGCGGGCCGGCACGTGCTCGTCGTCCTGGTCGACATGACGAGCTACTGCGAGGCGGTCCGGCAGGTGGGCGCGGCGCGCGGCGAGGTCCCTGGTCGCCGCGGCTACCCGGGCTACCTGTACAGCGATCTCGCGTCCCTCTACGAGCGGTGCGGCCGGCTGCGCGGACGGCCGGGCTCGATCACGCAGGTGCCCGTGCTCACGATGCCCGCCGGCGACCTCACCCACCCCGTCCCGGATCTCACCGGCTACATCACCGAGGGACAGGTCGTCCTCGCCGCCGGGCAGCACGCCCGCGGGATCTACCCGCCGGTGGACTGCCTCTCGTCGCTGTCGCGCCTCATGCGCCGTGGTGCCGGCCCCGGCCGGACCCGGGAGGACCATCTCGACGTCGCAGCCCAGGTGCTCGCCGCGCTCGCCCGTGCCCAGCAGGTCGCCGAGCTGGCCGAGCTGCTCGGCCCGGACGCCCTGTCGCAGACCGAGCGCAGTTACGTCGACTGCGCGGCGGCCTTCGACGCGTCGATGACGCAGGGTCCCGATGAGGCGCGGACCCTCGAGCAGACCCTCGACCGGCTCTGGGACGTCGTCTCCGTGCTGCCGCGCCGCGAGCTCGGCATGCTGCGGCGGGCGGACCTCGACCTGCGCTACCGCGGCGGCCCGGGGCCGGTGCCCGCCGGTGACGGCGCCGACCGCAGCTCCGCTCCGAACCGGGAGGGGGGCACCGATGCTGGTCCGCGCACCGAAGGGTAGGGCCGGGCGGGTCTGGCTCCAGGACCGCGTCGCGGTCGCGCGGCGTGCCTGCGACCTGTTGCAGCACAAGCAGAAGCTGCTTCAGCGCGAGCACCGCCGGCTCACCGAGCTCGTCGCCCGGACCGGCGCCGAGTGGACCCGGGCGGCGAGCACCGCCCAGCTCCTGTCGTGCCGCGCGCTCGTCGGCGGCGACAGCGACGAGCTGCGGCGCGCCGTCGGCCGTGCGGTCCCCGCGGACGTGTCGATCGAGTGGGTCAACGGCGCGGGCGTGCGGTACCCGGGGATGACGACCGTGCGTGCGGGGCCGGTGCCGGCGTGCGCCGGGCCTGTGCTCCTCGAGGCGGGACGGGCCTGCTCGGACGCGCTCGAGCTCGCCGTCCGGCACGCGGCTGCGGCGACGGCGGTCGACCGGGTCGAGCGCGAGCTCGCGGTGACGGTCCGCCGGCTGCGGGCGGTACGTGACCGATGGCTTCCCGAGCTCGAGGACGCGCTGCGTGCGCTCGACCTCGCCCTCGAGGAGGTCGAGCGCGAGGAGACGACGCGGTTGCGCCGGGCCGGGCCGGGTCACGGTGCGGCCGGAGAGGGGGACGTATGAGGTTCCGACGGGTGCTTGTCGCGGTCGACGACTCGCCCGAGGGGCTGGCCGCGGCGCGGGCCGCCGTCGAGCTCGCCGCCGAGGGCGGCGGGCGGGTGCGCGCGGTCACCGTTCTCCGCGACCACGTCCTCGGTGCGGCCCTCGGCGGGGCGTCCCAGGACGCCCAGCGCCGGCTGGCCCACGGGAGGGTGTCGCTGCTGACCTGGGTGGCCGAGCTCGCGGCCCGGCACGACGTGCCCTGCGAGACGGTGGCCCGCGACGGCGAGCCCTTCCGGTGCATCCTGGAGGAGGTCACGGCCTGGGACGCCGACCTCGTCGTCATGGGCCGGTCCGAACGGCGCGGCACGATGCCGGCCCTCGGGAGCGTCACGACGCACGTCCTGGAGTTCGCCGAGCGCCCCGTGCTCGTCGTGCCGCACCGGACAGCCTGACGTCTGGACGCAGACGTCGGCAGGGGCGCGTCTCACCGCCGAGCAGGCCGTCGGGTGCGGCCTCGTCCACGAGGTCCCCGTGCCGGGCAGCGGCCCGTCAGAGCTTGTAGCCGATGGCGCGCAGCAACGCGCGCCGGTCGGCGACGTCGGCATCGGTCTCGACGCCCAACGGTGGCTGCCCGTCGACGACACCGACGATGCCACGGCCACCGGAGGTCACCGCGACGAGGACGTCGACGGGGTTCGCTGTCGCGCAGAACACCGTGCACACCTCCGGCACGGCCTTGACCGGGTTGAGGACGTTGACCGGGAAGCCCTCGCGCAGGAGCACGACGAAGCAGTGCCCGGCCCCGACGGACGCCGCAGCGCGGACGGCGAGGTCGACGAGCTCGGGGTCGTTGCCCGACCGCCGGACGAGCCGGAGCCCGGACGCCTCGCAGAACGCCAGGCCGAACCGGAGCGACGGGCTCACTCCCACGAGCGCCTCGTGCAGGTCCTCGACCGTCTTGACGAAGTGCGACTGCCCGATGATGACGTTCACGTCGTCCGGTTTCTCGACGCGGACGACGTCCCAGGAAACCGTGCTCGTCGTGGTCGTCACAGGGTCACCCTCCGCTCGGCCCGGGGCCGTGCCGGGCTCTCGTCCGTCGTCTCCGTGGACCACGGCTCATCCGTCGACCGTGGCCGTGGCGACGGGTGGGTCAGGTCGCGCCGAGACCGGTCAGGACGTCGACGGTCAGGGCATCGGTCTCCTCGTTCACGAGCGTGAGCGAGCGGGGCCCGCCCGCGACGAGCGCGGCGAGCAGCAACGCCGTGTTGGCGATGACGAGCGCAGTGCTGGGGTAGAGCAGCAATCTCCAGGGCCGCGAGCCGCGGGGCGATGCCGGTCGTCGCCGCGAGCGAGTCACCGGTCTCCAGCTGGCTCAGCGGGCAGACCGCCACGATCGCACCGCTCCGGGTTCGCGGGGTCCCCGGGAAGCTGCCCATCCCCGGAGCGTCCGGTGACCGCGTCACTGCCCTGTCACGCGCTCGTCACCGACGACGGGGGCATCGACGAATCGACGCCTCCGCGGGACCATCCTGTCGAAGGGCGTGTATCGGACGCGCGGGTCGCACCTTCGGCCAGGCGTTCGACACTCTGCGCCTGATCGGTGCCTCGTCCATCCGTTCGCTCGTGGGTGGCACAGGCCGACATCGTGGAGGACCGGCATGCCGCATCCCCAGCTCCCCGTCGTCGACCTCGATGGGACGCACGGCCGCCTGCGGCCGGGCGCCGGGGCCGAGCCGGCGCCGGAGCTGTCGCTGACCCTGCTCGGCGGGTTCGCGCTCGGGGTTGGTGCTGAGGTGGTCGAGCTCCCGACCGGGGTGCAACGGCTCGTCGCGGTGCTCGCGTTGCGCGGGCGGATGAGCCGCAGCCGGCTCGCCGGCACGCTGTGGCCGGAGACCGTCGAGCACCGCGCGCTCGCCCGCCTGCGCACGGGAATCTGGCGGGTCAACCAGGTCGCCGCGCGGCTGGTCGTGTCGACGAGCGGGACCGTCGACCTCGGTGCAGGGGTCGACGTCGACGTGCGCCGCCTCGTCACCGGGTCGCTCGCGACGATGCGGGCGGGGGAGTCGGCGACGCTGGAGGACGCGCACGCGATGCTCGACGACGAAGGGGACCTGCTGCCGGACTGGGAGGACGAGTGGCTGCTCGCCGACCGGGAGCGGCTGCGGCAGCTGCGGCTCCACGTGCTCGAGGCGGTGGCGGGGCGGCTCGCCAGCGTCGGCAGCTTCGGGCTCGCGATGGAGGCGGCTCTCACCGCGCTCCGGATGGACTCCCTGCGTGAGAGCGCCCACCGGGCGGTGATCAGCATCCATGTCGCCGAGGGCAACATCTCCGACGCGCGGCGGGCCTACGACCGCTGCCGGCAGATCATGATCCGTGACGTCGGCGTGGAACCGTCGCGCGCCATCGCGCGGATGCTCACCTGCGACGGTGCGGACCGCCGCCCACTCGACCGCGCAACCGTGCTCGCCCTTCACGGTGAGTCGTCGGCCGCGCGGTCGTAACCGCCGCGCGGGCGGTGTCGCGACGAGAGGCCTCGCGCCTCCGGGGCGTAGCCTGAGGAAACGGCCACGGGCGCCGGGACGCCCGCCGGGAGGTCGTGATGAGCCTGCGCACCAGAGGCGTCGTCCTCCGGGCCCACCAGTGGCCCGCGATGGGGCGGCGCTGACCCGACGCCGACCTGTGCTCAGGCGCCGGGTACCGGGCACCCTGCTCCCGGAGGCCGGTCGACAGGTGTCCGATCGGAGGTGAGGACGGCTCGATCAGGCTCTCCCGCATCCACGACCACGGGTCCGACCCCAGGAAGACCTTTCGTCGTCGATCGGCTGTGGCCCAGTGCTGTCCGCCGCGACGGTGAGCATCGATGACATGACGCTGCTCGACAGCTCACGGGGCCGTGAGCACACCAACGCCGTCCTGCTGCGCGAGTTCCTCCGAGCGCGCACCACGCCGACGGAGAAGGGCTGAGAGGCTCACATGCAGAAGCTGTCTCTCGACGCACTCGGCCGCCAACACCTCACGCGCGCGCGCCGTTCCGCCGCCGGGCGCAGCGCTCAGACCGTCTACGGCGGGCACGAGCACGCCCTGCGCCAGACGCTGGTGGCGCTCGTCGCCGGCACCACGCTCGCCGAGCACGAGAACCCGGGTGAGGCGACCGTGCACGTGTTGTCCGGGCGGGTCCGGCTCGGCACCGGCGGCGACTCCTGGGAAGGACGCGACGGCGACCTTCTCGTCATCCCACCGGCTCGACACGACCTGCAGGCGCTCGAGGACGCCGTCGTGCTGCTGACGGTGGCGAAGCTCCCTGACGGGTAGACGACCGCGTTCACCTCGGCGAACGGACCGAGGTCACGACGACCGGGCTTGGACCGGCAGCGGAGACGCGGCCGAAACCAAGGCTCGAGCTCTGGTGGGTGCCCCCGAGCGGACTCGAACCTCCGGGACACGGTTCGGTAACGGAGCGACCCGCACCACGCCGAGTCTGCCGACCGTTCCGAGCCTCCTCTCGTCTCCAGGTCGCCGACCGCCCATGTGGTGCAACGAACCCGGGAGACCGGGCGCGCGACCCGCGGGTGCGGACGTGAGACCCAGTACGCGCGGAGGTACGCACCGTCATGACGTCGGGTGCGCTACCGTCGCCGGGGCGATGATCGCGACGGCTCTCAGCGGGAGACGGACAATGAACGACGGCACGGACATGCTCGTCTTCTGGACCGTGGTGGCGCTGCGGCTCCTCGTCCCGTTGATCATCCCGCGCTTCCCGCTCCCGGCGATTCTGGCGTGCCTTGTGCTCGACGGCGTCGACCAGAGCATCTTCCAGCAGTTCACCTCGTTGAACCTGGACGGCTACCAGTCCTACGACAAGGCGCTCGACGTCTACTACCTGTCCATTGCCTACATCTCCACGATGAGAAACTGGACAAACTCGCTCTCGTTCCAGGTGGCACGATTCCTGTACTTCTACCGCATGGTCGGGGTGTTGGCGTTCGAGCTGCTCGGCAACCGCACCCTCCTGCTGGTCTTCCCCAACACGTTCGAGTACTTCTTCATCTTCTACGAGGCCGCACGCCTGCGCTGGAACCCGCGGCGGATGACCCGTCGCGTGATCTACGGTGGCGCAGCGTTCATCTGGATCTTCATCAAGCTGCCCCAGGAGTACTGGATCCACGTCGCGCAGCTCGACACCACGGACTTCATCAAAGAGACGATCTTCGGCGTCGATGCCGATGACTCCTGGTCCACGGCGTTCGCCAACCGGCCCCTGGTGCTCCTCGCGACAGCTCTGGTCATCGCGGGGCTCGCCTATCTGGCGTACTGGATCCTGATGACCAAGACTCCCGCGCCGGACCCCGCCGACGTGCGCAAGCACCTGGAGGCCGACCCGCTGCCGGACGGCATCGACACCGCCGCCAAGCGGGCGCAGTGGCGCGCAGAGACGGGACGGCTGTGGTCCTCCGAGCTCTTCGAGCAGGTGGCGCTGGTCTCGCTCGTCGTCGTCATCTTCGGCCAGATGCTGCCGGGCGTCGAGGCCGAGCCGCTGAAGCTGACGTTCGGTGCCACGGTGCTGATCGTCATCAACTCCGCGTTCGGCTTGTGGGCCGCGCGGCGAGGCGCAACGGTGGAGTCCCTGTTCGCCGCCTTCGCCATCCTGACCGCGCTCGACCTCGGCGTGGTCTGGGTGGCCGCCCAGGTGTTCAACGTGAAGTTCGACCGGACGCCCGCCGTGATCTTCGTCGTCCTGCTCACGCTGATCGTGGCCCTGTACAACCGGCACCGCCCGGTGCTGACGTACCGACGCTCGCACGAGATGCTGACGACGCCCGTCCACGGATAGCCGCCCCGGCCAGCCGCGCTACAGGCCCGTTCGCGCTTCGATTCGTCCCTGCTGGACCGCCGTTGCCAGGGCGGCGTAGTCCCGCTCGTTGTGGTCGGCGTAGGCGGCCGCGAAGTCGGCGATCGCCTCGTCGAACACCGTCCCGTTGCCGAGGTAGCCCGCGATGGCGATCCGGTCCCCGGACCGCGCGTGCGCGCGGGCGAGGGTCCAGCCGCACATCTGCGCGTACATCCGCATGGTCCTCGGCGGCATCCCCTCGATGAGCGCCGACCCCTTCCAGTCCCGGAGCTGGCGCAGGTAGAAGTCGCGTTGGACACCGTCCAAGCCGACGATCCGCTGCCAGCCGAGGAAGATGTCGCTCGCCGCCTGCATGAGTCTCTGGCCGGCGACCACCCGCTGCCCGCAGTTGGTGTACTCGCTGCGGCCGGTGAATCCTTCGAGCACCGACGGCTGGGCCTCTTTGACCTGGATGAACAGCGGGTCGCCCTCGTCCCGGCCGAGCATGAGCGCGATCCAGGCGCGGGTTCCGACGCTGCCCACCCCGACGACCTTCCGCGCCAGGTGCACGAACTCGAAGTCCGAGAGCAGGTGCTTGCGGTCGCTGGCCAAGGTACGCCGGTAGGCCCGGATGATCTTCCGGAGCTCCTCCATGGTCTCCTCGACCGAGGCGTGTTCCACCAGTTCCTCGATCGGCACGATGAGCGGGGGGTCGCTGATGATGCGGC
Organism: uncultured Actinomycetota bacterium; assembly: GCA_963750565.1. Lineage (GTDB taxonomy): Bacteria > Actinomycetota > Actinomycetes > Actinomycetales > Kineosporiaceae > R-H-3. The sequence continues at coordinate 33,958 of CAVVRA010000013.1, read as the reverse complement.
GTTCGCCGTCCACCTCATGGGTCAGCTTGGCAAATGCCTGGATGCTGTCCCGCGTGCGAGCCTTGCCGAGGTTGGCCTCCGCGCGCTTCACGGCGGCCTTGGGCATGGACGCCCTCAGGTCGTCCATGGCCCGGTCCACGTCGAGCGAGGAGTACCAGACATCGAGGTTGCGCATGCCCGCGAACCGTGACATTGCCTCCCGGTAGGCCTTGCCGACCTCGAGCAAGACCGCCCTGCGGTCCTTCACGGCGTAGCTCTCGTCCCGCGCCGCGACCTCGAAGCTCGCGGCAAGGCGCTTGAGGTCCCACTCGAACGGGCCGGGATTGGTCTCGTCGAAGTCGTTGATGTCGAACAGCAGACGTCGCTCCGGTGACCCGAACGCCCCGAAGTTCATGAGGTGGGCATCACCGCACAGCTGAACGATCAGGCCCGACCTCGCGGTCGAGGCCAGGTCGGCTGCCATGATCAGAGCCGCGCCGCGGAAGAACGTGAACGGCGAGACGAGCATCCGGCCGTAGCGGATCGGCACGAGCTCAGGCACGCGGGTCGCGGCCTGGGACTCGAGCAGATCGATCGGGTCCGGCCGGTGCTCCGACGGTTCGAAGACGGCATGGCTGGTGCGCGGGACCTCGGCTCGCGCCGCCTTGCCCCGCTGCGCCCGCTCCGCCGGCGTCAAGTGCACCGCCTTCGTTGCACGTGTGTAGCGCCGGCCCGTCGACGAAGCTGCCCCCTCGTCGTCTCCATCACTGCGAGCCGACAGTCTGCTGATGTCCACGGCCATGACGGTCCCTCCAACGGTCTCCTGTGCCGGTGATCGTAGCCAGAGTCGCCAGGCGATCGGCTCACCCACAGGGGTGAGCTCCTGCTCAGGGAGCCCCTGGGACGGTGCGATGCCCGGGAGTCCGGCGTGTGTCGCCTCGAGGGCTCGATCCGGAAGGGTCCGTCCTGACCGAGCCCGTGTCGGCTGCACCCTCGGACTCCGGGGCCGGTCGCCGTCCGCTCGCCGCCGTCGTCGGCCCGAGGAATTCCTGGACCTTGACCGGACAGCGAATCGGGGAAGATGCTGGATATCTTGCCGTCACCCGCACCCATCGGCCTGTCGACGACGAGGTGGTCGCCCCTGGTCGACCGCTGGTGAGCGCTCCGTCGGTCATGCTGCTGGACACGTCGGTGGTGCACGTGTCCTCAGCACGCTGGTGGCCGACTTCGACACGGTGGTGACGACGATCCACGCGGTGAGCGCGCGCTACTGCCTCGTCATGACGATCTTCATGCTGACCGGCGCCACACGGGGCGACCATCATCGGACGATCTGCGATCGTCATCCGCCTGTGCCGCGGACGACTTGTGCCATGTGCGCCACGACTCGCAGTCCCTGCTCGCCCCCGGCGCAGTGGTGGCCGTCACGCGCCGGCCACAGCGTCAGCGAGGGCCCGCGTGCCTGGTGCTCCGACGTGGCCACGGCCGTGGCGCTCTACGACTGCGGGGGAGCGAGTGGTCTGCCCAGGGCCTGGCGGACGAGCTCGAGGAAGTGTTCGCGGTTCCTGGAGACTCCGAACGCGCCGGCGGCGAGCAGCTCGGCCGCCTGGGCGGCGGCGGCGCGTCCTGCGTAGACGATGACCGGTGGTCCGCCGCGTGTGATGACCGGGTCGGCGAGCAGCTTACGGCCGGCGGTCTTTGAGCGATCGGATGACCATCGCCGTCCGAGGTCGGTGATCACCAGGTCGTAGGTGCTGGTGCGCAGCTGTTCGATCGCCTCGGCGGTGGACACGACGTTGTCGAACACGAGGCCCTCGGGTCTGAGGACGGACCGCTCGTACTCGTTGTTCGCGGGGTTGTCGTCCACCCAGAGCACCCGGGCAGCACCCTGGGGCGTCGCGGCCAGGCGAGGCACTTCGGCGACGAGTGCATCGAGCTGCTGCCCCAGGGCGGCTCCGCCGAGGGCGGACGCGCTCCGCTTGCAGAACCATCGCAGGTCCGCGGGCAACGCCTCCTCGGCCGGCATCGCCGCACCGTCCAGGAGCACTGCGTGGATCATGCAGCCGAGGAACCGTGCCTGCCGCCACTCGAACGCCACTGCATCCAAGGGATCGTGCAGTCGCTGAGAGGGGAACTGTGGTCCGACCAGTGCCAGAACCAGGTCCGAGCGGTGCAGCGCTTCCCGGATCACGTCCCGGAACGCCTCACCCGCTGCAATGGTGCCGGTGTCCAGGAAGACCTCGTGTCCCGCCGACCGCAGCGCATACCGAAGCGCCTGGGCTGCGAACGCGGAGTCTCGCCGCCGGTAGGAGACAAAGACCAGCACGACACCAGACTCGCACCGCTGATCGGTCGACGGGAGAACTCTCCCGGAGGAATCCGCCGTGCCTGGCCGTCACCTGCCCTGTCCCGATCAAGACGACCGTTGCCGACCCCGATCGTGGCCGCAGTCGCGAGCAGCGTGAATCTCGTGGAACTTTGGCATCAGTCCTGGTGCTCGCGAGACTCGTCATGGTCGTGAGCGTTCCGCTGTATACCGTCCCGGGTCAGGGTGAACCGCCCGCCGCCACTGTCCTCCAACCCATGGTCCGAGTTGCCGGGCTACCCCCGCGGGGCGCCACTCCTCGGGGTGGGCAGGCGAGCAGCAAGATCAAGGTCCCGCTACTGTGATGCGCCTGTCACCGGCCCTGGAGATCCTCCGCCATCCGTCTTCGTGCCGGAGCCGATGCTCCGATGCTCGCGACGGTGGTGGCGTGTCGGCGGCCACGGCTAGGGTCCCGCCATGGCCGATTTCACGGGGGACGACCTGAGCGGCTCGCGGTTCGCGCGCGTGGACCTGACAGGTGCTGAGTTCCGCGCCGTCGATCTTTCCCACGCCAGGTTCCGTGGGGTCGACTTGAGCGGGGTCGTGATGCGCGGCGTCGAGTTGGTCGACGTCCGGATCGACGGTGAGATCCAGAACCTTCTGGTCAACGGGGTCGACGTGGCGCCGCTGGTGACCGCGGAGCTCGACCGGCGCGACCCCCGCCGGGCCGCGATGCGTCCCACCGACCCCGCCGGCTTCCGTGATGCGTGGGACATCGTCGAGCGGCTCTGGGACGGCACGGTCTGCGCGGGCTTGCAGCCTGGCCCCTGAACTGCTGCACGAGTCCGTCGATGACGAGTGGTCGTTCATCGAAACACTGCGCCACCTGATGTTCGCCACCGACGCGTGGGTCCGCCGGGCCATCCTCGGCGATCCCACTCCGTGGGACCCGCTCGACCTGCCGTGGGACGAGATGCCGGACACTGCGGGCATCCCGCGAGACCGCGAGGCACGTCCATCACTCGACGAGGTGCTGGCGCTGCGCCGCGACCGGATGACGACCGTACGCCTGGTGGTCGACGGCCTGACCGACGAGTCCCTCACGGCCCACACCGAGCCGGTCGACGGGCCAGGGTGGCCACCGCCGGAGAGCTTTCCGGTGCGAGAGTGTCTGCTGATCGTCCTCAACGAGGAGTGGCACCATCGGCTGTTCGCCGAGCGGGACCTTGACGCCCTGGAGGCAGACGGGAGACGACGGGCGACCTGATCCAGATGCGGGTGCGGACGTGGTTCGACGCGGACCGCGGCTGAAGGCGGTACGGATGATGGCGCTGCTCGCGGCCTGCGCGTGTGCGGTGTTGTCGGAGGCAGCAGTCAACTGGATGACGGTCGCTGCCGGAGCGCGGTTGACTGTCCTCTGTGGAGACGTCGTTCGTTCGTCCGCCCAAGGCCGTCCCCGGGGACAAGGTAGCGGTGCTGTCGCCGTCGTTCGCCGCTCCGGGGTTCGCTCCTGAGGTGCACGAGCAGGCGATGAGGAGGTTGGCCGATCTCACAGGGCTGGCGCCCGTCGAGTACCCGACCACTCGCCGACTCGGAGCGACTGCCCGGGACCGAGCGGCCGACCTGAACGCGGCATTCGCCGACCCGGACATCCGGGCCGTGTTGGCGACGATCGGCGGTGAGGACCAGATCACCGTCATCCCCCATCTCGATCCTGAGATCGTGCGGGCCGACCCCAAGCCGTTCTTGGGCTACAGCGACAACACCAACCTGCTCAGCTGGCTGTGGACCCTGGGAATCGCCGGCTTCTACGGCGGCGCGACACAGGTCCACCTGGGCCCGGGGCCGGCCGTGGACGACGTCCACGCCCGGTCGCTGCGTGCCGCGCTGCTGACCGGAGAGCGTCAGGAGATCATCGACCCCGGCGAGTCCGAGGACATCGGCAAGGACTGGAGGGACCCCGCCGCGCTGAGCGAGTACGGCGACCGCGATCCCACCGAGCCATGGACGTGGGCCGGACCAGCCCGGTCCGTCTCCGGCACGACCTGGGGGGGCTGCATCGAGGTCCTGCAATGGATCCTGACCGCGGGGCGCTTCCCGGCCGACCCGTCCGTCCTGCACGGCGCCGTCCTCCTCGCGGAGACCTCCGAAGAGCTCATCCCCGCCCGCGAGTTCGGATGGATCCTGCGATCCCTCGGCGAACGTGGCGTACTGGCGGCCGTGGCCGCCGTTGTGGTGGCGCGGCCGCCCACGTCCAGCTTCGATGTCCGCCCCGACCGGCAGGAGCGTGCAGCGCGACGGGCTCAGCAGCGCGACGTCGCGATCGAGGTCCTCCAGCACTACAACCCCGGGGCTGTCGTCGTGGTCGGTGTGCCCTTCGGCCACACCCGCCCGCAGTGGATCCTTCCCTATGGCGGCACCCTCACCGTCGACGGCGCGGAACAGCGGCTCTGGGCCGAGTACTCCTGAAGCCGGGACATGGTAGGCGGAGGTGACCGCCCGAAAGCGGGGGCACGCTCACATCTCGACGGGGCCGGAGCGGATGGCCGAAGAGCGCGGGTGAGGGTCCTTGGGCCGCGCTGGGAGGGGCTGACCAAGCGTGACAGTGTGGGTGTGAGGCGTTCTCTCGGGCGCGTCCGGTTGCCGGATCGATGTCGCAGGGCGAGGCCCGCCGGCCGGGCAGGACGCTGCCGCGCACAAGGATTCGCAGGAGGGTGATCGTCATGTGCCGTTGGCTGGCGTATTCGGGTTCTGAGATCCCACTGGAGACGTTGGTGTCCAAGCCCACCAACTCGCTCATCCACCAGAGCAGCGCGGCGGCGATGGGCGCGACGGCCCTCAACGCCGACGGCTTCGGTGTCGGCTGGTACAGCGTGGGCGACCCGGTACCGGCCCTGTTCCGCAGCGTCCAGCCAGCCTGGGCGGATGCGAACCTCGGAGAGCTCGCCCGGCACATCCGATCGCCGCTGTTCCTTGCGCACGTCCGGGCGACCACCGGAAGTCCGGTGCAGCAGACCAACTGCCATCCCTTCCGCCACGGTCGATGGCTGTGGGCGCACAACGGCGCAATCCGCGAGTTCGCCACGGTTCACCGTGACCTCCTCGTCGCCGTCGACCCGGCGCTGTTCTCGGGCATCGCCGGGTCCACGGACTCCGAGTTGATGTTCCATCTCGCGCTCACGTTCGGCCTGGAGCAGGACCCGGTCGCCGCGGTCGAGCGAATGGTCGGGTTCGTCGAGGACGTCGGCGCAGCCCACGGGGTGCAGTGGCCGATCCAGATGACGGTGGTCACGACCGACGGGCAGCGGTTGTGGGTGTTCCGTTACTCCAGCGAGGGCCAGTCGCGCACCCTGTTCTACACAGCTCTCCTGTCGACGCTGCGCCAGCTGCACCCGGAGGTGCCGCAGCTGCGGGAGCTCTCCGAGGAGACCCGGCTGGTCGTCTCCGAACCCCTGTCAGACCTGCCCGGCGTCTGGGTCGAGGTACCGGAGTCCTCGTACGGCATCGTTCAGCCGGGCCAGGATGTCCTGGACACCTTCCGCCCCAAGCGGCCCTGAGCTGAGCGGCCGCAAGCAGGGCGAGACCGCCGACCATGTCACGATCTGGGTAGGTCGACGGCCAACGTCCGCGACGTCCGCCAGTCGATCGAGACATGAACGCGGGAACTCGGCTCGCGGGCATGGAGACCATCCGAGCCGCGGTCGGAGACCATCCAAGCCGCGGTCGGCGAATCCAACGCGGCAGTCGCCGACCAGCTTCTCCCGAGAGTGCTGGATCAGCCGCCGGCCTTCTTGGAGCAGCTCGTATTGCAGATGCTGACAGCGAGGCTTGGGGGGAGCGTTCGCCCTGGACGCCGAGCGGTGTGACCGCCTCGGGCGACCATTTGCCGGTTGGTCGTTGGCGGCGTACTGCATGAGGTGGTGGCACAATCGGCGGGTACGGGTGTGCCTGCGCTTCAAGCGGAAGCAGTACTCCTCCAGACAGGCGCGCAGACGTTCGGGCTGATCACTGTCCACCCGGGGGTCGAACTGCTGGGGCCAAGAACAGGACCCAAGACTCGAGCGTTGGGGGCAGTCCCGAGGTTAGCGTCGAGGTATGGCAACTGTCAGCGCCACGGTCGACATCCAGGCGAGACCCTCGGAGATCCTCGCGGTACTCGCCGATCTGGATCAGTACTCGCACTGGTCCTCGGTGCACAAGCGCGCGAACATCCTGCAACGCCATCCGGACGGTCGCCCGAAGCGGGCCACCATGGCCGTGGCCGCGATGGGACTGACCGACGAGCAAACACTCGACTACGTCTGGTCCGACAGCGGCGTCAGCTGGTCGCTGGTGAAGTCCTTGCAGCAGAAGGCTCAGCACGGCAGCTACGCGATCGTTGGTGACCGCAGCGGTGTCTCTCGCGTCCGGTACGACCTCAGCATCGATCCGGCGATCCCACTGCCCGACCTGGTCGTTCGTCAGGTGATGAAGAAGGCCGTCAGCGCGGCAACCGAAGGTCTCAAACGGCACATGGAGTCGTCGCGGTGAGATACCCAGAACCCCATCCGGTTGCCCGCCCGCCCGTGCGTAGCTTCGGTGGCGAGGTGCATCGTGACGGCTGCTGAACAAGGGACTCTGGACGGCGACGCTGTCTACACCGCCGGAACGGGGAGGACTCCTCGGCGAGCGCCCGCTCCCGCGGCCCCCGCCAGGGACGCGACCGCTGCCGTCCCGAAGGCCTTGCGCGGGGCGATCAGGATCCAGCCGACCGTCCCGCCCGCCGCTCCACCACTGATATCGAACCCCACCGCTGTCAGTTGCCAGGTCAGGTTGGGCATCGCAGCGTTCACTGGGGTCAGCACCACAACCGCCGACGCGTTCAGGGAGGCAGCGTCGCTGAACCCCACGGGTGCATCTACGCTGGCTCCGCCGCTCGCTTCGAGCACGGCCTGGCCCGCGGCAACATGCAGTCCCGCCGCGCCGGAGACGGCGTCCGCGTAGTCGAAGCCGCCCGGCGCACCCGAAGTGTTGACGCCCACCCCGACGAAGGCGGCAGCGGCCGTGCCGTCGACCTGGACGTCGCGCCCTGGAAGTAGCCCGCCCAGGGAAGTGTGCCGCCGCCGACACCGACGACGGCGGGCTGGTTGGAGTTGTCGGTAAAGGCGACGAGCCCGGCCTGCTGGCGACCATCGGTAAGGACGCCTCCAGCTTTCCCGGCGGCGCTCGCCCGGTTGATCCCCTGGACGCCGTAGCGGCCGGCGTTCGTCGTATCGCCATAGACCCCGATGTTGGCGCGACCCTCGCCGCGGACGGCGCCCCCGCTACTGCCGGTGGTGGCGAGGTTGCGCCCGTAGACCCCCCACTTGGTGCCGGGCGACGCATCACCGAGGAGCGCGTTGCCCGCGGTGCCCTTGACCCAGAACGCCGAGCCGGTGACCGAGGACGACACGATGGTGGCGGCCGACCCGGCGCTGTTGCTGCGGCCGAGAAGAAGCGGAGCGCCGGCGGCGGCGTTGGCGGGCTTCGACAGGGCGATGCCGGCGGCGCCTAATGCGGCGGTGGCGCCAGCTGCAATAACGGCGCGACGGCCGCGCCGACCAGGCTCGGGGTTGGCGTGTTCGGGGCAGGTGGTCCGACATGGCGACCTTCTCGTTGGAGGCGTGATGGAGTGGGCACCGAACGGCGAAACGATCGTCGGGCCAGAGTCGACCACCAAATAGGATCTATGTCCAAGTCCCTGAAGTTTCGCACTCCTCGTGATCTTCGCGTGGTGGACTGGTCGCGACACGCCCGTGCGGGGTGCGTGATCAAGGGGTGACATGGCGGAAGCATCGACGTGCTCAGAAACATCCCATTGGGGAGGTTCTCGTCGATGCTTCCAGCGGGCACGGTACCGGTTTGCCTGCGTGCAGGTGCTGGCCGGATGCCGGGGTGTGTTCACCGCACCGACGTTCGCCACGTTCGTGCTGCTGGTCACGGGCGCGTTGGGCGGGAGTCGGTGCCCGGACGGTGACCGGGATGTGGTCCGCGGCCGGAATGTCGACGGTGCGGCACTGGTCGAGCGCGCACCGGTTCTTCTCCCACGCCCGTTGGGACACCGACGCCCTCGGGCTGGCGCTGGCCCGGATCGTTGTGGCGGCCTTCGTCGCCCAGGACGCGGCGGTGACGGTCGCGGTGGACGACACCCTGTTCCACCGCTACGGCCGCAAGGTGTTCGGTGTGTTCTGGCAGCACGACGGGTCGGCCAAGGGCCGCGACGGGATCGGCCGCGGCAACTGCTTCGTGATCGCCGGGCTGGTCGCCGGTGTGCCGTTCACCGACCGGAAGGTCTTCCTACCGTTGCTGTTCCGGCTGCACCAGCCCAAGACCAGCGAATCCAAGCCGGAGCAGGCCCGCCAACTGGTCGACCTGCTCGCCGCCGCGTTGGTCGGCCGGCGCGTGCACGTGGTCGCGGACAACGCCTACAAGGGCCCAGCCTGGCGAGCCCTTCCACGGACCGTCACGTTCACCACCCGTCTGGCCTCCAACGCCGCCCTGTACGCCCCGGCCCCACCGCGCACCGGCCGGCGGGGACGCCCGGCCCTGAAGGGCGCCAGGCTGGGCACTCCGACCGATCTGGCCGCCACCGCGACCTGGAGACCAGCTGACCGTGACCCGCTACGGCCACACCGACACCGTGCACGTCGCCGTGATCGGGTGCCTGTGGTGGGGCAGCCTGCACCGCACCCAGGTGAACGTGATCCTCCTCCGCGACCCCGCCAGCACCAAGGCCTACGACATCGCCCTGGTCACCACCGACATCACCGCGCCCGCCGAGCAGATCATTGCCCGGTACGCCGACCGCTGGTCGATCGAACAGGCGATCAAGGACGGCAAGGACCTACTCGGCGCCGGCGACGCCCAGAACCGCCTCCAGCTCGCGGTCGAGCGCACCCTGCCGTTCGCGATGCTCACCCTGACCATCCTGACGTGCTGGTACCACCAGACCGGCCACACCGCCGACGACCTGGCCGCCCGACTGTCCACCGCCCCCTGGTACCGCCACAAGCAGCACATCGCCGTCACCGACATGCTGATCGCGTTCCGCCGCACCCGAATTACGGCGATCACCGCAGGCCAGGACACACACCACTTAAACGATCACGACGCCCAGCCAGGGCAATCCGCCGCCGCGTAACCGCGAAACTTCAGAAGTCCACCAAGTCAGGTGTATTCGATGCAACTACCGCGAAGAGTGCAATGTCATTCGCGACGCTGGTTACGCCCAGCGAGACACGCCGTCTCCTGCCTGGGTTGGGATCTCGTCTTGGGGAACCGGAACCAACGTCAGGAGAACGGCGTGACTGGCGCCGGCCGGATGGCGTCTGCTGCGCCAGGCGATCCACAATGACCAGCTCGCGATGATCCGTCAGCCCCCGGCGGACGCAGCGAGCGGCCGAGTCGTCGCGGTCGAGGCACTGGTCCGCGGGCAGCACCCGACGCGTGGTCTCGTCGGGCCGGCCGAGTTCATCGCACTCGCCGAGCGCACCGGGCGCGTGCCCGCTGACCTCCTGGATGCTTGATCGCGCCCCTCGAGGCCAGCGGCACATGGCGGGACGGCGGGCCAACGGGCGGTCTCTGGTCGCGATAGCGGTCACCTTGTCCGCCCGAAGCGTCCTCGACCCCGACGTTCCGCCGGCGGTCGAGGCTCTCTTGCACCTGCAGGACGTGCCCCCGCCCTCACGCTGGAGATCACCGAGTGCTTGGTCCTCGACGACCCGCGCCGCGCCCGCGGGGTGCGGATCTCCATCGACGACTTCGGACGGGGTACGCGACGATGTCCTACCTGCGCGACCTCCCGTGCAGCAAGTGAAGATCGGCCGGACTTCGTCGGCGACATGCTGCACGGGCCCGAGGACGAGGCGATCGTCCGTGCGATCACCCTCGCCGCGAACCTCGGCCTCGACACCGTGGCCGAGGGCGTCGAGGAGGCGGCGACCTGGCAGGGCCTTGCCGCGATGGGCTGCACACGATCAAGGGCTACCGCCTGTCGCGGCCGATGCATCTGCCGAGCTCGCCAGCTGGCTGCGCGATGCGTTCGTCGTGACGCCACCCGGACGAGGAGCGCACGGTCTCCCGCCGTGCGCAGCGAATGCGCGTGAGGCGGTGCCCACGGTCCGGCCAATGCCAGTGGCGAATGACCCCTCCCCGTCGGTCGCCGCAACGGTACCGTCACCGGCAAAGTTCGGGTGAACTGGACCCTACGAGCAGATGACGGTTCGGAGGTGACCTCGCGTGGCGAAGAAGTCCGGCAAGGCCGCGTCCAAGCGCGACGACGCAGCGCAGGCGCAACCGTCAGGTGACGGCGGTCCTGCAGCCCCCCCGCTCGCTCGCCGCCCAGCCGTCGGCTTCGAGCTCGCCGCCGACAAGGGGCCTTCCCTCGGGGACGTCATCGCCAAGTACGCGCCCGGCATCGGCGCACTGCGCAGCTACCACCGCCCCTGGCTGCGCCCCGACGTCTTCGCCGGGGTCGCCGTCGTGGCCTACCTCGTGCCGCAGGTCATGGCCTACGCCGCGATCATCAACGTCCCACCGGTCGCCGGGTTGTGGACGGCGCTTGCCACCCTCATCGTGTACGCCCTGGTCGGCGGCTCGCGTGTGCTCTCGGTCGGGCCGGAGTCGACGGTCGCGCTCATGGCCGGGGCCGCGGTGGCACCCATGGCCGCGGGCGACCCGAACCGCGCCATGGTCCTGGCGGCCGCCCTGTCGCTCGTCGTCGCCGGCTGGTGCCTCGTCGCGCGGATCCTGCGCCTCGGCGTCGCCGCCGACCTCCTGTCGACACCCCTTCTCGTCGGTTACCTCGCAGGTGGCGCCGTCCTCATGGTCGTCGGACAGCTCGGCCGGCTGACCGGTACGACGGTGGAAGGCGACAGCATCGTCGAGCAGCTCAAGTCCTTCGTGGAAGTCGTCCCGGGCACGGACCTGCTCACGCTCGCCGTCGGCCTCGGCACGCTCGCCGTGCTCCTGCTCGTCGTGATGCTGCGGCCCCGCTGGCCCGGGCCGCTGATCGCCGTCGCCACGGCGACGATCGTGTGCGCGGTCTTCGATCTCGAAGATCACGGCGTCCAGGTCGTCGGAGAGGTCCCGACGGGTCTCCCGGGGCTGCAGATCCCGGCCGTGACGATGGACGAGGTCGCCGCGATGGCCCTCGCCGGCCTCGGTGTCGCGATCGTCGCCTACGGTGACAACACGCTCATCGCCCGCGGGTTCCCCGCGCCGGAGGACGAGCCCGGCACACCGACCAAGTCGATCGACCCCGACCAGGAGCTCGTGGCGCTCGCTGGTGTGCACGTGGCCTCGGGTCTCGTCGGCGGCTTCCCGGTGTCGTCGTCCGGCTCTCGGACGGCGTTGGCCCTCGCCGCTGGCGCCCGCACCCAGGTGTACTCCCTGGTCGCGGCGGTCGGGGTGGTGATCGTGCTGTTCGCGGCCGGGCCCCTGCTCTCGCAGCTGCCGGACGCTGCGCTCGGCGCGGTGGTCCTGTACGCCGCGAGCAAGCTCGTCTCGCTGCCTGAGATCGCCCGGCTTGCGCGTTTCCGCAAGCGCGAGCTGCTTCTGGCGATGACGGCCCTCGTCGGCACGATCACCTTCGGCATCCTCGCCGGTGTCGGGATCGCCATCGCTCTGAGCATGCTCGAGATGATCCAGCGGCTGGCCCGCCCCCACGAGGGCGTGCTCGGACGGGTGCCCGGGCTCGCCGGGATGCACGACGTCGACGACTACCCCGATGCGCAGACGCTGCCCGGGCTCATCGTCTATCGCTACGACGCGCCGCTCTTCTTCGCCAACGTCGGCGACCTGCGCCGGCGCGCAGCTGCTCGCGGTCGAGCAGGAGAACGCTGCCGACCCGTCGCACCCGGTGCGCTGGTTCGTGCTCAACGCCGAAGCAAACGTCGAGATCGACATCACCGCCGCCGACGGCCTGCGCGACCTGCACGACGACCTCGCCGAACACGGCGTCCGGCTCGGGCTCGCGCGGGTGAAGACCGACCTTCGGGTCGAGCTCGAGCGGGCCGACCTCATCGAGCTCATCGGCGAGGACATGCTCTTCCTCACCCTGCCCGTCATGGAGGAGGCCTACCTCGCGTGGGCCGCCCAGAACCCGTACCCGACGGCCGCCGTGGGCCCGGACGAGGGCGAGCAGCGCGCCTGACGGGGGTGTGCCTGTGTCCGCGGTGATGACAGCGCCGGACGATGACGTTCTGCGCCCGGCCGACCGTGCCCGCTGGCGGCGGTGGCTGCAGGAACATCACGACACGTCGACGGGCGTGTGGCTCGCCTGGCGCTCCCCGGGCCGGCACGAGCGCAACCTGACCTTGGACGACGCCGTCTGCGAGGCGCTCTGCTTCGGCTGGATCGACAGCACCCTGCGCTCTCTCGGCGACGGCACATCGGCGCTGCGCTTCACCCCACGCCGGCCCGGAAGCACGTGGTCAGCGTCGAACAGGCGGCGAGTCCTGCGGCTGACCGAGCAAGGTCTCATGACGGCGGCCGGGCAGCGGGTGGTCGAGGCCGCACGGAGGGACGGGTCGTGGACGGCGCTCGACTCGATCGACGCACTGCGGATCCCCGACGACCTCGCGGCGGCCCTCGCCGACGCCGGCCCTGACGCGCGGGCCAACTTCTCGGCGTTCACCGCCTCGGACCAGCGGGTCGCACTCTGGTGGATCGAGAGTGCCAAACGGCCGCAGACGCGAGCAGCACGCGTCGCGGAGACGGCCCGGCTCGCCGCGCAGAACCTCCTCCGGCCCGGCGGCCCGGAGTCGCCGGAGCAGAACCCGCCGGGTGAAGTGAGCTGTTGCGGAGGGCATCCAGGCGTTGACCGGACCGGACCGGACCGGACCGGACCGGACCGGGCCTTGGTCCCGGTCCGGTCCGGTGCGGCGTGCGCACTGTGGGGAGGATGGTGCTGACCCGGCGTCGGATGGACGAGCTGGTCAACGCTTGGGTCGGTGACGGGGACACCCCCCCCTTCCGGATCGGGTTGTTCGGCGTGTCGACGCCCTGCCGTTCCTGCGACCCGGCGGCACCGTCGACGTCCCGGGATCCGCAGCGCGTGGGCCGGTCTCGCCGGCCGCGTCACGGCCCTGGGACGGCGTACCCGTACGCATGGTCGACCTGCTCGTCCAGGGCAAGGGTGAGCTGGTCCCTGGGGATGGTGCGGCGTCGGCGGGCCGGTGGATCTTGAGGATTCTGGTCGGCGCGGATGCGGGTGTTGCGGGTGAGGCAGATGATGCCGGGCGGTGTTTTCCGTCAGGCAACAGGCCAACCTCTCGGCACCGGCTCCAGCTCCGGCGGTATCGGCGCGGCGCCGGTCCAGCGACACCAGATGATCCCCACCGGTCAGCTGGCTGGACGACGTCGCCACCAGCAGCTCACCGGTGGTCGGACCCCGGTCCTGCCGCTTGACCGACGCGATGTGCGCGTGTCCAGGGTCCGCGCCCCCCACCGGCCACCCGTACACTCATCGTCGAACACGTGCCCTCTCTCGATGATCTCTCGACCCGTCGATGAGATCCTCAGGAGATCCCATCTTCCCCGGTCAGAGGGCACTTGTGTGTCGAGGTAACCACCCCATCACCGCCGCCCGTACGGATCCGGGTCAGGCACGATGGCGTCCACTCCCCACGGAGCCTCACGCCGGTGCGCTCGCTTGAACGCGATCAGTCGTCGTCCGCGGGCCGCTGTCGCCGGTCCTGACGTCACCCGCGCTCCAGGACCTCGAAGAGGTCCTGGTAGTGGCCGACCACGTAGGCCACGTCGCCGGCCTGCAGATGCGCGTCCCGCCCCGGGGGAAACTCCAGCGTTCCGGTGGCTGCGCGTTGGATCGCGGCGACGCGGGTGTGCACGCGGAAGTCGTCCACCAGGATGCCGTCGAACCCGCTGCCCTGCCGGATGCGCAGCCGGGCGGCCATGTAGGGGGCGGCGCCGACGTAGAAGGTCCCCACGACCTCCATGCCGAGGGCTGCGCCGATGAACCAGGGGGCGGCCAGTTCGGCGATGGAGCGGGGCTTCCACGTGTCCGACACTGTTCCCAGGACTCGGGCGAGGTTGCGCCCGAAGATGCGCAAGGCGATCGGGAAGCTGCGCTCCCCTGTGAGTCCGCTGACGGCCAGGCCGATCTCGATATTGACCAAGTCGTCGTTGGTGAGCGCGGCCAGACCGGACGCACGGTGCATGCCGGCGGCCATCTGGGTTTCACGCATGGTCGGGTCGCCGATAAGCACCGGCATCCCCGCTGCCTCCATCTGGGGCATGAACCGTTGCCCTTGTCCGCTGTCGACGATCGCCACCTCGTAGCCGGACTCGCGCAGCTTCAGCGCCACCCGGCTCCCGACCCGACCCAGGCCGACGACGACGATGTGGCCCCTCATCCCGGTCAGCCGTTGTCGGCCAAGCGACTGGGCCAGACTGCGGGTGACCAAGGCGTTGGTGAGCAGGGCGGTGGCCACCGCGATGAGGGTGGCGCCCATCAGCGTGATGATGATCGCCCAGACCCGCAGCCACGGGACCTGGTCGCGGAAGTAGAAGTCGCCGAAGCCGACCGTGGCGATGGTCTCGGAGGTGAAGTAGACCGCGTCCAGCAGGGACATCGCCTTTCCGCCCGGTCCGCGGTAGTGGTTCGCCAGCACCAGGACCGAGACCACGGACAGGACGGCGAGCACCCCGAACGCGATGCGGAAGGGGCGGTCCAAGGCGTCGCTGACGGCGGCCAGCGTCTCGCGAGCCCTGCGGCGCCAGTGCCGGTCCGACGCGGTGGCCCGGGACCGCGCCGGCTTCAGGCCGATCGCCGCGAACTCCTGCTGGGTGCCGAGCAGGGTGACCAGGTCCCCTGCGGCCACGTGTGCGTCGCGGCTGGGGCAGGAGCTCGTCGGGCCGCCGTCCGCCGGGGTGACCGCCACCGGCGTCATGTCGCCCCAGATGGAGCGAAACGTCCCGTTCTGAGTGCTGGTGAACGAGGACACCAGGAACTCCTGCCCGGCCAGCGTCAGCACGTGCGTCGTCCGTCCGAGCACGGCCTCGACGAATGAGGTCGTGGCCAGCTCGGCGACGTCGAACACGCCACCCGGCCGGATGAGCGGCTCGAGCGCCCGAGCCACCGACGCGTTCCCCATCTGAACCACGACCCGCACCGTCGACGACACCTCGCGGACCAGCAGGGCGATCTCGATGTTGACCACGTCTTTGTCCGTCGCGCACACCACCGCGAGGGCCTTGGAGACGCGAGCGGCCCGCAGGATGTCGACGCTCTGCCCGGACCCCGCCAGGTACTCCGTGTCCCAGCGCTCCAGCTCGTCCCGCTCCTCCTGGGTCGCGTCGGGGTCCACCACCACGATCTGCCTGCCCGTGGTCGACAGCTGCTTGACGATCCGCCGCGCGACACCGTGGATTCCGAACACGACGATGTGCCCCGCCAACTGTCCGTCGAGCATCGCCAACTCCTCGTCCTACTGCGCCTGGAGTGCGTGCGACAGTCTGGCGGAACGAGACCGGCGGTTCAGGAACATCGGACACCGGGGCTGCGCAGCCGAGTTGGTGTGGGCCACTGCCGCGACTCAGTGCCCAGTAGGGTGCGGCCGCGGCACGCAAGGCTCGCGACCGCAGCGGCAACGTGGTCCAACCTCATGCTGGAGACGCTGGCAGACCCACCGGCTCCTCCCTGGCGGGTGGAAGGCGACAGCGATAGGTCGGGGTGACGGATCTGGCCGCCCGAGGCTCGGTGTGCCGAACCCCGCGAGCGTCAACGCGGTCGTCGAGCGATGTGAGCACCCGTGCGCCCCCGTTGGCCAGCAGGTGGGGCAGCCTTACCGAGTGTCGATCGCCAAGGTCGCACGCCTCGCCGCCGAACCGTCCAAGCATTCGGCCGCCCGTAGCGGAGTGCGGAGCTTCGTCAACATCCACCCAGCCGTGAACGCCCCGAGTACCAGACCTCGTATGTTGCCGGGCCTCGTGGGACACGGCATGGGACACGGATCGCGTTCGTGTAGGTCGCCGAGTGCGCTGGCGTTGGGAAGACGCAGGAGGCGCAGGCACTTCTCGCCGCAGTGGAGTCGATCTCCGCGCTGCACCGCCAGGAGTTCATGCCGGCTTAGCGGCCGATCGCACCTCCTCCACCGCCGGTCGACCTGGCCGCCGCCCTGGAGGCCGCAGGCTGAACACCTCCCCGTTCGACAAGTCCACGGCCTCGGCCACCACTGAGCGGGCATGGACATCCAGCCCCACCGTCGTACGCTCGTCAGTGAGCATCCGGCACCTCCTGCCACCTGCGGCGCCACCGCGCACCTCGCTGTGGTCGGCGGCGACCCGCGTCCATGTGTCAGCGGGGTGCCGGATGCCAGCACCCGGGCGAGATCACACCGCCGGGCATCTTCGATCGTGGCAACCCTTCGTGCGCTGGTCACCGCGTCAAGGCACGATCTCCAGCCCTGACACGATGACCAGGACACCGACCCTTAGCTTGATCTTTAACCCGTGGTGGTCTTCATCTGGTGGTGTTGTTCGAGGTTGACGGCTCGTCGGGTGGTCTTGCCGACGTCGTAGCGGGGGGCGGGGTGTCGGTTTCGCGTGCCGGGGGGCCTGCCCGGGCCGGGTCTGGTGGGTTTCGGTGCAGCGGCCGGGTGGGCGATCTTCGCTCGGAGGTGGCGAAACCCTGGCCGCACCCGGGTCGGGGTCAGCCGCTCGGGCGTGGTCGGACGTTCCCAGGGGCGGCGTAGATCGTCGGTCAGGCCGCGGGCCAGGCGTAGCTGGGTGTGGACGACGATGACCAGCCAGGTCCAGCGGTCGGCGGCGGCGGGGTCGCGCAGCCTGGGGGCGGTCCAGCCCAGTTGCTGCTTGAAGAACCGGACGGTGTGCTCGAGGTCGAACCGGCGCAGGAACGCCTGCCAGGCCTGGTCGACCTGGTCGGCGGTGGCGTCGGGGCGCGAGGTCCACAGCGATCAGGGTGTCGGGGCACGATCCCCGGGGAGATGGTCGACCTGGAGCCGGATCAAGGTGCCCTCGATGATGGGCAGGTCGGTGTCTTCGGGATGGTCCAGCCAGGGGCCGCGGCGGGTCAGCCGCGGGTGCATCCGGCCCCAGGCCGACGCGGCTGCCGTGCCGTACCGGGTCGTCTCGGTGGTGGTGGCGTGGTCGGCGGTGGGCCAGCTGTCCGGCCGGGCGAGCTTGAGCACCGGTCCGTGCCGGGGCGGGCGGCCCACCGTGGCGGGTGGGCGGGGCGGGATCGGGCCGATCATGACGCGGTCCGACCGCAGCCGGCCGGTGAGCACGACCGGCAGGTCGCCCAGGACGAACGCCAGCCGGGTGACGTCGTACCCGCAGTCCATCACGATCTCGATCGGGGGATCCCCCGGCGTCCAGTGCCCGGCGGTGACGAGCCGCTCGACGACGTCGCGCAGCTGGGCGGCGGTGACCGCGGTGGCGTCGTCGTGCGGGCCGAGCCGGACCGCGTCCAGCACGGCGGTCCAGCTGGTCCGCCCGGTCTCCACCGCGGCCACGATCGAGTACGGCCAGCCCGGGATCATCTGGCTGGTGCCCCTGGCCCGCCCGTGGACGTGGCAGAACAACCGGTCCGGGCTGGTCTCGGCGTCCGGGCGCAGCCACGGCGTGACGTCCACCCCGAGCACGATCCGCCCCCCGACCCGCGGCAACGCCAGCCCGTCCACGGCACGGCGCACCCTGGCGAACTCGATCCGTCCGGCGTTCAGCCCGTCATACAGACCGCCGTGCCCGCGACGATGCTCCGGCTCCAATGACAGCTCCGGCACCGACCGCACCGGCCCCGCCGCGCACAACACCGCATCGGTCAGCTCGAACAACGCATCCGCCCGGGCATCCAGACAGGCGAAGAACTCGCACCGGAACCGGCACAGCATCTCCTGCGCCGCCGTGCGACCGTCCGTCCGCGGCGTCCGGACCGGTGCTCAGACTCACCCGCCCTGCCCTGGCAATGGGCTCGACGGCATCGGCGTGGTGCGGCAGTCTGGCCATCGCGACCTTCGATGATCGGTTTCCTTCGACAAGAACACGATCTTCCGAAGGTCGCTCCATGCCATGGCGACACGCGGCGCCCAAACCAGAAGAAGCAGGTCACGAGCCGCACAGGTTAAAGATCAAGCTGAGGACTCGCGACGAATTAACTTCTGATCGTTACGGCGTGTCGTTCGGGGAGCAGCGTGTAGTTCCATTCGCCGTGGAAGTCGTGGCGCTGCAGGGGGAGGGCGGCGACATCCTTGTCGGTGTAGCTGATCCCGGTGGGGTACTGGTCGGTGTCGAGGATGGCGTGCACGGTCAGGCCGGTGGCTGTGGTGGTGCTGTTGATCAAGTCGACGATGATCTGGTGGGTCTTCAGTGGTCGGCCTCGCCAGTTCATCGTGATCTGGCTGAACAGCCGGTGCTCAATCGTGTTCCACTTCGAGGTTCCCGGGGGCAGGTGGGCGACCGTGACCTGCAGGCCGGTGTCGGCGGCGAAGGCAGCGAGCTCGATCTTCCAGGCCCGGACCCGGGACCCGTTCGAGCCGCCGCCGTCGGCGCAGATCAGCAACCGGTCGGCGCTCGGATACCGCGATCTGCCCACGGTGTCCCACCAGCTGCGCAAGGTTGCGACCGCGAACGCGGAGGTGTCGTGATCGGTGCCGACGCTCACCCAGCCGGTGTTGGCGGACACGTCGTAGATGCCGTAGGGGATCGCCTTGCCCAGGTCCTTGTCGGGGAAGTCGGGCACGTTGACCCGTTCCGGCTGCCCGGTCGGTTGGTACTCCCGGCCGCCGTTCTTGACCGCTCCGACCAGCTCCTTCTTCTTGGCATCGACCGAGACCACGGGCTGGCCGGCCCTGGCGTGGGCGGCGACTTGGTCTGCCAGGTACCGGAACTGGGCGTCCCGGTCGGCATGCTGGCGGCCCTGGGTCACCGTGGTGTTGGCCTGCAGGCAGAAGCCCTGGGCGCGTAGCATCCGGGCCACCGTCCGGTCCGACACCGGATGCCCCCTCGCGGCGAGCGCACCGGCCAAGTTCTTCGTCGACTTCGTCGTCCAGACCAGCAACGACATCGGATCCCCACGGGTCTCGGGGTCCACCAAGGCAGCCAGCTCCGCAGCCAGCTCCGGGTCGGTCTCGGTCAACTTCTTGCGACCACCCCCGGGCGCCCGCACCCGGGCCACCGGCTCGCTGTGACCCTCCACCTCACGCCGTCCCCGCCCGACCGTGTCCGGATGCGCCCCGGTCGCCTCCGCGACCAGCTTCACCCCACCTCGTCCCAGCTCGGCGGCCTCGGCCCCCAACAGCAGGCTCTCCCGGCATGGATGTTGATCGGCATCTAGGGTGGAGCGCCGGGTTGTTCGTGGGGTAGGACGTGGGTGACCGGGCCGATGGTGAGCATGATGAGTGCCAGCGCGGCTCCTGGAGAGTGGAACCCGTATGCCCTGGTGAGGATCAGCCGGACCCGACGGTTGAGGCCCTCGTGCCGGGCATTGTTCACGCGCAGTTGAATCGCGGCCAGGATGCCCTCACGGTGGCGGGCAATCGTCCGTGCCAGGGTGAGGAAGGGTTTCAGGCCGCAGCGGGAGGCCTTGGCGGCGAACCGATCGAGCAGGTGCTCGATGTCGGCGTGGTCCAGGTCGGGAGCGAAGATCGCCCGGAGGGCTTCGCGCAGGGTGTAGGCACGCCAGATCGCGCCACCGGCCCGGCGGAACCGGCGCACGGTGGCGGCCTGGTCGTCGGTGAGGTTCTCGGGGCGTTTCAGCAGTGCCCAGCGGGCGCCTTTGAACCGCTTGGCGGCGGCCGGGTCGGCGCGGCGCAGGATCTGCCAGTGTTCGCGGCGGACGGTGTCCAACGCCTTGGTGCCCAGGGCGACCACGTGGTAGGGGTCGAAGCAGATCGTCGCCTGCGGGGCGTGGCCCGGTCTGCGGACGCTCTTCTCATAGCCGGCGCTCATGTCCATGCTGACCGCCTGGACCGCCGCAGAGCGTTCCGGTCCCAGCTCGGTGAAGAACGTGTCCAGGGCGGCCGCGCCGCGGCCCTGGGCGCCCCACACCACCTGCGCCCGGGCATGAGATGAGACCAGCGTCAGATAGTTCTGGCCCTTGCGCCACGCCACTTCGTCGACGCCGATCACGAACAGGTCGTCCAGCCGGCCCGGGTCCAGTAGCTCACCCAACACCCGAGTGGTGATCCGCCCGACGGTATCCCAGTCGATCCGAACCAGCCGGGCCAGCGCGCTCTGGTCCATCGTGGTGGCCAACCAGCCGACCAGGGCCTCGAAGTCGCGGGTGAACTTCGAACCGGGACGGGCGAACGGCACTGCCTCGACCACCACCCCATGGGTGGGGCAGGCCAGCCGACGCAACCGGGCGGCCACCTGCAGCCGTCGTGCCGCCAGGTCCAGGTGCCGCCAGAGGGAGGCCACCGGCCGGGTGTCGTGGCGGACGCGGGTGCTGTATCCGCAGTGTGGGCAGACCAGCCGGCGGCGACGCAACCCGACGCTCACGCTCACCGTGGTGGCGGTGAAGGTCACCGCGGCCACTCGGGTTCCCGGCAGGTCCAACAGGCGGTCAAATGCTGTGGTGACGCGCACGGGCCTCACCCGCCTTCCGCAGTCTTGGTCGACCACGGAACGGTAGGCACACCTCGTGCGCGTCCGCTTGCCACCGCCCGGGCTGCAGCGGGGGCCGGCGCAGCGTACGGGCCCGCCCTCACCCCTCAAGAGCGCTCCGCGTCGCAAGCGACCGCCTCCGGCGGCTCTTGACCGGTGAGCCTCCACGGGCCCTACCAGGGCAGGAACGGGCGGGCCAAGGCCTGCCCCATCATCACACCGGCCCCCACCCCACCCCTACCAACCTGTGCACACACCCCACAAGCCACGACCGACACGCAACGCCCTCCACCAGCAACGAGAATCGATCCGATCACCCAGATGTGGATCAACATCCATGCCGGTAGGCCCCAAAAGCAGCCGACGCTGCCGCTCATCCAGATGCGGCCGCAGCAGCGCATACCGACGCCCCACAGACTCCGACACCTGCGCACCCTCGGCCATAGCACAACCGTAGAGCCGTCACTCACGAAAACCTAGGTTATTCTGTCGCGAGTCCTTACCTCGGACGACGCCGGGTGCAGCGCCAGCGGACAAGCCATACGGTCGAGCACCCCCGGCGTCCGTGACCACAGGCGTGTCGACGTCTTGGACGTGGAGCAACTCCGCTGATCCGTAGTTGTCCTGCACGACCGCCCTCATGGTGGGACCGTGCGCCCACTGCAGGTAGAGGTCGCCGCCAGCGTCTCGATGTCCTGTGGTGGCGAAAAGAAAGCGGCTGGCCAGCGGGCTGCGTCACCGGCCGTTCCTGTCCTCGGAGTGCGGCGGGTCGACGGAGGATTCCGCCGGTCCCTGGTCGGCAGCGTCCTGGGGGTGCCAGAGTGCGCGGCCGCTGACGGCGTCGAAGACGTGTGCGCGCACCGCGTCGATGGCCACCCGCACCGCGTCGCCGACGTGGACCGTGGCGCGCGGCGGGAAGAGCGAGCGCAGCGTCGCTCCCGAGGATCTCCCCGCGGACAGGTCTGTGCCGGGCGCCCTCATGGGCGGGGCGTCCACCGCCACCGTGACCACGTTCTGCCGCCCGGTGTATTCGACGACTTTCACCACCGCGTGCAGCGTCACCCACTCGGGGTCGTGGCCGGCCGCGGCGCGGTGGACGTCCTCTGCCCGCAGCCCCAACACCACCTCCCGACCGACGTGGTCGCGCAGCGGCGGCGGGACCGGCCGCCACAGCGGCAGCGTCCGGCTGCCTACTTCGAATCCGGCGAGCCCGCCGGCGACCACTAGGCGGGCCGGCAGCAGCCCGATCGGCGGGGCGCCGACGAAGCCAGCCGCGAAGATGTCCACCGGCCGCTCGTACAGCTCCATCGGCCTGCCCACCTGCACGACACGGCCCTGATGGAACAGCACGACCCGGTCGGCGATCGCGAGCGCGTCGGCCTGGTCGTGGGTGACGTAGAGCGTGGTGACGCCGAGCGAGCGGACCACGTCGACGATCTGCCGACGCACCCTCATCCGCTCCGCGGTGTCGAGGCCCGCGAGCGGCTCGTCGAGCAAGAAGACGTCCGGATTCTGCATGAGCGCGCGGCCGATGCCAACCAGGCCACGTTCCCCCTCGGACAGCTGGCGCGGCCGGCGGGACAGCAGCCGGCTCAGCCGCAGCAGCCGGGCCTGGCCGCTGACCCGCTTCTGCACCTCGGCCTCCGGCAGTCCCCGCGCCCGCAGCCCCCACCCGAGATTGCCCGACGCGTCGAGGAACGGAATCAATGTCGATGCCTGGAAGACCATCGCCACCCGCCGCTCACCGGGTGGCAGCCCGTTCACCCGACGGCCTTTGATGACCACCTCGCCGGAGCTGGGCTGATCGAGGCCGGCCAGTACCCGGAGCAGCGTGGACTTGCCGCTGCCGGAAGATCCGAGCACGACGAGCAGTTCGCCGTCGGCCGCTCGCAGCGTCACGTCCTCCAACACCGTCGTCCCGTCGCGGACGACGGTCACCCGCTCCACACCCGTGCCGGTCATCGGTCCTGCCCTTTCGCGCCGACTCGGAGTCCGTGCACCGCCGCCCCGCGGGCGGTCGGCCGCGCCTCGGTTCCGCTCATCAAGTGTCCCCCTCGACGACCAGGGTTGAGCTTGGGTTGGCCTCGTCAGCGGCAGGTGGTCGCTTCGTGGTTCTGGCGAGTCACCGAGTCCACGTCTGTCACGGACTGCACGCACCGGTCACGGCATGTCGCGAAATCGCCATCAAACGATCATGGTCAGCGCACTAGCCCGATGATTGAGCGCACGCCCGGAGCGGCATCTTGTCGACGCGAGACCACGCATCCTCAGACCGGCGGCGAGGTCGTGGCGTGCTGCCTCGTGCAAGGCGAGCCTCAGGTGGGAGCATCGGGTATGCGTGATGTTCAAATCGACCCCGTATCGCTGGAACGGCTGGCACGACTTCTGGACGAGGAGCGTGCTGAGCGGCTCAGGAGCAACGTGGTCCTCGCGCGGCGCATCCTGGACGGTCGGATCGTGTGGAACGTGAACGCGACGGCCTCCGGTGGAGGGGTCGCGGAGATGCTCACGACGCTGTTGGCCTATAGCCGCGGGGCAGGTGTCGACACGCGTTGGCTGGTCCTGGAGGGGAACCCGAGGTTCTTCCGGATCACCAAGCGACTGCACAACTTCCTGCACGGAGCACTCGGTGATGGTGGCCCACTGGGTGACGTGGAGCGAGAGGAGTACGAGTCGGTCCTCGCCGGCAACCTCGACAACATGAGGCCAAGGGTGCGCGCTGGGGACATCGTGCTCCTGCACGACCCGCAGGCAGCAGGGCTGGCGGACGGACTGCGTGCGGCGGGCGCTCACGTTGTGTGGCGCTGTCACATCGGCCGGGACACACCGACCGAGCTCACCGACGTCGGCTGGAGCTTCTTGGAGCCCTACGTCAGCAGGGCGGACGCCACGATCTTTTCGCGCGAAGCCTACGGCCCCCGATGGTTGGATCGGCGACGCTCGCGGATCATCCCTCCGTCGCTGGACCCGTTCAGCACCAAGAATGTCCAGCTGCCACCAGCCGATGTCGACGCGACGCTGCGCTACACCGGCCTCGTGGCCAGGCCCGGGGAGCAGGGCAGTGTGGCCTTCGGCCGGCGCGACGGCTCCAGTGGCACGGTGCGGGCCCACGGCACCCTCGTCGTCGCCGGCGACATGGTGCCGGGCGACGTGCGCGTCGTCGTACAGATCAGTCGTTGGGACCGGCTCAAGGACATGGCCGGGGTACTGACCGCCTTCGCCACCGGCCTGTCCCGACTGCCGAGCGACACACACCTGATGCTGGTGGGGCCCGATGTGTTGGGGGTGAGCGACGACCCGGAGGGCGCCGAAGTGCTCTTCGAGTGCATCGATCTGTGGAAGACGCTGCCGATTCAGGCCAGACAACGCGTGCATCTGATCTCGTTGCCGATGGACGACGTGGACGAGAACGCCCACCTCGTCAACGCCTTGCAGCGCCACGCCACTGTCGTCGTGCAGAAGAGCCTCGTCGAGGGCTTCGGGCTGACGGTGACCGAGCCGATGTGGAAGAACCGTCCCGTGGTCGCGTCCGCCGTCGGTGGCATCCAGGACCAGATCGTCGACGGGGAGAGTGGCCTGATGCTGCGCGACCCGGCCGATCTGGGTGGCTTCACGGATCTGATCGCCACCGTGCTCGATGATGACAGACTCGCACAGCGGCTGGGTGACGCCGCCGGTAAGCGAGTGCGCGACCAGTACCTTGGCGACCGGCACCTGATCCAATACGCCGAGCTGTTCAACCAGCTACTGCATGGGTAGCCCAGGACGTGAGTCGTGACGAGTCCGCCGTCCAAGCAGATCTACATCTTGGTACAAGCCACACCTTCGGTGACTTACCGTAGCTTGTGGAGTTTGAGGCGATCTGTCGGTCTACCGCCCACATCCAGCCAAGATGGCTCCGTGGTGAAGTACCCCGACTCGCCCAAGCACTCCCTGGAGTCCCGCCTGGGCTCGCGCGCCAGCGCCCGCTGGCCCCAACTGGCCAGCATCGCCGTGCGGCACCGGGGCAACTTCACCTACGTCGACGGTGTCCTGCCCGACGGCACCACCTTGAAGCTGTGCCGGTTGCGCTACATCGGCTCGGGCCCACGACTGGGGCCTGGCGATCTACCGGGCCAGCCACGACGACTACGCCGACTCGATCTTCCCCACCGGCTCACCCATCGGCACCTGCCAAGACGCCCTCGACCTGGCCTGCGGCCTCTACTTCGGCGAACCCAACCATCTGGACCCACATTGCGACACCCGATGAATTAACGAAGCTGGCTATCCATTTCACTGCCAGATGCCTTGGCAGGCTTGACACCTGCGCAAGCCCGCGCCGCTCACGGACGTGCGCCGAGTTGACGGCTCGATTCGTGCATGATGACGCCCGGAGGGGACGGTCTGAAGGGCTGCCACGCCCGCAATGCTGGCCTACCCGCCCGTTGGCCCCGCTCACGTGGGCAGCGCGTTCGAGCTGGTCGGCTGCCCTGGGTCGGCTGGCAGTGAAATGGATAGCCAACTTAACGAATCCGACCACTTAGGACTCGCGACAAATTAACTTCTGATCGTTACGGCGTGTCGTTCGGGGAGCAGCGTGTAGTTCCATTCGCCGTGGAAGTCGTGGCGCTGCAGGGGGAGGGCGGCGACATCCTTGTCGGTGTAGCTGATCCCGGTGGGGTACTGGTCGGTGTCGAGGATGGCGTGCACGGTCAGGCCGGTGGCTGTGGTGGTGCTGTTGATCAAGTCGACGATGATCTGGTGGGTCTTCAGTGGTCGGCCTCGCCAGTTCATCGTGATCTGGCTGAACAGCCGGTGCTCAATCGTGTTCCACTTCGAGGTTCCCGGGGGCAGGTGGGCGACCGTGACCTGCAGGCCGGTGTCGGCGGCGAAGGCAGCGAGCTCGATCTTCCAGGCCCGGACCCGGGACCCGTTCGAGCCGCCGCCGTCGGCGCAGATCAGCAACCGGTCGGCGCTCGGATACCGCGATCTGCCCACGGTGTCCCACCAGCTGCGCAAGGTTGCGACCGCGAACGCGGAGGTGTCGTGATCGGTGCCGACGCTCACCCAGCCGGTGTTGGCGGACACGTCGTAGATGCCGTAGGGGATCGCCTTGCCCAGGTCCTTGTCGGGGAAGTCGGGCACGTTGACCCGTTCCGGCTGCCCGGTCGGTTGGTACTCCCGGCCGCCGTTCTTGACCGCTCCGACCAGCTCCTTCTTCTTGGCATCGACCGAGACCACGGGCTGGCCGGCCCTGGCGTGGGCGGCGACTTGGTCTGCCAGGTACCGGAACTGGGCGTCCCGGTCGGCATGCTGGCGGCCCTGGGTCACCGTGGTGTTGGCCTGCAGGCAGAAGCCCTGGGCGCGTAGCATCCGGGCCACCGTCCGGTCCGACACCGGATGCCCCCTCGCGGCGAGCGCACCGGCCAAGTTCTTCGTCGACTTCGTCGTCCAGACCAGCAACGACATCGGATCCCCACGGGTCTCGGGGTCCACCAAGGCAGCCAGCTCCGCAGCCAGCTCCGGGTCGGTCTCGGTCAACTTCTTGCGACCACCCCCGGGCGCCCGCACCCGGGCCACCGGCTCGCTGTGACCCTCCACCTCACGCCGTCCCCGCCCGACCGTGTCCGGATGCGCCCCGGTCGCCTCCGCGACCAGCTTCACCCCACCTCGTCCCAGCTCGGCGGCCTCGGCCCCCAACAGCAGCCGACGCTGCCGCTCATCCAGATGCGGCCGCAGCAGCGCATACCGACGCCCCACAGACTCCGACACCTGCGCACCCTCGGCCATAGCACAACCGTAGAGCCGTCACTCACGAAAACCTAGGTTATTCTGTCGCGAGTCCTTAGCTTAGGAAAGTTGGTTATCCATTTCACTGCCAGCCGACGAGTGTCACCTGACTGGCTCAAGTGCGCTGCCCGGTGGGCATCTTAACGCCGGGCAGTGGTGCCTTTGCGGCCCACCGCAGCCACTTCAGGCCGTCCCGCACCCCCTCATCCGGCTCGGATCGAGCCGTCAACTCGACGTACGCTCGTAGGGAGGCGCAGCCTGGCAACGGGGTCAAGCGGCTCAACGCTTCTGGCAGTGAAATGGATAACCAACTTAGGAAATTCGCGGCCGCCGCGTGGTGCGGCAAACTCATGACCCGAGGGGGCCGAAGGGGCCGCCCCGACTCCATGATCGTGATAGGAGTCAGGTCACACGTCGACACGCAGTCCTCGCCATCTGCTCGTGGTGAGCAGCTTGTGGCCGAGCTACCGCGGCCACGGTATGTCGGACTGCCAGCGGCTGAGCGGAAACCTGATCAGGTCGCTACCGGCGTGTCATCGACGAGGCGTCGGACGGCGGCCCGTGACACGAGTAGGGCGACAACGAGCAACGTCACGGGTATGAATCCGCCCGATCCAGCGACACACATCGCGTGGCAAGACACCCACTCCTGCCGCGCTGAGGGAGGCTACGCCCGCCCGGATCTGCCGACGTGCGCGCGGCTACGCTCGCCCGACCCTGCCGCTGCGTGCGGCGACGCTCGCCTGGATCTGCCACGGTCCGCGCGAGACTACCGACGTGAGGTCGCGCCGGGCCGCCGAGCCAACGGATCGAGGCTCGAGCGCGAAGTGCGTCAACATCGTGCTGTGACAACAGTGCCTGGGCGGGCAGCCTCCGCAGAACCTCGTCCCCCACGAGGTCCAGTCCGCCGGTGGCTCCATGCCCGCCCGGCCGACGTCATCGATGTCTTCGTCTACGTCGTCGTCCTCAACCTCGCCATCGAGTACGTCCCATCGGTCATCAGCGAAGGCTTCACCCTCTCGTTGTTGACTGCAATCTCGCTCAAGATCGCTCTGGAAATGGTGATCGTCCTCAAGAACAAGGTCATCAGTAGGCTCCGTGCAGCGACGACCCGGCGCGCCAAGTCCGTCGCCGCCCTGTCGTTGTGGGTGGTCGCTGCCGGGAGCAAGTTGGTCGTACTCGAACTGGTCGACCTCGTATTCGGCGACGCTGTGAGCCTGCGTGGCCTCGTGGGAGGCGGGCGGCTGCTGCACGGCTGGATCGGGGGAGTGCGTGTCGGTCAGCAGCATTCGACGCGGGGGTGATGGCGTCGCAGCAGTCTCGTGGGCCGTGTTCGGCGAGGAACGTGGCGGCGACGATGAGCAGGCCGCCGAGCCAGCCCGGGGCGGAGAGCACCTCGCCGCCCACGCCGACGGCCAGAGCGGCGGCGACGCCGGGTTCCATCGTCATGATCACGCTGCAGTGGTCGCAGGGCACTTTGCGCCCACGCCTGCACCACGAGCCCCGGGCAGGTTGGCCACCAGGGCCAGGCACACCACCGAACACCAGGCGGCTCCGCTCGGCGGGGAGGGCCAGCTGCTGGGTGACCCCGGCCGTGGCCGCGGCCAGCGCGGTGGCGACCAGCACCGACAGCGCCGTCAGCCCCGTACGCGTTGGCCTGGGTGGCCCACTGACGGAGCCCGGTGATGTGCCCGGCGAAGCAGGCGGCGCCAGCCAGGGTGAGCAGCGCGCCGGCGGTCAGGGCGCAGGTGCCGCCGCCGGCGAGCAGACCGATCCCCACCGTCGACAGCCCCACCGCAGCCCCGCCGCCGCGGCCCACCCGCTCACCGAAGACCAACGCGGCGACCACCGGGGTGAGCAGGACCTCGCTGCCGGTGAGGAAGCCGGACACACCGGCCGCGGTCGACTGGAGCCCGATCGTCTGCAGCAGGAAGCCCGAGCCGAGCACCAGTCTGAGCACCGCTGCCCGCCGCCGCTCCACCGACGTCAGGGCGACCACCCCCGGCCGCAGGGCGATGAGAACCGCTGCGGCGATGCCGAACCGCCAGGTCAGGAACGGCCGGGGGGACAGGTCCTGGACAGGTCCGGCGACCCCTTGGTGACCCGGAAGGTCGAGCCCCAGACCGTGGTCGCGGCGACCAGGGCGAGAACCGCCGCCCCACGCCTGGCGGTAAGCCCCGCCCGAAACGGTCACACCGCACAGAATGGTGCCGGTCGCGGGCGGGACCCGGTTGTCGACGAATGCAGCCCACTGCGCCAGCCAATCGACCCGCCAGACGATCACAGCGGCCCGACCGGTCTGTGGACCACCTGACCGCTCCCCGCCGACATGCGGTCGCGCGAGCCCAACATCCCTCGGAGCGTCATCCTGCGGACGCACCTGTACGCGGCAGATGGGTGTGTTGCTGGCAACGGCGCGCACGAGGACCGGGCAGCCCGAGGACCTGTGCTGATCACCGAGAAGCGCAAGCGTGAGTGCTCAGCTTGATCTTTAACCCGTGGTGGTCTTCATCTGGTGGTGTTGTTCGAGGTTGACGGCTCGTCGGGTGGTCTTGCCGACGTCGTAGCGGGGGGCGGGGTGTCGGTTTCGCGTGCCGGGGGGCCTGCCCGGGCCGGGTCTGGTGGGTTTCGGTGCAGCGGCCGGGTGGGCGATCTTCGCTCGGAGGTGGCGAAACCCTGGCCGCACCCGGGTCGGGGTCAGCCGCTCGGGCGTGGTCGGACGTTCCCAGGGGCGGCGTAGATCGTCGGTCAGGCCGCGGGCCAGGCGTAGCTGGGTGTGGACGACGATGACCAGCCAGGTCCAACGGTCGGCGGCGGCGGGGTCGCGCAGCCTGGGGGCGGTCCAGCCCAGTTGCTGCTTGAAGAACCGGACGGTGTGCTCGAGGTCGAACCGGCGCAGGAACGCCTGCCAGGCCTGGTCGACCTGGTCGGCGGTGGCGTCGGGGCGCGAGGTCCACAGCGATCAGGGTGTCGGGGCACGATCCCCGGGGAGATGGTCGACCTGGAGCCGGATCAAGGTGCCCTCGATGATGGGCAGGTCGGTGTCTTCGGGATGGTCCAGCCAGGGGCCGCGGCGGGTCAGCCGCGGGTGCATCCGGCCCCAGGCCGACGCGGCTGCCGTGCCGTACCGGGTCGTCTCGGTGGTGGTGGCGTGGTCGGCGGTGGGCCAGCTGTCCGGCCGGGCGAGCTTGAGCACCGGTCCGTGCCGGGGCGGGCGGCCCACCGTGGCGGGTGGGCGGGGCGGGATCGGGCCGATCATGACGCGGTCCGACCGCAGCCGGCCGGTGAGCACGACCGGCAGGTCGCCCAGGACGAACGCCAGCCGGGTGACGTCGTACCCGCAGTCCATCACGATCTCGATCGGGGGATCCCCCGGCGTCCAGTGCCCGGCGGTGACGAGCCGCTCGACGACGTCGCGCAGCTGGGCGGCGGTGACCGCGGTGGCGTCGTCGTGCGGGCCGAGCCGGACCGCGTCCAGCACGGCGGTCCAGCTGGTCCGCCCGGTCTCCACCGCGGCCACGATCGAGTACGGCCAGCCCGGGATCATCTGGCTGGTGCCCCTGGCCCGCCCGTGGACGTGGCAGAACAACCGGTCCGGGCTGGTCTCGGCGTCCGGGCGCAGCCACGGCGTGACGTCCACCCCGAGCACGATCCGCCCCCCGACCCGCGGCAACGCCAGCCCGTCCACGGCACGGCGCACCCTGGCGAACTCGATCCGTCCGGCGTTCAGCCCGTCATACAGACCGCCGTGCCCGCGACGATGCTCCGGCTCCAATGACAGCTCCGGCACCGACCGCACCGGCCCCGCCGCGCACAACACCGCATCGGTCAGCTCGAACAACGCATCCGCCCGGGCATCCAGACAGGCGAAGAACTCGCACCGGAACCGGCACAGCATCTCCTGCGCCGCCGTGCGACCGTCCGCGGCGTCCGGACCGGTGCTCAGACTCACCCGCCCTGCCCTGGCAATGGGCTCGACGGCATCGGCGTGGTGCGGCAGTCTGGCCATCGCGACCTTCGATGATCGGTTTCCTTCGACAAGAACACGATCTTCCGAAGGTCGCTCCATGCCATGGCGACACGCGGCGCCCAAACCAGAAGAAGCAGGTCACGAGCCGCACAGGTTAAAGATCAAGCTCAGGGCATGTCAGTAAATAAGTGCGTCTCTTGGAGGTTTCGGGGCTGATACTGGTGTATGGCCATCGCTGCGGACGTGGAGTCGATCTTGAAGGCGAAGTTCGAGGCGGTGCTGCCGCATCTGGATGAGCGCTCGGCCCGGCTGGTGCTCGCTGGTGAGGCGCGGGCGTTGGGGCATGGCGGGATCGCCGCGGTCGCCCGGGCCTCGGGCGCGTCCCGGTCGAGGATCCAGGACGGGGTGGCGGAGCTGGAGTCGGGTCAGGCGCCGCTGGAGCGGACCCGGCGGGCGGGGGGCGGCCGCAAGCCGGCCGAGGAGGCCGACCCGGGGCTACTGCCGGCGTTGTTGGCGCTGGTCGAGCCGACCCGCCGGGGGGATCCGTGCTCGGCCCTGTCGTGGACGACGCTGTCGGTGCGCAAGCTGGCTGCCGAGCTCACCCGGGCTGGGCACCGGGTCAGCGGTGAGACGGTCGGGAAGCTGTTGCGGGCGAACGGGTTCAGCCTGCAGGGCAACGCCAAGCAGGTCGAGGGTGGTGGACACCCGGACCGGGACGCCCAGTTCGCCTACCTCAACACCCAGGTCGGCGAGCATCAGGCGCAGGGTGAGCCGGTGATCAGCGTGGACACCAAGAAGAAAGAGCTCGTCGGTGACTACAAGAACGGCGGCCGGCAGTGGCGCCCCGCCGGAGCGCCCGAGCGGGTGACGGTCCACGACGTCATCGACCCCGCCCTGGGCAAGGCCAACCCGTACGGCGTGTACGACCTGTCCACCGACACCGGTTGGGTCAGCGTGGGCACCGACCACGACACCTCGGCATTCGCCGTCAACACCATCCGGACCTGGTGGACCACCATCGGCCAGGGTGCCTACCCGGACGCGACGGCGCTGCTGATCACCGCCGACGGCGGCGGCTCCAACGGCTACCGCACCCGCGCCTGGAAGGCCGAGCTCGCTGCCCTGGCCGACCAGACCGGGCTGGTGATCACCGTGTGCCATCTCCCGCCAGGCACCTCCAAGTGGAACAAGATCGAACACCGGTTGTTCGCCCACATCTCGATGAACTGGCGCGCCCGGCCACTGACCAGCCACGAAGTCGTCGTCAACACCATCGCCGCCACCCGCACCCGATCCGGCCCGAGCGTCCACGCCGAACTCGACACCGCCCTCTACCCCACCGGCGTCAAGATCCCCGACCAACAGATGAAAGCCCTCGAAGACGGCGGCACCCTGCTCCGCCACGACTGGCACGGCGAATGGAACTACACCCTCAACCCAAGAACTGCGCGTGTTGAAAACTGACAAGCCCTTAAGAGCGGTCGAGTCGTCACAGTGACGACCGAGCAGGCCGGCACTGCGCTGCTGCCAGCCGCGCAAGCGGTGTCGGTCTCACTCACGGCAGTGACTTCGCGGCTCTGGGCGAGGCCAGCCACCGGCGCGGTCGTCTCCTCGGCGCGCCCCAGAGGGAACGGGTCAACTCACGGCCTTCCTCACCAACGCGACAATCCGCTTCTCCACGTCCTTGGTCAGCGTCGACACGGCGTACGACGTCGGCCACATCGCACCGTCGTCGAGGTTGGCCGCGTCCTGGAAGCCGAGGGTGGCGTACCGGAACTTGAACTTCCGTGCGTCCTGGAAGAAACAGACGACCTTGCCGTCCCTGGCGTAGGCGGGCATGCCGTACCACAACCGCGGTGCCAGCTCGGGCGCGGTCGTGGTGATGATCTGATGGAGCTTCTCGGCGATGACCCGGTCCACGTCATCCATCTCGGCGATCTTGGCAACCACGGCCTTCGCGTCTTCCTCCTTGCCGGCCTTCCCGGAGCGGCCGCGGGAGACCTTGACCTCCGCGGCGTGCTCCTTCATCGCCGCGACCTCCTCCTCGGTGAATGCACCCTCGGTCGTGGCCTGGGTCGTGGCCTGGGTCGTGGCGCGCTTGGCGGCCTTGCGTGTCTCGGCCATGGTCCGGCTCCCTTCCCGTAGTCCTGTCGCCCAAGGCTAGAGACGAGGCAGCGCGCCTGCTTCTCGATTCCTGATCGGTGCGCCGCCACGGCACCGTCCCGCGGTTCGTCAAGGCGCCCGGAGGCCTGTACTGCCGAAGACGGCCCCGATGTCTCCGATCGCACCGCCCGCCAGTACGCCTCGCGGCAGTTCCGGATGGCCGCAGCCCACGGCTTCGCAGTCCCCACTACGTGCGGTGGATTGCGCGTATCACTGTATCGACGCCGGTTCCGGCTGCCGCGCGTGGCCGCTCTTCGGCAAGGACGATCTGCCACGCTCGCGGGTCGAGAGCGTCGACGGCGGCATCGACGGACACCTGCACCTGGCCCGCTGCCGGCGTCGGTGCACCGGTCGCGGGATCCACGGGAAGGTGGCCGACCAGGAACAGGGTTCCGCCGGGAGCGACGCCCGTACCGAGCCGATTGACCATCTCGCCCACCGACCCGGCCACGTGGACGTACAGACAGCTGACGAGGTCGAAACGCCGAGGCGCCGGAGCCCAGCTCCCAAGGTCACCCTCGACCCACGCGATGCGCTCAGCCACATCCGGACCGACCCTCTGGGCCGTCGACCGACCGTGTTCGAGCGCGGTCATGGAGAAGTCGACCGCTGTGACCTGCCACCCGGACGCAGCGAGCCAGATCGCGTCGGACCCGTGCCCGCATCCCGCGTCGAGCGCGCGGCCTGGCTGCAAGTCTCCGATCTCGGCGAGCAGGTGCGCATTCGGCGGGCGAGCCGCAACCTTGTCCGGGTGCTCACGTAGGGCCTGTTCCCAGCGCCGCTCCCAAGAGTCCCGGTCGAAGGTTTCGTTGGTCATGACCCTCCTCGATCACGTCCGACCGTACGCTGCCATGACTCAAGTCGACCGAGGGCGTCGGTGCGGACCGACATCAGATCATCGGCAGAACCGGATGTTGCTCATCCGTCACGCACGACCTGGACGAGCCCGCATTCTGCGCTCCCGCATGCCTACCAGCTCAGTAAGGGCTTGCGATGAATTAAGTCAGTCGGAGTCGGGCGTGTCGGGTTTGGGGTGCAGGGTGTAGTTCCATTCGCCGTGGAAGGTGTGGTTGGACCAGCGCGCCGCTGGCCGACAGGGTGGTCATGTCGTTGTCGGGGATCTTGACGCCGGTGGGATAGGTGCCTTCGTCGAGTTCGGCGTGCAC
>CAVVRA010000012.1:0-565138 GCA_963750565.1 uncultured Actinomycetota bacterium | reverse complement strand
GCCAAGGGTTACCAGGTCCCCAAGACCCTGGACGAGATGAAGACGCTCGCGACCCAGATGCAGAAGGACGGGCTGATCCCGATCGCCTTCGCCGACAAGGACGGCTGGCCGGCGATGGGCACCTTCGACATCCTCAACATGCGCCTCAACGGGTACCAGTTCCACGTCGATCTCATGGCGCACAAGGTCGCGTGGACCGACCCCAAGGTGAAGAAGGTGTTCGACACCTGGGCCGGGCTGCTGCCGCTCCACCAGGCCGACCCGCTGGGCCGGACGTGGCAGGAGGCCGCCCAGACACTGCAGCAGAAGAAGGCCGGCATGTACCTGCTCGGCCTGTTCGTGTCCGAGCAGGTCGACGGCGGCAAGGACCTCGACTTCTTCACGTTCCCCGAGATCGACTCGACGGTCGGCGCCGACGCCCTCGACGCCCCGATCGACGGCTACATGATGTCGAGCAAGCCGAAGGAGGAGGCGGCCGCCAAGGACCTCCTCACCTGGCTCGGCGGCAAGGACGCGCAGACGATCATCCTGCAGAACGCCCCGGGCAACCTCATCCCGAACTCCGAGGTCGACACGACCGCCTACAGCCCGCTGCAGAAGAAGGCGGCCGAGCTCGTCGGCTCGGCGAAGAGCATCGCCCAGTTCCTCGACCGGGACGCCGACCCGACGTTCGCCTCGACCGTCATGATCCAGTCGCTGCAGTCCTTCCTCAAGAACCCGAAGGACATCGACGGCCTCACGAACAGCATCGAGAACCAGGCCAAGTCGATCTACACGTCCTGACCCGAGAGGAGCGTTCGATGGCAGGAACGGACTCCGTCCGCGTCCCTGCCACGGTTCCCGGACCGGCGGCCGGGGACGCCCACAAGGGTGTCCCCGGCAAACGCCGCGTCCGCCGGCTGAACAACCGCGACCGTGTCGTCGTGGTGCTCATGGTCCTCGTCCCGCTGATCCTCGTGATCGGACTGGTCTGGATCCCGGCGATATCGACCGTGGCGCTGTCCTTCACGAACTGGGACGGCATCGGGGGACTCGGCACCATCAAGTGGATCGGCCTGAAGAACTACCACGACATCTTCACGATCTACCCGCCGTTCAAGCCGGCGATCCAGCACAACCTGCTGTTCCTCGTCGTGCTCTTCTTCGTCGCAACGCCGTTCGGGATCTTCCTCGCGGTCCTCCTCGACAAGGAGATGCGCTTCAGCCGGGTCTACCAGACCCCGCTGTTCATGCCGGTCGTCCTGTCGCTGGCCCTCATCGGCTTCATCTGGCAGCTGCAGTACTCGCGGGACTTCGGACTCATCAACGCCATGCTCCAGGGCCTCGGCCTGCAGGACCCGGCGTCGCCCGTCGACTGGTACGGCGACCCGAGCATCAACATCTGGGCGGTCCTCGTGGCGCAGACCTGGCGCCACGTCGGCTACATCATGCTGCTCTACCTGGCCGGGCTGAAGGGCGTCGACCCCTCGCTGCGCGAGGCGGCCGCGATGGACGGCGCGAGCGAGACCAAGACGTTCTTCCGGATCGTCCTCCCGGTCCTGCGCCCGATCAACATCATCGTCATCGTCATCACGGTCATCGAGGCCCTGCGCGCCTTCGACCTCGTCTGGGTCATCAACAAGGGCCGCAACGGGCTCGAGCTCATCGGTGCGCTCGTCAGCGCGAACGTCGTCGGCGAGGCGAGCCGGATCGGCTTCGGCTCGGCCCTTGCGACGATCATGCTCGTCGTCTCGGTGGTCTTCGTGGCCTTCTACGTCCCGGCCGTCATGAGGGAGGAGGAACGGTGACCACCGCCGAGCTCGCGCCGACGGGCACGCAGACGGTCTCGCAGCGCCGACGCCGTCGGGTCACCCCCGCGCGGGTCTTCCTGCACGTCTTCCTCGTCGTGATCGCCCTGGCGTGGCTGTTCCCCATCCTGTGGGCGGTCGTCAACTCCCTGCGGGACTACGCGTACACGTCGGTGAACGGGTATGTGTCCCTCGGTGGTTGGACCTTCGAGAACTACACGAACGCCTGGCAGCAGGCGGACTTCACGAAGCACTTCCTCAACTCGCTGTACGTCACGGTGCCGGCCGTGCTCTTCACGCTGTTCCTCGCGTCGATGGTCGGCTTCGTCGTCGCCCGGTTCAGCTGGAAGTTCAACATCATCATGCTCGCCCTGTTCACGGCGGCGAACCTGCTCCCGCAGCAGTCGATGCTCATCCCGCTCTACCGGATGTCCATCGTCATCCCGCTGCCGGCGTGGATGAGCGACTCGGAGCTGCTCTACGACTCCTACTGGGTTCTGATCCTCGTCAACACCGCCTTCCAGACGGGCTTCTGCGCGTTCGTCCTGTCGAACTACATGAAGACGCTGCCCAAGGAGCTCTACGAGGCGGCGATGGTCGACGGGGCGAGCATCTGGCGGCAGTACTGGCAGATCACCCTGCCGCTGTGCCGCCCGCCGCTCGCGGCGCTCGCGACGCTGGAGGTCACCTGGATCTACAACGAGTTCTTCTGGGCGACCGTGCTCATGAGCACCGGCGACAAGTTCCCCGTGACGAGCTCGCTGAACAACCTGCGCGGCCAGTTCTTCACCGACCTCAACCTCGTCTCGGCGGGGTCCGTGATCGTCGCGATCCCGACCCTCGTCATCTTCTTCATCCTGCAGAAGCAGTTCGTCGCCGGGCTCACGCTGGGCGCGAACAAGGGGTAGGAGAGAGCAGTACCTGCGCGGCGACGCGCACCGGCGCCGGCCGGCGTGGGTCTCCCGCGCCGGCCGGCCCGCGTGAGGAACCCATCCTTGTGAGGAAACCCGGGAGGGCTGTGATGTCCGAGCCACCGACCGACACGATCCCCGAGGAGATCCTCGGCCCGCGGGCGCACGCCGTCCTCGGCCCCGAGGTCGGGAGCCGCACCGTGCTGCTGCGAGCGGCTGGCGTGGGCGTCCTCGTCGACGTCACCGGGGACGGCCTGCCACGGATCCTGCACTGGGGCGCGGACCCGGGCGACCTCGACGTGACGTCCCGCACCCGGCTCGTCCGCGACCTCGTCCACGCCGTCCCGCACTCGGCGCTCGACGACCCGTGGCCGCTGACGCTCCTGCCCGGCCAGCCCGACGGCTGGTCCGGCCGGCCCGGCGTCGCGGGTCACCGGGACGGCGCCGACCCGTTCCCGCGGCTGCGGACGGCGTCCCGGCCCGTGGTCACCGCGGACGACGGCGCGCAGGAGGTCGCGGTCCGGGCCGCCGACCCGGCGGCGGGCCTGGCGACCGAGAGCGTCGTCCGGCTCGAGCCCACCGGCCTGCTCCGCCTGCGGCACACCGTGACGAACACCGGGACCGGCACGTACACGGTCGACGGCGTGACGTCGGTGCTGCCGGTCCCGGGCCGGGCGGGCGAGCTGCTCGACCTCACCGGGCGCTGGTGCCGCGAGCGGAGCCCGCAGCGCCGCTCCTTCGACCACGGCACCCATGCCCGCGAGTCGCGCCGCGGCCGGACCGGGCACGACGCGTCGTTGCTCCTCGTCGCCGGGACTGCGGGCTTCGGCTTCCGGCACGGCGAGGTGTGGGGCGTCCACGTCGCGTGGAGCGGCGACCACGTGCACCTCGCCGAGCGGCTCCCCGAGGGCGCGGGTGACGGTGGCGCGGGCGTCGTCGGCGGCGGCGAGCTCCTCCTGCCCGGCGAGGTCCGGCTGGCCCCGGGGGAGTCCTACACGACGCCGTGGGTCTGCTTCGCCTGGTCCGACACCGGGCTCGACGGGCTCAGCGAGCGGGTCCACCGCTGGCTGCGGGCGCGCCCCGGCCACCCGCGCCGTCCCCGCCCGCTCACCCTGAACACGTGGGAAGCCGTCCACTTCGACCACCGCATGGAGCGCCTCACCGCGCTCGCCGAACGGGTGGCGCAGGTCGGGGTCGAGCGGTTCGTGCTGGACGACGGCTGGTTCGGTCACCGTCGCGACGACACCACCGGCCTCGGCGACTGGTACGTGTCGGACGACGTGTGGCCGGACGGCCTGCGCCCGCTCGCCGACCGGGTCCGGGCGCTCGGCATGGAGTTCGGGCTGTGGTTCGAGCCGGAGATGGTCAACCCCGACTCCGACCTCGCCCGCGCGCACCCGGACTGGGTCCTCGGCCCGGCCCCGCGGCCCGGCGAGCCTCGGGTGACGCACGGGCCGGTGGACGGCGCGCGGCTCCCGCGGCCGTGGCGGGACCAGATGGTGCTCGACCTGGCCCGACCGGAGGTCTCGGCGCACCTGCTCGACCGGATCTCGGCGCTCGTCGACGAGATCGGCATCGCCTACATCAAGTGGGACCACAACCGGGACCTGCACGAGTCCCTGACCCCGGGCCCGGACGGCACACGTCGGGCCGGCGTCCGGGCACAGACCCTCGCGCTCTACCGGCTCCTCGACGACCTGCGCGCGCGGCACCCCGAGCTGGAGATCGAGTCGTGCGCGTCCGGCGGGGCCCGGGTCGACCTGGGGATCCTCGGGCGCACCGACCGGATCTGGGCCTCGGACTGCAACGACGCCCTGGAGCGGCAGTCGATCCAGCGCTGGACCGGGCTGCTCGTTCCGCCCGAGCTCGTCGGGTCGCACGTCGGGCCGCCGGTCGCGCACACGACCGGCCGGACGGCGGACCTCGGCTTCCGGTGCGTCACCGCGCTCTTCGGGCACGCCGGGATCGAGTGGGACGTCACCCGGTGCACCCCGGACGAGCTCGCCCGGCTGCGGCGCTGGGGCGACCTCTACAAGGAGCTGCGGCCGCTCCTGCACGGCGGGGACGTCGTCCGGGCCGACCTGCCCGACACCGGGGCCGCCGCCGGTTGGCTGCACGGTGTCGTCGCGCCGGACCGCCGGGAGGCCGTCTTCGCGTTCGTCCGGCTCACGACGTCCGCCGACGTCCAGCCGCCGCGGCTGCTCCTGCCGGGCCTGGACGACGGGCTCGTGTACGACGTCGTCCGCCGGGAGGAGGCCGGTCACGGCCGCGCAGTGCAGATCCGGGGGGTGCCGTGGTGGGAGGCGGGCTCGACCCGGGCGTCCGGGCGGGTGCTGCGCGTCGTCGGCCTCGCCGCGCCGCTGCTCGACCCGGAGCAGGCCGTTGTCCTCCACGTCCGCGCACGCGGCTGAGCGGCCGGGGCGCGGTCCGTCGCGTCCGTGGGAGACCGGTGCCGGTGGCCGGCCCAGACCGGGTTCGCCGGGGTGCCAGAATGGCGCGCATGTGCCCATCGGCCCCGCCCCCGGCGGACCCCACGAGCGCGCGACCCCGGCTGCTCTCCGGCATGCAGCCGACGGCGGACTCGCTGCACCTGGGGAACTATCTCGGGGCGCTGCGCAGCTGGGTGCACCTCCAGGACGCGCACGAGGCGTTCTACTTCGTCGTGGACCTGCACGCGATCACCGTCGAGCAGGACCCCGAGGTCCTGCGCCGGCGGACCCGGGTCACGGCGGCGCAGTTCCTCGCCGCCGGGGTCGACCCCGGGCGCTCGGTCCTCTTCGTCCAGAGCCAGGTGCCCGAGCACGCGCAGCTCGGCCTGGGTGCTCCAGTGCATGACCGGCTTCGGCGAGGCGGGCCGGATGACCCAGTTCAAGGACAAGTCGTCCCGCGAGGGGGCCGAGCGGGCGTCGGTGGGGCTGTTCACCTACCCGGTGCTCCAGGCTGCGGACATCCTGCTCTACGACGCCGCCCGGGTGCCGGTCGGGGAGGACCAGCGCCAGCACCTCGAGCTGACCCGGGACCTCGCGCAGCGGGTGAACGGCCGCCTCGGCCGGACCTTCGTCGTCCCCGAGCCGTACATCGTCAAGGAGACCGCGAAGATCCTCGACCTGCAGCGGCCCGACAAGCAGATGAGCAAGAGCCTC
Source organism: uncultured Actinomycetota bacterium (assembly GCA_963750565.1). Taxonomy (GTDB): domain Bacteria; phylum Actinomycetota; class Actinomycetes; order Actinomycetales; family Kineosporiaceae; genus R-H-3. Next base: position 559,297 of record CAVVRA010000012.1, on the reverse strand, counting down.
GGCGGCTCGGGCTGCCTCTTCCTCCTCGACGACCCGAAGGCGTCGGCGAAGAAGATCCGTTCGGCGGTGACCGACACCGGCCGGGAGGTCGTCTTCGACCCCGTGACCAAGCCTGGCGTCTCCAACCTCCTGACGATCCTGTCGACCCTGTCGGGCGCACCGGTCCCGGCGCTCGAGGAGCGCTTCGCCGGGGCCGGCTACGGCGACCTCAAGAAGGAGGTCGCGGAGGTGTACGTCGGGTTCGCCGAGCCGTTCCGGGAGAAGGTCGAGGGCTGGCTGTCGGACGGCCGGGTCGACGATGTCCTCGCCGACGGCGCCCGGCGGGCGCGCGACCGGGCCGCGGTCCGGCTGGCGGACGTCTACGCCAAGGTCGGTCTCCTCCCCGAGAAGCGCTGAGCCGTGGACGTCACCGACCACCTGGAGGACGACACGCCGACGATGAGTATGCCGATCACGCGGCTGCCCCGCAGCGGCACGGTGACGATCGGCGTCGCCATCGACATCCCCCTCCCGTGGGGCGGCGAGCTGCAGCAGCGGCGTGCCGAGTTCGGCGACCCGCTCGCCTGGGCCATCCCGCCGCACGTGACCCTCTTGCCGCCGACCGAGGTCGACGTCGACACCTTCGACGTCGTCGAGAAGCACCTCGAGGCGGTCGCCAACCGGGCGCAGCCGTTCCGGCTGCGCCTCTCGGGCACGGGCACGTTCCGGCCGGTCTCGTCCGTCGTCTTCGTCAAGGTCGCCCACGGCGCGCCGTCCTGCGACCTGCTCCAGCAGAGGGTGCGGACCGGGCCGCTCGTCCGTGAGCTCGCGTTCCCGTTCCACCCGCACGTCACCGTCGCCCAGGACGTCGGCGCCCCGGCGCTCGACCGGGCGCTGTCGGTGCTCGCGGACTTCGAGGCGTCCTTCCTCGTCGACAGCTTCGGCCTGTTCGAGCACGGTTCGGACGGCGTGTGGCGGGACCGGCGCCGCTTCGACTTCGGTGGCGGCGGAGGGTGACCGGCCTCGTCGAGCGCTGGCGGGTCTCGTTCCTCGGCCGGGTGTGGCAACGGTACGGCGCGGCCCGTGGCAGCGTCCTTGCCGCCGGGATCGCCTACTACGCGTTCTTCTCGATCTTCCCGGCGCTGGCCATCGGGTTCACGGTGCTCGGGCTCGTCGTCGGTGACGACAACAGCCTGCGTCGCGACCTCGCCGACTACGTCAACCGCTCGCTGGGGGTCACGGCCATCGGGGTGCCGGGCGGCGCGCCGGGGATCGTCACGCTGGACGCGCTCGTCCAGCCGAGGGCGCTGACGGTGAGCGCCGCCGTCGGGTTCGTCACCCTGTTCCTCACCGGGCTCGGCTGGCTCGCCTCGGTGCGGGACGGGGTCCGTGGCGTCTTCGGCCGGTCCGGCTCGGGAAGCCCGCTGCTCGGCAAGGTCCGCGACGCCGGGATGCTCGCGACGTTCGGCGTCGCCGCTCTCGTCTCGGTGGCCGTGAGCCTGTTCGTGACCACGGCGTCGACCACCGTCCTCGGCTGGCTCGGGCTGCAGGGCACCACCGGGTCCCGGACCCTGGTCACGGTGCTCAGCACCGCCGCCCTCGTCGCGGTCGACGCGGTGATCTTCCTGGTCCTCTTCCGGGTGCTGTCCGACGTCGATGTCCCGTGGCGGCACCTGCGGGACGGCGCCCTCGCCGGCGCGGTCGGCCTCGGGCTGCTCAAGCTCGCCGGCGGGCTGCTCCTCGACAGGATGTCGGCGAACCGGTTCCTCGCGGCCTTCTCGATCGTCGTCGGTCTGCTCGTGTGGATGAACCTCGTCGGGCGGCTCACGCTGCTCGCGGCGTCGTGGGCGGCGACCCGCGCCGCCGACGCCGGCGAGCTGCCTGCGGTCGTGCTGGGCGGCCCGGTGCCGGACGGCGCGGACACGCCGGCCGAGGCCCGCGCGGCGGTCGGCCCGCAGCAGGTCGCCCGGGTGCCGACGTACGGGGTCCGGGCCGCGGACCGGACGTCGCTCGCGGCGGGCGTCGTCCTCGGGTTGGCCGGGGCGGCCGTGCTACGCGTCGCGCGGGGCGCCGTCCGCACCGTGGTGGGCGCCGTCCGGGACTGACGGCGGCTCGCCGTCGACCCGGTCGACCTGGTCGACCCGGTCGACCCGGACGTCGGGGTCGTCCGCGAGCTCGGGAAAGGCCATGCCCGGCGACGGACCCTGGGAGCCCTGGGAGCCGGACCGTCGCGGGAGCCGGCTCAGACGCTCGGTGAGCAGGCCCGGCACGACGGTGCCGCTCGCCGACCGGGCCGCGCGGGACCGGCGGAGGACGAGGACGGTGCTGCCCAGGGCGAACGCCGCGACCGCGCCGAGGACGACCCCTGCCACCCAGGCGTCCGCGCGGGACGGGTCTGCCGTGCCGGACGTCGGGCCCGGCGAGCCGAGGGTCGGCGCCGTCGTCACGGCCGGAGTGTCGGACGGCGTCGGCGCGGCGGTGGCGCCGGTGCCGGTGCCGGGAGCGCCCGCGGCGCCGGGGGTGAGGGTCGGCGCCGGTCCGGTCGCCGTGGCCACCGGGTCCCCGTCCCCGAGCCGGCCCGCGGCGACGTCCTCCGGGGTCACGAGCAGCCCGACGGCCGACACCGTCGCACCCGTCGTGAACGCCCAGTCGAGGAGCAGGCGAGCCATGTCCACCGTCCGGCCGTCGGCCCGCAGCACCGCGACCAGGTAGCTGCGACCGCCGCGGCTCGCGCTGCCGATGAAGGATCCGCCCGCCTGCCGGGTGAAGCCGTTCTTCACCCCGGTCGTGCCGGGGTAGCTGCCGAGGAGCCGGTTGTGGTTCTGGATCTGGTAGCGCTTGCGGGCGGGACCGTTGCCGATCCCCTTGGCCGGGAAGGAGTACGTCCGCGTCTTCATGAGCCGCGCCAGGTACGGCCGGGCCAGCGCGGCGCGGCCGAGCAGCGCGAGGTCGTAGACGCTCGAGACCTGCCCGGGTGCGTCGAGGCCGCTCGGGTTCACCGGGACCGTGTCGAACGCCCCCAGCCGGCGCGCCTGCGCGGCCATGAGCCGCGTGGACGCCGCCGGACCGCCCGCGAGGTCGGCGAGCGCATGGGCGGCGTCGTTGCCGCTCGCCATGAGCAGGCCGTGGAAGAGGTCGTCGCCGGTGTACGTCGACCCCGGTGACAGGCCGACCTTCGTGCCGTCGACCGCTGCGTCCACGGGGAGCGCGACATACGTCGCCTTCGGGTCGACCGCGCGCTCGAGGGCGAGGGCGGTGAGCACCTTGAGACTGCTCGCGGGCATGAACGGGACGTGCGCGTTGCAGGCGGCCAGCACCCGGCCGGTGCCCAGGTCGGCGACGATCCACGCGGCGGCGGGCAGGACCGGCGGGGTGGGCGCCCCCGCCGGGACCTCGACCTGCACGCCCGGCGCGGAGAGCCGCGCGCCGCCGACCGCCGAGCTCGGCCGGGGGATCGGGGTCGGCGGCGAGGTCACCGAGCCCGTGACGACCTGGATCGCGTTCGCGCACGCGGGGGGCCTGGCCGGGGACACCGGCGACCCGGTCGGCGTCGTCAGCGGCGGCGCCGGGGCCGCGGTGGTGCCGGACGCGACCGCCGGCCCGGGTGCTGAGGCGGAGGCTGCCGCGCTCGCGGGGCCGGCGAGGTACGGGGTCCCGGCGGGCAGCACGACGAGGCCGAGCGCGGCGACGGCTGCGGCTGCCCGGACCGCGCGACGCACGGCAGGGCGCGTGCGGACGGCACGCCCGACGGCCGGTTTCCTCCCCATGACCCCACGAGGCTAACCCGCCCGGCACCCGTCGGGGCCCTGGGCCGCCGACGACGCGGTGGCCCCGGGGTGGGCCTGGTCAGACCTTTCGGGTCAGCAGGGCCCGCTTGACCTCCTGGATCGCCGTGGTCACCTCGATGCCGCGAGGGCAGGCCTCGGTGCAGTTGAACGTCGTCCGGCAGCGCCAGACACCCTCCTTGTCGTTGAGGATCTCCAGGCGGATGTCGGAGCCCTCGTCCCGGCTGTCGAAGATGAACCGGTGCGCGTTGACGATCGCGGCCGGCCCGAAGTACTGGCCGTCGGTCCAGAAGACAGGGCACGACGTGGTGCACGCCGCGCAGAGGATGCACTTCGTCGTGTCGTCGTACCGCTCGCGGTCGTGCTGGCTCTGGATCCGCTCCCGGGTCGGCTCCTGGCCCTTCGTGATGAGGAAGGGCATGACCTCCCGGTACGCCTGGAAGAACGGCTCCATGTCGACGACGAGGTCCTTCTCGACGGGAAGGCCCTTGATCGGCTCGACGGTGATCGGCTTGTCCGGGTTGAGGTCCTTGAGCAGCGCCTTGCACGCGAGCCGGTTGCGGCCGTTGATCCGCATCGCATCGGAGCCGCACACGCCGTGCGCGCAGGACCGGCGGAACGTGAGCGTCCCGTCCTGCTCCCACTTGATCTTGTGGAGGGCGTCGAGGAGCCGGTCGGTGCCGTGGACCAGGACGGTGTAGTCCTTCCACTGCGGCTCGGTCGCCCCGCTCTCCGGGTCGTACCGGCGGATCCGCAGGGTGACGTCGAACGAGGGGACCGCGCCGACCTCGGCCGGGGCGTCGGTGGTCTCGGTGGTCGCAGTCATCAGTACTTGCGCTCCATCGGCTGGTAGCGGGTCACGGTCACCGGCTTGTAGTCCAGGCGCACCGCGGTGCGACCGTCGGCGTCGACCGCCGGGTACGCCATGGTGTGCCGCATGAAGTTCACGTCGTCGCGGCGGGGGCAGTCCTCGCGGAAGTGCCCGCCGCGGGACTCGTTGCGTGCCCGGGCAGAGACGACGAGCACCTCGGCGAGGTCGAGGAGGAAGCCGAGCTCGACGGCCTCGAGCAGGTCGGTGTTGAACCGCCGGCCCTTGTCCTGGACGACGACTCGCGAGTAGCGCTCGCGCAGCGCGGCGATGTCCGCCTCGGCCTGCTTGAGCGAGGCCTCGGTGCGGTAGACCTGCGCGTTGCGGTCCATCGTCTCCTGGAGCTCGCGGCGGATGTCCGCGACCCGCTCGCCCTCGGTCCGGGACCGGATGCCCTCGACGAGCTCGACGACCTGGGTCTGCGGCGCCTCCGGCAGCGGGATCCACGGCGCGGTCCGGGCGAACGCGGCCGCGGCGAGGCCGGCCCGCCGTCCGAAGACGTTGATGTCGAGGAGCGAGTTCGTGCCGAGCCGGTTCGAGCCGTGGACGCTGACGCACGCGACCTCGCCCGCGGCGTAGAGGCCGGGGACGACGTCGGTGTTGTTCGCGAGCACCTCGGCCTCGACGTTCGTCGGGACCCCGCCCATCGCGTAGTGCGCCGTCGGGTAGACCGGGATCGGCTCGGTGTACGGCTCGACCCCGAGGTACGTCCGGGCGAACTCGGTGATGTCGGGGAGCTTCGCGTCGATGTGCGCCGGCTCGAGGTGGGTCAGGTCGAGCAGGACGTAGTCCTTGTTCGGGCCTGCGCCGCGGCCCTCGCGCACCTCGTTCGCCATCGAGCGGGCGACGATGTCCCGCGGTGCGAGGTCCTTGATCGTCGGGGCGTAGCGCTCCATGAAGCGCTCGCCGTTGCCGTTGCGCAGGATGCCGCCCTCGCCGCGGGCGGCCTCCGAGAGCAGGATCCCGAGGCCGGCGAGGCCCGTCGGGTGGAACTGGAAGAACTCCATGTCCTCCAGCGGCAGGCCACGCCGCCAGACGATCCCCATCCCGTCACCGGTCAGGGTGTGCGCGTTCGACGTCGTCTTGAAGACCTTGCCGAAGCCGCCGGTCGCGAGGACGACCGCCTTGGCCTGGAACACGTGGATCTCGCCGGTCGCGAGCTCGTAGGCGACGACGCCGGCGGTGCGGCGCATGCCGGCCACCTCGGTGAGGAGGAGGTCGAGCACGTAGAACTCGTTGAAGAACTCCACCTCGTGCTTGACGCACTGCTGGTAGAGCGTCTGGAGGATCATGTGCCCGGTGCGGTCGGCGGCGAAGCACGACCGGCGGACGGCGGCCTCGCCGTGGTTGCGGGTGTGGCCGCCGAACCGGCGCTGGTCGAGCTTGCCCTCGGGGGTGCGGTTGAACGGAAGGCCGAACTTCTCCAGGTCGAGGACGGCGTCGATCGCCTCCTTGCACATGATCTCCGCGGCGTCCTGGTCGACGAGGTAGTCGCCGCCCTTGACGGTGTCGAAGGTGTGCCACTCCCAGTTGTCCTCCTCGACGTTCGCCAGCGCGGCGCACATGCCGCCCTGAGCCGCGCCGGTGTGGGACCGGGTGGGGTACAGCTTGGTGAGCACCGCGGTCCGGGCCCGCTGCCCGCTCTCGAGCGCGGCGCGCATGCCGGCGCCGCCCGCGCCGACGATGACGACGTCGTACTTGTGGGTCTGCATGAGAACGCCTCCTGCTGCGGGTGCTGCGGGTCGGAGCCGGTGGAGCTCCCGGGCCGCGGTCACCGCCGTCCGGGAGGACTGCGCCAGGTCAGCTGTTGCAGACCGCGAGCGTCGACGCGGGGTCGATGCACGGGTCGAACGTGAAGATCACCAGCGTGCCGAGGACGGTCACGACGAGGAAGGCGAAGTAAAGCATCCCCTTGAGCCACAGCCGGGTCATGTCGCGCTCGGCGTAGTCGTTGATGACCGTCCGGACCCCGTTCGTGCCGTGGAGCATCGCGAGCCAGAGCATGACGAGGTCGACGGCCTGCCACCACGGGCTCGCCCACTTGCCGGCGACGAACGCGAAGTCGACCTGGTGGATGCCCTCGCCGGTCATGAGGTTGACGAACAGGTGCGTGAGGACGAGGACGAGCAGGAGCACACCGGACAGCCGCATGAAGACCCAGGCGTACAGCTCGTAGTTCGAGCGGGTCGCCTTGTTGCGGCGGTAGCGGGAGCGCGGCGCGTCGAGCGCGGGGGCGGTCATCGGGGTTCCTCCTGCTCTCAGCCGCTGAAGACGTTGCTGAGATGGCGGATCGTGAACGGGACGAAGAGCACGACCCAGGCCACCCCGACGCCCCAGAGCAGCTGGCGCTGGTAGCGGGTGCCCTTGGACCAGAAGTCGACGAGCATCACCCGGACGCCGTTGAAGGCGTGGAAGAGGATCGCAGCGACGAGGCCGGTCTCACCGAGCCCGACGATCGGGTTCTTGTACGTGCCGACGACGGCGTCGTACGCCTCCGGCGAGACCCGCACGAGCGCGGTGTCCAGGACGTGCACCAGCAGGAAGAAGAAGATGAGCACCCCGGTGATCCGGTGCGCCACCCACGACCACATGCCTTCACGCCCTCGGTAGAGCGTGCCGGCGGGGGCTTGCGCCACGTCCGACCTCCTCGCCACGTCCGTGTCGGGGACGCCGGCCACGGCGGCGGCGGGGACCGACGGGGAGGCGACGCGTCCGCGCGGGGCGTACGTGTCGGGCCGGGGTCTCAGCAGCTGGGCAGCGTGCGCTGCCCGGACGGCGGCGTCCGATGGGGCTCACTGTAGTGACGACGCGGCGGAGGGTCCTCCCCGCGGCTGCCTGGTGTGACGAATTCGTCAGGTCCGCAGGTCAACGGCGGGTCGAGCGGTCCCCGACGGCGACGAACGCCCGGAACCTGACCTCCACGACGCCGTCCGCACTACGGTGGGACGGTGACCGAGACGACCGGTGGTGAGGCCCCCGTACCGGACTTCTGCGCGATCGTCCCCGCGGGCGGCGCCGGCACCCGGCTGTGGCCGCTGTCCCGCGCCGGGCACCCGAAGTTCCTCCTCGACCTCACCGGCAGCGGGCGTACCCTGCTCCAGCAGACCTGGGACCGGCTCGTGCCGCTGACCGGGGAGGGCGGCATCCTCGTCGTCACCGGGGCCTCGCACGCGCGCGCCGTCGCCGGCCAGCTCGACGGGCTGCCGCCGGGGAACCTGCTCGCCGAGCCGTCGCCGCGGGACTCGACCGCCGCGATCTGCCTCGCGGCCGCCGTGGTGCGGCGGCGCCGTCCGGACGCCGTCGTCGGCTCGTTCGCTGCGGACGCCGTGATCCGCGACGTCCCGGCCTTCCACACCGCGGTCCGGGAGGCGGTCGCCGCGGCCCGGGCCGGCTACGTCGTGACGCTCGGTATCGAGCCGGACCACCCGTCGACGGCGTTCGGCTACATCCGGCTCGGCGGTCCGCTCGGTGCCGAGGGCGCGCCGTCCGCGTGCCGGGTCGAGCGCTTCGTCGAGAAGCCGGACGCCGCGACCGCCGCCGCCTACCTCGCCGAGGGCGTCTACCGCTGGAACGCCGGGATGTTCGTCGCGCGCGCCGACGTCCTGCTCGACATGCTCGCCGAGTACCGGCCGGAGCTCGCGACGGGTCTGGAGAAGATCGCGGACGCCTGGGACACCGACCGGCGCGACGCGGTGCTCGCCGAGGTGTGGCCCGGTCTGGAGAAGGTTGCGATCGACTACGCGGTCGCCGAGCCGGCCGCTGCCGCCGGCCGGGTCGCCGTCGTGCCCGCCGCGCTCGGCTGGGACGACGTCGGCGACTTCGCCGCGCTCGCCGACCTCGTCGCCGAGGGCAGCCCCGACTCCGTAGCCACCGGTTCCGGCAACGGCCCCGACGGCGCTCCCGACGCCGCGTGGCGGGTGTCCGTCCTCGGCGACGGCGCGCACGTGCTCACTGCCCACGCGGGCGGATTCGTCGTCCCGTCGTCCGGCCGGGTCGTCGCCGTCGTCGGTCTCGAGGACGTCGTCGTCGTCGACACCCCGGACGTCGTCCTCGTGACGACGAAGGCCCACGCGCAGGCGGTCAAGCAGGTCGTCGACCGGCTCAAGGCCGACGGCCGCACCGACCTCACCTGAGCCCGGGACGTCGGCCGGCGAGCGGGCGTGTGAGCCGTGCCACCGGTTGGTCCCGGGTGACCTCTTCCCCGCATCGGTAGCCTCGACCGGGAGCGCGCCGGGTGCGCGCCGGGCGACGAGGAGGACGCGATGGCTGACGCGAGGACCGAGTCGGGGCTGCCGATCCGGCCGGTGTACGGACCCGAGGCGCTCGAGGGGTTCGACCCGCAGGCCAGGCTCGGGATGCCGGGGGAGTACCCGTTCACGCGCGGCGTCTACCCGACGATGTACACCGGCCGGCCGTGGACGATGCGCCAGTACGCCGGGTTCGGCGCGGCCAAGGAGTCCAACGAGCGCTACCACCAGCTCGTCGCCGCGGGCACCGGCGGCCTGTCGGTCGCCTTCGACCTGCCGACCCAGATGGGGTACGACTCCGACGACCCGATCGCCTCCGGCGAGGTCGGCAAGGTCGGCGTCGCGATCGACTCGATCGAGGACATGCGGGTCCTGTTCGGCGGGCTGCCGCTGGACCAGATCTCGACGTCGATGACGATCAATGCGCCCGCGGCGGTGCTCATCCTGCTCTACCAGCTCGTCGCCGCCGAGCAGGGCGTGGACGGCGCCAAGCTCACGGGCACGATCCAGAACGACGTCCTCAAGGAGTACATCGCGCGCGGGACGTACATCTTCCCGCCGAAGGCGTCCCTGCGGCTCGTCAGCGAGCTCTTCGCGTACTGCCGCACCGAGCTACCGCGCTGGAACACGATCTCGATCTCCGGCTACCACATGGCCGAGGCCGGTGCGACACCGGCGCAGGAGATCGCCTTCACCCTGGCGAACGCCAAGGACTACGTCCGCGCAGCGCAGGCCGCAGGGCTGTCCGTCGACGACATCGGGCCGCGGCTGTCCTTCTTCTTCGTCGCCCGGACGACGCTCCTCGAGGAGGTCGCGAAGTTCCGGGCGGCGCGCCGCGTCTGGTCGCGGATCGTCACGGAGGAGTTCGGCTCGACGAACCCGAAGTCCCAGATGCTGCGCTTCCACACCCAGACGGCGGGCGTCCAGCTCACGGCGCAGCAGCCGGAGGTCAACCTCGTCCGGGTCGCGCTCCAGGGTCTCGCCGCCGTGCTCGGCGGCACCCAGTCGCTGCACACGAACTCCTACGACGAGGCGATCGCGCTGCCGACGGCCAAGGCCGCCCGGCTCGCCCTGCGCACCCAGCAGGTCATCGCCTACGAGACCGACGTGACGAAGACCGTCGACCCGTTCGCCGGCTCCTACGTCGTCGAGTCTCTGACCGACGCGCTCGAGGACGAGATCGTCGCCCTCATCCAGGCCGTCGAGGACCGGGGCGGCGCGGTCGCGGCGATCGAGCAGGGCTTCCAGAAGGAGGAGATCGAGCGCTCCGCCTACACCGTCGCCCAGCAGATCGACGACGGCGAGCGGACCATCGTGGGGGTCAACAGGTTCACGGTCGACGAGGAGGAGCCCTACGAGTCGCTCCGTGTCGACCCGGCGATCGAGGTCCAGCAGCGCGAGGCGCTCGCCCGGCTGCGCGCCGAGCGGGACGGCGCCGCCGTCGACGAGGCGCTCGACGCGTTGCGGACTGCCGCCGAAGGCACCGACAACGTGCTCGTGCCGATGCGGGAGGCGCTTGCCGCGCGGGCGACCGTCGGCGAGGTCTGCCACGCGCTGCGGGGCGTCTGGGGCACGTACACGCCGGCCGAGTCGTTCTGACGGCGGCTGAGCGACACCCGGACCGGGTTACACGACCGCGACACGGAGTTGACGCGTGCGCCCCGCGCAGATCACCTCCCGGGGCTAGCCTGAAGGAACCGTGTCCACACCCAGCCTGGCCGCCGCCCTCGCGCCCTATGCCGACGAGCTCGTCGCGTTCCGGCGCGACCTCCACGCGAACCCCGAGCTCGGCCACCACGAGCGCCGCACGACCCAGCGGGTCGCCGACCGGCTCCGGGCGGCCGGGCTGCGGCCCGAGCAGCTCGCCGGCACCGGGCTCGTCTGCGACGTCGGCCACGGCCGGGGGCACGGTCGCCCCGTCATCGCGCTCCGCGCCGACCTCGACGCGCTGCCCCTGCCCGACGAGTGCGGGCAGGAGTGGTGCTCCCGCGTCGACGGCGTCTCCCACGCGTGCGGCCACGACGTCCACGCGACGGCTCTGCTCGGCGCCGGCCTCCTGCTCGCCGACCTCGACGCCGCCGGTGCGCTGCCGGGCGGCGTGCGGCTGATCTTCCAGCCCGCCGAGGAGGTGCATCCCGGCGGCGCGCTCGACGTCGTCGCGTCCGGCGCGCTCGACGGCGTCGACCGCGCCTTCGCGCTGCACTGCGACCCGGACAACGACGTCGGCACGGTGGCGACGCGGCCGGGCGCGATCACCTCCGCGGCGGACGGCGTCTACGTGCGGCTCCACGGCAACGGCGGGCACACGTCTCGGCCGCATCTCACCGAGGACCTCGTCTTCACTCTCGCCCAGGTCGTCACCCAGGTGCCGGCGATCCTCTCCCGGCGGCTCGACCCCCGGGCCGGGGTCTCCATGGTCTGGGGCCGGATCGCCGCGGGCGGCGCCTCGAACGTCATCCCGCGCACCGGCGAGGCCCGCGGCACGCTGCGGTGCCTCGACTCGGCGGTCTGGGCCTCGGCCGGCGCGCTGCTCACCGACGTCGTCCACGAGGTCGTCCGGCCGTACGGCGTCCGGGCGGAGGTCACGGTGGTCCGCGGCGTCCCGCCGACGATCAACGACCCGGACGCCGTCCTCGTCGTCGAGGAGGCCGTGCTCGGCGAGCTCGGGCCCGGCAGCGTGGCGCTGGCCGAGCAGAGCCTCGGCGGCGAGGACTTCGCGTGGATGCTCGAGAAGGTCCCCGGCGCCATGATGCGCCTCGGCACCCGGACGCCCGGCGGCCGTACGTACGACCTGCACCAGAGCGACTTCGTCGCCGACGAGCGGGCGGTCGGGGTCGGTGCCCGGATCCTCGCGGCGGTCGCCGTCCAGGCCCTCGCGGACCCGCACTTCGCCTGAGCCGTGGCTGCTGCCGTGCCCGGAACGCCGCGTTCGTCGGGGCTCGACGGGGTCGCTGTCAGGATGTGACGAACCGCCGCCGCCACACCTGTGGGAAGTCCTCGTCACAGTTCGGCCACCCCTGGCCCGTGCACCTGCTCCGGGCAGGGCCGATTGGCTAGGGTCGAGAGCATCAACGAAGGCGACGGGACGGCCCCGACCTGCGGTTTCCCGATGGGTGAGCGCAGGGTCGCCGGCCGTAACGCCGCGCCTTCCCGAGTCCGAAGGAGACACCCTTGCGTCGGGTGACGAAGCTTCTGGCGGTGGCCGCGACCGCCGCCCTCGCGCTGACCGCGTGCGGCGGCAGCAGCTCCGGTGGAGCCACCACCACCGCGTCCGGCTCCGCCGGCGCCTCGAGCGGGGCCGCGCTCAAGGTGGGCCTGGCCTACGACATCGGTGGTCGCGGCGACAAGTCGTTCAACGACGCCGCCGCCGCGGGCCTCGACAAGGCCAAGTCCGAGCTCGGCGTCGACGTCAAGGAGCTCTCGGCCACCCAGGGCGAGACGGACGCCGACAAGGAGGCGCGCCTGACCCTTCTCGCCCAGGCCGGCTACGACCCGGTCATCGCCGTCGGCTTCCTCTACGCCACGGCACTCAAGAACGTCGCGGCCAAGTTCCCCGACACCCAGTTCGGCATCATCGACTCCACCGTCGAGGGCGCCACGAACGTCACCGGCCTGACCTTCGCCGAGCACGAGGGCTCGTTCCTCGTCGGTGCGGCGGCTGCGCTCAAGTCGAAGACGAACAACATCGGGTTCATCGGTGGCTGCCTCATCCCGCTCATCCAGAAGTTCGAGGCCGGGTACACGGCGGGCGCGAAGGCGGTCACGTCGGACATCAAGATCCAGGTCAAGTACCTCTCGAACCCGCCGGACTGCAAGGGCTTCAACGACCCCGCCGCCGGCACCGAGACCGCGAACGGCATGTACGACGCCGGCGCCGACGTCATCTTCGCCGCAGCCGGTGGCTCGGGCACGGGTGTGTTCCAGTCGGCCAAGGCCAACGGGACGCTCGCGATCGGCGTCGACAGCGACCAGTACCAGTCCGCCGCAGCGGACCTCAAGCCGGTGATCATGACCTCGATGCTCAAGCGGGTCGACGTGGCCGTCTACGACTTCATCAAGTCCTTCCAGGACGGGGCGCCGATGACCGGCGTCCAGACGTTCGACCTCAAGAAGGACGGCGTCGGGTACTCGACGTCCGGTGGCCAGGTCGACGACATCAAGACCAAGCTCGACGCGTACAAGCAGCAGATCGTCGACGGCACGATCACGGTGCCGACCGAGCCCGCCGGCTGACGGTCGGCCCGGTCGGCGCGAGCCGCCCGGGAGGACGACGAACGATCGTCGTGATCTGACGACACACGGCGGGCCCGGGGGCGCTAGGTTTCCCCCGGGCCCGCCGTCTTCTCGTCCTGGCACCTGCGGACGGCGGGCCGCGGACGATGCGAGGAGGCCCATGAGCGAGCAGCCGGACCGGTCCCTGACCGGCGGTGCCACCGCGACCGCCGCACCCGCGGTCGAGCTGCGCGGCATCACGAAACGGTTCCCGGGCGTCGTCGCGAACTCCGACGTCACGCTGCGGGTCGCCCGGGGGACCGTGCACGCGATCGTCGGCGAGAACGGCGCCGGAAAGTCGACCCTCATGAAGATCCTCTACGGGATGCAGCGGCCCGACGAGGGGACGATCGAGGTCGACGGCGCCCCGGTCACCTTCCACACCCCGGCCGACGCCATCAAGGCCGGGATCGGCATGGTGCACCAGCACTTCAAGCTCGCCGACAACTTCACCGTCCTGGAGAACGTCGTCCTCGGCAGCGAACCCCACCGCGGCCCCCGGCTCGACCGGGCGGGGGCCCGGAAGAAGATCGTCGAGATCTCGGACCGGTACGGCCTCGACGTCGACCCCGACCCGCTCGTCGAGGACCTCGGCGTCGGCGAGCGGCAGCGCGTCGAGATCCTCAAGGTGCTCTACCGCGGCGCCCGCACGCTGATCCTCGACGAGCCGACCGCCGTCCTCGTGCCGCAGGAGGTCGACGAGCTCTTCGAGGCCCTCCAGGAGCTCAAGGCCGAGGGCCTGACCGTCATCTTCATCTCGCACAAGCTCGACGAGGTGCTCAAGGTCGCCGATGAGATCACGGTGATCCGGCGTGGCACGACGGTGCGGACCGTGCTCCCGAGCGAGGTCACCCCGCGCAAGCTCGCCGAGCTCATGGTCGGCAGCGAGCTGCCGTCCCCCCAGACGACCGAGTCGACGGTGACCGACCGGGTCGTCCTCGACGTCCGGAACCTCACCGTCCGCAACCGCGACGGACGGCCCGTCGTCGAGGACGTGAGCCTGACGATCCACGCCGGCGAGGTGCTCGGCATCGCGGGCGTCGAGGGCAACGGCCAGGCCGAGCTCGTCGAGGCGATCATGGGGATCCGCCCCGCGGAGGGGAGCATCGTCCTCGACGGCAAGGACCTCGCAGGTGTCCCGACCCGGGACCGGCGCGCCGGCGGCGTCGCGTTCATCCCCGAGGACCGGATCCGGCAGGGACTGCTCATGGAGTCGCCGCTCTGGGAGAACCGGATCCTCGGGCACCAGACGATGCCGCCGAACGCCCGCGGTGGCCTCATCGACCGCCGGCACGCCCGGCAGGACACCGAGCGCATCGTTCGCGAGTACGACGTCCGGACTCCGTCCATCGACGTCACGGCCTCCGCGCTGTCCGGCGGCAACCAGCAGAAGCTCATCGTCGGGCGGGAGATGTCGAGCAGCCCCCGGCTGCTCCTCGCCGCGCACCCGACCCGCGGCGTCGACGTCGGCGCCCAGGCGGCGATCTGGGACCACCTGCGCCGGGCACGCGCCCAAGGCCTCGCGGTGCTGCTCATCAGCGCCGACCTCGACGAGCTCATCGGCCTCTCGGACAGCCTCAAGGTCATCCTGCGCGGCCGGCTCGTCGCGGACGCGGACCCGGCGACGGTGACCCCCGAGGAGCTGGGCTCGGCGATGACCGGGGCGTCGGCCGGCCACCCGGGCGACGCCTCGGACGGTGCGCATCCGGACGGTGCTCATCCGGACGGTGCGCATCCGGACGGTGCTCATCCGGACGGTGCTCCTCCGGACGGTGCGCCTCCGGACGGTGCGCCCGCGACCGGCGAGGGGAGCCCCACCTGATGGAGAGCTTCGTCCAGCGCTTCGTGCCGCGCTTCGACCCTCTGAAGACCGGCCTGGCCGTGCTCGCGCCGCTCGTCGCGCTCCTCGTCGCGGCGGCGCTGACGTCCGTCGTGCTGCTCATCGCCGGCCACTCGCCGTTGACGGCCTTCCAGCAGATGTGGGAGTTCGGCACCCAGCCCGCGCAGGTCGTGAACATCCTCAACAAGGCCTCCGGCTACTTCCTCTCGGCGCTCGCTGTCGCCATCGGGTTCCGGATGAACCTGTTCAACATCGGTGTGGACGGCCAGTACCGGATCGCCGCGATGTGCGCGGCCGTGGTCGGGGCCGCCGTGACGCTGCCGAAGCCGCTGCACATCCTGCTCATCATGCTCGTCGCCGTCCTCGTCGGCGGGGCGTGGGCCGGCGTCGCGGGCGTGCTCAAGGTCTACCGCGGCGTCAGCGAGGTCATCTCCACGATCATGCTGAACTCGATCGCCACCGCGATCGTCGCGTGGATGCTCACGCCCCAGGTCTTCGCGACGCTCGAGAACAACATCGTCAAGACGCCCACGATCCCCGAGTCGGGCTGGTTCCCGGGCTTCCCGACGAGCGGCGGCGAGGTCTACGGCTTCATCGTCGTCTCGGCCCTCGTCGGGGTCGCGTACTGGTTCGTCCTGTCCCGCACCCGGTTCGGCTTCGACCTGCGGGCCACCGGCAGCAGCGAGCCGGCGGCGGTCGCCTCCGGGGTGGACGTCCAGCGCATGGTCCTGGTGTCGATGCTCCTCTCCGGCGGGGTCGCCGGCCTGGTCGGGATGCCGCTGCTCCTCGGCTCCTCGCACTCCTACGGCCAGGACTTCCCGGCGGGGATCGGCTTCACCGGCATCGCCATCGCGCTCCTCGGCCGGAACAACCCGGTCGGGATCGCGTTCGCGTCGGTGCTCTGGGGCTTCCTCGACGTGTCGAACCAGATCCTCGACCTCGAGGGCATCCCCAAGGAGATCGTGACGATCATGCAGGGCACCGTCGTCCTCGCCGTCGTCATCGCCTACGAGGTCGTCCGCCGGATCGCCGTCGTGACCGAGCAGCGCCGGGTGCTGTCCACGGACGGCAGCGGCACACCGCCGGCGGCCGCCGCTGCGCCGGCCGTGGAGGGAGCGCGATGAGCCTCACGAACGAGCGCCCGGCGGTCGAGGGCGGGATCACGCCGGTCCAGTCGGCGTTCGCCGCCCGAGGAGCGAGCGGGAGCCGGACGGCGATCTACGCCGTCGTCGGCGTGCTCGTCGTCCTCTCCGCGACCCGGCAGCTCTCCGGCGCCAACGACATCACGTCGTCCGGCACCGTCGGAGCCGCGCTGCGGCTCGGTATCCCGATCTTCCTCGCCGGTCTCGCGGGCCTGTGGTCGGAGCGCGCGGGCGTCATCAACATCGGCCTCGAGGGCATGATGGTGCTCGGGACGTGGTGCGGCGCCTACGGCGCGCTGAACTACGGGCCCTGGGTCGGCATCGTCGCCGGGATCGTCGGTGGCGCGCTCGGCGGCCTCCTTCTCGGCATCGCGACCGTGACGTTCGGGGTCGACCACATCGTCGCCGGGGTTGCGATCAACCTGCTCGGACCGGGCGTCGCGCGGTTCCTCTCCGCGCTGATCTTCACCGGCTCCGAGGGCGGCGGCGTCACCCAGAGCCCGCAGGTCGAGCGGCCGCCGACGTTCACCGTGCCGGGCCTCTCGGGCGCCCTCGTCTCCGTCGAGAAGCAGCACTGGTTCCTCGTCTCGGACGCCGCCGGAGTCCTCGGCGGGCTCGTGACGAACGTGTCGTGGCTGACGGTGATCGTGCTCTTGCTCGCTCCGGCGACCTTCTTCGTGCTGTGGCGCACCCGGTTCGGGCTGCGGCTGCGGTCGTGCGGCGAGAACCCGTACGCCGCGGAGTCCCTCGGCGTCAACGTGTACCGCTACAAGTACATGGCGGTCATCGCGTCCGGTGGCTTCGCCGGCCTCGCCGGGGCGTACCTGTCGCTCGTGGCGACGAACATCTACCGGGAGGGCCAGACCGGCGGGAAGGGCTTCATCGGCCTGGCGGCGATGATCTTCGGGAACTGGCGGCCCGGGGGACTGCTCATCGGCTCCGGCCTCTTCGGCTACACCGACGCGCTCCAGCAGCGCCAGGGGGAGACGAGCGTGCACGCGCTGTTCCTCGCCCTCGCGATCGGGCTCGGCGTCTTCGGCGGGTGGATGCTCTACCGGCGCCGCCTCCTCGGCGGTGCCGTCGTTCTCGTCGTCGCGGCCGGATCGCTCGCGATCTACCTGCTCACCGAGACGGTCCCGCAGCAGTTCACCCAGACGACGCCGTACGTCACGACCCTGCTCGTCCTCGCGCTCGCGAGCCAACGGCTGCGGCCACCCGCCGCGGACGGCCTGATCTACCGGCGCGGGACCGCGACGTAGCGCTGTCCTGCGGTCCCGGCCGTAGGGCGCCGCTCGGTGCGCCGTCGCGGCGGTGATCGACGGACGATCTGACGCCATCGGCTCGGGGAGTCGCGGAGGGAGAGCGGCTGACCGCCACGGTCGCCGACGCGCGCGGTGGCACCCGGCGGGACGCTGACGTGCTCCTCGACGCCGGTGCCCCGACGCTCTGCTCCCGCGTACCCCCCCGTCCGGAGGTTCAGCCCGTCCCGCCCGGACACCGCTGTGCGTCGGTGGCTGTGCGCGGGAGCAAAGGGAGCAGCAGGGTGAGCTCGTCCCGGACCCGGCGGCCGAGCCGGGCGTCCGCCTCGGGGGCCCCGCCGTGGGCCATCCGTCGGCCTCCCTGCGGCGGGGACTCACCGGGCAGGAGGACCCGGTGGCCGGCGTCGGCGTCGGTGAGGACGTGCGTGCCGAGGCCGTGGGCGGCGCGGCGGCGGACCAGCTCGCGAACCGCGACGGTGCTCGGCCAGACCCGGTCGTCGCCGCCGGCGACGAGCAGGACGTCCCCGGCGATCCGCTCGACGGGCAGAGCCGCCTGCACGACCCGGTCGGCGAAGCGTGCCGCGCTGGCGGTGTAGAGGCCGACGAAGGCGGGCGGGTCGTCGTCCGGGACCCAGTCGTCGACATAGGGCACGAACGGGAGCGGCCGCCCGCCGAGGGTCCACGACGAGCGGAGCGGGCGGTCCCGGCCGTCGAGTCCCGGCCCGACGTTGGCCCAGACGACGTGCGGCGGCGCGACCGCGACGACGACGTCGACGCGCGGGTCGTGCGCGGCGACGAGCAATGCCGCCTCCGCGCCCTTCGAGGTGCCGAGCAGGGCGACCCGGTCGACCTCGGGGGTGAGCCGGTCGAGCGCGCCGACGAGACCTTCGAGCGGGACCTCGCAGATGCCGGGCGGCTGCCCGGGCCCGCCGAACCAGCGCACGGCCACCGCCACCGCGCCCGCGGCGGCGAGCAGCCGGGCCCGCGGCTGGTCGACCCGGCCGCTCGACCCGGAGAGGACGAGAACGCCGACGCCCGTCGCCGGCCCCGTCGGAGCGACGGTGACCGTCTCGGGCGGGGCGACGGGCGTCGACATGCGGATCGTCAGGGGTAGCGGCCGGCCGGCGGTGCGGCTCAGGCTCCGGGGCAGCGGGTCGCGCGGTCGAACGCTCTGCGCCGTGCCGCGGCGTCGACCTGCGGCCGACGCCGCGGCACGGCGCACCGGGGGCTGCCTGCGGGTACGGTGCCGCCGGGAACACTCACGGGGCTCTCTCCCTCCACTGCGTCACCCCGGCGCGGGGGTGCGCGATCCTTCCGTGCCCGTGGCGGTGGAGTCAATCGCCGGTCCTGACCCGAGTGTCACGCCGGCGCGCCGCAGCGGGCGACGTGCACCTCCGGCCAGAACCCTCCGTCTCGGCGTCGCACCGCCGATGCCGGTCGGCAGGCAGCCCTGTCCGAGAGCGCCGTTCGCGCCGTCGTCGGGAGCAGCGTCGGCACATCAGTAGGGTCGGGGTATGCAGGACCACGGCGCACCCGACTGGGAGCGGTTGCGTGCCGCGGCGCGTGAGGTGATGGCGCACGCGTACGCCCCGTACAGCAGGTTCCCGGTCGGCGCCGCCGGCCTCGTCGACGACGGCCGAACCGTCACCGGGTGCAACGTCGAGAACGCCGCGTACGGCGTGGGCCTGTGCGCCGAGTGCGGCATGGTCTCCGCGCTCCACGCGACGGGCGGAGGTCGGCTCGTCGCCGTCGCGTGCGTCGGGCCGGACGGCGCGCCGCTCATGCCGTGCGGGCGGTGCCGGCAGCTGCTCTGGGAGAACGGCGGCCCGGACATGCTCCTTGCGACCGCGCGCGGCGTCGTCCCGATGCGCGAGGTGCTGCCCGACGCGTTCGGCGCCGGCGACCTCGACGCTCACGCAGGAGAGGGGAGCAGCCGATGAGTGAGGCGTTCGCGCCGGTCGACGTCATCGTCGCCAAACGGGACGGCCGCGAGCTGACCGACGCCGAGATCGACTGGGTCGTCGAGGCGTACACCCGCGGCGGTCGTCGCCGACGAGCAGATGTCGGCGCTGCTCATGGCGATCCTGCTCAACGGGATGACCCGCCGGGAGATCGCCCGGTGGACGGCGGCCATGATCGCCTCCGGCGAGCGGATGGACTTCTCCGACCTCGGCGTCGCCCACCGCCGACAAGCACTCCACGGGCGGTGTCGGTGACAAGATCACCCTGCCGCTGGCGCCGCTCGTCGCGACGTTCGGCGTCGCCGTGCCGCAGCTGTCCGGGCGCGGGCTGGGGCACACCGGCGGCACGCTCGACAAGCTCGAGTCGATTCCCGGCTGGCGGGCGTCGTTGAGCGACCGAGGAGATGCTCGCCCAGCTCGCGCGACGTCGGCGCCGTGATCTGCGCCGCGGGCGCCGGGCTCGCCCCGGCCGACCGCAAGCTCTACGCGCTGCGCGACGTCACGGGGACCGTCGAGGCGATCCCGCTCATCGCGAGCTCGATCATGAGCAAGAAGATCGCAGAGGGGACCGGCGCCCTCGTCCTCGACGTCAAGGTCGGCAGCGGCGCCTTCATGAAGACCGAGGACAGCGCGCGTGAGCTCGCCCGGACCATGGTCGACCTCGGCCGGACGCCGGCGTCACGACCGTCGCCCTGCTCACCCGACATGTCCACCCCGCTCGGGCTCACCGCGGGTAACGCGATCGAGGTCGCCGAGTCGCTCGAGGTGCTCGCCGGTGGCGGCCCGCCGGACGTCGTCGAGCTCACCGTCGCGCTGGCCCGGGAGATGCTCGCCGCCGCCGGCCGGGACGGCGAGGACCTGGCGGCCGCCCTCACGGACGGTCGCGCGATGGACACCTGGCGCCGGATGGTCGCCGCGCAGGGCGGCGACCCGGACGCCCCGCTGCCGACCGCGCGCGAGAGCCACACCGTGCTCGCACCTGCGGACGGCGTGCTGACCCGGCTCGACGCCCTCGCCGTCGGGGTCGCCGCATGGCGGCTGGGGGCGGGTCGCACCCGCAAGGAGGACGCCGTGCAGGCCGGGGCCGGGGTCGACGATGCACGCCAAGCCGGGTGCCGTCGTCCGCGCGGGGGAGCCGCTGCTCACCCTGCACACCGACACCCCGGACCGCTTCGAGGCCGCGCTGAAGGACCTCGACGGCGGGATCGAGGTCGCGCCCGAGGGGTCGCGGCCGGACCTCGGCCCGCTCGTCCTCGACCGCATCGCCTGACCCGGGCGACATTCGTGCGCAGCGACGAGTCCGGCCTGCCGGCGCCGGCCGACCCCGGGCCCGGCCCCCGCGACGGGTCGCCGGACGAACGCCGACCGCGCGGGGTCTTCGGGGTCGGCGAGGAACCCGACGCCCGGTTCTCCATGGCCAACGAGCGGACGGCGCTCGCGTGGGTCCGCACGTCGCTCGCCGTCGTCGCGGGCGGGGTCGGTCTGACGTCGGTCGTGCAGCTCGCCGACCTCAGCCGCACCCTCGACGTCCTCGCCGGGGCCATGTGTCTGGTCGGGGCGTGGCTCGCCGTGTCCGCGCTGCTCGGTTGGCGGCGCCGCGAGATCGCACTGCGGACCGGCCGTCCGCTGCCCCCGCCGGTCGCCCTGCCGTGGCTCGCGGTCGCCATCGTCGCCGTGGCGCTCGTCCTCGCCGTCGTCGTCGTGACGGGCGCCTGACCGTGCCCCGGCCTGCCGCGCCGCAGCCGGCGAGCGACCCCGGGCTGCAGGCGGAGCGGACCGCGCTCGCCTGGCAGCGCAGCGGGATCGCGGCCTCCGCGATGAGCGGTGTCGCGCTGCTGGCCGCCGCGCGCGACGGGTCCACGGCCCTGGTCGTCGCGGTCGCCGTCCTCGCGGGGGTGGTCGCGGCGTGCGCCGCGGCCACCGCCCACCGTCCGCACGTCGCGGCCGATGCTCTGCCGCCGTCCCCGTGGCCCCGCCTGCTCGCGAGCGCGACGAGTGCCTGCGCCCTCGGCGTCGCCGGGCTCCTCCTCGTCGCGGCGGCTCTCACCGCCTGACCGACCCCGGTCCTGAGCAGGGGTCACGTGGTCCCGGTCGCGACGGGACGGTCGGGGTCGTTCGACCACTGCGACCACGAGCCGGGCCACAGCGCCGCGTCGACGCCGGCGACGGCGAGGGCCGCGACCGAGTGCGCAGCCGTGATGCCGGAGCCGCAGTGGACGGCGACCGGGCGGGTGCCGTCGGCGCCGAGGGCCGCGTAGTGCCGGGCGAGCTCGGCGGCGGGACGGAACCGGCCGTCCGGCGCGACGGTGTCCGTCGCCGGCGCGCTCACCGCACCCGGCACGTGCCCGGCCTTCGGGTCGACCGGCTCGACCTCGCCCCGGAACCGCTCGGCGGCCCGCGCGTCGAGCACCACCCCGGCGGACGGCGCACCGTCCGGGCCGGCCGCCGCGAGCCGCGCCACGTCGTCCGCCTCGACGACAGGGAGGTGCCCGCCGTCGAACCGGACGTCGCCGGGCCGGTCCGGACGCTCCTCCCCGGTCGCCTCGGGCAGGCCGGCCGCACGCCAGGCCGCGATCCCGCCGTCGAGAATCCGGACCTGCGGGTGGCCGGCCCAGCGCAGCAGCCACCACGCCCGCGCGGCGGCCAGACCAGGTCCGTCGTCGTACACGACGACCGGGACGTCCGCGCGCACGCCCCAGCGCCGGGCGGCCGCCTCGAGGTCCTCGACCTGGGGCAGCGGGTGCCGGCCGCGAGCCGGTGACGGGTGAGCGGCGAGCTCGGTGTCGAGGTCGACGAACACCGCGCCGGGCACGTGGCCGGCGCGGTACCGCGCGCGGCCGCCGGTGTCGCCGAGCGCCCAGCGGACATCGAGGAGCACGACCGCGGCACCGGCGTCGAGCCGCGCCCGCAGGCCGGCGACGTCGAGGAGCACGTCCATGGACCGACCCTAGATGTCCGGTGATCCGCCGGGGCCGAGCCACCGGACATCGCTCGAGCGCGCGTCCACCGGCAGGCCACCGCCGCTGCGTAGAGTCGCCGCCGTGACCGCCGACCTCTCCGCCGGACGGGCCGCCGTCGCGGCCGCTGTCCCGGCCCCGACCCACGACGTTCTCGCGCGCGCGCCGAAGGCCGTCCTCCACGACCACCTCGACGGCGGGCTCCGCCCCGGCACCGTCGCCGAGCTCGCCGCCGAGGTGGGGCACCCGTTGCCCGCAGGCGACGCGGACGGCCTCGCCCGCTGGTTCCGGGAGTCCGCCGACTCCGGCTCGCTCGAGCGCTACCTCGAGACGTTCGTCCACACGGTCGCCGTCATGCAGACCCGCGAGCACCTCCGGCGGGTCGCCGCCGAGTGCGCGGTCGACCTTGCGGCTGACGGCGTCGTGTACGCCGAGGTCCGGTACGCCCCGGAGCAGCACCTGACCCTCGGGCTGACCCTCGACGAGGTCGTCGTCGCCGTCCAGGAGGGGTTCGAGGCGGGCTGCGCGCAGGCCGCCGCGGCCGGCACGCCGATCCGGGTCGGGACGCTGGTCACAGCGATGCGGCATGCCGCGCGCAGCCGGGAGATCGCCGAGCTCGCCGTCCGGCACCGGGACCGCGGCGTCGTCGGCTTCGACATCGCGGGCGCCGAGGCGGGCTACCCGCCGTCCCGGCACCTCGACGCGTTCGACTACCTGCACCGGGAGAACTTCCACGTCACCATCCACGCGGGCGAGGCGTTCGGGCTGCCCTCGATCTGGGAAGCGGTCCAGGTCTGCGGCACCGACAGGCTCGGTCACGGCGTCCGGATCGTCGACGACATCCAGATGCTCGGAGGCCGGGACCGGTTCGGCCGGCCGGCGGCGCGGCTCGGCCTGATCGCGGCATGGGTGCGGGACAGCCGGATCCCGCTCGAGCTGTGCCCGATGTCCAACCTGCAGACCGGTGCGGCGGCGAGCATCGCCGAGCACCCGATCACGATCCTCAAGAACCTCCGCTTCCGGGTCACGCTGAACACCGACAACCGGCTCATGTCCGCGACGTCGATGACCCGGGAGATGACCGCGCTCGTCGAGGAGGCGGGCTGGACGCTCGACGAGCTGCGGTGGGTGACGATCAACTCCTTGAAGAGCGCCTTCATCCCCTTCGACGAGCGGCTCGCGCTCATCGAGGACGTCGTCAAACCCCGCTACGCGGCGCTCGGCGCGGGCTGACGACCCGGGCGACCCGGCCCCGGTCGCCGGGGCCGGACCGGTCGTCCCGACGGGCCGTCCGGGGGTCGTGCCGCAGGAGCCATGAGAACGCGTCGTCGGCGGGCAGCGGCCGGCTGAGCAGGTACCCCTGCGCGGTGTCGCAGCCGACCTCGTCGAGCGCGTCGAGGCAGGCCTCGGTCTCCACGCCCTCCGCGGTGACGAGGAGCCCGAGCCCGTGCGCCAGCGTGACGACCGAGGTCACGATGTGCCGCGCGTGCGGGTCGCTGTCGAGCACCCCGACGAAGGACTTGTCGATCTTCAGCTCGTCGAACGGCAGGTTGCGCAGCTGGGCGAGTGAGGCGAAGCCGGTGCCGAAGTCGTCGACGGCGATCCCGATCCCGCTGTCCCGCAACGCCTGCAGCACCCCACGTGCCTGGTCGGGGTCGCCGAGCAGGTCGGTCTCGGTGAGCTCGAGCCGCAGCACGGACGGTGGCAGCGCACGTTCGGTGAGCAGCTGCAGGACGTCGGTCGGCAGCTGCGGGTCCGCGAGGTTGCGGGCGCCGATGTTCACCGCCACGACGACGTCGACCCCCGCCGCGCGCCAGGCGCGCACCTGGTCGAGCGCGAGTGTGAGGACGTACTTGGTCATCCCGACGATGAGGCCGGTCTCCTCCGCGGTCGGGACGAAGCGGTCCGGGCCGAGCAGCCCGAGCTCGGGGTGCTGCCAGCGGACGAGCGCCTCGACGGCGCGGACCTCACCGGTGCGCAGGTCGATCTGCGGCTGGTAGTGCAGGAGCAGCTCGCCGCGCTCCATCGCGAGCAGCAGCGTCGTCTCGAACGCCAGCGTCTGCGCGGGGCCGGTCTCGAGCGCGGAGCAGAAGAGCACGGTGCCCGTCCGGCGGCGCTTCGCCTCGTACATGGCGACGTCGGCGCGGCGGATCAGGGTCGCGGCGTCGTCCCCGTGCTCGCCGACGAGGGCGACCCCGATGCTCGCGCCGACCCGGACCTGGACGCCGTCGAGGTCGAAGGGCGCGTCGAGCCGGTGGACCAGCTCGCGGGCCCGGACGACGGCGTCCTGCGGCATCGCGAGGTCGCCGAGGAGGACGGCGAACTCGTCGCCGCCGAGCCGGGCGACGACGTCGCGCGACCCGTGCCCGACGCCGAACCGGCGGGCGACCTCGACGAGGAGCCGGTCGCCCGCGCCGTGGCCGAGGGTGTCGTTGACCTGCTTGAACCGGTCGAGGTCGACGAGGAGGACGGCCTGCATGCCGTCCCGGGCGCGGAGCACCTGGTCGAGCCCGGCGAGGAGGCCGTCCCGGTTCGCCAGGCCCGTCAGGGAGTCCCGCTGCGCGCGGCGGACGAGACGCCGGCTGTGCTCGACGAAGCCGGCTGCGGAGAGCGCCAGCAGCAGCGCGCCGAGGAGCGCGACGAGCAGGGGCGCGAGCGGGACCGCCCCGCGCAACCAGCGGGACCCCCCGTCCGCGGTCACGACGACGAACCAGTCGTTCGCGTCACCGGGCTTGCGGTCGAGCCGGTGGACGGCCTCGGACAGCCCGCCCGTCGTGGCGATCCCGTGCCGCGACCAGCCGCTGACGTCGTACCGGCCGGCGGCGGGCGCGAGGGCGTCCGGACCGGCCACGGCGGCCGCGGAGTCGACGACGACTGCCCCCGTCCCGGCGTCGACGACGCGGACCGTGACGCCGTCCGGCAGCCGGTCGGCGAGCTGGCGTCGCAGGCTCTCAAGGCGGATCTCGAAGTGGACGACCGCGACCGGACGGCCGGTCGCGTCGTCGCCGAGCCGGACGGGTGTCGATGACGAGACGACCCACGTCGCGGTGTCGGGGGAGACGTACGGCCGGGCCTGGAGCGTCCCGTCGCCGGTCAGGGCGAGCGTCGGGCGGAAGAACGCCGCGCCGCTCTCGTCGGGGGACAGCCGTTCCATGCCCGGCACGAGGCCGTCGACGACCCGGGACAGCTCCGCGCCGTCCGCGTCGATGAAGCAGGCCTCGGCGACCTGGTCGGGGAACATCGTCTCGATGTAGCGCAGGGCGGCGTCGACCCGGGCCTGCTCGTGGACGTCGAGCAGCTTCGGGGTGATCGCGCCGACGCCCGGCCGGTCGGCGTAGACGTCCCGGAAGACGGTGTTCTGCGCCGTGACCCGGGTGACGGTGTCGGCCCGGTCGAGGAAGTGGGCGACGATGTCGCTGCGCTCCCCGAGGACGCCCGTCAGCATCTGCTCGCGGGCCTGCGCGAGCCGGCCCGCGACGACGCCCGAGCCGACGCCGGCGACGAGCGCAGCGGCGCCGAGAGTGAGGGCGAAGAGCCGCACCCTGCGCACGCCGTGGCTCAGCCGTCGCGACGGCCGGTCGTCGTCCAGCACCAGGGTCACATCGGCCGGTCAGCGCCCCGGCCGCAGGGCGGGGGGACGCTGTCGCCCGGACGGCGGGTACGGGACGTTCGCCCCGGCACCGCCCGGGCGCCGGCTTCCTACCGTTCGCTCATGGAGACCGTCGTGCGCGACCTCGTCGCCGACGTCCGGTCCGTCGGACCGCCCGGGCGGCCCGACCCGCTCGCGGCGCTGCGCGCCCGGGTGCGCGCCTGCGTGACGGACCCGACCCTCACGTACCGGCAGCGGGTCCAGCGGCTCGCCGGCCTCGCCGAGGACGCCCTCGACCCGCCACCGGTGAGCGCCACGTGCCGGGCGGCCCAGGCCGCCGGTGTCGTCCACGACATGGGGGAGGGCCACGCGCCGTACCGGCCGCGGTACGTCCTGCCGGACTACGCCCGCGCGATGACCCAGGGCGTCGAGCACCTCGAGCTCACGCCGCCGCGCGACCTCGACGAGGCGCTCGCGTTCCTCCTCGCGACGTACGCCTGCGTCCCGTCGGTCACCGGATACCCGGTCTACCTCGGCGACCTCGACACGCTTCTCGAGCCGTTCGCCGGCGCGTCGGTCACCGACGCCGACCTGGACCGGCGGCTCACGCTGTTCTGGCGCGTCGTCGACCGGACGATGCCCGACGCCTTCGTGCACGCCGACCTGGGCCCGGACGACGGCCGCGTCGTCCGGGCGGTGCTGCGGGTCGACCGCGCGCTGCGACAGGTCGTCCCGAACCTGACCCTGCGCGTCGATCCGCGACGTACGCCCGACGCCCTCCTCCGCGAGGCCGTCCTCACCACCTGTGCCGACGGCAAGCCGCACTACGTCAACGACCCGATGATGCGCGCCGACCTCGGGGCCGACTACGGCGTCGTGAGCTGCTACAACAGCCTGCTGCGTGGCGGCGGCTGCTACACCCTGGCCCGGCTCGACCTCGCCGCAAGCGTCCGGAGAGCCTGTGCGGCCACGGGTCCGCTCGGCGACCGGCATCCGGTCGGCGAGCGCGTCGAGCGCTGGCTCGCCGAGGTGCTGCCCGCGGACGTCGCCTCGACGGCCGAGCTCATGGCGTCCCGGATCCGGTTCCTCGTCGAGGAGGCCCGGTTCTTCGAGCACGACCCGCTCGCCCGCGAGGGACTGGTGCGCCGGGACCGGTTCACCGCGATGTTCGGGTTCCTCGGCGTCGCCGAGGCGGTCGGGCTGCTCTGCGATCCCGGGGCCGGCGCCGGGGTGGGCCCGTGCGTCGGGGGCGACGCGTTCGTCCACGGCCGCAGGGGCCGGCCCCGTCGCTACGGGCTCGACCCCGACGCGACCGCGCTGGGGCAGCGGGTCGTCGCGGCGCTCGCCGGGCTCGTCGCCGCGACGCCGATGCCGTACTGCGAGGCCACGGACGGCCGCGCGCTGCTGCACGCGCAGTCCGGGATCGACTCCGACGTCGGCGTCACGGCCGGTGCCCGGATCCCGCCCGGCAGCGAACCTCCGCTGTACGAACACATCCGTGTCGTCGCACCGAACCACGCGCACGTGCCGGCCGGGATCAGCGACGTCATGCGCTTCGAGCCGACGGTCGAGGCGAACCCGGACGCCGTCGTCGCCGTCGTGCGCGGCGCGCTCGCCGACGGGATGCGGGACTTGACGTTCGACGTCGAGGGCAACGGGTTCGTCCGGATCACCGGGTACCTGGTCCGGGAGGCCGACGTCGCCCGGGTCGGCTCGGGTGCCCGGCACTCGAGCACGGCCCTCGGTGCGGCGGCGCTGACGAACCAGCACCTGCGCGACCGGGTCACGAAGTGCGCGCCGCCCTCCGGCCGCCTGTGACGGCCGGGACCCCGGGGGACGTCGACGGACCCCGCGACCTCGGCGCCCTCGGCGCGGTCCAGGGGCTCCTCGCGGGGACGGTGCCCTTCTCGGCCGTCGACGGGCCCGGCAACCGCTTCGTCGTCTTCCTCCAGGGCTGCGGCTTCGACTGCCTCGTCTGCCATAACCCCGCGACGATCCCGCTGCACCCGCGAGGGGTCGTCCCGACGCCGGTCGCCGACGTCGTCGAGCTCGTCGCCCGCGACGCGCAGTTCCTCACCGGGGTCACCGTGACCGGCGGCGAGCCGACCGCCCAGCCGGAGTTCCTCGCCGCGCTCCTGCGGTCCCTGGCGGCCGACTCCCGGACGACGCGGCTGTCCCGCTTCGTCGACAGCAACGGCGATGCGCCGGTGGCGGTGTGGGAGTGCCTCGCGGACGTCGTCGACGGCGTCATGCTCGACCTCAAGGCGCTCGACCACGAGCGGCACCTCGTGCTCACCGGCGCGCACAACCGCCGCGTGCTGCTGAGCCTGACCCGGCTGGCCGCGCTCGGGCTGCTCCACGAGGTGCGACTGCTCCTGGTGCCGGGGGTCAACGACGCCGACGAGGACCTCGACCGGACGGCGCACTGGCTCCTGTCGCTCGACCCGGGGATCCGGGTACGGGTCAACGGCTTCCGTCACCACGGCACCCGGGTCGTCGCCCGCGACCTGCTCGCCGTCACCGATGCCGACCGGGAGCGTTACCGGGCCGTGCTCACCGCCGCCGGGGTCCGTGACCTGACGGTCTGCTGACGCGGACCGGGCTCGACCCGGCTCAGTCAGCTCAGATCAGACGACGGCGTCGGCGAATCCGAGGTCGACGGCTTCCTGGGCGGTGAGCCACCAGTCCCGGCGACCCCAGCGCTCGCGGATCTGCGCGGCCGTGAGCGCCGACCGCTCGGCGAGGATCTCCAGGAGCCGCTCCTCGAGGCGGCCGATGAACTCCACCGTGTCGCCGAGGGAGGACGACGTGCCGATGGCGCCGCCGCGCACCTCGTGGACGAGGACGAACGCGTTGCGGCCGAGGAGCCGTTCGGTGCCTGCCTGGAGGAGCACTCCGCCCATGGATGCCGCGGTGCCGAGCGCGAGCATCTGGAGGTGGTGACCGCGGGCCCGCAGCTCGCCAAGGAAGTCGTAGAGCGCCAGGCCGTCGAGCACCGAGCCGCCGGGGGAGCTGAGCACGAGCCGGATCGGCCGGCCGGGCGCCCGCCGCGACCACGCCGAGAGGTCGCGGATCGCCTCTCGCACCGACTCCTCGTCGACCTCGGCGAAGAACGTGTAGACGAGGGCCTGATCCGGGCCTGCGAGCTCCTCGGCGGCCTTGCGAACGGCGCCGTCCGCCTCGAGCTCCTTCGTCCGGCGCTCGAGCCGCTTGAGCTCGCCGTACCCGGCGGCGTCCGCGAGCGCCTTGCGCAGCTCGAGCCCTGCCCGGGCGAGCTCGAGCTGGGCGCGGTAGCGCTCCATCCAGTCGGCGACGTCGCAGGGGTCGGTCGGGACGTCGCCGAGCGGCAGTCGGACGTGTGCCGGGTCGAGGATGCCGAGGACGTCGGAGAGGTCGTCGTCGAGCGGGCGACCGTACCGGGACGGGTCGAGGCTGTCGGGCAGCCGGACTGCGCCCCAGACCGGGCCGGCCGCCTCGCCGGGCACGGAGCCGGCGGCCGGGGCGCCGTCACGGCGGGGGCTCGCCACCGGACGGCGGGATCGCGGCACCACAGGAGGCTTGCCGTCGGAGCGCACAGCGATCCCCCTTCGCACCGGTACCGGTGGTGGTCGCCGGTCGCTCGCCCGGCCTTCCTCGGATCGGCCTGACCGGGCTCCCTCTTGACCTCCGTCGGCGGTGTCAGCCGTGCCGATGGACGCCGAGGAGCCCCCGGAGCACCTGCTCGGCCTGCGCCACCGAACAGGCCGGCCGCCGGCGGCGACCCAGCCGCGGACGAGGGCGGGCGCAGGAACGTCGTCACGGGGTGCGGCCGCAGGCACAGCGCGTCCGCGAGGATCCCCGCCGCCCGGCACGCGGTGACGAGCTCGGCGGCGAAGATGCCCTCGGCGACGAACGCCGGGTGGCCGGCGAGGTCGAGCCGTGCGCTCCCGGTCCGCCGGGAGGTGCCAGGGCGGGGACCGTCACCCCCGGCCTGACGCGACGGCCCCCGCTGCACCGAGGGTAGGACCGGTCCGGTCACGGCGCGTGCGCAGATGACGGCCCGCGACGGGCGCGCGGGCGGGGCAGACTGGCGGTCGTGACCGACGAGGAGGCCGCCGCCGACGCCGCACCCGTCGTCGGGCTCCTCCTCGCAGCCGGTGCGGGACGGCGGATGGGAACGCCGAAGGGCCTGCTGCGGTCCGGGGACGGGACGCCGTGGGTCGTCCGCGCCGCCCGGACGCTCCTCGCCGGCGGCTGCGGCGAGGTCGTCGTCGTCGTCGGTGCCCGGGCGGACGACGTCGCGGCGCTCGTGGCGTCCGTGCCCGGCGTCCGGACCGTCGTCGCCGAGGACTGGGCCGAGGGGATGGGTGCGTCGCTGCGGGCCGGGCTCGGCGCGCTCACGGAGGACACCCGCCCGGACCCCGCCGCCGACCCCGCCGCGTCGGCGCGGCGGCCGCTTGCCGTCGTCGTCGGCCTCGTCGACACCCTCGGCGTCACCCCGCCGGTCGTCGCCCGGCTCGTCGCGGCAGCGGTCGAGGCCGGGCCGTCCGGGCTGTCGCGGGCGGCGTTCGACGGCTTGCCGGGCCATCCGGTCGTCCTCGGCCGCGACCACTGGCGCGGCGTCCGGGACGCCGCTCGCGGCGACGCCGGCGCCCGCGGCTACCTCGCGGGCCGCGCCGTCCGGCTCGTGGAGTGCGCCGACGTCGGCGAGGGCGCGGACGCCGACACCCCCGCGAACGCGCCGGGCACCCGCGGGCTGTCTACGCTGGGCCCGTGACGACGACCCGCCCGGATCCCGCGGTCGAGGAGCACCCGGCGCTCGCGCCGGAGCACACGCACGCCGAGCGCGCGCGGGACACCTCGCGGCTGCGCCCGCCCGCCCGGCGGGTCGTCCTGGCCCGGGTCACCCGGGACCCGCTCGACGTCGCGGCGCACGAGGCCGCCGCGGCGGACGCCGCGGCGGGCGCCGTCGTCTCGTTCTCCGGCGTCGTCCGCGACCACGACGGCGGTCGCGCGGTGACGGGCATCGAGTACGTCGGTCATCCGACCGCCGGCGACGTCCTCGCCCGGGTCGTCGCGGACGTCGCGGCGCGCACGGACGTCGAGGCGATCGCAGTCTCGCACCGGATCGGCCCGCTCGCCGTCGGGGACTCCGCGCTCGTCGTCGCGGTCGCCGGCGCCCACCGGCAGGAGGCGTTCGCCGCCGCCGCGCTCGTCGTCGACGAGGTGAAGCACCACCTGCCGGTCTGGAAGCGCCAGCAGTTCGCCGACGGAACGGACGAGTGGGTCGCCTGCCCCTGACGGGCGGCCCGCCGCGTGCCGCGGCTCAGCCTGTCGCCGGCGCGGCCTTCTGCCACAGCGTCACCTGGAACTTGTGGACGACGTCCACCCGGGCGATCCGGTAGCCGTCGAGGAGAAGCTGGACCTTCTCCCGGTCGACGGCGTCGGTCGAGGCGCCGTCGGTGCTGATGAGCCACACCCGCTTGCGCTTCTTGAGCGCCTGCGCGATCTGCTCCGGCTCCTTCTCGACGCCGGTGATCGTCGCCGTCGCGGCCCCGCTTCGCTCGAGCGCGACGTCGATGAGGCCGGCGTAGCGTTCCGGGTAGAGCTGCTGGAGGGTCCGCATGTGGCCCGGGCCGCCGGGGACCCACAGCACCGCATCCCCCGACCGCGCGTGCGCCGCGACGTACTCGCCGACGCCCTCCATGTCCTCGGCGTGGCCGATGTGCGGGTCGCGGTAGATGCCCTGCATGGACAGGCCCACGACGGCGAGGACGACGACGGGCACGAGGAGCCCGAGCGGACGGACCGCGGTGGCCAGGCTGCCGACGACGAGAGCGGTCCCGGGCAGGGTGAAGACGACGTAGCGCCACGTGAAGAGCGGCTCGCCCTGGGAGACGAGCCACAGCGCGAGCACCGGGAGCACCGCCCACGCGAGGCCGAGGGCGAGCGCGCCGGTGTTCGTCGCGCCGAGCCGGGCCCCGATCCGGGGCGGCAGCAGCCGGCGCGGGTCGCGCCGGGCGAACCGGGCGGGCAGCGCGACGAGGAGCAGGGCGGCGACGAGGACGGCGACGAGCGGCCCGAGCTCGTGGTACTGGGCGGCGTAGAACGCCGGGAGCGCGCCGAGGGCGGGGGCGAAGAGCCAGTCGACCTGGCCGCGCTGGAGGAAGGTCGCGACGACGAACGGGCCGGCCACCGCGATCCCACCGGTCGTCGCGAGCAGCCACCGCCGCCGGACGGGGCGGGGCAACCGGGCTCGGACGTACGCGGCATGGGCCAGGAGGACGAGCAGGGCGATGACGTTGAGAAGCGCCGTGACGGCCAGGACGACCGCGTAGAGCGCCCAGGCCCGGCGACCCCGGCGGTCACCGCCGCGGGCGGCCGCCGCCCGGAGCAGGAGGAGCGTCGCGAGCGTCGTCGCGAGCATGACGAGCGCGTAGGACCTGGCCTCCTGGGCGTACCGGGTCGCGAGCGGGGAGGCGACGAGGGCGAGCGCTGCGGCGAGCCCCACGGAGGTCGCCCCGAGGCGGCGCCCGATCCGGACGAGGATCACGGCGGTGAGGCTCGCGGCGACGACCGAGACGGCCCGGACGGCGGGGACGGCGTCCCCGAGCATCGCGGGGCGGTCGAGGACGAGCAGCCCGTGGACGAGGAGGTAGTACGCCGCGTGGACGAGGTCGAGGTGCCGGACGAGCTGGAGGATCTCCCCGAGCGGTCGAGCGGCGATGACCATCGTCGCGCCCTCGTCCCGCCAGGGGCTCGGGGTGCCGACGCGGTAGCCGAAGACACCCAGGGCGAGGACGAGCACGAGCAGCTCGGGTCCGGCCGCGCCGAGCAGCTGCCGGGCCCGGCCACGGGGTCTGCCGGTGGGCGGCGCGGGAGCGGCGGGAGGACGCGCGACGGTCGCGGTGGCGGTTCGGGCAGCGGGACTGACGCCTGCGAGATCGACGCCTGCGAGATCGACGCCTGCGGGATCGACGCCTGCGGGATCGACGCCCGGAGGAGAGACGTCGGTGTCGCCGTCCGCGCCGAGCCGGCCGGGAGCGCCGCCGAGCGGCAACGTCCCAGCTCCCGTGGCCAGCTGGTGCACGCGCGCTCTCCTCGCTCTGCTCCGTGGTGGTCGCTCGGGCCACGGCAGACCCGGCTCCCGCGGGTCGACGTCGGTATCAGTGTCGGTGTCGGTGCCGAACAGTAACCGACGGTCATCACCGTCGTGTCACGGTCATGACACACCGGGGAACCCTGTTTCCGCGGGGTGTCTGTCCCGGTTCCCAGCGTAGTGGCGCTCACGGCACGTGCTCGGCGATCCACGCCGATCACC
Organism: uncultured Actinomycetota bacterium; assembly: GCA_963750565.1. Taxonomy (GTDB): domain Bacteria; phylum Actinomycetota; class Actinomycetes; order Actinomycetales; family Kineosporiaceae; genus R-H-3. Next base: position 526,098 of record CAVVRA010000012.1, on the reverse strand, counting down.
CGGGATGCCGGCGAGAGGTGCGTCACCCGCGGGGCCGGACGACGTCCGGCTCAGCCGCCCGCGAAGGGCGGCAGGACGTCGACGGTCGCCCCGTCGTGGAGGGGGCGGGCGGTGTCGCCGGTGACCTCGTCGAGGAGGAAGGACGACGCCGTGAGCACCCGGGCCAGTCCCGGCCCGTGACGCTGCACGAGATCCTCGACGAGGACGGCCAGCGTCGCGCCGGCCGGGACGGTCACCTTCTCGTCGGTCCGACCGGCGGCCGCGGCCGCGCCGGCGAAGAACCGCACGGCGACGTCGAGCGTGTCGGCGTTGTTCGTGTCTGGCACGTCAGCCGCCGATCGCGCTCATCGGCCGGCTCGGCTGCAGGAAGCTCGGATCGTCGATCCCGTGCCCGGCCTCCTTGGCCCACATGTCGGCGCGCCAGGCCGCGGCGATCTCGTCGTCGCTCGCCCCGCCGCGGAGCAGCCCGCGCAGGTCGGTCTCGCCCCGGGTGAAGAGGCAGTTGCGGACCTGGCCGTCGGCCGTGAGCCGGGTCCGGTCGCAGTCGCCGCAGAACGGCCGGGTCACGGCGGCGACGATCCCGACCCGCGGGGCACGACCGCCCGTGGGACTGCCGGCAGGTGGGTTGTCCACGACCCAGGTCTCGGCCGGAGCGGCCCCTCGGGCGGCCGCACCGGTCGGCCGCAGCCGGTACCGGGTCCGGAGCGCTGCGAGGATCTCCTCGGCCGTGACCATCGCGTCGCGGTCCCACGCACCCTGCGGGTCGAGCGGCATCTGCTCGATGAAGCGCAGCTCGTAGCCGTGCTCGAGGGCCCACGTGAGCAGTGGGACCGCCTCGTCGTCGTTGACGCCGCGCAGCAGCACGGTGTTCACCTTGACCGGGGTGAGCCCGGCGTCCGCGGCGGAGGCGAGCCCGGTCAGGACGTCCGGCAGCCGGTCCCGCTTCGTGATCCGGGCGAACCGGGCGCGGTCGAGGCTGTCGAGGGAGACGTTGATCCGGTGCAGCCCTGCGGCCGCGAGGCCCTTGGCGCGGCGCTCGAGGCCGAGCCCGTTCGTCGTCACCGCCGTCTGGGGCACCGCGCCGGCGTGCGTCCGCAGCGCGGTCGTCGCCGCGACGATGCGCTCCAGGCCCTTGCGCAGCAACGGCTCGCCGCCGGTGAACCGGACCTCCTCGACGCCCATCCGGTCGACGGCGAGGGTGATGAGCCGGACGACCTCGTCGTCGGTGAGCAGCCGCTCGTCGGCGAGCCAGTCCAGGCCCTCCTCGGGCATGCAGTACGAGCAGCGCAGGTTGCAGCGGTCGGTGAGGCTGACCCGCAGGTCGGTGCCGACCCGGCCGAACCGGTCGAGGAGGCGCGCGTCGTCGGGCCGGCCCGCCGGGGCGGCGCCTGCGGCGCGGCGGCGGCCGGGCATCCCGAGGACGACGCTGGTCACGCGGCCACGATAACCGCGGGAGGCCCCCGCGTCGCGGGCGCGGTGCAGCGCGGGCCGGACGGGACAGGCGCGACGTCGGTCCGCGGGGGTAGGTTCGCCGATGTGATCGACGCGCTGACGACGGCCGACGGCGCGGGGGAGACCGACCCCGTCGCCGGCGCCGTCGCGCGGCTCGACCTCTCCGGCCTGCCGGACGGCTTCGTCTGGGGGGTCGCCCCGGCGGGCGGCCCGATCGTCCCGCCGCGGGGCCAGGGACGGGCCGGTGCCGCCCGAGCGGCGGCTGCCGCCCGCGCGGCCACTGCCCTGGCCGGGACGGGCGCCGACGTCGTGCGGTTCCGGGTGCCGTGGTCGGCTGTCCTGCCGGACGACGGCGGCGTGGTCGACGAGGCCGTCATCGGCCGGGTCGACCGGTACGTCGACGCGCTCCTCGCGGCGGGGCTGCAGCCCTGGGTGGTCCTCCACGCCGACGACGGGGACCTGCCCGGTCCGGCCGTGGAGGCCGGCGGCTGGGACGCCCGGGAGACCGCTGCGCGCTTCACCGACCACGCGACGGCGGTGCACGCGGCGCTCGCCGACCGCGTTGCGCGCTGGACGACGCTCGACGTCTCCGCCGGCGAACCGGGCACGCCGGGCGCCCTCCACCGGCTCCTCGCGCACGGCGCCGCCCTCGCCGCGCTGCGCGCCCAGGCTCCGGCCGACCACCGGCTCGCGGTCGCCGTCCGGCTGAGCGTCGTCCGGGCGGCCGGCGAGGTCGACCCGGCCCTCGCCGGCCGGGTGGACGCCCTCGTGACCCGGTGGTGGCTCGACGCCCTGCTCGCCGGCGACGCCCCGGCGGACGTGCTCGAGGTCGGCTACCGCGGCGAGCTCGTCGTCGAGGCGCCGACGGACGAGCCTGCTGACGGCTGGCCGTTCCCGGCCGTGCCGGGGGTCGTCGCCGTTTCGTCGGCCGGCCCGGCGCGCGCCCTCACCGAGCTGCTGACCCGGATCCGCCGCGAGCACCCGGCGGCGCCCGGAATCGTCGTCGACGCCGGCTGCGGGGCCGGCCCGGAAGCCCTCGCCGACCTCTTCGCCGGTCTCGACGCGCTCGCCGTCGCCGTGCGGGCCGGAGCGGGCGTCGAGGGGTTCGTCGTGGCGCCGGTCGAGGGTGGGGTCGAGGGTGGGGTCGAGGGTGGGAAGCGGTGCCTCGACGCCTATCGCCGGGTCGTCGCGGCAGCCCGGACCCCGCGCGCGGGTCGCGCCTGACGACCTCGTGCCGTGACCGCGGTGAGCCGCGGTCAGGGCCGGACCGCGGTCATCTCCCGGACCTCGGCGTACCGGGCGCGAACGGCCGGGCTCGGGGTCGGCCTCGTAGCGCCGGGTGCCCGTGATCTCCCAGGCGGGCGGCTCGTCGCCGCCGCCGACAGCACCCACGCGGCCTGCCGGGCCGCGCCGTCGGCGACGTACTCGCCCGGCGGCGGCACGAGCGACGGGCCGGCCGAGCACCGCCGGCGCGATCCGGCGCACCGCCTCCGACCGCGCGCCGCCGCCGACCAGGAGCACCCGCTCGATCCGGGCCCCGTGGGCGACGAGCGCGTCGAGCCCGTCGGCGAGCCCGCAGAGCAGACCCTCGACGGCGGCCCGGGCCAGGTGCGCCGGGCGTCGATCGTCTCCAGCCGCAGGCCGTGCAGCGCGCCGGTGGCGTCCGGGCGGTTCGGCGTCCGCTCGCCCTCGAGGTACGGCACGAGCGACGAGACCGTCGGCCCCGGACGGCGCGGAGAGCGCGAGCGCGGAGAGCTCGTCGAGGTCGACGCCGAGCACCGCGCGCCGTGGCGTCGAGCACGCGGGCGGCGTTGAGCGTGCACACCAGCGGCAGGAAGCGGCCGGTCGCGTCGGCGAAGCCGGCGACCGTGCCCGGTCGGGTCGGACGCCGGGACCTCGGCGACCGCGAGACACGACGCCCGAGGTGCCGATCGACACGACGACGTCGCCGGGGCGGGCACCGAGCCCGAGCGCGGCGGCGGCGTTGTCGCCGGTGCCGGGGCCGAGCGACGGCCCCGGCGGACAGCCCGGCCCACGCGGTCGTGCCCGCGCTCTCGGCCGGGCCGAGGACGCGCGGCAGCAGGGCGTCGTGCCCGAGCGCCGCGACGAGCAGGTCCCGACGGTAGGCGTCCGTCGCGGCCGAGACAGTAGCCGGTGCCGGAGGCGTCGCCGCGGTCGGTCACGAGGCCCTCGAGACCGAGGGCCGCGCCCGCGCCGTCCGGGCCGAGGCCGGCCGCGCCCGGGCGCCGCCGCCAGAGCGCCACGTGAGCCAGTCGTGCGGCAGGCAGACCGCCGCGACCCGCGCCGCGGCGTCCGGCTCGTGCTCGGCGAGCCATGCGCAGCTTGGTGACCGTGAACGAGGCGACCGGCACGAGCCCGACGGCGTCCGCCCACGACCTTCGCGCCGCCCTGCTCGGCGACGAGCCGCTCGGCCTGTGGCGCCGACCGGGTGTCGTTCCACAGCAGGGCGGGCCGGACGACCGCGCCGGCCTCGTCGAGGGCGACCATGCCGTGCTGCTGGCCGCCGACCGCGACGCCGGCGACGTCGTCGAGCCCGCCGGCCGCCGTCGACCGCCTCGGCGAGCGCCGTCCACCAGTGCGTCGGGGTGCACCTCGGTGCCGTCCGGGTGCCGCGCGCGGCCCTCCCGGACGCAGCGCGCCGGTCGCGGCGTCGCGGACGACCACCTTGCACGACTGGGTCGAGGAGTCGACCCCGGCGACGAGGTCAGCGTCACGGCAGCCGCAACGGGACGGTCAGCGGGCGCCGAGCAGGTGCTCGACGGCGAGCTGGTCGAGACGCGACGTAGCCGATGCCCGTTGGCGCCGGCGGCGTCGGCGTCGAAGTCCTCGAACGCGCGCCGGTCGGCCAGCAGGTCGGCGTACGTCTCGCCGTCGGCGAGGGTCGGGACGGACGAGCTCGCCGATCTTGCGCAGCCGCCATCGCGGCCTGCACCTCGCGGGTCGGCGCGGAACGCCGTGGCGCGCTCCTTGAGCAGCAGGTAGGTCCGCATGTTCGCTGCGGCCGAGGCCCAGACGCCGTCGTAGTCCTCGGTGCGCAGCGGCTTGTAGTCGAAGTGCCGCGGGCCGTCGTAGGCCGCCGTCCCGTCGGGACCGCCGTTCTCGAGCAGGTCGACGAGGAAGAAGGCGCTGAGCAGGTCGCCGTGGCCGAAGACGAGGTCCTGGTCGTACTTCGGGCCGTGCTGGCCGTTGAGGTCGATGTGGAAGAGCTTGCCGTGCCACAGCGCCTGCGCGATGCCGTGGACGAAGTTCAGCCCGGCCATCTGCTCGTGCCCGACCTCGGGGTTGACGCCGACCATCTCGGAGTGCTCGAGGCTGTCGATGAACGCCAGGGCGTGGCCGATCGTCGGCAGCAGGATGTCGCCGCGGGGCTCGTTCGGCTTGGGCTCGATCGCGAACCGCAGTCCGTAGCCCTTGTCGATGCACGTACGGAGGCGAGGGTGTCGAGGCCCTCGCGGTAGCGGTCGAGGGCGACCCGGACGTCCTTGGCGGAGTCGGTCTCGGCGCCCTCGCGGCCGCCCCAGAACACGTACGTCTGCGCGCCGAGCTCGGCGGCGAGGTCGAGGTTGCGCATGACCTTGCGCAGCGCGAAGCGCCGGATCGTCGCGGTCGTTGCTGGTGAACCCGCCGTCCTTGAACACCGGGTGGGTGAACAGGTTCGTCGTGAGCATCGGGACCTTCATGCCGGTCTCGTCGAGCGCGGCCTTGAACGCGCTCGATGTGCTTGCTCGCCGCTCGGCGTCGTCGGAGCCGAACGGGACGAGGTCGTCGTCGTGGAAGGTGACGCCGTACGCGCCGAGCTCGGCGAGCCGGTGCACCGCCTCGACGGCGTCGAGTGGGGCGCGGGTCGCGTCGCCGAACGGGTCGCGGGCCTGCCAGCCCACGGTCCACAGGCCGAAGGTGAACTTGTCGTCCGGGGTCGGGGTCGTCGTCATCGATTCCTCCGTCAGGGTTTCGTTCAGTCATTGAACATACCTTCACGGGGCGCGTCGCTGTCAATCCCCTGCCGACCCTGCTGCGCCGAACGGACGCCACGGAGCCCGTGAAGCTCGTCCTCCGATCCGATCGCCTCCTCCGATCCGATCGCTTCCCTCTGATCCGATCGCCTCCTCTGATCCGAGGTCTCGGTGCGTTCACCACGCGCTTCGGGTGCACCAACCCGCCACGGGACGGGTGGCGGAGCGGATCACCTGTTCATTCAGTGGATGAACGAATACGCTGACCGCATGCCCGCCCCCCGAGCCGAACCCGCGCGCCAGACGTCGCTGCGGGCGCACAACCTCGCCCTCGTCCTCGGCGAGGTCGCCGACCGGGGTCCGGCGACCCGGGCCCGGATCGCCGCGGCGACGGGGCTCACGAAGGCGACGGTGTCAACCCTCGTCGACGCCCTCGTCGCGGCCCGGCTCGTCGACGAGCGCGGGTTCGACGCCGGCACCGTCGGCCGGCCGGGCCAGTTCCTCGGGCTCGGCGCGCACGGCCCCGTCGGGGTCGGCCTCGAGATCAACGTCGACTACCTCGCGACGTGCACGGTCGACCTCGCGGGCGCCGTCAGCAGCCGGGAGGTCGTCACCGGCGACCTGCGCGGCGTGCCCGTCGACGCGGTGCTCGCCCGGGCCGCGGGGCTGCTGCGCCGGGCCGCCCGGGCGTCAGGTGAGGCCGGTGTCCCGGTCGCCGGAGTGGCGGTCGCCGTGCCCGGGCTCGTGGACTCGGCGGCGCACCTGCTCCGGCTCGCGCCGAACCTCGGGTGGCGCGACGTCGACGTGCTCGCCGGGCTGCGGGCACTCGGGGACGTCCCCGAGCTCGATCCCACCGGGCTCGACCTGCGCCTGGGCAACGAGGCCGACCTCGGCGCCCTCGCCGAGCTGTGGTGCGGCGGCCACACCGACGCGGGCGGCGGCCCGCTCGACACGTTCGTCCACGTCTCGGGAGAGATCGGCGTCGGCGCCGGGATCGTCCTCGACGGCGTGCTCGTCACCGGCCGGCACGGGTTCAGCGGGGAGATCGGGCACCTCGGCGTCGCCGACGGCCCGGAGTGCGCCTGCGGTTCGCGCGGCTGCCTCGAACGGCTCGCCGGCCAGGAGGCGATCCTGCGCCGGGCAGGCCTCGCGAGCGAGCCCGGCACGGCGATCGGCCGGCCCGAGGGCCCGCTCGGCGAGCTCGTCGCCCGCGCCGCCGCCGGCCGCCGGGACGCCGTCGAGGCGGTCGAGGCCGCCGGTGAGGTTCTCGGCCGCGGGATCGCCGCGATCCTCAACCTCGTCGACGTCGACACCGTCGTCCTCGGCGGCATCTACGCGTCGCTGGCTCCGTGGCTGCGCGCTCCGGTCGAGCGCGAGGTCGCCCGCCGGGTGCTCAGCGCCCCGTGGGCCCCGCCCCGCGTCCTGGTCTCCGGCCTCGGCGGCGAGGCCGCCGTCCGCGGGGCCGCCCTGTCCGTCGTGCGCTCCGTCATCGCCGACCCCGCCGGCTACCTGTCCCGGACCGCCGTCCGCTGAACCGCTCGCCTACAGCAGCTCCCAGTTCCACGACATCGTCATGACCAGGGGCCGGCCGGCCTCGACGGTCGCCGCCCGGCCGAGCTCGGCCGCGTTCGGCGGGGCGGTCTGCGGCTCGACGCACACGGCGGCCTCGCGCTCGGTGAAGACGACCGCGTAGCCGGTGTCGGAGCCGACCCGGAGCCGGAGCGCCTCCGGCCAGGTGAGCGTCACCGGCCACGCGACGTCCGTGAAGCAGTCGTCCCACGGCTGCGGCGGGACCGGGACGACGTCGTCGGTCGGCATCCCGTCGTCGTCCCGGCGGAGCATGCCCCCGACCGGCAGGTCGATCTCGACCTGGCCGCCGCGCGCGAGCCGCCGAGCGAACCACGGGTGGTAGCCGCACCACGCGGGCATCGGGTCGCGGGCCGCGTGTACCTCGAGCCGGGCCTGCAGCCCGCTGCCGTCGCCGGTGAGCTCGATGTGCTCGAGGGCGTGCCCCGGCCACGGCCAGCGGCTGTCGAAGCGGCAGCGCAGGGTCACCGAGGTCGGGCCGCGGTCGACGACCTCCCAGGCCCGGTCGAGGGTCACGCCGTGGATCGCGTGCGGCGGCATGAGGAGCGGCAGCTGATGCCGGACGCCGTCCCACATGAGGACGCCCCGCCGGACCCGCCCCGCGAACGGCGCCATCGGGTACGCCCCCCAGGCGACGAGCGAGACGTCGCCGCGGCCGACGACCTCGAGCGGCTCCGGGCCGGACGTCGGTCCCAGCCGCAGCGACGTGATGCGCCCGCCGTTCGACGGGCTCACGGACAGCGCAGCGTCACCGGCGCGCAGCACGAGGTCGGTCACGACGACACTCTGCCACCGGCCGCGACCGCGGTCGGGCCGCGGGGCGGCGGACTGCTGTCGCTGCGCTCCGGGGCCATGGGTCATGCTGGGCCCATGGTGCACGCTGAGGTCGCCGCCGGGAACGCCGTGGAGGCTGGGACGCCGGCCCCGGCGAGCGGGCGCCCCGCATCGCCGGCCGAGCTCGCGGAGCGGCTCGGAGCGACCGGGTACCTCGCCGACCCGGGTCTGGCCACCGTCGCATGGCTCGCGATGTCGATGACCCGGCCCCTCATGCTCGAGGGCGAGCCGGGGACCGGCAAGACCGCGCTCGCCGAGGCGCTCGCGCAGGCGCTGGGCGCCGAGCTCGTCCGGCTCCAGTGCTACGAGGGCATCGACGCCAGCCAGGCGCTCTACGACTGGGACTTCCCGCGCCAGGTGCTCCACCTGCGCGCCGTCGAGGCGACCCGGGTCGGGGAGGAGAAGCTCGACGTCGAGGCGTTGGAGCACTCCCTCTTCGACGAGCGGTTCCTCCTCGCGCGACCGATCCTGCGGGCGCTGCGCAGCCCGAACGCCGTCCTCCTCGTCGACGAGGTCGACCGTGCGGACGACGAGTTCGAGGCATTCCTCCTCGAGGTGCTGTCGACGCACGCCGTGACGATCCCCGAGCTCGGGACGGTCGCGGCGACGTCGCCGCCGCTCGTCGTCCTCACGTCGAACCGCACCCGCGAGGTGCACGACGCGCTCAAGCGGCGCTGCCTGTACCACTGGGTCGACCACCCGGGCCTGGCGCGCGAGATCGAGATCATCCGGACCCGGCTGCCGCAGGTGCCGCAGAAGCTCGCCGAGCAGATCGCCGCCGTGGTCCAGCGGATGCGGGACGGCGCGAACGGCGGGCTCGGCGCGGACCTGCTCAAGCCGCCGGGGGTCGCCGAGAGCCTCGACTGGGCCCGCTGCCTCGTCGAGCTCGGCCGCCGTGACCTCGACGTCGAGACGGCCGCCGCGACGCTCGGCGCGGTGTGCAAGTACCGCGAGGACATGGACCGGGTCCGCGAGTCGATGGACCGGCTCCTCGGCGGCTGACGCCGTCCCGGCTTCGCGCGGCCGACCCCGCCCGGGCTCCCGCCGTCCCGGCCACCGGCGGCGCCCGGTCCGTTCAGCACCGACGGGAGATCATCGGCGAGGGTCCTTGTCAGGTGCACGGTCGGCTGGGACCCTCCCGCGCATGGGGTCAACCGACAGACCGCCCCCCGACATCGCGCCGGACACCAAGGACTGGACCTGGGTTCTCGGGAAGCGCTGCCCTGAGTGCGGGCTCGACGCAGGCTCGGTCGAGGTCGCCGAGATCCCGGGCATGATCCGCGAGAACGCCACCGGCTGGCGCGCCGTCCTGACCGCCGAGGGCGTCCGGGATCGTCCGGCGCCGGACGTGTGGTCGCCGCTGGAGTACGCCTGCCACGTCCGCGACGTGTTCCGGCTCTTCGACAAGCGGCTGCGGCTCATGCTCGACGAGGACGACCCGCTCTTCGAGAACTGGGACCAGGACGCCACCGCCGTCGAGCAGCGCTACGACCTGGCCGCCATGGTCGTCGTCATGGGCGAGCTCACCGGCGCCGCGGAGTGGATCGCGGCGGACTTCGAGGCGGTTCCGGACGACGCGTGGCAGCGGACCGGACGGCGCTCGGACGGCGCGACCTTCACCGTCGAGTCGTTCGCCCGGTACTTGATCCACGACGCCGTCCATCACCTCCACGACGTCACGTCCCGGCAGCCGGCCGAGGCCGGCTGAGCGGCCGTGTCGACCCGGCCGACCGGGCCCGGGGACGGGACCGACAATGTCGACCATCGAGTAGACCATGTCGCGCGCGAGTCGTCCCGGTTCCTCGACGCGGTGCTCGCCGCGGCACCCGCGGCCCGGGTGCCGACGTGCCCGGAATGGGATGCCGACGACCTCCTGTGGCACCTCGGCGGGGTCCAGCGGTTCTGGGCCGAGATCGTCGCGGGCCGCATCCAGGACCCGTCGGCGCTCCCCCGTCCGGACCGACCGGAGGGCCGCGACGGCCTCGCAGCCTTCTTCCGGACGGCGAGCGCGGAGCTGTGCCGGGCGCTCGCCGAGGCGGACCCGGCCGAGCGGGTCTGGACCTGGGCACCCGAGCAGAGCGTCGGCTTCGTCCGGCGCCGGCAGGCCCAGGAGGCGCTCGTCCACCGGGTCGACGCCGAGCCCGTCGCCGGCGCCCGGACCGGTCTCGACCCGGTGCTCGCGGCCGACGGCGTCGACGAAGTCCTCCACGTCATGTACGGCGCCGTCCCGGAGTGGGGCCTGCTCCACCCCGAGCCGGCCGGCGACACGGTCCGGATCACCGCGTCGGACGTCGGTCGGTCCTGGCTCGTCGGGCTTGGGACCTGGAGCGGCACCGACCCCGGGGACGGCACGGTGTACTCCGAAGATCCCGTGCTGCGGGTCCTGCCGGACGCCGACGCCGCGGGCGGCGGGCAGCTCACCGGGACCGCCGCCGACCTCGTCCGCGCGCTGTGGAACCGGCCCCCGGCCGGGAAGGTGACTCGCTCGGGTGATCCGGGCGTCCTGGCGAGGTTCGACGCGAACCTCGCCTCGGGAGTGCAGTGACCAGGGTCCGTGCACGGCGGCGGGACGTCACCCGGACGTGATTCTCCGGCCGCGGCGTCCGGGTGGGTCCGTCCGCCCGGATGACGAACCCGTGGACAGCGTGGCACGGTGGCAGCGTGAGCATCGCGACGGCCGCGCACGCCCTCGGCGGTGACGGCCGGGGCGAGGACCCGGAGACCACGCTGGTGGGCTTCGCCCGCGCGCTCCGGGCGGCGGGGCTGCCGGTGACCCAGGACCGGACGCAGACCTTCCTGTCCGCGGCCGCGGCGGTCGGGGTCGGCGACGCGAACGGGGTCTACTGGGCCGGCCGGTCGACGATGACCGCCGAGCCGGACCACTTCCCCGTCTACGACCAGGTCTTCGAGTCCTGGTTCGGGGGGAAGGTGCCGCGGATCGTCAAGCGGCAGAGCGCGCCGCCGCGGCCGGTGCCCGGCATGGTGCCCGACGACGAGGCGACGGGCCGCGGCCGGGAGCGGGACGCCGAGGAGCCCGACGTCGTCCGGGCCCGCGCGAGCGGCGCCGAGGTGCTCCGGCACCGGGACCTCGCCGGCCTCACGCCGTCCGAGAAGGCCGCTCTCGCCCAGCTCTTCGCGACGATCCGCCCCACCTCGCCACGGCGCCGCGCCGTCCGCCGCCGCCCGCACCACCGCGGGGAGCTCGACGTCCGCCGCACCCTTCGTGACGAGCTGCGCCGCGGCGGCGAGCCGGGGGTGATCCGCCGACGGAAGCGCGCGTCCCGGCCGCGCCGGGTCGTCCTGCTCCTCGACGTCAGCGGCTCGATGTCGTCCTACGCCGACGCGCTCCTGCGCCTCGCGCACGTGTGGGTCCGCAGCGCGCCGCGGACGACGGAGGCGTTCACCATCGGCACCCGACTCACCCGGGTGACCCGCGCCCTGCGCGCGCGTGACCCCGACGAGGCGCTGCGCGGCGCGGGCGAGCAGGTGCCCGACTGGTCGGGCGGCACCCGGCTCGGCGAGGTCCTCCAGGCGTTCCTCGACCGGTGGGGCCAGCGCGGGATGGCCCGCGGCGCGGTCGTCGTTGTCTTCAGCGACGGGTGGGAACGCGGTGACCCGACGGTGCTCGGCGAGCAGATGCAGCGGATGCACCGGCTGGCGCACCGGGTCGTCTGGGTGAACCCGCACCGGGGCAAGGCGGGTTACCGTCCGGTCCAGGGCGGCATCGCCGCCGCCCTGCCGTACGTGGACGACTTCGTCGCGGGCCACTCGCTCGCGACCTTCGCCGAGCTCGTGGAGGTGGTGCGCCGTGCGTGACGTCATGCCCGAGCTGCTCGGCTGGTGGCGCGGGGGGCAGACCGTCGGGATGGCGACCGTCGTCGCGACGTGGCGCTCGGCGCCGCGCCCCGCCGGGGCGTCGATGCTCGTCGGCCCGGACGGCGAGGCCGTCGGCAGCGTCTCCGGCGGCTGCGTCGAGGGCGCGGTGTACGAGCTCTCCCAGGAGGTCGTCGAGTCCGGCGAGCCGGTGCTTCGGCGGTACGGGATCAGCGACGACGACGCGTTCGCGGTGGGCCTGACGTGCGGCGGCATCCTCGACGTGTTCGTCGAGCGGGTCGACCCGCAGAGCTTCCCCGAGCTCGGGTCCGTCGCCGACGACGTCGAGGCCGGCCGTCCGGTCGCCGTCTGCACGGTCATCGAGCACCCGGACCCCTCGCACGTCGGGCGCCGCCTCGTCGTCCGCCCCGAGGCCGCCGGCGGGGCCGGCCCGCACACCGCCCCGTTCGTCGTCGGCTCCCTCGGCTCCTCGCGGGCCGACGACGCCGTCTCGGACGACGCGCGCGGGCTTCTCGCCACCGGCCGGTCCGAGACCCTCACCTACGGTCCGGACGGCGAGCGGCGCGGCGAGGGGATGCGCGTCTTCGTCTCCGCGCACGCCCCGAAGCCCCGGATGCTCGTCTTCGGTGCGATCGACTTCGCTGCCGCGGTGGCCCGGATCGGTAGCTTCCTCGGCTACTACGTGACCGTCTGCGACGCGAGGCCGGTCTTCGCGACGAAGTCGCGGTTCAAGGACGCCGACGAGGTCGTCGTCGAGTGGCCGCACCGGTACCTCGCCGCCGAGCAGGAGGCCGGCCGGATCGACTCGCGGACCGTGCTCGCGGTCCTCACCCACGACCCGAAGTTCGACGTCCCGCTGCTCGAGGTGGCGCTGCGTCTGCCCGAGGTCGCCTACATCGGCGCGATGGGTTCCCGGCGCACCCACGAGGACCGGCTCAAGCGGCTCGTCGAGGCCGGCCTCACCCCGGACGAGATCGCCCGGCTGTCGTCCCCGATCGGCCTCGACCTCGGCGCACGGACGCCGGAGGAGACGGCCGTGAGCATCGCCGCCGAGATCGTCGCGCTGCGCTGGGGCGGCGACGGCGGCCGGCTCGGTGACCGGGAGGGCCCGATCCACCACACCGCCCCGCGCTGACGGGGTGGCGCCGCACGACGACCCGGTCCCCGGCTGTTGCTCCCCGCGGGCGGGCCGTCACGTCGCGAGCACCGCGTCGAGCTCGTCGTAGCCCTCGCGGACCCCGGACTCCATGCCGCTCGCGACGAAGGCGTCCCGGTCGGCGACGCTGTCGACGAGCGAGGCCCCGACGAGCCGCGGCCGACCGTCAGGGAGGTCGGTGACGGCGCCGCGGGTCGGACCCGGAAGGCGTTCTGCCATGTGGAACAGTCGCAGGGCCACCTCCCGTGACGGCGGGGGCCGTCTGACCACATATGCCCGTCCTCTCGCGCATGGCGTCCGCTGCGGCTCTGACCTGGGCGGGTGGACGAGCCGTGACCGACGCCAGGACGCCGGGGGCAACCCCTCGCTACCTCTTGTGTTCATCGCCCGAGTGACCTTGGATGCGTCTGGAGTCACATCGAGGTGGCCCGCCCGAGCGGCCGCCTCGTCCCGCATGACGTGAGAGGCGTGGAGGCCGCATGGGCACCAGGAGGATCTCCGTCACCGTGGACGGCGTCGCGTACAGCGACGACGTCGAGCCCCGCACCCTGCTCGTTCACTACCTGCGTGAGCGACTGGGCAAGACGGGCACGGTGGTCGGCTGCGACACCAGCAACTGCGGTGCCTGCACCGTGCACCTGGACGGCCGGAGCGTGAAGTCCTGCTCCGTGCTCGCCGTCCAGGCCGACGGCAGCGAGGTCACGACCATCGAGGGGCTGGCCTCCCGAGGCGAGCTGCACCCGATGCAGAGGGCCTTCCACGAGCTGCACGCCCTTCAGTGCGGCTACTGCACGCCGGGCATGATCATGCAGTCGATCGACCTGCTCAAGGACAACCCGGACCCGAGCGAGGAGGAGATCCGCGAGGGTCTCGAGGGCAACCTCTGCCGGTGCACCGGGTACCAGAACATCGTGCGGGCGGTGCAGGCGGCGGCCAAGGTCGGCACCGAGGCGCCCGTCGGCGCGGCGGGAGGTGCGGCGTGACCGCGGTCGACGAGACCACCGGGACCAAGGAGTTCGGTCGGGCCCGGTGGCGCAAGGAGGACGCCCGGCTCATCACCGGCCGGACGAAGTGGACGGACAACATCGTCCTGCCCGGCATGGTGCACCTGGCCATGGTCCGCAGCCCCGTCGCGTCCGCGACGATCGCGTCGATCGACGTCTCGGAGGCGACGTCCTCGCCGGGTGTGCTCGGCGTGTGGACCGGCGCCGACCTGGACGCCGAGCAGGGTGACCTACCCTGCGCATGGGCGATCACCGCGGACATGAAGCACCCGCGCCGCCCGGCGATCGCCGTCGACCGGGTCACGTTCGCCGGGGAGATCGTCGCGGTCATCGCGGCCCGCTCCGCCGCCGAGGCCCGGGACGCCGCGGACATGGTCGTCGTCGACTACGACGACCTGCCCGTCGTCCTCGACATGAACGAGGCGATCAAGGACGGGGCCGACCTCGTCCACCCCGACCTCGGGACGAACGTCAACGCGACGTGGATCTTCGACTCCGGGGAGGCGGGCACCGGCGGCGACGTCGAGGAGGCCATCGCGGCCGCCCGTGCGGACGCCGACGGCATCGTCATCGAGCGGACCTTCCGGCAGCAACGGCTCGTCCCGGCGTTCATGGAGCCCCGCTCCACGGTCGTCGACCCGACCGGGGAGCAGCTGACGGTGTGGTCCTCGACCCAGGTGCCGCACATCGCGCGGTTCCTCATGGCCGTCGTCCTCGGCATCTCCGAGTCCAAGGTGCGCTTCATCGCCCCTGACGTCGGCGGCGGCTTCGGCGGCAAGATCCACCTGTCGCCCGAGGAGGTGCTCACGACCCTCGTCGCGCGGCGCCTCGGCAAGCCGGCGAAGTACACCGAGACCCGGAGCGAGTCGATCCAGTCCGCCCACCACGGCCGCGACCAGATCCAGAGGCTGACCCTGGCGGCGACGAAGGACGGCACGGTCACCGGGCTCAAGGTCGAGCTGCTCGTCGACATGGGTGCCTACCTCGGCATCGTGACACCGGGTGTGCCGATCCTCGGCGCGTTCATGTTCAACGCGATCTACAAGTTCCCGGCCTACCACTTCAAGTGCGTCAACGTCTTCACGAACAAGACGCTGACGGACGCCTACCGCGGCGCCGGCCGGCCCGAGGCGACGTACGCCATCGAGCGGCTCATGGACACCCTCGCGAACGAGCTCGGGATGGACCCGCTGGCCGTGCGGGAGAAGAACTGGATCAAGCACGAGGAGTTCCCCTTCACCACGGTCTGCGGGCTGACCTACGACTCGGGCAACTACGAGGCCGCGACGAGCCGCGCCGTCGAGCTCTTCGACTACGAGGGCCTGCGTCGCGAGCAGGCCGAGCGCCGGGCCCGCAGGGACCCGGTCCAGCTCGGGATCGGCATCTCGACCTTCACCGAGATGTGCGGCCTCGCGCCCTCCCGCGTCCTCGGCTCGCTGAGCTACGGCGCGGGCGGCTGGGAGCACGCGGCGATCCGGATGCTCCCCACCGGCAAGGTCGAGGTGCTCACCGGCTTGAGCGCCCACGGCCAGGGCCACGAGACGGCGTTCAGCCAGATCGTCGCGGACCAGCTCGGCGTCCCGTTCGAGGACGTCGAGGTGCTCCACGGCGACACCCAGATCGTCCACAAGGGCATGGACACCTACGGCTCGCGCTCGCTCGCCGTCGGCGGCATCGCGATCCTCAAGGCGGCCGAGAAGGTCGTCGAGAAGGCCAAGCCGATCGCGGCGCACCTGCTCGAGGCGAACGTCGACGACCTCGAGTTCGGCGCGGGCACGTTCTCGGTCAAGGGCACCGACAAGGGCCTGACGATCCAGGAGGTCGCGCTCGCGACGTTCGCGGCGCACAACTACCCCGAGGGCATCGAGCCCACCATCGACGCGGACGTGACGTTCGACCCGGAGAACTTCTCCTTCCCGCACGGCACCCACCTGTGCGCGGTCGAGGTCGACACCGAGACCGGCAAGGTCTCGGTCCGCAAGTACGTCTGCGTCGACGACGTCGGCACGGTCGTCAACCCGCTCATCGTCGAGGGACAGGTCCACGGCGGGCTCGTCCAGGGCATCGCGCAGGCGCTGTTCGAGGAGGCACGGCACGACGAGTCCGGCACGCTGACGACGGCGACGTTCGTCGACTACACGCTGCCGACAGCCGCGGACGTGCCGAGCTTCGTCACCGACCGGACGGAGTCGCCGGCGACGTCGAACCCGCTCGGGGTCAAGGGCGTCGGCGAGGCCGGGACCATCGCCTCGACGCCGGCCGTGGTCAACGCGGTCGTCGACGCGCTGCGGCCGTGGGGCGTCGACGACATCGACATGCCGACGACGTCGCAGCGGGTCTGGAGGGCGATCCAGGGCAAGGAGTTCGACGCGTCCGTCGGCGCGCGGGACACCCGGGACGGCAGCCACGAGGCGACGCCCGGCAACGGTTCGTCGCCGTGGAGCGGCGGCGAGAGCGGAGGTGCGCAGTGATCCCCGCGGCGTTCGACTACGAGGCGCCGGGCAGCGTCGAGGAGGCCCTGCAGGTGCTCGCGGGCGCCGGTGACCGCGAGGTCAAGGTGCTCGCCGGCGGGCAGAGCCTCATCCCGGTGCTCCGGCTGCGGATGAACGCCCCCGACCTCGTCGTCGACCTCGGCCGGATCGGCGAGCTCCGCGGCGTCCGGGACGACGGCGACGCGATCGTCATCGGTGCGATGACGACGCACGACGACGTGACCCGGGAGCCGCTCGTCCGGCAGCACGCCCTGCTCCTGTCGCTCGCGGCGCAGACGGTCGCCGACCCGCAGGTCCGCCACCGCGGCACCTTCGGCGGCTCGCTCGCGCACGCCGACCCGGCGGCGGACATGCCCGCCCCGGCGCTCGTGCTCGGGGCGGAGTGCGTCGTCGCCGGCCCCTCCGGGCGGCGGACGGTCGCCGCGGAGGCGTTCTTCACCGACCTGTTCACCACGGCGGTCGGCGAGGGCGAGCTGCTCGTCGAGGTCCGCGTCCCCAAGCACACCGGTTGGGGCGCGCACTACGAGAAGTTCAACCACGTCGCCCACACGTGGTCGATCGTCGGGGTCGCGGCGGCGGTCCGGGTCGAGGGCGGCACGATCGCCGAGGCGAAGGTCGGCCTGACGAACATGGGTCTGGTCCCGATCCGCGCGACCGCGGTCGAGCAGGCCCTCGTCGGGCAGCCGGCGACCGCCGACGCGATCCGGACGGCGGCCCAGCGCGCGGACGAGGGGACCAGCCCCCTCAGCGACGCCGGCGCGGACGAGGAGTACCGGCGGCACCTCGCCAAGGTCCTCACCGGCCGGGCCGTGCTCGCCGCCGTCGGCTGACGCGTCCGGCGCCATCGGCCGCACGAGCGGGTCGGGCCTCCCTCGGGGGCCCGGCCCGCTCCGTGCCGCGGTCGCCCGTCCGTGCTCCTGGTGTGTTGGGTGCGGCGCGCCCGGAACCGAACCACCCGCCGGAGGATGGTCGTCGGCCCTCGTCGTGCGTCGGGACCGGCGTGCGGCATGCTGACCAGGATGCCGGGCACGGACGCCCGGGGCGCCGCAGGTGGAGGAGCGATCCGTGAAGCTCGAGCACTCGTTCACCGTCCCGGCACCGGTCGAGCAGGTGTGGTCGACGCTGCTCGACATCGAGGGCGTCGCCCCGTGCTTGCCGGGTGCAACGCTGACGGGCACGGACGGCGAGGAGTTCGCCGGCACCGTCAAGGTCAAGCTCGGCGCGGTGTCGCTCACGTACGCGGGCAAGGGCCGCTTCCTCGAGCGGGACGACGAGGCGCACCGGGTCGTCATCGATGCGAACGGCCGGGACAAGAACGGCAACGGGACCGCCGGGGCGACCGTGCACGCCCGGATGGAGCCGGACGGGGGCGCGGCGACCAAGGTCGTCGTCGAGACCGACCTCAAGGTCACCGGTCGCCCGGCGCAGTTCGGCCGGGCGTGTCATCCAGGACATCGGCGAGCGCATCATCGGCCAGTTCGCCGACTGCCTCGCCGTGACGATGGCCCGCGGGGGGTCGACGGCGGCCGTCGCCGGGGCGGGCGGCGCTGACGCCGCCGCCGGCGCGACGGCCCGCGCAACGGCCGGCGCGGTTTTGGGTACCGCCCCCGCCGAGGTCGCCGCGGCCGTCACGACGGGGCCGCTGCCGGCGCCCGGAGCGGCGGGCGGGACAGGTGCCGCGACCGACGACTCGCTCTCCGTGGCGGCGGCGCCCCCGCCGACCGGTCCGGCCCGGCCCGCGGCCCCGCGGCCCGCACCGCTGCGCTCCGTCGGTTCGCCCGCCGCGACGCCCGGTGCGGAGGCCGCCGAGCTCGACCTCGGGGCGGTGGTGCTCCCGGTGCTGCTGCGCCGGCTCGCCCCCGTCGTCGTCGCCGTCGCGTCCGCGCTCGTCGCCTGGTGGCTCGTCCGGCGCCGTCGGCGCTGACGACACCCGACGACACCCGACGGCACCCGACTTCTACCTGCCGGGGGCGTGCCTCGACCGCCGACGTTCAGCCGGCGAGCGGGTCCGGCAGCGGCTCCGCGTGGACGACGGCGAGCCCGGAGACGGCCCGGGTGAGGACGACGTAGAGCCGGCGCAGCCCGGTCCGCTCGTCGGGCTCCGCCGCGGCGATCGCCGCCGGCTCGACGACGACGACCCGGTCGTACTCGAGGCCCTTGGCGGTCGGCGCGGGGACGACGCAGACCCGTGGCGGGAGCGGTTCGGCCGCGACCTCACCGGTGGCGTCCGGGTCGTCCGAGTCGTGCACGTCGACCGGGTCGTGCAGGTCGTCCGAGTCCGTGGCGTCGGCGCTCCCGGTGACCGGACCGACCTTCGGCAGCGATTCGTGGCCGAGGACGTGGTGCTCGAGCCCCGCGCGGTGGAGCGCGGCCGCGCATCCCCGGACCGCGGCGTCCGCCACGATGACTCCGACGCTGCCCTCGGCCTCCAGCGCGTGCCGCACCGCGTCGACGGTCGCTCCCCAGAGCCGCGCGGCGGGGACCCGGACCACCTCGAGGCTGCCGGGGTCGTCCCGCACGCTGGTCGGCGCGCCCATCCCTGGAGCCATGTGCGGCAGGAGCTGCGCCGCGTACGCGAGGACCGCGGCGGGCACCCGGAAGCCGCGGTCGAGCACCTCGAGGACGGCGTCCCGGCGGCCGAGGTGGGTCAGGGTGACGTCCCATGACGGGGTCGCCCACGGCGTCGTGCCCTGGGCGATGTCACCGAGCACGGTCGCGGACCCGGTCGAGCAGCGCCGGCCGACGGCACGCAGCTGCATGGGGGAGTGGTCCTGGGCCTCGTCGAGGACGACGTGGCCGAGGCTCGGCGTGCGGCGCAGGACGTCGGCGACCTCGTCGAGGAGGACGGCGTCGGCGGCCGACCAGCGGGCTGCGCCCGGGGTGCGGGACGGGCGGGGCCAGAGCAGGAGGCGCTGCTCGTCGGTGTCGAGGACGCCGGCGGCGCAGCCGGCGAGGAAGCCGGCGTCGGACAGGAGCCGGTGCAGGACCTGCGGCGGCGTCAGCGCCGGCCAGACGGCGTCGACCCAGCGGCGCACCTCCCTGCTGCGGGCGACGGCGTCCTGGACCCGGTCGTCCGGGGAGTCGCCGGCGGCCTCGAACTGCAGGAGGAGGGCGTGGGCGAGCCGCTGGGGAAGCATCTCGCGGGCCGCGGCGTAGCGGACGCCGCGCCGACTGAGCTCCCCGACGATCTCCGCGGCCTCGTACGCGGGCACCCGCCATCGGCGTGCGCCGCGCGGCAGGACGACAGGTTCGCTGGGCGTCGCGACGTGCGACCAGACGGCACGGCGGACCACCTCCGCCATCCGGGCGTCGCCCTTGAGGGTGGCGACGGCGACGTCGTCCCGGCCGCGGACGGGCACCTGAGCGGTCAGCGCCTCGACCGTCGTGTGCCGGACGTCGACCTCGCCGAGGGACGGCAGAACCGCGCTGACGTGGTCGAGGAACGATGCGTTCGGCCCGACGAACAGCACCCCCGCGCGGCCGAGCCGTTCGCGGTAGGCGTACAGCAGCCAGGCCGCGCGATGCAGCCCGACGGCGGTCTTGCCGGTGCCCGGCGCGCCCTGGACGCAGACGGTCCTCGCCACGTCGGCGCGGACGATCTCGTCCTGCTCCGGCTGGATGGTCGCGACGATGTCGCGCATGGGCCCGACGCGCGGGCGCTCGATCTCGCGGGCGAGGATGGCGCTGCGCCCGTCGCTCTCCCGGGGATCGTCGAGGTGCTCGTCCTCGTACGCGGTGAGCCGGCCGTGCTCGACGCCGAATCGCCGCCGGCGGACGACGCCGAGCGGTTCGGCCCGGCTCGCCCGGTAGAAGGCCCGCGCGACGTCGGCCCGCCAGTCGACGACGACCGGGTCGCCGTCCGCGTCGGCGACGTGCCGCCGCCCGATGTACCAGCGCCCGCCGTCCGCGTGGTCGGTGCGGCCGAAGAAGAGCGTGGTCGACGGGTCGTCGACGAGCGACCGGGCCCGCTGCCACAGCGTGAACGCGAGGAACTCGCTGCTGAGCCGGTCGCCGCCCTGCACCTCGAGGGCGAGGGTCCGGCGGCGCATCTGCTCGAGGTGCTCCCGGGCCTGCGTGAGGTACTGCTGCTCGGCCGCGAGCGGGTCGGGGGCCGCCGGGTCGTCGAGGGCCGGAGGCGTCGTCGTAGTGGTCGGGGGGTCGGGAACGAGGGTGGACGGGTCCGGCTGTCCAGGCACAAAGGACAAGCCTAGCCCCGACCGTCGTGGCCCCTCATCGGGGTTTCCGCCGTGCCGGGGCGTGCGCGGAGCCTGCCCCCAGGGATCTCACCGCGGTGGACAGGGTGAGATCCGCGCGACATCTGCCCGCCCGGCGACCGGGTGGGGCGCGGTTCACCATCGCGTGCTACCTTTCGACGAAGGTTAACGAAGAGTGAACTGGAGGTGGACCGATGGCCACCATGGAACTGCTCAACAGTGAATGGACCGCCCGGGCCCTGCGCCCCGTCGCGCGCTGGGTCACCGAGACCGCCGCCGACGGAAGGAGCCGGCCCGTCATGGTGTGGTCGGTCCCGGACCCGATCGTTCCGGACGCGCCGGCCACCGAAGGCTGACAGCAGCCCCCACCCACCCGCCGCCGCCCGAGCGCCTGTGTCAACGGGCGAACATCCGCACCGCCGCGTCCTCGGCCTCCTCGTACTGCCGGCCCGCGAGCGCGAGGGCCTGTTGGATCTCCTCGAGGACGACCCGGACCCGCTCCTGCGTCGCGCGCCAGTCGCTCACGACGTGCTGGAACGACGCCGACGCCTGACCCCGCCAGCTGCCCTGGAGGTCGAGCAGGTGCCGCATCATCCGGTCCACCTCCGAGCCGATCTGGACCGCCGACGCATGCACGGCCGTGCTCGCCTGCGCAACCTGCGCACTGTCCACCTGGAACTGCGTCATCGCTACCTCCTCGGCCCGCGGGGCCGTCCTCCCGGTCGCTGGTCGGCCGGTGCGGGACGACCCTGGCACGGACCGGCGACGGTACCGTCGCGGCATCCACAGCTTCGGGCCGTCCGCCTGTGTCCACAGGGGACGAGCTCGACCTGATGTCGACCCGGGCACGTGACGAACCCACTGACACCGCCCCTGCCCGGGCTGGACACCCGACCTAGAGTGCTCGGCATGGCGGTGCTCATCGACCCCCCGCTGTGGCCCGCCCACGGCCGCCGGTGGTCGCACCTGGCCAGCGACGCGTCCCTGCGCGAGCTGCACGCCTTCGCGGCCGGGCTCGGGATCCCCGAGCGGGGCTTCGAGGGCGACCACTACGACGTCCCCGAGGATCGGTACGCCGACACCGTCGCCGCCGGCGCGATCCCCGTGAGCAGCCGCGAGCTGTTGCGCCGGCTGCAGGGCTCGGGGCTGCGCCGACCGAAGCGGCGCGGGGAGCGGGTGCTCGCGAGCCGGACGCTCCGCGGCACCCGGCCCGTCAGGCCCGGCGAGGCCGACGAGGCGGCCGCCGGCCGCCCCGACGGTCCGGACGGTCCGGCCGACCGTCCCGTCGTCGGCCACGACCGCGCCGCCGACGGTTCCGACGACGGTTCGGACGACAGTTCGGACGACAGTTCGGACGACACTGTCGACGACACTTTGGACGTCCCTCTCGACGACTCCCTCGGGAACGCCCTCGCGGACGCGCTCGACGCGCCGGTCGACGCCGGCACGTACCGCGGCGTCGGCAGCCTCCGCATCGCGACCCGGCGCTCCGGCCCCGCGTACGGACCGGACGACGTCCGGCTCGACGCGATGCTCTCGGCGCTCCCCCCGATCGGACCGGTCCGCGCCGTCCACGCCGTGGTCGTCGCCGGCCACCACCTCCTCGTGCTGCCGGACGACGTGGGGTACCGGCTCCCGGCGCACGCGCTCGTCCCTGCGGAGGAGGACCCCGTGACGTCGGCGCAGTCCCTCGTCGTCGCCCTCGTCGGCGGGGTCGTCCCCCGCCAGCTCGCCGCGGCGACCCAGGTCGGCTACCTGCGCCGGGTCGCGGCCCTCCGCGGCTCCGTCCTCGACAACGAGGTCGTCCTGCGCTTCACCCTCGACACCGCCGCCCGCCCGACGCCGACGGGCGGCGCCGAGTGGGTCCTCGCCCAGCACGCCGTGCCGCTGCTCGCCGGGGAGGTCGGCCCGCTCGTCGCCGGCGCCGCGTACCGGCCGCCGGAGCGGGCGGCGGGACACGTCGCCCTGCCGGACGACGCCGACGGCTGACCGGCGCGCCCGAAGGGTCCACCACACCGGGCGGCGGGGCGGTCGAGCACCGGACGACGAGCTGCGGGCGAACCGTCGAGCCCTCCCGGCCCTCACTGTCACCCGGTGCCGCCGGCCGTGAGCGCCGCGAGCTCGGCGGCGAGGTTCGACCGAGCGGCGGCCTCCCACCGCCGGTAGCCGGTCGGCGTCCGGAACAACCGCGGGGTCGCTGCGAGCGCGCCGAGGACGGTGGCCCGCCCGAGGCGGAATGCCGCCTCCGGCACGTGCGCGTACTCGGCGCGCACGCCCGCGACGTACCGTGCGTAGCGTTCGGACGGTGCCGCGAGGACGGCGAGGTCGGCGTCCGAGAGGACCGCCTCGTCACGGTCCCCGGGGGTCGGCTCGTGGCGCGCGGTCATCCGGACGAGCCGCGCCGTCCGGCTGACGACGCGGGGCGGGACGCCGAGCTCGGCGAGGCCGGTCTCGGCGAGGACGGCGCTCGCCTCCTCGTCGTCGCCGGGACGTCCCGCGTACACCGCGTCATGGAACCACGCCGCGAGCCGGACGGCGGCCGGGTCGGCGGCGTGTGCCACGAGGACGTCGACGGCGTCGAGGACCTCGCGGAGGTGCTCGACGCCGTGGTAGTGCCGGTGCGGCTCCGACCAGCGTCCGAGGAGGGTGGCACCGGCCGCGGCGACCTCCGCGTCGTCCGCTGTGCCCTCCGCCGAGCGGACGGCGTCCCGCCATCGCGAGAGAAGGCCCGCCTCGTCGTCCGTCACGTTCTCATCGTCGCCCCTCGGGAGCGCCGCTGCCCGGACCGCTCCGGACGCGACGCAGCCCCGCCGCGGCCGACAGGGGGAGGCCGGGGCGGGGCTGCGCGCTGCGCGGACGTGGTCCGCGCACGTGAGGCGGCCGCCTCACCGTCCCGGCCGCCGGAGGGGGGTTCGCGGCCGGGTGCCCGCCGGCGCCTCGGGAACGCCGACGGGCGGGGCCCCGGTGACGTCAGGGAGCATCACCGGGGGTCGGCCCGCACGCCGGGGCGGGCGTTGCGGGCCCGGGGACCGGGCGCCGACCGGTCGGGGGAGCTGGTCGGCGCCCGGGTTCTGGGTCAGCGGGTCACTGCGTCGTGGTGGGCCGGGTCCCCAGGGTCACCGTGACCGTCCGGGTCGAGCCGTCCCGGACGACGGTCAGCTCGACCGAGGTGCCCGGCTTGCGGTCGCGGATCTGGGCGACCAGGGAGTCCGCGCCGCTGACGGCCTCGCCGTCGATGGCGATGACGGCGTCGCCGGACCGCAGGCCGGCCTTGGCCGCCGGACCGCCGGAGCTCACCTGCTCGAGCGTCGCCGCCTGCCGCATCGCGCCGTCCGCGGTCACCGTGCCCTCGCTGAGCGAGACGCCGAGGTAGGCGTGCTGTGCGGTGCCGGACGTGATGAGCTGGTTGGCGACGTCCTTGGCGGCGTTCACGGGGATGGCGAAGCCGAGGCCGATGCTGCCGGACTGGCCGCCCGCCGCCGAGCCGAGCGAGGCGATCGACGAGGTGATGCCGATGACCCGGCCGCGGCTGTCGACGAGCGCGCCGCCGCTGTTGCCCGGGTTCACCGCAGCGTCGGTCTGGATCGCGTTCGTCACGACCTGCTCACCGCTGCTGCCGCCGAACGGCGTCTGGCTGTCGGGCGCCGACGTCGTCACCGGCCGGTCGACCGCGCTGACGATGCCCGTCGTCACGGTGTCGGACAGGCCCAGCGGGTTGCCGACCGCCATGACCGCGTCGCCGACCTTGACGGACGACGAGTCGCCGAGCGTCGCCGGCTTCAGGTCGGACGGTGCCTTCGAGAGCTTGATGACCGCGAGGTCGGTCGCGGGGTCGCGACCCACGATCGTCGCCTCGTAGCTGCGACCGTCGGAGAGGACCACCTGGATCTGCCCGCCGTTCGCGGCCTCCGCGACGACGTGGTTGTTCGTGAGGATGTGGCCGGAGGAGTCGAGCACGATGCCGGAGCCCTCGCCGCCGGTCTGCCCGGCGGACACCTTCACCGACA
This sequence comes from uncultured Actinomycetota bacterium, assembly GCA_963750565.1. GTDB lineage: Bacteria > Actinomycetota > Actinomycetes > Actinomycetales > Kineosporiaceae > R-H-3. The sequence continues at coordinate 501,544 of CAVVRA010000012.1, read as the reverse complement.
CGACGCTCGGCTCGACGGCGGCGGCGACCTCGGCCCAGTTCGGGGAGGTCACGTTGCCGCTCGTCAGCGGCGGGACCGCGCGGCTGCTCGACGTCGTCGGCGACGCCGTCGAGGACTGCTGGTCGGTCGCGCTGACGATGCCGGCGGTGAGCAGGCTCGACAGGATCGCGGCACCGGCGCCGACCGCGACGACCCCGCCCCAGCCCGGACGGCGGTCGCGGCGGCGGTCGGTGGACGGCGGCACGGGCGGCAGGCCGGCCCCGGCGTGGCCGGGGTCGGCGGAGTACGGCTGGTGGTACGTCCCGGTGCGGGCCGGGTCGTAGAAGGCGGCGCCCGGTCGGGGAGCCTCGGCGGCGGGCGCGGCGGGCGCGGCGGGCGCGGCGGGCGGTGGCCAGCCGGTGAGCGGTCGGGTCTGCTCCGTGCCGGCGTTCTCCTGCTCCCGCGGGCTCCCGGCCGGCGCTGCGGTCTCGGGGGCGCCCGCCGCCGTGCGGGCGTCGTCGGCCGTGGCGGGGGTCGCCCACGGGGCACGCCACTGGTCGGGCCGGGGGTCCGTGGTCTGGGTCATCAGGTCACCTCTGTCGTCGCTGTGATGACTTCATGTAACCCCTTTGTGCTGGGGGGATGCTTCCACGACCCTGGGAGTTCGCTGTAAGCACGCGGGGTGCGGAAGACCCCAACAGCGCGGCGGCCGACCGGGACGCAAGGGCGTTCCGGTCGGCCGGGCCGACGTCGTGTCAGTCGCGGTCGGCGGGCTCGCGGAGCGAGGGCGACGCCAGCCGGACCCGCTGCGGGTTCGCGACCGTCGTCAGGCCTGCTGCGCGGTCGTCGTCGCGGGGCTGGCTGCTGTTCGTCATGCGCGTCTCCTCGTCGAGATGGGCGGTGGCGGGACGGTGCTCCGACCCTCGGCGCCGAGGTCGTCGCGAGGTTGTCGCGAGGTTGTCCGGGGGCGTTCCCGGTGGAGTCATCCTCGTCGAGGCATCGGGTCGGACCGGTGTTCCTCGGCGCACGTGCAAGGACCATCACAGCATGATCGCCACGGACGCCCGACCCGCGACGCCGGGCCGCGTGCGGATCTCGCCCGAACGCCGTTCCGGTGTCGCCCGAACGCTGTCGCAGCGTCGCCCGAAAGGAGGACGGAGAGCGCGCCGCGGCCTCGCCCTGCCCGGACCGGGGTCGGCCTCGCCGTCAGGCGACGCTGACGACCTGCTCAGCCAGCTCACGGTCGCGGGCCGCGACGAGGATGCGGAACCGGGCCGGGGTGCCGGGCAGAGAGCCCACCTGCTGCATCACCGGACGCAGCCCGACGTCGGCGAGGCTCTCCTCGACGACGTGGACGGAGTCCCGGTTGATCTCGGCGACAGGCACGAGCCGGTTCGGGCTGGGCGCCGGCGCGACGGTGTCGAGGAAGCGGCTGAGGCGGGAGCGCTGCTCGGCGGGTCGCGCACCGGGGGTCGTGGTGGGTCTCGTGGTGGATCTCGTGGTTGATGTGGACATGGAACATCACTCCTGTAGGGGTGACCAGGTGGTCCCCGCCGGTGCGCGGTCGCGTCGTGCGGGGTTCGGCGGGCCTGCCGGAGGGCGGACCCACTGCGGCTGCCAGGGCGGCCGTCCGGGTTGAGGTAGACCTCGTCTGACAACGTTTACCATTCTCCCACCCCATCGGCCCTCTGCGCCTGCGAACCGGAGCCCGCGAGCCAAAGAGTGAGTGAGGTCACTGGTCCCGCGAATGCCATCTGGCCTGCAGTGATGCCCGTCACCCGTTGGGCCTGACCATCTCGTGACGCCGGTCACCGCCCGGGCGCAGGGCAAGAGTCAGGAGGCGTCGGGGGCGGCGGGGAGGACGACGCGGAACGTCGCGCCGCCGCCGGGGGTCATCCGGACGCCGACCTGGCCGCCGTGCGCCGAGACGACGGCGGAGACGATCGACAGCCCGAGCCCCGAGCCGCCGCCACGGCCGCGTCGGCGCGAGGAGTCGACGCGGTAGAAACGCTCGAAGATGCGCTCGGCCTGCTCCCGGGTCAAGCCGTGCCCGTGGTCGCGCACCTCGAGGACGGCGACCGGGCCGGACAGCGACTCCGCGTCGTCCGCGGGCACCTCGTCGACACCGACGGCAACCTCGACGGGCGTGCCCGGCGGGGTGTGCCGGACCGCGTTCGCCACGAGATTCGCGACGACCTGGCGCAGCCGGTCCTCGTCGCCGACGACCACGGACGACGCCGGGCCTTCCCCCGGGCGCAGCCCGACGAGCCGGACCGCGCGCGCGGCGTCGAGGCCCTTCGCGTCGTGGACGGCGTCGCCGGCCAGGACGGTCAGGTCGACCCGCTCGCTGCGCCCGGCCCGCTGCTCGTCGAGCCGGGCGAGCAGCAGGAGGTCCTCGACGAGGCCACCCATCCGGGTCGCCTCGTCCTCGATGCGCTGCATCGTCCGCGGCACCTCGTCCGAGGGCACGGCCCCCTGCCGGTAGAGCTCGGCGAACCCGCGGATCGAGGCGAGCGGCGTCCGCAGCTCGTGCGAGGCGTCGGCGGCGAACCGACGGGTCCGCGCCTCGCTCGCCTCTCGTGCCCGGAACGCGGACTCGATGTGGCTGAGCATCGTGTTGAGCGACGCGGTGAGCCGGCCGACCTCGGTCGTCGTCGGCCGTTCGGGGATGCGGCGGGACAGGTCGCCCGCGGCGATCGCGGCGGCCGTCGTCTCGACCTCGCCGAGCGGCCGGAAGGCCCGGCGGATCGCGATCGCGCCGAGCAGGGCGCCGAGCGCGACGACCGCGAGCCCGAGCCCCGTGAGCAGGGCGCGCAGCTGGTTGAGCGTCCTGTCGACCTCGCGCAGCGGCGCGGCGACCTGGGCGTAGATCACCTGGGTCCGGTCCACGGTGCTCCACGTGGTCGCGTAGACCCGCCACGACTCGGTCCCGGACACCGCGCCGACGGTGAACGTCCGCGGGGTCGACAGCTCCGCGGTCGTCAGGGTCGGGAATCGCGGCTGCAGGCCGGTCGCCGGGTACGTGACGGGGCCGGTGCCCGGGAACCAGTACCGGACGACGTACCCGCCCGGCAGGCCGTCGCGCTCGGGGCCGAAGCGGCCAAGGGGGTCGTCGCGCAGGACCGCCTCGTAGGCGGTCGCGGTTGCGCGCAGCGCCTCCTGCTTGAGGTCTGCGTCCACCCGGTCGAGCAGGTAGGTGCGCAGGAACAGCTGCGCGGCGTAGCCGCTCGCGACGAGCGCCGTGACGAGGACGACCACGAGGATGGCGACGAGCCGGGTCCGCAGCGGCCGGCCCTCGAGCCAGGTGCGCGCCCGGTCCAGCGTGCGCGACCGGGCGACCGCGGGCCTTCCGGGCGTCGCAGCGGCCCGCGGTCCGTCCGTGGGTGGATCCGCCGGCGGCACGGGAGACGTCACCGTGTCCGCCGGGCGGGTCGGTGGGGCCGGGTCCTCGGACGCTGGGGCCGTCGGCGCGTCGGACGGCCGGGCCGGGTCGGCCCCGGGCTGGATCGGCCAGGTGGACGGCGCCGTGGCCGGCGTCCGGCTCGGCTCGCTCATGCCTCGGGCGGCAGTCGCAGGACGTAGCCGACGCCGCGCCGGGTGTGGATCAGCGGCGGGTCGACCTGGTCGATCTTGCGGCGCAGGTAGGAGATGTAGGACTCGACGATGCCGGCCTCGCCGTTGAAGTCGTAGGCCCACACGTGGTCGAGGATCTGCGCCTTCGACAGCACCCGGTTCGGGTTGAGCATGAGGTAGCGCAGCAGCTTGAACTCGGTGGGGGACAGGTCGACGAGCTTGCCGGCCCGGCGCACCTCGTGGGAGTCCTCGTCGAGCTCGAGGTCGTCGAAGACGAGCCGGCCGGTGTCGGGCGTCGCCGCCGACGCCGGTGCGGCGCAGGACGGCGCGGATCCGGGCGACGACCTCCTCGAGGCTGAACGGCTTGGTGACGTAGTCGTCGCCGCCGACCGTCAGGCCCGTGACCTTGTCCGTCGTCTCGTCCCGCGCGGTGAGGAAGAGGACGGGCATCTCCCGGCCGCGCTCGCGGAGCTTGCGGGTCACGGTGAAGCCGTCGAGGTCGGGCAGCATGACGTCGAGCACGACGAGGTCGGGCCGGTGCTGCTCGGCCAGCCGCAGCGCCTCGGCGCCGTCCGCCGGCGGCGAACACCTCGAAGCCGGCGAACCGCAGGCTCGCGGTGAGCAGCTCGCGGATGCTCGGCTCGTCGTCGACGACGAGGAGGCGCGCCTCAGGGGTCTTGTCGGCCACCCCACCAGTGTGCCCCGTCGGGCTGGGAGCTCGCTGGGAGAGGCCTGGGAGCGTCGTGAACGGTGCGCAGCGTGAGGTCGGACGCCGGGACGCCGAGCGCGACGACGGCCGCGACGAGGAGCAGCGCCGCGCCGACGGCCGCGTCCCACGTGAGGACGGGTGCGACGGCGGTGGTCGCGTGGCGCGGCCGGACCGGCATGCTGTCGTCGTCGGCAGGTGACCGGACGACCTTGAGCGGCATCGTCCCGAGCGGCGGGGGGAGGGCCGGGCGATACTCACCCCGACGCCGGAGCCGCCCTTTCCGGCGCCGGGCGCACTGCCCGCACCGCGCCGTCCGGTCCGACGAGGACGCCCGCGATGCCCGGCAGGGTCGCGAGCCACCCGGCTGCGGCGTCGCCGCGGACGAAGGCGGCCGTCGCGTAGACATCGGCCCACAGCAGGTTCGGCCCGACGACGGTCGCCGAGAGCAGGCCGGTGCGCCGGCCGGCCGGTCGCGGGGTCGAGGATGTGCTCGCCGCGCGCGGCCGTCCCGGACGTCGCGACCGCGCCCCGGCGCATCGGCACCGTGAGCAGGAGCGTGCTGCGGTCGCGCGGGTCCTCGACGCCGACCATCCAGTCCGGGGTGTCGGTCCGCGCGCAGCCGACGACGACGTCGCCCCCGGCGTGACAGCAGCACGTCGTGCTCGCCGAGCGGCGCGAGCCGGCTGACGAGGGCCTCGAACGCCTCCTCGACCGCCCAGCCCTTGACGAGCCCGGTCGGGTCGAAGACCGGTGCGCCGTCCGGTCCCGGCAGCCAGGCGACGAACGCACCGCCGGTGCGCTCGGCCGCCTCGTCGCAGAGCGCGCCGACGTCCCGAACCCGTGCCGGGGCATCCGCGAGGGCGAGCTCGCCGCGGCGGATCCGGCTCACCTCGCTGTCCGGCTGCCACGGGCTGAACATCGCGTCGTCCGCCCGGAGCGCGTCGAAGGCCGCCTCGACCGCGGTCTCGACGGCCGCCGACCGGGCCTGCGGCCCGCGCACGTGGACGCTCATCGGCAGCCCATGACCTGCTCGACGAACGCCCGCCGCGGCTGCTCGGTGAGCGCCGTCGCACCGTCGAACGCCGGTGCGGCCGAGGGGTCCGTCCGCGGGGTGTCCACGACGGCCGTCACCGGTGGGCCTGGTCGATCGCCGACTGGAGTGACTGGGTGTAGCCCTCGCTCGTCACGGTGGCGCCGGAGATCGCGTCGATCTGCGCGCTCTGCGCCGTCGACGGCCTCCTCGTTGAGCGTCGGGATCGCGTAGGAGTTGATCTCTGACGTCCCGGCGGTTCTCGCTGCGGGTAGACTGACCGCCTCGGCCTTGGTGATCTTTCCGTTCTCGACGGTGATCTGGACCTGGACCGGGCCCCAGCGGGTCTGGGCCGCGTCGCCGGTGTACGTGCCGGAGGCCGACGACGAGCCCGCCGAGCTGTCGGCGGACCCGGACGAGCCGGACGACGAGCCGGACGAGGCGCCGGCCGAGCCGGAGGCACCCGCGCCGGTGCCGCCGCTGCTCGCGAGCGCGGTGCCCGAGTTCGTGCTCGTGTGGTAGCTGAAGAGCAGTACGAGCCCGCTCAGGGTGCTCATCAGGCCGATGACGATCCGGCGCATCGGGGTCCTCCGTGTCGCGCAAGGGGTTCGGTCGACGGTCGGGCGGCGCTGCCCAGCCGGCGTCACCAGCTGAAGCGTTCGAGATGGATGTGGTCGGCGGGGACGCCGGCGTCGAGGGCCGCCTGCCGGGCGGCATCCATCCAGGTCTGGCGCGCCGCAGAGGTAGACGTCGTGGCTCGGCGATGTCCGGGACGAGCTGACGCAGCGCCTGGGCGTCGGTCAGGTGCGCTGCGGTCTCCGGCAGCCACGAGGCCCTGCCGTCGGCACGGCGGGCGCGCGGGCCGAGGACGTAGAAGATGCGGGCGCCGCGGCGGGCGGCGAGCGCGTCGAGCTCGGCCTTCAGGACGAGGTCGTCGGGAGTGCGGGCGCGGTAGACCAGGGTGATGTCGCCGGGGGCCTGCGGGCAGTCTCCTCGAGCAGCGCGCGCAGCGGGGTGACGCCGATGCCGGAGGCCAGGAGGGTGACCTTGCGGCGGGTCCGGACGCCGGCGTGCAGCCGGCCGTAGGGGCCTTCGAGGAGCACCCGGGTGCCGGGCCGGACGTGCGCCAGGCGAGCGCGGACTGCCGTCGCCGAGGTCCTTGACGGTGATCCGCAGGGTGTCGTGCGTGGGGGCGGCGGACAGCGAGTAGGGGTGGCCGCGGGTCCAGCCGGTGCCGGTCGAGGAACCGCCAGGTGAAGAACTGGCCGGCGGCGACGGGGAGCCGGTCCAGATGGCGGCCGCGCATCCACACGCTGACGATGTCGTGGCTCTCCCGGACGACGGCGGTCACCCGCAGGCCGTGCGCGCAGGGTCCGGGACACCGGGACGCCCACCCGCCAGATGAGGATCGCGCCGGCGGCGGCGATCCACAGGCTCCACCAGTAGAGGGTCGCGGCGGGGGAGGTGAGGAACTCCTGCCCGGTCCAGAGCTGGTGCGGCAGGGCGAGGCCGACGCCGAGGTAGGCGTACAGGTGCAGCAGGTGCCAGGACTCGTAGCGCAGCGTGGCGCGGGCCTTGCGGATGCTCGTGACGGTGACCAGCACGAGCAGCGCGGTGCCGACGACCGCGAGGAGCATGCCGGAGTAGTTCACAGTGACGTCCCACGAACTCCGCGAGCGGGTTGCGGCGGTCTGGCCGGCGTAGCCGAGGGTGATGAGCACGACGTGGGCGAGCATGCAGGTTGAACGAGGTGAACCCGACGAGGCGGTGCCGGCGGGCCAGCTCGTCCTGGCCGTAGACCCGCTCCACCATCGGGATCCGGGCCATCAGCAGCACCTGGACCAGCAGCAGGTCGGACGCGACCAGCCCGGTCAGCCGGCCCAGGCCGGTCAGCGCCGAGGCGTACCCGCCGAGGTCCTGCAGCCCGCCGCCGGCCACCCACAGCGCGACGACGACGAGCACGCTCGTCCAGGTCGACGCCCCCACCGCGTCCCGCCACCAGGCGGGCACCCGCGGGCTGAACCGGCGCGGCCGCGGCGCGGCGACACTGCCGTGGGGCACGCCCGCCCGGCTGGGCGGCCGCTCGGCGGTCGTGGTCATCGGTGCTCCCGGTGCGCGTCGGGCCGCCTCGTGCGGTTCCCGGTCGAGATCAACGGTCGGGTCGGAACCTGTGAGAAGCCTGGGTGCTGTCTATGTCGCCGGTTCAGGTCCGGCGCTCGGGCCGGTGATCCGGGACACAGCCGGTCCCGGCCGGAGGCCGCGGCGGGCGTCAGGACGCGGAGGCGAGCGGGCGCCGGCGACGCGCGAGCGACACGATCGCGGCCGCCGCGAGGACGATGCCCTCGTCCCGGAGGACGAGGTCGGCGCCGTGCTCCAGAAGCCGGACGACGTCCGACGCCTCGGCTCGAGGAGGCAGCGTCGCGAGGAGGGCCGCACGCGGGAAGCGTTCCCGGAACGCGTCGACGGCCGGGGCGTCCGCGCTGCTGACCCACACGACGTCCGGCTCGTCGTGGGACACGAGGGCCTCGGAGTACGGCGCCTCGCGGACGACGGCCCCGTCCGGCAGCGCTGCCGTGAGGGCGTCGCCGAGCGTCGGCTGCGCCGAGAACGCCCGGACGACGTGCAGGACGTGAGTGGTCATGCCACCGACGATCCGTGGTCAGGCTCGTAGCGCCATGACCGGCCCCTGTGAGTCGGCTGAGCGGCGCAGGCCTCAGGCCTGGAGCACGTCGTCCGCGTCGACGATCCGGTAGGCGTAGCCCTGCTCGGCGAGGAACCGCTGCCGGTGCGCCGCGAAGTCCTGGTCGAGGGTGTCGCGGGCGACGATCGCGTAGAACCGGGCGGCGCGGCCGTCCGCCTTGGGTCGCAGCACCCGGCCGAGCCGCTGGGCCTCCTCCTGCCGGGAGCCGAACGAGCCGGAGACCTGGATCGCGACGCGACGCCTCGGGCAGGTCGATGGAGAAGTTCGCCACCTTGCTCACGACGAGCGTGCGAGATCTCGCCGCGCCGGAAGGCGTCGAAGAGCCGCTGCCGCTCGGCGACCGTCGTCTCGCCCTTGAGGACCGGCGCGTCGAGCCGCTCGCCGAGCTCGTCGAGCTGGTCGAGGTACTGGCCGATGACGAGCGTCGGCTCGCCGCGCGTGCCGGCGCGACGAGCGCCTCGACGACCTTGGATCTTCTGCTCGCGCCGGTCGAGCAGAGCCGGTAGCGTTCCTCGGGCTCGGCGGTCGCGTAGAGCAGCCGGTCGCGCTCGGGCAGGGTGACCCGGACCTCGACGCAGTCGGCGGGGGCGATGTAGCCCTGGGCCTCGATGTCCTTCCACGGCGCGTCGTACCGCTTCGGGCCCGATGAGGGAGAAGACGTCGCCCTCGCGGCCGTCCTCGCGGACGAGCGTCGCGGTCAGGCCGAGCCGGCGCCGGGCCTGCAGGTCCGCGGTCATCCGGAAGATCGGCGCCGGGAGCAGGTGGACCTCGTCGTAGACGATCAGGCCCCAGTCCCGGGCGTCGAAGAGCTCGAGGTGGCTGTACGACGCCCTTCCGCTTGGTCGTCAGGACCTGGTACGTCGCGATCGTGACCGGCCGGATCTCCTTGCGGGCCCCGGAGTACTCGCCGATCTCGTCCTCGGTCAGCGATCGTCCGGCGCAGCAGCTCGTCGCGCCACTGCCGGGCCGCGACGGTGTTCGTCACCAGGATGAGCGTCGTCGCGCTGGGCCCGCGCCATCGCCGCCGCCCCGACGATCGTCTTGCCCGCGCCGCACGGCAGCACGACGACGCCGGAGCCGCCGTGCCAGAAGCCGTCGACGGCCTGGCGCTGGTAGTCGCCGCAGGGTCCAGCCGTCCTCGACGAGGTCGATCGGGTGCGCCTCGCCGTCGACGTAGCCGGCGAGGTCCTCGGCGGGCCAGCCGAGCTTGAGCAGCACCTGCTTGAGGTGGCCGCGCTCGCTCGGGTGGACGACGACGTGCTCGGTGTCGATCCGCTGCCCGACCAGCGGGGTGACCTTCTTGCTCCGCAGCACCTCCTCGAGCACCGGGACGTCGAGGGCGTGCAGGACGAGCCCGTGCGTCGGGTGCTTGACGAGCTGGAGCCGGCCGTACCGGGCCATCGTCTCGGCGACGTCGACGAGCAGCGCGTGCGGCACCGGGTAGCGCGAGTGCTCCAGGAGGACGTCGACGACCTGCTCGGCGTCGTGCCCGGCCGCGCGGGCGTTCCACAGGCCGAGCGGCGTCAGCCGGTACGTGTGGACGTGCTCGGGTGCGCGTTCGAGCTCGGCGAAGGGGGCGATCGCCTGCCGGCAGGCGTCCGCCGCGGGGTGGTCCACCTCGAGCAGCAGGGTCTTGTCGCTCTGGACGATGAGCGGTCCGTCGGTCACGCGTGGCCTTCCGTCGGGGAGCGTGAGGTGCAACCACCCGGGCGCCGCGCTGCTTCCGGGCGGGTCAGAAGTCCTCGCCGGTCGTCGCGATCACGACGACGAGCAGGACGAAGACCACGACGAGGAAGGCGCGGACCGCGCCGAGCACGATCCAGCCGATCCGGGCGAGCCTGCGGGCCCGTCCGGGTTCCCGGCCGTGGAGGGTGAGCGCCCGGATGCCGAGGACGAGCGCGGGGATGCCGGCGAGGCTGAACCAGCACGTCGACGCGGCGATCCCGGCGAGGACGACGAGCACGATCATCGACGCGGGCGTCGACGGCGCCGGGTAGACGTAGCCGGCCGGGGGGCCGTAGCCGGGCCCGGGGGCCGGTGGCCGGCCGGAGGAGGGTTGCTGCCCGCTGCTCGCCCGGTCCGGTGGTCATCGGTCGTCGTCCTCTCCCGTGGTCGGGTCCGGGGGCGTCAGTACACGCTCACCGCGTAGACGGAGAGCGCCTCCGTGACGGGCTGGAAGAACGTCGTTCCGCCGCTGGAGCAGTTGCCGGAACCGCCGGAGGTGAGTCCGAGCGCCGCCGTGCCGCTGAAGAGTGACCCGCCGCTGTCGCCGCCCTCGGCGCACACCGTCGTCTGGATGAGCCCGCTCACCCGGCCCTCGGCGTAGTTCACCGTCGCGTTGAGCGCGGTGACCCGGCCGCTGCGCAGACCCGTCGTGCTCCCGCTCCGGGACACCGTCTCCCCGACGACGGCGTTCCGGGCGCTCGTGATGTCCTGGCTGCTGCCGTTGTGGAGGTTCACCGAGCCGGGGTGGACCGTGTACGTGCTCGCGTAGCGGACCATGCCGTAGTCGTTGCCGGGGAAGCTCGTCCCGGCCCGGGTGCCGAGCCTCGTCGTCCGGGTGCCGTTCGCGTACCACGTCGTCGCGAGGTTCGTGCAGTGCCCGGCGGTGAGGAAGTAGTAGGTGCTCCCCGAGCGGACGTTGAACCCGAGCGAGCACCGGTACCCGCCGCCGTAGATCGCCTGGCCGCCGTTGATGAAGGGCCGCAGCGTGCCGGCGGTCCGGACGACGCGCACCCGGTCGCCGAGGCTCTCGGTGACCGTCCTCAGCGTGCCCAGCCTCGCGGCCGACACGGTGTCGTCAGCGGTCACGACGACCTGGTTGGCGACCGGGTCGACGGCCCAGCTCGTCCCCGGGATCCGGGCCGACCGCTCGAGGACCGACCGCGCCGCGGCGAGCGCCTCCGTGCTGTGCGCGACCCGGCGCACAGTGGCGCCGGCGGCCTGCGCGGCCGCCGCGGTCGTGTCGTCCGTCGCCGTGACGACGACCTCGTTCCCGGACAGGTAGACGCCGGGGCTCGTCCTCGCGAACCGCCCGCTGAGCGTCGTCGCGAGGGTCGCCGCGCGATCCGCGGCGGCCGGCGTCGTCGGGCCGGGGGTGGCGCCGGCCGGGGCGGGGGCAGCGGCGATGCACGCCACGAGGGCGGCGCCGAGGCCGACCGCGGACAGGCGGCGGGGGCGGGGGCGGGTTCGCATGGGGTCTCCCGAGGGTCGTCAGGTGCTGGCGAACGCGACGAACCGCCGATACCTGTCAGGCAGCGGCGGTTTCGGGCGCCGGACGCCGCACCCGGGCGTTCGACCGCGCGCGTCCGGGGCGAGTCTGGTCACCTCCGGATCATCCGGTCAAGACATCTCTGACGAAATCTGACAAAGAGCGTGACCACCCACGCCGTCGTGCGTGGTGCTCAGGCGGGCGCGATGCCGAAGACCCGGTGCACCGAGAGGGTGCGGACCTGCTCGGACCCGCGGTCGAACACCTCGATCCTGCCCGCGTCGACCCGCAGCGGGTCGACGAGCCGGCGGGTCGCCGTGCCGCCGCCGTCGGCGACGCCGATCCACAGCGGACGACGTGCCGCGGCCGCGTCGCGCAGCAGCGCGAGAACCCCCGCGGGGTCCATCACCGCCAGCGGAGGTCCCTCGCCGGTCTCGGCGCTGCCTCGCGCTGCCCGCGCGCCCCCGTCCGCGGCGTCGTCGGCCGCCCGCAGCGCGGCTGCGGCGCTCGCGAGCGCGGCGTCCGACGGCGTGGGCGGCCACGGGCTCACCGGGCGCGGGCGGGCCCGCGGCGGGGTGCGGCGGGCGCCCGGCCGCGCGAGGAGCAGGGCGCCGTCCGGGGTCTCGGCGGCGGGGGCGAGCCCCATCCCGCGCAGCACGGAAAGGACGGTCTCCGGGGGTGCCTGCGCGGCGACGACCGTCGGCGCGAGCCGGCGCAGCCGCAGCGTCGCGGCCCGGCGGTCGGCCAGCACCTCGGTGAGCGCGGCCTCGTCGTCGCAGCGGACGTAGCAGCTCGCCGCGCCCACCCGGACCCGGCCGTGCCGGCGGGCGGTGTCGGTGACCAGGTACTCCAGGGGCTGCGGGACCGGCGTCCGGCTGTGCGCCGAGAGCAGGGCGAGCAGCTCGTCGCCGCTGCGGCCGGCGTCGAGCGCGCGCCGGACCGACGCCGGCGTGAAGCGGTGGACGGTCGCGCCGCCGCGGCTCTCGACGTCCGCCATGAGCAGGAGGTCGCGGGCGAGCGCGGGCTCGAGCGGCCCGGGGGCGACGGCGGTGAGGTCGGCCTGGAGGAGGACGTGGTCGACCGGCTCGGGGAGGACGGCGTCGAGCGCGTCCGCCGCGCTGGTGACCCGGTCGCCGTCCCGGCCGGTGTCCCGGGTGACGCCGAGGAGCGCACGGCCGTGGTCGGACAGAGCGCCCGCGCCGGTGACCCCGAGCCACGCCGCCTCGACGAGCGCGCGGTCGACGAGCATCGACCGCATCCGGCCGGCGCGGCGCGGGGCTGCCGCGTCGACCCGGGCGTGCACGCTCGCGGGCTCGACGACGGCGGCCGCCCCGGACCGCACCGTCGCCTCGGCGAGGGTCGCGAGGACGAGCCCGCGCACCTCGGGCGCGGACGCCCGCTCGACGCCGGGGGACAGCGCCGTGCGGACCGCGTCCCGCTCGTCCCGGGTGCCCACGAGGCCCGGGCAGCGCGTCGTCGTGAGCCAGGCGTCGGCGAGGACCGCCCAGCGGTCGGGGACCTCCTGCGCGAGCCACGGGTCGAATGCCGGGGTCGGCGCGAAGTGCGGGTCGGCCTCGCCGTCGTCGGCGACGAGCCCTGCGGCGTACGCCGTCTCGACGACGAGGGCCGCCGTCGCGTCGTCCACCTCGAGCGCCGTCGCGACGCGCCTCAGCTCCCGGACGCCCAGCCCACCGGAGCGCAGCACCGGCGCCGGCGTCGTGCCCCACAGCTCCCCGAGCGCCTCGACGAGGCGGACCGCCTCGGCCGCCGCGCCGGCCGCGGTCCCGCGAACGGTCGTCCGGGGGCGTTCGGTGACCCTGAGCGCCGGGGCGGCCGTCACGGGCTCGCGGTGCACCCGGCCGCCGCGCAGCGCGAGGCCGACCTCGCGGGGGAGGACCACGTGCCCGGCGTCGGCGACCGCGAGCAGGCCGTGCGCGAGGAGCCACTCGACGGGGCCGGTGGCGCTCGCCGTCCGGACCGGTCGGTCGGCGTCCGGGAGGGCGCCGACGGGCGGCCCCCAGACGACGCGGTCGAGGACCGCGCGGACGCCGTCCGGGGCGCGGGAGAGGAGGTCGTCGAGGATCTCGCTGCGCCCGAGGTGGTCGGCGAGGCGGGCGAGCGCGGTGTCCGGGTCGGCGGTGGGCGGCAGGCCGAGGTCCTCCAGGAGCTCGGCGAGCCGGGCAGGGCTGCGCCGTCCGAGGGCGTCCGAGAGGGGTGGCCCGAGGCCGGCGGGGTGCGGCCCCAGGACGTCCCGGGCCGCACGGACGAGCCGCAGCGCGCGCGGGGTGCCCCAGACGAGGGCGAGGTCGCGCAGGTCGTCGAGGACGAGGCCCGCGGGTGCGCCCCACCGGCGGCCGACCTCGCCGGTCGTCGCAGGCTCGGGAAGCGCCGCGAGCACCTCGACGACCTGGAGGGCCGGCGCGGCGAGAGCGTCCAGCGCGCGCTGGACGCTCGCCCGCGTCGCGGCGCGGGCGCCGAGGGTCGTGAGGTCGCTCGGCAGCGGGACGCCGAGGTCCGGACGGCGTGCGAGGAGGCGGGCGAGCGCGGCGTCGTCCCGGTGACGCAGGTCGTCCGCGAGGCTGCGCGGGGCGTCCCGGCGGGCCGCCGGACGGCGCACCTCGGCGGCCCCGGCGTCGTGCGGGGACCCGGGCGCCGCGAGGGAGTCGGGGCCGGGCTTCGCGGCCGCCTCCTGACGTGCGCTGGACATCCTGACAACGGTACGCGGTCGGGTGCGGCGGCGGCTCGCGAGCCGGGGACGACGACGGACGAAGGTGGCACCGGGGCGCCGGCGGGGGCACAGTGATCGGCGACACCGCACCCGCGACGTCGTCCGGAGGGCCTATGCGCCGCAGCGAGACGATCCGTGAGTACGTCGCGGCCGCGCTGTGGGTGCGGCCGACGGTGGCTTCGGCCGCCGCGCTCGTCGCCGGTCTGCTGCTGTCCGCGGTGCACGTCCCCGAGGACTCGTGGCTTGCGCCGCTGTCGTTCCAAGGCACGGCGGACGACGCGAGAACCCTGCTCCTCGGCATCACCGGCACCGTCGTCACCGTGATCGCCCTCGTGCTCGGCCTGACGGTCGTCGCGCTGCAGCTGTCGTCCACCCAGTTCTCCCCCCGGCTGCTGCGCAACTTCCTGCGGGACCGTCCGACCCAGCTCGTGCTCAGCGTGTTCCTCGCGACCTTCGCCTACAGCGCGGCCGGTCTCTACACGGTGGGAGCCGCCGCCGGCACGAGGACGCAGGAGTTCCCGCGGCTCGCGGTGAGCGCCTCCCTCGTGCTCCTCTTCGCGAGCCTCGGGATGGTCGTGTTCTTCGCCGACCATCTGGCGCACTCGATCCAGATCGACGCGATCATGCGGACGGTCGAGCGCGGGACCCTGCGGGTGATCCGCGTCCGGCCCGAGGCGTCGCGCACGGTTCCGGCCACCTCGTCGGACGCCGTGCCGCCGGAGCCTCCGGCGTGGGCGGTGCCCGTGATCTCCCGGCTCTCGGGCTACGTCCAGACGGCTCACCCGGAGGACCTGGTGCCGTTCGCCGCGAGGACGGGCACGTGGATCCGGCTCCGGGTCCGCGTGGGGGAGCACGTCGTGGCGGGCACGGTGCTCGCCTGGGTGTGGGCGGCGTCGGCCGCAGACCCGGCGCCGGACACCGTCCGGCTGGCGGACGAGGTCCACGGGGCGGTGCGGATCGGCTTCGAGCGGACCCTCGAGCAGGACGCCGGGCTCGGGATCCGCCAGCTCGCCGACATCGCGTGCAAGGCGCTGTCGCCGGCGGTGAACGACCCGTACACCGCGGTCCAGGCCATCGACCACCTCACCGTCGTCCTCTCCGCCCTGGCCCGGACGACGCTCGGCCCGCAGGTCCTGCGCGGCGCCGCGGGCGGCGCCGTCGTCGTGCCGGCGAGCCGCTTCGAGACCTATCTCGGCGTCCCGTGCGGGCTGATCCGTCGGTACGGGGCGGGCGAGCCGACGGTCTCGCTCGCGCTGCTGCGCCTGCTCGCCGGCTGCGGCGCGGCCGTCGGGCCCGGGTCGCCGCGCTGGGCGGCGATCGACCGCGAGGCGGCGCTCGTCCTCGCCGCCGCCGAGAAGTCGGTGCGCGAGCCGGCCGACCTGGCGCTCGTGCGGGCGAAGGCCGGCTCGCTGCGGCGCAGCGCGGCAGCGCTCGCCGGGCACCCCGGCGGCTGGCCCGGCGAGGCGTGACGGAAAGGGCGGTACGGTCCCCCGGTGCGTGTCGGCCTGGTCATCCTTCCGCAGCGTCGCTGGGCCGAGCAGGCCGAGCAGTGGCGGCGCGCGGAGTCCCACGGCTTCGACCACCTGTGGACCTACGACCACCTCACGTGGGACCCGCTCGCCGGAACCCCCTGGGGGGCAACGGTTCCCACCCTCGTCGCGGCGGCGTCCGTGACGACGCGAGCGACGCTCGGCACGTGGGTCGCGTCGCCGAACTTCCGGCACCCGGTCCCGTTCGCCCGCGAGCTCGCGGCCCTCGACGACGTGAGCGGCGGCCGCACCGTCCTGGGGATCGGGGCCGGCGGGACCGGCCACGACGCCCGCGTCCTCGGCGTCCCGGAGCTGGCCCCCCGGGAACGGGCCGGCCGGCTCGAGGAGTTCGTCGACGTGCTCGACGCCGTCCTCACCCGGCCCACGACGACCCACGACGGCGACTTCTACCACGCCGTCGACGCCCGGACGACGATCCCGTGCGTCCAGCGCCCGCGGCTGCCGTTCGTCGTCGCGGCGAACGGTCTCCGGACCGTGCGGCTCGCCGTCCGGCACGGCCAGGGCTGGGCGACGACCGGGACGACGCCCCGGAACGAGCGACAGAGCGCCGGCGACGACGCGTGGTGGGACGGCGTCGCCCGGCTCTGCGACCAGGTCGACGCGGCCCTCGCGGGGTCCGGTCGGGACCCGGCCGGTCTGCGGCGCTACCTGTCCGTCGACGCCGCGCCGACCTTCGCCCTGGTCTCCGCGGACCATTTCGAGGGGGTGGTCGCCCGTGCCGCCGCTCTCGGGTTCACCGACGTCGTCACGCACTGGCCGTTGCCAGGCGCGCCCGTCTACGACGCCCCGGAGTCCGTGCTCGACGAGGTCGCCGCCCGGCTGCCCGCGCTGCAGGCGGTCCCCACCGCCCCGCGCTGACCCGCCCCGCGCCCTCCGACCACCGGCCCGGCAGCAGGCTCGGCCGTCGTCGTGCGCCGATTCCGCCGGATGTGCTGCACGAGGGGTCTCGCGCCGGCGATCCGCAGCGGCGAGGATGGGCCACGCGCCCCGACGACGTCGTCCGGCTCCGGGAGGTCCTCCGTGCTGAGCAAGCCCCTTCCCTCGTACGCCTCGGCCACCGCCGACGTGCCCCTCATCGGCGAGACGATCGGCGCGAACTTCGAGCGGGCCGTCGCCCGGTACGGCGACCGCGAGGCCCTCGTCGACTGCGGCACCTCGCGCCGGTGGACGTACAACGAGCTCGACGTCGCGGTGGACCAGGTCGCGCTCGGGCTGCTCGAGCTCGGCATCGCGCAAGGGCGACCGGGTCGGGATCTGGGCCCCGAACTGCGCCGAGTGGGTGCTCGTCCAGTACGCGACGGCGAAGATCGGCGCGATCCTCGTCAACGTCAACCCGGCCTACCGCGCGCACGAGCTGACGTACGTCGTCAACCAGTCCGGCATGCGGCTGCTCGTGCAGCGCCGTCCAGCACCGGACGAGCGACTACCGGGCGATGATCGACGAGGTCAGCGGCGACTGCCCGGACCTCGAGCGACGTCGTCTACCTCGGCGACGGACTCGTGGGCCGATGCTGGTCGAGCGCGGCGGCCGGGTCGACCACCACCGGCTCGACGAGCGTCATGGCGACGCTGTCCTTCGACGACCCGATCAACATCCAGTACACGTCGGGACGACCGGATTCCCCAAGGGTGCGACGCTGTCGCACCACAACATCCTCAACAACGGCTTCTTCGTCGCCGAGGTGCTCGGCTACACCGAGGCCGACCGGGTCTGCGTCCCGGTGCCCTTCTACCACTGCTTCGGCATGGTCATGGGCAACCTCGGCGCGACGTCAGCCACGGCGCGTGCATCGTCATCCCGGCGCCGGCGTTCGACCCCGGCGCGACGCTGCAGGCCGTGCCAGGACGAGCGGTGCACGTCGCTGTACGGCGTCCCGACGATGTTCATCGCCGAGCTGGCCCTCCCGGACTTCGCGCGCTTCGACCTGTCGACGCTGCGCACCGGGATCATGGCCGGCTCGCCGTGCCCGGTCGAGGTGATGAAGCGGGTCGTCGCCGAGATGCACATGGCCGAGGTGACGATCGGCTACGGCATGACCGAGACGTCGCCGGTCTCGACGATGACCCGCGCGACGACGACCTCGACCGCCGGACGTCGACCGTCGGCACCGTCGATGCCGCACGTCGAGGTCAAGATCGTCGACCCGGGGACCGGGCTGGAGCGTGCCGCGCGGCAGCGCCGGCGAGCTGTGCACCCGCGGGTACTCGGTGATGCTCGGCTACTGGGACGAGCCGGACAAGACCGCCGAGGCGATCGACGCCGCGGGCTGGATGCACACCGGCGACCTCGCCGTCATGGACGCCGAGGGCTACGTCAACATCGTCGGCCGGATCAAGGACATGGTCATCCGCGGCGGCGAGAACATCTACCCGCGCGAGATCGAGGAGTTCCTCTACACGCCACCCGGACATCGCCGACGTCCAGGTCGATCGGCGTCCCGGACGAGAGCTACGGCGAGGAGCTCATGGCGTGGGTCGTCCTGAAGCCGGGCCGCGAGCCGCTCACCGTCGACGCGGTCCGCGCGTTCTGCGCCGGCCAGCTCGCCCACTACAAGATCCCCCGGTACGTGCACGTCGTCGACGGCTTCCCGATGACGGTCACCGGCAAGGTCCGCAAGGTCGAGATGCGCGAGCGGGCCGTCGAGATCCTCGGCCTCCAGGACGCCGCGGCCGTCCGGCACGCCTGACCTGCACCCTTGACCTGCACGCCTGACCACTGCACGCCTGACCTGCACGCCTGACTGCACGCCTGGGCCGGAGCACTCAGGGCTTGCGGCCGACCCCGCAGTAGGCGGGCGACTTCGTCCGCGGCGCGGCGGGATCGTCCGGCCGCCAGTCGGAGAGCGTCACGACCCCCGGCTCGACGATCTCCAGGCCGTCGAAGAAGGTGGTGATCTCCTCCTTGGTCCGGCGCGTCATGGACGTCGAGACCATCTTGTTGTAGTGCGCCGTGGCCTGGTTCGCGATGCCGCTGTCGTCGACGGCGGGATGGGAGACCGCGAGGTAGCTCCCCGACGGCAGCTCGTCGAGCATCGCGCGCACGATGTCGTACGGCTTCTCCTCGTCCCCGATGAACTGCAGGGTCATGAGGATCATGAGTGCGACGGGCCGCGCGTAGTCGAGCGTGTTCGCGGCCTCGCGCATGATGTACGCCGGGTCGCGCATGTCGGCGTGGATGTAGTCGACGGTCCCCGGCTCGCCCGTGAGCAGCGCGTGCGAGTGCACGTGGACGATCGGGTCGTTGTCGACGTAGACGACCTTGGTGCGGGGCTGCGCGGCCTGTGCGACCTCGTGGACGTTGTCCGCCGACGGCAGCCCGGTGCCGATGTCGAGGATCTGGTCGACCCCCGCCTCCTCGACGAAGAACCGCACGACCCGCTTGAGGAACGCCCGGTTGCTCCGGACCCCGTCGACGATCCCCGGGTTGACCTCGATGACCTTCTCGGCGGCCTCCTTGTCGGCGGGATAGTTGTCCTTGCCGCCGAGCCAGTAGTCGTACACGCGCGCGGGGTGCGCGACGTGCACGTCGAACGGCGGCGGAGCGAATTCCACGTCACCGCGATCGGAGGGGTCCCCGTCCATGGTCGGTGCCTCTTTCGTCTCGAATGACCGTCGGGCCGTGGTGAGCATAGTCATCCGTTCGGACGACGTGGAACCCTGCCCCGCGACCGGCCGATCACGGTGCGGCGTGTCGGACGGCGACACGGTCCGGGCATCGGCGGGTCGGCGCGACACCGGCGCAGGAGCTGCGAGGTCGCCGCGTCCCAGGGTAGAACGCCTCGATGGCGAGCTCGGACACCGTCACGTCGAGCGGCGTGCCGAACCTCGTCACGGTGCTCACGAACGCGAGCACCCGGCCGTGGTGGAGCAGCCGCAGCGGCACCGCGGGGCCACGGGGGCGGCTCCCGGCGACGGTGACGTCCCACCGGTCCCGACCGTCGGCGTCGTCCGGCGGCGGGTCTGCCGGCGTCCGTACCCTCGACGCGTGCGAAGACACCTCACCGCCGCCGGGGACGAGCCGCCGACGCCGCCACCGGTGGCCGTCCGTCGGCCCGCCGGCCCCGTCGTCGGGTTCGACCTCGACATGACCCTCGTCGACTCCGCGGCCGGGATCGTCGCGACCCTCACCAGGGCGTGCGCCGAGCAGGGCGTTACGATCGACCCGGCGGCGGCGCGGCGCCTCATCGGCGTCCCGCTCGAGGACACCTTGCGCGTCATCGCCCCCGACGTCGACCCGGTCGCGACCGCCGACCGCTACCGGGCGCTGTACCCCGGCACGGGCGTCCCGCTGACGACGCCGCTGCCGGGCGCCGCCGCGGCGTTCGAGGCCGTCCACGACCTCGGCGGGCGGGTGCTCGTCGTCTCGGCGAAGGTGCAGCCCACGGTCCGGGCCGTCCTCGCGCACGTCGGGCTCGACACCGGTCGGCGCGCACCCGACCTCGTCGTCGGCGGCGTCTTCGCCGCCGCGAAGGGTGTCCGCCTCGCGACCGAGCACGCTGACGTCTACGTCGGCGACCACCCGGGTGACGTCGAGGCCGCGAAGGTCGCCGGGGCCACCGCCGTCGCCGTTGCGACAGGGCCGCACCCGGCGGCCGATCTCGCCGCCGCGGGCGCGGACGTCGTCCTTCCGGACCTGTGGATGTTCCCGGCCTGGCTGCGCGAGCACGTCGGCGCGGGTCGCTGAGGTCAGCTGCGGCGGCGGTTCCGGGCCTGGACGACGAGCCCGGAGAACGCGATCGCGAACCCGACCGGGCACAGCAGGGCGAGCCCGGCGAGCGCCCCCGGCGCGTCGCCGTCCCGGGTGAAGAGCACCATCACGACGCCGAGCGCGAGCAGCCCGACGAGGAACACGACGCCGCCGACGGCGACGAGCCGGTCGGCGAGGCCGCGCGGCGGTGCGTCGGCGGAGTCGGTCACGGCACCAGCCTACGCGCGGCCGCGGCCGCCCCCGGTAGCCCCGGACCGGCCGGGAACCCGGCCCGCGAAACCCCTTGCGCGTGCCGATAGCCTGCCGTGGGCACCTCGCAGAGAGGCGGGAGTGTCCTGGCGAATGCGACGGAACTGCTCGATCGAGGGTGTTGACGTGCCTACAGGCAAGGTGAAGTGGTACGACGTCGACAAGGGCTTCGGCTTCCTTGCGAACGACGACGGCGGCGACGTCTTCGTGCACGCGTCGGCGCTGCCCGCCGGGACCACCCTGAAGCCGGGCACGAAGGTCGAGTTCGGTGTCGCCGAGGGCAAGCGCGGGCTCCAGGCCCTGTCGGTCCGGGTTCTCGAGCCGGTGCCGTCGGTCGTCAAGGCGACCCGGACGCCGGCCGAGGACATGGTCGTGATCGTCGAGGACCTCATCAAGCTCCTCGACGACGTCGGCAACGGGCTGCGCCGCGGCCGCTACCCCGACAAGTCCCACGCGCACAAGGTCGCGACCGTGCTCCGCGCCGTGGCGGACGACCTCGAGGTCTGACGGCTCGGTCGGCTCGGGTCAGCGGGCCCGGCGGCGTCCGACGAGGCCGACGGCGAGCCACGCGGTAGCTGCCGCGACGGCGGTCGCGGCGACCCCCAGACCCCAGGCCCCGGACAGCGGCAGGACCAGCCCGACGAAGCCGCCGGCGACCCATGCGAGCTGGATCACAGTTTCCGAGCGGGCGAAGGCGGACGTCCGGACCCGCTCCGCGACGTCCGCCTGGATGAGCGCGTCGAGGCAGAGCTTCGCGAGGGACTGCCCGAGCCCCGCGACGAGGGCGAGGGCGAAGACCGGCCAGGGCCCGTAGTCGAGCGCCGCCCACGTGGCTGCGACCCCCGTGGCTGCGACCGCCAGGAGCGACAGCCGTTCCGGGTCGGCGTGGCGGAGCCGGTTGCCGAGCACCGTGCCGAGGGCTCCGCCGACCGCGGCGAGGACGACGACGACGGCGACGGCCGTCGCCGGGCCGAACCCCGGCAGCGGCTCGGTCCGCAGCCGGAACGCGAGGAACAGGGTGAGGAAACCGGTGAACGCCCGGACCGCGGCGTTCGCCCGGAGCGCGAGGACGACGCGGGGGCCGATGCTGCGGCCGGTGAGGGGGCGGCGGACGGCGGCCCCGACCGGCGCGGCCGCCCCGGCGCCGACGTCGCCCATCCCACCGTCCGGTGACCCCTCGGCGTCCGGGGGCCGGGCGGCGTCCGGGGGTCGGCCGTCGTCGGCGGACAGCCGGGCGCCGACCTCGCCGGTGCTGACGTCGACGACGGCGGGCAGCGCGAGCGCGAGCGCGACGCCCGCGCCGAAGACGACGAACGCCAGCCGCAGCGACCACTGCGAGCCGAGCCACGCCGTGAGCCCGACGCCGACCGGCGCGGCGATGACCATGGCCGCCACCCCGGCGAGCGAGATCCGCGAGTTCGCCGCCACGAGGCCGACACCGGCGGGCAGCACCCGGGGCACGGCCGCCGCCCGGGTCACGTGGTACGCCTTCTGGCACACGAGGAACCCGAAGGCGGCGAGGAAGAGCGACAGCGGCGTCCGGACCGCGGCCGGCGCGCCCACCGTGCCGGCCATGACCCACGCGAGGAAGGCCCGGACGACCATCGTGGTCGCGAGCGCGTAGCGCCGGCCGCGGCGCACCCGGTCGAGGAGCGGCCCGACGAGCGGCGCGAGGACGACGAACGGCACCATCGTCACGAGCAGCGACGTCGCGACCCGACTGCGGGCCTCCTCCGTCGGGACGGCGAAGAAGACCGTGCTCGCGAGCGCGGTGACGACCAGGGTGTCTCCGGCGGTCTGCACGATGTGCAGCTCGAGCACGCGGGCGAGGCCGGACTCGCCCATGCCGCCGGCGTGCGTCGCCGACCGGACGGCGCGGACGCCGCCGCGTGCGGCCCGGCGGGCTGCCCGGGCGGTCGCCGAGCCCGCCCGCCGGGCGCCTGCAGCAGCCCGGCGGAGGTCGTCCGCGAGCCGCCGGCGCCGCGCAGGGACGGGCGGGGGACCGAGCTCCACGTCGCCATCCTCGCAACCGCCGCGCCCGCGGGGGCCGGACCCGGGTGGCACGCACCGACACGTCCCGCGCATGGGGGACAATCGTCGGGTGCCGACGACCAGCGCCGACGATGCCGCCGTCCACGAGGAGGCCGTCCCCGACGCCGCCGTGACCCTGGAGGACGCCGTGCCGGCCTCCGCCGACGCTTCCGCGGACACCTCCGCCGACGCCCCCGACCCGGTCGGGCCTGCCCCCCTCGCCGCCGCTGCCGTCGACCTGGCGCGCAGCGCCGCCGTGGAGATCGCCGAGCCGGGCACCGTCGGCGAGCACCTCGGGGTGCGGGCCGAGGCCGATGGCGTCGTCACGCACGCCTTCGCGTGCCTCGCCAAGGGCTACCGCGGCTGGTACTGGGCGATCACGGTCGTCGTCGTGCCGGGGGACGGGGCACCGACGGTGTCCGACACGGTGCTCCTGCCCGGCGGCGACGCGATCCTCGCGCCGGCCTGGGTGCCCTGGTCCGACCGGCTCGCGCCCGGCGACCTGCGTCCGGCGGACGTCCTGCCGTTCCGGGCCGACGACCCTTACCTCGAGCCGGGCTACACCCAGACCGACGACGACGCCGACGAGGTCGCGCTCTGGGAGCTCGGTCTCGGCCGGGCCCGGGTGCTGGGCCCGCTCGGCCGGGCCGCTGCCGCCGAGCGCTGGTACCTCGGGGAGCGCGGGCCGACCGCGGAGGAGGCCATCCACGCCTCGGCGCCCTGCTCGACGTGCGGGTACTTCCTGCAGATGGCCGGTGCGCTGCGCCGCGTCTTCGGTGTCTGCGCGAACGAGTGGTCGCCGTCCGACGGCCGGGTCGTGAGCGCCGACCACGGCTGCGGTGCGCACAGCGAGACCGACGTCGAGCCCGTCGAGCCGATGCCGTTGCCCGAGCCGATCCTCGACGAGACCGGTGCCGAGCTCGTCGTCCTGCTGCCGAAGGAGACTGCGGGGCCGGTTGCCGAGGCGGGGCCGGTTGCCGAGGTCGAGCCGGTCGCCGAGGCCGAGCCCGAGCACCCCGAGGCGTGACCGAGAGCGCCCTCGAGCCCGACCCGTTCGACACAGGGGCGGTCCGGGAACGGGTCCTCGCCGGGTGGCGGGCCGCCGCCGTCCGGTTCCGCGAGGACGCGAACGCCGAGGAGGACCTCGCCCTCGGCGGGTACCGGGACCGGCTCGTCGTCGAGCTGGCCCAGAACGCGGCGGACGCCGCCGCGCGGGCGGGCGTGCCGGGCCGGCTGCTCCTGCGGCTCACCGAGCTCGCCGGCGGCCCGGTGCTCGTCGCCGCGAACACCGGCGCGCCGCTCGACGCCGGCGGCGTCGAGGCGCTCGCGACGCTGCGCGCCTCCGCCAAACGGGGCGACGAGGCGATCGTCGGGCGGTTCGGGGTGGGCTTCGCCGCCGTGCTGGGGGTCTGTGACGAGCCGGCGATCGTGTCCCGGCACGGCGGCGTCCGGTTCTCCGCCGCGGACACCCGGGACCTCGTGACCCGGGCCGCGGCCGCAGCGCCGGCGCTCGCCGAGGAGCTGGCGCGCCGTGACGGCCACGTGCCTGTCCTCCGGCTCCCGTTCCCCGCGACCGGCACCCCGCCGGACGGCTACGACACCGCCGTCGTCCTCCCGCTGCGGGACGCCGTCGCCGAGGACCTCCTCCTCCACCTTCTCGCCGACGTCGGCGACCCGCTGCTCCTCGCGCTCCCGGCGCTCGAGGAGGTCGTCGTCGAGCTGCCCGACCGGCCGGCCCGGACCCTGCGCGACGTCGGGGCACGCTGGCATGTCGTCCGCCGGCACGGCCGCTTCGACGACGCGCTGCTCGCCGACCGCCCGACCGAGGAACGGGCGCGGACGGCATGGTCGCTCACGTGGGCGCTGCCGGCCCACCCGGTCCACCCGCACGGCACCGCTCCGCCCGCCGTGCTGTACGCCCCGACGCCGAGCGACGAGCCGCTGCCCTGGCCGGCCGTGCTCGTCGCGACCTTCCCGCTCGACCCGGGCCGGCGCCACGTCGCCCCCGGGCCGGCGACCGACGCCCTGGTCGGCGAGGCGGCGGCACTCTACGCCGACCTGCTGTCCGAGCAGGCCGCGACGGAGCGGCGGACCCCGTGGCAGCTCGTCCCGGTCGCGCTGCCGGCCGGCGTCCTCGACGGCGCCCTGCGGTCCGCGGTGCTCGACGCGCTGCGCCGGACGGCGTTCCTGACGGCGGCGGAGGACCCGTCGGTCCTGCTCCGGCCGCGGGACGCCGTCGCGCTCGACCCGCCCGCGGGTGGCGACGCCGACGTCGTCGCGGCCCTCGCGCCGACGCTCGCCGGGCTCATCCACGTGCCGCGACCGGCCCGGGCCGCCCTCGACCTGCTCGGTGTCCGGCGGGTAGCGCTGGTCGACGTCGTCGAGCAGCTGCCCGCGACCGCCGATCCGGAGCACTGGCGCCGGCTCTACGCGAGCCTCGAGCCGGTCGTCGCCGACCCCGCGGGCCGGGAGGCGCTCGCCGCGCTGCCGGTGCCGCTCGCCGACGGCCGGGTCGTCCGCGGCGCCCGCGGCGTCGTCCTGCCCGGGGGCCCGCCCGAGCTCGCCGCCGCGCTCGCAGCGCTCGGTGCCCGGGCCGTGAACCCGGGCGCCGTGCACCCGCTCCTCGAACGGCTCGGTGCCGTGCCGGCGTCGGCCCGGACGGCGCTCGAGCTGCCCGCCGTCCGGGACGCCGTGGCCGCCGCGGCGGGCGGCGAGGACGTCCCCGACGCCGACCTCGACCGCTTCGGCGGGTTCGACGAGGTCGACCGTCCCGACCCCGTCGACGCGGTGCTCACCGTCGTCGCGGGGGCGGTCGCCGACGGCGCGTTGGTGCCGGGCGACCTGCCCTGGCTGGCAGACCTGCCGCTGCCCGACGACGCCGGGGACGAGGCACCCGCGCGCGAGCTCGTGCTGCCGGGGTCCGCGGCGGCCCGGCTCCTCGACCCAGAGCTCGTCGGCGTCGTCGAGCCCGGGCTCGTCGAGGCCTGGGGGTCGGCCGTGCTCGCCGCGGTCGGAGTCCTCGACCGGCTCGCCGTCGTCCGCGGGGCCGCGGTCCCGCTCGACCCGGAGCCTGACGAGTCGTCCCCGGCCGCGCGGCTCGACGGCTGGGCGGACTGGACCGACGCCGTCCGGGACGTGCTTGCCCGCTCCGCCGGCCCGGACCTCGCGGACGCCCCGGACCTGCGCGTCGGCGACCTCGCCGCCGTCGGCGACCTCGACGCCGTCGCGCCCGGTCGCTGGGCCGACGTGCTCGCCGCGGTCGCCGCCGACCCTGCGCTCCGGGCGACCGTCATCGAGCCCGCGACGGTCATCGCCGGCACCACCGCCGCCCGGGTGCCGTCGTACACCGCATGGTGGCTCGGCCGCGAGCTCGGCGGCGGGCCATGGGCCGACCAGGACGCCGGCCCGGAGGTCGCCGCCCTGCTCCCGGTGGCACCTGCCGCACTGCAGGACGCCGACCCCGCACTGCGGGCCGCCCTCGGCACCGTCCGCGACCTGGACGGTCTCGGCGGATCCGGGGTCGAGGCGGTGCTCGGCCGACTCGCCGACCCCCGCCTCGACCTCGACGCCGCGACGGCACTGCGCCTGTGGCCCGCGCTGGCCCGGCTCGCCGCGGGGGAGGAGCTCCCGGACACCGAGCCGCCCGAGCGGGTGCGGGTACTGTCCGGCGCGGGCACCCGGCTCGTACCGCCGGACGCCGCCGCGCTCGTCGGGTCGCCGCAGCACCTCCAGGCGGGGCTGCTCGAGGCCGCGCGGGTCGACGGTGCGGTCGTGCTCGCCGCCCGGCGGGAGGAGCGCGAGGCGCTTGCCGACCTGCTCGACGTCCCGCTCGCCGAGGACGTCGTCCGCGGCGTCGTCACCGAGAACGGCGACGCGGCGGGGGAGCCCGCCGCAGTCCCGGACGCCGTCCGCGCCCTGCTGCCGGCGGCGCCCGCGACGTGGTGCGAGCACGAGCGGCTCCTCGTCGACGGCGTCGACGTCGACTGGTGGGTGGACCCGGGCGGCGAGGTAGCCGGGCGGGTCCACGCGTGCACCCTCGACGGGCTGGCCCGCGGGCTCGCCTGGGCCGGGCGCGCCTGGGACCGCCGGGTGTCGGTGGCGGCCGTCCTCGCCGACCCGGACGCCGTGGGCGCGCTGCTCGCCGACGACGCGTTCGCGGGCGGGGCCGGCCTCGGGTGAGCGCCGGGTGCGTCGGGCCGGCGACGGTCGTGGCGGCGCGTGCCGTCGCGGCGCGTGTCATCGCAGCGTGCGCTCGGCTCTCCAGACACTCGGTGACTGACCGTGTGGCCCGCTTGAAGGCGCGGCTGAAGGCTTCCTCGGCGTCGTAGCCGACGCGGCGGGCGACGACGCCGATTCCGAGATCGGTCGTCGTGAGCAGGTCCTCGGCGAGGTGCATCCGCCACTCGGTCAGGTACCGGATCGGTGAGTGTCCGAGGACGTCACGGAACCTCGCGCCGAGCACCGAGCGCGAGACAGCCGTGTGCCGGGCCAGCGACGAGACCGTCCACCGGCGCTCGGGCGCGTTGTGCAGCAACGACAGCGTTCGGGTCGGGGCGGCACCGGGCCGGGTCAGCCACGCCCGGTGCGTTCGTCCCGCTTGCGCAGATAGCGCAACCCGAGCAGTCCCAGGACGATCCCGGCGACCGGAGTCCAGACCCACCAGCCCCGGCCGGAGTCGACGAGCGGTTCGTAGCCGATGATCGTGGCCAGGAGCAGGACGGCCCACAGCGTGATCCCGACAAGGACGGTGCGGCGGTCGTCGGTCTGCAGCGGCTCCGGGTCCGGCCGGCGGTCCTTCGAGCGCACGTAGAGGCGCATGCGAGCAGGCTATCCCGGTCGGTCAGGAGCCGCGGATGACGAGCCGCCGGTTGGCGGCGTCCGCCGTCGCCGAGCGGCCGGGCACGGCGGGGTCGGACGACCCGGCCCCCTTCGTCGCCACCCGGGACCGGCGGACGCCGAGGGTCGCGAGATAGGCCTCCGCCTCCCGGGCACGGTCGAGGCTGACCGCCGTGTCGGCGGTGGCGTCCCCGCTGTTCTCGTCGTGGCCGACGAGGGTGACCCCGGCGTCCGGTCGGGTGTCGAGCACGAAGGCGACCGCCGCGAGCACGCCGCGCCCGACCGGCCCCGGGGCGACCTGGCCCTCGCCGTAGGTCAGCGGCGGGAGGCTGCTCAGCTGGGCGGCGACCGCCGCGGCGGGGACGGCTCCGGTACCCACGGTGACGCGGTCGGCGACGTCCGCCGGGGTCGGCACGGCTCGCGCCGCGGCGGCGAGCGCGGCCGACCGGGCGGCCGGCGTGGCGACCCTGCCCGTGACGGTGATCCGGCCCTGGTGGAGCACCACGGCCACCGCGTCGGCGTCCGGGCCGAGCGCCTCGAGCGTCGCGGCGACGGCGTCCAGCCCCGCGGTCGTCGCACCGGTGGTCCGCGCGGCCTCCGTCGTGACGTCGCCGTCCCCGAAGGTCCTCTCCAGAGTCGTCCTGAAGCGCCGGCCGGCGGCCGTGGTGGGGAAGCTGCCCGCGACGACCGCGCGGCCGCCGTCGGCGACGACGGCTACCGACGTCCTCTCGGACGCGGCCCCCCGCGCGGCGGTCGTCGACGTCCGGGACGGGGTTGGCGTCGCCGTCGCTGGAGGCCCGGCGGTCGCGGCCGGCACCGCGGCCCGGACCCGGACGCCGCCTGCGTCGACGAACCGGACGCCGGGGACGGTGCCGACGACGGACTCGGCGGCCGACGCCTGCCGCAGGTCGTCCGCCGCCCCGACGAGAACGACGTCGCGACCGTGGACCCGGACGTCGACGCTCCTGATCCCGGCTCGCTGCAGGGCGGCTCGGGTCCGGTCGGCGAGGTCGGACTCCACGCCGGGGGCGACGACGACGACCTGGGCGACGGCCAGGGCGGCGAGCCCGACGACGGAGAGCGCGGCGGCGGCGAGGACGCGTCGGGTCACGAACCGGGTCCGCCCGCGGCGGCCGCCCCGCCCGCGGCGGCCGCCCCGCCCGCGGCGGCTGCCGGGCGCGCGGACGCCGCCCACCACGTCCGGTGCGGGGGCGTCGTCCGGAGGCGCCTCCGCGGCGGCGGTGTCGAGCGCCACTGGCGCCGGCCGTCCCGCCGCTGTCACAGCCGGACGCCGGTCTCGGTGCCGGCCACGACGCGGGCCCGGAGCGCGGCGAACCCGTCCTCGTCACCGCGCGCGAGGAGCCGCGCCTGGGCCCCCCACGTCGCGAGCGTGGGCGCCGTGCGCAGCCCCGCCGCCGCGAGGGCCGACCGCAGCCGGCCGTGCGGGACGGCCGCCAGGTCCTCGTACGTCGTGATCCCGAGGTCGCGCAGCGCCGTCGCGATCTTGAACGTGATTCCCTCGACCCGCTCGAGGTCGTCCATCCGCACCCAGCCGTCCGCACCGGGCTCGGAGCCGCCGTCGGTGAGCGTCACGACCTCCTGCGTCTCCGCTCCCGCCTCGGGGACGGTCTTTCCGGCGACCTCCGTTCCCGCGGCCGCCGCGACGGAGCCGGCCACCACCGTGGACTCGGTCGTGCCGGCCGGCGCGGTCCCGGCGGCCGCGGGCTCCTGGGCGAGGTCGTTCGCGGCGAGCGGCCAGTAGGCGACCTTGAAGGTCGGCGTCAGCCCGAAGGCGGCGACCGCTGCCCGGAGCTCGGAGGCGTCCGACCGCGCGATGTCGCGGAACCGGCGCAGGCCGGACGCCTTCAGGGCGCGCGCGATCTCGGGCGACACGCCGTCGATCCGGGTGAGGTCGTCCCCGGCGGCCTGCGCGGCGGCGGGCGCCCGCGCGGGCTGCGGGCGGGCGGCGGGGCGGTTCACCGGGCGGGCGGCGGGGCGGTTCACCGGGCGGGCGACGGGGCGGTTCACCGGGCGGGCGACGGGCGGGGCGCCAGGTCCGGCGGGGCGTCGCGCCCCGGCGGAGTACGGACGCAGGACGATCGGGCGCGTCGGCGGGTCCGCGGAGGGGCGGGGCGCGGGAGCCGCCTCGGGTTCCGGCGCCCCGGCTGGTCCCTCATCGACCTGCGTCGCGTCCGCTGCGGAGGCCTCGCCGATCGAGGTGGCATCGCCGGCGGCGGCAGCGATGGCGCGCAGGTCGATGGCGTGCACGTCGATGGCCTGCACGTCGTCGATGGCCTGCACGTCGTCGATGGCCTGCACGTCGATGGCCTGCACGTCGATGGCCCGGACATCGATCGCGACCGTGTCGGCGGCCCGGTCGACGGCAGCGGCCTGCACCTCGGCGGCGGCAGCCTCGGCCTCGGACGTGCCGGGCTCGGCCGGGCCGAAGGCCTTCGGGAGCACCGTCGGAATGGAGTCGACGGTCACAGGCAGCGCGGCGGCGGGGTCCACGGGGACCGGACGGCGGCCGCGCCGCGGACGGTGCCGACCGCGGCGGCCCCGGACGGCAGCGGGCGGGAAGGGGTCGTCCGCGGGCGGCGGAGGGGGCGTCGGCCGAGCGCGACGCACGACGCGTTCCTCGACGTCCGCCGGCTGCGGGGGATCCTCGGGTTCGGAAGGCGCCGCGGCGACCTCGGACGGGGAGCCCTCGTCGTCCGGACCCGGCTCCCTCCACGCCGCCTCGTCCTCGCCGTCCCCGGCGGCGTCGTCCCCGCGGCCGGCGTACTCGCGGCCGGCGTACTCGGCGGCGTCATAGGCATCGTGCTGGTCCCGGGAGGCGGCGTACGCGTTGTGCTCGTAGCCGTCCTGCGGGTAGCCGTCGTGCGGGTAGCCGTCGTGCGGGTAGCCGTCGTGCTCGTACCCGTCGTGCTCGTACCCGCTGTCCCAGGCTGCGTCGGCCTCCCCGCGATCGTCGGCGGGGTCGCCTGCCCCTGAACCGTCCCACCCGTCGACCGGCGCGAGGCCCCGGGCCTGCTCGTCCCAGGAGGCGTCGTCGGTCGCCGGGTCGCCGTCCGGGGACGCGACGGCCGACGTCCCCGCGTCCCAGTGGTGCCCGCGCTCCCCGTCCAAGGCGTCGTCCGTGCCGGCGGCCCACTGCGCGTCGGCTGCGATCGCCCCCTCGCCCCGGCGCCGTCCGAAGACGAGCCAGCCGGTCGCGAGCCCGAGCACCCAGGCGAGGACGAGGAGGACCAGCGACTGCTGGACGAACCAGAGCACACAGCCTCCTCTCCCGCCGTGCCCGTCCCGGACGCCGAACCGGGCCCCTGCCACGGCGCCGAGGGGTGGCATGGACCGCCCTTGGCCGCGGACAGCGTGTCACGCAGACAACATGATCCACAAACTTTCCTGAAGGCCGGCCCGCGATCCGGACGCCGATGCGTTCCCGCCCGCGACGTGCTGGGATGACCGACATGACTCGACGTACCGCAGTGGTCACAGGAGCGAGCAGCGGCATCGGCGCGGCCACCGTCCGTGCCCTCTCCGCCCACGGGTTCGACACCGTCGCCGCGGCCCGCCGTCTCGACCGATGCGAGGCGCTCGCCGCCGAGGTCGGCGGCCGGGCCCTGGCGCTCGACGTCACGGACCCCGGGTCCGTCGCTGCCTTCGCCAAGGAGGTCGAGGCCCTTGACGTCGTCGTGCACAGCGCGGGCGGCGCCCTCGGGCTCGACCGGGTCGAGGACGCCGACGTCGAGCACTGGCGCTGGATGTACGACGCGAACGTCCTCGGGGTGCTCCGGGTGACCCAGGCGCTGCTCCCGGCGCTGCGGTCGAGTCCGGACGCCCACATCGTCGTCCTCGGCTCGATCGCCGGCTTCGAGGTCTACCCTGGTGGGGCCGGCTACACGGCGGCGAAGCATGCCGTGAACGCCGTGTGCCGGACGCTACGGCTCGAGCTCCTCGGCGAGCCGATCCGGATCACCGAGGTGCAGCCGGGCATGGTCGAGACGGAGTTCTCCCTCGTCCGGTTCGCCGGCGCCACCGACCGGGCCGAGGGCGTCTACCGGGGCTTGGTCCCGCTCACCGCGACCGACGTCGCTGACGTCGTCGCGTTCGCCGTGACGCGGCCCGCGCACGTCAACCTCGACACGGTCGTCGTCAGGCCGCGGGCCCAGGCGACCGGCATGATCGCCCACCGCGAGGAGTAGCCGCCGGGACCGGGCCGGTCCCGCAGTCCCGGGCGGCCCCGTCGGAGGTACGGTCAGCCCGCTACCGCGAACACGACCCGCCGGTTCTTCGCCCGGTTGGCCGGGCTCGTGTTGGGGACGGCCGGCCGCAGCTCGCCGAAGCCCTTCGACGTCATGCGGTCGCGGGCGACGCCGAGGTGCTTCAGCGTGATGAGGACGGTCCGGGCTCGCGCCGCGCTGAGCTCGCGGTTGACCCGGCGGGTGCCGGTGTCGTCGGTGTGGCCCTGGATCTGGACCTCGACGTCCGGGTAGGCGGAGAGGATCTCCGCGATCTCCCGGACCGTCCGCCGGCCCGCCGGCGTGAGGGTCGCGCTGCCGGTCGCGAAGGTGATCCGTGGCAGCTCGGCGATCGCCGCCGCGACGGCCTCCTGCGGGGACTCGCCGTCGGTGTCGCCAGGCATGTCGCCAGGGATGTCGCCCGGGGTCTCGGCCGAGGTCCGCGTCGGGGAGGGCGACGGGGCCGGAGCCTCGGTCTCGGTCGGGCCGGCGGTCGCCGTGTCGGTGGGGCTGGCCGTCTCGGTGGGGCTGGCCGTCTCGGTGGGGCTGGCCGTCTCGGTGGCTGTCTCGGTCGGGGTGGCCACCTGGGTGGCAGTCTCCGCCGGGCTGGAGGTCGCCGTCTCCGTGGTCGTCTGGGTTGGGGTGGTCGTCTCGGTGGGGGTGGTCGTCTGGGTTGGGGTGGTCGTCTCGGTGGGGGTGGTCGTCTGGGTTGGGGTGGTCGTCTCGGTGGGGGTGGTCGTCTGGGTTGGGGTGGTCGTCTCGGTGGGGGTGGTCGTCTGGGTTGGGGTGGTCGTCTCGGTGGGGGTGGTCGTCTGGGTCGGGGTGGTCGTCTCGGTGGGGGTGGTCGTCTGGGTCGGGGTGGTCGTCTCGGTGGGGGTGGTCGTCTCGGTGGGGGTGGTCGTCTCGGTCGGGGTGGTCGTCTCGGTCGGGCTCGGAGTCCGGACCGCGAGGCGGTCGACGGCGACCCGGACGCCCTCCTGGCGACGCACGACCTCGAGCACGGCGCGGCGCTGGTCCTCGGTGTCCACGGTGCCGGTCACGGTGGCGTCCCGGCCGACGAAGGACACCTCGACGCCGGGGACGCCTGTCTCGTCGAGCGCGCTCGCCGAGCGGTCCGCGAGGTCGTCCTCGATGGTGATCCGGTGCGGCCAGCCCTGCCCCATGCCGAGCACGGCGAGGCCGACGAGCCCGGCCGCGACGGGGAGTGCGACGGTGCGCCGGCTGCGCTCCCAGACGTGTCCCTCGGCCCGGCGCCGCGGCGTCGTCCCGGGGTCGGGCGGGGTGTCGGGCCCTGGGGTGCCGTCGTTCCGCGCCATCACCGGCTCCTGCCCGGCTCGCGGCCCGCGACGAGGGACTCGGTGAGCTTGATGAACCCCACCTCGTCCCCGTCGGCGAGGAAACGCGCCTGCCGCGACCACGTCGGCAGGCTGGGCGCGAGGCGCAGACCTGCGGCCTCGAGCGCGACCTGCAGCGTCGGCACGTCGGCGTCGGCGAGCCGGCGGAAGCTGCCGATCCCTGCGATGCGCAGGGCGCTCGCGATGCGCGGCCCGATGCCCTCGATCCGCTCGAGGTCGTCCTCGGCCGCGTGGGGACCGCCGTCGACCTCCGCGGTAAGGACGTCGGTCGATGCGCCTGCCGCGGCCGCCGCGACGGCGCGCTCGCCGGCGGCGGACGCCTCGACCACCGCGGGCACGGGCCGCGCGGTGTCGCCGGCAGACACGGCGCCCGCGGTCTCCTCGGCGGCCCCGTCCGTGGTCTGCCCCATCGTCCGGTCGGTGCTCTCCGCGGCGATGGTGCTCTCGGAAGCCTGCTCCTCGGCCGTCGCGGCCTCACCGGCCGGGACGCCGTGAGCGGCGGCGTCCGTCGCCTGTGTGCTCTCCGTGCCCTCGATGCTCTGGGCGCCGGCAACGACCCCTGTTGCGGCGTGCCCGGGTGGCTCGTCCGCCGGCTGCCGGCCCGCCGCCAGATCGGTGGACGGCTGCTCGGTGGACGGCTGCTCGGTGGACGGCTGCTCGGTGGACGCCTCGGTGGACGCTCCCTCGGTCGGCTCCGCCGTGCTGGCGGTGTGCGCGGACCCGGACTCCAGCGACGCGAGGTCGATGACGTCGGACTCTCCGCTGCTCTGGGCCGGCACGTGGGCGACGGCGCGGCCGACCCCGCCGGGCTCGCTCGCCTCGATCGCGTCGTCCGTCACGTCGACGACGACGCCGTCCGTCGGCTCGGGTGTCTCCGGCAGCTCGACGACCTCGACGACCTCGACGACCTCGACGGGTTCGTCGGCGGCCGGCGCGTCGCCGGCGGCCACCTCCGCGCTCGTGGTGGGCCCGTCGAGGACCGGCGACGGCTCGATCGGTTCGGCCGGTTCGGCCGGCTCGGTCGGTTCGGCGGCCGTGTCGTCGGTCGCCATACCGGTGACCGGACGCGCCCCCACGGCGAGCAGGGCCTCCAGCCGCCCGAGCTCGGCGTCCTTCTCCGCGAGAACCTTCTCGTGCCGTCGGCTGATCACGGTGACGGCCTCGGACTCGGTGAAGGCGACCCGGCGGTACTGGATCCGCCAGAACCACCAGCCGACGAGAACGCCGAGGAGGAACCCGAGCAGGATGAAAAGTGCTGACTGCCAGGCGAACCAGGCCACTGGATCCCTCCATACCGACGACGCGTGCCACCCCCGCGGTCGGTGAGCATGCCACGGAGGCGACGCAGCGCGACGAGGAACGCCAGATTGTGTAGTCGATCGGTCACGCTCTGGTGATCTGCCGGTCGGTCGTGCCGTGGGACGACGGCGGCTGCGAGGCCCTTCGGGTCGGGTTCCCGGGGGCCACGCCACGGGCTCGCGCGGCAGCCTACGCCCGGTCCGGATGCCCGGTTTGCGACGGCGCGCCGTCCGGACACGCCAAGGGACGGCCCGGACGGCGCTGGGTCTCAGTGGTCTCCCGCGAAGGCCACCGAGCCGGTCCTCCGTCATGGGGCCTCCGACCGTGGTCTGGTGATCCACCGCCGCGCTCTGCGCCGTCCGGGCGACACGCCCGGGGTCCGGGCCGGCCGCGACACGCCGATGCGGGGGCCAGGGAGGGGGTGCCGCGCCCGGAGAGCCACCCGCGTCGTCCGTACCATCTCCGCCGTCGCGATCGCGGGGGCTCGTCACAACCCTCGTCGGCGTCGTCCTGCGACGTGCCGGGCGCCGCCCGTCGGACCGCGTCGGCGGGCAGGCAGGCGTAGAACTGGATCCCCGGGGTCGTCGCATACGTGACGACCGCCCGCCCCGCGTCCGTCCTGCGCGCCCAGCCGTGCCGTCGGCCCGGGTACCAGCGCCCGTCGTGGTGGCGGGCCCGCACCGGGGGGCGGTCGAGCGGCGGGAACGGCCCGCGGGCCCGACGGTGCACCGAGGTCCGGTCGGGGAGGGCCATGTGTCCGCCCCTCGCGGCGGGGGTGCGCGCTGGCGTGACCGCGACAGCTCGACCCCGGACGACGGCCGGTTGCGCCGGCCGGCACCTCGAACGGACGTTCGAGGCGCCTTCTCCCGCCGTCCGCCGTCCGCGGTCCAGGCGCGTGTGCCGAGTGGGTGAGCACAGTCGGGTCGAGCGGGTCCGAAGGCCGAGGGCGTGCCATCCGGGCGCGCCATTCCCGTGACCAGCAGCGATTGAATCGACGACGACCTGCGGGTTCGGTGGGTGGAGCCGACACGCGCAGTCACCGGAGGCTACGATCGGCCGGTGTTCTTCGCGCCCGTGCGCAGCGAGGTCGCCTTCTGGTACGGCCTGGACCGGCTCGTCGGTGACGTCGTCGTGCCCCCGTCGCCGGGGCCGCACCCTGCCGTGCTGCTCGCGCGACCCCCCCAGGGGAGCAACCTTCCGTGCACCTGGCAGCACGGCCTCGCAGCTGCGGGCATCGCGAGCTTGTCCTACGACCCGGCCGGAACGGGCAGGTCGACCGGTGACTGGCGACGGCAGACCGTGGGCGACCGGTCCGGGGAGATTCTCGCCGCCCGGGAGACGCTCGTCGCGCACGTCGACGTCGTGGACGACGCGGTGGCGGTCGTCGCGACGGGGGAGGCCGGCTGGGGAGCGGTCCGGGCGCAGGCGCACGCCCGGACGTTCACCGGGCTCGTGCTGTTGTCGGTGTGCGTGCTGGAGCCCGTCGTCGTCGAGCAGTTCCGGCTCGGCCGGCGGCTCGAGCGGCACGGCGTCGGCGGCGACGAGATCGGCCTCGCGCTGGCGCTGCTCCGTGAGCGCTTCCGCCGGCTCGCGGCGGGCGACGACCACGCGCGCGTTCTCGAGGCCGAGGCCGCCTGCCGCGCCGCGCCCTGGTACCCACTCATGCCGGCCCTGACGGCTGACGACGTCCACCTGCTCACCCGGCTCGTCGGGGTCGACCCCGCTCCGGAGCTCGCGGCCGTCACGTGTCCGGTGCTCACCGTCGACGGCGCCGCTGACCTGACCCAGCCGGTGCAGCGCAACCTCGAGGCGGTCCGCTCGGCGCTGCGGTTCGCGGGACATCGCGACCACACGAGCGTCGTCGTGCCGGACGCCGACCACGAGCTGCGCGGGCCCGGCACCGACCCGGCGCCCGGCGTCCACGAGCTCGTCGTCACGTGGCTCGACCGCCGCTTCGCGGCCGCCCGGCGGCCGCCGGTGCCGATGCTGCCCGTCCTCGGGGCCGCGCCGGACACGCTCTCGCCGGAAGAGTCCGGCGGGTCGTCGGGTGAGCTGCACCTGCCGGCCACCGACGTGCTTCCGGCCCTCGGTCACGCGCCCCGATGGCCCTGACACGAGGTGCCGAGGGCGATCGGCCCGGCGCTACCTGTGGTACTCGGCGAGCTGCACGAGGTTGCCGCACGTGTCGTCGAGCACGGCGGTCGTCACCGGACCCATTGCCAACGGTTCCTGGGTGAACCGGACGCCGAGCGCCGAGAGCCGCTCGAACTCCGCCCGGACGTCGGCCACGGCGAACGATGAGAAGGGGATGCCGTCGGCGACGATCGCCTCCTTGAAGGCCTTCGCGGCGGGGTGCGAGTCCGGCTCGAGGACGAGCTCGACGCCGTCCGGGTCCTCGGGTGAGACGACGGTGAGCCAGCGGTGCTCCCCGAGCGGGATCTCGGTCTTCTTCTCGAACCCGAGGACCTCGGTGTAGAAGCGCAGCGCCTTCTCCTGGTCGTCGACGAGGACACTCGTCAGCGTGATCCTCACGGTGTCTCCTGGGTTGGTTCGGCGGGCAGCGGCCAGCGGTCGACGACGGCCCGCAGCGGTCTGGTATCGAGGTGGTGGAAGGTGTAGCGGCCCTCGCGGCGGCGTGCGACGAGCCCGACGGACTCGAGGACGTCGACGTGCTGGGAGACCGCCTGGCGGGACGACGTGAGCCCGTGCCGCCCGGCGAGGCGGGTGCACAGCTCGAAGAGCGTCTGGCCGTCGCGGTCGGTCAGCTCGTCGAGGATCGCCCGGCGGGTCGGGTCGGCGAGGGCCTTGAAGACGTCCCCCACGCGAGGACAATAGGCAAGTGCCTGCTTGCATGTCAAGAGGGCGAACGGACCTCGTCACCCTGCTCGGGCTCGTCGCCGGCGCGCCCACCCACGCGCTACTAGCGGGTATGCCTTGGATAGCCGGGCATACCCGCTAGTAAACCCGTCAGGGGGGCCCCAGACGCAGTGGCCTCCTGCGCTCGGCGACCTGGCGCAGCCGCACCTGCGCCGGCCTTCCCCGCGGGCGGCGGCCGCCAACCGCTTCAGCGCGGCGTGACCTCGCCCATCTCCGACCAGCCGGACGCGCCGGGGATCTCGACGTTGATGATCTGCGGCTTCTCCGCCACGACGTCGGGCATCCAGCCCATGGCCGCCGCGAAGTGGTCGGACCTCACGTGGGCGGCACCCGCATCGCCGTCCGCGAACGCCTCGACGAGGGTGAAGCGGGTCGGGTCGTCGACGTCCCGGGACCAGTCGAAGAAGAGGTTCCCCGGTTCGGCGCGGGTGCCGGCGGTGAAGTCGGCGACGAGTGACAGCCATTCGTCGGCGCGCTCGGGGCGGATCGTCCATCGGACGACGATGAGAATCATGGCCCGCATCCTCGGGGCCACGGGGGTCGCGGGACAACCCGGTCGTCCGGCGCGGACCCGGACGACGGACGTCGCGGGGCCGACGAAGGCCGGTGCCCACCGGTCCCGCCAGGTCGGAATGCTTAGCAAGGCTAATGAGTTAGGCTAACTATCATGATTGCTGCACCTGCCCCGCCGGCCCGCTCCGACGCGCGGGCCGGCCGTGCCGCTCCCTTGCCGGCCCCGTCCGCGAAGCAGTGCCGGCCCGCCGGGCTCGCCGCGGAGCTGCGCGTCTCGCTCATGCGCGCCGTGCGGCGGCTGCGGGCCGAGAAGTCCGACACGGACCTGTCCGACGGGCAGTACTCGGTGCTCGCGCTGCTCGACCGGGACGGCCCGCAGACCCCGAGGGACCTCGCCGCGCGCGAGCGGGTGCAGCCGCCGTCGATGACCCGCACCGTCGCCACACTCGCGGAGCTCGGTCTCGTGAGTCGCACCGAACACCCGGACGACCGCCGTCAGGTGCTCGTCGCGCTCACCGGGCCGGGGGCCGCCACGGTCCGCGAGACCCGGCGTCGCCGGGACGCCTGGCTGGCCCGCCGGCTCGCGGAGCTGACCCCGGACGAGCGCGCGACGCTTGCCGCCGCCTCTGACATCCTGAGGAGGATCGCCGCCTCGTGAGTCCCACCTTCCGCTCGCTGCGGATCCCGAACTACCGGACCTGGGCCACCGGCGCCATCGTGTCCAACACCGGCACGTGGATGCAGCGCGTCGCCCAGGACTGGCTCGTCCTCACCGTCCTCACCGACAGCTCCGGTGTCGCCGTCGGCATCACGACCGGCCTGCAGTTCGCGCCCGTGCTGCTGCTCGCCCCGGTCGCCGGCGCCGTCGCGGACCGGCTCGACCGCCGCCGCCTCCTCATGGCGACCCAGACGGCGTCCGGGCTCCTCGCACTCGTCCTCGGCCTGCTCGTCGTCACGGGGGCGGCCGAGCTGTGGATGGTCTACGTGCTCGCGTTCGGCCTCGGCGTCGTCGCGGCGTTCGACGCACCCGCCCGGCAGGCGTTCGTCTCCGAGATGGTGCCGACCGCCGACCTGCCGAACGCCGTCGGCCTGAACAGCGCCTCGTTCCACGCCGGACGGCTCATCGGCCCCGGCCTCGCGGGGCTGCTCATCCACTGGTTCGGCACCGGCCCGGTGTTCCTCATCAACGCCGCGACCTTCGGCGCGGTGCTGCTCTCGCTGACCCGGATGCGGGTCGGTGACCTGCGCCGGCCGCCGCGCGGCGCCCGCGGCAAGGGCGCCGTCCTCGACGGGCTGCGCTACGTTCGGCGCCGTCCGGACATGGTCCTCATCCTCGTGATCATCGGGATGGTCGGCACGTTCGGGCTGAACTTCCAGCTCACGACGGCGCTCATGGCCCGGCTCGTCTTCGACAAGGGCTCGGGGGAGTACGGCCTGCTCGGCTCGGTCATGGCGGTCGGCTCGCTCGCCGGTGCGCTCCTCGCCGCCCGCCGCGAGCACCCGAGGCTGCGGCTCGTCGTCGGGGCCGCCATCGCCTTCGGGATCTTCGCCGTCGTCGCCTCGGTCATGCCGACGTACACCCTCTTCGCCGTCGCCCTCGTCCCGGTCGGGCTCGCCTCCCTGACCCTCATGACTGCGGCGAACTCGGCCGTGCAGATGTCGACGGAGCCGCACATGCGCGGCCGGGTCATGGCCCTCTACATGGCGATCTTCATGGGCGGCACGCCGATCGGGTCGCCGATCATCGGCTGGGTCGGCGAGACCTTCGGTGCCCGCTGGACGATCGCCCTCGGTGGCATCGTCGCCCTCGTCACCGCGCTGCTGTGCGTCGCGTGGCTCGTGCTCGCCCGCGGGGTGCACGTCCGGTACCGGCTGGCCGCCCGTCCGCACCTCGTCGTCACCCGGACGGCGCCGGACGGCGGCGCGCTCGCCGCGAGCCGTCAGGCGCAGGAGCGCGAGGCCGCACGCACCGAGGTTCGCCCAGACCCGGGACAGCGTCTCCGCCGCCTGACCTGGGCGGGGTTGTGCCTGGCGCCATCCGGGTCAGGCGGTGACCCGGATCGCCGACGTGCCCCCGGGCGTGGCCCTCCATGCTGAGCCGGAAGACGTCGGGACCCGCCGTCGGCGATGCTCGCGTGACGGCCGCCGACGCCGCCCCGCGCCGCGTGGACGAGCACCATGTCGCCCTCGGTGACGCCGACCGCGGCGAGAGCGTGCGGTACGCGGAGAGGCCGGCGGGGCGGCAGGCCCGCGGCGGCGTCTCCGGTCGAGGCCTTCGGCGTGAGAGCGATCGCCCGGGGTTGACCGCCGCGCTGGGGAACCCGGACGAGCGCCTCGCCCCATGACGCCGGGCTACAGGCCGAGCTGGTCGGCGAAGAGCTGGTACCCGACGAAGGCGACGACGTCGAGGATCGTGTGGGCGATGACGAGCGGCATGACCCGGCGGCGACGCAGGTACCAGACCGCGAAGACGACGCCCATGACTGCGTTGCCGAGGAACGGGCCGAAGCCCTGGTAGAGGTGGTAGGACCCGCGCAGGACGGCGCTGCACCCGACGACCGCCCACAGCGCCCAGCCGCGCTGCCGCAGCCGGGTCACGAGGTAGCCGACGACGATGACCTCCTCGACGACGGCGTTCTTCACCGCCTGGAGCACGAGCACCGGCACCGACCACCAGTACGGCGCGAGCCCGGACGCGACGACCTGCGCGGTGATCCCGAGCTCGCGCCCGACGAGGTACAGCGCCAGCCCCGGCAGCCCGATGAGCGCGGCGAGCACGGCACCCTCGGCGAGGTCGCGCCACGGTCGTCGCAGGTCGAACCCGATGAGCCGGACGGCGGACCGGAACGTCTGGGCGAGCAGCCACAGCGCGAGCACGACCGGCACGAAGGTGAACACGATGTCCGCGAGCTGGTAGGTCAGGTCTACGTACGGCCGGACGCTGCGCGACGCGTTGAGGGTCGCCGTCTGCTGGGCGAGCGGTCGGCCCGCGGTGAGCTTGACGGCCAGGCTGATGAACGCGTAGACGGCGGACTGGCCGAGCGAGAGCCCGAGGACGATCCACACCTCGGCCGCCGCACGTCGTCCGCCGTACGCGGCGGGCGGCGCGGGCGGTGCCGGTGGCACGGCCGAGGCGGCTGGTGCGGTCGCGGCGGCCGGTGTCGTCGGCGCGCCGGCCGGACGGCCCCCGGACGTGGCGATGCCGGACGTCGGCCCGGCCGGGCTGTCGCTCATGGGGTCCATTGTCGGGGCGTCGGCTGGGAAGTCCCTGAGCGCCCGCGGGGAGGGTTCGGGGGAGGATGGACGACGAGGAGGTGTGGTGGACGGACGGGACGACGGGGCGACCCGCCGCGTGCACCCGCGTCGGTACCGCCGGGCGGCGTGGCTCGCCGCCGGGGTCGCGCTCGTCGCCGGCGGCCTCGTCACCGGTCCGGTCACCCCGGCGACGCCGCGCCCCCGGCCGACGTCCGGGTTCCTCGCCGTGGACCGGCCGGGCCCCGTCGTCCGCGGCGCCCTGGCACCGCGCGCCGACCCTCTGCCGGCCGCCCGGTCGCGCACGCTGCCATGGGTCCGGACGTGGCAGGCGGCCCAGCAGCCAGCGCCTCCCGGGTCGGTCGCCGCGAGCGGGATCGGCGCCCGGACCGTGCGGTTGCGCGCCCACACGAGCGTCGGCGGGACGGCGTTGCGGGTCAGCATCTCGAACCGGTACGGCCCGCGGCCTCTGGTGGTCGCCGGCGTCAGTGTCGGTCGGCCCGCGCAGGCGGACGGCGCCCTGCCCGCCGCGCTCCGCGGCAGCCTGCGGTCCCTGACGTTCCGCGGCGCCCCGGGCGTCCGGGTACCGGCGGGCCGGGCCGTGACGTCCGACCCGGTCGCCGTCGTCGTCCCGGGGCACGCGGACCTGCTCGTGTCCGTCGCGCTCTCCGGCGCGGCGATGCCGCTGAGCGGGCACGCCCGGGCGGAGTCGACGACATGGGTGTCCGCGCGCGGCGACCACACGGGCGACGAGGCGGGCACCGCGTTCACCTCGTCTCTCACCGGGTCGGTCGTCGTCTCGGCCCTCGACGTCGTCCCGGTCGCGGCCGCCCCGCTGTCCGTGCCGGCCGTGCCGTCCGGCTCGCCGTCCGCCGCCCCGGGCGCAGGGTCCGCACCGGCGACGGCACGTCGTCCCGACCCGACGGCCACCTCCGGAGCCATGCCGGCGACGACACCGACACCGACACCGACGATCACGCCCTCGGACGTCCCGACCCCCGCGCCGGACGCCGTGACCGTCGTCGCGTTCGGCGACTCGATCACCGACGGCGCAGGCTCGACCGTCGACGCCGACCGGCGCTGGCCGGACCTGCTCGCCGAAGGGCTGCCGTCGGTCGCGGTCGCGAACGCCGGGATCAGCGGCAACAGGCTGCTGCGGGACTCCCCGCCGTTCGGCGTCGCCGGCGTCACCCGCTTCGACGCCGACGTCCTCGACGTGCCGGGGGTGCGGGTCGTCGTCGTCCTCGAGGGCGTCAACGACCTGCAGCAGTCCCCGCGGGTCACGACGCCCGGCCCGATCATCGACGGCCTCGCGGAGCTCGGGGACCGGGCGCGCGCCCGCGGCGTCCGGGTGGTCCTCGCGACGCTCACGCCGTACGGCGGACGGCGGGCCTGGTCGCCGGTCGGGGAGCGCACCCGGCGCGCGGTCAACGCCTGGATCCGGCGTGACGCCGTCCGCACGGGGTCCGCGGACGCCGTCGTCGACACCGACGCTGTCCTCCGCGACCGCGCGGACCCGACCCGGCTGCGGCCCGTCTTCGACTGCGGCGACCGGATCCACCCCAACGACGCCGGTTACGCCGCGGTCGCCGCGGCGGTCGAGCCCGTGGTCCGCCGGCTGCTTCCCGGACCTCAGCCGGCCGGTTCCGCGACGTCCGGCGCGGCCGCGACGAGGAACCGGTAGTCCCGCGGTCGCCGGCGCC
Source organism: uncultured Actinomycetota bacterium (assembly GCA_963750565.1). Taxonomy (GTDB): domain Bacteria; phylum Actinomycetota; class Actinomycetes; order Actinomycetales; family Kineosporiaceae; genus R-H-3. The sequence continues at coordinate 458,999 of CAVVRA010000012.1, read as the reverse complement.
GCTTACCGGAGCCGAGCGGTCGACGGCTTGTCGTCACCGGTCGGCTGCTCGCCGCTACCGCCCTTCTTCGCCTCGCCGAACAGTGCGTGCGGGCGGCCGGTGCTGTCGTGGGTCGGCACCTGGTTGCAGGCGCCCGACCTCTGGGTGGTGGACGTCGAACGCCGCCGACTCCGAGCGGATCCGGGGCGGCGGCATGACGTTGTGCCGCGGCGGCGGGCACGTCGTCGCCCACTGCAGCGACCGCGCGGTGCCCCACGGGTCCTCGATCTCGCGGGCCATGGGCGGCGTGCGCGCGGTGCGGAGGACACTGGGCAGGAACGGCACGTCGAACGGCTCCGGCCCGTCCTGGACCATGACCTCGTCCGGGTGGGCGAGGAGGTTGAGGTACCACTGCGGATGATCCGGCGCACCGCCCTTCGACGCGACGAACGCGTACTCCCCGTCGTGCTCGACGCGCATGAGCCCGATCTTGCGGATGTTCCCCGACCGGCGCCCGCGCATCGACACGATGACGATCGGCAAGCCGGTGTCCCGCAGGGTGTTCGCCTCGCGCCCGCCGCTGCGCTCGTACGCCTCGACCTGGTCGCGGACCCACGTCGCCGCGCTCGGCTCGTACTCGCCCTCCAGTGCCATGACGGCACCCTACGTGGACACTCACCGGTCCGCCTCGCGGCCTCAAACAGGACCTACTGCTGCGTCATCGGCAGCTCGGTTGCGGGGTCCTCGGCCCACACGTCGCCGTCGAGGAGGGCGTGCGGCCGGGTGCCTCCCGGTCAGGTCACGTCGTCGAGCGCGGCCCGCAGGGCGTCCGCGAGGAGCGCGACGTCGTCGTCCGCCGTGACGAACGGCGGCGACACCTGCAGGGCGCCCGTCGCGAGCACCCTGCTCAGCACCCCGTGCCCGCGCAGCGCGGCGGCCGCCCTGGCCGGCAGCGCCGCGTCTGCCGCGATCGCGACCGGATCGACCTGGACGGCGGCGAGCGAGCCGACCCCGCTGCGGACCTCGCTCACGAGCTCGTGCCCGGCGAGCGCGGCGAGCCTGTCATGGAGCGTCCGCTCGAGTCGGGCGGACTCCGCGAGCAGGTTCTCCCGCTCCACGACGTCGAGGTTCACGAGCGCGACGGCGCACGCGGTCGCGTGCCCGGAATAGGTGTAGCCGTGCCGCCACATCCCGGTGCCGGCGCGCCAGAACGGCTCGGCGACCCGGGGCGCGACGAGGACGGTGCCGAGCGGCGCGTAGCCGCTCGTGACCCCCTTCGCGCCGGTGACGATGTCCGGCTGGAGGCCGAAGCGGCTCGCCCCGAACCAGAAGCCGCCGATTCGGCCGTAGCCGGTGATGACCTCGTCGACGACGAGGAGGATGTCCCGGTCGCGGCAGATCTTCTCCACCGACTCCAGGTAGCCTTCCGGCGGCGGGAAGACGCCACCCGCGCCGACGACGGGCTCGACGAAGAACGCGGCGACCCGGTCGGGCCCGGTCGCGTCGAGGACGGCCGCGAGGGCCTCGGCGGAGTCCCAGGGCACCTGGAGCGTGTCGGCGACGAGCGGGCCGTAGCCGACCCGGTTCGCCGGGATGCCGGACAGGCTCGTGCCGCCGGTGTGCATCCCGTGGTAGCCGTGCCGGCGGCTCACGACGACCGTCTTCTCCGGCCGGCCGACGACGTGCCAGTACCGACGCGCGAGCTTGATCGCGGTGTCGACGGAGTCCGACCCGCCGCTCGTGAGGAACACCTTGCTGCCCGGTACGGGGGCGATCGCCGCGAGCCGCTCGGCGAGCTCGAGCGTCGGCCGGGTCGCATAGTCCCCGAACGTCGTGTAGGCGGCCAGGGTCGACATCTGCGCCGCGGCCGCCGCGCCGAGTTCGTCGCGGCCGTGCCCGACGTTGCAGTACCACAGGGCCGCGGTCGCGTCGAGGTAACGGCGGCCCGCCTCGTCGGTGACGTAGGCGCCGTCGCCCGAGGCGATGACGAGCGGTCCCGACGCCGACACGCCGGCCATGTCCGCGAACGGGTGCCAGTAGCTGCTCATCGGTGCCTCCCGGTGCTGCGGGTGTCCGGCGAGGCTAGCGCCGGGCGAGCGGATGCGACGATGGGGAGATGGACGACCAGCGCGGCACCCGGCGCCCCCGCCGTCCGGCCTTCTTCGGCCCGACGGCGCTCGACACGTTCGTCGGTGCTCCGGACCCGGCCCAGCGCGTCGAGGCGGCGCACGCGACCGCCGATGCGCTCGTGCGGCACGGTCGCAGCGGGGACGACGCCGTCGCGGCCCGTCTCGTCGCGATCGCCGACGAGCACGGCATCGACGAGGTCGCCGAGCTGTGGGCCGACCAGCCCGCCGACTCCCTGCCCGGCGCGCTGTGGCGGCTCTACGCACTGCGGGCCGGTATGCGCCAGGACCCCGCCGGGCTCGCCCACGCCTTCGACACCGGCCGCCGCCGGGCACCCGTCCACGAGGCGGTCGCCGGGGTCGGCGAGCCGCCCGGGGCGCAGGAGGTGCTCGCGCTCGCGGACGCCGTCCTCGCCGGGGCGTTCACGGGCGACCTCGCGGTGGCGCTGGAACGGGCCGGGGCGTTCTGCCGGGTCGTCTCGACCGGGTGGGCGGTGCTCGCGGACGACGTGCCGGAGCCCGGGTGCGCGGCTGCGCTGACCCGGCGGGCTGCCGACCTGCTCCGGACCGGCGCCGAGCTCGAGACCGCGGCCGACTCCTGGCGAGCCGGCGGGCTGCACTGACCCTGCGGCCTGCCGCGCTGCGCTGCGTGGACGGAGTCGTGCCGCAAGCAGTCACATGGCGTGACGGATCGGGCACCAAGACTCAGCGCGTGGCCCTGTCGAAATCGCATCCGATCGGGGAACATGGCTGTCGGTGGCCGCGTTGGCCACCACTGGTGACACCTCTCGGGGTCTCACCGGGCGTCGGGCCGCGGTAGCCCCGGGTCCCATCTGAAGCCGCTACGAGCGGCCTTTGCGCCGTGAGGCGCTCCCGGCCCGACGCTCCCCCCGATCGTGTCCGCCGTCGTCCCCCGCAGCCGTCCCGACCGCCGGGCCCTACCGGACCGGCCCTCGTCACCCGCCCTGGGCGAGACTGGCCCGATGAGCTCCGACACCGCCGACCGCGAGAGCACCGCGCGAGCGGACCTCGAGGACGCCGAGGTCGTCGCGCCCACCGGGCCCGCCGTCCCCGCCGCACGCGTCGCTCCGGACCGCCGCGAGCGCCGGGACCGGCTCCGGCGTGCGCTGCCGCGGTGGGCGGGCATGCTCCTCGTCGTCCTCACCGGCGCCGCCGTGGGTGCCGTCCTCGCGCCGGCCACGCCGGCACGAGTAGGCCCCCTCCTCCTCGAGGTCAGGGTCGTGCCGAGCGTGCACCCGGGCGTCCAGCTGCTCCTGCCTCCCATCGGCCGGGTCGAGTTCGACACCCACACCGCGCCGGTCGCCGTGCAGGCGCGGGTCGGCGAGGTCGACGTCGAGGCCGCGCAGGAGCTGCTCAACGACCCGCGCGGGCTCACCGGGCTCCAGGACGTCGCGCCGGACGCCCTCCGAACGGCGACGCTGCGCGCGGCCCTCGTGACTGGCCTCTTCGCGCTCGCCGGGGCCTGCGCCGTCTCCCTGCTCGTCTACCGCCGGGTGTGGCGCCGGACGGCGGAGGTCGCCGCCGGGCTTGTCGGCCTCCTCGTGCTCACCGGGATCGCAACGGTCGCGACCTTCGACGCCGACCGGCTCGCCCAACCGCACTTCACGGGGCTGCTCAGCCGGGCACCGTACGTCGCCGGCCAGGCCGGCGGCCTCGTCGACCGGCTCGAGTCCTACCGCAGCGGCCTCGCGGACATCGTCCGCGGCGTCACGGCGCTCTACGCGACGAGCGACGAGCTGCCCGTCGTGCCGGGCACCGGCGGCGGCGACGTCGTGCGCGTGCTGCACGTCTCGGACATCCACCTCAACCCGCTCGCGTTCGACCTCATCGAGCGGCTCGTCACCCAGTTCAAGGTCGACGTCGTCGTCGACACGGGAGACATCACGTCGTGGGGCACCGAGGTCGAGAGCGCCACGCTGTCCCGGATCCGCGAGGTCAAGGTCCCCTACGTCTTCGTCCGCGGCAACCACGACTCCCGGCGCACCCAGGCGGCGGTCGCCGCGAACCCGAACGCCGTCGTCCTCGACGGGGACGTCGTCGAGGTCAAGGGTCTCGTGTTCGCCGGGGTCGGCGACCCGGCTTTCACCCCCGACGCCGGCGCCGCGCTGTCCGCGGCGAGCTCGCCGAGCCGGGTGACGATCCCGGACCGGCCGACGGTGACCCCGGCCGCGACCGCGACCGTCGGCCCGACCTCGGCGACGCCGTCCGGGAACCCCGGGGTGGCGCCCTCCGCGGTCCTCCGCGCCGACCAGCAGGACGCCGACCCGCAGGTGCGGGCCGGTGCCCGGCTCGCCGACCTCATCCGCCAGTGGGACGCCGAACGGCCGCAGAAGCCGGTCGACGTCGCCCTCGTTCACGAGCCGGCGAGCATCAGGCCGTTGCTCGGCACGGTCCCGCTCGTGCTCTCCGGGCACCTGCACAAGCGGGGCGTCCGGGTCGACCCGTCCGGCACCCGCGTCATGGTCGAGGGGTCCACGGGCGGGGCGGGGATCACGGCGGGAACCGTCGACCGGCTGGCCGAAGGGTCCCCGGTGCCGCTGTCGGCGACGATCCTCTACATCGCGCGCAGCGGGGAGCGCGCGCGGCAGGTCATCGCGTACGACGAGGTCACGGTCGGTGGGTTCGGGCTCGCATCGGTGTCCCTCGAGCGGACGGTCGTCCGGCCCGAGGACGTCCCCGCGGCGCCGACACCGACCCCGGCGGTCCCCGGCGGCGCCGCGGAGCCGGCGACGACGCCGGGGGGTGCTGCGACGGGCCGCCCGCGGGCGCCGGCGTCGGGGTAGCGGGTCCGGACCGAGGGGTTCACGCGGCTGCCGTAGCATCCGCTCCGGTCTCGCCGTCCAGCCGAGAGGTCGCCCCGTGGCCATCCGCCTTCGCCCGCACGACGCCCGGTTCGGCGACCTCCTCGCCGCGCTGTCCGGGCGCCTCGGCGACGGCGCGCAGCTCCTCTCGGAGATGCTCGGCGGGGACTTCGCCGCGCGGGCGGCGACCGCCGAGCGGCTCCTCGAGGTGGACCAGGCCGCCGAGGCCGCCGCGCACGCCGTCCTGCGGGCCCTCTCCGCGGCGTTCGTCACCCCGTTCGACCGGGTCGACATCTACCGCGTCGCCTGGTCGATGCGGATGTGCACCGCGCGGATGACCGCCGTCGCCGACGAGATCGTGCTCTTCGAGATCGAGGAGCCGCCGCCGGGCGTCACCGACCTCGTCCAGCTCGTCGTCCGGGCCGCCGACGTGACGATGCAGGCCGTCCCGCGGCTCGGCCGGCCGCGGCTGCTCGTCGACCCGTGGATCGAGCTGACCCGGCTCGGCAAGCAGGCCGGGCAGGCGCACCGCCGCCTGCTCGCCGCCGTGACGACGGCGAGCCAGGACCCCGCCGAGCTCATCCGGCTCACGGCGCTCGCGCAGTCCTTGCTGCGCGTCGTCAACGCCTTCGAGGAGGTCGCCCACGCGTTCCAGACGGTCAGCGTCAAGGAGGGCTGAGGATGGAGGACGCGTTCCTCGTCGCGGTGCTCCTCATGGCGCTGGCCTTCGCCTGGATGAACGGGTTCCACGACGCGTCGAACGCGGTCGCGACGTCGCTGTCCAGCGCCACCCTCACCGCCCGGGTCGCGCTGCCGCTCGCCGGGCTGCTCAACGTCGGCGGCGCACTCCTCGGCGTCGGGGTTGCGGAGACGATCGGCACCCGGCTCGTCGACGTCCCGGTGAGCAGCCCCGGCCTCGGGGTCGTCGCGGCCGCGCTCGCCGCGGCCTTCGGCTGGAACGTGATCACGTGGTCGCTCGGGATGCCCTCGTCGTCCTCGCAGGCCCTCATCGGCGGTCTCGCGGGTGCCGCGCTCGGTGCCGGGGTCGCCGTCCAGTGGAACGTCGTCCTCGACTTCGTCGTCCTGCCGATGCTGCTCTCCCCGGTCGTCGGCTTCATCCTCGCCTCGCTGCTCATGGCAGCGATCATTCTTTCCGTGCGTGAGGTGACGTACGGCACCGCGAGGCGGCGGTTCAAGGTCGCGCAGACGGTGTCGGCGTCCGCCGTCGCCCTCGGGCACGGCCTCCAGGACGGGCAGAAGACGATGGGCGTCATGCTCATCGCGCTCGCGGCAGCCGGCCGGGACATCGACGGCGTGCCGGTGTGGGTCCGGCTCGGCGTGGCCCTCGCGCTCGGCGCAGGCACCGTCGCCGGCGGCGGCCGTATCATCCGGACCCTCGGCCGGCGGGTCGTCCCGGTCGACCCGGTGAGCGGGTTCGCCGCGGAGAGCGTGACCGCCGTCGTCCTGGCCGGGGCCGCGGTGCTCCGAGTTCCGGTGTCGAGCACCTACACGGTGACCGCGTCGATCATGGGGGCCGGTTCGATCCGGGGGCGCCGGGAGATCCGCTGGTCGGTCGTCCGGCGGATCCTCCTCGCATGGGTGCTCACGCCGTTCGCGACCGGGTTCGGAGCCGCCGCCCTCTATGCCCTCGGCGCCGCCGTCGTCGCGGCCTGAGCCGCCAACGGCGCGGCGCAACCCCTTGCTCCCGGTCGTCACAAGAGCGCTCCACCTCGCGACACGCCGCACTCGACGGCCGTTCCTGTGTTCGCCGGTACGCGGCCCAGGACGCCCCGTCGTCAGCGTCCACCTCGGCGGGCGCGGCGGTGACCGAAGCCTTCACCGCGGCGAGCGACAGCCCCGCCCCGGTGAGCGGCGCCGCCCCGTTCTCCCGGCGCAGCAACGACAGCAGAAGGTGACCGGTGCCGACCCGGTCGGCGCCGGTCCGTGCCGCCTCGCCGAAGCAGCTTCGAGGACGGCCCTGGCCTCCTCGTCGTAGGGCACGAGCGCGGGCACGTCGTCGGCAGCGGCCGGCAGCGCGGCGCGGGCCGCGTCGGCCAGGGCGACCGGGTCGACGCCCCGGTCGGCGAGGACGCCGAGCGCCGGGTCCGGCGCCGAGCGCCGCCGCCGAGCCGCCCGACCCGGCGGAGCCCGCGTCGGCGCCCCCCGGACGCCGCGCCCTCCTCGGGTCTGCCGACGAACCGCTTCTGCGCGGCCTGCTTCGTCACGCCCATGCTCCGGCCGATCCGCGCCCACGACGCGCCGGACCTCCGGGCCTGGTCGACGAAGTGCCCCACGAGGTGGTCGGCCACCTCGCCGAGGTGCTCGGCGACGACGACGGCGCCGGACAGCTGGGCGAGCGGGTCGGGTCCGGTGGCCCGGACGGCGTCGATGAGGTCGTCGAGCCGCACGTCGGCGATGAGTGGCGCGCGAGCCGTCATGCCGTCAACGCTTGCGTGCGTCAACTCATGGTTGACGTCGGCGTCCCGAACTCCACAGGAACGGCCCGCGAGAGCGGCGTGTCGCCCGGTGGAGCGCTCTTGTGACGAACGGGGGACGGCGGGGTGGGGCGTGCGTCAGCCGAAGCGGCCGGAGATGTAGTCCTCGGTCGCCTTCTCGCCGGGGTTGCTGAAGATCTTCGCGGTGTCGTCCATCTCGACGAGCGGCCCGGGCTGGCCGGTGGCGGCGAGGTTGAAGAACGCGGTCCGGTCGCTCACGCGCGCCGCCTGCTGCATGTTGTGGGTGACGATGACGATCGTGTAGTCCTTCTTGATCTCGTCGATGAGGTCCTCGATCGCGAGTGTCGAGATCGGGTCGAGCGCCGAGCACGGCTCGTCCATGAGCAGCACCTGGGGCTCGACCGCGATCGCGCGGGCGATGCACAGCCGCTGCTGCTGGCCGCCGGACAGGCCCGCGCCGGGCTTGTCGAGGCGGTCCTTGACCTCGTTCCAGAGGTTCGCGCCCGCGCAGCGACGTCTCGACCGCCTCGGTGAGCTCGTCTTGTTCTTCGCTCGCCGTTGAGTCGCAGGCCGGCCGCGACGTTGTCGAAGATGGACATCGTCGGGAACGGGTTGGGCCGCTGGAAGACCATGCCGACGGTGCGGCGGACGGCGACCGGGTCGACGTCCTTGCCGTAGAGGTCCCGGCCGTTCGAGCGCCACCGTGCCCTCGACCCGGCCGCCGGGAATGACCTCGTGCATCCGGTTCAGGGTGCGCAGGAACGTCGACTTGCCGCAGCCGGACGGGCCGATGAAGGCCGTCACCGAGCGCGGCCTCGATCGTCATCGATGACGTCCTCGACGGCCTTGAAGGCGCCGTAGAAGACGTTGAGGTCCTTGACGTCGATGCGCTGTGCCATCGGGTCTGTCCTTACCGGTCGGGGCGGGCGTTGCGAGTCCGGGCGGGTCAGCGGACGGCGGCAGGTCAGCGGACGCTGCTGAACCGGGCGACGAGCCGGCCCGCGACGTTGAGCAGCGAGCACGAGGAGGATGAGCGTGAGCGCCGACGCCCACAGCCGGTCGATGGCCGGCCGGGAGCGGCTGGCCGAAGTTCGTCCTTGATCATCGTCGGCAGCGCGGCCATCGTGGCCGTTGAACAGGTCGGTGTTGATGGACGCCGTGTAGGGGCCGAGGATCAGCAGGGGCGCCGTCTCGCCCATCACCCGGGCCAGGCCGAGCATGATCGCCGGTGATGATGCCGCCGAGCGCGGTCGGCAGGACGATCCGCGTGATCGTCTTCCACTTCGGGACCCCGAGCGCGTAGGAGGCCTCCCGCAGCTCGTTCGGCACGAGCTTGAGCATCTCCTCGGTCGACCGCACGACGACCGGGATCATGAGCAGGACGAGCGACAGCGAGACCGCGAACGCCGACCCGCTGCAACCCGAGCGTCGTGACCCACAGGGCGTAGATGAACAGCGCCGCGACGATCGACGGGATCCCGGTGAGGATGTCGACCATGAAGCTCACCGCCCGGGCGAGCCGGCCGCGGCCGTACTCGACGAGGTAGATCGCGGTGAAGACGGCGATCGGCACCGCGATGACCGCGCACACGACGGCCTGCACGAGGGTGCCGTAGATCGCGTGGTAGGCGCCGCCGCCGACCCGGTCGGGGTGTGATGCCGCGCTGGGAGTTGGTCCACCAGTTCGGCCTCGAGCAGCAGGTGCCAGCCCTTGGCCGACGACGGTCCAGAGGATCCAGGCCAGCGGGACGACGGCGAGGACGAAGGCGCGGCCCAGACGCAGACCGTGGCGACGCGGTTGCGCAGCAGCCGGCCGCGTGCTCGGCGCCTGCAGGGCCGCGGCGCGGCCGGGGCCCGGCGCGGTGCCGGTCGACGTGGCTGTGCTCATTCCGTGAAGGCCTTCCTGCGCTCGATGACGACGCGGGCGACGGCGTTGACGGCGAACGTGAGCACGAAGAGCACGAGACCGGCGGCGATGAAGGCGCCGGCCTTCGTGCGGGGTGTCGAACTCCGCGGCGTTGTTGGCGATCCGCGAGGCGAAGGTCTCGCCGCCGGAGAAGAGCGACCACGAGAAGGTCGCCGCGGGTCGACGCTGAGGATGAGGCTGACCGCGATGGTCTCGCCGAGAGCCCGGCCGAGGCCGAGCATCGACGGCGGAGATGACGCCGGCGCGGCCGAAGGGCAGGACCGCGGTGCGGATCATCTCCCAGCGGGTGGCGCCGAGGGCGAGGGCGCGCCTCCTTGTGCGCGGCCGGTGTCTGGGCGAAGACCTCGCGGCTGATCGCGGTGACGATCGGCAGGATCATGATCGCGAGGACGACGCGACGCGAGGAAGATCGTGCCGGTGACGCGTTCTGCGTGCCGAAGAGCGGGATCCAGCCCGAGCAGCCGAGCCCAGCGCGTCCTGCACCGGCGTGACGTACGGGCGCAGGACGATAGACGCCCCAGAGGCCGTAGACGATCGACGGCACGGCGGCGAGCAGGTCGACGAGGTACGCGAACGGCCGGGCCAGCCGTCTCGGCGCGTACTGGGTGATGAACAGGGCGACGCCGATCGCGACCGGGACCGCGATGGCCATGGCGACGACGGAGGAGATCACGGTCACCCAGAGCAGGTCGGGGATGCCGAACTGGAGCTGGCCGGCGTCGACGTTCCAGACCCGGTCGGTGAGGAAGTTGCGCCTGGTTCTTCGCGAGGGCCGGGACGGCCTGCGCGACGCAGGAAGACGCGCGACGGCGGCGATGAGGGCGACGACGAACGACGCCGGAGCCGGTGGCGAGCCCAGCGAAGACGCGGTCGCCCGATCCGGCGGGTCGAGCCCAGGTCACCCGACGGGACGGCGTCCCGTTCGGAGTGGCCGGTGATGGTCGTCATGGCGTTCTCCGGTTCGGTCGGTTCGGGGAGCGGGTCCGGGTGCCGCAGCGCCCCGCCCCCGGGTGGCCGGGAGCGGGGCAGCGGCGTCAGCCTCGGTCGTCAGCTGATCGCGTTGATCGCGGACGCGACCTTGGTCCGGACCTCGGCCGGGGAGCGGCGCGTAGCCGATCTCGCTCGAGGCTCTTCTGGGTGTCGGGGTTGGCGAAGTACGTCAGGAACGACTTGAGCAGGGCGGTCTTGTCGGCCGCGAGGCCCTTCGAGCAGACGATCTCGTAGGTCACCAGGACGATCGGGTAGGTGCCGGCGTCCTTGGTCGCGTAGTCGAGCTTGAGCGTGAGGTCGTTGCCGGTGCCCGCCGGCTTGGCGGCGGCCACGGCCTTGCCGCGCCGACTCGCCGGTCAGCTCGACCGCGCCGGCGCCGTTGTCGATCTGGGCGATGCCGAGGTTGTTGTCCTTGGCGAAGCGACCACTCCACGTAGGAGATGCCGCCGTCGGTGGCCTTGACGCCCTGCGGCGACGCCGTCCGACTTCGGGCTTGCCCTCGCCGACCGTGCCGGCCCACTTCTTGCCGGGCTCGTCGGTCCAGACGGACGCGCGCGGCGCGCGTTGAGGTACTTCTGGAAGTTCTCCGTCGTGCCCGACTCGTCGGAGCGGAAGAACACCTTGATCGTCGGTCGCCGGCAGGGTGACGCCGGGGTTGATCGCGGCGATCGCCGGGTCGTTCCACGTCGTGATCTTGCCGTTGAAGATCTTCGCGGCGACCGTCCGGGGTGAGGACGAGCTTGTCGACGCCCTTGACGTTGTAGGCGATCGCGATCGGACCGGCCACCATCGGGAGGTTCCAGGCGTCGTTGCCGCCGCAGCGCTGCTTGGCGGCGTCGGTCTCGGACGTGCGCCGTCCGTCGCCTCGGTCTTCAGCGCCGAGTCCGAGCCGGCGAAGTCGACCTGGCCGGCGTTGAACTGCTTGATGCCGGCGCCGGAGCCGGTGCGTTGTAGTTCACCGTCGCGCCGGGGTTGGCGGTCTGGAAACCGGTGATGACCTCCTGGATCGCGTTCTTCTGGGCGGTCGAGCCCTCGCCGTTCAGGGTGCCCTGAGCTCGCCGCCGGAGGGTGCTCGACGGCCGACGCCGCGAGGTCCGGCTCGTGCGTGGTGCCGGTGTTGTTGTCGGAGCCGCACGCCGCCAGAGCCAGGGCGCCGCGACGAGGGCGACGCCCAGCGACGCGGCCGGACCGGGAGAGCTTCACGTGGCCGTGTCCTCTCGTGTCTTCGGTGGCGGGCGCCGAGCCCGCCGGGCGCCCCGTGGCGTCCGCGTCGCACGCTAGGGAGATCAGGTGAAGCGGCTCCGGCGCCCAAGGTGAACGAGCGGCGAACGTGCTCCCTCCGTCGCCTGTCACTCTCGTCACGACCTGGTGTCCGAGAGGTGAATGGGCTTCACGGGCGCGCCATCGGGCCGTGACCGTCGCGGCGCTGGCGGGGCGACGGCCGCGGATTCAGCGGTGCGGCGCGTGCCGCTCGACGGCGACGACGCCGGCCGGCCGCCCGGCCGCCGTGCGACATGGGCGACGAGCACCTCCGCCGGCTCGAGGTAGGGGTTCTCGTCGGGCAGGTCGCGCCGCGCGTCGTCCGTCGCCACCCGCGCGAGTGCCCCGACGACCCCGGCGAGCACCGGCCGGTGCGTGCACAGTGCGCTGGGCTGGTCGCGTTCGAGCGAGCCGCTGCGTGTGCCGGGCGGCCTTGCGCGGGTCCCGGTGCCAGCCGCCCTCGGACAGACCGCCCTTGATCCGGACCCGTGCGCCGGAGGCCGCTGCGTACGGCGCGAGGGTCTCGGTGCACCGCCGCCACGGCGAGGACAGGAGGTACTCCGGCGACCAGCACTGCAGGAGCGAGGTCAGCGCGAGCGCCTGCCGCCGGCCCGCCGCGACCAGCGGGCGGTCGGCGTCCGCGTGCGTCCACGCCTGCCGCGGCCGGGCGGTGGCGTGCCGGACGACGAGCAGCGGCCGGGTGCGCAGGCGCCGCTCGGCGGCCGTCCCGACGAGCACGTCGAGCAGTGCGACGTCGCCGTCGTGCGTGAGCCGCTTGCGCGCTGCGGGCACGGCCACCCACGCGACCTCGTCGACCTCCTGCGCGCGCTGCGGGCCTCGCCGGCCGGAGAGCGCCTGCCCGGCCCAGTACGTGACCTCTTTGGGGCGGCCGTCGGTCAGGGCGTACCGCAGCGTAGGCAGCGGGATGCCGAGCCGGACCCGGACCCCCGTCTCCTCGGCGGCCTCCCGGACGGCGCACTCGGGGAGGGTCTCGCCGGGCTCGACCTTGCCCTTGGGGAAGGACCAGTCGTCGTAGCGAGGGCGGTGGACGAGCAGCACCTCGAGCGCGCGCTCGGGGTCCGACCCGGCAGTGTCGCCGGACACCTCGCGCCAGCACACGACGCCGGCGGCGAGCTCGACGGCCGGCAGCTGGCCGGCGTGCAGCGGGAGCACCTCGGCGACCCGGCGGCCCTCGCCTGGGCCGGTCGCGACGATGTCGGCGACGGCCGGGGCGTGCTGCGGCAGGTCGTCCGCGCGGGCGCGGGCGGTGACCGTGGCCCCCGGCTCCATCGAGGCACTCATCTGGCCCGCCGGTCACCGTCTGCGGGTCGTGCGCCGCCGTGGCCGGGACGCGATGAGGTGCGCCTGCAGGTCGAGGAGCTGTCCGCCGTCGGGCCCCTCGCTGCGCCGGGCCCACACGCCGTCCGGGCTGAGGTGCCAGGATGCCGTCTCGTCGTCGACGCACAGGGTGAGCAGCTCGTCGAGCTCGGAGATGTGGCCGGGGTCGCGCAGCCGGACCAGCGCCTCGACCCGGCGGTCGAGGTTGCGGTGCATCATGTCCGCGCTGCCGATGATAGACCACCGGGTCCCCGCCGTTGGCGAACCAGAAGATCCGGGAGTGCTCGAGGAAGCGGCCGAGGATGCTGCGGACCCGGATGTTCTCGCTACAGCCCGGGCACGCCGGGCCGGATCGCGCAGATCCCGCGGACGACGACGTCCACCGAACCCCGGCCTGGCCGACGCGCGGTACAGGGCGTCGATGAGCACCTCGTCGACGATGCGAGTTGAGCTTGATCCGGATGCCGGCGGGCTTGCCGCTCGGCGTGGTTGGCGATCTCCCGCTCGACCCGGTCGACGAGCCCGCTGCGCAGCGAGCGCGGCGCGACCAGCAGCCGGCGGTAGGCGGTCTTCGGGGCGTAGCCGGAGAGCTGGTTGAACAGCCGGGTGAGGTCCTCGCCGACCTGCGGGTCGCAGGTGAGCAGGCCCGAGGTCCTCGTAGAGGCGCGCGGTCTTCGGGTTGTAGTTGCCGGTGCCGACGTGGCAGTAGCGGCGCAGTCCTGTCGGACTCCTGCCGGACGACGAGGCTCAGCTTCGCGTGCGTCTTCAGGCCGACGATGCCGTAGACGACGTGGACGCCGGCCTGCTCGAGCTTGCGCGCCCACGTGATGTTCGCCTGCTCGTCGAAGCGGGCCTTGATCTCGACGAGGGCGAGCACCTGCTTGCCGGCCTCGGCGGCGTCGATGAGCGCGTCGACGATCGGGGAGTCGCCGCTGGTCCGGTACAGCGTCTGCTTGATCGCGAGCACCTTCGGGTCGGCCGCGGCCTGCTCGAGGAACGCCTGGACGCTCGTGGAGAACGAGTCGTACGGGTGGTGCAGCAGGACGTCGCGGTCGCGGATCGCGGCGAAGACGTCGCTCGGCTTGGCCGTCTCGACCTCGTTGAGGTGCCGGTGCGTCTTCGGGACGAACTTCGGGTAGTGCAGCTCGGGGAGGTCGAGGTCGGCGACGAGCGTTGAGGCCGCGCAGGTCGAGCGGCTCCGGGCAGCGCGTACACCTCGGCCTCGCTGACGCCGAGCTCGCGGACGAGCAGCTCGCGGACGTGCGGGTCGACGTCCTCGGCGATCTCGAGCCGGACCGGCGGCCCGAAGCGGCGCCGCAGGAGCTCCTTCTCCAGGGCCTGCAGCAGGTTCTCGGCGTCGTCCTCCTCGACCTCGAGGTCCTCGTTGCGGGTCACCCGGAAGGTGTGGTGCTGGCAGCACCTCCATGCCCGGGAAGAGCTGGTCGAGGTGGACGGCGATGACGTCCTCGAGCGGGACGAACCGCGCGTGGTGGTGGTCGTCGCCGCCGACGGCGATGAACCGGGGCAGCAGCGGCGGCACCTTGACCCGGGCGAAGTGCTCCTTGTCGGTCACCGGGTTGCGCAGGATGACCGCGAGGTTGAGCGACAGGCCCGGAGATGTACGGGAACGGGTGCGCCGGGTCGACGGCGAGCGGGGTCAGCACCGGGAAGACCTGGTCCCGGAAGAACGCGTGGAGCCGGTCCTGCTCGGTCGTCCGACAGCGCGTCCCAGTGGACGAGGGCGATCCCGGCGTCGGACAGGGCCGGCGCGACGACCTCGCGGTAGACGGCGGCGTGCTCTGCTCTGCAGCTCGTGCGCGCGTCTCGCTGATCGCGGTCGAGCACCTCGCGCGGCTCGAGGCCGCTGGCCGCGGTGACCGCGAGGCCGGTCGCGATGCGGCGCTTGAGGCCGGCGACCCGGACCATGAAGAACTCGTCGAGGTTGCTCGCGAAGATCGCGAGGAACCGGGCCCGCTCGAGCAGCGGCAGCCGCTCGTCCTGGGCGAGCGCGAGGACCCGCTCGTTGAAGGCGAGCCAGCTGACAGCTCGCGGTCGAGGAACCGGTCCGGGAAGTCGGCCGGGGAGGGGGCGGACGAGGCGGCGGGGGCCTCGGCCACGGGCGGCTCGAGCACGGCGACCGTCGCCCGGGCGGTCGGCTCGGCGGCCGGCGCGGCGGCCGCCGCGGCCACTGCGGAGCTCCGGGTCGGGCGGCGGGTGCGCGGCGCGGTGGGCGCCGACTCCGCGGCGACCTCCGGGCCGCCGACGGGGGTCGGTCCGGGGCTGCTGGCGGCCGGGGAAGTCATGCCCAGCATCGTGTCATGCGGGGTACCCGCGACCGAAGGGCTGGAAGCCGTGAAGACCCGCGCGGGTCACCCGTTCGGCCAGACGGCCGCGTCCGGACGCCGGGAGAACATGACGTCGGTGTCCCAGTGGGTGAACCCCAGGCTCCGGTACACCGCCAGGGCCGGCTCGTTGTCGGCCTCGACGTAGAGCATCGCCTGGGAGAGCCCGCGCGAGCGCAGCCAGTGCAGGCCGGCGAGGGTCATCGCCCGGCCGAGGCCGCGGCCCTGGGCGTCGGGGTCGACGCCGACGACGTAGACCTCGCCGATCGGGTCGTGGGCGTGCGGAGCGCCGCCGTGGTCGTGCCGTCCACCGCCGTGGATCTTCGTCCAGTGGAAGGCGACCATCCGGCCGCTCGCGTCGTCGACGGCGACGAGGAAGCCCTGGGGGTCGAACCACTCCTCGCGCAACCGCGCGGCGAGGTCGTCCGCCGTCCACCCGCCCTGCTCGGGGTGGTCGGCGAAGGCGCGCGCGTTGAGCTCGAGCCACTCGGCGTCGTCCTCCCCGGGACGGAACGCGCGGACCGTCACGCCCTCCGGGATCTGCGCGGGCGGCAGCGGCGAGTACAGCGATCGACGCATCTGCTCCAGCCGGCGGACCTCGGCGAAGCCCAGCGACGCTGCGAGCGCCCGGGCGGGGGAGTGGTCGCCGTGCGCCCAGAGCCGCAGTCGTCCGTCGGGCGCCGCCGCGGCGGCGGCCCCGACGAGCAGCCGGCCGTAGCCGTGGCCGCGCGCGTCGGGGTGGACGACGACCTCGACGGCGCCGCCCGCGACGACGTCCGTCGGGTCGAGGTGGGCATAGCCGACGAGGCGCTCGCCCGGCCGGACGAGGCTGTCGGCGGTGGCCTGCGCAGGGTCGTCCGGGGCGCCGGCCGTGTCCGCCGGGACGAGGCCCGGGACGGGGCCTGCGACAGGGCCTGGGACGGTGCCGGGGACGGGGCCTGGGACGGTGCCGGGGACGGGGCCTGGGACGGTGCCGGGGACGGGGCCTGGGACGAGGAGCAGGATGTTGCGGTCGGGTCCCTCACCGCCGTACCGGACGTGCAGGGTCACGTGCTCGCTCATCGGCCGGACGCCGTCCGCGACGGTAGCGGCCTCGACGAGGGCGAACACCCGGGCGACGTCCGCCGCGGGGATCGTGCCGCTGACGACGAGCCGCGGCCCGCCGCCGGGGGCAGCGGTGCGGGTGGGCACGGCGGCGTCGCCGGACGCCGGGACCTCGGAGGCCTGCTGCACGACGTCAGCCTAGATCCGTCGTGGTCGGGCGCCCCGGTGGGAAGCAGGCGTCGGCAACCGCTGGTGGTCCTGACGGATCGGTCAGTAATGTCCCTTTGTCCGTCGCGTGCCGTTCGGCGACGGACGCGCGGCGCGCCGCAGCGAGTGCGGTTCCGGGGAGGCGCCGGTCGGGAGACGGTAGGGAGATCGCTCGCATGAGACGTCGTCATCGCCGCGGCCGGGCGGCGGCTTCCGGTGTCCTCGCGGCGGGGGCGCTGCTCGCCGCCGGTGCCTTCGGGACCTCGGCCGATGCCCGGCCCAAGCCGGTGGACCTGCAGATCCTTTCCTTCAACGACTACCACGGGAACCTCGACGTGCCGACCGGCAGCAACGCGATGCTGCCGGGCCAGGGGACGACGGTGTTCGGCGGGTCGCAGTATCTCGCGACGACGCTGAAGGGGCTGCGGTCGGGGAAGAAGCACAGCCTCACCGTGGCGGCCGGTGACCTCATCGGGGCCAGCCCGATCGTGTCCGGGCTGTTCCACGACGAGCCGTCCGTCGAGTCGCTCAACGCCCTCGGGCTCGACATCTCGAGCGTCGGCAACCACGAGTTCGACGAGGGCGTCACCGAGCTGCTGCGGATGCAGTACGGCGGCTGCCATCCGGTCGAGGGGTGCTTCGACGAGGACGGCTACGCCGGCGCCGACTTCCCCTGGCTCGCGGCGAACGTCGCGTACAACGGCGGCGTCAAGGCGCCGAAGCCTGTCCACGGCTACGGCTCGTGGTTCAAGCGCCGCACCGGGCGCACCGTGCTGCCCCCGACGTGGACGACCCAGGTCGAGGGTGTCACGGTCGGCTTCATCGGGATGACCCTCGAGGGCACCCCCGAGCTCGTCGCCCAGGCCGGGATCAAGGACGTCACCTTCCGCGACGAGGTCGCCACGGCCAACCTCGCGGCCCGCGACCTGCGCCAGCGCGGCGTCCGGGCGATCGTCGTCCTGGTGCACGAGGGCGGCCTGCCGCCGACCGGTGCGCCGTACGACTTCCCGTGCACCGGGGCGACCGGCGCCGCCGCCATCTCCGGGCCGATCGTCGACATCGCCCAGAACCTCGACCCGAGCATCGACCTCGTCGTGAGCGGGCACACCCACCAGCCGTACACGTGCCGGATCCCGGACCCGAAGGGGAACCCCCGGTGGGTCACCAGCGCGATGGCGTTCGGCCGGCTGGTCACCGAGACGAACCTCCAGCTCGACCGCCGGACCGAGGACGTCATCCGGTCGTCGGTAACCTCCGTGAACCGGCCGGTCGTCCGGACGACGGCCGACCCGACGCTGCAGGGGATCGTCGACAGGTGGAACACGATCGCCGCGCCGATCGCGAACCGGCCGGTCGGGACGATCACCGCCGACATCACGCGGAGCGTCACCCGGGACACCGAGTCCAGCCTCGGTGACCTCATCGCCGACGCCCAGCTCGACCGGACGACGCCGAACGGCGCGCAGCTCGCCCTGATGAACCCCGGCGGCGTCCGGGCCGACCTGACCTACGCGCAGTCCGGCACCGAGGGCGACGGCAACGTCACGTACGGCGAGGCCTTCGCGGTCCAGCCGTTCGCGAACCTGCTCGTGACGATGACGCTGACGGGCGCGCAGATCGAGACGGTCCTCGAGCAGCAGTGGACCCAGCAGTTCGACGCGCAGGGCAACCCCGCGACGGTCCGGTTCCTCCACCTCGGGGTGTCCCAGGGCCTGACCTACTCGTGGTCGGCGTCCGCGCCGCTGGGGAACAAGATCGACCCGTCGACGATCAAGCTCGACGGGTCGACGATCGACCCGGCCGCGACCTACCGGGTCACCGTCAACAGCTTCCTCGCCGACGGCGGCGACGGCTTCCTCGAGCTGAGGAACGGCACGAACCGCACCGGCGGCGGGGTCGACCTCGACGAGTTCGTCGCCTACCTCGGGCTGAACTCGCCGGTCACCGGGCCGACCCCGAACCGGGTGACCCCGCTGCCCTGACGGCGTGACCGGGCCGGGCTGTGCGTGCAGCGTGTCGATGAGCCCGGCCGCCCCCGGGCGGCTCGGCCGCTGAGCCGAGGGGCCGGCCTCAGGCGTCGACGCTCTCCTCGGCGGCGGCGCGCTCACGGCCCGGCGGGACGAAGCGGTACCCGACGTTGCGGACGGTCCCGATGAGCGCCTCGTGCTCGGGGCCGAGCTTGGCCCGCAGGCGGCGGACGTGGACGTCGACGGTCCGGGTGCCGCCGAAGTAGTCGTAGCCCCAGACCTCCTGGAGCAGCTGCGCCCGGGTGAAGACCCGGCCCGGGTGCTGGGCGAGGAACTTCAGGAGCTCGAACTCCTTGTACGTGAGGTCGAGCAGCCGGCCGCGGACCCGCGCGCTGTAGGTCACCTCGTCGACGACGACGTCACCGGCGCGGATCTCGGAGGTCTCCGGCTCGCGGGCGGCCTCGGCGAGCCGGTTGCGGCCCGCGGCGAGGCGCAGCCGCGCCTCGACCTCGGCCGGCCCCGCGGAGTCCAGGAGGACGTCGTCCGCGCCCCAGTCGGCGGCGACGGCGGCCATCCCGCCCTCGGTGAGCACAAGGAGGAGCGGCGACGACAGGCCGGTCGTGCGGAGCAGCCGGCACAGCGAGCGGGCGCCGCCGAGGTCACGGCGGCCGTCGACGATGACGGCGTCGGCGGGCGGGGCGTCCACGAGAACGGCCGCCTCGGCGGGCAGCACGCGGACCTGGTGCGGGAGCAGGCCGAGGGCGGGCAGCACCTCGGCGGACGGCGCAAGGGCGTTGGTCAGGAGCAGCAGCTGGGCCATGACGGCCTCCTCCGCACGAGTCACCCGGAGACGCGCGAGCGCCGGGCGCTCGCGCGGACCGGCTCCACCGGCCAGCACTCCGCGCCGTTGCGGGACACTGAGGGTCAAGGATAGCCGTCACGATCCGGTTGTCTGCATGCTCGTGCAAGCGCTTGCGTGACGTGCGCGACACGGCGCGGCAACCGAGCAGCCATTGACGTCCGTGTCGCCGGCGGGTTGCCCGCGCCAGGGAACTTCGCCGACACGCCGGACGAACGTCACCGTCATGCGCGGCGCCCGCGGCCGGGTCCGGTGGCGGGCGGGCGACCCCGCCATCCGGTCCGCAGCGGGGTCGGTGAGGATGTCGCCGTGCCTGCGAGGAGCCGCCGCGCCCGGGCGCCGCTCGCCGCGGCCGCCCGGTGGTCCCCGCTGCGCCGGCCGGTGCGCCACGAGCCCGGCACCACCCTCGTCACCCCGGACGGCGAGCGGCTCAGCGCGATGCACGACCCGCCGCTGCCGGACGCCGCGGACCCGGGGCTGTGCTTCGTCGTCGCGCACGGCGTCACAGGGTCGTGGCGGCGTCCCGACACCGCCCGCATCGCCGCCCACTTGCACGCGTTCGGCGGGGTCGTGTCCTTCGACTTCCGCGGGCACGGCGGCTCGACCGGCGCGAGCACCGTCGGGGACCTCGAGGTGCTCGACCTCGCCACCGCCGTCCGGCACGCCCGCGCGCTCGGGTACGCGCGGGTCGTGACGCTCGGGTGGTCGATGGGGGCGGCCGTCGCCGTGCTCCACGCCGCGGGCAGCCACCGGACGCCGTGGTCGGGCGCGGCGGCGGCCGCGGCCCGCGTCACCGACGTCGTGGACGACCGGGTCGACGTCGTGGACGACCGGGTCGACGTCGTGGACGACCGGGTCGACGCCGTCGTCGCTGTGAGCGGCCCGGGTCGCTGGCGCTTCCGCGGGACGCCGCCGATGCGGCGGGCGTACCGCGGGTTCGAGACGCGGCTCGGCCGGGTCGTCGTCCACGCCGTCCTCGGCGCACGGCTCACCGGGACCGCCTGGGACCCCGGGCCGGAGCCGCCGGACGCCGTCGCGGGGCGGGTCGCGCCGACCCCGCTGCTCGTCGTCCACGGCGACGCGGACCACTACTTCCCGCTCGACCACGCCCGCTGGCTCGTCCGCGCCGCCGGCCCGACCGCGACCCTGTGGGTCGAGCCGGGGTTCGGGCACGCGGAGGCGGCCGCCCGGCCGGAGCTCGTCCGCCGGATCGCGGTGTGGGCGCTCGCGGCGGCGGCACGCTCGGACGGCGGCGACGGGAGAGGCGTCTCTGCCAGGATGCCCGCGTGACCGCCGTCCTCGCCGCGCTCGCGTCCGTCGCGCTCGCCGGCCTCGTCGGCCTGGCCGGGGTCGTCAACCCGTCGCTGCTCGCGGTAGCGGTCGGGCTCGTCGTCCTCGTCGCGGCCCTCGGGGCCGGTGTGCTCCTCGGCCTGCCGCACCCGAACGGGACGGCGCTGCTCGTCCTGCTCACCGGCTGGTCGGCCGTCGCCGTGACGACGTTCGCGCCGGACGACGAGCCGCTCGGGCTCCTCGCGGCCTTCCTCGCGCTGTCGGTGCTCCTCGCGTTCGCCCACGAGCTGCTGCGCCGTGACGGCCGGGTCGACCTCGTCGAGTCGGTGACGGGCACCGTGACCGGCCAGGTGTGCGTCCTCCTGGCCGCCGGCTGGGTGCTGCTGCCGGAGACGGCGCTCGGCCGGGCGGCGATCTTCGTCGCGGCGGTCTCGGTCGGGGTCGCGCGGGCGGTCACGGCGATCCCGTTCCCGCGCCTTCTCGCCGCGTGGGCACCCTTCGTCGCCGGCACCGTCGGCGCGGTCGTCGCCGCCCAGTTCACCGACCCCGTCCGCAACCTGCCGGCGATCGCCACCGGCGTCGCCGTCTCGGCCGTCGTGGCCGGCCTCGACCGGCTCCTTCGGCACGCTCCGGGGTCGGGGACCGCGCTCGGCCTTCTCACGTCCGCGGCCGCCCCGGTCGCCGCCGTCGGCACCGTGACATACGCGGTGGTCCGGCTCGTCGGCGGCTGAGCGCCCGACGCCGGGTGCGGCGCCGGTGCCGCACCGCGCTCGGGCACCAGGTCTGCGCGCGTGTCCCGCGCGACACGCCAGACTGCGCGCACAGAGGTGGTGCCTGAGCCGACAGTCGCGGGACGGTCGTCCCAGATGGTGAGACGAGGGATGCGCCGGAGAAACCTCATGGTTTCGATGGAGTATGACTTCCGACCCTGTCGTCCGTCTCGGCGTGCTGCTCGGGGCGCTGGTCGTGGCCGTCGCCGTCGGCCTGTGGGCCCGGTGGCGGTCCGGCCGGGCCCGGGTCGTCTCCGACGGCGCGGTGCTCACCCCGGCCGACGTCGGGGCCCCGCTCGGCGACCGCGGCACCCTCGTCCAGTTCTCGACGAGCGTCTGCGCGCCGTGCCGGTCCACCCGGCGGGTTCTGGGCGACCTCGCCGCCGGCCTGCCCGGCGTCTCGCACGTCGAGGTCGACGCCGAGGACCGGCTCGACCTCGCGAAGCGGCTCCACGTCGTCCGGACGCCGACCGTCCTGCTCCTCGACGCCGACGGCCGGGTCCGGGGCCGGGCCTCCGGCGGCCTGACGCCGGCCCAGGCCCGCGCGCTCGTCGCGCCGCTCGTCGCGCCGCTCGTCGCCCGATGAGCGCCGGCAGCCCCGCGCCGGCGGGCATCGACCCGCGGGGCCCTCGGGTCGGCGCCGCGGTCACCGCCGTCGTCCTCGTCGTCACCATGCTCACCGGGAGCGTCTGGCTGCTCGCGGTGCAAGCCGCGGTCTTCGCGGTGGGCGCCTTCGCGGGGATCACGCGCTCGCCGTACGGGTGGCTCTACCGACGTGTCGTCCGGCCCCGGCTCGGGCCGCCGGCCGAGCTCGAGGACCCCCGGCCACCGACCTTCGCCCAGCTCGTCGGCCTCGTCGTCGCGGGCGCCGGGCTCGTCCTCGCGCTCCTCGGGATCGGCGGTGCCGTCGTCGTGGCCGCTGCGGTGGCGTTCGTCGCGGCGTTCCTCAACGCGGTGTTCGGGCTCTGCCTCGGGTGTGAGATGTACCTGTTCCTCGCCCGGCTGAGGGCCGCCCGCGCCACCGCCCAGTAGGCTCGCCGCATGGGCGTGCTCGAAGGCGTGTACCTCACCCTGCTCATCCTCGCGTCGCTCGCGATCGTGTGGTTCTCGGTGTTCGTCGTGTACCGGCTCTTCAAGGGTCAGAGCTGACGCCGCGGTGCCCGTCCAGATCGACCCGGACCTGCCGGCACAGCTCGTCCCGCTCGCGTGGCTCGTCGGTCGCTGGGCCGGCGCGGGCGTCGTCGGGTACCCGACGATGGACGACGTCCGGTTCGGCCAGGAGGTCGAGTTCCGCCACGACGGTCGGCCCTTCCTGCATTACCGCTCCCAGGCCTGGCTCCTCGACGAGAACGGCGAGCAGGTCCGCCCGCTCGCGACGGAGACCGGCTTCTGGCGCCCCGGTGCCGCGGTCACGACGGACGCCGGGGAGCCCGGCCTCGAGGTCGAGGTCCTTCTCGCCCACCCGACCGGCTTCGTCGAGATCTACGTCGGCCAGGTCGTCGGCCCGCGGGCGACGCTCGAGACCGACGTCGTCGCGCGGACGGCCACCGCCAAGGAGTACAACGCCGCGACCCGGCTCTACGGCCTGGTCGAGGGCGACCTGCTCTGGGCCATGGACATGGCCGCGGTCGGGGTCCCGCTCCAGTCGCACGCGTCGGCCCGGCTCAAGCGCCTGTAGCCGACGCGGCCCGCCGGCCCCGACGCCGCTGCGGCGTCAGCGGCCCGGAGCTGCGGGGACTGCGCGGCACCGCCGACGCCGAGCAGCCCTATCCTGACCCGGTGACGCAGCGCGGGTCCGACGTCCTCGGGGACGCGCTGCGGTCGCGGGGCCTGCGGATGACTCCGCAGCGCCGGCTGGTCCTCGAAGCCCTCCATACCCTCGGCCACGGGACGCCGGAGCAGGTCGCCGACCGCGTCCAGGAGGTGACGCCGAGCCTGTCGCTGTCGACGGTCTACCGCACGCTCGACCTCCTCGAGAAGATGGGCGTGGTCTCGCACACCCACTTCGGGCACAAGGCACCGACGTACCACGCCGTCGGGCACGCCGACCACATCCACCTCGTGTGCCGGCGCTGCGGTGGCGTCGAGGAGGCGGACGTCGACGGGGCCCGGGCGCTCGCCGACGAGGTCCGGGCCCGGTACGGCTTCACGACGGACGTCACGCACCTGTCCCTCGACGGGACCTGCGCGCGCTGCCTCGCGAACGGGAAGTACGACGTGCCCGCGGACGCTGAGGTCTGACATGCAGCACCTCGACCCCCCCGCCCCTGCCGCCTCCGCCGCCGACGCCCTCGGTCTGCCCGCGAGCCCGTTGCTGTCACGACCCGGCGCGGTAGCCGCGGAGGGCGCCGACGCCGGCGTCGCCTGGCACTACGGCGACCCGATCCGCGAGCAGCGGCTGCTCGCCGCCGGGGAGGCGGTCGTCGACCTGTCGCACCGCGGCGTCGTCCGGGTCACCGGCCCGGACCGGCTGTCCTGGCTGCACTCCCTGACCACCCAGGCCGCTCACCGGCGCTCGCGCCGGGGGAGTCCACCGAGACCCTCCTCCTCTGCCCGCACGGCCACGTCGAGCACGCGCTGCACCTCGTCGACGACGGGGAGTCGGTGTGGATCGACGGTCGAGCCGGGGACGGCACCGGCCCTCGTCGAGTGGCTGCGAGCAGATGCAGTTCATGCTCCGCGTCGAGGTCACGGACGTCACCGCCGAGTGGGCGGTCGTCGGCATGTCGGTGCCGTCCGGATCGCCGGTGCCGCAGGGCTTCACGGTGCCGGACGGCGCCCCGCCGCGCTGGCAGGACCCGTGGCCGCGGCTCGGTGGCACGACCGCGTCGTACGCCGCCGTTGCCGACGATGCGCACCCGGGTCTGGCCCGCCCGTGGCGCGAGGTGCTCGTGCCCCGGACGACGCTCGAGGCGTGCGTCGGCGCCGTCCCGCTCGCCGGCACCTGGGCGAGCGAGGCGCTGCGCGTCGCGGCCTGGCGGCCCCGGCTCGGCCACGAGACCGACCACCGGACGATCCCGCACGAGGTCGGACTGGCTGCGCACCGCCGTGCACCTCCAGAAGGGGTGCTACCGCGGCCAGGAGACCGTCGCCCGGGTGCACAACCTCGGCCGGCCGCCGCGCCGGCTGGTGCTGCTCCACCTCGACGGCAGCGAGCACACGCTGCCGGCGGCGGGCGCGCCCGTCGTGTACGGCGGACGCCAGGTCGGGTTCGTCACGACGTCCGCCCGCCACCACGAGGACGGTCCCGTCGCGCTCGCCTTCGTCAAGCGGTCGGTGCCGGTCGATGCGCCGCTCGAGGTCGGCCCCGACGGCGAGGCGCTCGCCGCCGCCCAGGAGGTCGTCGTCGCGCCGTAGATCCGGGAAGGACCTGAGTGCGGAAGACTTGTCGCATTCCCCCGCAGATTCGGGACGATCTTCCAGATCTGAGTGCTCTCGTGGCAGGATATCCGGCGTGACGAGCACACTGATCACCGTTGCGCCGACCGGCGCCGAGGTCTCCAAGGCCGACGTACCCGCAGCTGCCGACGACCCTCGACGAGCTCGTCGCGGAGGCCACGGCGTGCGAGGCGGCGGGTGCCGCTCTGGTCCACGTCCACATCCGCGACGACGACGCACCGGCCGACGCTGGACCTCCGCCGGCTGAAGGACACCGTCGAGGCGCTGCGGGAGCAGCACCGGCCTCGTCGTCCAGCTGTCGACCGGCGGCAGCGTGCACGACCCGCTCGAGACCCGGCTCGCCGTCCTCGACGCCGATGCCCGACTCGTGCTCGTTGACGTGCGGCACGGTCGAACTTCGGCGACGACGTCTTCCTCAACCCGTGGCCGTTCATGGTGCAGCTCTACGAGAAGGCCCGGGACCTGCAGGTCGTGCCCGAGTTCGAGCTGTTCGACCTCGGGCACGTGCACGCGCTGCGCCGGCTGGTCGACACCTACGGGCTGCCGTACGGCGGGAGGGTGCACTGCGACGTCGTCATGGGCGTGCCCGGCGGGATGCCCGGGCACCGCGCAGGCGCTCGTCGCCGCCGTCCAGGCGCTGCCGGCGGAGGTGACGTCGTGGTCGGCCACCGGGATCGGCCGCGCGCATCTGCCGGTCGCCGCCGCGGCGCTCGCGCTCGGCGGGCACCTGCGGGTCGGCATGGAGGACAACCTCGTGTACGCCAAGGGCCGGCCCGTGCGGTCGAACGCCGAGCTCGTCGAGCGCGCCGCGCGGCTCGCCACCGAGCTGCAGCGCCCCCCGATGTCGACCGCCGACGCCCGCGCGCTCCTCGCCGTCCGGCCCGCCTGAGCCGTCCGCGGTCCCTCCCTCGCCAGCCCGGGGCGGCGTTCGCTCAACCCGGGGCGGAGAGCGGTCGACGTAGGTCCCGGTTCCGCGCGTCTGTCGTCACTACCGGGGGCTCCGGGCGTCGAACGTGTCCGCCGTCACGCCCTCCGGGTTTGCATCTGCTAGCAGGAGCAAGCACTATGGATACTGTGGCAAGCATTGGTGGTCGGGTCACCGACGTCGGGGCGTACCTGCGCGAGCAGCGTGAGAACGCCCGGCTGTCGGTGCGGCAGCTCGCGACGCTGGCCGGGGTGAGCAACCCCTACCTCAGCCAGGTCGAGCGCGGGCTCCGCAAGCCGTCCGCCGAGATGCTGCAGCAGATCGCCAAGGGCCTGCGGATCTCCGCGGAGGCCCTGTACATCCGGGCCGGGATCCTCGACGAGGAGCTGCGGGTCGGCGTCGAGCGCGCCGTCCATGCCGATCCCGACCTCTCCGACCGGCAGAAGCGGGTGCTGCTCGACATCTACGCCTCGTTCCGTGCCGAGAACGCACGGGCCGCGGCGGAGGACGTCGTCGCTGCGGTGCCGCGCCGCCGTCCGGGCACCCGGACGACGTCGTCGGTGCCCGCGCCCGCGAAGCGGGCGGCCAAGCGCGCCGCCAAGGCGGCCGCCGCCGAGACGGGTGCCGCCGAGCGGCCGGCCCGGTCCCGGCGCCGGGCACCTGCCGCCGTCCCCGACGTCGCGCCGGACGCACCGTCCGACGTGACCGAGACGCCGGAGCCCGACGCCACCGTGACGCCGGAGCCCACCGCCACGTCCGACGCCGCGGCTGCCACCGGCCGCCGCGGCACCGGGGAGCGCACGACCCGACGCGGCGCGCCGCGCGCCGCGTCCACCCGCAAGCGCACGACCCGCACCACGAGCGAGCGGCCGGACCCGTCGGCCGCCGACCCCGCGAGCGGGCCGACGACGCCGTCGGTCGGCACCCCTGACACCCCATAGCCACCACCGCGCGAACGTCGCGCACATCACGAGGAGGAAGGCCGTCATGGCACGCACCACCACCACCGTCCCCAAGGTCGTCACCGACTCCACGCCGGTCATGGCCGCCGTCGGCGCGACCGACCTCGCCGTCGAGCGGGTCAGGCACGCCGCCAAGGCCGCGACCGCCCTGCAGGCCGAGATCGAGGCCCGGATCGCCAAGGCCCAGTCCGACGCGGAGGCCCGCTTCGGCAAGCTGCAGTCCGACGCCGAGGCGCGCCTCACCGAGGTCCAGACCAGGCTCGAGGCCCGCGTCAGCAAGGTCCGCGGCACGGCGACGTCGCTCGACGCGAAGAGCCTCAGCGCCCAGGCGCAGCAGGCCCCGGCGCTCGCCGTCTCGCGGGCGCTCGAGCTCGCGGGCAAGGCCGAGAAGAACTACGAGGACCTCGCCGACCGCGGGCGCAAGCTCGTCGACCGGCTCGCGTCGCAGCAGGCGACGCAGGACCTCATCTCCCAGGGCAAGGGGACGGTCAGCCGCACCAAGGCCGCCGTCACGACCGCCCGCAAGGCAGTCGACACGACGACCGCCGCGGCGATCGCCGCCGTGGGCGTCGGCGTCCAGGAGGCCGCCGAGGCCGTCCAGGAGACCGAGAAGGTCGTCGAGGGCCACGTCGCGGCCACCGAGACCGCCGCCAAGACCGCGTCGACGACGGCCCACGAGCGCGCCACCCGCACCCGCAGCGCGGTCAAGGGCGCGACGACGAGTGCCCGAAAGACCGCGGCCGCCGCGAAGAAGGCCGCCGAGACCGGCGCGGCCTCGGTCGGAGACTGACCCCGCTCCCGGGCCGAGGGTCCGGGTCGGGATGCTCCATCGGGCCCGGTGAGGCTGCGACGTCCGTCGCGGCCTCACCGGGCCCGTCGCCTGTCCCCGTCGCCTGTCCCGTCCCCTGTCGTGCGCGGCGGCGCGCCCGTCGCTCGCATACCCTGGTGGCATGAGCTCGCTCGTCGGTGGAGTACAGGACCTCGTCCTCATGGCGCTGGCCGTCGTGGCCTTCGGCCTCGAAGCCTATGCGCTCGTCGACGCGCTCCGGCACGGATCGCAGGCGTACCCTGCCGCGGGCAAGCGGACCAAGGCCTTCTGGGTGGCGATCCTCGCCGTGGCGGCCGCCATCGGGTTCATCTCGCTGCCGTTCGGCGGCGCCCCGCGATACAACGTCCTCGGGTTCCTCTCCCTCATCGCCATCGTCGCCGCGGCGGTCTACCTCACCGACGTCCGGCCGGCGGTCCAGCAGATGCGCGGGCGTGGCGGCCGCTCCTCCGGCCCCTACGGGCCGTACTGACCGGGAGGCGACGAACCGCACCGCCGCGCGGCCGGCGACGTCCGGGATGAGCGAACCGCTCCGTGCACCGGGGTTCCTGCACGCCGACGGCCCGGACGGGCCCGTCGAGTACGCCGCGACCGGCGCCGGCGACCCGGTGACGCTCTTCGTCCACGGCCTCACGGGCTCGGTCGCGCACACCCGGCCGTTCGGGTCGGGTGTGCCTGGGCGTCGCGTCTTCCCGAGCCTGCGCGGTCACGGCGGCACCCCGGTCCCGGCGACCGGTGCGGGCGGCTGGGACGACGTCGCCGCGGAGGTGGACGCCGTCCGCCGCGCCACCGGCGCGACCCGCGCGCTCGGGATCAGCCTCGGAGCGGGTGCGCTGCTCCGGCTCCTCGTGGACGCCGTCCGGGCCGGTGACGACGGTGACGACGGTGACGACGATGACGACGGAGCGCGGCTGCCCCTCGACCGTGTCGTCCTCGCGCTGCCCGCGGCGCTCGACACCGCACCTGCCCCGGACGACGCCGGCCGGCGCCGCATGCTCGCCCTCGCCGACGCGCTCGACGCCGGCGACGCCGTCCGGGCCGCGGAGCTGCTCCGCGAGCAGCAGCCGGCCGCCGTACGCCAGCTGCCGGCCGTCGGCCTGTGGGCGCGCCGACGCGCGGCGGAGATCGCCGGGTCCGGGCTGCCTGCCGTCCTGCGGGCGTTCGCCGGGTCCGCGCCGCTCGCCCCGGCGGAGCGGGCGCTGCTGGGCCGGGTCGACGTCCCGGCCCTCGTGCTCTGCCAGGAGGCGGACGACGCCCACCCGCTCGACGTGGCCCACGACATCGCAGCCGCGCTGCCGGCCGCCGAGCTCGTCGTCCTGCCTCCGGGCGCGGTGCTGTGGACCGGTAGGGACCGGCTCCGCGACGTTCTCACCGGGTTCTTCGGCGCTTCTGAGTGATCGTGCCATCACTATCAGGCATCACGGGTGCATGATGGGCGGTAGGTTGGGGACCGGCAGGTGGACGAGCGTTCAGGAGACCTGATGACGGAGTACGTGCCCGGCGGGCGGCGCCGCGTGGACCGGGTGCTCGCCCCGGAGTTCGTGAGGGGGCTTGCGGACCTGGACCTCGACGAGATCCGGGCCCGACGCACCGAGGCGGACCAGGAGGAGACCGACCTGTCCTACGCGCGCCGGCTCCTCCAGGGCAGGATCGACATCCTGCGCGCCGAGCAGGAGGCCCGCCACG
This sequence comes from uncultured Actinomycetota bacterium, assembly GCA_963750565.1. Classification (GTDB taxonomy): domain Bacteria; phylum Actinomycetota; class Actinomycetes; order Actinomycetales; family Kineosporiaceae; genus R-H-3. Next base: position 429,824 of record CAVVRA010000012.1, on the reverse strand, counting down.
GCGACGGCCCGCTGTCCGGGCATCCGCGGACCGACGAGGAGATGGCGAAGGCGCTCTCGCTCGTTCTGGCCGACGAGCCGCGCCAGGACCACGGCCTCGGCAGGCACACCGTCGCCGCCCCGAGCCGGATCGGCGAGCACCGCCGGGAGGCAGAACGCGCGGTCGCCGACGTCGGCGGCTCGGGGCTCGACGACCTCACCGACCAGGAGCTCTCGGCGGCCCTCGGGCGGCTCGGCGACATCGAGGCCCGGGTGAGCCGGGTGCGCCGCGAGGTGCAGGGCGTTGTCGACGCCCTCACCGCGGAGATCGCCCGTCGGTACGCCGCCGGTGGCGTCCCGGTGGGCAGCGGCGTCTGACCGTCCCGCAGGGTCGTCCGGGCCGGCTACCGTCGATCCGGCCGGCCCTGCCCACTACGCTCCCGACCGTGAGCCACGGCCTCCTCGCACGCGTCGTCCGGTCCGGGTTCGTCGAGGGGGAGCACCACGGCACGGCGGTCGCGCTCGGTCCGGACGGCGGGACGGCCGCCGCCGTCGGCGACGTCACCGCGCCGATCCTGCCCCGCTCGTCGAACAAGCCGCTGCAGTCCGTCGCCATGCTCCGCGCCGGGCTGCCGCTCGGCGGGCACCTGCTCGCGCTCGCGACGGCGAGCCACTCCGGCGAGCGGTACCACCTCGAGGGCGTCGAGCGCGTCCTCGCCGACGCCGGACTCGGCGTCGAGGCGCTGCAGAACACGCCGACCCTGCCGCTGGACGCGGACGAGGCGTTCCTCTGGCGGGTCGCCGGCCGGGCGCCGTCCGCGCTCGCGCAGAACTGCTCGGGCAAGCACGCGGCGATGCTCGCGACCTGTGTCGTCAACGGCTGGCCGGTGGAGACCTACCTCGACCCCGGGCACCCGCTCCAGGAGACCGTCGCGGCCACCGTCGCGGACCTCGCCGGCGAGCCCGTCACCGCCACGGGGGTCGACGGCTGCGGGGCGCCGGTGCTCGCGATCTCTATCCTCGGCCTCGCGCGGGCGTTCGCCCGGATCGCGGCGGCGCCCCCGGGGACGCCGGAGGGCCGGGTCGCGGCCGCCGTCCGGACCCACCCGGAGTGGCTCGGCGGGACCGGGCGGGACGTGACCCGGCTCGTCCGCGCCGTGCCGGGGCTCGTCGCGAAGGACGGCGCGGAGGCCGTGTACGCCGCGGCACTGCCCGACGGCCGGGCGGTCGCCGTGAAGGTCGCGGACGGCGGGGACCGGGCCCGGCTGCCGGTGCTCGTCGCGCTGCTACACCGCCTCGGCGTCGACGCGGCGGACGCCGGGGTCTTCGGCGCGGCCGCCGACGCGCTCGACGAGCTGGCGGATGTCCCCGTGCTCGGGCACGGCCGCCGGGTCGGCGCGGTCGAGGTTGCGCTGTGAGGGCACTCGTCCAGCGGGTGACGCGGGCCCGGGTCAGCGTCGGAGGCGAGGTCGTCGGCGAGATCGGCCGGGCGGGTCTCGCCGTGCTGGTCGGCGTGACGCACACGGACACCCGGCAGACCGCCGAACGCCTGGGCCGCAAGGTGTCCGACCTGCGGATCATGCGCGACCCGGACGGCGCCGCGTCCGGCACAGGGCGCGCCGACGAGGCGTCACTCGTCGACGTCGGGGGCGCGGCCCTCGTCGTCAGCCAGTTCACGCTCTACGGCGACACCCGCAAGGGCCGGCGACCGTCGTGGGTCGACGCGGCCCCCGGTCCGGTCGCCGAGCCGCTCGTCGACGCCTTCGCGGCGACGCTGCGGGGCTTCGGGCTCGAGGTCGCCCAGGGCCGCTTCGGCGCCGACATGGCCGTGGAGCTCGTCAACGACGGCCCGGTGACGCTCCTCCTCGAGCTGTCGTCGACCGACCGATAGACCGACCGACAGACCGATAGACCAGCCGATCCACCCGCGGCGCCGGTCCGGCGGCGTGCGTGGCAAGGTGGTGCTCGTGGTTCGAGCCGCTGCGGGGGAAGGAGTCCGCGATGCTCCTCGAGGTCGTGCCCGGCGACATCACGACGTTGGACGTCGACGCTGTCGTCAACGCCGCGAACTCGTCCCTGCTCGGCGGCGGCGGGGTCGACGGCGCGATCCACCGGGCGGCCGGGCCCGGCCTGCTCGAGGAGTGCCGGAGGCTGCGGGCGACGACGTACCGGGACGGGCTGCCCGTCGGCCGGGCGGTCGCGACGTCCGGACACGACCTGCCTGCACGCTGGGTCGTCCACACGGTCGGCCCGAACAAGCACCAGGGGCAGACCGACCCGGCGCTCCTCGCGTCGTGCTTCTCCGAGTCGCTCCGGGTCGCCTCGGACGCCGGCGCCCGGTCGGTCGCCTTCCCCGCGATCAGCGCCGGCGCCTTCGGCTGGGACGTCGAGGAGGTCGCGCAGGTCGGGGTCGCCGTCGTCCGGCGGACCGTGGCCGACGGCGCACTGCCGGTCGACCGCGTGCTCTTCGTACCCTTCGGGGCGCGGGCCGCCCGGGCCTTCGAGGCGGCTGTCGGCGCGGGCTGACCCGGACCGTCTCGACCCAGCGCGGCCGCGCCCCGAACGTCGCGGGCCGGCGACGGTGACCGCGACCCACGCGCAGCGCCGGCCGATCTCGTCGCACGTCGCGTCTGCTCGCGCCCGCCACGTGTGCACTGCAGGGTGCGCGGGCACACCTGATTTGGACTGAAATGTTCGGAAGGTGGCTTTCGGTCCGGCTTCGACGAGGCACGCGTCCGAACGCGGCGTTACCGTCGTCCGCGGACCCGCCGGTGGGACGACCGCCGGTGCCGGTTCCGGTGGTGCGACCCATCGCCGGAATCTCCGGGCGCCGTCGGGGCGTTGGTGCTTCCGGCGCCGACCGGGCCGGGCGGTCCGGGTGCCCGACCGCCGCACGAGAAGGAGCAACGCGTGAGCCCGACCGCCGCCGCGCAGCGTCGCGTGATGTCCGCACGAGGGCGCACCCGCGACCTGCCGCGCCGGGTCGCGATGCTGTCGGTCCACACCTCGCCGCTCGAGCAGCCGGGCACCGGCGACGCCGGCGGCATGAACGTCTACGTCGTCGAGACCGCGCGCCGGCTCGCCGCCCGCGGCACCGAGGTCGAGATCTTCACCCGGGCCACGTCGAGCGACTGCCCAGCCGGTCGCCGAGCTCGCGCCGGGCGTCCTCGTCCGGCACGTCACCGCCGGGCCGTTCGAGGGGCTGTCCAAGGACGACCTGCCCGGCCAGCTCTGCGCCTTCGCCGCCGGCGTGATGCGGGTCGAGGCCCGGCGCGAGCCGGGCTGGTACGACCTCGTCCACTCCCACTACTGGCTGTCCGGCCAGGTCGGCTGGCTGGCCGCCGACCGCTGGAACGTCCCGCTCGTGCACACGATGCACACGATGGCCAAGGTCAAGAACGCCGCGCTGGCCGACGGCGACCGGCCCGAGCCGCCCGGTCCGGGTCATCGGCGAGGAGCAGGTGGTCGCCGCCGCCGACCGGCTCGTCGCCAACACCGACGAGCGAGGCCGTGCCAGCTCGTCGAGCTGTACGGCGCCGACCCCGACCGGGTCGCCGTCGTGCCCGCCCGGCGTCGACCTCGACGTGTTCCGGCCCGGCGGCCCGGGCGGGCGGCAGGCCGCGCGGCGCCGGCTCGGCGTCGCCGCCGGACGCGGACCTGCTGCTGTTCGTCGGCCGGATCCAGCCGCTCAAGGCGCCCGACGTCCTGGTCGGGCCGCGGCCGCAGCTCGCTCGCGACCCGTCCCGAGCGCGGCGCGCGCCGCCGGCTCCAGGTCGCCGTCGTCGGCGGGCCGAGCGGCACCGGCCTGGACCGGCCCGAGGAGCTCCAGCGGCCTCGCCGCGGCGCTCGGCATCGACGACGTCGTCCGGCTTCCACCCGCCGGCCGCCCCGCGCGGTGCTCGCCGACTGGTACCGGGCGGCCGACGTCGTCGCGGTGCCGTCGCACAACGAGTCGTTCGGGCTCGTCGCCCTCGAGGCGCAGGCCTGCGGCACCCCGGTCGTCGCGGCCGGGGTCGGCGGCCTGCGGACCGCGGTGTCGGACGGCGTGAGCGGGCTGCTCGTCGACGGGCACGAGCCCGCGACCTGGGCGACCGCGCTCGGCGGGCTGCTCGACGACGTCCCGCGCCGGCGACGCGATGGCCGCCGCGGCCGTGCGGCACGCCGCCCGGTTCAGCTGGGACGCCACCGTCGAGGCGACCCTCGAGGTCTACGCGGACGCCGTCGAGCGGCACCGTCGCCGGGGGCTCTTCGGCACGCCCCGCGTACCTCCTGCCCGCTGCCCGCCGGCTGCCGGCCGCCGTGGGTGCGCTCGCCGGTGCGCTGGCGGTCGCCCCGTGACGGCACGGGACCGGGCCGACGCCGCGGTCCGGGCGTGGATCGCGAGTGCCGGCGTCGAGCACGACGAGGGCGGCCGCCCCGGCGAGTTCGTCGTCGTGCTGCCCGGCGAGGCGAAGCTGCGGACCGCGGTGTCGGTGCTCGTCGGCGACCATGCGCTGTCGGTGTCGGCGTTCGTCGTCCGCCGGCCGGACGAGAACCACGAGGTGTTCTACCGCTGGCTGCTGCGCCGCAACCTGCGGCTGCCCGGGGTCGCGTTCGCCCTCGACCGCGTCGGTGACGTCTTCCTCGTCGGGCGGCTGCCGGTCGCACGCCGTCACCGAGGAGGAGGTCGACCAGCTGCTCGGCGCGGTCCTCACGGCGTCCGACGGCGCCTTCAACGAGCTGCTCGCGATCGGCTTCCTCTCCTCGATGCGGCGGGAGTGGGCCTGGCGCGTCGAGCGCGGGCGAGTCCACGCGCAACCTCGAGGCGTTCCGGCACCTGCTCGAGCCGTCGGGCGACGACCGGACGGCGGGCCCACCGGTCGACGGGACCCCCTAGCCTTGGCGGCATGACGTACACGCTCGTCCTGCTCCGCCACGGCGAGAGCGACTGGAACGCCAAGAACCTCTTCACCGGCTGGGTCGACGTCCCGCTGTCGGAGAAGGGGCGGACCGAGGCGGAGACCGGGGGCGGGCTGCTCGCCGAGGCCGGGGTCCTGCCGGACGTCGTCCACACCTCGCTGCTGCGCCGGGCGATCACGACCGCGAACCTCGCGCTCGACGTCGCCGACCGGCACTGGATCCCGGTGCACGCGGCACTGGCGGCTCAACGAGCGGCACTACGGCGCGCTGCAGGGCAAGAACAAGAAGCAGACCCTCGAGCAGTACGGCGAGGAGCAGTTCATGCTCTGGCGCCGCTCGTACGACGTCCCGCCGCCGCCGATCGAGGACGGCGACGAGTTCAGCCAGGTCGGCGACCCGCGCTACGCCGGGCTCGGGGACGACATGCCCGCGCACCGAGTGCCTCAAGGACGTCGTCGCGCGGATGCTGCCCTACTGGGACGAGCGACATCGTCCCCGACCTGCGCGCCGGCAAGGTCGTCCTCGTCGCGGCGCACGGCAACTCGCTGCGCGCGCTCGTCAAGCACCTCGACGGGATCAGCGACGACGACATCGCGGGGCTCAACATCCCGACGGGCATGCCGCTGGTCTACGAGCTCGACGACGACCTCGCGCCGACCGCGCGAGGCGGACGGTACCTCGACCCGGCGGCCGCTGCCGCCGCCGCGGCCGCGGTCGCGAACCAGGGCCGCTGACGGCGCGCCCGGCAGGCGCCGGGGTCGTTCGACCCTTGCCCGCGAGGCCACGGCGTGAAAGGACGAGAGGAGCGGGTGCCCGGCCGTCTGCCGGCGCCCCGCGTCCGGTGGCACCTGGGGGCGCCATGAGCATTCCCACCGTCATGCGCGGCAGCCCGCAGCGGTCCCGCGGGGCCCGGTTGTGGGGGCTGAAGAACCTCGTCTACCTCGTTGTCGTCGGGCTCGTCCTGCTCGGGGTCTCCGGACGCCCGGGCTGGCCGGCGGCGTGGGGCTATCTCGTCTTCCTCGCCGCCTCCATCACGACGATCGGCACCGTTCTGGGCCGGCTCCACCCGGACCTGCTCGCGGAGCGCTCCGGCGTGCAGGAGGGCACCGAGGCCTGGGACGTCCCGCTCGCGTCGCTGTCCGCCGTCTGGCTGCCGCTCGCGCTGTACGTCGTCGCGGCGCTCGACGAGCGGTTCGGCTGGCCGCCGGACCCCGAGCCCTCGGTGCGTGTCGCCGGTGCCGGCCTCCTGCTCGTCGGCGCCACGCTCGCGACGTGGGCGATGGTCGTCAACGGGTTCTTCTCCGCCGTCGTCCGGCTCCAGACCGAGCGCGGTCATACCGTCGTGACGAGCGGCCCGTACCGGTTCGTCCGGCACCCCGGGTACCTCGGCTCGGTGCTGCTGTACACCGGGGCGTGCCTGGTCCTCGGATCGGCGTGGGCGCTGCTCGTCGTCGTCGCCCTGGCGGTCGTCCTCGTCGTGCGGACGGCACGCGAGGACGTGTTCCTCACCGCGCGGCTGCCGGGCTACGCGGAGTACGCGGCCCGGGTCCGTCGGCGGCTCGTCCCGGGCGTCTGGTGAGCTCTGCGCGCCGCGGCGATCAGTGCAGCCCCGCGGCGTGCTCGGTCGCCATGAGCTGCGGCCGCTCGCCGGTCACGAGGTAGACGACCCGGCGGGCCACGGAGACGGCGTGGTCGGCGAAGCGCTCGTAGTACCGGCCGCAGAGCGTCACGTCGACGGCGGCCTCGACGCCGTGCTCCCAGTCCGGCGAGAGGAGGACGGCGAACAGGGTGCGATGGAGCACGTCCATCGCGTCGTCGTCGGTCTCGAGCTCGGCGGCCAGCCTGAGGTCGCGGGTCGCGATGACGCTGCCGGTCTTCGCGACGATCGCGCTCGGCGACCTGACCCATCTCGACGATCGTCGCCGCGCAGCTCCGGCGGGATCGCGGACCTGGGATAGCGCATCCGGGCGAGCTTGGCGACATGCCGGGCGAGGTCACCCATCCGCTCGAGGTCGGCGGTCATCCGCAGCCCGGTGACGATGACCCGCAGGTCGGTGGCGACCGGTTGCTGGCGCGCGAGGAGCTCGAGCGAACGCTCCTCGAGGTCGCCCTGCAGCGCATCGATCCGCTCGTCGGCGGCGATGACGCTCTCGGCGAGCCCGAGGTCGGCGTCGAGCAGCGCGGTCGTCGCACGGGCGACCGCCGACCCGACGAGTCGCGTCATCTCGACCATGCCGTCGGAGAGCCCGGCGAGCTCGCCGTGGAACTGCTCACGCATCGTGGTTCCTCGTTTCCCTCACCCGTGCGGCGCAGCGGCCGCGCGGGCGACCCCGGTCCCCGCCGCGTCGAACGTTCCAGCGGCCCACGATCGGGGGTTGAACGGCCTCCGGCCGGAAGGTGAACTCGCGACGAAGGCATCACCCGGTCGGCCCTCCGCAGCGATGCGTGGCGTCGGGCCCGCCTACCCTGGCTGCGTGGACGCCTCTGCGGCGGTGGTGCTCGCCGGGCTCGTCGGCCTGCTGGTCGGCGCCCTCGCCGTGCTTCGCGTTCCGGATCAGCGAGACGCGAGCGGCTCGGCCTCGCGAGCCTTCCCGAGCCGGAGCTGCCGCCCGGTGTCGGCGGAGGTCCTCGCCGTCCTCCGCTCGGCCGCCGTCGTCCTCGACACCGCGGACGGCGTCGTCAAGGCGAGTCCCGCCGCATACGCGTTCGGGCTGGTCCGCGGGCACGACCTGGTCCACGCCGAGCTGCGCGAGATGGCCGCGGAGGCCCGCCGGTTCGGCCTGGTCCGGGAGCGGGAGCTCGAGCTCGCGCGCGGCCCGCTCGGCCGGGCCCGGCTCGTCGTCCACGCCCGGGTCGCGCCGCTCGGCCCCGAGCACGTGCTCGTCCTCGTCGACGACCGCACCGAGGCCCGCCGGGTCGAGGAGATCCGCCGCGACTTCGTCGCCAACGTGAGCCACGAGCTGAAGACGCCGATCGGCGCGCTCCACCTGCTCGCCGAGGCCGTGCACGACGCGGCCGACGACCCGGACGCCGTCCGGCACTTCGCCGAGCGGATGGAGCGCGAGTCGGTCCGGCTGTCCACGCTCGTCCAGGAGATCATCGACCTGTCCCGGCTGCAGGTCGCCGACGCCCTGCACCCGCCGGAACCGTGTCGAGGTCGACGACGTCGTCGCCGAGGCGGTCGACCGGTGCCGGCTCGCCGCGCAGGCCAAGCGGATCGACGTCGTCGTCGGCGGCGACAGCGGCGGCGTCGTCTACGGCGACCACAACCTGCTCGTCACCGCCGTCCGCAACCTCGTCGACAACGCGATCGCGTACTCGCCGGACGGCACCCGGGTCGGGGTCGCGCGTCCGCCGGGTGGACGGGCTGGTCGAGATCGCCGTGAGCGACCAGGGCATCGGCATCGCCCCCGACCGACCAGCGAGCGGATCTTCGAGCGGTTCTACCGGGTCGACCAGGCCCGCTCGCGGGCCACCGGCGGGACCGGGCTCGGGCCTGTCCATCGTCAAGCACGTCGCGGCCAACCACGGCGGCGAGGTGACCGTCTGGAGCGTCGAGGGGCGAGGGCTCCACCTTCACCCTGCGGCTGCCCGGACTCCGCCCGTGGCGGCAGGTCGCACCAGCGCCGCCGACCGACACTGGTGCGGCGAGCCACGCCGCCCGACCGGCAGCGCCGCCGTGCGGCCCGGACCCCGGCGCGCACCGACCAGCGAACGACCGAGGGGAGCACTGCCGTGACCCGCATCCTCGTGGTCGAGGACGAAGAGTCGTTCAGCGACCCGCTGTCGTACCTCCTGCGCAAGGAGGGCTACGAGGTGGCCGTCGCCGACGACGGGCCGGCGGCACTGGACGGAGTTCGACCGCAACGGTGCCGACCTCGTCCTGCTCGACCTCATGCTCCCCGGCCTGCCCGGGACCGAGGTCTGCCGCCAGCTGCGCTCCCGCAGCAACGTCCCGGTGATCATGCTGACGGCGAAGGACAGCGAGATCGACAAGGTGGTGGGGCTCGAGCTGGGCGCCGACGACTACGTCACCAAGCCGTACTCCTCCCGCGAGCTGGTGGCGCGGGTGCGCGCCGTGCTGCGGCGCGGGCACGGAGCCGGAGACGCTCGTCCCGGCGACGGTCGAGGCCGGTCCGGTGCGGATGGACGTCGAGCGGCACGTCGTCACCGTCAACAACGCGACGGTCGCGATGCCGCTGAAGGAGTTCGAGCTGCTGGAGATCCTGCTGCGCAACGCCGGCCGGGTGCTCACCCGGATGCAGCTCATCGACCGGGTGTGGGGCTCGGACTACGTCGGGGACACCAAGACCCTCGACGTCCACGTCAAGCGGCTGCGGAGCAAGATCGAGCCCGACCCGGCCAACCCGCAGTACCTCGTCACCGTGCGTGGGCTGGGCTACAAGTTCGAGTCGGGCGGCTGAGCCGGCTGCAGCACGGCGCCGCAGCGCCCTGGCCCGGTCACGGCGTCTGGGTCGCCGTCCCGTCCAGGCTCTCCGTCGGGGAGGCGGACGGCGATGCGGACTCCGTCGTGGGGGTCACCGTCGGGGTCAGTGTCGCGTACTCGTTGAAGGGGGGGAGGACGGGCAGGGTGAACTGCGTCGAGCCGCCGGACGTGGCGGCCTGGATCGTGAGGTTCGCGCCCGGCGCCGACGGCACCTGAGGCAGGTCGAACGTCGTGCCGCGGGGGCCGACCCGGGCGAGCGTGCGGGGGGAGACGTCGACGCTCGTCTCGCCGACGGGCTGCTGGTTCGCGTCGAGCACCGTGAGCCGGACCGTCACCGGCTGGCTGCCGCCGTTGACGATGGAGCCGACGACGGTGCCGGGGGAACCCGCGCCGGAGGAGACGGCGAGGAAGTTGCGCAGCCGCACGACGTCGCCGGTCGCGGCGTCCTGGAGCTCGGCGTTCGTGCCGTCGCTCGCCGCATACGGTGTCGCGGTCGTCGCGGGGTTCGTGAACGAGCAGGCCGCGAGGAGCGCGCCGATGGCGGCACCCGCCACGGCGAGGTGAGCGGGGACGACCATCCGCCGGGTCCTGCGCATCACGGCCCGTTCCTCCTTCGCGGTGCACGAGTCCCGGCCCTCGGCCGGGACGCCCCGAAGCCTACCGGGCGAGGCCGCGTTACCGGCGCGGGACGAGACCCGCGATGAGGATCTCCATCGCGGGGACGTCACGGGCCCTCGACCCGACATCCCGTAGCAGGTCCGTGACGACCCCGTCCGGGCGCACGAGCACGACGGTGAGGCCGCGCGCGGCGAGCGCCCGGAGCAGGACGGCGTCCGGGTCCACGGCCCACCGCGCGCCGCCCGCCGCGGCGTCCTCGTCGAGCGTCGCGAGCCCGCGGCGCGCGGCCGTGGCGCGCGCCGGGTCCGGCTCGCCGGCCGTGACGAGCCACACCGGCAGCCGAAACTCGCGCGCCTGCCGGTACAGCGCGCCGACGGCCTCGGTGCACCGGCAGCCGGCCGGCACGAGCAGGACCATCGCCGGCCGGAGCCGGTCGGTCGCCACCGTCCGGACGTCCCCGGCGAGGTCCGCCGCCGGCAGCCGGCGGCCGAGGATCGCCCCGGCGCGCTCCACGGCCGGCACCGCGGACGGCGCGGCGGCGTCCGCGGCGGGAACGGCGACGCGTGGCGCGTCGGCGAGCGGCTGCGCGGCGGGCGGCGGGCTCGGCGGCCGGGGGACGAAGACGACGGCGAGCGCGCCGACGCCGGCGGTCACGAGGAGGCACAGGAACACGATCGGCCCGGAGAGCCCGAAACGTTCCCAGCGCCGGGTGAGGACGAGCCGGCGCCAGCGCGCCCGCCGGCGCCGGCTGCGCTCCTCGGCCAGCCAGGCCGTCCGGTCGGCGTCCAGTACCGACGCGTCGTCGGGGACCGTCACACGAGGCAGTATCCGCCCGCCGGGCGCCGTCCGCCCGGCCCCGCCGCACGGTGACCGCGCGAGCGCGCAGCATGTTCCCGGGATACTGTCAAGAGGATGCAGCGCCTCGATTAGGCCTCTGACCTGCGGAAACAGGGCGTCACTGCGATGACGCCCCGTGGTTGCCGTGGTAAGGTAGAGCCTGGGAAAGGGGATAAGACCACATGGCTTTCACGGTCGGCGAGACGGTTGTGTACCCCCACCACGGGGCCGCACTCATCGAGGAGATCAAGACCAGGGTCATCAAGGGGGAGGAACGTCAGTACCTGGTCCTCAAGGTCGCCCAGGGAGATCTGACCATCGAAGTTCCCGCCCAGAACGTCGACCTCGTCGGCGTGCGTGACGTGGTCGGCCAGGAGGGCCTGGACCGCGTCTTCCAGGTTCTGCGAGCCCCGTACGCGGAGGAGCCGACCAACTGGTCGCGCCGCTACAAGGCCAACCTCGAGAAGCTGGCCTCCGGTGACGTCATCAAGGTCGCCGAGGTTGTGCGTGACCTCTGGCGCCGCGACCAGGACCGTGGCCTGTCCGCAGGCGAGAAGCGGATGCTCGCCAAGGCCCGGCAGATCCTGGTCTCCGAGCTGGCACTCGCCGAGCACACGAACGAGGACAAGGCCGAGGCCCTGCTCGACGAGGTTCTGGCATCCTGACTGTGTGACCGCACGCGTACGTTCTGTAGCTGATGTGTCGCCGAGCGGCGCCCTCGACTCCGAGGGCGTCGCATCGCGCGTTCCGCCGCGCCGCGACCCGGCGGCGGTCAGGCGCGCTCCCCGGGCGATGCCCTCCGGGGGCGTCCCGCCCGCGGTCCTCGAGGTCCTCCGCTTCTGCGTCGTCGTCTTCCTCGCGGGCGTCGGCTACCAGGTCGCGCACGGGCTGAGCAGCGACGACGTCCGGATGGGCCCCTTCGACGCCGAGGGTACGGGGATCATCCTCGGAGCGGCCGTCGGCTACGTGCTCGGCGGCGTCGTCGGCCGGCTCACGGACCGAACCCTCGGCCGCACCGAGAGCGCCCTGCGCGGCCGGTCCGCCGAGCAGGTGCTCGCCGGGCTGACCGGCGCCGTCCTCGGCACCTTGCTCGCGGCGGGCCTCGCGTGGCCGATGCTCCTCGTCGGGTCGACGGCGCTGACGATCCCCGTCTTCGTCTTCGCGTGCGTCACGGTGGCGACGCTCGGCTACCGGGTCGGCGTGGCCCAGCGGGACCGCGTGCTCTCACTGCTCGGGCCGGGCACCGGGCTCGGCGGCACGGTCGCCCCGCTCTCGACGCTCGCCCGGTTGGTCGACTCCTCGGTCGCCATCGACGGGCGGGTCCTCGACGTCGTCCGCGCGGGGTTCCTCCACGGGACCATGCTCGTCAGCGCCCCCGTCGTCGCCGAGCTCCAGGCGCTCGCGGACGCCGGGGACGACGTCCGCCGGGCCAAAGGCCGGCGGGGTCTGGAGACCCTCGAGGCGCTGCGCCGCGAACGCGGCGTCGACGTCGAGCACGTGCCGGACCTCGCCCCCGAGGTGGCGGACGTCGACGGCAAGCTCGTGCGGATGTGCCTCGACCGGCCGGCCGCGCTCCTCACCCTGGACACGAACCTCGCCCGGGCGGCGACGCTGTCCGGCTGCCGGGTCATGAACCTCCACGCGCTCGCCCTTGCGCTCCGGCCACCGGTCACTGCGGGGGAGACCGTCCACGTCCTGCTCACCCGCCCCGGCAAGGAGCCCGGGCAGGCGGTCGGGTACCTCGACGACGGCACAATGGTCGTCGTGGAGAAGGCGCGCGACCTCGTCGGCAGCGACGTGGAGGCGACGGTGACGAGTGTGCTCGTCACCGCGAACGGCCGGCTCGTCTTCGCTCGGCCGGCGTGAGCGAGGTCGTCGCGGTCGTCCCGGTCGGGCACGACGACGGGGACGCGCCGGCGGGCTGCGCGGCGTTGCGGACGCTGCGGGGCGTGCCGCTCCTGCGCCGGGCCGTCGGGGCGCTCGTCGGCTCCGGGACCGTCGACGTCGTCGTCGTCGTGACGCCTCCGGCGCTCGTGGAGCCGGTCGGCGCGCTGCTCGGGACCCTCCCGGACGACGTCCCCGTCGACGTCCTGGCCGCCCAGGGAAACGGGCCGGGGCTGCGGGTGCGAGCAGCGCTGCGGGCCCGCCGTCCGGACCCCGCCGCAACGGTCGTCGTCCACGACCCGCTCTTCCCGCTCGCGCCCGCGGCGCTCGTCCGCGCCGTCGTCACCGCGCTCGCGGACGCCGCCGCGGCGGGCGGTCCCGGCTCCGCGCCGATGGCCGTCGTCCCGGTCCGGCCGGTCACCGACACCCTGAAGCGGGTCGATGAGGACGACGTCGTCACCGCGACGGTGGACCGTGAGGGGTTCCGGATCGTCTGCAGCCCGCAGTCCTACCGGACGGGGGCGCTCGTCGCGGCGCTCGAGGGCGCCGACGACGCCGACCTGCGCGACCCCGGCCCGGACGTGCTGCCACGGCTCGTCCTGGACCGCGACGGCCGGCTGGAGTCGGTGCTCGCCCCGGGTGAGGTCTTCCGTGTCACGACCGCCGAGGACCTCCTGCTCGCCGAGGCGATCCTGGAGGTCGGTGCCGACGTCGACGACGAGCGGCAGCCCGTGCGGCGCTGAGCCCGGCGTCCACGCGGGCTCAGGCCCGTTTCAGGCCCGCGGGACGACGAGGGCAGTCGCGATCGCGACGAGGCCGTCGCCGCGGCCGGTGAGGCCGAGGCCGTCCGTGGTCGTGGCCGACAGCGAGACCGGTGCGCCGCAGGCGGCGGAGAGGGCCGTCTCGGCTTCCTCGCGGCGTGCGCCGATCTTCGGCCGGTTGCCGACGACCTGGACGGCGACGTTGCCGATCGCGTAGCCGGCGGCGCGGACCCGGCGGGCGGTCTCCTCGACGAGCGCCGCGCCGGACGCACCGGCCCAGCGCGGGTCCGACGTCCCGTACTGCCGCCCGAGGTCACCCAGCCCCGCCGCGGAGAGGAGGGCGTCGCAGCACGCGTGGGCCGCGACGTCGCCGTCCGAGTGCCCGGCGAGACCGGTCTCGCCCGGCCAGTCGAGGCCGGCGAGGCGCATCGGTCGGCCCGATCCGTCGGGGGCGAAAGCGTGCACGTCCACGCCGATGCCGGTGCGCGGCAGTGCCGGCGCGCGCTTCCGCTGCGCCACCTGGTGCTCCTCTCGCCGCGTCCCTGCCCCCCGACTCTTTCACACGTCGCCCCGTCGGCCGATCTAAGGTCGTCACGTGCCGACGACGCCCGCGACCGGTTCCACGCCGGGCCCGCGACGGCCACCGGGGACGGCCGCGGCCGTCGTGCTCGCGGGCGGCAGCGGGACCCGGGTCGGGGCCGGGCTCAACAAGGTGTACCTGCCGCTCGCCGGCCGCCGCGTCGTGACCTGGTCGTTCACATGGTCCGGGCAGGTGAGCGACATCGGCCGGTTCGTCCTCGTCGTCCGGCCCGAGGACGCCCACGTCGCGGCACGGACGCTGCGGCGTGAGGCGCCGGACCTCACGGTCGACCTGGTCGTCGGCGGCGGCACCCGGCACGAGTCGGAGGAGGCGGCACTCCACCATCTCGCGCCGGCCATAGACGACGGGGAGGTGGACGTCGTCGCGGTCCACGACGGGGCCCGCCCGCTCGCCGGCCCCGCCCTGTGGCGTTCCGTGGTCCGGACCGCCGCGCTGGTCGGCGGTGCGGTGCCCGCGCTGCCCGCCGTCGGCGTCCTGCCCGTCGGCGATGACGGCCGCCCGGCGAGACCCCGCGGGCAGACCCTCGGCCTGACCCGGGTGCAGACCCCGCAGGCCTTCCGCGCCGAGGAGCTGCTCGCGGCGTACGACGCCGCCCGCGCTGCCGGCTGCCAGGGCACCGACACCTCGTACACGGCCGAGTCGTTCTCCGGCCTCACCGTTCAGGCCGTCGCGGGCAGCCGGACGAACCTCAAGGTGACCTACCCGCACGACCTCGTCCTCGCCGAGCGGCTGCTCGCCGCCGTGGACCATCGGCTGCCCTGACGCGGCGGACCTCCGCGCGTCAGGACGTGAGGTCCGCCGCGAGCTCCTCGAAGGCCGCGACGAAGACGTCGCAGTCCTCGATGGTGTGCCGGACGGAGAGCGTCCACTCCTCCTCGCGACCGGGGGTCATGAAGACGCCGCGGTTGAGGTTGTAGAGCCATGCGAGGTCGGCGAGCTCGCCGTCCTGGTGCTCCTTGAACGTCTCGTAGTCGACGACCTTGACCGGGGCGAACGTCACGCACCCCTTGGACGCGACCCCGACCGCGTACCCGGGGAGGTTGTACGTGTCGACGACGGCCTGGCAGCCGCGACACGATGTGCTCGTTGAGGGTGTCGAGATGGGCGTACGCCTGCGGCGTCATGACCTCGAGGAGGTTGGCGCGAGCAGCCGCGACGGACAGCGGGTTGCCGTTGTACGTGCCGACCTGGAAGACCGAGCCGTTCTCGACGACCTCGAAGACCTCCTCGGTGCCGCCGATCGCACCCGCGGGCAGCCCGCCGCCGAGGGCCTTGGCGAGGGTGACCATGTCCGGCGTCACGCCGAACCGCTCCGTCGCACCGCCCGCGGCGATGCACAGGCCCGTCTTCACCTCGTCGAAGATGAGGACGATGCCGTGCCTGCGGGTGATCTCCCGGACCGCCTCCAGGTACCCCGGCTCGGGCAGGACGATGCCGAGGTTCATCATCGCCGCCTCCATGATCACACAGGCGGGTGCGCGGCCCTGCGCGACAAGGCGCTCGATGCGCCGCTCCATCGCCGCGGCGTCGTTGAACGGCACGGGGACGGTCATG
This sequence comes from uncultured Actinomycetota bacterium, assembly GCA_963750565.1. GTDB lineage: Bacteria > Actinomycetota > Actinomycetes > Actinomycetales > Kineosporiaceae > R-H-3. The sequence continues at coordinate 414,245 of CAVVRA010000012.1, read as the reverse complement.
TCCGCCACCGACTGGGGGATCCCGGCGCCGTACGGGAGCGAGGCGAGGTTCTCCCGGTCGCCGATCCGGTCGTACGGGACGCCGATCGAGACCATGACGTAGTCGTGGTGGCCGTGGTACGAGCCGAAGATCTTGACGATGGTCTCGCGGCCGGTCTTCGCGCGCGCGATCCGGATCGCGTCCATCGTCGCCTCGGAGCCCGAGTTCACGTAGCGCCACCGCGGCAGGCCGAACCGGCTCTTGAGCTCCTCGGCGACGACGATGGCGTCCTCGGTCGGGGCCGCGAAGTGGGTGCCGAGGTCGAGCCGGTCGCGGACCGCCTTCGAGATCGTCGGGTGCGCGTGGCCCTGGACCATCGAGCCGAAGCCGTTGTGGAAGTCGACCATCCGGTTGCCGTCGACGTCCCAGACGTACGCGCCGTCGCCGCGCTCGAGGTAGATGGGCCACGGGTCACGCATCTGGTAGGACGACGCGACGCCCGCGGACAGCGTCCTGCGCGCGCGTTCGTACATCCGCGCCGAGCCCTGGGTGCGCTCGTCGAGCCGGGCCGCCTCGCGCGCCGTCAGCTCCGCGATGCGGGCGCGGTCGAGGGCGATCGGGGTCCGGGTGGTCATGACGTCCTCCTGGGCTTCGGCGGGCGGGTCCCGCGTCCTCGGGGGCGCTCCGGTGTCGTCCACCAGGCTCCGAGTCTGGCCCATGGAGGTGGTGCTTGACCATGGCTCAGCGCTCGCAACATCGCGGTAATCGACATTCGGAGCCACGCGGTGATGCGGATTTCCTCGCTGCGGAGCGCTGAGGCGACGGATAGCGCATCCCGCAGTGCCGTCCGTGACCATTGCGCAGGTCAGCGGGCGCCGAGCGGGTCCGGCCCGGGATCACGGGCCCGGCGGACGACGACGAGCGCGGCGGCCGCGGCGCCGAGAGTGCCGAGCACCTCGTCGCCGAGCGTGTCGGTGTACGCCGTCGCCAGCTCGGTGCCGTGCCGGATGAACGCGAACCACTCCCCGAGCTCCCAGCCGATCGCGAGAGCGGCGCCGGTGCCCGTGACCGCGAGCCAGAGCGCCCACCGCGGGCGCACGCCCCCGCGGGCCAGGAGCAGCCCGAGCCCGAGGGTCAGGAAGAACCAGTTCACGAGGTGGTTCGCGTCGTCCCACCACCACACCGAGTCGTAGAGGTCGAGGGTGTTGCCGGTGACGTCGACGAAGAACGGGAGCATGACCCAGAAGAACGCCTCCCACGGGACGTCGTCCGGGACCGGGGCCGTGCCGGCCCGCACCCGGCGGCGCCGGGCCAGCCACCACAGCGCGGGGACGAGGAGCATCATGGCCGGGTAGGCGACGAGTCTGGCGCCGAACGCCTTGCCCTCGAAGCGTTCGAGCCCGGGGACGAAGGCCGCGACGGCGAGCTGAAGGACGGTCAGCGCGAGGACGGCACCGGTCGCGACGGCGGCACGGGGGAGCCGACGGCGCTCGCGGGGCGGCGCCTGCGGGGCGGCGGGCGTGCTCATGGGGCGAGCCTGCCGGACGCCCGGCCCCCGTGACCACGAGCACCGCCGGAACCCGCGGGAAGGTTCCCGGGACCGCCGGTAGCCTGGGCGGGTGACCCTGCGACTGTTCGACTCCGCCACCCGGCAGGTGAGGGACTTCGTCCCGCTCGTCGCTGGTCAGGTCGGCATCTACGTCTGTGGGGCGACGCCGCAGTCCGGTCCGCACATCGGGCACATGCGCTCGGCGATCGCCTTCGACGTCCTGCGGCGCTGGCTCGAGCGCGCCGGGCTCCGAGGTCACCCTCGTCCGCAACGTCACCGACATCGACGACAAGATCCTCGCCAGGTCGGCCGAGGCCGGGCGTGCCGTGGTGGGCAGCACGCCTATCGACGTTCGAGCTGGAGTTCGGCGCGGCGTACGCCTCGCTCAACGTGCCCGCGCCGACGTACGAGCCGCGGGCGACCGGCCACGTGACGGACATGGTCGAGCTCATCGCAGCGGCTGGTCGACGCCGGGCACGCGTACCCCGCCGACGACGGGTCGGGCGACGTCTACTTCGACGTCCGGTCCTGGCCGGCCTACGGCGAGCTGACCAACCAGGCTCTCGACGACATCGCCCCCGCCGAGGACGCCGACCCCCGGGGCAAGCGCGACCCGCGCGACTTCGCGCTGTGGAAGGGCGCCAAGGCGGCCGAGCCGACGACGCGCGTCGTGGCCGACGCCGTGGGGCCGCGGCCGGCCCGGCTGGCACCTGGAGTGCTCGGCGATGGCCCGCCGCTACCTCGGGCCCGAGTTCGACATCCACGGCGGCGGCCTCGACCTGCGGTTCCCGCACCACGAGAACGAGCTCGCGCAGTCCCGGGCCGCCGGCGACGGCTTCGCCCGCTACTGGCTGCACAACGCCTGGGTCGTGCAGGGTGGCGAGAAGATGAGCAAGTCGCTCGGCAACACCATGAGCGATGGAGGCCCTCACCGAGCAGGTTCCCGCCGTCGTGGTCCGCTACCTGCTCGCCGTCCCGCACTACCGGTCGAGCATCGAGGTCGGCGAGGGCGTCGCTCGACGAGGCGCGGACGGCCTACGAGCGGATCGAGGACGTTCGTCGTCCGCGCCGCCGAGGTGCTCGGCGTCCGCGGTGACGGACGCCGACCTGCGCGGCGGTCGCACTCCCGCCGGCCTTCGTCGCCGCGATGGACGACGACCTCGGCACCCCGGCGGCGATCGCCGTGCTCCACGAGACGGTCCGGGCCGGCAACACCGCGCTCGCCGGCGGCGACAAGGAGGTCGCGCGCACGCGGCCCTCGCCGTCCGGGCGATGACCGACGTGCTCGGCGTCGACCCGCTCGACCCGCACTGGCGCGCCGGCGGCACCGGCCGGGGTGACGAGCGGCTCCGCGCGGCGCTCGACGCGCTCGTCCGGGCCGAGCTCGAGGCCCGGGCGGCGGCCCGTGCTGCGAAGGACTACGCGGCGGCGGACGACGATCCGCGAGCGGCTCGCAGGCGCTGGTATCGCCGTCGAGGACACCCCCGACGGCGCACGGTGGACCCTGGAGGAGAAGGCCTGATGGCCGGCAACAGCTCCAGCGGCGCGGCGCGATCCGCAAGCCCGGGTCGAAGAAGAGCGCCGTCGTCGGCTCCGGCGGGCAGAAGCGCAAGGGGCTCGAGGGCAAGGGGCCGACCCCGAAGGCGAGCGAGCGCACCGGACACCCGGCGGCCCGGCGGGCCACGTCGGCGGCCAAGCGGGCGCCGTCCGGGTCGGGGCGACGCGGCTCCGGCGGCGGCCGTCGCGCCGCCGGACGGCGACCGGAGTACGTCGGCGGCCGCAACCCCGTCGTCGAGGCGCTGCGCGCCGGGGTGCCGGCCCGGGCGCTCTACGTCGCGTCCCGGGTCGAGGCCGACGACCGGGTCAAGGAGGCCGTGAAGCTCGCCGGCGACATCGGCCTTCCGATCCTCGAGGTGAGCAAGACCGACCTGGACCGGATGACGAGCGACGGCGTCCACCAGGGCCTCGCGATCCAGGTGCCGGCCTACGACTACGCCCACCCGGACGACCTGCTCGACCTCGCCTACGACGCGGGCGCGCAGCCGCTGCTCGTCGCGCTCGACGGCGTGACCGACCCGCGGAACCTCGGCGCGATCGTCCGCTCGGTGGCGGCGTTCGGCGGGCACGGCGTCGTCGTACCGGAGCGCCGCGCGGCCGGGATGACCGCGTCGGCGTGGAAGGTGTCCGCCGGTGCGGCGGCGCGGATCCGGGTCGCCCGGGCGACGAACCTCACCCGTGCGCTCACCGACTACAAGAAGGCCGGCTGCTTCGTCGTCGGCCTCGATGCGGACGGCGACCTGCCGCTCGGCGACCTCGAGGCGGCGACCGGGCCGCTCGTCGTCGTCGTCGGCTCCGAGGGCAAGGGCCTGTCCCGGCTCGTCCGGGAGACCTGCGACGTCGTCGTGTCGATCCCGATGGCGGGGGAGACGGAGTCGCTCAACGCGGGCGTCGCCGCCGGGGTCGCGCTGTACGAGGTTGCGCGCCGACGCGCGTGACGGACGTCCGGGTCGAGACGGCGCCCGACCACGCGGCCGTCGAGGCCGTGCACGCCGCGGCCTTCGGGGACGAGGTGGTCCCGGCGCTCGTGGCGGGCCTACGGCGCAGCCCCGGCCTCGTCCCCGCATACTCGCTCGTCGCGGACGACGGGCCGCCCGGTGCACCCGATGTCGTCGGGCACGTCATGCTCACCCGGGTGCCGCTCGAAGCACTCGACGGGACGACCCGGGACGTCCTCTGCCTGTCGCCGCTCGCCGTCCGGCCGGACGCCCAAGGGCGCGGGCTCGGCCGCACGCTCGTCGAGGCGGCGTGCGCGGCGGCGGACGCCGCCGGGGAGCCGTTCGTCGTCCTCGAGGGCGACCCGCGGCTGTACGCGCGGTTCGGCTTCGTCCCGGCACGCACCCGGGGGCTGCGCCGGCCGTCCGAGCGAACCCCGGAGCCGGCGTTCCAGGTCCGGCTGCTGGCCGGCGACCGGCCGCAGGACCCCGGCCTGCACGGCCGGGTGCTCTACCCGGACGTCTTCTGGTCCGCGGGGGCGGTCGGCCTGCCGATGGACCGGCCCGCGTTCCTCGACGCCCTCGAACGGGCCTGCCGGGTGGTCGAGCAGCGGTGCCGCACCGGTGCGTCGCCGGACGTCGGGGCGCTCGTCCGGCCGGTCCCCGCGTGCCCGGGCTGGACCGTCGCGGACGTCGTACGGCACCTCGGGTTCGTCCACCGGTTCGTCGCGGCGTGGGTCGACGGTGGACGGCGTCCGCGGGCGGCCGACCGGCCGGACGTCCCCGCCGCCGACGCCGATCCCGCCGCACTGCTCGCCTGGTTCGGCGCCGGCTGGCGGAACCTCCAGGAGGTCCTCGACGCCCGCGGGTTCGACACCCCGACGGTGACGTGGTCCCCGTGGGACGCCACCGCGGGGTTCTGGTACCGCCGGATGGCCCACGAGGCCGTCATCCACGCCGTCGACGTCGTCGAGGCGTTGCCGCACAAGGAGTCGCTGCCGTTCCGATTCGAGGCGGGGCTGCCCGAGGACGGGATCGACGAGGTGGTCCGGCTCTGGCTCGGCACCCGGCTCGGTGCCGACGTCGGCGGGGACGGCGACCTCGTCCGGCTCGTGAGCGCACCGGCGGTCGCGGCCGGCCGTCCGACGGGGGCGGGGGAGCCCCTTGCGGGGCAACGGCTCTGGACCGTCGGCCTACACGGCGGCAGCACCGAGACGCACGACGTCGCGACCGACCCGGACGCCACGGTGGCCGGCACCCCGGAGAGCCTCTACCGCTGGCTCTGGGGCCGGGGCCGGTCGCACGACATCGTCGTGAGTGGCAGCGAGCGTGCGGTGGCTGCGCTCCGTGCGGCCCTTCGCCGGGCGATGCAGTAGACGCCCCGCCGCGTGCCCCGGTCAGTCGGCCGGTCCCTCGGCGACGACCGGCATCTCGTGGGTGTCCACGCCGAGGATCGCGGCCTCGTCGGGCTTGGCCGGCAGCACTGTCTCGACGTAGCTGTGCGCCGCGTCCAGGAGACCGACGTCGCGGCCGTTGCGCTCGGAGAGGTACCACCGGTGCTCGAGCACCTCGTGGAAGATCTCCGCGGGCTCGAGCTTTCCGCGCAGCTGGCGCGGGACGGTCCGCACGACGGGCTCGAAGCACTCCTGGACCCACTCGTGCGCGACGGACTCCTCGTCGTCCGCCTGCCGCCCGTTCTCGGCCTGGAAGGTGTCGAGGTCGTTGAGCAGGCGACGGGCCTGGTTCTCCTCGACGTCGAGACCGGTGAGCCGCAGGAGTCGCCGGGAGTGGTGCCCGGCGTCGACGACCTTCGGCTGGATGCTCACCGTCGTCCCGTCGATGTCCGTCGTGAGGATCAGCTCACCGATGTCGAAGCCGAGGTCGTTGAGCCGCCGGATCCGGGCGTCGACCCGCCAGCGGTCGCCCTGCTCGAACGACTCCGGCTCGGTGAGCTCGGCCCACAGGGAGAAGTAGCGGTCGCACAGCACGTCGGTGACCTCGAGCGGGTCGAAGCTCTCGTCGAGGAAGCCGCCGGCCTGGATGTCCATCAGCTCACCGGCGATGTTCATCGTGGCGAGCTCGACGTCGTACTCGCGCTGACCGCGCGAGAGGGTCTCGTGGATGTCGCCGGTCTCGGCGTCGACGAGGTAGGCGGCGAACGCCCCCGCGTCGCGTCGGAAGAGCGTGTTCGACAGCGAGACGTCGCCCCAGTAGAAGCCCGCGAGGTGCAGCCGGACGAGGAGGACGGCGAGCGCGTCGACGAGCCGGGTCGCGGTGTCGGTGCGCAACGACTGGGAGAACAGCGCCCGGTACGGCAGCGAGAACTGCAGGTGCCGGGTCACGAGGGCGCTGTCGAGCGGCTCGCCCGCGGAGTCCGTCCGACCACTCACGACGGCGACCGGCTCGACCGCCGGCATCCCGAGCCGGCGCAGGAGCCGCAGGAGGTTGTACTCGCGCCGGGCGAGCTCCTCGTGGATCTCCTTGACGGCGATGACCGCGCCGCCGAGCTTGACGAACCGGACGACGTGCCGGGACAGGCCCCGGGGGTAGGCGGCGAGTCGGTCGGCCGGCCACTCCTGGAGCAGCCGACGCCACGGCAGCTCGAGGAGCTCGGGGTGAGCGGTGGCGGCAGTGATCTGCAACGAGGGTGCCATCGCCCTCCATTGTGCCGGGTCGGCGGACGGCGGGACGCCGGGACGCGACGCGGACGGGGACGGGGAGGTCAGCCGTCGCGGCGGGCCGAGTAGACCCGGCGGACGACGTCCTCGACGTCGGGCTCCTCGACCGCGAGGTCGCGCACGGCGACCCGGCCGGACACGGCCGCGAGGACGGCCGCCATCGTCGTGGCGTCGGAGTCGACGGCGAGGCGCTGGCGCAGGCCGCCGGCCTCGCTGCCGAGGTGGCTCGTGTGCGGGATCCCGACGAGGTCCGGCGCGGGGGCGTCGAGGTCGACGACGAGGACCCGCCGGGCCCCGACGAGCCGGGACAGGCCGTCGAGCGAGCCGTCGTAGGCGAGCCGCCCGTGGTCGACGACGAGGACCCGGGCACAGCCGCTGGACGTCCCCCATGTCGTGCGTCGTGAGCAGCAGCGTCGTCCCGTGCTCGGCCCGCCCGGCGACGAGGAACTCGCGCAGCCGCTGCTTGCTCACGACGTCGAGGCCGATCGTCGGCTCGTCGAGGACGACGAGCCGGGGGCGGTGCAGCAGGGCGGCCGCGACCTCGGCCCGCATCCGCTGCCCGAGGGAGAGCTGGCGCACCGGGGGTCGACCAGAACGAGCCGAGCTCGAGCTGCTCGACGAGCTCGGCGGTCCGGGACCTCTCGTCGTCCGCGGACAGCTGGTGGACCGCGGCGAGGATCCGGCGAGCCGGACCCGGTCGCGCAGCGGCGAGAACGCCAGCGTCCTCGCCGTCCCGGACGTCGGGACGAGGATGCCGACGAGCATCTTGATCGTCGTCGACTGTCCCGCGCCGTTCGCACCGATGTAGCCGACCGCCTCGCCGGGCTGCACGGAGACGGTCAGGCCGTCGACCGCGGTGAGCCCGACGCGGCGCAGCCCCTCCCGCCGGGTGAAGACCCGGGTGAGCCCCTCGGTCTCGATCGCCGGACCCGTCGTCGTGCCGCTCATCCACCCGCCCCCTGGTAGTGCCTCGTCCCCCGGCGCCAGCACCCGACGGCCGCCGCCCACGCCCACACCGCCGCGAGCGGGGTGCACCACCCGAGCCAGGCGGGCAGCCCTGCCGGTCCCGGCAGCCCGAGGATCGCGAGGACGGGCAGGTAGGCGCAGAAGGCCATCGGGAACACGAAGCCGAAGACCGCCCGGACCGGCGAGCCCACACCGACGCCGGCTGGGTCGCCGCAGGGTGCCCGTCCGGACGAAGCGGGGCAGCTCGTCGACGTGCCCGAAGACGAGGGAGGCGAGCGAGAACGCGAGGTCGGCGAGGCCGAAGACGACGAGGACCTGGTGCACGTCGAGGCCTCCGAGCGCGTCGACGCTTCGGTACAGCACGAGCAGCTCGGCGAGCTCCACGACGCCGATCAGCGCGGCGGCGAACAGGTCCGTCCGGAAGCTCGCCCGGTAGGACCGCTGGGCCTGCACCCGGGAGGCGATAACCGCCGGTACGGCCGCAGCCGGTCCTGCAGCGACGGCCGCTGCGGCCCTGCGGGTGCGGCGGCGCCGCCGGACGCCGTGTCGTCCACGACCCGCTCAGCCACCCTGCACCTCGAGGCGTCGTCGGCCCACCGCCGTCGCGAGCGCACCCACGGCGACCACGGCGAGCAGCCAGCCGGCCTGCGCGGCGACGAGGCCCGCGGCGCCCCAGCCGGTGACGCGCCCCGAGAGCACGTCGACCGGGAACATCATCATCGCCGGGAACGGGGTCGCGCAGGCGAGGGCCAGGAGCCAGCGCGGGAACAGGACCAGCGGCACGTAGAGCCCGGCGAGGAACCCGGACGTCACCATGTAGAGCACCTGGACGCCCCGGGTCTCGACGAGCCAGAACCCGCAGACCCGACGAGGTACACCGTCGTCGCGGACACCGTGATCGCGAGCAGCACCGAGAGGGCGCCGAGGATGTACCCGACGAGCCCCGGCGGCAGGGCGATCCCGACGAGGAACGCCCCGACGGCGACGCTGGGCAGACCGCGGGGCAGGAGCGCGAAGACGCCGCGGCCGATCTCCCGCAGACAGGCCGACGCCTGCACCGACAGCGGACGCAGGAAGTCGACCGCGACGTCGCCGGAGCGGATCCGGTCGGCGAGGTCGGTCCGGCCGAAGAGGTTGACCGACCCGAGCAGGCCCTGGGAGAGCCAGACGTAGCTGCTCATGACGGCGGCGTTCGCGACGAGCCCGCCGAACAGGGCGGCGAGCCGGTACGTCGACGACTCCCGGAGCCCGGCGGCGAACAGCCGCCAGTGGACCCGCCCCCTTGCCCGCACAAAGTGACGAGCCTGCTGCAGGGGGTCGTGCGCTCTGCGCCGTCCGGGCGACCCGGAGAACCCCTGCCCGGGACGGGCCGCCGTCCGTGCGAGACGATCGGGGGGTATGGAGACCACCCCGCGACCTGCGGCGCCCGCCGGCGACGCCCGCCGGCGGCCGGCCCGCGCCTCCCGCCGGACGTTCCCGGTGACCGTCACGCAGATGCCGGTCGCCCGGTGCGAGGTCTGCGGGCGCGCCCTCGCGCACCGCAGGGGCGAGGCCAGCACCGTCCTCACCGCGCACTACGAGCGCGAGCACCCCGAGCTGCTCCGCAGCTGATCCGGCCCTGTACCCGGCAGAGGGCCCCGCACACCTGTGTGCGGGGCCCTCGCCGTCGTGGGCGTCAGGCGCCGAGGCGCTGCCCGGTGTCGGTGTCGAACAGGTGCACGTGGTCGGCCTTGGGGGCGAAGTGGACGGTCGCGCCCTTCTCCGGGGGCCTGCGGCCGTCGGTGCGGGCGACGATCGGCAAGTCGGTCGTCGCTGCTGCGCAGGGTGGCCGTAGACGTAGGCGTCGGCGCCGAGCTCCTCGACGACGTCGACCTCGACCGCGAGGCCGTGCTCGGCGAGCTCGAGGTCCTCCGGGCGCATGCCGACGGTGACCTTGCCGCCGCTGGCCTGAGCGCAGGATCGTCGCGGTCGACCGGCCAGACCAGGTCGCCGATCTGGACGCCGCCGTCGACTGCGGGCAGGTCGAGCAGGTTCATCGCCGGGGAGCCGATGAAGCCGGCGACGAAGACGTTGTCCGGGTGGTCGTAGAGGTCGCGCGGGGTGCCGACCTGCTGCAGCAGGCCGTCCTTGAGCACGCACGACCCGGTCGCCCATCGTCATGGCCTCGATCTGGTCGTGGGTGACGTAGACCGTGGTGACGCCGAGGCGGCGCTGCAGCGAGGCGATCTGGGTGCGGGTCTGGACGCGCAGCTTGGCGTCGAGGTTCGACAGCGGCTCGTCCATGAGGAAGACCTGCGGCTTGCGGACGATCGCCCGGCCCATCGCGACGCGCTGGCGCTGGCCGCCGGAGAGGGCCTTCGGCTTGCGGTCGAGGTACGTCGTCGAGGTCGAGGATCTTGGCGGCCTCCTCGACGCGCTGGCGGATCTCGTCCTTGGAGATGCCGGCGATCTTCAGGGCGAAGCCCATGTTGTCGGCGACGGTCATGTGCGGGTAGAGCGCGTAGTTCTGGAAGACCATCGCGATGTCGCGGTCCTTCGGCGGGACGTGGGTGACGTCGCGGTCGCCGATGAGGATCCGGCCGGCGTTGACGTCCTCGAGGCCGGCGAGCATGCGCAGCGAGGTGGACTTGCCGCAGCCGGAGGGGCCGACGAGGACGAGGAACTCGCCGTCCGCGATCTCGAGGTCGAGCTGGTCGACGGCGGGCTTGGTGGCGCCCGGGTAGATCCGGGTGGCCTTGTCGAACGTGACGGTAGCCATGGCGACGTACGTCCCTTCACCGGCAGGAACGTGCCGGACGATCCGAGTGAGAGGGTGGGCCGGATGCCGTCACCTCGACGACACCGGATGGAACGCTCCGCGACACACGAGGACGTGGGGTGAATCCTCGCCGATCAGGCAGCCGCCGTAAAGGGTTTCAGGGGCGTGAACCGCCGCGGATCCTTCACCAGCGCCGGTGCAAGGACTTGTCAACGCCCCGGTATGCTGTCGCCGGCATGACGACGGCTGGCCGACATCGCGGCGCAGGCCGAGGTCAGCGAGGCGACGGTCAGCCGCGTGCTCAACGGCAAGCCCGGGGTGGCCGAGGCGACCCGGCAGGCGGTGCTCACCGCGCTCGACGTCCTCGGCTACGAGCGGCCCGCGCGGCTCAAGGCCCGGTCCGGCGGGGCTCGTCGGCCTCGTCGTCCCCGAGCTGGACAACCCGATCTTCCCGGCGTTCGTGCAGGTGATCGAGACGGCGCTGGCCCGGCACGGGTACACCCCGGTGCTGTGCACGCCAGACGCCGGGCGGGGTGCACGAGGACGAGTACGTCGCAGATGCTGCTCGAGCGCGGCGTCAGCGGGATCATCTTCGTCAGCGGGCTGCACGCCGACACGCACTGCCGACCCGGTCCGCTACCAGCGCGCTGCGCGACCGGGGGCTGCCGATCGTGCTGGTCAACGGCTACACCGACAGGCGTCGACGCCCCGTTCATCAGCAACGACGACGTCGCGTCGATGGAGCTCGCGGTCGCCCACCTCGTCGTCGCTCGGGCACACCCGGATCGGCCTGGCGCGTCGGGCCGCGGCGGTTCGTCCCGGTCGTCCGCAAGATCAGCCGGCTTCCGGCGACGCGATGCGCCGCCACGCTCGGGCGTGGACGACGTCGAGCCGTGGGTCGAGTGCTCGATGTTCACCGTCGAGGGCGGCGCCGCCGGCGGCCGAGCGCCTCGTCGAGCGCGGGGCGACCGCGGTCGATCTGCGGCTCGGACCTGATGGCGCTCGGCGCCGATCCGGGCGGTGCGGGCCCGTGGGCTCGTCGGTGCCCGCCGACGTCTCGGTCGTCGGGTACGACGACTCGGTGCTCGTCGCGTTCACCGACCCGCCGCTGACGACGATCCGGCAGGCGGTCCAGGCGATGGGCGCCGCGGCCGTGCGGGCTCTGCTCGACGAGATCGCCGGGAGGCCGGCGCCGCGGGCGGAGTACGTCTTCCGGCCCGAGCTCGTCGTCCGCGCCTCGACCGGCGCCGCGCCGTCCGCACCGCGTCCGACGGCGGTTGCCGGGCGTGCCGGCGCCGCCGGCTGACGCACCGGCCTGTGACCCGATGCACGAATGCACAAGGCTCTGATCAGGGGGTTCCCTCGGTCGGCGGGACCCGTTACCGTCGTTTGAAGGCCCGCACCGACAGGGGCGGCGGGCACTGGAGGCGGAGGTGCGGCGACCATGCGGATCACTGACGTACTGCGGCGCAAGGGCGACCTCGTCGTGACGATCGCCCCCGGCGACTCCGTACAGACTCTGCTCGATGCGCTCGCCCAGCACAAGGTCGGCGCCCTCGTGGTGAGCTCCGGGGCGGGCGCGATCGACGGCATCGTCAGCGAGCGCGACGTCGTCCGGCACCTCCACGCGAGCGGTGCCGAGGTCCTCGACCGGCCGGTGAGCTCGATCATGACGAGCGACCTGCACACCGCCACCCCCCAGGACACGATCGACGACCTCATGGTGCTCATGACGGACAAGCGGATCCGGCACGTCCCGGTGGTCGTCGACGGGAAGCTCGTGGGGATCGTGAGCATCGGGGACGTGGTCAAGCTCCGGATCGAGGAGCTCCAGAGCGAGCGGGACCAGCTCACGGCATACATCACGAGCTGACATCGCCACCCGGACGACGTTCCGCGAGGCCGTGCAACCGTGCGGGCCCCGCGGACGTCACGACGGGTATGCCTGCGTACGACCCCGCACGCCGCGCCCCCCGGCCCGAGGACTCCCGTCCGGGGACAGGTCCCTCGCGTACGGTGGACGGCATGACGTCCGGCGGGGGGTGGGACCAGGCCACGGTCGGTCCGTACCGCCTCGTGAGCCGGCTCGGCGAGGGCGGCATGGGTGTGGTCCACCTCGGGGTCGGTCCCGACGACCGGGCCGTCGCCGTCAAGGTGCTGCAGGCACACATCGCGGCCGACCAGGACGCCCGGCGTCGGCTCGGCCGTGAGGTCGCGAGCCTGCGCCGGGTCCGGCACGCCCGGGTCGCCGAGGTGCTCGACGCAGACGTCGACGGGCAGGTGCCCTACCTCGTCACCCGGTTCGTGCCCGGGCGCACCCTCGACGACCACGTCCGCGAACGGGGCCCGATGCCGCTCGAGCGGGTCGTGCACACCGGTCGGCTGCTCGCCGAGGCGTTGCGGAGTATTCACGCGGCGGGCGTCGTCCACCGGGACGTCAAGCCGGCGAACGTCATGCTCGTCGACGACGCCCCGGTGCTCATCGACTTCGGGATCGCGCACGTCGCCGACGAGTCCCGGATCACCGTGACCGGGCTCGTCATGGGGACGCCGGGCTACCTGTCGCCGGAGGTCGTCGGCGGCAACCCCGTGACGCCGGCGACCGACTGGTGGGGCTGGGGCGGCACCCTCGCCTTCGCGGCGACCGGGCGGTCACCGTTCGGCACCGGGCCGATCGAGGTCGTCCTCGACCGGGTCCGCCGCGGCGCCGCCGACCTCGACGGCCTCGACCCGCGCCTGCAGAGCGTCGTGTCGACGGCGCTCGCCGCCGACCCACAGCGGCGGCCGCCCGGCGACTGGCTCGTCGGCGCGCTCGAGTCGGTCCTCGTACGCCGCGGCACGCCGTCCGGCGGTGTCGGCGCCGCCGCTCGGATCGTCCTGGCCGCGCCCGGTCCGGCGGCCCCGACCGTCCGGACACCGCCGCCCGCGGTGGCGCCGGCCGCCGCCCCCACGGTCGCGCAGGATGCCCGCGCGGCCGCACGTTCGACCGTGCCGCACGGTGCCGTCGCGCCCACCGTGCCGCACCGGCCGATGCCGACCCTCGCCGACCGGTCGGTGGGGCAGGCTCCCGGGTCGCCGGCGTCGACGCCGCAGGCGTCCGGCGCCCCGTCCGCGGCCGGCCCGGGCGCAGGCGCGGTCGCCCTCCGCCCGTCGCCGGCCACACCCGACGTCGGGCCGCCCGACGCGCCGCCTCGGGAGCGCCCGACGACGCTGCTCGTCGCCGGCCTCGTCGCACTGTGCGCGATGGCCGCCGTCGCGCCGGGCGGGGCCCTCGTGACGCTGTTCGGGTGGATGGTCGTCGCGCGGACCGCCGACCGCAGCGCCCTCGCGATCTGGCGCCGCCGCTACGCGTACGGTCCCCGGTCGAGCGACGTCGGGGTGACCCTGCTCGCCGTCCCGTGGCGGGCGGCCGTCGCCGTCGTCATGTCGCTCCTCGCGCTCGTGCTGCCCTTGCTCGTCGCCGGCAGCGTCGCGTTCCTCGCCGGGGCGGCGCAGACCGGCGACGTCACCGCGGCCGGCACCCCGACCCGGCCGGCCGCGCTCGCGCTGAGCGCCGCCGCGGCCGCGGTCACCGCGTGGTGGGGACCCGGCGGCGGCTCGATGCGCCGGGGGACGACGTGGCTCGGGCGGCTCGCCGTCCGGCGTCGCGGCCGGCGGATCGGCGTCCTCGTCTTCCTCGGGTTCGTCGTCCTCGCCGCGCTGCTCGTCCTCGGGAACGGGTCGTCGCCCGACTTCGCGCCGTTCCAGGACCCGCCGCCCCTCGGCGGCTGACCCGCCAGGAGCGTCCTGCGTGGGTCCGTCGTGCGACCTGCGCGTGCCCCCGACGGTCAGGCCGGGTGCGGCACGGGGCGTCCGAAGAGGAAGCCCTGGGCGTGCTCGCACCCGACCTCGGCGAGCAGGCTGCGCTGCTGCTCGGTCTCGACGCCCTCGGCGACGAGGTCGACGCCGAGGCCGTGCGCAAGGCCGGTGAGCGCCTCGACGATCCGTTCGCACTGCGCGTCGTGCCCGAGGCCGGCCGTGAACGTGCGGTCGACCTTGATCCCGGAGACCGGCAGGTCCCGCAGGTAGGACAGCGCCGAGAACCCGGTGCCGAAGTCGTCGACCACGAGCCGGACGCCGAGGTCGTCGAGCCGGTGCAGCTCCTTGCGGCCGGCCGGGGCGGCGCCGAGCATGACCGACTCCGTGAGCTCGATGACGAGCTGCTTGGGGTCCAGCCCGGTCCGGTCGAGCGTCGCCTCGACGTCCGCGAGCAGCCCGGCCCGCATGACCTGCGACGGGGAGACGTTGACGGCGACGTAGCCCTGCTCGGGGGTCTGCGCGGCGACCTGCGCCGCGTGGCCGAGGACCCACCGGCCGACGTCCTCGATGAGCCCGGTCTCCTCGGCGACGGGGAGGAACCAGGCCGGCCCGAGGAGCCCGCGGGTCGGGTGCTGCCAGCGGACGAGCGCCTCTCGCCCGACCGTCGCGCCGGTGCGCAGGTCGACGATCGGCTGGTAGTGCAGGCGCAGGTCGCCGTGGGTGAGCCCGGCGCGCAGCGCGTGCTCGATGTCGAGCCGGTCGACCGCGCGCCGGCGCAGGTCGTCGTCGACGACGTCCCACCCGCCGCGGCCGTTCTCCTTGGCCCGGTGAAGCGCCGTCCCGGCGTCCCGCAGGAGCGCCATCGCGTCCCCGGACGGCGAGGACGACAGCGCGATCCCGATGCTCATCGAGAGCACGACGGTGCGGCCGCCGACGTCGATCGGCTCCCGGACGGCGGAGGCGATCCGGTCCGCGACGAGCACGGCCTCGCGCTCGTCGAGCACGTCCTCGCAGACGACGACGAACTCGTCGCCGGCCATCCGGGCCGCGGTGTCCGTCGCTCGCAGGGCGGACTGCACCCGGCTCGCGATCTCGACGAGGATCTCGTCGCCGTGCTCGGGCCCGATGCTGTCGTTGACGACGTCGAAGCGGTCGAGGTCGCACGCGAGGACGGCGACCCGGCGTCGGCTGCGACGCGTGCGGTCCAGGGCCTGCTGGATGCGGTCGAGGCCGAGCGTGCGGTTGGGCAGCTTCGTCAGCGGGTCGTGCAGCGCCTGGTGGGTGAGCATCTCCTCGGCGAGCCGGATCTCGGTGACGTCGACGACCTGCGCGACGAGCTCGGCGAGGGCGCCGTCGGCGTCCTCGACCGCCGTCACGTGGAGCCGGCCCCACACGCTCTCCCCGCCGCGACGGACGAAGCGCTTCTCGAGGGAGTACGAACGCCGCTCGCCCGCGAGGGTCCGCGCGAGGAGGCCGGCGTCGGCCTCGACGTCCTCGGGGTGCGAGAGGTCGGCGAGGGTCGACCCGGTGAGCTCGCCGGGCGTCCGGCCGAGCATCCGGCCGAGGACCCGGTTCGTCTCCTTGACCCGGCCGGTCGCGTCGAGGATCGCGATCCCGATGGGCGACTCGCCCATCGTCGCGGCGAACCGGTTGCGGACCCGGGCGAGCGTCGTGGAGTCCGAGACGTCGACGACGGTGCTCACGAGGAGCGCGTCGCCGCCGGGGAGCCGCAGCGGCACCGAGGTGACGTTGACGTCGACGGTCGTCGCGTCCGCGCGGAGCAGCTCGTCCGCGCGCGGGTTCATCGCGACGGTCGTGCCGCGGCCGTCCTGGACGACGACCCCGACCGTGACGGCGTCGAGCACCGTGCGCAGCATCGGATCGGTGTCGACGCCGGCCCGTGAGCCCGCCCTGCCCGGGTCGTGCTCCGGTGTGCTCGACGGCATAGGTCGCCCCTTCCCTGTAACGCTCAGTGTAGAAACCACTACCCAGTGGAACAGATAGGCAAGGATCAGGCGAACGGGGGATTCCCCGGGGGCTCGTGTGGCTCGTGCGACCTGAGTGCTGATCCTTGTCTCGGTCGTCGGGCGGCACGCTGACCCGGCCGCCCGCCGCGCGTAGGCTGGCCGGCGTCCGCGGAACGTCCAGCCGGGCATGCCTCCGTAGCTCAGTGGCCAGAGCAACCGCCTTGTAAGCGGTAGGTCGTCGGTTCGACCCCGACCGGGGGCTCCACCCTCGGACCTCGACGCGTCGGTGTCGTCCGTTCGCGTGGGACCCCTTCACTCCGGTCGCCGGCGGTCGATAACGATCTCATGGGGCGCCGTACGGCGCTGCGAGGACCGGACGAGACAGGACGACATGACAGCGATCGACGCGCTCGTGGGCGGGGCCGGCACGGCGGACCCGGTCCCCGCCGTCGAGGCGCCGTGCCGGCACGTCGCGATGGGCATCCCCGACGCGACGATCTCCGTGCTCCTCGTGGACGCCTGCGCGGCCCCGCTCGCGCTCGTCGACCGCTGCGGCCACTTCCTGCGCGTCAACGGCGCATTCCTCCGGCTCACCGGGCGCACCGTCGCCGAGGTCGTCGGCCGGCCGGTCTCCGAGCTGCTGCCGCTGGACGGCGTCGCGCAGGCCTTCGACCTCGCCGCGCGAACGGCCGCCGGCCGGCCCGTCGAGGCGCCCGAGTCGTTGTGGACCGATGAGCTCGGCCATCGCCGCCGGTTCGCGTGGACGTTCACCGGGGCGCCGACCAGCCGTACCCCGGTCTACGTCATCGCGACCGGCGCCGACGTGACGCGCGAGCGGCTCGCCGAGGCGAGCTGGCGGCAGCGGGCCCAGACCGACCAGCTCACCGGCCTGGCCAACCGGACGGCGCTGGAGGCCGTCCTCGCCGCGCACCTCGCCCCCGAGCGCGGCACCGGGTGCGGCATCCTCTTCTGCGACCTCGACGGGTTCAAGGCAGTCAACGACACGTACGGGCACGCGGTCGGGGACCAGGTGCTCGTCCAGATCGCGCAGCGGCTCGTGTCGAACGCGCGGACGACCCGTGGCGACACGGTGGCCCGGCTCGGTGGCGACGAGTTCGTCGTCGTCCTGCCGTCGTGCGGGGACCTCGAGCTGCGCGCGGTCGTGCCACGGATCGAGCGGGCCGTCGGGAGCCCGCTGCGGCTCGAGGTGGGGCTCGTCCGGGTCGGCGTGAGCATCGGGGCCCGGGTGTGCGACCCCGGCGACTCGCCGAGCGCCGTCCTCGCCGAGGCCGACGAGCGGATGTACCGCGCCAAGAGCCTGCGCAAGGAACGGCGGCGCGCCGCCGAGCAGGAGCAGTAGCCCGGGGCACCGTGCGGGTCAGATCGTCCCACGGGCAGGCGGCTGTGAGGAGCCCGTGACGGCCCGCTGACCGCGTCTTCACGCGGCCCCGGGCACAGTCGCCGGCATGCGAGGTCCTGGGGCCGGCGACGACCCGGGCGCGTACGGAGAGCCGCCCGACAAGCCCAGGGCGGGGCCTGCGGACGCGGACCGGAGGCATTCTGTCGGGCGCTCGGTGCCGCAGCAGCGCGACCACCTCGGGTCGGCCCGTGCCGTGCCGCGGCCGGACCCTGGGTGGGACGTCGCCGCTGGACGTGCCCCGTGCTCAGCCGAGCAGCTCGCCCGGCAGGTACCGGTGCTCGGGCGCCAACGGCGAGCCGGTGCCGGACATCGCGGCCAGGTCGAGCCGCAGACCCAGCGGGGGCGTCCCGGTGAGCCGGTACTCCCGCAGCTCGACGAGCCGGGTCTGGCAGCGGTGCAGCGCCTCGCGGATCCGCGGCCGCCACCCGTCGCGGGCGTCGTCAGGGTCGACGTCGTCCCGGTCGAGCAGGTCGGTGAGCAGGTCGCGCATCGACTCGTAGCGGGCGAGGAGGTTGTCGAGGGCTATCTCGGGCATCCGGTGGTCGTGCTCGGTCCCGAGGGTCGACGGCAGCGTTGCGTGCCCCGCCATCGCGTCCGAGGCGAGCGCCTCGGCGAGGTCGAGGTCCTCCTCGACCCAGCGTCGCCACGGCAGCGAGCCGGTCGACATCCAGCCCGGCTCGCTGTCCTCCCGGACCCGTTGCGCCGCGCCGGCGCCGAGGGTCAGCAGGAGGGCGTCGAGCTGGAGGTCGAGGCACAGTCGCAGCAGGTGCGCGTCGCTGTCGTCGACCTCCCGCGGAGCTCGCCCGCGTCCGTGCCGCACCTCGTCGGCGTCGCTCCATCTCCGGCCCGTGTTGCCGGGACCTCCGGGCAGGCCGGGATCCTCGAGGCGCGGTGTACGCAGGTCGCTGACGCTCGTCTCGGGATCGAGTGCGGTCATCGCGGGACCTCCCGGTCTGGCCGGTCGTCGTCGATCGGCGGCCGTGCGGATGGAGCGGACGTGTGCGGATATGTGCGGATGTGCGGACGTCGTTGCTGGCCGGTCGTCGACGCACCACCAGGTCCACCGATGGCTGACGACGATCGGGCGCGGGTCTCGTGCACCTGGCCCAGGGCCGCACGGATGCAACCGACGAAATGCACTCCCCAGGGTTCTCCGGGGATGCACAGAGGGTATGTCCGGGCTTTTCCGTTTTTCTAGGGGAACCTTGTGTGATTTCTAGGGGAACGTTGTGTGACGATTGTCAGTTCCGAGATGGCCGTCACATGTGTGGACGGTACGTGACGTCGAAGCGACGGTCGGTACAGGGCGGTGCCGGAACGAGAACCGTCGCTCCCATGTCGGTCGTCACGGGTCGCGGTCAGGGCGGCCAGCTCGGTCGGTCAGGCGAGTCCCAGGGCGTGCGCCTCCTCCCACAGCTCCTCGCGGACCTTCGGGTGCGCCGTGTTCTCGATGAGCCGCCGCGCCTGGGACCTCTCGTCGTGGCCGAAGATGTCGGCGACGCCCTGCTCGGTGACGACGGCGGTCGGCTGGAACGACGTCACGGGCTCGTCGACGAGCGGGATGATCGTCGAGACGTCGGCCTTGGGGTGCCACGACCGCAGCGCCATGACCGCCTGGCCGTCGGGGGAGTGCAGCGCGCCGACGATGAAGTCCGTCTGGCCGCCGAAGCCGGAGAAGATCCGCGAGTTGATCCGGGATGCGTTCGCCTGCGCGAACAGGTCCACCTGGAGCGCGGTGTTCACCGAGATCATGGAGGCGTTGCGGGCGATGAGCGCGGGCTCGTTGGTCGTCTCCGTGCGCAGCATCCGCACCCGCGGGTTGCGGTCGACCCAGCGGTAGAGCTCGTCGGAGCCGAAGAGGAACGAGGCCATGATCGGCTTCGACGGGTCCAGCGCACCCGCGGCCTCGAGCGAGAGGACCCCGTCGCTGAACATCTCGCTCCAGACCCGCAGCCCCCGGCGGCTCTTGAGCCCGTGGAGGACGGCGTCCGGGACGGCGCCGATCCCCATCTGCAGCGTCGCGCCGTCCGGCACCCGGCGGGCGACGAGATCGCCGATCACTGAGGAGGTCTCGTCGAGCGCGCCGCCGCCGGGAGAGGGAAGCGCCTCGTCGACCTCGATCGCGTAGTCGACGGCGTCGAGCGGGAGGACGGCGTCGCCGAAGGTGTACGGCATCTGCTCGTTGACCTGGGCGATGACGAGGCCGCCGCGCCGCCGCGCCGCCTCGACCGCAGCCGGCAGGACGTTGACCTCCATCCCCATCGAGACCGTGCCGTCGTGCACCCGGGAGGTGTGGAGGATGACCACGTCCGGCGGCAGGGTCGTGGCGAACAGGCGCGGCACGAGCGACAGCCGGGACGGTACGTAGGCCAGCCGAGGGCTGTGGCGCATCGCCGGCCCGACGAAGCACGTCTCGAGGACGACGCCGTCGCGGTCCGGCAGGCCGGGCTGGGCGTTCAGCGTGTGCAGGCGGTAGGCAGGGACGACCTTGTCGAGGATCCCGACGGCGACGTGGGGGCTCGCGAAGTTGCCCGAGACGACGACGCGTGGCTCAGGGGGCAGGCCGCCGAGGGCGGACGCGAGGCCTGCGATGTCGAGCGTCTTCACGCTCCTACGGTGCCAGGTGACGGTCCCGACCCCCGGGGCGGAACGTCCCGGGGGGGGGGGGGGGGGGGGGAGCCGGCTCGGGGACGGCTCGGGCACCGACCGGCACGACGGTTCGGGCGAGGAGGATGTCATAGGCGTACAACCGACGCGGGAGTCACCCCGATCGCGCTCCCCGCAGCGGGTGCTGCGACCGTTGCGGGCGCGAGGTCGACGGCTGACGGGCGGCTGTGCCGAGGCGTCGGAGCTGATGGGTCAGTGGCTCAGGTGCACCTCGTGCTGCTCGACCTCCGCGATGTCGTCCGACGCGGCGCCGAGCAGCCGGTCGGCGAGGTCACGCAGCGCCCTCGCGGCGGCGATCTCGGCGCCGATCTCGGGCACACCGACGTCGTGCGGGTTGCGCCGCGCCCGGCCGGTCCCCACGAGGGTGCGGCGACGGTTCGCACCGCTGCCGGAGATCAGCGTCGCCCGGGCGGCGGTGTTGTCCTCGCCTTCGAAGAGCATGATCTCGACGGTCCACGTGTCGGTGCTCGTCATGGCTCACTCCTCCAGACCGCGTGCGGCACCGGTCGTGCGGCGACCACGCGCAACGTTCGGGGCGGCCCAGCGGCGGCCCCGTCCCCCCAGCAGACGCCCACCCGGCCCGGTGCGTCCCGGGCCGTCGGTCCTTCGTAGCGCCGGCGTTCGCGCCGCGGACCACGGCTGACCGTCAGCCGGCAGGCGTCACCGGGGCCGGCTCCGGGCGCTTGGGCGGCAGGCCGTCGCCGCTCGACCGGCCCCGCAACCGCCGTCCGACCCATGGGACGACGTGCTCGCGAACCCAGACGGCGTCCTCGCGCCACGCGTCCTGGCGGGACCTCGGCGGGGCCGCGGGCAGCGGGACGTGCCAGCCCTCCTCGCCGCCGACGCCGAGGAGGTCGAGCGCCTGCCCGGCGACCCGGCGATGACCGTCGGCCGTGAGGTGGATCCGGTCCGGGGCCCACATCCGCCGGTCCCGCAGCGCCCGCATCCCCCACAGGTCGAGGACCAGAGCGCCCTGCCGACGGGAGATCGACCACACGTGCGCGGTGAAGATCCCGGACAGCCCGCGTGCCCGCTTGATCAGCGGGGCGTCCCGCGGGTCGTACGCCGTGGACATGAGCACCGTCGCGCCCGTCGCGCGCAGCGATGCGACGGCGTCCTCGAG
The DNA here is from genome assembly GCA_963750565.1 of uncultured Actinomycetota bacterium. GTDB lineage: Bacteria > Actinomycetota > Actinomycetes > Actinomycetales > Kineosporiaceae > R-H-3. The sequence goes on along the minus strand of CAVVRA010000012.1, from coordinate 392,848 downwards.
GAGCGCCGCCACCGCGTCGAGGTCGACCGCGGGGCGGAGCACGTCGTTGCCGCCGCCGATGATGCTCACGAGGTCCGGGCGCATCGTCAGGGCGACCGGCACCTGCTCGGCGACGATCTCGGTGAGGAGCTTGCCGCGGATCGCGAGGTTGGCGTAGTCGAAGCCGTCGCCCTGGGCCACCGCTCGGGCGCCGAGGTTCTCCGCGACCCGGTCGGCCCAGCCCCGCCAGGGGTGCTCCGACCCCTCCGGCGCCGGGTCGCACATGCCTTCGGTCAGCGAGTCACCGACGGCGACGTAGCGGCGGAAGCGCGGCGCACCCGCGCCATCGGTGCCGGAGGTGCCGTCGATGTCGTTCGAGTCGCCGTTGTCGTTCGAGTCGCCGTTGTCGTTCGAGTCGCTCATGTCCGCAGGACCGTAACCCGACCGGTCAGCCGTCCGCCGCCGGACGTCCGGCGAACCACTCCGGGCGCAGGAGGCCGAACACGACGTCGTCGACCCGCGCCCCCATGACGTAGGAGCGCTCCCGGAGCACCCCCTCCTCCACGAACCCCGCCGCGAGGGCCGCTCGCCGCATCTGGTCGTTCGTCGCGAGCGTCTCGAGGCTCACCCGGTGCAGGTCCCTGACCTCGAAGGCGTACCGGCACAGGAGCCGGACGGCGTCGACGCCGAGCCCCCGCCCGCGGGCCGACGGGATGAGCCCGACGCCGAGATGCGCCGTCCGCTGGTGCAGGTCGAGGCTCCAGAGCGTCGCCCAGCCGAGACAGCGACCGGAGATGTCCGTCGCGGACTGCACGGTGAACTCGACGTCCGCCGCCGGGTCGGGGGTCTCCCGGAGGGCGTCGTCCCAGCGGGCCTGGGCCGCGTCGACGGTCGACGGCTGCCACGGGGTGAGCTGCACCTCCGCGTGGACCGTGGGATCGGTCCCGACGAGGGAGTGGATGACAGGCACGTCCTCGCGGCGCACCTCGCGCAGAGCGGCGACGGAACCGACGAGCACGACGACCACCTCCGGCGGTGAGCTTGGGACGACTGGGAGTCGGGGCGCTCCGAACCTACCGGGACGCCCCCGCGGCGGACGTCGACCTCGGACGGTGTGCGGGCGGCAACCACCCGTGAACGGAGTCATCGTCTGTGTGACTGAAGTATTCGTCGCTGTCCGTCAATCCTCGATGTACGAACGGTTCTCGCCGTCCGGGGTTTTCGGTGGTCTTCGTCCCCGGAGTGCGAAAGTTGTCGTTCCGGTCGGCGCGACACGTTGCCCCGAAAGCAGTTTGCAGTGACGATATCCACAGCCCGGCGCGGGGATGGTCGGAGCAGTCGGACGGAGTTCACCGGTCATGAGAGCGATCGGCACCGTGGTCAGGGGACGGCCATGAGCCCGTGGGTGCCCGTCGCCGAGGGCGCGGTGCAGCACACGGACGAGCTCGACGACCTCGACCGATGGGTGCTCAGCGATGCCTGGGTGCTTGCCGCCGTCCGTGTCACGGGCACGGAGGAGATCCCCGCGCGGCTCGTCGACGTCATCATCGCCGTCGACGCCGTGAACCACCTCGTCCTCTCCCGGCGCGAGATCGAGCACGCCGTGTCCCGGCTCGTGCCGGCGGGCCTCATCGAGGTCGACACCCGTGGCTTCGCGGTGACGTGGTACGGCCGGCGGATCGTCGCGCTCGCCCGCGGTGAGGCCCCCCGGCGGATGGCCGCCTTGCTCGGCCTCATCGGCCAGATCGACGTCCCGGGCGAGCCGTGGATGCTCGACGAGGGCGAGTACCAGCGCGCCTGCCTGGAGTACCGGCACACCGTCTTCGAGGGGTACCGGCGAGAGACCCGGAGCCTGCGCCGGTTCCGCTGACTGACCTCAGGCGCGGCCGACCGGGACCGGCAGCGTCCACTCCACCGGCGCGCCGCCCTGTCGCGCGAGGAGCTCGTTCGCCCGGCTGAAGGGCCGGGAGCCGAAGAACCCGCGCTCCGCCGACATCGGCGAGGGGTGTGCGCTCTCGATCCGCGGGACGTCGCCGAGCAGCGGCCGGAGGGTCTGCGCGTCGCGGCCCCACAGGATCGCCACGAGCGGGCGCTCGCGGGCGACGAGCGCCCGGATCGCGGCGTCGGTGACCTCCTCCCAGCCCTTGCCGCGGTGCGACGCCGACGCGCCCGGGCGCACCGTGAGCACCCTGTTGAGCAGGAGGACGCCCTGCCGTGGTCCACGGGGTGAGGTCTCCGTCGCCCGGCGGCGGGCAGCCGACGTCGGCGCACAGCTCCCGGTAGATGTTCTGCAGGCTGCGAGGCAGCGGGCGGACGTCGGGTGCCACCGCGAAGGACAGCCCGATCGGGTGCCCGGGGGTCGGGTACGGGTCCTGGCCCACGACGAGCACCCGGACGTCCTCGAAGGGCTGGGTGAACGCGCGGAGCACGTTCTCGCCGGCCGGAAGGTAGCTGCGGCCGGCGGCGACCTCGGCGCGGAGGAAGTCCCCGAGGGCGGCGATCCGGTCCTCGACGGGGGTCAGGGCACGCGCCCAGCCCGGGTCGAGCAGCTCGCTCAACGGACGTCGCGGCACGGTGCGGAATCTAGGGCATGTCCGGCGCTCGTGTCCGGCCGATCTCCTACGGTTCCTGCATGGGGTCGACGGGCGGCGGTGCCGCGGTTCTCGACGAGGAGCGCCGGCTGCTGCGCGCGCTGACGTGGTGGGCCGGGCTCAGTGTGGTCGCGGGAGTCGCCGGGCGCGGCGCCCGACGATGTGCCGGCGCGTCGTCGGAGCCGGTCGGGCTCGTCCCGGGACTCGCCCGGCAGGCGATCAGTTGGGGTGTCGTCGACCTGGCGATCGTTGCGTGGGGCCGGCGCGGGCTGCGCCGGGCCGCGACGGTCCCGCTCACCGACGCGGACGCCGCGGCCCGCGCCGCCCGGATGGCCCGGGTCGTCGGGGTCAACGCGGTGCTGGACGTCGGGTACGTCGCGGCGGGCGTGGCCCTCACGACCCGGTCCCGGCGGCGCCGCGGCGACGGGCTCGGGGTGGTCGTCCAGGGCCTTGCGCTGCTCTGGCTCGACAGCCGGCACGGGCTCGCGTTCCGGCGGCTGACGTCGCCCGTTCCGGACCGGGACGCCGGCGGGCCGCCGTAGACTCCGGGACGTGCCAGACGATGTCCGCGGCGCCGCGCCCCTGCGGCCGGCCCGCCCGTCGCGAGGCACCCGCGGCGGAGTGGTGGAATGACACCGTTGTGTTTTCCCCCGTACAGTGGCGCCGTCGCAGGGCTGGAGGGGATGCATGGAAGCCGCTCGGATCATCGAGTCGGGCGTGCCGTCGGCGGGTCTGACGGCACGCGAGCAGGAGATCCTCGCGTTCGAACGCCAGTGGTGGAAGTACGCCGGCGCCAAGGAGCAGGCGGTCCGCGAGCTGTTCGACATGTCCTCGACGCGGTACTACCAGGTGCTCAACGCCCTGATCGACCGCAGCGACGCCCTCGCGTTCGACCCGATGCTCGTCAAGCGGCTGCGCAGGATGCGCCAGTCGCGTCAGCGCGCCCGCTCGGCGCGCCGCCTCGGCATCAACGGCTGACACCGGTCGCGGCCCCGGCCCCCGGCGTCAGGCAGTCCCACCGGCGTTCCGTCCTCCCGACGGGCCGCCGCCACGGCGGTGACCACCGTCGTGCCGATCTCGGGGGTCACAGTGCGGTGGGCCCGGTCGTCCGGTCGGAGCCCGCGATGAGGGGTGTTCGGTGAACACGACACGTCAGCGTCAGGACGACCCGTACGTCATGCCGGTCGAGGCGAGCCGGCGCGGCGCGCACCGGGCGCGGGTCAGCCCCATCCTCGGGGCGCTCCCCTTCGTCGCGGTCGCCGTCGTCGTCGTCGGTGTCGTCGCCCTCGCGTGGGCGCTCTTCGGTACGTCGGGCGGGGACGCCGGCAGCCAGACGGCCGGTGCGATCTCGTCCGCCCCCGCCGAGGGCACCGCGTCCCAGGCTGCGCAGCCGTCGTCCGCCACGAGGACCCCGACCGCCTCGCCGTCGCAGGCCTCGGCGTCGCAGGAGCCGTCGCAGAAGCCCTCGGCCGAGCCCGCGCCCTCGTCCACCGTCGACAAGTCGCTCAAGATCACGGTCCGGAACTCGACCCGGACCAAGGGCCTCGCGGCGGGCGCGGCGACCAGGCTCGAGAACAGGGGCTGGACGATCAACGGCATCCCGGACAACTACCGGCCCACGATCCCCTCGACCGTCTTCTACGCCGACGACGACCAGAAGGCCTCCGCCGTCGCCGTCGCCAAGGTGCTGCGGATCGATGTCGTGACGCAGGACGGCTCGATGGCGACCAAGGGCATCACCGTCGTCCTCGGCTCGGACTACGCGCGCTGAGCCTCACCGGCGCCGGGCGTCGGGTGGACCGGGGCGTAGGGTGACAGGCGCCCTCAGGAGCGGGGCCGGCCCGCGCTGACGTAGCCGCCGTCGACGAGCCCGGCGCGCATCTCGAACGGGTTGCGCAGGGCGAAGTCGCCGGCGTGCCACCAGGACCACAGCGCGCCGACGGAGTATGCGGGCGCGAAGCCGAGCACGCCGAGCCAGCAGGCCCACTGCGTGCTGTGCCGGGCCTCGTGGTCGAGCAGGGCCGGGTGCCGCCGCAGCGCGTCGTCGCTCGCCCGGAGCAGGACGACGTCGCCGACGGTCACGGCCATCGCCCGCGGCGCGAGGAACGGCAGCGGCCGGCCGCGGGCGACGATGACGCCGTGCGGGCCGTGGGACAGCCGCGACCTGCTCAGGGCGGCGAGGACGAGCCCGAGCAGGGTGGACAGGTTGAGCCAGTTCGCGACGCGACGCAGGGTCACCAAGCGCGGCGTGTACCCGGCCGCGGCCGGGTGCGGGGTGGACGTCGGGGACGGTCCGGACGGCGGGGCACCGGGTGTCACGGGACATCGCCTCCGCTGCACATCGTCACTGGTCGTGGCGACTTTGCCGGCATCCGGTGAGCGGACCGCCGGACGCATCGACGAAGATTTTGCTCCCCTCCGGACTCTCGGCTCCGAGGGGGTCCAACCGCTACAGTGTGACGCGGTCGAACGGTTCTGATGAGCACGCCCTCTCCTGCCTTACCGCAAGAAGCGCGCGCGTTGGATCATCGCGGACGCGAGCCCCAAGGGGCCCCGGTACGACGAGCGTGAGACCCGGCCCGGGTGCCGTGCTTCGGGCCGCACGTGGCACCACAGCAACAGGAGTAGGAATGGCTCAGGGAACCGTCAAGTGGTTCAACGCCGAGAAGGGGTACGGCTTCATCACCGTCGACGGTGGTGGTGCTGACGTCTTCGTCCACTGGTCGGCGATCCAGGCGGACGGCTACAAGTCCCTCGACGAGGGTCAGCGCGTGGAGTTCGAGGTCGGCCAGGGCCAGAAGGGCCCTCAGGCCGAGCAGGTCCGCGTCGTCTGACGCTCTCGTCGCAGGCCGAGGCGTTCTGGTCGGGGCCGGTCCCTTCGGGGGCCGGCCCCGCTGCCGTGCGTGCCGAGCCAACGCCCCTGCGCACCCGGTCCGCCGGAGCCGTCACGCCTTGTCGGCGTAGGTCTCCACGACGGTGGCGTCGAGCGGCACCCGGACGTCGGTGCCGGGCAGCACGAGCCGGCTCGCCTCCGCCCCGGCGTCCGCGACCGCCGCGACGCACGCGTCGACGCGCGCGGCGGGCACGTGGAGCACGACCTCGTCGTGCTGGAAGAACACGAGCTGCGCCCGCGGGTCGAGCGCCCCGAGCCGGGTCCGCAGGCCGGCGACGAGCACGCCGGCCCAGTCGGCCGCCGACGCCTGCACGACGAAGTTGCGGGTGAACCGGCCGCGGGCTCTCGAGCGCGCTGCGGCGGCCTCGGCGGGCAGGCCGTCCAGCCAGCCGGGACCGGCCGGCGGCGACGTCCGGCCGAGCACCGACCGCACGGCCCTGCCGTCCTCCCCCGTGCGCGCGGCGTCCTCGAGCAGCTGGAGCGCGGCAGGGAACCGGCGGCGCAGCGCCGCCAGGGCCGGCCCTGCCGAGCCCGCACCGCCGCCGTACATCGCCGACAGCAGTGCGACCTTGGCCTCGTGCCGAGCCTGCGGCCGGCCGAGGGCGCGCGCCGCGAGCTCCGCGTAGAGGTCGCCCGCCCGGGTCGCGGCGACCATCCCGGGGTCCGCCGACAACGCTGCGAGCACCCGCGGCTCGAGCTGTCCGGCGTCCGCGACGACGAGCCGGTACCCGGGGTCCGCGACGACCGCCGCCCGCACCACCTTCGGGATCTGCAGCGCGCCGCCGCCGCGGGACGCCCAGCGACCGGAGACAACCGCGCCCGGAACGTACTCCGGCCGGAACCGGCCGTCCCGGACGAAGCGGTCGCGCCACGCCCAGCCGTTCGCCGCGTGGAGCCGCGCCAGCTCCTTGTACTCCAGGAGCGGGCCGATCGCGGGATGGTCGACGCCGCGTAGCTCGTGGCGCCGGGTCGAGCCGACGAGCACCCCCGCACGGCGCAGCGCGCGGAGCACCTCGGGCTGGCTGTCGGGGTTCAGCCGCGGGTCGCCGAGCAGCCGCCCGACCTCCTCGGCGAGCGCCTGGAGCCGCGGCGGACGGCCTCCGCGCGCCGGTCGCGGCCCGAGCGCCTCGACGAGGATCGCGTCGTGGACGTCGGCCCGCCACGGCAGCCCCACCGCGGTCATCTCAGCCGCGGCGAGCCCGGCGGCGGACTCCGCCGCGACGAGCAGGCCGAAGCGGGGGGAGACATCGCGGGCCCGGCCGACCCGGCGCTGCTGCTCGGCGTGGACGGCGACGAGCGCGTCGAGCGGGTCGACGTCGTCCGGCAGCCCGGACGGCGCGGCGGCGGCCGGGACGTCGGCGGCGCCGAAGAGCGCGTCCTGGACAGTGCTGTCGCCGTCCTCGCCACCCGTCGCGCCGACCGGCGGCTCCGGGTCCGGCGGGACCGGCCCGCCTTTGAGCCGGCCCCATGCCGCCGCGAGCGACCGCGGCGCACCCCAGAGGCCCTCGTGGCCGAGCAGGAGCGCCTCGGTGAGCGCGACGTCGTGGCACCGGTCCACCCGGGCCCCCACCTCGAGGAGCCCGGGGTACAGCCGTGCCGCGTCCGCCCAGACCCAGCGGACGGGCCCGCCCGCCGCCGACCGGACGGCGTCGACGAGGGCGCCGGCTCCCGTCACGGTGCGCCGCGGCCCGCACGCGGTGTCGTCGTCGGCGACGGGTGCCAGCCACCACGTCGCCGGCTCCCGCGCGGCCGCCACGCACATGCGCACCGCCCGATCCTGCCCGACCCCTCCGACATCGCGGCCGGCCGGCCCGGCGCACGCGGGACCGGCCTGCTCGGCGATGATGGGGCGGATGACCGACAGCGGACTCCGCGACGGCGCGGGCAACGGCGCGATGGTGGGCGGTTCCGCCCCGCGCCTGGTCGCCCCCGCCGCGGCCGTGCGGGACGCTCCCGAGCAGAGCTGTCCGGACGACGACCTCGCCGCGTCCGCGGCGCGGCTCTACCTCGCGATGGGCCGCCTCGCTCGCGTCCTGCGGCGCATCGGTGCGGGCGACCTCGGCCCCGGCACCTTCTCCGCGCTCGCGACGCTCGCCCGCTCCGGCCCGATGCGGCTGGGCGACCTCGCCGCCCGGGAGGGCGTGGCACCGCCCACCCTGACCCGGATCGTCGCGGCGCTCGAGGACTCGGGGCTCGTCGTCCGGGAGACCGACCCCGGCGACCGACGCGCCGTCCGGGTCGCAGCGACCGACGAGGGCGCGGCGCTCACCGCGGGCGTTCGCTCGTCGCGCTCGGTAGCCCTGCGGGACCGCATGCTCGCGCTGTCCGAGGCCGACCGCGCGGCCCTGCTCGCAGCGCTCCCCGCGCTGGAGGCGCTCGCCGCCGACGAGGGGTGACTTCGCGACGAAGGGTTTGCACTCTCGGGGGTCGAGTGCTAATCATGGGACTGGCACTCTCGGGTCGAGAGTGACAGCACCGCTGAACAGCTCGACACGGGAGCGCAGGCTTCCGGGCCGGTCCGGTGAGGGCCGCGCGAGCGCCGGGACAGGAACGGCGCGAGCACGACCCGTCCGTCGCGGGCGCCGTCCGGCCGACCACCCGACCCGTTACCGCGGAGGGAACTACCACACGATGACCAAGATCATCGCGTTCGACGAGGAGGCCCGGCGCGGTCTCGAGCGGGGCATGAACATCCTCGCCGACGCCGTCAAGGTCACCCTCGGCCCGAAGGGCCGCAACGTCGTCCTCGAGAAGAAGTGGGGCGCCCCCACGATCACCAACGACGGTGTGTCCATCGCCAAGGAGATCGAGCTCGAGGACCCGTACGAGAAGATCGGCGCCGAGCTCGTCAAGGAGGTCGCGAAGAAGACCGACGACGTCGCCGGTGACGGCACGACGACGGCGACCGTCCTCGCCCAGGCCCTCGTCCGCGAGGGTCTGCGCAACGTCGCCGCCGGCGCCAACCCGATGGCCCTCAAGCGCGGCATCGAGAAGGCCGTCGAGGCCGTCAGCACCCAGCTGCTCGAGGATGGCCAAGGAGGTCGAGACCAAGGAGCAGATCGCTGCGACCGCCTCGATCTCCGCCGCCGACACCGCGATCGGCGAGCTCATCGCCGAGGCGATGGACAAGGTCGGCAAGGAAGGCGTCATCACCGTCGAGGAGAGCAACACCTTCGGCCTCGAGCTCGAGCTCACCGAGGGCATGCGCTTCGACAAGGGCTACATCTCGGCGTACTTCGTCACCGACCCCGAGCGCATGGAGGCCGTCCTCGAGGACCCCTACATCCTCATCGCGAACTCCAAGATCTCGGCGATCAAGGACCTGCTCCCGCTGCTGGAGAAGGTCATGCAGTCCGGCAAGCCGCTGCTCATCATCGCCGAGGACGTCGAGGGCGAGGCGCTCTCGACGCTCGTCGTCAACAAGATCCGCGGCACCTTCAGCTCGGTCGCCGTCAAGGCGCCCGGCTTCGGCGACCGCCGCAAGGCCATGCTGCAGGACATCGCGATCCTCACCGGTGGCCAGGTCATCTCCGAGGAGGTCGGCCTCAAGCTCGAGAACGCCGGGCTCGACCTGCTCGGCCGCGCCCGCAAGGTCGTCATCACCAAGGACGAGACGACCATCGTCGAGGGCGCCGGCGACGCCGACCAGATCGCCGGCCGGGTCAACCAGATCCGCGCCGAGATCGAGAAGTCGGACTCCGACTACGACCGCGAGAAGCTCCAGGAGCGCCTCGCCAAGCTCGCCGGCGGCGTCGCCGTCATCAAGGCGGGTGCGGCCACCGAGGTCGAGCTCAAGGAGCGCAAGCACCGCATCGAGGACGCCGTCCGCAACGCGAAGGCGGCCGTCGAGGAGGGCATCGTCGCCGGTGGCGGCGTGGCCCTCATCCAGGCCTCGCGTCAAGGCGTTCGCCGACGCTCGAGCTCGAGGGCGACGAGGCGACCGGCGCGAACATCGTCCAGGTCGCGCTCGAGGCTCCGCTCAAGCAGATCGCGATCAACGCCGGCCTCGAGGGCGGCGTCGTGGCGGAGAAGGTGCGCAACCTCGAGCCCGGCTGGGGCCTCAACGCCGCGACCGGCGAGTACGTCGACCTCATCGCGGCCGGCATCATCGACCCGGCCAAGGTGACGCGCTCGGCGCTGCAGAACGCCGCGTCGCATCGCGGCGCTGTTCCTCACCACCGAGGCCGTCGTCGCCGACAAGCCGGAGAAGGCCACCGCGCCGGCCGGTGGCGGCGACATGGGCGGTGGCATGGACTTCTGATCCCTCGCGGATCGAGTCCTGCGACGCACCACACGGCGGGGCCGTCCTCCCTTCGGGGAGGGCGGCCCCGTCGGCGTCGCGGCGGGGCCCGAGGGTGTGATCCACCGACCCGTGGCACGGCGGCAGGCGCGGTCGCTCGCTCCGCGGTCCTCGTCGCCTCTTCCCCCGCGGGCCATGCGTTGCGACGATGAATGCTCGCCGCGGCCGGGCGGAGGGAGATCTCATGTCGACGAGCTCGCAGGACGGTCGTCCCCGGGACGCGGTCGCGCTCGACGAACCGCCGCTCGACACCCGGCTGCGCCGCCAGCGCGCCTCGCTGCGCGGCGCGATGGCACGCGTGGAGGACGCCGTCGCGGCGCCGCTGCGCGACGACGCGGAGCAGTGGCTCGACCGGGTCGCCGCCGAGACGGCGGTGCTCCGGGACTACTTCACCGAGCACCTCGAGGGCACCGAGGGCCCGCACGGGTACTACGCCGGCCTGCTCGCCGAGGCGCCGCGGCTCGCCGGTGCGATCAAGCGGCTCGTCGCCGAGCACCGGCGGATGGCCGACGCCTTCGACCGGGTCGAGGCGCTGTTGCGGCGCGCGGTGACCGACCGGACGGCGGTCGACGACCTGCGCGAGGAGGTCGTCGCGCTCCTCGCGGTGTTCGCGCGGCACCGTCAGCACGGCTCTGACCTGCTCTGGGAGGCCTACGGCTTCGACGTCGGCGGTGAGGCCTGAGTGAGATCTCACCCTCACGCCTGGACCAGGGACAGCGTCACCGTGGCGCCGACGCAGCGTCCGGTGTCGTCGAGCCGGGACGAGACGAGCACGTCGAACAGCCGCTGCTGCGTCGGGCTGTCGCAGGGGATGACGACGGCCGTCGGCGCGGGGAGCTCGCCCCGGACGGCGGCCCGGATCGCGGCCCCGACCTCGGCGGACGCGGCGTCGTCCGCGGCGTCGCAGCACGCGAGGTAGGACATCGCGACCCCGGTGCGTCGCGGGTCGCCGCCGTTGGCCCGGCAGAAGTCCTCCCAGGCGTCGTTGACCCAGACGATCACGCCGTCCTCGTCGAGCAGCGCGACCTCGGTCACCGGCAGCGGCGGCCGGCCGCGCCGGGAGCCGAGGATCGCCATCGCGCGCCGGACCGCGTCCTCGCGGCCGGTCGCAACCGTCGTGGCGAGCACGTCGGCGATGCCGGACACGAAACGGACCTCCGCCGCGGTGAACGAACGGGGGGCCGGCGCCGTCGCGATGAGCCGCCCCCAGGTCCGTCCGTCCACCCGGATGGGGACCGCCACGCAGGCGACCGGCCCCAGTGTGCTCCGCGGTCCCGTCGGGACACAAACGTGCCGTTCGTCACGCCTTGTCGTGGTGAGGAGGTCAGCGGCCCTTGGGGTGCCAGACCGTCTTGGTCTCCATGAACGCCAGGGCCCGCCGCGGGCCGTCGGGGGTCGCCGTCCAGTCCGGCTCGACGGCGCCGTCCATGCCCCCCGAACCGCCCGTCCCGGGCGGGCGGAGCACCCGGGTCAGGGTCGCGGCGGCCGCCGCCTCGAGGGCGCCCCAGTCGACGGCCGGCTCCTCGCCGGGCAGCGCGGCGGCGCCGGCGAGGTCGAGCGCGTTGACGTCCTCGTGCGACGCGAGCCACGGCGCGACCTCGGCCGTCACGCCGGTGAGGACGTTGACGACCCCGCCGGGCACGTCGGACGTCGCGAGCACCTCGGTGAGCGTCACCGCGGGCAGCGGCCGGGTCTGCGAGGCGAGGACGACGCACGTGCTGCCGCCGCACAGGACGGGCGCGGCGACGCTCACGAGGCCGAGCAGGCTCGACGCCTGCGGGGCGAGGACGGCGACGACCCCGGTCGGCTCGGGGACGGAGAGGTTGAAGTACGGCCCCGCGACGGGGTTCGCGGCCCCGGCGACCTGCGCCAGCTTGTCCGTCCAGCCCGCCCACCAGACCCACCGGTCGATCGCGGTGTCGACGACGGCCCGGGCCCGGGTGGCGCTCAGTCCCTCGGCCCGCGCGACCTCCTCGGCGAACTGCGCGTGCCGGCCCTCCATGACCTCCGCGACCCGGTAGAGCACCTGACCGCGGTTGAATGCCGTCGCACCCGACCAGCCGGGGAACGCCGCCCGGGCGACGCGGACGGCATCCCGGGCGTCCTTGCGGGACGCCATCGCGGCGTTCGCGAGGAAGCGGCCGCGGGCGTCGGTCACCTCGTACGACCGACCGGACTCGCTGCGCGGGAACGCCCCACCGACGTAGAGCTTGTACGTCTTGCGGACGTCGAGCCGGGCCGCCATCACGCCTCCCTCACGTACGCCGCGAGGCCGTGCCGACCGCCTTCACGGCCGTAGCCGGACTCCTTGTAGCCGCCGAACGGGCTCGTCGGGTCGAACCGGTTGAACGTGTTCGCCCAGACGACGCCGGCCCGCAGCCGGTCGGCCGTCCAGAGGATCCGCGAGCCCTTCTCGGTCCAGATCCCTGCGGACAGGCCGTACGGCGTCGTGTTCGCCTTCGTCACCGCCTCGGACGGCGTGCGGAACGTCATCACCGACAGCACGGGTCCGAAGATCTCGTCACGGGCGATCGTGTGCGCCGGCGAGACGTTCGTGAAGAGCGTCGGTGCGAACCAGTACCCCGTGTCCGGTACCGGACACGGCGCCGTCCAGCGTTGCGCGCCCTCGGCGTCCCCGGTTGCGGCGAGGTCGATGATCCGCTGCAGCTGCTCGCGCGAGTTCACCGCCCCGACGTCGGTGTTCTTGTCGAGGGGGTCGCCGACACGCAGCTGGGCCATCCTGCGCCGCAACCGGGACACGACCTCGTCGGCGACGGACTCCTGGACGAGCAGCCGAGACCCCGCGCAGCAGACGTGGCCCTGGTTGAAGAAGATCCCGTCGACGATCCCCTCGATCGCCTCGTCGATCGGGGCGTCGTCGAAGACGATGTTCGCGGCCTTTCCGCCGAGCTCGAGGGTGAGCCGTTTGCGGCTCCCCGCAACGGCTCTCGCGATCTCGCGGCCGACAGCAGTCGACCCTGTGAAAGCGACCTTGTCGACGTCCGGGTGGGCGACGAGCACCGAGCCGGTCTCGCCGGCGCCGGTGACGATGTTCACGACGCCCGGCGGCAGGTCGGCCTGCCGGCAGATGTCGGCGAAGAGCAACGCGGTGAGCGGCGTCGTCTCGGCGGGCTTGAGGACGACGGTGTTGCCCGTCGCGAGCGCCGGTGCGACCTTCCACGCGAGCATGAGGAGCGGGAAGTTCCACGGGATGACCTGGGCCGCGACGCCGAGCGGCAGCGGCGCGCCGTCCGGGCCGGTCGCGACGCCGTGCAGGCCCGCCCACGCGAGCTTGTCGGCCCAGCCGGCGTGGTAGAAGAAGTGCGCCGCGGCGAGCGGGACGTCGACGTCGCGGCTCTCCCGGATCGGTTTGCCGTTGTCGAGGGTCTCGAGGACGGCGAGCTCGCGCGAGCGCTCCTGGAGGATCCGCGCCATCCGGAACAGGTACTTGCTGCGCTCGGCGGCCGGCATCCGGGACCACGTCCGCTCGTACGCCCGCCGCGCGGCTCGGACCGCACGGTCGACGTCCACGGCGCCGCCGACGGCGACCTCGGCGAGCACCTCCTCGGTCGCCGGGTTGACGGTCTTCATCGACCCGCCGTCCGCGGGGTCGACGAGCTCGCCGCCGATGAACAGCCCGTACGACGGCTGCAGGTCGACGACGGCCCGCGACTCGGGGGCCGGTGCGTACTCGAAGGTCGGCATGTTCGTCCTTCAGCGCGGATGGGGGAAGAGCGTGGGTCGCAACGGCTGCGGCCGCTCAGGTGGCGAGGGTGAGCCGGTCGGGGCTCGCGTAGGCACCGGTGCGCATCCGCCGGCGCTGCAGCAGCAGGTCGTTGAGCAGGCTGGAGGCGCCGAACCGGAACCGGTCCGGGTCGAGCCACTCCGGGCCCGCGGTCTCGTGGACGAGCACGAGGTGCTTCAGGGCATCCTTCGCGGTGCGGATGCCACCGGCGGGCTTGACCCCGACGACTGCACCGGTCAGGGCGAACCAGTCCCGGACCGCCTCGAGGAGCACGAGGGTGACCGGCAGCGTCGCCGCGGGGGAGACCTTGCCCGTGCTCGTCTTCACGAAGTCGCCTCCCGCCAGCATCGCGAGCCAGGCGGCGCGCCGGACGTTGTCGTACGTCACGAGCTCGCCCGTCTCGAGGATGACCTTGAGGTGCGCCCGCCGGCCGTGGAGCCGCTCGCCCTCGTCGCACACCTGCCGGACGGCGACGATCTCCTCGAACACCGTGAGGTACCGGCCGGAGAGGAACGCACCGCGGTCGATGACCATGTCGATCTCGTCGGCGCCGGCCTCGACGGCGTCCCGGGTGTCGGCGAGCTTGACGGCCAGGCTCGCCCGCCCGCTCGGGAAGGCCGTCGTCACGGCGGCGACGTGGATCCCGGTGCCCTGCAAGGCATCCACGGCGACGGGGACGAGGTCGTTGTAGACGCAGACCGCGGCGACCCGGGGGCACGACGGGTCGTCGGCGTCCGGCACGCGCGCCTTGGCGCACAGGGCCCGGATGGTGCCGTGGCTGTCGGCGCCCTCGAGCGTCGTGAGGTCGACCATCGACACCGCGAGGTCCAAGGCCCAGGCCTTCGACGTCGTCTTGATCGACCGGGTCCCGAGCATCGCCGCCCGGCCGTGCGCGCCGACCTCGTCGACGCCGGGCAGGCCGTGCAGCCAGCGCCGCAGCGACGCGTCGTCGACGGTCGAGGTGCCGAGGACGTCGCGGGCCCGGTCGGTCGGTGCGGGCGTCGTCGCTGTCACCCGGTCACTGTAACCGGAGGGTGGATCGCCACCGCCCGACGTGACGTCGGCGGTTGCCACGGGTCCACGATGAGCAGCTCTCAGGTGAGCGCCAGCAGTGCCGTGAGGTCCGCACGGACGCCGTCCAGCGTCGTCCGGGCCTGCGCGCGTGCGGCCGCGAGCGCGCCCGCGCGGTCGCCGTCCGCGACGGGGACGACCGCCTCGAGGTAGCACTTGAGCTTCGGCTCGGTGCCGCTCGGGCGGACGACGACCCGGACGCCGCCGTCGGTCCGGTAGCGCAGGCCGTCGGTCGGCGGGAGCCCGTCGGCGCCGGCCGCCAGGTCGACCGCCTCGAGGACGGCCTGCCCGCCGAGGGTGGCGGGCGGCCGCGCCCGCAGCCGGGCCATCGCGTCCGCGATGAGGGCGAGGTCGGTCACCCGGACGGAGAGCTGGTCGGTGGCGTGGACACCGTGCCGGACCGCGAGGTCGTCGAGGGCGTCGACGAGGGTGCGGCCCCGGGAGCGCAGCAGCGCCGCGAGCTCGGCGACCGCGAGGGCCGCGCTGATGCCGTCCTTGTCCCGGACGAGGTCGGGCGCGACGCAGTAGCCGAGCGCCTCCTCGTAGCCGTAGACGAGGCCCGGCACCCGCGAGATCCACTTGAACCCGGTGAGGGTCTCTGCGTGCCGGACTCCGTGCGCGGCGGCGATCCGGGCGAGCAGCTGGGACGACACGATCGAGCAGGCGACCGTGGCGCCGTCCGGGAGCCGGCCGGCGTCGCCGGGTCAGGAGGTGCTCGGCGAGCAGCGCGCCGAGCTCGTCGCCGCGGAGCATCCGCCACCCGGCGTCCCGCCCGGCCCTCCCCGACGGGGACCCGGCGGCGGCGCCGGGTCCGGGACGGCGACGGCGCACCGGTCGGCGTCCGGGTCGTTCGCGATCGACGAGGTCCGCGCCGCGGGCGGCCGCCGCGGCGAGCGCGAGGTCGATGGCGCCGGGCTCCTCGGGGTTGGGGAAGGCGACCGTCGGGAACGTCGGGTCCGGCGCGGCCTGCTCCGGCACGACGTACGGCGCGGTGAACCCGGCGGCGACGAGCGCCCGGACGCAGGTGTCGCCGCCGACGCCGTGCAGCGGGGTGAGCACGACGTCGAGGTCGCGGGGTCCGCCGGGCCGGACGACGCCGGTCGCCTCGTCGGTGAGCGCCGCGAGGTAGTCGTCGACGACGCCGTCGTCGAGGGTGGTCCAGCCGTCGGCGGCCAGCGGGACGTCGAGGGTCCGGCCGACCGCGGCGATGGCGTGCGGCGATCTCGGCGTCGGCGGGCGGCACGATCTGCGCGCCGCGGCCGGGCGCGGGGTCCGCGCGGCCGCCGAGGTAGACCTTGTACCCGTTGTCCTGCGGCGGGTTGTGGCTCGCGGTGACCATGACGCCGGCGTCGGCGGCGAGCGCGCCGGACGGCGTACGCGAGCACCGGGGTCGGCAGCGGCCGGGGGAGCACGGTCGCGGTGGCCCCGGCGGCGGTCATGACGGCGCACGTGTCCCGGGCGAAGACGTCGGAGTCGGTGCGGGCGTCGAAGCCCGACGACGACGTGCGGCACCCCGGGGACCTTCGCGCGCAGGTACGCCGCGAGGCCGGCCGCGGTCCGGATGACGACGGCGCGGTTCATCCGGTTCGGCCCGGCGCCGAGGGCGCCGCGCAGCCCGGCGGTGCCGAACTCGAGCGTGCCGGTGAAGGCGTCCACGAGCTCGGCGCGAGCCTGCGCCCGGTCGGCCCGGTCGGCCCGGTCGGCCCGGTCGGCCCGGTCGGCCCCGTCGGGGCCGGGGGGCCCGCCGACGGCCCGGGCGACGAGCGCGTCGAGCGCGGAACGGGTGCGGGGGTCGGGGTCGTCCTCGCGCCAGGCGAGCGCCTGATCCACGAGGGCGCGGAACCGGGGGTCGTCCACAGGGAGAACCTAGTGCCCGTGCCCGCCGGCTCGGCGGAGCCGGTCGAGGGCGAACGGGGCGCGGACCGGCAGGACGACGTTGCGGTCGGCGGGGGTGCCGGCGAGGTCCGAGTCGTGGCCGGCCCACGGGACGTTCGCGGCGAGCTCGCGGTGCAGCGCGGCGAGGTCGAGCCCCGGACCGCCGACCGTGAGGTGCTGCGGGCTGTCGTGGTCGACCATCGTGCAGGCGAGAGCGAGCATGTCCTCGCCGACGTCGACGAGCTCGACGATCCGGGTCTGGCACGGCCAGTCGACGACGGCGCACGTCGTGACCTCCCAGAAGCCGGCGCCGGGCCGGTCAGGGTGCGGCCGGGCCCGGACGCCGTTCGTGTGGGTGTGCCCGTTGAGCCACAGGACGACGTTCGGGAACCGGTGGACGAGGCGCAGCACGTCCGGCGCGCCGACGACGTCCGAGCCGTCGCCCCCGGCCCGGACGCCGCGGCGGTTCGTCAGCGTGTCGAGCCCGTGGTGGCAGAACAGGACGACGAGACGGTCCTCGCGGCGCGGTGCGCACCGCCTCCCCGGTCGGGGTCTCGGTAGCGCGAGTGCACCTCGACGAGCCGCTCTTCGAGCCAGCGCAGCTGGTCGACGTCGACGGCGCCGGAGGAGGCCCCGGCGACGCAGGTCGTGTCCAGCGCGACGAGCCGCACCGCCGGTGTGTCGTACGACGTAGTACGCCGTGCCGGACCGGCGGTTCACGTCGGTGAAGCCGTGCCCGTCGGGCCGGGCGCCGCGGCGGAAGTGCGCCTGCGACGAACTCCCGGCGGCTGACCGGGCGCCGAGCCGGGTCGGGCGTCACCGGCCGGCTGGTCGCCGGCGAAGAAGGCGTGCGCACCGGTGACGAAGAGCTCCAGGCTGAGGTCGCGGTCGACGGACGGCGGCAGTCCAACCGGTTTGCGGTCGCCGACGAGCACCGCGGCTCGAGCTCGGGAGTGACGACGCCGACGCCCTGGATGAGCGCTTCGTGGTTGCCGTAGCAGGCCAGCCACGGCACCGGCAGCCCGGTCGCGGCGAAGTCGTCGAGGGCCCGTTCGACGAGCCCCGGCAGGTGCGGGAAACCGTGCAGCGCGCGGAAGACGTCCGGTCGCCGGCCGGGCCGGCGCCGTCCGGCCGCCAGAAGACCTCGTCCGGCCATGCCGTCGACTGGACGCCCTCGTACCGCCGGCCGCCGGAGCGGGCCCGCACCAGGCCGCCGTCCATGAGCGCGAGGAACATCTCGAGCTCGTTCCACTGCGCGTTGTCGATCGCGTCTCCGGTCGTCACGACGAGGTCGACCGGCGCGCCGCCGAGCGGTGCGGCGTCGATCCGGCCGAGCGTGCGGAGCATGGCGTCGACGGCGTGCGTCGTGAGCGCCTCCTGCGGGCGCTGGACCGGGACGAGGTCGGCGAACCGCGGGTCGGCGAACTCCCGGTTGAAGAACTCGAACCGGGCCGGGGACTGGACGTCGGCGAGCTGCAGGTCGGTGACGTGCGCGAGGCAGAGCAGCGACCGGACGCCGGGCAGCCTGCCCGTCGTGTGCCGCCACCGGGACGTGCCCGGCGCGAGCTCGTCGCGGAGCAGGTGCGCCTCGCCGCCGCCGGCGTCGAGACGGCGGTAGGCGCTGTGCCGACCGCGCCGGACCACGTCGCCGGCGGCCCAGGTGCGGTGCAGGGTCAGCGGCGGCGCCGCGAGGCCGGGCGCCGGGGGAGGGTGGAGGCTCACGGCGTCATCGGTTCCCTGTCGATGCTGCGCTCAGTCCTGCATGATGAGCACCGGGTCGGGACGCACGGTGATCCGGACGACGTCGCCGACGCCGAACTGCAGGGCCTCGGCGGTCGGCAGCTGGGCGACGACGAGACCGCCGCCGACGTCGACGGTGAGCCGGCTGAACGCCCCGAGGAACGCGGTCGAGGCGACGGTGCCGCGTTCGCCACCGCCGTCCGCGCCCGCGGCGCCGTCGTGGTCGGACGTGACCTGGACGGCCTCGGGGCGGACGAGCGCCACCCCGGTCGGTCCTGTGGTGGAGCCCGGCGCGAGTGGGATCGACGCGCCGAGGACATGTGCGCGGCCGTCGCCGATCCGGGCGGGGAGCCGGTTCGTGAGGCCGACGAACTCGGCGACGAACGGGGTGGCCGGGCTGGCGTAGACCTCGGTCGGGGAGGCGAGCTGCTCGAGGCGGCCGGCCCGCATGACGCCGACCCGGTCGGCCATCGCCAGCGCCTCCTCCTGGTCGTGGGTGACGAAGAGGGTCGTCGTCCCGACCTCGAGCTGGATGCGCCGGATCTCGTCGCGCAGCTGGATGCGGACCTTCGCGTCGAGCGCCGAGAGGGGTTCGTCGAGGAGCAGCACGGTCGGGCGGATGGCCAGCGCCCGGGCGAGCGCGACCCGCTGCTGCTGGCCGCCGGACATCTGGTGCGCGTACCGGTCGGCCTGGGCGGACAGGCCCACGAGGTCGAGCACCTCACCGGCCCGGCGCAGCCGCTCGGACGTGCCCATCTTGCGCAGCCGCAGGCCGAAGGCGACGTTCTCCCGTGCCGTCATGTGCGGGAAGAGCGAGTACGCCTGGAAGACCATCCCCATGCCGCGCTTGTTCGTCGGCAGGTTCGTCATGTCCTTGCCGCCGACGACGACCCGGCCGGCATCTGCGTCCTCGAGCCCGGCGAGCAGCCGCAACGCCGTCGTCTTGCCGCAGCCCGACGGCCCGAGGAGGGCGACGAGCTCGCCGGGGTGCAGGGTCAGCTCGAGGCCGTCGAGCGCCGTCACCGGGCCGTAGCGGCGCACGAGCCCCTCGAGCCGCACCTCGACGCTGGTGCGGCCGAGCAGGCCCGCGCCGGCGCCGTCCGGCGACGTCGTGGGAGCGGACACTCAGGCCTCCTTCGCGCCGCCGCGGCGGCGTCCGACGAACGACAGCAGCAGCAGCAGACCGACGACGAAGACCTGGAACCCGACCGCGACGGCCGTCGCGACCCCGGCGTCGGCCTGCCCGAGGTTGTTCAGCACGTACTGCAGGTTCGGGTAGTTCAGCAGCGACGCGACGGTGAACTCGCCCATGACGAGGGCGACGCAGAGCACCGCCGCGTTGAGGATCGCCGTCGACATGTTCGGGCCGATCACCCGGACGATGACCGTGCCCCAGCCTGCCCCGAGGCTGCGCGCGGCCTCGGCGAGGGTCTGGATGTCGATCGCCTGCAGCCCGGCGTCGAGCGCCCGGTAGACGTAGGGCAGGACGAGCACGATGTACGCGAACGTCAGGACGAGCGAGGACCCCTTCAGCGCCGGCGGGGACAGGTAGTTCACCCATGCGTACAGCGGGACGAGCCCGACGACGAGGACGATCGCGGGGATCGTCAGCGGCAGCAGGCAGATGAACTCCACGACCCGGTCGAGCCGGGGGACGCGCAGCCGCACCCACACCATCGTCGGCACCATGAGCGCGAGCGAGGCGACCGACGTGAGGACGGACAGCTCGAGCGAGGTGATGATCGCCGACGTGAGCTCGGAGTAGGTGACGATCCGCTGCCACGCGTCGAGGGTGCGCGCGGCGCCGATCCCGATGCCGCGGGTGCTGAACTCGACCATCGCGAGGAACGGGGTGAGGAAGAACGCCGACGCAAGGACGAGCACGACGGCCCGGAACACCTGCAGCCGCCGGTGCTTCGCGGCGCGCTGGCCGCGCGGGGCGACGGCCGGGGCCCGCCCGGTGAGGACGGCGACACTGCCCTCGTCCGCGGCCGGGTACGGAGTCGCCTTGCTCATCGCCCTGCCCCCCTCTGCGGTGGGCTCGCAGTCATGTGGTCGGCGACCGTCACCTCTTCAGCCACCGTCACCTCTTCAGCCACCGGGCGCTGCGCCGCTCGATGAGCGTGTACAGCGTCATGACGAGGGCGACGACGACGATCATCCCGAGTGCGATCGCCTTGCCGACGTTCTCCTGCCCGGCGACGGTCTCGCTCGTGAGGGCCACCCGGATCTGCAGCGGCGCGATGATGCTGCCCTGGCTGATGAGCGCCGCCGCGGTGGCGTACGCGGAGAACGCGTTGGCGAAGAGCAGGAGCAGCGCGCCGAGGAACGGCGGGGTGAGGATCGGCACCGCGACGTAGCGCCAGTAGTGCCAGGACGTGCCGCCGAGGCTCTCGGTGGCCTCGCGCCACTGCGGCCGGATCCCGTCGATCGCGGGCAGGAACACGAGCACCATGAGCGGGATCTGGAAGTACGCGTAGACGATCGTCAAGCCGTTGAGCCCGAACAGCAGGGTCGGGCTGAGGTCGATGCCGGCGTTGCGCAACAGCACCGTGAGGAGGCCCTCGGCGCCGATCGTCGCGATGAAGGAGAACGCGAGCGTGACACCGCCGGACTGGGCGAGCATCCCGGACGCCGCGACGAACATCCGCCGTAGCGTCCCGCCCGGCCGGCCGGTCGCGATCGCGTACGCGAGGACCGCGCCCGCCAGCGCACCGATGACGGAGCTCTCGACGGACAGCACGACGCTGTTGACGAACGAGGTGACGACGTAGTCCTGCCTGAGCGCGCCGAGGTTCGCTGTCGTCGGCCGCCCGGCCGGGTCGACGAACGCGCCGAACACGACGACGAGCGTCGGCAGCAGGAGGAACAGCCCGACGTACGCGAAGAACGGCAGGACCCCGAGCCACGCCCACGACACCCGACGGCCGCCCCCGAAGGGGCGGCCGCCGGCCACGGCGTCGGTGCGGGTGCCGGGGACGCCTGCGAGGGCGCCTGCATCCGTGCTCATCGAGCGGCTCCCGGACGGCGGTCGGGGCGGTCGGGCGGGGCGGTCGGGCGGGGGTCCGGACAGTCTCCGAACGAGCCGCCGATCAGCTGATCGCCTTCTGCCACGTGACCTTCAGGGTGTTGGAGGCCTTCGTGGACTGCTCGACCGACATGAAGACCGGGGTGCCCTCCACGGGCGGCAGGGCCGCAGCGGCGGCCGTGTCGACCGTGCCGGCCTTCGTCATGGCCTCCATCCGGACCGGGCGGGCGCCGCCCTGGAGCCAGAGGTTCTGGCCCTCGTCGGAGAACAGGAACTCCTGCCACAGCCGGGCCGCCGCCGGGTGCGGGGCCTCCTTGTTGACGGCCTGGTTGTAGTACCCGCCGAGGACGGCCTCCTTGGGCACGAAGACCTTCCACGTCGGGACCTGGGCCTTCGCGGCGGACGACAGGTAGTCCCAGTCGAAGACGACCGGCGTCGTGCCGTTCTTCACCGTGGCGGACGTCGCCTGGACGGGGATGAAGTTGCCGACGTCCTTGAGCTTGCTGAAGTAGGTGACGCCAGGGGTGATGTCGTCGACGGAGCCGCCGTTGGCGATCGACGCCATCATGACGCCGTTGAGCGCGGCGTTCGCCTGCGTCGGGTCGCCGTTGAGCGCGACCTTGCCCTTGTACGCGGGCTTGAGCAGGTCCTGGACCGAGGTCACGTCGGGCACCTTGGCCGAGTCGTAGCCGATGGACATGTAGCCGCCGTAGTCCTGCACGTACAGGCCCGACGCCTCCTTCTGCGCGTCCGGGATGTCGGCCCAGGTCGCGACCTTGTACGGCGCGAAGAGGGCAGTGTTGGCCACCGTGACCGAGGCCCCCATGTCGAGGACGTCCGGCGCGCGGTCGGTGCCCTTGAGCTGCTTGACGGCGTTGACCTCGTCCTGGCTCGAGCCGTCCGGCTGGGCCGAGTTGACCTTGATGCCGTACTTGTCGGAGAAGGTCTTGATGATCGTGCCGTAGTTCGCCCAGTCTGGCGGCAGCGCGATGACGTTGAGCTGGCCCTCCTGCTTCGCGGCGGTGACGAGGGCGTCCATGCCGCCGAGGTCGGCGGCGGACGTCGCCGTCTTCGCGTCGGCGGCACCGGACGCCCCGCTCGTGGCCGAGCTGCCGCTCGTGCCGTCGCTGGCGGGTGGGGCGCACGCGGTGACGGCGAGGGCCGTACCGGCGGCGAGGGCGGAGAAGAGCGCCCGACGGGACGTTCGCACAGAGGCCTCCTGCAGGGGCGGGCCGGGCCGGCGCCGCGGAGCGGGGCCGGGCAGCGATGGCTGACCGGTGGTGCTGCCGCACGTCAGCGGTGCCCGCCGTCGATACCCCGGACGCAGCACCGAATCGTTGAGGCCGTGGTCATCCGACCATCCGGTTCCGGGGGGCGTCAAGGACCGTTACCGAGTTGTCGCCGCGACCGGGGAACGGGCGTCTGACCTGGGACGACGCGCCTGTGAACGGCCCATGGCGGCGCGGTGCCGGGGTGGTCCGAGGGACGCGGGCTCCACGAGCTCGACCGGTTCGACGTGGTCCTCGGCCTGGCACGGGTCGAGGAGCGAGGAGCTCCGAGCGCGCCATCTCGACCCCTCAGCTGCGAGTCCGCCGCCGGACGACGAGCCGCCCGCTCCCGACGACGCCGGCAGCCGTTCTCAGCCCACGGCCCTCGTGGCGGACACCGACGACCGGCTCGCTGGCGTCCTCGCGCACGCCCGGGACGACGCCGCCAGGTGCTGGCGACCGAGGAGCGGATGGCCGGCACGCCGCTCGTCGTCGCCCAGCTCGTCTGCGCCGCCACGGCGTTCCGGGGCTGGGCGGCCGCGCACCCGCAGGAGTTCTCGCTCGTCGTCGGTACGCCGGTGCCGTTCCTCCGGCTGTGGGCCGAGCGACCATTCCCGGTCCAGCCGGACGACGCCCTGCCGAGGCGCTCGCCGCCCAGCTTGGGCGACTACCGCGAGTCGCTCACAGCGCTCTTCGGCGAGGCCGCCGCACGCGTGCCGCTCGCGGCGATCAACACCTTCCTGCGCGCGTGGGTCCAGCTCGACGGTCTGGTTGCCATGGACGTGTTCGACCACCTGCACTTCTGCCCGACCGACGCCGAGCCGTTCTTCGAGACACGCCTCGCGGCGATCGGGCAGACCCTCGGCATCCACGACGTGCCGGATCGCTGACCGGCGCGCCGGGCCCGGCGCGCCGGTTCAGAAGTGTCGGATGACCTCGACGAGCATGCCGCCGACCCGTTCTGCGGCAGCCCTTCCCGCGGCGATGACCTCCTCGTGGGAGAGGGGTTGCGCGACGCCGCCGGGCGGGGCGACGCCGGCGGCGAGGTTCGTCACGAGGGAGATCCCGAGCACCTCCAGGCCCGCCTCCCGGGCGGCGATCGCCTCGAGCGTCGTCGACATCCCGACGAGGTGGCCGCCGAGGATCCCGGCCATCCTGACCTCGGCCGGCGTCTCGTACTGCGGGCCGCGGAACTGGACGTAGACCCCCTCGGCGAGGCCCGCGTCGACGTCGCGACACACGGCGCGAAGGCGCGCGGAGTACAGGTCGGTAAGGTCGACGAACGTCGCGCCCTCGATCGGGGACGCCCCGGTGAGGTTGATGTGGTCGCTGATGAGCACCGGCGTGCCCGGCGACCATGCCGGGTCGAGCCCGCCGCACCCGTTCGTGAGGACGAGCGTGCGCACCCCGGCTGCCGCCGCCGTCCGGACCCCGTGGACGACGGCGCGGACGCCGCGGCCCTCGTAGAGGTGGGTCCGGGTGCCGAAGACGAGGGCCCGCCGGTCGGTGTCGCCGATCCGCACCGAGCGGATCGTCCCCGAGTGGCCGGCGACCGCCGGCGCGGCGAACCCCGGCAGGTCCGTCGTCCGCAGGGTGGCGAGGGTCTCGCCGAGCAGGTCGCCGGCCGGCGACCAGCCGGAGCCGAGGACGAGCGCCACATCGTGCCGCTCGGCACCGGTCAGCTCCGTGAGCCGGGCGGCCGCGGCGCGGGCGACGACGCGCGGGTCGGTCGAGGGGTCGTCGAGGGAGCCCGGCGGGGTGGCGTCCGTCATGGCCGGTGAGCGTATCCGGCGTCCGGCACCGAGGCGGCGACCACGCGGACAGCGGCGCCCGTCACTCCACCGACGCGCAGGGTCGGGCGCGCAGCTCGGCGACGTAGTCGTCGGGGGCGCCGCCGGCCTCCGCGGCGTCGGCGAGCATCCCGAGGTAGCGCGCGCTCGGCAGGCCGCCCTCGTAGGCGTTGAGCGCGTAGACCCAGGCGGTGACGTCGCCGTCGAGGGTGCTCACCCGGACACGGATCTTGTTCCAGAGGCCGATCGGGACGCCCTCCCACTCGTCGAGGGTCTTCTCGTCGTGCTCCGGGACGTCGTACAGCGCGACGTACACCTGGTGCCCGGGGTCCTCGACGACGGTGCCCAGCGCACCCTCCCAGCTGACGTCCTCGCCGCCGAAGGTGAGCCGCCACCCGACGAGCCAGCCGGAGCCCTGCAGTGGGGAGTGCGGCGCCCGCCGGGCCATCTGCTCCGGATCGAGGTTGCTCCCGTACGCGGCGTACACAGCCATGGGACCACAGAGTAGGGCGCACCAGGTCGCTTCCGGCGCCACCGGGCGGCGGGTCGCGCACGGGGCGTCGAGCGCGGCGCCGAAGCGACGTCACAGCCGCGCCGTCCGGACCGCCGGGCCGGCATGGGCCAGAATGCTCCGGTGGCATCGCGGGTGAGAGTCGTCGTCGTCGGCGGCGGTCCGGGCGGGTACGAGGCGGCGCTCGTCGCGGCCCAGCTCGGCGCGGACGTCACGGTCGTGGACGCGGACGGGCTCGGCGGCTCCGCCGTCCTGACCGACGTCGTGCCGTCCAAGACGCTCATCGCCACGGCCGAGGTCATGACGCTCGTGGGGGAGTCCGCCGAGCTGGGCGTCCGGTTCCCCGGTCCGGGCGGCGACGACCGAGATGCAGAAGGCGCGGTCGCCGTCGACCTCGGCACGGTCAACCGCCGTGTCAAGGCGCTCGCCAGGGCGCAGTCCGCCGACATCCACCGCCGGCTCGAGGGCGAGGGAGTACGGGTCGTCCGCGGCCGGGGCCGGCTCGACGGCACGCAGCGGGTCGTCGTCGACCCGCCGGAGGGCGGGTTCGGGACGGCGGCCGGTGGGTCCCGGACGGTCGTGTTCGACGCCGACACGGTGCTCGTCGCCGTCGGCGCGCACCCGCGCGAGCTGCCGGACGCGGTGCCGGACGGCGAGCGGATTCTCACGTGGAAGCAGCTCTACGACCTCGACGCCCTGCCCCAGCGGCTCGTCGTCGTCGGCTCGGGGGTCACCGGAGCGGAGTTCGCGAACGCCTACGACGCGCTCGGCGCGGACGTCGTCCTCGTGTCGAGCCGCGACCGGGTGCTGCCGGGGGAGGACCCGGACGCCGCGGACGTGATCGAGGCCGTCTTCCGCCGGCGCGGGATGGAGGTGCTCTCCCGGTCGCGGGCGCAGGCGGTGAAGCGGACCGGGGACGGCGTCGTCGTCACCCTCGCCGACGGCCGAACGGTCGAGGGCTCGCACTGCCTCGTCGCCGTCGGGTCGATCCCGAACACGGCGGCGACGGGCCTGGCCGAGGCCGGGGTGGCGTTGTCGGACGGTGGGCACATCCAGGTCGACCGGGTGAGCCGGACGACGGCTCGCGGCGTCTACTCCGCCGGCGACTGCACCGGCGTGCTCGCGCTCGCGTCCGTCGCCGCCATGCAGGGCCGGATCGCGATGTGGCACAGCCTCGGCGAGGCCGTCGCGCCGCTCGACCTGCGGACCGTGTCGGCCAACGTCTTCACCGCCCCCGAGATCGCGACCGTCGGGTGGAACGCCGCCCAGATCGCGGCCGGCGAGGTCCGGGCCCGCACCGTCAAGCTGCCCCTCGCGACGAACGCCCGGGCGAAGATGCAGGGTATCCACGACGGTTTCGTCAAGCTCTTCTGCGGCGTCCGGTCCCAGCAGATCCTCGGCGGCGTCGTCGTCGCGCCCCGGGCGAGCGAGCTCATCTTCCCGGTGACCCTCGCCGTCGAGCACCGGCTCACCGTCGACGACGTCGCGCAGGCGTTCACGGTCTACCCGTCCCTGTCGGGGTCCATCGCCGAGGCGGCCCGGAGGCTGCATGCGTCGCAGTGACCTCGATGGGCGTCGGCCGCGAACCTGGAGGCCGCGCACAGCCTGAGGTGGTCCGCGCTCCACGACGTCGGCACCGCCCCCGTGTCCGTTCTTGTGGACAACCATGACGGGCCCCGCGATCGTGGACCCGCGCCGCACCGGGGCGTGCGCCGCCTCCGCGATCCCGCGGGACCGTGCGTCGCCGACGCCTCGGCAGAGGGTCGGGGGGCGGGGGTCCGGCGACCCCGGGGGTGTCACCATCAGGGGGCAACGACGAGGGAGGTCCGGTGAGTGAGCGGCATGGGCACGAGCTCGACATCGAAGCGGTCATGGAGCTCCAGGACCTCATCGCCTCACTCCAGGATCTCTCCGACGAGGAGCTGAACCTGCGGGGGCTCGCCGTCGACGGCACGTGGGACGAGATCGACGACCCGGTGCTCCTCGGACCGGACGGCGCGCCGGTCGACACGTGGCGCGAGGGTTACCCGTACGACGAGCGCATGTCCCGGCGGGACTACGAGTTCACCAAGCGGCTGCTCCAGATCGAGCTGCTCAAGCTGCAGAGCCACGTCAAGGAGGTCGGCCTGAAGCTGTGCCTGGTCTTCGAGGGTCGGGACGCGGCCGGCAAGGGTGGCACGATCAAGCGCTTCATGGAGCACCTCAACCCCCGCGGTGCCAACGTCGTCGCACTGACGAAGCCGACCGCCCGGGAGGCCGGGCAGTGGTACTTCCAGCGATACGTGCGGCACCTCCCGAGCGACGGCGAGGTCGTGCTGTTCGACCGCTCCTGGTACAACCGGGCCGGGGTCGAGCGGGTGATGGGCTTCTGCTCCGACGCCGACTACGAGGAGTTCATGCGGCAGGCCCCGGAGTTCGAGCACCTGCTCGTGCGCAGCGGGATCATCCTGTTCAAGTTCTGGTTCTCGGTGAGCCGCAAGGAGCAGGTCACCCGGTTCACGATCCGCCGGATCGACCCTGTGCGGCAGTGGAAGCTCAGCCCGATGGACCTCGCCTCCCTCGACAGGTGGGCCGCCTACTCCGAGGCCAAGGAGGCGATGTTCTTCTACACGCACACCGACTTCGCGCCCTGGACGGTCGTCCGGAGCAACGACAAGAAGCGCGGGCGGGTCGAGGCGATGCGCTGGGTGCTCAGCCAGATCGACTACCCGGAGAAGGACCACGAGCTCGTCGGGACCCCCGATCCGCTCATCGTCGGCCCGCCGGCGCAGATCTACGAGGACGACGAGCTCACCGGGAAGACGTACCCGCCGCTGTGACCTCCGACCCCTGCGCGGGTCGGCCGTCACGCCCGCCAGTGTGCCGGGACGGCGAGCCGCCGGGGCAGCCGGACGGCGCGGTCGCCGTCCGCGGCGTCGAGCTGGGACCGGTGACGAACAGGCCTCGGACAGGTCCGCACGTCGAGCCGCCGGGTCGCGGCCTCGGCGGGGTCCGGGCACGGCGTCCCCGGCGGCTTGTCGACCGCGAAGTCGGCGGAGCGGGCGAAGCCGGGGCCGATGCAGCACAGCGCCGCGCACCGGCCGCAGTCCGCCGTGAGGTCGGGGCGCCGCGGTCACCGCAGGACTCTACGGCGGACCAGGAGATCGTCTCGGACGTCGTCTCCGATGCCCGAGCGCCGACCGAGCTCGTCGCGGTGAGCATGAACGTCCGGCTTCCGGCCGGGATGCCTGGGCCCGAGGCCGGGCGCTACTGCGTGAGCTCGCAGATCACCGCGCCGCTCGTCACGGTCTGGCCGACGGCCGCCACGAGCCCGGTCACCGTGCCCGCCTTGTGGGCGGTGAGCGGCTGCTCCATCTTCATCGCCTCGAGAACGACGACAGGTCGCCGGCGGCGACGGTCTGGCCCTCCTCGACCGCGATCTTGACGATCGTGCCCTGCATCGGCGACGTGAGGGCGTCCCCGGACGTCCCGGTGCCCGACCGGCTGCTCGCCGTCCGGCGCGGGGCCTTCCGGGCGGCGGTGCGCCGCCGCCGAACCCGCCGCCCACGCCGAACCCGGCGGGCAGCGACGACCTCGAGCCGCTTGCCGCCGACCTCGACGACGACGCTTCTCCCGTGGCTCGGCTCGTCGACGGCGTCGGCCGCGGCACCGCGCCACGGCGCGATCGTGTTGTCGAACTCGGTCTCGATCCACCGGGTGTGGACGCGTGAACGGCTGCTCGGGGTCCTCCGGGGCGAACGCCGGGTCGGCGACGACCGCGCGGTGGAACGGGATGACGGTCGGCATGCCCTCGACGACGAACTCGGCCAGCGCCCGCCGGGCCCGCTCGATGGCCTGGCTGGCGGTCGTGCCCGGTGACGATCGAGCTTGGCGAGCATCGAGTCGAACGCGCCGCCGATGACCGAGCCCTGGACGACGCCGGAGTCCAGCCGGACGCCGGGGCCGCTCGGCGGCTGCCACACCGCGCACCGTGCCGGGCTGGGGCAGGAAGTTGCGGCCGGCGTCCTCGCCGTTGATCCGGAACTCGATCGAGTGCCCGCGCAGCGGCGGGTCGTCGTAGCCGAGCGGCTCGCCGGCGGCGATCCGGAACTGCTCGCGGACCAGGTCGATCCCGCTGACCTCCTCGGAGACGCAGTGCTCGACCTGGAGCCGGGTGTTCACCTCGAGGAAGGAGATCGTGCCGTCCGGGCCGACGAGGAACTCGCAGGTGCCCGCGCCGACGTAGCCGGCCTCGCGCAGGATCGCCTTGGACGCCCGGTACAGCTCGGCGATCTGCTGCGTCGGAGAGGAACGGTGCCGGCGCCTCCTCGACGAGCTTCTGGTGGCGCCGCTGCAGCGAGCAGTCCCGGGTCGAGACGACGACGACGTCGCCGTGCGCGTCGGCCAGGCACTGGGTCTCGACGTGCCGCGGGTGGTCGAGGAACCGCTCGACGAAGCACTCGCCGCGGCCGAACGCCGGCGACGGCCTCGCGGACCGCGGACTCGTACAGGTCGGGGAT
Organism: uncultured Actinomycetota bacterium; assembly: GCA_963750565.1. Classification (GTDB taxonomy): domain Bacteria; phylum Actinomycetota; class Actinomycetes; order Actinomycetales; family Kineosporiaceae; genus R-H-3. The sequence goes on along the minus strand of CAVVRA010000012.1, from coordinate 363,558 downwards.
CTCCTCGAGGGTCCGGGCGACCTTGAGGCCGCGGCCGCCGCCGCCGTACGCCGCCTTGATCGCCACCGGCAGGCCGTGCTGCCTGGGCGAACGCGACGACCTCGTCGGCGCCGGACACCGGGTCCGGCGGTGCCGGGGACGAGCGGCGCGCCGGCCGTCTGGGCGATGTGCCGGGCCTTGACCTTGTCGCCGAGGGCGTCGATGGCCGCCGGCGGCGGGCCGATCCAGATCAGCCCGGCGTCGATGACGGCCTGCGCGAAGTGGGCGTTCTCGGCGAGGAAGCCGTACCCGGGGTGGACGGCGTCCGCGCCGGAGCGGCGTGGCGACGTCGAGGAGCTTGTCGAAGACGAGGTAGGACTCGCCCGGGCGTCGAGCCGTCGAGGGCGTAGGCCTCGTCGGCGGCCTGGACGTGCACCGCGTCCCGGTCGGGGTCGGCGTAGACCGCGACCGAGCCGATGCCCGGCGTCACGGCAGGCCCGCGCGATCCGGACGGCGATCTCGCCGCGGTTCGCGATGAGCACCTTGCTGATCGGCCTGATGATCGGCGCTGCGGGGACGGGGTGCCCGTCGCCGCCCGCGGACGTCGTCGTCATGTCGCTCCTTCCGGCGGTCGTGAGCCTAGCCGTGCCCGGTCGTGGCCCGGGCGACGTGGGCAGTGGCGCAGACCACGCGCGGCGCGGTCGTCGTCGAGGACGACTGCGGCACCCTCGAGGTCGCGGCCGGGCAGGCGCGACCCGGCACCCGCGGGGAACACGACGTCCGCGTGACCGGTTGACCGGGGCGAGCGTGCGCGACCGCGCACGCACCGCACGGAACCGAGGGAGTGGGCGTGCCCACCAAGGAGCTGACCCTGGACCAGCACGACAGCACCGTCGCCGAGGGCATCGTGCTCATCGACTTCTGGGCGGGCTGGTGCGGCCCGTGCAGGCGGTTCGCGCCCGTTTTCGAGAAGGTCTCCGAGGCCAACCCGGACGTCGTCTTCGCCAAGGTCGACACCGAGGCGGAGCCCGAGCTCGCGCAGATGTACGGGGTCCGGTCGATCCCGACCCTCGTCGCCTACCGGGACGGCGTCCCCGTCCACTCCCAGGCCGGCGCCCTGCCGCAGCCGGTCCTGGAGGACCTGCTCCGCCAGGTCCGCGCGCTCGACATGGACGACGTCCGGTCGCAGTACGCCGAGCAGCTCGCCCGGCAGGGCCGCGCCTGACGCGCTGACGGTGGGCCGCGGTCGGCCGCTCAGTCCCCGGCGGCGAGCTCGCCAGGAACCTCGAGGGAGACGAGCAGGGCCCGGTGATCGGTGTCGTCGATGGCGACCGTCTCGGCTGCGACGACCCGTAGGTCGCGGGTCACGAGCGCGGAGTCCATGGGGACGAGCGGCAGCGGCGTCCAGGTCGGCCACGTCGGTCGGAGCCCGCGGCCGCGGACGTCGGCCGCGTCGACGAGCCTCCCTCCGACGAGACGGCGGTACTGCGCGTGCCAGGGCGAGGCGTTGAAGCTCCCGACGAGCAGGGCGTGCTCGCGGCCCGAGACCGAGGCCCGGAACGCGTCGAGGTCGCCCCGCCAGCGATGGACGTCGTCCGGCACCGGCGGGACGGCGTGCCCCGCGACGATCGAGAGGTCTCCCGAGCGGGTCCGAACCGTCGCCGAGACCGACGGCCAGGTCGTCCCCGGGACCACCTGGGTGTCGGAGACGTCGAGCCGGGTCCAGATCCCCAGACCCGCCTCGGCCTCGTCGCCCACGGCGAACCACTGCGGCTGCAGCACCGACCCGATGCGCGCCTCGGTGAGGTCGTGGGCCAGCGTCCGGGAGAGCTCGGTGACGACGAGCAGGTCGACATCGTGCGCTCGGGCGGCGGCGACGACGTCCTCGGCGTCCGACCTCCCCTCGTGGGCGTTGACGACCATGACCGTCACGAGGTCGCCGCGCCCCACGGGCTCGGCGTTCGCGCTCGCATAGCCGAGCACGAAGAACCACGGCACAAGCCCCGCGACGACGCTCACGGCGAAGCTCACCCAGCGCCGCCGCCGAAGTGCGACCGTCGCGACCGCGACGGCGGCGACGGTGACGAACGGCACGAGCGTCGCGAGGACGACCGGGACGACGCCGAGCAGCCCGTCGAGCTCGACGAAGACGGTCGCCGCCCAGGCGGCGAGCAGGAAGGCCGCGAGCGGGACCGTCCACCACCGGCCCGCCGGCCGGCCCGGCAGCCGGCGCCACCAGGGTGAGGACCGCGGGTCCGGGCCGTCGCCCTGCTCCTGCCGCGGGTCGTCCCAGGCCTGGTCCGGCGGTCGGTCCGGCGGTCGGTCCGGCGGCCGGTCCGGCGGCTGAGGCCGCACGGCCGCCTCCCGCAGCCGCGCCGCCTCCCGGGCCTGGCGCCGGGAGAGCGGCGGCCTCGGCGCGGCGGTGGGCACGGCGAAGGGGTCGGGCTCGCCGCCCGGTCCGACCGGTGCCGGCAGGAACGCCCCGCGGTCGTCAGCCACGGGCCACCGCCAGCGCCTGCCGGGCGATCTCGCGCTCCTCGTCCGTGGGGACGACGAGCACCGGCACCCGTGCGCCGTCCGGGCTCACGACCCGGGCGCCGTCGCCGCGCGCGGCGTTCCGGGCCGGGTCGACCGTGATCCCCAGCCGTTCGAGCCCGTCGAGGCTGCGCTGCCGGACGACCGCGGAGTTCTCCCCGACGCCGGCGGTGAAGACGACGGCGTCGACCCGGCCGAGCACCGCGCAGTACGCCCCGACGTAGCTGCGGATCCGGTAGCAGTACACGTCGAGCGCCATCGGCGGATGCGGCGTCACCGGCGCACGCGCGCGACGTCACCTCGCGGACGTCGCTCGCGCCGGCGAGGGCGAGGAGGCCGCTGCGGGTGTTCAGGGCGTCGTCGACGTCCTGCGACGATCAGCCCGGCGACCCGGTTCAGGTGGGCGGTGACGGCCGGGTCGACATCGCCGCTGCGGGTGCCCATGACGAGCCCGGCCAGCGGGGTCATCCCCATCGACGTGTCGACGCTGCGCCCGCCCTGCGACCGCGCACGCGCTCGCGCCGTTGCCGAGGTGCAGCACGACGAGGTTCGTCTCGCCGGGCGGGCGGCCGAGCAGCCGGGACGCCTCGCTGCTCACGTAGGCGTACGACGTCCCGTGGAACCCGTACCGCCGGACGGCGTGGTCGCGCCGCCACTCGCCGGGGCACCGCGTACGTCGCCGCCCGCGGCCGGGATCGTCGCGTGGAAGGCGGTGTCGAAGACGGCGACGTGCGGGACGTCCGGCAGTGTGTCCCGGGCGACCCGGATGCCCGTGGCGTTCGCGGGGTTGTGCAGCGGTGCGAGGACGGCGAGGTCGTCGACGGCGGCGAGCACGTCGTCGTCGACGAGGACGGGGTCGCGGAACCGCTCGCCGCCGTGGACGACGCGGTGCCCGATCGCGGCCAGGCCCGCGTCCTGGAGGTCGGGGCCGTGCTCGGCGAAGGCGTCCCGGACGGCGGCGAGCGCCGCCGCGTGGTCGCCGAACGGGCCGTCCTGCTCGTACGACTCGCCGTCGCACCGGTGCTCGAGGCGGCCGCCGTCGCCGATCCGCTCGACGAGCCCGCGGGCGAGGACGGCGCCGGTCTCCGGCTCGACGAGCCGGTACTTCAGCGACGACGAGCCGGTGTTCACGACGAGGACGCGGGCGGCGTCCGGCGACGCGGTCACCGCGCCGGCTCCGGGTGCTCCGCAGCGTGCGGCTGCTGCGGCGGCTGGGCCTGGACGGCGGTGATGGCGATCGTCGTGACGATGTCGGCGACGGTGGCACCGCGGGAGAGGTCGTTGACCGGCTTGCGCAGACCCTGGAGCACCGGGCCGACGGCGAGCGCGCCCGCGCTGCGCTGCACCGCCTTGTACGTGTTGTTGCCCGTGTTGAGGTCGGGGAAGACGAACACCGTCGCCCGGCCGGCGACGCTGCTGTCGGGCAGCTTCGTCGCGGGCCACCCCGGCGTCGATCGCGGCGTCGTACTGGATGGGCCCTTCGACCTGCAGGTGCGGGCGCGCGCTCGCGGACGAGCTGGGTCGCCGCGCGTACCTTGTCGACGTCCGCGCCCGCCCCGGAGGTCCCGGTCGAGTACGAGAGCATCGCGACCCGCGGCTCGACGCCGAAGGCGGCGGCGGTCGCCGCGGAGCTGATCGCGATGTCGGCGAGCTGCTCGGCCGTCGGGTCGGGGTTGACCGCGCAGTCGCCGTAGACGAGCACCCGGTCGGCGAGGCACATGAAGAACACGCTCGACACCACGCTCACCCCGGGCACCGTGCGGATCACCTCGAACGCGGGCCGGATCGTGTGCGCCGTGGTGTGCACGGCACCGGAGACCATCCCGTCGGCCAGCCCGAGCGCGACCATGAGGGTACCGGCGTAGGAGACGTCGACGACGACGTCGTACGCCGCCTCGGGGGTGACGCCGCGGTGCGCCCGGCACCGCGCGTACTCGGCGGCGAGCCGGCGCCGCAGCGTCTCCTCCGCGGGGTCGGCGACGGTCAGGCCCTCGAGGTCGACGCCGGCCCGGGCGGCGGCTGCGGACACCTGCCCGGGATCGCCGAGCAGGAGGACGTCCGCGATGCCGCGCCGGACCGCCGCGGCGGCCGCGGCGAGCACCCGCGGCTCGGTTCCCTCGGGCAGGACGATCCGGCGGCGCTGCGTCCGGGCCCGCTCGACGAGGTCGTGCTCGAACATGAGCGGGGTCACCGCGTCGCTGCGGACGAGGTCGAGCCGGTCGAGCACCGCCGGCCCGTCCACGTGCGCGGCGAACAGCTCGAGCGCGGCGGCGGCCTTGCGCGGGGAGCCGTCGGTCAGCGCGCCGCGGGTGCTCGCCGCGATCGTCGCGGCCTCGAAGGTGTTGAGCGGCGTCACCGCGACGGGCAGCCGGGTGCCGAGGCCGTCGACGAGCCGCTGGACGAGCGGCTCGGGCCGCTGCCCGCCGGACAGCAGGACGCCGGAGAGCCGCGGGAACGTCTGAGAGCCGTGCGCCATGAGCACACCGACGAGGATGTCGCTGCGGTCGCCGGGGACGATGACGAGGCCGTCCTCGCGGAGGTACTCCAGCACCCGGGGGAGGGTCATCGCCGCGACGACGAACGAGATCGCCTCGACGTCCAGCCGCTCGGGGGCGCCGAGGAGGAGCTCGCCGCCGACGGCGTCCAGGAGCCGGCCCACGGTGGGGGCGGAGAGCAGCGGCAGCTCCGGGACGACGTACGCGCCGACGTCCGGTCCGGTGACGTCCGACGCGAGGGCTTCCGCTGCCGTCCCGGGGTGGGCGCGGTCCGCCGTCGCGGCGGCGAGGGCGGCGCCGGCGGCGGGCACGTCGCCCGGGGCGACCCGGTTCGCGACGACGGCGAGGACCCGGCAGGCGTGCGCCTCGAGGGAGTCCCGGGCGACGTCCGCCGCGGCGACCACCTCGGCCGGGGTCCGCCCGCGCCCGTTGACGACGAGGAGCACCGGCACGCCGAGGTTCACCGCGAGACGGCCGTTGTACGCGAGCTCGGTCGGCGCGCCGACGTCGGTGTAGTCCGTGCCGACGACGAGGACGGCGTCGTGCTCGCGCTCGAGCGCCCGGAACCGCTCGACGACCGTCGCGGTGGCGGCGTCCGGGTCGGCGTGCACGTCGTCGTAGGTGACCCCGCACGCGGCGGCCGCCGCGGAGTCGTCCGGCACGACCGCCGGGAACCGCCGGCGGACGAGCTCCACGACCGGGTCCGGCGCGTCTGCGCGGACGACGGGCCGGAAGAGGCCGACCCGCCCGACCCGCCGCGTCATCGCCTCGACGAGGCCGAGGGCGACGGCCGACTTGCCGCTCTCGGGGCCGGCCGCGGCCACGTACACGGATCTGGACACCCGCGTCAGGCTACCCAGCGCCGTAGCCCGCCGCCTGCCCCGCCCGCCGCCGGGTGACGGGTCAGGAGTGGGCGGCGAGAGCGTCCCGGCAGCGGCGCTCGACGTCGTCGAGCTCCGCGAGCGTCGTCTCGATGTCACGTCGGCGCTGCGTCGAGCTCGGCGCGCCGGGCGGCGATCTGCTCGAGCAGGTAGCGCAGCTGGCCCTCCTCGCCGGGCTCGTCGTCGTACATGTCGACGATGCGGCGGATCTGCGAGAGGTCGAAGCCGAGCCGCTTGCCGCGCAGGACGAGGGCGAGCCGGACCCGGTCCCGGGCGTGGAAGACCCGCGGCCGTGCCGCGTCGCTCGCGGGGTGAGCAGGCCCTCGTCCTCGTAGAACCGGATCGTCCGGTGGGTCACGCCGAACTCGTCGGCGAGCTCGGCGATCGTCCACGTCCGGACCGTCGCGTCGGTCGTCCGATCCCGCTCCCTGCCTGGTTGCGATCGTCGTGACCCCACCTTACCTTTACGTCAACGTAAAGCTGTAGTGTTGTCCGCGTCGGCGGCGTCGTCGGCAGTAACGAGGGTGGTCATGACGTTCGAGCTGTCCAAGGAGCACGAGGACTTCCGCGGGGTCGTCCGGGAGTTCGCCGCCGAGCGGGTGGCCCCGCACGTCGCGGAGTGGGACGAGCAGCACCGGTTCCCCGTGGAGCTCGTGCCGGAGATGGGCGATCTCGGCCTGTTCGGCCTCGTCGTCCCCGAGGAGTTCGGCGGCGCCGGCGGGGACTTCACGAGCCTGTGCGTCGCGATCGAGGAGCTCGGCCGGGTCGACCAGTCGGTCGGGCATCACCCTGTCCGCCGGGGTCGGCCTCGGGATCAACCCGATCCTCACCTTCGGGAGCCGGGAGCAGAAGGAGCGCTGGCTGCCCGACCTCGTCGCCGGCCGGGCGCTCGCCGCGTTCGGCCTCACCGAGCCCGAGGCCGGCTCGGACGCCGGTGCGACCCGGACCCGGGCCCGGCTCGAGGGCCGGACGGCGCGCGCGAGTGGGTCGTCGACGGCGCGAAGGCGTTCATCACGAACTCCGGGACGCCGATCACGAGCGTCGTCACCGTGACCGCGCGAACCGGCGAGCGGCCCGACGGCGGACCGGAGATCAGCGCCATCATGGTGCCGGCCGGCACGCCCGGCTTCACCGTCGAGCCGGCGTACCGCAAGCTCGGCTGGCACGCCTCGGACACCCACGGCCTGACCTTCGAGGGCTGCCGGGTGCCCGAGGAGAACCTGCTCGGCGAGCGCGGCCGCGGCTTCCAGCAGTTCCTCGCGACCCTCGACGACGGCCGGATCGCCATCTCCGCCCTCGCGGTCGGCCTGGCCCGGGCCTGCCTCGAGGCATGCCAGGACTACGCGAGGACCCGGATCGCCTTCGGCCGGCCGATCGGCGCGAACCAGGGCGTCGCGTTCGCGATCGCCGACCTCGCGGTGGCGGTCGAGGCCGCCCGGCTGCTCACCTACAGGGCGGCCTGGCTCAAGGACGAGCACACCGCCGGCCGCCGCTCGCTCGCCGACGTCAAGCAGGCCGCGGCGATCGCGAAGCTGCACTCGTCCACCGCGGCCGTCGACGCGACCCGGGTCGCGACCCAGGTGTTCGGCGGCTCCGGCTTCATCGAGGAGTACCCGGTGGCCCGGTTCTACCGGGACGCGAAGATCCTCGAGATCGGCGAGGGCACGAGCGAGGTGCAGCGGCTCGTCATCGCCCGCGGGCTGGGGCTTCCGGTTGACTGACGTCGTGGAGCAGAAGGTCGTGGAGCAGAAGTCCGTGACGCCGCGGCACGACCACTTCGCCGAGGCAGCCGCGGCCCGGGCGGCGACGCTCGCGCCGTCCGACGCCGGTGCGGCGAAGCTCGGCCGGCCAGGGCAAGCTGCCCGTCCGCGAACGGATCGCGCTGCTCGTCGACGACGGCACCTTCGTCGAGGACGGCCAGCTCGCCAACGCCCTCGCCGGCGCCCGTCCGGGTTCGCCGTCGGCGCCGGCCTCCCGGCGGACGGCGTCGTCACCGGGCGGGGGCTCGTCGACGGCCGGCCGGCGGTCGTCATCGCGAACGACCCGACGGTCAAGGCCGGGTCGTGGGGCGCACGGACGGTCGAGAAGATCGTCCGAGCGACCGAGACCGCGCTGCGCGAGGAGCTGCCGGTCTTCTGGCTCGTCGACTCGGCCGGCGCGCGGATCACCGACCAGGTCGAGCTGTTCCCCGGACGGCGCGGCGCCGGCCGGATCTTCCACAACCAGGTCGCGCTGTCCGGCAAGGTGCCTCAGATCTGCTGCCTGTTCGGGCCGTCGGCGGCGGGCGGGGCGTACATCCCGGCGTTCTGCGACATCGTCGTCATGGTCGAGGGCAACGCGTCGCATGTACCTGGGCAGCCCGCGGATGGCCGAGATGGTCGTCGGGCGAGAAGGTCACCCTCGAGGAGATGGGCGGTGCCCGGATGCACTGCACCGTCTCCGGCTGCGGCGACAACCTCGCCGTCGACGACGCGGACGCGCATCGAGCAGGCCCGGCTCTTCTTCTCCTACCTCCCGACGTGCTGGCGGGAGGCGCCGCCGGAGTACCCGGCCGAGCCCCCGGTCTCGACGCTGACCCGGGAGCTCGGTGCCCGACCGGGAGTCCGTGCCCTTCGACGTCCACGACGTCATCGACGCGCTCGTCGACGACGGCTCGTTCTTCGAGGTCAAGCCGCTGTTCGCCGCCGAGCTCGTCGTCGGGTTCGGCCGGCTCGACGGGCGGCCGGTCGGCGATCGTCGCCAACAACAGCGCGGTCAAGGGCGGCGTCCTCTTCGGCGACTCCGCGGACAAGGCCGCCCGGTTCATCTGGCTCTGCGACGCCTTCAACGTGCCGCTGCTGTACCTCGCCGACGTGCCCGGGTTCATGATCGGCAGCGAGGTCGAGCGGCAGGGCATCATCCGGCACGGCGCGAAGATGATCACCGCGGTGTCCGAGGCGACGGTGCCGCAGGTGTGCGTCGTGCTGCGCAAGGCCTACGGCGCCGGGCTGTACGCCATGGCCGGTCCGGGCTTCGGCCCGGACGCGACGCTCGCGCTGCCGACGGCGCGGATCGCCGTCATGGGCCCCGAGGCCGCCGTCAACGCCGTGTACGCCAACAAGATCGCGGCGATCGCCGACGACGCCGAGCGGGCCGCCTACGTCGCCGAGCGGCGCGCCGAGTACGAGGAGGACGTCGACCTGCTGCGCCTCGCGAGCGACCTCGTCGTCGACGCCGTCGTCGAGCCCGCAGAGCTGCGCCGCGAGGTCGTCCTGCGGCTGTCCTACGCCGTCGGCCGGGACCGTCGCTTCAGCGACCGCCGGCACGGGGTGCCGCCGGTATGAGCCCGGACCGCGTCGACGCGGCCCGGCGGCCGAGGCCGCCCGTCCGCGCCCAGGTGCCGGCGATCGGGGTCGCGGCGCCCGAGGGGCACGCGACGCACGAGGAGCACGTCGCGGCTGTCGCCGCTCTCCTCGCCGCCGCCCGGCGGGGGGGCGGTGCCGGGGCCACCCCGGTCCCGGCGGCCGCCGAGCGGCACTGGCGCGGCGTCCGGCTCGCCGCGCTCGGCCTGACCTCGCGTCGCCGCTGAGCCGCCCCCGGTGGGACGACCCATGTGACGTCGGCCGCGCGGAGTTGACTGTCGCCGTCCGGAGGCCCTCGTCGACCTGCCCAGGTTCGCCGGCGACCGGCTCGACCCGGCGCGCAGCAACGGCGACCTGGTCGTCCAGGCCTGCGCCGACGCCGCAGGTCGCCGTGCACGCGATCCGCAACCCTCGCCAGGCTCGCCTTCGGCGACGCGACCGTCCGCTGGCGCCAGCTCGGCTTCGGCCGCACGTCGTCGACGACGCCCGCGCAGAGCACGCCGCGCGACCTCTTCGGCGTCAAGGACGGCACGAACACCGTCGCCGGGGACGACGTCCTGTTCTTCGTCGCCTCCTGCCGCGACCCCCGGCGGCAGTACGTGCCGCTCCAGGCGCGTCTCGCCCGCCACGACGCGTTGTCGGAGTACCTCGTGCACACCGGCTCGGGCCTGTGGGCGGTGCCGCCCGGTGTCCGGTCGGGGGAGTCCCGGGGGCAGACCCTCCTCGAGGCTGGGGGACGACGGGTCACGAACTTGACGCCACCATCTGCGGTTAGGTAAGCCTTACCTCCGTGTTCATGGCCTCCGCCCTCCGGTCCACGCCCGCCCGCAGCACGACGGGCGCGCTCCTCGCCGCGCTCGCGCTCGCCGCCTGCTCGAGCAAGCCCGCCGACCACACCATCGGCGTCACGGGCACCGACTCAGCGTGCACGCCGGCCGCGACGAGCTCCTCGGCGGGCGTCATCGACTTCGAGTTCAGCAACAAGGGCACCAAGGAGAGCGAGCTCTACCTCCTGCGCGACAACGGGGACGTGGTCGGCGAGCGTGAGGGCGTCGGCCCAGGGACCACCGCCACCCTGACCGTCGAGGTCGAGCCGGGGAGCTACACGCTGCAGTGCAAGCCGGGGCAGACCGGCGAGGGCATCAAGACCCCGTTCACCGTGACCTCCTGACTGCCCGACCGCCCGACCGCCCGCAGGGTGCCGGCGTCAGGCCTGCCGCCAGAGTGCATGCCAGGCGATCCCGAGGTCGGCGAACAGGTCGCGCAGCAACGGCAGGCTCACGCCGACGATCGTGTGGTAGTCGCCCTCGATGCCGCTGACGTACGCGCCACCGAGGCTGTCGATCGTGAACGCTCCGGCGACGTGCAGCGGTTCGCCGGTCGCGACGTACGCGTCGATCTCCGCGTCGGACAGCCGCGCGAAGTGCACCGTCGCCGACCCGACCGCCCCGAGCGTCCCACCCGGTCGGACGGCGTACCCGCGCCGGTCGGTCGCGCCGTCCGGCAGCTCCGTCCGGACGTCGACGAGCCAGTGCCCGGTGTGCAGCACGCCGGACCGGCCGCGCATCCGGCGCCAGCGGGCGATCGCCTCCTCGGGCGTCGCCGGGCTTGCCGTGCACCTCCCCGTCGAGCGCGAGCACCGAGTCGCAGCCGAGGACCACGGCGTGCCCGGGAAGGTCGGCGCGGGCGGCGACGTCCTCGGCCTTCGCCCGGGCGAGGACGAGCGCGACGTCCCGGGCGTCGGTCACGCCGTGGTGGGCGACGACGGCGTCTTCGTCGACGTCCGAGACGACGACATGCGGGTCGACTCCGGCCCGGCGTCAGGGTCGTGCGGCGGGCCGGTGACGCGGACGCGAGGACGACGACGGGCCGGGTGGCGGGCGTCGACGGCACGGCCGGAGGCTACCGAGCCGGCGCGAGCGCGGGCCGGCCCGCCGCTCCGAGGGTCTCGCGGAGGACGTCGAGGCTCAGCGAGCCGAGGTCGAGGGCCTCGCCGGTGGAAGCGGGCGCAGGTCGAACCCGGCGCCCGCGCGCCGGCGACCCTCGTCGCGCAGCTCGAGCCACGCCCGTTCGCCGACCTTGTACGTCGATGCCTGGCCCGGCCAGCGTGAGATACCGCTCGAGTCTCGAACGCGGTGCTCGCCGCACCCTGCGGGTGTGCGCGGTCATGAACGCGCGGACCTTCGCTCGCGTCCCACCTGCCGCCGCCGACCTCCTCCGGAGCCGCGCAGCCGGCAGTGCACGCCGATGTCGACGACGACCCGGGCCGCGCGGAGCGCGTGCGCGTCGAGCATGCCCATGAGGTCACCGATGTCGTCGAGGTACCCGAGCTCCTCCATGAGCCGTTCGGCGTACAGCGCCCAGCCCTCGCCGTGCCCGGAGACCCAGATCCCGTAGCCGCCGCCACCGGTTGAGCCGGTCGGAGCGGAACGCCGTCTGGCCGATCTGGAGGTGATGGCCGGGGACACCCTCGTGGTAGACGGTCGATGTCTCGCGCCACGTCGAGAAGCTCGTGACACCCTCGGGCACCGACCACCACATCGTCCCGGGCCGGGAGAAGTCCTCCGACGGCGAGGTGTAGTAGATGACCCCGGACGACGAGGGAGCGATCCGGCACGCGAGCCGGCGGATCGGGTCGGCGATGTCGAAGTGGGTGCCGGCGAGGACGGCGACGGCGGCGTCCGAGACCCGCTGCATCCATCGCCGGAACGACTCGGCGCCCTCGATCCGCCGGGCCGGGTCGGCGTCGAGCGCGGCGATCCCTGCGGCGACGGCGGCGGCGACGGACGCGGGGTCCTCCCCGGACGGCGCGGACGGGTCGAGCCGACGGCCCACGTCGGCCATCCGCCGCTCGATCCGTGCGAGCTCGGCGAGGCCCCAGGCGTACGTCTCGTCGAGGTCCACCCGGCTTCCGACGAAGTGCTGCGAGTGCAGGGCGTACGCGTCGCGGCCGCACGCGTCGTCCGCGGTGGCGACGGGCAGGAGCTCGTGGCGCATCCAGGCGGCGAGCTCGGCGTAGGCGACCGCGGCGCGCCGGGCGGCGTCGAGCGCGGCCTGCCGGGCGGCGTCCGAGCCGTGGTGGAGCCCGCGGACGAGGCCGGCGAAGTAACTCGCCGCGATGTCGTCGCCGCCGGCGAACTCGACGGCCTGGTCGGCCCCGGTCCGGGTCCCGGTCACCGTGGGCACCCAACCGTCGGCGCGTGCTGCCTGCAGGCTCTCCCGGTAGCCGGCCAGCGCGGCCGGGACCGCCGCCACCCGCTCCACGACGGCGATGACGTCGTCCGGGGTCGTCGTCGCGGAGACGTCGAACACCTCGCGAAGGTTCTGCACCGGGCTGGAGATGTTGCCGACGACGACCCGGTCGAGCGCGGCCTCGTGGATCGTGACGGCGAGCCCGAGCCGTTCGCGCATCGCCGCGACGGTCACGGCGTCCGTCGCGTCCTGCGGGGCGAGGGTGTCGAGCTCGGCGAGGGCGCGGCGGCACTCGGCGGCCCGGGCCGCGACGCCGGCGGGGGAGTAGTCGGTGATCCCGCAGGCGTACCCCTGGAGGCCGTCGAGCGTCGCCTGGACGGGGTCGAGCCGGCACATGGCGTCCAGGTGCGCCTCGGCGGCCTCGTCGACAGGAGTCCGGTCGCGCGGCACGGCGTGCTGGGGTGCGGTCACACCCGCGACCGTATCCGGGTGGCTGCGGAGCGTCGCACACGGGTGAGCCTCGCCACGCCGACGGGTGCCGGGCAGACCGTTCGCTCTCCCCCGTTTGCTCCCCCCGTGAGTCCGGGGCCTTCCCGGATCTCGCTGTAGACAGCCCGGGCCCCAGCGACGCCCGTGTGTGGGGCGCTCACAGGCCCAGGCGGTCCGGGCGGCTGTAGACGTTGAAGCTGCTGCCGCGGGAGAACCCGACGAGGGTCAAGCCCGCCTCCTCGGCGAGCTCGACGGCGAGCGAGGACGGCGCGGACACGGCGGCGAGCACCGGGCAGCCCGCCAGCCACGCCTTCTGGACGAGCTCGAACGACGCCCGGCCGCTCACCTGGAGGACGTGGCCCGCGAGCGGGAGCCGGCCCTGGCCGAGCGCCCAGCCGACGACCTTGTCGACGGCGTTGTGCCGGCCGACGTCCTCTCGGACGCACACCGCGGCGCCCGCCGGCGTGAACAGTCCCGCGGCGTGCAGGCCCCCCGTCGAGGCGAAGACGCGCTGCGCCGTCCGGAGCCGGTCGGGGAGCGCGGCGACCGCCTCCGGCGCGAGCCGGACGGCGTCGTCCGCGACGTCGAACGCCGACCAGGCCCGGACCGCGTCGATGGTCTCCGTGCCGCAGATCCCGCAGGCGCTGCTCACGTACCGGTGCCGGGCCGCCTCGGGCGCGGCGACCCCCGGCGCGAGGACGACCTCGACGACGTTGTACGTCGGCTCGCCGTCGGCGTCCCGCGCCGCGTCCGGGCAGTGCCGCGCGCCGAGGACGTCGCGGGGGGAGCGCACGACGCCCTCCGCGACGAGGAAGCCGAGCGCGAGGTCGAGGTCGTGGCCCGGCGTCCGCATCGTCACGGTGAACGCCTCCGGTTCGGAACCCGACGAGCCCAGCCTGATCTCCAGGGGCTCCTCGACCGCGAGCAAGTCCGGCCGGGCCGGCCGGGCGTGCGGGGTCCCGTCCGGGTCGACGACGACCCGGACGACCCGGCGACGTGTCATGGAGTGCGGCACCTCCCCATGGTCGCCCCGCGGAGCGCTTGCCGCGCCCCACTGCGAGGGACTGGTTCCACGATCTGGAACTCGGTCCTGCGTCGTGGGAACTTCCCGTCGTCGCCGCCTGCCGCCGGGGCGGCCCGGTGATGCATCCTGGCTGGGTGAGCAACGGCGCCTGGAGCCCTCCGTCCGCGGACTCCGCCGACGAGCCTGCCGTCGACGTCCCCGAGGTGGCCCGCACGGTCGTGGCCGCCCACCGCGGGGAGCGTGGCCCGCTGCTGCCGATCCTGCACGCGCTCCAGGAGGAGCTCGGGTACGTCGACCGAGGCCGTCCCCGTCGTCGCCGACGTGCTCAACCTGTCCCGCGCCGACGTCCACGGCGTCGTGACCTTCTACAACGACTTCCGCCGCACCCCGCCCGGCCGCACGGTCGTCGCGCTGTGCCGGGCCGAGGCGTGCCAGTCGGTCGGGGCCGAGGCGCTCGCCGACGCACGCGCGAGCGACCGGCTCGGCGTCGGCTTCGGCGGGCACGACCGGCGGACGGCGCGGTGACGCTCGACGAGGTCTTCTGCCTCGGCAACTGCGCCCTCGGGCCGTCGGTGCATCGTCGACGGCCGGCCTGCGCGGGAGGGTCACGCCGACCGGTCGCCGCCTCGTCGACGTCGACGACCCGCGGGGAGCCCGCTCGTGACCCGACCGTCTTCGTGCCCCGCGACTCGCGCCGCCCGCTCCGTCGGGGCCGACGAGGTCGCCGCGGCCGTCGTGCACGCCGTGGAGGCCGCGCCGCGCGCCGGGGCCTCGACGTGCGAGGTCGTCGTCCGCAACGGCTCGCGCGGGCATGCTCTGGCTCGAGCCGCTCGTCGAGGTCGTGACGACCGGCGGCGGCCGGGTCGCGCTACGGCCCGGTCGACCGCCGGCGACGTCGCCGGCCTGCTCGACGCGGGCCTGCTCGACGGCGCCGACCGACCCGCTCGGCCTCGGGTCAGCGTCCCGCACCGACGGCCGATCGACTGGCTGGCTCGCCAGCAGAACCGGCTCACGTTCGCCCGGGTCGGCGTCGTCGACCCGCTGTCGGCGGACGACTACGAGCGCCCACGGCGGCCTGGCCGGGCTGCGCGCGCGCGCTGGCCATGGCGCCGGCGGACGTCGTCGCCGAGGTCACCGACGTCCGGCCTGCGCGGCCGCGGCGGTGCCGGCTTCCCCGCCGGCATCAAGTGGCGGACCGTCGCGCGAGGCCGACGGCCGACGTGAAGTTCGTCTGCTGCAACGCCGACGAGGGCGACAGCGGCACCTTCGCCGACCGCATGCTGATGGAGGGCGACCCGTTCACCGCTCATCGAGGGCATGGCGATCGCCGCGCTACGCGGTCGGCGCCACGCGAGGGCTTCGTCTACATCCGCTCCGAGTACCCGGACGCCGTCGCGACGATGCGAGCCGCCATCGAGATCGCCTACGCCCGCGGCTGGCTCGGCGCGCGACGTCCTCGGCAGCGGCCTCGCCTTCGACCTCGCAGGTGCGGGTCGGCGCCGGCGCCTACATCTGCGGCGAGGAGACCGCGATGCTCGAGAGCCTCGAGGGCAAGCGCGGCATGGTGCGCGCCAAGCCGCCGCTGCCCGCGCTCGAGGGCCTGTTCGGCCGGCCGACCGTCGTCAACAACGTGCTCACCCTGGCGACGCGTGCCCGTGCGTCCTCGCCGACGGGCGCGCAGGCCTACGCCGACCTCGGCGTCGGGCCGCTCCCGCGGCACCCAGGTCTTCCAGCTCGCCGGCAACGTCGCAGCAGGGCGGCATCGTCGAGACGGCCTTCGGCGTCACCCTCGGCGAGCTGGTCGAGGACTTCGGCGGCGGCACGGCGTCCGGGCGGCCGGTGCGCGCCGTGCAGGTCGGCGGTCCGCTCGGCGCGTACCTGCCGCGCCGAGCAGCTTCGACCTGCCGATGGACTACGAGGCGTTCGCCGCGGCCGGCGCGATGGTCGGGCCACGGCGGCGTCGTCGTCTTCGACGACACCGTCGACATGGCGCCGCAGGCCCGCTTCGCGATGGAGTTCTGCGCCGAGGAGTCCTGCGGCAAGTGCACGCCGTGCCGGGTCGGCGCCGTCCGCGGCGTCGAGGTGATCGACCGGATCCGTCGCCGGCGACGGACCGCGACGCGAACCTCGTGCTGCTCGACGACCTGTGCGAGCTGATGACCGACGGCTCGCTGTGCGCGATGGGCGGCCTGACGCCGATGCCGGTGCGCAGCGCGCTGCGAGCACTTCCGCCGAGGACTTCGGACGTCGTCGACGCCCGGGCCGAGCCGGTCCGAGGCCGTCATGACGCTCGCTCGAGGAGCCCGACTCTCGGCACGCCCGCCGCGCCCGGGCGACGGCCGACCGTCCGGTCACCGTCGACGGGCATCGCCGTCGACGGTGCCCGCCGGCACGTCGGTCATGCGGGCGGCCGCCGCTGGCCGGGCGTCGACGTCCCGAAGCTCTGCGCCACCGACTCCCTCGAGGCGTTCGGCTCGTGCCGGCTGTGCCTGGTCGAGATCGACGGGCGCAAGGGCACGCCCGCGTCGTGCACGACGCCGTGCGCCGACGGGATGATCGTGCACGACCCAGACCGCCGCGGCTCGCGAGAGCTGCGCCGCGGGGTCATGGAGCTCTACATCTCCGACCACCCGCTCGACTGCCTGACCTGCCCGGCGAACGGCGACTGCGAGCTGCAGGACATGGCCGGCGTCGTCGGGCTGCGCGACGTCCGCTACGGCTACGACGGCGAGAACCACCTCGACGCCGCCGAAGGACGACCTCAACCCGTACTTCACCTTCGACGCCAGCAAGTGCATCGTCTGCTCGCGCTGCGTGCGGGCCTGCGACGAGGTGCAGGGCACGTTCGCGCTGACCATCGAGGGCCGCGGCTTCGACTCGAAGGTCGCCGCCGGCGCGGCGACGAGTCGTTCATGGACTCCGAGTGCGTCTCGTGCGGCGCCTGCGTGCAGGCCTGCCCGACGGCGACGCTGCAGGAGAAGCACGGTCATCGAGCTCGGCATGCCGACCCGCAGCGGTCGCTCACCACCTGCGCCTACTGCGGCGTCGGCTGCTCGTTCAAGGCCGAGCTGCGCGGCGACGAGGTCGTGCGGATGGTCCCGTACAAGGACGGCGGCGCCAACGAGGGCCACTCCTGCGTCAAGGGCCGCTTCGCCTGGGGCTACGCCACGCCACCCCGACCGGGTGCTCGTCGCCGATGGTGCGCGAGTCCGATCGACGACGAGTGGCGCGAGGTCTCCTGGGACGAGGCGATCGCCTACACCGCCCGCCGGCTGCAGGAGATCCAGGCCGAGCACGGCGCCGGCTCGATCGGCGGCATCACCTCCTCGCGCTGCACCAACGAGGAGGTCTACGTCGTCCAGAAGATGGTCCGGGCGGCGTTCGGCAACAACAACGTCGACACCTGCGCGCGGGTCTGCCACTCCCCGACCGGCTACGGCCTCAAGCAGACGTTCGGCACCTCGGCCGGCACGCAGGACTTCGCGTCGGTCGGCGAAGTCCGACGTCATCGTGGTCATCGGCGCCAACCCGACCGACGGCCACCCGGTGTTCGCCTCGCCGCATGAAGCGGCGGCTGCGCGCAGGGCGCCGAGCTCGTCGTCATCGACCCGCGGCGGATCGACCTCGTGCGCACGCCGCACGTCGAGGCGACCCACCACCTCCAGCTGCCGCCCGGCACCAACGTCGCCGTCGTCAACGCGATGGCCCACGTCGTCGTCACCGAGGGCCTCGTCGACCGCGAGTTCGTCGCCGAGCGCTGCGAGCCGGCACTTCGCCGAGTGGGACGAGTTCATCGCCCGGCCGGAGAACAGCCCCGAGGCGGTCGAGGCCATCACCGGGGTGCCGGCCGGCGAGCTGCGGGCCGCCGCCCGGCTCTACGCCGACCGGCCGGCAACGCCGCGATCTACTACGGCCTCGGCGTCACCGAGCACAGCCAGGGCTCGACGATGGTCATGGGCATGGCCAACCTGGCGATGGCCACCGGCAACATCGGCCGCGAGGGCGTCGGCGTCAACCCGCTGCGCGGCCAGAACAACGTGCAGGGCTCGTGCGACATGGGCTCGTTCCCGCACGAGCTGCCCGGGCTACCGGCACGTGTCCGACGACGCGCGTGCGCGCGGTGTTCGAGACCGCTGTGGGGCCGCACGATCGCTCGCCGAGCCGGGCCTGCGCATCCCGAACATGTTCGACGCCGCCATCGACGGCACCTTCCGGGGCCTCTTCGTCCAGGGCGAGGACATCGCCCAGTCCGACCCGAACACCCAGCACGTCAAGGCGGCGCTGCGCGCGATGGACCTGCTCGTCGTCCAGGACCTGTTCCTCAACGAGACCGCGAAGTTCGCGCACGTCTTCCTGCCCGGGCACGTCGTTCCTGGAGAAGGACGGCACGTTCACCAACGCCGAGCGCCGCATCAACCGGGTGCGCCCGGTCATGCCGCCGACGACCGGCAAGCAGGAGTGGGAGGTCGTCTGCGACGCTCGCCCCGGCCATGGGCTACCCGATGAACTACGACCACGCCGAGCCAGATCATGGACGAGATCGCCGCTGACGACCCCGACCTTCGCCGGCGTCTCGTTCGCCCAGCTCGACGAGCTCGGCAGCGTGCAGTGGCCGTGCAACGACGCCGGCGCCCGACGGGCACGCCGATCATGCACGTCGACGGCTTCGTCCGCGGCAAGGGCCACTTCGTCGAGACGCCGTACGTGCCGACCGACGAGCGCATCGACCCGGCGCTTCCCGCTCATCCTCACGACCGGCCGGATCCTCTCGCAGTACAACGTCGGCGCCCAGACCCGGCGCACGGCGAACGTCGCGTGGCACCCCGAGGACGTCCTCGAGATCCACCCGCACGACGCCGAGGTGCGCGGCATCGCGGACGGCGACCTGGTGACGGTCGCGAGCCGGGTCGGGGAGACGACGCTGCGCGCCGGCATCAGCGACCGGATGCCGTCGGGCGTCGTCTACACGACGTTCCACCACCCCGTCAGCGGGGCCAACGTCGTGACCACCGAGTACTCCGACTGGGCGACGAACTGCCCCGAGTACAAGGTCACCGCGGTCCAGGTCGGGCTCGCGCGGGCACCGACGCCGGTGGGCGTCGCCGCGCAGGCGCACCCGGCACCGACCCCGACCCCGGTCGCCGGCGACTGAGGGCACGACGGCTCACCCGGCGGCGCCGGGTGCGAACGAGAGGACGACGCGGGCGTGGCGGTGGCGACCCAGGTGCGCCTGGCGAACGACGTGGCGCGACAGTTCCGGCACCTGCCGCACGACGAGGCGGTCGCCGGCGTCGTCGGCCACCTGAGGACCTTCTGGGACCCGCGGATGCGGGCCCAGCTGCTCGCCGCCGTCGACGCGGGGGACGACGACCTCGACCCGCTCGCCGTCGAAGCGGCGTTGCGGCTGCCCTGAGGCCGCCTGCCGGCGGTTCGGACGAAACCAACACGCCGCGTTCAACAGCGGTGACACTTGGTAATGGTCCGTGGACGGGCTGCGCGATTACCCTGCTCGCGTGGACCTCCAGATCGGCTGCACAGCGGTCGTCGTGATGGTCCCGGCCGCGCAGGACCTCGTCGAGCGCGTGCGGGAGGAGTTCGGCGCACGGGCCGCCGTCTGCGCGCCCCCGCACGTCACGGTGCTCTACCCGTGGCTCCGGGTCGGCGACGTGACCCGCACCGACCTCGCCGACCTCGCCCGGATCTGCGCCGACGTCCCGGCCTTCGACGTGACGTTCTCCCGCTTCGGTGTCTTCCCCGGGGTCCTCTGGCTCGCCCCGGACCCCACTGAGCCGTTCGCGGCGCTCACCGCCGCGATGGCGCGGCAGTGGCCGCACACGCCGCCGTACGGCGGGCTGCACCCGGTCGTCATCCCGCACCTGTCGGTCATGGACCTCGACGCCGCGGGAATCGACACCGACGACGAGACGGCGGTCAAGGACGCCGTCGAGCGGCTCACCCCGTGGCTCCCCGTCGTCCACCGGGTCGAGGAGCTGAGCTTCGTGCGCTTCGACGGCGTCACGTGCCCGACCATCCAACGGCTGCGGCTCGCTGCCGCCTGACCGCGACGACCCCGCCGACGACGAGTACCGCGCCCCCGTCCGGGCGGGTCGACGCGGACGTGACGCTCTGTCAGATCTCGACGAACCCGTCGACGCACGTGACCGTGGAGCCGCCGACCCACAGGGTGCCCTGGTCGTCCCGTGACAGGTGCACCCGACCGGTCCGGCCGAGTGCGGTGCCCTGGGACGCCACGTAGGGGAACCCGACGCGCCCGGTCCGGGCCAGCCACGGCGCCACCGCGGCGTTGAGGCTGCCGGTCACCGGGTCCTCGGCGGTCGCGTCGCCACCGGCGGGGAAGAACGCGCGCACCTCGACGGCCTCGGCCGACCCGGCGGGATACGGTCCGACGGCTCCGACATACAGGTCCCCGAGCGGCCCGGGGCGCAGCGCGAGGACGGCCTCGGCGTCGGCGAGGAGGACGGCGACCCAGGGCGGCCCGTTGTCCGCCCACGTCGCGTCGACGACGTCGTCGCGCGCGACGCCGAGCCCGTCGGCGACGCGGCCGACGAGCTCCTCGTCGACCGGACCGGACCGGGCCAGTGGCGGCGCGGCGAACGCCAGCCGCCCGCCGTCCTGCCGCACCCGGACGAGGCCTGCGCCGCACTCCTGGACGACATCCCCGCCGGGTGGGATGCGGCCCGCGCCGTTCGGAGCGCTGCGCAGCCAGGCGTGGCACGTGCCGAGCGTAGGGTGACCGGCGAACGGCAGCTCGGTGGTCGGGGTGAAGATCCGGACGCGGTAGTGCGCGCCGCGCTCGACGGACGCGCGGTCGGGGTGGAGGACGAACGTCGTCTCGGAGAGGTTGGTCCAGCGCGCGACGAGCTGCATCTGCTCGGTCGTCAGGCCGTCGGCGTCGAGGACGACCGCCACCGGGTTGCCGCGGTAGCGGGTCACCGTGAAGACGTCGACCTGCGCGAACCGTCGTCTCATGGCGTGAATCCAAGCAGCCGGGGCGGGGCCGCGCGGAGCCGAGGCGGCTACCGGGGCAGGAGGAGCTCGCCGACCTCGACGGGCGTGCCCCGCCGGGCCGACTCCAGCACGGTCTCGAGGACGGCCTGCACGACGAGCGCATCGGCGAAGTCCGGCACCGGCGCGACCGGCTCGGCGCCGCCGAGCACTGCGAGGATGTCGGCGGCCTGGTGGGCGAAGGTGTGCTCATAGCCGATCGGGTGCCCGGCCGGCCACCAGGCGCCGACCCACGGGTGCCCGGCGTCGCCGTCCGAGACCTCGATCCGGGTCCAGCCGCGGACGAGCGGCTCGGCGGTCGCGTCGAAGTAGTCCAGGTAGGGCATCTCGTCGAACCAGAACCGTAGTGCGCCGAGCTCGCCGTGGATCTCGAAGCCGTGATGGTTGTGGTACCCGGTCGCGAGCCGGGTCGCCTCGAAGGTCGCGACCCCGCCGCCGGAGAGCCGGGCGAGGAAGAGCACGGCGTCGTCGACGGTGTGCGCCGGCACGAACGTCTTCGTCACCGAGCCGCTCACCTCGACGATCTCCTCGCCGGTGACGAAGCGGACCGCGTCGACGATGTGCGCGTTGAGGTCGCCGTGGGCGCCGGAGCCGGCGACGGAGGCGTCGAACCGCCACACCGACGGCGCGGCCGGGCCGCCCCACTGCTGGGCGTAGACGGCGCGGACGTGCCGGATCTCGCCGATCCTGCCCTGCCGGACGAGGACGCGGGCGAGCGCGATCGCGGGCACCCGGCGGTAGCTGAACCAGACGAACGTGCGACCCGGCGCGGTCTTCGCGGCCTCTGTCATCGCCCGCGCGTCCTCGAGCGTGCCGGCGAGCGGCTTCTCGCACGCGACGTGCTTGCCCGCCTCGAGCGCGGCGACCGCCTGGTCGCGGTGCACGTCGTTCGGGGTGCACACGTCGACGAGTGCGACGTCCGGGTCGGCGAGCGCCTCGGCGAGGTCCGTCGACGCGTGCTGCCAGCCCCAGCGCCGGGCGAACTCCGCCGTCGCCGCGGGGTCGCGCGCGACGACCGTCCGCAGCACCGGCTGCACGGGCGGGTCGAAGAACCGCGTCACCTGCTGCCACGCGTTCGAATGCGCCCGGCCCATGAACTTCGAGCCGACGAGTGCGATCCCCACGGTGCCGGTCATGACTGCGCACCCTAGACCGACGGGCGGACGACGTCGCCCACGGCGCACCCTCACGGACGACGGACCGGGGCTGCCGGTGTCTGCCACAGTGGTGCGGGTGCTGCGCCGCCTCGGCGTACGTGCGGGTCAGCGGGGCCAGTAGGAGGTCTTCCACCCGTGCGGGCTGCGGCTGAACGTGGCGCGGATGTGCCGGTGCGCGTAGCCGTGCGCCGACCAGGTCTGGGCCAGGTCGGCCTCGGCGCCGGCCGCGGCGCTCGCGCCGCCGCCGGACCGGGCCGCGACGACGGCGAGGACCGCCGCGATCTCCTCGGCGGTCGCCGGCCCGGAGATCACCCGAAGCGTCGGCCGGCTGCCCTCGGCCGCGCCCTGCTCGATGGACGTCACAGCGGGATGTTCCCGTGCTTCTTCGGCGGCAGCGTCTCGCGCTTGGTGCGCAGCATCCGCAGTGCCTTGACGACCTCCGCGCGGGTCGACGACGGCGGGATGACGGCGTCGACGTAGCCGCGCTCGGCGGCGATGTACGGGTTCGCGAGGGTGTCCTCGTACTCGGTGACGAAGCGGCGGCGCTCGGCGTCGACGTCCCCGCCGGACTCCGAGACGTCACGCAGCTCGTGCCGGTACAGGATGTTCACCGCGCCCTGGGCGCCCATGACGGCGATCTGCGCTGTCGGCCACGCGAGGTTGACATCGGCGCCGAGGTGCGTGGAGCCCATGACGTCGTACGCGCCGCCGTACGCCTTCCGGGTGATGACCGTGACCTTGGGGACCGTCGCCTCGGCGTAGGCGTAGATGAGCTTCGCGCCGCGCCGGATGATGCCGTTCCACTCCTGGTCGGTGCCCGGCAGGAAGCCCGGGACGTCGACGAACGTGAGGACCGGGACGTTGAACGCGTCGCAGGTCCGGACGAACCGGGCCGCCTTCTCGCTGGCATCGATGTCCAGGGTGCCGGCGAACTGCATCGGCTGGTTCGCGACGACGCCGACGGAGCGGCCCTCGACCCGGCCGAAGCCGACGACGATGTTCGGCGCGAAGAGCGCCTGCACCTCGAGGAACTCCCCGTCGTCGAGGACCGCCTCGACGACCGTGTGCATGTCGTACGGCTGGTTCGCCGAGTCGGGGACGATCGTGTCGAGCCGCTGGTCGTCCGTGGTCGTCGCGAGGTCCGCCTCGGCGTCGAACGCGGGCGGGTCGGAGAGGTTGTTGCTCGGCAGGTACGACAGGAGCGCCCGGACGTACTCGAGCGCGTCGTCCTCGTCGCTGCCCATGTAGTGCGCGTTGCCGCTCTTCGTGTTGTGCGTCCGCGCGCCGCCGAGCTCCTCGAAACCGACCTCCTCACCGGTGACCGTCTTGATGACGTCCGGCCCGGTGATGAACATGTGCGACGTCTGGTCGACCATCACCGTGAAGTCGGTGATCGCGGGGGAGTACACCGCACCGCCCGCGCACGGGCCCATGATGAGCGAGATCTGCGGGACGACCCCGCTCGCGTGGACGTTGCGCAGGAAGATCTCCCCGTAGAGGCCGAGCGAGACGACGCCCTCCTGGATCCGCGCGCCGCCGGAGTCGTTGATGCCGACGACGGGGCAGCCGATCTTCATCGCGAGATCCATGACCTTGACGATCTTCTCCCCGAACACCTCGCCGAGGCTGCCGCCGAAGACCGTGAAGTCCTGTGCGAAGACGCACACCTGGCGGCCGTCGATCGTGCCGTGCCCGGTCACGACGCCGTCGCCGTAGGGCCGAGTGCGGTGCAGGCCGAAGTTGCGGCTGCGGTGCCGGGCAAACTGGTCGAGCTCGACGAACGAGCCCTCGTCGAGGAGGGCGTCGATCCGCTCCCGGGCGGTCTTCTTGCCCTGCGCGTGGCGCTTCTCGACCGCCCTCGCCGACCCGGCGTGGACCGCCTCGTCGACCCGGCGCTCGAGGTCGGCGAGCTTGCCGGCCGTCGAGTGGATGTCAATGTCCGCGGGGACCTCGGTGCCCCCCGCGCCCGCCGGCTCCGCCATCACGTCCCCTCCCGCAGGGGCCGTCGCGTCGCGGTCCCTGCTCCCGGGGAGCCTAGCCCCGCCACCCGCCGCGGAGCCGGGACCCAGGGCGGTGCTCGTCACACCCCTGACGGCCGATCTCGCAGGCGACCCGGGACCGGGTGCTCGCCGCAGTGGCCGAGCTGGGCTACTCCGTGCGGCTCGACGACCCCCGGGTCGACGTCCTGCGCGAGCTCGGGATGCCGTTCGTCCTCATCGGGCGCACCCGCGACACGACCGGGACGAGCTACGTCGACATCGACTTCGACCGCACGATGGCGGGCGCCGTGGAGCACCTCGCGGAGCTCGGTCACCGGCGGATCGCGTACGTCAACCACTCCCGGCAGGTCCTCGCGTCCGGCGACGGCCCGGCGGTGCGCACCGCGGAGGCGTACGAGTGGGCGATGCGCGGCCGCGGGCTCGAGCCGCTCATGGTGCCCGTCGAGGACGGCGCCGCGCACGGCCGCGCCGCGGTCGCCGAGGCGCTCACCCGGGAGCCCGGCGTCACCGCGTTCGCGTCCATGAACGAGAGCGCGACGTTCGGCGTCCTCGCCGAGCTCGCCGACCGCCGCCTGCGGGTGCCCGACGACGTCTCCGTCGTCTCGATCGTGACGGCTCCGGCCGTCGCGGAGCTCGCGAACCCGGCCCTCACCGCGATGGAGTCCCCGGGCACCGCCCTGGGCCGGCTCGCGGTCGAGGCGCTGCTCCACCGGCTGGGCCGGCTCGACCGGTCGGAGTCCGGCGGCCACGACGACGAGGAGGTCCATCAGCAGCTGCTGCCCTGCACCCTCGTGGTGCGCGGGACCAGCGGACCCGTGAGCACGTAGACCGACATCGAATCCGGACAGATTCGTGACAAGGAGGATACCCATGTCGGCACTGCGCAGATTCACGGCCGCGGCGGTCGTCGCCGCCATCGTCATCGGGCGGGTCCGCGGGCGGATGAGCATCGTCGCGATCCTGCTCCTGGCGAACATGCTCCCGCAGGAGACGATCATCTACCCGCTCTACCACGCGGCAAAGGCGCTGGAGCCTCTACAACACCCGGCTCTCCGTGATCATCATCTTCGTCGTCATCCAGAGCGCCTTCGGAACCTACCTGCTGGCGTCGGTCCTCGGCAGGTTCCCCAAGCCCTCCTCGAGGCGGCCGCGCTCGACGGCCCGGGGCACTGGACGATCCTGTGGCGCATCGTGCTGCCGGTCGTCCGGCCGACCCTGTCCGTGCTGCTCATCTTCTTCTTCATCTGGACGTGGAACGAGTTCTTCATCCCCCTCGTGATGCTGGTCGACAACGACATCCAGACGGTGCCCGTCGCGCTCGCATCCCTCCAGGGCGACCGCATCACGACGACGAACGCCGGCGCCCTGCTCAGCCTGCTGCCGGCGATCGCGTTCTTCCTCATCCTCCAGCGCACGCTCACCCGCGGCGTCGCCGTCGGTGCCGTCACGTGAGCACCCACGCCGGCGCTGCCGCGCCGCGCCGACCCGCCGCCACCGCCCGACAGGAGCCTACCCGGCCATGAAGTTCACCGACGGATACTGGTTGACCCGCAACGGTTTCACCGTGCTGCACCCGCGAGGCGTGGAGTCGGTCGAGACCGGCGGGCGGAGCCTGGTCGCCCACGCACCCACCCGGCCCCTGGTGACCCGCGGCGACACCCTGAACACCGCCCTCGTGACGGTCCGCCTCTTCTCGCCGGCCGAGGGGGTCGTCGGCGTGACGATCACCCACCACGCCGGCGGCGTCGACCGCGGCCCGCGCTTCGCGCTGACGACGACCGACGACCACGAGGTCGTCGTCGGCGAGGACGCGACGTCCGCCTGGCTCACGACGGGCGCGCTCACCGCCAGGGTGGCGAGCGACGCCGCCGGCTGGCAGCTCGAGTTCCGCCACGGCGAGCGGCTGCTCACCGCGTCGACCGGGCGCAGCGTCGGGCTCGTCACGGACGACGCGGGCCGGCACCACGTCCACGAGCGGCTGGCGCTCGGGGTGGGGGAGACGGTCTACGGGCTCGGCGAACGTTTCGGCGCGTTCGTCAAGAACGGCCAGAGCGTCGACGTGTGGAACGCCGACGGCGGGACGGCGAGCGAGCAGGCTTACAAGAACGTGCCGTTCTACCTGTCCCGCAACGGGTACGGCGTGTTCGTCGGGCACCCGGAGCTCGTGTCCTTCGAGGTCGGCTCCGAGGTCGTGTCCCAGGTCCAGTTCAGCGTCGAGGGCGAGTCCCTGACCTACTACGTCGTCGACGGGCCGACCCCGAAGGACGTGCTGCGCCGGTACACCGCGCTCACCGGCCGGCCGGCTCGGGTCCCCGCCTGGTCGTTCGGGCTGTGGCTGTCGACGTCGTTCACGACGGACTACGACGAGGCGACCGTCACCTCGCTTCGTCGACGGGATGGCCGAGCGGGACCTGCCGTTCCGGGTGCTGCACCTCGACTGTTTCTGGATGCGCCCGTTCCACTGGTGCGACTTCACCTTCGACCCCCGGATGTTCCCCGACCCGGCCGGGATGCTCGCCCGGTACGCCGAGCGCGGGTTGAAGATCAGCGTCTGGATCAACCCCTACATCGCGCAGCGCTCCCACCTCTTCGAGGAGGGCAGGGCCCACGGGTACCTCGTGCGGCGGCCCGACGGGTCGGTCTGGCAGTGGGACAAGTGGCAGGCCGGGCATGGCCCTCGTCGACTTCACGAACCCGGACGCGACGGCCTGGTTCACGGCGAAGCTCGAGGCGCTCGCTCGACCTCGGCGTCGACTGCTTCAAGACCGACTTCGGCGAGCGGATCCCGACCGACGTCGTCTGGCACGACGGCTCGGACCCGCAGAAGATGCACAACTACTACACCCAGCTCTACAACCACGCGGTCTTCGAGCTGCTCGAGCGCCGGCGCGGGCGCGGCGAGGCCGTCCTGTTCGCCCGCGTCGGCGACGGCCGGCGGCCAGCAGCTGCCCGTGCACTGGGGCGGCGACTGCGAGTCGACCTTCGCCTCGATGGCCGAGTCGCTGCGCGGCGGCCTGTCGCTGGCGCTCTCCGGGTTCGGCTACTGGAGCCACGACATCGGCGGCTTCGAGGGCACCCCCGACGCCGGCCGTCTTCAAGCGCTGGCTGCCGTTCGGCCTGCTCTCCTCGCACTCCCGGCTGCACGGCTCGGACTCCTACCGGGTGCCGTGGGAGTTCGACGAGGAGGCCGTCGACGTCCTGCGCCGGTTCACGCAGCTCAAGATGCGGCTCATGCCGTACCTCGCCGCAGCCGCCGAGGAGGCGCACGGCGCGGGCGTGCCGATCATGCGGCCGATGGTCCTGGAGTTCCCCGACGACCCCGCCTGCGCCCACCTCGACCGGCAGTACATGCTCGGTGGCGACCTGCTCGTCGCGCCGGTCATGAGCGACAGCGGGGATGTCACGTACTACGTCCCTGCCGGGACGTGGACCGACGTCCTGCGCGGCGAGGAGGTCCGAGGGCCGGCCTGGGTCACGGCGAAGCACGGCTTCGACACCCTCCCGCTGCTCGCCCGCCCGGGCGCCGTCGTCCCGTTCGGCGCGGTCGCTGACCGGCCCGACTACGCCTGGGCGGACGGCGTGGAGCTCCGCGCGTACGCCCCCGCGGCCGGGCAGCGGACCCGGGTCCGGGTGCCCGACCCGGACGGCGGGGACGACATCGCGTTCGAGGTCGTCGTCCCGTCGGACGGCGGCCCGGCGACCGCCGCAGTCGTCGCCGGCTCGTGCACCGCTCCCCGGGTGAGGGTCGGGGGCGGGGTCCGGTCGGCCGGCTGAGGCATCGCTGCGGCGACCATGTCGCGCCGGTAGGTTCGAGGGGTGGACGACGCGAGCCGGTGGAGCGACCTGCGCCGACCACCGCTGCGCGGGACCGCGCTGCGGCGCGCCCTGACCGCGGGGCCCGACGCCGCGTGGCGCGCGCTGGACGTCCTGCCCCGGACGGCGTCGACGAACGCCAACCTGCTCGCCCGGGCCGCCGACGGCGAGCCGGAGGGGCTCGTCCTCGTCACCGACGACCAGACGGCGGGCCGGGGCCGGCTCGACCGGACGTGGCAGACGCCGCCGCGGGCCGCGCTCGCCGTCTCGGTGCTGCTCCGGCCGGGCGTCGCGGGGACCGCACCGGACGGCACGCAGTTGCCTGCGGTCGACCCGGACCTCTGGTCGTGGCTGCCGCTGCTCACCGGCGTCGCCGCAGTCGACGCGCTGACCCGCACCTGCGGGCTGCAGGCCCGGCTCAAGTGGCCCAACGACGTCCTCGTGCCGCGGACCGGGCGCCCCGGGGACGAGCTCGGCAAGGTCTGCGGCATCCTCGCCGAGCTCGCGTCGACGCCATCCGGGGTCGCCGTCGTCGTCGGCGCCGGGATCAACGTCTCGCAGACCGCCGCCGAGCTGCCCGTGCCCACGGCGACCTCGCTCGCCATCGCCGGCGCGGCGACGACCGACCGGGACACCGTGCTGCGGGCCTACCTGCGCGCGCTCGCCGACCGCTACCGGGCCTGGCGGCGGGCCGACGGCGACCCCCGGGCGAGCGGGGTCGCGGCCGCTTACCGGGAGATGTGCGCGACGATCGGGCTGTCCGTCGCCGTCGAGCTGCCCGGCGGTGTCGTCCGGGGTCTCGCGGACGGCGTCGACGACGCCGGTCGACTGCTCGTCCGCGACGGCGAGACGTTCGCGGGCGGCACGGGTGGTAGCACGGGCGAGGTGCGGGCGCTCGCCGCCGGCGACGTCGTGCACGTCCGGCCGGCCTCGGCCGGGTCGGCCTGATCCGTGTGGGTCGAGACGGCATCATCGACTGCCATGGGGTTCCCGCGGCGGCTGCTCGCCGACGACGAGCAGGTCGTGCTCTCCGTCCGGCCGCACGGGAAGGTCCTCGTCGGACCCGTCGTCGTCCTCTTCGTCGTCGCGCCCATCACCGTCGTCATGGCCGCGTTGGTGCCGCCCGGCGACGCTCAGGGGGTGCTCCGGCTCGGTGTGCTCGCGGCCGGCCTGCTCATCGTGGCCCGCGGCACGGTCGTGCCTTTCGTCCTGTGGCGCAGCAGCGTCTACGCCGTGACGACCCGCCGCATCGCCGTCCGGCGCGGCCTGCTGCGGCGCAGCGGCCGGGACGTGCCCCTCGACCGGATCGTCGACCTCGAGTTCCGCAGCGACGGCTGGGACCGCCTCGTCGGCTGCGGCCGGATGCGCGTCGACGTCGAGGGCGAGGCCGTGCCGCTCGTCCTGGACGACGTCCCGGCGATCGAGCACGTCGAGCGGGTCCTGAGCCGGTACGCCGGCCCGGCCGGCGGCCTCCACGGCGCGGACGACCTCGACGGCGAGCCGGACGACGAGCCGGACGACGAGCCGGACGACGAGCCGGACGACGTGGACGACCTCACGGACGACGACGGCGAGGACGCCGACGACGGTGGCCGGCGCCCGCGCGGCCTGCGCCGGTGGCGTCGATGACCCAGGCCCCGGCCGGCGGGACCGCCCGCGACGTGCGCCGGGCCGCAGCCGCCCTCGAGGAGCGCCTCCTCGGCGGCCCCCGCAGGTACGTCCGCCGTGAGGTGGCCCGCCGGGTCGGGGTCTCCGTGCTCTCGGCACGCAAGCTGTGGCGGGCGCTCGGCTTCGCGAACGTCGGCGAGGAGGACGTCGCGTTCACCGACGCGGACGCCGCCGCGCTGGCCCGGGTCGTCAGCGCGGTCCGGGACGGGCTCATCGACGAGCCGACGGCGATCGCGCTCGCCCGCGCCGTCGGGCAGACGACCGACCGGCTCGTGTCCTGGCAGGTCGAGGCGCTCCTGGAGCACTTGCGGAGCACGGTCGGCGCGGAGGGCGGCGAGCTCGCCGTCGGGCACCTCGTCGACCTCGTCGACGACCTCGAGTCCGTGCTCGTCTACACGTGGCGGCGCCGGCTCGCCGCCGTCGTCGCCCGGCTCGGGGAGGGCCCCGACTCCGGCGGTCACCTCCAGGCCGCCGACCTCACCGTGGGGTTCGCCGACCTCGTCTCGTACACCCGGCTCAGCCAACGGCTCGAGCAGCGCGAGCTCGGCCAGCTCGTCCAGCGGTTCGAGGGGCTCGCGTCGGACGTCGTCACGGCCGGCGGAGGGCGCGTCGTCAAGACCGTCGGCGACGAGGTGCTGTTCACAGCCGACGACCCGGGCGCCGGCGCCGTCATCGCGCTGTCGCTGTCGGAGCTCATGGCTGTCGACCGGCTCGTCCCCGACGTCCGGGTCGGGATCGCCCACGGTCCGGTGCTGCGCAGCCTCGGCGACGTCTACGGCCCGACGGTCAACCTCGCGAGCCGGCTCACCGCGCTCGCGCAGCCCGGCACCGTCGTGACCGACCCGCAGACCGCGGCCCGGCTGAGCGACCATCCGGACGTCGTCCTCGTCCCGCAGCGACAGCGCCAGGTCCGCGGGTTCGCGTCGATGGCCCCGCTGCTCATCGCGCGCGCCGGACCGGACGCCCGGCTCATCGACCTCGACTGACTGTCCTCGCCGAGGTCCCCCGAGGCGCCCGCGGCTCGCACGCACGATCGGGGCCTGCCCGCGACCCCGACGGTAGGGTCCCGCCATGCCGCTGCCCGAGCTCGCGTCGTCCGACCACGTCCGCCTGGAGCGCCACGGGGAGGGCGGGTACGTCGTCGAGGTCGTCCTCGACCGGGCGGACGCGCTCAACGCGATCTCGCAGGCGTTCGCCGCCGAGCTCCGCGAGGCGTTCGCCGCCGTGGCCGCCGACCCCGTCGTCCGGGCGGTCGTCCTCGGCTCGAGCCAGGAGCGCGCGTTCTGTGTCGGCGCGGACCTCAAGGAACGCAACGGGTTCACCGATGCGCAGCTGCGGGGGCAGCGCGTCGTCTACCGGGCCATGGCCCACGCGATGCTCGACGTCCCGGTCCCGATGGTCGCTGCCGTCGCCGGCTACGCCCTCGGCGGCGGCTGCGAGCTCGCGCTCTTGTGCGACCTCGTCGTCGCCGACGCGACGGCCGTCCTCGGGCTGCCCGAGGTGTCGGTCGGCGTCGTCCCGGGCCTGGGTGGCACCCAGCTGCTCTCCCGGCGGATCGGGCTCTCCCGGGCCGCGGACCTCATCTACACCGCACGTCGCGTCGGTGCCGAGGAGGCGTTCGCGCTCGGCGCCGTGAACCGGCTCGTCGAGGCCGGCGCGGCGCGGACGACGGCGCTCGAGGTCGCGTCGGCGATCGCCGCGAACTCGCCGGTCGGGGTTCGGAACGCCAAGCGCGCGCTGCGCCTCGGCCTCGACACCGACCTGGCGAGCGGGCTGGAGATCGAGGACGGCGCGTGGCGGGCCACGGCGTTCAGCGCGGACCGGGCCGAGGGGGTCGCGGCGTTCAACGAGAAGCGGCGGCCGGTGTGGCCGGGAACCCCCTGAGCCCTCTGCCTCGTCCCCCCGGGACCCGTGCGGGACCGGTGCCTGAGTAGCGCTGCTCAGCCCGACACGCCACGGGCTGGGTACCTGCGCACGTGCCTG
This sequence comes from uncultured Actinomycetota bacterium, assembly GCA_963750565.1. GTDB lineage: Bacteria > Actinomycetota > Actinomycetes > Actinomycetales > Kineosporiaceae > R-H-3. Next base: position 331,975 of record CAVVRA010000012.1, on the reverse strand, counting down.
CGGGGACCGGCACGGACGAGGCTGGTGCCATGGCCAACCCGCCCGGCGGGGCGTTCGTCCCCGGCCGCACCTCCCGCCCGGTGCTCGACCTCGACTCCCTCGTCGACCCGACCCGGTGTCCCGGGTGCGGGACCGTGCTCGGGTCGTCGACGTGCAGCGGGTGCGGGGCCGACCTGGCGGGCCCGGACGCCCGCCGGGTCTGGGACCTCTCCCAGCAGCTCGTGAGCCTGGCCGCCGAGCGCGCGGACGCCGTGGCGGTGCTGCGCCGGGCCGCGGAGCACCGCCGCGCGGCGCCGGTCCCGCCCACCCTGCCGGCCCGAGCGACCCCACCGACAGCAACGACCCCGACGCCGGGTGCGGCGACCGCGCACGGCCCGAGGCTCGGCGTCCAGGGCGTCCTCGTGGGGCTCGGCGCACTCCTCCTCGCGGTCGCCGCCGTCGTCTTCCTCGTCGTCTCGTGGAGCGCACTCGGGATCGGTGGCCGGGCCGCCGTCGTGGCCGGCGTCACGGTCGCCGCCCTCGCCGGTGCGGCCGCCCTGCGGCCCCGGCTCGAGGCGACCGCCGAGGCCGTCGGGGCCCTCGCCGCCGTCCTCGTCCTCGCCGACGTCTGGGCGGTTCGGCGCACGGACCTTCTCGGGGCCGGCAGCGTCGAGACCCTGACGTACACCGGCGCCGGGCTCGGCGTCGCTGCGGTCCTGCTCGGCGCCTGGGGCCTGCGGTGGCGGGTCCGGGCCGGGTCCGTCGTCGCGTCGGGGCTCGCGCCCCTCGCCGCGCTGCTCCTCGGGCTCACGGCCGGCGGACCCCGGCCGGGGGTGACCGACGCCGGCCTCGGGCTGCTCGCCGCGGCGGCCGTCGCCGCGGCCCGCCGGGTGCTGCCGGGCCGGCTGGGCGCCGAGCGGGTGCTCCTGCGCCTCGCCGCCGGATGGGCGCTCGCCGTCCTCCCGTGCGTCGTGCTCCTCGTGTGGGTGAGCGGCGGACGCGGCTCCGCGCTCGCGCTCGCCGCTGCCGGCGCCGGCGTCGCCGGCCTGCAGAGCGCCGTCGACGACCGGCGGGCACCGCGGATCGCCGCCGCGTGGTCCGCCCTCGGCGGCGCCGACCTCGCCGGTGCCGCCGTCGTCGCTGCCGCCTGGCTGCTCGACGCGACGCAAGCGTCCTCGTCCTGGGCGGTCCTCGGGCCGGTCGCCGCAGCGGCCGCGACGGTCCCGGCCCTCGGGGCAGCCGCACCCGCCGCCCGCCGGGCGCGCGTCCACCCGCGGGCCGCGGCGGTGGCGGCCCTCGCCGTGACCGCGCTCCTGCTCCTCGCCGACGTCCTCGTCGTGACCGTCGCCGTGTCGACCCCGGTCGTGGCGGCCGTGACCCGGCCGTGGCAGGCCCGGTTCGCCGACCCGCTCGCGTCGCTCGCCATCGTGAGCCCCGAGGCGGGCCGCACCGGGACCGACCTCCTCGCGGCGTGCGCCGCACTGCTCCTGGTCGCCGCGGCCCTCGTCGCCACGCACCGGCTGCGGCCGGAGGTCGTCCGCGCCGAGGCGGTGTGGTCGGCGCCGCTGCTCGCCGGCGCCGCCGTCGGGCTCCTCGCGGCGCCGACGCTCATGGTCGGCGCGACCGTGCTCGGGCTCGCGGTGCTCGCCGCGACGACGACCGCCGTCCGGGTCCGGTACCCGGCGCTCGGGGCCATCGGGCGGCCCGCCACCGCGCGCCGCGGCGCGCCGGTCGAGGTCGTCCTGCGGTTCGTCGCGGGCGGGACCGGCGTGCTCGCGGTGCTCTCCGCATGGAACGTCCCGGCGCTGTCGGTCCCGCTCACCGGCGTCGGCGCCCTCGCCCTGCTCGCCGCCCGGCCCGCCCTGCCGCGCGCCGCGGGGCCCGCGCTCGTCGGGTCCGCAGCCGTCGCGGCGGCCGTGGCGGCCGGTGGAGCCGCGGGGCTGCTCGGCCGGTCGCCGGCCGACCGGTTCACCGTCGCAGGGCTCGCGGGCTGCCTCGTCGTCGCTGCCGCAGCCGCCCTCGGCCGGCCGGCCGGACGGGTCCACGTTGCGGACGACGGCCACCGGGGTCTCCTCGGCAGACCGGACCCCGGCGAGCGGCTCGCCGCATGGATCGCGGGCGCGACCGTTACCGCCGTCGCCGTGCTGGTCGCCGTCGGCCCGGTCGTCGCGGTCGACCCGCTCCTCGCCGTCGACGCAGCGCAGGGCGCCATCGCGGGGGAACCCGGCCGGCTCGCGCTCCTTCTCGCGGCCCTCCTCGGTGCCCTCGTCGTGACCGCCGTCGCCCCGGTGTCGGCCGCGACCGCCACCGCGGCGCCCACCCCGGGCGCCGCCGTCGCACCGGCCCGGGCCAGCCACGCCGTCCGGGCCCTGCGCGGGGTCCGGCTCTCCGCCGCCGGCGCCGTCCCGGGGGTGGCCGCCGCGGTGGCGGTCGCGCTCGTCGAGCGGTTCACGCCGCCCAGTCGTGAGCCGGTCGCCGCGACGCTCGTCGTCGCCTCCGTCGTCGCGGTGGCCGCGCTCGCGCTCGCCGCGCTCGTCGGGCTGCGACCGCCGACCGCCCGCGACCCGCGGCGGCCGCCGGTCGAGGTGTCCTGCGGCCTCGTGGCGATGCTCGCGCTCGCTCTCCTGCTCGCGGGGTCGCGGGCGGGCCGGGCGGACCGCGCCTGGGTCGTCCTCATGCTGCTCGGCGTCGCCGCCGCGGCGCTCGCGACCGCGCCCGACCGGCGCCGCCTCGGCTGGCTGGCGTGGGTGCTGCTCACCGGGTCCTCGTGGGTCCGGCTCGCCCTCGCCGACGTGTCGACCCTCGAGGCGTACACGCTCCCCCCGGCGACGGCGCTCCTCGTGGTCGCAGCGCTGCGGGTGCGGCGCGAGCACGGCGCTCACGCGTGGCGCGCGCTCGCGCCCGGCGCGGGCCTGGCGCTCGTCCCGAGCATCCTCGCGACGACGGCGGGAGGGGACCTCCGGCCGGCGCTGCTGCTCGCGGTCGGCGCCGCGCTCGTCGTCACCGGCCTCCTCGGCGAGGGCGGGACGGCCCGGGCCCGGACGCCGTACCTCGTCGGCGGCGTGCTCTGCGTCACCGGCGCGGCGACCGCCGCCGGTACCGGCCTGCTCCGGCCCGGTGCGAGCGTGCTCGACGCGGTGGACCGGGCCGTCGGCGGGCCGGCGGCCGAGGCGTACCTCGCCCCGGCCCGGCTCGTCGAGCGCTGGTCGGTCCCGGCGGCGGCCGTCGTCCTCGCCGCGGCCCTCGTCCTCGCCCTCCGGCACCGCGCACTGCTCGCCCGGGCCCGCGGGCTCGCGCTCGTGCCCGCCCTCGTCGTCCTCGCCGGGCCGACGTGGCTCGCCGCGGCAGCGGCCGGCACCGGCCCGGCGCGGCTCGCCGCCGGGGGGCCGGCGACGGCACCGACCGCCGTCCGGCTCCTCGCGGCGTCCGCCGTGCTCGCCGCGACGGCGCTCGCGGCGGCCGCCCTGCCGCTCGTGCGACCGGGCGCCCTCGACGACGTCCCGGGTCCTGGCCCGGGTCCGGCCGCCCGGCTCCTCACGTGGCCGGTGGCGCTCGCGGCGGCCGCCGGGTCCGGGCTCGTCGCGGCGACCGCGCACGCCGTCCTCGACGTCCCCGTCGAGGCGGCCAGTGCGCCGTTCGCCCTGCTCGCAGTGGCGCTCGGTGGGTTGCGGATGGCGCGGGTTCCGTCGCTGGGGTCATGGCGTGCGCTCGGCGGCGGGCTGGCCCTTCTCCTGGTGCCCACGCTCCTGCTCGCCGCCGGTGGGGCGCTGTGGCGGGTGCTCGGGCTCGTCGTCGTCGCAGGCCCGGTCGTCGCCGTCGGCGCGCTGTGCCGACTGAGCGCACCGGTCGTCCTCGGCGGGCTGGTGCTCGCCACGCATGCCGTCGCCCAGCTCGCGCCCTACGTCGCGGCGCTCACGTCGTCCCCGTGGCGGTGGGTCGTCTTCGCCGTCGTCGGGGCCGGGCTGCTCGTGCTCGGCGCAACGTGGGAGCGGCGCCTCGGGCAGCTGCGCACCGTCCGGACCCGGATCGCGGCGCTGCGCTGAGGCCGCCGGTCGCCTGCGACGCGGTGACGCCGTCGGGTCAGGCCGCGTCGGCGGTGCGGGTCACCTCGGTCGGCACCTGGGCGGCGGGCTGCCCGTGCGCCCCGGGGTCGCGGAGCTCGGTGAACACGAGCGTGCGATACGTCCAGAACCGGAACACCGTGCCGAGCGCGATCCCGACGACGTTGCCGGAGATGTTGTCCGCGAGCGCGGACCGGAAGCCGAGCGCGTAGTGCGAGATGCCGAGGCAGGCGAGCGAGATGAGCAGACCTCCGATGTTCATCACCGCGAAGAGGACGAACTCTTGCCGGGGTGCGCTGCGGCGCCGGTGCCGGAACGTCCAGTAGCGGTTCCCGAGCCACGCGACGACCACCGCCGCGGCCACCGAGATCACCTTGGAGAGCAGGGGCTTGTGCGCGAGGGGCGCCTCGCTGAGCGGCCAGACGCCGGTCCGCAGAAGGTTGTAGACGTAGACGTCCGTGATGTACGCGAGGGCGCCGACGGCGCCGAACTTGATCAGCTCGCGGTACACGACGTCGACCATGGAGCGCAGCCGGCCGGCCGCGGCCGTGATGGCTCGCATGCCGCCCACCCTACCCACGGGACCTGTGGGTACCCTGCGGGTCGTGCCAGGGCAGGAGCCGACGACCGGTCGCGCGTCGACCGGATCGACCCCCTCGACCCCGGCCGCGCCGACCGGGTCGCCGGTGCCGCCCCGCCACCCGGCGGCCCCCCCGGCGGTGTTCGGTGCCATGCCCGAACGGCCGCCCGGCGGCTTCCCGGTCGTCGGCATCGTCGGGGGTGGCCAGCTCGCCCGGATGACGGCCCCGCCGGCGCTGAACCTCGGCGTCCGGCTCCGGGTGCTCGCCGAGGCGCCCGACGCGTCCGCGGCGCAGGTCGTCCCGGACGCACCCGTGGGGGACCACCGCGACGCCGGAGCCGTCACCGCGTTCGCCCGGGCCTGCGACGTCCTGACGTTCGACCACGAGCACGTCCCGACCCGGCTCCTCGTCGCGCTCGAGGAGGCCGGGGTCGCTGTCCGGCCCGGGTCCGGCGCCCTCGTCCACGCGCAGGACAAGGCCGTCATGCGGGCGCGTCTGTCCGAGATCGACATCCCGTGCCCCCGGTGGCGGCTCGTCCACGATGCCGCCGAGCTCCAGGCGTTCGCCGACGACGTCGGGTGGCCCGTCGTGCTCAAGACCCCGCGCGGGGGCTACGACGGCAAAGGCGTGCTCGTCGTGTCGTCCGCGGCGGAGGCGGCGGACTGGCTCGAGCGCTCCCACCACCCCGACGCCGAGCACGCCGACGCGCTGCTCGCCGAGGAGCTCATCCCGTTCCGGCGCGAGCTCGCCGTCCTCGTCGCCCGCAGCCCGTCGGGGCAGGCTGCGGCGTGGCCCGTCGTCGAGACCGTCCAGGTCGGCGGGATCTGCTACGAGGTCGTCGCGCCCGCACCCGGCCTGCACCCCGACCTCGCGGCCGAGGCGACCCGGGCGGGGCTGCGGATCGCGGGCGAGCTCGGCGTCGTCGGCGTGCTCGCCGTCGAGCTGTTCGAGGTCGACGGGCCGGACGGCGGGGCCGGGTTCGTCGTCAACGAGCTTGCGATGCGGCCGCACAACAGCGGCCACTGGACGATCGACGGCGCCGTGACGAGCCAGTTCGAGCAGCACCTGCGCGCGGTCCTCGACCTGCCGCTCGGCGACCCGCGGCCGCGGGCGGCCTGGTCGGTCATGGTCAACGTCCTCGGCGGGCAGTACGAGGACCTCTACCGCTCCTACCTTCACGTCATGGCCCGCGACCCGGCCGTCAAGGTGCACATGTACGGCAAGGGCGTCCGGCCCGGCCGCAAGATCGGTCACGTGACCGTGTGCGGCGACGACCTCGACGACCTGCGGGCCAGGGCCCGGCACGCCGCGGACTTCATCACGGGGCTCGTCGACGCGTGACACGCGCTCTCAGCGAACACCCGTGACCCGGCGCGGTCGGGCGGGTGAGGATCGAGCGGTCACGTCGGCGGGCAGGAGCGGAGCCATCGGATGAACGAGATCGTCGTGGGCCTCGTCATGGGGTCGGACTCGGACTGGCCCGTCATGGAGGAGGCCGCCAAGGTCCTCGACGAGTTCGCCGTCGGCTACGAGGCGGACGTCGTGTCCGCGCACCGGATGCCGCACGAGATGGTCGAGTACGGCACCCGGGCCCACGAGCGCGGGCTGCGGGTCGTCGTCGCGGGCGCCGGAGGAGCGGCCCACCTGCCGGGGATGCTCGCGTCGGTGACGCCGCTGCCGGTCATCGGCGTCCCCGTCCCGCTGCGGCACCTCGACGGGATGGACTCCCTGCTGTCGATCGTCCAGATGCCCGGCGGGGTCCCGGTCGCGACCGTCTCGGTCGCGGGTGCGAAGAACGCCGGCCTGCTCGCCGTCCGGATCCTCGGCGCCGGGGCGGACGACGAGGCGCGTCGGCTGCGCGAGGCGATGGTGGCCTACCAGCAGGGCCTGCGCGCCGAGGCGGCCGCGAAGGGCGAGCGGCTGCGAGCCCGCCGGGAGACCCCGACCGGGTTCGGGCTCACGCCGCGCTGAAGGCACCGATCCGGTCAGCCGGTCTTGCGCTCCTGCTCCTGCGCGAGCGGCCGGACGGCCTCGGTGTCGTCGTTCTTCAACGCCGTGAAGAGCCGCTCGGCCTTCGCGGTGTTCCACGAGACGGCCTCGCCCGCGGAGGTGCTCAGCGAGGCGTTGCCGATGGGGACCGTGAGGGAGAGCCCGTCGCCGCCGGACACCGCGCGCATCGCGAGGATGAACCGGGCGAGGCCGATCGGCGTCGTCCCGTCGTCGACGACGAGGGCCGCGCCGCCCGCGGACGCCGCGGGGAGCGCCCGCCACGGGGCGAGGACGACGCCGGGGGACAGCGTCTTGCCCGCGATCGCGGCGAGCACCTGGCGCTGCCGCTCGACGCGGCCGAGGTCGCCGCGCGGGTCGCTGTACCGGGCCCGGGCGTAGCCGAGCGCCGTCGCGCCGTCCATGTCCTGGCAGCCCTTGCGGACCGTCACACCCGCCTTCTTGTCCGTGAAGGCGCGCGGCGAGCAGACCTCGACCCCGCCGATCGCGTCGACGAGGTCGGCGTACCCGCCGAGCCCGGTCTCGACGTACTCGTCGATCGTCAGGCCGGTCGCCCGCTCGACGGTCCGGACGAGCAGCTGGGGGCCGCCGAAGGCGTACGCCGCGTTGATCTTGTTCTTGCCGTGACCGGGGATGGCGACGTACGAGTCGCGCGGCACGCTGACGAGCACCGTCGGGCCACCGCGGGCCGGCACGTGGAGCAGCATGATCGTGTCGGTCCGCTGGCCGCCGATCTTCCCGGTCGCGAGCCGCTTGCGCTGCTCCTTCGTCAGCCCCTGACGGGAGTCGCTGCCGACGACGAGGTACGTGCGACCGGGCTGGTCCGCGGCGCGGATCTCGGGCAGCGCCGCGACCTTCGTGATGTTCGTCCAGGCCGCGGCGAAGACAGCGATCGGGTACGCCAGGAGCAGGACGACGACGAGCGCCACGGCGCCGCGCCAGGGCCTGCGCCGGTGCCGGCGCCGCGGGCCGCCACCGGCCGGCGGGCGGTCGGACAGGCCCGGGCGAGCCGCCGGCGGGGGACCGCCGCGGAAACCGTCCCCGGGTCCCGGCGGGACCGACGCCGAGGCCCAGCGGTCGTACCCGCCGGGACCGGGGCCCGGGGGGCCACCCGCCACCCCTGGGTCGGCCGCCGGCGGGGCGCCGGCCCGGGTCTCGTCGTGAGCTCGGTCCGCGGGGCCGCCGCCGACGCGCAGCCCGGCCATGCCGTCCTTGCCGCGCCGGAACGGCCGCGGCCGGGAGCGGTAGACCGTCCCCGGTCGGTCCTGGTCCGCGCCGTGCCGCTCGCCCGCGGTCACCGGACGCCGCCGGCCGGGCCGCTCATCCGGGTGCCCGCTCACGCGACGCCCAGCCGCGGTGCTTCGATGGCGGGGCAGGTGTCCATGACGACCTCGAGCCCGGCCGCCGCCGCCCGCGCCGCGGCGTCCTCGTCGACGACGCCGAGCTGCAGCCACACCGAGCGGGCCCCGACCGCGATCGCCTCGTCGACGACGCCCCCGGCGAGCTCGCTGCGGACGAAGACGTCGACGACGTCGATCGACCCGGGGACGTCGGCGAGCCGGCGGTAGCCCCGTTCGCCGTGGACGGTGTCCGCCTTCGGGTGCACCGGCACGATCGTCATGCCGAGGGCGTCCTGGAGGTAGCGGCCGATCCGGTAGGCCACCCGCGTCGGGTTCTCGGAGAGTCCGACGACCGCCCAGCGGCTGCCCCGGGCCGCGAGCAGGGACCGGACGACGTCCGAGTCGTTCACGTGGAGGCGGTGCCGGGCAGGGCTTGTCATGGCGTCCAGTGTGCACGGAGGCGCTGCCGCACCCCGGCACGGGCCTGTCACGGTGCGGCGGCCTGCTCCGTCGACGTCCGCCGGTGGCCCCGACACTAGGGTGGGGGAGCATGAAGTGGTGCGTCACCGGAGGGGCCGGCTACATCGGCTCGCACATCGTCCGAACCCTGCTCGACGCCGGCCGAGAGGTGACCGTCCTCGACGACCTGTCGAGCGGGCACCGCGCGTTCGTCTCCGACGGCGTCGAGCTCGTCGAGGGGTCCGTCGTCGACCCGGACGCCGTGGACGTGGCGCTCGGGGTCGGCGCGCCCGACGGAACGGTCGCGGGGGTCGTCCACCTCGCGGGGTTCAAGTACGCCGGCGTGTCCGTCGAGCGGCCGCTGCACACGTACACCCAGAACGTCACCGGGATGCAGGTCCTCCTTGACAGGATGCTCACCGCCGGTGTCGCGCGGATCGTGTTCTCCTCGAGCGCCGCGACGTTCGGCACGCCGGACGTCGAGCTCGTGACCGAGCAGACGCCGACCCGGCCCGAGTCGCCGTACGGCGAGAGCAAGCTCATCGGGGAGTGGCTCATCCGGGACGTCGCCCGGGTGACGGGGCTGCGGCACACGTCGCTGCGTTACTTCAACGTCGTCGGGTCCGGCTACCCGGACCTGTACGACACGAGCCCGCACAACCTCTTCCCGCTCGTGCTCAAGGCGCTCACCGAGGGCCGGACGCCGCAGGTCAACGGCGTCGACTACCCGACGCCGGACGGCTCGTGCGTCCGGGACTATGTCCACGTCCAGGACCTCGCGCTGGCCCACGTCGCCGCCGCGGCGGCGCTCGAGGACGGCCGGGACCTCGAGCCGGTGTACAACCTCGGCAGCGGGTCGGGGCTGTCCGTGCTGCAGATCATGGACGCCGTCCGCCGGGTCACGCGCATCGCGTTCGACCCGGTGATCGCCGACCGCAGGCCAGGGGACCCGGCGCGGATCGTCGCGACCGGCGAGCTCGCGGCCCGCGACGTCGACTGGGCGAACCGGCACGACGTCGACGACATGGTCGCGAGCGCGTGGACCGCCTGGCAGCGCGCGCAGGCCGAGACCGCGGGGGCCTGATCCGCCGGCCGGCCTGAGCCGGCGTCAGCTGCCGGCGCGCGGACGGCCCAGGGCCCGGTAGGTCCAGCCGGCGGCCCGCCAGTCGGCCGGGTCGAGCGCGTTGCGGCCGTCGAGCATGCTGCTGCTGCGCGGACGACCTCGCCGAGCGTCGCCGGGTCGAGCTCGCGGTACTCGCGCCACTCGGTGAGCAGCAGCACGACGTCGGCGCGCGCGCACGCGTCCTCGAGCGGTCGCCGCGAACTGCAGCTCGGGCCAGATCCGGCGGGCGTTCTCGATCGCGGCCGGGTCGGTGACGACGACGTCGGCGCCCTGGAGCTTGATCTGGGCGGCGACGTTGAGCGCGGGGGAGTCCCGGATGTCGTCGCTGTCGGGCTTGAACGCGGCGCCGAGGACGGCGACCTTGCTGCCGAGGAAGGAGCCGCCGAGGACGTCCCGGGCCAGCTCGACCATCCGGACCCGGCGGCGCATGTTGATCGCGTCGACCTCGCGCAGGAAGGTCAGCGCCTGGTCGGCGCCGAGCTCGCCGGCGCGGGCCATGAACGCCCGGATGTCCTTGGGCAGGCAGCCGCCGCCGAAGCCGAGCCCGGCGCCGAGGAACTTCGGGCCGATCCGGTCGTCGTGGCCGATCGCCGTCGGCGAGCTGGGTGACGTCGGCGCCGGTCGCCTCGCAGACCTCGGCCATCGCGTTGATGAACGAGATCTTCGTGGCGAGGAAGGCGTTCGCCGCCGTCTTGACCAGCTCGGCGGTCGGCGTAGTCGGTGACGACGAGCGGGACGCCGTCGCGCCAGGGCGGTCGGCGTAGACCGCGTCGAGCAGGGCCTTGCGCGGCCTGCGCCGTCGAGCGGTCGGCGGGCAGGCCGTAGACGAGCCGGTCGGGGCGCTGGGTGTCGACGACGGCGTGACCCTCGCGCAGGAACTCGGGGTTCCAGGCGAGCATCGCGCCGGGCTCGGCCTCGACGAGCTCGGCCAGCCGGGCCGCCGTCCCCACCGGCACCGTCGACTTGCCGACGACGAGGTCGCCGGGCCGCAGGTACGGCAGGAGGTCGCGGACGGCGGCGTCGACGTAGGTCGTGTCCGCGGCGAACTCGCCCTTGCGCTGCGGGGTCCCGACGCAGACGAAGTGCACCATCGGCTCGGCGGCGCCGGCGGTTCCGTCCGGGCGGGCGAGCGCGCCGGTGTCCGTCGTGAAGCCCAGGCGACCGGACGCCATCGCGCGCTCGAGCAGCTCGGGCAGGCCGGGTTCGAAGAAGGGCGCGCGCGCCGCCTGCAGGTCCTTGACCTTGGCCTCGTCGACGTCGACACCGACGACGTCGTGGCCGAGGTCCGCCATGCACGCAGCGTGCACGGCCCCCAGATATCCACACCCGATGACGGAGATTCGCACCGGCTGAGACTAACCGCGTCACGGTGGACGGCAGGCGGGAACGGACGAAGAGTGAGCGGATACGCACGATGAGCGACGATCGGTGCCGTCCGTGGCGCTCGGGTCGCAGTGCGTCGCCGACCCGACGCCGACCGGACGACAGGTGCGCCAGTCGTTTGGTCCCGAAGATGCATCGGGCGTGGGCGTGCGTACCTTGTGCCCCATGAGATTCGGTCTCTTCGTCCCGCAGGGCTGGCGGCTCGACCTCGTCGGCATCGCGCCCGAGCGGCAGTGGGACGCGATGCGTGCGGTGCTCGACGTCGCGGAAGCCGGACCGTGGGAGTCGGTCTGGGTCTACGACCACTTCCACACCGTGCCCGTCCCCACCGACGAGGCCACCCACGAGGCGTGGACCCTGATGGCGGCGTTCGCGGCGGCGACGAGCCGGGTGCGGCTCGGGCAGATGTGCACGTGCATGGGCTACCGGCACCCGATGTACCTCGCGAAGGTCGCCGCGACCGTCGACGTCGTCTCCGGTGGCCGGCTCGAGATGGGCATCGGAGCCGGCTGGTACGAGCACGAGTGGACGGCGTACGGCTACGGGTTCCCCGCCGCGGGCGACCGGATCGCCATGCTCGCCGAGGGCGTGGAGATCATGCGACGGGCGTGGACGGAGGGCGCCGCGACGTTCGCGGGCGAGCACTACCAGGTGGATGGGGCGATCTGCCGGCCCCAGCCGCTCCAGGAGGGCGGCATCCCGCTGTGGATCGCCGGCGGCGGTGAGCGCAAGACCCTGCGGATCGCCGCGCAGCACGCCGCCTACACGAACTTCGACGGCACGCCCGAGGTGTTCCGGCACAAGTCGGAGGTGCTCGCCGCGCACTGCGCCGACCTCGGCCGGGACTTCGACGAGATCGTCCGGTCGGCGAACTACAACGTCGTCATCGGCCGCGACGAGGCCGAGGTCGAGGACCGCATCACGTCGATCCGCGGCCGGTACGAGCCGTACCTCGCGCCCGAGCAGCTCGCGGCCGCCGAGCAGCAGTTCCGCTCGGGCACGCTCGTCGGCACCCCCGAGCAGATCGTCGAGCGGCTCACCGAGCTCAAGGCCGCCGGCCTGTCGTACGCGATCACGTACTTCACCGAGGCCGCCTACGACACGAGCGGCATCGAGCTGTTCGTGAGCGAGGTCGTCCCGAACGTGTAGGTGCGGCGCGGACCCCTCATGTCCGCAGCCGCCGGGCCGACAGGTGGGGCAGGCCCGGACGGTGCTCGCGCGGGGGCGCCGTCCGGGCCGACGGCCGGCCGATCGCCGGCTGCCACGGGCCTATCGGGGGATCCCGCGCGCCCGGGCACCCGGCCGCGCCCGCACGACTCACTCGAGGCCGCGGACACCGGCGAAGACGTCGTCATGGCGACCGGCGACGGTCCGGGGCCCCGACCCGCCGACCGCCTGACTCGCGTGCGCCCGCAGTGCCGCCCGTTTCACCCCCGCCCACGGCCGGACGTCGACCCGATGCGTGAGCTCCCGCCCGTCGCTGTACGCCGCGGCGAGCCGGGCGACGGTCGCCGCGTCGAGGAGCCGGGCCGCGCGCGAGCCGGGCCCCGCGGACGAGCACGTCCCGCGGCACCCCGCGACGTCCGGCGACGTCAGGCCGGCCTCGCCGTCCGTCGCGGTGACCACGACGACCCGGTGCCCCTGCGCGGCGGCGCGGGCCAGGGTGCCCGCGGTGAGCAGCGCCTCGTCGTCCGGGTGGGCGTGGAAGGACACGAGGACGACGGCCACGCTGGCGAGCCTGCCACCCCGACGCCGGCCGTGGGTGAGGCGTCTCAGTGGGCTCCCAGCGGCCCCGGTCCACGGTGCGAGGGTGCGGATCTCTCACCTCGTCGCGGGCGCCGCTGCGTCCGGCCTGGCCGTCGTGCTCGTCGCCGCCGTGCCCCACGTCGCGGGACGTCCTGGTCCGGCGGCCTCGGCCTGGCGTCCCGGCTGGCGGGGTCCTGAGCCTGGGGCTGACGTCGACGATGGCCCGCTCCTGAGGGTCCGACCGGGCCGCTGCCGCCGTCGTCCGGACCCGCCGGCTCGTGCTCGAGGTGTCCCGCCGGTCCTGGCCGCGGATCGTCGGCGGCCTCGTCCTCTACCCGGTGCTGCTCGTCGTCCTCCTCGACGGCTCCCTGCGGGCCCTCGGGCAGCCGGCGCCCCTGCTCGTCGTCGTCGCGGCAGTCGGGGTCGAGCGGGTCGCGGCCGCCGGCCCCGTCACGCCCGGCGGTGCCGGCGTCGCCGACCTCGGCGTCGCGGCCGTGCTCGCCGCGAGTGGCATCGGACCTGCCGCCGCAGCCGGTGCGCTGCTGTACCGGCTCTTCACCTTCGCGCTCGAGATCCCCGTCGGCGCCGTCGTCGCCCTCGGCTGGGCCGCGTCCCGCCGTCGTGGGACGCCCCGCCCTCGTGGGACGCCCCGCCCTCGTGGGGCCTGGTGCAGCCGTCGGGGGACCAGGGCGCCGCGCGTCGCGGAGCGGGCCGCGTGAGGGTCGTCCACGTCACCGACGCGTACCTCCCCCGCCTCGGCGGCATCGAGCTCCACGTCCGCGACCTCGCCGGGCAGCAGCGCCGGCTCGGGCACGACGTCACCGTCGTCACCGGGACGCCGCCCGCTCGGTGCGGATCGTGGACCGGCCGAACGGGAGGTCGATCTTCTAGCGGAGGTACCGCACGTAGACCTCGACGACGTTCGGGTCGCCGTCGAACGCCGGGTCCCATACCGCGCGGAGGATCTCCGCCTTCGTCACGACGTCGCCCTTGCGCGTCATGAGGTACTCCAGGAGCCCGAACTCGCGCGGGGTCAGGGCGACGTCGACGTCGCCGCGCCGGAGGAAGCTGAACGGCTTCGGGAGGTAGTCGTCCGCGCCGAGGTCGAACGCGTCGCTCTGGTCGCGGGATCATGATGTCGAGGACGACGACGTCGAAGGGCTGCTCGGTGGCCGCCCAGAGCGCGTCCTCCCCGTCGTCGACGACCTCGACGACGAACCGCTCGCGGGCCAGTCCTCGACGCAGCGTCTCGGCGAGGCCGACCTCATCCTCGACGATGAGCACCCGCACGACGGCAGTCTGTCACCGAGCGCGACGATCGCGGCGGGTGCGCCGGCGTCAGGACGCGCCCAGCGTCGCGCGCCTGCGGGACGGGGGGTGCACTCCCGGACATACTGACCGGCATGGCCGCCCGACCTCCCGTGCTCGACGCCCGCGGTCGGCGGGCGGACGGCGCGCCGGAGGTCACGGTCGTCGCGCCGGCCCGGACGTCGCCGCCGACCCTGAGGGACGAGCCCGCCGGGTCGCCGGAGCTCCAGGTCCGGCGCGCGGTGACCCTGCTCGTCCTCAGCGCCGTCCTGCCCGGCTCCGCGCAGCTCGTCGCGGGCGACCGCCGGGTGGGCAGGATGGCGCTGCGGGTCTGGGCCGGCGCCGTCGTGCTTGCCGCCGTCGGCGCGCTCCTGTGGCTCGTGAAGCGGTCGGTCGTCCTCGGGCTCGTGACCCGGCCGGGCGTCCTCGCCCTCGCGGCGGCGACCTGCTTCGCGCTCGCCGTCGCCGTCCCGGCGTTGGTCGTCGACGCCTGGCGGCTCGGCCGGCCCGGCAGCCTGCCCGTCACCGCTCGCCGCTGGGTCGCGGCCCTGACCGCCGTTCTCGTCCTCGCGACGTCCGTCCCGCTCGTCATGGCCGGCCGGAGGTTGTGGGCCGCGGCCGAGCTCGTCGGCGGGATCTTCGGCGGCAGCGCCGCCGCCGGGGCGTCCGAGGGCCGGTACAACATCCTCCTCCTCGGCGGCGACGCGGGATCGGACCGGATCGGGCTGCGGCCGGACTCGGTGACCCTCGCCAGCATCGACGCGCGCACCGGCCGGACCGTCCTGTTCAGCCTCCCGCGCAACCTCCAGAACATCCGGTTCCCCGAGGACACCCGGGCCGCCCGCGCACTGCCCCGCGGCTGGTCCTGCGGCGACGCGTGCCTGCTCAACGCCGTCTACACGTGGGGGGCGAAGACCCCGTCGCTCTTCCCCGGCGCGAAGGACCCCGGCGCGGAGGCGATGAAGCAGGCGGTCGCCGGGGTGACCGGGCTCGACGTCAGCTACTACGTGCTCGTCGACCTGTCCGGGTTCCGCACGCTCGTCGACGCGATGGGCGGCATCGACCTCACCGTCGAGGGCCGGGTGCCGATCGGCGGTGGGACGTCCCGGGTCGTGGGCTACATCGAGCCCGGCCGGCAGCACCTCGACGGCTACCACGCCCTCTGGTACGCCCGGTCCCGGCACGGCTCGTCGGACTACGAGCGGATGCAGCGGCAGCGCTGCGTCATGTCCGCGATGGCCGGCCAGATGGACCCCGGGACGCTCCTGGCCCGGTTCCAGAGGATCGCCGCCGCGGGCAAGCAGGTGGTGAGCACCGACATCCCGGCGTCCGAGCTCGGCACGCTGCTCGACCTCGCGCTCGACGGCCGTCGGCGGCCGATCACCAGCGTCCAGTTCGTGCCGCCGATCATCACCCCGTCGCACCCCGACCTGCGCGCCCTGCGGACCCGGGTCGAGGAGGCGGTCGATGCTGCCGAGGAGGACGACCGGACGCAGCCCGCCGGCGGTGCCCAGGCCCCGGCCGCCGCGGACGGCACGAGCTCCGAGCGTACGAAGACCTCCGGCGGTGCGACGGGAGCCCGGCGGGCGCCGTCCGCGGACGCGGCAGGGCGCTCGGACGGCGCGCGCCCGGCGACCGCGGCGACGCCCCGGTCGCCGTCCGCCCCCGGTACCGACACCGACACCGCGGGCACCGACGTCAGCGCCGTCTGCTCGGTCTGAGCCCGGCGCAGGCCCCGGCCGGGTCGGCACGCGCGCCCGCCGGGTGGACTACCGTTCGTCGTGATGTCCGATGAGACCGAGCCGACCGAGCCGACCCAGCAGCGAGCGCGCAGCGACCGGGCAGCGGCACCGGCCGTGTCCGTCGTCGTTCCCGTCCTCGACGAGGAACGCCACCTCGCCGACGCGGTCGCCCGGATCCTCGCCCAGGACTACCCCGGCGAGGTCGAGGTCGTCCTCGCGCTGGGGCCGTCGAAGGACCGCACCGACGCGGTCGCCGCCCGGCTCGCCGCCGCCGACCCCCGGGTGCACCTGGTCCGCAACCCGACCGGTCGCACCCCGGACGCGCTCAACGCCGCGATCGCCGCGTCGTCCCACCCGGTCGTCGTCCGGGTGGACGGGCACGGGCTGCTCGCCCGGGACTACGTCCGGACGGCGGTGCGCGTCCTCGAGGAGACCGGGGCCGCGAACGTCGGCGGCCTCATGGCCGCCGAGGGAGTCACCCCGTTCGAGCAGGCCGTCGCCCGGGGAATGACGTCCCGGTTCGGGGTCGGCGGCGCCCGTTTCCACACCGGTGGCGACGCCGGCCCCGCGGACACCGTGTACCTCGGCGTCTTCCGGCGCGACGTGCTCGAGGCGCAGGGCGGCTACGACCCCGCGTTCGTCCGCGCGCAGGACTGGGAGCTCAACCACCGGATCCGCGCGGCCGGCGGCCTCGTGTGGTTCACCCCCGAGCTGTCGGTCACGTACCGGCCGCGCGGGTCGCTGCGGGCGCTCGCCCGGCAGTACCTCGACTACGGCCGCTGGCGGCGCGTCGTCGTCCGGCGGAACCCGGGCACGCTCACCGCCCGCTACCTCGCGGCCCCGCTCGCGACGGTCGGCGTCGTCGTCGGCGTCGTCGCCGCGCCGTTCCTGCCGCTCGCCCTCGTGCTGCCGATGGGGTACGTGGGCGCGGTGCTCGTGGGGGCGCTGCTCACGGGGGGCAGGCTGCCGCCGCGCAGCCGTCTCGTCCTGCCGCTGGTCTACGCGACGATGCACCTCGCGTGGGGTACCGGGTTCCTCACGAGCCCGCGCCGGCTCGGGCGTCCCCGCGCGGTCCTCTCGCCCCGGACGACGCCCGGCGCCGACCCGGCCCGGGTAGGGTCGCCCCGGGGCTGACGCCGTCGGACCAGCGTCGGACCAGCGTCGGACCTCAGACGGTGACGGCGATCTCCGCGACCGCGGCGGGGACCTCGACGGGTGCGCCGCTCGCTGCGAGGACGTCGTCGGCGCTCACCCCGGGGGCGAGCTCGCGCAGGACGAACCCGGACGGCCCGACGTCGAGGACGGCGAGGTCGGTGATGACCCGGTCGACGACGCCGCTGCCGGTCAGCGGCAGCGTGCAGCGGTCGAGGACCTTGTGGGTGCCGTCCTTCGCGACGTGCTCCATGAGGACGACGACCCGCTGGGCGCCGTGGACGAGGTCCATCGCGCCGCCCATGCCCTTGACCATCTTGCCGGGGATCATCCAGTTCGCGATGTCCCCGTGGGACGACACCTGCATGGCGCCGAGGATCGCCGCGTCGACCTTGCCGCCGCGGATCATCCCGAAGCGACGTCGCGGAGTCGAAGAAGGCCGCGCCGGGGCGGAGTGTGACGGTCTCCTTGCCGGCGTTGATGAGGTCGGGGTCCTCCTCGCCCTCGTAGGGGTACGGGCCGAAGCCCAGGATCCCGTTCTCGGACTGCAGGACGAGCTCCACGCCGTCCAGGACGAAGTTCGGCACCAGTGTCGGCAGCCCGATACCGAGGTTGACGTAGGAGCCGTCGTGCAGCTCCGCAGCCGCCCGGGCGGCCATCTGCTCACGGGTGAGTGCCATCTCCGACCTCCTCAGACCGTCTCGGCGGAGCTCGTCGGGCGCGGCCGGACCGTGCGCTTCTCGATCTGCTTGTCGGCGGCCTGCTCCGGGGTGAGGGCCACCACCCGCTGAACGTAGATGCCCGGGAGGTGCACCGCGTCGGCGTCGATCTCACCGGGCTCGACGAGCTCCTCGACCTCGGCGATCGCGACCCGGCCGGCCATCGCGCACAGCGGGTTGAAGTTCCGGGCGCTCTCGTGGAACACGAGGTTGCCGTGCCGGTCGCCCTTCGCCGCCCGGACCAGCCCGAAGTCGGCGACGATCGCCCGTTCCAGGACGAACGTCCGGGCACCGTCGGCGGTGTCGAACTCGCGGGTCTCCTTGGCCGGCGACGCGACGAGCACCCCGCCGTCCGGCCCGTACCGCCACGGCAGGCCGCCGTCGGCGACCTGCGTGCCCACCCCGGTCGCGGTGTAGAACGCGGGGATCCCGCAACCTCCGGCACGGAGCCGCTCGGCGAGGGTGCCCTGCGGGGTCAGCTCGACCTCGAGCTCCCCGGCGAGGTACTGCCGCGCGAACTCCTTGTTCTCCCCGACGTAGCTCGCCACCACCCGGCGGATCCGGCCCGCGCCGAGCAGGACCCCCAGGCCCGCGCCGTCCACCCCGCAGTTGTTCGACACGACCTCGAGATCCTTGGCCCCGGCGTCGTGGACGGCCGCGATGAGCACGCTCGGGATGCCGCACAGGCCGAACCCGCCGACCGCCAGCGACGCGCCGTCCCCGATGTCGGCCACCGCCGTCCCGGCGTCCGGGACCACCTTGTCCATCGCACCTCACGCCCTCGTCGATGCTCGTCCTGCGCCGTGGTGACTGTAGCCCCGCCGGCCGGGCGGACGGGGGCTCCGGCCGTAGCTCCTCCGCCATAGCACTCCACAGGCCTCAGATATCGCATCAGACACACTATCAACAATTGTGACTCTGATCACACTAAAGCCTTTCTGTCCCAGAGATCCCCTACGGTGACCTACCGTCACCGGCTCGCCCGGCCGGGCGCAGCAGTGGCTGCGCCGCGCGGGTGGTGGTGGACACGGATTCGTGTGCGCGCATCAAGCGCCTCGGGGGGAGGGCCGAGGAGGCAGACGTGCCACGGCGGCCACGAGCCGCCTCGCCAGGACCAAAGGGAGACCCAGTCGTGCGCAGGCTCGCTCCGCTCGTCGTCGTCCTCGCCGTGCAACCCCTCGTCGTCCTGCTCCCCACCATGGCCGACGCCTTCGCGGCCAAGCCCCACCCCGTGCGCGCCGCCGTCACCCGGATCACCCTCGCGGGCGTCGACGCGAGCGCCGTCGCGGTCGAGAGGCGCGCGGGCCGGCCGCTCACTGCGGGGGCCGAGGCACCGGACGGCGCACCGCGGCGCGCCAGCGGACGGGTCGCCACGGGACTGATGCCGGCCGTCGGCTCGACCGGCGGATCGGCCGGCGGATCGACCGGCGGCTCGACCGGCGGATCGGCTGACGGCGCGACCGGCGGATCGGCTGACGGATCGAGCGGCGGATCGGCTGACGGGCGCGAGGTCGCAGTCCTCACCCCGCCCCGGACGACGAAGACCTTCGCCGTCGCCGGCGTGACGTGGACCGGGCAGGCGCCGGCCGGGACCACGGTGTCGGTGCGCGTGAAGGAGAACGGCGCGTGGAGCGGGTGGACCCCGGTCCCGACCGCCGACGACGGTCCGGACGCCGGGACGCCGGAGGCGGCCCACGGGACGCACGGCACCGACCCGCTGCTCACGTCCGGCCACGCCGACGGGATCCAGGTCAAGGTGCTCAGCGACACCGGTGTCGCTCCCGCGGGGCTCGGCCTCGCGCTCGTCGACCCGGGGACGTCCGCCGCCGACGGCGTCGTCGGGACGACCGCGACGGCCTCCGCGCAGGCGGCGGGAGTCCGACCGACGATCCACAGCCGCCGCGAGTGGGGCGCCGACGAGTCGCTGCGCAAGGGCACCCCGACGTACATCGCGAACGTCCGGGCCGGCATCCTCCACCACACCGCCGGCTCGAACGGGTACTCCTCGGCGAGCGTGCCCGCGCAGATCCGGGGGATCTACGCCTACCACACCACGGTCCGGGGCTGGAACGACATCGCGTACAACGTGCTCGTCGACCGGTTCGGCCGGGTCTGGGAAGGCCGCTGGGGCGGCGTCGACCGAGCGGTCCAGGGTGCGCATGCCCTCGGCTTCAACAGCCAGACCTTCGGCGTCTCCGCGATGGGCAACTACGAGACGGCCACGCCGTCGTCGGCGATGCTCACCTCGATCGCCAAGGTCTTCGCGTGGAAGTTCTCCCTGCACCGGATCGACCCCCGCGGCCGCACGACGCTCACGTCCCAGGGGAACCTGCGGTACGACCCGGGCACGAAGGTCACCCTCCCGACGATGATCGGCCACCGGGACGTCGGCCCGACCGCCTGCCCCGGCGGCCGGCTCTACGCCAAGCTCCCGACGCTACGCAGCCAGGTCGCGGCGCGGGTCGGCGCGGAGATCCTCGTGCCGGCGATCGGCCCGCGAACGGTCGTCCAGGGCGGCACGGTGCCGGTCAAGGTCACGGCCCGGCTCACGACGACGCAGTCCTGGAAGGTCACCGTCACGAACGTCTGCTCGGGATCCGTGCTGTGGAGCCGCAGCGGCACCGGCAGGTCGCTTGCGACGTCGTGGTCGCAGCGGACCTCGCGCGGGGCCGCCGTCCCGCCCGGCGTCTACGACGTCCG
Organism: uncultured Actinomycetota bacterium; assembly: GCA_963750565.1. Taxonomy (GTDB): domain Bacteria; phylum Actinomycetota; class Actinomycetes; order Actinomycetales; family Kineosporiaceae; genus R-H-3. The sequence continues at coordinate 311,675 of CAVVRA010000012.1, read as the reverse complement.
GATCACCGCGCGGACGTCCACCTCGACCGCGACCCCGTACCAGGCCCGGGTCGAGCTGCTGCCCGCGGTGACGAGCACGCTCGGCGGCTGCCCGACCTACCGCCTTGCCGCAGGGTCGGCGGCGTCCGTCGCCGACGGCACGCGTCGCGTGGCGGGGGCGTCCCGGACGCTCGTCGTCGTCCCGGCCGAGTCCGCGCGGCGCAGCCAGGGCGCGACCGCCGGCGCGCTGTCGCAGGCGTTCGGCGCGCGGCTCATGAGCTCTCCGGGGGCGGCCCTGTCGGCCGCCGTCGCGGCCCGGGTCCGGCGTGACGCGGTGAACACGGTGCTCCTCGTCGGCACCGACGGCACGTGGTCCGCGGCGGTCGCGCAGCGGCTGTCCGACCTCGGCGCCACGGTCGTCCCGGTCCGCGGCACCACGGTGACCGACGTCCTCGTGGACGCCGGGCGCAAGGCCCGTGCCGAGCTCGTCCGCCGCGGCCGCGCCGTCGACACCGCGATGCTCGTCGACCCCGCCGACCCGGTCGCCGCCGCGGCGGCCGCGAACGTCGCGGGGGCGCTCGGCCAGGTCGTCCTGCCCGCCGGCCGCTCCGGAGTGCCGGCGGCGACCGCCACGGCGATCTCCGACCTCGGGGTCACGGACGTCGTCCTCGGCGGCACCGGCGGGATCGGCCCGTCGTCCGTCACCGCGCTGCGCGGCACGCTCGACGCCGTCGTCGACGTCCGCGGGGCGACCCGCGACGCGGCGCTCGTGAAGCTCGCGAACCGGCTGCCGAGCGCCCGCTTCGGGCTCGCCGTGGTCGTGCCGGGCACGCGCACCGACGGCCTCGAGGCGGTCCTGTCCTCGGCGCTCGGGCGACCGCAGCTGCTCCTCGAGAACGGCCGGCTCGCCGCCGGTGCCCGGACCTGGCTCGCCGGCCACGGCACCGTCGTGCGGCGGATCGCGGTGGCGGCCACCCCGGCCGCGGCGTCCGCGACGGTCCTGGTGAGCCTGAACCCCTACGTCAAGGTCGCCGCCGCCGTCGCCCTGCCGACCGCGTTCCAGGTCAAGGGCTCCGGCTTCGGCCACGGCGCCGGGATGAGCCAGTACGGCGCCTACGCGCTCGCCAAGGACGGCGCGTCGTACGGGCAGATCCTCTCGACGTACTACCGGGGGACGACGCTCGCGACCGTCGCCGACGGCCGCCACGTCAAGGTCAACCTGCTGCACTCCACGAGCCGGGCGACGTTCGGTGTCGGGCCGGCCCCCGGCGTCACCGGTGCGGTGTCCCTCCGGCTCGCCGCGTCCGGGCGGTCGACGACGATCGGGACGACGGTGACGGCGAGCGTCGTCCCGAACGCCGGCGGCGGCATCGCCGTCCGCCGGGGCACGGCGACGGTGTTCACGACGCCGGGGGCTGTCCACGTCACGTGGACCGGGACGCCGGACTGGGCCGGTCGTGCGGCCGTCGCCCGGCTGTCCGGCACCGGCACGGAGGGCACGAAGGCCGGCCGGGCCTACCGGTACGGCGAGATGTGGGTCGTCCGGGTCGGCGCGCGGCTCGAGGTCGTCAACGAGCTGCCGATCGGCCGGGAGTACGTCCGCGGGCTCGCCGAGATGCCGACGACGTGGGGCCTGACCGGTGCCGCCGCGCTGCGGGCGCAGTCCGTCGCGGCGCGCACGTACGCGTGGGCGAAGCTGCTCCGCGGGTCCGTCGCCTCGTGCGGCGGCTGCCACGTCTACGACAGCAGCCGGGACCAGGTGTTCCGTGGATTCGCCGTCGAGACCGGCGCGTACGGGGGGCTCTGGCGCTCGGCCGTCGAGGTGACCCGGGGGAAGATCCTCACGTATGGCGGTGCGCCGGCCGAGACCCTCTACTACTCGAGCTCCGGGGGGCGGACCCAGGACGTCAAGGACGTCTTCGGCTCCGCACGGCCCTACCTCGTGAGCGTCGCCGACCCGTACAGCCTCGACCCCGCCGTGCGGAACCCGTACGCCGCGTGGCACCGTACCGTCACTCAGTCGACGATGCGCTCGGCGTTCGGGCTGTCCTCCGTCGTCTCGGTCAGAGTCACGGCGCGGACGGCGGGCAAGGCCGTCCGGACCATCACGGCCACGTCGACGACGGGGGAGACCCGCAGCCTCACCGGCAGCCAGTTCCGGTCCCGGCTCAGGCTGCCCGCGACGTGGGTGTGGGGGGTCACCGGGCCCTGACCGGGGCCGGCGCGGGCTCAGCGGTCCCGCAGCCGGGTGACCGTCACCGCCTCCTGGCGCGCGAGCCGTTCCAGGGCGGCGTCGTCGAGGGTCTGCGGTGCGTGGTGCAGGACGACCGAGCCGCCCGCGACGAGCGGGCCGAGCAGGTCGAGCAGCGGGTCGGTCGCCGGGCCGCCGGTGAGCAGCCGGACGCCGTCGTCGAGCTTCGCCTCGTGGCTGGTGAACCGGAGCAGCTCGCCGTACGGGCAGCCGAAGACGTGCCCGGAGGGGCCGGGCTCGACGAGCTGCAAGGCCGGGTCGGACGGCGCCGGGCGGACGAACGGCACGAAGACGTCGCCGTGGCTGCGCGCCTCGAGCGCGTAGTCGACGGCGCCGTCCGGCAGACCCGGGCCGAACGACGTCGCGAGCGCCGGCAGCGCGACCGCGACGACCTGCTCGACCTGCGGCGCCCACGAGCGGGCGGACGGCGCGCCCGGGTCCGCGGTCACGAGCACCTCGACGGGGGCACCGTCGTGGCCGTCGGCGGGGACGTCCCCGGTCCGCTCGACGACGGCGCAGCCGCCCGCGGACCACACGGCGAGCAGCCAGACGACCGTGCGCCAGTGCGGGGGCAGGTCGAGGACGACCCGGCTGCCCGGGCCGACGTCGAGGGCGTCGACGACAAGGTTCGCGGTCTTCGCGACCCAGTTGTCGAGGACCTTGGCGGACAGCTCGACGCGCTCGCCGTCCGGCCCGTACCAGGTGACCCGGGGCCGGCCCGGGTCGGTGGTCACGAGGCGGCGCAGCAGGGCGGGGACGTCGTCCATGCCGCCACCTTACGAAGCCCGGGCCACGACGCCGGCGGAGCCCAGCCGTCGCGGGCCGCGCCGAGCCGCTGCCGGACGCCGCGGGGTCAGTGCCAGACGTCGGTCACGACCGGCGTCCGTCAGAACCGGGAGCCACGAATCCGCCTTCCACATCTTCCGCCTTGGTGATGCTGCTCTCCGGGATCGGCGGCAGGTCGCCTCGCCGGAGCGCCTCTGCGTTGCGCCAGTGGGCCAGCGCCCAGACGAGCGTCTTCGTATCTTCTCCGCCTTCCACATCTTCTCCGGCATAGCCGGACAGGTCTACGTTCTCTCCCCACGGGCCCTCTCGGGAGCGGCCCACGGGAGGTGGGGGCATCCATGCGAAGAATCGCGTACATGGTGGTCGGCGCGGCCCTGGCAGCGGCGTCGTCGGTCGTGGCCGTCGCCGGCCCCGCCTCGGCGGTCGGTGGGCCGCTCGTGAGCGCCGGATCGGTCCGGCTGTCCGGGCTCGTCGGCGTCTCCGGCGCCGAGGGGCTCGCGGACCGGTTCGAGCTGCCCGTCGGCAGCGAGGGCGAGGAGGACGGCGAGGGCGGTGGGCCCGGTGGCGGGACGGCTGCTCCTCGGGTCAGGCCCAGCGGGGTCGCCGCTGCGGGCCGCGAGGTGCGGACCACCTTCGAGGGGCTGAACCATCGCGACAACCGGCTCGCGAACAACGGCAACCAGTTCTCCAGCGAGCCGCCGGACCAGGCGCTCTGCGTCGGGCCCGGTCACGTCCTCGAGGCCGTGAACACCGTCCTGCGCGTCGACGACAAGAACGGCCGCGCGGTCAGCCCGGTCATCTCCTTCAACGAGTTGTTCGGGTACCCGCCCGCGATCAACCGGACGACGGGGGAGTTCGGGGCGTTCATCACCGACCCCGTGTGCCACTTCGACCCCGGGACGAAGCGGTTCTTCCTCGCCGTCCTCACCATCGACCAGGACGCCACCACCGGGGACTTCACGGGGAGGAACCGGATCGACCTCGCGGTGAGCCGGACGTCGGACCCGACGGGGGAGTGGGCCCGGTACAAGCTCCCCGTGCAGAACGACGGCACCGAGGGTACCCCGGACCACGGCTGCTCGGCGGAACCGAACCCGCCGGCGACGGTGACGAACCCCGCGGCATGCATCGGTGACTACCCGCACATCGGCACCGACCGCAACGGCCTCTACCTCACGACGAACGAGTACGCCTTCTTCGGCGACGGCAGCGACGGCCGACCGGCCTACACCGGCGCGCAGATCTACGCGATCTCCAAGGACCAGCTCGCCGCGGGCGCCGCGGACCCGACGACGCAGGTCTTCGAGAGCCCCCGGCTCGGCCCGTTCCGCAGCTTCACGGTGTGGCCCGCGGTCTCGCCGAGGGGCCAGGAGCCGACCGGCGGCAACGGCACCGCGTACTTCCTCAGCTCGACCCTCGGGGACGGCTCCGAGACCGGCAACACTGCTCCGAGCGAGGACCGGATCGGGGTCTGGGCCCTGACGAACACCGCGACCCTCGACGCGGCGACACCGAGGCTGAAGCTGACGAACCGGCTGGTCCGGGCGGCGTCGTACGCGCTGCCGCCGCCGGCGACGCAGAAGGACGGCGACGCGCCGCTGCGGGACTGCCTCAACGACCGCAGTGACATGTTCGGGCCGGGCCTCGGCTGCTGGGCGCTGTTCCTCGACGCCCCGCCCGCGCAGAAGCAGGTCACGTCCGACCTCGACTCCGGCGACACCCGGATGCAGCAGGTCGTCTACGCCGGCGGCCGCCTCTACGGGTCGCTGAACACCGCGGTCCGGGTCGGTCGCGAGACCCGCGCCGGGGTGGTCTGGGTCCAGGTCAGGCCTGTGGTCGACAAGGGCGGGCTGCACGCCGACGTGAAGGACACGGGCTACGTCGGCCTCGCCCGCAACGACGTGACATATCCCGCGGTCGGTGTGACGTCGTCCGGGAAGGTCGTCATGGCGGCGACGCTCACCGGTGAGGACCACCACCCGAGCGCGTCGTACACAGTGCTCGGGAGCGGGCGTCCGACGGTCCGGGTGATCTCCGAGGGCGTCGGCGTCCAGGACGGCTTCACCGGCTACCCGGACATCGGCGGCAACCAGCCGCGCTGGGGCGACTACGGCGCGACTGCCTGGGACGGCGACACGCTGTGGGTCGCCAGCGAGACGATCGAGCAGACGTGCACGCTCGAGGAGTACCTCACCGACCCGATCGGTAGCTGCGACGGCACCCGCACGGCGCTGGCGAACTGGGCGACCCGGGTCACGGCGCTGCACCTGTAGCCGCCGGACGTCTCGCCGGTCTGTGTCCTGCGGCACCGCCCCGCCTCCGATCCGGGTGGCGGGGCGGTGTGCGGGCGGACCGTACGCTCCGGGTACCGTCGTCGGACGTGACCGAGCGGAGGGACGGCCCCGCGAGCCTGCCCGGGGAGCCGCTCGCCGGCCGGTTGCTCCTGCGGACCGGCGCGGGGGCGGCGTTCGCCGTCGCAGGGGTCGCCCTCGCGGCGGCCGTGCTCGTCCCGGCCGGGCTCTGGCGGCCGGTCGTCGTCTGGCCGGCGGTCCTCGTCGTCCTCGCGCTCGCCTGGCGCCTCGCGGCATCGGTCCCGACGCGACCCACGCCCGTGTGGTCGGCGCTGCTGTGCGCGTCGGTCGCGGTGGGCCACGGCGTCTGGGCGGCGCTCACCCACGCCGAGCACGTGGTGCTCCGCCGGGACTCCGGCTCCTACGCGCTGTACGCCCAGTGGATCGCGACCCGGGGCGGCCTGCCGGTCGACGGTCGGCTCGGGGCGTTCGGCGGGCCGGACGTCCTGTCCGTCCCCGGGTTCACGCTCGCGAGCCCGGCGTACTACCAGGTGCTCGAGGGGTCGGTCGCCGACCCGTCCGGGGCGCACGTCGTGCCGCAGTTCCTCGTCGGCGCGCCCGCGCTGTGGTCGCTCGGGTTCTGGCTCGACGGGTGGGCCGGCATGTTCCTGGTGCCCGCCGTCGTCTCCGCCTTCGCCGTGCTCGCCGTCGCCGGGCTCGCCGCCCGGGTCGTCGGTCCGCGGTGGGCGCCGCTCGCCGCGGCGGCGCTGGCGCTGTGCTTCCCCGTCCTCCACGTCGCCCGCTCGACGTACTCGGAGGCGCCGGCGCTGCTCCTCGTCGCGGCGGCGGCCTCGCTCGTCGTCGACGCGACCGTCGCCGGCCGGGTCCGGCGGTGCGCACGTGCCGCCGCGGGCCCGGACTACCCGGGCCCGGACGCCGCGGGCCCGGACGCCGCCGACGTCGTCGTCGCGCGCATGGTCTCGGCCCGGCGGCTCGCCCTCGACGGCGGGCTGCTCCTCGGGCTCGCGGGGCTCGTCCGGGTCGACGCGCTCCGCGAGGTCGCGCTCGTCCTGCCCGGGTGCGCGCTGCTCGCGCTGCGCCGGCACCCCGCCGCGCGGCCGCTCGCGGTCGGCGCGCTCGTCGGGGTCGCGGTGTCTGCCGTGGCCGCGGTCGTCCTGTCCCGGCCGTACCTCGGCTCGATCGCCGGCTCGCTCGTCCCGCTCGTCGCGGTCTTCGTCGTCCTCGCCGCGGGCAGCCTCGGCGCGGTCGCCGTCGGCCGCCGCCGGGCGGCGCGCGCGGCCGGCAACCGGCCGTCCGGACGCCCCGGCACGGGCAACGGCGACCCGGGCGCGGCGGGGGTGCGGGCCCGGCTCCGCTCCGCGCTCCCCACCGCCGTCGGCGCCACGGTCGTGCTCACGGGCGTCGCCCTGGCGTCCCGGCCGCTGTGGCTCGTCGTCCGGCAGGACCCGGACGACCCCGGCTCGCGGTACGTCCGCGGGCTCCAGCTCGGGCAGGGTCTGCCGCTCGACGGTGGCCGGACGTACGCCGAGCACAGTCTCGACTGGGTCCTCTGGTGGACCGGCCTCGTCGCCGTCGTCGCCGCCTGGATCGCCCTCGCGGTGGCCGCGTCCCGGGCCACCCGCTGGTTCCTCGCGTCCGGTCCGCACCAGGCTCCGGACGACGGGGCCGACGACCGGGCCGACGCCGGGGCCGACGACGGGGCCGACGCCGGGGCCGACGCCGGGGCCGACGCCGGGGCCGACGCCGGGGCCGACGACGGGGCCGACGCCGGGAGGCAGGTCGTCGCCGGGCCGCCGGGCTGGCTCGTGCCGGCGCTGGTCGGGCTGGGGTCGCTCGTGCTCACCCTGTGGCGGCCCGGGATCACCCCCGACCACCCCTGGGCGGACCGCCGGCTCGTCCCCGTCGTGCTGCCCGTCGTCGTCGTCGCGGCGACCGCCGCGGCCGCGGAGGCGTTCCGGTGGGCCCGGCGACGGCTGCCGGCGACGCTGCTCGCCGCCGTGGGCGTCGTCGGCGTCGCCGCGCTCCTCGTGCCGCCGCTCGTGGCCACCTGGCCGCTCGCCGCCGTCCGGACCGAGCGGGGCGAGGTCCGCGCGGTCGACGCGGTGTGCGCCGCGCTCGAGCCCGGGGACGTCGTCCTCGCCGTCGACGCCCGCGCCGCCGCGGAGTGGCCGCAGGTCGTCCGCGGTGTGTGCGGGCACCCGGCCGCCGTGCTCCAGGTGCCGCGGGCGGCCGACCCCACGCAGCGGGCGGCGACGGCAGCGGCCGTCGGCCAGGTCCGGGACCAGGTCGCCCGGGCCCGGGTCGGCGGCCGGCCCGGCCGGCTCGTCCTGCTCGCCGCGGGCGACGACGAGCCCGGCCGGGAGACCTTGCTCGCGCTCGACGCCGACCCCTCGAGCCTCACCGCACCGGCCGCCGACCTGCGAACCGTCGAGGACGCCCGGCGGCTCACCCGGCGACCGCGGGGGACCCTGCCGTTGACGGTCCAGGTCTGGCTCGCCCCGGCGCCCGGGTAGCCTCGACGGTGATGAGCGAGCCAGCGAGCACCGGCGGGCCGGAGTGCACCGTCGTGCTTCCCTGCTACAACGAGGCGGCGCACGTCGAGGCCGAGCTCGACCGCATCGACGCGGCGCTCGCGGCGTCCGGGCTGCGGTACGAGATCCTCGCGATCGACGACGCGTCGTCCGACGGCACCCTCGACGTGCTCCGCTCCGTCGAGCCGCACATGCCGTCGCTGCGCGTCCTGCCTTTCACCCGCAACGGCGGGTCGGGGACCGCGCGCCGGATCGGCACCCAGACCGGCCCGCGGCGAGATCGTGGTGTGGACCGACGCCGACATGTCCTACCCGAACGAGCGGATCCCCGAGCTCGTCCGGATGCTCTCGACGACCGCAGCTACGACCAGGTCGTCGGTGCCCGCAGGACCGAGGAGGGCACCCACAAGTGGCTGCGCACTCCGGCGAAGTGGTTCATCCGCAAGGTCGCCGAGCGGCTCACGAACCAGCGGATCCCTGACCTCAACTCCGGGCTGCGGGCGTTCCGCCGCGACGGTCGCGCTGCCGTACCTGCGGCTGCTGCCGTCGGGTTCTCCTGCGTCACGACGATCACGCTCGCGTTCCTGCACAACCAGCACGACATCAAGTACGTGCCGATCGACTACGCCAAGCGGGCCGGGAAGTAGCAAGTTCCACTTCGCTGCGGGACGCCTACCGCTACATCCTCCAGGTGCTGCGGATGGTCATGTACTTCGACCCGCTCAAGGTGCTCATGCCGCCGGCGCTGTGGCTGTTCGCTGATCGGGCTGGTCAAGGGCGTCGTCGACATGGTCCGGCACCCGTTCTACTTCCCGGCGAGCACGGTGCTCCTCGTGCTCTCGGCGCTCATCATCGCGTCGATGGCGCTGCTCGCCGACCTCGTCGTCCGCTCCCGCGGCGACGACGTGGCGGACGCGACGTTCACGGCCGAGTCCGTGGCCGCTACCGGCCGGCCGACGTCCGGGCCGATGACTTCCGGGTCGAGCGGGCCGGCTGAGCGGCGTGCGGATCGCCGTCGTCGGTCCGACGCACCCGTTCAAGGGCGGTGTCGCCGCGCACACGACGGCGACTCGCGCACCGGCTCGCTGCGGCGGGGCACGATCGTCGACCTCGTCTCGTGGTCGCGGCTCTACCCGGAGCGGCTCTACCCCGGGGAGCAGACCGTCGCCGGCGCCGGGCCGGACCTGCCGCCCTACGAACGGACCGTGCGGCCGCTGCGCTGGGACCGCCCGCGGTCGTGGTGGCGGACCGGACGCCGGCTTCGCCGGCGCACGACCTCGTCGTCCTCGTCGCCGTCGTCCCCGCCCAGGTGCCCGGCCTGCTCGCCCTGGTGCGGGCGACCCGCGGCGGCCACGGCGCTCCGCCGGGCTCCGAGGCCGGCACCGGCCGGCCACGGGTGGTCGTCCTCGCGCACAACGTCGTCCCGCACGAGACCCACCCCGGTGGCCGCTGGCTCATGGAGCGGCTGCTGCACGCGGCGGACGGCGTCCTCGTCCACTCCGCCGACCAGGAGCGGCTCGCCCGGGATCACGGCGCCCGCGACGTCGTCGTCGCCGATCTGCCGCCGCACCTGCCCGGCGGGGTCCCGGACCCCGGGCGCCGCGCCGAGGTGGTCGCGGCCCGGCGGTCCCGGGCCACTGCCCGTGACGCCGACCCGAGCGCGGTGCTGCGCGTCCTCGCCCTCGGGTACGTCCGCCGCTACAAGGGCGTCGACCTGCTCCTCGCCGCGGCCGCCGACGTGCCCGCCGTCGCGGTGACGGTGGCCGGCGAGATCTGGCCGGCCGCCGGTCGCGACCTCGACGTCGTCCGCGGCGACCCCCGGCTCGCCGGCCGGGTCGACGTCCGGCCCGGGTACGTCGCCGCCGACACCGTGCCCGACCTGCTCGCCGAGCACGACGTCCTCGCGCTGCCGTACCGGCACGCGACGGCGTCGCAGAACGTCCTGCTGGCGCACGCCCACGGCCTGCCCGTGCTCGCGACCCGGGTCGGGACGTTCGCGGAGCAGGTCCGGGACGGCGTCGACGGCGTCCTCGTCGCCGCGGACGGCGCCGCCGCGCTCGCCGACGGGCTGCGCCGCCTCCTCGAGCCGGGGGTCTTCGACGCGCTGTGCGGCGCCGTCCCGGACGTCGACGACGAGACGCCGTGGAAGCGGTACGTCGATGCTCTGACCACCGTGGGTGCCGGATGAGCCTCACGGCGACCCACGCCCTCGAGCGGCTCCTCGCCGTCGGCCGGTCCCGCGCGGCGCGCTGGGTCTTCGGGATCGTCGCGGCGGGGCTCGCCGTGTGGGCGGTCGCGGCCCGTCGGGAGGAGGTCCTCGCAGCCCTGACCCGGGTCACGGTGGGCTCCGTGGTCGTCGCCTTCGTCGCGACCCTCGCGAACGCCGCGACGGCCGGGCTCATGTGGCGGGCCGTCCTTCGCGACCTCGGGGCACGGTTGCCGCTGCTGGTCGCAGCCCGGGTCTTCTTCGTCGGGCAGCTCGGCAAGTACGTGCCGGGCAGCGTGTGGCCGCTGGTCGTCCAGGCCGAGCTCGCGAGCGACTACGGGGTCGCCCGGCGACGGACGGCGACCGCGACGATGGCGAGCCTGCTCCTGGCGATCGCGAGCGCGCTCGTCGTCGTCGTCGCGACGCTGCCGCTCGTGCCGGACGTCCTTCCCGACGGGTTCGGTTGGGCCCCGCTGCTCGTCGTCCCCGTGCTCGTCCTGCTCCACCCCCGGGTGCTCGTGCCGCTCACGAACCGCGCGCTGCGGGTCGCCGGCCGGGAGCCGCTCGAGACCCGGACGACGCTGAGCGCCACGTTCGCGGGCACCGGCTGGGGCGTCGTCTCGTGGGCCTGCGCGGGGCTGCAGGTCACGGCCCTCGCCGTTCCGGTCGGCGCGCCCGCGACGGCGCACACCTTCGCCCTGGCCACCGGCGGCTACGCCCTCGCCTGGGCGGTCGGTTTCGTCGTCGTCGTCGCCCCCGCCGGCGCCGGTGCCCGCGAGCTCGTGCTCGCGGCCGTCCTCGCGCCCGTCCTCGGCCCCGGCGCCGTGGTCGTCGTCGTCCTGCTCTCCCGCGTGCTGTTCACCCTGGCCGACCTCGGCCTCGCGGGGGTCGGCATCGCCCTCGCGCGCCGGGGGGCATCGACGGGTGGGGTGCCCCCGGCGTGAGGCACCCGCTCTGTCCCGGTCGCGGGGCGTCACGGCCGTCCGACCCGCACAGAACGGGTGCCTGAGCTCTGGTGTCAGGCGGCGTTCGGCTCGGGGGAGTCGGTGTAGGGGTACTTCTCGACGAAGCTCTTGATGACCTCGCCGGAGACCGACCCGCAGAGCCGGCGGTACCCGTTGTCCTTGCCCCAGTGCGAGATGCCGATCTGCTTGCCGGCGGGGAAGGCACCGCGCGCGGAGTCCCAGGCGCTGACGATGAACTTGCCCGCCGTCGTGCCGTCCGCGCGGACGAGGTCGGAGATCCTCTTCAGCTCGTCCTGCTGTGCCTGGGGCAGGCTGTCGGAGTACCAGACGATCGTGTAGCCGTGCTCGAGGTTGTGGACGAGCTCCTCGACCCTCGGCCGGTCTGCCGCGGTGTAGAAGGCCCGCGACGGGTAGGCGGGCTGGACGTAGTGCTCGCCGGACGTGGGCGGGACCGTCGCGTAGTCGACCGTCGTCCTGCTCGCCTGGTCGGTGCCCGGGCCGACATGAACCGAGCCCCCCGTCGCCTTGTCCGTGATGACCGCGTCGCAGGCCGCCGCGGCGGCGGTCGCTCCGATGGTGGCGATGTCCCTGGCGGCCTGCTCCCGGCGGATCACCGCGAACACGGCGGCGACGAGGACGGCGACGACGGCCAGGCTCGCGACGACGACGAGCAGGTTCTTGCGTCGTTCGGCCGCCTGCTGGGCCTTGCGCATCTCCTCGACACGTGCCTTGCGGTCCTTCTCGGCGGTCTTCTTGGCCACGAGCTTCGCTTTCGGCAGGGCCGGGGGAGGCGTCCCGGGACGGGTGGTGGTCGGGCGGACCGGTCGGCGGCCCACGGGCACGAGTCTAAGGACCTGCGGGGTTTGCCCGTGGCACGACGCCCGACCGGGAGCACGGCGTGCCGACCCCGGTCGCCGGACCCGGGATGCCGAGATCGCCACGGCGGGGCGAGGATGCTCCGGTGACGACCGACGGCGGCGCCCTGCGGCGGTGCTGGCGGCCGGGCCGGGAGGTGGCCGTCGGCTCCACGGTCGCCGCGCTGCGCCGCGGCGGCGGCGACCCGGCGTTCCGGCGCCAGCCCGACGGCGTCGTGTGGCGCGCCACGCGCACCCCCGACGGACCCGTGCTCCTCCGGCTCGAGCCGCGCCCCGCGGACGGCGAGGTGCTCGCGCACACCTGGGGGCCCGGCGCGGCGTGGGCGCTCGACGGTGTCCCGGAGCTTCTCGGCGCCGCCGACGACCCTGCCGGGTTCGCGCCCCGGCCCGAGCACCCCCGCCTCGTCGCCGCGTGGCGGGCCCGCCCCGGCTGGCGGGTGGCCCGGTCGCGCGCCGTCTTCGAGGCGCTGGCCGCCGCGGCGATCGAGCAGCGGGTCACCGGCAAGGAGGCGTTCACCGCGTGGCGCGGGCTGCTCCTGCGCTTCGGCGACGTCGCCCCGGGCCCGGCCGGGGTCGCGACGACGTACGCCGCGGGCATGCGCGTACCGCCCGCCCCGCTCGACTGGGCCGCGATCCCGTCGTGGGAGTGGCTGCGGGTCGGCGTCGAGGAGGCCCGGCGCCGGGTCGTCCTCGTCGCGGCCCGCTCGGCCGGCCGGCTCGAGCAGACGCTCGACCTCGGTGGGGAGGAGGCCGCGCGGGCGCTGCGGACGCTGCCCGGTGTCGGGGTCTGGACGGCGGCGGAGGTCCGCCAGCGCGCGCACGGCGACCCGGACGCCTTCTCGTGGAACGACTTCCACGTCGCGAAGAACGTCTCTTGGGCGCTCACCGGCGAGGTGCTCGACGACGCCGGGTGCGCCCCGCTCGTCGAGTGCTACCGCGGGCACCGCTACCGGGTCCAGCGCCTGCTCGAGCTCGACGGCGTGACACGGCCGCGCCGTGCGTCGCGGATGACGCTGCCGACGCACCTGCCCGTCGTCCGCTGAGCACCGCCCTCTCGCGCCGGGCAGGGGGCGGGTCAGAGCCGTCGCAGCCGGAGCGTCACCGTCCGGCTGCCCTCCTCGATGACGTCGGTGCCGAGGTCCTCGCTCCACGCGGCGGCGGCGAGCCGCTCGGCGACGGCGCCGACCGCGAGGCGGTCGTCGCCGCGGAGGTGGACGAGGACGGCGGCGGTCGGCATCGCCGGTGCGGGTCCGGGCTCCGCGGCCACCTCGGTGGTCACCGCCACCGCGGTCGCGACCCGGCGGTGCCGGACGGCGATCCGCAGCGCCCGCGTCGCCCGGGTCATCAGGTCCTCCGCGGGCACCGCAGGTGGTTCGACGTCGTGCGCGGGGAGCACGCCGAGCGCCGTCCGGACCGCCTCGACGTGCCCGAGCCGGAACCAGTCGCCGGCGGCGGCCCGGAGCAGGCTCGCCGCGCCCGGGCCGTCGTCGTCCGTCACGAGGTGCTCCAGGCCCCGGACGACGGCGACCGGCACGGCGTCGAGCTTGCCCTTGACGAGGTCCGCGGCGGCCGCCACCTCGTCGGCGAGGGCCCGGACGGTCACCTCCAGCGTGTTCCCGTGGGCGTCGGTGCCGCCGCGCAGGTCGTCGGTCACCGTCAGCCCGGCAGCACCGACCGCGGCGTCCGTCTGACCCTCGCGCCACGGCCGGCCGAGGGTGTCGGACACGAGGACGGCGAGTCGCCGCCCGGTCAGCGCGCGGAGCCGGGCTCGCAGCGCCCGGGCGGAGCCGTCCGGGTCGGCCGGGAGCGGGAGCAGGCTGCCCGCTGCGACGTTGCTCGCGTCGACCCCCGCGGCGGCGAGCACCGGCCCGGACCGGGACTGGACGATCCGGGCGACCCCGCGCGGCGTCCGGCGCTCGGCGACGACCCGAACGGTCTGTGCGGCGACGACCTCGTCCCGGGACGAGGCGTGGACCGTGCGGCCCTCGGCCTTGGCGACGACCTTGCTCGCGACGACGACGACGTCCCCGTCGCGCAGCGCGGCCGGGCCCGCGCCCGGCTCGAGCGGACGGTCGAGCGCCGTGACGAGCAGCGCCGCGACGTCGTCCCCGGAGCCGACCTCGGGGAGCCCGGTGACCGGATGCACCTCGAGCACGGCTCAGGCCGCCGTCGTCCGGGCGAGCTCGGCGGCGAGGTCGAGCGCGGCGCCGGCGATCCTGGCCGCGGCGTCGACGTCCGTCATGAGCAGCGGCAGGTCGCGGACGGCCGGTCGCGCGGCACCACCGCCGCCCCTGGCGTCCACGGTGCCGGCATCGGAGGTGTCGACCAGCCAGCCGTCGAGGAAGTCGGCGTACAGACCCGCGACGGCCGCGGCGGACGTCTCGACGCCGATCGCGGTGAGGCAGGCATCCGCCATCCCGCGCACCGGGGCGCCTCCGACGATGGGGGAGACGCCGACGACCGGGGCCCGGGTGCCCCGCAGCACGTCCCGGACGCCCGGCACGCCGAGGACCGTCCCGATGGACACGACGGGGTTGCTCGGCGGCAGGAGGACGACGTCCGCCTCCCGGAGCGCCTCGAGCACGCCAGGCGCGGGCCGGGACTGCTCGATCCCGACGGCGAGGATCTGCCGGGCGGGGACCGCGGCGTGCAGCCGCACCCACCACTCCTGGAAGTGGATCGCCCGACGTCCGCCCTCTGCGCTCTCGTCGTCGACGACGACGTGGGTCTCGACCCGGTCGTCGCTCATCGGGAGCAGCCGCACCCCCGGCCGCCACCGCTCGCACAGCTGCGCCGTGACCTCCGAGAGCGTGAGGCCCTGGCCGAGGAGCCGGGTCCGGACGACGTGGGTCGCGAGGTCGCGGTCCCCGAGGGTGAACCAGTCGGGTGCCTGACCGTAGGCGGCGAGCTCCTCGGCGACGGTGAACAGCTCGTCGTCCCGGCCCCACCCCTGGCCCTCGTGGATGCCGCCGCCGAGGGTGTACATCACGGTGTCGAGGTCGGGGCAGACGCGCAGCCCATGAAGGGTCACGTCGTCCGCGGTGTTGCCGATCACCGTGACCTCGTGAGCGATGCGCAGGAGGGGTCCGCCATCGGAAGCACCGGGCGGAGCGGCATCGGCGGGGACGGACTCGAGCCGGCGCAGCAGGCCGCGCAGGAACCGGGCGCCGCCGATCCCCCCGGCGAGGGCGGTGATTCGCATGCTGGGATCCTTGCAGCGCTTGCGGCGGACGCGTGCTCAGGGGGCTGCCACCAGGTGACATGGTGTCGCCGGCAGGCACTCCTCGTGATCTCTGCAGGTGGGTGCCGGTGCCCGGGAGACGTCGTCCCCGGCCTCTGGGACGAATCGGGCACATCGGTGAGGCGAATACCAGAGAACGGCTTGACGGGACTGGCACGACACACGTGTAATTTCATTGGTGTGATGCCGAGAAATCACATACGGTGAGCGCGTCGTCACACTACGCTTTCGGCCGTCGGAGTGGTCGGGGGGCGTGCAGCGACGGGCCGAGCCCGTCGGTGGCGGCCCACCAGCTGGTCCGGCCGGGACGTCGAGTCCGCCCGGCGGTCGAGGGTCGTTCGCGCCGGAGCGGGGCTTGTGCAAGGGCAGGGCCGAACGGCAGCACGGCCACGACAGGCAGCGCAGGACGGCACGGACGAGCAGGCCGGGGGCAGGACCGCAACTGGGGCGACGGGACAGCACGGCGGGACAGCACGGCAAGACAGGGCACGCCCGGGCAGGGGGCGTGCCCCGGTTGGGGGGACGAGCCCCTCGCGGGGCCAGGGTCGAGGAGGGCGCCAGGTGCACGAGCTCGTGGCGATCGCAAAGGGAACGACGGCGGACGAGGTCGCGGCCGAGCTCGAGTGGCAGGAGCGGGCGCTGTGCGCCCAGACCGACCCGGAGGCGTTCTTCCCCGAGAAGGGCGGTTCGACCCGCGAGGCGAAGCGGGTCTGCCTGTCCTGCGAGGTGCGCGTCGAGTGCCTCGACTACGCGCTCGCGAACGACGAGCGGTTCGGGATCTGGGGCGGGCTGTCCGAGCGCGAGCGGCGCAGGGTCAAGAAGCGCGCCGTCTGAGCATTCCGTGCCCGTCCGGTCCGGGCCTGCGTTCTCGGGTCCGCGGGCCGGCTCCGGCCCGGAGCGGGCGGCTGTCTCGTGAGCCTGCCGACGAAGTGGCCCGCTCCCCGCGTGTCCTCGACCTCCCGACCGGTCCGCGGTGTGACCCTCGACCTCGTGAGTGCGGACACCACCCTCGTCGTCGACCCCTACACGGGGGCGGCGCGGGGCGTCGCGACGCCGGTTCCGGCGCCGCCGGCCGCGCTCGCGCCGACCGGCCGGGTGGCTCCCCGGCCCCGGGTCACCGCCGTCCTCGTGAGCCACGACGGCGAGCCGCGGCTCGCCCGGGTGCTCGGTGCGGTAGCGGCCCAGACCCGCAGGCCGGACCTTCTCGTCGCGGCCGACACCGGCTCGGTCGACCGCAGCGCCGCGATGCTCGCGACGGCCACCCCGCACGTGCTGCGGATGCGCCGGGGCGCGACCTTCGGGGACGGCGTCCAGAGTGCCCTCGCCGCGCTCGTCGCCCGGACGGCCGTCGCGCCCCGCCCGCGACCGGAGCCGTCGGACGACGTCCCCGACGTCGCCGACGCCCGGGACGGCCAGCGCGAGGGCGAACGCGGCGCCCGCCGGACGACCGAGTGGCTCTGGCTGCTCCACGACGACTGCGCGCCGGAGCCCGACGCCCTCGCCCGCCTCCTCGAGGCCGTCGAGACCGCGCCGTCCGTCGCCGTCGCGGGTTGCAAGCAGGTCGACTGGGACGACGACCAGCACCTGCTCGACGTCGGCTTCACGACGTCGCCGCTCGGTGCCCGGGTCACCGGCCTCGACCCTCGCGAGGTCGACCAGGGCCAGCACGACGCCCGCACCGACGTCCTCGCCGTGTCGACGGCGGGCATGCTCGTGCGGCGCGACGCCTGGCAGGCGCTCGGCGGCCTCGACCCGCTCCTCGCGCACGCCCGCGACGACGTCGACTTCTGCCGCCGGGTCCGGCTCGCGGGCCACCGCGTCGTCGTCGTCCCGGGCGCGGTCGTCGCGCATGCCGGAGCCGGGCCGGCGGGGGAGCCGTACGTGCGCCGGTCCTGGTACCGGGCGGACCGGCGCGACGCCCTGCACCTGCGGTTGGCCGGTGCGCACGCGATCACGGTGCCGCTGCTCCTGCTCTGGACGGCGCTCGCCGCGCCGGTGCGGGCGGCCTGGCGGCTCGTCCTCAAGCAGCCCGACCGCGCCGGTGCCGAGCTGACCGCCGCCGCCGAGGTGCTCCTGCGTCCGGGGCGGTGGCTGCGGTCCCGGGCCCGGCTGCACCGTCAGCAGCGGGTCCCGCGGCACACCCTGCGCCCGCTCGTCGCCAGGCCCCGAACCCTGGTGCGGCGCAACCGGGACGCGCTCGCGGCGTGGGCCGCGACAAGCCTGTCTGTGGAGGAGGTCGAGCCCGGGACGCCGGAGCCGGTCGGGGCTCCGGCCGCTGCAGAGGGTGAGCCCGCCGCCCGCGATGCGGCGGACGAGCCCACCGTGGACGACGGCAGCGCCGCCGAGCGTCTGCTCGGCGGCGAGTCCGGAGGCATCGAGCCCGACGCCGCCGACCCCCAGGCCGGGTCTGCGCAGGACGGCGACCAGCGGTCGCCGCACACGCCGTCCGGGACCGCGCCCGTCGACCCTGCCCGCACCGGTCGCACGGGTCGCACCGGTCGCACGGGCCGCACCGGTCGCACGGGCCGCACGGGCCGCACCGGTCGCACGGGCCGCACCGGTCGCACGGGCCGCACCGGTCGCGGCCTGCTGGCCCTGACCCTGCTCGTCCTCGTCGCCGTGGCCGCCGTGGCCGTCCGGCTCCGGGACGCCCTCACGGGCTCCGGCGCGCTGACCGGCCCGGCGCTGCTGCCCGCCCCCGAGCGCGCGGGTCAGCTGTGGGAGCTCGCCCGGTCGAGCCGGCGTCCGCTCGGCCTCGGTGCGGCCGGGCTCGCCGATCCGTTCGACTCCGTGGTGAGCGGGCTCGGTGTCGTCGCCGGCGGCTCGCCGCGACTCGCCGTCCTTGCGCTCGTCGTCCTCGGTCCGGCGCTCGCGGCGGCGTCCGCGTGGTGGGCGGCCGGGGCACTGACCCGGTCCCGGTGGCTGCGGCTGTGGGCCGCTGCGGTGTGGGCGGCCGCGCCCGCCCTCCTCGGCGCCGTGTCGGCGGGCCGGCCGGGGTCGGTGCTCGCGCACGTCCTCCTGCCGGTGACGGCGCTCGCGCTGGGCCGCGCGGTGACCCGTCGCTCGGTGACCGCCGCTGCGGCGGCCGGGCTGCTCGTGACCGTCGTCGTGGCCGCCGCGCCGTCGCTGGCGGCGGCCGCCGGCGTCGCCCTCGTCCTCGTCGGGGTCCTCGCGTGGCGACGCGCCGGGCCGCTCTGGCTCACGGTCGCGGTCCCGGCGTTGCTGCTCCTGCCCTGGTGGGCAGCGGTCGTGCGGGCACCTCGGCTGCTCCTCGCGGACCCGGGCGTCCCGGCGTCGCCCGCCGCCGCGGGGGCGCCGGGATGGCACCTGCTCCTCCTGCCGAGCACCCCGGGCGCCGTGCTCGCGCCGCTCGACCGGCTCGCCGACCTGCCCGGCGTCCGGTCGGTGCCCGTCGATCTTGCCGCCGTCGACGCGGCCGCCCTCGTCGTCCTGCTCGCGGCCGCGCTCACCGTCCCCGTCGTCGCGGCGGCGGTGCTCGGGCTGTTGCGGCGGCGCTGGCCGACGGCCCTCGTCGCCGCGCTGATCGGGCTCGCCGGACTGGCGACCGCGCTCCTCGCCGAACGGGTCGAGGTCGCATGGACGGCGTCCGGCGCCAGGACCGGCTGGGCCGGCCCCGGGATCTCCCTGCTCACCCTCGGGCTGCTCGCCGCAGCGCTCGCCGGTGCGGACGGCGGCCTCGCGGAGCTGCGGGCCCGTACCCCTGCACGGGCCGGGTGGGGGATCGGTGCGCTGGCCGTGGTCGCGACCGTCGCGGCGGTCGCGGCACCGCTCGCGCTCGCTGCCGGCTGGGCGGCCGCCGGCCGGACGACGGTCGCCCGGGTGGACGCCGAGGTCCTGCCGGCACTCGCCGCGGAGGAGGCGCGCGGCGCCGCCGCGATGCGCACGCTCGTCCTCGATGCCCGCGACGGCACGGTCCGGTGGTCGCTGCTCGCGGCCGACGGCCCGACGCAGGGCAGCGACTCCGCGACCGCCGCCGAGGGCCGCCTCACCCGGGCGGCCGGGACCCCGGGCGGCGCGCCGGCCGGCCGGCCGGACGCCGGCCTCGTGGTCCCCGTCGTCGGCGCGCTGCTGTCCGACTCCGGCCGGGACGTCCGCCCGCAGCTCGCCGACCTCGGGATCGGCTCGGTGCTCGCGATCGGGCCGGTCGCCGACGCGACCGTGCTCGCGCTCGACGCCTCGCCGGGGCTGTCCCAGGTCGCGACGTCGTCCCGCCGCGACCTGCTCTGGCGGGTCCAGCTCGACACCGCGGACGGCGGGCCCTCCCGGCCGTCCCGGGTGCGGGTCGTCGACGGCACCGGACGCACCCTGCTCGCCGTCCCGTCGTCCGGGGCGAGCGTGGACACGGCCCTCGAACCGGGCGACACCGGCCGGCTCCTCGTGCTCGCCGAGCGCCGGGACGTTGCGTGGACGGCGACGATCGACGGGCGGAGCCTCGCACCGACCGTGCACGCCGGCTGGGCGCAGGCGTTCGTCCTGCCGACGACCGGCGGGCGCCTCGTCGTCCGGTACGACGAGGGGCTCGCGGGGCGGACCGCGATGCTCCGGCTCGCCGTCCTCGTGCTCGCCGTCCTCGTCGCCATCCCGTTGCCGAAGATCCGTCGCCGGGTCGCCGCAGCACCGGGCCGGCCGAGCCGGCCCGTCCCGCGCGGCGTCGTCACACCGCCGACCGCCGTGGCGCCGCCGCCTCAGGTCTTCACCGACGAGCACCCGCCGGCCGCGACGGACGACGTGCCCGACGACGCGGCGTGGCCGATGACGCCCGTCCCGCGCAGACGGCTGTTCTCCCGTCGGCCGGCCGCGCCGCGGCCCCGGCGTGCGGCGTGGCCGGCCGCCCCCGGATCCGACGCCCCCGGATCCGACGCCGCTGAACCTGACGCCGCTGAACCTGACGCCGCTGCACCCGACGCCGCTCGCCGCACCCGACGCCGCGGGACCGGGCCCTGCCGGACCGGACGCGCAGACGAGCGGCCGAGAGCCGGCGACCGACGACCGGCAGGAGGTCCGGTGACCGCCCCGGCCGAGACTGCCGCCCAGGACGGCACCGGCGCTCCGGACGCCGTGGACCCGCCCGGCACGCCGGACGTGCCGGACCCCGCGTCGAGCTCTGCGCCGACCACGACGCCGACCACGACGCCGCGGAGCCGGACCGGCCCCGCCGGTCGGGGCACCAGACGGGTCCGGACCCTGGCCCCACGCGTCCTCGCCCTCGCGACAGTCACCGGGCTCGCGGCCGGCGCGCTCGTGGTCGCCGACGACCTGCGGGTCGACCGCTCCCCGGCGCCCGCCGAACAGACCCTCCCCGTCGTGGCTTCCGCCGCCGCCACCGTGTGCCCGGGCCCGCAGCCCCTCCAGGCCCCCGAGGGTGCCGCGGCGGTCGCCGCCCCCGGGCCGACGACGGTCGCGGCCGTCGTCGCCGGACAGGACGCGCTGCGCGCCGACGGCTCCTCCGGCCTCGGTGGCCCGGCAGCCGCGTGGCTCGCCCGGATGGTCCCCGGCGACGACGGCGAGCCCCCGGCGTCGGGCACCCGCGTGGCAGCGTCCGCGGCCGCGGTCGGCGTCCTCCAGCGCCCGGTCGCCGACGCCCGGACCAGGGGTGCCGGCGCCGGGCCGCTGCGCGTCGACGTCGACCGTGACGGCTCCCTGCCCGTCGTCGCCGCGGCTCAGGCGACCCTCGCCCGGGCCGGGGACCTCCGCGGGCTCTCCGCGACGGCCTGCGGCCCCGCAGGCACCTCCGCATGGCTCGTCGGCGGCGGCACGCAGGCGGGTCGCCGGGCCCGGCTCCTGCTGGCCAACCCCGCACCGGCGCCCGCCGTCGTCGACGTCGGGCTGTTCGGGCCGCAGGGCGCCGTCGACGGGCCGTCCGGCGAGGGCGTCGTCGTCCCGGCCGAGGGCCAGGTCACGCTCCTGCTCGACGCGCTGGCCCCCGGCCTCGACGCGCTCGCGGTCCACGTCGTCGCCCGCAGCGGCCGGGTCGCCGCGACGCTGCACGACGAGCTCGTCCGGGGCGTCGCCCCGGGCGGGACGGACGGCGTGACGTCGTCCCGGCCGCCGGCCACCCGGCAGGTCGTCCCCGGGCTCGCGGTCTTCTCGGCGACGCAGCCCCAGGACCCCGCCGCCCCCGGCGCGACGGCCGTCCGGGTCGCCGTCCCCGGGGGCACCGACGCCGTCGTCCGGGTCCGGCTGCTCGGCGGGGACGGTCCCGTCGACCTGCCCGGAGCCGTCCGGACGGTCTCCGCCGGCACCGTCGCCGACCTACCCGTGAGCGGGGTCCCGCCCGGTCTGTACACCGCCGTGGTCGAGGCCGACGTGCCTGTCGTCGCCGCCGGCCTGCTCGGGGTCACCCAGCCCGTGGCGACGCCGCGGACCGGCGCGGACGGCGTGCCGACGGTGCTGCCGACCGACGAGCAGGTCGCCGACCTGGCCTGGGCCGCCTCCGCCGCTCCCGTCGACGGGACCGTCGCGGTCGCGGTGCCCGTGATCGCCGGGGTCCGGGCCCGGGTCGCCCTCGGCGCCGTGGGCTCGGCCCGGATCGTCGTCGTCCCGCTCGCCGCGAATGGGCGCAGCCTCGAGCCGCAGCGTGTCGACCTTGCCGCGGGCACGACTGGCTCGGTGCCCCTCCCCGTCGACGCCGCGGGTGCACTGCTGCGCCCGGTGTCCGGGTCGGTGCACGCCGCGCTCCTGCTCGCCGCCCCCGACGCGAAGGGCCCCCTCGTGGCCGCCGCCGCGGTCCGCGGCGCCACGACGTCGGGTGCCGCGTCCGCCCCGTCGGTCGTCGAGGACAGCCGCGCCGGGATGCGGTGAGTCAGTCGTCCTCGTCGCCGTAGCGGGGGTCGATCTGCTCGGGGGTGAGGTCGAGCAGGTGCGCGACCTGCTCGACGACGACCTCGTGGACGAGCGGGGCCACCTCTCGCGGGTCCGGGGCACGGGTCTCCACGGGGCGGCGGTAGACCACAACGCGCGGTGCGAGCGGCCCCTGGGCGGGGAAGAAGCGGCCGAGGGGGACCTCGCCGTGCTCCCACGGCGCGGGGTCGCTCGGCGGGACGTCCTCGACGGCGAACTCGACGCCCTCCAGCTCGGTCGCCCAGCGTCGCTCGAGCCGCTCCACGGAGTCCAGGACGTGGTCGTCGAAGATCTCCGCCCGGCTGCGCCACGCCGGCACGTCGGGAGGTACGAGGAGGCCGCGGACACCGCGGCCGTGCCGGTCCCGGCGGCGGGCGCGGGGCGCCGGCCACGCGGTCGGCAACGACGCGCGGGGTCCGGTGGACCCTGACGGCGGGACGGGCCTGCGCGGCATCCTCCCAGCGTACGCGGCCCGTACCGGCCCTCGCCGCGCCCGGCGCGCGGGGCGCCGCCCGGGTGACGGCGTTTCGTGGACGGTCGGCCTGCAGCGGGGGGTACTCTCACGCCCGTGGGTGGAGTTCGGCGGTGCTCGAAGACGGCCTGCGGGCGGGCGGCGGTGGCAACGCTGACCTACGTCTACTCCGACTCCACCGCTGTCCTCGGCCCGCTCGCGACGTACGCCGAGCCGCACTGCTACGACCTCTGCGCGGACCACGCCGAGCGGCTCACGGCTCCCCGTGGCTGGGAGGTCGTCCGGCTCGCGCCCGACCACCAGACATCCGGCCCCTCGCACGACGACCTCGTCGCCCTCGCGGACGCCGTCCGGGAGGCCGCCCGGCCCCGCCCCGAGGCCGACTCCGCCAGGGCGCACCGGGAGGCGTCCGCCCTCGAGATCGGCCGCCGGGGTCACCTGCGCGTCCTGCGCGACCCCGCGCACTGACCCGGGGTCCCTGCCCGCCGTCACGCCGCCGTCCGGGTGGTTCCGCCGTGTCACGACCCCGCGGTCGCCGCTCAGCCCTCCGGCGCACCGCCGGTCACGCGACACGCCCGGGAGCCGGTGACGGGCCGGCCGCTCAACCTCCGCACGGGTGATGCCGATGCAGGCCAGGTCGGACGGCGGGAGCGCACCGCAGACCAGCGCCCCCGTCTCGTGCAGAAGCAGTCGGAGGACCGCCCCGTGGCCGCAGCCCATCGGATCCCCAGCCCGCGTACCGCCCTGGACACTGTCGCCCGGCCCCGTCGCCGCGGCCGGACCCAGGTCGTCGAGGCCCCGCTCGGGAGTCTGACGCAGCGCGACCACCGGGTGAGTGCCGAGTGCCGCGGCTGCGGCAGCCCGCACGTCACGCGGCTCACGATGAGCCTGACCGACGGCACCCCCGTCGAGTTCACCTCCTGCCACCGGTGCGAGCACCGCACGTGGGAGCACGGCGGCGGCGAGCTGTCCGTCGACACCGTCATCGAGCGCACCCGGAAGCCGTGACGGCGCACACCCGACCTGCCGCCCGGAGACGCCGGCCACGGTTCGCCCGCACCGTCCCCACCGCGCCGGGACCGCGTCGATAGTCTCGGCGGGTGCGCTCCCTGGAGAACGTCGTCAAGGCCTACGACGTCCGCGGTCTCGTCGGTACCGACCTCGACGCCGACGTGACGCGGGCCCTCGGCATCGCCTTCGCGGAGGTGGTCGTGCTCGCCGACGCGGCGGCGGACGGCGGCCGACGGCGGCCGCGCGCCGTCGTCGGGCACGACATGCGTCCCTCGTCACCGGAGCTGTCCCGCGCGTTCGCCGACGGCCTCGCGAGCCGTGGCATCGACGTCACCCTCATCGGGCTCACGAGCACCGACGGGCTGTACTACGCCAGCGGCGCCCTGGACGCCCCCGGTGCGATGTTCACCGCGAGCCACAACCCGTCGGCCTACAACGGCATCAAGCTGTGCCGCGCCGGTGCCGGACCGGTGAGCCAGGACACCGGGCTCCGCGCCGTCCGTGAGCGCGCCGAGGCCCTGCTCGACCCGGGTGCGGCCGCCGGCGACGCCCCCACGGTGCCGGGCGTCGTCACCGAGTCCGACATGCTCCGCGGGTACGCCGAGCACCTGCGCGCGCTCGTCGACCTGTCGGCGAACCGCACGCTCACCGTCGTCGTCGACGCCGGCAACGGGATGGCCGGGCTCACCGACGCCCGCCGTGCTCGGCGACACCGTCGGTCTGCCGGCTCTGCCGCTGACGATCGTCCCGCTGTACTTCGAGCTCGACGGCACCTTCCCCAACCACGAGGCGAACCCGCTCGTGCCGGAGAACCTTCGCGACCTCCAGGCGAAGGTCCGCGAGGTCCACGCCGACGTGGGGCTCGCGTTCGACGGCGACGCCGACCGATGCTTCGTCGTCGACGAGCGCGGCGAGCCGGTCAGCCCGAGCGCCGTCACGGCGCTCGTCGCGCACCGCGAGATCGCCAAGGAGAGGGCGGCGGGCCGGGACGCAACCGTGATCCACAACCTCATCACCTCGCGTGCCGTCCCCGAGATCATCGTCGAGTGCGGCGGCCACGCCGTCCGGACCCGGGTCGGGCACTCGTTCATCAAGGCCGAGATGGCCAAGGAGGGTGCGGTCTTCGGCGGCGAGCACTCGGCGCACTACTACTTCCGCGACTTCTGGTTCGCCGACACCGGGATGCTCGCCGCGATGCATGTGCTCGCAGCGCTCGGGGAGCAGGACGCGCCGCTCTCCGCGCTCGCTGCCGACTACGAGCGCTACGTCGGGAGTGGCGAGATCAACTCCCGGGTCGACGACGTCGACGCCGCGACGGCGCGGGTCGAGAAGGCGTTCCAGGAGCGGGACGGGGTCGAGGTCGACCGGCTCGACGGTCTCACCGTGACCCACCCCGGGACGCCGATGTGGTGGTTCAACCTGCGCCCGAGCAACACCGAGCCGCTCCTGCGGCTCAACGCCGAGGCCCGGGACGCCGCGACGATGGCCGGTCTGCGGGACGAGGTTCTCGGGCTCGTCCGCGAGCCGTGACGCCGGACCGAGAGCGGACCCGGCACGAGGGCCGAGGCACGGGCAGAGGGCAGGCGCGGGCTGGTGGGGCGACGTCGGTACGGTTCGCCCTGTCGGTGTGCCGCGCCCCGGCATAGGACAGGATGTCCCCGTGACGGCGATCGAACCCTGGCTGCGCGAGATCCTCCGCTGCCCGGCCTGCGGCGGCGTGCTGCGGGACGGGGCCGGCCCGGAGGGGACCCCCGAGCTGCAGTGCACGGCGTGCGCCCTGGCCTACCGCGTGGACGACGGCATCCCGGTGCTGCTCGTCGACGAGGCCCGCTCCTTCTCCTGAGGCGGCACCGTGGCACTCGACGAGCAGCTCCTCGACGACGCCGACGCGCTCGGCCAGGCCGACCCGTCGGGGTCGCTGCGTGCCCTCGCGAGCGCCGGCGCCCTGGTCCGGTCCGCGCTCCGGGCGGCGCAGGAGGCACGCGTCGACCAGCTGACCCGGGACGGGCGGCCGCGCGCCGTCGTCGTCGCGAGCCTCGGTGGGTCCGCGGTCGTGGGCGACGTCCTCACGATGCTCGCCGGCAGCGGGTCCCCGGTGCCGGTGTCGGTGCGGCGGGGGATGCCGCTGCCCGGCTGGGTCGGCCCGCTCGACCTCGTCGTCGCGGTGTCGATGTCCGGCCGCGCTCCCGGCCCGCTCGGCCTCGCTGCGGAGGCTGCCCGGCGCGGCGCGCGGCTGCTCACCGTGGGCACCGGCGGCTCCCCGCTCGCGGAGGTCGCCGTCCGCACCGGCGGCGTCCACGTCGAGGTGCCGGCGGCGACGACCCCGGCCGCCCGGGCGTCGCGGATGGCGTTGTGGGCGCTGCTCACCCCCGTGCTCGTCGCCAGCTACGCGGTCGGGCTCACCGACGTCTCGCCGCTCCTCCTCGGCCGGGTCGCGGACCGGCTCGACGAGCACGCGACGACGTTCCGCCCGTCGTCCGACGCCTTCGTCAACCCCGCGAAGAGCCTGGCGCTGGACCTCGCCGACTGCGTCCCCGTCGTCCTCGGCGACGGCGACGTCACCGGGGTCGCCGCGAGCCGCGCCGTCGCCATGCTCGCCCGGACGGCGCGCGTCCCGGCGATGCGCGGCGCGCTCCCGGACGATGCCGGCGACGTCGTCGCCACGTTCGGCGGACCGTTCGCGGCGCAGCCGGACGACCTGTTCGCCGACCCGTTCGAGGACGGTCCGGTCGGCCCGCGGCTGCGGCTGCTGTTCCTGCGGGACGCCGTCCCGAGCGTCGAGCGGCCGGACGGCTCGTGGCTCGAGACGAGCCGGACCGCTGACGCCGTCCGGCTCACCGCCGAGGAAGCGGGGGTCCGGATCAGCGAGGCGTCCGCCGACCCGGGACACCCGCTCGAGCGGTTCTCCGACCTCGTCGCGCTCACCGACTTCGCCGCCGTCTACCTCGCGCTCGCCTCGGGGCTCGACCCGCTCACCTCGCCACACGTCGCCGACCTGCGCGACCGGACCCGTTCAGGAGATTCTGCACCGATGTCCACCGAGGGCAGCACCCGGGCGATCATCGCCGCGCTGCTGGCGAACATCGGGATCGCGGTGACGAAGTTCGTCGCGTTCCTGCTCACCCGGTCGAGCTCGATGCTCGCGGAGTCGATCCACTCCGTCGCGGACTCGGGCAACCAGATCCTGCTGCTCATCGGCGGCAGGCGGGCGTCCCGGCAGGCGACGCCCGAGCACCCGTTCGGCTTCGGCCGTCAGCGGTACGTCTACGCGTTCATCGTCTCGATCGTCCTCTTCACCGTCGGCGGGCTCTTCGCGCTCTACGAGGCCTGGCACAAGTGGCAGGACCCGCACCCGATCGAGGGTCGATGGTGGTGGGTGCCGCTCGCCGTGCTCGTCGTCGCGATCGTCCTCGAGACGTTCTCGTTCCGGACGGCGATCAGGGAGTCCAACCAGACCCGCGGCCGGCGGTCCTGGGTCGAGTTCGTCCGCTCCTCGAAGTCGCCCGAGCTGCCGGTCGTCCTCCTCGAGGACGCCGCCGCGCTGATCGGCCTCGTGTTCGCGCTCTTCGGCGTCGGCATGACCCTCCTCACCGACGACGGCCGCTGGGACGCCCTCGGCACCGCGCTCATCGGTCTCCTGCTCGTGAGCGTCGCCGCCGTCCTCGCCGTCGAGATGAACTCCCTGCTCATCGGCGAGGCCGCGACCCGGGAGGACGTCGCCGCGATCGAGAAGGCCCTTGTCGGCCCAGGGGTCGACCGGATCATCCACATGAAGACGCTGCACCTCGGCCCGGAGGAGGTCCTCGTCGCGGCGAAGATCGCCGTCGGCCGGGCCGACTCCGCCGAGGCGGTCGCGCGAGTCATCGACGAGGCCGAGGTCCGGATTCGGGAGGCCGTCCCCATCGCCCGGGTCATCTACCTCGAGCCCGACATCGACCGCGGCCCGGATGCGACGTCGACCCCGACCGTGGCCACGATCGGCCGCGATCCCGTCGGCTGAGAACGTCGGACGTCGCGGCCGCCGGTGTCAGATCCGGGTCACGACGACCTTCTCGGCGAGCGCCCGCGCGGTCTCGGCGTCAAGGACGCCCGCACCTGGCGTCAGCGCGTTCGCCGCCCCGGCGCCGGTCGCGAGCCGCAGCGCAGTCTCGACGTCGTCCGGAGCGTCCGCGAGCGCGGTGAGCAGGCCGCCGAGGAACGAGTCGCCGCTGCCGACGGGGAAGTCGCCGCGGACGTCGAGCGTGGCCCGCAGCGTCGGTCCGGTCCCGGACGCCACGACGGCGCCGTCCGGGCCGGCGGTGACGATCGCGAGGATCGCGTGCGGGGACGCCCCGAGCAGCGCCGGCGCGAGGGCGGCGGGGTCGCGCAGCTCGGCGACGGTCAGGGGGTCGGTGCCGTCGGCGCCGCCGCCGTCGTCGGTGTCGCCGTACCCGGTCCCACGGCCCGACCCGAGCAGCGCCGCGGCCTCCTCGACGTTGACCTTGAGCAGGTCCGCCCCGGCGCCGACGGCTGCCGCGAGCGCCGTCGAGTGGGTGTCGACGGCCACCTTCGCGCCGGCGCCCTTCGCCGCCGCGACGAGGTCCGCCAGCGCCTCCGGCACCGGGCCGGGTGGCAGCGAGCCGGACAGCGACACCCACGACGGGTGCTCGTCGCAGACCCGGACGACGGTCGCGAGCAGGTCCGCCCACGCCTTGGGAGTGATCCGTGGCGGCGGCTCGTAGAACTCGGTGAGGGTGCCCGCAGACCGGTCCGACACGGACACGCACGTCCGGGTGGGCTCGATCCCCGTGACGGTCGCCAGCCGCATCCCGCTGCGCGCGAGCATCGCGACCATCCACGCGCCGGAGTCGCCGCCGAGCACCCCCGCCGCGGCGACGTCCGCGCCGAGTGTGCGCGCCGCCCGCGCGACGTTGAACCCCTTGCCACCGGGCACCCGGTACACCTCGGCCGGTCGGTGGATCGTCCCCGGCACGAGGTGCGGCACGACGTAGGTGACGTCGATGCTCGGGCTCAACGCGACGCAGACGATCCGCGCGGGCCGCCGTCCGCCGGCGCCCGCCGACCCCGCACTGCTCGTCATCGGTCCGTCATACCAGCCCGGCGAGGTTCGCGCGGCTCGCTTGCCCCCGCGCGACGCCGCGACCGGGTCGACACGGACGCCGGGCGTCGTACCTACGCTGGGTCCGTGGACGACACGCGGCCGCCCGGCCCGCGCCGGGCGCCGGCCCTGCGGGTGACCCTCCAGCGGTCGATCCTGCTCGGCGCGGCGCTCGCGATGCTCCTCTTCGCGCTGCCGCTCGCGCTCGCCGTCGAGGGCCTGTACCGCAACCAGGCGACGAGCGACGTCGCCCGGGACGCCGAGCGCGCCCGGTCCACGCTCACCGACGCCGTCATGGCCGCGCTGCGCTCCGGCGACCGGGCGGCCGCGGAGGCGGCGCTGCCGACCCCGCACGCGGGGGGCGTCCTCGTCGGCGTCTACGACGCGTCGGGCCGGCTCGTCCTCGGCCGCGGCCCGGGCCGGCCCGAGGCGGTCGTCCGGACCGCGGCGACCACCCGGGTCGAGGCGGAGGACGTCACCCACGACCGGATCGTCGTCGCGGTGCCGGTCCAGGGCGACGACGGGCAGGACGTGCTCGTCGTCCGGGCCGCCGAGGGCTACCGCGAGGTCCGCGAGCACACCTGGGCCGCGTGGGCCGCGATGGCCGGGATCGGCGCAGTCGTCCTCCTCGTCGTCGCGGCCGTCGCGCGGTCCCGGGCCCGGCGGATCGCCCGGCCGCTGCAGTCCCTGGCGCGGGCTGCGGACGCGCTGGGGCACGGCGACTTCTCCGTCCGTGCCGTCCGGGCCGGGGTCGCCGAGGTGGACGCCGTGAGCGCGAACCTCGAGCGGACCGCGCGCCGGCTCGGCGGGATGATCGAGCGCGAGCGCGCCTTCTCGAGCGACGCGAGCCACCAGCTCCGGACGCCGCTCACCGCCGTCCGGCTCGGGCTCGAGTCCGCCCTGATCACCCCGGGCGCCGACCTGCGGCGGGCCGCCGCCGACGCCCTCGTCGGCCTGGACCGGCTCGAGCAGACCGTGCTCGACCTCCTCGCGCTCGCCCGCGACACCGGCGGCCCGCGGACCGCCACGGACGTCGCCGAGGTCGTCGCGGACGTCGCGGGCGCCTGGGGGTCCCGGCTGGCCGCGGTCGGTCGGCAGCTCCACGCCGACGCCGGCGGGGGCGGGCAGCAGACGCTCGCCGCGGTCTCCGAGCCCGCGCTGCGGACCGTCCTCGACGTCCTCCTCGACAACGCGCTCGTCCACGGTGCAGGGACCGTCGAGGTCCGGGTCCGCGGGCTCGACGGCGCGGTCCTCGTCGAGGTCGCGGACGCCGGTGCGGGCATCACGGGGGACCCGCGGCAGATCTTCGTGCGGCGCTCGCCGGACGCCGCGGGCACCGGCATCGGGCTCGCGCTCGCCCGGTCGCTCGTCGAGGCGGACGGCGGTCGGCTCGAGCTGGTCCGCGTCGTGCCGGCCGGCTTCGCCCTCCTGCTGCCCGTCGCGGACGGCCCGGACGACGTGGAGCGCGCCGGCGCCGTGGGTGCCGACACCCGGGTCGGCTAGGAGACCCCGGCCGTCGCAGGTGGGTCGTACCGGTAGCCGAACCCGCGGAGGGTGACGATCCGGTCGGGGTCCTCGCCGTGCTCGGCGAGCTTGCGGCGCAACGACGAGATGTGCATGTCGAGGGTCTTCGTCGGTCCGGACCAGTGGGCGTCCCAGACGTCGCTCATGAGCTGCTCGCGGGTCACCGCCTGACCGGGCTGCGCGACGAGCGCGGCGAGCAGCTCGAACTCCTTGGGGCGCAACGGCACCTCCCGGCCGTTGACCTCGCAGCGGCGCGCGCCGACGTCGAGCCGCAGCGCGCCGAGGACGACGGCGTCCTCGTCGCGGGCGCCGGCCGGGCTCTGACGGCGCAGGTGCGCGCGGATCCGGGCGAGGAGCACCGGCAGCCGGAACGGCTTGGTGATGTAGTCGTCGGCGCCCGCCTCGAGGCCGAGCACGACGTCGACGTCGTCCGCCCGAGCCGAGAGGACGACGACGACCGTGCCCGGGAGCCGGCTGCGCAGGAGGCGGCACAGCTCGACGCCGTCGAGGTCGGGCAGCCCGAGGTCGAGGAGGACGAGCACCGGTGGCTCGGCCGCCGCGAGCTCGAGGGCCTCGGCCGCGGTGACCGCCCACAGCACGTCGTAGCCCTGGCCGCGGAGCGCTGCGGTGAGCGGGGTGCCGATCGACTCGTCGTCCTCGACGACGAGCAGCGTCGGCGTGCACTCCGGGGCGACCACCACGGCTCCACCGTAGAGCGCGCCGCGCCGCGGCACGCGCTGCTGCGCCGTCCCGGCCCCGGTGGCGCCCTGCTCAGGCCCTGGGCAGGTGGTCCAGCACCCCCGGCGCCGACGGCGGTGGCAGGCTGGAGCCACGGTCGCGGCCCGGTCGTCGGGTCGCACCGCCCGTGGACGGGAGGGCCATGAGCCGGTTCCTGGACCCGATCCTGTCGCTGCCGCCCGCGGTGGCCTATGCCGTCATCGCGCTCCTCGTCCTCGGCGAGGCCGCGGTCTTCCTCGGTTTCGTGCTGCCCGGCGAGACAGCCGTCGTCCTCGGCGGTGTGCTCGCCTCGCGGCACGACCTCAGCCTCGGCTGGCTGGTCGCGCTCGTCGTCGTCGCGGCCGTCGTCGGGGACAGCGTCGGGTACGAGGTCGGCCGGCACTACGGCGAACGCGTCCTGCGCTGGCGGATGCTGCACCGGCACAGCGACCGGCTCGAGGGCGCCCGCGGCTACCTGCGCGAGCGCGGGGCCTACGCCGTGTTCCTCGGTCGCTGGACGGCGTTCCTGCGCGCCGTCATGCCGGGTCTCGCCGGGGTGAGCCGGATGCCCTACCGACGCTTCCTCGTCTTCAACGCCCTCGGTGGCATCGCGTGGGGCGTGACGTTCTGCCTCGTCGGCTACCTCGCCGGCAGCTCCTACACCGTCGTCGAGAAGGCCATCGGCCGGGCGGGCGCCGCCGTGACCCTCGTCGTCGTCCTCGTCGTGCTCGTCGTGTGGCACCGCAGCCGCCGGCACGACGGCGGAGAAGGGCCGCCGCCCGCCGGTCGCTCGCCGCTGATCCCGACGAGGGCGCAGACGCCCGGGACGTCCGCCGCGTCCGAGCAGCCGCCGGAGGAGCCGTCCGGATGACCGCTCAGCGCGGGCGACGGTCGCGCAGGGTGGCGGTGGACCCGCCGTCGAGGAGCACCGGACGGCGGACGACCCGGCGCCGTCGCGGCACGCCGTCGAGGGCCGCCGTGACGAGCCGGGCCGCGGCCCCGACGATCGCGTCGGTGTCCCAGTCGACGGTCGTCAGCGTGGGGGAGAGCAGCCGGGAGAACGGCCGGGCGTCGTAGCCCATGACGGCGACGTCGCCCGGGACGTCGAGGCCGAGCTCGCGGGCCGCGGCGTAGCCGCCGTAGGCGATCGAGTCGGAGAAGCAGAAGAGCGCCGTCGGCGGGTTGACCGCCGCGAGCAGGTCCCGGGCGGCGGCCGTCGCGGCCGGCAGCGCGTGACGGCTGCTCGCGACGGTGACCTGCAGGCCGAGCCGGTCGGCCTCGGCGAACACGTGGGCGTCCCCGGGCCGGTCGGGCGTCGTCGACGTCGTCGGGGTCAGCACCCCGACGTGCCGGTGCCCGAGCCCGAGGAGGTGCTCCAGGGCCAGGGTCACCCCGGCCCGGTTGTCGAAGACGACCTCGCCGGCGGTCCGGGCACCGGGCAGCGCGTCCCCGACGGCGACGATCGGGACCCGGTCGGCGACGCCGGCCCAGAAGCCGGCGGCCGGGTCGACCGGGGCGACGACGACGGCGTCGACGCGCTGGTCGAGCAGTCGGCGGGCGAGCCGCTCCTCGTGCGCGGGGTCGCCCCGGGAGTCCAGGACGATCGCGGCCCGGTCCTCCCCGAGCAGCGCGCCGGCGACGGCGACCGCGGTCTCCTGCTGCCAGAGGTCCTCGAAGGAGGCCCACAGGACGCCGACGACGCCGGTCCGGCCGCTGGCGAGCGCCCGCGCCGTGGGGTCGGCCGCGTAGCCGAGCTCCGCAGCGGCCCGACGCACCCGCTCCTGTGTCTCGGGGGACACCCGGAGCCCGCGCATGGCGTACGACACCGCGGCCTGCGACAGGCCGGTCGCCGCCGCGACGTCGCGGATGGTCACGCGCTTGGGGCGTCGTGGCACCGGGTCAGGGTACAAGCGGCGTACAAGCGGCGGCGGTCGGGCGGCCTGCCCGCGTGCCATCCCGGCCGGCCGTCCCGGCGCGGACCGCCCTCGCCGCTGCGGCGGCTCCGGGGCCGCGTCGTCGCCGTGCCCTTGACTGTCCACTCCGCTCGCGCTATCTCTGGTGAAGGGTTTCAGTGAAGCGGTTCACCTGACAGCGCGGCGTGGTTTCCGGATGTATCCCTCACGAAGCACTCGTGAAGCACTTCCGCAGCCTCGGGGCACGATGCTGGCCCTGCACCGTACCGCTGCGCCATCGTCCCCGGACCGCCCAGGAGGTGAGCGTGCCGTCGACCGGCTCCGTCGACGTCCACCAGCACGTGTGGACGCCGCCGTTGCTCGACGCGCTCCGGGCCCGGACCCGCCCGCCGCGCCTCGACGGCTCGACGCTGCACGTCGCCGGCGCCCCGCCGTTCGCCGCGGACCCGGCGGACCACGACGTCCCGCGGCGCGTCGAGCTGGCCCGGGCCGACGGCCTCGACGTCGCGGTCGTCGCTCTGTCGGCCGGGCTCGGGGTCGCCGGGCTGCCGCCGGACGACGCCGCGCCGCTGCTCGCCGCCTACCACGAGGGCGCGCTCGGGCTGCCCGAGCCCTTCCGCGCCTGGGCCGCCGCGGGGACCGTCGAACCGGACACCGATGCGCTCGAGAACCTCCTGGACAAGGGGTTCGTCGGGCTCGAGCTGTCCGCCACCGCGCTCGCCGACGCCGCCGGGTACGCCCGCTGTGCACCGCTGCTCGCCGCGCTCGAGCGCCGGGGTGCCCCGCTGCTCGTCCACCCCGGTCCGGCGGTGCCGGTCCCGGACGGTGCACCGGCCTGGTGGGGCCCGGTCGTCGACCACGTACCGCAGATGCACGCGGCCTGGTTCGCCTTCCGCGCCTTCGGCCGGCCGATGTTCCCGCGGCTTCGGGTCTGCTTCGCGCTCCTCGCCGGTCTCGCGCCGCTGCACGGGGAGCGGCTGCGGTCCCGCGGCGGCGCCGACGCCGGCGGCGCCGTGGAGCGTGGTCGGGTCGACCTCGACGCGTTCGTCGACACCTCGTCCTACGGCCCGAAGGCGATCGACGCCGTCGTCCGGGTGCTCGGGGTCGACGTCGTCGTCCATGGGTCCGACCGGCCCTGGGCCGGCCCCGCCGGCACCGGTCTGGGCGACGCCGCCGACGCCGTCGTCCACCGGGCCAACCCGACCCGGCTGCTCCACGGCAGCCGGCCGGCCGCGCACGAGGCGGCGGCCGCGCCGAACCCGCGCGAGCGGTCCCGTTCCCCCCGAGGAGGCCCCCAGTGACCAGCACCGCTCCCGACCGCACCGAGGTCGTCGGGCCCGCGCCGGCCGATCCGCGGGTCGACACCCCGGTCGCCGCCGGGGGTGACGTCGCGCCGGCCGGCACCGAGGTCGACGTGTGGTCCGCGCTGCCCGCCCGCACCCTCGCGACGGACGAGCTGAAGTCGCTCGTCGACAGCCTCGCGAACCGGCCGGACCTGTGGCGCGGGCACGTGGCGTTCGACGACGGCCGGCGACACTTCGTCTCGCTGCACCGGGACGAGCACGTCGACGTCTGGCTGCTCTGCTGGACGGACGTCAACGACACCGGCTGGCACGACCACGACACCTCGTCGGTCGCCTACCACGTCGTCGAGGGTGCGGTCTGCGAGCAGAACCCGCGGATCAACGGGACCCCACGGCGGACGCTCCTCGGGCCGGGGTCGTCGGTCGCGTTCGGGCCCGAGCACATCCACCGGGTCAGCGGCGTGGCCGATCGCAGCGTGACGATCCACGCGTACTCGCCACCGCTGTGGCGGCTCGGGCAGTACGCCATCGACGACGACGGCATCATGACCCGGGTCTCGGTGAGCTACGCCGACGAGCTGCGACCCATCGACCCGGTCCCGACCCGGGCGGTCGACGCGTAGCCCACGCGGTCCCCGTCAGGCGGAGAGCGCGAGCCGGACCGCGTACCCGAGGACGACGAGGTAGCCGACGGCACCGGTCGCCGTCCGCGCCCAGTCGGGGAGCCGGGCTCCCGCGAGCGCCCCGGCGCTCGCGAGGACGAGCTGCCACGCCCAGGACGCGAGGAACACCCCGGCGGTGAACCGGGCGCCGGCCGACCAGCCCGAGACGGCGTCGCCCAGCCCTGCGGTGAGGACGACGAAGTACACCGCGGTGAGCGGGTTGATCGCCGTGAGGCCGACGAACCGCAGGAGGACGTGGTGGCCCGGCACCTCGGACGGTGCCGAGGCCGCCGGGCGGCGCAGCCCCCGGAGCCCGTGGACCGCGACGACGACGAGGACCGCCGCGCCGACGAGCCGGATGGCCGCCGTCCGGCCGCCGACCGCCGCGGTGACCGCGGTGCCCGCGGCGACGGCGAGGCCGGCGTACACGAGGTCGACGAGGGCGACCCCGGTCGCGGCCGCGGCCGCCGGCCGCCAGCCCCGATACAGACCCTCCCCGACGATGAGGACGCCGATCGCGCCGAGCGGCAGCGCGACGCCGATCCCGGCCACCGCGCCCGCGAGGAACGCGTGCGTGTCGGCGGCCATGGGCGTCATCCTGTCGGCCGAAGCCTGAGCATCGGGAGGGATTTTCTGCGACACACGGGTATCGTGGAGGGGTTCCGGCGTCGGTGATGCCGCAGGCCCAGAGGGGCCGCGCCGGGCCGACGAGCAGGGCCGCCTCGGCTGCGGGCAGGCCGCACATCGTGCGGCGCGCCCTCCGGGGCACCCCCGCGACGTCCCGTCGTACGGGGCCGTGCGGGCGGTACCTCGCGTCGACCCCGTTCCCGACCCGACAGGCCCCGTCCACGACGGGGCGTCCCGTCCCGAGAGGTACGCATGTCCTTCGACTACAAGGTCCGAGACCTCGCGCTGGCCGAGTCCGGCCGCCACGAGATCCGTCTCGCCGAGCACGAGATGCCCGGCCTCATGGCGCTGCGCGCCGAGTACGGCGAGAGCAAGCCGCTCGCCGGCGCCCGGATCGCCGGCTCCCTGCACATGACGGTGCAGACCGCCGTCCTCATCGAGACCCTCGTCGCGCTCGGTGCCGACGTCCGGTGGGCCTCGTGCAACATCTTCTCCACCCAGGACGGCGCGGCCGCCGCGGCCGTCGTCGGCCCGGGCGGTACCCCCGAGAATCCGCAGGGTGTGCCGGTCTTCGCCTGGAAGGGCGAGACGCTCGAGGAGTACTGGTGGTGCACCGAGCAGATCCTCACGTGGCCGGACGGCTCGGGCCCGAACATGATCCTCGACGACGGCGGTGACGCGACGATGCTCGTCCACAAGGGCGTCGAGTTCGAGGCCGCCGGCGTCGTCCCGTCGCCGGCCGAGGACGACAGCGAGGAGTGGCTCGTCATCCTCGACGTCCTGCGCCGGTCGCTCGCGGCGGACCCGCAGCGCTGGACCCGGATCGGCGCCGGGATCACCGGCGTCACCGAGGAGACGACGACAGGCGTGCACCGCCTGTACGAGTTCGCCAAGGAGAGCCGGCTGCTCTTCCCGGCGATCAACGTCAACGACTCGGTGACGAAGAGCAAGTTCGACAACAAGTACGGCACGCGGCACTCGCTCGTCGACGGGATCAACCGCGCGACGGACGTGCTCGTCGGCGGCAAGGTCGCGGTCGTCTTCGGCTACGGCGACGTCGGCAAGGGCTGTGCCGAGTCCCTGCGCGGCCAGGGTGCCCGGGTGATCGTCGCCGAGATCGACCCGATCTGCGCGCTGCAGGCGGCGATGGACGGCTACCAGGTGACGACCCTCGAGGACGTCGTCGGGACCGCCGACATCTTCGTCACCGCAACGGGCAACAAGGACATCATCACCGCGGCCGACATGGCCCGGATGAAGCACCAGGCGATCGTCGGCAACATCGGCCACTTCGACAACGAGATCGACATGGTGGGCCTCGTGCGGGTGCCGGGGATCCGCAAGGTCGAGATCAAGCCGCAGGTCCACGAGTGGACGTTCCCGGCCGCGGACGGGCGCGGCGAGCACAGCATCATCGTGCTCTCCGAGGGCCGGCTGCTGAACCTCGGCAACGCGACGGGGCACCCGAGCTTCGTCATGTCGAACTCGTTCTCCAACCAGGTCATCGCCCAGGTGGAGCTCTTCACGAAGAACGGCGAGTACGACAAGCAGGTGTACGTCCTGCCCAAGCACCTCGACGAGAAGGTCGCCCGGCTCCACCTCGACGCGCTGGGGGTCAAGCTCACCCAGCTCACGAAGGAGCAGGCGGAGTACATCGGTGTCGACGTCACCGGGCCGTACAAGCCGGACCACTACCGGTACTGACCCGGCCGAACGGTCTGCACGAGGGGCGTCCCCGGACCACCGGGGCGCCCCTCGCGCCGTCCCGGGTGCGCTGCTCGGGACGGCCGGTCGCTCAGTCGTCGCCGACGAGCCGGTGGCTCGACGCGGAGAGCACCGGGGCGGCGTCCCGCCGGGACGCGCGCGCCGTGCGCTCCGCGTCGGCGCGGGTCAGCCGGGCCAGCTCGCGACGGGTCCGCTCGGCCAGCACCGCGGCGAGGAACGCCTCCGGCGCGGTCCCCGGGGGCGGCATCGGTGCGATGTACCGGGCGACCTGGTCGGCGAGGGCGACGCCGAGCCGCGCCTGCGCCTGCGGGTGGAGGGTCGGCAGCCGCCCGAGGTAGCCGCGTGCCGCGAGGGCGAGCCGCTGCGGGATCCGGCCGATGTCGGCGGCGGCGGCCCAGCCGGCGAGGTACGGCGGCATCACGACCGGCGGTGGCAGGGCGACTCCGCCACGGTCACGAACGACATGGCTCCCGGCGAGGAGGTCGCCGACGCGCTTGCCCTGGCGGGACATCAGGGAGCTGAGGAGCGCGATGAACGGCAGGGTGTAGATCTCGAGAATGGCCAGCAGCCCGCGGGCGAACGCCTGCCGGAACCGGATCGGGCCGCCGTCGTCCCGGACGACGCGCAGGCCGGCCGCGTACTTGCCGACGGAGCGACCACGCGTCACCGTCTCGACCGTCACCGGGAGCACGAGGATGAAGAGCAGGCTGACGAGGAGCACGAGGGTGGCTGCCGCGGCCTCGTCGAGCGCGAGCACTGCCCCGAACAGGAGCACGCTGCTCACGGACCAGAGCCCGACGTAGAGGACCGTGTCGAGCAAGAGCGCGAGGGCCCGGGTCGCGAACGATGCCGGTCGCAGATCGAGGACGACCGCCTCGCCCGTCACGAGCTCGGCGGGCAGCCGCAGGCCGTCGACGTCGACCGTCGCGGCGGTGCGGCAGGGGTCCGCCGCGGGGCCGCTCGGGATGGTCACGGCCCCAGGCTACGCAGCGCCCCACGAGACCCGGGCCCGGGGCCGCCCGTACCCTGGCCCGGTGGACCTCGACGCCTTCGTCGCCGTGCACTCGGCGGAGTGGAGCCGGCTCGACGAGCTGAGCCGACCCCGCCGGCTCACGGGTGCGGAGGCCGACGAGCTCGTGGCCCTCTACCAGCGCGCTGCGACGCACCTGTCCGTCGTCCGGACGGCTGCGCCGGACGCCGCCGTCGCCGCACGGCTGTCGGCGACGGTGGCCTGGGCCCGGGCCGCGGTCGCCGGCTCCGAGGAACCTTTCTGGCGCGAGCTCGCCCGCTTCGCCGTCGTCTCGTTCCCGGCCGCGGTGTACCGGTCGCGCTGGTGGGTCGCGGCGGCGGCGGTCGCGAGCGCCCTCGTCGCCCTGCTGTGCGCAGTGTGGGTCGCGCGGAACCCCGAGGTCCAGACGGCCGCGTTCGGCAGCCGCGAGGAGATCCGGCGGTACGTCGTCAACGACTTCGAGGAGTACTACAGCGAGTTCGACGCCGGCAGCTTCGCCGCCCGGGTGTGGTCGAACAACGCCTGGATCTCGATGCTCTGCATCGCGCTGGGGGTCAGCGGGGCCGGGGTGGTCTGGGTGCTGTTCGCCAACGCCGTGAACCTGGGGTTCGCGGCGGGACTCATGGCGGCGAACGAGCGTCTCGGGCTGTTCCTCGGCCTCGTCACGCCGCACGGGCTCCTCGAGCTGACGTGCGTCGTCGTCGCCGCCGGGGCCGGGCTGCGCCTGTTCTGGGCGTGGGTCGCGCCGGGTCCGGTCCCACGCCTGCGCGCCCTCGCGGCGGAGGGCCGCGCCGTGATCACTGTTGGGTTGGGGCTCGTCGTCGTGCTCTTCGTGTCCGGGACCGTCGAGGCCTTCGTCACCCCCTCCGGACTGCCGACGTGGGCCCGGATCGCGATCGGTGCTGCGGTGTGGTTGCTCTTCCTCGGGTACGTCGGCGTGCTCGGACGGCGCGCGGCACGTGCGGGGGAGACCGGGGACCTCGCCGCCGACCTGCGCGAGGACGTCCTGCCCGTCGTGGGCTGACGCCTTCCGGTCGCCTCGGTTCCAGGCGTCGGCTCCTCCCCGGGTCCGTGCCTCTCCCCGTGGCGGGTGTCCCGCGGTCCTACGCTGGACGTTCCCGGCACCCCGAGGAGCCACGATGCGGTCACGAGGCAGGGTCGCGGCGACGGCACTCGCGCTCTGCACCGCCCTCGGGTCGGCGGCGCTCGCGACGTCGTCGCCGGTCCGTGGCGGCCCGTACCGGGTGCTCCAGCTCAACGTCTGCGGCAACGCGCGCAACCCCGAGTGCCGGGTCGAGGGCAGCCTGGGCGCGCCGGTCGACGCGATCGTCGACCTCGTCGTCGGCGTCCGGCCGGACGTCGTGACCCTCCAGGAGGTCTGCAGCGACCAGGTCGCCGCCGTCCGCTCCCGGGCTGCCGCCCGGGGCCGGCCGATGCACACCGTCTTCACCCCGGTCTGGACGTCGTCGACGCTGCGCTGCCGAGAACGGGCCCAGGGGATCGCCCTGCTCTCGCGAGGCCCGCTGTCCGACGTCACGACGACGTGCCTCGCGCGCTGCACCCTCCCCACGTCGGCCGTCGAGCACCGCGACGTCACGTGCGCGACGACCAGCCTGCTCGTGCGCACGCGGGTGTGCGTCACCCACGTCGGCCGCCGCGACCAGGCGGCGCAGCTGCGCCGCCTGACCGCCGTCGTCGACGCCGAGGCCCGCGCCGGTCCGATCGTCCTCGGCGGCGACCTCAACACCGCCCCGTTCGCCACCGGCCTGGACGGGCTCTACGCGTCCGGAGCGCCGGCGTCCTCGGGGCGGTTCGACGAGGCCGACGCCTGCCTCACCCGCCGCGGCCGGACCCCGGCCTGCAACGTCGGGACGCTCGACGCCCCCGGCGCCGACGT
Source organism: uncultured Actinomycetota bacterium (assembly GCA_963750565.1). Classification (GTDB taxonomy): domain Bacteria; phylum Actinomycetota; class Actinomycetes; order Actinomycetales; family Kineosporiaceae; genus R-H-3. Next base: position 271,709 of record CAVVRA010000012.1, on the reverse strand, counting down.
GAAGCTCGACTACGTCTTCGGCAGCCGGCGCGACGTCACCGAGCTCGACGCCCGGACCGTCCGGATGGCGTGGTCCGACCATGACGCCGTGCTCGCGACGTTCTTCCAGTGCACCCTCCGGGGGTGCTGACCCGAGAACGGACGACCGGCGACGAGACGGTGGGACGTGACCCACAGTGGTCCGGAGGAACCCGACCGTGCACAACGGGAACGACGCCGGACGTCGCGCCGGTCCCTGGACGACGCGGGCTCGCCCGCCCCCCGGCCGACGCGACCTCCGGCCGCCTACACTCGCGCTTCGGAAGGAGGCGCATGAGCGGCAACGACCCCCGGTCGCGGGACCGGCCCGCCCGACCTACGGCGTTCCGCGTCGGGGGCCGCGGGCTCGGCCGCCGGCCGCGGCGCACGGGCTGGCTCCGCCCCGACCTCGCGGCGAGGTACGACGTCGTCGTCGCCGGCGTGGGAGTCGCCGGTCTCGCCGCTGCCTACCACCTCGCCGCCGACCACGGCATCACGGACGTCGCCGTCATCGACCCCGGGCAGGTGGGCGCGGGCCACGGCTCCGGGGGCGGCCCGGTGCTGCTGCGCCCCGGTGGTCGGACGCCGGAGACCCTGCAGCTCGTCGACCGGTCGCTGACGCTCCTCGAGCACCTCGCCCGTGACCCCCGCGCCGGCCGGTCCTTCCGCGAGCGCGCGCCGTCCGACCGTGACCGCCGGCCCGGCGTCTCGTGGCGCAGTCACCTCGCCGTCGCCCGGGACGAGGCGACGCTCGACGACCTCACGTGGCAGGCCCAGCTCGCGGCGCTCGGCGGCGTCGACGCCCGGCTCGTCGGCCCGGACGAGCTCGCCCGGCTCGAGCCCGCTCTCGCCGCCGGCGCGCGGCCACCGCTCGGCGGGCTGCTCCGGTCGCGCGCCGGCATCGTCGACCCCGGCGCCCTCGCCTGGTGGTACGCCCGCGCGGCGGCCGCGCTCGGGGTGCACGTCCACCGGAGCACCTGGCTGCTCGGCGTCGACGTCGACGACGGCCGGGTCCGCGGCGTCCGGACGTCGCGCGGCGAGGTCGCGACCCGGGTGCTCCTCGCCGCAGGCGACGGCAGCGCCGCGCCGACGAGCGCCCTGGCCGGGCTCCGCTTGCCCGTCGTCACCCACCCGGCCCACGTCCTCGTCACCGAGCCGGCACCGGCGTTCCTGCGGGCCGTCCTCGGCGACGGGTCGACCGGCGTGGCCATCGGGCAGACCGACCGCGGCGAGGTGGTCCTGTCCGGGGCCGCCGACCCGTACCCGTCGTACTCGACGCGCGCGACGTTCGAGTCGGCGGAGCGGCTCGCCGCGGCGGCCCTCGATCTCGTGCCCGGACTCGGCCGGCTGCGCGCGCACCGGCAGGCCACGACGTCGCGCGACCTCACCCCCGACTCCGCGCCGATCCTCGGGTCGACGCCGGTCGACGGCTTCCTCGTCCTCGTCCCGGGCGGTCCGGACGCCGTGACCGTGTCGCCGGCAGCCGGCGAGCAGCTCGCGCGACTCGTCGCCACCGGGACGACGTCGGAGCTGCTCGCCCCCTTCGCCCTCGACCGCTTCGAGGCCGGCGTGCTCCTCGGCGAGCGGGACCCCGCCTGGGTGGGCCTGCGATGATCCGCATCCCTTGCCCGTTCTGCGGTGCCCGTGACCACGGCGAGTTCCGGTATGCCGGCACCATGCGGCCCCGCCCCGCGCCGCAGACGGCGACCCCGGCCGACTGGCGGCGCTACCTCTACGAGCGCGACGACGTCGCCGGCTGGGTCACCGAGACCTGGTACCACGCGGCCGGCTGCGGCCGCTTCGTCACCGTCACCCGCCACACGGTGACGAACGAGGTGGCCGAGGACCTCGATGACGGTCCGCTGCGGCGCGCCGCCCGGCACCGCGCCGACCCGGCGCCGCGTCCCGCCGACGGGGCGACGACCGCGCGCCGCGCCGATCCCGATCCTGGTCCCGGCCCCGAGTTCGGGCCCGCGTCGTTCGACGACCTGAACCTCGGCACCGACGTGCACCAGGACGACCGGCACCTCGTCGCAGACACGCGTGAGCTCGCGGCGGCGGACGCGGCCGAGGGAGCGCCGGTGCCGATCCCCGCGGCCCGCCGCGCCGGGGACGACGCGTGACCGAGTACCGCCTCCCGGCCCGCTCGGGCGAGGTCGTCGACCGGGCCCGGCCGGTCCGGTTCCGCTGGAACGGCGGGACGTACACCGGCCTCGCGGGGGACACCGTCGTCTCGGCGCTCCTCGCGAACGGGGTGTCCGTCTTCTCCCGCAGCCCGGTGCTGCGCCGTCCGCGCGGCGTGCTCACGGCGTCCTACGCCGACCCGAACTGCACCGTGCGGGTCGGCGACGAGCTCCACGTGCGGGCCGCGCACCGGCTCGTCCGGGACGACCTCGACGTCCATCTCCAGGACGCCGCACCGCTGCACGGGCTCGGCCTCACGGCTGCCCGCCGGTCGCTGCGCACCCGGCCCGGCCTGCGCCCCCGCGTGACGGCTACCGGCTCCGGTGGCCCCGCGGGCACCCGGCGACACGTCCACGTGGACGTGCTCGTGGTCGGCGGGGGGCCCGCCGGGGCGGCCGCGGCGCTCGCCGCGGCGGACGCCGGAGCCGACGTCCTCCTCGTCGAGGAGGAGCACGACCTGGGCGGGCACCTGCGGTGGGGCGGCCCCGCCGACCGGTGGCTCCTCGCGGACCAGGGGCGGCGGGTCCGGGCGCACCCGGGCGTCGAGGTCCTCCTCGACAGCGTCGCGGCCGGTCGCTACGACGAGAACCTCGTCGCCGTCGTCCGACGCCCGGACGCGACCCCGGACGGCGTCGAGCACGTCGTCACGGTGCGCGCGGCGACGCTCGTCGTCGCGGCGGGGCTCCACGAGCGGCCGTTCGTCTTCACCGGCAACGACCTGCCGGGCGTCGTCCTCGCGACCGCGGCGCGCCGCCTGACGACCCTGCACGCCGTACGGCTCGGCGAGCGTGCCGTCGTCGTCTCCGCGAACCCCGAGGGGGACCGCGCGGCGGCCGACCTGCGCGCCGCCGGCCTCGACGTCCGGCTCCTCGACGCCCGAGCCGGCGAGCTCGTCCGCGAGGTCCGCGGCCACGGCCGGGTCCAGGAGGTCGTCCTCGTCGACGGCAGCCGGGAGGAGGCCGACCTCCTCGTCACCGCGACCGGCTGGACCGCGCGGACCGCGCTGCTCACGATGGCCGGCGGCCGGCCCGAGTGGGACGAGGCGTCTGCGCGCTTCCGGCCCGCGGGCGACCTGCCGCCGTCCGTCCTTGCGACCGGCGGGGTCACGGGCGACGGCACCCGCGACGAGCTCGTCGCGCACGGCACCGCGTCCGGCGAGGAGGCGGCCCGCCGGGCCCGGGGCGAACGGTCGCGCCCGGTGCCGCGCCTGCCCGCCGGCAAGCACCCGGCGCTGTTCCTCGGCCCGACGCCGGGCTTCGTCGACCTCGCCGCGGACGTGCGCAGCAGCGACGTCGCGGCGGCGGTTGCGGACGGCGTCGGCTCCGTCGACGCCGTCCGGTCCCGGACCGGGGCGGGTGGCGGCCCCGGGCACGGGGCCCTCGAGCACGTGAACCTCCTCGGGGCGTTCGCCGCCGCGAGCCGGACCACGCTCGCGGAGGTCGGCACCCCCCCGGCCGCGCCGCCGCTCGTCCCGGTGACGCTCGCGGCGCTGGCCGGGCGCCGGGACGCACCGACCCGGGTCTCGCCCGTCCACGCGTGGCACGTCGCGCACGGCATGGTGCCGGTCGTCACGGGGGAGTGGGTCCGGCCCGCGCACTACGGCGACCCGGTCGGGGAGGCCCGCGCAGTCCGGCAGCGGGTCGGGGTAGCAGACGTCACCGCCGAGGCGCTCGTCGAGCTCCACGGGTCGGACGCCGCGCAGCTCCTCGAGCTCGTGCACACCGACGCCGTGACGGGCCTCGTGGCGGGGGACGTCGGCCGCGGGCTGCTCTGCAGCGACGACGGGGTCGTCCTCGACGAGAGCCGGGTCGGCCGGCTCGGCGCGCAGCGGTGGCTCCTCGCCACGTCGACGCTCGACGTCGACGCGCTCGTCCGGTGGCTCGAGCGTTGGCGGGTCACGACCGGCACGTCCCGGGTGCACCTGACGGCGCTCACCTCGGCGTACGCCCGGTTCGAGGTCGCCGGGCCGCGCACCGCGGACCTCCTCGCCCGGGTCGTGGCCGGGGCCGACGCGGGTGAGGGCCGCGACGTGGCGGCTGCCGTCGCGGTGGGGGAGGCCCGGGTCGCCGGGGTCGACGGCTGCCGGCTGTGGCGCGCCCGGCCCGGCGGGTCGGCCCCCGGCGGGTCGGCCGCCGGCGGGTCGGGATCCGGCGGGTCGGGATCCGGGGTGTCAGCCCGCGACGTCCCGCGGACCGAGGTCCACGTCCCCGCCGGGTTCGGGCTGCACGTCTGGGAGGCCCTGCTCGCGGCCGGCGCGGACCTCGGGGTCGCGCCGGTCGGCAGGCAGGCGCTCCGGGTGCTCCGGCTCGAGGCGGGCCGCCCCGCCACCGGAGTGGACACCGACGGGGTGACCCGGCCCGGCATGGTGGGCCTGCGCGACCACGTCGACCTCGCCAAGCACGACTTCGTGGGCCGCCCCGAGCTCGCGTGGGCAGACCCCGCGGAGGAGCCGGCGCTCGTCACGCTGCGTCCGTTCGACGCTGACGTCGTGCCGCCGCCGTCGAGCCCGGTCGTCGTCGGCACCGGGACGGTCGCCGGCCGGGTCACGTCGAGCGGGACGTCCCCGAGCCTCGGCCGGTCGGTGTGCCTCGCCCGGGTCACGCCGGACCTCGCGGCGCCCGGCACCGTCGTCACCGTCGTCCTGCCGGACGGCGCGCGGGCGCGGGCCCGGGTCACCGACCCGGCTGACCCCGCCGTGGTGAGCGGCGGTGCCTGACGCCGCCGCCCCGGCGCCGGCTCCCCTCGCCGTCGCCCGCAGCCCGATCGACCCCGGCGAGGGCGCCGACGTCCGCGACGGCTGGCTCGTGGAGACCCGGACGACGTCCGCACCGCTGCGCCTCGCCGACCTCTCGCCGTCGGCGAAGGTGCTCGTCCGCTGCGCCCCGGAGTCGCTCGGCGTCGCGGCCCTCGGCACCGGCCCGGGGCGGGCGGTGCGCGCCGGCGAGGGCCTCGTCGTCGGGAGCGGGCCCGGGGGGTGGCTCGTGCTCGCCGCCCCCGGCGCCGCCGGCCGGGTCGTCGCGCACGTCGAGCGGCGTCTCGCCGGGGCCGCCCGGGAGGGTGCGCTCGTGACCGTCGTCGACGTGACCCACGCCCGGGCGCTCGTCCGGCTCACGGGCGACGCGGCGGCGTCCGTGCTCGCCGGGCTCACGACCCTCGACGTCCGCGACCGGGCGGTGCCGAACGGGACGGCGCTACGGACGGCGCTCGCGGGGGTGTCCGTGGAGGTCGTCCGCGCCGACGTCGTCCGCGCCGACGTCGTCCGCGCCGACGTCACCGGCCGCGGGGCGCGCGGCGGTGCCGGGCGGGTGCGGTCGTACCTGCTCTCCTGCGACCGGGAACTCGGGCAGTACCTCGTGGACCGGCTGCTCGACGCCGGGGCCCCGATCGGCATCGGCTCGGGCGGCGACCCGGACGGCGGGAGCGGCCGTCCCGGCTGACGCGCGGTGCGTCATGCGCATACTGTTCCGCCATGAGCAACGAGCCGGGCGACGGGGTCACGGGACCCGTGCAGTCGGTGGACCGCGCCCTCACGGTGCTCTCGCTCCTGGCCCGCTACGGCGAGCTCGGCGTCACGGAGCTGTCCCAGGAGCTCGGGGTGCACAAGTCGACGGCCTTCCGGCTCGTCTCGACGCTCGAGGTGCACGACCTCGTCGAGCAGGTGAGCGACCGGGGCAAGTTCCGGCTCGGGGTCGGCGTCCTGCGGCTCGCGGGGGCGACGACGGTCCGGCTCGACCTCGTCCAGGAGAGCCGCCCCGTCACCGCGCGGCTCGCCCAGGTCGTCGGCGAGACGGTGAACGTCGCGGTGCTCTCCGGCCGTGAGGCGCTCTACCTCGACCAGGTCCAGGGGCCGTCGTCGCTCGCGCTGCACAACTGGGCCGGGCAGCGGATCCCGTTGCACGCCACGAGCAACGGCAAGATCCTCCTGGCGTTCGGCCCGCCCGGGCTGCTCGCCGAGCTCGGGTCGCCGCTGCCCCGGTTCACCGCGGGCACCATCACCGACCCCGCCGTCGTCGCCGAGGAGCTCGGGGTCGTCCGCCGGCGCGGCTACGCGGTCGCGGTGGACGAGCTGGAAGTGGGCCTGACCGCCATCGCGGCCCCCGTGACGGGCTCGTCCGGCACCGTCGTCGCGTCGCTCAGCGCATCCGGCCCGACGTTCCGGCTCCCGGCCGAGCGCATCCCGGACGTCGCGGCCCAGGTCGTCGCCGCCGCCCGCGAGGTCTCCCACCGCCTCGGCTGGCACGGCCTCCCGCAGGCCGTCGCGACCTGAGCCCGGCGGCCCACCGTCGGGCGAGCGGTAGCACTAGGTTACGTTCGGGCGGCAACCTGCTCCCGCGGGGCGCCCGAGTCTTGACGTGCTCGCCGCACCGGTCAATTCTGTTCCCCGACAAGCATCGCGATGCGTGATACGCAACAACACGGTGTGCTGCGCCGACGCGGACCGGTGCGGACGTCGGAGTGCCACGACCGCTGCGGCCGGCGCGCGAGCGTCGAGGTGAGGAGGCGCGTCCATGCCCGGTGACGCGGTCATCTCGGTCCAGGACATGTGGAAGGTGTTCGGCCCCAAGGCCGACACGATCCCGCGCTCGGTGGAGCTGGCCGCCCTGAGCCGGCGCGACCTCATGGAGCGGACCGGCTGCACCGCTGCCGTCCGGGAGGTGAGCTTCGAGATCGCCCCGGGCGAGGTCTTCGTGGTGATGGGCCTGTCCGGCTCCGGCAAGTCGACGCTCGTCCGCTGCCTCACCCGGCTGATCGAGCCGACATCCGGCTCGCTCGTCTTCGAGGGTGAGAACATCCTGGCGGCCGACGAGTCCCGGCTCCGGGAGCTGCGGCGTCGCAAGTTCTCGATGGTCTTCCAGCACTTCGGCCTGCTGCCGCACCGGAGGGTCATCGACAACGTCGGCGTACGGGTTGGAGATCCGCGGGGTCGGGCGGGCCGAGCGGACGAAGCGGGCGATGGAGGTCATCGAGCTCGTCGGCCTCTCCGGTTACGAGAAGTCCTACCCGGACGAGCTGTCCGGCGGCATGCAGCAACGGGTGGGCCTGGCCCGCGCGCTCGCCGGCGACCCGGACGTGCTCTTCTTCGACGAGCCGTTCTCCGCGCTCGACCCGCTCATCCGACGTGACATGCAGAACGAGGTCATCCGGCTGCACCACGAGGTCGGCAAGACGATGGTCTTCATCACCCACGACCTCTCGGAGGCGCTCAAGCTCGGCGACCGGATCCTCATCATGCGCGACGGCAAGATGATCCAGATCGGTACCGGCGACGAGCTCGTCGGGGCCCCGGCCGACGACTACGTGCGCGACTTCGTCCGCGACGTCATCCGCTCGCACGTCCTCACCCTGCGCTGGATCATGCGGCCGAGCCGAGGCCCGACGACCCGCTGGACGGCCCGGAGCTCGGGCCAGGACGTGCTCGTCCACGAAGCGACCCGGGTCGTCCTCGCCGCGGACAAGCCGATCCGGGTCGTCGAGGACGGCGCGGCTGCTCGGTGTCGTCGGCAACGAGGAGATCCTCGGCGTCATCGCCGCCGTGACGGAGGGCAGCTGCGATGGCGACCGCGACCACGCAGGCGCCGCCCGCCGCGCCCGGCCGTCGCGGTGTCCGCCGAGCCTCGTCGGTTCGTCGCCCGGTGGACGGTCGCCGCCGCGATCCTCGTCCTCTGGGTCGTCCTCTGCGGTCGTCCTCAGCGGGCGGTGGACGCTGTTCCTCGACCAGGCGACGACGACGCCGCTGCACACCAGGCTCAACGAGACCTCCGCGACTCCGTCGACGCCAGCCGTAACACGAACCCGTTCTTCCTCTACGTCTTCAACGAGATCCGGCTGGTCATCGACACCCTGGTCCGAACGCGATCTCGGGCCTGATCGCGCAGCCGGCGTTCGGCCGGCCGGTCCCGGTGCTCGGCTGGCTCGGCGTCGTCGCCGTCGCAACCTTCGTCGCATGGGCCTTCGGCAACGTCAAGGTCGCCGTCCTCACCGCCGCCGGCTTCCTGTTCTTCGGCCTGCAGGGCCTGTGGCAGCGAGAGCATGGACACGCTCGCGCTGACCCTGGCGGCGGTGTTCGTCTCGCTGCTCATCGGGATCCCGCTCGGGATCTGGGCAGGGCTGTCCGACCGGTTCAACCGGCTCGTCACCCCGATGCTCGACTTCATGCAGACGATGCCGACGTTCGTCTACCTGGCCCCGCTCACGCTGTTCTTCCTCATCGGGCCCGCCTCGGCGGTCATCGCGACGCTGATCTACGCCGTGCCGCCGGTGATCCGGATCACCGCGCACGGCATCCGGTCGGTGCCGCCGAACGACCGTCGAGGCGGCCGTGTCGCTCGGGCTCGACCCGTCGGCAGACCCTCGTCAAGGTCCTGCTGCCGATGTCCCGCCGCACGATCGTCCTCGGCATCAACCAGACGATCATGGCGGCGCTGTCGATGGTGACGATCGCCGCCCTCATCGACGCCCCCGGGCTCGGCCAGAACGTCCTCAAGGCGCTCCAGAGCCTCGACGTGGGCACGGCGTTCAACGCGGGCCTCGCGATCGTCGTCATGGCGATCGTCCTGGACCGCGTCACGACGGCGATGAGCGAGCGGGCCGAGACGTCGCGGCGGCCGACGCCGCGGGCGGCCCGGCTGCGCCGGCCGCTGCTCGTCGCCGGGGCGCGTCGTGACCCTCGTCTGCGTCTACCTGTCCGTACACGTATCTGCGGGCTACGCGGTCTTCCCCGAGCCGGCGGACGGCTCGCGCGGCTGGATCGGCGACGACATCGCGAACGCCGTGGAGTCGGCGACGACGTGGGTCGCAGACGAACTTCACGTTCCTCACGCGCACGCCTCCAGGACGTCGTCACCACGTGTCGTCCTCGACCCGGTCCAGAACCTTCTCGTCGACTCGCCATGGTTGCTCGTCGTCGCGGCGGTCGTGCTGGCGCTGAGCTGCGTGCTCGGCGGCGCGCGGGCCGCGGTGACCTCGGCCGCGTGCCTCGGCGTCATCGTCCTCACCGGCGCTCTGGTCCGACGCGATGGCGACGCTCGCCGCGACCCTCGTCGCCACCGTCCTGACGCTCATGGTCGCTCGGCGTCGTCATCGGGGTCTGGATGGGCCGCAGCAGCAGGGTGGACCGGACCGTCCGGCCGTTCCTGGACGCCGCGCAGACGCTGCCGTCGTTCGTCTACCTCATCCCGTTCGTCGCGCTGTTCGCCGCGAGCCGGTTCACGGCGATCGTGGCGGCGATCGTCTTCGCTGCCCCGATCGCGATCAAGATGATCGCCGACGGCATCCGCGGGGTGTCGTCGACGACTGTCGAGGCCGCGCAGTCGGCGGGCTCGAACAAGTGGCAGATGATCACGAAGGTGCAGCTGCCGATGTCCCGCGAGTCCCTCGTCCTCGCGACGAACCAGGGCCTCATCTTCGTGCTCTCGATGGTCGTCGTCGGCGGCCTCATCGGCGCGCAGGCGCTCGGCTACGACGTCGTCGCGGGCTTCCGCCAGTCGAGCTACTTCGGCAAGGGCCTCGCCGCGGGCCTGGCCATCGTCATGCTCGGTGTCATGCTCGACCGGATCACCCAGGCCGCGGCCCGGCGCAGCGGGGGCGGCGCCCGCACGCGGTAGGCCGTCGAGCACCCACCGCGGTCGGTGTCACGGGGGACGCCGGCCGACCGCGGGCCGCAGCCGCGGCCCGCACCCGGCACGGACGCGCCGCCACCGGGGCGGCCGCCAGGAGGAGGTTCGGATCAGTGACACGTATCGGTAGCCCCCGCGCGTTGCGGCGAACGGCCCGCGTTGCGCTCGTCGCGGCCTGCGCGCTGGTCGTCACGGCCTGCGGCGGGGCCAAGGTCGGCGACAGCACGGGGTCCTCCGCCGCGCCGGCGAGCGGCGGCTCCGGGGCCGCCTGCGGCACGGTGAACATGGCCGTCAACCCGTGGGTCGGCTACGAGGCGGACGCCGCGGTGGCCGCCTACGTGCTCGAGAAGAACCTCGGCTGCACCGTCGTCAAGAAGAACCTCGACGAGCAGGTGTCGTGGCAGGGCTTCGGCACCGGCGAGGTCGACGTCATCCTGGAGAACTGGGGTCACGAGGACCTCAAGAAGAAGTACGTCGACGAGCAGAAGGTCGCCGTCCGGGTCGGCTCGACCGGCCGCGAGGGCAAGATCGGCTGGTACGTCGTGCCGTGGATGGCGCAGAAGTACCCGGACATCACGAACTGGGAGAACCTCAACAAGTACGCCGACATGTTCAAGACGTCCGAGTCCGGCGGCAAGGGCCAGTTCCTCGACGGCGACCCGGGCTTCGTGACGATCGACGGCGCGCTCGTCAAGAACCTCAACCTCGACTACAAGGTCGTCTACGCCGGCAGCGAGGCCGCGCTCATCACGACCTTCCGTCAGGCCGAGCAGGCGAAGAAGCCGGCGATCGGCTACTTCTACTCGCCGCAGTGGTTCCTCTCCGAGGTGCCCATGGTCAACGTCAAGCTCCCGGAGTACACGCCGGGCTGTGACGCCGACCCCGCCACGGTCAAGTGCGACTACCCGCTCTACGACCTTGACAAGATCGCGAGCAAGACGTTCGCGGACTCGGGCAGCCCGGCCTACGACTTCATCGAGAAGTTCCAGTGGACCAACGACGACCAGAACCTCGTCGCGAAGTACATCGCGGTCGACAAGATGACGCCCGAGGACGCCGCGAAGAAGTGGGTCGACGCCAACCCGGACAAGGTCCAGGCCTGGGTGAGCTGACACCGGGAGCGCCGGCGACCGGCGGTTCCCTCGCCTGACGCGTGCATCGAGGGTCGTCCCGTAGAGGCGGGGCGGCCCTCGTGCGTCAGGGCGTGACCGTCGGCGTCGGCGTCGCGCTCGGCGTCGCGGTCGGCGTCGCGGTCGGCGTCGCGCTCGGCGTCGCGGTCGGCGCTCGGCGTCGTCGCGGTCGCGGTCTGCGTCGAGGTGTCGGTCGGCGTCACGGTCGGGTCCGGAAGCGTGCCGGAGCCGGAGCCGGAGCTAGAACCGGTCCCCCCGCCGGACGTGTCGGCCGGCGCCCCGCTGCCGGACCCGCCACCGGAGTCCGCGCAGGTCGACGCGGCTGTCGGGTCCGCGAGCCGGTCCCGTATGCAGGTGAAGGCGTCGGCGACGGTGCTGCCGACCGTCGAGATCCCGAGCAGGGCGGTCATCGAGATGCCGGCGACGACCAGGCCGTACTCCAGCCCGGTCGCCCCCCGGTCCGCACGCCGGCCGCGGCCGGCGCGCGGCAGCGAGGGAGGGCCTCCGGGCCGCCCCCGCGTCCGCCACCTCCCCGCCCCCTGTGACGTGTGCTGCATCGATCATGGCTCCTGTCTCGTGCCGGCCGGCGTTCCCGCCCCCGTCCCCCGCACGATGCGGGCCGTCGCCAGACATGCGACGGCCTCCCGGCATTCTTGCCGGACGTCGCCCGCCTGGGCATGCGCCGAACGGTCGCGTCGCATCGGGTGAACGGACGAATCAGGCCGGCCTCGCCGCCTCCCGGTGCACGACTTGAGCGTCGTCCGCTCGTCGAGCAGGTCCGGCCCGCCTGTTCGGTCCGGTCCCGCCGAGCCGGTGGGCGCCGCGGCGTGACCCGGACCGGCACGCCGTCCTGTGGCGCGGCCCCGACCCGGCGGGGCCGGGCGGCGGACGGCGGGCTCGCGCTCGTCACCCCGGACGTCGTCCTCGCCGCCCCGCGTTCGCTGCTCGACGCCGCGCCGAGGGGACTGCCTACGCAGGCGCCGGGATCGGCGGGGGCGCGGGCACCGGCGGGATGTCGGGGCCGGGCTCGACGGGGCCGGGCCTCGGGGTCGGCGGCTCGAGCGGCTCCGGCGGAGTCGGCTCGGGCGGGGTGGGCGGGGTCGGCTCGGGCGGGGTGGGCGGGGTGGGCGGGGTGGGCGGGGTGGGCGACGGCGGCGTGGGTCCGGGGCTGGGCTCGGTCATGCCTGCACTGTTCCCTGGGGCGCGCGCTGTCACACACCGGACATCCCGCCCGGCAACCCGCCCGGCAACCCGCCCGGCACCTGCTCGGCGCGGCGTCGACGGCCGTGCTCCCCCGGCGCCCACGGGGTGCCGTCGCCCGACGCGACGAGCCGCGCCACCCTCGACCAGGCGAACCTCGCGACGGCCGGCGCCCGGCGGGGCTCAGCGTGTCCGGCTCCGGCGGAGGACCGACACGGTGACGGCGAGGGCGCCGAGGCCGACGACGACCCACGGGACGACGGACACGAGCGTCGGCTGGTCCGGTGCGGCCGCCCGTAGCAGCGTCCCGTTGTTCGTCGCGTTGAAGACGGTGTGGAACAGGGCGACGACGAGCACGCTGCGTCCGGACCACTCGTAGAGCCGGCCGACGACGACGCGGAACGGCACCGACACGAGGGCGAGCACCGCCATCCCCGTCGCGACGTCCCGAGGGGAGCCGCCGAGCTCGAGCGGCAGGTGGATCAGGGCGAAGAACGGCGCTGTCAGCGCGGCGCCGCCGAGCTGGCCGAAGACGACCGTCGCGAGGAGGAAGGGCTCGATCGGCATGCCGGCGAGCGCGGCCGGGACCATGAGCGGGTAGCCGACCCCGAACATGACGAGCAGTGCGGCGGTGACGGGGTGTGCGGCGGCAGCGGTCCGCGCCGGTCCGGGGCAGGGGCAGCGTCGCGTGGACGGCGAACCCGTCCGACGTCGCGCCGGTGTCGAGCGCGCCGCCGAAGACGGCGACGCGTTCCCGCATCCCCGCGAGGCCGACGCCGGTGGACGCCGGCGAGTCCGGCGAGTCCGGCGAGTCCCGCGAGCCCGCCGACGAGGGCCCGCCGAAGCCCGCGGCCCGCCGTCCGCCCCGGTCCTCGACGTCGAGGACCAGCACGGCGGGTTCCCCGCCGGTCCCGTCGCGCACGACGACGGTGACGACCGCAGCTGCCCCCGGCCCGGCGTGCTTCACGGTGTTCGTCAGGGCCTCCTGGACGATGCGGTACGCGCTGAGCGCCACGGCGGGCGGCACCGGCGGGGGCGGGTCCGGCAGCCGGAGCTCGACGGGCACGCCCGCCGCGGTCACCGTCGCGACGAGGGCCGGCAGGTCGGTGAGGGCCGGGCTCGGCGCGAGCTCGCCCTCGGGGGCGTCCTGCCGCAGGACGCCGAGCAGCCGGCGCAGCTCGTCGAGCGCCGACCGGCTCGCGCGACGATCGCCGCGATCGCCGTCCGCGCCTGCTCCGGGCGGCTGTCGAGCAGGTGCAGCGCGACCCCGGACTGCACGGTGACGACGCTCATGCTGTACGCGACGACGTCGTGCAGCTCGCGAGCGATCCGCAGCCGCTCCTGCGCGACCGCGTGCGCCGCGACCTCCTCGTGGATCCGCTGGAGCAGGTCTGCGCGCTCGGCCATCGCCGCCGCGTAGGCGGCGCGGACCCGCAGCGTCGTCCCGAGCCACCACGCGAGCGTGAGGCTGACCGACGACTGGACCACATCGGCGAGCGTGACCGGCGTCGGCGACACCGCGTACGCGAGGATGAGGAGCCCGGCCGCCCCGGCGAGCACCCCCTTCGCCGCGCGCGGCGGGACGGCCGCGCCGACGGTTACACCGCGACGACGAGCCCGAGCGCGAACGCCGACTGCCGGTACCCGCCGAGCGACAGCAGCGCCGCCGCGCCGAGCACGACGCCGAGGACGGTGCGCGGGCGGGTCCGGCGGAGCGCGAGCGGCAGTGACGCGGCCGCCACGAGCACGAGCCCCCACGGGTCGGCGGCCGTCGTCGGGTCGCCGGCGGGCACCGACCGGGCGAGCTCGGCCGCCGACAGGAGCGCGACGAGGACGGCGAGCGCGAGGTCGAGGACCGGCGGGGGGAGCCGTCGTGCGGTCCTCCGGGCGGGCGGCGCGGCGTCCATGGCTGCACGGTAGGCCGACCGGGCTCGGCTCCTCATCCGCCCTGGGGCGGAGACCGCCGTGGTGCGTGGAGGATCCAGCCGTCGCGTTCGGCGAGGACCGGCCAGCGCGCGACGACCCGGGCGTTCGCCGGTGAGAAGCCGTCGGCCCCGCGGCGGCCGAGGATCGTCGCCTCGCCGGCGGTCAGGTGTGCCATGAGGCTGCGCTGCCAGCGCGGGTTCTCCGGACGCGGCACGGCGCTGCCGTCCGGACGCAGCGGCAAGGCATCCCGGTCGTAGGTGAGGCCGGTGAGGTCGACGGCGACGGGGCAGCCGCGGGAGAGCTCGCGGGAGAGCACGTCCAGCGCGACGAGCAGGGCCGCGGAGTCCGCGGTCACGCAATGGACACCCGCAGCCGCAGGCCGCAGCGCCGCGCCGGGCAAGACGGTCCCGACGTCCAGTCGGCGGTCGGCGTCCGCCGACCCGGCCAGCGCGACGGCGACCACGGCGGCGACGGCGGCCCGGGGCCACCGGCCGGCGCCGGCCGCGACGCCGAGGCCGGCCGCGAGGACGAGGGCGAGGGCGGGTGCCGAGAACGCCGCGTAGTGCTCGAAGTACGACGGGGACATGAGGAGCACGCCGACCTGGGCCGCGGCGAGGACGACGAAGACCCGGGCGTCCCGCCGGGTCCACGCGAGCACGGCGAGCACGAGCCCGACGAGGACCGCGGCCTCCACGACGAGCCCGGGGTGGGCGAGCCGCTCGGCCGAGCCCGGCGCGCAGGCCGAGGAGGTGCTCGAGCCGCCTCCCCGTGCCCCGCCCGGAGCCGCCGCGGCCGAGCTGGTCGAGGACGACCATCCGGATCGCCGCGCCGGGGGCCGCGACGAACGCCGGCAGGCACACGACGGCCACGGCCGCCGCGGCGGCGAGCGCGAGCCGGACGGCGGCCCGGCGGCCGAGCCGCAGCCCGGCCCAGCCGAGGACGACGGCGACCGGTACGACGCCCCACGCCTTCACCGTCGGGCAGAGCCCGAGGGCGACGCCGGCGGCGACCTGGAGCCGAGGCCGGGCCGCGATGTCCGGCAGCGTCAGGAGCGCGAGCGCGCCGAGCAGGCAGAGCGACCCGAGCGGCTCGAGGAGCGGTGCCGTCTCGGCGCCGACGACGGGCGGCAGCAGCGCGTAGAAGAGACCGCCCGAGGCGGCGGCGGCGAGCCCCCACCGGGGGGCGGGGCCGGGGCGCCCGGCGGACCCGATCCGGTGCGCGAGCACGACGACGAGCGCCGTGTTCGCGGCGCCGACGAGCATCCACGCGAGCCGGGCGAGGGCGAGCCCGGTCGGGTCGTTCGTCGACCGCCCGGCGAGGGCGAACGGGGTGAGGGCCCACACGGCGCCCGGTGGGTGGAGGAGGAGGAAGTCACGGTACGGCAGCCGGCCGAACGTCACGGAGGTCGCAGCGGCGTAGTAGACACCGGGGTCGTAGCTCAGCGGAACCCCGGTGAGGCCGCCGTCCCGGAGGACCGCGGCGAGCCGGACGGTGACGGCGAGCAGTGCCACGCCGGCTGCTGCCGCCCCGAGCGTGGCGGACCGGCCGCCGGTCGACGGGTTCGCCGACGCCTGCGGCGTACTGCCCAACAGCCCCACCCTGTCGACGGTAAGGCCCGCCGGGACCGGGCGAGCGGGGCTTGTCCGGTCCGGCGGCGAGCCGGCGTCAGGCGCGGGTGCGCTGCTCCGCGACCGCCGCGACCGCCGCGACCGCCGCGACCGCCTTGACGATGCCGTCGTAGCCGGTGCACCGGCACAGGTTCCCGGACACCGCGATCCGGATCTCGTCCTCGCTCGGGCTCGGGTTGGACGCGAGCAGCGCCGTCGCCGACACGAGCATCCCGGGGGTGCAGAAGCCGCACTGGACGCCGCCGCGGGTGAGGAAGGCCTCTTGGAGCGGGCTCAGCCCGTCGCCGTCCGACAACCCCTCCACGGTGGTCACCTCGGTGCCGTCCGCCTGGACGGCGAGGTAGGAGCACGAGTTCACCGGTCGGCCGTCGACGAGCATCATGCACGCGCCGCACTCGGAGTCGTCGCAGCCCTCCTTGGAGCCGGTCAGCCCGACGTCGCCGCGCACGATGTGCAGCAGGCTGGCGTGCGGGTCGACCGCCAGCGGGTAGGGCACCCCGTTGACGGTGAGGGTGATGTCCACTGCCACAGGTCGTCAGCTCCCGAAGGTCGTGTCGCTCGCGGGGACGGGCACTGTCCCGCCGCGGGCGCGGTGGACCGCGGTGAGCAGCGCGCGCCGGGTGATGACGGCAGCCATCGCGCGCCGGTAGTCGGCCGATCCGCGGACGTCGGAGATCGGCCGGGCCGCGGCGGCGGCCGCGGCCCCGGCCGCCTTCGCCGCCCCGAACCCGCCGTCCGTGCCGACGAGGGCTGCCTCGGCCTCGGCGACCCGCTGGATGACCGGCGCCAGCGCGGTGATCGCGACCCTGGCGTCGGTGACGGTGCCGTCGGCTCCGAGGCTGACGACCGCGCCCGCCCCGACGATCGCGATCTCCATCTGCCGGCGGTACTGCAGCCGAACGTACGCGCTGCCCGCGCCGGCCTTCGCCGGTTCGAGCTCGACCGCGACGAGCAGCTCGTCGGGGGCGGCAGTCGTCCGGCCGGGGCCGGTCCACAGGTCCGCGAGCCCGACCCGGCGCTCGCCGTCCGGCCCGGCGAGGACGGCGATGCCGCCGTGGCACAGCAGCGACGCGCCGGTGTCCATCGCGGGGGAGGCGTTCATGACGTTGCCGCCGAGCGTCCCGTTCGCCCGGGTCGCGTGCGAGCCGACGATCGCGGCGGCGTCCGCGATCCCGGTGTACCCGGCGAGGACGTCGGCGTCGGTCATGAGCGCCGCGTGGGTCACGAGGGCGCCGATCCGCAGGAACCCGCCGTCCGTGCGCGTGACGGACGTCAGCCCTGGGATCCGGTGGATGCCGACGAGCGCGTCCGGCAGCGGTGCCTTGCCGTGCCGGGCGCCGACGACGAGGTCGGTGCCGCCGGCGATCGGCCGCGCGCCGGTGCCCATCGCGGCGACCGCCGAGGCGACGTCCCGGGCCTCGACGTAGGTGTGCCTCGACGACGTCGGTGTGGAGACCGTGGGTGCGGTGCTCACTCGTCCTCCCCGGCAGGGGTGTTCGCGGCGAGCCAGACCCGCTCGGCCGTCATGGGCAGCTGGTCGACGTGCCGGCCGATGACCTTCGCGATCGCGTTCCCGACCGCCCCGGACGTCGGCACGCTGGGCGGCTCGCCGACGCCCTTGCTGCCCTTGGGGCCGGCGTTCGGGGTCTCGATCTCGATCCAGCGGACCTGGATGCGCGGGCCGTCCGAGGCGGTCTGGAGCTTGTAGTCGAGCAGCCCCGGGTTCAGCTGCCGCCCGTCGTCGTCGAACCACGTCGCCTCGGTGAGCGCCTGGCCGATGCCCATCATGACGCCGCCGTAGACCTGGCCGTCGGCGCCCACCGTGTTGACGATGACCCCCGAGTCGTGGGCCGCCGCGAAGTCGAGCACCCGGACGACGCCGGTGTCCCGGTCGACCTTGACCCGCGCCGCGTGGGTGATGAGCTGCGGCGCGAGGAAGGACTCCATGCCGAGCCGCCCGACGCACGCCGACGCGTCGACGGGCGGTGCCGCGGGGACCTCGCCGGAGCCCTTGCCGAGGATCGGCTCGCCGCTGCCGGCGAGCTCGGCGACGGTCACGCTCGTACCGGGGGAGCCGACGACCCGGACGGCGCCGTCGGCGAGCTCGAGGTCGGCGACGTCGACCTCGAGCTTCTCGCTCGCCAGGTCAGGAGCGTGGCCCGGACCTCGCGGGCCGCTTCCATGACGGCGCGGCCGTTGTTGAAGGTCGTCTGCGAGCCCGACGAGCCCGATGTCCCAGGGCCCGGAGTCGGTGTCCTGGTAGGTGATCGAGAAGTCCTCGGGCCGCATCCCGAGCACCTCGGCGGCGAGCAGCGGCAGGCCCATGACCGCGCCGGACCCGTTCTCCTGGGCGCCGGTGAGGATCGTGCCCGTGCCGTCGCCGTTGAGCTTGACGTACGCGCCCGACGGCACGCCGAAGCACGGCCACCAGCCGCACGCCACGCCCACGGCCTCGTCGTCCGGCAGCTCGCCGCGCAGGTACGCGTCGTAGCCGATCAGCTCCAGCGCCGCCTCGAGCGTCTCCTTCGCGCCGATCCGCTCGAAGACCTGCCCGGTCGGGCCGTGGTCGCCCTCTGCGATCAGGGCGCGGCGCCGCAGCTCGACGGGGTCCATGCCGATGGCGACGGCGACCTCGTCCATGTGCTGCTCGAGCGCCCAGCACGCCTGCGGAGCCGTGGGTGCCCGGATCGAGGAGGACGGCTGGTTCGTCGAGTAGGTGAGGAACGCCTCGACCTCGACCGAGTCGAGCTTGTACGGGCCGCACGCGTGCATCGCCGCGAGCTGGGCGAAGAAGCCGCCCTCGCCGCAGTACGCGCCGCCGTCGAGGACGAGCGTCCCGCGGCGGGCGACGACCCGCCCGTCCCGGGTCACGCCGGTCTCGAGGTCGATCGTCATGCCCTCGCGGCGGTGGTCCGGGTGCGACGAACTCCTCCCTGCGGGTGAACACGAGCCGGCACCGGCCGGCGGGTCAGCCCTCGCGAGGACCGCGACGTGCGCCTCGAAGTGGAAGTCGCACTTGGAGCCGAAGCCGCCGCCGAGCAGCGGGACGACGATCCGGACCTTCGACTCGGGCATCCGCAAGGTGTGCGCGACGCCGGACCGGGCCGCGAACGGCACCTGGGTCGAGGACCAGACGTGACCGTGTCGCCGCTCCACTGCGCGACGATGGCGCGCGGCTCGATCGGGGCGCCCTGCGCTGCGTCGGCGACGTACCGGCTGCGGACGACGACGTCGGCGCCGGCGATCGCGGCGTCCGCGTCGCCCTTGACGATCGTCGAGTGGCCGAGGACGTTGCCGTCGCGGTCGAGGTTCACGTCGGCCGTGTAACCCGCCCAGCCCTCGTGGACGCAGGGGCGCGTCCGGGGCCACGTTCGCGACGTAGTCCGGCGCCGCCGGGCAGCACCTCGTACTCGACGTCGACGAGCGCCGCGGCCTGCCGGGCGAGCGCGACGGTGCGGGCCGCGACCGCCGCGACGACGTCGCCCTCCCAGAGCACGTCGTCCTTGGCGAACAGTCGCCGGTCCTGGGCGAGGCCGCCGTACCGGACGTCGGGCACGTCCTCGTGGGTGACGACCGCGAAGACGCCGGGGAGGGCCTTCGCCCGGCGCGTGTCGATGCCGCACGATCCGCGCGTGCGGGTGGTCGGCGTACCGGAACGCCGCGTGGAGCTGGCCGGTGAACGTGAGGTCCGCGGTGTACCGGCCCAGCCCGGTGACCTTCTCCCGGCCGTCGGGGCGGATGAACGGCCGGGCCGGTGCGGTGCCCGTCCCCTCCTCGGCGCTCCCGCCGGTGCGGCCCGGGGCGACGCTGTTCGCCCTGTCGAGCGGTGTGTCGGTGTCGGTGCCGATATCCACGGACATGCTGCGGCCACCTCGATCGTGCGGGAGGAGCGGACGCGCGTCATTCTGCCCGGGGGACCGGCGCCGCGACAGGTGGGGCGGCCGTTTCCGGACCCACGGGTCAGGTTCGGCGAGCAGATCGGTCGCCGCATGTCAGCGCGGCGGTCGCAGCGGTGACAGCCGGGGAACGAACGGCCTCCCGGCGCCAACGCCCGATCTCGGCACCCCGGGATCATGTCGCAGCCGGTGCCGTCCCCGCGACCGGCCACCGCACTGGTCGGGGCGACCGGCGGAGCGTGGCAGGCTGGCCGTCGGTGTTCCCGGAGGGGAGTCCTGATGGCCAACCGGCTGGCGACGGCGACGAGCCCGTACCTGCTGCAGCACAAGGACAACCCGGTCGACTGGTGCCAGTGGGGCGAGGAGGCGTTCGCCGAGGCGAAGCGGCGCGACGTCCCGATCCTGCTGTCGATCGGCTACGCGGCCTGCCACTGGTGCCACGTCATGGCGCACGAGTCCTTCGAGGACGCCGCGACGGCCGCCCAGATGAACGACGGGTTCGTCAACGTCAAGGTGGACCGCGAGGAGCGGCCGGACGTCGACGCCGTCTACATGAACGCGACCCAGGCCCTCACCGGGCAGGGCGGCTGGCCGATGACGGTCTTCCTCACCCACGACGGCAAGCCGTTCTACGCCGGCACGTACTTCCCGCCGCGGCCCGCGCACGGCCGCCCTCGTTCCGCCAGCTGCTCACGGCGATCAGCGACACCTGGGCGGACGCGGCGCGACGAGGTCGAGGGCGCCGGCGGTCGGATCGCGGCAGCGCTGGTCGGACGCCGCACCCTCGCCGCCGGCGGCGCCGCACCGGACGTCGCGACCCTCGCGGCCGCCGTCCGCACGCTCGACCGGGACGAGGACGCCGAGCACGGCGGGTTCGGCGGCCGCCCCGAAGTTCCCGCCGTCGGCGAACCTCGAGGTCCTGCTGCGGCACGCCGCCCGGAGCCGGCTGGAGCGCGAGGAGGGCAACGCCACCGCGGGCGGAGACCTCGCGCTCGACGGGGTCGACGACACCGGCCCGGTCGCCCTCGGCCTCGCCGCCCGCACCCTGACCGCGATGGCCCGCAGCGGCATGTACGACCAGGTCGCGGGCGGCTTCGCCCGGTACGCCGTCGACCGGGCCTGGGTCGTGCCGCACTTCGAGAAGATGCTCTACGACAACGCCCTGCTCGCGCGGGTCTACCTGCACTGGTGGCGGCTGACCGGCGAGCCGACCGGGGCCCGGGTCGCCCTGCGAGACGTGCGACTGGATACTCGCCGACCTGCTCACCGCCGAGGGCGGCCTCGCGTCGTCGCTCGACGCCGACACCCCGGTCCGGGACGACGCACGGCGAGGTCCACGGTGTCGAGGGCTACACGTACGTGTGGACGCCGCGGCTGTTCGCCGAGGCGCTCGGCGACGAGGACGGCGCATGGGCCGCGGCGCTGCTGCCGGGTCACGCCGTCCGGCACCTTCGAGCACGGGACGTCGACCGTGCAGCTCGAGCGCGACGTGTGGGCCGAGCCGGACGACGCGGCGCGCTGGCGCGACGTCCGCGAACGGTTGCGGCACGCGCGGGCGACCCGCCCGCAGCCCGGCCGGGACGACAAGGTCGTCGCTGCCTGGAACGGCCTCGCCGTCGCCGCGCTCGCGGAGACGGGCGCGCTGCTCGGCCGGCCGGACCTCGTCGCGGCGGCCGAGCGGGTCGCCGACCTGCTCCTCGCCGTCCATCTCGTCGAGGAGCCGGCCGCCGGGCCGGACGGGCACCCACGGGTACGGCTGCGGCGGGTGAGCCGGGACGGCGTCGCCGGTGCCCCCGCGGGCGTCCTCGAGGACTACGCGGATGTCGCCGAGGGCCTGCTCGCGCTGCACGCCGTGACCGGCGAGACGGCCTGGCTCACCGCCGCGGGCGGCCTCCTCGACACCGTGCTCGAGGCCTTCGCCGACGGCACCGGCGGCTTCTACGACACCCCGGCGGACGGCACGGACGCCGCGATCGCCGCGGTCGGCCGGCCGAGCGACCCGACGGACAGCGCCTACCCGGGCGGCTGGTCGGCCGCGGCGGGCGCGCTCCTCGGCTACGCGGCGGTGACCGGCTCGTCCCGGCACCGGGAGGCCGCCGAGGCGGCGCTCGGGGTCGTCGCCTCGGTCGGGCCCCAGGCGCCGCGGGCGGTCGGCTGGGGGCTCGCGGTCGCCGAGGCGCTCCTCGACGGGCCGCGCGAGGTCGCCGTCGTCGGCCCGGACGGCGACCTGCGCCGGGCGGCCCTGCACGCCGTCGCGCTCGCCGGGACCGCGCCGGGCGCCGTCGTCGCCGTCGGCCTGCCGGACGCCCCGGGTGAGCCGCTGCTCGCCGGAAGGCCGCTCGTCGGGGACGTCCCGGCCGCGTACGTCTGCCGCGAGTTCGTCTGCCTGGCCCCGACGACGTCGCCGGTCGAGCTCGCGACGACCCTGGGGGCCCGGGTCACACCCTGACCGTCGGCACCGGCCGCGAGGACGCCGCGGCCACGGGCAGCCTCCCCCGTCCTCTCGCGGGGTGCTCGGGTTCGCGGGTGCCGTCTGTGCCGACCCGCGCACCCGGACCTGGGGCGGTGACGTGAGGTCCTGGTCAGGGGATGTCTCGACGCGCCAGGCTTGGGGCATGGACGAGGTCGAGGAAGCCTGGGCCCGCCGCCCCGAGATCGTCGGAGGGCTCGTCGTCGGCGGCGACGGGTCCCTCGGGTCCGCCGCCGCCCTCGAGTGGGCGCTCCGGGACGCCGCGCGACGGGGTTGCCCCGTGCACGTCGTCCGGGCGTGGATGCTGGTGTCGGCGGCCGGGGACGTCCCCGGGCCACCCGGCACCGTGCCGTCCATGCAGGAGTGCGCCGATGCCACGCAGGCCCTGCTCGAGGTGGACGTCGCGAAGGTGCTCGCCGCGCATGACGAGCACGCCGGTGACGCGGCGGCCGCCGTCCCGGTGACGTGTCATGCGGTGCACGGCCCGGCCGGCCCGACGCTCGTCGCGGTGAGCGCGTACGCCGACCTGCTGGTCGTCGGCCACCGCGGGCGCGGCTACCTCGCCGGGCTGCTGCTCGGCTCCGTCGCGGAGTACGCGCTGCGGCGCGCGGCGTGCTCCGTCGTGGTCGTCCGGTAGGACCCGCCGGCGTGACGCGTCCCCTCCGCGGTCCGTGGCGCGGTGGGATGGCACGGTGGGATGGCACGGTGGGACAGGCCGGGGAGGCGGGCCGGGGAGCCGGGCTCGGAAGACGGTTGGGGTGACGGGTCGGGGTGAGCGGGTCGGAGCAGTCGGCGCGGCCGGGCACCCCGTCCGGCGGGCGCGGGGTCATGCGGTTCCTTGCCGGCGGCCGAGGCTCGGCGCGCTTCGCCGCGGTCTTCCAGTTCGCCGACGCCGTCTTCGCGCCGTCGAAGGCCTCGGCCTGGGTGCAGCGCGAGGAGCAGCGGCGGCGCAAGGTCGCCGTCCCCGCCCCGAGCGACCCACCGGCGGACGGCGAGGAGCACGGCCCCGCGGACGCCGCCGTCGCGGTCCCGCGCGACCTCCTCGGGCCTGTCGAGATCGTCGCGCCGGACGACGACCCGGGCCCGCAGTCCGCCGGCGGCGAACACGACGACGACCCTCTGGAGAAGCAGCTGTAAGCGTGTAATCATCGTTGCATGACAAACAGCAGCACAGCAGCGGTCGTCGCGTGGTTCGGCGAGCGGCTGCCGCAGGACTGGACCGCAACGGCACCCGAGGTGACCGTCGACCGCGAGGAGATCACCGTCGTCCTCACCCTCCCCGCGCCCGAGACGGACGCCGGGGCGACCGACGCGGAGCAGGCCGAGGCGGTGGCCGGCCGCATCGCCCGGTTCCGGGCGGACACCCGGGAGCGCCGCATCGGGATCGCCCGCGAGGCGGAGCACAGGTTCGGCCGCAAGGTCGCCTGGGGCGTCCGGGTCGGAGACCGGCGCGAGCTGTTCACCCACCTCGCCGTCCCCGTCATGACCCGGCTGCGCCAGCCCGAGCGCCGGGTGCTCGACACGCTCGTCGACGCCGGTGTCGCGCGCTCGCGGGCCCACGCGCTGGCCTGGTGCGTCCGGCTCGTCGGGGACAACGCCGAGTCCTGGCTCGCCGACCTGCGGGCCGCCATGGACTCCGTCGCCACGGTCCGCGAGGCCGGCCCCACCGGGTCCGCGGGTGCCTCCGACACGGGCGAGGACACCGGCGGCGACGAGGCCTGAGCGGCGGGCGGCCCGTCGGTCGCCGTCGCTGAGGCGGAAGGGCCTCGCGGGTGCCCCGGACGCGTCAGGGCGGCGATCGGGGTCAGGCGGTGCCGGCGTGGACGGCGATCGAGACGCCGACGTAGTGCGCGACGAACGCCGCGACCGTGAGGGCGTGGAAGACCTCATGGAAGCCGAACCACCGCGGGCTCGGGTCGGGGCGCTTGATGCCGTAGACGACCCCGCCGAAGGTGTAGAGCGCCCCGCCGACGATGACGAGGAGGACGACCGCGAGCGGGCCGCGCTCGAAGAACGAGGGCAAGTAGGCGACCGCCGCCCAGCCGAGGGCGAGGTACGCCGGCACGTAGAGCCAGCGCGGCGCATGCACCCACAGCACCCGGAAGACGACCCCGACGACCGCCCCGACCCAGACGATCGTGAGCAGCGTCCGGGCCTTGCCCTCGGGCAGGAGCAGCACACTGAAGGGCGTGTAGGTCCCGGCGATGATGAGGAAGATGTTGGCGTGGTCCAGGCGCTGGAGGACCCCGTGCGTCCGCGGTGACCACGTCCCGCGGTGGTAGACGGCGCTGACGCCGAAGAGCAGGCAGGCGGTCGCCGCGAAGACCGCGGTGGAGACCCGCGCAGTCGTCGTCGGGGCGAGCACGACGAGGACGACGCCCGCGAGGAGGCTCAGCGGGAAAGCCCCGGCGTGCAGCCAGCCGCGCAGGTGCGGCTTGACCCGATCGAGGTCGAGGGGCTCGCTCACCTGGTCCATCGGTCCACCTTAGTCTGCGCAACCGTAACCTACGCTGACGTAGGTTGTGTCGGTCGTGTGGTCTGTCGCACCGGGTCGCCCGCGCGTCCCGGACGGCGGAGGTACGGTGGCCCGAGCAAGCGCGGACCGGGTCCGTGCCCGAGTCCGTGCCCGAGTCGGGAGTCTGGCGATGGGGCTGCGTGCGGTGCTGTACAGCGCCTACGAGCGACGACTGGCCCGGTCACTGGCGCCGTCGGCGATCCCGCGGCACGTCGGGGTGATCCTCGACGGAAACCGGCGGTGGGCCAAGGCATCGGGCACGCAGACGAGCCACGGTCACCGAGCCGGCGGCGACAAGGTGCTCGAGTTCCTCGGCTGGTGCGACGAGGTCGGCGTCGAGCACGTGACGCTCTGGCTGCTGTCGACGGACAACCTGAGCCGTGCACCCGAGGAGCTCTCGGCGCTGCTCGCGATCATCGAGGACGTCGTCGAGCGGATCGCGGCGTCCGGCCGGTGGCGGGTGCACCCGGTCGGTGCGCTCGACCTGCTGCCCGCGGGCCTCTCCCGGCGGCTCAAGGAGTACGAGGACGCGACCCACGGCGTCTGCGGGATGCACGTCAACGTCGCGATCGGTTACGGGGGGCGTCGGGAGATCGCCGACGCCGTCCGCTCCCTCCTCCAGGAGCACGCCCAGCGCGGTACGTCGATCGAGGAGCTCGCCGAGATCCTCGACGTCGAGCACATCGCCGAGCACCTGTACACCCGAGGGCAGCCCGACCCGGAGCTCGTCATCCGGACCTCGGGGGAGCAGCGGCTCTCTGGCTTCCTCCTCTGGCAGAGCGCGCACAGCGAGTTCTACTTCTGCGAGGCCCTGTGGCCGGACTTCCGGCACGTGGACTTCCTCCGCGCGCTGCGCTCCTACGCCCAGCGCGAGCGCCGCTTCGGGTCGTAGGGCCGGCCGACCCGCGCCATGCCGCTGATGCTCCGCAAGAGTGACACGTATAGTAATCATAGGTAACCTCTGAGTCAGACTCGGGCCGGAGCCCGCGCCGCCCTGGAGGAACCTCGTGCCGCACGCCGTCCCGTCGGACCCCGAGCACCGACCTGCGTCGCAGCCGCGACCCCCTGTCGGTGCTCGGTCGTGGGGACCGTCCGCCGATGCCGCCACCAGCACCAGCACCAGCACCAGCATCTGTTCCTGCTGCGGGGGGCGTGCGACCTCCGGACCGGACGGCGTCGCGCCGCACGGGCGCCGGGCGCTGCTCGTCGCGGGGGCGACTGCGGCGGTCGGTGCGATCGGCGTCGCGGCCGCCCGGCCGGCCGAGGCCGCCGCCGGCGGGACGATGGTACTCGGCCGCGCGAACTCGGCCGGGTCCGCCCTGACGACGCTCGTATCGTCGTCGACCGGGAACGTGCTCTACGTCCGGGGGACGGCCGGCTGCGGGGTATACGGCGAGGCGGCCCTGTCGTCCAAGTGGGGGACCAGGGGCCGCAACGCTGCCACGGGCACCGGGACCGGCGGGGCGGTGCTCGCGGAGGGTCTGGCCAACCACGGTGCTCTCGGCACGACGAGATCCGCGGCCCGGTACGGCGTCTGGGGCCGTCACGACGCCGCCGCCACGGCGTCCGTGCTCAACGCCGGGGCGGGGGCCGCCGTCCGGGCGCAGGGCCGTCACAACATGGGCATGTTCGCCGACACGCTGCCGTCGGTCGACGGCGTGCCGGCGATCATGGCGCTCGGCGGCGACGGCGAGTTCCACGGGATAGCGCTGCTCGCGGGCGGGACGTCGTACCTCGACGGCAACGCGTGCGCGCTGCGCAATCTCGTGGGCGTCCTCGGCACGTCCGACCAGGGCGCCGACGAGCTCGAGTACGCGCCCGTCGTCTCGGGTGAGCTCGACTGGCACACGGTTACCGACGCCGTGACGCTCACGAACGGCGCGGCGACCGTCGACCTCACGCACGACTACGGCGGCGTCTACGGGTCCTTCGTCAAGAGCGTGGACATGACGACCCTGCGGATCAGCCTCACCCCGGTCGGCGTCGCCATGCCTAACCTGCACGCGACGTTCAACGGTCAGTCCGGCGCGACGACGTTCGGCGTCGCGGGCGGTGTCGGCAGCGGCACCGTCCACTTCACCGTCACGGCGCAGCGGGTGCCGGTGACCCTGGCCACCGGCGACACGGCGTCGGCGGCCGCGGCCCGGGTCGCAGCCGGCGCCGCGGCGCCGCGCACGACGACGCCGGGCCGCAGCCGGGTGACCCGGACCCCGGGCGTCCGCGGCCGCTGACCCCGGCGACGCGCCGGGCCGCCGTCAGTCCGGCTCGGGCCGGCCGTTGCCGCCGTGGTGCCCGCTCTGCTCGTTCTCGGCGCCGGGCTCGGACGACGGACCCGCACCCGCCGCGCTCCCGTGCGCGCCCGCGGTCCCGTTCGCGCCGTGGGCGTCGGAGGGTGTGCCGTTGCCGCCGTTCGTCCCCGGTGCCGTCGGAGCCGACCGGCCCAGGCCCCACGACAGCGGCGGTGTCGAGCCGATGCCGTTGGCCGGCACCAGGACGACCTCCCCGGGGACGACGGGGGCCGGGGCGGCCGCGACGTACGGCTGTGGCAGCGGGGTCGCGACCGGCGCGTGGTTGCGGTGCGCCGCCACGGCGGCGGCGTGGTAGGCCTCGAGCTCCGCGGCGAACGCCGGGTCGGCGTACGGCCGACCGTCGACGATGGGGCCCTGGATGTGCTCGAGGACGGCGACGACGTCGTCCCCGGTGAGCGTCTTGTGCGTCTCGAGGGCGTGCGCGAGCGCGAGCACCTGTGCCCGGTGCTCGCGCAGCACCCGCTCGGCATCCTCGAAGAGCCGGGCCAGGTTGCCTTCGATCCGCTGGCCCATCCGCTCGTTCGGCGGCTCCTCCCGGCGGGGGGTGACGTCGGCGCCGAAGCCGATCCCGCCGCCGTTCTTGCCGCCGCCCTTGCCGCGCGGCACGGGGCCGCCGACGCCGATCTCGAGCTCCTGCAACGCCGGCAGGCTCGAGAGCGACGACCCCATGCCCCACTGGGACTCCATGAGTGCCGCGAGGTAGGTCGCGCTCTGCAGGTCGCCGGAGACGCCGGAGGAGTTGTCGCCGTCGAAGAACAGCCGCTCCCCGGCCAGCGAGGCGAGGCTCACGAGGATGTCGCTCTCGTGCTCGCTGCGCCAGCGGGTGAACTGGTCCTCGGTCTTCACGCTGGCGACCATGCCGAGGTAGTCGCCACCCTTCTCGATCGTCGCGAGGTCGATCTCGTAGTGGTCGCGGGTCTTCCACGCGAGAACGGCGTGGCAGGCCTCGTGGACGGCGACGGCATGCCGCTCGCGCTCGATGTACTCGACGTCCTCCGGCGGCCCGAGCTGCTTGCGCTGCTTGGCCTTGATGACGTCCTCCCACGTCACGACATCCCGGTCGTCGCCGATGGCGTAGATGAGCGCCTCGTTCACGGTGTCCTTGATCGACGCGCCGGTCGCGTACGGGGTGATCGTCGCGAGCTTGTCGATCTGGTCCGGTGTGAGGGTGTGCTGGATCCTGTTGAGGTAGCCCTCGTACGTCCGGACCCGGCCCGCCTTGCTCGGGTAACCGACCTTGTACTTGCGGTCGAGCCGGCCCTCACGCAGGAGCGCGGGGTCGAGCGTCTGCGGCAGGTTGCTCGCCATCATGACGAGGATCCGGTACTTCGGCGGCGGCTTCGGGCGCATCCCGAGGGCCCTGCGCAGAACCCGGTTGACGAAGCCCCGCGGCTTCTTGAGGCCGGACATCTCCGTGAGCAGCGCCTGGAGCGTCCCCATGTCGCCGCCCATCCCGGGCATGACCACCCGGTTGACCCGCAGCGGCGGCGCCGGGGACGGCCGGGCTGCCAGCGCGCGGTCGACGAGGATGGACCGGCCGTCCTCGGAGAGGTGGGCGAAGCCGTGGCAGCCCGCCGCCCACGGCGCAGGGGTCGCGTACGCGGGAGCGCCGCCGACCTGCCCGCCGCGGTTGCCGAGGGAGTCGGCCTCGTCGAAGAAGACGATGACGCCGCCGTAGCGCAGCGCGAGCTTTCGCAGCTTGCGGAAGAGCGCCTTGACCTTGAGGATCCCGACCCCGAAGAACATGTTCTGGAACGCGCCGGGGTCGACGAAGACGTACGGCTTGCCGGTCTCGCCCGCGACCGCCTCGGCGATGAGCGTCTTGCCGGTGCCGGGCGGGCCCCACAGGAGGATGCCGCCCGGGACGTGGCCGCCACGCGACTCGATCGCCTCGGGGTTCTCGAGCAGGAGGATGTTCTCCTTGACCCGCTCGAGCACGTGGTCCTGGCCCCAGACGTCCGAGAACCGCGTCTCGATGTCCTCGGGGAAGTAGGTCTCGACCCCGCCGCGGGACATGAACCAGAAGATCGCGACGAACTGCAGGATGCCGATGGAGACGATGAAGACGACGTAGAGCAGCGTCGGCAGTGCCTGGACGAAGAGCACCGGGGCCTGGAAGAGCGCGACGACCGGCGGGGCGTCGAGGTAGCGGCCGAGGACGACGGCGGCCAGGACGACGACGAGCGTCCACTTCGCCACCCGGGCGAGGCGGAACCGGTTCCACGGGGTGAACCGCCGCTCCCACCAGGCGTTCGTCCGGCCGAAGACGGTGACCGTCCAGAACCGGTTGTACCAGCGGGCGTGCTCGCTGATGACGAAGTGGACCTGCCGGAGCAGCTCCAGCCCGAAGAGGACCGGCAGCCAGAGCTCGCCCCGGACCTCGTCCCGGGCCGCCTCCGCGAGGTCGCCGAGCGGGCGGATCCGCAGGTACTCGTTCCAGACCAGCAGCCCGAAAACGACCGCGAAGAGCAGGAGGAACTTCACCCGGTCCCAGAAGGGCAGCGGCTTGCGCGTGCCCTTGGCCTTCCACGGGAACCGGGGGTCGGTGTCGGCGGCCGACGCGGGGCCAGGCGTGCTCACCGCGGGCTCCGCCGGTGGTGGCGGCGGGCCGGGCGTGGCGACGGTCATCTCGTTCCTCCGATCCGGGGGGCACCCCGGTGGACGGTGCTGATGGCGGGGCGCGGCGTCGCGCTGCCGCCCGCGGCTGAGGCCGTGCTCACGGCTGCAGCTTCACGGTGTAGCTGGACAGGACCTCGTCGATCTGGTCCTGGTTGTCGCGGAAGCACTCCAGCGAGCACCAGACTTGGATGACGTGGACGTGGCGGCCGTCCTTGCTCGCCACCGCGATCTTGTCCACGACGACGACCTGCTGCGTCGAGGAGGCCTGGTCCGTGAGGCCCTTCCCGAGGAGGCTGCCCACGTTGAACGCGTAGGCGCTGCGGATCCGCACCCCGTGCGCCTGACCGGTGTCGACGGTCGACTCCGACAGGACGGCGAAGTTGGACATCTCGACGTCGTCAAGCCAGGACTGGCGGGCGAACTTCACGAGCTCGTGCGGGTTGTTCGGGGTGAGCAGGTCACGCAGCTCGCTGTCGGGCACCTGGGTGCCGGGGTCGGTCTTCACGCTGAGCAGCCGCATCGCCGGGGTGTCCGGCGGGGAGATCGGCAGCTTCGTCTCGAAGTGGTCGGCGTCCGGCGCGCCCGAGCCGTCGTAGTAGGCCTGCCACGCGTCGGACGAGCTCGTGACTCCGAGGGTCTTGTTGTCGACGGCCACCCAGCCGGTCGGCACCTTGACGACCATGCTCCGGTCGCCGTTGGCCACGTACTGGTACCCCGGGCCGGAGCCGCAGCCGGCGAGCACGCCGACGGCGAGGGCGGCGCCGAGCAGGGTCCCCCGTCGCACGCGCGGCGACGCCGTGCGGGTCGAGCCATCGGCACCCGGCGGGTTCGCGGTCATAGCAGGCCACCCGCCTTCTGTCAGGTCACGATTGCGCCAAGAATCGCAAGCCCGGCGGGATTTCGCACCCCCTGGTCCGCCATTCGACCCGCATTCGTGGGTCACGCCGGGTGGCGTTACTCACGGTTCACACGGTCGGGTGAGCGTGGTGGTTCCGTTGCGCTGAGTCGTCGGTTAGCGTGCGTCTCGTCGTCCGGTGCAGCCTCGCCGACCTCGGCGTCGGCCTGCCGTTCGGCGTCCGGTTCCGCCGACGCTTGGGAGTCGCCGTGGTCACGAGCCGCCGCACCACCGCCGGAGAACCCCGTCGGACCTTCGTCCTCGACACGTCGGTGCTCATCTCCGACCCCCGGGCGGTGCTGCGGTTCGCCGAGCACGAGGTCGTCCTGCCGGTCGTCGTCATCA
This sequence comes from uncultured Actinomycetota bacterium, assembly GCA_963750565.1. Classification (GTDB taxonomy): domain Bacteria; phylum Actinomycetota; class Actinomycetes; order Actinomycetales; family Kineosporiaceae; genus R-H-3. The sequence goes on along the minus strand of CAVVRA010000012.1, from coordinate 240,958 downwards.
CCGAGCTCGAGGCGAAGCGGCACCATCCCGAGCTCGGCTACTTCGCCCGGCAAGCGCTGCGGCTGCTCGACGACCTGCGGCTGCAGCACGGCCGCCTCGACGAGCCGCTGCCCGTCGGCGACAGCGGGGGCACGCTGCGGATCGAGCTCAACCACGCCGACCCGACCGTGCTCCCGGCGGGCTTCCGGCTGGTCGACAACGACACCCGGATCCTCGCGATCGCCCGCAGCCTCGCCGCCGACGGCAAGATCGTGACGGTCGTGAGCAAGGACCTGCCGATGCGGGTCAAGGCGTCCGCGTTGGGCCTCGACGCCGAGGAGTACGAGGCGGAGAAGACTGTCGACTCCGGCTGGACCGGGATCTCCGAGCTCGACGTCACCGCCGAGGCGATGGCGACCCTCTACGCCGAACAGATCGTCGCGGTGCCTGCGGCCGCCGACCTGCCCTGCCACGCCGGGCTCGTCCTGCTCTCCCCGCGCGGCTCGGCGCTCGGCCGGGTCATGCCGGATAAGACCGTCCGCCTCGTCCGCGGCGACCGGGACGTCTTCGGCGTCCACGGCCGCAGCGCGGAGCAGCGGATCGCGATCGACCTCCTCCTCGACGCCGACATCGGCATCGTCTCCCTCGGCGGCCGGGCCGGGACGGGCAAGTCGGCGCTCGCGCTGTGCGCCGGGCTCGAGGCCGTCCTCGAGCGGCGCCAGCACCGCAAGGTCGTCGTCTTCCGGCCGCTCTACGCGGTCGGCGGCCAGGACCTCGGCTACCTGCCGGGCACCGAGGCCGAGAAGATGAGCCCCTGGGGGCAGGCGGTCTTCGACACCCTCGGTGCGCTCGTGTCGCAGGAGGTCGTCGAGGAGGTCATCGACCGCGGCATGCTCGAGGTGCTGCCGCTGACCCACATCCGGGGGCGGTCGCTGCACGACGCGTTCGTCATCGTCGACGAGGCGCAGTCCCTCGAGCGCATCGTCCTGCTCACGGTGCTCTCCCGGGTCGGTCAGAACAGCCGCGTCGTCCTCACCCACGACGTCGCCCAGCGGGACAACCTCCGGGTCGGCCGGCACGACGGGGTCGCGGCGGTCATCGAGGCGCTCAAGGGCCACCCACTCTTCGCGCACGTGACCCTGACCCGGTCCGAGCGCTCACCGGTGGCCGCGCTCGTCACGGAGATGCTCGAGGGCTTCGAGCCCTGATCCCCCGAAGGCGGACACGCTGACCGGCTGACGCTCACCGGCGTCCGGCGCCCGCGGCGTGCCGGCGTCACGTTCGGTGCCCTGTCGCCTGTGCCCTTCCTCACGTTCGTCGACGCAGAGTGACGGAACGCCGGGGAATGTCACGAGAAGGTCACGGAGCCCGTGCCGGCGATTTGGGTCCTGCCGAGCGCGCGGGTCACGGTGGAGCACGACATCACCCGCACGATCACCCCGCACGATCACCCCGCACGATCACCCCGCACGCGGGGGCCCGGCAGGCGGCGAGGGAGCCGCCCGCCCGGCGAGGACGCCGTCCGGGCCTCACGACCGCGCGCCGTCACGACCCGACCGGTCGCCGGCCCGCGCGACCGGACGACGTGCGGCGCGGCCGACGACGGCCGCGCCCGGACCGTGAGTCCCGGGAGCCGAGCGCCGGCCCGTCGGCGGCGAGCAGCCGCGGGACCGGGTGCGCCCGCACCGGGACGGCCGGGGGGTCCGCCACCCGCGCCGGGGACCCCGTCGCGCGGGACACAGAAGGGAACCTCCACCGTGCCCGTCCCGCAGTCCGTCCGGAAGAGACGTCCCCGCCGGGGGGACGTCGTCCCCGCGGCGCTGCGTGCCCCGGCCCACCGCGCCATCGCGGCCCCGACCGATGGCGAGCGCCGCGGCCCGCTACGGACCGTCGTCCGGGTCACCGCGACGACGGTGACACTCGCGACCGTCGCCACGGTCGCCGTCGTCTCCGCCCGGGACGCCACCGTCGCGGTCGACCCGCTGCCCGCGTCGTACGTCCTGGCCCGCCAGGCCGTCTCGGCAGCTCAGCCGGCGGACGCCGTCCGCGCGACCGCCGGCCTCGCGGCCGGCGACGAGGTCCGGCGCGCCGCGCTCGCGGCGTCCGCCCGGGCACAGGAGGCGGAGCGCCGGGCCGCCGAACGGGCTGCGGAGCGCCGTCGCGCCGCCCGTGCCGCAGCCCGGGACCCGAAGAGCGCTGCGCGTGCGATGGTCGCCGCCCGGGGCTGGGGCTCGGGCCAGTTCTCCTGCCTCGACGCGCTGTGGGAGAAGGAGAGCGGCTGGAACGTCCGCGCCGACAACCCGTCGTCGAGCGCCTACGGCATCCCGCAGGCGCTGCCGGGCCGCACGATGGCGAGCGCCGGGTCGGACTGGCGGACGAACCCGGTGACCCAGATCCGCTGGGGCCTGGGGTACATCGAGGGCATGTACGGCAGCCCCTGCGCCGCGTGGTCGCACAGCCGGTCGCACAACTGGTACTGATCCGCGGGTCCCGGGCCGCCTCGACGCGTCCGCCCACCCGCCCCGGACGTCGGCCCTCCCCCGGCAGGTGGCCGTCACCCTAGGCTGGCCGGGATGGAGCGCCCGGGACCGGGTCCGACGAGGACGCCCGACGACCGGCCCGCCCCGACGGACGGCACGCCGTCGTGGCGGGCCGGTCTCGCGGCGACCTCGCGCGACGTCCGGGATGCCCTCATCGGGCTGTTCCTGACCGCGATGGCGCTCCGGCTCGCCGGCGTCCTGGTCGCCGACGTCAGGCTGCCCGGGTACACGCCGCTCGTCGTCGCCGCCATCGTCGCCGTCGGCGACGCGTGGTTGCGGCCGGTTCTGCGTGTGCTCGCCGGCCGGCTCGGCGCCGTCGCCGCGCTCCTGCTCGGCGTCGGCGCCCAGCTGGCCCTCGTCTGGCTCGCGATCTGGCTCGTCCCCGGCGCGGTGGTCCGCTCCGTGTACGGGGTGGTCTGGACCCTCGTCCTCGTCGCCCTCATCACCTCGACGGCACGCTGGCTCCTCGGGGTCAACGACAGCTCGTACCTCGTGGCGGACCTGTTGCGGCGGGCGGAGTCCCGACGGCGCCGGCGCGGCACCTACGCCGCGGCAGGCCCCAACGCACCACCGGGCGTCGTCGTCGTCCAGGTCGACGGGCTGCCGGCCCCGCTCCTCGAGCACGGCATCGTCTCCGGGACGCTGCCGACGCTCGCGCGCTGGGTGCGCTCGGGCAGCCACGACACCGCGACGTACTGGGCCCGGGTGCCGTCGACGACGCCCGCGAGCCAGGCGGCGCTGCTCCACGGCACGAACGAGGGCATCCCCGCCTTCCGCTGGTACGAGAAGGACACCGGCCGGCTCGTCGTGACGAACCGGCCCGCGGACGCCGCGACGGTCGAGGCACGCGTGTCCGACGGCCGGGGGCTGCTCGCCGACGGCGGGGTGAGCATCTCCAACATGTTCTCCGGGGACGCCGCGACGACCCTCATGGTCATGAGCCGGTCCGGGGCGCGTGGCGGGCTCGGCCCGGGCGGTGACTTCGTCCGCTTCTTCGCCAGTCCCTTCGTCTTCGTCCGGGTGCTCCTGCTCACCGCCGGCGAGATGGTCAAGGAGCTGTGGCAGGGCCGGCAGCAGCGGATCCGGGGGATCGAGCCGCGGATCCGGCGGCGCGGCAGCTACGTGGCGCTGCGGGCGATGACGAACGTCATGCTCCGCGACCTCAACGTCGCGCTCGTCGCCGAGCACATGATGCGCGGCGCACCGGTGATCTTCGTTGACTTCGTCGACTACGACGAGATCGCGCACCACGCCGGGGTCGCCCGCCCGGAGGCCTTCGACGCGCTCGCGGGCGTCGACCGGGTGCTGTCGACGATCGAGCGCGTGTCGCGTGCTGCGACCCGCGAGTACCGGTTCGTCGTGCTGTCCGACCACGGCCAAAGCCAGGGCCCGACCTTCCGGCAGCTCGCCGGGCACAGTCTCGAGGATGCCGTGACCCGACTCGTCGGCGCCGACGCGGCCGACCGGCTCGTGTCGACCCGGGACGCCGAGCAGTGGGGTCCGGTCAACACGCTCCTGTCCGAGGTGCTCGGCTCGACGGCGCGGACGGCGCGCTGGGCGGACCGGCGGCCGGGCACCCCGGACGGCAGCATCGTGCTCGGCCCGAAGGACGACGTGCCGGGTGCCGGCGGGGGCGCGGCCGAACGGCCCGCGCTCGTCGTCGTCGGGTCCGGCAACCTCGGACTCGTGTGGTTCCCGCGCCTGCCCGGGCGGGTCGGCGTCGAGACGCTGCGGGACGCTCATCCCGCGCTCGTTCCCGGGCTCCTCGCAGAGCCCGGCGTCGGCTTCGTCGTCGTCGAGAGCGCCCGGGGTCCGCTCGCCGTCGGCGTCCACGGCGTCCACGTCCTCGCCGACGGGACCGTCGAGGGCGAGGACCCGCTGGTGCCGTTCGGACCGCGGGCGGCGCCGGACCTGCTCCGCGTCGCGACGGCGCCGAACTGCCCGGACCTCTACGTCCACTCGACGGTCTCGTCGCGGGCGCTCGAGGTGCACGCCTTCGAGGAGCTCGTCGGGTGCCACGGCGGTCTCGGCGGCTGGCAGAACCTCGCGTGCCTGGTGCACCCCGCCGACTGGCCGCTCGACGACGACCTCCTCGACCGCAGCGTGCCGGGGGAGGCCCTGCTCTACGGGGCGGACGCCGTGCACCGCCAGCTCGTCCGCTGGCTCGAGCGGGCCGGGACCCGGCGGCTGACGGAGGCCCGCCCCGACGAGGCCCGCCCCGACGAGGTCCGCGCCGCCGCTGCTGCGGCCATGCATCGGGACGACGCCGGGGCGGTGGGCACATGACGCCGTCCAGTGCCCGGCCGGGCGGTGGCGACCGGCTCACGTGGCTCGGGCACTCCAGCGTCCTCGTCGAGGCCGGCGGCGCCCGGGTGCTCGCCGACCCCGTGCTGCGCCACCGGGCCGGCGCGCTCCGGCGCGCGGTGCCCCTGCCGCCGGTCGACGGCCTCGTCACGGAGCCGGTGGACGCCGTCCTCATCTCCCACCTGCACCACGACCACTGCGACCTGCCGACGCTGCGGCGGCTCCGACCGAGGCTGCTCGTCGTGCCGCCGGGCGCGGCGGGCTGGTTGGCGGGCAAGGGGTTGCCGGCCGTCGAGCTGCCTCCGGGTCGGTCGCTCGAGGTCGCGGACGGCGTCCACGTGACGGCGGTCCCCGCCGAGCACCTGGGCCGCCGCGAGCCGTGGGGTCCTGCGGCGATGTGCGTCGGGCACCTCGTCGAGTCCGGGACGTCGTCGACCTGGCTGGCCGGCGACACCGGTCTGTTCGACGGCATGGCCCACCTCGGCGACCTCGGCCGGCGCGGCGTCGTCGACGCCGTGGCCGTCCCGGTGTGGGGCTGGGGTCCGAACCTCGGGCCCGGCCACCTCGACCCCGTGCGGGCGGCCGAGGCCGCGGTGCGGGCCGGCGTCGAGCTCGCGGTCCCGGTGCACTGGGGGACCCTGCACCCGGCCTTCTACTCACCGGTCATGCGGCACCAGCTGCGCACCCCGGGCCCCCGGCTCGAGGCCGCGGTGCGCGACCTCGTCGACCGCGGCGCGGTCGACCCGACGACCGCGCCACGGGTCGAGGTGCTCTCGGTCGGGGCTACGACGACGGTCGCGGCGGCCGGGTCATCGCGCTGACGTCGAGCAGCCGGTCCAGGGTCTCCTCGTCGACCTCGCCGCGCGCGACGAAGCCGAGGTCGTGCACCGCCTGCCGGATCGTCGTCCGCCGGGCGACCGCGTGCTTGGCGACCGCTGCCGCGTTCTCGTAGCCGATGACCCGGTTGAGCGGGGTGACGACGGACGGCGAGGACTCCGCGAGCGCCCGGGCCCGCCCGACGTCCGGCTGGAGGCCCGCGACGCACCGGTCGGCGAGGAGCCGGGACCCGTTGGCGAGCAACCGGATCGACTCCAGGACGGCCCGCGACATCACGGGCACCATGACGTTGAGCTCGAAGGTTCCGCTCGCGCCGGCCCATGCGGTGCACGCGTCGTTCCCCACGACCTGCGCGCAGACCTGGAGCACCGCCTCCGGGACGACGGGGTTCACCTTGCCGGGCATGATCGACGAGCCGGGCTGGAGGTCGGGCAGCCGGACCTCGGCGAGCCCGGTGAGAGGCCCGGACCCCATCCAGCGCACGTCGTTGCAGATCTTCGTGAGGCTCACCGCGATCGTCCGCAGCGCGCCGGAGAGCTCGACGAGCGCGTCCCGTGCGCCCTGTGCCTCGAAGTGGTCCGCAGCCTCGACAACGGGCAGCCCGGTCGCGGCCGCGAGCTCCGCGACGACCTCGGCCGCGAACCCCGGCGGGGTGTTGATGCCGGTGCCGACCGCCGTGCCGCCGAGCGGCACCTCGGCGACCCGGGGCAGCGCCGCGTGCAGCCGGACGACGCCGCGCCGGACCTGCGCCGCGTACCCGCCGAGCTCCTGGCCGAGGGTCACCGGGGTGGCGTCCATGAGGTGGGTGCGGCCGGGCTTGACGACATCCACGGTGTCGGACGCCTTGCGCTCCAGGGTGTCCGCGAGGTGTTCCAGCGCCGGCACGAGGCGATGGACGACGGCGTCGGTCGCCGCGAGGTGGACGGCGGTGGGGAAGGTGTCGTTGCTCGACTGACTCGCGTTGACCTCGTCGTTGGGGTGGACGCGGCGACCGAGCCGGCGGCCGGCGAGGGTGGCGACGACCTCGTTGACGTTCATGTTCGTCGACGTCCCGGACCCGGTCTGGAAGACGTCGACCGGGAACGCGTCGGCGTGCGCGCCGTCCGCGAGCTCGTCCGCGGCGGCCGCTACGGCATCCGCGACGTCCGCGTCGAGGACCCCGAGCCGGGCGTTGACCCGGGCCGCCGCCGCCTTGACCCGGGCCAGCGACCGGATGACGGCGGGGTCGACGCGGACGCCGCTCACGGGGAAGTTCTCCACCGCGCGCTGGGTCTGCGGGCCCCACAGCGCGTCCACCGGGACGAGAACCTCGCCCATCGTGTCCCGCTCCCGCCGCATCCCGGCCGGGAGGTCGTCCCCGGGGCTGGCGGTGGAGGCCGTCGTGTCCGTCTCGCTCATGTCGTGTCCGTCTCGCTCATGGCGCCATCCTTCGCCGCGGGCACGCGTCGTGCCAGACGACCGTGCGATGTGCGCGGCGGGGCGTGCACGGCGGGACGTGCGCGGCGGGACGTGCGCGGCGGGACGTGCGCGGCGGGACGTGCCAGGCTGGCGAGATGGCGGACGACGACGTCACCTCGGTCCACCGGCAGCGCGCCGCCCGGCCCCCGCGCCTCACCCGCGCGGACCTTCTCGTGGCAGCGCAGACCCTCGCCGGCGCGGCACTGTTCTGGCCCGGGCGCGCCGGGTGGCGGCTGCCCCGGCCGGTGACCGCCGCGTGCCTCGTCGCGGGCGCGGCCGGGACGGCCCTCGCCGAGGAGGGGATCCGGTTCCTCGGCCGGGACATCACCCCGTTCGTCGAGCCCCGGGCCGGGGCCCGGCTGCAGACCGCCGGCCCCTACGAGATCAGCCGCAACCCGATCTACGCCGGGCTGCTCGTCGCCGGAGGCGCCGTCGCAGTTCTGCGCCGGCGGCCGGAGCCGCTCCTTGCGTTCGCCGTCCTCGCCGCGGTCTTCCACGTCAAGGCCGGCGCCGAGGAGGCCCGGCTGCGTGAACGGTTCGGTGACGAGTACGCCGTCTACGCGGCCCGCACGCCGCGGCTGGTCGGGCTGCCGCGCCCGGTCGCCGTCCGTCCGGCCGTCACCTCGCTGCTGGCCGACGACGGCACCGACGGGTGACGGGGCGCGGAGCCCGGCGGGGGCGGCGACCGGCGGGGCGCCGGACGTCCGGGCCGGCACGGCCGGGAGGTCAGCCGACCGGGGCGTGACCGGAGGCGGTCGCCGCGTCCGGCGGCGTCGGGGTCAGGTCCGGTGCCGCACCGATGTCCGGTGCCGCCCGACGGCCTCGTGACGCGGCGGGGTGCTCTGCCGGGGCAGGGGGGTCACGACGGACCGGTCGCGGACGTCGACGGCGGCGAGGCGGCGCGCGGGGTGGTCGCCGGCGCCGTCGGCCGCGGCGGCTGCCGCCGGCGGGTCCGCAGTCGCCGGCGTCGTCGGGACGAGGATCAGGTACGCCTGCGCGGCGAGGATGAGGACCACCGCGAGCCAGTGCCCGCGCGGGACCGTCTGCCCGTACTTGAACCGGTCGAGGAGCACGACGCCGACCTGAAGGATGACGACCCATCCGAGCGTGACCGGCGCCAGCTCGGCGTACTGCAGGCTCGAGCAGTAGACCCAGAAGAGGGTGACGAACAGGAGGACGCCCGCGGCCCCGAAGCCGACCGAGCGGCGGGCCACGGCTTCCTTCGCCGCGTAGGCGCCGGCCAGGTCGAGCGCGCCGAGGAGGACCATGGCGGCCGCCGCGACGACGACCGGGGACCAGCTCGATGGCGCGCGAAGGAACATGACGGGCTCCTGCCTCGACGAACGGGACGCCGCCTGCCTCGGGGCATCCCCTGCAGACAAGTGGGTCACGGCGCCCGGTCGGATACCCCGCCGAGCGCATCAATCTCTCTTACTCTCCGCAAACAATTGATCACCGACAGTAGAGAAGTCTGGCGTTGTCGAGGGGGGCGCGCCCCGACCTCGTCGCCGATCGTCCGAAGTGCCGATGCGAGGAGGGCGCGGTCGGGCGCCGTGACGGGCGACGCGCAGCTGCACATCGAGGAACGGCTCGGTCGGGCCGATGGGGCGCCGGCTGGGTCGGGGCACCTCCGCGGTCCGGCATGCGCCAGGATGCGCCAGGATGGGCCCGTGCCCGCCGACGTCCCGCTCGACGCGGCCGCGTCGACCGCGCCCGGCGGGCCCGACCGTCGAGAGGAGCACCGGTGACCCCGTCGCCGCGCACGGAGCTGCCCGTCGCCGAGCTCGGCCGCCGGACGTACCCGATCCTCAACTGCCTGTGCGCCCCGCGGGCGATCGCCTGGGTGAGCACCGTGGACGCCGCGGGCCGGCGCAACCTCGCGCCGCACTCGTACTTCACCGTCGCCTCCGTCGACCCGGCCGTCGTGTCGTTCACGTCGGTCGGCCGCAAGGACTCGCTGCGCAACATCGAGGCGACCGGTGAGCTGTGCGTCAACGTCGTCCCGTGGCGGCTGCGGGAGGCGGTGAACCTCACCTCGATCGACGCCCCGCCGGACACCGACGAGTTCGCGGTCGCCGGGGTCACGCCGCTGGCGTCGGTCGCCGTGAAGCCGCCGCGGGTCGCCGAGTCGCCCGCCGCGATGGAGTGCCGGCTCGTCGAGGTGCGCAGCTTCGGGGAGCGCCCGCTCTCGGGGCACGTCGTCTTCGCCGAGGTGGTCCACGTGAGCGTCGAGAGCGAGTACCTCGCCGACGACGGCCTGCCGGACGTCCTCGCGATGGGCAGCGCGACCCGCGCCGACCGGACCAACTGGTTCGCCCTCGGCGAGCGGGCGGCGATCGAGCGGCCGCGCTGGGCGGACTACACGGCGGACGACGCGCCCGACGATTCGGGCTCCGACGAGCCGCACCGGGCGAGGTAGATCGCATACGTGAGGGTCCGGCCCTCCCGCCGGACGACGTGGACGGTCTCCTCGCACCGGCCGACGACGGCCGCGAGGGTCGACCGCAGCGCGGGCGAGGGGTCGGCCGACCAGACGGCCAGGACGCCGCCGGTGCGCAGCCGGCCGGCCGCGACGGCGAGGAACGGCGCGGCGTAGACGGCCTCGTTCGCGGCCTGGACGAGAAAACCAGGGCCGTTGTCGACGTCCAGGAGGACGGCGTCGAACGCCCCGGCCGGTGCACCGGCGACGACGTCCCGGACGTCACCGACCGCGACCTCGACCCGGGGGTCGTCGAGGATGCCGGTCGCCGGCGGGACGAGGCCGCCGCGGACCCACCCGACGAGGTCGGCATGCAGCTCGGCGACGACGACCCGGTGCACCCGCCGGTCGGCGAGCACCCGCGCGGTCGTGAAGCCGAGGCCGAGGCCGCCGACGAGGACGGCGAGGCGGTCGCCCGCGAGCCGGTCCAGCGCCAGGGTCGCGAGGAGCTCCTCGGTCCGGGCGTCGACGGTGTCCATCGCGAAGACGCCGTCGACGACGAGCTCGAGGACGCCGCCGGCCCGGACCCGCAGCGCGAGCTCGCCGTGGGCGTCCCGGGCGCGGGCGAGCGTCGTCGGAGGCTGCACGGTCATGCTGCTGCTCTGTCGTGCTGCTGCTCGGTCACGGCTGGTCGGCGGCCTCAGTCGGCGTCCCCTCCCGGGCCGCGACCGGTGGCGGCTCGAGGCCGATCTCGCCGATCGTCTCGACGAGCCGGACCCGGCCCTCGTCGAGCCGGTAGACGAGCCCGACGACGGCGACCTCGCCGCGTGCGACCCGGTCCGCGATGGCGGCCGAACGCTCGGCGATGAGGTGGACGGTGTGCCGGGTGTGCTCCTCGGTGAGCAGGTCGGGGTCGGTGTCCTCGAGGGCCCCGCCGTCCCGGCGGCCCGTCACGAGGCTCGGGGTGACCCGCTCGACGATGTCGCGGACGTAGCCGGTCGGGAAGACCCCGGACCGGTGGGTCTCGATCGCCGCCCGGATCGCACCGCACGAGTCGTGACCGAGAACGACGACGAGCGGGATCCGCATGACCGTGACGCCGAACTCGAGCGAACCGAGGACGCCGGCGTCGACGACGTGCCCCGCGGTCCGGACGACGGCGAGGTCGCCGAGGCCGCGGTCGAAGACGATCTCGGCGGCGACCCGGGAGTCCATGCAGCCGAAGACGGCGGCGAACGGCTCCTGGCCCTGCGCCGCGGTCTGCTGCCGGCGGCCGAGGTCCTGGTTCGGGTGCTCGGGCGTGCCGTCGACGAAGCGCCGGTTGCCGCTCACGAGCGCGGCGAACGCGGTCCGGGGCGTCCGGTGGGCCTCCACGACCCGTCATCCTGCCAGTCACGGGCGTGTCGCCCGACGGCGTGCAACGAGGCGTTGCTCACGGGCCCTCTCGTCACGGGCCCTCTCGCGGGCCGTCCCGCGGCTCCGGCTGCCGGGTGGCGCGCGGGGCCTGCGATGCACGCCGACCGTCGCGTCCGCCGACCTCGGACTACAGTGATCGATCGTGACGGAGGACCGGGCGCACACGTGGACGTTCCTGAGCAACCACGGCCACGTGCTCCTCGCCGTTGTGGAGGACCCCGACGCCCGGATCCGGGACATCGCCGAACGGGTCGGGATCACCGAGCGTGCCGCGCAGCTCATCATCGGCGACCTCGTCGAGGCAGGGTACGTGGAGCGGACCCGCGTCGGACGCCGCAACAGCTACCGGATCGCCGAACAGCGGCCCTTCCGGCACCCGGCCGAGTCCGGCCGGTTCGTCGACGACCTCGTCGCGATCTTCCGGCGCGAGCCGGGGTGACCAGGGCGCGTTCGGCCCGGCGGGGTGAGCCCAGCGCACGTCCCCGGCTGGGCGGCGCCGCCCGCCATACACTCCCCGCGTGGCGACGCAGACGGCCCTCGGCGGGGTCGATCCGGGCGAGGTCCGGCGGCAGCGCGCTGCGTGGCGGCCGCGGGTCCCCGGCCTCGTCGCCTGGACGGTCCGGGTCGCTGCGGTGCTCGCCGTCCTCGACGTCCTGGACCCCGCCGAGCGGCCGCGGCCGTCCCGGGTGCTGTCCCCGGCGACGGACGCGCTCTTCGACGGCGGCGCGTTCGCCGCCGCGATGTGCTCCGCCGGGGCGATGCTCCTCCTCGCAGGCGCGCTGCAGCGTCGCAAGCGGCGCGCGTGGGTGCTCATGGTCGTCGTCGTGGTCGTCGGCGCGGTGGCCCACCTCCAGGTGGCGCACTGGACGATCGTCGCGCTGAACCTCGCCGTCCTCGGCCTGCTCCTGTGGACCCGTCGCGACTTCACCGCCCGGTCGGAGCCGGCCGGCCGCCGCTCGGCGTTGCGGGTGTTCCTCGTCCTCGCGACGGTCTCCTTCGTCGCGGGGTGGTTCCTCACCGCCCGGACGGCACCGACGTCACCGGCGTCGGACCGATTCGTCGAGACCTTCTTCGGGCTCCTCGGGTTCACCCCGGACCTGGAGTTCCGCCACGAGTACGCGTCGTCGGTCACCGAGTACGGGCTCAACACGCTCGGCGCGCTCACGGTGCTGCTCACCTTCGTCGCGCTCCTGCGCCCCGCGCGCAAGCCGTCGTCGCTCAGCGCATCGGACGAGGTGCGGCTGCGCGAGCTCCTCGCGAGGTTCGGGGACCGGGACTCCCTCGGCTACTTCGCGCTGCGCGGGGACAAGACGGCAATCTTCTCCCCGAGCGGCAAGGCGGCAGTCGCGTACCGGGTCGTCGGTTCGGTGTCGCTCGCCGCCGGGGACCCGCTCGGCGACCCGGAGGCGTGGCCGCAGGCGATCGAGGCCTGGCTCGACGAGACCCAGGAGTACGCCTGGACGCCGGGCGTCGTCGGCGCCTCCGAGCAGGCCGCCATCGCCTACCGCCGGGCCGGGCTCGACAGCCTCGAGCTCGGTGACGAAGCGGTCCTCGAGCTCGACGAGTTCGCCCTCGAGGGCCGCTCGATGCGGGTCGTCCGGCAGGCCGTCAACCGGGTCCGGCGGGCGGGGTACACCCTCGACGTCGACGCGGCAGCGCGAGCTGTCCGCCGACGACGTGGCCGAGGCGGTCGCGACCGCGGACGCGCTGCGCGGGAGGACGTGGAGCGCGGCTTCTCCATGGCGCTCGGCCGGCTCGGCGACCCGCGCGACCCGGACCTCGTCGTCGCCCGGGCCCGGGACGGCACCGGCCGGCTCGTCGCCGTCCTCGCGTTCGTGCCGTGGGGCTACGACGGCCTGTCGCTCGATCTCATGCGCCGGGCCCGGGACTCGCGAGAACGGCACCGTGGAGTTCGTCGTCACCGGGGTTGTCGAGGCCGCCCGCGCGACTGGGGATCGCCCGGATCTCGCTGAACTTCGCGGTGTTCCGTTCGGTCTTCGAGCGGGGCTCGCGGGTCGGTGCCGGGCCGGTGCTCCGGCTGTGGCACCGGCTCCTGCTCCTCGCCTCGCGCTGGTGGCAGATCGAGTCGCTGTACCGCGCCAACGCGAAGTACCACCCGGACTGGGTGCCGCGGTTCGTGTGCTTCCGGCGGGCCGCCGAGCTGCCCCGGGTCGCGATCGCCGCCGCCGAGGCCGAGGCGTTCATCCAGCGGCCGCAGCTGCGCTGGCTGGCCCAGTGACTGCCTGGGCCGATGCGCGCCGCTCGGCCGCTGCCGCGTGCGCGCCCGTCGAGCCCGGCCGGGCGGGGCTCGACCACGTCGCGGGCGCCGTCCTCGCCGCCGACGCCGTCGCTCTCACCGACCTGCCGGCGGCCGACACGAGCGCCATGGACGGCTGGGCCGTCGCCGGGCCGCCGCCGTGGCACGTCATCGGGGAGGTGCTCGCGGGGGCCGTCCCCGGGCCGCTGCCGCCGGGGGCCGCGGTGACGATCGCGACCGGGGCCGTCGTGCCGCCGGACGCCGACGGCGTGCTGCGCCGCGAGCACGGCCGGCTCGTCACCGGCCCGGACGGCGCGGCCCGGGTCGAGCCCGTGCCCGGGGCCGCGGACCCCGCGGGGCTGGCGCGGGACGTCAGGCGGCTGGGCGGCGAGTGCCGGGCGGGCGAGGTCGTGCTGCCGGCCGGATCGCTGCTCACACCGGCCGCGGTGGGCTTGCTCGCGGCGGCCGGCCACGACCACGTCGAGGTCCGGCGGGCCGGCGCGGACGTCCTCGTCCTGGGTGACGAGCTGCTCGGCTCGGGGCCTTCGCGGGACGGCCGCCTCCGGGACGCCCTCGGCCCGCTGCTCACGGCGTGGCTGCCGGCGGTCGGGCTCTCGGTGACGTCCCGCCGGCACGTCCCGGACCGGGCCGACGCGCTCGCGCTCGCGCTCGGGACGTGCACCGGGGACGTCGTCGTCACGACGGGCTCCACGGCGCGCGGACCCGTCGACCACCTGCACGCGGTCCTCGACCGGGCCGGCGCCCGGTGCGTCGTCGACGGGGTCGCCGTCCGGCCGGGCCACCCGATGCTGCTCGCGGTGCTCGCTGACGGCCGCCCGCTCGTCGGGCTGCCGGGCAACCCGCTCGCCGCGGTGTCGGGGCTGCTCACGTTGCTCGACCCCGTCGTCCGGGCGCTCCACGGCCGGCCGCCGCCCGTCCGCCGGACGGTCCGGCTCGAGGAGGCCGTCGACGCGGGCGCGGAAGCGACCCGGCTCGTGCCGCTGCGGGACGGCCGGCCGGCGCTCTTCGCCGGGCCTGGCATGCTCCGCGGGGTCGCGGGCGCCGACGTCGTCGGCGTCGTCCCGCCGGGCGGCGCGGCCGCCGGCGACGTGGTCGAGGCCCTGCCGCTGCCCGGCGTCCGGTGACGCGCCTCAGCCCAGGCCGAGCCGGCGCAACCGCAGCTGCTCGGCGAACAGGACCCGGCGGATCGCGTCCCCGGTCGCGTCCGGGTCGTCGAACCGGACGATGGTGTCGGCGTGGTCGGGCGCCCGCGCCGCCTGGTTCGCCCGGACGACGGACCCGGGTACATCGACGCTGCCGGCGTCGTCGAGGCCGAGCCACACGTCGACGGGCGTCCCGGCGCCCGGCGGGGGACCGGCGAGGAGGCAGCGCAGGCCGCCCTCGCCGAGGTCAGTCGTCCGGCCGGTCAGCCCGGCGAGGGTCACCGGCAGCGCGACGGGGCAGCGGAACCAGTCCCGGCGCTGCACCCGGACCGCCTCGCCCGTCACCACCAGCCACCAGTGCCGAAGCACCGCAGGGTCCGACGTCCGAGCGGTCGCGAGGTCGAACGCGACCGGCAGCTCGACGACGCCCTGCGCCGTGGTCCACGTCAGCGTGCACGCCGTCCCCGGTGCGGGCTCCTCGACGTCGCCGCGGAACCGCGGGGTCGCGACGAGCACCCGGCGCCGCAGCCGCGGCACGACACCGGCGCCGACGAGGGGCGCGACGACGTGCGCGGCGCCGACACCGTTCGCGCCGGACGCTGCGTCGACCGCGTCGGTGATGTCCTCGACATCCTCGACGCGGGACGGGACGGCCGCGGCGCGCAGCCCGTCGGCGGGGTTCTCGCTCGACCCGACCGCGACGCGCACGAGGGTGTTGATCCGGGGCAGCACGAGGTGGTCATCGACACCTCGGCGCTCCGGCTACAGGCCCGGCCGGCGCTGGATCGTCATCGCCATCGGCGTGCTGACGTCGGCGAAGAAGTCGTTGCCCTTGTCGTCGACGACGATGAACGCCGGGAAGTCCTCGACCTCGATCCGCCAGACCGCCTCCATGCCGAGCTCGGGGTACTCGAGCACCTCGACGTGCTTGATGCAGTCCTGCGCGAGCCGGGCGGCCGGGCCGCCGATCGAGCCGAGGTAGAAGCCGCCGTGCGCGGCGCACGCGTCGGTGACGGCCTTGCTGCGGTTGCCCTTGGCGAGCATGACGAACGAGCCGCCCGCGGCCTGGAACTGCTCGACGTAGGAGTCCATCCGGCCGGCGGTCGTCGGCCCGAACGAGCCGGACGCGTAGCCCTCGGGCGTCTTCGCCGGGCCCGGCGTAGTAGACGGCGTGGTCGCGCAGGTACGCGGGCATCGGCTCGCCGGCGTCGAGCCGCTCCTTGATCTTCGCGTGCGCGATGTCGCGGGCGACGACGAGCGGGCCGGTCAGCGAGAGCCGGGTCTTCACCGGGTACTTCGTCAGCTCGGCGCGGATCTCGCTCATCGGCCGGTTGAGGTCGATGCGCACCGCACCGCCGGACGGTCGTCGTCGAGGTGCGCGTCGGTCGGCGTCGGGCAGGTAGTGCGCGGGGTCGGTCTCGAGCTGCTCGAGGAACACGCCCTCGGCGGTGATCTTGCCGAGCGCCTGCCGGTCGGCCGAGCACGACACGGCGATCGCGACCGGGCAGCGAGGCGCCGTGCCGCGGCAGCCGGACGACGCGGACGTCGTGGCAGAAGTACTTGCCGCCGAACTGCGCGCCGATCCCGAACCGCCGGGTCAGCTCGAGCACCTGCAGCTCGAGGTCGAGGTCGCGGAAGGCGTGCCCGGACGGCGACCCGGACGTCGGCAGCGTGTCGAGGTACTTGGCGCTCGCGTACTTCGCGGTCTTCAGCGCGAACTCGGCGCTCGTGCCGCCGACGACGATCGCGAGGTGGTACGGCGGGCAGGCCGCGGTGCCGAGCGAGCGCAGCTTCTCGTCGAGGAAGCGCATCATCGAGTCGGGGTTCAGGACCGCCTTGGTCTCCTGGTAGAGGAAGGACTTGTTCGCGCGAGCCGCCGCCCTTGGCCATGAAGAGGAACTTGTACGTCGTCTCGTGGCCGGGCGCGGTGTCGGCGTAGAGCTCGATCTGCGCGGGCAGGTTCGTGCCGGTGTTCCGCTCGTCCCACATCGTCAGCGGGGCCATCTGCGAGTAGCGCAGGTTGAGCCGGGTGTACGCGTCGTAGACGCCGCGGCTGATCGCCTCCTCGTCGCTGACCGCGCGCCGTCCGGTCGGCACGGAGCACCTGCGGTGCCGCGCTTGCCCATGACGATCGCGGTGCCGGTGTCCTGGCACATCGGCAGGACGCCGCCGGCGGAGACGTTGGCGTTCTTCAGCAGGTCGAGCGCGACGAACCGGTCGTTCGGGCGAGGCCTCCGGGTCGTCGAGGATCCGCCGCAGCTGGGCGAGGTGCGCCGGCCGCAGGTAGTGCGCGATGTCGTGCATCGCGGTCTCGGTGAGCAGCCGGAGCGCCTCGGGCGCGACCTCGAGGAAGGTGCGCCCGGCGGCCTCGACGGTGCGCACGCCGTCCGTCGTGAGCAGCCGGTAGGGCGTCTCGTCGGGGCCGGTCGGCAGCATGTCGGTGTAGTCGAACTCTGCCATCCGTCGGCTCCTTCGCGCGCGTCGTCGGGCGGATCGACTCTAGCCGCGGTCGGACGCCCGCCCGTGCCGTCGGGTGTGAGGTGGCGCCCGCCGCCGCTACCCGGAGGAGCGGGTCAGCCACCACGCCGCATGGGGCGGCAGGGCGAGCTCGCCGTCCTCGAGCCGGGGCGCGAAGGACGAGAGGTTCTCCCACGGCCGTGGGACGCCGAGCCGCGCGACGTCGACGCCGGAGACCCGCTGCCACGCCGGCGTCACGTTGTACAGGCCAAGGAACGTCCCCGCCGGGTGCCGCCGGCGCAGCGCGAGGACGGCGCCGTTGCCGAGGTCGACCGGCTCGCTCTCGACGGCGGCGTGCAGGGCCGGCAGCCCGGCCCGGACCCGGGCCAGGTGCCGCAGGCCCGCGAAGATCCGGCCCTCGACGGTCGCCGGGTCGTGCCGGCGCTCGGCGACGTCCCAGTCCATCCGGGGCCGGTGCAGCCAGCGGTTGTCGGCCGCCAGCTGCGGGTCGTCGAGGTAGGAGCGGTCGTTGCGCAGGCCGAGCTCGTCCCCCATGTAGAGCAGCGGGATGCCGCCGTAGCCGTAGACGACGGCGTGCAGCAGGAAGACCCGACCGAGAGCGAGGTCGAGTTCGGCGGAGCTGCCGGACTCCAGGGCGGCCTCGAGCCCGGCGAGGCTCGCGAGCGTCCCGCTGATCCGGGCGTCGCCGGTCGCCGGGTTGGACTGGAAGACCTCGCCGCGGGCGAACGTCCCCGGGAAGGTCCCCGCGTAGAACTCGGCGAGGAAGCGCCGGTGCGCGAACCCGGAGAGCCCGAGCGCACCGGCGTCGGCATCGCTGATCGCCCAGCCGATGTCGTCGTGGCAGCGCGCGTACGTGCCCCACACCGAGGTCACCGGCTTCGGCGGCGGGACGGCGAGCGCCCGGCGCGCGAGGTCCGCCCGACCGGTCGCCAGCGCCGACCACAGCTGGACCATGAGGCTGTTGTGGTACGCGAGGTCGCACACCTTGCCCGCGTGCCGGCCGGTGCCGAGGTAGGCGGGCAGCTGTTCCGGGGCGACGATCGCCTCCGCCTTGAAGATCACCCCGGGCGTCGCGACGCGGGCCGCGGCGCGCAGCGCCTGGACGATCTCGTGGACCTCCGGCTCGCCCTGGCACGCCGTGCCCATCCGCTTCCAGAGGAAGGCGATGGCGTCGAGCCGGAAGACGTCGACCCCGACGTTCGCGAGGTCGAGGATCACCGACAGGAGCTCGCAGAAGGTCTTCGGGCTCGACCAGTCGAGGTCCCACTGGAAGTCGTTGAACGTCGTCCAGACCCAGGCGCCGCGGTCGGCGCCGTCCGGGGCGGGTCCCCACGCTGGCGGCCGGACGACGTCGGGCACCCACGTGAAGCTGCCGGGCGCGAAGTCAGGGAAGACCTCCGGCAGGGTCCGCTCGTAGAGGTCGGGCTGGGTCCGGTCGCCGAACATGAGGAAGTACGACCGGTACGGCTCCTCGCCGCGGGCCGCGGCCTGCGCCCACGCGTGCTCCCGGGCCACGTGGTTGAGCACGAGGTCGAGCGTCAGCGCGATGCCGTGCGCGTGGAGGGCGTCCGCGAGCTGCTCCAGGTCGGCCATGCTGCCGAGGTCGGGGCGCACGGTGCGGTAGTCCCGGACGGCGTACCCGCCGTCGTCCGGCCCCTCGCGCGGCTCGAGCAGCGGCATGAGGTGCAGGTAGGTCACCCCGAGGTCGCGCAGGTAGCCGATGTGGGTCCCGACGCCGCGCAGGGTGCCGGCGAACCGGTCGGCGTAGCAGACGTAGCCGACCTGGTCCGGGCCGGCGAACCAGTCCGGGCGCAGCAGCCGCCGCTCGTCGAGCGCCCGCAGCGCCGAACGGCGGTCCCGGGCGGCTCCGACGACGAGGTCGACGACCTCGTCGAGCGGGGCGTCGTCGCCGTACACGGCGAGCCCTTCGAGGAGGTCCGGCCCCCACCGCTCGAGCCGCCGGAGGACGGCGTCCGCCCGCTCCGCGGGCAGGTCGGTCAGAGCCGCGCGGGCCCGCTCGACGAGATCCTCGAGCGTCAGGCCCACGGCGCCTCCTCGGGAACGGGACCGGGTCGACATCGTAGGCGTGCAACCGCTTCCCGGACAGGTCCTGGATCCCCGTCCGGGGGCTGACGTGCGCCGATGCGCGTCCGCCGGTCGGCGCCCCCGGCTCGCGGGCGGCGCGGACTGCAAGCGCTTGTCACGGCCGAACGTCCCGTGGCACGGTGAACCGCGCGGCCGGACCCGCCCGCGGCCGCATGGACCACGACCAGGGACGCCGTCCGTGCGGGGCGGCGACCGTGACGGAGGCCGGACTGTGAGCGAGGCCGGACTGTGAGCGAGGCGACGGTTGGGGGCGCGACCGCACGGGCGAGCATCGTCGACGTCGCCCAGCGCGCCGGCGTCTCGGTGGCCACGGTGTCCCGGGCCCTGCGCGACATGCCGAACGTCTCGCAGGCGACGCGCGACAGGGTCCTGCGGGCCGCCCAGGAGCTGCACTACACCGCCTCGCCGCTCGCTTCCGGACTCGTCACCGGACGGGTCCGCTCGGTCGGCGTCTTGGCGCCGTACGCCGGCCGGTGGTTCTTCGCCGAGGTGGTCCGCGGCATCGAGGAGGCCCTGCGCGACGACGGCTACGACCTCGTCCTCCACGTCGTCGCGGACGAACGGCGTCGGGCGGACTTCTTCGAGTCGCTGCCGGTGCGTCGCCGGGTCGACGCGATCCTCGTCGTCGCGCTGCCGTTGCTCGACCACGAGCGGGACATCCTGCGCGGGCTCGGCCTGCCGCTCGCCGCGGTCGCCGAGCCGATCGCCGGGCTGCACGGTGAGCTCATCGACAACGTCGCCGCGGCCGCCCTCGCAGTCCGGCATCTCGCCAACCTGGGCCACAGCCGGATCGCGACGATCGGCGGCGACCTCCACGGGCCCGAGCGGTTCAGTGTTCCCGGCCTGCGCACCCGGGGCTTCCGGACGGCGATGGCCGAGGCGGGACTGCAGACACGCGGGGAGTGGGAGGTCGACGGCGGGTTCACCGCGCGCGGCGGCGAGCGGGCGATGGCGGCGCTGCTGTCCCAGCCCGGCGGGCGGCCGACGGGCGTGCTCTGCCAGTCCGACGAGATGGCGTTCGGCGCGCTCAAGGCACTGCGCCGGTCCGGGCTGCGCGTCCCCGAGGACGTCTCGATCGTCGGGGTCGACGACCACGAGCTGTCCGACATCTTCGACGTGACCACGGTCGCGCAGCCGGTCGTCGCCCAGGGCGCCGCGGCGGCGCGCTGGGTCGTGTCCCGGCTCGAGAGCCGGCCGGCGGCCTACCACCCCGAGCCCGACGACAGCGTCTCGCTGCACCCCGTGCGGCTCGTGCTCCGGGGGTCGACGGGTCCGGCGCCCGCCGAGGGCTGATCGCCACAGCGCCCCGCCCGCGACGACGACGCGATCGACATCTCGAGCAGGACGTCGGTCGCCGAGCGGCCGATCTCGACGTGCCCGCCGCGGAGACCAGCACCGTGCAGGCCGGCGGTGCAGCGTCGCGCTCGGCGTGGGGCGGGCGGGCTCCGTCAGCTGTCGAGCTCGGCGCGGGTCGGCGGGTTCGCGCCCGCGCGGCTGCACGTGATCGCGGCGACCCGGACGGCGTGCCGGAGCATCGCCTCCACGTCTGCCGCGGCCATTGCCGCGATGGCCTCGTGGGTGCCGGTTCCCACGAGGCCGGCGGACGCGAGGTGGTCGATGAGCGCGGACATGAACGAGTCGCCCGCACCGACGGTGTCGACGACGAGGATCGGAGGGGCGGTGACCTCGACCCGGCCGGACTTCGTCACGGCGAAGGCGCCCGCCCCGCCCTGGGTCACGACGACGATCCCGGGCCCGGTCGACCGCCAGGCTGTGGCGACGTCGACGGGGTCCTCGTCGGGGGCGAGCCACGCAAGGTCCTCGTCGCTGACCTTCACGAGGTCGGCGAGGGCGACGACGCGCTCGACCCGGGCCCGGGCGGAGGCGGCGTCCCCCATGAGCACCGGCCGGGCGTTCGGGTCGTAGGTGACGACGACCCGGCCGGACGCCTGCTCGACGAGCCGGACGACGTCGTCGCCGCCGGGAGCGAGGAACGCGGCGATCGAGCCGGTGTGCAGGGCGTCGTAGCCGGCGAGGTCGGGCGGGGACGCCAGGCGCCAGTCGAGGTCGAACTCGTATGTCGCGATGCCGTACTCGTCGACGTGCGCGAGCGCGGTCGACGTCCGCTCCTGCGTCACGGAGCCGTCGACGAGCCGGACGCCGCTCGCCTCGAGGTGGTCCCGGATCCCCGTGCCCCGGGGGTCGGTGCCGATCCGGGTCAGGAGGGACGCCCCGCGGCCGAGCCGGGCGAGGCCGAGCGCGACGTTCGCCGGGCTGCCACCGGGGTGCTCGGCGCGGGTTCCGTCGGCCCGTTCGACGATGTCGACGAGCGCCTCGCCGACGACCAGAACCTCTGCCACGCGACGGTTCCCTTCACCCGGGCCCTACCGGACCGCACCGCGCCGTGCTGCCCGTCGCGCGGACCTGACGGCGGCCGGGAGGGCCGGCGAGCCGAGCCTAGGGGAGCAGCGGCCGGCGGGACACTCCCCGGGCCGCGGCGACCGGCCCCGGTTGGCGGTGGCCGCCGAGGGCACGGGACCATGGCGGGGTGACGCCGACGCCGGACGCTCCCGAGCAGACCCCGGACGCCACCGAGCAGCCCGCCGGGCCCCCCGGACCGTCGGGCGGACCGCCCGCGCGCGAGGCGGGGGGGTCGCCCGTGCCCGAGGCGCGGCTGCCGCGCCCGGCACGGCGACAGTCCGTCCGCGGGATCATCCTCACGCTGCTCGTCGTCGTCGGTTTCGTCCTCGCCTTCGTGGCCCTCGTGCCGCGGCCGTCGACCATCCCGCAGCCCGTCGTCGACGTCGCGGCGGCCGCGGCCGGCACGCAGGACGAGCTCGGTTTCCCCCCGTCCGTGCCGAACGGACTCGGGCCGGGCTGGACGGCGACGAGCGCGTTCGTCCAGCGCGGCGTCGACGGCGTGCCGACCTGGCGGGTCAACTACTCGACGCCGCGGGGCTCGTGGGTGAGCCTCATCCAGGGCCGCGAGGCGACGAAGGAGTGGGAGGACACCCAGATCGTCGACGGGTCCGAGCGTGGATCCGTCGACGTCGGCGGGACGACCTTTGTCGTCCGCGCCCGCCCCGACCGCTCCCTCACGGCCTTCGTGCTCCGTGGCCCCGAGGTCACGACGATGTTCGCCGGGCGGGCGAACCGCGCGGAGATGGAAGAGCTCGTCCGCGCGACTGCGCTGCCCGCGGGCTGACGACAGGTCGGCGTGATCGCGCCGGCCGCGATCATGCCCCGTCCAGCTGGTCGCCGGGGGCGCCGGCCGACCCACGCGGCCGCCGCTGGGAATCCGCGTCAGGCGCCGGAGGCGCTGTCGTCGACGTCGTCCGCACTGCCGGACCCCGCGTCCGGTCGGCCTGCGAGCCGCGCGTCGATCCGGGCGCGGGCGCCGGACAGCCAGGTCTCGCAGCGTGCGGCGAGCGCCTCGCCCCGTTCCCAGAGGGCGAGCGACTCCTCGAGACTCGCACCGCCCGCCTCGAGGCGGCGCACGACGTCGACGAGCTCGTCCCTGGCCTGCTCGTAGCCGAGCGTGCTCGGGTCGGGGCCGTGTGCTGCCGTGGTGCTGGGCGCCGGGTCGGTCGCGGTCGTGGTCGGGTCCATCGGAGATCCTCGTGAGGTCGAGCGGTCGGGGCGGGGAGGTGCAGCGGTCGCAGGGGGTCAGGGTCCGGGGGCCGGCGCGGCGGGGTCCCTCCCGGGGTCGGGAGACACGGACGTCGCCTTCGCGGCCCTGGCTCGTGGCCGCTTCTCGGCGGTCGGGTCGGGAGCGGCTCCGGACGGCGTCCGTCTCGTCGTGAGCGACCGGCGCGGCGTCGCCGCGAGGACGTCCGGCTGCCATGGGCCCGCCGCGCGGGCGGCGAGATCCCCGCCGGCCACCCGCAGCCGGAGCAGCGCGCCGTCGCCGACGTCGGCCGGGTCCCGCACGACCTCGCCGTCCGCGGTCTGGACGACCGCGTACCCCCGGGCGAGGGTCGCGGCCGGCGAGAGGGCTGCGACCCGCTCCCGGAGGTGCGCGACGTCGTCCACGGCCCGGTCGAAGCGGCTCGCGACGGCCGACAGCCCGCGGCGTCGCAGCTCGGTGAGGGCGTCCTCGTGCCCCGACAGGAGGCGGTGCGGGTCGGCGAGCACCGACCGCTCCCGGATCGCGACGAGCAGCCGCTCCTCACGCTCGACGAGGCGGAGCACGGCCCCGCGCGCCCGGTCGCGGGTGTGCGCGACCCGCGCGAGCTCCTCGGCGACGTCCGGCACGACGCGCTTGGCAGCGTCCGTCGGGGTGGAGGCGCGCACGTCGGCGACGAGGTCGAGCAGCGGCGTGTCGACCTCGTGCCCGATCGCGCTCACGACAGGGGTGCGGCACCCGGCGACCGCGCGGACGAGGCTCTCGTTGCTGAAAGGCAGGAGGTCCTCGAGGCTGCCGCCGCCACGGGCGACAACGATGACGTCGACCTCGTGCGCGGCGTCGAGCGCGACGACCGCGTCGACGACCTCGGGGACAGCGTTGGGGCCCTGGACGGCGACGTTGCGGATGTCGAACCGGACGGCGGGCCAGCGGCGGCGGGCGTTCTCGACGACGTCACGCTCGGCGGCGCTCGCCCGGCCGCAGACCAGCCCCACGAGCCGAGGGAGGAAGGGTGGCGGCCTCTTGCGCTCGGCGGCGAAGAGCCCCTCCGCGGCGAGCACCCGGCGCAGGTGCTCCAGCCGGGCGAGGAGCTCACCGACGCCGACCGGCCGCAGGTCGTCCGCGGCGAGCGAGAGGGAGCCGCGGCGCGGGAACAGCTCCGGCTTGGCGTGCACGACGACGTGCGCGCCGTCGACGAGCGGGGACGGCAGCGCGTCGAGGGTCCGCGCGTGCACCGTCACGGAGAAGGAGAGGTCGACGTCGGTGTCCCGGAGCGTGAGGTAGCACGTCGCCTGCCCCGGGCGCCGGGTCAGCTGGACCACCTGCCCCTCGAGCCAGACCGTCGGCGCCTTCGCGAGGTACTCCGTGAGCTTGGCGGTGAGCAGCCGGACCGGCCACGGCCGCTCGGCCGTCGTCTGCCCGGCCGTCGGCGGCAGCTCGGCGCGCGGGGTGCTCACGGACGACGACCCTACGGGGCACCCCGACGCCGGCCGCGACGGGACAGGGCGCCCGCGACCCCGCTCGGCCCGGTCAGCCGCTCGAGTCCGCAGGCTCGGGGCTGCAGGCAGCGCAGACGACGTCGTGCACGCCGGAGTCCCACTCCTGCTCGTAGGGGGCGACCGCCCAGAAGGACAACGCCGCTTCCTCGATGCCCCCCGCGGCCAGGTCCGGATGGACCGTCCGGACCGGATGATCAACGAGGTGCCGGCCGCCGACGCAGCGTCCGCCGCACCTGGGGCCGGCCGTTCGGCGGGTGGTAGCCGGGCCACGGCAGGTAGGTCCGCGGCCGCCCACCTACGATGGACGGGTGACCCAGACTGCCGACCCGACGTCCACCGTGCCCGCAGCCGCCTCCGCCCCGGGGGCCGCGGCGGACCGTCAGGCGCTGAGGACGACCACTCGGCGGGTGCTGCTCGCCGCGCCGCGGGGCTACTGCGCCGGGGTCGACCGGGCCGTCGTCACCGTCGAGAAGGCCCTCGAGCACTACGGCCCGCCGGTGTACGTCCGCAAGCAGATCGTCCACAACAAGCACGTCGTCGAGACCCTCGAACGTCGCGGCGCGATCTTCGTCGACGAGACCGACGAGGTGCCCGAGGGCTGCGCTGGTCATCTTCTCCGCGCACGGCGTCGCGCCCGCCGTCCACGAGCAGGCGGCGCACCGGCGGCGCTGCGGACGATCGACGCGACCTGCCCGCTCGTGACGAAGGTGCACAAGGAGGCGGTCCGGTTCGCCGCCGACGACTACGACATCCTGCTCATCGGCCACGCCGGTCACGAGGAGGTCGACGGCACGGCGGGGGAGGCGCCCGCGCCACATCCAGCTCGTCGACGGCCCGGACGACGTCGACGACGTCGTCGTCCGCGACCCCGAGCGCGTCGTCTGGCTGTCCCAGACGACGCTGTCGGTCGACGAGACGATGGAGACGGTCCGTCGGCTGCGGGCGCGGTTCCCGCACCTGCAGGACCCGCCGAGCGACGACATCTGCTACGCCACGCAGAACCGCCAGGTCGCGGTCAAGAAGATCGCCGGTCAGTCGCGAGCTCGTCGATCGTCGTCGGGTCGAGCAACTCCTCGAACTCCGTCCGGCTCGTCGAGGTCGCCCTGGAGCACGGCGCCCGCGCGGCGCACCGGGTCGACACGGCCGCGGAGATCGACGAGACCTGGCTCGACGGCGTCGACACCGTGGGCGTCACCTCCGGCGCCGAGCGTCCCCGAGGTGCTCGTCCAGGAGGTGCTCGCCTGGCTCGCCGAGCGCGGCTACGGGTCGGTCGAGGAGGTCGTCACCGCGGAGGAGGACCTCCTCTTCTCCCTCCCCAAGGAGCTGCGGCGCGACCTCAAGGCGGCTCGGGCGACGCAGACCTGAGCCGTCGGGCGAGCGCTGGAGGCGTGCAGCTCATCCCGCCTCGCACAGCGGCTCGTCGGCCCGGCCTGCCGGCCCTTCACCGCCGGCCCGCGTCGGGCGATCCCCGGCCGCGTCGTCCGGGACCGGTTCCGCGAACGGCCACTCGGGCATCGGCGGCGGCAGCATCTCGCGGTGCTCGACCTCGATGAGCTCGGCGGCCGTGAGCGGTCGGGGCGCGGACTCCAGCGGCTCCAGGGCGCGAGCTCCAGGTCGGTGACGTCGAGGTCCCGCATCCGTCGGGCGGTGACCAGGACCCGGCGCTCCAGGGTCCCGACCAGGGCGTTGTAGTCCTCGACCGCCCGGTGCAGGGTGCGGCCGAGCTTCGCCGGTCGCCGCCGCCGAGGGTGGCGAGCCGCGTGTACAGCTCGCGGCCGAGGTCGAACAGCTCCCGGGCGCTGCCGGTGAGCGCCTCGGACTGCCAGGTCAGCGCGACCGTGCGCAGCAGGGCGAGCAGCGTGGTCGGGGTGGCGAGGACGACGCGGCGGGTCATGGCGTACTCGAGCAGCGCGGGGTCGGCCGCGCAGGCGGCGGCGAGGAACGCCTCGCCGGGCACGAAGCACACCACGAGCTCGGGGGAGGGGTCGAACGCGGTCCAGTACTCCTTCGCGGCGAGGGCGTCGACGTGGGCCCGCAGGGCGCCGGCGTGCGCGGCCGCGGCGGCGGCTTGCCGCCGCGGGTCGTCGGTCGGCCTCGCTGGCCTCGAGGAACGCCGCGAGCGGCGCCTTCGCGTCGACCACGACGTGCTTGCCGCCGGGCAGATGGACGACGAGGTCCGGGCGGACCCCGGCGCCGGCCGACGTCGTCCCGCTGACCTGCGGTGTCGAAGTCGACCCGCGCGCAGCATGCCGGCGTGCTCGACGACCCGCCGCAGCTGGACCTCGCCCCAGGCGCCGCGGGCGGTCGGGGACCGCAGGGCGCCGGCGAGTGCCGCCGTCTGGGTGCGCAGCGCCTCGCCCGACGTCCGGACGGCCTCGAGCTGCTCGCCGAGCCGGGCGTACTGCTCGACCCGGTCGCGTTCCAGCGTGCGGACCTGCCCCTCGACCCGGTGCAGCGCCGCCGACAGCGGCGCCAGCGTGGCGGCCAGCTCCCGGTCGTGGTCGGTCGCGGTCTCCAGATCGGTGACCCGCTCGCGCAGGAGATCGCGTTCGGCGCGCCAGCGCCGCCTCCGGGCACGCTGCCAGCAGCCGAGGTCACGAAGCCAGCCGACGGCGGCGCCGAGGGCCAGCCCGACGAGCAGGCGACGCGATCAGCGCGAGAGGTGCTCATGGCCGGCAGGCGTGGCACCCGGCACCGACAGGTCGGCACCGCCATAGGACGCCGCTGGCGCCGACCCGTGGCACCGTGGCCGCCGGACGGCCCCGTCGGACGGCCGATAGCCTTGGCCGTCGTGGCACTCACCATCGGCATCGTCGGTCTGCCCAACGTCGGCAAGTCCACCCTGTTCAACGCGCTGACCAAGGCGCGAGGTGCTCGCGGCGAACTACCCGTTCGCGACGATCGAGCCGAACGTCGGCGTCGTCGCCGCTGCCCGACCCGCGCCTCGACGTCCTCGCGAAGATCTTCGACAGCGAGCGGATCGTCCCGGCGACGGTCTCGTTCGTCGACATCGCCGGCATCGTCAAGGGCGCGAGCGAGGGCGAGGGCCTGGGCAACAAGTTCCTCGCCAACATCCGCGAGGCGGACGCGATCTGCCAGGTGGTGCGCGCGTTCGCCGACGACGACGTCGTCCACGTCGCCGGGCGCGGTCGACCCGGCCGACGACATCGAGATGGTCCACACCGAGCTGATCCTCGCCGACCTGCAGACCCTCGAGAAGGCGGTCCCGCGCCTCGACAAGGAGGTCAAGGGCAAGAAGACCGACCGGGCGGTCCTCGAGGCCGCGGTGGCGCGCGCAGGCGCTGCTCGAGAAGGGGACGACGCTGTACGCCGGGCGCCGCCGCGGCCGGGATCGACCTCGCCGCTGCTGCGCGAGCTGTCGCTGCTGACCGCCAAGCCGTTCATCTACGTGTTCAACGTCGACGAGGACGGGCCTGGCCGACACGGCGCTGCAGGAGAAGATGCGCGCGCTGGTCGCCCCCGCCGACGCGATCTTCCTCGACGCCAAGCTCGAGTCCGAGCTCGTCGAGCTCGACGACGACGAGGCCGCCGAGCTGCTGGCGAGCGTCGGGCAGGACGAGTCCGGCCTGGACCAGCTCGCCCGCGTCGGCTTCCACACCCTCGGCCTGCAGACCTACCTGACCGCGGGCCCGAAGGAGTCCCGCGCCTGGACGATCCAGCAGGGCTGGACGGCGCCCCAGGCGGCCGGCGTGATCCACACCGACTTCCAGCGCGGGTTCATCAAGGCCGAGGTCGTCGGCTTCGACGACCTCGTCGACGCCGGCTCGATGGCCGAGGCCAAGGCCCGCGGCAAGGTGCGGATCGAGGGCAAGGACTACGTCATGGCGGACGGCGACGTGGTCGAGTTCCGCTTCAACGTGTGAATCGACGCGTTTGCGCAGGTCAGAGGGGTGTAGTGTCCGAGGAACACGTTGAGCAGGGTCTTGAATTGGTCGAGGCCGTGTTTCGCGGCGGTCGAGCGGGTTGACGTTGTAGAGCTCGGTGAAGCGGCGGCCGTCGTCAGGCGTCCGGTAGTTCTCGAACTCGGCCATCGTCTGCTTGGCCAGGTTGTTGCGGTCGACGAGGAACAGGATCCGGTCGAATCCGCCGAACTTCAGCAGCCGGTAGGACATCGTCACGGCTGCGTATGTCTTGCCGGCGCCGGTCGCCATCTGCACCAGGCTCCGGTCGTAGCGCTGCTCGCGCAGGCTCTGCTCGACGCCGTTGATCGCCTCGATCTGGGCTGGCCGTAGGGGAGTGGGGTCCATCGGCGGCATCGCGGTGACCTTGCCCCGCCAGGTTGGGTGTTCCTCGTCCTGGTTGCGCAGGGTCTTGGCGAGGGTGGCCGCCTTGGGGAAGTTGAAGATCCGCCGGGTTCGCGGCTCGGGGTCGAACCCATTGGTGAAGTGGGTCTCGGTTCCACTGGCCTCGAAGACGAAGGGGAGCCGGCCGTCCTTGGTCTGGGCTGCGAGCTTGACGTCTGCAGGCAGGCCGTCGGCGGACATCGCGGACTGCCACTCGACACCCGACAGCGGCGTGCCCTCGGGCTTGGCATCGATCACGCCGACCACCTTCTGATCGACGTAGAGCAGGTAGTCGGCGCGACCGTGCCCGGTTGCCATCGTCGCCTCGCGGCGCGCGACGCCTTGGGCCGCGAACAGGTTGAGCGACCTGCTGTCCTGCACGGACCAGCCCGCGCCGGTGAGCTGTCGATCGATGAGCACACGGGCGCGCGCCTCTGCGGCAAGGCGGTTGGCGTCGTCCCCGGAGGTTCACGGTGCCTCGTACGTTATCGGTGTGGGCTGGCGTCCAGAGGGAGATCGATGACTGGCGGCTGCGTGCCCAAGCCTGCTCGGAGTCGCCCGCCGGTGGATGCTGGTGCTTTGTCCCCGAACAGGCTGGAAGGTGTGATGGCGCTTCCCGAGACTGATCTGCACCGCATCCGCCTCTGGGCTCGTGAGCGCGTGCCCGAGCACCTGTGGGGTCAGGTCAAGGTCGAGGCCGACGTCTCCGACCGCTACGTCGATATCGTCGAGGTCCGGCCGCCGTGGGACGGCGTCGGTGAGCACACGCGGTTCCCGATCGCGCGGCTGCGCTATACGAAGTCGGCCGGTCTCTGGGCGATCTACTGGCGCGACCGCAACCTGAAGTTCCACGAGTACACGCGCAAGCGTCCGACCAAGAACGTCCAGGCGCTCCTGGACTACATAGAGACCAGCGGCGACCCGATCTTCTGGGGTTAGCGAGGAGGCTTGTTGACTGTCAATATAATGGAGAATAACCTCAGTTATATGAGAACTGAGGCACCGCTCCTCGCTCCGATCTTCCGGTCGGACGGTCAGGCGCGCCTGCTCTCCACATTGTTGCTCACCGGCGACGAACTGAGCGTCACCGACCTGGCCAAACGGGCCGGCCTGGCCTACCCGACCGCGCACCGCGAGGTCGCGCGCCTGGTGGACGCCGGCATCCTGAGCGAGCGACAGGTGGGCCGCACGAGGCTGATCCGGGCCAACGACGAGAGCCCACTGGTGGGCCCCTTGCGCGAGATCCTCACGGTCGCGACCGGCCCAGTCGTGATGCTGGCCGAGGAGCTTGCCCGCATCGACGGGATCGAGTCGGCGTTCCTCTACGGCTCCTTCGCTGCGCGGATGCTCGGGGATGCCGGTCCGGCGCCGCACGACATCGACGTCATGCTGCTCGGTGAGCCCGACGTGGACGCGGTCTACGAGGCGTGCGCCCGGATCGAGACAGCGGTGCACCGTCCCGTGAACCCGACGATCCTCACCCCTGAGGAGTTCGCCGCGCCCTCCGCCTTCCTGGACAACGTGCGCAGCGGCCCGGCGGTCGCCGTGATCGGGGAGCTGCCATGGCGCTGACTCCGCTCACCCGCGTCCAGCAGGCGACGGTCAGGCGACGGTCCTCGCGCTGGTCGAAGCCCGACGCCTCGATGTCGTGTCCGCAGACGTCGCGCGCGCGATCTCGTTCCTGCGCCAGGCCGAGGAGCGCCTGAACCAATTGCCGCTGCTCACCAGTGTCGTCGTCAGATACGGCATTGCCTACGACGCGTGTCACGACACTGGCGAGGCGCTGCTGGCGGCATACGGCTTCCGGACGACCAATGGGCCCGGCCAGCACGAGGCGCTCGGGCGCTACCTCCGCGCGGTCTTCGACAAGCCGCCCGCGGACAGGGCGGCGCGAGAGTTCGACCGCCTGCGGCGCGCTCGCAACCAGGACCGCTACGAGGCGAAGCCGGTGGGTGCCGCGGCGACCGAGAAGGCCGAGCAGGTCGCCCGGACGCTGTTCGACGCCGCCCTCGCCAGGGGGATCTCGCCGTGACCCAGCAGTCCGCAAACAGTCCGCAAGAAGTCCTGCCGAGACCGATGATCGCCGACGACGTCCAACGGTCCCGCGAACGCGTTTCCGCAGGTCAAACCGCGTTTTCCGGCATCAGTCGGCGATGACCAACAACCACCGAAACCCCGCGTGATCGTTCCGCTTCAACGTGTAGTCGGGTTCCCGTCCAACGTCTGCCGTGCGGGCAGCGCGCTCACCCGGCGTGATCTGCTGCTTCGTGCAGCCAGCCCTCCACCTCGCCGTCGAGGTCGTCCAGGGTCTCGATCTCCACGTGATGCATCCACACGGACGGCGCCGGGTGGGCCACCTGTTTGAAGCGCTCGCAGGGGACCTGTCTGTCTAGAGCTATCGACAGGACGACCTCGGCTGTCGGGTTCCTCACGTACCGGCCGGGGATCCACAGGAAGGCGAAGCCGCGCCGGCGACGGAAGGCCACCTGACTCTTCGAGGTCCTGACGGCGTAGGGCAGCCCGGCATGGTTGACGAGTTCCTCGACCCGTCGGAAAACGGCCAACGATCGCTCGCTGCCGGCGAAGAACTCCTCTGGGGTGGTCGGAGCCAAGGCAAGCATGCTCCTACTGTGACTCCGCCGGGATCGCTGCAGAAGAGCCGAACGGGGTCGCTGCTGCGGGAAGGTAATGTTGCACAGTGTCGGAATCGGGTCGAGTTCAGGTTCAACGTGTAGCCGGATTCCGCTTCAACGTCTGCTCGGGCACGTTGAGGCCCTGTGCGCGCAACCGTAGTTTCCCACGTCGACGTTTCCACGTCGACCTCGACGGTCTGGAGAACCAGGAGTCCTGGAGCGGGTACTGGGACAACGGCCTGGTCGGGACGGCGCTGTACTTCCTGCCGCATCTGGCTGCCATGCCTGAGCGGACGGGCGCCGTTCTCACGGCCCTGGCCGAGGCTGGGGAAGGCGGCGTGCTGTTCCACTGGATGGGCGGCCGCGACGACGACCGAGCAGGCGTTCCGGGACGCCCTCGCAGGCCTGGACACGCGCCGGCGTGTCGCGGTGCTACTCGACTGGTGTGGGGAGTTGGTAGTCCAGGATCTGGGCCGGCTCGCGGATCTGGAGGTTGGTGAGGATCTCTCGCTGGCGGTTGGTGGTGGCCGACCGCTTGGCGATGCGGCCTTCCACGGTGGCCAGGGTGACCAGGTGCATGCGGTCGAGTTCGTTGTGCAGGTTACGCCAGGTGTCGCCGGTGGCGTTCTCGGCGACGCGGATGAGTAGGAGGGCGAGCCAGCACAGTTGGATGTGGGAGCGGATGCGGTCCTCGCGGTGGTGGTAGACCGGTCGCAGCCGTAGTGAGCCCTTCAGGTCCCGCCATCCGCGTTCGACTTGGAACAGCTGCTTGTAGGCAAGCGCCAGGTCGGTGGGGGTGAGGGTGTCGTCGGAGGTGCGGATCAGCCACTTGCCGTCGAAGTGGGCGTCCTTGGCGATCGCTGTCTTGTCCAGGCGCAGCTTGTGGTCCTTGGTCCGGCGCAGGAACCGGGCCAGCCCAGGTGTCTGGCGCAGTTCGCCGACCAGTTCGTCACGCCGCTGCTGCGGCCAGGCGTCACTTCCCTCGATCCGCTGGGCCAGGTAGGCGACCAGGTTGGCGCGCACGATCTCGTCACGGGCCTTCGCCTCGGGGTTGACGCAGACGCAGAACCGCTGGGCGCGGGCCCCGTCGCCGACCCGGACCTGCTTGACCGACAAGTTGTCCTGGACCAAGTGGTAGCGGCCGGGACGGGACAGGGCGGCCTTGGCGTCCGTGCTGGCGCTGCGCAGCTTCTCGCAGACGATGTAGTGGTCCCCGCCGCGTTGTAGGTAGGCCCGGTTGGTCGCCGAGTTGAACCCGGAGTCGCTGACCCACAGCAGCCGATGCAGTGTCCAGGCCCCGAGGTCGTCCTTGACCCGGCGGATGACCAGCTGGTCGGACGTGCACCCGGGGAAGGTCCAGCAGCGGATCGGGATCCCCTCCGCGGTGACCGCCATCGCGATCACCACCTGCGGCAGGTCCGTGCGGTGGTCCTTGCTGTGCTTGGAGAACTGGCGGACCGCAGCCTCGGCGGGCACGACCGGGCCGTCATCACCGGCCACCGTCGGTTCGGCCTGCTTGTTCTGCTTGTTCTGCTCGGCCTGGCGCGCGCTGGCCAGCTCGATCTCTTCATCGGCGACGTCGACTTCCCAGTAGGTCGAGGACGTGTCTCGGTTAACCGGCCAATCGTGACGCTCCTCGGATCCGGACAAGTCGGGCGTCGATTGGCCTCGGTTAACCGTGATTCTCCGGTCCGAAGGGCTTGCCAATGTTCCATTGGCCGGAGAATCCACGAAGATGACGTCACAGGACAGGTTCAACAGGTTCGCGGTGCGGTCGAAGATGCCGGTCGCGATCTCACTCAGGGCATCCAGCAGGAAGTCCATCGCCGCGTACGCCGCCTGGTCGTCGAAGTCGGGGCAGGACGTCAACGCGACCCGCTCGCGCGCCCAGGACACGCACGCCAGCTTCGAGCCAGGTTCCAGGCACCGCTGCGCGACCAACGCGAACAAGATCCGCTCCACCACGTCGGCGTCGATGCGCCGGCCCGCGGCGGCGGCGTGCAACGCGTGGGCGATCCCCAGCCGCTGCCACAGCTCATCCAGCACGTACGCGCCCCCGAAGTGCCGGGCGTCCACGATCTCCACCTCGGCACCCGCCGCGGCGGCCACGGCCTCAGCGGGCTCCAGGAACCGGCTGATCGAGGCCACCAGACGACGCAACGCCTCCCGGTCGACCTTGTCCGCCCGCCCGAAGTTGTGGATCACCTTCGCGACCGGCGACCCGGTGACAGGGTGACGTTCGTTGTGCGCCAGCTGAAGGTAGCTGACCACCGACCCGTCCCGGTTCGTCCGGCGTGTCTCCCGCAAGTACACGCCTACCAGATCAGCACATCTCGCAGCTCAGGTCAACCACGCGTGTGCCTACACGGTTTCGGGTTTCGAGCCCACCCGCACGCCGCTCACCAGCACCGATACCAGCCTGACCGTCGTCATCTGCCTACCAACTCAGTAACTCCGGTTTCAGATGTCGTACACCGTGGACCGGTGACCGACGTGCACGACCCAGACGACGAGCAGGTCCGCTTCGACGGTGTAGACGATGCGGTAGTCGCCGACCCGCAGTCGGCGTCGGTCGGGTTGTGACACGAGCGCCGTCGTACTGAGGCCATACGGGTCTGCCTCGAGTTCGGTGAGCTTGGCCAGGATGCGTAGGGCGATCTCGCACGAGATCTTGCGGAGTTCGTCACGGGCCTCCGGGGCGAAGACCGTGCGGTACTTACCCATTGCGCGCCAAGGTCTCCTGGATCACGTCCTCCATGGGGATGGCGGCCGATCGAGAGGACATCCGCTCGTCGACGATTCGGTTGATCTCGCGCTCTTCCCATTCCTGATACTTCCGAAGGACCTCGATCGGCACCACGGCTGCCACCGGCTTCCCGCGCCGGGTGATCACTGTGGCTTGGTCGTCGCGATCCGCCCGGTCAACGACGTCGGCCAGGTGGCTGCGAACGTCACGGACGGACTTGCTCGGCATCTCGCTCATGACCTGAGAGTACCAAGTGGACCATGCGTACACAACGTAGCTGATGTGTCGTTCGGTGTTGGAGTTGCCGGTCAGCCCTGGTCCGTCACGTTGCTCAGCGTCGTCATCGAGCGGAGTTCCGGTTGTCTGACGCCTGTCGTGTCGGTGGGGTGTCGGTGGTGCCCGTCGCGCTCGGCACTGAGTGGTCTCGCCCGTCAGTTCGTCGGGGGTGTTCACGCGGCCAAGTCGGTGATCGTTGGTTTGATCTGGTGTGCGTCGATCCGTCGGAGCAGATGGCTGAGGTCGTCGGGGGTCGCGGGTGAACTTCCCGGTGAATAGGTTGGCGACGCCTGTGCCTGAGGTTGTTCTGCATCGGAATGCCGCCGTCCCGTGATCCGGCAAGATTGTGGATCAAGAACAATACGAGACGTCCGCCGCGTTGATGGCAGAGCGCCGTCACGAGCTCCCCGCGATCACGCGGTGGGCAACGTCGCGGTGCGGTAGGTCAGCACCACAGGTACCGGTAACCGGACGTCCCGCGCGGGACCACGTCAAGGTCACGCCGGATGACGGAGATCGATCTGCCCCGCGCCTTGCAGGCGGCTTTGAACGCGGCGTCCGTGTACTCGATCTCGAAGACCCGCCCTCCGTACACCTTCGTGTAGGCCGTGCATTCGCCGTGGACCTGGCACTCCTCGGCGACCGCGAAGTCGAACCCCGCTGCCTTGAGGTCCTTGGACTTGTCGGAGGTGTTCTTCTGCGCCATCGCCAGCCCGCGCTTGTGCCCGGCCACGATCAGCAGGCGCGCGTAGGCACGGTTGCCCGCATAGCTCAGCAACCCGTCCGACCGCGTGTACGTGTCGAGGTTGTCCAGCTCAACGGCCTTGAAGCCGCGGGCGGCGCACCGCGCGATGAAGTGCGTCATGATCCCTGCGAGTGCGCTCCGCTTGGCGGCGGTCCGGGTGTCGAGGATGATCTCCCCCCACTGCGGGTCGCCGACCAGGACCCCGTGGGCGTCGTGCAACAGCAGGCCGGGGTGGTTCTTGGTCCACCACGCCTTGTCCTCCGGCTGGGTCTGGAAGGCGTTGACGTAACAGATGGTGTACTTGCCGGGCGCCGGCGCGTCGTGCCAGTCGCGCTCCACGATCCTGGTCGAGGTGAGCGGCTGGTAGGGCCCGCCGATCTGGTAGTCGAACTGCACGTTCGCCGGCGGGAGGCTGATCCTGGCGGCCCCCGCGGCACTGCTCGGCAGCTCGACCGCGCACGACAGCAGGGCGGCAGTAACGCAGGTCACCACGCCCGCCGACAGGATTCGCTTCATGGGACGGGTCTCCAGGGAGTCGGCTCGGCGAGCAGGTCGCGCCCGCCCCTCCCCAGGATGAAAGCCGAGCGGACCACCCGGCCCGTGAGTTTCGGCCCGACGACCACCCAAAAAGCCGCACCAGGAACACGAAAGGGCAGGCGCATGACACCTTCCCTGCTTCCCTGGACGTACTTGCCCGCCGGCGACCGGGGCTCGCGGCGGCCGAACACCGGTGCCACCCTGCCCATCAGTTCATCGCGACGCTGCCGCGCCAGCTCGGCGGCCTCTACCATCACGTCAAAGCGGGGCCGTCTCGTATTCTTCTTGATCCACAATCTTGCAGGATCACGGGACGGCCGCCCTCAAACCAGGACATCACCCCCGACACGCCGGGCATCGTGACCCCACCCGACGCCGGTGCCGCGGGATCCGCACTGGCCACAGGAAGGGGCGCGCACCAAGATCAGGTCACAAAGTGCGGCCGCCGTACTGGGTCCTGTTCGCCGCTCTGCATCGACGAACACGTTGGCGTACCGAATCCGAGGCTCCGTCGGGGTCGTGACCGGTTGTGCTCCTGGGACGGTCGTCGGCCTCCCGTCGCGACCGAGGGTTGTGGGCGTGGAGGGTGAGTGGCACGGGTCCAGCAGGGTCAAGCTGAGTGCCCGCGACGGAGCCCACCGAGAGCGAGGAGTGGTCGGCTGATCA
Source organism: uncultured Actinomycetota bacterium (assembly GCA_963750565.1). GTDB lineage: Bacteria > Actinomycetota > Actinomycetes > Actinomycetales > Kineosporiaceae > R-H-3. The sequence goes on along the minus strand of CAVVRA010000012.1, from coordinate 204,970 downwards.
CGGACCGCCCCGTCGTCTCCCGTATCCGGGCTGGTCGCCGTCCCGGCACGGGCCCCGAAATACCCCGTGGCGGATGAGGCTGGGGGCGCCCGCACACGGTCCACTGGTCACGCAGAAGTCTGCCCTCACGCCGCCGACGCATTCGGCGCCGATCCCGGAAGGGTTCCTACGGTGTTCGACAACAACGGCTCGTTCCTGCTGGCGATGTTCGAGTTCTTCATCTTCTTCGCCTGGTTCATGTGCCTGTTCTGGATCTTCGGGGACCTCTTCCGGAGCCGGGACATCGGCGGGTGGGCGAAGACGTTCTGGGTCCTCTTCATCATCGTCCTGCCGATCCTCGGCATGCTGATCTACCTGATCGCCCGTGGCCACGGCATGACCGACCGCGCGCTCGCGGAGCAGGCCGAGGCGCAGAAGCGGCAGGATGCCTACATCAAGTCCGTCGCGACGTCGAACGCGGGCACGGGCAGCGCCTCCGATCAGATCGCCTCCGCGAAGGCACTGCTCGACTCCGGCGCCATCAGCTCGAGCGAGTACGAGCAGCTGAAGGCCAAGGCCCTCGCGAGCTCCTGACCGGTGGCGGGAGGATCCGCTGCGATCAGCATGACGCCCGGCAGGTCGGAAAGGCCGACCTGCCGGGCGTTCGTCGTGTCTGCAGTGACGCCCACGCCGCGAGCAGCACCGCCAGAGCATCGGCAGCGACGACGACATGAGCTCCGCCCCGCGCACGGGCGCAGGCGACCTGCGCGCCGTCCTCGACGAGCTCGTGGCGCGGGAGCCGCTGTTCCACCGCACCGAGCTCGGGACGACGCGCGCATGGTTCGCGTCGGAGACCGCGAGCGAGCCGGGTCCGGCGCCTCGCGGACGACCTGTACCTGCTCACGTACCTGCTGCGCCACGGGGATCGGGTGTCGCGCCGAGCGACGATCTGGGACCGCGCCGGCGCCAGGTGGCACATCGTGTACCACCAGGGAACGCTCGTCGACCCAGGCCGCGACCCGTCCTCGGCAGGTGACGGCGCGTCCGCGCCGTGATCGTGAGATTTCGCGGCAGCGGGCCCGCCCAATCTCCACGATCATGGGCGACGTGTGCGGACGGGCCGGGAGCCGGACCGACGTCCTGGACCGAGAGGTGTCACTGCCCGGCCTGCCCTGGACCGTCGGCGCGCTCACGAGACGTGGGCGAGCACCGCGTCGAGCGGCCCGGGCACTCGCGCGAGGTCGAGCGCGTCGACGAGCAGTGTGGCGTACCGGTTCTTGCGTCCCGACCCCGCGCCGAAGAACCGGCGCAGTTGCGCCTCGACGGGCCGGCCGCGCTGCGCGGGCTGCTGCTGCAGCGTCCGGAACGCGCCGAGGTCGCCGGCCGCGCGGAGCACCTCCTCGACGGTGCGGACGCCGAGCGCGCGGACCAGCTCGTCCTCGAGGTCGGCGTCGCAGCAGAAGAACCCGAGGGCCGAGAGCCGGTCCCGCTGCGGTGGTGCGCCGAACCCGGCGCGTTCGAGGGCGCCGCGGACGAAGCGTTCCTCCGCCGCGTCGTAGAGCCCTGCGAGCCGCACCCCGGCACCCGCGGGACCGTACGCGGCGACGAAGCGGGACGCGTTCGTCACGCCGGACATGACGACCACCTCGACGCGCTCCGCGGCGAGGTCCCGGCCGCGCCGGGCGGCGAGCGCCCGGACGGCGCCCGCGTCGCTCGTGCCCTCGACCAGGACGACGGCGCGCGGCCGCCGCGCCTCGCCGACGTCTCCCGCCATGGCGACATCCTCGGCCCGGCAGCGGGTCCGTGTCGCAGCAGGCCCTGGCGCAGCGCGCTCAGCCGTGCTCGAGCAGCTCGCGGACCGTTCCGTCGCTGGTCTGGCCGAAGTCGCGGTAGGCCTGCCCCACGGCGTGGAACGTGCGCGGGGCGATGAGGCAGACGACGTCGTCGGCGACGGCCCGCAGCAGCGCACAGGCCTCGGGCGACCCGACCGGTACGGCGACGACGACCCGTGCGGCCCCGGCGGCGCGGACGGCGGCGACGGCCGCCCGCATCGTCGCCCCGGTCGCGAGCCCGTCGTCGACGAGCACCGCGACCCGGCCCGCGAGGTCGACGTGCGGCGAGGCGCCGCGCAGGTCGAGGGCGCGCGCGGCGAGCGCGGCCCGCTCGGCCTGGAGGACCCGGCCGAAGAGCTCCTCGTCGATCGCCGCTCGTTCGACGACGTCCTCGTTCCGGACGACATGCTCATGGCCTCCGACGGCCGCGATCGCCCCCATCGCGAGCTCGGGCTGCCATGGCAGGCCGAGCTTGCGGACGACGACGACGTCGAGCGTCGCGCCGAGCCGGTGCGCGACCGGGGCGGCCACGGGGACGCCGCCGCGGGGCAGCCCGAGCACGACGACAGGCCGGTCGTCGCCGGCGAGGAGCTTGGTCACCGCCTCGGCGAGCATCTGCCCGGCGTCGGCCCGGTCGGCGAACCTCTCGTGGCGCATGCTGCACCTCCCGCCTTCGGCTACCGACTTCGGCTACCGACAAGACTGCCCCCTCCGGGCGACGGAATGCAGGGACGTCCCGGCCTCGACCGTGATCGCTCCTTGGCGCCGGCAGCGCAGGACGCCCCACAGGTGCCCGTCACAACCCGGTGACGGCCCCAGTGACGACGCAGTGACGACCCAGGGCAGTGGCGGGAGTGCCCGGCGGCACGGTCAGGACACGAGCCGCCGGACGGCGAACGTGAACCCCTGGGCCCGCAGCCGTCGCACGAGCGGCAGCCCGAGCGCGGTCGCCGGTGTGAGCACCCCGCCGGCTCCCGCCGGGCTCGTGCTCGACGGCGCCCCGGCCGCGTCGTCGAGCAGCACGAGCGCGCTCTCGCCGAGCATGACGGACGTCGCCTGGTAGCCGGGGTCGCCGACGCCGACGACGTCGCAGCGGTACCGGGCCCCCGTCGTCGTCCGGGTGTGGACCTCGATCCGGAAGAACCCGTTGCGGCGCAAGGCTTCCGAGGGGCCCTCCCCCGGCGACGGCGTGAGCCGGCGCAGGACGGACCGCACCGGCCGGAGCCGCGCGCCGGCCATGAGGCCGGCCGTCCCCAGGGACATCGCCGCCGCGGCCGGCGCCCACACGGGCGAGCGACCGAGCGCCGTCACCTCCCGGTACCGCAGGCTGCGGCCGTACGACCAGCCCGTGAGCGCGTTGCTGCGGCGAACCACCCGGGTGTTCACACCCGCCATGGCGAACGGACCCACCCAGCGGCCGAGCATGGCGTCCCAGCGGGCTCCCCAGCCGTCGCGCTCGTCGTCGCCGTCCGGGCCACGGTCGGGCTCGGCCTGGCGGTCCGGGCTCAGCGCGTACGGGTCGGCGACGACCCTGGCCGCGGCCGGGTCCGACCGCATCCGCTCGAGCTGGCCCCACACCGAGGCGAGGGTCCCGCCGCTCACCCCGCCACAGGCCGCCGTGACGCCGAGCACCGTCGGCCCGAGCGCGCCCTCGCCGTCCGCGCGGACCGCCTCGGCGAGCAGGAGCACCCCGAGGTCGGACGGCTCGGAGTCGAAGCCCGCGGCGTGGACGACCCGGGCCCCCGAGGCGCGGGCGGTCGCGTCGTGGGCGGTGATGCTGTCCCGCATGAAGAGGACCTCGCCGGTGACGTCGAGGTAGTCGGTGCCCGCCGCCGCGCACGCCGCGACGAGCGGCAGCCCGCGCCCGGCGTACGGGCCGACCGTCGTCACGACGACGCGGGCCGACGCCGCGAGGCCCTCGATCGAGGCCCGGTCGGCGACGTCCGCGACGACGACCGGCCAGTCCCGGCCACGCTCCGGCAGGCTCTCCCGGACCTGCTCGACCCGGGCCCGCGACCGGCCCGCGAGGGCGACGCGGGCGCCGGGTGCGTGCTCGGCGAGGTGCGCGGCCACGAGCCGCCCGACGAACCCGCTCGCGCCGAAGACGACGACGTCGTGCTCGCGGTGACTGCGGCCGCCGGGCGTAGCGCTCACAGGTGCCCGGGCTCCGGGACGCTGCAGATGCAGACCTCGTTGCCCTCGGCGTCGGCGAGCACCCACCAGGACGGTGCGAACTCGTCGGTGACGAGCCGGCCGCCCACTGCGAGGCACCCGTCGACCCGGTCCCGCGCCCGGTCGGCCGGCACGTAGACGTCGAGATGGAAGCGGCCGCGCTCGCGGCGCGGCGGGTCCATCTGCTGGAACCACAGGGCGGGTCCCCGCCCCCGCGGGTCGTGGAGCTCATGGCCCCCCGACGGCGTGCCGTGATGGCGGTAGCCGAGCGCCGCGGTCCAGAACGGCCGGACGGCGTCCGCGTCGACGACGTCGAGCCCGATCTCGACCCGTTCCGGCGTGGGCAGTGCCCGCGCCCCCACCCGCTCCGCCGCGGCGAGGACCCGGTGCGCGAGCTCGACGTCGAGCTGGGTCACCCCGCCCGCGGAGTGGGTCGAGAAGGTGAACGTCACCGTGCGCCAGCGCAGGTCCACGTCGGGGTGGTGGTTCATCGCCTCGGCCTCGTCCGCCACGAGCCCGACGAGGTGCACGGCGTCCGGGAAGGACGGCGCCTCGACGGCGAGGACGAGGCTGCCCCCCACGCCTCGCTCGACGGCGGGCAGGTCGGCGAGCTGACGGTCGAGCACCTCGGTGTCGAGCAGTCGCGGCATGGGGTAGACCCTGGCGCCGGTGCGGCACGGGGTCAACCGGGGACGTGCGCCGTCCGGGGTGCGACGGCGCCGGGAGGCAGGTGCGGTTCGGGCGGGTGTGGCAGTCTCGGATCATGACGACCGGCGCGACGACGGTGGGCGAGGCGGCGCCAGGTGCCGCCGCGCTCGTCGTCGGTGCCGCGATCGTCGACGACCTCGCCGCGCCCCGCACCCTGCTCGCCGCGCGGCGCACCGAGCCGGCCCGGCTCGCCGGCGGGTGGGAGCTGCCCGGCGGCAAGGTCGAGCTGGGGGAGGACCCTGTCGCCGCGTTGCACCGTGAGGTCGCCGAGGAGCTCGGCGTCCGGTCCTCCTCGGCGACGAGCTACCCGGCCCCGATCCCGCGCTGCCCGGCTGGCCGTTGCCGCCGGCGCACCGGATGCGGGTGTGGCTGGCCCGGGTCGTCGACGGCGAGCCCGCCCCGATCGAGGACCACGACGAGCTCCGCCTGCTCGGCCCCGGTCGCTGGCTCGACGTCGGCTGGCTGCCCGCGGACGTCCCGATCGTCCGGGCGCTCATCGAGCGGTACACGTCGTCCCGCTGACCATCCGCGGGCGCCCGTCGACGGGGCCGGGTGCGGTGCGCCCGTACGATGGAGCGTTCCCATCCCCTCGCGAGAGTCCCCGCATGCCCACGCGCACCCGCGACGACCTGCGCAACATCGCCATCGTCGCCCACGTCGACCACGGCAAGACCACCCTCGTCGACGCCATGCTCTGGCAGACCGGCTCCTTCGGCGCGCACCAGCACGTCGACGAACGGGCGATGGACTCGGGCGACCTGGAGCGCGAGAAGGGCATCACGATCCTCGCGAAGAACACCGCCGTGCGCTGGACCGGGCGAGGGCGCGCCCGACGGCGGGGTCACCTTCAACATCATCGACACCCCCGGCCACGCCGACTTCGGCGGCGAGGTCGAGCGCGGCCTGTCCATGGTCGACGGGATCGTCCTGCTCGTCGACGCCTCCGAGGGGCCGCTGCCGCAGACCCGGTTCGTGCTGCGCAAGGCGCTCGCAGGCGCACCTGCCGGTCATCCTCGTCGTCAACAAGGTCGACCGGCCCGACGCCCGGATCGACGAGGTCGTCGACGAGACGTACGAGCTCTTCATGGACCTCATCGACGGCACCGGGCTCGATCCCGACATCGCGCTGGACTTCCCGATCGTCTACGCCTCGGCGAAGTCCGGCCGGGCCTCGCTCGAGCGGCCCGAGGACGGCGAGCAGCCGGACAGCGCCGACCTCGAGCCGCTGTTCCGGACCATCCTCGAGCACGTCCCGCGCGCCGTCCTACGACGACGAGGTGCCGCTGCAGGCGCACGTCACCAACCTCGACGCCTCGCCGTTCCTCGGCCGGCTCGCGCTGTGCCGGGTCCGGTCCGGGCACGATCCGCAAGGGCCAGCAGGTCGCCTGGTGCCGGCGGGACGGCTCGACGTCCACGGGTCAAGGTCACCGAGCTGCTGATGACCGAGGCGCTCGAGCGGGTGCCCGCCGAGGAGGCCGGGCCGGGCGACATCATCGCCGTCGCCGGCATCCCCGAGATCACCATCGGCGAGACCCTGGCCGACCCGGACGACCCGCGCCCGCTGCCGCTGATCACGGTCGACGAGCCGGCGATCTCGATGACGATCGGCACGAACACCTCGCCGCTGGCCGGCCGGCGCAAGGGCACCAAGGTCACCGCCCGCCTGGTCAAGGACCGCCTCGACCGCGAGCTCGTCGGCAACGTGTCGATCCGGGTGCTGCCGACCGAGCGGCCCGACACCTGGGAGGTGCAGGGCCGCGGCGAGCTGGCGCTGGCCATCCTCGTCGAGACGATGCGCCGCGAGGGCTTCGAGCTGACCGTCGGCAAGCCGCAGGTCGTCACGCAGGACCGTCGACGGCAAGGTCCACGAGCCGTTCGAGCACCTGACGATCGACGCGCCCGAGGAGTACCTCGGGCGCGATCACCCAGCTGCTCGCCGTCCGCAAGGGCCGGATGGAGCAGATGGCCAACCACGGCACCGGCTGGGTGCGGATGGAGTTCATGGTGCCGTCGCGCGGCCTGATCGGCTTCCGCACCGAGTTCCTCACCGAGACCCGCGGCACCGGGCATCGCCCACCACGTCTTCGAGGGCTACGAGCCGTGGGTCGGCGAGCTGCGGACCCGGCCGACCGGCTCGCTCGTCGCCGACCGGTCGGGCGTCGTGACGTCGTTCGCGATCACGAACCTGCAGGAGCGCGGCACGCTCTTCGTCGAGCCGACGACCGAGGTCTACGAGGGCATGATCGTCGGGGAGAACTCCCGCGCCGACGACATGGACGTCAACATCACCAAGGAGAAGAAGCTCACCAACATGCGGTCGTCGACCGCCGACGAGTTCGAGCGCCTGGTGCCCGCCCGCAAGCTGTCCCTGGAGCAGTGCCTGGAGTTCTGCCGCGACGACGAGTGCGTCGAGGTGACGCCGGACGCCGTCCGGCTGCGCAAGGTGGAGCTCTCGGCCGTCGACCGGGAGAAGGCGCGGGCCCGGGCCCGTCGTGGCTGACGCCGGACACGTTCTCGGTCCGGCGATGGCGTCCGACCCGGTACCGGGAGCAACGGTGCCCAAATCGTTACGTTGCCGTTTCGTCACGCCAGCGCGTCGCGCCGTGACGACCGAGAGGTGGTTTTGTCCGGATAGTATCGGGTCGTATCGGGCCTTTCAGGCCACGGTTCCCGACAAAACGGATATCTCGGCAGGGGCTTTAATGAGTTGCGTCACACGATGGTCGGCCGTGCGAGCCCCGAGGCCGCACGCGGTCCCGACGGGCTGCTGAAAGTGGCTGTCGGTTGGGCTACTGTGCCGCTGCTGGCACGGCCTGCGGTCGGTCCTTGCTGTCAGAACGCCGTTGGACAGGAAGGTTGTCCGTGGAAGGGTGGTGGGGGAAGTGACTCTCGAGCTTTTCGAGAACGCGGCGCTCGAAGAGGCCCCGGAGGCGGGTACCACCATCGAGGGCCTGACGCCGTCCAAGCTGGCGTGGCGTCGCCTCCGGCGGAACAAGGTTGCCATGGTCAGCCTCGGCGTGGCGTTGTTCGTCGTCCTCATGGCGGCCTTCGCACCGCTCGTCGAGAAGGTCCTCGGCGTCTCCTCCGACGGCAACTCCGCGCTCATCGGCGAATCCGGCAGCCTGCCGATCACCGGGCCGTCGGGGCAGCACCCGTTCGGCGTCGAGCCCGGCACCGGCCGGGACCTCCTCGCCCTGCTCCTCGAGGGTGGCCGGGTCACGCTGCTCATCGCGCTGTGCTCGGTCACGTTCACCGTCACGATCGGGGTCCTCGTCGGCACGGTCGCCGCCGCCTCCCGCGGCTCCATCGACCGCAGCCTGTCCTGGGTCATGGACCTCACGTTGACCTTCCCGCAGCTGCTCCTGCTGCTCGCCCTGAGCAACGTCATGGTCCAGCGGCTGGCCGCGCTCGGGTTCCCGGAGGGCAACCCGTCCCGGATCGCTTTCATGATCCTGTTCTTCACGATCTTCGGCTGGCCGTACATCGCCCGGCTGGTCCGCGGCCAGGTCATCAGCCTCCGGGAGCGGGAGTTCGTCGAGGCGGCGACCGCGATGGGCGCGTCCCGGTGGCGGATCATCCGCACCGAGCTCCTGCCCAACCTCTGGGCACCGGTCCTGGTGTACGCCTCGATCGCGCTGCCCGGCTACATCGCGGCCGAGGCCACCCTCGCCTTCCTCAACGTCGGCACGGACGCCAGCCAGCCGACGTGGGGCAAGCTCCTCGACGACTCGATCAACTACTGGCAGACCTACCCGGCCTACCTGATCTTCCCGGCCGGTGCGCTCGTCCTCACGGTCCTGGCGTTCAACCTGTTCGGCGACGCCGTCCGTGACGCTCTGGACCCGCGTGCGAGCCGGGTCTGAACCACCCCGAGAAGACGCCGCGCAGCGACCCTGCCGGCACCCCAGAACCCCCGCGCAGGCGGGCGCCGGTCACCGCGTCGGTGCACCGGTAACCACGACGGCCCCAAGAGGTGCCGGTCCAACGCTCTCCGGAGGAATGCATGGTGAAGAGAAGGCCCGGTGCCGCCGTCGTGGCCACGGGTGCCCTCGTCCTGTCGCTGGCCGCGTGTGGCGGCGGCTCGTCGGGAGGGACGTCAGCCGGCGGGTCGTCCGGCGGCGGCAGCGGTGACAAGCAGGGCGGCACCCTGTACGTCTTCACCGGCGGCGACAAGGTCAGCCACCTCGACCCGCAGCGGAACTACACCGGTGTGGACCTGAACTTCGCCGGTGCCTTCCTGCACCGCAGCCTCACGACGTACGCGGTCGCCGAGGGCGAGGCCGGCACGAAGATCGTCCCCGACCTCGCGACGGACACCGGCAAGCCGGACGCCACCGGCAAGGTCTGGCAGTTCACGCTCCGCGACGGCGTGACGTACGAGGACGGCACGCCGATCACCTGCGCGGACGTCAAGTACGGCGTCTCGCGCACCTTCGCCCAGGACGTCATCACCGACGGGCCGACGTACGCGATCTCGATGCTCGACATCCCCAAGGACAAGGACGGGGCGAGCATCTACAAGGGTCCGTACAAGACGGGCGACACGGCCGGGCAGGCCGCGTACGACAAAGCCGTCACGTGCTCCGCCGACAACAAGACGGTCACGTTCAACCTGAGCCGTCCGGTGCCGGACTTCAACGGCACGACGACGCTGCTGTCGTTCAGCCCGGTGCCCAAGGCCAAGGACACCGGCGAGAAGTACGACATGGCGCCCGTCTCGAGCGGCCCGTACAAGATCGAGTCGTACGTCGAGAAGAAGGCGCTGACGCTCGTCCGCAACCCGAACTGGAAGCAGGAGAGCGACCCGCTCCGCAAGGCGTACCCGGACAAGGTCGTCATGCAGTTCAGCCTCAACCCGCAGGTCGTCGACCAGAGGCTGCTGCGCTCGACAGGTGAGGACACGTTCGCGGTCTCGAACGACACCATCGACCCGGCCGACCTCACGACGATCTTCAACGACCCGTCCACGGCCGATCGGCGCAGCGACATGCTCGACCCGTTCGTCCGGTACTACGCGATCAACACCAAGAAGGTGCCGAACGTCAAGCACCGCCAGGCGCTCATGGCGGCCCTCGACCGCGAGGCGCAGCGCAAGCTGGCCGGCGGCACGTTCGCCGGTGACCTCGCCGACGGTGCGGTGAAGCCGAACATCGGCATCGACTACGCCCCGACCGGGGTGTGGGACGGCATGCTCGGCGAGAAGGTCCCGGACACCGGGAACGTCGAGCTGGCGAAGAAGCTCATCGCGGAGTCCGGCGAGACCCCGCCGGAGATCGTCCTCGACTACGGCAAGGCCAAGGACGACCAGACGGCGGACAAGGCGGCTGCGATCGCCAAGACGTCCTGGGAGGCCGCGGGCTTCAAAGTGAAGCTCAACCCGATCGAGCAGTCGGCGTACTACCCGACGGTCCTCGACCCGGCCAAGCAGGGCTCGGTGTCGGCCTCCGGCTGGGGCCCGGACTGGCTGAACGCCTCGACGGTGATCCCGGAGCTCTACACCCCGACGGGCGGCTTCCCGCTGTCGCAGTGGGACGACAAGGCCTTCGTCGCCAAGGTCGACGACGCGAGGACGACGCTCGACCGCAACGAGCAGGCGAAGAAGTGGCAGGACCTCAACAAGGAGGCCGTATCGCTGGGCCTCATCGTCCCGCGCCTCTTCAACAAGGAGCAGCTGATCTTCGGCAAGAGCGTGAAGACGGCGTCCTTCGACGGCAAGCCGTACACGAGCCCCGCGTACGGCGGCCCGTCCTTCGCCGACCTCTACATCGTCCAGAGCTGACGCCCTGACGCCTGCCGAGCGGCTCGCGCCGCCGGCGGGCCGAGGTCATCCCGCAGCACGATCCCGTCGTGCCCGGCCCCGCGACCGCGGGGCCGGGCACAAGGGTGAGAGCGAGCTCCCGCAACGACGAGCTCCCGCAACGAAAGGACGGCGCAGTGCTCGGCTACGTGGTCAAGCGGCTCGGCACGATGGCCCTCATGCTCTTCGGGATCAGCGTCGTGGTCTTCTTCCTGTTCGCCGTCCTGCCCACCGACCCGGCGCGGCTCACGTGCGGCAAGTCCTGCACCCCGGACGTCGTCGCGGCGAACCGGGTCCGGCTCGGCCTCGACGACCCCGTGCCGGTCCAGTACGCGAAGTGGGTCACGGGTATCTTCGTCGGCCGGACGTACAACGAGGGCCAGGGCGTCGCCGAGATCGACTGCCCCGCTCCGTGCCTCGGGTACTCGTTCTCCCAGCAGAAGCCGGTGACCGACCTCATCAAGGAGACGGCGCCGGTCACCATCTGGCTGGCGCTCGGCGCCTTCGTCATCTGGATGGTCGCCGGGGTGTCGACGGGGGTGATAGCCGCGCTCAACCGTGGGCGCTTCCTCGACGTGTCCCTGCAAGGGACCGCCCTGGTGCTCTACTCGTTACCGACGTTCTTCGTCGGCCTCATCTTCCTCATCGTGTTCATCGTCCAGTTCGGGATCCTGCCGTACCCGGACTACTACCCGCCGACGCAGGACTTCCAGAAGTTCTTCACGACCATGCTCCTGCCGTGGATCACCATCGCCATGGCGTCCGCGGCGTTCTACACCCGGCTCACCCGGACCCAGATGGTCGAGACCCTCGGCGAGGACTTCATCCGGACCGCCCGGGCCAAGGGCCTCCCCGAGCGGACCGTCACGGTCAAGCACGGCCTGCGCGCCGGTCTCACCCCGATCGTCACCGCGGCCGGCCTCGACCTCGGCATCCTCCTCGGCGGCGCGGTCATCACCGAGAGCATCTTCAACCTGCCGGGGATGGGTCGGCTGGCCGTCGACTCCGTCATCGACTCGGATCTCCCCGTCACCACCGGGGTGACACTGGTGGCAGCGACCTTCATCATTGTGGCCAACTTCGTCGTGGACATCCTCTACATGGTCATCGACCCGAGGGTGAGGCTCTCGTGACCGCTCAGTCCGCCGAACCCACCGCGGCCGCCGCGCCGAGGGACCCGCGCGCGTTCCTCGAGCTCGACGAGCTCAAGGTGTCCTTCCGGACCGAGGACGGCGTCGTCCGCGCCGTCGACGGGGTGTCGTTCAGCCTCCAGCGGGGCCGCACGCTCGCGATCGTCGGTGAGTCCGGGTCGGGCAAGAGCGTCACCAGCCAGGCGATCATGGGCCTGCACAGCCGCCGTAGTGCCACGATCAGCGGTCACGCCTGGGTGGACGGCGTCGACATCGTCACCGCGCCGGAGACCGAGGTCCGCGACCTGCGCGGCAAGAGCATGGCGATGATCTTCCAGGACCCGCTGAGCTCGCTGCACCCGTTCTACAAGGTGGGTGCCCAGCTCGTGGAGGCGGTGCGCGCCCACGAGGGCGTGAGCAAGGCCGAGGCCAGGAAGCGCGCCATCGCCATGCTCGACCGGGTCGGCATCCCGAACGCCACGCAGCGGGCGGACGACTACCCGCACCAGTTCTCCGGCGGCATGCGGCAGCGGGCGATGATTGCGATGGCGCTCATCAACAACCCGTCGCTGCTCATCGCCGACGAGCCGACGACGGCGCTCGACGTGACGGTCCAGGCGCAGATCCTCGAGCTGATCCGGGACCTGCAGGCCGAGTACGACATGGCGATCGTGCTCATCACGCACGACCTCGGGGTCGTCGCCGAGTCCGCCGACGACGTCGTCGTCATGTACGGCGGCCGGCTCGTCGAGCGCGGCACGGTGAACCGGATCTTCAGCTCGCCGAGCATGCCGTACACGTGGGGCCTCATGTCGTCGATCCCGGACATGGAGGCCGGCCGGGGTGGCCGGCTCACCCCGATCCCGGGCCAACCGCCCTCGCTCATCAACCTGCCCAAGGGCTGCGTCTTCCGGCCCCGGTGCACCTTCGCCCAGCACGTGCCGGACGGCCGCTGCGACACGGAGCGGCCGGCGCTCGAACGGGTCGACCTCGGGCACGACAAGCGGTGCTTCCTGACACCGGACCAGGTCCGTACCCTGTCCCCGAAGGCCCCCGGGACCGAGGAGGTCGCGTGACCACGCCGGACCTGACCGACACCGGCGCCGCCCGGGTCGCGGCGCCGGTGGGCGACCCCGTCCTGCGCGTGCGCGGACTGCAGAAGTACTTCCCGATCCAGTCGACCTTCATGCGCCGGACCATCGGGCTGGTCAGAGCCGTCGAGTGCGTCGACCTCGAGGTGCACGCCGGCGAGACCGTCGGCATCGTCGGGGAGAGCGGCTGCGGGAAGTCGACGACGGGCCGGACCATGCTGCGGCTGCTCGACCCCACGGCCGGGACGATCGAGATCGACGGCCGCGACGTCACGACGCTCAGCCGGCGTGCGATGGTTCCGGTCCGCCGCTCGGCGACGATGATCTTCCAGGACCCGTACTCATCGCTCAACCCGCGGCACACGATCGGGAAGATCATCTCTGCTCCGTGGGAGGTGCAGAAGATCACTCCCGAGGGTGGCGTCCGCAAGGCGGTCCAGGAGCTCATGGCTCGCGTCGGCCTCAACCCGGAGCACTACAACCGGTTCCCGGCCGAGTTCTCCGGCGGCCAGCGGCAGCGCATCGGGATCGCCCGGGCGCTGGCGCTCAGGCCCAAGCTCGTCGTCTGCGACGAGCCGGTGTCGGCGCTCGACGTGTCGATCCAGGCCCAGGTGATCAACCTCCTCGAGGACATCCAGGACGAGTTCCGGCTCGGGTACGTCTTCATCGCGCACGACCTGTCCGTCGTCCGGCACATCGCCGACCGGATCGCGGTCATGTATCTCGGCCGCATCATGGAGTTCGCCGACAGCGACTCGCTCTACCGCTCGCCGCGGCACCCGTACACGAAGGCGCTGCTCTCGGCGGTCCCGCTGCCGCGCCCGTCGATGCGGGGCCGGCGCGAGCGGATCATGCTCACCGGCGACCTCCCGTCCCCGGCGAACCCGCCCTCCGGCTGCGTGTTCCGCACCCGCTGCTGGAAGGCGCAGGAGCGGTGCGCCACCGAGATCCCGCCGCTCGCCGAGCTCTCGCCCGGCCACTCCGTCGCGTGCCACTTCCCGGAGCCCGAGCGGGCGCCGGTGAGCTTCACCCGTGACGGCGCAGCCTGATCAGCGCTCCGTGCCGTCCGGGTCCGGGGCGGGCAGCCGCAGCAGCGCCCCGGCCGCGAGCAGGCCGGCGACGGCGCACACCGACCACACGGTGAGGTAGCCCGCGAGCGGCGCATGCCCGGTGTCCGGGCAGGCCCGCGACGAGCGGCCCCCGAGCCGACGCCGGCGACCGCCCGCGGGCCACCCCCGGGGAATCTCATGCCGGCAGGCCCTCGAGGAGCCGCCGGTACCAACGGACGCCGTCGAGCAGGTCGTCGGCGCCGACGTGCTCGTCGTAGGAGTGGATCGCCTCCCGCTGAGCCTTCGTCATCCGCAGCGGCGCGAACCGGTAGACCCGGTCGCAGATCGCCGTGAAGTGCCGCGCGTCGGTGGCCGCCATCATGACGTACGGTGCGGGGACGGCGTCCGGGAAGACCTCGGCGATCGTCGCCTCGAGGAGCCGGAACGCGTCGTCGTCGATCGGGGAGACCGGCGAGGGCTCGCCGCGGTGGAGGACCTCGATCTCGACCCGGTCGTCCCGGACCGCCCGCCGGATCCGCCGGACGACGGCCGCGACGCTGTCGCCGACCATGACCCGGACGTCGACCCCCGCGGTGGCCGTCGACGCGATGACGTTGAACGCCGGCGACCCGGAGAGGGTCGTGACGGCGGCCGTCGTCCGGGTCATCGCCGCCGTCTCCGGTCCGGCGGCCACGAGTACCCGGGTGAGCAGCGGGCCGAGCCGGTCGGCGGAGCCGAGGAGGGTGCGCAGGGTCCCGCGGGTGTGCGGCGCGACCCGGCGGAACAGCTCGACGGTCGGGGCCGGCGTCCGGGCCGGCATCCGGGTCCGCTCGAGCCGGCGGACGGCGCGGGCGAGCCGCGCGGTGGGCCCGCCGCGGGCCGGGGTCGACGCGTGCCCGCCGCGGCCCTCGACACGCAGGAGGAGTGCCGTCACGCCCTTCTCCGCGACGCCGACCGCGCCGACCGGGACGTCGAGGCCGGGCAGCACCCCCTGCGCGACGGCGCCGCCCTCGTCGAGGACGAACCATGGCCGGACGCCGCGGCGGCGCAGCTCGTCCACGGCCCGGCCGGCGGACTCGCCGGCGACCTCCTCGTCGCAGCCGAACGACAGCCAGACGTCCTGCGCGGGGACGAACCCGTTCTCCAGCAACGACTCCACGGCCTCGCAGACGGTGACGAGCTGGCCCTTGTCGTCGAGGGTGCCGCGGCCCCAGATCATGCCGTCGACATGCTCCGCCCCGAAGGGCGGGTGCCGCCACGGTGCCCCGGGGTCCACCGGGACGACGTCGAGGTGGGCCATGAGGACGACGGGGCGCGCCGCGCTGCGCCCGGGCCAGCGCAGGAGGAGCGCGTGGCTCGGGATCCGGGTCAGCTCGAGCCGGCTGTGCACCAGCGGGTACCGCCGTGCGAGCTCGGCGAGGAACGCGTCGAACGCGGCGGCGTCGACGGCGTCCG
Organism: uncultured Actinomycetota bacterium; assembly: GCA_963750565.1. GTDB lineage: Bacteria > Actinomycetota > Actinomycetes > Actinomycetales > Kineosporiaceae > R-H-3. Next base: position 189,757 of record CAVVRA010000012.1, on the reverse strand, counting down.
GGTCGCGGCTGCTCACCGTGGGGATGCGCACGAGCGCCCGGAGCGCCTCGACGGCGCGCGGCGCGTCGGGGCTGCTCTCCGACCTGGTCGTCGTCCCCGTCGTCGGCATGGCAGAACGCTACTGCGGAGCCGTCGCGGCGGGGACCTGCACGCAGGGCAGAATCGGTGCCATGACGGTCCCCAGCGACCGGGTGGCGAACGGCCGGCTGCTCTTCGTGCACGCCCACCCGGACGACGAGACGATCAACAGCGGCGCGACGATGGCGACCTACGCCGCCGCCGGCGCGCACGTGACGCTCGTGACGTGCACGCGTGGCGAGGAGGGCGAGATCATCCCCGACGTCCTCGCGCACCTCGCGAGCCACCGGGACGACGCCCTCGGGGACCACCGCGTGGGCGAGCTCGCCGACGCGATGTCGGCGCTCGGCATCCACGACCACCGGTTCCTCGACCAGTGCGGCGCCGACGGAGGTCGGTCGCAGCGGTACCGCGACTCCGGCATGGTCTGGGGGCCGGACGGCGTCGCCGTCGCCATGCCCGACCCGAAGCCCGGCGCCTTCGCGCTGACCGACCTCGACGAGGCGGCGGGCCGGCTCGCCGACGTCGTCCGGGAGGTCCGGCCGAACGTGCTCGTGACGTACGACCCGGGCGGCGGCTACGGCCACCCCGACCACGTCCGGGCCCACCGCGTCGCCATGCGGGCCGTCGAGCTCGCGACGACGCCGGCCGTCGGCCCGGAGGGCGACGTGCCGGGCTGGGACGTCCCGAAGGTCTACTGGATCTGCGTGCCGGAGAGCCTCATGCGGCAGATGCTCCGGATGCTCGCCGAGGCCGGGGAGAACCCCTTCGAGGGCCTCGACCCGGACGGTCCGCTGCCGAGCATGGTCGCCCCGGACGAGGCGGTCACCTCCGTGGTCGACGGTTCGGCGTGCGTCGAGGCGAAGGCCGCCGCGATGCGCGCCCACGCGACGCAGATCAACGTCGAAGGGCCGTTCTTCGCGCTCAGCAACGGCGTCGGCCGGCCGCTCGCGGGCCACGAGTTCTACCGCCTCGTCAAGGGCACCCCGGCCGGACCCCGGGACGTCGACGGCCGGGAGACCGACCTGCTCGCGGGGACGTGAGCCCGAGCGCGCGTCCTCACGCCAGACCGGACGATCCGCCCACCCGCGCCGCGGCAGCAGGGGTCTCTCAGTCGCCGGCACCGGCGCGGGACGGGCCGCGGGACAGCACGATGACCGACCTCGTCCGGACGACGATCGGCTCGGCCTCGATCCGTTGGAGGATCCGCTCGAGGTCGTGGACGTCGGCTGCCCGGACGTGGAGGAGGGCGTTCGCGTCGCCGGAGACCGTGCACGACGAGACGACCTGGGGGTACCTCGCGGCGACCGCGAAGACGGTGGCCGGGGCGGTCCGGGGGGCGCAGAACAGCTCGACGTACGCCTCGGTCGTCCAGCCGAGCGCGGCGGGGTCGACGACGGCGGTGAACCCGGTGATCACCCCGGTCGCCCGGAGCCGGTCGACCCGGCGCTTGGCCGCCGGGGCGGACAGGCCCACGGCGGCGCCGAGCTCGGCGAAGGTCGCCCGGGCGTCCGCCTGCAGCAGGGCGACGAGCTGCTCGTCGATCCGGTCCAGCGTCATGACGCAATGATCCGCCATCGCCGCCGACCCAGACGCAACGGATCGCGGTGTGACGGCAACGGCGGGGGGTGTCGCCGCGACCGTACGGGTCCGTACCGTCGAGACATGACCGCGACGCCTCCGGCGCCGTCCGTGCGCCGCGCCCCGGCGCGGGTGGCGTCCCCGCGCGCGGCCGCCGCTGCGTGCGCGCGGCCCGGCCGCGCCGTTACCTCATGTGCCCACCCGAGCACTTCGCCCTCGAGTACGCGCTCAACCCGTGGATGCAGGTCGGCGGCACCGTCGACGTCGCCCGGGCGCTCGCGCAGTGGCAGTCGCTACGGGACACCTCCGTCGGCCTCGGCCACGAGGTGCAGGTCGTCGCCCCGTGCCGGGGGCTGCCCGGCTTGGTGTTCACCGCCAACGGCGGGCTCGTCATCGAGGCCGGTGGCGGCCCCACGTGCTGCACCCTGGAGCTGCGCTGATGTCCCCGACGTCGCCCGCAGTCCCTCGAGACACCCCACGGAGGACCCGATGACCGCCACCACCCCGGCCGTGCCCCGCCCCACCGAGCACGGTGCCACCGCGCGGTCCGCCATCGCGCCGAACTACCACCCGCTCCCGGTCGTCATCGCCGAGGGCGCCGGCACCTGGGTCGTCGACGTCGACGGCCGGCGCTACCTCGACTGCCTCGCGGGCTACTCGGCGCTGAACTTCGGTCACGCCCACCCCGACCTGCTCGCCGTCGCGCACAGCCAGCTCGACCGAGTGACGCTCACGAGCCGGGCGTTCCTCCACGACCAGCTCGAGGAGTTCTGCGCCGAGCTCGCCCATCTCGCGACCCGGGCGAACCCGTCGATGGACATGGTGCTGCCGATGAACACCGGCGCCGAGGCGGTCGAGACGGCGGTCAAGCTGAGCCGCAAGTGGGGCTACGACGTCAAGGGTGTCCCGGACGGCGCTGCGACGATCGTCGTCGCGGCCGGCAACTTCCACGGCCGGACGACGACGATCATCTCGCTTCTCGACCGACGAGACCGCGCGCCGCGGTTTCGCGCCGTACACGCCGGGGTTCCGGGTGGTGCCCTACGGCGACGCCGAGGCGCTCGCCGACGCGGTCGACGACACCACGGTCGCCGTCCTCCTCGAACCCATCCAGGGCGAGGCCGGCGTCGTCATCCCGCCGGCGGGCTACCTTCGCGCCGTCCGGGAGCTCTGCGACGAGCGCCGGGTCCTCTTCGTCGCCGACGAGATCCAGGCCGGCCTGGGGCGCACCGGCACGACGTTCGCCACCGAGGCCGGCGGGGTCGAGCCGGACGGCGTGCCGCCCGACGTCCTCGTTCTCGGCAAGGCCCTCGGCGGCGGCATCGTGCCGGTGTCCGCCGTCGTCTCTCGGCACGACGTCCTCGAGGTTCTCGGCTCGGGCACGCACGGCAGCACGTTCGGCGGCAACCCGCTCGCCTGCGCCGTCGGCCGGGCGGTCGTGGCGTTGCTCGAGACCGGGGAGTACCAGGAGCGTGCCCGGACCCTCGGGGCGAGGCTGCGCACCGGGCTCGAGGCGCTGCGCCACCGGGGAATCTCTGACGTCCGCGTGATCGGGCTCTGGGCCGGGGTCGACATCGACCCCGCGCTCGGCACAGGCCGCGCCGTCTGCGACGAGCTGGCCGCCCGGGGCGTCCTGGTGAAGGACACCCACGGCTCGACGATCCGGCTCGCGCCGCCGCTCGTGATCTCCGAGGCCGACCTCGAGCTCGCCCTCACCGCGCTCGGGGACAGCCTCGACGCCCTCGCGGTGCGTAGGTAGCAGGCGACCTTCCCAGGGGACGTCCGAGCCCGGCCGAACCACGCCGCCGTTCGGGTGACAGCGCGTGGCAGACGGTGGACCACCCGCCGGACCCGACCGCACCCGCCCGGGCGCCGCGTCACGGTGGAGACGCACCCGCCACCGGCGGCGGGCGGGGCGAAGGGGAGGCCGTGGCACGGCATGGGGCGACGGTCGGCGGGGACCCGACGGTGACGCGGGGCGGGGACGTCGCGGTGCTGCGCGAGCGCCGGCGTCGCCGGCGGGTCGCCCGGCTCGTCGCGGTGCTCGTCGTGGCCGCCGTCCCGGTCGTCGGCTGGGGCGTCGGTCACCCGGTCCCGGCGCCGCCGCTGCCGTCCGTCGACCCCATGGTCGTCACCGCGGTCGTCTTCTTCGGCGCGCTGCTCGCCGTCCTCGTGGGGACGACGGTCGTCGCCGGGCGCTCGCCGCACGTCCTGTTCCGTCCCGAGCAGATCGACGTCCGGATGGACGACGTCAAGGGCGTCGGCCGCGGTCAAGCGACGAGGTGCGGCGCTCGCTCGACCTGTTCCTGGCCGGCCGGACCTTCCGGCGCGAGATGGGCGGCACGCCCCGTCGCGGCCTGCTGTTCGAGGGCCCGCCCGGCACCGGCAAGACGCATCTGCGCGAAGGCGATGGCCGCCGAGGCGGGTGTGCCGTTCCTCTTCGTCTCGGCGACGTCGTTCCAGTCGATGTACTACGGGGCGACCGCGCGCAAGATCCGGTCGTACTTCGACGAGCTGCGCAAGGCGGCCCGCGCGGAGGGCGGCGCGATCGGCTTCATCGAGGAGATCGACGCGATCGCCACGACCCGCGGCGGGATGCCGATGACGGCGCCGGAGCCGCCGCGTCGGTGCCGTCCGGCGGGCTCGCCGCGGGCCTCGTGCTGCGGCGGGCTCGTCGGGCTGCCCGCGTGGCCGGGCCGGCCCGGCGGCCCTCGCCGCCTCGACCGTCAACGCGAACAGCGCCGTCAGCGAGGGCGTCGGCGGCGTCGTCAACGAGCTGCTCGTGCAGATGCAGTCGTTCGACACCCCGACCCGGCGGCAGCAGCTGCAGGGCGCCGTCGTCGACGCGGTCAACCCGTTGCTGCCCGCCGCACCGGCAGCTGCCGCGGCCGCGGGTCGGAGCCGGTCGACGTCCTGCTCATCGCCGCGACGAACCGGGCGGACAGCCTCGACCCCGCGCTGCTGCGGCCGGGCCGGTTCGACCGCCGGCTCGTCTTCGACGCCCCGGACAAGGCCGGCCGCCGCGAGCTCGTCGACCACTTCCTCGACCGCAAGGCGCACGACGCCGGTCCTCGACGACGACGAGCGCCGCGACGCCCTCGCCGGGGATCACCCAGGGCTACACCCCGGTGATGATCGAGCACCTGCTCGACGAGGCGCTCGTCAACGCCGTCCGGCGCGGGGCCCGGGCGATGTCCTGGGCGGACGTCGAGCACGCCCGGCTCGTCACCGAGGTCGGTCTCGGCCAGCCGGTCGGCTACACCGAGCACGAGCAGCGGCTCATCGCCACGCACGAGGCCGGCCACGCCGTCCGTCGCCTGGCTGGTCGCCCCGCACCGCCGGCTGGAGATCCTCACCATCGTCAAGCGCGGCCGGCGCGCTCGGCCTGCTCGCGCACGGCGACCCGGAGGACGTCTACACCCGCTCCCGCAGCGAGCTGCGCGGCCTGATCCAGATCGCGTTCGGCGGCCAGGCCGCCGAGGAGATCTTCTTCGGCGACGTCTCCACCGGGACCGGGCGGCGACCTGCACTACGCCACCGGGCGTCGCCGCGCAGATGGTCGGCGCAGGCCGGGATGGCCGACACGCCTGGTCTCCTTCGCCGCCGTCCAGGGTCCGGCCTCGCCGACGGCGGGCCTGGTCGGCCGCGTGCTCGGCGGACGGCGACGGGCCGGCGGATGGTCGAGCAGCTCCTGCACGAGCAGAAGGAGGTCGCGTCCGCACCCTGCTCGCGGCCACCGGCACCTCGTCGCGGCCCTGCGGGACGCCCTGATCGAGCGGCACGAGCTCATCGGGCACGAGATCACCGACGTCCTCGAGGCCGCGCCGGGACCACGCCCGGCCGCCGCCCGGGAGCCGGACGTCGTCGACGTCCAGCGGAGCTGGACGAGCCGAGCCGGGCGGTGACCGGTGCCCGGCGCGCCGACCGCGGTGGCGCGTCGGAGCATCGACCCGGTGTCGATCCCGCAGCCCCAGGTGCCGGACACCGGGACCTTCCGCCGCGCGGTCGGCCGCTTCGCCACCGGGGTCTGCGTCGTCACCGCCGTCGACGGGCGGCATCGACCACGCGATGACGGCGAACGCCTTCACCTCGGTGTCGCTCGAGCCGCTGCTCGTGCTCGTCTGTGTCGAGACCGACGCCCGGTTCCACGACGCCGTCATGGCCTCCGGGCAGTGGGCGGTGAGCATCCTCGACGCCGGGGCCCGCCCGGTCGCCGACTGGCTGGCCACCCGCGGTCGGCCGCTGCACGGCCAGCTCGACCGGCGTCCCGTTCCGGCGCGGCCCGAACACCGGCGCCGCTCTGCTCGAGCAGGCGATCGCCTGGCTGGAGTGCCGGACCCAGGCCGTGCACCCCGGCGGGGACCACAGCATCGTCGTCGGCGAGGTGCTCTCGGTCGACGTCGGTTCCGAGGACGGCGGTGCGCTCCTCTACCACCGCAGCGCGTACACCCGCCTCGGCTGACACGTCACCGGAGCGGAGCCACGCCGTCCCGTGGCCCGGGGTACCTACGATGACCACACGCGTGGGCGGCTCCCGCGGCGGCCCGGGGCCGTCTCAGCCGGGCCACCGCGCTCGGTCAACCAGTCGGGAGGCAGGGTCGTCGTGACACCCGCTCGGGTCGGGATCGTGCTGGGACCGGTCGTCGGGATGTTCGTGCTGGGCTACGTGGGGACCGCGACGGCGTTCGCGGGGGAGGTGCCGCGGGGTGGGCACGTCGCGGGGGTCGACGTCGGTGGCCTCGAGCGCGACGAGGCGGTCGCCAAGGTCAGCTCGGCCGTCGCGGGCGGCGGGGCGCCGCTCACGCTGCGCGCCGGGAGCCGCACGGCAACCCTCGACCGGGAGTCCGCCGGTCTCGTCGTGGACGCCGAGCGCGCGGTCGACGACCTCGTCGGGCCGACGCTGTCGCCGGCGACGCTGTGGCGGCACGTCCGCGGGGTCCGCGGCTCGACGGCGGGCGAGGTGGACGTCGCCACGCTCACCGCGGCGGTCAGGGCCGCCGAGCCGAGCCTCGAGGTCGCACCGACGGACGGCGGCCTCACGCTCTCCGCCGACGGCGTCGAGAAGGTCGAGCCGGTCGTCGGGCAGATCCTCGACGTCGCCGGCGCCGTCGCGGCCGTCCGCGAGCAGTGGCTCTCTGCGGCGGGGCCGATCGACGTCCCGGTGACGAAGGCGGAGCCCGCCGTCGACGCCGCCGACGTCGACCGTGCCTTCGCCGAGATCGGAACGCCCGTGACGTCGGGCCCGCTGCCGGTGAAGGTCGGTGACCGGACGGTCCGGCTCCCGCTGGCGAAGGTCCTCCCCGCGCTGTCGGTCAGGACCGGCGCGGAGGGCCGGCTGGGGCTCGTCGTCGACGGCCCGAAGCTCACCGCCGCGCTCCTCGCCTCCGACCCGGAGATCGGCACGGAGCCGAAGGACGCGCAGATCGTCCTCGCCGCGGGGCGGCCGAAGGTCGTGCCGTCCGTCGACGGCGTGACCGTCGACGTGAAGGCCTTCGGCGCGGCCGCCGCCACCGGGCTGCTCGCGACCGACGCGGCCGCCCGCACCGTGACCGCGCCCGTGTCCCGCACGGAGCCAGATCTCACGACCGCCGAGGCGCGGGCGCTCGGCGTCACGGAGCGCACGTCGACGTTCTCGACCAACCTCACGGCGAACCCGGGCCGCACCGAGAACCTGCGCATCGCCGCGCGCACCGTCGACGGCACGCTCGTCCTGCCGGGCGAGACCTTCAGCCTCAACGCCGTGCTCGGCAAGAGAACGGCGGAGAAGGGCTACAACCAGGCGCCCGCGATCAGCGGTGGCCGGCTGGTGAAGGACTACGGCGGCGGCGTCTCGCAGATGGCGACCACGATCTTCAACAACGTCTTCTTCACCGGTCTCGAGGACGTCTACCACAAGCCGCACTCGTTCTACATCTCGCGCTACCCGGAGGGCCGCGAGGCGACGGTGAACTGGCCGACCGTGGACCTCACGTGGCGCAACGACTCCAGGTACGCCGTTCTCGTCCAGGCGTGGGTCGACACGAAGGTGCACGTGTCGTTCTGGAGCACCAAGACGTGGGACATCGAGGCGACGAAGAGCGCGCGGACGAACTACCGGACGCCGAAGACGATCTACGACGACTCCGAGGGCTGCGTGCCCCAGGACGCCAACGCCGGCTTCGACGTCACGGTCGGACGGATCTTCACGAAGGGCGGCGCGGTCGTCAAACGGGAGACGTTCCGGACGACGTACATCGCCGAGGACAGGGTGATCTGCGGGCCGGACCCCGGTGCGAGGCCGTCGCCCAGCCCGCGCTGAACGGGGCCGCTGCCCCTCAGCGTCGGACGCGCGCTGCCGGACGCCGCACCGACGAGGCCGCGCCGCTGAAGCGGCTCAGCCGGCCGACGACCGCGGGCGCGGTGGTCGGGGTCGGCGCTGGCACCCGTCCAGGATCGCGGGGATCATGCCGTCGGCTCGCGGAGGTAGTCGTACCGGTGGTGCGGCACGAACCCGGCGGAGAGGTAGAGCCGCCGGGCGACCGTGTTGGACTCGGCGGTCTGCAGGAAGGTCGAGAGCGCGCCGCGGCCCCACGCCCAGCGGGCCACCGCGCTGAGGAGGACCCGGGCCAGGCCGCGGCGCCGGTAGCCGGCGTCGACCTCGACGGCCGTCAGCCCCGCCCAGCCGGCGCCGAGCGAGCCGCGCGCCACCGCGACCGTCCGCCCGGTGTCCCGGACCGAGACGAACAGCTGCTCGGGTCCGGACGTCAGGACGTCGACCGCGTGCCCGGGCAGCTCCCGGCCGCGGTACCGGTACGTCCCGAGCCACCCGGCGTCCGGCGCCGCGGTCGTGTCGAGGGTGAGCCCCGCCGGCAGCGCCGGCCCGGCGCGCAGCTCGCCGGTCGGGGCCACGAGGACGAGCGCGGAGGCATCCGGGACGGCCGCCCACCCACGGGCCCGCAGCAGCGCCCCGGCGCGGGCCGCGGGGCTGTCCGGGCCGTCCGGGACGCCGCCGGTGACCGGGCCGGCGATGCTCGCCTGCGCCGGCAGGCCGCGCTCGCCGTACCAGCGGCGCACGAACGCCTCCGCGGCGTCGTCCCCGACGCCGGGATCCCCGAGCGGGACGACGCAGTTCGCCCGGTTCGTGAACCCGGCCGCCGCGCGCAGCCACCAGCCTCCGAGCCGGGTCGCGTCCTGCGGGTTCCAGTGCCCGGCCATGACCGCGACGAGGTCGGTGACCGAGAGCGCGAGGTGCGCAGGCGCCGCCCGGGCCGGCCGCGGCGGCACCACCTTGCCCGCGACGACGGCGACCCGGTCGACGACCACGTCGCCGCGCGCCGTCCGGACCACGAGCGCCGCGTCGGTGACGTCGACGAGCTCGCCGACGGCGTCCGTGAGCCCGCCGGACGGGACCCGGTGGCGGACGACGACCCGCCGTCCACGACGCTCGCGCCACGCGTCCGCCGTGCCGTCCGCCGTGCCGTCCGCCCTGCCGACCATGCTCCTGCCCGCCCTCGTCCCGCACCGGCGAACCCCGCCGCGACGACCCCTGCCGGGCCCTGCCCTGCGTGCACGACCTTCCGCGGCGTCCGCGATACTAGGGCTCGACCCACCGGTGGTGGCTCGCCGGAAGCACCGCCGGGCGGCCTGCCCGGCCCCGCGAGGAGGACTTCGTGACGTACGTCATCGCCCAGCCCTGCGTCGACGTCAAGGACAAGGCCTGCATCGAGGAGTGTCCCGTCGACTGCATCTACGAGGGCGAGCGGATCGCTCTACATCCACCCGGACGAGTGCGTCGACTGCGGCGCCTGCGAGCCGGTCTGCCCGGTCGAGGCGATCTTCTACGAGGACGACGTCCCGGAGCAGTGGAAGGACTACTACAAGGCGAACGTCGAGTTCTTCGACGACCTCGGCTCGCCCGGTGGCGCCGCCAAGCTCGGGCGTGATCCCCAAGGACCACCCGATCATCGCCGCGCTGCCGCCGCAGGGCGAGGGCGCACTGACCCGCGACGTCCTCGACGGCGGCGCCGGCGGGCGCCGCTCGGCCGGTGCTGCCGGACTTCCCGTGGGACCGGCTCGCGCCGTACGCGCGCGCGGGCCCGCGCGCATCCCGGCGGCATCGTCGACCTGTCGGTCGGCACGCCGGTCGACCCGACGCCGGAGGTCGTCCGGGAGGCGCTCGTCGCGGCGTCCGACGCGCCCGGCTACCCGCAGACCGCACGGCACGCCGGCGCTGCGCGAGGCCGTCGCCGCGCTGGTTCGCGCGGCGCCGCGGCGTGCCCGGACGTCGACCCGGCCGGCGTGCTGCCGACCATCGGCTCCAAGGAGCTCGTCGCGCTGGCTGCCGACCCTGCTCGGCCTCGGCCCGGGCGACGTCGTCGTGCATCCCGAGGTCGCCTACCCGACCTACGACGTCGGCGCGCGGCTCGCCGGCGCGACGCCGGTCGCCGGCGGACGGCACGGCGCAGGTCGGCCCGGCGGCGCCCGGGTGCGCCTGGTCTGGCTGAACTCGCCCGGCAACCCGACCGGCCGGGTGCTCGGCGGTCGAGCACCTGCGCGAAGGTCGTCGCGTGGGCCCGGCGAGTCGGCGCGGTCGTCGCGAGCGACGAGTGCTACGTCGAGCTCGGCTGGGAGGTCGACGACGGTGCGCGAGCGTCCTCGACCCGCGGGTCTGCGGCGGGTCGCACGCAGGGCCTGCTCGCCGTCTACTCGCTGCGAAGCAGTCGAACCTCGCCGGGCTACCGGGCCGCGTTCGTCGCCGGCGACCCGGCGCTCGTCGCGGCGCCTGCTCGAGGTGCGCAAGCACGCCGGGATGATGGTGCCCTGGCCGGTGCAGGAGGCGCTGCGGGCCGCGCTCGGCGACGACGCGCACGTCGCGGAGCAGAAGGAGCGCTACCGGGCCCGGCGCGCGACGTCGCTCCGGGCGGCGCTGGAGGCGCGCGGGTTCACGATCGACGCACTCCGAGGCCGGGCTCTACCTGTGGGCGACGCGCGGCGAGCGCTGCTGGGACACCGTCGGCTGGCTCGCCGACCGCGGCGTCCTCGTCGGCGCCCGGGGACTTCTACGGCGCCGCCGGCGCGCGGCACGTGCGGGTCGCGCTCACCGCGACCGACGAGCGGATCGCCGCGCTCGCCGACCGCCTGCGCTGAGCGGGCTGCGCCGAGCCGTGACCGTCGCGCAGGCCGTCCGGCGCGGTGACGTGACCGGTCGCACGAGTCACCCGTGCCAGGAATGGCGCCGGGTGACGCCGGACGGGTAGCGTCGCCGCTCAAGGCGGTGACGACCGTTGCGAGCCGTTCGCGCCGGGACAGCCCACCGGCCGCCGTGAGCGCTCTCGAGGAGAGTGCATGTCCGACGCTGCAGCCGGTGAGCCTCCAGCACCCCGGCGGCGCGCTCGACCTGCCCGTGCGTGCCCGCCACCGACGGCGGGATCGGGCATCGACGTCTCCGCGCTGCTGAAGCACGACCGGGGACGTCACGCTCGACCCCGGCTTCGTCAACACCGCGTCGTGCACGTCGGCGATCACCTACATCGACGGCGACGCCGGCATCCTGCGCTACCGCGGCTACCCGATCGAGCAGCTCGCCGAGCACGAGCACCTTCCTCGAGGTGGCTACCTGCTGATCTACGGCGAGCTGCCGACCGGCCGACGCAGCTCGCCGAGTTCGACGAGCCGGATCCGCCGGCACACGCTGCTGCACGAGGACCTCAAGCGGTTCTTCGACGGCTTCCCCCGCGACGCGCACCCGATGCCGGTGCTGTCCAGCGCGGTCAGCGCGCTGTCGACCTTCTACCAGGACTGCCTCAACCCGTTCGACCCCGAGCAGGTCGAGATCTCCACGATCCGGCTGCTCGCCAAGCTGCCGACGATCGCGGCCTACGCGTACAAGAAGTCCGTCGGCCAGCCGTTCCTCTACCCGGACAACTCCCTCGGCCTCGTCGAGAACTTCCTGCGGCATGACGTTCGGCGTCCCGGCCGAGCCGTACGAGGTCGACCCGGTCATGGTCACGGCGCTCGACCTGCTGCTTCATCCTGCACGCCGACCACGAGCAGAACTGCTCGACCTCGACGGTGCGGCTGGTCGGCTCGTCGCACGCCAACCTGTTCGCCTCGGTCTCCGCCGGGCATCAACGCGCTGTTCGGCCCGCTGCACGGCGGCGCCAACCAGGCCGTGCTGGAGATGCTCGAGGAGATCCGGCGCAGCGGCGGCGACGTCGACACGTTCATCCGCCAGGTGAAGAACAAGGAGGACGGCGTCCGGCTCATGGGCTTCGGGCACCGGGTCTACAAGAACTACGACCCGCGCGCGGCGATCATCAAGAAGACCGCGCACGAGGTCCTCGAGCCAGCTCGGGCAGCGCGACGAGCTGCTCGACATCGCGCTGCGGCTCGAGGAGATCGCGCTCGCGCGACGACTACTTCGTCGAGCGCAAGCTCTACCCGAACGTCGACTTCTACACCGGCCTCATCTACAAGGCGATGGGCTTCCCGACGCAGATGTTCACGGTGCTGTTCGCGCTCGGCCGGCTGCCGGGCTGGATCGCCCAGTGGCGCGAGATGATCGAGGACCCGCAGACCAAGATCGGCCGTCCGCGTCAGGTCTACATCGGCGCCCCGAGCGCGACTACGTCGTCCTCGGAGACCGCTGACGCAGCCACCGGTCGGTCGCCGACTCTCAGGTTCGGACTACGCTCGGCCCGGGCGGGGCGCCGCGTCCTGCCGTGACGTCGGTGGTTCCCTGACCGGTGGTTCAGCCACCGTTCGCGACGTGGACCACGACCGTGCCGGTCGGTGGCCCGTCGGCGAGCGTCGTCCAGCCCTGGTCCGGCTCGGTCCCGGCGCCACTGCTTGCCGTCGACCTCGACCCGGTCGACCGCGAGCGCGTCGGCGCGAGCGACCGCCCAGTGCGCGAGCTCCACGAGAGCCGGCTGCCCTCCCGGCCGGCGAGGGTGAACCGGACGGTGGTCCCGGCGGCGGTCTCGCCGTCCGCGTCGCCGGACGCCGCCGACGGGTCGGCCGGCCGGTGCGGCCGGTCTCGGCCTGCGCCGCCGCGACGAGCGCCGCCGCCCGCGGGGTGAGCCCGTTCGCCCCGGGGGTCTGCGGCGGTGACGTCGGCCGCGCCGCAGGACGCACGTGAACGCGCCGTGGCGAGTAGCCCGAGAGGGCGGAGGCGAGCGCCGGGCCTCCGGCTCGTGGCTCGGCGTAGGCCCTGGGGAACGCCGAGCGCTGCACCTTCTGCGCGGCCTGCGTGATCGGCAGGCTCTGGTAGCCCTCGATCTTCACGAGGACGTCGTAGAAGGCGTTGCGTCGCGTACACCGGGTCCTGCACCTGCTCGGCGGTGCCCCAGCCCTGCGACGGTCGCTGCTGGAACAGGCCGAGCGAGTCCCGGTCGCCGTCGCCGAGGTTGCGCAGCTTCGACTCCTGCATCGCGGTCGCGATCCCGATGGTCGCCGCCCGGGCCGGCAGGCCGCGCCGGACGGCGATCGCCGCGATGATCGCCGCGTTGCCCGGCCTGCTCCGGGTCGAGGTCGCGTGGATGCGCCGTGCGCGGTGCTCGCGGTGCAGTGCTGGCGGATCGGCAGCGACCCGACCGAGCCGTGCCGCCAGCCCCACGCGGCGACCCCGGCGGCGACGAGCGCGAGGACGACGACGCCCGCGACGACGGCCCGCCGCCGCCGCGCCTGGGGTCACGGGCGGGGGGTCGGGCCTGCAGCAGCTCGGTCGTCGACATGCGCGGTCGAGGTCCTGGCCTTCCTCGTCGTCCGGAGGTGCGGTCCTCGGCCAACGACCGACGCCCGGCCGTCGTTTCCGTGGTCACTCGTCTCCGGTGGTCGGGTTCAGGGGGCTCGGTCGTTCACGGGCTCGGTCGTTCACGGGTCTCAGTCGTTGGCGTGCAGCGCCGTGTTGAGCGTCGAACGTCGTCCCGGCGCGGGGCACGGCCTCGATCGCCCCGGTCGAGCGAGTTGCGGCGGAACAGCAGGCCGACGGCCCCGGACAGCTCGCCCGCCTTGACGACGCGTGCCCTCGGGCAGCAGCGTGCACCTTGGTCCCCGCGGTGACGTAGCAGCCGGCCTCGACGACGCAGTCGTCGCCGAGACTGATCCCGATCCCGGCGTTCGCGCCGAGCAGGCTGCGCCGGCCGATCGAGATCGACCTGCTGCGCCGCCGCCGGAGAGCGTGCCCATGATCGAGGCGCCGCCGCCGATGTCGGAGCCGTCGCCGACGACGACGCCGGCCGAGATCCGGCCCTCGACCATCGAGGTGCCGAGGGTGCCGGCGTTGAAGTTGACGAAGCCCTCGTGCATGACCGTCGTGCCCGGCGGCGAGGTGGGCGCCGAGCCGGACCCGGTCGGCGTCGGCGATCCGCACGCCGGAGGGGACGACGTAGTCGGTCATCCGCGGGAACTTGTCGACGCCGAAGACCTCGACCCGGCTCGCCGCCGCTTCGGCGGCGGCCGCAGGCGCAGCCGGGTCGCGCTCGAAGTCCTCGACGGCGCACGGGCCGTGGTTGGTCCACACCACGTTGGGGAGCACGCCGAAGAGCCCGGTCGAGGTTCAGCCCGTGCGGGCGCGACGAGCCGGTGCGAGAGCAGGTGCAGGCGCAGGTAGGCGTCGGGGACGTCGGCCGGCGGGGCGTCGAGGTCGATCGACCGTGCCGGACCACGGTCTGCCGGACCCGGCGGTGCGGGTCGGCGCCCTCGAGCGCGGCGAGCTCGGCGGGGACGGCTGCGGGCGTCGCCGGCGGCGCGGCGTCGCCGAGCGCGGGGCTGGGGTACCAGGTGTCGAGGACGGTGCCGTCGTCGGTCATCGTGGCCAGGCCGTAGCCCCAGGCGATACGGCGCCGGAGCTCGCCTCCGGGCGTCGGCGAGCCCGGTCGTGGTCACGTCGGTCATGCCGCCCACCCTGAGGGGAGCGCCGGTGCGGGCCACCCGCCGGTGTGGCCGTCGTCCCGATCTCGTCTCGCCGCAGCCTGTCACGACCGTAGCCCCCTACCCTTGGTCGAGTGACGCGACGACGTCCCCGACGCCTCGACCTGACCGCTCGACGTCGTCGACGCTCACGCGCGCCCTGTGCGACGTGGAGTCGGTCAGCGGCGACGAGGGCGCCGCTCGCCGACGCCGTCGAGGCCGCGCTGCGCGCGCTGCCGCACCTCGAGGTGCTCCGCGACGGCGACGCCGTCGTCGCCCGCACCGGGCTCGGCCGCGCCGAGCGGGTCGTCGCTCGCCGGGCACCTCGACACCGTGCCGGTCGCCGGCGAACCTGCCGACGCGGCTCGAGGGCGACGGGCGACGAGCCGTGCTCCACGGGCCGCGGCACCGTCGACATGAAGGGCGGCGTCGCCGTCCAGCTGCGGGTCGCCGCGACCGTCGCCCGAGCCGACCCGCGACGTCACCTTCGTCTTCTACGACCACGAGGAGGTCGAGGCTGGCCGCAACGGGCTCGGCCGGCTCGCGCGCGACCACCCCGAGCTGGATCGACGGGCGACTTCGCCGTGCTGCTGCGAGCCGACCGTCGGCCGCGGTCGAGGGCGGCTGCAACGGCACGATGCGGGTCGAGGTCATCACCCGCGGCGTCGCCGCGCACTCGGCGCGGGCGTGGATGGGGCACAACGCGATCCACGACGCGGGCGACGTCCTCGCCCGGCTGCCGGCGTACGGCCGCGGGAGGTCGAGGTCGACGGGCCTCGTCTACCGCGAGGGGCTGAACGCCGTCGGGATCTCGCGGCGGCATCGCCGGCAACGTCATCCCCGACGTGTGCGTCGTCACGGTCAACTACCGGTTCGCGCCGGACCGCGGCGGTCGAGGACGCCGAGGCGCACCTGCGCGAGGTGTTCGACGGGTTCGACGTCGACCGTGACCGACGCCGCGCCAGGCGCCCGGCCGGGGCTGGACCACCCGGCCGCGGCGGCGTTCGTCGCGGCGATCGGCGCGGCCGCCGGCCCAAGTACGGCTGGACCGACGTCGCCCGGTTCAGCGCGCTGGGCATCCCCGCGGTGAACTTCGGGCCCGGGTGACCCGCAGCCTGGCCCACGCGCGACGACGAGCGCTGCCCGGCGGCGCAGATCGTCGCGTGCGAGCGCGTGCTGCAGGCCTGGCTGACGTCCTGACCCGCGCGTCCGGGGGTGGGAGCGGGTCGTCGCAGACCGTCGGGTGGAGCGGGTCAGCGGGACGACGCGCGGCGTGACCCGAGCGCGACGTTGTCGAGGTCGATGACGGTCGGCCGGCGGGCACCGGACGGCGTCGCGACGGCCCGGTCGTCGCCGTCCGGACGGTGACCCTGCGCGTCCTGCGGTGCCTCATCCTGCGGCCTGTCGTGCGGCCTGTCGTGCGGCCCGTCCTCCGGCCCGACGGCGCGCCGGCCCCGGGCCCGGCGTCCGCTCGACAGCGCTACCGGCTCGGTGATGACGGGGATGCCGGGCGCCGTCACGTGGCTGACCGCCTCGTCGAGGGTCTCGGCGCTGTCGAGCAGGTCGGCGATGAGCGCTTCTTGGCCGCGCGGCGGGGTGAGCGGCCCGCCGACGCCGTCGAGCACCGGGACCTCGGACGCCGGAGTGAGGGCCCGCCGCCGGGCCCCGACGAGCGGGCCGGTGAGCGGGTAGTGCCCGAGGTCACCGGTCGGGCCTGCGCCGGGCAGCAGGCCGTCGACCCGGGCGCGGTCGAGCCCGGCCTCGGTGACGTCGACGGTCGGGCCGCGGTGGACGACCCCCGCGTCGTCCGGCGCCGGGAGGCGGTCGGGCGGTGCGAGCGTCGGGCCCGGGGCCTCCCGAAGGGCGGCACGTCGTCCACCGCCGCGCCACGGCCTGTCCGCCGGCTGCCGGCCGGGCCGCTGCCGCTTGGCCTCGAGGAGTGCCTCGTCGGCGCGCCGGAAGAGCTGTTCGGCGTCCCGCTCCGGGCGTCGTCCGGTGAGCGACCACAGTGCCGCGCACCCCGTCGTGATCCGGACGTCGAGGCCCTCGGCGAGCTCGCCCCACGGCAGCGCGGCGATCGCCGCGCTCATCCGCGCCGCGACCTGGCGCGCCTCCTGGTCGCCGGTGCGCGGCAGAAGGACGACGAACTCGTCGCCGCCGTAGCGCAGCAGCCGGTCGCCGACCCGCAGGCGGCCGGAGAGGGAGCCTGCGACGCGGCGTAGCACCTCGTCGCCGATGACGTGCGTGAAACGGTCGTTGACGCCCTTGAAGTCGTCGACGTCGACGAGCACGAGCGACATCGGCAGCGGGCTGAACCGCAGGATCTGCCGCAGGTCCTCGTCGAGGGCGCGGCGGTTTCCCGCGCCCGTCAGCGGGTCGGTGCGGCTCTCGGTGCGCAGAGCCTGGTGCTCGAGCGCCTGCCGGGCGGTGTCCTTCACGAGGTCCATGCCCTGCCACCCGAGCCGGACGAGCAGGCCGGTGAGCCGGTGGAGCACCGGGACGACGTCGCCGCCCGCCTGAATCTCGAGCCACAGCCGCTCCCGGGCGCGGCACACCTCGAGCACGAGGTGCGGGAGCGCGGCCGAGGTGTCGACCGCCGCGTCGTCGAGGCTGCGCGCCGTCGCGATCGAGCCGACGAGCGCGTGGGCGTGCATCGCCGCGAGCCGGACGACCTGCCGCTCGAGGGGTGCGAGGTCCTTCGGGTCGCCGAACGCGTCCGGGCCGAGCAGGCGCAGCGCCTCCGACGGCCGCCCGCGGTACGCGGCGGCGACCGCCCGGACGCCGTCGACCGTGCGTCGCAAGCGTGGCAGGACGACGCCGCCCTCGAGCGCCGAGACCCGGTCGGCGACCTCCACGGCCCGGCCGAGGAGTCGCTGGTCCGGCTCGCCGGAGCCGCTCGCAAGCGGCTCCATCGCGCGGCCCGCGAGCTCGCTCGCCCAAGCCGCCCAGTGCGTCGCCCGGGTGACCGGCCGCAGCGTCGCCGACGACTCGTCGAGCCGGGCCCGGATCTCGTCGAGCCGCTCGACGAGCCGCAGCCGCGCATATGCGGTGGCGAGCACGTGGAGCAGCCGCGCCCCCGCCGCCGTCTCGAGGCCGTCCCCTATCTGCTCGAGGTCGACGCGGGCGAGGTCGACCATCGCGGCACCGACGTCCCCGGAGTCCATCCGCAGCGACGCCCGCAGCGCGCACGCACTCGCCGTCCACACCGGGCACCGCGCCTCGACGGCGACCCGTTCGAGGGTGTCGCACGCGACGAGCACGTCGGCGACCGGGACCCCGGCGAGCCGCTGCAGCATGACCCGGCCGTACAGGCCGAGGAACAGCGCGTCCTTGTGGGCGCCGTGCTCGAGCTCCGGCAGGATCTCCTCGAGGCGGCGCAGCGCGGCCCCGGTGTCGCCCCACCACCCCTCGGCGATGAGCTCGTCGAGGTCCGGTGTCAGGGCGACCCCCGGGTGGACCTCCGCCGGCCAGGATCGCACTCGTGAACCCTAGCGGCTGTACCGCCCGGCACCCCCCGACCGCGCCCGCCGCCACTCGGGGCCCGGGTGCCTGGCGGGTCCGCTGGTGCGTCCCGTCGCGGCGGGCCTAGCGTCGGACGTGTGACGTCGTCCATGCACTCGTCGCCGGACCAGCACCCGCGCGACTACCAGAAGGGTCCTGTCGTCCTGCGCCGAACGCTCGTGCCGGGATCGACGACCGACCAGCGACTCCTCGACTCCCGCGGGTCGACGGACTGGGTCCACACCGACCCGTGGCGGGTGCTGCGGATCCAGTCGGAGTTCGTCGAGGGGTTCGGCGCGCTCGCCGAGCTCGGCCCGGCGATCAGCGTCTTCGGCTCGGCCCGCACGAAGCGCGACCACCCCGACTACGCGATCGCGGAGCGGCTCGGTGCGGCGCTCTCGCACGCCGGCTTCGCCGTCATCACCGGCGGCGGCCCGGGGGCGATGGAGGCGGCGAACAAGGGCGCCTGCGAGGCCGGTGGCATCTCGGTGGGGCTCGGCATCGAGCTGGCCTTCGAGCAGGGCATCAACGACTGGGTCGACCTGGCGGTGAACTTCCGCTACTTCTTCGCCCGCAAGACGATGTTCGTCAAGTACGCGCAGGGGTTCGTCGTGCTGCCGGGAGGGTTCGGCACCCTCGACGAGCTCTTCGAGGCACTCGTCCTCGTCCAGACCCAGAAGGTCACCGAGTTCCCGATCATCCTGCTGGGCAACGGGTTCTGGCAGGGGCTGCTCGACTGGGTCCGCGGGCCGCTCGTGGAGCGCGGCATGATCTCGGTGCCCGACCTCGACCTGGTCCGGGTGACCGACGACGTCGACGAGGCGGTCCACCTCCTCACCTCCTCCCGGGAGCAGCGGCGCCGCGAGGTGGCGTCCCTCGAGGCCGCGATCGGGTTGCCGCCGGAGATCTGACGCCCTCGGCGTCTCCTCCGAACGGTCACTTTTCGTTGTCGAACGCTCACAAAGTGCTCGTGATCGTCGGTCGACCTCTTTACCTGCCGCGGGACCGGCCCCACAGTGGTGCCATGTTCGTCGCGCCGGTTCCGTCGCAGGGGGACATCGTCGTCGGTCGCGACGCGGTCGGCCGGGTGCTGCGGGTGAGTGCGCATCCCGAGCTCGACCGCGTCGTCCTGTCGATCTGGCAGGAGGGCCGGTGCCTCGCAACGGTGCGCCTGGCCTCCGACGACATCCCCGACCTCGTGCGGACCCTCACAGCCTCGGTGATCCGCGACGACCCGCCGGTGTGGGCGGACGAGCGCGGGCGGGCCTGGGCCGGCTGACCGGCCGGCTCCCGGGGCCGGCGCGGCCGCCGGTCCCGCCGTCGGGTCACCTCTGTGGAGTCGACTCTCTACAGTCGACCAGCATGGCGAGGGTCTGCGTCTTCTGCTCGTCCTCCGAGCGCATCCACCCGGCGCACCTCGAGCTCGCCCGGGACGTCGGCGCCGAGCTCGCCCGGCGCGGTCACGACCTCGTGAGCGGTGGCGGCCGGGTCTCGATGATGGGTGCGGTCGCGGGTGCGGTCCGGGCCGGCGGCCGGCACACCATCGGCGTCATCCCCGAGGCTCTGCTCGGCCTGGAGGTCGCCGACGTCCAGGCCGACGAGCTCGTCGTCACCGCCGACATGCGCGAGCGCAAGGGCCGGATGGACTCCGCCGCCGACGCCTTCCTCACCCTGCCCGGCGGCATCGGGACCCTCGAGGAGCTGCTCGAGGTCTGGGTCGCCGGCACCCTCGGCATGCACGACAAGCCCGTCGTCGTGCTCGACCCGTCCGGCGTCCTCGCCGGGCTGCGCGACCTCGTCGACAAGCTCGTCGCGCAGGGCTTCGTCCGCCCGTCGGCGGCCGCCGGCGCGGTGTGGACCTCGGCGGTCACCGAGGCCGTCGACGCCGTCGAGGCCGGCATCGCCGCCGCGCGCCGCGGCGCGGTACACGCCCGACCGGTCGCCGAGGAGGTGCTCGAGGCTGAACCCTGAGCTCTGGCTGACCGCTCGCCCGAGGGCGGAGCCGCGGCCCTCACCGGCGCGCGGGAGCTGGGCCTCGTGCCCCGCTCGGGCTCAGCCGGTGAGGACGGCGGACGACGTCGTCGGCGAGGGGCTCGGGGTCGTGCCGGGGCCGTGGCGGTCGTCGGGGCGCGTGCCGTCCGTGCCGGTGGGCCGGACGCCGAGCATCCGCGCCGTCGCGCCGCCGGACGACGTCGGCCCGACGACCATGACGTCCGCATCCTTCGCGACGTCCGCGAGCGTCGACGACGCCCTGCCGGCGAGGATCTTCGTGTCCCCGGTGACCTTCCACGTCACCGTGAAGCCGTCGCTGCTGCGGACCGTCACGCCGTCGGAGGTCTGCGCCGTCACCGTGCCGTGCTGGACGAGCAGGGTCTCGGTCCCTCCGCCGGGCTTGGCCACGACGACCTCGCCGTGAAGCAACCGGCCCTGACCGAGGGCGCCGAGCATGCCCGGGCCGCGGTGGCCCCGGCCCATGCCGTAGGCGCGGCGCGGCCCGTCGCCGTCCCCGTCGCCGAGCTGCCGGCCATGGCCGTCCCCCGGGACGCCTGGCGACCCGGACGCCGACGGGCTCGGGGAGGTCGAGGCGGCCAGGGCACCGGTCGCCGCGAGGGTTCCGGCGGCGATCCCGCCGCCGAGCAGGAGGCCGGCGGCGACGACGAGGCCGACGGCGGTGCGGGACGTGCTCATGGGATCGACGGTCCTTCGGTCGGGTGCTGCGACCACCGCGGGCGCAGCGGCCTGTCGAGCATGCCTCGCGAGGCTGTGAGCAGCCTGTGAGTATCCGCCCCGAGCGACCGGCTGACCGGCTCACCGGCTGACCGGGTGACCGGGTGACCGGGTGACCGACTGACCGGCCAGGGGGCCGCCACGCCGCCCCCCCCACGCGGCGTGGCGGCCCGTACGACGTCCGGTCAGACGGTCACTCCGGCGTCCGCCGAGCCGGACGTCGACGTCGACGGCGCCCCGGCCGGGTGCTGCGACGGCCGGGCCCGCGGCGGCCTGCCGGGCAGGACGACGAGCCCGGCGGTCGGCGCGCTCTCCGCGCCCGTCCCGGCGACGCCGATCTGGGCGCCGCCCCGGATGTCGCCGACCGTCGCGGGCCGGTTCCTGACCCGGACCGTCGTCGTCCCGGTGAGCGCCCACACGGCGGTGAAGCCGTCGGGTGAGCGCACGGTCATCGTGCCCGCGGTCGCGTCGACCGCCGTGACGACGCCACGCTGCAGCGTCACCTCGCGGAGCCCGGACCGGGTCTGGACGGTCATCCGGCCGTGGAGCAGGCCGCGGTGGCGCCACCACTGCGGGCCGATGCCGGACCTCAGGTCGGGGATCACCGTCCCGCTCCCCGCCGTCCCGGGCCGGGCGCCCGTGGCCGCTGCCGGCTCGGCGATCGCCGCAGACGCAGCGACGCCGGACAGGTGCTTCGGCGCGGCCGAGAGGTGCTTCGGCGCGAAGAGGTGCTTCGGCGCCCCGAGGTGCTTGGGCGCGGCGACCGCCCCCGCGACCCCGACACCGCCGACGCCGACCGCCACCGTCACGGCGACCGCGAGGAGCCGCGACGTCCGGCGGGAGGGGCGGAGCACTCGGGGTCCGGCGGCCCGATCAGTGACGTGGCGCGGGCCGGCCGGTCCGGCGTCGGCGAGGACCGGCGTACCGCCGTGCCGACCGTCCGCGGTGGGCTGGGGATGCAGTGCCATGAGGACCTCCTGCGAGCTCGTGGGGCTTCAGGGGATGTGGGCCACCCTGAGTACCTCACCGTTCGTGCCTCAAGCATTGCGATGCGTAATCACACGTCCGGCCCCGGACAGTCGGGCCGATCCGGACACCGTCACGGTGCGCACACGGTCCCCGACAGCGTCTCGGCGGCCCGGCGCGGTCGACCACTCCCGCGACGGGCGTGGGAGCATCGTGTCCGTGGCGCTCCTGCTCACCCTGCTCGTGCTGGCGGTCGTCGTGGTCGTCGCCGCCGTCGCGACGGGTCGCATCACCGGTGGCCTCGACGACCCGGTGTCGTCGCTGCCCGCACGCCTCCTGCCGGACGGCGAGGTCGGACCGGCGGACGTCGAGCGCGTCCGGTTCTCCCCGGCGCTGCGCGGCTACCGGATGGAGGAGGTCGACGAGGTCGTCGAACGGCTCGTCCTCGAGCTCGCCCGCCGCGACGAGGTCATCGCCGGCCTGCAGCACCGCCTCGGCGGCGGCGTCCCCGGGCAGGCCGAGCGGCCCGAGCCGCCGACGTCCGGGTGCGAGCCTGCGGGGTACGAACCGTCCGGGTACCCGCCGCCCGGCGCACCCGGCACCGGACGGGAGGTCTGAGTGCCCCACGTCGTCGTCAGCCTGGACGTCGCCGCCCCTGCCGCCGCGACCTGGGAGCGTCTCACCGACTGGCCGGCGCACGGCCGGTGGGTGCCGCTCACCACGGTCCGGGTGACGAGCGCCGCACCGCGCGGCCTCGGGGCGCGCTTCGTCGGCCGCACCGGCGTCGGCCCGCTCGCCTTCGACGACCCGATGGAGGTCGTCGAGTCGTCCCCGCCGGTCGGTGACGAGGCGGGGACGTGCCGCGTCGTGAAGTCCGGTCGCGTCGTCCTCGGCTCGGCCCGGTTCGACGTCGCGCCCACGCCGTCGGGCAGCCGGGTCACGTGGACGTACGACGTCGACCTCGCGCCGGTCCGGCTGACCCGCCCGTTCAGAGCCGTCACCGGCCGTGCCGTCGCGGCCGGCGTCCGCCGGGCGCTGCAGGCGATGGCCCGCGAGGTGGAGCGGGAGCAGGCGGCACTGTGAGCGAGAACGACGGCGCGGGCGTGCCCGGACCGACGATCGGGCGGCCCGGCTCGTCGTCTGCGCGCGAGGAGGGACGGCACGGCCGCGCCGCCGCTCGAGCGAACGACCGGGCGGACCTATGAGCGGCGAGGTCCTCGTCGGATCCGCAGACTCGGGGCTCGTCGTCGGCGCCGACGGGCTCGTCCGCTGCGGCTGGTCCGCCTCGACCCCCGACTACGCCGACTACCACGACGACGAGTGGGGTCGGCCCGTCCGCGGCGAGACGGCGCTCTACGAGCGGATCACGCTCGAGGCGTTCCAGTCCGGACTGTCCTGGCTGACCATCCTGCGCAAGCGCGAGGGGTTCCGCCGGGCCTTCGACGGCTTCGACGCGGAGCGGGTCGCCCGGTACGGCCCCGACGACGAGGCGCGGCTGCTCGCGGACGCCGGCATCGTCCGCAACCGGGCCAAGGTCGCGGCCGCGGTGACGAACGCGCGCGCGGTCCTCGCACTGCGCGACGCAGTCGACGGCGGCCTCGACGCCCTCCTGTGGGCGTTCGCCCCGGACCGCGCCGCGCGGCCGGCGCCGCGGCACCGGGGCGACATCCCCGCCACGACCCCGGAGTCGGTCGCCCTTTCGAAGGCCCTCAAGCGCCACGCGTTCGTCTTCGTCGGCCCGACGACCGCCTACGCCGCGATGCAGGCGTGCGGGCTCGTCGACGACCACCTCGCCGGCTGCCACGCCCGGGGGGCCGGATGGCGCTGACCGACCGTGAGGAGGACCGGGCCGTCCCCCCGGCCGGCCGTCGCGCCGTCCGGGGGCCGCGCTCCGGCCGGATCGCGCAGTGGACCGCGGCGGCACGGGTGCGGTGGAACGCTCTGCCGCCGTGGGCGCAGGTGCTCGTCGTGTACGTCGCGACCCGGCTCTTCGCGTTCGTCGTCGTCGACCGGGTCGCGAGGTTCCAGCCCGCGAGCATCTGGAACCCCGCGGACCCGGGCTACCTGGGTGTCGTGAGCCTCTGGGACGGCGACTGGTACCGCAAGATCGCCGAGAGCGGCTACCCGTCGGTCCTGCCCCGCAACGACGCCGGCCAGGTGCTGCAGAACCAGTGGGCGTTCTACCCGCTGTACCCCGTGCTCGGCCGCGGGGTCATGGCTCTGCCCGGGGTGTCGTGGCCGGTCGCGGCGAGCGTGGTGTCGCTCCTCGCCGGGGCCGGCACCGTCCTCGTCATGAACAGCCTCCTCACCCCGCTCGTCGGCCGCCGGCTCGCGCTGTGGACGGTCGTGCTGTTCTGCTGCTACCCGGCGGCGGCTGTCCTCCAGCTCGCCTACACCGAGTCGCTCGGCGCCCTGCTGCTCCTGTGCGTCCTGTGGTGCCTGCAGCGGCGGCGCTACGTGCTCGCGGTGCCCCCCGTCCTCCTCCTCGGGTTCACCCGGCCCATCGCCGTCCCGGTCGCGGTCGTGGTCGGCGTCCACGTGCTCCGCGCGTTCCTGCGGCACCGCGCCGAGCCGGTGGGACGTGCCCGGGCCGTGGAGATGCTCCTGCTCGTCGCGGGGTCCGGGGCGGCCGCTCTCGTCTGGCCGTTCGTCGCCTGGCTCGGCACGGGGGAGCGGGCGGCATACCCGGACACGATGAGCGCCTGGCGGGTCGGCCACGAGATCCACGCGTTCCGCCCGTGGGTGACGATCTCCCGGTACGTGCTCGGGTACTGGGTGGGCCCGGCCGTCGTCGTGCTCTGCGTCGCCGCGCTCGCCGCATGGGTGCTCTCCCGGCAGGGCCGGGTCGTCGGCACCGACCTGCGCGTGTGGTGCCTGGCGTACGTCGGCTACCTGCTCGCCGTGCTCGACCCCTTCACGAGCCTGGCCCGCTACCTGCTCCTGCTCTTCCCGCTCGGGACGATGCTCGCCGCCGCGTCCCGGTCGAGCGCGTACCGGCGGGCGCTGGCGCTCGCCTTCCTCGCCGGGCAGGTCGTCTGGGTCGCCTGGCTCTGGCGGTTCGTCCCCCCGGCAGACTGGCCGCCGTGACCCGGTCCCGCCCCGGTCGGGCGCCGGGCCGGGTCGCCGGGCTCCGGCCGGGTCGCTCAGCGGCCCTGCCACCTCAGCGGCCCTCGAAGACCGGCTTCTCCTTCGCGAGGAACGCCGCCACCGCCGCGGCGTGGTCGGCGCTGGACCCCGTGAGGTCCATGAGGGTCGCCTCGTGCGCGAGCGAGCTCTCGAGGTCGTGGCTCGCCGAGTACGCGACCGCCCGCCGGACGGCCCCGTAGGCGAGCGTGGGGCCCGAGGCGAGCCGGGAGGCCACAGCGCTCACCCGGGCCTCGAGGTCCTCGTCCGGCACGACCTCGGTCGCGAGCCCCAGGTCGAGCGCCTCCTGGGAGCCGACCGTCCGCGGCAGGAGGAGCAGCTCCTTCGCCGTGGCGACGCCGACGAGCCTGGGCAGCCACCACGACGACCCGGAGTCCGCGGACAGCGCAATCCCGGTGAAGGCGAGGTTGAAGCCCGCGGACGCCGCGACGATGCGCAGGTCGGCGGCGAACGCGAACGCCGCGCCGGCGCCGGCAGCCACCCCGTTGATGGCCGCGACGACCGGCTTCGGCATCGTCGCCAGGGCCAGCGCGGTGGGGTTGTAGTGCTCCGGCACGGTGCGCCACAGGGACTCGTCGCGGGCCTGCTGGAGCCGGATGTGCTCGCGCAGGTCCTGTCCCACGCAGAACGCCCGCCCGGTGCCCGTGACGACGAGGCAGCGGACGGCGTCGTCCTGCGCCGCGGCGAGCACGGCGTCCCGGAAGGCGACCTTCGTCGCGACGTCCAGAGCGTTCATCGCCTCGGGCCGGTTGAGCCGGACGGTGCGGACGCCGCCGGAGTCGGTGGTCACGACGGACGGCGCGGGCTCGGTGCCGGGCTCGGCGGCAGTCGTCATCCCCGCACCCTACGCCGCCGCCCCGGACGTGCGGCCCCTGCTGTGTGAGGCCGGTCACGCCGCCGGGCCGGTCACACCGGGTAGGGACGCGCGCGGGTGGGCACGGCGTTTCGCCTGGGGACGCACGCACGGGATAATGGTCGGGATCACGCTGCGTGCGGGTCGTGGTGCGAGGCATGTCGGGGTTCGTCCCGCCGGTCTCGCGGCCCGCGCGAGACCGACGAGGAAGGGGATGGCGCATGGCGGCCATGAAGCCGCGGACCGGCGACGGCCCGCTCGAGGTCACCAAGGAGGGGCGCGGCATCGTCATGCGCGTCCCGCTCGAGGGCGGCGGTCGGCTGGTCGTGGAGATGTCCGCCACGGAGGCAGGTGAGCTCGGCGACGCCCTCAAGGCCGTCGTCGGCTGACGTCCGACCGACACCGTCCCGACCGGGCCCGGTGACGCCGCGACGCGTCGCCGGGCCTGTCGCCGTCCCGAGCCGACGGCGCGCGACCGTCCCCCGCGGGCCGTCGGTCGTCCGGCGGTCGGCTGCCCGGCGGCTCGGTAGGTTGGCCCTGCGGCGGACGACGCCGCGACCCGGACGGCGGGAGGCGCACGGTGGCAGCGGTACGGACGGCGTCGGCCCGCCGCGGCCGGGGCCCGGTTCCTGCGGTCCGGCGGCCGCCGACGGTCGTCGAGGTCGCGCCGGCGTTCGGCGACGGCACCCACCTCGAGGGGTGCGACGTTCTCGCCCTCACCGTCGGTCGGGCGGAGGGCGCCGGCGGCCCGGTGCCGGACGACGCGGCCGCAGCCGCGACGGCCCGGTACGGCATCGACCTCGGTGCCGTCCTCGTCGCGGAGAAGGTGTCCGGCCGCGCCGGCGAGCTCGTCCGGATCCCCGTCCTGCGCGACGGCCTGCCCGAGCGCCTGCTTCTCCTCGGCACCGGCAGCGGTGCGCCGTCCGACCTGCGCCGGGCGGGAGCCGCGCTCGGCCGCGGTACCCGCGGGCGGCGCCGGCTCGTGACGAGCCTCGGCGCAGGGAGCGGCGACGAGGGCACCCGTGCCGTGATCGAGGGGTTGCTCCTCGGCGGCTACACCCCGCCGGCCATCGGGGCCCGTTCCCGGGACGACGCCGCGCCCGTGGCGGCCGCCGCGCTCGCCGGCCGGCACCGCGACGAGGCGGTGGCCCGCGGCCTCGCCCACGCGACCGCGACGTGGACGGCCCGCGACCTCGCGGCCACCCCGTCGAACATCAAGAACCCGCAGTGGCTCGTCGACCGGGCGCTCGAGGCCGCCCTGGACGCCGGGCTCGACGTCGAGGTCTGGGACGAGGTCCGGCTCGCGGCCGAGGGCTTCGGCGGGCTCCTCGCCGTCGGCGGCGGCTCGGCGACCCCGCCCCGGCTCGTCCGCCTCGAGCACGCCCCCGGCGACTCCCGGCGCGGCCCGGTCGTCCTCGTCGGCAAGGGGATCACCTTCGACACCGGTGGCCTCTCCATCAAGCCGCGCGAGGCGATGGTGCCGATGAAGACCGACATGAGCGGCGCGGCGGCCGTGCTCGCGACCCTCGCCGCGTGCCGGGGGCTCGGCGTCCGGCGTCGCGTCGTCGGCCTTCTCCCGCTCGCGGAGAACGCGGTGAGCGGGACGTCGTACCGCCCCGGCGACGTCGTGCGGCACTACGGCGGCCGGACCGTCGAGGTCGTGAACACCGACGCCGAGGGACGGATGGTGCTCGCCGACGCGCTGGCCTACGCCGACGCCGGTCCTCGACCCCGACGTCGTCGTCGACGTCGCGACGCTCACCGGCGCCGCGACCCTCGGGCTCGGCCGGCGGCACGCGGCGCTCTACGCGACCGACGACAGGCTCGCCGCCGGTCTGGCCGCCGCCGCCGAGGTCAGCGGTGAGCGGGTCTGGCGGATGCCGCTCGTCGAGGACTACCGGCACGCCCTCGACTCCGGGGTCGCCGACCTGCGGCACGTGCCGTCGGACCCGAAGATCGGTGGCGGCTCGATCACCGCGGCCCTGTTCCTGCGCGAGTTCGCCGGCGGACGGCGCTGGGCGCACCTCGACATCGCGGGCACCGCCCGGTCCGACAAGGACGAGCACGAGGTCTCCAAGGGTGCGACCGGCTACGGGGCGCGGCTGCTGCCTGCGGTGGCTCGAGTCGCTGCGCTGAGCCGCCCGGCACGCGGCCGGGCTCAGCTCCCGGCCCGGGGCGGTCCGTCGTCCGATGCGCCGTCGTCCGATGCGCCGCCGTCCGATGCGCCGCCGTCCGATCGCCGCGTCCGGTGTTCCGTCCCCGGCTGCCCCGGTGGGGCCGGCGAGGACGTCCCACGTCGTGACGTAGTCCGGGTCGACGACGACCTCACCGGTCGCGGCGAGCGTGTACCGGCCGGGGGCCGCGGGAGAGTATGCGACGTCGTCCGACGGCAGCAGCGCCGGCTCGCCGTCCTTGTCGACGACGACGACCCCGCCGCCGACCTCGAGCACCTCGCCGCAGAACTGGGTGCGGGACAGCACCGCCCCGGAGGCGTCCCGGACGGTCACACCGACGAGGAGGCGGCGCCCGACGAGGTGCTGCAGCCGCTCCCCGCCGCGCAGCAGCCGTCGCGGCGGCGGCCCGGACCCCGGGCTGATCGGGGCCACGCGGTCGCCGGAGCTCCAGGTCAGCGCGCCACCGCCACCAGGAGGCCGTCGCCGCACGGCAGCATCGCCGGCACGAGGCGGCGGTTGGAGCGCACCCGCTTGCCGAGCTCGCGGATCGCCGTCGTCGTCGGGTCGCGCTGCGCAGGGTCGGCGACCTTGCCGTGCCACAGCGCGTTGTCGACGGCGAGCACGCCGCCGGGGCGCAGCAGCCGCAGCGCCTGGTCGAGGTATGCCTCGTACTCGGTCTTCTCGGCGTCGAGGAGCACGAGGTCGTACGCGCTGTCGGTGAGCCGGGGGAGGACGTCGAGGGCCCGGCCGGAGATGAGCCGGGTGCGGTTCGGCCGCACCCCCTCCTCGGCGAACGCCTCCCGGGCCGCGCGCTGGTTCTCCGCCTCGACGTCGATCGTCGTGAGGACGCCGTCCTCCGGCATGCCGCGGAGCAGGTAGAGCCCCGAGACACCGGCCCCGGTGCCGATCTCGACGACGGACCGGGCGCCGAGCCCGGCGGCGATGACGCGGAGGGCGGCGCCGACGCCCGGCGCCACCGGCACGCAGCCGAGCTCGCTCGCGCGGGCGCGCGCCCGGGCGACGACGTCGTCCTCCGGGACGAAGTTCTCGGCGTAGGCCCAGGTTGCGGGCGTGGGGGCGCTGATGACGTCCTCCTCGCGGGTGCTCGGCGTGCCGGTCTGCGACCGGCGGCGCCCAGCGTAGTTGCGACGGGGGAACCCGGGTGGCACCGGCGGCGTTGACCCGATGAGCGCGTCCGACCCGACGCCGTGCCGGTCCGCAGTGGGCGCAGGGCGGTGGACGGCCGCGATGCCTCGGAGGCCGGGAGATTCTCAGGGTTCTCCCAGCGGATCCGGGGGTTGCCCGGAGGGCATCTCCAGCTTTCGTGCGCGACGATGGGAGGCACGGTGTCGGTCTGCACGATGCCGTTCGCGATGGCCGGACGCGGCAGGACAGGCTTGCTGCGCGGTCGTCGCCCCGGAGGTAGTGGCGTGGACGACGGTGCTCGGGAGGCGACGCCGCGCGACGGCCGCACCCGGGACGAGGCGTACGCGCGTCTCCCGGACGCCGCCGACGTCGCCTGGACCCCGCCGACGTGGGAAGAGGTCGTCTCCGAGCACTCGGCCCGGGTCTACCGTCTCGCCTACCGGCTCACGGGCAACCAGCACGACGCCGAGGACCTCACCCAGGAGGTCTTCGTCCGCGTCTTCCGCTCGCTCTCGTCGTACACGCCGGGCACCTTCGAGGGCTGGCTGCACCGGATCACGACGAACCTCTTCCTCGACCAGGTGCGTCGCAAGCAACGCATCCGCTTCGACGCGCTCGGCGACGACGCCGGCGACCGGCTCGCCGGGCAGGCCGAGCTCGGCCCCGAGCGTGCCTGGGAGCACAACAACCTCGACCACGACGTCCAGGCCGCGCTCGACACCCTTGCCGCCGGACTTCCGCGCCGCCGTCGTGCTCTGCGACATCGAGGGCCTGTCGTACGAGGAGATCGCCGCGACCCTCGACATCAAGCTCGGTACCGTGCGATCGCGCATCCACCGCGGCCGGGCGCACCTGCGGGCGGCCCTGGCCCACCGCCGTCCCACGGCCCTGCGACAGGAGGAGGAGCCTGACCCCGCCGACGTCGCGTCCGGGGGGAGGAACCGCAGGTGACCCACCTCGGGGACCGCGTCACCGACCTCGTCGACGGACAGCTCGGCCCCGAGGCGACGGAGCGCGCCCACGCCCACCTCGCGCGGTGCATGCCGTGCCGGGAGGCGGTCGAGGCCGAGCGGCTCATGAAGTCCCGGCTGGCGAGCCTGCCGGCGCCGCCGCCGTCCGGCGACCTCGTGGGGCGGCTCCTCGCGATCGGTGCGGCGGTCGGTGAGGACCGGGCGCCTGTCGGCGACCCCGGCGCGGGGCCCGGTGAGCCCGGCGACCGGGTCGTCCGCGCGGCGCAGCCGGGCTCGGCGTCCGGGTTCCCGGACACCTCGCCCGCCCATGGTCCCGGGTCGGGGCGTGCCGGCTCCCCGGCCGCCGGTCGCCCGGCCCGCTCGCGCCCGCCGGGCGCGCGTCCGGCGGGGCGTCCGTACGCCGGCAGGTCCCGCGGGGCCCGTCCCCGGCAGACCCGGCGCCGGCTCGCCGTGGCCGTGTTCGGCGCGCTCTCCGTCGTCGGCGTCGGCGCCGCCGGGCTGACCCTGGCGCCGGGGAGCCTCATCCCCGGCACCGTCGTCCCCCCGGTCGCGACCTTCGTCGTCGAGCACACCGCGACGACCCGGGACCTGCCGTTCGTCGACGTCCCGGGCGGCTGGTTCGGCGACGACGCGCAGGCCCGCAACTGAGGCCCGCCGTCCGGCCTCGTCCCGCCCCCGCGGCGGGGACACGTCCGGGCCCGGGCGTCCGCGGCCGGGCGGGGTGGGTACCGTCGGCGGGTCCGACGGGTCGCAGGAAGGGCTGACATGACGCAACCGACCGAGGGTGGCAGCGGCGACGGCTGGCCGGACCCCTGGTCCCGGCCCGCGGACCCCCCGCAGCCCGGCGCGGCGCCGGCACCGTCGCCAGCGCCGTCGTCAGCACCGTCGTCAGCACCGTCATGGGCGCAGCCGGCGCACGACCTCGGGACGTACGGTCCGCCGTCCGGCGGTGCCGTCGGCGACGATCCGCGCACCGTGCCGTCGGCGGGCGGCTACGCCAGCGCGTACCCGCCGGCATCCGCGGACCCGCGGGCCCCGCAGTCCCCGTCGCCCTACCCGCCGGTCACGCCGTGGTTCCCCGGTGTCGCCACGGGCGACGCCGGGGACGGCACCGGGAACGGGTCGGTGCACGGTGGACCCGGCGGGCCCGGTGCGCGACCGGACGGACGGCGCCTCCGGACGCCGTCGGTCGTCCTCGTCGCGACGGCCGTGGCGCTCGTGACCGGGCTCGTCGCCGGGTTCGCCGGCGCCTGGCTCGCCGGCGCGGCGCGCGACCGGGAGGTCAACGACCCCGGGTTCTCGCTGCCGATCCCCACCGTCGGGGTCACCGCGCGACCGGCCGGCAGCGTCCCCGCGGTGGCGAACCGGGTACTGCCGAGCGTCGTCGCCCTGCTCGTGAGCGGTGATGGCGAGGAGGGCACCGGCTCCGGGTTCGTCATCGACGGCGGCTACATCCTCACGAACAACCACGTCGTGTCCGCGGCGGCGGGCGGCGGCCGGATCCGGGTCGTCTTCCAGGACGGGTCGCAGACGTCCGCGACGATCGTGGGCCGCGACCCGTCGTACGACCTTGCCGTCGTCAAGGCGAACACCGCAGGGCGGACGCCGCTGTCGCTCGGCGACTCCGAGGGCGTCGTCGTCGGCGACCCGGTCATCGCCGTCGGTGCACCCCTCGGCCTCCAGGGCACGGTGACGACCGGCATCGTGAGCGCCCTCGACCGCCCGGTCGTCGCCGGCGACCAGGACGAGACGGCGTTCATCAACGCGATCCAGACCGATGCCGCGATCAACCCGGGCAACTCCGGCGGCCCGCTCGTCGACGCCTCGGGCCGAGTCATCGGGATCACCTCGGCGATCGCCCGGTCGCCGGGAAGCAGCGACGGCACGGCCGGCAACATCGGGCTCGGCTTCGCGATCCCGAGCAACCAGGCCCGGCGCACCGCCGAGGAGCTGGTCCGGACGGGGAGGTCCGTTCACCCGGTCATCGGCGTCCTGCTCGACCAGGAGTACTCGGGGGAGGGCGTCCGGGTGGCCACCGGCCCCCGCGGCGACACCCCGGTGGTGACCCCCGACGGGCCCGCGGACCGCGCGGGCATCGGGCCGGGCGACGTCATCCTCGCCGTCGACGGGACCCCGGTCACCGCCGCCGAGGAGCTCGTCGTCCAGGTCCGGGCGCACGCCGTCGGGGACACGGTCGTCCTCACCGTCCGCCGCGACGGCCGGGACGAGAAAGTGACCGTGAGGCTCGCCGCGTCGAAGGAGTGACCGGGCCGGACGGCTGGCGGCAGGCGGCGGGGCCGACCGGGTGCCGCCCCGGAACGGCCGCCGGGCCACGTCCGGCGCCCAGGTCGGAGAGGTAGCCTGACAGCGTGTTCGGCATCAACCCGAGCGAGTTCATCGTGCTGCTGGCGGTCGCGGCCGTCGTGCTCGGCCCCGAACGCCTGCCCGCAGTACGCCCAGCAGCTCGCCCGGCTCGTCCGGGAGCTGCGTCGCATGGCGCAGGGCGCCGGGGAGTCCGTCCGCCGCGAGCTCGGCCCGGAGTTCGACGACGTCGACTGGGCCAAGCTCGACCCGCGGCAGTACGACCCGCGCCGCATCGTCCGCGAGGCGCTCTCCGACGCCGACTTCGACCCGAGCGACCCGCTCGGGCTGAGGAGCACCTCCCCCAACGGCGCGAACGGGACCGCCGGGGGAACGGCTCCGCTGCCAAGGGCTCGGCCCGGCCGGCGAGCGGCGTCGCCGACGGCGACACGCCCGCGCCGGCGTTCGACCCCGACGCGACCTGACCTCCCCGACCCGCGCTGAGACGCCCATCCTGTGCGCTGCCCCCGGGGTGTCCGGCGTGACGTGCCGACAGAGGTGGTGCCCGAGCCGACAGCCCGGGTCGGTCAGCGGCCGACCGGGGTGAGGCCGAGCGACCGCCCGGCGAGGCCCCGGGCGCGGCGCGTCAGGGTCCGGGCGATGCCGCGGAGGGCGACCGCGGCGGGCGAGTCGGGGTGGGCGAGCACGACGGGCGTCCCGCTGTCGCTGCACTTGCGCAGCGCGACGTCGATTGGTACCTGGCCGAGCAGCGGCACCGGACGCGCCGACGGACCGGCCGAGGGACTCCGCGACGGTCCTGGCCCCCGCCGGTGCCGAAGAGCTCCATCCGGGTGCCGTCCGGCAGCTCGAGCCAGGACATGTTCTCGACGACGCCGACGATCTGCTGCTTCGTCTGGAGCGCGATCGAGCCGGCCCGCTCGGCGACCTCGGCCGCCGCCGTCTGCGGTGTCGTCACGACGAGGATCTCGGCGGTCGGCAGCAGCTGGGCCATCGAGATCGCGATGTCGCCCGTGCCCGGCGGCAGGTCGAGCAGGAGCACGTCGAGGTCGCCCCAGAAGACGTCGGAGAGGAACTGCTCGAGCGCCCGGTGCAGCATCGGTCCGCGCCACACGACCGGCTGGTTGCCCGGGACGAACATCCCGATCGAGATGACCTTCACCTCGTGGGCCACCGGCGGAAGGATCATGTCGTCGACGCGCGTCGGGGGCTGCTCGACACCGAGCATCCGGGGCACGGAGAAGCCGTAGACGTCGGCGTCGAGGACCCCGACCGACAGCCCGTCCGCGGCCATCGCGGCCGCGAGGTTCACCGTCACGCTGGACTTGCCGACGCCACCCTTGCCGGACGCCACCGCGTACACCCGGGTGAGCGAGCCGGGCTTGGCGAAGGGGATCTCGCGGCTCGACCCGGGGCCGCGCAGCTTGTCCTTCAGCGCCTGGCGCTGGTCGTCGGACATCACGTCGAGCGTCACGGTCGACGTCCGCGACGCCCGCGACCGCGCGGACGGCCGCACGTGACCTCCCGGGTCAGCGTGTCCTTCATCGGGCAGCCCGACACGGTGAGGTAGACGGTCGACCGCGACCCGGCCGCCGTCGACGTCGACGGACTTGACCATGTCGAGCTCGGTGATCGGCCGGCGGATCTCCGGGTCGTTCACCGTGGCGAGGGCGGCGTGGAGGGCGTCGAGCGAGACGGCGGACATGCTCCGATCGTAGGTCGCCTCTCCGCGCGGAGGCGTTCCGGGGCGGCGCCGGCCCCGCCGGAGGGCTACGTCGAGGGCTCGGACGGCGAAGACTCGGACGGCGAAGACTCCGACGGCGAAGACTCCGACGGTGCAGCCTCGGACGGTGCAGCCTCGGACGGTGCAGCCTCGGACGGCGAAGGCTCCGACGGTGCAGCCTCCGACGGTGCAGGCTCGGACGGCGCCGTCGCTACGGCCCAGAACGACCCCTCGCCGGACGCCGCGTCGTCGGCCGGGACGGACCGTACGGCCCGGCGCCGTCCCGTCCCGGGGGCCGGCGTCTGGGCCCGGGCAGCGGGGTCCGGCACCAGGGGCAGATCTGCCAGTCCGGGTCGAGCTGGCGCGCGCAGCTCGCGCAGTGCCCGCGGTCGAGGGTCACCGAGCACCACGGGCAGACGACCATGTCCGGCTCGACCGTGCGCTCGCAGCGCGGGGCACGCCTGCGTGCCGGCGTGGTCGGAGTGGGTGACCCGGACCGCCTCCTCGAACGTCGTCTCGCCGCGGCGGGCCTTCTCGATCGCGGCAGGCACGCAGCGTCGACCATGCCCGCCGCCCGGGCCTGCGCGGCGATGGCAGCCTCGGACGGGTCCTTGATGAGGATCTGCCGCATCGGCGGCGTCGACGGAGAGCACCTCGTAGACCGCCGTCCGGCCGCGATAGCCGGTCCCGCCGCACTCCGAGCAGCCCGCGCCGTGCCGGGGGGTGGTGTCGCCGAGGTCGGCCGGGGTCAGCCCGAGCATCGGCGAGCGTCACGTCGTCCGGCTCGTAGGGCTCCAGGCACGAGGCGCACGGCCGGCGGACGAGCCGCTGGGCGATCGCTGCGGTCAGTGACGACGCGACGAGGAACGGCTCGGCGCCCATGTCGACGAGCCGGGTCAGGGCGGCGACCGCGGAGTTCGTGTGCAGCGTCGTGAGCACGAGGTGACCGGTCAGCGACGCCTTGAGGGCGAGCTCGGCCGTCTCGGTGTCGCGGACCTCGCCGACGAGGATGACGTCGGGGTCCTGGCGCAGGATCGAGCGCAGTCCGCGGCTGAACGTCATGCCCGGTCTTCTCGTTCACCCCGACCTGGGTGATGCCCGGCAGCTGGACCTCGACGGGGTCCTCGAGGGTGACGATGTTCTTCTCCGGGCTGCGGATCTCTGCGATCGCGGAGTACAGCGTGTTCGTCTTGCCGGAGCCCGGTCGGACCGGTGATGAGGACGAGCCCCTGCGGCACGACCAGCGCGCTCCGGAAGGCGGCGAGCTGGTCGGGCTCGAAGCCCAGGCCGTCCAGGCCGGGGACGGCGTCGCCGCGGGTGAGCAGCCGGATGACGACCTTCTCCCCGTGCAGGCTCGGCAGCGTGCTCACCCGGGCGTCGATCGCGATTCCCTCGACCGCGAACCGGGTGCGCCCGTCCTGCGGGATCCGGCGCTCGGCGATGTCGAGACCGGACATGATCTTGATGCGGGAGATCGCCGTCCCGGCGATCCGGCGCGGGGCGTTCATGACGTCGCGGAGCAGTCCGTCCACCCGGTACCGCACGCGCATCGCGTCGCGCTGCACCTCGATGTGGATGTCCGAGGCGCGCACCCGAACGGCGTCCGCGAGCATCTGGTTCACGAGCTTGACGATCGGGGCGTCGTCGACCGAGGCGCCGGACGCGGCGGCGAGCCCCCCGTCGCCGTCGTCCTCCTCGACGTCGTCGACGATCGCCGAGACCGACGCGTTGTCCTGCCCGAGGGACCACGCGCGGTTGAGCTGGTCGCGGATCTGGCTCTCGGTCGCGACGTACATCTTGAGCTCGGTCGAACGCGTGTAGAGCTTCACGTCGTCGAGCGCGAGAACGTTCGTCGGGTCGGCCGCAGCGATGACGACCCCGCCGGACGGCGTCTTGTCGAGGACGAGGACGCGCGTGCGCTCGGCGACGGGGCGCGGCAGGAGCCGGACGACGTCCGGCGCAGGCACCATCTTCGACAGGTCGATGAGCTCGAGGCCGAGCAGGCTCGCGAGGCACTCCGCGACGTCCCGCTCCGACGGCGAGCCCGAGGTCGACGACGACCTGGCCGAGGCGTCGCCGGGGCCCCTCCGACGTGGACTGCGCGGCGAGCGCCGTGTCGAGCTGCTCCGGGGTCAGCAGGCCGGTGGACACGAGAACGTCCCCGAGGCGGCGTCGGGCGGCCTGGGTGGGCACGGCGACACGCTCAGGTGCAGGGGTCTCCCCGACGCCCAAGGGCCGCGGGGTCGGGACGCTCACTCACGCTACGTCGGCAGGACCACACGCCAAGTTGACCCATCCGCGGCGTCCGCGGGTCCCGTTCGCGCGGACCCGCATCGCTGGTCCCCAGCGTGGTCGGAATGTGACAATGTGCAGTGTCAGGGGGAGGTGGGATGCCCGAGCAGCCGCCGGCGAGCGTCACCGCGCGCCGCATGATGCTCGGCGCGCGCCTGCGCCGGCTCCGCGAGGAGCGCAACATCTCCCGGGCCGAGGCCGGCTACACGATCCGGGCCTCGGAGTCGAAGATGAGCCGGCTCGAGCTCGGCAAGGTCTCGTTCAAGGAGCGGGACGTCGCGGACCTCCTCGTCTACTACGGCGTCACCGACCCCGACGAGCGCAACGCGGTGCTCGGGCTCCTGCGCGAGGCGAACCGGCCCGCGTGGTGGCGCGAGTACGAGGACGTCCTGCCCGACTGGCTCCAGGACTACATCGGCCTCGAGCAGGCGGCGAGCCGGATCCGGACCTACGAGACGCACTTCGTCCCGGGCCTGCTCCAGACCGACGACTACAGCCGGGCCGTGATCTCCACAGGTCTGCCGACGCCGAGCATCACCGAGGTGGACCGTGCCGTCGCGCTGCGCGCTGCCCGCAAGGAGCTCGTGCACCGGGTCGGCGGGCCGCACATCTGGGCCGTCTTCGAGGAGTCGGCGCTGCGGCGTCCGGTCGGCAGCGAGCAGGTCCGGCGCGACCAGGTCGAGCACCTCCTCAAGCTCTCGAAGCTGGCCCACGTGACGATCCAGGTACTCCCCGTGAGCCGGTTCGTCCACGCCGCGGGCGGTGGGGCCTTCACGATGCTGCGGTTCGACGAGCCGGACCTCCCGGACGTCATCTACGTCGAGAACCTGCTCAGCGCCATGTACATCGACAAGCCCGAGCACGTCGTGCGCTACACGGAGGTCATGGACCGGCTCTGCGTCGAGTGCCTCACGCCGCCGGAGACGGTCGAGTTCCTCACGGAGCAGCTCGACGATCGCTGACGCCACGGCCCCTCGGGGCCGGCCTTCCGCCCGTCCGTCCCGCTCGCATCACCGTGCGCTCGCGGCAGCAGAGGGCGACCGCTCGGCGACGATGTCCGAAAGTTGACGGAAAGTTATCAGTCACACGGGTTGTAACCAGCCGTCCCATCGCCTATCTTCCCTGGTGTTCGCATCTGCACTCGCTGATGCACATGCATCCAGGCGATCATTTGATCACCTGGGGGATTCGGGAAGGACAGGCCAGGATGGGACCGGTCGAGAACGGCATGTCGGGTACCGCGCTGCGGGGCCTGACCTGGACGAAGAGCCACCGCAGTGGTCCGCAGGGCAACTGCGTGGAGATGGCGGTCGTTCCGCAGGGCGGCGTCGCAGTCCGCAACTCGCGCTTCCCGGAGGGCCCGGTGCTGGTCTACACCGACGCCGAGATCAAGGCGCTCATCCTCGGCGTCAAGGACGGCGACTTCGACTTCCTGCTGGCGGGTGCGCAGGCCGACTGAGCGGCCGGGCTCGCCACCACGAGCTGCGCGCGGGTCCGGGCGCGAGAAGATCCCCGGACCCGCGCGCACTGCACGTCCCGTACCCACGGTCCGCACCGCACGTGGTAGCGCACGTGAGGGGCGATCGAGTGCCGCTGTTCCCCGGCGAGAATCGCTCGAGGGTTGACTGCATTCTGCTATCGTGACCGTACAATGCGTCGATGAATGCTCTGCGGGCCGGAGATTCTCCGGCGCACCGCCGTCAACGCAGAGTGATTACGGGCCGTGCATCGGGGGCCTCGCCAGGTTCTCAGGGACGTGGCGCTGCGTGACCGTGCGGACGCCGTGAGGTGTCGGCCGTCACCCGGATGCATGTGCAGGCGGGTGTGCGGATCCCTTGGGCAGTAACAGGTTGCGTGCGCCGCGGCGGCCCATGGGGCCAAAACGTTGGTGCACCGGCGCTCGAGAGCGCCGGTGCGTGATGAACACTGCCACAGCGAGGCGTCGCTGACAAGCGAAGTCACTCTCCGTAGTTCTCGTCGACGGGCGTCCCGATCGAGGGCTCCTCGGGAGCCGGTCGCGCATCGCCGGGGTGGGCTGTCGTGGCCCCGGCCCTCGGCTGGTCCGCCGTCTTCTGGTCTGTTCCGGGCTTGGCGTTCCCGGACTGCCCCGTGGGCCGGCCCGTGCCGCCCTTGCCCTTCTTCCCGCCGGGCTTGCCGGCCTTGCCGGCGCCCGGCGCGACGTCCGCAGTTCCGCCGCGGGCCTCGACGAGCTCCTCGAGCAGTTCGCGCAGCTCGGACCGGAGGTAGTCCCGCGTCGCGACGTCGCGCAGGGCGATCCGCAGCGCGGCGACCTCGCGGGCGAGGTACTCGATGTCTGCGAGGTTGCGCCCGGCGCGCTGCCGGTCCTGCTCGAACTGGACCCGGTCCCGGTCCGCCTGGCGGTTCTGCGCGAGGAGGATGAGCGGCGCCGCGTAGGACGCCTGGAGGCTGAGGATGAGCGTGAGGAGCGTGTAGTTCAGTGCGCGCGGGTCGAACTGGAGGCTCGGCGGCGCGAGGGTGTTCCAGGCCAGCCACACCGCGACGAACACCGTCATCCCGACGATGAACCGCGCCGTCCCCATGAAGCGGGCGAAGCGCTCCGACCAGCGGCCGAACGTCTCCGAGTCGACCTGCGGCGTCGGCAGCACGGCACGGCGGCTCTCGAGGGGGATGTCGAGCCCCGGCGGGCGGCGGCTGCGCCGCGAGCCGGGGCCGCGGAGCGACTCAGCGGACACGGGGCACCTCCGGCGCCGGCGTCATGGTGTCGAGGTCGTCGTCCGCCTCCCGCCAGTCCTCGGGCAGGAGGTGGTCCAGGACGTCGTCGACGGTGACGACGCCGACGAGCCGGCCCGCCTCGTCCGTCACCGGCATCGCGACAAGGTTGTACGTCGCGAGCCGGCGGGTGATCGCGCCGAGCGGGGTGTCCGTCTGGAGCGGCTCGGTCTCCTTGTCGAGGAGGCCGCCGACGGGCTCGTGCGGCGGCTCGCGGAGCATGCGCTGGACGTGCACCAGCCCGAGATACCGCCCGGTCGGCGTCTCGAGCGGGGGCCGGCACACGTAGACGGCGGCGGCGAGGGCGGGGGACAGGTCCGCCCGGCGGACGTGTGCGAGCCCCTCGGCGACGGACGCCTCGGGCGGCAGGATCACCGGCTCCGGCGTCATCATGCCTCCGGCGGTGTTGTCCGCATACGCGAGGAGCCGCCGGACGTCGTCCGCCTCCCCGGGCTCCATGAGGCCGAGGAGCAGCTCGGCCTGCTCGGCCGGCAGCTCGCTGAGCAGGTCGGCGGCGTCGTCCGGCTGCATCGCCTCGAGCACGTCGGCGGCCCGCTCGCCCTCGAGCTGGGAGAGGATCGCGACCTGGTCGTCCTCGGGCAGCTCCTCGAGGACGTCCGCGAGCCGCTCGTCGTCGAGGGCTGCCGCGACCTCGAGCCGCCGCTTCGGGGTCAGCTCGTGGATGACCTCGGCGAGGTCGGCGGCCTTGAGCTCCTCGAACGCCGCGAGGAGGTTCGCCGCCCCCTGGCGCTGCTCGACGACGCCGAACCCAACCAGGTCCTCGAAGTCGACGACGAGGGTCTCGCCGCGGCGGCGCAACCGGCTCGGCCGACCTCGCCGGACGAACACCTTGGAGACCCGCCAGTCCCGGGTGCGGGCGGGCTCGATGGCGACGTCCTCGACGGTGACCTCCTCGCCGTCCGGGGCGTCGGGGTCGTCGTCGCGCAGCCGTACCGTCCGGTCGAGCATCTCGCCGAGGACGAGGGTCTCCGTCGGACGCTGCTCGAAGCGCCGCATGTTCACCAGGCCCGTCGTGATGACCTGGCCGGCGTCCATGCTCGTCACCCGGGTCATCGGCACGAAGACCCGGCGGCGGCCGGGGACCTCGACGACGAGACCGACCGCGCGCGGCGCCTGGCGCCCGGGGCGGAAGACTGCGACGACGTCGCGGACCCGTCCCACCTGGTCGCCGAGCGGGTCGAAGACGGGCAGCCCGGCCAGCCGGGCGACGAAGACCCTCGACGGCGCTCCGCTCACAGCCAGCAGGCTAACGGGGACGTTCGCCGAGAGCGGTCAGCGCCGGCGTCTGCGGCCGCGTCGGCCGCGCAGGTGCCAGGGTGCGTAGCTGCCGCGGGTCGTCCCGGCGGCGGGCGGCGGCTGGGCCGCACCGGACGCCGCGTCGTCCGCGCCCGGTCCGGCCGCCGCGACGTGCACCGGCACGAGGCGGGTGATGACGGTCCCGGCGGCCCACCGCTCGCGCTGGCTCGCCGGGTCGTGGGCGTTGAGCCGCTTCGCCGAGAGCGCGTCAGCGGCCGCCTCCCACTCGGGCGAACGGGCGGGCAGCAGGTCGGCCCGGGCGAGGAAGGTGATGAGCCGGGCCCCGGTCTCCTTGCTCGGCACGATGACCTCGACGACCCCGGTGAGCAGCGGCAGGAGCTGCTCGTCGACCCCGGAGACGACGTGAACGGCGTCCGCGTGCCACACGTGCCACGCGCAGACCGCGCGCCCGGCGTCGGCCGGCCGGACCCACACGACGCCGCTCCTGCTGCACGCCTCGGCGACGAGCGCGGCCTGCTCGGCGGACAGGTCGGGGTCGGCCGGCAGCGCCGCCGTGACCGAGGCCCGGCGCTCCCCGAAGAAGTCGATGCCGAGGTCCGAGGTGCCCACCTGCGCAGCCTGCCACAGCGGCGGCCGGACCGGCAGCGCACCGACGTCCGGACGTCGTCGAACGCCGTGGCACAGTGCCTGCGTGACGGCCCCCCCGCCCGCGCCGCCCCGCGCGTCGGGCGAGCGTGCGGCGCGCGCCTGGACGCTCGTCGCCGTCGCCGTCCTCGGGATCTCGCTCGCCGCCCCGATCGGCAGCGCGACGGCCGCCCCCGCGCTCGCGGTCGCGTTCTGGCGGGCCGCCTTCGGGGCGCTCGCGACCGGCCCGGTCGTCGCGCTGACCCGGCGCCGGGAGCTGGCCGGCCTCGACGGCGCGACGCTACGCAGATGCCTGTTCTCCGGGTTCCTCCTCGCCGCGCACTTCGGGCTGTGGCTGCCGAGCCTGCGCCTCACGAGCGTCACGGCGTCGACGGCGCTCGTCGTGACCGGGCCCGTCTGGACGGTCGCCTGGCAGCGGCTGCGCGGCGAACGGGTGCCGGCGGGCGTCGTCGCCGGGGTCGCGGTGGCGTTCGGTGGCGTCCTCGTCATGACCGGGGTCGACGCCGGGACGTCGACGCGGGCCCTCGTCGGCGACCTCCTCGCTCTCGGCGGCGGCATCGCGGGCGCCGGCTACACCCTCGTCGGGGAGTCCGTCCGACGGACGACGTCCACCGGCGTCTACACCCTCATCGCCTACACGACGTGCGCTGCCCTGCTCGCCCCGGTGTGCCTCGTCGCCGGCCTGCCGCTCAGCGGCTACCCACCCCGGACGTGGGCCGAGCTCGTGGTGCTCGCGGTCGCCGCGCAGCTCGTCGGGCACACGCTGCTCAACGCCGCGGTCCCGGTCGTCGGCGCGACCCCACTGTCGCTCGCGATCCTCTTCGAGATCCCGGGCGCCAGCCTCGTCGCGTGGGCCTGGCTCGGCCAGGTGCCGCCGCTCGGCACCCTTCCGGGGGCGGCGCTCGTCCTCGGCGGGCTCGCCGTCGTGCTCCGCGCCCAGGGCCGGGCCCGGGCGCAGGCGTTCGTCGACGCCCAGGGGGTCGTCTGACCGTCCGAGCGCCTCCGAGCGCCCGGTCGGACGGCTGGTGAACCACGTCACGCGCACCGCCGGTGACGGTACCGAGGACGGCCGGTAGCGTCCCGCGGGGAGCGGGCGAGGTCCCCGCCCGAGGAGGAGCGACGACGATGACGACGACCCCCAGCGGCCCCGGCGCCGGCCGGACCGTGCGGCCCCGACGGTCGAACCTCGCGGTGCCCGGCTCGAGCCAGAAGATGATCGACAAGGCCCGGACTCTGCCGGTCGACCAGGTGTTCCTCGACCTCGAGGACGCGTGCGCGCCGCTGGCGAAGCCGGCCGCCCGCACGACGATCGTCGCCTCGCTCAACGAAGGCGGCTTCGAGGGGAAGGTCCGCGTCGTCCGGGTCAACGACTGGACGACGCACTGGACGTACCGGGACGTCGTCGAGGTCGTCGAGGGTGCCGGCGCGAACCTCGACTGCATCATGCTGCCCAAGGTCCAGTCGGCCGAGCAGGTCGTCGCGCTCGACCTCCTGCTCACCCAGATCGAGACGACGATGGGCTACGCGGTCGGCCGGATCGGGATCGAGGCGCAGATCGAGAACGCCCGCGGGCTCATCGCCGTCGACGCCATCGCGACGGCGAGCCCTCGGGTCGAGACGATCATCTTCGGGCCGGCGGACTTCATGGCGTCGATCAACATGAAGTCCCTCGTCGTCGGCGAGCAGCCGCCCGGGTACGACGTCGGGGACGCGTACCACCACATCCTCATGAGCATCCTCATGGCGGCCCGGGCCAACGACAAGCAGGCGGTCGACGGCCCGTACCTCGCCATCAAGGACGTCGAGGGGTTCCGCCGGGTCGCCGGCCGGTCCGCCGCGCTCGGCTTCGACGGCAAGTGGGTGCTCCACCCGGGGCAGATCGACGCCGCGAACGAGGTGTACAGCCCGCGCCAGGAGGACTACGACCACGCCGAGGACATCCTCGACGCGTACGCCTGGTTCACGTCGGCCGACGGCGGCGCCCGGGGCGCGGCGATGCTCGGCGACGAGATGATCGACGAGGCGAGCCGCAAGATGGCGCTCGTCGTCGCCGGCAAGGGCCGCGCCGCGGGGATGACCCGGACCGAGGCCTGGACGCCGCCGGAGCAGTGATGCGCCGTCCGCGGGTCCCGAGCGGCCGTCGGCCGTGCTGTCAGCCGGGGACGACGCCCGCGAACCCGACCTCGGAGACGCCGACGTCGGTGTACCTCGCGCCGGGGTAGACGCTGACGATCTCCAGGGTCACCGACGTCGTCGTCCCGAACGATTCCCGGAGGGTCTGACGGGCCTTGGCGTCCTTGAGGGCGAACGTCCAGCTCCCGCCGTCGGTGGTCACCGTGACCTTCGCGATGCGGGAGTTCGCGTCGAAGAGGTCCCGGTTCTTCCCCCCGGACGTCACGACCTTCTGGTAGCCGTTCGCGATCGACACCGCGGTGAGCTCGACGGGTTCGGCGAAGCGGT
The DNA here is from genome assembly GCA_963750565.1 of uncultured Actinomycetota bacterium. Classification (GTDB taxonomy): domain Bacteria; phylum Actinomycetota; class Actinomycetes; order Actinomycetales; family Kineosporiaceae; genus R-H-3. The sequence goes on along the minus strand of CAVVRA010000012.1, from coordinate 146,260 downwards.
ACCGCAGCCTGATCCCGGGGCCGCGGCCGTCGGCCTTGCCGTCGCTGTTCCAGGCGGTGTCGAGCCGGCCGTCGAGGGTGTTCGCGGCTGCGTACGTCGTGCGGCCCTCGGCGTCCTGGACGCTGGACGCGGACGCCGTGACGAGCGAGGCGTCGAGCGGGGCCGCGCTCGACGACGGCTTCGCGGCGGCGGCCGACGGTGCCGGGTGGTCGCCGCCGAGCGCTACGAGGGCCACGAGCACGACGACGAGGCCCACGGCCGCGGCGGCGGCGGCCACGAGCCAGGACTGCGGGAGTGCTCCGACCCGCCGCACGAGCGGCCCGGCCGTCGCCCCGACCCCTCGTCCGGGGGGGTCGACGACCCGGGTCTCGCGGTGGGCGGGCGGCGGGGGCCCGAGGACCGGACCGGGTCCGCGCGGCGGCCCGAGCGGGGCGGAGGCCGCCGGGGTCGCGCCCGTGGCCCGAGCCGGGCCGGCGGCGGCCGTCGGGCGCGGCGGGGCGGGGAGCAGCCAGAACGGCACCTCGTCGCCGTCGACGCCTTGCGAGACGGGCGGCGTCACGGACGGCAGCACGAGCGGCGGAACGGAGGAGGGCCCGAGCCACCACTGGTCCTGCGTCGCGACCTGCGTCGCGTGGTCCTGCGTGGTGGGGACCGGCCCGGTCTCGTCCGGGACGGCCGGCATCGCCTCGGTCGGCAGGCCGTCGTCGTCCAGGTCGGGCCCTGCGTCGCCGGCCGTGGGGTCGCCCGGGCCGTCGGCACGCGCGGCCTCGGCCCGGTACGCGGTGTCGGTCTGGGGGGTCTGCTCGGGCATCGTCGACCACCGTACCGGCCCATCCCGTGCGAGGTGAGGTCGGTGCCGTGAGGACGGCCGCATCGTCCACGCGCACCGGCAGGTCCGGCGGGACGGCGTGAGCCGTCCGAATGGACCGGGCCCGACGACCTCGGCACGGCAACGACAGAAGATCAGATCGTGTAGTGGATCCCGCACTCCGTCTTGGCCCGGCCGGCCCAGCGCCCGGACCTCGCGTCCTCGCCCTCCGTCACCGCCGTCGTGCAGGGCCAGCAGCCGATCGACGGGTACCCCATCTGCAGCAACGGGTTGAGGATCACGTCCGGGTGCTCGTCGAGGTACGCGTCGACCTCGCGGACGGTCCACCCGGCGATCGGGGCGATCTTCACGAGCTGCCGCTTGACGTCCCACGTCACGGTCGGCGTGCCCGCCCGGCTCGGGGACTCGTCCCGGCGCAGCCCGGTCGCCCAGGCGCGGTAGCCGCGCAGCGCGTTGTCGAGCGGGGCGACCTTGCGCAGGGCGCAGCAGGTGTCGGGGTCGGTGCGGTAGAGCCGGCCGCGCTTCGCCTCGTGGTCGACGACGCTCTCCGTCGCGCGGACCGTCTTGAGCCGCACGGGGTAGGAGGCGAGGACGGCGTCCGCGGTGCCGAGGGTCTCGCCGAAGTGGTAGCCGGTGTCGACGAAGAGCACGTGGACGCCGGGCACGGCGCGGGAGGCGAGGTGGGCGAGCAGGGTGTCGCCCATCGCGGCGGTGACCGCGAGGCTGCGGTCGAAGGCGCGTCCGGCCCAGCCGAGGACGGTCAACGGGTCGGCGCCCTCGAGGACGGCGTTCGCCTCCTGCGTGAAGGCGACCGGGTCGACCTCGATGGCGGATGCGACGTCCTCCGGCCGGGAGATCAATGATCCGATCATGCTGTGCTCCCTGATGGTGTGGCGTGCTGAGGCGCCGGCGGCGCCGAGAACGACGCCGGTTCGATGCCGTGGAAGGCGACGGAGAAGACCCGCAGACAGCTGCGGCAGTGCCAGCGGCCGCCCTCGACGGGTCGCAGGTCCTCCTCGCCGCAGAAGGCGCAGACGTACGGGACGGCCCGCGCGCCGTCGGGGCTCGTGCCGGCCGGGTCGGTGCTCACGCCAGGTCCGCCTCGTCGGCCCGCGCGACCCACGCGGCGAACGTCTCGCCGTCCGACGCGCTGGACGAGCCAGCGGCGGACGACGCGCTCGACGTAGTCCGGCAGGTCGGCGCCGGTCGTCTTGAGCCCGCGCAGCTTGCGGCCGAAGCCGGCCTGGACGCCGAGGCCGCCGCCGAGGTGGACCTGGAAGCCCTCGACGGTGGGGGCCGGCGGGTCGTCCGGGTTCGGGAGCTGGACGCCCTTGAGCCCGATGTCGGCGATCTGTGCGCGGGCGCACGAGTTCGGGCAGCCGTTGACGTTGACGGTGAGCGCGGGGGAGTCCGGCGTGAACAGCTCGGGGACGTCGGCGAAGCGCCGCTCGAGCTCGGCGACGAGGTGCGCCGCCGGCGGCCTTCGTCTCGACGATCGCGAGCTTGCAGAACTCGATGCCGGTGCAGGCCATCGTGCCCGCGCCGGAACGTGGACGGCCCGGGCGGACAGGCCGATCGCCTCGAGGTCGTCGACGAGGTCGGCGACCTTCGGGGCCTCGACGTCGAGGACGACGATCTTCTGCTCCGGGGTGAACCGGACCCGGTCGCGAGCCGGCGCGCTCGGCGGCGTCGGCGAGGCCGTGCAGCAGCGTCGCCGCTGACCCGGCCGACGACCGGTGCGACCCCGACGTAGAACCGGCCGTCGCTCTGCTGGTGCACGCCCGACGTGGTCGCGTGCGGCCGAGCGGCGGCGGCGGCGGGGCGGGGCCGTCGGCGAGCCGGCGGCCGAGGTACTCGGTCTCGAGCACCTCGCGGAACTTCTCCGGCACCCCAGTCGGCGACCAGGAACTTCAGCCGGGCCCGGTTGCGCAGCCGCCGGTAGCCGTAGTCGCGGAAGATCCGGATGACGCCGTGCCAGACCTCGGCGACCTCCTCGAGCGGGCACCCACGCGCCGAGCCGCTGGGCCGAGCATCGGGTTGGTCGACAGCCCGCCGCCGACCCAGAGGTCGAAGCCCGGGCCGTGCTCGGGGTGGACGACGCCGACGAAGGCGACGTCGTTGATCTCGTGGGCGACGTCCTGGTGCGGGCTGCCGCGTGATCGCGGTCTTGAACTTGCGCGGCAGGTTCGCGAACTCCGGGTCGCCGACGTACCGGCGTCGGAGATCTCGTGGATCGCCGGCGTGCCGTCGATGATCTCGTCGGCGGCGACACCGGCGACGGGCGAGCCGAGGATCGACGCGCGGGGTGTCGCCGCACGCCTCGGTCGTCGTGCAGGCCGACCGCCTCGAGCCGCGTCCCAGATCGCGGGCACGTCCTCGATCCGGATCCAGTGGTACTGGATGTTCTGCCGGTCGGTGACGTCGGCGGTGTCGCGGGCGTACTGCGTGGAGATGTCGGCGAGCGTCGCGCAGCTGGGCGAGGCTCGAGCCGGCCGCCGTCGATGCGGACCCGCAGCATGAAGTACTCGTCGTCGAGCTCGCTCGGGCTCGAGCGTGGCGGTGCGGCCGCCGTCGATCCCCGGCCGGCGCTGGGTGTACAGGCCCCACCAGCGCATCCGGCCGCGCAGGTCGCTGCCGGGTCGATCGAGGCGAAGCCCTGCGGTCGCGTACGTCGAGAGGACGCGGTCGCGGACCGCGAGCCCGCCCTCGTCGCGCCTTCCACGCCTCGTTGGCGTTGAGCGGCTCGGTCTGGCCGAGGGCCCACTGCCCCTCGGGACGTGCGGTGCGACCGGCACGGGGGGCGCGTCGCGGGCCTGCGGTCGACGAGTCGGTGTCGGTCACGGGCTACGGACCTCTCGGTGGGAGGGGCGCGCCGGGGGCGGCGGCCGGACGGCGCGGCGGGGCACGGTGCCGTCGACGGCGGGGCGGGCTCGTCGTCGAGCGCACTGACCGGGGACGGCGGACGGCGACCTGCGGGGCGCAGGCGCACCCCGAGGGGTGGGCGGCGCGGCGCGGTGCGGCCGGGTGGTGGGTCAGGCGCGACAGGTCGCGCTGGCGGTGCGCAGCAGGTCGACGTAGTGCCGGCGGACGAGACCGAGCGCTCTCGGCGGCGTCGTCATCGGACGGACCTCCATCGGTCCTGGCGGTAGCACCGGCCGCCGGGTCGGGGCGACGGGGTCGTCCCGGGCGGTGGTTGCTGCGGCGTCGCGGAGCCAGGTCTCTCGGCCGCTCTGGATGGGCTTGTCGTGACGGTACGGACCGCCTGCGGGCGGGTCAAAGGTCGTCCACATCGCGAGATCATGAGTCCCGCTCGTGGACGCGCCAGTGGACCGGCACCGGCAGCCCGTGCTGCCGGCACCCGACAGACCCGAACCGCGCGGCGGCGTCCGGCATTCCCGACGGCCCGGCGCGCCGTCCGGCACCACGGACGGCGGTTCCGGCCGCCCGCTCAGCCCCGGCTGAGCGCGGCCCCGACGAACGCGAGCTGGGCCGGCAGCCGTCTGCGCCAGTGCCGGCGGTTGTGCTTGCCGGGCTGGTACCCGCCCGCCGGGCGCGGGTGGCAGCCGTCGACGAAGGTGCGGACCGCGGGGAGGTACTGGTCGCCGAGGGCGCAGTCGAGCCGGACCGGGACCCCGGCCATCCGGTGGCGTCCGGCGTAGACGTCGTACCGGCGGTAGTCGGCCTCGGAGTCGAAGATGCCCTCCGGGACGGCCCGGTAGGACGTCCACAGCGACGGCGACGAAGCGACCGCCGCCGCGACCCGGGAGGGTCCGAGCTCCTGGGCGAAGAGCAGTGCGCCGTAACCGCCCATGGACCACCCGAGGACGGCGAACCGCTCGTCGGCCGCGCTGCCCCAGCCCCGCCCGGCGAGGAGGGGCAGGACGTCGTCCGTGAGCATCCGCAGCGTGTCGCTGCCGTCCGCGCGGGGGTGGTAGTACGACGACCCCGCGTCGACGGCGACGAGCGCGAACGGCGGCACGCCGGCCGCGACCGCGTCGGCGAGGAAGCCCGGCATCCGCAGGAGGAACGCGTCGTGCGAGCGGGCGCCGCGGCCGTGCAGGACGAGGCAGACCGGCAGGCCGCCCGGCCGTGCCGGGTCGACCCCCGGCGGGGCCATGACGAGGATCTTCGTCTCGATGCCGGGGCGGAAGCGCGACCACAGGGTCAGCCACTCGACCGGCCCCCGCGGGTGCGTCGGGGAGCGGTCGGGGACGTAGCCGTCGGCTGCGTGCCAGAACTCCTCGCGGTCCCCGACGAGCCCGGCCTGGACGACGGCGTACGCCGACCCCCCCGACGCGAGCAGCCCCAGCGTCGCAGCACCGCCGAGCCGCAGGACGGTGCGACGGGGGACCGGGCGGGTCACGGGCACCTCCTCGCGCGCGGGCCGGCGTACGCCGTCCGGTGGCGGTTGTCACAACGAACGGGGGAGCGTTCCCCGGCGGGCGTGGACATACTCGCGAGAGCCGGGCACGCCCGGCGACCACGACGCCGCGACGAAGGGGCCGGACATGGGACGCCTGCAGCACACCGATGGGCTCACCGAGGAGCAGAGGGACATCCTCGCCGCTGTCCGGGAGTTCGTCGACGAGCAGATCATCCCGGTCGCCACCGAGCTCGAGCACAAGGACGAGTACCCGACGGCGATCGTCGAGGGCATGAAGGAGATGGGCGTCTTCGGCCTCATGATCCCCGAGGAGTACGGGGGCCTGGGGGAGTCGCTCCTGACGTACGCGCTGGTCGTCGAGGAGATCGCGCGCGGGTGGATGAGCGTCTCGGGGATCATCAACACGCATTTCATCGTGGCGTACATGCTGCTGCAGCACGGGACGGAGGAGCAGAAACGGCGGTACCTGCCGCGGATGGCGACCGGTGAGGTGCGGGGGGCGTTCTCGATGAGCGAGCCGCACTGCGGCTCCGACGTGTCGGCGATCCGGACGCGTGCCGTCCGCGACGGCGCCGCGCCCGGCGAGGGCACCTGGACCGTCAACGGCCAGAAGATGTGGCTGACGAACGGCGGGTCGAGCAACCTCGTGGCGGTGCTCACGAAGACCGACACCGGGGCCTCGAGCGTGTACCGGAACATGACGACGTTCCTAGTGGACAAGGAGCCGGGCTTCGGCGCGACCGCCCCGGGCCTGCTCGTCCCGGGCAAGATCGAGAAGATGGGCTACAAGGGGGTCGACACCACCGAGCTCGTCCTCGACGGGTACACCACGACGGACGCGCAGGTGCTCGGCGGCGAGCCCGGCCAGGGCTTCTACCAGATGATGGACGGCGTCGAGGTCGGCCGGGTCAACGTCGCCGCCCGGGCGTGCGGGGTCGCGATGCGAGCCTTCGAGCTCGGCATCGACTACGCCCAGACCCGTGAGACGTTCGGCAAGAAGATCGCCGAGCACCAGGCCGTGCAGTTCCGTCTCGCCGAGATGGCGACCAAGGTCGAGGCCGCGCACCAGATGACGGTCCTGGCCGCCCGGACCAAGGATGCCGGCGAGCGCAACGACCTCGAGGCCGGGATGGCCAAGTACCTCGCGAGCGAGTACTGCCGCGACGTCGTCGAGGACGCGTTCCGGATCCACGGCGGCTACGGCTACTCCAAGGAGTACGAGATCGAGCGCCTCTACCGCGAGGCCCCGATGCTGCTCATCGGCGAGGGCACCGCCGACATCCAGCGCATGATCATCGGTCGCCGGCTGCTCGAGGACTACGCCAAGCGCGGCTGAGGCGTACGCGGTGGCCGAGGTTCGCGGGAGCACCGGTGATGCCGTGGCGCCGGCGTCGGCCCCGGCCGGTGGAACTCCCGGGGTGGTGCCGCTCGTAGCACCGGTGAGGACGCGACGGTCCCGCCGCACAGCGGGCGGTCGGGAACCGTTCAGCGTTCTCCCGGGAAACTGGGAGAGGATGGAGGCATGTCGAACTTCGGACCCATGGGCTCGCGCCGCGTCCCGGCGACCCCCACGCCGCCGCGCGGGGAGTCGATCGGCCGTTACGAGAGCTACCTCGACGCCCAGCGGGCCGTCGACTTCCTCTCCGACGAGCGCTTCCCCGTCCAGTTCGTGACGATCGTCGGCACCGGCCTGCGGATGGTCGAGCGCGTCACCGGGCGCCTGAGCTACACCCGGGTCGCCTTCGCCGGCGCGGCGTCCGGCGCCTGGTTCGGTACGTTCGTCGGCCTGCTGCTCAGCCTCTTCGCGCCGGCCGGGCAGGCCGTCCCGCTCCTCGCCGCGATCCTCCTCGGTGCCGGCTTCGGGATGCTGTTCGGCCTCATCTCTTACGCCTTCACGCGCGGCCGGCGCGACTTCACCTCGACGAGCCAGATCGTCGCGAGCGAGTACGAGGTGCTGTGCGCCGCCGAGCACGCGCAGGCTGCTCGCGAGCTGCTGTGGAGGCTGCCCGGCGGACAGGGGTCCGCGCACCACCGGGCCGCTCGCTCGGCCGACCCCTACGGGCCGCCCCCCGGGGGCTGGCCGCCCGGGCAGGGCCCGAACCAGTACGGCGGCTCGGGACAGTACGGCCAGCCGGGGCAGGGTCCGCACGGCCAGCCGGGGCGGGTCCGCACGGCCAGCCGGGCTGGGGGAGCCCGGCCGGGCAGCAGCAGCCGCAGCCGGGCCCGCAGGGCACGACCGCGGTGGGTGCGTGGCCACCGCCGGAGACCCCTGCCCCGGGGACGGCGGAGCAGCCGCAGCCGGACGTGTCCGGCCCCACGTACGGCGAGATGATGGAGCGCAAGCGCCGCGAGGAGGCCGAGCGCCGGGAACGCGAGGCCCGTGGCGAGTCCTGACCCGGGGCCACCGAGCGCGTCGGCCGCCCCGTGCCGAGGTCGCGGCCCCCGGCTGCGGCCCTGGCCGGGGTCCGGCCGCGGTCACCGCGGCGCCGCGGACGGGCAGACGTCGAGGTAGGCCGGCACGTCGACCGTCGGCGTCGTGACCGCCTCGGCGGCGAGCACGCCGTCGAGCACGGCGAGCAGCACGGCGTCCGCGGCCGCCGCCTGCACGGCCACCACCGCGAGGACCTCGACCTCGACCTCGCCCGTCGCGAGCGCGAAGACGGTGTCCCCGTCGAAGAGGGTGTGCGCCGGTCGGACGCCACGTGCGATCCCGTCGTGCCCCACCGTCGCAGCCCGCCGGCACTGGGCCACGTCGAGCCGGGCGTTCGTCACCACGACCGCGAGCGTCGTCGCCGTGCCCGGCGGCACACCCGGGCCCGACGGCCCGGACCGCCCGGACGGCGTCGACGGCGCGAGCAGCGCCCCGAGCGCGGCCGCCTCGTCGGGCAACGGTGGCTGCGGCCGGGGCAGGCCGGGCGGCACGAAGACCGCGCCGAGGAGGGTCCCCGTCGTCGGGTCCGCAGGGACGCCGAGCGCGTTGACGGCCGCCACCGCCCCGACGACGACCCCCTCCGGCAGCCCGTGGGCCGCCCCGGCGAGCGACGCCGTCCCGAGGCCGCCCTTGAGCGCCTGTCCCGCGACGAGCGCGCCCGTCCCCGCCCCGACGACCCCGCGCGCGGCGCGGGTGGCGTCCGAGCCGGCCGCCTGGGCGGCGAGCCGGCCGAGTGCGGCGTCCGGCCGGGCCCACGGGTCGCCGCCCCGGCCGAGGTCGAAGATGCACGCGGCCGGGACGATCGGGACGACGAGCGGCGCGGTCCGGCCCGGGATCCGCACCTCGAAGCCCCGACCGCCCTCCTCGAGCCACGCCTGGACCCCCGAGGCCGTTACGAGGCCGTAGGCGCTGCCGCCGGTGAGGACGACCGCGTCGACGGTCGGGACGAGCGTCGAGGGGTCGAGGGCGTCCGTCTCGTGCGTCCCCGGGCCGCCGCCGCGGACGTCGACGGAACCCACCGTGCCCGGCGGCGGCAGGACGACCGTGACGCCGGTGAGCGAACCGGCGCCGCGTCGCGTGGCGTGCCCGAGCCGGACCCCCGGCACGTCGGTGACCGAGCCCCACACGCCGCCGCGCGGACCGGACCCGCCCTCATCGGTGCGGTGCTGCACGCGTGCTCAGAGCCAACCGTTGCGCTTGAACCCGCGGAACAGCATGCCGCACACGCCGAACATGACGGCCACCACCGTCGGATACCCCCACTGCGATTGCTGGCCGAGCATGTGCTCGAAGTTCATCCCGTAGATCCCCGCGACCATCGTCGGCACGGCCGCGATCGCCACCCACGCGGAGATCTTCCGCATGTCCTCGTTCTCACTCACCGTGAGCCGCGCGAGCCCGGCCTGGAGGATCGACGACAAGAGCTCGTCGAAGCTGCCGACCTGCTCACGGACCCGGGCGAGATGGTCCTCGACGTCCCGGAAGTACTCGCGGATCTCGGGGTTCACCAGCCGCCGGGGCCGCTCGGCGAGCTCGTGGATCGGCTGCGCGAGCGGGGAGACGACCCGCTTCATCTCGATGACGTCGCGCTTGAGCTGGTAGATCCGCTCGATGTCCGTCGTCTGCCGCGGCCCGAAGACGGCGTTCTCGATCTCCTCGATGTCGGTGTTCACCGCGTCCACGACCGCGAGGTAGTCGTCGACGACCTTGTCGACGATGGCGTGGAGGACGGCCGACGGACCGCGCGCGAGCTGCTGCGGCTCGCACTCGAGGCGGCGGCGCAGCCCGGTCATCGACGCGTGCCGGCCGTGCCGGACGGTCACGACGAAGTGCTCGCCGACGAACGCCATGACGACGCCGGTCTCGACGACGTCACCACCGTCGGCCACGTGCTCGGACTCCCGGTACGCCAGGGTGCGCAGCGAGAGGAACATCGCGTCGTCGTACCGCTCGATCTTCGTCCGCTGCCGGTTGTTCGAAGCGTCCTCGAGGGCCAGGGGGTGCAGGTCGAAGACGCCCCCGAGCTGGGCGAGCTGGTCGGCGTGCGGCTCGTGGAGGCCGAGCCACACGAACCCGCCGCCGTCCTTGGCGAGCTGGACGGCGGTGTCGAAGTCCGGTGTCGGCTGCCGCACCCCGTCCCGGTAGAGCGCCCAGTCCACGGCCGCGTCGAGCAGCGACGGCGCCGCGGGGACGACGGTCGCGGGCAGCGGACGCCGTGTCCCCGCCACGGCCCGCAGCGGCAGCGTGCGGGTCAGCGGGAGCGTCCGGGGGGTCGAGCTGCGAGCCATGCGCCTTCTCCGTCCTGGGGGTGACCCACGACGCGCGGAGAGGGCGCACCCCGGCCCGGGATGCGCTCGCCCGTGTCGGGCGAGGTGGTGCTCAGCCGGGGGAGGTGCCGCGACCCGCGGTCGTGGAGGAGCTGGTACTACCAGAGCTCGTATCGCTCGATGGCACGTGCCCCACCTCCTCGGCTCGCAGGCTGCTCAACCTTCCGAAGGGTACCCCGAAAACCCGGGCGGGTATGCACGATCGGCCGATCTCACCGCGACGGTCTCCCCGGACGTGCTGATTCGCGGGTCAGCGGGCGAGCAGATCCGCCATCCAGGCCTCGATCGCGTCGACGGTGCGGGGCAGCCCGGCGGAGAGGTTGACGCACCCGTCGTCGGTGACGAGGACGTCGTCCTCGATCCGGACGCCGATGCCGCGCATCTCCTCGGGGACGAGCAGGTCGTCCTCCGTGAAGTACAGCCCCGGCTCGATGGTGAACACCATCCCGGGCCGCAGCTCGGCGTCGAGATACATCTCGGCGCGGGCCTGCGCGCAGTCGTGGACGTCGAGCCCGAGGTGGTGGCTGGTGCCGTGCACCATCCAGCGCCGGTGGAACTGCCCGTCCGGTGCCAGCGACTCCTCGGCGCTCACCGGGAGCAGGCCCCACTCGGCGAGCCGCGCCGCAATGACCTTCATCGCCGTCTCGTGCAGCTCGCGGAACCGCCGCCCCGGCCGGGCGACCTCGAACGCGGCGTCGGCGGCGTCGAGGACGGCCTCGTAGACCTTCCGCTGCGCCGCGCTGAAGCGGCCGTTCACCGGGAGGGTCCGCGTGACGTCGGCGGTGTAGAGGCTGTCCACCTCGGCACCGGCGTCGACGAGGACGAGGTCGCCGTCGCGGACCTCGCCGTCGTTGCGGATCCAGTGCAGCGTGCACGCGTGCGGCCCGGCCGCCGCGATCGTGTCGTAGCCGACCCCGTTGCCCTCGCGCCGTGCACGGCTCTCGAACGCGGTCTCGACGACACGCTCGCCGCGCCCGCGCGCGACGGCCTCGGCGAGGCTGCCCACGATGTCCTCGAAGCCGCGCGAGGTCACCTCGACGGCGAGGCGCATCTGCTCGACCTCCCACGCGTCCTTGAGGAGGCGGAGCTCGCTCACCGCGCGGCCGAGCTCGACGTCGAGCGCCTCGGCCGCCTCCTCGTCGACGGAGGCGCTCTGCCGCGTCTGCGCGACGACGGCCTCCACCCGGCCGTCGGCGCCGCGGACGACCCGCACGACGAGACCGCCCTCGCCCACGTCCTTGCGAAGCGCCTCCTCGAGCTCGTCGAGGTGCCGGACGTCGAGCCCGGTGAGCGCCGCGATCTCCTCCAGGCTCGGCCGGGCCCCGACCCAGAGCTCGCCGTAGCGGGCGTTCGCGTAGAACTCCTCGGTATCCCGCTCGGCGCGCGGCCGGAAGTACAGGACGGTCTCGTGGCCGCCGCTCGGGTCGTCGGCGGGGCGCGGCTCGAGGACGAGGACGGCGTCCGGCTCGCGGTCGGTGCCGAGCCCGGTGAGGTGTGCGAACGCCGAGTGCGGCCGGAACCGGTAGTCGGTGTCGTTGCTGCGCCGCCGCAGCACCCCCGCCGGGACGACGAGCCGCTCGCCGGGGAAGCGCGTGGAGAGCGCGTCTCGACGGCGGGCGGCGTAGGACGCCGACGGGAGCAGCGCCGGCGGCCCGGACGGGCGCGGGGCCCAGCCCGACGCGATGAACCGCTTGAAGGCGGGCGACTGCGGCCGCTGCCGGTGGTCGCTCTCCGCGCCCTGGACGGTGGGCGCCGTGCCGGCCGGCCCCGGGGTCGCGTCGGTCCGGGCGCGGTCGCGCGTCTCGTCGGCGGTCATGGGCCCATCGTCGCACCCGCTGCCCAGGTCGTGCCCGACCCCGACGCGGACAGCCCGACCGTCTACTAGCGCGTCTGCCCGTTCCACCCGGGCAGACGCGCTAGTAGACGCGGAAGCCGGGGTCCCGGGCAGGTGCCCGCCCGTGGTGCGCCGATACTCCTGCCATGACGACGCCGTCCGGAGCCGCCGAGAACCCGATGCTCGTCGAGCAGCTGCGCAGCCACGCCCGCTTCTGCGACGACTCCGGCGCCCCGCTCTACGGGGTGCTCATGCGCGGGCTCGCCGACGACCTCGAGGCGGGCGGCCCGACCGCGGAGATCCTCGTCGGGCGGCCGCATCCGCCGCCCGGCGACGTCCTCCAGCTGCGCCTCCTCGCGGGGCTGCACAGGATCGTGCTCTCCCGCCGCGCACCGCGGCTCGCGCCCTACTACCGCAGCGTCTGCGGGACGGCCGCGCCGGACGCCGTATGGCCGCTCGCCCGCACCGTCCTCGCCGACCACGTCGACGAGCTGCGCGCCGCGCTCGAGGTGCCGCCGCAGACGAACGAGCCCGGTCGCGCCGCTGCGCTCGCAGTCGGGCTCCAACTGGCCGCGCTCCTCCACGGGGTCGGCGACGTGCGCCTCCTCGAGGTCGGTGCGAGCGCCGGGCTCAACCTCCTCGTCGACCGGTTCCGGGTGAGCGCCGCGGCCGGCGGCCCGGGGCAGGTGTGGGGCCCGGCCGGCTCGCCCGTCGACCTCGGCGGCACCGTGCACGGCGGGTGGCCGCCGCGCGTCGACGTCCGGGTCGTCGACCGGCGCGGTTGCGACCTCGCACCGATCGACCCCCGGTCCACCGACGGCCGGCTCCGGCTCACGTCGTTCGTGTGGCCCGACCACGTCGAGCGGCACCGCCGGCTCGCCGGCGCGCTCGCACTCGCCGCCGAGCACCCCGTCGTCGTCGACCGCGCGGACGCCGTGACGTGGCTGCGGGAGCGCCTCGCCGAGCCGCAGCAGGATGGTGTGCTCACCGTCGTCTGGCACTCGGTGTTCGTGCAGTACCTCGACGACGCCGCCCGCACCGCGCTGTGGGCCACCGTCGACGACGCCGCGGCCCGCGCGCCGGTCGCACACCTCAGCCTCGAGGCACCTCGGGCGCCGTATCTCGGGTCGCCCCTGCTCACCCTCGACGGGTCCGTCCTCGGTACGGCACCGGCACACGGTGTGCCGGTGACGCTCACACGCTGACGCGGCACCGGGAGGGCCGGCGTCGGCGGTGGCTCCGGCGCCTCGGCAGGAGTGCAGGGGGATGAGCGCAGGGGGATGAGCGCAGGGGGATGAGCGCAGGGACATGAGCGCGGGACATCGTCGGCATGAGTCGCGGGGCCATGGGCGCCCACCGTCGATGGTCGCATCGCTGACGTACGTCGGGACGGCGACGACCCTGCTGCGGCTCGGCCCGGTCACGGTGCTCACCGAGCCGAACGTCCTGCGCGTTCCACCGCGTCCGGTGGTCGCGTGCGGCGCACCCGTGTCGTCGCTGCCGGCCTCGGACGCCGAGCTCCGCGCGACCCAGCGGGCGCAGAAGAAGGCCCGCGAGAGCGGCGGCCCGGTCGTCGAGCAGGCCACGCAGGCCGCGGCGGAGATGGGCGCGAACCTCGAGGGCAGCGCCCAGGAGGCCGTCGACCAGGTCAAGGGCCACGCCCAGGACGCCGCGCAGACCGTCAAGGACGAGGGCACCCGGCGGCGCAGACCGTCCGGGACCAGGCCCGCACCCGGTCGTCGTCCGGCTCGTCCGGCCCGACGTCGGGCGCGGGCACGACGTCGCCCATGACCACGGCACGACCACGGGCACGACCGGGACGACGCCGGGCACGACCGGCGTCGGGGCCTCGGGCACGTCGACGACCCAGGGTCCGTCGTATTGGCCAGACCTACTGACCGTGGATCGGCGCCTGCATCCGGGTGCGCGTGAGGCAGACCACGCGCGGCGGGCTGACCGGACGCCGCCGGGCGGCCAGGATGGCAGCCGGGCACCGGCGTACGTCGCCGGGCGGCCGCGGCGGACGAGGAGGTCGGGCGATGCAGTTCGGGCGCAGCTACGAGGAGTTCGAGGTCGGGGCGGTGTACAAGCACTGGCCGGGCAAGACGATCACCGAGTCCGACGACCACCTGTTCTGCCTCGTGACGATGAACCACCACCCGCTGCACCTCGACGCGCACTACGCCGCCGAGACGACGCAGTTCGGCAGGAACGTCGTCGTCGGCAACCTCGTCTACTCGCTGCTGCTCGGCATGTCCGTGCCGGACGTGTCGGGAAAGGCGATCGCCAACCTCGAGATCGAGTCTCTGCGGCACGTCGCGCCGACGTTCCACGGCGACACGATCTACGGCGAGACGACCGTGCTCGACAAGTGGGAGTCGAAGAGCAAGGACGACCGGGGCGTCGTCCACGTCGAGACGATCGGCTACAACCAGGAGGGCACGGTCGTCTGCATCTTCCGCCGCAAGGTCATGGTGCCCAAGCAGTCCTACCTCGACGCCCGCGGCGGCGAGCAGCCGGGCCGGCCGGTCCCGCAGCCGCGCGGCTGACCGTCGTCCGTGCCGGCGACGGCCCGGAGCTGTTCGTCGGGCAGGTCGCAGGGTCAGCGCGGGAGCGCGCCCCAGGCGGCCAGGGCCTCGACGAGGCCCGGGCTCGTCGGCAGCGTCGTGAGGTCGGCGGAGGAGAACCAGCCCGCGTCGCTCGCGTCGTCACCGGCGACGAGAACCCCGCCGACCACCCGGCACGCGTAGTCGTCGATGACGTAGCGGGCGCCGTCCGGGGCGTCCCGGACGACCGACCCGACGAGCCTCTCGGGGACCACCTCGAGCCCCGTTTCCTCGGCGACCTCGCGGACCACGGCGCGCTCGCCGTCCTCGCCCGGCTCGACCCGCCCCCCGGGGACCGACCACAGCCCACGCGCCGGCGGGTTGGCCCGGCGGACGAGCAGGAGCCGGCCCGCGTCGTCGTGGACGACGGCACCGACGCAGGGCACGTCACGTCGTCGCACGGCACCGATCCTGCCGTCCGGCGGGGGCGGCCACCAGCGGCTCGGCGCCGGGCCGAGGTCTCTTGACTGCGGAGGGTGGCAGGGGGACCGTCGAAGGGTGTCCGGTCCGCTGACGTGCCCGCGCTGCTCCGCCGAGACCCGGCCACCCGGTCTGTGGTCCGACGCCTGGACGTGCCCCGTGCACGGTCCGGTCCGCCCTTTGCACGCACCGGTGGTCGCGACGGACGACGTGCTGCGCCGGCTCGGTGCGCAGACCCAGGTGCCGCTGTGGATGCCGTGGCCGTTGCCCGCGGGCTGGCTCGTCTCCGGCGTCCGGACGGCGGGCGACGCGCACAGCGGGACGGTGGCCACCGTCCTCGCGTGCTCGGGCCCGAACCCGTTGCCGTCCGGTGAGGTCGACCGGCAGGCCGACCTCCTCCTCGTCGCCGAGCAGCCGGGTGTCGGGCTCGGTGCCCACCTCGCGGGGCTGCCGGACATCGACCCCGGGCACGCCGTCGGTGAGGGGCCGCCACACCTCAAGCTCGCGGCCGCCGGGCACCCGACGCCGCTGTGGGCGGTCGCGGTCGACGGGGTCACGGCCTACGTCGGCGAGGCCGCGGGGGTGTGGCTCTGGGTCCTCGTGTGGCCCGAGAACGCCGCCGCGGTGCTCCTGGAGACCTTCGACCTCGTCGACCTGCGCGACCCCGCACACCTGCTCGACGTCCCCTACGGGGCGCTGTCACCCCGGCTCGACGCGACCTGAGCCTGCACCGGATCAATAGGCTCAGCCGGTGCGCATCGACCTCCACACCCACTCGGCCGCCTCTGACGGCACCGACGCGCCTGCGGAGGTGATCCGGGCGGCGGCCAAGGCCGGGCTCGACGTCGTCGCGCTCACCGACCACGACACGACGTCCGGCTGGGACGAGGCCGCCGAGACCGCCCGCCGGCTCGGCGTCGTCCTCGTGCCGGGGATGGAGATCTCCTGCCAGGCGGCCGGGATCAGCGTCCACCTCCTGTCCTACCTGCACGACCCGGACGACGTACGGCTGCTGGCCGAGACCGGTCGCACCCGCGACGACCGGCTCGGCCGGGCCCGTCGGATGGTCGAGCGGATCGCCGAGGACCACCCGCTGACCTGGGAGGACGTCGTCGCCCAGATCCGCGACGGGGCGACCGTCGGCCGCCCCCACATCGCCGACGCGCTCCTCGCCCGCGGGGTCGTCGCGACCCGGGACGAGGCGTTCGCCGGCATCCTGCACTCCGGCTCGCCCTACTACGTGCGGCACTACGCGCCGAGCGCGGCGGACGCCGTCCGGCTCGTGCGCGCCGCGGGCGGCGTCCCGGTCATGGCGCACCCCAAGGCCGGACGGCGCGGGCGGATCGTCGGCGACGACGTCGTCGCGGGGCTGGCCGCCGCCGGGCTCGCGGGGCTCGAGGTCGACCACCGCGACCACCTGCCCGACGAGCGGGTGGCGCTGCGCGGGCTCGCCCGCGACCTCGGGCTCTTCGTCACGGGGTCGAGCGACTACCACGGCACCGGCAAGCTCAACGAGATCGGCGAGCACACGACGTCCCCGGCCGTCCTCGAGGCGATCGAGGCGTCCGGGAAGGGGACCGCCGTGGTCCGGTGACACAGCGCATCTCGCCCCGGTGTGGAAGATCTCGTCACGCGGCTGTGCCGACTCCTCCACACCGGAGGAGGTTGGCCCCGGTGGTCCACAGGCGTCCGCGAGGGTGGCCGCCTCCGGAGCACCATGCGCCCGTGTTCCCCGACCGATGCCATCCACCGACGGCAGCCCGCCTCGGGTGACACGCAGCAGCGATGACGTCCGGGGGCCGGGGCACGAGCCGGGCCGGGTCCCGCGACGCCTCGACGGTCGACGAGCCCATCCGTCGCGCCGTCTCGGCGCGGTGTTGTCCGAGCCCTGCTCGGTGGCGGAGCAGGTGGCGCCGGCGCTCGACACCGGTGACGGGGCGGCCGGCACGTGCGTTGCGGACCGGGGTGATCCGTGCCCGGCCCGTCGCATGGCAGGTCCTGACAGCCGGGTGTACCGGATCTTCCACACCACCCATCTGCCTGGCGGCTGAGGTGTCGGCTGAGGTGTCGGCTGAGGTGTCGGCTGAGGTGGAAGGCTTGCTCCGTGGGCGGCGCAGGGGCGGGGCAGGGGCTGCTCGAGGGGATGCCGGAGCGGCTGTACGCCTGCACCCCGACCCGGCTCGCGACGTGGCGGGACTGTCCCCGGCGCTACCGGTTCACCTACCTCGACCGGCCCCAGCCGTCGAAGGGGCCGCCCTGGGCGCACAACAGCGTCGGGGCGGCGACGCACACGGCGCTCGCGCAGTGGTTCGGGCTCCCGGCCGGGCAGCGGACGCCGGCCCGGGGCGCCGTCCTCGTACGGCGGGCGTGGTTGCGCGAGGGGTTCCGGGACGACGCGCAGGCGGTCGCGGCCCGCGAGCGGGCGGCCGGCTGGGTCGAGGAGTACCTCGCGAAGGCCGAGCCGGTCACCGAGCCGGTCGGGGTCGAGCGGACGGTGACGGCCACGACCGCGGCGCTCGTCCTCTCCGGCCGGGCCGACCGGATCGACCCCGCGCCGGACGGGTCGCTCACCGTCGTCGACTACAAGACCGGCCGGCACGTCCCGAGCCCGGACGACGCCGCGCAGAGCCTCGCGCTGGCGACGTACGCCGTCGGGGCGCGGCGGGTCTACCGGCGGCCCTGCACCCGGGTCGAGCTGCACCACCTGCCGACCGGGACCGTCGCGGGCGCGGAGCACAGCCCCGCGTCCCTCGCGGCCGCGGTCGCCCGGGCCGAGGCGATCGGCGCGGGGGCGTCCCGGGCGGACGCCGCGTACGCCGACGGGCGGGCCGGAAGCGACCTCTTCCCGCCCTCGCCGGCGCGGCACTGCTCGTGGTGCGACTTCCGCCGGCACTGCCCCGAGGGCCGGGCCGCAGCGCCCGAGCGGCGGCCGTGGGACGGTCTCGCCGACGCCGGGTCCGCGGCCGCGGCGGGCGCCGAGACAGACGAGGCACCGGACGGTGACCCCGACGAGGTCACGGACGGGTCGGCGGCCACCCCATGACCCGCGTCGAGCTCACCGGGCCGCTCCTCGCGCTCTCCCGAGCCGTGACCGACGCCGTCGCCGCCGCCGGCCGGGCCGATGCCGCGACGTTCGACGACGCGTGCGCCCGGCTCACGAGCGGCGCCGACCCCGAGCACGTGCGGCGGCTGCTCGGCGCGGTGCTGCGGCCCCTCCTCGAGGGCATGCACCCGGACGGCGTCGACGGCGACGACCTCGCCGCGGTCCTCGACGAGTGCACGCGGGAGGTGCTTCCGTGGTGGCCCCGTGTGGAGCCGGTGGCCCTCGCGGTCGTGCTCACCGGCGCGTTCGGGATCGAGGTCGCGTCCCGGGAGGAGCTGCCGGTCCGGCTCGACGACGCGGACGTCGTCCGGCACGCGCTCCTCCTCACCGACCACCTGCTCCCCAGGTCGGGCCGCCCGCTCCGACCGGTGCTCGACACGGCCTTCGTCGAGCTCGCCCGCGAGGACGCCCAGGAGACGTGAGCGGCCGCGCCGGGCGACGGGCGGGGGCTCAGCCGCCGAGACGGCTGCGCGCAGCGCGCTGGTGCGGGCCCTCGCGCAGCGGCGGGACGACCGCCTGGAGGCCCTTGAGCGCCGTCCGGAGCGCCTTGAGCGCGACGGTCGTCGCGGCGTCCGTGAGGCCCGCGGCGCCCGGCAGCTCGGGCAGCGCGTAGAGCCGGCGCGCCCAGGGCGGCAGGGCGGCGAAGGCGAGCCCGGCCACCCCTGACCAGGCCGGCAGGGCCGGGGTCAGGAGGAGCGTGGGCGGCATCGGCGGGGCGACGACGACCGCCGCGGCGTCTCGGGCGGCCGGCGTCACCTCGAGCACCGGCCGGATGACCGAGAAGTACTCGACGAGACGAGCCCGGTCGTTCGGCACCTCGTCCGGCTCGAGGCCGACGAGTATCGCGCCCTTGACCTGCTCGGCGATGTACCGGTCCTGGTCGGCGCCCGACAGCGACAGGCCGCCCCGGGTGACGATCTCGAGGAACGACGCGACGAGGCAGCAATGCACCCACGCGAGCAGCTGGGGGTCGTCGGCGGCGTATCCGACGCCGTCCGGCATGACGCCGCGGACCCGCGCGTGCACCGCCCGCACCCGGGAGCCGGCGAGCATCGCCTCGGTCGACGTGCCGTAGGTCGTGACCCCGACGTACTCCGCGGTCCGCGCGAGCCGCCCCCAGACGTCCTCGCGGTAGCCGGAGTGCTCGTCGACGGCGTGCATCGCGACGGGGTGCAGGGCCTGGAGGAGCAGCGCGCGCAGTCCGGCGACGCCCATCAGGGGGTCGGAGTGGATCCGCCAGGTGACGCTGTCCGGGCCGAAGAGGCCGGGGTCGCCGCCGCGGACCATGGGCTGTGGCACCGCGGGCAGCACGGCCGGCTCGACGTGCGCCGGTGACGCCGCGGGCCGAAGCATGTCGCGGCGCGACTCAGCCCGGCCGTCGCCGGCACCGCTCGTCGCCCCCATCGGCACGATCGTGCCCGTGCCGCGTGGTGATCGCAGGTCGAGGGCGTGGACAATCGGTGCGTGGCCCGGATTCTCGCGATCGCGAACCAGAAGGGCGGCGTGGCCAAGACCACGACCGTCGCCTCGCTCGGCAGCGCGTTCGCCGAGCAGGGCCTGAGGGTCCTGCTCGTCGACCTCGACGCCCAGGCCTGCCTGACGTTCTCCCTCGGCGTCGACCCGGAGGAGGTCGAGTCGAGCGTCCACGACGTGCTCCTCGGGGACGTCGCCCTCGCCGACGCGGTGGTCGAGACGCCGGCCGGGGTCGACCTGCTCCCCGCGACGATCGACCTCGCCGCCGCCGAGTCGGCGCTGCTGGCGCGGGCCGGCCGGGAGCACGTCCTCGCGGCCGCGCTCGCCGGGCCCGCGGACGCCTACGACGTCGTGCTGCTCGACTGCTCGCCGTCGCTGGGAGTGCTCACGCTCAACGCGCTCACCGCCGCCGACGAGGTCGTCGTGCCGCTGCAGTGCGAGATGCTCAGCCATCGTGGCGTCGGCCAGCTCCTCGACACGATCGACGACGTCCGGCGCATCCTCAACGCCCGGCTCGTCGTCCGTGGCGTGCTGCCGACGATGTTCGACGCCCGGACGTCGCACGCCCGGGCCATCCTCGAGGACGTCGGCGAGCGCTACGGCCTTCCGGTCCTCGAACCGCCGATCCCGCGCTCGGTCCGGTTCGCCGAGGCGCCGGCGCTCGGCGGCTCGATCCTCACCACGGCGCGCGGCTCCAAGGGCGCGCAGGCCTACCGCGAGGTCGCCCTCGGCCTGCTCCGTGCCTGGAAGCTGGGACCCGGCCGCCGCGCGACCCGCCGGCCGCGCCCAGCCGCCGGCTGACCCGCCGCCGGTGGCTGAGGGCCGACTACTCGCCCGCGAGGGAGACGTCCGCGGTCACCGCGGCCCCGGCACCCGACTTGCTGCCCCGGCCCCGGCCGCCGCGGCGCCGCCGGCGGCGGGCACCGCCCTCGCCGGATGCCGCCCCCTCGGGCCGCTCGCCCTCACCGGCCTGGCTCGCGGAGGCGACGACGTCGCCGGGCGCCGGCGCCTTGCCGTCACCGGCCGCGCGTGCCTCCACCGGCACGCCACCGACCGTGCGGCGGCGGGTCCGGGCCCGGCGCTGCCGGGGGACCTCGGCCTCCCCGGATGCCGCGCCCTCGGCGCCGTCGGTCGTCCCGCCGCTCCCGGCCTCCGCAGGGCGACCGCGGCGACCGCCGCGCCCACCGTCCCGGTCCCGGCCGCGACCCGCGCCCCGGCCGCCGTCGCGTCCGCCCTGCGGACGGCGACGGCCGGTCTCGCCGAGGTCCTCGACCTCCTCGGCGTCGAGGCCCGCCCGGGTGCGCTCGGCCCGCGGCAGCGTGCCTCTGGTGCCCTCGGGGATGTCGAGGTCGGTGAAGAGGTGCGGGCGAGGAGGAGTAGGTCTCGACCGGCTCGGGGATCCCGAGGTCGAGGGCCTTGTTGATCATCGTCCAGCGGGGCAGGTCGTCCCAGTCGACGAACGTGACCGCGATGCCGGTGTTGCCGGCGCGGCCGGTGCGGCCGATGCGGTGCAGGTAGGTCTTCTCGTCCTCGGGGCACTGCGTAGTTGATGACGTGCGTGACGTCGTCGACGTCGATGCCGCGGGCGGCGACGTCGGTGGCGACGAGCACGTCGACCTTGCCGTTGCGGAACGCCCGCAGCGCCTGCTCGCGGGCGCCCTGGCCGAGGTCGCCGTGGATCGCGGCGACGGCGAAGCCGCGCTCGGTCGAGATCGTCGGCGACCTTGGCGACGGTCCGCTTGGTGCGGGCGAAGATCATCGTCAGGCCGCGGCCGCGGGCCTGCAGGATGCGGGCGAGCATCTCGACCTTGTCGAGCGCGTGCGCGCGGTAGACGAACTGCTCGGTCGCCTTGACGGTGGCGCCGGTGTCGTCGGGGTCGGCGGCGCGGATGTGCGTCGGCTGGGTCATGTAGCGGCGGGCCAGGGCGACGACGGCGCCGGGCATGGTCGCCGAGAAGAGCATCGTCTGGCGGCCGGCGGGGGTCAGCGCCGAGCAGCCGCTCGACGTCGGGCAGGAAGCCGAGGTCGAGCATCTCGTCGGCCTCGTCGAGGACGACGATCCGCGCGTGGCCGAGGGTCGAGGTGCCCCTGCTGGGCGAGGTCGATCAGGCGGCCGGGGGTGCCGACGACGACCTCGACGCCGCGCTGCAGCGCCTCGATCTGCGGCTCGTAGGCGCGGCCGCCGTAGACGGTGAGCACGCGGACGCGCGCGCATCGCTGGCCGCGGCGTCGAGGTCGCCGGCGACCTGGACGGCGAGCTCGCGGGTCGGGACGACGACGAGCGCCTGCGGCTTGCCGGGCGCCTCGAGCGTCGTCGAAGCCCGGCTCGTCCGGGCCGACGACCCGCTGCAGGATCGGGATGCCGAAGCCGAGGGTCTTGCCGGTGCCGGTCTTGGCCTGGCCGATGATGTCGTGGCCGGCGAGGGCGACCGGGCAGGGTCATCGCCTGGATCGGGAACGGGTGGGTGATGCCGACGTCGGCGAGGGCGGCGACGATCTCGTCGTGGACGCCGAGGTCGGCGAAGGTCGGGGAGTGTCGCGACCGGCCGTCTCGGCGGCTGGTCGTCGGGCGTGGTCGTCGGTCGGTGGAGGTCGTCTTGGGCACGTGCTGCCTTCTGGTCGGGGCGGGGGCCGCGCGCCGGAGCGCTCGGCGGGCGCTGCGGCGGGCCGCTCCGCGGTGGTCGGAGCCGATCGGTCGTCCGACCGGTCATCCGTGTCACGTCGATGGTACCCGGCGAGCGGCGTCGCTACCCTGCGTGCCATGACGACGACGCGGCGCGGCGCAGCCCGTCGTGACGGCGCGACGAGTGACCCGCGGGCCGGCGCGAGCCGGCGAGCCGCCCGGTGACGTCGACCCGGCGTACCGGGCGGCCGTCGTCGACCTGCTCGGCGTGCTCGCCTACGGCGAGCTGACGGCGTTCTCCCGGCTGGCCGCGGACGCCGACCTCGCCCCGACGCTGACCGCCAAGGCCGAGCTGGCGCGGCTGGCCGTCGCCGAGTTCCGCCACTTCGAGCGGCTGCGGCGACCGGCTGCGAGGAGCTCGGGGTCGACCCGGAGGCGGCGATGGAGCCGTTCGTCGCGGCCGATCGACGCGTTCCACGAGCGGACCGCGCCGACGACCTGGCTCGAGGGCCTGGTCAAGGCGTACGTCGGCGACGGCATCGCGTCGGACTTCTACCGCGAGATCAGCGCGTTCCTCGACCCGGCGACGCCGCGACCTGGTGACCGACGTCCTCGAGGACGCCGGCCAGGCCGAGTTCGTCGTCCGGGAGGTCCGGGCGGCGATCGAGGCCGACCCGCGGGTGGCCGGCCGGCTCGCGCTGTGGGGCCGCCGGCTGGTCGGTGAGGCGCTCAGCCAGGCGCAGCGGGTCGCCGCCGACCGGGACGCGCTCGCGGCGCTGCTCGTCGGCTCCGTCGACCGGCCGGGCGCCGACCTCGCCGAGCTCGTCCGGATGTTCGGCCGGCTCACCGACGAGCACACCCGACGGATGGCGGCGCTCGGCCTCGCGGCCTGACGGGCTGCCCGCCACGGGACGGCCGGTCGCCGCTCGTCGCGGCGTCCGGCCGAGGGCGTCAGATCGTGCCGAAGCCGACCCGGCGCGCGATCCGGCGCGCCGATCTCGACGTAGCCGATCGAGCGCGCCCGGGACGAGCACGAGCCGGCCGCGGTCGTCGGTGAGCGCGAGCAGGCTGCCGCTGCTCGACCGCGGCGTCCACGGCCGCCGCGACCTCGTCGGCGGACTGCTCGGACTCGAGCACGACCTCGCGCGGCGACGTCCCGGACGCCGATCTTGACCTCCACGGCAGTGCCTCCAGATCCTGCCTCCGGTCCGGCGTCCGCGTCGGGCGGGCCGGCACCCTCGGGCGACGACGTTGCGCTCGCAGGCTAACCGAACGCCCGCGCGACGTGCCGCACCCGGGCGTTCGCCCTCAGCGTGGCGCGGCGGGCGCGGTCAGGCCGGCGTGCCGGTGTCCGTGCCGAGACCCCGGGATGCTCGACGTGCTGGGGATGCTCGGGATGCTCGGGGTGCTCGGCGCGCGGGAAGCCCCGGATGCCGCGCCAGGACAGCTGGGCGACGAGCCGGTCGGCGTGCAGCCGGTCGAGGGTGCGGCCGGTCTCGAGCCAGTACCGCGCGGTCACGTGCGCCATCCCGGCCAGCGCGACGCCGAGCAGCTCGGCCTCCTCGGCCGGCAGGCCGGTGTCCTCCGCGGATCACGCTCGGCGATCGCCCGCGCACAGCCGATCGCGACCCGGTCGACCAGGTCGCGGACCGTCGGGGTCGTTGCGCAGGTCGGACTCGAAGACGAGCCGGAACGCCTCGCTCTCGGAGTCGATGAACTCGAAGTAGACGCGCGATCGTCGCGGCCACCCGCTGCTTGTTGTCTGACGTCGACGCGAGGGCTCGCCGGACGCCGGCGAGCAGCTCGTCGCTGTGCTGGCTCGAGGAGCGCGAGGTAGAGCTCCCGCTTGCCCGGGAAGTGCTGGTAGAGCACCGGCTTGCTGACCCCGGCACGCTCGGCGATGTCGTCCATCGCCGCGGCGTGGTAGCCCTGGGCGACGAACACCTCACGGGCGGCGCCGAGCAGCTGTGTCCGCCGCGCGCTGCGGGGCAGCCGGGTGCTCCGGCTGCGGGTGTCCGGCGTGGTCAGGGCAACCTCCTCGTGGCGCGGCCGCGGGAGACAGGGAGTTCGCTCCGCGCGGGGTGACGCGATCCTACCCGTCGGTAACGGCCGCGAGGAGTCCCCGGCCACCGTCCCCCGCCGCACCGATCGGAGGTGGTGCGGGCTCCGCACCCGGACGCCGGGCATGACATGACGCCGGGCATGACATCCTGCCCGGCGTGCCCCGACACGAGACCGGTCACAGCAGCCGGGTGAACGGCCTCGCGGCGGGCGTCCTCGGGATCGCCCTCGTCCTCGGCGTGGCTGCGGGCGGCTGGGCGCTCGTCCGGCCGGGCGAGCGGCCCACCGCGTCGGTCGGCCCGGTCGGGTCGACCCGGTCGGCGCCACCGTCCGACCCGGCGGTCAGGCCGTCCGGCGCCGCGTCTGCACTCGCGACGCCGGCCCCGGACCCGACCTCGACTCCGACCGAGGTGACGCGCGCCGCCCGGGCCCGCGCCGGCCTCACCGAGGACGACCTCACGGCAGGGGTTCTGTCCCGGTCGTTCCCCCAGCGGGGGACCGGCCGGCTCGCGGTCGTGCCCGGGTCGGCGAGGGCGCCACGGTCCGGGCGTCTCGTCCGGGTCCGGGTGGAGATCGAGGGCGGCCTGACGATCGACGCCCGCCGGTTCGCCGACTTCGCGCTCGTGACCCTCAACGACCCCCGGTCGTGGGCGCACGACGGGTACACGTTCGCCCGCACCGACGGCGCGGCCGACGTGCGCCTCGTCCTCGCCTCGCCGGACACGTCGGCGCGGCTGTGCCTGCCGCTGCGCACCTTCGGCCGGATGTCCTGCCATGCCGGCGACGCGACGGTCCTCACGGTCTCCCGATGGGTCGAGGCGATCCCCGGGTACGGCACCGACAGCACCGGATACCGGCGCTATCTCGTCAACCACGAGGTCGGCCACGCGCTCGGCCACGGCCACGAGTCCTGCCCCGGTACCGGACGCCGGGCGCCGGTCATGATGCAGCAGACGAAGGGGCTCCAGGGATGCCGGCCGAACAGCTGGCCGTACCCGGGCGCCGGGTGAGGCGGCGCGGAAAGGTGCCGTCCGAGCGGCTGTCGCGATGCCGACGTAGGGTGCGGCCATGAGCCCGCTGCCGCCGGTCGCCGAGCCCGCCGAGGCGCTGACCGTGGAGGAGATGCAGCGCTACTCGCGCCATCTCATCCTTCCGGACGTCGGCGTCCTCGGGCAGCGCCGGCTGAAGAACGCCCGAGTCCTCGTCGTCGGCGCCGGCGGTCTCGGCAGCCCCGCCCTGCTGTACCTTGCGGCCGCCGGGGTCGGCACGATCGGCGTCGTCGACGCCGACGTCGTCGACTCCTCGAACCTCCAGCGGCAGGTCGTGCACGGCGAGAGCGACGTCGGCCGGCCCAAGGTGGACAGCGCGGCCGACCGGGTCGCCGAGGTCAACCCGCACGTCACCGTCGTCAAGCACCCGGTTCACCTCGACAGCGGGAACGCCCTGGACCTCCTGCGGGGCTACGACCTCGTCCTCGACGGGACCGACAACTTCCCGACCCGCTACCTCGTCAACGACGCGTGCGCGATCCTCGGCATCCCCGAGGTCTGGGGGTCGATCTTCCGGTTCGACGGGCAGGTCAGCGTCTTCTGGGCGAAGCACGGGCCGATGTATCGGGACCTCTTCCCCGACCCGCCGCCGCCGGGCGCGGTCCCGTCGTGCGCCGAGGGCGGGGTCCTCGGGGTGCTCTGCGCGGCGATCGGCTCGGTCATGGCGACCGAGGCGATCAAGCTCGTCTGCGGCATCGGAGACCCGCTCGTCGGCCGGCTCATGGTGTTCGACGCGCTCGCGATGACCTGGCGCACGCTGACGGTCCGTCCGAACCCCGCGCTGTCACCGATCACCCGGCTCGTCGACTACGAGGCGTTCTGCGGGCTCGTGCCGGCGGACGCCGCGGACGATGCGGCGACCGCCGACGGAGCGGGCGGTGTCGCCGACGCGACGATCGACGTCCACGCCCTGCACGACCTGCTCGCGGCCCGCGACCGGGGCGAGATCGACTTCGTCCTCGTCGACGTCCGCGAGCCGTACGAGCGCGAGATCGTCGTCATCCCCGGTGCGGTCAACGTGACCCGGGC
The DNA here is from genome assembly GCA_963750565.1 of uncultured Actinomycetota bacterium. Taxonomy (GTDB): domain Bacteria; phylum Actinomycetota; class Actinomycetes; order Actinomycetales; family Kineosporiaceae; genus R-H-3. Next base: position 120,091 of record CAVVRA010000012.1, on the reverse strand, counting down.
CGACCTCGTCGCCGCCGCGGAGGCGCGGAGCTGGCCGGCGGGACTGGAGACCGGTCGGCGCCTCGTCCTGCACTGCAAGTCCGGTGCGCGCTCGGCCGACGCGCTCGCGGCGTTGCACGCCGCCGGCCGCACCGACGCGGTCCATGTCGTCGGCGGCGTGCTCGCGTGGGCGCGAGAGGTCGACCCGGCGCTGCCGACGTACTGACCCGTATCGCGGTCCCGCGGGTCGGTCGATCTGCGGGGTGCACTGCACGGGGTGCCGGGTGCATCCTGATCGCGCGGACGCGGGGCAGCGTCGCGATCGTCGGACACGGCAGGCGTGGCGGGTCGGCGCGCGCGTCGACGCACTCGCGTGAGAGGTGTCATGGACGACCGGATCGATGACGCGGCCGCTCGGGCCGACGGACCGCAGATCGGCGACTCGTCGCTGCGCGCCGTCCACGGCCTCGGCGTTCTCGCTGCCATCGCCGCCGCCGTCGCCGTCTGCGGGTTCGCGCTCCTGGCGTTCCTCGGTCGCCTCGGGACGGCGAGCGCGGATGTGGACGGTGACCGGCCGGAGCCGGTCGCACGCCCCTTCGTCGCCACGTCCGCCGACGGGTACCGGGTCCCGCCGCCCGCGGACGTCACCCCCAGCCCCGAGCAGCAGGCCGCCTTCCTCGAGACGATCCGGCTCAGCGGCACCGGCGGCTGGTCCTCCCGGCTCGAGATCCTCGGCAACGGGATGCGGGCCTGCCGCCTGCTCGCCGAGGACCGACAGCCCCCGGACGTCGTGTCGACGCTCGTCGCCGCCGGGGAGCCGGCCCCGCAGGCCCAGGCCGTCGTCGTCGCAGCGCCGGACACGCTCTGTCCGTCCTGATCACGGCGGGTCGGCAGTCCCTCCCGTCACGGGCGTAACATCACGGAGTGCCCCTCGTCCGGCCCGTCGCTGTCGTCGTGGCGGGTCTGCTGACCGCCGCGGTGGCCACGGCCGTGTCGCCGTCCGGCGCGACGGCAGCGGAGGGCCGGGCGCCCCGGGTGCGCCCGGCGGCCTCGTCCACGGACGGCCCGCTCTCCGCGCGAGGCCCGGCCGTCGCGGGTCGCAGCGCGTTCCTCGCCCGGTCGCTGCGGACGGCGCTCGCGACGTCCGGTTTCGACACGCTCGTCGACTTCGGCGCGGTCGAGGGCAGGTGCCCCGCCGGCGGCGGGTGCCCGGACGGGGCGCCCCGGGTCGCGCACGTCCCGACCGTCGACGCAGCGGTCGTCGAGCTCGACCGGGCGGGCCGGGTCACCGCGGTCGCCAACGCCGTCCTCACTCGCGACGTGCCGGGCGGCGCCGTCGTCGACGTCGGTGCCGACCTCGCCGCGCACTCGGTCCGCTGGTACCGCTGGGACGCCGCGCGCTGGGACGGGGAGGTCTGGGGCGCGCCGTACGCGGCCGCCGACCTCCTCGCGCCGGCCCCCGCCGCGGCGCGGCTCGACGTCATGAGCCCCTACCCGGGCTCGCTCTTCGCCCTCGTCGTCGCCGTCCACACGCTGCGGCTCGCCGACGCCGGGCGGCTCGACCTCGACGCGCCCGCGACGCACTCGGCCACTCCCGACGCCGGCTGCGGGCAGGACGGTTCCGCGCCCGCGGCGACCCCGACCCCGCGCGCCGCGACGACCTCGGAGCTCCTCGACCGGGCGCTCACGGCGAGCGACCAGGGCGCGACGTGCGCCCTCCTCGCGCAGCTGCACGGCCGGGGCGAGGTGGCCTCGATGAACGCCTGGCTCCAGCAGGTGGGCCTGCGGACGATCCACGTCGACGACACCGACCCCGGCAGCGGCGGCCGGTGGACGCCCCGCGGGATCACGATGACGGCGCTCGACACCGCACGGCTGCTCCTGCTCGTCCGCGGTGCCACCGGGGCCCTCTGGGACGACGCCGACGGCCGACCGGTGCGCAGCGCCGACGTCCTGTCCGCCGGCTCGCGGGCGCTGCTCCTGCGGCTTCTCGGCGAGCAGGGGTTCAACGAGGCGCTGTCGACGGTGAACTGGTGCGGCCGCCAGGACGTGCCGGCCGGGATCCCGCAGACGGTGCCGGACCGGTGGGTGGACCCGCACTACGGCACGGTGACCGTCGCGGGAGTGCCGTACGGCCAGGACGTCCGGCCGTGCGACCGCGCCGCGCAGGTGCGGTTCGCGCACAAGACGGGGCTGACGTACACGTTCGGCGCCGACGCCGGGGTCGTCGACGCGCTGCCCGGGCAGCGCGAGCGGCACTACGTGGTCGCGGTTCTCGGCACGCTCGGCTCCCGGTACGCCGACCAGCGGCTCGCGCGCTCCCCGGCGCTGCCGTGCAAGACGGACGCCTGTTACCCCGGCGCGCTCGCCCGGCTCGGCGCCGCGGTGGACGCCGCCGTCGCCGCACCGGCCGCCACACCGCCGCCGGCGAAGCGGCCGGCCGGGGGCACCTCGGGCGGGCCGACCGCGGCCGGCCCCCCGTGGACCGTCGGCGGGACGCCTCCCACGGCGGCCCCGGCCGCCCCCCGGCCCCGGCGCGACCCCGCCGTCCCGCCGCCCCGGCTGCGCCGGGGCCGCTGACCGCGCCGGGCAACCCGTCCTGCGGTGTGCACGTCGGCTGAGCACGCCGCATCATCGGAGCAACCCCGAGGACGGGGTGCCGCGCGAGCTCTCAGAACGGGGCGAAGTCGGTGCGGGTGAGCGACTGCTCGTCGTGCGCGGCGATGCCGCCGGTCGTGACCGTCCACACCGAGCCGTCGCCGACGAAGGTGCGTAGCGGCGTCGGCCCGCCGACCCCGGTCGCGGGGTCGACGCGTCGCGGCCCGTCGCCGAGCGGCCGCAGCACGACCGGGTCTGCGAAGCGTCGCTCGACGCCCTCCCCGGTCATGCGGACGGCGACGACGCCAGCGTCGTACGAGGGCACCGCAGGCACGGTCGCCGTGCCGCCGGAGCCGCTCGACCCGGTCGAGCCGCCGTCCACCTCGCCGGCGGGCGGTACGTCCACCGCCGGATCGCCGGCCGCCGGGCCGCCGGGGTCGAGCCAGCGCGTGAACGGGACGAGCGCGAGACCGTCGGCGAACGTGAACGCGTGGTGGTCGCCCTCGACGTCCGACCAGGCACCCGGCAGCCGCACCTGGTCGACGCGGCGGGGCGCGGCCGGGTCGGAGACGTCGAAGAGCGTCATCTGCAGCCCTGTCGTCCGACCGGCCGCGGTCGCGTCCTGGCCGACGCCGAGGACGAGCCCGTCGCCGACCGGGTGCAGGTAGGCCGAGTAGCCCAGGATCTTCAGCTCGCCCGCGACCCGCGGCGCGGCCGGATCGGCCAGGTCGATGGTGTAGAGCGGGTCGGTCTGCCGGAAGGTCACGACGTAGCCGACGTCGCCGAGGAACCGGACGGAGCGGATCGTCTCGGTCCGGCCGAGGCCGCCGACCGAGCCGACCTTCGCGAGCCCGGAGTCGCCGAGCCGCAGGACGGTGACCTGGCTCGAGCTCGGGATCCGCGCCCGGTCGCCGGTCCACCACTGCGGCATGGTCGTCGAGGCGACCCGCAGGTAGCCGTCGTGCTCGTCCATCGAGAACTGGTTGAGCAGGAAGCCCGGCACCTCGCCGGAACCGACGTAGACCGGCGATGCGCCCCCGGTCGTGTCGAAGAGGTGGATCTGGGTGCGCTGGCGGCGCATCGCGGCCACGGCGTCCTGGCTCGACGACGACGCGATGAGGGTCCAGTCCTGCCAGGGCGTCGTCGCGACGAACGTGTGGTCGGCGGTCGCGTACAGCTGGGCGCCACTCGCGACGACGCCGGCGCCGTCCCAGCGCGAGATCCCCGCGGGGTCGCGCAGGTCGAACGTGAGCAGCGACATGGTGTCGAGGCCGGAGAACCGGGACGGCGCGGAGACGTCGTGGCACGACAGGAGGTCGCCGGTGCGGGTCTGTGCCGTCCCGGCGCCCTCGGTGAGCGCGTACCGCGGGATCCAGTCGCCGATCGCCGACGCTGCGACGAGCCGGCGGTTCGCCGTCGTCGCCGCCCGCTCGGCCCTCTTCACCGCGGCCTCGTCGTAGGGCGACTCGACGACGACGCCGGGGACGGCGGCGCCGCCGTCCGACGTGCCGGGCACCGTCGTGCCGTCCGCCTCCTGCTGGGGGAAGACCGGGCTGCGGAACGGGATCCGGTTCGTCCCGCCGCTCACGGCGACGCGGGCGACGCCGTCGACGAGCCGTGTACCGACCGGGGTGCCGTCGACGTCGAGGGTGCGCTCGACCCGCGGGTCCGTCGGGTCGGAGACGTCGACCTGGACGATCCGGGTCCGCGAGTACACCCAGGTCGGCATGAACCGGGTCGCGACGTCTTTCGACGCACCGATCGCGCCGTCCGGGGTGAACGGTGCGTTCCCGACGAGCAGCACGGTCGTGCCGTCGACGAGGAGCTGGGTCGGCTGCCAGCCCTGCAGGGTGAGCCGACCGAGCAGGGCCGCCCGGCCGTCCCGGGTCCGCGCGACGGTCAACGCGGGTACCCGGGAGCCGTTCGGGTCCGTCGTGAGCGAGGGCTCGGACGGCGCCGCGGAGTACACGCGGTCGCCGACCCGCTTCGCGACGTCGGCCTCGTCGACGCCGGCGACCTGGACGTTCGTGCCGGTGTCGGACCGCGTGTCGGCGGCGGGGGCCGGGGCGGAGACCGGTGCGCCGCCCGCCGCGGAGCCGGCCGCCTCGCGTGCGGCGAACGCGATGCCGCCGGAGGCGACCCCGACGCCGAAGCCCGTGCCGGGCAGGCCGTACGGGCCGACGAGGACGCGGGCGTGCTCACGGTAGTAGCGCAGCAGGGCGGTGCAGTCCGGGAACGACGCGTAGGCGACGGTGCTCGCGCGCAGCGTGCCGTCGCCGGACGCCGTCGCGGTGCCGTCCGTCCCGGCGACCACCGTCCCGCCGGCCCCGGCGAGCCCTCCGGCGTCGACGATGCGGGCAGCGCCTGCGGACATGGTGTGCGCGAAGGCCGTCGTGAGGAGCGCCCCGGTGACGAGCGCAAAGGTCAGGCCGGCGGCGGTGCACCGGCGACCGGCGCGGGCTTTCGGCGCGCCGGCCGGCGCGCCGCCGGCCGGGAGGTTCGCCGGAGGGTTCACCGGGGTCGGCGGCTGCGGGTCGGGCGATGTCGCGGGCGTGGGCACGGCAGACCTCCTCGGGTCGTCCCCGCGTCCTGCTGCGGGGGCGACCGGGGGACGCCGTGGACGGGCCGGTTGTTCCGTCGCCCGGCGAAGTTCTTCCGGAACGCCGGGGACGGGCGCGGGGCGCCATGCGCTCAGGCCCTCGGCGCCGGTCGGCCCGCCGCCTGCCCGTCACGGTGACGGCGTCGCGTCAGCCTCCGGCCGGACTCCTCCCGGCCGTCGCGCCGGGCGCTGCTCAGGGCGGCTCAGCTCGTCGTGCAGACCTTCGCCTTGAGCTCCTCGACCTGTTGCGCGGTCGCGTCGGCGCCGGCGTCGGCGACCTTCTGCGCAGCGGCGACGACGTCCTGCGGGAGCCCGGCCTTCGCGGCGGCGTCGGCGAGACCGCTGAGGGCCGAGGCGTCAGCGTCGGAGACGGCGCCGTCCTTGACGAGGTTGCAGACCTGGGTGCGGACAGCCCCGCCGGCGGCCTCGGACACCTTCGCCGACGCAGAGGCCTTGGCGCTCTCGAGGGCCTCGGACGCCTTCGAGGAGGCCTCGGCTGCCGCGCTTCCCACCGCCTCGGACGCCTTCGAGGACGCCGCCGACTGGACGCTCTGCGCGGCATCCTCGGCCGCCGAGCAGCCGGCGAGCAGCAGCCCGCCGACGGCGACGGCGACGGCGACGGCGACCCGCGACCGGCCGGCGGGGGTCCGGCCGGCGGCCGCGGGACGGCCATTGGGCGCGGGGCGGCCGGCGGGCGCAGAGCCGGACGAGGTCTTGGGCAGCGGGGCAGTCATGGCTTCATCATCCACGTCCACCTGCTCACCCGATGGAGGCGGGGCCGGACGTCGTGACGGTGACGTCCCCGACGGACGTCGAGACGTCGACCCGGTGCGAGGACGTGTCGCTCCGCGGCACCTCCACGGTCCGGTCGCCGACGCCGACGGAGGTCGTGACCTGGTAGACCGTCGCGTCGTCCGGCACCCGGACGAGAACGTCCCCGGTCGCGGCCCGGGCCCGGACGTCGTCCGGGGCCGCCGTGAACTCGAGCCGGACGTCCCCGGTCGCCGTCTGCGCCTGCACCGTCGAGGCGCGCGCATCGGTGAGCCGGACGTCGCCGGTCGACGTCTGCACCCGGACGTCGCCCGTCGCCCCGACGATCCGGGTGTCTCCGGTCGCCGTCGTGACCCGGACCGCCGTGCCCGCCGGGACGGTGACGTCGAAGTCGACCGCGCACCGCGACAGCAGAGACCACCCGGTCGGGCACGCTCCGCGCAGCCGCGCGGTCCCCGCCTCCACCGAGGTCGTGGCCGTCGGCTCGGTGAGGGACCAGTGCCGTCGCGTCGTCACCGTCGACGCCGACCCGGCCGGGCCGGTCCGGACGACGACGTCCCCGGTCGCGGTGTCGACGTCGAGCACGCGCACGGGGCCCTCGAGCGTCCGGGTGTCCTCGCGGCGGTTCTCGAGGAAGCCGACGACGAGGCTCGCGGCGCCGAGCCCGACGAGCAGGAGCAGCCCGGCGAGGCCGAGGACGCGCAGCACGAGCACCCCGGGGGACGGCGCCGTGCGGACCCCGGGCGGGCCGGCGGCGGGCGGCGGGCCCGGAGTCCCGGTACCCGTCCGCACATCGGTGCTGAGACCCGGCTGCAGGCTCATGTCAGCCCTCCTCGCCGTGCTCGAGCCAGCGCAGGACCGCGAGGACCCGCCGGTGGTCGAGCTCGGTCGGCGGCAGGTCGAGCTTGGCGAAGATGCTCGACACGTGCTTCTCGACGGCGCCCTCGGTGACGACGAGGGTCTGCTGCGATGGCGGTGTTCGTCCGGCCCTCGGCCATCAGCGCGAGCACCTCGCTCTCGCGCGGGGTGAGCCGCTCGAGCGGGTCTCGACGCCGGGAGCGGGACAGCAGCTGGGTCACGACCTCGGGGTCGAGCGCGGTGCCGCCGTCCGCGACCCGGCGCAGGGCCTCGACGAACTCCCGGACGTCGGCGACCCGGTCCTTGAGCAGGTAGCCGACGCCGCGGGAGCGGGCCGCGACGAGCTCGGTCGCGTAGTTCTCCTCGACGTACTGGCGAGAGCACGAGGACGGCGACGTCCGGGTACTGCTGCCGGACGACGAGCGCGGCCCGGACCCCCTCGTCGGTGAACGTCGGCGGCATCCGGACGTCGACGATGACGAGGTCCGGCCGGTGCGCCTCGACCGAGCGGAGGAACGTCTCGGCGTCCCCGACCGCGTCGACGACGTCGAAGCCGTTGTCCCCGAGGAGCCGCAGCAGGCCCTCGCGCAGGAGGACGGAGTCCTCCGCGAGGACGACGCGCAGCCGCCGGGTCGCGTCGTGGGCGGACGGGGCGGTGCTCACGGGGTGCTCCTCGAGGGGTCGGGGGCGGCGAAGGGGTAGGCGGGGACGGGGTCCCGTCGGGGGGCGGCCGGCGTGCCTGCGCCGGGCGGTGGGCCCGGCGCGGTCGGCGTCCGGGTCCGGGGCTCCGGCAGGACGATGGTGACGACGGTCGGCCCGCCGACGGGCGAGGCGACGTCGATCCGCCCGTCGACCGCGGCGACGCGCTGGCGCAGGCCGACGAGTCCGGTGCCGCGGCTCGCGTCGACCCCGCCGACGCCGTCGTCGCCGACCCGGACGACGAGCGAGCCGCCGTGCCGTGCGACGTCGACGGTCGCCGACCGCGCCCGGGCGTGCTTGGCGACGTTCGTGAGGAGCTCGGAGACGCAGAAGTAGGCGATCGCCTCGGTCGTCGGGCCGGGCCGCGGGCCGGGGTCGACGGTGACGGCCACCGGCACGGGGGATCGCGCCGCGAGCGCGGACAGCGCGGCGTCGAGACCGCGGTCGGTGAGGATCGGCGGGTGGATGCCGCGCGCCACCTGCCGCATCTCGGTGATGGCCTCCTTGGCGGCCACGTGCGCCTTCTCGAGCAGCTCGCGGGCGCCGTCCGGGTCGGTGTCGAGCTTCTCCTTGGCCATCCCGAGGTCCATCGCGATCGCGACGAGCCGCTGCTGCGGGCCGTCGTGGAGGTCCCGCTCGATGCGGCGGCGCTCGAGCTCGACCGAGTCGACGGTCTCCACCCGGGTCTGCGTGAGGGTCTCGACGCGCTCGGAGAGGACCCGGACCTCCTCGCGGTGGCTACGGCCGAGGAGAGAGCGCGCGAGGTGGACGTCGACGCCCACCGCGCCGCGGGCGACGAGCGGCAGGACGAAGACCCCGAAGACACCCGCCGCGAAGAGCCCGACGTGCGGTGCGAGCTGCCCGCCCCAGGGCAGCGTCAGCCGGTCGTCGGGCAGGGCGCCGGTGTACAGCGGCAGGGCGGCGAAGGCGACCGACACCGCGAGGAGGGCGAGGGTGAGGGTGCCGGCGAGAAGGCCCCACAGCGCGATCACGGTGAGGTGGGCCATCGCCCGCCACGGCCGGCCGTCGAGCAGGTAGCGACGCCACCAGGACCGGTCGGCGGGCGGCCCGACGGGCGCCACGACGGCGACCCCGGTGAACGCCTGGACCCTGGCCCGTTCGAAGCTCGAGAGCCCGAACGCCGCGAGGAGGACGAGCGCGGTGATCGGGATGCCGATGCCGAGGGCGGCGACGGACGAGACCCCGGCGATGAGGATCCCGGCCAGCGCCAGGTACGGCCCGGCGAGGAGCATGTCGCCGACGAGCTGGGCGGCCGCGAGCCAGCCCCACAGCCACGTCCGCACGAGGACCCGCGTGCTGCCGCGCCGCGCGACGTCCGTCGCGGTGGCGGTCGGCGGCGGGCTCGTCGGGGTGGTGGGGGAGGTCGCGGTCACGGATCCACCGTAGGCACTGGCCGTGCCACGTGGGACTGCGGCGAGCCGGTGGACCGGGGTGGGGGCAGCCCTACCCCGGTTCCGGTCGGCCGCCCCAGTGTTCCGGCGCCCCGTCAGGGACAGTCTCGACGTCCATGACAAGCATGCCTCCCGCTCTCGTTACCGTCCACGTCGACGAGCACCTCGACGAGCACGTCGCCGCCGCCCGCCCGCCCCGCGGCGGGCTCGCCGGCTGGTGCGCACGGCACCGCTGGCGCACCCTCTTCGCCGCCCTCCTCGTCCTCGCCGGCACCGTCGTCCTGCTCTCCGGCGGGCTGACGACGACGAAGGCCGACGACCAGCTCGTCGGCGACTCCGCGCAGGCCGCGAAGGTCGCCGGCGCCGCCGACTTCGGCGACCGGCCGACCGAGAACGTCGTCGTGACGACGCGGACCGGCACCTTCGCCCCGTCCGACGTCCAGGTCCTCGGCACCGAGCTGGTGTCCGCGTACACCGGCGTCGACGGGGTCGCCGCGGTGGGGGACGCCGTCCTGGTGCCGGACGGCCGCACCCTCGTCGTCCCGGTCGCGCTCGACGCCGTCCAGTCCGCCGACGGCACGACCCCGGACGGCGCGACGGCGCCGGCCGACGCCGTGAAGCCGATGCTCGCGGTGACCGAGCGGGTCGCGGCCGCCCACCCCGACCTGAAGGTCGGCCAGGTGGGGCCCGGCTCGATCGACGCCGAGGTCGGCGAGGCGCTGACCCGGGACTTCGAGCGCGCCGAGTACATCAGCCTCCCCGTGACGCTCGGCGTGCTGCTCGTCGCCTTCGGCGCCGTCGTCGCCGCCGGGGTGCCGGTGCTCCTCGGTGTCGGTGCGGTCGTCGCCGCGCTCGGCCTCACCGCGTGGGCCTCGCGGAGCATCACGCCCGTCGACCAGAACACCCAGAGCCTCGTGCTCCTCATCGGCCTGGCCGTCGGCGTCGACTACGCGCTCTTCGTCATCCGGCGCTCCCGGGAGGAGCGTGCGGCGGGCGCGAGCGTCGTCGAGGCCGTGACGACCGCCGGCAGGACCGCCGGCCGGGCCGTCGTCATCTCGGGCATGACCGTCGTCGTCGCGATGAGCGGCATGCTCGTCGCCGGCGGGATGTTCACGTCGCTCGCGATCGGCACGATGCTCGTCGTCGCTGTCGCGGTGCTGGCGTCCGCGACCGTCCTGCCCGCGCTGCTCGTCGTCCTCGGCGACAAGGTCGAGGCGCTCCGGCTGCCGTTCTCCCGGCGGCGGGCGGCCCGGCGCGGCTCGGTCGACTCGCTGTGGGGCCGGCTCGCCGGCGCCGTGACGCGTCGTCCGGCGCTCTGGACGGTCGCCGCGGGCGGTGCGCTCGTCGCGCTCGCCGTCCCGGCGCTCGACATGCGCACCTCGCTCGCCGGCCCCGAGTCGCTGCCGAAGTCGTTCGCCGTCGTCGAGGCGTACGACCGGCTGTCCGCAGCGGTCCCGCAGGACGGCACGACGGTCGACGTCGTCGTCGAGGCCCCCGCGTCGGCGGCGACCCGGGTCGAGGCCGCCCTGGGGACCGGCTTCACCGCGGCCCGCTCGACCGGCGAGGTCGCCGGCGAGACCCCCCTGGTCAAGGCGTCGACCGACGGCCGGGTGCACGTCATGTCGCTCGCCGTCCCGGTCGACATGTCCGACCCGCGGCTGGCCGACGCGGTGGACGCGGTCCGGGCCGACGTCGTGCCCGTCGTCGAGTCCTCGCTCGCCGGCGTCGACGGCGTCCGCGTCCACGTCGGCGGGTCCGCGGCGGTCACCGACCTGACCCGCTGGCTCGACGACCGGCTCCCGTGGGTCGTGGGCTTCGTTCTCGTCCTCACGCTCGTCGTCATGACGATCTCGTTCGGCTCGCCGTGGCTCGCCGCCGCGACCGTCGTGCTCAACGCGCTCTCCGTCGGTGCGGCCTACGGCGTCATCACGCTCGTCTTCCAGAACACCTGGGCCGAGGGCATGCTCGGCTTCACGTCGATCGGCTCGATCGCCGCGTGGCTCCCGCTGCTCATGTTCGTCGTCCTCTTCGGCCTCTCGATGGACTACCACGTGTTCGTCGTGAGCCGGGTCCGCGAGGCGTGGACGGCAGGTGTCGGGCCGCGGGACGCCGTCCGGCTCGGGGTGGCCCGGTCCGCAGGCGTCGTGACGAGTGCGGCTGCTGTCATGGTCGCGGTGTTCGCGATCTTCGGAACGCTCTCGTCGCTGGAGATGAAGCAGCTCGGGGTCGGGCTCGCGACCGCCGTCCTGCTCGACGCGACGGTCGTCCGCGGGATTCTCCTGCCGGCCGTGCTCGCGCTGCTCGGACGGCGCGCGCACACCGGCCCGCGGTGGCTGCCGGCGATCCACCACTGAGCCGGCGGTGACGGGCCGGTCGCGGAACCACCGCGGCCGGCCCGGCTACGTTTGCCGGCGTGGAGGTCGCGCCGAGCGAGTTCGCCCAGGCCGTGCTCGAGGTCGTCGATCAGGTCCCGCCGGGGCGGGTCATGACCTACGGGGACGTCGCGGAGTACCTCGGCCGAGGTGGCCCGCGCGGCGTCGGCTCGGTGATGGCCCGGTACGGCGGCGCGGTCGCGTGGTGGCGGGTCCTCAAGGCCGACGGCTCGCCGCCGCCCGGCCACGAGGCCGAGGCGTTGCGGCACTACCGCCGCGAGCGGACGCCGCTGCGAGCGGGCCGGGAGAAGGTCGACCTGTCCCGGGCGCGGTGGGACGGGCGACCCGCCTGAGCCGATCGGGTCCTGACCTCGCTCGTGCTCGCGCCGTGGACGGGTGTCGAGCACGGTGCGGGCAAGGCCCGGGAACCAGCGCCGGCGCAGACCCTCCGATCACGTGGTTCTCGTCGCGACGAGGAGACGGTCGATGTCCCGGAGGCCGAAGGGGTCGTCGTACTCCTCGTGGAACCAGTCCCGGGCGCGGCGGCGCTCGTCGTCCGACGTCGCCGCGAGCCAGTGCCGGCCCGCGAGGTGTGCGAAGTGGCCGAACTGGGCGAGGACCATGGTGAAGTCCTCCCGGTCGCTCGGTCGGCCGGGGCCGCCCGCGGCCCGGTAGGCGCGAACGAACGCCCGCACCCGGTCGTCGTCGCGCCGGCAGAACTCGACGAGCCCGACGCACACCTCCTGGGTCGCCTCGGCGGCCCCGCTGTTGTCCCAGTCGATGACGGCGATCGGCCCGGACGGCGTCCCGCGGACGTTGTCCGCCCACAGGTCCCGGTGGCACAGCTGCACGTCGACCGGGTCGCAGAACAGCGCGCCCAGTGCCGCGAGCCGCGGGACGGACTCGGCGAACTCGGCCGCGAAGGGCGCACCGGCGTCGCCGAGCGCGGTCGCGACGTCCGCCCACTCGTCGTCCGGCACCGGGTCGGTGAACCACGGGTCGACGGGTGCGGCAGCGGGCAGCGGGTCCCGGTGCAGCGTGCCGAAGAGCGCGCCGACGGCGGCCGGGTCGAGGTCGGTCCGGACGCCGTGCAGGTCGACCCACGTCGCGACCCGGACGAGCGCGTCCCCGACCCGGGCGAGGAACCACCCGTCCGGCGTCCGGACCGGCTGCGGCGCGTGGACGCCGCGGTCGACCATCGTCTCGGCGAACCCGCCGTCGAGCGCCGCGTCCGCCTCGTCGAGCGGGACGAGGAGCTCCTTGACCGCCCACGAGCCGCGGTCGGTGACGAGCCGCCGGACGACGCCCTGCCGGCCTCGGGCCGCGACGACCGCGCTGCCGCCGGGCCGGCCGAGGTCGAAGCGCCGCGCGACGTCGCGGGCCCACGCATCGTCGTCCGGGTGCATCCGGCCATGCTCCTGCATGGCCGGTTCTCCGCGCGATCCGTTTCCCGCCGGCCCGGGCGGCCTCCGCGACGCCAGGTCCCGGGCCGCCGCCTCGTGCGCGGTGGCGTCGGGCCGCAGGTCGAGGGTCGTGCGTCGCCGACCCACCAGGGTGTCCAGGGTGTCGTTGCCTCTCGACGGCGACGGTCACAGCCGGTGGGCCGCGTCGTCAGGCAGGTCGGGCCCGCCGCGGTCGGTCGAGGCCGATGAGTCCGGCGGCGCAGGCGGGTCTCAGCGTCGCAGGCCGCGGACCCCGACCTGTCGGTGCCACTGCCGGACAATGAACTCGACATCAGGCGCCGCCCGGGCCAAGGCTGGACGTCCGGCGGCAATCCGCCGGAAGAAGGACCACCAGGAGGACCGCCCTCATGATCCACGCACGAGGTCTCGTGCAGACGTTCCACACGAAGCACGGCCGGAAGAGGACGGAGGTCCGCGCCGTCGACGGCGTCGACCTCGACGTCGCCGAGGGCGAGGTGGTCGGCTTCCTCGGTCCGAACGGTGCGGGCAAGACCACCACGCTGCGGATGCTCACGACGCTGATCCGGCCCACCGCGGGGACGGCGACCGTCGCCGGGTACGACGTCGTCCGGCAGCCGGTCGAGGTGCGCCGCCGCATCGGGTACGTCTCGCAGTCCGGGGGCACGTTCAGCTCGGCCCGCGCGGGTGAGGAGGTCATGGACCACGGCATGCTCTACGGCCGGACCCGGGCCCAGGTCGAGCGGCGCGGCAGGGAGCTGTTCGACGAGCTGCAGCTCGACGGCCTCTGGGAGCGGATGCCGAAGAACATGTCGGGCGGCCAGAAGCGCCGGCTCGACATCGCGATGGGACTGATCCACGACCCGACGCTCGTCTTCCTCGACGAGCCGACGACGGGCCTCGACCCGCAGGCGCGGGCGAACCTCTGGGACCACATCGCCGACCTGCAGACCCGGCGCGGGGCGACCGTGTTCATCACGACGCACTACCTCGACGAGGCCGACGCGCTGAGCGACCGGATCGTCATCATCGACCGCGGGAAGATCGTCGCCGCTGACACGTCGGACAACCTCAAGGCGCAGGTCGCCGGCGACCTCGTCGACCTCGAGGTCGCGAACGCCGCGTCCGTGCCGGTCGTCGCCGAGCGGCTCGAGCGGCTCACCGAGGCGTCCGGGAACGGGCGGCGGCCGATCGAGGTCGACGGCTACCACGTCCGCGGCCGGGTGCAGCGGGCGGGCCGTGCCCTGCCCGGCCTGCTGGCGTCGCTGCACGACGTGGGCGTCGCCCTCGAGTCCATCGAGGTGCACCGACCGACCCTCGACGACGTGTTCCTCTCCCTGACCGGACGGTCGCTACGGGACGCCGAGGCGGGCGGTCCCGAGGGCCGTGACCCCGAACCGGCCGACGAGCCGGGCACTCCGGCCGCCGGGGCGCCGCTGCCGCCGGCGAGCGCGCAGCCGGCGGACAGCCACGAGATGACGACGGGAGTGGAGCGATGACCGCGACCTTCTGGCGGGAGTCCTTCATCGTCTGCCGGCGTCAGCTCCGGACGAACCTGCGCAACCCGGCCTGGGTGCTCATCGGGATCTTCCAGCCGATCCTCTACCTGCTCCTCTTCGGTCCGCTGCTCAAGCCGCTCGTCGGCCAGTTCGGCGCCCTGAACGCCTACACGTTCTTCGTGCCGGGCATGCTCGTCCAGCTCGGCATCTTCGGCGCCTTCTTCGCCGGCTTCAGCCTCATCGGCGAGTGGCGCGAGGGCGTCATCGAGGCCGAGCGGGTCACCCCGGCGAGCCGGACGGCGCTGCTCGTGGGCCGACTGGGCCGCGACCTGCTCCAGCTCTTCGTCCAGGCGCTCATCCTCGTCGGGCTCGGCTACCTGCTCGGGATGCGCGCGTCCCCCGCCGGGGCCGCGCTCGGGATCCTGCTCACGATGCTCGTCGGCGGCTCGTGCGCGGCGGCGTCGAACGCCCTGGCCCTGACGACGAAGAGCGAGGACGTGATGGCCCCCGTGATCAACGTCGTCATGATGCCGGTGCTCCTGCTGTCAGGGATCCTCCTGCCCATGACGCTCGGACCCCGGTGGCTCGAGACGGCGAGCAACTTCATGCCGGTCCGGCACATCGTCGACGCGGTCCGGACGGCGTTCACCGGCACCGTCGTCGGGTCGGGCCTGCTCTGGGGCGTCGTATGGACGCTCGTCCTCTTCGTCCTCGCGCTGTGGTGGGGCACCTCGACCTTCCGCAAGGAGAACGCGTGACGGGGTGACCCTTTCGCGGACTCGTCGTCGGGTCCGCCCGCGTCGGCCCGTGATCCCTGCTCCGGCACGGGGTCCCGGGCCGGCGCGTGTGCTGGGTCGCCCACCCGTGGGCTCGTTCACATCCGCCACATCCGTCCCGTCCCGGCCCGTCGTCCGGTGATCTGTCGGTGCCCTGTGGTGGACTCCCCGGCGTGGGGACGACGACCGCGGCGCCCGGGGCCGCCGCGTCCGGGCATCGCGCACGCGTCCCCGGTGAGCCACGCGTCCGGCTCGAACTCCCCGCGCCCGTGCCGGCCGCGGCGCCCCCAGACCTCGACCCCGACCAGGCCGCGGTCGTGGCGCACCGTCGCGGCGCGGGGCCGCTCGTCGTCCTCGGCGGACCCGGCACGGGCAAGACGACGGCCCTCGTCGAGGTCGTCGTGGCCCGGGTGGAGCGGGACGACGTCCCGCCGGACGCGCTGCTCGTCCTCGCCCCGACCCGCGCGGCGGCGGCGGCGCTGCGGGAGCGGGTCTCGGCCCGGCTCGGCCGCACCGTTCGCGAGCCACTCGCCCGCACCCCGCACGCCTACGCCTTCGGGCTGCTCCGCCGGGCCCGGGTGCTCGAGGGGGACGTCCCGCCGCGGCTCATCTCCGGCCCGGAGCAGGACCGGATCCTCGCCGACCTGCTCGCCGGGCACGACGACGGCGTCGTCGAGGGCCCGCCCTGGCCGGCGTCCGTCGACGAGACGACCCGCGGTCTGCGCGGCTTCCGCGACGAGCTGCGGGACCTGCTCATGCGGGCGGTCGAGCGCGGTCTGACTCCGGACGACCTCGACGACCTCGGCCGCCTGCACGACCGCCCGGACTGGGTCGCCGCGGCAGCCGTCCTCGGCGAGTACCTCGACGTCACCGCCCTCGCGACGCCGGGCGCCTACGACCCGGCGGGCATCGTCGACGCCGCGACGGCGCTGCTCGACAGCGACCGCGTCCTGCTCGCCGAGGAGCGCGAGCGCCACCTCGTCGTCGCCGTCGACGACACGCACGAGGCGACCGCCGCGACGGTGCGCCTGCTCGACGTCCTCGCCGGTGCCGGCGGTGACCTGGTGCTCACGGGCGACCCGGACGCCGCGACCCAGACCTTCCGCGGGGCCCGGCCCGCGCTGCTCGCGCAGGCGCCGCAACGCTTCCCCTGCGCCGACGGCACGCCCGCGGCAACGGCGGTGCTGCGGACCGTGCACCGGCACGGCCCGGCGTTGCGCGACGTCGTCCAGCGGGTCGCCGGCCGGATCGGCACCGCCGGTGTCGCCGCCCACCGGTCCGCCCGGCCCGTCGGGGCGGACCGCGGACCGGGCGTGGGCGGCGTCCGGCGGGACGGCGCGGCACAGGTCGCGCTGCTCACGTCGGCCGCGCTCGAGGCCGCGTACGTCGCGCAGTCCCTGCGCCGGCACCATCTCGACGGCGGCCTGCCGTGGAGCGCGATGGCCGTCGTCGTCCGGTCCGCGCGCTCGACCCTGCCGCTGCGCCGCGCGCTGGCCGTCGCCGGTGTCCCTGTCGCCGTCCCGCCCACCGAGGTGCCGGTCCGGGACGAGCCCGCCGTCCGGCCGTTCCGCCTCGCGCTGGGGTGCGTCCTCGCCGCCCCGACGGCGCCCCGCCCGAGCCGGAGGTCGTGGCGGAGCTGCTGACCGGCCCGCTCGGCGGGGCGGACGCCGTCGCGGTGCGCCGGCTGCGGCAGGCCCTGCGCGCCGCGGAGATCGCCGGCGGCGGGGGGCGGGCGAGCGACGACCTGCTCGTCGAGGCCGTCCTCACGCCGGGCGCGCTGGCCCTCCTCGACCCCCGGGTCGGGGCTCCGGCCCGGCGGGTCGCCGCCGTCCTCGCCGCCGGCGGGGCCGCGGCCGCGACCGCCGGCGCGACCGCCGAGACCGTGCTCTGGGCGCTCTGGGAGACCTCCGGCCTCGCCGCAGCCTGGCGCCGGACCGCGCTGCGCGGCGGTCAGGCTGGGGCCCGCGCCGACCGCGACCTCGACGCCGTGGTCGCGCTCTTCGAGGCCGCGGCCCGGTACGTCGACCGGCTGCCGCACGCCGGCGCGGCCGGGTTCCTCGACTACCTCGAGGGTCAGGACCTCCCGTCGGACACCCTCGCCGAGCGCGCCCCCGACGGCGACGCCGTCACGCTCGTCACCGCCGCGAGCGCGGCAGGGCGGGAGTGGGACGTCGTGGCCGTGACGGGAGTGCAGGAAGGGGTGTGGCCGGACCTGCGGCTGCGCTCCTCGCTGCTCGGCGCCCAGGCACTCGCCGACCTCCTCGACGGCCGGTCGGGCGCGGGCGGCGGCACCGTCGCCGCCCAGCGCCGTGCCGTCCTCGACGACGAGCTGCGGCTCTTCCACGTCGCCGTGAGTCGCGCCCGGCGGCACCTGCTCGTCACCGCCGTCCGTTCCGAGGACGAGCTGCCGTCGGGCTTCGTCGACCTCGTCGACCCGCTCCCGGACGACGTCGAGGTCCGCCCGGTCACCGACGTCCCGCGGGCGATGACGCTGCCGGCGCTCGTCGCCGAGCTGCGCGGCGTCGTCACCGACGAGACGGCGCACCCGGCCCGGCGCGACGAGGCCGCCCGCCGGCTCGCCGAGCTCGCCCGCGCCGGCGTGCCGGGCGCGCATCCGGACGACTGGTACGGCCTCGCCGACGTCAGCGACGACCGGCCGCTGCGGGGCCCGGACGACCCGGTCACGCGTCTCGCCGTCCAGGGTCGAGCAGTTCGACCGTTGCGCGCTGCGCTGGCTCCTCGAGACCGCCGGCGGCACGAGCGGCGCGTCGTCCGCGCAGGCCCTCGGCACGCTCGTCCACGAGATCGCCCAGGCCGCCCCCGGCGGCGACCGGGCCAAGCTCGGGCGGCTCCTCGCGGAACGGATCGGCCGGCTCGGGCTCGGCGACGGCTGGGTCGACCAGCGTCTCGCCGAGCGGGCCGAGCGACATGGTCGGCAAGCTCGCCGACTACACGGTGCTGGCCCGCAAGGCCGGCCGCGGGCTCGTCGCCGTCGAGCAGGACGTCGAGGTCCGGGTCGGGCCGCGCCGTCGTCCGCGGCCAGGTCGACCGGCTCGAGCGCGACGCCGAGGGCCGCCTCGTCGTCGTCGACCTCAAGACCGGCCGGACCGCGCCGACGAAGGGCGACGTCGCCCGGCACGCCCAGCTCGGCGTCTACCAGGTGGCCGTCGAGGACGGCGGGTTCGAGGACGTCGCGCCCGGTGCCGCCGAGCGGCGGCGCGGTGCTGGTCGCAGCTCGGCACCGACGCCGCAACGTCGCCGTCCGCAGCCAGGAGCCGCTCGCGTCGCGACGACGACCCGGAGCTGGGCGCGCCGGCTCGTCCTCGAGGTCGCCGACGGGATGGCCGGCGCGACGTTCGCCGGCGACGAGCAACCCGCTCTGCCGGACGTGCGACGTCCGGCGGGCCTGCCCGCTGCAGCCCGAGGGCCGGCAGGTGGGCGGATGACCGACCAGCAGCTCGGCCTCGACCTCGACGACCTGCTCGCGTTCGTCCCGGCCGAGGGCACCGGTCGCGGTGGCCGGGCGCGGGCCCGGACGTCTCCGACGACGTCCGGTGGCAGCCCGCCCGGGCCGGGCGAGGGGCCGCGCGCTGAGCAGCCTGCGCGCCGCTCGACGGCCGGGAGGTCGGCGCTGTCGAGATCGCCCGTGCGCTCGGTCGGCCCGACCCGACGCCCGAGCAGGTCGCCGTCATCGAGGCGGACCCGGTCGCGCCGCTCCTCGTCGTCGCCGGTGCCGGCTCGGGCAAGACCGAGACGATGGCCGCCCGGGTCGTCTGGCTCGTCGCGAACGGGCACGTCGCGTCCGAGGAGATCCTGGGGCTGACCTTCACCCGGAAGGCGGCCGGCGAGCTCGCCGACCGGGTCCGGTCCCGGCTGCGTGCCCTGTTCCGGCGCGGGCTCGTCGACGCGGAGCCGCAGCCGGTCACGGTGTCGACGTACCACGCCTACGCCGCCGCGGTGCTGCGCGACCACGGGCTGCGGCTCGGCGTCGAGCCCGGGTCGCGGCTGCTCGGCGAGGCCGGGGCCTGGCAGCTCGCCGCCGAGGTCGTCGAGCGGTGGGACGGCGACATGGGCGACGTCGACCACGCGCGACGACCGTCACCGAGGCGGTCCTCGCGCTCGCCGGCGAGTGCGCGGAGCATCTGGTCGACCCGCGGGACGTCGCCGCACACGTCGAGGCCGTCCTCGAGCGGGTCGCCGCCCTGCCCCTCGAGCTCGGTGCGGCCGCCGGGTCCGGTGCCCGAAGAAGGCGGTCCGCGACCGGCTCGCCCGGCTGGCCGCCAAACGCCTCCTCGTCCCGCTCGTCGAGGCGTACGCCGAGCGCAAGCGGGAGCTGGAGGTGCTCGACTTCGGCGACCAGGTGGCGCTCGCGGCCCGGGTCGCCGGCGACGTGCCCGAGGTCGCCGCGGGGGAGCGGGCCCGGTTCCGGGTCGTCCTGCTCGACGAGTACCAGGACACCAGCCACGGCCAGCTCGTCCTGCTGCGCGCGCTGTTCGGCGCCGGCCACCCGGTGACCGCGGTCGGCGACCCGCACCAGTCGATCTACGGCTGGCGCGGCGCGTCGGCCGGCAACCTGCAGCGCTTCCCGGCGGACTTCCCGCGCGCGGACGGCGTCCCCTCGGCGGCCCGGGTGCCTGTCCACGAGCTGGCGCAACGACGCGGCCGTCCTCACGGTCGCCAACCGGGTCGCCACGGACCTGCGGCTGCTCCCGCGGTGGCCCAGGACGGCCGGCCGTGCCGTCCCCCGCATCGACGTCCCGGCGCTCGCCGCGCGGCCGGGGGCCGGGCCCGGGCGGGTGCTGCTCGGCTGGTTCGCGACCGTCGAGGACGAGGCCCGGGCCGTCGCCGCGCAGGTCGAGCAGCAGTGGCACGACCCCGGCGGGCGGCCGACCGCGGCGGTCCTGTGCCGTGCCCGGGCCCAGTTCCCGCTGGTCGAGGCGGCGCTGCGGGCCCGCGGCCTGCCGGTCGAGGTCGTCGGCCTCGGTGGGCTGCTCACCGTCCCCGAGGTGGCCGACCTGCGGGCCGCGCTCGAGGTGCTCCACGACCCGACCCGCGGCGACTCCCTCGTGCGGCTGCTCACCGGGCCGGCGGTCCGGCTCGGGGCCCGCGACCTCGAGGCGCTCGGGGTCTGGTCGGCCGAGCTGACCCGGCGCCGGCACGTGGTCGAGGTTCGGGGGGACGGCGAGGTCCCCGGAGAGGTCGTCGCGGACGCCGTCGACGAGCGGTCCATCGTCGAGGCGGTCGACGACCTCCCGCCGGAGGGCTGGCGAGGCCCGGCGGGACAGGCGCTCTCGGCGCCGGCGCGGCGCCGGCTGGAGCGGCTCTGCGCCACCCTGCGGGACCTGCGCGCCCGGACGGCGCTCCCGCTCGCCGACCTCGTGCTCGACGTGGAGCGGGCTCTCCTCCTCGACGTCGAGGTCGCCGCGCGGCCCGCCGCCCGGCCGGGCGCCGCACGGTCGAACCTGGACGCGTTCGCGGACGTCGCCGCGGCGTTCGCCGACGCCCGCGGCGGCCCGGACGGGTCCGCCGGCTCGCCGCTCGGGGCCTTCCTCGGCTGGCTCGCCGCCGCCGACGTCCGGGAGCGCGGGCTCGACACCCCCGTCACCGATGTCCGCGAGACCTGCGTCCAGGTCCTCACCGTGCACGCCGCGAAGGGCCTGGAGTGGGACGTCGTGGCGGTGACCGGTCTCGTCGAGGGCATCTTCCCGAACGGGACGAACGGCCGGCCGCCGGGGCCGTCGAACGGCTGGCTCGGCGAGATCGGCGCCCTGCCGTACCCGCTGCGGGGCGACGCCGCCGGGCTGCCGCACTGGGACGTCGACGGTGCCGCCACCCAGGACGACCTGGCGGCCCGGCTCGAGGAGTTCCGCGACTCCTGCGGCGCGCACGACGTCGCCGAGGAGCGGCGGCTCGCCTACGTCGCCGTGACCCGGGCCCGGCGGCTCCTCCTGCTCACCGGTGCCCTGTGGGGCGACGGCAGCCGGCCGCGCTCGCCGTCCCGCTTCCTCGAGGAGGCCGGGGACCTCGTCGACCGTCCCGGCGTCGAGGTCCTGCACTGGGCCGACACCGCCGAGGACGGTGCCACGAACCCTCGCGACGCCCTCGTCGCGACGGCGCAGTGGCCCCTCGACCCGCTGGGCGCCCGCCGCCCTGCCGTCGCGGACGGTGCGGCCCGAGTGCTCGCAGCACTCGACAGCACCGAGCCGTCCGCGACAGGCCCGTGCGGGCGGGCTGGCTGGGCCCGTGAGGTGGACGTCCTGCTCGCCGAGCGCGACGCTTCCCGGCGCCGCGACCTCGAGGTCGCCCTCCCGCGGCACCTGTCGGCGTCCCGGCTCGTCGCGCTCGCCGCCGACCCTGCCCGGCTCGCGGCCCGGCTGCGCCGGCCGATGCCGGAGCCGCCGAACCCGGATGCGCGCCGCGGGAGCGCGTTCCATGCCTGGCTCGAGGAGCGGTTCGGCGCGGCGGCGCTCGTCGACGTCGACGACCTGCCGGGTGCCGCCGACGACGCGGCCGGGGACGCGGACCTCGCCGCCCTCCAGGCCCGGTTCCTCGCGAGCGAGTGGGCAGACCGGGTCCCGGACGCCGTCGAGGTGAGCCTCGAGACGCCGGTCGCCGGGGTCGTGCTCCGCGGCCGGGTCGACGCGGTCTTCCGGCTGCCCGGCACGACCGACGGCGAGGCGGGCGACGGGCCGCTCTGGGAGGTCGTCGACTGGAAGACCGGACCGCCTCCGGCCGCCGACGACCAGGCCGCCGTTCGGTCCCGAGCCGTCCAGCTCGCCGTGTACCGGCTCGCCTGGGCGCGGCTCCACCGGGTAGAGGTGGACCAGGTCAGGGCGGCGTTCTTCTACGCCTCCGTCGGCACGACGGTCCGCCCCGTCGACCTCCTCGACGAGGCCGGCCTCGCCGCCCTCCTCGACTCCGCGGTCCGCGTCACGACTGCCCACGGCACCGTCCCGACCGACCCCCGGAACCCCGCCGACCTGGCCTGAGGTCCGTCGGCGGAGGATGCCGGGCCGCTCAGCCGGGGAGCTCGACGTCCGCGACCGCGGCGCAGTGGTCGCTCACGGCCAGCCGCTCGATCCGGCCGCGGACCCGGGTCCCGGCGGGCAGCCCGGCGGCGAGCACGTGGTCGAGCTGGACCCGCGGCCCGGGCGACGGGAACGTCGGGCCGGTGACCAGGGGCGTCCAGCCGGTGAGCCGGGCGGGCAGCCCCCCGGGCAGGTTGAGGTCACCGAGGACGACGTGTGGCAGGGGCAGGCCGTCGAGCCAGCGCCGCAGCCGCCGCAGCTGGCGCACGTTCGTCCCCGGAACGAACGACAGGTGCGTGCAGACGACGGTCATGACGGGGTCCTCGAGGACTGCGGCGACCGCCGCCCGTGGCTCGTCCGGGATCCACAGCACCCGCGGCGGCCGGCTCGGCACGGGGATCGGGTACCGGCCGCGGGCCGGGTCGAGCCGCAGGACGTGCCAGGCCCGGACCGGACGGGTCACGACAAGGGCGACTCCGTACGTCGGGTCCTGCGCGCCGTCGGCCGGCTCGTCGTGGCCGTTCGGCCGGTGGTCGTGCGGTGCCGCGGACCAGCCGTCCTCACCGGGGGTGCCGTGGACGAGCCCGAGGTAGCGGTGCCGGGCGCCGAGCGCCTCCGCAGCGAGCGCGGCCTGGTCGACGCCCCCTGACCGGGGCTGGAACCGGTCGACCTCCTGGAGCGCCAGCACATCCGCACCGGTCGCCGCGACGGTGTCGGCGAGCCGCTGCGGGTCGGCGACGCCGTCGGTCATCGAACGCCCCGAGCACGCGTTGAACGACATGAGGCGCAACCGTCGCCTGCCGTCCGAAACTGCCACGAAGGTCACTCTCGCAGCAGGGTCACCAGGTGTGCCCGTCGACGGAGGCGTCCAGCTCCTCGAGCATCGCCACGGCGTCGGCGACGACCTCATCGTCGTCCGCCGTCACGCCGTGGAGGAGCCACCGGGCGCAGGCCAGCTCGGAGGCGAGCCGGGCCCGGCGGGCGAGGTCGCGGTCGACCGGGCTGCGCCGGGTGTGCGCGTAGGCCTCGAGCACCGACTCGACGGCGTCATCGTCCGCGGCGGCGACGACCCAGGCGAGGTCGTCGGCCGGGTCGGCGACCCGCGCCTCGCCCCACTCGAGCACGCCCGCGACGTCCGCGTGCTCGGTGAGGACGGTCTCCCGGGCGAGGTCGCCGTGGACGACGCACGGCAGGAACCGCCACGCACCGGCCTCCTCGATCGCCTTCTCCCACCGGGCGAGCAGCCCCGCCGGCACATGGCCGGTCGCCGCGGCCCGGTCGACCTCGGCGAGGCGTCGTCGGCGGTACTGGTCCGCGGTGTAGACCGGCAGCCCGGCCTCCTCGACGACGCGGGACGGCAGGTCATGGATCGCCGCGATGCTCCGGCCGAGCGCCGCGGCGAGCCCCGGCCCGGGGGCCAGCCCGGACGGCTCGAGCGGCGCCCCGGCGAGCGCCCGGGTGACGACCGCCGTCGTCCCGTCGCGCAGGGGTGCCCGGCCCGCCACCTCGGGGACGGCGAACGGCAACCAGCCGGCGAGGTTCTGCACCAGGCGCGCCTCCGCGTCGAGCCGGGCCGCCGCGGTCGGTGTCCTCGGCACCCGGACGACCCAGCGACGTCCGAGGTCGTCCTCGACGTCCGCCGCGTCCACCTCCGGGTCGTGGCTCACCCGGGGCGACGCCGCGGCGGGCTCGAGGCCGCGCACCGCGGCGCACGCGAGCGCGGCGAGGGCGAACGGCGACCGGTCGGGCACGGAGCCCACGGTAACGGGATGGCCCACCGCACCGCCGGGCAGCCGCCCCGTGACGGCCTCAGCGCCAGCCCTCCACGGCGTCCGTGAGCGGCGAGCCGTACCACTGCTCGATGAGCCGCCGGGCGATCGAGACGCCGGGCGGCAGGAGGAGCTCTCCGCTCGTGACGTCGGCCGCGAGCTCCTCGCGGCTCCACCACCGGGCGTGGGCGAGCTCGGTGCCGTCGACCCGGACGGCGGTGCTCGTGGCCCGCGCGGAGAAGCCGAGCATGAGCGACGACGGGAACGGCCACGGCTGGCTGCCCCGGTACCTCACCTCGCCGACGACGATGCCGGCCTCCTCGAGGACCTCACGACGGACGGCGGTCTCCAGCGACTCGCCGGGCTCGACGAAGCCGGCGAGGGTCGAGTACCGCTTCGGCGGCCAGACCTGCTGGCGCCCCAGGAGGATCCGGTCCGCGTCGTCGACGACGGACATGATCACGGCGGGGTCGGTGCGCGGGTAGTGCTCGGCGCCGCACGCCGGGCAGCGCCGCGACCAGCCGGACGTCGCCGGGAGGGTCCGCTCACCGCACCGGGCGCAGCGGGGGTGCGTCGAGTGCCAGTTCGACAGCGCGACGGCGGCGACGAGGAGACCGGCACCCGTCGCGTCGAGCAGCGACCCGACCTCCCGCAGTCCCGCCCAGCGTGCGCCCCTCGGGGCGGGCCGGTCCGCGACGGGTGGCTGCCGGCCGCCGGTGAGCCGGGTCGGCGGCCTGGGCACGGCGAGCAGCACGTGCGGCACCCGGTCCGGGCCGTCGAGACCCAGGTAGACCGTCGTCGTCCCTGGAGCTGCCCCCGACGACGCGTGCGCGTCGTCGGCGAGCGCCGCGACCGCCGCCCGCGCGGCGTCCGGGGCGAGCACGTGGAGCATCGCACCCCCGTCCGAACCGCGCGCACCGACACCACTCGCGCCGCCGTCCGCACCGCCGTCCGCACCGCCGTCCGCACCGTCACCGCCGTCCGAGACGAGCGCCCGGTCGCCCTCGACGACGAGCACCCGGGTCGCGGCGTCCGTGAGGAGCCGGCCGAGCAGGCCTTCGTCGGTGCGGCGTTCGGCATCCCGGTCGAGAGTCGACCGCGACAGCGAGAGCTCGGCGAGCGGGGGCAGCGGCGGCACGCCGGGCGCGGTGGTCACGGACGCCCACCCTAGGCGGCGCACCCGCGACAGGCGCGGTGTCCCGGGCCCTCCCGGGTCGGCGTGAAGGTGCTCCTGACGAGGACGTGTGCGCCTGCGCCGGCCCGGGACCTGTCGCCGGGACCTACCGCCGGGGCCCCTACTGCCGGACCTACCGCCGGGGCCTCCAGCCGGGGCCTCCAGCCGGGGCCTACAGGGGACGACCGCCAGGGGCGACGACGGCCGGTCGGTCGGGGTGGTCGAACCGGACGACGAGCCCGCCGGCGTCGAGGACCCGTGGCGCCGGGTCGGTCTCCTCGACGTAGCGCTCCCACGCCGGGGGCACCCGGACGCGGTCCTCGTCGGGCAGCCGGC
Source organism: uncultured Actinomycetota bacterium (assembly GCA_963750565.1). Classification (GTDB taxonomy): domain Bacteria; phylum Actinomycetota; class Actinomycetes; order Actinomycetales; family Kineosporiaceae; genus R-H-3. The sequence continues at coordinate 94,800 of CAVVRA010000012.1, read as the reverse complement.
GCTCCTGCGCGGCCCGGGACACCTGGAGGTGGACGACGAGGTCGAACGCGTCGGCGAGCTCCCGGCGGGCGAGGAACGGCCCGTCGACGACGAGGACGAGCCCGCGGACGGAGGCCACGGGGCGTGCGCGGTACGGCCGGTCCGTCGCAGGGTCGCGCAGCCGGGCCAGCCACCGGCCCGCGCCGCCGGGGCCGAGCGGGTCGAGCACCTCGCGACGCAGGGCGGACCCGTCGAGCCAGCCCTCGTAGTAGGCGTCCGGGTCGTGCCGCCCGGACTCCAGGCGCAGCGACCGGGCGCGCAGCCAGTCGCTCCCGCGGACCCTGGCGACGGGCACCGCGAGGTCGGCCAGCGCGGCGCCGACGGCGTCCGCGAGAGCCGCCGTGTCCGCCGCGACCGGCCCGTCGAGGCCGACCCGGACGGCGTGCCCGCCCGCGGCCGCGACGCCCGCACGCAGGCCGACGGCCACCCCCGCGACGTGCGCCGCGAGCGTGGCCGTGGTGTGCGGGAAGACGTCCAGGACGTGAGCCGGCCGAGGGCGGGGCGGGTCAGGCCGCGGTGAGCCGGGCCCTGACCTCGGCGAGAGAGGGGTTCGTGGCGGCGGTGCCGTCCGGGAACAGCACGGTGGGCACCGTCTGGTTACCGGAGTTGACCTTCATGACGAACTCGGCCGCGTCCGTCACCTCCTCGATGTTGACCTCGGTGTAGCCGATGCCCTCACGGTCGAGCTGGCTCTTGAGCCGGCGGCAGGACCCGCACCACGCGGTCGAGTACATCGTGATCGTGCCGGGGGCGGGGGCGTTCATCGGGGCGTGCTCCTCGTGAGGTCGTGGGCGGACGTGCGGTGCAACATTCCGGTGGCCCCAGCGTTGCCGGCCGCGGACGTCGTGGCGGCTCCGCCCGCCGGAGTCCTGGCCGCAGCGGGCGGAGCCTTGAACTCTCAACGTCGTCACGGGCCGTGATCTTCCCTAGCCCGCCTGTGGACGACGTCACCCGGCTGTCGCCGGGACTTGGCAGGATGGCGGGCGATGCCCACCGCCGACACCGCGCCCCCGAGCCCCCCCGTCCCCGCGGCCGCGGCCGTCCACCCCGGCTCGTCCGCCCCGTCGTCGGCGGACGCGGTCCTCGAGGCGCTCGACCCGGAGCAGCGCGAGGTCGCGACGGCGCTGTCCGGCCCGGTGTGCGTGCTGGCCGGGCGCCGGCACCGGCAAGACCCGGGCGATCACCCACCGGATCGCCTACGGCGTGCACTGCGGGGTCTACGTGCCCGCAGCAGGTGCTCGCCGTCACCTTCACCGCGCGCGCTGCGGGCGAGATGCGCACCCGGCTGCGCGCGCTCGGCGTCGGCGGCGTCCAGGCCCGGACCTTCCACGCCGCCGCGCTGCGCCAGCTGTCGTACTTCTGGCCGCAGGTGGTCGGCGGCGCGCCGCCCGCGATCCTGGAGCACAAGGCCGGCCTCGTGGCGGACGCCGCGGCCCGGCTGCGCCTGTCCGTCGACCGCGCCGCCGTCCGCGACCTGGCCGCCGAGATCGAGTGGGCCAAGGTCAGCCTGCTGACCCCCAGCGACCTACCCGGCGGGCCGCCGCGCCGGGCCCGGCGGGGCGAGCCGGGCGGCTTCGACCTGGCGACCGTCGCCCGCGTGCTCGAGGTCTACGAGGACGTCAAGACCGACCGCGGCGTCATCGACTTCGAGGACGTCCTGCTGCTCACCGTCGGCATCCTCGAGGAGTACGCCGAGGTCGCCGCGACGATCCGCGGCCAGTACCGGCACTTCGTCGTCGACGAGTACCAGGACGTCAGCGCCGCTGCAGCAGCGCCTGCTCGACCTGTGGCTCGGCGACCGGGACGACGTCTGCGTCGTCGGCGACCCGAGCCAGACGATCTACTCGTTCACCGGGCGCCTCCCCGGAGCACCTGCTCGAGCTTCCACGGCGGCATCCCGGGCGCGCGCGTGGTCCGGCTCGTCCGCGACTACCGCTCGACCCCGCAGGTCGTCGCGCTCGCGAACGGCCTCCTCGCGAAGGCCGGCCGCCGGCGCCGGCCCCGCCGGGGCCCGGCTCCAGCTCGTCGCCCAGCGACGCGCCGGGCCCGGCCCCGCGGCTGACCGCGTACGACGACGACGTCGCCGAGGCCGCCGGTGTCGTCGCGCGGGTCCGCCGGCTGCTCGCCGCCGGGGTCCGGCCGAGCGAGATCGCGGTCCTCTACCGCACCAACGCCCAGTCCGCAGCCGCTCGAGCAGGCCCTGGCCGACGCCGGCGTCCCCTACCTCGTGCGCGGCGGCGAGCGCTTCTTCGCGCGCAAGGAGGTCCGGGACGCCGTCCTGCTGCTGCGCGGCGCCGCCCGGGCATCCGACGGCGGGACGCCGCTCGGCGAGGAGGTGCGCGGCGTGCTCGCCGTCGGCGGGGTGGACGCCGCAGCCGCCGTCGAGCGGCGGCGCGGTCCGGGAACGCTGGGAGTCGCTCGCAGGCGCTCGCCGTCGCTCGCCGACGAGCTCGCCGTGACCCGGCCCGCGAGCCGGCCTCGCCGACCTCGTCGCCGAGCTCGACGAGCGCGCCGCGGCCCAGCACGCCCCGACCGTCGAGGGCGTCACGCTCGGCGTCGCTGCACGCCGCCAAGGGCCTGGAGTGGGACGCCGTGTTCATCGTCGGGCTCTGCCGAGGGCCTCATGCCGATCTCGCTCGCCGACGGCTGGGAGGCGGTCGAGGAGGAGCGACGGCTGCTCTACGTCGGGATCACCCGGGCCCGCGAGCACCTCCTCTGTCCTGGACCCGGTCCCGGACGCCGGGCGGCCGGGCGAACCGCGAGCCCTCACGGTTCCTCGACGGCCTGCTCGGCGATCCGAGGCGGCCCGACGAGGGCCGTGGCGGGCGCCGCGGCGGTCGAGGAGGCGGTCGAGGAGGCGGGGACGCCGACGCCGGCCCGCGGCGGTCGCGGAGCAAGGCCGCCACCACGTGCCGCGGCCTGCGGCGCCGTCCTGTCGTCCGGTGCGGAGCGCAAGGTTGGCCGGTGCGCGGCGTGCCCGCCGACGTACGACGAGGAGCTGTTCGAGCGGCTGCGCGGCTGGCGGGCCGGGACGGCGGCCGAGGCGAAGGTGCCCGCCTACGTCGTCTTCACGGACGCGACGCTCGTCGCGATCGCCGAGACGATGCCGCAGTCCCTGGCGGCCCTGGCCCGGATCGCCGGCGTCGGCCCTGCGAAGCTCGAGCGCTACGGAGCGGACGTCCTCGCCGAGCTCGGCGTCGGGGCGGGGGGTGCCGACGGCGCGGCTTCGCCGGGCACGCCGGACGACGCGCTGCTGCCGGATCGGTAGCCATCCGGCCGCCTGGCGGTGGATGCCGCGGAGGGCGTTGCTCCAGAAGGTCTTTCGGGCGCACCCGGCCGCGGGCGCAAGGACTGCGGGAGAAGTTCCCAAAAACACGACGGAAAATGCGTTGTGAGGTCTCCCGCCGGTCGTCTAACCTCGTGGGCACATCACCGGAGGACCCGTGCTGCGCTCGCGCGCGCACGGGCAGAACGAGGGAGGAGGTGGCAGACATGATCGCGATGACCGACCGGACGACGAGCATCAGCGCTCCGACCGGCGCGACCGCGCGCGCTGCCACCTCGCCGCGACCCAGCGGCCTGTCCCGAGCAGCCGTCACCCCGCTCCGGCCCTGGGGAGGGGTCTGCCCGCAGACGCCTGCGGCTCGGTCCCTGGCCTCCGCCGCTCCCGCCGACCGCACCGGTGACGTCCGCGTCGCCGCCCGGTCCGGGCGGCTCGCCGCCGTCCGGCTCGTCGGTCTCGGTATCGCCCCGGCCGGTCTCGGCATCGAGAAGGCAGGGGAGACGACCGTCCTCAGCCCGGCAACGCAGCACGTCGATTTCGACACCCACTACGGCACCACCCCGCACCATTCGGGTACCAGAGTCCGGAAGCCGCCGATCTAGCCGACCGGCAGCGCCTCCTCAGGCCGCGGAACCCGACCACGGGATCCGCGGCCTTCGTGTTCCACCCCTCGGATCCCGGCAGGACCTCCCAGCGGCGACCGCCGCCGGGAGTGCCACCGCCGGTCGACCCGCACCGGCGGCCCGCCGAGACGGCGGCCCGGCCACCGCCGGCGCGCCGAGGAGAACGAGGAGGTGACGACGATGCAGCTCACCGCCCTGCTGGACACCCTCACCGACGAGGTCACGCAGGCCGAGACGCCCCGGATCCCGTGCCGTGTCAACGCCGCGGAGCTCTGGTTCGCGGAGTCGCCCGCAGACGTCGAGACCGCGAAGTCGCTCTGCCGGCCCTGCCCCGTCCGGACGTCCTGCCTCGCCGGCGCCCTCGAGCGTCGGGAGCCGTGGGGTGTCTGGGGCGGCGAGCTCTTCATCGCCGGCGTCGTCGTCCCGCGCAAGCGGCCGCGGGGACGTCCGCGGAAGAACGAGGCCGCGGCGTGACCGCCTCCCGCAGGCTCACCCTCACCGGCGGCACGGCCGTCGACGCGGCAGCCCCGACGCCCACCCGCCCGGCGAGCACCGGCCGCAAGCGCACCCCGAGAAGCACCGACGGCGCAGGGTGGGCCGACGCCCGCCGTGCCGCCGACCTCGACAGCACCGTCACCGACATCCGTCTCCGCCTCGCGCGGACGCAGCCCAGGAGCACTGACATGCACGCCAGCCAGCACCTGCTCAACGAACAGCTCGCACGACACCGATGGCATGAGATGAGTACCGAGGCCCAGCGGTCCCGGCTCCTCCGCGCCGTCCGCGCGGACCGCCGTGCCCGTCGGGCCCAGCAGTCCGCGCAGCGCGCCGTCCAGTCGGCGCGCCATGCCGCCCAGGCCGCGCGCGTCGCGGCCGAACAGCTCGTCTGACGACGAGCATCCCGCCGGGGCGCACGGCCCCAGGGGCAGGTGGGGCACGGGGAGGGGTGGGAGCCGTCCGCAGGAGGCGGCTCCCGCCCGGCAGCCCTCTCCCGCACGACCTCGACGCATGACGCAACCGATGTCGCCCGGAGGGCGTCCAGTGGGTGCGCGCGGGGCCGGACCATGCGAGGGGGATGGTCCGGCCCCCCGCATCCGCCGGCGGCCGACGTCACGGGACGAGCAGCACCTTCCCCGTCGTCCGGCGGCCCTCGAGCAGCTCGTGCGCCGCCCGCGCCTGCGCCAGCGGCAGCCGGGCCCCGACCCGGACGTCGAGGTCCCCGGACGCCACGAGCCCGAGCACCGCCTCCGCCCGGGCCCGCAGCTCCTGCGTCGTCGCGACGTAGTGCCCGAGCGTTGGGCGGGTGAGGAACAGCGAACCCTTCTGGGACAGCAGCAGCGGCGGCACCGGGTCCGGGGGGCCCGACGCGTTGCCGAACGTCACCATGAGCCCGCGCGGGCGCAGCACGTCGAGCCCGCGCAGGAAGGTCTCCTTGCCGACGCCGTCGTAGACGACGTCGAGCGCCTTGGGGCCGGCGATGCGCTCGACGGCCTCGCCGAAGTCCTCCCGGCGGTAGTCGACGACGTGGTCCGCGCCCGCCCCACGCGCCAGCCCGGCCTTCTCCGGTCCCCCGACCGTCGTGAAGACCTCGGCGCCCGCCCGCTTCGCGAGCTGGATGAGCAGCAGCCCGACCCCGCCCGCGCCGGCATGGACGAGGCAGCGCTCCCCGCGGGAGAGCCGATGCGTGTCCGTCACCAGGTAGTGCGCCGTGAGTCCCTGGAGCATGACGGCGGCGGCGGTCTCGACGTCGACCCCGTCCGGTAGCCGCACAGCCCGCGCAGCCCGGATCACCGCCCGCTCGGCGTACGAGACGCCGCCATCGCACCAGGCGACCCGGTCGCCGACCCCGAGGTCGGCGACCCCGGGTCCGACGTCGGTCACGGTGCCCGCGCCCTCCTGGCCGAGAACCGCTGGCAGCGCCGAGGGGTACAGCCCGGTCCGGACGTACGTGTCGATGAAGTTGACTCCGGCGGCGGCGACGTCGACGAGCACCTGGCCCTCGCCGGCGACAGGTGCGTCGATGTCCCCGACCTCGAGCACCTCCGGCCCCCCGGTCCTCGTGATCCGGACCGCGCGCATGGCTGCCTCCTCGGCCTCCGCGACGTCTCAGGTCGCGCGGCTGTCCTCCCGCGGTCACCACGGGTCGCCCGTGCGGACGACGTCGACCAGTCTGCCCCCATGGCACGCTGCGGGCATGAGCGCAGCGCGGGACGCGGCCGTCCGGGCCCTCACCGCCCCGGAACTGGCCGGGATCGTCGACCTCGTCGCCTACCCGGACGGCGGCCCCGGTCCGCACGCCCTCGCCGACGGTGCCTGCGTCGTCGTCGCGAACGCGCGCGGCGCCGTCCGGCTCGACGCCGGGGGCACCCACGAGGTCCTCCACGGTGAGGACCCCGTCGGGTGCACCGACCCGCTCGCCTTCCTGCCGTACGCGGGCGAGCTCGCCGACCCCTCGCCGGACAACGCGGGCAACGCCTACCCCGACCCCGGTCGGCGGCTGCTGTCGCTCTTCGCCGACGCGGACCGCAGCCCGGACGTCGCCGTCGTCCACACCCCGCGGCACTACTTCCCGGACCGAGGGCGGACACCGCGGCGAGCACGGCTCGCTCGACGTCGTCCAGTCCCGGGCGCCGCTGCTGGTCGCTGGTGCGGGCGCCGCCCGGCCGAGGCGTCGTCGTCGACCACGCCCGGGTCGTCGACGTCGCACCGACGCTGCTGCGCGCCGCGGGCGTCGCCCGCCGAACGCCTGCTCGACGCCGCGGGCGCCCCGCTCGACGGCTGCGCCCGGGAGGACCTGCTGTCGGCCTCGGCGCCGGTCGCTTCGTGGTCGGCCTCCTGTGGGACGGCGCGCCCTGCTCGGACCTGCTGCAGCTCGTCGCGGCGGGCGAGCTGCCCGCGGTCGCTCGGCTGCTCGAGGAGGGCACGGCGCTCGCCGGCGGGGCCGTGGCCGAGTTCCCGAGCATCACCTTGTGCAACCACACCTCGGCGCTCACCGGGGTCGGCCCGGGCCGGCACGGGGTGCTCGGCAACGTGTTCTTCGACCGGCGGACCGGCGAGCGGGTCGTCCCCAACGACGAGACGACGTGGCACCGGTCCGCGACGTGGTTCCGGCCGGGGGTCGCCACCGTCTTCGAGACCGCTCGTCGCCGTCCGGCCGGGTGTGATGACGGCGTGCGTCGACGAGGCCGTCGAGCGGGGTGCGTCGTACTCGACGATGCAGCTCGTCCGGGCGCAGGCGGGCGCCGGGCGGGGCGGGGGACCTGGACTCCGCCCTGCCCGCCGCGGAGGACAGCCCGTTCCTCGGCGAGCGGGCCCATCTCGCCGACCGCTACTTCCGCTGGGGCACCCGGGTCGACGACGCGGGGGTTGCGCAGATGCTCCAGCTCTGGGCCTCGCCGGACGCCGCACCCGCCCTGACCTGGTGGTCGCACATCGTCACCGACGCCGGGCACCACGCCGGCGGCCCGCGCTCGCCGATCGCCCGGGACAGCTTCCGGGATGCCGACCGCCGGCTGGGCGCCTTCCTCGACCACCTCGACCGGCTCGACGTCACCGACGACGTGACGTTCCTCCTCACCGCCGACCACGGGTTCGAGGCCGCCGACGAGACGCGGACCGGCTCGTGGGCGCCGGCGCTGCATGCGGCGCTCGACCCGCTCGGCGTCCGGTGGCGGGACGAGGGGCCCGGCTTCCTCTACCTCGGGGAGGGCTGAGAGGACGGCGCCTTCAACCCGCGCCACCGCACCGACGACGTCGCAGGCACGTAGCCCGCTCGCGACGCGGCGTCCGTAGCGTCGATCGGCATGACGACCACGACCTCCTGCAGCACGTGCGGCCACCACCCATCCGAGCGGCGTCCCGCGTTGCTCTGGTCGATGTCCGTCCGCGACGGGCGTCGCTCCTTCACCTGCGCGCCGTGCATCCGCTCGGCGCTGGACACCATCGAGAGCGGCGTCCATCCGCTCCCGTGACGTACCGCCCGGCGTCCGTCCGGTCGCTCGGCCTCCACCGAACGGCGGGTTGTCGTTCTCAGAGCGTTAACACCGCATCAACCCGGGCGCATCGACCGGTCGTGACGGCGTGGCGGCCCTACGCTGGTCGTCGTGACCGAGCACACACCTTCCCCCACGCTCTCCGGAGCCGTGGTCCCCACCCAGAACGCCCCGATGGTCTGCGCGACGTGCGGGGCGGTCGCGCCGAGCGAGCCCCCGCCCCTCACGTGGTCCGCCGCGATCGAGCGCGGTCGGCGGATCTGGACGTGCGACACCTGCATGCGGGCCAACATCCGCAGCATCGAGGGCAAGCTCGACACCCCCTGGTGGTGACGGCGCCGGGTGGTCCGCCCGGCCACTGGCTGGGTCGTCCCCCGCGTCAGGGCTTGGCGACCGGCGCGACCGTCTCGACGGGCTCGCCGTCGTCGACCCACTCGACGTAGTCGAGAGCGGTGACGTCGAACTCCGGCAGCCACTCGGCGAGGACCTCGAGCACCGGGACCTCGCCCTCGATCTGGCACAGCACGCCGATGCCGCCGAGCCAGACCCGGTGGATGAGCAGGTACTCCGGCGGCAGGTTGAGCTTGAGACCGACCGACCACTGGGGCCGGCGGACGTCGTTCACGTGGGTGAACAGCTGCGCGCATCCACGCCCGGGAGAACGTCCACGTCGTGTGCCGGGCCGGCTCGAGGAACGGCGCGAGGTAGTCGAGCAGCCCCTGCGCCGTCGATCTCGATCGACGCCTTGATGAAGCCCTCCTCGCGCAGCCCGGCGACGACGCCGTCGGCGTCGCTCGGGCAGCGCGAGCGTGAGCAGCTGGCCGATCTCCGGCGGCATGCCGTCGGGCAGCCGCTTGACCGCGCCGAAGTCGAGGACGCCGAACCGGCCGTCCGGGGTGAGCCGGAAGTTGCCCGGGTGCGGGTCGGCGTGCAGCAGCCCGGCGCGGGCCGGGCCGGCGAGCAGGAACTCCAGGTACCGCCGCGCCCCGAGGTCGCGCTCCTCCTGCGTACCCGTTCGCGATGAGCCGCGACAGCGGCGACGCCGTCGAGCCACTCGCTGACGATGAGCGTGCTGGGTCGCGGTGACGACCTGCGGGACGACGAACTCCGGGTCGTCCCGGAACGCCGCCGCGAACTGGGTCTGGGCCTCGGCCTCGAGGGGGTAGTCGAGCTCCTCGACGACCCGGGCCTTGAGCTCGTCGAGGATCGGCTTGATGTCGAGGCCCGGGATCCAGCCGGCAGCGACCCGCCCGACCCGGGCGACCTGGGTGAAGTCGGAGATCAGCGCCTCGCCGGCGCCCGGGTACTGGACCTTGACGGCGACCGGGCCGGCCGTCCTTCCAGACGCCGCGGTGCACCTGGCCGATGGACGCCGCGGCGGCCGGCGTGTCGTCGAACTCCCGGAACCTGCGCCGCCACTGCGGTCCGAGCTCGGCGGCGAGCACCTTGTGCACCGTCGCCGCGGGCATCGGCGGAGCGGCGTCCTGCAGCTTGGTCAGCGTCGCCCGGTACGGGCCGGCGAGCTCCTCGGGCAGCGCCGCCTCGAAGATGCTCAGCGCCTGGCCGAACTTCATCGCCCCGCCCTTGAGCTCGCCGAGCACCTTGAACAGCTGCTCGGCGGTGCGGGCCTGCACCTCGGCGGCGACGAGCTCGGCGGGCCTGCCGCCGACCCGCTTGCCGAAGCCGAGCGCGGTGCGGCCCGGCGTAGCCGAGCGGGAGCGTCGCCAGCTTCGCCGTCCGGGTCACCGCACGGCGGGGGAGTTCGGTCACCGCTTCATTGTCGTCGTCGGGGCTCCCGGCCGCGCGCCGGTGCGGGGTGCCGTGGTCCCCCGGGCGCGTCGCGGTCGCCGGGCGCGCCGTCCGGGGGCCAGTGGCAGCCGCACCCGGGGTGCACGGCCCAGGCCCGTCGGGTCACGAGCCCGTCGGGGAGCTCGACCTCGAGCGTGGCACCGGTGGCGGCCGAGGCCTGGCGGCCGTCGAGCAGGGCGAGGACCTGGAGCGCGGCGAGGTGCCCGGCGAGCCCGGCGACGGCGCTCTCCTCGGGGACGCGCCGCCGTCCGGAGAGCAGCTGGGCGAGCATGGCCGGCCAGGCCGGGTCGAGCGCCGAGCGGTGCAGGTCGAGGCAGCGCAGGCACGGCCCCCGGCCGGGCCGGACGAGCGGCCCGACGACGACGTCGTCCTCCCGGACGACGACCGACAGGTGCGGCACGTCCCGGCGCAGGAGGTCCTGGGCGCGGGCCGGGTCGGCGGCCGCGGCCTCGACGAGGACGACGCACGACGGCCGGACGGCGGGCCCGCGGCCGCCGCGGGCCCGCACGCCGCGCTCGCCGAGCTCGGTGCGGCGCTCGACGCCGCCCACGCCGGCCGTCGACAGGGCCCGCGCGGTCGTCGCGGCGACCCGTCCGCCGCCGACGACGAGCACGTGCTGCCGTTCCCGCGCCGCCAAGAGGTCCCAGCCGTCGCCGCAGTCCCGGTGGACGAGTGCCCAGGCGGCGGCGTCCGGCTCGAGGTCGCGGTGCCGGGCCTCGAGGACGGCGTGGACGCCGCGCCCCGCGCGGGCCGGGACGAGCGCGCCCGCCTCGCGGAGGAGCCCCACCAGCTCGCGGTGCCGCTCGTCCGCCCCCGCGAGCTCGGTCGGGTCGACGCCCTCGTCGAGACGTTCGACGAGGGCGGCGTCCGCGGGGGTCAGCCCGTCGAGGACGGTCGCCCGGCGCGGGCTCACACCGAGCTGGAGGCTCTGAGGCCCGCGCCAGGCCCGCTGGAGGCCGGGGAGGAGCTGGATGCGCACGGTCCGAGGGTGTCACGGCGACCGGACCGCCGTGGTTGTCGTCCACAGGAATGATCACGACCGGTCGATCGCCGCATGAACGGCGACGGGCGGCCCACCGAAGGGTGGGCCGCCCGTCGGGACGGCGGGTCGCGACCGGCGGGAGGCCGGCGACCTGCGCGCGGTGGAGCGGTCAGGCCTTGCCGAGGATCCGGTTGAGGTTGGTCCCGCAGACCGGGCACTGACCCTTGGCCATACGGCGGCCGTTGGTCTCGACGACCTTGCCCTCCGCCTGCCGCTTCTCCTTGCACTTCACGCAGTAGAACTCGCCGCTGTACGTCTCGTCGGCCACGATGGCGCTCCTCATGTCGTATGGCTTGGTCAACCGCGACGGCCAGTGGTGCCGCCCGCGGGCCGGTCGGGACGCGCTCTCGGCGGCCCCCTCCGTGCGTCAGACCCGGCGAGCAGCCTAGCCGAGCCCCGCGGATCCGCTGGACAAGAGCGCCGTGGCGCGTTGGGAGATCGACGGAACGGGGGACCTCTGAGCACGGGTCCGGCGGGGAGAACCGGACGGAACGGGCGGAACGACATGCTCGAGAGCCGCCTCGCGGCGCACGGAGAAGCCCCGGGGGCCGGGAGCGGCGCACCTTCCCCAGCGCGCCGCTCCCGGGACCCCGGGGCCTGCGACGAACCTAGGAGCCGCACCGTCGAGGCGTCAACGCAGTCGTCCCCAGGCCTGTGGACGACGTTGTGGACAACCTGGGGAGATCGCCGCGCGTCGCTGTGGAGCCCGGTGTCGACGGGTGTGGACGCGGTCGCCGACCACGCCGTGAGGACGCCCCTGGCCTGCGAAGACGGCGTCCACCGGATGTGGATGTGAGAATATCCGAGCGCGTCGCCTTAGCCTCGACCCATGGTTGGCGTGCCCTCGAACGCCCCGCCACCCGACGTCGAGGTACGCCGGAGCAGGCGGCGCGTGCGCACGGTCACGGCCTACCGTGACGGCGACCGCACGATCGTCCTCATCCCGGCCCGCTTCACGCGGGCCCAGGAGCGGGAGTGGGTCGAGCGGATGGTCGCTCGGCTCACCGCGCAGGACCGGCGCCGCCGCCCGGGGGACGAGGACCTCATGGCCCGGGCGACCGAGCTGTCCCGGCGTTACCTCGACGGCCTCGCGCGGCCCGCGAGCGTCACATGGGTGCCGAACCAGAACTCCCGCTGGGGGTCGTGCACCCCCGCGGACCGGACGATCCGGCTGTCGACCCGCCTGCAGGGGATGCCGGGCTGGGTCATCGACTATGTCCTCCTCCACGAGCTCGCGCACCTCGTCGAGCACGGACACGGGCCCCGGTTCTGGGCACTCCTCGAGGACTACCCGCGGACCGAGCGCGCTCGGGGCTTCCTCGAGGGCTTCGCCGCGGCGCGGGACGCGTCCATCGGCGACGCGGCGCACGGCGGCCACGACGGGCACCTCGAGGACGACCACGACGAGGTGCCGGTCACGGGCGAGGAGCGGCTCCTCGACGGCTGACGGCTCGCCGGCGTCCGGCGGTCCGTCGGCGTCCGAGGGTGTCGGACGTGCGCCGTCAGACGTCGGCGCCGAGCACCCGGACGGCGCGGGCGACGATCTCCACGACCCCGGGCGCCAGCTCGGCCGGCAGGGCGTCGACGTCCCACCAGCGGACGTCGTGGGACTCGTCGCTGACCGTGGTCGTCGTCCCGTCGGCGACGAGGACGTGCTGGACGTCGAGGTGCCAGTCGACCTCGGGTCGGCACGGGGCGAAGTGCCGGGAGAGGGCAGCGATCCGGGGGAGCACGGTGCCCGTGAGGCCCGTCTCCTCCTCGGCCTCCCGGGCCGCGGCGCTCGCGAGGGTCATGTCACCGTCCTCGAGGTGTCCGCCCGGCTGCACCCACCGGTGCGTCTTGCCGTGGAGCACGAGGCACGTCCGCCGGCCGTCGGGGGAGAGCACGATCGCGGACGCCGTGACGTGCGCTGGGACCGCGTGCCGGGTGAGCAGCGCGACCCCGTCCTCGTCGAGCATCGCCCGCCACGCCCATGCCTCGAAGCGGTCCTCCGGGGTGTCCCGGGGAGCGTGCGCGAGCGCACGCCGCAGGTCCGCGACGAGGCCGTCCCGGGGCACCCAGACGGGTTCGGACGGCGCGGAGCCCCCCGGGGGCGCGGCAGTCTGCGCCCCGGCCGGGTCGCCGACCGGGTGGAGCGGACCCGTCACGCCGTCCGCCCGCCGTCGGGGCCGCTCTCCGGGTCGCCGTCCGACCGGCCGTCCGAGCTGCCGCCCGGTCCGCCGTCCGACCCGCCGTCCGAGCTGCCGCCCGGTCCGCCGTCCGACCGGCCGTCCGGTCCGCCGCCCGGTCCACTGTCCGGCCGCGCCTGGTCGGCCTCGTCGAGGATCGCCGCGAGCGCCGCGTCGAGGTCCTGGCCCCCGGCCGGCTCGCCCGTCCCCCGGGCGAACCCCTCGGGGTCGGCGAAGGACGCCTCCGTGGGGACGATGTCGGGGTGCTTCCAGAGCGCGTCACGGCCGGCGACGCCGCGGGCCGTGGTGAGCGCGGCCCAGACCGCCGCCGCCTCCCGGAGCCGGCGCGGTCGCAGCTCGAGGCCGACGAGCGAGGCGAAGGTGTGCTCGGCCGGCCCGCCCGCGGCCCGTCGACGGCGGACCGTCTCCCGGAGCTGGACGGCGTGCGGCAGGGAGGTCCGCGCCGCGGCGTCGACGACCTCGTCGACCCAGCCCTCGACGAGGGCGAGGCCGATCTCGAGCCGGTCGAGCGCGGCCTGCTGGGCCGGCGTCCGGTCCGGCTCGAAGATCCCGGAGGAGAGCGCCTCCTGGAGCGCTTCCGGGTCGTTCGGGTCGATCTGACGCACCGCCTCCTCGATCCGGGCGGTGTCGATCGCGATGCCGCGGGCGTACTCCTCGACGGCGCCGAGGATGTGCGACCGCAACCACGGCACGCCGGCGAAGAGCCGCGCGTGGGCGCTCTCGCGCAGGGCGAGGTAGAGGCGCACCTCGTCCTCCGGCAGCCCGAGCCCCTCGCCGAAGAGGGCGACGTTGGCGGGCACGAGGGCCGCGGCTCCGGACGGCAGGAGCGGCAGACCGACGTCGCCGCCGCTGACGACCTCACGGGACAGCGCGCCGATGGCCTGCCCGACCTGCGCGCCGAAGAACGCCCCGCCCATCCGGCGCATCATCGGCAGCGCCGCACCGAGCATCGGGGCGAGCTCCGGCGGAGCCTGGGACGACATCGCCTCGCTCATCGCGGCCCCGACCCTGTCGGCGACCGGCTCCACGACGCCCTTCCACACCGGGAGGGTCTGCGTGACCCACTCCGAGCGGCTCCACGCGTGGGTGCGCCCGGTCGCCGCGGGTAGGTCCGTCGCGCGGTCGAGCCACAGGTCCGCCGTCCGGAGCGCCTCGGCGACCGCGCGCTGCTGGGCGCCGGAGACCGTCGGGTCGCCACCCTCGGCGGCCGCCTGCCGGGCGAGGTTCTCCGCGAGGTCCCAGTTCACCGGCCCGTCCCCGCCGCCGGCGAGCATCTGCTGCACCTGGGCGAACATCGCCTGCAGGGCCGCAGGGTCGGAAGGGACGCCGGGCATGTTCGCCAGGCCCGGCGGCAGCTCGCCGCCCGGCCCGAACATCGCCTTGAAGAGCTCGCCGATCGGGTCGCCGTCGCCGTCGTCCGGTTGGTTGCGGTCGGGCAGGTCCCTGCCGAAGCCGGTCATGCGCACCTCACTCGCGCGTCGATCCACCGGGACGGGCGCGCGACGGGCCCGTCTCGGCGAGGATGGAGTCCAACCTACGCAATCGCCAACGACGGGGGGTCGTGCGGTGAGCCCGCAGCGCGCGACGGTTCGCTCACGGCGCAGCGTGCGCCGGGTCGTCGTGGTCGGGGCCGCCGGTCCGGCCGGTGGCGCCGTCGCCTCCGTCCTCGCGGCGGCCGGGTACGCGGTGACGGGCGTCGACGAGCGCCGCGGTGTCGCCCCGGTGGCAACGTGGCGGGTCGGGGACGTCGCCGGGCCGGACGGCGCGGCGCTGCTCGCGGGCGCGGACACCGTCGTGCACGTGGTCGCCGCCGACGACCTCGAGGACAGCCTGAGCCGGCCGCCCGCCGCACGCCGGGCCCGCGCGGTCGCTGCGGCACGAGCCGTGGGGCAGGGCGCCGCGGCGGCCGGCGCGCGGCATGTCGCCGTCGTCACGAGCGCGATGGTTCACGGGGCCGCACCGGACAACCCGGTCCCGCTGCCGGACGACGCGCCGGTGCGCGACCTCGGGGACGACGGGATCGCCGGGGACCTCGCCGAGGTCGAGGCCACGCACGTCGCACTCGCCGCCGCGTCGTCGACGGCGCTGACGTTCGTCCGCCCCGCGGCGCTCGTCGGCCCGGGCGTCGACAGCCTCGTGACCCGGCACTTCGAGGCGCCGCGGCTGCTCCACGTGCGCGGGTCGCGGGCGGCGTGGCAGTTCTGTCACCTCGACGACCTCGGGTCCGCCGTCGCCACCGTGCTCGGGGCCGGGGGAGCAGCGGGCGGGCCCGGCGACCCGGGACCGCTCGGCGGGTCCGTCGGCGCCGGCTGCGCCGGGTGGCTCGACGGCCCGGCCACCGCGCGGATCACCGGTCGGCGTCCCGTCGAGCTGCCGCCCGGACTCGCGTTCGGCACCGCCGAGCGCCTCCACAGGGTGGGCGTCCTGCCGATGCCGGCGGCGGACCTCGCCTTCGTCGTCCACCCGTGGGCCGTCTCGTCGGCCCGGCTGCGCGCCGCGGGGTGGGTGCCGACCCGGACCAACGAGGAGTGCCTCGCCGAGCTGCTTGTGCTCGGCACGGGCCGGCACGCGGTCGCCGGACGGCGGGTCGACGGCCGGGAGACAGCCGCCGGTGCGACCGGAGCCGCGGTCGCGCTCCTCGGGGCCGCCGCGCTCGTCCGGCGGGCGCGGGCACGCAGACCCGGTCCGCGTCGTCCTACCCTGTGACGGCCGTCCGCCCCAGCCGAACCGCCGAGCCGAACCGCCGAGCCGAACCGCCGAGCCGAACCGCCGAGCCGAACCGCCGAGTCGAACGAGGAGCACCGCGTGATGCCTGGCCACGACCGCGATGACGGGTGGCCCGACCCGCCCGGCGGGTCCTCGGCCGCGGGCACCGCGGAGCCGGGCGGCACCGACACCGGACGGCCAGGCGAGCCCACGGCCACCCTACCGGCGGCCACCCTGCCGGCGGCCACCGTCGGGGAGGGACCGGATGCCGACGGGCCCGCTGGGGCCCCGCAGCATGCGAGCCCCGGGTCGGCACAGCTGTCGATGAGCCCGCGCACGGCCGTGCTCCTGCTGTCCGGCTTCGTGACGATCACCCTCATCGCGGCGGCATGGCTCATGCCCGTGCACTACGCCGTCCTGCGGCCCGGTCCGGCCCTCAACACCCTGGGGGCAGCGGGCGGCAAGGAGCTCATCAGCGTCTCCGGCCGGCCGACGTACCCGACGTCCGGCGCGCTCGACCTCACGACGGTCAGCGTCGTCGGCGGCCCGGGCAGCCATGTCGAGCTCTACCAGGTCGTGTCGGGCTGGCTCGACCCGGACGTCGCGGTCGTCCCCGAGCAGGAGCTCTTCCCCGAGGGGCAGACCGCCGAGGAGACGCAGCAGGAGAACGAGCGGGAGATGACGTCGTCGCAGGAGAGCGCGACGGCGGCCGCCTTGTCCTCGCTCGGCATCGACGTCCCGACGAGAATCACCGTGACCGAGGTCGACCCCAAGGCCGCCGCGGCCCGCGCGCTCCGGGCCAAGGACGTTCTCGTGAGCATCAACGCAGTCCCGACGGACAGCGTCGAGGCGCTGCGGACCGGGCTGGACCGGACGACGCCCGGCGAGGTCGCGAAGATCACTGTGCGCCGCGACGGCAAGGACGTGCCGCTCGACGTGACGACCCGCCGGGGGGACGACGGCAAGACCCAGATCGGGGTCTTCATCGACGCGGCCTTCGACTTCCCGTTCCATGTCAAGATCCAGATCGAGGACATCGGCGGGCCGAGCGCCGGCACGATGTTCGCCCTGGGGATCATCGACAAGCTCACGCCGGGTTCCCTGACGGGAGGGAAGAAGATCGCCGGGACCGGGACCATGGACGTCAGCGGCACGGTGGGTCCGATCGGCGGCATCCGGCAGAAGCTCGTCGGCGCACGGGAGGCGGGTGCCCGATGGTTCCTCGCTCCCGCCGACAACTGCCCCGAGGTCGTCGGTCACGTCCCGGACGGGCTGAACGTCGTCCCGGTGTCCACGCTCGACGACGCGCGCTCCGCCGTCGAGAAGATCGGCAAGGGGGCCGCGCCGGGGTCGCTGCCGAGCTGCGAGCCGTCCTGAGCGCCTCCGGCGACCGACCGCCGCGCGTCCGGGCTCAGGCCTCGAAGGTCGCCGAGACGGCCGCGACCAGGCCGGGGACGAGGTCCGGGCCTACCGCGACCCGGTCGTCGCTGTCGTGGTCGCGGGCCCGGACCGCGCACGCACTCGTGCCGTCCCGCAGCACCCCCGCGGCGAGCCGCAGCTCGCGACGGTCGGGGTGAGCGGCGAGGTAGGAAAGCGCGGCGTCCGGCGCTCGCGGCGCCAGGACCTCGGCCTCCGGCGGCACCACGATCCGCTCGACGACGATCGCGGCGCCGTCGACGGTCTCCGGCCACGCGATCCTGGCCAGGAGAGACTCGAGGGTGTCGGCCTCGGGGAGCCGGGCCTGCTCCACGGCGGTGATGTGCTCAGGGTCGCGGGTCGCCGCCGCGACGACGTCCGTGCCGAGGGAATCCGCGAGCTGCGGGTCGCGGGCGAGCGCGCCGGCGGTGTTGACGAGGGCGAAGAGCCGGACCGGGCCGTCCCAGCCGGACACGGCGACGTGCGCCTCAAGCTCGCGCACGGCGCGCTGGACCGCGAGCTTGCGCGTGGTCGGGGGTTTGCCGGCGTCCGTGGTCACCGGCCGATCCTCGCACGGGCGGGCCTGGGTGCCGGCTGGGCCGCACGCCTGGTCGAGGCCCTTTCGGACCCGCCGGGCCGGCGCCGGGAACCTCGCAGGTGAAAGGTAAGTTCTCCCGGTGTGAGCTTCGAGCGCGATCCGCGCAGCGCCCCCCGACCAGTCGTCCAGCGCCGCCGCCGCGGTGCGCTCGCGCCGACGCTGGCGATCCTGGGCGTCGTCGTGGTCCTCTGCCTGCTGCTGTCGTCGGTGTGGACGAGCGTGCTGTGGTACAGCTCCGTCGGCTTCACCCCGATCTACACGACGGAGCTGCTCACGAAGGGCGCGCTCTTCGTCATCGGCGGGCTCGTTATGGGTGTCGCCGTCTTCGCGAGCCTAGCGATCGCGTACCGCGCCCGGCCCGTCTACGCGCCCGTGTCGACCGAGCAGGCGAGCCTCGACCGGTACCGCGACAGCATCGAGCCGCTGCGCCGCGTCGTCGTCGTCGGCGTCCCGGTCGCCCTCGGGCTGTTCGCCGGTTCCGCGGCGGGCCAGCAGTGGCAGACGTTCCTCCTGTGGTGGAACCGGGTGCCCTTCGGGACGCGCGACGAACAGTTCGGGATCGACATCGGCTTCTTCGTCTTCACCCTACCCTGGCTGCAGTTCCTCACCGGGTTCCTCACCGCGGTCGTCTTCCTCTCCGCGCTCGCGGCCGTCATCACTCACTACCTCTACGGCGGGATCCGCCTGCAGGGCACCGGGTCGCGGTTCACCGACGCCGCGCGGATCCACCTCGCGGTCCTCGCCGCCCTCTTCCTCCTGCTTCGCGGCGTCGACTACTGGCTGGGCCGGTTCGCGTTGACGACCAAGGAGTCCAACCTCATCACCGGCTTGCGGTACACCGATGCGAACGCGGTGCTCATCGCGCGTGGGGTGCTCGCCGGCATCGCCGTCATCGTCGCGGTGCTCTTCATCGTCGGTGCGCTCGTCGACCGGTTCCGGATGCTGCCGCTCTACGGGGTCGTCCTCCTCGTCGTCAGCGCGATCCTCGTCGGCGGCATCTACCCCGCGGTGGTCCAGCGCTTCCAGGTCCGCCCGAACGAGCGGACCAAGGAGGCCGAGTACATCGCGAAGAACCTGCGCGCGACGAAGGCCGCCTACGGGCTCGCGAACGTCGACAAGCAGAGCTTCGACGCCCAGACCGTCGCGACGCCGGACAAGCTGCGCCAGGACGCCGACACCATCCCCGGCATCCGGCTCATCGACCCCTACCTGGTGTCGGACGCCTTCCGTCAGCTCGAGCAGAACCGGCAGTACTACTCGTTCCCCGACAGCCTCGACGTCGACCGGTACACGCTCGACGGGGGCCGCCGCGACGCCGTGACCGCGGTCCGCGAGCTCGACCTCGACGAGGCCCCCGCGACCCAGCGCAACTGGGTCAACGACCACATCGTCTACACCCACGGCTACGGGATCGTCGCGGCGTACGGCAACGAGCGCACCGACAACGGCCGCCCCGTGTTCTTCCAGAGCGGGTTCTCCGACGTCTTCAACGGCAAGGAGTACCAGCCCCGGGTGTACTTCGGCGAGAAGTCGCCCGACTACTCGATCGTCGGTGCGCCGAAGGGCACGCCGCCGCAGGAGTTCGACTCGCCGGACTCGACGACGTCCACCGGCGACACGAACTACACGTACACCGGCACGGGCGGCGTCCGGCTCGGGTCGTTCGTCAACCGGCTCCTGTACTCGGTCAAGTTCCGCGAGCAGAACATCCTGCTGTCCGGGTCGATCAACTCCGACTCCCGGATCCTCTACGACCGCCGTCCGCGCGAGCGGGTCGAGAAGGTCGCCCCGTTCCTCACCCTCGACGGCGACCCGTACCCGAGCGTCGTCGACGGCCGGATCGTCTGGATCGTCGACGGCTACACGACGACCGACCGCTACCCGTACTCGCGCACCCAGCTCCTCGCGGACGTCACCGAGGACGCGCTGACCGCCGCTTCGACGAGCGTCGTGCCGCTCGGGTCCAAGCGGGTCAACTACATGCGCAACTCCGTCAAGGCGACGGTCGACGCTTACGACGGGTCGGTGAAGCTGTACGCCTGGGACGACCAGGACCCGATCCTCAAGGCGTGGACGAAGGTTTTCCCGAACAGGGTGCTCCCGGTGAGCGACATCAGCGCCGACCTCATGTCGCACCTGCGCTACCCGGAGGACCTCTTCAAGGTGCAGCGCCAGCTCCTCGGCCGGTACCACGTGGACGACCCGCAGGCGTTCTTCTCGGGCAGCGAGCAGTGGCGGGTGCCGGCCGACCCGACGGGGGAGTCGTCGAACTCCCAGGCGTTCCAGCCGCCGTACTACCTCACCCTCCAGATGCCCGACCAGAGCGCCCCGACGTTCTCACTGACGTCGGCGTACGTGCCGGCGCAGGGTCAGCAGGCGCAGCGCAACAACCTCACCGGCTTCCTCGCCGTCGACGCCGACGCCGGCACCCGGGCCGGCACGAAACGGCCGGGCTACGGCGCGCTACGGCTGCTCGAGCTGCCTGACGACACGAACGTCTCCGGCCCGCCCCAGGTGCAGCAGGCCTTCCGCGCCGACCCGCTCATCAGCCAGGAGCTCAACCCGCTCAAGGTCGGCGGCTCCGACATCCAGTACGGCAACCTGCTCACCCTGCCCCTCGGTGGCGGCCTCCTCTACGTGCAGCCGGTGTACGTCCGCAGCCCGGGCCAGAACACCTACCCGCTGCTCCAGAAGGTGCTCGTGAGCTTCGGCGACGAGATCGCGTTCGCCGACGACCTGCCGACCGCCCTCGACGCGCTCTTCAGCGGCGGCGGAACGCCGGCCACCGGCGGCTCGGGCACCGGCGAGACCGGAACGGGGACGGCGACGCCGAGCAGCCCCTCGACGACCCCGTCGACCGGTGAGACGGCGTCGGCCGAGGCAGACCTCGACCAGGCGCTCCGGGACGCCCAGTCAGCCATCGAGGAGAGTCGGGCGGCCCTCGCCAAGAGCGACTTCACCGCCTACGGCGCGGCCCAGAAGAAGCTCCAGGACGCCGTCAACCGCGCCGTCGCCGCCCAGCAGCGCCTCGGCCAGACGTCGTCCTCGGCGACCCGCAGCCCGGCTGCGACGGCCTCGCCGTCCGCGACGGGCAGCTCGACGGGCTGACACGCGTCGTACGATTTGCTTCTCCGGCGGCGGGTCACATAGCCTGGCAGAGCCGACGCGGGGTGGAGCAGCTCGGTAGCTCGCTGGGCTCATAACCCAGAGGTCGCAGGTTCAAATCCTGCCCCCGCTACCACGTTTCTGCAGGTGAGAGGCCCTTTTCCGTCCGGAGGAGGGCCTCTTGCCTGTGCGCGGTGTGCACGAAGTCATGCACGACGCCGGGGGAGGGCCGGCCGCCCGGACCGTCGGGGCCGTCTCACCGGTCGCGGGCGTCTTGGGTGGTTCCACTGCGTCTCGCCATCCGAGGGGTAAGGGAGCTGTGAGCGGCGGACCTCTGGGTTCTTGCCCAGCGAGCCGCGGACCGCCATCGGGTTCTGCAACCTGACGAACCATTCGCCCGTTTTCCGGTGAAGACCGGCGGCTTCCGACCGCCCTTACACCGTTAGAGCGATAGAACCCTTCGTGAGTCACCGGGGCTAGCTCGCCCGCCAGGCCGCAAGGCCCCGCCACACCCGCTCTTCGAGATTTCCGTGGGCGAAGGCGGCGGCTGGACGCCGCAGGACGCCCAGGAGCAGGCAAAGGAGGCGATCGCCGACCTTCAGGTCTGTGTCCGGCGGGAGCTCGGGTGCAGGCAGCGGGAGCGGATCCACCTGAACCCGCCCGGCGGTCTCCCCACGCCCCAGGGGCGCAAGGAGCGCATGCGGTGGCAGGATCCGAGGAGGGTGTCGACGGATCGACTCGGGCCTGGGCGGGGCCTGGAGGGGTGTGACGACTGGAGGTGGTGGTGACGACGTCCTGGCCGGAGTGGGATGCGGTGTACGTCTCGGCCACACCGCCGCCGTGGGACATCGGCCGCCCGCAACCGGCGTTCGTCCGTCTGGCCGAACTCGGTCTGCTGTCCGGGCGAGTCCTGGACGCTGGCTGCGGCACAGGTGAGCACACGCTGCTCGCGGCGGTGCATGGAGCCGACGCGCTGGGCATCGACGTCTCGCCGAGAGCTGTCGAACGGGCCCGCCGGAAGGCGGCCGAACGGGGCGTCGAGGTCGACTTCGACGTGGCCGACGCGCTGGCACTTAACAGGTTGGGGCGGACCTTCGACACCATCATCGACAGCGGGCTGTTCCATGTGTTCGACGACGATGGGCGTGACCGGTACGCGGCGAGCCTGGCGTCGGTCCTGCGCACTGGGGGCCGGTGCTATGTGATGTGCTTCAGCGACCTCCAGCCGGGTGACCAGGGGCCGCGGCGGGTGCGCCAGGAGGAGATCCGGGCGAGTTTCGCGCAGGGTTGGACCGTTGAGGACATTGCGCCGGCCGCGTTCGAGCTCAACCCGGGGTTCGGCCCGGATACGGCCCAGGCCTGGCTGGCCACGATCCGCCGGCACTGAACCCAGATGCCAGCCGTCAGGAGGCTGCGATGACCTAGCCGTCCCCACCGGCAGCAGATCGTTCCAATGACCCCTGAAAGTCCTACCGATGCATCCCAGCCCAGCTGCCCGAGGCAGTCGCCTGCGCCGTGCAGCGACTCGTCTTTGTGTCGCGCGCAGAGCGGCATGTGCGAGCGTCTTTCCTCAGCCCGAGCATTGGCCTGGGAAGATCGGTCCATGGATGCCGCTGACGAGGTGTGGAACCGCGCCGCGGTGGCTAAGAGCGCTCGGAGAAATAACTTAGCCCACCCCGGGCGTGTCGGGTGTGTCGGGCTTGGGTGGGTTGAGGGTGTAGTTCCACTCCCCGTGGAAGTCGTGGCGGTGCAGGATGCCGGTGTCGGTGAGGGCTGTCATGTCCCGGTCGTGGATCTTGACGCCGGTGGGGTAGGGGGTGGTGTCCAGGTCCGCGTGGACGGTCAGGCCGGTGGCGGTGGTGGTCGCGGCAATGGTCTCGACGACGACTTCGTGGCTGGTCAGAGGCCGTCCGCGCCAGTTGATGGAGATGAACGAGAACAGCCGGTGTTCGATCTTGTTCCACTTGCTGGTGCCCGGGGGCAGGTGGGTGACGGTGATGGTCAGTCCGGTGCGGGCGGCCAGGGCGGCCAGTTCGGTCTTCCACTGCCGGGTGCGGTAGCCGTTGGACCCGCCGCCGTCGGCGGTGATCAGCAGCCGGGTGGCGCCGGGGTAGGCGGCCCGGCCGACCTGGTCCCACCACTGGCCGATGGTGGCCACGGCGAACGCCGCGGTGTCGTGGTCGGTGCCCACGCTGACCCAGCCGGCGTTCGCGGTCACGTCGTAGACCCCGTACGGGGTGACCTTGCCGGCCTCGCGGTCGATGAAGTCGTACACGTTGACCTGCTCGGGCTGCCCGTGGGGCATCCATTCCCTGCCGTTGTTCTTGTACGGCCCGATCTTCTCCTTCTTCTTCGCATCGACGCTGATGACCGGCTGACCGTCCCCCTGGTGCGCGCGGACGGCCTCGTTGATGTACCGGAACTGGCCGTCCCGGTCGGGGTGCTGGCGCCCTTCAGCGGTCTTGGCGTTGGCCTGCAGGCTGTACCCGGCGGCCTTGAGTAGCCGCCACACGACCTTGTCGGTCAGCTGGAACCCCTTGTCCTGCAACGCCTTCGTCAGCTCCCGCAGCGACTTCGTCGTCCACCGCAGCGGCGACTCGGGGTCCCCTCGGGTGGCCGGTTCAACCAGCGCGTCCAGTGCCTGTTCCAGGCCCGGCTGATTCTCCTCGGCCCGCTTGCGACCGCCGCCGGCCTTGCGTGAGCGACCCTGCGGCGTGGTTTCGGGATTGTCCAGTTCGGCCCGCCCGCGGCGCACGGTATCGGCCGCGACCCCCAACACCACCGCCACCCGTGCCGCGCCGCCGGAACCCAATTCCCGGGCCTCGGCGCCCAGCCACAACCGCCGCTGCCGCTCGTTCAGGTGCGGACGCAGCGCCTCCCACCGCCGGGCCACAGACTCATCAACCGCATCCACCGGGACGTCCATAGCACAGACGCTACCCACCCCGCGGCTCAACCAGATCTTGTTTCACCGGGGCCCCTAAGGGCGGCCGCGACCCCCGTCAGGGCGACACCGCGCTGGCGTCGGTGGTCACCCTCCACAACATGGCGATGAGCGGCGGACTTCTCAGCGCCGTGGACCCGGGGACTCCCGACCAGATAGAAGCTGCTGAGGCGGGGTATCGCCGGCTGCGACTCGACGCGGCGGCGGGAGTGGTCCCGACGGTGCGACGTGAGTTCGGGCAGGTGCGCTCGAAGATGACGACCGCGCAGCGGAGTTGGAGCGACGCGCCGACGAGGAGTACTGGCGGGTGGTACTCACCGATCAGACGCTCGTCGACGCCTTCCGGGCCCGATTCGCGGAGGAGCCCCGGGCCTTCGCTCCGGCGTAGAGCGCCCGACCGATCACCAAGGATCCTGCGCACTGCCAGCGGCAGATGAGTGCGACCTCTCCGACGGGAGTCGGGGAGGCTGTTGTGTCGCCAGCCCTGGAACGGGGATGACACCGGTGTCGGTCCGGTGGAGGCTGCCGCATGGAGTGCGTGGCCGCGATCGGGGGTGTGCCCTCGGAAAGGCCATCGATGGTTCGGCGTTCTGCCGGTCTGTGCGTGGGAAGGGATCACTGTGGGTGAGGTTGCCTACGGGTCATTGGCGTCGGTGTATGAGTGGCTGGTGCCGGATGCTATGGCGTCCCCGGCGGGTAGCGCGCAGGCGTTCGAGATGGTGACGGCGGGGCTCGACCCGGGGGCACAGATCTTGGACTGCGCCTGCGGGATCGGGTTGCTGGCGGTCGGGCTGGCTGAGGCTGGGTTTCGGGTCACCGCGTGCGATGCCAGCCCGGCGATGGTCGAGCGGACCCAGGCGCTGGCTCGCGCTCACGGAGTCGAGGTGTCGACGCGAGTATGCCGCTGGGACCAGCTACCCGATCAAGGCTGGCAGGACCGGTTCGACGCTGTGTTGTGCTTCGGGAACTCGCTCGCGCACGCGGTCGGACGCAGTGGTCGGCGCGCCGCGATCGACGGCATGGCATTCGTGTTGAGGACGCGTGGGGTGCTGGCGCTGACCTCCCGCAACTGGGAGCAGGTCCGCTCGGCCGGCAGCCGGCTGGACGTCTGGGACCGGCTCGTGGAGCGCGCCGCCCGCAGAGCAGTGGTGGTGTACTCCTGGCAGGTGCCGCCTTCATGGGACAGCGAACACCGCCTGGAGATCTCCGTGGCAGCACTCCAGGACGGTGATCGGCTGCAGGTGACGACCGAACTGTTGTCGATCTGGCCCTTTCACCACGATGAACTCCAAGCCGATGTCGAGGCCGCAGGTCTGAGCCTCGCAGGGTCCACGTACGACGCGACCCAGGCGAATTATCTCGTCACCGCTCAGCGACGCACAGGGTTACTGACCTGACCACATCCTGGTCATCCGAGGTCGTAAGACCGCGCTGTCCACGGCGGTAGCTGATGGTGGCTTCGCCGCCATGCGCGCGGCCCGTCCCGTCACGCTACGCGTCGTGAGCGCGCGTTCCGTGCGGTGAGCGGCATGAGAGTGCTCTTCGGAAGGTTCATGGGACCCCCGTCATCACCGTTCGCGAGGAGCACCGCGTTCCCACCAGTCGTGAGGCGGCTGCTCTCGGACTATCGCCGCTGCGATTTTCACCTGGAGGTAGTTGCAGAACTTCCACAGCTCCTTTGCCGCCCGAGAGTACTGGAACAGAACTTGATCGACGTCAAAGGCGTCAAGCTCGCCGGCGCGGTACCGATCGACGGCTTCACCCACGCGGACGACAAGGTCTCCCAACTCCGCTTGGTGGTACTCCGCGATCACCGAACGCGCTGCTCGTCGCTCCGACTTGTCGGGCACGAGTAGGAGGCTACTCAGGGCGCAGCATTCACAGCGGCACGAGCATGTGATCCGACGGGTAGGCATGCGGCGCGGAGTGTCCCGAGCGGCTCAGGGGTCTCCCGTCCGGCCAAGGTCGATCCGGTGCAACGTCCGCCACGAGCGTGGCTGCCGCGCACCCGCGATCAGCAGGGCGTGATCGATGTGCTGGGTGACCGGCAGGCCCGCTTGGACATGACGCTCGGCTGCCTCCAAGTCCCTTGCGTTGCCTAGGGCACGTTCGGCAACCGTCAGATGTGGTTGCACGTCATCATGGACGCCCGCGTAGGGCGGCCGGTCGGGGAACTCCCTCCAGACAGCCATCGTCAACTGGCGCAGGGGCTCGGACGGCTGCGGGGGCCAGCCAGAGAACCTCCGTGCCAAACCACGCGGTCGTGGCGAAGGTGCAGTCGAACTCGGGCACCGAGGCGAGTGCGGCCGACAATCGGGTCAAGGCCGCCTCGTCCACGTCCTCGGGCGTGAGAAAGGGGTAGAGCACGTCACGTGCGCGGGCACGCCCCAGCCAGCCGGCGGAGCGATCCAAGCGGCGACGATGCCCGCCCACCAAGGCCTCCGCCGCGGGCACTGGCACGATGACCGCTGATTCAGTGGCGGCCGTGGCCGCAGCCGACTCCTCCAGGCTGTGCATCCGGTCACGCTATTCCAGCAGAAACCCCGGCAAGCCGTACCGGTTGACACGCTGGGCGGCAGAGTCGCGAGACCAGCGGCAAGGGCGTGCGGTCGCACGAAGGGCGGCATAGTCGCGCGGGCCGCGCGGACGGCGGCAAGGGCGTGCGTCCACGGTCCGTCCGCGGGGCGAGCAGGCGTAAGCCCGGACTCACCGTCGTAGCTCGGTCACTTCGCTCAGCCGCTCGAGCTTGTGCGGGTTGCGGATCGCGTAGATCTGGGTGATCCGGCCCTTCTCGATGACGAACGACACGGCCGTGTCGTTCTCGCCACCGGGGTCGATGCGCGCCGCAATGCCGCCGTTGAGGTCGACGCTGAAGGCCCTGGCGCCGGGCGCGACCTCGGCGAAGCGGGCCATCACCGGGGCGAGCCTCGCGGCCCCGCGCACCGGCTTCGGGATTGTCGGAGCGAGGCCGCCGCCGTCGCCCACGACGAGCACGTCGGGAGCCAGCACCTCGAGCAGTCCTGGCACGTCGCCGGTGGTCAGCGCCGCGAGAAAGCGCCTGACAACCTGCTCCTGTTCGGTGCGGCTCACCGACATCCGCGGCCGGCGCGCCGCCACGTGCTTGCGGGCCCGTGTCGCAATCTGGCGCACCGTCGCCGGCGACTTGTCCAACGCCTCGCCGATCTCGTCGTACGGCACGTCGAAGACCTCGCGGAGCACGAAGACAGCGCGCTCCGTCGGAAGCAGCGTCTCGAGTACTGCCAGCATGGCAATCGACACGCTCTCCGCGAGCTCGAGGTCCTCGGCAACGTCCGGGCTGGTCAGCACGGGCTCGGGGAGCCACTCGCCGACGTAGTCCTCGCGCTGCCGCGCGAGCGTGCGCAACCGGTTGAGGCAGAGCCGGGTCACGATCCGGACGAGGTACGCCCGGGGGTCCCGGACCTCGCGGAGCTCGGCGTCGATCAGAGCTGCCGACCGCAGCCAGGTCTCCTGCACCACGTCCTCGGCGTCGGCGACCGAGCCGAGCATCTCGTAAGCGACGGTGAACAGCAGGCTGCGGTGAGCGACGAAGGGGTCGACGAGGGGGTCCTCGTTCATGGCGTGGACGCTACTTCCGCTCGCTCGGCCAGCGGCTTCAGGCCGCACGCAGCGGCGAACCCGTCGGACTCGATGCCGAGCGCCACGTTGCCACGCGTGCTCATGTTCGCGAATGCGATCACCGAGGTGAGCTCAACCACGGCGGCAGGCCCCAGCTCGGCGTGCAGCCGGTCCACCAGCTCGTCGGTCACGTTCGGCGGTGTGTGGCTCATGGCCTCGGCGTACTCAAGGACGTCCAGCTCCAGAGGGGTGAAGACGTCCGCTTCCCGCCACCGCGGAATCTGACGCGCCTTCTCCACGTCGAGCCCCTTGTTGCGGGTCTCGAAGTAGTTGAAGTCCAGGCACCACGTGCAGCCGACCAGCGACGCGACCGCCATGTGGGCGATCGACTTCAGGCCCTCGTCGCAGGCGTCCCACTTCTGCAGCTTGCCGCCGAAGCCGAAGCTGGCGAACAGCACCCTGGGGTTGTGCCAGTAGACACCCACCGCCGTCGGAATCTTGCCCAGCTTCTTCTTGATCACCCACGTGATCAGCGCTCCCTTGACGCCAGTGATCTCGGCCGGGGGGATGCGGGTCGTGTGCTCCATGTCTCCGCCTGTGTCGGTGGCTGTGTCGACGGGTTGGTAGGTCGTCACGCCATGAAGACACCGGCCGGGCCGCGGATGTGACATCACCGCCCGCTCATCGGCAAGAGCGGACGAATCCGCTCTTGGCGACGTGGAACACCCGCGCCACGATCCGGGCGAGGGTGCTGGGGCGCGACGCCACGTCATCAGGTTGTCCGCCGTGCGCACAGATCTGCGCACGAGACGCTGCGGGACGACCCGACACGCGAGGGACGGACACAGCTGTTTGATCCGACCGGCACGGGGAAACGTGGACGATCCGGACGTCGTGCGACGGCTGAGACCGCGGTGTCTTGCCTCATAACCCAGAGGTCGCAGGTTCAAATCCTGCCCCCGCTACGAGAAGATGCAGGTCAGAGGCCCTTTCCGGTCATCCGGGAAGGGCCTCTGATTCTGTCGATGTAACCACGTCGGTAACCCGCGAGGCGCCGACAGGCGTTCCTGAGCGTCGCGACGCCGATGGGGAGCGTCTCAGGTGTCTCAGGGGCGCGATCGTGTGCCGGCGGGTCTCGAAGTCGACCGGTGAGACGGGTGCCGACTGGGTGAGTAACCCAGCGATCCTCTTCCTGGTGCGCCGTGAGCGGGTGACTGTCGGTCTGCTCGAACGGTGGCTCAGCGCCGGTGCTGGAAGCCGGACCGTGGCTCGACATTCGGCAAGAGGCGTTCGCGGTTGTCGTAGTCGCTGCGGGGGGGGAAGAACCGCCGTGGCCGGCTCTCGTGAGGTTCCCCTGGAACCGTGGAGACTCCGGTTGATGTCATCTTGTCAGGTCTGGTGTCTGTTCAGGATCTTACTTGGGTGGCGTCGCGCGTGAGCGGGGGCAGGCCTGGGCCTGGCCGTTGGGTGGCCTGCACCGGGCTCGTAGAGGCTCCGGGGTCAAGTGCGCGTGGCGGCTTGCCCGACACGCGGCTGGAGCGCGGCAGCGCGCCGCTTGAGGTTGGAGGGACGGGCCCGGACGCTGCGCGACGCTGGTGAGGATCGCGCCGCGGCTCGTGGAGGGGTGCCTCGGGCGGCGTAGCCGCCTCCGCCTCGTTGTTGTCGTTCTTCTCCTTCTTCTGGGCGTTCGCGTGGTGTCGCCGGTGACGTAGCTGGTCGTAGCTCTTGGCGCCGGGTCGGCGCCGGCCGTGCTCGAACTCGACGGGTGCGATCAGGCCGTTGGTCGAGTGGAACCTGACGGTGTTGTACTCCTCCAGCCACGCGACCACCGCCCGCCGGGCCTCGGTGTGGGTGGCGAACCTGTTGCGGGACAACAGCTCGAACTCCAAGGTGGAGTGGAACGACTCGCTGGCCGCGTTGTCCAGCGCCGAGCCGGTGCGACCCATCGACTGGGTGATCCCGGCCCGCGCGCAGACTCTGGCGAGCTCGCCGCCGGTGTACTCCCCGCCCTGGTCGGTGTGCAGCACCACCCCGGCGACCTGCCCGCCGCGGACCGCGATCGCCACCTGCACCGCGGCGGCGGCCAGGTCGGCGTCGTGGTGGGCGCCCAGGGCGTACCCGACCGCGCGGCGGGAGTTCAGGTCCAGGATCGAGGCGAGATACAGCGTGCCCTGGCCGGTGGGGATCTCGGTCAGGTCCGACACCCACCGCTGATTCACCGCCGGTGGCGGCGCGAAGTCTCGTTTCAGCAGGTCCGGGGCCTTCCTGGCCCGCCGGTCTGCCCTGGTCAACCCGCGGCGCTTGCGCCTGGGCCGGGCGACCAGACCCTGGCGGCGCATCGAGTCCGCGACGGTGTTCTTGCTGACCGTCCACCCCAGGTCCTGCAGCGCGGCGGTGATCGGCGGGGAGCCGTCCCGCCCGCTGCGGCGCCGGAACAACCAGGCCACCGCCGCGTCCAACGCGGCCCGGCGGGCCCGCCGCAGCGAGGCCCCCCCGTGCCGCCACTGGTAGAACCAGGCCTGCGAGATACCCAGTGCCCGGCAGGACACCGCGTACGGGACGCCATGCTCGGCTCTCTGGGCGGTGATGAACGCGGCCACGCTCACCGGCCCATCGCCTCCTTCACCCAGAGAGCCACTGATCGTTTTAAGACGTCGCGCTCCATCGCCAGCTCGGCGTTCTCCCGGCGCAGCCGGACCAGCTCGGCCCGCTCGCCCTCGCTCAAGTGGCCATTGCCGCGGTCGCGGGCCCGCCGATCGATCGCGCACCAGTTCCCCAGAGTGCCCTCGTTGATCCCCAGCTCACGGGCCACCTGCGCGATCGGCTTACCGGTCTCCCGCACGATCCGGACCGCACCAGCCCGGAACTCTTAATCAAACTTCCGTCTCGCCTCGGCCATGATCGACCTCCCTCATAAGGGATGCCTCCACGCTACGAGGGGAAACCCACTCGATCCCGTGCAGCGTGCCGGCCCATCGGTCGAGTTGCGTGGCTCGTTCGGTGTCGGTGATCGGGCCGGGCATGTGGGTGACGAACGGTTCGGAGACGTCGAAGCCGGTGTGGCGCAGAAGGCGGTTGTGGACTGGCTACCCTTGGAGTGGCCGAACGTGACCGCCGCGGTGGGCTCGCCCCGCCGCGGGCGCCCGTCGCGTCGTGGTAGTCGCCGTGCACGGACACCGAGGTGGGAGTCGTTGTGCATCTCGGCGGTGTCGATGCCGAACTCGGTCACCACGCTCGACGATCAGATCGGTGAGCAGGCCCGGTCCCGCGTCGAACAGGCTGACCAGCGCCCGGCGGACCCGGTCGTCATTCAGCCACGCCGTGTCCCCGCCCGGCAGACCGAGCAGCTGCGGTGAATACGGGGCCGGCCCACTCGGCCAGCCCGTACAACGGTGCCCGCCCGACCAGCAGATTGATGACCAGCAGCCGGATCGGTCGCCGGCAGCAGCTTGAACCGCCGGTCCGGCGCCGGTAGCCACCGCTCCAGCGCCGCGGGCAGCCGCATCCGGGTCAGCACCGCCAGCAGGTCCGCGCCGAGGGGTGGTGCCGCTGGCGGTGCCGGGACCGGGTCGGTCGGGTCTCTGACCGTTGACTGCGCGGCCGGAGGCGCGAAGACTCAAGGCCATGGCCTTCGGTGGTGGTGCGTCCAGACGCTGCATTCGCAGCATCACGATCCTGCTCGTCGGTATTGTCGCCGCTTTGGGGCTTCCGTTGACTGCCGACCCGGCCGCCGCGGCGACGCCGTCGTTCAAGCAGGTGCGCACTAAGGAAATCGGTTCGGGGACGTCAAACAGTTTGGCGTTTAATAGCGCCAACACTGCGGGGAACCTCATCGTCGTGTACGCAAACTGGAGTAACACGAACACTGCTTCGGTCAGCGACAGCCGCGGCAACACCTATGCCAGCGCCGGCAATCGAGTGACCTGGGGTTCGGCCTCGAACTGGAGTTCCCAGATCTTCTACGCGCGGAACATCGCCGCGGGCAGCAACACGGTCACGGTGCGTTTTGCGACCTCTATCACCTCGTTCGGGAGTGTCTACATCCACGAGTATGCCGGGATGGACAAGGTCGACCCCCTGGACGTGAGCGCAGCGGCCACCGGCACGAGCGCGGCCATGAACAGCGGGCCCGCGCTCACGACGAACGCCTCAGACCTCATCTTCGGCGCGGGAGCCTCGTCGGCCACGGTCGGTCAGGTCGGCAGCGGGTTCACGTCGCGGTCGGCAGCCTTCGGTAACCGCACCGAAGACAGGACCGTTACGAGCATCGGCTCCTATAGCGCGACGGCGACCCAGAATGGCAATCGGTGGGTCATGCACATGGTTGCCTTCAAGGCCGACGCCGGAGTTGTCGACGCGACGCCACCATCAGTGCCGACCGGCGTGACCGCCACGCCGTCTTCAAGCTCGCAGATCAACCTGGCGTGGAACCCGAGTACCGACAACGTCGGTGTGACCGGCTACAAGGTGTTCCGAAATGGCGCGCAAATCGGGACTCCGACGGCCAACTCGTACACCGACACCGGACTCATCGCGAACACCACGTACAGCTACACGATCGCCGCAGCGGACGCCGCCGGGAACACCTCGGCACAGTCGGCCGGGGTAAGCGCCACTACGCCGAATTCGCCACCGGATGCAACGCCCCCGATGGTCTCGATCACGGCCCCGGCCGATGGAGCGACCGTCTCCGGGACGATCAATGTCACCGCCAACGCGTCGGACAACGTGGGCGTCGTTGGAGTGCAGTTCCTCCTGGACGGCAGCAACCTCGGAACCGAGGACACCACCTCTCCCTACTCGGTCTCCTGGAACACCACTTCGGCAACCGCCGGAGCGCACGCGTTGACGGCGCGCGCGCGGGATGCAGCATCGAACTCGACGCTATCTGCTGGGGTGACGGTCACCGTTCCGGCGGCGGACGGCACGCCTCCCACGGTATCGATCACGTCGCCGAGCGCCAACGCGCAGGTGTCGGACATCATCAGCGTCACCGCCGACGCCGCCGACAATGTCGCTGTCTCGGGCGTGCAGTTCTTTGTTGACGGCGCGAGTACCGGAGTGGAAGACACGGCCGCGCCCTACGTCCTCACCTGGGACACCCGGACCGCCTCGAACGGAGCGCACAGCCTCACCGCCCGGGCCCGCGATGGCGCCGCAAATGCCACGACGTCGACACCCGTTGTCGTGAATGTCACCAACACCAACCAGTTCCAGAACGAGATCCTGGCAACCGGGTTCAACCTTCCGACCAACATCGAGTTCCTACCCGACGGGCGCATGCTCGTGGTCGAACTGAACGGAAAGATCAGGGTGATGTCTCCGCCGTACACTCAGGCATCACCTACATTGTTCCTGCAGATGACGAACGTCGCGAACACGGGTGTGCAGCAGGGCATCTTCGACGTCGCCCTCGATCCGGCCTTCACGACGAACCACTACTACTACGTGTTCTACACGGCCGGCACACCAAACCGGGACCGGCTGTCACGCTTCACCGCGAACGGCACTCTCAGCGGCACCGATCCAGCGACGGAGCTCATCCTCTACGAGGACCCGCAGAACGCGAACAACGAACACCACGGGGGCGCGGTGTTCTTCGACAACAGCGGGAAGCTCTTCTTCACGACAGGGGAGCACTTCGACGCCCCTGCCGCCCAACAGCTGAACAGCCCGCGGGGGAAGCTGCACCGCATCAACTCCGACGGTACAATCCCCACCGACAACCCGTTCTACGACGGCCCCGGTCCCAACGTCGACTCGATCTGGGCCTACGGCCTGCGCAACCCGTACCGTGCGTACTACGACGCACCCACCGATCGCATCTACATCGGCGACGTCGGTGGCAACGACAACTCCTCCTCCAAGGAAGAGGTCGATCTCGGAGCGCGTCGGGCAAACTACGGCTGGCCGAACAGTGAGGGGCCCTGTGCGGCACCGTGCACCACCCCGATCTACTGGTATCCCCATGCGGGTCGTGATGCGTCCGTCACCGGTGGATTCGTCTACCACGGCACGGCGTTCCCCGCAGCCTTCGAGGGCAGCTATGTGTTCGGGGACTACGGGCAGAACTGGATCAAGCGTCTCACTTTCGATAGCGCCGGCGCTGTCAGCGGTGTGGCCAACGTCGAACCCGCCAACGGCGTGGCCGACGGCCCGTACGGCGACATCGTCTACCTGACCGAGGGCCCCGACGGGGCGTTGTACTACGTGGACCTGGGATACTCCGACGACAGCGGGCAGTTCGGCGTCAGCAAGATCCGCCGCATTCGATACCTTCAGTCGAACCAAGCACCGGTCGCAGTCGCCTCCGCGAGTCCGGTCACGGGGACCCCCCCGCTTACCGTCGGGTTCTCCAGTGCGGGCTCCGCCGACCCCGAAGGCCAACCGCTCACATACCTGTGGACGTTCGGCGATACCACGACCTCCACGGCGGCGAACCCGGTCCACACCTATGCCCAAGCGGGAAGCTACAGCGCGCGCTTGTCGGTGTCCGATGGGGCGAACACGACCATTTCGACGCCGGTGACCATCACCGTGGGGACGCCGCCCACCGCGACTATATCCACGCCGACAGACGGCGGCGCCTTCCGCGCCGGGGACGTGATCTCGTACACCGGCGACGGGTCGGACCCCGATGACGGCACCTTGCCGAACTCCGCCTTCGCGTGGAGCGTCGACTTCCTCCACGAGGGCCACGTGCACCCCGGGACCCAGATCACCGGAGTCAGGAACGGAACATTCACCATCCCCACCACCGGTCACGATTTTGAGGGCAACACCCGCTATCGAATCACGCTCACCGTCACAGACTCGGACGGATTGAAGACATCAACCTCCGTCATCATCTATCCGCAGAAGGTAAACCTCGCCTTCGACACGTCCCCATCGGGCGCCACCCTCTACATCGACGGGATCGCCCGCACAACACCGTTCGTCCTCGACACGCTCATCGGGTACGTACACAACGTTGAAGCCCGCAACCAGACGGTCGGCACCTCGAACTACACGTTCGCCTCGTGGTCCGACGGCGGTGACCAACAACACGACGTCGTCGTCCCCGCCACGGGGGAAAGCTATGCGGCCAACTACACGGTGACCGCCGCGCCGGTTCCGATCGCCTTCAGGCAACTGAACTACGCAACTCCACAGAGCAACCAGAGCACCGTCGCGGTCGCCTACACGACCGCGCAGAGCGCTGGCGATACGAACATCGTGGCGATCGGATGGAACACCAACGCCGGAACCATCACGTCTGTCAGAGACACGGCCGGGAACGCCTACGCCGTCGCGGCTCCACTCACCCGTGGATCCAATCTGAGCCAATCCATCTACTACGCGAAGAACATTGTCGGAGCTCCCGCCGGCAATATCGTCACGGTCCAATTCAGCGCAAGTCTGCAATACATCGATGTGCGCGTCACAGAATATCAAGGGCTTGACCGCAATACCCCCCTCGACGTTTCATCCTCGAGTTCCGGATCGGGCTCAAACGCCACAAGCGGCCCAGCGACAACCACAAACGCCAACAATCTGCTATACGCAGCGGGGATGACGTGGGCCACCTTCGGGAACGCCACCAACAACTTCACGACGCGTGTGATCACCCAACCCAACTTCGACATCGTCGCCGACCGCATAGTCACAACCACCGGCTCGTACGCGGCCGCAGCACCGGTCACCAACGGCACGTGGGTCCTGCAAATGGTGGCATTCAAGGGTGCGTCCTAGCCCCATGTCCTAGCCCCAGGGTCATTGCGTAGTCGTGAATGTGCTGGTCAGCATGGCGATCGCTTGATCGGGATGTCGGCCGTGGTGGCGTAGGGCTTGGCGTAGGGCTCGGGCGATGTTGTGGTGGTCGGTCAGGCGCAGCAGGGCGAGGACGGGGTTGCGCATATTCTCTGACTACCGTCCCAGCCACGGCAGACGAGCCAAGTGGGTAAGCAGTCAGGCCCTGCCGTGATCTCGGTCTGTCGGTGTTGTCGTCGGTGGCTTGATCGCGTTTGACTGCGGCGCGTGTCCGCGCCGCCCGAGGTGCCCTCGTATGGGGATCTGGTGGCTCTGATTGCCCGCCAGGACGCGCTGTTGGCCACGATCGGGTTACCGCTCGCGAGGGCCGGCTGTTCCTGCCCGTGCCGGTGTGCCGGCTCTGTGAGTGGCGGTTCACCGACCCCGGCCTCCCCAGGACGTGTGCCCGCCGCCGACGCCGACCGACCCTTCGGTGAGCCGACATCGCAGAGATACTCGCCGAACGAGCCGGCGGCAGCCCAGAGGTGCGTATTGTCCGGCTACGTTATCCCGCCAGCCTCAGGGACGCTGGCGGCGCGGCGATCTCCTTGAGTTTGAGCCCCGCTTAGCGGTCGCTGCTGTGCCCAGTCATCATGATGTGTGTGTTCAGGTGCTCACCCACTTCGGCTGCCTGCATGGTGAGCGCACCCCTCAAGTGCTCGGATCACGGGGCTCGGTGACCATCGCTGCGGCTCCGGAGCGCTTCGCGGACCAGATGGGCGTCACCACGGCCGGGACGCTTGCCGTTGCCGAGGCCCTGCGACGTCTCGACGTGTCCTCGAACGGTTTGTCGAGCGAACAGGTCACGCGCAGGCGGGCCCGGTGGGGTGCGAACGCTGTCGCCTCCCACCAGGCTCGGGCCATGTCGGTGCTGTGGCACCAGTTGCGGTCCCCGCTGCTCGGCTTGCTCGTCGCGGCCGCGGCTGTGTCCTACTTCGTCGGTGAGGGAACCGACGCCAAGATCATCGGCGTGATCGTTGGTGCGTCGGTTGGGCTGGGCTTCGTCAATGAATACAGGGCGGAGAAGGCAGCCGAGGGGCTGCACTCTCAGATCCAGCACCAGGCGGTCGTGCTCCGTGACGGCCAGCCGCGCACGATAGACGTCACCGCGCTGGTTCCCGGCGACCTGGTGGAGCTGCGGCTGGGCGACGTCGTCCCGGCCGACCTGCGTCTGCTGGCTGTTGCCGGCCTGGAGTGCGATGAGTCCGTCCTGACAGGTGAGTCGCTGCCGGTCGGGAAAGGCATCGACGCCGTGCCGACCGGGACCGCGCTGGCCGAACTGTCCGGGTGCGCACTGATGGGCACCGTCGTCCACGCGGGCAGCGCTCGGGGGGTCGTGGTGGCCATCGGCCCGGCTACCGAGTTCGGCCACATCGCGTCGGGGCTGAGCACGCACCCGCTGGACACCGAGTTCCAGGTCGGGTTGCGCAAGTTCTCGATGCTGCTGGTCTATGTCGCCGGCGTGCTGTGCACGTCGATCTTCGTGATCAACGTGGTGCTGGGCAGGCCGATCATCGACGCCCTGCTGTTCTCCTTGGCGATCGCGGTCGGGATCACCCCGCAGGTGCTGCCGGCCGTTGTATCGACCAGCCTGGCCGCCGGGTCGCGGCGGATGAGTCGCCGTAAGGTCCTGGTCAAGCGGCTGGTCTGCATCGAGGACCTCGGCGACGTCGACGTGCTGTTCACCGACAAGACCGGGACGCTGACCCAGGGCCGGATCGACTTCATGCGGGCCGTGCCGACCGGGGACCTGACACCGGATCGTGTGCTCCGCTGGGGGTTGTTGTGCACCGAGGACACCGCCGAAGGCGGGCTCGCGGTCGGGGGCAACCCGCTGGACCAGGCGCTGTGGGACTCCCCTGCCGCGGCCTCGGAACGGGCCGCCCTCGCCGGCTACACCCGACTGGGGGTGCTGCCCTTCGACCATGACCGTCGCATGGTCTCGGTCCTGGTCCGCGACTCGGGCGGTGGGCTGACCTTGGTCACCAAGGGCGCCCCCGAGACCGTCCTGGAGCGCTGCCTCGACGTCCCCACCAGGGCGCGGCAGGCGCTGGACGCCGAGTTTGCCGCCGGCAACCGTGTGGTGGCGGTGGCCAGCCGAGCCTGGGAGAGCTCCAGCCCGCCGACGGTCCAGGACGAGCGCGACCTGCACCTCGTGGGACTGCTGGTGTTCCTCGACCCGCCCAAGCAGGACGCGGCTGAGGCGCTGCGCCGGCTGGCCACCCTCGGGATCGCGGTGAAGGTCGTCACCGGCGACAACCCCGCCGTCGCGGTCAAGGTGTGCCGCGACCTGGGGCTGGAGGAGGCAGGCTCGCTGACCGGCACCGACCTCGACGATCTGGACGACGCTCACCTGGCTGCAGCGATCCCCGCCACCACGGTGTTCGCCCGGGTCAGCCCCGAGCACAAGGCCCGGATCGTCCGTGCCCAGCGTCTCAGTGGGGGCGGGGTCGCGTTCCTCGGCGACGGGGTCAACGACGCGCTCGCCCTGCACGCCGCCGACGTCGGCATCTCGGTCGAGTCGGCCACCGACGTCGCCAAAGACGCCGCCGACGTCATCCTGCTCGAGAAGGACCTGAACGTTCTCGCCGACGGCGTCGCCGAGGGCCGGCGGATCTTCGCGAACACCATCAAGTACGTCCTGATGGGCACGTCCAGCAACTTCGGGAACATGTTCTCCGCGGCCGGGGCCTCGCTGTTCCTGTCGTTCCTGCCGATGCTGCCGTCCCAGATCCTGCTCAACAACCTGCTCTACGACACCAGCCAGCTGGCCATCCCCACCGACAACGTCGACGAGGAGCAGCTGCGTCGTCCCTCGCACTGGGACATCGCGTTCATCCGCCGATTCATGTTCTTCTTCGGGCCGCTCAGCTCGGTGTTCGACTTCGCCACCTTCGCCGTCATGCTCTGGGTCTTCCACTCCGGGCCGGCACAGTTCCGCTCCGGCTGGTTCGTGGAGTCCCTCGCCACCCAGACGCTGATCATCTTCGCCATCCGGACCCGACGCATCCCGTTCTTCCGCAGCCACCCCAGCCTGGCGCTGACCCTCGCCGCCCTCAGCGTCGTCACCGTCGGGGCGATCCTCCCCGGATCGCCGCTGGGACCCACCCTCGGCTTCGCGCCCTTGCCCGCAGGCTTCTTCGCCGCGCTCGTCGGCATGGTCGTCTGCTACCTGGTCCTGGTCGAGGTCGGCAAACAGTTCTTCTACCGTGCGGCACCCGGCGAGGTGCCCCCGCGCCACCCGTACAGCCCAACGCACCACGTGCGCCGCCGTGCCGCCCGCTTCAGCGGCCCACCTCCCTGCCGACGCCGCCAGCAACCAAGCCATGACGCAGGCTGGATCAAGAGGAGCCCCGGCGAGGACTACATCACCATCTACTGGGCCTTCTTGCCGGCGGCGACGCTGAGGCTGCGGGTCACCCGCCTGGCCGACCTGGCCACCACGATGGACCCGATCCTCGTCGCGCACGCCTTCGGCATGCGCCGGCTGTCTTCAGCCGGGTGTAGTGCTGCAACGCCCGCAGTAGGGTTAGCCGGTGGCGATCGCGGAGTTGCCGGTCACGGTCACCGTGGGTGCGTGCCCTCATGACTGCCCCGATACATGTGCGTGGACGGTCACCGTCCAGGATGGCCGGGCGGTCCAGTTGAAGGGTGACCCCGATCACCCGTTCACGCGCGGCGGCCTGTGCGCGAAGGTGAACCACTTCCTGGAGGACCGCACGTACAGCCCGGACCGGTTGCTGCATCCGATGCGCCGGGTGGGAGCAAAGGGCTCGGATGCGTTCGAGCCCGTGTCGTGGGATGAGGCGCTGGGCGCGATCGCGTCCCGCTTGCGGCAGGTGATCGCCGAGAGTGGCGCGCAGGCGGTGATGCCGTACAGCTACATGGGGACGCAGGGCCTGATCCAGGGAGGGGCCGTGAGCGATCCCTTCTTCGCGTGCCTGGGGGCCACGCGTCTGGAGCGCGCGGTCTGCGGCAGCGCCGGCCTGGCCGGCCTGTCGATGACCATGGGTGATGGGCCGGGCCTGCTGCCCGAAGAGCTCGCGCACAGCCGGTACATCCTGCTCTGGGGTACGAACACGATCTCGACCAACCTGCACCTGTGGCCGTTCATCCGTGAAGCGAAGGACCAGGGAGCCACCGTCGTCGCGGTCGATCCGGTGAAGACGCGGACCGCGGCCGCCGCCGACGTCCATGTTCGCCCCATGCCGGGCACCGACGCGGCGCTCGCGCTGGGCATGATGCACGTGATCGTCGCGGAGGGGCTGCACGACCGGGACTACCTGGACCGATACACCGTCGGGTTCGAGCAGCTCCGCGGCCGTCTGGACGAGTACCCGCCGGAGCGCGTCGCCGAGATCACGCGGGTCGACGCCGACCAGATCGTGGACCTGGCGCGCGCCTTCGCGACGACTCGCCCCGCAGCGATCCGCCTGCTCGTCGGGATGGAACATCACGCGCGAGGAGCGGCCGCCTATCGGGCGATCAGCTGCCTGCCGGCTGTGACGGGTGCCTGGCGCGATCCGGGGGGCGGTCTCAGTCACATGACGTTCCACCTGGCGGAGGACCTCGACTGGTCGTGTGGCGTGGGCATCCCTGAGGATCACTCGGTCCGATCGGTGAACATGGTGCAGGTGGGCCGAGCGCTGACCAATCCCACCATGGACCCGCCGATCCGTGCGCTCGTGGTCTACAACTCGAACCCGGCCGCGATCGCACCGAACCAGAACCTGGTACTCGAAGGGCTTGGTCGTGAGGATCTGTTCACCGTCGTGCTCGAGCACGTGCTCACCGATACGGCCCGCCACGCCGACTTTGTGCTGCCGGCCACGACTCAGGTCGAGCATCACGACGTGCTCTGGTCCTGGGGACAGACCTACCTGATGCTCAACGAGCCGGCGATCGCCCCTGTGGGGGAGTCGCTACCGAACACCGAGATCTTCCGGCGGCTGGCCGGACGAATGGGGTTCGACGACCCGGCCTTCCTGACCGGCGACGAGGAGTTGGTTGCGGCGGCCCTAGCGCCGCTCGGCCAGTTGCGGACCCGTGAACTCCGACAACGCGGCTGGATCCGATTGGACACCGAGGAACACGTGTTGCCCTACGCGGAGGGCGGGTTCGCCACCCCATCGGCCAAGTGCGAACTCTTCTCCCAGCGCCTCGCGGACGCCGGGATGGACCCGCTGCCCGAGTTCCAGCCCGCTGCTGAGTGCCCCGCGGGCGATCCGAGTCTGGCCGCGCGGTTCCCGCTCGCACTCCTCACCGCCAAGGGCGCCCATCACTTCCTGAACTCGAGCTACGGGAACGTCGAGCGCGCAGTCAAAGCTGAGAAGACGCCCTTGCTCGACATGCATCCTGACGACGCCGCGGCACGGGGAATCTCCGACGGTGACCGCGTGCGCGTGTTCAACGACCGCGGATCCCTCCAGGTACCGGCGCGGGTGGGAGACAGGGTGCGATCCGGCGTCGTTTCGCTCCCATCGGGGTGGTGGGCCTCACGGTCACCATCGCGGTCATCGGCCAACGCGCTCACGCCCGATGGCCTGTCCGACCTGGGCGCGGGCGGTGACTTCCATAGCGCCCTGGTGCAAGTGGAACGGGCACCCGGCGCCAGCCCAGGCGATCCGTGATCACTTGCGCGGCAGTCGGTTGCGATTGTTGGGCGTGCCAGCCGTCAGGGCTGGAGCCGTGTTACCAGCGGACCTGTCAGAGGCGTGACACGGTTCGTGACACGAACGGGCGTCAAGCGAGGTTGCCGAAGGGGTTGATGGGACCTGCGGTGGGGGCAAAGTCGCATGTAGAGAGCCATTAAGATTGAGGCGTCTCACAGCGGCCTTTCAATCCGCGTTATCTGGGTTCGAACCCCAGGGGGCCCACGGCCTGACCTGCAAACCTGCAGGTCAGGCGGCATTTCAGGCCCTTGTGGTGGCGGTGGCCGAGGTCGATCGGGTCCTGGCACTGACCGCGACGTTGGACGAGCACACATCCCCTCGTTCAAGGTCCGGGATCGGGGCTGAGCGCGGGGCAGACGCTGACCCGGTCGCTGGACCGGCATCCTCGCGCTCGTCATCGCCAGCGGAGGCGCGATCGGACTCACCGCCTACACGCGGACTCACCGCCTACACGCTCGCCCTGAGCGGCGTCCTCCAGTGTGGTTTGTCGGGCTCTTCGGCTGGATCCTCTGGACCCTCCAGCTCACCCGCGACCGAGCCGTATCCGATCCGACGTCCAGCTGCGGCAGGCCATCGATGCGGTGGCGGCGTTCCGTGGCGTTCGGCTGCGGCCGCTGGCGGGGCCGCGGGAAGCCGATTCGCCGCTGACACAAGAGCGGTGGGCGGCTTGGCGCAAGAAGCAGCTTCTCGAGGGAGTCATCCCCGAACGCTTCGCTGACGTCCTCGACGCTGTTGTTGACTTCGCCGACCGTTATCTCGGTGCCTGACGACTGCGATGTCGGCTCGACGAGGGTCGGTCGGCGTCGGCGGTGGGCTCACGTCCTTGGGGCCGGGTCGGTGAACCGCCACTCCAGAGCCGGCACACCGGCACGGGCAGGAACAGCCGGCCCTCGCTGAGTTGTAACCCGATCGGTAACCGAGACGGGCCGGGACGGGCTGCAACGGCTGGGACGAGGGGTGCCGGTCCTGCTGAGGCGGCGGAGACGGATCGGCCGTAACGGGACGTCGCGGACGGGCGGGACGGGTGTCGGGCGGCTCATAACCCAGAGGTCGCAGGTTCAAATCCTGCCCCCGCTACTACAAAGCAGCAGGTCAGAGGCCCTTTCCCGGTTGGGAGAGGGCCTCTGTCGTGTGAGCGTGTGTGAGCGCGATCGCGAGCGGATGGCGCCGGATGGGCCTTCGGGAGCGCTGGGACGGCGTCTCCGGCGTCTCGGGGAGTCTCACCTGTCCCGTGGCGTCGCGGCCGCGGCCCGGGGGAGTGCTGACCTCTGGGTTCCGCCCCAGATGGTGACGGCGGCCGTCGGCGCGGGCGGCCGGATCGGCTCGGAGGCTCAGCGAGGGCGTAGCGCCGCCAGGTCCTTGTCGAACCGCGCTGCCGCCGTGCGCGCGCCTGGTAGGCGCTGCGCTCCACGGGTCATGCGTCACCGGAACGTCTCGTCGTCGGAAGCGGCGGCCGGCTGGTGGTCAGGACTCCTTGACGACGGCGTACCAGATGCGTTCAGCGACGTCGTCCACCCGCTCGCCGACTTCGAGGACGCGTCGGTAGATCTCACGGCGCGCCATGACGCGAAGGACGTCCGGCTCGGACAGCAGGTCGCGCATGGCGATGCGGTAGGTCTTCTCCATCCGGCGCTCCGCCGCGATCGCCGCGTCGGCCGCTCCGGTGGCGGTGTCGTCGGTCGCGGTGAGCGCGCCCAGGGCTCGAGCCAGGTGCTGGACCCCGTCGGCGGCGGCGTCGGCCATGATCGCGACGGAGGCGTCCGGACGGAGGTCGAGCAGGTCCGCTTCGCGGACGACGTTCTTGGCGCGGTTCAGCACGGCGTCCAGGAGCTGGGACAGCGCGTACAGGTCCTCCTGGGGGACCGGGGTGCTGAACGCGGACCGGAGTTGCGCGGCCAGTTCCCGGCGGACCTTGTCGGCGGCGTGCTCGCTGGACCTCACCACCAGAGCGGCCTCGGGGTCGCCGTGCGCCCAGGCGGCAAAGGCGGTCAGCCCGGCAACCGTGACCTCGGCCTGGCGGCCCAGCGTGGCCAACACGTCGGGGGTGTCGGGCAGGAACCAGTGCTTGGTCATGAGGCGCTCCCCCAGGTACCGGCGAGGACGGCGGCCGTGCCCGCGCAGACGGGCAGGGTGACGAGCCAGGCAAGCAGGATCTCCCGCACGACGGGCCAGCGCACATGTCGCCAGCGCCGGGCTGCCCCCACGCCGACGACGGAGGACGCCACGACGTGAGTGGTGCTGACCGGGGCGCCGACGAACGCGGCCGTGCCGATC
This sequence comes from uncultured Actinomycetota bacterium, assembly GCA_963750565.1. GTDB lineage: Bacteria > Actinomycetota > Actinomycetes > Actinomycetales > Kineosporiaceae > R-H-3. The sequence continues at coordinate 51,723 of CAVVRA010000012.1, read as the reverse complement.
ACCCCGGCCGAGGAACCCTGGCTGACCAGTCCGTCGAGTGGACCAATGCGGAAGATGCCCCGGCCCAGGGTGCGCACGATGCGCCACCCGCCCATCGCGGAGCCCACCGTCAGCGCCGTCGCGCACGCCACCTTGACCCACAGCGGAACCGTAAACGAGCTGAGGACGCCGGATGCGACGAGAGCGGTGACGATGACGCCCATCGTCTTCTGCGCGTCGTTGGTGCCGTGCGCGAACGACAGGCCCGCCGCGGTCACCCACTCCCCCCGCAGGATCGGCCGCTCGATCCGGCGGCGGGCGCGGCGCAGGCTCCAGCGCGCACCGCGCTCGGCCAGCCATCCGACGAAGCCGCCGAGCAGCGGGGACAGGGCCAACCAGATGAGGATGCCGACGACGCCGACCGGGCGCAGGCCGTTGACGCCGCCCCAGTTGATCGCCTGCGTCCCGGCCGTGGCCAGGCCGGCGCCCACCAGCCCGCCGACGAGGGCGTGCGAGGAGGCGGAGGGCAAGCCGCGCCACCAGGTGAGCAGGTTCCAGGACAGAGCCGCGGTCAGCGCACAGATCAGTGCGGTCAGCGTCTGCGCCGGGCCCAGCGTGACGATCCCGCCCACGGTGTCGGCGACCGCCGTGCCGGCGATGACCGGACCGAGCAGGTTGAAGGTGGCACACACCAACACCGCCTGCCCCGGTGTCATCGCCCCGGTCACCACCGGCGCCGCGATGGCGTTGGAGGAGTCGTGGAACCCGTTGGAGAGGTCGAAGGCCAGCGCGAGCACCACCACAATCACCACCGCAGTACCCACGCCGTCAGTCAAGCAGGCTCGTTCCCGGCACAGGCGCGGACTCTCGGTCCGCTCCGCACGACACTGAGGCCGCTCTCGCCGACGTCCTGGCAGCCCGCGGGTTGGCCGTCGAGCCCGTGGAGCGCGCCGCCCATGGCCGTGTCCAACGCGTGACAGCACCCGTGCACGACACGGTGCGCTGAGCGACGGCGCGACTACCATCGCGGGCATGGCGCTGCTCGAGCGCGAGCCCGCGCTGGAGGTTGTCGCGGGTTACCTCGCCGAGGCCACGGCCGGTCATGGCCGCCTGGTCCTCGTCCGGGGGGAGGCCGGGGTCGGCAAGACGACCTTCGTCAACCGGGTGACCGTCGACGCGGCTGCCGGGACGCGGACCCGTGCAGCCTCCAGACCGAGGTTGCGAACCCTTCCACAGCACCTGGTACGGCCCACTCGCGGAGGATGAGCGCGACCTCGCTGAGAACCTCACGCTCGCCTGCTCGAGTTGCCACACCGAGATCGACAAGCTGCTGGTCTCCGAACTCATCGACAAGGAGTTTCTTCGGCAGCGCAAGCAGGAGCACGAGGCCGAGATCCGTCACCAGACCTCGCTGACCAAGTCCCGTCGAACCGTCATCCTGCGCATGGCCGGCGACGTCCGCGGTGGCGCAATGGAGCTGCCGACGGACACTGCTTTCGCTTGGCGAGACCCTGGGTCGGATCGCTACTTGTAGCGGTGGTTCTTCTCGGCATGCCCGGCCGGACGCCGGCAGCTCTGGTTGCTGATGCTGCGGTGCCCGCAGAACGTCACCTCGGCGTTCGGGCTTCCGGACAGCACGGGTGAGGCGGGCTCAGCCGGGGACACGACCGCCACCTGGAACTGGAGAGAGGCCTGAACCCCGTCGGTTGCCTGCGCCGGGATCTGGATCGAAGCGGGAACCGCGATCACGACGGCCGCTGGGGCGGCGTCCTGCGGATCGGGTACCGGTGGCGGCTCCGGCGGCATGACTCCGGCCCCGGCAGGTGGTGAGTTCTTTCCGGGAGCACTCGACGCTGCACGGCTCGCTTGGTTGGCGGCGTACCGGGCTTCGCGCATCGCGCGCTGCGCATCGACCTTGCTCATCCGGAGAGCCTAGACCGTACGCAGCCGTCCCGTGCGATCCGCGATCATCACGTGTCATGACGCCGGACGGCCTTCGTGTCCGACGACTGATTGGCGGGCTGGCGCCGGTCATGGCTTGGCACTATCTCGCTCCGTCCTCCACTCGCCTCGGTCGAAGGCGATTGGTGGGACTTCGACCTGGACGACGTGCAGAGTCAGTTGAATCATGCTCGCGCGTGGCTCCTGGAGAACGAACGTGGTGTCGAGCCCGTCGGGCAGGATGGCCTGACTGCCGCCGGGTGGGCGTTCGGCAAGATCAGCTGGGCCGGCCGGGAGCAACTGCGGTCGGTTCCGCCCGCGTCGGACGGTCTGCAGGGCCACCGCCCCGGCCCGCTCCCAGCTCCGCCCGACTCCAGCACGGGGAACCTCGATCTGGTCCTGCTGGATGCCGGCCTGCCCCGCCGTAGTGGTCACGGGGCTCGCTGAACCCGTCGCCGCCGACTTGGGACTCGAAATCCGCCCACGGCAGACCGCCGCGAGCCACTCGCAAGACCGGTAGCACGACACGCACCCTGACGGCTGCCGCCCCGACAACCCGCGCAACTCGCGGCAGTGTGCGGAAGTCCGGGGGACGACACCTGGCCCCGCACAGCGCATGCGCCCTCGCGCTCACCCCGCACCGGCCCCGGGCGGCCGGCGCCGGCCCCTTCTTCCTGTCGATTCCCCCTGCCGGGTCTGAGCTAGGGGCTGCCCATACCCGTGAGGGCGGGTGCACGCTGTGACCATGAGCCGAGAGCACGAGGTGGGACCGCCAGCCGACCTGCCAGCCGGGACGGTGACCCGCGCCGGTCCCTACGCCGTCGGCAACATCGGCGGGGAGTTGTTCGCAGTGTCGCGGCGATGCCGGCACCTGGGCGCGGACCTGGCCAACGGCAAGCTCGACGAGCAGGGTCGCCTGGTCTGCCCGTGGCATCAGTCGGCGTACGACGTGCGCACCGGACGGATGCTCCGCGGCCCGCAGGGTGTCTTCGCGAAGGTGCCCGGGCTGGGCGCCGCGTACCGGGCGCTGACCCGCGTCCTGCCGTTGCGCCGTGGCCAGGTGGTCGAGCGGGACGGCTGCCTGTTCGTGCGCTGAACCCTTTGGCGGCCGGAAGCCGATACCGAGCGCGCGATCGGCGGCATGAGAGGACGTCGGCTAGGGCGGGGGTTTGGCCTGCCAGCCGCTGGGCCGCTGCGGCGCGGACGTCGTCGTCTTCGAGGGGGTCGTAGTTGAGGCGCGGAGGTAGGTGCGGGGGACGTGGGCGGTTGGGCAGGTCTGGCAGGCGAGAGGGTGAACGCTGGATTCGAAGTCGTGGATTGCCTCGAGGGTGTAGGTCGGGTGTAGGTGCCGGCACGGCCGCCGCCGACAACGCGCAGAGCGAGGAGGAACGACTCGCGTGCGTGTGAGTGAAAGTCTCGACACAGGCGCGCCGGGTGGCGCGCCGGGTCTGCGACTGAGTAGGCGAAAATGGTCAGCCTCGTGCGAGTTCTTGCGCGTCAATAATCGGTGCGTCTTGAGGACGGTCGAGGCAAGCTGGACGCGGCTGAACTGCTTGGTGTTCACGCCCAGTCGGGCGATTCGTATCTTGAGTCGACTCTTAAGTCGGCCGAGGCGGCTAAAGCCTGCGGCCAAGCGTGAACATGCTCATCTTACGCTTCATTCAGCCGAGTGAGCGGACAGTGCTGGGTCTTTCTTCGCGGTCGGGCGGCCGCCCAGGCGGACGTGAATCGCCCCATGGCAGGCCGGCCAGGACACATACGCTCATCGGCATCATCCGGTGATCTTCGTCAAGTTGATCACCCGCGTGACGCCGAATCGGGGTTTCGGACGGCCGCACTCAACGTGCATGACGGCGCCGTCACGGAGGTGAACCGCGTGGGTGTGAGGCCCCAAACCCAGGCGCCCCTACATCACCGAGCGCGCGGTGGTGACCAGGCCGGAGATCAGCCCACGCGCCCGGCGCCCTGACCGACCTTGTGGCCGTGCCCAGGACCGGAGCCGGCCGCGGAGGTGGGCTCTGACCCTGACCCGGGACCGCTCTGGCGGGGAAAGAGGCCAGCCGGCTCACCCGACCATACCCCGACCGGATCTCCGGCCGGTTGAACGAGGGCTCGTCCTGCGGCACCCTTCCCTCCCGACCCGGCGCCGCAGGAAGGCCAGCGGCACCGTTCCTGATGCTCAGCCTAGTGATCCTAGGTGGCCGCACGCACCACGAGTCCCTGCAACCGCGACCGGCACCACCTGGATCCCGGCCTGGGTCACTTGGTCTGCACTGGCAAGGCGTCGCTCAGCACCGCGGTCCGGGCCACCAGAGCCGGACCAGTGATCGCGGCCACCGGGTGTGCAGGCACATCGTCGTGCAGGACATCGCAGAACGGCGTCGTCACACCGCGAACACCCGTCCGGTCTCTGGCGAGTCGAACGCGCCGGGCGCGCGCGGCGCACGGGGTGCTGCCGCATTGCTGCACGCGCATACCGTTCAGCGGCGTCGACGGCGCGTAAGGTGAAGTGTGCAGGGACCATCTCGAGCCCCGACACCGATGCCGCCGCCGGCCCCCGTGAACGCCGATACCGGGCCGCCTCTAGCGCGCCCGGGGCTAGGTGATTGACATGGCCGTTCACTCTTACCCGTCCACGCTGCCCGGCGCACAACCCAGCGGCGACCCACCACGCGAAATCCTCTCCGGAGGCGAGGCCCCGACGACGGCCGGTTCACACTCATCCCGGCCTCGCCCTGCCGTTCGACCCGCGGGCGAAGAGCGCGTCGGGCCCCGCTCCCGGTGCTCGACGACGGGTTGCAGCGCTGGTTCGGTACCGGAGGACCGGCCGTCCGGCCAACCCTCGGCCGGACAGCCCCGGTGATACGACCCGGGTGATCGCATTGGCCTGGGACCCGGACAGCGTCTCCGGCGCAGTCGACATTCTGCCCGTTAGCGAGGCGACGTCCCGCGCCACGGAAGCTTGATCTTGTCCACGACCGGCGACTCGGTGGCATCGGGTGTGAAGGCGGACAAGGCGGCCGTGACCCGAAGGCTCACCGACGAGGACCTCGACCGGGGCGAGGATCTGGGGGAGGGGCGAGAGTTCGTCGTCTCCGAGGAGGACGGCACCGACGAGCCGGCCCCTCAGGTCGCAACGGCGGGTGCCACTTCCGACCCGGTCAAGGACTACCTCAAGCAGATCGGCAAGGTGGCCCTGCTCAACGCCGAGCAGGAGGTCGAGCTGGCCAAGAGCATCGAGGCCGGCCTGTTCGCCGAGGAGAAGCTCAACTCAGGTGAGAAGCTCGACGCCGCAGCTGCGCCGCGAGCTGGAGATCATCGCCGGGGATGGCCGGCGGGCGAGGAACCACCTGCTCGAGGCGAACCTGCGCCTGGTGGTCAGCCTGGCGAAGCGGTACACCGGCCGGGGGATGCTGTTCCTGGACCTGATCCAGGAGGGCAACCTCGGCCTGATCCGGGCGGTGGAGAAGTTCGACTACACCAAGGGCTACAAGTTCTCCACCTACGCGACCTGGTGGATCCGGCAGGCGATCACTCGGGCGATGGCCGACCAGGCCCGCACCATCCGGATCCCGGTGCACATGGTCGAAGTGATCAACACGCTGGCCCGGGTGCAGCGCCAGATGCTGCGGGACCTGGGCCGCGAGCCCACGCCGGAGGAGCTGGCCAAGGAACTCGACCTGTCCCCGGAGAAGGTCATCGAGGTGCAGAAGTACGGCCGCGAGCCGATCTCCCTGCACACCCCGCTCGGCGAGGACGGCGACAGCGAGTTCGGCGACCTGATCGAGGACTCCGAGGCGGTCGTCCCGGCCGATGCGGTGAGCTTCATCCTGCTGCAGGAGCAGTTGCATTCCGTCCTCGACACGCTCTCCGAGCGCGAGGCCGGGGTGGTCTCGATGCGGTTCGGGCTCACCGACGGTCAGCCGAAGACGCTGGAGGAGATCGGCAAGGTCTACGGCGTCACCCGGGAGCGGATCCGTCAGATCGAGTCCAAGACGATGTCCAAGCTACGGCACCCGTCACGCTCGCAGGTCTTACGCGACTTCCTCGACTGATTCGCCCCTAAAAGGTGTCCGGCAATGATCTTGGAGCGTTGGCGAACAGCGGGAAAGGTGCGGGGTAGGTCCCTCGTGCGGTCCGCGAGCAGGCGTGCGGTGGACCTGATAGTGCTGCGGGTGCGCCGGGATGCCGCCAAGGACGTCGAGCTACGGACGTTACGGTGTCAGGTCGCGATGCTGCTTGGCCGCCGATCCGATCTCGCTCCTCCAGCGCGGCGGGCCCTTGAGCCCCCTGCACTGCCTCGATCCGGCCTAGTGTCGAGTTGTGCCGTAGGAGGTTGCGACACTGCGCCGGCCCTCCGCTGGCAGGTGAACCTCCTCGACTTGGTCTTCGCCTCAGGGAGGCAGCAGATGACCATGAAGAGCTCCGTCACACCCACTCCCGTGAAGGTCGATGTGACGCTGCGCGGTCACGTCCCGGACAGCATGAGGGATTACGCCGTGGAGAAGATCGGCCACGTCGCCGCGCATACCCATGCCCCGGTGCGCACCATCCACGTCGTCCTCGACCTCGCCGCCGATCCCGCCCGCGAGCGGCGCGCGCTGGCCGACGCGGTGCTCGACGTCGACGGCACGCCAGTGCGTGCCCAGGCCGCTGCGGACCAGCCGCGTGAGGCCGTCGACCTGCTCGCGGACCGGCTGCGGGGCCGGCTCGACGAGCTCGGGGACCGATTGCGGACGAGGCGCCGCCGCTGGGTCGGCGAGCCGTTCGGGCACCACTGGCGCCACGGCGACCTGCCCGCGGTGCGGGCGGCGTACTTTCCGCGGCCGGTCGAGGAGCGCGAGATCGTCCGGCGGACGACGTTCGTGGCCGATCCCATGTCGCTGGACGAGGCGGTCTCGGACATGGACCTGCTCGGGCACGACTTCTGCCTCTTCACCGAGATCGGGACCGGGCGCCACGCGCTGATCCGTCGGCTGACCGACGGCCGGTACGGACTGCACGGTGGCCCGACAGACGCCGTCCCCGTGGGCACCGTCGTCCCCGTCGTCCTCGAGGGCCCCGCAGAGTCGCTGTCGCAGGAGCAGGCGGTCGAGCACCTTGACAGCGGTGGTGAGCCGTTCGTCTTCTACGTCGATCGCACGAGCGGGCGCGGCTGTGTGCTCTACCGCCGGCACGACGGCCACTATGGCCTCATCACCACCGGGTGAAGCCGCCGCGATCTTCGCCGGGCGCGCGCGACCGGGGCAGGACCCGTAGGTGCCGCCAGCGGAGTCAGGCTCTGGCGACACCCTTTGTCGGGCTGCTCCACGAGGGGGGTCAGCCCGTGGCCAACCAGCGATGCGGCCGACGGGAGTGAGTGGGCGCCGATCATCTGGTCCAGGCCAAGCGCCCCTCTCACCGGCAAGATCATGGCGGACCAGCGCAAACACTCAACGTCCACCCAACGGCTGCATCGGCGGCACGAACACCGCGGTCGGAGAGTCGCTCTTCGCCACCATCAAGACCGAACTCCTCGCAGACGGCGTCTGGCCCACCCACGCCGCCGCCAAGACCGCGATCTTCGCCTACATCGAAGGCTGGTACAACACGCGCCGACGCCACTCCACTCTCGGCTACCTCAGCCCAGCCGCATTTGAAGCAACCGGCTCCGCGGCAGCCAGCCGCGTAGCCTGACGACCACTACCACCCTGTCCGTCGAAGCGGGTCAACCCCAGGTCAACCCCAGGGCTACGTTCCGCGGTTCTCCTGGACATTCCACTCGCCCGTCACAGCGCTTTCCAACGTGCCGTCAGGTCGGCGAGCGCGGTACTCGATCTTGATGTCACGGAAGTTGAGCGCAATCTCGTCCGTGGGCAGCACCCCACCGACACCGGCAGCCCCGGCGACGTGATAGCGGGACACCAGCACATTCGTCAGCGTGATGACCAGGAACTGCGCGTCCACGACGCCGGGTAGGCGGCAGGTCAAGCGAGCCGTGGCGATGTGCCGGCGGCTGGCGCAGGCCACCATCAGCTTGGGAGACGCCTTGCTGGTGCCGGCCGTCACCTCGAGGTCCTCCACGCGTACCTGGCCGACCCCGGCACCCAGCCCGCTCTGCACGGGCGCATGCTGGGACTCCCCCCAACCGAAACGAAGAACGTCGATCTCGTCACGATGCCTGGAGTCGCGAGACTCACCCGTGATCCCGTCGATCTCGAGGAAACAGTCGAACATACTCATCTGGACGACCTCGCCCCGTCCGAAACCACGATTGCCCGGGCGCCCGGCACGGCTGCCTCGGCCTTGGTTGCAGACTACCGAGGAGCCGAACCGACACGTCAACCACCGAATCTGTGAAACGAACAGCAGCCACACCGACGCCTTCGCGGGCCGTGGACCGTCCCGGAGGCGGGGCGTCGGTGGGCGTAGGTTGTTCTGGTGGATGAGGCCAAGTACCCGCTATGGACCGTCCATATCGCCGACGTGGTGGACCCCCACCGGGGGCAGGCTTGCGCCCGGTGCGGCGAGGCGATTGCCGAGCCGGGAGTTTCCTGGCCGCGGGGCCGGCTCGTGGCCATCCGCCACGTGACGCGCCGGTTTGAGATCAGGCTCATCGATGCCCGCGACGATCTGCTGGAAGACGAACGACCGTGCGGCGAGCAGTAGCCAGCGCGGGGGTGCCCAATCAGGTAGCTCTCGGCAAGGTCTTTCGCGCCGACGGCGTCGAGCTCGGCCTCGACCACGCCGGCGACGGCGTCGCGTGGGTCGGGTCCCGCTCAGCCTGCCTCCGGCAACCGGCACCTCCATCCTCTACCTCGCCGGATCAGCCGAGCGTTTGACGCTGACTAGTTGCCGCGGCCCTCTCGATCGCGTCGAGCATGCGATGGCGGGTGACGTCGTCGTCGAACGTGGGGCAGAAATGCGTTCCCTCGCGGTAGTCGCGGGCGAAGCGTGCGTACGACTGGGCGACGTTGGTGGAGGGGCCCGGACCTTGCGGCGGCGACCACCGATACTGACATGCGCGCCGACCCCTCCGACGCCAACGTCAGATCCGCGGCCTCCATCATCGCGTCACTCACGGTGCATCCTCGCGCTCGAGGGGGGTTACACCGTTGTTCTTGCACGCCCTGCCATCGGCCAAGCCTATGCAGACGGGCTCGCCGGGCTCGCCCGCGATTTCGGTGTCGACGTGAGGTAGGCGTGCGAGCGGATCTGCGAGCGAGACCTTGCGACAACGAGGGTGAGCGCTGAGACGCTGGAGCGGTCGTGAGACGCTTGGGTCGCCAAGAATCGTCACGAATGGGACGCCACGCGAGGGCTGAGACGGGGCTGTCTTGCCTCATAACCCAGAGGTCGCAGGTTCAAATCCTGCCCCCGCTACGAGAGAAAGCGCAGGTCAGCGCCCCTTCCGATCTCCGGGAGGGGCCGCTTGCACCTCTGGGTTCACGGATTTGTGAGCGTATTCTGCGCTCACCGGCCCGTGCTGCTGGCGTCTCAGCCGTTCCACGACGTCTTCGGCGTCCCGTTCGTCGCCGTGGGTGAGACGGGACGAGACGCCTGGGACCACCCTGTCTGGGTCTGCGGCCCAGAGGCTTGTCGAACGTGTGAGAGTTGGCCGACGTCGCCAGGGCATGGCCGGTCTGCATGACTGCGGAGTCACCGCCTTGGCCCCGCGCGTGCCACTGCTCGGCAACCGCGTCCAGCAGCGTGGTGGGGAGCAGAGGCATTCACAGACAGACCACCGCTCTTGGGGCGATGCCCGAGCTCAGGCCGCGTCGGGCGCAGGAGGCGCTGCGCACCATCATGCGCTGGGAGCCAGGGCTCCGCCTGGTTGTCCGGGGCGGGTCTTGGCTGGGAGGCTGGGGGGATGCGATCGCGGTCGCGCCGGGTCTCGCTGGTGCTGTGCACCGACACGGACGGGGTGCTCGGGGTGCTGCCTGCGGTGGATGTCCCGACGCCGTTCTGGTAGGAGGCGGGCGAGGTCGTGGAGGCCGTTCGCGCGCGGCACGGGATTGATATGACCGTCCTTCGGTTGCTGCACGCGGCCGAGGAGACGTCGGCCCGTGGCGGGGAGGTGACGTATCTGGCCGAGGTCGGTGGCGTCGACCCGGACGGTGACGCGGACGGCGACGCAGCGGCCGCGCGTTCGGTGGTCCGGATGGTCGGTCGTGCGGTTGACGTGCCGTGGACCGGGCCAGATCCGTTGGCGGACCATCCGCTGCGGATGCCCTGGGCGCGACCGGGCGGCCCGCGCGCGGACGTCGCGTGGGCCGTCGAGACGCTCGCCGCGAACGGGCGGCCGGTCACCGGGACGCCGGTCCAGGTGCGCACGTGGAACCTGTCGAGTATCTGGCGGCTGCCCACCGGCGGCGGCGGACGTGTGGCTCAAGGTGGTGGCGCCGTTCCTCGCGCACGAGGGGGTCGTGCTCGCGGACCTGCAGTCGACCGGGCTGGTGCCGGTGCTGGTCGCCCGCGGGTCCGGCCGGGACGGGACGGGCCGTGTCCTGCTCGCCGACGTTCGGGGGGAGGACCAGTACGGCGCGGACGCCGACCGCGTCGCGGGTTTCGCCGAGGCGCTCGCCGCCCTGCAGCTCCGCACGCTGGGACATTCGGACGCGCTGGTCGCGGCCGGGGTCCCGGACCGTCGGGACGCCGGAGCGCTGGTCGTGGACGCGACCCGGCTGCTCGGCCTCCTTGAGAGCGAGGTCGACCCGTACGTGGTGGACGTCGCCCACCGCCTCGTGGACGCCGTCCCCGCAGGGCTCGATCGGGCGCGCGCGGAGGGCCTGTCCGACACGCTGGTGCACGGGGACTTCCATGCCGGCAACGTGCGCGGGGTCCCGGGGGCGTACCGGGTGCTCGACTGGGGTGATGCCTACGTCGGCCAGCCGGCGGTCGACCTCGCGACGGCGACGGACGGCCTGGACGTCGCCGGGCGGGCGCAGGTCGTCGCCGCGGCGCGACGGGTCTGGGGCCCGGACGTCGAGCTCGCCCGGGCGGTCCACGCCGTGCGGCCGCGCGCGTGGCTGCGCACGGCGCTGCAGTGGCAGCTCTTCCTGGACCGGATCGAGCCGGACGAGCGGCCCTACCACGAGGGCGACCCGGCGAGCGGGCTGCGGCAAGCGGTCACGGCATACCGGGACACGGTGCACTGAGACTGGGCTTCAACTGACCGGTAACTCCACCGCTGGGGGAAGGGCCCGCTGGCTGGGTGGCGAGTGGCAAGCTTGTCTTGGCCCATGAGCGACGTCGTCTGCACCCAGGGCGGGATCATCGGAGCCGGTCCGGCCGGCCACGTCGTCGTCGAGAGCCGCTCCCGGGAGTACGTCGCGGCCCGGGTCGGGCCGGTGTCCTTGAAGGCAGACGGTCGACCTGCTCGTTGAGGCCGCGGTCGGCGAGCGTCCGCAGCGGCAGGCCCTGCGGCACGACGGGGTCCAGAGACGTTCTCACCGTGCTCCGCGACATGAGAAGCCCGCCCGCTTCTGTTGCTCGACGAGGTCGAGACCCTGCGGGGCCCGCGGGGGCGTCGGCGACATGGCGTTGAACGCGCTGCGCCGCTGCGTGGACGAGGTGGACGAGGTGGACGAGCGGCCGCTTGTTGAACCGCGTGTGGTGCGGTGTGACCTCCTCCCTGCGGAGCTTGACGTTGGCCCTGGACCTAAGGGGGCAATTGCAGTCACAATGAAGTGCTGTGCCGGCGAAGGGGCAACTGCATGGCCAGAGTGTTTGTCAGTCATTCGAGTACGGACAATGTGATGGCCGCGGGACTGCGTGATTGGTTGGTGGATGCAGGCCACGATGTGTTCCTCGACCGGGATCTGCGAGACGGTATCGTTGTTGGTGACGTGTGGGAACGCAGATTGCACGAGCGATTGCGTTGGGCGGACGCCGTCGTTTGTGTCGTGACCACGGCCTACGCGGCGTCCACCTGGTGTTCTGCGGAAGTGAGGATTGCGCGCTCGCGGGGCAGTCTTTGCTGCCAGTTCGAGCCGAGCCGGGGGTCGTTCATCCGCTTCTGAGTTCCTTGCAGTGGTCCGACCTTGCTGAGATGGCGGCGCGGGCCCAGCTCGCGGAAGCACTCGATCGCATTGACAGAGCGGGTGGTCGCGCGCAGGCCCCAGAAGTAGCGGGAGTGACTGGCGCAGTACCCGTAGGCGGCCCATCCGGCCAGGTCGCTGCGTTGCACGGTGGGCCGTGAGGCCCCGCACGGCACCGGGGTGGAGTCCAGCAGCCAGTGGTCGTCGAACCAGAAGTCGGTGTCGAAGGCCAGCAGCCGGATCATCCGCTGGATCAGCGGCAGCGCGGCCCGCAGCCGCTTGTTGTATCCCGGCTGGTTGGGCAGGTAGGGGAACAGGTGCCCGATCTGCTTACGGGCCGCGCGGATCCAGTGCCGCTCGGAGTCGTGGCCCAGCAGGACCTGGGCGACGGCGACGGTGACCAGTTCGGCGTCGGTGAACCGGGGTGGACAGCCCTGCCGGGGCTGGCCCTTCAACTCGTCGTCGATCTTCACGTAGAGTGCGGTCAGGAGGGTGTCCAGGTCAGTCTTCACAAACCGACCAATGGACGCCCTCCACCCATGTCGATCAAGCCGCCACGCCGCCGAAGACTGGAATCACTCGTCTAGGGGTGCGCCGACGGCGCGGGGTCTGTCCGGGGCAGAGCTGTCCCACAGTTGTACGGTCGACCCCCTATCAGAGGTAGCGAGCAGCGTGCCGGCCGGGGAGAACGCCACGACACGATCCAGAGCTGGAGTGCCAATGAGGTGGTTGCCAAGTTCTCGCGGCCGGGCAGGGTTTGTGACATCCCATCCGGCGATGCTCCCGTCGGGGCCTGCTCCCAACAGGTGGTGGCTGTCGGAGGAGAACGCGAGTTTCGTGATGTAGTCCTCGTAGGAAATTGGCTTGCCGATCCGCCGGGGGCCGCCGGGCGTGGTGAGGTCCCAGAGGATCAGGCCGAGTTGCGAACGGCAGTTGCATACCGCGAGCATGCGCCCGTCGGGTGAGAATGCCAGCGAATTGACTCCGTCGAAGCCGTCGCCGGTGCCGGCGAGCCGTCCTCCAAAGGGCGTCTGGCTCACGACACTGTCGAGCCAGGTCCGAGTCTCGTCACTATTGTCGATTCGCCGGGCGGCAATGCCAAGACGCAGCGCGGTGCGCGGGTCGCTGTAGCGCACGGCGTCAGCCTGGGTCAGCAACTGCCTGGCCGTGGCAACGTCCAGCTGCCTGCGAGCGTTCGCGCCCTGCACGAACGCGATACCCCCGCCAACCAGCGCCATGACCAACAGTACCGACAGAACGCTGATCAGTCGGCGGCGACGTCGCCTGTCGCGGCGGCGGCTCGCGCGGAGGAAATCGACAGCGGAAGCCCCGAGTTCCACCCATGGCTTCGGCCTGTCGACGCCCGTCGCGGCAACCGCCGCGGCGAGTTGGCCGCCCTCCCACAGCTTCTGTGTTCCACGGCCACTTGCCACCCAGTCTGCAGCAGCAAGCTCGACGTCGCGGCGGGCACGCAGGCCCGTTGCCCGGTCGCTGATCGCTGCGGCGAGTGGTGGCCAGGCGGTCAGAAACTCTTCGTGCGCAACCTCGATGACCGGCAGATCGCCGTCAGAGTCGGTGATGAGCAGGCGACGGGCAACAAAGGCGTCGAGTTCGGTCAAGGCCAGACCCGACACGTCGCCGCGGGCAACGCGCCAACGCGTCGGCCGACCTTGATCGTCGACGGTCACCAGTCGCAGCAGCGAACCGATTACATCATCCTGGCTCCGGCCGCTCGCCGTCATCGCCTCGGCCAGTGCTGCGTCGGCCTGCAAGGTAAGCGCTCCCTGCACCCCCCCGAGCTGCTCATAGCGAGCAGACGACAACTCATCGCCACGTCCGGAATTCTCCGCCAGTTGGGCGAGAGTGAACGCCAGCAACGGCAAGGCGGCCCTGCTCCCGGTGTCATCCACAAGTCGCGCTACGAGGTCTGCGGAGATGCGAAGTCCCGCCAGGTCCGCGGGACGTTCAATCACACTGCGGAGGTTCTCGCGGCCCAGCGGTCGCAAACGCATACGTATGAGTGGCCAGCCCCGCCAGGGCGGAATCGGCGAGGAGACCGGAAAGGAATTCCGGCCGCATCGTACCCACAACCTGGACTGGCGCGTCACTGAGCAGCCCCACGAAGTCCGATCGTCGCTCGGCAGTAGTCTGGGTGAGCAGTTCCTCCATCTGGTCGAGGACCACAAGGAGTGTTGTTCGGCGCCGCCCGGGTGCGGCCAGAAGAAGCTCGTCGGCGACGTCAACGAGGCGTTCCCTGTCAAGGCGTTCGCGCACTTGCACTGGAGTCCACATGAGGCCGACCTCGCGCGCCGCCGCGGCCAGCTCGCGGGCTAATGCCGCAGTTGGATGGCCGCCCGGCACAATCGGCGATAGCACCGACCAGCCGTGCTCTTCGGCCATTGCCGGGGCCAACCCCGCCCGGATCAGTGATGACTTGCCGCACCCCGACGGCCCAACAACGAGCACAGCCGAGCGATCGGCCGGCGAGCGAAGAAGGGCGGCCAACTCCGCGATGTCGTCGTCCCTGCCGTAGAACGCTCCGCGAAGATCGAGTTCGAACGGACGCAGCCCAGGAAACGGCGAGCGATCGTCCGGCCAGCCGACGCCTGTACCTGATCTGCACCCCGGCCGGGATGCCGATCCTGTGGGCCCTGGCCAACCCGAAGATCGGCGAACGCGAGGTGCTGGAGGCGATGCTGGACCGCGACGCCGCTCTGGTCGCCTCCCGCAAGGGCATCATCCTGATCACGGACAAGGGCTTCTCCGGCACGGACCTGGAGGATCGGCTCGCACAGCAGGGCATCAGCCTGCTGCGCCCGGCCCGCAAGAGCGAGAAGAAGCGTTGGGGCGCAGCGGTCCTGAAGAAGATCCGCCAGCTGATCGAGTCCGTCAACGACACCCTCAAAGGCCAGCTCGACCTGGAACACCACGGCGGCCGCACCGTCGAAGGCGTCGCCGTCCGCGTCGCCCAACGACTGCTGGCCATGTCCGCGGGGATCTGGCACAACTTCCACACCGGCCAGCCCATCAGCCGCTCACTGATCGCCTACGACCACTGACGATCGGAATCACTCGTCTAGTGCGGCGTCCGTGATCGGCTGCCGGGTGTTGCGGGGGCTCGCGGTCGGGGCCTTCCCCAGCGTTGGTGGCGTTCGCTGCGGACTCGGGCGCGTTCACGGCGTTGGGCGGCCAGGACGTCGGGGTCGCGGTTGTGGGTGTTGCGCCAGCGTAGGTAGGCCTGCATCGCGCGGGCCAGGACCAGGTGGTTGGGTTGGTTGGAGTTGCCGATCACGAACGAGCGCAACGGCCCGAACTGCGCCTCCACCGGGTCGGCCCACGAGGAGTTGGTCGGTGTGAAGCACAGCTCGACGTTCGCGGCTGCGGCCCAGGTCCGGATCGCGGGGGTCTTGTTCGCCGAGAGATTGTCCATGATCACGTGGATGGGTTCGGTGTCGGGGCGGGCGGCCCTGATCGATTTCAACGCGGCCAGGGTGTTCTTGCCGCCCTTGTGCAGGCGGGTGACGCCCCACAACCGGTCCTGGGAGACGTCATAGCAGCCGTGGAAGTACCGGATCCCGTGGGTGCGGTGATACGTGGCGGGCAGCCGGTCGGGATGACCACGGCGAGCCCAGCAGGTGCCGTGACACGGGCGGATCGACAACGGCCCGAACTGGTCGAACGCGAAGCAGCGGTCAAGCCACTTGTCGAGGACCTCTTCGATCCGGTCCAGCTTGGCCTCGGCGTCCGGGTCGGTCGACTCTTTCCAGGTCCGAGTCCGCTGGAAAGGAGATCCCGTGCGCGTGCAGCAGCTGCCGCAACCGTTCCCGCTGAACCCGAACCACGCGGATCGGGTTGTCCCCCAGGTACTCGGACAGCTTCCGCAGGCTCCAATGGGTGAACGGGCGACCCACCGTGCCCGGCCGGGTGGTGGCCACCTGCACCAGGGAGTCCTCGTCGTCCGCGGTGATCCGCCGCGGCCGGCCCGGACCCCAGTGCGGGTCCAACGCGTCGAACCCGTTGTCGTTGAACGCATGGATCACGTCCCGGACGGTGTCCGGGTCCGCGGCCAGCACCCGGGCGATCGCTGGTGCCCTGGCACCGTCCGCGGAGGCCCGCACCATCACCGCCCGCCGTACCCGGATGGTGTTCTGGCAGCCCTCACCCCGAACGATCCGCAGCAGGTCCTGGTCTTCCTGCTTGCTCAACTCGCGAGTCAGGACTGGCCCAGCCATCACACTCGCCTCGACTCAACCTCGAAGCCTCGGCCCCCGGCAAGATCAAGTTTGGACCTGGGTGTCACGATATGCACGCACCCGCCACGGCGTGTCGCGGAAACCCGTTTGATCTTGGTGGACGACCCACTAGTCGGGCAGATCGGCGCCGTGCAGGCCCTGGCTTTCTCCCGCGACACGCGAATCTTGGCCGTGGTTAGCGGGTCGAGCAGGCCCCTGGTGCTGTGGGACATCTCTCACCCGACCCGACCGCTCAAGCTCGCACAGCCTGTGCGCAAGGTACGAATGGCCGCCACCTCGGCAGCCTTCTCCGCCGACAGTCGGATACTTGCCATCGGCGAGCATGACAGCGGCGCACTTGTCTGGGATGTCAGAGACGTCCACAACCCCCATCTCGTCGCAGGCCCGCTCGACGGCACCGCCACACACGACGTGGCCTTTTCGCCCACGGGCAACCCACGCCTATTCACATTCAATTCCGTTCCAGGAGAGACCACGTGGTGGAATGTCGAGGACCTGACACACATCCATAAAGTGCTCGATCCGTTCAACATTCTGGTCGGCATGTCGGGAAGCGTTATCGCCTTCTCTCCCGACGGCCACATCATGGCCCGGGCCGACGCGCAGGGCACGTCGATCGATCTCTGGGTCAGACGCGGCCCCGGTCAGCCGACGGCCTTCGGGACGCCGTTGATTGGCCACCGCGGCCCCGTCCTCACGGTCCGATTCACCCCAAACGGTGCCATGCTGGCAACCGGCGG
The DNA here is from genome assembly GCA_963750565.1 of uncultured Actinomycetota bacterium. Lineage (GTDB taxonomy): Bacteria > Actinomycetota > Actinomycetes > Actinomycetales > Kineosporiaceae > R-H-3. Next base: position 34,791 of record CAVVRA010000012.1, on the reverse strand, counting down.
CGCCGACGGAACGGTCGTGCTATGGGACGTGCGCGACAGATCCCACCCCGCGCGACTCGGGCCAGCATTGTCCGGTCGATCCCAAGGCGTCCGTGCGCTGGCCTTTACGCCGAACGGTCGGGTGCTCGCCGTGGGCAGCGCCGGAACTGATGGCTGGGATTCAGGTGAAGGAAGCGTCGCACTGTGGGACGTCTCTGACCCAGCTCACCCCCGCCGGATAGCTGAGCCGCTGACAGGCCTCGGGTCCACTGGGGCTTTTGCGCTCGCGTTCTCCGCGGACGGCGCACTCCTCATTGTCGACGCGACTCCGCCCATCCTGCTCGATGTCCGGGACCCCGCGGCACCGCGTCGCGTTGCGGCCCTGCCCGGCGAGCAGATCGTCGACATCCACACCACCAAGGGCGGCCGAACGATCGCCGTCCTTCTCGGGGCCCAACCCGGCGTCACAGACCCGGGGACCTCGTCCGGCGTCCGGCTGTGGGACGTGACGGACCCGCACGCCCTTCACCAGATTGGCACGGCCCTCGTAGGTCATAGCAGCAGTGTTTACTACGCTGCGCTGTCCGCGCACGGTGACCGGCTCGTGACGGGCGACCACCTCCTGAGCGTCCAGAACCACCCCACGGCCATCGTCTGGGATCTCCATGATCTTGAGCACCCCCTCCAGCAAGGTCCGCCACTCGACCCAACCTCATTTGGGTACTTCGACGTCGCTCTGGACCCGGAGGGCCGCCTTCTGGCCATCGGGGGAGCGCTAGGCATCGCGACTCTCTGGACCCTCGACGACCGCAGCAGGGCTCGCCCGCTGGCGCAGGCAATAAACGGTCCGGGGGGCAGAATCAACGACCTCACTTTCGCCTCCGACGGTACGACCTTGGCCCTGGCCGGCGGCGACGGCCAGGTTGCGCTCTGGGACCTGCAACCGGTGCATGATCTGCGCGCACACGGCCTCCGGGACGCGTGCGAGATCACCAGTGGCGGCCTCGACCACGTCGAGTGGCGACGTTACCTCCCAAACCGTCAATACGAAGCAACGTGTGTCCACGCCTAGCTTCGGCGTGCCGTCTTCGAGCTAACCCACGTCCGGCGACCGGGAGTTTCCCGTCCGCCTTGCACATCGTCGGCGATTGGGGACACGAAGGGGGTCGCGCCAACTCCACGGGCGTCGCGCCGGTGGCTCGGATCGGCGACCTCGCGTTCGGGGACGGCGGCGTGGACCCGTCGAACGTCCTGCCCTGGGCCGACGTCTGACGCCTGTCAGGGCTTGGGGATGGCGTCGATCGCCTGCAGCATGAACGCGGCGACCATGTCGAGGTCGTCCGGATCCGTCGGGAGGTCGATGAAGTCCAGCTCCCGGCGCCCGAGCTGCTGCGCGAACGTCCGCGTGGCGTCCGGGTCGACGCCCAGCTTGGTCCCGACGAACACCCGCCGGGTGGGGAGCACGCCCAGCTCGACCGCGTATTGTTCGCCGTCGAGCAGGAGGCGCCCGCCGGCCTCCCGCAGCGCGTCTCGCTCGGTCTGTGCCAGCGCCTTGAGCGCTCCGGCGTCGCCCGCCTTGAACTGGGCGGCCATCACGACGATGACCTTCTTGGCCTTCTGGTTGACGAGCAAGACCGCGTCGTCGTATGACAGCGCGAACTTGGTGGTGCCCTTGACCGTGGCTCGGATCGGCGTCCGCGACACGAGGAGCGAGTAGCCCTCACCAGCAGGGCTTTCCAGGAAGCGTCGGGCCCGCGCAAGCTCGGTTGCCCGGATTCGCCGGAACTTCCCCGCGCGGGCGATCACGTCGCCGAGAACGCCCTTCACTGCCCCGATCCGCCAGCGCAGGGCGTCCTTCAGGGCCGCCCCACCGGCCTTGCGGACGGCAGGGGGAACGGGCGGGATCCGGGACAGGGCGGTCGTGACGTCCGGCCACGTCTCCTCGGTCATCCAGGGGAGGACCCGCCGCAGGAAGGGCACCGCGGGGTCCGTGTCGGCGAGGGCGTCCATGGCGGCGACGACCGCGCGCCGGGCGTTCTTCGACGCGCTGTCAACCGCCTGGCGCTCGAAGCTGCGGACGACGGTCGCGATCGCGCCCCGCATCCGTCGGACCTGACCACTGTTCAGGCCCGCCGCCCGCGCCTTCAACGCGATCACGTCCGCCAGGGAGTTGGCGGCGGAGCGGATGTCGTCGATCTCCCCGTGGCCTAGCGCGCGCTCGAAGTCCCGCTGCGCAATGCCGATCTCGGGCACCTTGGACGCTTTCTCGACCAGGTCGAAGGCCGTGGAGCCCGCCTCCGCTGCACCCTTTCCCGCCGCTTTCGCGGCCTTCTTGGCCACGGCTTTGGCGAGCTTGGGGGCCACGGCACTCGCGGCCGTCCTGGCCGCGCCGACGCCGAACCGGTCCACGAGTTCCTTCCGCGCCTCGTCGAGCAGGGCCTTGCGAGACTTCGTCGCGACGGTCTCGCCCGCGACGTCGCGCAGGCGCCGCAAGGCCTCTGTGAGCTCGGCGTCGGTCAGGTCGGTCAGCGCCTTCTCCAGCCGCGTGCGGGCGACCCTGCTGCGCAGCAGCGCGTTGAGGCCGCCCGGCCAGACGTGTTCGACGTGCTTCGCCAGTTGGAGCCGGGCGAAGGCGGCCGCCACCTCCGGCGACACGTCGGCGAGCGCGTCCAGCGGCGCGAAGCCGACCCGGAGCCCGACGCCCGCTCCGCCCCGGCCGATCAGCACGCGGACTACGCGGGCGAACAGGCTCTGCTCGCCTTCTCCGGCGACCTTCTTCAGCGCCTTGCCGGCCGTCTCTTCCACGGCCTTCGCGGGCTTGGTCACCAGCACGGTCGACCGGGTTGGCGGTCCCATGGCGGCTACTCCACCAGGGACGCGCTCAACGGCGCGACCACGCTGACCAGGGTAGTCAGCTTGCTCGCGGGCAACGCCCCGGCGACCTCGCCGGCACACTCCAGGGCCAGCCGGACGACGCTGGGGGAGGAGCCGAGGGCGTCCGCCGGGTCCAGGGCACAGTTGTAAGCGTCCTGGTCGCGCGCGAAGCTGGACACGTGTTCGGCGATGCCTTTCAGAGCGAGGATGACGTCGACGCACACCGCGAGCGGTGGCGCGATGACGTGGGCGGTCGCCAGCGCGCTCACGGTGGCCGTGGTCTCGGCGAAGCTTCCGCCCAGGGAGGGGTCGGCCGCGGTGTAGACGTCCGTGACCGCCTGCCGGGTGGCGCTCGGCCCCGGCCCGACCAGGTCGGTCACCGCCTCGGCGACCATCGCCTGGTACTCCCAGGGGCCGAGCGGCCGTCCGAGGATCCGGCCGAAGAACCCGCCGCCCCCTTTTATCCCGGCCGCGGACAGGCGCTGTCCGAGGGCCGCCGACGGACCCTCGGTGAACCGAACGTCGTCGGACTGGACCATCGTCACGGCAGCGCGGTGGCCCACCGTGGTCGCCGCATTCCAGGTGCTTGTCAGCGCGTTGACCAGGCTTTGCTGGAACTCCTGCTCCGGTGGCAGCGGCTCGCGGGTGTTGATCACGGATCCCATCCGCAACAGCACGGGGTGGAGCGCGCCGAGCCGATCCAGTTGGGCCGCCCGGACCACGGCGCGGGCGGCCGTGTTCCTGATGTCCGCACGGCTCACCGCGACGCCCGCCAGCGGGGTGGCGGCGGCGGCCATCGCGACGATCACCGAGTCCGCCAGCCGGTCGATCGCCTCCTCGTCTTCGGCCATGGCCAGTTTCGCCCGGCCGGACCGCAGGGAGTCCACCTCCTTGCCGGTGCGCAGCCTCGTGGTGTCCGGGAAGCGGAGCTGATCCTTCGTGAAGATGGAGTCCTCGAAGCCGGTCAGGTAGCGGGCCGCCTCGTTCTTGACCTCCACCTTGGCCGCGGTGATCCGCTCCGCACACAACGCCTGCGCGGCCGTCTCGGCCTGAACGAGCCCCGCATGGACCTCGGGGGCGAACCGGGCACTTGCGGCCTGCCAGGCAGCCAACGCCGGTCGCGCCTCGGCGAGGTATGCCAGGCTCGTCACCTGACCGCGGCGCGCGGCGGCGGCCTGGAGCCTCCGCAGGTCTGTCGGCACCCGCGGGTCGGCCAAGTCCTGCTGGGCGGCCACGTTGGTCTCGGCCTCCTGGACCCGCGCGAGCAGCCGCCGACGGTAGAAGTCCACCTTGCCCCAGCCGTCGAGCAGGTGCGCCGACCGAAGGAACGCGTCGATGACCGCGGCGTCGTCGACGGCAAGGACCACGTCCGCCCCGCCGTCCTCCCCAAGTCTGAGCACCGGCAGGCCCCGGTCAGTCGTCGTCCACGTGCACGTTGACGCTCGGGGTCCGCTCCGGCGACGGGTCGCTCAGGTCCGGCGGGTCGGCGGCCAGCCGGGCGGCCAGCCGGTCGGCGTGCAGCTCGGCCTGCCGCGCCGCCGCCACGGCCAGTCGCAACTCCGCCGCGCGGGTCTTCTCGATGTGGTCCTCGCACCCGCTGCAGTCGCCCAGCCAGGACTCGACGCTCAGCCCGGGCGTGGTGAGGATGGCGTGGTCCGTCGCGATCCGGTCGCCCGCCGCGCCGGCCTCGACGGCAGCCTTCTCCAGGACCTCGGAGAGGTTCTGCACCAGCTTCGCCAGCGCGGTCTCGGCGAGCGGCGTCAGCGGGACGGCGAGGTTCGGCCCGTCTGAGGCCACGACGTGCGGCTCGAAGGTCCCCACCTTCAGCTGCGGCGCGATGTCCATCAGCCGCTGGAGCTGCTCGCTCGGGGGCATGGCCTGGAACAGCACGTACCGGTAATAGTCGAGATGCGCGTTGAGGTGGACCAGGAGTGCCTGGCTGCGCTCCATGGCCGCGCCGATGTTCTCCGAGCCGAACTTCAGTTCCAACTTGTCGGCGATGGTCGTCGCGGTCTGCTCATTCTGGGCCGCGGCCGCCGCGGCGGCGGCCGCCTGCAGTCCCGCCCCCTCCGACTCCTTCGCCTCCCACGCCTGGAACGTCGTGCGGAGCTGCGTCAGCAGACCCGGAATCCCGCCGTCATCGACGCTGTAGAGCCCGTTGTCCTTAACCCGCGGGTACCACCACCACCAGGGGCCGCCCTTGGCCGCCACCCGTGCGAACAGCCCGGCGTTGTCCTTCTCGGCCTCAGACAGCGTGCCCAAGCCGTCGAGCGGCGGAGCGCCGCCCTGCGCTGGAGTCGCCGCGACGACGCGCCGGGCATCATCGGGGCCGGGCGCTGGCGTCGCGGCCAGATCCGCCAGGGCGGCGCCGATGCCGGTACCGAACTTGGCCGCCACGAGCCTGACCCACAACCACCGTTGGGCCGCCTTGACCTGGTCGGCGTTCGGCGTGTTCCAGGTGGAGATCGTCGTCAGCGCGCTGTCCACGTCCGCCGTCGGGTACGGCTGCCAGCGGCGTTTCAGGTCGGTGAGCAGGGCCAGCAGCGGTTTCAGCTGCGGGTTGTCGGGCTTGGGATCCGGGCTGCCGTCCTGCTTCTTCTTCAGCTCGCGTTCACGGTCGAGCTCGCGCTCCTGCTTCGCGTCCGTCGCGAGCCGGCGGATCTCCCCCTCGGCGTACCTGTAGGCCGCCAGCAAGCGGCACGCGTCGAACCCGTCAGCCAGGGCCGGATCGAGCAGGTCCTGCCGGAGGGTGGCCTCGTTGACCCGTGCGGTCAGCTCACCAAACGGGGTGGTCGGCACCGGGTTCGGCACCAGGACGACGATCCGCACGGCAGCGCGGACGAAGCGGATATCGATGTCGTAGTGAGCGAGCACCTCGTGGAAGTTCAGGGTCAGCGTGTGGCACTCGTTGGGATTGCGGATCGTGCGGACGACCTGGTTGGTCGTCGTCCGCTCCACCGTCTCGGCGATGGTCGTGATCCGGCGGGACCGCACCTTGGTGGCGGCACGAGCGGTCGCCTCACGGACGTGCTGCGTCGAGTTGCGGGCCGTCGTGGTGAGGCTCGAGGTGTTCGACACCGACCCCCCGACCTCCAGGTGCACCGAGGCGACGCCGTTCGAATACGAAGCGTCCAGCGAGCCGTGCGCCTGCGCGTTGAACTCATTGGACTGGGTGACCTCGCGGAAGACGTCCTCGGTGTCCCGCGTCGTCGAGGTGAAGTCGAAGTTCTGCTCCACCTCAGTCTCCGCGGACTGAACCAGGGACTTCACCCGGCGCTCCCAGCTGGACACCGTGATGGTCAGCTCCTCGGCGGGCGCCAGTGCCATCGACGAGACCAGATTGCCCCGGCTGAAGCCCTTGAGCGCCCAGGTCTGCTTCCAGGGCAGCAGGATCGCCACCGGCAGCCCCTGCTTCGTGAAGGCCGGCTGCTGCTGAGGCGGGTTACGGGGGCTCGGGTCCTCGGTGAGGACGGCCCCGCCGCCGGAGCCGGACGTCCCGACGGGGTACAGCTCGCGCCGAAGCCTTCTCAGATCATACCGCGTGTACTTGGCATCGAGCAGATACGCGCGGCTGATCTCCATCAGGCCCGGCTCGGCGGACTGGAACCCCAGCGGCTGCAGGGTGACCTCCCGACCCGCGACGAGGGTGACCGTCTTCTCGCCCTGCAACAGAGCCCGGACGTCGTCCGCCTCCAGCTTCACTACGGCCGAGCCGCCGTCCGTCGTCGGGACGATCGGGGCGGACAGAAACTCCACCACGTCGCGGATGCCAATCTTCTCGGCCGCCGGCCGGGCCTCGGGCAGCGTCCCCTGCGTCACTCGTACCCGGGCGAGCCCGTGGGGTTTACCCTCGCGCCAGGTTGGTCCGACGACCTCGCCATGCAGCGCAAGTTCGCTGATGGCAGGCTCATCCAGCCGCAGCACGCCGCTGTCCTCCGTCTTGATCTCCCGGGCCGCCACCAGGCCGTCGAGGGTTGCACCATGGATCTCCACGACGGAAACCGTGGGCCGCAGCCGCACCAGGTCGGGGACCGCGTCGCCGATCCGCGCCAGAGTGACGACCGAGCGCCCGGCCCGCAGCTCACGCACGACCCGAGGGCCGATCTCGACCGAGGCGGTGGTACCACCGACCTCGAGGACACCGGAGGAGAGCAGGCCCTCGACGTCGGCCACGTCCACGGAGGACTTCGCCTCGCCGGAGACAGCCCGGTCGATACTGGCGGCCTCGACAGTCTGGATGGCCAGAGCGGGGGACCCCGACGTGGCGGCCGGACCAGCCACCAGGGAGTTGGCCGAGACTGGAGAATCGCTGTCGGGGCTGGTCTGGAGGATGTCGCCGTCCGCACTCAGCAGTAGGGGCGTGACCTGCCGGCGTCCGCCGATCACCCGTTCGTCGAAGAGCCGCACGAACTGCCCGAACCGGAACTCGCGGGTTACACCCCAGACGGGCAGCGACGCCGAACACTCCTCCGTCTCCAGGATGGGTACGACCGGCGCTGCGTCTTCATCCCCGTTCGACGTGCTCGATGTGGCCGCGACCGCCCGACCGATAGCCATTGCTGCACCCCCGTGCTCGCGGCAGAACGGTGATCATTCCATCTCTTGCTAGATCAATACAAGATGGACAGTCCCGGCGCCGTGTGTCGGCTGACGGTTGTCGGCCGGCCTGGTGGAGTGGATTGTGGTCGCATGCCAGCGGTGCGTCAGGGGGTGTTCGTGTCGTACGCGCGCGCCGATGGTGCCGGCGTCGCGCGGCGGCTTGTGCACGAGCTGGGCGCGGCTGGTATCGACGCGTGGCTGGACCGGCACGACCTATACGGTGGCTTGGCGTGGCGGCGGCAGATCGTCGACGCGATGGGCGACTGCGCGTATCTGGTGCTCGTCCTGACGCCCGCGGCGTTGGCGTCCGATGTCGTGGCCTGGGAGTGGCAGACGGCCCGTCGGCTCGGGTTGTGCGTCCTGCCGGTACGCGCGCATTCAGTCCTCGACGCCGCCCTGGCGCCGCGCTGGATGGCCGACCTGCACTGGTACACCCTCGACGAGGAGTGGGACACGTTCGTCGAGGATCTGCGTGGGCCGTGCGAGGCTGACCGGGTTCCGTTCATGGCCGCGGACCTGCCCGCCCGGTACGTGACCCGATACCAGGAGCTTTCGACCGCGAGGCGGCTGCTCGTCGGCGGCTCGGACGGGTCCGTCGGGCCCGTCCCCAACCTCGTCCTGCACGGCCCGGGCGGCTACGGCAAGACCACCCTGGCCCAGGCGTTGTGCCACGACGACGAGGTCACGGCCGTCTTCCACGACGGCGTGCTGTGGGTGTCGCTCGGTCAGCAGCCGGACGTGTTCGCCGAGCTGGAGCGTATCCATCGCGCGTTGACCGGCGCTGCGAGCGGCGCCGTCGACGCCGGCCAGGCCGCCGAGGCCGTGCGGGATCGGTTGCGGGACCGGCGTTGCCTCCTCGTCGTCGACGATGTGTGGACGCAGTCGGACGTGCGCCCTTTCATGCACCGAGCGTCCCACAGCGTGCGGATCGTGACGACCCGTCGCTTCGACGTGGCGAACGAACTCCCGGCCGGGAGGCTGCGGATCGACACGATGACCAGCGCCGAAGCCGTCGAACTGGTGACCAAGGACCTCCCGTCCGCGCCGGCCGACGACGGGCCCTACCGACAGCTCGTCGAGCGACTCGGCGCATGGCCGCTCCTGGTGAACCTCGCCAGCGGCGCACTGCGCACCCGGATCGCGCGTGGCGCCCCCGCCGAGACGGCGCTGACCGCGGTCCGTGAGGCGCTGGACCGCCAGAACATGACCGCGTTCGACACAGCGGACCCGGACGAGCGCAACCAGGCCGCGGCGGCCTCGGTGGCGGTGAGTCTGGAGATGATGGCCGCCGAGGACGTCTCCGCCTGGGCCGAGCTTGCAGTGTTCCCCGAGGACACCCCGATCCCGCTCGGCACGCTGGGCCAGCTGTGGGGATCGGACCGGTTCGAGGCGGAGGAGCGGGCCTTGCGGCTCGCGGACGCGTCCCTGCTGCACCTCGACCTCGGCCAGGCCACCATCGAGGTGCACGACGTCCTGCTCGCCTCCGCCCAGCAGCGCGTCGGTGACCTGCGCCCGCTGCACGGGCGGCTCCTCGACGCGTGGGGCGACCCGCGGACACTCCCGACAGCAGACGGCTACGCGTGGCGGTGGATCGTCCACCACCTCGTCGGGGCGGGCCGGACTGACGCGATGGCCGAACTGTTGCTGGACCCGCAATGGCTGGAGCACAGGCTCGCTGCGGTCGCCGTGAAGGCGCTCCTGGGCGACTTCACCCACGTTCCCGACCACGAACCACACCGGAGCGTCCGGGAGACCGTGAGGATGTCGCGGCGCGCCTTGGCGGCTGACCCCCGTCAACTCACAGGGCAATTACGCGGGCGGTTGCTGTCGGCCCGAGTCCGGGGGCTGGCTCCCGTGCTCGATCTCGCCGGGCGGTTGCCCGGCCCCCGCCTCGTCCCGGTCCGCGCGAGCCTGCGCGTCCCGCCGGACGTGCTGTTCGACGACCCAGCACCCGACACGGCGAGACACGACGCCCCGGTAGTCGGACTCGCGGCCGCGGACGGCGGCCGCGTCGCCGTGTCAGCCTCCGGCGACGGCGTCCTGAAGGTCTGGGACGTGGCGACGGGCGCCCTGCTGCGAACCATCGACGACGACCGGGTCGACGCCGACCCAAGACCGTCGCCGTGGGATCCACCGCGGCCGCCCACATGGGGACGGCGTCGCGGCCCCCTCCTGGCCGGCTTCGCGGGCGGCAGGCAGGCGGTGACGTTCGCCGACGGGCGGCTCACCGTCTGGGATCTCGACGCCGGCACCCGTCTCCGCGACCTCGCTGACGCGGGCCCCACCTACGGGTCCGAATACGGCGCCACGCCCGAAGGTGGTCTCACCGTGACCCCCGACGGTCGCTACGTGGTGCTGGCACGCGACTCTCTCGTCGCCTGGGACCAGGAGACCGGGCACGTCCGGACGGTCGCGGCGAACCGCGCCACAACCGTCGCCCTCTGCGGCGACCGACGCGTGGTAACGGGCTCCTCGCACCTGAATCCCGCCTACGGGGAAGCCGTGCCAGCGAACGCGCTAAGAGTGTTCGACGTCGAAACCGGGAACCTGATCCACATGCTGCTGGGCCACCCATGCGGCGTCAATGCGCTCGCCGTCACGGGGGACGGGAGGCTGGTCGCGTCCGCGCCGAACCCGGGCCTCTACATGTACAGCGACCCCTGCCCACGGGTGTGGGACGTCGACGCCGGCGAGCAGGTGCGGGAGCTCAACGGCCACGGGCACACAGTGACCGCCGTGGCGATCAGCCCAGACGGCCGCCACGTGGTGACGGGAGGCGGCTGCTGCTTCGAACGCTACGGTCCCGACTTCACGGTGCGCGTGTGGAACGCGGAGACCGGCGAGCTGCGCGACATGATCGTCGCTCACACCGGACCGGTCGCGGCGCTGCTGGCGACCCCTGACAACCGTTGGGCGGTGTCGGCCGGTGGAGTCTGCCCACAGGGCCTAGGAACAGGCCCAGAACACGGCGGCAGCTACACCACCCATGACGGGTCAATCCGCCTCCACGACCTCGAGACGGCGACGCTCGCCGCAACGTTCCAGGCCGACGACGCCGTCGCCGTCATGGCCCTGGCCGGCCCGCACACGATCTTCGGTGGCGGACTGGACGGCGCCGTGCACATCCTACGGATCGACGTCGCCGTGGGACCTCATAGTGCATCGTGAAAGTGACTGCGCGTTGCCCACGGAGGCCCTGGGGCGGCGGCGGACGCCACAAATCCCGCGCACGGACTCCCCAGCCGGCCGAGGAGCACGGCCGGGGCGCGAAGGCGATGCTCGCCGACGGGCTGCTCGACCGGTTCACGATGGACGCCGTGTACGGGCTGCACAACCTGCCGGGCGTCCCGGCCGGGCACCTGCACACACGGCCCGGCGGCATCATGGCCAGCGAGGACAACTTCGAGATCCGGGTCACCGGTCGCGGTGGGCACGTCGCCCGGCCGCAGATGGTCGTCGACCCGCTCGTCGCCGGCGCGGAGATCGTGCTGGCGTTGCAGACGATCGTCGCCCGCAACGTCAACCCCGCCCACCCGGCGGTGGTGTCCTGCACCGAGCTCGTCACCGACGGGGCTCGTAACGCCATCCCGGGTGAGGTCGTGATCCGTGGCGACACCCGCAGCTTCAACCCCGCCGTCCAGGCCCTGCTCGAGGAACGGATGCGGGCCCTGTGCGCGGGGATCAGCGCCGCGCACGGCGCCACCTGCACCGTCAGCTACGCCCACGAGTTCGAGCCCACCGTGAACGACCCCGCCTGCGCGGCGGCCGCCGTCCGCGCCGCGACCGCCGTCGCCGGCGCCGGTCGCGTCGCCCCGGACTGTCTTCCGTTCATGGGCAGCGAGGACTTCGGCGCGTTCGCCCGCGCCGTCCCCGGCTGCTTCACCTTCCTCGGCAACGGCACCGAACCCGGCCACGGCGGGGACCCGCTGCACAGCCGCGACTACGACTTCAACGACAACGTCCTCGACGTCGGCATCCGGTTCTACGTCGAACTGGTCCGATCCGTCCTGCCCCCGGGAGGCCCTGCGTGACGCCGCCGACGGCCTCCTGGCACGCGCATCACCGTGACCGGGACTGGACCTGCGACGGGCCGTCGCCGGACGCGGCCGCCTTCCACCGCAGCCTGCCGGAGTACGCGCCGACCCCGTTGGTGGACCTGCCGTCCCTGGCCGCCGAGCTGGGTGTGGCGCGGGTCCTGGTCAAGGACGAGTCCGCCCGCCTCGGGTTGCCCGCGTTCAAGGCGCTCGGCGCGGCCTGGGCCCTGCACCGCGCCCTGCGGGACGGTCGGGACAGCGACCGCCCGGACCGCGAGCCGCTCACCGTCGTCGCCGCGACCGACGGCAACCATGGCCGCGCCGTCGCGAGGTTCGCCTGCCGGCTCGGCCACGCGGTCCGGATCTTCCTGCCGGACGGCGTGCATCCCGTGGCGGCACAGGCGATCCGGGACGAGGGCGCAGGGGTGACCGTGACCGGCGGCTCGTACGACGACGCGGTGGCCGCCGCTGCCCGCGCCGCCGAGGCCGACCGCGCGCTGCTCGTCCAGGACACCTCGTGGGACGGCTACACGGACATCCCCGGCTGGATCGTCGAGGGCTACGCGACCCTGTTCGCCGAGGCCGACGAGCAGCTCATGGCGGATGGCGTGACCCGGCCCGACCTGGTCGTCGTGCCGGTCGGCGTCGGGTCCCTGCTCCAGGCGGCGCTGTCGCACTACCGCCGCGCGGACGCCGTCCGGGGTACCGCGGTCCTCGCCGCTGAAGCAGAGGCCGCCGCCTGCCTGGCGCCGAGCCTGCTCGCCGGCCGGCCGGTCACCGTCGACACTGGCGTCACCGTGATGGCCGGGCTGAACTGCGGCACGCCGTCCGAGCTCGCATGGCCGTACATCGTCCACGGCCTCGACGCGGTCGCCGCCGTCACCGACGCGGACGACGTCCGCGCGGCCCGCCACCTCGCCGATCTCGGCGTCCCCGCCGGACCGTGCGGCGCGGCGTCCCTGGCCGCAGCCCGCCTCGCCCTCACCGGCGAGGGGAGCGACGGACGGCGCGCCCACCTCGGGATCGGTCCGGACAGTACCGTCGTCCTGGTGTCCACGGAGGGCGCCGACGCCAACCCCCTCCCCGACCGGCTCGATGACCCTGACGACTCCCGGAGCCCGCGATGACGCAGCCGCAGACCACGCCCGCCCACCTCGTGCGGATCGACCGGGACCGGCTGTGGGCGAACCTCATGCGGCTCAAGGAGATCGGTGGGTACGACGACGCCTCGACCGGGCTGCGCGGCGTCCGGCGGCTCGCCCTCACCGACGAGGACGCGCGGGCCCGCCGGCTCGTCGTCGCCTGGATGGAGGAGGCCGGGCTGCGGGTCCGGGTGGACCGGATCGGCAACGTCTACGGCGAGCGGGCGGGGCAGGACCCGGGATTGCCGAGCGTCCTCATGGGCAGCCATATCGACACCGTCGCCACCGGTGGCGCCTTCGACGGCACCCTCGGCGTGCTCGGCGGCATCGAGGTGGTGCGCGCCCTGGACGCCTCCGGGATCCGCACCCGGCGCACGGTCGAGGTCGGCTTCTTCACCGAGGAGGAGGGCGTCCGGTTCGGCATCGACATGCTCGGCTCCGCGGTCACGGCCGGCCGCCTCACCCTGGACTACGCGCACGCGCTGACCGACGCGGCCGGGGCCACCGTCGCCGACGAGTTGGCCCGGATCGGGTTCGACGGCGACGTCCCGGAGGTCCGGCCGGTGCCGCACGCCTACCTCGAGTGCCACATCGAGCAGGGCCCGATCCTCGCCGCCGCCGGGGTCGACATCGGCATCGTCACCGGGGTGCATGCGATCTCGTGGCAGCGGCTCACCCTCGACGGCGCCGCGGCGCACGCCGGGACGACGCCGATCGAGGTCCGCCGGGACGCCGGGCTGGCCGCCGCCGAGGTCGTCGTGGAGGTCCGCCGGATGTGCGGCATCGGCAGCTTCGGGCGGCTTCGCGGCACCGTCGGCAACCTCGCCCTGGAGCCCGCCCAGACGAACGTCATCCCGTCCCGGGCGGTGCTGACCGTCGACCTGCGTAACCCCGACGACGACCTGATGACCGCCGCCGAGAGGCATCTCGCCGAGTTCGTCGACGCCGTGCAGGCCCGGCACGGCGTCACCGCTATCTGGGAGCGGATGGCGAAGACCACGATGGTCCCGTTCCACAGCGGCGTCCAGGACGTCATCGCCGCGAGCGCCGACCGGCTCGGCCTGCCCTACGTCCGGGCGATGTCCGGGGCTGGACATGACGCGCAGGAGATCGCCGCGACCTGCCCGACCGCGATGGTCTTCGTCGCCGGCGAGCACGGCGGGATCAGCCACACCCCGTGCGAGTACTCCCGGCCAGACGCGTGCGGGAACGGGATCGACGTCCTGGCGAACGCCGTCCTCGCCCTCGTCGAACCGGTGCCCGCGGTCGGCTGACCCGTCCGGGCGCTAGTCCTTTGCAGTCATCGACGATCGCTCCGACCACGCCGCCGATGATCGCGCCGGGCGCCGCGCCGCTCCCAGTTGCCGTAGCTCTTCGCGAAGACGACGGTGCCCGAGCCGTCGGAGCCGGCCGACCGGTCGTAGGAACCGACCCCGGACGACGCGATTCCCGGCGAGAGCGGGTTCGCCGTCCCGCCGGGCGAGCAGGTTGGACCTCCAGCCGCGTTCGAGACGCGGCTTGCATGTGCTCCGTGTCGACGGGCTCGGTCCGCGGGGTTGAACAGCGTGCGTACGGCTCGGACGCCCCCAACCCGGAGAGTGGCGACCTCTCGCGCCTCGCCGGAGTTGTCGGACCCGTCGCTTACCGTGGGTGAGGTGAGAGGAGCGAGGGGTGCCTGAGCGCACGACAGTGACAAGACAGACGCTCGTCGGGGAGGGAGCCATCAGCCTGATCAGCCAGATGGTCAACGACATGGGCCACCTCTTCCACCCTCGGCGCGTCGACCATGGCATCGACGGGCACATCGACCTCGTCGACCCGACCACAATGGCCGTCTTGAACACCCAGTTGCTCGTCCAGAGCAAGGCCTCGGACCTGCCCTTTCCCTCGCAGAACGAGACAAGCTTCCATTACCTCTGCGACCAGCGCGATCTTGACCTCTGGCTTGGTGGCAGAGGGCGCACTGTTCTCGCTTGCCGGTGTTTATGCCAGGACCTCGTCGGCCGCGTACGGGTCGCCCCAGTACTGCCAGACCTCGATCGCCTTGCCGGCGCTGATGCGGAACAGTTGGACGCCCCGATCGTCGAAGGACTTGCCGTTCCGTTGCGCCGACGACCGCTGGACGACCGCGGCCCCCTGGTCGTTGACCAGAACCTCCTCGACGGACACCCGGAAGCTGCCCTGGGTGTGTTCCATCGTCCGCCCGAAGAAGCCGAGCACCTCCTCGACGCCCCGATAGTCCCCGGACAACGCGTTACGGCCGCCCGCGTGCCAGACCACCTGGGGGTCGAGCAGCTGGCGCATAACGGTCATGTCCCCGGTGCTGAACGCTTCGTAGCCCTTGCGGACGAGTTCCTCGTTGGGATGGCTCATAGGGGGGTCCCTTCCGGTGACGGCTGCGTGGTGCTGACGTGCGGATCTTAGAGCGGTCGCGAGCTCGGGCACAGAGGCCAAGCGGACGAGACGAGGCCAGCCTTCGAGGTCACGAGTCGCCCCTGGGGATCAGCTTCAGGAGGGCCACGTCGACCCCGCCGGGCCTGCGCTGCACAAGCATCAACAACGGCGAGAATCCCTAGACATGACAGGCCGAGCAGCAGGCCGCCGGGCCGGCTCATTCGTAACCTGCGCATCTTGGCGTGCGATATCGGACGCCAGGCGACAGCTCGTGAGCGTCACGAAACGGCAGCGGAGCGGCTCGCCTCGTTGCCCGGGAGCCATCCCGGGGTAGGTATTCGGCCATGGCGTGGTAGCTACTCGGGCGAGGCTCGCGACTCGCCCGGGACGCCGGGGCTGCTGAGGTGAGTCGCCCGGACGCGTGTTTTGATCTTCGGGTGGGGCCCGAGTCGCTGGTTGTTGATGTCACCGAGGTGGCGTCCTGGCGTGAGCGTGCCGAACGGGCGGAGGCCCGGGTCGAGGAGTTGATCGAGCAGGTCGCGGTGTTGTCGCGGATGTTGTTCGGCCGCTCGTCGGAGAAGGCATCGCCTGGCGCGGGTGGCCCCGGCGTGTCGGACGAACCTGGTGGGCGGGCTGGTGAGGGTGAGTGTCGCGAGGGTGGCGCTGACGGTGATGGTGTTCGGCCGAAGCGGGGGCAGCGGCCAGGCAGCCCCGGGCACGGCCGGCGGGACTACTCGCATCTGGACTCCCGGGAGGAGATCCATGATGTGCCGCCCGATCAGCGGGTCTGCCCGGACTGCGGAGCGGCGTTCACTGCGTTGGGGTCCGAAGGCAGCGAGCAGATCGACTGGCAGGTGCACCTGACCCGGATCGTGCACCGGCGGCTGCGGTACCGGCGGGCGTGCACCTGCCCGGGCCAGCGGACGGTGACCGCGCCGCCGGCGGCGAACGTGATCCCCAAAGGGCGGTTCACGGCCGCGTTCCTGGCACGGCTGCTTTACCTGAAGTTCGTGTTGGGCCTGCCGGTGCACCGGATCGTCAAGGTGCTGGCCGCCGAGGGCCTGGCCGTGTCCGAGGGCACCCTGGCCGGGGTGTTGAAGGCCCTGGCCGGTCTGCTGGTCCCGCTGGAGAGCGCGATCCAGGCCCGTAACGCCGCCGCGACCCAGGTGCATGCCGACGAGACCACGTGGCGGGTCTACGAACAGGTGGAGGGCAAGACCGGCCACAAGTGGTGGCTGTGGGTGTTCATCGCCGAGGACACGGTCGTGTTCCGGATGGACGCCCCCGCTCGATGTCGGTGCTGGACACCCACTTCGGGATCAGCGAAAGCGACCGGGAGGCCGGGACGCTACCCGACGGACGCAGGCTGGTGCTCTCGACCGACTTCTATGTGGCCTACCAGTCCTTGGCCCGCCTGGACGGGGTCGACGCCCTGTGGTGCTGGTCGCACATGCGCAGGTACTTCATCCGCGCCGGGGACGCCCACGCCTACCTGACCCCCTGGCGGGACGCCTGGACCGCCCGGATCGCCGATCTGTACGTGGCGCACACGGCGATGGCCGCCGCCGAACCCGGCAGCGGCGAGCACGCCACCGCGGTCGCCGCGTTCGAGCAGGCCCTGGCCGTCATCGACACCGTCCGCCAGCAGCAGGCCACCGGCCCCAACCTGCACCCCGCCGCCGCCAAGGTGCTCGCCACCCTGGACCGCGAATGGGACGGCCTGGCCCGCCACCGCGACTACCCCGACGCAGCGCTGGACAACAACATCAGCGAGAGGGCACTGCGCTCCCCGGTCGTCGGGCGCAAGAACTACTACGGCAGCCACGCCGAGTGGTCCGCGCACCTGGCAGCCCGGATCTGGACCATCACCGCCACCGCCGAACGTCACGGCCTCGAACCGCTGTCCTACCTGACCGACTACCTGACCGCCTGCGCCCAGGCCGACGGGAAACCCCTCGAAGGCCAAGCCCTGGACCGGTTCCTGCCCTGGCTCCCCGGCCCCATCGGCAGCCGAGACCACGACCCGCCCACGATCAACCCGTCAGGCTGAACCCACCCGAAGATCCCAACCCCGAACCCGACCCGCCACCAACGGATCGGGCACTCGGGCGTGCCCGCCACGGGATCACCGAACTCTTACATCCCGGGAGCTGACCGAGCGCACGACGGTGAACGGCTCGCGCCGCTGAGGCGGCTTTGGCCGACCACGGCTCGGTCACCTTTCCACCGGGTGAACACGCCGTGCACCCTCTCGTCCGTCCGCAGCGCTGACGGGTCATGGTGCGCTGGAATGGGTTCATGACGCAGAAGATGGGCCTTCGCGAGTACATCGACACGTTGCGCGCGGAGGGCTACACCGTGCAGGGCAGCAAAGGCGAGGATCCGACCCTGATCGCCCCGGACGGTCGGGCGGTCGAGACCTGGTGTGAGGACTACCCCTATGACGAGTTGCTCGACCGGGAGGAGTACGAGGAGGAGAAGTACCGACTGCAGACCCAGCTGCTGCAGTTCCAGTACTGGACCCAGGACGTCGGGGCCAAGCACGTGCTGGTCTTCGAGGGCCGGGACGCCGCGGGCAAGGGCGGCACGATCAAGCGGTTCATGGAGCATCTCAACCCACGGGCCGCGCGGGTGGTCGCGCTGACCAAGCCGACCTCCAGCGAGGCCGGCCAATGGTACTTCCAGCGCTACATCGGGCATCTGCCGACCGAGGGCGAGATCGTGCTGTTCGACCGGTCCTGGTACAACCGGGCGGGTGTCGAGCGGGTGATGGGCTTCTGCACCGAGGAGCAGTACCAGATCTTCATGCGTCAGGCGCCTGCCTTCGAGCGCATGTTGGTCGAGTCCGGGACGACGGTCACCAAGTTGTGGTTCTCGGTGACCCAGCAGGAGCAACGCACCCGCTTCGCCATCCGGCAGATCGACCCGGTGCGGCGGTGGAAGCTGTCCCCGATGGACCTGGAGAGCCTGGACCGCTGGGAGGACTACACCGCCGCGAAGCAGGCGATGTTCGACCACACCGACAAGAAGCACGCGCCGTGGCTGACCGTCAAGAGCAACGACAAGAAGCGCGCTCGGCTCAACGCGATGCGTGCCTTCCTGAACCAGTTCGACTACGAGGGCAAGGATCCCGACATCGTGTACGCCGCCGACCCGCTGATCGTCGCCCGGGCCAAGCACACCACGGGCGATTGAACCGTTCCTATCGATGCACGCCAACGCTGAGACCGGGCCTGGTTCACCCCTCGAGACGCGGGCAAGACGTGGTCGGCGACGATGCCCCTGTGCGCGTCAATGGCGGTGACTCCGCGACCTGCCTGCCGCCACACACATCTGCGGCCCGCGGAAGACTGCCCGGGACTGACCGTTGAACGCCCGTCGTACGGGCACGCGACGATCACGCGGTACGTGCTCACTGAGTCCTGCTGCGCGCGCACCCCGCCTCGGTCGACCCAATCGCACGAACAAGATCATCCATGCGGCCGCCATCTCTTGAGCCGCCGGAGTCGCATTGGGACCCGGCCGGCGACCACTTTCGAGACCAACTCGCGGAAAGGTCGTCCAGGCGCCACCGGCTGGTGGTGATCTTGGCGTTGACCGCGTGCGCGACACTGGTCGTGGGCTGGGTCGTGGGCTCGGACTCGGTCACGGCGATCTGGCAATGGGCGGCGCGGTCTGCGCGGCGCCAAGCCTCAAGTTCAGCTGCGATCTCTTCGCCGCCAGACGGGGGTTTATCGCGCCAGTCGAGAGCCAGGCGTGCGAATCGCGGGGAAGCACCCGGCTTCCCTCAGGAGGCCAAGCCGTCACGGTGGGGCCAGTTCACGTTGAGCGGCCTGCAGGATCCATGGCACGGCGGACAGACAGGGCTCACTCTGAGGGCACCACCGAGGATTAGCCCTGGCCAGGTAGAGGCCGCATGCGGTGTCGAGGGCGTCTTCGCAGGTGCCGATCGGTAGTCCTGTGGGGAAGATCGACTCTTCGTAGTCCTCGTGGCCGGCCCGGTAGATCGCGAAGTGCCACTGGTGGGCGGAGCCGATGTAGCGCAGCCGGCACAGCTTGAGGGTGGTGCCGTCGGGCAGGACGCCGTCGAGGTAGCTGAAGGTGCCGCGGTGGCGCACCGCGACGCGGGTCAGTTCGGGCCAGCGCTGGCGTGCTCGGGCACTGAGCCGCTGCTGCAGAGACGTCTTGGTCGAGTCTGGGTACTTCACCACGGCGTCCATCTTCACCCAGATGTGCGGGGTGTCGGCGTGTCGTGCCAGCGACCCGGTCGCGTATGCGACACAAAGATCCACATGTCGATGTCGAGTCCGTACGTGATTGTCCTGACCGGTGCCGAGGATCGCGTGCTGGCCGCCCGGGTTGCCTCCGGACGCACCGAGTATCGCGACCGACTGCGCGCCCAGATCGTCTTGGAGGCTGCGTATGGCGGGTCCAACGCCGGGATCGCCGAGGCGTTGCAGATCGGGGTGGACGCTGTGCGGCGGTGGCGGCGCCGCTTCGCCACCGCGACCGGCGAGCGGGTGGAGGCGTTGACCGACCGCCCGCGTAGCGGCCGGCCACCTGTGCACGGCCCGGCGGTACGGGCGGAGGCGGTTGCGTTGGCGTGCGCACTGCCCGCGGAGAACGACGTGCCGCTGTCCCGGTGGAGCTGCCCGGAGATCGCCCGTGAGTTGGCGGCCCGATGCCACGTGAGCGCGTCGGCGTCCTCGGTGCGGCGGTGGCTGGCTGACGATGCGCTCAAGCCATGGCAACATCGCCCTGGATCCTGGATCTCCATCCGGGACCCGGACTTCGCGGTCAAGGCTGCCCGGGTACTGGACCTTTACGCCGGGATCTGGAACGGGCAACCGTTGGGTCCCAACGACTTTGTGATCTGTGCTGACGAAAAGACCTCTATTCAGGCGCGATGCCGATGCCACCCGACGCTGCCACCGGGCAGGGCGCGGATGATGCGGGTCGAGCACGACTATCAGCGCAAGGGCGCCCTGGCCTATCTGGCTGCCTGGGACGTGCATCGGGGGCAGGTGATCGGCCGGTGCGAGGACACCACCGGGATCGAACCGTTCTCCCGACTGGTCGAACAAGTGATGAGCCAAGAGCCTTACGCCAGCGCCGATCGCGTGTTCTGGATCACTGACAACGGATCCTCGCATCGTGGCGCTCGGTCCGTCCAGCGGTTGCGCAAGGCCTGGCCGACAGCGCACCTGGTCCACACGCCCGTGCACGCCTCCTGGCTGGACCAAGCAGAGATCTACTTCTCCGTTGTGCAACGCAAGGTCGTCGCCCCGAACGACTTCTTCGATCTGGACCAGATCCGCGCCCGCCTGGCCGCGTTCGAGATCCGCTACAACGCCGTCCTTAGCCCCGGCGCCTTCCCGGAGTTGATCGTCGGACTCGGGACCGCGAGGCACGTCACTCTGAGCAACGCCAGACCAAAGTCACTGGTTTGTGTGACTCGTACCGCTTGACTACTCATGCGCATTCGATCAGGAGACCCCAGGGGGAGCCATGGATCGGTGGAGCAGGAGTACACGGTATTCGCTCCAGACCTGCGATCTGAAGACGGGCTTCGGATTGCTTGTTCCCAACGGCGCTGAGGCGCAGGCGCTCATCCTCTCCCCTTGGCCGCAATGCTGTACACATTCTCCGACACCGATTTCACGCTGGCCGAATTTGATGACCTTGTGAGCGGGTACGTTGAAGACGAAGTGCGACAGTCGATTCTGAAGTCGGCAAGCGATGCTCTCCATGTCATGGTCGAGCGCGGGGCTCTCGTTGCCCCGCATAGAAGCTCCGTGTCAACAAGCGACGGCAAGGATGATGAGGGTACAAGCTGCAAGCCAACTCACGCATTCCCGGGTATTCCTCCACTAACTCATCTATACCTATACGTAACCTTCGACTGCAATGAACACTGCTATCATTGCTACCAAAGGAACGCAGGCGCGGTAACTCCGAGAGCACTCCAGTCGTCAACGAACATGTCGCTACATGACCTGATGAGCCTGGTTGAGAAAGCCGAGTCACTTGGCCTACAGGCCGTAAAAATTACGGGTGGCGAACCCTTCCTTTATCGCCATATCGACGCCCTGATAACGTCGTTGGCGGCGCGGGGGATTCGCCTCAGTGTCGAGACGAACGGCACGGCCATAACAGCACGTCGAGCGGCCCTATTGGCGGAGAATGATGTCGACGTGTCAGTTAGCCTGGACGGGTCCACACCAGAGAGACATGATGCGTTGCGAGGGCTCCGAGGTGCGTATCGGATGGCAATGCGCGGCATTCGCCACCTCTCGGAAGCCGGCGTACGAGTGAAGATAATCACCGCCGTGTCAAAGCGGAATCTGGATGACCTACCTGACATCTGTCAGGTTGCCGCAGCCGTCGATGCAAGACTATTGAAGATCAACCCCATAAACGAACTCGGTATCGCGGGCGAGAGCCCCTATTCTTCAACCTTCTTGACGGCGATGGAGATCCGTGATCTTTACGCCAGAATTATCGCAGAGCGATGGGAAGAGCCATTCGGCGTCGAGTTGTTCTTCGAAGGACCCCCGGCTCTTTTCCCACTGGACCGAATCGCGAAAGGACAGTGCGGAACTTGTCCGTTCCTCAACATACTTGGCGTTCTCAGCGACGGAACAGTCTCCTTCTGCGGCATCGGATTCTCCGAGGAGGACCTGCAGTTTGGCAACGCAGCCACGATGGATCTAGTGCTCTGGCCGCTCGTGATCACCTGGTTTGGTCAGGTGGTTTGTGGTGCTGGCCGGCCCCAGCGTTGGTGGCGTTCGCTGCGGACGCGGGCGCGTTCTCGACGTTGTGCGGCCAGCACGTCGGGGTCGCGCGGATGGGCGTTGCGCCAACGCAGGTAGGCCTGTAGTTGCCGGGCCAGGGTGAGGTGGTTGGGGTAGTCGGAATCACCGATCACGAACGCGCGCAACGGCCCGAAGTGCGCCTCGATCGGGTCGGCCCACGACGCGTTCGTTGGCGTGAAGCACAGCTCGACCCGGTTCGCGGTGGCCCAGGCGCGGATCGCGGGGGTCTTGTTCGCCGACAGGTTGTCCAGGACGACGTAGACCTTCCGGCCGTCCGGGCGGGCGGCGCGGATCGAGACCAACGCGGCCAGGGTGTTCGCGCCGCCCTTGTGCAGCCGGGTGATGCCCCACAACCGGTCGCGGGAGACGTCGTAGCAGCCATGGAAGTACCGGATGCCGTGGGTGCGGTGGTAGGTGGCGCGCAGCCGGTCCGGGTGCTTGCGGCGGGCCCAGCAGGCACCGTGGCAGGGCCGGATGCTCAACGGCCCGAACTGGTCGAAGGCGAAGCAGCGGTCAGGCCACCGCCCGAGCACCGCCTCGATCCGGTCCAGCTTGGCGTCGGCGGCCGGGTCGCTGGATTCCTTCCAGGTCCGGGTCCGCTGGAAAGGAGATCTCATGGGCGTGCAGGATCTGCCGCACCCGTTCCCGACCGACATCGACCCGGCGGACGGGGTTGTCGGCCAGGTAGTCGACCAGCTTGCGCAGGCTCCAGTGCGTGAACGGCCGCCCCACCGCCCGCGGCCTGCGCGTCGCAGTGCGGACGATGAACTCTTCGTCCGTCGCGGTGATCCGCCGCGGCCGGCCCCCGGCCCAATGCGGGTCCAACGCCGCCAACCCGTTGGCGTTGAACGCGTGGATCACGTCCCGGACGGTGTCCGGGTCGGCGTCCAGCAGCCGGGCGATCACGCTCGGCCGGGCCCCGTGCGCCGAGGCGCGGACCATCACCGCCCGCCGCACCCGGATGCTCTCTTGACGCCCCTCGTCCCCGCGCACGATCCGCAGCAGGACCGCGTCCTCGGTCTGACTCAACTCCCGAACCCGTACCGGCCTGGCCATCTCACTCGCCTCGACCCGTCTCGGCCCCCGGCCCCACATGACCTTCCCGGTACATCCACACTGCGCCTGTCTGTCACGGAATGCACGCACCGGTCACGGCATGTCGCGAAGTCACCCGTCAAACGATCACGGTCAACGCACTAGCGAGGACGTGGTCGTCGACGCAACGCCTGCGTGAGGCTCGCGAAGTCACGCCCGCTGGAATCTCGGGCGTCTGCGCTGACTGCGCCTTCCTCACGACCTGCCGGGGCAGTTGCCGAGCGCTGGCGTATCAGAAAGGGGGAAGCTTCCGTTCTCCACACCCTTGGTGCCAGAGTCTTTACGAAGCTGGGGAGTTCCCGGAGCAGTACTTGCGAGTCGGCGCCTCGGGTCTTTCTCTGGCGCTGCCTTCCTCCGGACACTCAGAGTCCTGACATTAATCAGGCCCCAATTCTCGTTGTCATACAAGAGTCTAGTCTTGCAGAAGGGAGGTACGACGCATGGCCGAGACAGAGACAGTGCAAACCTTCAGCCCGATTACGCGCCGGGGAGTTTGATGGCAGCGTGTAGTGACCGGGTCGGTGGGTGCCGCCGGTTGCCGGTGTGAGTGTGGGCTGGTCCGTCAGGTGACGGTGGCCGCGTCGGGGATCCAGATGCGGCCGCGGAACGTGTCGAGCAGGACGGCGAAGCGGTCGAGGCCGTGTTTCGCGGCGGTGACGAGGTAGCCCAGGATCCGGTACCGGTCTTCGGTTCTGGCGATGCTGGTGAGCCGACCGGAGATCTTCTGCTGGATCTTGGAGGGCCGCAGGCCACGTTCGGCGTCATTGCTGGTCGGGGGGATGGTCAGGTCGTCGACGAAGCGCAGGATGTCGGCTTGGCGGTCGCGGAAGGCTTCCAGCAGCAGCCGGGCCTTGTTCTCACCGGGGGCGTCGCCGTGACCGGTGGTGGCGGACAGGCCGACCAGTACGCCTTGGCGCAGTAGGTGCATGCTGCTTGGCGCGTTCGTCCGGGTCGATCGCGTCGCGGCCGTTCTCGCGGGCGAGGTTCGTGGCGTGGATCAGGCTGCGCAGGGCGTCGGCGATCTGGCCGGGCCAGATCGCCTCGGGGTAGGTCTCACCCGCCGCAGCAAGATCACGGAGGAGGTGGGCACAGCACAGTTGGTGGACGATGTGCTCGAAGGTCTCGTGGTCGTAGAGGGTGTACCGGTCGTGGACCACGGTCGTGCCGGGGGCCACCTCGGCCAGCACGGACGTCTTGAAGGTGGCCAGGTCCCGGTCCCCGAGCAGGAAGTGGGTGTACAGCCTCGTGCAGGCGATCAGCAGGTACTTGTCGGCCTTCTTCCGGCCCGGGCGTGGGGTCTTGGACCCGACCCGCAGCGGGGTCTCGTCCATGCACAACACGGTCACCAGGGTGATCAGGGTCCGGATCCGCCGGTCGGCCTCCCGCAGCACTCTGGAGGTGCGTGCGAGCAGGCCGTGCACGAACCCGATGCTCGGCTCGGCGCCGGTGAGGGCTTCCAGCAGCTGCCGGCAACGGTGGGTCGGGAGGTGGTGGACCACCATCAGGTAGACCGCCCACGCTTGCAGGACAGGCCCGTATTCCACCTTCCCCGTCCCGGCGCCCTCAGGGCGGGACGCGGTGTGCGTCCTGCCGCACCCGCACAGCACCGCGTGCTGGTCGAACTGGGTCACCTTCGCCCGAACCTGCGGGATCTCGATCTGCTGGAAGGAATCGACCACGCCCAGATCCCGCGCCCCGGCCAACTCCACGCCACACCCGCAGCTGCCCTCGGGGAACCGGTCCCGCTGATCGTCCGGGGCATCCGACCACGACAGGTTCGTCCCCGGTGCACCCGGCTGCTTGCCCTTGGCCCGCTTCGGCGTCGCCCGCCCCTTGCCCTTCGGGGGCATCTTGCCCGGCTGGTCGTCCGTGCTCGGCGGCATCGAGGAGTTCCCGCTGTTGCGCGACAACAGGTGCTCCAAGCGCGCCACCTTCACCGCCAGTTCGTCATACCGGCCCTTCAGCTCCTCGTGCGCCGACGTCAGCTCCGTTAGCTCGGCCTGCCGCTCGGCGAGCCTGCCCTCCTGCTCCAGCGCGTGCGCCAGCAGCGCCTCACGCGACAGATCGGCCAGATCGGGCACGAGATGATCAAAACCGTTCGGGACCTATCAGGCAAGCACCGGCACCGCGTGTCGCTCACGCACAGCTACGCGCACGCCGCCGCACATCACGATCCGAATTCCCGGTGAATGTTTGCGAGACAGTGATGGTGGAGCTGCGTGCCCGCTACCTGGATCTTGTCGAGCAGGCTGCGCGTCTCGGCGTAGACCTGGTGGGTGCTATTGATCCGGCAGGGGTTACCTGCAACACGGGTACCGGCTGCTGTGCCGGCGATGGCAAGTTGCAGGACCTGCGCGACCTTGCACCCGTTGAGGACCTTGTTGCGCAGGCGAGGGCAGCACGCGGGAGGGCAAAGTGACCGAGGCCGAGAACGCCGCACGGAGGCTGTTGGTCGCTGAAGCCTTCGAAGGCATCCGCGCCGAGTACGCCCAGCTTCTGAAGGAAATCGTCGAACGAGCGGGAACAGTACCGGCTTGGCTGACGACGGCTGAGGCAGGGTGCGCCTGCGGCGACAAGTGCTCTACCGGTTCTACCGCTGCAGAGCGCCTCACGTCCAAGGTGCTCCCGCAGGGAACGGCGCGGACACTCGAGTAGGGGAGATGCTTCTTGTGGCAACAGATCGGTCTGAGGGAGTTGTGCCCGCCGAGCGCCTAGCCGAGATCCGTGCACTTTACGCAGAGATCGTCAAGAAGGCTGTCGATGTCGGACAAGCCATTCCAGCCGGGATCGAAGTGGGGGCAGAAACGCAAACATTCACCGGGAATTCGGAACGTGATGTGCGGCGGCGTGCGTGTAGCTGTGCGTGACACGCGGTGCCGGTGCTTGCTTGAGGAGTCCGGAGCGGTTTTGATCACCTCGTGTCCGGTCTGGCCGATCTGTCGCGTGAGGCGCTGCTGGCGCACGCGCTGGAGCAGGAGGGCAGGCTGACGGAACTGACGTCGGCTCACGAGCAGCTGACGTTGGCGCACGAGGAGCTGAAGGGCCGGTATGACGAGCTGGCGGTGAAGGTGGCGCGGCTGGAGCACCTGTTGTCGCGCAACAGCGGGAACTCCTCGATGCCGCCGAGCAGTGACGACCAGCCGGGCAAGACGCCCCCGAAGGCGAAGGGGCGGGCGACGGCGAAGCGGGCCAAGGGCAAGCAGAAGGGCGCGCCGGGGGCGAATCTGTCGTGGTCGGATGCCCCGGACGACCAGCGGGATCGGTTTCCCGAGGGCAGCTGCGGGTGCGGGGCGGAGCTGGCCGGGGCGCGGGATCTGGGTGTGGTCGATTCCTTCCAGCAGATCGAGATCCCGCAGGTACGGGCCAAGGTGACCCAGTACGACCAGCACGCGGTGCTGTGCGGGTGCGGCAGGACGCACACCGCATCCCGCCCTGAGGGCGCCGGGACGGGGAAGGTGGAATACGGGCCTGTCCTGCAAGCGTGGGCGGTCTACCTGATGGTGGTCCACCACCTGCCGACCCACCGTTGCCGGCAGCTGCTGGAAGCCCTCACCGGCGCCGAGCCGAGCATCGGGTTCGTGCACGGCCTGCTCGCACGCACCTCCAGAGTGCTGCGGGAGGCCGACCGGCGGATCCGGACCCTGATCACCCTGGTGACCGTGTTGTGCATGGATGAGACCCCGCTGCGGGTCGGGTCCAAGACCCCACGTCCGGGCCGGAAGAAGGCCGACAAGTACCTGCTGATCGCCTGCACGGGGCTGTACACCCACTTCCTGCTCGGGGACCGGGACCTGGCCACCTTCAAGAAGTCCGTGCTGGCCGAGGTGGGCCCCGGCACGACCGTGGTCCACGACCGGTACACCCTCTACGACCACGAGACCTTCGAGCACATCGTCCACCAACTGTGCTGTGCCCATTACCCCGACTCGCGGATTATCCCGACGTCGGACCGATCGATGCTGGTCAGCGGTGGTTCCCGAGCCGTCGCGGTCGGGATAATCACAGCGCTTCGAGGAAGGCGAGCAACTCGTCGGGCGGCTGGTAGCGGCCCGGCGTACTGGTCGGCGGGGTGGTCCGGTCCAGCGCCTGCTCTTTCAGGGTGAGGTCGGCGTTGAGGTAGATCTGGGTGGTCTGCACGGATTCGTGGCCGAGCCAGAGCGCGATCACGGTGGTGTCGACCCCGGCGTGCAGCAGACGCATCGCCGCTGTGTGACGCAGCACGTGTGGGGTGACCTTCTTGCCGGTCAGGGTCGGGCAGGCGTCGGCGGCCCGCCGGGCGTGCATGGCTGATGCGCCGTTCGAGCGCGTCGAGGCTGAGCCGTTGACCGCGGCGGGTGGGGAACAGCGGCTCGGTCGGGGTGCCGGCGCGTTCGGCGAGCCAGACGCGCAGGACCGCGACCGTGCCGGCGGTGAGCGGGGTGATCCGGTCCTTGCGGCCCTTGCCGTGGCAGCTGACGTGCGCCCCGGCGCCCAGGTGCACGTCGCCGCAGGTCAGCGAGGTCAGCTCGGAGGCGCGCAGCCCGGTCTGGGCGGCCAGCAGGATCAGGGCGTGGTCGCGGCGGCCGGTCCAGGTGCCGCGGTCGGGGCTGGCCAGCAGCGCGTCGAGTCTCAGGTTCGGTGAGGTAGGTGACCAGGGCCCGATCGGCTCGTTTCGCCGGGATCGCCAGGACCCGTTCGATGTCGGCGGCGTGCTCGGGATGGCGCAGCGCGGCGAACCGGAACAGTGAGTGGATCGCGGCCAGCCGGGCGTTGCGGGTGCGGGCGCTGTTGCCCCGCTCGTGTTCGAGATGGTCGAGGAACGCCGCGATCAGCGGCGCGTCGAGGTCGGCGATGTCAAGCTGGCTGGGCGGCTTGCCGGTGCGCTGGGCGGTGAACACGATCAGCAGCCGCAGCGTGTCGCGGTAGGCGGTGATGGTGTGCGGGCTGGCCTGACGCTGCCGAGCGAGCCGGTCGGTGAAGAACGCCTGCAGGGTCGGGGCGAGCGCGGTCATGCCCGGCCGCCCAGGTGCGCATCCAGACGTCCGGCGGCTTCGGCGAGCAGCTCCGGCGCGGCCTGCAGGTACCAGTAGGTGTTGGCCGGTTCGACGTGCCCGAGGTAGGTCGACAGCAGCGGGAGACGGGCGGCGACGTCGCCGTCGTCGCGATACCAGTCCAGCAGGGTGTTGACCGCGAAGCTGTGCCGCAGATCGTGCAGGCGGGGCCGGCACGACGCCGACCGCGGCGCAAGCCCGGCACGGCGGACCAGCGTGACGAAGGTGGCGCTGACGCCGGTGTAGACCAACCGGGCGCCCGGGGTGGAGACCAGCAGCGCCGGGGTGCTGGGGTGCGGATGCTCTGCCCGGCGGTGGCGTTGATAGGCGCCCAGCGCGGTGACCGAACTCGGGTGCAGCGGAACGTGGCGGATCTTGCCGGACTTGCCGGTGACGGTGAGCACGCCGTGCTCGGCGTCGAGGTCGGCGTCATCCAGGCCGATCGCCTCGCCGACCCGCAGCCCGGTGACGGCCAGCAGGCAGATCAGCGTCCGGTAGGTGGCTCGCTGCAGCGGGTAGCGCAGCGTGTCGGTGGCGGCGATCAGCGCGGCGAGCTCGTCGGCCGAGTACAGGTAGGGCACGGCCCGGTGCGACCCGCCGGGGAACAGGTCCGCCGGCGGCACCGGCACCGCCGGATCCAGGGTGTGCAGGTAGCGGGCGAAGCCGCGGACCACCGACATTCGAAACGCCAGCCAGGCCCGCCCGCCGTCCGCTTGGCTCACCCACGCGATCGCGTGCTCGACGGTGATCGTGTCCGCGTCGTGCTCGTGCAGGTAGCCGAGGAACTGGGCCAGCAGCTTGCCGTCGCGCTCGAGGGCGAACCCGAGGCTGCGGCGGATGGCCAGGTACTCGGCGAGCCGACGGTCAAGATCCGTCGTGCCGGGGGCGGTCATGCCGCGCCTCCCGGCCAGGGGCGGGCCAGGGTGCGCAGCCGGTCGTGGTCGACCTTGGCGTAGGACTCCGTAGTGAGCGCGCGGCGGTGCCGCAGGACTTGCCCCACCTGCGCCAGCGAGGCCCCGGCGCGCAGCATCCCGGTGCCCGCGCTGTGCCGCAGCCGGTGCGCGGTGACCGGTCCCAGCCCGGCCCGGCCTCCGGCGGCGATCACCGCCTGGGTGACCCCGGTCGGGGTCAGGCCGGCGTGCGGGGCCTTGACCCGGACGAACACCCGCCGGTCGGTTGCGCCGGCGGGGCGGGCGTGGCGCAGGTAGTCCGCGATCGCGGCCCCGACGTCGGCCGGCAACGGCAGCCGTTCGCTGCGCGGGCCCTTGCCGCAGACGGTGATCTCCCCACCCCGCCAGTCGATGTCGCCCAGGCCGAGGGCTGCGACCTCCCCGGCCCGCAACCCCAGCCGCACCATCAGGGTGATCATCGCGAAGTCGCGGCGCCCGGCCACGTCGCCGCGATCACAGGAGGCCAGCAGCGCCGCCACCTCGGCGGGCTCCAGGAACCGCGGCAGCACTGGCCGCCGGTTGGCCACCTTCGGGACCGCGGCGGCCAGCGGCCCGGTCAGACCCTGCACGTGGCAGAACCTGAGCAGCGAGCGCAGCGCGGACACCGTCTGCTGGGCCATCTTCGGCGACCGGTCACGGCCGAGGGCGAGCACGAAGGCCACCACGTCGTCGGCCTGCAGCCCGGCCAGGTCGACCCCGGCGTCCGTGGCCCGGGTGAGCAGGAACGGCCGGACCAGATCGGCGTAGCCGCGCACGGTCGCCGCGCCCAGCCCCCGCTCGCCGAGCAGGTAGCGGCGGTATCGCTCCAGCAGCACCTCCACCGGGCCTTGCGCCGGCCGCGGCGCCGGCTCGGGCGTGACCCCGAGCCCGCGCAGGTAGCCCAGCAACCGCGACAGCGACTTGGGCGATCGGTGAGCGGTGTAGCCGACCGCCCGGCGCGCCACCAGGAACTTGGCTACCACCGCCGGGGTCAGCGCCGCGGCGTCCAGGCCCTCACCGGCCAGCCAGCGGCTCAGATGCGCGACCAACCGCAGCTGCCCATCCGCCGAGAGCCGCGTATAGCCCAGCCGCGCCAACTCGGCAGCGAACCCCGCCGCGTACGGCCTCAGCGGGCCGACCACACCAACCCGTGACACCCCATCCATGACCGCTCCTCTCTCCGAGAACCAGGAGAGAGCAGCGTCACCACAAGATCACGCCGCCGCGATTATCCCGACCGCGACGGCTCGGGAACCACCGCTGACCAGCATCGATCGGTCCGACGTCGGGATAATCCGCGAGTCGGGGTAATGCGCGTTGCACAGGGCGTGCGTGGCGTTCTTGTACGTGTCGTAGGGCGCCCACGCGTGGTGGACGGCGACGCCGGTGAAGCCGGGCAGGACCCCGGCGGCGTCCATGCCCGTGGTGCCGCGGCGGGGGTGGACGGTCAGCAGCACGTCCGTGGCCGTGGAGGCCGAGTGCATCCAGTGCAGCTTGCCGGCCACCCGCAGGCCGGTCTCGTCGAAGTGCACCACCTGCGCCGTCGTGAGCCGCTGCCGGATCATCGCCAGGGTGACGCTGGTGGTCTTGGCGATCCGGCGGGTCCAGCCCACCAGGCTGCCAGCCGCTACGACCACCCCGAACAGGTCCGCCAGGGCCGCCACGGTGCGGGAGGTGGACAGGAATTGCCCGTGCAGCAGGTAGACCCCGATCCCGGCCAACCGGGAACCGTACTGCACCGCAGCGTTCACCCCCGCCGGCGACGCGGCCTTGGTGACCGTCCCGCAGGGGCAGGCCCGCGATACCAGCCGGTGCTCGGTGACCTCCAGCCGCAGCGGCGGCAGATCGAACACCTGACGGCGCTCCACTGCAGCCAGTTCCGCGCCCTGCAGGCCGGCCCCACAGCCACAGCATGCGGCCGGTTCGTGGGTGACCTCGTGGTCGGGATCCTCGACCTGCCGCAACGTGGTGCCCGGCTGACCCTTCGGGCGCCCCGGGCCACGTCCGGACCTCTTGCGCAGCGACTTCGGCGCCGGCTTGGCCAGCCCGTCCGACGACGGCGGCTTGCCCGAGTTCCGCGACGACATCCCCAACCGGGCTTCCAACTCCCCGATCCGCTCCAACGCCTTGGCCAGCCCCTCCCGAAGCTGCGCGTTCTCCGCCCGCACCTGCGCGTTCTCGGCCAGCAGCTCCTCATACGAGAGCGGCACCGGCGGCAGCGTCACCACAAGATCCAAACACGCTGGGCAACCGGACACACCCACCGACACGCGCACAACCCGAGCGAGCGCAACCGCACTCCATCCGGCGCCAATGGCCGAAGGAGCTATTCAGTTACCGGATCAGAAGGTTAGTTAGGGTTCGAATCCCTTCGGGCGCGCGCACCTCTGAGGTGCCTGTCGGTGCCGGCTGCAGCTCCTCAGATCAGAGCAGTTCGGCGATCCGCGCGGCGGCGCGGTGGGCGCCGTCGGTGCGGACCGGGAGGTAGTCCACCTGGGCAGTGAGACTCTGGGCGAGGAGCGTGGCGACCCGTTCTGGGTCCGCTTCCTCCCAGAGGAGGCAGTGCCCGGCCTGGTAGCGGTCGAGGCGGTGCCGCACGTGCCGGTTCTGTTCGAAGTGGTTGCGTAGCGGAACGTAAACGAACGGGCGTTGGGCGGCGGTCAGCTCCATCGTCGTGGTGAGGCCGCCCTGGACGACGGCCGTGTCCGCCGAGGTGAGTACCTGGTGCAGGTTCGGCACATAGCCGAGAACCTCCACGCCCTGCGGCGCCTTCAGCGATTGAGGGTCTATCCGTGGACCGGTGATGACAACCATGCGCAGCCCTGGCACCGCAGCTGCTGCTGCCGGGAAGGCTTGCATCACCCGCTGCAGCAGTGACCGACCGACGCCGGACCCGCCGACCGTGACCACGCATACTTGCTCGTCGTTCGCCCAGCCCCGCTGGGCCCGGACCGTCTCCCGGTCCACCGTCGCCGGGTCGAAGCCGCTGACGTAGCCCACGAAGTCGAAGTGGTCGCGAGTCCAGTCCCGGATCGTCGGCAGGTCCGGCCCGAGCCGATCAGGGACGATGTCGTCAGGGTCTCCGACGAACAGCGACAGGTCCCGGAGCCGCGGGTAGCGGGCGATCTGCTCGACCATTTCGGCGTTGTAGTCGGCAGTGAGCGTCGCCTCGTGCGCCCCGCCCTCGGCCATCGGCAGCCACCCGACGAAGTCGGTGATCCAGGCGAACGCCGCCCGCTTGAGCTCCGGGTTCTCGTGCAGGAAGTAGTCCAGGTCCCAGGCCTCGTCTCCGATCCAAATGTCGTAGGCCTCCTCCTCGACTAGGTCGGCGAAGACCATGAAGTTGTGGACCAGGATCTCGTCCATCCGCCGGATGGCCTGGAATGCGTGCAGGTCGTGCTCGCCGCTCTCCTCCTCGACGTGCGCGGACTCGTGTGCGAGCTGCGAGGACGCCGGGTGGATCCGCTCGCCGCGATCGGCCAGCAGGGCGGTGAGTGGGGGCTGGGCGAGCCAGTTCACCTCCAGGTCGGGGCGCAGCAGGCGTAGCTCGTCGGCGATGGCCAGGTCGCGACGGGCGTGTCCCAGCCCGATCGCGGAGGACAGGAAGAGTGCCTTGTGCCGTCGGTCCAGCGGGCGAACCCAGCGTTGGGACCCGGGGGCCGGTCCGGTCACCTGTGAGACGAAGCCGCGGATCAACCGATTGACAACCACGGGTTCGCGGGCCTGCGGCAGGTGACCGCAGCCCTCGAGGTGGACGAATTTGCCTCGGGTCAACTCCGCCGCTCGGCGGCTCGTTGCCGGTGGCTGGCAGGCGTCGCAGTCGCCGTGAATGGTGAGCACCGGACAGGAGATGCTCGCCAGCAGCGCCTCGGTCTGCGTGCGTTCCGTGCAGCACAGCGCGCTGGCGACGTCGGCGAGCAGGACGTCCGGGCCGGCGTCCAGGGACCAGCCGACCGCGTCCTCCCACTGCTTCGACGAGTGCCTCTCGGGGAGCATCTCGGCGAAGAAGAAGCTGGCGAAGTCGGCCAGGTCGCGCCGCCAGTGGTGGCGGTTTAGCTTCTGCCAGCCTTGCGGGTCGGGGTGATCCGCCTCGAAGTCGAGGGTCTGCTTGTGCGGGAGCTTGGGTGCCAGCAGCGGCGCGTACAACCCCACGGTCACGACCCCGCGGACCCGGGCCGGCGCCCGCGAGGCCGTGACCAGTGCGCACCAGGCGCTGGCGCAGATCCCGACCAGGACCGCCGCATCCAGCCCGACCGTGTCCATCACGGCGAGGGCGTCGTCGCTCAACACGGTGTCGGCATAGGCGTCCGGGTCGGTGCAGCGCCCTGAGCGTCCGTTGCCTGGGGGATCGATGGTCACCACCGTGCCGTGCCGTGCCAGGTAGGGGACCTGGGCCTTCCATGCCTGCGACTGCACGATCGTGTCGATGGGCATGAACACCACTGCGGGAGCGCCGTCGCCGAACACCTCGTAGCCGAGCTTCACCCCGTCGCGTTCGACGAATCCCTGCTCGCGTGGCTGGACCGCCCGCATCATCGTTCTCCTGCCTGTGGATCCTGTTGTCTCCCGGCAGTCTGGAAGCCGCCGGGTTCCCAACCTACTTGCGTACCTCGAACACCAGGTTGAACGGGGTCTGCGCGACGACCCGGAACCGGGCGAATCCGGCAGCCGTGGTGACGTCGCGGATCCTCGCGGGGCACGCCTGGGTCCCGAGCGCCATCCCGACCTCCTGCGACAATGAGTTCGGCGTGCACAGCAGGGTGGAGAACCCGTAGTAGGCCCGTCCCACCGGGTTGAGGTTGTTCTCGACATGGTCCCCTGCAGCGGGCTCGGCCACCATCCACGTGCGGCAGCGCCTGGTCGCCGCACTCGTACTCGCCGATGAGTGGGTCCCGACGGCGAGCACCTCTCGCCCTGTCCAGACCGCGTACTCGATGTGCAGTGCGACCGGAGCCGGGGCGAGGCGCCGCCAGGTCCACGTCGCCGGGGTGAACGAGTACACGGTGCGGGTGGGCGCCCGCGCCACCGCGGGTCGTTCGCCAGCCGACGCGACAGCACGAGCAGCGCGAGGGACGTGCTCAGGAAGAACGTGACGCCGGCGACGAAATGGCCGCCTGGGTCGTCCTCACGTGCGTCGGTCCACGCGCTCGTGGAGACCGCCGCGCGCGTCGGTGACATCGCCGGGCTCATCCACGCCGCGGGAGTGTCACCCAGCCAGGCGCCGCCCGAAGCCATCCTCGCCGTCGACCTGTACGGCACCGCGGTCGTGCTCGAGGAGTTCGGCAACGTCATCGCCCGTGGCGGCGCCGGCGTCGTCATCGCCTCCCAGTCCGGGCACCGCCTCGGCGCCCTGACCCCCGAACAGAACACCGCGCTGGCAACCACTCCCGCCGAGGAGCTGCTCGAGCTCCCCATGCTCGGACCCGGCCAGGTCACCGACACCCTGCACGCCTACCAGCTCGCCAAGCGCGGCAACGCGCTGCGCGTCATGGCCGAGGCCGTCCGATGGGCAGAACGCGGCGCCCGCGTCAACACCATCAGCCCTGGCATCATCATCACGCCCCTCGCCCGAGACGAACTCACCGGCCCACGCGGGGAGGGCTACCGGCGCATGATCGAACGCAGCCCCGCCGGACGCGCCGGCACCCCCGACGAGGTCGCAACCGTCGCCGCGCTGCTCATGGGGGCAGACGGCGCCTTCATCACCGGCAGCGACATCCTCATGGACGGCGGCGTCACTGCCTCGTACTTCTTCGGCGACCTCGCGCCACAGGCATGACCTCCCGACCGGCGTCCAGGCGCAGGCCGCCGAGACTGCCTCAAAGATGGATGGTCGAGGCTGGCGAAGTCGCTGATAGGTCAACCCGGCCTTGACGCGGTCTCCAGGACCGTCTTCGCTA
>CAVVRA010000011.1:0-494606 GCA_963750565.1 uncultured Actinomycetota bacterium | reverse complement strand
ACGCTCATCGCCATCCTGGCGGCCGTCATCCAGTTCTCGGCCGCCGTCCAGGAGGGCAAGGGCGTGCTCTTCGGCCTGGTCATGGCCATGGCGCCCGTCGCCGCGATCACGCTGTGGGTCATCGAGGTACGGCGCTTCTTCCGGCTCCGCGGCCGGGCCGCCGGCACCGTCGCCCAGCCGGCCGCAACCATCGAGCCGGCGCTGTGGCTGCGGTTCTTCCGGCAGGCCTGGACGGCGAAGAAGTTCGCGCTCATCGACCGCACCCTCGGCGCGGACGACGCGATCAAGCTCGGCATCCTCCACGCCCAGCCGAAGCCCAAGAAGCTCAGGCCGATGATCGCGCCCGTCCGCCGGTCGCGGGGGATCGCCGTCGAGGACGTCATGCCCCAGCTCCGCTCCCTGCCCACCCGGGCCGCCGAGCAGGCGCAGGACGACGATGTCAGCGAGCAGTGGCGGAGACCGCGCCCTGGACGCCCGACGGCCACGGGGAGGCCGCCGGTACCGCTCACCTCAACGGCCACTACTCGACCGGCCAGGCCGCCGGCTACGACGCGGTGCGCTGACGAGGCCTGACTACCTCATGACGCCGACTGCACTGCCCGCCCGCCCGGTTCCTGCCGTGGCCGCCGGCTCGCCCTCCACGACCGCTCACATCGGGCATGACGTCGTCGAGGAGATCGAGCGGCGCGTCGGCCATGGCCCGGGCGGCTGGGCCGTGTGGGAACGGCACGTCGCCGGGGCCGCCGGCTGCTCCCGGCCTGTCCGGCTCGTCGGTAGCGCGACGACCGTCGACGTTCGCACCGGGGTAGTCCTCGACACCTTCCGAGCCGCCGAGAGCCCCGACGGGCTCGTCTACAAGCCCTGCGGCACCCGCCGGGCGTCCGTCTGCCCGTCCTGCGCCCGCACCTACCAGGGCGACGCCTACCACCTCCTGCGGGCCGGCCTCACTGGCTCGACGTCGGCCGGCGTCCCCCGCGACGGTCGCCGCGCACCCGATCGCCTTCCTCACCCTCACTGCCCCGGGCTTCGGTGCCGTTCACGGCCGGCGCGCGCGCCGCGGCAAGGAGCTGCCCTGCCGTGCCCGCCGCGATCGCGCCCTGTGCCCGCACGGCCGTCCGACGTGGTGCACCCGCCGGCACGCCCGCGGCGACGCCGACCTCGGCCGGCCGCTCTGCCTCGACTGCTACGACCACGACGCGCACGTCATCTGGAACCACCACGCCGGCGAGCTGTGGCGCCGCACGACAATCGCCGTGCGGCGCGGCGTCGAGGCCGTCGGTAAGGTCCACGGCGCGCGCTTGCGGCTCTCGTTCGGGAAGGTCGCCGAGTACCAGGCCCGCGGCGTCGTCCCTTCGGCCCGGCCGACTGATCCGGCTCGACGCGCTCCTCGAGGACCCCGCCGACCCGGCCGGCCCGCTCGAGCTCGTGCCGCCGCCGGCCTGCATCGCCACGGAGGACCTCGCCGCCCTCGTCCGCACGACCGCTGCCGGCGTCGAGCTGGCCACCGCAGCGCACCCCGACGCCCCGCTCGCCAGTGAGGGTGCCGGCTGGCTCCTGCGGTGGGGCCGGCAGGTCGACGTCCGGGTGACCCGTGACGCGGCCACCGCCGGCCGGCTGTCCGACGGCACACCGGTCCAGGACCTCGACGTCGCCTCCTACCTTGCCAAGTACGCCACGAAGGCCACCGAGGCGGTCGGGCTCCTCGCGCATCGGCTCACGCCGGCCACCGTCGGCCGCTACGCCGACCCCTCGACGCACGTCGGACGGCTGATCGCCGCGGCCTGGCGGCTCGGCCGGCCCGAGGCTCTCGCGCCGCTCGACGACAACGGCCGCGCCCCGTACGACCGGCTGCGCAAGTGGACCCACATGCTCGGCTTCGGCGGGCACTTCCTCACCAAGTCCCGCGCCTACTCGACCACGTTCGCCGAGCGCCGGGCAAGCGCGCGCGCTGGCGCCGGCAGGCCCGCCTCCGGCAGCTCCGCGAGCTGCGCCCCGACCTGGCCGGCGTCCTCGACGACCTCGCGGACGACCACGACGACCAGGCCGTGCTCGTCATCGGCGAGTGGTCGTTCGCCGGCAACGGCTGGCTCTGCGAGGGCGACCGCGCGCTCGCCAACGCCGCGGCCGCCCAGGCCCGCGAGTACCGCGACCTCGTCCGCGAGGAGCTGCGCTGCGCCTGACCAGATGCCGACCGAGGAGAGAAGACCGACCGATGACCATGCCCGCCCACAAGCTGCTGCTCTCCGTCGAGGAGGCCGCCGAGCTGCTCGGCGTGAGCCGATCGACGCTCTACGACCTCCTGCGCACCCGGGCGATCGAACTCCGTGCGCATCGGCCGGTGCCGACGGATCAACGTCGACGCCCTTCGCGCCTACATCAGCGGCTCCCGGTGGAGACCGCCGACCCGGCGTCCGGGCGCAGAAGGCCGGGTGACCCGGATGGCCAAACAACGCGGGCACGGCGAAGGCACGGTGTTCTGGGAGGCCGCACGCGAGCGGTGGGTGGCTGCGGCAAGCGTTGGCTACGACGCCTCGGGCCGCCGGCTGCGCAAGAAGGCTTACGGGCGCACGAAGACCGAGGCGCGGGCCAAGCTCCGCGAGCTGCTCCGTGACCACGAGGACGGACTGTCCGCGGGACCCGAGCGCTACACCGTCGGTGAGGCGGTGCGGGAGTGGTTCGACCACGGGCTCGGCAAGGCGGGGGAGAGCACCAGGGAGAACTACCGCTACCTGCTGGAGGGGCACATCCTGCCGCTGCTCGGATCGCGCCGGCTGCGCGACCTGTCGGCCGCGGAGGTCGACGCGTGGCTCGCCGATCGCGCCCGCCACGTCAGCACGAGCACGCTGCAGAAGCTGCACTCGATCCTCAACCGCTCGGTGCGCCGGGCGATGGCCCGGGACAAGGTCAAGCGGAACGTCGTGGACCTGTGCACCGTGCCGCAGGGTCGGGCGGGCCGGCAGTCGAAGGCGCTCACTCTCGCCCAGGCGTCGGCCGTCCTCGACGCGGCGGCCGGCACCCGGATGGAGGCGTACATCGTCGTCTCGCTCCTAACCGGTGCCCGGACCGAAGGACATGCGCTTTGACTTGGGGCACCTCGACCTCGTTGGCAGGCCGGACGACGACCCGCCCGTCCCGCCGTCGATGGCGGTCTGGCGATCGGTACGAGCTACCGGAGACACGAAGACGAGGCTGTCCCGACGGACCCTCGCGCTGCCGGCGCGCTGCGTCGACGTCCTGACGAATCACCGCCTCGTGCCAGATCGGATGCGCGAGCTGGCCGGCGATCGTTGGATCGAGATCGACCTCGTGTTCACCGACTCGGTACGGCACCCCGCTCGACTCGAGCGGACGTCCGCCGTGACTTCCGCACCGCGATCCGCCGGTCGCCCGGGATCGACGCCCAGGAGTGGACGCCGCGCGAGCTGCGTCACTCCTTCGTCTCGCTGCTCTCCGATAGCGGGGTGCCGATCGAGGAGATCTCACGGCTCGTCGGGCACAAGTCGACGCTCGTCACCGAGCTGGTGTACCGCAAGCAGCTCCGGCCCGTGCTCCAGGCCGGCGCGACGACGATGGACCGGCTCTTCACATCGAATGGCTCTCAATTTGGCTCTCAGGGAGCCCGGGAAAGGGCTGAGCCCGATCCCTCTGACGAGGAACCGGCCTCTGACCTGCGGTGATGTGGTGGGCGATACTGGGATTGAACCAGTGACCTCTTCCGTGTCAAGGAAGCGCTCTCCCACTGAGCTAATCGCCCGCTGACGTGCTCCGGCGTGGGGACCGGAGCCTGCGAGGTGGAGACGGGATTTGAACCCGTGTAGACGGCTTTGCAGGCCGTTGCCTCGCCTCTCGGCCACTCCACCGTGTGCTGCCACCGTGAGGCTGGTGGACCTCCGAGCGGACGACGGGATTCGAACCCGCGACCCTCACCTTGGCAAGGTGATGCTCTACCAACTGAGCCACGTCCGCACGATCTCGAAGCTCATCGGTGCTCCGAGCGCGTTGTGAACAGTAGCCGACGGTCTGTCCGCGAGTCCAACCGACGTCCGGTGCCCACGTGGCGCGACGGGTCCGCCCGAACCACCCCGTCGGCTGCGCCGTCGGCGGGTCCCGCGGGGTGGGACATCGCCGCCGACGGCGGGGAGCGGCGGGTTCGAGGGGTACGTTCGGCCTCGTGACGGCAGGACCCGGAGCGGCGGGCGACGGCGGCCGGGCAGCCCCGGGCCGGGCGTGGTTCGCCGGCACCCTCGCGAGCGGGCTCCTCGAAGTCTCGACCGACCCCGCCCGCCTTGATGGCGGTGGCTGGTGGGCGGTCGTCGCCACGTTCGAGGAGGAGTACCGGTTCTGGCGCTTCCGCGACGTCCGGCCCGCCCGGCTGCCCACGCCGAGTACTGCCTGGCGCGGGCCCGCGGCGTCCGCGTGGCGCACCTCGCTCGACCGGGACGGCTACCTCGCCGGCGTCCGGGAGATCCGCCGCCGGGTCCGCGAGGGCGACGTCTACCAGGTCAACCTCTGCCGGGTGCTGTCAGCACCGGTGCCGGAGGGCGCCGACCCGTGGGCGCTCGCCGGCGTCCTCGCCGCGGGCAACCCCGCGCCGTTCGCGGGCGTCGTGGACATCCCGGACCTCGAGGGCGTCCCCGGCATGCAGGTCGTCAGCGCCTCGCCGGAGTTGTTCCTCTCCCGCGCCGGCGACGTGGTCGCGTCGTCGCCGATCAAGGGCACCGGCCGCACCGCGGCGGACCTGCGGCCGAAGGACGACGCCGAGAATGTCATGATCGTCGACCTCGTCCGCAACGACCTCCAGCACGTGTGCGGGCCGGGCACCGTCGCGGTCACGGCCCTGCTGGCCGTCGAGCAGCACCCGGGTCTCGCGCACCTGGTGTCCTCCGTCGAGGGCCGGTTGCGCCCCGGGGCCGGGTGGGCCGACCTGCTTGCCGCGACGATGCCGCCGGGGTCGGTCTCCGGGGCGCCCAAGAGCAGCGCCCTGCGGGCGATCGGAGACCTTGAGCCGATCCCGCGCGGTCCGTACTGCGGCGCCGTCGGGTTCGTCGACGCCGACCGGTGTGTCGCGCGGCTCGCGGTCGGGATCCGGACCTTCTGGTGGGACGGCGGTGAGCTGAGGTTCGGGACGGGGGCCGGGATCACGTGGGGATCGGACCCGGACGCCGAGTGGGCCGAGACCGAGCTCAAGGCGGAGCGGCTCGTGGGGCTCGCGAGCGGTGCCCGTCCGGCCGGTGTAGAACCGCAGGGACGCAGCAGCGCGGCCGCGGCCGCCGGAGGACGGGAGGACCGATGACGACGACGGTGTGGGTCGGCGGACGTGTCGCCCACGACGCGCAGGTCGCGGCGCTCGACCACGGGATGACCGTCGGCGACGGCGCCTTCGAGACATGCAAGGTCCTCGACGGTGCCCCGTTCGCCCTGTGCCGGCACCTGCGCCGGCTGCGGCGCTCGCTCGGGGTTCTGGCGATCGATCCTCCGGACGACGGGCTTGTCCGCTCCGCGGTGGCCGAGACGCTCGCCGCTGCGGCCGAGGCCGGTGGCGGCCCGCTTGCGCTCGGCCGGCTGCGGATCACCGTGACGGCGGGTGCGGGTCCGCTGGGGTCCGAGCGGTCGGACACGCCGCCGACGCTCGTCGTCGCCGCGTCCGCGGCGCAGCGCTGGCCGGCGCACATCGAGGTGGCGACGGTGCCTTGGACCCGGAACGAGCGGTCCGCCGTCGCCGGGGCAAAGACGACGTCCTATGCGGAGAACGTCGTCGCCCTCCGGGCCGCGAAGCAGCGAGGCGCGCTCGAGGCACTCCTGGCGAACACTGCGGGGATGCTCTGCGAGGGGACCGGCTCGAACGTCGTCGTCCTCGACGGGGACCGGCTCGTCACCCCGCCGCTGACATCCGGCTGCCTGGCCGGCATCACCCGGGAGCTGTTCCTCGAGTGGGCGCGCGACGAGGGACTGCCGGTCGGCGAGAAGGACGTGGCCTTCGGTCGGCTTGCGGACGTCGAGGACGTGCTGCTCATGAGCTCGACCCGCGACGTCCAGCAGGTTGCGGTGATCGACGGGAG
This sequence comes from uncultured Actinomycetota bacterium, assembly GCA_963750565.1. Lineage (GTDB taxonomy): Bacteria > Actinomycetota > Actinomycetes > Actinomycetales > Kineosporiaceae > R-H-3. Next base: position 488,547 of record CAVVRA010000011.1, on the reverse strand, counting down.
GCCGCTGCCCGGCAGCACCCTCGGCAAGGCGGCGGTCGAGCTGTTCGCGCGGCGGGCCGCGGAGGGGATGGACCCCTGACGGTGCCCGCAGCGCCTGACGCTGGGCGTGCGTCAAACCGCCGAGAACCGCTCAGGAGCGGGTCACCGGCGGCCGACAGGGACGGTCACGACAGGAGCCGGGCGAGCGCAGCGTCGAGGTCGAGGTAGGAGCTCTCGGCGCCGTCCGGCACGACAGCCGCGGTGCGGTCGAGGAACGACCTCACGTCGTCCGCCGTTGCCTCGAGAACCGCCTGACCGTCGGGCGAGGTGAGGGAGATCATGAGCAGCTCGCGTCCGGTGCCCCAGGAGGGCCAGACGTGGACGTCCCCGTCACCGACGGGGGAGGCGAGCCCAGTGCGGAGGAGCTCGCGGGCGAACACCCACTCGACCTCCATACCGTCGCCGGAGAACACGGCGCGCACGGCGTACGGGTCGGTCGCGGAATACCGCAGGCTCACGGGCAGCGGGACGGCATCGGCGTCGGCGACGACCAGGCGCAGCTGGACAGACGACTCGACGTCCACGTGCGGCTGCATGCTGCTCCCTCAATCCTCGGACCCCCCACCCGGATGGTCCGTGCCCGCATCATTCCCCGCGAGCGTCGAAGCGAAACACTCCGGAGCGATCTGCTTACAGTGGTGCCATGGGAGGCCCCGCGGACACGCACGGTAGCGAATGGACCGCCCGGATGCGAGAGTCTCGTCCCTGGCTGCAACGGGCTCACGCTTGGCGCGAGCGTATCCGTCGTAACCCCGCGACACGCATCGCCTGGAAGGTCGTCACCGGATTGGTGGGCACGGCGGTGCTCGTCACCGGCCTGTTCCTGGTGCCTTTGCCCGGTCCGGGATGGTTGATCGTCATTCTCGGGCTGGCCATCCTGGCCTCGGAGTTCACCTGGGCGCAGCGCATTCTTCACTGGGTCCGGGACAAGGTCCTGTCCTGGACGCACTGGATCGCCGCCCGGTCGCTGCCCGTGCGGATCGCCGTCGGCATTGCGACTGCGCTCTTCGTCGGCCTCGTCCTCTACGCCATGGCGGTGGTCGTCGGCGTCCCGGGTTTGTCCCCGAGTCGCTGTACGGGTTCATGCCCGGCCTGTAGCGTCCCCCGCCTTCCCGGCGCCCCATCGTGCGGGTGCGACGCGACGGCGAACGGATTGGTCCGGCCGCCGCCTGGTTCGCTACGATCGGCGGGTCCCGAGCATCACGGCGGGGCCGTCCCGGGCGATTAGCTCAGCGGGAGAGCACCTCGTTCACACCGAGGGGGTCACTGGTTCGATCCCAGTATCGCCCACGCAGGTCAGGGGCCACTTCCCGGCACGGGCGGTGGCCCCTTCTGCGTCCATCAGCAGCGGAGTGCAGCAGCGGGTGGGGGGAACCGCGTTGGAGGCCGTGAACTCGATCAGGCGGAGTACTGGCGACTGCGTGCAAGCCGCAGCCTCAGCACCGACGCGGGCTGTCGGCCAGTCGCTCCCGAAGTCCCGCCGATTCCGTTGGGTGCTGCCAAGCGTCAGACCGATGGAAGCCTGGCTCGGGTGAAGGCACCGGGTCGCGTCGAGGCGTATGAAGTTGCCTCCGGCGGCAACAACAACAACGAGAGTGACGCTGCCGGACGTGTCGCTCAGCGCGAGAGAGATGAGCCCGGGCACGGCACATCTGCAACTCCGCCATCCAGCCGGACGCCTTGCTGTCGGTAGCCCAGAACGGGAATACTCCGATCGTGCCGTCACCCGGTTGGTCCCGATCGCCGGGCTGGTGACGCCGCCACGTCATCGACCAGTCGGTGGCCACGAACCCTCCGCAAGGAAGTGATGATGCGGACCTTCCGGGGGCGGGCCACCCCGTCGTTCGAGCTCGTCGTTCCGCGTGCGCAGAGTGCCTGCGCACGCCTATCCAAGTCCCGTGATCTCCAGACCCCGTGATCGACGTCGAGGTTCCCCTATACCCGAGGCGTCGACCACCTTCTTCAGGAGCGGATCACCTGCCCTGCGACGCACTCGACCAGGTGAGGGAAGGGGGACTCCGGCGTGTCTTCGTCCACCCGGTAGCCGCCGACGAGGGCGACCGACCTCCCCGTCCAGACCGCGGCGGCGGCGGACGCTAGGCCGGAGCCGTCGGGCAGCATCCGCCAGGTGTCGCGGACGGGGTCGTACGCCGCGCCGATCAATGGCCGGGTCGTCCCACCCTGCGCACGATCGACCAGCACGACCAACTCCCAGCCGGTCCACGTCCCCACGCCCTCGAAGAACGTCTCGCCGGTGAGGGCACGCCGGATCTCGCGCGGAGCGGCGGCGAGCGTTCGCCAGGTCCGGGTGCTCGGGTTGTACGCGGCGCCGCCGCTGCGGGCGACCTCCCGGGTGCCGCCGCCCTCGGTGCCCCAGCCGCCCCAGACGAGCAACTCCCGGCCGGTCCAGTCGCCCACCGCTTCGGTTGCACCGCCGACGGGGGCGGCCGGGATCGCGGTCCAGCGGTTGGCGCCGGCGTCGTAGGACAGGCCGTCGCGCAGCGACACCCACACCCAGTCCTCGGGACCTCGCACGCGCAGGGTCATGCCGCCCCACACGAGCAACCGGCCATCGGCCCAGGCGGCGACGCTCCCACGGCGGCTCGGCCCAGGCGGGACAGCACCGATCCGCCACGAGTCCGTCGAGGGCGAGTAACGCAGCAGAGCCTGGTCGCCGTACTCGTACTCGCCGATGAGTGGGTCGCCGACGGCGAGCACCTCTCGCCCTGTCCAGACCGCGTACTCGATGTGCAGTGCGACCGGAGTCGGGGCGAGGCGCCGCCAGGCCCACGTCGCCGGGGTGAACGAGTACACGGAGCGGGTGGGCGTGGCCTCGCTCGCGGTACACGTGGAGCACACCGCCTCGCCGAACACGACCACCTGGCTGCCGGTCCACACCGCCACGGGATCACTCGGGCCGCCACCGGGGTGGTCCGGCAGGAGCCGCCAGGTGTGCCGTGTCGAGTCGTACGCGGCGAACTCGGCGCTGGCCGGGGTGTCGCAGCATGCCCCCTGCTGTGCGATCACCAGCCGGCCGGCCGCGACCACGAGACCACCCAGCGGGAAGGGGCCGTCCGGCCTCACGACCCACCGACTGGGCCGGAGAGCGGGCGTGGTGGACGCCGTGCCGGACGGCGAGCGCGACGGCGTGGCCGACGGTGTGGTCGACGGTGTGGTCGACGGGGTCCGTACAGTCGTGGAAAAGGTCGGATTCGACGGCGCCTTCCCCCCACAACCCACCAGCAGCATGGCCGCCACCGCCCCCACCGCCACCAGCCGACCGAACGCCGACCGAGCGAACGCACGCCGGCCGAGCCCGCTGAGCATGCTCACCACCCCCCACATCCAACGTCCCTCCGCCCACTCGTCCACGCCAGCGGCGGAAGGCCCGACACTCCTGTGAGGAGAAGGCCGCCTCGCGCTTCATGCCCGGGTGAGCGCTGCGCTTCCCGGCCGGCCCGACAACCGCGCGGCGGCGCAAGCCGCCAGCGTGTACGGACACGGTGCGATGCGGGTCACCGACGCCCCTGCAATTCGGGCTTTGGTGCCGGGGCCGCAGCCACGGTGGTGTGGGGTTAGCGTTCGACAGGAATAGGGACGCTGCAGGGCATCGTCCACGGCGGCGAGGGAGTGGGTGCATCATGGCCTGCGGCAAGGCTGTTGCGGACGGACTGCGCAAGCAGGTGGTCCCGGCACGGCGTGGCTCCTCGACCGCGACGTCCTTCGCGACGAGGTTCGCCGCCGTGCGCGTCGGCTGCCCGGCCCGGCTGTGACGAGAGTCCCTTCTTCCTGCTGATGGACAAGGCGGCTGCCCTCGTTGCTCTGTGTGCAGCCTCCGGCAAACCTGGAAGGTGTCCGACGTCAGGTGGGAGGTTGACCTCGGGTCAACCTCTCAGGGAGGACGCGATCGAACTTTGGCGCCCCAGCCGGCATCTACCTCGCATGTATGACGTTCTTGTGGTGGGCGCCCGGGTGGCCGGCGCTGCAACGGGGATGCTGCTGGCGCGGCGCGGCCTGCGCGTTCTCGTGGTGGACCGGGTGCGGTTCCCGAGCGACACGGTGTCGACTCATCAAGTCCAGGTACCCGGGGGTGCCCGGCTGGCCCGTTGGGGGTTGCTGGATCGGGTCGTTGCGGCGGGGACTCCCGCCGCGCGGACTGTACGGTTCGACACCGGCGACGTCGTCTTGCGGGGGCGACTGCCCACGCTGGACGGCGTCGACGCCGTGTACAGCCCGCGCCGGACGGTCCTCGATGCGTTGATGGTCGAGGCGGCGCGGGAGGCTGGTGCTGAGGTGCGTGAGCGGTTCGCGGTCGAGGAGGTCCTCGGCGCCGGGCGAACGGTCACGGGGGTGGTGGGCCGGACCGCGAACGGCTCGCGGACTCGGGAGTCCGCGCGGCTCGTGGTCGGGGCGGACGGACGTCATTCGCTCGTCGCGGCCGCCGTCGGCGCGCCGGTCTCGCTGCGGTCTGCCCCGGCGACGGTAGCCGTCTACACGTACTGGTCGGGTCTGGACGTGGACGGCGGAGAGCTGTTCAGCCGTGGCCGTCAGCGGCGGGCCGTGGGAGCCTGGCCGACCAACGAGGGGCTGACGATGACGTACGTCGCGGCACCGGTGGACGAGCTGCGCGCGGTCCGTGCCGACCCGTCGACCCACCTTATGACCGCTCTGGACCTGTGCGGTGATCTGGGCGAGCGGGTGCGGTCGGGTAAGCGGGTGCACCGCGTCGTGACGACCCCGGACGTGCCGGCCCACGTGCGCCGTCCGTATGGTCCCGGCTGGGCCCTCGTCGGCGATTCCGGGTTGGTGATGGACCCCGTCACCGGGATGGGGATCTCACACGCGTTCCGGGACGCCGAGCTGCTCGCCGATGCAGTGGCGTCCGGGCTGGACCACGGCGGCCTCGCGACGGCGCTGCCGCGTTACCACGTCGCCCGGGACGCCGCTGCTCTTCCGATGTACCGGTTCACCGAGGAGGTGGCCCGCCTGGCACCGCCTCGTCCCGAGCAGCAGCTACTCATGCAGGCGGTCGCCGACAGTCCGGCCAGGACGGCACAGTTCCTCGCCGTGCTCACAGGGACCGTCCCCGTGGACGAGTACTTCGCCTCGCGCAACCTGATGCGAGTCCTCGGTCTGCGCGGAATGCTCAAGGCTGCGCGGCAGCGAAGGAGGGCGGCATGATCGAACCTCATGGCATCATCGAACCTGACGACCGCGCGCTGGCACGTGCCGCGCAGGCGGGCGAGGTCGACGCGCTCGCCGCCCTCCTCGGCAGGCACCTGGCGCGGATGCGCGCCGTCGCGGTCGGCCTGCTCGGGCCCGGACCCGACGCCGAGGACGCCGTGCAGGACGCGTGCATGCAAGCGCTGTGCCATGTCGGCGAGCTGCGCAACCCTGATGCGGCGCGGTCCTGGCTCGTCGCGATCGTCGCGAACGCGTGCAGGGCCCGGCGTCGCCGACCCGGCCGGGAGCTACCCGCCGAGCGCCTCGAGGACCTCCCCGGCGGCGAGGACGTCGTGGAACGGGCTGTGGAGACCGCCGCTCTCCGCGACGGGCTGTGGGCGGCCATCGACCGGCTGCCCGCGCCGTTGTGGACCGTCCTCGTGCTCCGCTACTTCACCGATGCGTCGTCGTACGCGGCCATCGCCCAGCTGTGCGATACACCGGTCGGCACCGTTCGCAGCCGGTTGCACGCGGCGCGGACCCGGCTCGCCGACGAGCTGCTCTCCACGGCCGCTCGAGGGCACGGGCACGCCGGGTACGACGCCCTCGGCGAGGAGATCGGGGGCGCCTTGCACGCCTTCCAGCAGACCGGGGACGAGGCCGTGCTCGCCGACCGGTTCAGCAGCCGGGTCCGGTTCCGACTCGCCGACGGGGTCGAGCACGAGGGTCGAGCGCGGTACGCCGCCGCGCTGACGGGGGATTTCGCGGACGGCGTCCGGGCACGTCCGCTGCGGGTCACGACGGGGCCGGACCTCGTCGTCGCGGAGCTCGAACTGCTCAACCCGGCGGATCAGCCACTGCATTGTCCCCCGCTACTGACCCAGATCCTCCGTCACGACGGTGCACTGGTATCCCGGATCACCTCGTACTACGCCTCGGGGCCCTGAGCCGACGAGGCTCTGAGGACGTCGGCGTCGGACCCACTCACCCGCGGTCCACATCGGGGGCCACTGGTTCGGTCCGTACCGCGACATCCGTCGGGAGCGGTGCGGTCCCCCGGGACGCACAAGAGCCTCCGACGATCGGGCACGCCCCACGGTCCCGGCCCACCCTCGGGCCGGGAGTCGGGTCGCTCGGGGTGTATCGAGTCTGCCCGTCCAGCCTCTTCATGCGTGCGGCCGGCGTCCGGCCGCCACAAAGCACCAGGGAGGCAATCATGGCAGGCAAGTCTGACCAAGCGATCAAGGACGAGACCGCCCAACGGATGCGGGAGATCGAGCTGATCGAGCGGGCGGCACGCGACCAGGGGCTCGCGTTCACCGCCCTCACCGAGGAACAGGTCACCGAGAAGGTGCGCATCAAGAGCACCGGAACCCCGTACATCTACGCCCAGGCATGGATCAGCGGCACCACGCCAGGAAGTCCCGGCTACTACAGCGTCTACGTGTCCAATCCCGATCCGGTCGGCTACTACCCGGTCTTCATGAGCATCTACTTCGGGGTGGCCAACTACCTCGACAACCAGCGGTTCGGCGAGGCGGCGGCCCGCGGCAACTTCGACGGCGGCACGGGCTGGCCCTACATGACGTCCCGGCCCTTCAGCCTCGCCGCCGGCGCCACGCACAACGAGATCTTCAACTACACAACTCCGGCTGGGGTCCCTCTGACGACGTACCCCGCCAACTCCGTTCTGTGGAACGGCAGCTACCACGACCAGGGCGCGTACTTCGACCGAGGCCTGTTCTACGTCACCCTGTCGTAGCGCCGGGTTGCACCGACCTTGCCCCGTGGCGACCGTCCTCCACGCCGCCCACCGCGAGGGACCGTCAGGTGTTGACGCTCACGAACCGCGCCGGGCCTACCGGCGCGCCCGTCTCCAAGCCCCCGGGCGGTCGTATCACGGGCGGCTGGACCGTCTCCTTCGGAGGGGCTTGAGAACCGGTGCCGGGGGGATGGCATGAAGGTGATGTTGCTGTGCACGTCGTTCAACGGTCTGAGTCAGCGGGTCTGGCTCGACCTGCGAGCAGCCGGGATCGAGGTCGCGGTGCATGCCGCCGGGGATGCCGAGAGCATGCCGGCCGCTGTTGCCGCGTTCGACCCGGCGTTGGTGATCTGCCCGTTCCTGCGTGAGCGGGTTCCGGTCGAGGTCTGGCATCGCTGGCGCACCGTCGTCATCCATCCGGGACCGCTCGGTGACCGGGGGCCGTCGTCCCTGGACTGGGCGATGACCGAGGGTGCTCGGTCGTGGGGTGTCACCGCCCTGCAAGCGGTGGAGGCACTCGACGCCGGGCCGATCTGGGGCAGCAGGACGTTCCGGTTCCCCCTGTCGCCGCTGAGCAAGAGCGGCCTGTACGGCGGACCGGTCACCGAAGCCGCCGTCGACTTGGTCCGGGAGGTAGTGGCCAAGGCGAGCGATCCGACATTTGTCCCGTGGGCTCTGGATGTGAGCGACCCTGGCCTGCCGGGCAGGCCCCGCCCGAGGATGCGTCAGAGCGACCGGACGTTCTGCTGGTCCGACACCACCGAGCAGATCGTCCGCCGGGTCCGGGCCGCCGATGGGTCACCCGGCGTTCGAACGTCGCTTCGTGCAGAGCCGGTGACGGTGTTCGACGCGCATCCCGGTCCCGACGTGCCCAACGGCCGGCCGGGCACGGTCGCGGCCCACCGGCACGGCGGCCTGCTCGTCCGCACTGGGGACGGCGCGGTGTGGATCGGGCAACTCAGGCGTGCGGCCACGGGTTCCGGCCCGGCGGTCAAGCTCCCGGCCGCCTCGGCGCTGCCCGGAGGTCTGGCCGGCGTTCCTCGGTGGAGGGGGTCCTCGGTCGATGCGACGGGCAGGTCCGGGTTCCGCGAGATCGGGTACGAGCGTCACGGACTGGTAGGGGTCCTGTCGTTCGACTTCTACAACGGAGCGTTCTCCTCCGCCGACTGCCGGCGGCTGGCCGCCGCCGTTCGCAGGGCTGCCGCCCGCGACACGCGCGTCCTGGTCCTCCGCGGTGGGCACGGGACCTACGCCAACGGCATCCATCTCAACGTCATCGAGGCGGCGCCCGACCCTGTCGCGGAGGCCTGGTGCAACATCAACGCGATCGACGACCTGTGCCGGGAGATCATCACCACGACGAACCAGATCGTGGTGTCCGCGGTCACCGGCAGTGCGGGAGCCGGCGGCGTGATGCTGGCGCTCGCGGCGCACCGGGTGCTGCTGCGCGACGGCGTCGTGCTGAACCCGCACTACCGCACCATGGGTCTCTACGGCTCGGAGTACTGGACCTACACGTTGCCGCGGCGGGTGGGTCAGGAATGTGCGGCGGAGCTGACCGAGCGATGCCTGCCGCTCGATGCCCGCGAGGCGGTCCGGACAGGGCTCGCCGACGAAGTACTCCCGGGACTGCCGGTAGACGCCGATCGCGCCGTACTGGCGTTCGCCGTCGGGCTGGCCGAGAGCGACGACTACCCGCGGCTGCTGGCGGCAGAGCAGGATCGGCGGGCAGCCGACGAGCGACGACGGCCGCTGGACACCTACCGGATCCACGAGCTCGCCGAGATGCGCCGAGACATCTTCGACGACCGACACGGTTTCGCCGAAGCCCGACGTGCCTTCATCATGAAGCGTCCGTTGCCCGGGCGCAGTCGCGCCGAGTGGGAGGTCCCGATGAGCTCCGGTATCGCCGCGAGCAGTTCCGCAGGACGTGGCGATTGGGGAGGGGGGTGAGAACGATGGCCGCGCTGGCAAGCACGACAACGGACAGCTACCCGTCGAACACGGCGCTGTACCTGGATCCTCACTTGGTGGAGACGGTGGACTACGCGCGCCGGTACCGCCGGCAGGAGCTGTTCGACGACGGTCTGCCCCGCAAATGCGCGGTGAGCAAGACCGCGATCATCGCCCCGCACGGAGGCGGGATCGAGTTCGGCACCTCCGAGCTGTGCCTAGCGATCGCCGGCTACCAGCCGGCGACCTTGGCGGTGACGCCAGGTACTGGCGTCACCTACGACTACTGGATGTTCGAGGGGCTGCGGGCGTCGAACAACAGGCAGCTCCACGTCACCTCGACCCACTGTGACGACGGCGTCGCTGTATCGCTGTGCGCGGGCGCGCTGAACGTGCTGGCATTGCACGGCTGCAGCACGTCGCAGGCGGGGCTGCCCGACGAGGCCGAAGTGGTGCTCGTCGGGGGCCGCAACGCCATCCTCAAGCAACTGCTGCTGGACGAGTTCGCTGCGGCGGGGCTGGGTGCGATCGACGCCGTCGACCTCGATGCCCTCAACGGCGACGAGCCCACCAACATCACCAACCGGACCTTGCTCGCGATGGGCGGTCAGGTGGAGATCACCGGCCCGCTGCGGTTGGCGATGTTCACCGAGAACACGCGTCTGCAGCGGAAGAACACGACCACCGAGGTGTTCTGGGCCTTCGCGGCCGCCTGCCGCAACGCGCTCGCCCGCCTCGAGGCGGGGCAGGTCCTCCTCTAGCCCGCTGAAGTGGACGCGCACATGCCAGCGCGTTCCGGCGGCTCAGCACTCGGCCGCGGCCGCAGTTCGTCGACGAGCTGTTCGACGTGCGGATCTGATCGCGGATCGGGCGGAGATACCTCACGGGACCGGCCTGAGGCAGCGGGGGGGGTCGCGGGCTCAGCAGGGCCCGTCCGGCTGGCGATCGTCGAGCACCGTGCGCTCGGCGACGCCCGCGTTCCTGCGGTTGATCGCCGAGCGCTTCGCCCGAGAGCGGCTGCCGGCGCTCGCGAAGATCGGAGGCCTGCACGACAACGGCTAGCCCTTCGTGCTGTTCCCTTGTGTGGACAACGCCTTTGCGTGCACGACGACGGCCGCTCGCAGATGGCGATGGGGTTGTTCACCCACCCGTCACCCACCGTGCCTGTGACGCTACCATCGCGTGGTCTGGCGGCCCCGAACCCGGCACCGAGATCAACCCCGATCTGTCGAGGCGATGCATCGACGCACACTCCGTGAAATAGATGACTGTCAATGTAAGCAAGGTGCTCCCACGGGTGATGCGCGCCAACCATCGATACTCGTCGATTTCATGTGAGGACGGCTACAGGCCCAAACCGCTGCCCCTGATGTAGCCTCCCGCCGAGGCGTGCTGCCCGCCGCTCACGCTGGCGCCGTTGACAGTCGACCAGGCCCGCGAGCTCGCCGGCCGGCTCAAGGCCCTCGCCGACCCAGCCCGGCTGCGGCTGGTCTCCCTGTTGCTCACCAGCCCGAACGGCGAGGCGTGCACCTGCGACCTCACCGGCCCCCTGGGTCTGTCCCAGCCGACGGTGTCCCACCACCTCAAGAAGCTGGCCGTGGCCGGAGTCAGTGCCGGCGACCGCCGGGGCACCTGGACCTACTACCGCGTCTCCCGGGAGGCACTCACCGCCCTCGTCAGCACCGTCCTGACGGCGACCGACCGCCAGTCGACAGCCTGCCCACCCGGATGCCACAGACGTGGTCGAGGACGTTCGGGTCCTGGTCCCGACCCGCCGGATCCTGTCTCCTGGAGGTGATCGGCGGCCGATGCCCCATCCGAGTTCGACGCGGTCGCCAGGAGGTGGAAGATCATGCACATCCGTGAACTGTTCAAGATCCGCGGTCGCCATGCATCGGCGTGCCCCGAGTGCCACACCGATCTCGAAGCCAAGGCCACCTACTGCGACATCTGCGGCTACGACCTCGTCACCAGAACCCGCGACGAGGCATCCGGCAAGCGGCGTCCGATCTGAGCTGATCTTCGACTGAGTCTTGGCATCACGGTCCGAGCCGAGTTACAGCACCCGGGGCGCAGCAGCGCCAGCAGACCGCCGAGCATCATCCCTGCCCACCACAGCGGGCAGGAATCTCCTGCCGGTTCGACCTCGATGTCCTCGATGTCGGCAGTTCATACCTCTGTCGCAACCGGGTCCCTCCGACTGCGACCCGGTCAGGGGGACGCGCTGCGGCTCCGGTCCAGTTGGACGAGGACGACCGGATTCTCGGACGCCGGAACGTCGGCGGACCAGCCGCGTGCCTCCTCGGTGCCGCACAGGAGCAGCGCGGCGGGGGCATCCGGGCACACGACGCCGCGGATGCGCGGGCCGACCACGTGGACGACGAGAGGCGACCCGCTCGACCGCAGCGGCGCTCCGACGAGTGGCGTCACGAGGCCGAGGGCGCGTCCCGTCGTTGCGGACCGCGTGTCGTGCAGCGCCCCCTCGAGCAGGTAGCTCGCGACGACGTGGTGCGTCTTCGCGGACAGCGCGACGATCCAGCGGCCGTCGCCGGTGGCGCGGACGGCGACCGGACGCCCGTCCAGCGCGATACGCAGGTCGCTCACGCCTGGCGCAAGAGCGTCGATCTCGGTGCCGAGACGTCCGACGTCGGGCACGGTGAGCGTGAGCTGCTTCGGCGGCGACGCCGGGAGAACGGATTCCTCGAAGACGCGGAAGCCGTTCCCTTCGGGTTGCGCGACGACGACGGTGCCCGCGGTCGTGACGCCGGGGCCGGACGTCGGCGCGAGGCTCGCGGGTGGCCGTACCGGAACCCGTCCGGCCGCGACGGGCGGCGACTGGGCCGCCTGACTGCTGCCGGAGTGACGCCACGGCGCCCGGACGAACAGCAGGACGGCGGCGAGGACTATCAGCACGGTGAGCGCCACCGGGAGCAGTCGACGGCCGTGCCGGTACCGGTGGGTGCCCGATGCGACCTGTCGCGTCTCGGCACTCCCGGTCTCGGGGGCGAGCTGGTCCGGGCGTAAGCCTTCCGGGCGAGGCTGCCGACCATCGGCGCCGCTCGTGGGCGCGGCCGCCTCCGGTTCGGGTTCGGGCTGGGGTTCGGGCTCGGGTTCGGGCTGGGGTTGCGGTTCGGGTTCGGGCTGGGGTTCGGGCTGGGGTTCGGGCTCGGGCTGGGGTTGCGGTTCGGGTTCGGGTTCCGGCTCGGGCTCGGGCTGGGGTTCGGGTTCGGGTTCCGGCTCGGGCTGGGGTTCGGGTTCGGGTTCCGGTGGGGGTGCGGGTTCGGGCTGGGGTTCGGGCTCGGGTTCCGGCTCGGGCTGGGGCTCGGGTTCGGGTTCCGGTGGGGGTGCGGGTTCGGGTTCGGGCTCGGGTTCCGGCTCGGGCTGGGGTTCGGGCTCGGGCTGGGGTTCCTGCTCGGGCTCGGGCTCGGGCTGGGGTTCGGGTTCGGGCTCGGGCTGGGGTTCGGGCTCGGGCTGGGGTTCGGGTTCGGGTTCCGGTGGGGGTCGGGTTCGGGTTCGGGCTCGGGTTCGGGCTCGGGTTCCGGTTCGGGCTGGGGTTCCGGTTCGGGTTCGGGCTCGGGTTCCGGTTCGGGCTGGGGTTCCGGTTCGGGTTCGGGCTCGGGTTCCGGCTCGGGCTCGGGCTGGGGTTCCGGTTCGGGCTGGGGCTCGGGTTCGGGTTCGGGTTCGGGCTCGGGTTCCGGTTCGGGCTGGGGTTCCGGTTCGGGTTCGGGCTCGGGTTCCGGTTCGGGCTGGGGTTCCGGTTCGGGTTCGGGCTGGGGTTCCGGCTCGGGTTCGGGTTCGGGTTCCGGTGGGGGTGCGGGTTCGGGTTCGGGTTCCGGTGGGGGTGCGGGTTCGGGTTCGGGTTCCGGCACAGGCGCCTCGGCCGGGTCGACGGACGGCGGTCGGTCTGAGTTGACGACGTCGTCCTCGTCGTCGTGAGTGATGTTCTGCGTAGGCGGCCTCCGCCACCAGTCCGTGCGCCCGACCATGCCGCGACCTCCCGCTGGCCCACCCCACCCCGGCCCGGTCAGCGTAGTCCCGGCGACCACTCCGGAGGCACCCTCCGCACTGATGAGCCGGTGTGCCGGCGGTGACGAGCCGTGGCGGACCGTGGCGGACCGTGGCGGACCGAGGCGGAAAAAGGGCATGAGTCCCCGGTCCCGGCGGCTGAGCCCACGGCGCGGACGTCGCTTCGACGAGCGTCGCCGGCGCCCAGGAGCGCAGCGGCTCCGCGTAGCACGGCACCGACGTCGCTGCGTACGCCGTCCCCACCATCAGTGGCACGGTGAAGTGGTACTTCCGCGACCACGGCTGGCGCTGCGTCCGCCGCGGCGGGGTGCAGGAGCTGCGCGCCGGCGTCAACTGCGGAGGGGAGGAGCTCACGCACCGGCTGGGTTGGTCCCTGGTGAGCATGACGGAGATCGCTGATCATCTCGGGGTGTGTGTCGACGCGCAGCCTCCGACGTGCGCTCGCTCTGGTGGCGGCCCCGGGAGCGCCGGATCCTCGCCCTGCGGTACTTCCGCGACAAGAGCCAGCAGCAGATCGCGCAGGAGGTCGGCGTGACGCAGATACAGCTGTCGCGGCTGATCACCAAGACCCGGGCCCGGTTGCGGCAGGCGATCGAGGGCGACCCGGGGCACCGCTGGGAGCCGTGACCGGACCCACCGGCCGCGTTCGTCCAGGCGGGGACATCGACCACGTCGTCGCGCGGCACGGGGTCAACTTCAGGTCATCAGCGGCCCTTCGCCCCTCTCGCCCTTCCGCAGGCGCGAGCACCGGACACCGCGAGCCGCCCGTGTGAGGAAGGGCCGCCACCGTCATCGGCCTGGGGCGCAGGACGTCGCCCGGCGACCGACACCGGCGAGGGACCCACGGGAGCCAGGCGCCGGGGAAGCCGCGTGTCCGGTTCCAGGTCCCCAGGTCAGAGGTCCTCGCCGGACCATCCCGTCCACCGCCGGACCCGGATCCGGACGAGATCGCCCTGCGGCGGGTGCCCGGCGTAGGGCGGGTACTTGGCCGCCAGGGCCACGAGCTCGTCATCCCGTCGCGGATCAGGTGCGCCCGCGGGGACCACCTCGGCGTCGCCGTCCGCTCGCGCCCACCGCAGGAGGCGCCAGTCGTCGTCGTACCGCTCGACGAGCACGCTGACGCGGGGGTCGGCCCGCATGAGGGCGAGTCGACGCAGCCGCGTCGACGCCTTCGGCTTGTGGTCGACGGCGGACACGACCCGGGCACCGTCCTCGGCCTCGACGAGCGCGAACGTGATCGGCACGACGAGCGGCGGACCGTGCGGGCCGTTGACGCCCAGGATCGCGTGGTCCGCCGTCCGGAACAGCGCGCGGGACTCGTCGGCACTCAGACGCACACGCCATCGTGACGGCTCCGGCGCCTGACCGCGAGCGGCGCCGGGCTCCGAACCTGGGGACAGCTGGTCCCGCCCTTGGTGGACGAACCGTCCCGTCCGGGTAGTCCTTGCCGCAGCGGCGGCAGGCCGTGCAGCGCGTGCCGTCGTCCTGCTGATCGTGCCCACCGGTGCCGCATGTGAGCCGGCAGAGTACAGGTCGTGTCTATAGTCCACCCAGCCCGCCGCCTCCAACCGGGCCAGGACGGGATGGACGGTGCCGTTCGGCAGCCCCGGCGTCCCCGATCTCCACTCCGGAGCTCTTGACCCGGCTCGGCAGGAGCGCCAGCAGGACGAGCTGCGTGGGGATCGTCATCCTCGGCGGGTGCACATCGAAGTCCACCTAGTCCCTACCGTGAGTACAAAAGATGTGAGGTCGGTCGAGCGGCCCCTCGACGCGCACGCGCGAAGCGGCGCGCAGGGCATCGCGGGGCTGAGAGTTCCGGCAGGCGGCTTACAGTGGCCGCATGGCCACCGAGGTGCCGGCAGCGTCGCCGTCGTCCGAGTCCTCCGCCCCGTACGGCGCGCCCGCGGCAGCGCTCGTGCGCGCCGTCCGGGTCTTCCCGGTCAAGGGGATGGACGCCGCGGCCGCCCGGAGGGTCCGGCTCGACGGTGACGGGGTCGTCGGCGACCGCCGGCACGCCGTCGTCGACGAGGCGGGCGCCCTGCTCACGGCCGACCAGGAGCCGCGGCTGCGCGACGTCAGCGCGTGGCTGGACTCCGAGGGGACGCTGCGGCTCGACGTCCCCGGCGTCGCGCCGGGCCTGGCCGCCGAGGCGGCCGCCGCGGCCGTGTCCGACCTGCTCGGCCGGTGGGTGCACGTCGTCCCGGTCGACCCGTCGAGGACCCTCGACGCGCCGGTGCACATCGTCTCGGTCCAGGCCCTCGAGGCCGCCGCGCGCGGCGAGCACGAGGTGGCCGACTGCGCGTGCAGCCTCGAGGAGCCGCGCTCGAACTTCGTCGTCGACGTCCGGCCCGGACCGGACGGCACACGGGCCCGCGAGGAGGACTGGATCGGCCACCGGCTCCGCGTCGGGGACGCCGTCCTCGCGGTGGAGCGGCGTCCGGGCCACTGCCTCGGCGTCTACGCCCGGGTCGTCGTCCCCGGCGAGGTCCAGGCCGGTGACCCGGCGGTTCTCGTTCCCTGAGCCGCACGGCCCGGCGGGTGCCGTCGGGGGCCGGTTAATGCGCGCGAAGGTCGTGCGGCATCGTCGGTAGGCTCGTCGTCCGGGGGAACCGCCCCTGTCTCGCCACCCCGCGCTGCACCGTCGAAGGGAAGACCTCGTGTCCGAGCTGTCGATCGTCGTCCGGTCCGCCCTGGAGGAACGGGCGCGACAGGTGACGACGGGCACGACGGCCGCCGACCTGTTCGCCGACGAGCGCAGCGTCGTCGTCGCGAAGGTCAACGGGATCCTGCGCGACCTGGCCCACGAGCTCGCCGACGGTGACGTCGTCGAGCCGGTGCCCGTGACCTCCGACGAGGGGCTCGCCGTGCTGCGGCACTCGTGCGCGCACGTGCTCGCGCAGGCCGTGCAGGAGGTCGACCCGCAGGCCCGGCTCGGCATCGGCCCGCCGATCAAGGACGGCTTCTACTACGACTTCGACGTCGAGAAGCCGTTCACCCCCGAGGACCTCAAGAGCCTCGAGCAAGGCGATGCAGCGGATCGTCAAGGAGGGCCAGACCTTCCGGCGGCGGGTCGTCACCGAGGAGGAGGCGCGCGCCGAGCTCGCCGACGAGCCGTACAAGCTCGAGCTGATCGGCGCTCAAGGGCGACGGCGCCGAGGGCGGCAACGAGGGCAGCACGTCCGAGGCCGAGGTCGAGGCCGCCGCGGGCGCCTCGGTCGAGGTCGGCGCCGGCGAGCTGACGATCTACGACAACGTGCGCCGCGACGGCTCGGTCGCCTGGAAGGACCTGTGCCGCGGCCCGCACGTGCCGTCACCCGGCTGCTGGGCAACGGCTTCCAGCTGATGCGCAGCGCTGCGGCGTACTGGCGGGGGAGCGAGAAGAACCCGCAGCTGCAGCGCGTCTACGGCACCGCCTGGCCGACGCAAGGACGAGCTCAAGGCCTACCTGGACCGGCTCGCCGAGGCCGAGCGCCGCGACCACCGCCGGCTCGGCGCCGAGCTCGACCTGTTCTCGTTCCCCGACGAGCTCGGCTCCGGGCCTGCCGGTGTTCCACCCGAAGGGCGGCATCGTCCGGCGGGAGATGGAGGACTACTCGCGGCGGCGGCACGAGGAGGCCGGGCTACGAGTTCGTCAACACCCCGCACATCACCAAGGGCGCGGCTCTTCGAGATCTCCGGTCACCTCGACTGGTACCGCGACGGCATGTTCCCGCCGATGCACCTCGACGAGGAGCGCGACGCCGAGGGCATCGTCCGCCGGCAGGGGCAGGACTACTACCTCAAGCCGATGAACTGCCCGATGCACAACCTGATCTTCCGGGCGCGCGGGCGCTCCTACCGGGAGCTGCCGCTGCGGCTGTTCGAGTTCGGCACGGTGTACCGGTACGAGAAGTCCGGCGTCGTCCACGGCCTGACCCGGGTGCGCGGGCATGACGCAGGACGACGCGCACATCTACTGCACCCGCGAGCAGATGCGCGACGAGCTGACGAACCTGCTCACGTTCGTCCTCGACCTGCTCAAGGACTACGGCCTCGACGACTTCTACCTCGAGCTGTCGACCCGCAACCCGGACAAGTTCGTCGGCGACGACGAGGTCTGGGACGAGGCGACGCGCACGCTCGCCGAGGTGGCGGCGGCGTCCGGGCTGGAGCTCGTGCCCGGACCCGGGCGGCGCGGCGTTCTACGGGCCGAAGATCTCCGTCCAGGCGCGGGACGCGATCGGCCGCACCTGGCAGATGTCGACGATCCAGCTCGACTTCAACCTGCCCGAGCGGTTCGAGCTCGAGTACCAGGCGGCCGACGGCACGCGGCAGCGGCCCGTCATGATCCACCGGGCGCTCTTCGGCTCGATCGAGCGGTTCTTCGGCGTCCTCACCGAGCACTACGCCGGCGCGTTCCCGCCCTGGCTGGCGCCGGTGCAGGTGGTCGGCGATCCCGGTCAGCGACGGACAACGTCGCCTACCTCGAGGACGTCGCCGCGAAGCTGCGCGCGCAGGGCGTCCGGGTCGAGGTCGACGCCTCCGACGACCGGATGCCGAAGAAGATCCGCAACGCACACCAAGGCCAAGGTGCCCGTTCCTGCTCATCGCGGGCGAGGAGGACGCCGCGAACGGCGCGGTCTCGTTCCGGTTCCGCGACGGCTCGCAGGACAACGGCGTCCCCGTCGACGACGGCCGTCGAGCGGATCGTCGAGGCGATCCGCGCCCGGGCCCAGGTCTGACGTCGTGCCGCCCGCCGTCCCGGGCGGCGGGAGCGGCGGTCGTTTGCGACGATGGAGGTGTGAACACCCCGCCCCGCCCCACCCCACCCGTCCTCGTCTACGACGGGGACTGCGGCATCTGCACGACGCTGTCCAAGATCGCCCGCACGCTCGTCATGCCGCAGGGTGGAACGGTCGCGGCATCCCAGGAGCTCGACCTCGCCGCCTACGGCCTGACCCAGGAGCAGTGCCTCGAGGCGCTCCAGTTCGTCGACGCGGGCGGGCGGGTGCACTCGGCGCAGGACGCCGTCGCGCGGCTCCTGCTCGCGGGTGCGCCGTGGTGGAAGCCGGTCGGGGCGCTCCTGCTCGTGCCCGGGGTGAACGGGGTCGCCGGCGCGGGCTATCGCTGGGTCGCCCGCAACCGCTACCGGCTGCCAGGAGCCAGCGAGGCCTGCGCACTGCCGGTACCGTCCGCGTCGTCCGCCCCGTCCGAGCGGTCGGCCTGACGCCAGGAGTCCCAGCGGGCGCGCAGCCGGCCGCGGTACTGCTCGAGCGGTAGGAACGCCGTCATCGTCACCAGATGCGGCCAGAACGCGATAGTGATCGTGGCGTAGACGCTCGCATGGAACAGGTACCACGCCCACACCATCCGTCGGCGCCAGCGCTCGGTGACGAAGAAGATCACCGGTGAGAGCAGCTCGGCGGAGATGAGCACGTACTGGAACGCGTGCAGCGTCCACGGCCAGCCGAGGAAGATCCGGCCGAACGCCGTCCCCCGCCGGACGACGGCCCGGGCCATCGTCGCCGAGTCGACCCACTCCAGGCCGCCGAAGCGCAGCTTCGCCCAGGCGGAGAAGAAGTACGTCGCGATCGCGACGAGCTGGACGGCGCGGAGCACGAACCCCGCCGCCTCGCTGCGCCGGCGGTCGTGGACCGACGCGGTGCCGAGCAGGGCGAGCAGCACGAGCGCGACCGCGAAGTCCGCCCGGTCGTGGTCGACCTTGCCGTAGGAGAAGGCGATGTACTGGAACCAGGCCCACGTGAGCGCGACCGTCCAGCCCGCGAGCCGGGGGAGCCGGCCCGTCACCGCGACCGTCGCGGCGGCGACGCACGTCCACTTCACCGCCGCGACGAGCGGCACGGACGCAGCGGGCAGGTGGAGCACCTCGCCGACGACGAGCGGGGTGTACCACGCCGGATCGGCGTAGCCGTGGTCCTGCCCGGTCCGGTGCAGCCACAGGACGTCGAGGAGGACGAAGACGTAGACGAGCCGGCGCAGCACGCCGACCCGGGCGACGGGCAGCGGCGGCATGAGGAAGGCGCGCACCCTGCCGACCCGGACCTCGGGCGCCGTGGCGGCCGCGTCGCCGGGGGCTGTCACGGCGCCTCCCACGTCGCGAGCACGGACCGCCGGACCTCGCCGGTCGGCCGCCGGTCGACGATCACGGCGTCGTTCCGGACGAGCCGGACGGCGCTCCAGCGCGGCTCGTCCGGTCGCAGCCGGGCGTGGCTCCTCGCGAGGGTGCCGAGCAGCGCCGGGGTCTCGACGATCCGCGGGATCCGGCCCTCGACCTCGGCCCGGTTCAGCCCGACGGACTCCAGAGTGATCGGCGCGGTCCGCCAGCCGCCGTCATCGGTCGGCCCCGGCGCACCCGGAGGTGGCGCCTCCCGGATCTCGAGCGACATGGAGACGACGGCACCGGTCGGGGCGGTCGACGTCGAGAACATCCGCCACGGCCCGAACGGCCACCAGTGGTCGTCGCCCACGAGGGTGCCTGCGACGAACAGGGCCGCAAGGACACCCACAAGCGCCATCCGCCAGGCGACGGACGCCCGGCCGAGCCGGACGACGTCGGCCTCGGGACCGGCGGCTACGGCCCGCCGGTCCCCGGCGCCCGCACCCGCCGCGCCGACCGCCGTCCGACCCCCGCTCACCCGCCGCAGCCTACAATCGCGCCCGTGACCGTCGAGCCGTCGTGGGAGCTGGCCGGCGCGGCCGACGGGTTCGAGCGCCTGTGGACGCCGTACCGGATGGTGTACCTCCAGGGCGAGGACAAGCCGGCGAACGGTGACGCCGGCCCGCAGTGCCCGTTCTGCCGGGCGCCGGACCGTGACGATGAGACCGGGCTCGTCGTCCACCGCGGCGAGCGTGCCTACGTCGTCATGAACCTGTACCCGTACAACACCGGGCACGTCATGGTCTGCCCGTACCGGCACGTCGCGCTCTACCCGGACCTCGACGACGCCGAGACGGCCGAGGTCGCCGCCCTGACGAAGATGGCGATGCGGGTCATCCAGGACCTGTCCGGCTGCCACGGCTTCAACCTCGGGATGAACCAGGGTCCGGTCGCCGGCGCCGGCATCGCGGCGCACCTGCACCAGCACATCGTTCCGCGCTGGGGCGGGGACTCGAACTTCCTGCCGATCATCGCCCAGACGAAGGCGCTGCCGGAGCTCCTCGGTGACACCCGGTCCCGGCTCGCCGAGGCCTGGCCCAAGGACTGAGGCTGAGGCCGCGGCGAGCCGGGCGGGACCCGGAGCCGTCGGTCAGGTGGACGACGCCGCGAGCACCTTCTCGACCTGGTGCTGCGGCATCTGGGAGTGCCGTACGTACGTCGCGGGTGAAGGACCCCGTGCCGTGCGCGAGGCTGCGCAGGTCGACCGCGTACCGGGTCAGCTCGATCGCGGGGACCTCGGCGGCGACCTCGGTCCGGCCGCTGCCCGCTGACGTCGTGCCCGTGACCCGGCCGCGGCGGGTCGACAGGTCGCTCATGATCGTGCCGACGTACTCGTCGTCGACGACGGCGCGAACCTCGTCGATCGGCTCGAGCATCGCGACGCCGGCCGCGGCGGCGGCCTCCTTGAGCGCGAGCGAGCCGGCCGTCTGGAACGCGGCGTCCGAGGAGTCGACGCTGTGCGCCTTGCCGCCGACCAGCGTCACCCGGAGATCGACCATCGGGTAGCCGGCGGCGACGCCCTTCTCCATCTGCGCGCGGACGCCCTTCTCGACGCTCGGCGATGAACTGCCGCGGGACCGCCCCGCCGACGACCTTGTCGACGAACTCGAAGCCCGAGCCGCCGGGCAGCGGCTCGACCTCGATGTCGCACACGGCGTACTGGCCGTGCCCGCCGGACTGCTTCACGTGCCGACCGTGGCCGGTCGCCGGCTTGGCGAGGGTCTCGCGCAGGGCGACCTTGACCGGCTCGGTGTCGACCTCGATGCCGTACTGCCGTCGCGCAGCCGGTCGAGCAGCACCTCCAGGTGCGCCTCGCCCATCGACCACAGCACCATCTGGTGGGTGTCCGGGTTCACCTCGACCCGCACCGTCGGGTCCTCGGCGACGAGCCGGGACAGCCCCTGGGAGAGCTTGTCCTCGTCGGCGCTGGTCTTGGCCGTGACCGCCGTCGGCAGCAGCGGCTCCGGCATGACCCACGGCTCCATGAGCGCCGGGGCGCCGTCGAGGTCGGAGAGCGTGTCACCCGTCTCCGCGCGGGTCAGCCGGGCCACCGCGACGATGTCGCCGGCGATCGCCCTTGCGACATCGGGGTGAGCGTCGCGCCGAGGATCGAGGACACCGCGCCGACCCGCTCGTCGACGTCGTGGTCGGGGTGGCCGCGGCCCGGCGCCGGCGAACTGCTCGAAATGCCCGGAGACGTGCACGGTCGCGTCCGGGCAGCGAGGGTGCCGGAGAAGACCCGCACGATGCTCACGCCGACCGACGTACGGGTCGGTCGTCGTCTTGACGACCTCGGCCACCAGCGGCCCGCCCGGGTCGCAGGAGATCGGCTCGCGCGGTGCGCCGCCGGGGTGTACGCGGCCGGCGCCGGGTGCTCCAGCGGCGACGGGAACCCGCGGGCGATCACCTCGAGCGACGGCGGTCGATGCCGAGCCCGGTGAGCGGGTTGGCCGGCAGCACGGGGTGGAACGAGCCGCGGGCGACCGCGGTCTCGAGGTCGCTCGACGAGGGTGTCGAACGAGACGTCCTCGCCGTCCGAGCCAGCGGTCGAGCAGGCTGTCGTCCTCGGACTCCTGGATGATCCCCTCGATGAGGGTGGCGCGGGCGCCTGCGATGGCATCGACGTGCTCGGGGTCGGGCGGCGCGCTCCGCTCGTGGTGCCGCGAGGAGTAGTCGAAGACCTGCTGGGAGAGCAGGCCGATCAGCCCGGCGGGGAGCCTCGTCGTCGTCGAGCAGCGGCAGGTAGAGCGGCTGGACGCCGTCGCCGAAGACCCGCTGGCAGATCGCGAGCGCGCTCGTCGAAGTCGCCGCGCTGCTGGTCGAGATGGGTGACGACGACCGCGCGCGGCATCCCGACGGCGGCGCACTCCTCCCAGAGCATCCGGGTGATGCCGTCGACGCCGTCCACCGCCGAGACGACGAAGAGGGCGGCATCCGCCGCCCTCAGCCCCGCCCGCACCTCGCCGACGAAGTCGGCGTGCCCCGGGGTGTCGACGAAGTTGATCTTCACCCCCTGGATGGACGACCGACGCGACACTGCCAGGGACACCGACCGACCCAGCCGGTGCTCGACGTCCTCGTGGTCGCTGACCGTGGTGCCGTCCTCGACCCGCCGGCCCGGCCGATGGTGCCGGTCCCGACGAGCAGCGCCTCGACCAGGGTCGTCTTGCCCGCGGCCGCGTGGCCGACGAGCACGACGTTCCGGATCCGGTCCGGGCGTGACCTGCGGCCGCCTCGGACCCGCGTGCCCTGACGTTGCCCGCCATCAGACCTCCTCGTCCCGCACCGGAAGCGGAGCGCGTCTACTCTGTCGCAACCTGTACCGTCGTCGCAGGGCAAGGGCGAGCTTCGTCGGCGTGGCACCGTAGAGTGCCCTTGCCCGGTCCGCCTCGCGAGTCCGTCGCCGTGCCCGCCACGCCGCGCGGGGCCCCAGTGCCTACCGGATGCCATGCTCAACCGCTTCGCCCGAGCGCTGTTCACCCGGCTGCTGACCCCGGTCGCCCGGGCGCTTGCTCGCGCTCGGGATCAGCCCGGACGTCGTGACGCTGGTCGGGCACCCTCGGCGTCGTCGTCGGGGCGCTCGCCTTCTACCCCCGCGGGGAGTTCTTCTGGGGCACCGATCGTGATCACCGTGTTCGTGTTCTCGGACACGCTCGACGGGATCATGGCGCGGCTGCACGAACCGGTCGAGCGCGTGGGGGGCCTTCCTCGACTCCACCCTCGACCGGGTCGGCGACGCGGCGGTGTTCGGCGGTCTGGTCCTGTACTACGCCGGGCGCAGCGGCGGACGACCGTCATGGCCGGCGCTGGCGCTGGCCTGCCTCGTCCTCGGTCAGGTCGTCTCGTACGCGCGGGCGAGGGCCGAGGGGCTGGGCATGACCGCGGACGTCGGGATCGCCGAGCGCGCGGACCGGCTCGTCGCCGTCCTCCTGGCGACCGGGCTGGTCGGGCTGCCGGTGCGTCGGCCGTCGATCGTGCCTGAGGTCGTCCTGCCTCGTCGGTCCTCGCCAGCTGCTCGCCGCTGCGCGAGCCTGGTGACCGTGCGTCCAGCGGTGCTGCGACGGTCCGCCGGCAGGCGCCTCGGCGGCGTCTCGGCAGCGGGCCAGGCAGGGCGCCGATGCGTGACCGGCTGATCGTCCTCGGGCTACTCGCGATGGGCTGGCGGGTCGTCCGCGCCCTTCCCGAGCGTCCGGCGTACCTGCTCTTCTCGCTGCTCGCGGAGTTCACCTGGCTACGGCAGGGCCGTGGGCGTACGCCAGCTGGAGGCGAACCTCGCCCGGATCGTCCCGGACGCCTCCCCGATGCAAGCTCAAGACGCTCTCCCGCAAGGGCATGCACTCCTACATGCGGTACTGGTGCGACGCCTTCCGGCTGCCGGACTGGGTCGGCAGACACGATCCTCGCCACGTGCCGCGTCGAGAACGACGGCGCCGGTCCGGGACGCGTCTGGCCGCGGGCCGCGGCGTGGTCATGGCGCTGTCGCACAGCGGCAACTGGGACCACGCCGGCGCCTGGTCGACCCTGGCGCTCGCCCGGGTGACGACGGTCGCCGAGCGGCTGCGCCCGGAGGAGCTCTACGAGCGTTTCCTCGCCTTCCGCCAGCGGCTCGGCATGGAGATCCTGCCGCTACGGCGGCGGCGACGTGTTCGGCCGCCTGGTCCGCCGGCTGCGCACCGGCGGGTTCGTCCCGCTGCTGGCCGACCGCGACCTGTCACGCGACCGGCGTCCCGGTGCACGATGTTCGGCGAGACGGCGCGGATGGCCACCGGCCCGGCGTCCCTGGCGCTCGTCACCGGAGCCGCGCTCTGTTCCCGGTGTCGCATCTGCTACGAGCGGCTTCCAGCGGGTGCCCCGGCCCGCTGGGGGACGGTCGTGCACTTCCACCCGGAGGTCGTCGCACCCGACGAGGGCGGCCGGGCGGAGAAGATCGCCGCGATGACCCAGGCGTGCGCTGACGCGCTCGCCGAAGGGATCGCCGCGCACCCGCAGGACTGGCACATGCTCCAGCGCGTCTTCGTCGCCGACTGGGTCCGGCTCGCCCGGCGACCGGACGTCGACCCGAGCTGCGGAGCCGTCGTCCCCGCCGCGGCTGCCGGCCCGGTGAGCGGCCTGTATGCGCATCGGCATCGTCTGTCCCTACTCCTTCGACGTTCCGGGCGGCGTCCAGTTCCACGTCCGTGACCTGGCCGAGCACCTCATCGCGGCTGGGCACGACGTCCAGCGTGCTGGCGCCCGCGGACGACGACACCCCGGTGCCGTCGTACGTCGAGGCGGCGGGTCGCGCCGTCCCGGTGAAGTACAACGGTTCGGTGGCCCGGCTGACCTTCGGGCCGGTGAGCGCCGGCGCGGGTGCGGCGCTGGCTCGCCGACGGGCGGCTTCGACGTCCTGCACATCCACGAGCCGATCACGCCGTCGCTGTCGCTGCTCGCGCTCTGGGCCGCGACCGGCCCGATCGTCGCGACCTTCCACACCGCGAACCTACGCTCCCGGGTGATGCTGGCGGCGCAGCCGGTCCGTCCGGCCCAGCCTGGAGAAGATCTCGGCCCGGATCGCGGTCAGCGAGGATGCCCGCCGCACCCTCGTCGAGCACTTCGGCGGCGACGCCGTGGTCATCCCGAACGGGGTCTACGTCGACCGGTTCGCCGGCGCGCCCCGTCGACCGCGGCCTGGCAGGGCACGCCGGAGCGGCCGACGGTGGCGTTCGTCGGGCGGATCGACGAGCCGCGCAAGGGGCTGCCGGTGCTCGCGGCCGCGCTGCCGGCCGTGCTCGCGGCGCGTCCCGGTACCCGCGTTCCTCGTGCTCGGGCGCGGGGACGGCGACGACGCCCTCGACGGGCTCTGGCCGACCCGCGCCGGGCCGCCGTCGAGCTGCTCGGTCGCGCTGGACGACGACGACAAGGCGGCCTTGCTGCGCTCGGTCGACGTCTACGTGGCGCCGCACACCGGCGGGGAGAGCTTCGGGATCGTCCTGGTCGAGGCGATGAGCGCCGGCGCCCCGGTCGCTGGCGAGCGACCTCGGGGCCTTCCGGCGGGTGCTGGACGACGGCGAGCTCGGCGCTGCTCTTCCCGGTCGGTGACGCCGCCGCGCTGGCGGCGGCGGCTGCTCCGCGTCCTCGACGACGGCCCGGCCGTCGCGCGCGATGGTCGAGCGGGCCGCCGGCGGCCGTCCGCCGCTACGACTGGTCCCGGGTCGCCGAGCAGGTGCTCGCCGTGTACGAGACCGTGCGGCTCGGCGCCGACCGGGTCGGGGAGGACCCGGTCCGCGGAGCCTGCTGGCCCGGTGGCGGGAGGGGCTGCGCGACGATGTCTGACCTGCTCGCCGGGGTCGCGGACTGGCTGCCGCTGCTGCTCGCCGTGCTCCTCGTGCTCGGCTGGTACCTGTCGTACTCCGCGGCCCGGCTGGACCGGCTGCACCACCAGGTCGAGTCGTCCCGGGCGGCGCTCGACGCGCAGCTCGTCCGGCGCTGCGCCGCCGCCGTCGAGGTCGCGCCGTTCCTCGACCCGGCGACCGGGCTGATCCTCGCGGACGCCGCGTCCGGTGCGCTCGAGGTCGGTGAGCTCGGCTCGTCGGCCGTCGACGTCGAGGAGGTCGAGAACGACCTGACCCGGGCACTCGACGCGGCGCTTCGGCGACCGGCGCACCGTCGCCGCGCTCGCCGAGAACCCGAACGCCCGGGACGTGCTCGTCGGGCTGCGGCAGGCGTGCGAACGGGTCGAGCTCGCCCGCCGCTTCCACAACGACGCCGTCGCGCAGGCCCAGCGCGTTCGCCGCAAGCGCGTGGTCCGGTGGGCCCGGCTCGCGGGCCACGCGTGGATGCCGGTGACGTTCGAGATCGACGACGCGATGCCGTCCGGGCTCGGTCCCGGGCTCGACGCGGCGGCGACCCGTCCCCGCTGACGGCGGCGCCGGCTACCGACTCGGCGACATCCTGACCTGGGTCGCCGTCGACTCGTGCTCGAGGACGCGGGTCCGCCGGTCGGCAGCCGCGGCGACGGCGGCGCCGATCGTCACGGCGACGTCCGGGGCCCGGTGCTCGGCCACGTTGCCGTAGCCGACCACGAGCCCCGCCGGGCCGGGTGCCACCCGGCACTGCGTGAGGCCGAGCAGGCCGAGGCCCCGGGTCCGGGCCGCCGTCGAGGACGGCCGGCTCGTCGATGCCGTCCGGGAGCAGCCAGAGCACGTGGAGCCCGGCGTCCATGCTCGGCGACGCACCGCCGGGGACGGATGCCGCGAGCGCGGCCGAGCATCGCCGTCCGCCGTCGCTGGTACGCGCGGCGCATGCGGCGCAGGTGCCGGTCGTACGTGCCGGACTCGACGAGGTGACGAGCGCGTGCTGGTCGAGAGTCGGCGCGAGGGCGCCGACGCCGTCGCCGGGCGGCGGCGAGCAGTCGCTCGACGAGCCCGGCGGGTGCGACCATCCATCCGAGGTGCAGGCGCCGGTGACAGGGTCTTGCTCGTCGACCCGAGGTAGACGACGTGGTCCGGGCGCCGGGCCGCGAGCGCCCCGACCGGCCGGCGGTCGTAGCGGAACTCCGCGTCGTAGTCGTCCTCGACGAGCGTGCCGCCGCCCGCTGCGGCCCAGTCGCACGAGGGCGAGCCGGCGGCCCGCCGACAGCGGCACCCCGGTCGGGAACTGGTGCGTCGGCGTGACGAACACCGCGTCGACGGCGGCGGCGCGAGCCCGTCGACCTGCATCCCGCCGTCGTCGACCGGCACCGGGACCACCTCGAGACCGCTGTCCCGCGCGCGACCTCCCGCAGTCGTGGCCAGCACGGGTCCTCGACCGCGACGCGGTGGGCGCCCGCGCCGGCGCAGGACGTCAGCACACGAGCGCCACCGCGTTGCGGACGCCGGCCGTGACGTGGACCCGGCGCGGTTCGAGCGTCGACGCCGCGGACGCGGCGCAGGTAGCCGGCGATGGTCGTGCGCAGCGCCGGGGCACCGGCCGGGTCGGGGTAGCGCGAGGTCGGCGTCCGCTGACGGCGGCGAGGGCCCGGGTGACGGCCGCCCGCCACGGCGCCCGGGGGAAGGAGGCGAGGTCCGGCAGCGCGGGGGAGAGGTCGAGCAGGGCCGCCGGCGGTGGCGCCTGGACGTCGTCCGACCCGGCGGCCGGGATCGGCGCCTGCGGCGCCCGGGCGGGAGCGCCCGGCGCCGACGACGGTGCCGGAGCCGACCCGGCCGGTGAGGTAGCCCTCGGCCTTGAGCTGGTCGTAGGCCTCGGTGACGACCCAGCGCGAGAGACCGAGCTCCTCGGCGAGCACGCGGGTGGGCGGTAGTCGGTCGCCCGGCCGCAGCCGGCCCGGCGATGACCTGCGCGCGCAGCGCGGCGGCGAGGCGCTGATGCGTCGGCCCGCCGCGGGCGTCCGGGTCGTCGGATCCAGGCGACGAGCAGGCCGGTCACCCGATTGGACTGGTCGAACGGCATGGAAGTGGACTGTACCTCCGTGCCGATTCGGACCTAGCGTGAAGCCTCGGCCCGAACCCTCGACCTCCCGAAGGACCGTCCCCATGACCATCAGCGACGCCACCAGCGACGCCACCAGCGACGCCACCGGCACGACCCCGACCGCCGCCACGGGCCGCGCCGTCGGCACCGCCCGCGTCAAGCGCGGCATGGCCGAGATGCTCAAGGGCGGCGTCATCATGGACGTCGTCACCGCCGAGCAGGCGAAGATCGCCGAGGACGCCGGCGCGGTCGCCGTCATGGCGCTCGAGCGGGTGCCCGCCGACATCCGCGCCCAGGGCGGCGTCGTCCCGGATGAGCGACCCGGACATGATCGACGGGATCATCGCCGCCGTCTCGATCCCGGTGATGGCCAAGGCCCGGATCGGCCACTTCGTCGAGGCGCAGGTGCTGCAGGCGCTCGGCGTCGACTACATCGACGAGTCCGAGGTGCTCACCCCGGCCGACTACGCCAACCACATCGACAAGTGGAAGTTCACCGTGCCCTTCGTGTGCGGCGCGACGAACCTCGGCGAGGCGCTGCGCCGGATCACCGAGGGTGCGGCGATGATCCGCTCCAAGGGCGAGGCGGGCACCGGCGACGTCTCGAACGCGACCGACGCACATGCGCCAGATCCGCGCCGAGATCCGCCGGCTCTCGAGTCGATGAGCGAGGACGAGCTCTACGTCGCGGCCAAGGAGCTGCAGGCCCCGTACGACCTCGTCGACGAGGTCGCCGAGCCGGCAAGCTGCCCGTCGTCCTGTTCACCGCCGGCGGCATCGCCACCCCGGCCGACGCCGCGATGATGATGCAGCTCGGCGCGGACGGCGTCTTCGTCGGGTCGGGCATCTTCAAGTCCGGCAACCCCGCCGCGCGCGCCGAGGCGATCGTCAAGGCGACGACGTTCTTCGACGACCCGGACGTCATCGCCAAGGTGTCGCGCGGTCTCGGTGAGGCGATGGTCGGGCATCAACGTCGACGACATCCCGCAGCCGCACCGCCTCGCCGAGCGCGGCTGGTAGACCTGACCGGCTGCCTCCGCGACCTGACCCTGCTGACCTGACCCCTGCTGACCTGACCGGACGAAGGGCCCTGCCGGTGATGGTGGCGGGGCCGCCTCGTCGTCACGGCACCGTCACGTCACCTGCGCCCGCTCCCGGTGCTCCACGCGCAGGTGCTCACCGCCGTCGAGGACGGTGCGCAGCGCGAGCGCGGCGGTCGACACGTCGACGTGCGACAGGTACAGCGGCGCGAAGCCGAGGCGGACGACGTCGGGGGCCCGGAAGTCGCCGACGACGCCGCGGGCGATGAGAGCCTGGACGACGGCGTACGCGTCCGGGTGCCCCAGCGCGACCTGCGAGCCGCGGCGCTCGGGGTCGCGGGGGGTCACCAGGCGCAGGCCGCGCGTGCCGTCGAGCAGGCCGAGCGTGTCGAGGCAGTCGAGGAAGAACGCCGTGAGCGAGACCGACTTGGCCCGCAGCTGCTCCGGCGTCAGCCCGTCGAACGCGTGGAGCGCCGCCTCGAGCGCGAGCAGCGAGATGAGCGGCGGCGTCCCGACCCGCATCCGGTCGATGCCCGGGGCCGGCGCGTAGGCGGGCCCGAAGGTGAACGGCTCGGCGTGCCCGTGCCAGCCGGAGAGCGGGTTCGCGACGTCGGCCTGCAGGTCCCGCCGGACGTAGACGAACGCTGGGGCACCGGGTCCGCCGTTGAGGTACTTGTAGCCGCAGCCGACGGCGAGGTCGACGCCGTACGCGTCGAGGCCGACGGGCATCGCGCCCGCGGAGTGGCACAGGTCCCAGAGCACGAGTGCACCCGCGTCGTGGCCGGCGGTGGTCAGCGCGGGGACGTCCCAGCGTTCGCCGGTGCGGTAGTCGACGTGGGACAGCGAGACGAGGGCGACCTCGCCGCCGCGGGCCGCGAGCACCCCGGGGACGTCAGGGGGCGCCACGAGGACGACCTCGAGCCCGTCGGTCGCCGCCGCCGACTCGAGCACGTAGAGGTCGGTCGGGAAGGAGTCGGGGTCGGTGACGACGACGCGCCGTCCGGGCCGCAGCCGGACCGCCGCCCGGTAGCACTTGTAGAGGTTGACCGACGTCGAGTCGCCGACGACGACCTGACCCGGCGCCGCCCCGACGAGCCGGCCGACGGCGTCGCCGACTCGGGTCGGCGCACCCCACCAGTCGTGCGTGTTCCACGACGCGATGAGGTCGGCGCCCCACTGCCGGCGCACGACGTCCGCGACGACGTCCGGGACGTGGGCCGGGAGCGCGCCGAGGGAGTTGCCGTCGAGGTAGACGAGGCCCTCGGGGAGGGTGAACCGGTCACGCGCGTGCGCGATCGGGTCGGCGGCGTCGAGCGCGACGGCCCGCCCCCCGAGCTCGGTCGCGGCGGATCTCGTCGAGTCTGCTGTCGAGTCTGCTGTCGAGTCGGCTGCGGTCACGGCGGCCGTCCTTCCTGCGCTGGGCGGGTGCCGCGCATCGTCTCACTCCTCCCGTCGACGACCGAGTGGGTCTACGCGCTCGGGCTGGACGGCGAGCTCGTCGGCGTCACGTTCGAGTGCGACACCCCGGCCGACGCCCGTACCCGGTCGGGCCGCCGTTGTCGGGGGCCTCGACACTGTCGGCCTGGCGCCGGGCGAGGTCGACGCGCTCGTGCGGGCCAAGGTCGCCCCGGGGAGGACCTGTACACCCTCGTACACCCTCGACATCGGCGCCATGGCCCGCCTCGCGCCCGACGTCGTCCTCACCCAGGATCTGTGCCGGGTCTGCGCGCTCCCCGCCGACGCGGCCCGGGAGGCCGTCGAGCGGGCCGGCTGCCCGGGCACGGTTAGGCTTGACCCTCGTGCCCACCGACCCCGTCATCGGCGTCCTCGCCGTCCAGGGCGACGTCCGCGAGCACCTGTCGGCGCTCGCCGAGTGCGACGTCGTCGCCCGGCCCGTCCGCCGGACCACGGAGCTCGCGGAGGTCGACGCGCTCGTCGTCCCCGGCGGGGAGTCGACCACGATCGACAAGCTGACCCGGGCCTTCGACCTCCGAGAGCCGATCCTCGACCGGCTCAAGGCCGGGATGCCGGCCTACGGCTCGTGCGCCGGGATGATCCTTCTCGCAGACCGCGTCGTCGATGCCATCGAGGGTCAGCTGACGTTCGGCGGGATCGACATGACGGTGCGACGCAACGCCTTCGGCCGCCAGGTCGAGAGCTTCGAGGAGGACCTCGCCGTCGCCGGCGTCGCCGGCGCCCCGGTCCGGGCGGTGTTCATCCGGGCACCATGGGTCGAAGAGGTCGGGCCGTGGGTCGAGGTCCTCGCGACCGTGGCCGAGGGACCGGCCGCAGGTAGGATCGTCGCGGTGAGGCAGGGCAACCTGCTCGCGACCTCGTTCCACCCCGAGATCACCGGGGACACCCGCGTGCACCGGCTCTTCGTCGAGATGGTCCGCAGCGCCGGCTGACGCCCGCCGCCGACGCGCGCCGCCGGAGCCGAGCACCCCCGACCAGGAGGCACTGATGTCCGGCCACTCCAAGTGGGCCACCACGAAGCACAAGAAGGCCGTCGTCGACGCCAGGCGCGGCAAGATGTTCGCGAAGCTCATCAAGAACATCGAGGTCGCCGCCCGGACCGGCGGCAGTGACCCCGCGGGCAACCCGACGCTCTACGACGCGATCCAGAAGGCGAAGAAGTCCTCCGTCCCCAACGACAACATCGACCGCGCCGTCAAGCGCGGCTCGGGTGCGGAGGCGGGCGGCGCCGAATACCACACGATCATGTACGAGGGATACGGCCCGAACGGCGTCGCGCTCCTCGTCGAGTGCCTCACGGACAACCGGAACCGCGCGGCAGCCGAGGTCCGCACCGCGCTCACCCGCAACGGAGGCACCCTCGCCGACCCCGGCAGTGTGTCCTACCTCTTCAGCCGCAAGGGTGTCGTGGTCGTCCCGAAGAACGGCCTGTCCGAGGACGACGTCCTCCTCGCCGTCCTCGAGGCCGGCGCCGAGGAGGTCAACGACCTCGGCGACGCCTTCGAGGTCGTCAGCGAGGCCGGCGACCTCGTCGCTGTCCGGACCGCGCTCCAGGACGCGGGCATCGACTACGACTCCGCCGAGGCCCAGTTCGTCCCGAGCACCCAGATCCCCCTCGACGAGGACGGTGCCCGCAAGATCTTCCGGCTCGTCGACGCCCTCGAGGACAGCGACGACGTCCAGAACGTCTACGCGAACTTCGACGTGAGCGACGAGATCATGGAGGCTGTGGGGTAGCCGCGTCGTGCGGGCGCCGGTCGCGTCGGTGTCGACCGGCGGCACCCGAAGCGTGGCACGGCGGGGCGTGGCTTCACGGGGTCGACGCTGCCTGCGTGCAACGCTGTGAGGCGTGCGGGTCATGGCGGTCGATCCGGGGCTGACCCGGTGCGGCGTCGCGGCCGTCGAGGGGCGGCGGGGGCGGGAGGTCGCGCTCGTCGCGGTCGACGTCGTCACGACACCCTCCTCGGACGACCTCGCCGCGCGGCTGCTCGGGATCGGGCAGGCGCTCGCGGGGTGGCTCGACCAGCTCCGGCCGGACGTCCTCGCCGTCGAACGGGTCTTCAGCCAGTCGAACGTCTCCACCGTCATGGGCACCGCGCAGGCCGCGGGGATCGCCGTCCTCGCCGCCGCTCAGCGCGGCGTGCCGGTGGCGGTGCACACCCCGAGCGAGGTCAAGGCCGCGGTCACCGGGGACGGCCGGTCCGGCAAGCGGCAGATCGCCGCCATGGTCACCCGCATCCTTGAGCTGCCCGAGACGCCTCGGCCCGCGGACGCCGCCGACGCCCTCGCACTCGCCATCTGCCACCTGTGGCGCGGCGGGCCGCTCGTCACGACCGGGCTGCCGGGCAGCCCGACGGCGGCCCAGCAGCAGTGGCGGGCGGCCGCCGAGTCGGCGCGGCGGGCCGGCCGGGGCCGTCGTCCGGCACCGGCCGGGAGCGGCGACCAGGCCGCGGCGGCCGGGGCCGCCGCCGCCCGCGCGGCCGCCCGGATCGCCGCCGCGACGGCGTCCGCCGCACCCCGCCAGCCCGGCGCGTCGCAGCGGGCGGCCCGGCTCGACCGGCTACGGTGACATTCGTACACCTGTTCGCACGAGTCCCGGGTCCGTGGCGCCGGACCCGTCGGGGAGGTCGCCGTGATCGCGTCGGTACGTGGCCCGGTACTCGCCGTCCGGCTCGACGCCGCGGTCGTCGAGGTCGGCGGCGTCGGGATGCTCGTCCAGGCCACGCCGGCGACGCTCGCGACGCTCCGGGTCGGGCAGGAGGCCCGGCTCGCGACGAGCCTCGTCGTCCGGGAGGACTCCCTCACCCTCTTCGGGTTCGCCGACGCCGACGAGCGCGACGTCTTCGAGACCGTTCAGACCGTTTCCGGGATCGGTCCGCGGCTCGCGCTCGCGATGCTCGCCGTCCACACTCCGGACGGCCTGCGCGGCGCCGTCGCGAACCAGGACCTCACCGCCCTGACCAAGGTGCCCGGCATCGGGCGCAAGGGCGCCCAGCGGATCGTCCTCGAGCTCACCGACCGGCTCGGCGCGCCCGCCGGTGACGGGACGGTGCCGGCGGCGCCCGCCGCCGACGCACCGCCCGCGTGGCGCGAGCAGGTCGTCGAGGCCCTCATCGGCCTCGGCTGGTCGGCGAGGCAGGCCGGGGACGTCGTCGACGAGGTCGTCGCGGACGGCGCCGCCGGGGCGGCGGGGTCCGGCGACGTCGCCGGCGTGCTCCGCGCGGCGCTGCGCCGGCTCGGGCGGACCGGGTGAGCGGGCGCGACATGGAGGCAGCCGAGGAGACCGACCTCGGGACGCGGATCGGCGCGCACGACGTCGTCGACGCGGACGCCGACGTCGACGAGCGGGCCCTCGAGGGTGCGCTGCGACCCAAGAGGCTCGAGGAGTTCGTCGGGCAGCGCGTCGTCCGCGAGCAGCTCTCCCTCGTGCTCGACGCGGCGAAGGGCCGAGGGCACACTCCCGACCACATCCTGATGTCCGGGCCGCCCGGCCTGGGCAAGACCACTTTGGCGATGATCGTCGCCCACGAGCTCGGCGTCCCGCTGCGGGTCACGAGCGGCCCGGCGATCCAGCATGCCGGCGACCTCGCCGCGGTGCTGTCCTCGCTCGAAGAGGGCGAGGTGCTCTTCCTCGACGAGATCCACCGGATGGCCCGCCCGGCCGAGGAGATGCTCTACGTCGCGATGGAGGACTTCCGGGTGGACATCGTCGTCGGCAAGGGCGCCGGCGCGACCGCGATCCCGCTCGACCTGCCGCCGTTCACGATCGTCGGCGCGACAACCCGCGCCGGGATGCTCCCCGGCCCGCTGCGCGACCGGTTCGGCTTCACCGGGCACCTCGACTTCTACGAGACCTCCGAGCTCGAGCAGGTGCTGCGCCGCTCGGCCCGGCTGCTCGGCGTCCGGCTGACCGACGACGGCGGCTGGGAGATCGCGAGCCGGTCCCGCGGCACGCCCCGGATCGCGAACCGGCTCCTGCGCCGGGTGCGCGACTGGGCGCAGGTCCGCGGCGACGGCACCCTCGACGCGGCCGCCGCGCGCGCCGCGCTCGAGGTCTACGCCGTCGACGCCCGTGGCCTGGACCGGCTCGACCGGTCCGTGCTCGAGGCGCTCTGCCTGCGGTTCGGCGGTGGGCCGGTCGGCCTGTCGACGCTCGCCGTCGCCGTCGGGGAGGAGCCGGAGACCGTGGAGACGGTGGCCGAGCCGTTCCTCGTGCGGGAGGGGCTCATCGGTCGGACGCCGCGCGGGCGGGTCGCGACCCCCGCGACGTGGCGTCACCTCGGGCTCGCCGTGCCGCGCGGCGCCCAGCCGGACCTGTTCGCGGACCTCGGCGACACCTGAACGGCCCCGCGTCTGCCGCCGCGGGCCGTCGTCGCCCGGCCTGCTCGCTGACCTGCGCCGACGTGCGGCGCCCGGGGGTCGGGGGCTTCTTTGTGACCGCTGTCCCGGCTCGCCTAGACTCGTTCGCGGCCGACGCTCCGAGAGGCGCCGCCGGCCGTCCCATCGCAGGGAGAGCCCGGACGCCGGCCCCTCCCGCTCGACGAGGAGGTCCGGACCCCCGTGGGTGGCAACAACTCGTTCGGCACGTTGCTGCTCCTGTTCGCCGTCGGGCTGCTCGTCATCACCTTCATGCGCGGCCGGCGGCAGCAGCGCGAGGCACAGACCACGCAGCACCAGCTCGCCCCCGGGGCCGAGGTCATGACGACGGCGGGCCTGTACGCCACGGTCGTCGCCGTCGAGGACAGCGTCGTGACGCTCGAGACCGCGCCCGGCCAGCGCTCGCGCTGGGACAAGCGGGCCGTCGCGCGGATCGTCGCCCCCGCACCCGGTGCGATGCCGGGCGCCTCGCCGGTCCAGGATCGCGACGCGGATGCCGAGAACCCCCCTGAGGGCGGGGGAGCGGCGCGCTCCGACGAGCCCCCTCCCGGCCGGGAGTGACCGGCCCACGTCGACCGCCGCACGCGGCCGGCGTCTGACGAACGGAAGAGACCAGACCCGTGGCACGATCCACCACCAGCCGCCCATGGCGGACGCTCGGCGTCCTCGGGGCCCTCCTCGCCGTGATCTACGGCCTCATCGCCGCCGGTGTCATCTGGTCGAACGCGACCTGGACCCCGAAGCTCGCGCTCGACCTCGAGGGCGGCACACAGATCGTGCTGGAGCCGAAGCGGACCGACGGCGGCACCGGTCCGGTGAGCCAGACGAACATCGACCAGGCGGTCGAGATCATCCGGCAGCGGGTCAACGGCAGCGGCGTCTCGGAGGCCGAGGTGACGACGACCGGCTCCGGGCTCAACACGAAGATCACCGTGTCGCTGCCCGGCAAGCCGGACAAGAAGACCGAGCAACTCGTCACCCAGGCCGCACAGCTGCGCTTCCGCGCGGTGCTCGCGTCGGCGGCCGGTGCCCCGCAACCGGCCGCGACCGCGACGGGCGGCGCGACGGGCGGTGCCGCGTCGCCGTCCGCCTCGGGTACGAAGGCGCCGGCAGACGCGACCGCGGCGGCGACGGCGTCGCCGTCCGCCGCGAAGGCCTCGCCGAGCGCCTCCGGCAACGGTCGTGCACTCCCGAAGGCCATGCTCGGCGCGACGACGAGCCCGACGCCGGCGACGACCGCGAGCGCGGCGAGGACGCCGGCCGCGGCGGCGACGACCCCGGCCGCGGGCGCCACCCCGTCGGTGAAGCCGACCGACGCGAGCGACACGAACTGGATCACCGAGGACCTCGCGGCCACGTTCGAGGCGCTCGACTGCTCCAAGCCGGAGAACCTCCAGGGCAACGGCGGTGCCGACGACCCGACGAAACCGCTCGTCGCGTGCGAGCGGGACGGCAGTGCGAAGTACATCCTCGGGCCGGCCGAGGTCATCGGCACCGACGTCAAGAGCGCCTCGTACGGGCTCGAGGTGAACAGCCAGGGCCAGACCGGCACCGCCTACGAGGTCGACCTGACCTTCACCCCCGAGGGTACGAAGAAGTTCGGCGACGTCACGACCCGGCTCGCGGGTCTCGAGGGCGCGCGCAACCAGTTCGGCATCGTCCTCGACGGCCTCGTCGTGTCCGCGCCCGGCACCAACGAGCCGATCACGACCGGGAACGCCCGGATCACCGGCGGCTTCACGCTGGAGAGCGCGCAGACGCTCGCGAACCAGCTGAAGTACGGTGCGCTGCCGCTGTCCTTCGTCGTGACGACGAAGGACACGATCTCGGCGACGCTCGGCTCGGAGTCGCTCCATCGCGGTCTCCTCGCCGGGCTCATCGGCCTCTTCCTCGTCGTCGTGTACTCACTCCTGCAGTACCGCGCGCTCGGCCTGGTGACGGTCGCGAGCCTCGTCATCGCCGGGGCGATCACGTACGGGCTCGTCGTCCTGCTCGGCTGGCGGCAGGGCTACCGGCTCAGCCTCCCCGGCGTCGCCGGTCTCATCGTCGCCATCGGTATCACCGCCGACTCGTTCATCGTCTACTTCGAAAGGATCCGCGACGAGGTCCGGGACGGCAGACCGCTGCGGGCCGCCGTCGAGGCCGGCTGGGCGCGCGCACGGCGGACGATCATCGCGTCGGACGCCGTGAGCTTCCTCGCCGCCGTCGTCCTCTACCTGCTCGCGGTCGGCGGGGTCCGTGGGTTCGCCTTCACCCTCGGCCTGACCACGCTCGTCGACGTCGTCGTCGTCTTCCTCTTCACGCACCCGGTGGTCGTGCTGCTCTCCCGGACGGAGTTCTTCGGGCAGGGCCACACCCTCTCCGGGTTCGACCCAGCCCACCTCGGCCGGTCGATCGCGTACACCGGTCGCGGCCGGGTCCGCACCCCGGCCGCGGCGGCGACCCCCGCCGGCTCCCCGGGCGAGCCGGAGGACGTGTTCGCGACCGCGGGGGCGGTGCCGGCGTCGACAGCGCCTGGTCGCGGCGGGTCGACGTCCGGCGGAAGCGGCCGCATGACGATCGCCGAGCGTCGAGCAGCCGCCGAGCGCGCCGCCCGGGACGGCGCCCCGGACGCCTCCGGAGCCGATCCCTCCGGAGCCGACGCCGGCGCCACGACGTCCGGAAGGGACGCCTGATGCCCAGCTTCAGCCAGTTCGGCAACGACCTCTACACCGGACGCCGCTCGATCGACTTCATCGGCCGCCGACGGCTCTGGTACGCGATCGCGGCCGTCGCGGTCCTCGTCTCGATCGCCGCGCTCGGCCTGCGCCAGCTCAACCCGGGCATCGAGTTCCGCGGTGGTTCGGAGTTCAACGTCGCCGGCGCCGCGACGACCGACGAGGCGCTCGCCCGTGCCGCCGTCCGGTCGGTCGTGCCGGCCAACGAGCCACGGATCTCGGTCGTCGGGAGCAACGGCATCCGGATCCAGACCGACGAGCTCTCGGACGCGCAGACCGAGAAGGTGACCGCGGCGCTCGCCGCGGCCTACACGGTCGGGGAGGACCAGGTCAGCTCCTCGTTCGTCGGACCGTCCTGGGGCCGGGACGTCACGGACAAGGCACTCACCGGTCTCGCGGTCTTCCTCGTCCTCGTGTCGCTCGTCATCACGCTGTACTTCCGCACCTGGAAGATGGCGGTCGCCGCGATCGTCGCGCTCGTCCACGACC
Organism: uncultured Actinomycetota bacterium; assembly: GCA_963750565.1. Taxonomy (GTDB): domain Bacteria; phylum Actinomycetota; class Actinomycetes; order Actinomycetales; family Kineosporiaceae; genus R-H-3. Next base: position 450,900 of record CAVVRA010000011.1, on the reverse strand, counting down.
TCATCATCACGATCGGCGTGTACGCCATCATCGGCTTCGAGGTGACACCGGCGTCCGTCATCGGCTTCCTCACGATCCTCGGCTACTCGCTCTACGACACGGTCGTGGTCTTCGACAAGGTTCGCGAGAACACCGAGCACGTCCTCACGTCGACGAAGCGCACCTACGCCGAAGCGGCGAACCTCGCGGTGAACCAGACCCTCGTCCGGTCGATCAACACCTCGATCGTCGCCCTGCTCCCCGTCGCGTCGATCCTCTTCATCGGCGCGTTCGTGCTCGGTGCCGGGACGCTCAAGGACATCTCACTCGCGCTGTTCGTCGGCATCGCCGCCGGCACCTACTCGTCCGTCTTCATCGCGACCCCGCTGCTCGTCACGCTCAAGGAGCGAGAGCCGGAGGTCAGGGCCCAGGCGGAGCGGGTGATGCGCCGTCGGGCCGAGGCGGCGGCGGAGCCGGCCCCGGCCCTGGCGACGGTCGGTGCGGACGGCGGCGGCGCAGGCGCGACCCGGGACGTACAGGTTGCGACGGCGGCCGCGCCGGCCAGGACGTCGACCGCGGGGCAGCGGCAGCAGCCACGCAAGGGCGGCTCGCGCGGCAGCCGGCCGGGGAACCGTAAGCGGTGACCGTGCCCGGCAGACCGGTCGAGGTGGCGGGCGCAGCCCCGGGCGGCGCCGTCGACCGGTCGGGGTTCGAGGGTCGCATCCTCGGACTCATCCGGGACGTCGCCGACTACCCGACGCCCGGCATCGTCTTCAAGGACATCACGCCGCTCCTCGCGGACGGTCCGGCGTTCGCCGCCGTCGTGGACGCGTTCGCCGCGCCGCACCGCGACGCGGCGGCGGCGGTCGACGTCGTCGTCGGCATCGAGGCCCGCGGCTTCATCCTCGCGGCGCCGGTCGCGACGGCGCTCGGCGCCGGTTTCGTCCCGGTCCGCAAGGTCGGCAAGCTGCCGTGGCAGACCGTGACCACGTCGTACGACCTGGAGTACGGGACGGCGCAGATCGAGCTCCACGAGGACGGTGTCCGGCCCGGGCAGCGGGTCCTTGTCGTGGACGACGTCCTCGCGACCGGCGGGACCGCCGCGGCCGCCTGCGAGCTCGTCGAGCGGATCGGTGGGCACGTCGCCGGGATCGCCGTGCTCATGGAGCTGTCGTTCCTCGACGGACGGTCCAAGCTCGCCGGGCGCCAGGTCCGGACCCTCGTCACCGTCTGAGCCGCCACCGTCCGGCCGGGCACCGTCCGGGCCGCCGCGGGCGACCGGCGCGCGGGAAGAACCGGGTGCCCGACGTCGTTCAGCCTGCTGACGGGTGTGTCTGGTCTCGTCAGGGGCGTCCCGGTGTCACGGGGCTCGAGATCCGGGTGGTGGCTGCCGATACCCGTGGCGGTGGAGTGATGCGGCGGCGCCGGTCGTAGACTCGACAGACCGGGGCGTCACCCGGGACGGGCGACCTCACGGAGGCGGCGTGGCGGAGGACAGGGTTCCGGCAGAAGCCGTGCACCCGGCTGCGCGCGGGTACGAGCCCGTCGCCGGGTACGAGCCCTCACTCGGCAACGACCTCGAAGACGGCGTCCCGGAGCTGCACAAGATCGACGGCCACGCGTACACGGTCACGGTCGACCAGAGCCAGCCCGAGGACGGTCGGCTGTCGGCCTCGCTCGTCGACGCCCTCGCCGAGGCCGCCGGCGATGCGCCGGGGCCGGCCGAGGGGACCCGGAACCGCCGGGCGACGCCGCGGGCCGCCCAGACCCAGCAGGCAGGACGCGACGCGCGGCCTGCCGACCGCTCCGAGCGGTCGGCGACGCCCGCGCGAATCGTGGCGCCCGCCGAGAGTACCCAGAGTACCCACCCAGAGCACCGAGAGCACCGAGAGCACCCAGCCCGCGCATCCCGCCCGGCACCGGCAGAGCTCGAGCGACGGGCTGCCCACGACGAGCCGGGTGCTGTCCCGGATCGCCCGCTTCGGCTCCGGCCGCGGCTCGCCGACCTCCCCGCTGCTGGAGCCGCTGCTGCGCGCCGTCCGGGCCACCCACCCCAAGGCGGACCTGTCGGTCGTCGAGCGGGCCTTCGAGGTCGCCGCGCGGGCGCACTCCGGGCAGAAGCGCAAGAGCGGCGACCCGTACATCACCCACCCGGTCGCGGTGTCCGCGATCCTCGCCGAGCTCGGCATGACCCCGCCGACGCTCGCCGCCGCGCTGCTCCACGACACCGTCGAGGACACCGACTACACCCTCGACCAGCTGCGGCGGGACTTCGGGGACGAGATCGCGATGCTCGTCGACGGTGTCACGAAGCTCGACAAGGTCCAGTACGGCGACGCCGCCCAGGCCGAGACCGTCCGCAAGATGGTCGTCGCGATGTCGCGGGACATCCGCGTCCTCGTCATCAAGCTCGCCGACCGGCTCCACAACGCCCGGACGTGGCGGTACGTCCCGCAGGCGTCGGCCGAGCGCAAGGCCCGCGAGACCCTGGAGATCTACGCGCCACTGGCCCATCGGCTCGGCATGAACACGATCAAGTGGGAGCTTGAGGACCTGTCGTTCGCGACGCTCTACCCGAAGGTCTACGACGAGATCGTCCGTCTCGTCGCCGAGCGCGCGCCGGCCCGGGAGGACTACCTCGCGACGGTCCGCGAGCAGGTGAACGCCGACCTCAAGGGCGCCAAGATCAAGGCGAAGGTGACCGGCCGGCCGAAGCACTACTACTCCGTCTACCAGAAGATGATCGTCCGGGGCCGGGACTTTGCCGACATCTACGACCTCGTCGGCGTCCGCATCCTCGTCGACACCGTCCGGGACTGCTACGCCGCCCTCGGCGCACTGCACGCACGGTGGAACCCCGTGCCGGGGCGCTTCAAGGACTACATCGCGATGCCCAAGTTCAACATGTACCAGTCGTTGCACACGACGGTCATCGGGCCCGAGGGCAAGCCGGTCGAGATCCAGATCCGGACCCACCAGATGCACCGCCGCGCCGAGTACGGCGTCGCGGCGCACTGGAAGTACAAGGACGAGGTCCGGGGGCACGCCAGGGACGACGGCGGCGCCAACGACATGAAGTGGATCCGCCAGCTGCTCGACTGGCAGCGCGAGACGAGCGACCCGGGGGAGTTCCTGGACTCCCTGCGGTTCGAGATCAACGCGCAGGAGGTGTACGTCTTCACCCCCAAGGGGGACGTCGTCCCGCTGCCGTCAGGGTCGACCCCGGTCGACTTCGCGTACGCGGTCCACACCGAGGTCGGGCACCGGTGCATGGGCGCGCGGGTCAACGGCCGGCTCGTCCCGTTGGAGAGCACGCTCGACAACGGCGACGTCGTCGAGATCTTCACCTCGAAGGCCGAGGGTGCGGGCCCGAGCCGGGACTGGCTCACGTTCGTCCGCAGCCCCCGGGCGCGCAACAAGATCCGGCAGTGGTTCTCCAAGGAGCGCCGCGAGGAGGCCGTCGAGCAGGGCAAGGACGCGATCGCCAAGGCGATGCGCAAGCTGCACCTGCCGATCCAGCGCCTCATGTCGCACGAGTCGCTCGTGACGCTCGCGTCCGAGATGCGCTACCCGGACGTCTCGGCGCTCTACGCCGCCGTCGGCGAGGGGCACGTCTCCGCCGCGACCGTCGTCCAGCGGCTCGTCCAGTCGCTCGGTGGCGAGGAGGCAGCGGAGGACGACCTCGTCGAGGCCACGTCCCCGACCCGGGGTGCGCGCCGGCCACGGCTCGGCGAGCCGGGGGTCGTCGTCCGCGGGGTCGACGACGTGTGGGTCAAGCTGGCCCGGTGCTGCACGCCGGTCCCCGGCGACCCGATCATCGGCTTCGTGACCCGCGGCAGCGGGGTGTCGGTGCACCACGCGGACTGCGGCAACGTCGCTGGCCTGCGGGCCGAGCCCGACCGGATCGTCGACGTCGACTGGGCGCCGACCGCGGGCAGCGTCTTCCTCGTCCAGATCCAGGTCGAGGCGCTCGACCGCAGCCGGCTGCTGTCCGACGTCACCCGGGTGCTGTCGGACAACCACGTGAACATCCTCGCGGCGAACGTGCAGACGAGCAGGGACCGGGTCGCGATCTCGAGGTTCACGTTCGAGATGGGCGACCCGGCCCACCTGGAGCACGTGCTCGCGGCCGTCCGCCGGGTCGAGGGGGTCTTCGACGTCGCCCGCGTCACGGGCGCCGGGATGCGGCCGGACTGACGGTCGTCCCGGCGGGACCGACCCCGGGTCAGCCCGGATCAGCCCGCGGGAGGCGTGAAGTCCTCGGCGGAGAAGGGCTTGGGCTCGACGAGAACGAGCCAGTTGCCCGTGTTGTCGCGCATGACGGCCTCAACGCCGTACGGCCGGTCCGCAGGCTCCTGGAGGAAGGTCACACCCTTTCCGGCGAGCTCCTCGTACGTCTTGCGGCAGTCGTCGACCTTGAGCCCGAGCCCGCCCATCTCGCCCTTCTCGAGCTGACGGCGGTAGAAGTCGGCGGCGTCCGGGCTGAGTGGCGGGCCGGGCGTCATGAGCGTCACCTCGAGCTCCGGCTGTGCGGGGTGCTTCAGCGTCACCCACCGAAAGCCTTCGCCCATCGTCACGTCCGCCGCCGCCTCGAAACCGAGGGCGTCGACGTAGAAGTCGCGGGTCGCGTCCTGGTCGAGGCAGTACACGGTCACCAGGGAGATGTTCGTAATCATGGCCCCGACGCTAGGTCTTCGGTCCCGGCGCTCGCTTCTCCCGGATTGCGCGACCCCGCCCGGCCGGGCTGCCAGCACTGCCCTCCGGGGGCCCACCCCCACCCCTCCCCGCCGTGCCGTTCGACGCCGCGTCCGCAGAGCCTGACGAGTCGCCGCAGCTCGTCGCCGTGCCGCGCAGGTCGAGCACCCCGCGCATGAACAGCCAGCACCCCGGCAGATGGGCGCCGCCCTGGGCCGCCCAGCGGTCCCGGTACGCGGTCGGCGTCATCCCGACCAGCCGGGTGAACCGGGACGAGAACGAGCCGAGGCTCGTGAAGCCCACCGCCATGCAGATCTCGGTGACCGTGAGGTTGGCGTGTCGCAGGAGGTCCTGCGCGCGTTCGATCCGGCGGCTGCTCAGATAGCGCATCGGGGTCTCGCCGTACGTCGCCTCGAACGCCCGGACGAAGTGGTACTTCGACACCCCGGCCACGGCGGCGACCGCGTCGAGGTCGAGGTCGGCGTCGAAGTGCCGGTCCATGTGGTCACGGGCGCGACGCAGGTGGGGGAGCAGGTCGACCGGCGCCGGTCGTCTGCCGAGGGCCGTGGCCCGGACGCGTATCTGCGTCGACACCTCGCCAAGCCTACGGCGGGGCAGGGGCCGGCCGCGGCGACGGCGGTGCCCCGACGGGCTGCGCGTCGACGGGCCGAGCATCGACGGGAGGGGCGCCGGCCGTGCCGCCGCTGCTCCACAGCAGGACGATGCGGCGGGCCTCCTCGACGCCGCGACAGCCGCTGAGACGTTCAAGGTGGACAAGGGCATCCCGCGGGTCGAGCGGGACCGCGGACGCGAGCCGGCGCAGGACGAAAACCGCACGGTCGGCCGGCAGCAGTCGCGCGACGTCGGCGGCGGTCCGGGCCGGGACGGTCACCGGGACGCCGTCGACGAGCTCGACGTCGCCCTGACCGATCCGGGCCTCGTGGACGACGACGAGCGGGGTCCCCGGGCGGCCGCGGCGGATCGGCAGCGCGACGTGCAGCCGGGCGGGCGCCGGCCCGCCGCCGTGCAGCCACGCGGCGTCCGGGCCGCTGACGGCCGCGCCGGCGACCACGAGCCGGTCCGGGAGGAGCGCGCGCACCGCCGCGGCCCGCAGCTGCCGCACGTCCGGGACGTCCACCGGGGCGTGCACGTCCCCGGCGACGACCCGGACCAGTCCGTCGTCGACGAGCCGGGCCAGGTCGCGGGCGTCGTGGAGACCGGACGGCCGCATGAGGTCGGGTTCCATGCGGGCCACTGTGCCGCGCCGGGCGGCGCGTCCGCAGGCCTGCTGCGGGCGGCTGTGGACAACGGGACGACGGGCGGATGTGTGGACGGGTCGAGCTCGGACGAACGACCGGACCCGAGCCGACGGGACCCGGACCACAGGGCTCAGCCGCTGTAGTCATCCAGCGCCTTGCGCGCCTGCGCGAGCCACTCCTCGCGGGCGGCGATCGCCTGCTCGTGCTCGACGGCCTTGCGGCTGTCGCCGGCCGCCTGCGCCTTCGCCAGCCGCTCCCGCAGCCCGGCGATCGTCGTCTCGAGCTGGGTCACGGCGTCCTCCGCGCGCGCCCGCGCCTCCGGGTTCGTGCGCCGCCACCGTTCCTGCTCGGCGTCCCGGACCGCCTGCTCCACCGCACGCATCCGGCCCTCGACCCGGCCGAGGTCGGCGCGGGGCACCTTGCCCGCCGCCTCCCAGCGTTCGTGGAGGCCGCGCAGCGCCGACTTCGCCGCCTGGACGTCCCGGACCGGCAGCAGCGCCTCCGCCTCGGCGAGGATCTGCTCCTTGACCCGCAGGTTCGCGGTGAACTCCGCGTCGACGACGGACGACGCCGCGGTGCGGGATCCGAAGAAGGCGTCCTGTGCGGCGCGGAACCGGGCCCACAGCTCGTCGTCGTCCTTGCGGGCCGCCCGGCCGGCGACCTTCCAGCGGTCCATGAGCTCCCGGTACGCGGCCGCAGTCGGGCCCCAGTCGGTGGATGTCGACAGCGCCTCGGCCTCGGCGACGATCTCCTCCTTGGCGGCCTTCGCCCGAGCCCGCTGCTCGTCCAGGGCACCGAAGTGCTGGCGGCGCTTGCGGTCGAAGAGCGTCCGCGCGTGGCTGAACCGCTTCCAGAGCTCGTCCTCGGTGTGCTTGTCGAGCCGGGACTCCTTCTGCATCCGGCGCCAGTCGTCGAACAGCACCCGGAGGCGGTCGCCCGTCGACTTCCACGGCATCCGCTCCGGGTCCACCTCGACGAGCCGCTCCGCCTCCTCGACGAGCGCGGTCCGCTGCGTCGCGGCCCGGGCCCGGGCCTGCGCCCGGGCCAGCTCCGCCTCCGCCTTGCGCTGCTCGGCGAGCGGCGCGAGCGCGTCGAGCCGGGCGACGAGCGCGGCGAGGTCCCCGACGGCGTTCGACTGGGCGACCGCGTCGCGCAGCCGCGCCACCCCGGCGTCGGCGTCCGCACCGCTCACGTGCCCGGCGGCGATCCGCTGCTCCAGCAAGGAGATCTGGGCCGCGAGGTCGTCGTACTTGCGGGCGAAGTAGGCAAGGGCCTCCGCCGGGGACGCCCCGGGGTAGGACCCGACGGGCCGCTCGCCGTCCGCCGTCCGCACGTACACCGTGCCGTCGGCGTCGACCCGTCCCCACTGCTCTGCGCTCACGACCCACGCTTTCTGTTCGCGTCCTGCCTCGGTGCCCGCCGGTGGCGGGACCGTCGTGCCTCGCCCGCCTATCCGTCGGCGACCGTCGTCCCGGTGATCGAGACGGCCCGGGCGGGCGCCCCGTCACCCGACCCGCCGGAGACCCCGCCGGCGGCGACCTTCTCCAGCACGTCGAGCCCGCCCGTGACCTCGCCCATCACCGTGTACCCGCCCGCGGCGTCGCTGGGGATCGTCGAGTCCTTGTACACGAGGAAGAACTGGCTGCCCATGCTGTTCCCGTCGCCGCCCTGGCGGGCCATCGCCACCGTCCCCGCCGGGTACACGTCGTTCGTCGGCGCGTTCTCCACCGGTCCGTAGCTGTACCCCGGGCCGCCCGAGCCGGTCCCCGTCGGGTCGCCGCACTGCAGCACGTGGATGCCGGACGTCGTGAGCCGGTGGCACGGGGTGTTGTCGAAGTAGCCCTTCTTCGCGAGGAACACGAACGAGGCCACGGCCTTCGGCGCCTTCGTCCCGTCGAGCTCGAGGCGCAGCGGGCCGCACGACGTGTCGAGGGTGACCGTGAACGTCTTGCCTTTCGCGGTGGACTCCGACGGCGCGGAGGAGAACGTCTGCGGCGTCCCCGGGCCCTGCTCCGGAGCCGGGCACGGGTTGTTCGCGTCCGCCGACGCCGAGGGGGACACGGACGGCGACGCGGGCTCGGACGCCGCGGGTGACGCGGACGCCGCCGGCTGCGCCGTCGCGGACCCGTCGTCAGAACCCCGCGTCGCGAAGACGACGACGGCCGTGACGACACCGACGACCGCCACCGCCGACAGCGCGGCGATGACGTTGCGGCGGCGCGTCCGGCGGGCCACCTCCTTGTCGGCCTGCTTGCGCTGCCAGTCCTCGTACCGACGCTTGGCGTAGGCCTTCTCGCGGCTGCTCGACGACACTCCTGCCCCTCCTCGTCGCGGCGCGCCTGCGGCGGCCGACCTGTGACCGGGGCCAAGTGTAGGCGCCGACCACCACCCGCCCGCCGACCTCTCCTCGCGTGTGACGTGCGGAGACGTCCGGGTGGCGGACCGCGGCGACCGGGACTGCGGCGACCGGGACTGCGGCCCGGACGGCGCCCGCGCGGCGGACAGCCCGGTACGGGCCGGCGCTCCCGGCTCGATAGGCTCGTCGGGTGCTCGTGACCGGGTTCCCCGCCGCCGCCTTCGCGACGAACTGCTACGTCGTCGCGCCCGCTGCGGGGCAGGAGTGCCTCGTCGTGGACCCGGGCATCGGCGTCCTCGCCCCTCTCGCCGAGACCTTCGAGAGGCTGCGGCTGCGCCCCGCGGCGGTCCTGCTCACCCACGGCCACCTCGACCACGTCTACTCGGTGACCCCGGTCTGCGGCGCCCACGGGATCCCGGCGCTCGTCCACGGCGACGACCGGTACCGGCTCGCGGACCCGCTGAAGACCCTCGACCCGCAGCTCGTCGCGATGCTCGAGGCGCAGTTCGGCCGGTCCGCGCAGTGGGCCGAGCCGGGCGACATCCGCAGCCTCACCGACGGCGAGGTCCTCGAGATCGCGGGGCTGAAGGTCGCGGTGTCGCACACCCCCGGGCACACCGAGGGCTCGGTGATGTTCGGCCTGCCCGCGGCCCCGGACGGCGTCGACGCGGCCTCCACCGTGCTCTCCGGGGACGTCCTGTTCGCCGGAAGCATCGGCCGCACCGACCTTCCCGGCGGGGACACCGCCGCGATGCTCGCCTCGCTGCGGGACAAGGTGCTCACCCTGCCCGACGACACCTACGTGCTGCCGGGCCACGGCCCGGAGACGACGATCGGCCGCGAGCGCCGCACGAACCCGTACCTCCTGCAGGTCGCCGAGCATCGCTGACGGACGGTGCCCGCGCCCGCCGTCCGTCGCCGCCCGCGCCCGCCACCCCCGCGACCCGAGCAGACCCAGGAGACCCACCACGATGGCCCGACCCACCCCGCTGTCCGGCTTCCCCGAGTTCAGCCCCGCCGAGCGCATCGCCGAGCAGCGCGTCCTCGACACCCTCCGCGCGACCTTCGAGTCCTGGGGGTTCGCCTCTCTGCAGACCCGTGCCGTCGAGCCGCTCGCCCAGCTGCTGCGCAAGGGCGAGATCGACAAGGAGGTCTACGTCCTGCGCCGGCTGCACGCCGACCCCGACGAGGAGACCGACCCGGACCGAACCCTCGGCCTGCACTTCGACCTCACCGTGCCGTTCGCCCGGTACGTGCTCGAGCACAGCGGCAGCCTCGCGTTCCCGTTCAAGCGTTACCAGATCCAGCCGGCCTGGCGCGGCGAGCGCCCGCAGGAGGGGCGCTACCGGGAGTTCACCCAGGCCGACATCGACGTCGTCGGCGACGGCGAGCTGCCGTTCCACGCCGACGTCGAGGTCGCCCAGGTGATGGCGGAGGCGATGGGCCGGCTCCCACTGCCGCCGCTGCGCATGCAGGTCAACAACCGCAAGGTCATCGAGGGCTTCTACCGCGGTGTCGGAGCCGGCGACCCGGCCGCCGTCATGCGCGCCGTCGACAAGATCGACAAGCTGAAGCCGGACGTCGTCCGCGAGCTGCTCACGGCCGACGCGGGCCTCGACGGCGGGCAGGCCGACCTGTGCCTGCGGCTCGCGACGATCACCGGTGCCGACCCCTCCCTCGCCGACGAGGTCCGCGCGCTCGGCGTCGAGCACCCGCTCCTCGACGAGGGGCTCGACGAGCTCGTCCGGGTCGTCGAGGCCCTCGCACCGCTGCGCACGGAGCGGTTCCGGGCCGTCGCCGACCTGCGGATCGCGCGCGGGCTCGACTACTACACGGGCACCGTGTTCGAGACCCGGATGGAGGGCCACGAGTCGATCGGCTCGATCTGCTCCGGGGGGCGCTACGACTCGCTCGCCTCGGACGGCGCGCGCACCTACCCGGGGGTGGGCATCTCGCTCGGGGTCACCCGCACGCTTGCCCCGCTGTTCGCCCGCGGCCTCGTCCGGGTCTCCCGGTCGGTGCCGACCGTCGTCGTCGTCGCCCTGCCTGACGAGGAGTCCCGGGCCGCCTGCCAGGCGGTCGCCGCGCGGCTGCGGGCCCGGGGCCTGGCGGTCGAGGTGTCCCCGAGCGCGGTGAAGTTCGGCAGGCAGATCCGGTACGCCGACCGCCGCGGTATCCCCTTCGTGTGGTTCCCGCAGGCCGACGGCAGCCACCAGGTCAAGGACATCCGTTCGGGCGAGCAGGTCGAGGCGGACCTCGCCACGTGGGCGCCACCGGAGGAGGACCGGCTGCCGCAGGTCGTCACCGGCTGACCCGACGGACCGACCCGACGGACCGACCCGACGGACCGACCCGACGGCTGACCCGACGGCGGGACACGCCATTTCCGGACTTGACCTGGATTCGAACACGTGTTCGGATGTCGGGCGTGCGCTGGCAGGGACAGGCGGTCGAGGCGGAGGACGACGCCGCGCTGCCCGGGCTGCACAGCATCCGGGGCCTCCTGCGGACGGTGACCGCGGCCGAGTTCCCCGGCGTGCGGTTCCACGAGGTCGCCGCCCGCAGCGCGCTCAACGCCGTCCCGGCAGCCTCGGCGATGCCCTTCCGCTGGACGGTCAACCCGTACCGCGGCTGCACCCACGCGTGCGTGTACTGCTACGCCCGCGGCAGCCATGCGTGGCTCGAGCTCGACACCGGCACCGGCTTCGACACCGAGGTCGTCGTCAAGACCAACCTCGTCGAGGTGCTGCGCCGCGAGCTCGCCCGGCCGGCGTGGCGGCGCGAGCACGTCGCACTCGGCACGAACACCGACCCCTACCAGCGCGCCGAGGGCCGCTACCGGCTCATGCCGGGCGTCGTCTCGGCGCTCGCGGAGTCCGGGACACCGCTGTCCGTGCTCACGAAGGGCACGCTGCTGCGCCGCGACCTTCCGTTGCTCGCGCGGGCCGCGCGCGACGTCCCGGTCGGCATCGGGGTGTCGCTCGCGATCCACGACGAGGCGCTCCGCGCGAGCCTGGAGCCGGGCACGCCCTCCCCGCGCTCCCGGCTCGACCTCGTCCGGGCCGCCCGGGACGCCGGGCTGCCGTGCGGGGTGTTCCTCGCCCCCGTCCTGCCCTGGCTCACCGACTCCGTCGAGCACCTCGACGCGGCGTTCGCCCGGCTCGCCGAGGCCGGCGCGACCGGGGTCACGGTCGTGCCGCTGCACCTGCGGCCCGGCGCCCGGGAGTGGTTCCTGACCTGGCTCGGTCGGGAGCGGCCCGACCTGGTCGACCGCTACCGGTCGCTCTACGCGCGGGGCGCGTACGCCCCGAAGGACTACCGGGCGTGGCTCGGCGCCCGGGTCGCGCCGCTGCTGCGGCGGCACGGCCTCGACCGGCCGGGAGGCGTCCGCGGGGTCCCCGGTGACGACGAGGGCGAGTTCCCCGCCGGGAGCATGCCGGATGCGGCGCCCGGCCACGCCGGCGGACCCGCCAGGGCCGACGAGCAGCTCACGATCCTCTGACTGACCGGGCCCTGATCGGGCCGGTCAGCGCCGTCCCGCCGTCCGGGCCCCTGCGCCTCAACAGCTGCAGCTGACGGTGGCCCGCAGCCGGGTGTCCTCGCGCTCCTCCTGCCACCGCGCGTCCCGGCCGCAGCCGGGGCACCGGGCGACGAACTCGACGATGTCCATGGCCGGCACCCCGCGCAGGCGTCCCCGCTGGAGCGCGACCGGGGTCGTGTCGGTGCGGTCCGCCGGCTGCGGGGACCCGGCCAGGGCGGGCCGGGCGGGAGCGGCGAACAGCTCCGGAAGGAGCGCGTGGCGACCGACCGGCGCCGGCGCCCGCGGCGGGGCCTGGCGTGCCTCCACGGTGACGGCCGTCGAGGACGCCTCTCCGCGTGGCGGGAGCTGGGTACCGGGCACAGGCCCCTCACCTCCGGGCAGGCGCCCGGGCGGGCGCCGTCCCCACCCCATCGGCCCTCGCACCGGGAGCCTTGAGACCCGGGCCCCGGCGGCGCCGGTCCCGCGAAGACGTCCTACGCTGGGCGGCCGTGGAGACGCGTACGCTCGGCCGGACCGGCCGACAGGTGGGTGTCGTGGGTCTCGGCTGCTGGCAGCTCGGGGCGGACTGGGGCCAGGTGGAGGAGGAGGACGCCCTCGGCGTCCTCGAGGCGGCCGTCGGGTCCGGGGCGACCTTTCTCGACACCGCTGACGTCTACGGCGACGGCCGGAGCGAGTCCGCTCATCGGCCGCTTCCTCCGCGAGCACCCCGGCGGCGGCATCACCGTCGCGACGAAGATGGGCCGCCGCGGCGGCCCGCACGTCCCCGACGCGTACACCCCTCAGGCGTTCCGCGCCTGGACCGACCGCAGCCGGGCCAACCTCGGCGTCGACACCCTCGACCTCGTCCAGCTGCACTGCCCGCCGACCCCCGTCTACTCCCGGGACGCGGTCTTCGACGCCCTCGACGCGCTCGTCGAGGCCGGCGCCGTCGCGGCGTACGGGGTGTCGGTCGAGACGTGCGACGAGGCGCTGACGGCGATCGCCCGTCCGCACGTCGCCACGCGTGCAGATCATCCTCAACGCCTTCCGGCACAAGCCGCTCGAGCGGGTGCTCCCCGCCGCCCGGGCCGCCGGTGTCGGGATCATCGCCCGGGTGCCGCTCGCGAGCGGTCTGCTCTCGGGCAGGTACGACGAGACGACGACGTTCGCCGCCGACGACCACCGTACGTACAACCGGCGCGGCGAGGCGTTCGACGTCGGCGAGACGTTCAGCGGTGTCCCGTTCGAGGTCGGCGTCTCCGCCGCTCGCGAGATCGCCGCGCTCGCCCCGGACGGCGTGCCGACGGCGGCCTTCGCGCTGCGCTGGATCGTCGACCAGCCCGGCGTCAGCGTCGTCATCCCCGGCGCCCGCAACGCCGAGCAGGCCCGCGGCAACGCCGCCGCGGCCGACCTCGCGCCACTCGACCCGGCGACGCTCGACGCCGTCCGCGCGGTCTACCACGCCCGCATCCGCGCGCACGTCCACGACCGGTGGTGACCGGATGCGCCGGCCCGCCCGCGTAGGATCGACGGGCCGTCGGACCACGTCGGTCAGCACCGCGTCGGAGGGACTCCCGTGCTCCGCACCCATGAGGCCGGCACCCTGCGTGCCGACCACGTCGGCCAGACCGTCACGCTCACCGGCTGGGTGGGCCGGCGGCGCGACCACGGCGGCGTCGCCTTCCTCGACCTGCGTGACGCCTCCGGGGTCGCCCAGGTCGTCGTCCGCGACGAGAGCGTCGCGCACGGCCTGCGCAACGAGTACTGCCTGCGTGTCACCGGCGAGGTCGCCCGGCGGCCCGAGGGAAACGAGAACCCGCACCTCACGACCGGCGACGTCGAGGTGGTCGCGAAGGACGTCGAGGTCCTCGGCGAGGCCGCCCCGCTGCCCTTCCAGATCGACGAGCACGTCGAGGTCGGCGAGGAGGCGCGGCTCAAGTACCGCTACCTCGACCTCCGCCGGCCGGCGCCCGCTGCTGCGCTGCGGCTGCGGAGCAAGGTCAACGCCGCCGCCCGCGAGGTGCTCGCCCGGCACGACTTCGTCGAGGTCGAGACCCCGACCCTGACCCGTTCAACCCCCGAGGGCGCCCGCGACTTCGTCGTCCCCGCCCGGCTCGCGCCCGGCTCCTGGTACGCCCTTCCGCAGAGCCCGCAGCTGTTCAAGCAGCTGCTCATGATCGCAGGGATGGAGCGCTACTACCAGATCGCCCGCTGCTACCGGGACGAGGACTTCCGCGCCGACCGGCAGCCGGAGTTCACGCAGCTCGACATCGAGATGTCGTTCGTCGAGGAGGACGACGTCATCGCGCTGTCCGAGGAGATCCTCGCGGCGCTGTGGCGGCTCGTCGGGCACGAGATCGCGACACCGATTCGGCGGCTGACCTACGCCGACGCGGTGCGCCGCTTCGGTACCGACAAGCCCGACCTCCGGTTCGACCTCGAGCTCGTCGAGTGCACCGAGTTCTTCGCCGGCACCCCGTTCCGGGTCTTCCAGGCGCCGTACGTCGGCGCGGTGGTCATGCCCGGAGGCGCGTCCCAGCCGCGCAAGACCCTCGACGGCTGGCAGGACTGGGCCAAGCAGCGCGGCGCCCGGGGCCTGGCGTACGTCCTCGTCGGCGAGGACGGCGAGCTGTCCGGCCCGGTCGCGAAGCACCTCTCGGACGCCGAGCGTGCCGGCATCGCCGAGCACGTCGGCGCGAACCCCGGCGACTGCGTGTTCTTCGCCGCCGGCGAGGCGCCGCTGCCCGGGGCGCTCCTCGGCGCCGTCCGGCTCGAGGTCGCCCGTCGGGTCGGCCTCGTGGACGAGTCGGCATGGTCGTTCGCCTGGGTCGTCGATGCCCCGCTCTTCGAGCCGACCGCCAAGGCCGAGGCGAGCGGCGAGGTCGTCGTCGGGACCGGCGCCTGGACCGCCGTCCACCACGCGTTCACCTCGCCCAAGCCGGAGTGGATCGACCGGTTCGAGGAGGAGCCGGGCAACGCCCGCGCCTACGCCTACGACATCGTCTGCAACGGCAACGAGATCGGCGGTGGCTCCATCCGTATCCACCGGCGCGACGTCCAGGAACGGGTCTTCGCGCTCATGGGCATCACCCCTGAGCAGGCGCAGGAGAAGTTCGGCTTTCTCCTTGAGGCGTTCAAGTACGGCGCCCCGCCGCACGGCGGCATCGCGTTCGGCTGGGACCGGATCGTCATGCTCCTCGCCGGCGTGGAGTCCATCCGGGACGTCATCGCGTTCCCGAAGTCCGGCGGCGGCTACGACCCGCTCACGGGGGCACCCGCGCCGATCACCGCCGAGCAGCGCAAGGAGGCCGGCGTCGACGCCCGGCCCGGGCTAGGCCGCCGGGTGCCCGGCTACTAGCCGGTATGCCCCCGACAACCGGGCATACCGGCTAGTAGCGCGGGCCCGGTCACCGGGTCGTGCCAGGCGTCAGCCGGGCAGGCGCTCAGCGGCGGCGGCGTCGGCAGGAGCGGTCGCGGCGAGGGCATCGGCGTCCACCGAGAGGTCGTCGGCGCTCTCCCGGAGGCCGAACCGGTCGTAGAGGCGGCGCAGCGGGGCGGGCGCCCACCAGTTCCACTCGCCGAGCAGCGTCATGGTCGCCGGGACGAGGAGCATCCGCACGAGCGTCGCGTCGATGGCCACGGCGACGGCGAGCGCGACCCCGATCTGTTTGATGACGAGCAGGTCGCCCGCGACGAACCCGGCGAACACGATGACGACGATGAGCGCCGCCGAGGTGATGATCCGGCCCGAGCGCTGAAGCCCGTTGAGGACGGCCGCGTCGTTGTCGAGGCGGAGGTCGCGGAACTCCTTGACCCGGGACAGGAGGAACACCTCGTAGTCCATGGAGAGCCCGAACGCGAACGCCAGCGCGAGCGCCGGGATCGTGATGTCGATGCCGCCCGCGGACGAGAACCCGAGCACCGACTCGAGGTGTCCCTCCTGGAAGACCCAGACGAGGACGCCGAACGACGCCCCGAGCGAGACGATGTTCATGACGAGCGCCTTGAGCGGAACGAGGATCGACCCGGTCATGAGGAACAGCAGCACGAACGTCGCGAGGATGACGAGGGCGATGGAGTACGGCGCCCGCTGCACGATCCCCGCGGTGAAGTCCGCGACGTTCGCCGCCTCTCCCGTGACGTAGGCGGTGAAGCCCGGGCGGACGTCGCGGACCCGCTGGACGACGGCGCGGGCCTCGTCGGACTGGGCAGGCGCCGCCGTCCGGACGCCGAGCACGGCGACCGCGTCGCCGTCCGTGCCCTCGACCCGCGCCGGGTCGACCGATGCCACCCCGGGCAGCCGGGCGACGCCGGCGGACCGGGCCCAGCCGTCGAGCTCGGCGGCGGCCCGGCCCGGCGCGACGACGATCACCGGCGCCTGCGTCGTCGCCGGGAAACGGGCGTCCAGGGTCTCGAAGAGCTGCCGCTGCACCGAGGACGTCGGCAGCAGCTGGATGCCGCTGGACACCAGGCGGATCGAGAACACCGGCAGCGCCAGGATGACGAGGACCGCGACGACCGCCGTGATGACGACGAGCGGGCGGCGCTGGACCCTGCGGGCGAGCCGGGAGAAGGCACCTTCCGCGGGCGCGACGTCGCCGAGGCGGCGGGCGAGCCTGGACAGCCCTGGCAGCCGGTGCGTGATCCCGGGCCGGATCAGCCGGTCCCCGGCGAGCGCGATGAGCGCGGGCACGAACGTCAGTGCGACGAGGAGCGCGACGACGACGACGCTCACCCCCGCGGCGCCGACCGCCCGCAGGATCGAGGCGTTCATGAAGAGCAGCCCGGCCAGGCTTACCGCGACGGTGATCGCGCTGAACAGGACGGTTCGTCCCGCGGTGCCCAGGGTGTGCTCCAGGGCCCCGACGAGCGCCTCCTCGGAGGGGGCGGCGGCCGGACCGGCCTCGCCCACGTCGTCCGGTTGCTCGTCGTGCGCGTGGAGGCGGCGCAGCTCCTCCCGGTAGCGGCTCACGAGGAGCAGCCCGTAGTCGATGCACAGACCCAGCCCCAGGACGCTCACGACGCTCGGCACGCTCGCGTCGAGCTCGATGACGTACGAGAAGGCGAGCAGCGACACGAGCCCGCCCGCGATCGACGCGACGGCGCCGAGGATCGGCAGCCCGGCGGCGAGGAGGCCGCCGAAGACGAGCACCATGACGAGGAGGCTCAGCGGCAGCGCGATCATCTCGCCGCGCTTGAGGTCCTCGGCCACCTTGGCGTTGATCTCGTCGACGAGCAGCGAGACGCCGCCGACCGTCGTCCGGGCCGTCGGTTCAGCCGCACCGACCCGTTCGCCGAGCTCCGTCAGCCGCTGGACGACGGCCTGCGTGGTCGACGACTCGACGTCCGCCGGCAGGTCGGGGTCGAGGGTGACGGCGACGAGGAACGCCCGGCCGTCGGCCGCCAGGAGCGGCGACGGCGTGCCGGCTGGCCCGAGGTAGGGGTCCGCCACGGACTGCACGTGGTCGATCCCGGCGAGGCCCGGCCGGGCCCGGATCACCTCGGTGCGCAGGGCCTTCGCCTGCGGGTCGACGCCGTCGACGAGGAGCTGCAGCGCCGGCCCGCTCGTCGCGGCCGCGTCGAGGAGGGCACGGCCGTCGGCGCTCTCGCCCGGGACCTGGGGGCGTCCCCGGCCCGGAGCCGGTCGAAGAGGCCCTGCCCGCCCAGCGCACCGGTGGCGGCGGCGAAGCCGAGCACGACGACGACGAGCCAGGCACCGGCGAACCAGCCGGCCCGGCGAGCGACGAGGCGTCCGAGAGCGTGGAGCACATCGCTAGCGTGGCAGGCGTGACCGACTTGTTCTCTCCTGACTTCTCTGCGGACCCCGACGACGTGATCGAGGCGACGGCCGAGGACGGCGCGTACGCGGCGGCCGCGCGGTTGCCGCTCGCCGTCCGGATGCGACCGAGGAGCCTCGACGAGATCGTCGGCCAGGGACACCTTCTCGCGCCGGGTTCGCCGTTGCGCCGCCTCGCCGAGGGCGGGCAGGGGCCGGCGGGGCCGGCATCGGTCATCCTCTGGGGGGCGCCCGGGACCGGCAAGACGACGCTGGCGCACGTCGTGTCCCGGGCCACCGGCCGCCGGTTCGTCGAGCTCTCCGCGGTGACCGCGGGGGTCAAGGACGTCCGCCGGGTCATGGAGGAGGCTCGCGACGCGCGCGACCTGAGCCGCCGCGAGACGGTGCTGTTCCTCGACGAGATCCACCGGTTCACGAAAGCCCAGCAGGACGCGCTGCTGCCCGGCGTGGAGAACCGCTGGGTCGTGCTCGTCGCGGCGACGACGGAGAACCCGTCGTTCTCGGTCGTCTCCCCGCTGCTGTCCCGCTCGCTGCTCCTGACGCTCCGCCCGCTCACGGACGAGGACGTCGGCGGCCTCCTCGACCGGGCCGTCGCCGACGACCGTGGGCTCGCCGGTGCCGTCCGGCTCGAGCGGGACGCCCGCGCGCACCTCGTCCGGATGGCCGGCGGCGACGCCCGGGCGGCGCTCACCGCGCTCGAGGCGGCCGCCGGGGCCGCGCTCGTGGAGAGGGCGGACGGCGCTGCCCAGGACGGCGCGCCGGGGCCTGCGCGGGTGTCCCTCGCGACGACGGAGCGGGCGGTCGACCGGGCTGCGGTCCGCTACGACCGGGCCGGCGACCAGCACTACGACGTCGCGAGCGCGTTCATCAAGTCGATGCGCGGATCGGACGTCGACGCGGCGCTGCACTACCTCGCCAGGATGCTCGAGGCGGGGGAGGACCCCCGGTTCGTCGCCCGAAGGATCATGATCGCGGCGAGCGAGGACGTGGGGATGGCCGACCCGACGGCGCTGCAGACCGCCGTCGCCGCCGCGCAGGCGGTCGCCCTCGTCGGGATGCCCGAGGCGCGGATCATCCTCGCCCAGGCCGTCGTGCACCTCGCCCTCGCCCCGAAGTCCAACGCGGCGTACAACGGCATCAACGCAGCCGTCGCCGACGTCCGGGCAGGGCTCGGCGGGCCGGTCCCCGCGCACCTGCGGGACGCCCACTACGCCGGCGCGGAGAAGCTCGGGCACGGCAAGGGCTACCGGTACGCCCACGACGAGCCGCTCGGTGTCGCCGCCCAGCAGTACGCCCCGGACGGCGTGGACGGCAGGGCCTACTACACCCCGACCGACCGCGGCTTCGAGCGCGACCTGTCGACCCGGCTCGCTCGGCTGCGGGAGATCCTGCGTCGACGCTGAGCGCCGTCAGCCCCGGACCGCAGAGGGGCGCGTGGGTCCTGGACGGATGACCTTGCAGGCCGGGGAGCGTCGGGGTTGGTCGGGTCGAGTCGGGTCGGGCGGGTCGGACGGGGCGGTCGGACGGGGCGGTCGGACGGGGCGGTCAGACGGGGCGCTCGAGCGTGAGCAGCGTGTCGTCGACCTCGATGGGGCCGGTCCGGATCCGCACGGTCCCGACGACCCGGCGCGGGGGCAGCCCGGCGTCGACGAAGCCGAGCCGCCGGTAGACCTCGCGGGCCCTGGCGTCGTCGGCGCTCACCATGAGGGTCAGCCGGTCGCCGCCGCGGACCCGGACCTCCCGGGCGGCCGCCTCGACGAGCGCCCGCGCGACGCCGCGCCCGCGGGCGTCGGCACGGACGAGGACGTCCTGGAGCTCCGGCGGGTCGGTGAGGGCGAGATGGGCGTGCCCGAGCGGCTCGGCGCCGCCCCAGGCGACGAGGTAGAACCCGTCGCCCTGGTCGAGCCGCGCGAGGTCGAGGACGGCGAGGACGACGTCCACCTCGGCGGCGTCGAGCGGTCGGACATCCACGGCCGGCGAGGCTACGCCGTCGCGCCGGGCGACCTGCGACGGAGGCGATAAGGTCACCGGGTCAGTCGTGCTCGACGCGGGGATCCGTGGCACGGGTCTCGCCGGCCGGAAGGGATCGTCATGGATGCCGGGGTCATCGCGGCCTTCGCGTTCGTCCTGCTCGTGGGTGCGCTCTGCTACCCGATCATCAAGCTGGGCCGGCTCATCGAGGAGACCCGCAAGACGGTGCGTGGCGTCTCCGACGGCACGATCCCGCTGCTGACCGAGGTGACGACGACCGTCGCGAGCACGAACGCCCAGCTCGTCAAGGTCGACTCGATCACCGACAACGTCGCGCAGGTCTCGACGAACGTCTCCGCACTCACCGCGCTGTTCGCCGCGACGCTCGGGTCGCCCGTCGTCAAGGTCGCGGCGTTCAGCTACGGCGTCCGGCAGGCGTTCGGCGGGCGGTCGTCGACGCGCGGCCGGCGGCGGAGGGGCTGAGCCGTGAAGCGGGTCTTCTGGGTCGCCCTCGGCGCCACGGTCGGCGTCCTCGTGGTGCGCAAGCTGGCGAAGACGATGGACCAGTACTCTCCGGAGGGGGTCGGTCGCTCCCTGTCGGACCTGGCCGGTGCCGTCCGGGAGGCCGCAGACGTCGTCCGCGAGGGGATGGCCGAGCGCGAGCAGGAGCTGCGCATCGCCCTCGGGGTCGACTCCGGTGCCATCTCCCAGGAGGAGGCCCGGGCGCTCCTGGAGCATCCCACGCAAGAGCGGGCGCTCCTGGAGGACCCGACGGGAAACCGGCGCGACCGCTGAGCCATTCGTGGGGCAGCCTGGAGGCACCGCCCCGCGCCACGGACGGCGCACCCGACCGGCACGCCCCACGAGCACCACCGAGCGACCCGAACACGACCGGAGGTCCTGAGATGGAGACGGCTGAGATCCGCCGTCGCTGGTTGCGCTTCTTCGAGTCCCACGGGCACACCGTGGTGCCGAGCGCGCCGCTGCTCTACGACGACCCCACGCTGTTGTTCGTCAACGCCGGCATGGTGCCGTTCAAGCCGTACTTCCTCGGCCAGGAGACCCCGCCCTACCCGCGGGCGACGAGCGTGCAGAAGTGCGTGCGGACCCTCGACATCGACGAGGTCGGCAAGACGACCCGGCACGGCACGTTCTTCCAGATGAACGGGAACTTCTCGTTCGGGGACTACTTCAAGGCCGGGGCGATCGAGCTCGCGTGGCAGCTCGTCACCGGGTCGCAGTCCGACGGGTACTACGGCTTCGACCCGGAGTCGATCTGGGTCACGGTCTACCAGGACGACGACGAGGCGATCTCGCTGTGGAAGAAGATCGCGGGCCTGACCGACGAGCGGATCCAGCGCCGCGGACTCAAGGACAACTACTGGCACATGGGCGTGCCCGGCCCCGGCGGCCCGTGCAGCGAGGTCTACGTCGACCGCGGCCCCCGCTACGGCCGCGAGGGCGGTCCGGTCGCCGACGAGGACCGGTACCTCGAGATCTGGAACCTCGTCTTCATGCAGTCCGAGCTCTCCGCGGTGCGCAGCAAGGAGGACTTCGACGTCCGCGGCGACCTGCCCGCGAAGAACATCGACACCGGGATGGGCCTGGAGCGGGTCGCGCTCCTCCTCCAGGGCGTCGAGAACATGTACGAGATCGACGAGATCTTCCCCGTCGTCCGCCGCGTCGAGGAGCTGTCGGGACGCAAGTACGGCGCGGACCACGCGGACGACGTCCGGATGCGCGTCGTCGCCGACCACGTCCGCAGCGGTCTCATGCTCGTCGGGGACGGCGTGACGCCGTCCAACGAGGCACGCGGCTACGTGCTGCGCCGCATCCTGCGCCGCGTCGTCCGGTCGCTGCGCCTCCTCGGCGTCGACGAGCCGACCCTCGTGGACCTCGTCACCGTGTCCAAGGACGCGATGCTGCCCTCGTACCCCGAGCTCGCGGGCGAGTACAGCCGGATCCGGCAGACCGTCGAGGCGGAGGAGGACGCCTTTCGGCGGACCCTCGCGGCGGGGACGACGATCCTCGACGTCGCGGTCTCCACGGCGAAGTCGAGCGGCGCCGGGATCCTCTCGGGGGCCCAGGCGTTCCAGCTCCACGACACGTACGGCTTCCCGATCGACCTCACGCTCGAGATGGCGGCCGAGGAGGGCCTGGCCGTCGACGAGGGCGAGTTCCGCCGGCTCATGACCGAGCAACGCCAGCGCGCCAAGGCGGACGCTACCGCGAAGAAGACCGGCCATACCGACCTGTCGAGCTACCGCACGATCGCGGACGGCCTCGGCCGCCCGGTGGAGTTCACCGGCTACGACGAGGTCGTCTCCGGCGGCCGGGTCGCGGGCCTCGTCGTCGACGGGGACGTCGTGCAGTCCGCCGGTGAGGGCTCCCGGGTCGAGGTCGTCCTCGACCGGACGCCGTTCTACGCCGAAGGCGGTGGCCAGCTCGCCGACGCTGGTCGGATCGAGGTCGACGGCGCACTCATCGAGGTCGAGGACGTGCAGTCCCCGGTCACCGGGCTCATCGTGCACCGGGCGCGGGTCGTCTCGGGAGAGGTCCGGATCGGGCACGAGGCGCAGTCGCTCGTCGACGTCGAGCGGCGCAAGGCGATCAGCCGCTCGCACACCGCGACCCATATGGTGCACAAGGCGATCCGGGAGGCGCTCGGCGACACCGCGACCCAGGCGGGGTCGGAGAACTCGCCGGGCCGGTTCCGCTTCGACTTCCACGCGCACGCCGCGCTGCCGGCGAGCGCACTGCGCGACGTCGAGGCCCGGGTCAACGCGCTGCTCATCGAGGACCTCGAGGTGCACGCGGAGATCATGACCCAGGAGCAGGCGCGCGCCGCGGGTGCGATGGCGCTCTTCGGGGAGAAGTACGCCGACCAGGTCCGGGTCATCTCCGTCGGCGACTGGGCGCGTGAGCTGTGCGGCGGCACCCACGCGCGCCGGTCCGGCCAGCTCGGGATCGTCCGGCTCCTCGGCGAGGGGTCGATCGGCTCCGGCGTGCGCCGGGTCGAGGCGCTCGTCGGCGCCGACGCGTACGCGTGGTCGGCGCGCGAGCACGTCCTCGTCTCCCAGCTCACCGACGCGCTCAAGGTCCGCCCCGAGGAGCTGCCCGCGCGGGTCGCGGCGCTCGTGAGCCAGCTGCGCGACGCGCAGAAGGAGATCGACGCGACGCGGGCACGCGCAGGTGCTCGCGGTCGCGGGGTCGCTGGCGACGCGCCCGACCGACGTCTTCGGTGTCGCCGTCGTGACCCACGACGCCGGCGAGGCCTCGGCGGACGACCTGCGTACCCTCGCGCTCGACGTCCGGGGCCGGATGCCCGGCGACCGGCCGGTCGTCGTCGCGGTCGGCGGCGTCGCGAAGGGCCGTCCGCTCGTCGTCGTGGCGACGAACGAGGAGGCCCGGCGCTGGGGCGTCGCGGCGGGCGACCTCGTCAAGGTCGCGGCGGGCGTGCTGGGCGGCGGGGGCGGCGGCAAGCCGGACGTCGCGCAGGGTGGCGGCACCGACGCGACCCGGCTCGGCGAGGCGCTCCTGCGGCTCGAGCACGCCGTCGGCGAGCGCGTGACGGCGGGCCGCTGAGCGGGGTCGGGACGGCGGTCGTGCGCCGGGGTGTCCGGCTCGGCGTCGACGTCGGGACCGTGCGGGTCGGGGTCGCCCGCAGCGACCCGCACGGGATCCTCGCGACCCCTGTCGAGACGCTGCGGCGGGAGCCGGCCTCGCGGGCAGACGTCCGGCGGATCGGTGAGCTTGTCCGGGAATGGGACGTCGTCGAGGTCGTCGTCGGCCTCCCGGTGCGCCTGTCCGGGGATGAGGGAGCGGCGGCCGAGGCCGCGCGCGGTTACGCTGACGCCGTTGCGCAGGCGGTGGCCCCGGTACCCGTCCGGCTCGTCGACGAGCGGCTCTCGACGGTGACCGCGACCGGCGTCCTGCGCGACGCGGGGGTCGCGGGCCGCAAGCAGCGCGAGGTCGTCGACCAGGCGGCCGCCGTGGTGATCCTGCAGTCCGCACTCGACGCCGAACGGGCGTCGGGACAGCCACCCGGGTCGGTCGTCGTCCCGGGTCCTGGGCCGGAGTCCGCGGCGCAGGAAGACGCTCGGGAGGCGTGACGTGGTGAGCGACGTCCAGTTGCCCGGGACGCCCTCGCAGGATGCCCGGGACCGGAGGGCGGCGCGGGCGCAGGAGCGCCGGCGCACGCTCCGCCGCCGTCGGTCCCGCCTCGCCGTCCTCGTGAGCCTGCTCCTCGTCGTCGCCGCGGTCGCCGCCGTCTGGTTCGCCGCCAAGCCCGTCGTCGCAGCCCTCACCGAGCCCGACGACTACCCCGGGCCCGGCACCGGCAGCGTGCTCGTGCGGATCCCGGACGGCGCCTCGGGCCGCACCATCGGGCGCATCCTCACCGCGAAGGGCGTGGTCAAGTCGGTCAAGGCGTTCGTCGGCGCCGCGAACGAGGACCCACGCGCCGCGGGGATCCGGCCCGGCACCTACGACATGAGGCTCAACATGTCGTCCCCGGGGGCCATCGCGCTCCTCGCCGAACCCGGCAACCGGCTCGTCACGACGTTCACCGTCGCCGAGGGCAAGCGGGTCACGGAGATCGTCGACATCATCGCCAAGGCCGGGATCCCCAAGAAGGACCTCCTCGCCGCGCTCGCCGACCCGGAGTCGATCGGCCTGCCGCCGTGGGCCAAGACGAAGGCAGACGGCGTCCTCTACCCCGCCGAGGGCTTCCTCTTCCCCAAGACGTACGAGATCGAGCCCGGCGACACTGCGACCACCGTGCTCACCCGGATGGTGACCGAGACCCTCGACGAGCTGTCCGCCGCCGGGGTACCCGCCGGCCAGGAGTGGAAGGTGCTCACCGAGGCGAGCGTCCTGCAGGCCGAGGGTGGCCGGGAGGTCGACTTCCCCAGGGTCGCCCGGGTGCTGGAGAACCGGCTGAAGATCGGCATGCCGCTCCAGCTCGACTCCTCGACGTCCTACGCCGTCCAGCGGTTCGGGGTGACGACGACGGCCAAGGAACGGGCCGCCCGGTCGCGGTACAACACGTACTGGACCAAGGGGCTGCCGCTCGGGCCGATCAGCAACCCGGGGGCGGCCGCGATCGAGTCCGCCCTACGGCCCGCCGACGGCACGTGGATCTACTTCGTGACCGTCAACCCCGACACGGGCCTGACGAAGTTCGGTACGACGGCCGCCGAGAAGGATGCCATGAACAGGGAGTTCCAGGCCTGGCTGCGGAAGAACCCGCAGCACTGACCGTGCCCGATCCCGCGCCGGCCGCCGGTGCGCGCCGCGCCGCCGTCCTCGGCCACCCGGTCGGGCACTCGCTGTCGCCCGCGCTGCACCGCGCGGCGTACGCCGCGCTAGGCCTCGGCGGGTGGCGATACGACGCGGTCGACGTCGACGTGGGCGAGCTCGCGGGGTTCCTCGCCGGGCTCGACGGCGCGTGGGCCGGGCTGTCGCTCACGATGCCGCTCAAGCGGGTCGTGCGCCCCCTGCTCGCCGCCGAGAGCGACCTCGCCCGGGCCGTCGGCGCGGTGAACACGGTGACCTTCGGGCCCGCAGGCCCGGTCGGGGACAACACCGACGTCCACGGCATCGTCGCCGCACTCCGCGAGGCGGGCGTCGGCATAGCGGACGGCGTGCAGCGGGCCGCCGTGCTCGGCGGAGGCGCGACGGCGTGCTCGGCGGTCGCCGCACTCCAGCGGCTCGGGTGTACCGCGCCGCGGGTCCACGTCCGATCCGTCGAGCGCTCCGCGGACGTCGTCGCCGCGGGGGAACGGCTCGGGCTCGTCGTCCGGCTCGTCCCGCTCGACGGCGCGCAGGTCGTCGCCGGCGCCCCGCAGGTCGTCGTGTCGACGCTGCCCGCCGGCGCCGCGGACCCGCTCGCAGGCCCGCTCGTCGACGGCCTCGTCGCCGGCCGGGTCATGGCGGGCGCGCCCGCCGCGGCGCTCCTCGACGTCGTCTACGCGCCCTGGCCCACCCGGCTGGCCGCCGCGTGGGTGGACGCCGGCGGAACCGCCGTGTCGGGGTTCGCCATGCTCCTGCACCAGGCCGCGGAGCAGGTCCGGCTCATGACCGGGCTCGAGCCACCGGTCGCCGCGATGCGGGCCGCGGGCGAGGCCGAGGTGGCCCGCCGGGCCGCGGCGGCGACCGTGGCCCCGGACGTCCGGTAGGCGGCGCCGGCCACCGGACGAGCCACCGGACGAGCCGCTGCGCCGTTCGGGTCGGCGCGGTCAAGACGGGGGTCGGACCGGCCGATATCCGTCGGGTGACGGAGGGTCTGTGCCGCGGGGGACGGCGCGCACGAGGCAGCTTCCGATGAGGCACCTTCGGATGGGGCAGCTCGGATGAAGCAGCTCGCTGACATCCTCCTCGACGCCCGGCTCGTCGACGAGGCCCAGCTCGCGGCGGCGTACGACGAGCATCAGCGCGAGGGCCGCAGTCTCGGCCGGGTCCTGGTCGAGCACGCGGTGCTCACCGAGGCGCAGCTCGTCGAGGCGCTCGCGCAGCAGATCGGGCTGCGGCTTCGTCGACCTCACCGACGTGCAGCGTGGACGGCTCGGCCGTCGCGCTGCTGCCGGCCGCCGTCTGCCGGCGGCACACCGTCCTGCCCATCGGGTACGAGGACGGCAAGCTCGTCCTCGCGATGGCCGACCCCGGCAACGTCTTCGCGCTCGACGACGTCCGCTCGATGACCGGGATGGAGCTGCGGCCCGTCGTCGCGACCCGGGACGACCTGCTCGCCGCCGATCGACCGGTTCTGCCGGGCGGAGGCCGACCTGGACGACCTGACCTCGGCGAGCTCCTCGCCGTCGAGGAGGAGGACGACCTCGGCCGCGCTCAAGGAGGTGGTCGAGGAGGCCCCGATCGTCAAGTACGTCAACCTCCTCATCACCCAGGCGATCCAGGACCGGGCCTCGGACATCCACATCGAGCCGGGCGAGAACGAGCTGCGGGTGCGGTACCGGATCGACGGCGTCCTGCACGAGGTCATGCGCTCCCCACGATCGATCCAGTCCGGGGTGATCTCCCGACTGAAGATCATGGCGGACATCGACATCGCCGAGCGGCGGATCCCGCAGGACGGCCGGCTCTCGGTCTCCGCGCAGGGGCAGAAGGTCGACCTGCGCGTCGCGACCCTGCCGACCGTGTGGGGCGAGAAGGTCGTCATGCGGATCCTCGACAACTCCACCGCCCGGCTGGCCCTGTCCGACCTCGGCTTCACCGACGAGAACTTCGCCCGCTACTCGGCGAGCTTCACCAAGCCCTACGGGATGATCCTGGTCACCGGGCCGACCGGCTCGGGCAAGTCGACGACGCTGTACGCGACGCTCAACATCGTCGCCCGGCCCGAGATCAACGTCATCACCGTCGAGGACCCGGTCGAGTACCGGCTGCCCGGGATCAACCAGGTGCAGGTCAACGCCAAGGCCGGGCTGACGTTCGCGGCGGCGCTGCGGTCGATCCTGCGCTCGGACCCCGACGTCGTCCTCATCGGCGAGATCCGCGACCACGAGACCGCGCAGATCGCCGTCGAGGCCGCCCTCACCGGCCACCTCGTGCTGTCGACCCTGCACACCAACGACGCGCCCTCGCGCGATCACCCGGCTCACCGAGATGGGCATCGAGCCGTTCCTCGTCGGATCGGCTCTGGACTGCGTGCTCGCCCAGCGTCTCGCCCGCCGGCTGTGCAGCAAGTGCAAGGAGCCGTACGAGCCCGACCCCGAGGAGCTGCTCGCCGCCGGCTTCCCGTGGATCCCGGGGCAGGAGCTGCCGACCCTGCACCGGCCCGTCGGATGCGCCGCGTGCGCCAAGACCGGCTACAAGGGCCGGCTGGCGCTGCACGAGGTCATGGCCGTCGGCGAGGACGATCGAGCGGCTGGCCGTGCAGCGCGCCTCCGTCGTCCGACATCGCGGACGTCGCGACCCGGCGAGGGGATGCGCCGGCTCCGCGAGGACGGGATGACGAAAGGTGCGGGACGGGGTGACCTCCATCGAGGAGATCCTCCGCGTCGTCGCCTGAGCGGTGGACCGCAGGAGCCCTGCCGTCGCGACTCAAGCGGCGGCACGGACGGGCCGATCGACGAACGAGCGGGTCCAGGTCGACACGAGCGTGCCGTCCGGCTGCCGAGGTGAAGGAGAGGTACGTGGATCACGAGGGACACGCAGGACCGGTCGGCGCACGGGGACATGTCGACGCACGGGGACATGTCGACGCACGGCGGACCGGCCGGCGCACGCAGACGCGGTGGCGCCGTACGTCCCGGAGCGCTTCGCGTTCGACGACGGCGAGCACCCGCACGGGGCGCCGCCGTACCCGACCGCCTCCCCGACGCCGTCGCTCCCGCCGGCCGCGACGCAGCTCCCGCCGTACGCGTCGGCCCACCCCCGGCCGCACCCGTCGGCCGGCGGGCAGCCGCCCCCGGCGGACGGCGTCCCGCGCACCGCGGGGTCCGTGGCCCCGGACGGGCCGATCCCCGCGGTGGCGACCGGCGCGGCGTCCGGCCACCCGGTGCTCCCCGAGCCGCGGGTCCGCCCCGGCCCCGAGGGCGCCGGGCCCGAGGCGTACCGCCGTGCGACGACCGAGCAGGGCGTGGCCTTCGACGACCTCGACCTCGCGCTCGTCCTCGGCCGCGCGCTCGACATCGGCGCCTCCGACGTCCACCTGTCCGCCGGCGCGCCACCGATCGTCCGGGTCAACGGCGAGCTCACCGGGCTCGACGACATGGGCATGCTCACCGGGCAGATGATCCAGCGGGTGCTCTACGCGATCCTCACCCAGAAGCAGCGGGAGCGCTTCGAGGAGGAGCTCGAGCTCGACTTCGCCTACGCGCTGCCCGGGCGCGGCCCGCTTCCGGGTCAACGTCTACCGGCAGCGGGAGTCGGTCGGCGCGGCGTTCCGGCTGATCCCGTACGAGATCAAGAGTCTGGAGGACCTCGGGGTCCCGCCGGCGGTGGGCAACTTCGCCAGCCTGCCGCGCGGGATGGTCCTCGTGACCGGGCCGACCGGCTCGGGCAAGTCGACGACCCTCGCCGCGCTCGTCGACCTGGCCAACCGGACCCGGCGCGACCACATCATGACCGTCGAGGACCCCATCGAGTTCCTGCACCGGCACAAGTCGTGCCTCGTCAACCAGCGCGAGGTCGGCGAGGACACGCACTCCTTCGCGCAAGCCCTCAAGCACGTGCTGCGGCAGGACCCGGACATCATCCTCGTCGGCGAGATGCGCGACCTCGAGACGATCTCGGTCGCGCTGACCGCCGCCGAGACCGGTCACCTCGTCTTCGCGACGCTGCACACCCAGGACGCCGCGCAGACGATCGACCGTGTCATCGACGTCTTCCCGCCGCACCAGCAGCACGCAGGTGCGCACGCAGCTCGCGGGCGCGCTGCAGGGCGTCGTCTGCCAGACGCTGTGCAAGACGGCGGACGGGCGCGGCCGGGTCGTGGCCACCGAGGTCATGGTCGCCACCGCCGGCGATCCGCAACCTCATCCGCGAGGGCAAGACCCACCAGATCTACTCGGCGATGCAGGCCGGTGCCCAGCACGGGATGCACACCCTCGACCAGCACCTCGCCGACCTCGTGCGCGACCGGCCGGATCACCTACGAGCACGGTCTCGAGAAGTGCCACCACGTCGAGGACTTCACCCGGCTGACCGGCCGAGCGCTGAGGAGAGCGACGATGGCCGGCGACGAAGACCTTCGACTACTCGGTCCGGGACCGCAAGGGCAAGCTGGTCAGCGGCCGGCTCGACGCGCCCACCGAGGCCGCGCTCGTCCAGAAGCTCAAGGGGATGGGCTACGCCCCGGTCGAGCATCCGGGAGTCCAACGCCGGGCATGAACCGGGAGCTCGACGCTGCCCGGGCGGCAACCGGGTCAAGCTCAAGGACCTGGCCGTCATGAGCCGGCAGTTCGCCACGATGATCAACTCGGGCCTGTCGCTCCTACGGGCGCTCGCGATCCTCGCGGAGCAGACCGAGAGCAAGCCGCTCGCGAAGACGCTCGCCGAGGTGCGCAACTCCGTCGAGACCGGCCAGTCGCTGTCGAACGCGTTGGCCAAGCACCCGAAGGTCTTCCCCCCGCTCATGGTGAACATGTGCCGCGCCGGCGAGGTCGGCGGCTTCCTCGACACGGTGCTGCTCCAGATCGCGGCGAACTTCGAGGCCGAGGTGAAGCTCCGCAGCAAGATCAAGTCGGCGATGACCTATCCCGTCGTCGTCTTCGTCATCGCGATCCTCGCCGTCGTCGGGATGCTGCTGTTCATCGTGCCGATCTTCGCGAAGATGTTCGCCGACCTCGGCGGGACGCTGCCCGCGCCGACCCGGGTGCTCGTGTTCCTCTCCACGGCGATGCGCTGGGCGGCCCCCGTACTCGTCGTCGCCGGGGTCGTCGGGACCGTCGTCTGGTGCCAAGGTCCGGCACGAGGAGAGGGTCCGCTCCGTCGTCGACCCGCTCAAGCTCCAGGTCCCGATCTTCGGCTCGCTCTTCCAGAAGGTCGCGATCAGCCGGTTCAGCCGCAACCTCGGCACGATGCTCTCGCTCCGGCGTCCCGATCCTCCAGAGCCTGGAGATCGTCGGGGACACGAGCGGGCAACATCGTCATCCGGGACGCCGCCCGCGACGTCGAGGAGAGCGTGCGCCGCGGCGAGTCCCTCGCCGTACCGCTCGCCGAGCACCGGGTGTTCCCGCCGATGGTCGTCCAGATGCTCGCCGTCGGCGAGGACACCGGCGCCATGGACACGATGCTGCACAAGATCTCCGACTTCTACGACCAGGAGGTCGAGGCGACGACCGAGGCCCTCACGAGCCTCATCGAGCCGCTCATGATCGCGGTGCTCGGCGGCATCATCGGCGCGATGATCATCGCGCTCTACATGCCCATCTTCTCGGTGTTCGACCTCATCAAGTAGCTGCCGACATCACGTAGCTGCCGACATCATGTAGCTGCCCGACATCACGTAGCTGCCGACCGCGCGGAGTGCCGGGCTCAAGGCCACGACGCCCGGGGCCGATACCGCACTCATGAGACGCCGCCGCGAGCACGGGTTCACCCTCGTCGAGCTCCTCGTCGTCATGGGCATCATCGGGATCCTCGCGGCCATCGCGATCCCGGTGATCCTCGACCAGCGGCAGAAGGCGAACGACGCGGTGACGCGGTCGGACGCCAACCAGCTCGGCAAGCGCGTCCTGGAGTACTGGATGTCCGGGACGACCCCGCCCACCGTCGTCATCTCCGGCGGCCGCTACGTCGTCGACGGGGACGACCTCGGCATGGCCAGCCCGGACGTCGTCGTCGCCGGCCTCGACCCGGCCGCCGTGGACACGACCGGCTGGACGGCGAGCGCGTGGTGCCTCGCGCTGACGAACCCGAACGGCTCCCTCGCCGGCGTGAAGTTCTCCGCCCAGCAGGGCCTGCAGTCCGGCACGTGCGCGAGCACGACCGCGCCCTGACGCCGTCTGATCAACCACGTCGGAGATCACCCGCGTCCAGCCGTTCTCCCCGACATGGTGGGGGAAGGCGGCTGCACGGCCGCGATGTCCCTCGAACGGACGCCGGGTTTCGGGCCCGGGCTCAAGCCCGCCGCCGTACTGCCGAAACAGAAGCGTCATCGCTCATCTCCCGCCGCGGCCACCGCTGCCGGCGGCTCGGTCTCTCGAGAAAGGGACCCGCATGCTCGCTCGGATTCGCAAGTCGGTCGAGGAGAAGGACTCGGGCTTCACGCTCATCGAGCTCCTCGTCGTCATGATCATCATCGGCATCCTCGCCGCGATCGCCATCCCGGTCTTCCTGTCGCAGCGGGCCAAGGCCCGCGACACGGCGGTCAAGGCCGACGTGTCGACGCTCGGCAAGGAGATCGCGACGTACTTCGTCGACAACACGACCGCGCCCACGGTGACCCTCACGAGCGGCCGCTACGTCGTCGCCGGCTCCGACGCCGGCAAGGCGAGCAGCGGCGTCGGAATCGTCACGACGTTCACCGGCACGGCGGTCGCCACCGGCACGCCGACGACCACCGCGTGGACGGCCTCCGCGTGGTGCATCGCGCTCACCGACCCGAACGGCAGCTCGAAGACCTTCCGCTACTCGGCGCAGAACGGTCTCGAGCAGGGTCAGTGCAAGGACGCCACGACGCCGGTCTGACAGCCG
Source organism: uncultured Actinomycetota bacterium (assembly GCA_963750565.1). Classification (GTDB taxonomy): domain Bacteria; phylum Actinomycetota; class Actinomycetes; order Actinomycetales; family Kineosporiaceae; genus R-H-3. The sequence goes on along the minus strand of CAVVRA010000011.1, from coordinate 419,164 downwards.
GTGGCCTGACGTGACGGCGCACCACGCGCCGGACGACGGGGCGGTCTCCCAGGCGGGGGCCGCCCCGTTCGTCGTCACGGCCACCGTCGGACGACCACCCGTCCGGCGGCCCGTCCGACACCCGGTCGGGCTCTCAAGCCCCACCGGCGTGGCGTCGATATAGGAACGGCGGGCGACGGCGGGCGGACGGCGACCGGTCGCGCACGCACGCACGGTCGGTCGGACGGGTCACGGAGGCGGAGGGCAGATGCGACAGCCACGGCGGTCCGACGCCGGGTTCACCCTCGCCGAGGTCCTCGTCGCGATGAGCGTCTTCGGCGTCCTCGTGACCCTCGTCCTCGGGATGGTCCTGCGCACGGCGGGCCTGGCGGCGTCCAACGACCGCCGGGTCGTCGCCGCGAACCTCGCCGACCGGCAGGTCGAGTCGGCCCGGTCCCAGCGCGCCGTCGACATTCCCGACGGGCTGACGACCCGGACCGAGACGGTCGGTGGCGTGACGTACACCGTGAAGCAGACAGCCACCTATGTCCCCACCGACGCGACGACGAGCGTCTGCAGCGCGTCCGGCAGCAGCCTGGCGTACAAGCTCGTCACGGTGACCGTCACGTGGCCGGGGATGGGCAGGGTCAAGGCCGTCCGCGCGGACACCCTGCGCTCGGTCGGGCTCGGCGGCGACGGCCTCGACGCGACGAAGGGGTCGGTCGCACTGACCGTCGTCGGGGCCGACGGCGCGCCCGTCTCCGGCGTCGGCGTCACCCTCTCCCCGGGCGGGGCGACCGCCACGACGGGGGAGGACGGCTGCGCCGTCGTCACCGCGCTCGACCCCGGCACGTACACCGCGACGGCAAGCACGACCGGCTACGTGGGGACGGCGAACACCCAGGCCGCGGCCGTCGGCAGCCTCGGGGTCACCGCGGGCGGGATCGCCCGGGGCACCCTGCTCTACGACACCGACCGGGCCGCCGACCTCGTCCTGGGTGGCCCCACCGGGTACACCGCGCCGACCGGGCTGCGGGCCGTGCTGCGCAACAGCTACGTCTCCGAGACCGTGTACCCGACGTGCACCGGGAGCCCGCAGGGCTGCGTCACCGGGGTGCCCGGGCAGGCGCAGTACCTCTTCCCGGCCGTCTACGACGCCTGGGTCGGGACGTGCTCGGACGCCAAGACGGCGACCGGCGCCGTGACCACCGTAGACCTCACGCCGTCGACGGCCGACGGCACGACGCTGACGCTCCCGGCGGGGTCGGCGCTCGTCGACGTCCGCTCGCTCATCGGCACGAGCCTCGCCGGCCGGACGGTGACGGCGACCCACCTGCCGGAGTCCACCGGCCTCGGTCAGCGCTGTGTCACGGGCGAGACCTACACGCTGCCGGTCACCGCGGTGGGCGGCGTCCAGGTCCTCCTGCCCTCCGGCACGTGGACGTTCACCGTCCCGAACGGCGTCGCCCCGGTCACCGCGTCGCTCGACCCGACCGGTCCGAGGACCCTCGTCCTGACGGTGACGGCATGACCCGGCGGACACGGCTGCGGCGCGGACGACCCGGGGACGCCGGGGTCAGCGTCGTCGAGCTCGCGGTCGCCGCCGCCGTCGGCATCATCGTCGTCGCCGGCGTGACGACCGTCGCGATCGGTGCCCTCAAGGCGTCGAAGACGGTCACGGTGCGGGCCGCGACGTCCGCGGACACCCGGATCGCCGGCGAGGCCCTGATCCGCAGCCTGCGGGTCGCCGTCCGCCCCAAGGGGCAGAGCGCCGCGCTCGTCGCCGGCACGGCGACGTCCGTGACGTTCTACGCGCTGCTCAACCGCTCCGGAGCGGCGCAGACGACGGACACCGTGCCGTCGTACGTCGAGCTCGGCTGGAACGGCACGTGCGTGACCCGCCGGATCACCCCGGGAGTAGTCGTGAGCAGCCCGCCGGCGAGCGGTCCGTTCTACACGTGGACCCCCTCGGGGACGCCGGTCTGCATCGCCCGGTCGACGACCGCCCCCGCGTACACGTACTACGCGACGGCCGCGCTGAGCCTGAACGGCACCGACACGACGCCCCTCGCTCTCACGAGCGGGGCGCTCGCCACGGCCGACCTGCGCACCGTCCAGAGCATCGAGGTCAGGTTCACCGTGACCGACCCGAAGAACCCAACCGTGACCGGGGCGCCGCTGCTGTCCCGGGTCACGCTGTCGAACGTGCTCACCGACCGCGGAGGCATCTAGATGACCCGACGACCGTGGTCGCGCCGCGGGCGCGCGGCGTCCGCCCGGGTGCGAGGGGACGAGGGCATCGCCCTGCTGACCGTGCTCGGCACGATGGCCGTGCTCACCCTCTTCCTCCTCACGACGCTCGCCGTCGTCGTCGGGCAGGCGCCCGTCGCGCGCAAGGACCAGGACGCCAAGGCCGCCGTCGCCGCGGCGCAGGCGGGCGTCGACGAGTACGTCTCCCGGCTGACCGGCAACGACAGCTACTGGACGACGGGCAACACCGACACGACGAACGCCGCGTTCACGACCGGCCGGACGATCCAGGGGTCCAACGGCAAGGCCGCCTCCTACCGGTACCAGGTCCTGTCGACCGCCGACGAGACCGCACGGACCGGCGTGATCCGGCTCCAGGCGACCGGTACCTCGAGCCCGGGTACGGGTCGGACGCCGGTCTCCCGCACGCTCACGGCGACCCTGCAGCCCGCTGGGTTCCTGCGCTACGTCTACTTCAGCGACGTCGAGGTGCTCGACCCCGCGCTGTTCTACTCCTCGACCTACGTCACCGTGAACGGCTCGAGCTACTACGGCTCCGGCACCCGGTACAAGTACATCGACCTCGGGCCCGGCGTGCGCCAGGCCTGCGGCCAGTACTACTACGCGGGGCGGTCGACCACGCAGTACACCGCCTCGGCGTCGACCCCGGTCAACGTGTGGGACACATCCACGAACAGCGTGACCGCGACGACGATCACGAGCGGCACCGTGGACGGGTTCTCCTGCCTGGAGATCCAGTGGGCCACCGGCGACATCGTCCAGGGCCCGCTGCACAGCAACGACGCTCTCCAGGTCGGCGGCAACCCGCTGTTCACCGACCCGGTCACCGAGTCCAGCTGGAGCAACCCGCCGAACGCGTCGAAGCGGTGGTGGAACTCCGGCCAGCCGCTGCTCAGCTCCGGCAGCGTCACCGGCTACTGGCCGGTCTACGCGGCGCCGATCGCGATGCCGAACGGCAACTCCGAGCTGCTCAAGTACGTCGAGCCCCGGGTCGACGACCCCGCGGGGACGCCGGGCCCGGGTTGCTACTACACCGGGCAGACCCGGATCACCTTCCAGGGCACGACGATGAAGGTGCTCAGCCCGTCGACGACGAACGCGCCGTCGCGGTGCCTCGACGTCGCGAACCGCAGCAGCGAGCAGACCAAGGCGATCCCGCCCGTCATCTACGTCGACTCCACGGCCTCCTCGTGCACCTACGGCCTCCTCGGCTACCCGATGTCGGGGGAGTGGCTCGGCGGCATCACGACCGACTACGCGTGCAGCCGCGGCACGGTCTTCGTCAAGGGCAACGTCGACGGCCAGGTGACCGTCGCGGCGAAGGACGACGTCGTCGTCACCGACGACATCACGATCCAGGACAGCTTCTCCGGCACCGACGTCGTCGGTCTCGTCGCGGGCAACTACGTCTGGGTCTACCACCCGGTGAGCAGCAGCGGCTCGAACCTGCTGTCGTCGAGCAACACCCCGCACGTCCTCGACGCGTCGGTGCTGTCGCTGCGGCACAGCTTCATCGTCCAGAACTGGCAGTACGGCGCGGCGCTGTCGTCGACGTCGTCGACGTCGTCCAAGCTCACCGTCACCGGCTCGATCTCGCAGCGCTACCGCGGTCCCGTCGGCACGAGCAGCGGCGGCACGCCGGCGAGCGGCTATCTCAAGAACTACGTCTACGACCAGCGGCTGAAGAACCTCCAGCCGCCCTACTTCCTCAAGCCGGACGCGACGCCCTGGCAGGTCTCCACCGTGACCGACAAGTGACGAAGCCACATCGTCCGATGTGCACCCAGTAGGTTGCCGACCGTGCTCATCGCGTTCTGCGGCGTCCTGGGACTGCTCGTCGGGTCGTTCCTCAACGTCGTCGTCGCACGCGTGCCCGACGGTCGGTCCGTCGTCCGACCGGGCAGCGCGTGCCCCGCGTGCGGGACCCCGATCGCCGCACGAGACAACGTGCCCGTGCTGTCGTGGCTGCTCCTGCGTGGCCGGGCCCGGTGCTGCGGGATGCGGATCTCGGTGCGCTACCCGCTCGTCGAGGCGGGCACCGCGGCCGCCTTCGGGCTCGTCGCGTGGTGGCTCGGCCCCGCCCCCGAGCTGCCGGCGTTCCTCTACCTCGCCGCCGCGAGCATCGCCCTCGGGCTCATCGACATCGACACGTTCCGGCTCCCGTTCACGATCGTCGCCCCCTCCTACCTCGTCGGGGCGGTCCTCCTCGGGGCCGCGAGCCTCGTGGAACGGGACGCCGCGTCCGTCGTACGGGCCGTCGTCGGGTCGGCTGCGCTGTGGGTCTTCTACCGGCTCCTGCACGCCGTGTACCCCAAGGGCATGGGCTACGGCGACGTCCGGCTCGCCGGCCTCCTCGGCCTCTACCTCGGCTGGCTCGGCTGGTCCGCGCTCGTCATCGGCGGCTTCTTCGGCTTCCTCGTCGGCGGCGTCGCCGGCGTGGCGATCCTCGTCGTGGGCCGCGGCGGCCTGAAGACCCAGATCCCGTACGGGCCCTACATGCTCGTCGGGGCCTGGCTCGGGGCCGTCTGGGGGCCGGCCGTCGCCGGCGCCTACCTGCGCACCGCAGGCCTCGGCTAACTCACCCGTCCCGTCCGGCTACTAGCGAGTCTGCCCCCTGAACCCGGGCAGACTCGCTAGTAGCCCGGGGACGCGGTGGGGACGGCGGGTGGGGGCGTACGCCGATCGGAGGAAGTGTGTCCCGACCGGCGCACCGGCCCCGCTCCTCGGCTCAAGGGGGCGGCCCACGGCACCGATCCCTGAGTCCGGAGCGCGGTGCGACCAACGCACGGCACCGGCGGCGCGAAGGGAAGACGCATGGCGGGACGCACGGCCATCGGGCTCGACCTCGGGACGTCCGTGGTACGGGCGGTCGAGCTCTCCTACGGCCGGTCCGGCATCACCTTGGAGCGCTTCGGGCAGGTCGTCCTCCCCGAGGGCGCCGTCCGGGACGGCGAAGTCGTCGACCCCGAGCCGGTCACCGACGCGTTGCGCCAGCTCTGGGGGGCCACCGGCTTCTCCCACAGGCGGGTCGTCATGGGGGTGGCGAACCAGCGGGTCATCGTGCGCCAGCTCGAGCTGCCGTGGATGCCGAAGGACGAGCTGCGGGTCAGCCTCCCGTTCCAGGTACAGGACTTCCTGCCGATGCCCGTGGAACAGGCCGTCCTCGACTTCTTCCCCGTCGAGGAGACGGTCGACGCGAACGGGGCCCGCGCGCTGCGCGGCCTGCTCGTCGCCGCCGCTCGCGAGACCGTCCTGGCGAACGTCCGCTGCGCCGAGCGCGCCGGGCTCACCGCGCAGTCGGTCGACCTCACGTCGTTCGCCGTGCTGCGCGCCATGGGCAAGCAGACCGGTGCGGAGGTCGAGACCGAGGCGCTCATCGACATCGGTGCCCGCGTGACGAACGTCGTCGTCCACTCCGCGGGGCTCCCGCGGTTCGTCCGGATCCTGCTCATGGGGGGCCAGGACATCACCGACGCCGTCGCCGACCGCCTCGGCATCACCGTCCCCGAGGCGGAGGCGCTGAAGCAGACCGCCGCGCACACCGGCTCGACCGAGGACCTCGCCGCGGTGAACCGGGCGCTCACCGCGACCGCGCAGGAGTTCGTCGACGAGATCCGCAACTCCCTCGACTACTACGCCGCGTCGACCCCCGGAGTGCCCCTGCAGCGGATCCTGCTGTCCGGCGGCGGCTCCCGGCTCGACGGCCTCGCCGAGCGGCTGTCCGCGGCCACCCGGCTCCCCGTCGTCGCCGGCGACCCGCTGTCCACCCTGAAGATCGGCAAGACGGGCCTCGACGCCGGTCAGCTCGAGTTCGTCCGGCCGCTCTCCGCCGTCCCCGTCGGCCTCGCCCTGGGAGCCATGTGATGTCGTCGCTCGACGTCCAGCAGCAGGCCGCGCACGCCCCGGGCACGGGCGCCGGGGTCCGGGTCGACTGGGCCCCGGTGCCGAAGGTCAACCTCCTCCCGCAGGAGATCCTCGACGTGCGCCGCTTCCGCGGCGTCCAGCGCGTGCTCGTGGGTGCCGTGCTCGGCACCGTCGCCGTCGCCGGCCTCGGGGTGGGGTGGGCCGTCCACGGCGTGGCGACGGCCCGCGACGAGCTCCAGGCGACCCAGGCCCGGACGACGCAGCTGCGCGCCGAGGAGGCGAAGTACGCCGACGTACCGCGCGTCCTCGCCCGGGTCGCGACCGCCGAGAGGGCCCGCACCCAGGCGCTCGGCCGGGACGTCCTGTGGTACCGCTTCTTCGACGACCTCGCGGCGGCGACGCCGGAGTCGGTGTCCCTGACGAGCGTCACCGTCTCGATGGACACCGCCTCGGCGGGCCCGGGTGTCGCCGCCGACCCGCTGACCCCGGGCGGCCTCGGCAGCGTCGCGTTCAGCGGCACCGGCGACCTCTTCCCGGACGTCGCGAAATGGCTCGAGTCGGTCGCGACGGTCGACGGCCTCGACGGGTCGACGCTGCAGAGCGCCACTCGCTCCTCGGACGCGTCCACGGACGACGTGACCTTCTCCTCCAAGATCGTCATCGACGACAGTGCCCTCTCGCACCGGTACGACGGGAAGACGAGCTGACATGCTGACGAACCGCACCACGCAGTGGGTCGCCGGCACGGCGCTGCTCTGCGTCGCGCTGCTCACCGTGACGTGGCTCTTCCTCGTCTCCCCGCGGCGCAGCGAGGCGACCCGGCTCCGCGAGGAGAACACCTCCGCGCAGAACCAGAACGACCAGCTCGAGGTCCAGATCGCCGAGCTCAGGGCACAGTTCGCCAGGCTGCCCGAGAGCCAGGCTCAGCTCGCCGACATCCTCGCCCAGATGCCTCCGGACGCCGGGATGCCCCGGCTCGTGCGCGACCTCGACGCCATGGCGGCCAACACCGGCGTCACCCTGGCGAGTATCGCGCCGGGCTCGCCGCAGACGCTCACGACGACTGCGGAGGGCGCGCCGGCGGGGTCGGCGGCCGGGTCCGCCACCGCACCTGCGGCCGGCGTCGGCGGGTCGGGCGCCGGGGCCGGTACCGGAGCGAACGCGGCCGGGGTGGCGGAGTCGACGGTCGTCTCGGTGCCAGTCACCATCGTGCTGTCCGGGGACTACTTCCAGACCGTGGCGTTCCTCAAGCAGCTCCAGACCCAGATGCCCCGGGCGTTCCTCGTGAGCTCGGTGCAGATGGCGGCGTCCGGTGGCCAGGGCGGCTCGGCCACGAGCGGCCTGGTCCAGGTGACGCTCTCCGGGTCGGTGTTCAGCCTGCCCGGCATGGGCACCGACGCCCTGACGACGAGCGTGGGCACGACGGAGGTGGGGGCGGCCAAGAGCCCGATCGGGTCGGCGACGCCCGCCCCGACCGCCACCGCACCAGCCGGCGGCGCGACCGCCGTTCCTACCGCGTCCGCCGGCAGCGCCGGCGCGTCCCCTGCCGCCTCCGCTACCGGGGTGATCTCGTGAACCAGGAGTCGCCGTTCGGTTCCCCCTTCGCCTCGCCCTTCGCGGGCCCGACCGGGTCGCCGGCGGCCGAAGAGCCGGACGTCTCGGCCTCGCCGCTGCCGCCGCGGGACCCCGCGCGCGGCCTGCCCTGGTGGCAGCGCCGGCAGGTCGTGCTCGCCGGTGCCGCAGCCGCGGTCACCGCGGTCCTCGGTGCGGTCGGCTTCCTCGTCCTCGGCGGCGGCGACGATGCGCTCGTCGCGACCGGGGCCGTCGTCCGGCCGCCCTCGGCGAGCCCGACGGCGCCGACCGCCGCACCGAGGTCGCCGTCCGCCCGTTCCGGCGGCCGCAACCCGTTCGTCGGGCCGGGCTCCGCGGGGTCAGGCGGCGGGGCGTCGTCCGGCACCGCGACCTCCGCGACGACCGCGTCGACCCCCACGGTCACGACGACCGTCACGCGGACCGTCCACAGCGTCGTCACCGCGACGACGACCGCGACGACGACGAAGACTGCTACCGCGACGGTCACCGAGTCACCGACTTTCGTGTACCTGCTGTCCCTCACGGGCTCCGGCGGCACGGCCGTCTTCGTCGTGAACGGCGAGGAGAAGCCCGGTGCCGACCCCGGCGACACCGTCGTGACGAACCTCAAGTACACCGGCACCTCGGGCAGCGCTCCGAACGTCTGCGCGAAGGTCACCTGGGAGTCCGGCGCGGCGCAGACGATCTGCGTCGGCGACGGCACGCGCGTCGACAGCTGACGTCGCGGCCGCCTGTGCGGCAGGACGTCTGCGGTCGACGCGGACGATCGGCCGACCTGCGGTGGGCAACCCGGTCGCGCCGGCTCGCACCACGGCGATGCCCCGGTTCATCGCGTCGTCCAGCACGCGCCCGACGACCCGGGCCGTCTGGGGGCCGACCTGCGGCGAGGTGCGCCAGGCGATGGCGTGGTGGGTGTCGGCCCCGCGTGCGGGCGGGCGCAGGACGGATGACGCGACCGCGGTGGCGGACGGCGAGCGCCGTGCGTCAGACCTGCTCCGGACCGCCGGGGTGCCCGTGGGAGGATCGGCCCATGCTTCGCTGGCTGACCGCGGGTGAGTCGCACGGTCCCGCCCTCGTCGGCGTGCTCGAGGGTCTGCCGGCCGACGTCGCGGTGACGACCGACGACGTCCGTGCCGCCCTCGCCCGGCGCCGGCTCGGTCACGGCCGCGGCGCCCGGATGAAGTTCGAGCAGGACGAGGTCCGTTTCATCGGCGGCGTCCGGCACGGCCGCACCCTGGGCGGCCCGGTCGCCGATCGAGGTCGGCAACACCGAGTGGCCGAAGTGGGAGACCGTCATGTCCGCCGACCCGGTCGACCCGCGGACGTCCTCGACGCGCAGGCCCGCAACGCCCCGCTGACCCGGCCCCGCCCCGGGCACGCCGACCTCGTCGGGATGCAGAAGTACGGCTTCGACGAGGCCCGGCCGATCCTCGAGCGGGCCAGCGCCCGCGAGACGGCCGCCCGGGTCGCGCTCGGCGCCGTCGCGAAGGCGTTCCTCGACCAGGTGCGCGGGCGTCCGGCTCGTGAGCCACGTCGTGGAGATCGGGCCGGTCGCGGTGCCGGACGGCACGGCCGCTGCCCGGACCCGGACGACCTCGAGGCCCTCGACGCCGACCCGGTCCGCTGCGCCGACCCCGCGACGGCGCCGCGCATGGTGGCGGAGATCGACGCCGCCCGTCGCGACGGCGACACCCTCGGCGGCGTCGTCGAGGTCGTCGCCTACGGGCTGCCGCCGGGCCTCGGCTGCGCACGTCCACTGGGACCGCCGGCTCGACGCGCGGCTCGCCGGCGCGCTCATGGGCATCCAGGCGATCAAGGGCGTCGAGGTCGGCGACGGCTTCCGGACGGCGCGCGCGGCGCGGCTCCGCTGGCGCACGACGAGATCGTGCCGGGCGGACCGGCGGCGTGCGCCGGCGCTCCGGGCCGGGCCGGCGGCACCGAGGGCGGCATGAGCACCGGCGAGCTGCTGCGGGTGCGCGCCGCGATGAAGCCGATCGCGACCGTGCCGCGCGCGCTGCGCACCGTCGACGTCGCGACCGGCGAGGCGGCGCGTCGCGAACAACCAGCGCTCCGACGTCTGCGCCGTCCCGGCCGCGGGCGTCGTCGCCGAGGCGATGGTGGCCCTCGTCCTCGCCGACGCGGTGCTGGAGAAGTTCGGCGGCGACAGCGTCGACCGAGACCCGCGCGCAACGTCGAGGGGCTACCTCGACGCGCCTGCCCGACCTGCTGCCGGAGCGAGGGCGTCGTGACGGCGGACCCGGCGCCGGTCGGGCGCCGCTCGTCGTCGCTCGTCGGCGCCCGGGCGCGGGCAAGTCGACCGTGGGCCGGGTCCTCGCGCGCCGGCTCGGCGTCGGCGTTCCGCGACACCGACGCCGACGTCGAGGCGACCGCAGGCGAGAGCGATCGCCGACATCTTCGTCGACGACCGGCGAGTCGGAGTTCCGCGACCTCGAGCGGCGCGGCCGTGGCCGTGGCGCTCGCGCGAGCACGCGGGCGTCCTCGCGCTCGGCGGTGGCGCGGTGATCGATCCCCGTCACCGAGCGCGGCGCTGCGCGGCCACACGGTCGTCTGGCTGCGACGTCCGGGTCTCCGACGCGGCCAAGCGCGCTCGGTCTCTCCGGGACCGACCCCTGCTCCTCGGCAACCTCCGGGCCCAGTGGCTGCGGCCTGATGGAGCGCGCGCCGCCGGTCTACGAACGCGGTCGCGACGGCCGTCGTCGACACGGACGAGCCGCACGCCCGAGGAGGTCGCCGAGGCCGTCCTCGACGCCCTGGGACGCAAGGAGACGCGCATGAGCGAGACGTCCTCGACCGCGACCCGGATCCGGGTCGGCGCGGGCGCTGCCGGCGACCCGTCCGGGCCGAACGCCTACGACGTCGTCGTCGGGCACGGCCTGCTCGGCGAGCTGCCCGGGCATGCTCGGCCGGTACGCCGGCGCGTGCTCGTCGTCCACCCGCGCAGCCTGCGCGCCACCGGCGAGGCCGTCCGGGAGGACCTGCTCGCCGCCGGCTACGAGGCCATCCTCGCGGAGGTCCCGGACGCCGAGGAGGCCAAGACCGCCGCAGGTGGCTGTCGTTCTGCTGGGGCGTGCTCGGGCAGGCCGGGTTCACCCGGTCCGACGCCGTCGTCGGCGTCGGCGGGGGAGCGATGACCGACCTCGCCGGATTCGTCGCCGCGACCTGGCTGCGCGGCGTCCGGGTCGTCCAGGTGCCGACGACGCTGCTCGCGATGGTCGACGCCGCGGTCGGCGGCAAGACCGGGCATCAACACGGCCGAGGGCAAGAACCTCGTCGGCGCGTTCCACGCGCCGGCCGGGGTGCTGTGCGACCTCAACGCGCTGGAGACGCTGCCGCGCAACGACCTCGTCGCCGGGCTGGCCGAGGTCGTCAAGGCCGGGTTCATCCGCGACCCGCGCATCCTCGACCTCGTCGAGGCCGACCCGGCGACGCGACCGCGTGCGACTCGCCCGGTGCTGCGTGAGCTCGTCGAGCGCGCCGATCCGCGTCAAGGCGCGAGGTCGTCGCCGGAGACCTTCAGGAGACCTCCGGCACCGGCGGCGGAGATCCTCAACTACGGCCACACGCTCGGCCACGCGATCGAGCGGGTCGAGCGGTACCGCTGGCGGCACGGTGCGGCGGTGTCGCGTCGGCATGGTCTTCGCCGCCGAGCTCGGCCGGCTCGCCGGCCGGACCCCGGAGGCGCGAGGTCGACCGGCACCGCGACGTCCTCGGCGCGCTCGGGCTGCCCGTGACGTACCGCGGCGACCGCTGGCCGCGCTGCTCGAGGCGATGCGCCGGGACAAGAAGACCCGCGGCAGCCTCCTGCGGTTCGTCATCCTCGACGACGTCGGCCGCCCGGTGCGGCTCGAGGGGCCCGACCCGGCGCTCCTCGTCGCCGCCTACGGCGAGGTCAGCGCCTAGCGCACCCCCGGGGTCCGCCGTCAGCCCATGGCGGACGGCGCCACCCGGCCGGCATCGCGCGGCGGCCGGGGCACCGGCGCGAAGTCCGAGCGGGTGAACCAGCCCGGCAGCGCACGGCGCACGGCGGTCGGAGCCTCGACGGCGACGTCCGAGGCCCGAACCATGGCCACCCATGACAGGTTGCCCATCCACCACCCGACGATGCTGCGCAGCGGGCCGGTGACGGTCGCCACCACCTCGTGCCCCGGGTCGGCGTCGCAGACGTCGGCGTCGCCGTCGGCGACCACGAGCCACCAGTCCCGAGCGGTGACGTGTGCGTCGGTGAACCGGAACCGGACGACGGTGCGCGCGGCGGGCACGGCGGCGTGGTCGATGTTCCGGTGCATGTCCCAGAGCAGGAGCTTGGGGTCGAGGTCGACGTCGCCCAGCTCACCGATCCAGCGCACGCCCCACGAGCCGAGGGCCTCGACGACCGGGCGGAGCTCCTTGCCCGCCGGGGTGAGGACGTAGCGCACGTCGGTGCCGTCCTCGACGCGGTTGACGACGCCGGCCCGGGTCAGCTGCTGGAGCCGGCGCGACAGCAGCGTCGGGGACATCCGTGGCAGCCCACGACGCAGCTCGTTGAAGTGCTCGCTGCCGGTGACGAGCTCACGGACGACGAGGAGCGTCCAGCGCTCGTCGAGCAGCTCCATCGCCTTCGCGACGGGGCAGAACTGGTGGTAGGGCGCGCCCATGGCGGCAGGTTAGGCCCGGTCGGGCAGGTCCGGCCACGTCCGGGCAGAGTCCGGGCAGAGTCCGGGCAGAGCAGGTACAGATCGTGTACTAGGGACGGCGGCCGGCGCTGCCTACCGTCGTCGTCATGTCCATCATCGCGAACCCCGCCCCGAGCACCGTCACATCCACCACCGTCGCATCCGCCACCGTCGCATCCGGCACCGTCGCATACGGCACATCCGACACAGCCACCACGCCCACCGGGGGCACGGGCCCATCCCCCGCCGTGGACGCCGACCGTGCCCTCAAGGCCCGGCACCGCGCCATGTGGGCGAAGGGGAACTACCCGTCCATCGCGCACCGCGTCATCTCGACCCTCGGTGCCGATCTCGTCGAGGCGTGCGGAGTCGCCGCGGGCCACCGCGTCCTCGACGTCGGCGCCGGTGCGGGCAACGCCGCGATCCCGGCCGCCCTCGCGGGCGCCGAGGTCGTCGCCTCCGACCTCACCCCCGAGCTCCTCGACGTCGGCCGCGCCGAGGCGACGTCGCTCGGCGCCGCGCTCGAGTGGCACGAGGCCGACGCCGAGGCGCTGCCCTACCCGGACGCCGCCTTCGACGTCGTCCTCTCCTGCGTCGGTGTCATGTTCGCCCCGCACCACGATCGGGCCGCCGGCGAGCTCACCCGGGTGTGCCGCCCCGGCGGCACCGTCGGCCTGGCGAGCTGGACCCCGGAGGGCTTCATCGGGCAGATGTTCGCCGCGATGAAGCCGTTCGTCGCCCCGCCGCCGCCCGGCGCCCAGCCGCCGCCGCTGTGGGGCCGCGAGGAGCACGTCCGCGCCCTGCTCGGCGACGCCGTCCGGTCGGTCCGCTTCGAGCGTCGCCCGGTCCGCGTCGACGGCTTCTCCTCCGGCGCCCAGTGGCGGGACTTCTTCAAGGCCGCCTACGGCCCGACCGTCACCGCCTACGCCGGGCTCGAAGGTCGCCCGGACGACGCCCACGCGCTCGACGCCGTCCTCGCCGACCTCGGCGACGCGTACCTCGTCCACGGCGTCATGGAGTGGGAGTACCTCCTCGTCGTCGCCGAGCGGGCCTGACCGCCTGCTCGACGCACCGGGGCCCTGCCGCCGGGCCCGCTCACAGGTCCGGCGGCAGGCCCGGCTCCGCGCGGTGGGCGAAGACGCGGGCGACGAGCTCGGGCGACGTCCGGCCGACCGACAGCGGCGGGAGGTCCTCCGCGGCGAACCAGGCGACCGCGTCCGTCTCGGCGCTCGGCGTCGCGACGCCGCCGACGAGGCGGCAACGCAGCACCGCCTTGAGCGTGAAGTGGAGCATCGGCGGGTGCCCCGTCCGCTCCCGGTCGTAGACGCCGAGGAGCCGCTCGACCTCGACGACGAACCCGGTCTCCTCCCGGACCTCCCGGACGACGCCCTCGGCGAGGGTCTCGCCGATGTCGGCCCACCCCCCGGGCAGCGCCCACCGGCCGTCGGAGACCTCTCGGACGAGAAGGAGGCGGCCGTCGGTGTCGTGCACCGCGGCCCGCAGGTCGAGCTTCGGCGTGAGGTACCCGCGCTCGGCATCGAGAGGCAGCCGATCCTGCGGGAGCAGTCCCGCGGTGTCGGGCAGCACCTGGGCAGCGAGGTCCGTCGTGAGATCCCGCAGCCGGGAGAACCGGTCGCGGTCCCACGGGTCCTTCGAGTACACGAGCCCCTCCTCGGCGATGACCTGCAGCGCCCGGACCCGGCCCAGCCACGTCACGTCCACCGGGCGAACCTACCCGGCGGCCGGACGTTAGGCTCGGCCGCCGTGAGCAGCGCGCGCGTCCTCGTCCTCAACGGGCCGAACCTCGGCCGGCTCGGCAGCCGGGAGCCGGAGGTCTACGGGCACGAGACGATCGCGGACCTCTCGCGGCGCTGCACCGAGACCGGCGCCGAGCTCGGGCTCGACGTCGACGTCCGGCAGACGGACGACGAGGCGACCCTCGTCGGGTGGCTGCACGAGGCCGTCGACACCGGCGCCCACGTCGTCCTCAACCCGGCCGCCTTCACCCACTACAGCTACGCCGTCCGGGACGCGTGCGCCCAGGTCAGCGGGTCGGGGCTCACCCTCGTCGAGGTGCACCTGTCGAACCCCGCGGCCCGGGAGACGTTCCGGCACACGAGCGTCGTCGCCGCGGTGTCGACGGGAACAGTCGCCGGGTTCGGCCTCGGGTCCTACGACCTCGCCCTGCGCGCCGTCGCCGCCCGGGTCGGCTGAGGTCGGACGAAGTGACCCGGGCTGGGTGACCGGTGCAGTGACCGGCGCAGTGACCGGCTGAGTGACCGGCGCGAGGCCGGCACCTGCCGGTGCCGGGGGAGCGGCGACCGGCGGGTAGCATCTACCGCGATCCCGAGACCTCCGACGGCACCGCCGTGCCCGCACACGACGAAGGCAGATCCGTGGCCACGACCAACGACCTCAAGAACGGCCTCGTGCTCAACCTCGACGGCCAGCTGTGGTCCGTCGTCGAGTTCCAGCACGTCAAGCCCGGCAAGGGCGGCGCCTTCGTGCGCACCAAGCTCAAGAACGTGCTCTCCGGCAAGGTCGTCGACAAGACGTTCAACGCCGGCACGAAGGTCGACACGGCCACCGTCGACAAGCGCGACATGCAGTACCTGTACAACGACGGCGCCGACTTCGTCTTCATGGACACCGACGACCTACGACCAGATCCACGTCCCGCGAGGCGGTCGTCGGCGACGCCGCGAACTTCCTGCTCGAGAACCAGGAGGCGATCGTCGCCATCCACGAGGGCGACGCCGCTCTACGTCGAGCTGCCCGACGTCGCGTCGTCCTGGAGATCACCTACACCGAGCCGGGCCTGCAGGGCGACCGCTCGACCGGCGGCACCAAGCCCGCGACCCTCGAGACCGGGTACGAGATCCAGGTGCCGCTGTTCCTCGAGCACCGGCACGAAGGTCAAGGTCGACACCCGGACCGGCGACTACCTCGGCCGCGTCAGCTGACGGCCCGCACCTCGTGGGGGCTCGCGCGCAAGGCCCGCAAGCGCGCGCTCGACATCCTCTTCGAGGCCGACCAGCGCGGCCTGCCCGCGCTCGACGTGCTCGCGGAGCGGCTGCGCGCGGGCCGAGCCGCCGGTTCCGGAGTACGCGGTCGCAGATCGTCGAGGGCGTCGTCGCCGCACCAGGAGCGGATCGACGAGCTGCTGTCGACGTACTCGCACGGCTGGAGCGCTGGAGCGGATGCCGGCGGTCGACCGGTGCGTCCTGCGGATCGGCGCCTGGGAGCTGCTCTACAACGACGACGTCCCGGACGCGGTCGCGATCGACGAGGCCGTCGAGCTGGCCCGGTCGCTGTCGACCGACGAGTCGCCGGCGTTCGTCAACGGGCTGCTCGCCCGGCTCCTGACCGTCGCCGGTCGACCCGCCTGAGGCCGGCCCGCCCGAGAACGGACGACCGAGCCCGAGGACAAGACGACCCGCCCGAGGACAAGCTGACGGCCCGGCCCGCCCCCGGTGCGGGGCGCGCCGGGCCGTCCGCGCGCGCGGTGCGGCGGCTCAGTCCTCGGCGGCGACGGCGCGGCGTGCGTCGGCGTTGAGCACACCCCACGCGATGAGCTGCTCGGCGAGCACCGCCGGCGGCACGTCGTAGATGACGGCGAGGGTGCGCAGGTCGTCGGTGCGGATCGAGAGCACCTTGCCGTTGTAGTCGCCGCGCTGCCCCTGGATCGTCGCCGCGTACCGGGCGAGCGGGCCGGCCTTCTCCGCGGGGACGGACTGGAGTCGCTCCAGG
Organism: uncultured Actinomycetota bacterium; assembly: GCA_963750565.1. GTDB lineage: Bacteria > Actinomycetota > Actinomycetes > Actinomycetales > Kineosporiaceae > R-H-3. Next base: position 403,034 of record CAVVRA010000011.1, on the reverse strand, counting down.
TCGAGCACGAGCTTCGGTGGAGGCTCGCTGCTGCCGGTCGGAGCGGCGTCGGGCAGCAGCGCCTGGACCGGCACGCCGTAGAAGTCGGCGAGCTCGGCGAGCCGCTGGACGGTCACGGCGCGGTCACCGCGCTCGTAGGAGCCGACGACGACCGCCTTCCAGCGGCCCTCGGACTTCTCCTCGACACCGTGCAGGGACAGACCCTGCTGGGTGCGGATCGCGCGGAGTCGGGCGCCGAGCGCCCGTGCGTAGTCGGAGGCCATGCGGTGATGGTCACGGAGAGTTACTTATCTCGTCAAGCAGGATCGCCGAACTCGTCGCGATCTCCACCCATATGGCGTAGGTTTTCCGCGGTTTCGTCCGGATCTGTCCACCGCCGAACGGGGGACCGCAGGATCGGGAGGTTGACGGGTCCGCCGGACGGTGGCGCGTGTCGGGGGTGACGCTACGGGCCCGCCGCGCGCCTGCTAACCTCGGTCGCGCAGCCTCGCCCGCCGATCGCTCCGGGAGCCGCACCGACCGGTCGCACCCCTGGTCCCGACCCGGTCGGGCGACCTGCAGGACCACCCCCCTTTAACGACCCGTCCCGTGAGGCGGGGAAGGAGGTCGGCCGCGTGACGACCGCGCGCCGTACCGTGCTCGAGGCGGCCGAGATCCGCCGAGCATCTGACCCGTATCGCCCACGAGGTCCTCGAGCGGAACAAGGGCGCCGACCTCCTCGTCCTCCTCGGTATCCCGACCCGCGGGGTGCCCCTCGCCGAACGCCTCGGACGGCGGCTCGCCGAGATCGAGGGTCGGCCCGTCCCCGTCGGCTCGCTCGACGTCGACGATGTACCGCGACGACCTGCGCCGCCAGCCGGTCCGGACGATCGCCCCGACCCGGCTCCCCGAGGGAGGGATCGACGACAAGGTCGTCGTCCTCGTCGACGACGTGCTGTTCTCCGGGCGCACGATCCGTGCCGCCCTCGACGCGCTCTCCGACCTCGGGCGCCCGCGGGCCGTCCGGCTCGCCGTCCTCGTCGACCGCGGGCACCGCGAGCTGCCGATCCGCGCCGACCACGTCGGCAAGAACCTCCCGACGTCGCCTCGCGGAACGGGTGCGGGTCGCGCTCGAGGAGGTCGACGGCGCGGACGAGGTGCGCATCGAGTCCGGGGGCACATCCACCGGAGCCGCCGCCGGCGCCGGGACGGAGGTGCCGGCATGAGGCACCTGCTCTCCGCCGCCGACCTCGACCGCGCGCAGGCCGTGACCGTCCTCGACGTCGCCGAGCAGATGGCCGCGACCCAGCAGCGGGAGATCAAGAAGCTGCCCGACGCTGCGCGGGCGCACCGTCGTGAACCTGTTCTACGAGGACTCGACCCGGACCCGGATCTCCTTCGAGGCCGCCGCGAAGCGACTCTCCGCCGACGTCATCAACTTCTCCGCCAAGGGGTCCAGCGTCTCCAAGGGCGAGAGCCTCAAGGACACCGCGCTGACGCTCGAGGCGATGGGCGCCGACGCCGTCGTCATCCGGCACCCGGCCTCCGGCGCCCCGCACCGGCTCGCGCACGCCGGGTGGACCCGCGGCGCCGTCGTCAACGCCGGTGACGGCACCCACGAGCACCCGACCCAGGCCCTGCTCGACGCGTTCACCATGCGGCGGCACCTCGTCGGGAGCGGCCCGGCGGCGGCGGGTCGACGGGCGCCGACCTCGCCGGCCGCCGGGTCGGCGATCGTCGGGGACGTCCTGCACAGCCGGGTCGCCCGCTCCAACGTGCTGCTGCTGCACACCCTCGGCGCGCACGTCGTCCTCGTCGCACCGCCGACGCTGCTGCCGGTCGGCGTCGAGCAGTGGCCGTGCGCGGTCTCCTACGACCTCGACGACGTCCTGTCCGGCGGGAACGGCGACCTCGACGCGGTGATGATGCTGCGGGTCCAGGCGGAGCGGATGAACGCCGCGTACTTCCCGAGCGCGCGCGAGTACTCCCGGCGCTACGGACTGGACGCCCGGCGGCTCGGTCTGCTGCCCGACCGACGCGATCGTCATGCACCCCGGGCCGATGAACCGCGGCCTGGAGATCTCCGCGGACGCCGCCGACTCGCCGCGCTCGACGATCGTCGAGCAGGTGACGAACGGCGTCGCCGTCCGGATGGCCGTGCTCTACCTGCTCCTCGCCGGTGCGCGCGACGACGCGCCCGCCGAGGTCGTCCTCACGGAAGGGGTTCTCGCGTGAGCCCGCACGCCGCGCAGGCCTGGCTCGTCCGCGGTGCCCGGGTCCTCGGCGGGGAGGCCGCCGACGTCCTCGTCCGGGACGGGGTCGTCGCCGAGGTAGGCCGGGGCCTGTCGGACGCCGGCGACACGCGTCGTCGACGCCGACGGGCTGGTCGCTCCTGCCCGGGCCTCGTCGACCTGCACACCCACCTGCGCGAGCCCGGCCGGGAGGACGCCGAGACCGTCGAGACCGGCACGCAGGCGGCCGCCCTCGGCGGGTTCACCGCCGTCCACGCGATGGCGAACACCTCGCCCGTCGCCGACACCGCCGGGGTCGTCGAGCAGGTGTGGCGGCTCGGCCGGCGCGCCGGCTGGGTCGACGTCCGGCCGGTCGGTGCGGTGACGGTGGGCCTCGCGGGGGAGCGGCTCGCCGAGCTCGGCGCGATGGCCGACTCGGCGGCCGGTGTCCGGGTCTTCTCCGACGACGGCAGGTGCGTCAGCGACGCAGTCCTCATGCGTCGGGCCCTGGAGTACGTCAAGGCGTTCGACGGAGTCGTCGCCCAGCACGCCCAGGAGCCGCGGCTGACCGAGGACGCCCAGATGCACGAGGGCGCGGTCTCCGCGGTTCTCGGGCTGGGCGGCTGGCCGGCCGTCGCCGAGGAGGCGATCATCGCCCGCGACGTGCTGCTCGCCGGGCACGTCGGGTCCCGGCTGCACGTGTGCCACGTCTCGACGGCCGGCTCGGTCGAGATCGTCCGGTGGGCCAAGGCGCCGCGGCATCGACGTCACCGCCGAGGTCACGCCGCACCACCTGCTGCTGACCGACGAGGAGGTGCGCAGCTACGACCCGGTGTTCAAGGTCAACCCGCCGCTGCGCACCGCCGAGGACGTCACCGCCCTGCGCGAGGCGCTCGCCGACGGCACGATCGACGTCGTCGCCACCGACCACGCGCCGCACCCCGTCGAGGACAAGGACTGCGAGTGGGCGGTCGCCGCGATGGGGATGACCGGGCTGGAGACCGCGCTGTCGGTCGTCCAGGCGACGATGGTCGACACCGGCCTGCTCGACTGGGCCGGCGTCGCCCAGCGCATGTCGGCGACCCCCGCGCGGATCGGCCGGGTCGCCGACCAGGGCCGCCCGCTCGCCGTCGGCGAGCCGGCGAACCTCACGCTCGTCGACCCGTCGACCCGCACGGACGGTCGACCCGGCAGCGATGGCCACGTCGGGCCGCAACTCGCCGTACCGCGGCCGGCAGCTGCCCGGCCGGGTCGTCGCGACGTTCTACGCGGGCCACGCGACCGTGCTCGACGGCGCCCTCGCTGACCCGCCGGCCGCCGGCGTCGAGCAGCGGACGGTGCCCGGTCGTGAGTCCGTCGGGGCGCGGCGGTGAGCCGCGGCCAGGCGTTCGCCGCGCTGCTCGTGCTCGTCCCCGTCGCGTGGGGGCTCATGTGGCTCGGTTGGCGGCGACGCGGCCGCAGCCAGTCCGACCTGCCGCGGCCGCGGCCCGTCGAGACCGAGCCGGCCGGGCCGGGCTTCGAGGGCCTCTACGTCTCGACGACGACGCACGGCGACTGGCTCGACCGGGTCGTCGTCCACGGGCTCGGCGTCCGCAGCGCAGTCACCGCGCACGTCGGGCCCGACGGCGTCGCGCTCGTCCGCACCGGCGCGCCGTCGGTCTTCGTGCCCCGCGGCGACCTCGTCGGCGCCGACCGGACCTCCGGGATGGCCGGCACGTTCGTCGAGGCGGACGGGCTCGCCGTCATCACGTGGGCGCTCGGACGGCGCACGGTCGACACCGGAATCCGGCTGCGCCGCGCCGCCGACACCCAGGCCCTCGTCGAGGCGGTGGCGGCGATCGCGCCGGGCTCCGCCGCGGCCGGGGGCAGCGACGACCCGGGGATGCCCTCATGACCGATGCCGTGCTCGTCCTCGAGGACGGCCGGTCCTGGCGCGGCCGGGCCTACGGCGCCGTCGGCACGACCGTCGGCGAGGCGGTCTTCGCGACCGGGCATGACCGGCTACCAGGAGACCCTGACCGACCCGTCGTACCACCGGCAGGTCGTCGTCATGACCGCGCCGCACATCGGCAACACCGGGGTCAACGACGAGGACGGCGAGAGCCGGCGGATCTGGGTCGCGGGCTACGTCGTCCGCGACCCGGCGCGGCGGGCGTCGAGCTGGCGCGCGACGGCGCGAGCTCGCCGACGAGCTCGTCGGCGCAGGGCGTCGTCGGGATCAGCGGCGTCGACACCCGCGCCATCACCCGGCACCTGCGCGAGCGCGGCGCGATGCGGGTCGGGGTGTTCTCCGGGGACGCCGCGCGGCGCCCGGAGCGAGGCACTGCTCGCCGAGGTGCGTGGCGCGCCGTCGATGACCGGCGCCGACCTGTGCGGCGAGGTGTCGACGCCGACAGGCGATACGTCGTCCCCGCCATCGGGGAGAAGCGGTTCACCGTCGCGGCCGTCGACCTCGGGATCAAGGCGATGACCCCGCACCGGATGGCCGAGCGCGGGATCGAGGTCCACGTCGCTGCCCGGCGACCGCGACCATGGTCGACCTGCTCGCGACCGGTGCCGACGGGGTGTTCTTCTCCAACGGTCCCGGCGACCCGGCGTGCCGCCGGCCACCCCGTGGCGCTGCTGCGTGAGGTGCTCGACGCGGCGCATCCCGTTCTTCGGCATCTGCTTCGGCAACCAGCTGCTCGGGCGCGCGCTCGGGCTTCGGCACGTACAAGCTCGGCTACGGCCACCGCGGGATCAACCAGCCGGTGCATGGACCGGCTCACCGGGCACGGTCGAGGTCACCGCGCACAACCACGGGTTCGCCGTCGACGCTCCGCTCGACGGGCCGGCGGACACCCCGTTCGGCCGGGTCGAGGTCAGCCACGTCTGCCTCAACGACGACGTCGTCGAGGGCCTGCGCTGCCTCGACGTCCCGGCGTTCTCCGTGCAGTACCACCCCGAGGCGGCCGCCGGGCCGCACGACGCCGCCTACCTCTTCGACCGCTTCGTCGACCTCATGGCCGCCGCGCGCGGCGCCCGGACGACGGGAGGGCCCGCCTGATGCCGCGTCGCACCGACCTGTCCAGCGTCCTCGTCATCGGGTCCGGGCCGATCGTCATCGGCCAGGCCTGCGAGTTCGACTACTCCGGCACCCAGGCCTGCCGCGTGCTGCGCGCCGAGGGGCTGCGCGTCGTCCTCGTGAACTCCAACCCGGCGACGATCATGACCGACCCGGAGTTCGCCGACGCGACCTACGTCGAGCCGATCACCCCGGAGGTGGTCGAGTCGATCATCGCCAAGGAGCGGCCGGACGCCCTCCTCGCCGACCCTCGGCGGCCAGACGGCGCTCAACACCGCGATGGCGCTGCACGCCGCGGGGCGTCCTGGAGAAGTACGGCGTCGAGCTCATCGGCGCGAACGTCGAGGCGATCGAGGCGGGCGAGGACCGGCAGCAGTTCAAGGGCGTCGTCCAGCGGTGCGGCGCAGAGGTCGCCCGGTCCCGGATCTGCCACTCGATGGACGAGTGCCTCGCGGCGACCACCGAGCTCGGCTACCCGGTCGTCGTCCGGCCGTCCTTCACGATGGGCGGCCTCGGCTCCGGGATCGCCTACGACGAGGTGGACCTGCGCCGGATCGCCGGCGCGGGGCTGCACTACTCGCCGACGACCGAGGTGCTCCTCGAGGAGTCGATCATCGGCTGGAAGGAGTACGAGCTCGAGCTCATGCGCGACCGCCACGACAACGTCGTCGTCGTCTGCTCGATCGAGAACGTCGACCCGATGGGCGTGCACACGGGTGACTCGATCACCGTGGCGCCGGCGCTCACCCTCACCGACCGGGAGTACCAGCGGCTGCGCGACATCGGCATCGCGGTCATCCGCGAGGTCGGCGTCGACACCGGCGGCTGCAACATCCAGTTCGCGGTGAACCCCGTCGACGGCCGCGTCGTCGTCATCGAGATGAACCCGCGCGTGTCGCGGTCGTCGGCGCTGGCGTCGCAAGGCGACCGGGTTCCCGATCGCGAAGATCGCCGCCCGGCTCGCCGTCGGCTACACCCTCGACGAGATCCCCAACGACATCACCCGGAAGACCCCGGCGAGCTTCGAGCCGACCCTCGACTACGTCGTCGTCAAGGTGCCGCGGTTCGCCTTCGAGAAGTTCCCCGCGGCCGACCCCACGCTCACGACCACGATGAAGAGCGTCGGCGAGGCGATGGCCATCGGCCGCTACTTCACCGAAGCGCTCCAGAAGGCCTTGCGCTCGCTGGAGAAGCGCGGCGCGTCCTTCCACTGGGACGGCCCGACGCCGACCGCCTGCGGAGGTCGACGCGCTCGCTCGAGGCGGCCCGCCGGCCGACCGACGAGCGCCTGCTCCAGGTGCAGCAGGCCGTCCGCGGGGGCGCGAGCATCGAGCGGCTGCACGCGGCGACGGGGATCGACCCGTGGTTCCTCGACCAGCTCGTCCTTCTCGACGAGGTCGCCGACGAAGGTCGCGGACGCCGAGTCGCTCACCCCCGAGCTGCTCCGGGAGGCCAAGCGGCACGGGTTCTCCGACGCCCAGCTCGGCCGGCTGCGCAGCATGCCCGAGGACGTCGTCCGCGGGGTCCGGCACGCGCTCGGCGTCCGGCCGGTCTACAAGACGGTCGACACGTGCGCGGCCGAGTTCGCCGCGACGACGCCGTACCACTACTCGTCCTACGACGAGGAGGACGAGGTCGCCCCGTCCGGCCGGCGCAAGGTGGTCATCCTCGGCTCGGGTCCGAACCGGATCGGTCAGGGCGTCGAGTTCGACTACTCGTGCGTGCACGCCTCGTTCGCCCTGCGCGACGCAGGGTTCGAGACCGTCATGGTCAACTGCAACCCCGAGACGGTGTCGACCGACTACGACACGAGCGACCGGCTCTACTTCGAGCCGCTCACCCTCGAGGACGTCCTCGAGGTCGTGCACGCCGAGCAGCGGTCCGGCGAGGTCGTCGGCGTTGTCGTCCAGCTCGGCGGGCAGACCCCGCTCGGGCTCGCCGGGCGGCTCAAGGACGCCGGCGTCCCGATCGTCGGCACGAGCCCGGAGGCGATCCACCTCGCCGAGGAGCGCGGCGCATTCGGCCGGGTCCTCGCCCGGGCCGGGCTGCCGGCGCCGAAGCACGGCACGGCGACGCAGCTTCCCGGAGGCGAAGCAGATCGCCGACGACATCGGCTACCCCGTGCTCGTGCGTCCCTCATACGTCCTCGGCGGCCGCGGCATGGAGATCGTCTACGACGAGGAGATGCTCGAGGACTACATCGGTCGCGCCACGCAGGCGAGCCCGGAGCACCCGGTGCTCGTCGACCGGTTCCTGGACGACGCGATCGAGATCGACGTCGACGCCCTCTTCGACGGCGACGAGATGTATCTCGGCGGGATCATGGAGCACATCGAGGAGGCCGGGATCCACTCCGGCGACTCGGCCTGCGTCCTGCCGCCGGTGACCCTCGGCGCCACGGAGATCGAGCGGGTCCGGGCGAGCACCGAGGCGATCGCCCGGGGGATCGGCGTCCGCGGCCTGCTCAACGTCCAGTTCGCGCTCGCGCGGCGGCGTCCTCTACGTGCTCGAGGCGAACCCGCGGGCGAGCCGGACCGCGCCGTTCGTCTCCAAGGCGACCGCGGTGCCGCTCGCGAAGGCCGCGGCGCGGATCATGCTCGGCGCGACGATCGCCGACCTGCGGACCGAGGGGATGCTGCCCCGAGTCGGGGGACGGCGCGACCCTGCCGGACGACGCGCCGGTGTCGGTCAAGGAGGCCGTGCTGCCGTTCAAGCGGTTCCGCACCCCCGAGGGCAAGGTCGTCGACAGCCTTGCTCGGCCCCGAGATGCGCTCGACCGGCGAGGTGATGGGGATCGACGGCGACTTCCCGCGGGCGTTCGCGAAGTCCCAGTCCGCCGCGTACGGCGGCCTGCCCGATGCCGGCCGGGTCTTCGTCTCCGTGGCCGACGGCGACAAGCGGGCCATGGTCTTCCCGGTCAAGCGGCTCGTCGACCTCGGGTTCGAGGTTCTCGCCACCGAGGGGACGGCGCAGGTGCTGCGCCGCAACGGGATCCCGAGCACCGTCGTCCGCAAGCACTCGAGCGGGCCGGGGCCGGACGGCGAGCCGACGATCGTCGACCGGATCACCGCCGGTGAGGTCGCGATGGTCGTGAACACCCCGTCCGGCCCGGCGGCCCGCCTCGACGGCTACGAGATCCGGGCCGCGACGACCGCGGTCGACGCGCCGATCATCACGACCGTTCAGCAGCTCGCGGCCGCGGTGCAGGCGATCGAGGCGGCCCGCGACGAGCCGGTCCACGTCGCCTCGCTCCAGGAGCACGCCGCGGCCCTGCGTGCGGCCCGCGGGAGGCAGGGGTGAGCCCGGCCGAGACGCTCGGCGTCCGGGACCGACGTCCGGACGCGGTCCAGCGCGGCTGCTGCGTCCTCGCGAACGCGCCCTCGGGCGCCTACCGCCGGCTCGTCCTCGAGGCCCCGCTCATCGCGGGGCGCGCGCGACCCGGGCAGTTCGTCGCGCTCGCGGTGGGGGAGCCGCCCACCGCGATGCTCCTGCGCCGCGCGGTGTCGATCCACGCCGCGTCGGCGGCCGACGCCCGCTTCGGCGGTGCGCCGACGCTCGAGATCGTCGTCGCCGCGCACGGGCCCGGGACGACGTGGCTGACCCGGCGCCGGCCCGGCGACGTCCTCGACGTCGTCGCCCCCCTCGGCCGGCCGTTCCCCGCGCCCGAGGTCGGCGCCCCGGCCGTCCTCGTCGGCGGCGGGTACGGGTCGGCGCCGCTCGTGTGGCTCGCGCAGGATCTGCGGGACGCCGGGCACCGCGTCGACGTCGTTCTCGGGGCGGCGTCCGCGGACCGGCTCTTCGGGGTCGGACAGGCCGGTGCGGTCGTCGGCCCCGACCGGGTGCACGTGACGACCGACGACGGCACCGCCGGCGCCCGCGGCCGGGTCACCGACGTGCTCGGCGGCGTGCTCCGGGACGGCGTCGTCGTCTACGCGTGCGGGCCGATGGCCATGCTCCGCGCCGTCCACGCCGCCGCCGCGGCCGGTGGCAGCACCGCGTGGCTCGCCGTCGAGGAGTCGATGGCGTGCGGCATCGGCGTGTGCATGACGTGCGTGCTGCCGGTCCGGGGTGAGGACGGCGTGACCCGGATGACCCGGTCCTGCGTCGAGGGGCCGACCTTCGACGGCGACCGGGTTCGCTGGGACGCGATAGCGATCGGACCGGGGGGCGCGACGAGTGCCGTCCCCGCCGACTGCCTCGGCGCACCGACTGCGGCCGGGACGGGGCACCGATGACCGCCACCATCCGCTCGACGCCGGCGGTGGCCGCCGGCTTCGACCCGCGGACGACGATCGGTGCGCTGACGCTGAAGAACCCGGTCCTCACCGCGAGCGGCTGCGCGGCCGCGGGCCGCGAGCTCGGCCGGCTCTACGACGTGGCGACGCTCGGCGGCGTCGTCACGAAGTCGATCCTGCGCGACCCGCGCTCCGGCCGGCCGACCCCGCGGATGGCCGAGACGCCGTCCGGGATGCTCAACTCGATCGGCCTGCAGGGCCCGGGCATCGAGGCATTCCTCGCGCACGACCTGCCGTGGCTGCGCGAGGCGGGCGCGACCGCGGTCGTCTCGATCGCGGGCAACGACGCCGACGAGTTCGCCGAGCTCGCGGCGCGGCTGGCCGGCGAGCCCGGCGTCGGTGCCGTCGAGGTGAACATCTCGTGCCCGAACGTCGCGAACCGCGGTCTCGTCTTCGCGTGCGACCCGGTGTCGTCGGCGCAGGTCGTCGCGGGCGTCGCCGAGGTGGTCGCCGGGCGCGTGCCGGTCCTTGCCAAGCTCTCACCCGACGTGACCGACATCGTCGCGATCGCCCGGGTCTGCCTCGAGGCCGGCGCCGACGGCCTCGCGCTGGTGAACACGACGCTCGGGATGGTCATCGACACTCGACACGATGCGCCCCGCCCTCGCCGGGGTGACCGGGGGCCTGTCCGGCCCGGCGATCCGGCCGATCGCCGTCCGGTGCGTGTGGCAGGTCCACGCGGCGATGCGTGCGTGGTGACCTCCCGACGAGGCCGATCGTCGGGATCGGCGGGATCCTCACCGGCCTCGACGCGCTCCAGTTCGTCCTCGCGGGCGCGAGCGCCGTCCAGGTCGGCACCGCGACGTTCCACGACCCGTCCGCGCCGCTGCGGGTCGGCACCGAGCTCGCCGCGGCGCTCGCCGAGCGCGGGTTCGGCTCCGTCGCCGACGCGGTCGGCCACGCGCACACCGTCCTCGCGGGGGAGAGCACCCGATGACCTCACCGACGCCCGCGCGGCAGCCCTTCGGGGCCCGGCTCGCGGCGGCGACGGCCGCCCGCGGTCCGCTGTGCGTCGGCATCGACCCGCACCCGGGGCTGCTCGCCGAGTGGGGGCTCGGCGACGACGTCGACGGCCTGGAGCGGTTCGCGCTGACCGTCGTCGAGGCGCTCGCCGACCGCGTCGCCGTGCTCAAGCCGCAGGCGGCGTTCTTCGAGCGGCACGGGTCGCGTGGCGTCGCCGTCCTCGAGCGGGTCCTGGCCGAGGCCGCCGACGGCGGGCGCGCTGACGATCGCCGACGCCAAGCGCGGCGACATCGGCTCGACGATGGCCGCGTACGCGGACGCGTTCGTCGGCGAGGGCTCACCGCTCGCCGCCGACGCGGTGACCGCGTCGCCGTACCTCGGGGTCGGCTCGCTCGCGCCCGCTGCTCGACCTGGCCGCGAACGACCGGGCGCGGGGTGTTCGTCCTCGCGCTGACCTCGAACCCCGAGGGCGCGCAGGTGCAGCATGCCCGGCTCGCGGACGGCCGCACGGTCGCCCAGGCGGTCCTCGACGACGTCCGGGCGCTCAACGCCCCGGAGCTCGCCGCCGGGGCCGCGCTCGGCAGCATCGGCGCCGTCGTCGGCGCGACGATCGGCGGCACCGGGCAGGTGCACGGCCTCGCCGTCGGCGGCCCACTCCTCGCCCCGGGATCGGCGCCCAGGGTGCTCGGGCGGACGACCTGCGGACGGTCTTCGGGGCCGCGCTGCCGGCCGTGCTGCCGAGCTCCAGCCGGGAGGTGCTCCGGGGCGGCCCGACGGCGTCCGGGCTGCGCACCGCCGCGGAGCGCACCCTGGCGGCCGTCACGGCGGCCCTGCGCGAGGAGCAGCCCGCCTGACCCGCCCGCCTCACGCGTGCGGCTGACCCGCCCGCTTGACCTGCGCGCTTGACCTGCCCAGGGCACCGTCCGGCGGGACCGTGTGCGCAACGGTGCCGGAAGCGGACCCGGGGCGGGGCGCGTTGCTCCGGGTGCGGCCGAGTCGGTAGGTTCGCAGCGCGGTCGCGCCCTTCTGCCGGCCGGCGGCGGCGGACCGACGATTGTCCTGACGATCGACCGAGGTGACCTCAGTGGCGCTGCCCCCCCTGATCCGACGAGCAGCGTGCTGCAGCCCTGGAGAAGGCCGCGGCGGCGCGGCGCGCGCGCGCCGAGGTGAAGAACCGTCTCAAGTACTCCCAGGGCTCGCTCGGCGACGTCATCCGGGAGGGTCAGGCAGGACGAGGTCATCGGCAAGATGAAGGTCTCCGCCCTGCTCGAGGCGCTGCCGGGCGTCGGCAAGGTCCGCGCCCGCCAGATCATGGAGGAGATCGGGATCTCCGAGTCGCGGCGGGTCCGCGGCCTCGGCTCCAACCAGATCGCGGCGCTCATCGAGCGCTTCAGCCGCTGACCGACGGCGCGGTGACCGAGGGGGGCGTCGACCGGCCGGCGGCTCACCGTCCTGGCCGGTCCGACGGCGGTCGGGCAAGGGGACCGTGTCCGCCGACATCCGGCGGCGGTACCCGGAGGTCTGGCTGTCGGTGTCGGCGACGACCCGGGCGCGCCGGCCCGGCGAGGTCGACGGGGTGCACTACCACTTCGTCGAGCGACGGGCGAGTTCGACGACATGGTCGCCGCGGGCGAGCTGCTCGAGTGGGCCGTCGTCCACGGGCGGCACCGCTACGGCACGCCGCGCGAGGCCGTCGAACGAGGCGCTCGCCGAAGGCCGGCCCGCCCTGCTGGAGATCGACCTGCAGGGCGCCCGCCAGGTCAGCGGACGATGCCGGAGGCGTTCTTCGTCTTCCTCGCCCCGCCGTCCTGGGAGGAGCTGGTCCGCCGGCTCGTCGGCCGCGGCACCGAGGACGCGGAGGAGCGTGAGCGCCGGCTGGACGACCGCTCGCGTCGAGCTGGCCGCCGAGCCGGAGTTCGACGTGACCATCGTCAACGACGACGTCCACCGCGCCACGGACGAGCTCGTACAATGCATGGGGCTGACTCCTCACCCGCTGGCCGCCCGGCCGGTCTGAGGTCCGCCCGGGGCCGACCGGCCTGACCGACGCACCCAGCTCCGAGGAGACCGCGTGTCCGGGACCACCGCGACGCCCGAAGGCATCACCAACCCCCCGATCGACGACCTGCTCAAGGCCGCCGACTCGAAGTACGCGCTGGTGATCTTCGCCGCCAAGCGGGCCCGCCAGATCAACGCGTACTACTCCCAGCTCGGCGAGGGCCTGCTCGAGTACGTCGGCCCGCTCGTCGAGACGCACGTCCAGGAGAAGCCGCTGTCGGTCGCGCTGCGCGAGATCAACGAGGGACTGCTCGTCGCCGAGCCGATCGAGGCCTGAGGCCACGAGCTCCCGGCGAGCGGGCCGGCCACGACGCTGAGCGAGAACCCGACCACCCCGCAGGACGGCGCGCGCAGGCCGCGCGTCGTCCTCGGCGTGTCCGGGGGGATCGCCGCCTACAAGGCGTGCACCGTCGCTGCGGATCGCTCACCGAGACCGGGCACGACGTCCGGGTCGTGCCGACCGCCGCCGCCCTGCGAGTTCGTCGGTGCGGCGACGTGGGCGGCGCTGTCCGGGCACCCGGTGAGCCCGTCGGTGTGGGACGACGTCCACGAGGTGCCGCACGTCCGGCTCGGCCAGGAGGCCGACCTCGTCGTCGTCGCGCCGGCGACCGCCGACCTGCTGGCCCGGGCCGCGCACGGCCTCGCCGACGACCTGCTGACCGAACGTGCTGCTCACCGCCCGGTGCCCGGTGCTGCTCGCGCCGGCGATGCACACCGAGATGTGGGAGCACCCGGCGACGCGGGCGAACGTGGCGACCCTGCGCGGCGCGCGGCGTCGTCGTCCTCGACCCGGCCAGCGGCCGGCTCACCGGCGCCGACACCGGGCCCGGGCCGGCTGCCCGAGCCGGAGGCGATCGCCGCGGCCGCCGTCCGGTCTGCTGTCCCGCGGCCCGGCCGGGGCGCGCCGACCTCGCCGGGCGGCGGGTCGTCGTCTCCGCCGGCGGCACCCGAGAGCCGCTCGACCCGGTGCGCTTCCTCGGCAACCGGTCCTCCGGTCGGCAGGGGTTCGCGCTCGCCGGCGACGGCCGCCGCCCGCGGCGCCCAGGTCACCCTGGTCGCCGCGAACACCGCGCTGCCCGGCCCGGCGGGGTGGACGTCGTCGCCGTCGGCACGCGCGCTCGAGCTGCGGACGGCGATGCTCGCGGCCGCCGCCGGACGCCGACGTCGTCGTCATGGCGGCCGCCGTCGCCGACTTCCGGCCCGCCGAGGTCGCCGAGCACAAGATCAAGAAGACCGCACGACCCGGACGACGCGCCCGTCGTCCGGCTGGTGCGCAACCCGGACATCCTCGCCGAGCTCGTCGCCGGCCGACGGCCGCGGCCAGCGTCGTCGTCGGCTTCGCCGCCGAGACCGGCGACGACGTCCGGCGACGTGCTGACCCACGCCCGCGGCAAGCTCGCGCGCAAGGGCTGCGACCTGCTCGTCGTCAACGACGTGTCCGGCGGGCCAGGTCTTCGGTGCCGAGCACAACGCGGTCACGATGCTCGACGCCGACGGCGGCGCCCTCCGCGGTGCCGCGAGGTCGACAAGGAGGAGGTCGCCGACGCGGTCTGGGACGTCGTGCCGGCTGCCCGGCTGGACGCCGCCGCCGAGCCCGGCTGAACGATGTCACCGCAGCGGTCAGCCGGCGTGTCGGATGCGCGATCTCCGCACGCACCGCGCCGACCGCTGAGTACTCTTGACAGGTCCAGCCAGCAGCCGCTGCACTGACAGGAGCACCGTGAGCTACCGTCTCTTCACCTCCGAGTCCGTCACCGAGGGCCACCCCGACAAGATCTGCGACCAGATCAGCGACGCCATCCTCGACGCCCTGCTCGCCCAGGACCCGCGCAGCCGGGTCGCGGTCGAGACCATGGTCACGACCGGTCTGGTGCACGTCGCCGGTGAGGTGACGACGCAGGGCTACGCCGACATCCCCGGCCATCGTCCGCGAGACGATCCTCGACATCGGCTACGACTCCTCGACCAAGGGCTTCGACGGCAACTCCTGCGGCGTCGAGATCTCGATCGGGGCGCAGTCCCCGGACATCGCCCAGGGCGTCGACACGGCCTACGAGGCCCGGGTCGAGGCCGGCGCACGACCCGCTCGACCTGCAGGGCGCCGGTGACCAGGGCCTGATGTTCGGCTACGCCGTGCGACGACACCCCCGAGCTGCATGCCGCTGCCGATCTGGCTCGCGCACCGGCTCGCCGCAGCGGCTGACCGAGGTCCGCAAGAGCGGCGAGGTGCCCTACCTGCGCCCCGACGGCAAGACCCAGGTGACGATCGAGTACGACGGCGACCGGCCGGTCGCGGCTCGACACCGTCGTCGTGTCCACGCCAGCACGCGCGCCGACGTCTCGCTGGAGAACCTGCTCCAGCCCGACATCGCCGACCACGTCGTCAAGCCGGTGCTCGACGAGGTCGGCATCGACGCGTCGACCTACCGGCTGCTCGTCAACCCGACCGGCCGGTTCGAGATCGGCGGCCCGATGGGCGACGCCGGCCTCACCGGCCGCAAGATCATCGTCGACACCTACGGCGGCATGGCCCGGCACGGCGGCGGCGCCTTCTCCGGCAAGGACCCGTCGAAGGTCGACCGCTCCGCCGCGTACGCGATGCGCTGGGTCGCCAAGAACGTCGTCGCCGCCGGCCTGGCCCGGCGCTGCGAGGTGCAGGTCGCCTACGCGATCGGCAAGGCGCACCCGGTCGGCCTGTACGTCGAGACGCTTCGGCACCGAGACGGTCCCGCTCCGACGGATCCAGACGGCCATCCAGCGAGGTCTTCGACCTGCGCCCGGCGGCGATCATCCGCGACCTCGACCTGCTGCGGCCGATCTACCAGCAGACCGCCGCCTACGGGCACTTCGGCCGCGAGCTGCCCGGACTTCACCTGGGAGCGCACCGACCGGGTCGAGGCGCTGCGGTCCGCCGCCGGCTGACCGCGATCGACCGACCGGGCTGGCGGAGCCCGGCGACCGACGGGCGGACTCCGGAGAGCAGCTCGAGCTGCTCCGCGGCCCGGAGCCGGCGCGCGGCGTCGACCGGAGCCGCCGCCCGCGTCGCGGCCGAGCAGCCCGTCGCGCGGGTCGTCGGTCGACGTCCCGCTGCCGCACCTGGACCGGCCGTTCGACTACGCCGTCCCGGAGCCGATGTCGGCGACGGCGCGGCCGGGGGTCCGGGTGCGGGTGCGCTTCGCCGGGCAGGACGTCGACGGCTTCGTCGTCGAGCGGGCCGACGCCGAGCGACCACCCCGGGCGGCTGACGCCGCTGCGCCGGGTCGTGTCGCCGGAGCCGGTGCTCACCCCCGAGGTGCTCGCGCTGGCCCGGCGCGGTCGCCGACCGCTACGCGGGCACCCTCGCCGACGTGCTGCGGCTCGCCGTGCCGCCGCGGCACGCGCGCCGCCGAGAAGCGGGCCCCGACCGTCCCGTGACCACCGCGGCGCCGCCGGGTCGGCCGGTCCCGCGGGCTTGCCCGCCCGCGACCCGGGTCCGTGGGCGGACTACCTCGCCGGCCCGGCGTTCCTGGCCCGGCTCGCCGCCGGCGACGTCCCCGCGCGCGGTCTGGACGGCGCTGCCCGGGTCGGACGTGGGCCGCGCGCGGTCGCCGGCGCCGTCGCGGCCACCGTGGCGTCGGGCCGTGGCGGCCGTCGTCGTCGTCCCCGACCGCCGGGACGTCGACCGCCGTCGAGGCCGGTGCTCGTCCGAGGCCGTCGGCGCCGGCCGGCATGCCCGGCTGGAGGCCGACCTCGGCCCGGCGGCCCGGTACCGGCGTTCCTCGCGGCGCTGCGCGGGCAGGTCCGCGGTCGTCGCTCGGCACCCGGGCCGCGGCGTTCGCCCCGGTCGCCGACCTCGGGCTCGTGGTCATCTGGGACGACGGCGACGACCGCACGCCGAGCCGCGCGCGCCGTACCCGCACGCCCGGGAGGTGCTCGCCCTGCGCGCCGAGCAGGCCGGATGCCGCCGCCCTGGTCGGCGGGCTGGTCGCGAACGGCGGAGGCGGCGCTGCTCCTCGCCGACGGCTGGGCGCGCCCGGTCGAGGCGGCCCGCGGCGAGGCCCGGCGCGGCGCTGGCCGCGGGTGGTCGTCGCCGACGACGGCCGCCCGGACGACGACGGCCGCGGCCCGGGCCGCCCGGATGCCGCCCGCGGCCTGGCGGGCCGTCCACGACGGGCTGCCCGGGGACCGGTGCTGGTCCAGGTCGCCGCGCGTCGGGGTACCTGCCGCGGACTGTCCTGCCAGACGTGCCGCCGTCCGGCGCGCTGCCCGCACTGCCACGGCCCGCTGCGGCGGTCCGGCGCCGGCCGGCCGGACGGCGCAGGCACCCCGGAGTGCGGCGTGGTGCGGCGCGGGCTGGCCGTCGCTGGACGTGCCCGCACTGCCACGGCCGGCCGGCTGCGGGCCCGGCCGTCGGCGTGGACCGCACCGCCGAGGAGCTCGGCCGGGCGTTCCCGGGGGCGCCGGTCGTCGTCTCCCGGGCCGACCGGGTGCTGCCCGCGGTCCCGCGCCGCCGGCGGCCTCGTGCTGGCGACCGCCGGGGTCGAGCCGCGGCGCACCCGGCGGGCTACGCGGCCGCGGTGCTGCTCGACGGCGACGCCCTGCTCGCCCGGCCCGACCTGCGGGCGGGGGAGGAGGCGCTGCGCCGCTGGCGGGCCGCCGCGGCCCTGGTCCGGCCGGCCCCGGACGGCGGCCTCGTCGTCGTCTGCGCCGACCCGGGGGCGGCAGCCGTCGAGATGCTCGTCCGCGGCGACCCGGCGCTCTTCGCGGCCCGTGAGCTCGACGAGCGGGCCTCGCTCGCCCTGCCTCCCGCCGTCGCGGCGGCGACCCTCGACGGCCCGGCGGGCGCGGTCGCCTCGCTCCTCGCGGCCGCCGTGGTCCCGCCCGGGGTCGAGACCCTGGGTCCGGTGCCGCGGGCGCCGCGGCCGCGGCACCCGGCACGCACCGCGGAGCGGAGTGCGGCCCCGACGCTCGACGGCGCCGAGGAGCCCGTCCGGGTCATCCTCCGCGGCCCGCGGACCGTCCGCCACGACCTCGCCGCCGCGCTGCACGCCGCGGCGGCGGTGCGGAGCGCGCGCCGGGATCCGGGCGTCGTCCGGGTCCGGCTCGACCCCGACGACCTGGGCTGAGGGGCCACGACGGAAGGACGCTAGTCACCCCGCGAGGTGGCCCCAACGCGGCTCGAGCTCGGCCCACGTGCCCTGCGCGACCGCGCGGCCGCCGAGGAGCACGACGACCCGGTCGGCGCGCACGAGCGCGGCCCGCTTCGACGTCGACCCGACGACCGTCACCCCGTGCTCGCGCAGCGCCTGCCAGAGGGCGAGCTCGGTCGTCACGTCCAGGGCCGAGGACACGTCGTCCGCGACGAGCAGCTCGGTGCGCGGCGCCAGCGCCCGGGCCAGCGCGAGCCGCTGGAGCTGGCCGCCGGACAGCCGCGTCCCCTGGTGCCCGATCAGCAGGCCGAGGCCGCCGCCGGACGCCGCGAGGTCGTGGTCGAGCTGGGCCGTCGTCACCGCGCCCGCCGCGTCGACCTCGTGCCCGAGCCGGATGTTGTCCGCGACGCTGCCGGACAGGACCCGCGGCAGCTGGGCGACGTAGCCGACCTGGCTCGGCCGCAGGAACGCCTCCGGCTCGGTGACCGGTTCGCCGTTCCAGCGCAGCTCGCCGGTGTGGTGGACGATGCCGGCGAGCGCCCGCAGCAGCGAGGACTTGCCCGAGCCGACCGGCCCGACGACGAGCACGAGCTCACCGCGCCGAACCGTCAGGTCGAGGTCGCGGGCGCCGACGATGCCGTCCTCGTGGACCGCGGTGAACCCGACGAGGTCGAGGCGCCGCAGCGGACGGCGCGGCGGCGGCTCCGGGGCGGGTGCGGTCCCGGCCGAGAGGTCGACGCCCGGCACGGGCGCCGAGTACTCCGCGACGCCGCACATCGCGACGGTGCGCCGCGTCCACACCCGCGCCGACGGCATCGACGACACGAGCGACGCGGTCGTCCACGCGAACCAGTTCGCGGCCCCCAGGGTCGACACCGCGACGAGCGTGCCGGTCGCCGAGAGGTCCCCGCCGAGGTAGAGCGCCCAGGCCCCGATCGGCAGCAGCCCGCTCGTCGCCGACGGCGTCGAGCGGGCCCACACCTGCAGCGCGATCTCGCGCCGCTGCAGCTCGCTGCGCAGGGTGTCGAGCCGCGCGAGGTGCGCGAGCACCGGCCGGGTCGCGCCCGCGAGCTTGACCGTGCGGGCGGCGGACACCGACGACACGAGCGCGGTCGCGAACGCGGCCCGGGCCGCCACCGTCCGCTTCGCCGACGCCGCGAGCCGCGGCCCGAAGAGGGTCGCCGCCGACGCGGAGAGCACCATGGTGCCGACGAAGAACAGCGCCGGGACGACCGTGCCGGACACGACCGTCATCGCGACCGCCGCGACGACCGCCATCGAGGTGTCGATGGCGTTGTCGGCGAGGATGACGACGCGTTCGGTGTCGCCGCTCTGCGCGACGACCTCGGCCGGGGTGTGCCCGCTGACCCGGCGGGCCCGGTCTGGCCGTGGACGAGCCGCAGCCCGATCCGCAGCATCTGCCGGACCCACCACTCCGGGAACCAGCGGCCGGTGTAGTACGGCGTCGGCGCCGTGAGGAGCAGCGCTGCGACGATGCCGACGGTCGGCCAGAGCAGGGTCCCCGTGCCGTCGACGAGGGTGGCCCACAGTGCCGGCAGGACGGCCCCGTCGAGGCCGAGGAGCACCACCGACACCCAGACGAGGACCGAGCCGAGGCCGTACCGGGGGTCGTTCGTCACGAGCCGGAGGATCTCGCGCAGCGTCCGGGCCGGCGGCGGCTCCGGCAGCGGGGGCGGGTCGGTACGCACCTGAGCGGCGTGGACGGCGGCCGGCGTGGCCGTCGGCTCGCGGACCGCGACCGCGGTGCCGCCGGACCCGGCCACATCGACGTGGGCGGCCCGGGGGCGGGGACACCGCCGGTGCCGGAGCCGCGCGGTGGCCCGTCGGCCACACCGGCGACAGCATCCACGGCACCCACGGCGTCGTCCTGTCCGTCCTCCTCGTCGAGCCGGCCGGCCGCGAGCAGCGCGGCGAAGCGTCGCGACCGCCGCAGCGGTCCGGCCTCGACGACCCTGCCGTCGGCGAGCACGACGACCTCGTCGCAGCGACTCACCGTCGAGAGCCGGTGCGCGACGAGGATGCCGATCCGGCCGCGGAGCAGCCGCTCGGTCGCCTCCCGGACGCGCACCTCCGTCGCCGGGTCGAGCCGGGCCGTCGCCTCGTCGAGGACGACGACGAACGGGTCCCGGACGAGGATCCGGGCGAACGCCACGAGCTGCTCCTGGCCGGCGGAGAGCACGTGCCCGCCGTCGCCCAGCCGGGTCTCGAGCCCGTCCGGCAGCTCGGCGACCCAGCCGCCGAGCCCGAGCTGGGAGAGCGCCTCCCCGGCGCGGCCGACCAGGTCCGGGTCGAAGAGCGCGACGTTCTCCGCGAGCGTCCCGGCGAGGATCTCGGTGCGTTGCGGGACGAGCGCGATCCAGCTCCGCAGCCTCTCGACGTCGAGGTCGAGAAGGTCGTGGCCGGCGAGGAAGACGGTGCCGCGAGGGACGTCGACCGCGCGGGTGAGCACCTTCGCGAGGGTCGACTTGCCCGAACCGGTCCGCCCGACGAGGGCGTACGAGCGGCCGCGGGAGAATCTCAGTGTGACGTCGGACAGCACGTCCCGGCGGCCGTGCCGGTCGCCGTCGGCGTAGGCGAACGTCAGCCCGCGGATCTCCACGTCCCCCTCGGCCGGCGCGAGCCCGCCGGCCGGCTCCTGCGGCGAGTCGGCGAGGAGCTGGATCCGGCCCCAGGCGCCAAGGGTGTTCTGCAGGTCCGGCAGCATCCGGCTCGCGTGCTCGACGGTCGCGCCGAACGACACGGCGAGCAGCCACACCGAGGTCAGGCGGGCGGCGTCGACGTGGTCCCCGGCGAGCGCCCACGCGCCGCCGACGACGAGCCCGGCGATCGCGGCGTGGACGGCGAGGGACGCCGCGAACGTCACGACCGCGGACATGTGCCAGACCCGCCGCCCGCGGTCGAGCACCTCGCGCGATCGCCGGGCGTACAGCCGCAGGACGAAGGGCCGGGCGAGCGTCGTCCGGACGTCGTCCTGGCCGTGGATGCTCTCCTCCATGACGGCGGCGAGGTCGGACCAGGCCTCCTCCTCGGCGAGCCGCGCAGGGCCGATCGCCGCGGTCCGGCGGCGCAGGGACACGGCGACCAGGCCGACCAGGGCGAGCATCGTGACCCCGGCCGGCCACCACACGACGGTCGCGGTGACGATGGACGCGGCCGCGACGGTCAGCGACTGCGCGAGCCGGACGCCGGTGCCCCTCAGCTCCGAGCCGACCTGGTACACGTCGGAGTCGATCCGGTCGAGGAGCTCGCCGACAGGGGTCGCGTCGAGGGTCGGGAGCGGCTGGCCGAAGGCGACCCGGCACAGCCGGCGCCGTGCCCGGGCGCTCCAGTCCGCGGTGAGCGCCGCGGCGACGAGCCCGACGATCGTGCTGCCGACGACGTTGACCACGAGGGCGACGGCGAGCAGGACGAACAGGGTGGAGGAGCGCCGGACCAGCACGGGCCCGGCGAGGGCGGCGGCGGCCGCGTCACCGAGCGCGCCGAGGACGATCAGGCAGGCGATCGCCGCGGTCGAGCGCGACGACGTGGCCCACAGATCGCGCAGAAGGCGCACGTCGGGGTCCCTTCGGGTCGACGGGGGTGCGATCCACCGTCTCGCCGCCGCCGTCGTGGGCTCAACCCGTTTTCGCCCCCGGCACGGAACCCGCGGCCCCGGGCGGGGACCGTCGGCCGGTGCTCAGCAGGCGTTGAGCTCGACCGACCAGACGTGGCCGCCGAGGTACGTCGCATCGAACCAGATACCCCAGTCCTCGACCTGGCGGACCCCGACGACGCCGTCCCAGGGGGCCGTCACGCCACCGGTGCGGCCCCAGCGGACCTCGACGAGCGGCATCGGCCTCGGCACCCAGCCACCGTGCGTGTCGCAGCCACCGTTGTACTCGTCGATATACCTCGCGCGGACGAACACGTTCGCCGCGGTGCGGGACGACGGGGCGGCCGGCGCGAACGCAGGGGTCCGTGCGGCGAGCGTACGGACGGCGGCGAGGTCGGTCGGGAAGTTGCGCGCCGGGGTCGAGCCGTTGCTCAGGTCGGCCAGCATCTCCTGGCCCTCCTGGGAGGTCCGGGAGATCGGGCCGGTGTCGCTGTACCCGACACCGAGCGCGTCGGTCCGGGACACGAGGTTGGCGTAGATCTCCAGGGCGGCGCGTTCGAGCTGCTCGGGAGCCCCGGCCGGGATCACCCGGGCGAGCCGTTCCGGGTCCAGCGCGCGGACGGCCCGCGCGGCGGACTCCGGGATGACGATGACGTCGCCGTGGAAGCCCGCGTTGACCTTCACCGCGGCCGCGCGGATCTCGGCGTCGATCGCCGACGCCGTCCGCAGGAACGGCGTGAACTGGGTCAGTGCGCTCCGCGTCGCCCGGGTCGTTGACGACGTGGACGGGCTCGACGACTCGCTCGTCGGCGTCCTCGGGGCGGTCGTCGCCGAGGTGCTCGGCCCTGCGGTGCCGGACGTCGAGGACCCGCCGGGCTGCCCGCCCGACGTGCCTTGGCCGCAGCCGCTCACGGCGAGCACAGCGGCCACCAGCAGGGTCGCTCCCACGCGCCCCACGGGACGCGTCCGACGGCTGGTCATGATCCACCCCTGGCGGCCGACCCTGGCGATGACCGACAGCTGCGGTCCGGTTCTTCCTGCACCATCCGGGCGTCGCCGCCTTCTCCAGTGCATCACCGGGCGGTCCCGGTCACCAGAGGCGAAGGGCGCGGCCGGAACCGCCCCGATGCCTGCCGCGGTCGGGCCGGACCGTCAGGCCGTCGCGCCGGCCGCCCGGGGCGGGTGGAGGACCGCGAAGGCGTCGGTGACCTCCAGACTCGGGTGCCGGAACCGGTAGACGGCCGCCGGTCGGCCGCCGGAGCGCCCGGACCGGACGACGTCCCCCGTCGGCTCGATCTGGTCCCGCCGGGTGAGGATCCGCTGGAGGTTCGTCACGTCGACCTCGTGCCCGAGCGCGGCCCGGTAGTAGCGGGCGAGCTCGCTCATCGTGAACGTCGGCGGCACGAGCGCGAAGCCGAGGTTCGTGTACGACAGCTTCGAGCGCAGCCGGGAGCGGCCGGCGGCGACGACGTCGGCGTGGTCGAACGCCATCCGCGGCAGGGCGTCGACGGGGTGCCAGCGGGTGTCGGCCGGGACGTGCGGGTCGACGCCGCCGGGCACGAGCCCGAGGTAGGTCGTGGCGACGACGCGTTCGCCGGGGACCCGGCGCGGGGCTCCGCGGCTGTCGAGCTGCTCGAGGTGCGACAGCTCCCGGACGTCGACCTTCTCCGCGAGCTGGCGACGGATCGACGCCCTCAGGTCCTCCGCGGGACCGAGTGTGCCGCCCGGCAGCGACCAGCGACCGGCGTGCGGCGCGAGGCCCCGACGCCACAGGAGGACGTGCAGCACGTCGTCACGAACCTGAAGGACGACGGCGAGGACCTCGTGACGCAGCGCCGGGGTCGTGGTGTCGCCCACGTCGGCGGTCCGCGGCCCGGACGGGCGGGTGGGGCTCACGCGGGCCATGCTATCGTCCCTCCCACGGTTATCGACGATTAGTCGATAACCACAGTGCCCGCCGGTCGGAAACCACCGCCGGTCGAGCAGGCCCGAGGAGGACCGATGAGCATCGCCGAGCGGACGCAGGGCACGGTCACCGCTGGGATGCGCACCGACTGGATGCGCGAGGTCCGCGGCCTGGCTCGCCGCCGGGACGCGCTGATCCTCGCCCACAACTACCAGCGGCCCGAGATCCAGGACGTCGCCGACCACGTCGGCGACTCGTTGGCGCTGTCCCGGGTCGCCGCGACCGCACCGCACCGCGAGATCGTCTTCTGCGGCGTCCACTTCATGGCCGAGACGGCGAAGCTGCTCTCCCCGGACAAGACCGTTCTCATCCCGGACGCCGCGGCCGGGTGCTCGCTCGCCGACACGATCCACGTCGAGGAGCTGCGCGCGTGGAAGCGGCTGCACCCCGGCGCCGTCGTCGTCGCGTACGTGAACACCAGCGCGGCGGTGAAGGCCGAGAGCGACGTCTGCTGCACGTCGTCGAACGCCGCGGACGTCGTCCGATCCGTGCCCGCCGACCGGGAGATCCTCTTCCTGCCCGACCGTCACCTCGGTGAGCACGTCCGGCGGGTCACCGGCCGGCAGCCGATGCACATCTGGCAGGGCCAGTGCCACGTCCACGAAGGCATCGGCGGGGACGTCCTGCGCGCCCGCGTCGAGGCCGAGCCGGACGCCGACGTGCTGGTCCACCCCGAGTGCGCGTGCGCGACGTCCGCCCTGAGCCTCGTCGCGAGCGGCGCCGTCGCCGCCGACCGGGTGCGCATCGTCTCGACCGGCGGGATGGTCGACCAGGCGCGCCGTACGGGTGCCCGCCGGGTCCTCGTCGCGACGGAGACGGGCATGCTCCACCAGCTCCGGCGGGCGAACCCGGGCACCGCCTTCGAGCCGGTCAGCGACCGCGCCGTCTGCCCGTACATGAAGATGACGACCCCCGAGAACCTGATCACGGCGCTCCGCGAGGGACGTGAGGTCGTCGAGGTCGAGCCGGACGTCGCGGTCCGTGCCCGGCTCGCCGTCGAGCGGATGATCGCCGTCGGCTCGCCCTCGGCGGGCGGGGAATGACCGCCGTGAGCGCCGTGCTGACCGCCGAGGGTCCCGTCGTCGGCCGGATCGCGGAAGCCTTCGTCGTCGGCCGGCTCGCTGCGCCGGCGCCGTCGGATGACCTCGTCACCGACGTCCTCGTCGTGGGGACCGGGATCGCCGGACTCGCCGTCGCGCACGGCCTGCTCGGGTCCGGCCTGCGGGTCGACCTCGTGTCCAAGGCGTCCGTCGGCGACGGCAGCACCGCGTGCGCCCAGGGCGGGATCGCGACCGGCGGCGCACCGGACGACGAGCCTGTGCTGCACGTCGAGGACACCCTCGTCGCCGGCGCCGGCCTCGCCGACCCGGACGCCGTCGCGACCCTCGTCGCCGAGGCTCCGGCCGCGGTACGCGCCCTGCTCGACGCCGGGGCGCTGTTCGACCGCGACGCCGACGGCCGGCTGGCCCGGACCCGTGAGGGTGGCCACAGCCGGTCCCGGATCATCCACGCCGGCGGCGACGCGACCGGCCAGGAGGTGCAGCGCACCCTGCAGTCGGCCGTCCTCGGTACGGCCACCGACGGCGCCCGCGGGGACGGTGTCCGGGTGCACGAGCGGACTTTCCTGCTCGACCTCCTCCGGGACGCGAGCGGGAGGGTCACCGGCGCCTTGCTCGGCCGGCTCGACCCGGCGGGCGGCTGCCTGTCCGTCGCCCGGGTGTCGGCGCGGGCCGTCGTCCTCGCCTCCGGCGGCGTCGGCCAGGTCTTCGACGTCACGACGAACCCGGCGGTCGCCACCGGCGACGGGCTGGCCGCTGCGATCCGGGCCGGAGCCGCGGTCGCCGACGTCGAGTTCGTCCAGTTCCACCCGACGGCCCTCGCCGTCCGCGGTGCTGGCCCGACCGCGGTGCAGCGGCCGCTCGTGTCCGAGGCGTTCCGCGGCGAGGGCGCCGTGCTCCTGGACGTCACGGGCACCCGGTTCATGACCGGACGGCACCCGCTCGCCGACCTCGCCCCGCGGGACGTCGTCGCCGCGGCGATCGGGGAGCGGCTCACCGCCACCGGCGCCGACCACGTCCTCCTCGACGCCCGGCACCTCGGCGCGGACCTGCTCGAACGGCGGTTCCCGACCGTTCTCGCCTCCTGCAGGGCGGCCGGGATCGACCCGGTCCGCGAGCCGATCCCGGTCGTCCCGGCCGCGCACTACGCGTGCGGCGGGGTCGTCGCCGACCTTTCCGGCAGGACGAGCCTCGCCGGGCTCTACGCCGTCGGCGAGGTCGCCCGGACCGGCGTCCACGGCGCCAACCGGCTCGCGTCGAATAGCCTGCTCGAGGCGCTCGTCGTCGGACGGCGGCTGGCGGCCCTGCTGCCCGCGGAGCTGCCCGCGCGCGGTCCGGTGACCGCTCCGGAGACGGCCGTCGCCGCCCTCGTCCGGCCGACCGCACGTCCCGCGCTCACCGCAGGGATGAGCCGTGACGCCGGCGTCCTGCGCGACCCGCAGGCGCTGTCCGATCGCGCCGGATGGCTCGCCGGGCTCGCGCCGTCCCCGGTCAGCATGGCGCCGGGCCTCGCCGCGTGGGAGACGACGAACGTGCACACCGTCGCCTCGGTGCTCCTCGCCGCTGCGCTGCTGCGCGAGGAGAGCCGGGGCTGCCACCGACGACGCGACGTCACCGCGCCCGACAGCGCGTGGCGGCACCTCGTCGTCGCCGGCCTCGACCCGTCGTCCCCGACGACGGACGGCATCCGCGCCGTCCGCCTGGAGGTCCGCCCGTGAGCACCCCGGCCCACGACGCCACCGGCACACGGAACGGGACCGTCGGGCCCCTCGACCCCGGCGTGGTCGCCGAGCTCGCGGAGCTGGCCCTCGCCGAGGACCTCGCCGCCGGCGGCGACGTCACGACCGAGGCGACCGTCCCCGCCGACGCCGTCGCGACCGGCGACCTCGTCGCGCGTGGTCCGGGGGTGGTCGCCGGCCTCGCCGTCGCCCGAGCCGTCTTCGAACGGGTCCTCGTCGCCGCAGGGCTCGCCCCAGGAGCCGCGGCCGCCGCCGTCGTCGAGCACGTCGCGGACGGCACGCCCGTCTCCGCCGGCGACGTGCTGCTCACCGTGACGGGGCCGACCCGGGCGGTGCTCACCGGGGAGCGCAGCGCACTGAACCTCCTGGGTCAGCTGTCCGGGGTCTCGACCCTGACCGCCGCCTGGGTCGGCGCGGTCGAGGGGACCGGCGCCGTCGTCCGGGACACCCGCAAGACGGTGCCGGGGATGCGGGCTGCCCAGAAGTACGCCGTCCGCTGCGGCGGCGGCCAGAACCACCGGATGGGGCTCGGCGACCAGGCCCTCGTCAAGGACAACCACGTCGTCGCGGCGGGGTCCGTCACGGCGGCGCTCGCCGCGGTCCGGGCCCGGTACCCGGACGTCGTGTGCGAGGTCGAGTGCGACACGCTCGACCAGGTCGTCGAGGCCGTCGGGGCGGGGGCGCGGCTCGTCCTCCTCGACAACATGGACGTCGCGACGACGCGCGCGGCCGTCGCGGTCGCCCGGGCCGCCGGCTGCCGGACCGAGGCGAGCGGCTCGCTGGCCCTCGAGCATGCCCGGGAGGTCGCGTCGACTGGCGTCGACTACGTCGCCGTCGGGGCGCTCACGCACTCGGCGCCCGTCCTGGACATCGGGCTCGATCTGCGGACCTGCTGAGCCGAGCCGGCTCCCGCGGGAATTCGCCGGGGGCGGGTTACGTAGACTCTGGTGTCCGGAGTTCGTCGTCCAGGGAGCCCGCCGTTGTCGATCAAGCCGATCCGCCTCTTCGGCGACCCCGTGCTGCGCACCCCCGCGCCAGCCGGTGACGGACTTCGACAAGGAGCTGCGCGATCCTCGTCAAGGACCTCGAGGACACGATGATGGACGCCCCCGGCGCGGGCCTGGCCGCACCGCAGATCGGGGTCGGCCTGCGGGTGTTCACCTACTACGTGGACGGCGTGCTCGGGCACCTGATCAACCCGGACCTCGACCTGTCCGACGAGCTGCAGGACGGCGAGGAGGGCTGCCTGTCCTTCCCCGGCATCTACTACGACACCCCGCGCGCGCTGCGCGTCGTGGCCAAGGGGTTCGACCATGCACGGTGAGCCGGTGACGATCGAGGGCAGCGAGCTGCTCGCCCGCGCGATCCAGCACGAGACCGACCACCTCGACGGCATCCTGTTCATCGACCGGATGGACCGGGAGCAGCGCAAGCTGGCGCTCAAGGCGATCCGCGAGGCGGAGTGGGCCGGGCGAGGTCCGGCCCGGTCGTCAAGGAGAGCCCGCACGCCACGTTCGGCCGGGCGCTCTGACCGGCTCGCGCCCTCCGGCCGGAGCCGTGATGCGCCTGGTCTTCGCGGGTACGCCCGCAGGTCGCGGTCCCGTCCCTGGAGGCGATCGCCGCGTCCTGCCACGAGCTCGCCGCGGTCGTCACCCGGCCGGACGCACCGACCGGTCGCGGCCGCCGGCTCGTCCGCTCGCCCGTCGCGGACTGGGCGGACGCCGCGCGGCGTCCCGGTGCTGCACGCCGCGACGGCCGTCGGAAGCCGGACTTCCTCGCCGCGCTCGGCGCCGCTCGCCCCGGACTGCTGCCCGGTCGTCGCCTACGGCGCGCTGGTCCCGCAGGCCGCCCTCGACGTGCCCGCGCACGGCTGGGTCAACCTGCACTTCTCGCTGCTGCCCGCCTGGCGGGGCGCGGCGCCGGTGCAGCGCGCCGTGATGGCCGGCGACGAGGTCACCGGCGCCACGACCTTCCGGATCGAGGAGGGCGCTCGACACCGGGCCGGTGTACGGCGTGCTCACCGAGACGGTCCGGCCCGACGACACCGCCGGCGACCTGCTCGACCGGCTCGCCGTCGCCGGGGCCGGGCTGCTCGTCGCCACCCTCGACGGCCATCGCCGACGGCTCGCTCGTCGCCGTGCCGCAGCCCGCCGGACGGCGTGAGCGCCGGCCCCGAAGATCACCGTCGAGGACGCCCGCGTCGACTGGGCGCCTGCCCGCGTTCGCGGTCGACCGGCTGGTGCGCGGCTGCACCCCGGAGCCCGGGCGCGTGGACGACGCTGCGCGGCGAGCGGGTCAAGCTCGGCCCGGTCGCCCGGTCCCGCAGGACGGCTGCGCCGGACGCCGCGCCCGACCCGCTCGCCCCCGGCGAGCTCGTCGCCGGCAAGCGCGACGTGCTCGTCGGCACCGCCGGCCGGGCCGGTGCGGCTCGGCGAGGTGCAGGCCCAGGGCAAGCGGCCGATGGCCGCGGCCGACTGGGCCCGCGGTCTGCGGCCCGAGCCGGGGAGGCGTTCGGGTGAGCGCGTCGGGCGTGACGATGAGCCGCGGCGCCGGCCGGCGTCCGCGGCGGCACGGCCGGCGGCCGTGCACCGGGCTCCGCCCGGGCGAAGACCCGCAACGTCGCCCGGCGCGAGGTCGACCCGGCCCGCGTCGTCGCCTTCGCGACCCTGCGGGCCGTCGACGAGCGAGGACGCCTACGCCAACCTCGTGCTCGCCGCGGCTGCTGCGCGAGGCCCGGCTGCGCGGCCGCGACGCCGCGTTCGCGACCGAGCTGACCTACGGTGCGCTGCGCGGGCGCGGGACGCTACGACGCCGTCCTCGCGGCCTGCGTCGACCGGCCGCTCGGCGACGTCGACCCGCCCCTGCTCGACGCCCTGCGGCTCGGCGCCCACCAGCTCCTCGGCACGCGGGTGCCGGCGCACGCGGCGGTCGACGGCGACCGTCGACCTGGTCCGGGCCGAGATCGGCCAGGGCGCGGCCGGGTTCGCCAACGCGGTGCTGCGCCGGGTGTCCCGGCAGGGACTCGACGACTGGCTCGCGGAGCTGGTCGCGCCGGACGCCGCGGCGGACGCCGACGAGCACCTCGCCGTCGTCCACTCGCACCCGGTGTGGATCGTGCGGGCGCTGCGGGACGCGCTGCGCTTCGCCGGCCGTGACCCGGCGCGAGCTCCCGGCGCTGCTGGCCGCGGACAACGCCCGGCCCGTCGTCGACGCTCGCCGCGCTGCCCGGGCTGGCCGACCGTCGACGAGCTGACGGCGCAGGCGCGCGCGGTCGGCGCCCGGGCCGGGCCCTCAGCCCGCTCGCCGCGGCCGTGACCGGCGCGCCCGGACGACCTTCCCGCCGTCCGCGAGGGCCGGGCCCGGGTCCAGGACGAGGGCAGCCAGCTCGTCGCGCTCGCCCTCGCCGCGGCGCCGCTCGACGGGCGCCGACGCCGGGCCGCTGGCTCGACCTGTGCGCCGGGCCCGGGCGGCAAGAGCGGCCCTGCTCGGCGCGATGCTCGGCGTCCGCCGCGCGGCGGGCGAGCTGCCCGACGACGCGCGGCTCGTCGCGAACGAGGTCGGCCGCGCACCGGGCCGACCTGGTCCGGGCGTCGGTCGCGGCCGTCGTGCGGCCGTCCCGGCGCCGTCGAGGTCCGGACCGGGGACGGCCGCACGGTCGGCGACGACGAGCCGGGCCGGTACGACCGGGTGCTCGTCGACGCCCCGTGCACCGGGCTCGGAGCGCTGCGCCGCCGGCCGGAGGCGCGCTGGCGGCGCTCGCCGTCCGACCTCGCCGACGCTCGGGCCGCTGCAGCGCGACCTGCTGCGCCTCGGCGCTCGACGCCGTCCGGCCGGGCGGGGTCGTCGCGTACGTGACCTGCTCGCCGCATCCCGCGGAGACCCGGCTGGTCGTCGACGACGTCCTGCGGCGGCGCGTCGACGTCGAGCGGCTCGACGCGCCGACCGTGCTCGGTGAGGTGTCCCGCGGGCGGTCTGACATCGCCGGGCCCGGGACCGGCCGCCCAGCTGTGGCCGCACGTGCACGGCACGGACGCCATGTACCTGGCGCTGCTGCGTCGGAAGGCCTGACGGCACGCCGCCGGTAGGCTCGCCGGCGTGGGCATCCAGATCGCACCGAGCATCCTCTCCGCCGACTTCGCCCGCCTCTCGGACGAGCTCGCGCGGATCGCCGACGCGGACTGGGCGCACGTCGACGTCATGGACAACCACTTCGTCCCGAACCTCACGCTCGGCCAGCCCGTCGTCGAGGCGATCGCCGAAAGCGTCGCCGATCCCGGTCGACGCCCACCTCATGATCGAGGACCCGGACCGCTGGGCGCCGGCGTTCGCCGAGGCCGGGGCGCGGAGCGTGACCTTCCACGCAGAGGCCGCGGGCGCGCCCGTCCGGCTCGCGCGCGAGCTGCGGTCGATGGGGGTCCGGGTCGGGCTCGGGCTCAAGCCGGCGACGCCCGTCGAGCCGTTCGTCGACCTGCTGCCCGAGTTCGACATGGTGCTGGTCATGACCGTCGAGCCGGGCTTCGGCGGTCAGGAGTTCCTCGACCTCTGCCTGCCGAAGGTGCGCCGGACCCGGGCGGCGATCGCGGCGTCCGGGCTCGACGTCTGGCTGCAGGTCGACGGCGGGGTGTCCGAGGACACCATCGAACGCTGCGCGGAGGCCGGCGCCGACGTGTTCGTCGCCGGGTCGGCGGTCTACGGCGCCGACGACGCGGCGGACCGGATCAAGCGCCTGCGCGGGCTGGCCGCCGCAGCCTGCGGGCACTGAGCCCGGCGGGACCGGTGCTTCGACGCCCATCCCCCACCCGTGCCGTCCCGAGGAGCCGCGATGCGCATCCGACCAGCGACCCCGCACGACGCGCCCGCGATCGGCGAGATCGACCCGAACGTCCGCGGCGCGGACCTCGCGCGCGCGACGCTCGTCGAGGACGCCCTCCACGGCCGCCGGGACAACCTCTGCCTCGTGGTCCCCGCGCGGGAGGCCGGCGCCCGGCTCGCCGGCTTCGTCGTGCTGCGGCACGGTCACTTCTTCGGCCGGGACTTCGTCGAGCTGCTCTTTGTCGCACCCGAGGCGCGGCGGCGCGGGGTGGGGTCGGCGCTGCTCGCCGCGGCCGTCGCGGTCGGGATCGGCGGCCGGGTCTTCACCTCGACGAACCGGTCGAACGTCCCCATGCGGGCGCTGCTCGCGACCCAGGGCTGGACGATCTCCGGGAGCCTGTCCGGCCTCGACGACGCGGACGACGAGATCGTCGCCTGGACACCGGGGACGGGTACCACCTGCCGGGAGGGCGCTGCCGGCCGGCCCGGACGGCTGTTCCACGTCGCGCTCCGGGAGGACTGGGATCGGGCCCGGCGGGCGGGGGAGTACCGGGTCTCGACGATGGGCCGCACGTTGGCGGACGAGGGGTTCATCCACACCTCGTTCGTCCAGCAGGTGCCGCGGACCGTCCAGACCCACTACGCGGACGTCGACGCGCCGCTCGTGCTCCTCGTCATCGAGCGCGCCCGGCTCGGCGCCGCGGTGCGGGTCGAGCCCGCGCCGGGCACCGACGAGGTCTTCCCGCACGTCTACGGTCCCGTACCCGTCGAGGCGGTCGCCGAGGCCGTCGAGCTGAAGCGGGACGCCACGGGCAGGCGTGCGCTGCCGGTGCTCTGAGCCGTCGGCGAGCGACCCGAGGCGGGGCCGTCCACCGCCCGCGTCGCCGCGGACCGGGTGACCGGTGAGCGCTGCGGCGCTCGGGCTCGTGCTCGCCGCGGCGGTCGCCCACGCGCTCTGGAACCGCCTCGTCCACGGGTTCGAGGACCGGCTCGCGGTGCTCGCGGTGGCCGGGTTCGTCGGGTCGGCCGTGCTGTCGCCCGCCGTGACGCTGCGACCGCCGGTCGCGCCCGGGG
Organism: uncultured Actinomycetota bacterium; assembly: GCA_963750565.1. Taxonomy (GTDB): domain Bacteria; phylum Actinomycetota; class Actinomycetes; order Actinomycetales; family Kineosporiaceae; genus R-H-3. The sequence continues at coordinate 371,053 of CAVVRA010000011.1, read as the reverse complement.
GTCTCAGTCTCATCACAGACGCGCACGAGGCCAGCGGCGGCGCCGGCGGCGGGAGGCCGCTCACGGTGTGGCTCGTGGCGCTCGTGTCCGGGCTCGCCGAGGCGGCCTACTGCGGGCTCCTCGTCGCCGCGTACGCCCGCGGCTCGCTCGCCGTCACCTACCCGGTCGGCCGGGGGAGCGCCCCGCTGCTCGTGACCCTCGGGGCATGGGCAGTGCTCGGCCAGCGGCCGTCCGGCGTGGCGCTCGCCGGCGCCGTCGCGCTCGCGGCCGGCCTCGTGCTCGTCGCCGGCGTCGCCCACGGGCTCGGCCAGCACCGGGCCGTCGGCTGGGCGGTGGCCGTCGGCGTCGCTGTCGCGACGTACAGCGTCCTCGATGCCGTCGCGGTGCGTCGGCTCGCCGAGGGCGAGCCCGGCGGGGCCGCTGCGGGGACGGCGTCGCCTCTCGCGGTCGCGGGATACCTCGGCGTCGTGATGTTCCTCCAGGGGGTGGTCCTCACCGGTGCGGTCCGGTCGTGGTCACGGCTGCGCGCTGCGCTGCGTCGCGGCGCCCTCGTCGGGATCGGCGTCGTCACGGCGTACCTGCTGGTGCTCCTCGCGTTCCAGCGCCGCCGATGCCGGTCGTGTCGCGACCCTGCGCGAGTCGTCCGTGCTCCTCGCCGTGGCGCTGACGCCCGGGACACGTCCCGCGACCGTCTGGCTCGGTGCGGGCCTCGTCGCGCTCGGGGCCGTCCTCGTCGGGGCGTAGCGGCAGTCCGGCGGGACGGGCTCAGGCGGCCGTCGCCGCGGGCACCTCCTGCGGGGGCGGCGTCACCCGCCGATGGCCGGGGACGAGCCAGGCCGACGCGGCGTAGGCGACGACCACCGCGATGATCACCGGAGCGAGCAGGCCGGGACCGGCGTCCACGAGGAAGGCGCTGGTCATGAGCACGGCGAAGACCGGCAGGCGGAGCATCGCGCCGAGCATGGCCCCGATCCCGATGCCCACGCCGAGGGTCACCGGCAGCCCGGGCAGGTGCGACAGCGTGATCCCCATGACCGCCCCGATGAACATCGCCGGGAACACGGGTCCGCCGCGGAAGGCGCTCAGTGACAGGGCGTAGGCGACGGCCTTGCAGACGCCCAGCACGACCAGCGTCCCCACCGAGTACGTGCCGGCGTCGTCGACCAGCGGCCCGAGGGCCGACTGCCCGGAGAAGAGGACGTCCTCGGCGGGGTTGCCGCTCGTGGTCGCGTACAGCAGGGCGACGAGGCCGACCACCAGGCCGACGAGCGGTGCCAGCACCAGGACGCGGCCCTCGACATGCGGCTTCAGGGCGAGGGCCGTCGTCCGGATCACCCAGACCACGGGCGCGGCGGCCAGGCCGACGACGATCGCCCAGAGCAGCCAGGAGCCCTGAGGCGTCCCCAGCTCGGGGATGTCCGGCAGGGCCAGCGAGAACGTCCCGAGGCCGGTCACCGAGTCCAGTCCCGTGAAGATGAGGTAACCGACGCCGGAGGCGAGGAGCCCGGGGACCAGGACGAGGCCGAGCATCGCGCCACCGAGCCCGGCGGCCTCCATCATGAGCACGGCGCCGACCAGCGGGTTGCCGAGCAGGGTGCTCACCGCGGCGAAGCTGCCGGTCGCGCCGAGCATCGCCTCCGCCTGGGTGTTGGCCGCACCCCTGCGCAGCCGGACGATCGCGGCCGACAGGCCGCCTCCCAGGGCGATGAGTGGCGACTCGGGGCCGATCACGGCGCCGAGCGCGAGGCCGGCGAGCGCGGCGAGGAAGATCCCCGGCAGCGCCGCGGGCGGCGCCGGTCCCCGGCCGGCCTTGAAGCCCTCGGCGGGCGACTCGCCGCCGCCGCCGGGCAGGTACCTGATGCACGCCCCGACGAGCACGCCGGCGACGACCAGCGGGATGATGGGCCACCAGTCGGTACCGGCACCGATCCCGAGCGCGTCCGGAAGGTCCTTGTAGACCCAGCTCTGCGCCGTGTCGACCAGCGCGAGGAAGAAGTAGGCGAACGCCGAGATGATCGTGCCGATGACGCCGGCGAGGACGAGCGCCGTCAGGTAGCGCCGGGACCGGGCCAGCGCCAGCGGGTCCAGGTCGGGCGATGCCGTGGTCACGAGGCGCCTCCCGCCCGGTCGTCGCGGATCTCCCCACGCAGCTCCCGGAGCTCGCGGCGCAGCGCGGTGACGTCCGACCGCAGCGCCGTCAGCTCCGCGGTCACGTCGGCGGACCGGGCCCCGTCGCCACCAGGCGCGCGTTCGCGCCGCCGCATCGAGGACTCCACGAAGGCGGATGCGATCGCCGCGGTGCTGACCGTGACGAAGCCGATCCCGACGACCATGACGAGCGCGGCCACGCCCTTGCCGAGGGCGGACTGGGGCACCTTGTCGCCGTACCCGACGGTCGTCGTCGTCTGGACGGCCCACCAGAGCCCCTGCGCGACGTTGGCGAACGTGGTCGGGTCGGTGAGTCGCATGAGAAGACCTGCAAGGACCGTCACGGAGACGGTGATCCCTGCGGTCGCGAGCCAGGCACCCCTCAACGGCTCCTGGGCGATGCGGTCGAGGATCCGGTCCGCCCGGCGCTGCACGCTCTCAGGCATCCGTCCTCCTGTCGTGGCTCCTGCTGCGACGCGCAGGCTACCGGCCCGGGCTACCCGCGCGCCCGACCGTCCGCTCCGCGACGGTCGCGCCGGGCGTGGGCGGCCGGATCGCTCCGGGCGCGGGAGGCCGCCCTGCACCGCCCTGCACCGCCCTGCACCGCCCCTGTACCGCCCCCGGGGGAACGTCACACCCGGCCGGCGGACCTCGGCCGCTGTGCACCGCTGCGTCCGTGTGCATACTGTGAGGCGTACCGCACGCGTGCTCCGGGGTCGGTGAAAATCCGAACCGGCGGTGACAGTCCGCGACCCGACCGCATCCAGCGGCCGGTTGACCCGGTGGAACTCCGGGACCGACGGTGAGAGTCCGGATGGGAGGCAGCACGCACGGCGGCGACGCCGGCGCAGAGCACGACGGCTGCGCAGGGGTCGACGCCGCGAGACGACGTGACGAGGGTCCGGTCCCGCGCCGGCACCGCGTCGTGGGGACCGCAGCCGACGGGTACCCACGACCGCGGGACCGCCCGGCGGCGTCCGGACGGCGCCTCGAACCCGCCGTCGCACACCCGGAGCCCGTGCCCGAGCACCACCGGCACGAGGCAGGAGGGTCGGCGGCCATGGCGAGCCCGGTGGAGGTCGCGGCGATGCGCCGCGCCATCGCGTTCGCCGCGCGCGGCCCTGCCGGTGGGCCGAACCCCCGCGTCGGCTGTGTCGTCCTCGACCGGTCCGGCGCCGTCGCCGGTGAGGGCTGGCACCGCGGCGCAGGCACGCCGCACGCCGAGGTCGACGCCCTCGCCCGCGCCGGCGAGACCGCGCGCGGCGGCACCGCCGTCGTCACCCTCGAGCCGTGCACCCACACCGGCCGGACCGGCCCGTGCTGCCAGGCGCTCGTCGACGCCGGCATCGCGCGCGTCGTCGTCGGGGCAGCAGACCCCAATCCGGACGCGGCCGGTGGCGCCGGCGTGCTCCGCGCGGCGGGCGTGGACGTCGAGGAGGGTGTCCTCGCGGACGAGGCCGCCGCCGTCAACCGGCGCTGGCTCGTCGCCGTCGGGCGCGGCCGGCCGTTCGTGACGTGGAAGTTCGCGGCCACCCTCGACGGCCGCAGCGCCGCCGCCGACGGCTCGAGCCGCTGGATCACCGGGCCGGCCGCCCGCGCCGACGTCCACGCCCGCCGCATCGAGGCCGGCGCCGTCGTCGTCGGCACGGGAACCGTCAAGGCGGACGACCCGCACCTCACCGTCCGCGGCCCCGGCGGCGAGCCCACCGGCCCGCAGCCGCTGCGGGTCGTCGTCGGGCACCGCGACATCCCGCAGGGCGCCCGGGTCCTCGACGCCGCCGCCCCGACGCTGCACCTGCGCACGCACGACCCGCTCGCGGTGCTCGCCGAGCTGCACCGGCGGGAGGTCCGGCACGTCTGGCTCGAGGGCGGACCGCGGCTCGCCGCCGGGTTCCTCGGCGCCGGCTGCGTCGACGAGGTCCTCGCCTACGTCGCGCCGGCGCTCCTCGGTGCCGGCGCCGGCGCGGTCGGTGACCTCGGGATCGGGTCGATCGACGCGGCCCTGCGGCTCGCGGTCGCGGACGTCGCCCTGGTCGGCGGCGACGTCCGGATCCTCGCCGTGCCCCACCCGGCGCCCGGACCCGCCCCGAACCCCACCCCCTCCCCGAACGCCCACCCCTGCCCGAACTCCGACCCGGAACGAGAGTGAGTGCTGTCATGTTCACCGGCATCGTCGAGGAGCTCGGCGAGGTCATCGGCCTCGAGCCCGGCGCCGAGTCGGCGCGGATCACCGTCCGCGGCCCGCTCGTCACGAGCGACGCGGCCCTCGGCGCCTCGATCGCCGTCGACGGGGTCTGCCTCACCGTCGTCGACCAGGGTGACGAGACGTTCACCGCGGACGTCATGCTCGAGACCCTGCGCCGGACGTCGCTCGCCGGCCTCGCACCAGGCACTCTCGTCAACCTCGAGCGCCCGATGCGCGCCGACGGCCGGTTCGGCGGCCACGTCGTCCAGGGCCACGTCGACGGCACCGGCACCGTCGTCGAGCGCGTCCCCGGGGACCGGTGGGAGGTGGTGCGGATCGCCGTCCCCGACGACCTCGCGCGCTTCGTCGTGGAGAAGGGCTCGGTCGCCGTCGACGGTGTCTCGCTCACCGTCGCGTCGGTGGACGACGCCTACCCGCTCCCGGTGGGCGGCACCGCGACGACCTTCTCCGTCTCGCTCATCCCGCAGACCCTCGCCCGGACGACCCTCGGACGCCGCGCGCCGGGCGAGGTCGTCAACCTCGAGGTCGACGTCCTCGCGAAGTACGTCGAGCGTATGCTCACCGCCGGCCGGCCGGTCGCGACCGACGAACCGGTTGCGGGACAAGGAGTCCCCGCATGAGCGGCGTCGGGGACACGTTGACCGCACTGCTCGACGCGATGCTGACGGTCGCCGGACAGCAGATCCTCTGGCGGGAGATCGTCGGCAACGGCTTCGGGCTCGCCAGCGCCGTCGGAGGGATGCGGCGCAAGGTCTGGGCGTGGCCCGTCGGCATCGTCGGGAACGTCCTGCTCTTCACCGTCTTCCTGGGCGCGGCGTTCAACACCCCGCAAGGTGCGAACCTTCTCGGCCAGGCCGGCCGACAGGTCATGTTCGTCGTCGTCTCCGTGTACGGCTGGGTCCGCTGGTCGCGCAGCAGGCACGACGGCGGCGCCGCCGTGGTGCCGCGCTGGGCGACCTGGCGGGAGCGGGGCCTGCTCCTGGCGGCAGGCGCCGTCGGCGTCGCCGCCCTCACCCCGGCCTTCACCGCCCTCGGCTCGTTCCCGCCGGTCTGGGCCGACGCCTGGATCTTCACCGGCTCGGTGCTCGCGACGTACGCGATGGCTCGCGGCTGGGTCGACTTCTGGCTCATCTGGATCGCCGTCGACGCGGTCGGGGTCCCGTTGCTGCTCAAGGCCCACCTCTACCCGTCCGCGATCCTCTACCTCGTCTACGGCGCCTTCGTCGTGTGGGGCTTCGTCGTGTGGCTGCGGGTGTCGCGGCAGGAGCAGCGGACGACCGACCCGAGCTACCAGGAGGTGGCGTGATGACCGACGCCGTCCTCGACCCGGTCGAGGCCGCGGTCGCGGCACTGCGGGACGGCCTGCCCGTCCTCGTCGTGGACGACGAGGACCGGGAGAACGAGGGTGACGTCGTCCTTGCGGCGAAGCACGCGACGCCGCGGTGGATCGGCTGGACCGTCCGGCACACCTCCGGCGTGCTCTGCGCGCCCATGCCGGACGACGTCGCCGACGCGCTCGCCCTGCCCCCGATGGTCGCCGTCAACGAGGACGCCAAGGGCACCGCGTACACGGTGTCCGTCGATGCCCGTCACGGGATCGGCACGGGCATCAGCGCCGCCGACCGGGCGACGACGCTGCGCACGCTCGTCGACCCCCGGACGACGCCGCGGGACCTCACCCGGCCCGGCCACGTCTTCCCGCTGCGCGCCCGGCCCGGCGGCGTCCTCGAGCGTCGAGGGCACACCGAGGCCGCCGTCGACCTGTGCCGGCTCGCCGGGCTCCCGCCGGTCGGCGTCATCGCCGAGGTCGTCGACGACGAGGGCGGCACGACGCGGCTGCCCGGGCTGCGGGCCCTGGCCGACGCCCACGGCCTGCCCCTCGTGAGCATCGCCGACCTCGCCGGATACCGGCGCCGGCACGAGGACGTCGCCCGGCTGCCGGTCCGTCGGCCGGCCGTCGCCCCGGCACCGGCCCGCGTGGAGCGGGTCTCGACGACGACGCTGCCGACCCGCTTCGGCACGTTCGCCGCCCACGGCTACCGCGACCTGCTCACCGGCGACGAGCACGTGGCGCTCGTCGCCCCGGCCCCGGACGGCGGGCAGCCGGCCGGGCGCGGGCCGGACTACCCGCCACTCGTCCGGGTGCACTCCGAGTGCCTCACGGGAGACGGCTTCGGCTCCCTGCGGTGCGACTGCGGCCCGCAGCTCGCGAACGCGCTGCGGTCCGTCGCCGCCGCCGGGGGTGCGGTGGTCTACCTGCGCGGGCACGAGGGGCGCGGGATCGGCCTGCTCGCCAAGCTCACCGCGTACGCCCTCCAGGACCTCGGCCACGACACGGTGAGCGCCAACGTCGAGCAGGGCCTGCCGGTGGACGCCCGGGAGTACGGGGCCGCGGCGGCGATCCTGCGTGATCTGGGCTACACCGCGGTGCGCCTCCTGACGAACAACCCCCAGAAGGTGGACGGTCTGCGGGCCCACGGGGTGGAGGTCCGGGTTCGGGTGCCGCTGCTCGTCGGCGCGTCCGAGCACAACCGGGCCTACCTGCGGACCAAGCGCGACCGGATGGGCCACGCCCTCGAACCGGTCGGCGACGAGGCGGGAGGGCTGCGATGAGCGGCGAGGGAGCACCGAGCACGCTGGCCGACGGGTCCGACCTGCGGGTCGCGATCCTGCGGGCGTCATGGCATGCCGAGGTCATGGCAGGGCTCGTCGACGGCGCGCGCCGCGGCCTCGCCGACTGCCGGGTCACCGACATCGTCGAGGTCACCGTGCCGGGGACGTTCGAGCTGTCGGTCGCCGCGGCCCGCCTGGCCGAGCACGGGTTCGACGCCGTCGTCGCGCTCGGCATCGTCCTGCGCGGCGACACCCCGCACTTCGACTACGTCTGCCGGGCGGCGACGGCCGGGCTCACCGAGGTCGGCGTCCGCACCGGCGTGCCCGTCGGGTTCGGCGTCCTCACCTGCGACACCCCGGAACAGGCGTTCCAGCGGTCCGGTCTGCCCGGGTCGACGGAGGACAAGGGGTACGAGGCGGCCACGGCAGCCGTCGCGACGGCGGTCACGCTGTACCGGCTGACCGGCCGCCCGGCGTCGCACCGGTAGCGTCGCACCGGCAGTCCCGGGCCGTCCCCGGTCCCCGGACCCGGCCGGAGACCCCCTAGCCTTGACGGACGTGACGACCTTCGACGCCTTGTTCGTCGAGCTCAGCGAGCGCGCCGCGACCCGGCCGCCCGGCTCCGGCACCGTCGCGGCCCTCGACGCCGGCGTCCACGCGATCGGCAAGAAGATCGTCGAGGAGGCCGCCGAGGTGTGGATGGCGGCCGAGCACGAAGGACCCGAGCGGGCGGCCGAGGAGATCTCCCAGCTGCTCTACCACCTCCAGGTGCTCATGATCGCCTCGGGGCTCACCCCCGACGACGTGTACCGGCACCTCTGACCGCTCCTCACGTCCGACCCCGATCCCGACCCCGCCCGCCGGCGGACGCCGGCCCCACCCCGAAGGACCACCCATGCTGCGCGTCGCCGTCCCGAACAAGGGGTCGCTGTCCGAGGAGGCCTCGGACATGCTCCGCGAGGCCGGCTACAAGCAGCGCCGTGACGGCCGCGAGCTCGTCCTGGTCGACGCGGCGAACGAGGTCGAGTTCTTCTTCCTCCGGCCGCGGGACATCGCGGTCTACGTCGGCGCGGGCACCCTCGACGTGGGCGTCACGGGCCGCGACCTCATGCTCGACTCCGGGGCGGACGCCGAGGAGGTCGTCGCGCTCGGCTTCGGCGGCTCGACGTTCCGGTTCGCGGCGAAGGCCGGGACGGCGAGGAACCTCGCCGACCTCGCGGGCCGGCGGATCGCGACGAGCTACGCCGGGCTCGTCGAGCGGTACCTCGGCGAGCACGGGGTCGCTGCGCGCGTCGTCCGGCTCGACGGGGCGGTGGAGACCGCCGTCCGGCTCGGGGTCGCGGACGTCATCGCGGACGTCGTCGAGACCGGGACGACGCTGCGGGCCGCCGGCCTGGAGGTCTTCGGCGACCCCATCCTCCGCTCCGAGGCGGTGCTCGTGCGGCGTGCGGGCGCCGAGCCGGACAACGGGGTGGACGTGCTCGTCCGGCGTCTTCAGGGGGTGCTCGTCGCCCGGCAGTACGTCCTCATGGACTACGACGTCCGGGTCGAGCTCGTCGAGAAGGCCTGCGCCATCACCCCGGGCCTCGAGTCGCCGACGGTGTCGCCGCTGCACGACCAGGGCTGGGTCGCCGTCCGGGCCATGGTCCGTCGGGACCGGACCAACCAGGTCATGGACGAGCTCTACGCGCTCGGCGCCCGGGCGATCCTCGTCACCGGGATCCACGCGTGCCGGCTGTGACCCCGCCCGGCGCGTCGCGCGACCCGGCCGGGGGCGGCGACCCCGCGGCGCGGACCCGGCTGCACACGGTGTTCCGCTCCCGGCGCGGACGACGGGTCGCCGTCGGGGTCGCCGTCGCCCAGGCGATCGTCCTGGTCACCATCGCCGTCGTGCCGCCGGCGCCCGGGCTCCTGGAGTTCGGCTGGTACGACCGGCTCGGCTTCGTCCTCGTCGCGGCGGCCGTCGCGTGGGTGCTCTCCCGGTTCGCCGGGGTGCGGGCCGACCCGAGCGAGACGGGGCTCCACGTCCGCAACCTCATGACCCGCCGCGACCTCGAGTGGGCCGAGATCGTCGGCGTCCGGTTCGCCGGCGGGGATCCCTGGGTGACCCTCGACCTCTCCGACGGCGACACCCTGGCCGTCATGGCGATCCAACGGGCGGACGGCGAGCTCGGCCGTACCGAGGCCCGTCGCCTGTCCACCCTCGTCGCGCTGCACACCCGCACCGGCCGCGACGACTGAGCCGGGCGCCTGGATCCGGTGCGGCGCACCGGCTCACGCCGTCCAGCCGAGCCAGGTCCCGCCCGCGAAGATCACGACGATCCACGACGTCAGCGCGACGACCGGGACGAGCAGCGTGAGCAGCGGCCGTCCGCGGAGCGCGAGCACGAGCAGCAGCACCCCCAGGGCGACCCACCAGACGGCGAGCAGCGCAACGGCCCAGCCCGGCGCGAGCAGGCCGGTCGAGGCGTAGGCCACCCCGACGACGAGGTGGGCGCCGAGGGCGACCGCGCCCGCGACCGCCGGGACCCACCGCCGCCACGTCCCCTCACCGGATGCCGTGATGCGGGGACGGCGAGCGGGCTCCTGGGTCCGGTCGGTCGGCACATCTGCAGCATGCCGCTGCCGCGCCTCCAGGTCGATCGGCACGCACCATCGTCAGTCAGCCGGACGGTCAGCTCGCGGCCTGCTGGACCGCGGTGGCGAGCTTGGCGGGCGTCCAGTCCTCGACCTTCGTGCCGTTGACGAGCACCGTCGGCGTCGCGGTGAAGCCGGCCTTGGAGAAGTCGTCGGTGGCCGTGGCGATCCACGTGGCGTACGAGCGCCTCGACAGCGCGGTCTGGACGGCCGCCCCGTCCGCTCCGGCCTGCGTCGCGAGCGCGACGAGCTGGGCGTCCGTGAGGCCGGCACCGCCCTCGGCCGGCTGGTTGGCGAAGAGGAGCTTGTGGAAGGCCGGGAACGCGGACGGCGAGGTGTCGACGACCGCCGCGGCCGCGGTGAGCGCCCGGGTCGAGTACTGCGTGGTCGAGGCCCGGTCGAGGATCGACACCGGCTTGTAGAGGATCTTCACCGTGCCGTCCGACACCATCTTCTCGAGCTGCGCCGCGTTCTGGTTCTCGAAGGACTTGCACGCCGGGCACTGGAAGTCCTCGTACCTCGTGATCGTCACCGTGGCTGCTGTGTCGCCGACGAGGATGCCGCCGTCGACGAGGTTCCTCGGGGGCCGCGCTGACGCGGCCGCCGTCACCGCCTGCTCGTGGCTCGCCGACCGGACGATGACCCAGGCGCCGACCACGACGACGAGGACCGCGAGGACGGCGGACAGGACGAGCAGGTTGCGGCGCCGAGCCTCCTCGCGCGCCGCACGGGCACGCATCTCGGCGGACTTCTCGCGAGCGGACTTCGCGGTACGGGCGTTGGTCACCGGGTGCTCCTGGTGGTGGTCGTGGTCTTCGTGGTGGTCGAGGTCTTCGTGGTCTTGGTGCTGGCCGCGGTGGTCGCGGTGGTCGGCGCGGCGACCGGCACCGGGTGCAGGCCGAGGACGCCGTCCAGGGCGAAGCGGCTGCGTGGCCGGACGACGAGCAGCAGGGCCGCACCGAGGAACAGCAGGTCGCGCAGGATGTCGCGGACGTACCCCGGCACGGGGTCGGGGACGGCCGTGCCGACGTTGCCGAAGCAGCCGCAGTCGATGGACAGCCCGCGGACCCAGGCGGACGCGATACCGCCGAGGAATACGAGCATGAGCACGGCGCTGACGGCGCCGGCGAGCCGCGTGCCGAGACCGACGAGGAGCAGCAGCGCGAGGAGCAGCTCGAGCATCGGCAGCCCGTAGGCGAACGGCCGGACGAGGGCCTCGGGGAGGATCTCGAACGCGCGCACGCTGCGGACGGTCCCCTCCGGGTCGACGAGCTTCGGCGAGCCGGCGGCGAGGAACACCCCGGCGAGGAGGAGCCGGGCCGCGGTGGACAGCCAGGGCTGCCGGTCGCCGAGCCGGGCGGACACGGCGCTCGCCCGGCCGGAGGAGCCGGGCGCCCGGCTGGACGGCGGCTTCGGTGCAGGGGACATGGCGGTCTCCGTGGAGAGGGCAGGGTCGGCTGCGGCGGGGCCGCGCGACAACGGGTGGGTTGACGGCGTCGAGGACGCCGGCGAGGACCGGTCAGGCGCCGACGGGGGCGGGTGGTCCGCGGCGGGTCAGCCGATCCGGTGCGACCGGGACCGGCGGGACCCACCGGTCCGCGGGGCGAACCCCCCGGAGGGGCGGCGGGCAACCGGCGCAGACGGGGCCCGGCAGTGCCGGCAGGGCTGCGTCCGCCAGGTCGCGGACGGCGGCGGCGAGCGCCTCGGCAGCGACGACGAGCCGGGCCGTGAACGCTCCGAGGAGCACCTGCCCGGCGACGAGCACGACGGCGGTCGCGAACGCTCCGAGCATCGCGGTCAGTGCGGGCCCGGCGGCGTAGGTGCCCGTGCTGCACGCGGTGTCCGAGCGGAGCATGGCCAGGTGCAGCCCGGCGTCAGCGCCGCGGCCGACGGCGGGCAGGCAGCCGGCGCCGGTCCCGCCGGGGGTCAGGGCGGCGAGCGCGGCGTGTCCCGCGACCTGCGCGGCGACGACCGCGACGGTGAGCCGAGCCGGACCGGCCCGACCGGTCGGGGTGGTTGGACCGTCCGCGGGGACGAGGAACGCGGCGACCCCGGCGAGCGCGACGACGGCGCAGAGGCCGGTCACCCCGGGAGCCTCGCCCCGGGTCAGCAGGTGCGCGAGGACGACCGCGGGCGTGACGAGGGCGGCGACGACGACGGCACGAGCGGCCCGCCACGGGGCTGCGCGCATCACCGGAGTCGTCGGCACACCGTCACTGTACGTCCGCCACATGTGAGTCCGGTCGGCACCGAGGCCCCGTCACCTGACGGGGATCTGCGCCCGGGTGGCGCCGAGCCGGGCGCCCCGGCCCGCCGCCGGGACCAAGGTCACGGCCGGCGGCGTTCCACATCAGAACCAGGTGCCCGTGTACGGCGACGATGTCGTCGCGAGCAGCGCGGCGAGCCGGGCGACGGCGCCGTCCCGGTGCTCGACGAGCCGGCCGCCCCAGGCCGCGGCGCGCAGGTCGCCGCCGCCGAGCCAGGTGCTCGACAGGACGTCGACGGGGAGGGCGACCTCGGCGGGTGCCGACGGCGTCCGCGTGCACCGGCCCGCGCCGTCCCGGTCGACCTCGAGCGTGAAGACTCCGGCCGCCCAGCCGCCCGCGGTGTCGACGACCTCGAAGGTCGCCGCGCCCGGGTGCTCGTAGCTCCGCGCGGACAGCGCCGCGGCGGGATCGAGGAGCCGGTGCCACTGGAAGTCGTGGACCGCCGTCCGGCGGGCGGCCCGGTGGTCGGTGAGGAGCCAGGGGAGCGGCTCGTCGAGGGAGCGCTCGGCGGCGCGGACGGTCGCGACGAGGTCCAGGCCGACGAGGAAGCGCCACAGCGCGGCGTACGCCTGCGGCGTCGAGGCCTGGAGGTCGTCGACGTGGGCGACGGTCCGGACCTCGCGCTCGTGCCAGTCCTCCGTGACGTGGTAGACGACGTAGCCCGTCGGCGTCCCGTCGTCCGCGGTGTGGACCGCCGCGTGGTGCAGCCCGCGCGGCTCCCCCGGGGTGACCTTGACGCCGAAGCCGTGGTCGAACCAGTGCTCGAACCGGTCGATGGCACCAGGCCGCCGGGCTCCCTCGTAGACCTGGGGTCCGACCGGGCGGGCCTGCTGCTCGGGCAGGAGGTCCACCCGGCCGGACACCGGGACGTCCGGGCGCAGCCGCGCACGGCGGAGGTCGACCTCCCACGTCGCCGTCTCCGTCGCGACCCCGTACCCGTAGCGGCCGTAGATGACCGCCTCGGAGGCGATGAGGATCGCGACCGGCAGGCCGCGCTCCGCGGCCTGCGTGAGGTCCGCCGCCATGAGTGTCGTGAGGATGCCCCGACGGCGGTGCGTCGGCCGGACGGTGACCGCGCTGACGGCGTCGGCGGTGACGCTGCCCCCGGGCACGGTGAGCGTGGTGTCCCAGGACCGGAAGGTGCCCACGCATCGGTCGCCGTCGAACGCCGCGGAGAGCCGGGACCCGCCGTAGCCGGGCCGGCGGGACTCGACGACCTCGGCCGTCACCGGGCTCCTGAAGTGGAAGCCGATGGCGATGTTCTCGATCCACCCGGTGAGGTCGGCGGACTCGTGGTCGACCCGGCGGAACTCCAGGCCTCCCGCGCCCGTCGTCGGAAGGACGGTCGAGGACAGGTCCGGTGCGGTCGTCGCCACGTCACGCGTCACCGTGCCGACGCTAGCCCCGGGCCGGGTGATCGCCCATTCGAGGTCGGCCGGGACGCGCCGTGTCGTCCGGGCGGGAGGGACCCGGGTCACCCCGCCGGGCCGCGGCGCCGGTGCTGCAGAGCCGCACGTCCGCCCGGTCCGCGGTCCGTTCCCGGGCGAAGTGGGCCCGTTCCTGGGCGGCCCACCGGTTCCAGTGCGGTGCATACATGGCGCCGTCGCGGTCGAGCGCCCGCCGCCGGCGCCATGCCGGCGGCCCGTCGACCCAGGCGAGGAGCGCGAGGTACGGCGCACAGGCCCGGGCCCCGCACCCGGCACCCTCGACGACGAGCACGGGCGCGGCGGGGACCGGTACGAGCGGGCCGTCCGTGCGGGCCGCCCAGTCCCACCGGCGGTACGCCGCGGGCCGGCCCTCGGCGAGGGGCCGCAGGACCCCGTCGACGAGCCGCGGGACGACGCCGTCGAGGCCGTCCCAGCCGGGGTAGAGGTCGTCGAGGTGGACGACGGGTGCCCCGCCGAGCGCTGCGGCGAGCCGGTCGGCGACGGTCGTCTTGCCCGATCCGCTCGGCCCGTCGACGGCGACGACCCGGCTCGACCCGGCGGACGGCGGCAGGGCGCGGACCCGGGCGGCGAGCGCGTCGACCTCGCCGTCGTCGGGACCGTCGTCCGGTCCGTCGAGGAAGCCCTTTGCGGCCGTCACGAGCGCCAGCCTAGGGTCGGCCTCATGTCCGTCGCGGTCCGTGTCATCCCCTGCCTCGACGTCGACGCGGGTCGCGTCGTCAAGGGCGTGAACTTCGCCGACCTGCGCGACGCCGGCGACCCGGTCGAGCTCGCCCGGCGGTACGACGCCGAGGGCGCGGACGAGCTGACCTTCCTCGACGTCACGGCCTCCGCGGACAGCCGTGCGACGATGTACGAGGTCGTGAGCCGCACCGCCGAGGAGGTGTTCATCCCGCTCACCGTCGGCGGCGGCGTTCGCACCGTGGACGACGTCGACCGGCTCCTGCGGGCCGGCGCCGACAAGGTCGGGGTGAACACCGCCGCCATCGCGCGGCCCGAGCTGGTCGCCGAGGTCGCCGACCGGTTCGGCGCGCAGGTGCTCGTACTCTCCGTCGACGCCCGGCGCTGCCCGCCGGGGACGACGACACCGTCCGGCTACGAGGTGACCACGCACGGCGGGCGCCGGGGAACCGGCATCGACGCGGTCGAGTGGGCGCACCGGGGCGCAGAGCTCGGCGCGGGGGAGATCCTCCTCAACTCGATGGACGCCGACGGGACCAAGGCCGGGTTCGACCTCGAGATGCTCCGCGACGTCCGGGCCCGGGTCACCGTGCCGCTCGTCGCGAGCGGCGGGGCGGGGGCGCCCGAGCACTTCGCGCCGGCCGTCCGCGCGGGTGCGGACGCCGTGCTCGCCGCGAGCGTCTTCCACTTCGGCGAGCTGACGATCGGTGCGGTCAAGGCCGCGATGGCGGCCGAGGGCGTCGTCGTCCGCTGACGGCGGCCGGCCTCGGTCGAGCAGCGTCAGTCGAGCAGCGTCCCGAGGAGCCGCTTCTCGGCGTCGAGGCTCGCCGCGGACGTCACGAGCACCGCGGTCGTGCCGCGTCGGACGGCGACGGTGCGCCGGGCGCTCGGACCGGTGCCCGTCAGGCTCGTCCACGCGCCGTCGAAGAACCCGGGAAGGGTGATGGTCGTCGTCCCCGACACCGCGACGCGCGCACGGTCGGTCGCGAACCCCGCCGCGTCCTGGGCGCTGTCGACCCGCAGGACCACGCGCGACGGGTCGGACGTCGCGGGGTACCGGCAGACGAGGACGTCGCCCGTGGCGTCCGCGACCGGAGGGGAGACGGTGACGCGGAGGGCCGTCACGACCAGCCGGGCCGAGGGGCACACCGTGGCGTCGGCCGCGACCCCCGCCGGCGGCGTCCGGACGGGGACCGGGGACGCGGACGGGGCCGGCGCAGCGGCCGACGGGCGCGGAGCCGGCGTGGTCGTCGCGGGACCGGACGCCGGCGCCGACCCAGTGCTCGACACGGTGCCCGGAGGGGCGGCCGGCCCCGTCCCGGTCGCGGCTGCGGCGGCGGCGGTCGTCCCGGTCGCCGGCGGGCGGCCCGCGGAGCTGCAGCCGGTCGGCGCCACGGACGCGACGGCGAGCACCGCGAGCACGGCCCCCGCGCGGACCGCCGTCCGGCCGGTGGTGGGCGGACCCGCACGGAGCGGACCACGGAGCTGAACGGGACGGGCGGTCGTGGAGCGGTCGGGCGACGTCGGCACGAGGGGCGAGGCTAGCGTCAGGCCCCGAGCGGCGTGCCGGAAAACGTACGGACAGTGCCCGGGTCACCCTCCACAGTGACCACGGCGTGGTCCGTGCGCCCGAAGGCGTAGATCGTGAGCTCGGCGGGTTCGCCGACGAGCGTCACCGCAGGCTGTCGGTCGACGGCGACGTGCCGGCGGCCGTCGGGGGTCGCCAGCACGACGCCGACCCGGCTCTTCCGGAAGAACAGTCCGCCCCGGGTCGTGAGGAGCGTCCACAGCGCGTCCTGGAGGCCCGGGGCGAGCTCGCGCGGCGTCCAGCCGGGGCGGGCCCGCCGGACGTCCTCGCAGTGGACGAAGTGCTCCGTGAGGTTCGCCGCGGCGTCCGCCCCGGGCAGCGCGAACGGCGACAGCCGCGGCGGCCCGCTCTCCACGAGTCGGACGAGGGTCGCGAAGTCCTTCTTCGCGTAGCCGCGCCGCACCCGCTCGGTCCAGCCCTGGAACGGGCCGATGACGATGCCCGGGCCGGTGTCCGCGCGGCGCTCCCGGACGACGAGGTGCGCGGCGAGGTCACGCGCCGTCCAGCCTTCGCAGAGGGTCGGCGCGTCGGGGCCCGCCTCGCGCAGCGCGGAGACGAGCTGGGCCCGTTCGAGGGCGGCGAAGGACGGCACCGCCGGATCATCACACGGCTCCGCCGCGATCGCGATGCGTGCGAGGACGACGGCGTCCACCCGGCTCCGCCGCTCGAGCGGCGTTCGGGTCGGGATGGCTTCGGGCCGTGAGAAGGTTGAAGTCATCCCATGACCAAGCGCGGTGAGCGCCGGTCAGGCCCGCCTGCCGCCGTGCACGCGTGTCCGGCCGGGCCGGCACCGCCGGATCCCGAGGAGTCGAGTGCCCGCCGACGACCTGTCGCGCGACGGTGCGAACCGTCGCGACACGGTGCGCCGCGGCCTGCGCGTCGTGGGGCGCGGCGTCCGCGACGAGCCCGGGATCTTCGCCTGGTCCGTCGTGGGGAGCGCGGTCTACGGCGCGGGGACGGCAGCCGGCGGCTATGTGCTCGGGCGGGTCACCGAGGCCGTCCTCGCTCCGGCCTTCGCCGCCGGCCGGGTCACCGGCACCCAGGTCGCCGAGGCGGCGGGCGCTCTCGCGCTCGTCGCGGTGGTCACCGCGGTCGGCGTCGTCACCCGGCGCGCCGCCGCCGGGATCACGATGTACCGGCTCCAGGCCCGGTACCGGCGTGCCGTGACGCGGCAGTACCTGCGCCTGCCGCTCGCCTGGCACCACCGGCATCCCGCCGGCCAGCTGCTCTCGAACGCCAACGCCGACGTCGAGGCGACGTGGCAGGTCTTCGCGCCGCTGCCGATGTCCCTCGGGGTCGTCGTCATGCTCGTCGTCGCCGCAGGCGCGATGGTCGCCGCGGACCCGGTGCTCGCCGCCGTCGGGCTCCTGGTCATCCCGGCGCTCCTGGTCGCCAACGTCGCCTACCAGCGCCGGATGAGCCCGCTCGTCATGCGCGCCCAGCGGCTGCGCGCCGACGTGTCGTCCGTCGCCCACGAGAGCTTCGAGGGCGCCCTCGTCGTCAAGACCCTCGGCCGCGAGGAGAGCGAGACCCACCGCTTCGCCGCGACTGCGAACACGCTGCGGGACGCCAACGTCGCCGTCGGCCGCACCCGAGGGATCTTCGACCCCGTCATGGAGGCGCTGCCGACCCTGGGCACGCTCGCCGTCCTCGCCGTCGGGACGGCCCGGGTCCGGTCCGGGGCGATCGGCACCGGGGACGTCGTCCAGGTCGCCTACCTGCTCACCCTCGTCGCGTTCCCGGTCCGCGCGCTCGGCTGGGTGCTCGGCGAGCTGCCGCGGACCGTCGTCGGCTGGGAGCGGGTCTCCGCCGTCCTCGACGCGGGGGCGGGGATGGCGTACGGGGACGCCGAGCCGCAGGCCCGCGCAGGTGCCCCCGCGGCGCTCGCCGTCGAGTCCGCGGGGTACGCGTACACCGGTCCCGACGGGGAGGAGGTGCCCGTCCTCTTCGACGTCACCCTCGACGTCCGCGCCGGCAGCACCGTCGCCGTCGTCGGGACCGACCGGCTCGGGCAAGTCGACCCTGGCCGGGCTTCTCGTCCGGCTCGTCGACCCGGCGCTCCGGCCGGGTGCTGCTCGACGGGGTCGACGTGCGTACCCTGCGCCGTGGCGCGGTCGCGGCGGCCGCCGCCCTCGTGCCGCAGAGCACCTTCGTCTTCGACGACACCGTCCGCGGCAACGTCGACCTCATGGGCGAGCCTCGACGACGAGCAGGTGTGGGCCGCGCTCGCGGCTGGCGCGCGCCGACGGCTTCGTCGCCGCGCTGCCGCACGGCCTCGACACCCGGGTCGGGGAGCGTGGCGCGTCGCTGTCCGGCGGGCAGCGGCAGCGGCTGGCGCTCGCCCGTGCGCTCGTCCGGCAACCGCGCCTGCTCGTCCTCGACGACGCGACCTCCGCGGTCGACCCGCGGGTCGAGGCGCAGATCCTCCAGGGCCTGCGCTCGGCCGGCGAGGACACGACCGTCGTCGTCGTCGCGTACCGGATGGCGACGATCGCGCTCGCCGACGAGGTCGTCTACCTCGAGCACGGCCGGGTCGCCGCGCGCGGCTCCGCACGAGCGGCTCCTCACGACGTGCGAGGGCTATCGGCGGCTCGTCACCGCCTACGAGCGCGACGCCGAGGAGCGCGCCGCGTTCCGCGAGCACGGCAGCCTGCCGCAGGAGATCGCATGACGGCCACGACGACCCGGCGGCCGGACCCGCGACCGGACGGGCGGGCCGACGCCGCCGGCGGCAGCGTCATCGCGACGGCGGCCCGCAGCAGCGTCCGGGAGACCGTGCGGCGCGGCCTGGCGGTGTCACCCGAGATCACCCGTGGCATCTGGGTCACCCGGCCTCGTCGCTCTCGTCTCGACGGCGGGCCGGGTGGTCGTCCCGATCGCCGTCCAGCAGACCGTCGACCGCGGGATCAACTCCCCGGGCGGGGCCCGGCCCGGGCTGGTCGCCGCGCTCGTGCTCGCCGCCGCCGTCGGCGTGGCGGTCACCGGCGTCTCGTCGTACGTCGCGAACGTGCGGATCTTCCGCGCCACCGAGGCGGGTCTCGCGACGTTGCGGACGAAGGCGTTCCGGCACGTGCACGACCTGTCGGTGCTCACCCAGAACGCCGAGCGCCGCGGCGCGCTCGTCTCCCGGGTCACCAGCGACGTCGACACGATCTCCACGTTCATCCAGTTCGGTGGCCTGCTCCTCGTGCTCTCGACCGGTCAGCTCGCTCGTGGCGACCGTCCTCATGGCGGTCTACTCCTGGCAGCTGACCCTGCTCGTATGGGCGTGCTTCCTGCCGCTGTTCGCCGCGTTCCGGCCGCTGCAGCGACTCGTGTCCCGCGCCTACGCGGCAGGTCCGGGAGCGGGTCGGCGACATGCTCGGCGCGATCTCGGAGTCCGTCGTCGGCGCGGACACCATCCGCGCGTACGGCATCGAGGACCGCACCCAGGAGCGGATCGATGCCGCCGTCTCGCCGCGCACGCCCGGACGGCGATCCGCGCCCAGGTGCTCGTCGCGACGAGCTTCACCGGCGGTGTCCTCGTCTCCGGGCTCGTCGTCGCGGTCGTCGTCGGGGTCGGGCTCGCGACCGGCGTCGACGGGACGCTGACCCTCGGCGAGCTCCTCGCCTTCCTCTTCCTCGTCCAGCTCTTCACCGGGCCCGTCCAGATGGGCACCGAGGTGCTCAACGAGCTGCAGAACGCCGTCGCCGGCTGGCGTCGGGTGCTCGCGGTGCTCGACACCCCGGCCGACGTCGCCGACCCCGGCGACCGCGGGCGTCGTCCTGCCCCGCGGGCCGATCGAGGTCCGCTTCGAGGGCGTGTGGTTCGCCTACCCCGGCGGCGGGCCGGTCCTGCGCGGGGTGAGCCTCGCACTGCCGCCGCGGGCTCGGGTCGCCGTCGTGGGGGAGACCGGCTCGGGCAAGACGACGCTCGCCAAGCTGCTCACCAGGCTTGCCGACCCGCAGGGCGGCCGGGTGCTCCTCGACGGCGTCGACCTGCGCGACGTCCGGTTCTCGTCGCTGCGCGACCGGGTCGTCCTCGTGCCCCAGGAGGGCTTCCTCCTCGACGACACCCTCGCCGCGAACATCGCCTGGGGCCGGCCCGGGGCGGACGACGACGCCGTCGGGCTCGCGCTCACCGAGCTCGGCCTCCTCGAGTGGGCGCAGACGCTGCCGCACGGCCTCGTCGACCGAGGTCGGCCAGCGCGGTGAGTCGCTGTCCGCCGGGGAGCGCCAGCTCGTCGCGCTCGCCCGGGCCTACCTCGCCGACCCCGACCTCCTCGTCCTCGACGAGGCGACGTCCGCCGTCGACCCGGCGACCGAGGTCCGCATCCAGCGCGCCCTCGACGGCGTCACCCAGGGCCGAACCTCGGTGGCCATCGCGCACCGCCTGAGCACCGCCGAGGCGGCCGACCTCGTCGTCGTCGTCGACGCCGGCGAGGTCGTCGACGTCGGCCCCCATCACGACCTGCTCGGCCGCTGCGCGGTCTACCAGCGCCTGCACGCGAGCTGGCGGGCCCAGCAGAGCGCGGCGTAGCAGCGCGAGACCGTCCCCCGTTCGTCGCAGAGCGCTCCGACGCCCGACACGCCACGTCCGGCCGGTTCCTGTGGACTTCGGTACGTCTCGCACCGGGTCAGGGTCGGGGCAGGGTCGGGCAGGACCGGTTCAGGGTCGGGGCAGGGTCGGGGCAGGGTCGGGCTCGTCCATGCGCCAGGATTGTGGGGTGCCTCGCATCCTCGACTCGGCACTCGACCCCGCGGTCGCGGCGCGCCTCAAGCGTGACGCCGACGGCCTGGTCTGCGCCGTCGTCCAGCAGCACGACACCCGTGAGGTGCTCATGGTCGGCTGGATGGACGACGAGGCGCTGCACCGCACCCTGACGTCGGGTCGGGTGACGTTCTGGAGCCGGTCTCGGCAGGAGTACTGGCGCAAGGGCGACACCTCCGGGCACGCCCAGCACGTCAAGGCCGTCGCGCTCGACTGCGACGGCGACGCCCTGCTCGTCACCGTCGAGCAGGTCGGCGCCGCCTGCCACACCGGGGACCGCACCTGCTTCGACGCGGGCGCCCTCGCCGTCCACATCGACGACCGCCCGGAAGGACCCGCCGCGTGAGCGCCACCCCGGACGCCGTCACCGAGCCGGCCCCCGCCCCGCACGAGGTCCCCGACCTCGCGCTCGGCGCCACGTGGCCGGGCCTGGAGACCTTCCGCGTCCTCGCCCGCGACCGGCGGGTCATCCCCGTCGTGCGCCGGTTCCTCGCCGACGGGGAGACCCCGATCGGGGTGTACCGCAAGCTGTCCGACGACCGGCCAGGGACCTTCCTGCTCGAGTCCGCCGAGCACGGCATGTGGTCCCGCTACTCGATCGTCGGTGCTGCGAGCCGGGCCACCCTGACCGCCCGGGACGGCCAGGCGTGCTGGCTCGGGGAGCCGCCCGTCGGCGTCCCGACCGACGGCGACCCGCTGCTCGCCCTCCGGGACACCGTCGCCGCGCTGTCCGCGCCCCGGCTCCCCGGGCTGCCGCCGCTCACCGGCGGGATGGTCGGGTTCCTCTCCTGGGACGTCGTCCGCCGCTGGGAGCGGCTGCCGGACACCACGGTCGACGAGCTCGGCGTGCCCGAGCTGTCGATGAGCCTCGCGACCGACCTCGCCGTCCTCGACCACAGCGACGGCACGCTGCTGCTCGTCGCGAACGCGGTCAACTACGACGCGACCGACGAGCGCGTCGACGAGGCGTGGGCGGACGCGGTGACCCGGCTCGACACGATGACCGAGCGGCTCGCCGCGGCCCGCGCCGAGCACCGTCGCCGTCCACGGTGAGGTCGGCGGCGCCGGTGCGGCCGTGCCCGGTGTGGCCGGCCGCAGCACCCGCGAGGAGTACGTCTCGGCCGTCCTCGAGGGCAAGGCGGCGATCCGCGACGGCGAGGTCTTCCAGGTCGTCCTCGCCCAGCGCTTCGACCTCGACTGCCCGGCGGACGCCCTCGACGTCTACCGCGTGCTGCGGGCCTCGAACCCGAGCCCGTACATGTACCTCTACCGGACGACGGACCCCGCGGGGCGCCGGCTCGACGTCGTCGGCTCGAGCCCCGAGGCGCTCGTCACGGTCCGCGACGGCCGGGTCATCACGCACCCGATCGCCGGCACCCGGCCGCGGGGCACGACCGCCGACGAGGACGCCGAGCTCGCCGAGGAGCTGCTCGCCGACGCGAAGGAGCGCGCCGAGCACCTGATGCTCGTCGACCTGTCGCGCAACGACCTCGGCCGGGTGTGCGTGCCCGGCACGGTCGAGGTCGTCGACTTCATGGAGGTCGAGCGGTACAGCCACGTCATGCACCTCGTGTCGACCGTCGAGGGCGACCTGGCCCCGGGCCGGACGGCGTACGACGTGCTCCAGGCGACGTTCCCCGCGGGCACGCTGTCCGGGGCGCCCGAAGCCGCGCGCCATGGAGATCATCGACAAGCTCGAGCCGGTGCGCCGCGGCCTCTACGGCGGGGTCGTCGGGTACCTCGACGTCGCCGGCGACATGGACATGGCGATCGCGATCCGGACGGCGCTCCTGCGCGACGGGGTGGCGTACGTCCAGGCCGGCGCCGGGATCGTCGCCGACTCGGTCCCCGAGCGCGAGGACGAGGAGTGCCGGAACAAGGCGGCCGCCGTGCTCCGCGCCGTCGCGACCGCCACGACGCTGCGTCCGCCGGGATCGCTCGACGGCGCGCAGGTGCCGGCCGCCGCCGACGTGCCGGACCCCGTGGGGCGCTGAGCGGTGCGGTCCTGCCGGACGCACGCGGTCCTGCTCGTCGTCGCCGGCGGTCTGCTCGCCGTCCTCGCCGGGGGCCGGACCTGGCTCACGGTCACGCCCCTGGCATCCGCCGGGATCGCGAGCCGGGCCGCCGTCGAGGTGACCGGCCGGGAGGCGGCACCGGGGGGTCCGGCGCTCGGGCTCGTCGCGCTGGCGGGCGCCGTGGCGCTGCTCGCGTCGGGACGCCGCGTCCGGCAGGTCGTCGCGGGGCTGCTCGTGCTGTGCGGGGCGGGCCTGGTCGCCGTCCGGCTCGCGTTCGGTGCCGCCGTCGACGCCGTCGCGCAGGACGCGGTGGCCCGCGCGACCGGCACGACGGTCCGCGGGGCGGGCGAGCTCGTCGCCCGGCCGACCGCCTGGGGCGGCGTCTGCGCAGCGGCCGGGGTGCTCGTCGCCGCCGGAGCCGTCCTCGCGCTCGTCCGCGGCGGCCGGTGGTCGGGCCCGGCGCGCCGGTACGAGACGGCGCCCGTGGCCGCCGCCGCCGCCGCTGCGGCGGGTCCGACCACGCCCGGCGGCATGGCGGCGCAGCGGGACCGCGCCTACGACGCGTGGGACGCCTTGTCGTCCGGTGCTGACCCGACCGACGATGCCGAGGCGTGAGACGACACCCGACCGACGCGCCGGCCCCGCGCCGGGGACCGCGGTGCGGCGGGGCCGGGTGCCCGCCTGGCACAATGGCCGAGGACCCGGGAGGAGAACCATGACCGACAGCCGCCAGGCACCCGCTGAGGCGACGCACGACGCTCCGCACGACGACCACGGCAACAGCGTCGCCGCGTGGACCGGGGTCGGGCTCATCATGCTCGGGTTCCTCATCGCCTCGATCGGCGTCGGGATGACCTCGCTGTGGATCAGCGTCATCGGCGGGGTCGTCGTCCTGATCGGCGCCGTCGCGTGGCGGGTCCTGTCCTCGATGGGGTTCGGCTCCGGCACCCGCTGACGTGACGACCTGACGTGACCACGGACCTCGGCGCGAAGGCCGGTCGTGCGGCCCCCGGGCACGCCGTCCCCGGCTGGCGGCGGGTCGGCGAGCCGGCCGCCGTCGCCGGCGCCGGGCTGGCATGGGCGGGCGCGTTGCGCCTGCGCGACCCGCACGTCGCCGGGTCCTGGGGGACCTGCCCGTTCCTCGCCCTCACCGGGCTGCCGTGCCCGGTCTGCGGTGGGTTGCGGGCGGTGAACGACCTGACCCGCGGCGACGTCGTCGCAGCCGCCGGCAGCAACCTCGTCGTCGTCCTGGGGCTCGCCGTGGCCGTGGGCTGGTGGCTCGCGTGGCTGCGTCGCAGCGTGCGTGCGCCGGGCGCCCCCGGCACGCCGTCCGGGCCCGGCCTCGCCGCGCTCCCCGTCCCGGCGCCGCGCGTCGCGTGGGCGGCGTTCGCCGCCGTCCTCGTCTTCGGCGCCCTGCGCTGGCTCCCGTCCGCCGCGTGGCTGGCGCCCTGACCGCCGCGTCGCGGCCCCCCGCCCGCCTGCCTGATCGCTAGGCTGCCGCGCACTCCGCCCCCACAGCCGAGGAGAGATCGCCTCGTGACGCAGGACCCCGGCACGACCGGCACGCCGGACGACGACAACCCCACCCCGGGCGCGCCACCTCCGCCGCCGCCGCCTCCGTACGGCCAGCCCCCGTCCTACGGCTCGCCCGACGCGACTCCGCCGCCGTACGGCAGCCCCGCCCCGCAACCCCCGTCGTACGGCTCGCCCGGCGCGACTCCGCCGCCGTACGGCTCGCCCGACGCCACGTCGCCGTACGGCGCCGCACCGCCGCCCGGGTACGGCGCCCAGCCGCCGTACGGCACGCCGGCCGGTTACCCGGGCGCGCCGGGGGCGTCGACGACGAAGGCGACGGTCGCGCTCGTCCTCGGCATCGCCGGCATCGTGTTGTTCTGCTGCGCGCCGCTCGGCGCCATCCTCGGCGGCGTCGCGGTGTTCCTTGCGACCCAGGCCGAGAAGGAGGGCGCGGCCGGCCCGACGAAGCCGGCGAGGATCTGCGGCTGGATCGCCGTCGGGATCGGGCTCGTCACCCTGATCCTCCAGTTCGCGCTCGGAATCGGGAACGGGTTGCGGACGAGCCTCTGACCGCAGTGCTCGCGTCCCGCCCCGCCACGCACCCGCGCGGCGGGGTGGTCCGCGTCCGGGCACCGCCGGCGGCGGAGGGGCGGCGGGAGCGACCCTGCGGGGTCGGTACGATCGGAGTCGTCCGACGAACCATCGCCGACAGGGGGCTGCCCGTGACCGTGCTCGACGACATCCTCGCGGGCGTCCGTGAGGACCTCGTCGACCGTCAGGCCGAGGTCAGCCTCGAAGCTCTCCAGGCGCAGGCCGCCGCCCGGCCGTCCGCCCTGCCGGCGGAGTCGGTCCTGCGCGAGGGCGACGCGGTCAAGGTCATCGCCGAGGTGAAGCGGTCGAGCCCGAGCAAGGGCGCGCTCGCCGCGATCGCCGACCCGGCCGCCCTCGCCTCGCGACTACGAGTCCGGCGGCGCGCAGCGTCATCAGCGTGCTCACCGAGAAGCGCCGGTTCGGCGGCAGCCTCGCCGACCTCGCCGCCGTCCGGGCCGCGGTCGACGTCCCGGTGCTGCGCAAGGACTTCGTCGTCTCGAGCTACCAGGTGTGGGAGGCCCGGGCGCACGGCGCCGACCTCGTCCTGCTCATCGTCGCGGCGCTCGAGCAGGAGGCGCTCGTCTCGCTCGTCGAGCGCGTCCACTCGCTCGGGCATGACCGCGCTCGTCGAGGTGCACGACGCCGAGGAGGTCGCGCCGGGCGGTCGACGCCGGCGCCCGGGTCATCGGCGTCAACTGCCGCGACCTGCGCACCCTCGAGGTCGACCGGCAGACACTTCGCCCGGGTCGCGCCCGTCGATCCCCGACGGCATCGTCCGGATCGCCGAGTCCGGGGTCCGCGGTCCGCACGACGTCCTCGACTTCGCCCGCGCCGGCGCGCGACGCCGTCCTCGTCGGCGAGAGCCTCGTGACCGGCGAGGACCCGCGCTCCGCGGTCGCCGACCTCGTCGCCGCGGGCGCCCACCCCGCCCTGCGGGCGGTGCGCAAGTGAGCGCCCCGACCGACGTCCCCGCGGGCGCCGCCACCGACGCCGAGCCGCTGTCCGCGCACCGCGGCCCGTACTTCGGCCGCTTCGGCGGCCGGTTCGTCCCCGAGGCGCTCGTCGCGGCCCTCGACGAGCTCGACCGCGGCGTTCGCCGCGGCGATGGCCGACCCGGCGTTCCCCGCCGAGCTGGACCACCTGCACCGCACCTACACCGGCCGGCCGAGCATCCTCACCGAGGTGCCGCGGTTCGCCGCGCACGCCGGGGGCGCGCGGGTCCTGCTCAAGCGCGAGGACCTCAACCACACCGGCTCGCACAAGATCAACAACGTCCTCGGCCAGGCGCTGCTCACCGAAGCGGATGGGCAAGACCCGGGTCATCGCCGAGACCGGCGCCGGCCAGCACGGCGTCGCCACCGCGACCGCCGCGGCGCTCCTCGGCCTCGAGTGCGTCGTCTACATGGGCGAGGAGGACACCCGCCGGCAGGCGCTCAACGTCGCCCGGATGCGGCTGCTCGGCGCCGAGGTCGTCCCGGTGACCGCCGGCTCGCGCACCCTCAAGGACGCGATCAACGAGGCGATGCGCGACTGGGTCACGAACGTCGAGAACACCCACTACCTGCTCGGCACGGTCGGCCGGGCCGCACCCGTTCCCGACGATGGTCCGCGACTTCCAGCGCGTCATCGGCGATCGAGGCCCGCGCCCAGGTGCTCGACCTCGTCGGCCGGCTGCCCGGACGTCGTCGTGCGCCTGCGTCGGCGGCGGCTCGCAACGCGATCGGCATCTTCCACGCCTTCCTCGACGACCCGAGCGTCGCGCTCCTCGGCCTCGAGGCCGGCGGCGACGGCGTCGAGACCGGCCGGCACGCGGCGTCGATCACGGGCGGGCTCGCCGGGCGTGCTGCACGGCAGCCGCACCTTCGTCCTGCAGGACGAGGACGGCCAGACGATCGAGTCGCCACTCGATCTCCGCCGGCCTCGACTACCCGGGCGTCGGCCCGGAGCACGCCTGGCTCGCCGAGACCGGCCGCGCCGACCTACGAGCCGGTCACCGACGCCGAGGCGATGGACGCGTTCCGGCTGCTGTGCCGCACCGAGGGGATCATCCCGGCGATCGAGAGCGCGCACGCCCTCGCCGGCGCGCTGCGGGTCGGCCGCGAGCTCGGCCCGGACGCCGTCGTCCTCGTGAACCTCTCCGGCCGCGGCGACAAGGACGTCGACACCGCGGCCCGCTGGTTCGGCCTCGTCTCGGACGCCGAGCTCGTCGAGTCCGAGGTGGCCCGGATCGAGCGACCGCCGAGGCGGCGACCGAGGGCGACCGGTGACGACCGGGTCCGGCGTCGGGCCGGTGCTCGAGGCGGCCCGCGCGGAGGGCCGGGCGGCGCTCGTCGGCTACCTGCCGGTCGGCTTCCCGACGTCGCGACGTCCGTCGCCGCGTGCCGCGCGCTCGTCGACGGCGGCGTCGACGTCGTCGAGGTCGGTCTGCCCTACTCCGACCCGCTCATGGACGGCCCGGTCATCCAGCACGCCGTCGAGGCGGCCCTGCGCGGCGGCGCCCGGCCCCGGGACGTCCTCGCGGCCGTGCGGGCGGTCGCGCGACGCCGGGGCGCCGCGCTGTCGTCATGACGTACTGGAACCCCGTCGACCGGTACGGCGTCGAGCGGTTCGCCGCCGACCTCGCCGACGCCGGCGGCGCCGGGCTCATCACCCCCGACCTCATCCCCGACGAGGCCGACGAGTGGCTCGCCGCGGCCGACGCGCACGACCTCGACCGGATCTTCCTCGTCGCCCCGTCGTCGACCGACGCGCGGCTCGCGGCGACGGCGCGCGCCTGCCGCGGCTTCGTCTACGCCGCCTCGACGATGGGCGTCACCGGGCGCCCGGACGCAGCGTCGGCGCCGCCGCCCGGGTGCTCGTCGAGCGCGACCCGTGCCGTGACCGACCTGCCGGTCGTGCGTCGGCCTCGGCGTCTCCACCGGGGAGCAGGCGGCCGAGGTCGCCGGCTTCGCCGACGGCGTGATCGTCGGGTCGGCGTTCGTCGCGGCGCTGCCCGACGCGCCGAGCCGCCGCGGCCGGCGGTGGACGCCGTCCGGGCGCTCGCCGCCGACCTCGCCGCCGGCGTCCGCGAGGACCGTCGCGCGTGACCGCCGCCCGTCGCGGGAGCTGCGGTGCTCGGCGTACCTGCCGAGCCCGACCGCAGGGCGTCTGGCACCTCGGGCCGCTGCCGATCCGCGCCTACGCGCTGTGCATCATCGCCGGCATCGTCGTCGCGGTCTGGCTCGGCGAGAGCGGCTACGTCGCCCGCGGCGGCGCCGCCTGGGACGGTCGTCGACATCTCCGTCTGGGCCGTCGCCTTCGGCATCGTCGGCGGCCGGATCTACCACGTCATCACCGACCCGGCAGCTGTACTTCGGCGCCGGGCGGCAACCCCGTCGAGGCGCTCTACATCTGGCACGGCGGCCTGGGGATCTGGGGCGCGATCTCGCTCGGTGCGCGTCGGGGCCTAGATCGGGGCGCGCCGCCGCGGATCTGCTGATGCCGCCGCTGGCCGACGCCCTCGCGCCCGGCGTCCTCGCCGCCCAGGCCATCGGGCGATGGGGCAACTGGTTCAACAACGAGCTCTACGGCCGGCCGACGACCCTGCCCTGGGGCCTGCAGATCTGAGGGGCGCGACGAGCACCGGCCGGCTCGTGCAGCAAGGACGCGGTACTTCCACCCCACCTTCCTCTACGAGTCGCTGTGGAACGCCCTCGGGGTCGCGTGCTCCTGCTCTGGGCGGACCGCCGGTTCCGGCTCGGGCACGGCCGGGTCTTCGCCCTCTACGTCGCCGTCTACACGAGCGGCCGGCTCTGGATCGAGGCGCTCCGCGATCGACCGGGCGAACACCATCCTCGGGCTGCGGGTCAACATCTGGACCTCGGTCGTGCTGCTCGTCGGGTCCGTCATCGCGTTCGTCGTCGTCTCCCGCCGCCATCCGGGCCGGGAGGGCGTGCTCGTCCGCGGCGCCGAGCACCTCGAGGGCGCGCCGGCGCCCGGGACCACCGACGGCGCTGCGACAGACCCGCGGGACGCTGCCGCGAGCGGTCGTCCCGAGGGCTACGGCGACGATGACGGCCACGGTGACGGTGGCGGCGAGGCCGAGGAGTCACCGACGGGGAAGGACTCCGGAGAGCATCCGGTCGATCGCTGATCGCGACGTGACAGATCCGCGTGCGACCGCGCCGCCGCATGTTACGCGAAGGTTCCGGCACCGGTTACAGTGTCACCACTCCACGAGGGCCAGGGATGTCCCACGCGGGTCGGTGCCGCCGATCTGCGGGCCCGGGCCACGAAACCCTCCCGCCGTCCGGCGTCACGACCGGTCGATCCGGTGTGCCGTGCACGGTGACGACACCACCAGTGCACCCAGCCGTCGGTCACCGCATCACACACCCTGAGCCGGGCGAGTGGCGCCGCCACCGGTCCGGCCCGATCGACGACGAGGTGGACCGAATGCTGTCGCCCTTCCGCCGGTTCTCCGCCCAGCCCGCGCCGACCGGGCTGTACGACGGCCCGCACGAGCACGACGCGTGCGGCGTCGCCTTCGTCGCGACGATGCGCGGCGAGCCCGGGCACGACATCGTCGAGCAGGCGCTCACGGCGCTGCGCAACCTCGAGCACCGCGGTGCCGTCGGCGCCGAGGCCGACACCGGTGACGGCGCCGGCATCCTCACCCAGGTCCCGGACGCGTTCCTCCGCGAGGTCGCCGGGCTTCGAGCTGCCGCCGCGCGGCTCGTACGCCGTCGGCATCGCGTTCCTGCCCGACGACGACGCCGCCGAGCAGCGCGGCCGTCGCCCGGATCGAGGCGATCGCCGCCGAGGAGGGCCTGACCGTCCTCGGCTGGCGCGACGTCCCGATCGACGGCCGGCCTCGTCGGCGCGACCGCGCGCGCCGTGCCAGCCGCGGTTCGAGCAGCTGTTCGTCGCCTCGGCGCGTGGCCGGGTCGTCGGGATGGCCCTGGAGCGGATGGCCTTCTGCCTGCGCAAGCGCGCCGAGCAGCGAGGCCGGGCGTCTACTTCCCGTCGCTGTCGGCGCGCACCCTCGTCTACAAGGGCATGCTCACCACCGGCCAGCTCGAGCCGTTCTTCCCGGACCTGTCCGACCGCCGGTTCGCGCACCGAGCTCGCCATCGTCCACTCCCGGTTCTCGACGAACACCTTCCCGTCCTGGCCGCTGGCCCACCCGTTCCGGATCATCGCGCACAACGGCGAGATCAACACCGTCAAGGGCAACCGCAACTGGATGCGGGCCCGGGAGAGCCAGCTGGCCAGCGACGTCATCCCCGGCGACCTCGAGCGGCTGTTCCCGATCTGCACCCCGGGCGCCAGCGACTCGGCGCAGCTTCGACGAGGTGCTCGAGCTGCTCCACCTCGGCGGTCGCTCGCTGCCGCACGCGGTCCTGATGATGATCCCCGAGGCGTGGGAGAACCACGCCGAGATGGACCCGGCCCGCCGCGCCTTCTACGAGTTCCACTCCATGTTCATGGAGCCGTGGGACGGCCCGGCCTGCGTCACCTTCACCGACGGCACGCTCATCGGTGCGGTCCTCGACCGCAACGGCCTGCGCCCGTCGCGGTACTGGGTCACCGACGACGGCCTCGTCGTCCTCGCCAGCGAGGTCGGCGTGCTCGACATCGACCCGGCGACGGTCGTCCGCAAGGGCCGGCTGCAGCCGGGCCGGATGTTCCTCGTCGACACCGACCACGGCCGGATCGTCGACGACGAGGAGATCAAGGCCGAGCTCGCCGGGCAGCACCCGTACGACGAGTGGCTGCACGCCGGCCGGATCTTCCTCGGCGGACCTGCCCGAGCGCGAGCACGTCGTGCACACCCATGCCTCGGTCACCCGCCGCCAGCAGACCTTCGGCTACACCGAGGAGGAGCTGCGGGTCCTCCTCGCGCCGATGGCCCGCACCGGCGCCGAGCCGATCGGCTCGATGGGCACCGACACCCCGATCGCCGTGCTGTCGAGCCGGCCGCGGCTGCTCTTCGACTACTTCACCCAGCTCTTCGCCCAGGTGACGAACCCGCCGCTGGACGCCATCCGCGAGGAGCTCGTCACCTCGCTCGGGCACGGCGATCGGCCCGGAGGGCAACCTGCTCGCCGCGAGCCCGGCGCACTGCCGCCAGCTCGTCCTGCCGTTCCCGGTCATCGACAACGACGAGCTGGCGCAAGATCGTGCACATCAACGCGGACGGCGACCTGCCCGGCTACGCGCACGGCCACCGATCAAGGGCCTCTACCGGGTCGAGCGGCGGGGGCGAGGCGCTCGCAGCAGCGGCTCGACGAGATCTGCGCCGAGGTGTCCGAGGCGATCGACGACGGGCGCGCGGTTCGTCGTCCTGTCCGACCGTGACTCGACGGCCGAGCTCGCGCCGATCCCGTCGCTGCTGCTCACCAGCGCCGTCCACCACCACCTGATCCGGCAGAAGACCCGCACCCAGGTCGGGCTCGCTCGTCGAGGCGGGCGACGTGCGCGAGGTGCACCACGTCGCGCTGCTCATCGGCTACGGCGCCGCCGCGGTCAACCCGTACCTCGCGATGGAGACCGTCGAGGACCTCGTGCGCGCGCGGCGACATCACCGGGCTCACCCCGGAGAAGGCGGTCGCCAACCTCATCAAGGCGCTCGGCAAGGGCGTGCTCAAGGTCATGTGCAAGATGGGCATCTCGACGGTCGCGTCCTACCGCGGCGCCCAGGTCTTCGAGGCGATCGGCCTCGGCCCGGAGCTCGTCGACCGGTACTTCACCGGCACGACGTCGCAGCTCGGCGGCGTCGGCCTCGACGTGATCGCCGCAGAGGTCGCCCGCCGGCACGCCAAGGCCTACCCGGCCGACGGCGATCCGCGACCCGCACCGCCGGCTGGAGACCGGCGGCGAGTACCAGTGGCGCCGCGAGGGCGAGCCGCACCTGTTCGACCCGGAGACGGTCTTCCGGCTGCAGCACGCGACCCGGACCCGGCGGTTCGACGTCTTCCGCGAGTACACCCGGCGCGTCGACGAGCAGTCCGGCCCGGCTCATGACGCTGCGCGGGCTGTTCCGGTTCCGCGGAGGGCGTGCGGCCGCCGGTCCCGATCGACGAGGTCGAGCCGATCGACGTCGATCGTCAAGCGGTTCTCCACCGGGGCGATGTCCTACGGCTCGATCTCCCAGGAGGCGCACGAGACCCTCGCGATCGCGATGAACCCGCTCGGCGCCAAGTCGAACACCGGTGAGGGCGGCGAGGACCTCGACCGGCTGCTCGACCCGGAGCGGCGCAGCGCGATCAAGCAGGTGGCGTCCGGCCGGTTCGGCGTGACGAGCCTGTACCTCACCCACGCCGACGACATCCAGATCAAGATGGCGCAGGGCGCCAAGCCCGGCGAGGGCGGCCAGCTGCCCGGCCACAAGGTCTACCCGTGGGTCGCGCGGACCCGGCACTCGACGCCCGGCGTCGGGCTGATCTCGCCGCCGCCGCACCACGACATCTACTCGATCGAGGACCTCGCGCAGCTCATCCACGACCTCAAGAACGCCAACCCGGCGGCGCGGATCCACGTCAAGCTCGTCGCCGAGGTCGGGGTCGGCACGGTCGCGGCCGGCGTGAGCAAGGCGCACGCCGACGTCGTCCTCATCTCCGGGCCACGACGGCGGCACCGGCGCCAGCCCGCTGACCTCGCTCAAGCACGCCGGCGCGCCGTGGGAGCTCGGCCTGGCCGAGACCCAGCAGACGCTGCGTGCTCAACGGGCTGCGCGACCGGATCGTCGTGCAGACCGACGGCCAGCTGAAGACCGGCCGCGACGTCGTCATCGCCGCGCTGCTCGGTGCCGAGGAGTTCGGCTTCGCCACCGCACCGCTCGTCGTCTCCGGCTGCATCATGATGCGGGTCTGCCACCTCGACACCTGCCCGGTCGGCGTCGCGACCCAGAACCCCGAGCTGCGCGCGCGGTTCTCCGGCAAGCCGGAGTTCGTCGTCACCTTCTTCGAGTTCATCGCCCAGGAGGTGCGCGAGTACCTCGCCGCGCTCGGCTTCCGCAGCCTCGAGGAGGCGATCGGGCACGTCGAGCTGCTCGACACCGGCGAGCGCGGTCGAGCACTGGAAGGCCGCGCGGCCTCGACCTGGCGCCGATCCTCGCCGATGCCCGACGTGCCGGACGGCACCCCGCTGCGGCGCACCACGCGTCGCAGGACCACGGCCTGGAGAAGGCGCTCGACCACGCCGCTCATCGAGCTGCGCCGAGGACGCCCTCGAGCGCGCGCGAGCCGGTGCGGATCAGCCTGCCGGTCCGCAACGTCAACCGGACGGTCGGCACGATGCTCGGCCACGAGGTCACCGAAGCGCTGGGGCGAGGACGGGCTGCCCGACGACACGATCGACGTCACGCTCACCGGCTCCGCCGGGCAGTCCTTCGGCGCGTTCCTGCCCGCGGGGCATCACCCTGCGGCTGTTCGGCGACGCCAACGACTACGTCGGCAAGGGCCTGTCCGGCGGCCGGATCGTCGTCCGGCCGGACCGCGTCGGCGGCGTTCGCGGCCGAGCAGAACATCATCGCCGGCAACGTCATCGGCTACGGCGCGACGCGCGGGCGAGATCTTCCTGCGCGGCCAGGTCGGCGAGCGGTTCTGCGTCCGCAACTCCGGCGCGACCGCGGTCGTCGAGGGCGTCGGCGACCACGGCTGCGAGTACATGACCGGCGGCACCGTCGTCGTCCTCGGCCGGACCGGGCGCAACTTCGCGCGCCGGCATGTCCGGCGGGCGTCGCCTACGTGCTCGACCTGCGGCCGAGCCGGGTCAACGCCGAGCTCGTCGACCTCCGAGCCGCTCGACGCAGAGGACCGCGCGATGCTGCCTGCCACTGGTCGTCAGCGGCACCGCGAGGAGACCGAGTCGGCCGTCGCCTGGCGGCTGCTGCAGGACTGGGACGCCGCCGCTGGCCCGGTTCACCAAGGTCATGCCGCGCGACTACGCGCGCGTGCGTCGCCGTCCGCAGGCAGGCGCCGAGGCCGAGGGGCTCGACCTCGACGGCGACGTCGTCTGGACCCGGATCATGGAGGTGACCGGTGGCTGACCCGAAGGGCTTTCTCAAGGTCCGGGAGCGCGAGCTGCCGCCGCGCCGTCCGGTGCCCGGTCCGGCTGCAGGACTGGAGAGAGGTCTACGAGGACCACCGACCGCGACCGTGCTGCGCCGCCAGGCCGGCCGCTGCATGGACTGCGGCATCCCGTTCTGCCACCACGGCTGCCCGCTGGGCAACCTGATCCCGGAGTGGAACGACCTCGCCTGGCGCGGGGACTGGCGCGAGGCGATCGAGCGGCTGCACGCGACGAACAACTTCCCCGAGTTCACCGGCCGGCTGTGCCCGGCGCCGTGCGAGACCGCGTGCGTGCTGGGCATCAACCAGCCGGCGGTGACCATCAAGCAGATCGAGGTCTCGATCATCGACGAGGCCTTCGAGAGCGGCTGGGTCGAGCCGCAAGCCGCCGGAGCGGCTGACCGGCAAGACGGTCGCCGTCGTCGGCTCGGGCCCGGCCGGGCTCGCCGCCGCCCAGCAGCTGACCCGGGCCGGGCACACCGTCGCCGTCTACGAGCGCGCCGACCGGATCGGCGGGCTGCTGCGCTACGGCATCCCCGAGTTCAAGATGGAGAAGCGCCACCTCGACCGGCGCCTGGCGCCAGATGGAGGCCGAGGGCACCCGGTTCCGGCCCGGGGTCGACGTCGGCGGCGACGTCACCGGCGCGGCAGCTGCGCGAGCGCTACGACGCCGTCGTCCTCGCCGATCGGCGCGACCGCCTGGCGCGACCTGCCCGTCCCGGGCCGCGAGCTCGACGGCGTGCATGCAGGCGATGGAGTACCTGCCGCCGGCGAACCGGGTCGCGCTCGGCGAGACGCGTCGAGGGCCAGGTCACCGCCGAGGGCAAGGACGTCGTCATCATCGGCGGCGGCGACACCGGCGCCGACTGCCTCGGCACGGCGCACCGGCAGGGCGCCCGCTCGCGTGACCCAGCTCGAGATCATGCCGCGGCCGCCGGAGCAGCGGCCGGACGCCCAGCCGTGGCCGACGTACCCGATGATCGTACCGGGTCTCCAGCGCCCACGAGGAGGGCGGCGAGCGGGTCTACGCCGTGAGCACCCAGCGAGTTCCTCGGGGACGACGCAGGGCGGGTGCGCGCGGCCTGCGCGCTGGTCGAGGTCGAGCTCGTCGACGGCCGGTTCACCCCGGTCGCCGGGACGGAGCGCGAGATCCCGGCGCAGCTCGTGCTGCTCGCGATGGGCTTCATCGGCCCGGAGCGCGGGCCGCTCGCTCGAGCAGCTCGGCGTCGAGCTCGACGCCCGGGGCAACATCGCCCGCGACGACGACTACATGTCGTCCGTCCCCGGCGTCTTCGTCGCCGGCGACGCCGGCCGCGGCCAGTCGCTCATCGTCTGGGCGATCGCCGAGGGCCGATCCTGCGCGGCCGCGGTCGACCGGTAGCTCACGGGCGAGTACGCGTGCTGCCGGCGCCGATCCCGCCGACGGCGCGACCGCTCGCCGTCTGACCGCGTCCCCGGGGACCCGCCGCAGGCGCGCGGCAGGCTGGTGACGCAGCACGTCCGGCGCCGCCGCCGGGCGCGTCCACCACGACCTGCGAGGTACGCCACGATGCGCCGCGCCAAGATCGTCTGCACCCTCGGGCCCGCCGTCGACCGGTCGGGTGCGCGAGCTCGTCGAGCGCCGGGATGGACGTCGCCCGGCTCAACCTCAGCCACGGCGCCTACGACGAGCACGAGGCGCGCTACGACGAGGTGCGCGGCCGCCGAGCGACGAGACCGGCCGCGCCGTCGGCATCCTGGTCGACCTGCAGGGCCCGAAGATCCGGCTCGGGCAGCTTCGCCGACGGTCCGGTCGACCTCGCCGACGGGCGACATCTTCACGATCACCACCGAGGACGTCCCCGGCGACGAAGGAGATCGTCTCCACGACCTACAAGGGCCTGCCCGGCGACGTCACGCCCGGCGACATCGATCCTCATCGACGACGGCAAGGTCGCCCTGTCGGGTCATCGAGGTCGACGGGCCGCGGGTCGTGACCCGGGTCGAGGTCGGCGGCGCCGGTCTCGAACAACAAGGGCATCAACCTGCCCGGGCGTCGCGGTCAGCGTGCCGGCGCTGTCCGAGAAGGACGAGGCAGGACCTGCGCTGGGCGCCTGCGCCTCGGCGCCGACATGATCGCGCTGTCGTTCGTGCGCAGCGCCGAGGACATCGAGCGCGTGCACGAGATCATGGACGAGGAGGGCCGCCGGCGTCCCGGTCATCGCCAAGATCGAGAAGCCGCAGGCGGTGGAGAACCTCGAGGAGATCATCGACGCCTTCGACGGCATCATGGTCGCCCGCGGCGACCTCGGGCGTCGAGCTGCCGCTCGAGGAGGTGCCGATCGTGCAGAAGCGCGCCGTCGAGCTGGCCCGGCGGGCCGCCAAGCCGGTCATCGTCGCGACCCAGGTGCTCGAGTCGATGATCACGCTGCCCCGGCCGACCCGCGCCGAGGCCTCCGACTGCGCCAACGCCGTGCTCGACGGCGCCGACGCGGTCATGCTCTCCGGCGAGACCAGCGTCGGCAAGTACCCGCTCGAGGCGGTCCGGACGATGGCCCGGATCATCGAGACGACCGAGGACCACGGCCTGGAGCGGATCGCGCCGCTCGGCACCCGGCCGCGCACGCAGGGCGGCGCGATCACCTACGCCGCGGCCGAGGTCGGCGACCTGCTCGACGTCGAAGTACCTCGTGCGCCTTCACCGAGAGCGGTGACTCCGCGCGCCGGATG
Source organism: uncultured Actinomycetota bacterium (assembly GCA_963750565.1). Taxonomy (GTDB): domain Bacteria; phylum Actinomycetota; class Actinomycetes; order Actinomycetales; family Kineosporiaceae; genus R-H-3. Next base: position 334,835 of record CAVVRA010000011.1, on the reverse strand, counting down.
TCCCGGCTGCGCTCGCCGCATCCCGATGCTCGCCTTCACCCCGGACGCCGGCGGTGCGCTCCCAGCTCGCCCTGACCTGGGGCGTCGAGACGTTCCTGGTCGACGCAGGTCGCGCACACCGACGACATGGTCGAGCAGGTCGACGAGGCCCTGCTCTCCAGCGGCCGGTGCGAAGGTCGGCGACCAGGTCGTCATCGTCGCCGGCTCGCCGCCCGGGGTCCCCGGCTCGCTCAACGCGATGCACGGATCCACGCGGCTCGGCGACCCCGGTCGACCAGGAGCACGCTGGCACGTCGGGTGCGGTCGGTGCCGGGTGCGGGACTCGAACCCGCATGCCTCTCGGCGGCGCATTTTGAGTGCGCTGTGTCTGCCGTTCCACCAACCCGGCCCGGGACCGACTGTAGCCGAGGGCGGCCGGTCCGCCGCCGCCCTCGCGCGGTGTCCCGTGCGCCACGGACGACCGTGGCCGGGGCCCGGAGGCCCTAGGCTGGACGTCGTGACCGGCGCTGAGAACCCGACCGCGGCCCGCGCGCCGCGTCGTCGTCGCCGAGGACGAGGCCCTGATCCGCCTCGACATCGTCGAGATGCTCCGCGAGGCCGGGCTACGACGTCGTCGGCGAGGCCGGCGACGGCGAGCAGGCCGTCCGGCTCGCCGAGGAGCTCCGGCCCGACCTCGTCGTCATGGACGTCAAGATGCCCGTCCTCGACGGCATCTCCGCCGCCGAGCGGATCGCCGGGGCGCGGATCGCCCCGGTCGTCCTGCTCACGGCGTTCTGCCAGCGCGAGCTCGTCGAGCGGGCCCGCGACGCCGGCGCGATGGCCTACGTCGTCAAGCCGTTCACCGCCGCGGACCTGCTGCCCGCCCTCGAGATCGCGGTGAGCCGGCACCAGGAGATCGCGGCGCTCGAGGCCGAGGTCGCCGACCTCAGCGAGCGGTTCGAGACCCGCAAGCTCGTCGACCGGGCCAAGGGCCTGCTCCAGGCGAAGTTCGGGATGACCGAGCCCGAGGCGTTCCGCTGGATCCAGAAGACGTCGATGGACAAGCGGCTCACCATGCGCGAGGTCGCGTCGGCGATCGTCACCTCGAGCGAGACCCTGCGGAGGGCTCGGCCGCCGTCCGCGGCGCCGGCGGCGAGCGGCTGACGTCCCGGCCGCCCGGTGCGTCCGGACGGGCCGCCCGCCCGGCGGCGCGGTCGACCCGGCGGGAACGTGGCCGTGAGCAGTGTCGTCGTCGCGCTGCCATGACTCGCGCGGCAGCACGCGACGAAACCTGCCGTGCCATCTGTACACGGGCTTGTATACCGATTTGGGTTCGATGCCCTGAGCAGGCGTTTTCGAATCGTTGTGGACGCTGTGACCGAACCGGGCTCTCGACGCGACCGACGACGCCGTCCGCGGTGGTAGTTTCCCCGACCATCGGAGCCGGGCGCCGTCCGGGCGCCGGACCAGACGGGAAGAGGTAGGACATGGTGAAGCCGATCAAGGTCGGCCGCTGCGGTCGACGCTGGCGGCGATGGCGCTGGCCGCCTGCGGCGGCTGCGAGCTCGGGCGGCGCGAGCGGTGGCGGCGGCGGCAAGACGCTGATCATCTCCACCGACCTGCCGCTGCAGGGGGCGTCGAAGGACGCCTCGGACGCGACGAACAACGCGATCAAGCTGTACCTCGAGCAGATCGGCAACAAGGTCGGCGACTACACGATCGAGCTCAAGAAGTACGACGACTCGACCGCCGCCAAGGGCGCGTGGGACGACGCGACGTGCGCGAAGAACGCGCACGGACGCACGTGGCCAACACCGACGAGGTCGCCGTCATGGGCACCTACAACTCCGGCTGCGCCAAGATCGAGGTCCCGGTCCTCAACCAGGACCCGGACGGCCCGATGCTCATGGTGTCGCACGCCAACACCAACCCCGGCCTGACCAAGACCTGGGACCCGGGCGAGCCGCGAGAAGTACTACCCGACGGGCAAGCGCAACTACGCCCGCGTCGTCACCACCGACGACTACCAGGGTCGCGGCGGCCGCGCAGTTCGCGGCCAAGGACGCTCGGCGTCAAGAAGTGCTACGTCCTCAACGACAACCAGACCTACGGCCAGGGTGTCGCGCAGGCGTTCGAGGACGAGGCCAAGACGCAGGGCATCGAGGTCCTCGGCAACGAGCCGTGGGACGCCAAGCAGCCGAACTACACCGCGCTGCTTCCAGAAGATCAAGGCCACGAACCCCGACTGCGTCTACCTCGGCGGCATCTACGACAACAACGGTGGCCAGCTCGTCAAGGACAAGGTCGCCGTCCTCGGTGACAACGCCAGGCCGTCAAGCTGATGGGCCCGGACGGCTTCACCGGCTACCCGGAGCTCAACAAGCTCGCCCGAGGCGCAGGGCATGTACCTGACCTTCGCCGGGCTCGACCGACCGACCAGCTCGAGCCAGGGCGGCGCCGGTGCGGCCAAGCTCGCTCGACGCCTACAAGGCGAAGTACGGCAGCGACCCGGCCGTCGAGCTACGCGCTCTACGGCGTGGCCGCGGTGCAGGTCATCCTCGACGCGATCGCGAAGTCCGACGGCACCCGCAAGGGCGTCACCGACGCGGTCTTCTCCGGCGACGGGCATCACGATCCCGGCCGACAAGTCCGGTCGATCGGCAAGGAGATCAAGATCGACCCGGCGACCGGTGACACCACGGCAATGGACATCACCGTCGAGATCGATCAAGGGCAACAAGGAGACCTTCGTCAAGGCCCGGCCGTGAGCTGACGCTCCTGACGGTGGCCGGTCCGGGACGGGCGGCTCACCGGGCGCCCGAGTCCGTGCCCGTGGTCGCTCGCACGTGCGCACAGTCCGCGGTGCGAGGCTGCCAGCCGGGGTCGCACGGTAGCCTCGGCAGCCGTCGATCCCTGCCCGTCGACGTCCGAAGGGCGTCGCCCATGAGCCAGACCGCGATCGAGGCCGCCGAGGCCCGGCCGGCCGTCGCCGCGCAAGGCAGTCGTCGAGCGGGTGCTCGGGTACCTGCTGCTCGTCGGCTGCTCGCGTCTGGTTCGTGGTCCAGCACCTCGTCGACAGCCCCGCAGCAGTTCTTCAACGGCGCTGCTCGTCGGGCTGCAGCAACGGCGCGCTGTACGCGCTGATCGCGCTCGGGTACACCCTGGTCTACGGCATCATCGAGCTGATCAACTTCGCCCACGGCGACCTGTTCATGCTCGCCACGCGTGCTTCGTCCGGCTTCATCATGGTCACGCTGGTTCGGCGCCGACGACCCGTGCGGCGACGGGCTGCGGCGCTGCATGCTCGTGACCCTCGTCGTCGTCGATGGCCTTCGGCGCCGGCGCTCAACGTCGCGGCCGAACGGGTCGCCTACCGGCGGCTGCGGCGGGCGCCCAAGCTGGCGCCGCTCATCACCGCGGTCGGCCTGAGCTTCATCCTCCAGTGGGTCGGGCCTGGACCGGAACGGCTCGGCGCCAGCAGCAACTGGCCGACACGTCATCCTCGGCACGGCGGGCTTCACGGTCGGCTGGGCGTCACGATCCACGTGGTCGACGATCGTCGTGATCGCCGTCACCATCCCGCTGCTGCTGCTGCTGACCTACATCGTCCAGCGGACCCGGCAGGGCAAGGCGATGCGGGCCACCGCACAGGACCAGGACGCCGCCCGGCTGATGGGCATCAACGTCGACCGCACGATCGCCTTCACCTTCGCCCTCGGCGGCGCGATGGCCGGCGCGGCCGGCCTGCTGTACCTGCGAGACCGTCGGGCACGACCCGCTACGACGCCGGCTTCCAGCTCGGCCTGATCGCGTTCACCGCCGCGGTCCTCGGTGGCATCGGCAACCTCGACGGGGCCGTCCTCGGCGGCTTCCTCATCGGCGTCATCCAGGGCCTCAACGACGGCGCTGCCCTCGGCTTCGGCCAGAAGTGGTCCCAGACGGTCGTGTTCACGATCCTCATCCTGCTCATGGTCTTCAAGCCCGAGGGCATCCTCGGCAAGCCGACGATGGAGAAGGTGTGCGACATGGCGACCACCACCGATCGACGCCGCCCGGCGTACCGCCGCGCCGGCCGCGACGGCGCACTCGCACGAACCGCGCGCTGGGCCATCGGCTTGCTCATCGCCGCCGTCGTCCTCTGCGGCTGTTCTACAAGTTCGTCCTCGAAGCCTGCCCGGCGCAGGTCCAGGACCTTCGTCCGCCAGTGGCTGCCGCTCATCGCGGTCAACGAGGCGCGTGCGTCTGGGTCATCTGCGCGGTCGGGCTGAACATCGTCGTCGGCTACGCCGGCCTGCTCGACCTCGGCTTCGTCGCGTTCTGGGCGATCGGCGGCTACGTCGCCGGCTGGTTCATGTCGCCGTTCTTCGACCAGGTGGCAACATCACACTTCCTGTCAGCGCCGCGCCGCCGGACGGCAGCCGGGCATCCACCTCAACTTCTGGCTCGTGCTGTCGATCGCCGGGCTGTTCTGCGCGCTCTGGGGCATCATCATCGGTGCGCCGACGCTGCGGCTCAAGAGCGACTACCTGGCGCTGGTCACGCTCGGGCTTCGGCGAGATCATCCCGCAGATCTTCCGCAACGGTGAGGACATCAACGGGTTCAACCTGTCCAACGGGACCAAGGGCATCACCCCGCTCGACCCGATCCCACCGGGCCGTTGCGCTACCTCGGGCGTGCCGGAGCCGCTCGGGCCCGTTCGACCAGGACCTGCAAGTTCCTCGTCTTCGCGCTGCTCGTCGCGTTCGCGCTCTTCGTCTCGCTGCGGATCCGCGAGGGCCGGCTCGGCCGGGCCTGGCTGGCGATCCGCGAGGACGAGCTCGCCGCGAGCATGATGGGCGTCCCGCTGATGCGCACGAAGCTCGCCGCCTACGCCGTGGGCGCGTTCATCGGTGGCCTCGGCGGTGTCGGTCTTCGCCATCCACGTCAACGGCGTGTTCGCCGGACCGGTTCGACTTCTCGATCTCGATCATCCTGCTGGCGATGGTCGTCCTCGGCGGCATGGGCAACGTCTGGGGCGTCATGATCGGTGCGCTGTCGCTGGCCTGGATCAACTCCACCGGCCTGCCGCAGTTCGGCAGACGATCAACAGCTCGTTCGGGACCGACATCAACTTCCCGTCCTACAACTTCCTGATCTTCGGCTGCATCCTCGTCCTGATGATGCTGTTCCGGCGCGAGGGCCTGTTCCCGGAGACCCGGACCCGCCAGGTGCTCCAGGAGCAGGAGCGCGGCGAGGTCGAGGTCCGTCGGAGCCGACCTCGAGGGGGAGCGCGAAGTGATGCACCGCACAGCCGCAGTCCGGCCGCGCGTCGGCGACCGGCGCCTGCGGGCCGAGCACGATCACGATCCGGTTCGGCGGCCTGATCGCCGTCGACAACGTCGAGCTTCACCATCCCCGACGGCGGCGATCGTCAGCCTGATCGGCCCGAACGGCGCCGGGAAGACGACGTTCTTCAACGTGCTCACCGGGCTCTACAAGCCGACCGTCCGGGCGGGTGCGTCTCGGCGACGACGGACGTCACCGGGCATGGCGCCGCACACGATCGCGCGCTGGGCCTGGCCCGGACGTTCCAGAACATCCGGCTGTTCGGCCTGATGACGGCCGACGGAGAACGTCATGGTCGCGATGCACTCGCACATGAAGTCGGGGCTCGTTCGGCACCGTCCTGCACACGCCCGCGGCAGCGCCGCGAGGAGCGGGAGGCGCCGGGAGCAGGCCCGCGAGCTGCTCGACTTCGTCGGCATCGGCAAGGCCGCCGACGAGTACGCCCGCAACCTGTCCTACGGCGACCAGCGCCGGCTCGAGGTCGCCCGGGCGCTGGCCCTGCGGCCGCAGGTGCTGCTGCTCGACGAGCCGACGGCCGGCATGAACCCGCAGGAGTCGGCGCGGTTCGTCGACTTCGTCCACCGGGTCCGCGACGAGCGCGGCGTGTCGATCCTGCTCATCGAGCACGACATGAGCGTCGTCATGCGGGTCAGCGAGCGGGTCACCGTGCTCGACCGCGGCGAGAAGATCGCCGAGGGCAGCCCGGACGAGATCAAGACCAACCAGCGGGTCGATCGAGGCCTACCTCGGCAAGACCGGGACCGAGGGCTACGGGAGCGACTCGATGACGCGTGAACACCGGCGTCGGCGCCCACCGGTCGCGCGGCCGGGCAGAACCTGCTCGCGGTCGAGGACCTGCACGTCTACTACGGCAACATCGCCGCGGTGAAGGGCATCTGCGCTGCAGGTCACGCAGGGCGAGATCGTCACCCTGATCGGCTCCAACGGCGCCGGCAAGTCGACGACGCTGCGGACGATCTCCGGGCTGATCCGGCCGCAGCACGGGGACGCTCGACCTTCGAGGGCACGAGCGACTCAGCCGATGTCCGGGCCACGAGATCGTCGCGGCCGGGCATCTGCCACTCGCCCGGAGGGCCGGCGGATCTTCCCGCGGATGACCGTCGAGGAGAACCTCGACCTCGGGGCGTTCCTGCGCAACGACAAGGACGGCGATCGCCGCGGACCAGGAGCGCGTCCTCGAGCTCTTCCCGCGGCTGCGGGAGCGGATCAGCCAGAAGGCCGGGCACGATGTCCGGCGGCGAGCAGCAGATGCTCGCCGTCGGCGCGGGCGCTGATGGGCAGCCCGAAGCTGCTGCTGCTCGACGAGCCGTCGATGGGGCTGGCCCCGGTGCTGGTGGACCTGATCTTCGACACGATCGCAGACGATCCGCGACCAGGGCACGACGATCCTCCTCGTCGAGCAGAACGCCCTGGCGGCGCTGCGGCGTCGCCGACTACGCCTACGTGCTGGAGTCCGGCGCCGCTCAAGCTCGAGGGCCCGGCCGCGGAGCTGGCGAAGGACGACGAGGTGGTCCGCGCCTACCTGGGCGGCTGATGGCCGCGGGCACGAACGCGCGCGCGTTCGACGCGAGCGTCAGCGGTCAGCGCGTTCCGGCACCGTGCCACGTGCGCGCAGTCGGGCGGCCGCAGGGCACCGGGTACGAGATCTGGCGCTCGGGGAGCCGGCCGGCCGGTCTGCGGACGGCCCCGTCGCAGCGGGTCGTCGCGACGTCGAGGAGGCCTGCGTGACACGTCGCGCCGGTCGACGTTCGGCGGGCAGGCGTCGACGACCTCGACGACCTCCTGCTGCTGTGGGCGCAGGCCCGCGAGGAGCTGTACGGCGCGACGCGCGCGGTCGCCGGCCGTGCGCCCGAGCAGATGCGGCCGCGGCTGCGGCGAGTGCTGCTCGAGGGGGACGACGTCCACGTGCTCATCGCCCGCTGCGATGGACCGCCGGCGGGGTACGCCGCTGGTGCGGGTCGCGCCGGTCTGCGCGTCGTCGACGGACCGTGCCGTGCAGATCGAGCACCTCTACGTCGTCGCCGGCCGCTGCGCCGGCGCGGCGTTGCCAGGGCGCTGCTCTCCGGGGTCGCCGTGCGGTCGCCGAGCGCGCGGGTGCCGAGCAGGTGGTGACCAGCGCGCCGCCGTCCGCCCGCGACACCCACCGGTTCCTGGCCCGGCTCGGGTTCTCGCCCGCTCGTCGTCCGCCGCGTCGCGGCGACCGCCGTCGCTGCGGCGCAAGCTCGCGGGGGAGGCGCGCCGTGGCGGGCTGGAGGATCTGCTCTCCCGCCGCCGGTCGCTGCGGGCCCAGGCCTCGCCGGACGTCGTCCCGGGCGTGGCGACGGCCACGCGCCGAGCAGGCGACCGGCGGCGGTCCGGCACGAGACCTCGCCGGACCGCGCCGAGGTCGACGCCGTCGCGGCCGGCCCGACGACCCGGTCGAGCTCGACCTGGACGCGATGCGCGGCCGGGTCGCAGCTCGGACGCGGCACCCGCACGACACGCTCGAGATGCGCCGTCGTGACGGCGGACCTCGCCGAGGCGCTCGAGCTGCCGGAGGTGGTGCGCCGCCGCGTCGCGCTCGTCGAGGGCCGCTCGACGCGGCCTGCCTGAGGACTCCCGACGCCCGCTCCGGACGGCGCGCGTCGGCGGCCGGAGTTGTCGGTGCCGCGCAATAGGCTGGCGCCGTGAGCCCGCAGTCCGGCGCACCCGAGCGCCACCGCCTGCTCCTGGTCGACGGGCACTCGCTGGCCTACCGCGCGTTCTTCGCCCTGCCGGTGGAGAACTTCTCCACCTCGACCGGGCAGGTCACCAACGCCGTCTACGGCTTCACCTCGATGCTCATCAACGTGCTGCGCGACGAGCAGCCCGACCACGTCGCCGTCGCGTTCGACGTCTCCCGGCAGACCTTCCGCAGCGAGGTGTACGCCGAGTACAAGGCCAACCGCAGCGCGTCGCCCGCCGGAGTTCTCCGGCCAGGTCGCGCTGATCAAGGAGGTGCTCGCGGCGCTGCGGGTCCCCGTCCTGGAGAAGGAGGGCTACGAGGCCGACGACGTCATCGCGACCCTCACCCGGCAGGCCCGGCGCGCCGGGCTACGAGGTGCTGATCAGCACCGGCGACCGGGACGCCCTCCAGCTCGTCGACGACCACGTCACGGTGCTCTACCCGCTCCGCGGGGTCAGCGAGCTGATCCGGATGACCCCGGCGGTCGTCGCAGGAGCGCTACGGCGTCCCGCCCGACCGGTACCCGCGACCTGGCCGCGCTCGTCGGCGAGAGCAGCGACAACCTGCCGGGCGTCCCGGGCGTCGGCCACAAGACCGCGGCGAAGTGGATCACGTCGTACGGCGACCTCGACGGCATCGTCGCGCACGCCCCGGAGATCAAGGGCAAGGCGGGCGAGAGCCTGCGCGACGCACCTCGACGGCGTGCTGCGCAACCGGCGGCTCAACCGGCTCGTCGACGATCTCGACCTGCCGCTCGGCGTCGACGACCTCGTCGCTGCGCGTCCTGGGACCGCGAGGAGGTGCACCAGGTCTTCGACGGCCTGGAGTTCCGGGTGCTGCGCGAGCGGCTGTTCGCGACGCTGTCGGCCCCCGAGCCGGAGGCCGAGGGCGGCTTCGACGTCGACACCGACGCAGCTCGACGGCGCCGGCGGTCGCGGAGCTGGCTCGAGCCGCGCACGCCCAGCGGCACGGTCGGCGTCGCACGTCGGTCGGGCACCTGGGCGCGGGGCCGCGGCGACGCCCGCGGGGTCGCGCTCGCCGCGGTCGGACGGCGCCGCCGGCTACGTCGACCTCGATCGAGCTGCCGACGCCCGAGGCGCACGGCGGCGCTCGCGGCGTGGCTGGCCGACCCGAGCGGCGCCGAAGGTGCTGCACGACGCGAAGGGCCCGATGCTCGCGCTCGACGCCCGGGGGCTGACCCTCGCCGGCGTCGTCAGCGACACCGCGCTGGCGGCCTACCTGTGCCGGCCCGACCAGCGCAGCTTCGACCTGGCCGACCTCGTCCTGCGGCACCTGGGCCGCGAGCTGCGCGCCGAGGTCGACGTCGCGCGGACGCCGACGCCAGCTCACCCTCGACGTGGGCGACGCCGAGGGCGGCCCGGACGAGGCGGAGGCCGCGATGGTCCGCGCCCGCGCCGTGCTCGAGCTCGTCCGGAGTGCTCGGCGAGGAGCTGCTCGACCGCGGTGGCGCTCGGCCTGCTCGCGGAGCGTCGAGCTGCCGCTGGTCGACGTGCTCGCACGGATGGAGCGGGCCGGGATCGCGGTCGACGTCCAGGCGCTGTCCGACCTGGAGGCGTACTTCGCCGCGGCGGTCGCCGCGGCCGCCAAGGAGGCGTTCGCCGTGATCGGCACCGAGATCAACCTCGGCTCGCCGAAGCAGCTGCAGGTGGTCCTGTTCGACCAGCTCGGGATGCCGAAGACCAAGCGGACCAAGACCGGCTACACCACGGACGCCGAGGCGCTCGCCGAGCTCTACGAGCAAGACCGAGCACCCGTTCCTGCTGCACCTGCTGCGTCACCGCGACGCCTCCAGGCTGCGGCAGACCGTCGAGGGGCTGCATCAAGTCGGTCGCGGACGACGGCCGGATCCACACCACGTACCAGCAGACGATCGCCGCGACCGGCCGGCTGTCGAGCACCGACCCGAACCTGCAGAACATCCCGATCCGCACCGACGAGGGCCGCCGGATCCGCGAGACGTTCGTCGTCGGGCCCGGGCTACGAGTGCCTGCTCACCGCCGACTACTCGCAGATCGAGATGCGGATCATGGCGCACCTGTCCGGCGACGAGGGCCTGATCGAGGCCTTCCGGTCCGGGGAGGACCTGCACCGCTTCGTCGGCTCGCGGGTCTTCGGCGGTGCCGCCGGCCGAGGTCACCCCGGCGATGCGCAGTCGAAGATCAAGGCGATGTCGTACGGCCTGGCGTACGGGCTGTCGGCATTCGGGCTGTCCCGGCAGCTCGGCGATCGAGCCGGCCGAGGAGGCGCGCAGCCCTCATGGAGGAGTACTTCGACCGGTTCGGCGGCGTCCGTGACTACCTGCAGGGCGTCGTCGCGCAGGCCCGGCGCACCGGGTACACCGAGACGATCCTCGGGCGGCGTCGGTACCTGCCCGACCTGACCAGCGACAACCGGCAGCGCCGCGAGATGGCCGAGCGGATGGCGCTCAACGCGCCGATCCAGGGCTCGGCCGCGGACATCATCAAGGTCGCGATGCTCCGCGTCGACGCCGCGCTCCGGGAGGCCGGGCTTGCGCAGCAGGCTGCTCCTCCAGGTGCACGACGAGCTCGTCCTCGAGGTCGCCCCGGGGGAGCGCGAGCGCGGTCGAGGCGCCTGGTCCGGACGGCGATGGGCTCGGCCGCCGCGCTGTCTGTGCCGCTCGAGGTCTCGGTCGGGGTCGGCCGGTCGTGGCACGAGGCGGGGCACTGACCGCACAGGCCCGGGTGGCCGGCGCCGTCAGGGCTTGTGGGTCACGAGATCGCGGTGCCCGGCAGCAGCCGGCCGCGCAGCGGGCTCCAGCCGCCCCAGACCTGGTCGTGACCCGCGGGCCACTCCGGCTCGACGAGGTCGCGTCGAGCACGAGACCCGCGCGCGACGACGTCCCGGACCCGGTCGCCGAGCGTGCGATGGTGCTCGGCGTAGACGACCGTCGCCGGCGTCGGTCGCCTCGACGTAGGGCGTCCGGTCGAAGTAGGAGCGCGTCGCGGTGAGGCCCGGCTCGCCGGGGTCGTCCGGGAAGGCCCACCGCACCGGGTGGGTCACCGAGAACACCCACCGGCCGCCCGGGCGCAGCACCCGGGCGACCTCGGCCATGACCCGCTCCGGGTCCGCGACGAAGGGCACCGCGCCGTACGCGCTGAACGCGAGGTCGAACGCGCCGTCCGGCGAACGGCAGCGCCCGAGCGTCGGCCTGGACGAGCCCGGCCGGCCGGCGACGTCTCGCGGCGTCCGGCCCCGCCGCCGGGGCCATCCCGGCCCCGAGCCGGCGCGCCTCGGCGAGCATCCCGGTCGACAGGTCGAGCGCCGCGACGTCGGCGCCGTGGGCGGCGACCCAGCGTGCGCACTGCGCGGCGCCGCACCCGACCTCGAGGACCCGCCGCCCCGCGAGGTCGGCGGGGTCGCCGAGCAGGTGCGCGTCGACCTCGCGCAGCCCCTCGGGGCACCAGACGAAGTCGTCGTCGCCGAGGAAGTCGCCGTGCTCGTCGAGGTACTCCCGGCTCGCGCCGTCCCACCAGCCCCGGTTCGCCCGGACCGTCTCCGCGGCTCCGGCCGGCCGGTAGCCCGCGACGGCCGGGCCCGGGGATCGGATGTCGTCCACGGGGCCATCCTGGGCCCGCTCGGAACTGGACCGCAGCCCGGGTCGCGTGGCCGGTCACTCGTGGAGCCGCTGATCCCGGCGCCGTCGTTTCGCCCTCGCGACCTGCGGTTTTCGGCCTCCCGCACGCCCCGCGGCACTTTGACCCGTCCTGCTACGAGCGGGTAGGGTAACGACGGCGCACGCTGGGTGCGCGGACTTGTGTTTGCCTTGATCCGACTGGCCGACCTGCCTGATGTCCTGGTTCGGGTGACCCCGGCCGCCGGGGAGCAGGCCACCACCGACGCGGGGCCGCCTGGACCGCACGCGGCGTGGACCCGAGCACACGACCGTACGTCTTCGTCCAGTCCCCATCGACCCCCTGTCCGCATCGGAGTCCCCCCTTCATGACCACGAGCACCACCGAGCAGCCGACCGCCCCGCAGGTCGCCGTCAACGACATCGGCAGCGCCGAGGACTTCCTCGCCGCGATCGACGAGACCATCAAGTACTTCAACGACGGCGACATCGTCTCCGGCACGATCGTCAAGGTCGACCGCGACGAGGTCCTGCTCGACATCGGCTACAAGACCGAGGGCGTCATCCCCTCCCGCGAGCTGTCGATCAAGCACGACGTCGACCCCGGCGAGGTCGTCAGCGTCGGCGACGAGATCGAGGCCCTCGTCCTCCAGAAGGAGGACAAGGAAGGCCGGCTCATCCTGTCCAAGAAGCGCGCCCAGTACGAGCGCGCCTGGGGCACGATCGAGAAGATCAAGGAGGAGGACGGCATCGTCACCGGCACGGTGATCGAGGTCGTCAAGGGTGGTCTCATCCTCGACATCGGGCTGCGCGGCTTCCTGCCGGCGTCGCTGGTCGAGATGCGCCGCGTCCGCGACCTGCAGCCCTACGTCGGCAAGCAGATCGAGGCCAAGATCATCGAGCTCGACAAGAACCGCAACAACGTCGTCCTGTCCCGCCGGGCGTGGCTGGAGCAGACGCAGTCCGAGGTGCGCCAGACGTTCCTGCAGACCCTGCAGAAGGGCCAGGTCCGCTCCGGCGTCGTCTCGCTCGATCGTCAACTTCGGCGCGTTCGTCGACCTCGGCGGCGTCGACGGTCTGGTCCACGTCTCGGAGCTGTCCTGGAAGCACATCGACCACCCGGGCGAGGTCGTCGAGGTCGGCCAGGAGGTCACCGTCGAGGTCCTCGACGTCGACATGGACCGCGAGCGGGTCTCGCTGTCGCTGAAGGCGACGCAGGAGGACCCGTGGCAGCAGTTCGCCCGGACCCACGCGATCGGCCAGGTCGTCCCGGGCAAGGTCACCAAGCTCGTGCCGTTCGGCGCGTTCGTCCGGGTCGACGAGGGCATCGAGGGCCTGGTGCACATCTCCGAGCTGGCCGAGCGCCACGTCGAGATCCCCGAGCAGGTCGTCCAGGTCGGCGACGCGATCTTCGTCAAGGTCATCGACATCGACCTCGAGCGGCGCCGGATCTCGCTGTCGCTCAAGCAGGCGAACGAGGGCGACGCCGCGGCGGTCCGGAGGAGTTCGACCCGTCGCTCTACGGCATGGCCGCGGAGTACGACGAGCAGGGCAACTACAAGTACCCCGAGGGCTTCGACCCGGAGACGAACGACTGGCTGCCGGGCTACGAGAAGCAGCGCGAGGAGTGGGAGCGGCAGTACGCCGAGGCCCACGCCCGCTGGGAGGCCCACCGCAAGCAGATCGACGACGCCCAGCAAGGCCGAGGCCGAGGCGCGTACCGAGGCCGGCGAGGCGCCGTCGTCGTACTCGTCGGCGACGCCGGAGGCCGAGGGCACGCTGGCCTCCGACGAGGCGCTCGCCGCGCTGCGCGAGAAGCTCACCGGCGGGTTCTGAGCGGCTCGACCGGCATGCCGGTCCACCGCTCCAGAGCACTGCTCACCACCGAAGGCCCCGGGCGCACGCCCGGGGCCTTCGACGTTCCGCCTCGTCACCCGTCCGGGTGACCACGGCCCGTCGGCACTCTCCCCGGTGGGTACGACCGCCGAAGCACTCCGGGTGGGGGACGCTCGCGACCCGGCCGCCGGCCGAGTCGTGAGCCGGACCGGAGGCGGTCGCCGAACCGCCGCGGACGCGAGACGAGCGGTGAGGCGGACGGTGCGCGAGGGGTCGCAGGAGCTCGACGCGGTGGGCAGCGGGCCGGGTGAGCCGGTGGACGCGGTTCCGCCCGGCGCCCTCGCCGCGACTCTCGCGGCCCTCGACGCCACCGACGCCGAGGCGGACGCGGCCGTCGGCCGGTTCCGGTTGCCCGCCCAGGGTGCCCGGCACCTCGACCGCGCTCTGCCCAACGACGGCCGGCCGGTTCTGCCGCGCTGGCGGCATCGGTACACCCGGCTGCTCGTGCTCTGCGACTGTCTCGCGGCGCTGCTCGCGATGAGGCTGGCCGCCACCGTCGGCCCGTCCCGCCCGGCCGACGCACTCGTCGTCGCCGCGGCCGCCGCGGTCGTGACGGCGGTCGTCCTGAGCCGCGCCTACGAGCACCGCTTCCTCGGCCACGGCTCGGACGAGCTCCGCCGCGTGTGGACGGCGTGCGTCTCGCTGCTCGCCGCGTCGAGCCTGGCTGCCTACGCGACCGGCACGGACGCCGTCCGCGGGCTCGTCGTCGCCGGCGTGCCGCTCGCGACGGTCGGGGTGCTCTGCGTGCACGGCCTCGCCAGGCACCTGCTCCACCGGATGCGGCGCCGGGGTCGGTGCGTCCAGCGGATCGTCGCGATCGGCTCCGAGCGGTCCGTCGCCGAGCTCGTCCGGACGACGCGGCGGGACCGCGACGCCGGGCTCGAGGTCGTCGCAGCGTGCGTCACCCGCAGCCTGGGCTCGACGATCGAGGGCGTCCCCGTGCTCGGGACGCCGTCCGACGCGCACCACGCCCTGCGCGACGTCCGCGGCGACACGGTCGTCCTCACCGCGTGGTCGGACGTCGCGCAGGAAGACCTGCGCCGGCTCTCGTGGGACCTCGAGGGCAGCGGCGCCCAGCTCCTCGTCGCGCCGCGGCTCGCAGAGGTGTCGGCGCCGCGGGTGCACATCCGCACCGTCCACGGCCTGCCGCTCCTCAACGTCGAGGAGCCCGAGTTCACGGGCCTGCGCCGGATCGCGAAGAAGGGCCTCGACCTGGTCCTCACCGTGACCGGCCTGGTCCTCCTGTCGCCGCTGCTCGTCCTCGTCGCCGTCCTCGTGAGGGTCACCTCGGCCGGCCCGGTGCTCTTCCGCCAGGAGCGGGTCGGCAAGCACGGCAAGCCCTTCCGCATGACGAAGTTCCGCAGCATGTACGTCGACGCCGAGGAGCGGCTCGCCCAGCTCGAGCACCTCAACGAGCACGGCGGCGGCCCCTTGTTCAAGATGCGCGACGACCCCCGGGTCACCCGGGTCGGCCGGTTCCTGCGGCGGTTCTCCCTCGACGAACTGCCGCAGCTCTTCGACGTCCTCGCGTTCCGGATGTCGCTCGTCGGTCCGCGGCCGCCGCTGTCGCGTGAGGTGCAGCTCTACGAGGACGACGTCCGGCGGCGGCTCCGCGTCCGGCCGGGTGTCACCGGGCTGTGGCAGGTGTCCGGTCGGTCGGACCTGTCGTGGGAGGAGTCGGTCCGGCTCGACCTGTCGTACGTGGAGAACTGGTCGCTCTGGCTCGACCTGAAGATCATCGCCAGGACGGTCGTCGCGGTGCTGCGCCGCGACGGCGCCTACTGAGCGGCCGGAGCCACAGGACGGTCGCCGGTGCGGGCGGCGCGCAGGCGTGCCCGGTAGCTCCGGGTCTTGGCCCGGTTGCCGCACCCCCACTCGCACCAGCTGCGCGACCGGTTCTTCGTCGCGTCGTAGTACGCCCAGCGGCAGTCGCTCGCCGCGCAGATCTTGAGCCGGCCCCACGTCCCGTCTGCGGCGGCGCTGCCCACCGCGACGAGGACCCGGGCGAGCGCGCCTCGGACGCCGCCCTCGACGGGTTCGAGCGCGGGGCCGTCCGGTCGTATCGCGAGCCGCAACGGCAGCTCGGCGGCGACCCGCCGAGGTCGCCGCCGTCCTCCTCGGCGTCGTGGTGTGCCTCGAACGCCCGGTGCAGGGCGTCCCGCAGCCGCAGGGCGAGGTCGAGGTCCGCGGCGGACGCCCGCACCCCGCGGCCGGCGAGCCCGTGCGCGACGACCCAGCGGGACAGCTCCGCCGGCGTCGTCAGGTCGTCGGTCCCCTCGTCGTGGTCGACGGAGTTCGTGAACGCGACGAGCAGCGCGACGTGCGCCGGTCGCGAGCGTCCTACGCCGGGCTCACCGTCTGTCACCCCATCGGTCACCCGCCGGTCACCACCTTCCACGGTCGCCGCGCCGCCGGGCGTCGATCGTCCGGGGAGCGACACCACCATACGTCGTTAGCTGGTTGCGCTGCATGTGTTACAGGCATAGCGTGTTAGCCAGTGTTGCTGATCGGGTGTGCGGCGGGGCACCGCCCACTCCGGGACGAAGGTTGGTGAGACGGACGTGAGGGCACCTGTGGCGTTGTTCGCCGCGCAGCTGCTGCGCGACATGGAGGACCTCCAGCACGACCTCGGGCGGCGTGCGCCCGCGCCGCCGGCGGCCGTCGTCGGACGGTCGCCGGCGGTCCGTCTCGGGCGGCTGCCGGCGCGGTGGCAGGCAGCCGTCCGTCGCACCCTCGGTGCTCCCGGGCTCGGGGCGGCGCCGCACCGCTGAACCGGACAGGCCGGCCTCACGCCTCACGTCTCGCGGGCACTCGTGGTCGTGCTGCCGGGCACGGCGGGCACGGCACGTCGGGTCGGCTGCGAGGATGCCGTCGTGCTGAGAGTGGGCCTGACGGGCGGTATCGGGGCGGGCAAGTCGACCGTGGCCCGGCGCCTCGCCGAGCGCGGCGCGGTGGTCATCGACGCCGACCGGGTGGCGCGCGAGGTCGTCGAGCCGGGCACGGCCGGGCTCGACGCCGTCGTCGCGGCGTTCGGGGGCGCCGTCCTCGACACCGACGGGTGCCTCGACCGGGCCGCCCTCGGCCGCATCGTCTTCGGCGACGAGGAGGCGCGCCTGCGGCTCAACGGCATCCTGCACCCACGGATCGCGGCGCGGACCAGGGAGCTCATGGCCGCCGCGCCCGCCGAAGCCGTCGTCGTCCACGACGTCCCGCTTCTCGTCGAGAACCGGATGGGCGCCGCGTACCACCTCGTCCTCGTCGTCCACGCGGACGCGCGGGAGCGCGTGCGTCGCCTCGTCTCGGAGCGCGGGATGGCCGCGGAGGACGCCGGGGCGAGGGTCGCGGCGCAGGCCGACGACGACGCGCGACGTGCCGCGGCCGACGTCTGGCTCGACAACTCCGGAGCACCGCAGGCCGTCCTCGACGCGGTGGACCGGCTCTGGGAGGGCCGCCTCGTGCCGTTCGAGGAGAACGTCCGCCTCCGCCGCCGGGCGCCCCGGCCGCCGCACGTGGACGTGGTCCCGCCCGACCCGACGTGGCCCGGGCAGGCGGCCCGGCTCCTCACCCGGGTCGGCGCAGCGCTCGGGGACCGGGCCCTGCGCCTGGACCACGTCGGCTCGACGGCCGTACCGGGGCTGCCGGCGAAGGACGTCCTCGACCTGCAGGCGGTCGTCGCCGACCTCGCCGTCGCGGACGACGCGCGGACCGCGCTCGAGGACGCCGGGTTCGTCCGGCAGGAGGGCGACTGGCGTGACGACGTCGCGGACGGGGGGGTGCACGAAAAGCGGTTCCACGTCGCCTGCGACCCGGGCCGGGCGGTCCACCTGCACGTCCGGGAGGCGGCGAGCCCCGCCGTCGCCGAGCAGCTCGTGTTCCGGGACTGGCTGCGCGCCCATGACGCCGAGCGCGACGCCTACGCTGCGGTGAAGCGGGACGCCGCGGCGGCGTCCCACGGTGCCGGGCCCGGCGAGCAGGTGTTCGGCGCGTACGTCGAGGCCAAGACGGCATGGGTCCGGGACGCGGTGCGCCGGGCTGTGGGGTGGGCCGGGGCCCGCCAGCCGGGCTGACGCCCGCGGTCATCACCCGTGGCGCCACCGTCGCGTCGGCACCGACGCCGCTCGCGCGCCGACGGCCGGCGGAATCAGATGTCGGGGGCGGCGCTTACGGTGGAGCCATGCGTCCTGTCACTGACCTCCAGCGCACCGTCGCCCCGTTCCGGGTCGTCTCGGAGTTCGAGCCGAGCGGCGACCAGCCGCAGGCGATCGAGGAGCTCGCGCGGCGGGTCGACGCGGGGGAGAAGGACGTCGTCCTCCTCGGCGCCACCGGCACCGGCAAGTCCGCGACGACCGCCTGGCTCGTCGAGAAGCTGCAGCGCCCCACGCTCGTCCTCGCGCCCAACAAGACCCTCGCCGCCCAGCTCGCGAACGAGTTCCGCGAGCTGCTGCCGCACAACGCCGTCGAGTACTTCGTGTCGTACTACGACTACTACCAGCCCGAGGCCTACATCCCGCAGACGGACACCTACATCGAGAAGGACTCCTCGATCAACGAGGAGGTCGAGCGGTTGCGGCACTCGGCGACGAACTCTCTGCTGACCCGGCGCGACGTCGTCGTCGTCGCGTCCGTCTCCTGCATCTACGGCCTGGGCACACCCCAGGAGTACGTCGACCGGATGGCCCGGCTCAAGGTCGGCACGGAGGTCGAGCGGGACGAGCTGCTGCGCCGGTTCGTCGGCATGCAGTACACCCGCAACGACCTCGCGTTCTCCCGCGGGACGTTCCGGGTCCGAGGCGACACCGTCGAGATCATCCCGGTGTACGAGGAGCTCGCGATCCGGATCGAGTTCTTCGGCGACGAGATCGACCGGCTCTACACACTGCATCCCGCTGACCGGGGAGGTCGTCCACGAGGAGCAGGAGATGTACGTGTTCCCGGCGACGCACTACGTCGCCGGGCCGGAGCGGATGGAGCGGGCGATCACCGGCATCGAGCTCGAGCTCGCCGACCGGCTCGCCGAGCTCGAGCGGCAGGGCAAGCTGCTCGAGGCTCAGCGGCTGCGGATGAGGACGACCTACGACATCGAGATGATGCGGCAGGTCGGCTCCTGCTCCGGGATCGAGAACTACTCGCGGCACATCGACGGCCGTGGCCCGGGCAGCGCACCGAACACCCTGCTCGACTACTTCCCCGAGGACTTCCTCCTCGTCATCGACGAGTCCCACGTGACCGTGCCGCAGATCGGCGCGATGTACGAGGGCGACATGTCCCGCAAGCGGCAGCTCGTCGACCACGGGTTCCGGCTGCCGAGCGCCATGGACAACCGGCCGCTCAAGTGGGAGGAGTTCCTCGAGCGGATCGGCCAGACGGTCTACCTGTCGGCCACGCCCGGGCGACTACGAGCTCGCGAAGGGCCGGGGGGTCGTCGAGCAGATCATCCGCCCGACCGGGCTCGTCGACCCGCGCGGTCGTCGTCAAGCCGACGAAGGGCCAGATCGACGACCTCCTCGGCGAGATCCGCGACCGCGCCGCGAAGGACGAGCGCGTCCTCGTGACGACGCTCACGAAGAAGATGTCCGAGGACCTCACGGACTACCTGCTCGAGCAGGGCGTCCGGGTGCGGTACCTGCATTCCGAGGTCGACACGCTGCGCCGGGTCGAGCTGCTCCGCGAGCTGCGGATGGGGGAGTACGACGTCCTCGTCGGCATCAACCTCCTCCGGGAGGGCCTCGACCTGCCCGAGGTGTCGCTCGTGAGCATCCTCGACGCCGACAAGGAGGGCTTCCTCCGGTCGTCGAAGTCGCTCATCCAGACGATCGGCCGGGCCGCCCGGAACGTGTCCGGCGAGGTGCACATGTACGCGGACACCGTGACGGCGTCGATGCAGCAGGCGATCGACGAGACGAACCGGCGGCGCGACAAGCAGGTGGGCTACAACACCGCGATGGGCATCGACCCGACACCGCTGCGCAAGAGGATCGCCGACATCACCGACCTGATCGCCCGCGAGGAGGCGGACACCGACGACCTCATCGGTGGTGGGCGGCAGCGCAGCCGGGGGAAGGCGCCGGTGCCCGGGATGCGCGGCGGCGGGGCCCTCCGGGCAGCCGCGGGGGCGGCGGCCCACCTGCCGTCCACCGACCTCGCCGACCTCATCCAGCAGCTCACCGACCAGATGCACGCCGCGGCGGCGGAGCTGCAGTTCGAGCTCGCCGCGCGGCTGCGCGACGAGGTGGCGGAGCTGAAGAAGGAGCTGCGGCAGATGCGGGCCGCGTCGAGCTGACGGCGCGACGTCGGCGGGACACGTCGGCACCTGCCGGTCGTCCCGGGAACCCTTGGCCCGGGTTCCGCGTCGTCCACAGGTGCGGCGGGCCGTGGATGAGCGACGGCGGACGCGCGGTTAGCATCGGAAGACCTGTTCGCCCGCCGACGGCGAACCGCCGGCGCCCGGTGGTGGCGCCGCGGCCCGCCCGGAGGTGTAGTGGAGCTGCCCGTGTGGTTCGAGACGGCGACGTTCGTCGTCCTCGGACTTCTCCTCGTCGTCGACCTCGCCGTCGTGGCCCGTCGTCCGCACGCCCCCTCGATGAAGGAGGCCTCGCTGTGGGTGGCCTTCTACGTCAGCCTGGCGTTGGCGTTCGCCGCGATCCTCTTCGTCGTGGCGGGTGCGCGCCCAGCGGGTGAGTTCGTCGCCGGGTGGCTCACGGAGTACAGCCTGAGCGTCGACAACCTGTTCGTCTTCGTCGTGATCATGAGCCGCTTCGCGGTTCCGCGGGCGAACCAGCAGCTCGTGCTCATGGTCGGCATCATCCTGTCACTCGTGCTGCGCGGCGCCTTCATCGTCGTCGGCGTCGCGGCGATCGAGCGGTTCTCGTGGGTCTTCTACCTCTTCGGCTTGTTCCTCATCTACACCGCGGTGCACCTGGCGCTCGCCGGTGAGGCGGACGAGGGGGACTACAAGGAGAACGTGCTCGTCCGCGGGGCACGCCGCATGCTGCCGATCGCGCCGGGCTACGACGGCGCACGGGTCGTGACCACGGCGGCCGGGCGGCGCATGCTCACCCCGATGATCATCGTCTTCATCGCGATCGGCTCGACCGACCTGCTGTTCGCGCTCGACTCGATCCCGGCGATCTTCGGGCTGACGCAGGACGCGTTCATCGTCTTCACCGCGACCATCTTCGCGCTCATGGGTCTGAGGCAGCTGTACTTCCTCCTGGGCGGTCTGCTCGACCGGCTCGTCTACCTGTCCCTCGGCCTGTCGGTCGTCCTCGGGTTCATCGGGGTCAAGCTCGTCCTCGAGGCGCTGCACACGAACGACCTGCCGTTCGTCAACGGCGGCGAGCCTCTCGACGTCCCGACGATCCCGATCGTCGTCAGCCTGTCCGTGATCGTCGGCGTGCTCGCAGTGACGACCGTCGCGAGCCTCGCCGCAGCCCGACGCGGCGCGCGCAAGCCGGTCGGCTGACGGCGGGGGCACGCCTCCCGACGCCGGCCCGGGCGACGGGTGGGTCAGATGTTGATCCAGGCCGTGACGACGCTCGTCCCCGACCCGACGTGACACGTGAGCCGGAACCGCGTCGGCGGCACCGGCCGGACCGTGAACCACCCGGCGTCGTCGACCGTCACCCCGGTGCGGACGCCGTCCGGGGTCACGACCTCGACGGTCGCGGGCTGGGGCGGGACGAGCTGGCCGAGCACGCCGTCACCGGTCACCTCGAGCTCGATGCTCAGCTCGTCCGTGGCGTACGTCAGGGACCGCAGAGACGCCGACTGTGACCGGGTGACGACGAGCAGGCTGCTCTCGTCCCCCTGGAGGGCCGCGTCGTCGACGAACGAGTCGTAGGTCAGCCGCGCGTGCGTCAGCTCGGCGAGCTCGGCGTCCACCGACTTCCACGTGAAGAGCGCCTTGCCCGCGTCGACGAGGGCGCCCGGCACCTCGCGCTCCGTACGGAGCGCCTCGCCGAGCTCGGCCAGGAGGGCGTCGTCGGTCCACTGGTCGTCGTTCATGTCATGTCCCCCGGTTCGAGGTGAGCGGTGGGCGAGCAGGTGCCGGGTTCTCGAGGAGCGCGGCGACCGCCGGGTGGTGCCTGATCTTCTCCACGCAGCGCTGCCGGGTAGGCCCGATGCTGCCGACGGGCATGTCCAGGCGCCGTCCGATCTCGGCGTAGGCCAGGGGAGGGTCGTGGATGAGCAGCACGACGAGCTGCTGGTGCTGCGGCGGCAGGTCCGCGAGGGCCTCCAGGAGTGCCGCGTGCCGCTGCGACCTCACGATGAGTTCGTCGAGCTCGTCGGTGAGGTCGATGCTCGCCCCGTCGACCTCACCGACGAGCTCCTGACGTTGCCGGCCACCCTTGCCGGTGAGCAGGTGGAGGCACTCGCGCCGGGTCGTCGTCGCGATCCACCCGGGCAGTGCCGCCGGCTCCCGGATCGCGTCGAGATGCTCCAGGAGCGCGAGCCAGACGCCCTGAGCGACGTCCAGGGTGTCCGGCTCGCCGAGGTGGTGCCGCCGGCACACCGACATGACGAGCGGGGCGTAGCGCTCCACGAGCGCGCCCCACGCCCGGTCGTCGCCCTGCCGCGCGCGAGCGACGAGCTCGCCGACGAGGCCGTTCGTGCCGCCGGAACGGTTGGTCGTCATCGCGTCCTCACGGCAGGTCCGGGGCGGCGGAGCCGGAGCGCACCTCGGCGGGGTCGGGCGCGAACGCCTCGAGCGCCCGGTCCGGGTGCACCCGGTCCGGGTGCACCCGGTCCGTGTGCACCCGGTCGGTGTGCACCAGGTCCGTGGGCATGGTCGCACCAAGGATCTCGCTGCGGACGGACCGGGCGTGCGGTGCTGTGCGTGGGCTGGACGGGCAGGTCATGGCCATGGTCACCTTCCGGTCGTCGGCACGTCACCTCGCGGAGGTGCGGGCGCTCTCCGCAGATACATTCCTCGCAGATACCGGAGGGCCTCCCCGCACCCTGCGACGGGCTGGGCGACGGTGGGGTGGGGAGGACCCGGGCGTCACCAGCCCCGGGCACGCCACTGCGGCAGCGACGGGCGCTCGGCTCCGAGCGTCGTGTCCTTGCCGTGCCCCGGGTACACCCATGCCTCGTCGGGAAGCGCGCCGAAGAGCCGCTGCTCGACGTCGTCGATGAGCGAGGCGAACCGGGCCGCGTCCTGCTGAGTGTTGCCGACACCACCCGGGAAGAGGCTGTCGCCGGTGAAGACGTGCGTGCTCCCGTCGCCGGACCGCAGCACGAGCGCCACCGAGCCGGGGGTGTGGCCGCGCAGGTGGATCACGTCGAGGGTCAGGGTGCCGACCGTGACCGTGTCGCCGTGGTCGAGCCGGTCGTCCGGGGCGACGGGCAGCGCGTCCGCGTCGTCCCGCCCGGCCGCCGTCCGTGCCCCGGTCGCCTTCGCGACGTCGGCGAGGGCCCGGTGGTGGTCCCAGTGCCGGTGCGTCGTGACGATGCGGGTGAGACCGTGCCCGCCGTCGGCGGCACCTTCCTCGACGAGCCGGAGCAACCGCGGCGCGTCGCCCGCGGCGTCGACGAGGAGCTGCTCGCCGCTCGCGCGGCACGTGAGCAGGTAGCAGTTGTTGTCCATCGCGGACACGCTCGCCTTGCGGATCACGGCCTCGGGCAGCACCCTCACGTCGCTCGGGCCGCCAGGGCTCACCTCACCGGTGTACGTCATGCCCGCATCCTGGCCCATCCGGGCTGCGGCCGCGCGACCCGGTCAGGCCCAGGCGGGCAGATGAGGCAGCGGACCGGACGCCGCGAGCCCGGCCCCGTCGTCGCGGCCCGTGAGCCAGGCGACCAGCGCCGCGGACGAGCCGCTCACCGCCGTCCGCACGCCGTCGCCGATCCGCCACGACGACCCGAGGTCCGTCGCCGCCACCTGGAGCGGCGGGACGTCGTCCCGGTCGGCGAAGCCGCTGCACGTCTCGTCGAGGAGCCGCGCGACGAGCGCGGGGTCGGCGGCGGCGAGGACCTCGACCGGCGGCCGTGGCGCGACGTCGGCCGGGTGGAGGTCGCACTGGTGGAGGACGACCTCACGCCAGCGGAAGAAGTCGACGATCCCCACCGGGCGGAACCAGCCGGCGGGCGCGGTGAACCGCAGGTCGTGGGCGGACGGCGGGAGCGCGGACCACGCGGCGGCGAGCTCCTCCGCGGTCGCGAGGAGCCGCTCGACGTGCCGGGCGGGTGCGTCGCCCGCGGTGGCCGCGATCGCGGCGTCCCGCTCGGCCCGGCTCGGGTACATCCTCGCGACGTCGCCCCGGGCCGCGGCCCGCAGCACCCCGAGGAACGCCTCGGCGTTGAGCCGGACGTGCGCGAGGACGTGCCCGCGGGTCCAGCCGGGCAGGGCGGACCGCTCGGCGACGTCGTCGGCGGACAGGCCGGCTGCGAGCGCGGCGAAGGAGATCGTCTGCTCGGCGACGGCGGCCCGGACGGCGTCGCGCGAGGGGGTGGGACCGGTCACAGGACCGACGGTAGCGGGGAACACCGACGGTGTCCGCCGCGGTTGTCGGGGTCACGGTGGGGCGGCGCGGCGACGAGGCGGCGGCGTAGCCCCCACGTGGCCGGCAGGGGTCGTTTACGAGACGCTGACCTGCAGCGACGACCGCACGACCCACGTTCGGCACGAGGCTGTCGGACGGGGCACCTAGCATGGGCGACGCCCCCGACACGGCTTCGGAAGTGGATCTCGTGACCGACCGACTCATCGTCCGTGGTGCCCGCGAGCACAACCTCAAGGACGTCTCGCTCGACCTGCCGCGCGACGCGCTCGTCGTGTTCACCGGCCTGTCCGGCTCGGGCAAGTCCTCGCTCGCGTTCGACACGATCTTCGCCGAGGGGCAGCGCCGGTACGTCGAGTCGCTGTCGGCGTACGCCCGCCAGTTCCTCGGCCAGATGGACAAGCCGGACGTCGACTTCATCGAGGGCCTGTCGCCCGGCGGTCTCGATCGACCAGAAGTCGACCAACCGCAACCCGCGGTCGACCGTCGGCACGATCACCGAGGTCTACGACTACCTGCGGCTGCTGTGGGCCCGGGCCGGCCGGCCGCACTGCCCGATCTGCGGCGAGCCGATCACCGCGGCAGACCCCGCAGCAGATCGTCGACCGGCTCCTCGAGCTGCCCGAGGGCACCCGCTTCCAGGTGCTCGCCCCGGTCGTCCGCGGGCGCAAGGGCGAGTACGCCGACCTGTTCCGCGAGCTGCAGAGCAAGGGCTTCGCCCGGGCCCGGGTCGACGGCGAGACGATCGTCGCTGGCCGAGCCGCCGCACGCTGGAGAAGAAGCTCAAGCACACCATCGAGGTCGTCGTCGACCGGCTCGTCGCGAAGGCGTCGGCGAAGCGGCGCCTCACCGACTCCGTCGAGACCGCGCTGGGGCTCGCCGGCGGCATCGCTCCTCGTCGACCTCGTCGACGAGCCGCGAGGGCTCGCCGGACCGGGAACGCCGGTTCAGCGAGAAGATGGCCTGCCCGAACGAGCACCGCTGTCGACGGACGAGATCGAGCCGCGGACCTTCTCGTTCAACAACCCGTTCGGCGCCTGCCCGGAGTGCACCGGGATCGGCACCAAGCTGGAGGTCGACCCCGAGCTCGCTCGTCCCCGACGAGGACCTCTCGCTCGCCGAGGGCGCCATCGCACCCTGGGCGCAGGGCTCGAACGACTACTTCCTGCGGCTCATGACGGCGCTGGGCGAGGACCTCGGGTTCTCCGTCGACGTGCCGTGGCGCGCGCTGCCGCGAGCGCGCGAAGGAGGCCCTGCTCCACGGGCAGGACTACAAGGTCCACGTGCAAGTTCCGGAACCGGTACGGTCGGGAGCGCTCGTACTCCACCGGGTTCGAGGGCGCGGTCCCGTTCGTCCAGCGCCGGCACGCCGAGACCGAGTCGGACTGGAGCCGGGAGCGCTACGAGGGCTACATGCGCGAGGTGCCGTGCCCGGCGTGCCGGGGCGCACGGCTCAAGCCGGAGTCGCTGGCCGTGCTCGTCGGCGGCCGGTCGATCGCCGAGGTCTGCGCACTGCCGATCCGAGACGCCGCGGCGTTCCTCGGCGCGCTCGAGCTCACCGCCCGCGAGCGGCAGATCGCCGAGCGGGTCCTCAAGGAGATCCACGCCCGGCTCGGCTTCCTGCTCGACGTCGGCCTGGAGTACCTGTCCCTCGACCGGGCTGCGGGCACCCTGTCCGGCGGCGAGGCCCAGCGGATCCGGCTCGCGACCCAGATCGGGTCCGGGCTCGTCGGCGTCCTGTACGTCCTCGACGAGCCGAGCATCGGCCTGCACCAGCGGGACAACCGGCGGCTCATCGACACCCTGACCCGGCTGCGCGACCTCGGCAACACCCTCATCGTCGTCGAGCACGACGAGGACACGATCCGCGCCGCCGACTGGGCCGTCGACATCGGCCCGGGCGCGGGCGAGCACGGCGGCCAGGTCGTGCACTCCGGGCCGGTCGCCGACCTGCTGACACACCCGGACTCGCTCACCGGGCATGTACCTGTCCGGGCGGCGGGAGATCGCCGACGCCGATGGTCCGCCGGCCGGCGCGACCCCAGGCGCCGGGTCACCGTCGTCGGGGCCCGCGAGCACAACCTGCGCGGGATCGACGTCGTCGTTCCCGCTCGGCTGCCTCGTCGCCGTGACCGGGGTGTCAGCGGCTCGGGCAAGTCGACGCTCGTCAACGACATCCTCTACACGGTGCTCGCGAACAAGCTCAACGGCGCCCGGCAGGTGCCGGGGCGGCACAAGACGGTCACCGGCCTGGAGCACCTCGACAAGGTCGTCCACGTCGACCAGAGCCCGATCGGCCGCACGCCGCGGTCGAACCCGGCGACGTACACCGGCGTCTTCGACCACATCCGCCGGCTGTTCGCCGAGACGACCGAGGCGAAGGTCCGCGGCTACCAGCCGGGCCGGTTCTCCTTCAACGTCAAGGGCGGTCGCTGCGAGGCGTGCTCGGGCGACGGCACGATCAAGATCGAGATGAACTTCCTCCCCGACGTCTACGTGCCGTGCGAGGTCTGCCACGGCGCCCGGTACAACCGGGAGACGCTCGAGGTCCACTTCAAGGGCAAGACGATCGCCGACGTCCTCGACATGCCCATCGAGGAGGCGGCCGACTTCTTCGCGGCGGTGCCGGCGATCGCCCGGCACATGCGCACGCTCGTCGACGTCGGCCTCGGCTACGTCCGGCTCGGGCAGCCGGCCCCGACGCTGTCCGGCGGCGAGGCGCAGCGGGTCAAGCTCGCGAGCGAGCTGCAGAAGCGGTCGACCGGGCGGACGGTCTACGTGCTCGACGAGCCGACGACCGGCCTGCACTTCGAGGACATCCGCAAGCTGCTCGCGCGTGCTCCAGGGTCTCGTCGACAAGGGCAACACCGTCATCGTCATCGAGCACAACCTCGACGTCATCAAGAGCGCGGACTGGCTCGTCGACATGGGACCCGAGGGCGGCTCGGGCGGCGGCACGGTCATCGCGGAAGGCACCCCCGAGCAGGTGGCGGCGGTCCCCGAGAGCCACACCGGCCGGTTCCTGGCCCCGGTCCTCGCCGGTCGCGGTCACCTGCCCGTGGGCATGATCAACGTGTCCGACCCCGCGCCGGCCGTCGCCGTCCCTGCGGCCCGCGCCCGGACGGCGACGACCGCATCGAAGACCGGTGTGGACGCATCGGCCGTGTCGAAGCCGGCCGTGTCGAAGCCGGCCGTGTCGAAGCCGGCCGTGTCGAAGCCGGCCGTGTCGAAGCCGGCCGCGACGGCACGTGCGAAGCCCAGCGCAGCGGCACCGACGACGACGTCGTCGGCACGCTCCGCGCCCGGCACACCGTCCCCGAAGCGCTGACGCCGGGCGAACGGTCCGACCCGCCGCCTGACCGAGCTCCGCTGAGGCGGGGCGACGTGATGATCTCCGGTCCGACCCGTCGCCTGACCGAGTCCGCTGAGGCGGGGCGACGTGATGATCTCCGCCGTGCAGACTCCTGCCCCCAGCAGGTGGGGGAACCTGGCTGCAGTGTCGAGGTGCCTGCCTGCACAGGTCCCGTGGTCCGGGAGCGGCTCACTGGGGTAGATCCCGCGGCAGTCCGCCGTGCGGTCTTCCCCGCTGCTGACGCCGCGAGGCGCGGGCAACAGAGAGTCCGTCCTCGAGGCTTGCCGACCCGGACGTAACGGAGGTTTCATCACAGGAGGGCAGGCCGTGGCCGGTCGCCGAGGCTCGGGGCGTCGTCCACGGCCTTGTCGCGGCGGGCGCGGCCCGGCGCGCGGGTGAGAGGCTCATCGCGGACGAAGGCCTGTCGCCGACCGGCGCGAAGGAGCCCGCGTGACGACCTACGAGGACCCCGTTCCCGGCGGACGGGACGGCGACGCCGGCCGCGCCGCCGCGCTCGCCGAGGAGCTCGCCGGCCGCGGCGTGCACGGCGTCGTCCTGTCGTGGGTCGACACGAGCGGGGTGACCCGGGTCAAGGCGGTGCCGGTCCGGCGGCTCCCGGCCGCGGCCTGCTGGGGCGTCGGGATGTCACCGGTGTTCGACGTGTTCCTCAGTGACGACTCGATCGTCGCCGGCGAGCTGCAGGGCGGCCCGGACGGCGACCTGCGGCTCGTGCCGGACCTCGACCACGTCGTCGCGCTCGCCGGCCAGCCGGGCTGGGCGTGGGCCCCCGTCGACCGGATGACCCAGGACGGCGACCTGCACCCAGGGTGCTCCCGCACCCTGCTCCGTCGGCTCGTGACCCGCGCCCGAGAACAGGGCGTCGAGCTGCGGACGAGCGTCGAGGTCGAGTTCGCCCTCGGCCGTGCCGACGTGCCGTACCCAGCGTTCGAGCCCGCCTGCCTCGGCTCCGCGTACGGCATGACGAGGCTCGTCGAGCAGACGGAGTTCTGCGCCGAGGTCCTGGCCGCGCTGGCCGCCGAGGGGGTCGACGTCGACCAGGTCCACCCCGAGTACGCGGCCGGCCAGTACGAGCTGTCCGTCGGCGCGCTCGACCCGGTCGGCGCCGCGGACCGCTCCGTCCTCGTCCGGCAGACCGTCCGCGCGGTTGCGCAACGGCACGGGCTGCGCGTCTCGTTCTCGCCGTCTGTCGTCGCCGGCACCGTCGGGAACGGCGGCCACGTGCACCTGTCGGCCTGGCGGGACGGCGCGAACCTGCACTCGACCGGCGACGGCCGCTACGGGATGACCGCGGACGGCGAGGCCTTCACGGCCGGCGTACTCGACGCGCTGCCGGCGCTGGCCGCCGTCACGACGCCGAGCCCCGCCAGCTACCTGCGCCTGCAGCCGTCGCACTGGGCCGGGGTCTTCGCGTGCTGGGGCCACGAGACGCGCGAGTCCGCCGTCCGGGTCGTCACCGGGACCGTCGGCCAGCGGGACCGCGCGGCGAACCTCGAGGTGAAGTGCGCCGACCTTGCGGCGAACCCGTACCTCCTGCTGACCGGGCTCGTCGCGGCCGGGCTCGACGGGATCGGGCGCGGCCTCACGCTGCCCGAGGAGATCACCGGTGACCCGGCGACTCTCGCCCCCGCCGAGCTGCAGCGGCGCGGCGTCCGGCGACTGCCGACGACCCTCGACGAGGCCGTCGCGGCCTTCGCGGCGAGCGCGCTCGTCCGCGAGTCGTTCGGCGACCTCGTCGTCGACGCCGTGCTGGCCGTCCGGCGCGGCGAGTCCGGCCGCGTCGCCGGCCTCGCCCCCGAGGCGGTCGCCGAGGCCTTCCGCTGGGTGTACTGACCGTGCCTGCGGCGCGCGAGGCGGATCCCGTCGCACGTCCGGCCGCAACGCTGCCGCCTCGGTCGCGGACCGGCTGCACCGGCGGCGCCCTGCCTCGCGCCTGCGGAGCGCCGGGTGGCGCGCACAGTGCTCGCCGGGTACCCGATCGTCGGGCTCGAGCCGCTCGCCGTCGTCGCGGGCCGGGCCCGAACCAGCCCGCCGACGGTGCTGCGGGTCGTCGCCGCCGCTCGGCGTCGCGGCGTACCCGCAGTTCCAGCGCGTGCTACGCGCCGAGCTCGCGGCGGGCTGGTCGACGCCGCTCGACGAGCCGCCCGGGAGCCGGTGTCCGGCCTCCGGGAACGGTCGGGAGTCGATCCGCGGCTCCGTCGCCGCCGACCTCGACCGGCTCGCCGGAGAGCCGGACGTCGAGGCGGCGGCCGAGCTCCTCGCCGACACCCGCCGTGCAGTGTGGACGGTCGACGGCTCTCGAGGCGCCCGCGTCGTCCGCTTCACCTCACCGACTTCACCGACCATCTCGTCTCCCGCTCGCCGCCGCCGCGGACGTCGCCGTCACGACGAGCGTCGGCACCGGGTCGCCGTTCGCGGTGATGTCTCCGGCGATGGCCGCCGTCGAGACGGTGGTCGTCGGCGTCGTCCAACGGCTCGGCGACGCGCCTCGCGCCCGGCTCGCGCGCTACGACACGCTGTCCACGGAGGTCGGGTCCGCACCGGATGCCCCCGCCGACGCCGGACCGGACACCCCACCGGACACCCCACCGGACACCTCGACCCGACGCCGCACCGGACAGGGCCGACGCCCACCCGCCCGAGACTGACCGGAGGACGCGATGACGACCACGGACGTCGCCCGGACCGTGCCGCTCGTCGACCACCACTGCCACGGCGTCGTGACCGGCGAGCCCGACCGGGCCGGGCTCGAGGCGCTCCTCAGCGAGGGCGGCGCCCCGCCCGCCGGGGAGACGAACTTCGACACGCCCGCCGGCCTCGCGGTCCGTCGGCACTGCGCGCCCGTCCTCGACCTCGAGCCGCACGCCACGGCCGAGGCGTACCTCGCCCGCCGGGCCGAGCTCGGCACCGCCGAGGTGAACCGCCGCCTCCTGGGCGCGACGGGGACCGGCGCCTATGTCGTCGATACGGGACACCGCCCGGAGGGCCTCACGACCCCCGAGGACATCGCCCGGCTCACCGGCGCGGCGGCCTCCCACGTCGTCCGGCTCGAGTCCGTCGCGGAGGCCGTCGCCGCGGACGGCGTCGACCCCGCCGAGCTCGGCCGGGCGTTCGCCGACCGGCTCGCCGCGACGACCGCGGAGGTCGGCGCGGTCGGGGTGAAGTCTGTCGCGGCCTACCGGACGGGCCTGCGGCTCGACCCCCGCCCGCCGTCGCCGAGCGAGACGACGAGCGCGGCGGCGCGCTGGCTCGCCGCCGGCCCCGGGCCGCACGGTTGGCGGCTCGCGGACCCGGTGCTCCAACGGCTCACCCTGGCCGCGGCGGTCGACCTCGGGCTGCCCGTCCAGTTCCACGTCGGGTTCGGCGACTCGGACATCCGGATGAGCGAGGTCGACCCGACCTTGCTCACCGACTGGCTGCAGCGGCACCGGGTGCCGGTCATGCTCCTGCACTGCTGGCCCTTCCACCGGCAGGCCTCCTACCTCGCGTGCATCTACCCGCACGTGCACGTCGACGTCGGGTCGGTCCTGCACTACGTCGGCCCCCGCCGGGCCGCCGAGGTGCTCGCCGAGGCCGCCGAGGTGACCCCGTTCCGCCGGCTGCTCTACTCCTCGGACGCCTACGGAGCCCCGGAGCTCTACCTCCTCGGCGCCCTGACCTTCCGGGCCGGGCTCGACGCGCTCCTCGCCGACCGGCTCGGCAGCGGGGAGTGGGCCCGGCCGGACGCCGTCAGGTTCGCCCACCTCGTCGCGCACGGGAACGCCGAGCGCGTCTACCGCCTCGGCACTGCGTGACCGGGCGGACGGCGTGACCGGGCGGCACGCCGGCGCGCACCCGGACCTCGGGCTGCTGCGCGAACGGGTGGGCGACCGCGCTCGACGCGCAGCTCGCGGACGCCGTCGTGCTCCGGCACCGGATCCACGCCACGCCCGAGGTCTGCGGCCACGAGACGTGGAACAGCGGCCCTCGTCGCCGCGGCGGTCGGCGCGGGGCCCGGTGAGCCGGTGGCCGGCACCGGACGCGTCGTGCGGGTCGAGCCGGACGGCCCGGCCGTCGTGGTCCGCACCGAGCTCGATGCGCTTCCGCTCCTGGAGGCCACCGGTGCGGCGTACGCGGCCACGAACGGGGCGATGCACGCGTGCGGGCACGACGTCCACCTCGCCGCCGTCGCCGCGCGCGCCCGGGCGGCGACCACCCTCGAGGCGGAGGGCTGGCGTCGTCGGGGCCGGTACGGGAACGGTCGGTGCCGACGCCTAGGCTCGGCTCGTGGCCGACCCGTCGACGTACCGCCCGCGCGCGGGGGAGATCCCGGAGTCGCCCGGGGTCTACCGGTTCCGCGACGCCGCACGGCCGGGTCATCTACGTCGGCAAGGCCAAGAGCCTGCGCGCAGCGGCTGAACTCGTACTTCGCCGGACCTCGCCGCGCTGCACCCGCGCACGCAGACGATGGTGACGACCGCGGCCGGCGTCGAGTGGACGGTCGTCTCGACCGAGGTCGAGGCGCTCCAGCTCGAGTACGCCTGGATCAAGGAGTTCGACCCCCGGTTCAACGTCAAGTACCGCGACGACAAGTCCTACCCCTACCTCGCCGTGACGATGGGCGAGGAGTTCCCCCGGGTCCAGGTGATGCGCGGCGCCAAGCGCAAGGGCACCCGCTACTTCGGGCCGTACGCCCACGCCTGGGCGATCCGCGAGACCGTCGACCTGCTGCTGCGGGTCTTCCCGGTCCGCACGTGCAGCAACGGGGTCTTCAAGCGGGCCGGCCAGGTCGGGCCGGCCCTGCCTGCTCGGCTACATCGACAAGTGCTCGGCGCCGTGCGTCGGCCGGATCGGCGACGAGGAGCACCGCGCGCTCGCCGAGGACTTCTGCGACTTCATGGCCGGGCAGACCCAGCGGTTCGTCCGGCGCCTCGAGCAGCAGATGAACGGGCCGCCGCGTCCGAGCTCGACTACGAGCGGGCGGCCCGGCTGCGCGACGACCTCGCGGCGCTGAACCGGGCCCTCGAGAAGAGCGCCGTCGTCCTGCCCGACGGCACCGACGCCGACGTCTTCGCGCTCGCCGAGGACGACCTCGAGGCCGCCGTCCAGGTGTTCCACGTCCGCGACGGCCGCGTCCGCGGCCAGCGCGGCTGGGTCGTCGAGAAGGTCGAGGACGTCACGACGGCCGACCTCGTCGAGCAGCTCCTCCTCCAGGTCTACGGCGACGACGGCGGCGAGGCGCGTGCCGCGCGAGGTCCTCGTCCCCGCCGAGCCGCCGGACCGCGGTCGAGATCGAGGAGCTGCTCAGCCGAGCTGCGCGGCTCGCGGGTCGCCGTCCGGGTGCCGCAGCGCGGCGACAAGAAGGCGCTCGCGGAGACCGTCGCGCGCAACGCCGGGCAGGCGCTCGCCCTGCACAAGACCCGCCGCGCCGGTGACCTCACGACCCGGTCGAAGGCGCTCGCCGAGATCCAGGAGCGCGCTCGGCCTGGCCGAGGCGCCGCTGCGGATCGAGTGCTACGACGTGTCGAACATCCAGGGCGCCCACGTCGTCGCGTCGATGGTCGTCTTCGAGGACGGGCTGCCGCGCAAGAGCGAGTACCGCCGCTTCACGATCCGGGGCGTCGACGGCCAGGACGACGTCGCGGCGATCCACGAGGTCGATCGCCCGGCGGTTCCGGCGCTACCTCGAGGACAAGGAGAGCGCCGGCCTCGACCTCGGCGACGGCGGCGGCCCAGACGCGCGGCCGGATGAGGACGCCTCCGACGACGGCCCGCGCGGCGCCGGGTCCCCGATCGACCCCGACACCGGCCGCCCCGGCGCTTCGCCTACCCGCCGCACCTCGTCGTCGTCGACGGCGGCCCGCCGCAGGTCGCCGCGGCCGCGCGCGCGCTGGCCGAGCTCGGGCATCGACGACGTCGCGCTGTGCGGGCTGGCCAAGCGGCTCGAGGAGGTCTGGCTGCCCGGCGACGAGCAGCCGCTCGTCCTGCCGCGGACCAGCGAGGGCCTCTACCTGCTGCAGCGGGTCCGCGACGAGGCGCACCGCTTCGCGATCACCCACCACCGGCAGCGGCGCAGCAAGGCGATGACCGTCGAGCGTGCTCGACGACGTCCCCGGGCTCGGGCCGGCCCGGAAGAAGGCGCTGCTGCGCGCCTTCGGGTCGGTGAAGCGGCTGCGCGGCGCGCAGCGCCGAGGAGATCGCCGCGGTGCCAGGGATCGGTCCGGCCGTCGCCGTGGCGCGTGGTCGCCGCGCTCGGCCGGCGCCGACGCCGGAGCCGGCGGTCGACACCGCGACCGGTGAGATCATCGAGTGACCGCGAGGTCGGCGGACCGCGTTCGGGACGGACCAGGGGCCAGTGACGGAGCACGGCGGCAGGGCCGCCAGGACGGGGCCGCGAACGCTGAGCGCCGACCGACGACGAGCGCGAGCTGCTCGTCATCACCGGGATGTCCGGGGCGGGCCGGTCGACGGCCGGCGACGGTGCTCGAGGACCTCGGCTGGTACGTCGTCGACAACCTGCCGCCGCAGCTGCTGCGCACGCCTGCGTCGACCTCGCGACGACAGCGCGGCGGGCCGACGTCCGCCGGCTCGCGGTGGTGGTCGACGTCCGCGGCCGGCTCGTTCTTCGCCGCCCTGCAGACGGCCGCTCGCCGCGCTCGCCGAGCGCGGGCGTGACGACCCGGCTGCTCTTCCTCGACGCCGCCGACGAGGTGCTGGTGCGGCGCTTCGAGTCGGTCCGCCGCCCGCACCCGCTCCAGGGCGACGGCCGGCTGCTCGACGGGATCCTCCGCGGAGCGGGAGATGCTCGCGCGACCTGCGCGGCACGCGCCGACATCGTGATCGACACCTCGCACCTCAACGTGCACCAGCTCGCCGGCCAAGGTCG
Source organism: uncultured Actinomycetota bacterium (assembly GCA_963750565.1). Taxonomy (GTDB): domain Bacteria; phylum Actinomycetota; class Actinomycetes; order Actinomycetales; family Kineosporiaceae; genus R-H-3. The sequence continues at coordinate 300,562 of CAVVRA010000011.1, read as the reverse complement.
CCGAGGCGTTCGGCGACGCCGCCGCGCCGGCGCTGCGGGTCACGGTGATGTCCTTCGGCTTCAAGTACGGCCTGCCGCTGGACGCCGACCACGTCGCCGACGTGCGGTTCCTGCCCAACCCGTTCTGGGTGCCGGAGCTGCGCCCGCTGCACCGGGCGGGACGACGCGGTCAGCGACTACGTCCTCGGCCAGGACCGGGGCGCCGGAGTTCCTCGACGCGTACGTCGCCGCGCTGCGAGCCGGTCGCTCGCCGGGCTACCTGCGCGAGAACAAGCGCTACGTGACCGTCGCGATCGGCTGCACCGGCGGCAAGCACCGCTCCGTGGCGATGACCGAGGCGCTCGCGGCGCGGCTGCGCAGCGACCGGGCGTCGACCGTCGCCACCGTCCACCGCGACCTCGGGCGGGAGTGAGCGCGAGCCGCGTGAGGTCCACGAGCGCTGCCGGTGGCCGGCCCGCGGTCGTCGCGCTCGGCGGCGGGCACGGCCTGGCGGCGTCCCTGGCCGCGCTGCGGCACCTCACCGACCGGCTCACCGCGGTCGTCACCGTCGCCGACGACGGCGGCTCGTCCGGGCGGCTGCGCCGCGAGCTCGGCGTGCTGCCGCCCGGCGACCTGCGGATGGCCCTGTCGGCGCTGTGCGACGACGGCGAGTGGGGCCGGCTGTGGCGCGACGTGCTGCAGCACCGGTTCGCCAGCGCCGGGCACGCTGCACGAGCACGCGATGGGCAACCTGCTGATCGTCACCCTGTGGGAGCTGCTCGGCGACACCGTCGACGGGCTGGACTGGGTCGGCCGGCTGCTCGGCGCCCGGGGCCGGGTGCTGCCGATGGCCGCGGTCCCGCTGGACATCGAGGCGACGGTCCGCGGCGTCGACCCGGCCGCCCCGGACGACGTCGCGACGGTCCGCGGCCAGGTCGCGGTCGCGACGACCCCCGGGCGGCGTCGTCGCGGTCCGGCTCGTGCCCGAGGACGCCGCCCGCCTGCCCGGAGGCGCTCGACGGCGATCCGCGAGGCCGACTGGGTCGTGCTCGGGCCGGGCTCGTGGTTCACCAGCGTCCTGCCGCACCTGCTGGTGCCCGGAGCTGTCCGGCGCGCTGCACGAGCACGCCGGCCCGGCGCTGCGTGACGATGAACCTCGGCGCCGCAGGCGGGGGAGACCGACGGCTTCAGCGCGCGAGGCCCACCTCGACGTGCTCGCCGCGCACGCCCGGACCTGCGGCTCGACGCCGTGCTGGCCGACCCGTCGGCGGTCGAGGACCCGGGACCCTGCCGAGGTCGCGCGGCGCTCGGCGCCCGGCTCGTCATGCGCCAGGTTCGCTCGGCGACGGCACCGCGCGGCACGACCCGCTGCGGCTGGCGGCCGCCTACCGCGACGTGTTCGCGGCGTCGTCGGGGACGTCTGACCTGGATCGCGCGTGCGCCCGGCACGACCCGGCTGCTCGCTGACTGGCCGCGGCAGTGCATCTCGGACGACGGAACATTCTCGGCCTGCGCGGCGCACGGCGCGGACGACCGCGATGGCAGGATGTCCGCGCATGGCGCTGACGGCGCTGGTCAAGGACGAGCTCAGCCGGCTCCAGGTGACGAAGCCCTGCTGCCGCAAGGCCGAGGTGTCGGCGACGCTGCGGTTCGCCGGCGGCCTGCACATCGTCAGCGGGCGGATCGTCGTCGAGGCCGAGCTCGACACCGGCAACGCGGCCCGCCGGCTGCGCCAGGACATCGCCGAGGTCTTCGGGCACACGCAGCGACGTCATCGTGCTCGCCCCGGGCGGGCTGCGCCGGGGCAGCCGCTACGTCGTCCGGGTGGTGCGGGACGGCGAGTCGCTGGCCCGGCAGACCGGCCTGCTCGACGGCCGCGGCCGCCCGGTGCGCGGGCTGCCGCCCGCAGGTCGTCTCCGGCGCGACGTGCGACGCCGAGGCGGCCTGGCGCGGTGCGTTCCTCGCCCACGGCTCGCTCACCGAGCCGGGCCGCTCGTCGGCGCTGGAGGTCACCTGCCCGGGCCCGGAGGCGGCGCTCGCGCTCGTCGGCGCCGCCCGCCGGCTGGGCATCCAGTCCAAGGCCCGCGAGGTGCGCGGCGTCGACCGGGTGGTCATCCGCGACGGCGACGCGATCGGCGCGATGCTCACCCGGCTCGGTGCGCACGACGCCGTCCTGGCCTGGGAGGAGCGGCGGATGCGGCGCGAGGTCCGGGCCACCGCCAACCGGCTGGCGAACTTCGACGACGCCAACCTGCGCCGCTCGGCGCGGGCGGCGGTCGCCGCCGGGCGCCCGGGTCGAGCGGGCGATGGAGATCCTCGGCGACGACGTCCCCGACCACCTGCGGGCGGCCGGCGAGCTGCGCCTGGAGCACAAGCAGGCCTGCCTGGAGGAGCTCGGCCAGCTGGCCGAGCCGCCGATGACCAAGGACGCCGTCGCCGGGCGGATCCGCCGGCTGCTGGCGATGGCCGACAAGCGGGCGCGTCGAGCTCGGCGTCCCCGACACCGAGGCGAACCTCACCCCGGACATGCTCGACGCCTGAGGCGCACCGGACGTCTCGGCGCGGGCGTCCTCGCCGCGTCCGGTGACCGAGGGACCGTCGACCGCGCGCGACGGCGTAGCCGGTTGGGTGATACCTGGCGGTAGCGCATAGGGTTGCCGTGCCGTACGACGGCGTGACGCGCGACTGCCATCATCCGTCGACTCGCGCCGGGCGCGACCCGGTGCGCCAGGGAGGGCTCCTCCGTGACCGTTCGGGTAGGCATCAACGGCTTCGGCCGGATCGGCCGCAACTTCTTCCGCGCGCGTGCTGGCGTCCGGGCGCCGACATCGAGATCGTCGGCGTCAACGACCTCACCGACAACAAGACGCTCGCGCACCTGCTCAAGTACGACTCGATCCTCGGCCGCCTCGGCGAGGACGTCTCGTTCGCCGAGGACGCCATCACCGTCGGCGGCAAGAGCATTCAAGGCGCTCGCCGAGCGCGACCCGGCCGCGCTGCCGTGGGGCGAGCTCGGCGCCGACGTCGTCATCGAGTCGACCGGCCTCTTCACCGACGCGACGAAGGCCAAGGCGCACATCGACGCCGGCGCCAAGAAGGTCATCATCTCCGCGCCCGGCGAAGAACGAGGACGTCACCGTCGTCATGGGCGTCAACGACGGCGACTACGACCCGGCCAAGCACCACGTCATCTCCAACGCGTCCTGCACCACGAACTGCCTCGCGCCGATGGCGAAGGTGCTCGCTCGACGAGTTCGGCATCGTCAAGGGCCTCATGACGACGATCCACGCGTACACCAACGACCAGAACATCCTGGACGTCCCGCACAAGGACCTGCGTCGCGCGCGCGCCGCCGCGCTCGAACATCATCCCGACCACGACCGGTGCCGCGCAAGGCCATCGCGCTGGTCCTCCCCGAGCTCAAGGGCAAGCTCGACGGCTTCGCGATGCGCGTCCCGGTGCCGACCGGCTCGGCCACCGACCTCACCGTCGAGCTGCGGCCGCGAGACCACGGTGGACGAGGTCAACGCCGCGTTCAAGAAGGCCGCCGAGGGCGCGCTCAAGGGCATCCTCGAGTACACCGAGGACCCGATCGTCTCCAGCGACATCGTCACCGACCCGGCGTCGTGCATCTTCGACGCCGGCCTGACCAAGGTCCAGGGCAACCAGGTCAAGATCGTCGGCTGGTACGACAACGAGTGGGGCTACTCCAACCGCCTCGTCGACCTCACCGACGCATCGTCGGCGCCTCGCTCTGACGACCGACCTCGACACCCGCACCGTGACGACGCCGCACCGGCCGTGGCCCCTCGCGGCCGCGGCCGGTTCGGTCGCGTCCGGCGCTGCCCAGACCACGGCATCGGAGCGAGCGCGCATGAAGACCATCGACGACCTCGGCGACGCTGCGCGGCAAGCGCGTCCTCGTCCGCTCCGACCTCAACGTGCCGCTCGACGGGACGACGCATCACCGACGACGGCCGGATCCGCGCCTCGGTGCCCACCATCAAGCAGGCTGCGCCGACGCCGGCGCGCAGGTCGTCGTCGTCGCGCACCTCGGCCGCCCCAAGGGCGCGCCGGACGCGAAGTACTCCCTCGCGCCGGTCGCCGGCCCGGCTCGGCGAGCTGCTCGGCGACGCCGGTCGCGTTCGCCACCGACACCGTCGGGCGAGTCGGCGCAGGCGGTCGTCGCCGGCCTCGGCGACGGCGACGTCGCGGTGCTGGAGAACATCCGCTTCAACGCCGGCGAGACCAGCAAGGACGACGCCGAGCGCGGCGCGTTCGCCGACGAGCTCGCCGCCCTCGCCGACGCTGTTCGTCTCCGACGGCTTCGGCGTCGTGCACCGCAAGCAGGCGAGCGTCTACGACGTCGCGCAGCGGCTGCCGCACGCGGCCGGCGGGCTGGTGCTCGCCGAGGTCGAGGTGCTGCGAGCGGCTGACCGTCGACCCCGACGCGGCCGTACGTCGTCGTCCTCGGCGGCTCGAAGGTGTCCGACAAGCTCGGCGTCATCGACAACCTGCTCGGCAAGGCCGACCGGCTGCTCATCGGCGGCGGCATGGTCTTCACCTTCCTCGCGGCCCAGGGCCACGAGGTCGGCAAGAGCCTGCTCGAGGCCGACCAGCTCGACACCGTCCGCGGCTACCTCGCGCGGGCCGAGGAGCCCGGCGTCGAGATCGTGCTGCCGGTCGACATCGTCGTGGCGCGACGGCGTTCGGCGCGGACGCCGCGCACGACGTCGTCGCCGCCGACGCGATCCCCGCCGACCGGATCGGGCTCGACATCGGCCCGCGAGTCGGCGCAGCTGTTCGCCGCGCAAGCTCGCCGACGCGAAGACGGTCTTCTGGAACGGCCCGATGGGCGTGTTCGAGATGGAGCCGTACGCCACGGCACCCGGGCGGTCGCGCAGGCCCTCACCGAGGTCGACGGGCTCACCGTCGTCGGCGGCGGCGACTCCGCGGCCGCCGTGCGCACGCTCGGCTTCGACGAGACGGCGTTCGGCCACATCTCGACCGGCGGCGGCGCGTCGCCTGGAGTTCCTCGAGGGCAAGACCCTCCCCGGCATCGCCGTCCTGGAGAGCTGACGCCCATGGCGACGCCCGCACCCCGCTGATGGCGGGCAACTGGAAGATGAACCTGGACCACCACGCAGGCCATCGCACCTGGTGCAGAAGCTCGCCTGGACCCTCGACGACGCCAAGCACGACTACGCGGCAGGTCGAGGTCGCCGTGCTCCCGCCGTTCACCGACATCCGCTCGGTGCAGACCCTGGTCGACGGCGACAAGCTCGAGCTCGCGCTACGGCGCGCAGGACCTCTCCGCGCACGACGCCGGGCGCCTACACCGGTGAGATCTCCGGCGCCGATGCTCGCCAAGCTCGGCTGCACCTACGTGGTCGTCGGGCACAGCGAGCGGCGGGAGTACCACGCCGAGGACGACGACGCTCGTCAACGCCAAGGTCAAGGCCGCCTACCGGCACGGGCTGACCCCGATCCTGTGCGTCGGCGAGGGCCTGGACGATCCGCAAGGCGGGCGAGCACGTCGAGCACACGCTGGCGCAGCTCGACGGCGGCGCTCGCCGGCGTCACCGGCCGAGCAGGCGGCGACCGTCGTCGATCGCCTACGAGCCGGTCTGGGCGATCGGCACCGGCGAGGTGGCCACCCCGGAGGACGCCCAGGAGGTCTGCGCGGCGATCCGCGGCCGGCTGGCGGAGCTGTACTCCGGCCGAGGTGGCGGCGGGTGTCCGGGTCCTCTACGGCGGCTCGGTGAAGGCGTCGCAACATCGCCGGGATCATGGCCAAGCCCGACGTCGACGGCGCCCTCGTCGGCGGCGCGAGCCTCGACGCCGTCGAGTTCGCGTCGATCGCGCGGTACCGCAGCCACGTCACCGCCTGACAGCGCGGCGCGAACAGGCCCGGCAGCACGGCGTCACATTCGGTCCGCGGGGCGTGTCACAGCACGCCCCGCGGATCGCTTACGCTGGGTCGACCCCCGGTGGGGGTCCCGAGTCCGACCAGACGAGAGACGAGACCACCCGTGACAGCGGTCCGCATCACCCTCCAGGTGCTGCTGGTCATCACCAGCCTGTTCCTGACGCTGCTGATCCTGCTGCACAAGGGGCGCGGCGGCGGCCTGTCGGACATGTTCGGCGGCGGTGTCACGAGCAACCTCGGCAGCTCGGGGGTCGCCGAGCGCAACCTCAACCGTTTCACCGTCGCCGTCGCGCTCGTCTGGACGCGGTCATCGTGCTGCTCGGGCGTTCTGGAGACGTACTTCTGACCTGCGGGTCCGGCGATCCGCCGGAACCGCCTGCGCGGCCCGGTCGGACCGGTTACGGTCCGACCGCGGCGGCACCGCCGGGATGCGGGGCCGGCACCACAGCATCACGGCAGTGACAGGACACGCCGCCGCGAGGAGCGGTACGAGGAGTGCAGGAGGACGACGGTGGCCAGTGGCAATGCGATCCGCGGCAGCCGGGTCGGCGCGGGCCCGATGGGCGAGGCCGAGCGCGGCGACGCCGCCCCGCGGTTCCGGATCTCGTACTGGTGCGCCAACGGGCACGAGACCGAGCCGAGCTTCTCGGAGGAGGCCGGCGTCCAGCCCCCGGACGATCTGGGACTGCCCCCGCTGCGGCTTCCCGGCCGGGCCAGGACGAGGAGAACCCGCCGTCGCCCCCGCGCAACGAGCCGTACAAGACGCACCTCGCCTACGTGAAGGAGCGGCGCAGCGACGCCGACGGCGAGGCCATCCTCGAGGAGGCCCTCGAGTCGCTCCGCGGCGCCGCAGATCGTCCGCTGAGGCGGTCCTGCCAGCGGCCCGACGGCGGCCGTACTGACTAGGGGCTCGCCGATCCGGGCGAGCGTCGCCGCGGCAAGCGGGACGCGGCGGCGGCGCGGTCGAGGAGCCACAGCGTGCGGCGCGTCCGGTCGCCCCGGCCGCCGGGCACGGCGACCGGCCCCGCTCCGGACAGGGCGAGCGACACCGCCGCCGGCCTTCTCCGCGCCGGCGGCGAGCAGCCACACCTCCTGCGCGGCCGCGGATCGCCGGGAGCGTCAGCGAGATCCGGATCGGCGGCGGCTTGGGTGCGCCGTGGACCGCCGACCACGGTCCGCTCCTCCTCGTAGACCGCCGGGTGCTCGGGGAACAGCGAGGCGACGTGCGCGTCCGGGCCCACGCCGAGCAGCAGGACGTCGAACGCCGGGACGTCGCCGTGGTCCTCGGGCTGCGCGGCGGCGCGCGAGCTCGTCGGCGTAGCCGCGGGCCGCGGCGTCGACGTCGTCGCCGTACGCGCCGTCCGACGGCGGCATCGCGTGGACCGTTCTCGGCTCGCACCGGGACGTGGTCGAGCAGGGCGGCGCGGGCCTGGGTCTCGTTGCGGTCCGGGTCGCCGGCGGGCAGGAACCGCTCGTCGCCCCACCAGACGTCCACGGCCGCCCAGTCGACCGCGTCCCGCGCCGGGCTGGCCGGCGAGCGCCGCCAGGGTCGCCGTCCCGATCCCGCCGCCGGTGAGCACGACGTGCGCGTGGCCGCGCGCGGCCTGGACGTCGACGAGCCGCGGTCACCAGGCGGGCCGCCGCCGCCTGGGCGAGCAGGTCCGGCCGTCGCGTGGACGACGACGAGACGGTGCCGTCATCCGAGCGCCCCGGTCGGCTGCCGGCGGTGCCGGCTGGTGCCGGGCGGTGCCGTTGTCCGGTCTCGCGTGAGCTTGCGGCGCCAGCCGGCGGCAGCGCCCGCGGTGACCACCTCGGCGAAGACGTCGTCGGGGTCGAGCCGGCGCAGCTCCTCGGCGAGGCAGTCCGCGGTCCTGCCGGCGCGGCGAGGGCGATCCGCCGGTCCGGCTGGCCGGGCTGGGTGAGCGTCGCGACGTTGCCGTCCGGGCGGACGAGCTCGATCGGGCCGGACGCGCCGTTCGCAGCGACGACGCCGATCATGCCGCTGCCCGGCCGGCGTCGCGGACGCGCTTGACCGGGCAGCCGAGGTCAGAGCGCAGCCAGGCGGCCAGCAGGTCGGTCGCTGGGGCTGTCCGAGGCGCCGGTGACCGACCGCGCGCCGTGACCGGCTCGTACGGCGGCTGGTCGAGCGCGGCGGCGAGCAGGCCGCGCCACAGCGTGATCCGGGTCCAGGCGAGGTCGGTGTCGCCCGGGCCGGTAGCCGCGCCGGCCCGCTGCTGCAGCGCCTTGATCGGGTACTTGCGGCTGCGCGGCGTCGGTGATCCGGCGCTGGGCCATCCGGCCGATCGGGTCCTCGGCCGGGACCTCGGGGCACGTCGCCGGGCCACCAGGCGACGATCGGGGCGTCGGGCAGCAGGAACGGCACGACGACGCTGTCGCCGTGCTCGGCCAGCGGCCCGTAGAGGCGCAGCACGATGACCTCGCTGGCCCCGGCGTCGCCGCCGACCCGGATCTGCGCGTCGAGCCGGTTCGCGCCGCGCTTGTTACCGCGCACGACGGCGATGACCCGGCACGGGTGCTCGCGGCTGGCGTCGTTGGCGGCCCGGATCGCCGCCTCGGCGCGGCCCGTCGTCGGTGACGATGATCAGCGTCAGCACCCGGCCGAGCGCGACCGCGCCGCCGGCGTCCGCGCAGGTCGACGATCTTGCGCGCGACCGCGCCGGTCGTCGTGTCGGGCAGGTCGACGATCACGGCCGCCTCCAGGCTGCGCCCGTCGCGGGCCATCATCTCGTCGGCCGAGGCCGGGCCCCAGGTCCCCGAGGCGTACGGCGTCGGGCCGGCCCTTCGTCGGCCCAGAACTCCGTCGATCGGGTCGAGGATCCGCCAGGACAGCTCGACCTCCTCGTGCCGCGGGAACAGCGGCGGGTCGCCGAGCAGCACGTCGAGGATGAGCCGCTCGTAGGCCTCGGGGCTGGACTCGGTGAACGAGTGCCCGTACCCGAAGTCCATCGTGACGTCGCGGACCTCCATCGCGGTGCCCGGCACCTTCGACCCGAACCGGATCGTCACGCCCTCGTCCGGCTGGACCCGGATGACGATCGCGTTCTGGCCGAGCTCCTCGGTCGCCGTGCGCTCGAACGGCAGGTGCGGCGCCCGCTTGAAGACGACCGCGATCTCGGTGACCCGGCGGCCGAGCCGCTTGCCGGTGCGCAGGTAGAACGGGACGCCCGCCCAGCGCCGGGTGTCGATGTCGAGCCGGACCGCGGCGTAGGTCTCGGTCGTCGAGTCCGGCGAGATGCCCTCCTCCTCGAGGTAGCCGACGACCGGCTGCGCCGCCCTGCCAGCCGGCGGCGTACTGGCCGCGGGCGGTGTGCTGGCCGAGGTCCTCGGGGCAGCCGGACGGCGGAGAGCACCTTCTCCTTCTCCGCGCGCAGGTCGCGGGCGTCGAAGCGAGACCGGCTCCTCCATCGCGGTCAGCGCGAGCAGCTGGAGCAGGTGGTTCTGGATGACGTCGCGGGCCGCGCCGATGCCGTCGTAGTAGCCGGCCCGGCCGCCGATGCCGATGTCCTCGGCCATCGTGATCTGCACGTGGTCGACGTAGTTGGCGTTCCAGATCGGCTCGAACATCTGGTTGGCGAACCGCAGCGCCAGCAGGTTCTGGACCGTCTCCTTGCCGAGGTAGTGGTCGATCCGGAACACCGAGTCGGGCGGGAAGACCGTCCTCGACGACGTCGTTGAGCTCGCGCGCCGACTTCAGGTCGTGGCCGAACGGCTTCTCGATGACGACGCGGCGCCACTGCTCGCCGTCCTGCGGCCGACAGGCCGGAGCGGGCGAGCTGCTTCGTGACGACCGGGAAGAACCTCGGCGGGATCGACAGGTAGAACGCGTGGTTGCCGCCGGTGCCGCGGACCCGGTCGAGGTCGGCGACGGTCCGGGCGAGCTGGTCGAACGCGTCGTCGTCGCCGAAGTCGCCCGGCACGAACCGGATCCCCTCGGCCAGCTGCCGCCACACCGACTCCCGGAACGGCGTCCGGGCGTGCTCCCGGACGGCCTCGTAGACGACCTGGCCGAAGTCCTGGTCCGCCCAGTCCCGGCGGGCGAACCCGACGAGCGCGAACCCCGGCGGCAGCAGCCCGCGGTGGGACAGGTCGTAGACGGCCGGCATGAGCTTCTTGCGGGCCAGGTCGCCGGTCACCCCGAAGATCACCAGGCCGCACGGTCCGGCGATCCGCGGCAGGCGCTTGTCCCGATCGTCGCGCAGCGGGTTGACGCCCTTGGCGATCCGTGCAGGGCTCACACCGACCCCCCGAGGGTGGCCAGCACCTGGCGCACCCCCGCCGCGCGGTTGCTGAGGTGGAGCCGGAGCACGGGCCGGCCGTGCTCGGCGAGCACCTGGGCGTCGCCCGCGGCCTGGGCGGCGATGAGCTGCCCGAACGTGAAGGACGGTCCGGCACCTGGAGGTCGTCGACGCCGGTGGCCGGCTCGCTCGTCACCTGGAGGTAGACGCCCGACCGCGGGACCGCCCTTGTGGTACTGCCCGGTCGAGTGCAGGAACCGGGGACCCCAGCCGAACGTCACCGGCCGCCCGGTGCGGGCCGCGAGCGCCGCCGCGCACGCCGGCGAGTGCCGTGTCGCGCTCGCGGTCGAGGTAGGCCATGACGGCGACGTACCCGCTCTCGGGCAGCGCGCCGAGCAGGGCGGCCACCGCGCGGTCGAGGTCCTTCGCGCCGCCGAGCAGCCCCGGGGTGCGCGCGCACCTCGACCGCGCCGTCGACGAGGTCGGCGGGCGCGGGTTCCGGCCGGGCGTCGAGCAGGCCGCGGGCGGCCTTCTTCGCGCTCTCGACGTCGGGCTGGTCGAACGGGTTGATCCCGAGCAGCCGGCCCGCGACCGCTGTGGCGTACTCCCAGAGCAGGAGCTGCGCGCCGAGCGGGCCGGCGACCGTCACCCCGGTCGGGACGCTCGCCGCCGGTTCGGCGGGCGCACCCTCCCCGGGGGTCGACGGCGTCCGTCTCGTCGCGTCCGGACACGAGCCGGACGACGAGGACGTCGGCTGCGCCCGCGGTCACCTCGGGCGCCTGCGGCGCCTCGACGACGACGGGGAGCAGACCGGTGCCGTCCTTGCCGGTCGACTCGGCGACCAGCTGCTCGGCCCAGTCGGCGAACCCGACGATGCCCGAGCCCTCGTCGACGAAGACGACCTTGTCCCGCAGTGGAGTCGTGCCGCCGAGAGCAGCGCCGAGGACGAGCGCGGGGTTGCCCTCGGCGTCGTCGGCGAGCAGGTCGGCAACCTCGGCGGCCTCGTCGAGGAGCTCGCCGATGTCGACCCCGGCGAGCCCGGACGGCACGAGCCCGAACGCGGTGAGCGCCGAGAACCGGCCGCCGACCGTTGGATCGGCCCTGAAGACCGCGCGGTAGCCGGCCGCGAGCGAGGCCTCTTCGAGGGGCGAGCCGGGGTCGGTGACGACGACGATCCGGCGCGCGGCGTCGATCCCCGCGGCGGTGAACGCGGCCTCGAACGCGCGCCGCTGGCTGTCGGTCTCGACCGTCGAACCGGACTTGCTCGACACGACGACGACGGTGCGTGCGACGTCGACGAGAGCCGCGCGGACCTGGCCGGGGTCGGTGCTGTCGAGGACGACGAGCGGCACGCCCGCCGTCCGGGTGATGACCTCCGGCGCGAGCGAGGAGCCGCCCATGCCGCACAGGACGACCCGGTCGACGCCCTCGGCGGCGAGCTCGGAGCGCAGGGCCTCGACCTGGGCGACGAGCGGCCGGGAGGCCTCCTCGACGTCGACCCAGCCGAGCCGCTTCGAGGCCTCCTCGACGGCGGACGCCCCCCACAGCGAGCCGTCCCTGCGGGCGATGCCGCTCGCCACGCCGTCCGCGACGAGCGCGGGGACGTGCGCCCCGACCGCCGCGGCGGCGTCCCCGCCGGCGGTCACCTCGAGGACCGAGCCGCTGTCGTCGCCCGCCCAGGCGACGAGCCATTCCGGTGCGGTCACCGGTGGGCCTCTTCGTCGGAGTCGGCGGCGGATACCCGGGCCAGCTCGTCGGAGACGGTGGCGAGCAGCTCGGTCCAGCTCTTGTCGAACTTGTCGACGCCTTCGTGTTCGAGCTGGGTGACGACGTCGGGATAGGAGATCGCGAGGGCGGCGAGGGCGTCCAGGACGGTGGTGGCGTCGGGGTAGTGCTCGCGGATGGTGTCGCCGGTGATCTGGCCGTGGTCGGCGACCGCTTCGAGGGTGGCTGCCGGGCATGGTGTTCACGGTGCAGGGGGCGACGAGCTCGGTGACGTACAGGGTGTCCGGGTAGGCGGGGTCCTTGACGCCGGTGGAGGCCCACAGCGGGCGCTGGGGTCGGGCGCCGGCGTCGGCGAGGACCTGCCAGCGCGACGTCGCGAGTGACCTCCTCGAAGGCCTGGTAGGCCAGTCGGGCGTTCGCGATCGCCGGCCTTGCCGCGCAGGGCTCGGGCCGTCGTCCGTGCCGATCGCGTCGAGCCGATTGTCGACCTCGGTGTCGACCCGGGAGACGAAGAACGACGCGACCGAGGCGATGCGTGGACAGGTCGCGACCGGCGTCCTTGGCCCGCTCCAGGCCGGCCAGGAAGGCGTTCATCACGGCCCGGTACCGGTCCAGGCGAAGATCAGGGTGACGTTGACGCTGATCCCCTCGGACAGGGCGGTGGTGATCGGCGGGCAACCCCTCGACCGTCGCCGGGATCTTGATCATGACGTTCGGCCGGTCGACGGTCGACCACAGCCGGCGGGCGGCCTCGATCGTCGCGGTCGGTGTCGTGGGCGAGCCGGGGGTCGACCTCGATGGAGACCCGGCCGTCGAGGCCGTCGGTGGCGTCGTAGACCGGGCGCAGGACGTCGCACGCGCTGCGGACGTCGTCCGTGGTGATCTCGAAGACGGCCTCGTCGACGGTCGCGCCGCGGCCGGCGAGCCGGCCGACCTGCTCGGTGTACCGGTCGCCCTTGGCCAGCGCGGCCGCGAAGATCGTCGGGTTGGACGTCACCCCGACGACGTGCCGCTGCTGCACGAGCGCGGCGAGGTCGCCGCTGTCGACGCAGCTCTCGGGACAGGTCGTCGAGCCAGACCGAGACGCCCTCGGCGGCCAGGCGGGCCAGTGCGTCGCTCATGGTGTTCCTCCTCGGGTGGAACTGTCGTGGGGCAGAGCCGCGATCGGGCTGAGCCGCAGGCCGGTCAGCCGCCGGCGGCGGTCAGGCTCTCCCGGGCTGCGGCGACGACGTGCTCGGTGGTGAACCCGAACTCCTGGTACAGCCGCTGGTAGGCCGCCGAGGCGCCGAAGTGCTCCGAGGACACGATCCGGCCGGCGTCGCCGACGACCTCGCGCCAGCCCTGGCCGATGCCGGCCTCGACGCTGACCCGGGCCGCGCACGGACGGCGGGAGCACCTCGTCGCGGTAGGCCTGCGTCCTGCGCGTCGAACCACTCCCGGCACGGCATGGACACCACGCGGGTCGGCACGCCGTCGGCCTCGAGCACCTCGCGCGGCCGCGACCGCGATCTGCACCTCCGAGCCGGTGCCGACCAGGACGACCTGCGGGCTGCCGCCGGACGCCTCGGTGGAGGCGGGCTTGAGGACGTAGCCGCCCTTCGCATGCCCTCGGCGGAGCCGAAGCCACCCTCGGGGGAGCGGTCGACGGTGGGCAGGTTCTGCCGGGACAGGCAGATCCCGGCCGGCCGGTCGGTGTGCGCCGAGGATCGTCCGCCACGCCCACGCCGTCTCGTTGGCGTCCGCCGGGCCGCACGACGTCCAGGCCCGGGATCGCGCGCAGCGCCGCGAGGTGCTCGACCGGCTGATGGGTCGGGCCGTCCTCGCCGAGGCCGATCGAGTCGTGCGTCCACACGTACGTCACCGGCAGCCCCATCAGCGCCGCGAGCCGGACCGCCGGCCGCATGTAGTCGCTGAAGACCAGGAACGTGCCGCCGAAGACCCGCAGCCCGCCGTGCAGCGCGATCCCGTTCATGATCGAGCCCATCGCGTGCTCGCGGATCCCGAAGTGCAGGATCCGCCCGTACGGGCTGCCCTGACCCCACATCGGCGTGGTGTACTCCTGCGGCAGGAACGACGCCTCGCCCTCCAGGGCGGTGTTGTTGCTCTCGGCGAGGTCCGCGGAGCCGCCCCACAGTTCGGGCAGCACGTCCTTGACCGCGTTCAGCACGACACCCGACGCCTTGCGGGTCGCGACGTCCTGGCCCGCTTCGAACCGCGGCACGCTGTCCTGCCAGCCGTCCGGGAGCCGACGCTCGGACAGCCGCGCCCAGATCGCCGCCCGCTCGGGGTTGTCCGCCTTCCACCGCTCGAACCGCGGCTCCCACGCCCGCCGGGCCGCGCGACCGCGGTCGGCGACCTGCCGGGCGTGGGCCAGCACCTCGTCGTCGACCTGGAAGGCGCGCTCAGGATCCAGGCCGAGAACCCGTTTGGTGGCCGCGACCTCCGCCTCACCCAGCGCCGACCCGTGCGCCTTGCCGGTGTTCATCAGGTTCGGCGCCGGCCAGGCGATCACCGTGCGCAGGATCACCAGCGACGGCCTGGACGTCTCGGCCCGGGCGCCCCGCAGCGCGGCGTACAGCGCGTCCAGGTCCTCGCCGTACGTGCCGTCCTTGCCGGCCACGGTGCCCCGACCGCCGGTCCAGTCCACGGTCTGCACGTGCCAGCCGTACGCCTCGTACCGCCTGCCGGTGTCCTCGCTCAACGCGACCGCGGTGTCGTCCTCGATCGAGATGTGGTTCGCGTCGTAGACCACGACCAGGTTGCCCAGCTCCTGATGACCGGCCAGCGATGACGCCTCGCTCGTCACCCCCTCCTCGATGTCGCCGTCGGAGGCCAGCACCCAGATCGTGTGGTCGAACACCGACTCCCCGGCCGCGGCGTCCGGGTCCAGGAGCCCCCGCTCCCGGCGCGCCGCGAACGCCATCCCGACCGCGCTGGCGAACCCCTGACCCAGTGGACCGGTCGTGATCTCGATCCCCGGGGTGTGGTCCATCTCCGGGTGACCCGGCGTCCGCGAGCCCCACGTCCGCAACGCCTTCAGGTCCTCCAGCTCCAGCCCGTAACCGGACAGGTACAGCTGGATGTACTGCGTCAGGCTGGTGTGCCCGCAGGACAGCACGAACCGGTCCCGGCCCGGCCACCGCGGCGACGATGGATCATGCGTCATCAGCCGCTGGTAGAGCATGTACGCCACCGGCGCCAGACTCATCGCGGTACCAGGATGACCGTTGCCGGCCCTCTGCACCGCATCCATCGCCAGACCGCGCCCGGTATCCACGGCGCGTCGGTCCAGGTCCGTCCAGTCGAGCCCGCCGGACGTGGCGGCGGGGCCGGTCGAGGCTGCTGTGGTTGTCGTGTCGCTCACGGGGAGACCCGGGTCCTCTCGTCGGCGGGGCCCGGCAGTGCGGTGCGACCCGCGTCGTTGGCGCAGTGGTGGAGCGGTGCAGGTGGACGCCTCGTCAGTGTCCCTACGCACCGGGTGGGGGCGATCATGCGTTCCGCGGGCTCCCGGCGGACGGCCGGGCGTCCCGCCTCACGGCGCCGGCGCAGTCGAGACGATCGGCTCACGAGCCTATAGCGCGGCCGGGGGTCGGCGCTTCCGAGCGGCGCGGGGTTTGCCGGGCGCGTCGCCGGCGTGAGCTGGCGCGCCCCGGGCATCGGCGCGGTGCGGCCGCGCGTGGAGTGCGGCCGCGCGTAGAGTGTCGTCGGTTCTGCCGTCAGCGATGAGGACGCCGTGACGACCCTCGACCCCAGCCCGCCCGCCGTCGTGCGGTTCCCGGCGGCCCTGCCGCCGTCCGCGATCCTCGTGCCGCCGCGTCGCACGGCCGCCCGGGCGGTGCGGGCCTACGTCGCTCTGACGAAGCCACGGATCATCGAGCTGCTCCTCGTGACGACGGTGCCGACGATGATCCTCGCCGCGGGCGGGTTCCCGCCGGTGTCGCTCGTGCTCCTCACGCTCGTCGGCGGCACCCTCGCCGCGGGCGGTGCGAACGCTTTGAACTGCTACCTCGACCGCGACATCGACACGCTCATGCGGCGCACGGAGCGTCGTCCTCTCGTCACCGGCGAGGTGAGCCCGCGGGGCGCCGTCGTCTTCGGCGTCGCCCTGGGGGTCCTGTCGGTCGGGCTGCTCGCGCTGACGGTCAACCTGCTCTCCGCGGCGCTCGCGCTCGGGGCAATCCTCTTCTACGTCCTCGTCTACACCCTCGTGCTCAAGCGCCGGACGCCGCAGAACATCGTCTGGGGTGGCGCGGCCGGGTGCATGCCCGTGCTCATCGGCTGGGCCGCGGTCCGGGACGGACTCGCCCTCGCGCCGGTCGTGCTCTTCGGCGTCATCTTCCTGTGGACCCCGCCCCACTACTGGCCGCTGTCCCTGCGCTACCGCGACGACTACGTGGCGGCCAGGGTCCCGATGCTCGGCGTCGTCGCGTCGCCCGTCTCGGTGGCGCGCCGGTGCGTCGCCTACACCTGGGCGATGGTCGCGTGCTCGCTGCTCCTCGTCCCGGTCGCACCGACCGGGCCCGTCTACGTCGTCGGGGCGACGCTGCTCGGCGCGGTGTTCCTCGTCGAGGTCCATCGGCTGCTGGCCCGCGCGCGGGCCGGGGTGGCACAGATCCAGCCGATGCGCGTCTTCCACTGGTCGATCACGTACCTAACGCTGCTGTTCGTCCTTGTCGCGGTCGACCCCTTCGTCCGCTTCTAGCGCAACAGCCGCACTCATGGTGAGGCCGGGCGGGCTCGGTAGTGACTGTGTCCGGCACCGCCTGGTGTCGGCGGCGCCGGCGTGACCAGGCCAGGACGAGGTCAGCAGCATCGCCAACGAGTTCATGAGCATGGACGCCGGGCGGCGGGAGACCGCGCTCCGTCGGGTGTCCACCAACCCGGCCGCGGCCGCCGTGGTCGGCGAGCTGCCGGCCGTCGCCGCCATGTCCACGGCGGATCGCCCCGCCGCTGTGAAGCAGCTGGCCCAGGCTCATCCCGGGACCATCTCGACCGGGGCCATGAACTTCTACGCGACGAGCGAGTTCGCCGCCAACGATCTGCGAAGGCGGGTGACCCTGACCGACGTCAGAGGGTGAGCCGGCGGACGGCGAGCAGCGGCTAGCCCAGGACGGGTCCCCGGAGCTCCCCCTCCTGCGGGTCGCCGAGGCCGGTCACGCCGGCGACGGCGGCGGTCACCGCGACGACGAGCAGGCTCGCGCCGAGCATGTGGAGCGCGACGAGGACGACGGGCAGCCCCGTGAAGTACTGGACGTAGCCGACCGCACCCTGGAGCAGGGTCACGACGAGCAGCCAGACTCCACGGCGGTGCGCGGCGGGCGTGGCGCCGACGAGCCGCATGGCGAGCACGAGCGCGACGACGAGGCCGACGAACAGCCACACGCCGTCCGCGTGGAGCCAGCTCACGGTCCGCGGGTCGAAGCCGAAACGGGCCGGGGTGTCCGCGTCGCCGGAGTGCGGGCCGGAGCCCGTGACGACCGTGCCGAGGACCAGGACGACCGCGGCGACGGCGCCGACGGCCCACGCGAGACCGCGCACCTCGCGGCGGGCGACCGGGGCCGTCGGGTGGAGGACGGCGAGCAGAAGGGCCGTCGACGCCGCGACGAGGACCATGGACAGGAGGAAGTGCGCCGAGACGGTCTCGGGCGACAGGCCGGTGAGGACGGTGAACCCGCCGAGCACGGCCTGCGCGACGACGCCGAGGAAGGGCACGGCGGCGAGCGCCAGCAGCCCGCCGGACCGGCGACCGGCGGCCCGCCGGCGGCGGACGTCGACAAGGACGACGACGAACGCGGCAAGCGCGGCGATCCCGATCACCCCGGTCAGGGTCCGGTTCCCGAACTCGACGTACTTGTGGTAACCCTGCGGCTGCTCGACGACCGGGGTGTACGACCCGGGGACGCACTCGGGCCACGTGGGGCAGCCGAGCCCGGACCCGGTGAGCCGGACGAGCCCGCCCGTCACGACGATGCCGATCTGCAGGACGAGGTTGGCCCACAGGGCCGGCGCCAGGGCGCGCGCGGCGAACCCCGGCCGGGCGAGGCGCGCGGACGGTCCCGCGGGTGCGGCCTGCGCGGCGTCGGTCCGGGGCGGCGCGGCGTCGGTCCGGGGCGGCGTGGCGTCGGTCGTGCTCACGGAGTCAGCCTAGGTGGGGGGCCGGACCCGCCCCGCGGCGGAGGTCCTGCGCGGTCCGGGGACGGCTCATCCCGGGATGACGCCGCGCACCAGGCTCTCGCCGGAGTGGGTGGGGTCGCCGTCGAGCGGCTCGGCCGAGATGTCGACGACCGGGAACTGGCCGAGGTCGAGGTCGGCCGGGATGGTGAACGTGCCGCGGGACCCGGTGAGGATCCCGACCGGCACCATCTTCTTCACCGAGGAGTCGATGAGCCAGACCTCGTAGAAGCCGTCGGTGCGGGCGAGCTTCGAGACGTCGACCTCGAGGGTCCGCGTCCCGCCCGCCTGGACGACGACGGCACTGCCGCTCGCCGCCGGGTCGACCGGCAGGGGGTCGAGTGCCGCGCGGGCGACGACGACCGGCGCCTCGCGGGTCGGCGACGGCTGGAGCAGCCGGGTCCCGAGCGAGCCGACGACGCCGCCGACGACGAGCGCGGACGCGGCGACGGCGACCAGCGGGAGCCAGCCCGGCCGGGATCGCCGCGAGCGCGGCCGCAGCGCGACGACCTGCCCCGGCGCCGGCGGGGCGGACGGCTGCTGCGGTTCCGACGGGGGCGGCGGCGGCTGGGAGGCCGGGGGGCCGCCGGGACCCCGGGAGCCGGTGCCCTCCGCGCCGGCGGGCAGGGGCTGCTCGGGGGGCCGGGGGCGGACGTTCACCCCGGTCGCGGCGGCGATGCCGTCCCAGACGTGGGACGGGGGCTGGACGACCGGGCCGACGAACGGCTCCGGTCTGCCGGCGGTGACGACCCGGTCGAACGACTCGACCTCGGCCCGGCAGCGGGCACACCCTGCCAGGTGCCGGGCGTCCTCGAGGGACGGTGGCTCGCCGAGCGCCACGAGGGCCAGCACCTCGTCGTCACAGTGCTGCACCGTCCACCTCCAACCTGCTGCGCAGCCGCACGAGGGTACGGCGGATATGGCTCTTCACGGTGCCGAGCGGCAGACCCGTCCGCGCGGCGATCTGGTCATGGGTGAGGTCGTGGAAGAACGCCAGCTCGATGATGCCGCGCTGCGGCTGACCGAGCCGGGAGAGCTCGTCCATGAGCACGACGCGGTCCTCGGCGGTGCGGTCCACCGTGGCGACCGGGCTCGCCTCGTGGACGGCGACCGCAGCCTCGTGGAGCCTGGCGTCGCGCGTGCGGCGGGCGTGCGCGTCGGCGATCCGGTGCCGGCAGATCCCGACGAGCCAGGCCGCGAGCGGGCCCCGCTCCGGCCGGTAGCCGTCCCGCCCGGTCCAGGCCGAGACGAACACCTGCTGGGTGACGTCCTCGGCGTCCGGACCGCGGCCGAGCGCACGGCAGGCCAGGCCGTGGACGAGGCCCGCCCACCGCTCGTAGGCCAGCGCCAGCCCGCGCTGGTCACCGCAGGCGAACATCTGGCCGACCTCGAGGTCGTCGGGCGCGACGGGGTGCGGACCGGCGTCCTCCGTCATGCCAGTGGTGACCTCGGTGCTCGTCGCGTCGGTGGTCGTCGCGTCACTGTAGAGGGCCACGCCGGCGCCGGTCGAACGGAGCCCGTGGGCGGGTGGGGTCACCCCGATCACGCTAGGCGACCCCGAGCGCCGCCACATCTCGAACGCCGGGGCGCCGACCCGCCGTCGTGCGGTGCCGACCGGTCGGCGCAGGGAGCCGACGCTGCTCATCCGCCACCACGGATCGGTTCGGCGACCACGACGAGGTTGTCACGGTAGCTCGACAGCTCGCGGATGAACGGCCCACCGCACGTGATGAGCACCAGCCGCGGCGTCCCGCCGCGGGCGAAGAGCCGCTCGGTGGGGAGCCGCTTCTTCACCAGGGTCTCCTTGCCCACGACGACGTACCGGACGGTGCGTGCGTCGGCCAGCCGGACGTCGACCCGGTCGCCGACCCCGATCTCGCGGAGCCGGAAGAGGGCTCCGGGGCCTTGCGCCTTCGAGTCGACGTGGCCGGCGATGACCGCCGCACCTGCCGCCGACCCCGGCGTCACCCCGAACCGGTACCAGCCGACCCGGTCGACCTCCTGGGGGACGACCATCGAGCCGTCGTCCTCGACCCCGACGGGGTCGACCGCGGCGCGCACGTCGAGCGCGGGGATGGCCAACGAGACCGGCAGCACCGCGTCGTTCTCCACGGCCCCCGGGGTCGCCGGACGGGCGCTGACCCGGGGGAGTCCGGCGTCGACGGTCGCCGTGCCGGACGGGCTCGGCGTCGCGCTCGGGCTGCCCAAGGCCGTCACCGCGACGCCCTCGGCTGCCGACGGGCGGGTCGCCCACCAGCCGACCGGCACCGTCACCGCGAGGGTGAGGCACACGGCCAGGACGGCCCACCAGCGACGCATCGTCTCGAGGTCCTCGGATCGTGGCCGCCGCGACGGCGGCGGGTCGGACTGGGATTGAGCGCCGGGTCCGGGCCAGCCACGGAGGCAGGCCCGGACCCGGTCAGCTCGGCCTGCGCCGGAGGTCAGCCGCGCCGCGAGGCGACGGCGACCCGACGGCCGGCGACGGCCGCGCCGGTCACGGCGACGAGCGTGAGGCCGACGAGCGGCAGCGGGAGGCCGTCACCGACGAGACCGCCCGTGCCCGACGGCACCCCACCGGGAGCCGAGTGCAGACCACTGATCGTCTGGACGGCGAGCGCGAGGTTGTCGTCGTCCGCCGACCCCCACGCGTAGACGATCGTGTTGGTGCCCTCCTCGAGGTTCAGGTCGGCAGGGCCGATCGCGACGGTGTCGGTGCCGGCGAGGACGACGTCCGCGCTCACGGTGCCCGCGTCGACATCGGCCTTGGCCTCCTTCGGGTTCACCAGGCCCTCGAACACCGCCGTGCCGTTGGCGCGGACGTCGACCGCGGGAGCCGCGGCGTCGTGCCGCACGGTGACGCGCGCCTTGCCCGCAGCCACCGTGCTCGTGTCGTTGACGTAGGGCGTGAGCACCGGAGTGCCCGACGCGTCGAGGTGCGCGACGACCGTGATGTTGGCGCCGCTCGGCACGGCGACGTCGTCGGCCTTGATCGCCGGGGTGCCGTCCGGCCCGTCGCCCGCCGGGAACACGGCGAGGTCGTAGGTGCCCTCGGGCAGCTTGACCGGGTCCGTGAGGGTGCCGGGCTTGAAGTTCGTGAGCAGCTCGTCGCCGTTCGCGTAGACGTCGACGGTCACACCCGGGACGGCGTGGAGGACCGAGACGTCGGAGGTCCCGGCAGCACTCGACGGGGCGGCGGCCATCAGGCCGAGGCCGACCGCGAGGGCACCGGCGGCGGCGAAGGTGCGCAGGGGGCGCATGGGTACTCCTGTCCTGGAGGTGCACGGGTCCTGGAGGTGCACGGGGTGGGCGGTGGTGCTTACGACCCTTCTTCGTGCGCCGGCGCGCTGCCGGATGCAGCCGCCGCGAGAATTCCTTCCGGCGCCGTCCGGCCGCCCGGTCACGGACCGCGACCGGCCGTCGGCGGGTACCGCCGAGCGGGTGCCAACCGATCGAGTGGCCGGTGAGCACGCCCGTCAAGCGGTTACGCGGCGGGGCCGAAACCGGGGTCATGACGATCGCCCAGAACGCACAGACATCGTCTCGGGGACAACAGCAGGACCGTCCCGGGCGCAGGACCTCCCGGCGGCAACGATTCGCCGGGGCGCTGCTCGTCGTGGCGGCCGCGGTGTCCGGCCTCGTCGCGTCGGACCCGCTCACCGCACCGGCACCCGCGGATGCGGCCACCGTGCCGACATGGTCGCCGCACTACGCCGCAGGATCGTGCCTGACCCGCGGCGGTACCGTCCTGCACCGCGCCGGCTACCAGTCCGCCCAGATCCGGTTGCGCAGGGCGCCGTACCGAACCACCGTCGACGCCCGCCGCGCCATCTGGGGCGGCACCGTCAACTACCCCGTGTCCCTGTCCGGCGGCCCGTTCGCGTGCACGTCCGGCGGCCTGTACCGGGGGGGCTGGAGCAGCCTCACGAGCTGGGCTGCGATGCACTCGGTCGCCGCGATGCGGATGACGAACTACGCACCGATCGTGGAGAACGCGCGGATCCACAACTACGGCGACGGGATCCGGTTCGCCGAGGGCGCGCAGTACTGGCGGGTGCGGCGGGTCTACCTCTCGTACCTGCGCGACGACTGCATCGAGAACGACTGGGCGTACAGCGGTGTCGTCGAGGACAGTCTCCTCGACGGCTGCTACAACGCGTTCAGCGCGCGCGGGTACGACAGCCAGTCCCGGACCCGCGACGGCAGCGCCGACATCGTCCGGGTCCGGGACTCCCTCGTGCGGCTGCAACCGATGAAGAGCGTCTACAAGAACCGGGGACGGGTCCCCGGGCACGCCGGGTTCTTCAAGTGGGACGCCGCCGGCCCCCGGCTCTCGATCCGGAGCACGGTGTTCCGCGCAGACCAGGACGCGAACACCGTGGGCCTCGCCGTCCCCGCGGGCAAGCTCGTCGACTGCGCGAACAACACCGTCGTCTGGCTCGGCGCCGGCCCGTACCCGGAGAAGCTGCCGTCGTGCTTCCGTGTCACCCGGGACCGGGCGGTGTGGGACCGGGCCGTCGTCCGCTGGAAGCAGGCGCACGGCTACCTGCCGCGCTGACGTCCTCCCGGCCCTGCGTCCGTCCCTCCGAGCCGCCCGGCGAGGCCGCCCACGGGTCAGTCGTCCCCGTGGGCGGCCTTCCAGCGCGCCACGGCGCGGTCCCAGACGGACCGGTCGCGGGTCAGGGTGAAGCACGACGGCAGGGTGCCGGGGTACGGACCCTCGCCCAGCCACACCATGATGTTGTTCCTGCAGGCGCCGAGCTTGTCGAGCGGCACGTCGAGGCCGACGGTGTTCGCGTCCTGGTCGGCGCGGAAGACGTTGTTCACGAGCTGGAGCTGCGGGGCCTGCTCGTCCCACTTGAAGAACCCTGCGTGGCCGGGGACCCGTCCCCGGTTCTTGTAGACCCTCGGCATCGGTTGCAGCCGGACGAGCGAGTCTCGGATGAGCCACCGCTCACCGCTGCCGTCCCGGGTGCGGTGCATCCCGTCGTACCGCCGGGAGCTGAACGCGTTGTAGCAGCCGTCGAGGAGGCTGTCCTGGACGGTGCCGCCCCACGCGTAGTCGTTCTCGATGCAGTCGTCACGCATGTACGAGAGGTTCGCGCGGCGGACGAGAAACCCCTCGGCGCCGTCGACGACCCGGATCGCATCGCCGTAGCCGCGCAGGCGGACGTCCTCGATGATGCTGTCGGCGTTCGACAGCCGGAGCGCGGCGACGTCGTGCATGTCCGACCACGACGTGTCGTCCGGCCAGGTGCCGGTCACGGTGCCGCCGGACAGGCACGCCGACCGCCCCCCGTCCACGAGGATCGGGTAGTTCACCTCGCCGTCCCACGTCGCGCTCCGGGCGTCGATCGTCACCTTCGCGCCGAGCCGGCGTTCCTTGAGCTGCTCCTCCCCCTGCGGCCCGGCGTACCGGACGACGCTGCGGCCGGGGACGCCGATGCACGAGCGGGCCGCGACGCGGGCCTTCCACACCGGTGGGGGAGCCGGCGGCGGTGCGCTCGCCGCCCCGCCGCCCGCGGTCGCGCCGCCGGAGACGCCCGTCGCGGCCGCCGTCCCGATGGCGGTCGGCCGGATGCGGCTGCCGGTCGTGTCCGGTGCCGACGTGCCCGCACCGCAGCCGGCGAGCACTGCGGCGAGCACCGTCCCCGTCGTCACGACGACCCGACGTCCTGCCGTCGTCGTCCCCCGGCCGCCGGCCCGACCGCCGCGTCGCCGTGCACCCACCTGCGTCCTCCCCGTCCCGCTCACCGTCTCGCTCCCCGTCCTGCGCGTCGTGCTTCTCGTCGACCGGTCCCTCGTGGACTCCCTCGTCCGGACCCGTCCTGCTCACACCTGCGCCGGGACCCGCCCGTCCCGGCGCGGCGCGAGCCCGCGGAGCTGGCCACCGAGCCACAGCAGGTCCGCTCCCAGGATCCGCCGCGGGCTCACGGCAGCCGGCGCGGCGAGCGCCGCCACGGCTGCCAGCGCGGCCCCCACCGCGACGACCACCGCGGGCGCCCCGAGCCCGCGCAACCCCGTGGCGGCGCCCAGTGCGACGGCGCCGGTGACGACCGCGAGCGCCGCGCCGCGACGGTGTGCGGTCCAGAACCCTGCCCAGCCGAGCCCGGTGACGGCGAGGCTCAGGCCAGACATGAGCACGTAGTTCATGGTGATCGCGAAGCCCACCGCGACGGCGACCCCGGCGATACCCCACGGCCGGGCAGCGACTGCGCCGCCGAGGACGAGAGCGGCGTAGACCCCTTGGCGCCAGGCCCGCGCGTACACGAACCCCGTCGCCTTGGCCATCGCGTCGCTCAGCTTGTACGCCGTCCGGAACGTCAAGGTCGCGACGAGGATCCGGAACGGCAGGACGACACCGTCCCACCCGTCGCCGAGGACGATGCGGACGAGCTCCGGTGCGAGCACGACCACGACAGCCGCGAGCGGTGCGGTGAGCGTCGTCGTGAGGACGACCGCACGCCGGAAGTTCTCCGCGAGCCGCTCCCGGTCGTGCTGGCGGCCCGCGAGGGTCGGGAACAGCACCTGGTCCAGGACGTTGCCGAGCAGTGCCGCGGGGGTCGAGGCGAGCTGGTAGGCCCTGCCGTAGAGGCCGAGGGCGACGTCCCCCATGGCGCGACCGACGACGACGTTGTCCCCCTGCAGGGCCACGAAGTTCAGGTAGCGCGCGGTCGTGTGCCCGCCGCCGAAGACGGCGATGTCGCGGGCGACCGACCACCGCACCCGCCAGCCGACGGGGTGCCGCCGGTAGGCGAGGACGACGGCCGTGTACACCGCGGCCTGCGCGACGTTCGCGACGACGAGCGCCCAGACGCCCGCGCCGGCCACCGCGAGCGCGACGCCCACGAGCGCGTAGCCGAGAAGGAACGAGACCGCCTCGGCGATCCCGATCGCCCGGAAGTTCAGCTCCCTCTGCAGCAGCGCGAGCGGGACGACGGAGAACATCTGGACGACGAACATGAGGACGAGCCCGCGGGTCGGGCCGGTCATCTCCGGTGTCCGGAAGAACGCCGCAACGGCGGGCGCCGCGCACCACAGGAGCACGGTCGTCCCGAGCCCGGTGCCGACGGACAGCACGAAGGCGGTGCGGACCTGCTCGTCGTCCAGCCCGGGCCGCTGGGTCACGGCGGGGCCGACGAAGCCCTCGGTGACCATCCGGCCCACCCCGATGACGACGAGCGCGGCGCTCACGATGCCGAACTCGGACGGCGAGACGAACCGGGCGAGCACGGCGAGCACGAGGAACTGCCCGACCGCGTTCGTCAGGGTGCCGACCCCGGACCACAGCACGCCGTGGACCGAGCCGCTCCTGCGCCGCCCGGGTCTGCCCGCCGTGACCGTCAAGCCGACACCCGTCCACCGCGGCCCGGCTCCACGACGGTGGCGTCGGTGGCCGAGAGGTCCGTCAGCTCGGTCGTCGCTGTCGTCACGGTGGCCGCGCGGGACGCGCCGTCCCCGCCGGCCGCACGGCCGAGCGCGCCGAGGACGACGCGACGGTGCCCGGCGGCGACGGCCTCGCGGGTCCACGACGACAGGTCCGCGACCGGTCGGCCGGTCGGCGGCGGCGATGCGAGCACCCGCGCGAGCGCGGTGACGACACCCTCCTCGTCGCCGAGCGGGACGGCGGCTCCGTGCGCTCCGAGGGCGAGCAGCTCGCGGACGCCCTCGACGTCGTGCGCGACGAACGGAGTCCCGTTGGCCGCCGCCTGGACGAGCACCTGGGGCAGTCCCTCGGCGCGGCTCAGGAGGAGGACGACGTCCGCACCGCGGAACACGTCCGCGACGTCGGCGGCGCCCAGGTGGCCGGCGAGGACGCTGCGGCGGGTGAGGCCCGCCGCAGCGAGCGCGGCCCGCAGCGGTTCGCCGAGCGGGCCGGCACCGGCGACGACGAGGGCGGGGTCGCAGCCGAGGCGACGGCCGGCCCGGGCCAGGACGCCGGGGATCGCCAGGACGTTCTTGCGGGCGTCGAGGCTGCCCACATAGGCGACGAGCGGACCGTCGTCGGGGACGCCGAAGCGCTCGCCGAGGCGCCGGCGCACGACGGGGCGCGGGTCGAGCGTCGCCGGCGCCGGCAGCGGCACGAACGACCGGACGACGTGGAGCCGCTCGGCCGGCACACCGACCGCGGCGAACCGCTCGGCGAGATCCGCGCCGACGACGGCGTAACCAGCGGTGCCGGTCCCGAGGAGGCGCTCGAGCCGGCGGAACACCGCGCTCTCGGCGCGGCCGTAGCCGGGGCCGAAGCTCGCCATGGACAGCGAGTGCACCGCGGGCACCCCGGCCCACCGGGCCGCGAGCCGGCCGATGGCCCCGGCCTTGGACTGGTGCGTGGCGAGCAGCGCCGGCCGTTCCGCGCGCAGCATCCGGCGCAGCCCGAGGAGGCAGGCGAGGTCGTCGCGCGGGGAGACCTGGCGGACGAGGTGCGACAGCACCGTGACGCCGGCCGCTCCGGTCTGCTCGCGGGCGAGGTCGACGTCGCTGTCCGCGCCGACGAGCAGGTCGTGCCGCAGCTCGGGCACGGCCGCGACCATGTCCCGGATCCGGCGCTCGGACCCGCCTCGCTGGTACCGCGTCACGACGTGGACGACCCGCCCCACCGCCCGCTCGCCGGGCCCCGGCCGCACTTCTCGACGGGTCGCCAGGACGTGAACACTGTCTGTATCGGGGTGATGCACAGCGGGTACCGTAGTTGGGCCGTCGATCCCGCACGGGGCCGTTTGGCGGAACGGGTCCGTCTACGCGACCGGCGAGCGGGGTGAACAGATTACGTTGCGTGGATTACCGGACACGGAGCATCACGGGCAGGTACGTTCCACGACCAGGTGCGGGGTCGGCCCGAGGGCTGTGCCGACCGCCAGTGGGAAGACCGTCCGGCACGGCCGGAGCGGCGAATCGACGAGGTGACATGGGGACTCGCTCCACCGCGCAGCAGACGCTGACGCCGCGGCACGGCTCGACGACGCGCAAGCGGCTCCGGGGTCGGCCGACGAGCCTGCGGGAGACTCTCGTGGCCCCGCTGGTCCGGCTCTGGTGGCTGCTCGCGCTCGTCGCTGCGGCCGCGGGCGTCGTCGGCTACGTCGTCTCCGGGCTCCGGCCGCCGGTGTACACGGCCACGACGACGATCCTCTTCTCCGACGCCGGCAGCGGGCTGCGCGCCGACGACGTCGAGCGGGCGCTGTCCAGCCGCGCCCAGATCGCCGTGTCGCTGCCGAACCTCGAGCGCGTCACGGCGACGGTCCCCGGGACGACGACGACCGCACTTCTCCAGGCCGTCACGGTGACGCCCGAGCCGACGGCCTTCGGGCTCCGGGTCGTCGTGACCTCCGCGTCGCCCGTGCAGGCCGCCCGGGTCGCCGACGCCGTCGTCGAGTCGTTCGTCGTCGGCGAGCAGTCCCAGGCGGAGGCCGCGGCGAACGAGGTCGACGAGACCTACGACCAGCGGCTGGCCGACCTCGACCGGCAGATCAAGGCCCAGACGCTCAAGGTGCGTCCCGACGCTCCGAACGGCGTCGCCGCGAACCAGCTCGAGCAGCTCCAGGCCGAGCGGCTGCGGCTCGTCAGCGAGGCGACCGACGCCGTCGCGACGGCGAAGGAGAGCGCCCTCGACGTCGCCGACACCGGCCGGACCCCGGTCCCCGTGGAGCCGACGTCGCCGCGCCCGGTCCAGGACGGGATCATCACCGCGCTCGTCGCGCTGCTCGTCACCGCGGGCATCCTCCTCGAGCGCAACCGGCGTGCCTGGGGCGAGGTCGTCGACGCCGTCGAGCTGAGCCAGGCGATGGGGATCCCACTCCTCGGCGAGATCTCCACCTCGGCGAGCAGCCAGTCCGGCGGCGCGGCCGCGCTCGGCCTCGCTGTCTCGCGGCTGCGGATCGCCGGCGGCACGGACGGCGGCGTCTTCCTGCTCGCCCCGGTCGTCGAGGGCGCCGACGGCGCGCGCGCCGCGCACCTGCTCGCCGAGGCCGCGTCCCGCACCCGGTGGTGGCCGGTCGCGCTGATGCACCGGGCGCTCACGTTCGGTGGCGGCTGGAACGGCCAGGACCGGGGCCCGGGGCCGCTGCAGCCGGGCAGCGTCGTCCCGGTGCCGTACGGCTCCATCGAGAGCGCGGAGTCGGCCATCACCGAGCTGCGTAGCCGGGGCGCCCTCGTCGTCGTCGAGGGGCCGCCGGCCCGGCGCGGCGGCGACTCCTCGCGGCTCGCGCTCGCGGCGGACGGGATCATCATCGTCGTCGCGGACGACCAGCCGGTCGAGGCGGCCCTCGACGTCGCCGAGATCCTCAGCATGCTCCCGACCCCGATCCTCGGGTACGTGTGGATGTCCACCGGCGGTGCGCTGACGACGTCCCTGCCGATCATCGCACCGGAGCAGGAGGCGGCCGCGAAGGCGGCGGTGCAGAAGGCCGCGGTACAGAAGGCGGCTGTGCAGAAGGCCGCGATGCAGAAGGCCGCGGTGCAGAAGAGCGCCGAGCAGAAGAAGGCCAAGGGGCGCAAGGGCCGTCCCGCACGCGACGACGCCCCGCCGGTGCAGGACGGGCGCGGTCGCGGCCTGCTCCCGGGTCTCACCGGTGCACTGAACCTCGACCTCGCGCCCGACGACACCGCGGACGCCGCGCCCACCGGCCCGCCGAGCGTGCCGCTCGGGGTCCCCGCGGCGCCCCGCGGCGCGGCCGCCCCGGTCGGTGCGCCCGCCCGGGCGCCGGCTGCCCATCCCGTCGGCGGCCCCGCCGACCTGGCCTGGGTCAGCGGGGCCGCGCCGGACGGACCGGTGGCCGACACCGGCGGGCCGCGATACGCCGCCCCTCGGACCGTCTCGCCGCCGCCGTTCGTCGTCAAGCCGCCGGCACCTCAGGGTGGCCCGGAGCGGGGGGCGCCCCGGCCCCGGGACGCAGCTCCCGCCGGCGATGCAGGACGCGGTGCGGCGGACCCCGGCTGGCCTGCGCAGGGTGACTCCGGGCGCGGCGGACCGCGGGGCCCCCGGGCGTGAGCCCGACAGCACCTGCCGCGACGTACCCGGTGGCCGCAGGCTCCGCGCCGGCGACCGGTGGCGGGCCCGGGGGCGTGCTGAGCTCCGGCGCTCCCGCGCCGCTCCCGGCCCGCCGGACCCGGCCCGGTGCGCTCGCCGTCCTGGCCGCCCTCGTGCTCCTCGGCTCGGGCATCCTCCTGCCGCGCATCGGGCCGAACGCCGCATTCGTGGACCCGCTCGTCATCGTCGCCATGGTCACGGGCGGCTATGCCCTGCGCCGCCGACAGCTGACGCCGGCGACCGCGGGCGTCCGCGCCGTCCTCCCGCCCCTCGCGGTCGTCGCCGTCGCCACGTGCCTGTCGCTCTACAGCGCCGGCATCCAGGGCTGGGCAGTGCTCAACGTGGCCCAGACCGTCTACGCCCTCCTGACGTTCGTGACGATCTACGGCCTGCTGTGGCAGGAGCGCGACTGGGTGCCGCTGTTCACCGTCGGCCTCGCGGCGGGCATCGTCGTCGTCACGATCTCGCTCGTGGCGACCTACCAGACCGGGGTCCGGCCGGCCGGCACGCTGTACCACCCCAACTACGCCGGGCACTTCCTCGTCGCCGCCGCCTTCGGGGTGTGGAGCGGGATGCCCTGGCGCCGGACCCGGTACGCCGTCGTGGGGCTCGCACTCGCCGGGGTGTTCCTCACCGCGTCGTTCGGCGCCCTGCTCATGATCGCGACCGCGACGACGTACCTCACGTTCGGCGCGCTCCGGACCCGGCCGTGGGTCGTCGCGTACGGGCTGGCGTTCCTCGTCCTCCTGGGCGGCCTCGGCGCGACGTTCGTCCAGCGCGACCCGGCGGGTGCGACGGTCGGCGCGTCGAGCACGCTGAGCAGCAGCCGGTTCGAGCGCAGCAGCTCGGGCCGGATCTACATCTGGAGCCAGGCGCTCGTCGCCGCGAAGGACCACCCGCTCGGCGTCGGCCCGGACGGGCTGCACAACCGCGGCTTCATCACCCGGTTCCGTGAGGCGCACAACCTCTACGTCGCCTTCCTCGCCGAGCGCGGCATCCTCGGCCTCGCCGGCCTGCTCCTGCTCGGGCTCGCGCTGTGGCGGCATGCGCCGCCCGGCGGCATGGCCCGCGCCGCGCTCCTCGCCTTCGCGGTGGCCAACCTGTTCCGGGAGACCCTGCACTACCGGCACATGTGGCTCGTCCTCGCGCTGCTGCTCGTCATCGACCACGGGCGCCGGCTCGACGCGCTCGCCGTCCGGCGGGCCTACGTCGCGGCCCGGGTGCGGGAGCGGGTCCTGTCCGGCGGCGGCTGACAGGCTCCGCCGGTCGGTCGCCGCCGGTGCCCCGGAGGCTTCCGGCGCCGATCAGGGCCGCCGGAGCGATCAGGGCCGGAGCGATCAGGGCCGGAGCGATCAGGGCAGGGATGCGACGCCGTCGACGGCGGACAGGACGCGCCGGACGGCGACGACGGGGTCGCGCGTGCCGTCGACGTGGACGACGCCCGCGCCGACCGAGCGGTGCCTGCCGGAGACCGTGGGCCACCACGCGGCCAGCGCCTCGACGAGCCGGGCGCCCCGCTCGAGCTCGGCGACCTGCTCCTGGGGGGCCAGCGCCTGGGTCCGGGAGTGCTGCGACGGGCGGGCGGCGAGCCGCCGGGCGGCGACCGCGACGGGCACGTCGAGGACGACGACGAGGTCGGCGCGCGACCAGCGCGACGACGCGGCGAGGCGCCGGAGCAGGGGCTCGACGTCACCGCGCAGGCCCACCGACCACAGGCACTGGAGCGCTCCCTCGTCGAGCAGCCGCACGGCCGCAGCCGGCCCCGCGTGCGCGTCGGTGACGCCGGCTGCGTAGTGGGTTGCCGGGGGGCGGGCGGTCGACGGTCCCGGGCCGCGCGCCGCCCGCAGGAGTGCCTGCGTCTGCTGCCACTGCACCCAACGGGCCGGCACGTCGCGCCGGGACGGCTGGCCGCGGGCGAGGTCGAAGCCGACGCCCAGGGACACGCCGGGGTCGCGCAGCAGCGTCCCGGCGGAGGCCGCGAGCTTGCGGGCCAGCCGCCGGACGGCGACGACGTCCGGGCCGACGGCAGCGTCGACGGGCACGAGCGACGGCTCGGCCGCTGCGAGGGCGGCGCCGACGGTCGACTTCCCCGCGCCGGGCAGGCCGAGCAGCTCGACCACGACGCCGGTGGGTCGGGCGGGCCCGGCGGTCAGAGCCGCGACCAGACGATCCGGCGCACGTCCTGCAGGACGGCGTCCGCGGACTGGCTCGCGTCGACGACGGCCGCGCCGGACATCGACCAGTCCACCTCGAAGACCTCCGCCGACCGCGGCCGGACGAACTCGGCGGGGTCGACGCCGCGCTTGCGGGCGACGGCGATCTCCGGGTCCACCCGGAGCACGACGAGGACGTCGGGCGCGGGCATCCGGTCGTAGGCCCGCTGCTCGGCCGCGACGAGCCGCGCGCCGAGGCGGCCGAGCCCGGCCGGGTCGACCCAGCGGGTACGCGCCCCGTCCATGAGGGTGATCTGGGGAACGGGGAACCGGTCGCAGACGACCACGGCGCCGCGGGCCGCGGCACGGGTCGCACGCAGGTACTGCCGTCTGCGGTCCCTGGCGGTCGCGGCCTGCCACGCCAGCCACGCGGTCGCGGGGCGCACCCCGGTCCGTTCGGCCGGGGTCCGGTAGTGCGGGAGCCACGTCGCGCGCCACAGGCCCGCGGCGCGTCCGGCCGTACAGAACCCCTTGACGGCGAGCGTCGTGAGCGAGCGCGGTGGCTTGCCGAGGTGGACGCGCTCGGTGAGCAGCGGTCCGCCGAGCCAGCGCGACAGCCCGTCGACGGCGGTGGACTTGCCGGCACCATCACCGCCGATGACGGCCACGACGGCACCGGAGGCGACGAGTCGCTTGCGGTTGCGCTGCCCGAGCACGACCCGGCGCACGACCCAGTCGGCGCGACGCACCGTCCGGACGACGCCGTCGGTGCCGGGGGATCGGCGGCTCCACGGAGCCATTGCCGCGACGACCCGGCGGCCCGTCCGCAGACGGGCGGCGGCGCCGGCGTCCGCGCGCACGGCCGCGGCGAAGGCCGACCAGCGCTCCCAGCCCACGAGCGCGAGGTGGGTCTCGACCACCTCACGGAGCCGGTCGGCGTCCGCCCGCGCCCACAGCCACTCGAGCTCTCGTCGCTCGCCGGCGCTCGGGTTCCCGAGCCCGGACAGCACGGCGTCGACGGTGCCGCGCTTGAGCGCGATGCGCAGGACGAGGACGGCGAGCTCGAGCTCCGGGTCGGGCAGGGCGAAGACCCCGCGCCGGCGGACCGAGGCGAGGTAGGCCTGCTCGACCGGGACGCGGACGTTCTTCGTCGTGTCGTCCCCGACGACGAGATGGGCCTGGGCGTCGACGTGGACGAGCCGTCCGGAGCGCTCGTCGTGCCCGTAGAAGTGCCGCACGCCGGGGACCTGACGGCCCGGGCGCGCCCGGGCCTCGCGGAAACCGAGCGCGGCGAGGACGGCGATGAAGGCCGCGAGGTCCGCCCGGGCGACGAGCAGGTCGAGGTCGTTCTCGCCGCTCGCCGACCGGTGGATCATGTCGTTGCTCTTCCAGTGGCAGTACCGGACGCCGGCGGCCTCGAGCCGCTCGCAGAGCGCGACGACGAGGTCGAGCACGGGGTGCTCCTCGACCTGCACTGCGGGGTCCTCGGGAACGCTCCCCGCCACGGTGGTCGCGCGGGTAGGGGTCGCCTCGTCGCGGACGGAGTCGTCCAAGCACGCGTCGGTCATGGTGTGTCCTGCCTCGTCTTCTAGCCCGTCCGGTCTAGCGGCCGGCGGCTCGGACCACCTGGCCGCACGTCTGCAGGATGATCTTCACGTCCTGCCACAGCGACCAGCTCTCGATGTAGTTGTTGTCGAACGTCACGCGGTCGCCGATCGAGGTGTCGCCGCGCAGCCCGTTCACCTGGGCGAGACCCGTGAGCCCGACCGGGACCCGGTGCCGGGCGTGGTAGCGCGGGTACATCTCGCCGAACCGGTCGACGAAGAAGGGACGCTCCGGGCGCGGGCCGACGACGCTCATGTCGCCGCGCAGGATGTTCCACAGCTGCGGCAGCTCGTCGAGCGACGTGCGGCGCAGCACGCGCCCGACCCGGCCGATCCGGTGGTCGTGGCCGACGTTCCACTGCACGGCGGACTCGCCGGGGTCGGCGGGCCGGAGCGAGCAGAACTTGAGCAGCGTGAACGGCCGGCCGTCGAGGCCGATCCGCTCCTGCCGGAAGAGGACCGGCCCGCGGATCTCCCACTTCACGGCGAGCGCGACGAGCGCGAGCAGCGGGGAGAGGACGGCGAGCGCGGCGCCGGCCGCGACGATGTCGAAGGCTCGCTTGGCCTGCCACGAGGAGCTGCGGAAGGCGGTCCGGCGCAGCCGGACGAGCGGCAGGCCCCAGACCATCTCCGCGCGCCCACCGGCCGCGTGCATCTCGAACAGGCGTGGGACGAGGAAGATCTCGCAGGCCCGGCGGTCGCAACTGCGCAGGATCTGCACGACGTCCCGCTCCGGCGTCGCGCCGAACGCGACGACCACGTCGTCGATCCGGTGCTCGTCGAGCACCCGAGCCAGGTGGGCGGTGGGGCCGACGTGCGGGACCGGCCACTCGCGTGGCGCGAGGAGCGGGTCGTCGTCGACGAAGCCGACGGGACGCAACCCGTACTCGGGGTGCTCGAGGAGGCCCTGGGTGAGCCGGGCGGCCACGGTCCCGCCGCCGACGACGAGCGTGGGGTGGGCGATCCGGCCGCTGCGCCGCAGCGCCCGGACCACGGTGTACGCGACGGCGCGCAGGAGGAAGCCGACCACCACGAGGAATCCGACCGCGACGAGCGGCGCCCGGCCCGGCCGGTGGCTGAAGACGGCCTCGAGCGCGACGACGATCGCCGCGCCGGCGAAGGAGCGGGTCACGAGCGCGGGCAGGTCGTCGAGCGCGGACATGACGACCCGGCGCCGGTAGAGGTCGGACTGCGCGAGGAGCGCGAGGGTGACGACGACCTGCGCCGCCGCGACCTTCGGCGAGACGCCGGCGACGAACAGAGCCGCGGCGAGCACCGCGCAGTCGATGGCCGCCAGGAGGTAGGGGAGTCGGTGCCAGACCGGGCGCCGCGCGCCCCTGCCGCCGGGTCCCGCGAGGGTCGGCCGATCCGCTGCTGACGTGTCCGGAAGGGCGATCACCGACACCGGTGCGGGTCGTTCCGCGACCGGTGGGGTGTCGTGCCCGCTGTCCCCACCCCGACCCAGTGTCACCCGGCCCTCGTCGGGCATCACCGTGAACCCTCTTTTCTCCCCGTATGTCATCCCCGGTCGGACCGCGTCCCCGTGGTTACTCGCAGCCACGGCCCAGAACGTATCCGTAGTCGACACCGGCTGTTCGGGTTTTCGTCATTCACGGAAGCGATACGAGCAGTCACGCTCCGGTATCGACTGACGGGTCGAGAGGGACGTCGTCCGAACGCCCGATGATCGACGCGCCGTATCCCCCCGCATGGCGACCGCCCCGGGCACTACTCTCCGAGGCCGCAGTTGAACGTAGAGTTCCGATCCCGACTCAAGGAGACAACGACCACGTGACCCGTACCCGGACGCCGAGTGGGGCGCTCCTGCTGTCCGCGGTGCTGAGCCTCGGGGGCCTCGTCGCCGCGCCGAGCGCATCGGCGCTGACGACGCAGCCGATCCTCCATCTCGACCGCACCATCACGACGAGCCCGTTCACAGGGACGACGACGAGCCTGCGCGACAACGAAGGCCTCGCCTACGTCCCGCGGGACGGCTCGCTGTGGATCGCCAGCGACAACGACAAGGCCATCTTCGAGATCAACCCGACCACGGGCGCGCTCAAGCGCAAGCTCGCCCAGGCGTCGTTCGCGAACGCACCCGAGGTGGGGACAGGTGCGCTCGCGACGACCTCGCGCAACGGCGACATCGAGGGCGCCGCCTACGACTCGACCCGCGACGTCCTCTACGTCTTCAGCGGCTCGACGAGCTCGACGCCGACCGCCTACCAGCTCACCCGGGACGGCGCCGGCGCCTTCCAGGTGACGTCGTGGCAGCCGCTGCCGAGCGGTGCAGACTGGACGGCGGTCGCGTTCCGGCCGAGCGATGGCAAGCTCTACGTCGGCTCCCGGTCGACCTTCGCGACGTACGACTACGCGACGAACACCTTCGGGTCGACGTTCTCCGTGTCCGGCGTCTCGGGCGTCTACGGCATGGACTTCACCGACGACGGCGCCGACCTGCTCGTCGCGACCGGGGCACAGACCCTCCAGCGGGTCGACATGTCGACCCGCTCCCTGCTGCCCGGCTGGACGCTCGACCTCTCGCCGTTCGGGATGCTCGACTCCCGGGCCGTCGAGATGGTCGGGGACCGGTTCTTCGTGTCCGACGGGTACGACTTCCGGGCTGCGGGGGACCCGCTCGCGCATGCCGTCTTCGTCTTCTCCGTGACCGACGGCGCCGGGACGCCCGCACCGACGGCGGCCTTCACCGCGTCGCCGTCGAGCGGCACCGCGCCGCTCACGGTGCAGTTCACCGACACGAGCGCCGGCTCACCGACCTCGTGGTCGTGGGACTTCGGCGACGGAGGCACGTCGACGAGCCGCAACCCGTCCCACACGTTCGCCGCGGGGACGTTCAGCGTGACGCTCCGCGCGACGAACGACGGCGGCTCGACGAGCGCGGCGAGGACGATCAGCGTCTCCGCGGCCGCGACCAGGCCGACGGCGGCCTTCACCGCGTCGCCGTCGAGCGGCACCGCGCCGCTCACGGTGCAGTTCACCGACACGAGCACCGGCTCACCGACCTCGTGGTCGTGGAGCTTCGGCGACGGCGAGACGTCGACGAGCCGCAACCCCTCGCACATCTACACGTCCGGGGCGACCTTCACCGCGACCCTCACGGCGACCAACGCGGCCGGGTCGTCCTCGGTGTCGAAGGCGATCACGGTCTCGACGCCCACCGACACGACGGCGACGTTCCGGCCGGACGCGGACGCGTACGTCAACACCTCGAGCCCGAAGAAGAACTACGGTGCCGCGACCGTGCTCAAGCTCCACTCCCCGGTCACGGCGGAGTACCGCCCGCTCGTCCGGTTCGTCGTGACCGGCCTGACCGGTGCGCCGTCGTCGGTGAAGCTGCGGCTGTGGGTCACCGACGCCAGCACCGCCGGCGGTACCTGGTACAAGGTCTCGAACAGCTGGACGGAGAGCACCGTCACGTGGAACACCAGACCCACGGTCGACGGCGCGCCGGTCGCAGGGACGGCGGGCGCCGCCACCGCCGGGACATGGCTCGAGGTCGATGTGACGTCGACGGTCACCGGCAATGGGACGTACTCGTTCGAGGCGACCTCGCCGAGCACGAACACCGCGAAGTTCTCCTCGAGGGAGGGCACGACGGCGCCTCAGCTGGTCGTCACCCGCTGAGAGCCGCCCACGCGTCCACGACGCCCCGTCGCGCCAGGCCCCGGCCGGCGG
The DNA here is from genome assembly GCA_963750565.1 of uncultured Actinomycetota bacterium. Taxonomy (GTDB): domain Bacteria; phylum Actinomycetota; class Actinomycetes; order Actinomycetales; family Kineosporiaceae; genus R-H-3. The sequence goes on along the minus strand of CAVVRA010000011.1, from coordinate 264,025 downwards.
CGGGGCGTCGTCGTCCGCTCGTCGTGTGCGTGTCGTCTGCTCGCCGTCGGGTCGTCCCCGCCGTCAGTCCCAGCGGAAGAACCGGACGGCCGCGACGGCCGCGGCCACGCCCCACGCGGCGAGCACCACGAGCGAGCCGACGCGGAGGCTGCCGTGGAGGAGCGCCGCTCGCAGCGCGTCGCCGAGCGCGCCGGACGGCAGCAGCTCCGCGACTGCGCCCCAGCGGCCGAGCCGGTCCGGCGGCAGGACGACCCCGCCGGCCGCGAGCAGCAGCACCCACACGAGGTTGGCCGCGGCGAGCACCGCCTCGGCGCGCAGCGTCCCCGCGAGGAGCAACCCGAGCGCGACGAAGGTCACCGTGCCGAGGACGAGCGCGACGAGCGCGGCGGGGATCCCCGCCGGGTCGGGCCGCCAGTCGAGGGCGACCGCGACCGCCCCGAGGACGACGACCTGGAGCGTCTCGACGGCGGTCACCGCGAGCACGCGACCGGCGAGCAGACCGCCGCGGCCGAGCGGCGTCGTCCCGAGCAGTCGCAGGACGCCGTACCGGCGGTCGAACCCGGTCGAGATGGCCTGCCCGGTGAACGCCGTCGACATGACGGCGAGCGCGAGCACCCCCGGGGTCGCGACGTCGACGGCCTCGCCCGGTCCGAGGTCGAGCACCGGCTGACGCTCAGCCCGACCAGCACGAGCGCGGGCAGCACGAGCGTGAGCAGCAGCTGCTCGCCGTTGCGCAGCATGACGGTCGCATCGAAACGGGCCTGGGCGAGGACCCGCCGGGCCGCGGGTGCGGGAACGGCCGGTGGGACGCGGGGGGCGGCGGGCGCGGCGGTCACCGCAGGTCCGTCCCGGTGAGCTCGAGGAAGACGTCCTCGAGGGTCGCGCCGGCCGAGGACGAGGCCCTCCGGCATGACGCCGAGCGCGGCGCACCACGACGTCACCGTGGCGATCGCCCGAGGGCCCAGCGGCGCGTGCGGCCCGCCGCTCACGACGTAGCGCCCCGGGGACGGCTCCGCGACGGTGAGCCCGGCCGGCAGCGCCGCCACGAGCGGCGTGACGTCGAGGCCCGGCGGGCCTGCGAAGCGCAGCGTCTCGGCGTGCCCGGCGAGCAGCTCCGCCGGGCTGCCGTCGGCGACCACGCGGCCGTGGTCGACGACGACGACGTGGTCGGCGAGCCGCTCCGCCTCGTCCATGAGATGGGTGGTGAGGACGACGGCGACACCGTCGGCGCGCAGCTTCGTCACGACGTCCCACACCGCGAGCCGGGCCTGCGGGTCGAGGCCGGCGCTCGGCTCGTCGAGAAAGGCGACCTCGGGCCGGCCGACGACGGCGACGGCGAGCGCGAGCCGCTGCCGCTGGCCGCCGGACAGCCGGCGCACGGTCGTCCGGGCGTGAGCGGCGAGCCCGAGCCGGTCGAGGAGGTCGGCGACGGGCAACGGGTCGGCGTGCAGGGCGGCGACGTGCCGCAGCACCTCGCCGGCCCGGGCGCCGGTCGGCAGCCCGCCGTCCTGGAGCATGACCCCGACCCGGGCGCGCAGCGCCGCGTCGGCGCGCCAGGGGTCGAGGCCGAGGACGCGGACGGCCCCGCCGTCCGGGCGGCGCAGCCCCTCGCAGCACTCGACCGTCGTCGTCTTGCCCGCGCCGTTCGGCCCGAGCACGGCGGTGACCGTCGCCGGCGCCGCCGTGAAGGAGATGTCGTCGACGACCGGCCGGCCGCCGTAGGACTTGCGCAGGCCCTCGACGGCGAGTGCGGGGACCTCGGTCACGTCCGAAGCGTACGAACCGACGGACCCGCCGGACACGCCGGGGCACCACCGGGGCCCCGAGTTGAGAGGAGCGGGCATTTACGACACACTGGTGTCATTAAATTCAGCGTGTCCGAAGCAGCGGGTCGGAGGGAGGTGGCGCGACCGTGCCGGGACTGACAGGCGAGCACCTCGAGCTCGAGTCGGACGAGCGCACCCGGGACCGGGTGTGCCGCGAGGTCCTCGAGCGCGGTCCGGTGACCGCCGCCGAGCTCGCGAGCGAGCTCGGCCTGACCCCGGCGGCCGTCCGCCGCCACCTCGACGTCCTCCTCGACGCGGGGCACGTGGCCGTCTGGGAGGCGCCCGTCGGGCCCCGCGGCCGGGGCCGCCCGGCGCGCCGCTTCGTGCTCACCGACGCCGGCCACGCAGCGATGACGAGCGGCTACGACGACCTCGCGACGTCCGCCCTGAGGTTCCTCGCCGACGTCGCCGGGGACGGCGCCGTCCGGCGGTTCGCCGACGCACGGGTCGCCGACTTCGAGCGGCGCCACGCAGGCGTCGTCGACGCCGCCGGGGGCGACCCCCGGGCCCGGGCCCGAGGCGCTCGCCGGGGTACTGTCCGCCGACGGCTACGCGGCGAGCGCCCGCGAGGTGCGCGCCGGCGAGGTCACCGTCGGCACCCAGCTCTGCCAGGGGCACTGCCCGGTGCAGCACGTCGCCCGGGAGTTCCCGCAGCTGTGCGAGGCGGAGACCGAGGCCTTCTCCCGGCTGCTCGGCGTCCACGTGCAGCGGCTCGCCACGCTCGCGCACGGTGAGCACGTCTGCACCACGCACGTCCCGAACCAGCTCGCGAACACGCTCCCGAACGACGAGCACGTCCCGACACCCGCCCAGGAGAGGACCACCCGATGACCTCCGTCGCACGTCCCGAGCTCGAGGGGCTCGGCCGCTACGAGTACGGCTGGGCCGACTCCGACGTCGCCGGGGCCACGGCCCGTCGCGGCCTCTCCGAAGACGTCGTCCGCGACATCTCGGCGATGAAGAACGAACCCGAGTGGATGCTCAAGCTGCGCCTCAAGGCGCTGCGGCTGTTCGACAAGAAGCCGATGCCGACCTGGGGCGCCGACCTCTCGGGCATCGACTTCGACAAGATCAAGTACTTCGTCCGGTCGACCGAGAAGCAGGCGACGTCCTGGGAGGACCTCCCCGAGGACATCAAGAACACCTACGACCGCCTGGGCATCCCCGAGGCCGAGAAGCAGCGCCTGGTCGTCGGGTGTCGCTGCCCAGTACGAGTCCGAGGTCGTCTACCACCAGATCAACGAGGAGCTCGAGCGGCAGGGCGTCATCTTCGTCGACACCGACACCGGCCTGCGCGAGCACCCCGAGCTGTTCCAGGAGTACTTCGCCACCGTGATCCCGGTCGGCGACAACAAGTTCGCCGCCCTGAACACCGCGGTCTGGTCCGGCGGCTCGTTCATCTACGTGCCCAAGGGCGTCCACGTCGAGATCCCGCTGCAGGCCTACTTCCGGATCAACACCGAGAACATGGGCCAGTTCGAGCGAACGCTGATCATCGCCGACGAGGGCTCCTACGTGCACTACGTCGAGGGCTGCACCGCGCCGATCTACACGTCGGACTCGCTGCACTCGGCCGTCGTCGAGATCATCGTGAAGAAGGACGCCCGCGTCCGGTACACGACGATCCAGAACTGGTCGAACAACGTGTACAACCTCGTCACCAAGCGGGCCACGGCGCACGAGGGCGCGACGATGGAGTGGATCGACGGCAACATCGGCTCCAAGGTCACGATGAAGTACCCGGCCGTCTACCTGCTCGGCGAGCACGCCAAGGGCGAGACGCTGTCGATCGCCTTCGCCGGCGAGGGCCAGCACCAGGACGCCGGCGCGAAGATGGTCCACGCCGCGCCGCACACGTCGTCCTCGATCGTCTCGAAGTCGGTCGCCCGCGGCGGCGGTCGCACCTCCTACCGCGGCCTGGTCCAGGTGCTCGAGGGCGTCGCACCACTCGAGGTCGACGGTCCGCTGCGACGCGCTGCTCGTCGACACGATCAGCCGGTCCGACACCTACCCGTACGTCGACGTCCGCGAGGACGACGTCACGATGGGCCACGAGGCGACGGTCTCGAAGGTCAGCGAGGACCAGCTGTTCTACCTCATGTCCCGCGGTCTGAGCGAGGAGGAGGCCATGGCGATGATCGTCCGTGGCTTCATCGAGCCCATCGCGCGCGAGCTGCCGATGGAGTACGCGCTCGAGCTCAACCGCCTGATCGAGCTGCAGATGGAAGGGGCCGTCGGCTGATGGCAGCGCAGGACACGACCGTCGACGCCGACCGTCGAGGACCGACACGGTGCCGCAGCCGGTACGCCGGGCCGCACGGCGCCCGGGGACCAGCACGGCTTCGTCGCGCACGGCCACGGCGGCGACGGGCAGGCCGACCGGCTCCACGCAGTCGCGCGGTCCTGGACGTCGAGCTTCGACCCGCCGACTTCGACGTCCCGACCGGGCGCGAGGAGGACTGGCGGTTCACCCCGCTCGACCGGCTCGCGCGGCCTGCACGCGGGCGCCGGGGCGAGCGGACGGCGCCGGCCGACGTCGAGGCGCGCCGCGCCGGACGGCGTCCGGCTCGAGACGTCGTCGACCGCGACGACCCGCGGCTCGGGCGCCGGCGGCGCCCCGGAGGACCGGGTCGCCGCGCTCGCCTGGGACGCGGTTCGGCGCGGCGCTGCGTCGTGACCGTGCCCGCGGGCGGAGCGAGCCGACCGAGCCGGTCGACGGTCAGCGTCACCGGCCGGGGCGGCGTCGGCTGGGCGCACATGTCGTGGTCGTCGCCGAGCGCGGCGCGTCGCGGCGTCGTCGTCCTCGACCACCGGGGCGGCGCCGCTGCGCCGACGAACGTCGAGATCGTCGTCGAGGACGGCGCGCAGCCTGACGGTCGTCTCGCTCCAGGACTGGGACGACGACGCCGTCCACCTGTCCGCGCACGCGGGCCCGGCTCGGCCGCGACGCCCGGCTCAAGCACGTCGTCGTCACCCTCGGCGGCGACGTCGTCCGGATCACCCCGTCCGCGACGTTCACCGCGCCCGGCGCGGAGGTCGAGCTGCTCGGCCTGTACTTCGCCGACGCCGGCCAGCACCTCGAGCACCGGCTCTTCGTCGACCACGCCGTGCCGCACTGCCGCAGCAACGTCGTCTACAAGGGCGCGCTGCAGGGCGACGGCGCGCACACCGTGTGGGTCGGTGACGTCCTGATCCGGGCCGCGGCCGAGGGCACCGACACCTACGAGCTCAACCGCAACCTCGTGCTGACCGACGGCGCCCGCGCCGACTCGGTGCCGAACCTCGAGATCGAGACCGGCGAGATCGTCGGCGCCGGCCACGCCAGCGCCACCGGCCGGTTCGACGACGAGCAGCTGTTCTACCTGCAGGCCCGCGGCATCCCCGAGGACGAGGCCCGCCGGCTGGTCGTCCGCGGCTTCTTCAACGAGCTGATCCAGCAGATCGGCGTTCCCGGCGATCGAGGAGCGGCTCGTCGACCGCGATCGAGGCCGAGCTCGCGCACGTCGATGGCGGCAGCCGCTGGCGGAGGTGCGTGGCGTGAGCCTGCAGAATGCGCCTGCTCCGGCTGGCGACATGCCCGAGCCGTGCGGGGCCGTGCGGGTCGTCCTCGACGGCGATCGCCGTGGCCGTCGTCCGCGACGAGGACGGCGCGCTCCACGCCGATCGGCGACACCTGCACGCACGCCGACGTCTCGCTCTCCGAGGGCGAGGTCGAGGACTGCACGATCGAGTGCTGGCTGCACGGGTCCCGGTTCGACCTGCGCACCGGCGAGCCGCCGTCGCTGCCGGCGATCCGGCCCGTGCCCGTCTTCCCCGTGACCGTCGACGGCGACGACGTGCTCGTCGACGTCACGACCACGATCGACGCCGCGCGAGACCGCCGCGAAGGAGAGCTGAACCGCATGGCCACCCTCGAGATCCGCGACCTGCACGTCAGCGTCGAGACCGAGCAGGGCACCAAGGAGATCCTGCGCGGCGTCGACCTGACCGTCCGCGCCGGGCGAGACCCACGCGATCATGGGCCCGAACGGGTCGGGCAAGTCGACCCTCGCCTACTCGATCGCCGGGCACCCGAAGTACACGGTCACCGGCGGCAGCGTCACCCTCGACGGCGAGGACGTCCTCGCGATGAGCGTCGACGAGCGTGCCCGCGCCGGCCTGTTCCTGGCCATGCAGTACCCGGTCGAGGTCCCCGGCGTCACCGTGTCGAACTTCCTGCGGACGGCGAAGACCGCCGATCGACGGCGAGGCGCCCAAGCTGCGCACCTGGGTCAAGGACGTCCGGACCGCGATGGAGGCGCTGCGGATGGACCCGGCCTTCGCCGAGCGCAACGTCAACGAGGGCTTCTCCGGCGGCGAGAAGAAGCGCCACGAGATCCTCCAGCTGGAGCTGCTCAAGCCGAAGATCGCGATCCTCGACGAGACCGACTCCGGCCTCGACGTCGACGCGCTGCAAGGTCGTCTCCGAGGGCGTCAACCGGGTCCGCGCCGACGGCGACGTGGGCGTCCTGCTCATCACCCACTACACCCGGATCCTGCGCTACATCCGGCCCGACTTCGTGCACGTGTTCGTCGACGGCCGGATCGTCGAGGAGGGCGGCCCGGAGCTCGCCGACCGGCTCGAGGCCGAGGGCTACGACCGGTTCACCGCCGCCGCGGCGCCGGCCACGACGGGCGGCCTGAGCCTCGATGTCGGCACCCGCGGTGGAGCACCGGCGTCCGCGCGGACGGCGCCACGCCGTCCGGCGCGCAGCCGTTCGCCGACGCCGAGCTCGAGGCGATCCGGGCCGACTTCCCCGTGCTGGCCCGCACGGTCGGCGACCATCCGGCTGGTCTACCTCGACTCGGCGGCGACCGCGCAGCGGCCGGTCGAGGTGCTCGACGCCGAGCGGGACTACCTCGAGCCGGTCCAACGCCGCCGTGCACCGCGGCGCGCACACCCTCGCCGAGGAGGCCACCGAGGCGTACGAGGACGCCCGGGCCGCGGTCGCCGCGTTCGTCGGGCGTCGACGACGACGAGCTGGTCTGGACCCGCAACGCCACCGAGGGCCTCAACCTCGTCGCCCTGGCGCTGAGCCACCACGGGATCGGCGGCGCGGCGCGGCCCGCTACGCCCTGCGGCCCGGCGACGAGGTCGTCGTCACCGAGATGGAGCACCACGCGAACCTCGTGCCGTGGCAGCAGGCCTGCGCCCGGACCGGCGCCACGCTGCGCTGGATCGGCGCTGACCGACGACGGCCGGCTCGACCTCGACGGCCTCGACGACGTCGTCACCGAGCGCACCAAGGTGCTCGCCTTCGCGCACGCCTCGAACGTGCTCGGCACGGTGAACCCGGTCGACCGGCTGGTCGGCCGGGCCCGCGAGGTCGGCGCGCTCACCGTGCTCGACGCCTGCCAGTCCGTGCCGCACTTCGCCGGTCGACCTGCGGCGCGCTCGGCGTCGACCTCGCCGTCTTCTCCGGCGCACAAGATGCTCGGGCCGACCGGGATCGGCGCGCTCGCCGGGCGCCGGGAGGTGCTCGCGGCGCTGCCGCCGGTGCTCACCGGCGGGTCGATGGTCGAGAAGGTCACGATGGAGTCGGCGACGTTCCGCGAGCCGCCGCAGCGGTTCGAGGCCGGCACGCCGCCGGTGAGCCAGGCGGTCGCCTGGCACGCCGCCGTGCGACTACCTGCACGGCGCTCGGGATGGACCGGGTCGCGGCGCACGAGCACGCGCTCACCGAGCGGCTGCTCGCCGGGGTCGCCGCGATCCGCCGGGGTCCGGGTGCTCGGGCCGACGACGGCGACCGACCGGGTCGGCGCCGTGAGCGTCGTCGTCGACGGCGTCCACCCGCACGACGTCGGCCAGGTCCTCGACGCCGCCGGGATCGCCGTCCGGGTCGGGCACCACTGCGCGCAGCCGGTGCACCGCCGCTACGGCGCGACCGCGAGCACCCGGGCCAGCGTGTACCTGTACTCCACCCCCGCCGAGGTCGACGCCTTCCTCGAGGCGCTCGCCGGGGTGCGCGGCTACTTCGGGAGGCGTCTGAGATGGGATCGCTCGACCAGCTCTACCAGCAGGTCATCCTCGACCACGACAAGGAGAAGCACGGCTTCGGGCTGCGGGACGCCGCGGCGGGCGCCGCCACGGCCGAGAGCCACCAGTACAACCCGCTGTGCGGCGACGAGGTGACTCTGCGGGTCGTCGCGTCGAGCGGCGGACGGCTCGGCCGTCCGGTCGTCGCGCGACGTCGTCGTGGGCGGGCGACGGCTGCTCGATCAGCCAGGCCTCGACGTCGGTGCTGCACGACCTCGTCGTCGGCCAGCCCGTGCCGGAGGCGACCGGTGCTCGTCGACGCCTTCCGCGACGATGGTGCGGTCGCGGGGGCAGGTCGAGCCGGACGAGGAGCTCCTCGGCGACGCCGTCGCGTTCGCCGGGGTCGGCCGGCACGCCAACCGCGTGAAGTGCGCCATGTTGGGATGGACCGCGTTCGAGGACGCGTTGCACCAGGGCGGTCGCGGACCTCGTACGAGGCCCGGCCGGAAGTCGGGACCAGCCGAGGAGAAGGCATGAGCGAGACGCAGTCACGACCGCCCCGCCACGGTCGTCGACGTCGAAGAGGCGCTGCGCGACGTCGTCGACCCCGAGCTGGGGATCAACGTCGTCGACCTCGGCCTCGTCTACGGCGTCACGATCGACCAGAACAACCACGCGGTCATCGACATGACGCTGACGTCGGCGGCGTGCCCGCTCACCGACGTCATCGAGGACCAGGCGAGCCAGGCGCTCGACGGCCTCGTCGACGGAATGCGGATCAACTGGGTGTGGATGCCGCCGTGGGGTCCGGACAAGATCACCGACGAGGGCCGCGAGCAGCTGCGGGCCCTGGGCTTCAACGTCTGACGGGCCCTGACGCGGCGGCCGGCGCATCCGGCCGGTCCGCGTCGTCCCGCCACACCGACCGCTCCCGACCGCCTCCCGTGTGACGATGAGCCGCATGACGACAGGTGCGGGGGCGCAGCGTCCGCTCGCCGTCGACGCGCGCCGCCTGCCGCGCTGGGTCGACGGGTTCGTCGCCCGGCACGGACCCGCGACCGTGGCGACCTCCTCCACGGGGCTCCTCCTGCACGCCGCGGACGGCGCGACTGCCGGCCTCGCCGTCCCCGTCGCCCCCTGGACCGCGCCGGTCGCCGACCCCGCGGATGTCGCGGGACCGGTCTTCGCGCTCGCGGCCGAGGCGCTGCGCGACCGGCGGGCCGCCGCCGTCCTCGCCCGCCGCGGCGGCTACGCCGTCGCCGTCGTCACCCCCGCCGCCGTCATCGCGTCCAAGGTCGGCAGCCGGTACGTCCAAGGCCGGACCGCCGCGGGCGGGTGGTCCCAGCAGCGGTTCGCCCGGCGGCGGGCGAACCAGACCGACGACCTCGTCCGGACGTGCGCGGACGCCGCGGTCCGGGTGCTCGGGCCGGACGGCGCGCCGTTCGACGCGCTCCTCACCGGCGGCGACCGCGGGCTCGTGGACCGGGTGCTCGCCGACCCGCGCCTGCACCGGCTCGCCGGCCTGCCCCGGCTGCCGCACCTGCCCGTCGGCGACCCGCGCTCCGACGTCGTCAAGGCGCTGCCGGAGCACCTGCGCTCGGTCGCCGTGACGCTCGCCGAACCCGCCCCGGCGAACCATGACGGTTAGCGAGTGCCCGACGGGTCGGCGCCGTCCCGGGCAGGAGGTCCGGCGGGATACGTCGCACGTCTCGGAGGAGCTCGGCCCGAGGCTCAGTCGCCCACCCCGCGGGCTGCGAGCGCCTCGCCGAGCCGGTCGGCGTACCGGACCGTCCGGATGACGAGCGGGACGGCGAACGCCCGGACGCTGCGGTCGACTCCACGGGCGCGACGGGCCTGGGCGACCTCCCCGGCGAGCCGGGCGACGACGGGGATCGACCTGATCGTCAGCGCGAGGACGAGCCCCGCCCGGTCCGGGTCGACGCCGACCCGGCGCAGCGGGCGGAGCGCGGTGACGAGCGCGTCGAGGATCTCCTGCGTCGGCGTCGTGAGCAGGAGCATCCCGGCAAGGAGCGCCGCGACGACGAGCGAGCCGACGACCACGTACGCCGTGCGCAGGTCCGACGTCCAGAGCTGGAACGCGCCGAGGACGACGACGACCCAGCGCAGCGGCCACGCCTGGGCGAACACCGGGCGGGCACCGACCCGGGCGAGCGCCGCGAGCCCGGCGACGACGACGAGGCCCACGGTGACCCCCCGCGGCGTCCTGGCGACGGCGAGGCCCCCGAGGAGCACGGCGAGGCCGACCAGCTTGGCCCCGGCGGGGCAGCGGTGCAGCGGGGACGTCCCCGGCACGTAGGCACCGAGCAGCGAGCTGCCGTCCATCAGCCGACCAGCTCCCGGTACGCGGCGACGGCCGGGCCGGGCGCGTCGTCCGCGACGACGCGCCCCTCGTCGACGACGAGCACGCGGTCCCAGGCGGTCAGCCGGTCCAGGTCGTGGGTGACGAGGACGACCTGTTGGCGCAGCCCGTCGAGCAGGTCGCCGACCCGTTTGGCGTTGCGCAGGTCGAGCAGCGTCGTCGGCTCGTCGCAGACGAGGACGTCGGGGTCGGTGACGAGCACCGACGTCAGCGCGAGCAGCTGTTTCTGCCCGCCGGAGAGCAGGTGGCACGGGTGGTCGGCGTGCCCGGCGAGGCCGAACCGGTCGAGCGCCTCCCGGACCCGCGCCGCGACCTCGGCCTTCGACAGGCCGCTGCGCCGCAAGGAGAACCCGACGTCCTCGGCGACCGTCGGCATCACGATCTGGGCGTCCGGGTCGGTGAAGACGAAGCCGACTCGGCGCCGTACGGCGCGGCCGTCGCGCGCGGTGTCGACGCCGTCGACGAGCACCCGTCCCCGGGTCGGGACCACGAGGCCGTTGAGCATCCGGGCGAGAGTCGACTTGCCCGACCCGTTCGCCCCGACGATCCCGATCCGCTGCTCGGCGAGCGTGAGGTCCACCCCGGTCAGGACGACCCGGTCTCCGTACCGGTGCTCGACGCCGTCCAGGACGAACATCGTCGCCCTCAGCCGACCCGCTCGACGAGGAGGGCGACGCCCTGGCCTCCCCCGACGGCGCACGCGGCGACCCCGAGGCCGCCGGGCCGGGCGGCCGCGGAGCGGACGAGCCGGGCGAACAGCCGGACGACGAGCAGCGCGCCGGACGCACCCCAGGGGTGTCCGAGGGCGATCGCCCCACCGTCCGGGCAGACCCGCTCCGCGTCCGCGCCGAGCGGGTCGAGCCCCAGGGCGTCCGTGCACGCGAGGAGCTGGCCGGCGAACGCCTCGGTGATCTCGACGACCGCCACGTCGTCGAGTGTGCACCCGGCGCGGTCGAGTACGGCCCGCACCGCGGGCACGGGGCCGATCCCGGGCAGCGCCGGGTCGACGCCGACGACGGCCGCCGCGACGACCCGCAGCCCCGGGACGCCGGCCCGGGCCCGATCCCGCTCGGGGACGACCGCGACGGCCGCGGCGCCGTCGTTGATCCCGCACGCGTTGCCCGCGGTCGCCGTGCCGCCCGCGGTGAACGCCGGCCGGAGGCGGGCGAGCGCCGCGACGGTCACCCGCCGCGGTCGGTCGTCGTGCCGGACGCCCGCGACGGGCACGAGCTCTGCGTCGAAGACGCCGCGGTCCCGGGCGGCCAGGGTACGGGCGTGGCTTCGGGCGGCGTAGGCGTCCTGCCGGTCCCGGGAGACCCCGACGCGCTCGGCGAGCGCGTCGGCGGCGGCGCCCATCTCCGGGTCGGGGACGCCCGGCGGTGCGAAGGGCGCCCGGGCGTACGGCCGGGGCGGCTCGGTCGGCGAGGTGGGCCGGGCCAACCGCCACGGGGCCGTGCTCGCGCTCTCGGCGCCCCCGGCGAGGACGACGGACGCCGCGCCCGCCGAGATGCTCTGCGCCGCGAGCCGGATCGCCTCGAGACCGGATCCGCACTGCCGGTCGACGGTGACGCCGGGGACGTCCACCCCGAGCCCTGCGGCGAGCGCCGCGACCCGGGCGACGTCGCCGCCGGGGCCGCAGCAGTTGCCGAGCACGACGTCGTCGACCGGTGCGGGGTCGAGCAGCCCGACCCGGCACAGGTCGTCCCGGAGCGCGCTGAGCACCGGGGCCGCGAGCGCGGCGACGTCCGCCCGCGCGAGCGAGCGCCCCGCCGTTCCGACCGGCGTGCGCCGGGCGGCCACGACGACGGCGTCCGACGCGACCGCCGCGGGCGGCCCGTTCACCGCGAGCGGGGTGAGCCGCCCCGGCCGGCGGTCCGGCCGGCCCGGGTCACGACCTCGCGCAGCGCCGCGCGAGCCACCGTGCCGCCGGCCGTCCGGGGCAGGTCGGCGAGGACGACGTAGCGGACCGGCCGGGCCGGTGGCGGCAGCGCGCGGCGGGCCGCGTCCCGCAGCGCCGCGACCGGGTCGGCGCCGGGCTCGGCCCGGACGGCGAGGACGACCCGCTCCCCGAGCCGGGCGTGCGGCTCCCCGACGCAGGCGACCTCGGCGACCCCGGGGACGTCACGAAGCGCGGTCTCGACGTCCTCGGCGAGGACGCTGTGGCCGCCGACGGTCACCGACTCCCCGGCCCGGCCGGCGACCACGAGCCGGCCGTCCGGCCCGAGCCGGCCGCGGTCGCCGACCGTCGCCCAGCCCGCCACGTCGCGACGCAACGGCCGGCCGCCTCTGGTGTCACCGTCCATACCACCGTCCGTGTCACCATCCATGCCACCGTCCGTCCCCTCGGTGCCGTCGTCCACGGCGCCGGATCGGCCGAGGTAGCCGAGCGCGAGGTACGGCGACCGCACCCAGACGAGGCCGTCGCGAATGGCGAGCTCCGCTCCGGGGAACGGTCGCAGGCCGCTGCCGTCGGGGTCGACCGCGACGAACGAGAGCTCGGCGGCGCCGTAGTACTCGACGAGGCGGACGCCGCCGGCGACCGCCCGCTCACGGAGCCGGTCGGGCAGGACGGCGCCCGCGACGACCGCGGTCCGCAGCGCGGGGAGCAGGCCCGCCGCGTGCGCCTCGAGGACGTCCGCGAGCACCGTCGGGACGCACTGCACGGCGGTGACCCTGCGGACCGCGGGGCCGGCGGCGGCGACCCCGCGCCACCGGCCGGTCGCGAGCAGCGGCAGGCCGGTCGCGAGGGCGTGCCAGGCCGCGAAGAGGGTGAGGGTCGCCGAGAGGGCGCCCGGCGCCCACACCACGTCGTCCGCGTCGAGCCCCGCTACCCCACCGAACGGCCCGAGGGAGGCGCTCCACGACGCCTCCGTGCGGACGACGGCGCGCGGCCGGCTGCTCGTGCCGGAGGTCTGGACGACGAGGAGCGGCTCGTGCTCGGGGTGGGGGCGGCGCAGCTGCGGGCCGACCGGTCCGGCGAGCCGGTCGGCGCGACGGACGAGGTCGGCGACGGCGGCCCCGTCGAGGTCGGTGCCGACGACGACCGGGACCGCGCCCGCCGCCCGGACGGCGAGCAGCGTGGTGAGCGTCACCAGCGGGTCGGACGCGACGACCGCGACCCCGCCGGAGAGCCCCACATCGGGCGCGGCGGACCTCGCCGCGCCCGCACGGACGGCCGCGGCGAGGTCCGCCCGGGTCAGCCACGTCGTCCCGTCGACGCACAGGGCGTCGTCGTCCGCGGAGGCCACGTCCCGGCCGCGGAGCGGCGTCGGACCGAGGAGGAGGTCGACGGCGGGGACGGTCGGGCCGATCAGCTCGTCGCCCCCGTCGTGAGGCCGCGCCGGGACGGCACGATGCCGGGGTAGCCGCGGAGCACCGCCAGCGTGACGACGGTGCTCACCGCGACCTTGAGCAGGTCCCCGGGGAGGAACCCGGCGGCCAGGGTCGCCGTCTGGGCGACGGTGAGGCCGCCGACGGCCTGCATGACGGGCAGCCCGACCGCGTAGACGATGACGATGCCGCCCACGGCGTTCGCCATGGCGACCCAGGCCCCGACGGCCCTGCGGGTACGGCGCTCGACGAGCCAGCCGATGACGAAGGCGCCGAGCACCCAGCCGATGAGGAAGCCGCCGCTCACGCTCGTGAACACCGCGATCCCGCCGGGGGGCCGGGTCCGGCTCGGCGGCAGCAGCGGGAGCCCGGCGGCGACCAGGACGAGGAAGGTCGTCACCGCGAGCGCGCCGCGGCGGGCGCCGAGGACGGACCCGGCGAGCATGACGCCGAGGGTCTGCGCGGTGATCGGCGCGCCGACCGGAAGGACTTGGACGGCGGGCACGACGCCGAGGGCGGCGATGAGCGCCGCGAAGACGGCGACGAGGGCGAGGTCGCGGGTCGTCCAGCCGGTGCGGTTCACGCAGGTCAGCCTAACCAGCGGACGGCGGCGGCCGTCAGCGGCCGTCAGCGGCCGTCAGCGGAAGGTGTTGCAGGAGTCGATGTCGCCGGACCGGTAGCCGGTGAGGAACCACTGGCGGCGCTGCTCGGCCGAGCCGTGGGTCCACGACTCGGGATCGACCCGGCCCTGGACCTTCTGCTGGATCCGGTCGTCGCCGACGGCCTGCGCGGCGTTGACCGCCTCGGCGATGTTGTCCTCCGTCAGGTTGATCCCGTTCTCGGACCGCTTGTCCGCCAGGTTCGCCCAGACCCCGGCGTAGCAGTCCGCCTGCAGCTCGAGGGCGATCGAGTACGCGTTGGCGTTGCCGGGGTCGCGCTGCTGGGCGGCCCGGACCTTCGGCTCGGTGCCGAGCAGGGTCTGCAGGTGGTGGCCGAACTCGTGGGCGACGATGTACGCCTGCGCGAACTCCCCCTGGGCGCCGAACTGCTGCTGCAGCTGCTCCAGGAAGCCGAGCTCGAAGTAGATCTCCTGGTCGGGCGGGCAGTAGAACGGCCCGACCTGGGCGCGCGCCGCGCCGCAGCCGGTCTGGGTCTGGCCCGTGAAGAACGCGAACCGGGGCCGGTCGTAGCGACAGGCCGCGTCGGGCGAACTCGTCGGCTCCACACCGTGTCGGCGACGTTGAAGACCTTGATCAGCCGACAGTCGGTGTACTCGTCGAGGGCGCCCGCGCTGTTGCAGCGCTGCCTGCAGCTGCTCGGTGGTCTCGCCCTCGACCTGCCCCGGGGCCTGGCCGCGCCTGCGCGGCGGGGATCTGGACCTGGTCGGGGTCCCCGCCGAGGAGCGCGACGATCAGCGAAGATGATGAGGCCGACGACGCCGGCACCGCCGCCGATCGCGACGCCCCGCCGCCCACGCCGCCGCCGCGGCGGTCGTCGACGCCCGAGACGTCGACCCGCTGGTCGTCGAACTCGATACCGCACGAGCGCAATGCTAAGGCACCCGTCCGCGGCAGCGCCGCCGGGAAGGTCGTGGTCCGGGCCGGGGCGACCTACGCATGGACGACGCCGTCGCGGGTCCCGGACGGTCCGCCGTCCCGTCTGGAGCCCTCGTCCCGCATGATCGTCGCCCACGACGTCGAGCTGCGCGCCGGCGCCCGCATCCTCCTCGAGCACGCCACCTTCCGGGTCGCCGCCGGGCGACCGGGTCGGGCTCGTCGGCCGCAACGGCGCCGGCAAGACCACGCTGACCAGGGTGCTCGCCGGCGAGGCCCAGCCCGTCGCCGGCACGGTGACCCGCACCGGCGACGTCGGCTACCTGCCGCAGGACCCGCGCACCGGCGACCTCGACGATGCTCGCCCGCGACCGCGTGCTGTCCGCCCGCGGCCTCGACGACGTCGTGCGCCGGATGCGCGACGCCGAGGGCGCGATGGCCAGCGCGGACGACGCGCGCCGGGACGCGGCGATGGCGCGGTACGGCCGGCTGGAGGCCGAGTTCACCGCCCGCGGCGGGTACGCCGCCGAGAGCGAGGCGGCGACGATCTGCGCCAGCCTCGGCCTGCCCGACCGGGTGCTCGGCCAGCCGCTCGGCACCCTGTCCGGCGGTCAGCGGCGCCGGGTCGAGCTGGCCCGGATCCTCTTCTCCGGCGCCCAGACGCTGCTGCTCGACGAGCCGACCAACCACCTCGACGCCGACTCGATCGCTCTGGCTGCGCGACTTCCTGCGGGCCTGGTCGGGCGGCCTCGTCGTGATCAGCCACGACGTCGGCGCTGCTCGAGGCCGATCGTGAACAAGGTCTTCCACCTCGACGCGAACCGCGCCGTCGCTCGACGTCTACAACGTCGGCTGGAAGACCTACCTCGAGCAGCGCGAGACCGACGAGCGGCGCCGCAAGCGCGAGCGGGCCAACGCCGAGAAGAAGGCCGCCGCGCTGATGGCCCAGGCCGACAAGATGCGGGCCAAGGCGACCAAGGCCATCGCGGCGCAGAACATGGCCCGCCGGGCCGAGCGGCTGCTCGCCGGGCTCGAGGAGCGACGCGGCGGCCGACAAGGTCGCCAAGCTGCGCTTCCCCGAACCCGGCGCCGTGCGGCCGGACCCCGCTCACCGCCGCCGGGCTGTCGAAGTCCTACGGCAGCGCTGGAGATCTTCACCGACGTCGACCTCGCGATCGACCGGGGCAGCCGGGTCGTCGTCCTCGGGCTCAACGGCGCCGGGCAAGACGACGCTGCTGCGGATGCTCGGCGGGCTCGAGCCGCCGGACACCGGCGAGGTCGTGCCGCGGCCACGGGCTGCGGCTCGGCTACTACGCGCAGGAGCACGAGACGCTCGACGTCGACCGCACCGTCCTGGAGAACATGCGCTCGCGCCGCGCCCGACCTCGGCGACACCGGCGTGCGCAGCGTGCTCGGCTCGTTCCTGTTCTCCGGCGACGACGTCGACAAGCCGGCCGGGGTGCTCTCCGGCGGCGAGAAGACCCGGCTCGCGCTGGCGACCCTCGTCGTCTCCGGCGCGAACGTGCTGCTGCTCGACGAGCCGACGAACAACCTCGACCCGGCCAGCCGCGCCGAGGTGCTCGACGCGCTGCGCCGCTACGCGGGCGCCGTCGTCCTCGTCACCCACGACGAGGGCGCGGTCGAGGCGCTCGCAGCCCGAGCGCGTCATCCTGCTGCCCGACGGCGACGAGGACCTCTGGAACGCCGACTACCTCGAGCTCGTCGCGCTGGCCTGAACCCCGGGTCGAGCGGGCATGACGGAGATCCGCCGGGCAAACGCGGATCTCTGCGGGCCTTCGTCCCGGGTCACAGACCTCACCGGCAGGGAAGATCGTCGTCCTTGCGGGTGATCTCGTGACCAAGGACCGGTTTCAAGGTCACCGGGAGGGGGAACCGTGTCACAGTAAGGAACGAACCCGCCACGCAGGGGTTACGCACAGTGACAGTCGACATCTCGGCGTGGCACGTTCGCAGGAGAAGACCTTGTGGGCAGACTCTGCTCCACCGACCGGGTCGTCAACCGTTCTCACTGGCGAGCGACGTCCGGTCGAGTCGCGCACCGGGGTCGCTCGATCAACGATGGTCGGGCAGCTACATCGCCGAGGAGGATCAGTGGCCGACACTGTCAAGAAGGGCGCCCGGATCACGGGTGCCGACCGCACCAAGCTCGCGAGCGAGCTCACGAAGAAGTACAGCCAAGGGCGCGAGCATCCGCGCCCTCGCCGAGGAGACCGGGCGGTCCTACGGGTTCGTCCACCGGATCCTCACCGAGAACGACGTCACGCTGCGCAGCCGGGGTGGTGCGACCCGCGGCAAGGCCAAGCGCTGACCTTCCCGTCCGGGTACCGCCCCAGCACCCGCCCGCCGGTGCTCGTCCCGCAGCCGCGGGAGCGCGGCTCGGGTCACCGGACTCCGCCCGCCGGATCCGGCCTCCGGCGCGGCACCGTCCGGCCCCGGCCGGCGCGGACGACGTGTCGTTCCGCCCGGTGTCGGGGCCGTCCGTGTGCCCGGACCGACGCTCGGCGGACCGTCGTTCCCCGCGCCGCCCGGGAAGCAACGGGCACCTGCGGACGTTCCCGGCAGACGGCGCTCCCGGCGCCGAACGGCGACAGGAGCACGACGATGGCAGGGCACCAGGCGTGGGTGGCGATCCGCTCGTTCTCGCGTGACCCCACGGTGGCCGAGCGGAAGCTCGCGCCGGGCACGTGGCGACGGATCCTCGGCTACGCGCGGCCGTACCGCAGGCTCGATCGCGGGGTTCCTCGCGCTCGTCGTCCTCGACGCGCTCTTCGTCGTCGTCACCCCGCTGCTGCTTCAAGCGGATCATCGACGACGGCGTCATCGCGTCGGCGACCGAGGCGCTCGTCGTCACGCTGTCGCTGCTCGTCGCCGGGCTCGCCGTGGTCGACGCGGTCGCCGGGCTCGTGCAGCGATGGTTCTCGTCCCGGATCGGCGAGGGCCTCATCTACGACCTGCGCACCGAGGTGTTCGGGCACGTGCTGCGCCAGCCGATCGCGTTCTTCACCCGGGCCCAGACCGGCGCGCTGGTCTCCCGGCTCAACAACGACGTCATCGGCGCCCAGCAGGCGTTCACCTCGACGCTGTCCGGGGTCGTCGTCGAACGTCGTCTCGCTGGTCCTCGTCGACGGCGCGATGCTCGTACCTGTCCTGGCCGATCACGCGTCGCGGCGCTGATGCTGGTGCCGGTCTTCCTGCTGCCGGCCCGCCGGGTCGGGCCGCCGCCTGCAGGCGCTGACCCGGGAGTCGATGCAGCTCAACGCCGAGCTGGGGTCGCGGATGACCGAGCGGTTCAACGTCGCCGGCGCCCTGCTGGTCAAGCTCTTCGGCCGCCCCGACGACGAGGACGCCGAGTTCGCCCGGCCGGGCCGGCCGGGTCCGCGACATCGGCGTCCGGATCGCGATGAGCAACCGGGTCTTCTTCACCGCGCTGACCCTCGTCGCGTCGCTGGCGACCGCCATCGTCTACGGCGTCGGCGGCATGCTCGCCATCGCCGGCACGCTCACGGTCGGCACGCTGCTCGCCCTCGCCGCGCTGCTCGGGCCGGCTCTACGGGCCGCTCACCGCGCTGTCCAACGTCCGGGTCGACGTCATGACCGCGCTGGTCAGCTTCGAGCGGGTCTTCGAGGTGCTCGACCTGCGAGCCGCTGGTCGCCGAGCGGCCCGACGCCGTCGACGCTGCCGGCCGGGCCGCTGTCCGTGGAGCTCGACGACGTCCGGTTCCGCTACCCGGCGCGCCGACGAGGTGTCCCTGGCGTCGCTGGAGCAGGTCGCCGTCGCCGACCGCGCGCGGCGGCGAGGAGGTGCTGCACGGCGTCTCGCTTGCGCGCCGAGCCCGGGCAGCTGGTCGCCCTCGTCGGGCCCGAGCGGCGCCGGCAAGACGACGATCACCAGCCTCGTCGCGCGGCTCTACGACCCGACGTCCGGGGCGGTGCGGCTCGGCGGCGTCGACGTGCGCGACGTCACCCTGGTCGTCCGTGCACGCCGCCGTCGGCGTGGTCACCCAGGACGCGCACCTGTTCCACGACACGATCCGGGCCAACCTCGCCTACGCCCGGCCCGAGGCCACCGAGGACGAGCTCGTCGCGGCCTGCGGGACGCGCAGATCTGGGACCTCGTCGCGAGCCTGCCCGAGGGGCTCGACACCGTCGTCGGCGACCGCGGCCACCGGCTCTCCGGCGGCGAGAAGCAGCGCATCGCGCTCGCCCGGCTGCTGCTCAAGGCCCCGGGCGTCGTCGTCCTCGACGAGGCGACCGCCCACCTGGACTCCGAGTCCGAGGCTGGCCGTGCAGCGGGCCCTCGACGACGGCGCTGAGCGGCCGGACGGCGCTGGTCATCGCGCACCGGCTCTCCACGGTCCGGCAGGCCGACCTGATCTGCGTCGTCGACGACGGCCGGGTCGTCGAGCAGGGCAGGCACGCCGAGCTGCTCGCCCGCGGCGGCCTCTACGCCGACCTCTACCGCACCCAGTTCGCCGACCAGCCCCTCGCCGGGTAGCTGCCGTCCACTCTGGTGCCTACGTCCGACGAAGCACGCCCGGAGGCCCGCACAACCCTCCGGAGAACGGGTGACGCGCCGTCAGAGCGAGCGCGTCGTCCCGCCGTCGACGGCGAGCACGGTACCGGTGACGTAGCTCGCCGCGGGGGAGAGCAGGAAGACCGCGGGCCGGGCGAACTCGAGCGGCTCGCCGTAACGGCGCAGCGGGATCGTGGCCTCGTTGGCCCGCCGGACCTCGTCCGGTCGGCCGCCGACGGCGTCGGCGCGGCGCAGCCGATCGGTGTCGATCCGGCCGGGCAGGATGCCGTTGACCCGGACGTTGCGGGTCCCCAGCTCGTCGGCGAGGGTCTTCGCGGTCATCGCGAGCGCCGGACGCAGACCGTTCGACAGGGCCAGCCCCTCGATCGGCTCGCGGACCGACGTCGACAGCACGAGGACGATCGAGCCACCCTCGTGCGAGACGTGAAGTTCGCGACGGAGCGGGCCAGCCGCAGCGGGCCGAGGAAGACGTTCTCGAACGCCAGCCGCCACGCGCCGTCGTCGGTCTCCATGGCGGTGCTCGGCGGCGTGCCGCCGACGCTCACGAGAGCGCCGTCGAGCCGGCCGTAGCGGGCGATGGCGGCGGCGACGAGGCAGGTCTCGATCCCCGGCTCGGAGAGATCCCCGGAGACGGCGATCGCCCGTTCCGCCCCGCCGACGGCGGCCGCGGTGGTGTTGAGCGCGTCGTCGTCACGGCCGGAGAGCACGAGCCGAGCCCCCTCGGCCGCGAGCTGCTCGGCGCACGCCCGGCCCAGTCCCCGTGAAGCGCCTGTGACCACGTACACGCGGTCGCTCAGGCCCAGGTCCATGTCCCCACCCTGCGGTTCGTCGTCTGCCGGCCGCCCCTGACCGGACGGCGACCCTGCGTCACCGTTGCGTTCGAATGGCTTATCGAACGGCGGACCGACCGACTTGAGACCGGCCGCCCCAGGGCAGGTCGGCGCCGTACGACGAGGTCGCGGACGCCGTGCTACGCGGACCCGTCGGCCGCGTCCTCCCAGTCCTCGTCCCGCGGCCGCCGGGCACGTGACCGCGCGCGCCGGGCATGGGCGACCTGCTCGGCGCTGACCCCGAGCGCGGCGAGCCGGCGGTTCTGCACCTCGCGCAGCGCGTAGTAGCCCCACAGCACCCACGCGGCGACCGCGAACCCCCACCAGTTCCACGTGTAGGCGAGGTGCGGGCCGAGGTCGGTGTCGGGGCGGCCGAGCAGCAACGGCCCCTCGGCGGGCCGCGGCCGCTCCTGGGCGAGGACGCCGTAGGCGCCGCGGTAGACGTCGCCGGTGGCCAGTGCTCCGAGGTCGATCCGCAGGAGCTGTCCGGGGGGTGGCCGCCGGCCGTCCGCGAGCTCGCCGGGTCGCAACCGGACGACGAGCTCGACCTCCCCGTCCGGCGGCGCCGGGACAGCCGGGAGCCGGGTCGCGGACTCGCCGAACGGGATCCAGCCGCGGTCCACGACGAGGGTGCCGCCGCCGGCGAGCCGCAGCGGTACGAGCACCTCGAAGCCGTACTCGCCGTCGTAGGGCCGGTTCCGGACGAGCACCGTCGCCGCCGGGTCGTACCTGCCCCGCACCCGTGCCGGGGTCCACTCCCGGGACGGCGGCAGCGCGGCCGCGGGGCCGAGCAGCACGTCGGCGAGCGGCACGGGCTGCGCCGAGTAGTTCGCCGCGACCCGGTCCCGGCGCTCGACCTTCGCCTCGTGCCGGTGCAGCTGCCAGCGCCCGAGGAGGACGAAGACGACGCTCAGCGCGAGGACGGCGACCGCGGCCCGGAGCCAGTACCGCTCCCGCAGCAGGGCGACGGCGCTCCGCGCGGAGGTGGCGTCGACGAGCCGGAGATCCTCCCGCGTCAGGCCCGAGCGCGCGATCTGGTCCGTCGTGACCGTGGTCGACCGCTCGGCCGCAGGTCCCGGCGGCGCCGGACGTCCGTCCTGCGTCACGAGTCCTCCCGCGGGAGGTCGGCGACGGGGACGACCTCCCGGAGGAAGCCGCGGACGGAGAGGAACTCGCCGAGGGACGCACGGTGGTCCGGGCACGCCAGCCACGTCTTGCGCCGCGCGGGCTGGTGCAGCGTGGGGTTGTTCCAGCGCAGGGCCCAGACCCCTTCGGCGCGGCAGCCGCGCGCACTGCACACGGCCTCGGCGGCGGGCTGCGGGTCGAGCACCCGGTCAGTCTCACAGACTCAGCGAGGCGGACGTCGGGCGGCCACGGGGGATGCCGCCCGACGTCCTTGGCGCGTCCCGACGGGGGATGCAGAACGCGCTGGCTGACGAGTGTATGGGGGGGTGTCGGCCACGGGGCAGGAATGCGGAAACCGGTCCCGCCGGCTGCCGTTCGGCAGGACGGCAGACAGCCGGTCTCGCAGGACGCCCCCCCAGCGGGTCAGAAGCAGCTCAGGCCGTGTCGGGCAAGGGTTCCGCGGGATCGGCGGCCGCCGCCATCCCCTCCTGACGGGGCTGGACGACGCCGGTGATGACGGCCGGGGGGGCACCGGACGCATCGCCCTGAACCGGTCCGGCGGGGCCGGACCCGCGGGTGGCGGCACCGAGGGCTCCGCGGCGGGCCTGCGGGGTTCCGAGGTTCGCCGCGCCGCGGCGCCGTCCGCCGTTGTTCGCGACGATCACGGCGACGTAGGGGAGCGCGACGGCACCGACGGCGAAGAGCCAGCGCGGCCAGCCGGGGACGACGAGGACGAGGACGACGCAGATCGTGCGGATGAGCATCGACAGGAGGTACTTCGCCATCCGCGACTCGAGGTCGTCCGAGTGCGGGGTGACGGCGTTGGTGATCTGGTAGACGGCGGCGCTGTCGGGACCCGGCTCGACCGGCCGGTCGGCGGGTCGGTCCCCAGACGGCTGGGCGGCTCGCGGCACCCCCTCACGGTACGACCCCGGGACGCTGATCGCACCGCGGAGCCTGTGCCTTTCTCGTCTCCGGTGCCAGGGCCGGACGTCCCGCCCTCGGGCCGTACCACCGGGCCTCCAGCACTCCGCGACGGGCCGGCCGACGGGTCAGCGCACCCGCAGGAGGAGCTTGCCGGTCGTGCCCCGGCCGAGCAGGTCGCGGTGCGCCCGGGCGGCGTCCGCGAGCGGGTAGCTGCCTCCGACGACGGGGGTCAGCCGACCGGCCCGGACGAGCGAGAGGAGCTCGTCCATCGCGGGTGCCAGCCCGCCGGGGAGGTGCAACGCGTGCACGAGCCAGAACCCCGTGACCGTCCGCGACGTCGCCATGAGCCGCCCGACGTCGACCGGCGACGGCGGCGTCCGGGACGCCATCCCGTACGCGACGAGCCGGCCGAGCGGCGCGAGCGCCGCGAGCGAGCCGTCGAAGACGTGCCCACCGGTCATCTCGAGGACGGCGTCGACGTCCTTGCCCTCGTTGGCCTCGACGAGGAGGTCGCGCACCTCGGCCGCGGTCGAGGTGGTCGCGACGTCGACGGCGACGTGCGCGCCGAGCGAGAGGGCGAGGTCCCGCTTCCGCGCGGACGAGGCCGTCGCGATCACCCGGCCCGCACCCCACTGCCGGGCGAGCTGCACGGCGAGCGAGCCGACGCCGCCGGCCGCCGCGTGGACGACGACGCTGTCCCCGAGCCCGATCCGGGCGCAGGTCCGCAGCAGGTGCCACGCGGTCGTGCCCTGGAGGACGAGCGCGAGAGCGGCGCCGTCCTCGACGGCGTCGGGGACCGGGAAGACCGTCGAGGGGTGGGCGACAGCATGCTCGGCGTACCCGCCGCCGCCGGCGAGCAGCGCCACGACCCGCTCGCCGTCCCGGTCTCCGCCGTGGACCCGGCCGACCACCTCGCCGCCGGGGACCATCGGCAGCGTCTGCCGGGCGAGGTAGCTGTTCTCTGTCTGGTGGGTGTCGGCGTAGTTCACGCCTGCCGCGTCGACGTCGACGAGGACCCGGCCCGCGCGGGGCTCCGGGTCGTCGACCTCGACGAGGGTGAGGACCTCGGGCCCGCCGAACTCGGTGATCTGCACTGCGCGCACCCGGGAACGCTACCGCTCGGACGGCGGTGAGTCGCTCACGACGCCGTGACGCGTCGCGTAGCCCTCGTCACGTTGGGCTGTGGTGCGGCGCGGGTCACCCCGGATGCGGCTCGCGGCGTGCGCGGTCGCAGGCCCGGGGCCGATAGGTTCGACCCGGCGGATGTACCCCGATGTCCGCCTCCTCCAGGGAGTGAGTGCCCGTGGCGCGCAGCGTCCTCGTGACCGGTGGCAACCGAGGGATCGGCCTCGCGATCGCACGGTCGTTCGCGGCCGACGGAGACGCCGTGACCGTGACCTACCGGTCCGGTGAGCCGCCCGAGGGGCTCGCCGGCGTGCGCTGCGACGTCACCGACACGGCGTCCGTCGACGCGGCGTTCGCCGAGGTCGAGGCGAGCCAGGGGCCTGTGGAGGTGCTCGTCGCGAACGCCGGTGTGACGAAGGACCAGCTCCTCATGCGGATGTCCGACGAGGAGTGGGACACCGTCGTCCAGACGAACCTCGCCGGTGCCTTCCGGACCGTCCGGCGCGCCGCCACGGGGATGATCCGGCTCAAGCGCGGCCGGATCGTCCTCATCGGCAGCGTCGTCGGCCTCTACGGCTCGCCGGGCCAGGTCAACTACGCGGCGACGAAGGCGGGCCTCGTCGGCATCGCCCGGTCCGTCACCCGCGAGCTGGGCACCCGGGGAATCACCGCGAACGTCGTCGCGCCGGGGTTCATCGAGACCGACATGACCGCCGTCCTCCCCGAGAACCGCAGGAAGGCCTACGTCGACGCGGTCCCCGCGGGCCGGTTCGGCCAGGTGGAGGACATCGCGACCGCGGTCCGCTTCGTCGCGTCCGACGCCGCCTCGTACATCAGTGGCGCCGTCATCCCGGTCGACGGAGGCCTCGGCATGGGCCACTGACGTCGCCCGCGGCCACCGTCGGCACCGCAGCGACAGCACCCGACAGTCCCGCACCGACAGCACCCGAACCGGAAGCACCGAGGTCCACCGCGTTCCGTCCGTCCACCACGCCGCACCGCTAGGAGGAGCCGACGATGGGTCTGCTCGAGGGCAAGCGCCTGCTCGTCACCGGAGTCCTCACCGACTCCTCGATCGCGTTCCACGTCGCGCGCCTGGCGCAGGAGGAGGGCGCGACCGTCGTCCTCACCTCCTTCGGCCGGCAGATGCGGATCACCCAGGCGATCGCGCGCCGCCTGCCGAGCACCGCGCCCATCGTCGAGCTCGACGTCACGAGTACGGAGAACCTCGACGCCCTCGCCGGCGCCGTCCGGGAGCACGTCGACGGACTGGACGGCGTGCTGCACTCGATCGGGTTCGCGCCGCAGGGCGCGTTCGACTTCCTCTCCGCCACCTGGGAGGACGTCGCGACCGCCGTCCACGTCTCGGCGTACTCGCTCAAAGCCCTCGCGGTCGCGGCCAAGCCCCTCATGGGAGTCGGGAGCAGCGTCGTCGGGCTGACCTTCGACGCGACGAAGGCGTGGCCCGTCTACGACTGGATGGGCGTCGCGAAGGCCGCCTTCGAGTCGACGGCCCGCTACCTCGCGCGCGACCTCGGGCCGGACGGGATCCGGGTCAACCTCGTCGCAGCGGGTCCGATCCGGACCACGGCCGCGAAGTCCATCCCCGGGTTCGCGGTGTTCGAGGACCACTGGCACGAGAAGGCGCCGCTGGGCTGGGACGTCAATGCCCCGGAGCCCACCGCGCGCACGTGCTGCGGGCTCCTGTCGGACTGGTTCCCGGCGACGACCGGGGAGATCGTCCACGTCGACGGCGGGTACCACGCGATCGGCTGAGGCGCTGCCTCCGACCGGATCTGCTGTCCGGGCGCCCGATGGTGTTGGATAACCAGGCATGACCCTTCCCGTGGCGCAGCAGCGGTGCCTCGTGCTGCTGCGGCACGCGAAGTCGGCGTGGCCGCACGGGGTCCCGGACCACGAGCGCCCGCTCGCGGGCAAGGGCCGACGAAACGCCCAGGCGACCGGGAAGTGGTTCGTCGGTGAGGGGCCGCGGCCCGACCTCGTGCTCTGCTCGGACGCGGTCCGCTCCCGGCACACGTGGGAGATCGTCGCCGCGTCCCTGCAGCCGGCGCCGCCCGTGCGGATCGAGCCGGGGCTGTACGGTGCCGACCCGGACGAGGTCCTCGGGCTCGTCCGCGGGCTGCCGGACGACGTCGCCGCGGTCGTCGTCGTCGGGCACGAGCCGACGATGTCCCAGACCGCGTCGCTGCTCGCCGGGCCTGGCTCGGACCTGGCCGCGCTGAGCCGGATCCGGGTCAAGTACCCGACGAACGGCGTGGCGGTCCTCACCCTCACCCTGCCGTGGAGCCGCATCGCGCCGGGGACGGCGGTGCTCGAGCGGTTCGCCGTCCCGCGGACCTGACCCGCCGCGGCAGGGTCGACCGGCACGGCCCGTGGGCGGTGCTCTTCCGGCGGCTCGTCGCCGTCCGACGGCTGCGGACCCGTCGGCACCGCCGGGACCGGCTGCGGGCGGCGGAGTGCGTGCGGGATCGTAAGTCGTCATGACCGTGAACGCCGGCCGCGCCACCAGTGACCTCGTGCGCCGCTGGGCGCCGACGGCGGGCTGGGGCGCCGCCTTCGTCGTCCTCTCCACACTGGTGCGGTTCGGCGCCCTCGACGGTTTCGACGCCCGGGTGCGGGCGTGGGTGCGACCCGGCGACGTCTGGGGAGACCCACAGATCCGGGCGGACTACGTCGTCGAGGGCCTGCGACCGCCTGTCCTCGTCACGGCTCTCGCCCTGCTCGTGGTCGTCGTGGCGGTGCGGCAACGGTCGGTCCGGCCCCTCGTCGTCGCGGCCCTCGTCGCGATCACGGCCGGCGTCCTCACGGCAGCGGCCCAGTGGGTCGTGGCCCGGCCGGACCCGCACGGCGTCGTCCACCGCTACGGGGGCAGCTACCCGTCCGGGCACACGCTGACCGCCGTCGTGGGCCTCGCCCTCGCCGCCCATCTCCTGCGGCCGGCGAGCCGTGTCCTGCCGATCTCGGCGGCGGTCGGCGCGGCGGTCGTCATGGGTGGCGCGCTCGTCGTCCAGGTAACCCACTGGGCCGGCGACGTCCTCGGCGGATGCCTCCTCGCGGCCGCGGTCGTCTCGGCGCTCCTGGCGGCCGACGGCCACCGACCCCACACCGTTCGGTCACCGGGAACGTTCCCTCCATCCGGCTGAGTTAACAGAATGTAGTCGTACGACCTCGGAGAGGCACCTCTCGTACGACACCGAACGAGAGCGCCGCTCTCCCGTCGCGGATCCTGTCGGTGCAGGTCGGAGGGGCTGTGCGGGGCCTCTGGCCCCCCGCGCCGGACGGCCGGGTGGGGTGGGTTCCGCCATTCCGCTGATTCTCGCTAAGTCGTCCGCGCCGGCAAGGACGGTGACCTAATGTCAATGGAGTCCGTGCGGGGCGCGCGGACGAGAGTGAGACGCGTTAGGGGTTGTTGCGCGGTGAAGGTCGCTGTCCTCGGGTTGGGCTATGTCGGAACGGTCACGGCGGCGGGACTGGCCTCCGTCGGTCATGACGTCGTCGGGGTCGACGTCGACCCGGTCAAGGTCGAGCTCGTCGGCAGCGGACACAGTCCCGTCGTCGAGCCAGGGATCGACGAGATGCTCTCCGGGGCAGTCGCTTCGGGGCGGCTCACGGCCACCACGGACACCAGGGCGGCCGTCGACGGGGCCGACGTGTCCCTCGTCTGCGTCGGGACGCCGTCCTCGCCGGACGGCGGGACCGACCTGGGCTACCTGCGCCGTGCGGTGCAGGGGCTCCGGTCGGCGATGGCCGATGCCGACCCGCCGACGTCCGGGCACCACGTCGTCGTCGTCCGGAGCACGGTGCCACCCGGCACTGTCGACGAGTACGTCGCGGCCGCGTTCGCGGACGGGCGGGCTCCCGACGGATGGAGTGTCGGCGCGGCGATGTGCCCGGAGTTCCTCCGTGAGGGCTCGGGCGTCGAGGACTTCTTCCACCCGCCCTTCGTCGTCATCGGCACCGCACGACGAGCCGACCGCCGACGTGCTCCGTGGGCTCTTCATGTTCCTCGACCACGAGCCGCACGTCGTCGACACACGCAGCGCCGAGGCGCTGAAGTACGCGTGCAACGCCTTCCACGCGACGAAGGTGTCCTTCACGAACGAGATGGCCCGGATCTTCCGGGCGCTCGGGGTGGACGCGCGCGAGGTCATGGAGCATCTTCTGCGAGGACACGGTCCTCAACATCTCCCCGGCCTACCTGCGGCCGGGCTTCGCCTTCGGCGGCTCCTGCCTGCCGAAGGACCTGCGCTCGCTGCTCCACATGGCGCGGATGAACGCCCTCGACGTCCCGCTGCTCGCCGGCACCGTCGCGGACGAACGAGCTCGTCGTGAGCGACGTCGTCGATCGGATCGTCTCCGGTGACAGCCGCAGCGTCGCGATGCTCGGTCTCAGCTTCAAGATGGACACCGACGACCTGCGCGAGAGCCCGAACGTCGAGCTCGCCGAACGGCTCATCGGCAAGGGTTTCGACGTCCGGATCTTCGACCCGATCGTCAACCCCGAGCGGCTCATGGGGGCCAACCTGCGCTACGTCGAGGGCAGGTTGCCGCACCTGACGCAGCTGCTCGCCGCCGACGCCGGAGGACGCCTTGCGCGGCGCCGAGACGGCGGTCGTCTCGTCGTCCGACGCCGCGCGTGGTCGCCGCGCTGACCGCCCTCGCCGCCCGCGCGCGTCGTCGACCTCCACGGCCGGCTCGGCGCCGCAGGTCGAGGCGCTCGCCGGCTACGAGGGCATCGGGTGGGCGGTGACCGGCGTGCAGCGGCAGCGACCGCGTCCGCCGCGGTCCTCGTCATCGTCCAGAACCTGCCGGTCCCGTTCGACCGCCGGGTCTGGCTCGAGTGCCAGG
The DNA here is from genome assembly GCA_963750565.1 of uncultured Actinomycetota bacterium. Lineage (GTDB taxonomy): Bacteria > Actinomycetota > Actinomycetes > Actinomycetales > Kineosporiaceae > R-H-3. The sequence continues at coordinate 235,489 of CAVVRA010000011.1, read as the reverse complement.
CGCTGACGCGGCGCCGGGTACGACGTCACGGTCGTGTGCCCGAAGGGCGAGGGCGATCCCGGCCGCGAGGTGCTCGACGGCGTCACGCTGCTCAAGTACCGGCCGTACGCGCCCGGTGGCGGGTTCGTGTCAGCTTCGCCGTGGAGTACGTCTACTCGTTCCTCGTGACCGCTCTGCCTCGTGCTGCGCGCGCGGCGGGCCGGCCGCTTCGACGGTCATGCAGGCGTGCAACCCGCCGGACATCTTCTGGCCGATCGCGCGCTGGCTCCGGTGGCGGGACGGCACCCGGTTCGTCTTCGACCACCACGACCTGTGCCCCGAGCTCTTCGAGTCGCGGTTCCCGCAGGCATCGCCTGGTGCCGTACCGCGGGCTGCTCGCCCTCGAGCGGGCGACGTTCCGCACGGCCGATCGGGTCGTCTCGACGAACGCCTCGTACGCGGACGTCGCGGTCCGCCGCGGCGGCAAGGCGCCCGACGACGTCACCGTCGTCCGGACCGGGCCCGACCCCGACCGGCTGCGCCCCGGGGACCCGAAGCCCGAGCTGCGACGGGGGCGCGAGCACCTCGTCGCCTACATCGGCGTCATGGGGCCGCAGGACGGCGTCGACCTCGCGGTCCGGGCGGCCGCGTACGTCGTCCACGAGCTCGGCCGCGAGGACGTCGCATTCACCTTCATGGGGGCCGGCGACTGCTACGACGAGCTCGTCGCACTCCGCGACGAGCTCGGGCTCGACGAGTATCTCGAGCTACCGGGCCGGGTTCCGGACGAGTTCGTCGTCGACGTCCTGTCGCACCGCGGACGTCGGGCTGTCGCCGGACCCGAAGAACCCGCTGAACGACGTGTCCACGATGAACAAGACGCTGGAGTACATGGCCTTCGGCCTTCCCGTCGTCGCGTTCGACCTCAAGGAGACCGCGCGTGTCCGCCGGGCGCCGCCGCCTCCTACGTGCCCGACGGCGACGTCGCCGCCTACGCGAAGGCCGTCGTCGACCTCCTCGACGACGCCCGGGCGCGGGCCAGGATGGGCGCGCTCGGCAGGTCGCGGATCGAGGAGGAGCTCGGCTGGCCGCACCAGCGCACCGCCTACCTGCGCGTCTACGACGAGCTCGTGGGCCGGGCGCCGGCCGGGTCCCCGTCCCGGCCGCGCCCCGCGTCATCGACCTCACCGGGGCGGAACAGGCCGACTCCCCGCAGGCGGGCCGGGCCCGGCCGTCGAGCATCGACCTCGGCGCCACCGAGGTGGCCGAGACCACTGACCACGACACGGGGCGGCGCTGACCATGTGCGGCATTGCAGGCGCCTACCAGCAGCCGGACGGCGAGGCGCTCGTCCGGGTCATGACCGAGCGGTTGGCACACCGCGGGCCTGACGCCGACGCGGTCCGGACGGTCGCGTCGGACGGTGCCGTGGCTCACCTCGGACACCGTCGGCTGTCGATCATCGACCTGTCGCACGCGGCCGACCAGCCCTTCGTCAAGGGCGGGCTGCACCTGGCATACAACGGCGAGCTGTACAACTACCGCGAGCTGCGCGCCGATCCTGCACGGGCGAGGGCGTCCGGTTCACGACCGACTCCGACACCGAGGTCGTCCTCGAGGCGTGGCGGGCGTGGGGACCGGACGCGCTACCCCGGTTCCGTGGAATGTTCGCGTTCGCGCTCTACGACGAGCGGCGCTGCTCGCTCGCTGCTGGCACGCGACCCGCTGGGCATCAAGCCGCTCTACGTCATGCCGCGCGGGGACGGGGTTCTGTTCGCCTCCGAGCTCAAGGCGATCGTCCGCGGCCGTCGGTCGCGAGCTGTCCGTGGACCCGGCGGCCCTCGTGGCCTCGACGCTGTTCTACTTCCTGCCCGAGGAGCGGTGCGCCGTCCAGCGGCGTCCACAAGCTTCCCGCCGGGCTCCTGGGCGCAGTGCGGACTCCGGACGGGACGCGCCGCGGACGGTACTGGGACGCCGTCGAGGAGGCGGTCGCGGCCGCGGCCGGTCCGCCCGTCGACCTCGCGCGCGGTCGTCGAGGAGTCGGTCACGGCCCACCTCGTCGCCGACGTCCCCGTCGCGTCCTTCCTCAGCGGCGGCCTCGACTCGAGCCTCGTCACCGCGATCGCCGCCCGCACCGACCCGTCGATCGAGGCGTACACGATCACGTTCCGGCCGGAGGACCAGCGGCTCGAGGCGATGCCGGACGACGCCGTCTACGCCCGGCAAGATGGCCGCCGAGCTCGGGATCCGGCTCCACGAGATCGAGATCAGCCCGGACGTCGTCGACATGCTCCCGCGCGTCGTCGACGTGCTCGACGAGCCGATCGGCGACCCCGCCGCGATCAACACCGTGCTCATGTGCGAGGCGGCACGCGCCGCCGGCGTCAAGGTGCTGCTCTCCGGGATGGGCGCCGACGAGCTCTTCGGCGGCTACCGCAAGCACCTCGCGTGCGTCCTGGCGGCGCGGTACCAGGGGCTGCCCGGGGCGCTGCGGACCCGGGTCGTCGCCCCCGGCGGTGGACCGGCTCCCGGTCGCCGCCGGCGGCCGAGGGCTGCGGTACGCCCGGTGGGCCAAGCGCTTCCTCACCTTCGCCGAGCTGCCGGAGGAGGCCGCCTTCCGGCGCAGCTACACGCCTCTACGACCCGGACGAGCTCGCAGGCGCTGCTCGGCCCGGAGCTCGCGCCGCACGTCGACCGGCGTCGTCGCCGACCACGCGACGCTCTACGACGACGGCGCGCTGACCGACCACGTGAACCGGATGTGCCTCGACCGACGCGCGGCTGTTCCTGCCCGGGCTCAACCTCGCGTACACCGACCGGTCGAGCATGGCGGCCTCGACCGAGGTCCGGGTGCCGTTCGTCGACCCGGTCGTCTTCCGCGCCGCCTTCTCGTTCCCGGGCAGCCGCAAGATCCGAGGGCCGGACGCAGAAGGTCCGCGCTGCGCGACGCGGCCGAGGACTGGGTGCCCCGGGAGGTCCTCGACCGGCCCAAGGCATCGTTCGGTGCGCCGCTGCGCGCGTGGGTCACCAACGACCTCGGAGCCGCTCATCGACGACGTCCTCCTCGACGGCGAGCTGGTGTCGTCGGGGCTCCTCCGGGCCGAGCCGCTGCGGCGATGGTCGCCGACCAGCGCGGCGGTCGACGCGACCAGTCCAAGCAGCTCTGGCAGCTGCTGAGCATGGAGCTCTGGTACGCAACGCGGCCACGGCGGGGGTCGCGATGCCGTGACCGACGACCGGACGACCGCGCGCGGTGCTCGGGAGGAGAAGAGCTCGATGAAGCAGGTCGCGCAGAACTACAAGTCCGGTGAGCTGGCGGTGCTCGACGTGCCGGTGCCGGCGTGCAAGCCGGGCGGCGTCCTGGTCCGCTCGCTGTTCTCGCTGATCTCGACCGGCACCGAGATGATGAAGGTCAGCGAGGCCCGGCTGTCCCTGCTCGGCAAGGCGCGAGCCCGGCCCGACCAGGTGCGCAAGCTCCTCGACTCGGTTGCTCAGCAGGGCGCCGTCGCCACGTACCAGAAGGCGATGCAACCGCCTCGACAGCTACACCCCGCTCGGCTACTCGCTGTGCGGCGTCGTCGTCGAGGTCGGGCGCCGGCGCCGAGGAGTTCGCCGTCGGTCAGCTCGTCGCCGCCGCGGGCAACGAGTTCGCCCTGCACGCCGAGGTCAACTGGGTGCCGACCAACCTCTGCGTCCCGGTCCCCGAGGGCGTCGCGCCGGAGCACGCCGCCTTCGCCACCGTCGGCGCGATCGCGATGCACGGCGTGCGCCGCGCCGAGGTCGGCGCTCGGCGAGACCGCGTGTCGTCATCGGGCTCGGGCTGATCGGTCAGCTCGTCGTCCGGCTGCTCGTCGCGGCGGGCGTCCAGGTCGTCGGCCTCGACCCGGTGGACGGCGCGGTGCCGGGTCGCCGAGAAGGCCGGCGCGCTCGCATGCGCCGCGCCGGACGACGAGGGGATCCAGCGCATCGAGCGCGTCCTGCGCGAGCGGACCGGCGGCCTCGGCGCCGACCACGTCCTCCTCGCCGCGGGCGGCGACTCCAACGAGCCCGGTCGAGATCGCGGCCCGGCTCGCGCGCGACCGCGGCCGGGTCGTCGACATCGGCAAGACCCGGCTCGACCTGCCGTGGAACGCCTACTACGACAAGGAGCTCGACGTCCGGTTCTCCCGCTCCTACGGGCCGGGCCGCTACGACGACCGCTACGAGCTCGACGGCGTCGACTACCCCGCCGGCTACGTCCGCTGGACCGAGCGGCGCAACCTCGCGTGCTTCCTCGACCTGCTCGCCGTGGGTTCGCTCGACGTCGCGGCGCTCGTCTCCGAGCGTGCACCCGGTCGAGGACGCCGCCGACGTCTACGCCCGGATCGCGCAGCGGCGCCCTGCAGGGCGTCGGGTTCCTCCTGTCCTACGACAGCGCGTCACCTGGCGACGTCCGCGCCGAGCGGACCGTCCGCGTGACGACACCCGCTCCGGTCGGCGGCGGCGCCGGAGGACGTCGGGGCCGGTCGCGGCTCGGTTTCGTCGGAGCCGGCAACTACGCGACGTCGCATGCTGCTGCCGCACCTCACCCGCGACGGCGGGCGTGGAGCTCGTCTCGGTGGCGACGACGACGGCGCTGTCGGGCTACAACGCCCAGCGCAAGTTCGGGTTCCGGACGATCACCACCGACCTCGACGTCGTGCTCGACGACGACTCCCTCGACGCGGTCTTCGTCGTGACGCGGCACAGCTCGCACGCCGACTCGTCGTGGCGGCCCTCGAGCGCGGGCGCAGCGGTCTTCGTCGAGAAGCCGCTCGCCCTCACCGACGAGGAGCTCGAGCGCGGTCCTCGGGACGGTCGCCGAGACGGGCAACGACCGGCTCATGGTCGGGTTCAACCGCCGGTTCGCCCCGCTGTTCCGGGAGCTGCGCGTCGGGCTCGGCGACAGCTCCGGGCCGTACGCCGTCCGTTACCTCGTCAACGCCGGCCGCCTCGACCCGAGCAGCTGGTACCTCAACGAGGAGTCTCGAGGGCTCGCGCTTCGTCGGCGAGGGCGGCCACTTCATCGACACGGTGTCGGCGCTCGTCGGCGCCGACCCCGTCGAGGTCTACGCGCACCGGTCACGGCGCCGACGTGCACGTCATCGCTCCGGTTCGCCGACGGCTCGGTCGCGACGATCCCGTACGTCACGGACGGCAGCCCGCGCTTCCCGAAGGAGACGCTCGACGTCGCGGTCGGCGGCACGCACCGCCCGGCTCGACAACTTCCGCCGGGTCACGGTGTGGCTCGCGCGGGGACGCACGCCGCCGCCGGACGATGTCGCGCGTCGACAAGGGCCAGCGGGCCGAGCTCGCTGCCTTCGTCGAGGCGGTCCGCACCGGCGGTCCGATGCCGATCGCCGTGGACTCGCTCGTGGCGACGACGCGGGCGACGCTCGCCGTCGGGCAGAGCCTGGCGACTCGCGAACCGGTGACACTGTGACCGGCCCCGCCTGGGCTGGTACCTGCGCCGGCTGCGCCGTATGTCGCCGGCGGAGGTCGGCTGGCGCGCGCTCGACGAGGTGCGCCGTCGGGCCTGGGCACCCTCGGCAGGTCCGCCCCGGGGAGGTCGTCCCGCTGCCGGAGGACTGCGGCGCGACCGGACCTTCCGGGCCGTCCTCCCGGACGCCGAGGTGGTCGGGGTCGACCCGGTGGCGGCTGCCGCCACCGTCCGGGCCGCCGACCGGGTCCTCGCGGGAGAGTGGGAGGTCTTCGGGGTTCGACGGCCGGACAGCGCCGCCCCGGACTGGTTCCTCGACCCGATCACCGGGCGGCGGGCACCCCAGACCGGGCTCGCGTTCCGGGTTCCGCACCGCGACGAGACGGTGACCGGCAACGTCAAGCAGATCTGGGAGCTGTCCCGGCACCACCACCTGACGCTGCTCGCCGCCGCGTGGTGGCTCACCGGGGACGAGCGGTACGCCGAGTGCGTCGCGGACCAGCTGCGGTCCTGGTGGCGCGAGAACCCGTTCCTGTCCGGGGTGCACTGGACGAGCGGGATCGAGGCGGGCATCCGGCTCGTCTCCTGGGTCTGGATCCGGCGGCTGCTCGACGACTGGCCCGAGGTCGGCGACCTCTTCGAGGACCACGAGGACGCCCTGCGGCAGATCGCGCTGGCACCAGGAGTACCTCGCCGCCTTCCGCAGCCGGGGCTCGTCGGCGAACAACCACGTCATCGCCGAGGCGGCGGGCCTGCTCGTCGCCGCGTGCGCGTTCGCCTGGTACGAGGAGTCGGCCCGGTGGCGGGCGGACGCGGCACGCCTGCTGGAGCGCTCGCTCGAGACGAACACGTTCCCCAGCGGCGTCAACCGGGAGCTCGCGACCGAGTACCACCACTTCGTCCTCGAGCTCGCCGTCGTGGCGGCGGTCGAGGCGGACGCGGCCGGGCACCCGCTGTCGGAGGGATTCTGGCAGCGTCTGGGCCGGATGCTCGACGCCGGGCTCGCGCTGCTCGACGCGACCGGGCGGCCACCCCGCCAGGGAGACGGCGACGAGGGCCGCGCGCTCGTCCTGGACGACCCGGGCGGCGACGCGTCCGCCGTCGTGACCGGCGTCGCCGCCGCGGTCCTCGGCAGTCCTTCGTGGCAGCGGGCTCCGCAGGCCGGGGTCGCGGCGGCCGTCGTCCGTGCGGTCGGCCGCCGGCACGCCGTCAATCACGCGCCGCAGCGGCCCACCGCATTCCCGGACGCCGGCCTCGTCGTCCTGCGGTCCCGCGCCGAGGACGGACCCGAGCTGTGGTGCCGGTGCGACGGCGGCCCGCTCGGGTTCCTGTCCATCGCGGCACACGGCCACGCCGACGCGCTGTCGCTCGAGGTCCGGCACGACGGCGTGGACCTGCTCGCCGACCCGGGGACCTACTGCTACCACGGGGAGCCGGAGCTCCGGCAGTACTTCCGCTCGACGCTCGGGCACAACACGCTCGAGGTCGGCGGCGTGGACCAAGCGGTCTCCGGCGGGCCTTTCCTGTGGACCACCCGGCCACGGACGAAGACCCACCGGTGCGAGACCGGCTCGCAGCCCGTGCAGGTCTGGGCGGCCGAGCACGACGGCTACCGCCGGCTGGACCAGCGGGCCGTCCACCGCCGCGAGGTGACGCTGGACTCCCCGTCCGGCGCGCTCACCGTCGTCGACTCGGTCGACGCGCGGGGGGCGGTGCCGGTCCGGCTCTCCTGGCACGTCGGTCCCGCCGTGGAGGTGGTGCTCGGCCCCGACGAGGCGCACCTGCGATGGGCGGTGGCCGGGGGCCGGCGGCGCCGCGCCGTGCTCCGGCTGCCCGCCGACCTCGCGTGGAGCGTGCACCGGGGCGAGAACCACCCCCCGCTCGGCTGGTACTCGCCAGGGTTCGGCAGGCGGGTCGCGAGCACCACGCTCGTCGGTACCGGCCGCGTCGCTGCGGGCTCGCGGCTCGTCACCGAGCTCCGGTTGGCAGCGCCCACGGGCGACGACATCCAGGTCGCGGCGGAGCCGCTGGGCAGCGCGGGGAGGGCACCATGAGCGACACCCTTCTCGACGTACGGTCGACCCGCGCCCTGTTGCGCCGGCGAAACCGTGTCGTGCTCGCGGCGACGCTGCTCGGGCTTGCCCTGGGCATCGCCTTCGTGCTCGCCGTGCCCCCCAGCCTCACGAGCAAGGCGCTCGTGCTGCTGCCGACGCCGACCCTCGACCAGGGCGAGTCGCGCGACGTGCCGACGCAGGTGCGGATCGCACTGAGCGCCAGGGTGCTCACCAAGGCAGGCGACTCCCTCCGGCCGCGCCTGGGAGAGCGAGAGGTCGAGCGGCGCGTGAACGTCACGGCCCCGACGGACCAGCTGCTGCAGATCGAGTCGTCATCGCGCGATGCCGCGCAGGCGAAGGCCCTGGCGCAGGCGGTCGCGCAGTCGTACGTCGCATTCGTCAAGGAAGCCGACCAGCAGGTCACGAGTGTGGCCGGTTCCGAGCTGGCCACGCGGGAGACCGACCTCCAGGCGCAGATCGAGGTGCTGCAGAAGGAGATCGAGGCAGCGCTCGCCCGGCAGCGTGGCGTCTCGCCGCAGTCCGCCGACGGCCGCAAGGAGGCACAGCTGCTCGCGGGGCTGCGCACGGACCAAGCCGACCTCTCCCTGCGCCTGGACAAGGTCAAGAGCGAGATCTCGACGCTGACGCCAGCCGGGTCGGCGACCAGCGCGGGGACGTCGGTCCTCCAGGACGCAAGCCCTGCAATCGGACAGAGCACGGCGCAGCGTCTGTTCCTGTGGGGTCCGGCTGGCGCCTTCGTCGGCTTCGCGGCATGTGTCGTCGTGCTTCTCGGAACGGCACGTCGGGACCCCCGAATGGGCCTTCGCGACGAGATCGCCGATGCCGTCGGCAGCCCCGTCATCGCTGCAGTTCGCAGTCACCCGCAGCGGTCGGTCGCAGGGTGGAGGACGCTGCTCGCGACGTACGAGGCCAGTGCCGTCGAGTCCTGGGCCTTCCGGCAGCTCCTGCGCACTCTTGCCGCGACGGAAGCCAAGCGCACAGATGTCGCCGCCGACGGCAGGCACGCCGTGGACCACCCGACGTCGGTGCTCATCGTCTCGCTCGCCGGCGACGCCCGAGGGCTCGCGCTCGGGCCTCAGTTCGCGGCATTCGCGGCGTCCATGGGCATCCGGACACGTATTGTCACGGCGACCGGTCACGACCGGGCGGCGGCGCTGTGGGCGGCCTGCCACGCAGAGGAGTCCCACCAGCCACGGCCGGACCTCTCTGTCGGCCCGGAGACGGAGACGGACGGTCCGGACCTGACGGTCGTCCTCGTCGTCCTCGACCGGCGTGGTCCCCAGCTGGATGGCGTGCCCGCGACGAGCTGCACCGTGCTGTGCGTCGCCGCAGCGGGTGCGACCGAACAGGAGCTCGCTCGCGCCGCCGTCGCCGTCGACGACGCGGGGCGGCGGATCGACGGCGTCGTCGTCGCCGACCCGGACCGTGCGGACCGGACGAGCGGGCGGCACACCCTCGACGAGCGTGCCGGCCGGATCGCCCTCCCGGTCCGGCTCACCGGCGTCGGTCCGGTGGAACGTTCCGGCCGCGACCCGCAGCGGAGGCGGTCCTGATGGCGGCGGCCTGGGACGGGCCGCCGGTCGACGCGGAGAGCCCCAACCTCGGCGTCGGCGCCGCGGAGCCCGTGCCGCTCGTCAGCCTGCACTTCCTGCTGTCCACCTTGCGTCGACGATGGCTGGTCTGCGTGCTGTCGGGGGCACTCGGGCTGCTCGCTGCGGGGCTCTACCTCCAGCTCATGCCCCCGCCCCATACCGCCGCGACGACACTGGTCCTCGCGCACGACCCCCAGCAGGACCCTGCCCGGGCCGCCGCGACAGACGTCAGCCTGCTGACGACACGCACGGTGGCACAGCGGACGATCGACAGGCTCGCCCTCGACGTCTCGGAGCAGGACCTTCTCGACTCGCTGACCGTGGTCCCGCAGAGCAGCGAGGTCGTGACCCTGCGGCTGTCGGCGAAGACCGACGACGAGGCGGTCCGTCGGCTGGACGTCCTCACGGACGTGTACCTGACCTTCCGCGCCGAGCAGCTCACCGCCCAGTCCGACGCCCTGGTCGCCCAGATGAAGAAGCGGATCGGGACTCTGCAGGGCGAGGTCACCAAGGTGAGCCAGCGGGTCAACACCCTGTCCGCAGCCGGCGCGACCTCCAGCGACCAGTTCAGCGATGCCGTCTCGCAGCGCGCGGCCCTGTCGTCGCAGATCGACGCGCTCCAGCAGTCGATCCAGGACGCCACGTTCCGAAACGTGTCGCTCGTCGCCGCGAGCCGGGCAGTGGACCCCGCGGCCGCCGAGCAGCGCAGGATGCGACGTCGGACGGCGCTCACACTGGCGAGCGGCCTCATCGGTGGGGTCGCCCTGGCGGTGGGAGTCATCCTCTTCCGGGCGATCACGACGGATCGACTGCGGCGACGCTTCGACGTCGCCGCTGCGCTCGACGTCTCGGTCCCCTTCAGCGCGGGCCGGCTCACCCCTGTCCCGCGCCCGCTGCGACGACTGTCGAACATCTTCTCGGTCGACCAGGGGCGGGCCATCGACCGGCGGCGGCTCGCGCACGTGTTCCTCGAGGCGCTCGGCGGACCGGGACGCTCCCTCGCCGTCGCCTGCGTCGACGCGACGACGGAGGCGCGGTTCGCCGTCGCCACGGCCGCACTGCTGCTCCAGGAGCACGGGCGCACGGTCCGGCTCATCGACCTCACCGAGGAACGGGGTCTGCGGCAGGCCCTGGAGATCCTCGGCGGCGCCCCCGGTTCGCTGCCGACGGTGCTGGTGCCGAAGGACAGCCCCGCGCTGGCGACCGCGTACGAGGACCTCCGCACCGACGGTGCGGGCAATGAGCAGCAGCCGGCACCCGCGAGCCCGACGGAGATCTGCCTGGTGCTCGCCGACCTCGACCCGGGCGTCGGCGCAGACCACCTCGCCGTCTGGGCGCGCCGTGCGGTCGTGACGGTGACCGCGGGCCGATCGAGTGCCGAGCGCGTTCGCACCGCGGGGGATCTCCTCCGCACGGCAGGGATGAACCTCGTCTACGCAGTGCTCCTGCGCGCCGACTCGCTGGACTACTCGTCGGGGGAGCGGACCTCCCTCCCCGGTCAGACGCTGAGCCGGGCCGCGCCGTGACCGCGCTCGCCGTCGACGTCACGTCCGTCCGCCCCCCGGCGCGCCGCTCGCGGCTGCGCGGGCCGCAGCTCGCCTGGGCAGCACTGTTCATGAACGTCCTGACGTTCTCGGGCTTCCCGACGCTCGTACCCATCCCGGGCAGCATCGGCCAGCTCGTCACGCAGGGGTCCCTGGTGCTCGCGCTCGGGCTGGCGCTGCTCGTGAACCCGAGCGGCATCATCCGGCCCAACCTGTTCCTCGTCCTCCTTACGATGCTCGCCGTCGTCGCGCTGACGGTGAGCATCCACAACCAGTATCTCCTCGGCTCGACCTTCCGGGCGACGCGGCTCACGGCGTTCGCGCTCGTCCTCTGGCTGCTCTCGCCGTGGTGGGGCCGCGCGGACATGCCCCTGTTGCGTGCCCATCTGGTCTGTCTGCGGGTGGTCGTCGCGACGGTGCTCGTCGGGGCGGTCCTCGCCCCCGGGGCGGCGTTCTCCTACAACGGCCGGCTCTCCGGGGCGATCTGGCCCGTTCCTCCGACCCAGGTGGCGCACTACTGCGCGGTCCTGCTGGGCTGCACCGTGGTCCTGTGGTTCGGCACTGCGGTGTCGGGACGCGTCCTCCTCGTCACGGCCGCGAGCGCGGGCGCGGGCCTCGTCCTGTCCCACACCAGGACCGCGCTCCTGGCAATGATCGTCGGGCTGGCGATCGCGGGCGCGAGTCTCTTCGTCGGTCACGCGCGCGTGCGACGCGCCTCCGCGCTCATCGGCGTCGCCATCGTCGTCACCTCGACGCTGTTCGCGCCCGTGATCGTCGACTGGTTCTGGCGCGGACAGAGCACACAGGAGGCCGCGCAGCTCACCGGCCGGACGAAGGTCTGGTCAGCAATCTTCCAGCTGCGCCGACCGCGGCTGGAGGAGGTGTTCGGATCAGGGTTGTCGAACAAGTCGTTCAACGGTCTGCCCATCGACAGCAACTGGATCGCCACCTACCTCGACCAGGGCTGGTTCGGGGTCTTCGTCAATGCGGCGTTCCTCCTCCTGCTGCTCCTGCTCGCCTTCACCCGGCCGCGCGGACTGCGCCGCGCCCTCGCGCTGTTCCTCGTCACCTACTGCACCATTGCCTCGATCAGCGAGACCGGCCTCGGCGACGCGTCCCAGTACCTGCTCGACCTGGTCGTCGCCGCCTCGGTCGTCGCTCTGCCCTCGGGACGGCCGCCGTCATGAGGATCCTCGTCGTGCACAGTCGATACCCCGGAGCCGCGCCCAGCGGGGAGAACCTCGTCGTCGACCAGGAGGCGGCCGCACTTGCTGCGGCGGGTCATGAGGTCGAGGTCTTCCAGCGGCACAACGAGGAGATCGCGTCGTGGGGAGCGCTGCGCAAGGCGGCCCTCCCGGTTGAGGTCCTCTGGAGCGAGCCGTCCCGCCGAGCCTTGCTGCAGACGCTCGAGCGGCTGCGCCCGGACGTTGTGCACCTGCACAACACCTTCCCGTTGCTCAGTCCGAGCGTGTTGCACGCCTGCCGCACGGCGGCCGTGCCCGTCGTTCGCACGGTGCACAACTACCGACTGGCATGCGCCAGCGGCACGTTCTTCCGCGACGGCCAGGTGTGCCATGACTGCGTCGGACGAGCCTTCGCGCCGTCCGTCGTCCACGGCTGCTACCGCGGTTCACGACTCGCCACCGTCCCGGTCGCAGCGAGCTCCCTCTTTCACGCACGCTCCTGGCGCACCCTGGTGTCCGCGCACATCTTCATCTCGGCCGCACAGCGGGACCTGCTCGCCCCGGTGGGCCTGCCGCCCGACCGGTGCTTCGTCAAGCACAACTTCGTGCCCGTCCCGCCGGCTGCCGACGTGCCGCGGGAGCACATGGTCGCGTTCGTCGGCCGGCTCGACGAGGCGAAGGGCGCGCCGTTCCTCATGGCGTCGTGGGACCGCTTCCTCGAGCGGCGTCCGTCGACCGCGCTGCGTCTTGTCGTGGCCGGGGGCGGCGAGCTGGCCGGCAACCTCGAGCGGTGGGCCGCGACCACCCGGGGCGTCGCGGTGCGCGGGCTGATCCCGCGCGACGAGGCTGGCCGGATCCTGGCCGCGGCGCGCGCGACCGTCGTGCCGTCGCAGTGGGAGGAGACCTTCGGGCTGGTCGCCGTCGAGGCGATGGCACGAGGGTCCGCACCGGTCGCCCCGAGGCACGGCGCCTTCCCCGAGCTCATCTCCGACGGGTCGGACGGGGCGCTCTTCCCGCCCGGCGACGTCGACGCCCTCGCGGCGCTGCTCGAGGACGTCGACACGCGGCCCGACCACTGGGACGCCCTCGGACGACGCGGGCCGGTGACCTACGAAGGCCGCTTCGGCCTCGACGCGAATGTCGCCGCGCTCGTCGACATCTACAGGTTCGCCATCGCCGATCCGATCGGAGAATGTCCCACCCCCGGGCCCGCACACGACACCCCCACGAGGTCCGCGAGGACGCAACGACCCCAGATGGACGACTCGGGCGGCGACGCCGCTCCTGTGAGGAGATAGCAGATGCGTGTTCTTGTCACCGGCGACCGTGGGTACATCGGCACCGTCATGGTGCCGATGCTCCGCGCGGCCGGGCACGACGTGACCGGCCTCGACACGGGGCTCTACGAGGGGTGCGACCTCGAGGGGGGTCCCGAGCCGTTCTCGGGGCAGCGGCGGGACATCCGCGACGCCGGTCCCGGCGACCTCGAGGGCCTCGACGCCGTCGTGTGCCTCGCCGCCCTCTCGAACGACCCGCTCGGCCACCTCAACCCGGCCGCGACGTACTCGATCAACCTGGACGGCACGGTGAACCTCGCCCGTGCCGCCCGCGACGCCGGGGTCGAGCGGTTCGTCTTCGCGTCCTCGTGCAGCCTCTACGGCGCCGCCGGGTCGGCGGCCGTCGACGAGTCCGCGCCGATGAACCCGGTGACGCCCTACGGCGAGACGAAGGCGCTGGCCGAGAAGGCGATCAGCGAGCTCGCGGGCGACTCGTTCTCGCCGACGTTCATGCGGAACGCGACCGCGTACGGGGCGTCCCCACGGCTGCGTCTCGACATCGTCGTGAACAACCTCGTCGGGGTCGCGATGACGACCGGACTCGTCCGGCTCGAGAGCGACGGGACGCCGTGGCGGCCACTCGTCCACGTCGCCGACATCAGCCGGGCCGTCGTCGCGGTTCTCGACGCACCGCGCGAGGTCGTCCACGACGAGGCGTTCAACGTCGGCCGCGACGAGGACAACCTCCAGATCGGCCAGGTCGCCGAGATCGTCGCTGCCACGGTTCCCGGTTCGAAGGTCGTGCTGGCCCCTGGTGCGGGCCCGGACACAAGGGACTACAGGGTGGACTTCGCCAAGCTCCGCGACACCTTCCCGGATCTCAAGCTCGGCATGACGGTGCCGGACGGCGCCCGTGAGCTCGCCGCCGCGTACGCCCGGCACGGGCTCGACCGAGCAGGAGTTCGGCTCCTCGCGCTTCATCCGCCTCAAGCGGATCCGGGAGCTTCTCGACGCCGGCGTCGTCGACGACCTCCTGCGGCTCCAGCCCGTCGCGGTCGCGACGGAGGTCGGCCGATGAGCGCGCCCGTCTGCCGGCTCTGCGGAGCCGGGCTGACCCGGACCTTCGTCGACCTCGGTTCGTCGCCGCCGTGCGAGAGCTACCTGCGGGCCGACCAGCTCGACCAGCCGGAGACCTTCTACCCGCTCCACGTACGGATCTGCGACGAGTGCCTGCTCGTCCAGCTGCCCGCCTACGTGGACAACGAGGAGATCTTCTCCGACTACGCCTACTTCTCCTCGTACAGCGACAGCTGGGTCGCGCACGCCGAACGCTTCGTCGAGCAGATGACGCAGCGGCTCGGGCTCGGTCCGCAAAGCCTCGTCGTCGAGGTCGCGAGCAACGACGGGTACCTCCTCCAGCACGCCGTCCGGCGTGGGATCCCGGTGCTCGGCGATCGAGCCCGCGGCGAACATCGCCGAGGTCGCCCGGGAGCGCGGGGTCCGGACCGAGGTCGTCTTCCTCGGCGAGGCCTCCGGCACGAAGATCGCCGCGGAGTACGGGAAGGCCGACCTGGTCGTCGGCAACAACGTCTTCGCGCACACGCCGGAGCTGCGCGACTTCGCCCTCGGGCTGCGGGCGCTCGTCGCGGACACCGGCACGGTGTCCCTGGAGTTCCCGCACCTGCTCCGGCTCATCGAAGGCCGGCAGTACGACACCATCTACCACGAGCACTACTCGTACTTCACGCTCCGGACCGCTGCCGCGACGCTCGAGACCGCGGACCTCTCGGTCGTCGATGTCGAGGAGCTTCCCACGCACGGCGGGTCGCTACGCGTCCTCGCCCGGCCGTCGGCGGCAGCCGAGGCACCGTCGGCCGCCGTCGTGAAGGTGCTCCGGGACGAGACCGAGGCCGGACTGCACACGGTCGACGGGCACGCAGGGTTCGCCGACGCCGTGCTCGACGTCAAGCGCGGGCTGCTCAAGCTCCTCATCGACGCCTCCGAGAGGGGGCTGCTCGGTCGCCGGGCTACGGGGCCCCGGGCAAGGGCAACACCCTGCTCAACCACTGCGGCATCCGGACGGACCTGCTCGAGTACACGGTGGACCGCAGCCCGTACAAGCACGGGATGTTCCTGCCCGGCACGCACATCCCGATCCATGACCCGTCCCGAGCTCGCCGAGACGAAGCCGGACCTCGTACTGATCCTGCCCTGGAACCTGCGCGACGAGATCGTCGAGCAGCTCTCCTACGTCCATGACTGGGGCGGCCGGCTCGTCGTCCCGATCCCGCGGTCGAGATCGTCTGAGGAGGAAGGGACTCGCCATGAAGGTCGTCCTCTTCTGCGGGGGCCTCGGCCTGCGCATGCGCAGCACCGTCGACTCGGCCCCCAAGCCCATGATGACCGTCGGGGACCGGCCCGTGCTGTGGCACATCATGCGCTACTACGCGCACTTCGGGCACACCGAGTTCATCCTGTGCCTCGGCTACGGCGCGGCGTCCGTCAAGCAGTACTTCCTGAACTACGACGAGACGCACTCCAACGACTTCGTCCTGAGCAAGGGCGGCCGCGAGATCGAGCTGCTCCAGTCGGACATCTCCGAGTGGCGGATCTCGTTCATCGACACCGGGATCAACACGAGCATCGGCGAGCGCCTGCGCCGGGTGCGGCACCTCCTCGACGACGACGAGGTGTTCCTCGCCAACTACGGAGACGTGCTCACCGACGCACCGATGGACCGGATCGTCGACGACTTCATGGCCTCCGACGCCGTCGCGAGCCTGCTCGCCGTGCCGCCGCAGGCCTCGTTCCACGTCGTGGGCATCGACGGCACCGACCGGGTCGA
Organism: uncultured Actinomycetota bacterium; assembly: GCA_963750565.1. GTDB lineage: Bacteria > Actinomycetota > Actinomycetes > Actinomycetales > Kineosporiaceae > R-H-3. The sequence continues at coordinate 219,535 of CAVVRA010000011.1, read as the reverse complement.
CGGCCTGACCTCCGTGGCGACGATGCCCATGTGGATCAACGGCGGCTACTTCGTCCTGCGGCAGGGCGTCTTCGACGTGCTCCACCAGGACGAGGACCTCGTCGAGCGATGCGTTCGGCCGGCTCGCCGAGCGGCGCAAGCTCATGGCCGTGCGCTACCACGGATTCTGGGCCCCGATGGACACCCTCAAGGAGCGCAGCCACCTGGAGGACCTCGACCGCAGCGGCCGGGCGCCGTGGAAGCTGTGGTGCAGGCGCGAGGTCCAGAGGGCCGCGGCGCCCGTCGTCGCCGAGAGGTCGGTCGCGCGGAGTTCGCCGCGGCGGCCGCGGAACGATGACACCGCTGGGCCTCGGCCGGCGTCCGCGGGGGGTGCTCGCCCTCGGCGCGCACCCGGACGACGTCGAGATCGGCTGCGGCGGGACTGCTGCTGCAGCTCGCCAAGGCCTACCCGGGGCTGCCCGTCACCGTGGCCGTCCTCACCGGCACCCCCGAGCGGCACGCCGAGGCGCGCGCCGCCGCCGAGGCCTTCCTCGCCGGGTGCGACGTGGACGTCAGGCTGTTCGACCTGCCGGACGGCCACCTCCCGTCGGTCTGGGGCGAGGCGAAGGCGCACCTGGCGTCGGTGGCGGACGCCGTCGACGTCGGACGTCGTCCTCGCCCCCCGGCCGGACGACGCGCACCAGGACCACCGGCTCGTGGCCGAGATGGTGCCCACGCTCTGGCGGGACCACGCTCGTCCTGGGGTACGAGATCCCGAAGTGGGACGGCGACCTGGGCCGGCCGAACGTCTTACGTGCCGCTGCCGGAGGACGTCGCCCGGGAGAAGGTGCGGCTCCTGCGAGAAGGCCTACCCGTCCCAGACGGCGCGGGACTGGTGGGACGAGGAGATGTTCCTCGGGCTCGCCCGGGTCCGGGGGATGGAGTGCCGGGCGCGGTACGCCGAGGCCTTCTTCCGTCACGAAGACGACCTTCACCTGGTGACCTGGGGGCAGACCGCGGCGGGCGAGAGCCGACCGACGAGTCGCGCCGAGGGACATGCGACGACGAGACATGGGTGGGCACCTGACATGGTGACGACGACGACCCCGTTCCGGCCACGACGCCGGGCGTCCTGAGCTGCCGCGGCTGCGGCGGGGACGGGTCGACCCGGGTCGTCGACCTCGGCGCCGCAGCCCCTCAGCGACAGCTTCCCCGCCGCGGACGCGCCGGGCCCGGATCCCCGCTGGCCGCTCGAGCTGTGGTGCTGCCCCGACTGCACGCTCGTCCAGCTCGGCCCGGTCGAGGCCCAGCCGGAGGACGAGGTCCGCGCCGTCGAGTCCGAGACGAGCCGTCGACACGCCCGCCGCGTCGTCGCGGCGGTCCTCGCCGACCACCCGCACCTCGTCGGCGGCGGACGTCCGGGAGTTCTGCAGCCACCACGGCGGGTCGTGGCTCGAAGCACTCGCCGAGTACGGGTGCCCGAGGCCGCCCCCGGACGACGGGCACGGCTCGTCGTCGACGTCCACGCGCTCGCCCACGAGCAGGACGTGCGCGGGAGGCTCGCCGAGCGCGCGGCGGCTCTCGCCGACGACGGACTGCTCGTCGTGGAGCACCACCACCTCCTGCCGCTCGTCGAGCAGGCGCAGTTCGACACGGTGCGGCACGGGCACTGGTCGTACCTGTCCCTCACGGCCATGGAGCGGTTGGCCCGGCAGCACCGGCTGCGGGTCGTCCGGGCGGTCGCGGAGCCTGTGTTCGGCGGGAGCCTGCGGGTCGTCCTCGCGCACGAGGCGTCCGGGCACAGCGTCGACGGGTCGGTCGGGCGGCTGCTCGAGGCGGAGCGCGCGGCGGGGCTGGACAGCGGGTTCGGGCTCGGTACGCTCGCAGCGGCCGCGGGGCGGGCTGCCACCGCGCTGCGCGATCTCCTCGAGGCCGAGCGCGCGGCCGGCCGACGGGTGCTCGGCTACGGCGCGCCGTCGAAGGCTGCCGTGCTGCTCGGGGTGAGCGGGATCGGGCCCGACCTCCTGCGAGTTCACCGTGGACGCCTCGCCGCTGAAGCACGGGCTGAGCATCGCCGGTGTCCGGGTCCCCATCCGGCCGGTCGCCGACCTGGTGCGCCGCCCGCCCGGACGTCGTCCTCGTGCTCACGTGGGACATCGCCGACGAGGTCGATCGCCGGCCTGGAGGCGGCGCGGCGGCTGGGGCGCGCGGTACGTGCTGCCGATCCCCGTAGCCGCCACGAGCTCGGCGCCCGCGCCGGAGCGAGGGGCGCCGTGAAGGCCGTCCCCGGCCCGCTCGCGGGCACCCTCGTCTTCGAGCCCTCGCCGATCCATGACGAGCGCGGTTTCTTCACCCGGACCTTCGACGCGGAGGTCGCGGCCGCAGCCGGGCTCGACCCGGTGTCGCTTCGTCCAGGACAGCCAGAGCCGGTCCCGCCTCGGTGTGCTGCGTGGGCTGCACCTTCGCACCGACGGCGGCGAGGGCAAGCTCGTCCGCTGCGGACGCGGCGCGATCTTCGACGTCGCGGTCGACCTGCGTCCGGAGTCGCCGACCTTCCTGCAGTGGATGAGGCATCCGCCTCGACGACGTCGACCACCGCTCGGTCTGGCTGCCGGCAGGCCTCGCGCACGGCTTCCAGGCGCTCACCGAATGGGTCGACGTCTGCTACCGGATCGACCGGGTCCATGCGCCGGGGCACGACGGGGTCGTCCGCCACGACGACCCCGAGCTCGGGATCGACTGGCCGCTTCCGGTGACCGAGATGTCCGCGAAGGACCGGGATGCGCCGTCCCTCGCAGACGTCAAGCCGCTGCTGCCGCAATGGTTCGGGATCGCCGGATGACGACGACCGAGACGAGGGAGGACGGCCCGGCGGGCTCGCGCGCCGCCCTGCGTCGCCGGCGCAGCCTGCTGCGGCCGCCCGGTCTGCACGCGCTGCGGCGGCTCGGCTGGGGGGTGGCCGACCAGGCCGTGTCCAGCCTGAGCAACTTCGTCCTCGGGATCGTCGTCGCGCGCTCACTCGGCGCCGAGGACTTCGGGGCGTTCAGCCTCGCCTTCCTCACCTACTCGGTGGTCCTCAACGCCGCACGCGGCGCCGCGACCGATCCTCTGCTCGTGCGCTTCAGCGCAGCGACGCGCGAGGCCTGGCGGCGCGCGGCGGCGGACGCGACGGGCGCCTCCCTGACGACCGGCGCCACGGCCGGCCTCGGGTGCGTCCTTGTCGGTTTGCTCCTGCCCGCACCGGTAGGGCCGGTGTTCGTGGCGCTCGGGGTGGGCCTGCCGGGGCTCGCCCTTCAGGACGGCGTGCGATTCGCGTTCTTCGCCGCCGGCCGGGGGCGGTCGGCGTTCGTCAACGACCTGCTGTGGACCGTCCTGCTCATCGGCGTCGTGCTCGCGCTCTACCGCAGCGGGCACGGAACTGCGGTCACGAGCATGCTCGCGTTCGGCGGCACCGCGTCGGCCGCGGCGCTGGTCGGGCTGGTCCAGGCCCGCCTCCTGCCCCGCTTCTCCCGGACCCTCGGCTGGCTGCGCGAGAACCGACATCTGTCGGCGCGCTACCTCCTGGAGAACGTGAGCATCAGCGCCGCGTCCCAGATGCGCTACTTCGTGCTCGGCGCCGTGGCGGGCCTCGCGGCCGTCGGCTACGTGCGTGCCTCCGAGATGCTCATGGGCCCCTTCCTCGTGCTGCTCATGGGCCTGAGCCAGGTCGCTGTGCCCGAGGCGGCCCGCGCCTACAGCCGGTCCGCTCACCGGCTGTGGCGGTTCTGTCTCCTGCTCGGCGGCGTCCAGGCCGCGGCGGCGCTCACCTGGGGCGCCGTGCTCATCATCGTCTTTCCGCACGGGCCGGGGGACGCCCTGCTCAAGGACCTGTGGGAACCCACCTCCTCGCTGCTGCCGGCCATCACACTGACCGTCGCAGCCGCGTCCTTCGTGACGGCGGCCACCGCGGGGCTGCGGGCGACAGGACTCGCCTCGCGGAGCCTGCGGGCCCAGCTCGTCGCCTCGACGGCCTACTTCGTGGGCGGCAGTACCGGAGCGGTCCTCGGCGGTGCCGTCGGGACGAGCTGGGGGGTCACGGCGGCCCAGACCTTCTCGGCCCTCATGTGGTGGTCGAGCCTTCGGGGCGCGTTGAAGGACCAGCGACGAACGGAAGGATAGACACCATGAACGCGTCCGACCGCACTCCACGGCTGACCGTCGGACTCCCTGTCTACAACGGGGAGAAGACGTTACGTGCAGCCCTGGACGCGTTGCTCGCGCAGAGTTTCACCGACTTCGAGCTCCTGATCGCCGACAACGCGTCAACGGACGGGACGCAGGCGATCGCCGAGTCCTACGTCGCCGCCGACCCGCGGGTCCGCTACATCCGGCACGCCCTCAACCGGGGTGTCTCGTACAACCACAACTGCGTCATCGAGCAGGCCCGCGGCGAGCTCTTCAAGTGGGCCTCCGACGATGATCTCTACGCCCCGGATCTGCTCGAACGGTGCGTGTCGGCGCTCGACACCCGCCCGGAGGTGGTTCTGGCCCACGCATGGACGGCGTTCATCGACGGGGAGGGAAACGTCACCGAGAAGCGCGACTACCCGTTGACGACGGACGTCCCCAGCCCTCGTACCCGCTTCCGCAGCCTGCTCCACACCCCTGGGGGAGACGACATCTACGGCGTCATCCGCATGTCGGTGCTGCGCCGCATCGCGCCCTACGGCAGCTTCCACCTGCCCGATCGGACCTTCGTCGCAGAGCTTGCACTGCACGGCCGTTTCCACAACGATCCCGACTTCCTCTACTTCCGCCGGGACCACCCGGGGCGGGTGGAGCGCGAGGCGACCTCGGTCCGGGACCGGGCGGCGATCGGCGACCCCCGGCGGGCGAACCCGTGGCTCCACCCGGCGATCCGCCTCTACGCCGAGTACGTTCTCGCCTACATCACGGGCATCTGGCGCGCGCCGCTGTCCGTCCCGGACAAGCTCGGCTGCACCCGGGACCTGCTCGGGTGGCTGCTGGGTCACGTCAACCCGCTGCGCCGGGTCAAGCTGCTGCAGAGCCCTGACCCCGCCGTCCGGGCGCTGGCGCGGCGGTCACGGGCCGTCCAGTGGTTCGCCCGCCGCGCGACGTCGAGAAGCGTCCCCGCGGACGGCGGTCCCCCGCGGTGAGGCATGCCGCACGCAGCGTCGCGCTTCTCGGCTTCCTCGGGAGCGGCAACCTCGGCAACGACGCCTCGCTGGAGACCGCTCTCCAGTGGCTTGCCCAGGACGCACCCGACGTTCGCGTCGAGTGCGTCACGATCTGCCCGGAGATCGTCGAGGCGCGGTACGGGCTGCCGTCGTCGCACCTGTCGTCGTACCGGCCCGGTCCGGGGACAGGCCGGATGGCCGCGACGTTCGGCAAGGTCGCCGGTCGTGTCCGGGACGCCGCACGGACCTGGGCCCTGGCCGGTCGGGTGGACGTCGTTCTCGTGCCGGGGATGGGGGTGCTCGAGGACAGCCTTGCCGCTCGACCGATGGGACTGCCGCTGTGGATGTTCCTCGCCGCCGCGGCCTGTCGGCTGCGTGCACGCCGATTTGTCCTGCTCGACGTCGGCGCGGAGCGGGCGCACAACCCGCTGACGCGGTGGCTCTTCGTCGCGACGGTGCGCCTGGCCGACCACGTCAGCTACCGCGACGAGTGGTCCGCGGAGGCGATGCGCGCGAGCGGGGCACCCGAGCCGAACGCCGTGGTGCCGGACCTGGCTTTCGCCCACCCGGCGGCGCAGACCGGCCGTCCTCAGCCCGGGCACGTCGTCGTCGGCGTGATGGCGTACTACGGCCCTGGCGATGATCCCGTGACCGGGGCGCCGGTGCGGCGGCGATACGTCGACTCGATGGTCGATGCGCTCTGCCGGCTCCTCGAGAACGGGAACCGGGTCGTCCTCGTCGGCGGTGACCGCGTCGACGGCGACGTCGCACGCGAGATTCAGGCATGCCTGAGGGTCCGCTGTCCGGCGGCGACCGACGCCGTCTCGGTCCGGGAGGCAGAGACGTTCACCGATCTGGCCGAGGAGATGTCGCGGGCCGAGGTCGTCGTCGCGTCACGCTTCCACAACGTCATCTGCGCGCTGCGCCTGGCACGGCCGACGGTGTCACTCGCCTACGCGACCAAGAGCCACCGGCTCATGGAATCGATGGGGCTGGCGGACTACTGCCAGGAGATCGCCTCGTTCGACGTCGACCGGCTCGTCGAGCAGGTCCGTTCGGCCCAGGCCGATGCCGCCGGGATCAGTGACCGGATCTCCCTGGTCGCGACGGGGTACGCCATGCGTGTGGACGAGCTCCTCGCCGAGGTCTCGGCAGGCGTGCTGGGACGGCAGCGCACCGCACGTCCGGCGGAGGGGCGTCCGGATGTCGAACGCGACGGCCTCGACGCCGGATCGGGCGCAGACGAGGTGGCCCGCGCCGAGGCCGAGTGACCCGTCGCGTCCGTGTCGCAGACTGCCGGCGACGATGGCAGGCTGGACCCGGGCAGAGGCAGCGCCCTCGCCGATGAACGGGACGACCGGCGCCGACGTTGCCGGGGCGACGAACGGGGGCGGGACGTGCCGCGGAGACGCACCGTCCGAGGCGGTGTCGTTGTGCTCGCCGTCTGTGCAGCGATCGTCGCAGCGTCGGCGGTGATGGTCACCGCGCTGACAAGCAGGCCCGACGCTGGCTCGCCGGCGGCGGGCTCCTCCGGTACCGCTTCGCCGAGGACCAGCTACGGCGACCTGACGAGCGCCGTGGCCCCGACCAACCCGCCGGCTCGGGTCTGCGCTGCGCCACCGCCCGGGCCCAGGACGCCGCCCGCGGACGCGGTGCTGGTCTCGCCCGGCACCAATCTCGCGGACGTCGTCGAGGCCCACTCCGGTGGCACGACGTACTGGCTCGCACCGGGCACCCATCGGCTGGGCCCGGGTGCGTACGAACAGGTGGTGCCGCACCAGGGTGACACCTTCGTCGGCGCGCCCGGTGCCGTGCTCGACGGCGGGCAGGAGAACCTCTACGCCTTCGGCGGCAGGGCCGACGGGGTCACGATCTCGCACCTCACGATCCAGAACTTCGGGCGGCCACAGGGCAACCGCGACGAGGGGGTGATCAACCATGACTCCGCCTCGCGCTGGACGGTCCGCTCCAGCCTCGTGCAGCGCAACGCCGGTGCCGGTCTCATGATCGGGTCGGGTAACCATGTCGTCGGCAACTGCCTTCGGCACAACGGCCAGTACGGCTTCAACGCGTACAACGAGCAGGGCGTCCGGGACGTCCTGGTCGAGGGCAACGAGATCACGGGGAACAACACCGAGGACTGGGAGCGTCGGGTCGACGGCTGCGGCTGCACCGGAGGAGGGAAGTTCTGGGACACCCGCGGCGCACAGGTCCTCGGCAACTACGTCCACGACAACCGAGGACCGGGTCTGTGGGCCGACACGAACAACGTCGGGTTCCTCGTGCAGGGCAACTACGTCTCGGACAACGACGCCGAGGGGATGCTGTACGAGATCAGCTACAACGCCGCCGTCGTCGGTAACACGTTCGTCCGTAACGCGATCGTCGCCGGCCCCAAGAACCCGTCCTTCCCGACCGCCGCGCTCTACCTGTCGGAGGCGGGAAGTGACTCGAGAGTGCCCGGGCCCTTCGGCGACACGTTCCTCGTGCGGGGCAACGTCTTCCGGGACAACTGGAGCGGCGTCGTCGCGTGGGAGAACGCCGACAGGTTCGCGGGTTCTCCCGCGAACACCAGCAGCGGGGTCACCACGCTGGTGAACCCGAAGGCCACGGTGGCCGCCTGCTCACGTCCCGCCACGATCCGCGCGATGCCGTACCTGGCGGACTGTCGCTGGAAGACCCAGCACGTCCTCGTCGAACGGAACGACTTCTCCCTCGACGCCTCCGCAGTGCGCGGGTGCCGGCCGACCACCGGCTGTGGCTTCAACGGCGTCTTCTCCAACTACGGCACGTATCCGCGATGGTCCCCGTACCAGGGCGAGGTCGTCTCGCGAGACATCACCTTCGAGCAGAGCAACGTCTGGCGCCGGAACACCTACCGCGGCGCGTGGACGTTCATGGTGGAGGAGCTCGGCAACGCGGTGTCATGGACGACCTGGCGCTCAGCCCCATATCGTCAGGACGCCGGAAGCACGCTCACGGACGGGCCGACGACTCGTTCGTGAGGCTTGTGTGCTCAGTTCCGGGTCCGGATCGCCGGCCGCACCGGCCTGCCACGGGTGAACGCCTCGACCCCCTCGTCGAGGGCCCGTCGGTAGACCCGGCAGGCCGCGTAGACCGCGTCGGCGGTGAGCTCGACGTCGTCCTCGGTGAGCGCCGCACTCACCACGAGCGAGGGCGCAAGCACTCCGTGGTCGAGCAGCTCGGCGAGGAAGAGCGTCCTGAACTCCTGCGACCGCCGGCCGTCCGCGTCGAGCGTGGCGTAGACGAGGTTCTGGGGGAACCCGATGACCTTGACGTGCTCCTCGACGTCGGCGGCGCGGGCGGCGTCCTGCACCCGCTTGGAGAGGAGCTCACCGGTCCGGCGCAGTGTGTCGACGGAGTCGTCCTCGCGGTACGTCTCGACGACCGCCAGGAACGCCGCGAGTGCGTGCGTCTCCGCACCGTGGGTCGTCGACAGCAGGAAGACCCGGTCCTCGTCGTGGTCCATGCCGCCGAGGCGCATGTACTCGCGCCGGCCGGCCAGCGCCGATATGGCGAAGCCGTTCCCCATCGCCTTGCCGAAGGTCGACAGGTCGGGCTCGATGCCGAACACCTCCTGGGTACCGCCGAGCGCGAGCCGGAACCCGTTGATCATCTCGTCGACGACGAGCAGGACGCCGTGCTCGTCGCACAGCCGGCGCAGGCCCTGGAAGTAGCCCGGCGCCGGCTCGGCGCTCGTGACCCCCTCGAGGAAGAGGCACGCGACCCGACCGCTGTGCTCCTCGAGGACCCGACGGGTGTCCTCGAGGTCGCCGTACGCGAAGGTGACGGTCAGCTCGCGGATCGCCGCCGGGATCCCGGCGGCCATCGCCGTCGTCCCGATGAACCAGTCGTCGACGGAGAAGAACGGGTGGTCCCGGCAGATCGCGACCAGGTCGCGCCCCGTGACGGCGCGCGAGAGCCGCAGCGCGGCCGTCGTCGCGTCCGAGCCGTTCTTGCAGAACTTCACCATGTCCGCGGCGGGCACCATCGCCAGGAGGGCCTCGGCGGCCTCGAGCTCGAGGGTCGTCGGCCGGACGAAGTTCGTCCCACGGTCCGTCGCCGCCTTCACCGCGGCGGTCACACGCGGGTGCGCGTGCCCGAGGGCAACCGACCGCAGGCCGCTGCCGTACTCGACGTAGCGGTTACCGTCGGCGTCCCAGACGTGCGCTCCCCGGCCGTGCGTGAGCACCGGCGCCATCCCCGCGGGGTATTGGTCCGGGCCCTTCGCGTACGTGTGCGCACCTCCGGGTACGACGTCGGCCAGCCGCTCGGCCAGCCGCCCGGACTCCTCGAAGGAGCGCCCTGCCCCGCCCCGCCCAGCGTTCATGAACGCGCCCCCTCGTTCGTCGGTACGACGGCCCCTGATCCTGTGTCCCGACCTCAAGTTTCACCATAGGTCGGAGGACCTGGAGCCGATTCGACGAAACGCGTCCACAACTTCCTGCGTTCGGCGGAGGCAGCGCGAGTGAGGACTCGCCTCCTCACCACGTGTTATAACCCCGCTACTCGATGTCGATCCGAACTTTGATCGTCCCGGTGTGGAGCCGGTGTCGACACGAGCGACGGGCACCTGGGGACCCTCGGGCGCGAAGCCGTCGAGCACACCCGACGAGTCGACGGGAGCCGGACGACCGAGGATCTCTGCGGGGCCGATGGCGGCCGTCCTGCCTTCGGCGAGAGCGGGACGACGCGACCGAAAGTCGGCGAGCGGGACGTCCTACGTCCGCGACACGCAGAGGACGACGAGGGCGTGCCTCGCTGCCTCGCGGCGTCGCCGGCACCAGGCGGGGACGCCGCGGTGCAGGGGCGGGCCCGTGGCCAGGCCCGTTCGCGCACGACGACCAAGCAGGAGCAGCAGCGAGACCAGAGAGAAGCCCAGCACAGCGAGCGACGCGTCACCAGAAGGACGGCCCAGATCGGAACCGGCGCGAAGAGTGTCCGGGCGAGCCGGCGCCGCTCTGGAGGCGCCGGCCGCGCCGAGCTTGGGCACCGCGCTGGTCGACGGCACCTGTGAGCCGGAGGAGGCGGCCGGGAACCGGATGCGGAGAACCTCGACGTCGCTCGACGCCAGGAGCCCGTGCGCGCCCATGAGGCCCGCGAGCAGCACCAGGACGAGCAGGGCGCGGCGCACACCGCCGGTTGCACGCCCGTGATCGCCCATGGACGCATGCTAGACGCGAAGTCTGGGTCGGGTGTGGCTTCGCGTAACAATCAGAGCCGGAGCCCGGCGCCGACGCTGAAGGCCACCGAGCGGCGAGGAGGCACGCGGGCCCGAACCCACGTCCGTCGGGTGGCGACAGTGTCACTCGACGACTGGCGGCGGTCACGTCTGACCACCATCCGCGGCGTCGGCGTCCTCGACGTCCGCGCGCGGGATGCCGAGCAGGTACAGCACGGCGTCGAGGTAGGGCACGGTGACGGCGGTGTCGGCCTGGGCCCGGACGGCCGGCTTGGCGTTGAAGGCGACCCCGAGACCGGCGGCGGCGAGCATGTCGAGGTCGTTGGCGCCGTCCCCGACGGCGACGGTCCGCTCCAGGGGCAGGCCCTCGGCCGCCGCGAACCGGCGCAGCGCGGCGGCCTTGCCGGCCCGGTCGACGACCTCGCCGACGACCCGGCCGGTGAGGACGCCGTCGGCGACCTCGAGCCGGTTCGCGTGGGCGTGGTGGATCCCGAGCGACGCCGCGAGCGGGCCGACGACCTCGATGAACCCGCCGGACACGACGGCCAGGGTGAAGCCGAGCCGGCGCAGCGTGCGGCACAGGGTGCGGGCGCCGGGGGTGAGCCGGACGGCGGCGCGCACCTCGTCGAGCACGCGTCGCGGGCAGGCCGGCGAGGCACGCCACCCGCTCGTGCAGGCTCTCGGCGAAGTCGAGCTCGCCGCGCATCGCCCGCTCGCGTCACCGCGGCGACCTCGGCGCCGCGGCCGGCGTGCTCGGCGAGCAGCTCGATGACCTCGTCCTGGATCAGCGTCGAGTCGACGTCCATGACGACGAGGCGCCGGCCCCGCCGGGCCAGCCCGGCGGGGGACGACCGCGACGTCGACGCCGGTGCGCGACGGCCTCGGCGGCGAGCTCGCGGCGCAGGACGAGGACGTCGTCGCCGGACACGTCGAACTCGACGGTCGTCACCGGCCAGCGGGAGAGCCGCCGGATCCGGTCGATGTTCGCGCCGCGCTCGGCGAGCCGTCCGGCGATCGCGGCGACCGCGCTCGGCAGCAGCGGCGCCCCGATGACCGTCACGTGCAGCCGGCCGGCCCGGCGCGGGGCGTTGTCGCCGCGGCCGGCGACGCACGTGACGCTCATCCCGAGGCGGGCGCCCGCGACGTTGGCGTTCGCCGATGAGCGGCGCCCTCGTTCGGCCCCGACGTCACGAGGACCGCGAGGGTGAGGTTGCCGCGGACGACGACCTGCTCGACGTCGAGCACCTCGACGCCGGGGATCGACAGGGCGTCGAAGACCTCTGCCGTGACGCCCGGCCGGTCCGGCCCGCTGACGGTGACGAGAACGGTCGGACCCTGGCACTCGGACGAGCCGGACGATGACACGGACGATGCACGACGGCACGGCCAGCGTAGTCAGCCGGCGACGGCGTCCTGCTCCCGGTTCACCTCGTCGCGCCAGGCGACCCACTCCCGGACGAGCCCGAGGTCGTAGCCGCGGCCCGGTGAACCCGACGCGTGACGAGCCGGGTGCCGACCCGCAGCAGCGCCCCGCCGACCTGGTCCGGCGCCTTGTCCTCCGCGGACGCCGAGCGCTCGATCGCGGCCGGGTCGCGGCCCTCGGTCTCGCACCACTCGTCGAGGATCGTGTGCTTGCGGGCCAACGTGTCCGGGCTCGCCGAAGCCGTGCCAGATGTCGGCGTGCCTGGCGGTGTAGCGCAGCGTCTTCTTCTCCCCGCCGCCGCCGACGAGGACCGGGATCTTCCGGGTCGGCGCCGGGTTGAGCCGGGCCCAGCGGGCCTCGATCCGCGGCAGCGCGTCGGCCAGGTCGGCCAGCCGAGCGCCCGGCGTGCCGAAGTCGTAGCCGTACTCGTCGTAGTCCCGCTCGGAACCAGCCGGCGCCGATGCCGAGGATGAGCCGGCCGCCGCTGATGTGGTCGACGGTGCGGGCCATGTCGGCGAGCAGCTCGGGGTTGCGGTAGGTGTTGCACGTCACGAGCGCGCCGATCTCGACCCGGCGAGGTCGCCTCCGCCCAGGCGCCGAGCATCGTCCAGCACTCGAAGTGCTTGCCGTCGGCTGCGCCGTACAGCGGGAAGAAGTGGTCCCAGGTGAAGACGACGTCGACGCCCGCCTCCTCCGCCTCGGCGACGGCGCGGCGGATCTCGGCGTAGTCGGCGTGCTGCGGCTGGAGCTGGACCCCGATCCGTCACGGGTCGGGTCATCGAGCACGGGAACCTTCTGGCCCTTGCCGACGACGGTGATGCCGGAGTCCGTGACGGTGAAGCCGCGCGCGCGGTCCTCGTCCGGGTCCATGCCGATCCGCGCCCCCTCGGGCACGACGACGTTCTTGTCGAGGATCGCCCGCCGGACGACGGCGTGCCGGCCGATCTCGACGTTGTCCATGAGCACGCTGTCGCTGACCGTCGCCCAGCGAGTGCACCAGCGACGTTCGGCGAGAGCACCGAGTTCTCGACGAGGGCGCCGGAGACGACGCAGCCGGGGGAGACGATCGAGTTCACCGCGTGCCCGATCCGGCCGTGCCAGCCGTGCACGAACTTCGCGGGCGGCCAGGGGCCGAGGTTGGTGTAGATCGGCCACTCGTAGTTGTAGAGGTTGAACACCGGGTGCACCGAGACGAGGTCCATCTGGGCCTCGAAGTAGGCGTCGAGCGTCCCGACGTCGCGCCAGTAGTCGCGGTCGCGCGGCGTCGGAGCCGGGCACGTCGTTGTCGATGAAGTCGTAGACGGCGGCCTCGCCGCGGGACACGAAGTCGGGCACGATGTCGCCGCCCATGTCGTGCTTGGACCCCTCGCGGTCGGCGTCCCGGGTGACCGCGTCGACGAGGGCGTCGGCGTCGAAGACGTAGTTGCCCATCGAGGCGAGCACCTGGTCGGGCGCGTCCGGCAGGCCCTGCGGGGTTCGTCGGCTTCTCGAGGAAGGCCGCGATCCGCCGCGGGTCGTCGGCGAGCGCCTGGATCACGCCGAACTGGTCGGCGAGGCGTGATCGGCTGCCGGATCGCGGCGACCGTGCACGGCGCGCCGCGACTCGACGTGCGCCGCGACCATCTGGCGCGAAGTCCATCCGGTACACGTGGTCGGCGCCGACGACGACGACGATGTCCGGCCGCTCGTCGCGGACCAGGTTGAGGCTCTGGAAGATCGCGTCGGCGCTGCCGAGGTACCAGCGCTTGCCGACCCGCTGCTGCGCCGGGACCGGCGCGATGTAGTTGCCGAGCAGCGTCGACATCCGCCACGCCTGCGAGATGTGCCGGTCGAGGCTGTGCGACTTGTACTGGGTGAGCACGACGATCCGCAGGTAGCGGGCGTTCACGAGGTTGCTCAGCGCGAAGTCGACGAGCCGGTAGACGCCGCCGAACGGGACGGCGGGCTTGGCCCGGTCGGCGGTCAGGGGCATGAGCCGCTTGCCCTCGCCACCGGCGAGGACGATCGCCATGACCTTCGGCCGCGGACTGCTGGCCATGCCGCCGACCCTATGGCGTCGGGCGCCGGATCGCACTACGGTGACATGCGTGCGCATCGACCTGCTGACCCGCGAGTACCCGCCGGACGTCTACGGCGGGGCCGGGGTCCACGTGGAGAACCTCGCCGCGGTGCTGCGCAGCCGCGTGCGACGTCCGGGTCCGGGCATTCGGCGAGCCGCGCCGCGGAGGCCGGTGTCACCGGCTACCCGGACCTCGCCGGAGCTGGCCCGGGCCAACGCCGCCCTGCGGACCTTCGGCGTCGACCTCGCCATGGCCGCCGACTGCGGCGGTGCGGACGTCGTCCACTCGCACACCTGGTACGCCAACCTCGCCGGGCACCTCGCGAGCCTGCTCCACGGCGTCCCGCACGTGCTCTCCGCGCACAGCCTGGAGCCGCTGCGCCCGTGGAAGGCCGAGCAGCTCGGCGGCGGGTACGCGCTGTCGTCGTGGGCGGAGCGGACGGCGTACCTCGGCGCCGCGGCGGTCATCGCCGTGAGCGCGGGGATGCGCGAGGACATCCTGCGCTGCTACCCGACGTCGACCCGGACAGGGTCGTCGTCGTCCACAACGGCATCGACCTGACCGGCTGGGTGCGGGACGAGAACCCGGACGCCGTCCGCGCGCTCGGGATCGACCCGGACCGGCCGAGCATCGTCTTCGTCGGCCGGATCACCCGGCAGAAGGGCCTGCCCTACCTGCTGCGGGCGGCCGAGCGGCTGCCCGCGGACGTCCAGCTCGTGCTCTGCGCCGGCGCGCCGGACACCCCGGAGATCGTGGCCGAGGTGAGCGGGCTGGTCGAGGAGCTCTGCCGGAGAGCGCACCGGCGTCGTCTGGATCGAGCGGATGCTGCCGCGCGACCGAGCTGTGCCAGGTGCTCTCCGCGGCCACGACGTTCGTCTGCCCGTCGGTCTACGAGCCGCTCGGCATCGTCAACCTCGAGGCGATGGCCTGCGAGGCCGCGGTCGTCGGGACGGCGACCGGCGGCATCCCCGAGGTCGTCGACGACGGCGTCACCGGGCGGCTGGTGCCGATCGACCAGGTGCAGCGACGGCACCGGCACGCCGATCGACCCCGAGCGGTTCGTCGCCGACCTCGCGGCCGTGCTCACCGAGGTCACCGCGGACCCGGACCGGGCCCGTCGAGATGGGCCGGGCCGGCCGCAAGCGCGCCGAGGAGCACTTCTCCTGGGAGGCCATCGCGGACCGCACCGTCGAGGTGTACCGGTCCGTGGCGAGCCGCGGTATCGACGGGTAGCCCTTGCCCGTCCGGGCGGTCCTCGAGCCCTGACCGGGAGCCGGGTCGTTCTCCGTCGGCTCGGCTACTGCGGCTCGAGGACGGCGTTCACGGCGGCAGCGATGGCCCGCCGCGCCACGCCGTCGAGGCCACGGAGCGCCTGCGCCCGCCGGGTCGCCTCGTGTCCGCTGACCGCGGCGCCGTCGTCGACGACGGCGAGGTCGACGATCGCCCGCAGCCGGGCCGCCGTCCCGAGCACGCGGACCGACCGGGCCGGCGCGGACGGCGGCAAGGCGTCGGGCACGAGGGTGCCCTCCCGGATCGCAGAGATCGCGGCCGCGGCGTCGTCCCGCCAACGGGCGACGTCGAGCCCGGCGAGCTCCTCGGTGGCCTCCCGCAGCGCCTCGCGGAGCGTCCGGTCGGCCTCGCCGAGGCTCGTCGACGGGGTCGACCCGGCGCGGCTCGACGGGTCGGACCCGCCACGTCACGAGCGCACCCGGCTCCCACACCGACCCGAACTCCTCGACGACGGGGACGCCGCCGAGGCTCGTCGTCCCCGCGAGCGGGCCGGGCTCGGCGGACGCCGTGAGCACGGCCTCCCCGGCCTCGAGGGCGAGGGCGTTGAACGCCGCCGGGCCGGGCAGGCCGAGAACGTCCCCGGGGGCCGGCAGGACGGCGCGCAGGGCGCCGACGCCGCGCCCGCGCAGGCCCTCGAGGAGGTCGGCGAGGCCGAGGTCGACACCGGCGAACGCCGCGGCGGTCGGGACCGCGTGCGCGTCGGGGTCCTCGACGACGTGCGGCTCGTCGTCCCGGACGACGGCGCGGACGGCCAGGTCCAGCGGCGCGCGGCCGGCGAGGAACGCGGTTCCCCAGGCGGCGAGCCGGGCCGAACGCGGGACGTCGAGCACGCCGACCAGGGTAGGTGTCGGAGCGGCCGGACGCGTGCCCTAGGGTTTCGGGCCATGCGGGAGGTGCTGGACCTGATCGGCGTCAGCGTCGTGCGCGACGGTGCGACCCTGCTCGAGGACATCACCTGGACCGTCCGCGAGGGTGAGCGCTGGGTCGTCCTCGGCCCGAACGGTGCGGGCAAGACGACGCTGCTCCAGATCGCCGGCGCGCGCATGCACCCGAGCCGCGGGTCGGCGACGATCCTCGGCGAGACCCTCGGCAAGGTCGACGTCTTCGAGCTGCGGCCGCGGATCGGGCTGTCGAGCGCGGCGTTCGCCGAGAGCCTCCCGCCGCACGAGAAGGTCGGGGACGTCGTCCTCACCGCCGCGTACGCGATCGCCGGGCGGTGGCGTGAGCAGTACGACAGCCAGGACCACCGCCGCGCCCGGGACCTCCTCGCGGCCTTCGGCGTCTCCCACCTCGCCGAGCGCACCTTCGGGACCCTGAGCGAGGGCGAGCGCAAGCGCGTCCAGCTCGCCCGGTCCCTGATGACCGACCCCGAGATCGTCCTGCTCGACGAGCCCGCGGCCGGGCTGGACCTCGGCGGTCGCGAGACCCTCGTGCGCGACCTCGCCGAGCTCGCCGGGGACCGGCGGTCCCCGGTGCTCGTCCTCGTGACCCACCATGTCGAGGAGATCCCGCAGGGGTTCACGCACGCCCTCCTGCTCCGGCACGCGCGGGTCGTCGCTGCGGGCCCGGTCGCGGAGACGGTCACGGCGGAGAACCTCACCGCGACCTTCGACATCCCGCTCGACGTCGAGCGGACCGGGAACCGGTTCGCGGCACGTCTTCGTCAGGACGGGTGACGGCCGTCCCGCGGAGGGGGCCGGAACGGAGTGGACGACATGTGGCTGATCTGGTTGGCCATCGCGCTGCTCTTCGCGATCGCCGAGGTGGCCTCGCTGAACTTCGTCCTCCTCATGTTCGCCGGGGGCGCGCTGGCCGCCGCGGTGGCCGACGCGCTCGGGGCCAACGTGGCGGTCGAGGTCGTCGTCTTCGGGGTCGTCTCGGCGGCGCTGCTCTTCCTCGCGCGGCCGCCTCTGCTGCGCCTCAGCCAGTCGACCCGGCACCACGCGACGGGCGTCGCCGCGTTGGTCGGCCGCCGGGCCGAGGTCGTCACCGAGGTCGACCCGCGCGGCGGCCAGGTCAAGCTCGCGGGCGAGGTCTGGTCGGCGCGGGCCGAGGGGCCTGCGACCGTGCTGCCCGTCGGGGCGCACGTCACCGTCGTCCGGATCGAGGGTGCGACCGCGGTCGTCGCCGCCGAGCCGCCGCCGCAGCTCGCGACCGGCGCGCCGGGTCAGGCCCCGGACGCCCCCGACGCGTAGAGCGCCGTCACCTCCGCGGGCGTCAGCGCCCGCGGCCAGGCCGCGACCTCGTCGAGGTCGCCGTCGAGCGCGGGGTTCCCCGGCGCCGCCCGGGTGCCGGCGGCCTCGTGACCATGAGTAGTCTCCCAAGCACCTCTTCCTCGGCAGTCCATCAGCCGCGGAACGCCGACTCCGCACCGTACGTCACACGGCCGGACAGTCCACGCACTTCGTCAGAGACATAACCACGCCGGGCAGCGCCGACAGGGTTGCGGTTACGATGAGTCACCCGAAGGGCGCATCCCGTCCATCCTCGAGCTGGAGCCATCCATGGACCCGTCGCAGATCGCCGGTCTCGCCGTCCTCGTCTTCCTGCTGTTCCTCGTGCTCCTGACCATCGTCCGGTCGGTGCGCATCGTGCCGCAGGCCACGGCGGTCATCATCGAGCGGCTCGGCCGGTACGCGCGCACCCTCGACGCGGGGCTCAACTTCCTCGTGCCGTTCGTCGACCGGCCGCGCGCCGTGGTCGACCTGCGCGAGCAGGTCGTGTCGTTCCCGCCGCAGCCCGTCATCACGAGCGACAACCTCGTCGTGAGCATCGACACCGTCATCTACTTCCAGCCGACGGACCCCAAGGCCGCGGTCTACGAGATCGCGAACTACATCCAGGGCATCGAGCAGCTCACGGTGACGACCCTGCGGAACGTCATCGGCTCGCTCGACCTCGAGCAGACCCTCACGAGCCGCGACCAGATCAACGGCCAGCTCCGCGGCGTCCTCGACGAGGCGACCGGCCGGTGGGGGATCCGGGTCAACCGCGTCGAGCTCAAGGCGATCGACCCGCCGGCGAGTGTCCAGGACTCGATGGAGAAGCAGATGCGCGCCGAGCGGGACCGCCGGGCGGCGATCCTCAACGCCGAGGGCGTCAAGCAGTCCCAGATCCTCACGGCCGAGGGCGACAAGCAGTCGGCGATCCTGCGGGCCGAGGGCCAGGCGCAGGCGGCGGTCCTCAAGGCGCAGGGCGAGGCCCGCGCCATCCACCAGGTCTTCGACGCGATCCACCGAGGCAACCCGGACTCCAAGCTGCTCGCGTACCAGTACCTCCAGATGCTGCCGCAGATCGCCAACGGCACCTCGAGCAAGATGTGGATCGTCCCGACCGAGCTCACCCAGGCGCTGCGCGGCATCGGCTCGGCGCTCGGCGGCGGCCGGGACGCCCAGGGCACCTGGGAGCCCGCGACGGAGCCGGACGAGGACAGCTTCGCCGACACCCGCCTCGAAGACCCGTCCGAGGCGCTGCGCCGCGCCCAGGCGGAGGTCGCCGACGCCGAGGGCGTCGCCCGGGTCACCGACCCTGGGCTGGGTATCGGGACGCCGGGCGCGGGCAACGGGGCCGGACGCGGCGACACCGCCGGGGACTCCAGCGCGCTCACCGACACGGCGTGGGACGAGGACCCCGCGCCGCAGACCCCGCCGCAGACCCCGCCTGCGCCCTGATCCGACCGTGCGGACGGGGCCCGACCCGCCCGACCCGGCCGGTCTGTGGTCGGCCGTCAGGTGCCGGACGCCGCGTCCTCGGCGCGCTGCCGGATCGCGCGCTGCGCGTCGAGGACGAGGTCGACGTACCACTGGGCATGGTTGTAGGCGAAGAGCGCCCGGTGTACGCCGTCATCGGTGCCCTCGTCGGCGCCGCGGTCGCACAGGTAGCGCGCCGCCGTCCAGATGGCGTCCGGGGCGGACCACGGGTCCCGCGTGCCGTCCCGGTCGCCGTCCACGGCGTACGCCTCGAAGGTCCGGGGCAAGAACTGCATCGGCCCGATGGCTCCGGCGGACGAGGGCCCGTTGTTCCGCCCGTGCCCGCTCTCGACCTGGCCGACCGCCGCGAGGAGGGTCCAGTCCATCCCCGGGCACGACGGCGCCGCCGCCCGGTACTGGCGCTCGAAGTCCAGCGGGATCCCGAGCGCTCCCGTCGTGGTGCCCTGCGCGAGCCGGCGTTCGTTCGCGGCCGCCTCGGCTGCTGCGAGCCGCGCGGCGGCCTCGGTCGCGGCGCGGGCCGAGCGCGCCGTCCGGTCGAGCCGGGCGAGCGCCGTCCGGGCGCGGGCGAGCGCCTCGTCGGCGGCCGTGGCGTCGTCCTGGAGCGTGCGGAGCGCGGCGGCGAGGCGGGCGTCGGCCTCTGCGGCCACCCGCGCCGCGGCCGCCGAACGGGCGGCGCGGGTCCCGGCCGACGCGAGGTCGAGGCTGGAGCGTCGCAGGAGATCGGCCTGGATCCGGTCGACGGTGCTCGCCCGCCACAGCACGTCGTCGGCGTCGTCGGCGGCGAGTACGGTCACCGCGAGGGCGGCGGCGCCGTCGGCGTAGACGGCGCGGATCCGGGCCGCGTGCGCCACCTCCGCCGCGCGCAGCGCGGCGGAGGTGGCGTCCCGGGCCCGGTCGACCTCGGCGGAGACGGCGAACGCGGTGGCGAGCCGGTCCGCGGCCTCGGCGGCAGCCGTGGACCGGGCGTCGAACTGGGCCGTCAGGGCGTCGACCCGGCGGGCGGCCGCCTCGGCCTCGGCCTGCGCCCGCCGCGCCGTCGCGTCCAGCCGGGCGACGTCCGGGGAGCCGGGTGCGGCGAAGGCCGGCGCCTCCGCGGGCCCCGGCACGAGGGCGACGGCCAGCGCCAGCGCGAAGGCCCTCCCGAGGATCCGCCGCGGGCCCTGCCCGAGGCCCCGCCGGGAGCCCCACCCGAGGCACGGCAGCGAGGCGCGCTGTGCGACGCGCCGGACGGCGGCGCGCCCGACCGCCCCGAGGAGCCAACGCCCGCCGTCCCACCGTGCAGGTATCGGCCGGGCCCCCGGGCGGCTTGACCGGCGGGACGGCTGCCTGGCGGCTCCGGGAGCGCCGGATACCCTCGCTGCCCGTGACCGTCCCCGAGGCTCTCGCCGTGCTCCTCGCCGGCGTCGGGGCCGGCCTGATCAACACTGTCATCGGCTCCGGGACGCTCATCACCTTCCCGACGCTGCTCGCGATCGGGTACCCGCCGGTCACCGCGAACGTCTCGAACAACATCGGCCTCGTGTTCGGCAGTGCGATGGGGGCGTGGGGCTACCGGCGCGAGCTCGAGGGCCAGCGCCGGAACGTCGTCCGGCTCGGCCCGATGTCGTTGGTCGGGTCCGTCGCCGGGGCGCTCCTGCTGCTCCGGCTCCCCGCCGCGGCGTTCGAGGCGATCGTCCCCGTGCTCATCGGGATGTCGCTCGTGCTCGTCGTCGTCCAGCCCCGGATCGCGGCATGGACGGCGGCCCGGCGCGAGCGGCTCGGGACCGTCCACACCGGGCCGGGGGTCGGGACCGCGGCCGGCACGCTGGTCGCCGGGGTCTACGGCGGCTACTTCGGCGCCGCCCAGGGGGTGCTCCTCGTCGGGCTCCTCGGGTCGCTGCTCCCCGAGTCGCTCCAGCGCGTCAACGCGCTGAAGAACCTCCTGTCGCTCGTCGTGAACTTCGTCGCCGCGGTGACCTTCCTCGTCGTCCAGCCGGAGGACGCGGCCCCGGCCGCCGTCGCCCTCGTCGCCGTCGGCTCGGTCGCCGGCGGCGTGCTCGGCGCGAAGGTCGGCCGGCGGCTGCCACCGCGGGCGCTGCGCGCCGTCATCGTCCTCGTCGGCGTCACGGCGATCGTCCGGCTGCTGTGGCCCGGCTCGTGAGTGGCCTGACGACGTGAGCGGACGATGAGCAGGCCCCCGCGGGGGGCGGTGCCCGCCGCCGAGCGGGCCGCGGCGGCGGCGGCTCGCGGCCCTCGTCGAGCTCGTCGGCGGCGCGGACGACCCGCGGGTCGCCGACTTCGTCGGGCTCACGGACGTCGCGCTCCGCTCGCGCCGCGAGCCCGCGCTCGGGCTCTACCTCGCGGAGAGCGAGAAGGTCGTCCGGCGCGCCCTGGACGCCGGCCACCGGCCGCGGGCCCTCCTGCTCTCGCACCGGTGGCTCGGCCCGCTCGCCGACCTCGTCCGGGACGTGCACGCCCGGGGCGGCCGGGTCCTCGTCGGCGCCGAGGAGGTGCTCGAGGGCATCACCGGGTTCCACGTCCACCGCGGGGCCATCGCGTCGATGGAGCGGCCGCCGCTGCCCGCGGTCGCCGACCTCCTCGCCGCGGCGCGCCGCGTGGTCGTCCTCGAGGACGTCGTCGACCACACGAACGTCGGGGCGATCTTCCGCTCCGCCGCGGGCATCGGGGCCGACGCCGTCCTCGTGAGCCCGCGCTGCGCCGACCCGCTCTACCGCCGCGCGGTCCGGGTCTCGATGGGCACGGTGTTCCAGGTGCCGTGGACCCGGATCGTGCCGTGGCCCGGCGGCCTCGACGTCGTCCGGGCCGCGGGGTTCGTCGTCGCCGCACTCGCCCTCACCCCGGACGCCGTGGACCTCGGGACGCTCGAGGCCGACCCCCCGGAGCGGCTCGCCGTCGTCCTCGGGACCGAGGGCGACGGGCTGGCGAGCGCCACGGTCGGGTCGTGCGACCTCGCCGTCCGGATCCCGATGGCCGCAGGCGTGGACTCGCTGAACGTCGCCGCCGCGGCGGCGGTCGCGCTGTGGGCGGTGCGGGTCCGGCGCTGACCCGGCAGAGCTCCGCAGCCGGTCGCCTCACCCGGAGCGGTCTTCAGACCTGCGTCCCGGTCCCCCGGACGGATCCCGGGGCGACGATCGGAGGAGGCACTGGGGCAGAGCGTCGCTACTGCTGCACCGTGGTCGCGAGCCCCTCGACGACCTCGGCCCCGGGCAGCCGGGCGAGCAGCGCCCCCGGGAGCACGAGCTTGCTGCGCCGGACGCCGCTGCCGACGACGACCGTCGGCACGTCGACGACCCTGGCGTCGACGAGCACCCGCCAGCCCGCGGGCAGCCCGACCGGCGTGATGCCGCCGTACTCCATCCCCGTGCGCTCGACGGCCTCGTCC
Source organism: uncultured Actinomycetota bacterium (assembly GCA_963750565.1). Lineage (GTDB taxonomy): Bacteria > Actinomycetota > Actinomycetes > Actinomycetales > Kineosporiaceae > R-H-3. The sequence goes on along the minus strand of CAVVRA010000011.1, from coordinate 197,311 downwards.
ACGGCCAGGAACGAGGACTTCCGGACGTCGAGGAGCCGCCGGACGGTGCCGTTGACGTCGGCCCGGGTGGTCGCGAGGACGACGCAGGCCGCGACCCGCTCGGCACCCGCGCGCCGGCCCGCGACGACGACGCAGTTCGCGGAGACCTCGGGCGGCACACCGTAGGTCCGGGTGAAGACGGCGGTGTCGGAGACGTCGGGGTCGATCTCGGCGACCCCGACCGCGCCGCCGTCCGGCCAGCCGGACAGGAACGCGGTGACCGGGCCGCCGAGCAGGTCGGGACGGCTCAGGGCGGGCACCGGGTCGAGGCTGCCGACGGTCGCGAGGCTCACGGACGCCAAGCATGCCAAGCCGGTCAGCCGGCCCTGGCGTCCCCCTGCTCGTCGTCGTGCCGCTCAGGGTGCGCGCGGAGTAACGCGACCCACGTCATCGTGCAGTGCACACCCGGTCCCCGACGGGCGCAGATGGCTGCTCGGTGGATGGTCGGTGGATGGTGCAGGACGTGTCAGGCCTCGAAGAGCTCCGCGAGCGGACGGCGCGGGGTCAGGGGGGCGTCGACCAGCGGACGTCCGACGCGGAGGAGCACCTGCGGCCGGCCCCAGAGCGCGAGCACCTCGGCGACCTCGGGCCGCAGCGCGGGGTCCTGGAGGGCCTGGTCGGCGAACGTCGCGACGAGCCCCTTCGCCGTCGCGACGAGCAGCATCCGCTCGAGCGCGAGACCGGCGACGGCCCAGTCGTGCCGGGTGTCGCCGCGGGTCGCGACGACGAGCACGGTGCTGCGGGCCAGCTCCTCCTCGACCTCGCCGGCCTCTGGGGCGCCGCGGTGCCCGGCGTGCACCAGGGAGTCGACGGGGAACGGGGAGGTGCCGAGGGCGCTGCTCGGGATGCCGTCGACCGCCCCGCCGTCCGCGTCACGTCGAACCCATTGCTCGACCTCGCCGCGCAGCTCGGGGTCGGCGGCCTGGGCGCGGACCGCGCGGCGCAGCAGGTGGGCGAGCCGCCGCCGGGCGGCGGCGTCGGCGACGCTGAGGCGGGCCCCCTCCGCGGAGACCGCCTGGCGCAGGTCGAGCAGGTCCTCCTCGGCGACGGCGTGCGAGCGGTAGACCCGGCGGTGGGTGTGCCGCAGCGGGATCATCCGCGCGAGATCGGCATCCGCGGCGGTCGGCGCGCTGCGGCCGAGGGCCTGGACCGTCCCGACGAGCCCGGGCTCCGCCGGGTCGGGCAGGGTCGAGACCTCCACCGCGTAGCCGAGAGCACGCAGGGCCACACCGGCGTTGAGGAGAGCGGCGCCGCAGGAGATCGTGCGGTCGCGGCCCTGCGGGTCGATGACGGGAACGGCTCGGGAGGGATCCTCGACGACGCCGAGGCCCGCCGGCAGCCGGCGCAGCCGCCAGGGCTGGGAGTTGTGGATGGACGGTGCCCAGCGCGCGGCCTCGGCGGCCAGGGTCATCTCGGCGTCGGACAGCACCGGGACGGCCCGGTGGACGTCGGCGTTGGCGGGGGGCCGTTCGGGCGCATCGGTCACGGCTCACCTCCGGTGACTCGTCGGTTCACCGTAGGCACCGCGGTGGCGGCGGTCGCAGGGCCTTGGTCCTGTGCCCCGAGGGGTTCCCGGCGGCGAGGAGCCGGACGATCGCGTCGCGGGGAGATCGATCCGGGGAGATCGGGGGGGCGCGGCCCGGGGGCGGTTCCCACGCCGGTCAGGCGCAGCCCGACCAGCCCTGGCGGAGCCAGGAGACGATCTCCGGCGACGGGTGGAGCAGCCCGGCCCGGGCCCGGCCGAACAGCCAGCCCTGGCCGAGCGCGGCGCCGGCGCGCTGCAACCAGCGGGCGTCCTCGAGCGCCTCGACCCCGCCCGCGAGGGCGTCCGCGGCGAGGTCGCGCGCGACGTCGAGGACGAGGTGGACGACGCGGCGTCCGATCCCGTCGTCGGCGACCCCCCGGACGAGCGCCGGCCCCAGCTCGACGAGGTCGGGGTCGACCGCGGCCACCCGGCGCAGCTCGGAGCGGCTGCCGTCCGCCACGCACCCGCCGACGAGCAGGCCGTGTTCGCGGAGCCCGGCGAGCACTGCCGAGAGCTGCCCCGCGTCGACGGCCTCGATGTCGGACAGCCCGACGACGAGCCCGCGGAGGTCGTTCTCGGCGAGCAGGGTCCGGGTGACGTCGGGGTGGAGCAGCGCCGGCGCGGAGACGTTGACCATGAGGAACTGGCCGGCGTCGAGGAGTGGACGCGCCCGGACCGACGACGCGAGGGCGGCCGCCTCGATGACACCGGCGAGCCCGTGCCGACCGGCGGCCGCGAACCACGGCTCGGGGGAGCGGGCGGGCCACTCCGCGACCCGGGTCAGCGCCTCGTAGCCGACGACGTCGCCGGTCCGCAGGTCGACGATGGGCTGGTAGACGCTCCGCAGCGCCTCGGGGCTGCGCAGCAACACCGCGACCCCGGCCCCGGCGAGGTCGTCGGCGCTGTCGCCGTCCGGGTCGACGACACCGGTGGACACCGCTCCGGGGCTCTCACCGGGGGGTGGGGGCTGCACGCCGCAGAGTCTGGTGCAGCCGGTCGGCCCGGGGCGGGATTTCGACGGGTGCGTCGTACTCGTACCGGACGGTCCCGCCATCCCTGCCGGGTCCGCAGCCGGGTCGCCTCAACGGTCGCGGGCGGGCTCGGGCACCGCACCGAGGGCCGCCGGGTCGAGCGGGAACGTCGACCCGGCCGCGCCCTTGTCCCGCAGCGCGACGAGGAGCTTCTCACTGATCGCGCGGAGCCGACGGACGTCGTCCTCGGTGAGCGGGTCGAACAGATGGGTGCGCACGGACTCCACATGGCTCGGCGCGGCCTCGGCGAGAGCTCGGAGGCCCTCGTCGGTGAGCCGCGCGAACGCGCCGCGCCGGTCGCTCGGGCAGCTCTCCCGGACGACCCAGCCGAGCTCCTCGAGCCGGGCGACCGCGTGCGACAGCCGGCTGCGTGAGGAGTCGGCGGCGTCGGCGAGCTCGCTCATCCGCAGCCGCCGGTCCGGCGCCTCCGACAGCCGCACGAGGATCTCGTAGTAGGCGTGGGTGAAGCCGGCGGAGCGCTGGAGGTCGCGCTCGAGCTGCGACGCGAGGAGCTTGGTCGCGCCGAGGTAGGCGCGCCAGGTCCGCTGCTCGTCGCTGCTGAGCCAGCGGGTGTCTGACATGTGGTCATCCTACCCGTAATAGTTGAGACTTGAACAGTTTCGTTCGAAGCGACGATCCCAGGCCGCGGGGCGGCCCCGGCCGCGGCGTCTAGACTCGCGCGGGTGCGCCCAGCCGGTCCGCGCCGCCCGCGCGTCGCCCGCCCGGTCGTCGTTCCGTTCGTCCGTCCGTTCGTCCGTTGTGCGTCCGGCCGTCCGGCCGTCGCGGCCGCGACGGCCGCCGTCCTGCTCGCCGCGTGCGGCCTGCCGGGGTCCGGGGAGGAGGCCCGGGCGGCGACCCCGTCGGTCATCGCGACGACCGCGGCGCCGGCGGCGTCGCGCACGACGCCCGCCGCCTCGCCGTCGGTGGCGACCGCGACGCCGACCGATGACGCGAACCGTCCGCTCACACTCGCGTTCGCAGGCGACGTGCACTTCTCGGCCCAGGTCGCCGACCTCCTCGACGACCCCGCGACCGGGCTCGCGAAGCTGAGGCCCTACCTCGCGGGGGCCGACGTCGCGATGGTCAACCTCGAGACAGCGATCACGACCCGCGGCACCGAGATGCCGAAGCAGTTCCACTTCCGGGCGCCCGCGACCGCCTTCGACGCGCTCGACGCCGCCGGGGTCGACGTCGTGACGCTCGCGAACAACCACGCGGTCGACTACGGCCCGGTCGGGCTCGAGGACACCCTTGCCGCGCGGGCGAAGGCGCCGATCCCGGGTGTCGGCCTCGGGGCGGATGCGGCAGACGCGTACGCCCCGGCCGTGATCACCGTCCGCGGCACCCGGGTCGCCGTGCTCGGTGCGACCCAGGTGCCGGACTGGACGCTCGCGACGTGGACGGCCCGGAAGGCCCGCCCGGGCGTCGCGTCGGCGGCGTCCCCGGACCGGCTCGCGGCGGCAGTCCGGTCCGCCCGGAAGACCGCCGACGTCGTCGTCGTGTACCTGCACTGGGGCACCGACTACACGACGTGTCCCAACGGGCTGCAGCAGCGGACGGCGCAGGCGCTCGCGGACGCCGGCGCCGACGTCGTGGTCGGCGCACATGCCCATCGGGTCCAGGGCGCCGGCTGGCTCGGCCGCACGTACGTCTCCTACGGCCTCGGCAACTTCGTCTGGTGGCGACGGAACTCGGCCGCTGACGCGACCACGGGTGTCCTCACGCTCACCCTCGACGGGCGGCGGGTCACCGGCGCCGGATGGGTGCCCATGGTCGTCAGCGCCGACGGGGTGCCCCGGGAGCCGGAGGCCGCGGGGACGTCCGCGCGGATGCGGCGTGCGTGGGCCGCCGCTCGCGGCTGCACGGGGCTCGCCGCCCGCCCCTGACGAGGCGCCCGGGCCGGGCGCCTCGGCCCGGGTTGGACGTCGCAGGTCGTCCGCGGCGAGCGGTTCGGCTGATTCCGCCACCTGAGGTCCTGCACCTCTGTAATTATCACTCTGTAATCGTTCGATCACATCGAGTAACGTCTGCGGTCGGTCACCGGGCGCGAGCGGGGAGGTCGCGAATGCAGCCACAGGTCATCGCGTCGTCGGTCACCGTCGGCGCGGGGACGGTGCCGCAGGTCGCGTCGGCGCCGGCCCGACCGGTCGTCGTCCTGCCCGAGCCGCGCAGCGCGCCGTCCGCGCCACCGCCAGGGCAGGCGGTGTCGACGACGTCCGACGCCGTCACCGACCTCCCGGCCCCGCGCCGTCTGCGGCGGTGGTGGCCGGCCGCCCGTCGCCGTCGCGCCGGCACGTGGGCCGCGGCCCTCGCAGTCCTCGACGCAAGTGCCGACGCGGTCGTCGGCGTCGACGCCGACGGCCGCACGGTCTTCGCGAACGCCGCAGCAACGGCGCTGCTCGGCCGGACGGCGGGAGACCTCGTCGGGACGCCGGCCCGCGACCTCGTACCCGAGCTGCCCTGCGCGGTCGCCGAAGCCCGGCGGCGGATGCTCGCGGGGGAGCCGACGAACCCGACCGGGGAGGGCCTCGACCTCGTCGCGGTCGGCCGCTGTGGCGGGGACGTGCCGGTCACCGGCTGGCTGACCCCGGTGCACGGCCCGGACGGCGCGCTCCTCGTCGCGGTGACGCTGCGAGACCTGCGACCCCAGCACGACCTCGACGACATGTGCCTGCGTCTCGACGAGGAGGCCCGGACCTCCCGCGCCGTCGTCGACACCCTGCTCCGGGCGGTCACCGATCGCGTCGTCGTCCTCGCCGACCCCGACGGCCGGATCACCCAGGTCAACCGGGCGGCCGAGAAGCTTCTCGGGTACCGCAGCGAGGAGCTCGTCGGGCGGCCGACGACCCGGTTGAGCGACCCGGGGGACCTCGAGGACGTCGCCCGGGAGCTCGGCGTCCCCGCCGGGGTCGACCCCCTCCTCGAGCTCGCCCGCTGGGGCCTGCCGAACCGCCAGGACTGGGACTTCGTGACCCGCGACGGCCGTCGGCGCCCGGTCTCGCTCGCGGTGACCGCCGTCGGGCAGCGGGAGGCGCCGCACGGCTTCGTCTGCGTCGCGAGCGACCGCGGCGTCGAGTGGCAGCCGCTGGCACCGCGCCGTCCCCGGCAGAGCGGCGAGCGGCTGCTCCTGGACCTCGACGACGCGGCGACCCGCGTCCTGCGCTGGGGAGTCGGTCGCTCGGGGGGCCGTCCCGGCGCCTGACCCGCTCCGCTCACCCGCGTCGGCGGGGACGGCGTCCGCGGGCGGCGGCCGCTGCCTAGACTCCGGACCGTGACCAGCCATGAGATGACCGAGCCGACCACCGGCCTGTCGGCCGACGTCCGGGGCCGCCGGACCGGGGACGCCAGGCCGCTGTGGCAGTGGTCGGCGCGGGAGGTGCTCGCCGCGACGACGGCCGGCGACCTGAAGTGCGAGGAGGTCGCCCGCAGCGTCGTCGAGCGCGTCGCCGACGCGAACGCCGCCGTCAACGCGGTGACCCTCGCGCTCGGCGAGGAGGCGGTCGCCGCCGCCCGGGCGCTCGACGAGGCCTTCGCCCGCGGCGCGGAACCCGGGAGCCTGCACGGCGCCCCCGTGACGATCAAGGACAACATCGATGTCGAGGGGCAGCGCACCCCGAACGGGCTGCCGGGGCTCGCCGGCCTCGTCGCGCCCGCCGACTCCCCGGTGACCCGGAACTGGCTCTCCGCGGGGGCCGTCCTCGTCGGCCGGACCAACACCCCCGAGGTGTCGATGCGCCCGACGACGGACAACCCGCTCTACGGCCTGACGGTCAACCCCTGGGACGCCGCGACGACCGCCGGCGGCTCGTCCGGCGGCGCCGGGGTGAGCGCCGCCATGGGATTCGGGGCCCTCGCGCACGGCAACGACATCGGCGGCTCGGTTCGGATCCCGGCGCTGCACTGCGGCGTGCCGGGGATCAAGCCGTCCCAGGGCCGGGTGCCGGCGTTCCTGCCCTCGGCCGCCGTCGAGCGGTCGACCGTCGCCCAGCTGATGTCGGTGCAGGGTGTCCTCGGACGGTCCGTCGAGGACGTCCGGCTCGGACTCGCGGTCATGGCGCGCCGCGACGTCCGGGACCCCTGGTGGGTGCCCGCGCCGCTCGACGGCCCGCCGGTGCCGCGCCGGGCCGCGGTTCTGCGGCGCGTCGAGGGCGAGGTCGCGACCGCCCCCGACGTCCTCGCGTCCGTCGACCGGGCCGTCGCAGCGCTCACCGCCGCCGGGTACGAGGTCGTCGAGCTCGACGAGCCTGCGACGCCGGGGATCGCCCGGACGGCGCGGCTCGCCGTCCGGCTGCTCATGAACGACCTCGACCACCAGCTCACCCCGGTGCTCGCCCGGCTCGGCAGCCCGCAGATGCAGGACTACTGGGCCGAGCTGCGGGGGATGGCCGCCCCGTACGAGAGCTCCGGTGAGCACGTGGACGACCTCGCAGCCCGGACGACGCTCATGCGCGCCTGGGCGCTGTTCCTCGAGGTACACCCGGTGCTCGTCGTCCCCCAGCTCCTCGGCGGCCTGCTGCAGGTGGGGGAGGACGTCCGGTCGCCGGAGGACGTCCGGCGGGTGTGGCACAGCCTCGCGCCGAGCATCGCCGTCAACCTCCTCGGTCTGCCCTCGGTACTCGTCCCGACCGGCCTCGACGACCGCGGGCTGCCCAGCGGCGTCCAGCTCGTCGGCGCGAAGTACCGGGAGGACGTCTGCCTCGACGCCGCGCAGGTCGTCGAGGATGCCTGCGGCCTGCTCGCACCGGTGCTCTGGGAGCGCGCCGGCTGACCGTCGGGGACCGGTGCCGACCCGCCGGCTGACGAGGTCGCCGCTGCGGTGGGCGTACACCCCTCCCGGCCGCGAGGGGGAGAGCACGTGATCGCCGCAGTGCTCGAGCACGAACCGGGTCACGGTCCGCGTGCCGGACCCCATCAGACCAGGCTGCGCCACGGCGGGCACACTGGAGGCGCCGGGGGCGTTGTGCCGTACGAGGGGGATCGAGCGGCGCCGCGACGGTCCCGCACCGGACGACGGTCGGGCCGGCGCGGTCGGCACGGAGGTGGACACGATGGCGGGACGGCGTGGTGCGCTGCGCCGTCGCATCGTCGAGGGGGCGATCGACCTCGTCGCGGACCGCGCTCCGTGGCTCACCGACCAGGCCTACCGGGTCGTCGCGACCCCGCTGCAGTGGGTCGACCCGACCGGCGCGGCGCAGGCCGCGCACGGCCGGCTCGACGGAGTCCGGGAGCGGTTCGCCGCCATGGCCCGGACCGGCTGGGTGCCGCGCCAGGAGGTCACCCGGATGCGTCGTGACCTCGCCCGGACCCGGGACGACCTGGGCCGGATCGCACCGCGGCTGCCGCCGGTCCAGGCCCGCTCGCTCGAGCTCAGGCTGGCGGCGTACAGCGAGGCCGTCGACGCCCTCCCGGGCGCCGGGCCGCGACCAGGCCCGGGCACCGGGGCGGCCGGGCGGACGTTGACGCTGCGCCGCGGGCGGGACGCCGCGCTCCTCACCGGCGCCGCGGCGGCCGCGTGGGCCGGCCTGCTCCTGCCCGCCGCGGGCACGGTGGCCGTCGAGGGCGGTCTCGTCGCCGGCGCGGCCACCGCGGCCGGCGCGACCGTGGCGCGCTCCCGGCGAGCCCGCCGGGAGCGGGTCGAGGCTCTCTCCCGCGCCCTCGCCGAGATCGACATCGTCACCGCTCAGCCCGGTGGCACCCCGGTCGGGGACCTGGACCGGTCCAGGAACGCCTTGCTGCGCAAGGCCTTCGCGTCCCGCCGGCTCGACACCCGCGGCGAGGGCGCGTTGCGCGCGGTCGACGCGCACCTCGACGTCCTTCTCGTCCGGCTCCTCGCGGACGGCCTCGACACGGACGTCGCGTTCCTCGTCGAGGCGACCGTCACCCGTTACCTGCCGGACACCCTCGAGCCGTTCCTCGCGCTCGACGACCCACGTGCGCAGGTCCGCGGCCGGCCCGCGGCGGTCGAGGTCGCCGACCAGCTCACCGCGATCGAGCGTGCTCTGGCACAGGCCCGGGAGCGCCCGTCGAAGGAGCACCCGCAGACCCGCCTGCACCTGCAGGGGGAGTTCCTCCGGTCGAAGTTCGGCGAACCGCCCGCCTGATCCCCGCGGGGCGGCCAGCACCGGCCGGGTCAGTCGCCGCCGGGGCGGTGCGTGAGGTACCTCGCCCCGATGTCGACGTCGCCGAGGCCGGCGCGAGTAGTCGCTGCGCTCGTGACATCGCCACTCACGCCACCGCGCCCTCGGGATCTCGTCGTCCGGGCATCGGGGGCCCGTCCGGCATTCCCTTGATCAGCAGATAGCCGATCATCCAGACCTCCCCGATGGTGGCAGGCAGCGGCAGCAGGCCGGCGAGGCCGGAGGCACCGGGCGCGAGGAAGCTCACGAACGCGCTCAGGACGTAGCCGACTCCCCCGACGACCAGGATCCACCCGAGCGCACGGGGCATGGAGCCGGAGCGCAGGGTGAGCCATCCCATCGGAATCAGCCACAACCCGAAGAACAGACCTCCGGCACTCCAGGTGGCAGCGTTGACGTCGTACAGCATGAGGGCGTCGCTCGCCGACGTCGGCCCGCCACGAACGGCCACCTGGAGCGCCGTCGCCGAGAACGCAGTGGCCACGAGTATGACAACGGAGTTCACCAGCCCGAACGCCGTGATCGAGGCCGCGCCAGCGGGGTTGACACGCCGGAAGACGAGGAAGAACCCCACCGCCGCCAGAGCCTGGGTGAGCACCGTGACGAGATCCGCAGCGATGCCGATGCGGGCGAGCCCCTCATACGACACGAGGTTGGCGGCGGTCCGGGTGGCGTCGTCGGGCACGTAGAGCTGCGGCCGGATCAAGAGGAAGCCGACGATGCCCGAGATGGCGAGTCCGAGGTAGGCCAGGCCGGTCAGCCGAGCCGAACGCTGCGTGGTCGTCAAGAAGTCGCCTCCGAAGGGGGGATTGCTGCGGTTCAGCCAGTCGAGGCGGAGGGGGTTCCCGAGGCGCGTCGTGCGACCACGCCTCGTGCTGGACGACGACGTCGAGCGGCATGTCGAACACCCGCGCCGTCTGGAGGGCCATCCCGAGGGTTCTGGCCGAACGACGCGTAGCGGTGAAGTACGGCATCAGGAGGGTGACGCATCCCAGCCGATTACGTCGCGGACACCCTAGCCCTTGATCCTTTGACCTCCCCACGGCTGGTTCTGGCGATCACGGTGAGAGGGTAGCCGGCTTGGACGTAGACGCGGAACTCGCCTACGCCGTCGCCGGCACCATCACCGAGCGCTACACCCTGTGCGGCAAGGCCACCTGCCGATGCCACGCCGCCCCGCCCCAGCGGAACGGTCGAACCCCTCGAGTCATTCAAGATCTCCCCGAGTGGTCGAGGTGTCGGGGTATCGACCGGTTCGGGGAGGGTAGCGATGGCGCCGTCCGCGCGGGTCGTGGTGATCGACGAGGAGCAGCGTCGCCGGTTGGAAGCGGTGGTGCGGTCACGGACCGCGCCGATCCGTGAGGTCCAGCGGGCTTGGATCGTGCCAGCCCTTGACAGGCATTGCTGTCAAAGGAGACGCTGACGTCGTGCCCGACGACGTCGCAGTGCTCGACGATCCGCAGGTCGCCGCCGCCGCCCTGGAGCCGACCCGGGCCCGGTTGCTCGCCGCGCTCGCCGCGGAGCCCGCCTCCGCGGCATCCGTCGCGGTCCGGCTCGGACTGCCGCGGCAGCGCGTCGGCCACCACCTGCGGGCCCTGGAGGACAAGGGGCTCCTCGTCGAGGTCGGCCGGCGCCGGCACGGCGGGCTCACCGAGCGCGTGCTCACGGCGAGCGCCAGGGCCTACGTCGTCTCCCCGGCGGCGCTCGGCCCCGCAGCCGCGGATCCCGCGGCCGTCGCCGACCGGCTCTCCGCCGCCTACCTGCTCGCGCTCGCTGCCCGCGCCGTCCGCGAGGTCGGCGCCCTGGTCCGCGGTGCCGAGCGGGCGGGCCGACGGCTTCCGACGCTGTCGGTCGAGGCCGACATCCGGTTCGCCTCCGCGGCGGACCGGGCGGCGTTCGCCGAGGACCTCGCCGCGTGCGTCCGCGACCTCGCGGCCCGCTACGACGACGAGTCCGCCTCAGGCGGCCGAACATACCGGGTCGTCGCCCTGAGCCACCCGCGGCCCGCGGAGCAGGCCGCCCCGACCGACGCCACGAAGGACTGACGCCATGACCGACGCCGCACACGACCGAACCGGCAACCGGACGAGCGACCGGAGCGGCGACCGCACGAAGGGCCGGGTCATCGACCGGTCCGTCGAGGTGCCCGGCACCCCGGACGAGGTCTGGGCTGCGATCGCGACAGGGCCCGGCATCGCGTCGTGGTTCGTCCCGCACGAGGTCGAGGAAGGTGCCGGGGGTGCGGTCTCAGTGGACTTCGGCGACCTCGGCGCCGGGAAGGCGTCCGTCGTCACGTGGGAGCCGCCGCATCGTGTCGTCTTCGCGAGCGAGGGCGAGCGGGCGCTCGCCTACGCCTGGACCGTCGAGGCGAAGGACGGCGGGACGTGCGTCGTCCGCCTGGTGAACAGCGGCTTCGGCCCGGGGCAGGAGTGGGACGCCGACTACGACGGCATGAGCGAGGGCTGGAAGCTCTTCCTGGAGAACCTGCGGCTGCACCGCACGTACTTCCCCGGCCGGCGGGCGCGGGCCGTGCTGCCGACCGGGTTCACCACGGGGCCGCTCGCCGCCGGCTGGGAGCGGCTGTGTGCCGCCGTCGGCATCGCGCCGGACGCCGCGCCGGGCACGTCGTTCGCGACGTCCGGCGACGGTGTCCCCGTCCAGCGGGGCAGGGTCGAGACGGCCCTGACCTCGCCCCGGCTCACGTCGTACCTCGTCGTCCTCGACACGCCCGTCCCGGGGACGGGGATCCTCGCGGCCGAGAGCGCCGGCGACCAGGTGATGGTCAGCTTCTACCAGTACCGGTACGGCGCGGGCGCCGAGACGCCGGCGCGGGCCGACGACGCGTGGAACCCGTTCTTCGCGACCCTCTTCCCGATGCCGCAGCCCGGGTGAGCACCCTGCACGTCGGCCGGTCCGGAGACTGGCCGCCGTGAAGGGGTCGCTGCTCGTCGCCGGTACGTCGTCCGACGTCGGCACGTCCGTCGTCACCACGGGGATCTGCCGCTGGCTGAGCCGCCGCGGCGTCCGGGTCGCGCCGTTCAAGGCGCTGACCATGAGCAACAACAGCGTCGCACTCGCGGCGCACGGCCGCCCCGGGCCGACCGCCCGGCCCGAGTCACCTGGACGGCTCGGCGCCGCGGGTCACACCGGGCGCAGGCCGCTGCACGTTCTCGACGATCGCCGGCGCGTGCTCGGCGAGCCACTCCATGAGCGGCAGGAGCCGCTCGACGAGGTCGACGCCGAGCTCGCTGAGGCTGTACTCGACGTGCGGCGGGATGACCGGCAGCGCGCGGCGGTGCACCAGGCCGTCCCGCTCGAGGGTCTGCAGGGTCTGGGCGAGCATCTTCTCGCTGACCCCCTCGACGGCCCGGCGCAGCTCGCCCCAGCGCATGGTGCGGTCGGCGAGGGCCACCAGGACGAGGACGCCCCACTTGCTCGTGACGTGGTCGAGGACGACCCGGGCCGGGCAGGCCGTGGGGATGACGCCGTCCGGGTAGAACTCCTGCAATCGCTTGACCTGCTGGCTCACCGTCACGTCAGTACCTTACTCAGACGTGGGTACTGCGGATGGGGAAGTGACGACGGCCTGGCTCGGTTGGCGACAGCGCACCGTCCGCGGCGAGACGCCCTCGCCCCCAGCCGCCCGAGGAGCACCCATGTCCATCGTCGTCACCGGCGCCACCGGTCCCTTCGGCCACCACGCCGTCGAGGCACTCCTGGCCCGCGGAGTACCCGCCGGCGAGATCGTCGCGGGCGGCCGCTCGCTGGACAAGGTCGCCGACCTCGCCGAGCGCGGCGTCCGGACGGCGCGGGTCGACTACGACGACGCGGACGGCCTCGCGGAGGTCGTCAAGGGCGCCGACCGGGTCCTCGTCGTCTCCGGCAACGAGTTCGGCGGGCGGGTCGCCCAGCACACGACGGTCGCCCGGGCCGCGGCCGACGCGGGCGCGTCCGTCGTGTACACGAGCGCGCCGTACGCCGACCGGACCACCCTGCAGGTGGCCGTCGAGCACCGCGGCACCGAGGAGGCGATCCGGGCGATCGGCCTCCCGTTCACCATCCTGCGCAACTGCTGGTACTTCGAGAACTACACCGCGCAGATCCCGAGCTATCTCGCGCACGGCGTCGTCGTCGGGGCGGCGGGGGTGGGCCGGGTCAGCGGCGCGCCGCGGGCGGAGTACGCCGAGGCCGCGGCAGCGGTGCTCACCGGCGAGGGCCACGAGGGCCGGGTCTACGAGCTCGGCGGCGACGCGTCGTTCACGCTTGCCGAGCTCGCCGAGACCGTCGCCCGGCGCGGCGGCCGTCCCGTGGTCTACTCCGAGATCACCGTCGACGAGCTCGCGACGGTGCTCGAGGGCGCGGGGGTGCCTGCCCCGGTCGCAGCGGTCCTCGCGGACACCGACCGGTCCATCCGGGACGGTGAGCTGGAGGTCACGACCGGCGACCTGAGCCGGCTCCTCGGCCGCCCGACGACGTCGCTCGACGCGGCCGTCGCCGCCGCGCTCCGCTGAGCCGCCCGGGCGCGCGCCGGTCGGCGGGGTCCGACGTCGCCGTTACCCTCCCGTTCGCGCCGATCCTTCCGTCGATGGCAGCTCGAGGGTGTGCGCACCGTGCCGTGCCTTCGCCGACAGGTACCCGGCGTTGGCAGGCGAGAGGTGCACGTGGGTCGGCACCCGCTCCACGACGTCCACGCCGAGCCCGGCGAGCTGGCCGGCCTTGTCCGGGTTGTTGCTCAGGAGCGCGATTCGGACGGCGCCGAGCGCGCGCAGCATCTGCGCGGCGGCGGTGTACTCCCGCTCGTCCTCGCCGCGACCGAGGCTGAGGTTCGCCTCGTAGGTGTCGAGTCCGCGATCCTGGAGGGCGTACGCATCGAGCTTGTCGTAGAGACCGATGCCGCGGCCCTCCTGGCGCAGGTAGAGCAGGAGGCCACCGGCGTCGGTGAGTCGCTCGAGGGCCTCGCGCAGCTGCGGACCGCAGTCGCAGCGCAGGCTACCGAGGACGTCCCCCGTGAGGCACTCGCTGTGGGCCCGGACGAGTGGCGGCGACCCGCCGGCCGCGGCCCGGCGCAGCGCCCGCTGCCAGTCGCCCAGCCCGAGCGCGAGGTGCTCCTTGCCGTCGGCGAGACCGTCGAACGTGAAGACGTCCGCCCGCGTTTCATAGCCGTCGGGGGTGCGCAGCGGCACCGTCACCCGGCGCCGGACGGTCGCGGTGGGCTGGTCGGTGTCCGTCCCGGGTGCGAGAGTCTCGGACGTGCTCCCGCGCAGCGACGGGTCGGGCAGTGGGTCGAGCATCGGGCGTTCCTCTGTCCTGGTCGGGAGCCGGGTGGGCCGGGCCGTGGACCCGACGGATCAGGCAGATCAGGCGACGGCCCGCGGCAGAGGGCCGGATCGGGAGGCGGAGCCGGTGGGAGAGCGACCGTACGTGCTCCTGTCGTGCAGCACCTCGATCGACGGCTGCCTCGACGACGCGTCCGCGCGCCGCCTGCTCCTGTCCAACGAGGCGGACTTCGACCGCGTCGACGCGACCCGCGCCGGGAGCGACGCGATCCTCGTCGGCGCCGGGACGGTCCGCAAGGACAACCCCCGGCTGCTCGTCCGGTCCGCGGCGCGGCGTGCCGACCGGCGCGCGCGTGGCCTGCCGGAGAACCCGGTCAAGGTGACGGTCACCGCGCGCGGCTGCCTCGACCCGGACGCCGCCTTCTTCACCGCAGGGGTGGCCGAGCGTCTCGTCTACTGCGCGTCGTCCGCGGCCGGCCGCGCCGCCGCGCGGCTGGGCGACCGGGCGACGGTCGTCGACGCGGGCGAACCGGCCGACCTCGGCCTCCTCCTCGCCGACCTCCACGACCGCGGCGTCGAGCGGCTCATGGTCGAGGGCGGCCAGAGCGTGCACAGCCAGCTCCTCGGGGCCGGGCTCGTCGACGAGCTCCACCTCGTCGTCGCGCCGTTCTTCGTCGGCGAGGCGCACGCGCCGCGGCTGATCGGGTCCGGCCGGTTCCCGCCGGACCCGCGGCAGCGCGCCGAGCTCGCCGAGGTGCGCCGGATCGGGGAGGTCGTCCTCCTGCGGTACGGCCTGTCTCCGCGGTTCACCGGGTAGCCGATCGCCGGGCGACCCGACCGCCCGCGTCGCCGCGGGGCGGTGCCGGCCGGCCAGGAGGACGACGACTGCTCCGGGCAGCGCGGCGACGAGGACGCAGACGCCGTAGACGACGGACGTCGTCACGCCCGCCGGCGCACCGAGCCCCGCCGCCCCGAAGGCCCACGCCGCCGCGCCCTCGCGCGGCCCCCACCCGCCGACGTTGAGCGGCAGCGACATCGCGAGCAGGGCGAGGAGGACGAGCGGGACGAGCCTGCCCACGGGCTCGCCGACTCCGGCGGCACGGGCCGCGACGACGAATGTCGTGACGTAGCCGCCGACGACGAGCAGGGACGCGCCGGTCACGACGAGGAGCGCCCGGACGTCGCACCGCACGCCGGACGCGGCGGACCGGCTGCGGCGCAGAACGAGGACCAGCGCGGCGGCGCAGGCGCTCGCACCGACGGCGGCGACCAGCCCGGGCGGCGCGGGCAGCGGCATCCCGCCCGGTGCGGCGACGGCGACCGCGACGACGACCACGGCGAGCACGGCCTGGCCGGCAGCCCGCTCGACGACCACCGCGGTCGCGCACCTGCGCACGTCACCGGTGTCCCGGCCGTGGGCCACCGCCCGGTTGACGTCCCCGAGCACCCCGCCCGGGAGCACTGCGTTGAGGAACAGCGCGCCGTAGTAGTCGGCGACGGCCCGGGCCGGGGACACGGCGACCCCGAGCCGGTCGGCGACGACGGACCAGCGCCACCCGCTGAGCACCGTCGTGCCGCCGCCGAGGAGCAGCGCCGCGGCGAGGGTCGGGACGTCGACGACGGCGAGCGCGTCGCGGAACGGCCGGCTGCCGAGCCGCGCGACGAGCACGGCGAGGACGGCGACGCCAATGAGGGTGCCGAGCCGGCGGCGGAGCAGACGGCAGGCCCGCCCGCCCCGTGCCGCGCACGGTCCGGGGACGCCGCCCGCACGAAGTGCCCGCATCGGTCCTCCCCGCGCCGCCGCTCCTCCGTCGACTCCACATACGTCCGGAGGTCTCGCCCCGTTCACCCGCCGGACGACGCGGTCCCGTCGTCCGCGCCCGTCGTCCGTGCCGAGCCCCCGTTCAGCGCGGCGGCAGGGCGAGGAGGTCGGCGTGCCCGACCCTCACGGCGAGCCGGCCGGCGCGCAGGGCCCCGAGCCGACGCGCCAGGTAGCCGGCGGGGACCGCGGCGGGATCCTGCTCGGCGGCGGCGCCGACCCAGCCGGCGAGCCACTCCCCGGCGAGCCCGGCGTTCTCGGAGACCTCCCCGTCGTCCGACCCGAGCCGCCAGGGGGTGGACCGCTCGACGACGGCGAACCCGCGGGCTTCGAAGGCATTCCGGGCCGCCTGCACTGCGTCGGGGCCGAGGAGGGCCCGGCCGACCGTCACCCGGCGCTGGTGGGCGTCGAACGCTTCGGCGACGCCGGCGTCCGCGGGGTCGGCCGGGTCGAGCCGCACCTGGCCGACGACGGTGAGGGCGAGCAGCGCGGGCGCGGCGACAGCGGCGCAGACGGCGGCGACCGCCTCGACCTCGGCCCGGGTGAGCACGTCGAGGAGCGCGGACGCGGTGACCACCCCGGCGCCGGCGAGGTCCTCGCGGACGAGCGCGTCGAGGCGTGTCAGCCGGGTCTCGACGGTGACCGGGGCGCCGTCCGCGGCCGCCGCGGCGCCGCGGCCGCGGCGACGGCGAGGAGAACGGCGTCCCGGTCGTGGAGCACCCAGTGCTGCGGACCGGGCAGCAGCGGGGCGAACCAGCGGCCCATCGACCCGCTGCCGGAACCGAGATCGTGGACGACGAGCGGGGCGCCGGGGGAGCGCCCGCGCACGGCCGGGTCCGCGGCGAGGAGCCCGACGAGCTCGCGGGACCGGGCGGCCGCGTCCGCGGGCTCGCGCAGCGCGAGCCAGTCCGGGCTGTAGGAGTCGGACGCCGCCTCGGGCGACCCGGTCGGCTCGGTCATCGCAGCCTCCGCGTCCCCTCGATCACCCGGGTCAGCTCACGGGCGGTCTCGTCCCAGCCGGTGAGCCGGGCCCGGCGGGCGTGCGCCGCGGCGCGCAGCCGCCGGCGCAGCGCGGCGTCGGACAGCCACGCGTCCAGCGCCAGGGCGAGAGCCGCGCTGTCCCCGGGCGGGACGAGGAGCCCCGGCGTCGTGCCGTCCGGGCCGGTGCCGAGTGCCTCGGGCACGCCGTCGACCCGGCTCGCGACGACCGGGATGCCGCGTGCCAGGGCCTCGGTGACGACCATGCCGTAAGGCTCGGCGCGCGAGGCGAGGACGAGCAGGTCGGCGTCCGCGTACGCCGCGTCGAGCGCCGTCCCGGCGAGCGGCCCGGCGAACCGGACCCGCTCCGTGAGGCCGTGGGCGGCGGCGCGGTCGCGCATCGCGGCGGCGAAGGCGGCGTCGCGGCCGGGCGGGCCGGCGAGCACGAGCGCCCAGGGGTTCGCGGCCAGCCGGGCGAGGGCGTCGAGGAGGACGTCGTGGCCCTTGCGGGGGGTCACGGCGGCGACGCAGAGCAGCCGGGTACCGGCCTCCGACGCCGTCGCGGCCGGCGCGGCGTCGACCCCGGGCGGCACGACCGCGACGTCGTCCCGGCCGTGCAGGGCCGCGACCCCGGCCGCGGTCGCGTGGCTCGTCGCGACGACCGCGGCGGCGGCGCGCACGGCACGTCGACTCGCGACCCGCGAGCGTCGCGGCGTCCGCCGGGGCGAGGCCGGTCTCGTCGCCGAGCGGTAGGTGGAGGAGGATCACGACCCGGAGCCTGCCGGTGTGCCCGGCGAGAGCGTCCGGGGCGGCGCACGCCGACGAGACCGTCGACGAGGACGGCGCCGCCGTCCGGCACCGCCGCGAGCACGCGCGTGCAGCGCCGCCTCGTCGTCCGGGCGGGGCCACGGCCACCGCCCGGGAACGTCGTGCCGGCGGACGGCGACACCGGCCGCCCACAGCGCCAGGACGACCCGCAGGTCGTAGGTGTTGCCGCCGCTGGGGCTGCCCGGGTCGTCGACGCCGGCCGGCAGCACGACGTCCAGGGGCTCGGACGTCACAGGCCCCGCTCGTAGCTCGCCCAGGCGATGTGCGACTCGTGCAGCGTGACGACGATGCCGGTGAGCCGCGCGCGCTCCCTCGCCGAGGGCACCGGTGCGGACCCGGTCGGCGAGGCGCGTCCGCGACGTGCCGGGCGAGCACCTCGGTCGTCGTGTTCGTGCCGGCGAACGCCGGCTCGTCGTCGAGGTTGCGGTAGGACAGGGCGCCGACCAGGTCCCGGCAGCGCCTGCGCCGCGAGCCCGATGTCGACGACGATCCCGTCGGCGTCGAGGTCGGGGCGGCGGAAGGTCGCGTCGACGACGAAGGTCGCCCCGTGCAGGCGCTGCGCCGGGCCGAAGACCTCCCCGGTGAAGCTGTGGGCGACCATCATGTGGTCGCGGACGGTGACGGCGTACATCGTCGGACTCCTCACGGCGGCTCGGCGTAGCGGACACGGTGACACAACCCCGGCAGGTCGCCGGCCGCGAGCCGGGGGAGCACGGCGGGCAGGTCGTCGAAGGCGCTCTCGCCGGTGACGAGCGCGTCGAGCGCCGGGTCGGCGAGCAGCCGCAGGGCGAGGGCGAGCCGGTCGGCATGGCTGCGCCGACCGCGACGGGCCGCGGCGACCGCCCCGACCTGGCTGCTGCGCAGCGTGAGCCGCCGGGAGTGGAAGAACTCCCCGAGCGGCACCTCGACGGGCCGGTCGCCGTACCAGCTCAGCTCGAGCACGGTCGCCTCGGGCGCGGCGAGCTCGAGGGCGCGGGCCAGCCCCGTGGACGTCGCGCTCGCGTGGACGACGAGGTCGCGCCCTCCGGTCGCGTCGTCCGGCACCGCGAACCGGACGCCGAGGGCCGCGGCGAGTGCGGCGCGCCCCGGGTCGACGTCGACGACCTCGACGTCCGCACCGGGGATCCGGGCGAGCAACGCCGCGACGCAGCAGCCGACCATGCCCACGCCGACGACGCTCACCCGGTCGCCGACGAGCGGGGCGGCGTCCCAGAGCGCGTTGACGGCCGTCTCCATCGTCCCGGCGAGGACGGCGCGGCCTGCTGGGACGTCGTCCGGCACGGGGGCGACCGCGGACGCCGGGACGACGTACCGGGTCTGGTGCGGGTACAGGCAGAACACGACGCGCCCGAGGAGCTCGTGCAGGTCCGTGCTCCACGACGCCGACGTTCAGGTAGCCGTACTTCACCGGGGCGGGGAAGTCGCCCGTCCTGGAACGGCGCCCGCATGAGCGCGTACTGGCTCGCGGGGACTCCGCCGCGCAGGACGAGGCTCTCCGTGCCCCGGCTCACCCCGGAGTACAGCGTCCGGACCACGACGTCGCCCGGGCCGGGCTCCGGCAGCGCGACGGGACGGATCTCGCCGCGGCCGGGCGCCGCGATCCAGAAGGCTCGCGCAGACCCGGGCATCACGACCTCCTCGAGCGTTGCGGGCGCCGGGCAGAACCGCACGGCCGCGCCGTACGTGTACCGGGGTGGACGCGGCCACGGTACGGCCGCCCAGGCGCACCACCATCGTGACCCGACCGAGGAGACGACGTGACCCAGCTGTTCGTACCCGCGACGTCCGGAGCACGGGTCGGCCCCGGTCTCACCGCCGGGCTGGCCGGCGAGGCGGCGCTGCTGCTCGTCCTCGGGGCGACCGTGGGCGTCCACCTCGCGGGCGGGACGGCGGGGGCGACGGTCGCCGTCGCGGCCGCGGCCCTCCTCAGCTGGGGGCTGCGCCGGGCACGGGCGGTCCGGCTCGGTCCGGCGAACGCCGTCACCCTGGCCCGCACCGTCGTCGTCGGCGGGGTCACGGCGCTGGCCGTCGACGCGCTCGTCGCAGGCGGGCGGCCCGGGGCGCACGTCGCCCTCGTCACGCTCGCGGCGGTGGCACTCGCGCTCGACGGCGTCGACGGGCTCGTCGCCCGCCGGACCGGCACGGCGACCCCGCTCGGCGCCCGCTTCGACATGGAGGTCGACGCGTTCCTCATCCTCGTGCTCAGCGCGCTCCTCGTCCCCGCGCACGGGCGGTGGGTGCTCGCGATCGGGCTCATGCGGTACGCCTTCGTCGTGGCCGGCGTCGTCCTGCCGTGGCTGCGGGCGTCGCTGCCGCCGCGGGCGGGCCGCAAGCTCGTGGCGGCGGCACAGGGCGTCCTCCTCCTCGTCGCCGTGTCCGGCGTCCTGCCAGGCCGTGGCTCGACCGGGGTCGTCGCCGCTGCGCTCGCCGCGTTGTGCTGGTCGTTCGCGCGCGACGTCCGCCTGCTGGCCGTCATCCGAACGCCGTGAGGAACCTGTCCCGGAAAGCGTCCATCCGCCACACCGGCGCCGTCCGGGCCGGCGTCAGGCCCTCGGTCCACCCCCAGGACGCGACTCTCTCGAGGACGGCGGGGTCCTTGGCGACGATCGTGATCGGGACGTCCCGGCTCGCGCCGGGGCCGGTGACGACCGGCACCGGCTGGTGGTCGCCGAGGAAGACGAGGACGAGGTCGTCGTCGCCGTACGTCTGCAGCCAGGAGAACAACGTCCCGAGGGAGTAACGCAGGGACTGCGCGTAGGCCCCGCGGACCCGGGCCTGGTCCGGCCACACGTCCGAGGAATCGGCACCCAGCGGGGACATCCCCCGGTAGACCGAGCCGTCTCCGACCCGGTCCCACGGCACGCTGCGGGGCACCGGCGCCCACGGTGCGTGGCTCGACGTCAGCGCCGCCTCGACCATGACCGGACGGCGGTCGCGCACCGACAGGACGTCGCGCTGCAGCGTGGAGAGGGCGTACTGGTCCGGCATCGGCGACCACGCGAACGACGGCCCGCGGTAGCCGAGGTGGCCGGAGTCGTAGAGCCTGTCGTAGCCGTAGAACGTGGCCTCGGGCCAGGCCCGGGTCACGCCCGGCATGAGGGCGACGGTCTCCCAGCCGGCCTTCTCGAAGGCGCCGTTCAGGGTGAGCCGCCGGCTCGACACGAGCGGGCGGAACGTCGCGAGGTTGTGCGACCACATCCCCGACAGCAGCGTCGCGTGCGCGAACCAGCTGCCGCCGCCGGCCGTGGACGACGTGAGCCAGCCGCTGCGTGCCGCGAAGCCGGCCGCGCGCAGCCGCCGCTCGCCGTCCGTGAGGGCCGGCGCGACCTGGGGGGCGACGGCTGGGTCCTCGACGGCGGTCCGACCGTAGCTCTCGACGAACGCGAGCACGACGTCCTTGCCCCGCAGCCCGGTGAGCAGCCGGTCACCGGGGACCGCCGCGAACCGGTCGGCGGCGGCCCTGCGGGCGAACGTCCGCTCGTCGCGGACGCCGTCCCGGACGGCGACGACGTGGTCGCGGACCGAGTCGGCGACGCCGTGGGCGGCGACGGGCAGCTCCGGCCGGTCCTGGGTGCCCGAGGCCGCGAACCCGAGCCAGGCGACGGTGAGGACGGCGACGACCCCGGTCGCGCGGCGAGGCTGCCGGGCGGCGAGCCCCCCGGTCCGGAGGAGGGCCCGGGTGACGAGGATGACGAGCGCGGCGGCGGCCGCCACGGCGAGGACGACGACCGCCACCTCGCCTGGACGACCGGCGACCGAGCGGACGAACTCGATGCCGTCCGCGACGAGCACCCAGTCGAGGACGGGGTCGAACGGCCGGACGAGCACCGCGTCGAAGCCGATGTCGAGGACCCGCAGCACCGTGAGCAGCCCGAGCAGGAGGCCGGCGACGACGAGGAGCACCGTCCGCAGCCGGCCGTGGAGGAGCAGTGCGGCGACCACGACGACGAGACCCTCGACCGGGATGCGGAAGAACGCCGCGGGCATGAACAGGCCGAGCTGGTCCGGCGCCACGAGGGCCGCGAGAACGACCAGCACGGCGAGGACGTCGAGGATGCGGCCGCCCCGGCGGCGCGACTGCGGGCGGCTGCCGGCGTGGTGGTCGGCATGATCGTCGGCATGATCGTCGGCATGGACCTGCACGGCGGGGGTCGCGTCGGATTCAGGGGCGGTGCCGGGTACGTCGACGCCGGCGGGAGCGGTGGAAGCCACGTCTGAGGAACACGGACGGCGCGCCGGCGCGGTTCGGTGCACTGCGCGGGTCTTCCCGTCCGGACATCCCGCCGGCACATCCGGCCGGCACATCTGTCGGCCGTGAGGGCTGTGGACGACGCGGCGCAGCGCGCGACCTGTGGACGGCGTGGCCGGATCGTCGCTCCGGGCGCGTACCGTCGGGTCTCGTCGTCCGGGGTCTGCCGTGGGGCGATCGGGTCCGAGGGAGGGGTCGGGGTGCTGCACGTCCATCGCGCCGAGCGCGCCGACGCGCTCGTCGGCCCGCTCGCCGACGTCCTCCGGACCTCTCCGGTGGACCCGTTCACGCCCGACCTCGTCGCGGTCCCGACGAAGGGCGTCGAGCGGTGGCTCGCCCAGCGGCTGTCCCACCGGCTCGGTGCGGCACCGGGCACCGAGGCCGGCGTGTGCGCCAACATCGCCTTCTCCTCCCCGGGCCGGCTCGTCGCGGGCGTCCTCGGCCGCGGGCTCGGGCTGACGCCCGAGGAGGACCCGTGGGAGGCCGAGGCGCTCACGTGGCCGGTCCTCGCGGTGCTCGACGACTGCCTCGCCGAGCCGTGGAGCGCGGTCGTGGCCCGGCACCTGGGCGGCCCGGACGACGACCTGCGGCAGGGCCGGCGGCTGTCCGTCGCCCGGCACGTGGCGCGGCTCTTCGCGGCCTACGGTGGCCAGCGTCCCGACCTGGTGACCGCCTGGGCCGCCGGCCGCGACGACGACGGCGTGGGATCGCCGGTGCCCGAGGACCTGCGCTGGCAGCCCGAGCTGTGGCGCCGGGTCCGGGCCCGGGTCGGGGTCCAGAGCCCGGCCGAGCGGCTCGACGCCGCGCTCGCGGCCCTCGCGGGCGGCACCGTCGCGCACGCGCTGCCCGAACGGTTCTCCGTCTTCGGCCCGACCCGGCTGCCGGAGGACCAGCTGCGGGTCCTCCACGCGCTCGCCCGGCACCGCGACGTCCACCTGTGGCTCGTCCACCCGTCACCCGCGCTGTGGGACGCCGTCGCAGCCCGACCGCCGGAGCCGAGGCGACGGTCCCTCCGGTCGCCCGTCACCGGCCACCCGCTGCTCGCGTCGATGGCCCGCGACGTCGTCGAGCTCCAGGTCCGGCTCACCGCGCTCGCCACGGGCCCCGACGGTGGCCCCGTCGCGGAGCACCGGCACCGTGTGCCCGACCCGCCGCCGACCCTCCTCGGCGCGCTCCAGAGGTCCCTGCGGGAGGGCGCGCCGCCCGACCGGCCGCACGCCGTCGCCGCGGGCGACACGACCGTCCAGGTCCACGCCTGCCACGGCCGCGCCCGCCAGGTCGAGGTGCTCCGCGAGGTCGTCGTCGGGCTCCTCGCGGCCGACCCGACCCTCGAGCCGCGCGAGGTGCTCGTCATGTGCCCGGACGTCGAGCAGGTGGCACCGCTCATCGCCGCGACCTTCGGGCTCGCCGCTGCGGACGCCGGTGGCGGGCCCGGCAGACGTCGTGGCGAACGGCCCGGGGTGCATCCCGGCCAGACCCTCCGGGTCCGGGTCGCCGACCGGTCCCTGCGGCGGACCAACCCGCAGCTGGCGCTGCTCGCCACGCTGCTCGGGCTCGCCGACGGCAGGGTCGGTGCGTCGGAGGTGCTCGACCTCGCCGCGAGCCCGCCTGTGCGGCGGCGCTTCGGCTTCGACGACGACGACCTCGACCGGCTCCGGGAGTGGTCCGCGGCCGCCGGCGCCCGATGGGGCGAGGACGTGCGCCGACGGGCCCGGTTCGGCCTCCCGGCGCTGCGGCAGGGCACCTGGGACGCCGCGCTCGACCGGATCCTCCTCGGTGTCGCGATGGCCGAGGAGGACCAGCGGTTCGTCGGCCCGGCGCTGCCCCTCGACGACGTCGACTCGACGGACATCGACCTCGCGGGCCGCCTCGCGGAGCTGCTCGACCGGCTCGCCGACGTCCTGGCCCGGCTCGACGGCGACCGCCCGGTGAGCGCCTGGCTCGACACCCTCGACGACGCCCTCGACCTGTTCGCCACGGCACCGCCGACCGAGGCCTGGCAGGGCGTCGAGGCGCGGCAGGTGCTCGCGGACGTCCGGCAGGCGGCTCGCGACCGCGGCGACCTCACCCTGCGGCTGCCCGACGTCCGGGCGCTCCTCGCCGACCGGCTCGCCGGCCGACCCACCCGGGCGGGCTTCCGGACGGGCGCGCTGACGGTGTGCTCGCTCGAGCCGATGCGGGCGGTCCCGCACCGCGTCGTGTGCCTGCTCGGCCTCGACGACGGCCTGTTCCCGCGGACGACCCGCGCCGACGGCGACGACGTCCTGCTGCGCGACCCGTGCGTCGGGGAGCGGGACCGGCGCAGCGAGGACCGCCAGCTCTTCCTCGACGCGCTCACCGCGGCGGGGGAGCGGCTCGTCGTCCTGCACAGCGGCGCGGACGAGCGCACCGGCGCGCCCCGGCCGCCCGCCGTGCCGGTCGCCGAGCTCCTCGACGCGCTCGACCGCTGTGCGACGACGGCGGACGGGGGCCCCCTGCGCGAGCGCGTCGTCGTCCGGCACCCGCTCCAGCCGGTCGACGAACGGAACTTCGCGCCGGGCGTGCTCGGGACGCCCGGTCCGTTCAGCCACGACCGGGGCGCGCACGCCGCCGCGGTCCGTGGCCGCGCACCGCGCACCGGACGCGCACCGTTCCTCCCGTGGTTGCTTCCGCCGCCGCCACGGCCCGACGCCGTCGACCTCGACGACCTCGTCGACGTCCTCGAGCACCCCGTCCGCTGGTTCCTGCGCACCCGGCTCGGCGTCGCCCTCCCGGCCGACGAGGAGGATGTCGTCGACCGGCTCCCGCTCGAGCTCGACGCGCTCGGCCGGTGGGCGATCGGCGACCGCCTCCTCGCCGCCCGGCTCGCCGGCGTCGACCGGGACCGCGCGACGCACGCCGAGTGGCGCCGGGGCGAGGTCCCGCCCCGCGAGCTCGGCCGGGCGACGCTCGTCCGGGTCCGGGACCAGGTCGTCCCGATCGCCGCCGCGGTCCAGCCGTTCCTCGCCGCGGACCCGGCCGTCGTCGACGTCACCGCGGACCTGCCTTCCGGGGCGACGGTGTCGGGCTCGGTCGGCGGCGTCCACGGCGATGTCGTCGTCCGCGCGGTGTTCTCCCGGCTCGGCGCCAAGCATCGACTGAGGGCCTGGGTCCAGGCCCTCGCACTCGCCGCCTCGGCACCGGACCGGCCCTGGCGTGCGGTGACCGTCGGCCGCGC
This sequence comes from uncultured Actinomycetota bacterium, assembly GCA_963750565.1. Taxonomy (GTDB): domain Bacteria; phylum Actinomycetota; class Actinomycetes; order Actinomycetales; family Kineosporiaceae; genus R-H-3. Next base: position 172,233 of record CAVVRA010000011.1, on the reverse strand, counting down.
CGGCGGCCGTCGCGACGCTGCCCTGCTCGCGGCGCTCCGGCCGCCCGGCCAGGCCGTCGCGGCGCAGCGGCTCGACGACCTCGTGCGGCTGCGCGAGCACGCGCTGCGCGGGCCGCTGCCGCTGCCCGCCGCCACCGCAGCGGCCTACGCCCGGAGCCGGCTCGCGGGGGAGTCCGCGGAGCAGGCTCTCGCCGAGGCGGGCGCGGTGTGGCGGGCCTCGTTCGAGCACGATGACCGGTACCACGCGCTCGTCTGGGGGACGGACGCGCCGATCGCGGAGGTGGCGGGGACGCCCGAGCGGGACGAGGTCGCCTGGTCGCCGGACGGCACGGACACGACCCGGCTCGGCGTGCTCGCGCTGCGGGTCTGGAAGCCGCTGCTCGCGCACGAGGAGATGACGTCGGCGTGACCGCCACCTCGCCCGCGACACTCCCCGGCGGCCTCCTCACGGACCCGCGCGTGTTCGACGTAACCGGGGCGCTGCCGACCGGCACGACGGTCCTCGAGGCGAGCGCCGGTACCGGCAAGACGTTCACCATCGCGGCGCTCACGACCCGTTACGTCGCCGAGGGCGTCGCCGACCTCTCCCGGCTGCTCCTCGTGACGTTCGGCCGGGCCGCGACGTCGGAGCTGCGCGACCGGGTCCGGGAGCGGCTGGTCTCGGCCGAGCGTGCGCTGCGCGGCGAGGCCCCCCGGGCCTCGACGGACCCGCTGGTCGCGTACCTCGCCGCGGTCGACGACGCCGAGCTCGACCGCCGCCGCGACCGGCTCACCGCCGCGCTCGCCCAGTTCGACGCGGCGACGATTGCGACGACGCACGGCTTCTGCCAGCAGATGCTCACCTCCCTCGGCCTCGCCGCGGACGTCGACGCGGACGCGGCCCTGGTCCCGGATCTCGCGGACCTCGTCGACGAGGTCGTCGACGACCTCTACCTGCGTCGGTACGCCGACGACCCGACCCCCGACCTCACCGTCGCGGACGCGCGCGCGGTGGCCCGGGCCGCCGCCGGCTCGCCGCAGGCCCGGCTGGAACCCGCCGCGGCCGCACCGCCGACCCTCGCCGGGCAGCGGTTCGCCTTCGCCCGCGCGGTCGTCGCGGAGATGACCGCGCGCAAGCGGGCCCGGCGGGTGCTCGACTACGACGACCTGCTCGTGCTGCTCCGGGACGCGCTGGCCGACCGGGTCCACGGCCCGGCGGCGGCGCAGCGCGTGCGGTCCCGGTACGCGGTCGTGCTCGTCGACGAGTTCCAGGACACCGACCCCGTCCAGTGGGAGATCCTCTCGACCGCGTTCCACGGCCACTGCACGCTCGTGCTCATCGGTGACCCCAAGCAGGCGATCTACGCCTTCCGCGGCGGCGACGTCGTCGCCTATCTCGCGGCCCGCGGCGCCGCCGACCACGCCGCGACGCTGAGCCGGAGCTGGCGCAGCGACGCGCCGCTCCTTGCGGGGCTGGACCACCTGCTCGGCGGGGCCGCCCTGGGGGACCCACGGATCCGGGTGCTGCCCGTCGAGGCGCAGCACGCCGGGCGCCGGTACCAGGGCGGCGCGCCCGTCCGGCTGCGGCACCTGACCCGGCCGGCGCTCGGCGTGTCGCCCCGGTCGACCCCGCCGGTCGCCGCGGTGCGGTCAGCGGTCGCCGTGGACGTCGCGGCGGACATCGTCCGGCAGCTCGAGACCGGGCGGCTCCTCGACGGCGGGACGTGGCGGCCGGTGCGGCCCGCGGACGTCGCCGTCCTGACCCGCCGCAACGCCGACGCCGTGACCGTCCGGGACGCTCTCGCAGCGGCCGGCGTGCCCGCAGTCGTCTCCGGGCTGTCGAGCGTCTTCGACTCGCCGGCGGCCAGGGCCTGGCTCACCCTCCTCGTCGCGCTCGAGCAGCCGGGGCACTCCGGCCGCACCGCCGCGGCCGCCCTCACCCCGTTCGTGGGCTGGGACGCCGCCCGGCTCGGGACCGCGTCCGAGGCCGAGCGGGACGACCTGTCCGACCGCGTCCGGCGCTGGGCGGCCCTGCTCACCGGGCGCGGCGTCGCGGCGCTCTTCGAGACGGCCGCGGCCGACGGGCTCGCCGAGCGGCTGCTGCGCACGACGACCGGCGAACGGACCCTGACCGACCTGCGCCACGTCGCCCAGACGCTGCACCTCGCGGCGACGGCGGACGGGCTCGGCGTTGCCGCGTTGGCCGACTGGCTGCGCCGCCGGATCGCCGAGGCGGGCCAGGACTACGCCGAGGAACGTAGCCGACGCCTCGAGACGGACGCCGCCGCCGTCCAGGTCGTCACCGTGCACGCGAGCAAGGGCCTGGAGTTCCCTGTCGTCTACGTGCCCTTCGCGTGGGACCGCTTCGAGAGCGGCGAGCCGCCGATCCTGCGCCACCACGACGCGGACGGCGCGCGCGTGCTCGACGTCGGCGGCGCCAGCGGTCCCGGCTACGACACCGCCCGCAGCCTCCACATGGCGGAGGAACGTGGGGAGGACCTGCGGCTGCTCTATGTCGCGCTGACCCGGGCCTGCTCCCAGGTGGTGCTCTGGTGGGCGCCCTCGCGGAACACCGGGGGCGGTCCGCTGACCCGGGTGGTCCTCGGACGGCCCGGCCCGGGCGAGGACCCGCCCGCACGGGTCTCCGTGACCCGGGACGAGCAGGCGCAGGCCGCGTTCGAGAGCCTCGCGGCGGCGTCCGGCGGGGCGGTCGCCGCCGAGCAGGTCGACGAGCCGCCCACGACGACCCGGTGGGCCGCGCCCGCCGGCGCGCCCCGGGCCCTCGACGTCGCCGGGTTCGACCGGCATCTCGACGTCACCTGGCGCCGGACGTCGTACACCGGTATCACCGCCGACGCGCACGCCCGGCAGTATGCCGTCGAGGAGGCGCTGGCCGCCGAGGCGGGCGGCGCCACGGCGGTCGCGGCCTCGGCCGGACCGAGCGGGGGGTTCGGCGGCGCGGCCGCCGGCGGTCCGGACGCAAGCCGTCCGGGCCGGGGAGGGCTCGGCGGTGAACCGGAACGGACGGGGACGGACGACGAGCCGCCGGCGCTCGGCCGGTCGACGGGCGAGGTCGGGGCCGCCGCCGACCAGGCCCGGGAGGTGCCCCTCCCGATGGCGGACCTGCCGTCCGGTGCAGCCTTCGGCACCCTCGTCCATGCTGTGCTCGAGCGCGTCGACACCGAGGCCGCGGACCTCGACGCCGAGGTGCGCCGACGCTGCTACGAGGCCGGCGCAGCCCGGTTCGGCGGAGTCGACCCGGCGCGGCTCGCCGCGGGGCTCGGTAGGGTCCTCGCGACCCCGCTGGGTCCGGCCGCCGGCGGCGTCGCGCTCCGTGACGTGCCGCCCTCGGACCGGCTCGCCGAGCTCGAGTTCGAGCTGCCGCTCGCCGGCGGCGACACCCCGACGGGCCCGGGCGCCACCGTCGGCGCGATCGGCGACCTCCTGCACCAGCACCTCGATGCGCCGGACCCGTTCCGGCCCTACGCGGACCGGCTCGCGACGGCGTCCTTCGCCCCGACCCGGTTGCGCGGCTACCTGACCGGCAGCCTCGACGCGGTGCTCCGGCTCCGCGACGACGGCGGGGACCGGTTCGTCGTCGTCGACTACAAGACGAACCGGCTCGCCCCACCCGGAGTGCCCCTGACCGCCGCCCACTACCGGCGCGACGCACTCGTCGCGGCGATGACCGAGGCGGACTACCCCCTCCAGCTCCTGCTCTACCTCGTCGCGCTGCACCGCTTCCTTCGGTGGCGGCTGCCCGGGTACGACCCGGGCTCCCAGCTCGGCGGCGGGCTCTACCTCTTCGTCCGGGGCATGACCGGCCCCGACGTGCCGACCGAGCACGGCGAGCCGGCCGGGGTCATGGCCTGGCGGCCGCCGGTGGCGCTCGTCGTCGCGCTGTCGGAGCTCCTCGACTCCGGAGAGCCGAGGTGACCGCCGCCGCACTCCCGGCCCGGGTCGCGTTGCACGCCGGGCCCCTGCTGCGGGCCTTCAACGACGCGGGCGTCGTCTCGGCCGCAGACGTCCACGTCGCGCGCCGGCTCGGCCGGCTCACGGAGGAGGACGACGAGCGGGTGCTCCTCGCCGTCGGGCTCGCCGTCCGGGCGGTCCGGTCGGGGTCGGTCTGCGTGAGCCTCGACGACCTGGACGCGCTGGCCGTCCCCGAGACCGACGAGACGTCGATCGCCGCCGCCCCGAGCGCCGCAGGCCCGGAGGACACCGCAAGCCCGCAGACGGCCGGGCTCCCGTGGCCCGACCTTGACGGCTGGCGGGCAGCGATCACCGCGAGCCCGCTCGTCGCTGTCGGGCCCGGCGCGGCGCAGCCCGCGCCGCGCCGGGTCCCCGACCCACCGGCCCGATGGGTCGACGGGCGGCTCTACCTCGACCGGTACTGGCGTGACGAGCAGGTCGTCCGCCGCGAGGTCGACGCGCGGCTCACGGCCGGGGTGCTCCCGGTCGACCCGCTCGTCGTCGGCGTCGCGGTCCGCCGGCTGTTCCCCGCGGACACCGACGGACGCCAGCGGCTCGCCGCCGGAACGGCGGCGCTGAGTCGGCTCACGGTCGTCACGGGCGGCCCGGGAACGGGCAAGACGACGACGGTCGCCCGGCTGCTCGCGGTGCTCCACGCCCTCGCGGGATCGCGGCTCCGCGTCGCCCTCGCGGCCCCGACGGGCAAGGCTGCCGCGCGCCTGCAGGAGGCGGTCCGGGCCGAGGCGAGCCGTCTCGGCGGCGACGACGGCCGGCGGGTCGGCCGGCCGGAGGCGACGACGGTGCACCGGCTTCTCGGCTGGCGGCCCGGCAGCAGCACCCGGTTCGCCCACGACCGGGACCACCGGCTCCCGCACGACGTCGTCGTCGTCGACGAGACGTCGATGGTCTCGCTGTCGCTCATGGCCCGGCTCCTCGAGGCGCTGCGCCCGGACGCCCGGCTCGTCCTCGTCGGCGACCCCGACCAGCTCGCGTCGGTCGAGGCGGGCGCAGTGCTCGGCGACCTCGTCGTTCGGCCGCCCGTCGTCGACCGTCTCCCCACCGCACTGGCCGAGGCACTGCCGGACGATCTCGAGTCCCCCCGTGGTCGCGTCATGTCCGGCGGTCCGGCCGCCGGTCCCCAGGACACCCGGGCCGGGTCCGGACCACGCGGTGGTCCGGACCCGGCCCCGGACGTCCACGAGCTCCGCAACGGGGTCGTGCGGCTGACCCGGACCCACCGGTTCCAGGGCGCGATCGGGCACCTCGCTGCCGTGGTCCGAGCCGGTCGGGCGGACGACGCCATGGCCGTGCTGCGCGCCGGCGTGGACGGCGTGACGTTCGTCGAGACCGGCGGCGGGGTCCCGGACGACGCCGCCGTCGAGTCCGTGCGCACGGATGCGGCCCGCGCCGGGGCAGAGGTGATGGCGGCCGCCCGGGCCGGTGACGTGACGGCCGCCCTCGCGGCGCTCGAGTCGCACCGGCTCCTCGTCGCGCACCGGCGGGGGCCGTTCGGGGTCGCGCGCTGGGCGCTCCTCGTCGAGGGATGGGTGCTCGCCGAGGCAGGCGGCGGCCCGGTCGGCGGAGGAGGCCCGTGGTACCCGGGGCGGCCGCTCATCGTCACGGCGAACGACCGCGGGACCGGGCTCTACAACGGCGACACCGGCGTCCTCGTGGAGCGCCCGAACGGCCTCGTCGCCGCGTTCGGCGACCCCTTGGCACCGCTGCTCGTCCGGCCGCACCGGCTACCCGCCGTCGACACGGTCCACGCCACGACCGTGCACCGCGGGCAAGGCAGCCAGTTCGTCGCCGTCAGCGTCGTTCTCCCGCCGCCCGCGTCGCCCCTGCTCACCCGGGAGCTGCTCTACACGGCGGTCACCCGGGCCCGCGAGCGCGTCCGCGTCGTCGGGTCCGAGACGGCCGTCCGGGAGGCCGTCGAGCGCCCGGTGCGTCGGGCGAGCGGGCTGCGCTTCCCACTCCCGGCGTCCCCGCCGTCCTGACGGCATCTCGACCGCCGGGGACGGCCGGCTGCTGGGTGATGTTCCACGGCCTGGCGTGCGGTCGCCTCGAGAATGGTCGAGGCAGCTGCCCGGACCACGAGGAGGCGCTGATGCCCATCGACTTCCACGACCCGGCGAACGCCCGCACGTACTCCGGGCGGGATGCGGACCCGACCTGGGGGACCGCCGCCGTGGACCTGGTCGATCCGCGCGGCCTGCGCGTCGTCGACGTCGGCTGCGGCGGCGGTGTGTACAGCCGCGCGTGGCTGCGTCTCGGTGCCGCGCACGTCGTCGGAGTCGACTCGAGCGCTCCGATCCTGGTCTTCGCCCGGGCACTGATCCACCACGTGCCGGACCTCGGTGCCGTCGTTCGCGAGGCCTACCGCCTGCTGACTCCCGGCGGGAGCTACCTCGTCCAGGACCGGACGATGGCCGACATCGACCAGCCCGCCGGAACGGACCACGTCCGCGGCCTGGTCCTCGAGGTCTTCCCCCGGCTGCGCGACGTCGAGGCGCACCGCCGACCGGACCCCGACGTCGTGAGGAAGACGTTGCGGCGGAACGGATTTCACGCCATCCGGACTGCGTCACTCTGGGAGACCCGGCGCCGCTACAGGCACCGGGACGACTACCTCGACGAGATCGCGACGCGGACCGGCCGGTCGATCCTCCACGACCTCGACGACGCCGAGCTGGCCAGCCTCGTCGACGCGCTGCGGGCCCGGCTGCCCGACGGCCCGCTCGTCGAGCGCAGCCGTTGGACCGTCCGGTGCGCGGAACGGCCTGTGCACGGGGCCGACGGCCCGGCCTCGTGACCGCTGCCCGTCAGGTGCTCGGGCTCCACGTGCACCCCGAGCGCCTCCATCACTGCACGAGATCCTCCGTGGTCACCGTCCCGTCGCCGTCGGCGTCGACGAGGGCGAAGGTCTCCGCGACGTGCGCCGGGTCGTACCCGCGGTCGTGGACCCGAACCGGTGCGGCCCGACCCGGGTGCGGCGCCCCGACGCGTCCAGGACGGACACGTCGATGGCGGGTCCGTCAAGAAGTCGTCCCGGTCTCCTCCGAGCGGCCTCGCAGTGGATCAGTGCGATCACACTGCGTTGGCGTTTCGGGAGCGGCACGCCCGAGTTGCCAACTCGTGGGGCAATTGGTGCATCTTCGGAAATTGACAGTTGATGTTGCAGTTTCCTATCCATCCGCCACCTCGCCGTGCCACCATGACCGGCTGTGAGCGGGACGTGGGTCTCCGTCACTGAGCGCCGTCGTGACCCGGGGACGGCGGGGTCGGCCCGACCCCGCGAGCCCCGGACCGGACGGATGCCGCCGACGGCAGCCACACCCAGGGCCTTCGTGAGGGCCCACGCGACCTCGGCCAGGCGCGCCCCCGCACACCCGCCCGCACGACGGGCGACCCCGACGACGGGGTGTCCTCGCCGACCGGACCCGAAACCGGCGCCGAGGGATGACGGCCGAGAGGAGACGCTGCAGTGGGTCAACCGACCGCGAGCACGATCGCAGTCGATGTCGACGAAGGCGGTGACCCATCGGCGGGGCAGACGCACGGTGAACGACCGCGCCGGCCGGGAGGGACCATCCGCGGCCGGATGGCGCGGATCCTCGCGCTGCCCGTGGCGGTCGTCGTCGTCCTGCTCGTGCTCGTCGCTGCAGGCCCCGTCCGCACCTACCGCGAGTCGCGGAACACGTCCCGTTCCGTGGGTCTCGCCCTCGCCGTGCAGAACCTCGTCCACGAGCTGCAGAACGAGCGCGGGGTCGCCTCGCTCGTGCTCGGCGGAAACGAGAGCTTCCGCGGCGAGCTGACCCGGGTCCGCCAGGACGTCGACTCGGCCCGGGCGGATCTCGCCGCCCTCGCCGACGCCGACGGCGCCGTCGAGACCCGGGTTCGCTCCGCCCTGGCTCAGCTCGACGGGCTCGGGCCCGTCCGGGCCGCCACCGACTCCGGGGCGGCCGAGCGGCAGGCGACGTTCCGCTTCTACACCGAGCGCATCACGAACCTGTCCCGGGTCGACGTCGGCCTGTCCACGGTGTCCGACCGGGCGCTCGCCCGGGACGTCGCGCTCCTGCAGTCCCTCCAGGACGCCGCGGAGGCGACCGCCCAGGAGAGGGCGTTCCTCTCCGGTGTCTTCTCCGCCGGCGGGTTCGGCGAGGGCGAGTTCGTCGAGTTCGCCGCCATGCGCGCGGCGAAGCAGTCTGCCTGGGAGCGCTTCTTCTCCCTCGCCGACGGCGCGGAGCGCGCATCCGCCCGGCACGTCCTCCAGACCGGTGCCGCGCGTGTCGTGTCGTACTTCGAGCAGGTCGCCGTCGCGGCCGCCGGCGGCCAGCGGGTGACGGTCAACCCGCAGTCCTGGTGGTCGGGCCACACGACGGTGCTCGACGGGATCACCGGGCTCCAGGAGCACGTGGGCTCGGTGATCCGGTTGCGGGCGTTCGACCTGCAGCAGGAGGCGACGCTCCGGCTGGCCGCCCTGCTCACCGTCGTCCTCCTGTGCATCGGTGGCTCGATCTACCTCGCGGTCCTCGCGTCGCTGTCGGTCAGCCGACCGCTCGCGGCCCTGGCGACCGAGGCCGAGACGGTGGCGACGGAGCGGCTGCCCGCCGCGATGGAGCGGCTGCGCGACTTCGACCCGGGGGAGGGGACGGTCGAGCCCGTCCCGCCGCAGCCCGCCCCGGTCGACGCGCCCCGGCGGGCCGGTGCGGAGATCCGGTCCGTCGTCTCGGCGCTCAACCACCTGCAGGAGGCGGCCTACCGGCTCGCCGTCGAGCAGGCGATGCAGCGCCGCGCGACCCTCGAGGCGCTCACCAACCTCGGACGACGCAACCAGAACCTCGTGCGCAAGCAGCTGCGGTTCATCTCCAACCTCGAGCGCGAGGAGATGGACCCCACCGCGCTGTCGAACCTCTTCGAGCTCGACCACCTCGCGACCCGGATGCGGCGGAACGCCGCGAGCCTGCTCGTCCTCACGAGCGCATCGAGCCCCGGGCAGTGGACCACCCCGGCGCCTATCGCGGACGTCGTCCGCGCCGCCGTCTCCGAGGTCGAGGACTACCGCCGGGTCGCGCTGCGGCGCGTCGACGAGGCGCTGCTGTCGGGTGCCGTCGTCGGCTCCCTGGCCCACCTGCTCTCCGAGCTCATCGAGAACGGGCTGCGGTTCTCCCCGCCGGACAGCGAGGTCGAGGTCGTCGGCCGGCTCATCGGCGACGAGTACCTCATCGCCGTCGTCGACCAGGGCGTCGGGATGCGGCCGGAGGAGCTGGCCCGGGCCAACGCGCGACTGCGCGGCGAGGGCGACTTCGTCCGGACGCCGTCGCGGTTCCTCGGGCACTTCGTCGTCGGCCGGCTCGCCGAGCAGACCGGCGTCCGGGTCGAGCTGCTGCAGTCGCCGGTCACCGGCGTGACAGCACGCATCCACGTGCCGGACGCGCTCCTCGTCCGCTCGCGGCAGATCGCGCCCGGTCAGGTCATCAGCTCCACGGACGGCGCCGCGGCGCCGAGACCGGCCCAGCAGCCGCCCTCCGGCGCTGTGGCCGCCGTCACGGGTCACATCCCGACCCTCGCCGAACCGGCCGCCACCGGGCACCCGTCGGATCACCCCTCGGAGGACGACGGCGCGCTGCGGCCCGTCGCGGAACACCAACCGATCCCGGCCGACCGGCCGTTCGAGGTCGTCGTCGACCTGCGCGAGCCGGGCCCGACCGTCGCGGCGCAGCCGATGGCCACAGCGCACCCGGCCGACCGGGCGCCCGTCCCGGCGGCGGAGGCGACGTCGCAAGGGATCCCGCTCGGGCCACGGACCCCCGCCCACCGGGCCGGGCCCGTCGCCGACCCGGTGGCTCACCCCGCCGGCCGGCTCGTCCGCGAGGACGAGGACGCGGCGCCGGCCCCGGTCGGGAGCATCTTCGACCCCTCGCCCGGACCGGCCCCGAACGCCGCGCCGGCGGGGTCCGCGACCTCGAACGGCCGCGCGGCGCCTCCGGGCAGTGTCTCCCCGAACGCCGACGAACCCTCCGCCGCCACGCCCTTCGCCGCCACGCCGTTCGCCGGCGGCCCCCCGGTCGTGGACGCCCCGCCGCCTGCGCACCCGGTGGAGCCGGGGGGCACCCGCACCCGCAACGGCCTCCGGGTCCGGGTTCCCGGCAGCACCCGCCCGGCCGGCCGCAGCAGCACCACCGGCGGCTCGGGTCCCACCGCCACGGGCAGCTGGCCGGCACCGGTCGACGGCGGGTGGCCGCCGCCGAGCGGGCCACCGGTCGACCGACGACCGGTCGAGGTCACCGCGGCCGGGCAGCTCGGCAGCCGGCTGTCCGCGCTGCGGTCCGGGATGCGGCGCGGCTACGACCGGCCGACCCCGGACGAGGCGGCGGACACGGAGGGCTCGACGACGGACGGCGGACCCGGACACGCCGGACGGATGCAGACGGAGGACAGGTCATGACCACGGGTGTGCACGCGGACCAGCAGCTCGGCTGGCTCCTCGGGAGCTTCGTCCGCGAGACCGCGGGGGTCCGAGAGGCGGTGGCCGTCTCATCGGACGGCCTGCTCGTCGCGACGTCCGACGGGCTGGACCGGACGGACGCGGACCACCTCGCCGCCATCGTGTCCAGCCTCGCGAGCCTGGGCCGCAGCGCGTCCCGGCGGTACGACTTCCAAGGCCTCGAGCTCATCATGATCGAGATGACCCGCGGCTTCCTCCTCGTGTCCGTCATCGCGAGCGGCAGCTGCCTCGGCGTCGTCGCCGAGGGCGACAGCGACGTCGGCCTCATCGGCTACGAGATCGGGTCGCTCGCGAAGCGGTTCGGGGTGCTGCTCACCCCCGAGCTCATCGCGGCGTCCCGGCGCCAGCTGCGGCAGTGAGCCGGCACGAACCCGGCGGCCCGCTCCGGCCGGAGGCGCGCGACCCGGACGTCGTGCGGCTGCGCTGGCAGGAGCGATGGCGCTCCGCCGATCTGTGGGCGGTCCGTGACGAGGCGGAGCCGACGCCCGGCCGCGGCCGGCACACCCCTGCTCCGGCCCCCCCGCCTCCCCACCCGCCACCGGCTCCGCACGCCGGCCGGGACCCCGAGGAGGCGCCGGAGGAGGACGGCCTCATCCGGCCCTTCCTGGTGACTGGCGGTCGGACCTGGACGGCCGAGCAGGCGATCCGGGTCGAGTCGCTGATCCGGACCGTGGATGCCGCGGACACCCGTGGTCTGCGGTTCGAGGCCCGCAGGATCATCGAGATCTGCCGCCGGCCCACGTCGCTCGCGGAGCTCGCGGTCGCCCTGCGGATGCCGATCGGCGTCATCCGGGTCCTCGTCGGCGACCTCGTGTCCAACGGCACGGTGACCGTCGTCCAGGTGGAGGAGATCTCCCTGGCCCTGCTCGAAAGGATCCGCGATCGTGTCCGCGCCCTCTGACATGGGCACCGCCCCCCCGATGGTCTCGGTGAAGATCGTGATCAGCGGCGGGTTCGGTGTCGGCAAGACGACCTTCGTCTCCGCCGTCTCGGAGGTCGAGCCGCTGCTCACCGAGGCGGACATGACCGAGGTCTCGTCCGGCGTGGACCCGCTGGACGCGACGCCGGACAAGCACACGACGACGGTCGCGCTCGACTTCGGCCGCATCGGTCTGGACGAGGGGCTCCGGCTGTACCTGTTCGGCACGCCGGGCCAGACGCGCTACTCCTTCCTCTGGGAGGACCTCGTCCACGGTGCGCTCGGTGCGGTCGTCCTCGTGGACACCCGCCGGATCGAGGACTGCTTCACCTCGATCGACTTCTTCGAGGACCGCGGCCTGCCGTTCCTCGTCGCCGTCAACCAGTTCGCCGAGGAGACGGCGTTCGCGCTCGACGAGGTGCGCGATGCCCTCCAGCTGTCGCCCCGGGTGCCCCTCATCCGGTGCGACGCACGACGCCGCGAGTCCGTCAAGGGCGTCCTCATCGCCCTCGTCGAGGAGCTCATCGCCCGGCAGCTCGCCGAGACCGCCCAGCCCCTGGCGCGACTGTGACGCCCGCCGTGCCGTCCCCGCATGCCGGCGCCCGCGCGCCGTCCCCGCCCCAGCCCCAGCCCTGAGTGAGGAGACCCGACCGTGATGGCATCCCTGCGTCGTCGGACCGTGGCGGCGCCGGCCGCGCTCGCCGCCGCGCTCACCCTGACCGGCTGCGGCGGTTCGCCCCCCGAGGTCGTCCCGGCGCCCGGCTCCACGGCGCGGGCGAGCGAGTGCGGCACCGTGACGCTCGCGGTGAACCCGTGGCTCGGGTACGACGCGAACGTCGCGGTCGTCCGCTACGTCGCCGAGAAGGAGCTCGGCTGCGTCGTCAAGACCAGCGCCGCCGCCGAGGTCGACTCGTGGAAGCAGGTCGCGGCCGGGAAGGTCGACGCGATCCTCGAGAACTGGGGTCACGACGACCTCAAGAAGAAGTACATCGACGACGAGAAGCTCGTCGTCGAGGGTGGCCTCACCGGCAACAAGGGCGTCATCGGGTGGTACGTGCCGCCGTGGATGGCCGAGGAGTACCCGGACATCACCGACTGGCACAAGCTCAACCAGTACGCCGACCTCTTCGCGACGAAGAAGTCCGAGGGCAAAGGCCAGCTGCTCGACGGCGACCCGTCGTACGTCACGAACGACGAGGCGCTCGTGCGCAACCTCGGTCTCGACTTCACGGTCGTCTACGCCGGCAGCGAGGACGCGCTCATCGCCGCGTTCCGCAAGGCGGAGGCACGTCGCAAGCCGCTCCTCGGGTACTTCTACTCCCCGCAGTGGCTGCTCTCCGAGGTGCCACTCGTCCACGTCAAGCTGCCGACGTACACGCCGGGCTGCGACGCCGACCCTGCGACGGTCACGTGCGACTACCAGCCCTACGACCTCGACAAGATCCTCAACAGGAAGTTCGCCGAGTCCGGCAGCCCGGCCGCCGAGCTCATCGAGAACTTCAGCTGGACCGACGCGGACCAGAACCAGGTGGCCCGGGCGCTGAACAGCGGCAAGTCCCCGGCCGAGGCGGCCAAGGCCTGGCTCGACGCGCACCCGCAGGTGTGGAAGAAGTGGCTGCCCGCCCAGTCGGGCTGACCGTCGCGTCGTCCCCTGCGATCAGGGACGACGACAGGAACGCCCGGACGTCCTCCGAGAGCGGGCCGTAGCCGCCCGGTGAACTCCGCCAGGTCCACGATCGAGGGCGAGGAGCTGCGACGCACCGCCGAACTGCTCCACCGGTACGCCGACCTGCACAGCGGGCAGGCCCTCAGCCTCGCCGATGCGTCCGTGATCGCTGTCGCCGAGCACCGAGGAGTCACCGACTTCAGCCGCGTGCACCCACGCAACGTCCCGCGCTTCGTCCTGCTGCCGTAGCCGACCCGATCACGGGGTTGGCACCGTCCGAGACGGTCGCGACGCCAGCAGGCGGGGCAGACGTTCGTTTTCGTGCGGTCTGACGGTGGGCTGTCGGTGCGGGCTGGCAGACTGCCCTGCGATGAGCCAGACGCCGTTGGGTTTCCGTCCGTTCGAGCACGTGACCGCTCCGAAGAGCTCCTTGTACCGAGCGGTCATGCAGGTGTTCGTCGAGCACAAGCGGCGGTTCGTCGTCCATCTGCGCCCCGAAGACGTGGCCCGGGAGCTGACGGACCCCCACCCCGCCGCCGGGGTCGGGCTCATCGGGCTCATCGGGCCGACGGTGAGCCTGGACGAGGTGGAGAAGGCGCTCGACGCACTCGCCGGTTGGGGGAACCTGCGGGCGGATCCAGACACCTCACGGGTGGCCTCGGTGGAGGACTTCTACCGACGGCGGATGTTGTTCCAGCTCACGCGGGAGGGGGAGGCGGCCGAGCGGGCGCTGGCCACGTTCGAGGCCGAGATCGGCCGCCGGGGGGAGCTGCAGTCGGTCGCTCTGGAGGACATCCGGCTGAGGCTGGGGTCGCTGGGCGGCCACCTCGACGTCGCAGACCCGGATCCGGCGGTGGTGCACAACCTGTTGCTCGAGCTCACCGGCCGACTGGATTCCCTGGCTGCCAATGCCAGCGCCTTCATGGGCGGGCTGCAGCGGGTCATCGATCTGCAGGACCTCGACGAGGAGGCGTTCTTCGCCTACAAGGACCGGCTCATCGCCTACCTCGAGCGGTTCGTCGCCGACCTGGTGCAGAAGTCGTACGACATCCGTCAGACCCTGCTCGGGTTCGCTCCCGCGCCGTTGGACGCGCTGCTCCGGGTAGCGGCGCACCGGGAGGCCGGTGACGCAGCCCCGGACGGCGATGACGCCCCGGACCCGGTTCGGGTGCGGCTGGTGGAGTGGCGGTTGCGCTGGAGCGGGCTGGCAAGCTGGTTCGTCGGGTCCCGGCTGCAGCCGAGCCAGTCAGAGCTGCTGCGACGCCGGGCCAGCCGCGCCGTCCCGGACCTGCTGGCCGCGATCCGGTTGCTGCAGGAGAAGCGGACCGGGCGCAGCGACCGGTCCGCGGACTACCGCGTCCTCGCGCTGTGGTTTGCCCAGTCCGACGACGCCGACGCCCACCGGCTGTGGCGAGCCGCCTTCGGGCTCGGCCCGGCCCGGCATCTCGCCGGACTCGTCGGTGGATCGCCCGGCGGGCCGGTCGCCGACGCGGCCGCCCAGGTGCCGCCCGGGACCAGCTGGCTGGACGCCCCGGTGGTCCAGATTGCGGCCCGACTGCGTCAGACAGGTCACTACCAGCGTCGCGGGCACCCCGCCCGGGTGGTGGATCGCAGCGCCGCCCGGGTCGAGCTGGCCGCCCGGGTCGCGGCCGAACAGGCCCAGGTGGAGCTGGCCCGGCGGCGGATCGCGACCGGACAACCGATGCGCCTGGGCGACCTCGGCGGAGCGGACGGTCTCGGCGCGGGTGAGCTGACCCTCTTCCTGCGGTTGCTCGGGGAAGCCCTCGCCGCAGGGCCGGCCACCCCGGGCGACGCGATCCGGACCCTCACCGCGGACGGCAGCTACGAGGTGGTCCTCGACCCCGTCCCGGACGGGCCTGTCGTCGGGATCCGGTCCAGCGAAGGCGTGATCTGGGCGGTCGACCACACGATCACCGTCGTGGACCGGACCCTACGTCCGGTGTCGGTGCCTGCGGTGTCGAAGGTCGCCATGACCGAGAAGGCCGTCCCCGCGGCGACGAGGGTGGACGAGGAAGCGGCTGCCGAGGAGGCGTCGCAGGAGCCGGTGGCACCGCCGAGCGAGATGCGGCCGTTCCTCGGGGTCGAGGTCTCGGCGTGAAGGGGGACCGCCCGGCACAGTTGCTGCGCACCGCGCTGGAGGACCAGCAGGACGACGAACGCCGTCGCGCCGCCCGCGCCCTGATGCGGCACCCGCTGCTCACCCCGACCACGCCGGACCCCGCCGCCTTCGTGCTGGCCCGCAGGCATGCGGGCTGGCTGGCCGAGTGGTTCGCCCGGGAGGTCGGGTGGTCACTGATCAGCGACGCCTCGGTCGTGCGGCTGAAGAAGACCACCGGGGACTGGGCGGATGACACCCGGCCCGCCGTCCTGGGCACCGGGAGCAGGACGGAGTTCAGCCGGCGCCGCTACGTCCTGCTGTGTCTGGCGCTGGCGGTGCTGGAACGGGCCGAGTCACAGGTCACCCTCGGCCGGATGGTCGACCAGGTGGTCGCACTGGCCGCGGATCCGGCGCTGGCTGCGGCCGAGATCGTGTTCACCCTCGCCGATCGCGACGAGCGTGCCGATCTCGCCGCCGTCGCCAGGCTGCTGCTGGAAGTGGGCGTGCTTACCCGCGTGGCCGGTGATGAGCAGTCGTTCGTCAACGCAACCGGGGACGTCTTGTACGACGTGGACCGTGACGTCCTGTCAGGCCTTCTGGTGGTCCGCCGGGGCCCGTCCATGGTCACATCGGATGACGCCCGCAGCAGCCCTGCCCGGATCGAGGCGATCAGCGCCGAGCCCGCCCCGGACACCGACGAGGCGCGCAACCGACGGTTCCGTCACCGGTTGAGCCGTCGCCTGCTGGATGACCCCGTCGTGTATTACGCCGACCTCGAGGACGCCGAGCGGGAGTACCTGGCCGGGCAACGCGGCGTCCTGCTGCGGCGGCTGTCGGCGGGTACCGGCCTGGTGGCAGAGGTGCGCGCCGAGGGCATCGCGCTGGTCGATCCGACGGGCGAGTCCACCGATCTTGGGATGCCGGAGGAGGGGACCGACGGGCACGTCACCCTGTTGGTGGCCGAGCGGCTGGCCCGTCATCTGCGCGAGCATCCGGGGCAGGGACTACCCCTCGACGCGCTGCACCGGCACGTGCGCCGACTGGCGGCCGAGCATCGCACGTTCTGGCGGCGCAGCGCCCAGGACGCCGGTGCCGAGGTCGAGCTCACCGCGACCGCTCTGCACCGCCTGCACCGGCTCGGGCTCATTTCTCGGCCTCCGGCCCCGGATGCGCCGGACCCGGTCGCGCTTCCGTTGCCGGCCCTGGCCCGGTTCAGCTACGCCCCGCCCCGTGTCTCCAGCCCGAAGGCCCGCGCATGAACCCCGACCCGACCGCCCCCGGCGCCCCGACCCTGCCGACCCGCGTCGAGGCCGAACGCGGCGGTGAGCTGCCACGGCCCCGACGGGAACGCTGGCAGCCGCTGCGGGTCGGACTGCTCGACCTTTTCCATTACGACTGCCAGGAGTTCTGGTTCCGCGACGGCCGGCTGCTGTGGCGGGGGAACAACGGGACCGGCAAGTCGAAGGTGCTGGCGCTCACCCTGCCCCTGCTGCTGGACGGCGAGTTCTCCCCGCACCGGGTCGAGCCGGACGGCGACCAGCACAAGCGGATGGAGTGGAACCTCCTCCTGGGCGGCCGCTACCCCGAACGCCTCGGCTACACGTGGATCGAGTTCGGCCGCGTCGACGAAGCCGGTGACGAGTTCTTCCTCACCGCCGGGATCGCGATGAAGGCGGTCACGGGTCGGGGCATCGCCGACCGCTGGTTCTTCGTCACCGACCGGCGGGTCGGCGTCGACCTGCCGCTGGTCACCGCCGCCGGCACCGCGTTCGGCCGCGACCGGCTCGTGGATGCGATCGGCGACCGCGGCCACGTCGTGCGCACCGCCGAGCACTACCGGCGCCTGCTCGACGAACGGCTGTTCCAGCTCGGCACCGACCGCTACAGCGCTCTGGTCGACCTGCTGATCCAGCTTCGGCAGCCGCAGTTGTCCAAGCGCCCCGATCCGGTGCTGCTCTCCCGGGCACTGTCGGAGGCACTCACGCCGCTGGATCCCGGCCTGCTCGCCGACGCCGCCGCGGGCTTCCACGACCTGGAGCAGCAGCGTGACGAACTGCGCTCGCTGCAGGACACCCACGACCACGTCGACCGGTTCGGCGTCCGCTATGCCCGCTACGCCCGCGTGGCAGCCCGGCGCCAGGCCCGGGAGCTGCGCACCGCGCACTCCTCCTACGAGGACGCCGGCCGCCGGCTCGGCGAGGTCCGCCAGCTCGCCGAGGCCGCCGAGTCGGCGAAGCGGCAGGCGGCGGACCGACTGGAAGAGGTGCGCGGCCGCCGGCACGAGCTGGAGGCGGTCCGCGAGCAGCTCACCGAGGCACCGGAACTGCGCCAGCTGGACCGGGCCGGTCAGGAGGCCGAGTCCGCGCAGCAGCGGGCCGAAGCCGCCGACCGGCGCCTGACCGCAGCCCGCGACGCCCACATGCGCAGCGGCGCCCGGCTGACGGCGGCCAGATCGGCCGCCGAGACCGCGGCGGCGCACTGCGAGTACACGCTGGCGGAGACCACCCGGGCCGCCGCGGAGGCCGCGTCCGCCCACGCCCACGCCCACGCTACGGCCGGGCCCGGTGCCCTGACCGACCCGGCGGCCCTGCGGCGGGCGGTGTCCGCGGTCGCCGACGACCGCGCCGCCGCGCTCGACCAGGTCCGTGGGCTCACCCGGGACGCCGCCGACGCGGCCGCCAGGCTGTCCGAACGGCTGGCCCGGCTGACCGGGCTGGAGGCCGACCGGGATGCCGCCGCCGACGCGTTGGCCCACGCCCGGGTGGCGGTCACCGCCGAGGGGGAACGCCTGGTCGGTGCCTGGGCGGACTTCGCCGCCCACACCGACGCCGTCGCGGTGCCGTACCCGGACGAAGTCGGGCTGCCGGACTGGGTGCTCGCCCTGGACGGCCCCGAACCGGCATCCACCGTGCTCGACCAGCGCGTCCAGGACGTCCGGCGCGGCCTCGCCCGGGCGGAGGCGGTGGCTCGGGCCCGGCTGACGGACCTGCGTACCCGGATCGCCGACCTGACCGCCCGTCGGGCCGAACTCGAGGCAGGGATCCCGCCGTCCCCGCCGGTCCCGTACGCCCGGGACGATGCGGCCCGCCTCGGCCGGCCCGGTGCACCGCTGTGGCGGGTCGTCGACGTCCGGGACGACCCCTCTGGGCGGCCACCACTGACCAGCGCAGAACGGGCCGGGCTGGAAGCGGCGCTGGAAGCGGCCGGGCTGCTCGACGCCTGGGTCACCCCGGACGGCCGGGTCCTGGACCCCGAGAACCTGGACAGCGTCCTGCTGCCCGCACCGGGCACGGTCCTCCCACCGGGCGCGAGCCCAACGCCGGGCACGGGCAGTCTCGCCGACCTGCTGCAAGCCACTATCGACCCCGACGACCAGCAGTCCGCGGCGCTGACCGCCGACAGCGTGACCGCCGTCCTGCGCGCGATCCGGGTGCGCCCGCACGTCACCGACCTGCGTGACGACGACACCGCCGTCGTCTGCCTGGACGGCGGGTTCCGGCTGGCCGCCCTGCACGGCCGCTGGACCAAGCCGGCCGCCGAGTACCTCGGGACCGTCGCCCGGGAGCAGGCCCGGCGCACCCGGCTGGCCGACCTGGAGGGCGCCCTCGACGAGGCCGAGGCCGAGCGGACCCAGACCGAGGCCGGGCTGGCCCGGATCGCCGCGACCGAGGCACGGCTGGGCGAACAGCTCGCGGAGCGGCCGTCCGACCAGCCGCTGCGCGACGCCCACGCCCGCACGGCGGCCGCCGTCACCGACCTGGACCGGCGAGCCGCAGCGCTGCACCCGGCCCGCGATGCCGTGACATCGGCCCGCGCGGACGCCGACGCCGCCCGTGACGCGCTGGCCACCACCGCAGCCGACCTGGGCCTGCCGGCCGATCCCGGCGATCAGGACCGGGTCGCCACCGCGCTGGCCCGCTACCGCGCGCTCGGCAGCGACCTCGCCGCCGCCGCGCGGCGACATGCCGACCTGCTCGTCGACGTCGACACCTGGCAGAGCGAGGCGGCCGCCACCGCCGAAGCCGTCGCCGCTGCCACCGAGGAGAACGCCGACGCGCACGACGAACGCCGGGCCGCGCAGGCAAGGCTGCGCACCCTCACCGAGACCGTCGGCGACACCGTCGCGCAGCTGCAAGCAGCAGCTCGACCGCACCGTCGCCGAACTCGCAGCGCTGGGCACCGAGCAGCGCGGCCTGGAAGTCCGGCTCACCGAGGCCGCCCAGCAGCTCGGTACGGCGCTCGGCCGGCAGGAGGAGCTGCTGACCGAGCAGGGCCACCGCCAGCGGGTACGCGACGACGCGGTGCTCGCCCTCCGCGCCTTCGCGGTCACCGGGCTGCTCGCCGTCGCGGTCGCGGACCTGGAGATGCCCGACCACGGCGGGGAATGGGCCGCCGACCCCGCCGTCCGGCTGGCCCGCCGGGTGGAGGCCGCCCTGGGCGAGACCGACGACTCCGACCACGCCTGGAAGCGTGTGCAGGAGGACATCACCCGCCGGTTCACCGAACTCGCCGAGTCCCTCACTCGGCACGGCCACCAGGCCCACGCCGACCTGCGCGAGGGCCGGTACGTCGTGACCATCGTCTACACCGGCCGCGAACGTGCCCCCGCAGAACTGGTCACCCTGCTCGCCGCCGAGATCGAGCTGCGCGAACGCGAGCTCACCACCCGCGAACAGCAGGTACTCGAGGAACACCTCGTCGGGGACGTCGCCAGCCGGCTGCAGGAGCTCATCACCGAAGCCGACGCCCTCGTCGGGTGGATGAACGCCGAACTGGCCGAACGCCCCACCTCCACCGGGATGCGGCTGCGCCTGGTGTGGCAGCCGGACCCCGAAGGGCCCGAAGGGCTCGCGGAGGCCCGCGCTCACCTGCTGCGACAGACGTCGCAGCTGTGGTCGGAGGCCGACCGGCGCGCCGTCCGCGACTTCCTGCAACGACAGATCCAGCGGATGCGCACCGAGGACCCCGAGGGCACCTGGGCCGAACACCTGCGCCGGGCCCTGGACTACCGGTCCTGGCACCGGTTCGTCATCGAGCGACTGCAGGACGGCGTCTGGCGCTCGGCGACCGGCCCGGCGTCCGGCGGGGAGCGCGTGCTCACGGTGTCGCTGCCGCTGTTCGCGGCCGCCTCCGCCCACTACCGGTCCGCGCAGCCGCACGCCCCGCGGCTGGTCCTGCTCGACGAGGCGTTCGCCGGTGTGGACGACGACGCCCGGTCCAAGTGCCTGGGGCTGCTCACCCAGTTCGACCTGGACGTCGCCATGACGTCGGAACGCGAATGGGGCTTCTACGCCACGGTGCCCGGCATCGCGACCTACCAGCTGGTCCGCCACGACGGCGTCGACGCCATCCACGTCACCACCTGGGAATGGGACGGCGCGTTGCCGCACCAGGTCCCCAGAACCATCGCGCTGCCTCAAGCGCCCGGCACCGCCCGGACGACCGATCCCGGGACTGGGTCGGACGACGTCGAGGACGGCGAAGGGGCGCTGTTCTGATTCCCGGCACCGGACTGGACCCCGAGCGGATCCGCGCCGCACTCGACGGGCCGGACCTGGCCTGGCTGATCGACCGGTGCCGCGCCCGGATCGAACGCGGACGGCCCCTGACCGGCACGGTCACCCGGTCCCCGGCCAGCGCCGGGGAGCAGTCCGCGCTGGCCCGGCTGCTCGGCCGCCGTGCCGGACGCGGCACCGGCGTGTCCGTGCGACTGGAGGACCTCGACGCCGAGATCACCGACGCAGGCATCGCACCGGACCTGCGCGCCGCCGTCGAGGTCCTCACCGGCCCGCTGCGCAACCTGCCCGGCGAGCAGGCCGGCGAGCAGGCCCGCCTGGACGCCGTGCTCCAGGCCTTGCACACCGGACCCCACCAGGACGAGGACTGGTACCGGGCCTGGGTCGACACCCTCCGAACGGACGGCACCCTCACCCGGCTGGTCCGACGCGGCGACGACCACCTCGCCGGCCACGCCGCCGCCGTGCTCGGTCGCCTGCCCGCCGACGGCACCCTGGCCCTTCCGGTGCTCGCCGAACGCACTCTCGGGGACACCAAGTCCCTGGCCGGAACCCCCTTGGCCCGTCTGCTGCTGCGGGCCTTGGCGCTGCGCGCAGGCACCGCCGTCCCGCACGGCCGACGCACCGAACGCGACACCTGGCTGTCGGCCGGCGTCGTCGTCGACGACCTCGCCAGCCAGGTACTCGTGCTCAACCTGCGCTGCCGACAGACCCACGTCGTCGCCGGCTGGCTCGCCGACGCCGCCGACGTCGGCGTCCCGTTCCGGCTCACCCTCCACCAGCTCGGGCTGGACCCGCTCACCCCAGCCGCGGGAGACCTGTACGTCTGCGAGAACCCGGCCGTCCTGCGCACCGCGGCCGCGGAGCTCGAGGACGGCTGCCGCCCCCTCGTCTGCACCGAGGGCGTTCCGTCCGCGGCGTGTCTGCGTCTCCTGCTCGCAGCTGCAGACGCCGGCGTCCGTGTGCACTGGCACGCGGACCTGGACTGGACCGGCCTGCGCACCACCGCCGACGCCGTCCACCGGCTCGACGCGACCCCCTGGCGGATGACGGGCGACGACTACCTGACCGGCCTCGCCCGCGGAGACTCCGAACCCCTCCGCGGCACCCCCACCACCAGCCCCTGGGACCCCTCCCTGGCCGAACACCTCCACCGGCACGGACGGGCCATCATGGAGGAACGCGTCCTCTCCGACCTGCTCACCGATCTCGGCGTCAGGGCGCAGGAGCTCACGGCACGTGACGCGAGCGCCCGGCCCGCCCCGGGCCCGGCGCAGCACCCACCGGCCCAGCGCCGTGACCGGCACCGTGGCGGCCCGCCGCTGCTCGCGGTCGAGGGTCAGGTCGACGGTCACCAGCCCTGTCTCGGCGAGGAGTTCGACGGTGAGCCAGACGTCGCGAGCCAGGCGGCGGCGCCAAGCCGTCCAGTTGTAGGTCGGTGAGCTCGTCGGTCCGGTACCGCGGTGACAGCCTGGCCCACAGCTGGTCGACGACGGCCGCCACGTCCACGCCGTCCGGGTGGAGATCCAGCGCGGCCAGGAGCAGCTGGACACCAGTGGGGAAGTCGTCGTCGAGGATCGACCGGCCCCATCCCGAAGGGCACACCGCCGGCCCGGGGTCGCCGAGCACCGTGACCATCCGGGTCAGGAGGTCGGTGGGCCGGTCGACCAGCCCGGCGTGCTTCTTGACCGCCACGAGCGTGTTGCCCCGGCGGCGGATCAGCCCGGCAGCCCGTGCCCATTCCAGGGTGATCTGCAGCCCGGTCAGTTCCTCGCTGCTCTTGGTCCGGAACGTCCGGTCCCCGATCATCGGGTCGATCACGTCACCGGTCCCGAGCCGTTCCACGAGGTGCCGGGCGTCGGCCATGGTCAGCCTGCCGGTCTGGGTCAGCTTGCGCCCACTCGCCGGCCCCTCGGCCACCCACCGGGCGAGCTCCGCCACCCGCACCGGCCAGACCGAGGTGACCGCCTCGCTCGACGCCCCGTCAGCGATGGAGGTCCTCACCGCTTCGTGTCCCTCGGTCACGCCTCGTCCTCCTCGTCGTCGTCGACGTCGTAGTGTCCGGGCGCCAGCGTCGCGGTGACCTTGTCGAGCCGGAACGGTCTGGTCACCACCGGGTCGTCGAGGGGGTTGCCGTCGTCGTCCTCCAGACCGGGTGCTCCAGCGGCGAGTCCCCGGCGTGGGCGAGGCAGCGCAGCGTCGGCCGGCCCGACTCAGTCGCGACGAGGCGTTCCAGGACGATCTCGTGCTCCCAGCAGGCGCCCAGGTCGTAGGTGTACCCGAACTTACGTGCCCCGGTGGCGAGAAGACGGCTGAGCCGGGCGTCGTCCTCGTCGTCGGCGCCCTCCAGCGGGTGGAGGCCGTCGGTGAACCTGCGTGGCCCGATCTCGAAGACGTGCAGGTGGTCAAAGCCCCACCCGAACAGCACCGCGATCGTCCAGGCCAGCGAGCCGAGGCTGTCGGTGGCCGGGATCAGCACCCGTCGCAAGGTCGCCGGTCGCCACCGGCTCAGCCGGACCGTCACCTCGAGCTGATGCTCGATCGAGCGAGTCGCACCCGAGGCCAGGAACTCGGTCAGTGCCGCGGCGACCTGCTCCGCCTGCGGGTGGCCACTGGCCGGGACGGCGGCCAGCAGTTGCCGCGCGTCCGGCCGATCACCACGCGTGCGGTCGGCGGCATCGGCCAGGAACGACAGTGCCTCGTCCGGGCCGGCACCCGGCAGGGCTGCAGCCGCCGATTCCACCCCGAGCGACCATCGGTCCCCGTCACGGGGTCCGGGGCCTTGCTCCCACCACGACAGCGTCCGGCGGGCATGCGCCCCCAGGCCGTCGCTGGCCAGGACCTCCCGCCAGGCCGGCAGCGCCTGTTCACCGAAGGACGCGACCACGCGGACGGCGACACCGCGAGTGGCCGCATCGGCGTCCGCTGCTGCACCGAGCAACTGCCGCGCCGCCTCGACCGGTTCGCGTCCCCAGCACCAGTCCGCGGCCAGCGACGACACGTCGCCGTCCGTCTCGGCCGTACGCAGATGCTCCAGCACCGTCGGCGCCGACCAGTCCGACAAGATCCGTTGCGGCGCCTGCTCACACAGCCGGCCGGCCAGCCACCGGCCGGCCGCGGTCACCTCCGGGTGTGAAGCCGGTCCCCGGACCGCGCCCGCTTCTGCCAGCAGGCCGAGCAGCCGGCAATCCCCGCCGCGCGGGTACGGCGGGGATTGCCAGGCGTCCAACTTCTGGTCGTCAACCATCCGCCGCAGTCCCTCGTGCTCATGCAGCGCGTGCCTGACCCCGGCCCGCAGCGCGTAGCCGTGGTCGGCGTACGCGCAGCGCAGCTGGGGCCACTCAGGGCCGTCCAGGATCTGCAACGTCAGCAGGACCAGCCATTGCAGGGTCTGCGGGTGGCGGCGACCCGACGCGTCCGTGCAGATCAGCAGCACACCGGCCAGCCAACCGACCAGCATCCGCTCGTCCGCGTCGTCTACGCCGACGTCACCAGGCCGCTGACGCTGCCGTCACCGGCCTGGGCGAGATCACCGGCCTGGGCGAGATCACCGGCGGGGGCGGGGTCGCCGGCGGGTAGGGCGCGGCCGGAGGCGACGTGCACCATTCCCGCGCCGAGAGCCATCAGCCAGCCTCGATGCACCTGCGGCACGTCCGCCGCCCGGCGTACCGGGGTCTTCACCGGAAGACCCCAGCACCTCGGCGGCAGCGGGAACCTCCGCCGGGCTCAGGGCGCCCGACGGGGTGACCCGGCGATCCTGTGGGCCCGTCCATGACGCCAGCGACCGTGCCGACACCATCAGGCCACACCGCCGCGCAAGAGCCGCGGCTGCCTCCACACCGAGGCCACCCATGCCGCCGGGGGCAGGCGATGGGCTGCTCTCGGACATACCTGAAGGCATCGAGCCGCCCTAGCGGCACCCCGCAGAGACTCCCCGGAACACCCGATCTGCCTGACCCTCAGGCGATCTTGAGTTGGCGCGCTTGCGCAGCTCGGTCGGCCGCCATTCCCGGGGTCGCCAGGGCGCTCAGGGACGGAGCAGCGCAGCGCGCCAGTCGGCAAACCGGGCTCGGAGCGCCTGGATGTGCTCGGGTCGTGCCCCGTAGGCGGCCAGTCGCCGGTCGGGGTAGCGCTCCAGCATCGCGAAGACCTCGGCCACCTCCACCTGGTAGCTGCTGCCCTCGTACGCGCTGACGACGGTGACGGCGTCGGCGAAGTCCGCGCGATGGTCCCAGCCGGTGAACAGGTCGACGTCCTCGCTGGGCCGGTGGATGCGGCCGTGTTCCTGGACGGCGCAGCCACCGGCGAGAGCGAGACCGAACCGTGCGGCTGCTTGCAGACCGACCTGGCCAGACGACGGTGGGTGGGGTCCACTACCCCGCCAGCGCCCGGGGCGGCTCGAGATCTGGGAAGCGGGACGCCACGCCGAGCGCAGTGCCGGCGGGAGCCACAGGGTGGGCCAGAGGCGCCTCAGGGTGCGTGCGTCCAGCCATCGGTTCAACGCCGCCGTCGAAGCGGCCTCGCGCAGGACGGCCTGATACATCAGGGCCAGGTCTGCCTCGTCGTCCAGGTCGTCGCTGGGGTCGTCCGACCAGTCCAGTGACCGGTCCAGCCGGACCACGCCACGGGTGGGGCCATCCAAGTCCTCCGGCGCACCGCCACTACGTAGCGGCGCTGATCCTGGTACCGCGTCCCACGGGGCGCGGCCACGCCTTCGCCCTCGGACACGCCCTCCCTCCGTCCCACACATTCGGGCTTCGCAGCGGCTCGTCTCGTCACCATAACGGTTTCCGGTGATCGTCCCTGCACCGGGAGCATCACCGCGCCGGTGCGAGGGAACTGCGATCTCTGCCAGGGTGCTGAGGCCGGTCGTGCCAAATCACGCCCGTCCCCGTCGGGCGTTCGGTCAGTCGGGCAGGTCCAGTTGTGGCTGGGCCGGCGTGGAGGTCTGCGGCGGTCGCCAGGCACGCACGGTCCGGTCTGGGTCCGAGCGGGCACGGCGCTGCGCCCCTGCGAGGCCGTCGAGCTGGCACAGCTGATCCAAGGCCGCTCGCCGGACGCGGGCGATACCGCTGCTGAGGGCCCGGCGGACCAGCAGCCGGCGCTGGTCGCTGTCCAGGCCGTCGGCGGCATCGAGCAGGCCGTGCAGCAGCGCGTCCCGGTGCCGTGGTGGCAGGCCGCCGGCTCGCGCGAGCAGGTCCGCGAGCCGGGCCGGATCTTTGCGCAGCAACCTGCCAGCGCCCCATCGGCGCAGCGGAGGCTCCACACGGCGTTCCTGCTGCACCGTCTCGGCGTCGCTGACCGTCACTGTCCGGGCCGGGCCACCGGCAGAGTCGTACTCCACCCAACGCTCGGAGATCCAGACCAGGGGAAACACAACCGTGACCTTGTCACTGATCAGCGACTCGGCCAGCTCGTCAAGCTCGGGGCCGGTCAGCACGCCGGACTCCTCGATGCCGGCAATCACCTTGGCGGTGATCCGGTCCCACCGCCCGCAGGTGCACAGCAGGAGCGCAACGAGCGCGCGGGGCAGGTCGTGGTCGCTGGGCAGGTTGCGGAGCAGACCGGTCGGCCTCGTGGTGGCGAGAACTCGAGCCCCATCCCCACCGTGACTGAACCAGGAGCCTGCACAACCCCTCGGCATCTCGCGCCGCGGCGAGCTCTTGAACCGCCGAATCGTGATCGTCCTCGAACAGCATCATCCGCAGACTACGCCCGCCGCCTGGGCCGAGGTTGCCCACATCCTCACCGTGGTCGAGGGCGCGGCCCAGCGAAAGGTGCGGCCGGTGTCTGAAGAGGGTTCAGCGAAGGGTGACGAGTGCGCAGCGACGGGGCACGGTCGGCGACGTCGCCGCCGGGACGGGCGGTTCACCAGACGACCCCTGGGCCGAGCCGGAGCCGGGGCTTGAGCTGAGCCTCGACCGCCTTGGTCTTGTCCACGGTGACCTCGAAGCGCTGGGCGCTGCGTGCAGTCGTGACCCGTTCGGCGCTCCGGTAGGAGATCATCCGCAGGATCGCCGCGGCGTGGGTCGCCGGGTCCTGCGCCCCCGCAGCCGAACTGGCGGTCGAGCCGGTGGGACCGGTGCCTTCGGTGATCCGCCACCACGCGGTGAGGCAGCGCAGCAGCAGGGGCAGGCCCTCGACCGGCAGGACGACGTCGGTGAGCCGGGCAGCGACCGGGTCGAGGACGGCCGGCCTGCCGGGCAGCCGCTGATGGCGCAGGGACCCCGGGGGCAGGTGGACGCCGTACGGCAGGATGTCCGGATCGAACGCGGCGTGCGGGAGGATCTCGTCGACGATGGCCTGGTTGCCGTGCAGCCGCCAGACCAGGGCGAACGGGTAGGTCGTCCGGTCACGGGTGGTCAGCCTGCCCTCGCTGACGTGCCGCTGCTCGGCCCCGGGCGGGCGGGCGCCCCCCGAGACCTCAATGAGCTGCGCGGCCATCGGGATCCCGATGGCCGCGGCGAGGCCACCGGCACCGAACAGGCGCAGGGCCGTGGCGGCGGGTGAGTCCGGCAGCACTCGCCTGCCCAGCTGGCGGTCGCCGTCGGCGACGGACCGCCAGAAGCCGGTCACGAGCCGCTCTCCGATGCCGCGGACCTGGGCCGACGTCAGGGACCTGGCGGCGGGTTTCTTGACGGGGGAAGGCGCCTTGACGGGCGGGGGTGTCTTGACGGTGGCTGGTGTCTTGACGGTGGCTGGTGTCTTGGTGGGCGTGGGTGGCCTGACCGGGGCGGGGGCCGGGTCCGGTCTGGCCAGGCAGCGAGCGCACCCGAGCCCGGCCTTGCCGGCGACGAGGGGCTCGTCGCTGCCGCAGGAGGGGCAGGGCAGGTCCTGGAAGCGCCGGGCCGGCCAGATCCACACCAGGCGCTGTGGGTAGCGGCGCGACCCGCGCATCACGTCGACCGGCAGGAGCACGGCCGGGACGAGCAGCAGGTGGAGCCGGTACGGCGTCAACTCGAAGCGGGCCTGGTGCTTCTCCCGGATCTCCGCAAGCCGGCGCCCACGCTCGGCCCGGGTCGCCTCGGCCCGGGCGTCCAGGGCGGCGACGCGGTCCGGGGCCGCGCTCGCCCGGCGGCGCTCGATGCCGGACAACACGTCCCGGTAGTAGGCCTCGGTGCGGGTGATCTCGCTGGTCCGGGCATGGTTCCCCTCGTCGTCGAGGGTCGTCAGCCGGTCGGTGGCCCGGGCCCGCAGGCGGTCGCGGACGGCGTCCGTGGCACGCCTGAGATCGTGGGGGAGGACGGGTGTGCTCTGCCGGCCGTCGCCCTGTGTCGCGGCCGGTGGGCAGGCCTCGAGGGCGGCACGCACGGCAGCGGGTAGTTCGCGGCACGACGTGGCGTCCAGCCAGCACTCGGCCTGCTCCTGGAAGGCCTCGTCGCCCGCGACGACGTAACGAATCATCACACCTGCCCGCAGTACGGGCAGGTGTGCCCTGGCCGCAGGCCCGGCGGGATCGATGCGGCCATGGTCCACCGGGAAGGCGCCCCGGGCGTGGTGGAGCAGGACGTCGCCGGGCGGGAGCAGGTCAGCGGGCCACTCCAGCGTGCCGCACCCGACGTCGGCGTGGCCCAGCACGGCCTCGGCCGACAGCGCGAGCACGGGACTTCCGGGAGCGAGCAGCAGCGCGCCGTCCTCGCGGGCCGTCTCCGGGTCGTCGGTGACGCTGAGGGTCTCGGGGAGGGCGAGCCGGGCGCACAACGGCTCGGTCAGGACGACGACCGCCCCCTCGGCGTCGGCGTCCACGAGGCCGCCCTCGTGCTCGACGTAGGAGAGGAAGAACCGCAACCCGACGTCGCTGCTGGTCACGTGGCGTCCTCGTCGTCCTGGCTACCGACGAGGACATCGATCGACTCCCGGACGTCCAGGTACTGGGTGCGGGCCCGGGCCAGGTCGTCGCCGATCTCGGCGAGCCGCAGGTCGAACTGCCGGTCGTCGTCGGAGTCGACGTAGGCACCGAAGATCCCGGCCTCGAAGTCGAAGTCCTCCTCGACCCGGCCGAGGATCATGTCGAGTTCGCCAACCACGAGCTCGAACAGGTTGATCTTCGATTCGAGGACGACGAGCATACGTTCCTCGATGGTACCGGCGCCCAGCACATTGGTGATGACCACATCGTCGCGCTGGCCGATCCGGTGCAGCCGCCCGATGCGCTGCTCGATCTGCATGGGGTTCCACGGCAGGTCCATGTTCACCATGGCATGGCAGAACTGCAGGTTGCGCCCCTCTCCGGCGGCCTCGCTGGAGACGAGGACCGGGACATCGCCGGCGAATCGCCGCACCGCGTCGTCCTTGCCGGTGCGGCTGAGCCGGCCGTGATAGCGGCAGACTTCGATGCCGGCCGCCTCCAGGCTCGTCGCGAGATGCTCCAACGTCGCGGTGAACGCGGTGAAGACGATGACCTTCTCGCCCCGGCCTAGGTGGCCCCGGACCCGCTCCAAGAGCACCTCTTCCTTGCGTGAGCGGGTGATGGCTGCGGCCCGTGCCGCCAGATCGTCCCACCCCGCCCGGGTGAGGGCAGGGGCCAGCGCGGCCGGGCTCGACCCGGCTGCCCGCGCCAGCGACCGCAGGCTCATCAGCCGGGACGGCGAGGCGCCGCGGCCGTGCGCGCGTAGGCGTGCGGCGACGTCCGCGTACACCTGTACCTCCGGTCCGGACAGGTGCACCCGGACCGTCTCGGCCAGCCGCTGCGGAAGGATCAGGGCGACCTCGCTGCGGCGGTGCCGGACCATCACCTCCCGGGTCCTGGCCTGCAGCCGCTCCACGTCGCGCACCCCGGTGACCGGTGGGACGCCGCCATCGCCGCTCGCGTTCCCGGCGGCGGTGCCGCCGTGGCGGCGCCGGAACTCCGCCGCGGTGCCGAGCAGCCCGGGCGCGACCAGGCTGACGAGCTGGAACAGGTCGTCCAGGCGGTTCTCCACGGGGGTGGCGGTGAGCAGCAGCAGGTGCCGGGCACGCAGGTCGCGCGCGAGCCGTCCGGACGCGCTGCGGGGGTTGCGCACACGGTGCGCCTCGTCGATGATCACGACGTCCCAGTCCTGGGCGACCAGGTGCGACCGCAGCGGGTCGCGGCGCGCCGCCGCGAGGGAGGCCAGCCGGACGGGGTGCTCGCCGCTGTCCGGGCGGCCCCCGGCCGGCTCGGCGAGCGGCACACCTGACGTCCCGGTGACGACGGCCGACGGGAGGCCGAACTTGCGGTCCAGCTCCTCCTGCCACTGACCGACCAGCCCGGCCGGGGCGACCACGAGCGCGTGTCTGGCCAGCCCCCGGGCCCGGAGTTCGGACAGCACGAGAGCCGCCTCGATGGTCTTGCCCAGCCCCACCTCGTCGGCCAGGATCGCCCGGCTGCGCATCCGCCGCAGAACGGTGCGGACGGTCGCCAGTTGGTGCTCGAACGGCTCGATGTTCACGCGGTCGAGCGCCACCAGGGTGTCGAAGCCCGGCCGGCTCCACACCTTCAGGGCCTGAGCCACCAGTGACGACACGGCCGGGTCGAGGCGGGCGTCCAGGTCGAGCCTGGCAGCCAGCCTCGAGAACGGGTTCGGCGCCTCGGCGGACGGGTTCGGCGCCTCGGCGGACGGGTTCGGCGCCTCGGTGGACGGGTTCGGCGCCTCGGCGAAGGCGGCTGGCAGGGTGCGGACGGTGCTGGCCATCGCCGCCACCGTATCCGTTACGGCGGTGCTGCGAAGTACCCTGTGGACAGCGCCACCCCGGGACCGGCGGGACGCGCGCTCCGGCCGGTGGCTGAGGGCGGCGCGCCGCTGATACACGGCAGGTATCGAGCTTCGGTGCCTGCGCCCAGCGGTTGAGCTTCGTCAAGCAGTCCGGGCTGGTGACGGGGAGCCATTCGTCGGTGACATCCAGGCAGCAACGGCCATCGAGATAGACCAAAGGTGCCACGATCCGGCACAGCTCCTGGCCTGGCCGCTGGCGAGAAGGTTCTGCCGATGACGACAAGGTAGCTGGCGGCACCCCCCGCCAGCCGTGGGCCGGCCTCTGGGGCTGGTCACTGCTGACGCCCCTCGCTGACGCCTCGCCGGCCTGCCCCTCAGGATCTGGACCTGGACACAAGATCGTCACGGCGCGTGCCGCCCCTGGTGTGGTGCCAGAATGGGTGACATGGCGGCGACGGCAATCATCGACGAAGTCCTCGATGCCTTCCTCAGCGACCAGCGCATGCGGCTGTCCGCTCGCACGATGCGTAACTATGAGGACGTCGTTCGACCTGCTGCGCGACTCATTGAACGGCTACGGTCCCAACACTCAGGAGTCCGCCGACCACCAGCGATGGGAGCAGGCGTTCCATGCCGGGGACATGGAGGCGTTCTGTCACCTGTTCGGGCCGGAGCACATCCTGGGCCACGTCGACGAGTTCCTCGGGTACTTCATGATCCGCAAGGTGATAGCTGGGCAGGAACTGTTGCGGGCCGCCGGCACCGTGACCAAGAAGCTCGCCCATTGGCTGCACGAGCAGGGCTACGTCGATGACGACCAGCGGGACCTCGCGCTCGATCGAGGCACCGACGCCGCCCGTGACCTTCCCCGCGCCGAGCGCCCAGTTCACCGGTCAACGTTGGAGACCGCTCAACCTCCGCCTTGCGCCCTTCGCATTCCCTGAGCCGGTAAAGATGGTGCCCGATGGCGGCGCCGTGGACCCGAGCCAACTCGCGGTCTGGCGGCTCCAGGATCTTCCGCGCCTCCACCCGGCCTGAACCGTGAGCTCACCCGGTAGCCGGGCGCGCTAGCTCAACGCCTGTGCACCGAGTTTCTGGCACGTACAAGGTGAGGTGATGTACCGGGTCAATCTGCCGGCGGTGACGCCGGGCTGTAGGCAGTCCGGAAGAAGCCGCGGACGGGTCCGCCGATGCACAGGGTGTGGGAGAAGAGCGTGTGGCGATCCGGGGCGCCGGCGTCGAACGTGATGGCGACGTCGTCTCGTTGGCCGCAGTTGGGGTCGTAGACACGGACTGTGACCTCGGGGCCTGCGACGTCGTATCCGTAAGAGAGAACCTGGTGGTTGTGACCAAGATCGCTCGGCTTCGCCGAGGCCACGGTCACGATGCCCAGTGCGACGGGGATGCCATGGTCGAGATCTACCTTGATCTGGTTCCACTGCACCTTGATCGTGCGCCAGGCCAGGCCTCGCTGCGTGATGACGCGCCTGCCCATGACATCGAAGCCGCTGTCCGCATCCGGCAAGCCCATCCACTGGTAGTACTGGGCGACGCCAGCAGGCACGTGCCAGGAGTCGACCAGCCTGCGCACGAGGTGCTTGTACAAGGGCGTGCCCTGGGCCGGTCGCTCGGTCGGGGGAAGACCGTCCTTGTGCCAGTAATCGAGGGCGGCGAAGACCATGCCCCCGCATAGGCCGCCGCCGGCGTTACCGATGTTGATGTTGCCAAATGGCGTTTTCAGGACCACGGCAGGCTCCGATGGCCAGCTGTTCGTGAATGCGAAGGCATGCTGTGATGGCAGGAACCCTGAGTGATTCGACACGCCTACCTCCTGGGTCAGGGTGGCGGCAAGTTCGGGTGATCATGCGTTGACCAGCGGGTTTGTCGTGGTGTGTGAGCGGCGTGGCGGCTGGGACGGGTGTGGCCTGTGTGGCTTTAATGGGAGTTCTGACGCTTCCGTCTCGCCGAGAGGCCACACCCGCCGATGCCATCCTCGCCTACCCCTGCTTCGTTCGCCGTCACGACACAGCCCCTGGTGTCGGTGCTGACCCGGTTGGTCGACCCCCGGGGTCGGCGGGGTCGGCGCTACCCGCTGATCGGTCTGGTGGCGGCGGGGATCGCGGCCACCCTCGCAGGAGCGGGCTCGTTCGCGGCGATCGCGCAGTGGCTGGCCGACCAGGAGGCGTCGGTGGCGGTGGCGTTGGGACTGGACCAGCGGCGGCGGATGCCGACCGAGTCGGTGTTCCGGCGGGTGTTCGCCCGCCTGGATCCGGAGGTGTTGGACGCGGTGATCGGGGCGTGGATGTGGACGGTCACCCGCCTCGTCGCCGGCCGTCGGCTGATCGCCGTCGACGGCAAGACCGTGCGCGGCGCCCGTGCCAGGGGCGGGGTGTGGCGCCGCAACAGTCGCACGACAGGGTTCAGCGGGATGTGTAGCGAATGCACTGCAGCCTGGTGAAACCTCACGCGTTTGGTGGGATCCCACCAGAACCGGTGTCCGAGGGGGGACTTGAACCCCCATGCCCGTTAGGGCACTAGCACCTCAAGCTAGCGCGTCTGCCAATTCCGCCACCCGGACGAGTGGTCCCCGACCCCCGAGGGGGCCGCGGCGCAGACGAGGTTAGCACGCCCCGGAAGGGAGACCGCACGGGGGTTTGCGGCGCTCCGACGGGCTGCCCGCGGCGTCCCCGATGCGTCCCGTCAGGGCTCCGAGGCCCGCGGCGGGTAGCGTAGCGGCCGGCCCGGGAGGCCGACCGCCGGAGACCGACGCAGGAGGTCGCAGTGACCGAGCCGACGACGAGCGCCGGCCCCGGGCACGGGGTCGTCCCGGCGGCGGAGGACGAGGTCGTCGGCATCTGCCGCGACCTGATCCGGATCGACACGTCGAACTACGGTGACGGCTCCGGGCCCGGGGAGCGCACGGCCGCCGAGTACGTCGCGGCGCTGCTCGCCGAGGTCGGGCTGGACGACCGAGATCGTCGAGTCCGCGCCGGGCCGCGCCAGCGTCGTCACCCGGATCGACGGGGCAGGACCCCGACCGGCCCGCGCTCCTCGCTCCACGGCCACCTCGACGTCGTCCCGGCGCAGGCCGCGGACTGGCAGGTCGACCCGTTCGCCGGCGAGGTCGCCGACGGCTGCTCTGGGGACGCGGCGCGGTCGACATGAAGGACATGGACGCGATGATCCTCGCGACGGTGCGCGAGCTCGTCCGCTCCGGGCGTCGGCCGCCGCGCGACCTCGTCGTCGCCTTCCTCGCCGACGAGGAGGCCGGCGGCGCCTACGGCGCCCGCTACGCTCGTCGACCACCGGCCCGGACCTCCTCGAGGGCGTCACCGAGGCCGATCGAGCGAGGTCGGCGGCTTCTCCGTGACGCTCGCCGGCCGACGCGCCTACCTGCTCCAGACCGCCGAGAAGGGCCTGCACTGGCTGCGGCTCGTCGCGCACGGCCGGGCCGGTCACGGCTCGCAGATCAACACGGACAACGCCGTGACCCGGCTCTGCGCGGCGGTCGCCCGGGTCGGCGCCCACCGGTGGCCGCTCGACGTGACACCGACCGTTCGGGCCTTCCTCGCGGGGCGTCGAGGAGATCGCCGGCGTCCCGCTGCCGCCGGACGACCCGGACGCCCTGGTGCGCGCCCTCGGCACGACGGCGCGCTTCGTCGGCGCCACGCTGCGGAACACCACGAACCCGACCCTGCTCGACGCGGCGGCTACAAGCACAACGTCATCCCGGGCTCGGCGACGGCCCTCGTCGACTGCCGGTTCCTGCCCGGCCGGGAGGACGACCTCCTGGCCACGGTCCGCGAGCTCGCGGGCGAAGGGGTCGACGTCGAGACGTGCACCGCGGCGGTCGTCGCTCGAGACCCCGTTCTCCGGGCCGCTCGTCGACGCGATGGTCGCCGCGCTCGAAGCCGAGGACCCCGGCTGCGCCGTCCTGCCCTACTGCCTGTCCGGCGGGACGGACAACAAGTCGTTCAGCGATCTCGGGATCATCGGCTACGGCTTCGCGCCGCTGCGGCTGCCGGCCGGAGCTGGACTTCGCCGGGATGTTCCACGGCGTCGACGAGCGCGTCCCGACCGAGTCGCTGCAGTTCGGCGTCCGGGTGCTGCGGCGACTCGTCGAGACGTCGTGAGCGCGGCGACGTCGTGAGCGAGCCGCGCGTCGACGCCGACCTCGTGCACCGGGTCTACGGCCTCCTCGAGGCCCGGGCGTGGGACGACCTGCGCCCGCTGCTCGCCGACGACCTGCTCTACGACGTGCCGCAGACCCGCGAGCGGGTCCGAGGCGCCGACGCGTGGCTCCGGTTCTGCGCGGAGTTCCCCGGGGACTGGCACCTCGCCGTCGACCGCGTCGTCGTCGACCCGGCGACCGGCGAGGCCGCGATCGTCGTGCGTGCGCTGCAGGACGACGAGGAGCTGGCCAACCTTGCGTTCCTCCGGTTCGACGACTTCGGTCGGCTCGTCTCGCTCGTCGACTGGTGGCCCGAACCGTACGACCCGCCGCCCGGCCGTCCGCCGGTCGTCGAGCGCTCCTGACGGGACGCCGGCCGCGCCGTACCGGTCGTCGTCGGGACCCCGTCGGCCGCGACCGGTCCGGCGCTCGACCATAAGACCGGCGTCCCGCTCGTCGACCGGAACGTCGCCGCGATCGCGGCCCCGGTCGTCGAGGACGCGGTGGCCGAACCCCTCCGGCTCCGTCGCGAGCGGGGACCGCCGCGCGCCGTGGACGACGATGGTCACCAGCTCCGCGGGCTCACCGAGCGGGACGAGTGCCGGGGTGACGGCGACGACGCAGCCGGTGACCACCGAGACCCGGGCGGGCGTCCCGGTGCGCGGGTCACGAGGTCGAGGTCGTCTCTACGGGAGGTCGCGGTGGCCGGTGCCGTCGAGCTGGACGATGCGGGCGCCGGCGACGGCGGCAACGACGGGGGAGTGGGTCGCGACGAGCACCTGCGCACCTGCGGTCACGGCGAGCTCGGAGACGAGGCCGACGAGGCCGAAGCAGCCGGTGAACGACAACGCAGACTCCGGCTCATCGAGCGCGTAGAGGCGGGGGAGTTGCGCAGGTCCGCGGTGCAGCATGGGTCGCCGTCCGGGTCACGTGCCGCACGTGCGCCGAGCCGCCGAGCCGCCCTCGAGGGTTCAACCCCGTGCGCGGCGGCGACGGCCTTAACCATCGTCGACGTGCCAGCCACGTTCCCGCCGACGAGCACGGTGACCGGGCCGAGGTCGAGCCCCCTGCGGAGCAGCTGGTCGACCGCGGGGATGGTGCGCGGCCGGTCCCGCAACCGTGCTCCGGGCCGTCCGCGCGCTCGACCCGGGGAACCGACAGCCCGCGCCCCGACACGCCGCCCCCGGGGGTCGGGGGAACGATCACAGTCAGGCGGACCGCACCACTCGGATGATCTTGCGGCGCAGCCAGATCCGTCTGGCACCGCCCATGTAGAGCCGGACCCGGGCGAGCTCCCAGTGCCCGTACTCCGCGTGCTCGGCGACGAGCCGTCGCGCCTCCGCCCGGGACACGCCCCGCGGCACGGTCAGGAGCCGGTACTCGTAGTCCCCGTTTCCCGGGGCCATGCCCGGTGGCGGGGACACCGGGACCGGCACGAGGTCGCTCATCACTCCAATGTGACCACGAACCGATACGGTCGTGCCATGACGACCGACCCTCGTGCCGCGCTGGACCGCCTCGTCGCGGCGCTCGAGGCCCATCTCGTGGCGGCCGGCCGGCGGCATGGCGAGGCGGACCCGGCCGTCGTCGCCGCCTACCAGACCCTCGCGGACGCCTTCGAGACATACGACGACGCCCTGTACACCGCGTACGACGAGGTCACGCCGTTCGTCCTCTACGACGAGGCCGAGGACGAGGACGAGGACGACCTGGACGAGGACGAGCTGGACGAGGACGACCTCGACGACGAGGACGACGACGATCTCGACGACCTCGCCGAAGACCTCGACGAGGACGACGACATGGGCGACGAGGACGACGACACGGGCGACGGGCCCGGCGAGGTCGACCTCGCCGGGGTCGACGCGTCCGTCACCCCGGGCGACGGTCGGCGGGGCTGACCGGCTCGCGCGTCAGAACCGCTCGGGGTACCCGAGCCTCGGCGCCGAGACCTCTGCGAGCGCCAGCCCGATCTCCGGCGGCAGCTCGACGGCCTCGCTGGCGAGCGAGGCCCGCAGCTGTGCCGCCGTCCGGGCCCCGACGAGCGCCGACGCCACCCCGTCGGTGTCGCGCACCCACGCCAGCGCCACCTCCACCGGCGAGCACCCGAGACCGTCCGCGGCCGTCACGACGGCGTCGACGACCCGGCGCGACCCGGCGTCGAGGTACGCCCCGACGAACCCCGAGAGGTGCGGCGACGCCGCCCGCGAGTCCGCGGGGGTGCCGTTGCGGTACTTGCCGGTGAGGACGCCGCGGCCGAGCGGCGACCACGCGAGGACACCGAGCCCGAGGGCAGCCGCCGCCGGGAGCACCTCCCGCTCGGCGCCGCGCTGGACGAGGGAGAACTCGACCTGGGTCGCGACCGCCGGGCCGCCGCCGCCCGGCCCACCCGTGACGACCTCGAGCAGCGTTGCGGCCCGGGCCGTCTGCCACCCGCAGTAGTTGGCGAACCCGACGTACCGCGCCCGGCCGGTCCGGACGGCGTGCTCCAGCGCCGAGAGGGTCTCCCCGAGCGGCAGGTCCTCGTGCCAGGCCTGCGCGAGCCACAGGTCGACGTGGTCGGTCCGCAGCCGGCGCAGCGACGCGTCGAGGCCGGCGAGCATGGCGCGACGGGACGTGTCGACCTCCTGGACGCCGTCCCGCCGGACGACGCCGGCCTTGGTGCACACGACGACGTCCGCGCGCGGCACCAGGGTGCCGAGCAGCGCCCCGAGGACGGCCTCCGACGCCCCGTCGCCGTACGACGCCGCGGTGTCCACGAGGGTCCCGCCGGCGTCGACGAACTCGCGGAGCTGGTCGGCCGCCTCGTGCTCGTCGGTGTCGCGCCCCCAGGTCAGCGTCCCGAGCCCGAGCCGGCTGACCAGCAGGCCGCTGCGCCCGACCGCTCGCTGCTCCACGGTGGCCAACGTAGAGCACGCCCTGACCGCGGTCGGGGATGTCGCGCGAGGTCAACGGCCGGTCAACCGGACCTGCACGTGCCCTCCGCGTTCGCCGGGACCCGCCCGGCGCCGACGCACCCGCCGGTAGGGTCACGGGCATGCGTCTGGGACTGAACCTCGGCTACTGGGGGGCCGGCAACGACGCCGACAACCTCTCGCTCGCCCGGGAGGCCGACCGGCTCGGCTACTCCGTCGCCTGGGTCGCCGAGGCGTACGGCTCGGACGCCCCGACGATTCTCGCCTGGGTGGCCGCACAGACCGAGCGGATCGACGTCGGCTCCGCCGTCATGCAGATCCCTGCGCGCACGCCCGCGATGACCGCGATGACCGCCGCGACCCTCGACACCCTCTCCGGCGGCCGGTTCCGGCTCGGACTCGGGGTCAGCGGACCCCAGGTCTCC
The DNA here is from genome assembly GCA_963750565.1 of uncultured Actinomycetota bacterium. Classification (GTDB taxonomy): domain Bacteria; phylum Actinomycetota; class Actinomycetes; order Actinomycetales; family Kineosporiaceae; genus R-H-3. The sequence goes on along the minus strand of CAVVRA010000011.1, from coordinate 134,369 downwards.
GAGGGCTGGCACGGCGTCCGGTTCGACGCCCCGCTCGGGCGCACGCGCGAGTATGTCGACATCGTCCGGATGGCCCTGCGCCGCGAGACCGTTCGCTACGAGGGCAAGCACTACACGCTCCCGCTGCCCGACGGGCCGGGCAAGGCCATCAAGCTCACCGTGCACCCCGTCCGCGAGGAGATCCCGGTCTACCTCGCCGCCGTCGGCCCGAAGAACCTTCAGCTCACCGGCGAGATCGCCGACGGCTGGCTGGCGATCTTCTTCTCCCCGGAGCACGCCGAGATCTCGATGGAGCCGCTGCGCGCCGGCCGCCGCGCCGCCGGCAAGGGAACCGACGACGACCCGCTCGCCGGGTTCGACGTCGTCCCCACCGTGCCCGTCGCGATCACGGACAACGTGTCCGCGGCCGCGGACCGGCTGCGCGGCTATGCGGCGCTCTACGTGGGCGGCATGGGCAGCCGGGACAGGAACTTCTACAACGCCCTGATGCGCCGGATGGGCTACGAGCAGGAGGCCGAGCGCATCCAGGACCTCTACCTGTCCAAGCAGCACCGGGACGCCTCCGCCGCCGTCCCGGAGGAGTTCATCGACGCCACGAGCCTGCTCGGTCCGGTCGAACGCGTTCGCGACCGGATGGTCGCGTTCGACGAGGCCGGCGTCACGACGCTCACCGTCACGCCCGCAGCACTGATCCTGGAGGACCGCGTGTCCATGCTCCGTTCCGTCGCCGAGGCGCTCGAGGCTGCTGGGCTCGCTGAGTGAGCACGCTGACCTACCTCGACGCCGCCGTCCTCGGCGTCGTCGAAGGACTCACGGAGTTCCTGCCGGTGTCGAGCACCGGCCACCTGACGATCGCGAGCAAGGCGCTCGGGCTGCCGATCGACGACCCGACCGTGACGGCGTACACCGCGATCATCCAGATCGGCGCGATCGTCGCGACGTTCCTGTACTTCCGGCGGGACTTCGCCAACCTCGTCGCGTGCGGGCTCACGGGCTGGCGCTCGTCCGACCCCCGCAAGAAGCACGACTTCCGGTTCGCCTGGTACGTCGTCGCCGGCTCGATCCCGATCGCGATCGTCGGCTTCGCAGCGAAGGACCTCATCACCGGCCCGCTGCGCAGCCTGTGGGTCGTCGCCGCGGCCCTGATCCTCTGGAGCGGCGTGATGTACGTCGCTGAGGCCCGCAGCCGACAGAAGTACGACGAGGACGACCTGACGCTGCGCCAGGTCCTCACGATCGGTCTCGCCCAGTGCCTCGCGCTCATCCCAGGCATCTCCCGTTCCGGTGCGACGATCTCCGCCGGGCTGCTCCTCGACGTCAACCGGGTCGCAGCCACCCGGCTGTCGTTCTTCCTCGCCGTTCCCGCGCTCACCGCGGCCGGGCTCTACGAGCTCAAGGACGTCAACACCTCCGTGGTCGGCTGGGGCCAGGTCGCCCTCGGCACGCTCGTGTCCTTCGTCGTGGCGTACGCGGCGATCGCGTGGCTGCTGCGCTTCGTCGCCAAGCACCCGATCACCGTCTTCGTCGGCTACCGGGTCGCGCTGGGGGTCATCCTCATCGGGCTGCTCTCGGCAGGCGTCATCAGCGCCACCTGACCTAGAGTCCCGTCCGTGCCCACCGTCCTGCTCGTCCGACACGGCCGCACGACCGCGAACGCGAGCGGGGTGCTCGCCGGCTGGACGCCTGGTGTCGGCCTCGACGACACCGGCCGCGGCCAGGCGAAGGCGCTCGCGGAGCGGATGGCGGTGCTGCCGGTCGCGTCCGTCGTCACGAGCCCGCTCCAGCGGTGCGTCGAGACGGCGTCCGCGCTCGTCGCCGTCGCCGGCCCGGACGGCGCGACCCGCCCCGAGCCCGTCGTCGAGGACCGCATCGGGGAGTGCCGCTACGGCGACTGGACCGGCCGCGAGCTCAAGACCCTGGCGAAGGAGCCGCTGTGGCGGGTCGTCCAGGCGCACCCGTCGGCGGTGACGTTCCCCGGGACGGAGGGTGAGTCGATGCTCACGATGCAGAACCGCGCGGTCGAGGCCGTCCGGGACCATGATGCGCGGGTCGCGGCCGAGCACGGGGACGGCGCGGTGTGGGTCGCCGTGTCGCACGGCGACGTCATCAAGGCCGTTCTCGCGGACGCCCTCGGCATGCACCTGGACGCCTTCCAGCGCATCGTCGTCGACCCGTGCTCGGTGTCCGTCGTCCGGTACACCCCCGTGCGGCCGTTCGCCGTCCGGGTCAACGACATCGGCGGCGACCTGTCCGGGCTGCGTCCCCCGCCGCCCAGACGCCGCCGGACCACCCGCCGGGCCCCCCGCGGGTCCGCCGGCCGTGACCTCGCGGCCGCGTCCGACGCCGTCGTCGGTGGCGGCGCGGGTAACGACTAGGGTTTTGGGACATGTCCCGCCAGGTGTTCGACTACGACCCGCCCGACCGCTTCGTCGCGGGCACGGTCGGCCAGCCCGGCCAGCGCACCTTCTTCCTCCAGGCCCGCGGCCGGCACCCGGATCACGAGTGTCGCCCTGGAGAAGACGCAGGTCAGCGTGCTCGCCGAGCGTGTCGACGAGCTGCTCGACGAGGTGCTGCGACGCTCCGGCGGCAGTGCACCGGTGCCGGCGATCGCGTCCTCGGACGCCGAGGACACCGCCCCGCTCGACACCCCGATCGAGCAGGAGTTCCGGGTCGGCACGATGAGCCTGGCCTGGGACGGCGACACCGAGCGCGTCGTCATCGAGGCCTTCTCCGAGGGCTCCACCCCTGAGCTCGAGGAGGACGCCGAGGACGCCGAGGACGCCGAGGACGCCGAGCCGTCGGGACTGCTCCCGGACGACGCCGAGGTGGCGTCCGGGTCGGTGCTCCGGGTCCGGCTCACGGGGACGATGGCGCGGGCGTTCGCGAAGCGGGCGCTCGCGGTCGTCGCGGCCGGCCGTCCGCCCTGCCCGTTCTGCGCAGGTCCGCTCGACCCCGAGGGGCACATCTGCCCGCGGGCGAACGGATACCGGCGCTGACCCGTGACCGAGCCCGGTCCTGACACGGCGCCCGACGCCGTCGACGAGGACGCGCGCGTGGAGATCCTGCTCCCGCGGCGAGCTCGAGGTACGGGGTCGGCTGGTCGACGCGAGCAACGCGACCCTGCTCGCGACGGCGGCGCTCGGCGGCGTGACGGCGCGTTGCGTCTACAAGCCGGTCGCGGGGGAGCGGCCGCTCTGGGACTTCCCGTCCCGGACGCTCGCCCGCCGGGAGGTCGCCGCCTACCTGCTGTCGTCCGGCGCGGGGTTCGACGTCGTGCCGCTCACCGTCCTGCGCGACGGGCCGTTCGGACCCGGCAGCGTCCAGTGGTGGGTCGACGAGGGCGAGGTGGACGCGGACGGCGACCCGCTCCCCGGCGAGCCCGGCGCCGGTCTGGTGGACGTCGTCCCGCCGTCCGAGCTGGCGCCGGGCTGGCGGCGCATCCTCGACGCCGAGGGCATCGACGGCCGCCCCGTCGTCCTCGCCCACGCCGACGACCCGGTGCTGCGCCGGATGGCCGTGTTCGACATCGTCGCCAACAACGCCGACCGCAAGGGCGGGCACGTCGTCCGGGACGCCGCCGGCGGCGTCTACGGGGTCGACCACGGGCTGACCTTCAACCTCGACGACAAGCTGCGGACCGTGCTCTGGGGCTGGTCCGGCGAGCGGGTCCCGGCCCGGGACCGCGAGCTCGTCGCCGTCCTGGCCCGCGACCTGGAGGGGGCCGGGCCCGTCCGGACGGCGCTCGCGGACCTGCTCAGGAGGGACGAGGTCGACCGGACCGCCGAGCGGGCCCGGGGCCTCGTCGCCGCCGGTCGCTACCCCCGGCCGACGTTCGGCCGCCCGCCGATCCCTTGGCCCGCGTTCTAGGTTGGCGTCGGGTTACGCTCGCGACCGTGACTCGCTGGCCCGCGCCCCACGTCCCCGCCCTGCCCGGACGCGGGCTCCCGGTCCGGCTGTACGACAGCGCCACCGGCGTGGTCGTACCGAGCGCCGAGGACCGCGTCGCCCGGATGTACGTCTGCGGCATCACCCCCTACGACGCGACCCACCTCGGGCACGCCGCGACCTACGTCGCGTTCGACCTGCTCAACCGCGCCTGGCGGGACGCCGGCCACGAAGTCCGGTACGTGCAGAACGTCACCGACATCGACGACCCGCTGCTGGAGCGCGCGTCGGCGACCGGTGTCGACTGGAAGGTCCTCGCCTCCGAGCAGACCGACCTGTTCGCCGCCGACATGGACGCGCTCGACGTCATCCCGCCGGACGACTACATCGGCGCGGTCGAGGCGATCCCGCTCGTCGTCGCCGCCGTCGAGCGGCTCGTTGCCGCGGGGCACGCCTACCGCCGCTCGGCGCGTCGGACGGGCATCCCGACGGTGACGTCTACTTCGCAGTGCACGCCGACCCCCGGTTCGGCGCGGTCAGCCATCTCGACGAGGCGCGGATGCTCGAGATGTTCGCCGAGCGCGGCGGCGACCCGGACCGTCCCGGCAAGCGCCATCCGCTCGACTGCCTGCTGTGGCGCGCGCGCCCGGCCCGGCGAGCCGTCGTGGGACGGCGCGTCGCTCGGCGCCGGCCGGCCCGGCTGGCACATCGAGTGCACGACGATCGCGCTCGAGCACCTCGGCATGAGCTTCGACGTCCAGGGTGGCGGCGTCGACCTCGTCTTCCCGCACCACGAGATGGGTGCGGCCGAGGGGCACGTGCTCACCGGGGCGTGGCCGTACGCGCGGGTCTACGCGCACGCGGGCATGGTCGGTCTCGACGGTGACAAGATGAGCAAGTCCCGGGGCAACCTCGTCTTCGTCTCCCGGCTGCGGGCGGACGGCGTGCGAGCCCGCGGCGATCCGGCTCGCGATCCTCGCCCACCACTACCGCAGCGACTGGGAGTGGACGACGGACGGCCTCGCCGAGGCGGCCGCCCGGCTCGAGCGGTGGAGCCGGGCCGGCCGGGCCGACGGGCGAGGCCGCGCACCGGGTCACCCCGTCCGCCGAGGCGACCGTCGGGGTCGTCCGGGAACGGCTCGCCGACGACCTCGACGCACCCGGCGCGCTCGCCGCGGTCGACGAGTGGGCCGACGCCGTCCTCGACGCCGTGCCCGCCGCGTCGCAGGCGGGCGGGGCCGGCGGCCCTGCCCAGGGCCTCGTCCCGCTCGCCGCCGAGGCGCTCCTCGGCGTCCGGCTGTAGGAGGCCCAGGGCGGCGCGGGCAGCTCGTCCGGCACCCCGGGGTCAGGCGCCGCCCGGGGCCACCGGCCCGTCGTCGCCGCGGCGGCGCAGGTACCGCTCGAACTCGCGGGCGATCGCCTCGCCGCTCGCCTCGGGCAGGTCCGCGGTGTCCTTGGCCTCCTCGAGCTGGCGGACGTACTCGCCGATCTCGCCGTCCTCCTCGGCGAGCTCGTCGACGCCGTGCTCCCAGGCGCGGGCGTCCTCGGGCAGCTCGCCGAGCGGGACGGTCACGTCGAGCAGCTCCTCGACCCGGCGCAGCAGGGCCAGGGTCGCCTTCGGCGACGGGTGTCTGCGCCGACGTAGTGCGGCACGGCGGCCCACAGGGACAGCCCGGGCAGTCCCGCCCGGGTCGCGGCGTCGTGGAGCACACCGACGATCCCGGTCGGGCCCTCGTAGCTCGACGGCTCGAGCGCGAGCCGCTCGACGAGCCCGGCGTCCTCGCTGGTCGTCGAGTCACCGGGATGGGCCGGGTGTGCGGGACGTCGGCGAGCAGGGCTCCGAGCGTGACGAGCATGCGTCGCGCCGAGCGCCCGGCCGTGACCGAGACCTCGGCGACGAAGGCCCGCCAGCGCATCGACGGCTCGATGCCGCGGACGAGGACGACGTCGCGCTGCCGCGCCGGGCGGACGGGCCCATGAGATCCGCGTCGTCGGCCAGGTGATGTGCCGGCGGCCGTCCTCGTCGAGGCTGGACCATCGGTCGGTTCACCTGGAAGTCGTGGTAGTCCTCGGGGTCGAGCTCGACGAACGGGTGGGCGTCCCAGACCTGCTCCAGGTGCGACACCGCACCGCTCGCGGCCTCGCCGGCGTCGTTCCAGCCCTCGAAGGCGGCGACCATGACCGGGTCCCGCAGGGCCGGGACCTCCGGGTGCTCGCTCACCGGCCCCCTCCTCCTGGCGCGCCGCCGCCCACCACCGCCCGCGATCCGCCGAAGACCGGCGGTCCGCCGCCACCCTACGGCGCCGTGTCCGTCGCGGAGAAAGCCGCCACTCGGCGGAACCAGCGGACGACGCCGGGGCGCGGCCCGTACACTGGACCCCTGATGAGCAGCCGCTCCGACCTCCTGCGTCGCCCGGCTCGTCCAGCGTGTCGTCGTCGCCGACGGCGCCATGGGGACGATGCTGCAGGCCGCCGACCCCTCCCTCGACGACTTCGAGGGCCACGAGGGCTGCAACGAGGTCCTCAACGTGACCCGGCCGGACGTCGTCCGCGGCGTCCACGACGCCTACCTCGCCGTCGGGGTCGACTGCGATCGAGACGAACACCTTCGGCGCGAACCTCGGCAACCTCGGCGAGTACGGCATCGAGGACCGGATCCGCGAGCTGGCCCGGGCCGGGCGCCGCGGATCGCCCGCGAGGCCGCGGACGCCTGGTCGACGCCGGACCACCCGCGGTTCGTCCTCGGCTCGGTCGGGCCCGGGCACGAAGCTGCCGTCCCTGGGGCACGTCGCCTTCGCGACGCTGCGTGACGCGTACGCCGAGCAGGTCGCCGGGATGGTCGAGGGCGGCGTCGACGCCGTCCTCGTCGAGACGGCGCAGGACCTGCTCCAGGCCAAGGCCGCGGTCATCGGCGCGAAGCGGGCGATCGCCGCGGCGGGGGACGACCTGCCTGTCCTCGTCCAGGTCACGGTCGAGACGACCGGCACGATGCTGCTCGGCAGCGAGATCGGCGCCGCGCTCACCGCGCTCGAGGCGCTCGGCATCGACGGCATCGGGCTCAACTGCGCGACCGGCCCCGCCGAGATGAGCGAGCACCTGCGACACCTCGCCCGGCACGCACGGGTCCCCGTCTCGTGCATGCCGAACGCCGGGCTGCCGGAGCTGACCCGCGACGGTGCCCGGTACCCGCTGTCCCCGGGTGAGCTCGCCGACGCGCACGACACGTTCGCCCGCGAGTTCGGGCTCGGCCTCGTCGGCGGCTGCTGCGGGACGACGCCGGAGCACCTGCGGCTCGTCGTCGAACGGGTCCGCGGGCCGGGACGTCACGCCCCGCCGCCCGCGCCCCGAGGCCGGGGTCGCGAGCCTCTACCAGCACGTCCCGTTCCGGCAGGACACCGCGTACCTGTCGATCGGCGAGCGGACGAACGCCAACGGCTCGAAGGCGTTCCGCGACGCGATGCTCGCCGAGCGCTGGGACGAGTGCGTCGACATCGCCCGGGCCCAGACCCGGGACGGCGCACACCTGCTCGACGTCTGCATCGACTACGTCGGGCGCGACGGAGTCGCCGACATGCAAGCAGGTGGTCGGCCGGCTCGCCACGTCCTCGACGCTGCCGCTCGTCCTCGACTCGACCGAGCCGGCCGTGCTCGAGGCCGGGCCTGGAGCTCGTCGGCGGCCGCGCCGTCGTCAACTCGGTGAACTTCGAGGACGGCGAGGGACCGGGCAGCCGGTTCCGGCGGATCATGCCGCTGGTCCGCGAGCACGGTGCCGCCGTCGTCGCGCTGACCATCGACGAGACCGGCCAGGCCCGCACGCGTCGAGCACAAGGTCGCGGTCGCCTCCCGGCTCATCGACACCCTGACCCGGCAGTGGGGGATGCACGTCGAGGACATCGTCGTCGACTGCCTCACCTTCCCCATCGCCACCGGGCAGGAGGAGACCCGCCGCGACGGCCGTCGCGACCATCGAGGCGATCCGCGAGGTCAAGCGCCGCTACCCGGACGTCCAGACGACGCTCGGCGTCTCGAACATCTCCTTCGGGCTCAACGCCGCGGCGCGGCAGGTGCTCAACTCCGTCTTCCTCCACGAGGCGGTCAAGGCGGGGCTGGACTCCGCGATCGTCCACGCGGCGAAGATCCTGCCGATGTCGCGGATCCCCGAGGACCAGCGCAAGGTCGCCCTCGACCTCGTCTACGACCGGCGGCGTGCGGGACGCCGACGGCCGGGTCACCTACGACCCCTGTCCAGGCGGTCCTCGACGCGTTCGCGGACGTCGACGCCGCCGGCGATGCGCGCCGACCGGGCCGCCGAGCTGGCGTCGCTGCCGCTCGGCGAGCGGCTCGAGCGGCGCATCGTCGACGGCGAGGGCAAGGGCCTCGCCGAGGACCTGGACGCCGCGCTCGCCGAGGGTCGCAGCGCGCTGGACATCATCAACGACCACCTCCTCGCCGGGATGCGGATCGTCGGCGACCTGTTCGGCCGCGGCGAGATGCAGCTGCCGTTCGTCCTGCAGTCCGCCGAAGTGATGAAGGCCGCCGTCGCGCACCTCGAGCCGCACATCGACGCGACCGACGAGTCCGGCGGCAAGGGCACGATCGTCCTCGCCACCGTCAAGGGCGACGTCCACGACATCGGCAAGAACCTCGTCGACATCATCCTGACGCAACAACGGCTACACGGTCGTGAACATCGGCATCAAGCAGCCGATCTCGGAGATCCTCCGCGCCGCCGAGGAGGCCGACGCCGACGTCATCGGGATGTCCGGGCTGCTCGTGAAGTCCACCGTCGTCATGAGGGAGAACCTCGAGGAGATGAACTCCCGCGGGATCGCCGCCCAGTGGCCGGTCATCCTCGGCGGCGCCGCCCTGACGCGGGCCTACGTCGAGAACGACCTCGCCGAGCTCTACGAGGGCGAGGTGCGCTACGCCCGCGACGCGTTCGAGGGGCTGCGGCTCATGGACGCCCTCGTCGCGGTCAAGCGCGGCGTCCCGGGCGCCGAGCTGCCGGCGCTGCGTCCGCGCCGGGTCCGGCAACGCGACGCTGGTGCTCCCGGAGCCGGACGGCGCGGACGCGGCGGGTGCGGTCTCGGACGTCGAGCGCGGGCTGCCGGTGCCGGTCCCGCCGTTCTGGGGCGAGCGGGTCGTCAAGGGCGTCCAGCTCGCCGACTACGCCTCCTACCTCGACGAGCGGGCGACGTTCGTCGGGCAGTGGGGGCTGCGTGGCGCGCGCAGCGGCCAGGGCCCGACGTACGAGGAGCTCGTCGAGACCGAGGGCCGGCCGCGGCTGCGGATGTGGCTCGAGCGGGTCCAGACCGAGGGACTGCTCGAGGCCGCCGTCGTCTACGGGTACTACCCGTGCGTCTCGGAGGGCAACGACCTCGTCGTCCTGCACCGCGAGGGCGACGGCACGCAGGGGACTCCGGGGAGCGAGCGGGTCCGGTTCACCTTCCCGCGCCAGCGCCGCGACCGGCGGCTGTGCCTGGCCGACTTCTTCCGCTCCCGAGAGGAGGCCGACCGGCTCGGCGGGCCGGACGTCGTCGCCTTCCAGCTCGTCACGATGGGCCCGCGGGTGTCGACCGGCGACCGCCGAGCTCTTCGCGAAGAACGCCTACCGCGACTACCTCGAGCTGCACGGGCTCTCGGTCCAGCTCACCGAGGCGCTCGCCGAGGCCTGGCACGCCCGGGTCCGCGACCGACCTGGGCTTCGGCGCCGAGGACGACCCCGACCTCGCCGGCATCCTGCGCCAGGGCTACCGCGGGTCGCGCTACTCGTTCGGCTACCCGGCCTGCCCGGACCTCGAGGACCGGGCCACGCTCGTCGCGCTGCTGCGAGCCGGAGCGGATCGGTGTCGAGCTGTCCGAGGAGCTGCAGCTCCACCCCGAGCAGTCCACCGACGCCCTCGTCGTCCACCACCCCGAGGCGAAGTACTTCAACGCGACCTGACCCGCGTTCACCCGTCCCGCGGCGCGGCGGGCCGGGCGGCGCCGACACGACCGAAAGCGACCAGATACCCGTGAGCGCCCTGCCCGAGGAGACCGTCGACCTGCCAGCCGCCGTGCTGTGGGACCTCGACGGAACGATCGTCGACACCGAGCCCTACTGGTTCGCGTGCGAGTACGCGCTGGTCGAAGCCCACGGCGGCACGTGGAACGACGAGCACGCCCACGCCCTCGTCGGCAACGCGCTGCCGGTGTCGGGCCGGTACATCCGTGAGCACGGCCGCATCGACCTCGAGCCGGACGAGATCGTCGCCCGGCTCGTCGAAGGCGTCGTCGAGCGGGTCCGCCGGCACATGCCCTGGCGGCCGGGAGCGCAGGACCTCCTCGCGGCGCTCGGCGACGAGGGCGTGCCGTGCGCCCTGGTGACGATGTCCTACCGGGACCTCGCCGAAGCGATCGTCGGGTGCCTCCCGCCGGGCTCGTTCGAGACGATCGTCCCCGGTGACGAGGTGTCCCGAGGCAAGCCGCACCCCGAGGCCTACCTGACGGCGGCCACCCGCCTCGGGGTCGACCCGGCCGACTGCATCGCGATCGAGGACAGCCCGACGGGTGTCGCCTCGGCGACCGCCGCCGGCGTGCCGGTGCTCGCCGTCGAGCACCTCGTCCCCGTCGTCCCCGCTCCGGGACGGCACGTCGTGCGGACCCTCGAGGGGGTCGGCCCCACCGACCTGGGTGCGTGGGCGCTCCGGCTCGGCGGCTGAGAGCGGCGCCCGGGACCGGCCGGGCCGACGCCGGGGCCTAGTCGGTGGCGATCGCCTGGAGGATGTTCAGCCGGGTGGCCCGGACCGAGGGCAGGATCGCCGCGAGGACGCCGACGACCGCGGACGCCACGAGGACGACGGCGATGGTCGACCATGGGATCGCCAGCGCGTTCAGCCCCTGGGTCTTCAGCCCGCGCTGCAGGGCGACCCCGAGCCCGACGCCGAGCGCCGTCCCGAGGACGGCCCCGAAGAGCGCGGTCGTCACCGCCTCGATGGTGATCATCCCCGTGAGCTGCCGGCGGCGCAGCCCGACCGCGCGGAGGAGGCCGATCTCCCGGGTCCGCTCGACGACGGACAGCGCGAGCGTGTTGACGATCCCGAGGACGGCGATGACGACGCTGAACAGGAGCAGCGCGTAGAGCAGGTTGAGGATGAAGTCGACTCCCGACGCCGCCGTGCTCTTGAACTCCTCGCCGTCCTCGACGCTCACGACGAGGTAGGGCCTGACGAGGTCCACGAGCCGGGACCGCAGCGCCGGCAGGTCGGCGCCGGGCTCGGCCTTCAGGAACACGCTCGACGTCGTCCGCTGCGCGACCGGGATCGCCTTCTCGTAGAGCGGCTGGGGGATGATCATGCCGATACCCTGGAACGACTGCAGGTCCTTGTAGACCCCGCCGACCGTGAGCCTCTGGTCGGCGAGACCGCCGACCGCCGCCGTGATCGTCGAGCCCGTCGTCCAGCCGGTGTCCTTCGCCGTCGTCGCGCTGACGAGGACCTCGCCGGAGTCGAGGGCGCCGACGGTCCCGGACCGCATCGTCGCTGCGAAGTTGTCCGACAGCGCCCCGGCTGTGGTTGCGGCAGCGAGCACCGATCGGTCCCCGGCCTTGATCCCGGCCACCCCGAGCGTGGCTACCGACCGAACGCCCGGCAGCTCGGCCGCCGCCGGGCCGACCGCGCTCGGCACGCCGATCGCCGAGCCGGAGCCGGCGTTGAGCACGAAGTCGGAGCGGACCTCGTCGGCGATGATGTCCGACACGCTGGCCTTGGTGGACTGGGCGAGCACCGACAGCGCGGCGATGAGCGCGAGGCCGATCATGAGTGCGCTCGCAGTCGTCGCCGTCCGGCGCGGGACGCGCAGCGCGTTCTCCCGGGCCAGCCGCCCGACGACTCCGGACAGCAGCGCGAACGGCGCCGCGACCACTCGCACGACGGGTCGGGTCGTCACCGGCGCAGCCACGAGCGCGCCGAGGACGACGACGCCGGCACCGACGCCGGCGAGCGTCCACACCACGTCGTCCCGGGTGACCGCCCAGACCAGGGCGGCCGCGCCGGCGACGACCATGGCGATGCCCACGCTGCCACGCAGCCGGAGGCCCTTCGGCGCGATCGTCAGGTCGTCCCGAAGCGCGGCCATCGGTGCGACCCGACCGGCCCGGCGCGCCGGGACGGCCGCGCTGACCGTCGTCACGATGACGCCGACGAGGAGGCCCGCGACGACGGTACGGGGCGCGACCGGCAGGTCGGAGGACAGGTCGATCCCGACGAAGGCACGCAGTGCGGCTTTTGCACCTGCGGCCACCAGCACGCCGAAGGCGATGCCGAGGACGGAGCCGAGGAGCCCGATGACGACCGCCTCGCCGAGGACGACCCGCATCACCTGAGCCCGGCGAGCCCCGACAGCGCGGAGCAGGGCGAGCTCTCGGGTCCGCTGCGCGACGATCATCGCGAACGTGTTGAAGATGATGAACGAGCCGACGAAGAGCGCGATGAGCGCGAAGACCAGCAGGAAGGTCGTCACGAAGCCGAGGCCGGTGTCGAGCGCCTTCTTGTTCTCCTCGTTGAACGTCGTGACCGTGATCGCCTCGGCGCCGGCCGGGATCACCTTCGTGACCGCGTCGCGCAGCTCGACCGCTGACGTTCCCGCGCTCGCCTCGAGCTGGAAGTCGCTGACACGACCGTCCGGCGCGAAGACCTGACGGGCGGTCGCCTCGTCGACGAGGACGGCGGTCGCGCCGAACGTCGTCCCACCGCCGAACTCGACCTCGCCGACGATCCTCACGTCCCTGATCTTGTCGCCGATGACGGCCTTCGTGGTGTCCCCGACCTGGAGGCCGGACAGCTCGAGGGTGCGCTTCTCGACGGCGACCTCACCGGCGTTCACCGGCCCGCGGCCCTGCATGAGGCTGAACGACCGGCCCTGCGGGTCCCAGAAGAAGCCGAGCCCGGGCGCGCCGCCGCTGCGGACGGCGGTGCCGTCCTTGCCGGCGATGAGCGCGCTGCCCTGCAGGTTCGGCACGACCCGCTTGACCCCCTCCACCTGTGCCAGGGTCGGCTCGAGCGCGAGCGGCAGCGACGCCCGGCTCGAGGCGCCCTGGTTCTCCGTGCCGGTGTCGGTGCCCCTCACCACGACGTCGACGCCTTTCGACGCCTGGTTGAACAGGCCGTCCAGGGTGGATCGGATGCTGTCGGAGAGGACGAACGTGCCGGCCACGAAGCCGGTCCCGACCATGACGGCGAACGCCGTGAGCAGGAACCGCAGGAGGTGCCCACGGACGCTCTTGAGCGTGATCCGCAGCATGCTGTCAGCCCCGCCGTCCGGCCGGCTCGAAGCCGCGCATCCGCTCCAGGACCGAGTCCGCGGTCGGCGCGAGGATCTCGTCGACGATCCGGCCGTCGTCGAGGAACAGCACGCGGTCGGCGTACGAGGCGGCTGTCGGCTCGTGGGTCACGATGACGACGCTCTGGCCGAACTCGTCGACCGACCGCCGGAGGAACCCGAGGATCTCCGCGCTCGACCGGGAGTCGAGGTTGCCGGTCGGCTCGTCGGCGAAGACGATCGCCGGTCGGCTCACGAGGGCGCGCGCGCAGGCGACGCGCTGCTGCTGGCCGCCGGAGAGCGGCGTTCGGTCGGTGCGACAGCCGGTCCCGGAGGCTGACGGTGTCGACCACGGTGTCGAACCACGCCTGGTCGACCTTCCTGCCCGCGATGTCGAGCGGCAGGGTGATGTTCTCCCGCGCGGTGAGGGTCGGGACGAGGTTGAACGACTGGAAGACGAAGCCGAGCCGGTCGCGGCGCAGCGTCGTCAGGGCCCTGTCCTTGAGCCCGTTCACCGTGACCCCGTCGATGACGACCGTCCCGGACGTCGGGGTGTCGAGCGCCGCCATGCAGTGCATGAGCGTCGACTTGCCGGACCCCGACGGCCCCATGATCGCGGTCATCCGGCCGCGCTCGAACTCGACGCTCACGTCGTCGAGGGCCGTGACCGCGGCCTCCCCCGTGCCGTACGTCTTCGTCAGCCCGATCGCCCGAGCCACCGCGTCGGACGGTCCTTCTGCGACGTGACCACCGGTCACGGCTCCTCCTCGGGTGTTCGATGCTCTTCCGGGGTCCTACACGTTCTGTGCGCCGGCGCCGGGACCGTTGCGTTCACCGGGCGGACCGTCGGCGGCGAGTCTCGAGCCTCTCGTCGCCGGAGGGTCGAGGCAGTGGGGCCACCTGCACAATCGACAGACGGGCCAGCCCCCGGCCCCGGTTCCGGCGCCCGTCCCCGAGCCCGGCTCCTGCCGTCGGAGGTGATCCTTGCAGGCCGGGAACCGGCGCCCCGCACCGCCCCGACGGACCGACCGATCGGACCTGACCGCGGGACCCGACCGCCGGACCCACCCAGGACCCTGCGATTGCGAGCTGTCGAGTCCCGTGGGTCCGCCACGTACACGGTGTGAGGCCCGTCACGTCAGCGTCGTCAGCGTCGTCAGCGTCGCCGGCAGGGCCGCCGCTACTCCTCGTCGAGGCCGGGCAGCGGGAGGGCCGACGCCCGCTCGCCGAGCACGAGCTCGGTCGCGTTCGGCGGCAGCGGCGGAGGCGTGCCGCCCCAGGCCGGGCACAGCGGGCGGTGGTCGCACCAGTCGCACAACCGGCTCGGGGACGCCCGCCAGTCGCCGGTCTCCGCCGCCCGGCAGATCGCCGCCCACAGCGCCTTGACCTTGCGCTCGGTGGCGAGGAGGTCCGCCTCCTCGGGCGCGTACCGGAGGATCTCCCCGCTGCCGAGGTACACGAGCTGCAGCATCGCGGGGACCCGCTCCCGCAGCCGCCACAGGACGAGCGCGTAGAACTTCATCTGGAACAGCGCCTTGGCCTCGAAGGCCTCCCGGGGCGCCCGGCCGGTCTTGTAGTCGACGACGCGCATCCGGCCGTCGGGCGCGACGTCGAGCCGGTCGACGTACCCGCGCAGGACGAGTCCGTCGTCCAGCGCGGTCTCGACGTACAGCTCGCGGTCGGCGGGCTCGAGCCGGTCGGGGTCCTCCAGCTCGAACCAGCGCGCGAGCAGCTCCTCGGCACTCGTGAGCCACGCGGTGACCGCGTCGCCGCCGTCGTCGAAGAGCGCCGACAGCTCCGGCGCCTCGGCCCGGACCCGTTCCCACTGCGACGGCAGGAGCCCCCGCGCGGCGTCCAGGCTGCGGCTGCCACGCGGCAGGTCGAACAGCCGCTCGAGGACGGCGTGCACCACCGTCCCGCGGACGGCGGCCGGACTCGGCGCCTCCGGCAGCCGGTCGACGACCCGGAACCGGTAGAGCAGGGGACACTGCATGAAGTCCCCGGCCCGGGAGGGCGACAGCGCGGTCGGTGCCATGGCGAGGACTCTAGGGAACGTCACCGACGGTCGCGGCGTTGTCGACGACGACCCCAGGGGCGGCCCAGCCGGCGCACAGCCGGCGCGCGGCGACGGCCCAGGATGCGGAGCGAGGATCACGGGATGGCGCGCACCGAACGCAGCAGCCGGATCCGGCTCGGATCGGCTCTGGGCACCCCGGTGTACCTCGAGCGGTCGTGGTTCCTCGTCGCCGTCGTCGTCACGGTCCTCGTCCTGCCGACCGTGCAGTCCGCCGTACCGGGTCTGGGTGGCGGCCAGGCGTTGCTCGCCGCCGGCTCCTTCGCGCTGCTCCTGCTCGGCTCGGTCTTCCTCCACGAGCTCGCGCACGCCGTCGCGGCGCGCGCCGCCGGGACGCCGCCGACGGACATCGTGCTCGACCTGTGGGGCGGGCACACCGCGTTCATCCGCGAGATCCCGACCGCCGGCCGGAGCATCCTCGTCGCCGCGGTCGGGCCGCTGACGAACGGTGTCCTCGCCGCCGCCGCGCTCGCCCTCCGCGGGGCCGTTCCGGCGGACGGTGTCGTGGAGATGCTCGTCGTGCTCCTCGCCTACTCGAACGGGTTCGTCGCCGTGCTCAACGCGCTCCCCGGGCTGCCGCTCGACGGCGGCCGGGTGCTCGAGGGCCTCGTCTGGGCGGCAACCCGCTCCCGGACGACAGGCACCGTCGTCGCCGGCCGGCTCGGCCAGGTCGTCGCCGTCGGCCTCGTCGTGTGGTTCGTCGTCCGCCCCTACGCCCTCGGGGAGCCGCTGTCCCTCGTCTCCCTCGTGTGGGTCGGCGCCGTCGCGTGGATGCTCTGGCAGGGCGCGACGAGCGCGATCCGCTACGCCGCATGGCGCCGCGCCGCCGCCGGGGTGGTCGCCGGCCGGCTCATGACCCCGGCGGTGCCGCTGCCCGCGACCGCGAGCGTCGCGGACGCCCGGGCGCTGCTGTCCCGGGCCGCGGAGGACGGCGCGGCGCCGCTGCTCGTCGTCCTCGACCCGTACGCCCGCCCGGCGGCCGTCCTCGACGCCGCCGCACTCGCCGCCGTCCCGTCCGAGCGCGCCGGGCTCGTCCCGGCCTCGGCGGCCGCGCGCGGTCTGCCACCGGTTCAGCTCGACGCGGACCTCGCCGGCGACGAGCTGCTCTCCCGGCTCGACGCGACACCGGCTCCGGAGTACCCGGTCGTCCACGGCGGCCGGGTCGTCGGCGTGCTGTCCCGGCAGGCCGTCGTCGCCGCCGTCACCGGCCGCTGACGGGCCTGCGCGGCGCCGGTCTCGGCGCCGCCCGCGCCGCGCCGTCCGGACTCGGGTGCCCGGCCGCGGCGGTCGGGCGGCGGCCTAGACTCGCCGCTCATGACGTCGACCGGGACGCCCACGGGGGCCGAGCACCGCCGAGGCGCCTTCCGGGCGGGGGACCGGGTGCAGCTCACCGACCCCAAGGGCCGGATGCACACGATCACCCTCGACCCCGGGCAAGGAGTTCCACACCCACCGGGGGCTGTTCGAGCACGACGAGCTCATCGGTCGTCCCGAGGGCTGGGTGGTGACGAACACCGCCGGCGTCGAGTACCTCGCGCTGCGCCCGCTGCTCGCCGACTACGTGCTCTCGATGCCCCGCGGCGCCGCGGTCGTCTACCCCAAGGACGCCGGCCAGATCGTCGCGATGGCCGACGTCTTCCCCGGCGCCCGCGTCGTCGAGGCCGGGGTCGGCTCCGGCGCGCTGACGATGTCCCTGCTGCGGGCCGTCGGCGACACCGGCCTGCGTCCACTCCTACGAGCGACGGGCCGACTTCGCCGACATCGCCCGCGCGAACGTCGAGACCTTCTTCGGCGGCCCGCACCCGGCGTGGCGGGTCACCGTCGGCGACCTCGCCGAGTCGATCGAGAGGGCCATCCCGGGCGCGGAGACGCCGAGCCCGTCGACCGGGTCGTGCTCGACATGCTCGCGCCGTGGGAGTGCCTCGACGCGGTCGCGGCCGCGCTCGCGCCGGGCGGTGTGCTCATCTGCTACGTCGCGACCGCGACCCAGCTCTCCCGGGTCGCCGAGGCGATGCGCGCAGGACGGCCGGTTCACCGAGCCGCAGGCGTGGGAGTCGATGGTCCGCGGCTGGCACCTCGAGGGGCTCGCCGTCCGGCCGCAGCACCGGATGGTCGGCCACACCGGCTTCCTCGTGACGACCCGCCGGCTCGCGGACGGCGTGACACCGCCACTGCGGCGACGCCGGCCGGCCGGGTCGACCCGGGAGGGCGGCGACGAGGTGGAGGCCGCGTGGGGGGAGTGGACGGCCGACGACCTCGGCGAGCGACCGGTGTCCGAGAAGAAGATCCGCAAGGTGCGGCGCGACGTCACCGCGACCTCGGCCGGACCGGATGGTCCGAGGGCCGAGCCCGGCGTGACCGCCGGCACCCAGGTCGAGGTGCCGAGCCGTCACGAAACGGACGACTCGCCGACGCCGTGACGTTTGGCGTACGTCACATGACCGCCTCGTGAGACGGATCACCCGGCCGTCCTCAAGCGAGACCACACAATGGGCCGAAGTGGTTGCGGGGAGCGAGACGGACGTCTCGCCTCGTCGACGAACCCCTCGGGCGCACTGTGGGTCCTCGGGGTTAGGGTCGAAGGGTCCGCCCCATGGGGAGGGAGGTGCCTGGCATGACCGACGACAACGACGCTTCGCTCCGGTCCGAGATCGCCCGCCTGCAGCACGAGGTGGAGCGGCTCCGGGCGGCCCGCGACATGGCGGGGCCCGAGGAGCTGGTCCGGCTGCGCGCGCAGGTCTCCCAGCTGGCCAACCAGAACGACCGGCTCGCGTCCACCCTGCGCGACGCGCGCGACCAGATCGTCGCCCTCAAGGCCGAGGTCGACCGGCTCGCCCAGCCGCCGAACACGTTCGGCATCTTCGTCGGCCCCGGCGAGGAGGACGGCACGGTCGACGTCATGAGCTCGGGCCGCAAGATGCGGGTCGCCGTCAGCCCCTCCGTCGAGGCGCGAGGACCTGACGCGCCGGCCAGGAGGTCATGCTCAACGAGGCCTTCAACGTCGTCGCCGCCAAGGAGTTCGAGCGCACCGGCGAGATCGTCATCATCAAGGAGGTCATCGACGACGACCGGGCCCTCGTCGTCGCGCACGCCGACGAGGAGCGCGTCGTGCACCTCGCCGGCCCGCTGCGCGGGGTCAGCCGCTGCGCGTCGGGGACGCCCTGACGATGGACCCGCGGTCCGGCTACGTCTTCGAGCGGATCCCGAAGGCCGAGGTCGAGGAGCTCGTCCTCGAAGAGGTCCCGGACATCGACTACACGCGACATCGGCGGGCTCGCGTCCCAGATCGAGCAGATCCGGGACGCCGTCGAGCTGCCCTTCCTGCACCCGGACCTGTTCCGGGAGCACGGCCTCAAGCCGCCCAAGGGCGTCCTGCTCTACGGCCCGCCCGGGTGCGGCAAGACGCTCATCGCCAAGGCCGTCGCCCGGTCGCTGGCGAAGAAGGTCGCCGAGGTCCGCGGCGTCAAGGAGTCCAAGAGCTACTTCCTCAACGTCAAGGGCCCCGAGCTGCTCAACAAGTACGTCGGTGAGACCGAGCGGCACATCCGGCTGATCTTCGCCCGGGCCCGGGAGAAGGCGTCGCGAGGGCACGCCGGTCGTCGTGTTCTTCGACGAGATGGACTCCCTGTTCCGCACCCGCGGCTCCGGGGTCAGCAGCGACGTCGAGACGACGATCGTGCCCCAGCTGCTCAGCGAGATCGACGGCGTCGAGCGGCTCGAGAACGTCATCGTGATCGGCGCCTCGAACCGTGAGGACATGATCGACCCGGCGATCCTGCGCCCCGGCCGGCTCGACGTGAAGATCAAGATCCAGCGGCCGGACGCCGAGGCGGCGCGGGACATCTTCTCGAAGTACCTGACACCCGAGCCTGCCGCTGCACCCGGACGACCTCGACGGCGAACGGCGACTCGGCCGTCGCGACCGTCGAGGCGATGATCCAGCGGACCGTCGAGCGGATGTACTCCGAGACCGAGGAGAACCAGTTCCTCGAGGTCACCTACGCGAACGGCGACAAGGAGGTCCTCTACTTCAAGGACTTCAACTCCGGCGCGATGATCCAGAACATCGTCGACCGGGCGAAGAAGACCGCGATCAAGGACCTCCTCGAGACCGGCCAGCGCGGCATCCGGCTGGACCACATGCTCGCGGCGTGCGTCGACGAGTTCAAGGAGAACGAGGACCTGCCGAACACGACCAACCCCGACGACTGGGCGCGCATCTCCGGCAAGAAGGGCGAGCGGATCGTCTACATCCGCACGATCATCCAGGGCAAGCAGGGCAGCGAGCCCGGCCGGACCATCGACACCGTCGCCAACACGGGCCAGTACCTGTAGGCCTCGCCGCACCGACCGGGCGGCGCTGCCGCGGCTGCGGGGGCGCCGTCACGGGCCTGCGCGGTGCGGGACGTCCCAGTCGGGCGGGAACACCGGCAGTGTCCACGTCGGGTCCGGGAAGAAGTCGGTGAATCGGCCGTCGAAGGGGGGTGCGCCGGCCCGGGCGAGACGGACGAGATCCTCGCCGTCCGCTCGGATCTGCGCCGCCTGCTCCGGCCGCCACCGGGTGCCGAGCGCGGTGAGCAGCTCGAACTCGTCCGCGTCCTTCCAGCGCGCCGTCCGGTCCGGGTCGACGACGACGTCGAGAGCGCGGTCGGCGGTGTCGACGAGGTGCGTGCCGACAGCGGTGGTCCGGAGGACGTGCGGTGCCTCGAGGTTGCCGTACCAGCCGGTGAACGTGCCGTCCGCGGTGAAGAACCACCAGACCGACCAGCCCCGGCCGCCGGGCGGCACGTGTGTGAGGATGCCCGGTCCTCGCCAGGTCGTGAGCCGCCGGGTCCGCGGCCCGGTGAACCGCTCGGGCAGCGGCGCCGCCCTGACGTCCCGGCCGTCGGCCATCGCCTGCTCGACCGCGGGGGCGCCGCCCGCCACCCATACGACGAGCCCGTCCGCGTCGTGCCGGACGACGCGGGCGAGCCGGGCGAACCGGGTACGGCCCTCGCGGCCGTACCGGTGGACGACTGTCTCCCCGGGCCGCCACCACCCGGCCGTCCCAGGGCGGCCGGCGTCCGTCGTGGACACGGCACCGCTCGCCCGTCCGGCGCCGTGCAGGAGCACCAGCAGGTGCCGGGTGTCCGGGACGAACGGGCACGACGGGTCGGCGAGCCGGGCGTGCAGCGCGGCCGGGTCCTCCCACCAGCCGTCGGCCACCTCGCCGTCGGCGAACCGGACGTCGCCGTCCCACTCCGCCTCGTAGACGTGGGCGAGGTAGTGGGTGTCCGCGTCGCGGTACCAGGCCGTCATGAGCTCGCGAAGGGGCGCCCCGGCCACCCCGACCTCCTCGGCGAGCTCGCGGCGGGCCGCCTCGGCCGGGGTCTCCCCGGCGAGGACGATGCCGCCGGCGGCGCAGTCGTGGGCGCCTGGCCAGAGGTCCTTGCCGTCCGAGCGGCGGTGCACGAGCACCTCGCCCGTGGGCCGGCGCAGGAGCACGCCCGTCGCGGCGTGAGGCAGGTTCTCGGCCCGCACCCGGGACCGAGGGGCGGCTCCGATGACGCGGCCGCACACGTCGTCCGGGTCGTACAGGGCGACGACCTCGTCGACCGTCACCGCCGTGCCGCCCTCCGGCGCAGCCGGCCCGCGGTGAACCGCCAGCCCACGAGGAACAGCGCGAGGACGGCCGACGCCACGACGACGAAGGCCACCGGGGTGCCTTCGTCGCGCACGACGTGCCGCCAGACCATCCCGAGGCCGACCGTGGCGACGAGGACGACGAGACCTGCCCGCAACGAGGTCGGCTCGATACGGCGGACGACGACCACGGCCCAGCCGGCGAAGAGCCCGAGGAGGAACGGCAGGGCGGTGTCCGCGACCCCGGACAGGGCCGTCGCCTCACCGTGGTTGCGTCGCCCGACCGCGACGAAGAGCAGCACGACGGCGACGTCGACGACGAGCGAGCGCGCCAGCCGCCGCGAACCGACCGCGTCGAGGGCGGGACGTCGCGAGGTGCGCTGCGTGGCCACGCGGCCATCGTGCCACCGGCCCGCGGGCCGTACGTCGCGACCCCGGTCCGCGCGCCGCGGACGATCTCCCCCCGTGCCGTGGGAGAACTCGTGCACCGTGAGGTCAGCGGCCGCCGACGACGGCCCGGGACCGCTGCTCGACACCGGGGCCGCCGTACGGGTAGTCCGCAGGCCGCGGGTCGGAGGCCGCGTCGAGCCGGGCAGTCTCCTCGACGGCGAGGTGCAGCCCGGCGGCACCGAGGTCGTCGGTGAGCTGGTCGAGCGTCCGGGCGCCGAGGATCACCGAGGTGACGGCCGGACGGTCGTGCAGCCAGGCCAGCGCGACCTGGGCCGTCGTCACGCCGCGCGCCCGGGCGACCGACCGGACGGCGTCGACGACGCCCCAGGTCCGCTCGTGCGCGCTGCGCCGCGCGTACGCCTCGACCCCGCGCCCGGGGTTCTCGCCGAGCCGGGTCGCGCCGCTCGGGGCCTCGTCGCGCGAGTACTTGCCGGTCAGCCAGCCGCCGCCCAGCGGCGACCACGTCAGCAGCCCGAGCCCGGCGTCCACACACGCGGGCACGACCTCCCACTCGAGCTCCCGGACGAGGAGGTTGTACTGCGGCTGGAGCGTGACGGGCCGGGCGAGACCGAGCCGCTCGCACACCCCGACCGCCTTGGCCACCTGCCAGCCGGTGAAGTTCGACAGCCCCGGGTACCCGACCGTCCCGGCGCTCACCGCGTCGTCGAGGAACCGCAGCGTCTCCTCCAGCGGCGTCATCGGGTCCCACGCGTGCACCTGGTAGAGGTCGACGTGCTCCACCCCGAGCCGGCGCAGGGACGCCTCGAGCGCCGTCCGCAGGTGTCGTCGGGACAGGCCGACGTCGTTCGGCCCGGCGCCGGTCGGGAACCGGCCCTTCGTCGCGAGGACGACCTGCCCGGCGGCGTCCGGGCGGGCCGCGAGCCAGCGGCCGACGATCTCCTCGCTCACCCCGCCGGCATACACGTCGGCGACGTCCACGAGCGTCCCGCCCGCCTCGACGAACGCGTCGAGCTGGGCGAACGCGCCGGCCTCGTCGGTCTCGGCGCCGAATGTCATCGTGCCGAGCGCATACGTCGAGACCGCGCAGCCGCTGCCGCCCAACGTCCGGTACTCCATCGTCGGGCCGGTCGTGCCGCCCGTTGTGCGCCGCTGCGTCCTGGTCTCCCTGTCCTGCGTCATCCCCCGATCTCAGCAGGAGTCCGTGACGCCCGCCACGCAGGTCGGTCGGAGGCGTTACGTACGCTGGCCGCATGAGTGCGCGACGGGTCATGGGCATCGAGACGGAGTACGGCGTCTCGGCGCCGGGCGACCCCGCGGCCAACGCGATGCTCCTGTCGAGCCAGGTCGTCAACGCCTACGCCGCCCCGCTGGGCACCCGGGCCGGCCGGGCCCGCTGGGACTACGAGGACGAGGCGCCGCTGCGGGACGCCCGCGGCTGGGAGCTCGCCCGCGGCGACGCCGACCCGAGCCAGCTCACCGACGCCGTCGACGACCCCGGCCTGGCGAACGTCATCCTGAGCAACGGCGCCCGGCTCTACGTCGACCACGCCCACCCGGAGTACTCCTCGCCCGAGGTCACCAACCCGCGCGACGCCGTGCTGTGGGACAAGGCGGGCGAGCGGGTCATGCTCGAGGCCGCCCGGCGGATCGCCGGCGACCCCGGGCCTGCGGCCCGGTCAACCTGTACAAGAACAACACCGACAACAAGGGCGCCTCCTACGGCACGCACGAGAACTACCTGATGCGCCGGGAGACCCCGTTCGCCGACATCGTCCGGCACCTCACCCCGTTCTTCGTCTCCCGGCAGGTCGTCTGCGGCGCCGGGCGGGTCGGGCGTCGGGCAGGACGGCACCGGGCGTCGGCTTCCAGATCAGCCAGCGGGCCGACTTCTTCGAGGTCGAGGTGGGCCTCGAGACGACGCTCAAGCGGCCGATCATCAACACCCGGGACGAGCCGCACGCCGAGCGCGGACAGGTACCGCCGGCTGCACGTCATCATCGGCGACGCGAACCTCTGCGAGGTCGCGACCTACCTCAAGATCGGGCACGACCGCGCTGGTCCTCGAGCTCGATCGAGGAGCGCGCGTTCACCCGGGACCTGTGCCGTGGAGCGGCCGGTCAGCGCGCTGCACGACGTCTCGCACGACCCGACCCTGCACGACGACGGTGACGCCTGCGGGACGGCCGCACGGCTGACCGCCGTCCAGCTGCAGTGGATGTTCTTCGAGCAGGCCGCGCAAGTTCGTCGAGGACCGGTACGGCGCCGACGCCGACGACGCAGACGGTCGACGTGCTGCGCCGCTGGGAGAGCGTGCTCACCCGGCTGGAGTCCGACCCGGCGTCGTGCGCGCGCGAGCTCGACTGGGTCGCCAAGCTGCGGCTGCTCGAGGGCTTCCGGCAGCGCGAGGGGCTCGCCTGGGACGCCGCCCGGCTGCAGCTCATCGACCTGCAGTGGGCCGACGTCCGGCCCGGAGAAGGGCCTCTACCACCGGCTGCTCGGCCCGCGGGCAGGTCGAGCGGCTCGTCACCGACGAGCGAGGTCGCGCGGGCGGTCGGCGAGCCGCCGGACGACACCCGCGCCTACTTCCGGGGCCGCTGCCTGGCCGCAGTACGGCGAGCACGTCGCCGCGGCGTCGTGGGACTCGGTGATCTTCGACGTCCCCGGTCGCGGGGCGCTGCAGCGGGTGCCCACGCTGGACCCGCTCCGCGGCACCCGGGAGCACGTCGGCGCGCTGCTCGACCGCTGCACGACGGCCGCCGAGCTCGTCGACGCCCTCGCCGGACGCTGAGCGGCGTCCGCCCCGGGCGGGACACGCAACCGTCCGCCCCGGGCCACGCGGGCGGCGTCCGCCTAGGATCGCACCAGGGCTCGACGAGGGAGGTACGGCGATGGCCGGTCAGGAGCAGCACGCGCCCGCGCGGGCGGGACGACGAGCCGGACGACGGCGCGGCCGTCCCCGCCGCGCCCGCAGACGCAGGCGAAGGACGACGACGTCGACGCGATCCTCGACGAGATCGACGACGTGCTCGAGAGCAACGCCGAGGAGTTCGTCAAGGGCTTCGTCCAGAAGGGCGGCCAGTGAGCGACACCGCATCGGCTCGCCGCACTCCCGGGCGGCTCCCCGCGGCGTTCCTCACGCCCGGGTCCTCCTCCTTCACCGACTTCCTCGCCGCGCACGCCGCGCACCTGCTGCCGGGCGGCGCGCGCTGCCGCCGGGCAGCGTGCCGCGAGGTGCCCGCACGCGACGACGATCGTCGCGCCTGACCTTCGACGGCGGCGTCGTGCATGGCCGGTGACCGGCGCGCGACGATGGGCAACCTCATCGCGCACCGGGACATCGAGAAGGTCTTCCCGGCCGACGAGTACTCGTGCGTCGGCATCGCCGGCACGGCCGGCATCGCCGTCGAGCTGGTCCGGCTGTTCCAGGTCGAGCTCGAGCACTACGAGAAGATCGAGGGCGCCCTGCTGTCCCTCGACGGCAAGGCCAACCGGCTCTCCACCATGATCCGGGGCAACCTCGGGCTGGCCATGCAGGGCCTGGCCGTCGTGCCGCTGTTCGCCGGCTTCGACCTCGACCGCGAGCGCGGGCCGGATCTTCTCCTACGACGTCACCGGCGGGCGCTACGAGGAGCGCGACCTCCACAGCGTCGGATCCGGCTCGCTGTTCGCCCGGGGGTCGCTGAAGAAGCGGTGGCGGCCGCGACCTGGCGGCCGCGGAGGCCGTCGCCGTCGCCGTGGAGGCGCTCTTCGACGCCGCGGACGACGACTCCGCGACCGGCGGCCCCGACGTGGCGCGGCGGATCTTCCCGGTCGTCGCGCACGGTCACCGGCGACGGGCTACCGGCCGGGTGCCCGAGGAGCGAGATCGCGACCGCCGTCGCCGGCCGCTCCGACCGCGCAGGGAGGGCGACGCCGCGATGACGCATGCCGTTCTACGTCTCGCCCGAGCAGCTGCATGAAGGACCGGGCCGACTACGCCCGGCGCAAGCATCGCCCGCGGCCGCCCGGTCGTCGTCCTCGGCTACGACGGCGGGATCGCCTTCGTCGCGGAGAACCCGTCGCGGGCGCTGCACAAGATCAGCGAGATCTACGACCGGATCGCGTTCGCCGCGGTCGGCAAGTACAACGAGTTCGAGAACCTGCGGGTCGCCGGCGTCCGGTACGCCGACCTGCGCGGGTACTCCTACGACCGGCGTCGACGTCACCGCCCGCGGCCTGGCCAACGCCTACGCGCAGACGCTGGGCGCGGTCTTCACCGCCGAGTCCAAGCCGCTCGAGGTCGAGCTCGTCGTCGCCGAGGTCGGGCGACGACGCCGACGAGCGACCAGATCTACCGGCTCACGCTACGACGGGTCCGTCGCCGAGGAGCAGCGGCTTCGTCGCGATGGGCGGCCAGGCCGACCAGATCAGCACCGGCGCTGCAGGAGCGGTGGCGGCCGGGGATGACCCTGTCCGAGGCGCTCTCGCTCGCGGTCGAGCTCCTCGGCCGGGACCCGGCCGGTGGCGCCGCCGCGCACTCTCGGCGCCGGCCAGCTCGAGGTCGCGGTGCTCGACCGGCTCCGGCCGCGGCGGGCCTTCCGCCGGCTCGCCGGGCCGCTGCTCGACCGGCTGCTGCCGCCGGACGACCCGACCGCCGACGTCCCGCACACCGACGACCCGGCGCCCGGCCTGCACGACACGCTGACCGGCGACGGCGGACCTCCGGGTCCGGCCGGCGGCGACGCGGCGCCGACGCCGCCGAGGGCGACCGGACGGCGGCGGCTCGCCGGACGACACGGCGAGGTTTCGACCGCCGACGCCCGCACCTGACGACGCTCGGTGCGACCGGACCGCTGTGTGTGACGGATCCGGCGCACGACCGGTGCCAGGACGCCGTTCGGCACCTACAGTGGGGCATGGACCGCCGGATATTCGGGATCGAGACGGAATTCGGCGTCACGTGCGCCTTCGAGGGGCAGCGCAAGCTGTCGCCGGACGAGGTCGCCCGCTACCTGTTCCGCAAGGTCGTCTCGTGGGGCCGGTCGAGCAACGTCTTCCTCCGCAACGGCGCCCGGCTCTACCTCGACGTCGGCTCGCACCCGGAGTACGCCACGCCCGAGTGCGACGACGTCGCGGCAGCTCGTCGTCCACGACCGGGCGGGGGAGCGGATCCTCGAGGGCCTGCTCGTCGACGCCGAGCGGCGCCTCCACGAGGAGGGCATCGCCGGCGAGGTCTTCCTGTTCAAGAACAACACCGACTCGGCCGGGCAACTCCTACGGCTGCCACGAGAACTACCTCGTGAGCCGGCACGGGGAGTTCGGCCGGCTGTCCGACGTCCTCATCCCGTTCCTCGTCACCCGCCAGCTCATCGTCGGCGCGGGCAAGGTGCTGCAGACCCCGCGCGGCGCGGTGTTCTGCCTGTCCCAGCGCGCCGACCACATCTGGGAGGGCGTCTCCAGCGCCACCACCCGGTCCCGGCCGATCATCAACACCCGGGACGAGCCGCACGCGGACGCCGAGCGGTACCGGCGGCTGCACGTCATCGTCGGCGACTCGAACATGAGCGAGACGACGACGATGCTCAAGGTCGGCGCGACCGACCTCGTCCTGCGGATGATCGAGGCGGGCGTCGTGATGCGCGACCACACGCCTGGAGAACCCGATCCGGGCGATCCGCGAGATCAGCCACGACCTCACCGGCCGTCGCCGGGTCCGGCTGGCCAACGGTCGCGAGGCGCAGCGCGCTGGAGATCCAGGAGGAGTACCTCGAGCGGGCCAAGGACTTCGTCGACGCGCGGGGCGCTGCACACCGACGTCGTCAAGCGGGTCCTCGACCTGTGGGAGCGCGGCCTGCGCGCCGTCGCGACCGGCGACCTCGGGCTGGTCGACCGCGAGATCGACTGGGTCATCAAGCACCGGCTCGTCGAGCGCTACCGGGCCAAGCACGACCTGCCGCTGTCCTCGCCGCGGATCGCCCGGCTCGACCTCGCCTACCACGACATCCACCGCGACCGCGGCCTGTACTACCTGCTCGCCAGGCGGGGGCTCGTCGAGCGGGTCACCGCCGACATCGAGGTCTTCGAGGCGACGTCCGTGCCGCCGCAGACGACCCGGGCCAAGCTGCGCGGCGACTTCGTCCGGCGCGCGCAGGAGCGCCGTCGCGACTTCACCGTCGACTGGGTCCACCTCAAGCTCAACGACCAGGCCCAGCGCACGGTCCTGTGCAAGGACCCGTTCCGCGCGCGTCGACGAGCGGGTGGAGCGGCTCATCCAGAGCATGTGATCGTCACCGCCTGCACGCCCCGTCCGACGAGGCGTGCGGTCCCGATGACGCACGGTGCCTGCCCCACGCCCTGCACAGGACGGGCGGCTAAGGTGGCCGCGACACGACGGCGTGACCGCGGCCGAGCCCGGCGGTCGCGGCCCGCGCCGTCCCGACGCCTGCGAGGGTCCCACCCGTGCCGCCTGCCCGACCCGTCCGGCTGCTCCGCATGGTCCTGGTCGCCCTGGCGGTCGTCGGGGTCCTCACCGGCTGCCGCGTGCCGACCGGGGAGTCGACGTCCGGCGCCGCCGAGACCACGACGACCCACGACCTTGCCGCGGTCGAGGTCTCGAGCGGGGTCGGCGACGAGGAGCCCGCGCTCACGGTGCCGGCGCCGTTCGCCGTCGCCGCGACGGCATCGCGGGTCGTCGACCGAGGGCGACGGGAAGCCCGTGGCGCCCGGACAGCAGGTCGTCATCCGGTACACCGCGGTGTAACGGCACCGACGGCAAGCCGCTCCTGGAGAAGACGTGGTCCGGTGAGCCGACGACGCTCATCGTCGGCGCGAAAGGCAACATCGCCGGCCTGGACTCGGGCCTGCGCGGCCTGCCGGTCGGGTCGCGCGTCGCTCATCGCGTTCCCGCCCGGCGACGGCGTACGGCGTGCAGGGCAACGCCTCGCTCGGCATCGGTCCGACCGACACGATCGTCTGCCGTCGTCGAGGTGCTCGACGCCCGGACCCTGCTCACGAAGGCGAGCGGCGCGCGCGGTGACGCCGCGCAGCGGCCTCCCGACCGTCACACGGGCGGCGTCAGGGCGTCCCGACCGATCACGGTGCCTGGACGTACCCCGCCGACCTCGCTCGTCGTCCAGCCGCTCATCGACGGCACGGGCGCCCGGGTCACCAAGGGCAGACCAGGTGACGGTCGCAGTACATCGGGGTGATCTGGCCGGGCGGACAGGTCTTCGACTCCTCATGGTCGGCGGACGAGCCGGCTCGGTTCGCCATCGGCCAGGCCAGATCATCTCCGGCTGGGACAGGCATCGTCGGCCAGCCGTCGGCAGCCAGGTCCTGCTCGTCATCCCGCCCGACAAGGCGTACGGCGCCGAGGGCCGGGACCAGTTCGGGATCAAGGGCACCGACACCCTCGTCTTCGTCGTCGACATCCTCGACCCGCAAGGCGATCTGACCCGCCCAAGAGCACCCGCCCCGGGGTCGCGCCGCCGACCGGGTGGCGAAGACTGGGCGGGCACTGCACGACCGGTCGCGCCGGATGCGCCGCCGGACCACCCACCTGGAGGACACGTGGCGCGAGCCGCTTTCGACCGCACCCGCCCCGAGATCGACTTCCCGGACGGCGAGCCGCCCGCCGACCTGCGATCGTCGACGACGATCGTCGGCGACGGCACCGAGGCCGCCGCGGGCATGACCGTGCGCGCGCACTACGTCGGGGTGGCGTTCTCCACCGGCGAGGAGTTCGACGCCTCCTGGAACCGTGGCGCAGCCGCTCGACTTCCGGCTCGGCGTCGGTCAGGTCATCGCCGGCTGGGACCAGGGCATCGCGGGGATGAAGGTCGGCGGCCGGCGCAAGCTGACGATCCCGCCGCACCTGGCCTACGGCGACCGCGGCGCCGGCGACGTCATCAAGCCGGGCGAGACGCTCATCTTCGTCGTCGACCTCGTCGACGTCCGCTGAACCGGGCCGCCACGGACGGCGGATGCGGCGCGGCCGCGACAGACACCGCCGTCGTGCCGCATCGGGTCACCGGGTCGCGAGCAACGCCGCAGCGTGCCGGCCCGAGGCCGCGGCGGCGAGGAAGGCCGGCGCGTCCTCGTCCAGGCCCGCGGCCCATCGTCGACGAGCGGCACCGGGGACGCCGCGAGCGCGGCGTCGCAGCCCGTCGACCCCGACCTCGACGAGCCGGTGGCGGCCCGGCGGCGCGCCCGAGCAGCGGCGGCCTGCTCCCGGACCAGGGCACCGAGCGTCGCCGGGCAGGAGCGGGACGACGACGTCCGCGGGCAGCCAGGGCGACCCGGCCGTAGGCGGTGCAGGCTGTGGTGGGACACGCCCCGGTGCCGCTCCCGGGCGTCCGCGCCGGAGACCCGCAGCGCCGCGACCGGCCGGCCGCGCAGCACGGCCGCCGCGTTGAGGGCCTCGCCCGCCGCGACCCCGGAGAACCCCCACCGGGTGCCGGTCCCCAGGTTGCCCGGGCCCTGGGCGACCACCGCGACGTCGGCGCGGACGACGTAGCCGCGCCGCGAGCAGCGCCGTGTGCACGGTGACCGCCTCGAGGTCGCCGCCGAACGCCTGGCCCGACGGTGACGCACGCCGTCAGCCAGCCGGCGTCCCGCAGCCCGGCGACGCGTCCGGGAGAACGCAGCGGGCAGCGCCCCGCCGTCCGTCATGACGTACGCGACCCGGGCGTCCGGGCGGCCGCTCGCGCAGCCCGGCGAGCACCGCCGGCAGCGAGGAGTGCAGGTCGGCCACGACGACCGGCATCCCGAGCAGGTCGTCGGCGTCCGCGCAGCAGCTCGTGGTGCGGCGACTCCTGCTCGTCGACGCCGAGCACCATCGCCTGCAGCGGGGTGTAGCGGGCCTTGACCAGGTGCCCGGGCCCCGGTCGGCGGGTCCGGCAACCGGTCCGGGCGCGGCGACGACGAGCGCGTACCCGCCGGTGCCGAGGCCGCGTTCCAGCGCCGTCGTGTTGAGCAGCACGAGGTCGCCGACCCGCGGGCGCCGACGAGATCGCGGGTAGGCCAGCGCCCGGCACGGCCGCCAGCCGGCCGGCCGCCGTCGGCGGCGTCGCCGAGCACCACGTCGCCGCCGGCCACCGAGGTGGACAGTCGACCTCGAGCTCGACCGCACCGGCCACTGCCGCAGCCACGCCGTCACCCGGCCCTCGCGCCAGTGGATCACCGTCGACCAGCTTCCTCGCGTCGGCGCGACACGGCACCGCGTCACCCCGGGATGCGCGAGGCTACCTCGGGTAGCGTGCGGCACGATGTCCGCACAGCGCACCGAGCGTCTGCTCAACCTCGTGATCGCCCTGCTCGCCACCCGGCGCTGGCTGACGAAGGAGCAGATCCGCCGTGCCGTGCCGCAGTACGCCGCACTGCGAGTCGACCGAGGCCTTCGACCGGATGTTCGAGCGCGACAAGGAGGACCTGCGCGAGCTCGGGGTCCCGCTCGTCACCGGCAGCGACAGCGCCTGGTTCGAGGACGAGCCCGGCTACCGCATCGACCGCGCCGCCTACGCCCTGCCCGAGATCGAGTTCACCGCCGAGGAGCTGGCGGTGCTCGGCCTGGCCAGCCGGGTCTGGCAGCAGGCCAGCCTCGCCGGCCCCGCGGCCCGGGCGCTGGTCAAGCTGCGCGCGCTCGGCGTCGAGACCGACGACGAGTCCCTGGTCGGCGTCGAGCCGCGGGTGCGGGCCGCCGAGCCGGCCTTCGACCCGCTGTACGCCGCGACCCGCGACCGGGCGCCGGTCACGCTTCCGGTACCGCAAGCCGGACGGCGAGATCGCCGAGCGACACGTCGAGCCGTGGGCGCTGACCAGCCGCGGCGGGCTGGTGGTACGTCGTCGGCCTCGACCGCGACCGCGGCGAGCGCCCGGGCGTTCCGGCTGTCCCGGATCGAGGGCAGCGGTGCGAGCGGATCGGCCCGCGGCTCGCTACGAGATCCCGGCGGACCTCGACCCCGGGAGCACTCGCCGGGGCCGCCGGTCGTCGGCCGCGACCGTCGCGAGGCCCGGCTGCGGCTGCGGGCGAGCCGCTGCGAGGCGCTGCGCCTGCGCTCGCGGTCCGGACGACGGTCCCGGCGGCCCGGGCGACGAGCCCGGCGACGGCGCGGGTCCCGACGCGGCGGACGGCTGGGACGCCGGTCCGAGATCGCCGTCGGCGACCTCGAGTCGCTCGCCGAGGAGGTCGCCGAGCCACGGCGCCGACGTCGTCGTCGCTGCGACCCGCCGGACCTGCGCGAGGCGGTCGTCCGCCGGCTCCGGGCGGTGCTCGACGTCCAGACCGGCCACCGCACGCCGGGCGAGGGACCGGCCCGCGACGCGACGGGGGGCGACCGGGTGAGCGTCGGCGCGACGACCCGGCTGTCCCGGCTGCTCGCGATGGTGCCGTGGCTGCTGCGTCGGCAGGGGGTGCCCCTGGAGCGAGGCCGCCCGGCACTTCGGCATCACGCCGAGGCCAACTCGTCAAGGACCTCGAACTGCTCTTCGTCTGCGGTACGCCCGGCCACCTGCCCGACGACCTCATCGAGGCCGACTGGGAGTCCGGCCGGGTCTACCTCGGCAACGCCGACACGATCTCCCGGCCGCTGCGGCTCGGCGTCGACGAGGCCGTCGCGCTGCTCGTCGGGCTGCGCACGCTCGCCCAGGTGCCGGGCCTGCACGACCGCGAGGCGCTCGACTCGGCGCTCGCGAAGCTCTCCGCCGCCGCCGGCGAGGCCGCCGCCGGGGTGGCCGGGTCGCTCTGCGGTCGAGCTCGCCCGCGGCGCCCAGGAGGCGATGCTCGCCGCAGTCCGGGACGCGCTGCGCCGGCACCGCCGGCTCCACCTGCGCTACCTCGTGCCGAGCCGGGACGAGACGACCGAACGGGACGTCGACCCGATGCGGCTCGTCGCTGTCGCGGGGCGCTGGTACCTCGAGGGCGTGGTGCCACCGGGCCGAGGGCGTCCGGCTGTTCCGGCTCGACCGGGTCGTCGCGGTCGAGGTGCTCGACGTCGACGGCACCCCGCCGCCCGACGCGGTCTCCCGGGACGCCGCGCGAGAGCCTGTTCACGCCGTCCCCGGACGACCTCGTCGTGACCCTCGACCTCGCGCCGGGGCCGCGCTGGGTGGCCGAGTACTACCCCGTCGAGGACGTCGAGGAGCGCCGCGGCGGGTGGCTGCGGGTGCGGCTGCGGACGGCGAACCCGGACTGGGTGCCGCGGCTCGTCCTGCGGCTCGGGGGCGGCGCCCGGGTCGTCAGCCCGGACCACATCGCCGCCCGGCTGGAGTCGTCGGCCCGCGCCGCGTTGGCGCAGTACGACGACGAGGTCTGACTCGGCCGTGGGAGACCCTGGCGGCACGCTGCGTGGAGCCTGCCGCCGTTCGATGAAAACGCTCTCGCCCGTTCGACCGATACCGACCGTGTCGTGGTCCCGAGTCCGTGTCGGGCGGTGCCAGGATGGCGGCTGAGATAACGGGGAGTGCTCAAGTGACCACGAGACGCTACCGAAGGTTCTCGTGGAAGCACCCGGGATCGACGGGGGCGGTAGACGCGCGCATTCGCGCGGACGGAGGTGCTCGACGATGACGACCATCAAGGCGTCCTGCCCTGGTTGCGGTGACGTCGAGCTGACGCCCCAGCAGGTCCGTCTCGTCGTGTGCTCGGTCAAGACCTGGTCCTACTACGCCTTCACGTGCCGCAGTGCCTCGAGGAGGTGCGCAAGCCCGCCGGTCGCGACGTCGTCGCCCTCCTCATCTCGGGCGGCGTCGTCGCCGAGCCGTGGGCGGTCCCCGCCGAGGCGCTCGAGGAGCACACCGGGCCGGCCCTGTGCTACGACGACGTCCTCGACTTCGCGCTCTGGCTCGAGCAGGCCGACCTCGTCGCCGCGGCGGCGGCAGGCCCCGGACCGGCCGGCCCCCGCCGGACCGCCCCCGAGACCGCCGCCTGACCACCTGCCTCGAGACCCGCCCAAACCGACCGGACGACGTGTCCTGACCCGGTTCGGCTAAGGTCGCGCCGTGACGTGGTGGGGCTGGGTGCTCGTCTGGCTGGGCCTGTTCGCGGGCGCGGGCGTGCTCTTCTTCCTCCTCGGGCGCGGGCTCTGGCAGCAGGCACGCGCCCTGGTCGACGAGGTCGGCACGGCGAACGAGCGGCTCGGCGCAGTCATGGAGCAGGTCGACGCCCTCGGCGAGCAGGCCGTGCGCGCACGGCAGGACCTCGCCGTCTTCGCCGACCCCGTCGCCCTCCAGCGGGAGCGGGAGGCCGCTGCCCGCCGCAAGGCCCGGGAGAAGGACCGCCGCCGCCGCGAGCTCCTCCGGGCCCGGCAGCGCGCCTGACCGGACTCCCGCCGTCCGGGCGCGAGCCGTCACGGACGGCTGACGGCCCCTGCACCACCGCGGGCGGTGCTGCGCCGAACTCGGGACGGGAACGGGTCGTTCACCTGGGGGCGGCTCCCGCCCCGGACCCGCGACGTAGCATGTGTCCCAGCGCACGATCCCTTCGAGAGGACCACCATGCGGATCTTCGACCACCCGGCGCAGCTGCTCATCGTGGTGCTGCTCCTCGTCATCCTCTTCGGAGCCAAGCGCCTCCCGGACGCCGCCCGCGGTCTCGGCAAGTCGCTGCGCATCTTCAAGTCCGAGGTCTCGGAGATGCAGAAGGACGACCCGGCGAAGACCGACACGAGCCAGGCACCCACCGCCTCGCCGACCCCGCTCGAGGGGCGCGTCGTCGACGAGACCCGCCCGCAGGGCACCGAGCAGCGCCGCGACGCCTGACCCACGACCGACCGAGCCGATGGCGATCACCACGCCGAAGCGTCGCCCGCGGGACCCCGAAGGGCGGATGCCGCTGCGCGAGCACCTCCGCGAGCTGCGCAACCGTCTCCTCACGGCGGGGCTCGCCATCATCGTCGGCGCGGTCGTCGGGTGGTTCCTCTACGACTGGCTCTTCGAGGCCCTCCAGCACCCGATGGAGGTCGCGCGCGAGGAGTCCGGCGTCGACATCCGGATCAACTTCGCCGACGTCACGTCGGCCTTCAACCTGCGCCTCAAGCTGTCGGTCTACGTCGGCATCGTCCTCGCGAGCCCGGTGTGGATGTACCAGCTGTGGGCCTTCATCCTGCCGGGGCTCACGAAGAAGGAGCAGCAACTACGCGCTCGGCTTCTCGTTCTTCGCCGTCCTGCTCTTCCTCGGCGGTCTCGCGCTCGCGTGGATGGTCCTGCCGAACGCCCTGACGTTCTTCTCCGATTTCGTCCCGGCCGGCAGCGTCGCCTACAACACCGTCGACGGCTACTTCTCCTTCGTCACCCGGCTCATGCTCAGCTTCGGCGTGGCGTTCGTGGTGCCGCTCCTCCTCGTCGGCCTCAACATGGCGGGGATGGTCAGCGCCCGGACCCTCGCGAAGGGCTGGCGGGTCGCGGTCTTCCTCTGCTTCCTCGGCGCGGCGATGGCCTCCCCGACCGCGGAGGTCTCGATGATGTTCCTCCTGGCGCTCCCGATGGTCGCCCTGTACCTCATCGCCGTCGCCGTCGCGTGGTACGTCGACCGGCGGCGCGCCCGGCGGGTCGAGGAGCTCGCCGACGACGAGGCGAGCGACATCGAGGCACCCGAGGCGATCGACCGTCCGGAGGCGCTGTGAGCCGCCCTCGGCTCGCGCCGCCGGGGTGAGCACGCGGGTCGGGCTCGCGGTCAACCCGACGGCCGGTAAGGGTCGCGGCGCGACCGAGGGAAACGCCGTCGCGGCCGCGTTCGGCGCTGCCGGGCTCGACGTCGTCCGGCTCGTCGGCCGTGACGCCACCGACCTGGCGGGCAGGGTCGACGCCGCGCTCGCACCGGCACGGGACGGCCTGGACGCACTCGTCGTCGTCGGCGGCGACGGCATGGTCCACCTCGGCACCAACGCCGTCGCGGGCACCGCGGTCCCGCTCGGCATCGTCGCGGCGGGCACCGGCAACGACGTCGCGCGCGGGCTGGGACTGCCGGTCCACGACGCCGCGGCGGCGGCGCGGGTCGTCCTCGACGCTCTCACGGCCGGCACGTTCCGCCCGGTCGACGCGGCCCGGGTCGCGGCCGCCGACGGGATGCCGGCGCGCTGGTTCGCGGGCGTCCTCGGCGTCGGCTTCGACGCCGTGGTCAACGAGCGCGCCAACCGGCTGCGGTGGCCCCGGGGACGCCGCCGCTACGACGTCGCCATCGCCCTCGAGCTGCCGGTCTTCCGCCCCGGGCGTACGAGCTGACGCTCGACGGCGGTCCGGCACGACACCCGGGCGATGCTCGTCGCCGTCGCCAACGGACCCTCCTACGGCGGTGGGATGCGGGTCTGCCCGGACGCACGGTTCGACGACGGGCTGCTCGACGTCCTCGTCGTCGAGCCGATCTCGCGGCTGGAGTTCCTGCGCATCTTCCCGCGGGTCTTCAGGGGCACCCACGTCACCCACCCCGGGTGCGGATCGAGCGGGCCGCCCGCGTCGCGGTGTCCTCGCCGGGGATCGTCGGGTACGCGGACGGCGAGCGGCTCGGCCCGCTGCCGATGCTCGTCGAGGCCGTCCCCGCGGCATTGCGGGTGCTTGGGCCGCTGCCCGGTGGGTAGCGTGGGGGCATGAGCACGCCCGCGTCGGGTGGTCCCGACGAGGCACCGGACGACACGCCGGCCGCGCGGTACGCCAGCGCCCGGCGCCGCGGCGCCGGGGAGACGACCCCCCTCGGGTCCTTCCGCCGCGGCTACGCGTTCGACCTCGACCCCTTCCAGGTCACGCGCCTGCGAGGCGCTCCAGGACGGCCGCGGCGTGCTCGTCGCCGCACCGACCGGATCGGGCAAGACCGTCGTCGGCGAGTTCGCCGTCCACCTGGCGCTCGGCGGCAGGCCGCAAGGCGTTCTACACGACGCCGATCAAGGCGCTGTCGAACCAGAAGTACGCCGACCTCGTCCACCGCCACGGCTCGGACGCCGTCGGCCTGCTCACCGGCGACAACACCATCAACGGCGAGGCCCCGGTCGTCGTCATGACCACCGAGGTGCTGCGCAACATGCTCTACGCCGACTCCCCGACGCTCGACGGCCTCGGCTACGTCGTCATGGACGAGGTGCACTACCTCGCCGACCGGTTCCGCGGCGCGGTCTGGGAGGAGGTCATCATCCACCTGCCCGGACGACGTCCTGGTCGCCTCGCTGTCGGCCACCGTGAGCAACGCCGAGGAGTTCGGCGCCTGGCTGGACACCGTCCGCGGGGACACCGAGGTCGTCGTCTCCGAGCACCGCCCGGTGCCGCTGTGGCAGCACGTCATGGTCGGCCACGCGGCTGCTACGACCTGTTCGCCGACGACACGCCCGTCATCACGACCCCGAACGGCGGGCCGCTCGCCGCACCCGGACCGGCGAGGTCAACCCCGAGCTGCGCCGGCTCGCCCGCGACGAGCGTCCGGATCGACCGGACCGCCCGAGGCCGCGGCCGCGGCGGCAACGGCGGCCCGCGCGGCGCGGCGCGGCCGGCCCCGGCTCGCCCCGAGCCGGGCCGAGGTGGTCGACGCCCTCGACCGCGCACGGGCTGCTGCCGGCGATCACCTTCATCTTCAGCCGCGCCGGCTGCGACGCGGCGGTGACCCAGTGCCTCGCGCTGGGGGCTGCGGCTGACCACGACCGGAGGAGCGGGAGGAGATCCGCCGGGTCGTCGACGCCCGCTGCGCCGACATCCCCGACGAGGACCTCGCCGTCCTCGGCGTACTGGGAGTGGGCCGAGGCGCTCGAGCGCGGCATCGCCGCGCACCACGCCGGGCTGCTGCCGACCTTCAAGGAGGTCGTCGAGGAGCTGTTCACCCGAGGTCTCGTCAAGGTCGTCTTCGCCACCGAGACGCTCGCCCTCGGCATCAACATGCCGGCCCGCAGCGTCGTGCTCGAGAAGCTCGTCAAGTGGAACGGCGAGACCCACGCCGAACGTGACCCCGGGGGAGTACACCCAGCTCACCGGGCGGGCCGGCCGGCGCGGCATCGACGTCGAGGGGCACGCGGTCGTCCTGTGGCAGCCCGGGCTCGACCCGGACGCGGTCGCCGGGCTCGCCTCGACCCGGACCTACCCGCTGCGGTCGAGCTTCCGGCCCACGTACAACATGGCGGTCAACCTCGTCGGCCAGGTCGGCCGGGTCCGGGCCCGGGAGATCCTCGAGACCTCGTTCGCCCAGTTCCAGGCCGACCGTGCGGTCGTCGGTCTGGCCCGGCAGGCCCGCCGCCAGGAGGAGGCGCTCGCCGGGTACGCCGAGGCGATGCGCTGCCACCTCGGGGACTTCACGGAGTACGCGTCGCTGCGCCGCCGCATCGCCGAGCGCGAGGCCGACCTGTCCCGCGTCGCGAGCCGGGACCGCCGCGCGGACGCCCTTGCCTCGCTCGAGCGGCTGCGACGCGGGGACGTCATCCGGGTCTCGACCGGACGCCGCGCCGGCTGGGCCGTCGTCGTCGACCCGGGGACGGCGACCGGGGCCGACGGCCCACGGCCGACAGTGCTCACCGCCGAGCGGCAGGTCCGGCGGCTCTCGCTCGCCGACGTCCACTCCGCGGTGGAGCCGCTGACCCGGGTGCCGGTCCCGAAGTCGTTCAACTCCCGCAACCCCGCCTCACGCCGCGACCTCGCCTCCACCCTGCGCAACGCCCTCGGGACGGCGGGCGAGGACCAGCCGGTCCGGCCCCGGACGGACCGCTCGGCCGCCGCGGACGACGTCGAGCTCGGGCGGCTTCGAGTCACGCTGCGCGCGCACCCCTGCCACGGCTGCGCGGAGCGCGAGGACCACGCCCGGTGGGCCGAGCGGTGGTACCGGCTCAAGCGCGAGACCGACGCCCTGACCCGGCGGATCGAGGGGCGGACGAACACGATCGCCCGGGTCTTCGACCGGGTCTGCGACCTGCTCACCGAGAAGGGCTACCTCGCCGGCGACCGCGTCACCGCGGACGGCGAGCGGCTGCGCCGGATCTACACCGAGTCCGACCTCCTCGTCGCCGAGTGCATGCGCGAGGGGGTCTGGACCGGGCTCGACGCGCCGGCGCTCGCGGCATGCGTCAGCGCGGTCGTCTACGAGTCACGCCGGGACGACGCGGTCGCGCCGCCCCGGCTCCCGCCGGGCTCGGTCCGGGCCGCGCTCGGCGAGACGGTCCGGATCTGGTCGGCGCTCGAGGATGGCGAGCGTGACCACCGCCTCGACCCGACCCCGGAGCCGGACCTCGGTATCGCCTGGGCGGTGCACCGGTGGGCCGGCGGCCACCGGCTGGAGTCCGTGCTCGAGGACGGCGACCTGTCCGCCGGGGACTTCGTCCGCTGGTGCAAGCAGGTCGTCGACCTCCTCGGGCAGGTCGAGCAGGGCGCCGCGGCCGCGGCCGCGCTCGGCGACCGGTCCGCGGAACGCCTCCGTGCGACGGCGCGGGACGCCGTCGACGGCGTCCGGCGGGGCGTCGTCGCGTACTCGTCCGTCGTCTGACCTCCCCGTCAGCACGCTGACAGGGCGGTCACGAGCCGGGTGATGCTCGACCGGATGCCCCAGCGGTCCGCGAGCGCCACGACCCCGTCGCGGTCCACGGGGGTCCGCGGTACGGCGTCCTCGACGGCCGGCAGGTCCGCGTCCCGGACGACCCGGACGACGCGGGGGGCGGCCGCGAGATAGTCCTTCGCCGCGAGGAGCTTCTTCAGCGCTCCGGGGGCCAGGCCGCGGTCACCGGCCTCGGCGGCGGCCACCAGCGCGTCGAGCGAGCCGTAGCGGGCGAGCATCGCGGCGGCCGTCTTCTCCCCGATGCCGGCGACGCCCGGCAGGCCGTCGCTCGGGTCGCCCCGGAGCACGGCGAGGTCGGCATACCCGTCGCCCCCGTCGACCCCGTACTTCGCGGCGAGCCATGCCTCGTCGACGACCTCGAGGTTGCGCACCCCGCGGCCCACGTAGAGCACTCTGACCCCGGCATCGTCGTCGACGAGCTGGAACAGGTCACGGTCGCCCGTGACGACCTCGACGGGGCGGGTGCCGTCGGCCGCGGCCCGGGCGGCGAGAGTGCCGATGACGTCGTCGGCCTCGAGGCCGGGACCGCCGACCCGGGCGATCCCGAACGCCGCGAGGACGTCGACGATGACCGGCACCTGGGGGAGGAGGGCAGCCGGGATCTCCTCGACGTTCTTCGCGGGGTTCGCCACCCGGTGCGCCTTGTACGAGGGGATCGCCTCGACCCGGAACGCCGGCCGCCAGTCGTCGTCCCAGCATGCGACGAGCCGGGTCGGGCGCCGCTGCGTCACGAGCGTCGAGACCATGTCGAGGAACCCGCGGACGGCGTTGACCGGCGTCCCGTCGGGGGCCTTCATGCTCTCCGGGACGCCGAAGAACGCGCGGAAGTACAGGGACGCGGCGTCGAGGAGCATGAGGCCCGGCACGGGGCGATCCTGCCATCCCAGGCCGATGCTGCGAGGTACCCGGGACCGGAAGCCTGTCGGTGACGCGCCGGGATGACCGGTAGCCTTCGCCGGATGGAGGAGACGGACCGGCAGATCCTGCACCTTCTCGCCCGTGACGGCCGGATGAGCTTCACCGACCTCGGCAAGGCGACAGGCCTGTCGACGTCCGCCGTCCACCAGCGGGTGCGACGGCTGGAGCAGCGCGGGGTCATCCGGGGCTACGCGGCGGTCATGGACGCCGAGCAG
This sequence comes from uncultured Actinomycetota bacterium, assembly GCA_963750565.1. Lineage (GTDB taxonomy): Bacteria > Actinomycetota > Actinomycetes > Actinomycetales > Kineosporiaceae > R-H-3. Next base: position 94,459 of record CAVVRA010000011.1, on the reverse strand, counting down.
CTCGGGCTCCCGCTCACGGCCTTCGTCTCCGTCACCCCGCTCGACCCGGCCGCGCCGGACGACGTCCCCGAGCAGCTCGCGTCGCTGCCGGAGATCGAGGCGTGCCACTCCGTCGCCGGGGAGGAGAACTACATCCTCAAGGTCCGGGTCGCGACCCCGGGCGAGCTGGAGTCCCTGCTGGCCCGGATCAGGGCCGCGGCGAACGTCTCGACCCGCACAACGGTCGTCCTCTCGACGCCGTACGAGGCGCGCCCGTACCCGGCCTGACCGTCCCCCTCACACCGACCGTCCACGTCACCCCGACCGTCCACGTCACACCGACCGGCCGTATCGTCCCCGACCGTCCGCGTCACCGGGACGAACGTCGCCGGTCGGGACCCGCGCGCCTGAGCAGGCTGGTGGTGAGGGCAGTGCAGCGAGAGGGGCTGACATGACCATCATCGAGAAGTACGCCCGGCCCGGCCTGAGCATCGCGGGCCTCCGGTTCTGGGACGACGAGCTGGCGATGCGGATGGAGGAGTTCGTCGAGGACGACCAGCTCGTGCTCCGGGCGGAGCTGCCCGGCGTCGACCCGGAGAAGGACCTCTCGATCACCGTCGCAGAGGGCGCCTTGACGATCGCCGCCGAGCGCAAGGACGAGCACACCGAGGGCGAGAAGGGCAAGCCCGGCTACCACTCGGAGTTCCGGTACGGGTCGTTCCACCGCCGCATGCTGCTCCCCGCAGGCGTCGGTGCCGACGCGGTCACCGCGACCTACCGTGACGGCATCCTCGAGGTGCGGATGCCGAACAAGCCCGCCGAGGCGCAGGCGAAGAGCGTGCCGGTGAAGCGCAGCTGACCCCACGACACCCAGGGGCCGGCCTTCGGCTGAGCCGGCGGCCGGCGCTGGGTGTCGGGGGGCGGGTCAGGCGGCCCGGGCGATCTCGATCCTCCCGTCACGGGCGTCGGCGACGATCCACGGCTCGCTGGACGGCGCGGTCATCGCGAAGAGGGTCCGGCCGTCCGAGCCGCCGAGCGCGCAGGCGTATGCGAGTTGTGTCGTCGTCACCGTGTCGAGCACCTCGCCGCCCTCGGCCACCCGGAGCACCTGCGGCCCGAGGGCGTTCGCGACCCAGACTCCGCCGTCCGGGTCGGCGCAGATCCCGTCGGGTGCGACGAGCCGCTCTGCGAGGGGGGCCCAGGTCCGCGGGTTCGACAACGACCCGTCGTCGGCCACGTCGAACGCGGCGAGCCGCAGCCGCAGCGTCTCGGCGACGACGAGCGTCCGGCCGCCGTCGACGAACGCCATCCCGTTGGGGAAGCGCAGGTCATCGGCGGCGGCCGTCACCGTCCCGTCCGAGTCCACGCGGGCGAGGACGGCCTGCCCGGCGCTCTCGTCGGCGAGGATCACCGGGATCTCCCGGGCCCTGAGGTCGGCGTGCAGGTCGTAGCCGAAGTTGCCGACGTAGGCCCGTCCGGCGTCGTCGACGATCATGTCGTTGGCGTGGAACGTCGCGATGCCGGAGAGGTCGGCGTGCTCGACGAGCGACCCGTCGGGCTCGCGACGCAGCACCTTCCGGTCGGTCATGCTCACGACGAGCAACCGGCCGTCGGGGAGCCAGCCGAGCCCCGAGGGCTGGTTCGGGACGTCGACGACCTTGGCCTCGACGCCGTCCTCGCCGACGGTGTGCACCGCGCGCCGGTAGAAGTCGCTGAACCACAGCCGGCCGTCGCGCCAGCGCGGCGCCTCCCCGAACGCGAGCCCTTCGAGCAGCACCTCGCTGGACGGCATCGTTCCACCTCCACCTCGTCGTGGTCGTCGGTGCCCGCAGTCTGACGCTCGCCGTGGCGGCGCGCCATGGCGGCGGTGGACGAGACTGGCGACATGGACCTCTTCCGCACGCCCGAGAGCCGGTTCGCCCCGATCGGCGACGCGTTTGCGTACCCCCCGCGCTACGCCGACGTCGCGGCTCCGGGCGGCGAGACGCTTCGGATGGCCTGGGTCGAGGCCGGGCCCGCCGACGGTCACGTCGCCCTCCTCCTCCACGGCGAACCGACATGGTCCTTCCTCTACCGGCACGTCATGGCCGTGCTCGCCGACCGTGGCGTCCGGGCCGTCGCCGTCGACCTCGTCGGGTTCGGCCGCTCGGACAAGCCGCTCGCGACGTCCGACCACACCGTCGCGCGCCATGTCGAGTGGGTCCGCGAGCTGGTTCTCGACCGGATCGGCCTGCACGACGTCACGCTCGTCGGGCAGGACTGGGGTGGGCTCATCGGGCTGCGGCTCGTCGCCGAGCACCCCGACCGGTTCGCCCGAGTCGTCGCGGCGAACACCGGGCTGCCGACGGGGGACGTCGACATGCCCGAGGCCTGGTGGCGGTTCCGGCGTGCGGTCGAGAAGGCCGAGATGCTCGACGTCGGCCGGCTCGTCGCGTCCGGCTGCCGCCGGGGTCTCGACGACGCCGCGCGCGCCGCCTACGACGCGCCGTTCCCGGACGAGGCCTCGAAGGCCGGCCCCCGGGTCATGCCGACGCTCGTCCCGACCCGCCCCGACGACCCGGCGACCGCGGCGAACCGGGCCGCCTGGTCCGTGATGCGCACCTGGGACAAGCCGTTCCTCGTCGCCTTCAGCGACGGGGACCCGATCACGGGGGCGATGGCGCCGGTCCTGCAGGCGCAGGTGCCCGGCGCCGCGGGTCTGGACCACCCGACGATCACGGGAGCCGGGCACTTCCTCCAGGAGGACGCCGGCCCCGATCTGGGCCGCGTCGTCGCGGCGTTCATGGGCCGCTGACCGGACGCCTCGGCGACCCTCCCGTCAGACCTGCGCGTGGGCCGCCATCCGGCTCACCGCGGCCTGCTCCGCCGCCGCGAGGTGTGCGAGCTCGACGTCGGAGTTCGCCCGCCACCACGCCCGCCCCTCCTCCGGGAGGGTGTCGATCGGGTCGTAGTACGGGTAGGTCCGGGTGAGCGCCTCGGAGTCGGTCGCCTCGATCGACGTCCGGTAGTTCTTCGTCCACCGGCTGACGCCGCGCACGGCGTCGTGGTCGGCGTTCTGGTGCACCCAGCGCTTGCCCACGAACGGGACGTCGCAGACGATCCGCGGGGTCGCGAAGCCCGGCAGGTAACCCATGATCCCGCGCTGGAGCTCCTGGGCCGCCGGCAGGCTGACCCGCCAGTGCTCGCTGAACGGGATCATGTCGCACATGTAGAAGTAGTACGGCGTGATCATCGCGCCGTCCTGGAGCCGGAAGCAGAGGTCGAGCAGATCGTCGACGTCGGCGTTCACCCCGCGCATGAGGACGCCCTGGTTGCGGACGTCGCGCACACCGGCCTCGAGCATCGCGATCGTCGCCTCGGCGACGAGCGGCGTCACCGACTGCGCCGCGTTGACATGCGTGTGGATCGCGAGGTTGACGCCGCGATCGCGCGCCGTCCTGGCGACCCGGCCGACGCCCTCGACGACGTCCGCCTGGAGCCAGTGCTGCGGCAGGCCCATCAGGGCCTTCGTCGCGAGCCGGACGTCGCGGATGTTCTCGATCTCCAACAGCCGCAGGACGAACGCCTCGAGGTTCTTCCACGGCATGTTCGCGACGTCGCCGCCGGAGACGACGACGTCCCGGACCTCGGGGGAGCGTCGGCAGGTACTCGACCATCCGGTCGAGGCGGTCGACGGGCTTGAGGTCGAACTTGAGCTTCGGCGACGGCGGGCGTCGAGTTGCCCACGAGATCCATCCGGGTGCAGTGGCCGCAGTACTGCGGGCACGTCGGCAGCACCTCGGCGAGCACCTTGGTCGGGTACCGGTGGGTCAGGCCCTCGGCGACCCACATGTCGTGCTCGTGCAGGCTGTCGCGGCTCGCGAAGGGGTGGCTCGGCCACTCGGCGCGACGGTCGGAGAAGACCGGAAGCATGTAGCGACGCACCGGGTCGGCGTAGAACGCCGCGGTGAACGCGGGACCGCCCGCCGGCATCGTGCCGTCCGTCGACGGGACCATCGTGTTGAGCATCTGCGGCGGCACGAGCATCGACATCGTCGCCCGCTCGGCCTGGTCGCGCTCGAGGTCGGCGTAGAACGGCTCGTCGAGCAGGTCGCCCATGACGGCGCGCAGCTGCGCGGCGTTCTTCACGCAGTGCGCGCGCTGCCACTGGGCGCTGCGCCACTGCTCGGCCGTGACGTCGTGCCATCCCGGGAAGCCGGGTCCAGTCCGGCTCGACGAGCGGCACGCCGACGGTAGCGGTAGGGCTGGCCGGTGCGGACGACGGTCGGCGGCGGACGACGGGAAGGAGTCGGCCGGCGAGGCGGCGGGCACGAACTCGGCTCGTCACGATGGCGGTCATTGCAGCACTGTACGGGAGATTCTACTGCGGCGTCACTGAGCGACAGGAGAATCTTCTGCACTACCCTGGGGTCATGACAGAGGTTGCCGAGACCGTGCGTACCGCGCCGACCTCCCCGGTCGGGCTGCACCGCGTCGTCGAGCCGCAGGGCGTGCTGCCCGCAGGCCGCCTGGCGCCTCGACCCCGACCCGACGCTGCCGCCGAGAACGAGGTCCGGGTCCGCGTCGAGCGGCTCAACCTCGACGCCGCGAGCTTCCGGCAGCTGTCCGACAAGCACGGCGGCGACGGGGACGCCGTCCGCGCCGAGGTGCTCGAGATCGTCGACAGCCGCGGCAAGATGCACAACCCGGTCACCGGCTCCGGCGGCATGCTCGTCGGCACCGTCGAGGAGGTCGGCCCGTCGAGCCGCCCTCGGGCTCGCGCCGGGGGACCGGATCGCGACCCTCGTCTCGCTGACCCTCACCCCGCTGCGCGATCACCGACGGGCTGGCCCGCTGGGACGGCCGCAGCGAGCAGGTGCCGTGCGACGGCCACGCGATCCTGTTCGGCCGCTCGATCGCCGCCCACCTGCCGGACGACCTGCCCGCCGAGCTCGCCCTCGCCGTCATGGACGTCTGCGGCGCACCGGCACTGACGCACCGCGTCGTCGCGAAGTACGTCGCCCAGGGCCGCCCGCCGGTCGTCGCCGTCATCGGCGGCGCCGGCAAGAGCGGCTCGCTCGCCCTCGCCGCGGCGCGGCGGGCGGGGGCGTCCCGGCTCATCGGCGTCGTCCCCGTCGCGGGCGAGCAGGACGCCCTCGGGCGCGAGCGGCCTCGCGGACGTGGTCGCGCTGGCCGACGCGCGCGACCCGGTCGCGCTGGCCGAGGCGGTCGAGGCCGCAGGCGGCCCGGCCGACGTCACCGTCGTCTGCGTCGACGTCCCCGGCTGTGAGCACGGGGCGATCCTCGCGACGGCGAACCTCGGGACCGTCGTCTTCTTCTCGATGGCGACGTCGTTCTCGACCGCCGCACTCGGCGCCGAGGGCCTCGCTGCGGACGTCACGCTGCTCATCGGCAACGGCTACGCCGCCGGCCACGCGGACTTCGCGCTCGACGTCCTGCGGACCTCGCCGGGCGCCCGCGGTCTCTTCGAGAGCCGGCTCGCGAGCCACACCGGGGCGGTGCACCCCCCGCGGTGAGGGCGTGGCGCCGGCTGTCCGCACCCCGGGCAGTGGTCCGGCCCGCCGCCGCGCCGGGAGGGCCTGCCTAGACTCGCCGCCGTGAGGACCCTGCTGCGCGGCGGTAGCATCTACTCGCCCCACGACCCGTTCGCCACCGCGCTCGTCGTCGAGGACAGCACGGTCTCGTTCGTCGGTTCCGACGCCGCCGCGCTCGTCTGGTCCGGTGGCCGCGACGCGGTCGACGAGGTCGTCGAGCTCGACGGAGCCCTCGTGACGCCCGCGTTCGTCGACGCCCACGCCCACGTCACCGAGACCGGGCTCCTGCTCGACGGCGTCGACCTCCATGGCGCGCGCTCGGTGGCGGAGATCCTCGACGGCGTCGAGGCGGCCAGCCGGCGCCGCGGGGGCCGTCCCGTCCTGGGCCAGGGCTGGGACGAGCGGCTGCTCGCCGAGGGCCGCGCCCCGACCAGGGCCGAGCTCGACCGGGCGTCCGCCGGGGGAGTGGTCTACCTGGCGCGCGTCGACGTCCACTCCGCGGTCGTCTCCAGCGCGCTCGTCGCGGCGTCGGGGGCGGACCGCGAGGACGGCTGGTCCGCCGACGGCCGGGTCGAGCGGGACGCCCACCACGCGGCCCGCGCGGCGACCCGCGACCTGCCGGCCGGACGGCGCCGCGAGCTCCAGCGGCTCGCCCTACGGACGGCCGCGGCGCGCGGGATCGCGTGCGTCCACGAGATGAGTGCGCAGCACATCGCGCCCGAGGACGACCTGCCGGACCTCGTCGCGCTCGCGGCCGACCCTGCGGAGCGGCTTCCGGAGGTCGTCGCGTACCGCGGGGAGCGCGTCGCGGACGCCGAGCAGGCTGCGGCCGCGCGGGAGCGGCTCGGCCCGTGGCTCGCCGGGCTCGCCGGCGACCTGTGCGCCGACGGGTCCATCGGGTCGCGGACCGCGGCGACGCGGGAGGACTACGCGGACGCCCCGGGGCACCGCGGGCACCTGTACCTGTCCGCCGAGCAGGTCCGCGACCATGTCATCGGGTGCACCCGCGCCGGGCTGCAGGCGGGCGTCCACGTCATCGGCGACGCCGGTGCGGACGCCGTCCTCGCCGGCTTCCGGCAGGCCGCGGGGGTCGTCGGGGCCGCCGCGCTGCGGACCGCGCGGCACCGGCTCGAGCACGTCGAGTCCGTCGACGCCGACGCGGTCGCCACCCTCGCCGACCTCGCGGTCACCGCGAGCGTGCAGCCCGCCTTCGACGCGTTGTGGGGTGGGGCCGACGGGCTCTACGCCGCCCGGCTGGGCACGGCCCGGGCACTCGCGATGAACCCCTTCGGGGCGCTCGCGGCCGCCGGAGTCCCGCTCGCGCTCGGCTCCGACTCACCCGTCACCCCGTTCGACCCGTGGGGCGCCGTCCGGGCCTGCGTCTTCCATCACGTCGAGCAGCAGCGGACGAGCGCGCGGGCGGCGTTCGCCGCGCACACCCGGGGTGCGCACCGGGCCGCCCGGCGGGACGGTGAGGGCGTGCTGGCACCCGGCGCCCCCGCGACGCTCGCCGTGTGGCAGGCCGGCGACCTCGTCGTCCAGGCGCCGGACGACCGGATCCGGGCGTGGAGCACCGACCCGCGCTCGGGGACGCCCGGCCTGCCCGACCTCAGCCCGGGCGTGCCGCTCCCGGCGTGCCTGCTCACGATGCGCTCGGGAAGGCCGATCCACGACGCGCGCCCGTGACGGGCGGGCGGCCGCACGCATCCGCCGCCCGAGCCTCAGGCGGCGGGGTCCTCGTCCTCGCTCGGCCGCTCGTTGTAGACACCGGCCGGCTCCTGCGGGGACATCCGGCCGATGGCGGCCATGACCGCGTCGGTGATCTCCCGCCGGGCCTTGCCGGCGCCGCCGGACTCCCGGACCTTCTCGACCCACGGCGTCGGGTCCACGACGGGCGCGAACTGCACCCGGACCGGCCGGACCCGCGGCACCCGGGCGCCGACCGGCTGGACCTCGTCGGTCCCGGTGAGGCAGACGGGCACGATCGGCGCACCGGACTCCAGCGCGAGCCAGCCGACGCCGGTCCTGCCGCGGTAGAGCCGACCGTCCCTGGAGCGGGTGCCCTCGGGGTAGATGCCGAACGCGTGGCCGTCCCGGAGCACGCCGAGCGCCGCCTCCAGGGAGGCCGTCGAGTCCCGGGCGGCGTCCCGACGGACCGGCACCGCGTCGACCGCCGTGAAGAACAGTGCCACCGCCCGACCGTGCAGTCCTCGGCCCTCGAAGTACTCGGCCTTGGCGAGGAAGCGCACCCGGCGCGGGACGACGAGCGGGATGACGACGCTGTCGATGAAGGACAGGTGGTTGCTCGCGACGATGAGCCGGCCGTCCTGCGGGATGTTCTCGAGCCCGACGACACGCGGACGCCACAGCAGCCGGAAGACGACGAGGACGATCCACCGCACGAGCCGGTACGTCATCGCGCCCCTTTCCCGGGCCCGCAGGGGAGCGGACGCCGCGAGGGCGTCCGCGACGACACCGACGACCCTACCCGGCGGGGCGGCGCCGGCGGCCCGACCGGGCCCGCGGTCGGCGACCGGCGATGCTGGCTGGAACACGCAGAGCCTTTCGCTTCTGCCGACTTCTCAGCAAGAATGTTCATCACAGACCCGACAACGACGCAGAACTTTCACGAGGAGGCCGTCGATGCCGCGCTTGCGGGCCACGACGACGTCACACCCGACGCTGGAGCTGGACCCCGCCGTCGTCCGCCGCGCGCATTCCTTGGCGCGCCGCGCCGGGGCGCCGGTCGTCCGGCTCGCCCGGACGCACACCACCGTCTCGGTCGAACGCGCCACCCTGCGGCTCGCAGGGCTCGCTGGCGCGGACGTCGAGCGCATCCCGTGGGTCAACCACCTCGTGGACGCCGTCCGGTCCGGAACCGGCCTCGAGCACGGGGTTGCGCTGCCGGTCTGGGACGCGATCGTCCGCGGCGAGGCGGACGACCTGCTCACGCTCGCGCAGAAGGCAGCGGCCGGTTCGGTGACGTTCCGGGTCCCCGAGGCCCGGGACGCGGTCCGGGCCCGGCGGGCGGCCCGGGCCGCCGTCGCCGCCGGCGTCCGCCGGGTCGACGCCGCCCGGCGCACCCGCGAGCGGCTCGTCCGGCGGCTCGGCGACCCGCCGCAGCGGCCCTGGATCTACCTCATCGTCGCGACCGGGGACATCCACGAGGACATCCCGCAGGCGCAGGCCGCCGCCCGCGAGGGCGCCGACGTCATCGCGGTCATCCGCTCGACGGGCCAGAGCCTGCTCGACTACGTCCCCGAGGGCGCCACCCGGGAGGGCTACGCCGGCACGTACGCGACCCAGGAGAACTTCCGGCTCATGCGCTCCGCGCTCGACGACGTGTCGAAGGAGCTCGGCCGGTACGTGCGGCTCACGAACTATGCCTCAGGCCTGTGCATGCCCGAGATCGCGACCCTCGCCGGCCTCGAGCGGCTCGACATGATGCTCAACGACTCGATGTACGGGATCCTCTTCCGCGACATCAACCCGGTCCGGACGTTCGTCGACCAGCGGTTCAGCCGTCAGGTCCACGCCCGCGCGGGGATCATCATCAACACCGGCGAGGACAACTACCTCACGACCGCGGACGCCGTCGACGCTGCGCACACGGTCACTGTGAGCCAGCTGCTCAACGAGTACTTCGCGAAGGAGGCGGGCCTGGCGAGACTGGCAGCTCGGGCTCGGGCACGCCTTCGAGATCAACCCCGAGCTCCCGGACTCCTTCCGGCTCGAGCTCGCGCACGCGCTCCTCGCCCGCACGCTGTTCCCGGACGCGCCGCTGAAGTGGATGCCGCCGACGAAGCACATGACCGGCGACGTCTTCCGCGGGTACCTCCTCGACGGCTTCTTCAACCTCGCCGGGGCGATGACCGGCCAGGGGATCCTCCTCGTCGGGATGATGACCGAGGCCGTCGTCACGCCGTGGCTGTCCGACCGGGACCTCGCCCTGCAGAACGTCCGCTACGTGCTCAACGCCGCCGGTGGCCTCACCGAGGACTTCCGGCCGCCGCCGGACGGCTTCATCGCGACCCGCGCCCGGCAGGTGCTCGCGGAGGCCGTCGACCTCCTCGAACGGATCGTCGACGACACTCTCCTCGACGCCATCGCGGACGGGACGTTCGGGCTCATGCGCCGGCCCGCCGACGCCGGCAAGGGGCTCGACGGCGTCGTGCGGCACGCGCCCGGCTACCTCAACCCCGCCGTGGACCTGCTCGAGGAAGGAGCCACCCGATGACCGGCCCGACGGCGGCTGGGCAGGAGCACGCGGCACCGAGGCGGCTCGTGCGGCCGTACGGCGACACGACCGGCGACGGGATGGTGCAGGTCTCCTTCACCCTGCCCGTCCCGCACACCAAGCGCGCCGAGGGCGCCGCCGCGCAGCTGGCGAGGAAGATGGGCATCGACCCGGCGCTCGTCGTCCACAGCAAGCCGATAGGCCCGGACTTCACGTTCTTCGTCGTCTACGGGCCCGTCCACCATCTCGTGGACCTCGCCGCCGTCGAGGTCGTCGAACGCGAGTACCCTCTGCTGTCCGCCAAGGAGGTCAACGCGGCGATCAAGACCAGGCTGCGCCGCAAGCTCGTCGTCGTCGGCGCCTGCATCGGCACGGACGCGCACACCGTCGGGATCGACGCGATCCTCAACATCAAGGGCTTCGCAGGGCAGAAGGGCCTGGAGTACTACCGGGAGATCAGAGTGGTCAACCTCGGCGCCCAGGTGCTCGTCCCCGACCTCGTCGAGCAGGCCCGCGCCGAGAAGGCGGATGCCGTCCTCGTCTCCCAGGTCGTCACCCAGCGGGACGCGCACCTGCACAACAGCCGCGAGATGTCGGCGGCGTTCCGGGAGGCCTACCCGGCCGGACGACGCCCGCTGCTCGTCGTCGGCGGCCCCAGGTTCGCCGAGGACGCCGCGGACGACCTCGGCGTCGACCGCGTCTTCGGCAAGGGGACGACACCGGGCGAGGTCGTGTCGTACCTCGTCCACGCCCTGCTGCCCGCCCCGGTGCGGACCGCCCGCCCCGAGAGGAAGCCCGCATGACCGAGCGCGCCGCCACCCCGGACGCCGCGCAGCCGGACGTCCCGCAGCCGGACGTCCCGCAGCCGGACGTCCCGCAGCCGGACGGTGCCGACCCGCGCCTCGGCCTCGCCGTGGTGCACCGCCGGTACGTGCCCTACTCGCACGCCCACTACGCCGGCGACCTCGTCGACGGGGCGTACTCCCTCGCGGCGTTCGGGGACGTCGCGACCGAGGTCTGCATCCGGGCCGACGGCGACGAGGGGCTCTTCGCGTCGTACTCGGACGTCCAGTTCCGGGCGCCCGTCCGAGCCGGCGACATCCTCGAGATCGAGGCCCGGGTGGTGCGGGTCGGGCGGCGCAGCCGGGACATCGCCTTCGAGGCCCGGGTGGTCTGCCGCGGCCGACCGGACGTGTCGACGTCCGCGGCCGAGGTCCTCGACCCGCCGCTCGTCGCGACGACCGCGGTCGGCACCGTCGTCGTCCCCGGGCCGGCCCGGTCCTGACCAGCCGCCCGCACGACCTCACAGCCGGACCGCGACACGCCGTCCGCGGACCGGGACACGACCCCTCCGAGACCTGGAAACACAACCCGGCTGACCTGCGGTGATGGGCAAAGCTGCAGGTCAGGGGTGGGTTGACAGCGGCAGCGAGGTGACTAGGTTGCTGCGCCTGGGCCGTCCCCCGACGACGGCCGCCGACGCCGACGACGGTGCGGGCCAGGGGTTGGCCGAGGGACCCCACGGCCAGGTCCCGCCCTCGAAGACGGCGTACGGCGGCCGCCCGGGTGGCACCGGACCGGGCCCGCGCCACCCCGTAGACAACGGGGCCTCCCTCGCACCCGACGAGGTCGGCCCCGGCCCGAAGGGCGGTGCGGGCCCGGTCGACCTCGGCCGCCGCGTCCCCGGCTAGGCTGACGCACGTGAGCGACTCCGCCGTGGCCGTGCCGGGACGGTCCGGCGGGTCCGGGCAGGATCCGGCCGGCCACCGCTCGGGTGACCCCGCGACGGACCCGGAACCGGGCCCCGCGTCGGACCCGCTGCCGGAGCCGTTGTCGGACCCGTTGTCGCAGGTCAGCACCGACGGGAGCGGCGCCTCCCGGGCCCGGGTCACCGGGCGTGTGACGGACCCGTCGGACCTCGTGCGCGTGGCGCTCGCGGCCGCCGGCGGTGGTCTGCTCGTCCTCGCCTTCCCCTCGACGGGCTGGTGGCCGCTCGCGCCGGTCGCGGTGGCGCTGCTCGCCCTCGCGACGCGGGGAACGACGGCGGGTCGTGGCGCCCTGCTCGGCCTCGTCACCGGGCTCGCGTTCTTCCTGCCCCACCTGCACTGGTCCGGGATCTACGTCGGGATGGTGCCGTGGGTGGCGCTCGCGACGCTCGAGGCACTCTTCGTCGCGCTGCTCGGGGCCTTTCTGCCGCTCGCCTGGCGGGCGCCCGGCGGACCCGCCGGAACCGTGGTGGCCGTCGCCGGCCTGTGGGTGGGCCAGGAGGCGCTGCGCGGGCGGATGCCCTTCGGCGGGTTCCCGTGGGGGCGGCTGGCGTTCTCCCAGTCCGAGTCGCCGATGCTCGGCTGGGCCGCGGTCGGCGGCGCGCCGCTGCTCACCGCGATCGTCGCCGCCGCCGGCGGCGCGCTCGCGGTCGCCCTCGTCGCCGGGGCCGGTGCGGTGGCCCGGTCCGGCCGGCCGACCGGCGACGACCCCCACCGGACCGGCCCGGCAGCAGGCAGCCTCGTCCTCGTCGTCGCCGCCATCACCGTCGCGGTCGTGCTGCCGCTGCTCGGGCTCGCCGTGCCTACGCCGACGGACGCGCCGCGCAGCGTCCAGGTCGCGGCGGTCCAGGGGAACGTGCCGCGGGCCGGGCTCGACTTCAACGCCGAACGCCGGGTGGTGCTCGACAACCACGTGGCCGCGACGATCGGCGCCACCGCCCGGGCGGCCGCCGGGCGCGGCCCCCGGCCGGACGTCGTCCTGTGGCCGGAGAACTCCAGCGACATCGACCCGCTGCGCAACCCCGACGCCACCGCGGTGATCCAGCGCGCCGTCGACGCGGCGGGCGTCCCGGTGCTCGTCGGGGCCGTCCTCGAGGAGCCGGCGGGCAAGCTGTCCAACGCCGGGATCCTCTGGTGGCCCACCGACTCGCCCCACCCCGGTCCCGGCGTGCGGTACGTCAAGCAGCACCCCGCCCCGTTCGGGGAGTACATCCCGTTCCGGTCCTTCTTCCGGCTCTTCAGCGACAAGGTCGACCTCGTCCGACGCGACTTCGTCGCGGGCGACCGGGTCGGCGTGCTCGACACGGACGCGGCGCGGCTCGGCGACGTGATCTGCTTCGAGGTCGCGTACGACGACCTCGTCCGGGAGGCGGTCCGCGGCGGCGCCGACCTGCTCGTCGTCCAGACGAACAACGCGACATTCGGCAGGACCGACGAGTCGGTGCAGCAGCTCGCGATGTCCCGGGTCCGCGCCGTCGAGAGCGGACGGGCCGTCGTCGCACATCTCGACGGTCGGCGTCAGCGCGCTGATCGGGCCGGACGGGCGGACGCTGGCCCGGTCCGGTCACTTCACCCAGGAGGTGCTTCAGGCCCGGCTGCCGCTGCGCACCGCGACGACGACGGCGACCCGGCTCGGCGGGTGGCCCGAGGTCGCCCTCACGGCGCTCGGGATCGGGCTCGTGGCCGCCGCGTGGCGCCGCAGCCGACGGCGGAGCCTGTCGCCCGCTGATCCCGACGCGGTGGAGGGGCGAGTGACGCAGGAGCCGGCGAGTGCCCTTCGCGTCCTCGTCATCGTCCCGACGTACAACGAGCGGGAGAACCTGCCGCGGATCGTGGCCCGGGTGCGGGCCGCGGTCCCGTCGGCCCACGTGCTCGTCGCCGACGACGCAGCCCCGACGGCACCGGTCAGATCGCCGACGACCTCGCGGCGGACGACGACCACGTCCACGTGCTGCACCGCCCCGGCAAGCAGGGCCTCGGCGCGGCCTACCTCGACGGCTTCGGCTGGGGCTGGCCGGCACGGCTACGACGTCCTCGTCGAGATGGACGCCGACGGCTCGCACCAGCCCGAGCAGCTGCCCGACCTGCTCGACGCGGGTCGACGCCGGCGCCGACCTCGTCCTCGGCTCCCGCTGGGTGCCCGGCGGCAGCGGTCGTGAACTGGCCGCGGCACCGCGAGGTGCTCAGCCGCGGCGGCAACCTCTACGCCCGGGTCGCTGCTCGGCGTCCCGCTCGCGCGACGCGACCGGCGGCTACCGGGCCTTCCGGCCGGACGCGCGCTGGAGGCGCTCGACCTCGACGACGTCGCCTCGCAGGGCTACTGCTTCCAGGTCGACCTCGCCTGGCGGGCGGTGCGGCCGGGCTGCGGGTCGAGGAGGTGCCGATCACGTTCGTCGAGCGCGAGCCGGCGAGAGCAAGATGAGCCGGGCGATCGTCGTCGAGGCGCTGTGGCGGGTCACCGGGTGGGGCGCCCGGTACCGGGCGGGCAGGTGCGCGGAGCGGGTCCGCGGGCACCGGGCCGTGTCCAGCGGCGGCCGCCGGCTCGCGGGACCGCCCGCGCGACGTCCGGAGCCGCGGTGACCGCACCGACCCACGGTCGTCGCCCGGGGCCGCTGCGCTGGCTGCGCGCCGGCCTGCTGCTCGCTGCCGGTCGTCGAGATCGCGGTCGGCGATCGCGGTCGCGCAGCGGATCGGGGCTGGGCTGGACGGTCGCTGCCTGCCGGTCCTCGGTCTGCGCCGGGATCGTCGTCCTGCGCCGGGCGGCCCGAGCCGCGGTGGGTGCCTCGGCCGCCAGGTCGTGGCGGCCGACGCACGGTGCCGGCGCGGGCGGCTCCCGGGCTCGCGGCGCGGACCTCGCACTCGTGATCGCCGGCGCCCTGCTCCTCGTCGTCCCGGGGTTCGTCACGGCGGTCGCCGGCATCCTGCTCGTGGTGCCGCTCACGCGGCGGGTCCGCCGGCCGCTCCTCGGAGCCGCGGCGACGCGGCTCGTCGCCGCGCGGTGCAGCGCGGACAGGTCCGGTTCATCGCGGTGGAGATCCGGGGGAGGCGGTCGACGTCCGGGTCGTCGACGTCCGGGACGTGGACGACGGGCCCCGTCCGGCCACGCGGCCGGCGCTGCCCGGCGAGGTCGTGGACCGGCCGGAGGACGACGCCGGGAACACCGGGTGACCGGCGCCCGGACGTGGCGAAGGCCCCGACGCGTCGCGCGTCGGGGTCCTTGCGCCGGGGGTCGTCGGCGCCGGCTCGGAGGCGGTCAGGCGCTGCGTCGCTGGGTCAGCCGCCCGCTGCGCAGCAGCTCCAGCCGCTCGGCGAGGAGCTCCTCGAGCTCGGCGGTCGTCCGGCGCTCCATGAGCATGTCCCAGTGGGTGCGGGCGGGCTTGACGGGCTTGGCCTCGGGGCCTCGGTGTCCTCGCGCAGCGCCATCGGCGCCGCAGCGGCACTCCCACAGCGCCGGGACGTCGGCCTCCACCGACAGCGGGACGACGACGCGTGTGCCCGTTCGGGCAGTGGTACGTGACGTCCTGCCGCGCGGCCGGCTGGACGCCCGCTGTCGCTCTCGAGGCTCTGGGCTCCCAGTCGGGTCCCGCGCATGCTCCGGTCGCTCATCTGGTCATCCTCCGGCGTCGTCGGGGTCGCGAACACGTCGGGTGTCGGGACCGCCGTGTCACGCACGGCGACGGCACGCTGTTCACCGAGGTTTCGCCGGACCGGCGATGTCCAACGCCCGTGGTAAGTGCTCGCCCAGAGCGGGACCCATCCGTCGGCAGCCTCTCGCGTCCGCCCGGACGGCCAGCGGGTCAGACGACCGCGGGCACCTCGTTGCCGGCCTCGACGGATCCCGCGCCGGACGTCGACCCGCGAGCAGCAGGACGCCCGCCGACGACGAAGAACACCACCAGCGCGACGATCGCGAGCCGGTAGGAGTCGGTCAGCTGGTAGCACGAGGCCGAAGAGCAGCGTGCCGAACCAGCTCGTGCCGCGTTCGGCCGCCTGGTAGAGGCTGAAGTACTCCGCCTCCCGGCCGCGGGGGACGAGCTGGCTGTACAGCGACCGGGACAGCGCCTGGCTGCCGCCGAGCACGAGGCCGATGCAGGACGGCGAGGCCGAGGAACAGCGCGAACCGCTTCTCGGGCAGGAAGTAGCCGACCGCCGACGACGACGCACCAGAGCACGAGGCTCGCCGAGGATCGTGCGCCAGGCGCCGATCCGCGCCGGCGAGCCGGCCGAAGGCCAGCGCGCCGACGAAGCGCCACGAACTGGACCAGCGAGGATGGTGACGATCGAGCTGCGAGGCTGTCGAAGCCCGAGCTCCTCCTGCGCCGAAGATGCTCGAGGCGTAGATGACGGTCTGGATGCCGTCGTTGTAGAAGAGGTACGCGAGCAGGAACGGTCAGCGTCTGCGGGTAGCCGCGCAGGTGCCGCAGCGTCGCCACGAGCTGGCCGAACGACTGCGCGCGACCAGGCCGCCCTGGCCGACCGGGTCGAGCGCCGCCGGCTGGCCGGTCGCGCAGCCCGAGGTAGGGGACCAGGGTGAACACGCGCCCACCACAGGCCCGCCGACAGCAGGCTGACCCGGACGGCGGTCTCCGTCGTCGAGCCCGAGCGCGTCGTGCGACGGTGACGCAGGCCGAGGTTGACGGCGAGCAGGAGGCCGCCGCCGAGGTAGCCGAGCGCCCAGCCCCGGCTGGACACGGCGTCCCGCTCGTCGGGGGTGGCGATCTCGCAGAGGATCGCGTCGTAGACGACCAGCGAGGCGCCGAGGCACGAGGCTCGCGACGAGCTGCAGCACGACGCCGAGCTGCCAGTCGTCGCCGGTGACGAAGACCATGAGCCGCGGCGGCGAGCGCTCCGACCCACGCGAAGCGCGGCCAGCACGGTCCGCTTGCGCCCCGAGCGGTCGACGACCGCCCCGACGACGGGCAGCACGAGCGCGGAGAGGAGCGTCGCGACGGTCACCGCGTAGAGCGCGAGCGAGCCGGGGCTCACCGGGATGCCGAGGACCGACAGGTCGGTCGTGCACCGGGCGTCACTCGGCAGGTCCGGGCACGCAGCGCGCTTGGCGACGACGGTGAGGTACGGGCCCGAAGAGCACCGTCGCGGTCGTCGTCACGTATGCGCTGTTCGCCCAGTCGTAGAAGTACCAGGCGCGCTGCTCGCGGCGCCTCTCCTGGGTGGGGATCGCACCGGGAGCGCTGGGCTGCGTCGACACGCCGTGGGTCCCCCTGTCCGTCGCCGCGGCGGGCGCCGCCGATGCCGATGATGCCGTCTTCCGTGCCGCCAGGGTGCCGACGGGGCCGGACGACTCGTGCCGCCCGCCCATCCTGCCCGCGGCGGGCCGGGCGCCGGGTGAGCACCCGTGCTCAGCCGGCGAACTCCCAGTGCCACGGTTCGGGTCGCGAGCCGCCGGGCTCGGCCCAGGCCGGGTGGAACCAGCCGTACTGGGGCGCGTGCACGAGCATCCAGTCGTGGGTGTCCGTCCCGAAGTCCTCGATGCCGCCGCAGAGATCGGTGGCGGTGCCCCAGCCGTGGTTGCTCGTCCCCGGGACGGCGGCGAGGGTGGGCTTCGTCGCGTAGAGCAGGACCTGGGTGTCGTAGTCGCGGTAGGAGTCGGTGATGCACACCGGCTCGCCGAAGCGCTGGGCGTAGGCCTGGCTGAGCCGGTTGAACGCGAACGCGGCGTCGGCCCGCAGGTGGTGGTTCGCCGTCCCCCAGAGCGGACAGAGCACGGAGACGGGGATGCGTCCGTTCGGGTAGCCGGAGACGTCCCCGCCGGCGCAGTCGCCGACCTCACCGGTCACGACGTTCGCACCGCGTGTGTCGTTCGTGCGGGAGCGGGCGATCGCCCGCGCCGCCGCGAGGTTCTTCGCCCGCAGCTCGGCGGCGACGGCCGCGTCCTGCGCGGAGGACAGCCGGGACTCCAGCGCGGCGAGCTCGGTGCGCTGCTGCCTCACCGCGGCGTCGGCGACCGCCCGGGCGGCCTCGGCGCTCTCCTGGGCGTCCCGCGCCTCGACCTGCGCGCCGCGGGCTGCCGACGCCGTCGCCGCCTGGGCACGCAGTGCCTCGGCGTACCCCTCGACGGCGCGGCTCTTGCTGTTCCCGACCCGGCCCAGGTAGGTGATGGCACGCCCGAGGTCGTCGGTCGAGCCGCCGTCGAGCAGGGTGATGAGCGCGGGGTTGCCGAGCAGGTCCCCCTCGCCGTACGCCTCGCGGGCCCAGCGACCGAGAAGGGCCTTCTGGCCGGCGAGCGTGAGCTGGGCCTGCAGGAGCAGCTGCTCCTGACGGTCGGCCTCGAGCGCCGCCGTCCGGGCGGCGACGACAGCACCGGTGTACTTCTCGAGCGCGAGGCCCGCCGCGGCGGACGCGCGGTCGAGCGCGGCGCGGGCGCGGGTGACCTCGTCGGCCCGGTCCTCGACCTCGCGGAGCAGAGCCTCGGCGCGGCGCTGCTCGGTCGCGACCTCCTCGGCCGACGGCTCCTGCTCGTCGTGCCCCGGGCCGTTCGCGGGGTCGGTCGCGCCGGACGACCGGCCGGACGACGGGGCGGAAGGGGTCGGGGACGCCGACGCCGCGAGCCCGCCGCCCGCCAGCGCCGCGGGGATGCCGGTCGCGGCCAGCGTCCCGCCGAGGACCGCGGCGGCTGCGACCCGTACGACCCAGCGCCGCACCGTCATGGGGTCGCCCACTCCTCGTCCCGTCGCCGCACAGGGCCTGCTGCGGGCTCCGGCCACCGTCCCGGCGTCCGAGGCCTCTCCCCACGAGAAACGGCAGCCTGGACGCGTTCACGACGGTTTCCGAGGAGGTCACCCCGTCCGCGCGGCAGATCCACCCGGTCGGAGCAGTCCGGACCCGACGGCCACCGGGGTGGCGTGCGCCTCGGCGCGGTCGGCCCCGGCCGGCTCGACATGGACGCTCACGGCGTCGAGGTTCGGCATCGCAGCCCGGACGGCGAGCGCGGACCGGGTGGCGATGTCGTGCGCGGTGACCACGTCGAGCGTGGGGTCGACCCCGATGACGGCCTCGCCGCGGAGCCGGTGGCCGATCCAGCGCAGCCGCACCTCGTCCACGGACTCGACCCCCTCCACCCCCAGCAGGACCTCCTCGGCCCGCTCGGGCAGTGCCGGGTCGACGCCGTCGAGGAGGCGGCGCCCGACGTCGCGCACGGCGCCGACCAGGACCCCGACGATCGCCACGGTGATGACGAGGCCGGCCACGGGGTCCGCGAGCGGCCACCCGAGGGCGACCCCGAGGGCGCCCGCGACGACGCCGAGGGAGGTCAGGCCGTCGGTCCGGGCGTGCTGCCCGTCGGCGACGAGGGCGGCCGAGCCGATGCGGCGTCCGACCCTCGTCCGGTAGACCGCGACCGCCTCGTTGCCGGCGAACCCGATGAGTCCGGCCGCGACCACCGCAGGCAGGAACGTGACCGGCTGCGGGTCGGCGAGCCGGCGCACGCTCTCGACGGCGGCGGCGGCGGCCGAAGTGGCGATCATGACGACGATGACGAGCCCGGCGAGGTCTTCGACGCGGCCGAGGCCGAAGGTGTACCGGCGGCTCGGCGGGCGGCGGATGAGGACGAAGGCCAGCCACAGGGGCAGCGCCGTGAGGGCGTCGGACAGGTTGTGCACCGTGTCGGCGAGCAGGGCGACCGACCCGGAGACGACCACGACGACGCCCTGCAGCACCGCGGTGACCGCGAGGACGACGAGGCTGATCTTGACCGCGCGGATGCCTTCGGCGCTCGACTCGAGCGCGCTGTCGGTGGACTGCGCGTGGTCGTGGCCGTGCGGCGTCACCACGTGCCGCAGCCACCCGAGGACCCCCGTGCCGTGGTCGTGGTCACCGTGGTCGTGGTCTCCGTGCTCGTGGCCGTGGTCGTGGTCGCCGTGGTCTCTCACCGCTCCTCCTCGAGATGCTGGGCATGGGCCACCACGTCCTCGACGAGCTCACGGACGTGGTCGGTGGCGAGTCGGTAGAAGATCTGGGTGCCCTTGCGGCGGGTGCGGACGAGTCCGCCCATGCGCAGCTTCGCGAGGTGCTGGGAGACGGCGGGGGAGGGCCGGTCGACGAGCCGGCACAGATCGCTCACGGAGCGCTCCTCTCCGCGCAGGTGCCACAGGAGGTGCAGCCGGGTCTCGTCGGCGAGCAGGCGGAGCGTCCGGACGGCGCCCGCCCGGTGCTCGTCGACGAGCTGCGTCAGGTCGTGCCCGGGACGCGCCGCGGACGCAGCGACCTGCTTATCTGCGTACATGCGCATATACTGGGGGAGTCCAGGTCCGAGGTCAAGCAAGCGGGCCGGCGGAGCCAGCCTGGACAACCCGGGAGGACCCGAGGCTGACGTCACGTGAGAGCCCGCAGCCTGGACGTGGTGCCTGCCACGTCATTGCAGGAGCAGGCTCGCGGGTTCCACGGCGCTGCCGCTGAGCCACGCGGCGAAGGCTCGTCCTCCGCCCGCGTCTTCCGTCTCGCAAAACGCCGATAATGCACATTATGTCAACTTGGCGTCCGAAGGGTCCGGCCCTGGCTCCCCCGTACCCAGCCCCGACCCGGACGCCAGCGTGCGTGGTAGCTGAACGAACCGCGTGGTTGGTAGTTGATTGAAAGAAGTCGCCACACGGCCACGTGTCACTCCGCAGGCAGAAGCCGTCGCCCGGCGAAGCCGAGGTCGACGCGGTGGTACCAGTCGAGCGCCCGCTCACCCTCGAGCCAGCACAGGAGCACCGGGACACCGTCGAGGTCGGCCGGGAAGTCCAGGAGCAGAGGCGCGAAGCCCTTGAGCTCCACCCCCGTCGACTGCACCTCGGTGAGCAGGTCGTCGAGCCGGGCCTGGCCCGCCTTGAGCTCGGGCAGCCCGCCGAGGTGGTCGGCGACCGGCTGCCCGGCGCCCGCGGTCTCGAGGTCGACGGCGAGCTCCCGGGCGTCGGCCCGGACGGCGACGATCCGGTCGAGCACCGGCAGCAACCCGGAGAGCACCTCGCGGGCCTCGTCCACCGTGAAGATGCCCGGAAGCGTCATGACCCGAGCCTGCCACGAATGACGGGTGCCCGGCGGCGACCTGACGTGGCAGTGTCGGCCCGTGAGCACCCCGACCAGCGACCCCGGGCCCACCGGACCGCCGTCCCCCGTCCGGACGACCGACGAGGGGCTGCGCTTCGTCCAGGCCCCGACCGGCCGGCCAGTGGGGCTCCCGCTCCCCGGCTGGACACCGCGCGAGCAGCCCGCGCCGCGGGTTCTCACGGGAAGGTACTGCCGACTCGAGGCCTGGGACCCGAACCGGCACGCCGTCCCGCTCCACACCCGCCTGCACGCCGGCGACGCGCACGAGACCGCCGTCCGCTGGACCTACCTGTTCGGCGGCCCCTACGCCGACCCCGCGGGCCTGCGGGACTGGCTCGACGGCCTCGCCCGGACGCCCGGGACGTGGCCGATGGTCGTCCTCACGGGCAACGGCTCCCCCGAGGGGACCGCCTCGTACATGCGGACCGACCCGGCCAACGGCGCCGTCGAGGTCGGCTCGATCGTCTGGTCCCCGGCGCTGCAGCGGTCGCGCGCCGCGACCGAGGCGATGTACCTCATGGCCCGGCACGCCGTCACCGACCTCGGCTACCGGCGGTACGAGTGGAAGTGCGACGCGCTCAACGTGCCGTCCCGGGCGGCCGCGGCCCGGCTCGGCTTCACGTTCGAGGGCGTCTTCCGCAACGCCGTCGTCTACAAGGGACGCAACCGGGACACGGCGTGGTTCGCGATGACCGACACCGACGTCGCCGCCCTCTCCCCCGCGTACGAGGCCTGGCTCGAGCCGGCGAACTTCGACGCCGACGGACGCCAGCTCACCTCGCTCTCGGACCTCACCGCACGCGCTCACCGGCGGCACTGACCGGGCGGGTCCGGCGCAGCCACCACAGCCCGAGCACCGGCAGCACGAGCGGGATGAACAGGTACCCCCGCCCGTACAGCGACCACACCGTCTCGTCGGGAAAGTCCGAGGGAACGGCGACGGTGAAGGTCCCGATCGCGAGGACCCCGACGAGCTCGAGCGTGCACGCGACCGTCGCGAGCCGGCGCGCCCCCGGCCCGCGGCGGGCGAGCCCCACCGTCGCGAGCACGTAGACGACGGCGGCGAACGCGCTGAGCGTGTAGGCGATCGGGGCCTCGGCGAACCTCGTCGAGATCTGCACGACGGACCGGGAGCAGGCACCGACCGCCATCACCGCGTAGAGGGCCACGAGGACCCGCCCGAAGCCGGTCGCCGTGACGCCCGGCTCGGGCGAGGTCCCCGGCTCGGGGTCAGCCACCGGTGACCCTCCACATCTGGTCCAGTCGCGCCGTCATGGCCACCACGGTCAGGGCGCCGACGGCGACGACGAGGTTGCTCCAGCGGGTCCTCTCGGCGAGCGACCAGGTGACGACGAGCGGCATGACGACGACGATGCCGAGCAGGTAGAGGCTGAACGTCAGGAGCTCCGCCGGCCGACGACCGCCCACCATCGCGACGACCGCCCACACGACCTGGACGACGACGACCACCTCGAGGAGGACAGACAGGCCCAGCACCACGCGGCCGGGCGCCTTCCCCAGGCCCGCGAGCGCGGCCCCGGCGACAAAGATCACGAGGCCCACGGCGACGAGCGCCACGACGAGCGGACCGACCACGACACGTCACTGTGCCAGACATCGACCCCGGCCCTCGGGACCGGGCGGAAGGACGCCGGCGCCGTCCGCGTTGTCGCCGTCGACGCGACGGACGGAGGATGAGGACATGGACGACGTCGAACGGTTCCGGACGGCGCAACGGCTCGTCTCCTCGGGTGACGCGCACTCGGCGATCCAGGTGCTGCAGCCTCTCCTCGACGCCGACGCCCCGACGTCCGTGCTCCTGCTCGCCGGCCGGGCGGCGTTCGCGACGGCCCAGCTCGCGCGCGCCGAGGACCTCTTCCAGCGTGTCGTCGACCGCGACCCGGCCGACCACTACGCGCACGCCGCGCTGGGGCGCACCCTGAGCCGGCGCAGCCGGCACCACGAGGCGGTCACGCATCTGCGGCTCGCGACCGCGCTGCACCCCGAGCCCTGGTACGCCCAGGCGCTCGCGCACAGCCAGGCGGCGCTCGGCCTCACCGGCTGACAGCCGCCGGCGCGGCCCTCGTGCCCGGGGAGGCGTCAGCGGGCCGGGACGAGGACGCTCAGGCAGGTCACGCAGCCCTCGAGCTTCTCGAACTCGCCGATGTCCACCGCGACCACGTCGAAGCCGAGGTCCTCGAGCCACTCCCGGGTCCGCGAGGCGGACGTCGCCATGAGCACGCTGCCGCCGCCGAGCGGGACGACGTGCGCACCACCCTCCTCCGGAACGGGGCGCAGCGTCGGCAGTGCGCCGGTGTCGAGGAGGTCCGGCAGGCCGACGAGCGTGCCGTCCGGGAGCGCCGTCACGGCGGACTTCAGATGCAGGACCGCGTGCAGCGGCACCGGGACGACGGTCCGGCCGAGCGGGGCGAGGTGCTGCCGGAGCTGGCGGATCCCTTCTCCGTCGGTGCGCCCGCCCCGGCCGACGTAGACGGTGTAGCCGACCTGGAGGACGTCGCCGCCGTCCAGGTGCCCGGGGTCGATGATCCGCACCGTGCGCAGGCCCAGCGCCTCGACCGCGTGCGCCGTGCCTTCGACCTCGCCCTGCCGCCGCGGCGTCCCCGGTCGGGTGAGCACCGCGAGGTCGTCGACGACCACGACGGTGTCCTCGACGAAGACGGCGTCCGGGTGGTCGTCCGCCGGCGGCACCTCGCGCACGTCCCAGCCGGCGGCCGCGAGCGCGGCGACATAGCCGGCGTGCTGGGCCCGGGCGGTCCCCACGTCGACCGACGCCCGCTCGATGTGGGTGACGATCCCCTCGGCGAGCCGCGGCCCGGGCGGCCGGACGAGCGCTGTCCCCCGGCGCCGGGCGTCCGCTGCGGCGCTGTAGGTCGTGACCTGCTCCGGGTAGAGGCCCGTGTGCTGCGTCGTCATGGACCGCATCCTCGCGCATCCGGCACGAACGCCGGGGCACGGGATCCGCGGCGAGCGGCGGCCGGGACGTGACGGTCACGCGACGACCCCGGGTCGCCGTCCCTCCACCGACGGTGATTCCTCCCTGCGGCTCTCGTCCCTTCGCCGATCCGGGACTAGCCTGAGCCGGTTCACCCGCTCGGGGCCGCGGCGCCGGCGTGGTCGCCGCTCCCGGGGAACGGCAGGAGGTCGAGCGTGGGCCGGCACGGGCCGCGGACCGCAGGACGACGACGCAGGGTCGCGCGGGTCGCCACGCTCACCGCCGCCCTCGTCGTCCTGGTGGCCGCCGGCGCCGGGTTCGCCGTCCGGCCCGACGGGGTCCGGTTCTTCGACCGGGTCCGCGCTGCGGCCGCCCCCGGGTGCGCGCCGACGACGGTCCGGCTCGCCGCGAGCCCTGCCATCACCCCCTCGATCCGGACCGCGCTCACCGGCATCCAGGGCCGCTCGCTCGCCGACGGGACGTGTCTGCGGGTCGACGTCCAGGGCGTCGCCGCCGACCAGGTCGTCGCGACCGCTCGCACGGCCGGAGCCGGGAGCACCGACGACGACCTCGGGCGGCTGCCGCAGCTGTGGGTGCCCGACTCCGCGCTCTGGGCCGAGCGGACACCGGACGCGGTGCCCGTCCGGGTGGAGGGCTCTCTGGCCCGCTCCCCCGTCGTCCTCACGACGAGCGCCGCGACCTTGCGCGACCTCGGCTGGGACGCCGACGCGGCGCCGCCGTGGGCCCAGGCCGTCACCGGCGTCCGGCCCGTCGCGGTGGACCTCACGACGGACACGTGCGGCCTCGCCACGGCGTTCGCGCTGCGCGCCGCGGTCGGCGAGGGGCTCGCGTACCGGCGGGCGCTCGCGGCGCTGAGCCTCGCGGTCGACCACGCGGCGGAGGCCGGGCTGGACGCCCCGCTCGATCTCGCCGCGACGAACTCCCCGAGGACGCCGCTCATCCCCGAGTCGGAGCAGACGGTGCTGTCCCTGCGTCGCTCCGGTCTCGCTGCCCTCCGGCTGGTCTACCCGCGGGACGGCTCGGTGTTCCTCGACTTCCCCCTCGTGCGGGTCGCCCCCGGGCGGTGGAACGGCGCGGTCGAGGCGGCGACGGCGAGCGTCGTCTCCGCCTTGCGCTCGACCCGGGCTGCGGCGGCCTTCACGGCGCAGGGGTTCCGCCTCCCCGGCAGCCCCACCCCCGACGGAGACGGGGTGCGGACCGGTCCGATCCGCGCCCTACCCGTCCCAAACGCCGCCGGCGTCGGTGACACCGTCAAGATCCTCACGAAGCTGTCGGCGCCGACCCGGATGCTCGCGCTCATCGACATCTCGACGTCCATGGACGCCGAGGTCGCCCCGGGGATGAGCCGCATCGCCCTCGTCCGGGACGCCGCGACCGTCGCTCTGACGATGCTCCCGGCGCAGGACAGTGTCGGTGCGTGGGTCTTCGCGTCGCGCCTGCGTGGCGAGGACGTCGACTGGCGGCCGATCGCCGACGTCGCACCGCTCGATGCGGTCGACCAGGGCGTGAGCCACCGCGAACGCATCCTCGAGGTACTGCGGCAGCTCCCGGACACGACGGTCGACGGCGGGACGTCGATCTTCGATACGGTGGACGCCGCGGTGCAGGCGATGCAGAGCAGCTACGACCCGCGCGCGGGCAACGTCGTCGTCCTGCTCACCGACGGGGCCAACGTCGACAGCCGCGGGCTGACGCTCGACGAGGTCGTCGAGCGGCTGTCCGAGGGCGGGGACCGCGGCGCCGTCCGGCTCATCGCGATCGGGATCGGGCCGTCGGCCGACCTGAAGTCCCTCGAGCGGCTGGCCGCCGCGACCCCCGGTGGCCACGCCTATCAGGCGCGGAACCCGCGCGACCTCCAGGAGGTGCTCCTCGACGCCCTGGCCACTCGGGCCTGACCCGGGCCTGAGACCCGGGCCGGCCGGGTCTCAGGCCGCCGGGCTGATGACGAGGACGAGGTCGCCGCCCTCGACCTGCTGGTCACCGCACCGATGGCGAGGCGCTGGACGGTGCCGCGCGACCGGAGTCGTGATCGATGCCTCCATCTTCATCGCCTCGATCGTCGCGACGGTCTGCCCGGCCTCGACGGTCGCGCCCTCGCTCGACGGCGAGGGACACGACGCCGGCGAACGGCGCCGCGACGTGGCCCGGGCTGCGTCGGGTCGGCCGCTCGGCCGGCGTGACCTCGACCGTGACCGACCGGTCGCGCACCTGGATCGGGCGCAGCTGGCCGTTGAGCGTGCACATGACGGTGCGCATGCCCTTGCTCGTCGGCGTCGCCGATCGCCTCCAGCCCGGCGATGCAGGCGCACGCCGCGCTCGAGCTCGACCTCGTGCTCGCTCGCCCTGCCGCAGCCCGTAGAGGTAGTCGACGGTGTCGAGCACGGAGAGGTCGCCGTAGCGTCTCGCGGACGTCGTGGAACTCCTTGCGTCGGGCCGGGGAACAGCAGCCGGTTGAGGGTCGCCGCGCCGGTCGGTCGGCGAGCGCCTTGCGGTCCTCCTCGGTGAGGCTCGACGTGCCGGCTTCGGCGCGCTGCGGCCCGCGAGCGCCTTGGTGCGGAACGGCTCCGGCCAGCCGCCGGGCGGGTCGCCGAGCTCGCCGTCGAGGAAGCCGATCGACCGAGTCGGGGATGTCGTAGCTGCTCGGGGTTCTGCGGCGAAGTCGGCCGGGTCGGCGCCGACCGCCGACGAGGTGCAGCGCGAGGTCGCCGACGACCTTGGAGGACGGCGTGACCTTGACCAGGCGGCCGAGGATCCGGTTGGCCGCGGCGTACATGTCCTCGATCTGCTCGAACTTCTCGCCGAGGCCGAGCGCGATCGCCTGCTGGCGCAGGTTCGACAGCTGGCCGCCGGGGATCTCGTGGTCGTACACGCGGCCGGTCGGCGACGGCAGCCCGGACTCGAACGGGCGCGTAGACCCGGCGCACCGCCTCCCAGTAGGGCTCGAGGTCCATGACGGCGCGCAGGTCGAGGCCCGGTGTCGCGCTCGGTGTGCGCGAGCGCGGCGACGAGCGCCGACAGCGGCGGCTGGCTCGTCGTCCCGGCCATCGAGGCGGCTGGCGACGTCGACGGCGTCCACCCCGGCGTCGATCGCGGCCGAGCAGCGTGGCGAGCTGGCCGCCGGCGGTGTCGTGGGTGTGCAGGTGCACCGGCAGGTCGAAGCGCTCGCGCAGCGCCGTGACGAGGCGCCGCGGCCGCCGCCGGCGCGCAGCAGCCCGGCCATGTCCTTGATCGCGAGGACGTGCGCGCCGGCGTCGACGATCTGCTCGGCCAGCCGCAGGTAGTAGTCGAGCGTGTAGAGCCGCTCGGCGGGGTCGAGCAGGTCGCCGGTGTAGCAGAGGGCCACCTCGGCGACCGCGGTGCCGGTCTCGCGGACGGCGTCGATCGCCGGCCGCATCTGCTCGACGTCGTTGAGCGCGTCGAAGATCCGGAAGATGTCGACGCCGGTCGCGGCGGCCTCCTGCGACGAACGCGTCGGTCACCTCGGTCGGGTACGGCGTGTAGCCGACGGTGTTGCGGCCGCGCAGCAGCATCTGCAGGCACAGGTTCGGCATCGCCTCGCGCAGCGTCGGCGAGCCGCTCCCACGGGTCCTCGCCGAGGAAGCGCAGCGCGACGTCGTACGTCGCCCCGCCCCAGCACTCGACGCGAGAGCAGCTGCGGGGTCAGCCGGGCGACGTGCGGCGCGACGGCGACGAGGTCGCGGGTGCGGACCCGGGTGGCGAGCAGGCGACTGGTGGGCGTCGCGGAACGTCGTGTCGGTGACCGCGACGGGCCGTCTGCGCGCGCAGCGCCGCGGGCGAAGCCCTCCGGGCCGAGCTCGCAGCAGCCGCTGCCGGCGAGCCGTCCGGTGCCGGGCCGCGACAGGTCGACGGCCGGCAGCTTGCTCGCGCGGGTCGAGCGTCGATCCGGGCCTGCGCCGTTCGGCTGGTTGACCGTGACGTCGGCGAGCCAGGTGAGCAGCTTGGTCCCGCGGTCGCTGCTGCCACGGGCCGTCGAGCAGGTGCGGGCGCTCGTCGATGAACGACGTCGTGACGCCGCCGGCGAGGAAGTCCGGCTCGGCGAGCACCGCCTGCAGGAACGGGATGTTCGTGGTCACGCCGCGGATCCGGAACTCCGCGAGCGCGCGCTGGGCGCGCCGCGACGGCGGTCGGGAAGTCGCGCGCCGCGGCAGGTGAGCTTGACGAGCATCGAGTCGAAGTGCGGGCTGACCGCCGCGCCGGCGTGCACGGTGCCGCCGTCGAGCCGGATCCCGGCGCCGCCGGGCGAGCGGTACGTGGTGATCGTGCCGGTGTCGGGGCGGAACCCGTTCGCCGGGTCCTCGGTCGTGATCCGGCACTGCAGGGCTGCGCCGCGCAGGACGATCCGGTCCTGGGTCAGGCCGAGGTCGGTCAGGCGTCTCGCCCGCCGCGATCCGCATCTGCGCCTGGACGAGGTCGACGTCGGTGACCTCCTCGGTCACCGTGTGCTCGACCTGGATCCGCGGGTTCATCTCGATGAAGACGTGCTTGCCGGCGTTCTCGCCGGCGGTGTCGAGGAGGAACTCGACGGTGCCGGCGTTGACGTAGCCGATCGCCCGGGCGAAGGCGACGGCGTCGCGGCACAGCGCGTCGCGGATCGCCGGGTCGAGGTTCGGCGCCGGCGCGATCTCGACGACCTTCTGGTGCCGGCGCTGCACCGAGCAGTCGCGCTCGAAGAGGTGGACGGTCTCGCCGGTCGCGTCGGCGAGCACCTGCACCTCGATGTGCCGCGGGTCGCAGCACGGCCTGCTCGAGGAAGACCGTCGGGTCGCCGAACGCGCCCTCGGCCTCGCGCATCGCGGTCGGCGAGCGCCTCCGGCAGCGCCGCCCGGTCGTCGACCCGGCGCATGCCGCGGCCGCCGCCGCCGGCGACGGCCTTGACGAAGATCGGGAAGCCGATCTCGTCGGCCGCCGCCGACGAGCTCGTCGACGTCCGCGGACGGCGCCGAGCGACCGCAGCACCGGCACGCCGGCCGCGCGGGCGGCGGCGATCGCCCGGACCTTGTTGCCGGCCATCGTCAGCACCGTCGGCCGGCGGCCCGATGAAGGTGATGCCCGCGTCCGCGCAGGCCTGCGGCGAGCGTCGGGGTTCTCGGACAGGAAGCCGTAGCCCGGGTAGACCGCGTCGGCGCCGGACTCGCGGGCGACCCGGACGATCTCGGCGACGTCGAGGTAGGCGCGGACGGGGTGGCCGCGCTCGCCGATCAGGTAGGCCTCGTCGGCCTTGATCCGGTGCACGGCGTTGCGGTCCTCGTAGGGGAAGACGGCGACGGTGCGCGCGCCCAGCTCGTAGGCGGCCCGGAAGGCCCGGACGGCGATCTCGCCGCGGTTGGCGACCAGGATCTTCGAGAACACGGGGCCTCCAGGCGTCGACACGGGCGGCAGCGGCGCGGCGTCGTCGGCGCAGTCCGGCTCCGGGCAAACTACCGATCGCCGGGCCCGCGCGGCGAGGCCGGCGCGGCGGGACGGGTCAGGGCTGCGGCGAGCCGGTGGACGAGCCCGTGCTGCCGGCCCGGCGCCGGGCCGCGAGCTCCCGGCGCTGCTCGGCGAAGACGAGCCGCACGAGATGCTCCCGGTCCACGGCGGCGATGTCGACGAACGGACCGTGCAGCGACCGGGTCGCCGGCTCGACGAGCGCGAGGACCACGGGGACGAGGGTGTCGTCGGGCAGCTCGAGCTCGACGAACAGCCGGGCGCCGGGGGGCAGGTCCAGCGCGCGGCGTCCGACGTCGCCGACGTCGAGCCGCAGCCCACCGGCGCTGACGTCGAGGGTCGCGCCGTGGAACGCGAGGTCGGAGAGGTCGGGCCGACCGCGCGCGTCGAGGACGGCGGCGCGCAGCGGCAGCACGACCGGGCTGCGGACGTCAGCGCGGCGCTGGACCCGGACGGCGGGGGCGTCGCCGCTGCGCCGCAGCACGACTCCCCCCTCGTCGTGAACGAGCCGGGCCGCCACGGTGACGACTCCCGTCCGGGTGACGACCTCGACCTCGCCGCACTCGTCGACGAGCCCAGGCGCGAGGGCGAGGACCGGCAGGGTCCAGTCGTCGTCGAGGTCGAGGTCGGCGAGCGCCCGCAGGACGACGGTGCGGTCCGTGAGGCGCAGGGCCAGGCGGCTCCCCCTGCCGACGTGCGTCATCGCGTCCTCTCGGCTGCGTCGGTCCTGGCCCGCTCCGGCCGCCGATCCGGGCGCGCGGCCCACGGCGGTCCGCTCCATCCTTGCCCGGCGCGGGCCGCCGGGTCGAGACCTGGGCCCGGCTCTCACCCGGACAGCGGCGCCGGTTGCCGGCAGGGACCGTGAGCAGACTGTCCCAGGCGGGCCGAGCTCGCCCGCGGTGCGGTGCCTGTGCAGCTCATGACCGAGATCCCGCGCGTGCAGCCGGTCTCCCCCACTGACGGGGGGAGACCGGCTGCACGCATGGGATCAGCCCGGGGCGGCGGTTCGTCGACCGGCTGGAGGTGACGGAGCGAGGACCTACCCGCGCGCCACGTCGAGGCTCTCCAGCCCACGGATGACGAACTCCGGACGGCGCCGGGGCTCCCGGGCCAGCACGAGGTCCGGCAGCCGGGACCGCAACCCGGCGAGCACCGACTGCACCTCGACCCGGGCCAGCGGTGCCCCGAGGCAGAAATGGATGCCTGCGCCGAAACCGAGGTGCGGGTTCGGCGATCGGCCCACGTCGAACCGGTCGGGGTCGGCGAAGACCGCCGGGTCGCGGTTCGCCGCGCCGAGCAGGGCCGCGACCTTCTCCCCCGCCCGGACGGTGGTCCCCGCGACCTCGACGTCGCGCGTCGCGGTCCGCTCGAAGAGCTGGAGGGAGGAGTCGTAGCGGATCATCTCCTCGGCCGCCGCCGGCACGAGGTCCGAGTCGGCGACGACGCGCTCCCACTGGTCCCGATGGGTGAGCATCGCGAGCATGCCGTTGCCGATGACGTTGACGGTCGCCTCGTGACCCGCCATGAGCAGCAGCACGCACGTGCCGACGATCTCGTCCTCGGAGAGCCGGTCGTCGCCGTCCGAGGCGGCGACGAGGTCGCTCACGAGGTCGTCGGCGCGCGGCGTCCGGCGCCGCTCGGCGACGAGATCGCGCAGGTACGCGACGAACGCCGCGGACGCCTCCTCGGCCTCCCGGCGGCGGGCCTCGTCGAGGCCGTACTCGTACATCTTGACGATCGCGTTCGACCAGGGCCGCAGGTGCCGCCGGTCGTGCGGCGGCACGGCGAGCAGCTGGGCGATCACCTCGACGGGCAGCGGCTCGGCAACGGCGGACATCAGGTCGGCGCCGTTCCCGCCGTCCGCTCCGCCGCCGTCCGCGAGCCGGTCGACGAGGTCGGCGACGAGGGAGTCCGCGAGGTCGCCGACCCACGGCCGCATCCGCTCGACGTGACCACGGCCGAACGCGCCCGCGACGAGCCGGCGCAGCCGGGTGTGGGTGGGGGGCTCGTTCTCGAGGATCGATGTCCGGTGGAGCAGGTTGAACGCGGGGAACTGCTCCGCAGGCTCCTTGTCCTTCCAGATCCGGCCGAGCGCGCGGTCGCGCAGGACGGCGTCGCATGCCGCGTGCGAGACGGCGACGAAGAGTCCCAGGCCGTCGTGCCGGTGCACCGGACGCTGATCCCGGAGCGCGGCGAACGTCGGGTACGGGTCGGCGAGGACCATCGGGTCGGCGGGGTCGAACAGGGTCTCGGCGGGACGCGGCGCGACGGACATGGCCGCACGCTAGCCGCGCCCGGCCGACGCGGCACAGGTCGTGCCCTCATGGCGAGGACGACTGCGACGAACCCCACGGTGGGGACGGCTTCTCGAGTTCGTCCGGCCGCGGCACCACGGCATCTGCTCACCCGGCGCGCGGACAGCTCGCCGACAGGGGTCACCGGTCGACACCGGCGGCTTCCCCCCACGCCTCGCCGACGGCTGACCCGGCCGCGCCCCCCGTTCCCCTGGTCGGACCGGGCCAGGCGTGACCTTGGCCGCTGTCGACGCGAGCCGTGGCGACCCACCGTGGAACGGTGAGGAGGCCACCATGAACAACGCGCACGGACGGCGGGCCGGGGCCGCCGCCGGGCTGGCCAGCATCGCCTGCAGCCTCGTCGCCGTCGTCTTCGAGCGCGGGGCCGTCGACGTGCACGACCCCGCGGGCCGGATCGCCGCCCACTTCTCGGTCTACGCGACCGCCCTGCGGATGCAGGTCGTGCTCTTCGGGCTGGGCCTGGCGTTCCTGCTCTGGTTCCTGGCGGCGCTCGCCGCGCAGCTGCGCCGTGGCGCGCCGGACTTCGCCGGCAACGTCGCGGCCGGTGCGGTGCTCGCCGCGGGAGCGGTGTCCGTCGGGCTGACCGCCGTCGCGCTCGCCCTCCAGGCCGGGCTGGCAACGGTCCCGGACGATGCGGGCGTCCGGATGGTCGTCGGGGTCATGAACGCCGTGTTCACCCTGTCCGGGCTCGCGCTCGCGGTGGTCCTCGGCGCCGTGGGGGTGCTCGCGGCGCGCCGGACGACGTTCCCGTCCTGGGTCGCCTGGCTGTCCGGGGCCGCCGCGGTGACCCAGCTCCTCCCGGTCGCCGGGATCGTCGTCGACAGCGGTCCCCTCGCCTCCGGCGGGTGGCTCTCGGCCTATCTGCCGTACCCGCTCTACGCGGCGTGGGTCGTCGCCGTCGCCGTGCTCCTGCTGCGGGCTGACCGCAATGACCGGGGTGACCTGGGTGGCCGGGCCGCCGACGGGCCGGCCTCGGACGAGGCGGCCCCGCCCCGGCTCACGTCCGGCGTCGTGGCGCGCCGCCGCGGGGGCGTCCTGCACCGCCACGCCGTCCTCCACCGCCGGCCCCCGGTCACCGGCGCGCCGGTCGACCGTGACTGATCTCCCGCCGTCCAGGTCATCGACCGGGACGGCGGTCACGGGGCGGGACGACGGCCTCGTGCTCTTCGTCGTCCTCGCGTACGCGCTGAGTGCGCTGTGGGTCGTGCCGCTCGCCGTCACCGGGCACCCGGTCGTCCAGGGCCGCGGCTGGCCGACCCACCTGCCGAGCCTGATGTCGCCGTTGGTCGCAGCCGTCGTCGTCACTGCGCGGACTCGCGGGCGCGCGGGACTGTGGTTGCTCGGCGCCGCGATGACCCGATATCGGTTCGGCCCCCGCTGGTGGGCTGCGACCCTCAGCCCGATCGCCTGGTTCTGCGTGGGTCTCGCGGTGCTCGCGGCGACCGGCACGATGCCCCCGGCCCGGGACTTCGCCGGCTTCAGCGGGCTCCCCGCGGACGTCGGCGTCGTCGGCCTGCTCGCCGTCCTCGTCCTGGTCAACGGGTACGGCGAGGAGACCGGGTGGCGCGGCTTCGCGCTCCCGCGGCTGCAACGTCGGTTCGGACCGGTGACCGCCACGCTCGTCGTCGCCGTGATCTGGGCCGGGTGGCACGTGCCGCAGTTCTTCGTCCTCGCGAGCTACGAGCAGTTCCGGTCCCCGATGCTCCTCGTCTTCGTCGTCGGACTCACAGGCGGCTCCGTCGTCACCGCCTGGCTGTACAACCGCACGGGTGGCAGCGTTCTCGCGGTCGCCGTCTGGCACGGGCTCTACAACGGGGCCGGCGCGACGGCGGCGGCGACCGGCGGAGTCGGCGTGCTGTCGGCGGTCGTCTGGACGCTCGTCGTCGGGAACGCGGTCGTCCTGCTGGTCCTCGAGCGCCGGGCGCGCCGCCTCGGCCGGCCTTCGGTCATCGGCATGCGCCCGGCGACGTAGGTCACCGTCCGCGGCGTTCGACGGCGCACGGTCCCCCGGCGTCGTTGGACGATCTGGGGTTCCCGTCACCCCGCGGTGTACGACCGGCGTCCGGCCATGCCCGGGAGCATGGGACGACGCGATCAGAGAAACTCGGTGCGGAACCCGCTGCATCCGACGCGGACGCCGAGGGATGCCGGCACCCTGACCGGCCGGCCGACGGCCCGGGTCAGCGGCGGAACTCGGCCCGCAGCCGCCAGGCGAGCAACGCCGCGCACCCGAGGAGCATCCCGAGGACGACGAACCCGGAGGCCACGTCGTCGTGCCGGCCGAGCCACGGTTCGCGGAGGAGCCGCGCGGCGTAGGTCACCGGCATCGCGTCGCTCAGCCGGCCGAGCGCCGTCGGCAGGACCTCCCGGGGCGGGCCGGCACCGCCGAGCATCATGAACACGAAGAAGAGGAGGACGCCGATCCCCTGCGCCGCCCGGGCGGTCGGCACGACGAGCCCGAGGAGGCCGCCGAGCAGGCCGAAGGCCACCGCGACGAGCAGGAAGCCGGGCACCACCTCCCACCAGCGGTCCGGGACCGCAGCGTCGTACGCGAGCGCCGACACGCCGACGACGAGGACCGCACCGGCCGTCGCGACGAGGACGGTCACCGCGACGTGCGCGGCGACGAGCACCACGGGCCGGACCGCGGAGGCGCGGAAGCGGCGCAGCACCCCCTGCTCCCGATACTCCGCGAGGTGGACCGGCAGCGACAGCACCCCGGCCGTGGCGGCGACGAGCGCCACGTACGACGAGGTGTAGAAGTCCGACGGCGGCAGGCCCTCCCACACCGACGGGTCCGGGGTCTGCCCGAAGACGCCGTTGAGGACGTAGAGGACGACGACCGGCAGGACGAGGACGAAGACGACCGTGAGCGGCTCGCGGACGAACAGCTTGAGCTCGACCCACGTCATCGCGCGGAACGCCCTCACCGCACGCGCTCCTTCCGTCGAAGGCCGGGCGCCGCGGCGCCGTCCGGCGTGGAGGAGGTCAGGGCGAGGTAGGCGTCCTCGAGCGTGGGGGTGTCGACCGTGAGGTCGTCGGGCTCGAGGCCGTCCTCGACGAGCCGGTGCGCGACCCGGGCGAGCACGGGTCCGCTGCCTTCGACACGCAGCCGCCGGCCGGGGTCCGCCTCGACCGCGGTCACTCCGGGCAGGCCGCGCAGCTCCCGGCGCAGCGCCGCGACGTCCGGACAGCCGTCCACGGTGAAGCGGACCGTCCGGCACGGCGCGTACGCGCCGACGAGCTGGGCCGTCGTCCCGGTCGCGACGACCCGACCGTGCTCGAGGACGGCGAGCCGGTCGCAGAGCCGCTCGGCCTCGTCCATGAAGTGGGTGACGAGCAGGACCGTCGCGCCGCGGTCCCGGACGGCGGACACCAGGTCCCAGGTCAGCCGCCGCGCCGCCGGGTCGAGGCCGGTCGTCATCTCGTCGAGGACGACGAGCCGCGGGTCCGCGACGAGCGCGAGGGCGACGAAGAGCCGCTGCTTCTGTCCTCCGGACAGGTCGCCGAACGCGGTGTCGCGCGTGTCGGCGAGGCCCCACTGCGCGAGGAGCTCGGGCCACGGCCGGCCGCCCGGGCTGATGACCGAGAACAGGTGGAGCGCCTCCCAGACCCGCATCCGGTCCGGGAGTGCGGAGTCCTGGAGCTGGCTGCCGACGAGCCGGCGGACCGCGGCCGGGTCGCGCCGGACGTCGTGCCCGAGCACCCGGATCGCGCCGGCGTCCGCGCGCCGCAGCCCTTGGACGCACTCGACGGTCGTCGTCTTGCCCGAGCCGTTCGGCCCGAGCAGGCCGAAGATCTCCCCCTCGTCGACCCGGAACGAGACGTCCCGGACGGCGTGCGTGCGGCCGTAGCTCTTGCGCAGCGCATCCACCTCGACGACGGCGCTCACTTCTCGGGTCCGCCCCCTGCGCCCGGGTCACCCGGGGCGGCCGCCCGGTCGGGCTCGTCGGCCGGGATCTCGACGTGCGGCACACACCCCATCGCAGCCACCTCCGCGTCGACACCCAGCCTCGTCCGCCCTCCGGCGGGTCGCCAGAGGCCGAAGGGCCCCCGGCCCGGACGCGGCGCGGCGCCGTCCGGGGCCCGGACGGCGCCGTGGTCGCGGGCCGACGCGCTCAGCTGCCCGCCGGCACCGCCGGGATGTGCGAGATCGCCTCGGCGAAGCGCTCGTCGGAGACCTCCTCGTCGACCATCCGCCCGGACAGGTACGCGTCGTAGGCGGCCAGGTCGAGGTGGCCGTGCCCGCACAGCGCGGTGAGGATCACCTTCTCCTCGCCGGACTCCTTGCACGCCAGCGCCTCCCGGACGCACGGCCGCGAGCGCGTGCGTCGGCTCCGGGCGCCGGCACGATGCCCTCGGTGCGGGCGAACTGGACCGCGGCGGCGAAGCACTCGGTCTGCGGGACGGCGACGCGCCTCGATCAGCCCGAGCTCGTACACGTGCGACAGCAGCGGCGACATGCCGTGGTAGCGCAGGCCGCCGGCGTGGATCGGGTCCGGGACGAAGTCGTGGCCCGAGGGTGTGCATCTTCAGCAGCGGCGTCATGCCGGCGGTGTCGCCGAAGTCGTAGGCGTAGACGCCGCGGGTCAGCGACGGGCAGCGACGCCGGCTCGACGGCGCGGATCGTCGGCGACGATCCGCCCGGCGAGCTTCTCCCGCAGGAACGGGAACGCCAGGCCGCCGAAGTTCGACCCGCCGCCGGTGCAGCCGACGATGACGTCCGGGGTCTCGCCGATCTTGGCGAACTGGAGCAGTGCCTCCTCGCCGATGATCGTCTGGTGCAGCAGCACGTGGTTGAGCACGCTGCCGAGGGCGTACCGGACGTCGTCGGTCGCTGCGCGGCCGACCTCGACCGCCTCGCTGATCGCGATGCCGAGCGAGCCGGGGTGGTCGGGGTTCTCGGCGCGGATCGCCCGGCCGGCGTCGGTGAGCTCGGACGGCGACCGGTGCACCGTGCGCGCCGAAGGTCTCGATCATCATGCGGCGGTACGGCTTCTGGTCGTAGCTGGCGCCGACCTGCCACACCTCGCACTCGATGCCGAACAGCGCGCAGGCGAACGCCAGCGCGGTGCCCCACTGGCCGGCGCCGGTCTCGGTGGTCAGCTTCCGGACCCCGGCCTTGGCGTTGTAGTACGCCTGCGGGACGGCGGTGTTCGGCTTGTGCGA
Organism: uncultured Actinomycetota bacterium; assembly: GCA_963750565.1. Lineage (GTDB taxonomy): Bacteria > Actinomycetota > Actinomycetes > Actinomycetales > Kineosporiaceae > R-H-3. The sequence goes on along the minus strand of CAVVRA010000011.1, from coordinate 57,989 downwards.
GCCGGCCGGGCGAGACGCCCTCGTACTTGTAGTAGATCCGGGCCGGGGTGCCGAGCGCCTTCTCCAGCCGGTGCGCCCGGTACAGCGGCGACGGCCGCCACAGCCGGTAGACGTCCTGGCACCTCCTCCGGGATGTCGACGTACCGCTCGGTCGTGACCTCCTGCAGGATGAGCGTCCATCGGGAACAGCGGCGCGAGGTCCTCCGGGCCGACCGGCTGCAGCGTGCCGGGGTGCAGCGGCGGGGGCGGCGGCGCGGGCAGGTCCGGGATGATGTTGTACCAGCGGGTCGGCATCTCCGACTCGTCGAGCACGACCTTGTGCTGGGGCACCTCGGCCACGCTGCCTCCTCGCAGAACCTGTTCCGGACGCTCGACGTCCGGCGCTCCCTGACGTGTGTCGGCGACAGCCTCGCAGGCCGGGCAGCGTCCTGTCAGCATGGCCACGAGACGTCCGGTCCGTCCCGGGGTGCGCGCCCGGACGGCGTCAGGGCACCGGCCAGGTGTGCACCGGCTCGTTGGAGTGCATGCCCTCGCACGTAGAGCGTGAGCATCTGCGGCAGCGCCTCCGCCCGGTCGCAGCCCGCGCTCCTCCAGCGCGTGCACGGTCTCGACCTGCCAGGCCGCGCCGTTGCGGCCGGTCTTCGCCCGCTGCTCGATGACGCCGAGGAACCGGTCCCGGACGTCGGCGTCGACGCCCCAGCGCGGCAGGCCCTCGTGCGCCATCGGCAGCAGCCGGCGCAGCACCAGCTCGTCGACGGTGACCTCGCCGATGCCCGGCCAGTACACGGTCGGCGTCGAGCCCGCGGCGGGCGCACTCGTGGAAGTTCTCCTCGGCCGTGGGGAAGGTCAGCTTCGACCAGACCGGCCGCTCGTCCTCGGCGAGCACCCGCAGCGCGCCGTAGTAGAACGCGGCGTTGGCCAGGATGTCGACGACGGTCGGCCCGGCGGGCAGCACCCGGTTCTCCACCCGGACGTGCGGGCGGCCGTCGACGACGTCGTACACCGGCCGGTTCCAGCGGTAGATCGTGCCGTTGTGCAGCCGCAGCTCCTGCAGCCGCGGGTGCGCCGCCCGGCTCGAGCTCGGCCACCGGGTCCTCGTCGCGTGACCTCGGGCAGCAGCGCCGGGAAGTACCGGACGTTCTCCTCGAACAGGTCGAAGATCGACGTGATCCAGCGCTCGCCGAACCACACCCGGGGCCGGACGCCCTGGTTGCGCAGCTCCTGCGGGCCGGGTGTCGGTCGACTGCGCGAACAGCTCGATCCGGGTCTCGCGCCACAGCTCCCGGCCGAAGAAGTACGGCGAGTTCGCCCCGAGCGCCAGCTGCGGCCCGGCGAGCACCTGCGCGGCGTTCCAGGTGCGGGCGAAGTCCGACGGCGCGACCTGCAGGTGCAGCTGGACGCTCGTGCAGGCCGACTCCGGCGCCAGCGTCGCGGCGTACGTCGCGAGCCGCTCGACGCCCGTGGATGTCGAGGTGGATGTCCTCGCCCGCGCGCGGCGAAGATCGAGTCGTTCAGCGCCGCGTACCGGGCCGAGGGGCTCATCCACGCTCGCGCCTGCGAGGTGCTCGGCCATGAGCGTCGGCAGGATCCCGATCATGACGATGTGCGCGCCGCGCCGGTTCGCCTTCTCCTCCGCCGCGTTGAGCGAGGCCCGCAGGTCGGCCTCGAGCTCGCAGCGAGGACGTCGCCCGCGAGCGACCGCGGCGGCACGTTGAACTCGATGTTGAAGGCCCCGAGCTCGGTCTGGAACGCCGGGTCGGCGATCTCCTCGAGGACGCCGATGTTGCCGAAGAACGGCTGGTAGTCCCGGCGTCGACGAGGTTGAGCTCGACCTCGAGACCGGTCAGCGGCTGCTCGGCGTCGAACTGCGTCGTCGCGAGCATCCGCTCGAACACGTCCAGGCACAGCTGGACCTTCTCGCGGTAGCGCTGGCGCTGCTCCCGGGTGAACCCGGCTGCCGCTTCACCTCGTCGCCCATGGCCCGACGGAAGCACAGCGGGGCCGTCGTGACCAGAGCGGTCGGTCGGTCGGAACAGCGCCGGGGCGGGTCGGCGCCCGGATCACAGGTCGATCCGCCGGTGCGGGGCGCGCCTACGCCACGGCTGTCGGCGGGTCGTCCCTAGAGTCGACCGGCGTGCGGATCCTCCACACCTCCGACTGGCACCTCGGACGGTCCTTCCACCGGGTCGGGCTGCTCGGCGCCCAGGCGGCCTTCGTCGACCACCTCGTCGAGGTCGTGCGGTCCGAGGGCGTGGACGTCGTGCTCGTCGCCGGGGACGTCTACGACCGCGCCCTGCCCGGGGTCGACGTCGTCGCCCTCCTCGACGACGCGCTCGGCCCGGCTCGCCGCGACCGGCGCCACCGTCGTCCTCGCGAGCGGCAACCACGACTCCGCCAGGCGGCTCGGGTTCGCCGCCCGGCTGCTGGAGACCGCCCGGGTCCACGTGCGCACCGACCCCCGGCGCTGCGCCGAGCCGGTCCTGCTCGAGGACCGGCACGGCCCGGTCGCGATCTACCCGCTGCCCTACCTCGAGCCGGCTCTCGTGGCGGGCGTGCTCGGGCTCGGCGAGCCGGTGCGCGTCCCACCAGGCGGTCCTCGGCGGCGGCGATGGACGCCGTCCGCGCCGACCTCGCGAGGCCGCCCCGCGGGCACCCGGTCCGTGGTCGCGGCGCACGCCTTCGTCGTCGGCGGCGCCCCCTGCGACAGCGAGCGGGACATCGCCGTCGGCGGGGTCGCGGCGGTGCCGGCGGCGTCTTCGACGGGGTGGACTACGTGGCCTTGGGCCACCTGCACGGCCGGCAGCGGATCGCCGAGACGCGTCCGGTACAGCGGGTCGCCGCTGGCGTACTCGCTTCTCCGAGGCCAGGCACGCCAAGGGCTCCTGGCTGGTCGAGCTCGGGCCGCGCGGGGTCGAGCGTCGTCGACGCCGGTCGACGCTCCGGTCCCTCGCCCGCTCGCCGTTCTGCGCGGCCGGCTCGACCGACCTGCTCACCGACGCCCGGCTACGCCCGCGCACGAGCGGGCCTGGTGCCAGGTGACGCTCACCGACGCCGAGCGGCCGGCGGACGCCATGGAGCGACTGCGCAGCCGGTTCCCGCACACCCTCGAGCTGCGCTTCGAGCCCGAGGGCGCCGCCGCCGGTCCCGACCTCAGCTACACCGAGCGGGTGTCGGGCCGCGGCGACCTCGACGTGTGCTGCGGTTTCGTCGAGCACGTCCGCGGCCGGGCGGCCGCCGGAGCGGAGGTCGACGTGCTGCGGTCCGCGGTCGAGGACCTGCGCCGCGATGCCGCGGAGCGGCGCGGGGCGGCGGCCCTGCGCGCCGACCGGCGCGAGGCGGGCGCCGCCGCGGTCGTCCTCGTCCCGACCCCGGTGGGGCCCGCCGCCGTCCGGCGACTCCCCGACCGGTCGTCGAGCGGGCTCGCGCTTCGAGGAGGCCGGGTGAGGCTGCACCGCCTGACGTCACGCGCCTTCGGTCCGTTCGCCGGGACCGAGGAGGTCGACTTCGACGCCCTCGCCGAGGGCGGCCTGTTCCTCCTGCACGGCCCGACCGGGGCGGGCAAGACGAGCGTGCTCGACGCCGTCTGCTTCGCGCTGTACGGCCAGCGTGCCCGGCAGCCCGCCGCACGACCGTCCGGCTGCGCAGCGACCACGCCGCCGCGCGGCGTCGCCCGCAGGTGCGTCTGCGAGTTCTCCGTCGGCGCACGCCGGTTCGAGGTCACCCGCTCCCCGGCCTGGGAGCGACCGAAGAAGCGCGGCGACGGGCACCACGACCGAGCAGGCCCGGGTCACCGTCCGGGAGTTCGTCGACGGCGACGTGGGTAGCCCGTCACCACGCGGATCGACGAGGCCGCGCACCTGCTCGAGGAGCTCCTCGGGCTCGGCCCCGACCAGTTCACCAAGCTCGTCCTGCTGCCCCAGGGCGAGTTCGCCGCGTTCCTGCGCGCCGACGCCGACGAGCGGCGGGCGTTGCTGGAGAGGCTGTTCGACACCGACCGGTACGCGGCGCTGGCGGCGTGGGTGCGGGAGCGGCGGGCCGGGCAGCGGCAGCGGGTCGAGGCCGTCGACGGCCGGACCGCGCTCCTGCTCGCCCGGGCCGAGCAAGCCGTCGCGCCGCTCGGGACGGCCCACGGCCTCGGCATCGACGGCACCACGGAGCCCACGGCGGAGGAGACGACACGGGACGTGTCGGACGGCGCGACGCCCGCCGAGCGGGTCGCCGCGCTGCGGCGGGGCGCCGCCCTGGCCGCCGAACGGGCCCTCGCCGACCGCGCCGCCGCGCAGGCCCGGCTCGAGGCCGCCGAGCGCGAGCAGGCGAGCGCGACGGCGCTCGCCGCCCTCCGTGCGGAGCATGCGGCGCTGGTGACGGCCCGGGACGACCTCGTCGCGACGGCCGAGGAGGCCGAGGCGACCCGCCGGCTGCTCCACGACGCCGTCCGGGCCGAGCCCGTCGCGGCGTTGGCCGCGGGTCTTCGGGAGGCGGCGTCCCGGCGCGAGGCGGCCGCCGCGCACGCCCGCGCCCAGACGGCCGCGGCCGGACCGGTTCCCGCCGATGTCGTCGCCGACCTCGTCGCCGCGGGGCCGACAGCCGGGACCGGCACGACGAGGGACCGACCCGACACCCTCGACGTGGCCGCGCTCGACGACGTCACGCTGCGGGCAGCCGTCGACGCCGCCCGGCAGCGGGTCGGCGGCCTCACGGCCGTCGCCGAGGACGCCGCCACCCTCGTCACCCTCGACGCCGAGGCGGCCCGGCTCGCCCGGGCGGCGGCCACCGCCCGGGCCGAGCACGAGCGTCTGACGGCCCGCCTCGCCGGCCGGACCGCGCGGCTCGAGACGCTGCGGGTCCGGCTCGCCGAGGTAGCTGCCCTCGCCGCCGGCCGACCCGTCGCCCAGGAGGCGCACCGCGCGGCAGCGGCCGCGCTCGCCGCCGCCCAGGACCGGGACCGACTCCTCGCGACCGAGCACCTGCTCACCGTCCGAGGCGCCGCGGCGCAGGACGCGGCGAACACGGCGACGCGTGCCTGGCTCGACGCCCGGGAGCGCCGTCTCGACGGGATGGCCGCCGAGCTCGCGGCGGCGCTACGACCCGGTGAGCCGTGCGGCGTCTGCGGCAGCCGGGATCACCCCGCGCCCGCCGCCCCGGACGGGCTCGATACCGACGCCGGCATCGAGCCTGTGACCGCCGCGCACGAACGTGCCCTCCACGGGGCGTCCCGCGCGGCCGAGGCCGAGCGGGACGCCGCCGCCAGGGAGCTGGCCGGCCGCCGCGAGCAGCTCGCGGCGGTCGCGGCGACCGCGGACGGGCTCACGCAGGCCGCCGCCCGCGTCGCCCTCGACGGGGCCCGGGCCCGGCTCGCGACCACCGAGGCCGCCGACCAGGAGACCGCCGAGCTGACCGCCGGCCGGCCCGCGCTCGAGGCCGAGGTGCAGGAGCTGGGCGCCGCGGTAGCGGTTACCGCCACCTCGTGCGAGCAGGCGGACGCCGAGCTGGCACGGGTCGGGGAGCGCGCCGTCGGGCTCCGCGAGCGGGTCGACAAGGCCCGCGGCGACCACCCGAGCGTCGCCGCCCGGCGTGGCCGTCTCCAGACCTGGGCCGACGTCGCGGAGGCGGTCCTCGACACGCGCCGCGCCCTCGCGGCGGCCTGCTCCGGGGTCGACCGCGCCGTCGACGCGGCGACCACCGCTGCCGTTGCCGCCGGGTTCGACGACGTCGACGCCTGCGCCGCCGCGGTTCTCTCCCGCGAGCGGACCGACGCGTACACCGCCGCACTGCGGACCCGCGACGACGAGCTCGCCGCCGTCACCGCACGGCTCGAGGATCCCGCGGTCGCCGCTGCCGCGGCGGGGCCGGACCCGCAGCCCGCCGCGGCCGCCGCCCGCCTCGAGCTGGCCCGGGCGGACGACGCCGCCGCGGTCCGCGTGACGGCGCTCGCCGAGGAGGCGGTCCGGGCGCTCGACCTCATCGCGGCCGAGCTCGACGCCCATCTCGCGGCGTCCGCGCCGGTCCAGGAGCGGTTCGCAGTGCTCGACGGCCTGAGCCGTTGCCTCGACGGTACGGGCGGGGAGAACTCACGGCGGATGCCGCTGTCCGCGTTCGTCCTCGCGGCTCGCCTCGAGCAAGTCGCCGAGGCCGCCAGCCTGCGCCTCGCACAGATGTCCGGCGGCCGCTACGCCCTCGTCCACAGCGACGGCGCCGAGAAGGGGTCCCGCCGCTCCGGCCTCGCACTCCAGGTCGTCGACGCGTGGACCGGGCTTCGCCGCGACACGGCCTCGCTGTCCGGCGGCGAGGCGTTCTACACCTCGCTCGCGCTCGCCCTGGGGCTCGCCGACGTCGTCTCCGCCGAGGCCGGCGGGACGACGATCGAGACGCTCTTCGTCGACGAGGGCTTCGGCGGCCTCGACGAGGACACCCTCGAGGAGGTCCTGGACGTCCTCGACGACCTGCGCTCCGGCGGCCGCGTCGTCGGGCTCGTGAGCCACGTCGCGGACCTTCGAGACCGGATGCCCGCCCGCCTCGAGGTGGTCAAGGGCCGGGGCGGGTCCTCGCTGCGTCTCGCCGTCCCGGCCTGAACCGGCGGGCCGCCCCGACCACGACGCAGGGGTCGGCTGCCGCAGGCTCGGGACGACGCCCGCCCCGACGGCCGATCGGTGCCGGTCGTCGGGGCGGACCCGGCGGGCGTTACCGAGCTCAGGCCGAGGCTGCGCGGAGCGCGTCGACCAGGCCGGAGCCGTAGAACGTCGTGCTCGACGCGCCGCCTCTGCAGACGCGCGGGTCGTCGGCTGGCCAGTCCGCCGGGCACGCGAGCGGGGTCGCGGTGCGCCGGATCGCCGCCGCGACCGCCCCCGGGGACCACCCCGGGTGCCGCTGCCGGACGAGGGCGGCGACGCCCGCGACGTGCGGGGACGCCATCGACGTTCCGGAGATCCAGACGTAGCGGCCGCCACCGCTCACCACGGCGCGGTTCGCCGCGGCGAGGGCCTCCCAGGTGCCGGTGTCGTCCGTGCTCGACCATCCCGCGAGGATGCGCCCGAAGGTCGAGCCCGGCGTCTGCACCGCGTCGCCTCCCGGTGCGGCGACGTCGACGACGGGGCCGCCGACGTTCGAGTAGCCCGCGAGCTCGTTCACGCCGGTCGCCGAGACGGTGACCACGCCGGGGATCTCGGCGGGCGCGACGCGGCAGTTGTTCCGGACATCGCGGACCACGGCGGTGTCCGGCGGCCAGTCGGGGCTGATGGTGTCCTCGACCGGGTGCCCGAGGTCCTGCGCCTCGTTGCCCGCGGCGGCGACGATGACGACGCCGCGCTGCTGGGCGTAGCGCGCCGCCGCCGTGAGGTCGGAGAGGATCGCCCGCTGCTCGGCCTCGCTACGGCAGTAGTAGAGATACGGGTCCGCGAACAGGCTCAGGTTGACGACGTCGAGCCGCAGGTCCCCGGCCCGCCGCAGTGCCGCGGCGACGGAGTCTGCGAAGCAGAACCCGGCGATCGTGCAGGCCTTGAGCGCGACGATCGTCGCCTCCGGGGCCACACCGACGATGCCGAGGCGGTTGCGACGGGCGGCGATCGTCGTTGCGACGTGGGTGCCGTGCCCCTCCAGGTCCTGGACAGCCGCCTTGTTCGAGCAGTCACCATTCGCGATCTCGCGCGGGTCGGCCGTCGGGGTGTCGGTGTCGATGAACGAGCACGACGCTGCGACGTCGATCGCACCCGTGAGGTCCGGATGCGTGAGGTCGACCCCGCCGTCGATGACCCCGACCCGGACGCCGCGACCGGTGGCCTTCGCCCACGAGGCGGGCCCGACGTGCGTCGCCCGCATGTCCCACTGGCACGAGGACAGCTCGTCAGGTCCGAGCGCCACCCCGAAGTACGCGCTGCAAGCGGCGTCAGTCGCCATGGGGTCCCGCTCCGCGGCCGCCGCCGGCAGGGCCGGGAGCACCGCCGTCACCGCCGCCGCACAGGCCAGCACCCGAGCCAGTCGTGCCTTCATCGCCACCTCCGAAGGAGTTCCGTCTCCCCGAGACGCAGCGACGTTATCGGCACGAACCGCACCGGCGGAAGATATCGGGGCAGAGGGCCCCGAAGCCGCCCGGGTGCGCATCACGCGCGCACCTCCCGCGGGACGTCCGGCGGCGCCCGGGCGCCGCTCCTCGTGATCGGCGGTTCCGGCCGACGGGATCAGCCCTCGAAGGCCTCCGGCGGCGGGCAGGAGCAGACCAGGTGCCGGTCGCCGTACGCGCCGTCGATCCGGCGCACCGGCGGCCAGTACTTCGCCCGCGGGTCCACGCCCGGCGGGTAGACGGCCTCCGCCCGGGAGTACGGGTGCGTCCACTCCCCGACCAGGCACGCCGCGGTGTGCGGCGCGTTGCGCAGCGGGTTGTCGTCCTGCGGCCACTCCCCCGCGGCCACCGCGTCGATCTCGGCCCGGATCGCGATCATCGCGTCGCAGAACCGGTCGAGCTCGGCGAGGTCCTCGCTCTCGGTCGGCTCGACCATCAGCGTGCCGGCCACCGGGAACGACATCGTCGGCGCGTGGAAGCCGTAGTCGATCAGCCGCTTGGCGACGTCGTCGACGGTGACGCCGGTCTCCTTGGTGATCGGCCGCAGGTCGAGGATGCACTCGTGGGCGACCAGCCCGCCGCGGCCGGTGTACAGCACCGGGTAGTGCGTCGCGCAGCCGGGCGGCGACGTAGTTGGCCGCGAGGACCGCGACGCCGGTGGCGCGGCGTCAGCCCGTCCGGGCCCATCAGCCGGATGTACGCCCACGAGATCGGCAGGATGCCCGGCCGACCCGAACGGCGCCGCCGACACCGGGCCGACGCCGGTCGCCGGCCCGGCGGCGTCGGCGCAGCGGGTGGTTCGGCAGGAACGGCGCGAGGTGCGCGCGGACGCCGACCGGCCCGACGCCGGGGCCGCCGCCGCCGTGCGGGATGCAGAACGTCTTGTGCAGGTTCAGGTGCGAGACGTCGGCGCCGAACTGGCCCGGGCTTGGCCAGCCCGACCAGCGCGTTGAGGTTCGCGCCGTCGACGTAGACCTGGCCGCCGGCGTCGTGCACGGCCGCGCACAGGTCGGCGACGGCCTCCTCGAAGACGCCGTGCGTCGACGGGTAGGTGATCATGAGCGCGGCGAGCGCGGTCGCCGTGCTCGTCGATCTTGGCCCGCAGGTCGTCCAGGTCGACGTTGCCGTGGTCGTCGCAGGCGACCACGACGACCCGCAGCCCGGCCATCACCGCGCTGGCGGCGTTCGTGCCGTGCGCGCGACGACGGGATCAGGCAGACGTCGCGCTGGCCCTCGCCGCGCGACCGGTGGTACGCCCGGATCGCCAGCAGCCCGGCGAGCTCGCCCTGCGAGCCGGCGTTCGGCTGCAGGCTCACCGCGTCGTAGCCGGTGATCTCGGCCAGCCAGCGCCTCGAGGTCGGCGATCAGCGCCCGGGTGCCGGCGGCCTGCTCGGCCGGCGCGAACGGGTGCAGCCCGGCGAACTCCGGCCAGGTGACCGGCTCCATCTCGGTGGTGGCGTTGAGCTTCATCGTGCACGAGCCGAGCGGGATCATCCCCCGGTCGAGCGCGTAGTCGACGTCCGCGAGCCGGCGCAGGTAGCGCAGCATCGCGGTCTCGGTGCGGTGCTCGGTGAACACCGGGTGGGTCAGGTACGCCGATCGTCCGGCGCAGCGCCGCCGGCAGCGCCCGACGGACTCCCGGCGTCCTCGTCCGTGGACGGCCGCGGCACGGCGTCCGTCGTGCCGCCACCGTCGACGCCGAACGCCGGCGCCACGCCGAACGCGGCCAGACCGCCGGCGAGGTGGGCCCGGGGTCGTCGTCTCGTCGCAGGCGACCCCGACGTGGTCGGCGTCGACCCGGCGCAGGAGGATCGCCGCGCTCGCCGCGCGGCGGCGACGACGGCGTCGGCCCGGCCCGGCACCCGGGCGAGCACGGTGTCGAAGAACGCCGCGTGGACCACGTCCACCCCGCCGGCGCGCAGCGCGGCCCGGCCAGGTCGGCGGCCAGACCCGCGACCCGGGCGGCGATCGCCCGCAGCCCGTCCGGGCCGTGGTAGACGGCGTACATCGACGCCATGACGGCGAGCAGCACCTGCGCGGTGCAGATGTTGCTGGTCGCCTTCTCCCGGCGGATGTGCTGCTCGCGGGTCTGCAGCGCGAGCCGGTAGGCGGGCGCGCCGTCGGCGTCCCTGCGACACCCCGACCAGGCGGCCGGGCAGCGACCGCTCCAGCCCGGCGCGGACCGCCATGTAGCCGCGTGCGGGCCGCCGAAGCCGAGCGGGACGCCGAACCGCTGGCTCGTGCCGACCGCGACGTCGGCGCCGACCTCGCCGGGCGGGCGCGAGCAGGGTCAGCGCGAGCAGGTCGGCGGCGACGGTGACCAGGGCGCCGCGGCGTGCGCGGCGTCGACGACCGGGCGCAGGTCGCGGACGGCCCCGGACGTCGCCGGGGTACTGGACCAGCACGCCGAAGACGCCGTGGTCCCCCACCGCGTCGGCGAGCGCCGCCGGCGACGTCCTCGCCCGCCCGGACGGCCCGCCGCGAGGTCGGCGTCGACGACGGCGATCCCGAGCGGCTCGGCCCGGGTGCCGATGCACGGCCAGGGTCTGCGGGAGCACGTCGGCGTCGACGACGAGGACGCGCCCCGGCCATGGCCTTGCGCCGCCCGCCGCATCAGCGTCATCGCCTCGGCGGCGGCGGTCGCCTCGTCGAGCAGCGAGGCGTTGGCGACGGGCAGCCCGGTGAGGTCGGCGACCATCGTCTGGAAGTTGAGCAGCGCCTCGAGCCGGCCCTGGGAGATCTCCGGCTGGTACGGCGTGTACGCGGTGTACCAGGCGGGGTTCTCCAGCACGTTGCGCGGATCACCCCGGGCGTGTGGGTGCCGTGGTAGCCCAGGCCGATCATCGGCGTGAGCACCGTGTTGCGCGCCGGCGAGCGCGCGCAGCTCGGCGAGCACCTCGGCCTCGCCGGCCGCTGGCGGCAGGTCGAGGCCGTCGCCGTCCCGGATCGACGGCGGGCATGACCGCCTCGACGAGCGCGTCGAGGCTCGGGCAGCCCGACGGCCCGGAGCATGTGGGCGGTCGCCGCGGCGTGCGGGCCGATGTGCCGGTCGGCGAACGACGTCGCCCGGACGGCGCGACCGCGGCGTTCGACGCGGACATCGCGTGCCCGGCGGACGACGTCCGCGAGCGGTCGTCGGCGGAGGCGGCGGGCGGGACGGACGATCACAGAGGTCATCGACGCTCTCCACGCACGGATCGGCCGGCGGCCGGCGGCCGCCCTGACCTCCCCCTCCGTCGGCCGCGCCGTGGCGGCGCTCCAGAGTCGCCTCACCCGCACGGTCCTGGCGCCTGAGAGGTTCCGGGGAGAGTTGCCCCTTCGGCGCCCCTGTCGCGGGGCTCTCCCGCGCGGGGTCTGCAGCGTTCCCGACGCTACCAGCGCGCGGTCCACGATGTGGAACCGGCAGCGATGCGACACGCGTCACGGCGCCGCGGAACGCACACGTGGCCGGGCGGCCACGGACCGCCGGGGACCGAGCGGGGGCCGCCGGAGCAGGTAGCGTTCTGGGACGTGATCGTGGTCAGCGTGTGCAGCCTCAAGGGCGGCGTCGGCAAGACCTCCGTGGTGCTCGGGCTCGCCTCGGCCGCGCTCGCCCGCGGCGTGCCGACCCTCGTCGTCGACCTCGACCCGCAGGCCGACGCCACGATGGGCCTGGACGTCCTCGAGCGCCCCGACGGGACTCGGTCGCCGACGTCATCACCGCTCCCCGGCGGACGGCGCTCGCGACGGCCGTGGCAGCGAGCGGCTGGACGACCGACGGCGGCGGCCGGCTCGACGTCCTGCTCGGGTCGCCGGGCCGCCGCGGGCTCGACGGCCCGCGGGTCGGCGAGCGGGCGCTGTCCAGCGCCTCGCGCACGGCCCTGTCCCGGCCCGACGACTACCGGCTCGTGCTCATCGACTGCCCGCCGTCGTTCGGCGCCCTGACCCGGACCGGTCTCGTCGCCAGCCACCGGGCGCTCGTCGTGACCGAGCCGGCGCTGTTCTCGGTGACGGCCGCCGACCGCGCGCTGCGGGCCGTCGACGACCTGCGGCGCTCCTCGGCGCCGGCGCCTGCAGCCGCTCGGCGTCCTGGTCAACCGCTACCGGGACCGGTCCCCGGAGCACCGGTACCGGCTGACCGAGCTGCAGTCGATGTTCGGCCCGCTCGTGCTCGCGCCGTCGCTGCCCGAGCGCAGCGCGCTCCAGCAGGCCCAGGGCGCGAGCAGCCCGGTGCACCGGTGGCCGGGGGCCGCGGCGTCCGAGATCTCCGACGCGTTCGACACCCACCTCGCCCGCCTCCTGCGGGTCGCATCCGCGCCGCAGGGCCGCCGCGCCGTCCGCCTGACGGCGGCGCCGTCAGCCCACGGCGCGCGAGCGGCGGCCGCACGGCCAGCTCGTCGGACGGCGGTGCCATCCGTCGCAACGTCGTCGTCGTCGCCTCGCCGGGACGCTCCCCCGGCAGCGTCGCGAGGCTGCCCTCGACCTCGCGCCAGACCCGGCCGACGGCGATGCCGAACACCCCCTGGCCGCCCTGGACGAGGTCGATGACCTCGTCGGCGGAGGTGCACTCGTAGACGCTCGCGCCGTCGCTCATGAGCGTGATCTGGGCGAGGTCATCGACCCCGCGGTCGCGCAGGTGGCTCGACCGCCGCCCGGATCTGCTGGAGCGAGACCCCGGTGTCGAGCAGCCGCTTGACGACCTTGAGCACGAGGATGTCGCGGAAGCCGTAGAGCCGCTGGGTGCCGGAGCCGCGTCGCGGGCGCACGCTCGGCTCGACCAGTCCGGTCCGCGCCCAGTAGTCGAGCTGGCGGTAGGTGATGCCGGCCGCGCGGCAGGCGATCGGGCCGCGGTAGCCGACGTGCTCGTCGAGCTCCGGCAGGTCCTCGGTGAACAGCAGGCCCTGAGCACGCTCGGGGAGCTTGTCGCCAGGTTCTGCTCGGACGGCCGGTCGTGCCCGTGGCGTCCCTGGAGCCGCTCACGCCGACCTCCTGTCCGTCGTCCTCGCACCGGGGCAGTCCGCTCGCCCCGGGGACGACAGCGGTGGAACTACAGCGAGGACGTTTTCCTCCTCAGACGGTAGGCGCCGGGCTCCACCGCCGTCAACGAGGCCGGTCCAGGACCGTCCCGGCGTGTCGCGTCGCGACGCGCCGTCGGCCCAAGATCGACGCTGTGTCGACCGGGGGCGGGCGACCGCGTCAGGACGACGTGGGACCGGGCCCGGGCGCGTCCTCGCCGAAGTCCTCCGGGGAGATCTGGTCGAGGAACTCGCGGAACTTCTCCACCTCGTCCTCGTCCTCGTCGGGCACCGCGACGCCGCCGGCCTCGAGCACCTCGTCGGCGCCGACGATCCGGCGAGCCGGTCCGCAGCGCGAGCGCGATCGCGTCCGAGGAGCGGGAGCCGACCGTCAGGCCGCCGTCGAAGACGCAGCTCGGCGTGGAAGACATTGTCCCGGATCGCGACGATCCGCACCTCCTCCAGCCGGCGACCGAGGGCGTCGATGATGTCGCGCATGAGGTCGTGCGTGAGCGGCCGCGGCGGGACGACGCCCTGCTGGGCGAACGCGATGGCGCTCGCCTCGGCCGCGCCGACCCAGATCGGCAGGTACCGATCCCCGCCGCGCTCGCGCAGCAGGACGATGGGTTGGTTCGAGGGCATCTCGACCCGGACGCCGACCACGTCGAGCTCCGCGCACCGTGCACCGTACCCCGGCTGCCGACCCGCCGCGACGGGCGGTCGGCAACGATGCAGCGACGGCCGGTCGCGCGACGGACACAGTGCGCTCCCGATCGGACTCCCGGCGGGTCAGCGGGCGTCTGACGGTCGACGGCGACCCTCACGAGGGCCGCGTGCAGCCGCACGCAGAGCGCGGCGACCTCCCGGCCGACCTCCTCGGCGCGGGCCGCGGACTGCCCGGGCCCGCGCTGCGTGCCGCAGCGGCGCGACGACCTGCTCGACGAGCCCCGCCTCGCGGTCGGCGGCGGTGCGGAACGTCCGCAGGTGGCGCGGCTCGATGCCGAACCGCGGCGAGCGCGGCGGCCGTCCGCACGATCGTCGAGGGCGTCGCCGTCGTAGAGCCGGCCGGACCGCGCGCGTGACGAGGCCGAAGGACTCCAGCTCGTCGAGCAGGCCGTCGGTCGTGCCGGCGGCCTCGACGAGCTCGGCCCGGGTCAGCCGGACGTCGACCCGGCCCTCGGTCGAGCTCGCCGTCCTCGGCGACGAGACGGGGCACCCGCGGGACCCCGCCCGGCAACGGCGGCGGCTCCAGCGCCGCGGTCGACGGCGTCGAGATGGTCACGGATGACCCGCAGCGGCAGGTAGTGGTCGCGCTGGACGCGCGAGGACGTAGCGCAGCCGGTCCACGTCGACGCGCCGCGAACTTGCGGTACCCGGACGGCGTCCGGTCGGGCTCGACGAGCCCCTGGTCCTCGAGGAAGCGGATCTTCGAGATGGTCACGTCGGGGAACTCGGGCCGCAGCTCGGCGAGCACCTCGCCGATGCTCATCGTCGCGCGCGGCGCCCCCCGGCGCCCGACCGCCGCATTCACCACGGCGACGTCACCACCCGCCGACGCCTCCGGCGGTCCGCGGGCTCGGGTGGAACACCATCCGGTACTTGCCGATCTGGACCTCGTCGCCGTCGCGCAGCACGGCCTCCTCGATCCGGTCCCGCTGGACGTACGTGCCGTTGAGGCTGCCCACGTCGCGGACGACGAACGCGCCCTCGCGCCGGAGGAACTCCGCGTGCTTGCGGGACACCGTGACGTCGTCGAGGAAGATGTCGCTGTCCGGACGGCGCCCGGCAGTCGTCTTGTCGGCGTCCAGCAGGAACCGCGCCCCCGCGTTCGGCCCGCGCTGGACGACGAGCAGCGCCGACCCGGCCGGGAGCGCGTCGATCGCCGCCTGGTCCGCCGGTGAGAGCCGCGGCGCGCCCGGCTCGGCCTCCGCAGGGACCGCACCGAGCGTGATCGTCGTGTCGGGCCCGAACGGCGTTCCCGGTTCCGCGTTGTGGTCGTACGTGGGAACCGACATCGCCTTCTCCTCCTCGTCCCCTGCCCCGTCGCGTGCCGACGGGTCGCCCTGGCGGCCGGGCGCCGGCTCGCGGTCCGAGCCGTCCGACGCCGGACCAGGTAGATCAGGCATGGTGCACGCCTCCCTCGTCCCTGCTCCTCCGCCTGGCCGGTCGCCGCTGCCCGGCGGGACGCGTACCGGACCGGCGCGCGTCAGCAGCGGTAAGACTAACCCTCGACGCAAGGTCGAGACAGTCCGCCCGCGCGTCGCACGCGGCACGCCGCGGGGGGCGCTCAGCCGAGCTGCGCCCGGTACTCCTCGGCGGTGAGGAGCCCTTCCGGGGCCGAGCCGCCCTCGAGCGTGACCTCGAACATCCAGCCCTCGCCGTAGGGGTCGGTGTTGACGAGCTCTGGGCTGGTGTCGAGGGCCTCGTTGCGCACCACGACGGACCCGCTCACCGGCGCATAGAGGTCGCTCACGGACTTCGTCGACTCCACCTCGCCGCAGGTCTGGCCCGCGGTCAACGTCGCTCCGGCCTCGGGCAGCGTGACGTACACGATGTCGCCGAGGGCGTCCTGCGCGTAGCTCGTGATCCCGACCCGGGCGCGGTCCCCGTCGATGCGGACCCACTCGTGCTCGGCCGTGTAGTGCAGGTCCTCGGGGTACGTGAAGTCCGCCATCTGGGCTCGTGCCTCTCCTCGTCGCGAAGGTCGATCAGCGGGATCTCGTGGTGGTGGTGGTGGGACGGGTCCCGTCGTCGGCGCCGCGCCCGGCGCGCTACGACCCGCTGTTCTGAGCCGGGCGAGCGTACTGAGGTGCGGAGACACGATGCAACGCGGAGATCGTCACCGAGTCCAGCGAGGTCACCGTGCCCGTCGCGCCCTTCTGCTCCAGTGCGTCGAGGACGCCGCCGGGGATCCGCATCGCGGCGCCGAGGGTATCCGGGTCGCCGATGACGAGATAGCGGTACGGCGGCGTGAGCGCCTGGTTCCCGACCCGGACGCCGCCGTCGAGGTCCTCGAAGGCCGTGCTCGCGACGACCCGCACCTGGCCGATCTGCACCGCCTCGGCGCCCGCGTCGCGCAGCTCCTGCAGCGTGTCGAGCAGCGTCGCCGCGGCGACCTCCTTCTTCGGGTCGTCGATCGTCAGCTCGATACCTGGGCCGGTCGCCGCGACGGTGCCGGCGAGGACACCGAGCACCATGAGCCGCTTGCGGGCCTGCGCCTCGGCCTCCTGCCCGTTCGTCTCGCTGCCGAGCAGCTTGTCCCGGGCGGCCCGTGCCTCCTGCTCCTCGGCCTGGAGCCGCTCGGACTCGCTGGTGACGTTCTGCAGAAGGGTCACGAGGTCGCTCTGCCGCAGCTGGTCCAGCTCTTCGCTCTGGGTCGCACGGACCTGCACGACGAGACCGAAGCCCAGCCCTGCGCAGAGGAGCGCCGCGAGGATCTGTCCGCGGTTCGACTTCGGCCGCATGGCCGACATCAGCCGGCCGCGCGCGTCCCCCCGCGACCGGGCGGCAGGAGCCCCTCGGGCCGCGTGGACGACGGCCTCGCGAGCCTCCGCGGGCTCGGTGGCCTCCGCGGGCTCGGCGCGGACCGCTGCGTCCGTGGCCGGCGGCTCCAGGGCAGCCGCGGGACCGGCGGCCTCCTCGGCGCGGGCGGCGACGCCCGCGAGCGGGATCTCGGAGGTGTCCGGCTCCCGCGGCCGGGTCGGCAGGCTGCCGGACCGCAGCGGGAGCTCCGACGTGTCGGGCTCCGCACCGTCCGCCGGCGCGGTGGCGGGCTTGTCGGCAACCGGCTTCCGGGCGGGCTCGGTGGCGACCGGCTCCTGGGCCGCTGGTTCCGTCGCGACCGGTCCCGTCGCCGACGGTTCGGCGGCAGCCGGTTCCGGGACTACCGGCTCGGGAGCCCCGGGCCGGGCGTCCTGCGCGACCTCCGCGGACGGTTCGGCGTCGTCCGGTTCGGCGGCGTCCGGTTCTGCGACGTCCGGTTCTGCGGCGTCCGGTTCTGCGGCGTCCGGGGCCGCGAGGGCCGAGGTCTCCTCGGTGTCCCGCGCGGTGCCGCGCTGGTGGGTCCCGCTGATGGCCGCTCGCCTCCCCTCGTCACGCCTTGAACAGGTGACGGCGGATGGCGGCGGCGTTGGAGAAGATCCGGATGCCGAGGACGACGACAACTCCGGTGGACAGCTGCGACCCGACGCCGAGCTGGTCGCCGAGGTAGACGATGACCCCGGCGACGATGATGTTCGAGAGGAACGACACCGTGAAGACACGGTCGTCGAAGATGCCGTCGAGCACGGCGCGGAGCCCGCCGAAGACCGCGTCCAGCGCGGCGACGACGGCGATGGGCAGGTACGGCAGGAGCCCGGAGGGGACCGCCGGCTGGAGAAGCAGCCCGGCGACGATCCCGAGCACGAGGCCGAAGACAGCGATCACTTCGATGCCTCCGAGTCGCTCGAGCCGGTCGTCGACGCCGACGGTAGCGCCGCGCCCTCCGAGGCGGCAGCGGGGGTCGTGGCGACGCCGGACACGGTCGGCGGCGGCGTGCTCGGCGCCTGATGCGCGCCGGAGCCGGTCGCGGAGGCGGAGGTGGCCGACGTGGTCGGTTCCGGACGCGGGGTCGCCTCGCGCAGACCCAGGGTGCCGGACCCGGGGACCGTCAGGCGGTCCTGCGGCTTGATGCCCGCGCGGATGCCGAAGTTGTCCTGGAGGGACTGCATGTACGCGCCGGCGGAGGAGGCCACGAAGTCGGTCTGGAGCCGCGACGGGTCGCCGATCGCGCTGACGACGTACGGCGGCACGAGCGGCCGGAAGTCGACGAGGATCGCCTCGCCCGCGGATCGGATCGCCGACCGGGCGGTGAGCCGTTGCCCGTTGATCGAGATCGCCTCCGCGCCGCCGGCCCACAGCCCGTTGACGAGCGTCTGCAGGTCCCGGTCGAGGACGCGCCCGTCGTCGCCCGCGGAGTCCTCCCGCGGGTCGGCGTTCGCTCCGCCGCCGCCGCGGCTGCCGACGGCGTCGTCGACGGTGAGCTCCAGCCCGGGGCCGGTCACCGCGAGCTCGCCCGACGCGACGCCGAGGGCGGCCGCGCTTGCTGCCGCCTCGGGGTCGCCGCTGCGGGTCAGAACGCTGCTCTGGGCCGCGCGGACCTCCGCCCGGTATGCCTCGATCCGGGCCTTCGCGGCGTCGTTGCCGTTCGTGCGCTCCTCGATCTGCTCCACGAGCAGGGCCCGCGCCTGGACCGCCGCGGGGGCCGGGGCGCGCAGGGAGAGGACGCTCCACGTCAGGACGAGCCCGGCGACGAGCGCCCCGACGAGGGTTGCTGTCCGCGCGCCGGACCCCGCAGGCGGTGCACCGGCGGCGCGGCGCGCGGCGGCCGCCGCGTACCCCGGGTCGAGCGGACGCTCCATGACCTCGACGAGCAGGGTCATCGACTCGTCGATGCGCCGGGGTCTGGACTGCCCGCGCCGCGACCGCCGGGACACCTGGGCGCGCGTCGACGGCGGGACGGCGTCCGCCCCGCTTCCTGCGCCCTCCCCGGGGTTCCCGACCATCGCGCGCCATGCTGCCACGCGCCGCCGACCGGACGGCGCGGGGGGCGCCGAATCGTCGCCGTCCCGCGACGTCCGCGGCCCGCGGGGCGGCCGGGCTACGGACGTCGGGGAGTCCGGTCCTCCGCGGTCCGGGCCCCCCCGACGACGCTGCGCACCTGGCGCAGGTAGAGCCAGCCCGCCCACCAGTACAGGCCCGTTCCCCACCAGGCGAAGGCCCACGCGACGGGTCTCGCGAGGGTCGCGGCGACGCCGTCCCCCTGCGCAAGGAGCAGCAGCGGGAAGGCATAGAGGAGGTTGAACGTCGCCGCCTTGCCGAGGAAGTGCACGGGCAGCGGGCCGTAGCCGTAGCGCGCGAGCACAGGGATCGTCAGAGCGAGCAGGGCGTCGCGGCTCACGAGGAGGACGACGAGCCACCACGGGATGACGTCGCGGTACGCGAGGCCGAGGAGCGTGGTGAGGATGTAGAGCCGGTCGGCGAACGGGTCGAGCAGCTGCCCGAGCCGGGACACCTGCCCCCAGTGCCGGGCGAGGGCGCCGTCGAGGTAGTCCGAGATGCCGCTCACGGTGAGGACGAGCAGCGCCCAGCCGTCGTGCTCGGTGACGATGAGCCACGCGAAGACGGGGACGAGGACGAGCCGCAGGACGCTCAACGCGTTGGGGACCGTCCAGACCAGGTCCACGACCTCGCCGTCCGCGCCCTGCGCGGTGCGGGCGCTCTCGTCGCGGGCGGTCACGTCGGTCAGCGTACGCATGTCCGTGGAGCGTCGCCCGCACCCTCCTGTCTGCGGCAGGGTGATGTCCGGGGCCCGCGCGGGCACCGGCGGACGAGGAGGCAACCGTGATCACCGTTGCGACGTGGAACGTGCAGAACCTCTTCCCGCCCGGCGGTGAGGGACCGAAGACACCCGAGGAGTACGCGGCGAAGGTCACGGGCCTGGCCAGGACGGTTCTCGACGCCGGCGTCGACGTCGTCGCGGTCCAGGAGGTCGGCGCGCCCGGGCCCTTCGAGGACCTGCGCGTGGCGCTCGGGGCGCAGTGGTCCGGCATCCTGTCCGCCCAGCCCGACGCCCGCCGCGGGATCCGGGTCGGGGTGCTGAGCCGGCTGCCCGCCGTCCGGGTGTCGGACGACGTCCGGCTGCGCAGCGGGTTGCCGCCGCTGTACGTCGACGACACCCGCGCCGTCATGACGCGGCTCGGCCGGGGCGCACTCACCGTGGAGGTCACCGCGCCCTCCGGCACGGCCGTGCGGCTCCTGACCTGCCACCTGAAGTCCAAGCTGGTGAGCTACCCCGGCGGCCGCTTCGACACGAACGACGAGGCGGAGCGGGCGCGCTTCGCGGCGTACGCGCTCTTCCAGCGGGCCAGCGAGGCCGCGACGGTCCGCGGCCTCGCCGACCGCCTCCTCGCCGGCAACGGACGAGAGCGCGCCGTCGTCGTGCTCGGGGACCTCAACGACGAGCCGCACGCCGCGACGACGCAGATCCTCCTGGGCCCGAGCGGTTCGGAGTTCGGCACCGTCGGCGCCGGCCGCCCCGACAAGGGCGACGGCCACCGGCTCTTCAACCCCTACCCCCTCATCACCCAGGACGCCTTCACCCGGAGGTTCGGCGACCGCGAGGAGCTCATCGACCACATCCTCGTGAGCCACCTGCTCAAGGACCTCGTCAGGACGGTGCGGACGGTCAAGGGCGCATCGCTGCCGAGCATGGGGCCGGTCCCGACCCAGGTCTCCGGGAAGCCGTTCTCCGACCACGCGATGCTCGTCGCAACGATCGACGTCTGACTCTCGACGTCCGACCCTCGACGTCTGACTCTCGACGGCCCGTCGGGCTACCGTGGCCACCGTGCTGCGGCTGGCCGAGGGGACGCTGGTGGTCCTCGTCGGGCCGTCCGCGTCGGGGAAGACGACCTGGGCGCGGGAGCACTTCCACCCCGACCAGGTCGTCGGGTCCGACCGGCTCCGGGCCGTCGTCGGCGAGGGCGAGCACGACCTCGCGGCGAGCGCGGACGCCTTCGCGGTCCTCGACCTCGTCGTCGCCGCCCGCGCCCGGCGGCGGCTCACGACGGTGGTCGACACCCTCGGGCTCGACGAGGACCGACGCCGGGGCTGGCTCGACCTCGCCCGCCGGCACGGCGTGCCCTGCGTCGCGGTCGTCCTCCAGACCCCGCCGGTGGAGTGCCGCCGGCGCAACGCGGCCCGGCCGCACCGGGTGCCGGCCGCCGTCCTCACGGCGCAGCTCGCCGGGTTCGCGCAGGTCCGGGAGTCGTTGCGCGGCGAGGGGTTCGACGACGTCGTCGTCGCCGCCGAGCCGGTACGGGTCGTGCCGTCCTCGATGACCGGCGCGTCCTCGCCTCGCCCGATCCGCGCAACGTCCGGGACGGGCTCTGACGACGGCCACCTCGGTGCGGCGTCCCCGGACGGTGGCACCGTCCGGTTCGGGCTCCACCTCTCGGCGTTCGACGCCCCGGGCGGCGCCGCCGGGCTCGCCGAGCACCTCCCCCGGGTCGCCCGGGCGGCCGAGGCGGCGGGCTTCGACTCGCTGTGGGTCATGGACCACTTCCGGCAGGTCCCGCAGGTCGGTCGCCCCTGGGACGACATGCTCGAGCCGGCGGTCGCCCTCGGGGCCCTCGCCGCGGCGACGTCGCGGATCCGCCTCGGCTGCCTCGTCCACGCAGTCGGCTACCGCAACCTCGGGCACCTCGCGAAGACCGTCGCGACGCTCGACGTCCTGTCCGGCGGACGGGCCTGGTGCGGCGTCGGCGCCGGCTGGTACGCGCCGGAGTACGCCGGGTACGGTTACCCGTTCCCGCCGGCCCGGGAGCGGCTCGACCTCCTCGAGGACGCCCTCGAGGCGCTGCCTCTGTTGTGGGGCAAGGGGTCACGGCCCTACGAGGGGCGCGTCGTCCGGCTGCCCGAGACGATGTGCTACCCGCGCCCGCTCCAGGACAGGGTGCCGGTCCTCGTCGGCGGCGGCGGGGAGCGCCGGACCCTGCGACTCGTCGCCCGGCACGCCGACGCGTGCAACCTCATGGGCGAGCCGGATGCGGTCCGGCACAAGCTCTCCGTCCTGCACCGGCACTGCGCCGACGTCGGGCGCGACCCGGCCGCGGTCGAGGTGACCCACCTGTCGACGGCGCTCGTCTCCCCGGACGCCGCGGCCCTCGCCGACGAGGTCGCGCGCCGTGCACCGGCCCGCGGCACCGCCCGCTGGCGGGCGTGGAACCATCCGGGCACGGTCGAGGACCACGTGCTGCGGGTCGCGGCGCTGCGCGCGGCCGGAGTGCAGCACGTCATCGTGAGCCTCGTCGGGGTGTGGGACTCCCCCGCCGTCGAGCACTACGGCGCGGTCGTCACGGCCGTCCGCGGCGCCGCCCGGACCTGACCGCGACCAGGTGGCGTCCCGGTCACCAGTCCGCGACCGCCGGAACCACCATCTCCCCGAGCGCGTGCAGCCCCGTGAGGTCGTGGACGTTCTCGACCCGGCCGTGGGCGACCTGCACCCCGAGGTCGGCCATCGCTCGAAGATCGGCGAGGGTCTTGTCCACGTTCTCGCCGTCGGGGCCGAGGTCGAAGTGGTAGGTGGCGGTCTTCTCGACGTCCCCGTACGGCCGGCGGAGCGCCTCGCAGTGCCCGCGGAGCACCTCGAGCTTGTGCCCGAGGTCCGGGCCCGCGAAGAGGTTGCACGCGTCGGCGTACTGCGCGACGAGCCGCAGCGTCTTCTTCTCGCCGCCGCCGCCGATGAGGATCGGCGGGCGTGGCCGGGTCAGCGGCTGCGGAACGTTGAGCGTACGGCCGAGCCGGTAGTGCGTTCCCTCGTAGGGCTCCTCGTTGTCCGACCACATCTGCAGGACGATCTGCAGCGTCTCCTCGAGCCGCTCGAACCGCTCCGCGGTCGGCGGGAAGAACAGCCCGAGCCCCGCGGACTCGTCGGCGTTCCACGCGGCGCCGATCCCGAGGATCGCCCTGCCCTTCGACAGCACGTCGAGCGTCGTGACCATCTTCGCGAGGAGGCCGGGGTCCCGGTACGTCACACCTGTCACGAGGGTCATGAGCCGGACCCGGTCGGTGTGTGCGGCCAGGAAGCCGAGGGTCGTGTACGCCTCGAGCATGTCGTGCTCGACCGGACCGTGCGGGCCGATCTGCCAGACGTGGTCCATGACGCTGACCCGGTCCACACCGGCGTCCTCCGCGGCCCGGACGATGCGCGCCAGGTCGTCGGCCAGGGTCGGCGGCCCTCCCGGGTAGGTCAGCCGGGGCAGGTGAATACCGATCTTCACGTCGATGCTCCTCTCGACGCCGCAGGGAAACAGGGCACCCTGACCACTGAGGAGAACCTACGTCGTCATCGCGTCGGCGGCGCCCCGTCCTGGCCGTAGCCGGCCCGCCGGAACGCCTCGGCGAGCGCGCCCGTCGGCTCCGCCCGGGAGGTCCGGTTGTCGCGTCCACCGCCGCCGCCCTGCCCGCCGCGGCCACCGCCGGGCTGGTTCCCGGGACTCGGCCGACCGCCGTCCCGCCGCCGGCCGCCCTGGCGGTTCTGCCCGGCCCGGTCGCCGGCGCCGTGGTCCGCGGGCACGTCGTCGTCGAGCCGCAGCGTCAGCCCGATCCGTTTCCGCGTCACGTCCACGTCGAGCACCTTGACCTTGACGACGTCGCCGGGCTTGACGACCTCGCGCGGGTCCTTGACGAAGGTCCGGCTCATCGCCGAGACGTGGACGAGCCCGTCCTGGTGGACGCCGACGTCGACGAACGCGCCGAAGGCTGCCACGTTGGTCACGACGCCTTCGAGGACCATCCCGCGGCGCAGGTCCTCGACGGTCTCGACGCCGTCGGCGAACGTCGCGGTGGCGAACGCCGGCCGCGGGTCACGGCCGGGCTTCTCGAGCTCGGCGAGGATGTCGGTGACGGTGGGGAGCCCGACCGTGTCGTCGACGAAGTCCGCGGCCCGCAGTGCCCGCAGCGCCCCGGTGTCGCCGATCAGCGCGCGGACGTCACGCGCGGTCGCCTCGAGGATGCGCCGGACGACGGGGTAGGACTCGGGGTGCACGCCGGACGCGTCGAGCGGGTCGTCGCCGTCCGCGATCCGCAGGAAGCCCGCGCACTGCTCGAACGCCTTGGGGCCGAGACGCGGGACGTCCTTGAGCGCCCGGCGGGACCGGAACGGCCCGTGCGCGTCACGATGGGCGACGATCGCCGCCGCCGAGGGCCTCGGTGATCCCGGAGACCCGGCGCAGCAACGGGACTGACGCGGTGTTGAGGTCGACCCCGACGGCGTTGACGCAGTCCTCGACGACGGCGTCGAGCGAGCGCGAGAGCCGGGCCTCGGACAGGTCGTGCTGGTACTGGCCGACGCCGATCGACTTCGGGTCGATCTTCACGAGCTCGGCGAGCGGGTCCTGGAGCCGCCGCGCGATGGAGACCGCGCCACGCAGCGAGACGTCGAGGTCCGGCAGCTCGGCCGACGCGTACGCCGACGCCGAGTACACCGATGCGCCGGCCTCGGAGACGACGGCCTTGACGACCTTCCTGCCCCAGGTCCCGGCGAGCATCGCGATGAGCTCGGCTGCCAGCTTGTCGGTCTCGCGGGACGCCGTCCCGTTGCCGACCGCGACGAGCTCGACGGAGTGCGTGCGGACGAGACCGGCGAGGACGGCGAGCGAGGCCTCCCACTTCCGGTGCGGGACGTGCGGGTAGATCGTGGCGGTGTCGACGACCTTGCCCGTCGCGTCGACGACGGCGACCTTGACCCCGGTCCGCAGCCCGGGGTCGAGACCCATCGTCGGTCGGCTCCCGGCCGGCGCGGCGAGGAGCAGGTCGCGCAGGTTGCCCGCGAAGACCCGCAGCGCCTCGTCCTCGGCGACCTGCCACAACCGGCCGCGGACGTCGAGGTCGAGGTGGACCATGACCCGGGTACGCCAGGCCCACCGGACGGTGTCGAGGAGCCAGCGGTCGGCCGGACGGCCCCGGTCGGAGATGCCGAACCGGTGTGCGATGGAGCTCTCGTAGCTCGTCGGCGGCGGCGTCGCGCCGGGCTCCGCGGGGTCGGCGTCCTCGGGCTCGATGCTCAGCGTGAGGACCTGCTCCTTCTCGCCACGGAAGAGCGCGAGGATGCGGTGCGACGGGAGCCGGTGGAGCGGCCCGGAGAAGGCGAAGTAGTCGGCGAACTTCGTGCCGGTTTTCTCCTTGCCCTCGCGGACGGTGGAGCGGAGGCTGCCCTTCGCCCACAGCCGCTCGCGGAGGGTGCCGATGAGGTCGGCGTCCTCGGCGAACCGCTCGACAAGGATGGAGCGGGCCCCGTCGAGTGCGGCGGCGACGTCCGCGACGCCCTTCACGACGTCGACGTACCCCGACGCCGCCGCCCGGGGGTCCGTGGTCCGGGCGTCCAGAAGCCGGTCGGCGAGCGGTTCGAGCCCGGCCTCCCGGGCGATCTGCGCCTTGGTCCGGCGCTTCGGCTTGTGGGGCAGGTACACGTCCTCGAGCCGGGACTTCGTCTCCGCCGCCATGATCTGCGCCGCGAGGGCGTCGTCGAGCGAGCCCTGGCTGCGCACCGACTCCAGGACGGCGGCCCGGCGCTCCTCGAGCTCGCGCAGGTAGCGCAGCCGGTCCTCGAGAGCGCGCAGCTGGGCGTCGTCGAGGCTGCCGGTGACCTCTTTGCGGTACCGGGCCACGAAGGGCACGGTCGATCCACCGTCGAGGAGCTCGACGGCGGCCCGGACCTGCCACGCCGTGACGTCGAGCTCGGCGGCGATCCGGTCCTCGACAGGAGGCAGCACGACGGCCGGGAGGTCCGCGGCCGCGGCGTTCGTCATGATCGTCGGGGTGGCGTCGGTCGTGGTCGGGCTCGTCACGGTCGTGCATTCTGCCCCGCCGCGGGCGGTGTCGGGGCGCCGTCGCACGACCCGGGGGCGCGTCGCGTCCGGATGCCGAGACCCGCCGTCCGGAATCCTGCGGCGCGGCCGTGGACCCGGCGCGGAGACGGCGGGTATGCGCCCCGGTCGCGGCGAGCAGGGCGGCGACGGTCTCCGCGCCTCCGACAGCACGTCAGGATCACGCGGTGCCCGCGGCCGCCGCGGCGCCGGCCTCGGCGATCTGCCGGTCCTGCTCGGCGCTCCCGCCGGACACCCCGACGGCCCCGACGAACCGGCCGTCGTGGAGGACCGGGATGCCACCGCCGAAGACGACGAGCCGGTCGGTGTGGACGATGCCGTGCAGGAGGGCGGGCTCGTTCTCGATGAGCCCGAACCACTCGTGGGTCGGCAGCCCGTTGAAGGCGCACACCGTGTAGGCCTTGTTCGTCGCGATCCCGGCGGACAGCAGCGGCGCGCCGTCCATCCGGCCGAAGGCGACCTGGTTCCCGGCCGGGTCCGCGACGCTGACGCACACCGCGACGCCGATCTCCTGCGCGCACCGGACCGCCCCGTCGATCCCCGCCCGCGCCGCGCCGAACGTCACCGACTCCAACGACCGCGTCACCGTCACGGCAGCCCACCTCCCGACGACCAGACCCGCCTCCCGGGCACCCGTATCGTCCCAGCGGCGGCCGGTGGCGCCCCGGGCCGTTCCGCCTCTCGCCACGTCGCCCCCCCGGACGTCGTACCGGGACGTCGCACCCGGCCGGTGCGCGGCGTCAGGTCAGCGGCCCGCGGACGACGAGGGCGAACGGCTGCGGCCCCTGCGGCACGTTCGACCCGATGACGTCGACCGTCCACTCCCCCGGCTGCGGGTCGCTCACGTGGACGACCTCGACATTGTTCGCCGCGTCGAAGGCCGCCGGACCACCCTCGGCCTGGTTGCCGACACGGATGGACCCGTCCGGTGCGGTGACGACGAGGTTGAGGTTGTTCACGAGGGTGTCGCCGGGGTAGTCGCTGTACGCGAGGACGACCCGCAGCGGCTCCGTGCCCTCCCCGTCCGGGGCCGCTACGACGGTGACCGTCGTCCGCCGCGACTGGCCGGTCGCCACCCGGCGGTTCTGCTGCAGCCGCAGTCGGACGCCGTCCGGCGGGCTCGCGACGGCGGCCACGTCGACCCGGCCGAAGCCTTGGTGGTCGTCGAGCACGGTCCCGTCCGGCGCGGTGGCGGGCAGCCGGCGGGCACCGGCGACGAGCACGGCCTTCATGAGCGCTGCCGTCGGCCGGGCGATCCGGTGGTCGCGCCGGACGTGCTGCCGCAGTGCGGCGACCGCTCCGGCGGTGAGCGGCGTCGCCATGCTCGTGCCGCCCATGTAGAAGTACCTCTTCGAGCCGGGGAAGGGCCTCCAGCCGGTCGCAGTCGGGCTGAGCATCGTCGACTTCGTCGAGAGCACCCAGGTGCCCGGTGCGACGACGTCCGGCTTGGTCCGCCCGTCGGAGGTCGGTCCCCGGCTGGAGAATGCGACGACCTGGTCGGGGTCGTCGCCCATCGCCGCGCCCTTGTACGGCGGGGCCGGGTAGTCGTGCGGCCACCAGGTGCCGTAGTGGTCGGCGTCGAAGCCGTGACGCAGGTTCTCGCTGGCCCCGACGGTGATGCAGTTCTTCGCCGTCCCGGGGCTGGTCACCGAGCCGAGGTTGATCTTGCCGTCGCCGTCGGAGTCGGTGCCGTCGTTGCCGGCCGCGACGAGCACGGTGAGCGTGGGGTGCTCCCAGACGAACGCGTCGAGCTGGCGGCTCTGCGCGTCGTACGCGCCGGGATCGCCGCCGCCCCAGGAGTTCGAGTGGATCCGAACGCCGCGGGAGAACGCGTCCGCGAAGATCGTCGTGATGTCGGCGGGGATGCCGGCGAGCAGGTAGCGGCCGTACCGCTGGAGGTACCTCGGGTCCTTCCAGTCCAAGGCCTGCTCGACCGCCTGGAAGACCAGCCGAGCCTTGTGGCCGAGCCCGCGGATCGGGGCCTGCCCGGGCACCTCGGCACTCGCGCTGCCGTCCCCGACGGCGGAGCCGCAGACGTGGGTGCCGTGCCCGGAGTCGAGGTCGGCGGCGCCGTCGTCCGCGCCCGGGTTCTTCACGTACGTGGCGAAGTCGGGGCTGATCGGGTAGCTGATCACTGCCTTGACCCGGCCTGCGAAGTCCGGGTGCACGGGGTGCGTCGAGCCGACGTCGAGCCCGGTGTCGCAGATCCCGACGACCTCGCCCGTGCCGTCCAGCGCCTGGACGGCGGTGACCGCAGGGCCACCGCGCAGGATGCCGGCCGCGACGTCGTTGCTGATCCGGTTGACCGCGCGGCGCCGCACCGACCGGACGCCGTGCACCTGCGCGACCGCCGCGAGCGTGCGCTGCTGCTGCGCCGGCGTGCCGTCCGGCTGCTCGACGACGAGGATGCCGCTGCCGGACTCGCCGCCCGCGATCCGCAGGCCGAGCCGGCGCAGATCGGAGCGGGCCGAACGCGCCTCGCGCGCCGTGAAGAACTCGACGACGAACGTGTCCGGTAGCAGGCGGGTACGCGGCAGCTGGTCGGCACCGGCGACGTCCAGGCGGGCCTCCGGCGGCAGGTGCCCGGCCCACCGCACGTGCTCGAGACCCGCGATCCGGGTGATCGCGTCGTCGTCGGCACGGACGACGGCCACGAAGCCGGCCCGGTTGTCGACGACCTCGCCGCCCGCGGCCCGGACGTCGTCGAGCCACTCCGGCTTGACCGGACCGACGAACTGGACGATGTAGTGGTGCGGGCCCGGGCCGAGCCGGCGCCGTCCGGGGTACGCGGGGTGCGCGCGCGTCGTGCCGCGCTCGGTGATCCGCGGCACCGAGGTGTCGATCGTCGACTCGAGGCCGCCACCGAGGGAGAGCTCGTACTGGTCTGTGATGTCCTCGACGAGCCGACCCCGGGAGACGGCGTCCACGGCGTCGTCCTCCACCTCGACGACGACGAAGGCGTCGTACCGCGCGACGACCCGCACCCCCTCGGTGACGGCGACCTCGTCCTGCTGCGGACCTGTGGCGAACACCTTGAGCATGCGGCTCATGACGACGGACCCTCTCCCGAGACGAACCCACCTGCGGTGGCTGGACGGCGCCGCTCCTGCCGTGCGGAGCGGCCACGTCCCGTCGTGGATACACGCTAGCGGGCGGGAGCCTCCGCCACATCGGCCATGACGACGCCGACGTCGTCCGGTGCCTCGGCGTCCCGGACGGCGGCGAGCTGTGCGCCGGCCGCGGCATGCGGCTCGGCGGCGTCGGGGACGACGGCGTACAGCCCGTCGGAGCACACGAGGTACCGGTCACCGGTGGCCGCGTCATGGACGCGAACCTCGACGTCCGGGAATCCGTTGCCTACCAACGCCTTCTGGAGCATCGCCCGGTCCGGGTGGGACCGCCTCCTCCGAGGGATGAGGCGGCCCTCGTCGACCATCGCCTGCACGAGGGAGTCGTCGTCGGTCAGCCGGAACAGGCCGCCGTCGCGCAGGAGGTAAGATCGCGATGCCCGCTGCGGCGGGGAACAGCATCGCGGCGAGCACTGCCGCCCCGGACCCGGGCGACCACCGGCGTCCTCGCCGGGCTCGCGTCCCTGTGGTCGTGACGCGACGTCCGGCCTGACGAGATGCCACCGTCACGAGATGACGGTGGCACTGTCCCCGTCGTCGGCGGGCAGGCCGCCGTCGGCGACCGCCGTCACCGTGACGTCCTGGAGGTCCGCCGCGCCGCGCACGGTCGTGGCCCACGCGGTGTCGGCGGCGTCGCGGCCGGTCGCGATCCGCACGAGGGACTCCCGGGGCGCGAGCCGCGTGGCGTCGACGACGTGCCACGTGCCCTCGACATCGACCTCGGCGACCGCGTGGAAGTCCATCGGGGACAGGCCGGGGGCGTAGACGGCGACGAGCCGTGCGGGCATCCCCGCGGCCCGCGCGAGCGTCACGACGAGGTGGGCGTAGTCGCGGCACACGCCCTGACCCGCGAGCAGGACGTCGACGGCGTCGTCGGTGGGGCCGGTGCTGCCGGAGATGTACTCGAGATGGTCGTGGACGTAGTCGGTGATCGCCCGGAGCCGGGTCAGCGCCGGCGCCTCCGGCCCGGGGAACCGGGTGGAGCAGAACGCGACGAGCCGGTCGGACGGGCAGTACCGGCTCGGCCGGAGCATCTCGATCCGCTCCGCCTCGTCGACCTCGGTCAGGTCACCGGACCCGGGCTCGACGGTCGCCGCGTAGATGATCTCGAGGGTCCCGGTGCTGCACTCGACGAGGTGCTGTCGCGACCATGGTTCGGGTCCGGTGATCTCCCGGACGGTGACCGGCGTCCCGTCGAGTGTCGCGACGAGCCCCGCGCGGTGGTCGTGGGCGGCGACGACCTGGAGCGCGAGGAGGACCGGGTCGGTGACGGTGAACCGGGCGCTCGCGCCGACGGTGGCGCTGCGGGAGGACGGGGCTGAGGGCGGCGTCGACATGATCGCGACGCTAGATCACGCGCGAGGGGTCGGCACTCCGAGGCGGCGGGTTGTCGCCGTCATGCGGGCTGGTGGCGCCGGACGTGCGAACGGGCCCGGCGCCGTCCGGTGAGCAGGCCGGGCCCTGCGCGATCGACGAGCCGATGACGGTCCGTACCCCGGCCGACCCCACGCGGCGGCGGCGGTCATCGGCAAGCAGACGCCGGCATCGCCGCCCGGGAACGGCGGTCACCACGGCGAGACCCTCGGCTGGTACGAGTCCGGGCTCATCCGCCGCACCGACCCGAAACACCGAACGTCGGCGGCACGTCGCCGACGAGATCGCCGCTCCGCCATAGGCCCGGACTTCCACATCGGCCTCCCCGGCGGTGTCTGTGAGGACCGGCTGGCCCGGATCATGGGCGACTGGGACCGGGTGAAGATGCCGCTCAACATCCGGACCCTGCCCGTGGGCTTCGTCACGAACTTCCTCGAGACTCGGGTGTATGTTGCGCGCGCATGAGACCGGACCGGCACGAGGCGGTGGGGAGGCAGCCGGAGAGGTCCGGTCGCGTGCGCGAGTTACCGCGCCCGGCCACGGCCGCACTGACGGCGTCGGTGTCCCTGGTCGTGATCTGTATGTCGTGGTGGTTGGCGACCCGACCGGGGGTCGGAGCGGCCCAGAGCGGACCGGTCACCTGGCTCAACGATCCGCCCCAGCCGCTGGCTGCGGTGCTCGCCGCGACGAACCCCCTGTTCCGGCCGTGGCCTTTGACCGTGGTCGCGCTCGGGTTGCTCGGCTGGGTTCTGCTGACAGCGACGCCTGCGGTGCGCCGTGAGATGGTACGTGGTCTGGTCGTCAGCGTCGTGCTCGCCGAGGCTGTCGCCCAGACCATCAAGCGGGTCGCGCACACGGTGCGTCCCACCGCATCGGTTGCCGGGCTGGACGTCCACGGCTACCCCAAGGACCCGTACGGCCACTCCTACCCCTCCGCCCACACCGGCGTGGCCGTCGCGGTCGTCGCCGCACTGTGGCCATGGATGACCCGGCCGCAGCGCCTCGTGGGCCTGGCGTTCGCCGCCCTGGTCGCGCTCAACCGGATCTACATCGGTGCCCACTGGCCCCTCGACGTCCTCGGGGGCACTGCGGTCGGCCTGCTGTCCGGAAGCATCTGCTGGCTCGTCGCGGCCCGCTGGCCGATCCGTGCCGTGCCTCGATGACCGCTCGCCGCCCCTGTCCTCAGTCAGACGGTCGGTGCGGCGGGTGGCACACCGGCGATGGCGCGGCCCGGGTCGGGCCGCTCGAGGCCCGCCGCGCGATGCTCGCGCAGGTCGCCAAGGCCCCACAGCACTGGGCGTGCAACGTGGCCTGGACTGGCGTGGCGTAGCCGCCCTGGCCGGTGCGCGGCAGGCCGCCTTCGGAGACCTGACCCTACCCGCCGCGGACATGTGGCAGGCCGCGCCCCAGGCGCTGCCGTCGTCAGTGGTCCCGCGGTCCGGGTGCAATAGGCCTTCTGACCTGGACGACGCCCGCACGGTCAGTGCTGGTGCTTGGCCTCCACGACGTACCGCAGCGGAACGAAGGTCTGCACGTCTATCGGTGGGCGCACGTAGGCCCGCTGCTGGCGGTCCGGCAGCTTGATGTCGTCGGCGGGCACATGCTTGTACGGAACCATCGACAGCAGGTGGGCAATGAGGTTCAACCTGGCCGTGCTCTTGTCCTCGGCATCCACGACGTACCAAGGGTTCTCCTTGGTGTCGGTGTAGGCGAACATCTCGTCCTTGGCCTCGGCGTAGTCCACCCAGCGCGCCTGCGCCTGGAGGTCCATCGGGCTGAGCTTCCAACGCTTGGCGGGGTCATCGATGCGGGCTTGGAACCGTCTGCGCTGCTCCTCGTCAGAGATGCTCAGCCAGTACTTCACCAGCACGATCCCAGCTCGTGTCAGCGCGCTCTCAAGGATGGGGCACACGCGCATGAAGTACTCGTACTCCTCACGGGTGCAGAACTCCATGACACGCTCGACACCCGCGCGGTTGTACCAGGAGCGGTCGAACAGCACGATCTCCCCGGCTGCCGGAAGATGGGGAATGTAGCGCTGGAAGTACCACTGGGTGCGTTCGCGCTCGGTCGGCGCCGGCAAGGCGACGACGCGGCAGAGCCGTGGGTTCAGGAGGTACGTCAGGCGACGGATGGTGCCGCCCTTGCCGGCGGTGTCCCGTCCCTCCAGGATGACGACCAACCGTGTGCCCGTGGCTCGGATCCACTCCTGCATGGCCACGAGCTCGGTCTGCAACCGCTCGAGCTCGGCGCGGTACTGCTTCTTCGTGAGGCGGATCGGCTCGGGACTCACGGCGCTCTTCGGGTTCATCGTTGCCCTCGATCCTTGTCGCCCATCCGGACCGCCCCGTCACAGGGCGGCTGACTTCACCTCATCACATTGGGCGCGGAGATGGCCCCGAACGCGCGCGCCCGGTGCCCGTGGGCGACCGGTCACCGGAGCCGGCGACGTCAGCTACGCCTCGTATCGTGCCCACCGCTCGACGATAGATCCCCCGGTCGGGTGCGCGGTCGGGACCCTCGGCGGAAGGACTCACCATGTGACAGCACCCGGCCGCGAGCAGGACCCGCACCCGTGAACTCGACTTCGAGATCATCGATGTTGGCGCCATTCTGGCACCATGCCTCCCCAGGGCCGCGGCAGGGTCAGTTGATCAAGCTCTGGTCAGGCATCGTGGTGGCCGGTGATCGGTGGGCGTATGAGACGGATGTGGCCTGTGGGGCTTTGATGGCGCCAGCGCCACGCCGACCGAGGACGTCCCGCCACGCACCAGGAGCGTCTGGCCCGAGTCGGCTGCACGCCGACGGCCAGGGGGCCGTGCGCGGTCTGCAACGTCTCGGGGACCGCGCCGAGCACCTCCCAGGGAAGGTCGCTGCGGAACTGGATCACCCGTGCCGCCGGGACCAGGACGTACTCGGCGTCGCCGCCGTCGAACGACCGGCCCATCCCTCCCATCATCGTGGCCACCTGGGTGCCTCGGGCCAGCTCGCCGCCAGGGGCGTCCTCGACCACACCGGTGGCCGCCTCGGTCATGCCCACGTCGGCATCGTGGGATCTCGCCCCCGGGCGGACAAGACACCGGAGCACCCGTTCGCCTACAAGGTCGCTCGGGAGTACCGGCACCTACTGCAAGATCCGGTTGCCGGGCGCCAACGCGGTGATCAACTATCGGCGCACCAACCCCGCCAACAAGAGCGACCTGAGCGGCATTGAACCGTTGCGGCGCCTGCAGTTCGGCGTCCTCGCGGCGCGTGACGGCACGCACATGGCCCTGGTGATCGGCGGGTCGGTGTACGAGGTGCACTGGACCTCGCCCGCACGGATCCCATTGCGATCCAGGCGGCGCCGCTGGAGTCCTTCGCGTGGCAGAGCGGTGCGATCGCGGCACCAGCCGGCGACGTCGCGCTGGCGTGGCGCGCACACCGTGACGCGCGGCAGGTTCCGTGAAGGGTGCATCCTGGTGCGTGGTTCTGGTGAGGGTTCGCGGCCGACCTGCATGATCCTTTAAAGGCGCCGTTCGGCCGGTCACAGTAGCGGTCGACGGCGTTCGGATTGATCCCCCACACCCGGTGGCCGGCGGCGCGGAGCGCGGTCACCAGCAGCCCCGATCGGTCTTGATCGCGATATCCAGCCGGACCGCCTCTCGACCTGCAGAGCATGCCTGGCACCATGTTGACTCGAGGACTCGAGCCCAGCGCGGTTCAGGCGGTGAATAGGTCCTGACCGAGGTAGCCGCCGGGTCGGACGCCCTTCGGGATAGCAAAGATGCCCGATCCGGTGTGCTGGATGTACTCCATCATGGGGTCGTCCTTGGACAGGCGGTTCTGCAGCGTGATGTATTGCGTGGTCGGGTTGCGGACGAAGGCGATGAAGAACAGGCCGGCGTCCAGGCGGCCGAGGGCGTCGCTGCCGTCGGTGAAGTTGTACCCCCGTCGCAGGATGCGGTGGCCGCCGTTGGTGGTGTGGTGGGCCAGCCGCACGTGGGAGTTCTCCGCGATGAGCGGCTGGCCGTCACCGCCGACGGCGGCGAAGTCGGGGTCGGTGAACTCTCCCCCGCCCGACAGCGGAGCGCCGGCGGACCGGTCCCGTCCGTGGATGGCTTCCTGTTCCCGAAGTGATGTTCGGTCCCAGGTCTCAATGTGCATGTTGATCCGTCGGGCCACCAGGTATGAGCCGCCGGCCAGCCAGGACGCGTGCGGGTCGTCGTTGGCTGCTACCCAGACGTGCTCATCGGCGACGCCAGGTTCTTCTGCCTTGATGTTTGCGGTGCCGTCCTTGAAGCCGAACAGATTTCGGGGGGTTTCCTGTGATGTGGACGTCGAGGAGGTGCGCCCGTAACCGAGCTGTGCCCACCGGATGCCGGCTGCGCCGAAGGCGATCCGCGACAGATTGCGGACGGCGTGCACGGCCACCTGTGGGTCGTCGGCGCATGCCTGAACGCACAGGTCGCCGTCGCTGCGGCGCGGGTCGAGGTTGTCGGCCGGGAAGTGCGGCAGCCTGGCCAGCGCAGCGGGCTGGCGGACGGCGAGACCGAACCGGTCGCGGCCGTCGGCGTCCCGGAACAGTCCCGGCCCGAACCCGATCGTGATGGTCAGCCGGGACGCCGGGAGCCCGGCCGCCTCGCCCGTGTCCAGCGGCGGGGCGTCGTACGGTGCCGACGCGCCGCCGGAGACCGGCAGGCCCTGGGTCATCTCGACGGCGGCCGCCGTCCAGGCTCGCAGCAGCCCGATCAGCTCGTCCCGGGACGACGTCATGACGTCGAAGGCCGCGAAGTGCAGCCGGTCCTGGGCCGGGGTGAGTACACCCGACTGGTGCGCGCCGTGGAAGGGGTGCACGTCGACGGGGGCCGATCCGCCCGCCGCCGTCGGCTCATCGCGCCGGGTGACGGTCACGCCGGCTGCCGCGCCCGCCGCACCCGCCACCCCGATCGCAGCTCCCGCCGCGCCGAGGAAGCGCCGCCGGCTGAATCCGCCAGTCGGGCCGGAGGCCTCCTCGCTGGTCGGATCTTCGGCCGTCGTGACGGGGCCGGTCGTGGTGGGGCCGTTCATGGCTCGTCCTCGTGGTCGGCCGGCGTCAGACGACGGCTGCTGTGATCTTGGACAGTGGCTCACTCAGCGCGTTCACCGCGTCCGAGAGGGCCTTGATCTCGGAGCTGTCCAGCGCGGTGTAGAGCACGAAACCGTCACCCTGGCGGTGGCCGTCGAGCAGCTTCTGCAGCACCGCGAACCGGGTTTCGATCTGGGCGTCGAGGGCGGCATCCCGCTTCTTCAGCAACGGCCGCAGGCCTTCCCAGGCCACCCGAGCACCGTCGACGTTGGCCTGGAAGTCCCACAGGTCGGTGTGACTCCAGGCCTCCTCCTCGCCGGTGACCTTGCCGGTGGCGACCTCGTCGAGCAGCCCCTTGGCCCCGTTGCCGATCTGGTCGGCCGTGTAGGTCAGCGTTCGGGTGCGCTCGTAGAGGGTCGCGGTGTCCTTGACCAGACTGTCGGCCATGGTCTTGCGCTGGGCAGGGGTAAGAGCCGTGTAGCCGGTCTTCGGCGGCCACAGGTCCTTCTCCATGACATGCCATCCGGTCCAGGTCTGGCCCGGCTCGACGTCGGCCTCCCGGGCGTCCATGCTCGGGTCGAGATCACCGAACGACTCCGCAACGGTCTCGATCCGCTCCCAGTGCACGCGTGCCACCGGGTAGAGGCGGCGAGCTTCGTCGTCACGGCCGGCGGTGTAGGCGGCGACGAACTGGTCGGTCTTGGCGACGAGTTGCTCGGTCTGGTCCTTGACGTAGGCCCCGTACAGGGTGTTCGCCTGGGTGACCAGGTCGGCGTCCGCGCCACTTGCCGTCAGGTCGGCGCCCGAATCAGTGACGGAGAAGCCGGCCTGGATGCCGTCGCCCTTCATGCCGGGCTTGCACGCGGTGAAGTACGCCCCGGGCGGCGCCTTGAGCACCAGGTCCCGCGTCAGACCGGGCCCGATGTTCTCGACCTCGCCGACGATCCGCAGCTTGTCGGAGGCCAACAGGTAGAACTCGGTCACCTTCGTGCCCTTGTTCGCCACGCTGAACGTGAGCGTGCCCGACGGCGCCTGCACTGCGGACACCTCGCACCCTTGGTCGGTTGAGACGACCGACAGCTTTCCGGGCGCGGCGCTGCCACCGGCCGACGCGCTCGGCGAGTTCTGGGTGCACGCGGTGAGACCGAGCAGCACGCCGGTCGTGGCCAGGGCGTACGCGGGGACGTGCCGCGAGGTCGCACGGAACGGGAAATGGGTCACGCGGAAGCTCCTGGGGTGCTGGCTGCGGTCTGGTCGGCCGCCGGGGTGGGGTGGGCAGGGGTGGTGCCGGAGGCGCGCAGCCGACGGATGAACACGGGCAGGACGATCACGACGTACCCGACCCACGCGACGGCCTCGAGCACGGTGGTGGCGGGAGAGAAGTTGAAGACCCCCTTGAGCCCGGTCGCCATGACCGTGGACGGGTCGATCACCGAGCTGACATCGAATGCGAGGGTGTTCAGACCGGGCAGCACCCGAGCTTCCTGCAGGTCGTGAACGCCGTAGGACAGGACGCCCGCCGCCACGAAGATCAGGAACCCGCCCGTCCAGGCGAAGAAGCGCCCGAGGTTCAACCTCAGCGCCCCCCGGTAGACGCCCCAGCCGATGGCGACGGCGGTGGCCAGCCCGAGCAGCGCGCCCGTCAGCGGCACGGCAGTCGACTCCGACGTGCCCGCGGCTGCGCGGGTGGCCGCCCACAGGAACAGTGCCGTCTCCAGCCCTTCCCGGCCGACGGCGAGCATCGCCAGGACCACCAGACTGCCGCGCCCGGCCTGGGCAGCGGCGTTCACCTTGCCCTTGAGCTCGCTCGACAGGCCTCGGGCAGCGGTGGCCATCCACAGGACCATCCAGGTGACGAACCCGACCGCGACGATCGACAGACCGCCGCCGATGATCTCCTGCGCCTCGAAGGTCAGGCCGCGGGGTCCGAAGGTCAGCAGCGCCCCGAATCCGAGCGACACCGCAACCGCCACACCGACACCCGTCCAGATCGACGGCAGCAGGTGACGACGATGAGTACGGACCAAGTGCGCGACGAGGATCACCACGACCAACGATGCTTCGAGCCCTTCGCGCAGACCCACCAGGTAGTTCGCGAGCATGACCCTCCCGCGTTATTAGGTAAGGCTTACCTACTTCTGCGGGAGACTAGCAGGGCATGGTCACGGCAGGCGAGAGTGCTACACCGTGAGCAGGATCATGGTGATGAGCGCACTGGCCGGAGGCCCGAGCTCACGGCCAGGGCCCTAGGTCCTGGATCTGACGCTGGCATGGCCCCCGAGCCACGTTCGTCCGATCCGTCAGGAGACCTGCGTGGTGAGGTAGTCCACCTCGCCGAGTCGTTCGATCATGCGCAACTGCGTTTCGGCCCAGTCGAGGTGTGCCCGCTCCTCGAGCGAGGCCTCCCGGAACATCTGGGCTGTGGCGTAGTCCGTGTGCTCCTCGGCGGTCGCGATGGCGGTGGCCAACGAGTCCAGGGCGAAGACCTCGGCGTCTCGAGCGAGCGTCAGCTGTTCGATGGGCGTCTCACCGACGCCGAAGTTGTTGAGGCGCTGGAAGTTCGGCAGGCCGCCGATCTCGAGTACGCGTTCGGCATAGGCCTCGGCGTCCTTCATCTCGTCGATCGAGAGGTCACGGAACTTGTCCGCCAGCTTGTCGTAGCCCCAGTACCGGGACATCTTGCTGTGCAGGAAGTACTGGTTGATCACCGTGAGCTCCAGGGTGATCATGGCGTTGAGGGCTTGGATGACGGGGGTGTTGACGGCCACCGGAACCTCCGGGACGAGGGACGAAGTGGGATGTGTCTAGCACCTTTCCCGACCGTCAGGAGGCGCGCTCGAGAGGGCTCGCCGTGCACCGGGTGCACCATCCGCAGTGGGCCCGCCTGGCCGCGCAGAGTCGCTCGGCGATCCGCTCCCGGCAGGAACCACAGCCCGTGCCGGCGCCGCAGGCCGCACCGACGGCGTCGACGTCGGCGGCGCCCGCCTCCACCGCGGCATCGATCAGATGCCCGGGGACGGCGAAGCAGCTACAGACAATCACAGCACCCTCCAGGCGGCAGCTCCGCGACGGGAACCCGCGCGACGCGACGCATCCGCAGGAAGGCACCTCACTGCCTTGCAAGCGAGGTTAGTCTAACCTAATTCGATGGGCCAGAACCGTCGGTCCTGGTCGAGGGTAGTGGGCTGCTGCCACCATCCTGACGCACTCTCAGTCGGGACGAATCGGTACCGTGCCCGCATGCCGAGCACGACCGCCCAACGCGAGCATCGCGGTGCGGATCGCCAGCTCCACCGCCTCCAGGTCATCC
The DNA here is from genome assembly GCA_963750565.1 of uncultured Actinomycetota bacterium. Classification (GTDB taxonomy): domain Bacteria; phylum Actinomycetota; class Actinomycetes; order Actinomycetales; family Kineosporiaceae; genus R-H-3. Next base: position 19,652 of record CAVVRA010000011.1, on the reverse strand, counting down.
CCGCCCTGGCCGCCGTGGGTGTCCGCGTGGTCTGCGGTGGCGGCCACCTGCCCGGCCGCCAGGGTGGCCAGCCGGGTCACCTCGGTGACAGTCTCCGCCTGGAACTGGGCCTCGAGCTGGGCTCGGGACCGGTCGCAGAGCCCCCTTTTCGGGCCTACGAGCCGGGGGCCGGATCCGCCGGGGCGCCAGCCACCGGTCTGAGCCCGCAGATCGCCTCGTTGACCGCCGCGATCTGCTCCACCAACTCCTGGAAGTGCTGCCACGCAGCGACTTCACGCTCGACCTTGGCCAGTTCCGGGCCCGGCCGGACCCGCACGTTCACCGTCTTCCCACCCACCCACCGGGTCAGGTTGTACTGCGGGCCGTGCCCCGGATGCCCCGCGCCGGCGCACGCACAGGTGGCCTTGCCGCACCGGCGGCGCACCGCGTTCAGCGATCCCCGCCGGAAGTCACCCACCCGGGCCAGTTCCCCGAACAGCACTCTGCGGCGGTCCTCCAGCCCGGCCAGATCCATCCCCGCCAGCTCATCGGCCACGACGCCTCCCCGATCTGAGTGTAGACCCCACTCAGACTAGAGTTGTGACCAGCCACAACCCGGCAGGCCAACAGCCGTGTCGCACACCCCCTCACCGGTGAGCGCATGGGGCTGCGTCGCTCTGCGAGCGCTCACGCTATCTCGCTACGAGCGCGTGTTCCGTGTTGCTGGACTCCCGAAAACTCGAACCTGCGGCGGAGCGCGGCGGTGGGGACATTATCGGTCGCCGGTGGGAAGTAGCGCCGTGGTGGGCGTGGGCTGCGCTGGCACTGACGGGGTGGTACTGCCCCTCGCGGCGGCCGCGTGGGCAACGAGGTTCGTGAGGAGGGCTGCGGGTAGCGGTCGGGCGAAGAGGTAGCCCTGGCCCTGTTCGCAGCCAAGGCTTGTCAGGTAGTGCCGCTGGCGGTCTGTTTCGATGCCTTCGGCCACGAGGGACAGCCCAAGGCTGCGGGCCATCGCGGTGATCGCGCGGATAAGTGGTTCTTCCCCGGTGGTTGGGATGGCCTGGACGAACGACCGGTCGATCTTGAGTATATCGACCGGGAGGAGGGCGAGTCTGGACAGGGAGGAGTGCCCGGTGCCGAAGTCGTCGATGGCCAGGCGAACGCCGAGCGCCTGCAGTGCCTGCAGCTGGTCCTGGCTGAGGTTGGGGTTCATCGCAGTGCTTTCCGTGATCTCCAGCACGAGCCGTCCGGGCTGGAGACCGGTTGTGGCCAGTGCCTCGGCCACGGTGTCAGTGAAGCGGGAGTCGAGGAGTTGGCGGGGGCTGACGTTGACGGCGATCTCGCGGAGGGTGTCGGTACCGACCTGATGGGACCAGTCCACGAGCTGCTGGCACGCCGTTCGCAGCACCCAGGCGCCTACCCGGTGGATCAGCGGCCCATGCTCGGCGGCGGGGAGGAACTTGTCGGGGGTGAGCAGTCCTCGACGGGGGTGGTTCCATCGGATAAGTGCTTCGACGCCGACGATCCGTTGCCCGTCGAGGTCGACGAGGGGCTGGTAGTGCAGGTCGAGTTGGTCCTCGTCCAGAGCGGACGTCAGTTCCCCCTCCAGCGTGAGGCGGTCAACGAGCTCCTCGTACATAGCGGGCTCGAAGACCTTCCACTGGTTCTTGCCGTCGGCCTTCGCCGCGTACATGGCAAGGTCGCCGTCGCGGAGCAGCGCGTCGACGTCACGGCGGTCGGGGTTCAGCATGACCAGACCGATGCTGGTGCCCACGTCGAGGTCGGCGGAGCCTATGCCAACCGGCTGGCGGAGCCGGTTGAGCAGGCCAGCGCAGACCCAGCGCGCCTCCTGGAGCGTGACGTCGGGCAGCAGGAGCGCGAACTCGTCGCCGCCGAGCCGGGCCAGACAGGCGTCTTCGAACTGATCGGCCACAATCTGGAGCCTTCGGGCGGCCTCGACCAGCAGCCCGTCACCGTGGGAGTGCCCATACACGTCGTTGACCAACTTGAAGTCGTCCAGGTCAAGCATGAGCAGGGCGCCGGCCTGCGGAGCGGAGGCCAGGACTGTGGTGAGCCGCTCGCGCAGCTGGACGCGGTTGGCGGTACCGGTGAGGGCGTCGGTGTAGGCCAGGCGACGCAGCTCGATCTCCATCGTGTGCCGCTCCGCGACCTCGCGCATGGCGAGCACCACGCCGTCGGCCGCTTCGTCGGTCGACAGGTTGGCGCGGAGCACCTCGACGACGTCGGGGCCGGAACCAGTGGGTAGACGGCATTCAACCGGCGTGGCATCCAGACGTTCGGGCGTGTGGGGGGGCAGGACGCCGAGCCGGTGCGCGTCCGCCTCCGGCAGGAGCTGGGTGACCGGGCCGCCGATGAACGCCCCGTCCGGGCGTCCAAGGCGGCGGGCCACCGACGGTGTGGCGTACCGCACGATTCCACCGGAATCCACGACGAGAATGAGGTCCGATGACGCCTGGACCAGCCCCGAGAACCGGCGATCGGCACGCGCGGCCAGCCGCGCGGAGGCCGCCGCGACTCGGGCCAGCACCAACCCGAACAGCACACAGGAGGAGACTGCGGCGAAGGGCACGGCGTCGGCGTGGCCGTGCAGCGCCTCGACCAGGAGCACGCCCGGACCCAACGTCGAGGACGCCGCGAGCAGTGGGAGCGAGAGCCAGCCGGGCGCCGCCGCGGCCGGCCGGGGCGCGGTAAGTACCCGCATGGTGGGATCCAGCGCCGCGGTGCCGACGGCCGCGTAGGCGCCCAGCCAGCACACATGCATCACCGGACCAGGGACCGCCCTACCCACCAGGTGACCGCTCAGCAGTGTGGTCCCAATCAGTCCAGCGACCATGCTCGCGGTCAGGCACCGCGCAGACCACCCGTGGTGGCCGGTTCCCGGCCACGCCCGCGCGGCGCACACGGCGATCAGAAGAGCCAGGGTCGGGTAGGTGACCGCGAGCAGCTGAGCCGAGATTGCGAGGGAACCCTTGTCGGCTGCGGGCGCGACGACGTATACCCAGATCACCAGGACGGACGCGACGCCCACAATGGCCGCATCAAGCACTGCCAGTTGGTCCACAGCGGCGCATTGAGCCCGCAGCAGCCCGATGAGCGCGGCGAGGACCATGGCAAACGCCGCGAGCCAGAACCCGCCTCCCGGCCAGATCGGCCCGAGCCGCGGACCTGACCGTGCGCCGTCGACGAGGTCGGAGGCGTCGCCCAAGATCAGCAGCGCCTGTCCCGCGGCGAGCAGATACCAACTGCGAGGCGCGTCGGGTCGGTGAGCGCGGACGCCGACGACCAGCGCCGTGACGGCACTGCCCGCGACGATCAGGTACAGGAGGGGTGCCGCGGCGGCGAACGCCGGGGTGGCGTACGCCGCGATGAGCAGCAGCGCTCCCCCGGCATAGGCGAGGGCCAGCCCCCGCGTCGGAGATGGCCGAGCCGGCCCGAGACCACGATGCGAGTCCGTCATCTACATGAGTCCCGCGCCGGCGAGCGCGGCCTGCTCCAGTGCGGCGAAGATGGCGCCGGAGCGGCAGCCTTTGACCAGGAAGATGGCCCCCGCCTCACGGGCCTGAGCCTGCAAGCCCGCATCGTCGTAAGCGGACAGGATGATCACCGGGATCTCGCCGTGGAGCTCGGCGGCGAGGTCGAGCCCGCCAAGGCCGGGCATCTTCAGGTCGCTGATCACGACGTGCGGTGCCTGCGTGCGGGCGCGGGCAACGCCTTCGGCGCCGTCTGCGGCCTCGGCCACGACGTCGTAACCGGCGTCCTCGAGCAGCTGACGCAACTCGCCCCGCAGTCCAGCGTCGTCGTCGACGAGCAGGATCCGGGTGGCGCCGGTCATCGCGTCCCCCGGACGTCGGCCAGTGCTGCCTCGATCGCCGCGACAATCTTCCGGTACGGGCAACCCTTGATCAGATAGGCGACGACACCCAGCTCGGTGAGCATGCTCTGCAGGCCGGCGTCGTCATGGGCGGAGAACATGATGACCCGGATGTCCGGGACGAGCCGGCGCAGCCGGCGAGCCAGGTCGACGCCGCCCAACCCGGGCATCCGCAGGTCCAGCAACACCACGTGGGGCCGTGCCTCGATGATCACCGCCAGGCCGTCAACGCCGTTACCCGCCTCGCCAACCACGTGATAGCCCGCGTCCGCCAGCAGGTCGCGCAGAGCCTGACGGACGACGTCGTCATCGTCGACCAGGACGAGCCGGATGCTACCCAGCGCTGGGCTCCCGCCGGACGGGACAGCTCGCGGCAGCCGCGCCAGGTCGGACACCACCGCGTCCGGCTGCGACGCCACCGATGGACGTCCTTGCGCAGCGCCGGGTGTTGAGGGGCGGTCCTTCAGAATCGTGATCACGCCGTCCCCCCCACGGGTGACGCCGGCTCGCCCGAGCCAGCTAACCGCGGTCGCGGAACACGCGCAGTCAGGCGAGTGCCGGTTCCCGGCGCCGTATCGATCGTGAACTTGCCATCGGTCGCTTCCAGGCGTTCGCGCATGCCGACCAGGCCGTAGTGGCCGTCCCGTAACAAGCTGCTCGCCGGTGCCAGGTGAAAGCCCTGCCCGTCGTCGGCGACCGTCAGCTCGACGCTGTCACCCCGGTCGTGCAGCTCGACGTCTACCGCGGTGGCGTTGGCGTGCTTGCCCACGTTCCACAACGCCTCCTGGACCACCCGGTACAGCACCGTCTCGGCGTCGGGTGCCAGGGGGGTCAGCAGGGCACCCTTGACCGTCCCACTGATCCTGGTGCGTCGGGCGAAGTCGTCGACCAGATCCTGGACCCCGGCCGCGAATCCGGCTTCGTCCAGGACCGGGGGGCGTAGCTCGCTCATGAGTCGTCGCAGTGTGTCCACCTCGGTCTGTAGCTCCCCGTGGCCGCGTTCAAGCAGGTCCGCTGCGACTGTCGTTTCCCCGCGGTCCAGGCGCAGCATCGCCCGGTCTAGGGTCAGCGACACCGCGGCCAGCCGCTGGACCGGGCCGTCGTGCAGGTTCGCCGCGAGGCGGATCCGCTCTTCCTCCGCCGCGCGCACGGTCCGGTCGAGCAGTAGCCGCCGGTCGGCTTGTGCCTGCTCCAGCTCGGTGAAGGTCGTCCGCAGCTGGTCGCGCTGGGACTCGACCTGGTCCAGCAGTCCACTCATCCGGACCAAGACAAGCGCGAACATCACCACGCAGCCGCCACCCAGGACCACAACGTCGGCGTTGTCACCTCGGGCGACTCGGATGATGATCAGAGCCGGAGCGGTCAGTGCCGCGACCGCCATCACCGCCAGCCGCCGGCGCGACGGCTGCGGCCCCTCCAACGGCGCCCGCTGGGTCAACTGATCCATCGACGGGTGCAGCGCCGCACTGCCGAACAGCACGTAGGCCGCCAACCAGGCGAGATCCACCAGGTCGCCGGAGTCGTACGTGCCGGCGAGCGACTGATACACATACACCACATCGGCGACGAGATTGAGGACGAACGCTGCCACCAGCAGGTGGAAGGTGACCACGCGCCGCCCCGGCGACAACAACAACCGGGCCAGCAGCGCGATCAGCAGCAGGTCCCCGAGCGGGTACCCGATGGAGGCCAGCTTCTCCAGCAGCCGCAGAGAGCGGTCACCCGCATACGGGGCGATCAGGAACGTCCATGACAACACGGCCGCCGCGACAGTGATCAGAGTCGCGTCGATAAGCCCAGCCCTGTCCCGCCCGGGCAGACGTCGGCGCAACGTGCTCACCAACGAGGCCGCCACGAGAGGGTAGAACAGGTAATAGCTGACATCTGCGACGGACGGAAAGGGCAAGCCGTCAGGGGATCGGATCGCCAACACGGAGTAGATGACGTCACCAAGGACCCACGTGACGATCCCAACCGCGAGCAACCACCACGGCGTCGCCGCCTCTGGCCGCCACCGACTCACGCCGAGCAGCACCGAAAGAACCCCGTAAAACCCGATCCCGATGTACGCGAGATCGAGGGCACCCTCCGGCATGAGGAAGCGGTACCCCGCCACGGCCAGCACACCCACGACGAGCTGCACCTGCCACAGGGCCGCCCTTAGTCGAGGCGGCACGGTGATCGCAGGCATGCCGGGGCTATCGGCACCGCCACCACCAATCTTGATGAAGCCACCGGACCACCCCACCGTCCACGACCGCCCGGCGCCACCGCCCAGCGACACCGCCCGCCGATGCGCCCGGCCCCTGGCACCCACTGTCAGGCAGTACTTTGGGCGCGCCGAAGATCTACTTGGGGTTGTTCGGGTGTGTCTGGCCGGGGGGTGGCGCGTCCGTGATCGTGTAGTTCCAATCGCCGTGAAACTGGTGTCGCCGTAGGTGTTAGGCCTCGAAGCGCGTCATGTCCTTGTCAGTGATCCTTAGGCCCTTGGGGGTAGAATCGGTGTCGAGGGCGGCCCGCACTTTCAGTCCGGTCCCAGTGGTGACGGCACCGATCGTCTCGATGATGATTTCGTGGGAGGTCAGCGGCCGCCCGCGCCAGTTCATCGAGATGTGGCTGAACAGGCGGTGCTCGATCCGGTTCCACGTGGAGGTATCGGGAGGCAGGTGGACCACGGTGATCTGCAGCCCGGTCTCGGCGCCGAGGGTGGCCAGTTCGGTCTTCCACGGCCGCAACCTGCCGGCACGGACCGGTGCCCAAGCTCGCCCAGCCGGACAGCTGGCCCACCGCCGACCACGCCACCACCACCGAGACGACCCGGTACGGCACGGCAGCCGCGTCGGCCTGGGGCCGGATGCACCCGCGGCTGACCCGCCGCGGCCCCTGGCTGGACCATCCCGAAGACACCGACCTGCCCATCATCGAGGGCACCTTGATCCGGCTCCAGGTCGACCATCTCCCCGGGGATCGTGCCCCGACACCCTGATCGCTGTGGACCTCCCGCCCCGACGCCACCGCCGACCAGATCGACCAGGCCTGGCAGGCGTTCCTGCGCCGCTTCGACCTCGAGCACACCGTCCGGTTCTTCAAGCAGCAACTGGGCTGGACCGCCCCCAGGCTGCGCGACCCCGCCGCCGCCGACCGTTGGACCTGGCTGGTCATCGTCGTCCACACCCAGCTACGCCTGGCCCGCGGCCTGACCGACGATCTACGCCGCCCCTGGGAACGTCCGACCACGCCCGAGCGGCTGACCCCGACCCGGGTGCGGCCAGGGTTTCGCCACCTCCGAGCGAAGATCGCCCACCCGGCCGCTGCACCGAAACCCACCAGACCCGGCCCGGGCAGGCCCCCCGGCACGCGAAACCGACACCCCGCCCCCCGCTACGACGTCGGCAAGACCACCCGACGAGCCGTCAACCTCGAACAACACCACCAGATGAAGACCACCACGGGTTAAAGATCAAGCTCAGGACACACGGACTGCCGCTACCGTGGCGGCATGTCTGAGGTCCTTCGGATGACCGCAACCCTTGAGCCGCGCGGACCGGCGGGGGCGTTCCTGCTCACTGACGTTGACGAGGAGGCTGCGGAATTGGGTGAGGTCAAGGAAGGCGTTCCCTGGTTCGCGTGAAGGTCAACGGTGCGACGCTTGCGCTGCGCTTGGCCCGGATGGGCGGGGAGAACATGATCGGCCTGGCGCGCACCGCCTGCGAGCAGGCCGGAGTGGTCATCGGCTCCTCCTACGAGGTGGAGATCGCGTTCGACGACGGCGTGCGTACCGTCGAGGTGCCCGACGACCTCGCGGCCGCCTTGGCAGCAGACCCGGACGCGAGCGCGGCGTTCGCGGCACTTGCCTACTCCCACCGCAAGGAGTTCGTCCGCTGGGTCACCGAGGCGAAGAAGGCGACGACGCAGGCCGATCGGGTGGCCGTGACGCTCGAGATGCGCCGCGAAGGCCGCACCCGCTGAGCCCATCTCTGTCCGCATGGCGTGCGCGACCGTGGGTGAGTGCGCCTTCCAGCCTGACGGGGCGGATCCTCCTTTGGTAGGACGCCGCGGTCGGAGAGGCGACGTACCTTGATCCGGTGAGCCGGGCCCGGCTGATCCTCTCCACGAGAGGACTGGATGCCCTCATCGTGGTGGCGGCGGTCTCCAGCGCGGTCGGCACGGCGCGGCGGCAGCAGGCCGCTGGGCCGACGGGGACGACCGCCTGGTGGGAGGTCGTGGCGATCGCGGCGGTCGTCCTTCTCCTCCTTTTGCGACGCCGGTTTCCGTTCGCGGCGCCTGCGGCCATGTGGTTGGCCAGCGCGGCGCTGTCCTTGATGGACGGAGGGCTGATCCCCAGTTCGGCAGCGGTGTTCCTCGCCGGTCTGGGTGCCGGCTTCCTGCTGGGCAACCTACGCAACGACACCCAAGCGCGGGTCGGTCTGGCCATCGTGCTCGGGTGCTCAGCGATCGTCGCGTATGAGAATCCGTCGTCTCGGCCCAGCGACCTCGTGTTCACCTCGGTGCTGTTCGGGATGGCCTGGCTGGTCGGCTACGCGCTGCGCGTTCGCGCGCAGCAGACCGAGGCTGCCGAGGAGCGGGCAGCCCGGGCCGAACGCGAGCGGGAAGCCGCGGCTCGCGTCGCGGTGGCAGAGGAACGCGGACGGATCGCCCGCGAACTGCACGATGTCGTGGCCCACGCGGTCAGTGTGATGGTGCTTCAGGTAGGCGCGGTTCGCCACCGGATGCCCGACAGCGAGGCGGAGAACCGGGATGCCCTGAGGAACGTCGAGCAAGCGGGCCGGACCGCGCTGACGGAGATGCGTCGCCTGCTGAGCGCGATGCGCCGCGACGACGAGGCACCCGAGTTGCTGCCCACCCCCGGGCTGGCTGATCTGGACGGGCTCCTCAAGGATGTGCGGGCGACCGGCCTGGACGTCGCGTTGCGGATCCGTGGCGAGCCGATGCACCTGCCACCAGGCCTCGACCTGTCGGCGTACCGCATCGTACAGGAGGCCCTCACGAACACGTTGAAGCACGCCCACGCGCGCCGGGCCGAGGTGGAGCTGGACTACGCCCAGCATGCCCTTCGGATCGAGGTACGTGATGACGGCCGGGGCCCCTCCACCCGGGACGGCCTGGGCCACGGGCTGGTGGGCATCCGCGAGCGGGTGAAGATCTTCGGCGGGGACATGTCGGCGGGCGGCCTTCCCGGGGGCGGGTTCGCCTTGTGTGCGCGGCTCTCGCTGGACGGTGACGGCGCATGACGATCCGGGTCATCGTCGCGGACGACCAGTCGATGGTTCGTGCGGGGCTGCGCATGCTCCTCGCCGGCGAGCCCGACATCGAGGTGGTCGCGGAGGCGTCCAACGGCCGGGAGGCGGTCGCGCAAGCCGCACGCCTGAACCCGAACGTCGTCCTGATGGACATCCGGATGCCCGAGCTCGACGGGCTGGAGGCCACGCGGCGGATCCTCGCGGCCGACGAGTCCGCGCGGGTGCTCGTTCTGACGACCTTCAACCCTTGATGAATACGTCTACGAAGCGTTGCGCGCAGGGGCGAGCGGCTTCGTCCTCAAGGACGACCCTCCCGAGCAACTGATCAGCGCGGTGCGGACCGTCGCCGGCGGCGAAGCACTTCTCTCACCTGCGGTCACCCGCCGGGTCATCGACCAGTTCACCCGCCTGCGCCGGCAGGCTCCTCCCAAGGCGGTGGACACCTTGACCTGGGTTCCACAGATAACGGATCTTCTAGTACACGAAAACGGGCTCTGACCTGCGCAGACATGGGTGTGGTCGCCTAGTGGGCGTGTCACTAGGCGGCCGGGTTCGTGCTGGTCAGCGGCTTGTCGGTGGGTTGGGGTGCTGGTCGGTGAGGTCACTCATGGCGACTGGCTGGTCGCAGTGTGCCGAACGAGCGCAGGCCGGGGTCGAGGAGTCGATCGCGCCGGCGCGTTGATGTCGCGGATGTCGTTCGGCGCCGACGGAGAGGCATCGCCTGGCTCCGGTGCCCCGGCCGTGGTCGGCCGGAACCTGGCGGCCGGGCCGGTGAAGGTGAGCGGTCCGCGAGGTCGGCGCGGATGGTGCAGTCCCGGTGCTTCGGCCGACGCGGGGAGCAGGGCCAGCCAGCCCCGGGCGCGGCGGCTCCTCGCGGCGGGTGGACTCCCGGGCGCAGGTCCAGGATGTCCCGCCTCGACCTCAGCAGGTCTGCCTGGACCGCGGAGCGATGTCCTCGGCGGTGGGGTCGGAAGCTGCGAGCAGGTCGACTTGCCGGTGCACCTGACGCGGCTCGTGCACCGGCGGCTGCGGTACCGGCGGGCGTGCACCTGCCCGGGCCAGCGGCCGGTGACGCGCACCGCCGGCCGGCGGTCGCGATCCGTAGGGCGGTTCACGGCCGCGCTTGCTGGCGTCGGCTGCCGTTCCCGTGATGTTCGTGCTGGGCCAGCCGGTCCACCGGATCGTCTGGTGCTGGCCGCCTCGGGCCTGGCCGAGTCCGACCGGGCCCCGGCCGGGGATCTTGACTGCCCTGACCGGCATGTTGGTCCCGCCTGGCGTAGCGCGATCCAGGCCCGAACGCCGCCGCGACCCAGGTGCACGCCCCGACGAGAACCCGTGGCGGGTCGACGAACACGTGGCGGGCCAGGCCGGCCACATGTCGTCGCTGCTGGGGGATCATCGTCGAGGCCTCGGTCGTGTTCCGGCCATGGACGCCACCCGGTCGATGTCGGTGCTGGACAGCCACTTCGAGGTTCAGCAGGTGGGCGACCTGGAGGCCGGACGCCCGACGGCCACGAGCGGGTCGATCTCGACCGACGTCGATGTGGCCATCCCGTCCCTCGGCCCGTCTGGACGGGGTCGACGCCCGGTTTGCTGGTCGCACAGCGCAGGGCCTTGCCGATCGCGGCGTCGATGCCCAGCCGCCGCCACAGCCCGTCCAGGACGTGCGCGCCGCCGATCGGGCGCGAGTCGGTGAACGACAGGTCCGCCGGTCCGGTCAACGCCGCCGCGGCGGCCGGGTCCAGCAGCCGGGACAGCGACCCGATCAGCCGCTCGACCGCCTCCCGGTCCAACTCGTCCTCACGGCCGAAGGAGTACACCACCTTGGTCCGGGACACCCCGGCCGCGCCGTCCCACTCGTTGTGCGCCAGCTGCAGGTACCGCACCACCTGCCCGGACTTGTTCCGCCGTGTCGACGTCCGCACGTACATGTCGCTAGACGATACGGCTCAACCTGTTGTCCGGCAACCATCTTTCCATGATCCGTGTCACTAGGCATCCTCGCGGTTTCCGCTAGGCCGCAACCCCCTGACCTGCATCTTCACACGATCCATGCCCCCAGGTGATCCGTTATCTGTGGAACCCAGGCTTGACGAGCCGGGAGATGGACGTGTTCCGGCTGATCACGCAAGGGCTCTCCAACGCCGAGATCGGCCGCGAGCTCTTCATCAGCGACACGACGGTCAAGACCCATGTGACCCGTCTTCTGCAGAAGCTCGACCTGCGTGATCGTGCCCAGGCGATCGTCCTGGCGTATCAGACGGGACTGTTCGAGGCGCCCGAGCGAGGGCCCGAAGGACGAGCCTGACGCCGTCCCACCCCCGCCGCGGTCGCTCCTACCAGAGTCGGACCCGAGGTCATGGTCTGGTCGTAGCACGAACGCGACCTGACGACGACGCGCTGACGACGCCACCCAAATAGCGTCGAAGGCACAACGTCGAACCAGGAGCAGACCATGATCATCATTGACTCACTGTCCAAGAAGTACGGCCGCCGCACCGTCGTCGACGACATCACCTTCACCGCCCGCCCGGGCCGCGTCACCGGGTTTCTCGGTCCCAACGGAGCCGGGAAGTCGACCTCGATGCGGATGATGGTCGGCCTCACCCGGCCGACGTCCGGGCACGTCACCGTCTGCGGCCGGAGGTTCGTGGACCTGCCCAACCCGGGCGTGGAGGTCGGCGTGATGCTCGACGCCTCCGCACAGCACGCCGGCCGCACGGGCCGAGAGATCCTCACTCTCGCCCAGCAGATGATGGGCCTGCCGGCCGCTCGCGTCCCGCAGATGCTGCAGCGGGTCAGCCTGGCCGAGGCCGAGTCCGACCGCCGGGTCGGCAGCTACTCGCTCGGGATGCGTCAGCGGCTCGGCATCGCACTCGCCCTGATCGGCGAGCCGTCGCTGCTGATTCTCGACGAGCCGGCCAACGGCCTCGACCCGGCCGGCATCCGCTGGATGCGCGACCTGCTGCGAGACTACGCCGACGACGGCGGGACGGTCCTGCTGTCGTCCCACCTGCTCCACGAGATCGAGATGATCGCCGACGACATCGTGATGATCGGCGGCGGCCGCATCATCTGCCAAGGGTCCAAGGCCGAGTTGCTCGGCGCCGCCGGGACCATCGTCCGCGCACGTGACGTCGCCGCCCTGGAGCGGGCACTGCGCTCGTCCGGTCTGGTCACCGCATCTGCCGAGAGCGGGGCTCTGCACGCCGACGCCGACCCGGCCGTCGTGGGACTCGTCGCTCGCGAGCACGGCCTGGCCCTCACGGAACTGCGCCCGGCCGCTGGGGGCCTCGAAGACATGTTCCTCCAGCTCACCGCCCACACCCAGCGAGAAGGGAAAGCAGCATGACCACCATCGCCCTCGCCCCCGTCCGCGAGCAGCGCACCGAGGTTCACGGGGTTCGCCTGTCGCGGGTCATCCGCGTCGAGCTTCGCAAGATGTTCGACACCCGTTCCGGCTTCTGGCTGATGGCGAGCATCGTCATCGCAGCCCTGGTGACCACGGTCGCCACGATCCTCCTTGCCCCCGACAGCCAGCTGACCCACTACACCTTCGCGAAGGCGATCGGATTCCCGATGACGGTCATCCTCCCCATGATTGCCATCCTCTCGATCACCGGCGAGTGGAGCCAGCGCAGCGGCCTGACCACTTTCACGCTCGTGCCGCATCGCAACCGCGTCATTCTGGCCAAGGTCATCGCCTCGCTCGCCGTGGGCGTCGCGTCGATGCTGTTCGCCCTCGTCGTCGGCGTCGTCGGCAACCTCGTGGGAACGACGATCGCCGGCACCGACCTGGTGTGGGACGTCTCGTTCACCCACGCCCTCACGATCGTGCTGGGCAGCCTGCTGTGCCTGCTCACGGGCACGACGCTGGGCATCCTGTTCCGCAGCTCGCCAGTGGCGCTCGTGGCGTACTTCGTCTATTCGTTGCTGGTGCCCACGGTGTCCGGCGTCCTCGCCTCAAGCCAGGTCAGCTACCAGGACGTGCAGCCCTGGGTCGACCTCAACCAGGCAGAGGCCGTTCTCTTCGATGGGACGATCACGGGCGACCAGTGGGCCCATCTGGCGGTCACCGCGACCATCTGGATCGTCCTGCCGGCGTTGGTCGGCCTCGTCGTGGTCAGGAAGTCGGAGGTGAAGTGATCGCGCGCCCGGCGTCCGAGGCAGAGGTCCTCTCGTTCCCGGGAACGAGAGGACCTCTGCTTCTTGCATGTCCAGCCTCCACGATGCCGTCTGCACAGGCCCGGCCCTCGCGACGACTGCGGCGCCTCTGTAGCCCACCAACGTCGGCTTCGGTGCGCGTCCGCCGACCGCCCAACGGCCTCGTCAGACGCTCTCGGCGCTCGGGGCGCTGAGGTCGCGCAGTCGTGTTGACACGGTTCGCAGTATGTCGCGCCTGTGTGCCAGCTCGTGCCGGTAGTCGCGGTTGTCGCAGCGGCGGATCTCGGTGCCGAGGCTCGTGATCCTCTCGCTGACCAGCTCGTCCAGCACCTGCAACTGCTCTTCGGTCACGTCGAGTTGCATCGCCGTCCCCTTCCCGACCGCCTGGACTGTACGCTCCCGGGAGGTTCGCAGTCGCATGTCGGTCGCACCGTTCGCCGCGGACGGGTTGTGTGTCCGCCAGCTTGTTCGGCCATTGTCTTTGGGCGCACCCTAGCCCTAGTGGCGTTCACTTGAGCGTAGCCACCGCCGAGGGTCGCCGAGCCGGGTGGTGTGTCACCGGCCCCAACTCCGCGACTGTCGTCGGCGCACATGTCGCCTGAAGTTACCGACGGCTGGCCCCTGGGTGTCGCGTGCCCGGCCTCAGTACCAAGCCTCTCCTCAACGCCCGCTTCTGCCGCCGCGCGCGCGACGCGCGACCATGCCGCCGTGCGCGCGGGACGCTGCCGGGCCGGGCTGGCCCCGCGCGGCGGCGAGCTCGGCGTCGCCGGGCAGCCATGTCGGGCGGGGTGCCGCGGATGGTGGCCCGCAAGCATCGATGGTGCCGTTCGCGGCGACCGCGGATCTGATCGGCGACCTGGCCGGGATCACGCTGACGCCCGCGCGGCTCCGCCGTCACGCCGAGGGCAACGGCGCCACCGCCGCCGGTATGGTCTTCGCGGAGGCGGACGCGATCCGCGCCCGGGACCTGGTCCCGTCGCCGCCGGACCCGGTGCCGGACATCGTCTACGTCGCCCTGGACGGCACCGGTGTGCCGATGGTGCCCGCCGAAACCCAAGGCCGCCCAGGCAAGGCACCCGACGGGCGCCCGGTCACCCGGGAGGTGAAACTGGCCTGCCTGTTCGGCCAGACCACCCTCGACGCCGACGGCTACCCCGGTGCGTGATTCCGCCTCGTACAGCTACCTGGCCACCTTCGAAGCGTGGACCGTTCCCGGTTGAGTGGACACAGGGTCCGCCGCGAATTCCTGGACAAGGTCCTGGTCGTGAACACGGCCCACGCCGGCCACGTCCTGCTCGAGTAGGAGGAACACTTCAACACCCACCGGCCGCACCGCTCGCTTGGCCGGGCGGCGCCCCTGCGAGCCCTTCCGTCGTGCCGCCGGAGCCTGGCACAGTCGTCCGACGCGATCGACTCGGCGGGGTCCTGCACGACTACGCGCAGGTCGCGTGCCGTATGCAGCATTTCTGGCACCCACACGGTCAGCAACCAGGACGCCATCGAGGGCAACCGCCGCCAGCGGCGCCTCGATCACGCCGGTGACGTGCAGGAACCGCAACAGCGCCCGAAACGCCATCACGTGATCTGACACCGACGCTTCACCCAGCCACCCGCGATCGGGTGGCCCGGTCAGCGGCGTCGTACTTGTCCAGGGCACGGATGTGCCCGTCACGCAGCCCGTAGCACAACAGGGTTGACCCGGCCCCTGTCCTTCAGGAATGACTGCTTACGGAGAAGGGACGGGGTCACGCGCAGGCCACTGTGACAGAACGGGCAGGGATTCCTGCCCCATCGGCTGCCCCATCGGGTACCGGCGGGTCCCGGGTTCCGCCAGAATGAGATGGTGGGGAATCGGCGGGAGGGCGGCGTTACGGTGCGCCCGCGCCCGTCGGGATCCCGCGCCGCGCAGGCCGTCGGAGCCGCGCTGAGCCGGCACTCCCGGGTGCTGCAGTTGCAGCGCCAGGCCGGCAACCGCGCGGTCGCCGGGCTGCTCGCCCCCCACCCGGCCCCGCAGGTGCTTGCCCCTACCGTCGCGCCCGTCCAGCGGCAGCCCGTCCTCGGCGGTGCCGTGACGCACACGGAGCTGCGAGCCGGCTCGCACGGCGAGGACGTCAAGCAGGCGCAGCGCAAGCTCGGCCGGGTCCAGGCGTCCGCCCTCCCACTGACCGAGGACGGCTCGTTCGGGCCGCTCACCGTCGCCGCGGTCCGCTCATTCCAGACCAGCAACGGCATCACCCCAGCGAACGGCGTCCTCACCCTCGTCACGTGGACCCAGCTGGACGCCGCGTTCGCCGCGCTGCCGCCGCCGGTGCGCGCCGTGCTCACCCTCGGCATGGACCATCCCGACGTCGGCTTCGCGCAGCAGAAGCTCAATGCCCTCGGCGCCACCCCGCGCCTCGCGGTGGACGGCATCTACAGCAACGCCATGCTCGCACCGGTGATCGCGTTCGAGGTCCTCGCGCTGCACCGTTTCCCGACGACGACGATCGACGCCGCCTTCTGGACCGCCCTCGACGCGGCCGTCGCGGGCGGCTTCAGGGCGCTGGAGGGGGCCAGCGGCACCTCGGTCGAGCAGCACGTCGGGAGCGGCACGGCGGACTCGCTGGGCACGCAGACTCCAGGGACGTCGCTGCACCCCGTCATCGGCGGCACCGGCATCCTGAAGGGGACGTCCGTCAAGGAGCTGCAGCAGAAGCTGAACACCGCGGGCGCGTCGCCGGCGCTCAAGCCGGACGGCAAGTTCGGGCCTAAGACGACGGCCGCCCTGCAGGCTTTCCAGTCCAGCCGGACGCCGCCGCTGACGGCCAGCGGTGTGGCGGAGGCCGCGACCTGGGCCGCGCTGGACGCCGCCTCACCGGGATCCACCGTGGGCTTCGTCGCGCGGCAGTGGACCGAGGAGGTGGGCGGGGCCACGTACGGCCTGACCTCCAGGTACTCCTGGGAGATCCAGTCCACCCGGATGCTGGTGACGGCGAAGGTGAACTTCACCGGACTGGCCCCGCCCGGCTCGTGGTTCGGTCATGTGCCGGCGGCGTGGAACCTGTACAGGGCGATGCGGGCGGCTCCGCCGAAGCAGATGCCCATCGACTTCCAGATGGTTCGCGGCAGCGGGCAGGAGGCGAGCACGGTCCAGGTGCACCCGGGAAACGTACGAGCCAACGCGGGGAACTGGTACCTCGGGGACCCGCAGGCCTCCCGCAGCATCCCGCACGAGTACGGTCACCTCATCGGCCTGGCCGATGAATACCAGCAGCATCCCGGCGACTACGTACGGGCCACCGGGCACGAGCCACCCGTCGGGCTGACCACCGGTCCGGTCGGCCAGACGCCGCTGCAGATCGCGCAGGCGCTGCAGAACGCCATGGTCGCCCGCAACAGCGCCAACGCGTTCAACGCGACGTCGGCAGCGGGGGTCCAAATGGGCGCGTTCGCGCAGCGCATCGTCGCGGCTTACGCGACGCTGCCCACCGTCACCGTCCCGGCCGTACCCGCCTCGGCCGGGCCGCCGCCGGTCCCGCCGCAACCGGCCATCAATCTGACCGGCAACCTGGTCCGTGACCTGGAGCTGGCCTTGCCGCGCGACCCGCCCGGCACTCTCAACAAGTACGAGACCATCCAAGTGCTGACGTACTCCAGCGGCTCACTCATGGGTGACCCGAACCGCGTCACCGACACCCACGATCACGGCTCCCAGCCGCGGCACGTGGAGCAGTTCGTGCAGATCCTGGCCCGCTCCCTCGGCGGCGTCTGGCGGGCCGAACGCCGATGATGCTGCGGTACTACCGCTACGGCGGCGGGACGGTCCCCGACGAGGCGGAAACCGTCGAGGTGAGCCTGGACGGTGCCATCAGCGGCTGGCGCAGCGTGTCCCGGCGCGGCGTCGGGTGGTTCGCCGGCGTCCTGCCCGAGGCCGAGGTCGCCGATCTCGCCACCGCGGTCGCGGGCGTCGAGACGCTCTCCGCGCCGTCCGGACTGAGACCGCCCGGCGCGGGCACGGAGACGCTGGAGCTCGCCGGACGGGACCCCGTGCAGCTGGCCGGCGTGGGGGAGGGCGATCCCGAGGCGTGGCACCGGATCCGCGAGACCGGTCGGCGCCTGGTGGACCGGCTCACCGACTTCCCGCGGGCCGCCGTCGGACTCCGGTTGCCGGACGAGAAGCACGCTGAGCTGTTCCACTTCGGCGCGGACGCGCTCCTGCTCGACCTCGCCGTCGTCGAGGTCGAGGTCGCCGCCTGGCGGGCTTACTACGAGCCGGCCGGACAGTGGTCCGGCCGGGTCACCGGGCCGGAACGCGTCGACGTCGCCTCCGGCTGGTCGTTCCCCCTGCCCATCGAGTGGCCGATCGAGTCTCTCGTGGCGCCGAACGACGTGACCCTGCACGTATCGGCGACGTTCCGGATCATCGCCGAGTCGCGGGAGGCCCAGGTCCGGGTGAGCCACGCACCTGACCTCTACTAGACCTCAAATAAGCGTGTCGGCGGCGACCGGTCGTCGTGGCCGAATGGATCACTGAGTGTGGTCATCTTGAGGTCGGTTCGGGGCCGTGAGCGTGGTCTGCGAGGCTCGTGGAAGGCTGGTCTGGCGTGCGGGCCTGGTGTGCCGACCGGATGTGTAGCTGCCGCGGGGTTGCTCGGATGGTTGGTTCGATGTCGGGGCAGGGTCGGCGCCGCGGCCGGGTGGCCGCGGTGACAGGCGGGTGTTCGGTTCCGGGGTGGCGCTGTTGCGTGGTCAGCCGAAGCGGGTGCGTTCGGTGGTGGCCCAGACGCTCAGCAGGCGGTCGATGGCCGGGGTGTAGCCGATCAGGCGGATGGTGATGCCGCGGGCGCGGCGGGTGACCATGGCGGGGATCAGGATGACGGTGTTCAGGAACCGGCGGAACTCCATCCGGATGTAGTCGTGCCGGTCGCTCTTGCGGTGCATCATCAGCGCGAACCAGGACTTGATGTTCCAGGCCAGCGCGGCGATCACCATGTACGCCCAGTTGGAGACCAGGTCGTACAGCGGGACGCGCAGGGCGTTGATCCCGCTCTTGAGTTGGGCGATGACGTTCTCCTGGTCGCAGCGTTCGTTGGCCAGCTCGACGATCTGCTCGGCGGCCTGCTCGGTCAGGGTGGTGATGTAGAAGAAGTAGCGGATCTCCTCGAGCAGGACCTGCTCGCCGCGGGAGCGGCTGATGTTCTTGCGCAGTGCGATCACCCGGTAGGGGCGGGTGCACTTGCCGGGCCGGTAGGTCGAACTCGGCGACGTCCTCGTAGTTCAACGTCAGGTTCAGGTACTCCCGTTCGGTGACGATGGCGGCCTTGACGTTCTCCCGGCGGGCCCGGACCTGACCGGTGGCGTTGACGTAGGGTTCCGGCCGGTGCAGCCGCCGCCAGGCCGGCTCGTCCAGGGCCTCGGCCCGGGTGCGTAGCGGGGTGCTGTTGTCCATCCCGAAGACGAAGTCGACCCGCTCGGCCCAGGCGTCGAAGTGCGCGGTCAGGGAGAAGTCGGTGTCCCCGCGCAGGCAGACCCGCGGCGTGTGCGGGGCGACCAGGTCGATCGCTTTGCCGATCCAGTCCGCGGCCCCGGCGTGGCTGGGGACGTTGCCGGGCCGGTTGACCAGGTACAGCACCTCCCGGGTGTTGGCCAGCGACACGATCAGCGGGTGATACCCCCAGATCCCCTTGTACGAGATGTCCATCCCGTCCTTGCGGGACCCGGTGGTGGGGGTGATGGTGCCGTCGACGTCGAGGTAGGCGACCGGGCCGAGCAGGTCCCGGCCCCGAGACGTCCACAGCTTCGGGCGGACCGTGTTGATCGCCTCCATCAGCGTCGTCACGTCCTCGGTGGTGAACCGGCGGCAGAAGTCCCCGGCGGTGGTGGGGTCGGGGATCAGGTCGGCGCCCAGGGCGTTCATGTACGCGGTGTCGTGCCGCAGCCGTTCGATGTCCTCCAACCGGGTGCCGCCGCAGGCCACGTTGTAGGCCAGGTTCAGGACGTGGTCGGACTCGTGGTCGGGCAGGTGGACCTTCAGCAGTTCCAGGTCGGCGTCGATCGCGGTGGGCAGGCCGAGGCGGGTGACCAGCTGGTGCAGGGCGGCGATCCCGCCGAAGCAGGTGGCGTCCACGTTGCCGCCGACCTCGTAGTGCACCGGCCCGGCGGTCAGCATCGGGGCCGGCTGCGGGCTCCAGTGCCCGGCCAGCCGATGCCGGGCGGCGACCCGGCGCCGTCGTCGGGCCGCGTTCCGTCGGCTCTGGTCCTGCGCTATCTTCTTCACCACAAAGGCCTTCCTTGCTTGGGCTGCGTTGAGACCGCAAACCCATGCAAGGTAAGGCCTTGGGCTCGTCCAGGCCCCTCCGACACGCCGCCACGCTTAC
>CAVVRA010000010.1:0-357100 GCA_963750565.1 uncultured Actinomycetota bacterium | reverse complement strand
TGTGCGCCACACGGGTCGCCGCCCAGGGGATCACGCTCACGCGCGCCTCGAACGTGGCCTTCCTCGAGCTCGAGTGGACGCCGGCGATGCACGACCAGGCCGAGGACCGCCTGCACCGCATCGGCCAGCGCGACGCGGTCACCGCGTGGTACCTGCTGGCCGCAGACACGATCGACGAGACCATGGCCCGCCTCATCCATCGCAAGCGCGGCCTGATTGCCGCGGTGACGGACGGGCGCACCTTCGACGGCGACGGACTCGTCGACGGCGTGGTCCGCGAACTGCGCGGCGGTAAGCCGTTCCGCCACCTGCGCAGTGCTGCGTCGTCTAGAAGCCCGTCAGGCGATCCTGGCGCGAGTCGTTGAGGCTCAGCGTGAGCGTCGGCGGCGGGATCTCGTGCGTGTCGCTGGTGGGGATCACCGCGGTGCCGACCGCGAAGTACTCGATGACGTGGCTGCCCCAGCCGTGGGTGCGCTCGTGTGAGCTGCACGCCGACGATGCCCTCGGCCTCGAGCTCCTCGGCCTCGTGCTGCATCCGCTCCATCGCGAGCTCGCGCGCGTCGTAGAGCGCCTGGGTGAAGTTCGTCATCTCGACGTTCTGCCCGATCTGCGGCAATCCATGCCGCAGCCCCTGGTGGGCGACGTGGTAGACGCACGTTGCCCATCACCAGGCCGACCGGGCGGTAGCCGGCGGCGAGCAGCATCTAGAAGTCCTGGCCCGACAGGTCGCTCGTGAACGGCCTGCCGTCGGGCGCGCGGTGCAGCTCGCCCTCGCGCGTGCTTGACGGCGGTGCCGATGGCCATGAACTCGGCCAGGTTCGTCGCCCCACTCGTAGCGCCTGACCTCGAGCCGGACGCCGACGACGCCGTCGGCGCCGAGCTCGTCGGCCTCCTCCTCCATGCGCGTCATCGCGAGCTCGCGGGCGTGGTACATCGCCTGCGAGAGGACGTCCATCTCCTGGTTCTGGCTCCACTCGCCTGCTGGTAGCCGACGTGGTAGATCGAGCTGCCGACGACGAGCCCGAGCGGGCTCGAAGCCGGCCGCCTGCACGAGCAGGAACTCGTTGACCGACAGGTCGCTCGTGAAGAGCGAGCGATCGCGCATCCGCTCCAGGCGCTCGCGCCCGTGCTCGGGCACGCCGGCCATCGAGGTGGGGTCGTAGGGCTCCTGCTCGTCGCTCATGGGACCTCCCCGGTCCAGTGGTAGGGCGATGTACTTGGGCGGCGGCGGCGCGTCGTTGCGCGCTTCGACGATCGCGGTGCCCAGCACGTGCAACTCGATGATCAGATCGCGATAGGACGAGCCGCCGCGGTCGCGCTCGCGCGTCTGCTCGCGGCGATCGATGGAGACCCCCATGACGCCATGGGCATGCAGCCGGTGGGCTTCAGTGGGTCAGGCGCTCCATGGCCAGCGCCCGTGCGTCGTAGAGCCCCCGCGTGTAGTCAGGCAGCTCCTGGTTCTGGCGCCCGGAGAAGAGCCCGGTCGACCGCGCCTGCTGGGCGTAGCCGGCGACGACGTATGCGACGGTCGAGCCCGCGACGAGCCCGACCGGCCAGAAGCCATGGCGCACGAGCTTGGCGAAGTCCTGGCCGGAGAGGTGCGAGAGCACCGGCACGTCCTCGATCTCGTAGCGCTCGGAGCGCACCGCGGTGCCGATGGCGACGAACTCCACGAGGCCGGAGGCCCATTCGTAGCCGCCGCGCTTCAGACGCAGGCCGACGACGGCGTCCGCCCCGACGGCCGCCGCCTCGTCGCGCAGCCGGCTGAGCGCCAGGCCGCGCGCGTCGTTCCATGCGGCGGTCTGCGTCTCGAGCTCGAACGTCTCCCCTGCGCCCAGCGAGGCCGTCCACCCGAACTGGTTCCACGGCATCGACTGCCAGCCCACCTGGTAGAAGCAGCTGCCCATCACCTGCGCGATCGGGGTGAACCCAGCCTCGCGGATGACGAAGGCCTCCGCGACGCTGAGGTCGGAGCTGAACGGGCGCGCCATCAGCCCTCCAGGAGCCGCCCCAGTGCCTGGCGGCCGCGCTCGCTGCGCTCGGCCTCCTCGACGAGGTCCTGCGAGAGCGCCTCGATCCAGGCGTCGAGGTCGAGCTCCTGGGTCTTCAGCGCGATCCCGCGCACGACCGAGCGCCGGCGGCAGGTCACACGTCCATGCTCGAGCTCGAGCTCGTAGCGCTGATCGCCCAGGGTGACCTCGATGCGGCGCACGCGCTTGCGCCCGCCGAGCAGGCCGCCGCGGCGCTCGACCTCGACCTGGCCCGGCAGCGCCGCCTCGAGCTTGACCGCGAGCGCCTCGACGAAGGCGTCGACGTCGCCGGCATCGGCGCGCAGCGATGCCGCGAGGAGGTCGAGGTCGTCGGCGCCGGCCATCAGCCGCCCCCGCGGTGCGGCGCGATGGCCTGGATCCCGGTGATCTCGCGCCCGACGATGAGCGCCTGGATCGAGTCGGTGCCCTCGAAGGTGAAGACCGCCTCCATGTCGGCATGGTGGCGCGCCACGTGGTGCTCGAGCAGGATCCCGTTGCCGCCGAGGATGTCGCGTGCGTCGGCGACGATCGCGCGCGCCTTGGCCGCGTGGTTCATCTTGGCCAGCGAGGCCATCGCCGGGCGTCAGGCGCTCGTCGCCGGCGCAGCTCGCTCAGGCGCAGGCACAACAGCTGCATGGCGGTGATCTCGGCGAGCATGCGGCTGAGCTTGTCCTGCACGAGCTGGAAGGAGGCCAGTCGGATGCCCGAACTGCTCGCGCTCCTTGGCGTAGGCCAGCGCCGCCTCGTAGGCGGCGAGCGCGACGCCGAGCGCCCGCCACGCCACCGTGTAGCGGGTGAGGGTGAGCACTGCGGGCGACGTCGCGGAACGAGCGGCAGCCCGGCAGCCGGCTCTCGGCGGCGACGCGCACGCCGTCGAGCGTCGATCTCGGCCTGCCACACGGCGCGCAGCGAGGTCTTGCCGGTGATGACCTCGGTGTGGAAGCCCGGCGTGCCCTTCTCGACGAGGTAGCCGCCGACCTGGCCGTCCTCGTCGCG
Source organism: uncultured Actinomycetota bacterium (assembly GCA_963750565.1). Lineage (GTDB taxonomy): Bacteria > Actinomycetota > Actinomycetes > Actinomycetales > Kineosporiaceae > R-H-3. Next base: position 354,074 of record CAVVRA010000010.1, on the reverse strand, counting down.
CGCCCAGACGATGACGACGTCGGCGAACGACGCGTTGCCGATCCACTCTTGGCGCCGTCCAGGACGTACTCGTCGCCGTCGCGCCGCGCGCTCGTCTCCAGCGCGACCGCGTCGGAGCCGTGGTCGGGCTCGGTCAGCGCGAACGCGCCGATCGGCCTCGAGCGCGGCCATCGGCCGGCAGCCAGCGCTCGCGTCTGCTCCTCGGAGCCGAGCAGGTGGATGGTCTGCATCGCGAGGTTCGAGTGCACGCCGAAGAAGGTCCCGATGCTCCCGTCGGCGCGCGCCCACTCCATGCTCACCAGGCCGGCCGCGGTGGCGCTCATGCCCGGGCAGCCGTAGCCGTCGATGACGCCGCCGGCCAGTCCCGAGCTCGGCGATCTTGGGCACGAGCTCGAACGGGAACTCCGCGCGCTCCCAGTAGCCGTTGATGACGGGGTCACCTCGCGATCGCAGAAGTCGCGCAGGCGATCGCGGATCGCGCGCTCCTCGTCGGTCAGGCGCTCGTCGAGCAGATAGAAATCGGTGGCCATGTCGGGTAAGCAGCCTTCCACATGATCTTCACAAGCCCGTACCCCGACATCGAGATCCCCGCGATCGCGTTGACGGACTTCGTCCTCGAGCACTCCGCCGAGTACGGCGACAAGCCCGCGCTCATCGACGCGACGACGGGCCGGACCTACACCCACGCGCAGACCGCGGACGCCGTCGCGACGGCGGCCGGCGCCCTCGCCCGCCGCGGCATCGGGCGCGGCGACGTCGTCGCCCTCTACGCCCCCAGCTCGCCCGAGTACGTGATCGCCTTCCACGCCGTCGCCTCCCTCGGGGCCGTGTGCACGACGATCAACCCGATCTACACGGTCGACGAGCTCGCGCTTCAGCTCGAGCACTCCGGGGCGCGGGCACTGCTCGCCGGCGAGGACGCGCTCGATCGCGCGCGCGAGGGCGCGGGGCGCGCCGGCGTCGACGAGGTCAGCCTGGTCGACGAGCTGCTCGACGGCGATGCGGACGACGCCGCGCCCGGCACGGCCGCCGCCCCCGACGACATCGTCGTGCTGCCGTACTCGAGCGGGACGACGGGCCTGCCGAAGGGCGTGATGCTCAGCCACCAGAACCTGACGGCGAACATCCGCCAGACGATGGCGCTGGGCATGACCGACGAGTCGGCGGTCGTCTGGCTTCCTGCCGTTCTTTCACATCTACGGGATGATGGTGCTGCTGAACGGCGGGCTGCGCAGCGGGGCGACGCACGACAGCGCCGCGCTTCGACCTGAGGGCGACCTCGGCCTCATCCAGCAGCACCACGTGACGGACCGCCTCGTCCCGCCGATGATCCTCGCCCTGGTGAATCTTCCCGCCCGTAGAGCTACGACCTGTCGTCGCTGCGCTTCTGATGTCGGGCGCCGCGCCGCTGAGCGCGGAGGTGCGGACAGGCCGCCGCCGAGCGCATCGGTGCATCGTGATGCAGGGGTACGGGATGACGGAGTCGAGCCCGATCACCAACGTCAAGCCGCTCGACCCCGCCCGCCACCGGCTCGGCTCGATCGGGCCGCCGGTGCCCAATACGGAGTGCCGGATCGTGACGTCGCCACCGGCGACGAGCTCGGCCCGGGCGAGGTGGGCGAGGTGCTGCGTGTTCGGCCCGCAGGTCATGCAGGGCTACCTCGACGAACCCGACGCGACCGCCGCGACCGTCGACGAAGACGGCTGGCTGCGCACGGGCGACATCGGCCGGCGGACGAGGACGGCTACATCCGCTCGACGACCGCATCAAGGAGCTCATCAAGTACAAGGGCTACCAGGTGGCGCCGGCCGAGCTCGAGTCCGTGCTGATGGCGCACCCCGCCGTGCGCGACGCGGCGGTGATCCCGACGGCGGACGACGACGCCGGCGAGGTGCCGAAGGCGTTCGTCGCGCTCTGCGGCGACGCCACCGCGGAGGAGATCATGGTCTTCGTCGCCGAACGCGTGGCGCCGTACAAGAAGCTACGCGCGCTCGAGGTCGTCGACGAGATCCCCAAGTCGCCGTCGGGCAAGATCCTGCGCCGGGTGCTCATCGAGCGCGAGTCATAGGATCCGCCGCCATGCCCTGGCAGGTCTATCTCTCCGGCGAGATCCACACCGACTGGCGCGAGCGCGTCCTCGACGGCGCTGAAGCAGCCAGGCTCGACGTGGCCTTCACCGGCCCGGTCACCGACCATGGCGCCAGCGACGACTGCGGCGCGGCCATCCTCGGCGCGCAGAGCGAGAAGTTCTGGCACGACCATCTGGGCGCGGGCGTCAACGCGATCCGCACGCGCACCCTGCTCGCAGGCGCCGACGTGGTCGTCGTGCGCTTCGGCGAGCAATACCGCCAGTGGAACGCGGCCTTCGACGCCGGCTACGCGGCCGCGCTGGGCAAGGCGCTGGTGACGCTGCACGCGCCCGAGCACGACCACGCGCTCAAGGAGGTCGACCGGGCGGCGCTCGCCGTCGCGCGCGAGCCCGAGCAGGTCGTCGAGATCCTGCGCTACGTGGTCGAGGGGACGCTGGTCGTGCGCGAGACGGCGCGCTGAGTGATCTGCCCGCGGACGGCGATCGCGCTCAGGCGAAGTAGTGGCCCGTCTCCACGTCCTCGACCCAGCCGGGATGAGTTCGGCTCCCAGCCCAGCACCTCGCGGGTCTTGTCGTTCGAGGTCGGGTTGTCAAAGCCGGCAAAGGCGGCGAGAAAGCCGAGATACTGCGGCGCCTGCTCATCCGTGATGCTCTTGGTCTCGACCCCGAGCTTGCCGGCGATCGTCTCGGCGATCACCTTGCGTGAGATGCCCGTATCACCGACGCCGTGGAAGGTGGACCCGGCGGGAGCCCGCTCCAACGCCAGGCGGTAGAGCATGCCGATGTCGTACGTGTTGGCCGCCGGCCAGCGATTGCTGCCATCGCCGGTGTAGGCCGCAACGCCGTTCTCACGGGCGAAGCCGATCAACGCGTGCGTGAAGCCGTGATGGTCGAGTTCGCTGTGGACCATCGGCGCGAGCCGGACGACCGAGGAGCGCACGCCCTGCTGACCGAGACTGGTCGTGTAGTTCGCCGCGTCGACCCGGGGACCGCCGTCGGACTGGTCGTCCTCGGTGCCGACCCGCCCGCAAGGCCGGTGATCCCGGCCATGGCGAGCATCAGCGTGCCGCCGGTTGACACGAAGGGCTTGTCGGTGGCGATGAGGGTCTCGCCGATCGCCTCGGTGGCCGCCATGTCGGCGCAGACCGCGCCCATGAAGTCGCCCGTGCGCATCGCCTCGTGCTTGAACGCGAGGTGGATCACGCCGTCAGCCTCAGCGGCGGCGGCCTTCAGACCGTCGAGGTCGTCGAGATCGCCGCGGCGCACCTCGGCGCCGAGCGCGGCGACGGCCTCAGCGGATGCATCAGAGCGGGCCAGGCCGACGACCTGGTGGCCGTTGTCGAGAAGCTCGGGGATGACGGCGGAGGCGATGTGGCCTGAGGCGCCGGTTACGAAGACGCGCATTGGATCTCCAGTCGGTGATGTATGTCACTCGGTGTCATCACTGTAGCACCTGCATGTCACATGGTGTCGTCAACTACGCTCTGCACAGATGTCACGCTGGAAACCAGACGCCCAGGGTCGCCTGATGAGCGCCGCGATCGAACTGTTCGACGAGCAGGGATATGAGGCGACGACCGTCGCCGAGATCGCCGAGCGCGCCGGGCTGACGAAGCGCACCTTCTTCCGCTACTTCTCAGACAAGCGCGAGGTGCTGTTCAGCGGCAGCCACGAGCTCCAACGGCGCTGGCTCGAGGGAGTTGCCGCCGCTCCGGTGGACGCGACTGCGCTCGCGGTCGTGGCGGCTGGACTCGATCCGGTCGCGGAGATGTTCACCGAGCGTCACGACTTCGCCCGGATCCGCGCCGGGATCATCGAGGCCAACCCGGAGCTGCAGGAGCGTGAGCTGATCAAGCTGCAGACCCTCGCCGGCGCCATCAAGGCCGCACTGGTCGAGCGGGGCGTTTCAGCGAACGCGGCGATCCTCGCCGCCCAGGCGGGCGTGACCGTCTTTCACGTGGCCTTCGCCCACTGGGTGGAGCAGGATGACCCGACCGCCTTCCGGCGACTGATGGACGAGTCGCTGGAGGAGCTGCGGTCGGTGACCGCCGCCTAGGAGCGCCGGCCGACCCGGCGGCCGATCAAGAAGCCGACGACGAGCGCGCCGACGGCGAGCCGAGCCGGGTTCTGGCGCGCGCCGGTCGCCACCTGCTGGGCTCCGTTCTCGCGCGCCTGGGCCGTGACGTCGCCCTTCTGCGCGAGCTGCGCGACGGTCTCGCCGAGCTCGCGACGGATCTCCTCGATCTCGCGGCGCAGCTGTTGGGGGTCTGTCTGCTGGTTGGGGGGCGTGCTCATGACCTGGCCTCCTGGGCGCACTGCTTCGCGTCCCGCCGAGGCGAGGATACCGCTCGCGACCCCCACGAATCAGTCAACGCCCGCCGGCGCCTTGCGGGCCGTCTCCAGGCACCCAACACAGATGCAACGTTGCGCGAAGGCGGGCTTTGGCCGCGCGCGCAAAGGTACGCAACGTGCCGCGCGTCCCGTCCACCGTCCTGGCGGTGGCGGCCGTGGCGCTGCCGGGCCGCGCCGTCGGGCAGGCAGCGGACCAGGACCCACCCGCAACGGTCGCTGCAGGCGTTCGCGCCGAGACGTTCGCCGGCGTGGCCCGGCGGACTTACTGCGGCGCGCTCAGCGGATGGAGCCGCTCAGCGGATGGAGCGCTTGCTCAGCTCGATCGCCTTGCCCGCGTCGCGCGCGGTCACGAAGTGCGGACCGGTGAACACGACGTCGCCCTGGTCCGGGAAGAGGCCGAAGCGCGCCCGCTCGGCGAGCAGCACCACCGGCAGGTAGCCCTGCAGGTAGGCCTGCTGGTCGACCGCGAAGAGCAGCTGGCCGGCGCGGACCGCGCGCAGCACGTCGGGGCCGAGGTCGAAGGTCGCGATCTTCGACGCGGGCGTGCCCGCCGAGCGTCGTGCGCCGCGACCGCCGCGACGCCGCTGGTCGGCGTTGAGGGCGAGGATGCCGTCGATTCGCCGGCGGCGACGGCCTCGGCGACTCGCCGCGGCGTCGCCGGGCTCTGGTCGTCGACGCCGAGCACCCGCGAGCGCCCGCCGGCGGCGCGCATGGCGCGCGGCCAGGCCGCGGCAGCGCTGCGTCGAGCCCCTGGTTGCCGACCTCCTGGTTGACGCACAGCGCGTTGCGCACGCCGGCGGCCGCCATCCGCTTCGCCCGCCTCGAAGCCGGCGCGCTCCTCCGGCTGGCCGACGTGGGCGAGGACCCCGAGACGGCGATACACGTCGCTGCCGGAGTTGATCGAGACGACCGGGATGCCGGCCTGGACCGCGCGGCGGATCGCGGGCGACACGCCGGGTTCGGGGATCGACACGACGAGCCCGTCCGGGTGGCTCGTCGACGGCCTGGTCGATCAGCGCCTCCATGCGCTCGAGGTTGTAGATGTCGGGCGCGCGGTAGTCGACGACGACGTCGATCTGGCGTGCCGCGTCCTCGATGCCGTTGCGCACGATCGCCCAGAACGGGTCCGACGCCTGCCCGTGCGTGACGACGGCGATCCGCACCCGGCCGCCGGGCGCGCGGCGACGTCCGCGGCACCTCGCCCGCTTGGCTCGGGCGTGACCACGACGGTGCGGCTCGCGCACGTCGCGTCGTCCCGCCGCAGCCGGCCGGCAGCACGCACGAGCAGCGCCAGGCGCCGCGAGCGCCGCCGGCGCGCCTCATGGCTGCGCCCGCCGGCGAGGGGATCGCGCCTCCAGGCGCGTGCCGGCGCCCGGGCGGGCTGTCGATCGCCAGCGTCGCCGTCGACGACCGCGACGCGGTCCTGCAGCCCGCGCAGCCCGCTGCCGGCGTTCGGGTCGGCGCCGCCGACGCCGTCGTCGGCGACGACCACGACGATGCCGCCGTCGCCGTCGCCGCGCAGCTCGACGCGCGCTCGCGCGGCCTTCGGCGTACTTGCGCGACGTTGGTGAGCGCCTCGGCCACGACGAAGTAGGCGGCCGCCTCGACCGCCGGCGCGCAGACGGCTCGTCGAGTCGACGCTCGCACGTCGACGGGGACCGGCGCAGCGTTCGGCCAGCGACGCTGATCGCGGGCTCGAGGCCACGCGTCGGTGAGGATCGCCGGATGGATGCCGCGCGCGAGCTCGCGCAGCTCGGCGAGCGCGTCTGCCAGCCGCACCGCGAGCGCCGTCGACGAGCGGTCGCGGCCTCGGGATCGGAGATCGAGCGAGCGCAGGACGCGCAGCTCGAGCGCGAGCGGCCAGCAGCTGCTGCTGGGCGCCGTCGTGGAGGTCGCGCTCGATGCGGCGCCGGGCGCTCGTCGGCGGCCTCGACGATGCGCAGGCGCGAGCACGCGCAGCTCCTCGCACCCGCGCGCGCAGGTCGGCCTTCAGGCGCTCGTTGTCGATCGCCAGCGACGACGCCGCCGCGGCCGCCTCGACGAGCTCGGGGCTCGTATCCAGCGCGGCGTCGTGGACGATCGCCGCCACGCGGCGCCCGTCGCTGCTCGACCGCGGTCCACGCGCGGCCCGATCCGGGCTCGGGCAGCGCGACGGGGCGGCCGCGCTCGTCGACGAACGTCTCGCGATCGGGCAGCCAGTACGCGATCGCCACCGAGCGGTCGCCGAGGCTCTCGGCCAGCAGCTCGCGCACCGGTCCGCTCGCGCGGGCGCGCGCGGCGCCAGCAGCGCGCGCCCGATCGTGCGCAGCACGGTGTAGAGCGCATCGAACGTCGCGATCGCGAGCACCGCGGCCGCCGGCGACCAGCGCGAGCAGGACGAGGCCGAGGGCCGGGCCGAGCCGCCACGGGCCGAGGTAGTCGATCGTGCCCAGGCCGGCCACGCCCTGCACGCCGAGGCTGAGGATCTCCGCGAGCAGGGCGAGCGGGACGATCGCGACGACACACAGGCCGGCGATCAGCAGCGGCTTGGTGGCCAGCAGCGCGACCATCCGCCACATCGCGCGGTCGGAGAGGATCTCGAGCGAGCGCCGCCACGGGTTGCCCGCCGTCGCGACGCCGCCGGGCACCGGTGGGATGTGGGTGCCCAGGAAGCTGTTCGCCGCACGCCGATCGAGGCGCACGAGCCGCCGGCAGGCGGCCGCGGCGCCCAGCAGCAGCGGCAGGCCGATCCAGGCCACGCTCAGCGCGGCACCGATGACGAGCGCAAGCACGGAGAGCGCGCCGAGGATCGCGATCGGCACGTTGATGACGAGGTAGGTCGCGGCATGCGACGCGCGCTGGAGGCGGCGGTCGAGGTCGAGCGCCGCGATCACGGGCGACCCCCGGCCGTCACGGGCGCCCCTGCACCGAGACGCTCCCGGAGCTGCTCAGCGCCTGGATGGCGAAGGGCGCCTCGGCCACCGCGTCGAGGCCGCGGACGGTCTCGCTCCCCGATGCGCTCTCGGCCTCGACCTGGTAGCGGCCCGGCGGAACCGTGGCGCGCACCGAGCCCTCGTTCGAGCGCAGCGTGAGCTCCTGGGGCGCGCACGCCGCATCGGCGGTGATGTCGCCGCTCTCGGCCCGCGCCTCCAGCGAGAACCCGCAGAAGCCCGCGACGTCGATGTCGCCGCCGCGCGTCGTCACCCGCGCCGATCCGCGATAGCCCCGGAAGCTCACGCTCCCGCTCGTGGTGCGCACGGTCACCGGGACGTTGTCGGGCACCACCACGCGGTAGCTGACCGAGCACGCCCGCGGCACCGCGTTGGGGCAGCGCGAGCGCAGGCGCAGCTCCCCGCCGTCCACCGTCTGCTGCACCTCGGCATCGTGGCCGAAGGCATAGCGATCGGTGCGCTGCACCCCCAGCAGCGCGCGCTGGCCCCCGCCGGTGATCATCACGTCGCCGTCGTCGACGTCCAGTGACACGCCGCTCAGCGATCCGCGCACGTCGAACGAGACGACCCGCTCGTGGCTCGAGGCGACGCTCGCGATGGCCAGCGCCGCGACCACGCCGCCGATGACCAGCGCCGAGGCCATCACCACGATGCCCCAGCGGGAGATCCGCGTCGCGGTGGCCGGACCAGGCATGTCGGCACTGTAGTGGCGCTCCGGCGTTAGATTCCCCGCCATGAGCGGGACAGACGACCTGGGCGCCCCGATCTCCTACCTCGCGCTCGAGGAGGGCACCGCGGTGCACTCCGCCGACGGCGAGGAACTCGGTCACGTCGCCCACGTGCTCGCCGACGAGGAGAACGACATCTTCGACGGCATCGTCATCTCGCACGGCCTGGGCCGTCACACCTTCGCCGACGCCGAGCAGGTCGCGGACATCCACGAGCGCGCGGTGGTGCTGACGCTCACCGCCGCCGAGGCCGAGGTGCTGCCCGAGCCCAGCGAGAACCCGGCGGTCATGGAGGACGACCCGTCCGATCCCGAGGGTTCGCGGGTGGGGAGCAAGCTGCGCCGCGCCTGGGACCTGTTGTCAGGCAACTACTGACCACGCCCAGCGTGAGAGGCTGCTGACGATGAAGGCGATCGTGTGGCACGGACCAGGGCGCATGGCGATCGAGGAGCGCCCCGAGCCGCAGGACCCCGGCACCGGCGAGCTCGTCGTGCGCCCCGAGGCGGTCGGCATCTGCGGCTCGGAGGTCGAGGGCTACCTGGGCCACATGGGCAACCGCACGCCCCCGCTCGTCATGGGGCACGAGTTCGCAGGCGTCGTCGTCGCCGCCGGCGCCGGAGCCGGCGCGTGGGAGGGCGCGCGCGTGACGGTCAACCCGCTCGCCGGGTGCGGGCGCTGCCGGCTGTGCGCCACCGGCCAGGAGAACCTGTGCCCGCGGCGCACGCTGATCGGCGTCCATCGCGACGGAGCCTTCGCCGACCTCGTCACCGCCCCGGCGGCCAACGTGCGGGCGCTCCCCGACGACGTCACGGCACGCGCCGGCGCGCTCGTCGAGCCGCTGGCCAACGGCGTCCACGCCGTGCGCCTCGGCCTCGCCGGCGACCCGGTCGGCCGGGCGGTGGTGATCGGCGCCGGGACGATCGGCCTGATGACCCTCCAGGCGGCGCTGCTCTCGGACATCGAGCACATCAGCATCCTCGAGCCTCAGACGCAGCGGCGCGAGCGCGCGCTCGCGCTGGGCGCGCACGACGCCTTCGCCGACCGCGACGAGGCGCTGGGCGCCGTGCGCGACGCGACCGAGGGGCTGGGCGCCGACCTCGTCCTGGACGCCGTGGGCGCGCAGGCGACGCGGGCGATGGCGCTCGAGCTCCTGCGCCCCGGCGCGCTGGCGGTGTACATCGGCCTTGCCGCCGACGACACCACGCTGGGCTTCCACGGCATCGTGCGCGGCCAGCTCGGGCTGCGCGGGTCCTACGCGTACACCATGGCCGACTTCGAGCAGGCGCTCGCGTGGCTGGCCGAAGGCCGCGCGTCGGTCGGCGAGCTGCCGGCGGTGCAGCCCCTCGAGGACGGGCCTGAGGCATTCGCGCGCCTCGCGCAGGGACCACCGCCCGCGACGGTCAAGGTCTTCCTCGCCGGCGCCGGACGGGACGCCTGAACGTGGGTGCGCTGGACGGGCGGACCGCGTTGGTCACCGGCGCCTCGAGCGGCATCGGCCTGGCCACCGCGCTCGCCTTCGCCGATGCCGGCGCGCGCGTGCATGGCGCTGCGCGGCGCCCGGAGCTCATCGAGGCGGCCGCCGCCGGACGCGACGTCGTCGCGCACCGCCTCGACGTCACCGATCGCGCGGCGGTCGGAGATCTCGCCGGGCGCCTGGCGGCCGCGGGCCCGCTGCACGCGCTCGTGGCCGCCGCGGGGACGAACATCAAGGCGCGCCGGATCGAGCAGCTCACGCCCGAGGCCTTCGACGACCTCATCGCCCTGAACCTCACGGGGACCTTCAACCTGATCAGCGCGCTGCTCGAGCCGCTGCGGGCAGCCCGCGGCGACGTCGTGCTCATCGGCAGCGTCTCGGGCGCCTGGCCCGACCGCTCGGGCGCGGCCTACCAGGCCTCCAAGGCCGCGGTCCACGCCTTCGCGCGCGGCGCGGCCTTCGACGACAGCCACGGTGTGCGCTTCACCTCGATCATGCCGGGCCTCGTCGACACCGCGATCCTCGACCAGCGCCCCGAGCCGCCGACCGCCGAGCTGCGCGCGCAGATGCTCCACCCCGAGGACGTCGCCGCCGCCTGCCTGTTCGTCGTCTCGCTGCCGCATCGCGCGCACGTGCCGGAGCTGACCATCCTCCCCACCGACCTGCAGGCGCTCGGCCGGACGACCTGATGGGCGTCGCGCACCGGCCCGCTAGGAGGCGGCCTTGGCCTTCGACCACTCCGCCTTGTGGACGCGCTTGGCGGCCTGGTACTCGGCCAGCGCCTGCGCGGAGTCGACGTCGCCGAGCGTCGGGTGCCACGGGCACGAGGTCCTGCGGCCGCCTCGACGCCGAAGCGCTTGGCGAGCACCGCGCCCAGCGCCTTGACCTTCATCTCGCCGAAGCCGGGCAGGGCGGCAGGTTGGCGCGCAGCGCCGGCCCGTCGGCGGCGTCGGTCCACACGCGCGCGGCGTCGCCGTCGTAGGTGTCGCGCACGTGCACGGCGAGGTCGTGCACGCGCTGGGCCATGGCGCCCGGGAAGCGGTGGATGGCCGGGCGCTCGCGGAACACCGGCTCGAGGTCGGCGCTGCGCCAGCGTCGTCGGCGTCGAGCGCGCCGAGCCGCTCGCGCAGGACGCAGCGGCCCGGAGAACGCCTTCTGGACCGTGACCTGCTGGTCGAGCGCGAAGCCGACCAGCAGCGCCATCGGATCGGAGGCGATCAGCGCGTTGGCCTCGTCGGAGTCGGTGAAGTACAGATGATCGGGCACCCGACGATCGTACTCAGCGGGCGTCGGAGTACGCGGGCTCCGGGCGGCGACGGTCGGCCTGCCGCTCGCGACCGTGCGTTGCCGCGCGGGGCTGCCCGAGCGCAGCACGCTCAGGGCAGCCACGATGGCGACGGCCACGAGCCCCGCACCGATCAGGTAGGCCAGGTGAAAGCCGCCGTTGAGCGCGGCGTCCACCGAGTGGCCGCCGGCGCGCAGGACGTCGGTGCGCTCGCTGGCCAGGGTCGCCAGCACGGCGAGGCCGATGGCGCCGCCGACCTGCACGCTCGTGTTGATGAGGCCGGAAGCCAGCCCGGAGTCGCTCGGGTGGCGCCGAGCATCGCGAGCCCCATCAGCGACGGGAAGCCGAGGCCGGCCCCGATGCCGATCAGGATCGTCGCGGGCATCACCTGCGTCACGTATGTGGCGTCGACCGGCGTCAGCGAGAAGAGCAGCAGGCCGAGGCCGATCGACACCAGGCTGACCAGCAGCGTCGCCTTCGGGCCGTAGCGCATGGCGAGCGGCCCGGAGAGCTTGAGCGACATCGTGCCCATCACGATCGTGGAGGGCAGGAAGGCCAGGCCGACCTCGAGCGGGTCGTAGCCCAGGATGCGCTGCAGGTACAGCGCGCCCAGGAAGAACATCCCGAACATCCCCACCACCAGCAGCGCGATGACGACGTTCGCGCCCGCGACGTTGCGCGAGCGGAAGAGGCGCAGCGGCATCAGCGGGTTGGCGATGCGGGCCTGGCGCGCGACGAAGGCGGCCACCAGCGCGATCGAGACGGCCCCGAGGCCGAGCGTGCGCGTCGAGCCCCAGCCCTGCTCGGAGACCTGGAGGATGGTGTAGACGCCGAGCATCAGCCCGCCGGTGAGCAGCACGGCGCCCGGCAGGTCGGCGCCCGCCTTGAGCCCGATCCCGGGGTTGTCGGCCACCAGCCGCGTGGCCAGGAAGGCGGTCACGATGCCCACCGGAATGTTGATGAAGAAGATCCAGTGCCAGTTGATCGCCTCGGTCAGCGCGCCGCCGGCCAGCAGGCCGATCGAGCCGCCGGCGGAGGCCACGAAGCCGTAGACCCCGATCGCCTTGGCCTGCTCGCGCGGCTCGGGGAACATCGTCACGATCATGCCCAGGATCACGGCCGAGGTCAGCGCGCCGCCGACGCCCTGGACGAAGCGCGCGGCGATGAGCAGTTCCTGACTCTGGGACACCGCGCACAGCAGCGAGGCGGTGGTGAACACGCCGAGGCCGATCAGGAAGATGCGCCGGCTGGCCGATGAGGTCGCCCACGCGCCCCGCCGAGCAGCAGCAGGCCGCCGAACGCGATCAGGTAGGCGTTGACGACCCAGGCGAGGTTGCTCTGGGAGAAGCCCAGGTCGTCCTGGATCGAAGGAAGGGCGACGTTCACGATCGTCGCGTCGATGACGATCATGAGCACGCCGGCGCACAGCACGTAGAGGGCGATCCAGCGCTTGCGGTCGTTCATGGTCTCGGCGGTCAACGGTCTCGGGCTCCTCAGTCGGTCGTGGTTGCAGCTAAGACCGACCGATCGCCCGAAACTCATCGCCGACGTGTGAAGGTGACCATCACCGTCGGCTCGACGCCGTGGTTGTGCAGCGCACGCAGGGGCAGCCCAGCGAGCCACAGCACGGCGCCCCGCTCGAGGCTCAGGCGGCTTGCGCTCAGGCCCTCGAGCTCGATCCGGCCGCGCTCGACGACCACGAGCGCCCCGTGCCAGTCGGCCTCGTCATAGGCCCGCGTAGCCCCGGGCGCGACGGCCACGCGCCGCACCTCGATGCCCTCTTCGAGTCCCACGCTCCGTGCAACGCCCGCGCGCGCGGGAACTCATCGCGCGCTCGGCACCGGATCCCGGACGCGTCAGTCCGAAGAGTCCTCTTGGCCTTCGCCGAAGTCGCGCTCCTCTCCAGGCTCGTCCTCCTCCTCGCCCTCGGCGAAGTCGCGCGGCGCGCCGGGCACCGTCTCCTCCTCGCCCTCGGCGAAGTCGCGTTCCGGTCCTTGCGGGGTGGTCCTCTCGCCTGCGGCGAAGTCGCCGTGGCTCTCGTCGGCCATGTCGCCCTCCAGTTGGGGTGGGGCGTGCGAGCCTACCTCGCTGCGGCGGTCCGCGCACAGGTCTTTCTCAGAGCCGTCCGACGCGCTTCAGCGGCCAGCAGCGGTACTTGACGACCCCGGTGATCGCCTTGGTCGGGACCGGCCCCCAGAAGCGGCTGTCGTCGGACTCGCCGCGGAAGTCGCCGGCGAGGAACCAGGCGCCCTTGGGCACGGTGACGGTCTGGGGCAGCTCGCAGATGTCGTCGGTGCAGCGCCGAGCGTACGGCTCGCTGACCGGGCGCCCATTGCGGACCACGAGGCCGTCGCGGAAGGCGATCGTGTCGCCCGGCCCGGCGACGACACGCTTGATGAAGACGATGTCCGACAGGCCCGGCGTCGCGCGGCCGCACGGCGCCTTCGAGATCTCCCTGCGCGGGATGGCGCAGCGGCTCTGCAGCGCACCGACCGGCGGGTGGACGATCACGACGTCCCCGATGTGCGGCGAGCGGTCGTGGCGGTCGGCGAGGATGCGATCGCCGATGTCGATGGTCGGCTCCATCGACCCGCTCGGGACCCGGTAGGGCTTGAACCACAGCGTGCCCACCACCTGGGTCCCGAGGAGGAAGACCGCGAACGGCGTCAGCGCGACCACGGCGCCCACCGCGGGCCGGCCCGTGGCGAGCAGCGCCAGGCCGCCGACGATCACGACTCCGGCCAGCACGAGCCCCGCGAGCGGCGAGACCCAGAGCGCGACCAGGGCCAGGATCGAGACCACGATCCCCAGCCCGATGGGGATCGGCATGCCCGCGCTCCTGCTCATGGATGTTCGAAACGATGCCGCCATCGAGACCTCGCGGTCCCTTCCCTCGCCGGCCGGCCCTCAATCCCGCCGTTGCCGGCGCAGTCGAGCCGAGGGGCGAAGGTCCCAGCCCGCGCATGCCCGCGGACACCGTGACGATGCCGCCAAGAGCGATCTGCGCCCGGAGGGTGCTTCGACGAGACTGTCGGCATGACCCGCATCGCGGGAGCCGAGGGGTGACTGGCGCGCGTCTCGCCGAGCGCCTGGCCTGGCGCGGTCGCGAGGTCGCGTGGCAGCGGACGGGCTCCGGTCCGCCCGTGGTGCTGTGCCACGGGACGCCGTTCTCGTCGGCGATCTGGCGCCCCTACGCGGAGGCGCTCGGCAACGACCACACGATCTACGTCTGGGACATGCCCGGCTACGGCGCGTCGTCGAAGGCCGCCGAGCACGCCGTCGACCTCGGCGTTCAGGGTGAGCTGCTCGCCGACCTCCTTGCCGAATGGGGTCTCGACCGGCCGCACGTGATCGCCCACGACCTCGGCGGCGCCGTGTCCCTGCGCGCGCACCTGATCCACGGTGCCCGCTACCGATCGCTGATGCTCGTCGACGTCGTCGCGATCCCGCCCACCGGGTCGCCGTTCTTCAAGTTCGTGCAGGAGCACCCCGGCCTGCTCGCCGGCCTGCCGCAGTACATCCACGCAGCCCTCGTGACCGCCTACATCCGGGCCGCGAGCCACCGCGGGCTCCGTCCCGGCGATCTGGAGGAGCTGGTGGCGCCGTGGATCACCGCCGACGGCCAGCCCGCCTTCTATCGCCAGATCGAGCAGACCGACGAGCGCTACCTGGCCGAGATCCAGCCGCGCCTGGGCGAGATCGGCATCCCGGTGCGGATCGTGTGGGGCCGCGACGACACGTGGATCTCCCCCGACGTCGGCCGGCGCCTGCGCGAGCTGATCCCGACCGCCACGCTCCAGCTCGTCGACGCCGCCGGACACCTCGTCCACTACGACGCACCGGCCGCCCTCGCCGACGAAATACGCGTGTGGCTGGCGTCGCCGGCGCTCCGCACGCCCGGCCCTACTGGGCCCTGAGCTCGGTCAGCAGGTGCAGCAGGGAGGCGCGCAGCGCCTCGAGCTCCTCCGGGCTCGACAGCTGCGCCCAGCGCTCCTCGACGCGCGCGGCGGTCGCGTGCGTGACCGGCTTGACCGCCGCGCCCCGCTCGGTCAGGAAGACCAGCCGCGAGCGGCGGTCCTGCGGGTTCGCGCGGCGCTCGACGTAGCCCATGCGTTCGAGCTGGTCGACCGCCTGGGCCATCGTCTGCTTGCGCACCCGCGCGAGCTCGGCGAGCTCCGAGACGGTGATCCCGTCCGGCGGCACGAACGGGAACACGTTCGCGTGGGTGGGCCGGATGTCGCCGAAGCCCGCCTCCTGCAGCGCGGCGTGGATGTCCTGGGAGTAGTGCTGGGAGAGCAGTCGCAGCAGGAGCCCGATCAGCGGGCGGGCGGGGAAGTTGGCTTCCATGGGATAGACAGGTGCCTGACTATTCGATACAGTGGTCAGGCACCTGTCGATCCTATGCCAACGGAGCTTGACGTGACCGCATCACCGGATTCCTTCAACCAGTTCGGCCAGACCCTGGCCTTCGCCGAGCGCGCGCTCACCGCCGTTCTGCGCCGCCACCTCGCCGAGCGCCGGACCACCCCCGAGACCTGGTACGCCCTCCAGCTGATCGCCACACGCGGCCCCGCGCTCGACCGCGAAGCGCTCAGCGACGACCTCGCGAGCTCGCCCAACCTCGACGCCGACGCGACGCGCGAGCTGCTCGCTCGGCTCGAGGCCGATGGGCTGATCTGCGGCGACGCGCAGGTCGACCTGACGACCGCGGGAGAGGCCGTCCATCGCAGCCTGCGCGAGTACATCGCCGAGCCGCGGACGCGGCTGCTGAGCCAGTTCGACGTCGAGGACGTCGAGACGACCATCCGCACGCTGCAGGCGATCACCGCGCGCGCCGAACAGGAGCTCGCGGTCGCCGGCTAGGCCGTCCCACGGCGGATGCCACGACTGACGATCGCCGACCTGCTCGCCGAGCGGGAGGCTGAGGCCGCGCGCCACGCTCGCCGCCGACATGAGGCGCCGCGCTTACACGATCGTTAAGTCGGTGGATATGCGTCGCGCCCCTGACGGGCGCAGGGATATCGTTCGCGGCGTACGTCGCGCGGCGCGTCGCCGCCGTGGCGGTCGTCGTGCTGGTCACGCCCTCGCTGACCTACGTGCTCTTCGGCTCCCTGGGCGAGGGCGTCCCGGTCACCGACAAGGCCTCGCAGTTGCCGGGCTACCTGTCGGACACGTTCCTGCACCTGGACTTCGGCTACGCCCCGAAGTTCCACGAGCCGCGCGGTCAGGTCCTGCTCGACGCGATGCCCGTCGACATCGCGCTGCTCATCGGCTCACTCGTCTGCGGCGTGGCCATCGGTCTCGCGGCCGGCCTCGTCGGCGGGGCGCGCCGTCGCAGCGCCGCCGACCGGGCGCTGGCCGTGGGCAGCGCCATCGGGATGAGCATGCCCGTGTACTGGTTCGGCTCGATCGTGCTCGTGCTGTTTGCCCCGCAGTCGGGCTACCTGCTCCAGATCCCGTTCCTGTCCTGGTACGGCGGCTACGTCCCCTTCGCCGACAGCCCGCTGCGCTGGCTGCAATCGCTGTGGGTGCCGTGGCTCGTCCTGGCTGCGCCGCTGGCGGCGATGGTCTACCGGATGACCCGCGCCTCGCTGGCCGAGGTCGTGACCGAGGACTTCGTACGCACGGCGCGCGCCAAGGGCCTGCGCGAGCGGATCGTCTTACGCCGCCACGCCTTGCGCGCCGCGCTGTCACCGGTCATCGGACTCGTGTCGGTCAACGTCGCGCTGCTCGTCACCAACGTCATCGTCATCGAGCGCGCGTTCAACCTGCCCGGCTTCTTCCGCGTGGCCGACATCGGCCAGTTCGGGGGCCTGGGCAACTACGCCACTTTAGGCGGGCCGACGGAGCCCCCGATCTCACTCGACGACGTGCAGGCGCTGATCGTCGAGGCGTCCCTGCTCATCGCGCTGACGATGTTCGTCGCCGACGTGCTGCGGGCCAAGCTCGACCCGCGCGCGCGGCTGTAGCCGCTCGGCTTGCGCGGCTCCCCGCGCGCGGCGAGACTTGGCCCACCCATGGGCCAGGATGTCGCCGCGAGGGTGTTCAGCCGGGCCGACCGCCAGCGCTATCGCGAGTGCCGCCGGTCCGTACCCGACCGCCGAGGAGCGCGAGCGCCTGCGGTGGTACGCGAGCCACTACACCGCGGCGGCCGACCGGCTGGCTCCCGAGTGAGGGTTTGGTAGACGGTAGGTAGACGGGCGTACGGCGCGATAGGCCCTGAGAACGACGAAAGCCCCGCGTTGCAGGGCCTTCGTGAGTAGCGGGGGCGGGATTCGAACCCGCGACCTTCGGGTTATGAGCCCGACGAGCTACCAGACTGCTCCACCCCGCGTCGCGGAGCTACACAATAGCAACTCGGCTGGGGGCCGATCAACGGGCGCGGGCGCGCGCGAGCGGCGAGAATCCGGCTCATGGCCCACGTCTTCGTCACCCGCCAACTGCCCGGCAACGCGCTCGAGCGGCTGGCCGCCGAGCACGACATCGAGGTCTGGCCGGGCGACGTGCCGCCGCCGCGCGAGGACCTGCTGGCGGGCGTCGCGCAGGCCGAGGGACTGCTGTCGATGCTCGTCGACAAGGTCGACGCGGAGCTGCTGGACGCCGCCCCCAACCTGCGCGCCGTGGCCAACTACGCGATCGGCTTCGACAACATCGACGTCGAGGCAACGGCGGCTCGCGACATCCTGGTCGGCAACACGCCCGACGTGCTCACCGACGCGACCGCCGACCTCGCGTGGGCGCTCATGCTCGCCGTCGCCCGCCGGATCGTCGAGGCCGGCGCAGGACGCCCGCGACGGCCAGTGGCGCACGTGGGAGCCGCAGGGCTGGATCGGCGCCGACGTCCACGGCGCGACGCTCGCCGTCGTCGGCGCCGGGCGCATCGGCCAGGCCGTGGCCAAGCGCGCCGTCGGGGTTCGAGATGGAGGTGCTCCATGGTCGACCTCGGCGACGACCTGCATTCCGCGCTCGAGCGCGCGGACTTCGTCTCGATCCACGCGCCGCTCACGCCCGAGACCCACCACCTCATCGACGCCGACGCGCTCGCGCGCATGAAGCCGACGGCCATCCTCGTCAACACCGCCCGCGGCCCGATCGTCGACCAGGACGCGCTGGCCGCGCGCGCTGGGCGAGGGCCGCCTCGCCGGCGCCGGCGCTCGACGTCACCGACCCCGAGCCGCTCCCGCCCGACCATCCGCTGCTACGAGACGCCGAACCTGCTCGTCGTCCCCCACATCGGCTCGGCCACCACGACCGCACGCGCCGCCATGGCCGACCGCGCCGTCGACAACCTCCTCGCCGGCGCTCGACGGCCGGCCGATGCCCTACCCCGTGCCCACCCCGTAGCGCGCGAGCATGCGCGTCGCCGTCGTCGACATCGGCACGAACTCCACGCGCCTGCTCGTCGCCGACGTCGCAGACGACGGCAGCGCTGACCGAGCGACGAGCGCCGTACGAGGGTCACGCGACTCGGCGACCGCGTCGGGCAGACCGGCATGCTCGAGCGACGACGCCATGGAGCGGGTGCTCGCCACCGTGCGCGAGTACCACGCGATCGTCGACGAGGAGGGCGCCGAGCGGACCGTCGCCGTGCTCACCAGCGCGGTGCGCGACGCCGCCAACGGCGAGGACTTCCTGGCGCGCGTGCGCGCCCAGAGCGACGGGCTCGACGCGCGCGTCATCGGCGGCGACGAGGAGGCGCGGCTGACCTTCCGCGGCGCGACGAGCGAGCGGGCCCGGCGCCGCGACGCCGACGCTCGTCATCGACGTCGGCGGCGGCTCGACCGAGCTCGTCGTCGGGAGCGGCAGCGAGGTGAGCTTCCACGTCTCGACGCAGGCGGGCGTCGTGCGCCACACCGAGCGCCACCTGGCGACCGACCCTCCCACCCGGGACGAGCTGCGTGCGCTGGCCGAGGACGTCCGCTCGATCTACGCGGAAGCGGTTCCAACCGAGGCCCGCCGCACAGCGAGCGCGGCGATCGCGGTCGCGGGCACGGCGACCTCTCTCGGCTCGCGCGCGCCCTAGCAATAGCGTATCGCTTTCGCGCACCCTCCAGGGCGCATGGTCTACATTTGCAGAGCTCATGCCTTATCTCGCTTGTCGGGCGCGCCGTTGCCGAGCCTTGCTCATGACTACTTGGACCACGGCTGCAGTCTCGAACCACTGGACAAGAACGTCTTCTGACTCTTCAAGTGCTCGACGCAGGGCTACCTTCGATGGAAGGGAGAACCGCCACATCAGCCGTTAGGTCGGCGTCCACCATGAGGCGGGCGAGATCGGGCGTCAGCGTCTGCGGCTTCCACGCCAGTCTCGCCTCGGCGACGAGGGGTCGCCGATCAGGGCGTCGACCTCGGTGGGGCGCAGGTAGCGCTCGTCGAACCTGACGTACTTCTCCCAGTCGAGGCCCGACGTGCTCGAAGGCGAACTGCAGGAAGTCGCGCACCGTGTACGCCGGTGCCGGTGGCGACGACGTAGTCGCTCGGGCTCGTCGGCCTGGAGCATCCGCCACATGCGCCTCGACGTACTCCTTGGCGTAGCCCCAGTCGCGGACCGCGTCGAGGTTGCCCATGTAGAGGTCGTCCTGCTTGCCGGCGGCGATGCTCGCGACCGCGCCATGCGTGATCTTGCGGGTCACGAAGGTCTCGCCGCGGCGCGGGGACTCGTGGTTGAAGAGGATGCCGTTGCACCGCGAACATGCCGTAGGCCTCGCGGTAGTTGCGGGTCATCCAGTACGAGTAGACCTTGGCGGCGCCGTACGGGGCTGCGCGGGTAGAACGGCGTGTCCTCGTTCTGCGGCGGCGGGCGTGGCGCCGAACATCTCCGAGCTGCGACGCCTGGTAGAAGCGGCAGTCGAGGCCGACCATGCGGATCGCCTCGAGCAGCCGGGTCGTGCCCATGCCCGGTCGTGTCGGCCGGTGAACTCGGGCTCGTCGAACGAGACCCGCACGTGGCACTGCGCCGCGAGGTTGTACACCTCGTCGGGCTGCGACCGTCTCGAGCAGGGTCACCAGGCGCGAGCCGTCGGTGAGGTCGCCGTAGTGCAGGAACAGCCGGGCGTCCGGGTCGTGCGGGTCCTGGTACAGGTGGTCGATCCGGCCCGTGTTGAACGTCGACGCGCGGCGGATGAGCCCGTGGACCTCGTAGCCCTTCTCCAGCAGCAGCTCCGCCAGGTACGAGCCGTCCTGACCGGTGATCCCGGTGATCAGCGCCTTCTTCATGGCAGCCCCCATCGGCGGCGGCAAGTCCCCGCCAGCGCCGCAGCTCTTCGTCCTGACATGCGTCGTCGTTACGCACCGAAACCGCGAGAACACCCTCGGTCCGCGCGGTCGCTACCGTAGCCTCGACCGTGACGCTACGTACTGTGAACGCGCGAACACGCAGATGAGGGTGGGTCATGTCGGGGTTCGGCAGGGTGTACGTCGCGGGGCACCGCGGGCTCGTCGGGTCCGCGGTCTGGCGAGCGCTCGAGGCACGGGGGCACGACGACCTCGTCGGGGCGTCGTCCGCCGAGGTCGACCTCCGGGACCGGGACGCGACGTCCGCCTTCGTCGGCACGCACCGCCCGGACACGATGGTCATCGCGGCCGCAAGGGTCGGCGGCATCCTCGCGAACTCGACGTTCCCGGCGCAGTTCCTCTCCGACAACCTGCGGATCCAGGTCAACCTCCTCGACGCGGCCGTCGAGCACGGGGTGCACCGGGTGCTCTTCCTCGGCTCGTCGTGCATCTACCCCAAGCTCGCCGAGCAGCCGATCCGCGAGAGCGCCCTGCTCACCGGCGCGCTCGAGCCGACGAACGACGCGTACGCCATCGCGAAGATCGCCGGGATCCTCCAGGTGCAGGCGATCCGCCGGCAGTACGGCCTGCCGTACATCAGCGCCATGCCGACGAACCTCTACGGGCCCGGCGACAACTTCGACCCGCTCGGCTCCCACGTGCTGCCGGCGCTCATCCGCCGCGTCCACGAGGCGAAGGCGTCCGGCACGCCCGAGGTGACGATCTGGGGCACCGGCACGCCGCGCCGGGAGTTCCTCCACGTCGACGACCTCGCCGACGCCGTCCTCTTCCTCCTCGAGCACTACGACGAGCCCGAGACCATCAACGTCGGCACCGGCACCGACGTGACGATCCGCGAGCTCGCCGAGACGGTCGCCGACGTCGTCGGCTGGGAGGGCCGGCTCGTCTTCGACGCGACGATGCCCGACGGCACGCCGCGCAAGCTGCTCGACGTGTCCCGGCTCGCCGACCTCGGCTGGACGGCGCGAACCGGGCTCCGCGAGGGCGTCGAGAGCACGTACCGGTGGTTCGTCGACCATCACGCCGCCGCCCGGCTCTGAGCCGGCTCCCGAAGGCTGGCAACTGCGCGTCATCGGTCGACTCCGAGCGGTAGCGTGGCCGAGATCGATGGCACGCCACGACACGGGTGACGGCGCCTGACCTCGACCGACCGGACGGGCGCCCGCGCTCCTCGCCCCGGAGGACCTCACCATGACGTTGGCCCAGTACCTGCGCATCCTCCGCGCGCAGTGGCTGCTCATCGCGGCGGTCACCGTGCTCGGCGCGCTCGGTGCGGCGCTGTACGCGTGGTCGCAGACGCCCGTCTACAGCGCCTCCGCGCAGATGTTCGTCACGACGAGCGCCCGGGACACCGACATCAGCACCCTGAGCCAGGGCAGCACGTTCACCCAGCAGCGGGTCAAGTCCTACGCGGCCGTCATCGCCTCGCCGGACGTCCTCCAACCCGTCATCGACGGCCTCGGGCTGGACGAGACGCCTCAGGACCTCGCCGACCGGGTCACCGCGTCCAGCCCGCTCGACACCGTGCTCCTCGACGTCACGGTCACGGACACCGTCCCGAACCGGGCCCGGGACACGGCGAACGCGGTGGCGCGGCGGTTCACCGACTACGTGGGCACGCTCGAGGTCGCCTCGGCCGGGACCCCGTCACCGGTCAAGATCACGGTGACCAAGCCCGCGGTCACGCCGTCCGTCCCGGACTCCCCGCGCACGACGCTCGACCTCGCGCTCGGGCTCCTCGTCGGCCTCGGGCTCGGCGTCGGCGCCGCCGTGCTGCGGGACACGCTCGACCAGACCATCGGCACGCGCCACGACGCCGGCCAGATCGTGGGCGCGCCCGTGCTCTCGGCGATCGTCGACGACCCGTCGGTCAAGGACTCCCCGCTCATCGTCCACGACGCGTTCTCCCCGCGGGCCGAGGCGTTCCGCCAGCTCCGGACGAACATCCGCTTCCTGTCCGTCGACGCCGAGGTCCGCAGCCTCGTCGTCACGAGCAGCTGGCCCGGCGAGGGGAAGAGCACGACGTCGGCGAACCTCGCGATCGCCATGGCGCAGAGCGGCGAGAAGGTCGTCCTCATCGACGCCGACCTGCGCCGCCCGTCGATCGCCGACATGTTCCTCCTGCCCTCGGGCGTCGGCCTGACGTCGGTGCTCCTCGGCGACGTCCCGCCCGCCGAGGCGGTCCAGCGCTGGCGCGACGACCTCGACCTCTGGGTGCTCGCGAGCGGCCCGGTGCCGCCGAACCCGAGCGAGCTCATCGGCAGCCACCGGATGGTCGAGATCGTCGACGGCCTCGTCGCCCAGGGCTACATGGTCATCGTGGACTCCCCGCCGCTGCTCCCCGTCACGGACGCGACGATCCTCTCCCGGATCACCGCCGGCGCCCTCGTCGTCGTCCGGGTCACGAAGACCCGGGTCGACCAGCTCGCCTCGGCGGCCGACACCCTCCGCACCGCCGGCGCTCCCCTGCTCGGCGTCCTCGTCAACCGGGTGCCGAAGAGCGCCGCGGGCTACTACAGCTACAACACCTACGGCCGGGGCGCCCCGACCAAGGACGCCGCGGACGCCGTCGGTCCGCACGTCACCGGCCCGATCGCGATCGAGCCGTCCGACCGGACCGGGAAGGCCGGACGCCGCCGTCGGGGGGCGCACGCGCCCGCGGTCCCCGCCGCGCCCCAACCGGCGTTCCCGCCCGCTCCGCACGAGCCCATCGTCCAGCTGCCGGACGGCTACGCCGCGCACGACACCGGGCACCTCGACCAGCACGTCAACGGGCACGTCAACGGCCAAAGCATGCTGCCACACCCGTCGTCGCCCCACGACGAGCCGATGGTGGACCTGTCGGAACGCCTCCGGCAGCTCGGCCGCCGGGACGGCTGACACTCCTCGACCACCTCCGTCCGGCCTCGGGCGCAGCCCGGCGCGAAGAACGGCCGGGACGTCCATGCCGCGACGCGCTGACGGTTGGCGGAGGAACATCCTCCCAGGAAGGGAACCTGATGTAGGACCTGCGGCTGCTCGAGTGGTTCAGGTCGACTCGTCGCGACTGCAGTTGCCGCCGTAGCCACGGGACCCCGGCGGCCCGGGCCGTCTCCAGGTCCGCCGGTATCCGCCCGTCGCGATACCTCGGGCGGGCTGGAACCGTCGGACGACGGCCCGGAAGAGACCGCTGATGTGCGCTAGCACGTGGTCCTCAAGTAATTCGCCGACTGCACGGCCTTATGGTACGTCCCTTGGGCTCGACCCG
This sequence comes from uncultured Actinomycetota bacterium, assembly GCA_963750565.1. Taxonomy (GTDB): domain Bacteria; phylum Actinomycetota; class Actinomycetes; order Actinomycetales; family Kineosporiaceae; genus R-H-3. The sequence goes on along the minus strand of CAVVRA010000010.1, from coordinate 330,674 downwards.
AGACCCGAGTAACTTTCAATGGTGGAGTTCATCGAGGCGGACGGCGTCGAGATCGCCTACGAGCGGGTCGGTGCGGGGCCGCCCCTGGTCTTTGTCCACGGTGCGGCCGAGGACAGCCGCATCTGGCAACCGCAACTTGCCTGTCTGGCCGACGAGTTCACTGTCGTGGCATGGGACGAGCCAGGGGCTGGCCGGTCTTCCGACCTGCCGGAGGGCTTCGGATTGGCGGGCTTCGCGGACGGGCTCGCAGCCCTGATCGGAACGCTCGGGCTCGGGCCCGCGCACATCGCCGGCCTGTCCTGGGGTGGCACCGTGGCGCTCGAGCTCTACCGTCGCCATCCGACGCTCGTTGCGACCCTGATCATGATCGACACCTATGCCGGCTGGAAGGGATCGCTGCCGGCGGACGAGGTCGAAGCGCGGGTTGCCGGAGCTCGCCAGATACTCGCCGCGCCGCATGAGGACTTCGACCCCACGCTTCCCGGACTCTTCGCTGGCGATCCGCCGGTGGAGTTCGTGCCACTGCTCGCCGCCATCGCTGCCGACGTCCGCCCCGCCACCCTCGGGCGCGAGCTGGGCATCATGGCCGAGACCGACCTGAGCGACCTGCTGCGTCATGTATCCGTCCCCACGCTGCTGATCTGGGGACAGTTGGATGCGCGCTCGCCGCTCACCGTCGCCCACCAGTTCGAGGAGGCGATCGCGGACACGAATCTCGTCGTGATCGAGGGCGCCGGCCACATGAGCAATCTCGAGCGACCCGAGCGAGTCAACGACGCCGTGCGCCAATTCTGTCGGGCCCATTCGCCGCGTTCGGGGTAACGGCCACGGGCAGCCCATGAGTGCTTGGAGCCCTCTGCGGGCCCTGGCAGGCGCGATCAAGGGCAGCCGCGTACGAGGCCTATCGCGCAGCATCGCCCCGCTGGCTCGACCGCAGGTCTCTCGCCTTCGCGAAGCGGTGACGTCGCGATGTGAGCGGCGCCGGCCGGACCGCCCACCCCGCTCCGTCGGGTCGGCACGCGCTCACGATCAGGAGCAGGTCTCCTGCCAAGCAACCCACCCTCGCGAACGTGGAACCGGGAAGTGCTAACCGGTCGCTGTCGGCAGGGCACTCGCGAGCCTTTGCGCCGCAACAGTTCTCGCCTGCGTCGTCAGGGATGCGCCGTCGGCCGCGATGACTTTCGGGACGTCGCGGAACCAGCCTGCGGGGTCGACGAAGCGCACCTCGTCGCCGTCCGCGGACGCCTGGAGTGCCTTCCGGATCGCCGTCGCCGACGCGGTGTCCGCGTCGCCGAACGGTGGGACGACGACGACGGTCGCGCCGGGGAACTCGAAGACCGCGCGGGCCACGAGGGTGCGGGCGGCCGTGCCGGCGGCCGGCGACCGGTCGACGCCGCCGCCGGTGACGACGACGAGGCCGACGGTGTCGAGCGAGGACGCCTTGGCGAGCTGCGCGGCGTACGTGCCGCCCGAGCCGCCCGCCGCGTAGCCGCTCCCGGCCTTCGCGTAGTTGCGGCACGACCAGCCGCGACGGACGACCGCGGTGCAGGCGAACGACGTCCGGGCATTCGGCCGGGCCGACAGGCCGTCGCCGAGCACGACGGCGACCGACCCGCGGCTCTCCGGAGCCGTCGTCTCCCCCGCGCCCGCGGCATCACCGCCGGCCGCCGGCGCCGCGGCAGTCGTGGTGTCCGCCGTCGTGTTGACGGCCGGGCCGACGTCGACGGGCGACCGGTACGGCGGTGGCGCCTTGGGTCCTGCGAGGGTGAGCGCCAACGCCGTCGCGCCGGCCACGACGACCCCGCCCGTCACGAGAGACGTCCTGACCGGCGGAGCCGTCCGTCGGGTCCTCCGTCGCGGTGCCATCAGTGCGCCCCGCTTTCCGTCCGAGAAGCAGCATCAGCGTGTCGTCACGCTGCGCTGACACTACTCAAGCACTACGTCACGACGGGTCGGAACCGGTCGTTGCCCGGGCCGGCAGGCCGGAGGTCACCGGTGCGGCCGGTCGCGCAGCAGCCCACCGGCGCGTTCACGCCGGCGCGGCCGCCCGACGCGCCAGGGCGGTCACGATCACTGCGACGGCGTCCAGGGTCTCGTCCGCGCACCGGCGCACGACGTCGCGCGACCGGCCGGCCGGGTCCTCCACGTCGAGTGCCGCCGCCGCAGGTGCCGCCACCGCGCCGCGGGCCCGCCGTCCGTGCTCGGCGAGCCGAGGCACCCGCTCCGTGAGCGGCTCCTGCGACCACTGCGGCGGCACGGCCGCGACGAGGTGGGCGAGCTCCCGCCAGGTGAACGCCCGTGGCAGGACGGCGGGGACGGCCGCGACGACGTCGTCCCGCAGCGCCCGGGTGGCGGCGAGCACGAGATCGGCGCCGGTGGCGATCGCCGGGGTGAGCAGCCGGGATCGGAACGCGGTCGGGTCCAGTCCGCGGGCGCGCAGCTCGTCCGCCGCCGGCCCCCACATCGGCTCGCCGCCGCGCGTCCACGTGCCCGCACTGGCGACGTCGACGTCCGCCCCGCCGGGCACCGTGTCGAGCAGCGCACGGGTCATGAGCTCCGCCCACGGCGACCGGGCGCGGTTCGCGGCGCATACGAAGAGCACCCCCGCCACGTCGGTCATCCTGGCAGTTCGGAGGAGCCGACACGTCGGTCGAACCGACATCCGACCGGCGGAGTCGGTCACAACGTGCACACGTTCGGTCGCGTGCTGCAACAATCGCCCCGTGCTCCGCCCCGCCGATCACCTGTGGCACCGGCTCAGCCGGCGTATCCGCCACCCGCAGTACTACGTGCGGTTCTGGCTCCTCACGGTGCTGCTCACGACCCTCGTCGCCGTCGTCGCCGCCGTCGGCTGGGTCGCGTGGCGCGCGCTCTCACTCCGGCCCGTCGCCGCCCGGCTCGTCGACGACGGGCGGACGTTCGAGCGTCAGGTCGCGGCGGGCGACGCGGAGGGCGCGGCGGTGACGCTCGGCCGGCTGCGCACCGGGTCCGCGCACGCGCGCGACCTCACGAGCGGCCCGGCGTGGAGCCTCGTCGCACGGCTGCCCGTCGTCGGGGACGACGTCGCGGCAGCACGCGCGCTCACGACGGTCGCGGCCGAGCTCACGGAGGCGACCCGTCCCTTCGAGACGGCGCTGCCCGCCCTCGCCGGGAAGGGCGACAGCTCCCGGGTCGACCTCGCCGCCCTGCGACAGGTCACGGCGGCGATGCCGGGGCTCGCGGCCGCCGTCGACGACGGGGCCTCGACGCTGGACGGTGTCCCGACCGACGGGGTCGTCCCGCAGATCGCGGACGGCGTGGAGCAGGCGCGCTCGATGCTCGCCACCGCGCGGGGTCCGGTCCGCAGCGCCGAGCCGTCGCTCAGGGTGCTCACGACGCTGCTCGGCGGCGACGGCCCGCGGACGTACGTCGTGCTCCTGCAGCAGGACGCCGAGGCGCGCGGCACGGGCGGGCTGTTCGGCTCGTACGCGGTCATCGGCGCGAAGGACGGCGAGATCGACCTGACGTCGGTCAGCTCGCGCTACGACCTGCGACCGGTGCGAAGATCCCGCTGACGACCGTGCCCGAGAGACCTCCAGGACCTCTGGGGAGCCGACCTCCAGGAGTGGGCCGGACTCAACCTCAGCCCGCACTTCCCGTGGACCGGCCGGCTCGTCGCCGCCGGCTGGGCGGCGCAGGGGCGGCCGCACATCGACGGGGTCATCGCCGTCGACCAGGACGTGGTGACCGGCATGCTGCGCGCCACCGGACCGCTCACCGTCAGCGGGGTGACCGTCACCCCGGAGAACGCCGCCGAGTTCCTCTCCCGCGGCATCTACGAGCGGTTCCCGAGCTACGTGGACGTCGACCGGGTCACCGGCGAGCTCGTCGCCGCCGTCTTCCAGCGGGTCGCCGAGGGCAAGGTCTCGCCGACGGCGCTCGCGCGGTCGCTCCGCGACCCGGTCTCCGAGCGCCGGCTGCTCGTCTGGTCGGCGGACCCCGACGAGCAACGGCTCATCGAGACGACGGGACTCGGCGGGGCCGTCCCCGACCGGCCCGGCCCCTTCGCGATGGCGGTCGTGAACAACGGCGGCGGCAACAAGCTCGACGCGTACCTGTCGACGTCGGTCGCCTACGACCCGGGCACGTGCACGAACGGCGTCCGGATCGGCTCGGTCACGGTGCAGCTCGCGAGCACGGCACCCGGCACCGGGCTGCCGGCGTACGTCACCGCGACCGGCGACCTGGCGACGTCCGGACGGCACGCGACGCCCGAGACGCGCGTGCTCCTCGACATCTACGGTCCGGTCGGTTCCAGCGCCCCGGGCGTGCTCGTCGACGGCAAGGACGCCGAGCTCCTCGCCCAGGGCACGGACCGGAACCACCCGGTGTGGCGGGTCGCCGTCCCGCTCGCGCCGGGCGGCAGACGCACCGTGGAGCTCACGGTCGTCCAGCCGACGACGAGCCAGGACACCCCGACGGCGACCCTCCTCGCCCAGCCCATGGTCACCCCGGTGCGCACGAGGGTCGGGAAGCTCAGCCCGTGCTCCTGACGTCGAGGGGGACGCCCGGAGGATCCGCCGGTCGTGTCGGCGACACGCCGGAGAAACACGCGGGACGTCATTGGGACGTCACGCGGGCGTCACCGCGGAAATGAAGACACAGCTGTTCGGAGGAGCCGGACCCGGCGTTTCTCCCAATTCACGTCACTAAGGTGGGGGTCATGAACAAGAAAGTCACCGCAGCACTGGTCGCGACGGGTTCCGCGGCCGTCATCGGGGTCGGCGCGTTCCTCGCGCCGGCCAGCGCGTACCCGCCCGGCAAGCACCTCACCGTGACGGCGAGCGACCCGACGTCCGTCAAGCCGATGACCTTCACGGCGACCGTGTCGCAGGGGCTGCCCGGCGCCCGGGTGCGGGTCGCGGTGTACCTGCGCAAGGGCGGCAAGAAGGTCGGCGAGACGACCGGCTACCTCGGCCCGGACGGCACGCTCACCGTGACGTTCACCCTCAGGCTCAAGGACCCGGACGACATCAAGACCCTCCGGGTCCGCGCGGTCGTCCTCTCGGACACCAACTACGAGAAGGCGACGACGGTCCTCGTCGTCCGCGGTCGCGGCGTCGGGGTGCCGAAGAACGCGTACGTCGGCGAGCCGTTCTCGGCGACCGCGTCGGGCTTCCCCGCGAACGCGCCGATCACGCTCACGGCGGTGCGTGGCAAGACGAAGGTCGTCGTCGCCGGGACGACGGACGCCTCGGGCAAGTTCACCGGGTCGTTCACGCTGAGCACGACGGGCCACTGGTCGATCGTCGCCGCGTCGGGCCACAAGAGCGCGACGGGAACCGTGAAGGTCCTGACGGGCTGATCCTCGGTTCTCGGTTCTTCCGTCGGTCGTCCGCGGAACGGCCGGTGCGGGCTCTCCCCGCCGGCCGTTCCGCACGTGCTGGGCCGGGAATTCCTGCGCACCGTGACGTCCGGCCGGGAAATGGCGCACAGAAATGCGCAGACCGTGACGGGACGTGCCTTGGACATGCCTGGCGAAGCATTTCTTCCTCGACGTAACCACGGTGTGTGAGGTGTAAGGCCGATCGGCGGCGTCGATCGGCGTCCGTCGCCGGTCGTGGCTGTCGGTGCCGTCGCCTACCGTGCACCGCATGACCGATGCACCTGCTGCTGCTCCCCGGAGTGATCGACCGCTGTTCCCGGACGGCTACGGCCTGCCGGCCACCACCGACGGGCTGCTGACCTGGGCGGACGTCGAGCCCCGCCTCGTCGCGGCGACCTCGTACTGGCTCGCCACGGTCCGGCCCGACGGACGACCCCACGTCGTCCCCCGCTGGGGTGTCTGGCTCGACGGCCTGTTCTGGTACGACGGCGCCCCGACGACCGTCCACGCGAAGAACCTCTCGACGAACCCCGCGTGCTCGCTGCACCTCGAGAGCGGCACCGAGGCGGTCATCGTCGACGGCGCGTCGGCGCCCGTCCGGGCCCCCGCGGAGCCGCTCGGTGCGCGGCTCGCGGAGGCGTACGGCAAGTACCACGACCTCGGCTACCGCCCCGAGGCCGACGCCTGGGCCGGCGAGGACGGCGGCGGCCTCCGGGTGCTCACCCCGCGACGGGCGCTGGCGTGGTTCAGCTTCCCGACGGACGCGACCCGGTTCACCTTCGGCTGACCTCGGGGTTCGGGACTTCAAGGGTGAGGTGCTCGTCGCCGGCTCATGATCTGGAACGACGACTCATGCTCCCGGCGGTCTCACTGGCTGCTCACTGGCCCTCCAGGGCGCGCGCTCCACAGGGCGGGGCTTGAGCTCAGCGGGGTTCTCCGGCGGGGGCTTCGAGCGGTCTCCCACCGCGGCCGATTCTCTGCGCCTCCGCGCGTGCCCTGGCCACGGCGTCCGTCACGGCCGACTCCCGCAAAGCCTGGCTGATGTCCATCGGCTGGGCGTTCACGAAGGTCAAATCGGTGATACCGATGAAGCCGAAGATCGCCCGGAGGTAGGGCTCCTGGAAGTCGTAAGCGTGCAACGGGCTCTCGTCCCCGTAGTCGCCACCCCGAGAGGTGATGCAGACCATCTTCTTGCCCAGGACCAGGGGGACGGCGTGGCCGTGCTCGTTGTACTGGAACACGTAGCCAGGCTGGACGAGGCAGTCGATGTAGTACTTGAGGGCGTACGGGATGCTCAGGTTCCACATCGGCGTCGAGACCACGTACACGTCGGCGCTGAGGAAGTGCTCGATGAGATGCTCGATCTCACGCCAGGACGCCTCGTGGTTCTTGTCGATCGGCTGCCCAACCATGAGCGTGTACTTGACCTCGATGTTGGTGCCGGCCACGGCCGGAAGGTCCTCGTTGTACAGATCGACCACATCAACCACGACGTCCTCGTGCTCCGCCCGCAGCTGTTCGAGGAAGGCGTCGGCAATGCACAGCGTGTTGGACTTCGTGTCCCTCGGTGTCGCGAGGATGTGTAGCACTCTCATTGCCGGTCCTCCGGTCGCGGTCGCCCGCCACGACGGTGCTTCCCCGACGTGCCCCATCAGGCGAGTGGATGCATGGCTCATTGATGGAGGTCAAGGATCCCGGCCCCGGGCCGCACCCTTCTCGTGCCTGGCCCCTACCCGCGCGAGATCGCGTCGCCCCTGACCACACGGTAGACGGCACGAGGTTTCGCGAACGTGGAAACGGTCAAGACACGCCACGCTCGGGGACGACGTCAGCCGGCGACGGCGACGACGAGCTTGCGAGCCGCTTGTCACCCATATCAGGTCGTCGCCTCCGGTTCCGCCGGGCGCACCGATGGCCGGCGCTGGATGAGTTCTCGCCGGGTCGTCGCGCCGACGGCCTCGGCCCGCTTGCTCACCCCGAGTCTTGCCGAACACGACGCGCAGCCGACGCTTCACCGTCGTGTCGCTCATGTAGAGCTCCTCGGCGATCCGGGCATTGCTCATCCCGCGGCTGAGCATCTCGAGCATCCGCAGCTCGACCTGGTCGAGGTCACGTCCCGGAGAGGTCTCACCCATCAGCTGGTCGACGAGGTGCGTCGTGACGCGGGGGCTCAGGGCGCGCTGGCCGGACGCGACGGTCTCGATCGCGGTGACGAGCACCGACGGCGAGTCGACCTTGAGCACGTAGCCGAGAGCGCCGGCCCGCAGCGACCGGGTCACGTACTCGTCGTCGTCGAACGAGCTGACGACCACGACCCGGGCTCCGGGGTCCTCCTCCAGGATCGCGTCGACCAGGTCGAGCCCGGAACCGTTGCCGAGCCGGATGTCGACCAGGCTCACGTCGGGGCGATGCTCCCGGAACCCGCAGAGGCCCTCCTCGACGCTCGCGGCCTCACCCACGACGTCGAACTCCGGGGAGTGCGCGACGGTCCCGATCAGCCCGGCGTGGCGTCGACGACGAAGGCGATGCCGTCCTCGAAGGTGCCGGCGGGTCCGGTGATCCGGACCGAAAGGGTGTGCTCTCCCGGCGCCAGGTCGGACGGCGCCATGACCCGGCCTTGCTGGGCGTAGTAGGCCACCTCGAGGCCGAAGACACCGGGGTCGGCGAACGGCTTGATCGGAGTCCGTGTCGTGGCGAGCTCGGCGCCGTCCAGCCGGAACTCGATGGTCAGCCCGTCGATGATCTCCACGGCGTCCTGGTGTCGGAACGACGCGTCGCCGCCCTCGATGTCCGCGACGACGATCGTGTGCCAGTCCTCCGGGTCGAGGCGGGCACCGTCCCACGGCGATCCGGAGAACGGCCGGATCGACCCGTGGCTGCCGAGGAGGTCGGCCGGTGCGCCGACGGCGACGCGCGAGTGTTGCAGCACGGCTCGGCCGCCGTTGCCGAAGGCCTGCAGGATCGACTCCGCCTCACCGCGGGTGATGCGGTGCCGTGCCGGGGCGCCGGTGCCCGGCTGGCTCGCCGGCGTCACCGGGACCACGCCGACGACGCGATCGCCGTCACGGGCGGCCGAGCGGAGCGTCCGCGGCGGCGCGCGACGGTAGCGACCGTGACGAGGGCGACGAGCGCGACGCCCAGCGCGAGCACGATTGCCACGGCGAGCAGCGGAACCCCCGACGCGGCGGCGGCGACAGGCTCGACCGGGGCCGGGCCGGCGGCCGGATCGTTCGGGAAGGGTTCGGGCCGCGCGAGAGCGGGAGCGGCGAGGGTCACTGTCGAGACGAGGCAGAGCGCCACGCCGCTGAGGGTGCGGATCACGGTGCGGTTCATGGTGTCCTCCGGACGTTTGACGATGTGCGGTCGGTGGGTCTCCACCGTCACGTCCCCGGCCCGGAGCGGTCGATACGACGAAGCGCGTACTGCCGCGGCGCCGTGCACGGCCGTACGCGGAACGTCGTATCCTTTGGGTGGACGGCCGCTCGTACGCTGGAGCGACCGCCCGAGACAGGAGCACCCATGGCCGGTCCCAGCACGATCTCCGAGAAAGACCTGCGCCGGCTGCTCGACGTCGTGTCACCGCAGGAGGTCCACGACGGACTCTCGGACGACGGGTGCGAGCTGCCGACGTCCGTCCTGCAAGGCCTCGCCGACCTCATCCCGTGCGCGGCATTGAGCTTCTTCGTCATGGACACCCGTCGGCGCGCGGTGCTCGCCAGCCAGGACCTGGCCTTCGCCGACCTGCCCGAGGAGACCGCCGAGGACATCGAGATGTTCTTCGACGCCTACTGGGACTGCCTCGCGTGCTGCTATCCGGAGCGCAGCGGGGACCACGAGCGGGTCACGACGTGGACGGACTTCCACAGCGAGCGCGAGTACCGGAATCTGTTGATGGGGCAGTACGTCCTCGGGTCCGGCCTGTGGCACGAGCTGCTCGTCACCCTGCCGCCTGACGGCGGCCGTGAACGCCGGCTGCTGCTGACCCGCGAGGTCGGGGACGTCCCCTTCAGCGAGCGCGACCGGCTGCTGCTCACGCTGCTGCGGCCGCACCTGGTGCGGATCCGCGACCGGGTCGAGGCCGAGCGCCGGACCGCGTCACCGGTGCTGACCCCACGACAGGTGCAGCTGCTGCGCCGGGTCGCGACGGGCAAGACGAACCGGCAGATCGCGCGCGAGCTGGGCCTGTCCGAAGGCACCGTCCGCAAGCACCTCGAGCACGTCTACGCGCGCCTGGCCGTCAGCAGCCGTACGGAGGCGCTGGCCCGCGTGCCCCGGGCGCTGCTCGTCGAGGAGCCCGGCGTCCTGGACTCCGGCCTCCTCGTCCGCTGACTCTCACCGGCTACACCAGCTCGCTGATCCCCACCGGTTCACCTGCCGTGAGCGCCGCGGTCAGCCAGCTCCGAGCCGAGTCATGCTGCGTCCTCCAGGACGCTCCCGAGAGTCGTGCCCTCCTCGAGCGCACGCAGCCGGGCGCGCTGGAGCAGGTCGTCGTCGATGCTGACCGTCGTCCTCACACGGCCATGCTACGAAGATGCATCATGATGCGCCGAGGTGATGCATCCGTGCGACGACTGTCTCGTGAGGATCTCCTCACTGACGACGAGGCCTGGCCCCTGCGTCCCCGGTCGGGTCAGATCAGCCCGCGCCGGGTGGCGGCGCCGACGGCCTCGGCCCGCTTGCTCACCCCGAGCTTGCCGAACACGACGCGCAGCCGACGCTTCACCGTCGTGTCGCTCATGTAGAGCTCCTCGGCGATCCGGGCATTGCTCATCCCGCGACTGAGCATCTCGAGCATCCGCAGCTCGACCTGGTCGAGGTCACGTCCCGGAGAGGTCTCACCCATCAGCTGGTCAACGAGGTGCGTCGTGACGCGGGGGCTCAGGGCGCGCTGGCCGGACGCGACGGTCTCGATCGCGGTGACGAGCACGGACGGCGAGTCGACCTTGAGCACGTAGCCGAGAGCGCCGGCCCGCAGCGACCGGGTCACGTACTCGTCGTCGTCGAACGAGCTGACGACCACGACCCGGGCCCCGGGGTCCTCCTCCAGGATCGCGTCGACCAGGTCGAGCCCGGAACCGTTGCCGAGCCGGATGTCGACGAGGCTCACGTCGGGGCGATGCTCCCGGAACCCGCAGAGGCCCTCCTCGACGCTCGCGGCCTCACCCACGACGTCGAACTCCGGGTAGTTCGACAACAGGCTGCGCAGCCCCTGACGCACGATCGGGTGGTCGTCGACGATGAGGATCGTCGTCATCACACAGCCCGAGGCGCCATCGCCATGCGGCGCAGCGTAGCTCGCGAACACCCGCCTCGCCCCGGCACGGCCGGGGGCTTCACCCGACCGCGCGATCAGGCCTGGGAGATGACCACCTCGCGGTCCGCGGCCCCGTCGTGCTGACACCGTTCCGGGGCGAGGACGACGGCCTGACGCCTGGCCAGCGACGCGATGAGTTCCGGCAGTTCGGCAACGTCCGGCATCAGGCACCGCCGACGAGCACCGGGACGACCCGGACGTGGCGCGCGAGCGCCACGTAGCCGGAGTCCTCGCGGCGACAGCGGATAAGACGTCACTGCCATCGCCATGCGTCATCCCGCGTCCTCCCGCGGAGCGCCCGGCTCACCCAGCGGGGCCGACCGGCACCGGAACGCACGCCCTCACGGTCGTTCCGCCGTGGGGCACGGACTCGACGCTCCACCGGCCGGCGAGGCTCTCGACCCGGCGCCGCATGCTCTCCAGCCCGAGGTGGTGCCGGCCGTCCGGGAGGACCGGCTGCTCGACGTCCGGGACGAACCCGCGGCCGTCGTCGGTGACGGTGATGGTCAGGCACGCCAGGTCCGCGTCGAACTCGAGCCGGACGACGGCGTGTGGTGCGTCGGCGTGCACCGCGACGTTCTTCAGCGCCTCCTGGACGAGCCGGTACAGGCTCGTCTCGGCGCGGTCGCCGAGCCGGACCGGGAGGCCGGTCACCTCGACCGAGCAGCGGACGCCGCTGAAGGCGGAGAAGCGCTCGGCGAGCTCGCGGATCCCCGCGGTGAGGCCGAGCCCGACGAGCACGGGTGGGTGCAGGTCGTGGACGACCCGGCGGATCTCGCTCTCGACGTCGGCGAGGATCTCCCGTGCCGACTGCAGCGACGCCGAGGCGGCCTCCGGCTGCCCGGCCTCGACTCGGTGCTGGCTGCTCGTGAGCTCGAGCATCGCGCCGATGAGCAGCTGGTTGATCCCGTCGTGGATGTCGGCGGCGATCCGCCGGCGCTCGGTCTCCTGGGTGTCGACGGTGTCCACGAGCACCGCCTGGAGCCGCGCGGCCTTCTCGGCGAGCGCGTCCCGGGCCTGGGCGAGCTCGCGGGTCCGGTCCCCCACGAGCCGTTCCAGCCACGTGTTCGTCTGCTGGAGCTGCTCGTAGAGCTGCGCGTTGTGGACGAGCACCGAGATGAGCGAGGCGTAGGTCAGCACGAGCCGCTCGTGCGCGTCCTCGTAGGGCACCGCGCGGTTCGCCAGGCCGATCATGCCGATCGGAGCGCCGTCGAGCCGCAGCGGAACCCCGAGGAACGCCCCGACCGGCGGGTGCCCGCGCGGCTGCCCGACCCGGTGCGGGTCGGTCGCGGCGTCGTCGGACCGGACGGGTCTGTTCTCCAGCACGACCGTGTTGAAGATGTTCGGCCGCAGCGGGATGACCCGGTGCTCGGCGAAGAAGTGCGGCGCCGGGTGGAAGCCGTGGATCGCGACGATCTCCAGCTCGCCCACGCCCTGCTCGTGCTCGGGCGGCCGGACGAGCCCGACGAACCCGAACTCGGACGCCGTGAGCGACAGGCACTGCCGCAGGGCGACGTCCAGGGTGTCGCCGACGTTGCGCTGGCTCGACACCTCGCGGACGAGCTCGGTGAGCGCGTCGAGCTGGTCGCTCGCGGCGGGTGCCCCGGGAGCAGCGGCGCGCTGTTCCGGCGGCCGTGCGGCAGGCAGGGATGTCACGGGTCCGAGCGTAGGCGCGTTCCGGCGTCGCCGACCCGGACGGTGGGCGACGAGCCGACCTGTGGAAGGCTCGATCCGACCATTCGTCGATCGACGTCGGGCAGCCGTTCTCCCCCGGCAGATGGGGGAGAACGGCTGCCCGGCCGAGATCTTGGGCGATGGGTGGGCGGTCAGAACCCCGGCGGGGGCATGAACCCGCCGACCACGGACGCCATCCGGCGGGCGACGTCGACCGGGGTGCGGTCCTCCAGGTACGGGCCCACGACCTGCACGCCCACCGGGAGTCCCGCCGCCGTGCGTCCCAGCGGAGCCGTGACCACCGGGAGGTAGACCACGCCGATCGCCTGGAGCCACGCGAACTGGTCCCCGTAGGAGCGACGCTCGCCGTCGACGACGACGGTTCGCGCGTCGACGTCGGGCTCGTGGTCGTGCGGGAATGCGGGCGTCGGGGTCACCGGGCACAGGATCGCGTCGTAGCGCCGGAACACGTGGGCCCATCGGCCCCTGAGCCGGGCACGCTGCTCGGAGACGAGATTGACGGTTCGCGCGCTCGCCGTCACGTTGCGCGCCCAGCGCACGGGGCCGGATCGGTCCTCCGGCGACGACGCCAGCGCCCGCTCCCGCAGACGGTCGTACTCGCCGTCGGGGAGCGCGTGGGCGACGGCGGCCTGGATCAGGCGCTGGGCGACGTCCAGACCCTCGGTGAGGCCGGGTGGCAGCGACCCGGCCGGGGAGCCCTGCGCGTCCGGTCCGGTGCTGATCCGGTCCACCCGAACCCCGACGGCCCGCAGCCGCTCGACGGCCTCCTCGAGCATCCGGTACGACTCCGTCTCGATCGCTCCGGCGGGGTCGTCGAGCCACGCCGCGAGCCGGTACCCGTCGAGCGACGCCGCGCGCGGGGGCGGCAGCCGCAACGACCACGCGACGGCGCGGACGGCGTCCGGGCCGGCGATCACGTCGAGCACCATCTCGAGGTCGTCGGCGCTGCGGGCGAGCGGCCCGAGCGAGGCGACGTCGATCTCGGCGAGAGTCCCTGGCGGCGGCGGGATGTGCCCGTGGAGGGGCACGATCCCGTAGCTCGGCTTCATGCCGTACACCCCGCAGAAGTGGGCAGGGATCCGGATCGAGCCGCCCAAGTCGCTGCCGAGCTCGAGGGAGGACAGCCCGGCGGCGATCGCCGCGGCCGCACCGCCGGACGATCCCCCGGGTGTCCGCGCCAGGTCCCAGGGGTTGTTCGTCGTCCCGAACACGTCGTTGTACGTCTGGCAGTCACCCGCCCACGCGGGAAGGTTCGTCTTCCCGACGATGATCGCTCCGGCCGCCCGCAGCCGGCCGACGGCGAGGGCGTCCGCCGCGGGCACGTAGTCCGCGAGCTCAGGGGCGCCCGCCGTCGCCGTCATCCCGGCGACCTCGATGCAGTCCTTGACGGTCATCGGCAGGCCGTGCAACGGCCCCAGCGGATCACCCGCTGCCTGCGCCCGGTCGGCGGCATCAGCCGCCTGCCGAGCGGCGTCGACGTCCATGGTGACCACGGCGTTGATCGTCGGGTTGAGCCGCTCGATGCGGTCCAGATGGTGCTCGAGCACCTCGCGCGCCGAGAGCTCTCCCGTCGACATCGCCACGACCAGCTCGGTGGCGGTCCGGTAGGCCATGTCCTCCATGTCGCACCTCCGCCAGGCGACGCCGACCATCCCGACCGACCGGCTGGATCGATCACGGTCGGCGACGGTCAGCGTACGGCGGCATCGGTGGGTAGCGGGAGCAGGAGAACGGCGCCCTCGACGTCGGTCCGTTCGATCCGGGCGCCGACGTCTCCGAGCAGCCGGACGGTGCGCGGGGCGGGGTGGCCGTAGTCGTTGTCGCGGCCGACGCCGATCAGCGCGACCGGGGCGTGGACCCAGGCGTAAAGCTCGGGGTCCTGGGTCGCGGAACCGTGGTGGGCCACCTTGACGACGTCGACCGGGCCACCGAGCGGGGTGCGGCCGGACTCGAGGTCGGCGAGGAGGGTCGCCTGGCCGAGGGCCTCGAGGTCGCCGAGGCCCAACACGCGGACGCTGCCGCCCGGGCCGGTCACGACGAGCTCGGTCGCGAGGCTGGACTCGTTGACGACGGCGCCGTCGGGGTCGCCGGACCCGCCCGCCGAGACCGCGGGGAGATCGGCGCGCAGGACGTGCCAGCCGACCCGCCAGCCGTCGGCGCCGACCGCGCCGGCGAGCGCGGCCCGGCCCTCCGCCTGCGGCGTCCCGGCGTCGGCCAGCCACCGCCGGACGCTCACGACGTTCTGCTCCGGCTCGGGGAGCCGGCTCACGAGCGCCGCCCTTATCGTGCGGCCGTGCCGGAGGACGCCGGGCAGTCCGTCGACGTGGTCGGCGTGGAAGTGGGTGAGCACGAGCAGGTCGACGTGCCGGATACCGAGCCGGCGCAGGCAGCGGTCGGCGAGAGCGGGGTCCGGGCCGACGTCGACGAGGACCGCGCGGTGCTCGCCGCTGCGGGCCACGAGCATGTCGCCCTGCCCGACGTCGCACATCGCGACCGCCCACGGACCGGCCGCTCCCCCGCCGCCGAGACCGAACCTCGGCGCGAGCCGCGGCCCGAGGAGCCAGCCGAGCGCGAGCGCCGCGACGACTGCGGCGACGACCGCGGCGACGACCAGAACCATCGAGGCTGCGACCTGCCCGGCGTCCGCTCGCGCCGACGTCGGCCGGCACGGACCGGCCGGACCCGGCCCACCGGTAGCGGCGGTCCAGGGCGGGAGGTCCGACGGCGGCACCGGCCCGACCGCCTCGACCTCAGCCTCGACCTCGACAGCCTCGACCTCCATGGGCGCGACCTCGACGGGCGCGACCTCGACGGGCGCGACCCGGAGCGTCGCGACGACGGCGGCCGTCGTGAGCGCGGCCAGGAGCAGCGCCCCGGGCCAGCCGGACGGCCACGGCAGCGCGGCCCCGGGGACTGCGGCGGCCCGGTGAGCGACCGCCGCGATCCAGCTCGTCGCGAGACCGCCGGCCCAGGCAACCACGGCGGCGCCGCCGGGCCACCCGAGCGACACGAGCGCCGCGACCACGCCGAGCACCGTCGCCGGGGCGACCGCCGGTGCGGCGAGGAGGTTGGCCGGGACGGCGGTCGTCGACACCGTCGGGCTGAGGAGGACGACGACCGGACCGCAGGCCGCCTGCGCGGCCGCGGGGATCGCGACCGCCAGCGCCACCGGCCGCGGCATCCACCGCTGCAGACGCGCGGCCCATGCCGGGGCGAGGAGCACGAGGGCCGCGGTCGCCGTCACGGACAGCGCGAACCCGGGACTGCGGGACAGCCGCGGCGACCCGACGAGCAGCAGGACCACGGCCCCGCAGAGCAGTGGGACCCCGCGCGGCCGGCGACCCCGGAGCAGCCCGAGCAGCGCGACCCCGCCCATGACCGCGGCCCGCAGCACGCTCGGCTGCGGCCGGGCGAGGACGACGAACCCCGCGACGGCGAGCAGCGCGAGCCAGACCCGGGAGGTGCGACCGGCCCCGACGGCGGAGACGAGCCACACGACGGCGGCCGCGACGATGGCGACGTTCGCGCCGCTGACCGCCGTCACGTGCGTCAGCCCCGCCGTCCGGAGGTCGATGACGAGGTCGGGCGGCAGGTGCGCGGTGTCGCCGACGACGAGGGCGGGCAGCAGCCCGCGCGGGTCCGGCGACAGCCCCGCGCACGCCTCACGCAGGCCTGCACGGACCCGGTCCGCGGCCCGCCAGACGACGCCGCCCGGGGTCGCGTGCGGCGCCGACACCGCGCCCGCGACGGCGGCGAGCCCCTCGCCGGGGTCCGCGACCCCGAGCCGGGCGGTGAACCGGAGCCGCTGCCCGGCGGTGACCCCGGCCCACGCCGGCCCGCCCCGGACGAGCACCGGCACCGACACCGCGGCACGCTCCGACCTCGCCTCGAGGGTGCGCGTCGAGACCCGGACGAGGTACCGCGGCGGACCGGGACGGCGACCCGGCCGGACGGCCACCGCGTCCTGCCCGGCGACGGCGGTCACCTCGGCGACCGCGCCGGACCGTGCCCAGCCCCGCACCGGCTCGGCGGACCGCTGCGCGGCGGACATCGCCTCGTGGCCGACCACCCCGAGCACGGCGGTGGCCACGAGCAGCACGGCCGCGGCGCGCGCCCCCGATGGGGTCAGGACGTCGCCGTCCGCACCGCTGACGCCGCCGGCGCCGTGCCCGCCCGGACCCGCGCCTCCCGGCGGCCCGTTCCCGGTTGTCGCGCCCTGCGGCGTCCGGCACGCATGCACCGCGAGCCCCAGGGCGACCACCGTGACGGCGGTGGCCCCGGCCGCGGCGACCGCGAGCACCGGCGTCGGCCGGGTGACCGCCCACGCCGCCACCGCCCACGCCGCGAGCGCGGACGGGACGAGCCGCAGGTCGTGCCCGCTCACACCCGGACGAGCGGCCGCAGCCGCTCGAGGAGCTTCGGTCCGATGCCCTCGACCTCCGCGAGCTCGTCGACCCGGCTGAACCGCTGGTGCCCGGACCGCCAGGCGACGATCCGGCCGGAGATGACCGGGCCGACCCCCGGGAGTGCATCGAGGTCTGCCGCGGTCGCGGCGTTGAGGTCGAGCGGCCCGGATGCCGCCGCCGTCGACGTCGACCCGGCGGCTCCCGCCGGGGCGGCGCCGGGAGCGGCTCCGCCAATGGCCACTGGCGGGGCCGGCAGCGGGTCGTCCCGGTCGGGGACGAGGACCTGCTCGCCGTCGACGAGGAGCCGGGCGAGGTTGATGCGCGGCAGCGCGGCAGCGTCCGTCGCACCCCCGGCGGCCGCGACGGCGTCCGCGACCCGGGACCCGCCCGGGAGCCGGACGAGCCCGGGCCTGCGCACCGTGCCCACGACGTCGACGACGACGACGGCGCCGGCGCCCGACGCGGTCGCCGTCCCGCTCGCGGCCGGTCCTGGACCGGCCACCCCAGCGGCGTCCGTGCCCGTCCCGACCCCCGGGGACGCCGTGGACGGGGCGGCACCGGACGCACCGTCGCCCGCGCCGACCCCTGCGCCCGCCGTCCCCCGCGCGGGCCGCGGCCCGACGTCGACGACCTCGGCGCCCGCCGTCGACGCCCGGAGCACCGCCCCGCCGACGAGGGCCGAGACGAGGAGGAGCGCCGCGACCGCCGCCGCGACCGGCACCCGAGCAGCGCCTCGCAGTGCGACCGGGACACGGTCGGCGAGATGCTCCCGCCACCGCTGCGCCGCCGACGCTGCCGGCGATCCGGCCGTCGTCCCGGCGGCCGCTCCCGGTGACGACCCGCCGCCCGGACCGCCGCGACCCGTCGCGGGTACCGGCCCGAGCGGGTCCGGCGGATCCGGCCGGGCAGCCCGGCGGACCGGCTCCGGTCCCCCGCCGAACCAGTCGGACCCCTCGTCGTCGTCCGCCGCCGGCACCCACCCGCCGTCCGGCCCGGACGGCCCGGAGGGACGCGAGGGGACGGCGGCGCGGCCGGTCCGCACATCCGCGACCCGCGCCGCCAACCGCCGCGCCGCCCGAGCCGCCTCCTCATGCCTGCGCTGCCTGCGCTGTCTGCTCACGGCCGACGAACCTAGGGACCTCCACGGCCCCGGCGCGCACCTCGACGAGGGACCTGTGGACGACGTGATGCAGCGCGAATCTGTGGACAGCACGACCCCGGATGACCGTCAGCAGCATCACGGAGGATGACGAGCAGACGGTCGAGCCGAACCACGCCCGGCCGGTGACGGACCGAGCCTCAGACCAGCCTCAGACCACCGGGCTCACGGCGGCCGCGAGCATCCCCGGCCCGACGTGCGCGCCGACGACCGCCCCCACCTCTCCGACGACGAGCTGCCGGATCCGGGGCACGCGCTGCTTGAGCCGGTCGGCCAGCTGCTCGGCGCGTTCGGGAGCGGCGAGGTGCTGGACGGCGAGGTCGACCTCGCGGCTGCCGCACTCCTCGACGACGAGCTCCTCGAGCCGGGCCATGGCGCGGGACGCCGTCCGGACCCGCTCGAGCGGTTCGAGCCGGCCGTCGACGACGTGGAGCAGCGGCTTGACGGACATGGCCGATCCCAGCATGGCGGCCGCCGCGCCGATCCGGCCGCCGCGGCGCAGGTACTCGAGGGTGTCGACGTAGAACCAGGCCGAGACGCGAGTACGCCGTCCGCTGGGCACGCTCGGCGACCTCGGCGACCCCGGCACCGGAGGCGGCAGCCCGGGCGGCGGCGAGCGCCGCGTAGCCGAGGCCCATCCCGAGCATGCCGGGAATCGACGACCGTCACGGGGACGGCCCCGGCGACCTGGCGGGCGGCGATCCGAGCAGCGTCCACGGTGCCGGACAGGTCGCCGGACAGGTGGACCGACACGATGCCCGTGGCGCCCGCGGGCGGCGAGGTCGCGGTAGGTCTCGACGAACACCTGCGGCGACGGCCGGGACGTCGTCACGGGCCGCCACTCCCGCAGGGCCTGCGCGACCTCGGCGCTCGACACCTCGACACCCTCGGCGAGGGACCGCCCGCCGACGACGACCTGCAGCGGGACGACGGTCAGGTGCGTGCTCGGCCACCAGCTCCGCGGGCAGGTAGGCGGTCGAGTCCGTGACGACGGCGACCTGCGCGGGATCGGACATGGCGGCGAGGGTACCGGGTGGGCCGGCGCCTCGTTCGCGGCCGGCGCGTCGTCCGGCTCCCGCGGATCCGTCAGCCCGGGACGACGTTGACCAGCTTGGGCGCCCGGACGACGACCGTCCGGATCCCCTTGCCCGCCAGCGCCTTCTGCACCGCCGGGCTGGCCAGGGCCAGCTCGCGCAGAGCGTCCTCGGCGATCGCCGGCGGCACCTCCAGCCGGTCGCGCACCTTGCCCGCCACCTGGACGACGCAGGTCACCGTCTCCTCGACCAGCAGCGCCTCGTCGACCGCCGGCCACCCGGCCAGCGCGACGCACGGCGCGTGACCCAGCCGCGCCCACATGTCCTCGGCGGTGTACGGCGCGAACAGCGACAGCAGGATCGCGACCGCCTCGACGGCCTCGCGGACCGCGGGATCCGCCGGCGCCGGCGCCGGAGTCGATGGCCTTGCGGGTCGCGTTGACCAGCTCCATGACCCGGGCGACGACGACGTTGAACCGGAAGCGACTCGACCAGGCCCGCGCACGTCGTGGACGGTCGCGGTGGGTGAGCCGCGCGCAGCGCGACGTCCCCGGTGCTCGGGTCCGCGCCGACCGGCGAGGTGACGTCGCCGGCCAGCCGCCACGCCCGGGCCAGGAACCGCGCCGAGCCCGCGGGCGAGACGTCCGCCCAGTCGATGTCGTCCTCGGGCGGGCCGGCGAAGACCATGGTCAGCCGGACGGCGTCGACGCCGTGCTCGGCCAGCTGGTCGGACAGCCGCACCAGGTTGCCGCGCGACTTGCTCATCGCCGAGCCGTTCATGACGACCATGCCCTGGTTCAGCAGCGCGGAGAACGGCTCGACGAAGTCGACCATGCCCAGGTCGTGCAGCACCTTGGTGAAGAACCGGGCGTACAGCAGGTGCAGGATCGCGTGCGTGACGCCGCCGACGTACTGGTCGACCGGCAGCCACGTCCGCGCCTGCTCGGCGTCGAACGGCACGTCGTCGCGGTTCGGGCGACACGTAGCGCAGGAAGTACCACGACGAGTCGACGAACGTGTCCATCGTGTCGGTGTCGCGCGTGCGCCGGACCGCCGCACTGCGGGCAGTCGACGTTGACCCAGTCGCGTCGCCCCGCCCAGCGGCGACGTGCCCTTGGGCTTCAGGTCCAGGCCCTCGGCCGGCGGCAGCGTCGACCGGCAGCTGGTCGTCCGGCACCGGACCTCGCCGCACGCCGGGCAGTGGATGATCGGGATCGGCGTGCCCCAGTACCGCTGCCGCGAGATCAGCCAGTCGCGCAGCCGGTAGTTCGTCGCCGCCGTCGCCCAGCCCCTTGCCGGCCAGGACCTCGATGATCTGCGCGATCGCCTCGGCCTTGCGCAGCCCGTCCAGCGGGCCGGAGTTCACCAGCGCGCCGTCGCCGGTCGGTCGCGACGCCGGACTCGGCCGGGTCCGGCAGCGGCTCGCCGTCCTCGCCCCGGACGTCGACGACGACCCGCACCGGCAGGTCGAACGCCCGCGCGAAGTCCAGGTCGCGCTGGTCGTGCGCGGGCACGGCCATGATCGCGCCGTGGCCGTAGTCGGCCAGCACGTAGTCGGCGGCGTAGATCGGCAGCCGCTCGCCGTTGACCGGGTTGATCGCGTACCGCTGCAGGAAGACACCGGTCTTCGGCCGGTCGGTGCGACAGCCGGTCGATCTCGCTGGTCCCGCGGACCTGCTCCAGGTACGCCGTCGAACGCCGCGCGGACGTCGGCCGGCGCGCCCGCGGCCAGCTCGGCCGCCAGGTCGGAGTCGGCGGCGACGACGAAGAACGTCGCGCCGTACAGCGTGTCCGGCCGCGTCGTGTAGACGGTGACCCGTCGGCCGCTGCTCGCCGCCGTCCGCGGCCCTCGATCTCGAACGACGCACGTCGGCGCCGGTCGAGCGCCCGATCCAGTTGCGCTGCATGCGTCAGGACCTTGTCGGGCCAGCGGCCCTCCAGCTGCGCCATGTCGTCCAGCAGCCGGTCGGCGTAGTCGGTGATCCGGAAGTACCACTGGGTCAGCTTCTTCTTCGTGACCGGGCGTGTCGCAGCGCTCGCAGCGGCCGTCGACGACCTGCTCGTTGGCCAGCACCGTCTGGTCGTTCGGGCACCAGTTGACCAGGCTCGGCTTGCGGTAGGCCAGGCCCCGCTCGTAGAAGCGCAGGAACAGCCACTGGTTCCAGCTGTAGTACTCCGGGTCGCACGTCTGCAGCACGCGGTCCCAGTCGAAGGAGCACGCGTAGCGCCGCATCGACGCCTTCTGCTGCGCGATGTTGTCGTAGGTCCAGGCGCGCGGGTCCAGGCCGCGCTTGATGGCGGCGTTCTCGGCGGGCAGGCCGAAGGCGTCCCAGCCGATGGGGTGCATGACGTTGTAGCCGCGCTGCACCCAGTACCGCGCGACGACGTCGCCGAGCGCGTACGCCTCGGCGTGACCCATGTGCAGGTCGCCGGAGGGGTACGGGAACATGTCGAGCACGTACTTGCTGCGGCCGCGGGTCGTCGGGGCGGCCGCTGCGGAAGGGCGCCAGCTCGTCCCAGACCGGCAGCCAGCGCTCCTGGATCGCCGGGGCGTCGTAGCGCTCGGCCCGGCCGTCGGACGCGCCGTCCGGCGAGCCGTAGGCCGCGGTGGTCGGGGCGGCGGACGGCCTGACCGCGGCGTTCGGCCTGACCGGGGCGTCCGGCGCGGGCGCGCCCGCGGGCGTCGCGTCTGTCTGCGTCATCGTGTCCTCGCTGTGGTCGCTGCTCTCGGTGGCCTGACCGGTCCGTCGGGCGATTGCCCTGACATGACGAAGCCCCTCGCACAGGGAGGGGCAGCCGCGCCGAGTCGCCGTGAGGCGTCCTGCTCAGCGCGGCCCGGTAAGGAGCAGCGTGGTCCGCATGGGATCAGGGTAGCCCACCCTCACCGTGGCCTTCGAACAGGTTGCCGCAGGTCGGCACGTCGTCCGGACCTCACCAGCTCGCCGTCCACGCCATCGCAGGACGGGTCTGGCGGCGGTCACGCGGCGAGCAGGAAGCCGACGACGACGAGGCCGACGGCACCGAGGGTGAGCCGGAACGCCAGGCGGCCCCGCGCGGCGGCCTCCCGGGAGAGCAGCACTCCCGCGGTGGCGGCCACGGCGCCGGCGGCGAGGAGGGTGAGCGCGAGCGGCGTCGGGTCGGGGGCGCCGACGGCGAGCACGACGGCGGCGGCCGCGACGAGCACGGCCGTCACGGTGAGGGACCGGGCCGGCCCGATCCGCTGGGGCAGCCCGCGGACCCCGGTCGCGGCGTCCGCGGCGGTGTCGCCGACGGTGTTCGCGAAGTGTGCGGCGAGCCCGAGCAACGCCGTGCCGACCATGACGGCGGGTGGCGGCCACCCGGACGGGACCGCGGACACGGCCTGGTCGGCGGGGTCGAGCCCGAGGAGGAACGCATGCCGGTACGCCCACGTCGCGACGGCCGGCAGCAGGCCGAAGGCGACGACGTACGGGACGCCGCTGAGCACCGTCGCCTTGAGCCCGAGATCGTAGGCCCAGCCCGCCGCGACGGCGACGGTGTGCACGAGCCCGGCCCCGACCCCGAGGGCGAACGACACGACGAGGCACCCGACGACGGCGAGCCCGGCCGCGACGGCGACCGTGCGGCGTCCGACGAGCCCGGCCGCGACCGGCTTGTCGCGCCGTCCGGCGGCCGCGTCGCGCGCGGCGTCGACGGCGTCGTTGCACCAGCCGATGGACAGCTGGCCGAGGAGGACGGCGAGCGCGAGGAGCACGAGGCGACCGCCGGTGAGGCCGACGACCGCGCCGTACGCGGTGACGAAGACCGTGACGAAGACCGTCGGCAGCGGGTGGCAGGCGGCGACGAGCCCGCGGACGGCGGTCATGGCCGAGACCGTACCCGGCGGTCAGCACTCGTCGATCAGGGCTGTGCAGACGATCTCCCCCACCGGCTGGGGGAGATCCTCGGGACGGCTTCGATCACGATGAGCGGGGCCTGGCGTCCTTCGGCGGAGAGGTGCCGACGTCGCGACGGTCCTGGCTCTGCCGGCGCAGCGAGCGGCGCAGCCGCATGTCCTGCTCGGCGCGGGCCAGGAGCGACGTGAGGTCGCCGTCGTCCCACGGGACGAGGGTCGCCGAGCCGATGCTCAGCGCCGTCGGCCACACCGTCTCGTCGACGGGCGGCGCCGCGCGCAGGATCTCCCGCAGCCGGCGCTCGAGCTCGAGCGGGGACGTCCCGGTGCCGGGCCCGAGGATGACGAACTCGTCGCCGCCGACCCGGCACACGACGTCGGTCGCGCGGGCGGCGCCGCGCAGAGCCTCGCCGACGGCGGCGAGCAGGTCGTCGCCGCGGTCGAACCCCGCGCGGCGGTTGACGTCGGCGAAGCCGTCGACGTCGGCGAAGAGCGCGTGCACGGCCTCGCCCCGGCGGCGAGCGTTCTCGAGCATCGGGGCGGCCATGAGCTCCAGGCCGCGGCGGTTGAGCACGCCGGTGAGGCCGTCGGTCATCCGGACGGCGTCGGCGGAGCGACGGGCCGCGTCGACGACGCGGGCCTGCTGGGCGGCGACCCGGCGCAGCCCGACGACGACGACCGCGACGCCGAGGACGGAGCCCACGGCGATCACCGCGCCGGAGGCGTCACCGCCGTCGAGCAGGCTCAGGCCGACCCCGGCGACGACCGACCCGGCGACGGTCGCGAGAACGACGGCGACCCGGTGCGGGCTGCGGAGCAGGATCACCCCGAGGACGACGGCGACGGAACCGACGGCGAGCGCGGGGGACCCCACCGCGGCGCCGACGCCGACGACGAGGGCGGACGCCACGAGGGCACCGGCGGAGACGTCGTCGTGGAGGGGGTACCGGGCGGACGCCACGCAGAGCCCGCCGAGCAGGAGCGCGACCACGGTGTGCGCGCCCGCGACGACGGCGACGCCGTGGGACAACGGCCCGGCGAGGAGGGCCGCGGCGGAGAAGACGTGCACGGTCGTGAGCCCGGCGAGCAGCCACGGAGTCCCGGGCAGAGGCCGGTCCGACCGGTCGGGTGCGAGGGTGGTGGGCTGGTCGACGTCGCTCACGGTCGGAGTGTCGGCGCCGCCCGGACCCGGCTTGAGCCGGCCCCGTCCGTGCGGGTGACGCCTCGGGGCGCGCCCGGCGATCGTCAGAGCTTGACGTCGAGGAGCCCGCCGACGTCCTTGGCCGCATCGCTCACCGGCGACGGCGGCGGCGACGGCGGCTCGGGCTGCCGCGGCGGTGCCGCCTGCACCTGGGCCTTCAGCTGCTGCAGCGTCTGGCTGAAGAACGCAAGGGCTCCGTTGCCGGAGACCGGTCCGACTGTCATGGCACACCTCCCTCGACTCGGACGCTTCATCATCGACCGTTCGGGGGGCGGCGAGCAGCAGCCCGGCGGCCGAATCACCGGCGCGGCGGACACGTCGCCCGTCCGGCGCATCCGCGCCCCGCGTGCCGCGGTGGCGCAGCGTGGGCGTGGCCGCCGTTCGGGCACCCGTCCGGCCCAGCAGCTCGCCCGGACGGCGTCGAAGTGTCAGCCGGCGCCGCGGTGTCAGCCGGCGCCGCCGTGTCAGCCGGCGCCGTGGGTGTCAGCCGGCGCCGCGGGTGTCAGCCGGCGCCGCAGTGTCAGCCGGGCGGCGGGCCCGCGCGGCGCGGGCCCCGGCCGTTCGGCGGCACAAAGAGGACGGGCTGCAGGTGCGGGGTGAGGAAGTCCCCTTCCCACGGCAACCGGCCGGCGGCGTCCGAGACGACGAGCTGCCGGACCCGGGCCTGGGTGCCGTAGAGCCGCAGGACGGCGTCGAGCGGGTCCTGCAGCCACGTGGCGTCCCAGAGCTGGGCCTGGTCGTGGCCGTGGACGAGGTCGGGGACGGACACGCCGTCGGGGAACTCGTGCCCGTCGAGGAGGCGGCCCGCGAGGTCGTCGAGGACGAGAACCCCGGTCTTCATCCGCAGCCCGTAGACGACCATCTCGGGCAGGCCGCGCTCGGTGAGCCCGGCGGTGTACTGGTAGGCGGGGGACCCGTCGTCCCGGGCGGCGACGTGCAGCGCGAGCCACTCGAGCCGGGCGATGTCCGAGCGCCACTCGCGCTCCTGCCGGTCGTCGGGCGAGAGCACCTGCAGGTCGGGCACGGGCGGACGGGCCGTCACCGTGCGGCCGCGGAGCGTGTCGAGGAAACCCACGGGCCACAGTGTGGCGAAGCCGGGGTTACGGCGGTGTCAACTGCCGCAAGTGTGGCGCGCCGCGCCGGTGCCCCCGGCCGCGAGCGCGGCCGGGGGCTGGCCGGTAGCCCTTGCGGGGGTCGGGACCGTCAGCTCGGTGCGGGACCGGCGTCCGCGGTGTCGACGCCGCGGTCCGTGCCCTGGCTCGTCGTCCACGCCGTCGACGGCATCGCCTCGAGCCCACCGGCGGCCGCGACGGCCGCGAGGAGCTCCATCGAAGGCCCGCCCGCGTCGACGGCGCCGCCCGGCACGGCGGCCTCGGCCGTGACGCCCTGGGCGGGTCCGGCCGCGACGTCGTCGACGTGCGCCCCGGCGGGCGTTCCGACGTGCGTTCCACGGGCGTTCCGACGTCCGCGCCCGCGCTCGTACCAGCACCGGAGGCGGCATCGTGGGAGGACCGGCCCTCGGGCGCCTGCCCGGGGTCGAGGTCGATCGTCACCCGCATCGTGGTGCCTCCTCAGTTGAGGACCGCGTAGCGGCCCTCGAAGTTGACGGCCTTGCCGGAAAGGTTCGTGACCGTGAGCCAGTACGTGACGTGCTGCGGGTCCGCGCGCTCGACGGCGACGTCCCACTGCAGCTCCGGGGCCCCGACGGCCGGGGTGACGCGGCATCATGTACCAGGCCACGTGCCAGCTCTCCGGCCAGTTGAACGTGAACCATCGACGGGTCTGGTTGGGCGCGAGGTTGCCCACGAACTGAACGCCGACTCGCATGACAGGTCCTCCTTCTCCGGTCACCAACCGAGGACCGCGTAGCGGCCCTCGATCGCGACGGGCTGGTTGGTGATGTTCGTGATGCAGATCCAGTAGGTGGCGTAGGCGTCGCTCGCCCGCTCGACCTTGACCCGCCAGCGGATCTGCGGTGCGCCGGGGGCGGGGGACGTCGGGACGACGGTCCACAGGACGTGCCAGTGGGCCGGCCAGTTGAAGGTGAACCAGCACGTCGTCCCGCCTGCGGGGACGCTGCCGCGGAACTGGACGCCGGTCCACGGCCCGACCGGCTGGAGCACCGCCGGGATCGCCTGCCGCAGATCGGGACGCCGGCCGATCTGCTGGGTGGCGGGACGGCCGGGAGCGTCCTGCTGCGCCGAGCCGTACGTGCGCAGCACCTCGCGGGCACGCGCCGGGGACAGCGGGATCCGGCCGCGCGCCCTCAGCGCACCCTGGATGCACGCGAGCGCCCCGACGACGATCGGCGACGCGCTCGACGTCCCGGAGAACCGGTCGGTGTACCAGAGGTCGGCGTTCATGCCGCCCTGGAGGTCTCCGTACCCGGTCGAGGTGACCTCGCGACCCCAGCCCTGCGCGTCGACCCGGGCACCGTAGTTGGAGAAGTCGAGCCGGGACCGGTCCGGACCCCAGTTCGCGCCGTGGGTGTTCGGCGGCGGTGCCCCTGCACCGACGACGACTGCGCCGGACGACGGGTTCGCCGGGTCGAACGGGTTGGTCCAGGTCAGGGGGAACCCCGCCGGGCGCTGAGAGTAGACCGGGTCGTCGAGGTTCTGGAAGCCGTTGCCGGCCGCCTCGACGACGACGATCCCCTTGTTCACGGCGTAGCGGATGGCGGCGAAGTCGTCGGGCCACCACTCGATCGCGATGAAGCCGAGCTGCCCCTGGGGCGGCGAGGGGGTGTTCGGACCGGGCCGGTGGATCTCCAGGAGGATGATGTCGCCCGGACCGAGCCGGTCAGCGGCTTTGACGATCGCCGTCGCCGTGCTCTGGTCGTTGAACGACGAGGCGCTGACGACGGCGTCCGGGGCGATCCCGGTGATGCCGATCTGGTTGCGGTCGCCGCTGATCTCCCCGAGCACGGCGGTGCCGTGGTCGATGTCGGTGCTGCTCGTGCCGGCGACGACGCCGCCCTGGTTCTGGACGAGGTCCTCGTGGCTGAACCGCCAACCCCACTCGCAGTCGATGACCCGGACGCCGGCGCCGCCGCCGCCGGGGACGGTCCACGCGTAGCGGGCGTCGATGCCGCCGGGCGCGGCGTCGAGGTAGCCCTGCCGGGCGACGAAGTCCGGCGTCACCGGCGGCGCGTCCTGGGCGTCCGGCTGCATGTCGTTGATGGCTGCGGCGTCCTCGAGGACGAGTTGGGGCGGCTCGCCGGCCGGCTTGACGTAGGCGGCCTCGACGTCGCCGTGGGCGAGGAGACCCTCGGCGAGCGCGTCGAGGCGATCGTCGTCCGCGGCGACGCTGTAGAAGAGCCCGAGGTCCGGCAGGCCCTCGGTGCTCGGGAGGGCGGCGGCCCGGGCGCGGATCCGGTCCTCTCCCATGTCGAAGAGGGGCTGCAGCGTCGCGTGGTGCGCGGCGAGGATCTCGGCGAGCGAGTCGACGTCCGCAGCGCGGTCGGAGGTGAGCCCCGTCGCGCGGGCGCGCAGGCCGGCGTCGGCCCGGGCGACGACGACGAGCTCGCGACGTCCGGTGCGCGGCGGCGGCGGGGGCGGGGGCCGCCGCCCGCCGTTCGTGGGTCCGTGGGTGCGACTGGCCATGAAGGGTCTCCTCTCAGGGTGCTTCGCCGGCGGGCTTGACGTAGGCGGCGTCCACCCCGGCCTCGGCGTGCAGCCGGGTCACGAGCCGGTCGGCGTGCTTCGCCGGGACCCGGAAGACGAGGAACCGCTCGAGCTCGGGCTCCGCCGTCGCCGGGCTCAGCGGTTCGCAGGCGACCCCGAGGTCGGTCGCGGCGGCCGTCACCGCCGCACGGTCGGCGTCGTCGGTGAGGTGGGCGACGACCTCGACACGGGGGGTCGGGCTCGGCCGGGACATCGGCAGGCTCCTCGACGGGTCTGGGGAGCACGGGCGGGGTGCCCGCCCGCGGGTGTGGCGTCCGCCGAGGGGAAGAGTCGTCGGCGCGGACCTGTGATACCGGACCGTCGACGCTCGTCCTTCCCGGCTCAGGCTCGAACCACTCCGCGGGGCCCAGACCGATCCGGCGACGTCGCAGGACACTCGCCTCTTCCTCCGATGCCTCGTGATCGGTCGGGTGGAGCAGCGCGCACGACCCGGTGGGTACTCGGGCTCGGGCCGCGCTGCCTCGGTGGCAGGAGCGACACGGGTCCGGGGGTGTGTAACACGCTCGACCACCCGTGAGCAAGGTGCCGCGGAGACGCCCCTGCACCCCGTGAACGCGGAGCGTTCCTCCGCGGAAGGGTTCCTGGGGCCGCCTCGTGACGCGCAGCCGCTCGTCACAGACGGGAGACGATGACGGATGACAACGACACGCAGCCCGGCGCTCCGGGCAGCAAGAGTCCCGATCCGAGATGTGTCCCTCGTCGTCGACGTCGTGGGACACGGCTATCCGTTGGTGCTCATGCACGGCGGTCCCGGGGTTGATCACTGGACGCTTCAGGCGTTCCGACGCTACGCGGACCAGTTCACCTTGATCTTCGACAACCACCGCTGCAACGGGCTATCGGCCGGCGCGGATGTGTCCTCCATGACCTGGGAGAACCTCACGGCGGACGCCGATGCGTTGCGCGAGAGGCTGGGTTTCGAACGGTGGGCGGTGCGGGGCCATTCGTTCGGCGGCCACGTGGCACTCGAGTATGCGCTGCGATACCCCGACAGGCTGTCGCATCTCGTGCTGCTCGACACCGCCGGCGACAGCCACTGGTCACAGCGCAACGCGGCCCAGCTTCTCGCCGAGCGCGGCTAGAGTGGACGGTCATGGAGCGCCTCGACGCCTCGACGAGATCACAGCGCCGACGCTCGTGATGGCGGGCCGTGAGGACTTCCTGTTCCCACCCGAGTGCCAGCGCGAGCTGGCGGCGGGAATCCCCTCCGCTCGCCTGCGGCTCATCGATCGCGCCGGCCACAATCCGCAGACGGAGAGGGCCACCGAGGTCATCGAGGCCATCCCGGCCTTCATCCCCACCGTGCGCTGACCCGTCGCCTCCTTCGAAGCCATTGGGCCTGGAGGAGGCCTGGAGGGTGCGCCGAAGGACCGCGGACGGGCCCTGGAACACGAGTCATCGCACCGTCTACGTCGACTGCCGTCCGGGAGTCCGCCGGCTCAGCTCAGGGGGCGCACCCAGGACGGTACGACACGTCGGGCGGGAGGAGTCGGGCCCACTCGGCGGCGTCCAGATCCTCCTGCCCCCGGCACGTCCGGATCCGAACGCGCTCGGCGTCGGTGTCCCAATGGACGGATTCGGATCCTGCGGTTATCCCGATCAGCCCGCCTGCAGCATCGAACGTCACCCTGCCGACGTGATCGGGCTGACCGGTGAGAACAGCGAACGGATCATGGCCGGCGACCTCCCACAGCCGAACGGACTCGTCCTGGCCGGTGCTGGCCAGCACCTGGTCGTCGGGGCTGAACGCGAGACTGGTGATGTGGCCTGCATGGCCCTCCAGGGACGTTCCGACCTGTCTGTGCGACGCAACATCCCACAGCCGCACGGAGCTGTCCCACCCTCCCGTGGCGAGCAGGCGCCCGTCCCGGCTGAAGGCGAGAGCGCCGGCCGTCGCCGTGTGCCCTACCAGCGGCTTCCCCACCACTCGGCGAGTCCCGACGTCCCACAGCAGGACGACGCCGCCGAAGTAGCCCGCAGCCAGGTAACGGCCGTCCGGGCTGAACGCGGCACACCACACCATGTCATTGGTCCTCAAGTCTCCGGCCGGTCCACCGACCGTCCGCCGGACCCCCAGGTCCCGCAGGTGGATGTCCTGCCCATCGAGGATGGCCAGCCTCCGGCCGGTCGGGCTGTACGCCGCGCCGGTGAGCGGCCCCCGCCGGGTCGTCAGGAGCCCGATCTGCCGGTGCGTCCTGACGTCCCAGAACCGAGCGGTCCGATCGGAACCCACTGTGACCAAGGTCCCGTCGGGGCCGAGTGCCAACCCGTTGACGGCACCCCGGTGCGCGGTGAGCGGGCGACCCAGCTGCAGCGACGTCCTGCCGCTCCAGAGCCGCACACTCCCATCGGCTCGGGCGGTGGCGACGACGGCACCATCGGGCGTGGACGCCGAGCTCACCACGTCGTGGTCGTGCCCGCGCGGCACCGTCCACAACACGGCGCGCCCGTCCGTGCCGACGCTGGCCAGCATCTGCCCGTCGGGACTGAACGCCACGTCGAGCACGCCGCCGTTGTGCCCGACGAGCGGCGCCCCCAGCGGGCGTTGGGTGGCGGTGTCCCACAGCCGCACCGTCTGGTCGAAGCCGGCGGTCGCCAGAGTGCGACCGTCACCGCTGAACGCCAAGCCCGCGATGACGTTGGTGTGCCCGCGGATCGCAGTGCCCGCCGGTTGCCCGGTCCGCGCGTCCCACAGCTGGACCGCCGTGTAGGTTGCGCTCGCCATCAGGTGCCCGTCCGGGCTGAACGCGACCGCCACGAGGGTGCCTTGTCGCTGTGCGGCCGAGCCGATCATCCGGCCGGTCGGCACGGCCCAGCGCCTCACTGACCCGCCGGTGGT
Source organism: uncultured Actinomycetota bacterium (assembly GCA_963750565.1). GTDB lineage: Bacteria > Actinomycetota > Actinomycetes > Actinomycetales > Kineosporiaceae > R-H-3. The sequence continues at coordinate 300,107 of CAVVRA010000010.1, read as the reverse complement.
ACCCGCCGAGACGGTGCGACCGTCGTGGCTGAAGACCACGCCGAGCACGGCGCTCGAGGCTCCCGCCAACGCTGCGTGCAGGCGTCGGGTGGCGACGTCCCACAACCGCAGCGAGCCGTCGGCGTAGGCCGCGGCGAGCAGCTGACCGCTCGCAGTGAACGCGATGTCGTTGACGTTGCTCGCGGGGCCCGGAAGGGGGTCCAGGAGCCGCCGATGCGTGGAGTCCCACAGCTGGACCCGGCCGCTTCCGGTTCCGATCGCCAGGAGCGCCCCGTCCTGGCTGAATCGAAGACGCGTGACTGGGCCGCCGGCGGCCATCCCGGTGAGCCGTTGACGGCCGGCCACCTCCCAGAGCACGACCGTCCCGTCCCGTCCACCCGTTGCCAGGATGCGCCCGTCCGGGCTGAAGGTGACCGCGGAGACGCCGCCGCGGTTTCCCGTCAGGACGCCCAGGTACGGCCTGGCCTGGGACGAGAGCAGGCTGCTCCGGGCTTGCGGCGTCCTCGCGGTTCGCCACGCCGCCGCCGCGAGCAGCACCGACTCACGGGGATGACGCACTCGCAGGTCGTCCGACTGCCGAGCCAGCTCCCTGGACAGGCTGAGCTGGTACTGCTCCTGCACCCGGTCCCGGGCGTCGTTCGCCACGCCGCGCTGCTGGTTGGCCAGCAGGGCGAGCGTCACGGCCACGGCGACCAGGAGCGACAGCACGGCCACCACCGTCCGTACTGCGGTCCGGGTTCGCCGTAGCTGCCGGACATCCTCTCCGATCAGGTCGTCCTTGGCCCGGCCGTGCAGCGGCGCGGCAAGATCAGCCATCGCATCGCGGAAGCGCGGATGGCGCAACGACAGCGACTCGTCAGTGCGTGCCCACCGCAGATCGACCCACAACGGTTCGTGGTCCATGCGGCCCCGCAGAGTCGCCGGCAGTGCCGTCGTCGCGGGCCAGTCGACATCCCGGGCGGCGTCGTCCCAGCCGATCTCGCCGTCGGTGAGCACCAGCAGCAGACGAGTGGCTGAGGCCCGGTCCCTCGCCAGCCACCAGTCGACCTCCCTCTGCACCCACGGTGACTCGGCAGCCTGGGGGGAGGCCAGCAGCACGAGGTGCCTCGACGAGCTCAGGGCGCGTTCGATCGAGGGCCACAGCTCCGGCGTGGCCGACAGACTGGTCGCATCCCGGAAGACCCGAAGCGCCCAGGGGCGGTGCCAGGGTCGGGCGAAGCGCTGCAGCGCCAGCTGCACGGCAGGCGCAAGCCTGCCGTCCGCCGCGTGACTGTAGGACAGGAACGCGTCGTACCGGTAGCGGCCCGGGTCCTGCTCGTCACTGCTGTTCACCGGTGCGGCCGACGCGGAGATGCGCGTGCCGTCGTGCGGACGGTCGCTACCCATCGGCCCCGCCGACGCCGTGGGTTCCGACCGGCCGGGACGCCCATGTCTGGGAGCCCTCCACCCACCCGTCCGGCATGAACCCGAGGACCCACAGGTCGCGGGCTCCCTGGCTGGCTGGATCGCCGGGGGGCATCGCGACACCTCCCCGTCGATGCTCCGTCGACCGGAACCCGCGGACCTCAGAGTGACCCGGACCCCGCCCGTCTCCCAGGATGGCACGACCCGGCTCGGGGCAGCCACGATCACTGTCGAAGCGTCTCGTCACCCACCCGTGGTCGGGCGTCCCTTCCGCCGGCGATTCCCGAACCCGCTGAGTCGAGCTGCACGTCACCATCTCGTCCTTGGACTCCGGAGCGACGCCGGCGTCCACGCGAGCCTGCATGATCACGGTTCCGGACGTCGGACCCGGTGTGCGGGCGCGGGATGCCGAACGAGCAGGCGTTGTCGCGAGCGTGCTATCAGCGGCCTTCCGCGACGCGCTGCGCCGCGCCCTGCCTTCCGGCTGTTCCGGCTTACGTAGGTCACGACGGGGCATGTCTTGAGATCCTCATACACCCGTCCCGGCGGCAAGCGCGCCGCTGCTCCCGTCGGGTGCGGGTCATGACAGGGCCATGCGCCGCTCCACGTGACAATCGCGGCCGACGAGGATCTCGGACACCAGCTCGGGCGGAACAGCCCGTGCTCGACGACACCGACCGCGACGCTGAGCCGCTGGGCCAGCTCGGCAGGCTCGGCGAACGCGCCGACGTAGTCCGCGATGACGCCGCTGTCCGGGCTTCGGGGCACTCCGCGCAGCCCGACCGGGTCCACCCGGCGCACGGTCGCGGCCAGGCCGAACTCGAGCACCTCCAGCGGCACCAGCGGGGCCAGGCGCTCGACGAGCTCGTCGGCCGAGACGGTGACGACGAAGCGGTCCGCCGCCACGGCGACGACCTTCTCCCGGGTGTGTGCGCCGCCGCCCCCTTGACCAGCCACCCGTCGGGCGCCACCTGGTCGGCGCCGTCGATCGCGAGGTCCAGGCGCGGCAGCGCCCCCGGCCCGGTGAACGGCAACGACGCGCAGGCCGATCTCCCGCGCCGCCTGCGCGGTGGCAGGTGAGGTGGCGACGCACGTCAGGTCCAGGCCGCGTGCCGCGAGCGCCGGGAGCAGGAAGGCCACCGTCGAGCCCGTACCGAGGGCCACGACCATCCGGTCCCGGACGAGCGAGCCGCCGCCTGCGCGGCGATCCGCTTGTGACCGTCGGCACTCACCGGCGAAGTCACGGCTCAGTCCCCGAGGTCCCGGCGTCGCAACCCGGCGAAGCCGACCGCGGTCAGCAGGGCCGCGACGGCGAGAAGCCCGACGAACTGGCCGAGGTCCACGTCCCCGCCGGGCAGGGTCGGGCTGTGCGCGAACGGAGACAGGTCCAGCACCCACCGGGGCAGTCCCCAGAGAACCCCGAACTCCCCCATGACGATGAAGGCGACCAGCACGGCCCAGGCCGACGGCACGGCCCTGCGGCGCCCAACCGAAGACCAGGAGGACGATGGCGACCATGACCCACACCGCAGGGATCTGACCAGCGGCGGACGCCGCCAGGCGCGCGGTCTGCCGGATGGGCTCCCCGATGGCCAGGCCATGACCGACGCCGATGGCGGCGCCGGTCACCAGCAGGAGCAGCGCGGTGCCGGCCAGCGCCAGGCCCACGTGGCCGGCCGCCCAGCGGGTGCGGGTCGTCGGGTGCGACAGCAGCAGCTCGGCGTGCCCCGCGGACTCCTCCGACCGCAGCCGCGAGGACGCCGCGACGCCGTAGGCCGCAATGACGCAGGCCAGGATCCCAATCTCCGCGGCCAGGAACATGTCGGTCAGGCCCTGCACGCCGCCGAGCCGCTCGAAGAACTGGCGCATCTGCGGCGAGTCGAGCAGCCCGGCCACGTTGTGCGCCACCGAGCCGAGGACCAGGCCCATGAGCGCGGCGCCCACGAGCCAGGCGGTGAGCATGCCCCGCTGGAGGCGCCAGGCCAGGCCGGTCAGGCCGCGGATACCGCCTGCGGCGGGGCCGGGCCGGTCGGGCAGCAGTCCCGAGCCGAGGTCACGCCGGGCCCGCAGCCAGAACGCCGTCGGCACGAGGATCGCCGTAGCCAGCAGCGGCAACAGCGTCACCCACCAGCGGTCGCCGGCGAACGGGCGGATCTGCTGGCTCCACCCGATCGGGGACAGCCAGGACGCCCAACCGGGATCGCCCTCGGCGAGATCGCCCACCGCCCGCAGCGCATACGAGGCGGCGAGGCCGCTCATCCCGAGCCCGATCGCCGCGCGCGCGGACGTGGTCAGCTGCGCCGCGACCGCGGCGACCGCGCTGAAGACGATCCCGCTCAGCGTCCAGCTCAGCCCGAAGGCGAGCGACCCGCTCCATGGCAGCCCTGCCAGCCCCAGGCCCAGGCCGGTGACGACCCCGAGGACCACCGCGCTGCCCATGCCCACGCACAACGCGGCCGTCAGGGGGGCGGCGCGCCCCACGGCGCCGGCGGCCACGAGCTCGAGGCGTCCGGACTCCTCCTCGGCGCGGGAGTGCCGCACCACGAGGAACACGAACAGGATCGCGACGAAGGCCGCGCCGAGCGCCGTCATCTTGATCAAGGAAACCGCGCCCAGCGACGTGACCGCGTAGATCTTTCCGTAGAGCGCCACGAGGGCAGCGGTCGCGTTGATCGTCTCGGCTGCGGCGGCCAGGGAGGCGTCGTCCGGGTACAGGTCGCGGGTGGCGGTGACCGAGAACACCACCATCAGCGTGAAGCCGGCGATCCAGACCGGCAGCAGGACCCGGTCACGGCGCAGCGCCAGCCGGACGAGTGCGCCGGTCCCGGCCCACGCGGCGCGCGTCCGGTCGGGCGTCGCCAGGCTCGCCACGCCATCGGGGCGGTGCGCCTCGGCGCTGCGCACCGCTGGGCCCCCGGGCACCCTCGCGGTCACGGCACGCGCTCCGCGTAGTGGCGCAGGAAGAGCTCCTCGAGCGTGGGGGGCTGGCTGACCAGCGACTCGATGCCCGCGGCGGCGAGCACCGCCACGAACTCGCTCATCGCGGCGGACTCCACCTGGGCGGACACGTCGGTCCCGGTGACGACGAGGTCGTGCACCCCCGGCAGCCGGTCGAGGGCGTCCGGAGCAGACCGGAGCCGCGCAGTAACCGATGTCCGGGTGAGGTGGCGCATCTGCTCCAGCGTGCCGGTCTCCACGACGACGCCCTGCCGGATGATGCTGACCCGGTCGCACAGGGCCTCGGCCTCGCTGAGGATGTGCGAGCTCAGCAGCATGGTCTTCCCCGCAGCGCGCAGGTCGTGCACGCAGTCCCGGAAGGTGGCCTCCATGATCGGGTCCAAGCCGGCTGTCGGCTCGTCGAGCAGGTACAGCTCGGCGTCGGCGGCCAGCGCCGCGACCAGCGCCACCTTCTGCCGGTTCCCCTTGGAGTACGTGCGGGCCTTCCTCGTGGGGTCGAGGTCGAAGCGGTCGAGCAACTCGGCGCGCCGCCCGGGGTCCAGGCCTCCGCGTACGCGGCCGAGCAGGTCGATGACCTCGCCGCCGGACAGGTTCGGCCACAGCGCGACGTCCCCCGGCACGTAGGCAAGGCGCCGATGCAGGACCGCGACGTCCTCCCACGGGTCCAGGCCGAGGACGCTCATCGACCCGCTGTCGGCGCGGAGCAGGCCGAGCAGCAGCCGCAACGTCGTGGTCTTCCCCGCGCCGTTCGGCCCGAGGAAGGCGTGGACGTCGCCGCGACGCACCTGAAGGTCCAGGCCGTTCAGAGCGGTGGTGCTGCCGAAGGTCTTCACGACGTCGCGCACGTCGACCACAACGTCGTGGTCGGTGAGATCAGGGTTCACGAAGTGGACGCTACGCCCCGAGGAACGCGCGCAGAAGGCCCGAACGACACCCCCCCTCGAGGCTAGACGGGGATGGCCACAGGTGGTCGAGGCCACCGGCGGCGAACACGTCGAGCTGCCCGGGGCCCGGCGAAACCACCGCGATCCGTTCCGCGGTCAGATTCGCCGGCCCCGCGGGCAGGACGGTGGCCGGAAGCCACTGGGTGCCGTTACCGCGCTTCTTGACCGGCCTCGGCGAGCGCGGCCTTGCCGGCCCGCCGCTGGTGATCTCCGACGGCGCACCCGGCTGATCGGCGCGGTCGAGACCACGATGGGCGCGGCGCTGCGCCGCTCACGGTACGGTGACCACCAGCTTCCCGCGGACATGCCCTGTGGCGCTGAGCTCGTGGGCAGCGGCCGCGTCCTGCAATGGGAAGACGTGGGCGACCTCGATGACGAACCGCCCTTGTGTGAACAGGTCGGCGGCGTGTGCGAAGGCGTACTCGGCGCGTCCGGTCGAGCTGTCAGCCACCTGAACGCCCAGCCCGTACGCGCTGAAGTCTGCGACGGTGACGACCTTGGCCGGTGCGCCGACGATGGCGACGAGGTCCTTGACCGACCCCAGTCCCACGACGTCGACGGCTGCGTCGACCCCGTGGGGAGCGATGGCTGCCACGCGCTCCGCCAGCCCAGGCCCGTACGTCGTCGGGGTCGCCCCGAGCGAGCGCAGGTACTCGTGCTGCACCTCGCGTGCGGTCCCGATCACCCGGTGCCCCCGCGCAACCGCAAACTGCACCAACGCTGACCCCACACCCCCCGCGGCACCGTCGACCAGGAGCGTGGCCCCCTCGGAGAGGTCGAGCCGGTCGAGCGCGCGGGCGGCCGTCTCCACTGCCAGCCCCAGCGCCGCTGCCTGGACGAACGTCATCTCCGCCGGCTTGATCGCCCAGCTGTCGAGCACCGCGTGCTCGGCGAAGGTCGCCGCGCCGAGTCCGAACACCTCCGCACCCAGCAGACTCTCGTCCACACCCGACCCGACCTCGTCGACCACCCCCGCAGCATCAGTGCCCGGGATCGCGGGAAACGTCGTCGGCACCATCTCGGCCAGGTATCCCGCGCGAAGCTTCCAGTCGAAGGGGTTGACGCTGGCAGCCTTCACGGTGATGCGGACCTGACCCTCAGCGGCGTGCGGCTCGGGGGCTTCCTCCAGTTTCAGCACACCTGGCCCGCCATACTCGTGAAACCGGATCGCCTGCATAGTCATTGTCCTGTCGGCTCGTCGGCGGGCGCATCGGACGGAACGGCCGTAGACCGCGCCGATCGTTGGGCATCTTCAGATGGTGGAACCGTCGCAGGCCTCGCGCGTCGAGCGGGACAACCGGACGACGGCACGCCCCGAAGGGCCGCAGACGGCGCCACTATGCCGCGCGGCCGGGAACCGCACAAGCCGCACCACGGGGACCGCCAGTGGCAAACTCGCGGGCCGCGAAGTCGCCGGTCCCGCCGCGGGAGCCGCGGCGTGAGGTTGGCAGGAGGTACGCCAGTTGGATCTGCGCATCACCGTGGTGGCGCCAGGTGTCGAACAGTTCACCCTGCTCGCCGTGTTGACCCTGACCGGTGTGTTGGCCCTGGTTGTAGGCGTTTGACGCGGCGCACGATCAACCGGCCGGTCACCTGCAGGCGCTTGGGTCGGGACGTGAACGCGGTGTAGGCGATCTCGGCGACCTGCGCGTCACTGACCAGCGCGCCGGTGTCGGTGTCGACGAACGCGTCCGGGTAGTGGATCGCGGTCCATGCGTCCTCGGCGATGGTCGCGATCGCGGCGTCCACGGACGGGTTGGACCCGGTGGTGAAGGACACGTACGCGCCGGCGCGACGGCAGGCGGCGACCACGTCGGCGGTGGAGAACGTGGAGTCCCCCCGGACCATGACCGTCCCGCTGGCCCCGAGCTGGGCGACGGTGGCCAGGGTCTCGGCCACGAACCGAGGCGCTCCGCGCACGTGGGCGGACTTGCCCCGCCGCATCCGGATCTCCGCGATCATCGGACGCGCCAGCGGGGTGGACACGATGTCCAGCAGCGGGTGCAAGGTCTTCTTGCCCTTCAGCAGACCGACCGCCGCGCCCTGCTTGGTGTAGCCGTACACCTGGCGGTGAGTGGAGTCGACGTCCACGAACACCAGCTCGTCCGCGCCGGGCAGCAGCGCTGTAACCTTCGCGAGCTCGACCAGCGCCGCCCGGTGCACCGAGCTCAGCTGCTGACGTGGCCGTGGGTGAACGAGCGAAAGAACGTGCACACCCGGGCCCTGGGCACGTACAAGCAGGCGATGCCCGACTTCGTCGTCGCGTCCCAACTGGAGGCCCGGACCCCGCCGAACGCGATGTCCATCCCGGCATGACGTAGCCGGTCGGTGTCGCTGATCGAGTCCGCGCCGGCGACCATCCCGGCCAGCAGCGACATCACCTTGGCCCCGGCGTTCGCGCCGCCGCTGTTCGCCGCACCGACGATCTTGACCCGGTCGGTGACCAGCCCAGGCAGCCCGATCTTCTCCGCCAGCGCGACCACCGGGACCAGGCCCGCATCGGCGATCAGGTTCGGGTCATCGAAGCTCACCTGGAGAGTGCTCTCTGTTCTGGTTCTAGATGAGGTGTCGACAACCCAATCCCCGCAGGTCAGAGGGGACCTTTCGTGCTTCGATCACCTTCTGGCAAGATCGCCACGCATGCTCGGGCCTAGCTTGAATCATGCGGATCGACGTACCGTGAACCCTGCACATCGCACGGTCCGAAGGCCCGGTTGCAGGATGCGTGGCAACGGGGAGGCCCTCATGACCCGGGCGCCAGCTGCTTGCGCGAGTCAGTAACGTCACCTCTGAGGCACGTGCGGAGGCTACCGTGACACAGAGTTCGGACGCTCGGCTGCACAAGGGACTCAAGCAGCGGCATCTGAGCATGATCGCGATCGGTGGTGTGATCGGCGCCGGACTGTTCGTCGGGTCGGGCGTGGTCATCAACGACGTCGGACCGGGGGCGTTCCTCACCTATGCGGTGACCGGCGTCCTCATCGTCATGGTCATGCGCATGTTGGGCGAGATGGCGACGGCGAACCCAGCGACCGGGTCGTTCGCCGAGTACGCCCGGCAGGCCCTGGGCGGCTGGGCCGGATTCTCCGTCGCCTGGCTCTACTGGTACTTCTGGGTGATCGTCATCGGCTTCGAGGCGGTAGCCGGTGCCGGCATCCTGCAGCGATGGCTGCCGAGTGTCCCCCTGTGGGTGATATCGCTCGTGCTGCTGCTGCTCATGACCGCGACGAACCTGTTCTCCGTCCGCTCCTACGGCGAGTTCGAGTTCTGGTTCGCCTCCATCAAGGTCCTAGCCATTTGCGTCTTCCTGGTCTCCGGCACGCTGTTCGTCCTCGGCCTGTGGCCAGGACGCAGCCTGGACTTCTCGAACCTCACCGCGCATGGTGGGTTCTTCCCGAAGGGGGCCGCCGCGATCTTCTCCAGCATCGTCATCGTGATCTTCTCGATGGTCGGTGCGGAGATCGCCACCATCGCCGCGGCTGAGTCCGCCGAACCCGAAAGGGCGATCGCCAAGGCGACGAACTCGGTGGTCATCAGGATTTCGATCTTCTTCGTCGGCTCGCTGTTCCTGCTCGCCGTGATCCTGCCGTGGAACTCGACGAGGCTCGGCTCGTCGCCGTACGTCAGCGCCTTCCAGGACATGGGCGTCAGCGGGGCGGCGGACATCATGAACGCGGTGGTGCTCACCGCCGTCCTGTCATGCCTGAACTCCGGGCTCTACACCTCCTCCCGCATGCTCTTCGTGCTGGCCGAACAGGGCCAGGCCCCCCGGCGGCTGCTGGACCTCAACCGGCGCGGCGTACCGGTGGCCGCGATCCTCTCCTCGACGCTCGTCGGCTACGCCTGCGTGGTCGCGGCCTACGTCTCACCGGACACCGTCTTCCTCTTCCTGCTGAACTCCTCCGGCGCCATCATCCTGTTCGTCTACCTGTTGATCTGCCTGTCCCAGCTGGTCATGCGAAGGTCCCTCCCGCCGGAGCGGCTGAAGGTCAAGATGTGGTTCTACCCGGTCCTCACCCTGCTCACCATCGCCGCGATGGTCGCCGTCCTGATCTCGATGGGCGTGCGTACCGACACCCGGTCGCAGCTCGTGCTCAGCTTTCTCGCCTGGGCGATCGTGCTCGGCGCCTATTTCCTCACCCACCGCCGACCCCGAGTGATCACCGTCCCGGAGGTCGCCGTGCCGGCCGCGCCCGGCATCGGCCGCCACGGCGCGCCGGCGCCCGTGGCAGCGGATCTCGGCCTGGTATCGCGGGTACTCGTGGTCGCAAACAAGACTGTGCAGGCCGACGCCCTGCTCACCGAGCTGCGCGGGCTCCACGACCACGACCACGCCGCGCGGTACTTCGTGTGCGTTCCGGCGCACGTCCTGCACACGGGTCAGGGGCCGGTCTGGGCTCCCGACACCGCCGTGACTGCGGCCGAGCACCGCCTCGAGACGACGCTCGAGATCCTGCGCGGCGAGGGGCTTCAGGTGGACGGCGCGATCGGGGACTACCGGCCGCTGCATGCGATAGACCAAGCGGTCGCGGAATTCCACCCCGACCTCATCGTGATCTCCACCCATCCCCAGGAGCGGTCGGTCTGGCTGCGCCAGGACATCGTCGAGCTGGTGCGCAGGAGGTACTCGGTTCCCGTCCGGCACGTCGTCTCGGTGGCGCCGGCGGAGATCTTCGGGACCTGACCGGACGGACACCGCGCCAGGGTGCACCGAGCGGTGGTAGACCTCGCGGGAGGCGACGACACCGCCGCCCGTATGCTCGCGATGTACGACCCCGCCGCCGTTTCTGTCCGGCTGCTCTCAGGCCGCGCTCGGCGGTGCCCGGCCGGGCCGGTGCGCAACCATGACTGCGACCAGCACCTCTTCGAGGTGGTGGTCTTGGCAGCCGGTTCGGCAGGCGCCGCGTGATAGGCACGAACGACCAACTGTGGGGCCTGCTCGACGGTATGAACGACGATGGCCTCGCGGTCTCGCTGGCCTTCGGTGGGCGCCGAGCCGTGGGGAACGGATTCGGCGGGCCGCTCATTCTCCGGTACGTCCTCGAGACATGCGGGACGATGGTCGGGGCCCGGGACTCCCTCACACGACTACCCGTGCAGATCCCCGACGGTGAAGTCGGCGACGGTTCCGCCTTTGGCTGCCATGATCAGCCCGATCCGGGTCAGCGCGGTCTGCCCGGTCTGGGTCGCCATCCCACCGTCGTGGCACATCTGGGCCAGCCGAGTGAACGCAGCGCTATCGCGGGTGCGGGCAAGCTCCTCGGCCAGCCCGCGCCGGGCCCGGACGACCCGGCCAGCCAGGCCAGACTCGGCCGGATGACATCCCTGACGGATCAGCACCAGCAGCAGCCCGGGGCTGAGGTGCGGTGGACGCACGCCCGGGCTCGGGGATACCCGGCTGTCCGGCCCGCGACCAGGTCCCGCCAGTCCCGGGCGGTCTCAGCGCCGCCGGCCAGCCAACGCTGCTGCCAGGTGTCACCGGGCCTGGGCCTGCAACCAGCTGATCACCCTCAGCAGGCCCAGTCGACGGGTCTGCTGGCTGAGCGGATTGTCCAGCGCGAACGGCGCCGCCAACAGCCGCGTCAGGACCTGCGTCCGCGACGCCCGGGTGGCCGGCCAGGACGAGGCCACCGGTCGTGGAGGGAACCGGGCCGCCCACTGCGCACCGGTCTGGACCACCGGCCTGCCAGGATCGGTCCGCTCCGGCGCCACCGCCAGACTCACCCCGGTGATAGCGCCGAGTGGTCCGCCGTGCTCACCACGCCCCCTCACCGAACAGGTTGTCCAGGCTCTCGCGGCGATAGCCCGCCGTCGGCGGCCCGGCACTGTCCCCCGGGCCGTGCAGGGCCCGTCGTTGCCGGGCGTGGAATGCCAGCACGCTACGATCACGTCGGCGGTCAGCGGATTCAGGTACCGCTGGGGGGGTCGACAGGTGGGCGTGGCCGAGCAGCCACTGCACGTCGGCCGACCGAAGATCATGAAGGGTCCGGTTCGCTCCCAACGCGGTGTTCGCTCGGGTGAACATCGCCCGGGCCGCGTCATTGGCCAACGCCCGAAACGGGCGACGGGCGACGCAACGTCCACCACAACGGCTGGTCACGGCCGGCGGGCACCAGTCCCTGCATCCGCGCCTGATACAACCGCAACCACGCGAACGCGCCCGCTGAGGCGGGCAGCTGCTGCAACACGCGCGTGCCCTTACGGACCACCGTGATCAACTGTTGGCCGGGGTCGGCATCGGCGCTGGTGGCGCCCAGCAGTTCCGAGGGCCCGCGACAGTCGACACCCAGAACGCGATCAGGGCACGATCGCGGTCCCAGCCCAGCCGCGCGGACAACTCGTCGAACCGTCCGTCGGGAATCTGCCGCGGCAGCCGCGCAGTCAGCTTCGGCCGATACCGCCGCGTGCGCCCCGCCGCCATCGGCTCCGTCGTGACTACGGTGCCGACCCTCCCACGACCCTCCCGGCCACCGCGCCGCGCCAGCGGGAACGGGTTGACCATCGGCCCGCTGCCAGCTTGCAGATGGAAGTCGTAGAAACCCCGCAGCACGCTCTCGCAGTGCAACACCGTCGCCGTCGCGTACTTGCGGACAGGCGACGGCTTGCCGGTCACCGCATTCGGCGTCCTGGCCGACGTCCGCACCGTCGCAGTGCCTGGCGCGCCGCCATCGGGAAAACGCCAGTGCGGCCGCGTCGGCTTGTCCGCGAACTGGATCCAGGAGCAGAAGTCCCCGAGCCTCAGCCATGGTCGCCTCATCCCAGCCGATCTGCACCGCCCACAGGAACCGGAACCAGCGCAACAGATCCATCCCATACGACTGCTGCGTCGCCGCTGGCCGTCCGCGCGCGGCCAACTCCCGCACGTACGCCTCCGCCGGAGCGATCACCGCCCCGGCCGCGTCAACCAGCCGGTACGGCTCGAATAGATCCCCCGTACGCACCAACGACCCATGCCCGGCAACCACCAACCGGGATCCCCGCCGCCGCCCTCTCCTACGATCACGGCGCAGACCGTAGACGCTCCCACGCCCCACGCCCTAACCGAACTCTGCACCCCGGCCATAGTTCGGTTGACAGGTCGGTCTTGACCCGATCACCACTGGGCCGCAGCAGCTTCGACGGAGCAGCGACCTGGACATCGACCCCCGCCCCGCGCAGGACACGCGCCAGGCCGAACCTCGGTCGGACCGGCCTCGTAGATCACCCTCATCGGACCCGGCAGGCCCACGATCCAGGCCGCCACATCTCTATACGCCGGCGTCAACCGCCGCTCCAGGAGCTCGCCGGTCGCGCCGTCCAAAGCCGAGGCGACCACCGAGCGTGCGTGCACATCGAGACCCGCACTCGTACGCTGAATAACCACTGGGGGGCACTCCCACAACTGTGGCTCTACGGCCAGGCCAACCCCTGACCGCAACCCACGTTCACAGGCAGGTCGAGGCCCCCAGCCCCAAGTCCCCCACCGTGTAGGCTCGACGCATGCTGATGCAAGGATTCCCGCCACCAGCAGATGCCCAGGTCACGCTCGCGAACTGGCAGGAGCCCCCGTACAACCGGTGGTCGTTCTCGCACATGCGTGAGCTCGTACCTACCCAACGCATCTCCCCGGGTCCCGGACCGGTGATGCCCCTGCTCGCCGACCCCCAGCCGCTGGGCGAGGTCGCGATGCACCGCGTCGGGGGCGCCGAGGCGATCGTGGACGACGTGCTCGACGACACCTACACCGACGCCGTCGTCATCATGCACGGTGGGCGGGTGATGCTCGAGCGTTATGCCGGAGAGACGACCCCCGACACCCCCCACCTGCTCATGTCGATCTCCAAGTCGATCGTGGGCTGCGTCGCCGGCGACCTCGTCGAGCGTGGCCTGCTGTCCCCCACGCATCTTGTCACGGACTACGTGCCGGAACTCGGGCACGGCGGCTACCGGGGAGCCAGCGTGCGCGACGTCCTGGACATGCGCTCCGGAGTGGAGTTCAACGAGGACTACACCGACCTGGACGCCGAGGTGCGCGTCATCGAGGAGGCCATGGGCTGGCGCCCGGCGTCGCGTGATGAGGTGCCCAGTTCGATGTACGCCTACCTCACGACTCTCGGTCGAGCCGGCGAGCACGGCGGGGTCTTCGACTACCGTTCCTGCGAGACAGACGTCCTCGGATGGGTCTGCGAGCGGGCGGCGAAGACCCGGATGGCCGACCTCGTCAGCGAACTCGTGTGGGCGCCGATGGGTGCCAGCCAGGACGCCGAGATCACCTGTGACGGCGTGGGCACCGCGATTCACGACGGAGGGATGTGCGCCACGGCACGCGACCTCACCCGTTTCGGTGCGATGCTATTGGCGGGCGGTGAGGTGGCGGGCCGCCGCGTCGTCCCCGCCGCCTGGCTGCGTGAATCCTGGACGGTCACTTCCGACATCCGCGACGCCTTCGCCCGGTCCGTATCCGGGCCGTACCTTCCCGGCGGGTGGTACCGCAACAAGTTCTGGTTCGTGCCACGGAAGCACGGCGACGTCCTACTCTGCCTCGGCATCCACGGGCAGATGCTGTACGTCAACCCCGGCACCGGCACAGTGGCCGCCAAGCTGTCGTCGTGGCCCGACGCGCAGGCGCCGGCCATGCTGCACGACACGCTGTACGCCTTCGACGCGGTTGGCGCGGCCCTCGCCGGCATTGCTACCGATGATCCGAAGCGGCAGGGACCCCCAGGAGTCGTGGCTGGCCTTTCCCGAGGTCGGATCGGTCGGTCGCCCAACTGATGCGCAGCCGGGATGGCAGCTAGGGTCGTAGGCACGACCCTCCGTCTTGCGAGGAGGACTCATGAGCGAGTCGTCGCACCACGTCCCGGCCACCGCTGGTCGTCGTCTCAACGGGATCTCCGAGATCCGTAACTTCTTCCGCACGAACACCACACCCGTCTTCTTCGTGGGGCCGACCGCGTTCAACCTGCTCGGTATCGACCGCTGGGTCCGCAACTTCAGCTACGTCGCCTACTACGACTCCTGGGACGGTGGCCACCCGCGGGTGTTCACCCCGAAGCACAAGCCGCACGTGGAGTTCAAGAGCAGCGAGGAGATCAACAACTACCTGCTCCGGGATCCGGAAGTGCAGGCCTTCATGGACTCCCGCGGCGGCCGCCCGAAGGTCGCGATGGTGTTCCTCGACGAGGAGACCGAGCGGATCTGCGCGGAGCTCGGGTACGAACTGATCCTCCCGCCCGACGCGCTGCGCCGACGCCTGGACTCCAAGATTGTGACGACGGTGCTCGGAAACGAGGCCGGTGCGCCCAGCGTGCCCAACGTGCTCGTCGAGGTCGACTCCTGGGGCACCCTGGTCCGCGTGGCCGTCGATGCGGGGCTCGGCACCGATCTCGTCGTTCAGACGCCGTATGGCGACTCCGGAAAGACCACGTTCTTCGTCGCCTCGGAATCCGATTGGGCCTCCCACGCCAGCGACATCGTCGGCCAGCAGGCGAAGGTGATGAAGCGGATCAACAACAAGGCCGCTTGCGTGGAGGCCGTGCTGACCCGGCACGGGACGGTCGTCGGGCCGTTCATGACCGACCTCACGGGCTATCCCGAGCTCACCCCGTACCAGGGAGGGTGGTGCGGTAACGACCTCTTCCCCGGGGCGCTGACCGATGCGCACCGTGCCAAGGCGATCGAGCTCGTCCAGCGGCTCGGTGGCCGGCTCGGGCAGGAGGGTTACACGGGTTTCTTCGAGGTCGATGTCCTTATCGACCTCGACACCGACGAGGTCTACCTCGGTGAAATGAACCCCCGCATCTCCGGCGCGTCGTCGATGACCAACGTCACCGCCGGCGCGTACGCCGACATCCCCCTCTTCCTCTTCCACCTGCTCGAGTACAGCGACGTCGACTACGACGTCGACGTCGAGGAGATCAACGAGCGGTGGCGCAACCTGGCAGCGCAAGACGTCTGGGCCCAGTTGATCATGAAGGAACCCAACGACTCGGTCGAGCGTATCCTCGCCGCGCCGCGCACCGGGACCTACCAGCTCAGCAAGGACGGGGCGCTGACCTTCAGCCGAATGTCGCACGACTGGCATCAGCTGACCCTTGAGGACGAGTGCTTCTTCCTGCGCGTATACGCCCCCGGCGACTACCGCTTCAAGGGTGCCGACCTCGGCGTAGTCGTGACCAAAGGCCGCATGCAGACCGCCGACGGCCTCACCGAGCAGTGCCGGCGTTACATCGACGGCATCCGGTCCCAATACGTCAGCGAGCCAATCGAGCAGCCTCCGGCCGTCGTGCCGCTCTCGTACGTGAAGTGAGCCCCTCGAAGGGCGCAGGGTCACGGTCAGGGCTGTGACCAGGAGCGATGATCACCGGGATGGTCATGGCTGGATAGGCGCCAGCGTCTATCGGCACTGCCCGAGCCTCATTGAGCGCCACGCAGGACGAGGCTGATGGCGTCATGCCGAGATGATCTTGGGTGGGTTGCCCGGTGTGGTGGGCGGGTGTTCGTGTGCGACGCCATGGTGAGGCCGTCGTGATGTAGGAGACGGCCCTCCCGTATGTCTTGGCGGACGCGGGAGGGCCGTCTTGGTGCATAGGAGTGCACCCGGTGTTGACGGTAGGTGTCGACGGCGCGGCGGTCGAGTCGAATGGTCGTGTCCTGCCACCCCTCCATGCCACTGAGGGACAGCGCCTGTCGGTCGAGGGCGAGTGAGCTGGTGGGGTCGCCTTGCTGCGCCTCCACGGAGTAGTCGGCGATGCCGACCAGAGCGCCTGGCTGGGCCGTTCGACCCTCCTCGATCCCGCGCACTGGTGCTCTGCTGGAGGCGGAGGAGGCGACCGTGGCAGTCGACGGCACCGTACCCTCGACGCGGCCGGGCCGCGCCAGGCAGCGGCGTCCACGCGACGCGTGGGCCGACAACCTCAAGGTCGTCCTGGTCGTCGGCGTCATCGTCGCCCACACGATCATGGCCTGGACAGGGGTCGGCAACTGGGTCTTCACCGAGGACCCCGTGCGCGAGCCGCTCCTGAGCCTGCTGATCCTCGTCTCGGTCATCGGCGCGCTGTTCGGCATGTCGCTGTTCTTCCTGATCGCCGGTCTCTTCACCGTGCCGTCGTTCGAGAGGAAGGGTCTGCGCCGCTTCCTCCTCGACCGGCTCATCCGGCTCGGCGTCCCGCTGCTGTTCTTCATCGTCTTCCTCGCCCCGTTCGTCGAGTACGCCGACCCCGAGAACGCCGGCTGGCACGGCGGCTTCGCCGACTTCACCTGGCAGGTCGTCTGGTGGGCCTGGCCCGACCCACCGGCATGGGGACCGACCTGGTTCCTCGCCGTCCTGCTGCTGTTCTCGGCCGTCTATGGCATCGCACGGACGCTCGCGCCTCGACGCGAATCCGGACACCGTCCCCTGCGCATGTCATACCTGGCGGCCGTGGCCGTCGCCGTCGCGCTGGCAAGCTACCTGGTACGGATCGAGGCGCCAATGGGCGACGAGCCGTTCCGCATCGCGCTCGCGCAGGCGCCCGGCTGGGTCGCCGGCTTCGTCCTGGGGGTCGTGGGCGCCGAGCGCGGCTGGTTCGACCCGATCGACCGACGCCTCGCGCGCGGCGCCCGACACCTCGCCTGGGGAACCGTCGTCGCCATCACGCTGGTGCTCATCGTCGCGATGTCTGCCGGCGAGCCCGTCGAGGTCTTCGCCGGCGGAGGAACATGGCAGTCGTTGCTCACCGCCGTGCTCGAGGGCTTCCTGATCGTCACGATGCCGCTGTGGCTGATCGACCTCTTCCGCCGGCGGTGGAACCACCAGGGTCGCCTGCTGCGGGAGGCGAGCCGCGCCGCCTTCGCGGCGTTCGTGCTGCACCAGGCGGTCCTGGTCGGCCTCGTCCTGGTGACGCACGAGCTGCCATGGCTGCCGGAGGCGGACTTCGTCTTCGTCAGCCTGCTGGGCGTGCTCGGTTCCTTCGGGCTCGGCGCGCTGCTGGTGCGACTGCCCGGGGTTCGCCGGGTGCTGTGAGGCGCTGTCAGCCGTGAGCGCCGCAGAGGCTCGCGGCGAGCGCGCCACCGGCGCGGGTGAGGTTGAACGCGATCGCGGCCAGCACGAGCCAGGCGACGTTGAACCCCCACTCGGCGGTGAACACCCGCCTCGACCTGAGCGGCTGATCACAGCCGCCATCAAGCCCGGTACCTGACACGGTCATCGCGCCGAGCGAGTGACGTGGTGCCGCGGCGTAGTGTGCTGGTCGGTGCCGCTTGCACTGATCGGTGCCTCTTGCTGAGGAGTTGTCGCGGGACAGGGGGGACGCAGGTGACCGAGTACCGCGAGGTGACCCCGATTGCCGGGCAGGAGGCCTTCCAGTCGGTCGGACGCGATGCTGAACTGAGCCAGGCCGCCATCGTTCTCGCCGCCGGTGCAGCGGTGGGTGGGCAGGCCGATCGGATCGACCGGCCCGAGGCGCTGGCGCTGCCGGAGGGTTTGCGCGAGATCGGCCGCGAGCACAAGTTCCCGGTGGGGGAGGCCGCCGCTGCCCTTGACCTCGATCTGCGCACGCATTTGGACGATCGCGCACTCCGGCTACCGCCGTCCGCCAGCGCCGAACTGACCCGGCAGCTGATCGACCGGCCGACGGCGTCGACAGCGGCCGCACTGGTCGAGGCGAATTTGCACAGCGACAGTCAGCTTGTGCGGACGTCGGCTGCCGTGGCCGCGCTGGACACCACCGGGCCACGGGACGATGTGCTCGACCGGCTGGTGGAGGGCGCCCGGTCTCGCGATGCGCTGACCCGCGAGATCGGCCGGATCGGGGTGGCCAGGGTGGCTCCGCAGCACGCGGTGCTCCGCCGGTTGGTGGTCCAACCCGGTCTTCGGCCGGTCCCGGCTGCCGCCGTGGCGGGGGGCGCGGGGGTGCTGACTCACGGGACGTTCGCCGCCAACACCCAGTGGTGGCAGCCGGGAGGCAGCCTGTACCGCTATCTGGATGCGCTGATCCCGACGCTGAACCTGCACGACCCGAGTTTTCGGTGGAGCGGCCAGTACTCCGACGGTGCGCGCCAGCTGGCCGCGCAGCAGCTGGTCGACTGGACGACGGGATTCGGCCTACAGACGCCCGACCTGTTCGCCCACAGCCACGGTGGCACGGTGGCGCACCTGGCCACTCGGCGCGGCCTGCAGATCGACCGGTTGGTGCTGATGAGCTGGCCGGTGCACGAGGAGTGGTTCCCGGACTTCACCATGGTGCGCAAGGTGATCGACATCCGGGTCCGCCTCGACCTGGTGATCCTGGCCGACCGGGGAGGGCAGAGCTTCACCCCACCGGCGGCGTTCCGCGCCACGGTGGTCTCGCACGTCAACGGCTGGTTCAACCACAGCGACACCAACGACCCAGGGTACTGGGACCGATACCAACTCCCGGCGGCCATCCGGGTCTGACCGACCGCGGCTGCCTCGATCGAGCGCCGTACCCTTGCCGCCATGGGCGCCCTGTCCGCCGCCAGGCTGCTGACCGCGGGGTCGGCCTGGCGCCTCACCGGCCTGGGCGCCACGGGCCGCGCGCTGGTGTCCGCCGTCACCGGATCCGACCCGGACGACCGGGCGCTGGCCGGCATCATGCTCACCCGGGCGGGCGACCGGTCGGTGCCGCTGATCGCCGACGCCATCGCTGCCGGGGCGAACCCCGTGGACCTGATGGATGTCCTGGCCAGCATTGGCACCGACGCCGCGCGAGCCGCACTAGAGGCAGCCGCCCGCTCGACCCGTCCCGACGTTGCCGCCACCGCCCAGCAGGCTCTGCACACCCTGGACCAGCTGCGCCGCAACCCCGACTGAGGGGGATCACCGGGTGAACCGGGGCCACTGCTGCGAAACGTCGCGCCGTGAGCGTTCCCTCAGGCGATCGAGACGCACGGTCAAGTGCTGCCCCACGCGGCCACAGTGAGAAGGCTTGGGGAGGCGCCGCAACACCTATTCATCGCACCCACCGCGACAGCAGCGGAAGTTGGCACCTGCTGTCGCGTCCGGGTCACCACCAAGCCCGCATCAGCTCATCCACACTCGCCGGTGCCATACGTAGTCACGTCGGATCGACTGGTGGCAACTTCGCGGTGATCAGACTGAGCCGGTTGAATCGGCCAGCCGGCTCATGGCCGCGGCCACACAGCCGGGTGCCTCGACCCACGGGAAGTGTCCCGCGTGAGGAACGCTGACAGCCCAGCTGCCGGGTATCCGCTCAGCGCTGAGTAACCCGGCCTCCTCAGGGGGCATTGGGCTGCGGGCGCCGACCAGGACGCCGACCGGCACCCGGACGTCCGGCAGCGCCGCCTCCAGGGCCGGCAGCGCCGCCGCGATCTCACCGAACAGCGCCGCGGCGGGTACCGACAAGCGCAGCGGTGGCATCGACGGCGCGTTCGCTGGGTCGGCGAAGTAGCCCGGCCAGACCAGTCGCATTCCCTCCAGGGCTTCGGCCTCGGTTCCCTCGCCGCGCATCGCCTGCTCGTCGAGATCCTTCGCTCGCTGTCGGTCCGCCTCGGGTGTGCGTGCGACCATCTCTGCATCGAAGGCCGCCATACCCCCGTCGCCGACCGCGCCCAGAGGGTCGATCGCCAGCACGCCCAGTAGCCGATCGGGTAGCGCTACCGCAGCGTGGAAGGCCAGATGGCCGCCCCAGGAGTGACCGACGAGATACGCGCGGTCCCAGGCGAGGTGGTCGAGGACGGCGACAACGTCGGCCAGGGACTGCGGGATCGTGAACGGGCCTTCCTCGACCGAGGGCGCCAGGCCGCGCTGCTGGAAGTTCGCGACACGGAACCCCCCTACCAGTTCGGCCGCCGCGTCGTCTGCGTAGGTGAAGGTCATCCCCGGTCCGCCATGCAAGATCAGCACTGGCTGCCCGTCACCGGCCACCCAGCCCGACAGCACACCTCCGTCAGCCGGCGCCGAGAACGAGATCTTGTCCATGCGTTGGACTATAGGGCGCATGCGCGGATCAGGCGGTTGGCCCGATCGGGACGGACGCCCTCCACAACCCGCCGCTTCACCGCAGTCCCTGGCTCGCCCCGAACCACGCGCTCATCGGCACGATCGACCGGCTTCGCTACGAGGGTATGGGGAGCCTCGGCTCGTCCGCCGAGGGACCGTCGCTCCTCGCGGAGCCGGAGCCGCCCGCCCACCCGTCATCCGTGGTGTCCGTCGTGACCGACTGGATCGACACGTGGTCTGACCCGTGCCGACGAACCCGCCGGACCGGCGTCACGAAACAGCCCGTCACCGAGAGCGTCAGGAGACGGGGCTCGCGACGTGGTCGAGGTACACGGTGAGGGAGGCCATGAGCTCGGTCGCGTCGCGCCCGACGCCGTCGAGGAAGCTCGAGGACCGGCGCCGCATGAACGGCAGCCCGAGGACGTAGGCACCTGGGGTCGGGAACACCCCACCGTCGTGGGCCAGCCGGCCCCGGGTGTCGAGCATGGCCGGGTCGAGCCAGGGATACGCCGGGCGAAAGCCAGTCGCCCAGACCACCGTCCCGAACCCGCGGAGATCGAGGTCGAGCGGGGCCGGCAACCGACGGGTGCGCTCCGGTCGCATGGGCGCCTCCAGCTCGTCGTCGAGGCCGCGCTCCTCGGCGTAGTCGTCGATCCGGTCCAGCAGCCGGTCCATCTTGAGGTCTGCCGCAGCGCAATGGCTCGCGAACGAACCCGAGAACTGGGCGCGGGTGCCGCGTGCAGCCACGAGACGGCCGCGCACGTCGACGCCCAGGTCCGCGACGGCGTTGAGGTCGAGGTCGCGCCGCTCGGGCGAGCCGACGAGCTGCAGTGAGGGCGTTCGTCGCACACGGCTCACGTCGTCGACCGTGTCGTAGCGCTCGTCGAGGACGCCGACCGCATCCATCCACCAGTGGATGTCCATCCCCCGGTAGGTGCGCGGCACCCGGACGTGCTCCCCGGCGGCGAGCGTCACCTGCCGTCCATGCCGCGCGAGCTCGTCGGCGATCTGGAGCCCGGACGCGGATGCGCCGACGACCAGGACTGGTCGCTCGCCGAGCTGTCGCGGGTTCCGGTAGCCGATCGGGGAGACGTGGTCGAGGTGCGCCGGCAGGTCGCGCGCGATCTCCGGCACGTGGGGTGTGCTGCAGGCGCCGGTCGCGAGGACGACCGAGCGTGCGGACCACACGTCCTGGTCGGTGGTCACCCTGAAGCCGGTCGCGACCGGCGTGACCCCCAGGACGGGGCTCCCCGAGACGACGGGGGCACCGAAGGACCGTGCGTACGCCTCGATGTGGGCCGCAACGTCGGCGGCGGTCATGTAGCCGTCCGGGTCGTCGCCGCGATAGGTCCAGCCGGGAAGCCGGCTCAACCAGTTGGGTGTCAGCAGCCGGAGCGAGTCCCAGCGTTCCCTCATCCACGAGCTCGCCACCGCGTGCGTCTCGAGGACGACGTGGTCGACGGACCGTTCGACGAGGCAGTGGCTCAGTGCGAGCCCGGCCTGTCCGCCGCCAATGACGATGACGTCGGTGGCGCGGGTGGCCTGTGGAGGGTGCATGGGACTCGCTCCGGTGGTGTCAGGACGCCTGTCAGGCGACCTCGACGACGACGCTGGTGGGGTTGGTGACGACGTCGTAGACGGCGGAGCGCTTCTGCGACTGGGCCACGATCCCCTCGATCTCCGCACGCGTCGCATCGGCGTCGATGTCGTAGCGGACGGTGATGCTGCTGAACCCGTTGCGGACGTCCGCGTCGATGCCGAGGATGCCCGCCAGGTCCATGTCTGCCGTGATCGAGGCCCGCACCGAGCGCAGCTGGACGCCGCGGTTCTGGGCCACCGACGCCACGCCGGCGGTGAGGCAGCCGGCGAGACCGGCGAGGACCATCTCGACGGGGGTGACGCCCCGGTCCTCGGAGGCGAAGATCTCGGGGTGGTCGGTGTCGAGCACGAACGCCCGACGGTGCGACTGCTCGCCCCCCACGCCGCTGAACTGCTCGATGGTGGTCCGGCTGTGCGTGCCGTGGACCCAGGTGCAGTCGGCTCGCCACTGGAAGTCAGCCAGTTCCCGCGACTCCGTCATCAGCTGACGGGCGCCGAGCAGGGCGTCGACGTTGACGCCGTTGTCGACCGTGGGTCGGTCGGTGGCGGTCCCGGTGATGGTCATGTGCTTCTCCTGGTCGTGGCCCCGGTCGGGGCGCTGATCTGGTGGTGACACCACGGTGTCGGGATCCGACCGGGGAGACGTGGAGAGTGCATGCAGGCGACGTTGAGGTTTCGACGACCCGGTATGCAGACCTGCGAAACCGCCCGGTCAGCGGAGGCGGTCGAGGTGCGCGAGGAAGTCGGGCCAGGCCGGCTCGTCGGCCATGAGCACGTGGTTGGAGCTCTCCAGCGTCACGAACTCGGAACCGGGGATCACCGCCGCCAGGGCCCGCCCCTCGGCATACGGGGTCGCGCGGTCGTCCCGGCAGTGCATCACCAGCGTCGGCACGCTCAGATGCGCCGCCAGGGCGCCGACGTCGACCTCGTGGAAGGCCGACTCCAGCCGGAGGCCGTTCGCGGCGTCGCTGGAGTTGAGCTGCAGCTCGTTGAACCAGCGCATCTGCTCCGAGGACGCACCCGGCATGAAGTTCATCGTGAAGACCGTGCGGAATGCCGGGTTGGTCCCGCCCCAGCCGCCTCGGATGAGCTGCTTGAGGGTGTCGGACAACGCCACGGACTCGGGGCCGCGCAACCGCATCCCGCGGGAGTAGGCACCGTAGAGCACCAGGTGTGAGACCCGCTCGGGGTGGCGCAGCGCATACACGACCGCGGACACGGCCCCCTGCGACATCCCGAGAAGGATGCAGGGATCGGCACCAACCGCGTCGACCACGGCCTCGAGGTCGTCGGCCCACAGGTCGGGGTCGGTCAGGTCGGACGTGCTCAGGTCGCGGTCGGACAGGCCGCAGCCCCGGGCGTCGTAGCGGGTGAAGCGAAACCGCTCCCCCAGCCCGGTCAGCCAGTGCCGCCACACCGGGCTGCGCCAGTCCTCCTCGATGTGGGTCAGCCAGTTCGCCGCCTTGACGAGCGGGGGCCCGTTGCCGATCGTCGCCGCCGCGAGTCGGAGACCGTCCGGCGCGGTGACGAACCGCACGGTCTGCCGGAGGCCAAGGGCCTCCGGGCCCGAGGATGCCGCAGGCGTCGGGTCCGCCGCGCTGGTGGGGGGTGCAGGCGCCGCCACCTCCTCGACGGGCGCGACGAACTGGAGGCCCCTCCCGTGCACGGTCCGGATGCATCGTTGGGCCCGACCGTCGTCACCGATGGCCGCACGAGCCGCCGCGATGCGCGAAGCCAGAGCACCGTCGGACACGAACCGGTCGTTCCAGATCGCGTCGAGAAGCTCGGTCCGCGGCACGAGGCGGTCCCGGTGCTCGACGAGGTAGGAGAGCACCTCGAACACCTGGGGCTCCACCGCGACGCGCTCCCCGGCGACGCGGAGCTCGAAGACCGCCGTGTCGAGCTCTGCGTCCTCGAAGCGGTAACGCACGCCCCCAGTATCCATCCGGGCACCGGTGACGTCCTCCGGCCGGGCGCTCCGGTGGCTCAGAGTCCGAGGGCCGTCAGCAACCAGAGCGTGGGCAGCCCCGCGCCCCGCGCGAACGCGGCCATGACGTTCCGCGGACCCTCACGGCGACGAAGCCGCCGCCGACCGCGGCGAGGTGCGACAGCGGTACGGCCTCGATGCGGCCGTCGGAGGTAAGGAGCATCGCTCCCACCAGCGCCGCCACGGCAGCCGGCCCCACCATCGACGCCGAGCGGTCGAGCCAGCCGGGCAGGTCGCGTTCGCCCACGACGAGGAACATGCTGACCCGCAGCGCGGAGGTCCCGAGCGCCGACCGCCGCCGGTACGAAGCCGATGACCGCAGCCGCGACCGTCGGTCGGCTCGTCGTCGACCGCGACAGCTGCCCGACGAGAGGCAAGGGCGCCCCGAGCTCGGCGCCCAGACCGTTCGGGACGCGTGGAGATCCCGCGGCCTCCTCTGGATGCGTTCTCCAGACTCTCTCCACGCACGCGCTCGCCCTCCTCGCGATCCTGGGATCGACACGAGAACCCCGGAGGAGCGACTCAGATGCACTGCTCGCCGAACCCGCCGACCGACCGGATCCAGCACCGCTACGACGTGGTCGTCGTCGGCGCGCGCGTCGCCGGCTCCGCCACCGCCATGCTGCTGGCCAGGCACGGGCTGCACGTCCTCGTCCTCGACCGGGCCCGGCCCGGCACCGACACCCTGTCCACCCACTCGCTCGGCCGGGCCGGCGTTCTCCAGCTGAGCCGGTGGGACCTGCTCGATCGGATCCGCGCCGCCGGCACCCCGGTCGCCCGGACCGTCGAGTTCCACTACGGCGGCGACCCCGTTCGCGTCGACGTGTCCTCGACCGATGACGTGGACGGCCTCTACTCGCCGCGTCGGACCGTGCTCGACACGGTGCTCGCGGAGGAGGCCCGCCACGCCGGCGCCGACGTTCATCACGGGGTCGGGGTGCAGGGGGTCACCGTCGACGACGTGGGCCGCGTCGACGGCGTGGAGATCGTGGAGAGCGGCCGGGCACGCCGGGTCGCTTCGGCGTGGGTCGTCGGCGCGGATGGCATCCGCTCGGGTGTCGCGCGTGAAGTCGGCGCCAGGGCGACACGGCAGGAGTCAGCGGCCGCCGCCTTCCTCTACGGCTACTGGTCCGGGCTGCCCGACGATGTCATCACCA
Source organism: uncultured Actinomycetota bacterium (assembly GCA_963750565.1). Lineage (GTDB taxonomy): Bacteria > Actinomycetota > Actinomycetes > Actinomycetales > Kineosporiaceae > R-H-3. Next base: position 275,117 of record CAVVRA010000010.1, on the reverse strand, counting down.
ACCTCTATGACGTGCCGGGCCGGGCGGTGGGCATCATCCCCACCAACGGTGGCAAGGCCTGCGTGTGGGTTGCCATGCCGCCGGCGACGTTCGCGGTCAAGGGCCGCGGTGACGTCAGGGGGTTGTACCACCGGTCCCTCTCCGATCACGGTGGCATCCAACCACTCCTGCGCGACGCGTCCTGCGTGGGCGGCTACCGCGCGTTTCCCGGACTGCCCGGCTTCCTCCGCGCAGCCCACGGACCCGGATGGGCGCTGGTCGGCGACGCCGGTTACTTCAAGGACCCGGTGAGTGCCCACGGCATCACCGACGCCTTCATCTGCGCCGAGCTCCTCGCCGACGCCCTCCGCGACGTCGTCGCCGATGGCTCGGACGCGCACGCCACGCTGGACCGGTACGAGAGGGACCGCGACGATCTGGCAGCCCTCCTCATGCCGCCCGTAGCTCGGCTGGCCGGCCTCGAGCTCGACGGCGACGGGGCCATGGCGGCGTTCAAGGCGATGGGTCGGGCGCTCCGGCGGGAGTGGGAGCTCGTCGAGTCGCTGCCGGCCAGCAGCCTGGTGGGGGCCTGAGGGACCACGCGGCTCGTCGGCCAACCCGTCCAGACGATGTTCGACGAACCGGCGCCGCCACGTGCCGACCGTCGTCTGCGTCACCCGCAGATGTTCGGCAACCGCCGTTGTTGGACAAGCCTTCCGCGCACGCCAGCACGATCCGCGACCCTAACGCCAACGCCTTTGGGGGTCATGCCCACTTGCTGAGGCGACACGGTCGCGCGGCGGCATGCGCGGATGTAGCCGCGCGGAGCGGCGTGGTTGCGCGCCCCGCGTGTACATGCAGAGCCAGGATGGTCGCACGGGACTCACCCTGGATGCGTCCCCGGTGGCTGTGGGAGTGGCCGCGGCGGGTGCCTGTCGCTTGCTAACGTCCAGGGTTAGCCGATGAGAGCCGAGGTACGCCGTGAGAGCGATCGTCCACGACAGGTACGGCGCGCCCGGCGATGTGCTGCGGTTGGCTGATGTGGGGCTGCCCAGGGTCGGTGATGAGGACGTGCTGGTGCGGGTGCGGGCCAGCTCGGCGAATCCCTGGGACTGGCACTTCATCTGCGGCGAACCCGTGCTGCTGCGTCCGGCGGGGATCGGCGGCGTCCGGCGGCCGAAGTTCCCGATCCCCGGCGGAGATCTGGCCGGGACGGTGGAGCGGGTGGGCAGCCGCGTGACCGGATTCGAACCGGGAGTTGACGTCTACGGTTTCGGCCACGGCGCCTTCGCCGAGTACGTCGCCGTGCCGCAGACCCGTCTTGCGCCCAAGCCCGCGGGCCTGTCCTTCGAGCAGGCCGCGGCGGTGCCACTGGCCGCCGTCACCGCGCTGCAAGGGCTGCGTGCGGGCGGGATCGCCCCGGGGCAGCGCGTGCTCGTCGTCGGCGCCTCGGGTGGGGTCGGGACCTTCGCGCTGCAGATCGCCAAGCATCTCGGTGCCCAGGTGACCGGTGTCTGCAGCACCCCACACCTCGACCTGGTCCGGGGTCTGGGCGCCGACCAGGTCATCGACTACACCCGGGACGACTTCACCGCCGGCACCGCACGGTACGACCTGGTCTTCCAGCTGGGCGGCACCTACTCCCCGGCCGCGATCCGGCGGGTACTCACCCCGCACGGAACGCTGATCCAGTCCTCCGGCGACGGGGGGCGATGGCTCGGCCCGGTAGGCAACATGATCAAGGCGGCAATCCTCAACCCGTTCAGCAAGCAGACCCTGAAGGCATTCACGGCCACCGTCACCGCGGAAGCCCTCAACGAGATCAAGGACCTCATCGAATCCGGCCACATCACCCCCGTGATCGGCCGGACCTTCCCCCTGACCCAGGCAGCGACCGCCGTGGAACTCGTCGAGAAGGGAAGCCCCCCGGGCAAGGTCGTCGTCGCAGTCGACTGACTCCCCCGATAGCCACGCGGGTGCATCGTCGCACGTCCCGTGCATCATGGGCGAGCTACCCTGGGCGGCTACGGCTCCAGGTGTGGGGTTCGTTGCCGATCCCAGCGTTTGCAGGAGACCCCCAGCGTGGGTTGGGGGCACTGCGCGAACCGCTGGTGCTGGTTGCCGGGATCCGTTGGCCGTGCGTCTGGCCCGTCACGACGTCGCGTGGCGGCCGGTGACGACGGCGGAGGATGGGCCGGTCGGGCTCGCTGAATTCCCCGGTGCTGACCGGCACCGGCACAGCGGCCGCTGTGCTCGCGGGGGTTCTGGCCGACTGTGTCCACGACCTGCTGACCATCGACCAGCGGCCCGACCTGGCATCCCTGGCCGTCGCACTGACGACCGCAGACAACCCCCGGGCCGTGCTGCGGTCGCTGCGCGGAGCCGCCGGCACCGTGCTGACCGCTCTGGCCGCCACCGGCCAGCCTCTGACCCACGGGGTGCTGGATGGCCTCCCGAACACCAACGAGGCCCGCTATCGCTCCCCTGCTCGTCTCCACCGCCGTCCTGCCCGCCCGAGACGGCTACATCGAACGCGTGGCGGCCTGGCTCGACGACGTTCTCGCAGGCCGCCCCGTCCACGTCACCACCCGGCCGTTGGCCGCGTCCATCACCTGGCCGCCACCAGACCGACGAGCACATGTGACGCTGCCCATCCGCGTCGCCAGAGCCCTCACCCTCGCCGAGCGGCCGGTCCTGCTGCCTCCCGCCCGCACTGCGGCCCTGATGGCCCTCGTCGAGCAGCTACCCGCAGCCGTCCTCGGCCCGCTTCTCGGCCTGCACCCGCACACCGCCATCGCCTGGACAGCGCTGGTGACTGGGACTGGAACGACTACATCGGCGCCCGCGTGACGCTGCCGGCACCCGACCACGAGCACTGAGTACGACGTCGGGAGCGACGAACCTGTCACGCACCGCGCGTGCCCGCGCCGGCGAGTCGTCCATCACCCCCGGTACGGTCTGGGGCGTGGCAGGCATGAATCGGATGAACCGTGAGCAGTTCGCCGCAGCGACGGCCGGGCTCGGCGAGCACGAGCTGCGCACGGCGTTGTGGACGATCTACTGGCGGGGTACCGCGGCGGTGCGGGAACGGATCGAGGAGATCCTTTCCCCGGATCCTGCCGGGGCCGCCCGCCGGTCCGCACCGCAGGCGCCTGACCCGGACGAGGTGCTGGCGGCCGTGCAGGAGTTCACCGGGCTGGTGCGCTCGGGCGCCTACATCGCCGGCAGCCGCGCCGTCCGACCGAAGGAACGCAGCCAGTGGCGGTTCACCTTCCGCCGGCTCCTGGCCCAGTCGCGGGCGGCGCTGGCGGCACAGGATCCGTCCGACGGCGAGGCGGCCTTGACCGAGATGATCGACCTTGCCTGCCAGCTGCGCGACTACGAGTACGTCCGTTCCGAGGACCCGATCGAGGCCGCCGCGGTCGTGGTCTCGGACGAGATCGCCGTGCTGTGGCGCCACCTGATGGACCACCGCGGCTTCGCCGGGTTCGCGGCACAGGCGGCCGAGCAGTTCCTGCGCTGGGAGAGCCGCTACGGGTGGACCCGCACCGGGTGGGGAACGATCTCAGAACGGGAGAGCAGCCTGACCGACGTCCTGGCGGGGCTGCTGACCGTTCCCGACACGTGGGTGACCTTCACCGAACGCTACCTGCAGGTGCTCGACAGCCTGACCCCGCCGCCACCGCAACCGGCGCCGGCGCCGGCGCGCGGACGGGACAGGTCCTACCAGGCTCAACAACGTCGCCGTGAGCTCGATCAACGGGTGGCTCGGCGAGCCGAGACGATGATCGACTGGCACCTGATGCTCCTGGACAGGTTCGCTGGCACCGACGACGAAGCCCTGTTGGATCGCCTCGCGGATCACGCGGCGTTCGGCGGGCCGGAGCAGACGTACTTCCGGGCGCGGTTGGCCCAGGTCCGCGGCAACCTCCCGGCCGCCCGTCAGCTGATCCACCAAGCGCTGGAACAGCTGCCCGGCCACTCCGGTTTCCTCGCCTTCGCGCGGGAAACCGATACTCCGCTCCCGCCGAGGGCACGTGCCGTCGCCGCGTCACGTCGGCTCCCCGGTTCGTGAACGGCCTGAGAGCGTCCGGTCACGAGATGGCCTGATCTGAGACGGGACTGCGGTCCCATCCACCCACGAGCGGTGCGCCAGCACCATGATCATCTGAGGGCCGTCGCGAGGGCGGGTTCATCGCTCACCCCAGCGAACCTACGGCGCCACCGGCCCGACCCGTGAGTCAGCGCACCGACGCCGCAACGCACGCCGATCACCGGTGACCGGACGCGTTGCGCCAGACCCAGATCCGGCACGGGCGCGCGGATCAGTCGGCAATGCAGCGCCGGTCGAGCTCTGCCTCATAGACGGTCGTAGACAGGAGAAGTTCGGTGATGACGATCCGTTGCGCCGCCTCGTCGTCACCGGCCCTCTCATGAACGACATCCCCGATGCCGTCGACATGTGCGCCGCCCGACGCGATTGCACGGATCCGGCGTCGCTCAGCCGCCGAGAGGTGGTAGTCGTGGTCAAGCGCCCGAAGAGTCTGCAAGAGATCCTCGCGAGCGTGCTCACCGCACTGCGCCAGAGTGGCCTCGGCCGCATCCAACCACGTGGACTCACCCTCGGTGCTGTCTTCCAGGGCGTCGGCGACCGCCGTAAACAAGATCATGTGGGCCTCGAACGCCGCGGTCGGTGCCTCAGCTGCCTCGTTGTACGGCAAGCGGAGCGCTCGATCGATGTAGGAGGCGGCTCGCTCCCCACGGCCCGCCGCGAGGTCACGACGAGCCTTGGTCAGCAGATTCCGGGCAGCCCGGGCCGTGGTCAGGGCCTGCGTGGACACGGCGAGGTTGGACCGCAGCTGAACGTCTCCGAGACCTCGGTCGCTCATCCTGGTCATCTGCTCGGCCACGAAGTCGGCCACTCGGTCGAGGTCCATCGGCGAAGAGCGCATGCCGGAACGCTAGCGCTCCGCCAGGGCAGCAGTGGGGACGTCCACGTCGGACATTCCGGCTTCCCCAGGGGTCCTGTCCAGAGTTCGCCGCTGCCGGGCCAGGGTGTTCTCGTCGAGCGCCCGCGCAGCCGCCACCTCCACCAGATCGCGGAGGGCGATCGCCACGGTTGCTCACCGACGTCAGGCAGGTGCGGCCGGCGAGGCGGTGAACTCCACCAGCAGAGCCGAGCTCGTCCACAGTACGCGGTTCACCACCGTCAGAGCGCTCGAAAGCGATGCGCTGACTCGGCGCTCCCGGCTTCTGAAGGCGTCACTGGGCACCGAGCGCGGCCATCACATCTACCAGGGCGTCATCGTGCTCCCACCACACCGCTCACGGGGACGCCGCCGCCACCGGGCCGCCCGCGCCCGCGTCGATCGGCCTCCCGTGGCTGAGTGTGCGGCCGTCGGCGCCGAGGAACGTCACGTCGAGGTCCGTCCGGAGCCGGGCCCGCACGGCGCCGACCCCGGCGGCGAGAGGGACCAGCAGGCCCTGTCGATCGACGGTGATGACCTCCGCCGCCGTCGCCGCAGCGGGGCCGACCAGCCCGACCCACGGGTCACCGGAGTCGTCGGGAGAGAGCTGGAACACGAGCGACTCCGGCTGCAGGGCCCGTAGTGTCGTCGTCCAGGTCCGCGTCCCGCCCGCCTCGTGCGCGGTGAGCACCTGCCCCCCGGTTGGCGCCGCGACGGACACGACGTCGACGGGCAGCCCGCCGAGCTCCCCGCTCCACTGAAGGAAGCGGAGGGCGCCGGTCGCGGCGCTGCCCGAGGCGCGCTGAGCCGCCGCCAAAGATGCGAGCACGCGGGCGCGGTCGGGGACCGTCGGGGTGGCGTTCCCGGACGCGGTGCAGCAACGCCGCGGCCGACGTCCGACGAGCGCGAGGACGTTGCCCGGGGACACTCCCGACCACGACCCCGTCGGCACCACGACCCGGTCGACGCCGTCGACGGACAGGATCCGGGCCCCGCCCGCGTCGTCCACGTCCAGCGCCCAGAGCCAGCGGCCCACCTGCGGCGCCCGAGCCGGCAACCAGTCCACGGTGGCGTCGGCATTCACCCACGCGCCGCCCTGGACACCGACCCGAGTGGCGGACGTCCCGACGACGACGGCGAGGGTCCCGCCGTCCGCCCCCCCGCGCGGCAGCAGGGCGACCGCCGACCCGGCGGCTGGCTGGGCGGCCACCTGGCGCAGCCTCGCGACGTCTCCCCCCGCGGGACCGGTGAACCAGACCTGCTCGCGGCGCCGGGACAGGCCCGACCGCTGGGTGACCTCGACCAGCGCCACCCGGGAGCCCGCGACGTCGCCGGCGAGCACGACGTCGGCCCGCGCCCGCCAGTCGCCGCGCCAGCGCCGGCCACCCTGCGTCAGCACCACGTCCGCCGCCCGGTCACGCAGGACGGAGAGCACGGCCTCGTCCCGAGCGAGTGAGCCGCGGGTCGGCACCCGGGCGAGCTCGGAGGCCGGCGGGGCGTCGAAGGCGACCACGACTGCGCCGCCAGCGAGCACACAGGACGTCAGAAACAGCCGCAGCCGCCACCGCGAGCGGTGCACCGCGGCGACGGGCGCCTGGCGGCCGACCTCCCCGAGGTCGAGTTCGACCACGTCGCCCACGACCCCGAGGCTACGCCGGCCACAGTGATGCCATGACGTGCCGTCGAGCGACGGGTCGCGCAGGGCGCAACCGTTCCGTGCACCTGCAGTCTCCTCCGCCTCCACATCACCCAGCACGCAGGCCGCGTGCGAGGGTGCTCGCCGAGGCCGGGGTCTCCGGGTGGTCCTCGGTCAGACCTGCCGCACGGTCAGTCGATTCGCCGTGCAGGAGTCGCAGCCGCCGGGATAGTGATCTCGCGCTTGAGGAGCTTCCCCGTTGAACCCTTGGGCAGGGTGTCTGTGATCCAGACGATGCGTGGGTACTTGTAGGGCGCGACGCGCTCCTTCGCGAACTCGCGGAGCTCGTCCTCGGTGGCGGTCGCGTTGGGCTTCAAGGTGACGGCGGCCGCAACCTCCTCGCCGTACGTCGGGTGGGGCACGCCGACGACGGCGACCTCACTGACCGCGGGGTGCTCGTAGAGAACCTCCTCGACCTCCCTGGGGTAGACGTTGTAGCCACCCCGGATGATCATGTCCTTGGCGCGGTCGACGATGAAGTAGTAGCCGTCGTCGTCCCGCCGGGCGAGGTCCCCGGTGCGGAACCACCCGTCTCGCATGACGAGGGCCGTTTCGTCCGGCCGGTTGAGATAGCCCTTCATCACGTTGTGCCCCTTGATGGCGATCTCGCCGATCCCGCCCTCAGGGACCGGGTTCCATTCTTCGTCGACGAGGCGGAACTCGACGCCCTCGATCGGTTGCCCGATCGAGCCTGCCTTGCGTTCCCGGTCGGCGTGGTTGAACGAGGCGACGGGACTGGTTTCCGACAGGCCGTAGCCCTCCAGGAGGATGCAGCCGAATGCCTTCTCGAACCCGCGGAGAACCTCGACCGGCAGTGACGCCCCGCCAGACACGCACAGGCGCAGTGCGGAGGTGTCGACGGTGTCACGGTCCTTCGACTGCAGCAGCGCCACGTACATGGTCGGCACGCCCTCCATGATCGTGACCCGGTCGCGCTGCAGAACCTCAAGAGCCTTGTCGGGGTCGAAGCGCGGCAGCAGGGTGAGCGTTGCACCTACGGCGACCGCGACGTGCATCCCGACGGTCTGACCGAAGGAGTGGAACAGCGGCAGACCACCGAAGATCATGTCGTCAGCCGTCGCGCTGAGCATCCGCGCCGTGACCTCGGTGTTCGTCGACATGTTCGCGTGGGTCAGCTCAGCGCCCTTCGGTGTGCCGGTGGTCCCTGATGTGTAGAGGATGACGGCCGTGGCGTGCGCCTCGCGGTCGGTGAGCACAGCCGGCCGGTGTTCGGCCGCCTGCGCTACGAACGTCGCCGGGGCGACCGGGATGAACGTCGCTCGTGCGGCAGAGGCACCCTTGCCCGCCTCGTCCGCCACCCCATCCCAGCCGAACAGCACCTTGGCGTCGGAGTCCCCCAGGGCGAAGGCGATCTCCCGCGACTTGAACAGCGGGTTCATCGGAACGACCACACCCCCTGCCCACAAGATCCCGTAGTAGATGATCGGGAACTGGGGCAGGTTCGGCAGCATGATGCCGACGCGCTCGCCCGGTTGGACCCCGAGCGAACGCAGCCACGTGGCCACTCTCGCAGCGTTGTCGGCCAGTGCCCCGAACGGCAGCGCGTATTCGTCCAGCCTCACCGCCGCCTTGTCCGGGTGCGTCTCGGCAGTTCGCACCAGCTTCTGTGCCAGGTTCATGGTGGTTCCTTTCTCGTTCACAACTGTCGAGACGGCGACGCGGTCGGACGCCGCCGTGGCCGGGACCCGTCAGCAGCAGCCCGAGAGGCTCTCCGGAAGGTCGTCGTGCCCGCGGGGTCCGGCATCCGGGGCGGCAGATCGGGGTCAGCATTCCGCGGGGTCACACAGTGAGTCGTACCGCGCGGGCAGCCGGTCCGGTACCACCTGTTGGTCCTGAGCTCGGAGTCCGCGGAGCAGGTCGCCGGCACCGGCCGTCTCCCGACCATGCCTTCGAGCGCTGGCTCGACGATGCCGCTGGCGTCGGGGCGAGCCCGAGCCAGACGGTGTTCATCGCGAAGGGGCGGGAGGGGAACCGGCCTGAGGGGACACGATCCGTCATGCGGTGATTCCGTGAAGTAACCAACCGCTGCCAAGTGTCCTTCCTCGGCCGGTCTCCTCCCACCGCTCGATGGCCCTCTACAGGTCGCCGCGCCAAGAGAGCGGGTGTGCGACGTTGTTCATCGCGCGTCCCCTCTGCCCGACCTCGATGATGGATGAGTCTCTCGGCGGGCCAAGTGAACCGGAGCAGCGAAGTGAAGCAGACGACGTCGGCGGGACCCGCGACCTTCGCGGCGACGATGGGGTCCGGTTCGTGACCCGGGCGATCGATGTCGCTGTCCTGCGCGCCGTCGTCGTGCTCCCCAACGCGCTGGCGATTCTCGCCGAGACCGGAGTCCGCGCTCACGATCCTCTGGGTGATCGTCGGCGTGACCGCCCTCCTCGCCTACGAGTCGGTCCTCGTCGTCAGCCGTGGCGCGACGCTCGGCAAGCAGCTCATGAGCATCCACGTGGTCGATGAGGACGGCACGTCGCGCCCGTCGTGGCGACAGTCGATCGTGCGCTTCGCCGTCCCGCTGCTGGCGTGGTCGGCATGATCGTCGTCTACGTGTCACCGATGCTCGACGACAGCGGCACGCGGCAGGGCTCGCACGACAAGGCGGCCCGCACGCGGATGATCCGCTCCGGCCGGTGGTGACGGGTAGTCATGAACCCATCCCGAGGTGCCATGGGGCTCCACTGGCAGACGGCTCCGGTGATCCGCGTCTTCGTCTCCTCCCCGGGCGACGTCGCTGACGAGCGAGGGCTGGCTCGAGCCGTCGTCGACTCGCTGCCCCGGGACGACCGGGCACTCCGAGGCAGGGTCGCCCTCGAGCTCGTCGCGTGGGACCAGGGTCCGGTCCCCCTGCCGATGCTCGCCGACAGGACGCCCCAGGCCTCGGTGAACGCGGGCATGCCGCGGCCGTCCGAGTGCGACATCGTCGTCGTGATCCTCTGGGGACGGATCGGCACCCCGCTGTCCACCGAGGCCTTCCCCAGACCGGACGGATCCGCGTACGACTCAGGGACGGACTGGGAGTTCGCCGACGCCATGGAGGCGGCCCGGCGTGACGGTTCCCCGCTCGTCCTGGTCTATCGGCGGACGTCCCCCGTGGTGCACGACCTGAGAGCGTCAGATCTCGAGGAGCGGCGGCGTCAGCTCGCCCTGGTGGACCGCTTCTTCGACCGTCTCACCGATCCGTCGAGCCGCGCGATCCTCCAGGGGGTCAACGCCTACGAGACGCCCGACCAGTTCCGGCGCATGCTGCAGGAGCACCTCGGCGAGCTCGTTCACCGGCTGATCGGCCCGTCACCCTCCACCGCTGCCGGTTCTCCGCACCACGCCGCTGTGCCCGCCGGCCACGTGTGGCAGGGATCGCCCTTCCCGGGTCTGCGTGCCTTCACCTCCATCGATGCCCCCATCTACGTGGGCCGCGGCCGGGAGACGGACACGTTGGTGGCTCGTGTCGCGGAGCACTCGTTCGTCGCGGTCGTCGGAGCCAGCGGTTCGGGGAAGTCGTCCCTGGTCGGCGCGGGGCTCATCCCGCGGCTCGCCGCGGGAGCCCTGCCCGGCAGTGACGGATGGCTGCTCCCCGAGTACGAACCGCGGCTCCGGCAATGGGTCGGCCTGCACCTCACGCCCGGGGAGCTCGGCGGAGATCCGTTCCTCGCCTTCGCGCAGAAGCTGGCGCCGCTGCTCGACGAGCGGGTCAGAGATGTCGCCACGGTCCTGTCCCAAGACCCTGGGGCCGCCGTCGCCTACCTTCGGCGCACCCTCCCGGCACACGTGAACGCCCCGGCGGCGCTGATCGTGGTGGACCAGTTCGAGGAGCTCTTCACCGTGACTCCCGCGCCGCTGCGCGAGGGTTTCGCGGCAATGGTGGACGCGCTCAGCACCTCCGGACTGGCCCGCGTGGTGGTGACTCTCCGGGCCGACTTCTACGCCCGCGCCCTCGAACTGCCGGCGTCGGCCCGGCTACTGGCTCAGGGGCATCTTCCTCTGACCGCTCCGTCGGACGGCCTGTTCGACATGATCACGCGACCCGCGACGCGGGCCGGACTGGAGTTCGACGAGGGCCTACCCGCCCGGATCCTCGCCGAGACGGGTCATGAACCGGGCGCCCTGCCGCTCCTGGCCTACACGCTCGACGAGCTGTACCGGCTCTGCGCGGGCCAGAAGCGGCTCACGGTCGAGGCCTACGAGAGCCTCGGAGGCGTCTCCGGCGCCATCGGCTCGCGAGCCGAGGACGTCTTCGAGAACCGCCTGGACGACGCCGCGCGAGCATCCTTCGCCCGGGTCTTCGGCGCCCTGGTCGACGTCGACGAGCACAGACATGTGACGCGGCGGCGCGTCCCGCTGGCGGTGGCCGCCCGTGACCCCGACGCCAGGCGGCTGGTCGAGGTCCTCACCGACGCGCGGCTGCTCGAGCAGGGCAGCGGCCTGGACGGAGCGCCCATCGTCTACGTGGCGCACGAGGCCCTCTTCTCGAGCTGGGGCGACCTGAGGCTGTGGATCGACTCCGCGCAGGCCGACCTGCGACTCCTCAATCGGGTGCGGTCCGCTGCTCGGGAGTGGGACGAGAACGGCCGTGCCGGCACGTACCTGTGGCCCCAGGAACGGTTGGACGCCGTGGACGCCGCTGTGGCCCGGCTGTCCGTGGATCTCGACGACGCCGCCCGCGCCTTCGTCCGGCCCGAGTACGAGCGCCTGTTCCCGGTTCTCCGAGATCCCGCGACGGAGGACTACCGGCGCCAGGCGATTGCTGACCGCCTGGCCGAGATGGGGCCTGCCGTCCTTCCCGGCCTGCTCGACGCCGTCACGGATCCTCTGCCCGACGTGCGTACGGTGGCCGCTCACGCGCTCGCACGACTGGGAGTGGCTGCCGTTGCCGGTCTCGCGGAGCACCTCGACGACCGCGATCCCGAGGTGCGGATGGCGGCCATCGCCGCGTTGCGCCGGATCGGTGATCCGTCCAGTGCCGCGCTGTTGCTTCCCCTGCTCTCCGACGACGACACGCGCGTCCGGTCGATGGCTGCGGGCGCGTTGGAGGCCTACGGGGGCGAAACCGGGGCGAAGGCAGCGGCGGCGGCAGCAGCCGGCGGTGACGTGGACGGCCGCTGGCGGGCCGCCGGGAACCTGGGTTCCTTGGGCGCGTCCGGCGTCCCCCACCTGCTCGACTTGATGTCCGACCAGAGCCCCCGTGTCCGCGAAGCGGCACGCCGCGCGATGCGCGCCGTCGGGCCGGCCGCGACTGCGCCTCTGGTGGCGGCGCTCGCCGTCCGGGGTCCGCGCGGATCGGCGGCCGTCGTCGCCCTGGCGGACTGCGGCGAGTCGGTCATCCCGGACCTGCTCGACGCCGCCGAGGACGTGGATCTGCGATCCGGCGTGCGGGAGGCGCTGCGCGCGATGGGTCCCGCCGCCGTGCCGCGACTGCTCGACGGTGCAACGAGGGAGGCCGGGAACCGCCTCGCGGTCCTCACCGGGGCCTTGCTCGACATCGCCACGCCCGCCGCTCTCTTCGGGCTCGTGGAGAGAGGCTTGTTCAGCAGCGATGCGTTGCTGGTCGACATCGGGTGAGGTGCGGCGTCAGCCGGTGATCCACCGGACGTTGAAGCCGACCGTCGACACCGCATCCAGCCGGACACCGCCCTCGAGAGTGATCATGTTCGGCGCGTCGATCCGGGCTCCGTTCGTCCCGTCGTCGCACCGGACGGAGTAGGCATCCTCGGGCGTCGAGCCGACGAGAGCCCCGCTCTGCCACAGCAGCCGGAAGAGCCCGTCGACGTCGTGCTGCAGCTGGGCCCAGACGTCGGGATCGCCAGCACGTTCTCCGAGGGCCCACGCCGTGCCGCTGCGCAGGTTCCGGGAGATGAACGCCATCAGTCGCCGCGATGCGAGGAACCGCCACACCGGGTCGCTGGACAGCGTCCGCCCGCCGGCAACGACGGGTTCTCCCGGTGCCGACCGGGCAAGGACGTTGATCCCCTGCGGGATGAGGACATCGAGCTCGAACGGCACGGTGTCTGTCTCGACGTCGCCGGCGGCGCGAACCGGCTCCCGAAGCGGCGACCGGTGCGGTCCGTACTGCCGGTCGACACGGGCCAGCAGGCCGGCGACATGTCCGCTCGGCGGGACGAGCGCGGGATCGCCGGACCCTCGTGCTCGCAGCCACGGCCAGAACAGGGCGGCGAATCGTGAGTCGTAGCGGGCCAGATGCTGCCTCCAGTCCCGAACGTGCTCCGCCGACAGGCCGGCCGGAGCGTCGAGCAGGACGACACGATCCCCCATGAGCTCGCAGTGGGCGATGGCACCCAGCTGAACCGCATGTGCGGTCTCCAGATCGAGCCAGCCCTCGGCGTGGGCGGCCATCAGGTCCGGCAGGGCGATCGTGGACAGGTCGGGAACGCGCTCCAGTCCCGCGAGGCCGTCGCTGACCTCGTCCAGCGCGTAGGCCTCGACCTTGACGACGTGGCACGTGTGGCCGCCGTTCGCGAAGAAACCCTCGACGGCGCCGGCCAGTCCCGTCGCCCGGACGGGATCGGCCTCCTCGAACCGCTCTCTGAACTCCTCGACGCCGTCGATGCGGATGGGCGCACCCATCGGCCCGGCAGACGTCCGCCCGAGAAAGGCCGCGGTCCCGTGTTCGGCGATCCAGGACGAACGCACGGTGAGCCCGTCCGGGGCCCGACCGGGGTCCCTCACCGGCGGAAGCTGATCCACCGCCAGTTCCTCGATGAAGACGGCAGGGTGCAGGTACGTGGGCATGTCCAGCCTTCGGGTCGGCGACGACGTCATCCTGTACCGGCGTGCGTCGCCCGCCGCAGGAATGCCTCGATCCGGTCGAAGGCGCCGGCCCAGGCCACCCCGCTGAAGACGTCCCGCACCTCGACGTTCGCGAACCCGGTCTGCACGAGGGTGACCAGCGTGCCGCCGTCCCGTTCCTCGAACGTCATGTCGATCGTCGTCGTCATCGTGGAACCGCCCGGGTCACTGCCCGTCGACTCGGTGACCAGCCGGTGCGGCCGGTCGATCACCAGGAACGTCTGCACTTCCCGGAACAGCTCGTCGCGGCTCGGGCCCCCACACCGCGGTCCACGTGCCGCCGACCCGCAGGTCGACGTCGATCTCGACGACGCCCGGAGTCTCGTCGAGGATGCTGAACCAGACCTTCTGCTTCTCGGCGTCGGTGTAGGCGTCGAAGACCTCTTCGGGGGTCGCCGGCAGCAAGCGCTCCATGCGCAGGCCGATGCTCGTGTCCTGTCCGATGTCCTGCTCGGTCACGACAACATTCGTACACCACCTGCACCGAGGCCAGACAGCGCGCCTCAACATCGCCTACCACGTCAGCTGAGTGATACCACGCCGGCCTCCACAACACCGCCGCCCCAACGATTCTGCTCCGTAACGGGTGGGCACGGACGAGCGCGCGGGCGCGTTTGCGAACTTCCTGCCCTGCCGCGCGGAGCGGCTCTACCGGATCTGCCGCGTTTGGGGGCGGCTCCGCGCGCCCGACCATGCCGCCCTGAGGGCGGCTCCGCTCGCCCGACCATGCCGCAGTGAGCGCGGGATGCGCGGGCGATGCCGGTCGGCCCGATCAGCCGACGTCGCGTCGTTGGAGGGTGACGGCGGCGAGGGCGGTGAGGGTGAGGGCGTAGGTGGCGAGGAGGAGCCCGCCGGCCGGCGGGGTGAACAGGTGCTCGGTGGGACCGCTGAGCATGGCTTGAGCGGCTCCCGTGACCGGCAGCCAGGGCTTGGCGTCGATGAACAGCGCGGCGACGATGCTCTCCGCCAGGAACGCCCAGCCGAGGACGACCATCAGCGCGGTGGCCTGGTTGCGGACCAGGAACCCGACGGCCGCGCCGGCCGCCGCCTCCAGCCCACCGGTGACCGCGAGTTCGAGCAGGATCGCCGCGCTGCGCCCACCGATCGGCACGCTCTGTCCATGGGCCGCCAGCCAGACGGCCGCGACCCCGAAGCAGGCAAGGGTGGCCGTCAGGGTGAGCACCGCACCGCCCACCGTGATCACCACGGCCTTGGCGGCCACGGTCTGCCAGCGTCGCGGCCGGGCCAGCACCGCCCGCACGATGGTGGCGTACCGGAACTCCGAGGTGGCCTCGGTGACACCCAGGGCCAGGGCCAGGAACGTGGTCGCCGCCGCGAGGGTGGCGAAGTCACGCAGGTCCGCGTCGGAACGGATCTGCGTGACGACACCCTCGACCCGGAACCCGCCCTTCCCGGACGCCCCGATGACCAGGACGAGGACGCTGACCCCCGCGGCCAGCAGCGGCCCCGCCGCGATCAGCCATCGCGAGGACGACGTGGCGAGCAGCTTGCGGGCCTCGGCGGCCAGCATCCCGGTCATGTCCGACCCCGGTTCATGTCCCGGCCCCGGTGGTCATCACCGGCCGGTGTCGAGGCACCCGAGGTGACCGCGAGAAACGCCTCCTCCAGGTGGGAGACGTCCTCGCGGAGCCCGTGCACGGCGACACCGGCCGCGGCCGCCACCTCACCGACCTCGGCCACCGGGAGCCCGCGTACCCGCAGCATCACCCCGTCACGGCTCACCTGGGCGCCGCGGGCTCGCAACGCCGCGTCCAGGGCATCCGGGTCAGCGGCCCGCACGAGCACGTCGCACCGCACGGCGGCGACGAACTCGGACAGGGCGGCATCCGCCACCAGCCGCCCGTGGTCCAGCACCAGCACCCGGTCGGCGACCTGCTCGACATCGGTGAGCACGTGGCTGGACACCAGCACCGTGCCGCCCGCCGCCGCGCGGTCGCGTAGATAGCCGCGCAACCAGACCTGCCCGGCCGGGTCCAGCCCCAGCGACGGCTCGTCCAGGACCAGCACCTGCGGATCTCCGAGCAGCGCGGCCGCGACACCCAACCGTTGCCGCATCCCGGTCGAGAACGAGCCGATCCGCCCCCGCTCACCGCCCAACCCGACCAGGTCCAGCACCTCCTCCACCCGGGCCAGGCCAACCCCACCCGCGGCCGCGACAATGCGCAGCTCGTCACGCGCGCGGCGACGAGGATGGAAGCCGGCACTGTCCAACAACGCGCCGACGGTTCGCATCGGCTCGGCCAGATCCCGGTAGGCCCGCCCCTGGACGAACGCCCGTCCCGCGTCGGGTGCGGCCAGCCCCACAAGCAGCCGCATCGTGGTCGTCTTGCCGGCGCCGTTCGGCCCCAACAGCCCGGTCACCGTGCCCGGCCACAGCACGAACCCGACATCGGCGACCGCCACCCGGGACCCGAAACACTTGACCAGCCCCTCGGCCACCACACTCGGGAACGACCGCTCCGCCACGGAGCTCATCCGGCCATGCTAGAAAGATCGGTCCCATCACCGACGGGTCAATCGTCCCCGATCGACCCACCCGGGCCGGCATCGGCACCGCGACCGAGCCCTGAACCCTGGCCGAGACCAGACGCCTGCTCAACCTGCTCACCCGCACCTGGCGCACCCGCGCCCACCACCTGCACTGGACCTGGTGGCGACGACGCCACCAAGCCCGCGCCCGCTGGTTCCACCAACGCACCCGACTCCGCGCGAAATCACATGATCAGGTCACAAAGTGCGGCTGCCGGCCTCGGGACCGTTTCTGCTGGTTGGGGCTCAAAGTAGGCCGATGTCGCGGGCACGCCGGACGGCGTCGTGCCGGGTGGTGACGCCGAGCTTGCGGAAGATGTTCTTGGTGTGGGTCTTGACGGTGTTGAACGAGACGTAGAGCTGGTTGCCGATCTCGCGCTGGGTGAGGTTGGTCGGGAGGAGTCGTAGGACGGCGAACTCCCTGTCGCTGAGATCCTCTGTGTATGGCATCGGTGTCGCGCGAGGGGTGGTGACACGTAGGTCCTGTTCGGCTCTGGCAACAAGTCCGGGAAGGACGCCTGGATCGACGCAGGCGGCAAGAGCCTCCCGCCCTTCGATCAGCAGTTCCGTGGCGCCGTGATGGTCGCCGAGTCTGCCCTTGAGCCTGGCGTGGGCGGCCAGCCCGTACACCTGCTCGAACTTGGCGTCACCGCGGCGGGCGAGTTCGGTGCCGCGGGCCAGTTCCTCCTCGGCGTGGGTCACACGGCCCCACCGCTCGTGTTGGATCCCTCGGGCAATATGTGCCATGGCTGCGCCGTAGTAGGCGGCCAGGCCGGCGTGTTCGCCTAGCAGTGACTCGATGCGACGCATCACCTGCTCACTGCGGTCCGGCTCGCCGTTCTCGACGTGGACGACTGCGCACCAGCCCAAGGCGTGGACGAGTGCCAGAGCGTGCCCGGACTCTTCGGCCGAGCTGACGGCCCGTTCGAGCGCCAGTGCGCCGTCTTCACCCAGGCCGGCGGCGAACAGGGCGGTCCCGAGTGTTGTCAGGAGGGCGCTTCGCCAGTAGCCGGAGCCGTCGGCTTCGTGATCGATCACGGGTGTGGCCGTTTCGCGGATGCCGGAGGCGTCGCCGAGGAAGTACTGGTTGATTGCCCGGCAGGCGGCGATCCCCGTGGCGACGGAGTCGGGGCCGGCCAGGAGCGAGTCCAGGGCCTCGCCGCGCCCGGCGGCGTCCAGCCAGTAGTTGGCTTCGTCGACGCGGCCGACTTCCTGCAGCGTGGTGGCCCTGACGAGGCACAGCCGGGGATCGCCCATGACCGCCTCGGGCGGGAGGCCGTCGAGCCAGGCGAGCAAGGTTTCGAGGCGCGCGCGGTCGCGGGCCTCGAGCCAGTGGCTGAGGATCAGCTCTGACGCGTCGGCGATGTCCCCGGCCGCCGTCGCGTGGCGGATCGCCTCGGACGGTGAGCCGAACTCACGGTGCCAGTCAGAAGCTCGGCGATGGAGGGCCTGGATGCGGTCCGGCTCCACCAGCCGGAGCTCCTCGCGCAACAGTTCGCCGAAGAGGTGGTGGTAGCGATACCACTCGCGTTTGGTGTCGAGCGGGACGAGGAAGAGGTTCGAGGACTCGAGCTCCCGCAGAAGGCGCCGGGCGTCGTGCCGAGCGGTGACGGCGTCGCACAGCGGGGCGCGGAAGCGATCGAGGATGGACGTCTGCAGCAGGAAGGTGCGGATCTCCTCGGGTTGGCCGGCCAGCACTTCGGCGCTCAGGTAGTCGACGACGTGGCGGTCATCGCCGGCGAAGTCCTGGATGAAGGTGTCGGCGTCGGCTCGCCCCCGCAGGGT
This sequence comes from uncultured Actinomycetota bacterium, assembly GCA_963750565.1. Lineage (GTDB taxonomy): Bacteria > Actinomycetota > Actinomycetes > Actinomycetales > Kineosporiaceae > R-H-3. The sequence goes on along the minus strand of CAVVRA010000010.1, from coordinate 257,321 downwards.
GAGCGCCGCGAGATAGAGCCCGGCCACCCACCCTTCCGTCCGATCTCGCAACCGGATGACCGCTTCATGGCTGAGCCCCAGCCCGTGCAGGTCGTTGAGGAGGAGGTCTGCCTCCTCGCTCGAGAAGCTCAGCTGCTGGGCATCGATCTCGCCGAGGTCGCCGCGGGCACGCATGCGGGCCAGCGGGAGTGGCGGCTCGGAGCGGCTCGCCAGGACGAGCTCCAGGGTCTGGGGAAGGTGCTCGACGAAGAAGGCGAGGCTCTCGTCGATCTCGGGATTGGTGACCAGGTGGTAGTCGTCGAGCACCAGGACGATCGGGTGGGGCAGCGTCGCGAGCTCGGCGCTGAGCACCGGGAGAACGTCGGTGATGATGTCGACACGCGGGGCCAGCAGCGGAGCCAGGGCGCCAGCGCCGGTCGCGGGGTGCTGTGTGCGCAGGGCTTCGATGAGGTACGTCCAGAACCTCACCGGATCGTTGTCGCCGCGGTCGAGCGCGAGCCAGGCGAAGGGCCGTGTCTCGTCGTCGGACGCATGCCAATCGGCCAAGAGCGTGGACTTGCCCCAGCCGGCCGGTGCGCGGATCAGCGTCAGCTTGCGTCGAGCAGCCGTGCACTGCTCGAGGAGCACAGGCCTCGAGACCCGCCGGCGCGGAACTGGGGCCTGAAGCTTCGACCACACCAGCGGGCGCGCCGTGGCTCCCCCCGGTACGTCGACGTGGGCCCTCGCCATACAGCCAAGGTACCCAGTCCCCTGGCCTCTTCACCCAGGGTGAATCCGGGTGTGGGTGAGGACGGGTCACCCAGAAGTGGCTAACGATCCCTACCGAGCTGGAGGTACTGACTGGGAGGAGTGGGATCCGTGGAAGGTCGCCGACTTCGCATCACCGTCAGGGGTCACCTGAGCGAACGCTTCGCAGCACGGTTCGACGGACTCACCGTCGTAGCCGGCGACGGGGTCACCGCGCTGACCGGCGACTTCCGAGACCAGGCCCAGCTCTACGGCGTGCTCGAGCGCATCGCCGACTGCGGACTCGAACTCGCGGGCGTCGAGGAAGAAGTCGCCCGCAGCGGACAGCGACGCCATGGCGGCCGATGATGACCACCGACCGCGCGCGCGAGACTCTCACCGGCGTCGAGGTCGCCTCATCGCCGTCCGGCCGGCCGGCCGTCTCGATACCGCAGCGCCCACTGCCGACGGTCTTGGTGCTCGCCGTCGCCGTGTCGTGGCCGCCCGCCGCGTCCGGTCTCTTCACCGGGTCAGGCCCGCTCACGCTCGGCTGCGGCGTCTTCGTGGCAGCGGTCGCCGTGCTCGTGATCATCCATCGAGGCGCGGGGCCACAGCCCGCACGCTCGCCCGGGCGCGCACGCGCCGCCCGGGGTTGGATGCGGCCTCTACTCGGCCCACGCCGCGCCGTGGGGGTGCTCACCTGCGGAGCGGGACTACTGCTGGCTCTGCCCGGCGCCGCCGCAGCGGCGGGGCCGGTGCGGGCCGCGGATGGCACCCCGGACTTCGCCGCCATCGACCGGTACGTCAAGGCCGAGATGGACGCCCAACGCATCCCCGGCCTCGCGCTCGGCATCGTGCAGGGAGGTCGCATCGTCCACGTGCAGGGCTTCGGGACGGCGGACCCAGCGGGGCGGGCGGTGACGCCGCAAACACCGTTCTTCATCGGGTCGGTGACCAAGTCGTTCACCGCACTGGCCATCATGCAGCTGCGCGAGGCGGGGCGGGTGGAGCTGGACGCACCGGTGCAGCGGTACCTGCCGTGGTGGCGCGTCGCGGACGCGGACGCCTCCGCACGTGTCACCGTCCGCCATCTGCTCTATCAGGTCAGCGGCTTGTCAAGAGCGACGGGCAGAAGGTACGCCACCAGCGGAGTGACAGCGGACTCGGCCCTGGAAGACCGGGTCCGCGCGCTGGGTGCCGCCGAACTCACGGCGCCGGTCGGCACGACCTGGCAGTACAGCAATGCCAACTACTGGACGCTGGGCATGATCGTGCAAGCGGTCTCCGGGCAGTCCTACGAGGCTTACGTTCAGCAGCACATCTTCGACCCACTGGCGATGCGGAACTCGTTCACCTCCCAATCCGAGGCGGAACGGCACGGCCTGCCGACCGGTCACCGCTACTGGTTCGGCCACCCCGTGGCTGTCGACCTTCCCTACGATCGCGGCGGCTTGGGCGCCGGCGGCCTCAGCGCCAGCGTCGAGGACATGGCCCGTTACCTGAGCATCTACGTCAACGACGGTCACTACGGGGCGACCACGCTGGTCTCAACGGACGGGGCGGCGGAGCTACAGCGCTCAGGCGTCCCGACCGGGCTGGACGGGGTCTCCTACGCAATGGGCTGGGAGGTGAGCCGGACCAACGGAATCCCCACGGTCTCCCACGACGGCAGCGGGTTCCACTCCCACGCCAACGCCATCGTGATCCCCGACGGGAAGTGGGGAATCGTGGTGATGGAGAACGCCGAGAACTCCCCCGACGAGTTCTTCGGCTCGCGCCGGATGACAGCGATCGCCAACGGGGTGACGAGCTTGGTGACCGGCGGCGGGCAGCCGGCCCCCACGACGACGAGCACCTCCTTGCGGGCCGCCTATGGGGTTGTCCTGGGAGTCCTTGCGCTGCAGATCGCCGCGATGGCCTTCTCTGTGCGGACCCTGCGCCGGTGGCGCACTGCGCCGCAGCGACGCCCGACAGGCGTGCTGCGGGTCGGGGTCCGCCTGGGGCTTCCTCTCCTGCTGAGCTCGGTATGGGTCTTCATCATTGTGGTCGGCCTGCCGCGCACCATCGGAGCCCCGCTTCCCGCTGTCGTGATGGGGTTGCCCGACCTCGGGTACCTCCTCGTCGGCAGCGCCGCCCTGGCCCTCGGATGGGGCGTCGCCCGAATCGGCTGGGCAGGTCTGATCCTGCGCTCTCGACCTCAGACACTCGCGGGCGGCGAGCCCTGCGACGGTGTGATCCTGCCCGAGCCCCCTGACCCATCCCACCCGAGCCCCACCACCGTGTAGGAGTCCCGATGTCCATCCACGCCGTGGCTGCGCCGCAATCTCGCACGGTGACCCTGGTGCGGGGGCATCCCCTCATCACCTTCTTCGCCCTGACCTACGTGGTCGCCTGGTCGCTCTGGATGCCGCTGGTCGTCTTCGGCGATCGCCTGCCCGGAGCGCTGGGGTTCGTTCTGGTCCTGTTGGGTTCCTGGGCGCCGTCCACGGCGGGGGTGCTGGTGATTGCCGTACTGCACGGCAAGCAGGGGGTGCGGACGCTGCTCGGCCGCCTGCTGAAAGGCAGGGTCGGTCTTCGCTGGTACCTGGCCGTGCTGGTCTTCCCACTGCTCGTCCCGCTCGGGCTGGGCGTCAGCATTCTGCTCGGCGGCGCCACCCCGGTGGTCGACGCCACCATCGTCAGCGTTCTCGTGCTCTTCGCCTTCTCGATCTTCCCCGGGAGCGCCCTGGGAGAGGAACTGGGATGGCGAGGGCTCGCGCTGCCGCGTCTGCAGGCGGACCACAGTGCCCTGAGGGCAAGCCTTGTCATCGGAGTGCTCTGGGGGTTCTGGCATCTGCCGCTGTGGCTGACCGGGGAGTCGTACCCGATCAGCCTCTACCCAGCGTTCGTCGTCACCGTGATCGCCACGTCCGTGATCTATACCTGGATGTACAACGGCACCGGGGGAAGTCTGCTCATCGTCGTCCTCTATCACGCTGCGTCGAACCTGCCGCTGTCGCTGCTCATCACCCCGCTCGGCGACGCGATGACGCGGCCGTTCCTGATCTACGCCGCTCTCGTCGTCGTCGCGGCGGTGGCAGTCGTGGTGGCCACCGGACCTGAGCACCTCTCGCGCACCCACCGCAGGCTGGCCACCACCCCGTAGAGCGGCTGTTCGCCAACGCCTGCCGGTGGCCCGTCGTGCGATCTGGCCAACAGGCAACGGCCACTGCCGGCAGGCGACCGTCGAAACCCCAACACGTCCGGCTGAGGTGAATCGGTATGCACATCAACGAATCCGCCCCCGTCACCGCAACCGGCACGATTCCGATCGTTGCCGACCCGGAACTCATCTGGGACCTGCTGACAGACATCAACCGGTGGTCGGAGTGGAACGCCGACGTCACGTCGGCGTCGCTGCCCGGACCCGTGGCGACCGGTGAAGTATTCCGGTGGAGGGCCGGGCCCGCGAAGCTGGTCTCCACGATTCAGGCCGTTGAAAGACCGGTCGAGGTCGGGTGGACCGGGCGAACGATGGGCATGAAGGCGGTGCACGTCTGGCGACTCGAACGCCACGGCGAGATCACAATCGTCCGCACGCAGGAGTCTTGGGACGGCCCGCCGGCTCGGCTCCTACCGCGGACGATGCGAAGATCCCTCCAGAGAACGCTCGATGCGTGGCTTGGCGCACTCAAGACCACCGCCGAGGCGCGCGGGACATCACGCACATGACCGCCATCGCCATCGCGGCACCGGTCAACCTGGCCGTCCGCTTCGCCACGGAGATGATCCCTCGCTTCGGCCGGATTCTCCTGCAGCGACACCCGCTCCAGACCCTCTTCGCGCTCGCCTACGCGACGTCCAATGCGGCATGTCGTGCCGAACCCAGACCATGCCCATCGGGGGTGGCATCCAGTCCGACCTGGGCGCATCCTGCTCGTTCGAGTCCACTGCTACCGGACATGGCGCTGACCACCACCGACCTGCTCGTGATCGGCGCGGCCAGCTGATCAACCAGAGCAGCACCGCGGCGTTCGTCGACGGCACGCCGGAGACAACCGCCCGGGTGCACACGCCGGCAGGCCAGGGCTGATCGAGGCACCGACGCGACACCGGATCGACGTCCGTGCCGGCCCCCAACCCTGTGCTTCGCCCTGAACCGGGAGGATCCGATGGCCAACCTGATCATCGATGACCACACGGTCGTCGTATCCCTCAGCGCACTGGAGAAGGTCGAGGCATTGCACGGCGACGTCACCGTGCCACGTTCCGCCGTGACAAGGACCCGCATCGTCCCCAACGGAATGGCCGAGGTCCACGGCGTCCGCGCGCCTGGCACCGGCCTGCCCGGTGTGATCACGGTCGGGGTGTGGCGGAGCGAAACGGGCACGACGTTCGCCGCCTGCCACGGTCGCGGGCCCGCCATGGTGATCGACCTCGTCGGCGCGCAGTTCGACCGCCTCGTCGTCACGGTCGGCGATCCCGAGCACGTCCAGCGGTCGCTGGAGGGCGCGCCATGAACATCTCGCACGCCTGACCGACCGGGCGAGGACGCCGACAACGCCTCGGAGGTGACCCGATGACCCGCCGCGTCGCCGACCGAGCCGATGACCCGCCGCGTCGCCGACCGAGCCGACGACCCGGACGCGCTGATCGACGTGGCCGCGGTCGAGTTGCTGGAGTGGGGCTGGCTGGCCGACTGCACGCGGGGCGTGATCGTGCGGACGACGGATGCCGGGGACGTGCTCGAGGCGGTCCAGATCACAACTCGCCGCTGGCGCTGGCGGATCGCCCGTGCCGGGGCGGCCGGAGGTGGTGCTGGGACCGGGGGGAGAGCAGGGGGCAACCCCAGCACGCCTGCCTCAGCCCGGCGCTCAGTCAGGGGTACCGCGGCCCAGTCGCATGCGGAATGATGCCCTACGCGAAAAGTGCCTGAAGGGTCTGGCCGGTTCTCCTGCGCGGGGAAGGTGCTGAGATGACCGAAACGGTAATCCCCGGCACGTACATCGACGTCCGGGCCGAGGGGTTGATCTCGGCGGGCCGGGTCGCCACCGGGGTGGTGGGCATCGTGGGCACCGCGGCCGCCGGCCCGCTGCGCAGCCCGGTCACCCTGGCGATGCCCGACCAGGCCCGCGCCCAGTTCGGCGCCCAGGACGACCCGCGCGACCCCGAGGACGGCGAGCACCCGCTCACCCTCGTGCGCGCGGTCGACCTGTGCTACGCCAACGGCGCCTCCACGGTCATCGCCGTCCGGGTGGCCGGTTCCACGGCGGCGAACGCCACGTTCACCCTGCTGGACGCCGGCGGCGCGGTCGCCGAGCTCACCGCGGTCGCGCCCGGCAGCTGGGCGAACGACGTCCGGGTGGAGGTGACGCCCGCGCAGGAGGACTGCCTCATCGAGCGGGAGACGATCCCGCCGCCGTTCGACGCGGTCACGTTCACCCCGGTCGTGGTGTCCGCCCAGAACCGGCTGCGGGTCACCCGGGGCGCGACGGGGCGGTCCGACGGGTTCCGGCTCGTCTACCGGCGCCTGCAGACCGCGGAGAAGGTGGCCCCGACCGCGGCCAACCGGTACTTCCTCAAGGAGCACCCGGTCGAGCCGGGAGTGCCGGCGGCGCGGGTGCGGGTGACCCCGGCCTCGGGGCTACCCACCGACTACACGGGCGACCTCATCGAGTACGACGCGGCGGGGGCGCCCGACGCGGGGAAGGTGAACATCGCCACGGCGTCCGGCGAGCTGGTCTTCTCCGCGGCGCAGACACCAGGGCCGACGGACACGGTCACCGTGACCTACGGCGTCGGGCACGCCGACCCCACCCCGGGGCAGGCGCTGCTGACGACGTGGAACGGCGCGATCGACTTCGCGCCCGACGAGGGCCCGGACGCCGCGGCCGGCGACCGGCTCGAGGCGACCTATCTCGTCGACCGGGCCAGCTGCGTCGCGCTCGACCTGGCGCTCGGCGGCACCCGCGAGCACTACGTGGCGCCGAGCGCCGCAGTGCTCTGTGCCCGCGTCGCACGCTCGTCCACGCTCGTCACCGCCGTGCCGGACGGCCAGCGCGGCGCCGCCCGGCCGGTGCCGGTGGTGGCGACGATGGGCAGCGGCAGCAACCGGCGCGGCGCGAACGGCGCCGCCACCGAGCCGGAGGACTACCAGGCCGGGCTGGACGCGCTGGCGACCCGCGGCGTCAACATCGTCGTCCTCGCCGGACAGGACGCCCGCGGCGCCGGCAGCGTGCTGGCCGGTCACCTCGCCCTCACCGAGAGCTCCCAGCACGAGCGGATCGGCGTCATCGGCGCCGCCGGCGGCACGGTCGACGAGATCGTCGGTCACGGGGTGGCCAGCGGTCGGATCGTGGTCGTCGCGCCGGGCATCCGCTACCGCGACGGGCTGGTCCTGGACGCCGGGTACACCGCGGCCGCGGTGGCCGGCCTGATCGCCTCGGTGAATGTCCAGACGAGCCTGACGAACAAGGCGCTCAACGTGCCCGACGTCGCGCTCGAGGTGAACCGCGGCGAGCAGATGCAGCTCATCGCGGGCAACGTGCTCGCCGTGATCCGCAAGAACGGCACCCGGATCCTGCGTGGGCTGACCAGTGAGGGCGAGGGTCAGCCGTACTCGGCGATCCCCACCCGGCGGATCGTGGACTACGCGCGGTACGGCGTCCGGTCGGCCGCCGACCCGTACATCGGCCGACTGAACAACAGCCGGGTTCGGGACGCGCTCAAGGCCACCTTGGACGCCTTCCTGACGAGCATGGTCAACGACGAGGCGCTCACCGGGTACGAGCTCAACGTCTTTGCCGACCGGGCGCAGGAACTGCGCGGCGAGGTGAGCGTCGTGATGACCCTGCAACCGATGTTCAGCATCGAGTTCATCCGCGTGACCATGTTCCTGCAGTGACCGAGACCCCGGAGCGACCATGCCGACCGATGTCTTCCGTGCCGCGGACGCCACGATCGTGCTTGCGACCGACGACACCCAGCCCGGCGGCGCCGCGGCGCAGGCCGTCATCGGCCAGTACGAGCTGACCAACGCGGTCGGGCGGCTGACGAACATCAGCGTCAGCGTGGCCAGCGCCGTCGAGCCGTTCTACGAGATCGGCCGGCGGTATCCGGCCGCGCTGCGTCCCGGCCGGGTGTCGGTGACCGGCGCGGCCGACCGGGCGCTGATCAACGGCGCGCTGCTGCGGCTGCTGCTCGGCGAGGGCGCGGCCAGCCCGCCGAGTGGTCCGGCGTTCGTCCAGCCTGCGTTCAACGTGCTCGCCACCCTGCGCGAGACTGCCCGGCCGGACGCCTTCGCGAAGGTCACCGTGTTCGGCGTCCAGTTCGACTCGTGGACCTACGGCGTCGGCACCGACCGCGACTTCGTCATGGAGTCGGTCACCTTCCAGGCGATGCGGCTGGGCTACGAGGAGGCGTGATGCCCCAGCCCCGCCGGCTGACGGCGCACGACCTGCTCGCGGGCACGGCCGCGGTGCACGAGGTCGTGGTGCCGGACCGGATCCTGCGGCCGGCCGGACCGGGTGGGCCGTCGGGGTCGGACGACGCCTCGCCCGACCCGGACGACCTGTCGCCGGGTGTGGTACGGCTGCGGCCGCTGACCGTGGGCACCCTCGTGCTCGTCTCGCGGGCTGCCCGGGACGACCCCAGCCTCGTGCCACTGCTGCTGGTCAAGGAGTCGCTGGTCGAGCCGGTGATGTCCGTGGACCAGCTGCGCCGGCTGCACGCCGGGCTGGTGCACTACCTGGTCAGGGCGGTCAACACGATCTCGGGCCTGAGCCCCGACGGCGACGTGCTGGACGGCGCGATCGGCTCCCCGGCCGGCCAGGTGCACCTGCTGCTGGCCCGGCACTTCGGCTGGTCGCCCGAGCAGGTGGCGAAGCTGACCCCGGGCCAGGTCGCCGTCTACCTGGCGGGCGTCGATGCCCTGCTCCGGGACGGCGGGCGGCCCGGCCCGCAGCCCGTCGCGACGGCCGCGCCGACGGGGGCGCCGTGAGCGTGCCCGCGGTCGAGGCGCTGGCCGCGGTCGGGCGCCGACTCGACCGGCTCGTCGCGACCCTGACCGCGCCGGCGACGCTGGCGCCCGCGACACTGCCGAGCGCCACCCAGGCGCTGCTCGCCGACCCTCTCGACCTGCTCGCCGGCGTGCTGCCGCAGGACGGCGCTCAAGCACCGGGTGAGCCGACCGACGTGCCGGCCGACGTGCCGGACGGCGGGCCGGCCGCCGGGTTCGCCGGGCCGCGCCGGATCACCCCGGGCCGCGGCCGGCGGGTCGCGGGGGCCGCTCCCGCCGCGGCGGACGGCGCGCTGTCGGTCCCGGGGCCGTGGCACCGGGTCGAGCCGGCCCCGGACCCGTTCACCGACAACACCCGCGTCCGGGGCCCGGCGACGTCCCGGACGGACCCGTCGACCCGCACGGAACCCGGCCGCACGCCGTTCGGCCCACCGCCATCCGGCGCACAGCCTGTCGGCCCGGACCACCCCGGTCCCGAGTGGGCGTCCGGCGGCGACCCGGCCGGCAGCCATCCGGCCGGCATCGACCCCACTCCCCCGCGGCGGGCCACGGCCGGGAGCGCCGTCCACCGCGCCCCGGCCGGGAGCGCCGTCCACCGCGCCCCGGCCGGGAGCGCCGTCCACCCCGCCCCGGCCGCGGCGGCCGGCCTGCCGCCGCCGACCGGTCACGGCGAGGCCGTGCTGCGGGTGCGCCGCGACCCCGGCACGGCCGCCGCGGTGCTGCGGGCCCAGGTCGTCCCGGCCCCGGCGGCCGGCTCCCCACGCCCCGGCCGACGCGACCCGCTTGCGGCCGGCAGGCCGGTCCCGGCCGCGATCGAGCCCGCCGCCCTGCGCGGCGGCGCACCCGCCGACAGCAGCCCGGTCCCGCCGTGGGCGCAGCACCCCACGCCGACCGCCGACCCCGACCCGCTGACCAGCGCCCCGCTCGACGAGCTGTACGCGGCGCTCGCCGATCGGCTCCGGCTCGACGTGCTGCGCGCCTACGGGACCACGGAGGGCTGAGCCGATGGCCGTCCAGCTGGGCTCGGTGGCCCTGGAGCACCTCACCGACGTCGACGTCCGCGACCGCACGCGGCTGGCCCGGCACCCCGTCCCCGCGATGGCCGGCGACCTCGTCCAGCAGCTCGGGCGCCCGTCCGTCGACCTCGTGCTCGAGGGGAGCTTCTTCGGCTCCGAGGCGGCGCGGCAGCTCGCCGCGCTGCGCCAGGTGCTCCGCGGCGGCGATCCCGTCGACCTGCTGGCCGAGGCCGCCGGCGACGGCTACGTCGCCCGGGTCGTGCTCGCGGGCCTCGACGTCCGGCAGCACTCCGGGGACGTCGAGCGCTTCGACTACCGGGTCGTCCTCGTCGAGTACGTCGAGCCGCCCGCGCCCCCCGCGCTCACCGCACTGCCGGGCATCGACGCCGACCTCGCGTCCGAGGCGGCCGGCTACCTGGACGACGTGCAGAACGGTCTCGCCGAGGTCGCCAAGCTCGTCAGCCTGACCCAGCTGACGGGTTTCGGGGACCCGACGACCAAGGCGCCGCAGCTGCTCGCCGACTACGAGGCTGCGGGCGGGGGCCGGACCGAACCGGCCCGCGACCTGCGGGACCTGCTGTAGGGCGGCGAGCGTCGTGACCGGTGCCCTGGCCAAGCTGCCCGACTCTGCGCGCGCCACCCGGCTGTCGGGCAGCGCCCAGACGGGCTGCGCGGCCGCGGCGCGGGCGCATGCGGCGCTCGGCGACGGCACAGTCCTCGGCCCGGCCGCCGGCGCCTTCGGCACGGTCACCGCGGGCGCGCAGGTCGACCTCTCCGGTCTCGCCGGCTCCCTCGGCGGCGCGCTGCGCACGATCACCGGGGCGGTCCCGGCCGGGGTCGTCGAGCAGATCGAGGGCGTCGACCGGGCCTTCTCCGGCGTCCTCGACGCCGTGGGCGGGAACGCGCTGCTGCGCCTGCTGCCCGAGGGCAGCGCGCTGCGCGATGTCGTCGGCCAGCTCATCGACGAGGCGACCGCCCTGTTCGAGCAGCGCCTCACCGAGCTCGGCGAGCGCGTCCTCGGCACCCACGAGCTGGCGGACCTGCGGGAGGGCCTGGACCTGCTCGACGGGCTGCGCACCGACTACGCCGCGCACGCCGACCGGCTCGCCGACGTCCTGGCCGGCACCCTGCTGGGCTTCGACCCGGCAGTCCTGCGGCCGCTGCGGGCGCATCTGTCGGCCGTCGTCGAGCTGGCCGGCCGGCTGGACGCCGCCGCGCTGGCCACCCTGACCAGACCGCTCGGCGACGCCGCGGCCCAGGCGGCCGCAGCCGTCCGGCACGCCGTCGACACCCTCGATCCCGCGATGGCCGCGAGCTACGACGAGCTCGCCGGCGCACTCGACGCGGCCAGCGCCGCGATCACCGGCGCGGGCGGTGCGCTGCAACCGCTCTATGCCGGCGTGGCCGGCACCCTCGCAACGGTCAGTCCGGCCGAGTTGCTGGGCGGCTACCTGGCGCTGCTGGAAGCCGTCCAGCTGACCGGCCGCGACCTCGTCGGCGACGTCCTGGACTCCACCCTCGAGCTGTTCGACGAGCTGGTGGCGGCGGCGCAGGCCCTGGCGTCACCGGCCGAGCTCGCCGCCGGCCTGCGGCAGCTCGGCGCCCACCTGCGCGACGCCGTGGCCGGATCCGCGATCGGCCAGGCCCGCGAGGAGGTCGTCCGGTTCCTCGGCGCCATCCGCGACACCGTCGCCGAGATCCCGCTGACCCAGGCCCGGGACGCGCTGCGCGGCATGCTCGACCGGGTCGGCAGCGAGATCTCGGATCTCGGCCTGGCCGACCTCGCGACCACGATCGAGAAGGGCTTCGACGAGCTCGTGGCGGCCGCGGCCACGGCGGCCCGGGAGGCCAAGGAGCTGGTCACGAGTGCGCTCAGCACGCTGCTCGACGCGCTCGACACGCTTCCGGTCGCGGACCTCGCCGGGGCGCTGAGCGATGCCGTCGCGCAGCTCGGCGGCGTGATCCACCAGCTGCACGACGACGCGGCCGGGTTCCTCGACGACCTGCAGGGACAGCTCGACTCGCTCAGCCGGCTCAGCTTCACCCCGGCGTCGGACGCCGTGATCGCCGAGATCGACCAGCTCAAGGCCCGGCTCGTGGCGATGAACCCGGACGCGCTGTCCGAGGAGGCCAAGCTCGCCGTCCGGGCCGCGCTCGCCGTCCTGGAGGCGTTGGACGTCGAGGGCAAGGTCATCACCGAGCTGGACACACTCTACGCCGAGCTGGACGGCAAGGTCCGCACGGTGCTGGACGAGATCGGGGCGGGGCTCGAGCGGGTGCACCGCTCGCTCGGCGAGCTGAGTCCCGCGGCGCTGCTCGGCCCGGTCACCCAGGGACTCGGCGCCGTCCGCTCCGCGGTGGACTCCCTCGACGCCGCGACCCTGACGGCGCCGTTGCACGAGGAGCTGCACCGCCTCGACGGCTGGCTGGCGACCCTGCACCCCGGCAGCGTCCTCGCCCCCCTGCAGGGGAGCTATGACACCGGGGTCACCCTCGTGCGGCGGCTCGACCCGGACGTCTGGGGGGCGCCGCTGGCCGGCCTGCACGCCGATCTGGTCGCGCTCGCGGACCGGCTCGATCTCGGCCCGCTCTTCACCGAGCTCAACGACCGCCGCCGGGACCTCGTCGAGGTGGCCCGGGAGGGGCTGACGCAGGCGATCACCGCGGTCGACCTTCCCGAGCCGCTGGCCGGCTGGTTCGTCCGGGTGCTGCCGCTGGTCACCGGGACCACCGAGCTGCTCACGCTCAACCCCGGCGGCTTCCTGCGCGAGCTGGCCGGGTCGGTGCGGGTCGCCTTCCCGCCGTCGGCCCTCTACGACCCGCTCGAGGAGGTGTTCGGTGCCGCGCTCGCCACCCTCGGCTCGGTGCCGGCCGCCGACCTGGTCGCCGCCGCGACCGGGCTGCGGGACACCGTCACCGCGCTCGACGAGCTCGAGCCCGCCGCCCTCGTGACCCGGCTGCGCGCCGCGCATACCCGGCTGATCGGCCTGCACGGGCCCGTGCTCGGCCCGCTGGCGGCAGTGGCCGACCTGAAGGCGGCCTTCCACACCCGGGTCGACGTCGCGGTGAGCACCCCGGCCGGTCAGGTCGCGAGGGTCGACGCCCGGTTCGACGCGACGCTCGCCCTGCTGGACGGCGCGACGGCCGGCTCGGTGGCACGAAGCCTGGTGCAGGCGCAAGACGCCGCGCTGGTCGCGCTCGCCCGGGCCGCCGACGCGCTGGCGACCGACCCGGGACTGGCAGCGGCGCAGCAGTCGTTCGGGCGGCTCCGGGCGGGTGTGGACGCGCTCGTCCCGCCGGCGCTGCCACGGTCCGGACCGCTCACCGCGGACGCCGTCCTCGCAGCCTGCGAGCACTGGCGGCCGGCGGTCCGGGTCGTCGAGCTCGACGGCCGGCTCGCGGCGTTCGCCGCCGCCGTCGCCCCGGCGGCGACGGCGCTCGACGAGGCATTCGAGGCGTTCGGCGCCGACCTGGACGCGATCGCGGCGCTGATCGACCCGCTCGCCCTGGAGCCGCCGATCGCGGAGATCTTCGACGCCGTCCGGGCCCAGGTGGACGCCCTCGACCCCACGACCGTGCTCGCCGACCTGCGCACCGAGGTCTACCTGCCGATCACGCAGGCGATCACGGCTCTCGACCCGAAGGCGCTCGCGATCCGGCTGGACGCCGCGTACACCGCCGCTCGGACGGCGGTGCTCGCCGAGTTCGGTGGGCTGGTCGACGCCGTCACCCGTGCCCTGAACGAGCATCTGGCCGCCGTCCGGACCACCGTCGACACCCTGCTCGGTCAGCTCGACACCACCCTCGACGGCGCCACGCAGGACGTCCAGGACGTCCTGACCCGGGTGTCCGACCTCGTCTTCGTCGGCCTCGTCCAGCGGCTGCGGCAGGTGCTCGACAACCTCCAGCGCAGCTTCGACACCGAGCTGCGGCGGATCGCGCGCGCCTTCGACGCGATGCTCGACGCCGCCCCGATCGGGCACCGGATCCATGCCGGTGCCGCCCCGACCCCGGCGGGTGCGGCATGACCGAGCTGCTCGAGCGCCTCGCCCGCTGCCTGCGCGCCGAGGACGCGCAGGACGTCCGGCTGGATCCGACCGGTCGGGTCGTCCAAGTCGGCGACGGCGACCGGGTCTGTGCCTATTCCTACGACGCCCGCGGCGACCTGGTCGGAATCGACGATCCCGCGCTCGGCGCGTCCCGGTTCGGCTACGACGAGCGGCGCCGGCTCGTCCTCGCCCGGCATCCGGGCCGGGTGACGAGCTACCGGTACGACGACCGGGACCGGCTCGTCGAGGTGGCTTCCGACGGGCACCGGCTGCGGGCCGGCTTCGACGGCGAGGACCGGGTCGTCGCCCTGCGGCACGACGACGAGGTGCAGTGCACCTACCGCTACGACGAGGCCGGCCGCATCGTCGAGGCCCGGGCCGGCGGCGTCGTCACCCGGTACGCGTACGACGGAGCCGGGCGCACCGCCCGGGTCGAGCAGGTGGTCGACGGCGCCGGCACCGTCGTCGACCTCGCGCGGGACGGCCACGGTCGGCTGCGTGCAGTGGTCCCCGCGGGCGGCCCGCGGATCGGCTACCAGCCGGACGCCGCCGGCCGGCCGGCCCTGATCACTGTGGACGGGGCGGTCGCGGTCGAGATCGGCTACGACGACGAGCGCAAGCTGGTCCGCGCCCGACTCGGCAACGGGGTGGTCGAGGAGGCCCGGGCCGACCCGATCGACGGCCGCACCCTGGAGCGCACCGTGAGCCGGGACGGTGCCGTGCTGCTGCGGCGCCGGTACACCTACGACGCCGCAGGCCGGATCGTGGACGACGGGCGGCGCCGGTACGGCTATGACGCGCAGTCCCGGCTGGTGCGGGTCCGGCCGCGGGACGGCGACGGTGCCGAAGACGGTGCCGGCGACGGTCCTGCCGCCGGCTGGGACTACGGCTACGACCGCAGCGGGAACCTGCACCGGGTGTCCCGGCGCGGGTCTGCGGGGCCGGCCGCCGGCGGTCTCGAGCTGAGCTTCGACGGCGACCGGCTGCTCGGAGTGCTCGGCGAGGCGCTCGGGGCGACCCACGACCCGCGCGGCGGGCTGACCGGCGTCGGCCTGGACGGCGCGGCGTGGGCCTGGCGGTACGACGCCGCGGGCCGGCTCGTCCAGGTCCGCCGCGGGCCCCGGGTCACCGCCCGGCTGCGCTACGACCACGTAGGCCGGCTCGCCGTCGCGCAGTGGGCCGATCCCGACCAGGGCGGTGCCGGCACGACGGAGCGCTACGTGTACGGCCCGGACGACGTGCTGCTCGCCGTCACCGACGGCGCCGGAGTGGTCGTGCGGGTGCCCCTGCGGACCCCCTGGGCGGTGCACGCCGAGGCGCTCGCCGGGCCCGGCCGGGCCCGGCTGCGCTACCTGCACAGCGACGACCGGGGCACGCTCTGGCTGGCGACCGGCGAGGCCGGCGAGGTGCTCGCCCGCTACGACTACGACGCGTTCGGCGAGCCGCTGCCGCAGCCGCCGGCGTCCGATCCGGCGCGCCGCTCGGCGGCGCCGCAGCCGACCTTCGGCGGTCGCCCGCTCGTTGCGGGAACCGGGTGCTACTGGTTCGGCGCCCGCTGGTACAACCCGCGGTTGCGCCGGTTCCTGACCCGGGACACCTGGACCGCCGGTCCCGACGACGAGCGGCTGGTGCACCCGGCGCTGCCCGGCCGGCAGCAGCCGACGGCCCGCGCCGAGCAGCTCGCCGGGTGGCTGCGCCGGCCACGGCTGCGGGCCGCCTTCACCTACTGCGGCAACGATCCGGTGAACCGGACCGACCCCGACGGGCACTGGTCGTTCGGTGGTGTCCTGCTCAGCCTGCTGGGTGCCATCTGGACCCTGCCGAACACGCTCATCGGGCTGATCCTGGAGATCTCCTGCGTGGCGCTCGAGGTCGTGCGCTGGCTTGCGTGGGTGGTCACTGCCGGCCACGTCAGCTGGGAGACGTTGGGTGCCGACGCCGCGGCCTCCGGCCGGCTCAACGCGTTCGCGCTGGTCTTCCCTGGCGGCTGGCTGGGTTCGTTCCAGTCGCTGCAGGGCATCACCTTCGGCAACGTGTTCTTCGTCTACGGCCAGTGGGAGCGCCAGCCGGAGTACACCGGCCCGGGCGACGTGCTGCCGCCGGCGTATCACGGCACGGTGCGGGTGCCGCGCACCCACATCCTCTACGAGCACGAGCTGCGGCACACCAACCAGTACGGCTGGTTCGGCCCCTCCTTCCTGGTCTACTACATCGTGGATGCCGCCCTGCGCGGCTACTCGAAGGTCTGGGCCGAGCGGGACGCCAGGGAGCACTCCGAGGGTCCGGACGCCCCCGTCGAGGTGGTCGCGACCCGCTCCGGTGCCGCCGGCGGTCCCGGGGTGGCGGCGCCTGCGCTGGCCAAGCGGTGGGTCTACTGGCGGGCCGGCGGCGCGACCACCGTGCTGCGGGCCGGGCCGGACGGCGTGCTGCACGCGACGTCCGTGCCCGGGTCGACCCGGCCGTGGGACTTCACCGCGCGCTTCGAGGCGACCGTCGGGGACCCGGTCGACGTGGCGTCCAGTGCCGGTGCCCGCCCGCTGCCGCCCGCACTGCTCGCCACCCCCGGACTGCTCACCCCGGTCGTCGTGCTCGCCGGCACCGGCGGCCGGGCCCAGGTCGACGTGCCCGACCGGACGGTCGCCGTCAGCACTCCGGCCGAGCTCGGCCTGTGGCCGCTGCCGCACGACCTGCCGACCGACGCCTACGTCCAGGCCGGGCTGCCGCAGGGCGCCGCGTTGTGGACCACGCCGGCCGGCGGCAACGACGGCACCAACGTCGCCGAGGGCACCCCTGCCCCGGATCCGGGCGCCGCCCGGCCGGGCACCCGGGGGCTGCGGGTCCGGGGGGACGTCGAGGCGGCCGCCACCACCGTCCGGGTGCGGCTGCTGACCGCGGCCGGGCAGCCGGTGGCCCTCACCCCGGACCCCGCGGGGCACCCGCGCACCGAGGTGACCGCGACCCTGCCCGCACCCGGTCCGGCGCCGGCGGCGGGCCGGCAGGCGTTCGAAGCCGTCCTCGAGGCGGCCGATCCGGCGGCGACCTTCGGCGAGATCTACCTGGGGGTCGTGGCCGACACCCCGACCGGCCCTGTGGTGGAGGCGTTCACCGGGCAGCTGTGCGGCCTGCAGCTGGCCCTGGTGGACGATCCGACCCCGACCCAGCCCGGCGCGCAGACCGGGGAGGCCGACGAGGTGGTCGTCGTCGACTTCGACGCCAGCCCGCGGGACACCCCCGCGCTGCTCGCCGACCAGGCCCGAACCCGCCGGATGGTTCGGTACCGGATCGCGAACGAGCCGCGCCCCCTGCCGGCCGGCGGCGCGCCGGTGCTGCGTCCCCGGATGCCGTTGTGGATGGGCGAGGTCCAGCTGGTCGGGGTGACCCGCACCGAGCTGGAGGACCTGCTGCGCCGCCGGGCCGACCGGCGCGGGACGCCACCCGGCGCGCCGGCCGGCCCGTTCACCACCCGGATCTCGTTCCGCTGGCGGCTGCGGCTGTCGTGGGACGGCCCGGACGGCGGGTCCGCGGCGTTCGGGCCGCCGTTCCCGAGGCCGAACCAGCGGCATGCCCACACCCTCGACCTGCCGCGCAACGCCACGGTCGTCACCGCGGTGCTCAGCTACGACGACCACGGCCGGCTGACCGACCCCAAGGGTGTCGTCGCGCCCGCGGACCCGGCCGGCGCGCTACCCGGCGCCCTCCAGCCGGCACCGGCCGCCGCGCCGTATCCGGCGGCGGGCCGCCGGCTGCCCGCCGTCCGGCTCGGCCCGCTGCGCCCGTGGGGCCGGGCGCGGGGAGTCGCGGCGCTGCCCAGTCTCGTCGTCGAGTTCCAGCCGTCCGTCGAGGACGCGACCGGCGAGGTGATCCGCGGCGGCGACGGCGTGCTCGCGATCGACGACGTGTCCCTCGACGGCACGCCGGTAGACCCCGGGTCGCCCGCCGCCGGCGGGCCCGCACCCCCGGCGGGGTCGCCGCTCCTGCGGTTGCCCCCGGTGCGGGTGCACGGCCAGAACGTGCCCGCTGCCACGGTGGAGGACGTCGTGCGGGCACTGGTCCGCGAGTACGTCGCGGCCCACGCGGCGGCGGCCCACATCGCGGCCCTGCCCGCCGAGGGCTGGGCGGAGACGGTGCTGCGGATCCTGCGGCACGAAAGCGGCGGCCAGTACCGCCAGTTCGACGAGCGCGGCCCGGGACGCCGCCCCTTCCGACGGCAGGCGGGCAGCTGGTGGTTCGGCACCGAGAACGGCATGCCGCTGTTCGGGCCGCCGCACGGTTACGGCATCGGCCAGCTCGACCTGTTCGACACCCCGCAGCGAGGCGCGAACGACGAGGAGGTGTGGAACTGGGTCGAGAACCTGCGCGCGGCGGTCCGCGTCGTGCTCGCGGACAAGGCCCTGAGCGCCTGGACGCTGATCGGTCTGCACGTACCGGCGCCGCTGGACCGCCGCACCCGCGCGGTGTTCCAGCGCGAAACGGTGCGCCGGTACAACGGTGGCACGGAGTTCGTCTGGACCGGCGCGAGCTGGGCCATGCAGCCGTCTCTGCAATGGCTCGACGCCGCGGCCCCCGGTCGCGGCCCGCACCCGAACGTGCTCTACCCGAACCAGGTGCTCGGCACCGCCGTCGTCTACTACACCGACGCCGCCGGGGCGCCGAACACCCCGGACGGCGCCAACACCCAGTTCCGTTACCCACCGCCGATCCCGTTCGTGGCGGCCGACTTCGGCCCGGGGACCGGGCCGTGACCGCGCTCACCGGCGTGCTCGTCGAGCAGAGCTCCGGCACCCCGATCCCGGGCGCGACGCTGCGCGCGTACCGCACGCTGCTGCGGCTCGGCCGGCCGCTCACGGCGTACGCGGCGGCCGACACCACTGCGGCCGTGCTCGCCACCCTGCCGCCGGGGGACCGGCCTGCGCTCGAGGTGGTCACCGGCCCGGCGAAGGGCTCGGACTTCGTCCGGGTCGCCGCCGCCGAGCTGACCGGTGGCCAGTGCTGGGTCTGTTCCCGGTGGCGGGCCACCCATTACGCGCTGCTGCACGACGAGCCGCTCGTCACCACCGGCCCGGTGACCGCGGCGGACGGCACCTTCGCGGTCGAGGCCGCCGGGCCGGCCGGCGGACCGCCGGGCGCCGACCCGCCGGCCGAGCAGCTCTACCGGCTGCGCGCCGCCCACGAAGGGCACCGGGACGCGGAGAGCGTCCGCGGGTACTCCCCGCTGGACTTCCACCTCGTGGCCGAACCGCTCACGAACCCCGTTCGGGAGGCCCGGCTGGTCGGCCGGCTGCACCACTTCGACGGCTGGACCTACACGCCGAAGAACCCGGCCGCCCCGCCCAGCAGGTTCACCCCGCAGTACCCGTACGACATCGGCATCACGGTGAAGCTCGAGAAGAACCATCCCCCGCGGACCACGTACAACGACTGCTGCAGCTTCGTCGAGGCGCTCCTGGTCCGCGGTTGGCTCGATGCCGCGGTGCCCGGCTTCAGCTGGAAGGCGGCCGAGCACCGGCGCGCGATGATCCAGGACAGCTCGGCGAAGTTCTCCTCGGTCGAGGTGCTGCAGGACGCCGGGATCGCCGACGCCGTCGACGCCGACGAGCTGCCGCCGCCGTGGACCGCCGTCCAGACCTGGCGCCAGGTCACGGTGCGGGACAAGGAGACCAAGCAGGTGACGACCGTGCCGCACGGGCACACCCTGCTCATCGTGGACACCCATCGGGAGACCGGCCGGCTGCTCACCCTGGAGTCGAACTACACGTTCGGGCTCAACGGGCCCGGGTTGCGCTGGGTCGGCGGGGTAGGTGCCTTCCTGCAGACGCATTTCCGCTGCCCGAACGACGACTACCGCTACGACCCCGCGGTGGGTGACCCGGCGCACGGGGTGGCGGCCGGCACGCCGTTCTCCGGGCAGTCCTGGGCGTGGTGGAGCGCCCCGGAACCGGTTCCGGCCGACTGGGTCTGCCCGGTCGACGGCACGGCCAAACTGCTCTTCCTGCCCTACTGCCGCCCACCGCGGGACTGGTGGACCTCGACGACGGTGCCCACCTGGGATGCGTTCAAAGCCACCTACCCCGAGCGCCGGATGGCCCGGCTCCGACTGCGGGACCTGACATGGCTGAGATGACATGGCTGAGCTGACATGGCTGCACTGAGCCGGCCGCGGTACGAGCTGCGGATCGGCGGGCTGACCGCGACCCACGCCGCGCCCGCCGGCGGGCCGGGCGCTGTCGTCGTCGAGCGCGACGTCGACGTCCCACTCGACCTCGCCCGGATCCGGCTCACCGACCGCTCGGGGCTCGCCACCGGCGACCGCTGCACGGTGTCCCTCGGGCTGGGCGCCGACCCCGAGCAGGTGTTCGAGGGCACCGTGGTCGACGTGCGCGCCGACGTCCACGGCGCCACCGTCGTCGCCGGGGGTGCGATGACCGCGCTGCTCGACCTGCGGGTCACGGCCACGTACAGCCAGGCGACGCTCGGATCGATCGCCCGCGACCTCGCCGGGCGGGCCGGGCTGAGCGCCACCGACGTCGCGGAGGGGCCGCTGCTGACGACGTTCGTCCTGGACGGGCGGCGCAGCGCGCACGCGCAGCTGCGCGAGCTCGCCGCGCGCTTCGGCGTCGAGGTGTTCGCGGACCGTCGCGGCGCCCTCGTGCTGCGCGCGGTCGTCGGAAGTGGTGGTGGGATCGGAGGTGGTGGGCTCGGCGGCGGGCTGGGCGGGCTCGCGGGCGGCCCGACCGGCGACAGCCCGGTGCGGTTCGGGGCGGAGGTGCTCGCGGCGGGCGCCCGGCAGCGGCCACCCGTCTGGGACGCGGTGGCAGTGGGTGGCGAGAGCCCGGCCTCGACCCGCGGCGCGGCGTCCGCGGCATGGCTGACCGCGGACGACGACGCGTCGCTGGGCGAGGCGGGCTCCGGTGACCGGCGGCTGCTCGTGCTCGACCCCCTCGTGCGAACCAAGGACCTCGCCCGCGACCGCGCCGACGGCACCCTGCGGTTCGCGGGCCGCGCCGCGCACGTCGTCGAGGTCACGGTCCCCGGCCGGCCGGTGACCGACCTCGGTGACGACGTCACGATCGGCGCAGCCGGCGGCGCCGACCCGGACGGCCTGCTCACCGGCAGCGGCCGGGTGCGGCGGCTGCGGCACCGGCTGGACGTCGCGGGTGGTTTCACGACGACGATCGCGGTGGCGCTGCCGGCGCCGGCGGAGGTGGGGCCGTGAGTGCGCAGGTGGATCGATGAGCTCGATGGTGGAGGCGATCCGCTCAGTGGTGCGCCGGGAGCTGGCCGGCATCCGCGGACCGGCGCTCGGCGTCGTCACCACGGTGCACCCGCACGCCTCGGACGGCGACGACTTCAACGACGAGGTGGACCTCACCCTGCAGCACGAGAAGGTGGAGCTGCACCGGGTGCCCGTCGCGGTGCCCTGCCCGGGGACGGCCGAACCCGTCAAGACCGGCGACGTCGTGCTCGTCCAGTTCCTCGGCGGCGACCTGCAGCAGGCGCTGGTCACCGCGTGCTTCCACACCGCGGACGACCGGCCGCCGGTCCATCCGGCGGGCGAGCGCGTCGTGGAGCAGCGGATCGACGGCACGCCGCGCAACCGGGTCCGCTGGGCGGCGGACGGTCAGCTCACCGTCGAACGGCTCGACGACGGCGGGACCGCCGTCGTCACGTTGATCCTGGACGACCAGGGGAACCTCACGCTCACCGCGCAGGACAAGACCGTGACCATCACCTGCGCAACGCTCACCGTGCAGGGCGATGTCGCTGTGCAGGACGGCAACGTCACCCTCACGAAGGGAAACCTGGAGCTGTCCGACGGCACCGTGAAGGCCACCCACGGCGCCGGCTCCACGACGATCGACGGCCACAAGATCACTGGGTCGTGAGGAGGAACGGATGGCAGATCTCGAGCTCGACGGCCCGCTGGACCTGCTCGGCAGGCTCGAGCTCGCCGGCCAGGGCGGCACGGTGCTCGTGAACGGTGCCGAGGCGCTCGTCGAAGGGGCCACCGGCACCGGCGTGCCCGTGATCCTGCCGCCGCCGCCCGCGCCCAAGCCCATCGACGACGGCACCAAGGCGCGGTGCGTCAGCAGCCTGGGCAAGACCGTGACGGCCGGTGGCACGCCGCTGATGACCACCGGCATGGTGCTCCAGGGCAACACGTCGACCTGGCCGGGAATGCTGCTGCCGAGCACCGGGAACAGCGGCCCGAAGAAGATCACCGCGAACGCCTTGCCCATCAACGTAAAGGACGACCGGGCCACCGTGTTCCCGAACGGCGGCTCCGCGACCTTCAGCTCGAGCGGGCAGTGATGGGCGCCGTCCGCGTGGTCATCGACACCCCACCCGACGGCCGGGTCGCCGTCCGGGACGAGGTGCTCGCCTTCGCGGCCCACGTGCACCCGGAGGACGTGCCCGCCGCGCCGCTGCACGTGCGCTGGTACTCCAGCCTGCCGGCCGGCCCGGACCCGGTGCCGAGCCCGGGCGACCCGCCGGACCTCGACACGATCGCGCTGAACCCGGCCGGGACGACGTGGTCGTTCAGCCGGCTGCTTCGGGTGGGCTCGCAGGCGATCACGGTGGCGGTCAAGGACCAGCCGAAGGACGACGAGCCGGCGCTGCGGAAGGTGCTCGTCGCCGGTGTGGCAGGCGGGGCGCCGCCGCCCCCGCCGCCGGCCGGCACCCCGCCGCCGGCCGAGCCCCCGCCGCCGCCGTGCGTCATCCACATGCTGGTGGCCCGCAGCGTCGTGCCGCCGCACCCGCCGGCCGGCCCACCGCAGCGGGTCCCGATAACGCGGGCGGACGGGGTCTGGGCGGAGGCGCCACACCTGTGGCCCGAGCCGTCGTACCAGGCGATCAACCGGCTGGCCTACAGCTGGCGGTTCCCGACCTCCGGCGGCTCGATCGCGCTGGCGCCGGCGACGTTCGAGGCCGCGGACGCCACCCGCCCGGCCCGGCTCGGCCTCAAGCCGCTGCCGGCAACGCTGCCGCCGGGCCCGTACGACGCCACCCTGACCGTCACGCTGACGCCGGCGGCGCCGCCCGGCGGCCCGGCGCCGCCGGCGGACGTGGTGACCCTGCTCGTCCAGCTCGTCGATTGACCCTGAGGAGGTGGCGCACGTGGACGGCGACGACCGGCGGTTCGCTGCGGACGTCGAGCTGGCCGCGTCCGGCGGCGGTGTTCGCGACGTCCGGGTGGCAGAAGATGGCGACCTGGGAACCGTGCACGGGCCGGACGCCGCGGTGCAGGCGCTGACCCTGCGCCTGCTCGTCCGCCGCGGCGAGCTGGCCCCGCTCGGCTGGCCGGACTACGGTTCCCGGCTGCACGAGCTGGTCGGCGAGCCCGACGTGCCGCGGACGCGGCTGCGGCTGGCCCAGTACGCCCGGGAGGCGGTGGCCGACGACTGGCGGGTCGCCGACGTCACGGAGGTGACCGTGGCCACCGACCGGTTCGAGGCCCGGATCGGGCTGCAGGTACTGCTCGTCGGGGAGCCCGAGCGGCTGCGCCTCGCCGTCGCGGTCCCGCTCGAGGCGTCATGATCGAGCTGCCATGATCGAGCTGCCATGACTGACCCTGGCGACCCGTTCCTGCCCGACCGTGACTTCGGCTCCCTGGTCACGGCCCTGCAGGACAGCCTGCTGCGTGGCGTCGAGCACGAGGAGACGTCCCGGTTCACGGTCGACCCCGCGGTGCGGGTCTACGACCTGCCGCGGGAGGCGACGGGCGTCGTCCGCATCACCGGGATCTGCGGCGGCCACGCCGCGGAGTTCCTCGCCGGCCGCGACTACGACGTCGGCCTGTCCCGGGTCGTGTGGCGCACGGCCCTCGGTCAGCAGACGCCCGGCCGGCCGGCGGGCGCGACCGCCGCCGACCAGCCGCTCAGCCCCGATCTCGGCACCCGGTTCGACGTGACGTACCTGTTCCGCGACATCCCCTCCGGCCTCACGGACGTCGGCCCGGGCAGCGTCGCCGGCACCCTGCTGCGGGCGTTCGGCCGCGAGCTGGCGCTACTGCACCGGCAGATCAACGAGGCGTACCGGCGGGCGTTCCTGGACACGGCGAGCGGTGCCGCGCTGGACGGCGTCGTCGCCCTGCTCGGCGTCGAGCGCAACCCCGCCCAGGCGGCCTCCGGCACGGTCACGTTCGGCCGGCGGCAGGCGGGCGTGCAGCTGATCGTGGCCGCGGGCGTCGTCGTGGAGGACGCCGCGCAGCGGCGGTACCTCACCACGGCGGACGCCGTGTTCGGCGAGGAGGACGAGGAGGCGAAGGCGTCGGTGCGGGCAGTCGAGGCCGGGCCCGCGGGCAACAACGACGAGAGGACCCTGACCCTGATGCCGACCCCGCCGCCGGGGGTGAGCTCCGTCACGAACGAGGAACGGATCGGTGGGGGGCTGGCCGCGGAGCCGGACGACGCACTGCGGGAACGGGCCCGGCACGCCCTCGAGCGCGCCGGCAACGCAACGCTCGGCGCGCTGGAGTTCGCCGTCCGGGACGTCGACGGGGTCAAGGACGTCGCAGTGATCGACCACTCGGTCGACCGCGCGATGGAGCCCGGTGAGGTCCGGGTGCGCTTCTCCGCCGACGGCGACTCGGACACTCGCGGCCGGATCCAGAGCGCCGTCGCGCAGGTTGTCGAGCGGACTCGGGCGGCCGGTGTCCAGGTGATCGCCGAGCTCGTGCAGGCGGTCACCATCTCCGGGCAGGTCGTCGTCGTCGGCACGCCCGACGGCGGGGCAGCCGCGGCCGAACGGTTCGGGCGTGACGTCGAGACCGCGATCAACGACAGCCGGATCGGCGAACCGCTGTCGCTGCGCAAGCTGGTCGCGCTGGTGTTCTCCCAGCCCGGGCTGACCGACGTCCTGGAGGCCCAGCTGACGTTCAGCCGGGAGCGGCCGCGGCCCTCGCTGCCCGTGACCGGCGACGTCGGCGACCTGCTGCCGGTCGACCACTCCGAGCACGCGGTCGCCGGCAGCGTCGCCGCCGTTCTCGTGGAGGCGCTCGAGGCCACGGCTCCGGCCTCCGTGGCCGATCCGGTGCCGATCACGGTGTCGCTGCTGCACGGAGGCCAACCGGTCACCTTCCGGTCGATCCGGCTCCAGGTGCGGGTCGAGGTCCGGGCCCGCCTGCTGACCGAGCCGAGCAAGCCGCCCGAGATCGTCGCGGACGTCGTCAAGGAGATGCCGTTCGACCACACCGACCACGCCGTCCTGACCCTGACCACCGGAACCGGTGCCGACAAGGACCTGCACGGGTATCGCCCCGGCGAGCACGACCCGGCCGCCACGGCCACAGTGACGCTCGTCGGCTACCCGGTGCCGGCCGCGACGACCCCGCTGGTCCTGGGCTGAGGCGGCGGCCGTGCCCGACAAGACCGCCCGGCTCGAGGCGCTGCTGCCGCAGGTGTACGCGGCGCGCTCCGGTGCGGGCGTGCTGCACCGGCTGCTCGACGCCGCCGGCGTGCAGCTGACCCTGGCCGACGAGGCGATCAAGGCGCTGCTCGTGTCGCACTGGCTCGGGCATGCCCGCGGTGCGGGTCTCGACGCGCTGGCCGCGACCTTCGGCCAGCGCCGGCGCACGGTGGCCGGCAGCCCGGAGAGCGACGAGTCGCTGCGACAGCGGCTGCGCACCCTCGTCGCGCGCTTCACCGGTGGTGGCACGGTGGCGGCGGTCAAGGGTGCGGTGCGGTCGGCGCTCGGACTGCCTTTCGACCTCGCCGAGCTGCCGCTGCCATCGGCCCATCCCCTGCTCGCGGCGCTCGACGCGCTGGTGGATCTGACCGAGTTCTCGCCCGAACCCGTCGAACTGCGCACCGCGGCGGCCACCGTTCGCGCCGAGGGCGCGCGCAGCCGGCTGGACGTCGTGATCGATGCGAACACGGTGCAGCCCGACCGTCCGGTCGTCCAGCTGACCGTGGCGAGCGGCGTCGCCCGGAACATCTCGGTCGAGCTGGACGGTACCGGGCTCGGCGTCCGGGCGCAGCCGCAGCTCGCGGTGCAGCCGGGAGAAACCCTGGTGCTCGAGACCGTGCTGGGTGACTTCGCGGCGCGGGTGGTCGGCCCGGGCGGGCAGCGCAGCGTGGGATACCTGTTCTCGGCGCTGACCGGCGGCCCGCCGCAGGTGCCGCTGGTCCCGGTGGGATCGAGTACCTGGATCTTCCGGGCCGGTAGCGGGTTTCCGGGACCGGTCCCGGCGTCCGGTCCCGGGCTGCCGGGTGGGCCGGGGCTGCCGGGCGGGCCGGGACTGCCGGGGGTACCGCGGCCGGTGCGGCTGGGCCGCTACAGCGCCTTCGACGAGGACAGCTTCGACCTGCCGGCCTTCACGGTGAGCCTGTTCTACACCCGGTTCACGCCGCTGACCTTCGACGTCTCCGTGCCGTACTTCCTCACGGAGGCGGTCGACCGGCTGCGCGCACAGTACGGGTTCGGCGGGCCGGTGTTCACCCACCAGGGCCTGCCCCGCGAGCAGATCCAGGCCGTCGTCGACGCGACGCGGGCGGCGGGTGTACGCGGGCGGGTGCGCTTCTCGGTCGGGCTGCCGGTCGAGGCGGCCGACCGGCACGACGTCGGCGAGCGCCTGCGCGCCGCCGGTCGGGTGGGCACGGCCGAGCAGGCGGACGTCGCGGAGTCGCTGGCCGTCGGCAGCGTCAGCTCGGTGGCTCAGGCGCACGACCAGAGCGAGCACCTGACCCTCGGCGGCGTGTTCAACGTCTCCAGGTTCGACGACGACACCTGGGGTTTCCTCGGGTGAGCACGGCCACGGGTTCGACGGAGAGGCGGACGGCATGAGGGACCGGATCGACATGGCCGGGCGGCTGACGATCGTGCTGCGGGATCGAACCGGCGCGGTCGCGCTGGAGCGGACGCAGCCCAACCGCATCGTCTCCAGCGGCCGCCAGCTGGTGGCGGAGATGTTCGCCGGGCAGACCGCGGGCGCGCCTCGGACGCCGGTCAGCAAGATCGCGGTCGGCGCCGGGAGCACCGAGCCGGCGGACACCGATGTGGGCCTGGTCCAGCCGCGGGACGCACCGAAGGCGATCAGCAAGGTCGACTACGGCACGTTCACCGACCCGGCGACCAACGTCGTCCGGGTGCGCGTGCAGCTGACCGCGCTGCTGGACTTCGGCGAGTACAACGACCCGGCCACCCCGCTCCGTGAGGCCGGCCTGTTCAACGACGCGAGTGTGCTGTACAGCCGGGTGGTGTTCCAGCCCGTGACCAAGACCGACACGTTTCAGCTCACGCTGATCTGGGAGATCGTCTTCTAGGAGGACCGGATGCCGTTCACCGAGGGGCACCAGAGCCCCGGCAACCCCATCCCGTCCGCGGGCTGGAACACCATGGTTGACGAGATCAAGCGGCTCGGCAGCGCCAAGCTCGACGTTGCCGGCGGCGCGATCACCGGGCCGCTCAGCGTGCAGCAGTCCCTCGCGGTCACCGGCGCAGCCGCCGCGGGCAACACGACGGTCAACGGCAGCCTGTCCGCGACCGGGCCGACGAACCTGGGCAGCACGCTAAGCGTCAACGGTGCGTTCTCGACGGCAGGGACGGCGTCCGTCGCGGGCACCGCGACCCTCGGCTCGGCCCGGGTCGGGCCGGGCGGCGGCGGCGCGCCGCAGGACTCCCTGGACGTGGCCGGATTCATGCGGGTGGGCAGCGGGGACACCCAGTTGCGGTTCACCCACACCCAGTCGCAGGCGTTCCCGGACAACGCCCAGGCGCGCGCCGAGATCTGCAACGACACGACCGGGTTCAAGCGGCTGATGATCGTAGGAAACCGGAGCAACCCGCGGCCCAACACCCCCCGGATGGTGGGCATGTGGGACGTCGTGACGATCGGCTCGGACGGCACGACCAACGGCCGGCTGGAGGTGAACGGCCAGTCGTGCGCCCGGTCGTTCTGCAACCTGTCGGACGTGCGGCTGAAGACGGACGTGGCGCCGCTCGCCGACCCGCTCGGGCGGCTGACCCGGCTGCGCGGGGTGAGCTTCCGCTGGACGCCCGACGGCGCATCCGGCCTGGGTGCGCGCGGCTCGGGCGTCGCATCCGGCTCGGCCGGTGCGCCCGACTCGGGCGTCCCATCCGGCTCGGGCAGTGCGCCCGGCTCGCCCGGTGCGCCCAGCACGGACACCCCGGCATCTGCGCCGTCGATCGGCGTCGTCGCGCAGGAGGTGGCCGAGGTCTTCCCCGAGCTGATCTCGACGATCGGCGACGCGGAACACCTGGGGGTCGACTACGGCGGGCTCACCGCGGTGCTCGTCGAAGCGGTGAAGCAGCTCGCGGCCAGCAATGACGAGCTGCGCCGCCGGGTCGCCGTCCTGGAGGCCGGCCGGGCGCCCGCCGCCTGACCGGCCGACCCCCCGCGACCGCCCGACCCCTCCTCCTGCCGCCGGCTCCCCAAGATCCCGAGTTATCGACCCGATGGGCGGTGGACCCCACCCTCTCGGTCGACAACTCGAGATCTTGGGAGGTGGGGGGCGATCGCGAGCGACGCCAGCGTCCGGCGCAGCAGGCCGAGGACGAGCCGCTCGGCCTCACGGTCGAGCCCCAGTCGATTGGCGTGCACGTGAACCAGGCTCCGGGCGAGGTCGGTGACCGCCAGTACGCCCGGCCCGCCGGTCTCCAACTTCAGCCCGGCAGTATCCGGCCCGGCAGTAGCCGGCCCGCTGGGCTGCAGCCCGGTTGTCGGCCCGCCGGTATCCGGTATGCCGGTCTGCCACTCGGCCGTCGATCTGCAGGTGTGCAACCTCGCCAGCTCCTGCGCGACCGGCGTGACGTCGTCAACGAGCCGGCGCAGCGGCGGCTCCAGCAGCGGGTCCGGCGGGCCGGCGAGTAGGCCCCGCAGCCGCTCCTTGCGCTCCCGGAACGCCGCACCCGACTCGCGCGGCGCGGGCGCGACGTCCGAGCACCAGGCCAGCCGCGCCGCGGCGTCCAGCCCCAGCGCGCGCAGCAGCGTGTCGGTGCTGAGCACCGCAACGTCGACCCGCGCCGTCCCGGCATCGCCGTCACCAGGCCCGCAGGCGCGGTCGAGCACCGCCAGCAGCCCGCCGACGGCGACGCTGTCGGCCATGAAGACCGCCTCGGCGAGCGCCGTCACGGCGGGCCCGCCGTAGCGCTCCAACTCGCGCTCGTAGCTCTCGATCGTGAAGCGGGAACGAAGCCCCGATGCCACCAGGCCGGCCGCCCAGGTCGCCAGCCGGGGCAGCGCCTGCGTCAGCAGCCGGTCCGGCGGACCGTGCAGCCGCAGCCGCACGTGCGGGTCGGGGTCGGCGTACCGCAGGAAGAACCAGCCGTCGGCGTGGCCGGCCGCGACCAGCTCCGCGGTCAGCCGGCGCATCGGCCCGGTGACGAGATCGTCCGCGCCCGCCACAGTGCCGTACAGCTTGACGTACAGCCAGTCGCTGCCCGGTGGCCGCAGCCGGTCAGCCTCGTCCTGGGGGACCGGGCGGACGGCGACCCGTGCACGGCCCTCGGTCCCGCCGGCCGTCGCGGCGGGCACCGGCCGGCGCGATGCTGCGGGGCGACCGACCCGACGCAGCACCATCGGGACCACCAGCTCACTGATGTACTGCCCGCCCGGCCCGGGCAACCACGCGTCGCCGGTGCTCGGCAGGCCCTCCTGAAGCAGCAGCGTGCCACCGCGGCGGCGCACGTCGGCGCGCAGCAACCCGGCGTGCGCTGGGTCGTCCAGGTCGAGCAGCAGCCGGTTGTCCCCCGCGGCGAGGTACACCTGCCGGGGGACGCGCCAGCGGTCCCGCCAGCCCTCGAGCGCGCGGTCGAAGGCAGCGCCGTCGTCGGTCCGCAGCGCGGACCGCAGCCGTTCCCGCGGCCACTGCCACTGCGCCGGCCGCAGAACGATCCGGCCCACCCGCACCCGGGGGAGGAACGGCAGCCCGGCCGCGGGTCCCCAGCCGAAGCCGGTCAGCCCGGTCACGCCGTCCTGCCCGATCTCGGTGAGAAACCGGCAGACCGCGGGCGCCCCATGTGCGTTCAGCATGTGGCCGGCGGCAACCGTGACCTCGCGGTCGCCGTCCGCCCACCACAGCCGCAGCCGGCCGTCCCGGACGCCGACGGCGAGCCGGTCCGGCGCGATCACCCGGTCGGTCGGCACACCGGGGGCCACCCCCACCGGGATCTCGTACCGCCGGACGGCGGGCCGCACCGTCACGTTCGCGGCCCGGTGCCGGACGGGCAGGTACACCAGCTCCGCCGTCACGGCGGCATCCCCGGCGGGGTCCGCGCCCAGGGCTTCCTCGGCGGCCGCGATCTCGGTGAGCAGCGCGCGGGCCCGGTCACCGAGCAGGTCGGCGAACCGGCCGAGACCCCGACCCGCCGCCTGCCCGCCGAGGTTCGGCCCGACGGCGAGCCGGTAGTCGCCGCGGTCGAGGGCGGCCCGGTCGGCGGCCGCGACGAAGACGCTCAGCTCCAGCGATGGCGGCAGCCGTCGCGGGTCAGGCGTCCAGGTGCGCAGGACCCCCAGCTCGGCGTCGCTGGGTGTGATCTCCGTCGCGCCGTCGCGCAGCGCCTCGGCCGCCAGCTCCAGCAGCAGCGCGTCCCGTTCGCGCGCGTGCGGCCCGCCCGCCCGGCCGCTGCCCCCCGGACCGCCGGGCAGGCCGAGCCCGAACCGCGGGTCGAGCAGTTCCAGCAGGGGGACCCACCGATCGTGGCCGTATCGGGCGAGGAAGTCCGCCCGGTAGGCCGCCAGGTGCGCCGGACCGCCGGGCGCCGGATGCATGCTCAGCAGCAGCTCCATGGCCTGCGCGGCGTCCTGCGCCACGCACCGGCTGATCGTCGCGCCGAGCAGCGGCAGCGCGGCGTCGACCTGGACGACGTCGGCGTCGGCGTCCGGCGGGGCATGCAGCGCGCGCAGCATGCCGCGGGCGCGCGCCAGCGCGGCCGGATGGTCGTCGTCCAGCGCCGTGCGGTCGAGAGCCCGAAGCTGTGCCAGCACCTCGGCCAGGGCGGCCGCGCGCACGCGGGTCGCCGGCAGCGCGGCCAGCCGGTCGTGGACTTCCCGGACCGGGTCGCCGGTCAACGGCGGTCGCAGGTCCGCCAGCAGCAGGTCCGCCCGGCAGAGGTCGTCGACGAGGCCCTCGACCCGCTCCGGGGTCGCGCCGTCCGTGCGTGCGAGCAGCTCGTCGCACAGCGTCGCGTGCTCGATCGGACGGCGGGCCAGGGCGAGCGCGCGCCGGACGGCGCCCGTGGCCCGCACCGAGACGTCCGGCAGGCCGGCCCGGCCACCGGTCCCGCGGTCGGACAGGTGGATCCGGCCGGCCCGCTCGAACGCGCTGGTGTTGGTCACCAGCCGGGCATGCGCGCGGACAGCGGGGTCCGCCTCGAGCGCGAGCACCCAGCCGGCCAGCCAGCCCATGTCGGGTCTGGTCCGGCGCGGCCGAGGGTCGTCGGCGATCCGCAGGTCGGTGACCGGCCCCCAGCCGGCGAGGCCGACCGCCGCGAAGAGGCCGTAGGGGGTCGGGCGGGTGCTCATCCGGATCCGGTAGCGCCGCTCCGCCGCGGCGACGGCGTCGGGCAGCAGGCCGGGCGTTGCGGCGTCCAGGGCTCGCCCGAGCGAGCTGCTGGCGGCATGGATCGCATTTCGTACCAACGGGTTCGGCCCGGTGACGTCCCGATGCCGGCCGGCGGGCAGCAGCGGGGCCCGGACGACGACCGTGTCCGTGGGGACGTAGAGCGTGCTTCCGGCGGCGTCCGTCATCGGGTTCTCGTCACGACAGCAGGAACATCCGGTCCCAGCCGGCGGGCACGCCGGCGGCCGCGAGCAGCACGAGTGCGACCCCGCACGCGCCGTCCAGCAGCCCCGGCTGGTCGACCCGGACGTCGTCGGGCTCGATGTTGCGATAGCCGAGCAGCGTGCCGGGCTCGTGGGCGGCGAGCAGTTCGGCGGTGAGCTCACCGGCTGCGTCGGCCAGGTCCGGCAGCCCGGTGTCGGCGGCGAACCGCAGGGTGATCGCGAGCAGGCCCGCGGTGCCGTGGCAGAACGTCGGGCTGGTGATCCCCCGCTCGTCCGGGGTGCGGGCGAGGGCGGCGCGCAGCGCGCGGACGGCGAGGTCACGGTACTCGTCGGCGTCGAGCGCCTGGCCGGCGAGCCAGAGCGCCCGGGCCACCCCCGGGGAGCCGTAGCACCAGGTGTCCCGGCCCGCCGCACGGGCGGCCGATCGAACGACCGGCCGATCAGTCGGCAGGTCGTCGGCTCGCTCGCCGGACCCGTTCAGCGGAACGGCGTTCGGCCAGTTCGGCCCGCGCTCGCCCTCGATCCGGTGGTCGACCAGCCAGCGCGCCGCGACGTCGAGCGCGGTCCGGATGCCGGGCACCAGCACGCCCTCGAGTGCCGCGATTGCGAGCAGGGCCAGCGGGCCGGGCAGCCCGTGCGCCAGGCCGCAGTTGTGGTTGCCGTCCGGATAGGCCTGGCGCATCGACTCGCCGGACAGCGCGGCCGGGGTGTGCCAGCGGCGCGGCTCGCCGGTGTCCGCCAGCAGCCCGGCGAGAGTGGTCAGCACGGAGTCCAGTGCAGCCCCAGGTTCCGGGTGCTCGCGCCGGCGCAGCAGGTAGACGCCCACTCCGCTGAGCCCGGAGATCACGTCGAAGTCGCCGACGCTGCAGCCGTCGGCGCCGGCGAGGCGGGTGGCGACCGCCTCCGCGCGGGGGGCGACCTCGGCGTCGACACGGCAGAGCAATCGCCGGTATCGGTCGCGACCGGCGGCAAGGGTGTCCGCAGCGAGGCCGAGCCCGGCGAGGCCGCTGAACAGGGACGCGCTCGCGGGCGCGGCGGTCGATGCGTCGACTGCCGCGCCCAGCTGGGCGTGCCCCACGCTGTCCCAGCCCCGGTCCGGCTGCAGGACGTCGAGCGCTGCGCAGAGCACCGCGAGACCGGGGTGGCCCGCGGCGAGCGACCCGGGCCGCCAGCCCACGCCGGGAAACCCGGTCTGCCGCCCTGCCGCAGCCACCGCAGCGCGCAGCACCTCGAGATCTGTAAGCCGGATCGCGACGTCCGACGCAGCGTCCGCGGCCCGCGAGCACGGCTGCACGGGGACGAGCTCACTCACTGTGGCTGGCAGGGGTGATGGCAGGTGTTGACATGCGGGTTGTTCGTGTGGCAGTCGCACGTGGCTTGGTCGCATTCGGTGTTGCAGGTCTGGCAGGTGGGTGGACAGGTGTTGCACTGGGTCGGTGGGCAGGTGTTGCCGCACTGGGTGTGCGGGCACGTGTCCAGCCCTGCACAGGTCGCGCCGCACGTGTTGTCGTTGGTGTCGCAGGTGGTTCCGGCGCCCTTGCCGCCGGTGGGCAGCTCGCACTGCGGGTCGGTCTGAGCGGCCAGCGGCGTCCCGAGCCAGTGCACGCGGGTGTGGTCGGCGAGCTCGCCGAGCCGCAGATCGAGGTCGAACTCGTCCACCTCGGGCGGGTCGATCACCGCCAGCGACCAGGCCGACACCGGCGCCCGGCCCGGGCCTGTCTCCTCGCCCATCGCGTGCCTCCCGCTCGGCCCGGGTGCGGAGGTATCCGCCGAACCGTGACACAGGCTTCTAGAGCGGGCCTGATCGGTCAAGGTCGGACCGGCCCGCACTCCGACCGCCGGCCGGGCCGCATCCGGCCGGTAGGCTCGGGGCCGACGCGAGGAGGCGCCATGGTCGACGTGCCGTCCGGTGACCTGGCCGAGGTGCTGGCGGCGTTGCTGGCGACGGCCTCGACGGAGCTGTTCGGCGGCGCGACGCCGGCAGTCGCGGCGTCCGTCTCCACCGAGTCGCTGGCCTTCGGGCCAGGCCCGCGGCCCGGGCCGGCCGGCGCCCGCCGGGAGAACCGCGCGCAGGCCCTCCCGATCGACCCGCAGCACCCGCTCGGCCCCTACCGGCTGTCGACGCCGCCGGCCCCCGGCGGGCGGGTGGTCCGGGTGCTGGTCAGCGACGCGACCGCGTTCACCCTGCACGACGACGAGGTCGCCTGGGCGGCGGACGACCCGACCGCTTTCCGGCTGACCCCGCGGCCGCACCGCTCGCTCGGCGGCGCGACGCATGTCCGGGTGCAGTACGCCGTCGACGCCGTCGGCGTCGTCCTGCTCGGCGCCGGCCAAGCCGTGATCACCTTGACCGGGGCGCCCGATCTCGTCGGGCGGGCCAGGGACCTCGCGCTGGCCGTGCTGACCCTGGACGCCGACCGGTTGCTCGGCCATGTGCAGGCCGGCCGGGCGGAGGGCGACTACACGACCGGGCGGCGGCTCACCGAGCTCTCGGTCGCCGGCGTGGCGACCGACCTGACGTCCGGGACGGCCGCGACTGCCCGGCTCACGCTCGACGTCGCCGTCCAGGTCGAGGTGCGTCGCGCGCTGCGCGACGGCGAGGGGACGCCGATCGTCCGGATCGCCACCCCGGGGACTACGAGCGCGCTGGCGCTCGCGGTCGAGCCGGCGGTGGAGACCTAGCCACTCGTCGTCGACCTGTGTTGGTTCGGACAAGCCCGACGTGTCGTCCCATCTGCCCCGTCGTCAGGTGCGCATCGCCGGTCCTGGTCGTCGGAGGTGGTGTCCGCGTGGTGGTCGTCGGTTCAGAAGGTGATGGTCCAGCCTTCGCGGCCGGCCCGGTCGGCGAGCTGCCACCCGGTCAGGTCGACGGGTGCCGGTGAGGCGTTGAGCAGGGTTACGGTCTCGTGCTCCGGGGCGGGGCCGGGCGGGTTGACCAGGGCGGCGAGGATCCGGATGACCGGGTCGCCGGTGTCTGTGTGCGGCCCGGGCAGCGCGTGCCCGGTCGCGTCGTCGGTGTGCCAGGCCTGGCTCTGGAACGCGAGGAACAGCGCCACCCAGCGGTTCTCGGCGGGCAGGTGCAGCAGCACGGCCCCGTCCTGCCAGACCCCGTCGTCGGTGGTGAAGCGGCCGCTGTTGCCTTGGTTCATGTGGACGTCGTGGACCCCGTTGCCGGGACGGAACCCGAAGATCTTGTCCTTGACGGTGGGTTCGGGCCCCCAGCGCTGCCCGAGGACGTAGGCGAGGATGTCGGGGTCGCCGACGGCGCGCTGCAGGTAGTGGTCGAGCAGGTCGGCCAGGTCGTTGTCGGGCCCGGCGACGTCCGGGGGCAGTGGGCGCAGCGCGGACCCGTCGAAGAGGTTGCCGCGGACGAAGTCCAGGTTGGCCGTCCTGGCCGGGGCCGGCAGCGGCGTCCACCCCGACCGTGCGGCCGGGAGCGCGCCGAGCACCGGGTGCGGCGACGCTCGCCCGACCCTGAGGCGTAGCGTGAGCGCTCGGAACGCGACGCCTGTGCTCACCTTCCGCCGAGCAGGGCTGGGTGGGCCACCGGTGGGCTCGTCCCGCCAGTCCGCGAAGCCGTGGAGATCACGACGGGAGTAGCGTGACCTCGCGGCCGCGGTCCGTGGCCGGCCATGCCGATTGAGGAGGGCCCGCGATGAGTGGCGAGAACCCGGTGGTGCATTTCGAGATGCCGTACGACGATGAGGCGCGCCTCACGCGGTTCTACCAGCAGGCCTTCGGCTGGGGCATGCAGTCAACCGGCCCGCAGATGGGTGACTACGTCACCGCGCAGACCGCCCAGACCGACGAGAACCGCATGGTCACCTCGCCCGGGACGATCAACGGAGGGTTCTACCCGCGCAGCCCGGACGGGCCTCAGCATCCCTCCGTCGTGATCGCGGTCGACGACATCGGCACAGCGATGCGCAACGTCACCGACGCCGGTGGAACGGTGCTGGGTGAGCCGATCGAGATTCCCGGCATCGGCCACTACGTCTCGTTCACCGACACGGAAGGCAACCGCCTCAGCCTGCTGCAGCCAGCCAACGGCTGACCGAACCGGCCGTAGATGTGGAGCGCTGCACCTCAGCGCTCACCCCGCAAGGATCCTGAACGACGCCGACACGAGCCGACCGGGGCACCGCCTCAGGGTGTTCTCCACGGCCGACAGTCCCTCACGCGGCGGGACCCGTGTTCCCCGACTGTTGCCCGGTCAGTCCGGCAATTCGGCGAGCACCGCTACCCGGGAGCGCAGGATCTCCAGGCAGCAGGTGACGTCCTCGATCTGGTCGTCCTCGATCGGGCAGGGCGGCTGACTGAGCGCGGTCCGCAGGATCTGCTCGGCTCGGGCGGCGTCGATGTCCTCGAACAGCGCCATGGGGTTATCCGCCATTTCCGCGGCGGTGCGGTCGTGCAGGCTGCGGGTCTGACGGCCCTCGGCGACCCAGCAGTCCTTCACCCCGCCGCCGAGCTGATGGTCGATCAGCACGCAGAGGGTGTGCTCCCGGTGGTGGTAGTCATAGTGCAGGGCGACCGACTCCTGCTCGCCGAACACGTCCCCGAACCACCAGGCCCGGACCAGCTCGGGCCGGCCGAGCGCAGTGGCCCAGGGGCGGTCCCGGACGCCGCGGGCGGCCACCCGGTCCGCCGCGGACGCCGCCTGTTCCCGGGTGGCTGGGTGGCCGAGCACCGCCGCCACCCGGAGGAAGGTGAGCGCGGCGGGTGACGCCGCTGACTCCGCCCAGGCGATCAGCCCGGAGAGTAGGTCCTGGACCATGCCGGCCCGCTGGCCCGGCGTGGCCTCGTCGGGGGCCATTCGGTCGAGCATGCCGAATACCGGGCTGAGCGCCAACTCGGCGTCCAGCGGGGTACGGGCGGCGGCCACCGCGCGAACCATCTCGGAGGCGATGTCACCGACCAGGTCGGCCAGGCCCAGTTCCGGATCGAGGACGACCTCAAGGTCGTCGGCCGGGGCAGGCCCCAGCGGCAGCCCTGGCGATCCGGTCAACTCACCGGTCGCTGCTCGTCGGGTGGCGCGACGGTCCGGTGCGTGCTTGCGTCCCTTGGGCACCCGGGCATCCTGCCAGGGAATCCAGCCTCCCGGCCAACTCCGAGTTCAGGCGAGCCCGGCGCCGCGATCTTGGTGCCATCCACTTCTCCTCGACGAGGCCCGGGACAATTCACACTCAGCCGTGAACGCATCGGCGGCGAAGGCCCCTGATCTTCGGTCAGGGGCGGGCGCATCGTGGCCTGATGACGATCATTCCCGGCCGAGGCCGATGCACGAGGCCACCGTCGCGGCGTCCTGGGTCTCGGGCGGGACGGCGTGCAGGACCCGGCGGCGGTGCGGGTGTCGCCGTCCTTGGTCGCCTCGGCGGCCAGCCGCAGGACGGTGGCCGCCTGCTTCCGAACGGCACCGACCGGGGTGAAGTGCACCAGCTCGACCGCACGGTTCAGCGCCGCATGCAGAGTGGCCATGTCGGGGACGTCGATGTTGTAGACGTCGATGTTGTGGACGTCGATGCTGTCTCGGCCAGGAAGGGCGCGAGTCCGGCCATCATCTCCGCGGCCAAACCCGGGCTATGCACACGGCGACCTCGCAGCATGCCGGCCGTCAGGCCGACACGGAGCGCCGGACAGAGCAGGTGCGCGGCGCCTACCCCAACCTGCCGGTCCTCCCCTACCACGCTACGTTCCCGGACGGACGCCCCTCGCACGAAGGCCTCGTCGCCGTGCTCGTCACGCACGCCGCACAGCTCCCGATCAGCAGCCGCCAGCATCCTGGACGTCGTCTCCCCGACACGCCGCCGCCCGTCCGGCCGAGTCAGCGCCGCTTCGCCCGAGGAGGCCGCGGCCGCTCGCCCAGGGCCTGGCGCAGCTGGCGGGCCAGGCCAGGATCGTCCAGCTCCGCAGCAAGCCTGCGCAGCACCTGGCGCGCATGGGGGGGTGCTCCCGGGCGACGGCCGTGGCGGTTCCACCTGGTGCCGCCAGCATCTCGGCGACGGGTGTGCTGTCCATCAGCTCCGCGAACCCGTCCTCGTCGTCCAGCCCCAGGGACAGCGCGTCGACGGCCATCCACAACATGTGGGCGAGCGACGGCTCCGGACCCTGCCCGGCCGTGTACCGCCCGATCACGACCGGGGCGGCCAGCCACGGGTCACGCTGCCATTCGTCGAGCATCGCCGCGGCCGCGGCGGCCGCGACGCCGACGACCACCGGGAGCACGGACCGGCGTGCCGGCCCTTCGTCCCCCGTGCCCGAGGCCGACCGGACGACGTCACCGAGCGCCTCCCGCCACCGCTCGCCCCGCGCGTCCAGCCATCGCCGGACCTCCTCGATGGCGTCCTCCGAGGCGTGTCCGCCCAGGGCCAGGAGCAGGTCGTCCGCCGCGACGTCGGCGAGGTGGCCGACG
This sequence comes from uncultured Actinomycetota bacterium, assembly GCA_963750565.1. Classification (GTDB taxonomy): domain Bacteria; phylum Actinomycetota; class Actinomycetes; order Actinomycetales; family Kineosporiaceae; genus R-H-3. The sequence continues at coordinate 219,379 of CAVVRA010000010.1, read as the reverse complement.
GTCGGCACGTCCAGTCCGTGTCCGCGCGGCACCCGGGCCAGGGCGTAGCGCCCGAACGGCGTCACCTCCACGACCGGGCCCTGCCGCGCAGCCTCGACCACCGGGGCGAACAGGCGACCCATGATGGGCTCCCGCGCGCCGAGTTCGCCGAGGATTCCCTGCAGCTGCGCCATCATCTCGGCCGCGCCCGGGTCGGGCCGATCAGCGCGTCGGCGTCCTGCCCCGCCGCGTCGGCCACGACGCCGGTCACCGCCCAGTCCTCCAGCACGGCGACCCAACCCGCCACGCTCGCCGGGAGCTCCAGCAAGCCCCTCGGACCGTCCTCATCCCCCGTCATCGTGAGCCCGCCTATGCCGAGCAGGCCGGCCCACAGCGGAGCCTCCGCGGAGGTGTAGAGCATCAACGCCGACATCGGCAGCGACGGTCCACGGGTCAGGGCGAGCCGGCCGCGCTCGGTGCCAGCCGCCTCCCCGCGAGCCTGTAGATACTCCGCCAGCGGCCGGGCCCAGCTCGCCAGCCGGTCACCCGACTCGACCGGGTTCCGCCACACCGCCAGCCCCGGCCCGGGTACGCCTTCTGACCGCGGACCTCGATCAGTCCCGCCGCAACGGCGGCGCACCACACGGCGTGCAGCGCGGGAACGTCCTTGGCGCTACGGGCGCCGGGAGCGTCACCATGTCCAGGACGCACGGCCACGCCACCAACCCCCCGACCGGCAGTGCCACCAGCGGACGGGAGTACCGGACGGTCCAGGCCGAGTGCGATCACCGCCTCCACCGCCTCGGCCGGCCGCAGCATCCGCGACGGGGTCACCGATCGACCCGGGCCGACCCAGCCCGCCAGCGCCACCGCCCGCTGCACCAGCGGGGACGCCGCGGCCGCCGCCGCGAGCACGTCGTCCGGCTCGGGCCGCAGCACCGGCAGCGACACCTCACCGGCACCGCCCTGGTCGGCCTCACGGCACTCCTCGCACGAGCAGTCCGGCCAGGCGGTCGTCGCGTCGATCTCGGGGAACAGGCCGGTGAACACCTCGTCCGGGTTCGGCTCACGGGCCGCCAGGTCCCGGCCCAGCACTGCCCCGCGACTCACCAGGAGATCGTTCAGCCCCTGTCGTTCCCGCTCGCCGGACCTGCCCCGACCTGTGCGCCCCGTGTCTTCCTCCGGCGGTAGCCCGGAACCGCCCGACCCAGCGTCACCTTGAGCACGTGGACGGTCGTCGGCGCGAGGTGAGGGATCACGGTCGCCAGGCTACGACCTGACCGTACCGGCTCGTCGGGGACGGGGGGGCACCGAGCCGCTCGGCGCCTGGCCCGCGCGGATGCCGCCGCGCCCGCCAGCCGGTGATCGGTCTTGCTAAGGTCGAGCGGGTGTCCCCCGTTTCGCGCGGCCGTGGCACGAAGAAGTAGGGATGCTGATAACCCTGGGGACGATCCTGCGGTGCCGTCGCCGGCTGGTGGCTCCCCGATGGACGACCACCGACCAGCTTCGACGACTGGTCGCCCAGCGGTCCCTCGTGAGGAGGCGACATGACAGCCATGTTCACCTACCGAGCCCCCGTGCTGCGGGCGGAGCTGCTCGGCCTGCTCGCAGATCATGGTGCGGCCGCGCGGGTCCTGGCAGGAGGCACCGACCTGCTCGGGGATCTGCGCAGCGGATTCGTCGCGCCCTCGCTGGTCGTGAACCTCAAGAACGTGGCGGGCTACTCGGACATCTCCTGGAGCCAGGAGGAGGGGCTGGTCATCCGGCCCGCGGTAACGATCAACGACGTCTTGCAGGACGCGAAGGTGCGCGAGTCCTTCCCGCTGCTGGTGGCCTGCGCGCTGGATCTGGCCTCGCACCAGATCCGTAACCGGGCGACCGTGATCGGCAACGTGGTGAACGCCTCGCCCTGCGCGGACATGGCCCCGGCACTGCTCTGCCTCGGTGCCAGCGCCGTGATCTCGTCCCAGACGGGGCAACGCGTGGTGCCCTTCACCGAGTTCTTCACGGGGGTGAAGCGGACGGTCCTGCGCACGGACGAGATCCTCGAGGAGATCGTCGTGCCCCCGCAGACCGCGGACGCCCGCGGCTCCTACCACAAGCTCAAGCGGATCAAGGGGCACGACCTCGGGATCGTCGGAGTCGCCGCGATGAACAAGGACGGCGCCCTACGTCTGGGGATCAGCTCCTGCGCCCCGACGCCGCTCCTCGTCGAGGGCCTTTCGGCGCGGGACCCGGTCGACACCGTGGTGGCCGCGGCGCACGAGGCCATCAGCCCGATCAGCGACGTGCGCTGCAGCCGGGAGTACCGCGAGCACATGGTCGAGGTATTCGTCCGCAGGGCTACTGCAGGAGGTGGCGTGATGAAGGTCTCGGTGACCGTCAACGGTCTCGTCTACGAACGGGACGTCGAGGAGCACTGGACCCTGCTGCGCTTCCTGCGGGACAGCGTCGGGCTGACGGGCACGAAGGAGGGCTGCGGCGCCGGCGAGTGCGGCGCCTGCACGGTCTTCCTGAACGGCAAGGCCGTCAACTCCTGCCTGGTCCTGGCCGCCGAGGCGGACGGCGCGGACGGTCGAGACGATCGAGGGAGAGGCCGACCACGGGCGAGCTGTCCGACATCCAGGCCGCCTTCGCCCGCAACCACGCGGTCCAGTGCGGGTTCTGCACCGGCGGGATGATCATGTCGGTCCGGGACCTGCTGCAACGCAACCCCAAGCCCAGCGTCGCCGAGATCAAGGCCGGCATCGAGGGCAACTTCTGCCGCTGCACCGGCTACCAGCAGATCGTCGAGGCGGTCCTCGACGCATCCGGGCAGCTCGACGAAGCCTCGAAGGGGGAGCTGCGGTATGTCTGAGCACATGCTCCCCTCGCAACCGGAGTCGGTCGGCGTCAGCCACCAGCGGCTCGAGGTCGTCGGAGAAGCTCACCGGTGACGCCCTCTACACCGGTGACATCGTGCTGCCCGGCATGCTCCACGCCCAGGTCAAGAAGAGCCCGCACGCACGCGCCAGGATCGTGAGCATCGACACGTCGAGGGCCGAGGCGCTGCCCGGGGTGCACGCGGTCCTCACCGGCGACGAGCTCGACTACCGCATCGGCCTCTACGTCGTGGACAAGGACATCCTCGCCAAGGACGTGGTGCGCCACTTCGGCGAGGCGGTCGCCGCGGTCGCCGCGGAGACTCCGGAGATCGCCAGCCGGGCCGTCGAGCTGATCGAGGTCGAGTACGAGGTCCTCCCCCCGGTCCTCGACCCGATGGAGGCGCTCAAGGACGGACGCGCCGCTGGTCCACCCCGACCTCGGCAGCTACGCCTACGTCGAGGCGGCCTTCAGCCCGCAGCCGGGCACCAACATCGCCAACCTCACCAGGATGCGCAAGGGCGACGTCGAGACAGGGCTTCGCCGAGGCGGAGTGGATCGTCGAGCGCGAGTACACCAACCCCTCGGTGCAGCACGTGCCGATGGAGACCCACGTCGCCATCGTCGAGTGGAAGGCGGGCGACGAGGTCACCATCTGGACGAGCGCGCAGTCGCCGTTCACGGTGCGCAACCTCTTCTGCTACGCCTTGCGGCTGCCGCTCAACCAGGTCCGGGTGATCGTGCCGCACGTCGGCGGCGGCTTCGGCGGCAAGGCGGGCATCCACCTCGAGCCGCTGCGTCGCCTGCCTGTCGCGCAAGGCCGGCGGGCGGCCGGTGAAGATGCAGGCGACGCGCGAGGAGGAGTTCAGCCTCCTGCCCTGCCGCAGCGCCCTCACCTACCGGATCAAGACCGGCGTGCGCGCCGACGGCACGATCACCGCCCAGAAGATGACGATGTACTGGGACGCCGGCGCCTACGCCGACTACGCGGTCAACGTCACGCGCGCGTCGGGCTACTCGGCGGCCGGCCCCTACGAGATCCCCAACGCCTGGCTCGACGCCTACACGATCTACACCAACAAGCCTTACGGCACCGCCTACCGCGGCTTCGGTCACGTCGAGTTCTTCTGGGGCCTCGAGCGCCACATGGAGCTCGTGGCCCAGGCCATCGGCATGGACCCGCTCGAGTTCCGCAGGAAGAACCTGCTGCGGCCGGGCTCGATCACGCTCACCGGGCGAGATGATCACCGAGCACACCGGCGACCCACTCAAGTGCCTGGAGGAGGCGGCCGAGGCCATCGGCTACGGCCGGCTCACCCCCGAGGAGGAGGAGCACGAAGCGCGCACCGGCAGGAAGATCGGCAAGGGGCTGGCCACCCTGCACAAGGCGCCGGCCATGCCGTCCTTCACCGCGACAGCCGTCGGTGATCAAGATGAACTCCGACGGCTCGGTGATCGTCAACCTCGCGCTGACCGAGATCGGCCAGGGCTGCAACACGGCGATCGCCCAGATCGCGGCCGAACGCCTGCGGTTCCCGATCGAGAAGGTCAAGGTCGCCGTCGAGAAGGACACCGACAAGGAGCCCTACGACTGGCAGACCGTGGCGTCGAAGGGGCTGATCCTGTCGCGGCAACGCCACGATGCTCGCCTGCGACGACCTGCTCAGGCAGGCGTACGCCGTCGCGGCGCCAGGTGCTGCGCGCCCAGCCGGCGGACCTGGACCACGACGCGGAGAAGATCTTCGTCAAGCACCGTCCGGACGACTCGGTGACCTTCGCCGCCCTCTCGGTCGGCTACGCCTACCCGGACGGCAACGCGCATCGGCGGACCGCTGATCGGCGTGGGTCGCTACGTCGCGCAGGGCCTGTCCAACCTCGACAAGGAGACCGGGCAGGGACTTCCGGCGCTCGACTGGACCTACGGCGCGCACGGCGTGGTCGTCGACGTGGACCCGGAGACCGGCGAGTTCGACGTCCTCAAGATCGCCTCGGTCTTCGACGTCGGCAAGGTGATCAACCCGGAGATCGTGCGCGGACAGTGCGTCGGCGGCATGGTCCAGGGTCTGGGCACCGCGCTCTGCGAGGGCTACATCTACGACCAGCAGGGCCGTCTGCTCAACCCTCGTTCACCGACAACAAGATCCCGACCGCGAAGGACATCCCCGATCGGATCGAGAGCCTGGCCGTGGAGACGCCCCAGCTCGACGGACCGTTCGGCGCCCGCGGCGTCGGCGAGCACCCGATGATCTCGGTGGCGCCCGCGATCGGCAACGCCATCCAGCACGCGACGGGTGCCGAGCTGATGCACATGCCGATGCGCTTCGAGGACGTGTGGCGGGCGTTGCGGGACAAGGAGCCCATCGACAACTGGATCACCAAGACGCCGGTCGGGTCCTGCCGCTCGGACCTGCCGGGCGGCAACGCCCCGGCCCTGTCCATGGGGGTCCGACCTGCGCTGGTCACCGGATAAGCATCTCTGTCGCGAGTGACAGAACCTCGCCGGTGTCGGCGCGAACGGCGAGCGTGCGGCTTGCGAACGCAAGCCGCACGCTGTGTCACAGAGCGCGGTCGGCGAGCGCGCGCACCGCGTCGGTGAACACCGACATCGGTGGCGTGACGAGCCCGGCGCCGACCTGCCCGACGCCAGGCTCGCGCCCGGCGATGCCGGTGTTGACGGCGGGCACGATCCCGGTGCGGGCCACCAGAGTCGCGTCGATGCCGGTCGGTGTCCCCCGGAAGCCGAGCACCGGGATCTGATAGGCCGGGTGCTCGGTGAGCGTGATCTGGTACATCTCCTCGGTTCGCCGCACGGCCTCCGCCGCGTCGCCACCCACGAAGCGGACGATCGCCGGTGCCGCCGCCATCGCCATGCCGCCGATGCCGACCGTCTCGCTGATCGTCGAGTCGCCGATGTCGGGGTTCGCGTCGGCGGGTCCGAACCCGGAGAAGTAGAGGCCCTCGACCTTCGGCGCGGGCGCCGTGAACCACGCGTCGCCGGTGCCTGACAGCTGGATGCCGAAGTCCGTGCCGTTGCGGGCCATCGCCACGACCATCGACGAACCGGGGATGTCGCGTGCGGCGTCCGCGGCCACCTTGCCGGCGGGCATGGCGAGGTTGAGGAAGAAGTGGTCGTTGCCGGAGATGAACCGGAACACCTCCGCCACCACCGACGTCGGTGCTCCGCACTCGATCAGGTCGGGAGTCAGCTCGCGCAGCAGCAACGACGTCGCTGCCCGGTTGCGGTTGTGGCACTCGTCGCCCATCTGCAGCGCCTGCGTGATGAGCGTGCGGATGTCGACCGGGCCGTGCCGTTGCAGCACCCTGACAAGCGTCGGCGCGAGCACCGTCTGGAGCCACCGCAGCCGGTCGATGACGTCGGGAGAGTAGGCACCCATGCGCAACACCTTGCCGAGCCCCTCGTTGAGGGTGCAGTAGCCGCGGCCGCCCTGCTCTGCGTCTTCGAGCACCGATGCCGGCATCGACGCGCTGACGACACCGGCCATCGGCCCGACCGCGCCGCGCGAGTGGCACGTCGCGAGGTCGATGCCGCCGGTTGCGGCGAGCCGCTCGGCGTCCTCGACAGTGGCGGCCAGCCCTTCGTAGAGGATCGCTCCCATCACGGCGCCGCGGATCGGCCCCGATGCATTGGCCCAGGTCACCGGTGGTCCCGCGTGCAGGAACTCCCGCGGCCCGAGCCCGAGCACCTCAGCCGCCGGCCGGACGTCCACCCAGTGCGGGCGCGCACTCGACAGCCGGCGCGCAGCCTCCGCGTTGGCGTCGGGCGTCCGGGGGTCGGCGGCGACGACGGCCAGCGCCTCCTCCGCGCCGGCCACCGGTGGCTTCCAGTCGACGACGATCGCCTCGGCCGCCTGCGCAGTGATCGCGTCCGTGAACAGCGCGGCGCCGACAGTGGCGACAACCGGTGCCTCGTCGAGGTTGAGTGCGGCCATGGTCAGCTTCCCTTCACGAGCGCGGTCGCGACCCGGGCGGCGGCGGCGTTGGACAGATGCACGCTCGAGCCCGCGGCGGCCAGTGAGGTCGCGGTGCGTTCGAGGCCCTGCGGATCGCCCGACGAGCCGACGAGGGACACGACCACCGCGAGATCTCGCCCGTCCTGCGCCGCTCGTGCCCGCGCCGCCACGATGGCGGGTGCGAGCTCGGCGGCGGGGTCGGCGTTCGCGCCGTAACCGAGCACGACATCGATCAGCAGCACGGCGCAGTCCGGGTCGGCGGCCTCCTCGGCGATCCGCTCCAGGCGCAGGCTCTGGTCGATCATCGGGTGCGGCCGCCCCTGCGTGAGCCGGTCGTCCCCGAAGTCGATCATCAGGTGCGTCGCGGCGCGCAGGTCCGGTGGCAACGCCCATCCGGGCTCCAGCGGGGTGTTGGACGCGATCGGCCCGAGCATCTCCGCTGCGATGGCCATCGCCTCGTCGCACAGCGTGCCGCCGGAGAACAGCCCGCGGATGAACCCGCGCCGGGGCGCGCGGTCCGACGGCGCTGGCCACGAGCGCGGCGTCGATCCGGCGTGGCCGAGCATCGACAGCGCCTTCGCCGTCAACGCGGTCAGGTCGTCGCGACCGCGTCCGACGAAGCCGACGAGCGTCGGCGTCACCATCGTCCCGGCGGCGTCGAGGACCTGCCTGGCCACCTCCTCGTCCGGCGGCTTCGAGACGACCACAACCAGCTTCGTGCCGGGGTGCTCGTCGAGCAGTGCCATCGCGGCGCGCGTCGAGCGGCCGCCGACCGCGGCGGACAGGTCACGCCCGCCGACGCCGAGGACCGCGGTCACGCCGACGCCTGCGGCATCGAGCAGGCAGCTCACCTGCTGCGCGCCGGTGCCCGACGCTGCGACGACGCCGACCGGCCCGGGGCTCAACACGTTGGCGAAGCCGAGACCGACCCCTCCGACCACAGCCGTCCCGCAGTCGGGGCCCATCACAAGCAGCCCACGCCGCGTCGCCTCCTCCTTCAGGCACACCTCTTGGGCGACCGAGACGTTGTCGGAGAACAGCATGACCGAGACGCCGGCGCGTACCGCGTCCATCGCCTCGACGAATGCGTACTGCCCCGCGACCGAGATGAGCGCGAGCGAGCCGCGCCCGTCGCGAAGCGCAGCGCCGAGGGTGTGCGGGCGCACCACCTCACCGATACCACCTCCGGTCGACCCGGATGGTGACGCGAGCTGCGCGTCGAGGGCGGTGACCGCGGCGGCGAGCGTGTCGTCGTCGGCGGCATCGACCGCAACCAGCAGGTCGTTGGACGTGGCGGTGGCGATGGCGGCGGGGTCGAAGCCGAGTCGCTCGTAGACCTCGAGGTTCAACGGTGTGGCCATCGCCACCATGGCCGTACGCACTCCCGGCTGCTCGACGACCTGCTGGCTGGCCTGCATCAGGGTCACCGAGTCGTGATAGGTGCCGCGACGAATCTCGACGTGGACGGTCATATCGCCTCCCGCGCAGTAACCGGTGCAGCTGATTCGAGTGCAGCAGCGAGGCCGAGCGCAAGGTCGTGGCCGGACGTTGCACCGACCGCGAACAGGCGCCTCGCCATCGTGGTGACCTCGTCGACGTCGCCGTCGCGTGCCAGGGCGCGCAGCGTCCGGGCCGCTTCCGGCACGACCTGGCCACGTGCCGCGGCCATGAGCAGCGACGCCGACAGCGCGGTGGTGCGAGACCGAGCGGCTGAGGTGACGGCATCGGCGGCGGCCACGGGGAGCCGATCCATGAGCGCAAGTGCGGCTAAGGCGCCAGCGACGACGTCGTCACCCGCAGGAGTGAGCCCTGGACCCGACCCGAGGAGGCCGCACGCCGGGGTCGCGTCGCCCTCGGCGAGGGCGGCGACGACCGCCCGCGCGAGCTCGACGTCGACGCCGTACGCCGTTGGTGGCTCCGACGCGATGACGTCGGCCAGGCGCCAACCGTGAGTACGCAGCGCACGCGCGTCGAGCCGCGGTGTCGGGTCCCACCACCTGACCGGTCGCCAGGCATGTCCGTCCGCGGTGATCACTCCACCTCCGACCTGTGCGGGTGCGGCCACCGCTAGCGCGGGCAGTCGCGGCACGCACGCAGCGACCGGCAGCCGCACAGCCCCGTTGGCGACGACCGCTACCACTGTCGGCTCAGTGGTCTCCTGGAGCAAGAGATAGGACGCGAATCGCGTCGACGCGAGCACCGTTCCACGACGCATCGGTCCGGCGATGAGGCCACCGAGCGCCGCGCTCAGCCATGCCGGTCCGGCGGGTGGCTCTCGCACAGCGCCCACCTCCACCGGTCGCCCGAGTCGGTCGTTGAAGGTGCTCCGCGGAGGGGCCCCGTCAGTCGTACGCTCCCCACGTGCTAGGCAACTCGCGCTCCGGTGGAGGGACTAGAGGCGAAAGTCCCCCCCGACTGGGGGGCGTTGTGCCCTACACCTGTGGGCGTTGTGCCCAACACCGTGGATTGTGTCGCGAGGACCATCACAGCCCGTGCAGACCCGCCTACGCTCGCCCCCGCCCCCAACCTCCACCACGTCCCCGAGCGTCGGTGCGATGCATCCGTACCTGACCTCGGTCGGCCCACCCGCAGTCCACGCACCAACGCACGGTCGCTGACGGCTTGGCAGCTCGCCCGAACCCGCGGCCGGCGACCAGCCCTCGCCACGGCGCAGGGACCCACCCCGGGCAGGCAATGCCCCTTCGAAGAGGTGAGCAATACATGCCAAACATCGTGTTGTGGACGGTGCACGGCGACGGGCGTCACGTCGCGCCGACGGACGTCGTCGCGCCCGAAGAGCGCCTCGCCTGGCCCCAGACCATCGCTGTCGGCATGCAGCATGTCGTTGCGATGTTCGGCGCGACGTTCCTCGTTCCGGTCCTGACGGGCTTCCCGCCGACCGCGACGATCTTCTTCTCCGGTTGCGGCACCCTCATCTTCATCGCGATGACGACGGGCCGCGGGCAGCGCCTCGGGCTGCCGAGCTACACCGGGTCGAGCTTCGCCTTCATCTCACCCGTCATCGCCGCCAAGACCCACGGCGGCATCCCCGCGGCGCTCGGCGGCATCCTCGCTGCCGGCGCCGTGCTGTTCGTCATCGGTCTCCTTGTCAACCGCTACGGCTCTCAATGGATCAACCTCCTCATGCCGCCCGCTGTCACCGGCGCCGTGGTCGCCCTGATCGGGTTGAACCTCGCGCCGGTTGCCTGGGCGAGCTACCAGAAGCAGCCGTGGACTGCCACCATCACGTTGACGGTGATCATCCTGGCCACGGTGCTGCTGCGCGGCTTCCTCGGCCGCATCTCGATCCTGATCGGCGTCGTCGTCGGGTACCTCGTGGCCTGGCCGCAGGACCAGCTGAGCACCTTGTCCACCAACTTGAAGGAAGCCAAGTGGTTCGGGAGCCCGGACTTCCAGACGCCGACCTTCAGTTGGGCCGCGATCGCCCTCATCGTGCCGGTCGTCGTCGTCCTGATCGCCGAGAACACCGGCCACATCAAGGCGGTCGCCTCGATGACCGGCCGTGACCTCGACCGGTCGCTGGGACGCGGCTACATGGGTGACGGCGCGGCGACGATGCTCGCCGGCGCCGGCGGCGGTTCGGGCACGACGACCTACGCCGAGAACATCGGTGTGATGGCCGCGACTCGGGTCTACTCGACTGCGGCGTACATCGTGGCCGGCCTCACCGCCATCGCCCTCGGCATGATCCCGAAGTTCGGCGCGCTGATCGTCAGCATCCCGGTCGGCGTCCTCGGCGGCGCGACGATCATCCTGTACGGTCTGATCGCAGTGCTCGGCGGGCGTATCTGGGTCGAGGCCCGGGTGGACTTCAAGAACCCGGTCAACCTGTTCCCGGCGGCGGTCGGCCTGATCCTCGGTGCGGCCAACGCCACGTGGACGTCCAACGGTGGCAAGGGCGACATCTCGTTCAACGGCATTGCGATCGGCACGTTCGCGACGATCATCATCTACCAGGTCATGCACTACTTCGCGAAGTTCGGCGTGCTCAAGGGCGCGCCGCTGACGCCCGCAGTCGAGCCGCAGGACGTGGCAGCGCCGGGCACGATCGCGTCCCCGGAGCGGCCGGGGGTCCCGCAGCGGCCGGGGGTCCCGGAGCAGCCGGGCGCCGAGACGAGCAGCTGACCCAGCCACCCACGCTCGTGCCGCCGGAGGGCATCGCATTCACCATCAGCCGGGCAGTCGACGTCATGGTGCGGGCGGCGGCACCGTCGTGCTGGTGCCTGCCGACCGGGTGGTCGCAGCCCAGCACGCGTGGTTGTCGACGCCGCCGCTCGAGGGCGCGTCGGCGATCCTCTACCGCACGACCGACCGCGCGCCGGAACTCGCGACCGCGCAGGGCGTGCGTGCACTCGACTCAAGCGCAACGGAATCATCGACCGGATCGTCGCGGAGTGCCAGGACGAGCCCCGTGAGCTCCTCGGCCGGCTCGGCAGCGTCCTCGAATACGAGCCGAGCTCGCTGCTCCACCACGAACCCGCGGAGCGTATGTACCAGCGCTACCGTCGTTATCGCGGGGTTGGCCTGTCCTGATCCGCACCATTCTATTGGAGGTTCGACCGCTCATGCCACGTGCCATCGAGGTTCGCAAGGTTCCGATCGAGAGCGTCAGCGACGCCAGTGGGCTGTCCGAGCTCATCGAGGAGGGAGTCTTCTCCGCCGACGACGTCATCGCCGTTGTGGGCAAGACCGAGGGCAACGGGGGGGTGAACGACTACACACGGATCATCGCCACCCACGCATTCCGCGACGTGCTCATGGAAAAGGGGACGCGGAGCAAGGAGGAGGTGGCGCAGATCCCGCTGGTGTGGTCGGGCGGCACTGACGGCGTGATCAGCCCGCACGCCACGATCTTCGCCTACGCGCCGGAGCGTTCCTACCCTCCCACCGACGAGCCGCGGGTCAGCGTCGGTTACGCGATGAGCGACCAGATCCTTCCCGAGGACATCGGCCGCCCTGCGATGGTGGAGAAGGTTGCGGTTGGTGTACGCAAGGCGATGGAGGTCGCAGGCATCCCCGACCCTGCCGATGTGCACTACGTGCAGACCAAGACGCCCCTGCTCGTGCAGGACACCATCAACGACGCAGAGCGGCGTGGCCAGACCGTCTTCACCCACAACACGCTCGAGTCGATGGACGTCTCCAACGCCACGACCGGGCTCGGCATCGCCGTGGCGCTCGGCGAGATCGAGATGCCGACGGCCGAGCAGATCTTCCACGACCTGTCGCTCTACTCATCGGTCGCGTCGTGCTCGTCGGGCGTCGAGCTCGACCGCGCGCAGATCGTGCTCGTCGGAAACGCGCGCGGGGTCGGCGGGCGTTATCGCATCGGGCACAGCGTGATGCAGGACGCGCTCGACATCGACGGGGTATGGGCGGCGATTCGCAACGCCGGTCTCGACGACATGCCGGCGGACTGCCCCCACCCGCGCCACATCAAGGGTCGGCTGGTCAACCTGTTCCTCAAGTGCGAGGCCGACCCGACTGGCCGGGTCCGTGGGCGGCGCAACATCATGCTCGACGACTCCGACGTCACCTGGCACCGCCAGATCAAGGCGGCGGTCGGTGGTGTCGTTGCCGCGGTGACCGGCGACCCGATGAACTACGTCTCCGTCGCCGCCGTGCACCAGGGTCCGTCGGGCGGAGGCCCGGTCGCCGCGATCGTGGACCTGGGGGTCTGACGAGACGTACGTGAGGGCATCAGCCGGCGTCGCGCGTGGGCACGCGGCCGGGACGTCGGACGCGCTTGCCACCATCGTCGGCATTCGTGGCAGCGCTCCGCGCCGGCCCGCGTGCTGACGGGCGACATTGTCGGCAGCGTCTCGGGGGATGGCGGCATTCATCGCCAGCACACTCCGCTGAGCATTACTCACCTCTAGACTTTCTGATTCAGGTGCCAACGGAAATCTCTCACTGAATCGAGAAGGGAGACAAATGAAGATCCATGAGTATCAAGCCAAGGCTCTTTTCGCGCAGTTCGGCATCCCCATACCGAAAGGCAGGGTGGCCGCCACACCTGAACAGGCGGAGGAGATTGCCGCTGAGATAGGCAAGGAGGTGGCGGTGAAGGCTCAGGTCTATGCTGGCGGGCGGGGCAAGGCCGGCGGAATCAAGATCGCTCCTACCCCCGCGGGAGCAAAGACCATGGCAAAAGCAATGCTGGGAACCCACCTTGTCACCCATCAGACCTCCGGGCAGGGCGTGCCGGTGGATACAGTCCTTGTGGAAGAAACGATTGACATCACGCGCGAGCTCTACCTTTCGCTGGTGCTCGACAGCGCAGCCAAGCTTCCCGTGATGATGGCAAGCGAAGCCGGTGGTATGGACATCGAAGAGGTTGCGCGCGTTAGCCCTGAGAAGATCCTGCGCGTGCACGTTGATCCACCTGATCGTTTTCGCGCATTCCAGGGACGGAAGCTGGCGTACGGGCTGAATCTCTCTCCCGAGGAGACCAAGCAAGCCATGGAGATAATGAGCGGCCTCTACAGACTATTCTTGGCCAAGGACTGCTCGCTCGCCGAAATCAATCCTCTGGTGGTAACACCTGACGGGCGACTTATCGCTCTCGATGCCAAGCTCAACTTCGATGACAACGCCGACTACCGTCAGAGAGAGATTGCCGCCATGTACGACTGGGGGCAAGAAGACCCTATCGAGGCCCAGGCCGGGCAGCTCGATATCAAGAATTTCGTCAAGCTGGATGGCAATATCGGCTGCCTCATCAACGGCGCGGGTATGACTATGTCGGTGGTGGACCTCCTCGCCCAGCTTGGTGGCAAGGCGGCCAACTTCTATGACATCGGCCCCGATCCACAGTCCGAGCATATCGTGAACGCCTTCAAGCTAATAATGGCAGATACCGATGTCAAGGTCCTACTGATAGATATCTTCGCCGGCATGGGCAAGGGAGACGCCTATGCCCAGGGCATTGTGGACGGTTACCGTGCAACCAAGTCCAAGCTTCCCGCCGTGGTGCGTATGTTCGGCACGAACGCCGACGTCGGCAAGAAGATACTGGCCGAGTCCGGCATCGAGACATATCTGGCGACGGACTTTCTCGATGAGGGTCGCAAAGCCGTGGAAATTGCACAGAGGGCCGGACGGCCAGCATGAGCATCCTCATTAATAGACACACTCGCGTGGTAGGCCAGGGCATCACCGGCAAGGGCGGCAGCTTTCATATCCAGCGTTGCATGGAGTATGGCACGGAAGTGGTAGCGGGAGTGACCCCTGGCAAGCAAGGCACCGAGCTGCTGGGCCTACCGATCTTTGGCACGGTGGCGAAGGCCGTGAAGGAGACTAGCGCCAACTGCTCGATCATCTTCGTCCCACCACCCTATGCAGCGGATGCCATCTTGGAGGCAGCCGAGGCAGACCTTCCGCTTATCGTCTGCATCACCGAGGGTATTCCTGTTAATGACATGCTCCCGGTGCACAATTTCCTTCGTGGCAAACCTGGTACGCGATTGTTGGGGCCAAACTGCCCGGGCGTCTTGTCACCCGGCCAAGCCAAGGTCGGGCTCATGTCGGCTGATGTGGTTTCGGTGGGACGTGTGGGGGTGGTCTCGCGCTCCGGCACCCTTACTTACGAAGCCGTATTGCAGCTTACTCGTTTGGGCATCGGCCAGAGTACCTGCGTGGGCATAGGGGGTGACCCCCTGCCAGGCACCAACTTCGTGGACGTGTTGAGGATGTTCGAGGCTGACCCGGACACCGACGCCGTGGTGATGATCGGAGAAATCGGTGGCGGCATGGAACAGGATGCGGCGGAGTTCATAAGATCCAACATGAGCAAGCCGGTCGTTGCCTTCATTGCCGGCAGCATGGCGCCGCCCGGGAAAAGGATGGGACACGCCGGAGCCATAGTTACTGGAGCCTCTGGCCGAGCACAAGACAAGATGGCTGCGTTAGAAGCGGGCGGGGTCATCCTAGCTCCCAATCCGGCGGAAATTGGGCAGACGATGAAGAAGGTGCTGGGACTGTAACAACAGCGCCGAGTAGCCGGGGGGTCTCTGGGGGTCTCACCCAGGTCTCACCCGGGTCTCACCCCCCGGGCCGGGCCTCACAGATCCGTACGTGACAGTCTCCCGCATACAGTTCTTGTCGCTCTGGTCACCAGACCTTGGGGGCGTCGGACGGGGCGTCGGTCGGGCACCCAGGCCCAGCTGCGACGCCCGGAGCTGCGACCGTGGCGGCTGGCGCCACACACCTCGCAGCACCCACGGGGCGGCCTTCCACATCTGGCCGAGAGCCGTGCCGATCACCGTCCCACCGAGGTCTGACACTTCCCCATGTGCGCAGGCTCTCAGGGTGTGCGTCAGGTTTGTGGTGCCGGCCAGAGGATGTGGTCGCGTCCGGATTGGTGCAGGGTGCGTAGCGCGAGGACGGGGTCGAGTCCTTGGATGGTCCAGTGCATGCCGGCTCGTTTGGCGCGTTGTTTGACGATGGTGTTGCAGGCTGACTCCACGGGGCGGAGCCGATGTAGTAGCCGTTTGGCGCGGAAGTCGGTGTACTGCATGCGGTGGTGGTTGCCGGTGAAGTAGCCGACCTCGGTGGCGGCGGGTTTGACCAGGTCGGAGGCGGTCTGGGGTAGGTCGAGAGCTTCGATGGCCTCGGCGATCGCGGTGGTGTCGCCGAGGTCGAGGTGGTCGACGAGGGCCTGTTCGAAGGCGGCGGGGTCGGCCAGGACTGGGGTGAGGATCTTGGTCAGGTCGGCGAGGTGTTCGCGGGCGTGGAAGTAGTCCACGATCTGGGTGGCGTGGGGGAAGCGCTCGTTGGCGATGGGCCCAGATCCACTTGGCGCCGTCACCGAGCACGATGGGTTGTCGGGTCTGGTCGAACCCGCGGCGGTGGTACTCGGCCTTGGCGTGGACGGCGAAGGTCGCGGCGGGTTCGAAGGTGGAGATGTAGCTGGCTGAGCCGGGGTCTTGGAGGGGGTCGCCGGTGTCGGGGTCGCGGTCGGACTGGGTGAAGAAGCATCCGATCTTGACCTCCCGGGTGCCGGCCTTGCCGTCGGTGTGTTTGCCGGGCCGGTC
Source organism: uncultured Actinomycetota bacterium (assembly GCA_963750565.1). Taxonomy (GTDB): domain Bacteria; phylum Actinomycetota; class Actinomycetes; order Actinomycetales; family Kineosporiaceae; genus R-H-3. Next base: position 203,511 of record CAVVRA010000010.1, on the reverse strand, counting down.
GGCGCATTCGCTGGGCAGCATCGGGGCGCCGGTGCCGTCCAGGACGATGTAGCACAGGTCCGGGCCTTCGGTGCAGATCCCAGGGATGGGTCCGGGTGCGGCGTGCTCGGCAGCGATCAGATCGCGGGCTCGGGCGCCCTGGGCGCGGGTGGTGCGGGCCAGGGTCGAGGTCGAGGCCAGGTCCAGGCCGGTCACGGTGGCGATGAACTGCCGCGACTTGTCGTAGGGCATCTCGGCACCGGCGAGTGCGCAGGCCCGGCTCAGACCCGGGGACAGGCTGGTGCCGGCCACGCCGAGGCGGTCGTCCAGCGGCGCGAACCCCTGCTTGCAGGTCGCGCAGTGGTAGTAGCCGCGGGTGGTCTGGATGCTGCCCAGCAGGGTGCGTACCGTCTTGGTGCGCCGGGCCACCAGCCGCGCGCCATGACCCGCGTCGGGACAGCCGGCGCGGGCCGGGGTGTGGGTGCCGGCCCAGTCCACGACCCCCGCCAGGGCGGCCAGCCCGATCTGGGCGGCAGCGGCCTGAGCGGCGCGCTCGATCGCTTCCAACACGCCCACCTGACCCTGCTCTTCGCCGTGCTCTTCGCCGCGCCGCAGGAGTCCGGCAGCGGTGGCGACCAGGCAGCGGGCCTCCTCGGCGGCCAGTTCGGCGATCCGGTCGGCCAATGCGCTCAGCGCTTCCTGCTCGTCGGGCTGGCGCTCGAGCCCCCCTTTTCCCCGCCGGCAGCGGGGTTGGCACGCCTCGGTCGGCGTGCCGGTGGCCCCACCCGAGACGTGCACAGCACCTCGTTGATCTCGATGTAGTCCTCAACCAGCGAGGCGAACTGGGCGTAGTTGTCCAGCTCGGCACGGACCTGGTCGATCGCCTCGACCGGGATGTACTGCCCGCGCGACCCACCCGGGCCCTTCGCGGTGCGGGTCCACAGCCCACGTGGGCCGTGTCCTTGCTCGCCGGGGCGGGCGCACCGGCAATTCGCTCGACCGCACTTGCGGTAGCCCACCTGCAACGACCCGCGCCGGAACTGTGGCACCGCGGCGATGCGGTCAAGCATCAGGGAGCGCAACTCCTCGAGCTGACCCGCCGTCATCGTCGAGTAGTCCTTGCCCATGCCGCCTCCGCTAGTCTGATTACGTATCCCGCAATCAGACTAGCGAACCACCTGCACCGACTCATGGATGACACGTCCATGACTCACACCCAGGCTCTCAGGCTCTTTCCGGCGCGCAGTCCTACGGCGGCTCCGCCCCGCCCAGGGTCACGGCATTGTCGCGTTGAAGCTGGTCAGTCGCTTGATGATCTTGTCTGGTCGCCGGATGCGGTGGCGTGTGGCTTCGGCGATGTTGGTTGCGCCGGTGAGGCGGAGCAGGCCGATTGCGGCGGATCGGAGGGTGGCCATGACGCGCGCACGCGGGATGCGTCTTCGGTGTAGGTCACGTCGCGCACGAAGTCGAGCCGGTTAGTTAGGGCTTCTGACTGCCTCCGGTCAAGATCAACCGTCCAGTATTCGTCCAGTGAACCGAATTGTGCAGCCTGGTGAAGCCGCGTCGGCGTGCGTGCACAGGGGTGCATCCGAGTAGTTCGTAACCGGCTAACCGAGGCTCAGCTTTCGGAACGGCTGAGTGAGGCTAGTGGCGTGTCTCCGCTAATCGGCGCGGTTGGTGGGGTATGCCTGTGCTGGCGGGTTCCTTCCCCTTCTGCCCGTCAGAGGCGAGTCGGTGGTGTCGAGGTCGAAGTCGCGGCCGGTGGCGTTGAGCCTGGCCGAGCGTCAGCGGTTGAGTGGGCTGGTTCGGACGGGGTCCCATCCGGCGCAGCAGGTACGCCGGGCGCGGATCCTGCTGGCGCTGGACGAGAACGACCCGGGCCGTGTGGGCCCGGTGCCGACCCAGGAGGTGGTCGCGCAGCGGGCCGGGGTGCACGTGGACACGGTGGTGAAGACGTCGAGGGCGTATGCCGAGCGTGGCGGGATGTCGAGGCGACGATCAGCCGCAAGAAGCGGCTCACGCCGCCGGTGGAGCCGAAGGTGACCGGTGAGGTCAATGGCCTTGCTTTAGTGTGATCTTGGTGGTGCGAGCGGGTGGAGTTCGATCCGTCGGTGGACGGTGGTGACGGAGGGTTCGCCGGGCTTGCGGGCGGGGAAGTCTTCGGCCTTCTTGGTGCGGCGGGGGCTGGCGCGGTCCGGCCGCTGGCGGACATGGGTCCGCGGGTCGAGGATCTTCAGGAGGAAGACCGCGACGGCCAGGTCGAGTTCACCGGGGGGGAAACGCCCCGACGGTGTCCGTCGCGGCGGCCAGGGCGTGGGGGAAGCTGATCGCGGCCGGTGGTAGGCCGGTGGCGTCGACGCCGGCGTCGATCAGATGGGCCAAGGCTTGGTAGACGGCGAACAGGGCCCACATCTCCTGCGCGACGCCTTCGGGGTCCTTGCTGCGCAGGACGGGCATCCCCGGGCCGATGTCGGTCTTGTGATGTTTGATCACCGTCTCGGCTTCCCAGCGCATCGGGTAGGCGCGGGCCAGGTCGAGCGCCGGGTAGGCGGCGACGTCGAGCAGGTCGGTGACCAGGGCGAACACCTCCGAGCGGGTCTGGCCGGTGGGGTCGGGTTCGCCGGTGTCGGGGTCGATCGGGGTGGTGTGGACGGTGTACTCGATGACCCGCACGGTGATCGGTGGCCCGTCGCCCTTGCGGGCCGGCCGCAACTGGGCCAGGTAGGTGCCGTCGGGCAGCACCTGGATCGGGCGCAACGCGAAGCTCGCCGAGGCCCGCCACAGGATGTGCGCGCCGGTGGCGAGGGTGTCCCGGGCCAGGGTGTGGGACAGGAAGTTGCGGTCGGCCAGGACGAGCATCTCGGCCGTGAAGGCGCCCAGCAGGTCCTTGGCGAGGGTCTGCTCCCCGACCGTGTAGGCCCCGATGGTGGCCTCGACCAGGGCGCCGGTCCCGGACTCGGCGGCCACCACCCAGCGCACCTGCGGGAACGCCCCGTCCCGCTTGTCGTTACCGGGCCCGGAGAACACCGTGCGGTTGTCGTCGCTGTCCGGCACATCCGTCGTCGAGCCGTCCATCGAGACCACCCGCAGGCCGCACACCCACACCCCGGCCGCCGCCGGTGCGCCGACCGGACCGGCGACCTGCTCGAACAGGTGCCGCACCGGGTCCGGGCCCAGCTTGGCCCGCGCCCGGGACAAGGACGAGATGTTCGGCTGCCGCCACGTACGTGCCCGGCCCCGATCGGTACCCGCCTCGACCCACCGGCCCGGGTCGATCCGGCCGGTCGCCAGGAACGCCTCGGCCCGGCGCCGGTGATACAGCCCGTCGACCAGCTTGGTCATCACCCGCCCGTACCCGCAGTTCGGGCCCCGAAACAGCCACAACGCCAGCACGAAGTACATCACCAGCCGGGCCGGCAACAGCCGGCGCCGCTCCTCATGCGCCTCGGTCTCGGCGATCACCCGGTCCACCAGTTCCGGCGGGAACGACCTCGTCAGGGCCCCGATCGACACCCGGTCCGGCAGCCACCCGTCCGGCGAGACCCCTGCTGATCCGTCATGCGCCATGATCGCGTACTCAAACAGAGATCGACATCCAACGCAAAGGCCCCAACTCGATCGGCGTGTCGCGGCATCACCCCAGGCCACGGCCACACGAACGCCCTAATGCAAGGACATTGACCGGTGAGGTGGAGGCGAGGTTGATCGCGTTGGCGTGCTCGGCGCCGCCGCCGGGGCATGCGCGGTGGTCGCTGCGGCTGCTGGAGAAGGGTAAGAGTTCGGTGATCCCGTGGCGGGCACGCCCGAGTGCCCGATCCGTTGGTGGCGGGTCGGGTTCGGGGTTGGGATCTTCGGGTGGGTTCAGCCTGACGGGTTGATCGTGGGCGGGTCGTGGTCTCGGCTGCCGATGGGGCCGGGGAGCCAGGGCAGGAACCGGTCCAGGGCTTGGCCTTCGAGGGGTTTCCCGTCGGCCTGGGCGCAGGCGGTCAGGTAGTCGGTCAGGTAGGACAGCGGTTCGAGGCCGTGACGTTCGGCGGTGGCGGTGATGGTCCAGATCCGGGCTGCCAGGTGCGCGGACCACTCGGCGTGGCTGCCGTAGTAGTTCTTGCGCCCGACGACCGGGGAGCGCAGTGCCCTCTCGCTGATGTTGTTGTCCAGCGCTGCGTCGGGGTAGTCGCGGTGGCGGGCCAGGCCGTCCCATTCGCGGTCCAGGGTGGCGAGCACCTTGGCGGCGGCGGGGTGCAGGTTGGGGCCGGTGGCCTGCTGCTGGCGGACGGTGTCGATGACGGCCAGGGCCTGCTCGAACGCGGCGACCGCGGTGGCGTGCTCGCCGCTGCCGGGTTCGGCGGCGGCCATCGCCGTGTGCGCCACGTACAGATCGGCGATCCGGGCGGTCCAGGCGTCCCGCCAGGGGGTCAGGTAGGCGTGGGCGTCCCCGGCGCGGATGAAGTACCTGCGCATGTGCGACCAGCACCACAGGGCGTCGACCCCGTCCAGGCGGGCCAGGGACTGGTAGGCCACATAGAAGTCGGTCGAGAGCACCAGCCTGCGTCCGTCGGGCAGCGTCCCGGCCTCCCGGTCGCTTTCGCTGATCCCGAAGTGGGTGTCCAGCACCGACATCGAGCGGGTGGCGTCCATCCGGAACACGACCGTGTCCTCGGCGATGAACACCCACAGCCACCACTTGTGGCCGGTCTTGCCCTCCACCTGTTCGTAGACCCGCCACGTGGTCTCGTCGGCATGCACCTGGGTCGCGGCGGCGTTACGGGCCTGGATCGCGCTCTCCAGCGGGACCAGCAGACCGGCCAGGGCCTTCAACACCCCGGCCAGGGTGCCCTCGGACACGGCCAGGCCCTCGGCGGCCAGCACCTTGACGATCCGGTGCACCGGCAGGCCCAACACGAACTTCAGGTAAAGCAGCCGTGCCAGGAACGCGGCCGTGAACCGCCCTTTGGGGATCACGTTCGCCGCCGGCGGCGCGGTCACCGTCCGCTGGCCCGGGCAGGTGCACGCCCGCCGGTACCGCAGCCGCCGGTGCACGATCCGGGTCAGGTGCACCTGCCAGTCGATCTGCTCGCTGCCTTCGGACCCCAACGCAGTGAACGCCGCTCCGCAGTCCGGGCAGACCCGCTGATCGGGCGGCACATCATGGATCTCCTCCCGGGAGTCCAGATGCGAGTAGTCCCGCCGGCCGTGCCCGGGGCTGCCTGGCCGCTGCCCCCGCTTCGGCCGAACACCATCACCGTCAGCGCCACCCTCGCGACGCTCACCCTCACCAGCCCGCCCACCAGGTTCGTCCGACACGCCGGGGCCACCCGCGCCAGGCGATGCCTTCTCCGACGAGCGGCCGAACAACATCCGCGACAACACCGCGACCTGCTCGATCAACTCCTCGACCCGGGCCTCCGCCCGTTCGGCACGCTCACGCCAGGACGTCACCTCGGTGACATCAACAACCAGCGACTCGGGCCCCACCCGAAGATCAAAACACGTCCGGGCGACTCACCTCAGCAGCCCCGGCGTCCCGGGCGAGTCGCGAGCCTCGCCCGAGTAGCTACCACGCCATGGCCGAATACTTACGGAGAAGCAGGTCGCGGTGATCGACGACATCGCGGATCTGGACCACTCCACGATCGGGAAGGTGTTGAACAGAGGGCGCTTCGTCTCACCTGAAGCAGTTCCATCCCGCCGAAGGCCAACGGGGAGTTCGTCGCCAGGATGGAGGACGTCCTCGACGTCTACGCCCGCCGCCACGATCCGGCCGTGCCGGTGGTGTGCATGGACGAGAAGCCCTACCAGCTCCTCGCGCATGCCCGCGACCCGATCCCCGCCGCCCCGGGCCGGGACCGCAGGCAGGACTCGGAGTACGTCCGCCACGGCACGTGCTCGATCTTCGTGGGGGTCGACCTGCTCACCATCGACTACCCCGACGCCGAGCGCGTGCTGCTGGTGATGGACAACCTCAACACCCCCACCATCGGCTCCCTGGACGAGGCGTTCGAGCCGGCCAAGGCCAGGGCACTCGCGCAGCGTCTGGAGATCCACCACACCCCCAGGCACGGCTCCTGGCCGAACGTCGCAGAGATCGAACTGTCCGCGCTCGCCCGCCACTGCCTCGACCGGCGGATCGACGACCTCGACGTCCTCAACACCGAACCGGCCGCCTGGCAGGCAGCCGTCAACGCCGACCAGCGGCAAGTCCACTGGCACTTCACCACCGGCGACGCCCGCACCCGACTCCGCCACCTATACCCAGAACGTTAAAAGCGACGGGCCACTAGGGCCGCTCGGGAGCCTGGAACATCGCGTCATACCGCGGCATACGACTGCGTCGCCGACACCGTGACGAGCTAGGCGCTCAGCACGTCGGCGAGCTCGGGGCGGGAGCCGATCCCGAGCTTGGCGTACACCTTTCGGAGGTGGTACTCCACCGTCTTCGGGCTGAGGAAGAGTGCCGCCGCGGCCTCACGGGTTGTCCGTCCCTCGACGAGAAGCAGGCTGACCTGCAGCTCCTGCGGAGTCAGCAGGCTGCGCGGGTCGGCGTCGCGCCGATGCACGGTCTCGCCCGTCGCGGCCAGTTCGGCGGCCGCGCGTTCGGCCCACTGCGCCGCGCCGAGCTCCTCGAAGTCTTCGACAGCGGCACGCAAGTGAGCCCGCGCGTCGACCCGTCGCGCAGCACGCCGCAGCCACTCGCCGTAGGCCAGTCGCGTGCGGGCGGTCTCGAACCGGTCGAGCGTGGCGCCGTGGATCTGGAGCGCGGTCTCGAAGCAGCCCTCCGCCGATCCATCATCCGCGATCAGCCCTTTCGCCCGGGCCGCCCGGGCGAGCGCCCAGGGCTGGCCCTTGGCCTCAGCCGCGTGGTGGTACGACTCCGCGGCCGTCCTTGCTTCCGCTGGCTTGTCCAGCCTCAGTAGCGCGTCGACCAGCTCGGGGCCGGGCACCAGGTCCACGTCCGCGAGCTCGTGGAGCTGCAGCAGGTCCCCCTGCCGGCGGAAGTCCTCGACCGCCCGGGCAGGCTCCCGCAGGGACAGCTCCAGGTCGCCCAGCGCGTAGCGCACCCACGCCTCAGCCATGTGAAGGTGGACGGCGTCGGGAGCGGCGAGCACGTCCTCGGCGTGCGCGCGGCAGGTCTCCCCGCGCCCCTGACGCGACTCCAACCAGCACAGCCCCGCCAGCGACATCAGCCGTTCGGTGACCTGCCCGGTCTCCTCCGCCAAACGTACGGACTCGCTGTAGTTGGCCTCCGCCTCCGCCCAGGCCGACGTGGTCGCCTGGTCGCGGGCGACGTGGAAGAGGACTGCCGGCAGGGCGCCGACGCCGGCCTCACCGCGCACCTCGTCGACGTACTTGCGCAACGTCGCCCCCTCGGTCGTGTCGCGCAGGAACAACGGCACCAGCATCACGCACGAGAGCCGATGCGGGTCGGCATAGAGCTCGCGGGTCGACTGGATGAGGGGCACGGCGGCGCGGAGCTCCTCGGCACCGCCCGTCTCCCCGGCCAGGATCCGGGCCAGGCCCATCGCGATCCGAGCGAGTGCGAGGGCCTTCGGGTCGGCGACCGAGGGAGCGAGCTCGTCGAGCCGCTTGGCGAGCCGCGAGGCCGTCGGGGCACCGGCGAGGTAGAAGGTGGCGTGGACGCTGTCCGCGAGCAGCACGCACTTCTCCGCGGGGTCGGTGCTGAGCTCGGCCGCCGCGAGCAGCATCTCCCGGGCGTCTCGGAGCCTACCGGTGCGGGCCGCGATCGCGCCGCGGAGGGCTAGCTCGCGGACTCGGGCCTCCCCCGTCGGCTCCGCACGCGCGTGCGCGTCCAGCAGCCCCAGCGCGCGCTCGGTCAGTCCTGCCGACCAGGCGGCTTCCGCTGCCTGCAACAGTCGCGTGGCCCTGAGCACCGGCTCCGGGCTGAGCCGCGCGGACCGCTCGTACGCGCCGGAGGCCACGGAGTACGCGGTCCGTGCCCGTGCTCGATCGGCCGCGTCGGCGAGCAGGTCGGAGATGACGGCGTCGACCTTCCAGACGGACTCCGACAGGTGCCAGGCCCGGCGGTCGGCATCCTCCTCACCGAGGGACTCCGCGACTGCTGCGTGGACGTCCCGACGCTGGCGGACACCGACGCGGGAGTACGCCGTAGCCCGGAGCAGCGGGTGTCGGAACGTGACGTGACCCGCCCGGACGGAGACCAGGCCGGCGTCCTCCGCCTCCGCCAGAGCGCCGGCATCGACGTTGAGCACCGTGCACGCACGCGTGGCCACGGCCAGGTCCCCGCCGCAGACCGCCGCCACGAGGAGGGCGGTGCGGCAGGCGCCATCGAGCAGGTCGAGCCGACGAGCGAATGCAGCACTGACCGTGTCGGGCACCCGCACGGGCAACTCGGCAGGGTCGGTGGCCAGCGCGTCCAGGTCGTCGCCCGCGAGCTCTAGCAGCGCCAACGGGTTCCCCTCCGCCAGCCGTAGCAGCGGCTCGAGTCGGCCGGGTGCGAGAGGCGCGCCGGTCGCACGGGCCGCGAGCGCGGCCGCAGCCCGGTCGTCGAGCCCGCCCAGCCGTATCATCGGCAACCCCGCGAGAAGGTGGTCCGCGTCGGGACTGCGGGCCGTGGCGAGCACCGCCACCGGGTCGGCGGCCAGCCTCCTGGCTGCGAACACGATGGCCTCGGCCGACGGCAGGTCCAGGGCGTGCATGTCGTCGACGACCACGGCGATGGGGGCTTCCTCGGCGTACCGGGACAGCAGACCCAGCACCGCGGCTCCGATCATGAACCTGTCGCCGCCGCCCGGGGCGCTCCGCGAGAGCCCGAGTGCGCTCGCAAGCGCGGCCGACTGAGGTGGGGCGAGATCGCCCAGTCGGTCCAGCGCCGGACGCAGTAGCTGGAGCAGACCGGCGAAGGGCAGGTGCCGCTCGGCCTCGAGCCCGGTGGCCCGGAGCAGCAGCATGTCCGTCAGGCCGGACACGGCGTCCTCCAGCAGCGCCGTCTTGCCCACGCCCGGGTCGCCGGTGATCACGACGGTGCCGCTGACGCCACGCCGGGCGTCGTCGAGCAGACGGCGCGTCACATCGCGCTCGCCGTCCCTCCCGAGGAGCTCCCGCTCCACCACGGAGGCAGTCTAGCCTCGACCACCATCGATCGGTGTCGGTCAGTTGAGCGTGCTGCAACGGTGAGATGCCCTGCCGTGCCAGTGGAGATTGGGAAGTGCGGAGGCTCCGATCAGACCAACCAGGAAGGGCACCTCTGGGATGTAACTCCTTCACACTGCGCGGCGGCGGTCTTCGCTGATCCGAGCTTGGTGTCGTGGGCGGGACTGGTGCCGCTGCTGGGCGCTGGCCGAATCCGCGGCCTTCGAGGTCTGGCAAACGAGCACCTGAGTCTGCCGACGGACACAAGGGAGCGAACAGCGGGTCGAGAGTGTCCTCGCTGGTGGCGGAGATGGTCGCCGGCGGCGACCACATCTATGACATGGCCTGCTGCTGCACGGTGAGCTGGGGCGGGTCTTCCATCGTGCCGACGCACCCTCGACGCTGGGCTCGTTCTTGCGGGCGTTCACGCTCGGCCACGTCCGTCAGCTCGACGCGGTCGCCTCACACCTCCTGATCGGCTTGGCCGCCCGAGCTCCCGCTGGTCGGCGGGGACCCAGGACGCAGGCGCACTGTCGAGAAGACAATCGCCGCAATCGGTGACGACGCGTGGACACCCACCGACACCGACACCGTCTCCGACGAGGTCGCTGGCATCTGAGCCTCCCGCGCCGAGGATCTCGTTAGCGGCCGGACCTCGGCGCCTCACATCAGCACGGCCATCGGTGGATCGAGGTATGGGTCCCCTAGCGGCCACGAATAGGCCACGACTAGGGGAGTCACCGGATGCGGTCGCGCCCGCGGACGGGCGAACGTGTGCGTCGTCAACCACATCAGTTCGGCCACCCGGCCGAGGAACGGAGCCACAGAAATGACCATCACCAGCATGCCTGTCGACAATGGCGTCAACGTCGAGGCCCTCCTCGGCGCGCGCGCTGCTTTCGCCGACAGCCCCGAGATCGCGCAGTTCCAGTGGCGGTCGTCGGTGACTTGGGCCAACGGCACGCACAGCCGCTCTCACATCGAGGGCTTCTACGGGTTCGCCGACGAGCAGATGCACCACACGTCCTTCACCCTCGACGCCGACCACCCGCAGCAGTTCGCGGCCCAGGACACCGGCCCCACCCCGGTCGAGTACGTCCTGGTCGGGCTTGGTGCCTGCCTCACCGCCGGCGTGGCGGCCGTCGCCCAGCAGCGGCAGATCCAGCTGCAGTCCGTCAAGGCAACGCTGGCCGCCGACATGGACTTGCACGGCATCCTGGGTGCGGACCCCGACGTGCGCAACGGCTTCAGCGGGGTGTCGGTGAGCTACGAGATCGACGCGGACGCCACGCCCGACGAGATCCGCGCCATCGTCGCCCAGTCGCAGAAGCGCTCCGCGGTGTTCGACATCGTGACCAACCCGACCGACGTCACGGTCACCGTGGTCTGATGCCCACCGTCACCGCAGTCATCATCGGGGCCGGGCACTCCGGCCTCGCGATGAGCCGCCACCTCGCCCGTCGCTCGATCGACCACGTGGTCCTCGAGCGCGGCCACGTGGCGAGCTCGTGGCGGACCCGGCGCTGGGACTCGCTGCGACTGCTGACCCCGAACTGGATGACGCGGCTCCCGGAATGGGAGTACCGAGGCGACGACCCGCATGGGTACCTCACGGCCGCGCAGGTGGCCGACTTCGTGGCCGGGTACGCCGCGGCATCTGCCGCGCCGGTGGTCACCGGCACCACGGTGACCACCGTCCGGCCGGGCGGGCTGGGATTCGAGGTGGAGACCGACCGGGGCCCTTGGAGCGCTCGCAGCGTCGTGCTGGCGGTCGGGACCACGCTCGGCGTCGTCCCGTCGATCGCACGGCGCTTGCCGACCGGGATCATGTCGGTCCCCGCGCTCGGCTACCGCAACCCCGGCCGGCTGCCGCACGGTGGCGTGCTGGTCGTGGGGGCGTCGGCGAGCGGACTGCAGATCGCCGACGAGCTCCAGCGCTCCGGCAGACCGGTCACGCTGGCCGCGGGCGAGCACGTCCGTGTCCCGCGTCAGTACCGGGGCCGGGACATCCTGTGGTGGATGGACACGGTCGGCATCCTCGACGAGAGCTGGGACGAGTCCGAAGACCTGGTCCGCGCACGCAACCTGCCCTCGCTGCAGTTGGTCGGCGCACCCCGCAGTCTCGACCTCAACGCACTGCAGGCGTCGGGGGTGCGCCTGGTCGGACGATTCGCAGGCGTGCGCGACGGCCTCGCCCAGCTCTCCGGCTCGCTGGCGAACGTCTGCGCGCTGGCCGACCTCAAGCTCGGGCGGCTGCTGGACACGATCGACGCCCGCGTCGGAGGCCGGGGCGAACGCCACGAGCCCACGGCAGTCCCTCGCGCACCCCTGGGCCTCGACCTCCGATCGGGCGAGATCCGGTCGGTCGTGTGGGCGACCGGAGTCCGGCCAGACTTCTCCTGCCTGGACGTCCCTGTGTTCGACCCTCGAGGCCGGCTGCTGCACGACGGTGGGGTCGTCGCCTGGCCGGGTCTCTACGTGCTCGGCCTGCCGATGCTGCGGCGCCGCCGCTCGACGTACATCGACGGCGCAGCTCAGGACGCAGAGGACCTGGCAGCACACCTCGCCCACCACATCGGGGCAGGCAAGCTCGCCATCACCAAGGAGGCCTCATGAACACGCACCCCTTGGCGACCTCGGTCGCCACCGCTGTCGCCGACCGGGCACTGGACCGGCTCGGCGGCCATCTGTCCCCCGACATCCGGATGCGGGCCCTGCTTCCCGGCGGCCCCATCGAGGAGCACGGCCGTGACGCCGTGCTGGCGCGCTTCGACGACTGGTTCGCTGGCTACGACACGGTGGTGCTGGTCGACGCGGCCGGCGACGAGGTGGGCGACCGGGTGCTCGTGCATTACAAGCTCCTGCTCGACCCCGACGTCGACCGTCGCGTGATCACCCAGACCGTCGTGTGCACGATCTGGGACGGCCTGGTGGGCCGCATGGACCTGGTCTGCTCGGGCTTCCGGAGGTCGTCATGACATCCACCTGTCCGGCGGCGCTCGACCGTTGGGGCGACTACGACCGCGACCGCCCGTTCCCGTTGTTCACCGAGGTCCGCGCGGCCGGGCCCGTGCACGAGGTGACCCTGATGGACGGCCATCGTGCCTTCCTCGTCGTCGGCTACGCCGAAGCGCGGGAAGCGCTGAACCACCCAGACCTGTCGAAGGACATGCATGCCGCGCTGGCCCAGGACGGCGCCGTCGTCGCTGCAGGGCTGCCCGGACCGGACTTCGCCCGGCACATGCTCAGCGTCGACCCACCGGACCATACCCGCCTGCGGGGGCTGGTCGCGAAGGCGTTCACGAGGACGCGGCTGGACAAGCTCGAGCCACGCATCCGGCAGATCGCGGCCGAGCTCCTCGACGAACTCGCCGCCCAGGAGGCGGCGCCGGTCGACCTCGTCACCGGATACGCCGGCCCGCTGCCGTTCGCCGTCCTCGGCGAGCTCCTCGGCATCGACCGGACCGACCAACAGAGGCTGGCGGGCTGGTTCGCCACGCTGCTTGCACCGTACTCGGGTGCCGAGCCCCCGGCCGAGGCGGTCCTCGCCTCCGACCGGATCGTCGGCTTCCTGACCGATCTGGTTGACAGGAGGTGGGCGGAGCCGACCGACGACCTCGTCGGAGACCTGGTGCGCGCGTGCCAGGACCGGCTGCTGACCCGGCAGGAGCTGATGTCCACGGTGTTCCAGCTTGTCGTGGCCGGCCACGACACCACGACCAGCCTGATCGGAAACGGCGTCGCCGCGCTGCTGGGCCACCCCGACATGTTCGAGACCCTGGCCGCGAACCTCAGCCTCGTGCCCCAGGCCGTCGAGGAGTTCCTCCGCTGGGACGCACCGGTGCCCCACTCCACCTTCCGATATGCCACCCGCGACGTGACGATCGCCGGCACCGTCATCCCGGCGGGGGTGCAGGTGCTCGTGTCACTGGCGGCCGCCGGACGGGACGAGGACCGCAACGCCGACGCGGAGACGTTCGACATCACGCGCAGCGGAGCCGCCCACCTCGCCTTCGGGCATGGCATCCACCACTGCCTCGGCGCGCGGCTGGCCCGGCTCGAGGCGGAGATCGCATTCACCGGCCTGCTCTCCCGCTTCCCTCGTCTGCGGCTCGGCGTCCCCGTCGAGGACCTGCGCTGGCAGCACGGCGACGGGCTCGTGCTGCGCGGGCTGTGCGAGCTCCCCGTCTTGTTGAGGGGTGTCCCACCGGAACAGACTTCCCCATGACACGGGCACGCGAACCGGACGCGGAGGGGTTCGTCGAGCGCCACGGAGTCAAGATCCACTACGAGGTGTACGGCCAGGGCGGCCCGACGATCCTGCTCCTGCCCACGTGGACGATCATCCACAAGCGGTTCTGGAAGCTGCAGGTGCCTTACCTGTCCCGGCACCACCGGGTGGTCACCTACGACGGCCCGGGGAACGGCCGCTCCGACCGGCCGGTCGACCCGGCGGCGTACGACTCGGACCGGCAGGTGGAGTACGCCCTGGACGTGCTCGACTCAACAAGGACCGACCGGGCCGTCGTGGTCGGCCTGTCCCTGGGTGCCTTGTGGGCACTGCATCTGGCTGGCGAGCACGGCGACCGGGTGCTCGGCGCGGTGGTCGTGGGCGCGTCGGTGCCGCTGACCGACGCGTACCCCTTCCGGATCCCGCCCGGCACGGACCCGGCCCGGCTGCCGGAGTCGCGGGTGCCGATGCTCGCTCGCGACCCCATCGATCACTGGGCGAAGTACGACGCCGCGCACTGGGAGCGGCGGCACGCGGACTTCCTGTGGTTCTTCTTCGGGATGTGCTTCCCCGAGCCGCACTCGTCCAAGCCGATCGAGGACTGCGTTGGCTGGGGGCTGGACACCGTCCCGGAGGTGCTCAGCGCCGAGCAGGGCTGGGTTCCCCCAGCCCGCGAGACCGTCGAGGGCTGGTGCGCGGCCATCACCGCCCCGGTGCTGGCCATCCACGGCGACCGCGACATGATCAGCCCGCTCTCCCGCGGTCAGCGGATCGCCGAGCTGACCGGCGGCGACTACGTGGTCATCGCCGGTGGCGGGCACATCCCGCTGGCACGTGACCCGGTGAAGGTCAACCACCTCATCCATGACTTCGCTGTGCGCGTGGGGCCCACGCCGCAGGTGAGGACCTGGACACGTGGGCGACTACGGCACAAGAAGGTGCTGTACCTCTCCTCACCCATCGGGCTGGGCCATGCTCGGCGCGACGTCGCCGTCGTGCAGGCGCTGCGACGGCTGCGTGACGGCGTCCAGGTGGACTGGCTGGCGCAGCACCCGGTGACCAGCGTGCTCGAGGGAGCCGCCGAGACCGTCCACCCTGCGAGCGCGTGGTTGGCCAGCGAGTCCGGTCACATCGAGGCTGAGGCCGGCGAGCACGACCTGCACTGCTTCGAGGCGTTGCGCCGGATGGACGAGATCATGGTCCACAACTTCCATGTCTTCCTCGACGTCGCCCGCGAAGGTGACTACGACCTGGTTGTTGGTGACGAGGCCTGGGACGTTGACCACTTTCTGCACGAGAACCCCGAGCTCAAACGGTTCGCCTACGCCTGGATGACCGACTTCGTGGGCATGCTGCCCATGCCCGACGCGGACGAACGTGAGGCGCTGCTGACCGCCGACTACAACTCCGAGATGATCGAGCACGTCGAGCGGTTCCCCTGGCTGCGCGACCTGGCGGTGTTCGTGGGCGACCCCGATGACATCGTCTCGGACTCCTTTGGTCCCGGCCTCCCGGCGATCCGGGAGTGGACGGAGCGGCACTACAACTTCTCCGGCTACATCAGCGGCGTCGATCCTGGCGAGCTCTCCGATCGCGTCCAGCTGCGCAGCGAGCTCGGCTGGTACCCCGAGGAGCGGGTCTGCGTGGTCGCCGTCGGTGGGTCCGGCGTGGGCGGACACCTCGTGCGCCGGATCAGCGAGGCGTACGAGGCGGCTCGCAGCCTCGTCCCGAGCCTCCGGATGGCGGTCGTCACCGGGCCCCGGCTCAAGCCCGACGTGGTCGCGGCCCGGCCGGGTCTGGAGGTCCATGCGTTCGTGCCGGACCTCTACCGCCAGCTCGGCGCATGCGACCTGGCGGTGGTGCAGGGAGGTCTGACCACCGCGATGGAGCTCACGGCGGCCCAGCGGCCCTTCATCTACATCCCGTTGAAGGGTCACTTCGAGCAGAACCTCCACGTCCGTCACCGCCTCCGGCGCTACGGTGCCGGGCGATGCGTGACCTACGACGAGGCGAGCGATCCCGACCTGCTGGCCCGGACCATCGCCGAGGAGATCGGCTCGGATGTGACCTACCGGCCCGTGGATGGCGCCGGCGCGGAACGGGCGGCAGCCCTGCTGGCCGAGCTGGTGTGACGGACCGGGTGAGCCGGGTGAGACCACGCCCTGCAGGTCCGTGGGTCCCGCCTGCCGCGGCTACTCTCAATTGCCGCGTTGAGGGCGGCGACGCTCGCCCGGTCATGCCGCTCCGCAGCCGTCCGGGTCGGACCCGAACGGGGTCGAAGTGACACCCGACGGCCAGCGAATCGTCGGCCCAACGAGGGCTGAGGCACCCTCTCGGTAGCCGACGGAGTCTCGGGCCCACCCGGCACAAGGTGACACCGGGCGGTCGACCCCGGGCCGCATTGTCACGGCGGGCGCTGGCACCCGCACGGGATGACGCGGCGAGGGCTACCCGCGCATACTCGGCCTGGTGGATTGCGCATGAGGATCCGGCTCGGTCATGACATTGGCTACCGGTTCGAGCAGCCGACGCCGCTGATTGTCACCTTGAACGTGCACTACAGCCGTGTCTCGGATCTTGAGCGGCCCGACACGATGACGACCGCTCCCGCCGTGATGTATGTCTCCCCTACCGGGACGGCTTCGGCAACTGGTGCAACCGGGTGAAGGCACCCGCCGGCGCGTTCGCCATTCGCGCCGATACGGTCATCCGCGACCCGGGGACGTTGGACGAGATCCCTGTGGAGAGCTGGCAGCTGCCGGTTGAGAGCCTGCCGCAAGAGACGCTGGTGTACCTGGTCGAGCCGGTACTGCGAGACGGATCGCCTCTCGGAGCTGGCCTGGGACATGTTCGCTCGCATCCCGAAGGGATGGCCGCTCGTCCAGGCGATCAGCACTTTCGTGCATGAGCATCTCGTGTTCGACCACGAGGCGGCCTGTCCGACGAAGACGGCGTTGGAGGCTCTCGAGGAGGGGCGCGGCGTCTGGCGGGACTACACACATCTGGGTGTGGCCCTGTGCCGGGCCATGAACATTCCTACCCGGTATTGCACCGACCTCGGCGACATCGGAGTGCCGCCATCGCCGGACCCGATGGACTTCTCAGGTTGTTCGAGGTGTATCCCTCGGGGGGCTGACGGGGGGCTGGCACACCTTTGACCCGCGCAATCTTGTTCCGCGGATCGGGCGAGTGCTCATCGCTCGGGGGCGGGACGCGGCCGACGTCGCGATCACCACGACCTTCGGGCCCAACGTTCTCACCAGCTTCCGGGTCTGGACCAACGCGATCGACGAAGCCCGGTAGGGGTAGCTCCTCCATCGCGGCCGAGGCCGGGTCGCGGTGGCGTCCACCCACCTGGGCCACCGCTGCACGAGGGGTGCGGCTGGCGACGGTCATGGACGTGGCCATCGTCGAGGACCCCGAACCGGTGGCACTGATGGAACGCGATGAGTCAGCCAAGGACGCGACCTCCCAAGGGCCCCTCCGGAACTGCCTCGTTGAGGGCGGCGACGCTCGCCCCGGTCTATGCCTCGAGTAGCGCGGCCATCCGACTCTGCTGCCGACCGCGCGGCGATCGCATTTGCCGCTCCTGGTGGCTGTCGGTCGACCGCGGAGCGAGCCGCTGCCGCCTCAGTCAGGGCGGGGAAGCCCTTCCTTCGGTTCCGGCCGAGGTTGATGCGGCTGTGATGTCAGGTCGGTCCTCGCGCGTGCGCATATAGAGCGCGTTCAGTATCTTCCACCCGTGCGACGTTCTCACCAGGTGCAGGTATTCGCGGTAGATCCCGCTGCGCACGGTGACGGTGGCGATCTGGTGGTAGACGTCGTTGATCGTGAGCTCGAACGCGTAGTCGGCGTGTTCCTGCGCCGCACCGACCCCGTCCCGGGTCCAGCCGATCATGTCCTTAGCCGTCATCACTTCGGTGATCTGGCCGCCGGGCGCGTCGATCCCGACCCCGGTCTTGGTGAGCGCCGGTTCCAGAGCGCGTTCCATCCGCTCCGCGCTGCCTTGGAACCAGCCCTCCCAGTAGTCCGTGACCGTGGCCAGGATGGCGTCGTTGTCGTCCATGTATCGCTCCTGGGATTGCCTGACCGCCGAAGCCAGTCACGATCCTCCGGTCGCTGCGGGCGGGCAAGCCGGCCGGTCACGGTGATGGCCGTGGGGTCACACCGTCCGGTCACTGCCCTGGCTTCCGCACAGTGGGTGGCGGTCTAGGGCACGAATTGGTGCTCTGAGCTGCATGGATGCGTGTTTGAGTGGCGCGCGGGCGTGTGCCTAGGCGGGGCGCTGCGCCGGGTCGCGTCGCGGTGGGGGTTTCAGGCTGGTGGGGGCGTCAGGTCCAGGAAGCGGGGCGGGGTGGGCAGGTCCATGGCGGTGTAGATGGCCTGCTGGGTCCTGGTGATGGTGGTGGTCTGGGTGAAGGTCCCGGCGGGGCCGGTGAAGGTGCCCAGGTGGAGGCGTTCGAGGTCGCGACGCAGGGTGGGCCAGGTGTCGTTGCAGGTGGTCTCGGTGATCCGGATCAGGAGCAGGGCCAGCCAGCAGAGCACGACATGGGCGCGGATGCGGTCTTCGAGGCGGTGGTGGACCGGTCGCAGGTCGATGATCTGCTTCATGTCCCGCCAGCCGCGCTCGACCTCGAGGAGTTGCTGGTAGCCGACGGCGATGTCCTCGGCGGACAGCTTGGGGTCCGAGGAGCGCAGGAGGTACTTGCCGTCCAGGTTCTGTTCGGCCTTGGCCGCGGCCTTGTCGATGCGTAGCAGCCCGCCGGGGGTCACCCGTAGGAACCGGTTCAGGCCGGGCTTGGTGGACAGCTTCCCGCGCAGCTCGGCGCGCTGGGTGGCGCTGAGCGAGTCCGTCGCGGCGATCGCCTCGGTGAGCTGGTCGATGAGTTCGGCGCGGATCGCGGCGTCACGGGTGGCCTGGTCGGGGTTGTGGCAGATCACGAACCGGTCGTCGGTGTCAGCGAGGTTGACCTCCGTGATCCGCATGTTGTCGGTGATGGTCTTGTAGCGGCCTTGGCGGGACAGGGCCGCGGTGGCCTCGGGGGACCCGGACCGCAGCTTCTCGCCCAGGATGTAGTGCCCGCCGGCGCGTTGCAGGTACCGGCGGTTGGCCGCCGACGTGAAGCCGCGGTCGGCGACCCACACCACCCGGGCCAGGGTCGACTGCTTCAGGTCGTCCTTGACCTGACGGATCAGCGCGGTGTCGGTGGTGGCTCCGGGCCAGGACCAGACCCGGATCGGGATCCCGGTGCGGGTCACGGCCAATCCGATCACGATCTGGGGCAGGTCGTCACGGTGGTCCTTGCTCTTGCCGTGGGCCCGGAACCCGCGCACCTGCACCGACTCCACCGACTCCACCGACTCCACCGCGGCGGTGTCGGGGCCGGCGGTGTCGGGGCCGCCACCGGTGTCGGGGCCGGTGCCGTGGGCTTCTGGGGCCGTCGGGTCGACCGGAAGGCGGTGTCCATGCTGGTCCCGGGCGGCGGGCTCGTCGGGGGCCTCGATCTGGAAGTCGGTGGACGTGGTGTCGAAGAACAGCAGGTCGACCTCGAGGTTCAACAAGTCCGCGGTGGCCCAGTAGACGCCCTCGGCGAGCGTGGCCTGCATGTCCAGCAGTCGGTCCATGGCCCGGTAGCAGGCGTCCTCGTCGACCTGGTCCAGGCCGGCGATCGACACGTCGTCGCTGATCCAGCGCGCGGCCGCCAACTTGCCGGACGGCTTCAACGCCCGGTTGGCGACCAGCGCGAACAGGATCCGCTCGGTCCGGTCCCGAGCACGAGGGTCCTTCCCCAGCTCGGTGACGATCGAGTCGATCCCCAGCCGGCGCCACAGCCCGTCCAGCAGGTGCGAGCCCCCGAACGACTGCGAGCCGATGAACTCCAGCTCCGCCGGCGCGGTGGCGGCCATCGCCTGCCCCGGCGACAGGACAGCCGACAGGGACGCGATCAGCCGCGCGATCGCGCCCTTGTCAACCTGGTCCTCGCGGCCGAAGTTGTACAGCACGGTCCGCCGGGAGACCTGCCCGGCCGCGTCCCACTCGTTGTGCGCCAACTGCAGGTAGCGGACCGTCGTCCCGTTCTTGTTCCTCCGGGTCGCCGTCCGCAAGTACATGACCTAGACCATAACACCGTCATCACAGCCCAACCCAATGTTTCCCACCTACCTGTGCACCTAGGCGAAACGAGCCGTCGCCCCAGACCCCGGCCCGCTGACCTGCGACTTTCCACCCCGGAGGCACCCAGACCCCCAGACTTCTGCGGAAGTCAGGACTGCCTGGTGAATGCCAGATCAAGGCAACGCGGGTGGCTACGCTCACCCATACAGCGCGCACACGAAACGCGCGGTCATGCCGCCGAGTGTGTCGGCTGCGCCGTCTCAGCCTCGCTGAAGCCCGCTCGGCATCTACGGACCGGCCCAGACGAGACGGATGTCAGGCTCCTGCTCCTCGTTGCCCGAGCCGTCGGTCATCTCCGCGACGACGAATCCATGGCGCTGATAGAACCGCTGCGCCCGGACGTTGGTCGCGAAGGTCCACAGTTGCAGTCCCGTCGGTCGACGCGACTTCGCAAACTTCATCAGACGCGAGCCCAGTCCCTTGCCTGTCCAGGCTGGGTCAACGTAGAGCTGGTCAGCCCAGGCGTCATCCAATACGAACACCGCCAGTGCCTGCCCGTCGGTGGATACCGCCAGCCACACCTCGCGTTCAGGGATCACGACAGTCGTGATCCACTCTCGGATCTCGTCGTCGGAGTGGACCGCGGCCGGGATGGAACCGACAGCAGCTTGGCGGGAGCGGATCAGAACATCGGCCACGGCTCGGGCATCGCTTGGACCGGCGCGTCGAAGAGCTACCGACCCGACCTCCGGCGCCTCCGCGGCATCCATGAGACGGCATCGTCCTCACCCGCAGCGTCATGGGCAAGATGCGGTCACATGCCGCCGACCGCGAGCGGGCGCGCGATCATGGCCGCTGAGCGCGGCCATACGGCTCTGGTCGACTCTTGTCTGGGGGCCGTTCACCGAGTGTTCGGGCGCCCCGTCAGGTGCAGGGACCAGCCGGCCGGCAGGTGACCCTGGTACCGCGCATAGCACCGCGTTGATCGAGAACTGGCGTGGCGCACGCACTGCCTCGTAACCCCATCGTCATCGAGCCGGGCGACCGCCACACGGGCTGCTCCGCCGCGACCGCTGGTGGCTCGCCATCAGACAAGTTCGCGTCATCGCGCGTGTGAGCGAGCTACGGTGCCCGACCCTGTTGGCCGGCGGACCGCACGATCCGCAGACGCCGTCCGGGTGAGCGGGGCGTTGCACCAGCGAATCCGCGACTCCAGACTGGCCGTCTTCGAACACAGCGGACATTCTCCGTTCCTCCGTTCCTCGATCGAGGAGCCAGAACGCCTCACTCAGGTCTTGACCCAGCCCGCGGGGCTCGGGCCAGCCCTCCGGCATCCGCCTCACCGCGTCGCGGTCGTAGCGGTCGCCAAGTGTGTCGATTTCGCCCGCGTTCCACGCCGCGAAGCCGGCCTGAACCACGCCCACTGTCTGCCGGGACACGTCCCGCGGACTCTCGCACAGCCCAACGGGCCCGACCCATGCCGTCGACGGCGGGACATCGGTACAATCGCAACGGTGACCGAGTTTCCCACCGTTCGGGTGGCGGCGATCCAGGCCACGCCCGCGGTCCTCGACCTCGACGCCACCGTCGAGAAGACTGTGCGGCTCCTCGGCGAGGCGGCCGCCGAGGGGGCGGCGCTCGCCGTGCTGCCGGAGACCTTCATCTCGGTCTACCCGTCGAACGCGTGGGCGCAGCAGGCGGCGAGCTTCGACGGCTCGGACGAGCTCTGGGAGCGGATGTGGGCCAGCTCGGTCGACGTGCCGGGACCTGTCGTGGACACGCTCGCCGAGTGCTGTGCGACGCATGACATCCACTGCGCGATAGGCGTGAACGAGCGCGAGCAGGATCGCCCCGGCACGTTCTACAACGCGCTGCTCCTGCTCGGGCCGCACGGGCTGCTGTGGAAGCACAGGAAGCTGATGCCCACCCATCACGAGCGCCTGTTCCACGGCATCGGCTCGGGCGACGACCTCGAGGTGATCGCGACTCCCGCCGGCCGCATCGGCGGTCTCATCTGCTGGGAGAATCGCATGCCGCTCGCGCGCTGGGCGGTCTACCAGGGTGGCCCGCAGATCTGGGTGGCGCCCACCGCCGACGACTCGGACGGCTGGCAGGCCAGCATGCGCCACATCGCGATCGAGTCGGGGGCCTTCGTGGTGTCGGTGCCGCAGTTCATCCCGCGCTCGGCCTTCCCCGCCGACTTCCCGCTCGCCCTTCCCGAGGGCCAGGACGTCTTCGGCAACGGCGGCGCGGTGATCGTCGACCCCGAGTGGGGCGAGCCGATCGCCGGGCCACTGTACGGTGAGGAGGGCATGCTCGTGGCCGACTGCGACCTCCGTCGCGGCCTGCACGCCAAGCGCTGGTTCGATGCCGTCGGCCACTACCAGGTCCCCTACTTCACCCGCAGCGTCCGCGAGCCGCCGCCCGCACCGGACCTGGACACCGAGGGCGTCTAGCGACCGACGGTCGCTAGAGGGCTTGGGCCACGACTGCCGGCGTCCCGGCTGTGTCCGGACGTTTCGGCCGCGCTCGTATGTTGGCTCAAGCGAGGATGAGTGCGGCGGTGACAGGAAGGACGAACACTGCTATCGACAGCATCGCGAGCAGGTTGAACACGGCCCGGAGCACGCTCTACCCCGCCGTGTGGGGACTGGGGCCAGCTCGTCACCGGCGCCGCCTCCGACACCTGCGGCCGTAAACCCCCCATCGTCGCCGGCCTGCTCCTGCAAGCCGTCGAACTGGCCGGGTTCGCCATCGCGGACTCCTTCGGCTGGTGGGCCCTGCCGCCGTCGCGCCAGAGCCGGTAGACCCCGACCGAGCGTGCCCGCCAGGCGGGCAGACGACGTCGCCGATCGCGGTGAGCAGGGTCGTCCGGGGTGATCGCCGACCTGTGGGGGATCCGGCCCGCGATCTGGGTCATCGCCGCACTCACCGCCGCCTCCGGCCTGCTGGCCGACGCCCGCATGCACGAGAGCCTGCGCCGACTCGGCCACGCCACCCCCAGGGCGGCTGACGGTGACCGCCAGCTCGCACACCACCCAGGGCTACCCGCTGCTGTCCGGCAAGGCGTACACCGAGCCCTCGGCGGAGAACCTGCTACGCGAGACCCGCCGCGAACAGCAGCTGCCCGACCTGCCCGTCCCGCCGGCATGCCTGCTCGACCCCGGCGGCGACGACGTCCGGCACCCGGCCGCCACCGGCACCGCAGAGCGCCACCCCGGACGGCCCTGCCACCACACCGACATGTGGGTCACCGACCCGTCGGCATCCGGCACCGGCGAGGACGCACTCCACATCGGCGTGGTCGGCGGTGCGGTCGGTTGCCCCGTTCGCCGTCCCGGTCGCCGAACAGCTGCACGCCAGCGGCTCCGACCTGGTCAGCATCACCTCCGCCGACCAACTGGCCGCCCTGGGCGACCCACCGTGGCAATCCCCTGAAACTTGGAATGGCCCCTCGCGGGGCCGCCCGGTGGAGACTTCGATAGGTGTGATCTTGCGTCGCGGACACGCGCCGCGCGCCTGGCGGGGCAGGCCCTGGCCTGCCCACGGTGCCTGCCAGGGGCCGTAGAGGCTCCGGGGTCAGGGGCGGCCGGAGGCCGTCGCGCAGCGTGCCCGGATCATCGAGCTGCGCGCCGACGGGTACTCCATCGACGAGATCGCCCAAGTCCTGGCCCGCGAACAGATCCCGTTGAACCGCAACGGGATCAACGAGGTGATCGCCGAGGCCGGGCTACCCCGACTGTGGCGACGTCCCGACGCGATGCGCGGCGGACCCCGACACGACGACGTGCCGCGCGCCCGGGGCGTTGGTCGCCGGCCTACCCGCCGACGCCCCCACCCGCCTCGCCGGGCTGCTGCTGTCCCTGCCCGACCTGCTCGGGCTGGACCTGCCCGCCCTGGTCCGGGCCGCGGGGTACCCGTTCACCCGGGACATCCCAGCGGTCAGCTACCTGCTGTCCCTGGTGGCGTTGAAGCTGACCGGAACCCGCCGGGTCTCCCACGTGGCCGCCGTGGCCGCCGACCCCGCTGCCGCGCTGTTCACCGGGCTGACCGCACTGCCCAGACGACCGCGCTGACCACCTGCTCCTACCGGCTCGAACAGGCCAACCGAAGTCGTTCCTGGCCGCGCTCGACGCCGACACCGTGCCGGGCTGGCCACCGGTGAGGTGGTCAACCTGGAACTTCCACGCCGTCATGCGCTGGGGCGCCGATCCGGCGCTGGAGCACTACGTGCCCTCCCGCTGATCCTGGATCGGCAGGTGGCGATCCCGCGCCGGCCGGGACCGGCACTGGGGTGCAGCGACGCCGAGACCATCACGATCGTGCTGGTCAGGCACCTGTTGCGCCGGCGCAGCGAGTCCGGGTTCCTGACCGAGATCCGCCGCGACCATCTCGGGCTGTTCCCCGGGCAACCGCACCGCAGAGTTCAACCGGCGTGTCCGCTGGCTGTGGGGCGCGTTCGAACAGGTCCGGGTCGCGCTGGCCGATCAGCTCCCGGTCGACGACTGGGGCCAGGTCGACACCTCCGCCCTGCCGGTCAAGCACCCTTCTCGGATGCGTGGGCCGGACTCCTGGACCGGCCCGAACGGCCTGACCGCCCGGTTCGGACGCGATGCCACCGCGCACGGAGAGTGGTTCTACGGGTTCCGTCTCGCGGTCCGCACCGACCTGGGCTCACGGGTGGTCCGGGCGTGGGCGATCGTGCCAGCCGCGATCAACGAGCGTGACCTGGTGCCGGGCCGGCGCCGACGGCCTGGCCGGGCTGCTGACCGACAAGGGCTTCAACGGCCGCAGTTCGCCGCATCCCTTGCCGCACAGGGCATCTCGGTCCTCGTCCCACCCACAGGAGCAGCGCCCGACCATGTCGCAGGCCTGCTTAAGGTCATCGCCGAGTGGCGCAACCGGATCGAGACCACCTTCGGTGAGATCACCGACCAGATGGAACTTGCCCGCCACGGCGCCCACACCTTCTGGGGCCTGCTGACCCGGACCGCCTCCACCATTGCCGCCCACACCTCAGCCGGATCATGGCCGAGGCCGTTGTCAGAACTCACACAACGCGCCTCAGGGGTGTCGTGTCGTTGCACGCATGAGGGCTGGGGCCTTCCACTTCGGGCAGGGTCCTGCTCCCTGGATGTGAGGGGCCGGGTCAACGAGTTGGGTGGGGGTCGCTCAGTGTTTGGCTTGCCGCCCAGTTGCCGAGGAGGGCGAGGGCGTC
This sequence comes from uncultured Actinomycetota bacterium, assembly GCA_963750565.1. Taxonomy (GTDB): domain Bacteria; phylum Actinomycetota; class Actinomycetes; order Actinomycetales; family Kineosporiaceae; genus R-H-3. The sequence goes on along the minus strand of CAVVRA010000010.1, from coordinate 178,860 downwards.
GTCGTCCGGTGTCGCCGCGGGGGCGGTGAACGTGATGAGGGTGAGCCCGGGGTCGGCCGGGAGCTCCAGGGCCTCGAAATTCAGGTGCATGTCCCCGACCACGGGGTGGTGGAAGTGCTTGGTCCTGGTCTGGTGCAGACGGACGTCGTGCGCGGCCCACCGCTGTCGGGAGCGTTCGCTGCGGGTGCACAGTTCGCCGACGAGGTCGGTTAGGTCCTTGTCGTAGGGGTCGCGGCCGGCCTCGGTGCGCAGTTGGGCGACGGAGTCGTCAGCGGCGCGTTCCCAGTCGATCCAGAAGTCCTGGGCGTGCGGGTCGAGGAAGGTGAACCGGGCGTGGCTCACCGGTTGCCCTGAGAGGCGGGTGGGGCTGGTCCACACGGGGGCGAACAACGCCTGCCCGAGCGCGTTGGCGGCGACGGTTTCCAGGCGGGCGTTGTTGACGATGACGGGGACGGCGTCCATGAGGTCGATCAGGCGTTGGACGCTCGGGCGGACCTGCGCGGCGGCCGGCTTACGGCGGGTTCTGCGGGCGGGCCCGGCGGCTTGGGCGAGGGCGAGCAGGTGGGCGCGTTCGGCGTCGTCAAGCAGCAGGGCGCGGGCCAGGGCGTCCAAGACGCTATCGGAGACACCGGCGAGGTCGCCGCGCTCGAGCTGGGCGTAGTACTCCACGCGGACCCCGGCGAGGTCGGCGACCTCGCTGCGGCGCAGGCCCGGGACCCGCCGGGTGCGGTTGAACGCGCTCAGTCCGGCCTGCTCGGGGGTGACCTTCGCACGCCGGGAGGTGAGGAAGGCCTTCACCTCGGCTCGGTTGTCCACACCAGCCAGGCTAGGCGCGATGCACACAGCGCGGGGTGGGCTGTCAGCACACCTGTCAGCAGTGACTCCCTCCACTTGCTCGGACCCCGTTGTATGGGCTCTGGCGTCGTGGGACCAGCGGACATGACCTGCGCGGGCGCGACCACCGCGGCCCGTACCGCTCTGAAAGGAATGACCGATGGCTGAGGCGACTGCCGGCGACAACGGGACGGTCTGGCTGGTGACCGGAGCAGGACGCGGTCTGGGCGTCGACATCGTCCGTGCGGCCCTGGCCGCCGGGCATCGTGTCGTCGCGACCGGCCGCGACCCGGAACGGGTCGAGGCAGCCATCGGCGCGCACGACAACCTGCTGGCGGTGCCGCTGGACATCACCTCCGCCGACGCCGCCGAGGCCGCTGTCGAGGCCGCGGTGGACCGCTTCGGGCGCATCGACGTGCTGGTGAACAACGCCGGCAACTTCTACGCCGGATACTTCGAGACCATCAGCCCCGCGCAGTTCCGGGCCCAGATGGAGACCAACTTTTTCGGTCCGCTCACGGTGACCCGCGCGGTGCTGCCGGCCATGCGGCGGCAGCGTTCGGGGCAAGTCATCACCATCACGTCTGCTGCGGGGCTGATGGGTCAGGAGTTCTGCGCGGCCTACGCCGCGTCGAAGTTCGCCCTCGAAGGGTGGATGGAGTCGCTGCGCTTCGACGTCGCCCCCTTCGGCATCTCCACCATGGCCGTGGAACCCGGGTTCTTCCGCACCGAGCTGCTGGTCGAGGGGTCCTCGACCATCTGGCCTGAGCTGGACGTCGACGACTACGCGCAACGCACCGAGCAGACCATCCAAGCGTGGCGGGGCATGAACGGCCAACAGGGCGGAGACCCGGCCAAGCTCGCCCGCGCGCTGGTCACCCTCTCCGACTCCGGCGACCTGCCGCTGCGGTTCGTCGCCGGCGCCGACGTCATGGCCGGGGTCGAGCAGAACCTAGCCACGATCCAGGCGCAGGTCGACGCCCACCGGGAACTATCCGCATCACTGGCCTACGACGCCTGAATCCCCGGTGTGCGCCGTAGCGCTGCACCCGCGACGTCCGGAGAGCCGGGCGCAGCCACGGACTCCTGATCAAGCGCATAGGCGCCGCGAGCAGAGTCCTCGACGACACCGCGCTCCTGGGCGCTACGTCGAGACCCTGCCGCGGAGTCTTAACGACACCGCCCATCCGCCCCAGGTGATCCTCGGCCTCGGAGGGGGGAGCCCATGCGAGGCAGGCGAACTGCTTCCGGTTCAACCGCAGGCACTCCAACGCGCGCTGTCTGCTGTTCTACCCTGATGCAATACGCCGCGGGCGCGCCGCCGCTGACCTACCGGCAGCTGGTGGCCAACCCGCAACCCAAAGCCACCAAGCCCGACGGCGTCCTCGGCCCGAGATCACAGCCCGAAACGCTCAGCCTGCCGCCACCAGACCGGCCCTGGCGAACGACCACCGAACTGGACTGAGCGGACCCTTGCGGGACAGCGCGCCTGGCAGTGAAATGGATAACCCACTATTGTGATTCGTGTTTGTCGTGCTTGGTGGAGTGGGCTGGCCGGTTCTGGTCAGGTGCGGATGAAGCAGGGCACGGCCTTCGAAGATCGCGGTCTCTGACACCGTTGATCACCGGAAGGCGTGCCCGTGTCCGCAACTTCTCCAAGTCCTGTCCTGATCGAGCCGAGCGACGCGCGGGACCTGCTTGCCCGGCTGGGTGAGATCCCGGACCCGCGCCGCGGCGGTGGGCGGGTTCATCCGGTGGGCTATGTGCTGGCGGTCACCGTGGTCGCGTTCACCTGTCCGGCGTTCGCGCGTCTGGTCGGCGCTGCGGCGTGGGCGGCTGCCGCCTCGCGGGAGGTGCTGCTGATGTCAGGCGCGCGTGCGGAACCTCCGACCGGTCGGGTCCGCCCGCCGAGTGAGGCCACGATCCGCCGGGTGGTCTGCGGTGTCGATCCCGACACTCTGGAGGCTGTGTTCTCCTCCTGGTTGACGGCCTGGCTGCATGCCCGCACCGCCGGCACGGATGACGGCACGGATGACGGCACGGCGGGCGAAGGGCTGCGCGGGGTGGCCGTGGACGGCAAGTCGATGCGCGGAGATCCGCGTGATTTGTTGATCGATTGAGGTGATCTCTGTTCCGACGAACCCAGGTCAAGGACATGATCACGTCCGCGGAGGGCGTGGGATTCGAACTTACGGATCATGGTTGGGACCATGATCAGCGGTTTTCAAGCCATCCAAGGACACAGCCGTTCACCTGCGGTCATGCATCCCGTTGGGTTCGTGGACCACCCAGGGACCACGGCCGGGTGCACGCCGTCGTCGACGGTCGTCGATGGCTGGACCCGCGCAACCGGTGCGTGCAACCGGTGGGTGCCATCGGTCGCGGTGCGGTCGGCGCTCAGCCTGACGGTGGTCGCGTGGTGGCGATCTGGCTGGTGTAGGCCACCGCTGCGTGGTGGACGACGGGGCTTCCCCGCTCTCGGTCGGCGTGAGTGGTCAGGTCAGCGGTTGGTAGGTGGCCGAGAAATGGCGCAGGGCGGCGGGCTCGTCCAGGATCCGGTATCCGGTCAGGGCGCTTGCTCGACGGGCGACGTGCTCGCAGACTTCGATCACGTAGTCGATGTGGCTCTGCGTGTAGGTTCGGCGGGGTATGGCCAGCCGCACCAGGTCGAGCGAGGCGGGAACCTCCGTCCCGTCCGGCTGGCGACCGAACATCACCGTGCCGATCTCACAGCTGCGCACTCCCCCGGCCTCGTACAGGGCGATCGCGAGTGCCTGGCCGGGGTACTCCAGCGGCGGGATGTGCGGGAGCAGGGCGCGGGCATCCAGGTACACGGCGTGCCCGCCGATCGGCCTCAGCACCGGTACGCCGGCCCGTTGCAGCGCCTCACCGAGGTATCCGGTCGAGCGGATCCGGTACCGCAGGTAGTCGTGGTCGACGGCCTCGCGCAGGCCCACGGCCAGCGCCTCCAGGTCGCGTCCGGCCAGCCCGCCGTACGTCGGGAACCCCTCCGTGAGGATCAGCAGGTTCCGGCACTCCTGGGCCAGCCCGTCGTCGTCCATTGCCAGCCAGCCGCCTATGTTGCCCATCGGGTCCTTCTTCGCGCTCATCGTCATGCCGTCGGCCAGGGACGCCATCTCACGCACGATGTCGGCCACGTGACGGCCCGCCTGCCCCGGCTCTCGCTCGTGAATGAACCAGGCGTTCTCGGCGAAGCGGCAGGCGTCCAGGAACAGCCTCTTGCCGTGCACGTCGCACACCTCGCGGACCGCGTGCAGGTTGGCCAGCGACACCGGCTGGCCGCCCCCGCTGTTGTTGGTGATCGTCACGAACACGACCGGGACGTCGGCCCCGCGCTCGCGCAGCAGCGCGTCCAGCGCCTCGACGTCCATGTTGCCCTTGAACGGGTGGTCGGCCAGGGGGTCACGGGCCGCCGCGATGACCAGGTCGACAGCCTGCGCACCGGTGTGCTCGACATTGGCCCGGGTGGTGTCGAAGTGGGTGTTGTTCGGCACCACCTTTCCCGGCCCGCCGAGGACGCTGAAGAGGATCCGCTCGGCAGCCCGGCCCTGGTGGGTGGGGATCACGTGCTCGAACGGGAACAACTCGCGCACCGCGTCCCGGAACACGAAGTAGGACGGCGAGCCGGCGTAGGACTCGTCGCCGTGCTGCATCGCCGCCCACTGGTCGCGGCTCATCGCGCCGGTGCCCGAATCGGTGAGCAGGTCGATCAGCACGTCGTCAGCGTGCACCCGGAACAGGTTGTACCCCGCCCGGATCACCGCCTCCCGACGCTGCTCCGGTGTGGTCATCCGCATCGGCTCCACGGAGTGGACCCGGAACGGTTCGATGATCGTGCGGAAGGCAGGGGCGTCCATGCCCACGATGATGCTGGTTCCCGCCCCACCTGGATAGCGATCACACGCAGCTGGGCTCTGTCCACCAGGGCCGGGCGGCCGAGCGGATCCTCTTCAGCGTCCTCGGCGGGCCGGGAAAGGTGGTGCCGAACAACTGACAAGGTGACCGATGCTGAATCAGGTGGCCGACGGCGTCTGGGTCCGGCAGAGCGAGTGGGTCTGGAGCAATGCCATCGTGGTGCGCGGGGAGGGTGGGTTGATCCTGGTCGATCCCGGCATCGACGGTTCCGATCTGAGCCAGCTCGCCGATGACGTGGACCGGCTCGGCATTCCGGTGGTCGCCGGGTTCTCCACCCATCCCCACTGGGACCACCTGCCCTGGCATTCCCGGTTCGGCGACGTGCCGCGCTACGCCACCCCCGCCGGCGCCCAGGCTGCCAGTGAAGCCCGAGAGCGGGCGCAGAGGATGGCGGCGGAGAGCGCATCGGGCATCCCTCTCGAGCTGATCGCGCTCCTCACCCCGCTGCCCGCGGACGGGGGACCCGTGCCGGGCGAGATCGCCGAGCATCAGGCGCACGCCATCGGCCACGCCGCGGTCCTCCTCGCGGACCGTGGCCACGGCGCCGTTGCCGAGGGTCCCGAGGTCGCGGCCCGCCTCGCCGCCGATCATGCCTACGTCGAGGCGCTGCGGCGAGGAGAGGAACCGGTCGACGCACGTCTGGGTCAAGACTGGCTCTCCGGACCCCACCAGTCGAACCTGGAGCAGGCCCGACACTCATCCGGATGAACTTCGGCGTCATCGCGCTCATGGTCGCCACCCGGTGAGCCTCCGATCGGCGGCCACGAAGACACCCTCTACGACCCTCATCTCCATGAGCGGTCGACCGAAGACCAGGGAGTCGCACACCCAGAGACGATGAACGCCCAGGCCAGAGGCCTGGGCATTCGTGTTGATCATGAGTGGAGCTGAGGGATTCGAACCCCTGACCCCCTCCATGCCATCTACGCGGACGACGGTCGCTGTGGCTCGCTCACGCGCAGCCGGCCCCTGGCTGGGGTCGCTGGCGGTCGATGCCGGTCGAGGCCGCTGCTGTACCTCCATGCTGTACGCCCCCCCGTGACCCCTGTCCGACGGTCCCCCGTACCCATCCGCTCACTACGTTACGAACGCACCTCATGCCGAATTGAGGATGTTGCTTCGTTCTGGTGACTGGTACTATATCTGGTACCAGATGCGAGGAGGGTATCCGTGTCCATCACGGCGAGCGAAGCACGTAAGCACCTGTTCCCGCTGATCGAGCAGGTCAATGATGACCGGACTCCGATCGAGATCACCTCCCGACGTGGGGACGCCGTCCTGATGTCGCGCGCGGACTACGACGCGCTGGAGGAGACCGCACACCTGCTGCGGGCTCCCGCGAACGCCAAGCGGCTGATCGAGAGCTTGCAGCAGGCCCTGGCCGGCCAGCGCGAGACGCACGACCTCACCTCGTGAGGCTCGTCTTCACCCCGCACGGCTGGGAGGACTACACATACTGGCTCGCCGCCGATCGAGCCACCCTCAAGCGGATCAACCGACTCATCGACGACGCCCTGCGTGATCCGACCGCAGGCATCGGGAAACCGGAACCGCTGCGACACCTCTTGGCCGGCGCATGGTCGCGCCGGATCAGCGAGGAGCACCGCCTGGTCTACCTCGTCGACGGCGACGACCTGGTGATCCTCCAAGCCCGCTACCACTATTCATAGACAGCACCCGAACCCGCTGAGCCGCATCACGACGCACTCCTGCCGCCTGACGGTCCTTGCGCTCGCGCCCGGGCGGCGAGTTCCCGATGCCGGCGATGCGTCCAGTAAACCCCCAGGGCTCCGGCGTGATCGCGATTCGTCCGTTTCATGCGGCGATGAGTCTGTGGAGGTAGAGGGAGTCGATGGGGCGGATGTGGTCGCGTCGGCCTTCGGGGACGTACTCACAACGTGCGACCTCGTATCGCAACCGCGACGTACCGCCACCCTGTACACCCCTCCACCGAGAACTCGATCTCGCTACGGTCGTCACGCTGGCCGAACCGGCGCGCCAGCCAGGCCGCCAACTGCCGCCGGTCCGCGGCCGGGATCTGCCCGACCGACACCTCCCCGTTGTCGCTGTCGAGAAGTCGAACGTGATCTGCTGCCGGTGCACGTCCAGCCCGCCTACGATGCCCATCGGAGACCTCCTCACGCTCCGGGCGCGTCCCACGACGCTCCGGGTCGGTACTGGTACCGAAAGCATCCCGGCGTCTGAGCTGGGGAGGTCCCCTCAACCCCGCCACAACTCCACGTGCCCGGGGAGACCCAACGGCGCCGAGCCCGATGATGTCATCTACCGCGCCCCTTCACGCCCCCCTCAGCGGCAGGCTGAACCGGTCCCCGTCCCGGTAGGTCGTCCACGCATCGTCGAGGACGTGAACGCCCGCCGTGCCCCGGACAGTCCATCGCTCGCCGTCACCCACGATCGCGGTGCGCTCGTCGAGCCCGACGAGGACCTCACCGTCGACCAGCGAGGCCACGATCGCCTCGCGTGCCCCGGGGACCCAGTCCTCCAGCACGTCCCAATGCGGGCCGAACATCACCCCGCGCGCGTACCCAAGCCCTCGGCGGAAGACCTGCTCCATATCGTCGCTGTCGCTGTCGTACGTGCGCTCGGTGAGACAGGCCACCCCGGCGCTGCAGCCCACGTACGCGAGCCCGTCATCGAGCCGCTCCCACAAGCGGCGGCACAGCGGCGTCTCCCGCAGGGTCTCGGCGACGTACCACGGGTTCCCACCGGAGAAGAAGACGAGCGAGGCGTCCTCGAGCATCGCGACAACCTCGGGGCGCGCCGCGTCCTCGCGTGTCTTGACCGGCAGAACCTGCACCTGGATGCCCAGCCGGCCGTAGTGGTCGAGGGCCTTCGCCGCCCACGACGCGAACACGTCGTCGCCTTCCGGGGCGCTGGCCACCGGCGCGATGAGCACTCGGCCGTCCCCGGCGGCCACCGAGAGCAGCTCGCGGTCGATCGACGCGTGCCAGTCCTCGAACTCCCCGGCCCCGAGCAGCGCGAACGACGCACTCACCGTGCCATCCCGATCGCCTTGGCGAACCCGGAGAGCGCGCGCTCGACCATGTGGTCGCTGGCCGTCACCGAGATCCGGAACCACCCCGTCATCTCGAAGGTCGCACCGGGCAGGACGAGGACATCGTGGGCGGCGAGGATCCGGCAGAAGGCCTCGTCGTCGTCCAGCGGCGACCGGACCATGATGTAGAAGGTCCCCTCGGGCTCGACCAGCTCATAGCCCTGCTCGCCGAGCTCGCGGACGAGCCGGTCTCGGCGGGCCTGAAGCCGGCCGACGTCCACGACGAACCGATCGAGCTCGGCCATCGCGTACTGAAGCGGGGCCACCGGGAACGCCCACCCCGTCGCCATCTGCGCGACGAGCAGGGGCAGCCGCAGTTCCTCGGCGTCAGGCATCTCGGGCGACGCCGCGATGTACCCCAGCCGCATGCCCGGGGCAAGGTGCGCCTTCCCATACGTGTAGACCAGGAAAGACCATGGGTATGAGGAAAGCGGAGTCTCGAAGGTCCGGCCGTCGAACACGATCTGGTTGTAGGCCTCGTCCGACAGCAGCCGGATCGGACGGCCGAATCGGTCGCTCGCTTCGCGCAGCACGGCTGCGAGTGCATCGAGCGAGGCCCGCGGGTAGATCCTCCCGGATGGGTTGTTCGGCGAGTTCACGATGATCGCGCGAGTCCGTGGCGTGATCGCGGCCGCCACTGCGTCGAGGTCGAGGTCGAACGTCTCGCGGTCGGCGCGCACGCGGACCGGGATCGCCCCGGCGGCCACGATCAGCGGCTCGTAGAAGAACCACGGTGGCGAGATGAAGATCACCTCGTCATCCGAGTCCGTCAACGCCGCCAGCAGGATCGACAGGCCAGCGAAGTTGCCGCTCGTCATCCGGACGTCCTCGTCGCGGAACGGCAGGCCGAACCGCTCGCGCAGGCCCCGCGCGATCGCCGCCGTCGCGTACGGCTCGTTCATCTTGTAGGCGAAGTGGTCCGGGCCTGTCGGCTGGGTGCCGCGTAGGAGCATCTCGACGTAGGCGGCCGACGCCACGTCGTGCGGGTTGCCGAACACGAAGTTGCAGGCCTCAGGGCGCCTCTGCGCCTCGACCATCTGCGGGGACGTCGCCCAAGAGGCGAAGTGCCCGATTGCGCCCATTACCTGCTGGATCCGCTCCGAGCCTGCCATCACGCCTCCATCTGCCCTCGCGAGGCGAACGTACTCCCCGGCCGTCAACTGCTTGAACCCGTCCGGACCGACCACCTCGTCCATCGACCTGCTTCGTCGGGCCTGCCCGTCCCCCGGGGCCGAGATGTTCCGGCTCGACCTGGACGACGTGCGCGGGTGGTCCGAGTCGTCGCAACCGCCAGGCTCTGCCTGGTCACCGCGCTCTACCAGGGCCGGTCGTGGGCGTAGGCGGTCCGGTCGCCCGGCCGCAGGCCGTCGAGGTCCGGGTGGGCTGACGCGGTGCCGCCACTAGGCCTGGCGAGGTCACCTACAGCTTCGAATCAAGCTTCGACCGTCACTCCAGAAGAGCCGCACCCAACCCCTATGGCACGAGTTTACGGCGAGCGACACTATGGCGGTCGAGCCCGGGGTCAATCGTTTCGGACCTTCGTGCATCACCCGACGCGATGGTCTCGGTACTCAGGAGCGCGGAACTCATACCCGCGCTACCTGCACCGGGGCCGGTCCTGGAACGTCGTCGGGCTCGAACGCTGAACGTCCGGTCGGTCACGCTCGCTTTGCATATGCGGCGATGCCGGTGTCGAGCAGGACGCAGGGCTCGTTACCCACGGTCCAGGCGTCGTGGCCTGGCTCGAGCACCACGACGTCACCCGGGCCGATAGTGATATCGGAGCCGTCGTCGTAGTGCACGGTCATCTGTCCGGACAGGCAGATCCCGGTATGCCTGGTCTGGCATGACTCGGTTCCGGCGATGGGCTTGACGTCGTTGGACCAGCGCCAGCCCGGCTCGAAGACGCCCCGTCCAAGGGTGAAGTCACCGAGGGTGACCACGTCCAGGTGACCATGGTCTTTGAAGGGACGCGTCTCGTGGGGCGTGTCGATGCTGCGCGTGTCGAACGTTGGCATGGCTGTTCCTTTCGGTGGTCGGTGGCTTGTCAGCTCGTGGTCTTGGTGGCGAGCAGCGAGATGCTCCGGTCCGGGTCGTAGCCGACGCGTAGAGCCACCGGTGCGCCGAGCTCGAAGTGGAACTGGCCGCCCGGCTCCTGCGCCACGTGCCGGTACATGCCCTTGACCTTGGCCTCGAGCTGGTCCGTGTCAACGGTCGCCCTCATGACGGACTCCCTCCACCCAACTCAAGTGATCACTTGAATATGGACCTCCTGCATGGCCGTGTCAAGCGATCGCTTGAACAAAACTCGGGAGTCACCGGCTCACGACTCGACGCCATCTCTGTCGACCGGCAGACCGGCACGGGCCCACTCGGGGTACCCATCGTCAAGCCGGGCCGCCTGGTAGCCGCGCCGATGCAAGGTCCGCACGGCATCGTCGGCATACACGCAGTAGGGGCCTCGGCAATAAGCAACGACCGGGCGGTCCTTGGGGACCGTCCGCAGTCGACGGGCAATCTCCTTAACCGGGATCGAGATCGCTCCGGAGATGTGCCCCGCCTGGTACTCCGCTTCCGGCCGTACGTCGAGCACGATGACGTCGCCATCGCGCAGCCGCTTCGCCAGCTCCGTGCGGCTGATCGTGTCCAGGCTCGACCGGTCACCGAGGTAAGCCGTGGCAAGCTTGTCCACCTCAGCCAGTTGCGAGCCAGCCACATCACGGACGGCGGCCCACAGGTCGCTGACCCTCGGGCTGGTGAGTGAGTAGCGGATGCGAGTCCCGTCGCGGCGGGTGCGGACGAGGCCGGCGCGAAGAAGCCGCTGCAGGTGCTGGGAGGTGTTGGCCACGCTTTGGCCGATCTCGCCTGCAAGCTCCTCGACCGAGCGCTCACCCTGGGCGAGCACGTCGACGATCTCGGCGCGCCGGCCGTTGCCCAGGGCATTCGCAACAGCCGCCAGCCCGTCGTACAACGCGTCCTTCGCAGCCCGGTCGGCCATCGCGTTCTCCTATCTTCAAGTGATCGCTTGACAAGCGTACACGATGGCGCGAGTATTCAAGCGTTCGCTTGAGGAACGAGACCGGGAGTGAGGACGGTCCTGAGATGGCAACCCTGACGACAGACGAGATTCAGGCTTTGGACCCCTACGCCTTCCTGGCCGTCCTTGGCAACAAGGTGATCCACCCCGGAGGACGGGCTTCTACGAATCGGTTGCTTGCCGGGGCCGATGTGCAGGCGGGCGACTGGGTGCTCGACGTGTCGACGTGGGCTGCGGATTAGGGACGACCGCCATCAGGCTGGCCCAGGACTGCGGGGCCAAGGTCGTAGCCGCGGACATCGCCCCGCTGATGCGCGACCGCGCGCTGGCGAACGTGGAAGCAGCCGGTCTCGACTCCGACGTGACTGTCGAAGACGCCGATATCCTGGCGCTGCCGTACTCGGAGCTGACGTTCCGCACTTCTCGTGATCGATTTGGCCCCCCACCTCAGGAGGGTGGGGTCGAGGTGTAGACGGTGGCGGGGACGTGGAGCAGGTCGAGGACCTTGTGCTGTAGCGGGGTGAGTTCGGGTTCGAAGACCTGTACGACCTCCTCGCCGTGGACGAGGTGGTGGCGTTCGACGTGGCTGAAGATCTCCAGGACGCGTGCGGCGCTGGGGGCGGGGCAGTTGCGCAGCTCGGGGTAGAGGGGGATGCCGGCGATCTGCTCGTTGTGCATCGAGGTGCGGATCTCGCGTTCGATGAGCGCTTCGGTGAGCAGGGCCAGGAAGTGGCACAGCAGGAGCGCCTCGATGCGGTGGGCGTTCTCCAGGAACACGGGGGCGACCTGCTGGGGTCCTTTGAGGATGTGGTGGCGTCGTTCGAGGTTGGGCTGGTAGCGGTAGGCGGCCAGGACCTGCGCGGGGGTCATGGTCTGGTCGTTGGTGATCAGGGGGAAGCAGCCGTCGGTGACCGCGTCGTAGGCGACGGTGTCGGCGCGGACCGTGGCGGTGATGGTGAAGACCGGCTTTTCGGTTCTGCGGTAACGGGTTTGGCTGCCGGGTCGGCCGCGGCGCTCCTGCCGGTAGGTCTCCTCGGTGGTCTGGGTGAGGGTGAAGGTGACCCAGCGGGTCGCGCCGGCCTGGTCCAGGGCGGTGGTGGCGGCGGCCTCGGCGGCCACCAGGGTCTTCAGCCGTGACTTCGGGCTGGACAGGCGGGCCTGGACGGCGTCGATCGCGGCCAGGCCGGCCTCGATCCGGGCCGCCCGGGCCGCTGCGTCGCGGGCGGCCTTGGGGCTGGAGTGCACCCAGATCACCCGGTAGCCGTCGACCGACGGGCGTCGGGGCTTGGAAGGTGCGCCAGACCCGGTCGGGGTCCTCCAGTCGCGCGCCGGGGCTGCGGTGGGCCTCGACCCAGACCGGGGCGTGGGTCTGGGCCCAGTCCCGGAACCAGGTGTCCTCGCGCCGGCCGTGCGGGATGACGGTGACGAACCGCCCTGCCGTGGGAGGCGATGTGGCCCATCGCGTCGGGGAGCACAGCTTGGAGTCCGCGACGTACAGGAAGTCCGGGCGGCCCGACCAGGGCACGTAGCTCGTCCCAGGTCGGGATGTGGGTGACGTCGTCGGGGGTGTTCCCGTCACCGACCCGGTAGGCGATCGGCACCGCCCCGTCCGCGCAGACGGTCAGGATCAGCAGCAGCTGCTTCAGGTCGGGCCGGAAGTCCTTGTTGTGACCGTGCCGGATCGCCGGGGTCGCCTTCCCGCCGCGGGTGTAGCCGTCGGCCTCGGGATAGGCGCCGGTCAAGGTCACGGTGGTGGAGTCGTTGTGCAGCTGGGTGACGTCCAGGTCGAACTCGCGGATCGCCCGCAGCACCGTCGCGGTGATCAGGCTGGCCCGGTCGGCGTCGAACAGCCGGTCCAGCATCCGGCCCACCCGGTCGTCGTTCAGGGCCGCGGCGTCGTCGGGGCCGAGCCCGAGCACCGCCGGGTCGTAGGAGGCCGCCCAGTCCCCGAGCGCGTACACCGGCAGATGCCCGGCGGCGATGTTGGCCACCACCACCTGGATCACCGTCGCCGGGGCCAGCCGCAGCCGGGCGTCGTCGTGGGGCAGGAAGCGCGTCCAGGTGCTCGGCCAGGCCGAGGCGAGCCAGGAAGAAGTTGACCACGGGCAGGCACCCCAACCTCTGGCTGCGTAGCCCGAACCGCTGCGGTGCCGCGGGTGTGGCCATCGCGGTGCCTCCTTGACCTCGAGTCACGGTGTCGGTCAGCATATGCGCTGACAGATCCTGATCGGGGGACCCGCCGATCAACGAACCGAGGTGTCGTGCCGACCCGACTCGAGCGCTACGAACGCAGCTACCGCGCGTTGGCCGCCGAACTGGCCCGACTGCCCATCGGCCTGATCAGCCCGGGCAGCGTCGTGGTCCGCACCACGTCCTGCGGCAAACCGGGCTGCCGCTGCCAGGCCGACCCACCCCAACGCCACGGCCCGTACTACCAGTGGAGCCGCGCCGTGGCGGGCAAGACCGTCAGCCGCCGACTCGACGAACGCCAGGCCGAGCTCTACCGCGGATGGATCGCCAACCGGCACCGCCTCGAACAGATCATCACCGAGATGAAGCAGGTCTCGGCAGAAGCCGCCGAGATCATGCTCAGTCAGGAACCCCTCGCACCGCCATCCAACCACCCAAAGGTCCCCTGACCAGGCACAAGTGGGGGGCCAAATCGGTCACGAGAAGTGCGGAACGTCAGTCGGAGGGCTCGTTCGACGTCGTGCTCGCCGAGGCCGTCACCATGTTCGTGAACCGGAAACGGGCCGGCGCTGAGCTGGCCCGGGTCTGCAGGCCCGATGGTTGGGTCCTCGCGACCGAGTTCTTCTGGCTGCGGCCACCCACCGTCGAGGCGCGCCAGCTGTGCCTCGGTGAGGTGTGCCCGGGGTTACGGTTCGACACCGTCGAGGAGTGGGTGAGCATCTACGGCGGCGCTGGCCTGGCCAACGTTCGCACGGAGTGCCGGCCTTTCGAGATGATGACCGGCCGCAGGTTCCTGGCTGACGAGGGGCGGCACGCGGCGGCCGTGGTCGCGCGAGGGGTGTCCCGAGCAATTCCCTACCTTGGATACGTGCTGGTCATGGGCGCCATGCCCGACTCCCCAGCCGACTCAACGCGAGGGGACACCGAGGAGTGAGCCACGAAGCCGTGTATGCCGGCGTTGAGGTGACGCTCCTGGTCGATGAGGGGTTGGGCAACACGGCCTACCTGGTCGATCTAGGGGACGGTCGTGCGCTAGCGGTCGACGCCAGCCGCGACCTGCGCGCGCTCCGCGTCGCCGCGGACAAACGAGCCCTGCGGGTAGCCTTCGCCGCTGACACCCACCTGCACGCAGACTTCCTGTCCGGGGCCTGCCAGCTCGCCGCCACCGACAACGCCTCGGTGCTCGCCTCGGCGGCTGGCGACCGTGCCTTCCCTCATCATCGCTTGCGAGACGGTGACGTGGTCGACCTCGGAGACCTGCGGCTGCAAGGGCTCGCTACTCCCGGCCACACCGACGAGCACCTCTCCTTCCTGCTTCTCGACGGCGATGTACCTGTGGGCGTCTTCACCGGCGGCTCACTGATTGTCGGCGCCGCGGCACGAACCGACCTCGTCGCACCTGAGCGCACTAGGAGACCGCTGAATTGACCGGGTTCTGGGAGGCCTTCGGGTCGGGTTTCCCGGGCTGGAAGGCCTGTGGCCGTGGGGCTGCGGCGGATGCCGGTATCCCGGGCGCGGCGGTGACTGCCGGAGCTGGTGCGAGCGGCGGTCTGGGTTCGGCTCGGGCCCCCTGGGAGCCGTTCCCGGGGGTTCATCTAGGAGGCCGCTGAATAGGGCGTGTCGTATATCTGGGGATTCGTCCTGATATACGACAATGGACTCATGCAGGGTCACGAGGTCATGGACCGGACGCTCCTGGATGCCGCCAGCATGGTCGGGCACCTGGTCGATCCGGGCAGCATGTTCGCGTTCCTGGCGGGCCACCGTGGTGAGTTGTTCCCGGACGAGATGTTCGCGGACCTGTTCGCGTCGGTGGACGGGGCCTCGTCGATCCCGGGGTCGGTGATGGCCTCGGTGATGACGTTGCAGACCCTGCACGACTACTCCGACCGGGAGACCGCCGAGGCGGTGCGATGTGACCTGCGGTGGAAGGTGGCCTGCGGGCTGGGGCTGGACGATGCGGGATTCCATCCCACCACCCTGGTGTACTGGCGGCGGCGGCTGGCGAAGTCGGATCGCCCGCACCGGATCAACGACGCGGTCAAGGCCGTGATCGCCCAGACCGGGATCCTGCGCCAGCGGCATCGGCGGGCGGTGGACTCCACGATCCTGGCCGATGCCGTCGCGACCCAGGACACCATCACCCAGTTGATCGCCGCGGTCCGGCGGGTGGCCCGGGTAGTGCCCGGCGCCGCCGACCTGGTCGCGAGGGTGTGTACCGGCCACGACTACTCCATGGCGGGCAAGCCGCGGATCGACTGGGACGACCCCGAGGCCAAGGACGGCCTGGTCTCAGCGCTGGTCAACGACGCCACCGCCTTGGTGACCGCGTTGGCGGAGAGCGACATCACCCCGGAAGACTCCGCGGCGGTGGCGTTGTTGGCCCTGGTCGCCGGGCAGGACGTGGAACCGGCCGACGGCTCCGACGGCACCGACGGACGGTGGAAGATCGCCCACCGGGTCGCCGAAGATCGGGTGATCTCCACCGTGGATCCCGAGGCCCGTCACACCCGCAAGTCTCCCGAGGCCCGCCGGGACGGCTACCGCGCACATCTGGTCGCCGAACCCGGCACCGGACTGATCACCAACGAGGAACTGACCCAGGCCGCCGGACCCGACAACAGCGACCCCGCGATCGCAGAAACCTTCCTGGCCAACGACATCGCGGACAACACCCAGGCCACCGGCGCCGGAACCGAACCCACCCACACCGACCCGCTCAACAACACCGACCCGCAGGACACCGACCCGCAGGACACCGACCCGCAGGACACCGACCCCAGGCGGACGGTGTCGCTGAGCCCGTCCGGGGATCCACGGTGGCCACCAGGACCGACGACGACCAGGCGGGGCTGGTCGAGCTGGTGCGGTCGTGGTTCGCCGACTCCGCGTACGGGACCGGGGACCTGCGGGCGGCGATCGCGGCGGCCGGGCACCGGGCGGTGATCAAGCCGAAGCCGTTGCAGGTCGCGGTGAAGGGCGGATTCAGCGTCGATGACTTCATCGTCGACGAGCAGGCCGCCACGGTGACCTGCCCGAACCGGATCACCCGCCCGATCAGCCCTGGCCGGGTAGCCACCTTCGGGGTCGCCTGCCGTTCCTGCCCGCTGGCCGCACGGTGCACCACCTCCAAGACCGGCCGGAAGATCGTCCTGCATGAGCACGACGACCAGCTGCGCGCCGCCCGCCGGACCTGGGCCGCCGACCCCGACCTGCGGGCGGAGTACGCCAAGCACCGACCCAACGTCGAACGCACCGTCGCGCAGGTCGCCACCCGTGGCGGGCGCCGCCTGAAACTGCGCTACCGAGGCACCGACAAGAACAACGCCTGGCTCAAGCGCCGCACCGCCGGGCTGAACCTGCGGAACCTGATCGGCCGCGGCCTGGACTACGTGAACGGCACCTGGATCGTGGCCATCGCCTGACCACCGCCCCGGTCATGGGCCCAAGGGCCCGCTCCCCGGGGCCCACCGCCAGACCCGGGAAGGCGCCGACCAGCCGTCAGCACGCCAGATCTGGTCATCCACCCCGGCAAACCCGAAACCAGGGGTCCCCGCAACCGCACACGCCAATCTGCCGGCCACCCAGAAACACGCCCAATTCAGCGGCCTCCTAGGGAGCTCGCCCGCGCTCAATACCGGTCCCTGCACCGCTTGATGGCGCTGCCCGACGAGGTCGCGGTGTGGCCGACGCACGGCGCGGGCTCGTTCTGCTCGGCACCTCCAGGCTCGGACCGCACGAGCACCATCGGCCGCGAACGAGCAACCACCCGCTGCTCGCGGCCGAGGGTGAGGACGCGTTCGTGGACCGCCTGCTCGGGTCACTCGGCTCGTTCCCCGCGTACTTCCGACGCCTCGGCGAGCTGAACCGGCGCGGACCCGCCGTGCTCCCAGAGCCACTGACCCTGAACCAGCTCGAGGTAAGCCAGGTCCAGCGCCTGATGACCGATGGTGCCACTGTGGTCGACGTACGGCCGATCGCCGACTATGGCACCGCACATGTGCCCGGGTCGCTCTCGATCGAGCTGCGCGACGCGTTCGCCACCTGGCTCGGCTGGCTTGTCCTCGCGAACCGTCCTGTCGTCGTGCTCCGCAACCGCGACCAGGACTCCGGAGAGGTCCTCGCGCAGGCAGCCAAGATCGGGTTCGACGACCTGGCGGGGGAGCTCGCCGGCGGCCTGCCAGCGTGGAGGTCCGCCGGCCTCCCTGTCACGGCCACGCCGATAGTCGGTCTCGACAGAATCGAAGAGAATGTGCTCGATATCCGCCAGACCGCAGAGTTCAACTGTGGACACGTGCCCGGCGCGCAACACATCGAACTCGGCGGCCTAGCCACCGCGGCCGGCGTCACGGACCAGAGATCCATCACGGTGATGTGTGGGCACGGTGAACGCGCCATGACAGCCGCGAGCATCCTCGAGCAAGCCGCCAGGCATGACGTCTCGGTGCTGGCCGGGGGGCCTCGTGACTGGGCCGCTGCCCACAACTTGTCCCTGGAGAGCGGCCCGTGACCTCTGCCGAGACGTCCCAACAGCGGCCTCCGGTCAGGCTTGGCATCCGAGCCAACGCGGCCCAGTTCGCCCTCTTGGTCGTCGTTAACGCCCTGGTCGGGGGGATGCTCGGCCAGGAACGCACCGTGCTGCCGCTGCTCGCCGCGCAGGTCTTCCATCTCAACGCCTACACCGCCGGGATGACCTACATTCTCGCCTTCGGCGTCGCCAAGGCCGCCACCAACTACCTCGCCGGCACCTGGTCAGACCGCTACGGCCGCAAGCCCGTGCTGGTCGCGGGATGGATCGTCGCGCTACCCGTGCCCTTACTACTCATCTGGGCTCCCACCTGGTGGTGGGTGATCGTGGCCAACCTGCTGCTCGGGGTCAGCCAGGGCCTGACCTGGTCGACCACCGTCATCATGAAGATCGACCTCGTCGGACCCCACCGTCGGGGACTCGCCATGGGTCTGAACGAGGCCGCCGGATATGGGGCCGTGGCCGCCACCGCCCTCGCCACCGGATACCTCGCCGCCCAGTACGGACTCCGCCCAGAACCCTTCTATCTCGGCGTCGCGTTCGCTGCGTTGGGCCTTGGTCTATCCACCGCGGCTGTGCGCGAGACCCGTGGCCATGCCGAGGCCGAGGCCCGTGCCCACCCGACCCGCAGCGATGGCACGGTCCACGCCGAGCTGAGCCAGCGAGAGGTGTTCACTCAGACCAGCCTGCGCGTTGACTCATCAAAAAGGTCCGCGTAGCGCTTCGTTGCCTCACGGGGAAAGGTCCGCCTGAGAGCAGGCCCGCCACTGTGGTGACCTGGGCGTTCTGGGTGTGATCGTGGTGGATGGAGTTGACGATGGCGACCCGGAAGGCGATCACCAGGTCGTTGGCGGTGCGGTACCGGGACGGGTCCCGGGCTCTGAAGGCGGACATCCTGGACACGGTCTGCAGGGTGACCGGGTACCACCGGGACTACGCCCGGCGGGCGCTGCGGGTCGCGCTCAAGCCGCGGGTGGTTACCCCGCGTGTCGCCCGGGCACCCAAGTACGACGCGAACGTGGTCCGAGCGTTGGAGAAGTGCTGGGCGGTGCTGAACGCTCCGGCAGGCAAGCGACTGGCTCCGATGCTGGCCGAACTGGTGCCGCTGCTGCGCCGCTACCGGGAGCTGGACCTGGACGAGGAGACCGCGGACCTGCTGATCGGGATGTCGGCGGCCACGATCGACCGCAAGCTGGTGACGGCCCGGGCGAAGATGCTGCCGCGGGGCCGGTCGCACACCAAGCCGGGTTCGATGCTGAAGTCGAGGATCGCGATGCGGACCTGGGCCGAGCACGACGAGAACATCCCCGGCTATGTGGAGATCGACCTGGTCGCTCACGAGGGCGGCAACCCGCGCGGCCGGTTCTGCTTCACCCTGACCGTGACCGACATCGCGACCGGGTGGACGGAGAACCGGACGGTGCCCGACAAGCGGCAGGTCCACGTGATCGCCGCGGTCAAGGACGTGGTGAGGCACCTCCCGTTCCCGATCAAGGGAATTGACTCTGTTGTTGCGGTGACCGCAGCCAAGCGGGGCCGGTCACTGCCACCGCTATGACCCGGCCGGGCGTCTGCCGCGACTGCGGGCGCCACGGCGACCTGGCAGGCCTTGGTTCCTGCACGGCGCCTCCGTCGCCGAACTGCTCGGCGCCCAGGCCGCCGACGTCGACCTCACCGCGGCAACCATCCGCCTCGGCCGCCGCCCGCAGCCGACCCCGCTGGACCCACACACCACCACCGCGCTGCGCCGCATCCTGGTCCACCGCCAGGCCACCGGTGTCGGCAACCCGCACCTCCTGGTCAACCAGAAGACCAAGACGATCGCCGGTCCCGTCTCGGCGAGCTACCTGGAGAAGCTCCTCGCCCCGGCCGGGGTCACACCCCTGCGGCTGCGGGTCACCCGCCTGGCCGACCTGGTCACCACCATGGACCCGATCCTCGTCGCGCACGCCTTCGGCCTGCGATACGGCGCCGCCACCCACTACCTCGCCGACACCGTGGACCCCACCCGCCTCGCGAACGCCGTCAACCCGTGAGCACGGGGAACCTGTAACAAGTAGGCGCCACCACGCATACGTTCGCGCGAACCTGTGCGCTAACGACAACGGCTCCGAGTTCATTAACCAGCAGCTACTTCGCTACTGCCGCAACGAGAAGCTGAAGTTCACCCGATCCCGGTCGGGCAACAAGAACGACGGCGCGCACGTGGAGCAGAAGAACTGGACCATGGTGCGTCAGCTGGTCGGGTACCTGCGCTACGACACCGCCGCCGAACTGGAACTGCTGAACCAGATCTGGGTTCTGCAGTCCCTGATCGGCAACCACTTCTACCCCCAGCAGAAGCTGATCTCCAAGGTCCGGGACGGCGCGAAGATCACCAAGCGGTACGACCCGGCGCGGACCCCGTACGCCCGGGCGATCGCCCACCCCAAGGTCAAGGCCCTGCCCCGGCGGCGGCTGAGCGCCCAGCACGCCTCGTTCAACCCGGCCGCCGTGCAACGCCAGATCCAGGCCCTGTGCGAGCAACTGCTGACCGTGGCCAGCGCCAAGAACCAACCGGTCGCCAAGCCGGTCGTCGCCGCACCGGCCACCCTGCGGGCGGCGCGCTGACCCGCGCCCCCGCACGAGCGCCCCTACGGAAAAGTCGTTGCAGGCGTGCAGGATCGCGCTCAGCCATGGGGGGGCTGGACATCGCCCGACCGGAGATGATCTGCGGCTGCCGGGATCGGACGATTCCAGCGCTGTGACGTCACCACGCGACAGTTGGGTTCGAGCGTGGCCCCCGCCGAACAGGACCACCCCCCGCCGGCGGAAGCGGCGAAGCCGCCACATGATCAGCCGCTGCGCGGTGGTCACCCAGGGTTTTCCGTCCTCCGGCGCATCGGCTCAGCCCGCCGGCAAGGGGTGTCGTCTGACGGTGGCGACACTCCGGCCAGACGGGCGCCTGCCGGGGCCGCGTACGCACGCCACCCGACCATGATCCTTTAACACAAAGGCTTACAAGATCATCAACTGGAGCCCTCCGACCATGCGGGATCACCCGCGGACCTTTTGGATGAGGCAACGAAGCAAAGCTCCCGGACCTATTGACGTGAGGCAACAGGGCCTGCACGAACCCGCGCTCTCGTCGGCGTGTCAGGCCGGAATGGTCAACAACCTCAACGACGGCCTGGCGTGGGGTCTGTTTCCTCTCCTGTTCGCCTCGGCCGGCGTGTCCGTCGGTCGGATAGGTGTGCTCGCAGCGCTCTACCCAGCGGTGTGGGGTATCGGACAGCTCGGCACCGGAGCCCTGTCGGACCGGGTCGGTCGCAAGAAGCTCATCGTCGCCGGGATGCTCATCCAGGCGCTCGCGCTCGCTCTGGTAGCCGTCGGCGACGCCTTCGCTGTGTGGGCGCTTGCCGCGGTCCTGCTCGGTGCCGGCACCGCGATGGTCTACCCAACCCTGCTCGCGGCGGTCGGCGACGTCGCACATCCCGCATGGAGAGCCCGCGCTGTCGGGATCTACCGGCTGTGGCGCGACGGAGGGTTCGCAGTCGGCGCCGTCCTGTCCGGCGTCGTCGCGGACCTGTGGGGGGTACGGCCGCGGCATGGACCGTCGCGGTGCTCACCGCCGCATCCGGGCTACTCGTGGCGGCACGAATGTACGAGACACGGCGACCGCCCAGCGACGTCACGGGGGTACGCCAGGGGTACGCCCGCACGCGTGAACGCACCTCGCGGACTACCGTGACACCAGGAGGAGCCATGACAGAGCCGGTGGCCATCGACGCCCTTCTCGAGCAGTCCCGCCACGGTCTCGACCGGGTCGAACCAGCCGATCTGGCCACCGAGGTCGACCGCGGCGCGCTCGTGGTGGACATCCGCCCGGTCGAGCAACGCCAACGCGATGGCGATATGCCCGGCGCGATCGTCATCGACCGGAACGTCCTGGAGTGGCGGCTCGACCCGACGTGTCCGCACCACATCGCAGCCGTCACAGACGCCGGCGCCCGCATCATCCTCGTCTGCAACGAGGGCTACAGTTCCAGCCTTGCCGCCGCAACACTGCGGCGCCTCGGGCTTCACCACGCCACCGACCTCCGGGGCGGATTCCAAGCATGGGCCGAGGACACCGACCCGGATCCTTGAGAAGTCAGGGCCAACGGTGCGGGTCCGCGGGGACGTATGACTCTGTCGAGGGTCTGGCGTCGCGGGTTGTGCTGTTGTGGTGAGAAGGATTCGTTTGCTCGGGCTGGTCAGTGTACGCGCGCTCCTCTTTCTCAACCTCTCGTGAGACCTCGTGAGACACCTCAGCAGTGCTGATTACTGAGTCCTGAGGGCGAGAGTTGGAGATCAAGTTCGATGACGCAGGCTGTGCCTGGTTCGCTGTCAGTGTCGGATGGGCATGCTTTCCGGGTGGAGGATGTCCCGGACCCGGAGGTCGGTGAGCGAGCGTCGCGGCGCACGTACACCGCGAAGTACAAGCTCGAGGTCCTGGCCGAGTACGAGCGGCTGGACAAGGCCGGCAAGGGTGCCCTGCTGCGCCGGGAGGGGCTGTACACCTCGCTGATCAGTGCGTGGCGTGAGCAGCGGGACAACGGTTGCCCTGGCGGCCTTGTCGGCAACGACGCCGTGGTTCGAAGCCGGTCGACCCGCAGGCGCGGGAGAACGAGCGGCTGGCGGCGGCGAACGCCCGGCTGGCGGCTGAGCTCGACAGGGCCCGGTAGGTGATCCGGGTCCAGGGGGAACTGTCCGCGCTCTTGCAGCAGCTCTCGGCCGAGAGCGCGGACCGGCCCGAGAGCGAGCGCGAGTGATGATCGACGCCGCGGTCGTCGAGCTGGCCCCGATCGTCGGTGCCAAGGCCGCTTGCGAGGCGGTGGGCCGCTCCCGGGTCGAGTCACTACCGGCCCACCCGGTCCGTCCGGTGCCCCTGCGGGCCGGCGCCGGCCCCGGCGCAGAGGAAGCGGTAGCCGCGGGCGCTGTCCGAGGCCGAGCAGGCCGTCGTGCTGGACGTGCTGCACTCCGAGCGGTTCGTCGACGCCGCCCCGGATGCGGTGTACGCGACGCTGCTGGACGAGGGCATCGTACCTGTGCTCGGTGCCCACGATGTACCGGCTGCTGCGTGCCCGTGGGGAGACCAACGGCGGGCGGGACCGGCGCCGGCACGCCACCCACCCGGCGCACGTGAAGCCGTAACTTGTTGCGACCGGGCCGAATCGCGTGTGGTCGTGGGACAGCACCAAGCTGCGTGGCCCGGCGAAGTGGACCTACTACGACCTGTACGTGATCTTGGACATCTACTCGCGGTACGTGGTCGGCTGGATGGTCGCCTCCCGCGAGTCGAAGATCCTGGCCGAGCGGTTGTTCGCCGAGACCATCCGCAAGCAGGGCATCGACCCCGGCCGGCTGACCATCCACGCCGACCGCGGCTCCTCGATGATGTCCAAGCCCGTCGCGTTCCTGCTGGCCGACCTAGGGGTCACCAAGTCCCACTCCCGCTCCCCGCCGTTCGCCGAGATCCCGTTGTCGGCCGGTGCCAAGCGGGTGAGCTCGCTCGCGTTCTCCCCCGACGGCCGCTTCCTCGCCGTCGGGGAGAACAGCGGGACGACGAGTCTCTGGGAGCTCAGGAACGTGGTCTGCTCGGCAAGGGCAGCAGCTTCACGGTGGGCGCCGGGGACATTGTCGCCTCGATGACGTTCTCTCCAGACGGGCGAACCCTGGTACGGGTACCTCGGGCGGACGCGTCGCCCTCTGGGACGTGAGCGATCCTTCGGAAGGGCGCCGGCTGGGGCAGGTGCGGCTGCCGCGGAGTTCTCTGTCGATGTCGGTCTCCGCCGACGGCCACACGCTGGCCGTCGGTTCCTACCGCAGCCTTCAGCCATGGAACATCACGGATCTGCGGCGCCCGCAACAGAAGGGTCACCCATGGTGGCGCACAACGGGTACGTCTCGTCCATGGCGTTCGGGCGAGGCGTGCTGGCCACCGGAGGCAGCGATGGAGCCGTGGTCCTCTGGGACGTCGCCGACGACCCGCTCCGCCTCGACGCCCTCGGCACCCTCGCACGGCTGACAAGGGACGCCGGGCACGTGGCCTACGCGCCGCGCGGTGACCTCGTCGCCACCGGCAGGACGACGGCACCGTCTCCCTGTGGAACGTCAGCGCTCCCTCCCGGATCGGATCGCAATCGGGCGACGGGCCCTCCGGTGCGGGACGCCGCACCATGACCTCGCCGCGGGGCGTGGCCCAGGTGCTCTGCATGAAGTTCTCCCGCGGCGGCGACCTCCTCACCGTCGGCACCATGAACGGGGTCGTCCTGTGGGACGTCTCGACTGCGGAGGGATCCCCAGCGCGGACCATCGGCGAAGGCGCGGTGTGGGACCTCGATGTCGCTCCCGACGGAAAGCTGGCGGTTGCGGCTGCCCCCGATCGGCTCGAACTCTGGGAGTTGGTTATCCATTTGACTGCCAGGATCCTTGTGGCTCAACGGAACTTGTCGGCCGAGATCCGCGACCGCCCGCCAGGGGCGATCCTGGGGTGGTAGGGCCAGGGTTTCGGGCCGGGAACGTGGGCCAGCGAGTCCTTCGGGCTTGACCGCCTTGGGCTTGGGGTTGGCCACCAGTTGGCGGTAGGTGAGCGGGTCGGCGTGGGCGGCGTTCTGCAGCAGGCGGTAGAACCGCAGTCCGCGGGCGCGGGAGTGGCGACGGTTGAACCGGAAGCAGAACTCCTCCAGGTAGGACTGCAGGTGCTCGGGGTCGACGCGGCCTTGGTGGGTGCCCAGCAGCCAGCGCTTGCCCAGGGACGCCACCAGGTGCACGGCCGGAAGCAGTTCGTGGGCTTGGGATCCGGACCCGGCGACCGGGTGCCGCTCATGGGTGAACCAGTCCTGGCAGGCGCTCGGGTAGGCCGACCAGCCATCGGTCACCACGGTGGCGCCGGGATCGACGTTGGTGATCAGGAACGGCCGTAGCGACGCCGCGGACGCGTCCGGGATGACGCTCATCCGGGTCCTGCCGTACCCCTTCGGCGCCAACAGCTCCACGGCGATGACCACGAGCATCTTGCCCAACGCGCCCCGCCCGCGCGGCCCGGACTGCTCTGCGCCCAGAAACGTCTCGTCGACCTCCACGCGGCCGGACAGCAGTTCGCGGCCGGGTCGGACCATCGCGGTGCGGTAGCGGTGCAGCATCGCCCACGCCGTCTGGTAGGAGCCCAACCCGAGCAGCTTCTGCATCGTCAACGCCGAGACACCACCGGGGTCGGCGGTCATATACCAGCCGGCCGCGAACCACACCGTCAACGGCGTCCGGGTGTCCTGAAAGATCGTGCCCGCGGTACGGGAAACCCGCTTCGTGCACGCGCCGCACCGCCACACCCGGCCGGACACCGCCGGCGCCGATACGACATGGCCGCAGGCCGGGCAGACCGGACCAGAAGGCCAACGCAGCCAGTCCAGGTAGTCCATGCACGTAAGTATTCGGCCATGGCGTGGTAGCTACTCGGGCGAGGCTCGCGACTCGCCCGGGACGCCGGGGCTGCTGAGGTGAGTCGCCCGGACGTGTTTTGATCTTCGGGTGGGGCCCGAGTCGCTGGTTGTTGATGTCACCGAGGTGACGTCCTGGCGTGAGCGTGCCGAACGGGCGGAGGCCCGGGTCGAGGAGTTGATCGAGCAGGTCGCGGTGTTGTCGCGGATGTTGTTCGGCCGCTCGTCGGAGAAGGCATCGCCTGGCGCGGGTGGCCCCGGCGTGTCGGACGAACCTGGTGGGCGGGCTGGTGAGGGTGAGCGTCGCGAGGGTGGCGCTGACGGTGATGGTGTTCGGCCGAAGCGGGGGCAGCGGCCAGGCAGCCCCGGGCACGGCCGGCGGGACTACTCGCATCTGGACTCCCGGGAGGAGATCCATGATGTGCCGCCCGATCAGCGGGTCTGCCCGGACTGCGGAGCGGCGTTCACTGCGTTGGGGTCCGAAGGCAGCGAGCAGATCGACTGGCAGGTGCACCTGACCCGGATCGTGCACCGGCGGCTGCGGTACCGGCGGGCGTGCACCTGCCCGGGCCAGCGGACGGTGACCGCGCCGCCGGCGGCGAACGTGATCCCCAAAGGGCGGTTCACGGCCGCGTTCCTGGCACGGCTGCTTTACCTGAAGTTCGTGTTGGGCCTGCCGGTGCACCGGATCGTCAAGGTGCTGGCCGCCGAGGGCCTGGCCGTGCCCGAGGGCACCCTGGCCGGGGTGTTGAAGGCCCTGGCCGGTCTGCTGGTCCCGCTGGAGAGCGCGATCCAGGCCCGTAACGCCGCCGCGACCCAGGTGCATGCCGACGAGACCACGTGGCGGGTCTACGAACAGGTGGAGGGCAAGACCGGCCACAAGTGGTGGCTGTGGGTGTTCATCGCCGAGGACACGGTCGTGTTCCGGATGGACGCCACCCGCTCGATGTCGGTGCTGGACACCCACTTCGGGATCAGCGAAAGCGACCGGGAGGCCGGGACGCTGCCCGACGGACGCAGGCTGGTGCTCTCGACCGACTTCTATGTGGCCTACCAGTCCCTGGCCCGCCTGGACGGGGTCGACGCCCTGTGGTGCTGGTCGCACATGCGCAGGTACTTCATCCGCGCCGGGGACGCCCACGCCTACCTGACCCCCTGGCGGGACGCCTGGACCGCCCGGATCGCCGATCTGTACGTGGCGCACACGGCGATGGCCGCCGCCGAACCCGGCAGCGGCGAGCACGCCACCGCGGTCGCCGCGTTCGAGCAGGCCCTGGCCGTCATCGACACCGTCCGCCAGCAGCAGATGCCACCGGCCCCAACCTGCACCCCGCCGCCGCCAAGGTGCTCGCCACCCTGGACCGCGAATGGGACGGCCTGGCCCGCCACCGCGACTACCCCGACGCAGCGCTGGACAACAACATCAGCGAGAGGGCACTGCGCTCCCCGGTCGTCGGGCGCAAGAACTACTACGGCAGCCACGCCGAGTGGTCCGCGCACCTGGCAGCCCGGATCTGGACCATCACCGCCACCGCCGAACGTCACGGCCTCGAACCGCTGTCCTACCTGACCGACTACCTGACCGCCTGCGCCCAGGCCGACGGGAAACCCCTCGAAGGCCAAGCCCTGGACCGGTTCCTGCCCTGGCTCCCCGGCCCCATCGGCAGCCGAGACCACGACCCGCCCACGATCAACCCGTCAGGCTGAACCCACCCGAAGATCCCAACCCCGAACCCGACCCGCCACCAACGGATCGGGCACTCGGGCGTGCCCGCCACGGGATCACCGAACTCTTACCCATGCACGCCTCGTCGTCCGGGAACCACGCCCGCAGTTCGGCGTACGACCCCGGGTACTGCAGGCCACGCGACGGCACGAGACGACTCTACGCGCCTGGCAGTGAAATGGATAACCAACCTCTGGGACGCCTGCCCGGGCCCTACACCCTGCAGGAACTGACCCTGACCGGAGACGGGGTTCTCGTTGGACGTCCCCGAGGCGGTGGCCGTCACCCAGCCCTACGCCCTGGAGGACTTCGGGCCCAGCCCGAGCTTCTCCGTGGGCGGGACCGTCACCGGGCTGGTGGGTACCGGCCTGATCCTGGAGTTGGTCGGCGGGACCTTTCCCACGCCGCTGCGGCGCAAACGCCGACGGACCCTTCACGTTCCTGTTCCCGGAACTGTTCGGCGGCAACAGCTGCGAGGTCCGGGTGAAGACCCAGCCGGGCAATCCCGTGCAGGTCTGCACGGTCTCGAACGGCACCGGTGTGATCGCGGCGGGCGACGTGACCGACGTCGTCGTCACCTGCCTGCCACCCGCGTGAGCCCGCCTCCCGGACGGCGGCGTCGCATCGCGAGCAGGGTCACCCGGCGTGAAGCTGCATGAGGACGAGGTGCGCGTGCCGTCACCGGACGGCGAGATCCGCTCGCTGGTGATCGCCCCCGGTGACCGGCCCGCCGGGTGGCTGCCGGTGGCTCGGTGGTCACCCCGACCATGGTCGGGACGTTCACCGCACCGGATGTTTTCAAGATCCAATACGCCTTGCCGCCGCGCTTTCAGGCCAACGCACAGTGGTGCGCAAACATCGCGTTCATCAACCAGGCGCTGCAGTTCGAGAGCGCCGCTGGGGCGCGGCTGTTCCCGGAGATCGGCGCGCAAAACCAGCTCCTGGCAAGCCCATTCACGAGCTGTCGGGGATGGACAGCGCGATCAACGTCGTCGCGGCCGAGAACAACTACGTCTTGCTCTACGGCGACTTTCAGCAGCTCCTGTGGGTGCCAGAATCAAGGCGCACAAGGTCGGCAAGCGCAGCGTGGGCAAGGGCAGGTATCGGATTGGTTCTCGTCGGCGTGCTGGCTCCTGTTTCCGAGGCCGGCTACGTGGCCATCCGGCTGAACGGGCTCGGTGGGGCGCGGAGACTCATGCAGTTGAGGACGAGGCCCTGGAAGAAGCTCAGGAGGCCGCAACAGCGGGCAACTCGTAGCCCGACGATCTAGGCACGGGACCCCCTGCCCGCACAGATCGTTCCCGCCGGGCCGCCTGCGAGGTGACCCCGCCGTCTGCTGGAGGCTACCCCGGACTGCCCGGCCGGAGGTTGGTCGCAAGGGCATGGTCGACGGCGGCCACGCATCGCCCTCGACCAAGTGCAGGCAGCACCCGCTCCGTTCACGTTGCGAAGGGCCTCGCTCATCATCCTCAACCGCGACCACCGCATGTACGAGTGGACCACCACCGCGACCGCCGCGATCGGTGAACCCGCAACCAATGCCCGGTCGGGATCGCGGCATTAAAGGCACCGCACACACAACACCGCGGTGCCCACGTCGTGGCGATCTTTCGCGATCGCCCAACAACCGGGCCCCTCAGCGGGTGGGGGCACCGTTCGCGTCGCACGGCAGAAGACTGTGGTCTCCCGCGAATTGCCGTTCCTGGTCGAGGATGCGCAGGGCCCGCTCCATGGCCACCGGCCGCAAGCCGCCGAAGCCAGCCTGAATGGGTTGGTCAAGGACGCGGATCAGCAGGAGCGTGGCGGTGATGACGGCGACGACCGAGCCCATCATCATGGCCTGGGCGTACCATCGTTCGCCGCTGTCGGCGAAGAACAGCATGAACGCGAAGATGACCGCCGAGATGAAGAACAGGACGATCCACAGCGGTGCGGGGATCACGCCCACGGCGCCGTGGATACGGTCGCTGCGGGCTTGTTCGCGGTCCGCGGTCCGGTCGAGCCACTTGTCGTAGGCCGCTTGCTCGGTGACGGTCTGCGGGTCGACGGTCTTGAGGGTACGGAACAGTTCGATGCCCCACGGGTTGAAGCCCTCCGCCCAGGTGCCCGCCTCCAGCGCCGGCCATTCCTGGTGCACGACTGAGCGGCCGTAGCAGACCACCTGTCCGCCGAGTTTCTCGCGCACCGCGGCGGGCATGAACTGCGCGGTCTCGTACTGCTGGACGACCAGCAGGGCCTCGGTCTCGGCGCCGCTGCGGGACTGGTCGTAACTGGTGAAGGCCAGGAACACGATGAGTCCGAGCAGGATCGCGAAGCCAGTGGCCAGCACACCGAAGACGCCCGCGGCGCGGTCTCCGTCCTCGAAAACGCTGCCCGCGGGTGCGTGGCGACGGACGAACAACATCACGCCCACAGCGATCCCCGCGACGGCGCAGGTGATGAGCATGCCCCAGACCAGGTTCACCAGCCCAGCCAATCACCGCCGGGACTGCACGCATCGCCCGCTCGGGATGATCGGCCAGCCCGCCGGATAGTGCAGGCCGAAGTCGACCTGCTCCTCCCTCCCCCGCCACGCGGGTTGGTGGCCGGTCCGCGCTCCAGGATCAGCGGGCCCGCGCGCCCGCGCTACGGGTCGTCCGCCCGCGCGGCGAGGCAGTTCTCCATCCGGCGGAAGTACGGCAGGCAGTGTGCGTAGTCCCAGGTTTCCATCCCGGGGTCGGCGGCCCACCGCTCGTAGTCCATCGGGTTGCCCCGCTGAAAGATCATCCCGTTGATGCTGCTGGAGCCGCCGAGCACCTTGCCGCGCGCGTGATAGATCCGGCGGCCGTGCATGCACGGCTCCGGCTCGGAGGAGTACTGCCAGTCGTAGAACCGGCTGCCGATCGGGAAGGTCAGGGCGGCCGGCATGTGGATGAACACGTCGAACGGGTAGTCCGGCCGCCCGGCCTCCAGCACGAGCACCCGGGTGGTGCCGTCCGCGGACAGGCGGTTCGCCAGCGCGTACCCCGCCGAGCCGCCCCCGACGATGACGAAGTCGAACCGGCCAGACGTATCTCAACCTCGCCGCGCCTCGTGCCGACGGTGCCGCCACGCCTGGACGGCCAGGGCCAGGGTGCCCGCGCTCAAGCCCGCGACCGGCACCGGACCGTGGCATGGTAGCGCGATACGAAACGCGTTGCACTGGGCGAAACCGGCACGGGAGCCACCCCGCAGCGACCCGCAACCGAACCGGCGGGGGCCCTGCCCTGCGCATGCACCCCGGTCGCCCGGTACGACAGCGCCAGCCGGGCGTTACACCGCGGGTTCCCACAAGACCACCCGGCCGTCGCACCGGGAGTCATCCAGATCCGGGGTGATCGTCAGGCCGCACCCGTCATGGGGCAGGCGTTGGATGGCCGGCAGCCGCTGCTTCAGGTCCTGTTGGCGGTTGTCCGGCCGGCCTGCGGGTCGGCAGAATCCTCGGGATGCCCAGGCGGGTGACCCAGCGCCGGAACAAGACGATCGCAACCACCACCGATGCGACCGGGAGCACGTTGCCCAGCAGGAGATAGATCCAGAACGTGTTGAGATCCACGGTCAGGACGTCGAAGTTCATGCCGAAATACCCGGTGATGAAGGTCAGCGGCAGGAAGATCGCGGATATGACGGCGAGGAAGTTGATCACCTGTCCCTGCCGGCCGGAGATGTTCTGTGAGTACTCCCCGAGGGCCTCCCTGGCCTCCTCCCGGTACTCCCTCGCGGCGTCTGTCAACCGGATGACGCGCTGGCGGTGCCGGTCCAGGTGGGCCTGGCCACCGGGGGCCAGGCCGGGCATCTGGGCAACGCCCGCGGCGATCAGATCATCCAGGTCCCCGGTGTACCAGGCCAGCGATTGGACGGCATCGGCCAGCCTGCGCCGGATGGCCAGAAGCTCAGCCTGGGAGCCGCGAGAGGAGCTGGTCAGCAGTTCCACCTGAATCTCGTCCAATCGCGCATCCAGCGCCAGGAACTGCTCCTCGAAACTGCCCGCGAGCTCATCCAGAACCAGGAAGAGCACCAGGGGGCCGTCGGCCTTCCCCTCGTCGCGCAGTCCGTCAAACCGGTGACGTGTCTGCTCCAGCGCCGGGCACGGCGCGGAATGCACGGTCAGCAGGAACTCCGCCGTGTACACGATCCGGACCGGGATAGGCGCCGAGTCTGGAGCCAGGCCGCCCACGGCCGATACCAGCGCTTGGAGGACGTCCCCGGCGGCGGTCAGCGATGGCCGCTGCCTGGCGCGCGCGGCACCCATGGCCATCCCCGCTGGCTGGCCGGTGTCCTCGAGCTCCGAAATCGCCGAGGTGCCGAGGTGCAGGCTCCGGCCGAACTGCCCCAGCAGCTCGCGGTCGAGGCTCTCCAGGTCAAGCCAGAAGAACCCCCCCGCCGCGGCCTGCCGCTCGACATCGCGCGGAGTGGCCAGGTCCCTGGCACCACTCACGCTGACCAACCGGGCGGCCGGGTGCGTGCCCCTCCCCAGCCGGTGCGCCGCAGACGTGTTCGCCGGCATTGCAGACACCTCCTGACCCCTGACAACACTTGATCGCTAACGGAGTGTCCCGGACTCAACCGGCCATGTGATACGGGCCATTGCGGCCAGGCGGACCCGTCCAGGACATCTTCGCTGATCGCCGGGATCCGCGACGGGCCCGCAGTTGCCGTTGGGATCCCGGTCGGCCGTCCTGGCAGCTGCGTCACGAGCCGGCGCTGCTACGTGAGCAGCGCAAGTCTTCGCCAGGGCCGCCCGCTGGCGCCGCGGATCAAGGCGCTGGCAGAGAAGATCGAACCAGCCATGTGGGCCCCGGATCTCGATCACCCTCAAGCCCGGGCTGCTGGTTTCGCCGCGGCTGCGCGGGCCTGTTTGCGGCTGGCGAGGAGGTACTTGACGGCCTCCGTGGTGAGGTAGGCGGTGACCACGGCGATCAGGATGGGTGCGGTCTGCAGCGCCCCGACCTGGGTCAGGAACGCGGCCATCAGCACCATGGAGAACGGCGCGGGCGCGAGCGCCCCGGGGACCGCGGCGAGCAGGCAGGTGAACGCCAATCCCAGTGGCACGCCGGGGATGACCTGGTGGACGAGGACCCCGGCGGTTCCGCCGATGAACAGCGAGGGGAAGATGGGCCCGCCGACGAAGCCGCTGCCCTCGCTGACGGCGAAGGTGAGCATCTTGGCGATCAGGATGGCGGCGAGCAGGCCCACGCCCAGGGTCCCCGCGTCTTTGAGTACGGTCGTGAGCTGATCGCTGCCGGAGAACATCGTCAGCGGCAGTGCCACGCCGACGATCCCGAAGACCACGCCGCCCAGCGTTGATTTCGCGATGGCCGGGGCCTTGAGCCGGCCGAACAGCCGCGCCGCTCCCATCATGAACCCAGCCAGCAGCGTCACCACCAGCGCCGCGAACAGGCCCAGAGGGATCCCGGCGAGCAGCTGCCAGTCCTCGAACTTGTAGGGCGGTACCTGGTAGTCGTCCAGGAACACGGCGCCGGCGATGGCGAAGTAGATGCCGAACGAGACGCTCGATGCCACGATCTCAGCAGCGAGAGCCTTGCTGAGCCGCTGCCCGCCCGGGCGGGCAACCTCCAGGATCAGCAGCACCACGATCACCGTGCTGGAGAACAGCCCGCCGTAGGCGCCGGCGAAGCCGGCCAGCGTGTTCACCTGGGAGTCCTCTTTGCCGAGCCCCCTTCGCTGGGCGAGCCAGCTGCCCGCCCCGCCGCCCATGGCGCCCAGCGCCTTTTCCGGGCCGAGGCTGGCGCCACCGATCAGCGACACCGTCGAGACGGCCACGATTCCCGGCACCAGTCCCGGGTCGACGTGCTCGGACTGCAGGTCGGCGAACAGGCCCGGAACCTCCTGGGGCAGGCGGGTCAGACGGCGCAGCAGCCCGACCACGGCACCGGCCGCCGCGGCGACCGCCACCCACCACCAATGCCCGCCGAACCAGCCCGGATCGGAATCGCTGTACCACTTGCCCCCGAAGTCGATGACTCCGATGAACACCAGGCCGGCGACCGCGCCGAACACCCCCAGGACCACCGCGTAACCCATCAGGACCCAGAACTCCCGCCTCTGGGTGACCGGCGGTGCCGCGGCCGGCCCGGACGAGACGCTCACGACGCAGACCTCAACGGAGCTGAACTCCCACCCCGGCCCGGCCGCCGGCGACAGAATGGACCGTCTCGGTCAGCTACCTGGCACTTCGAAGAGCCCCGGGCTCGGCATATCGCCTCCACCCCCGACAGGTTTCCAGATGAACGCATGATCGGGCCACCGCCTCCCACCCGGCAGAGCACAACGCCAGGCCCAGGACCAGCAGAGGAACCTCTCGTCGAGGTCACGCACAGTCAAGCCGACGACCTCCCGGCCGAATCATCCCGACCGGACGAAACCACGAGAATCATCCCATCGGGATGAGGCCGGCCCGGAACGGGGCCGGGCAGGCTGCCACGACGTCGGCGGTGCGGAGGGCGGCGCGCATGACGAACCTTGATCTTGCCCGGCTGCAGTTCGCGGCCACCACGATCTACCACTTCCTGTTCGTTCCGCTCACCATCGGCCTGGCTTTCCTGGTCGCCCTGCTGCAGACCGCGTGGCACCGCAAGGGCGACGACGGCTACCTGCGGTTGACCCGGTTCTTCGGCACCCTGCTGGTGATCAACATCGCCATCGGGGTGGTCACCGGCCTGGTCCAGGAGTTCCAGTTCGGGATGAACTGGTCGGCGTACTCGCGGTTCGTCGGGGGCGTGTTCGGCGCGCCGCTGGCGATGGAGGGTCTGATCGCCTTCTTCCTCGAGTCGACCTTCCTCGGATTGTGGATCTTCGGATGGGGGCGCCTGCCCCGGCGGGTGCACCTGGCCACGATCTGGGCGGTGGCGCTGGGCGCCGCCCTGTCCGCCGCGTTCATCATGGCTGCCAACTCGTGGATGCAGCACCCCGTCGGCTACTCGATCGACCAGCAGACCGGCCAGGCGCAGCTGAGTGACATCTGGAAGGTGATGACCAACCCGGTGTTCGTCTGGGGGTACCTGCACGTGCTCCTGGCGTCGCTGGTCACCGGGGCGACGGTGATGCTCGCGGTGTCCGCCTGGCAGCTGCGCAGGAACTCCGAGACCGCGATCTTCCACAAGGCCGCGTCGCTGGCGCTGATCGTGCTGGCGCCGGCGGCTCTGTTCGCGGTGATGGTCGGCAGCCACCTCGGGGTGATCGAGACCACCTACCAGCCGATGAAGATCGCCGCTGCCGAGGCCCAATGGACCACCTGCCAGCCGTGCTCGTTCTCGGCTCTTCCTGATCGGTGGCGGCAACCGCGACGAGACCCCCACGAAGATCATCGCGATCCCGCACCTGCTCTCGGTGCTCGCGACCGACTCCTGGAACGGCCAGGTCGTCGGCCTGAACGAACTCAACGCCCAGTACCAGCAGCAGTACGGGCCCGGTGACTACGTGCCCAACGTCTTCATCCAGTACTGGGCGATGCGGGTGATGGCGTACGGCGGCACGCTGGTGTTTCTGCTCGTCGTGGTGGGGCTCTGGCTGATGTGGCGGAAGCGGCTCGACGGCGCGCGCTGGTTCCTCTGGCTGGCGATGTGGGCCGCCGTGCTTCCGTTCCTCATGAACACGGCCGGATGGCTGCTCACCGAGAGCGGCCGGCAGCCTTGGATCGTCCAGGGCCTGCAGAAGACGGCGCAGGGGGTCTCTGGCTCGGTCAGCGCGACTATGGTGTGGACCAGCCTGGGGGTGTTCGTGCTGCTCTACGCGGTGCTGGCGGTGGTCGACGGCGCGCTGATGTTCCGCTATTCGCGCGAGCAGCTCGATCCGGTGCTCCAGTTGGACGACCGGGGCGAGCCGGTGCCGGCGATGACGTACTGAGAGTCACTGAGGAGTCGGCGGATGCAGACCTTCTGGTTCATCGTGATCGCCCTGTTCTTCACCGGGTTCTTCGTCCTCGAGGGCTTCGACTTCGGCGTCGGCATGCTGCACGGCGTCGTGGGCAGGACCGACGACGAGCGACGGGTGGCGATCAACACCATCGGGCCGCTGTGGGACGGCAACGAGGTCTGGCTGATCGTCGCCGGGGCCGGGATGTTCGCCGCCTTCCCCGGCTGGTACGCGACGATGTTCTCCGGCCTCTACCTGGCGCTGGTGCTGCTGCTGGTTGCCCTGATCGTCCGCGGCCTCTCGTTCGAGTACCGGGGCAGGCGTGACGGGGTCGGCTGGCGCGCCGCCTGGGACTGGCTGCTCACGGTGGGGAGACTGCTGGCCCCGCTGCTGATCGGGGTGGCGCTGGGCGACCTGCTCGTCGGGCTCCCGATCAACTCGTCGCAGGAGTACACCGGCTCGTTCTGGGACCTGCTGACACCGTTCGGGGTGTTCGTCGGGCTCACTCTGGTCGCCATCTGCGTGCTGCACGGCTCGACGTTCCTCGCCCTGAAGACCACCGGAGAGATCCGAAAGCAAGCGGCGGCGTTGGCCCGGCGGGCCGCCCCGGTGACCGCCGTGGTGATCCTCGCCTTCGCGGCCTGGACCCAGATCGTGATCAACCAGGGGGTGGTACCCGGCCCGATCCCGGTCTCGGCGGTGCTCGCCGTGCTCTGGCTGATCCGGGACGGCCACGAGGGCTGGGCCTTCGCGATGACCACCATCGCCATGGCCACCACGGTGCTGACCCTCTTCGCCGACCTCTATCCCCGGGTGATGGTCTCCAGCACCAACTCCGCCTACGACCTGACCGTCTCCTCCACCGCGGCGGGGCCCTACGCGCTCAAGGTGATGACGATCGTCGCGTGGTGTTCTTCCCGCTGGTACTGGTCTACCAGGGGTGGACCTACTACGTCTTCCGGCGCCGGATCTCCACGGCGGACCTGGAGGAGCAGCGGCCCGCGGCCGCTACCGCCGCGACCGCGGCGGCGAGCGACTGAGGGCTGTGCGCAGCCTCGACCCGCGGCTGCTCCGGGAGGTGCGTGCAGCCCGGACCGCGCTGGTCACCGACGTCGGGCTCGGCGTCGGGGTTACGGTCGCGGTGGTGGCCCAGGCCGCGTTGATCGCGGCGGTCATCTCCTGGGCGTTCCGTGGCACTCCCCTGGGATCGATGACCAGCGCGATCGCGCTGCTCGCCGCCGTGGTCACGGTCCGGACGGCGCTGCGGCGCGCCCGGATCTGGGACTGGGTGGCCTCGCTCCCCGACGGGTGGGACACCCTGGTCGGCGAGGAGGGGGGGCGGGTCTCCGGCGGCGAGCGGCGCCGGATCGCGCTGGCGCGGACGTTCCTGGCCGGAGCGCCCGTCCTGGTGCTCGACGAGCCCACTGCGCACCTGGACCCGCCGACCGCTCGGGCGCTGATGCACGACATCCTGGCCGCCACCGACGGGCGGTCGGTCCTGCTGATCACCCATCGCACCGAAGACCTCCACGCGGTCGACGAGATCGTCACCTTGAGCCGGGGCCGCACCGCCCGGTCGGTGCTGCCGACCCACTCCGGAGGTTCGCCATGACCGACCCCAGGCACGTCGTGATCGTCGGAGGCGGGTTCGCCGGCCTGTCCTGCGCCCGGCGGCTCGCCAAGCGGGACGACGTCCGCGTGACGCTCATCGACAAACACAACTACCACCAGTTCCAGCCACTGCTCTACCAGGTGGCCACCTGCCAGCTCGCCCCGTCCGACATCGCGGCCAACCTCCGCAAGCCCTTCCGGAAGGACGCGAACGTCACTGTGAGGATGGACGAGGCGACGGCGGTGGACCCGGAAGCGAAGCGGGTGACGCTCGCATCAGGGACCAGCATGCAAGGTGACTTCCTCGTCCTCGCGGCCGGCAGCCAACCCAACTTCTTCCACACCCCGGGAGCCGAGCACACCTTCCCGCTGTACTCACTGGAGGACGCGCAGCGGCTGCGATCGCGGATCCTGGCGCTGTTCGAGGACGCCGACCGGGACCCCGCGCTGGTGGATCGCGGCGCGCTGAACTTCGTGATCGTCGGCGCGGGCGCCACCGGGACCGAGACCGCCGGTGCGCTGTCGGAGATGATCCGCGACGTGATGCCGCACGAGTACCAGGACCTCGCCGTGCGGCAGGCCCGGGTGGTGCTCGTCGATATCGGCCACGCGGTCCTCGGACCGTTCTCCGACCGGGCTCACGACTACGCCGCCAAGGTCCTGCAGCGGGACGGCGTCGAACTGCGGCTCGGAACGTCGGTGAAGGAGATCGAGAAGGACAAGGCTGTTCTCTCGGACGGCACCACCATCCCGACGCACTGCGTGATCTGGGCCGGAGGCATCATGGCGCCGCCGCTCGCGGCGAAGGCCGGCCTCGTGCAAGGGCGCGGGGGGCGGATCGACGTCGAGCCAGACCTCACCGTCGCGGACCGGCCGGGGGTCTACGCGCTGGGGGACTTCGCCAACATCCCCTCCCCCGACGGGCGCGCCTTCCCCCAGCTCGGCTCGGTCGCCCTGCAGAGCGGGCAGTGGGCGGCGAAGAACATCGAGGCGGAGCTGGACGGCAAGCAGCCCAAGCCGTTCCACTACCACGACAAGGGCATCATGGCGATGATCGGCCGGAACGCCGCGATCGCGACGGGCCCGCATCACCATCATGAGCTGCACGGGCCGGTGGCCTTCGCGTCCTGGCTCGGCGTGCACGCCTACCTGATGACCGGCGTGCGGGCGCGCGTGGAGGCGTTCATCGACTGGGGCTGGGACTACTTCAGCCACAGCCGGGGACCGCAGGTCCTCGACCGCAGCGACGCCGCCCGGATCGACTGGGGCGACGACGACAACGACAACGCCAACGAGGACGACGCCGCGCAGCCGGCCCCGGCACCGGCGGGGACCCAGGCCTGACCCGGGCCGAGCCGACGAGGTGTCGAAGCCCGCCCGCCTCAGCCGGCGCTCGGCTCAGCCGGCGCTCTTGGTGCCCAGCCTCCTAAGGGCGCGCGATGAAATAACGTCTCGTTTGGCCGTGCGGACAGTACGGTTGCTGCTATGTCCGTTGCGGTCGAGTCGTTGGCCCGTCGCTACGAGGCGTTGCGCCCGCATCTGAGTGAGCGGCAGAGGCGGTTGTGGCTGGGCTCGGAGGCTCGGGAGCTGGGTGCGGGTGGGGCGGGGGTGGTGGCGGCCGCGGTCGGGGTGGCCGTGGACACCGTGCGCCGGGGCCGGCTGGAACTGGACGATCCGAGCGCGCCGCCGGTGGGTGTCTCCCGTAGGCCTGGTGGTGGGCGCAAACGGGCCGAGGAGCACGATCCGGGGCTGGTCGCGGCGTTGGAATCGTTGATCGACCCGGAGACCCGCGGAGACCCCGAGTCTTCGTTGCGGTGGACGACCAAGTCGTGTCGGACGTTGGCGAAGGCGTTTGCGGGATAAGGGGTACCGGGTCAGCGAGTTCGTGGTGCGCCGACTGCTGAAGGAGGCCGGGTACAGCCTTCAGCCAACGCCAAGACCAGCGAGGGCCGCCCGCATCCCGACCGGTACGCCCAGTTGGCTACCTCAACGAGCAGGTGAAGGACCACCAGGGGTCCGGCTGCCCGGTGATCAGCGTGGACGCGAAGAAGAAGGAGAACGTCGGCGACTACAAGAACGGCGGCCGGGAGTGGGAACCGGCTGGACAGCCCACCGAGGTACGCGTCTACGACTTCATCGACAAGGAACTCGGCAAGGTCACCCCCTACGGGGTCTACGACATCGCCGCGAACACCGGGTGGGTCGGCGTGGGCACCGACCACGACACCGCCGCGTTCGCGGTGGCTACCATCGCCCGCTGGTGGCAGGCCGTGGGAACCGCCGCATACCCCGGCGCCGACCGACTGCTGATCACCGCCGACGGCGGCGGCTCCCACGGCTACCGGACCCGATTGTGGAAGACCGAACTCGCCCAACTCGCCGCCGACACCGGCCTGACGATCAGCGTCTGCCACCTACCGCCCGGAACCTCCAAGTGAAACAAGATCGAACACCGGCTGTTCTCCCACATCTCGATGAACTGGCGCGCACGACCCTTGACCAGCCATGAAGTCATCGTCGAGACCATAGCGGCCACCACCACACGCACCGGCCTGAGCGTGCACGCCGAACTCGACGAAGGCACCTATCCCACCGGCGTCAAGATCCCCGACAAGGACATGACCACCCTGTCGGCCAGCGGCGCGCTGGTCCAGCCACACCTTCCACGGCGAATGGAACTACACCCTGCACCCCAAACCGACCCGCCCGACTCCGACTGACTTAATTCATCGCAAGCCCTAAGGAGGTGGTCACCGACGCGCACTGCGTTGCCATCAGACGTCGTAGGTGCCCGTCACCGGTACTTCCTCGATCCGCTCGCGAACGATGATCCCTCCCGCGGCCTCGATCAGGGCCAGGTGGGAGAAGGCCTGCGGGAAGTTCCCGAAGTGCCGGCCGGTGTCGGCGTCCAGCTCCTCGGCGAACCGGCCGAGCGGGGAGGCCTGGCGGAGCAGCCGCTCCATCAGGTCGCGGGCGCGTTGCTCCTCGCCGACGATGGACAGCGCGGACACCAGCCAGAACGAGCAGACCAGGAAGGTGCCCTCCTTGCCGGAGAGTCCGTCGTCGGTCTCGTCGGTGCGGTAGCGCAGCACGTAGCCGTGCTCGGTCAGCTCGTCGGCGATGGCCAGGACCGTGGTGTGCATCCGCTCGTCGTCGCCGGGCAGGAACCCGAACATCGCCGCCAGCAGGGTGGAGGCGTCCAGCGAGTCGGTCTCGTAGTGCTGGCGCAGCACACCCCGGTCGCTGACGCCGTTGGCGAGGATGTCGGCGCGGATCTCCTCCGCGGTCGCCCTCCAGGTGTCCTCCAGGTCGCGGTCGCCGCGGATCCCGGCCAGCTTCGCCGCCCGGTCCATCGCGACCCAGCACATCAGCTTGGAGGACACGTAGTGCTGGGGCTTGCCGCGGGCCTCCCAGATGCCCAGACCCGGGAGGCGCCCTCCGCCTGTGACTGAACGATCGGCCAGAGCCGCCGGGGCAGCCGCTGGCTGCGGCGGGTGTGCAGCAGGATCGAGTCCAGCACCGCGCCGAACACGTCGTTCTGCCGCTGGTCGAACGCGCCGTTGCCGACTCGCACCGGGCGGGCGCCGGCGTAGCCGGACAGGTCGTCCCGGGTCGACTCGGTCAGGTCGCGCCTGCCGTCGATCCCGTACATGATCTGCAGCGCGCCGTCGGAGTTCGGCTCCAGGTCGGCGCCGAACTGCATGAACTCGTCGGCCTCCCAGTCCAGGTTGAGCCAGTGCAGCGCCTGCAGCGTGAAGGTGGTGTCGCGCATCCAGGTGTAGCGGTAGTCCCAGTTGCGCTCCCCTCCGGGAGTCTCCGGCAGCGTGCCGAAGACGCTGGGCGCGTCGAAGCACGGCACGCACAGCCAGTCGACCGCCCCGTCCGTTGGCAGTCGGAGAGGAACCCGTAGTCGGCGATCGGGGGGAAGGGCGAGGGTGCCGCCGCGCTTTGCGCGCCCGGCACCCGCCCGCCCGCCGATGCCGTGGCGCCCGCGCCGGCGCCGGAGCGGCCTCTCGTCTTCGCCTCGGCCATCATGCGATCCAGGGCCCGTGCCAGCCGCCGTACTCGGCGACCAGGTCGTTGGCGGCCGCCGGCCCCCAAGTCCCCTGCGCATAGCTGTGCACCGGTGGCGGCGCATCCAGGAACGGCTGCAGCACGCGCCAGGTCTCCTCGACGTTGTCCTGGCGGGTGAACCGGAGGCTCTTCCCCTCCATCGCGGCGCGCAGCAGGACCTCGTAAGGGGAGGCGCCCTCACCGCCCTCCTCGGCGAACTCCATGTCGAGGTGGACCTGCCGCGGCTCGGCCTCCGCGCCCTGCGCCTCCATCAGCAGCCTGATCCCGGTCGTCGGGTCGAGCTTGACCACGAGCTGGTCCGGCTCGGGCCGCCGGTGTTCGTAGACCCGGAATCCCAGACGCGGCGGCCGGCGGAAAATGAGCCGCACCTCGGTCTGGGTGATCGGCAGGAGCTTGCCGGTGCGGATGAAGAACGGGACGCCGGCCCAGCGCCAGTTGTCGATGTCCAGGCGCATCGCCGCGTAGGTCTCGGTGGAGGAATCCGGTGCCACGCCTGCGACCTGGAGGTAGCCCTCGTACTGTCCGCGCACATAGCGCGCCGGGTCGGCGTCCGCCATGGCCCGGAACATGGAGTTCATGGCCGTCTTCAGCGTCTCCGGGTCGCCGCCGGCCGGGGGTTCCATCGCCGTCGCCGCGACCACCTGCATCAGATGGTTGACGACCACGTCCCGAAGGGCCCCGACCGGGTCGTAGAAGTGGCCGCGGTCCTCCACGCCGAAGCTCTCGGCCATCGTGATCTGCACGCACTCGACGTAGAGGCGGTTGCAGACCGCCTCGAACATCGTGTTCGCGAACCGCAGGTAGAGGATCTCCGCCAGTCCCATCTTCCCGAGGAAGTGGTCGATCCGGTACAGCTGGGACTCGTCGAGCACCTCGTGGATCTCCTCGGCGAGGGCGCGGGCGGAGGCCAGGTCGTGGCCGAACGGCTTCTCCACCACCACCCGGGCGTGCTCGGTCA
This sequence comes from uncultured Actinomycetota bacterium, assembly GCA_963750565.1. Lineage (GTDB taxonomy): Bacteria > Actinomycetota > Actinomycetes > Actinomycetales > Kineosporiaceae > R-H-3. The sequence continues at coordinate 137,537 of CAVVRA010000010.1, read as the reverse complement.
GCCCTGCGGCGTGCAGCCCCTTGATCACGGTGCTGAACAGGAACGGCGGGATCTCCAGGTAGAACACCGGGGTCCGGGCGCCCTGGATCTCCTTGGCGACCCGGGCGTAGGTACTCTCGTCGCCGAAGTCGCCCTGGACGTAGGACAGCCGCTTCGCGAACCGGTCGAAGACCGCCTCGTCGATCCGCTCCCCCGTGCCCTCGATGCATGCCCGGGCGTGCTCGCGAAGGTGGTCGACGGTCCACTCGTCGACGGCGACGCCCACGATCGGGCAGTTCAGCAGCCCCCGCCGCTCCAGGCGGTACAGCGAGGCGAACGTCATCACCTTGGCGAGGTCGCCGGTGATGCCGAAGGCGACGAACACGTCGGCGGGCGCCGGGGCCCGGGTGTCGGTCTGCGTCATGTGGTGGGCCCCTCAGCGTGGTGCCTACATCGGCCGGCTGGTGGGTGCGCCGGGCCGCCCCCTGCGCGACGAGGGGTGTCCTGCCAGCAAATCCCGGCATGGGCACCCGGGCATCATCCAGTTCGGATGAAGCGCCACAAATTGCGTGATCAAGGGGGCCGGCGCCGTTCGCGGGCCGGTGCAGCCCAGGTGCAGCCCGGCCTCGCCCGCTGCGCTGCCCCCCTTAACCGTCACGGGGGCCCCTGTGACGAACTGTTTGTCACAGGGGGGCCCCGTGACAAACGAGAGGTCGGGCAGGGCCCTCGATGTCTCCTTACGTGAGAGCCCCCGCCCCCACAGGGCTCCACCAGCTGCAGGAGCCACCATGACCACCACGACGCTCTATCTGCTCGGCCGGCATGAGCAGCTCGGCGGCGAAGCGATGGGCCTGTTCTTCGATAGTGCGCCCACCCGGTTCGGCGTCCACGTGCATGACTAGCTAGCTGGCCCGGCTCCGAGTTCCCATCTTTCCCGAACTAGACCGGCTGCACGCTCGGGTCCGTCGTCTTCGATGTCATCGACATCAACGGGAATCCGTGGGATTTGCACATCGGGAAATTCGACGTGGCGTTCCAGCCCTGCTGCTATATCAACCGCGAGCTGACCGTAGGCCTGTGCCTGATCCCGCCGGTAACCAGGTGAAGGGTCAGGCTCGATCGACGCCTCAGCCGGGTCATAGACCTCGATGTCGTCGTACCGCTCGTAGAACATCGCGGTCGTCTCCCGAACCAACTCGGACAGACCCTGGACCGTCACCAGCACGCCGTCGCGCGTGTGCTCGGTCGCGGTGACCAACCACTCCTCGTCGCGCACCACCACGACCGACCCCGGGGCGACGTTCAGGCCCGAACGGGACCCCTCGACCCTTTCGGCGGTCTCCGCATCACGTTCGGCCACGCTTCGTGACTATAGGAGGTCAGCGTTGTACGTCGCCGGACGTTGACTCACCCCACCGCAAAGCACGGCCGCTCATAGCTAGTGCCAGCCTTCGCGCGCCGGGTAGGCACGGTAGCCCGGATCGCAACGTCGAGTCCAGGAAGCCATCGAGGCTGCTCGCGCGACATGCCCATGCACATGACGGCACCAGGCAACACTCCACCCGATCGGAGCCTTCGCTGGACCATTCCTGGACCATTCGATCAAGGCCCAGAGATCGTCTCCCACGAGATAATGGCTCTGACCTGCAAACTTGCTCTTAGATCCTCGGTGGAGCTGAGGGGATTCGAACCCCTGACCCCCTCCATGCCATGGAGGTGCGCTACCAACTGCGCTACAGCCCCGTCGCCGCACACGACGAACTCCGTGAGGGCTCCGCGAGTCTAACCCAGCCGAGGGTCGGGACTCCAAATCGGTTCGCTCCGCGCGTCACAGGGGCGTCCCGCCACGAGCCGAGGTCCACGACACCCGGTCCCGTACGGCGGGCCACCCGTCAGCCTGTGCGTCAGCCGGCCGCGGGCGCGGAGAGGTTGTACGCGAGGAGTCGCCAGACCGGCAGCACGCCGCTGGGGTCGGGGGGCACGTCCGGGTGGGGGGGAACCCGGCGGGCGCCTGCGTGGAGCTCGGCCCAGTGGCAGTTGCCGAGCGCCCCGAACGTGTTCCACTGCGCGGGGTCGAGGCCGAGCAGGGCAAGGATCGAGCCGCGGAGCAGGCCGCCGTGGGCGGCGACGACGAGGGTCCCGCCCTCGAGCGTCGCCGCCACGTGCTCGGCGATGGCAGCTGCCCCGCGCAGGCCGACCTCGCTGCGGCACTCCCCGGTGCGGCCGATCCTGACGTCCTCGCCGCGGGCCCACGCGTCGAGGTCGGCACCCATCCCGGCCGCACGGATCTCGTCCCGGGTCAGGCCCTCCCAGTCGCCGGCGTCGATCTCGCGCAACCGCTTGTCCGGCAAGGGTTCCACGCCGATGAGCGCGGTGAGCGCGGCGGCGGTCTCGATGGCGCGCCGCAGGTCGGACGTCACGAGCCGGACCGGGCCTTCGAGGCGCCGGGCGAGCACGTCGGCCGCCCGGGCGGCCTGCCCGCGGCCCTCGTCGTCGAGCTCGACGTCGAGCTGGCCCTGCCACCGCTTCCCGTCGTTGAACGCCGTCCGGCCGTGCCGCCACAGCAGCACGCGGACGCCGCGCAGCGGCGGGTTCACCGCACGGCTCTCACTGCGCAGCGCCGGCCGTGGCCTGCCCACGCGCCTCCGGCGGCAGCTCGATCGCCGGGCAGTCCCGCCAGAGCCGCTCGAGCGCGTAGTACTCGCGCTCCTCGGCGTGCTGGACGTGGACGACGAGGTCGCCGAAGTCGAGGAGCACCCAGCGACCCTCGCGCTCGCCCTCGCGCCGCAGCGGCTTGGCCCCGAGCCTCAGGAGCTTCTCCTCGACGGCGTCGACGATCGCCCGGACCTGCCGGTCGTTCGGCGCCGCGGCGAGGAGGAAGACGTCGGTGATGACGAGCTGGTCGCTCACGTCGAGGGCCAGGACGTCCGTCGCGAGCTTGTCGGCGGCCGCGATCGCGGCGGCCTGCGCGAGCAGGATCGCCCGGTCGGAGGCGGTCACGGTGAGCAACCCTTCGTCGACGACGTCCCGCCCAGCCTCTCACGGCCGTGCTCGACGGCGCCCGGAGGGCGCCGCGCCTACACGCCGTGCAGCGTGACGTCGTCCGCGAAGTCCCGGCCGAGGACGACGAGCACGTCGGCGGCGCCGGTCGGCCCCCCGAGCCGCACGGCCTCCGCCGGGACCCGGAGCGCCCCGACGACCCGGTCGGCGGTCCGGCGGGCCTCGTCGCCGGTGCCGGGGACGGTGACCGTCGTTCGCTCGACGGAGGCCGGGACCGTCGTGGCGGCCGCGCCCGGTGACCGTGCGACAGCGTCCGCGGTCGGTCCGCTCGCGCCGCTCGGGGCGGCCACGCCGGACGCCGTCGCAGCGCTGACGGAAGCACCGAGCCCGGCGCCGCGCAGCCGGACGACGGCCGCGTCGGTGAGCCCGTCGAGGCCGACGCCGTCGACGAGCCGGACCTCGATCGGGGCCGGGGCCGGCGCGACGGCGTGCGGGAGGAGCCGCCCGACGAGGGCCTCGGCGGCGTCAGGGTCGAGGGCCCGGCCGATCTCCACGCCGCCGGAGGTCACCTGACGCAGCGGCACGATCGTGCCGGGCAGCGGCGCGGCGGCGGAGTCGTCCCGGACGGCGAGAAGCAGCTCCGCGACCCGGGTGCGGGACGCGGTCCCGACGGTCTCGGGTTCGAGCGCGGCCAGAGCACCCACGAGCCGTTCGCGGGACGCCGGCAGAGCGACGACGACCGCCGCGAGCACGGCATGGAACCGGGACAGCCGGGCCTCGGCCTGCTCGCGGGGGCCGATCCACGTCGCGTACGCCGCGGCCTGCTCCCCGGTCAGCCGGGCCGGGCCGGCCGGCACCCTCGCGCCACCGACGCTGACGGCGGTATCCACGTCGACCCGGACGCCGCCCGCGGCGTCGACGAGGCCGGCCAGCCCGGCGGGGGTGAGGATCCAGGCGCCGTCGAGCCGCACGCCGAGGGCGTCCCCCACCTCGTCCGCCGCGGCCCGGGCGGCGCCGACGGTCGGGGGCCGGCCCGAGGTGGCGGCACCGAGGGCGGCCGGTGCCCTCGTGCCGGCGGGTGTCCCGAGCAGAGTGCGCGGCTCGAGGCCGTCGTCGACCATGACGTCGCCGGGCAGGAGCAGGCTCATCGCGGTGCCTGCGTCGCTGGCGAGGACGGCGCCGGCGGTCAGCCCGTCGGCGGTGCCGACCCCGACGAGCAGGCTGGAGGCTCTCACCGGCACGGCGGCTGCGTCGTTCTGCTCCTCGCCTCCGGACACGGTCCAGACGATCCCGACGGCGACCGCCGTCGCGGCCGCGACGACCCCGGCTACGACGGCGAGGACGGCGAGGACGGCGAGGAGCCGGTCGGGACGTGACCCCGTCGCGGTACGCCGGACGGCGTCGAGCCGGACGGCGTCGAGCCGGACGGCGTCGAGCCGGACGGCGTCGAGCCGGACGGCGTCGGGACGGACGGCGGTACGCGCTGCGGTGCGCACCGGGCGCGAGAGCCGCACGACGTCGAGCCACGACGGCACGAGCGCGACCACCCGCTGCGGGAAGCGTGCACGGTGCCCGCGGCGGGCCCGCCGCGGTGCGGGCGCGGCGCGCCGGACGCGGCGGGCAGGCCGTGTCGGCGGCACGACGCGCTGCGCCGGCTGCGACCGGTGCGCCACCGGCTGCGACCGGGGCGCCACCGCCAGCTGAGCAGAGACTTGGCCCGGGACCGCGGTCGGGTCCGGCGCGGGCGGGGCGACCGGTACCGCGGCCGCCCGGGCGCGCTCGGCGGCGAGCGCAGCACGGCGCTCACCGGTGCGTCGCTCACCGACGCGCCGGTCGGGGCCGTCGTAGCCGCCGTCCGGCTCGACCCCGCGGCGCTCCAGAAGACGCCGCTCGACGAGCCGGCGCTCCCGCCTGGTCATGGGCGGCGTCGGCACGTCCGGCGGCTGCGGCGGCCGGGGCGTGGGCACCGTCGGCTCGTGGCGCACCTCGAGGCCGACGACGGGTCCGACGACGGGGCCGACGACGTGGCCTCCGACGGGGCCGCCGGGTCCGCCGGGACCGGTCACGAGGTCGTCGACCCAGACGTCGCCGAACCACGACGCCTCGAGCGCCTCGACGTAGGCGCGCTCGGCGTCGAGACCGGCCCCGCCACGCGCGGCCGGCCGTCCGGAACCGCCTGCCATCCGTTCCTCCGGCACGTCAGCGCCCGGAGTCCTGGCGGTAGAGCCCGTACTTGCCGATGTACTGCACCACGCCGTCCGGCACGAGGTACCAGACCGGCTCGCCCTTCGACACCCGGGCACGACAGTCCGTCGAGGAGATCGACATGGCCGGCACCTCCATGAGACTGACGCGGTCCGAGGGCAGCCCGGCGTCGTCGAGCGTGTGCCCGGGCCGGGTCACGCCGATGAAGTGCGCGAGGTCGAAGATCTCGTCGCTGTCCTTCCAGGAGAGGATCTGGGCGAGCGCGTCGGCGCCGGTGATGAAGAACAGCTCGACGCCGAGGCGTTGCGCGTGCAGGTCCCGCAGGGTGTCGATCGTGTACGTCGGCCCGGTGCGGTCGATGTCGACCCGGCTCACCGTGAACCGGGGGTTCGATGCCGTCGCCACGACCGTCATGAGGTAACGGTGCTCGGCGGGTGCGACGTCCCGGGCGGACTTCTGCCATGGCCGGCCCGTCGGGACGAACACGACCTCGTCGAGCTCGAACGCCGACTGGACCTCGCTCGCCGCGACGAGGTGGCCGTGGTGGATCGGGTCGAACGTGCCGCCCATCACCCCGAGGCGTCGCACGGACGTCATCATCGGTCGCTCGGGCGGTCGCTCGGCGACGTCAGTGCCGGGTGCCCACGCTGCGGAAGGCGTACGTCACGAGGAGCAGGAGCCCGAAGAACGCGATGGTGAGGAGGCCGATCGCCGCCGGCGGGACCGGCAGCTCGCGCAGCGTCTCCCCCTCCTGGACGGCCGTGGCCACGACATTGATGATCGCCATGGTGTCGCGCTCTCCTGTCTGGCGAGTGTCTGGCGAGCCCGCCCGGAGCGTCAGGGGCGCCGGTTAGGCTGGCTGCTCGAACACCCGAAGTCTGGCACAGGAAGGTCCCCAGGTCGTGACCGCCGTCCCGTCCGGGCCCGACATCACGTCGGCGCCGGACGCCGCCGTCCGCCCCGTCGCGCCCGACTCGCCGGAGGTTCCCGACTCGTTCCGCACGCCCGTCCTCACCGTCGTCGTCCCGGTCTACAACGAGGAGGAGGTGCTGCCGCTCCTCGCACAACGGCTCCGCCCCGTCCTCGACGGGCTCGGTGAGCCGTACGAGGTGCTCTGCGTCGACGACGGGTCGACCGACCTCTCGCCGGCGATCCTTGAACGGGAGCGGCGCGGCTGGCCGCAGCTGCGGGTCGTCCGGCTCCGTACGAACTCCGGGCACCAGGCGGCGCTCTCCGCGGGGCTCGCGCGGGCCCGCGGGGCCTGGGTCGCCACCCTGGACGCGGACCTCCAGGACCCGCCGGAGGTCCTACCGACGATGCTCGCCACGGCCCGCGACGCGCGTGCCGACGTCGTGTACGGCGTCCGGGACGACCGCAGCACCGACAGCACGTTCAAGCGAGTCACCGCCCGGACGTACTACCGGCTCATGCGCCGCCTGCTCGGCGGGCACGTGCCGGCGGACGCAGGCGACTTCCGGCTGATGAGCCGGGCCACGGTCGACGCCGTGAACTGCCTGCCCGAGCACAACCGGGTGCTGCGCCTCGTCGTCCCGGCGCTCGGCTTCCCGGACGCCCGGGTCGGGTACAAGCGCCAGGAGCGGGCCGCGGGCCGGACGAAGTACCCGCTGTCCCGGATGATCCGGCTGTCCGTCGACAGCCTCACCGGGTTCAGCGTCGCCCCGCTGCGGCTCGCGACGTGGTTCGGTCTCGGCGGTGCGCTGATCACCGTTCTGTTCCTCGCCACCGCCGTCGTCGCATACCTGTCCGGGCACGTGATCCCGGGCTGGACGTCGATCGCCGTCGTCGTCGCCGGCGTCGGTGCGGTCCAGCTGCTGTGCCTCGGGATGCTCGGCGAGTACGTCGGGCGGCTCTACACCCAGATGCAGGGCAGGCCCGCGTACTACGTCGCGCACGACAGCCTGGACGAGCCACGCCCGCCGGCCGCCGGCCTCGCGATCGCCGACGACCCGCCGACGCCCAGCCGCAGGGGCCGCTGAGCGTCGGCGGGTCAGCGGACGGTCGCACCGACCGCAGCGATCGCCGCGACGTGGCGGACGTCGGTGCCGCAGCACCCGCCGACGACGCGCAGCGCGGGCAGCCGACGGGCGACTGCCACCACGCCGACGGCGAGGTCGTCCGGGTCGCCGGCGTCCAGCTCGTCGGCGACGTCGAGCTCGGCGTGCGACATCCGCGAGGCGTTCGGCCGGTAGGCGCCGACCCGGGACAGCCACGGCGCAGGCTCCTCCGGCAGCGCCGGCAGCACGTGGTCGGGGTGGGCGCAGTTCACCATGAACCACGCCGGGGACCGTCCCGTCGCGGCGTCGACCTGCTCGATCGCCTCGCCGAGCGGCGTCCCGCACGGCAGCCGCCCGTCGGTCTCGACGGTGAACCCGACGATGGAGGGGATACGGTGCTCGGCGGCGGCCGAGGCGAACCCGACCGCCTCGTCGACGTAGGACAGGGTCAGCGCCGAGACGAGGTCGGCCCCCGCGGCGGCGAGGTCCCCCACCTGGGTGCGGTGGTACGCCGCGGCCTCCGGGGCCGACATGGTGCGGCCCGGCACGTAGCCGTCGCCGCGGGGCCCAACGCAGCCGCTCACGAGGACCGGGCCGGTGCCCGTCCACGTGTCGCGCAGCCCGTGCCCGAGCGCGACTGCGGCGTCGGCGACGTACCGCAGGTCGTCCGGCGTCCGGCCGAGCGAGGCGCCCCACTCCGGGTTCGCCCGCCAGGTCGGCGTCTCGACGACGAAGCCCGTACCCGCCGCGGCGGCGACGGCCATGAACTCGCGGAAGTAGCGCCGCAGCCGATCCCGGCCGTCCTCGGTGTCGAGGAGCGGGAAGGCGGCGAACGCGGGGAGGTCCATCCCGTCGTGGAAGACGAGGACGGTCTCCAGACCGCCGTCGGTGAGGAGGACGGCGTCCGGCTCGAGGGTCAGCAGGTCGTTCGTCATGCCGCCAGTACAGCAGTGCCGGCGCCGCCGCGGGTGAGGGCCGGCTGAGGATCAGGTGGGGACCGGAGCGGACGCGTGCTCCGCGGCGTACGGCCGCAGGGCGGCGAGGACGAACGCCACAGTCACCCCGTGTCGTCCGTCAGCGGCTCGCCCGGCCGCTCACCCGGGCCGGCCGGCGCGCGGTGACCAGGAGCGAGACGCCGGGCAACCCCCTGACGGGCAGCACGCGCTCGAGGGCGACGACCGCACCGAGCGTCGCGTTCATCCACCCGGGCGGGTCGTCGAGGTCGCTGCCGGACGACGAGCGGCGCCGCAGCGCGACGGCCGGCCGGAGCAGGACCATCCACGACCGCACGTCGTCGATCGCGAAGCCCGCGCCGGTGAGCAGATCGACGAGCTCGGGCCGGGTGTAGCGCCGGACGTGCCCGACGGCGACGTCGTGGGCGGACCACAGCTTCGGGTCGCAGGGGACGGCGACGAGGAACGTGCCCCCGGGCCGGAGCGCGTCGTAGACCCCGGTCGCCGCGGCCTTGTCGTCGTCGAGGTGCTCGAGGACGTCGAACGCGACCACGAGGTCGAGGCTCAACGGCGCGAGGGGCAGCCGGGTGGCGTCCCCGCGGAGGACGGTGATGCCGCGCTCGTGGCACACCTCGGCGCCCTCGGCGCCGTACTCGAGGGCGGCCGCCCGCCAGCCCCGGCGCAGCAGCACTCGGGTGTTGCCGCCGCCGGCCGCGCCGATGTCGAGGGCGTCGCCGGGGACGATCGCGTCGACGGCCCGGTCGAGCAGCCGGCGGCGCTCGCGGTACCACCAGTGCCTGTCCTCGAGCTCGGTGAGCTTGCGGACCTCGGTCCCCTCCACGTGGTCCCCTTACGGCCGGGTGTGGCCGTCGCCGGTCACGACCCACGTGGACGACGTGAGCTCCGCCAGGCCCATCGGGCCCCGGGCGTGGAGCTTCTGGGTCGAGATGCCGACCTCCGCGCCGAGGCCGAACTGCGCGCCGTCGGTGAACGCCGTCGACGCGTTGACGGCGACGACCGCCGAGTCCACCTCGGCGGTGAAGCGGTCCGCGGCGCGCAGGTCCGTCGTGCAGATCGCTTCCGTGTGGCCGCTGGACCACCGGCGGATGTGCTCGATCGCCGCGTCCAGGGAGTCGACGACACCGACGGCGAGGTCCATCGAGAGGTACTCCTCGCCCCAGTCCACGTCGCCGGCGGGCAGCACGTCGATCCCGAGGTCGGCGGCCACGGACGCCGTCCGCTCGTCGACGTGGAGCCGCACGCCCGCCTCGTCGAGCGCGGTGAGCACCATCGGCAGGAAGTCGGCGGCGGCGTCGCTGTGGACGAGGAGGGTCTCGGCGGCGTTGCAGACCCCGACCCGGCGGGTCTTGGAGTTCATCGTGATCGCGAGCGCCTGCGGGAGGTCGGCGGAGGCGTCGACGTAGACGTGGCAGTTGCCGGTGCCGGTCTCGATGACCGGCACGGTGCTGTTCTCGACGACCGTCCGGATGAGCCCGGCGCCGCCCCGCGGGACGAGCAGGTCGACGAGCCCGCGAGCCTGCATGAGGTGGACGACGCCCTCCCGGCCCCACGCGTCGATCGAGGTCACGGCGTCGGGGGGCAGCCCGGTGCGCTCCAGGGCCCCGCGAATGACGTCGACGAGCACAGTGTTGCTCGCCTCGGCGGCCGACCCGCCCCGCAGGACCGCGGCGTTGCCGGCCTTGAGCGCGAGGACCGCTGCGTCCACGGTGACGTTCGGCCGGGCCTCGTAGACCATGCCGATGACGCCCATCGGCACCCGGACCTGCCGCAGCCGCAGCCCGTTCGGCAACGTGGAGCCGCGGACCACCTCGCCGACGGGGTCCGGCAGTCGGACGACGTCGCGCACCGCGTCGGCGATCGCCGCGACCCGGGCGGCGTCGAGCCGCAACCGGTCGAGCAGCCCTGTGACCATGCCCTTCCGCCGGCCCCGCTCCATGTCGCGGGCGTTCGCGGCGACGACGGCCTCCGTCGCGGCGACGAGGTCGTCGGCGATCGCGGTGAGCGCGGCGTCCTTGACCGTCCGCGGAGCCGTGGCGAGGGCCCGGGCGGCCTCGCGGGCGCGGGAGCACACCGTACGGACCTGCCCGCGGACGTCGTCCGCCGCCGGCTCGGGGGGCTGCCCACCGGCGGTGTGCGCCGCGTGCCCGGGTGCCTCGTGGCCGTGCTCGTGGGTGTGCTCCACCTCGGCGATCGTCATGCGGGCCAGCCTAGTCGGGCGTCGTGCGGGCGACGCCGGAGACCTCACTCAGTGGTCGACACCCTCCATGGGGCGGATCTCGCCGAGGCCGACGATCGTGAGGTTGATGTCGGTGTCCCAGCGCCGGCGGGCGGTGTCGCGGTCGACGACCTCGAGGCCGACCACGGTCCACGGGGGCAAGCCGGCGGACGACTCATGGTCGCGCCACAACCTCAGCGCCTGGGCGACGGCGCCCTCGACGTCGACCGACTCGTCCCAGTACTTCACCTCGGCCCGGCTGCTCGCGTAGCTCGCCGAGACGAGGAAGGGCTGCTGCTCGCCGAACCGCTCGAGGCTCTTGCGCACCTCCTCGGCGTCCATCCGCTTGCCACTCACGGTGATCGTGACGAACCAGAGGGCGGGCTCCTGGGCCCGGTGCGCCTTGCGGCGGCGGATCTCCGCGAGGTCGATTCCCCGCAGCGGCGTCAGCGTCGCGAGGTCGTCGTCATCCGTCGTCACACCCATCAGTCCACCAGGCCGGGACCCCTCGCGTCACGTCTTTGGGACACGTTTCCCGGCCGGCGGCCGGATTGACCCGAACGGCAGTAGCGCCGACCCGGACGGTGCACCGGGTCGCGCCAGAGTCGCAGCCGCCCTGCGCGGAGCGTGACGGCCGCCGCCTGCCGCCGGACCTGCCCGGGCGGCTCGGGCACACCCCCGGACGGTGTCGCGAGGCGGTCCCGCGAACGCTCCTCGCGTCCGGTGGTCAGCGCCGACGGTCGCGGACGAGGACGAGGTCGTCGCGGTGGACGACCTCGCGCTCGTACTCGGCACCGAGCTCGCGGGCCAGGTCCCGGGTGGACCGGCCGAGCAGGGCGGGCAGCTCGGCGGCGTCGAAGTTCACGAGGCCGCGGGCGACGACCCGGCCGGTCGGGTCGCCTGAGGTCGACCGGATCCCCGGCGGCGAACGTCGCCCTCGACGGCGATGATCCCGGCGGGCAGCAGCGACGCTGCGGCGCTCGACGACCGCCGCGACCGCGCCGGCGTCGAGCAGCGAGCGCGCCCGTGGCGTCGGGCGGCGTGGGCGAGCCAGAGCAGTCGGCTCGCCGTGCGGCGGCCGGTGGACTCGAACCACGTCCCGACGTCCTCGCCGGCGAGGGCGGCGCCGGCGTTCGCGGCCGACGTGAGCAGCGATCGGGATCCCCGGCGGCGACGGCGATGCCGGCGGCGTCGACCTTCGTCGCCATGCCGCCGAGACCGATCCCGGCGGTGCCCGTCGCGCCGAGCTCGATGCCGTCGAGCTCGCGCGGCCCGCGGACGACGGGGACCCGTTGCACGCCGGGCCTCGACGGCGGCCCGTCGAGGAGCGCCTCGACGTCCGACAGGAGCACGAGCGCGTCGGCGTGCACGAGGTGGGCGACGAGCGCCGCGAGCCGGTCGTTGTCGCCGAAGCGGATCTCGTGGGTGGCGACGGTGTCGTTCTCGTTGACGATCGGGACGACGCCGAGCTCGAGCAGCCGGGAGAACGTGCGTTGGGCGTTGACGTAGTGCCCGCGCCGGATGACGTCGTCCGCCGTGAGCAGCACCTGGCCGACGGTGAGGCCGTGGCGGGCGAACGCGCGGGTGTACTCGGCGAGGAGCAGCCCCTGGCCCGACGGACGCCGCGGCCTGCTGCGTCGCGAGGTCGCGCGGACGGCGGGGCAGCCCGAGCGGGGCCAGCCCGGCCGCGATGGCGCCGGACGAGACGAGGACGACCTCGCCGGCCGGCGAGCCGGCGCGCCGCGAGCTGCGTCGACGAGCGCGTCCAGCCGGGCGGCGTCGAGGCCGCCTTCGCGGGTCGTCAGCGACGACGAGCCGACCTTGACGACGACCCGCTGCGCGGTCGTGATGTGGTCGCGCCGGATCGGCGTGCGCCCATGGCTCGCGGTGGTGTGGCTGTCCGTGCTGTGCGTCCGGCTGCTCACCGGGCGCCTTCCTCGACCGCCGGCCGTCGGCCTCCGGGTCCGTCCACATCCCTGCGCGGCGCTCGTCGGCGAGCTCCTCGCGGGCCTCCCGCCGGGCGACCCGCCGGTCCTCGTAGCGCTCGCGCCGCTCCGCGCGGCTCGGCCGGGCGCCCTCCTCGAGCCGGATGTCGTCGCCGCGCGGCGCGGAGACCACTCCGGGCCCGGCGGCCAGCGTCGGCTCCCAGTCGAAGACGACGCCGCTGTCGTCGTCGCCGATGACGACCTCGGCGCCGGCGACGGCGCCGACGCGCGAACAGCTCGTCCTCGACGCCGAGCCGGGCGAGCCGGTCGGCGAGGTAGCCGACGGCCTCGTCGTTGCTGAAGTCGGTCTGCCGGACCCAGCGCTCCGGCTTCTCGCCGCGGACCCGGTAACGCAGACCCTCCGGCGTCCGCTCGGGACGCAGCGTGAACCCGCTGTCGTCGACGGCCTCGGGCCGGACGACGATCCGCGGCACGGCCTGCGTCCGGCCGCCTCCGCGCGGGCCTTGGCGACGATCCGGGCCATCGCGAACGACAGCTCCCGCAGCCCCTCGTGGCTCGCCGACGACACGAAGACGCGGCGAGCCCGCGGGCCTCGAGATCGGGCGTCACGAGCTCGGCGAGCTCGCGGGCCTCGGGGACGTCGACCTTGTTGCAGGACGACGATCCGCGGCCGCTCGAGGAGCGGCGCCATCCCCTCGTCGACCGCGTACGCCGCGAGCTCGGCCTCGATGACGTCGAGGTCGCTGAGCGGGTCGCGGCCCGGCTCGAGCGTCGCGCAGTCGAGCGACGTGGACGAGCGCGGAGCAGCGCTCGACGTGCCGGAGGAACTCCAGCCCGAGGCCCTTGCCCTCGCTCGCGCCGGGGATGAGCCCGGGGACGTCGGCGACGGTGAACCGGACGTCGCCCGCCTGCGACGACGCCGAGGTTCGGCACGAGCGTCGTGAACGGGTAGTCGGCGATCTTCGGCCGCGCGGCGGACATGCGCCGCGACGAGGCTGGACTTGCCGGCGCTCGGGTAGCCGACGAGCGCGACGTCGGCGACCGTCTTGAGCTCGAGGACGACGTCGCCGCTCCCGCCCGGCTCGCCGAGCAGCGCGAAGCCGGGCGCCTTGCGCCGCGTGCGAGGCGAGCGCGGCGTTGCCGAGCCCGCCGCGGCCGCCGGCCGCGACGACGACGCGCGTGCCGGCGCCGACGAGGTCGGCGAGCACCTCGCCGGACGGCGTCTTGACGACGGTGCCCGTCGGGCACCGGCAGGACGAGGTCGGCGCCCGTCGGCCCCGTTGCGGTTGCCGCCCTGCCCGGCCTTGCCGTTGACGTCGCGCGGCGGTGCGGGTGGTGGTGGTACTCCAGCAGCGTCGTCACGCTGCGGGTCGACGACGAGGACGACGTCGCCGCCGTCGCCGCCGTTGCCGCCGTCCGGGCCGCCGAGCGGCTTGAACTTCTCGCGGTGGACCGACGCGCAGCCGTGGCCGCCGTCGCCGCCCGCGACGTGGAGCGCGACGCGGTCGACGAACGTCGTCACGGCGGACCTCGACTTCCTCGGTGCTCGGTGGTGCTCCGGTAGCGCTCGGCGGTAGCTAGGTGGTGCTCGAGTGGTGTCGGCGGTCCGGAGACCGGCCCGGATGCGCGAAGGGCGGGCCGGTGACCGGCCCGCCCTTGGCGACGTGGTGCGAGCGCTACGCGCTCGTGTCGGTGCTCCGGTGGGCGAGGGTCACTCGCCGGCCGGGACGACGTTCACGACCCTGCGGCCGCGCTTCGTGCCGAACTCCACCGCGCCCGCCGCGAGGGCGAACAGGGTGTCGTCGCCACCTCGGCCGACGTTGTCGCCGGGGTGGAAGTGGGTGCCGCGCTGGCGGACGATGATCTCGCCGGCGCTGACGACCTGGCCGCCGAACCGCTTGACGCCGAGCCGCTGAGCGTTGGAGTCACGACCGTTCCGGGTCGAGCTCGCGCCCTTCTTGTGTGCCATGAGCGTTGCCTGCCTTCGAGGGTTCGCGGGGTGCGGTCCGCGGGGTGCTGGACGAGCGGGCGCCGGGTCGCCGTCCGCGCCGGCGGCGGACGACGTCGACGTCACTTCTCGATGCCGGTGACCTTGATCCGGGTCAGCTGCTGGCGGTGGCCCTGACGCTTGCGGTAACCGGTCTTGTTCTTGAACTTGAGGATCCGGATCTTCGGGCCCTTGGTGGCCTCGACGATCTCGGCGGTGACCTTGACCGAGGCGAGCGCGTCGGCCGCGCTGGTCACGGTGTCGCCGTCGACGAGGAGCAGCGGCCGCAGCTCGACCGTGGAGCCGGCGGTGCCGGACAGCTTGTCGACGACGAGAACGTCCCCGACGGACACCTTCTCCTGACGGCCGCCTGCGCGGACGATCGCGTACACGTGGAACTCCCTGCCTGCTCGGTCTGGTCGGTCGCCCTGTTCGCACCCGGCCGGCCAGCGTCCGCGCCGGTCGGAGCGGTTCGGCAGCGGCGGTGCGGGGGGCGTACACAACGAGGCGCGCCCTATGGCGCACCAAGGGTCAAGGGTACGGAGGCGGCCGTGGCCCGGTCAAACCGGCACCCGGTGTCCCGGCGCCGAGGTCTGCTGCGCGGTCTCGTGAGATCAACTGCCCGCGGCGGCGCTCGGCGTGTCCGCGCCGGACGACGACTCACCGGGCGGTCCCGCGGGGCTCGACGCCGACCGGTTCCCCCGGCCGCGCCGGCCGCGCCGGCCGGTCGTCTCGCCGCCCTCGGACGGCGTGGAGCCGCCATCCGAGGCAGCGCTCCCGGCACCCGGGCCGCTGCTCCCGGCACTCTGGCCGCCGCCGCCGGTGCCGCCGCTGCCGGCGCTGTTGGTGCTGTTGCCGCCACTGTTGTTGCTGTTGCCGCCGGTGCCGGTCCGGCGCCGGCCACCGCCGTCCTGGCGCTTCTCGACGGGCTCGTCGTGCAGGACGATGCCGCGGCCGCCGCAGTGCTCGCACGTCTCGCTGAAGACCTCGAGCAGGCCCTGCCCGACCCGCTTGCGGGTCATCTGGACGAGGCCGAGCGACGTGACCTCGGCGACCTGGTGCTTCGTGCGGTCGCGGCCGAGGCACTCCAGGAGCCGCCGGAGCACGAGCTCCCGGTTGGACTCCAGCACCATGTCGATGAAGTCGACGACGATGATCCCGCCGATGTCCCGCAGCCGCAGCTGCCGGACGATCTCCTCGGCGGCCTCGATGTTGTTCTTCGTCACCGTCTCCTCGAGGTTGCCCCCGGAGCCGGTGAACTTGCCGGTGTTGACGTCGACGACCGTCATCGCCTCGGTCCGGTCGATGACGAGCGAGCCGCCCGACGGCAGCCAGACCTTGCGGTCCAGCGCCTTCGCGAGCTGCTCGTCGATCCGGTACTCGGCGAAGACGTCCCGGTCGGCGTCGGCCCGCTCGAGCCGCTCCACGAGGTCCGGCGCGACGTGGCCAATGTAGCCCTGCAGCGTGTCCCACGCGTCGTCGCCGCTGACGACGAGCTTGGCGAAGTCCTCGTTGAAGATGTCCCGCACGACCCGGATCGCGAGGTCGGGCTCGCCGTAGAGCAGCGCCGGGGCGTTCACCGCGCCGGCCTTGCGGGAGATGTCGCCCCACTGGGCCTGGAGCCTGGCGACGTCCCGCTCGAGCTCCTCGGCGCTGGCGCCCTCGGCGGCGGTCCGGACGATGACGCCGGCGTCGTCCGGGACGACCTCGCGCAGGATCTTCTTGAGCCGGTTGCGCTCGACGTCCGGGAGCTTGCGCGAGATGCCCGTCATCGACCCGTCGGGGACGTAGACGAGGTAGCGGCCGGGCAGCGACACCTGGCTCGTGAGCCGGGCGCCCTTGTGACCGATCGGGTCCTTCGTGACCTGGACGAGGACCGACTCGCCCGACTTCAGGGCGTGCTCGATCCGCTTCGGCTGGCCCTCCAGGCCGGCGGCGTCCCAGTTGACCTCGCCCGCGTAGAGGACGGCGTTGCGCCCCTTGCCGATGTCGACGAAGGCCGCCTCCATGCTCGGCAGGACGTTCTGCACCCGGCCGAGGTAGACGTTGCCGACCATCGACGTCTGGGTGCGCCGAGCGACGTAGTGCTCGACGAGGACGTTGTCCTCCAGGACGCCGATCTGGGTTCGACCCGCCCGCTCCCGGACGACCATGACCCGCTCGACGCTCTCCCGCCGGGCGAGGAACTCCGCCTCGGAGATGGTCGAACGGCGCCTGCCGGCCTCCCGGCCCTCCCGGCGGCGCTGCTTCTTCGCCTCGAGCCGGGTCGAGCCGCGCAGCCCCGTCACGTCGTCGGACGACGACGACCGGCGGCTCTCGCGGACACGGACGACGGTGTTCGGCGGGACGTCGTCGTCGGTGTCGGCGCCGACCGAGCCGCGGCGGCGACGCCGGCGGCGGCGGCGGCTGCCCGTCGCGACCTCCTCGTCGCCCTCCTGTCCCTCGGCGTCCCCGCCGTCGTCGGCGTCCTCGGCGTCCTCGCCGGACGCCTCGTCGTCCTCGGCCTCCTCGCCGTCCTCGGCGTCGCGGGCCCGGCCGCGCCGGCCCCGACCGCCGCGGCGACGCCGGCGCCGGCGGGCCGAGTCGGCCGAGTCCTCGTCCTCGTCGGCCTGCTCCTCGGCGGCTCCGCCGCTCTCGGCCTGCTCCGCGTCCTCGACGGCCGCCGGCGCCCCGACCGGCTCGGCCGCCTCGACGGGCTCCTCGACCCGCGTCCGGCTCCGGGAGCGCCGCGTGCGGCGGGCCGGTGCGGGCGCCTCCTCCGCCTCTGCGGCCGGCTGCTCGACGGGCTCGGGCGTGGCCTCGACGACCGGCGGCCCGGCCGGGCGGGACGCAGCCCGGCGCCGCGGGGCGGCCGGCTCGGGCGACGTGAACAGCGGCATCGCGAAGACCGGGCGGGTCGCCGACGCGTCTTCGCCCTCGGACTCGGCGGCGGCCGCGTCGTCGGTCCCGCCGGCCGTGCCCTCGGTGCCCTCGACCGTTGCGGCCATCGACGGCCCCGCCGCGATCTCCGCCGGGGTCTGTCCGACAGCCCCGGCGACGGCTTCCGCGGCGGCGTCGTCCGCGGCCTGGCCGTCCGCGGCGTGGGCCGGGTCGACCGTCACGGCGGCCTCGGCGTCCGGCTTCGGGGCGCGCCGCCGCTTCCGGGCCGCGGGCGCGGCCGGCGCCTCCTCGGCGCCGGGCACGCCGGCTCCGCCCGACTCACCGGCCGCGGCCGGGGTGTCGACGGCGTCGAGCGCAGGGTCCGCGACGGTCGCGACGGCCTTCTTGCGCGACGCGCGCTTGCGGACGGGCTTCTCGGGCGCCGGTTCGGCGTCGGAGGCGGCGCCCGCCGGCGCACCGGTGTCGGCGCCCTCGACCGCCGGCGGCGGACCGGCCGGCCGGGACGCCGCCCGGCGGCGGGTGCGGGGTGCCGGTGCGGTGGGCTCGTCCGATTGCGCGGCGGTCACGGGTGTCCCGGTGTCGGCGGAGCCGCCGTCCGGGGTGTCGGTGTTGGTGCTCGTGGTGTTGGTGCTGGTGGGCTCGTCGTCGAGCGTCACGGGTGTGCTCCAGTCGGCCCCGGGTGCAGAGCCACACCCCTCGGCACCGCACAGGGCGCTTGTCGCGGTCGTCGCACCGGGCTCGGCGCGACGGAAGTCGTCACGTGCGCCGTGTCGATCGCGCTGGCAGCAGTGCGGCGCGGCTCGGGTCAGGCGCCGACGGCATCCCGGTCGGCGGTCAGAGGATCGGCCACCGTGCCGTCCGCCTCGTCGAGCGGCCCCTGCGCCAGCCGCGTCATCCGAGGTGGAGACGGCGGCGCGAGGTGGGCCTGCGACCGGAGGGCGGCGAGGACGTCGTCGGGTCGGACGGCAGGTGTGGTGTGCCGGACGACCAGGTCGATTATCGCACAAGAGGGTGGGGCGACTTGAGCCTCGGTGCGCGCGAGCACGTCGGGCAGCGTGTCGGCGAGGGTGGCGCGGACGACGGCGCCCCGGGCGTCGAAGGTCCGGGTGCCGTTCTTCGTGAGCCGCTGGACCTCGACCCGGCCGGCCGCGAGGAAGCTCTCGACGGCCGCCGCAGCGGCGTCCGGAGTGACGCCGGGCAGCTCGACGAGCCACCGGGAGGCCTGCAGCCGGTCCGCGAGCGCGCCGCCGGACGCCTCGACGGCCTCGACGACGTCGAGGCCGGCCGGGAGCGCATCGTCGAGGGCGGCCCGCAGCACCTCGGGGTCGACGTGCCGGGTCAACGCGATCTCGAAGTACTCCGCCTCGCTCGCGGCCCCGGTCGGCGCGGCGCCCGCGTAGGAGATCCGGGGGTGCGGCGTGAAGCCGGCCGAGTAGGCGACCGGGACGCCGGCCCGCCGGACGGCGCGCTCCAGGGCCCGCTGGAAGTCCCGGTGGCTCGTGAAGCGCAGCCGCCCGCGCTTGGCGAACCGCAGTCTCAGCCGCTGCACCGCAGGGGGTGGCGGCGGGCCGTCCGGTGCACGGGCCACCCGTGCAGCCTAACCGGGACCGGCTCACACCAGGTCAGACCGGCACCGCCTCGACGACGATGTTGTCGTCGTAGCGGTGCCGCACCGGATCGAAGCGGCCGCCGCACGTGATGAGGACGAGCCGGTGCGCGGCGTCCTGCGCGAAGATCGAGGGGTCCTCGGCGAGGTCCGCCTTCTTGATCTCGCGCCGCCCGGCGACCCGGTAGCGCTGCCGCCGGTCCCCCGCCCTGAGCGTGACGAGTTGGCCCTTCTTCGCGGTCACGAGGTCGGCGAGGATCCCGATCCCGAGTCGGGCGGAGTCGATGTGTCCGGCGATGACGACGTGGCCGAACGCGTCACCGGCCTGCGCGCCGCCGGTCCACCAGCCGACCTCACCGGGGTCGTCGGGAACGACGAGCGACCCGTCGCTGCGGACGTCGGCGGGGACGACCGGGGCGGTGTCGCCGTCCCAGAGCACGAGCCGGTCGGGCCGGAACGGGTCACGGAGCCCCTCCGCCCGGCCGACCTCGGCCTCCTCGAGCGCGGCCGGATCCCGAACGGTCACGTTCGTCGGCGCGGACGGCGTGTCGGCCGCCCGCGGCGGGACAACGGGGGCCGCGGTGAGCAGCCGCCCCGCAGGGCCGGCCTGCGCCGCCGGTTCTCCGGGGCCGGCCACGACGAGCACTCCGGCCGCGACCATCACCAGCCCGTAGCCGCCGACAGCCAGGAGGCCGCGGGTCACCTCGCGTGCCGGCTCCCCGAACCGGACGCGGTGGCCCGGCCGGCGCCGACCCGGGAGCCGACGAGGAGGACGAGCCCGGCGAGGGCGACGGCGATCGAGGCCGGCGTGGACAGCGGGCCGCCCGGAGCGAAGAGCGCGGCCGCCTGGCCGCCGTCACCGGTCTGCACGCTCGTCGGGCGCTTCGCTCCGATGGTGCGGAGTCGGAGGGTCTGGACGACGGCGTCCATGGTCTGGTTCTTCGGGTCGCCGATCGCGAACACCCGGGTCAGCTTCCCCGCCGGCAGCGAGATCGTCACCGCGGCGAGGATCGGGTCACCGCCGGTCGTGGGGATGACCGCGACGCGGTAGTTCTTGGCCGGGACGTCGACCCACAGCGACTCGCCGTTGGCGACGTTACGGAACAGGGGCTTTCCGTCGACGATGATGTCGGCAGGAGGCGCCGAGGCGACGTGGGTCACGACGAGCCGGGCCTTGCCCGGGCCGATCGGCTTCTTGTTGTTCTGGAAGACGGTCGCAGTCACGGTGCCCGAGCTGTCCGCCTTGCGGTGCACGACGATGTCCCTGCTCGTCCCGGCCTTGACCGTGAACTTCGTGCTCAGCAGGGTGCCGGACGGCGACTTGATCTCCAGCGTGTGCACACCGGGCGTGAGCTGCAGCGGTCCGACGACGGTCTTGGGCACGGCGTCCGGGCACACGTTCTTGCCGTCGACGTAGACGTCGACGGTCTCCCCGACGACGCCGTGGACGATGAACACCTCACCGGTCGGCTCCGCGGCGCGGGCCGACGTTGCGATCGCCGTCAAGGCCCCCGCAGCCACGAGGAACACGGCGACGACAGCGAGCAACCGTCGACCCCACCCGCCGTCCATGCTGCCTCCACCGCGGTCGCCTATCGTGACCAACACCCTAGGGGAACACCGACCCCGGATCCGGGATACGCGCGCAGAGTCATCACAACGCCCGACCGCGCATCGGCCGATCGCGGGTATCGCACGGTGCGTGACACGCGTGGGGTTAACCTGGTAGCCGCACGCGGGACGCAAACCATGATCAACATGGGATCACCAGGTCATCGCCGGCCAGGAGGATGATCGATGGCACATCGCGACGGCGCCGCCGGCGCCGCCGAGACCGTTGCTGGCCCGGCGCACGCCGGGACCGGCACCGGTGACGTTGCCGTCGGACCGCCCACCCCAGGCGCAAGCCCCGTCCACAATCCCGCCGAGAGCCCCGCCGAGAGCCCCGCCGAGAGCCCCGCCGAGAGCCCCGCCGAGGGCCCGGCCGACGGCGCCGCAGGCAACCACGGCGGCAGCACGACGGACGACACCTCGGCCGCCGCCACGAGCACGAGACCCGGCCGGGACGGCAGGCCCGGCCCGGGACGGTCGGCCGAGCGGGGAACTGGCGAGCCCGCGCCGTCGGGTCGCCGCGGCAACCGCTTGCCGCGCCCGTCCGGCCCCCGCACCCCGTCCATCGGCCTCTCCCTGGCAGCGGTCCGCGGGCAGCGGACGCAGCCGGAGCCCCAGGGCACGGCCGAGCTGCGGCGCTCGCTCGCGGACAAGGAGGCGCAGACGAACGAGCTCCGGGAGGCGCTCGACGCGCTGCGCCAGGCCCTCGACGACACGACAGCTGCTCCTCCGCGGCCGCCCGACTCCCCGACGGACGAGCGGTCCGGGCGGCGCCGGGGCCTGCTCCTCGCGCTCCTCGCGGTGCTCGTCGTCGGGGCCGTCGTCGGAGTGTTCGTCGTGACCCGCGGGGACGGCGGAGCAACCGTCGTCGCCCCCGCCACCGGCGCGTCCACGTCGGTGGCGGGGGCGTCCCCGTCGGCCTCCGCGGCGTCGCCCTCCGTCCCGGTGTCGCCGTCCGCCGCGACGACGCAGACCCCGGCGCCGCAGGTCACCACCGCCCCGCTGCCCTGGCGAAACGGTCCGGTCACCGTCCCGCCGGGCATCCCGATCTCCGGTCCGGGCATCGACGCGGCCGGCACGGACGTCACGTTCGCCATCGACCGCGACCTGCAACGGATCGACGTCTTCGAGCGGTTCGTCCTCCCCTCGCCGGCGGACGTCGTAACGTTCTCGCTGCCCGACGTGTCGGTGTGGAGCGGCGGCCTCGCGTCCGCCCGGCCCCTCGTCGAGGACCTCCAGGTCGAGCTCGACGGCATCCCGGTCCGGGCCCAGCAGCAGGGTGACGGGTGGTTCGCCCGGCCCGCGCTCGGCGACCGCGCGACGTCCGTCGTGCTCCGTTACCGGCTGTCCGGCGCGGTCGTCCACCTCGACCGCAGCGTGACGCGGCAGCGGATGCTCGTCGGCGTCCCGTCCCTCACCGCGCGCTCGTCGCTCGAGGCCGGCACGCCCGTGACGTTCCGGATCGACGACCCGCGGGTCCTGAGCATCTCGTGCCTGTCGCCGCAGGGGACGACGAACTGCGGCGCACAGGCCGGCACCGCCTGGGTCGGCACCCTGCCGAGCGGCGCGAGCCCCGTCGCCGTGGTGGCGGCGGACTTCCGCCGGCTCTGACTCGCGCTCACCCGCCCGGGTGCCGGTCAGACCGTGGCCGAGGACGTGACGGTCAGCGGGAGCAGCATGCGCCCGGTGGGGCCGATCTGGATCTCGGTGCCCATCTGGGGGCAGACCCCGCAGTCGAAGCACGGCGTCCAGCGGCAGTCCTCGACCTCGACCTCGGAGAGGGCGTCCTGCCAGTCCTCCCAGAGCCAGTCCTTGTCGAGGCCGGAGTCGAGGTGGTCCCACGGGAGCACCTCGGTGAAGTCCCGCTCCCGCGTCGTGTACCAGTCCAGGTCGACGGGCTCGTCCGCGAGCGCGGTCTCGGCGCAGCGCGCCCAGCGCTCGTAGCAGAAGTGCTCGCCCCAGCCGTCGAACCGGCCACCGTCCTCCCAGACCGCCCGGATCACCCGGCCGACCCGCCGGTCACCGCGCGAGAGGAGGCCCTCGATCGTGCCGGGCCTGCCGTCGTGGTACCGGAAGCCGATCGCGCGGCCGTACTGCCGGTCGGAGCGGATCGCCTCGCGGAGCGTGGCGAGCCGGGCGTCGACGACCTCGTGGTGCTCCTGCGCCGCCCACTGGAACGGGGTGTGCGGCTTGGGAACAAACCCGCCGATGCTCACGGTGCACCGGATGTCCCGGCTGCCGGACACCTCGCGGCCCGTCGCGATGACCCGCTTGGCGAGATCGGCGATCTGGAGCACGTCCTCGTCGGTCTCCGTGGGCAGACCACACATGAAGTAGAGCTTCACCTGCCGCCAACCGTTGCCGTACGCCGTCGCGACGGTCCGGACGAGGTCGTCCTCCGTGACCATCTTGTTGATGACCTTGCGGATCCGCTCGCTGCCGCCCTCGGGTGCGAAGGTGAGCCCGGACCGGCGACCGCCGCGGGACAGCTCGTTCGCGAGGTCGATGTTGAACGCGTCGACCCGGGTGCTCGGCAGCGACAGGCCGGTGTTCGTGCCCTCGTACCGGTCGGCGAGCTGCTTCGTGAGGTCGCCGATCTCGGAGTGGTCGGCGCTCGACAGACTGAGCAGCCCGACTTCCTCGAAACCCGTTGCGGCCAGGCCCTTCTCGACCATCTGGCCGATGCCCTGGAGGGACCGCTCGCGGACCGGGCGAGTGATCATCCCGGCCTGGCAGAACCGGCAGCCCCGGGTGCAGCCGCGGAAGATCTCGACGCTCATCCGCTCGTGAACGCTCTCCGCGAGCGGGACGAGCGGCTGCTTCGGATAGGGCCACTCGTCGAGGTCCATGACGGTGTGCTTGCTGACCCGCCAGGGCACGCCGTGCCGGTTCGGCGCGACCCGCTGGATCCGGCCGTCCGGCAGGTAGTCGACGTCGTAGAACCGCGGGACGTACACGCCGCCCGTGTTCGCCAGCCGCAGGAGCACCTCGTCCCGGCCGCCGGAGCGGCCCTCGGCCTTCCACCGCCCGATGACGTCCGTCATCGTGAGCACGGCCTGCTCGCCGTCGCCGACGACGGCGGCGTCGAGGAAGTCCGCGATCGGCTCCGGGTTGAACGCCGCGTGGCCGCCGGCGAGGACGATCGGGTGCGTCTCGTCACGGTCGGCGGCGAGAAGCGGGATGCCCGCGAGGTCGAGCGCGGTGAGCAGGTTCGTGTACCCGAGCTCGGTGGAGAAGGACACCCCGACGAGGTCGAACGCGCCGACCGGCCGGTGCCCGTCGACGGTGAACTGCGGGACGGCGTGCTCCCGCATGAGCTCCTCCATGTCGGGCCACACCGCGTACGTCCGCTCGGCGAGCGCGTCCGGGCGCTCGTTGAGGACCTCGTAGAGAATCATGACGCCCTGGTTGGGCAGCCCGACCTCGTACGCGTCGGGGTACATGAGGGCCCAGCGGACGGTCGCGTCGCCGGCGACGTCCCAGTCCTTGACCTGGCTGTTCAGCTCACCGCCGACGTACTGGATGGGCTTGCTCACGAGCGGCAGGAGCGGCTCGAGCCGGTCGAAGACGGACTCGACGGGCATGGTCGGGACGACCCTTCCGGTGGACGACGGCCGGCACGGCCGGACGGACGAGCTGCCGTTCCAGCGTAACCGCGGTGGGCTACTTCTTCGTCCGCCAGACCCGCTCGAACGGCAGCCGCCAGGCGTGCGGCGCGACGAGCTGGTGGATCGCGTTCGGGCCCCACGTGCCCGGCGCGTAGGGCTTGACCGGCGGCGGGTCGTCGAGCAGTGCCGTCGACCGGTCCCAGAGGCTCTCGATGCCCTCGGCGGTCGTGAACAGCGTGTGGTCGCCGCGCATCGCGTCGAGGATGAGCCGCTCGTACGCCTCCAGGACGTCGCCGGCCCGCGTCGGTCTCCTGCGGTGGAGAACTGCATGCGAGAGCTTCTCGAGCTTCATGCCCGGCCCGGGCCGCTTGCCGTAGAACGACAGCGACACCTTCGAGGCGTCGGCGAGGTCGAACGTCAGGTGGTCCGGGCCCTGGCCTGGCCGACGCCGGAGTTCGGCGGGAACATCGTCCGCGGCGCCTCCTTGAACGCGATCGAGATGATGCGCATGCCCCTCGGCCATCCGCTTGCCGGTGCGCAGGTAGAACGGCACTCCGGCCCAGCGCCAGTTGTCGATGCTCGACCTTGCAGGGCGATGAAGGTCTCGGTGTCGGAGTCCGGTGACACCCCCTCCTCGTCCCGGTAGCCGGTGTACTGGCCGCGGACGACGTTGCGGACGTCGATCGGCAGCATCGACCGGAAGACCTTGTTCTTCTCCTCGCTGATCGCCCGCGGCTCCAGCGCCGTCGGCGGCTCCATCGCGACGAACGCGAGCACCTGGAGCAGGTGCGTGACGACCATGTCCTTGTAGGCGCCGGTCTGCTCGTAGAAGCCGGCGCGCCGGTCCAGCCCGAGGGTCTCGGGGATGTCGATCTGGATGTGGTCGATGAAGTTGCGGTTCCAGATCGGCTCGAACAGCCCGTTGGCGAACCGGAACGCGAGGATGTTCTGCGCCGCCTCCTTGCCGAGGAAGTGGTCGATCCGGAAGATCTGGTCCTCGAGGAACGTCTCGTGCAGGTGCCCGTTCAGCGCACCGCGCGTCGGCAGATCGGTGCCGAACGGCTTCTCCATGACGACACGTGACCGCTCGACGAGACCGGCGTCCCGGAGCATCTCGATCACCGCGAGCGCCGCCTTCGGCGGGACGCTCAGGTAGTGCAGCCGGCGGACGTCGGCGCCGAGCTCGGCCTCCGCGGCGTGCACCGCGGCGGCCAGCGCCTCCGGGCCGGCGCACTGCGGCACGTACGTGACGCGGCCCGCGAAGCTCGTCCCACTGCCCCGGCCGGGAGCCGGGCGTTGCCGAACTCGTCGACGGCCTCCTTGGCGAAGACCCGGAAGGCCTCGTCGTCGAGGTCCTCCAGGCGACGTCGCGACGAGCCGGACGTCAGGGGCGAGCGCCGACGTCGCGAGCTGCGCCAGGCCGGGCAGCAGCTTGCGCCGGGCCAGGTCGCCGGTCGCGCCGAAGAGCACGACGACGTGCGGGTCGACGTGCTCGCCCCCCGAGTGGTACGGAACGGCCCCGGGGGCCGGGTACGAGATCGTCTGCGGGCGGTGGTCGGTGGACATGTCACGATCGTCGCAGCGACGGGTCACACCTGGCGACCCCTGTGCGCCGACATGCTTGTCGGCCTAGGGGTACGCGACCGGGAACGCGCCGTCGTCCGCCACACCGTCCCCAGGCGTCAGTCCCGGAACCAGATCTTGATCTCGCGCTCGGCCGACTCGACGGAGTCGCTGCGGTGGACGACGTTCTCCGTCTTGCCGTTGCCCCAGTCGTGGCCGAGGTCGCCGCGGATCGTGCCGGGCGGCGCGACCGTCGGGTCGGTCGGCCCGCACAGCGCCACGACGCCCTCGACGACGCGGCTGCCCCCGACCACCGCGACGACGACCGGCCCGGAGGTCATGAACGCCTCGAGCCCGGGGTAGAACGGCTTGTCGACGTGGTCGACGTAGTGCTCGGCGAGCGTGCGCCGGTCGGGCACCCGCAGGTCGAGCGCGGCGAGCGTGTAGCCCTTCGCCTCGATCCTGCGCAGTACCTCGCCGACGTGGCCGCGCGCGACGGCGTCCGGCTTGACGAGGACGAGCGTGCGCTCGACGTGCTCTCCGGCCGGCCGGTCGACCCTGGGCATACGCCACCTCCCGGGCGGGCCGGGGAGGTGGCGCGCCCGCCGGCCAGGCTAGGCGGGGACGTGCTCGAAAGGGTCGCGACCACGGTCCGTCGGCGCGTCGTCCCGACGACGACAGAGAGCGTCGGCGAGCGGGGGAACGCGTCAGGCCTCGCGGCTCTCGACGTCCGGCAGCGAGCACGGCACGCGGGTCACGAGCACGGTGTCCGTGCTGTCGTCCCCGAGCGGGAGGTTCTCGGCGCGGACCTCTCGGTCAGAGCCCCGGGAACCATATCCCGATCTCGCGCGCGGCGGACTGCGGGGAGTCCGAGCCGTGGACGAGGTTCTGCTGCACCGACGTCCCCCAGTCCCGGCCGAGGTCGCCGCGGATCGTCCCCGGCGGGGCGAGCGTCGGCTCGGTCGCGCCGGCGAGCGAGCGGACGCCCTCGATGACCCGCTGACCCTCGACGACGGCCGCGACGAGCGGGCCGCTGCTCATGAACTCCACGAGCGGGCCGTAGAACGGCTTGCCGACGTGCTCGGCGTAGTGCTGCTCCAGCACGTCCCGGGTCGCGGTGCGCAGCTCGAGCGCGACGAGCGTGTACCCCTTCGTCTCGACCCGCCGCAGCACCTCCCCCGTGAGGCCGCGGCGCACGCCGTCCGGCTTGACGAGGACGAGCGTCCGCTCGGTGCTGCCCACGGATCCTCCTGGAAGGCTCGGTGTCTGGGTCTCTCGGCTGTCTCGGCGTCTGGAGCCGGGGTGACGCTCGGCGACCTCGCGCACGCGCGCCGCCGCGCGAAGCCTAGCCAGGTCGTGACGCTCTGCAGGCGTTGGCCCGGCCGGGGGACGTTCCCGGGTGATCCGGTCCCGGGTGCGGCCCGGCCGTCACGACCGGCTCAAGTCCCGCCCCCTGACGTCGACCATCACGAGGTGACCACCGGACGGCGTGCACCAGGAGAGACCATGATCGACCTGCCGCTCAGCACCGCTCTGTCGAGCGTGCTCGGCGCCGCCGTCGACGGCACCCACCGCCCGGCGCTCCTCGCCGCGATGGGCATCGCCTCCACGCCGGTCCCCGAGACCCCGGGGCAGGACCGGCTCGCGCCCGTGGTGCCCCTGCGCCCGCCCGCCCCGCCCGCCCCGCCCGCCCCGCCCGGGCCGGACCACCCGCGCGCCGCCTGACCGGACGGCGACGGCTGCGACGTCCCCCGCGGTCGACCCGGCGTCGCCCGCCTCACGACGACGGCTGCTCACACGCCAGAGGACGGGCTACGGGCGGCGTCCTCGGCGCGTTCCCGCTCGATCCGGGCGCCGGCGCGCAGAGCGACGACCCAGAGAGCGGCGAACACGGCGCCGAGGAAGAACATGGTCGGCACCCAGAAGCCGGTCGCGATGACCGCGACCTGGAGGACAGAGCCGAGGACGTAGCCGACCCGGGACCGGAGCATCCCGGCGACGACGAGACACGCGAGCGCCAGCAGGCCGCAGGCGAGCAGGGCTCGGCCGCCGCCCCCGCGCGAACCACCGGTCCCCCCGAGGCCGCGGGCGACCAGCCCGGCGAAGAAGACGACGAACGACTCCAGGCCGACGACGCTCGCCGCGAGGGTTCGCTTCGGTGCGCGCACGGCTCCTGCCTACCCCACCTTGAGCAGGATCCGCACGTCGGCGGCGAGCGTCACGGACCCGGTCGCGAGCACTCCGCCGCCGACGGCGCCGCCGGCCTCGACGAGCCCGATCGCCTCATCGAGTGCGTCGTCGAGCCGCGGCCGCACGTGCACCCGCTCCTCGCCGAAGATCTCCTCGGCGAGCTCGCCGAGCTCGCCGGCGGGGATCGCCCGGGGGGACGACGACTGGGTCACGACGACCTCGTCGAGCACCGGCTCGAGGGCGTCGAGGATGCCGCCGGCGTCCTTCTCGGCGAGCACGCCGACGACGCCGACGAGCCGGGTGAACGTGAACGCCTCCCGGACGCCGTCCGCGAGCACCCTGGCGCCCGCAGGGTTGTGCGCGGCGTCGACGAGCACCGTCGGGCTGCGCCGGACGACCTCGAGCCGGCCGGGCGAGTCGACCCCCGCGAACCCGGCCCGGACGACGTCGCGGTCGAGGCCACCGGGCAGCTGCTCGGAGCCCGCGCCGAGGAACGCCTCGACCGCCGCGAGCGCGCACGCCGCGTTGTGTGCCTGGTGCTCGCCGTGGAGCGGGAGGTAGACGTCCTCGTAGATCCCGGCGAGCCCCGAGAGGGTGACCAGCTGGCCGCCGACGGCGACGTCGCGGTGGACGACACCGAACTCCAGGCCCTCCCGGGCGACCCGGGCGCCGACCTCGCGGACCCGGCGCAGGAGCACCTCGGCGGCCTCGATCGGCTGCTGCGCGAGAACGGCCGTCGCGCCCGGCTTGACGATCCCGGCCTTCTCCGTCGCGATCGAGGCGAGGTCGTGCCCGAGGAACCGCTCGTGGTCGACGGCGACCGGCAGGACGACCGCGACCTCGCCGTCCGCGACGTTCGTCGCGTCCCAGGCCCCGCCCATCCCGACCTCGACGATCGCGACCTCGACGGGGGCGTCGGCGAACGCGGCGTAGGCCATCGCGACGAGCACCTCGAAGAACGTCATCCGGGGTTCGCCGCGCTCGGCGGACCGGGCGTCGACGACCTCGACGTACGGCAGGACCTCCTCGTAGACCTCGACGAACCGCTCCGGCGACAGCGGTTCGCCGTCGAGGGCGATCCGCTCCCGGACGTCGGTGAGGTGCGGGCTCACGAACCGCCCGGTCCGCAGCCCGTGCTCGCGCAGCAGCCGCTCGACCATCCGCGTGGTCGAGGACTTGCCGTTCGTCCCCGTGACGTGGACGACGCGGAACGCCTTCTGCGGGTCGCCGAGCAGCTCGCACACGGCGGCGATCCGGTCCAGGCTCGGCACGAGGTCGTGCTCGGGTGCGCGGCCGAGGATCTCGGCGTACGCCTCGCGGGCGGTGCGGCGACCCGTGGGACCACCGGTGTCCTGCTTCACGAACGTGCCCCCATCGGGTCGGTCGGTGTCACGGCAACCTCTCGACCCGTACGGCGAGCCCGTCCCCGGACGTCGCGACGGAGGTCGCGACCTCGACCTCCCGGGCGAGCGTCTCGCTGCGGAAGAGGTCGAGATGGCGCTGTGCCCACTCCCGCTTGTCCGCGGGGACGGCCAAGCGCAGCCGGATCGGGTCGGACACGTGGAGCCCGGCGGCCTTGCGCGCGTCCTGCACCTCGCGGACGACGTCCCGCGCCCAGCCCTCGGCCGCGAGCTCGTCGTCGACGTCGGTGTCGAGCACGACGAACCCGCCGCCGGCCAGGACGGCCACCGCTCGATGGGCCGCCTCGGCGTCGGCGACGACCGTCTCGAGAATGTACTCCCCCTCGACGAGCGGGACGCCGCCGCAGACGACGTGGCCGGCGGCGTCCGCCGTCCAGTCGCCGGACTTGCTCGCCCGGATGACGTCCTGCACGCCCTTGCCGAGCCGCGGGCCGGCGGCCCGGGCGTTCACCGTGAGCCGCTGCGAGACGCCGACCTCGGCCGCCTCGTCGGCGTCGAGCGCCAGGAGCCTGACCTCCTTGACGTTCACCTCGTCCGCGACGACGGCCGAGAACGGCTGCAGCGCAGCAGGGTCCGGGGTGACGGCGGTCAGCGACCGGAGCGGCTGGCGGACCCGCAGCGACTGCGCCTTGCGCAGCCCGAGGGTCGCCGAGGCGACCTCGCGCGCGCGGTCCATCGCGGCGACCAGCGCGTCGTCCGCGGGCAGCGCCGCGGCGTCCGGCCAGTCGGTGAGGTGCACCGACCGCCCGCCGGTGAGGCCGCGCCAGACGTCCTCGGTGACCAGCGGCAGGAGCGGCGCGGCGACCCGGCACGTCGTCTCGAGCACCGTGTACAGCGTGTCGAAGGCGTCGGCGTCCTCGCGCCAGAACCGCTCCCGGGAGCGCCGGACATACCAGTTCGTCAGGACGTCGACGAACTCGCGGACGCTCTGGCACGCCCCCGCGATGTCGTAGTCGTCCATCTGCTGCGTCACGGCGAGGACGAGGTCGTGGGTCTTGGCGAGGACGTACCGGTCGAGGACGTCCGCGGAGTCGGTCCGCCACGTGGCCTCGTCGCCCGCACCGCCCCTGGCGCTGTTGGTGTACAGCGCGAAGAACGACCACACGTTCCACAGCGGGATGAGCACCTGCCGGACGCCGTCCCGGATGCCCTGCTCGGTGACGATGAGGTTGCCGCCGCGCAGCACCGGGCTCGACATGAGGAACCAGCGCATCGCGTCCGAGCCGTCCCGGTCGAAGACATCCCGGACGTCGGGGTAGTTGCGCAGGCTCTTGCTCATCTTGCGGCCGTCGTCGCCCAGGAGGATCCCGTGGCTGACGCACGTCGAGAAGGCGGGCCGGTCGAACAACGCCGTCGCGAGCACGTGCAGGGTGTAGAACCAGCCACGGGTCTGCCCGATGTACTCGACGATGAAGTCGCCCGGGTAGTGGTGCTCGAACCACTCGGCGTTCTCGAACGGGTAGTGCACCTGGGCGAACGGCATCGAGCCGGACTCGAACCAGCAGTCGAGCACCTCCGGCACGCGCCGCATCGTGGACCGGCCGGTCGGGTCGTCCGGGTTCGACCGGGTCAGGTCGTCGACGAACGGCCGGTGCAGGTCGGTGACCTCGACGCCGAAGTCGCGCTCGAGCTCGGCGAGGGAGCCGTAGACGTCCGTCCGCGGGTACGCCGGGTCGTCGCTGACCCACACCGGGATCGGGCTGCCCCAGTAGCGGTTACGGCTGATCGACCAGTCGCGGGCGTTCTCCAGCCACTTGCCGAACGAACCGTCCTTGATGTGGTCGGGCACCCAGCGGATCTGCTGGTTGAGCTCGACCATCCGGTCCTTGAACTGGGTGACGCGGACGAACCACGACGAGACCGCCTTGTAGATCAGGGGGTTGTCGCAGCGCCAGCAGTGCGGGTACGGGTGGTCGTACGTCTCCTGCCGCAGGAGCAGCCCCGCGGCCCTGAGATCGGCGACGATCGGCTTGTTCGCCTCGAAGACCTGCAGGCCGGCGTACGGTGGCACCTCGGCCGTGAACCGGCCGTGGCCGTCGACCGGCACGACGGGCTCGATGCCGGCGACGTCGGTGACGACCTTGTCCTCCTCGCCGAAGGCCGGCGCGATGTGGACGATCCCGGTGCCGTCGTCCGTCGTCACGTAGTCCGCGGGCAGGAGCCGGTGGGCGTTCTCCCGGCCCGCGAAGAACGGGAAGGGCGGGGTGTACGTCGTCCCGAGGAGGTCGGACCCCTTGAGCCGGGCGACGACCCGGGACGCCGCGTCGTCCCCGAGCTCGCGGGCGTAGTGCGCAAGCCGCGCCTCGGCGAGGACATAGGTGTCCGGGTCCGCCGGACGGCCGGCGTCCCCGGGACGCCCGGTGACGACGACGTAGTCGAGGTCGGGGTGGACGGCCATCGCGAGGTTGCTCGGCAGCGTCCACGGCGTCGTCGTCCAGATGAGCGCCTTGGCGCCCGCGTGCGGCCCGCTCGTCAGGGGGAACCCGACGGTGACGGCCGGGTCCTGGCGCTGCCGGTAGACGTCGTCCATCCGCGTCTCGGTGGTGCTCAGCGGCGTCTCGCAGCGCCAGCAGTAGGCGAGCACCCGGAAGCCCTCGTAGACGTAGCCCTTGTCCCACAAGGTCTTGAACGCCCACATGACGCTTTCCATGTAGTCCAGGTCGAGGGTCTTGTAGTCGTTCTCGAAGTCGACCCAGCGGGCCTGGCGGTGGACGTAGTCCTCCCAGTCCTTCGTGTACTTGAGCACCGACGAGCGGCACGCGTCGTTGAACGTCTCGACGCCCATCGCGTCGATCTCGGACTTGTGCGTGATCCCGAGCTGCTTCTCGGCCTCGACCTCGGCGGGCAGACCGTGGCAGTCCCAGCCGAAGCGGCGCTCGACCCGGTGCCCGCGCATCGTCTGGTACCGCGGGACGACGTCCTTGACGTAGCCGGTGAGCAGGTGGCCGTAGTGCGGCAGGCCGTTGGCGAAGGGCGGCCCGTCGTAGAAGACGAACTCGTTCGCACCGTCGACGCCCGCCTCGCGGGCCTCGACGCTCGCGACGAAGGTCTTGTCGGCGTCCCAGTAGCTGCGGACGGCGTCCTCGACGAGCGGGAAGCGGGGGCTCGCCGGCACGCCGGCCGGACGGCCGGAGTCGCCGCTCGTGCCGTCGCCGACCTGCTGGTTCGCCGGGGTGCTCGCGGCCGCGCCGCTGCCGGAGCCGACCTTGGGGTAGACCATCGTGCTGCCTTCCGCTCTCGCTGCACTGTGCCTGCACGCCCCGCGCCGCGAGCTGCGGCGGCCCGGGACGGACCTGCTCGGTGTGCGAGGACGACGGCGCCCGGGGTCCGGGCGGCACCGCGGTACCACCTCGCTTGCCGCCGCTCACGACCGGGCCGCACCGCCCCGGCGGTCACGGCGACCGCTCCTCGTCGGCTGTGACGGGCCGGTCCCGTCCGGTTCTACTGAGGGCGCCGCCCCCGCGCCGGGCGCCGTGCCGGCGCCGTGCGGGAGGTGGACGTCCCGTTCTTCCGGAGGCTCGCCGGTGATGGCCGGGTCGACGCCTGTGCCGTCCATGCTAACGGCTGCGCCGCGGCCTTCCGAACCGGAAACCCGGCCGCCACGAGGCGGGGAGACGGAGGCACTCGTACAGTCCGCTCGTGACCTCTCCCCGCGGTGGACCGGACGCGCCGGCGCCGCCGCGGCTGTGGCCGTTCTACGCGGGCGGGTTCCTCGGCCCGTTCGGCGGCGCGATGGTCACCCCGATGCTCCCCGAGCTGAGCGCCGGGCTCGACGCGTCGCTGACCACGGTCGCGTGGGCCCTCACGGTGTACCTCATCCCGTTCGCGCTCGTCATGCTCGTCTCCGGCACGCTCGGCGAGACCTGGGGCCGGGCCCGGACCGTCCAGGTCGCCTACCTCGCGTACGCCGCGGCGTCCGTCGTGTGCGCGGCCGCCCCGTCCGCGGGGCTGTTCCTCTGCGGCCGTGGCCTCCAGGGCACCGCGAACGCCTTCACCTCACCGCTGCTCGTCGCGGCGATCTCGGACGCCGTGCCGCGGGCCGGGCTCGGCCGGGCGCTGGGCCGCTACAGCAGCATGCAGGCGGCCGGGCAGGCGTTCGCGCCGCTCGTCGGCGGCACCGCGGCCGCGATCGACTACCGGTGGGCGTTCCTCGCGAGCGCGCTGGCCGCCGGCGGGCTCGCGCTCATGCCGCCGCGGGACCCGGCGCCTGCCGACGCGCCGCATGATGCGGCCGCCCCGGTCGAGGACCGTGGCCCCGGGATCGAGGCGACGACGGCGGTGACGTCGACCGACCGGTGGCGGGCGCTCGCGAACCGTCGGCTCGCGCTCGCGTGCGCCGTCGCCTTCGGGCTCTACCTGTCGACGACGGGGTTCATGCTGCTGGTCGCGCTCCTCGCCGGGGACCGGTTCGGTCTCGGCCCGGGCGCGCGCGGGCTCGTCGTCGCGGCCTTCGGCGCGGCCGGGCTCGTGACCGGCGGCCGGCTCGGCCGGGTCGCGGACCGGGTCGGCATGCGCCCGTTCGGGGTCGTCGCGCTCGTGGTGTTCGCGGTGACGACGGCGCTCGCCGGGCTCGTGACCGCGCTGTGGCTGCTCGCCTCCGCGGTCGCGGTCTGCGGCGCCTCGTCGACCGGGGCACGGGTCGTCGTGAACACGCTCGCGGTGACGAGCACCCCCGCGAACCGCGGCGGCGCGACGTCCATGACCCTCTCGCTGCAGTTCCTCGGCGCGGCCTCCGCGCCGCTGATCTGCCTGCCGGTCTATGGCGTCGACGCCGCCCTGTCGTTCGCGGTCGCGGCGTGCGGGGCGCTGGGCGCCGCCGTCCTCCTCGCGGTGACGTCGCGGGTCGGGTCGCGGGTCAGCCGGTCGGAAGCGCCGCGAGCTGGGCGGCCAGCCGCTCGACGTCGGCCCGGGCAGCGCTGAGGCGGCCCTCGATCGTCGCGACGACGTCCGCGGGCGCCTTCGCCAGGAACTGCTCGTTGCCGAGCTTGACCCGCGCCGTGTCGACCTCCTTGCGCGCCGTCGCGAGGTCCTTCTCGAGCCGCTTGCGCTCGGCGACGACGTCGATCGCACCGATGAGGTCGAGCTCGACGGTCACCGCCCCGGCGGCGAGCTTCGCGGACGGCGCGAACGTCGGCCCCCGCGGCGTCGAGCGGCGCCAGCGCCCGGATCTCGCCCTCGTGCGCGGCGAGCCCGGTCGTCTCCAGGCCGCTGATCCGCGCCGGCACCCGCTTGCCCGGGCGTGAGCCCCTGGTCGGCGCGGAACCGCCGCACCTCGGTGACGAGCCGCTGCAGCGCGGCGACCTCGCCCTCCGCGGCCGGGTCGAGCGGGACGGTCGCGCGCGCGGCGTCCGGCGCCGGCCACGCGGCGACGACGAGCGACTCCCCCCCGGTGAGCTCGGTCCACAGTGCGTCGGTGACGAACGGGGTGACCGGGTGCAGCAGCCGGAGGACGACGTCGAGCACCTCGCCCGAGCACCCGCCGGGTGACCTCGGCCGGCCCGGCCGTCCTCGGCGAGCGGCAGCTTCGCCAGCTCCAGGTACCAGTCGCAGACCTCGTCCCACACGAAGTGGTAGAGCGCCTCGGCGATCTTGGCGAACTGGAAGTCCTCGTAGCCGGCGTCGACCTGGGCGGTCACCGTGGCGAGCCGGGACAGGATCCACCGGTCGACGACGGACTGCTCCTCGACCCGCGGCAGGTCACCCTCGACCGTCGCGCCGTTGAGCAGGGCGAACCGGGTCGGCGTTCCACAGCTTCGTGCAGAAGTTGCGGCTGCCGGCGGCCCAGTCCTCGCTGATCGCCTGGTCCGAGCCCGGGTTCGCGCCGCGGGCGAGGGTGAACCGCAGCGCGTCGGCGCCGTACCTGTCCATCCACTCGAGCGGGTCGACGACGTTGCCGCGGGACTTCGACATCTTCTTGCCGTGCTGGTCGCGGACCAGCCCGTGCAGGGCGACGACGTCGAACGGCTGCGGCCGTCCATCGCGTAGAGGCCGAACATCATCATCCGGGCGACCCAGAAGAAGAGGATGTCGTAGCCGGTGACGAGCACGCTGGTCGGGTAGTAGCGCCGCAGGTCGGCGGTGTCGTCCGGCCAGCCGAGCGTCGAGAACGGCCACAGCGCGCTGGAGAACCAGGTGTCGAGGACGTCGGGGTCCTGGGTCCAGCCCGTCGCCGGCGGGCGGTTCGTCGTCCGGGCCGACGCAGCGCGACCTCGCCGTCCGGCCCGTACCAGACCGGGATCCGGTGACCCCACCACAGCTGCCGCGAGATGCACCAGTCGTGCATGTTGTCGACCCAGCCGAACCAGCGCGGCTCGATCTCCTTGGGGTGGATCCGGACCCGGCCGTCGCGGACGGCGTCCCCGGCCGCCTTGCGCCAGCGGCGCCGACGTGGACGAACCACTGCAGGGACAGCGCGGCTCGACGACGGTGTCGCAGCGCGAGCAGTGGCCCGACGGCGTGCACGGTACGGCCGCTTCTCGACGCCGACCCGGCCCTGCTCGGCAGCGCCTCGCGGACGGCGACCCGGGCGGCGAACCGGTCCATCCCGTCGAAGCGGGTGCCGGTCTTCGCGATGACCGCCTCGTTCGTCATGATGTCGAGCATCGGGAGGCCGTGCCGCCGGCCGATCTCGAAGTCGTTCGGGTCGTGCGCCGGAGTCACCTTGACCGCACCGGTGCCGAACTCGGGATCGACGTGCTCGTCGGCGACGACGGGGATCCGCCGGCCGATGAGCGGCAGCTCGATCTCGCGGCCGACGAGGTGGTCGTACCGCGCGTCCGTCGGGGTGCACCGCGACGGCGGTGTCGCCGAGCATCGTCTCGACGCGGGTGGTGGCCACGACGACCCGGTCGTCACCGTCCGGGTCGCCGTAGACGAGCTCGACGAGCTCGCCCTCGTCGTCGTGGTGCTCGACCTCGATGTCCGACAGGGCCGTGTGGCAGCGCGGGCACCAGTTGATGATCCGCTCGGCGCGGTAGATCAGCTCGTCGTCGTAGAGCCGCTTGAAGATCGTCTGGACGGCGCGCGACAGGCCCGGCGTCCATCGTGAAGCGTTCCCGGCTCCAGTCGACGCTGTCGCCGAGCCGCTTCATCTGGTCGAGGATCTGGCCGCCGGAGTGCTCCTTCCACTCCCAGACGCGTCGCGACGAAGCCCTCCCGGCCGAGGTCGTGCCGGGACTGGCCGTCCTCGCGCGAGCTGGCGCTCGACGACGTTCTGGGTCGCGATGCCGGCGTGGTCCATGCCGGGCAGCCACAGCGCGTCGAAGCCCTGCATCCGCCGCCGGCGGATCACGGCGTCCTGGATCGTGTGGTCGAGCGCGTGGCCGATGTGCAGGCTGCCGGTGACGTTCGGCGGCGGGATGACGATGCAGAACGGGGGCTTGCCGGACGCCGGGTCCGCACCGAAGTAGCCCTTGGACACCCAGCCCTCGTACAGCGGCCCCTCTACCTCCGCCGGAGTGAACTTCGGCGGGAGGCTCGTGGTCGGCCGCGTGGGCGCGGCGGGGGTCTGCGGCATGCCGGAAATCCTACGGAGGTCACCGGTGTGCTCCGAACCGGGACCGGGGTCGGCCGCCCGGGCGCTCAAGGTCTTCGGCCCTCGTGCCGACGTCCCTCGGAGGCAGCGCACGCGACCGGGAGGTGGACGTGGGGGCAAGACCGCAGCCCGAGTACGACTTCTACCCGGACAGGGCGCAGGGCGGGCGACCCGTGCCGCGGCGGCGGCCTGCCCTGTCGCCGCTCTCCTCGACCGCGCAGGAGGCCGAGCCGGTCCTCCCCGGCGCGCGGGTCTCCGTCCCGCCGCCGAACATCCCGCCCGTCTTCGGCCCGCACGCCTCGCCGCCCGGCGACGAGCGGACCCGGCAGGGCGGGCCGGACGGAGCCGCGGACGGTCAGGCGCGCCCGGCACGTCCCGTTCCGGCCTACACGGCGTTCGTGCCGCGGCCCACCCGGCCGCCCGCGGCCGAGCGGGCCGGACCCCCGGGCGGCGGACCGCCGCCGCCCGTCGACGCCCACGGCGCCGACCCGGTGGACGAGGCCGTCCGGTGGCAGCGGCCGCGGCACTGGACGCCGCCTCCGATCGTCGTCATGGCTCCCCCGCCGACGGACGTCGCCCTCGGCCGGCGGGCGCGGCGCCGGCCCTCCCGGGTCTCGGTGGCCGCGGCGTTCGCCGTCGTCCTGGTGCTCGGTGGCGCGGCGGCCGCTGTGGCCGCCACCCCGCGCTACCTCGCGCACCGGG
The DNA here is from genome assembly GCA_963750565.1 of uncultured Actinomycetota bacterium. Classification (GTDB taxonomy): domain Bacteria; phylum Actinomycetota; class Actinomycetes; order Actinomycetales; family Kineosporiaceae; genus R-H-3. The sequence goes on along the minus strand of CAVVRA010000010.1, from coordinate 100,101 downwards.
ACCGCTCGCTGTGGGCCGCGACGTCCGTCCGGCTGCCGGCGTCGGCGGCGGGCCTGCCGAGGATCACACCGGCCGGCGAGGACGCGCGGACGGGCGCCGCCCAGGAGAGCGCCGCGAGTGGCGGCAGCGGCCAGATGATCACGGACCTCGCGGTCTACGGTCGGCGGACAGGGGCCCGCGCGGTCGTCGTCGTCGGCCGCCCGCAGCACCCGCTGACCGCCGAGGAGCGCGAGCTCGTCCGGTCGGCGTACGCGAGCTCGGTGGTGGGCTCGGCGTCCGTCGTCCTGACCCGCCGCGAGGCGGGCCCGCTCGGCGGCTGGTTCGGCTGCGGCGTCCACGTCGGCAGGACGACCCTGTGCCTCGCCGTCGACGCGGGCGCCGTCGTGAGCGTCACCGTGACGAGCACCGGTCCCCAGGCCGTCCAGCTCGCCCGCGACGTCCGCGCGGCCGTGGAGCTCCGCCACTGACCGGCCCGATCTGCGCGGAGTGGGGTAGTTCGCACGACAAGCGCCGCACGATCCGCCCCACCGATCCGGAACCGGCCGGCCCCTTACGCCGACTTCTCGCGCCGCTCCCGCGGCTTGCGGGTGGGCGCCTCGCGCGGGACGAGGGTCGGGTTGACGTTCTCGAGCACGACCTCGCGGGTGACGACGACGCGCGCGACGTCGTCCCGGCTCGGGCACGTCGAACATCACCGGGAGGAGGACCTCCTCCATGATCGCGCGCAGGCCGCGGGCGCCGGTGCCGCGCAGGATCGCCTGGTCGGCGACGGCCTCCAGCGCGTCGTCGGTGAACTCCAGCTCGACGCCGTCGATCTCGAACATCCGCTGGTACTGCTTGACCAGGGCGTTCTTCGGCGCGGTGAGGATCGAGACGAGGGCCTCGCGGTCGAGGTTGCGTCACCGTCGTGATGACCGGGAGCCGGCCGATGAACTCCGGGATCAGCCCGAACTTCAGCAGGTCCTCCGGCATGACCTCGGAGTAGGCGTCGGCGTCGTCGCGCGGCGTGTGCAGCTGGGCGCCGAAGCCGATGCCGCGCTTGCCGACGCGGGACTGGATGATCTGCTCCAGCCCGGCGAAGGCCCCGCCCACGATGAACAGCACGTTCGTCGTGTCGATCTGGATGAACTCCTGGTGCGGGTGCTTGCGGCCGCCCTGCGGCGGCACGGACGCCGTCGTGCCCTCGAGGATCTTCAGCAGCGCCTGCTGCACGCCCTCGCCCGAGACGTCCCGGGTGATCGACGGGTTCTCGCTCTTGCGGGCGATCTTGTCGACCTCGTCGATGTAGATGATCCCGGTCTCGGCCTTCTTGACGTCGTAGTCGGCCGCCTGGATCAGCTTGAGCAGGATGTTCTCGACGTCCTCGCCGACGTAGCCGGCCTCGGTGAGCGCCGTGGCGTCGGCGATGGCGAACGGCACGTTGAGCATCTTCGCGAGGGTCTGCGCGAGGTAGGTCTTGCCGCAGCCGGTCGGGCCGATGAGCAGGATGTTCGACTTGGCGATCTCGACGGCGTCCTCGCCGCGGCGCGCCGGCTCGCCGGCCTGGATGCGCTTGTAGTGGTTGTAGACGGCGACGGCGAGGGACTTCTTGGCCGCCTCCTGGCCGACGACGTACTGCTCGAGGAACTCGAAGATCTCCTTCGGCTTGGGCAGCTCGACCAGGCCCAGCTCGCTGGCCTCGGCCAGCTCCTCCTCGATGATCTCGTTGCAGAGGTCGATGCACTCGTCGCAGATGTAGACGCCCGGGCCCGGCGATGAGCTTCTTGACCTGCTTCTGGCTCTTTCCGCAGAACGAGCACTTGAGCAGGTCGCCGCCGTCACCGATGCGTGCCACGAGGTGTCCTTCCTCCTGGGGGCCGGGTCGGTCACGAGATGCCGCGGTCGCCCCTGACGGGACACGGCCCCGCCTCCATTGAACGCCACCCGAGCCCCGCTGTCAGCGGAGTGACCCGGATCGGCGGTCAGCCGGTCCGGCGGCTGTCAGCTCGTCGGTGCCGTACGCGGGGACGCTCGTCTTGCGGCTGCCGAGCACCTGGTCGACGAGACCGTACTCCACGGCCTGGTCGGCGGTGAGGATCTTGTCGCGCTCGATGTCCGACCGGACCTGCTCGACGCTGCGGTTCGCAGTGCCGGGCGAGCGTCTCCTCGAGCCAGCTGCGCATCCGCAGCACCTCGTTGGCCTGGATCTCGATGTCGCGAGGCCTGGCCGTAGTCACCGCCGGCCATCGCCGGCTGGTGGATGAGCACCCGGGCGTTCGGCAGCGCGAGCCGCTTGCCCTTGGTGCCCGCGGCGAGCAGCACGGCGGCGGCCGACGCGGCCTGACCGAGGCAGACGGTCTGAGATGTCCGGCTTGACGTACTGCATCGTGTCGTAGATCGCCGTGAGGGCCGTGAACGAGCCGCCGGGCGAGTTGATGTACATGATGATGTCGCGGTCCGGGTCCTGGCTCTCCAGCACGATCAGCTGGGCCATGACGTCGTCCGCCGAGGCGTCGTCGACCTGGACGCCGAGGAAGATGATCCGGTCCTCGAAGAGCTTGGTGTACGGGTCGAGACGCTTGAAGCCGTAGGCCGTGCGCTCCTCGAACTGGGGCAGGATGTAGCGGCTGCGCGGCATCTGCGGCTGGGGGGTGCCGCCCAACGGGTTGACGGTCATGTCTGTCCTCCGGGGACGAGGTCTGGGGTTCGGACGGCGCAGCACCCGCGGTGCGGGCTCGCGCGGCGCACGTCCGACGAGGTCAGGCGGGCGTCGTGCCGCCGCCGCCGCTCACGTCGCCGGCCGAGCGGACCACGTGGTCGACGAGGCCGTACTCGAGCGCCTTCTCGGCGGTGAACCAGCGGTCGCGGTCGGAGTCGCGGATCGATCGTCTCGACGCGTCTGGCCGGTCTGCTCCGCGATGAGCTCGGCCATCTGCCGCTTCATGTGCAGGATGAGCTCGGCCTGGATCTTGATGTCGCTGGCCGTGCCGCCGATGCCGCCGAGCGGCTGGTGCATCATGACCCGCGCGTGCGGCAAGGCGTAGCGCTTGCCCTTGGCGCCGGCGGAGAGCAGGAACTGCCCCATCGAGGCCGCCAGCCCCATCGCGACCGTCGCGACGTCCGGCTGGACGAACTGCATCGTGTCGTAGATCGCCATGCCGGCGGTGACCGAGCCGCCGGGGGAGTTGATGTAGAGGTAGATGTCCTTCGTCGGGTCCTCGGCGGCGAGCAGCAGCAGCTGCGCGCAGATGGCGTTGGCGTTCTCGTCGCGGACCTCGGAGCCGAGGAAGAGGATCCGGTCCTTGAGCAGCCGGTTGTAGATGTGGTCGTCCAGACCCATCCCGGGCTGCGGACCGCGGGCGGCCGGACCCTCGGCGAGCTCGCCGAGGGAGGACGTCCCCGGCACGATCAGCTGGCTCACGATGGCACTCCCGGTGATCTCGGACGGCGGTGACGACGTCTCCGGTGACACTGCGGCGGCCGGTGCGAGGAGGCGCCGCCGCGGGCCGTCGATGCGTCGTTACGTGCGACCCTAACGCCGACTACGGCAGGTCTTGCTCCCGGCCGGACCGATGTTCGCTGACGGCGCACGGTGTTCGGTCGAACGGCGCCGCCCACGCGACTCACGACGCCCGCAGACCGCAGTCGCGCCGTCCGGTGGGACCGGACGGCGCGACAGGCGGGACGGGTGAGGCGCTCGTGACGCCCGGTGAGTCAGCTCTTCGTGTCCTCGGCGGGCTCGAAGCCTCCGATGTCGGAGACCGTGATGGCGGTGGGATCGACCGCGGACGGCGCCGGGGCGGCCTCCTCGATGCCGGCCCGGGCCTCCTCCGGCGAGATGACCTGGATGCCGTCGTCGCCGTCCGCCTCGTCGGACACGAACAGGGCCTGGAGGTCGACGACGGTGCCGGAGGCGTCCTTGACCCGCGCCTTCTCGAGGACCGCGGCGAGGCCCTTGCGGCGGGCCACCTCGGAGACCATCCCCGGGATCTGACCCGACTGGTCGGCCACCTTGACGAACTCGTTGGGGTCCATCCCGTACTGCTGCGCGGACGAGACGAGGTACTCGCAGGAGGTCGTCCTGGCCCACCGAGACCTGCGACTTCTCGGCGACCGCGTCGAGCAGGAGCTGGGTGCCGACGGCCTTGCGGGTCTCTTCCTCGACCTCCGCGCGGTGCTCGTCGTCCTCGAGCCGGTCCTCGTTCTCGAGGTGCCGTCGCACCTCCTCCGCGACGACGTTCTCCGGGATCGGCGACCTCGACGGTCTCCACGAGGTGGTCGAGCAGCCGCTCCCGGGCCTGCAGACCCTGCTCGAAGCGCTTGCTCTCGGCGGTCTTGGCGCGCAGGTCGTCGCGCAGCTCCTCGAGGGTGTCGAACTCGCTCGCGAGCTGGGCGAAGTCGTCGTCGAGAGCGGGGAGCAGGCGGCTCCTTGACCGCCTGCACGGTGACCGTGATCTGCGCTTCCTTGCCCGCATGCTCGCCGCCGGCCAGCGGGGAGACGAATGTCGTCGTCTCCCCCGCCTGGAGACCGGTCAGAGCGCTCGTCCATGCCCTCGAGCATGGTGCCGGTGCCGAGCTGGTACGAGACGCCCTTGGCGGCGTCGATCTCCTCGCCGTCGATGGAGGCCGAGATGTCGACGGAGACGAAGTCGTCCGCCACGACGGGCCGCTCGACCGTGATCAGGGTGCCGAAGCGCTCGCGCAGGCTCTCGACGCGGGCGTCGACGTCCTCGTCGCTGACCTCGACGTCGTCGACGGTCACCTCGATGCCGTCGAGGTCCGGCAGCGTCGATCTGGGGCCGGACGTCGACCTCGGCGGTGAACTTCAGGTCGCCGCCTGCACTCGGGTCCGGGACGCCGGTGACGGCGACGGTCGGCTGGCCGAGCGGGCGGACGTCACTGTCCTCGACCGCCTGGGCGTAGAACCTCGGGAGCGCGTCGTTGACGGCCTCCTCGAGGACTGCGCCGCGTGCCGATCCGCTGGTCGATGATCCGCGGCGGCACCTTGCCCTTGCGGAAGCCCGGGACCGTCACCTGGCTCGCGATCGACTTGTAGGCGGCGTCGAGGCTCGGCTTGAGCTCGTCGAACGGCACCTCCACGGTGAGCTTGACCCGGGTCGGGTTGAGGGTCTCGACGGCGCTCTTCACTGCGGGCTTCTCCTGCGGATGGATGTCGTGGGTCCGGCACCGCGCGCTCGTGCGCGGCTCGCCCCTCGCCGCCCGACCCGACCGGACCGGAGCGAGGACCGGGCCGACCGGCCCCGGACCGAGGACGGTCCCGTGCAGGTCGCGTGCTGCATCGCCGGACGGCGACGGCGCCGCCCGCCATCGTAGCGGAGCGCCGAACCGCGGCCGGACGGGACGCCGTCCGCCGGCGTCGGCTCCGGTCGCCGGCGGGGGTGGAGCCACAGCCTCGTTGAGCGGCCTCCTCGGGGGCCTGCGCCTGAGGCGTTCACGGGCACGTCGCTGTCGACGCCTTCAGTCCGACGTCGCTCCGCCGGTCATGATCCCGGTGGCCGAGCCCGCGACGTGGCGGTCGGGCTCCGGGTTTCGTCGCTGGTCGGGGTAGCCGGACTTGAACCGGCGGCCTTCCGCTCCCAAAGCGGACGCGCTACCAAGCTGCGCCATACCCCGTCGGCTCCCCGTCGCCGGCCGGCAGCCGGAGCCGACTCACCGGGAGCCGCACCGACGCGCCCGCACGACAGCTGGGAACCGGTCGACCACCCGGCCCGCGGGCGGCAGGCACTAGGCTACGCGGTGCGAGGTCGCCGTCGGGCACGCATTCCCGCGCGGCCGGCGACCCTCGTGCGGGTGTAGCTCAATGGCAGAGCCCCAGCCTTCCAAGCTGGCCATGCCGGTTCGATCCCGGTCACCCGCTCCAGATCGAACGCGCAGGTCAACTGCCCTGCGACGGTTTCGCGCCAGCCTCGAAGCAACCCTCGCGTGCCCTAGCGCTAGGACCAGCAGCCAGGCGATGCGACGGTCACCGGGCGAAGGCAACTGGTCCGGCTCGGGTGAGGCGGTCACGAAGGCCTCACGCGAGGGAAAGGAAGAGCTTCTCCAGAGCCGCGAGGTCCGGAGTCCCGGCCTTCTCCGGTTGGGTGACGCACTGCCGCAGGCCGCTGGCAACGATCGCGAACCCGGCCCTGTCCAGCGCCTTGGAGACCGCGGCGAGCACGGTGACGACGTCCTGGCAGTCCCGGCCTTCCTCGAGCATGCGGATGACGCCACCGAGTTGTCCCTCGGCCCGGCGGAGCCGGTTGAGGATCGGAGTGATGTCGTCGGTGTCGAGTTCCACGGGGTCTCCCAGTTGGTGAGTACGCATCCGCTGGTCAGGTGGTCAGCGCGGCCAGTGCGGTCCTGAGCCTGTCAGCCACCTCGTCGACGACCGGCTGCAGGGCCGGGTTGCCGGCGGCGGGTTGCAGGCCCCAAGGATCAGGTAGGGCGCCAGGTCCGCGTCCAGCTTCGCCTTCATCGTCGCCTGCACGTCGATCTCGGTCAGCACGCCGAACCCCTGGTCGGCCAGCGCACCGCGGACTGCTCCGACGACGTCCTCGAAGGGCTGCCGAAGGACGACCCTCGTTCCATAGCTCACGACTGGGCCATCGACTGGTCGACATCCGATGCCGCCTGGTTCGCGATCCGGCGGCGGACGTCGTCCATGTCCAGGGCACGCACGCCTTCGATGACCTGCTGCAGGGCCGCCGCCGGCAGGGCACCGGGCTGGGAGAACATCAGGATCCCCGCGCGGAACGCCATCAGCGTCGGGATCGAGGTGATTCCGGCCGCGCCGGCCAGACCCCGTTCCGCCTCGGTGTCGACCTTGCCGAACATGATGTCCGGGTGGGCCTGCGAAGCAGCCTCGAACACCGGACCGAACTGCCGACACGGGCCGCACCAGGACGCCCAGAAATCCACGAGCACGATGTCGTTGTCCAGCACAGCGGTCTCGAAGGTGGCGGCGGTCAGCGCGACGGTAGCCATGAGTCACATCCTCGGTCGGGAGCAGGCAGATACCCCTGTGGGTATACTAGCGGGTACGGGAAGGGTTCTATTCCTGCGGCCCCCAGCCCGCCAGGGTCCCGCCAGTGGCAGGAGAGGCACGTGGACAGCTCCATGTGGGACGAGCGCTACTCCGGCAGCGACCTGGTCTGGTCGGCGACCCCGAACCAGTGGGTCGAGCAGGTCGCGGCCGAACGTCCGCCGGGCCGGGTTCTGGACCTGGCTGGCGGTGAGGGACGCAACGCGCTGTGGCTGGCCGACCGCGGTTGGAAGGCCACCGTCGTCGACTTCTCTCACGTCGCATTGGACCGGGCCGACAACCTGGTCGCGGAACGCTTCGGCGACCAGGTTGTCACTCGACGAACCTCACGCACGGCGTGGGCGGACCGCAGGACCCAGCCGTCCTCGACACCGTCGAAGACCATTGCTGCAGACCTCGCCGGCTGCGGCCTGGCTATCGGGCGCGCCGAGACCGTGACCCGCACGGTAGCCACCGACGAAGGCCCCCGGGGCGCAGTGGACGCCCTGCTCGTGGCCCGCAACAGCACCGCGTAGACAAACGAGAGACCAGGAGACTGTCATGACGTACGGCAAGCAGGTCCAGGACGAGCTACGGCCCCACACACGCGATCTGCGCCGCATGATCCCCGACGTCTACAAGGGATTCGCCGCTCTCCACGACGCAGCCTTGGCCGAGGGGGCATTGGACACCCGCACCAAGGAGCTGATCGCCCTGGCGATCGCGGTCAGCTCGGAGTGCGACGGCTGCATCGCCGCCCACGCTCACGCCGCAGTTCGCCACGGCGCCACCCTTGAGGAGGCCGCGGAAGCCATCGGGGTGACCATCTTGATGAACGGCGGTCCCGCCACGATCTACGGTCCCCGGGCCTACGCTGCGTTCTCAGAGTTCCACGCCGAGCTCGCCGCAGCCAGTGTCGTGCCGGTCGGGTCAGGCCCCGACGACGGCGCGGGTCACCGTGAACACGGCCACAGCCAGCATCAGCACGCCGAACGCGGCTGACAGCAACCACCCGGGGATCCGCTGGGACACCAGCGCCCTGGCCACTGCGAACACCGCCGTCGCTGCGGCCAGTGCGACGGTGTGCGCCGGTGGACCGAGGCTGCCCGTGACGGACCACGAGCGCCACGGCGGAGTGATGACGATGACGACCAGGGCGGTCGCGGTTGCCCGCTTGATGGGCACGCGCATCGCGGAGACCAGGGCCGGTACGACCACGAAGCGGCTCCGACCCCGGTGACCAGACCGACCCCGGTCGCCAAGGCGAGGATCCGGCTCCGTGACATCGGACCCCGCGTCGCCTCCATCGAGGTCGTGCCGACGAGGGTGAGCGAGGGTGCCGCTGCTCCCCCGGCCATCACCACCAGGGCAGGCTCAGGGGTGGTCGCCGCCCGGCGGGCGGACCGGGCGGCCCAGAGCATCGCGCACGCACCCACGAGCGATGAGGACGAACGGGTCGGTCATGGCGTTGCTCAGATCGAGCCGACGCGACCCGAACGGTCGACGACCTGGCCCCCAGCGCAAGCCCAGGCGTGCATCCCTCCGGAGAGGTTGAGCGCGTCGTAGCCCATCGAGATCAGCGCCTTGGTCGCCGATCGGGACCGGTTACCGCTGCGGCAGACCACGACCACCTGCTTGCCTTGCTTGACCTTCTTCGACGCCTCGGAAATCCGTCCGACGGGAAGGTGCGCGGCCTGCGGGGCGTGGCCGGCGTTCCACTTACTGCTCTCCCGGACGTCCAGCAGGACGGCTCCGTCGCGGACCATGTCTCGCGCGGTCGCGGCGTCCACCGAGGGCAGCTTGGCGAACATGTCCACGAATCCCATCGCTGTCTCCATCGCTCGGTGTCGGCTCGGTGTGGCGGCTCAGTCACTTCGAGTCGGGCGGCCCACCCGAGACGGGGATACCCCTGGGGGTATCTAGTGACAATGGAGCCGGCGACATCGCGATCGGTATGGCGCGCGTGCCCGGGCTATCAGTGCGGGTGTTGCCCCCACGCCGTGACAAGCACCGACGTCCCGATGATGGTGTCCGGATCCGTCAAGACCTCGAGGAAGCGATCGATGTCGTCGGGAGCGATCCCGAGACCAACCAGACCATCGCGGACCTGGCGGGCGTTGGCCGCCATCACCTGGGTGAAACCGGTCCCACCGCTGTTGAACACGACATGGCCGCTGGCGCCGGTCTCGAGCAGACCGCGTTGGCGAAGATGCCGCCAGGCGTCGGCGGCGAAGTCGTTCGCACCACCCCGCTCGGCCAGGAGGCGGTTGAACGCCGTCGCCATGCGAACGATGAGCTCGTGGTCGGGTCCGGCACGGTCGGTCGTGCGGACCTCGCCGGTGTCGAAGTCCTCCACCACCAACCAGCCCCCAGGAGCGAGCCGGGCGACCAGCTCATCGAGCACGTCGAGGCGGGCCGGGATGTGCTGCAACACGAGCCGTTCGTGAATCACGTCCCACGGGCCTTCCGGGATCGGTCCGGTCGCCACGTCGAGCTGACGCACCTCGAGCTGAGGGCTGCCGTCATGCTCGAACCAGCGGGTATCGAGATCGACCGCCACCACCTGCCCGTCCTGCCCAACCCGGGCAGCGAGCCAACGAGCGACGGAACCACCCCCGGTGCCGATCTCCAGGCAGCGGGCGCCCGGGTTGACCCCGATACGGCGCAAGTGACCGATCGACACCGGGTCGAAGGTCCGTTCGAGCCCCTCGAACCGTGCAGCCGTCTCCGGATGGGTGTTGCTCATCAGGTACGAGGACTCCGACATGACCACCACCTCGAACCCCAGGCCTAGCACACCCCGAGCCACGACGAGCTCCAGCCTCCCGAATCACCGTTGAGCACCAGTCCGCTCGGGCCGCGACCATCACCCAACAACCGCCCGGGATTGCGGCTCGGCGCAGATGACGCGGGTTAAGTCAAGCTAAGGTGTGATCCACAACACAGGGGCGGAGGCATCCATGCCGGGTGCGGGAAACGGCGGGCCGGGTCTGCCCGGTGGACCAGGGCTGCCCGGTGGACCGTTCGGACCCGTGCCCGGCGGTCCGGGCGACGGCGGCGAGGACGCCGTCGCGCGCCTGGCAGCGGTGCTTGCGGGCCTCGTCGGCGGCAGTGACGGCGAGCGGCCGAGACTGCCGGGCGAGGGACCGTGGAACGCCGGCCCGGGCCGGCTGACGACACGATTGACGGCGGACGCCGAGGTCACCCAGGTGATCCAGACCGGATCGGCGAACTCGGTGCCTCTCGTCGCGCTGAAGGACACCGTCGTCCGGGTCTCGCCGGTCGTCGTCCCGGGGCTGTTCGGCGGCGATCCGCTGAGCGGGCTGCGGGTCACGGGCGTGCTGACGGTGACGCGCGGGAACCGTGTCGTCCACCAGACGGCGCCGACCCGCCCAGACGGCGTGCGCGTTGGCCGCCGCGCGGAGCTCGACGCCTCGCTCTGGGACCAGGAGCTCAGCGTCCCAGGCCCCGCCGATCCCTCGTCGGTGTCCACGACGTTGCTCACGTACAACTGCCCGCTGAACTTCGTCGTGCCGGCGTACTTCTGCCGACCCGGCCGGTACGGGCTCGTCGTGACCCTGCAGGCGGTTGGGGCCGGCGGGACCATCCTGCAGTGGCGCGGCGACCTGACCTTCCACGACGTCGCGGCACCGCGCATCGTTGCCGTGCCGGTGAACTGGACCGACGCCGCCGGCGCCACCTGGACGCCGTCAGACGCCGACATGCTCGCCACCGTCGCCGGAGCGGCCGCGATGCTGCCGTTCCCGTACTTCGAGACGATCGTCTCGGCGATCCAGGAGTCGAGCAGCCTCATGTTCGGCGCGCCCGCGGCCTCGAGCGACCCGGGCGGCTGCAACCCCGCCTGGTATGACCTGGACAAGAAGCTCGACCTGCTCAAGCTGCTCACGGCGCTGCTCGGCATCGGCGACCTGGTCGTCGGCTTCGTCCCGACGAACGCGCTGCCGTCCTCCGGCGGCTACGTGTCCGGCTGCGGCATCCAGGCGATCGGCAGCTTCGTCAACGACGCGAACACGCTCGCGCACGAGCTGGGGCACCGCTACACGTGCCGGCATGTCCGGCCGGTCAACGGCGACTACGACCCGGCCTACCCGGACTACGGCCTGCAGACGGGCTCGATCGGCTACGTCGGCATCGACAGCTCGACGTCCCCGCCGACGCTGCACGACCCGACGCTCACCCAGGACCTGATGAGCTACCGCTATCCGCGGTGGACGTCGCCGTACACCTACACAAAGATCTTCGACAACGAAGGGCTGCACCAGAGCGCGCCCGCCGACCCCGCCCGGGTGCGGCGGCTCGTCGCCCTCGTCAGCCTGCGGCTCTACCGGGACCGGAGCATTGACCTGCGCCGCCTCGCGACGCTCGAGGCGGTCGGCGAGGTCCGGCACGAGTGGGACGGCGCGACGTCACCGCTGACTGTCGACGTGCAGGACGCCGACGGGCGGATCCTCGCCGCCCAGCACCTCATCCACCGGCGCGCGCAAGGGTCCTGCGGTGGGTGCGCGGGTTGCGGCGGCCGCGGCGTCAGCCCCGAGCGCGAGCCGTGGTGGGACCTCGACGACGTCGTCGAGCTGCCGGACGGCGCTGCCTCGTTGAGCTTCCACGACGGCGGCGAGCCGCTGCTCGTCGTGTCGTCCGGCGAACCGCCCGAGGTCGACCTCGCCGACCCCGAGCGTGTGGCCGGCACCGTCAGGCTGCGGCTGGCTGTGCGTCACCCCCAGGCTCGGCCGACCGTCGTCGTGCTCGTCACCGGCGACGACGGAGCGACCTGGTGGCCGGTGGGCGTCGACCCGGACGACGAGATCGTCGTGGACGAGACGCACCTGCCGTCCCGCGGCAGCTGTCGTTTCCGGGTGGTGGCCACGGCCGGGCTCTCGGCGACGACCGTCGACAGTGCTCCGGTGGACCTCCCGCCGGCCCCGATCCGGGCGCACCTCGTGCTGCCCGACGACCGGTGCGGCACGCCCGCCGGACCGGTCCGGCTCACCGTGGCGCTCGACCTGCGTGGACTGCCCGGGCCGCGACCCGGCGACGTGCGCTGGACCTCGGACCTCGACGGGGACCTCGGCCGCGGCTTCGGTGTGCTCGCGGACTTGACGCCCGGTCGGCACACCGTGAGCGTCGCGTGCCCCGACGGCCTCGGTGGGACCCTCGAGGAGCGCGGCATCATCGTCGTCGGCGGCTGAGCGACGGCCGGCGACCGAGCGCCACGGAAGCGGCCACCGAAGCCCTGGGCACCTCAGGGTGCCTTCGGCGGGCCGTGCCCTCATGGCGTTCACCGTCCAGGAAGTCTCCATGTCCCGTACCGCTCTCGTGACCGGTGGCAGCGCGGGTATCGGTCGCACCGTCGCTCTCGCGCGATGACACCCGCCTCGCCGAACCGGCGGCACAAGCGCCGGCCGGGCGCCGGCATCCTGTCGCAGTCGACCTGACCGACGCGGACGCGCTGATGAACTCACGCGCTCCGTGTTGCCGCACACCCGGGAATGCAGCTCGGATCGCGTCGTCAACGTCAACAGCATCGACGGCCGCGTGTCGGCTGGCCCCCTTCGGTGCTGAGACGGGACTGCGGTCCCATCCACCCACGAGCGGTGCGACAGCGCCTTGACCATCTGAGGTGGTCGTCGTCGAGCGGGACCCGTGCGCACCGACTTCTCACGTGCGGCCGCATCCGCCACCGTCGCCGAGCAGGGCCCCCGACAGCCCTGTGCGGCGCTGCTGGCGGACATCGAGTCCGTCACCAAGCGTTCGACGTGGGCGCAGTGCCGGTGTCCCGTGTCTCCCGCGTCAAGCCCCGACCACGCGGCCGGGAGGGCGAGGGTCCACCGAGCGTTGCAGGTCCCCAGACGAACGGGTGCTCCAGTGTCGCGGCCGGAGATGCCGCCCGGCGGCTGACGCGGTCACCGCCGCCGCCGCGGACGAGGCGTGCCTGCGGTGCTGCCGGAGGTGCTCGCTCCTTCTCCTGAACCATCTGTGAGGGTGCCCTGGCGGTGCCGGGCCGCGGCCCAGGCAAGGTCCAGGGCGACGGCGAGGGCGAGCAGGACGACGAGCGCGACCGCGGTGCCGGGTTCGTCCGGGAGCGTGGTGACGGCGAAGGACACGAGCGTGACTGTCGTGGTCGTGACTGCGACGACGAGCACCCAGACCTTGGCGCCGGTGTCCCGGTGGATCCGCAGGTGCCCGACCGTGACGAGCGTGAACACCATCAGAGCGACGGCGCTGCCGATGGAGGCGATGGCGTTGAGGTCGAAGAACACGCCCAGCGCGATCGCCGAGACGGCGGTGGCCGCAAGCCCGAACGGCACCTTGCCGTAGTCACGTCCCATGATCGGCGGGAACTGGCCCTTGGTCGCCAGGTCCCGGGACAGTCCGATCGCGGGGTAGAGGCAGGCGTTGGTGGCCCCGGCGGTCGAGAACAGCGCGGTGACGGCCATGAGGACGTACCCGGCCTGGCCGAGAGACGGCTTGGCCGCCTCGGCGACGGCCGTGCCGCCGGAGGCGATCACCTCGTCGACGGTGAGCGTGCCGTACACGCCGATGGCGATCGCGACGTAGACGACGGTCGCGATCCCGAGGGCGAGGTACATGGCGCGGGGAAGATCCTTGCCAGGGTCGCGGAGGTCCTTGGCGGTGAAGGTGATAACGCCGAACCCGAGGAAGGCGAAGAACGTCAGCGCGACGCTGGACATGATGACCCGAAGGCTGGGGTAGCCCGACGGTGCGAGCAGGGACCAGTCCGCGTTCCAGATCGTCACGACGGAGAACAGGACGAGGATGCCGATGACGATCCGGACGATGACGCCCTGCGCCCGCGTCACCGCCGCGACCCCGACCAGGTTCACCCAGGTCATACCGAGCACGATGAGGACGGTGAACGCCTTGGCCCAGGCGGTGGAGCCGCCGGCGAACATGTCGCTGGCGTAGCCGCCGAAGGCGACCGCCACCATCGCAGTGACGATCATGTTGGAGCCGAAGACCAGCCAGGCACTGATCCCGGTGACGTGGCCGTCGCCGAACCCCCGGGTCAGGTACTCGATCAGGCCCGACCCCGCTGGGAAGCGCGCACCGAGCTTGCCGAAGGAGTAACCCTGGAGGGCCGCGATGAGACCCGCGATGAGGAAGGACATCCAGACCGCAGCGCCGGCGACCGCCCCCGCCGGGCCGAGGAGGGCGAAGATGCCCGCCCCGACCATGGCGCCGACCCCGATGAAGGCCGCTTGGCGAACCGTCATCCGACGACCGACCTGACCGGAATCCTGACCGGAATCCTGACCGGAATCCTGACCCGAAATGCTCATGCTGGACCATCTCCTCTCCGCGTCGCCATCCGGGCCTGCCATCGGCTCGACAGCCCCGGACGGGCTTCGCCACATGTGCGGTTGTCAGACCTTGCGGAGCGTCATCCCCGAGGCGGTGACGTCGAACCTGCTGCCGCCGCGCCCGTCGAGCATGGCGTCGAGCTGGTGGAGCGAGCCGATGACCGCGGGCTTGCCCGCGGCCCGGGCGAACGCCGCGGCCGCTTCCACCTTCGGCCCCATCGACCCGGCCGGGAACGCGCCTGCGTCGATGGCGTCCGGATGGGCCAGCGTGATCGCCGCCTGCTCCGGCGTGCCCCAGCCGACGTAGACGGCGTCGACGTCGGTGGCGATGACGAGCAGGTCGGCGTGCAGGGCTTCGGCGAGGACCGACGTCGCGCGGTCCTTGTCGATGACCGCCTCGACTCCGACGAGCGTGCGTGTGCCCGGCGAGTACATCGTCGGGATCCCGCCGCCCCCGGCGCAGACGACGACGCAGTCCTGGGCGAGCAGCCACTCAACCGGCCGCGTCTCGAAGATCCGCCGAGGCAGCGGCGACGGGACCACCCGCCGCCACGCGGCACCGTCCGGTCTGACCGTCCAGCCCTTCTCGGCCGCGAGAGCCTCGGCCTGGTCCTGCGGGTAGACCGGACCGACGAACTTCGTCGGGTGGGCGAACGCCGGGTCGGCCGGGTCCACCTCGGTCATCGTCAGCACCGTGGCCAACGGCTTCTCGAAGGGAAGCAGGTTGCCCAGCTCCTGCTCGATCAGGTATCCGATCATGCCCTCGGTCTGGGCACCGAGCACGTCGAACGGGTAGGACGATGCCTCCTCGTAGGACGCCGCCTGCAACGCGAGCAGCCCCACCTGCGGCCCGTTGCCGTGCGTGATGACGAGTTCGTGGTCGAGTGCGACCGGCGCGAGCGCCTTGCACGCCGTGGCCACGTTCACCCGCTGCCGCTCCAACGTCATCGGCTCGCCCCGGCGTTGCAGTGCGTTGCCGCCCAGAGCCACCACGATCCGCATCTGCGTTCACGCTCCGATCGTCGCGACCATGATTGCCTTGATGGTGTGCAGGCGGTTCTCGGCCTGGTCGAAGGCGATGTTCGCCGCGGAGGAGAACACCTCGCCGGTGACCTCCAGGCCGCCGCGCAGCCCGGTCAGCTCGGCCACCTCGGCGCCGACCATGGTCCGCTCGTCGTGGAAGGCCGGCAGGCAGTGCATGACCTTGGCTCGCGGGTTGCCGGTGCGGCGCAGCGCCTCGGCGTTGACCTGGTACGGCGTCAGCTCGCGCACCCGCTCCGCCCAGACCGCTTTCGGCTCCCCCATGGAGACCCAGACGTCGGTGTGCACGTAGTCGACCCCGGCCAACCCCTCGTCCGGGTCGTCGGTCAAGGTGATCCGGGCCCCCGAGGCCAGCGCCCGCTCTTTGGCGACGTCGACGACGTCCTTGCCCGGCCACAGGTCCCTGGGTGCGCAGATCCGCACGTCGCTGCCCATGATCGCGCCCATGACGAGCAGCGAGCGGCCCATGTTGAACCGGCCGTCGCCCATGAAGCAGTACGCGACGTCCTGCAGTGGCCGGCCCGCGGAGTGCTCGGACATCGTGAGGAAGTCCGCGAGCATCTGGGTCGGGTGCCACTCGTCGGTCAGCCCGTTGTAGACCGGGACGTCGGAGTAGGCCGCGAGCTCCTCGACCGTCTCCTGCGCCTTGCCGCGGAACTCGATCCCGTCGAACATCCGCGACAGCACGCGGGCGGTATCCGCCGCGGACTCCTTGTGCCCGATCTGCGAAGACGTCGGGTCCAGGTACGTCACCTGTCCGCCCTGGTCGTAGGCGGACACCTCGAACGCGCACCGCGTACGTGTCGAGGTCTTCTCGAAGATCAATGCGATGGTCTTGCCACGCAGGCGGGGAACCTCGGTGCCCGCGTACTTGGCTCGCTTGAGGTCGCGCGCCAGGTCAAGGAGGAACTGCAGCTCGGTGCCGGTGAAGTCCAACTCCTTGAGAAAGTCCCGGTGATGCAGGTTGACAGGCATTCTCGTCCAGCTCCCTTGGCTTCGTGCCCAACGAATGTCAGGCGACGGCGTCGCGCTCGATCGGGCAGGACATGCACCGCGGGCCTCCGCGGCCGCGTCCCAGCTCGCTGCCGGTGATCGTGACGATTTCGATGCCCTCGCGGCGCAGGAACGTGTTCGTCGTCGTGTTCCGTTCGTAGCCGAAGATGACCCCGGGGGCGACGGCGAGGAAGTTGTTCCCGTCGTCCCACTGCTCCCGCTGCGCGCCCAGCATGTCGATCGGTGTTCGCAGTATCCGGATCTTGTCGACGCCGATCACGTCCCCGACCACCGAGAACAGGTCGCTGTTCTCCTCGACGACGAAGTCCCCGCCCGTGCCGACCGGGGTGAGCGTGAACGAGCGCATCTCCTCCGGCAGGTACGGGTAGACGCTGAACGCGTCCCGGTCGATCATCGTCATCGCGGTGTCGAGGTGCATGAACGCCCGGGTCCTCGGCAGCTCGACGGCGATCACCTTGGTCACGCTGCCGTGCCGGAAGTACTGGCGCGCCAGCATTTCCACGCCTTGCGGGGTGGTCCGCTCGCCCATGCCGACCATGACGGCGCCGTTGCCGATGACGAGGATGTCACCGCCCTCGCAGTTGGCCGGGTCGTGCCACTCGGCGTCGTTGCCGTAGTAGAAGTGCAGCGGCGGCTGCGCGTCGCGGAACATCGGGTGGAAGTTGTAGACGAGCCGGGAGTTGATCGTCTCCCGCTTGCGGGCCGGCTTGCTCATCGGGTTGATCGACAGCCCGTCGTAGACCCACGCGGAGTTGTCCCGCTGGAACAGGTGGTTCGGCAGCGGGGTGAGGAGGAAGTCCTCTGGGTCCAGGTGGGCGAAGAGCAGGCTGGAGTGCATCGACAGGTCCAGGTCCCGCTTGAGGATGCCGCCGATGAGCGCCTCGGCGAGGCGCTCGGCCCGGGCTTGTGTCACGAGGTCGTCAAGGGGCTTGTCCAGGGCCGGCCCGAACCGGGTGGCCGTGGTCAGCTCGTGCTGGACGAACTCGCGCGCGCCCGGCTGGTCGAGCGCGGTGGCCAGCAGGTCCGCGAACAGGTGGACCTTGACGCCCTTGTCCCGCAGCTTCTGGGCGAAGGCGTCGTGCTCCTCGCGGGCCTTCTGGGCCCACATGACGTCGTCGAACAGCAAGGCGTCGACGTTGGCGGGGGTGAGCCGGGTCAGCTCCAGGCCGGGCCGGTGCAGGATCACCTGGCGCAGTACGCCGACTTCGGAGTTCACATGGAAGGACATTGCACGCCTCTTTGACTAGTGCTTGAACGCGCTCAGTGTCGGGACGGGGTGCTGGTGACGGTCAGCGGGAACGCGGGGACCACCGGTGGCTCGGTCATGTGCTTGCGCTGGACGCGATAGACCGGCGCGCCGAGCAGGAACGCCACGCCGGCGAAGACGAACGGCAGGTACTCCTCCCACAGTGTGTCGCCCGTGTTGCGGGAGTACCAGATGAAGAGGATCGAGAAGACAAGGCCGACGACGGCGATCGTCACGTCGCGCACGAAGCGTGGGGTCTTCAACGTCCGCTGGTCGGCACGGCGCCACTTGATCTGCGCCATCGCCGAGAAGGCGTACGGAATGGCCGCGGTGATCCCGGACATGAGCACGAGGGTGTTGAACACCGTGGTGCCGGTGCTGCCGGCATACGCGAGGATCATGGCCACGGACGCCAGCACGGTGGACGTCACGATGCCGAACACCGGCACGCCGTGATCAGAGATGCGGCCGAACTGGTGGGGGAACAGGCCGTCCTTGGCGGCCGCGAACGGCATCTCCGCGCAGATCATGGTCCAGCCGTTGAGGGCCCCGAACCCGGACACGATGACCAAGGCCGCGACGACGTTCCCCGCCCAGGTCCCACCGAAGATCGAGTCGACGGCGGTCGAGTAGGGCGCCGTCGACGTCGCCAGCTGCGAGTCGGGGACGATGCCGAAGATGGCGGTCAGCGACAGCAGGTACACGACGGCGGTGGCGAGGGTGCCGAAGATGGTCGAGCGGGGGACGTTGCGCTCAGGGTCGCGGACCTTGGCGGCGGCCACGGCGGCCGTCTCGACGCCGAGGTAGGAGAACAGGCAGAGCGCCATCGCCCCACCGATCGCCTCCATGGGGCGTTCACCGCTGACGTTCCATGGGGTGAAGTTGCCGGTGCTGATGAAGAACAGGCCCACCGTGGACATGAACACGAGCGGGACGAACTTGAGGATCGACGTCCACACCTGGACTGAGCCCATGTTCTTCAGCCCGGTCAGGTTGATCACAGCCGGGATCCACAGGCCGACCAGGGCTAGGGCGACAGAGAACAGCTTGTTGTGGCCGGTGTTGACGAACTTCTCGCAGTACATCACCCAGCCGACCACGATCGCGGCGTTCCCGGACCACGCCGTGATCCAGTAGAGCCAGGCGTTGGAGAACCCGGCCAGGTTGCCGAACGCGGTCCGCGCGTAGGCGTAGGGGCCGCCGTCCGCCGGCATCCGCGTCGCCATCGAGGCGAACATCATGGCCAGGGCCAGCGCCCCGACCGTCGTCAGGGCCATCGCGATCAGGCTGATCGGGCCGTACGCGGCCAGCGAGGTCGGCATGTTGAAGATGCCCACGCCGACGATACTTCCGACGATCAGTGCCGTCGCCTGCGGCAATCCGAGCGTCCGCACGCGCACGCCCGCCGGTTCGGGTGTCACGGGCACAGAGTGCATGGAAGACATCGATCACTCCGAGTCCAGCTCGCGGACTCGGGCGATCGAATGACCAACGTACACGCGCCCGCGTGGCGGACGACTACAGCCTCGCCGCAGGCCCGTCACTGCACATCGGCCAAAGGGCCCTCCCGGGAGCCCAGCTCCTTGCCGACCGCGACCGGGTCCCCGCCGAACGCTCGTCGCCGTCTGCCAGACGGCACCGGCAGGTGGACCAGCGCTCCTGCAGACCTGATCCGACCGTCGGCCTCGACGATCTCCACCCGCCGCTCCATCGACAGGTCGTCCGCCCGGTTCCGCCGGGCGCGCCGCGGGTACGTCGCCGCGATCGTCGACCTGCTCGGCGCCGACCAGATCGGCGCGGCGCGGGACGGCGTCCGGACGCAGCGGACCTGGACGCCTACCTCCGGGCGTTCCACGCCGTCGACGCCGACCCCGGCGAGCTGCTCGCGGTCGCCGAGGCCGGACCGGTCGTGGTCGGCACGCTGCAGCTGTCGTTCCTGCCCGGCCTGGCGCGCCGAGGAATGCTGCGCGCGCAGGTCGAGGCGGTCCGGGTCCGCTCCGACCACCGCGGCCGCGGGCTGGACCAGTTTCGGGCGGTCCCGTCGACGCCGAGCCGGCGCAGCACGACCGAGTGCTGCAGCCGGCTGCCGTGCAGGGAGTCCGCGTACCGGACGACGACGGGCACGTCGAGCCGGAAGTGCTCCCGGACAACGTCGCGGACCGCGGCGGCGACGCGGTCGGACCGGTGCCCGGACGTCGTCACGACGTTGCCGCTCTGGACGTAGGTCCGGACCTCGGCGAACCCCGCGCCGGCCAACGCCTCCCGCAGCCGTGGCAGGTTGACCTGGTTGTGGGAGCCGAGGTTGATCCCGCGCAGGAGGGACACCCAGACCGGCATGGTGGCAGGCTAGCCGCGTCGGGACAGCACCCGGGAGGTAGAGGAGCAGCGATGACGACACACCCCCGTCTCGACCTCGACGCGCTCGACCTCGACGCCCTCGCGACGGCGCTCCAGGACACCGGCGGCTACCTCGAGTGGCTGATCGACACCCGGACCGGGGAGGTGGTCCCGCGCGAGGAGCAGTTCGGCCGCGCGGGCGAGGAGGACGGCGCCGAGGAGGACACGGACGACGACGCGCTCGTCCTCGTCGACCCGTACCCGTCGTACGTCTGGTACGAGGACCTCACCGACTTCGCCCTGAGGATCGCCGACGAGCGTGCCGGCCAGGCGCTCGCCCGGGCGATCGAGGGCAAAGGCGCGTTCCGCCGGTTCAAGGACATCCTGCACCAGCGGTTCCCCGAGCTCGTCCCGCTCTGGTACGCCTTCCGCGACACCCGGGCGGAGCAGCGCGCCGTCCGCTGGCTCCTCGACATGGAGCTCGTCGACGACGCGGCGGCCGAGCGCTGGTTCGAGGCCCACCCGGACCCGGACCTGACCCGGCCCGTGTCCTGAGCCCGGGCCACGGTGCGCGCGGTCAGGGCGAGGCCGACACGAGCGTCGTCGCCTTCCCTGTGGCGTCGACGGACTGCACGATGAGCCGCACGATGTCCGCGTCGACGCGCCGGCTGCGCGCCGTGATCTCGATCGGGTCCGCGCGTCGGGGCGTGCCGTACCCCGACTCCGGGATACGCCACGTCGCGGGGACCTCGGACGTACCGTCGACGCCGACGACCACGAGCCGGCACGTCCGGGGCCCCGCGACGTGCGTCAGGGAGAGCGTGACGTCCGTGCCGGTGCCGCGGCTCGTGAGAACCACTCGCGTCGTGACCCTGGTCCGCGGGTCGGTCGCGGTGACCTGCCGGACCTGGCCGGCCGGCTCGCGGGGCAGGGTCTGCGGTGCGGGGGCGAGCCCGAGCTCGTCGGCGGAGACGGCGCCCCCGGCGGCGAGCAGACCCACGGTCATCGCCAGTGGCAGGAGCAGCCGGGGCCGGGAGGCCGACCGCATTCGGCGGTCCTCCCGCCGGTCTGCCCGGCGGCGGTCGCGCCGGGCCTGGATCCCGTCCCGCGGCACACCCGCCGCCGGCACACCCGCCGCCGCCGGGCCGCGGAAGGCACTCGCCGGGTCGGCGACGGGCGCGCCGCCTGCCCGGCCGGGAGGCGACGGGTCGACCGGCCGGGTCAGCCCGGTCACCGGCGTCGGGGCGGTCCGCGGCACGATCGCTCGCGCCGGACGGGCCGCGTGGTCGAGCGGGACGGCGTAGCCGTCGACGGTCGCGAGCAGGTCCGCGGCCGGAGCCAGCCGGGCCAGCTCGCGGCCGCACGCGGCGCACACCCCCACGTGGTCGGCGACCGCCCGGGCCGCGAGCTCGTCGAGGAGGTCGAGGGCGAACGCGCCGACCTCGGGGTGCGACCCGGGCACCGGGGGCTCGCCGACCCCGGCCACCGTGGCGAGTGCGGACAGGCTCGCGTGCACCCGCACCGCGACGACGAGCGGCGCCACACCGCTCGCCTGCGCGGCCTCGACGACACCGCGGCGCCGCACGTAGGTGTCGAGGAGCACCTGGCGGTGCTCCGGCGGCAGAAGCCGCAGGGCGTCGACCGCACCCGGCCGAACGGTGGTCGCGACCGGTCCGAGGCCGAGGCCGGCGGTGCGCGGCCCAGTCACCACGCCACCCGCGCCGCGTCGTCGGCCTGGGCCGGGACCCGGCCCACCGGTGTCTCGGACCGGCCGATCATCGGCTCGGTGGTGTCGCCCGCGTCGCTCCGGGCGTCCGGGGCATCGAGCCGGACGCCGACGCCGCGCACCGTGTGCAGGTACCGCGGCTGCGACGCGGTCTCCCCGAGCTTGCGACGCAGGCACGACAGGTGGACGTTCACCGTCTGCGGGTCGACGTAGGCGCAGCTCCACACCTCGGCGAGGATCGTCCGCCGGGACACCACCTCCCCCGGCCGGCGGGCGAGATAGACGAGCAGCTCGAACTCGCGCGGCGTGAGCTCGAGCCGGCGGCGGTCGAGCGTCGCCAGGCGGCGTCGCGGCTGGACCCGTAGCCCCCCGACGACGATCGCGTCCGGGTCCACGGCCCGCAGGTTGCGGCGCAGCAGGGACGACACCCGGGCGAGGAGCAGGGGTGCGGAGAACGGCCGAGGGACGACCGTGTCCGCTCCACCGCGCAGCAACCGGGTGACCCCGGCCTCGTCGCCGCGCGGCGAGGCGACGAGCACCGGCGCCGGGCACGCATCGCGCATGCACCGCAGGACGTCGACGCTGTCGGCATCCTGCGGGTCGAGGCCGACGATGACGACGTCCGGCGGGTCCGCGGTGACGTCCCGCAGCGCCTCGACGGGGTGCGGCGCGCTGCGCACGGCGTGGCCCCCGTCGGCGAGCTGCCGGATGAGGGTCGCGCGGGAGTCCGCGTCGTCATGGATCACGAGCAGTCTGGCCATTGCGGCCATGCCTCCACTGTCCGGCGGCCCGGCCGGCCGGACGAGGTCGTCCGTGGCCGGGCCACGACGAGAGTCAGCCCACGGCCGCCAGGCCGCGCACGGCGCGACCGGCGACGGGAGCCGCCACGGACGGCCCGGACGTCGCGAGCAGGCCACGGGCCATCGACGTGAACGCGCGGGTCGCGTTCACCGCGACGACGCCCTCGAGGCCGGTCTCGCCGTAGTGCCCGACGAGCACCCCGCTGCGGGCGACGTCGCGGCGTCCGGGGCGTAGGTACGTCACGCGGATCTCGCCGTCGTCGGGCAGCACGCCGCACACCTGGATCCGCAGGCCGAACTGGTCGGACCAGAACCGTGGCACGTGGGTGACGCAGCGGAACCCGGACTCACCCTCGAGGAGCGATACTGCGGCGGCGCGACCGTGCTCCCACGCGGTGATCCACTGCCCGACCCGCATGGGCTGCGTGGAGTACTGCAGGTTCGGCCAGCGCGCCACGGTCCCCGCGGCGACGACGTCCGGTGCGCCGACGACACGCAGCCGCTCGTCGCAGAGGACGCCGTCGCTCGCGTCGAGGCCGGGCACGTCCCCCAGCCACGTCGTGTCCGGGCGCTCCCCGACGCTGACGACGACGGCGTCGGCGCCGACCTCACTGCCGTCGTCGAGGGCGAGCAGCCACCCGCGGCGCACCGGCTCCACGGCGAGCACCCGGCGGCCGAGCCGCAGATCGACACCCTGCCGGGCGAGCTCATCGGTGACGAGCGCACCAGCCATCGCGCCGAGCGGTCGGCCCAGGACGCGGTCGGACGGGTCGACGACGACGCAGTCCCGGCCCGACGACCGGACGACGGACGCGACCTCGCACCCCGTGAGCCCGGCCCCGACGACGGCGACGACCGACGCCGTCCGCAGCGCACTGCGCAGCTTCCACGCGTCCGCGACCGTGTAGAGGACGTGGAATCCGGGGGCACCGACCGGCCAGCCGGGCGGGACGACGGGCCGTGCACCGGTCGCGATGACGAGGCCGTCGTACGCGAGGTCCTCGCCGGCGTCCGTCGTGAGCAGCTTGGCCTGCGGGTCGAGGTGCACGGCGCGGCGGCCGAGCCGCCAGTCGACGTCGAGGCCCGGCGCGATCGGCAGCACGACGTCCGACGGGCGCTGCTTCCCGGAGAGGATTCCCTTCGCGCACGCCGGCCGGTCGTACGGCGGGGTCGGCTCGTCGTGGAGGACGACGACCTCACCGCCGAACCCGCAGGCGCGCAGCTCCTCGACGGCGGCGACCCCCGCCCGTCCGGCGCCGACGACGACGGCGCGCTGGCTGTGCGGGCTCATGGCCGGACCTTCCTGCTCGCGCGATCGAAGGGGATGGGGACGGCCTGCGGGCCGGTGTCGTCCGCGGAGGAGGCTGGGGCCATGACGACCTCGGTGGCCTCCTGGCCGAGCCGGATGGCCCGCGCCGGGCAGACCCGAGCCGCCCGGACGACGCCGTCCGCGAGGTCGATCGGCACCGACGCGTCGTAGGTGAGCCGGCCGTCGCCGCTCAGCTGGAAGACGCCGGGCGCCTCGTGCTCGCAGAAGCCGAAACGAACGCACAGGCCCGGGTCGACCTCGATCCCGAGCCGGCCGCCGGGGCGGGTGATGCCCACGGTCCGCTCACCCCGACGCCGCGCGGCGCGTGCCCACTGGGTCGTCCCGAGCCAGGTCACGCCGGTCACGGCCGTCGTGCCGAGGACGGTGCCCCAGGCCCACGCGTGACCGGCGTCGCTGCCGGAGACGAGGACGTGGACGACCATCAGGAGGTAGCCGACGTAGTTGGCCATGTGCACTGCGCGCCAACGGTTCTGGCCGAGCCGGTGGCGCACGAGGGTGGCCAGCGTCGCGGCCGCCATGAGCTCGAGCGCGAGCGTGCCGACCCCCTCGCCGAGCCGGACGACGCGCGGCAGGTCACCCCAGGCGGGGCTGTCGAGGTTGCGGAACGGGACGACGACGTCGGCCGGCCCCGTCGCGGTCACCGGGGCCGCGACCTGGGCGAGCCCATGGACGAGGGCGAGGGCGAGCCCGGTGAGCCCGAGCATCATGTGGGTTCCGAAGAGCGTGGAGTGCCGGACCCGGGTGGAGGCCCAGCCGTTGCGGAGGAACATCCCCCACATGACGGCGGCCCAGACGAGGAGGAAGGAGGCGAAGCCCGCGGACGCGGCGACGACGTGAACGCCGTTCACCGGTGGCGCCGCCATCGGCGGTGTGGTCGTCAGTGCTGTCAGGATCCCCGAGATCATCCAACAACCGTCACTCAGTGTGAGACATGTGGAACAGTCGACCGGCAACGCTCGGTGACCTCGGACTTTGTCGCGGCACGGGCCCGAGGAGAGACGGGTCGGGCGGGGGCAGGAGCCCCCGGGAAACCGCGACGACGGAGACGTGGACTGCGTTGCCCCGTGTCGGCAAGAGGTTCGCGGTGCTCGGCATGGACGCAGACACTAGACGCCGATCAGGCACCGAGACCATATCGCGACATTATGGCTACGTTAAACGGCTCCGCGACGCATTGACGTCGAGTAGGCGCCCACCTTGACTTGGCCCGTCCCGGGAACAACGCACCGTGACTATCCCGCAGAGATGGGTTCCCCCGCAATGCCCCCGTGCCCCGCCCTCGGCCGGCCTCGTGTCGGTCGTGTCGCCCGTCTCGCGGCGACGGTGGCCGTCGCCGTCCTCGGCCTCGTCGTCACGCTCGCGGTGCCCGCGGCGGCCCACGACACGACCCACGACACGCAGACCACGACCTCGGTTCCCGCCGGCGCGCACGGGGCCTCGACCGTCGGCCTGACCGCGGCCGACCGCGACTTCACCATCCGGGTCCGGCTCGCCGGGCTCTGGGAGATGCCCGCAGGCCAACTCGCCGCGTCGAAGGGCAGCTCGCCCCGGGTGCGTGTCGTCGGACGGCTCATCTCCGAGCAGCACGCACGGCTCGACCAGATCGTCGTCGAGGCGGCAGCCCGGCTCGGTGTCCAGCTCCCCGACCAGCCGACCGTCGAGCAGCAGTACTGGCTGCGGGAGATGCGCGCCGCGTCCGGTCCGGCCTTCGACAGGATCTTCGTGCAACGGCTGCGCGAGGCGCACGGCAAGATCTTCTCGGCCATCGCCGTCGTCCGGGCCAACACTCGTGACCCCGTCGTGCGGGACCTCGCCGACGAGGCGAACGAGTTCGTCAAGACCCATCTCACCCTCCTGGAGAGCACCGGGCTCGTCGACTACGGCCGGCTGCCCGATCTCACCGAGCCGGCGCCCGACGAGAACCGGTTCGTGCTCTTCGGCGACCCCCGCTACCCCAGCGTGAACGACGTCGTCCGGCAGGGCGTCGTCCTCGGGCTGCTCGGGTTCGCCGTACTGCTGGCCGCCGTCCTCGGGGTCCGGGTCCTCGTGCCGCACGTCGGGCACCGCGTCGTCCGGCCGACGAACCCCGCTCCCCTGCACCGCCGACACCGGTCGGTGACGCCGCCCGTCGCCGACCGGGCGCCGTCGCCGACCTGACCGACCTGACCGACCTGACCGACCTGACCGACCTGACCGACCGAACCGACCGAACCGACCGAACCGACCGAACCGACCGAACCGACCGAACCGACCGAACCGACCGAACCGACCGAACCGACCGAACCGACCTGACCGAACCGACCTGACCGACCTGACCGACCGAACCGGTGCGAGCTGTCCGAGCTCGCGCAGTCCGAGAAACGCACATCGTCCGAACCGACCGGCCGTCACGGCCGGCCGGCGGACCCGTCATGCACGCCAGCCCTGCATCCCGGCACCCCTGCCGTCGGGACGCCCATGCCCCGGGGACGCCCCCGGCGACCACGAGAAGGTTCAGCTCATGCCAGGTCATCGACCGTCCGCCACCCCCGGCGCCCTCCGCTCCGGCCTGCTGCTCGCCCTCGGGATCGGGCTCGGCGTCGCCGCCGTCGGCGCGGTCCAGGCCACCGGCGGCGGCGCGCGCGCCGACGAGGTCGGGCTCGCCGCCGCGTCCGGCGACCCGCTCCAGACCCCGCAGGGCCTGTCGATCCTCGGGAACTCGTGCGCGAACAGCGACCAGCAGCCGCACACCGGGTTCCAGGAGGGCGGGCGCTGTGTCGCGACCGCCTTCGGAGAGGTCGGGCCCGCCGAGCAGAACCCGTCGTTGCTCATCAGCTCGGCACCCCTCGTCGTCCGGGTCGGCCAGTCGTTCACGATCCAGGTGAGCACGCGCAACCTCGTCCGCGACCGGTTCCTCGGCGCCGCGGCCGGCGGCTACTACCTCGAGAGCTCCTACCTCAACCTCGCGGGGCTGCAGCGGGGGCACTTCCACACCGCGTGCCGGATGCTCGCCTCCCGCCGCCAGGCCCCCGACCCGGCACCGGTGCCGGCGTTCTTCAAGGCGACCGAGGACGGCGGCGGCGGCTCGGCGCCTGACACCGTCTCCGTCACCGTGCCAGGCCTGCCCGCGACGGGCACGGCCCAGTGCGCCGTGTGGGCCGGGGACGGCTCGCACCGGATCCCCATGATGCAGCGCGCCAATCAGACCCCCGCCTTCGATGTCGTCCGGATCACCGTCCTGCGGTCCCGGACGGCGCCGCGCCCCGCGGCGTCCCCGACGCCCTCGGCCGCGCCGTCCGCGTCGGCGCCGGCATCGGCCTCGGCTCCGCCGACCGCCTCCCCGGCCGCGACCGCCGAGCCGGCGACGGACCCCGGAAGCGCTCCGTCCGCGACCCCCGAGACCGCCGCGGCCTCCGCGCCGTCCGACGCCGGGACCGCGTCGCCGTAGGCGGCGCCGGAGCGCGGCGGTCCCGGGTGTGCACCCCCTCTGCAGGCCCGGGACCGCCGCACGACGTACGCCCGACATGCTCCGGCGTGCCGCGGGTACCCCGCAGGGGGCATGCTGTGCGTCTGGCCGTTCACCGACGGCCCGCTCGGTGTCGCAGGGAACCCGTGGCGGCTCGACCGGACGCCCGGCGGGTCGTCCGGCGGCAGCGCGGCCGCCGTCGCCGCGGGCTTCGTCCCGCTCGCCCACGGCAGCGACGGGCTCGGCTCGATCCGGATCCCGGCCGCGTGCTGCGGACTCGTCGGTCTCAAGCCGGGTCTCGGCACCGTGCCCGCGGGGATCGGCGCCGACGACTGGACGCACATGTCGGAGAACGGACCGCTCGCGACGACCGTCGCCGACGCCGCCCTCGGGCTTGCGGTCATGGCGGACGACGCCGCGCTCGCCGCCCCGCCCGCGCCGGACGCCCTCGGTCGTCCGCTGCGGGTCGCGCTCGTGCTGAGGTCGATCGTGCCCGGCACCCGGATCGACCCGGCGTGGCGGCAGGCCGCGCTCGATACCGCCGACGTGCTCCGCGCAGCCGGGCACACCGTCGAGGAGGCCGAGCTTCCGGCGCCGCTCTGGGTCGTCCGCAACGGCATCGCCCGCTGGTTCGCGGGCGCGGCGGCGGACGCCGCGCTCGCCGGTCCGGCTCGCGACAGGCTGCCCCGCCGGACGGCGACACATGTCCGGATCGGGCGTGTCACCCCCCGGCTCGGGTGGGTCCGAGACGACGACACCGAGCGCTGGCGCGGCGTCCTCGCGCCGTTCCTCGCCCGGTACGACGTCGTCCTCTCCCCCGGTCTCGCCGCCCCGCCCCCGGCCGCGGAAGGCCACGCCGACCGCGGCTGGCTCGCGAACTACCGCGTGGCCGTCCGGTACACCGGCGCCCTCCAGGGCCCGTGGAACATCGCCGGCTACCCCTCGATCGCCCTCCCGGCCGGGGTGCATCCGGACGGCACCCCGCTAGGCCCTCCTCCTCGGCCTCGGCGCGGCGTTCGAGACCTCACGCCCCTGGACCCGGCACGCACCCCGCTTCACACCGGAGGCGTCAGCCGTCGGCGAGGCGTGATCCTCGGCGGGCTCACCCCGTGACGTCGGACGCCGTCCGGGTCAGCCGCTCGGGGCCGTCGAGGATCGCACGGGCCGCGTGGGCGGCGTTGCCCAGCTCCCGTGCGACCTCGGCGAGCGTCTCGGCCTGGCCCTCGACGGACGACGCGATCTCGGCCTGCAGCTCGTGGATCTCCGGGACGACCGACCGACGTCGACGCGAAGCTGCGCGCGACGGCCTCGGTCTCCTGGACGACGCCCGCGATGACCGAGCTCACCCGGCCCGCGGACTCCGACGTCTCGCTCGCGAGCTGCTTGACCTCGCTCGCGACCACAGCGAACCCCTTGCCCATCTCACCAGCCCGGGCCGCCTCGATCGTCGCATTGAGCGACAGCAGGTGGTCTGCTCCGCGAGCTGGGCGATCATGGCGTTGACAACGGCGATCTCGCTCATGGAGCGCTCGAGCCGGCGCACCTCGTCGGCGGCGGCGACGGCCACCGACTGCCCCGAGGACGCGGTGTCGGCGGCCTGCTGCGAGCGCCGGGCGACGTCGGTCACCCCGGAGGCGAGCCGGCCGACGGAGCCGACCAGCGCGACCGCCGCGGCGGCCTCCTGGGAGCCGGCCCGGAGCACCTCGGCCTCGGCGGCGACCCGGGCGGCGAGGTCGGCGAGGACGGCGCCGCACTCGCGCTCGGCGTCCAGCCGGACCCGCTCGGCGTGCTCGGCGTGAGCCCGAGAGCGGCGTGGTGGACGACCACGGCCGCGACCGTCCAGAGCAGCGGCGTCCACTGCTGGTAGAGCGAGGCGAGGACGAGGACGAGGACGGCGAAGAGGTGCATCTGCGGCTCGAGCCGACCCCCGCTCAGCTCGATCGCGACGAACGACGTCGTGACGAGCGCCAGGCTCACCAGCTCGGAGCGGGTCCTGTCCGAGCCGGCGATCACCGCGACGACGGCGAGCGCGGCCGGCAGGAGCGGTGCGAGAACCCCTCGAGCCCACGCCCCGGCCGGGTCCGTCGAGATCGATCACACGGCTCGTCAGACCCGCCACACGAGCAGGACAGCGCGGTCGTCTCCCTCGCCCGCCCGGGTGCCCTCGAGGATCCGGGACGCGGCGCCGTGGAAGCCCGACGCCACGACCCGGTCGGCCTGCCCGAGCAGCCGGTCCGTGCCGAGGCGGATGTCCCGCGTCGAGTTCTCGACGAGCCCGTCGGTGTAGAGCAGGAGCGCGTCTCCACGGTCGAGGAGGCCCTCGTGGGCGGGGAACGCGGCACCGGGCAGCACGCCGAGCAACGGCCCCTGCGCACTCTCGACCGACCAGCGACCGGGGCCGCGCCGGAACCGCAGGGGCGGAGGGTGTCCCGCCGAGGCGAGCCGGAACGCACCGGTCTCGAGGTCGAGGGCGAGGTGGACGGCGGTGGCGAAGCCCTCGTCCCAGCCCTGCCGCAGGAGGTACTCGTTCGCCGCGGGGAGGAAGTGCTCGCCCGGCAGCGCGCCGAGCAGCCCGCCGAACGCGCCCGACAGCATGAGGGCGCGCGTCCCCGCCGGACGGCCCTTGCCCGAGACGTCCACGAGGACGGCCTCGAGCCGGCGGCCGTCGGCCGACCGGCTCGCGACGAGGAAGTCGCCGGAGAAGCCGTCGCCGTAGGCGGCGCGCAGCTCGGTCTCGGCGCCCCACCCCGGGCCGAGGGACGGGACGACGCCCTGCGCCTGCAGCCGGGAGCGCAGGTCGACGAGCATCGAGTCCCCGAGCGAGCCCTGGAGCCCGGCCCGCTCCCGGCTCCGCGCGTACACGAGCACGAGGAGGGCGGTGACGACGAGCGTGACGACGACTCCGGGGCCCAGCGCCGGCCCGGAGCGCAGGACGACCGCGGTCCCGGCCGCGACCGCGAGGACGGCGAAGTACGCGAGCAGGTAGCGCAGCCGGAGGAAGAAGCCGCCGAGAAGGATCCACACGGAGACTGTCGCCAACGGGAACCACGGCGGGGCGACGATCGCCCCGACGGTGTAGACGAACGCCACCGCGACGAGCACGAGGAGCAGCGTCGGCTGCGAGGTGAACGCGCGCCGGGCCCGGGGCCACGACCGCAGCGCAACCGTCAGCCGGCCGCGGCCCGTCCGGACCCGCCGTCCCCCGTCGCCGATCACGGCGGTCCACGACACCACCACGAAATCCTACCGACGGGTAGCCCGATGGTGGGGGCCTTCCGACGAGTCGGATGCCGGACGGCCCCAGAGTCAGCAGCTCAGGCGGCCTGGCAGCTCGGGCACCGGTAAAGCGTCCGGCCGACCATCGGCTCGGCGAGCACGGGCGTCGCGCAGAGCCGGCGCAGCTCGGCCCACGTGGCGGCAGCGGGGACGCGGCGTGGTCGCTGCACGTCGCGATCCCACCATCTCAGCCGGCGGCGCCGCCCGGGAGCGCGGGCAGGGTGCCCTTCTCCTCGTAGTCGGCGAGCATCCGGATCCTGCGAGCGTGCCGGTTGTCACCGGAGAACGGCTCGGCGAGGAAGGCGTCGACGAACGCGGTCGCCTCGTCGAGCTCGTGCATCCGGCCGCCGATCGCGAGCACGTTCGCGTCGTTGTGCTGACGGGCCAGGCGCGCGGTGTCGAGGTTCCACGCGAGCGCCGCCCGGACGCCGCGCACCTTGTTCGCCGCGATCTGCTCGCCGTTGCCGGAGCCGCCGATCACGAGGCCGAGACTGCCGGTGTCGGCGACGACCGCCTCACCGACGCGCAGGCAGTACGGCGGGTAGTCGTCCTGGGCGGCGTACTCGAGGGGCCCGTGGTCGACGATGTCGTGGCCCGCCTGCGCGAGATGCTGCCGCAGATACTCCTTGAGCTCGAACCCGGCGTGGTCCGCACCTACGTGAACGCGCATGCCCGGAGTCTGTCAGCCTCCCGGGGTGGATGTCGTCGTCGGAGTCGACGGACGGCGTGGCGGACGACGCCGTCAGATGCCCGGTCAGGCCGTCGTGAGGTCCGCGACCGGGGGTACGGTCACGATCACCTTCGCGCCCGCCTCGCGGGTCTGCTGGACGACGGTCGTCACGGCCGAGTTGAGACCACCGATCGCCTCGGGGTTGACGCTCCCCTTCGCGAGCTGGGCCTGGACAGAACGGGCGAGGGAGGCCGCGGTCGTCACGGCGCTCGTCACCGAGACGCTCGTCCGGCAACCCTCGACCGCCGACACGGCGGACAGCTCGGTATCGACCCGGCCCGCCGCCGCGGCGGCCGTCCGGAGCGCCTCGGCGCGGCGAGCGGCGCGTGCGGCCAGCAGGCCCTTCTGGTACGGACCCCAGACGTAGACCTTCATCGTCCCGGCGGCCACGCCGGCGTGCGAGGCGAGTGAGTCCGCGTCGCACGGGCCCGTCGGCCCCGCGGTGGTCGCCCCGGTCGGCGCGCCGGCCGGGGCGGCGGTCCCGGAGCCCGACGAGCAGGCAGCCAGCAGCGCTGCCACGCCGACGGTGGCGGTGACGATCCTCGAGGTTCGCACGGATCTACCGTGCAACTGCCCGCCCCCGGGGCACAGGCACATGACAGATCTGCAATGCAGGACCGCCCGTCCGCAGGAGCGTGGCGTCATGGAGACGTGCGCACGGCAGCCCTGACGACCGCAGCGCTCGTCGCCGCCCTGGCGGTGTTCAGCGGCTGCAGCAGCGACTCCGGAACGAACCCGGTCGCGGCGAGGCTCGAGCCGTCCGACGCGGCCTCGCTCGCCGCCGCCGGCAATCCGTCGGCCGCACCGACACCCTCCGGGTCGGCCGGGTCGGCCGCGACCCCGACGAAGCGCACCGGCTACGTGGACGAGGTGGCGTCGGACCGGTGCAGGCCGGACATCTTCCGCGCCCACGCCGCCCTGGCCCGCGGTGCCTTCGACGCGTACGTCCGCACACCGGCCGCGAAGGGCACCCTGAGGCCGGCGGTGGCCGCCCAGGCCTCCTCGTTCGCCGCCGACCAGCTCACCCTCGCCGCGAAGGCGGTCACGGCGTGCCCGGCGGCGAAGAACCTGCGCAGCGTCAGCCTCCAGACGGCCGGCGTCCTCGACTCCACGGCGACGGCGGTGCGGTCCGGCACAGCGCACCGGCGGGTCGCCGCCGCGGACGCCATGCTGGCGAACGTCGTCACGCAGGCGAGGCGGCTCAAGCTCGACATCGCGCCGAAGACCCCGACCGTTGCCCAGCTCGGCCGCTGAACGACGCCGGGCGGGCGGTGGCACGGCGTCCGGGCCGACCGCCCTCGATCCTGGCGGACGGCCGGTGGTCAGTCGAAGAGCGGGCCCTGCGTCCGGGGCCGCTTGAGCTCGTAGAAGCCTGGCGTCGACGCGACGAGGATGCAGTCGTCCCAGAGCTTCGCCGCCGCCTCGCCCTTGGGCGTCGGCGTCACGACGGGCTCGAAGAACGCGACGTCGTTGAACGCGACGACCGGCGTGCCGACGTCGAGGCCGACCTTGCTGATGCCTTCCTCGTGGCTGGCGCGCAGTTGCTCGTCGTACTCGTCGGACGTCGCGTGCTTCGCGAGCCCGGCCGGCAGCCCGACCTCGGCGAGCGCCTCCGCGACGACGCTGTCGTAGTCGCTGGCGCCGCCCGGGTGGATCCGGGTGCCCATCGCCGTGTAGAGCGGCTCGACGACGACGTCGCCGAGCATCCACCGGGACGTCATCCACGCCCACGGGCACACCGGGTCGAACCAGAAGTCGGCCACGTCGCGCTCGCTCACGAGGCGCGGTCCTCTCGTCGTCAGCGGACGGCCATGGTGCCGCCCTCCGACGCGAAACGCACGAGGTCCTCGATGGCTTCCCCCTCCGGGCCGGGATCGGCCCCGGGTTCGCCGGTGCTGTCGGCACCGTCGGCCGCCGCGTCGTGACCGGCGGCCCGCCGCCGGCGGAGCGCGAGGAACCCGAGCAGGACGCAGCCCGCACCGACGACGCCCGCGGCGACGTCGACGAGGGTGCCGATGGGACGGGAGGACAGCAGCGGCCGGGTCAGCCGGGCCCCGGGGTCGAGCACCGTCCAGTCGTATCCGGCACGCGCCTGCGGGAGCCCCGGGCGGACGGCGACGACGGTGAGCCGCCACCGTCCGGCCTCGTCCAGGGCGTCCGTCGTGGCGAGCCACCGGCCCTCTCCCTGCGGGACCGCGTCGAGCCGGGCCTGCCGTCCGTCGGGCGCCACGGCGTCGACGTAGAGCCGCGTCACGGGACCGGGTGACGGCCGCCGGGTCTCGAAGACGTCGAGGGTCACGAACGTCCGGCCGGGCCGGTTGGGGCTCACGGAGAGGGTCTCCACGAGGTCGCCGCTCTGGCCGGAGACGAGCGGCACCGCGGCGGACGCCGGGACCCACTCGGCGCCCACGGCGGGTCGGGAGGAGGCGGCGGCGGCGCCGAGCCCGACGAGGACGACGAGGACGGCGGACTCGAACGCGACGAGGTGGCGGAGGGACGCCCGCCCAAGGAGCGTGCGGTCCGACAGCCGGAGCACCGCCCGGCGCAGCCGCCCGCCGACGACGGCCGAGCCGGTGCGCACCGCGGTCACCGCGGCGACGACGAGCAGGACGGCGACGAGGACCAGCTTTGCCGCGACGAACCCGCCGTACGTGGAGAGCAGTAGGGCGTCGAGGGACGCCAGGCCGCTCGAGGCGAGCAGCAGCCCGGTGACGGACATGACGGCGAGACAGCAGGCCGCGACGGCGCCGACCCGGCGGACCGCGGTCATGAGCTGCACCCGGTCCCGGCCGGCGCGCAGCGTCAGGGCGAGGACGACGACGAGCCCGACCCAGGTCACGGCGGCGGCGACGTGCAGGCCGTCGGCGACGAGCCGGACCGGGCCGCCCTCGGCGCGGACGTGCCCGAGGGCAACTGTCGAGCCGGCGAACCCGGCGAGCAGCGCGGCTCCGACGCCGAGCGCGGTCCTCGCGCGTCGCGGCGGCCGGGCGGCGAGCGTGACCGCGCCGCCGAGGCAGGCGAGCCGAACCAGCCACGCCCCACCGTAGCTGCCGTCCAGGGTGCGTGCCGCGACGGTCACGGAGCCGGTCTGATCGACGAGGAGGCCGACGGAGAGCAGCGCGGACGCGCCCGCGCCGGCGACCGTCGTCCGGAGGGCGCGGCGGCGCACGGCGCTGAACCCGGCGCAGGGCAGGGCGAGCGAGAGCCCGATGCCGCCGGCGGCCAATGCCGCGCCGGCGAGGGCGGCCCAGCGCAGGACGACCTCGGCCACGGGCGGGAGCGGGTCGGCGACCTCGCCGACGGCGCCGGAGACGACGGTGCCGATGCCGAAGACGACGACGCCGGACGTCACGTGCAGGTCGTCCGCGGACAGCGTGCTCCAGGCCAGCCGGTACACGCCGCTGCCCAGCGCCGGCAGCGCCGCCGAGATCGTCGACGGCTCGCCGGCGTCCCCCGGCCGGACGACGAGCCCGGGTCCTTTCGCACCGGCCGCGGTCGGCCGGATGGCCGGCTGCAGCACGG
This sequence comes from uncultured Actinomycetota bacterium, assembly GCA_963750565.1. Taxonomy (GTDB): domain Bacteria; phylum Actinomycetota; class Actinomycetes; order Actinomycetales; family Kineosporiaceae; genus R-H-3. The sequence continues at coordinate 65,294 of CAVVRA010000010.1, read as the reverse complement.
TGACGCGTCCGGTGCCGGCGGTGAGCCGCAGGTCCGTGCGCTCGGGGACGACCGCCTGCGTGAGGTCGATGTGCACGGCCGCCGGCGCCGTCTCGAGGTTCGCGCCGTCCGCCGGGTCGCTGCGGACGAGCTGCGCGTGCGCCGACGCGGGTGCGGCGAGACCGAGCGACGCGACGAGCGCCGCGAGGACGGTGACCAGAACGGTCACCGCCCTGCGGCGCGCTCCCCCCGCGGGCGCCACGGAGGCTCTCAGCGGACCGGGACGTCGACGAGCTTGCCGCCGCCGGCGTCGATCTCGATCTTGTCTCCCTCACGCACGGCGCCGTGGTTGTTCTGGTAGAGGATGTAGTAGGTCTGGCCGGGGCGCAGCGTGTGGCCCTGGCGCATGAGCGCCGTCCGGTACACCGCGTTCTTGCGGTCCCGCTGGCTGTAGAGCACCGGCGGGTGCTTGACGTCGCTCTGGAACGTCGACGCCTTCTGGGTGTCCAGGACGGTGTACCGCAGCTCGATGATGCCGCCGTCCGCGACGAGCGCCGCCTGCTGGAAGCGGATGCCGAGCGAGGACTCCATCCTCGCGTCCTGCGGGACCCGGTAGCCGCCGCGGGCGTCCGCGGAGCCGCCGAGCCGGAACGCGAGTGCGGAGAGGAAGACGGCGACGAGTGCGACGAGGAGGAGCCGGAGAGCCCACGGGTTGGTCCGCAGGGCTGCCATTCGAGCGGTCATGAGTCTGACCATTCCCTTCTGAGTGCTGCCAGGTTGCTCTGGTGGCGGTGCGCCCGGCGCCGGCCACGGGGACCGGCGCCGGGCGTCCTGCGGATCAGGCCGGAGCGCCGAACCGGCTGGCGGTGTAGTAGTCGAAGTACGCCTGGCCGGTGATGGCACCGGTCGGGGCCGACGTCCCGAGCACCGCGTTGTTCACCGTCTGGCCGTTGACACCACCGGTGACCACGGACGACGCCGCGACGCCGTTGACGGTGACCACCATCGAGCCGCCCGCCCCGCCGATCCACGTGACCCGGATCGTGTACGTGGAGCTCGGGCCGTTGGGGAGCGTGTACCAGGTGGCGGCAGCGGCCCCGTTGTTCACGGCCCGGATCTGCCGGTTGCCGGCATTGACCCGGTACTGCACCGCCCCGCGGACGGTGGTGCCGGAGCGGAGGGTCAGGATGTTGACCTGGCCCGCGGCTGTGATGGACAGCGTGTTCGGCCGGAAGAGGAACCTGGCGTAGTACGCCGTCGCCGCCGGGTTCGTCGTCCCCGTCATCGTCGGGGTGGTGACGTTCGACGCCCCGGAGTTGTTCGCCGTGAGCATGACGAACCGGGTGTTCCAGCCGGTCCCCGCAGAGGAGGCCAACGGGTACGTCGGGGCGTTCGCCCCTGTCGACCGGGCTGCCCACGCGTTCGAGTTGCCCGAGTTCCCGAAGTTCGCGGTGCCGAACGTGTCGCTGAAGATCGGCTCGGTGAGGACCGTCCGCGTCGTGGACACCGGCACGCTCCAGTTGCCGGCTGCGTCCCTGACCCGGACGAAGATCGTCTGGCTGCCCAGCGGGATGTCGTTAGCGGTCACCGTGTTGCTGCCCACGGCGAAGCCGTTGGCGATCGCGGTGCCGTTGCCGGCGCCGGGGTCGGACGTGCCGAGGAAGTACTCCGCCGCCGTCAACGCGCTCGCTCCCGTGCCCGGGTTGGCGACCGTGTAGGTCAGCTGCAGCCGACCCGGACCGCCCGCGACCTGGGTGGAGGTCAGGGCCGACACGGTCGGCCTGGTCCGGTCGACCTGGAGAGTCACCGGCACCGGGGTGCCCCAGTTGCCCGCGGCGTCCTTGCCGTGGACCCAGATCTGGACCGGGCCGTCCGGCAGGGCGGTGAGCTCGCTGAGCGGGACGAGACCGTAGGCGGTCTCGGTGGCGCTGTTGAACGAGCCGTCACTGGCCACCCAGACGAAGCCGGTCCCGTACGCCGAGGCTGCGGGCGCAGCCGTGCTGTTGAAGAAGCCCTCCGCCGCGACGATGGTCGAGCCGCCGGACGCGGAGTCGCTGAACGTGGACGACACCTTGATCGACGTCGGGTCGACGACACTCCCGAGCGTGCCGTTGTTCGCGGTCGCAGGATCGAGCGCCGTGCCCGAGGCCGTGGGCAGAGCCGTGTCGACCTTCAGCGCCACGGTGCCGGATCCGGTGAGCGCCAGGCCGTCGGTCGCCGTCACCGTCACCGGGTACGAGCCGTCCGGCACCAGCGCCAGGATCGCGGAGGCCGGGATCGTCGCGGTGGCGGACACGACGGCGCCGGGCGTCGCGATCGTCATCAGGTAGGTGACCCCGTTGAGCGTTGCCGTCATCGTCGAGATCGTCGACCCGATGAGGCTGTCGTCACCGGTGGCCGTGATCTTTACGTCGACGGTGCCGTTGGTGAGGCTCGGCGTCGCCGTCAGCCCGGAGACGGTCGGACCGCCGTTCGGGATGTTCAGCGTCACCGTCGCGGTCGGGCCCCAGTTGCCGATGCTGTCCCGGGCCCGGACGTATACCTTGACCGCTCCGCTCTTGCCGGCCAGAGCCGTAGCCGGGATGGCGACCGACCCGGTGGCCGTGCCCGCGGTGGTGCCGGCCGTCACTGTCGTGAAGGCGATCCCGGCACCGGCCGCGACGGTCGGGTCGAGGGTGTACTCCGCGGCCGTGACGGCGTTGGGCCCGTACGTGTTCGCACCCACGGTGACCGTCGGGTCGGTGAACGTCCCCGCGAGCGTGACGGTGACGCCGACGGTCGCCGGGTTCGGCGAGAGCGCGAGGTTCGTCGTGTTCGGGCCGACGATGTCGCCGCCCGGGTCGGTTCCCGTGCCGCCGACGCCGCCCGTCGTGCTGATCATCGTCATCCGGCCGCCGAACGCGAGCATCTTGTTCGTCGAGCCGTCGACGAGGCCGTTCGTGTCGAGGCGGCCGCTGGTGTCCACGACGGGGAAGTTCCCGCCGGCGGACGGGACCGTGACGATCACGTCCTCGGTGTCGCCGGCCGCGAGCGTGTCGGCCACGAGGGCGGTGCCGTCCGCCGGGTACCCGTTGTCGGCGACGACAGTCTGCTTGAGGCCGCCGAGGACCCCCATCGACGCGCTGCCGACGCCCGCGTTGACGTAGCGCAGCAGGACCTTGTGGCCGCCGGTCGTCCCGATCTGCGTCGTCGTCGGCCACGCCGTCCCGTTGATGAGCCGGTAGGTCGGCGAGAAATTGCGCAGGTCGGCCTGCATCGGGTTGGCCGCGAAGGTCGGGTCGATCTCTGTCAGGACGAGAACGGCCTCGTCGTCGAACGCCGACGGCGGGGCCGCGACGCTGAGATCCTGGTTCGGCGCGGCGGCGGGCCGGACGACGAGGGCGCCCGCCAGGCCCATGGCGGCCTCACGCGGACCCGGGTCGTTCGCGCCCGCAGTCGTGACATGGCCTGCCTGGTAGATGAACGTCCCGGGTCGGGTGGGCGTGAAGCCGTACGTCGTCGACGCGCCCGGCGCGATCCCGGTGTAGTCCGCCGAGAAGCCGGTGAGGCCCGGGATCGACAACGTGACCGGCACGGCGAGGCTGTTCGTCAGAGTGATCGAGACGGCTGTCCCCGTGGTCGCGACGATGACCGGGCTCGTGCCGGTGACCGCCGTGTCCCCATCGGTGAAGTTCCACACCGGCAGCAGCGTGGATGCGCCGACGGTGAGGGTCCCGGCCTTCGCGTAGAGCGAGCACGACGGCGAGCACGACGTCCCGGTCACGAGGCCGCCGGCGGTCACCGCGCCGCGCAGCGGGGCGACGGCGTGCGGTGCCGCAGCCTGCGCCGCCACGCTCCCGCCGGCCACCGTGAGGAGGGCCGCGGCGACCGCGGTCGCAGCCGCCGTCGCGACCGCCCGGGCGCGTCGCCCCGCCATGGTGGGCTTGTGCATCGTCCTGCCGTCCTTTCGGGCCGGAGCGCCGGTCGTCGACTTCGTCAGCCCGGGGGTCACGAGTAGTCCCCCGTCACGCAGTTGAAGAGGTTCGGCGGGTCGATGCGAATGAGCGTCATCATGCCGCCGAAGCTCGCGCCGAAGTTCGTCGCCTGCTGGAGCGCGTGGCTGTGCGCGACGTGGTAGTACTCGCCGCACATGTTGTTCTGGACGATGTTCGTCGGGACCTCACCCTTGGCCCCGCCGAGGTACGGGTTCTCGCTGAACCACGTCTCGGTACCCGGGCCGACGATCTGGTCCTGCAGCTGGGGCAGCTGGATGTCCGAGGGGATCGGGTTCGCCGTCGGGTCGTACTCCTGCTGCCAGCTCTCGAGCGCGTCCACGCTCTGTCCGGGCCCGACGTCGAGGAGGAACTTGCCGTACGTCGCGTCGCCGCCGGTCGCGTCGTGGGTGGGTGCGCCGTCCCGGGTCACGACGAACTGGCTGCTGCCGTGCGGGTGGAACGGGTAGTTCACCGGCCCGGCGTTGACGTACCGGACCAGCGCCGGAGCGTGTGTCGCACCGGACCTCGGGTCGGCGGTGATGTGGATGAGGCCGCCGTACGGCTGCGACGGCATCCACGCAGCATTGTTCGGGGCGAGGGTGTCCGGCATCGAGCGGCCGTTGATGAGGAAGTAGCGGGCGACGCTCCTCTCGACGTTGAACGTCCGGTTCCTTTCGACAGCCGCGTGCATGTCGGGGTCGACCTGGGAGACGAGGAAGAGGAACTCCTTGCTGAACACGCTCGTCGTGTCGTCGTTCGCCTGCTTGCCGTTGGCGACCGGCCGCACGACGAGGGCGCCGTAGAGGCCCATCTCGCGCTGCTTCGCGACGTCCGTGCCCGAGTGGTACAGGTAGGTGCCCGGTGAGCCGGCGGTGAAGGTGTAGGTGACCTCGCCGCCCTTGGCGGGCGCCGACCGCACGAGCGAGACGACGTTCCCCGTCGTCGTGTCGACCTCCGGCTGGGCGGCCTGCGCCGCGCCACCGAGCGGCTGTTCGGTGATGTCGGCCTGGCCGGGGAAGACGATCGACGTCGGCTCCCGCAACGCGTTGTGCAGGACCACGGTCACCGTCTGGCCCGAGGTCACGCAGATCGTCGGGCCGGGCAGCTGGAACGACCGGCCGCTCGCTGCGTAGCTCCACATGTAGATGGAGTTGCCGTCGGGGGTCGTGATGTAGCCGGACGTCGCGTCGAGGTCGAACCGCGGACCGGTCGTGCCGGCCTGTGAAATCTCGCACATCAGGCCCTCGTCCGGGCCCGGGACCACGGCGGACGCCGGGTCGAACGGCACCGCGAGGACGGCCACGGTCCCGGCGGCGAGCAGGCCCGCCGCCACCGCCCCGGCCCGACGCCGGGTCACGCGCTTCATGCTGATTCTCATCGAAGAACCTCGCTCAGGCGTTCGGTCGGGTCTGGGCAGGGAGAGAGCCGCCGTACACGCGGACCTCCGTCGTCATCCCGCCGGGAGACAGCGGGTCGCCGGCGTTGTCCGCGTAGGCGAGGTTCCGGTCGTAGAGCAGGTAGGTGTCGAAGCCCTGACCGCTCGTCCCGGTGCCCCCGCTGAAGGGGGGCGCCGTGAAGAGCACGTCCCGGCTCTCGCCCGGCCCGACCTCGACGGAGTTCGTGTCGATGTAGTGGTTGACGCCGCCGCGCTTGAGCTGGAGGGCGTCCTTCCCGACGACCGTCATGGGGATGTTGTCGACCGTGAGCGCGTGGTTCTGGTAGCCGAGGTTCGCCGTCCGCAGGAGCACCCGGTCGCCCTGGTTGCAGGTCACGAGCGACGACATCGGCTGGTACTGCAGCCCGGCCGGCAGAGTGCTGCCCGCAGGCGGGGCGCCGATCGCCAGGCCCGTGTCGTACCCGCGCTGGGCGACGAACGGCGCGTTCGGGCGCACCGTGTCCGGGTAGGCGCGGCCGTTGAGGAGCCAGAAGCTGGCCTTGAAGTCCGTCCAGTCGGTGGTCTGGATGTGCGCGTCGCGGTAGTGGCCCTCGACGAAGACCTCGGACTGGAAGAGCCCGAACTCCCGGTCGTAGCCGGTCGTGCCGTCGACGTCGTTGTAGACGAACTTCGTGAAGGTCTTGCCGCCGACCGTCTTCGCCGTGCCGTTCTGGAGCGGCCGGACGAACAGCAGCCCCGTCATCCCCATCTGGACGTGCTCGACGTCCTCGAAGTGGCAGTGGTACATGTACGTCCCCGGGTCGTGCGGGCGGTAGAAGTACGTGAAGCTGCGGCCGATCGGCACCGAGATCGACAGCTCCGGGACGCCGTCGAACAGCGGGATCGCGTTGACGAAGCCGTGCCAGTGAATGGTGTGGCCGTCGGTGAGGTCGGGCCGGATGGCGAGGCCCAGGTTCGACAGCTTGACCCGGTAGCCGGCGGTCTGCGGTGCGTTGCGCGCGATCTCGTCGAACGCCAGCTGAGGAGCGCTGATCTGCGCCAGCCCCCGCTGCTGGGCCACCTGAGCGTCGGTCAGTCCGGTGACGTTCCGGAACCCGAAGACGTAGAGGTTCTCGTCAGACGGCGCCATGGAGTCCGGCCAGAACGGCACGAGGTTCGGCTGGTTCGCGGCGGGCATCGCGACCCACCCGTCGGTCGCCGCGAGGTGGACGTCGGGGACGCCCGCTGCGGCGAGCCGCGCGTCGTCGAGCGCGGTCACGGGCCGCGGTGCGGACGGCCGCCGGCCGCCCGAGGCCTGGGCGACGACGTAGGTCGCCGCCCCCGCACCGCCGAGGAGGAACGCGCGCCTGCTGACGGCGGCCTTCCAGTTCTGCTCGGTCACTGTTCCTCCTGGTCGGTCGTACCGCCGGGTGCTGCTCATGGCCGGTGTGACGGATGTCCGGGGTCCTGAGAGGGGTCCGGTGCCGGCCGGCCGCGAGCCGGCCGGCACCGCGTAGGTCAGCTCCGCTCGTCAGCGCCGGCGTCGACGGTGGTCCCGGTCTGCGGCCGGGGCTGGCCGTCGATGTCGTGCAGCGTCGCCGTCGTGCTCGGGTACATCGCCACCGACGGGAAGGCCGGGAAGACCCCGGACGCCCCGGTCGGACCGCCCGCACCCCGAGCCGCGGCCGTCGCGGTGAGGTGGTAGTCACCCGACTGGTCGGGCGCCACGTTGCTCGCCACGAGCACCGACTGCCGGAAGGACGGGTAGGCCCGGTTGGTCTCGACGATCACGCTGACGTCGTACGTCGTCGTAAAGCCGGGGTCGGCCGTCGACGTCGAGGTCAGCACCAGCCCGGTCGTCGGGCTGCCCGCCTGCAGGAAGCCGAAGCCCACCGGGATCGACACCGTGACGGCGTCGGTGGTCCCGATGTCCCAGTACCGCGGGCCGTTCGCCGGGTCGATGCCCTCCACCTTCTGCGTGGCCGGGTTCCAGCTGCCGGCGAGGTTGCCGCTGACGATGTTGCTCCTGAGCACCGGCCGGCTGTAGGTCGGCGAACCCGACGGCAGCGTGCCCTGGAGCTGGCTGCTGTTGGCCGCGGTGGACAGACCGGCCGGGGCGGGCCGACCGTCGCTCGTGATCGCCGTCGCCGTCGTCACGTTGCGAGCGACCGTGTTGCCGATGATCCGGACGTTCGTCGAGTCGTCGAGCGCGAACCCGCCGCCCTCGTGCGTGCTCAGGTTGTTGTTGACGACGTTGTTCGTCACCGTGATCGGCACATTGCCCGCGGACAGGAACCGGATGCCGCCGCCGTCGTCGTTGGCGATGTTGCGCTCGACGAGGTTGCCGTCGATGACCAGCGACGAGCTCGTGGTGGCGGCGCCGGTGGACGGCTGGGTCAGGTTCGGGTTGAGCTCGCCGGCGATCATCACGCCGCCGCCCTCGTCGTACGACCCGTTGAGGTAGATCCGGTTGAACGCGATCTTCCCGCCGTTCGACTGGCCGTAGTGGCTGATCCCACCGCCGTACTCCGCGGAGAAGTTGCCGCAGAGGTCGTTGTGGTCGACCACGTAGTTGTCCGACCCGTCGAAGATGCCCACGCCGCCGGCGAGGTTCGTCCCACCGTTGTCCCGCAGCCGGTTGTGCAGCACCCTGACGCCGCTGCTCTGCAGCACGTTGCCACCCTGCTGCTGGTCGGAGTACGGGGAGCCGATCCGGATGCCGCCGCCGTAGGAACCGCTGTTCCCGACGATGACGTCGTTCGAGATCACGGTGTTGTTCGCCTGGCCGTGCAGGTACACGCCGCCGCCCTGGGTGACGAGCGCCCCGTCGCCGCCGACCGGGGTGACGTTGCCACCCGTGGCCGTGTTGAGGTTCGCCGGCAGGCCCTGCTGTGCCCCACCGGTGACGGTCAGCCCGTCGAGGGCCGCGGTGTAGCTGCGGTTGAACGGGTTGCCGACACCGGTCGCGACGTTGAGGTACGTGACCACCGCGCCGTCCGGAACCGTCGTCGGGTCGACGTTGAGCGCCTGGAGCTCGGCGATCCAGTCCGTGCCCTGCGGGTTGTCCGGCTGGAAGCCCATGCCGTTGACCCGGCTACCGGGGACGTACGTGTCGCCCTGGAAGCCACCCGGACCCACGCCCTGGATCTTCACGTTGGAGTACACGAGGAGGTTCTCGAAGTAGTCCCCCGCCGGGGCGGTGTCCCGCACCACACCGGGCCAGACGACGACGAGCGCGCTGCTCGTGCCGCTCGAGATCGCTGCCGCCCGGTCGACGGCCCGCTGGATCGCGTGCTCCGGGGTGACGTCGAGGTCGGCGCCGGCCGGCTGCGGGTCGATCCTGTTCGCCCCGGTCGACTGCACCGGCGCCGTCGCCGGCTGGTTCACCTGCACCAGCGTCGGGGTGTACCCGGTCCCGAGGATGTGGAACGACAGCCCGTTGACTGCCTGCTTGCCGGCATTGGTGATGCCGAGCTGGTACACGCCCGCGGCCGGTGCCGTGGTGGCGTTGTTGCCCGTGCTCACCGTGAAGGTGAGCTGGGTGTCCGTCGCCCCCGCAGCGACCGCCTGGGTGAGCTGTGTCCCGGCCGCGTTGGTCAGGGTGACGGCGGGAGCCGTTCCGAAGCCGGTGCCCCTGACGGTCACCGTCTGCGTCGTGTTCGGGGCCGTCGTCGCCGCCGAGTACGCGGGCGTCGAGGCGCCCGTGACAGTGACGGTGACCCCGGTGAGTCCGGTGTTGAGGGTCAGGCCGCCGGCCATCGTGAACTCGACCCAGCGGACCCCCGCGGTGGTCCCCGTGTTCGAGACCGTCTTCGGGTTGGCGACCGCGTTGATCGCCGTGCGCTGTGCGGCGGACAGACTGCCGGCGTTCGCCGTCGTGAGCGTCGGCAGGCTCACCGTCGGCGGTGTGCCGGGTGCGGCGAGCGCCGGGATGGTCAGCCGGACCGTCCTGCCACCGTTAGGTCCACCACCCTGGATCCGGATGTTCGTCACCGTCAGGCTGTTCTGCGCCGCGACCGGCGTGGTCGTCGGGGTGTTCGCGAGCATGTACGGCGTCGAGACCGACATGAGGTTCGGCGTCGTCGCGCTGACGTCGCATTGGACGTCGCCGATCTGGGTCGAGCCCGGCGACAGCGCGATCTGGGCGACCTGGGTGGGCGCCGTGTCGGTGACCGTGTAGAGGCCCGGCCACGCCTGGAAGTTCGTCCCGATGGTCCGGAACCGCGGGTTGTACTCAGGGTTCGGGTGCCCCGGGGTTCCGGGGTCATTGCCCTTGAAGTAGTACATGCCGGGGCACGGTCCCGCCGGCAGCGGGCAGTTGTACGACGAGGTCGAGGGCTCGGTCGTCTCGTACATGCCGTTGTAGTCGGTGATGACGGTGTCGACGAGCCGACCGGTGTAGTCGTAGACGCCCATCGGCACGTTCGGCATCGGCTGTGCCTCGCCGTACCCGATCTGGGTCTTGTCGTGCGACAGGCCCAGGTCGTTGATCGTCAGGCCCCAGAAGTGCGTCGGGAGCGGGACGTCCGTGAAGTAGTTGAAGTTCGGGGCGACCGTCTGCTGGGCCCGGATCGTGATGACCTTGGCGTCGCAGAGCGGCTTGTCCTGGCCCTCGAACGGGCTGCCGCCCACATCGATGAAGCCCTGGCTCGTGACGTGCACGGTGTGGTTGGCGCCGGCGCACTCGGAGACGATCCCGTTCGACTGCGACACCGGGCCGCCCTGGCCGGGGGTCGGGTCGACCGTCGCCCCCGGCTGGACGTCGTCGGCCGACAGGGGGTAGTTCTCCTGCGGCATCCGCACGTCGCCGTCGAAGACGTTGACGTCCTCCTCACGGGTCGGCTTGTAGATGTCGTTGCCGAGCACGTCCTTCGGCGAGTCGACCTTGACGACGAAGTCGTCGCCGTTCGGCAGCGCGACCGGGTCGGCCAGCTTCGTGAGCTGGCCCGGGGCCCCGCCTGCGGCCTGGCTCTCGGCCTCGGCCAGGACGGCGTCCGCGTCGTAGTTCATGTCGGCGAAGGCGTAGTTGCCGTTGACCGTCTGACCGAAGTTGCCCGGCGTCTCGTCGGACGGGATCGCCGTCCACCCACCCATCGGGGCCTCGACGCACTGGTACCGCTTGTCGCCGTTCGGCGGCAGGGCGTACTGGTCCCGACCGGAGAGCAGCTGGCTGCCGTCCCACTGCAGCGGGTCGCAGCCCTTCGGTGCCTCCCAGGTCTCCGAGATGTACGGGTCCTGGAGGTCAAGCGGCTGCCCATCGGTGCCGAGGAGCAGCTTCACCGAGCCGTCGGCGTTCGTGAGGAGGTCGCCGGTGTTCGGGTCCCGGAGCGGGTAGTACAGGTGCACGCTCATGTTCGGGATGCCCGGCTGGTACGGCTCCGTCGCCGCGTCGGCAGGGCTGAGCTCGTTGCGGGTCGTGTCGTACGTGACGGTGCCGGCGATGCCGCCGTTCTCACCGTTCGTGTACGGCTGCACGCCCCAGTCGACCCGACCCGAGAGCCCGATGATCGGGAGCACGTTGAGGTCGACCGCCGCGCCGAGGTACGTCGTCGGCGTCTTCGCGTTGTCCGCCTGGACGGTGATGCCGGTCGTCGTGTACCGGGTGTTGAACGCCTCGAGGATCGACCACTTCGTGACCGGATAGGCCTCCCGGATGACGTAATCGCCGTTCGTGTCGGTCGTGACGCCGTTGATGCCCTGGTCCCACGTAGAGTTGTCGCGCTCCTTGAAGGCGACGAGGAACTGCGGCACGCCGCTCTCACCCGGGTCCCGGACGCCGTTGGCGTTCGCGTCGATGAAGACCGAACCGGTGATCTCCGTCCACCAGCCGACGAGGCCCTTCTGGCCGAGGTTCACGTCGGCTCCGGCGACCGTGACGTTGAAGCTGTCGATGATGAGGTCCTGGTCGTAGTCCCACACCGTGAGCTGGTAGGTGCCGTCGGGGACGTGCGGGATCGAGATGGTGCCGTCCGTGCTGGCCCGGGCGACGTACTCCATCTGGTCGTTGTTCGCGAGGTTCGACAGCGTGACGATCGGCCGCTTCACCGGCCCCTTGACGCTGGCGCCGGCCGGCAGGTCCCCACCGCCGGGAACCCCGCCCGTACCGGCGACGTACGTGTTCAGCTGCACGGCGGTGCCGGTGATGGCGTGCCCCGCGCTCTGGTTGTAGAGCGCCGGCCCGGCGTCGGGCGTCGTGATCCGGGTGTTGGCCCCGGGGTTCGGGACGATGCCGAAGCCGGGGGCGCGGAACGTCACGGTGTTGCCCGTGGCCGCCGTCACGATCTGCGCACCATTGAGGCCGCCGAGCCCGAACCCGAGGCCGGTCAGGACGATCTGCTGGCTCGCGCGGATCGTCGTCGCGGACGCGGCGAGCGTCAGGGTGACGGTGCGGTTCGCGCCGGTGCCCGCGACGGTACGGGCCGTCACCGCGATCGTCTTGGGGCCGGTCCGGGCACCGCTCGCGTTGAGGTTGTAGCCGGCGGGGACGAACCCGATCTGGTCGTTCGTCACCTTCTCTGCGCCGACGGTGAACTCGGTGTCGAAGCCGGTCGCGCCCTCGGCCATCCAGATGTCCCAGTCATGGCTGCCCTCGAGGGTGTTCGTCTGGAACCACTCCTGGCCCTGCGGGCCGACGGCGCTCGCGGCGTACCGGTCCGGCCCGAGGTGCGGCATGACGATGTCGCCGTTGCGGTCGGAGTAGCACGTGCCGCCCGGGTCCGCGGTGTCGATCTGCGGGACGCCGTCGGCGTCGAAGAGGAGCGGGGAGGTCGGGTCGTAGTTCGACCGCGAGTAGCCGGCGAGCGGGACGTCACCGGGCGCGGTGTAGTTCGGGTCGGTGCTCGGCAGCGTCCGCTCGTGCTTGTAGTTCGTGCACAGCCGGTTGCCGTAGAAGTCCGTCGTCACCTCACCCATGACGTCGCTGATGTGGCCGACGAAGCCGCCGAGACCGGGTTCGGCGTCCGCCTCGTAGGTGCCGTCGACGGGGACGACGTCCTCGAAGATCGTGTACCGCACGGTGCCGAGCGGGGTCGGGTACGGGATCATCTGGACGGTTACCGGTGTCGTGCCACCGGACGTCACGGTGAAGTGCGCCCCGTCGATCTTGAACCCGTCGGCGGTCACGGAGATGAGGTACTTGCCCGGCGGGATCTTGCCCGCGGTGCTCCCGATGGTGGACTGGTCGCCGCTCGCGATGACCGCGACGGCACCCGGTGTGTACCGGGTCGAGGGCCACTGGCAGGAGGCCGAGGGGTCGAACGCGTTGCCGGCCGCGTCCTCGTACTGGCCGGTCTCCGGGTTGTACACCCCGTAGCTGCCGACGCCCGGGGAGTACGTGCCCAGCTGCGAGGCGCCTGTCGCGCTGTATGGCGCGCACTTCGTGTACGGGTCCTTGACGTTGCCGATGTCGTCGGCGGTGATCAGCCACTTGTACGTGGTGATCGGGTCGCCCTTCTTGACGACGGGCTTGTCCGCCGTCGACGGATCGGGGCTCGCGTCCCGCGCCGCCTTCACCGTCAGGGTGATCGACCCCGGGGCCCCGGGGGCGGCCTGAGCCGGCGATGCGGCCGCTACGGGCACCGCGAGCCCGAGCACCGCCAGCGCCGGCGCCAGGAGCGCCGCGACCGAGCGCCCAGGGCGGCTGGGCGTCCGACTGGACCACGCGCCTCGACGAGACATGACTTCCCCTTAACCTCACCTTGACCGGCCCTAGGACTTTCGTGCCTTGCGGACACCGCGCCGAGATCCATGACGGCCATGTCATCCGGGTGTCACCCCTTCGTCGTCGAGGTCGGGAAGATCATCACCACACGTATTGGATCAACTCCAATGCGTCACGGTTGTCACCGGTGGCCCATCCGGTCCTCGGACGACACGACCACCACAGGTCACCGTCGCCCGAGACGCTCACGCGACCGGCGCGACGGGCGGACGGAGGGCGGCTCCACGCCCGGGGGCGATGCGAGAATCTGGGTGCCGCCGAGCCACGGCGGCACCCGTCCGGACCCGGAACCTGCGAGGAGACCCACGTGCCCGGCACGAACCTGACCCGAGATGAGGCCGCCGAGCGGGCCAGGCTGCTACGCGTGGAGTCCTACGACGTGGCGCTCGACCTCACGACGGGGTCGGAGACGTTCTCCTCGACGACCGTCGTCCGGTTCTCCACGACCGAGCCGGGCGCCTCGACATTCGTCGACCTCATCGCCCCGACGGTGCACGAGGTCGTCCTCAACGGCCGGTCGCTCGACGTCGCCGTGGTCGTCTCGACGGGCAGGATCGCGCTGACCGACCTCGATGCGGAGAACGAGCTGCGGGTCGTCGCCGACGCCGCGTACATGACGACCGGCGAGGGTCTACACCGCTTCGTCGACCCGGTCGACAAAGAGGCGTACACCTACACCCAGTTCGAGGTCGCCGACGCGCGGCGGGTCTTCACGTGCTTCGACCAGCCGGACCTCAAGGCGACGTACGCGTTCGGCGTCACCGCGCCCTCGCACTGGCAGGTCGTCTCGAACTCCCCCACTCCGCGGCCCGCGGTGCTCGGCGACGGCCGCGCGACGTGGACGTTCGCCCCGACGCCGCGGCTGTCGACGTACGTGACCGCACTCGTCGCCGGGCCGTACCACGTGGAGCGCGGCGAGCTCACGAGCTGCGACGGCCGCGCCGTCCCGCTCGGGGTGTTCTGCCGGGCCTCGCTCGCCGAGCACCTCGACGCGGACAACGTCATGGCGACGACCCGGGAGGGCTTCGCGTTCTTCGAGGAGCTCTTCGACCGGGCGTACCCGTTCGACAAGTACGACCAGCTCTTCGTCCCCGAGTTCAACGCCGGAGCGATGGAGAACGCGGGCGCGGTGACGATCACGGAGCAGTACGTGTTCCGCTCCAAGGTACCCGAGGCGGCCGTCGAGCGCCGGGCACTGACGGTCCTCCACGAGCTCGCGCACATGTGGTTCGGCGACCTCGTGACCATGCGCTGGTGGGACGACCTGTGGCTCAACGAGTCGTTCGCCGAGTACGCCAGCACGCGGTGCCAGGCCGAGGCGACCCGGTGGCGGACGGCGTGGACGACGTTCTCGAGCGCCGAGAAGTCGTGGGCGTACCGACAGGACCAGCTCGCCTCGACGCACCCGGTCGTCGCCGACATCCGGGACCTCGCCGACGTCGAGGTGAACTTCGACGGCATCACGTACGCCAAGGGCGCCTCGGTGCTCAAGCAGCTCGTCCACTGGGTCGGCACCGACGCCTTCGACGAGGGTCTGCGCAGCTACTTCCGCACCCACGAGTGGGGCAACACGACGCTCGCCGACCTGCTCGCCGAGCTCGAGGCGACGAGCGGGCGGGACCTCGACGCGTGGGCCGGGGAGTGGCTCCGGACGGCCGGCGTGGCGACGCTGCGGCCGCACGTCGAGGTCGACGGCGCCGGCGTCCTGACGTCCGTCGTCATCGGCCAGGACGCTCCCGTCGAGCACCCCACGCTGCGCTCGCACCGGCTCGCCGTCGGCTGCTACGACGTCGTCGACGGCCGGCTGCGGCGCACGCAGCGCGTCGAGCTCGACGTCGCCGGCAGGTCGACCGCCGTCCCGGAGCTCGTCGGCGTGGCCCGGCCCGGCCTGCTCCTCGTCAACGACGACGACCTCGCCTACTGCAAGATCCGGCTCGACGGGCGCTCCCTGGACACCGCGATCGCGCACCTCGCGGACTTCGAGGACTCCCTGCCCCGCACGCTCCTGTGGGGGGCGGCCTGGGACATGACCCGGGACGCCGAGATGGGGCCACGCGAGTTCGTCGACCTCGTGGTCGGGAACATCGCCTCCGTCGACGACCCGAGCGTCGCGCAGACCGTGCTGCGCCAGCTCGCCTCGACCCTGCTGTTCTACGTCGCCCCCGAGAACCGGCGGGAGACGACCGCGTCCGCCGCCGACCGGCTCCTCGGGTTGCTCGACGCCGCGCCGGCCGGCGGCGACCAGCAGCTGCTCCTCGCCCGGGCGTTCGCGGCGCATGCGACGACGCCCGAGCAGCTCGCGCGGCTGCGCGGTCTGCTCGACGGGACGGCACCCGTCGCCGGGCTCGCCGTCGACACCGACATGCGCTGGACCCTGCTCACGGCGATCGTTGCCGGCGGCGCTCTGGGCGAGGACGACGTCGTCCGCGAGCTCGACCGGGACGACACCGCGAGCGGCCGTGTGCACGCCTGCGCCGCCCGCGCGGCGGCGCCGACCGCTGAGGCCAAGGCCGAGGCGTGGCGGCTCGTGGTCGAGGTGGGCGAGCTGCCGAACGCCGTCCAGGCCGCCGCCATCGGCGGGTTCACCCGGGTGAGCGACCCGGCCCTCCTGGACCCCTACGTCGAGCGGTACTTCGACGCGCTCGAGGTGATCTGGAAGGAGCGGACGAGCGAGATGGCGACCCAGATCGTCGTCGGCCTCTACCCGACGACGCTCGCGAGCCCGGCCCTCCTGCACCGCACCGAGGAGTGGCTCGCCGCCGCCGACCGCGAGCCCGCCCTGCGTCGGCTCGTCCTGGAGAACCGGGACGGCGTCGCGCGGGCCGTCGCCGCCCACGACCTGGACCGCGCGACCGCCTGACCGGTCCGCTCAGCTCGTCCGGACCTGGGGACGGACCCGCGAACCCGACGGTGCGCGTCGAGCTCACGGAGTCGACCCGGGCCGCACCCGGGCGACGGCTCAGCCGCGCTCGTGCACCGTTCGAGCCAGGGCCGCGGCCCGCACGCTGGCCATGACGTCCTCGAGGAGGATGGGCTGTCCCATGCCGTCCGCGAGCGGCAGCCGCCAGTTCGGGTACTCGTCGACCGTCCCGGGCTGGTTCATCGCCCGCCGGTCGCCGACGGCGTCGGCGAGGGCCACCCCGAGGAGCTTCGCCGGCGTCCACGTGAGGAACCTGTGGAGGGCCTCGACCCGCTCGCGCTCCGTGGACCGCTCCCCGAGGAGGCCGAGCTCGGTGAGCTGGCGCAGGACGGCGAGCCGATCCGCCTCGTCGACCGCGATCTCCTCCTCGATCGTCCGGGTGAGCAGCCCGAGCCGCTGCCGCAGCTCGACGTGCTCGCCCGCGAGGTAGCCGGCCGTCGGCGGCAGGTCGTGCGTCGTCACGGTGGCCAGGCACAGCTCGCGCCACGCCTGCGGGGCGAGCGGGCCGCCGTGGTGGTCCTTCTCGAACCACAGGATCGACGTGCCGAGCAGCCCGCGCTCGCGCAGGTAGTCGCGGGCCCAGGGTTCCACGGTGCCGAGGTCCTCGCCGACGATGACGGCGCCCGCCCGATGTGCTTCGAGGGCGAGGATCCCGACGAGCGCCTCGTGGTCGTAGCGGACGTAGGTGCCCTCGTCGGGGCGGGCGCCGCGGGGCACCCACCAGAGCCGGAACAGCCCGATGATGTGGTCGACCCGCAGTCCGCCGGCGTGCCGCAGGATCGTGCGGAGCATGTCCCGGTAGGGGGCGTAGCCGAGGTCGGCGAGCCGGTCGGGCCGCCACGGCGGCTGGCTCCAGTCCTGGCCCTGCTGGTTGAACGCGTCCGGCGGGGCGCCGACGGTCACATCGGTCGCGAGGACGTCCGACAGCGCCCACGTGTCGGCGCCCTCGGGGTGCACGCCGACCGCGAGGTCGTGCATGATCCCCAGCGGCATGCCCGCCTCCTCGGCGGTCCGCTGGGCGCCGGCGAGCTGCTCGTCGAGACACCACTGGAGCCACATGTGGAACTCGACGCGCTCGGCGAGCTCCTCGCGGATCTGCGCGACGGACTGCGACCGCGGGTCGCGGGCGTGCGCCGGCCAGCTCGACTGAGGCAGCCCGTACCGCTCGGCCAGGGCGCACCACGTCGCGTAGTCGATGAGCCCCTGCCCCTCGCGGACGCAGAACGCCTCGAACTGGCGCTGCCGGGCGGGCGACCGCGGCTGCGCGAAGACCGTCTCGAGCGCCGCCCGCTTGGCCTCCCAGACCCGGTCCCGGTCGAGCTCGGCCGGGGACTCGTTGAAGGCCCGCATCTCCTCGGCCTGCCACTCCACGATCGCCCGGTCCGTCGCCGGCAGGTAGGCGACCTCGCGGACGTCCTCGACCCGCAGGTAGATCGGGTTGACGAACCGACGGGTCGTCGGCAGGTACGGCGACGGCTCCATCGGCGGCACCGGCTCGGCCGCGTACAGCGGGTTCACCAGGAGGAACCCGGCCCCGTGCTCGCGGCCGCTCCAGTCGGCGAGCTCGGCGAGGTCCGCGAGGTCGCCGAGCCCCCAGGACTGCCGGGATCGCACCGAGTACAGCTGGGTCATGAAGCCCCAGGCCCGGCGCTGGGCGACCCGCGGCGGCAGCTCGAGCCGGGCCGGGGTGACGACGAGCGGGCACGCGGACAGCCCCCCGGCGTGCCGGGCGTAGACGGTGTGCCAGCCGAGCGGCAGGTCCGCCGGGGCGAGGAAGCTCGCCTCGCCGACGAGCCGGCCGGTGACGACGCGTGGCTCGATCCACCGGTCCTCCTGCTCGAGCTGACGGTGGTCGCCGGCCTCGAGCTCGACCCAGACCTCGACGGGCTGGCCGTGGTCGAGATGGACCGGGATCCGCGGCGTCTGGCCCGACCGGGTCACGACGACGTTCGGCAGGGTCCGGCGCCACGGGCGGTCGCGGGCCTCGCCGAGCGCGAAGGTGATCTCGTCCTCGGAGCGGGCCACGACCCCGAGCGCGTCGAGGACGGCGAGGATCGAGCGCCGAGGCACGACGGTGTACTGGCCCTGCCAGTCCCAGAACTCGGTCGCGACCCCGGAGATGTGCGCGAGCTCGACGAGGTGCTGGGAGAGCTCCTCCGGCTCCTCGAGCTGCTCGTCCGCCGGCGGCGCGACGCCCTCGGCATCCGGCGCTGCCTGGGTTGCCGGCTCCGCCGGGGGCTCGACCGGCCGGGCGGCGTCCGGCTGGACGGCCTCGGGCTGCGCGACGTCCTGCTGCGCGACGTCCTGCTGCGCGACGTCCTGCTGCGCGACGTCCTCCGGTGCGACGTCCTCCGGTGCGACGTCCTCCGGTGCGACGTCCTCCGGTGCGACGTCCTCCGGTGCGACGTCCTGCTGCGCGACGTCCTCCGGTGCGACGTCCTCCGGTGCGACGTCCTCCGGTGCGACGTCCGGGCCGCCCTCGGCGTCCTGCGGGCCGCGCCTGTCGTACTCCGCCTCGTACTGCTCGTCGAACGGCTCCGGCTCGACGTTCGGGGTGAAGAGGCTGACGCCGGGCTGTGCCGGGGCGCCGGCACGACCCCCGCGTGCCGCCCGACCCGCCGCCTCGTCCGGAGCCGGCACCGGCTGGTCCTCGTCGGCCGAGCCCGCCTCGTCGGCCGAGCCCGCCTCGTCGGCCGAGCCCGCCTCGTCGGCCGAGCCCGCCTCGTCGGCCGAGCCCGCCTCGTCGGCCGAGCCCGCCTCGTCGGCCGACCCCGCCTCGTCGGCAGGGCCCCACCAGGCCCGGCGGTCGGCCTCGGCCTGCGGCACGTCTGTCGTCGGCTTGTCGGTCACGTCTCGGCTTTCCGGTGGGCACATGTCGGGCTGTCGGTCGCTGGCTGCCCCGTGCGCGTCGTCGGTATCCCCCTCGCGCCGCGCCGGGCCCACCGCGAATCCTGCCAGACCGGCCGCCGCGCCCTTGCGCGTCCCGCCGAGTTCACCCGGGGGGTCCGGGCGGACACGGACCGCAGCCGGAACCCGCTCGGACGTCCGCCCGCCCCGAGGCGTCGCCGCACGGCGCAAGCACAGCCGTAGGCTCCCCTCCATGCCCGACGCGCCGCGGTCCGACGCCCCCGCCTTGCCGATCGCCGACGGCGCCGCACCCTCCGGGTCCGGGGGGCCGGGGTACCCGGCCGCCGAGCGGCTCGACGTCGTCGACGATCTCCACGGACACCGCGTCGCCGACCCCTACCGGTGGCTCGAGGACGCGGCGGACCCGCGGATGCAGGTGTGGTCGCAGGCCCAGGACGACCTTTTCGACGCGGCCGCCGGCACGTGGCCGGGTCGCGACGCGGTCGCGCGCCGGCTGCGCGAGCTGCTCGGTGCCGGCGTCGTCGGAACACCGGTCTGGCGCGGCGAGCGGTACTTCTTCGTCCGCCGGGAGGGCAGCCAGGAGCACGGCGTGCTCGTGACGTCGACCCCGGACGGCGCCGACGGCGGGCGCACCGAGCGGGTCCTCGTCGACCCGATGGTGCTCGACCCGACCGGGCTCACGACCCTCGACGCGTGGCAGCCGAGCCTCGACGGCCGGCTCCTCGCCTACCAGCTGTCCGAGGGCGGCACCGAGGAGAGCGTCCTGCGGGTCATGGTCGTCGCGACCGGGGAGGTGGTCGACGGCCCGACCGACCGGGCACGCTACTCCCCCGTCGCCTGGCTGCCCGACGGCGAGGCGTTCTACTACGTCCGCCGGCTCGACCCGGCGCTCCTGCCCGAGGACGAGCGGCAGTACCACCGCCGGGTGTGGCTGCACCGGCTCGGCACCGACCCCGACGACGACGTCGAGGTCTTCGGCGCCGGGCAGGACATCCGCAGCTACTTCGGGGTCTGCGTGTCACGGGACGGCAGGTGGCTCACCGTGTCGGCCGCGACCGGCACGGCGCCGCGCAACGACGTCTGGATCGCCGAGCTCACCCCGGACGCCGCCGCGTCGACCGCGCCGATCCGGACGACCGGTCCGCCCGCCCTCCCGGACCGAGAGCGGGCCGCTGCCCCGGACCTGCGGCCGGTCGCCGTCGGCCTCGACGCGCGCGTCGGGCTCTGGGTCGGCAGGGACGGCCGGCTCTACGTCGCGACCGACCTCGACGCCCCGCGCGGCCGGCTGGCGGTGGCGACCCCGCAGGACCCCGCGCCGTCGGCGCTGGGTCGACCTGCTCCCGCCAGGACGACGAGGCCGTGCTCGAGGACTTCGGCGTCCTCGACGGCGCCGAGCTCGCGCGACGCCCCGCTCCTGCGTCGCCGCCTGGACCCGGCACGCGGTGAGCGAGGTGACCGTCCACGACCTCGCGACCGGAACCCGGCTCGAGGGCGGGCGCGGTCGGGTCGCGCTGCCCGGCCTCGGCTCCGTCGGCGGCGTCGTGACCCGGCCCGAGGGCGGCCACGAGGCGTGGTTCGCGCTACACCGACCACACCACGCTGCCGCACGTCTACCGGCTCGACGGCCGGGACGGCCGCGTCTCGCTGTGGGCCCGCCCGACGGGGACCGTCGACGTCCCGGACGTCGTCACCCGGCAGGTCGCCTACACATCGGCCGACGGCACGACCGTGCGGATGTTCGTCATCGCCCGGGCCGACGGCGTCGGGCCGGACGGTGCCCCGACCGCGCCGCGGCCGACCGTCCTCTACGGCTACGGCGGCTTCGGCGTGTCGTTGACCCCGGGCTTCTCGGCCGTCGATCCTCGCGTGGGTGGAGGCCGGTGGGGTCTACGCCGTCGCGAACCTCCGCGGCGGGTCCGAGGAGGGCGAGCAGTGGCACCGGGACGGCATGCTCGGCGCGCCAAGCAGAACGTCTTCGACGACTTCCACGCCGCGACCGAGCGGCTGTTCGCCGACGGCTGGACGACCCGGGACCGGCTCGCGATGAGCGGGGGTTCGAACGGCGGGCTGCTCGTCGGTGCCGCGTGCGTCCAGCGCCCCGACCTGTTCCGTGCGGTCGTCTGCTCGGCGCCGCTGCTCGACATGGTCCGCTACGAGCTCTTCGGGCTCGGCGCGACGTGGAACGTCGAGTACGGCTCGGCCGCCGACCCCGAGCAGCTCGGGCTGGCTCGTCTGCGTACTCGCCGTACCACCACGTCGTCGAGGGGACCGCCTACCCGGCGGTGCTGTTCACCGTTTTCGACGGCGACACCCGGGTCGACCCGCTGCACGCCCGGAAGATGTGCGCCGCACTCCAGCACGCGACGACGTCCGGGCTGCCCGTTCTCCTGCGCCGGGAGAAGGACGTCGGCCACGGCGCCCGGGCGGTCTCCCGCAGCGTCGAGCTCTCTGCCGACACGATGGCGTTCACCGCCGCGATGACCGGCCTGCCGCTGCGCTGACCGCGTCGTCCCCCGGCGCGGGTCAGGGTCGGCCGGGTCCCGCCGAGAGGAGGACTTGTCATCTTCCGCGCCCCGGGATCGCCGGATAGTTCGACGGATCGCTCACACTCGGCTACCAATAGTGACATAACCAGGGCCGGAAAGGCTTTCATGACGACTCGGATGACGTGGCTGTCATGCGATTGGCGGATAGCCGGATGCCCATCGTGACCAAGACCCTCTTCCTGGGGCCGCGACATGTAGCAGGGGCAGGTCGTGGGCCACCACGAAGGGGCCATCCATGGCGAAGATCCTCGTCATCGACGACGAACCCGGCATTCTCCGGTTCATCCGGCGCGCCCTGGAGTCCGAGGGCTACGCGGTGTCGACGGCGACCGACGGCGCGGAGGGGCTGCGCCTGGCCGCCGAGCAGAGCCCGTCACTGGTCGTCCTCGACCTCGTGATGCCGGGGCTGTCCGGGACCGCCGTGCTCGCCGCCTTGCTCGCCGACCGCCGGGACACGAAGGTGCTCGTCCTGTCCGCCGTCGGGGACGTCCAGGCCCGGGTCCGCTGCCTCGACGCCGGCGCGGTCGACTTCCTCCCCAAGCCCTTCGCCGTCGCCGAGCTGCTCGCCCGCGTCCGGTCCCGGCTACGGGAGATCGCCGCCGCGCAGGCCCGGCCGGACGACGAGCTCCAGTTCGGCGGCATCCGCCTCGACCTGCGGACCCGGCGGCTGCACAACGGGGACCGGCACATCGAGCTGTCGCAGCGCGAGTTCGCGCTCATGCAGCACCTCATGCGCAACGCGGGGGCCGTCTGCACCCGCGCCGAGCTGCTCTCCGAGGTGTGGGGGTACGCCTTCGACCCGGGCAGCAACGTCGTCGACGTGACCGTCGCCCGGTTGCGCTCGAAGCTGCACGACCTGCGCATCGAGACCGTCCGCAATGTCGGCTACGCGCTGCAGCAGGCCTGACCCGTTGGCGGCCGACTCGCGTCGCAGGCTCAACGCCGTCGATGTCGCCTGGGCGGTCTTCGTGCTGCTCATGCTCGCCCAGATGTGGAACGACCTGCACCACCTCACGTGGCCGTACCACCTCATCTGGGTCTCCTTGGGCCTGCTGTACGGCTTCCGGATGTGGCCGCCGAGCGTGTTCGGGACACTCATCTCGGTGATCACGGTCGCCACCGGGGTGAGCTTCGTCGTCGCCTACGGCCGCGGGTACACGGCCGTCGACGAGCTCACGGAGATCCCGCTCATGCCGCTGATCGTCGCGATCGGCGCCATCCACGCGTGGCGGCGCAGTGAGGCGCAGCGCCGGGTCGAGGAGCTCGCGGCGCTCGAGAGCTCGCGGCTGGACCGGCAGCGCGAGTTCCTCCGGGACACCTCGCACGCGATCCGGACGCCGGTGACGATCGCGCGCGGCCACGTCGACCTGCTCCGGATGACGGCGAAGGACGTCGAGGCGCGGGAGGACCTCGACGTCGTGCTCCACCAGCTCGACCGGCTCGGCCACCTCGCCGGCCGGCTGCTGTCCATCGAGCAGCTCCAGACGACCCGGATGCTCGACCGGGTGCCGCTCGACGTCCGCGCCTTCCTCGACGAGATCGGACGGCGCTGGGCAGTCTCGGCGCCGCGGCGCTGGGTCGTCGACGCGCGACCGGCGGGCGTCGTGCGGGCCGACCCTCGGCGTCTCGAGGAAGCGGTCGACGCGCTCGTCGAGAACGCGCTGCGGTTCACTCACGAGCGCTCGACCGTCCGCCTCTCCTGCCGTCAGGACGGCGACCAGGCGGTCATCGAGGTGGGCGACGACGGCCCCGGCATCCCCCCGGAGGACCGTGCCGCCGTCTTCGACCGCTTCTTCCACCGCCACCCCAAGGGCGAGGAGCCCGGCACCGGGCTCGGCCTCGCGCTCGCCCACGCGGTCGCGACCGCGCACGGCGGCTCGACCCTCGCCGGTGCCGCCCCTGAGGGCGGCGCGCTGCTCACGATCCGGATCCCGCACCTCACGCTCATCGCACCGTCGGCCCTGCCGAGCCCGGCGCGGCGTGCGCCGGCGCCGCCGGAGCCCGGGGTGGAGTCGCCGCCGGCCAGGGTCGTTCCCGATCTGATGTGACGGACCTGTCACGGACCTCGCGGGAACGACCGGACGTGGTGCACTCTGAGAGTCACGGACCCGCCGCCAGGCAGTCGGTGGCACCGCGCGAGCGGCCGTCACCGGGGTCCGTGAGGTTCCGGCTGCGCCGCCGCTGCGCCCCCAACGTCGGCGATCACGGCCGGACCGAGACGGCGGACGAGCCGTCAGGCGCCCCGGGCGGACTCGCCCCCTCCGCCCGGGACGCCGGGTCAGGCGGCGCGAACCGCTCCCGAACCTCGAGGCGGTCGGAGTGCAGCCGCGTTCTCGGTAGCCTCGACGCGGTCCCCGACGTCGACCGGAAGGTCCACACCCCGTGCTCGCGGCCCCCACGCCGTCCCCCTCGCCCACCCCCAGCCCGACGTTCACCAGCCCCCTCGTCGAGGCGCAGCAGCGGTGCCAGGAGGGCTCACTGATCTGCACGTCGTTCCGGAACTGGTTCGACAGCACGACGGCGGGGCTGTGGGCGCAGACCCTGCTCGGGACGACCCTGCGGATCCTCACGATCGTCGTTCTCGGGTTCCTCGCCCGGTACATCCTGCACCGGCTCGTCGAGCGGGTCACCGACAAGATCGCGAGCGGACAGGCGGGGCTCGGCCGGCTCGACCTGAAGCTGCCGACGGCGACGGCGACGGCGACGGCGATCCTCGGCGCGAGCCCGCTCGCGTCGGCGCGCCGTGAGCAGCGCGCGCGGACGACCGCCTCGGTGCTCAAGAGCCTCACGACCGGCGTCGTCATGAGCATCGTCGCGCTCATGGTGCTGCAGACCCTCGGCATCCCGATCGGGCCGATCCTCGCCAGCGCGGGGATCGTCGGCGTCGCGGTCGGCTTCGGGTCTCAGTCCCTCGTCAAGGACTTCCTCTCCGGCATATTCATGATCATCGAGGACCAGTACGGCGTCGGGGACGTCGTCGACCTCGGCGAGGCCTCCGGGGTCGTCGAGGCGGTCGGGCTGCGGGTCACCCGGCTGCGCGACACCGACGGCGCCGTCTGGTACGTCCGCAACGGCGAGGTGCTCCGGGTCGGGAACCGCTCGCAAGGCTGGGCCCGGGCCGTGCTCGACGTCGGCATCGCGTACGGCGAGGACGTCGATCGCGCGACCGAGGTCCTCCTCGACGTCGCCCGCGGCGTCCAGCAGGACGAGCAGTTCCGCACGCTCGTCCTGGAGGACCCCGAGGTCTGGGGCGTCGAGTCGGTCTCCGCCGAGGGCGTGGTCGTCCGGCTCGTCGTCAAGACCGCGCCGTTGCAGCAGTGGGCCGTCGCGCGCGAGCTGTGCCGCCGGATCAAGGAGCGTTTCGACGACGAGGGGATCGAGGCGGCGTACGGCCACGGCGCCTTCGTGGTCCGCGAGCAGCCCGCGCCGAGGTCCTGACACCCGCCAGGCGGCGGTCCGGCCCGTGATCGCTCCGGGATGCGAACAGCGGGCGGCCCGCCCAGACTCGACGCATGGGGCAGCAGCACGACGACTCAGCGGCGAGGGCCGGCCGGACGCACGCCGACGACGAAGCGCGGCTCGCGGCGTCGGCCGGGGACGCCCCGTCCGACGAGGCGACGGTGCTGACGACAGGACTGCCCGACGGGCGCGGCCGGCTCGCGCTCGTCACCGGGGCGACCGGCTACATCGGCGGCCGGCTCGTGCCCGAGCTGCTTGCCGCGGGCTGGCGGGTCCGCGCGCTCGCCCGGCACCCCGAGGCGCTGCGCGACCGGCCGTGGTCGCACGACATCGAGGTCGTCCGCGGCGACGCCGGTGACCCGGCCGCCGTCCGGACCGCGATGGAGGGCGTCCACGTCGCGTACTACCTCGTCCACGCCCTCGGCACCGGCCGTCGCTTCGAGTCGACCGACCGGCGGACCGCGCTCGTCTTCGGCCAGGCCGCCCGCGAGTCCGGGGTCGCCCGGATCGTCTATCTCGGCGGCCTCTACCCCGAGGGCGAAGAGCTCTCCAGGCACCTCGACTCGCGCAAGGAGGTCGGCGAGATCCTCCTCGCGAGCGGGGTCCCGACGACGGTGCTGCGGGCCGCCGTGATCCTCGGCTCGGGCTCGGCGTCGTTCGAGATGCTCCGCTACCTCACCGAACGGCTGCCGATCATGGTGACCCCGCGCTGGGTGTACAACCGGATCCAGCCGATCGCGATCCGCGACGTCCTGCGCTACCTCGTCGGCAGCGCGACGATGCCGGACGACGTGAGCCGGGCGTTCGACATCGGCGGCCCGGACGTCCTGACCTACAAGGACATGATGCTGCGCTACGCCGCCGTCGCCGGTCTGCCGCGGCGGGTCATCGTCCCGGTCAACGTGCTCACCCCGAACCTGTCCAGCCACTGGGTGGGGGTCGTCACCCCGGTGCCGAACAGCATCGCGAGACCGCTCGTGGAGTCGCTCGTCCACGAGGTCGTGTGCAAGGAGCACGACATCGCCGGCTACGTGCCCGACCCGCGCGACGGCCTCGTCGGCTTCGACCGCGCGGTCGGCCTGGCGCTGCAGAAGATCGGCGAGGCGGACGTCGCGACCCGGTGGGCGTCCGCGTCGACGCTCGGCGCACCGAGCGACCCGATGCCGAGCGACCCGGACTGGGCCGGCGGCAGCCTCTACGTCGACGAGCGGGCGAGCACCGTCGCGGCGTCCAAGGCGTCGCTGTGGGCCGTCATCGAGGGCATCGGCGGCGCGAACGGCTGGTACTCCTGGGCTCTCGCGTGGCAGGTCCGCGGCATCCTCGACCGGATCTGGGGCGGCCCCGGGCTGCGCCGCGGCCGGCGCAACCCGTACGACCTGCGGGTCGGCGACGCCGTCGACTGGTGGCGGGTCGAGGACGTCCAGGACAGCACGTTGCTCCGGCTGCGCGCCGAGATGCGCCTGCCCGGCCTCGCCTGGCTCGACCTCGCCGTCGAGGACGACGAGGAGGGCCGCACCGTCTTCAAGCAGACCGCGTGGTTCCACCCACGCGGCCTGCTCGGCCAGCTGTACTGGTGGTCGGTGACCCCGTTCCACGGCGTCGTCTTCGGTGGCATGCAGCGCAACATCGCAGCGGCCGCCGAGGAGTACGAGCGCACCGGCTCACCGCCGCGCTGGCAGCCGTCGAACCCGCTGAGGAAGGTGGCCGCTGCCCTGGGCGGCACCGGCGGCTCGAGCGCGGCGTGAGGCGGTGCGGCGCCGCGACGGCGGGCTGAGAGACTGACGGCGTGGAGCAGCAGGACGCGCGACAGGCCGATGGGTCGGCCGCCCCCGCGACCGGCCGGGAGAGCCGGGCCGAGACCTTCTACGAGGCGGTCGGCGGGCACGCCACGTTCGTGCGGCTCGTCACGCGGTTCTACGAGGGCGTCGCCGCGGACCCGGTGCTGCGCCCGATGTACCCGGACCAGGACCTCGGGCCGGCCATGGAGCGGCTCCGCGGGTTCCTCGAGCAGTACTGGGGCGGGCCGACGACGTACAGCGAGGAGCGCGGCCACCCGCGGCTGCGGATGCGGCACGCGCCGTTCCGGGTGACCCCGGACGCCCGGGACCGGTGGCTCACCCACATGCGGGCGGCGGTGACGTCGCTGCAGCTGCCGCCGGTGTATGAGTCCGTCCTCTGGGACTACCTCGAGCGGGCGGCGTGGAGCATGGTCAACACGATGGAGTGAGGGCCCCGCAACCCCGGCTCAGACGAGCGCCGGACGGCGCGCGAGGACGTGGCCCCGGGACGTCGTGAGCCGCCACCACGGCCCGGCGACGTGCAGCGCCGCCGGCTCACCGTCGACGACGAACCCCAGCGCCTCCGCCCCGAACGCCACTCCGGCGGGGACCGCGCCGGCCGGCCCTTCCAGGCCCTCGAGCCCGTCGGCGAGGGGGCGGCCCCACACGAGCGCCCGGAGCCGGGCCACCGCCGGCGCCCCCGCGCGGGCCGGCGCCCCGGCGCCCACCTCGGCGATCCCGTCGGCCGCGACCCGACGCAGCAGCTCCGGCTCGACGAGCCCGACCGCGCGCCACCCGCGCCGCGGCGGGGACACCCCCGCCCAGGCCACCCCGGCCGTCGGGGCGGGCGGGACCGTGACCGGGACCGGTCCCGTGCCGGCCTCGTCGGCGCGTCTGGCGAACCGGTCGGTCAGCGCGCCGAGCGGCACGGTGACGTCGAGGTCGCTCGGCGCGGCGAGCGCGAGGGTGCGCAGCCCGAGGACGGTCGGGCCGGCGCCGCCGCTCACCGGGCAGACGAGGACGGCGAGGACGTCGCCGTGCCCGACGAGCCGGGCGGCGCCGTCCGGGTCGATCCGCTTGGCCCGGCCGACGAACGTCGCGAGGTCGGCGAGCGTGGCGGCGTCCGGCAGGAGGAGGGCGGCGGTCTGCGACGTCACCCGACGATTGTCCGGCGCGGCGGCCGGACGGCGTGCGCCGGGGGCCCGGGCCGGTGGTTCGGGCCGGAGGCTCGGGTCGGTGGTTCGCGCCGGAGGCTCGGGCCGGTGGTTCGGGCCGGTGGTTCGGGCCGGTGGTTCGGCAGCCGTGGTCAGCGGGCGTGCGCCTTGCGCGAACGCCACACGACCGGCTCGTCGACCCACCCCTCGAGCGTTGCCCGCTCTTCGGGTCGCATCCGTCGCGGCCGGTGGTTCGCCAGGTCGTAGAGCACGAGTGTCGACTCGGCGCGGGCGTAGATCACCGGCTTGGCTCTCGACTGCTCGGGGTCGGGATCGTCCCGGACCTCGTACTGGAGGTCGAAGCTCGCGCCGGCGAACGCGGTGACCCACAGGTCGATCGCCACCGGCGCGGTCCGGTAGACGAGCGGCTCGACGTACTCGATCTCCGACCGGGCGACGAGCAGACCCGTGCTCACGACAGACCCGCCCTCGTCGCTGCCCGCCGCGGCGAACGCGACGACGCGGGCGTCCTCGATGAGGCGCAGGAACTGAACGTTGTTGACGTGGCCGTAGGCGTCCATGTCGGACCAGCGCAGCGGCGTCAGCACCCGGTGGCGAGGCACCGACCCATGATGGCCCAGGTGCCCGTACTCGTCAGGTGTGCCGATGCCCACACACCGGCCCGCGCCACCCCCGGGACACGCGCAGGACACGCCCAGGAGGCGCCCGACGGCGTGACCGAGGTCACCGCCGTCGGTCATCCGGTCGGCTCAAGATCCCCGCAGGCCCGGCCGACGTGTTCGTCGTCGCCCCTGAAGGGGCCGCGGTCGGCGGAGCGCCGCGTGACCCACGCGGGGCGTGCACAGCTCCGTGCGCTGCGGTCGGGCGCCGGTGCACCCGCAGGGGTGTGCACCGGCGCCCGACCGTCGTCCGGCGCCCGAGGCCGGCAGCGCCCTCCGGGACGACCGACCGCCGCTACGTCGGCGGGGCGACAGTGACCCGGCCGACCGTCTCGCCCGCCGCGAGCCGGGTCAGCCCGCGCGGGGCCTCGTCGAAGGGCAGATGGTCGCTGACGAGCGGCGAGACCGCCCCGGCGTCGACGAGGCGGCACAGCTCGTCGTGGGCCCGGCGGACCAGATCCGGGTCCCTGGTCCGGTACAGCCCCCAGTGCAGCCCGAGCACCGAGTAGTTCTTCACCAGCAGGTGGTTCGTCGCCGCGGAGGCGATCTCCCCACCGGCGAACCCGACGACGACGATCCGGCCCTCGAAGGCGACGACCTTCGTCGACGCGGTGAAGGCCGCGCCGCCGACCGGGTCGAACACGACGTCCACCCCGGCGCCGCCGGTGATCTGCTTGACCGCGGTGACGACGTCCGTCGTCGTCCGGTCGACCACGTCGTCCGCGCCGAGGCGCCGCGCGGCCATCGCCTTCTGCGGGCCGCCGACGACGGCGATGACGCGGGCGCCGGCCGCCTTGCCGAGCTGGACGGCGGCGCTGCCGACCCCACCCGCCGCGGCGTGCACGAGCAGCGTCTCGGTGACCCGCAGGTTCGCCCGCCGGTAGAGCGCGAACCACGCGGTCTGGTAGGCGATGTGGAGCGCTGATGCCGTGACGTCGTCGAGCCCGGTCGGTGCGACGTGGACGTCGGACGCCGGGGCGACGGCGTACGTCGCGAGCGCGCCGTGCGGCAGCACCGTCGTCCCGACGACGCGCTCGCCGACGAGGTGCCGCCCGACGCCCTGGCCGACGGAGACGACCCGACCGCACAGCTCGATCCCCGGCGTGAACGGCAGCGGCGGGCGCTCCTGGTACTGACCGCGCGCGAGCAGCACGTCGGGGAAGTTCAGCGCGGTCGACGACATCTCGACGAGCACCTGCCCGGGCCCCGGCCAGGGCACGGGTACCTCGACGGGGGCGAGGACGTCCGCCGGTTCACCGTGCCCGGTGACCTGCCAGGCGCGCATCGTCGACGCGGCCGAGGTGGGCGACGTCACGCGACCGACCCGGCGATGAGCAGGCCGCCGTCGACGGTGAGGGTCTGGCCCGTGACCCACGCGGCGTCGTCGCTCGCGAGGAACGCGACCGGACCCGCGACGTCCTCGGGGAGGCCGAGCCGCCGCAGCGGGTACGCCGCGGCCACCTCCTGCTCGCGGCCCTCGTAGAGCAGCGTCGCGAACTTCGTCTTCACGACGGCCGGCGCGACGGCGTTGACCCGGATCCGCGGCGCGAGCTCGACGGCGAGCTCGGCGGTGAGGTGGATGAGGGCGGCCTTGCTCGCCCCGTAGACCCCGATCGGCGGCGACGGACGGAGCCCGGCGACCGAGGCGATGTTGACGACCGCGGCGCCGGGGCGGTCCCCGAGCCCGGCGAGCCGGGCCCGCTCCACCCAGCCCGCGGCCGCGGTGTAGTTCACCGCGAACGTCTTGGCGATCGCCGCCGGGTCGGTCCCCCCGACCGGACCGGCGACGGGGTTGATCCCGGTGTTGTTCACGAGGACGTCGAGCCCGCCGAAGGCGTCGACCGCCGCGGCGACGGCCTCCTCCTGGTGCGCGACGTCGTCCGCCCGGCCCACGACGAAGATCGCGTGCTTCTTGCCGCCGAGGGCCTCTGCGGCCTCCGCGAGCGGCTCCGGGCTGCGCGCGGTGATGCAGACCTTCGCGCCCTCGGCGACCAGCCGCTGCGCGACGCCCAACCCGATCCCCCGGCTCGCCCCGGTGACGACCGCGACCCGGCCCGCGAACCGTCCCGGCGCCTCGTTGCCGTTCACAGCCCCGGCTCCCGTCCGACGATCTCGTTCATGATCTCGTTCGAGCCGGCCCAGATCGTGGTGACGCGGGCGTCACGCCAGGCCCGGGTGACCCGGTACTCGTTCATGAAGCCGTGGCTGCCGTGGAGCTGGACGCACGCGCCGAGGACGTCGTTCTGCACCTGCGCAGTCCACCACTTCGCGTTCGCCGCGTCCACGGCGGAGAGCCGGCGCTCCAGTGGGCCAGGACGCACGGGTCGACGAACGCCTGTGCCACCTCGACCCGCGTGACGAGCCCGACGAGGAGGAACGTGTTGTGCCGGTAGGCCGAGGACGCCCTGCTGGCCGGCCTCGGTCCAGACGTCCCGCGGGAGCGCGTCGGCCTCGGTGAGCTCCTCGTGCCGCGGCCGGACGGGCCGGTCGAGGACCTCCCGCACGGCCGCGCGCACCGCCTCGTGCTCCTCGGTGACGATCGTGCGCTGCGTCGGGTCGTCGTCCCCGCGCTCGGCGGTTGACTCAGGCGCTTGCTTACCTCGGATTACGAGCTCGGCGCGTTGCCGGACGACGCGCGCGAGACGTCCGTGGCCGTGCGCCGCCGGATCGAGACGCTCGTCACGTCGACGGTCACGGACGGCCTCCGGGCCGGCCTCATGACCGCGCCCGACCCGCGTGCGGTCGCCGAGCGGTGCTGTCCCTCGCGATCGACGTCGCCCGCCGGTACGACCCGGCCGGCCGGGGGAGCCCGGAGGCGCTCGGTGCCCTCTACGCCGACCTCGCGGCCCGTATGGTCGGCGCCGGGGCGGCGGCACCGTGACCACCCCCACGATCACCCCCGGCTGTCGGCCGGGGCGCGGCAGGACACAATGACGCCCGTGCCCGAACCCTCCTCCGCGACCGAGTCCGCCGACGGCGGCCGGGGATCCGCGCCGGCCGAGACCGAGACCCGACCGGTCCGCGAGCCGGACCCTGCCTGGCGGGCGAAGGCCCCGCGGGACGAGCAGGAGGCGCTCGAGCGGCTGCTCGCCGTCCTCGACCTGTCACCCGCCGCCGACGAGGACGCGGACGTCTTCGTCGGGCAGAGCCAACCGCAGCCGTGGGGCCGGGTGTACGGCGGGCAGGTGCTGGCCCAGTCCCTCGTCGCGGCCCAGCGCACCGTCGACCCGGACCGCCCGGTGCACTCGCTCCACGGGTACTTCCTGCGGGCCGGCAACTCGAACGAGCCGATCACGTTCGCCGTCGAGCGGCTCCGGGACGGCCGGTCCTTCTCGGCCCGCCGCACCCACGCGATCCAGTTCGGCCGGCCGATCCTCTCGATGATCGTCTCGTTCCAGGAGCCGGCCGACGGGCCCGACCATCAGGTCCCCATGCCCGACGCGCCGCCGCCGGAGTCCCTCCCGACGGTCGCCGAGCGGTACGCCGGGGTGGCCGACGGCAGCTACTGGGTGCGGGAGCGCCCGATCGACCTGCGGCACGTCGACGAGCCGCTCTACGTCGCCCCCTCGGCCCGCCCGTCGACCCGGCAGATGTTGTGGATGAAGGCGGTGGGCACACTGCCCGACGACCCGGCCCTGCATGCCGCGGTTCTCGCGTACGCCAGTGACTACTCCATGCTCGAGCCGGTGCTGCGCGCGCACGGGCTCGCGTTCACCCACCCCGGACTGAAGATGGCGAGCCTGGACCACGCGATGTGGTGGCACCGCCCGGCGCGGGCCGACGAGTGGCTGCTCGCGACCCAGGAGAGCCCGACGGCGCAGGGGGCCCGCGGGCTCGGCCTCGGCCGGATCTTCACCCGGGACGGCGCCCTCGCGTGCTCCGTCGCCCAGGAGGGCATGATCCGCGTTCCTGCCCGCTGACAGGACGCGGACCCCGGGGTGACACTCGAGGGAGACCGCCCGGGCAGGGTGGCCGGGGGCGGGTGAGGCGATGACGGCAGCGGAGGGGACAGCGACGCACAGGACGCCGACCCGCGACGTCCGGCACGGCGGCGGGGCCCGGCCGCCGAGCACCCGCGGGCTCCTCCTCGACCTCGACGCGATGCCCGCCCGGCTCGCCGCGGCCGTCACCGCCGGGGACGGTGTGGTCCTCGGCCGCTCCGGGCCGTTCCGGACCGCGGTGGTCTGCGACCCGGCGCTGGCCCGCGAGCTGCTCACCCGTCCGACCGGGACGGGGCAGGGTCGCGGCATCGCGGCGCTGCGGCTCACTCTCGGCCAGGGGCTGCTCACGAGCAGCGGCGACCTGCACAAGCGGCAGCGCCGACTCGTCCGGCCCGCGTTCCACCCCGGCCGGCTCACCCGGTATGCGCTCGACGCCGTCCGGGCAGGCCGGGAGCGGTCGGCGACCTGGCACGACGGCGACCGCGTCGACCTCGCCGCCGAGATGTCGAGCCTGACCCTCGACGTCGTCGGACGCACGATCTTCGGGACGGACGTGCGCGGCGACGCCCAGGAGGTCGGCGAGGCGCAGACGGACCTCCTCGAGTGCTTCCCGCAGCTCATGCGCCCCACCGGCCTGCTCGCCGCACACCTGCCGACGCCGTTGCGCCGCCGGATCCGGCGGAACGTGGCACGACTCGACCGGGTCGTCGAGCACGTGATCGCCGACCGCAGGGCGCACGGCGACGCGGGCGACATGGTGTCCATGCTGCTGGCCATCCGGGACGAGGAGACCGGCGAGCCGATGCCCGCCCGCCAGGTCCGGGACGAGGTGCTCACCCTCCTGCTCGCCGGGCACGAGACGACTGCGGTGCTCCTGTCGTGGGCGTGGTTCGAGCTCGCCCGCACGCCGCAGGCCCGGGCCTCGCTCGACGCGGAGCTCGCGACGGCGGCAGCCCGGCAGGCGCTCGCGGACGGCGACTGGCAGCGGCTCCCGGTGACGCGCGCCGTCGTCGCGGAGACCTTGCGGCTGCACCCGCCCGCATACGTGCTCGGCCGGGTCGCGACCGAGCCGCTCACTCTCGGCGGGCACCGAGTGCGCAAGGGCACGGTGTGCCTCGTCCCGCCGTACGGTCTCGGCCGCGACCCGCGCTCGTGGGGCGTCGACGCCGCCCTGTGGCGACCAGACCGATGGCTCACCCCGGACGGCGCCTTCGACGAGAACGCGCCGGGTCAGCCGCGCGGGGCATTCCTGCCCTTCGGCGCCGGCTCCCGCGTGTGCATCGGCGCCGCCTTCGCGACGATGGAGGCGGTGCTGCTCCTCGGCACCCTCGCGAGCGACTGGCGCGCCGAGACGGCACCCGGCTACGACCCCGGCCTGCAGCCGCTGGTCACCCTGCGCCCCCGTGCCGGCGTCCCCGTCACGCTCCGCTCTGTCGACCCGATCGCTCGGGCGGGCGCTCCCGGGTGACCAGGCGTGAGCTCAGGGACACCTGGCCCCACCAGCTCGGCCCGGGGCCGGGAGCCTGTCAGTCGCGGGTGAGCTTGCGGTACGTCACCCGGTGCGGGCGGGCGGCCTCCGGACCGAGCCGCTCCACCTTGTTCTCCTCGTAGGAGGCGAAGTTGCCCTCGAACCAGAACCACTTCGCCGGGTTCTCGTCGTCCCCCTCGTAGGCGAGGATGTGCGTCGCGACCCGGTCGAGGAACCACCGGTCGTGGGAGATGACGACGGCGCAGCCGGGGAAGTCGAGCAGCGCGTTCTCCAGCGAGCCGAGCGTCTCGACGTCGAGGTCGTTGGTCGGCTCGTCGAGCAGCAGCAGGTTGCCGCCGAGCTTGAGGGTCGAGCGCGAGGTTGAGCCGGTTGCGCTCGCCGCCGGAGAGCACGCCCGGCCGGCTTCTGCTGGTCCGGGCCCTTGAAGCCGAACGCCGAGACGTAGGCGCGCGACGGCATCTCGACCTGGCCGACCTTGATGTAGTCGAGGCCGTCGGAGACGACCTCCCACACGCGTCTTCCTCGGGTCGAGCCCGGCCCGGCTCTGGTCGACGTAGGAGATCTTGACCGTCTCGCCGACCTTGAGGTCGCCGGCGTCGAGCGGCTCCAGCCCGACGATCGTCTTGAACAGCGTCGTCTTGCCGACGCCGTTCGGGCCGATGAC
Organism: uncultured Actinomycetota bacterium; assembly: GCA_963750565.1. Classification (GTDB taxonomy): domain Bacteria; phylum Actinomycetota; class Actinomycetes; order Actinomycetales; family Kineosporiaceae; genus R-H-3. Next base: position 30,747 of record CAVVRA010000010.1, on the reverse strand, counting down.
GCCGACGATGCCGTTGCGCGGCAGCGAGAACGACAGGTCGTCGATGAGCGTGCCGGTCGCCGAAGCCCTTGCGTGAGGTTCGTCGCCTCGATGACGACGCTGCCCAGGCGCGGGCCCGGCGGGATCTGGATCTCCTCGAAGTCGAGCTTGCGGGTGCGCTCGGCCTCGGTCGCCATCTCCTCGTAGCGCTGGCAGCCGGGCCTTGCTCTTGGTCTGGCGGCCCTTGGCGTTCTGCCGGACCCACTCGAGCTCGTCCTTGAGGCGCTTGGCGAGCTTGGCGTCCTTCTTGCCCTGGACCTGCAGCCGCTCCTGCTTCTTCTCCAGGTACGTCGAGTAGTTGCCCTCGTAGGGGTAGAGCCGGCCGCGGTCGAGCTCGAGCGATCCACTGGGCGACGTTGTCGAGGAAGTACCGGTCGTGGGTGACGGCGAGGACGGCGCCGGGGTACGGCCGCGAGGTGCTGCTCGAGCCACTGCACGCTCTCGGCGTCGAGGTGGTTGGTCGGCTCGTCGAGCAGCAGCAGGTCGGGCTTGCTCAGCAGCAGCTTGCACAGCGCGACCCGGCGGCGCTCGCCGCCGGAGAGGACCGTGACGTCGGCGTCCGGCGGCGGGCAGCGCAGCGCGTCCATCGCCTGCTCGAGCTGGGCAGTCGAGGTCCCACGCGTCGGCGTGGTCGATGTCCTCCTGGAGGCGGCCCATCTCCTCCATGAGCGCGTCGGAGTAGTCGACGGCCATCTTCTCGGCGATCTCGTTGAACCGGTCGAGCTTGACCTTGATCTCGCCGAGACCCTCCTCGACGTTGCCGAGGACGGTCTTGTCCTCGTTGAGCGCGGGCTCCTGCTGGAGGATGCCGACGGTGTAGCCGGGGCTGAGCCGCGCCTCGCCGTTCGACGGCTGGTCGAGCCCGGCCATGATCTTGAGGATCGTCGACTTGCCGGCGCCGTTCGGCCCGACGACGCCGATCTTGGCGCCGGGGAAGAACGACATCGTGACGTCGTCGAGGATGACCTTGTCGCCGTGCGCCTTGCGCGCCTTGCGTCATGGTGTAGATGAACTCCGCCATGAACTCCAGGCTACCGGCCGAGGCGGGTCCTCCCGTGCCGGGGCGGCCCCTGCCGCAGAAGGGACGGCCGCGACGATGTTTGTAGGATGGTCGGCCGTGACGTCGCAGCCCTCCACCGAGACCAGCCCGACCGACCCGGTGACGACCGGAGCGATCGTCGCCGGCCCGCGGACCGAGCCCGCGGCGACGACGACCCGCACGGACGACGCCTGGTGGCGCTCTGCGGTGACCTACCAGCTGTACATCCGCAGCTTCGCCGACGGCAACGGCGACGGCCTCGGGCGACATCGCCGGCATCCGCCGCCGGCTGCCCTACCTCGCCGCCCTCGGCGTCGACGCGGTCTGGGTCAACCCGTGGTACCCCTCGCCGCAGGCCGACGGCGGGTACGACGTCGCCGACTACCGCGACATCGAGCCGGCGTTCGGCACCCTCGACGAGGCGCAGGCGCTGATCGACGAGGCGCACGCGCTGGGTCTGCGGGTGATCCTCGACATCGTCCCGAACCACACCTCGGACGAGCACGCGTGGTTCCGGGCGGCCGTCGCGGCCGGGCCCGGCGCCGCCGAGCGGGCCCGGTACGTCTTCCGGCCGGGCAAGGCCCCGGACGGCGCGCGGCCGCCGAACGACTGGCGGTCCGTCTTCGGCGGCCCGGCCTGGGAGCGGGTCACCGAGCCCGACGGCAGGCCCGGCGAGTGGTACCTGCACCTGTTCGACCCCAAGCAGCCGGACCTCAACTGGGACAACCCGGAGGTCCGTGCCGAGTTCCTCGACATCCTGCGGTTCTGGTTCGACCGGGGCGCCGACGGCTTCCGGATCGACGTCGCGCACGGGCTGGTCAAGGACCCGGCGCTGCCCGACCTCGGCCTCGACGAGGAGCACATCCTCGGTGCGCCGGACCGCGAGGACCACCCGCACTGGGACCTGCCCGGCGTCCACGAGATCTACCGCGACTGGCGCACGCTCGCCGACTCCTACGACCCGCCGAAGCTCTTCGTCGCCGAGGCGTGGGTGTCGTCGCCCGGAGCGGCTGGCCGCGTACCTGCGGCCCGACGAGCTGCACACGGCGTTCGACTTCGACTTCGTCCGCGCCGGCTGGGACGCCGCCGAGCTGCGGGCGACCGCGACCGGCTCGCTCGCCGCCCACGACGACGGTCGGCGCGCCGGTGATGTGGGTGCTGTCGCAACCACGACATCACCCGGCACGTGACCCGGCTCGGCCGCCCGCACGCCGAGCGGCGGTCACGACCTGCTGCACGGCGACAACGGCGCGACGGACGTCGCGCTCGGCCGGCGCCGGGCCCGGGCCGCGCTGCTCCTCGAGCTCGCGCTGCCCGGCGGCGTGTACCTGTACCAGGGCGAGGAGCTCGGCCTCGAGGAGGTCGAGGACCTGCCCGACGAGCTGCTCCAGGACCCGGCGTGGTTCCGGTCGGGCGGCACGCGAGCGCGGCCGCGACGGCTGCCGGGTGCCGATGCCGTGGGCCCGGTCCGGGCCATCGCTCGGGTTCTCGGCGCGGTGACGCGCAGCCGTGGCTGCCGCAGCCCGCGGGGTGGGCGGACCTGTCGGTCGAGGCCCAGGAGGCGCGACCCCGGACTCGATGCTCTGCGCTGTACCGCGGGGCGCTGCGGCTGCGCCGAGACCTGCGCGCCCTCGGGGCCGGGACGGGCGCCGACGTCACGTGGCTCGAGCTCGGCGACGACGTCGTCGCGTTCTCCCGGGAGCCCGGCTTCGTCTGCGCGGTGAACTGCGGTTCGACGCCGGTGCCGCTGCCGGCCGGCACGGTGCTCGTCGGGAGCGAGCCGCTCGACCTCGCCCCCTCGGCGACGGCCTCCGCCGGCCGGGCCGAGCTGCCCGCGGACACCGGGGTCTGGCTCGCCGTCTGAGCCGGCACCCCGCGCCGACGCACCGGAAGGAGACTCCTGTGCGGTACGTGCTCCTCTACGAGCCCGGCCCCGACGTCGCGACGCTGGCGCCCCGGCACTTCGCGGCCCACGTCGGGCGGTACCAGCAGTTCGTCGCCGACGGGACGCTGCTCCTCATCGGCACGTTCGAGGACGCCGCGGCGGACGGCGCGATGGCGGTGTTCACGACCCGCGCGGCCGCGGAAGCGTTCGCCGCCGGCGACCCGTTCGTCACCGAAGGGGTCGTCAGCCGGTGGCGGGTCCTCGGGTGGAACGAGGTGCTCTCGCCACCACCCACGGCGCCCTGACGGTCCCGGGTGGCCGGAGCGGCCTGTCCGAGCGGACGAGGCAGGACGGCCGCGGTACCGACCGAGCCCTGGGGAGGACCGGGTCAGAGGCTGAATGCGCACCTGCGCGCCGTGCGTCGTGTCCGTGCCGCGGCGACGCTGCGCCCACGAGGCGAGCGTGTCCATGGACCCGCAGCGCGCCCTGACCCCTCGGCCGCACCACCTCGGCCGGGTCGGTGACGACCTCGGCGGTCCCTCGACCTCCGGCGCACCGGGCTTGACCCGTCCGCGGCCGTCGGACGGCGGACCAGCACCCGCAGGGTGTGGCGCAACCGCTTGGCCTGGCCCGTGCCGGCGCCGGTGACGAGCAGATGGGCGCCGTCACGGACGCGCCACACCGGCGTCTCCACCGCGGTCGCGTCCTTCCGGAAGGTCGTCATTCGCACGTACTTCGACCGGCCGAGCGTGTCGAGCACCTTGTCGTTCGTCGTGCCCGCACCGCAGGAGCCCCGAAGATGTCGGCCGGGAGCCGCGCACGTCAGCCCGGGCGCAGGAGGCGGTTGCGCAGGCTCACCACTCCCCCGACGACGACGATCGCCGGTGGCCGGACGGCAGCGGCGGTCGCGACGTCGACGATGTCGGCGAGGGTGCCCGTGACCACGCGTTCGGTGGGCAGCGAGCCGTCTTGGACGACGGCGGCGGGCGTCAGCGGGTCGCGACCGTGTGCGACGAGCACCCCGGCGATCTCCGGGAGGCGGTCGACGGCCATGAGGAGGACGAGGGTGCCGCGCAGCCGCGCGAGCCCCGGCCAGTCGACGAGCGAGGCGGGGTCGTCCGGGGCCAGGTGACCGGAGACGAGGACCGCCTCGTGGGCGACCCCGCGGTGGGTCAGCGGGATGCCCGCGAGCCCGGGGACGGCGATCGCGCTCGTGATGCCGGGGACGACGGTGACCGGGACGCCGGCGACGACGCACGCCTCGACCTCCTCCGAGCCGCGCCCGAACACGTAGGGGTCGCCGCCCTTGAGCCGGACGACGAACCGGCCGGCGAGGGCGCGCTCGACGAGGACGTCGTTGATCACCTGCTGGGCCATGGCCCGGCCGCGGGGCAGCTTCGCGGCGTCGACGATCTCGACGTGCGGGGCGAGCTCGGCGAGGACGGACTGCGGGGCGAGCCGGTCGGCGACGACGACATCGGCGTGGGCGAGGAGCCGCCGTCCGCGCACGGTGAGCAGGTCGGGGTCGCCGGGGCCGCCGCCGACGATCGCGACGCCGGGGACCCGGGCGCGGCCGCCGGACGGCCGCCGGCGGGGCAGGGTGTCGAGCCGGCCCTCTCGCATCGCCTCGACGACGCCGTCCCGGACGGCGACTGCGCGCCGCGGGTCGCCACCGCCGAGGACGGCGACGCTGACCGGCCCCTGCCGACCGGTCGCGGGGGTGACGGCACTGCCGGCCCACCCGTCGTCGGCGCGCACGCAGAAGACGCGCCGGGCGTCGGCGTCGGTGACCACCTGGGCGTTCGCCGCAGGGTCGTCGGTGACGGCGAGGGCGTACCAGGCGCCGTCGAGGTCGCCGTCGGCGTAGCGGCGGGCGACCCAGGAGAGGGTGCCGGCGGTGACGTGGGGCTCCAGGGTCGGGGTGAGATGCGGGGAGACGACGGTGACGTCGGCACCGGCGGCGAGCAGCCCCGGGACGCGGCGCTGGGCGACCGCTCCGCCGCCGACGACGACGACCCGCCGTCCGGCGAGCCGCAGTCCCACGAGGTAGGGGTCGGGCGACACCTGGTGGCTCGCGCCCTCGGGTGCCGCGCCCCCCGCCGCCGTGTCGTCGGTCACGGTCTCGGTGGGGACGTCGCGACGCCGACCGTGTCGGCGACACCGGCGGCGTCGAAAGTCGCCATGTCGCGCAGCGCGCGGACGGCGGCCTGGACGAGCGGCAGCGCGAGGACGGCGCCGGTACCTTCGCCGAGCCGCAGGTCGAGGTCGACGAGGGGGCGCAGGCCGAGGGCGTCCAGCGCGACGGCGTGGCCGGGCTCGGCGGAGCGGTGCCCGGCGATGCACGCGTCGACGGCGTCGGGAGCGAGTGCCCGGACGACGAGCGCGGCGGCACCCGCGATGACCCCGTCGAGGAGGACCGGCACCCGGGCCGCGGCACCGCCGAGGATGAAGCCGGCGATGGCCGCGTGCTCCAGCCCGCCGAACGCCGCGAGCACGCCCACAGGGTCGTCGGCCGCGGCGGCGACCGCGCCGGCGTGCCGGGCGAGGCCACGCTCGACGACGTCGACCTTGCGCAACCACGTCGCGTCGTCGACCCCCGTCCCGCGGCCGGTGACCTCCCGCGCGGCGAGACCGGTGAAGGCGGCGACGAGCACCGCGGACGCGGTGGTGTTCGCGATGCCCATGTCGCCGGTGAGCAGGCAGCGGGCGCCGTCCGCCACGAGCGACGCAGCGACGTCGATCCCGGCCTCCACCGCCTGGAACGCCTCGTCCCGCGTGAGCGCGGCACCCTCGGTGAGGTCCCGCGTGCCGGGACGGACCCTGCGGTCGAGGAGGAGGGGGCCCTGCCCCGGCGCCGACGACCCGGACGGGACAGCCGGGCCGGGCGGGACAGCCGCGCCGGGCGGGACAGCCGCGCGGGGCGGGACGGGCCACGGCGCCGCGACGCCGACGTCGACGACCAGTACCCGGGCCCCGACCTGGGCAGCGAACGCGTTGACCGCCGCCCCGCCCCCTGCGAAGTTCGCGACCATCTGACCGGTCACCTCCTGCGGCCACGGCGTGACGCCCTGGGCGTGCACCCCGTGGTCGGCCGCGAAGACGGCCACCACCGCCGGCTCCGGCAGCGGCGGCGGGCACATCCCGGCGAGCCCGGAGAGCCGCACCGAGACGTCCTCGAGCACCCCGAGCGCGCCCCGGGGCTTCGTCAGCCGGTCCTGCCGCTCCCGCGCCTGCGCGACCGCGACGGCGTCGAGCGGCCCGACAGCGGCGACGGTCTCGGCGATCCTCGGCGTCAGCGCGGACATGGACGGCGGCTCCTCGACGACGGTCACGACGTCGGCGAGCCTAACCGCCGATCCCGCCACGCCGACGACCGACGAGCCAGGCCACCGCGACGGCGAGCGCCGCAGCCTCCGCCGTGACCACCCGGCCGAGCCGGACCGCCCGCCGCACGTCCTCTGCCCCGGGGGCCCTCCCCCCCTCCCCCGCCCCCATCCGTGGCCGATGCTCCACGCGACCGGCGTAGACGTTCTCGCCGCCGAGCTCGACCCCGAGCACACCGGCGGCCGCGGCCTCGGGCCGCCCGGCGTTCGGGCTCGGATGGCGGGCACCGTCGCGGCGCAGTACCCGCCACCCGGCCCGGGCCGAGCCGCCGACGAGCGGCGCCGAGGCGACCATGAGCAACGCGGTGACCCGCGCGGGCACGAGGTTCACGAGGTCGTCGAGGCGCGCACCGGCCCGGCCGAATCGCAGGTACCGCGGCGACGTGTAGCCGACCATGGCGTCGAGCGTGTTCGTCGCCCGGTACGCGAGCAACCCGGGGACCCCCGCGACGGCGCCCCACAGCAACGGCGCCACCGCGGCGTCCGACGTGTTCTCCGCGAGCGACTCCACAGTGGCCCGAGCAAGCCCGGGTCCGGCCATCGCGGACGGGTCCCTGGCGCAGAGGTGGGTCAGCCGCTGCCGCGCCGCGGCGAGGGCCTCGCCGTCCGGGTCGTCCGCCGTCCGCGCACCGTCGAGGAGCCCGGCCATGACCACGCCTTCGCGGGCCAGGCTCATGCCGCCGAGGACGACCCACGTCGCGGCAGCCGTCACGAGCGTCCTCGCCCAGGGGCGCCCCGCCGTCGCGCGTTCGGCCGCGAACCCGACCAGCCACGGCGTCCCGACCGCGACGGCGGTGTGCACGGCACCGGGCCGCACGGCGTCGGCGTACAGCTGCCGCTCGAGGGCCGACACCGCGTGCCCGAAACCGGCGACCGGGTGGAGGCGCCTGGGGTCGGCGAGCGCCACGTCCGCGAGAACCCCGAGGGCGAGACCGAGCGGACGGGCGGCGGACAGGCTGAGCGGCACGCACCGATCCTGCCCGAACCGTCACGCCTGCGGCGGCCGACCCTCTGGACCCGGCGCCCCGACCGCCCGGCCGTCACCTGCTTCTCAGCGCGCCCCCGCCCCGACGAGCTCGCCGCCCTCGCGCAGGCCGTCCTCGTCCTCGTCGGCCTCCTCGTCGAGGTCGTCCGGCTCGTATCGGCTCGCGCTCTGCACAGGAAGCGCGGCGCCGTCCGGGTGCTCCAGAGGTGGCACGGGCAGGTCCTCCACGATCGCGGCAAGCTCGTCGGCAGCCACCTCGAGCTCGTTCGTCTCGACCCGTTGGGTGCGGGTGTACGTCGAGGTCCCGTAGTTGAGGTCCGGCCCCACGGCATCCGCGGTGATCCGCAGCTCGGTCCGCCGTACGCCGTCCTGCAGCCACTCGCGGGTGTGCATGCGGCCGCGGACGAGCACCTTGTCCTTCCAGGTCACCGACCGCTCGACGTTGACCGCGAGCGCGCGCCAGCACGTCACCGTCGCCCACGTCGAGTCCCTGTCGACCCAGGAGCCGGACGCCGGGTCGAACCTGCGCTCGGTCGCCACGAGCCGGAAGCTCAGCAGCCGGGTGCCGTTGACCATCTTCGCCTCAGGCTTCGTCGCGACGAGGCCGGCGAGGGTCACGTAGGTCTGGTTCATATCTCCTCCTCCGCCCGGCTCGGCACCGGGTCATGGAGGAAGTCCACCGCGAGGCAGGCAGGGTTCGCCGCAGACGACGGCGCGCCTGTGGACGATGTGACGAACAGCGGATCTGTGGACGGCTCGAGCCTGGACTGTCGTCAGGGTCAGGACACCGACTCCAGCGCCTGCCGGGCCGCGCGGTGGTCGGCGAGGACCTCGGCGACCGGGGAGACGACCTGGCCGAACGCGACCGCGGACACCGCCTGCCGCAGCAGCGCCGCCACCCGGGCACGCCGCCGCTTGGCACCGATCCGCACGCACCACAGGCTGACGAACCACGTGAGCAAGCCGCCGCCGAGCCCACCGTAGAACAGCAGCGACGGCAGGTAGACCGGCCCGATCTCGGGTGCGCCGGGGAACCGCCCGGCCGCGGCCATCGCGAACAGCACGAGGAACCAAAGGGTGCCGACGACCGCGGCGGCGACGAGCACGTACTGGACGACCCGGACCACGGACCACCACTGCGGACTCTCGTGGTCGAGGTCGACGGACATCACGGCCTCGTCGAGGGCGCCCGAGAGGTCCGCCCCCTGCGGCGTCGAAGCCTTCCGGACGGCGTCACCCCAGCGCGGCGGCACCGCGTTCGCCGCCGACGTCGTCACCGCCCGGACGGCGATCTCCACCCGGGCCTGCTGGGACGGCGTCGGCGCGGGCAACGAGGACCGGCTCAGCCGGCGCAGCTCGCTCTCCGCGGCGCCGAGCCGCAGCTTGCGTAACGGGTCCGGGCGCACCGCCCGCCACCACAGCCATGGCGGCCAGCCGACAACCTCGGCTGCCCGTCGCTTGTAGTCCTGCTCGACGGCGTTGAGCACGACCGGCAGGCCGGCGGCCGCGGCAAGCGCACCGACGAGCTCGTCGGCGCCCCTGAGGCTGCCCGCGTCCGGTTCGGACGGCGACAGGTTCGACGCGAGCGCCTCCCGGGCGGTGTCGAGGTCGGCCGCCGCGCGGTCGGCGGTCGTCGCCTGGCGCTGGACGACGTCGGCGAGGACGCCGCGCAGCTCGTCGACGCCGTCCCCCCGGGTCGCGGACGTCGCGAGCAGCCGGACGTCCCCGAGCCCGTCGGCGTCGAGCAGCCGGCGCAGGTCCTTGACGCATGTGCGGGCCTCGGCCTCGCCGAGCCGGTCGATCTGGTTGAGCACGATGAGCATGACGGACTCGTGCCCGGCGAACTTGCGGAGATACCCGCTGTGCAGCACCTCGTCCGCGTACTTCTGCGGGTCGACGACCCACACGAGGAGGTCGACGAGGTCGACGAGCCGGTCGACCTCGAGCCGGTGCGTGACGGCCGTCGAGTCGTGATCGGGCATGTCGAGAAGCACGAGCCCGTTGAGCATGGCCTCCCGGTCGGCGTCGAGGACGGACTCCCGCGTCGTCCGGAGCCGGTCCGGGACGTCCAGCCAGTCGAGCAGCGGCTCGGCGTCGTCCGCGCCCCAGACGCACGCCATGGGCTTGCCGGTCGTCGGACGGCGCGCCCCGACGTCCGCGAGCTCCATCCCGGCCAGGGCGTTGAACAGGCTCGACTTGCCGCTGCCGGTCGCCCCGGCGAGGGCGACGACGGTGTATCGGCTGCCCAGGCGCATTCGCTCGCTCGTCCGCTCGAGCGCGTGGCGAGCCTGAGTGACGGCGTCCGCCGGGAAGCGGTCGCCACCGACCTTGAGCGCCTGCTCGATCGCCTCGACGCGACCGGCGATGTCGGGGGCGCCGCGACGTCGTCCGCTCACCTCAGCGGGTCTCCTCGACGCCGAGGACCGCGCTGCGGAGCCGGTCGCCGGCGTCGGGGACGATCCCGACGGCCTCGAGCACCGCGGTGAGCCGGACTCGCTCGGAGTCCACGAGGTCGTCGGCGAGCGCGACGAGGTCGGCGTGCGCTTTCGCGGTCAGGGCCCGGACGGCCTGGTCACCGAACACGGCTTCGAGGATGCGCTGCGCGAGGGACGTCGCGTCCGCCGCCACGCCGTCGGTCTCGCCGTCCTGGCCCACGACGACGAGCATGAGGAGTGCCGCCGTGCCCTCGCCCCCGAGCGACGATGCCCGCGCGGACAGCCGCCGTCCGCGCCCCTCGGCGGCGACGAGGTCGAGGACCTCACCGTGCCACGCATCGACGGCCGCGGCGAGGCGGGCGTCGAAGTCGGGCGCAAGAGTGGCGGCGGTCCCGCCGGCGAGGAGCGCCGCCCCGGCCGGGTTCGCTCGCCAGCGCAGCACCGACTTCTCGAGCGCAGACTGCGTCGCGGCGCGGACGATCGCCTGGACACCGGTCCGCAGTGCGTCGTTGAGCGGTTCGGCAGGCGCAGGGCGGCCACGCAAGGACGCAGCGATCTTGTCCCGGATGCGGCCCGTGTTCGCCTCGAGGCTGCGCAGGAACTCCCCGGTGCCGACGAACTCCTGCCAGCGGGCGAGGACCTCGCCGCGCAGGATCGTGGCGTCGGCGAGCCGGCCGCGGAGCTCGGCGGACGCCGTGTCGAACGCCTCGGTGAGCTCGGCGCTCAGCCTTGCCGTGGCCTCGCTCTGCCGGTCGGCGGCCGCCGCGACGACGTGGACCCGGTCGCGCAGGCTGTCGAGGGCCCCCGCGAGGGTGCGGCGGACGACGACGTCCCGGGAGCGCGCGTCCCGGGCGAGCCGCGCGAGCCAGCCGCGGAGCGGGGCGACCACCTCGGCGGGCAGCAGCCCGTCGGTCGTCGCCGTCTCCGGGATCGTGAACATCGGGGACGACGCGAGCCCCCGGTCGCGCAGCAGCGTTGCGAGGTGCGCGCGCACCTCCTTGATCGACTCCCGGGGGACGCGGTCGAGGACGACTGCGACCGACGCGCCCCTGTCGACGGACGTGTGCAGCATGTCCCACGGCATCGCGTCGGCGTACCGTGCCGCGGTCGTGACGAACAGCCACAGGTCGGCTGCGGCGAGCAGCTGGACGGCGAGCTCGCGGTTGGTGTCGACCACGGAGTCGATGTCGGGCGCGTCGATGATCGCGACGCCGGCCGGAACGGCCTCGTGCGGCACGAGCCGCAGGGCGGTGATCCGCGGCGCGTCGACGTCGATGGGCTGCAGCGGCTCCGGGGCCTCGGCGGTGACCCGGGCGAGGTTCGGCAGGATGCGCTGGGAGAGGAAGGCGCCCGAGTCGTACGGATGGTGCACGAGCACCGGGGACCGCGTCGTCGGGCGGAGCACCCCGGAACGGCTGACCTCCCTGCGCACGAGGGAGTTCGTCAGCGTCGACTTGCCCGCCCCGGTCGAGCCGCCGATGACCGCGAGGAGCGGGGCGTCCATCCGGCGCAGGCGCGGCAGGAGGTAGTCGTCGAGCTGGGCGAGCAGCCGCTCGTGCTCGGTGCGGGCCTGCTCGACGTCCGGGAGGACGAGCGGCAGACGGAGGGTGAAGACCTCCTCGCGGAGGCGCTCGCTGGTCTCGAGGAGGCCCGCCTGGTCGGCGTCCTCGTCCTCGGGCGCGGCCGCGACGTGGGCGTCGACGACGTGCTCGGCTGTGCGGAGTCGCGGGGCGGACGCCGGACGACGAGCCGCCGACTCGGTCGCCGTCTGCTCGGAATGTGCCTGCTCGGGGTGCGTCCGCTCCGGCGCGGCTTCGGCCTCGACGGCCTGCTCGTCGGGAACCGGGTCGACACGGGCCCGCCGCTCGGCGGTCGCGAGGTCGATCGAGGCCGGTCGGCCAGCGGTTCCGCCCGTCGGCTGGACATCGTGATCCTCGGCGGGCGCGGACGACGGCGCAGGCTCCGGCGTCTTCGACGGGGTGCGCGCCGCCCCGGACCGCTTCGGCGACCGACGCGCCGGCGCCGCATGTTGCGCGTTCTCGGCGGGCTGTCCGGTCGTGTCGGGCGTCGGGCCGGCGGGCGCCGCCTCCGCGTCACCGGACGGGTCGACGACGCGCGGGGGTTCGTCGTCCGACCCGACGAGCCGGAGGTCGTCGACCGGCTCGTCACGGAGCGTGCCGGACGTCGCGGGGCCGCGCACGGCGTCCGCCTGCGTGTCCACGGGTCCCTCCCTGTGCCTGGCCCCGGACGGTCCGGATCGAGAGCGCGCTTCGGCCGCGACACGCCACGGTGGTCGTGCTGAACCGGCCGCGGGTGGACGTGTCAGCGCGCCCAGCCTTGCCCCGAGCACCTCATCTTGCCAAAGCGTCGCGACACGCGCGCACCTGATGAGCCGATGACCACTCCGGTGCGGTTGCCCTCGGTCATGATCGACCCGGATCGATGCTCACCCGACGCATTGTCATGACACCGGGTGACCAACCCACTCCGTACCGATGGGCCCACCGGCCCGGTACCCTGACGACTGCCGGGAGCCCACACCGCAGCGGCCCCGACCCAGGCGCCCGTAGCTCAGTGGACAGAGCAGCGGACTTCTAATCCGACGGTCGTGAGTTCGAGTCTCACCGGGCGCGCCAGGCCATTCGGCCTCTGACCTGCTAGTTCATGCCTTCACCTCCGGCTCTCCGGCATCGGATTCGGGGAGTCTGTGCACGGACTGTGCACGCTCGTCGGCACGGACAAGGGCCGCGGCGGCGCGCATGCCCTCCCGCGCAGGGCCCCGGAGCACGTGCGCGTACACGGACCGCGTCACGGCCGGCGAGGCGTGCCCCAGGATCATGGCCACGACCTCGACCGGGACACCTGCCGCGAGGAGCAGGCTGGCGGCACCGTGGCGCATGTCGTGGAGCCGGATTCGCGCGAGGCCCGACGCCTCGGCCCGCGCGTCGAAGGCCTTGCTGACCGCATCGGGCCGGAGCGGCGTGCCGTCCTCCTGGCAGAAGACCAACCCGTGATCCGAGTAGGCGTCGTCCCACAGCTGCCGCTCCCACTCCTGCTGTGCCCGATGGGCCAGGAGCGCGGAGACGCTCGCGTCGACCAGAGGCACCCAGCGCGACCCGGCGTCCGTCTTCGGCGCCTTGAATCGCCTGCCGCGGTGGGTCTGCCCGCAGATCGAGCATGCGTGCTCCCCCGCCAGCCCGGACAGCGAGTGCCGGATCTGCACTCCCCCGCCGTCGAGGTCGACATCGGCCCAGCGCAGGCCGCAGAGCTCGCCGCGGCGCAGGCCCGCGAACGCCGCGACCTCGTACAGCGCGAACAGGCGGTCACCCTCGACGGTCCGCAGGAACGCCGCCACGTCCTCGGGCTGCCACCACTTCGTCTCGGCCCGGCCGAGCTTGGGCAGCGCGTCGAATCGCCCTTCGGCCACGTTGACGGCGACCAGGCCGCGCCGCTGCGCCGACGACAGCGCCGAGCGCAGGGTTCGCCGCACGGCGTCCAGCGTCCGCGCCGATCGACTGGCCGACACCCGACCGCCGCGGCCGTGCGCCGCGCTTGCGGGCTCTGCAGCGACCGCGCGCAACATGGCTTCCACGTGAGTACGTCGCAGGTCGCGCAGCCGGCGATGACCGAGGTGTGGGCGCAGGTACAGGCGGACGTGCGATTCGTAGCCGACGACCGTCTTCGGCTCGAGCCTCTCCGCGCACTCCTGCAGCCAGGTGTCGAGCCAGGCGGCGACCGTCGTCCGCTCGTCGTCGGCCCACTGCCCGGTGCGCTGCGCCGTGAGGTAGGCGTCCAGGGCCGCCTCGGCCTCGGCCTTGGTCGCGTAGCCGGCGCCGGACGCCTGGCGACGCTTCTGCGTCTTCGGGTCGCGGCCGGCATCGGCACGCCAGCACCAGGAGCCGTGGTCCTTCCGGCACGCCACGCGCTCACCCTTCGCGTTCGTCAGCGTCCCGCACGGGCAGCGCTTGAAGACCGAGCCCCTCATGGCGTTGACGCCTTCTCGTGTTCGGCCAGGGCGCTCCGAATCTCCGCAGGCACGGGGGGCGGCTCGTAGCCGCCGACGTGGAGCGCCCGCCGTAGGCGAACGATCCGCCGCAGCTGATCCGCCGCGGCCTCCGGATCGTGATTGGGGTTGCCTGGCAGCTCGAATTGGAGGTAGCGCTCAACCGCGTCGTGCAGCTGAAGCCAGATCGACAGCACCCGGAACAACGTGAGGCCGTCGCTGCGCAATTGGTCAGCGCTGAGGGGGAGCTCGCCGCGAAGCCACTGCAACGCGTGCGAGCTACTGGCCCACAGGTTCGGGAGAACCTCCACCGGGTCGGCCGGCGTCCACCGACGTCTCTGGGATGACGCGCGAATCGTCGGGGAACGTCTCGTCGACGAGCTTGGAGTCCTCGCCAAGCGGGACCAAGAGCATCGGCGCGGGGATGTTGAGCGCCGCAGCCAGCACCAGCCACTCAGGCACGGTGACGAACCTGCGGTAGCCACCCTCGAGCTTCGAAATGACGTTGCGCGGGATCGGATAACCCAACTCCGCGCAGGCGTTCGACAGGTCCTGAGCGCTCCACTTCAGCGCCTCCCGTCGCGTCCGCACACGAGCCGCGAAGCCCTCGGTTAGGGCCGTAGCCCAGTCGTCCCCTGCAGTCATCCGTCCTCCTGTTCGATTTCGGCGACAGTACAGCCGCTCTCTGCGCTTGACAAGACAGTGACTCCCCTGGTCAGATCTGTATCGGTCCCTACTGGACCAACTTTAGCCCTTATCTTCGCCCCACAGGCGAAAGGAGAACCGGTGACACACAGGCCCATGAGCACTGAGGAAGTGCTAGATCTGCCGGCGTCGGTGCCCCTGGTCGTGGCGGGGCGCGTGTTCGGTCTATCGCGCAGCGGCACATACGACGTCGTCGCCCGGGGTGGATTCCCGTGCAGGACTGTCCGCGTCGGACGCGCGACGGTCGTCCCGAAGGTCGAGATTCTGCGGCAGCTCGGGCTCGACGGCGTCGGCACCTCCGGAGCGCAGGCATGAGCGCCAAGAACACGGAAGAGAGTCGATGGAACCCTCGGGCCGCTCAGCCATCGCGACGTGCTGACACTGCCCGCGGCGGTGCCTTTCGTCGACGCGGCTCGGGCGTTCAACCTGGGCCGCACCCTGGCCCACGAGTTGGCGCGTCGCGGTGAGTTCCCGGTGCCACTTCTGCCCATCGGGCGGAGCTACCGGGCTCGACGTACAGAGATCCTGCGAGCGCTCGGGATCACGGATAAGAGACCTGGCGGTGCGTGCGGGATGAACGCACACAGCGAACCGCCCCCGGCGGGGGCTCCGGGGGCGGTCCTTGAGGGCTCTGCTGCTGGGCGCGGCCTCACGACAACGGTAACCGCCACGACCGACAACGGCGAGGACGCGCGCCGGACCCGCTCGTGGTGGGTCGCAGCTCGCCGTCGTCGTCGCGACGCCGCGCTGCGGCTGCCCCCGCTGGCGGACGGCCGGCGGGACCCGTTGTTCGACCGGCCCCGGTACAGGGCGGGGAGGCGGTCGGCGTGAAGGTCGACGTTCAGGCCCTCGTCGAGCAGGTCCGGATCTTCGCCGGCATCGGGTCACAGACGGGCCTACCAAGGGCACGACGCTGCCCACGCCGTGGCTGCGAGGCCGCCTGGCCGTGGTGACCCGCCCCGACGGCTGCCTGCGCACCTGCCGGCACGTCCGGCCGGGACAGGCTCGTTGGCTGGCACTCTGGCAGCCCCCGCGAGCTGGTGTGTCACGCGTGCTGTCACGGCGCTTCACGTGCGCATCAGGGGCACCCGGGAGGACTCCCGCTGCGACGTCTGCGGACAGGTCAGCGACCGCGGGAGTCTTCCCGTTCGTCGTCGCCGCCCCGGCCGCCATCACCGTCGTCGGTGGCGTCTGCCGCGACTGCCGCCCGGTCGTCTCGACGTCCTGGGACGGTGCCGAGTGACTCTGTCCGTTCCCGCGATCGAGCCCGGTGAGGACGTGCTGTCGGCGGCCCTGCGGTACGCCTCGGCGGGCTGGTACGTACTGCCGGTCGACCCGACCACGAAGCACGCCGGCTCACGGGTCGGCAAGGGCTGGCCGGCCGCGTCCAGCCGTGAGCCGAAGGTCATCGTGGCGTGGTTCGCCGGGTCGTCCGACTCGCTCGCCCTGCACGTCGGCAGGTCGGGCGCCATCGCGTTCGACGTGGACAAGCCCGAGGCCCTTCCGCCGATCCTGCTCAGGTACCTGGTCGACGGCGTCCCGCACCAGTCGACCCGCGCCGAGACACCTGGCCGGGGCCACTGGATCTTCCTGCAGCCGCCGGGCCGGATGCTCGGCAACTCCGGCGGCAAGCTCGGCACCGCATGGGGCGAGATGCGAGGGCGCAACGGGATCGTGGTCGTAGCCCCGTCGCGGCACTCCGGCGGAGGCCGCTACGCCTGGATCCGGACCGGCCCCGTGCCGATGCTGCCGGCCAGACTCGCGGCGGCCCTGCCGGACTCCACCACGCCGCAGGACGCCGCGGCTGATGCCGAGGTGCTGGCCTTCCTGGACGAACACACGCGGGCCGCTCGACCGGGCCTGCTGCGTGCCGTGCTCGCCCGATGGGACAGCGAGATGCGGGCCGGTGCCAGCCGCCACATGACCGCGTGGGGGTGCCTGGTGTGGGCGCTCAAGGAAGCCCGCGCCGGCTACTACCCGGCGCAGCTCGCCCACGACGAACTGCAGGTCCGGTTCCTCGGCGCCATGGCCATCTCCCGGGACCACCGGGAACGGGTGCTGCCCTCCGTCGTCGCGGGTGCCGAGTGGGCCGGGCTGATGGCCTACGCCGTCCCGCAGGCCAAGGCGGCCGACCTGACCGAGGTGCGCCGGCTGGTCGAGACCGCACCCCTACGAGCCGTACAGCGAAAGGCGGTCACGGCATGAGCACCGCCG
This sequence comes from uncultured Actinomycetota bacterium, assembly GCA_963750565.1. Lineage (GTDB taxonomy): Bacteria > Actinomycetota > Actinomycetes > Actinomycetales > Kineosporiaceae > R-H-3. The sequence continues at coordinate 14,059 of CAVVRA010000010.1, read as the reverse complement.
GAGACGAGGACACCCTCGGCGCGTCGGGGTCCTCCGAGGGCCGGGAGCCGTTGCACCTGCCCGCGACCAGCGGTCCGGAGACGATCCGGAAGGTGGCGTTCCACATCGACACCGGGGGACTACCGGAGACCTACGTGACCGACGGCCAGGTCGTGCACGTCGAGAAGGTGTCCGGCAGCGCCGCCGCCGCCGCCGCGGACGAGGACTCGCCGCTGCCGGTCAGCAGCACGACCGTCACGCCGCCGCTGCTGACCGCGGCTGCTGGCCGAGCACGCCTACGTGTACCGGATACAGCGACCGAAGGACGGCGACCCCTACCCGGTGGAGGTGACACCGGCCGGGACGGCCCTCGGTGCGGTGCTGGCGGGCAAGACCTGGCCGGGCCTGCTGCCGCTGCGGGGGATCGTCGGGGCGCCCGTCCTGCGACCGGACGGCACCCTGCTGCAGCGGGACGGGTACGACGCTCGGACCGGGCTGTACCTGGCCAGGAAAGTGCCGCTCGACCCCGTCCCCGATGCGCCCACCGCCGAGCAGGTCGAGGCCGCTCGAGCGTTCCTGCTGGACCGGTTCCTGCGGGACTTCCCGTGGGTGCACGACGCCGACCGAGCCAACTACCTGGCCCTGATGGCGACGCCGGTCCTGCGGCCCTACACGCGATGCTTGACCCCGTTCGGCATCGTCACCGCCACCATGCCGGGCAGCGGAAAGACGATCCTGACCGCCGGGGTCGGGATGCTCTACGGGCAGCGGGTCCTGTCCTGGACGCACTCCGACGAAGAGCTGCGCAAGGCGATCACCTCGGTCCTGGCCGACCAGGCCGGCGCCATCGTGTTCGACAACCTGCACGAGGGCGCCGTCATCGACTCGCCCGTGCTGGCCCGGCTGATCACCGAGCGGACCTGGTCCGACCGCCTGCTCGGCACCAACAAGGCCACCGCCATCCCCAACGACCGGGTGTGGCTGGCCACCGGGAACAACCTCCAGGTGGGCGGCGACATGGCCTCCCGCGTGGTGATGATCCGGCTCGACCCGAACATGCCGAACCCTGAGGAACGGACCGGGTTCACCATCCCGCACCTGGACTCGTGGATCCTGTCGCCGGCCAATCAGCGCACCGTGCTCTGGCACCTGCTGGTCCTGATCCTGGACTGGACCGCAGCCGGAGCTCCCCGCCGGCCACCGGCACGCGCGATGCGGCAGTTCACCACCTGGGCCGAAGCCCTCGGCGGGTTCCTGCACCACCACGGCGTGCACGGGTTCCTCGAGAACCTGGACGCGGTCAAGGCCGCCGACGAGGACGCCGGCCGGTGGATGGCGTTCCTGGCCAAGTGGGTCGAGAAGTACAACGACCAGCCCGTCACCTCCGCGCAGCTGCGCAAGGGCGCCGAGTCCGAAGGGTTCGACGGGTACGACCCGTGGGACGGCACGTTCATCACCACCGCCAGCGGACGGCTGCCGAACGCCGTGGGCCTCGGCCGGCTGCTGGCCGGCCAGGTCGGGCGCTGGCGCAGCGGCTACGTCCTGCGGCACGGCAAGAACGAACGCGGCGACCGCGGGGTCTGGTGGGTCGAGCGATCCGGTGACTCTCAGTGAACGCCGGAATCGAGAACGTCCAGACCCCGGATCCATCTCCGCAACTCCGCAACTCCGCAAACACCCTGTTGACCTGCGGAGATAGTTGCGGAGATAGAAACCTAAAGATCAATTCCATCTCCGCAACTCCGCAGATCTTGCGGAGTTGGAGGCCCCTTGCGGAGATGAAACCTCAAGATCGTTTTTCCTATCTCCGCAGACGTTCTCCCAGGTCAGAGGCCACTTTGCGGAGTTGCGGGGTTGCGGAGATAGTTCCCGGCCCCGGACATCAGGCGGAGTTCACCAGCCCGCGGCGGGCACGCACCGTGACTGCCGTCGGAGCCTCATCCGACGCCCTCGGCCTCACGACCCAATGCGTGGGTTCTGTGGATTCCGTGGCGTGGGGCGAGACCGCATGACCGCCCACAACCGTCCTGCACCGACCCGCGGCGCAGGCCAGACAGAGGAGAACAACCAGATGAAGACCACCGACGCCGAGACCATCGCCGCACTGCGCGCCCGCGTCGAGGAGCTCGAGCAGGCCATCGCCGCCACCGGGCGACCCGTCCCGGGCGAGGCCGAGCCCCGCTCGCCGAGCGTCGACCTCGTGACCGGGCGGACGTACTTCGCCCCTGAGAGCACCGGCAACCTGCCGTGAGCCGGGTGGTCCCGGTCGACCCACGCACGACCGCGATCGGTCTGCTGGCCTCCCGGGCGATCCCGGCGTCGGGGCCGCGTGACTTCCACCTGTGGGGCGCGCTGGGAGTCAGCGACGACTTCGACGAGTGGCCCCGCCACGAGCAGATCCGATCCCTGCTCGACGTCGCCGAGTGGCTGCTGCTCGAGGCCGCTTGGTACTCCGGTGTCGCCCCGCTCGAGCTGCTCCAGTCCGTCGCGCTCACCGTCGCCAGCGACGAGCGCAGCGCCTACCGGCCATGGATGCCCATCAACCACGAACCGACAACCACCAACCGAGAGGAACCACCCGCATGCGCAACCCCATCAAGGCCAAGCCGGCCACGACCGGGCGGTCCCCGCCACCGAGCGAGAGGTGCTCGAGCAGCTGTACGCCGGCCGCCCGACGGTCGACCTCGTCACCGGCCGCCTCAGCATCCCCGCGGACTTCCGGCCGCCGACCCGCGAGGAGATCGAGGAGCAGATCAACGGCAGCATCTCGGTCGCCAGCGGCATCCGCATCGAGGAGACCGAGGACGGCGGCCGGATCGCCGTCTTCGAGCAGACCGACGAGCCGGTCGACCAGACCCTGTTCGGCTGGGCCGAGCGCCGCTGGGTCGACGTCCTCGGCGTCCGCGGCGCCCTCCGGGCACTCGACGGCACCCGCGCCGACCGGGCGCTGCTCCTCGCCCAGCACGGCCGGCTGACGCCCGCGCGAGGTCGAGCACCTGACCTACCTCGCCGCGTCCGCCAACCTCGAGCGAGTCGCTCGCCCCCGGCACGACGCCGATCACCCACGAGCAGGCCCGCGCGGTCCTGGCCGTCACGGAGGCGATCCCGCAGAAGGGCCGCCCCGGCGCCGAGACCGCGAACACCGAGCGGGACGTTCACCGACACCCGAGAGGCGGAGCCGGCGTGAGCGACCTCCTGCGGGCCATCGCGCCGGCCACCGCCCAGGGCGCGCCCGGCGCGGTCGGACTGACCGAGCCCGACCCGAAGACCGGCATGCCCACGCTGGTGGTCCGGTTCTCGCCCGTTCAACCGGTGGTACCTGATCAGCATCTCCGCTCGAGGGCCGGTTCCTCGAGCGCAGCGTGCCCGGGGCCTTCAAGCGGACCATCGCCGAGCGGGGCCGTGGCATCCGGATCCTGTTCGACCACGGCCAGGATCCGTCCATCGGCAACAAGGTGCTCGGTGTCCGCCGACGGAGCTCCGCGAGGCCGCCAGACGGCCCCGTCGCCGCCGTGCCCATGTTCGACACGTCGTACAACCGCGACCTGGTCCCTGGCCTGCGAGCGGGCGCCTACGGGGCCTCGTTCCGGTTCCGCGTCCGCAAGGGCGGGGAGTCCTGGGTGAGCCGGCCATCCAAGTCCGCGCACAACCCCGAGGGCCTGCCGGAGCGCACCCTGCTCGACGTCGACGTGCCCGAGTTCGGGCCGGTCACCTTCCCCGCTTCACCGAGCGCCACAGCCGGGCTGCGGTCCGACCCCTGGGTGTGGATCACCCCCGCCGTCGCCCCACTCACCCCGCGGCAGCGCCGCGCCGAGCTCCTCCGAAGAGGTGTCCTGTGAGCATGACCCCCGCCGAACGCCGCGCGGCGTTCGCCAAGCTCGACGCCAAGGCCGCGCCCCTGCTCGCCCGTCTCGACCTCGAGCGCCGAGCCGGCATGCACGAGGCCAAGGCCCGCGCCCTCGAGTGCTGGCGTGAGGCCAGCGACCCGAGCCTGGTGTCCTCCTTCGTCCTCAGCGAGAACCGCCGTCGGGAGGCGGAGCACAAGACCGAGGCGGTGCGGCTCAACACCCGGGCCAAGGTCATGCGGCGCTAGGGCTGACACCGGGTGGGCCTGTCCTGGCCCACCCGGTGCCCCCTGGCCTCGGGCTAACCGTCCCCCCTCCGAGACCTGTCGCAGGAATCTCCGGCTGGGATGCGGGTCACCTGGCCCGCCTCGCCCGTACACCACGGTCCCCCCTCCGTCCCGTCCAACTCGGTCCGCCCGACGCGCACGTTGGCCAACGTCTGAGCCAGTCAGCAGGCGAGCAGCGAGCCAACCAACGGCGAGCCGACGTCGGACAACGATCACCACAAGTAGCGACGGTGACGGAGGGTAAGGGGGGACCGGGTGGCACGGGGCCGAGCCACAGGCGACCCCATTGCCAGCCCCCCACGTACGTCCCCGATCGCTGAAACCGTTGAAAGGAAGATCCACTTGACCAGCAGCAGCACCGACCGGCCCCGAAGGGGCTGGCAGCCGCCGGGCGGGCCCTGTGGGGCGCCGTCGTCGGCGAGTACGACCTGGAGGAGCACGAGCGCCGGCTGCTCACCGAGATGTGCCGGACCGCCGACCTGCTCGACCGGCTCGAGGCGGCCGTGGCCGCGGACGGGCCGATGCTCGGCGACCGCATCCACCCGGCCGCCATCGAGGCGCGTCAGCAGCGGATCGCGTTCGCCCGCCTGTCCGCCGCGTTGCGGTTGCCGGCGGGCGAGCAGGACGACGGCAGCCGCTCCGGCGGCGCCGAGCGTCGGCCGCAGCGTCGCGTCGGGGTGCGTGGCGTCTACGCGCCGCGGGGTGTGGCATGAGGCGCCGTGGGTCGGTCGCGACTGGCCGGCGTACGACGACCTCGACGTGTCCTGGGGCACGACCCGATGCTCTTCGAGCTGTGGTTCGCCGACCGCGATGCAGCTCGAGTGGCAGCTCGGCCCGCGTGAGCGCTGGGAGCAGCGCGGCGCCGACTTCCTCGAGCGTGCCGCCGAGCGGGGCTGGCCGGCGACCCCGGAGAACTGCCCGCCGCTGCTGCTGTGGGGGCCGCCGGACGGGGTGACCCGGTGAGGCGGCGCCGAGGTGACTCGACCTGGCCGCCGTACGGGGCGCTCGAGCTGATCCGGATGACCGCGACCCACCCGCGGGCGGAGTCATGGGTGGACCAGACGCCCGGTGGCCGGGACCGATGGCTCGAGCACGGCGCCCAGGTGCTCGACCTACTTCGCCGAGCGGCAGGTGCGGTACGCCGAGATGTACGGCCGGGTGGCCTCGGCCGCGGGACCGCCCGGCGTGGCGACGATCCACGACCTGCCGGCGGTCAAGCGCTGGGGGATGCCCTCGGTCAGGCTGTCCCGGCCTGCGACTGGACGCCCTGCGCAGACTGCGCGTGGGCAGTGGCTCAGGTGGCCTCGGCAGCTCTTCGAGGCACCGTGGCATCGCGGAGGCCCGCTGGAGAAACTGTCGGTGATGATGTTCATGGGAGATATCTCTGGGACGTTGAAAGCAATGCTGGAGAGCATCGTTGCCGGGAGATACACGAACCGTGTGACGACATCGCTGCGAATCCAAATACGGACGACACCGCAATTACGCCACCGCACTCGCTCCGATGATCCCAAACGACCGCAGTGCCGTGACGACTGCTCGAGTCAGCGACGCGACGCTGGCTATGGCCTGGGTCGGGTGCAGCGTCGTTCCCTGAGTCGACTCTGAGCCCGAATGCCCGGTCCAGCGGCATCTCGACCGTCCGCCGCGAGGTATGTCATCCGTGGAGCGTGCTTCGCCCTCGGTGGTACGACCGAGCCGCGGCCGAGGTGGCCACCGCAGATGGAGGGGGTTCCGTCGTTCCGACGGGACGCAAGAGCCACTTGACGTTCAGACCTTTCGGGCCGGTGCCCATGAGCGCGTCGAAATACGCCCGCACCGCTGGCCGGGAGCCCGCGTTCGCGGCCATCGTCGGTCCGACCGCCAGAGAGGACGCAAGTCTGCCCGGGACCGAGGCCGGTCGTAGGACGAGCCGACCCGCATACGCCGTGAAACCGCCATCGTTGACCCGGTCGTCCGCGCGGGTATGTTCCGTAACCGCCTTGACGTCCCAACTGAACGCCCAGTCCGAACCTCGGCGGAGTCCACACCTGGTCGACGACGAAGTCCCGGCTGGACTAGAATGAACAGCGATCCGCCGTGTACGACCCGGTCCACAGAAGAGCACGCGCCGCTCGGGTCGGGCGGCTGCGGTGAAGTTGAGCAATCAGGCTGGCCGTGTACCCGGACGCGGTCGAGGCTAGGACTCCCGCCGCTGACCAGGAGCGACTTCAGGCGATTGATAGGCCGATCACCAGGAGATCCTTACGGCGGGAGAGATCGTGAAGCCCCTCCATGCGCCCGGGCCTTGTGCTCCCAGTAGACATTAGCCACAGAGCAACAAGCCAAGGTCAACGACTTCACGAGCCGCTCTGAAAAGGCCGTCACCCCCGGTGTCTTCAATCACCGCTCGCCCCTGCATCAGCCACTGCACAGTCACCAATGGTCACGGGGTTCAGGTCCACGGCGCCGAGAATGGCGATCGACACCGTCTTCGTCCAGCTTCTCCAGGGTCCTGCCTCGCGGACCCGGCTTTCTCGACCACGTGACCTCACGCAGAACATCCGCCCACTTCTCTGTGCTTGCAGGATCACTCAATGTAGTCCCCAGAGTGTCGCAAGGTGCTTGATCGGGGGAGAGCGTCGCCGAACCACGTCGGCGCCAAGGACGATAGGTGTGTACCGTGCGCGTCTTGCCAGATGCAGCACCCCTTCCGGGAGCCGAACATGCCTTGCGAGACCATCGGCGGATGGCGACGATGACCGTCTGGTGTGACGGCGGCCCGGCAGAACGGGACCTGGTGGAGGTCGAGCTGGACCGGGTCAACCTGCCGCCGACGTTCATCCGTGCGTCCGGTCCTCGCCCTGGACGGCGGACCGAGCGGTGCTCGTCGGTCGGCGTCCAGGTACGCGCGTGCCTGGGGGCCCCGCCGGCGCGAACGGCGTGGCGGTACTTCCACTGCCCGCCGGTACGGACGACGACCCACTGACGTCGGAGCAGGCTCCGGCTCATGCTGGCGGTATGCGCTGGCGGACGAGGGTCGGGCAGGGCCGGGCGGTCGAGCACCGCTCCAAGGCCGCCGCTGACCGCGCCGTCGCCGAGGCCCGGGACGGCTACCGCCGCGGGGTGCGGTCAGTACCGCCGTCGTCCGGGTGATCGACCCCGAGGGACGTCTCACGATCATCGACTTCGCGCGGGAGGTCGCGCTGGAGGACCCGCTGCTCGCGGCGATCGCCCGACTCCGGCAGGATCGGGACCGCGCTCGCGCGGCGGTCAAGGCCGCGGACTCCGACCTCGAGGAAGCGATCCTCGCGGCGTACCGGGCCGGACTGCCGCCCGCCGACATTGCTCGCGCCGCAGGGACCGACCGTGGCTCAGGTGCGGGCGCTGCTGAATCGGCGTCCATGACGACAAGGGCCCCGGCACCCACACGGTGCCGGGGCCCTGCGTCGTGGCGACGCCTTAGGCGGTCGGGTCGCGGTGCCGGCGGGCAGCGCTGCGCGCCGCCGCAGGACGCGACGCGCGGCGGGGACGACGGTGACCACGACGGGCTGCGGCTGTGTCGCTGACACGCAGTGGACCACCGCAGGTGCCGGGTCTGGTGCGTCGACCGGGCACACAGCGGGCCGAGCATCGGCAGGCCGAGGGCGACGAGCCACGGGCCGGGAGCGCCAGCAGGCCCGCCAGCGCGACCGTCATGGCGACCAGCCAGGACACGATGTCCCAGCCTCGCGCCAGCGGGCGCCGCTCGAGGCCGGTGCCGACCTGGACGGTCACGGGGGCGGTCATCGCCGTCCCCCCTTGCCGGTGGTGACGTTCTTGCGGACGTCGACGGTCTCGGTGCCGTCGGTGGCACGCCGGTCGTAGACCTCGACGTCGACGTCGAGCATCGCCGCGCCGCGCTTGCGGGCCTCTCTGAGGCTGCGCACGTACTGCGGCTTGGGCCGGTAGGTGACCCGGTAGCCGAACAGGGTTGCCTTGATCAGGACCGCGTTCCGGTCGTCGCCGTTCATGAGTTGTCCTTCCACGTGATCGAGTGAGGGTGGCTGCTGCGTGGGGCTGGTAGCGGGGTAGCGGCTGGTCCCGGGGGCCGTCGGGCGTGTGCTGCTGCCGCCGACCCCGGGGTGCTCCTCGGAAGATCCGCTAGCCCGCTACGCCGCAGGTCAGAGGCCTGCTGGGGTGCTAGCGGGGCTGCTAGCGCTAGCGGACGCGGCCGATAGCGGCGACCGGTCACGGCTCGTCCGTCCCACCGGCCGGCGTGGTCCGGATGCTGCGGTCGCCGAGCGCGTCGGTGACGGCCGCCAGGTCGACGCCGCGGCGGTTGGTCCGCTTGCCCTCGACGGTCATGTGCATCTGCCGGGTGCCCACGCCGCGGGCCTTGAGCGCGCCGGCGAGCTCGGCCGGCCCCCAGCCCTGGTAGCGGCCCGGGTCGAGCGCGGAGAGCAGCTCGCAGAGGGTCTCGGACCATGCCCGGTCCTGGCCGGTCGGCCAGACGCCGAGGACGTCGACGAGGACCCGGTCCTGGTCCTCCGGCTCCGGTGGCGCCTCCCCGGCGGCGTGCCCGGTGATGGTGCCGGCGGCCCGGCGCAGGACGACGGCGCGGGCCACGATCCGCTCCGCGGTCGGGCCGTCGAGGTACGCCGAGCGGGCCACCCGCGGCTCGTCGGTGGCGCCGACGAGGTAGCCGATGCCCTTGTCCCGCGCGGAGAACGTGGTGGCCCGGTACCCGTTCTTGTACATCGAGGTGCCGAGAATCATGTCGTTCTCGGTCTGCCCCATCACCCGCAGGCAGAACCGGATCCCGACGTTGGACGAGACCCCGGTGGGCAGGCTCTTCGCGTCGGGCCGCTGGGTGGCCAGCATCAGGATGACGCCGAGGGCACGGCCGCGCTTGATGATGGCGGTGCACAGGTCGCCGGCCTCGGTGCCGTGCTCGGGGTGGGCGAACAGCTCCTGACACTCGTCGATGGCGACCACCAGCGGGTACAGGCCGAGGGACCGGCGGGCGGCGAGCTGCTTGGTGACCTTGTTCTCCGGGCAGACGTCCCGCGGCAGCCGGGCGATGGTCGCGGCCCGCCGCTCGAGCTCCTTGTGGACCTCCCGCAGCGCGGCCAGGCAGGCGCCGATGGTGGCGTCGTCGACGCCGGAGCCGTACCGGTGGGCGATCGGCTCGAGGGCCGACAGGTCACCGGAGCCCTTGAGCTCGAACGTCCACAGCTCGGCGGTCGGGTCGAGCGCCGCCGCGAGCAGCAGGGTCCGCAGCGCGAACGTCTTGCCGGCGCCGGGCATCGACCCGACCAGGACGTTGGAGTACATCAGCGGCACGTGCACCGGCCGCATCCGCTGGTCGGTGCCGAACGGGACCGGCTGGAACAGGTCGGCGGCGCCGGCCTTGGCCAGCGGCCACGCGGGTGCCTTGGCCTCGGACATCGCCGTGTCGCCGACCCACAGGACGAGCCGGCCGGCGTGCTGGGTCGGGTCGCCCTCGGGCCACACGCAGCCCAGCGGCCGGCGCAGCCCGGACGCGAGCCGGTCCCGGCGTTCGGCGACGTCGCCCCAGGTGACCCCGTGCGGCAGGTCGACGTCGGCGCGCCAGCCCGGGCCGTCCCGGGTGATCGGCGCCGGGAACGTGATCGGTGAGGAGCCCTTGCCCTCGCCCTGGGTGATCCCGGCGAGCCCCAGGGACATCAGGGCCCGGACGATGACGTCGGAGGTGAGCCGGGCGACCTGGGTGCCGACGACGGCCCGGGAGGTCAGCGGCGCGTCCCGTCCGGACCCGGCGCGGGCCAGCCCGAGGACGACGACGGCGACCGCGGCGAGCCGGGGCAGGGTCGGCAGCATCAGGAGGACGACCAGGGCGACCGCGCCGGCCAGAGCGCCGCCTGCGACCACGAGCAGCCGCAGCCGCACCCGGTCGTCGCGGTGGTGCACCAGCTTCATGTAGTCCTTGGCGTCGGCCCGGCGTGCGGCCTCCAGCCGGACCGGGCGGCCCTCGAGGTCGGCGGCCCACGCCGACACCCAGGCCAGGGCGCGGACGGCGCCGACGGGCGCCCGGACGGCCACCCGGAGCCCGTACAGCGGGGTCCGGACCGCGTGGTACCGGGTGGTGTGCCACAGGTGCCCGACCGCCCACTGCGAGGTGGCCCGCAGCTCCCGCCGGTCGTGCACCCAGGCGGGCAGGATCGGGCGGCGCGGCGCGCGGACCGGTTCGACAGGACGGTGCCGACGATCGGGGCCCGCTCGGTCGGGGTGTCGACCGGAGTCGGTCTCCTCGTCGTCGATCGGGTCGCCCTCGATCGGCTCCGCGGCCGGCGGGGTGCCCCAGGCAGGAGTCGAGGCGCCCTCGATCGCCTCGGGCTCGATCGCCTCGGGCTCGATCGGCTCGGGCTCGATCGGGTCGGTGGTGGTGTCGGCGGCGACGACACGCAGGAAGCGGCGCCGCTCGTCGGTGCTCTGAACAGACATCAGGGGTTCCTCTCCGTCGGGTTGGAGCTCGACCGGGCGCCGGGGCCTACGGCGCGTCCGGCGCCCGGTCGAGGTCAGGCGGTCTGCGCGAGCTCGTCGCGCAGGGACCGGGCACGGGTCGGACCGACCCGCAGGTGACGGCGGATCGCTTCCGCCGAGGGCGTGGCGGGCAGGTCGCCCGCCTCGATCGCCGCGCGCAGCCTCGACCGCACGGCCTCGATCGGCTCGACCGACCCACCCGACCGAGCGGGCGACGATCGACCCGCGACCCGATCGGCGACGGTCGACTCGATCGGGGGCACCGGGGTCAATCGACCCGGCCCCCGACCCGACCGAGCGGCCCTCGATCGGGTCGACCGGTCGGGTCGCGGGTCGGGTCGACCGAGCGGGCGCCTTGCCCGACCGAGCGGGCGCCTTGGTCGACCGGTCGGCCTCGACGACGACCGCGGGGCCGCGGCTCAACGCGAGCTTGACCAGCACCAGGAAGGTGACCGCGGGGACCGCCGCGAGGACGACGCCCCACGGGGTCGGCTCGGCCTGCGCGACCTGGGCCGCGAGCTGCAGCACGGTCGCCAGCAGCAGCACCGTGACCGGAAGCCCGATCGGGCCATCCGTCCGACGGCGGCGCCGGACCTCGAGGCCCGCCGAGACGGCCGCGGTCTCGGTGCACGCGGCGACCGCCCACGCCAGCCACCCGGACTGCCCGTGCGCCCGGGCCAGGTCGAGGACGTGCGACCACGACGCGCACGCCGCGACCCCACCGACCGCGAGCATCAGCCCGACCTGCACGACGTCCTCCGGCCCGCGACGACCGGCGCTCACCGCGACACCGCCGGGACAGGAGCGCACGACGCGCACACCGCGAACGGCACGGCGCCGGCCAGCTCGACGACCACGACGGCGGGCCGCAGCCGGCACGACTCACAGCAGCCCAGCGGCGACGCCGCGGCCGCGGTCACCGGGCACCGCCCGACGGCTCGACGCCCGTCAGGTGCGCCGTCTCCTGGCGCGCGTCGTCGAGCATGCCGGCCATCCACTTGGCGTACGCCGCCGCGGCGCGCAGCTGCGTCGCGACCAGGGCGACGACCTCGGCCGGCTTCTCGCCGTTGTCGACGCCGACCCGCCCCGCGGCCTGCGCCTGCTCCAGCCACGCCGCGGCCTGCTCGAGCGCCTGCGGGAGCCGCCGGGCCAGCAGCGACAACTCGGCCGCGACGTCGTCGACGTCCGACGGCCACACGTAGCCGGCACCGAACGTGGTGGCGTGGTTCAGAGCCCGCACACCCTCGGCCGCGGCGCGGGCCGCCTCGAGCGCGGTCACCGCTGACCACCGATCAGCGGCAGGACCACGAACACGACCAGGGCGCCGAGCACCCATCCGGTGGGACGGGTCAGGTACAGCGGCCACGCGGCGCGCACCCAACGGGAGACGGCCACGCCACGCGCTGCAGAGATGGCCGGGGAACGGCGCACACGGCGCCGCAGGACGTACAGAATGCTGCTCACGGTTCGGACCTCCACGGGGTCTGGGCCTAGGCCCCGGTCCGGCTTCACGCGCTGGACCGGGGCCGCCTTCGACGTTCGGAGGTAGCCGTTCGTGTCGGTCACTGTGCTGGTCACTTCCGCAGACCTACACAAGCCGATCAGGGCCGATGGCTACCGTCACCATCTGCCTGTTGACCTGCTGCGGAGACCGTTTCCGACCGGTCACTACCTAGCGCGACCTACGCACTAGACCGATCTTGAAAACCGCTAGGGCGGTACCCAACCCGTCCTCAGGGGTTCGAATCCCTTGCCCTCCGCGAGCAGCGCTTGTGCGTCAAAGGCGCAGGTCACGGGCACCTGTGCCTTCTCCGGGCAGGCTCGCTCGGCAGTCCAGCTGCCCGTGGCCATCCACAGGTCAGCGCGACTCCTAACGGCTGGTCGTGGCGTATTCGTGGCGGAGATGACTGCCAGGATCGGTCGGACTACGTCTGCCGGGCATCAGTCTCGAGTGGAGGGCCTGGACCCGGTCCTCGAGATCAGGAATGGGTAGGGACACGTCGAGCACCTCGACGCCTAGGAGGCCGCTGAATAGGGCGTGTCGTATATCTGGGGATTCGTCCTGATATACGACAATGGACTCATGCAGGGTCACGAGGTCATGGACCGGACGCTCCTGGATGCCGCCAGCATGGTCGGGCACCTGGTCGATCCGGGCAGCATGTTCGCGTTCCTGGCGGGCCACCGTGGTGAGTTGTTCCCGGACGAGATGTTCGCGGACCTGTTCGCGTCGGTGGACGGAGCCTCGTCGATCCCGGGGTCGGTGATGGCCTCGGTGATGACGTTGCAGACCCTGCACGACTACTCCGACCGGGAGACCGCCGAGGCGGTGCGATGTGACCTGCGGTGGAAGGTGGCCTGCGGGCTGGGGCTGGACGATGCGGGATTCCATCCCACCACCCTGGTGTATTGGCGGCGGCGGCTGGCGAAGTCGGATCGCCCGCACCGGATCAACGACGCGGTCAAGGCGGTGATCGCCCAGACCGGGATCCTGCGCCAGCGGCATCGGCGGGCGGTGGACTCCACGATCCTGGCCGATGCCGTCGCGACCCAGGACACCATCACCCAGTTGATCGCCGCGGTCCGGCGGGTGGCCCGGGTAGTGCCCGGCGCCACCGACCTGGTCGCGAGGGTGTGTACCGGCCACGACTACTCCACGGCGGGCAAGCCGCGGATCGACTGGGACGACCCCGAGGCCAAGGACGGCCTGGTCTCAGCGCTGGTCAACGACGCCACCGCCTTGGTGACCGCGTTGGCGGAGAGCGACATCACCCCGGAAGACTCCGCGGCGGTGGCGTTGTTGGCCCTGGTCGCCGGGCAGGACGTGGAACCGGCCGACGGCTCCGACGGCACCGACGGACGTTGGAAGATCGCCCACCGGGTCGCCGAAGATCGGGTGATCTCCACCGTGGATCCCGAGGCCCGTCACACCCGCAAGTCTCCCGAGGCCCGCCGGGACGGCTACCGCGCACATCTGGTCGCCGAACCCGGCACCGGACTGATCACCAACGAGGAACTGACCCAGGCCGCCGGACCCGACAACAGCGACCCCGCGATCGCAGAAACCTTCCTGGCCAACGACATCGCGGACAACACCCAGGCCACCGGCGCCGGAACCGAACCCACCCACACCGACCCGCTCAACAACACCGACCCGCAGGACACCGACCCGCAGGCGGACGGTGTCGCTGAGCCCGTCCGGGGATCCACGGTGGCCACCAGGACCGACGACGACCAGGCGGGGCTGGTCGAGCTGGTGCGGTCGTGGTTCGCCGACTCCGCGTACGGGACCGGGGACTTGCGGGCGGCGATCGCGGCGGCCGGGCACCGGGCGGTGATCAAGCCGAAGCCGTTGCAGGTCGCGGTGAAGGGCGGATTCAGCGTCGATGACTTCATCGTCGACGAGCAGGCCGCCACGGTGACCTGCCCGAACCGGATCACCCGCCCGATCAGCCCTGGCCGGGT
>CAVVRA010000009.1:0-477368 GCA_963750565.1 uncultured Actinomycetota bacterium | reverse complement strand
ATCGATGGCGATTCACCTGCGTCGCGTGGTCCCGCATCCTCCTGACCCTGCACGGGATAGGTGAATTCCCGCATGTTCACGTTGAGGTTTATCTTCCTGAAATTCCCGTCCGCGCTCGATAGCACGAGCTCCGCGGGCTGGTCATACAGGAGGAGCGTGGCGGACGTGGGCTCGATAACGCTGTTCGTAATCACTGCCCTGAGTTTCAGGTCCCTGACGATCCGCCGCCGGGGATCATAGTGTGTCGGCCCAGCACGCCTCTGCCAGACCACCCGTGTGCAGCCAGGCCTGGACACCGTCGCGGAAACCCTGGTGCACACGTTTCAATGGCGAGGGCAGTTCGGCATGATCTACTCCTCCGACTTCGAGAAACGTACGACGGTCGCCCGAGAAGTTGAAAAAGAAAATCGTTCACGACCACCGACGTCGAGAGAAATCGTGCCTCGATATTAATGAGCGAGAAACTGCTTCCACCGGTGATATCCACCCGGCACGCCCCATTGACCTCAAGGGGCTTGCCGCCCGCGAGGGTCGATACTCCCTTGAGGGAGCCCTCGACCGCATGCGCGGTGATTTGAGCCCGGTGACGCGTCCGGTCACGTCGAGGAAGGGAGGGAGAGGTTTTTCCCCCAGGTGTACACCCAGAGCAGGGAACACTGCGTGAGCCCGGTTTCTCCCGTTATTTCGAAGCCGCCGTCCAGCGCGAGCGTAACCGAGGGTTTCACGATCCCGCGGCCCGCCGGCAGCGCTATGCTGCAATCGTAAACGCGCAGCCTGTTTTTTTCCAGGAACTCGAGGGAGGCGTCAATCCCGTATTCGCCCTCGAGCGGTTTGAGCGTGCGTGGCGGATTTTTCAGGCTTATCCGGGCGCCTTCGAGCGTGATCGATTCGATGGTAGTCGCGATGGACACGTACTTCTGATAATGATGAATATTGCTATTGTTAAGAGTCTGGTTGATACACTGTTTAGCTGCCCTTGATTTATCTTCATCCCCTGGGTTATTCCCTTCAAGTTTCGCTTCTACGAAATCCCTTGTCTGAAAATATTGAGCAACCCAATTTGAAGCATCCGTGAGAAGTTTACTGGGAAGTTCTGGAATGAAATAATCACTTAACCATTCATAGTCTTTTTCTGCCCTAACATCCAAGTGCTACCGGGATCGATATTCCTCGAACCGCTGTGATCGGACCCGGATTGATGATCCATCACTTCGGAACCTTGATCGTCCACCCCCAAGCGACCATCGGCTCGAATTGCACGTTGCGCCACGGAGTGACGATCGGCCAGCGTTTCGATCAAGCAGACGTGCCCGTCCTCGGCAACGACGTGACGGTCGGAGCCTACGGTCAGATACTCGGCGCGATACACATTGGAGACGGCGCCACAATAGGCGCCATGTCGCTGGTCCTCGAGGACGTGCCGGAGGGCGCAACCGCGGTTGGGAATCCCGCGCGAATCCTGAACAAGATCTCTTTCGAGTGACGAGGAACGTCAAGATGTTCTCAACTTGCGCCGGGTATGAATGTGTAATGACCGTCTGGCTTCAGGGCGGCCTAGGCAATCAACTGTTTCAACTGAACGGGGCTGCCGAGCTAGCACGCGCGGGTCAACGAGAACTGCGGATCTCCAGAGTCAGCTTCCTCAGAGATCCACTCCGGAAGTACGCCTTGTCAGCGATCGAGTCACATCGAAAGCGACTGACCTGGCACCAAGAGCTTCTCCTAGGATGGCCGTTCACAGGCGACGGATCGCGCAGAGACCATCTCTGGCCATCCGGTCGTTCTGTCGTGTGGATCGACGAGTCGCCAGAGGCAGAGATCCCACCTCGGGCCCTATTGGTCGGATTCTTTCAGCGGCCTGACCACCTCTGCGCCGCGACCGGAACCGTTACACGCGAGCTTCTCGCCGTTGGCAGCAGGATGCCTCACGACCCACGCACTGCTCGAGTCGAAGACGGCGTAATGGCACACGTGCGTCGGACAGACTACGTCTCGTCCGACGCCGCAGTCTCGCGCTTCGGTCGACTGACCAAGGACTACTACCTGGCTGGGATCGAGGCCTTGTCGGCCTCGCTGTCCGAAGTCACGTTCTTCATGGACGACGTCGGCTTCGTGATGGAGGAGTTCGGGGTTCCTAGGCAGCAGGTTGTAGGTCCCAACGACACGGACAGCGACTTCGCGGCCCTCTTGCTTATGTCCCGAGCGGGATCGGCTCGTCATCGCCAACAGCAGCTTTAGCTGGTGGGCAGCCGAGACGGCAGGGACAGACGCCAAGGTCGTGGCGCCTCGTCGATGGTTCCGTGACGAGGAGTCGGAGAACTTCTTCGCACGTCCGGGATGGGAACTTGTCGACAACGGTTGAGCGATCTGCGCGGACACCGTCTGCCCTCAGGATCGGCCAGCTACGTTTTCTCTATCTCCCTGCGGCGCAGGGACTCGTGCTGATCATTTCCACGATTGCGTTCTCGGTCCTCGCCAGAATGCTGGGCCCGGATCCGTTTGGCGTATTCGCAGGGATCTTGTTCGCATTCTCGCTTGCCGCTCTCGTGTCGGATCTTGGATCCCAAGCCTTCCTGCTCGTTTACGGGGGAGACCCCGACTCGTACAACGTCGGGACGTGGGTTGGCAGTGGTGTCGTTCGCTGGTTCTCTCGTCGTCTCCGGAACGGCCATCGGGGTCTACGACCAACTGCTGCCCGCGACGAGTTTTGGATCAAGAGAAATCTTGGTCTCGATCGGTCTGGCACTTGTCGGGCAGTTCGCGATGCAGGTTCCCCGTGCCCTGCTGATACGAAACGATCGAATCCTGCACCTTGCCGGAGCCGATGTCGTCGGCACCTCCATGGGTTGTCTGCTCGCGGTGGGAGCAGCACTTCGATCCGTGAGCGGCACCGAAGTCTTGGTCCTCCAAATGGCAACCAGCCTGCTAGCTGATGCTCTCCTATGCCAGACCTTCGCCTGGTCGCTACACCCTCGTCCCGCCAACAGGTGGCCGTCGCGATCCGGTTGGCGGCGAGGGCTTGCACTTCGGGAAGAGCCGCAGTACCGCTGAACTTAGGCTCGTACCTCACGAGATCGCTGGACTGCAGGTCTTATGCCCTTGGCGCTCGGACCGGCTACTGCAGGTGTCTATGCGAGGAGTTACCAACTAATCGTCGCCCCCGGAAGCCAGCTCCAAAAGGCTATCGCGATAGGGCCGTGGGTATTGAACTACCTCAGCCGAGCTCGCGACTCGGGGGGCAGAAGGGCGCTGCACAGGCTTCGCGCGGATCTGGCTGCTTATGGTAGGCGGAACGAGCGGACTAGCCTTCGCAATCGCGCTTAGCGCCAACCCTGTAGCTGCCTTGCTTTTCGGTTCGGGTTGGCCGGGAGCCCCTCTCATGCTCACAGCGATGGCTGCCACTCTTCCGTCGCTTGCGTCGAACACCTTCCTCGCCTGGCTCGCGCAGGTCTATCCGTGTGGCTCGCGCTCGCTTCTCCACCTGGCGATCGTCCTAACCACACCGCTGGCAACGATCCTGAGCGCATGGCTCGTCGGCCTTCATGGCGCGCTCACGTGCCTCGTCGTCTTCGGAGGTGTGCTGCAGCCAATGCTCGTGGTTCGCATCCACCGGGCTAATCTGCCGTTGCAAGCACGCATTTGCTGCCTGCTTCTCCTGGCTGGGGCGGCACCGACGATCGCCGCTTTGCGATCCACATGCGATGACGAGGAGCCGGCCGGGGGTCTGTCCGAGGAACGGTGTTTCCGGCGGTTGTCGGTAACAGGTTCTCCGCGGCCGGCATATGGTCGGCGAAGGTGACGGAGAAGGTGTTCAGGGCAGGGTCCCACCTGGGTCCCACCGAGGTCCCACCGCGTACGATCGTGCCCGCCGGGTGCCCTTGCTAATCCAAGCCCGCGGGTGGCTAGTAGAGCGTCTTGAGTCGGTGGGCAAGTGCCCACGGCTGGCGACCGCCAGTCGGTAGCCTAAGTCAAAGGCGCGTTCAACGACTCGTGGAGAACAGCATCCGCCTAATCTCGAGGTTGTGGGTCAGAAAAGGGGATGAACTCCTCCCGCGCGGTCTGCCACATCTTCGGGATCGCCGGGTGGGGCTTGCCCCGGCTTGCCCCCACTTCTACTCGAGCTCTTCGAACGCCGTCCGGGACGCCTGGGCGTTCGGGACGGTGTAGATCGCCCGCAGGTCACGCGCGCGAGCTGGTCCCAGTACTTGCGGGACGCGTACCGCGGCGCGGGCTCGGATCAGGTGGATCACGCAGGCCTGGACGGTGCTGGCGGGGAACACCGTGGGAACACCGCGCCACCGCGTCGGGACCAGTCGGCTGCGCGAGGACGAGACGGGCCTCGACGATATACCCCTTCGTCGATGGCCGCGCTGCCAACACGTCCAAGGTCTGCGCCGAAGCTACGCGAGCCCTGCGCGCGAGGTCGCGGACCTGAGGAGATCCACCGACGGTGACCCCGGTCATGAGCAGCAAGCGCCTGAGCCCATATGACGAGCTCAGTTTCGCCGTTGGCCGGGCCAGCCATGGGACGTTACCCGTTCTTGTTCAGGAACAGGATGCCGCAGCCGTGATGTAGACCGAATGTCTCCTTGACCGCCTGCAGATCACCCTGAACCCCGAAACGAAGCTCACCTTGGTCGTCGACGATGTGCAACTTCTCCAACTGCAGGCCGACGTCAGCGACAAGCTCCAGGAGATACGGCAGGCAGAAGATCCGGTGCGCATTGAACTCGATGCGCTGGTCACTGGAGATCGGAACGGACAGGTACAGACGGCCTTCCGGCTCGACCATACGCGCGAGCGAGTGCAGGCCCGTCTTGTATCCGTAGTAGTCAATGGGATCTCCGTATCGCCCCAACCCGAAGTGTTCCAGAGCATGAAGACACGAGACCGAGTCCGCATAATGGTCATATCGTTCATCGGGTTCGGTCAGATCCCGCTGAACAAAGTGGATGCCCTGGGCCGAGGTCCGAAGAGGCCGAATGTCATGGACTTCCACGTCTCGGAACGAGGCCAGGTGAGCGACCATACCG
Organism: uncultured Actinomycetota bacterium; assembly: GCA_963750565.1. Classification (GTDB taxonomy): domain Bacteria; phylum Actinomycetota; class Actinomycetes; order Actinomycetales; family Kineosporiaceae; genus R-H-3. The sequence continues at coordinate 472,335 of CAVVRA010000009.1, read as the reverse complement.
TCGACCCGACTCGCGACGTCGACGTGGCGACGCGGCCCTGCCGCGAAGACATCCTGAGCCACCACCAGGTCTTGATGGAAGTAGGCCCCCTTGGCCACCCCGCTGGACTCTTCGCGATCTGCGAGTTGCGGTGCATATGTGCCCGACTCGGAACTCACCAGCAGCCGACTTCTCGGCGGCCCTCAGAAACTTCTTGCGATCTCGGGCAAATGCCGGGATCCCCTGTGCCGACTGGAAGGTCAGGTCCGGTTTGAGGCTGGTGCCCGCCAACGTCATTCGTAGATTCATGTCGCCCCCTTGATGACGTCAGTCCGCAACGCGGAGCGCGGGATCGAGTTTGACGATCCGATCCGGCGCCATCCGGCGCCTGTCTCGTGGCGACCGGCGTTGAGCTCCACTGTCGCATTTGTCGTGGCCAGATCGGCCGAGGACATAACTTGGCGAGTTGGGGTGTGAACGTCCGGCCGACCAAGCCGTCGACGACCGGTTGGAAGTGGCCCTCGACCTCCCACATGGTGCTGTGGCTGCCGACGACGAAGACCTGGTCGAAGTCGACGACGCTCGCGAGGGTGTGCGGGAGCACCCGCTCCTCGTTCTTGGTCATGATGATGACCAGACCGGGATCCGATCCGGCTCGCTCACGCGACGCTCCTTCGTGCTGAACTTATGCTCCCAGCGGGAATCAGAGAGCCAGGCGCGACGACTTTGCCCCGCAGGAAGGCTGCCCGCGCCGCGACCCACGCGCCGGCGCCGACGTGGATCGGGCCGTTGTCGTACTCGAAGGCGGGGTCCTCGTGCCGGTGGCTCCCCGTGCAGAGGAAGGCCTCCTGGCTGATGCAGACGTCGTGCTCGATCGTGATGGGCTCGAGGTTGAGCAGCCAGGCGCCCTCGCCGATCCAGCAGTCGTCGCCGATCGTGAGCTTCCACGGCCAGAGCACGCGGACCCGGTGCCGGATGAGGACGCGCTCGCCGACCCGGGCGCCGAACGCGCGCAGGATCGGGGGGCGGAGGCGGGCCGGGAGCCACCACTTCATGAAGACGAGGTTCATCACCGCGAACCACGCGGCCTGCCAGACCTTGTTGCGGCCCTTGTCGTAGCCGACACCGGTGAAGGCGCTGAGGTCGCGTACGACGGGCGCTGCGGTCGTGCCGGTCGCGGAAACGTCGGTGCCAGTGGCGAGGGAGGGATGCAGATCCATCATGCGAAGAGGCCCCCGAGCACGCTGTCGAGCCGCGCGGTCGCGACGTCCCGGCCGAGAGACCGCTCGGCGTAGCGCCGCCCCGCCGTGGCCATCGCGATGCGGAGCCGGGCGTCGGAACGGAGCAGCCGCACGCCGTCGAGGAACGCGGCGGGGTCGCCGGGCGGGACGAGGAGCGCGGCGCCGCCGGTGCGGTCGACCTCCCGGGCCGTCGCCCCGCCGTCCCCGACGGCGGCGAGCACCGGGCGACCGGCGGTGAAGTACGACGTGAGCTTGCTCGGCAACGACATGTCCGCGACGCCCGGGCGCTCGTTGACGACGAGCACGTCCGCGGCCGCGAGGGCGAGCGGGTAGAGGCCGGCGTCGAGCGGGTCGACGAAGGAGACGTTGGGCAGGCCCTCCGCCCGCCGGCGGACGGTCTCGCGCTGGCTGCCGTCCCCGACGACGACGAAGCGCAGGAATGGGTCGTCCGCCGCGAGGCGGGCGGCCTCCACGAGGTTGCCGAGGTCCTGCTTGAGGCCGATGTTGCCGGTGTGGACGACGGTGAACGGGTCGGCCGCCCAGCCGAGCGCCCCGCGCGCGACGTCGGCCGGGACGTCCGCGGGGGAGATGTGCGTCCAGTTCGGCAGGAGGCCGATCCGCTCGTCCGGCACGCCGTAGTCGTGGAGCTGGCTGCGGAAGGCGTCGCTCACGACGAGCACCCGGTCCGCCCGGGAGAGCGCGTACCGCTCGAGCGCCGCGGTGGCGGCGGATGCCCGGCCGCCGCCGCTGATCCCGCTCTGGGACGCGGCCCTCGCCATGAGGTCCTGGACGACGAGCACGAGCGTGGCCCCGTGCCGGCGGGCGAGCCGGACGGCGGCCACCGCGCCCCCGAGGCTCGGGGTCACCCCGACGACGAGGTCCGGCGCGTGCCGGACCCGGGTCGCCCACGAGTTCGCGAGGAAGGTCAGCTCGTACCCGGCCCGGGTCAGCGCGCTCTGCCGGGACGGCACGTAGTGCCGCATCCGGTGCACGAGCAGGCCGGAGTCGTTGGCGAGCCGCGCCTCCTCGCTGCACCGGAACCGCCACCGGTACGCCGGCGGCACCCGCCACTGCGGGTAGTGCGGGACGCCCGTGAGCACCACGACGCTCTCCGCGTGCCGGGCGAGGTGCTCCGCCAGGCCGGTCGTGTACGGCGCGATCCCCGTCGGCTCGGGCGCGTAGTTGATCCCGACGACGAGGACGTGGCGGCCGGCCAGGGGATGCGGCCGGGAGAGGATCTCAGGAGCCGCACCCGGGACCACGCCGAGCCCCCGCGGCGCCTGCAGCGGGATCGCGGGGGCTTGGAGAACGGGCACGGTCTCCACCGAGGCGTCCGCGGTGGCGAGCTCGCCGCCGGTGCGCGTCATCGAGGCCCCGCCTCACGGGCACAGCTGCCGTCGGGCAGTGCGTGCATCACGAGCTGTCTTCCCCCCAGCGAGACGGCCGCGTCCGCCGGTCGGCGTGCGGTCAACCGGGTGCGTCGGTGCCCCCGGGCGCGCCGCTCCCGCGGCGCACGGCATCGGCCTGCGACGGGCAGGCTCCCCGTACTGTCCTGATTCGAAACTGTCCTGATCCGAACGGTCCTGGTCCGAGCGGAGCGGTCGATCCGTCGTCACGCTCCGTGGCTCGGCGATTACAGACCATACTCCGGGGGGCGGGTCCCGGTGGCCGGTTGTGAAGATCTCTCGGGGTCGGCCGGCGGCGCGTCCGGCCCACCACGCGTCGTCCGGCGCGGGTGCCATGAGATGTGGCCCGGCCACGCGCACGGCGATCCGCCGGTCGTCGTCGGGGGCCTCGTCCGATCGCCGGAGGGGCGGGTTTCGTCCGGGTTGCCCGAGGTCAGGGGCACGAGTGACCCGATCGGGTCACCAAGGTGACCCGGTTTCGCGGCGACGCTGTGACGGCCGCCACGTAGGTTCGGCAGCAGGACCGGTCCCGGTGGCGCGCCCCCTGTCGCGCACCCCTCCGCCGGGCTCGGTCCTCCCGCTCCACCGCCCCGCCCCACGCCAGGGCGGGGCGCGGGAGCACCGGATGGTCTCGACGAGGAGGTCCGTCACGTGTACCCAGCAGCCTTCGAGTACTCCGCCCCCACGACCCTGGGCGAGGCGCTCGCCGCGCTCGAGCAGGTCGGCGAGGACGGCCGGGTGCTCGCCGGCGGCCAGTCCCTCATCCCGATGATGAAGCTGCGCCTCGCCTCGCCCGGCCACCTCGTGGACATCAACAAGCTCACCGAGCTCGCGTACATCCGCGAGGTCAACGGGCACGTCGCGATCGGCGCCCTCGCCCGGCACGCGGACGTCGCGGCGTCCGACGTCGTCCGCGGCGCGAACAGCACGGTCGCGCACGCCGCGCGGTGGGTCGCCGACCCGCTCGTCCGCAACCGCGGGACGGTCTGCGGGTCGATCGCGCACTGCGACCCGGAGGGCGACTGGAACTCGGTCATGCTCGCCGTCGGCGCGACCGTCGTCGCCCGGTCGGCGTCCGGGGGAGAGCGGCTCATCCCGCACGAGGAGTTCGTCGTCGACTTCTTCACGAACTCCCTGCGGCCGGGCGAGATGGTCACCGAGGTCCGCGTCCCGCGGCAGGGCCGCCGCGCCGGTGGCAGCTACCTCAAGCTCGAGCGGAAGATCGGCGACTACGCGACGGTCGGCGTCGCGACCCACCTGTCGCTCGACGACGCCGGCACCGTCGCGACCGCGGGCCTCGCCCTGACGGCGGTGAGCGGCACGAACCTCAAGGTGCCGGACGCCGAGCGCGTCCTCGTCGGGAACGCGCCGTCCAGGGAGCTCTTCGCCGAGGCCGCGGACGTCGCGGCCCGCGCGTGCGACCCGAGCAGCGACGTCCGCGGGCCGGCCGACTACAAGCGGGCCGTCGTCCGCGAGTACGTCCAGCGCGGCCTCGCCGCCGCCTACCAGCAGGCCACCAGCGGCTCGAACGGCTGAGGAGACACGATGCAGATCACGGTCACCGTCAACGGGATCGCGCACAGCCGCGACGTCGAGCCGCGCGTCCTGCTCGCCGACTTCATCCGCACCCAGCTGGCCCTCACCGGCACCCACATCGGCTGCGACACGACGTCCTGCGGGGCGTGCACCGTGCACTTCGACGGGCGCCCGGTGAAGTCGTGCACGATGTTCGCCGTCCAGGCCGACGGCCACGAGGTCCGCACCGTCGAGGGCCTCAAGACCGCCGACGGGCTGCACCCCGTGCAGGCCGCGTTCAAGGAGCACCACGGCCTCCAGTGCGGGTTCTGCACCCCGGGGATGATGCTCGTCGGCGCCGCGCTGCTCGAGGAGAACCCGGCCCCGTCGGACGACGAGGTGCGCTGGGCGATCAGCGGGAACATCTGCCGCTGCACCGGCTACATGAACATCGTCACCGCGATCCAGGCCGCCGGCCGGCAGGCCGCGGCAGCCGCGAGCGACGCCCCGGACGTCGCCGCGACGTCCACCCCCGCGCCCGCCGGCGTCGGCGACTGACCCGCACCCGCGAGGAGCCCCTCATGACGATCACCCACGAGCCGGCGGGCCAGCAGCCGGTCGAGACGCTGCACACGAGCCCGCACATCGGCGGCATCGGCCACTCCGTCCGGCGCAAGGAGGACGACCGCTTCATCCAGGGCGCCGGCCGGTACCTCGACGACGTCGTCCTGCCCGGCATGCTCCACATGGCGATCCTGCGCTCGCCCGTCGCGCACGCCCGGATCGTCTCGATCGACGCGAGCGAGGCGCAGGCGATGGACGGCGTCGTCGCCGTCGTCACCGGCGAGATGCTCGCCGGGTACAAGCTCGCGTGGATGCCGACCCTCTCCGGCGACACCCAGGCCGTCCTCGCCACGGACAAGGTGCGCTACCAGGGCCAGGAGGTCGCCGCCGTCGTCGCGACCGACCCGTACGTCGCCCAGGACGCCCTCGGCTCGATCGTCGTCGAGTACGACGACCTGCCCGCCATCACGACGCCGCAGCAGGCGCTCGAGACCGACGTCCTCATCCGGGACGAGAAGGAGGGGCAGACCGACAACGTCGCGTACACGTGGGAGGCCGGGGACAAGGCCCTCACGGACGCCGCGTTCGCCCGCGCGGCGAAGGTCGTCTCCCTCGACACGCACTACCCGCGCTCGCACCCCTCGCCGCTCGAGACGTGCGGCGCGGTCGCCGACGTCAACCCGGTCACCGGGCAGGTGACGATCTACCTGACGTCGCAGGCGCCGCACGCGCACCGCACCCTCTTCGCCCTCGTCGCGGGGTTCCCCGAGGAGAACATCCGGATCGTCACCTGCGACATCGGCGGCGGCTTCGGCAACAAGGTGCCGATCTACCCCGGCTACGTCGTCGCGACCGCGGCGTCCCTCGTCCTCGGCAAGCCGGTCAAGTGGGTCGAGACCCGCTCGGAGAACCTCATCTCCACCGGGTTCGCCCGCGACTACCACATGCACGGCGAGCTGGCGTTCGACGCCGACGACCGGATCATCGGCATGCGGGCGTCGATCCTCTCCGACCAGGGCGCGTTCTACGCCGACGCCCAGCCGACGAAGTTCCGCGCCGGGCTCTTCCACATCTGCACCGGCTCCTACGACTTCGCCGCCGCGCACGTCACCGCCAAGGGCGCGTTCACGAACAAGGCGCCCGGCGGCGTCGCGTACCGGTGCTCGTTCCGGGTCACCGAGGCGAGCTTCCTCATCGAGCGGCTGATGGACACCGCGGCCCACGAGCTCGGCGTCGACCCGGCCGCGCTGCGGGCGAAGAACTTCATCCGGCGCGAGCAGTTCCCCTGGCTGTCGCCCACCGGGTTCGTCTACGACTCCGGCGACTACCACGCGGCGCTCGACCAGGCGAAGGAGCTCGTCGGCTACGACGCCTGGCGGGCCCGGCAGGCCGAGCACAACGCCGCCAACGACCGCGGCGAGAACCACTCCCGGATCGGGATCGGCATCGCCTCGTTCACCGAGGTCGTCGGCGCCGGCAACTCCCGCGAGTACGACATCGTCGGCCTCAAGATGTTCGACTCCGCCGAGCTGCGGGTGCACCCGACCGGCACGGCGATCCTCAAGCTCGGCGTCCAGTCCCAGGGCCAGGGCCACGAGACGACGTTCGCCCAGATCGTCGCCGAGGAGCTCGGCATCCCGGTCGGGGACGTCAAGGTGCAGGAGGGCGACACCGACAACACGCCGTACGGCCTCGGCACGTACGCCAGCCGGTCCACGCCGGTCGGCGGCGCCGCGACCGCCGTCGTCGCCCGCAAGCTGCGGGAGAAGGCCCGGCTGCTCGCCGCGCACCTGCTCGAGGCGAGCCCCGACGACCTCGACTGGGAGCCCGGCACGTTCACCGTCAAGGGCACCGACCGGTCGGTGTCGATCCAGGACGTCGCGTTCGCCGCCTACACGAACATGCCCGAGGGCATGGAGGCCGGCCTGGAGGGCGTCACGTACTACGACCCGCCGAACATGACCTACCCGTTCGGGTCGTACGTCGTCGTCGTCGAGGTCGACACCGGCGACGGCACGTGGAAGGTCCTCGACATGGTCGCCGTCGACGACTGCGGCGTCCGGATCAACCCGATGATCGTCGACGGCCAGATCACCGGCGGCCTCACCGAGGGCTTCGCCAAGGCGAACATGCAGTGGATCACCTTCGACGAGGACGGCAACTGCATCGGCTCGACCTTCATGGACTACCTCGTCCCGACCGCCTGGGAGACCCCGAAGTTCACCCTCGGCGCGACCGTCACGCCGTCCCCGCACCACCCGATCGGCGCGAAGGGCGTCGGGGAGTCCGCGACCGTCGGTTCGCCCGCCGCGTACGTCAACGCCGTCGTCGACGCGCTGTGGGGCAAGGGAGTCACCAGCCTCGACATGCCGGTGCTGCCGCACCGGGTGTGGGGCGCGCTGCACGGTGTCGAGGCGAAGCCATGACGGGAGCGGCCATGACGGGAGCGGCCATGACGGGTGCGAGCCATGACGGGTGCGAGCCATGACGGGAGCGACGCCATGACGGGAGCGAGGCCATGACGGGAGCGCAAGCCATGACGGGAGCCACGCCATGACGGGAGCGAGGCCGTGACCGGTGGCCCGGCGGTGACGTCCGGACGGCGCTCAACGGCGCGCGCCGTCCGGCACCCCCGCCGCGGGGGCGGGCCGTGCACGGCCTGACCTTCGACCGGGTCGCCGCGCTCGCGGCGTCCGGGGAGCCGTTCGCGCTCGCGACGGTGACCTGGCGTCGCGGGCCGTCGTCCGGCAAGGGCGGGTCGAAGGCGGTCGTCCACCCCGACGGCCGGGTCGAGGGCTGGCTCGGCGGCGCGTGCGCCGAGCCGACCGTCGTCCGGGTCGCGCTCGAGGCGTTGCAGGACGGCGCATCCCGGCTCCTCGTCCTCGGCGAGGACGACGAGCGGCCCGGCGTGACCACCGTTGCGATGGCCTGCTCGAGCGAGGGCGCGATGGAGGTGTTCGTGGAGCCGGTGCTGCCCGCCCCCGACGTCTGGGTCGTCGGCCGCTCGCCCGCCGTGCACACCCTGAGCGACCTCGCGGGCGTGCTCGGGTGGCGGGTCCGCGTCGTCGACGCCGACCTCGACCTGTCCGGCGTCGGGCCGCGGTCGATGGTCGTCGTCGCGACGCAGGGCCACTACGACGAGCCGGCGGTCGAGGCGGCCCTCGCGACCCCCGCCGCGTACGTCGGGCTCGTCGCGTCGCAGAAGCGCGCGAGCGCCGTCCGGACGTTCCTCCGCGAGCAGGGCGTCGACGAGGAGTCCCTCACCCGGCTGCGCGCGCCGGCCGGGCTCGACCTCGGCGCGACGTCCCACGAGGAGATCGCGGTCGCGGTCCTCGCCGAGCTCGTCGCGCTGCGCGCCGGCCGGACGGCTGCGCCGCCGGTCGAGGTCGCGCCGCCGGAGACCGCGGTCGACCCGGTGTGCGGGATGAGCGTGGACGTCGAGCAGGCCCGCTTCGTGTCGGAGCACGAGGGGCGCGTGGTCTACTTCTGTGCGGCCGGGTGCAAGCGTGCCTTCGACGCCGACCCGGCCGGCGTCCCGCTGACGGCTCCCTGAGCGGCGCCCTGACCGACGCCTTCGCACCGGCTCGGCCGTACCACTCGACGAGGAGTGCCATGAAGATCACCCAGGAGTTCACGGTCGCCCGCCCGATCGGCACGGTGTGGGAGTACTTCCAGAACGTGCCGGAGGTCGCCCACTGCCTCCCGGGCGCCGAGCTCCTCTCCGACGACGGCGACGGCAAGTACATGGGCAGGGTCGCGGTCAAGCTCGGCCCGCTCAACGCGACCTTCGACGGCTCGGCGCAGGTCACGTCGGACGCGGCGGCCCGGACCGGTCACATGGACGGCAAGGGCGCGGACCGGCGCGGCGGCAGCCGGGGGACGGTCAAGGTCGTCTACGCGCTCACCGAGGACGGCCCGTCGTCGACGAAGGTCAGCGTCGACGCCGATGTCACGCTCTCCGGTGCGGCCGCCCAGTTCGGCCGCGGCGGCATCATCACCGAGATGAGCAACCGGCTCATCGACGAGTTCGTCGCCTGCTGCGAGGCCAAGCTCGCCGCGACGACGGTCGAGGAGCGGCAGGAGATCAAGGCCGCGGACGTCCACGGGTTCACGCTGTTCTGGCACAGCTTCGTCGCGTGGCTGAAGAAGCTCTTCCGCCGGAACAAGACGCCGGCCTGACGGCCGTCGCTCGCTCGCGGAGACGTCAGGGAGCGCTTCGGCCGGTCGGCTCAGGTCTGGTGGTGGTCGGGTGGGCCGTGGTCGTCGTCGGGGGGCGTGTCCGGCCAGGGGCTTCGGTCGATCGGCCGCATGCGGCGGACGCCGCGTTCGGCCGCGTCCTCGTCGAGGGCGAGCCGGAGCTGTTGGGCGACCTGTCGCGTGGCCTGGTGCGAGTGATGGAGGAGGTTGCGGGTCCAGCGGCGTTGCGGGTCGACCCAGGAGGGTGGTCGGACCCAGGGGATCCCATGCTTGATCGTGACAGCCCAGATCCCGGCGTGGACTTGCTGGTGGTGTGCCGGGCAGAGGCTGACGAGGTTGTCGAGGTTCGTCGGGCCGCCGTGCTCCCACGGGATGCTGTGGTGGGCGTCGGTGCCCGCGTGCGGGCAGGCGCAGGACGGGATGACGCAGCCGCGGTCGCGGACGGCGAGCGCCTTGCGCTGCGCTGCGGTGGCGAGGCGCCGGGTGCGGCCGACGTCCAGCGGTTGCCCGTCGGCGTCGAGCAGCACCGTGGTCAACGTCGCGCAGCAGGCGAGGTAGGCGAGCAGGTGCGGGCCGATCGGGCCGTGCCGATCCAGAGCTGCCAGACCGGCGGCCCGGCCGACACACTCCGCGGCGTGGGGCGCGTCGGGGACACCGGCGGAGCCGCCTGCCGCTCCGGCGCCCCGGCCGGCAGCATCGGCGGTGCGCGGGCGGACGGTGTCCGGGACCGGCGCGGACCCGTCCGCGGCAGCCGTCCGTCGGATCACTTCGGCGGCGGCACCGGCGGCAGCGACCTGCTCCACCGAAGCGGTGACGAGCAGGGTCACCGCCGGGGACGGGTCGTGGGACCTCGACCCACCGGCCGCCCGGCCGGGGCCGCCGGAGCCGCGTCCGTCGTCGCCGGTCTGACGCTGCCGGTGATGCCGGCGGTCCGGTGATGCCGGCGCGGACGAGGCCGAGGAGGGCGTCGTACGTGCGCATGCTCGCGGTGCGTTCGTCGCGGACGAGGACGGTCTGCTCGGTCCCGTCCGCGTCCGCGACCACGGCCTCGCGGGCAGGCGTGGGTCTGGCGAGCGCGGAGAGCAGGGCGTCCAGGACGGCGGTGTCGGCGGGGGTCAGGGTGGCTCGCAGCAGCCCCATCCCGGTGGAGTCCTTGACCAGGGTGGCGCTGCGGCGCAGGTGCGCGTCGGGGTCGAACGGGTCGTCCCGGTCCGGGTCGAGGATCCGGACCAGCTCCTCGGCCATCCTCGAGACGGTCCGGACGGGGTGCTGGCGGCACTGCTCGGCGAGCCAGCCGTCGGCGATCTCCATCGCGGACCGGACCTCGCCGGTCGTCTCGTCCTGCAGGGTGACGACGAGCAGGCGTCTGGGGAGCCGGGCGACGGCGCGGACGCAGACGTCGGCGTGCTCCCGGGTGATCTCCCCCGCCGCCAGGGCCGCCCCGACCACGGGCAGCGCGCCGGCGTCCGGGTCGAGGGCGTGCGCGGCCCGGACGTCCGCGTGCGCGCGGCCCGGGTCCACGTGCAGCCGACCGGTGAGGAACGTCGCCGCCACGGTGGAGGCGCCCGCGCCCGGGACGGCACCGGGCCGGTCGTCGAGCACCTTGACCACGGCGAGCCGGGCCGCCTCCACCCGGGCCTGCAGCCGGGTCACCGCCTCCACCGCGCCGCGGACCTCGCCGTCGGACAGCGACCACGCCCGCCCCGCCGCCTCCGCCAGCCACTCCGCGTCCCCGGCGAGCGCGTCCACCGCCGCGAGCAGGTCGGGCACCGACGGGCTGTCCGGCTGACCGCCGAACCCCGCGTCCTCGACCTGCTCGCCGTTGCTCACGGGAGCGACACTACGCGGCGGGTCCGACAGTTCCGGGGGCGGAAGAGCCGTTCTGTCGCAATGACTTCGGGCAAGAATGACGTCGGGCGAGCTGACTTCGGGCAAGTTCGGATCACCCAGAGGTGCGGCGAGGACGCCCGGTGACACGAGGCCCGGTGTCGGCCGCGCGCGGGTTCGTCGACCGGCACGTGAGGGACGGCGCCCGGGTGTCGGGACCGCATGGCAGGCTGGGGCCCGTGGCGACGAGAGCGGCGGGCACCACAGCGGCGACCGGCCGGGGCGGGTCGCGCGCCGGCGCGGCGAAGGCGCCAGCGAACCTCGTCCCGATCGAGGCTCTCGAACCGGCGCCCGTCGTGCTCGTACGGCCTCGCCGAGGCGGTCCTCGCGCTCGCCGAGGCGGACACGGCCGTCAAGGGCGGCGGACGCGACCCGGTCTACGCCGTGGAGCACGCCATCCTGAGGATCTCGGCCGCCCGCGGCCGCTGAGCCGGCCGCCGGGGTCCGTCGCCGTTGTTCAGCCGGATCGAGCCCTGCTGCGGTCGGTACAGCCCGCTGATGCAGTTGAGCAGGCTGGTCTTGCCTGCGCCGTTGGGCCCCACGACGGCGTGCACCTCACCCTGGCGCACCTGCAGCGTCACGTCGTCCAGCGCCTTGACGCCGCCGAACCGCAGGCGGACACCGCTGACCTCCAGTTGCGGCGCACCGGCCGGAAGCGGGCTGCCGTTCAGTGAGTGTCGATAGGCTCGTGACGTCATGAGCATCCTCCGCCCTGCAGCGGTGGTGATGATGCAGCCTTCGTCAGCTGGGCTGCCGCAGTGGTGCCGTCCCGTGGAACCCGCGCTGATCAATTGCGGCAACCAAAAGGCGCCGCGCCAGACGCGTCTCAGCGCTCTTGGTCCTGCGGCGCCACCCGGCTTGGCGTCATGGTCGACACCTATCGACGCCGCTACCCAGGATCGTCGCCCGCGCGGTCCCGCCCACACTGGACCGTGTGGAGTCTCGGAGACCGCTGAGGGTCCCGAGGGTGGCGAGCGCCGAGGCGGGTCTTCTCTCATTGCGGTCAGTTGCGACGCGGATGGCGACGTCCTGGGACGCGTCAAGGAGGGCCGCACGTCGCTCTCAACCTCATGGACAGAACTCCAGCGCCATCGAGGTGCGCCGCAACATCGGCGTCCTGCTGTTGTCGGAGGGGCGGATCGCGAGGCCGGGGAGTGCTCCGCGCGCTTCACGGGGACCTCTGCCTGGTCTACGGCCCGGACCACGAGGACACCGAGGACGTCGCAGGCATCCTCGCCCGGATCCGGCTCAGCGACGGCTGGGGCATCGAGTCTGGGAGTGCTTCTGGGAGGTCACGAAGCAGGGCCCTCGGCAAAGTCGCTCGGGTGGGTGGTCTGGGTGGGTTTGCGACACGCCGATGAGGGGGCAGTACGGGCAGGTCCCGTGAAGTGATCATGGCGGTTCCAGCGCCGCGCCAGATCACTGCAGGGGGGCCATCGCCGCCGACACGACGCTGGCCGAGGCCGGCGCGGGACATGAGGTGCCGAGCGAGTCCAGCCGGGACTCCTGGACCGTTCCCGGTACTCCGCCACACCGGGAGGCGGCGGCGAACTCCTCGGGCGTGATGACCGCCGGGCGGGTAACCAGGTCATGCTGCGCACCACTACCAGACGTGTCAGACCATCAGCGCATCCCGTGCTGAATAGTAAATGATCTGCGTGCTAGGTTAGTAACCGATCGCGTGCTAAATCGTTAACCGAACTTGGAGACACCCGGTGGACGCCTACGTCCCACGTCTACTCGACCTGGAGTTGAGCGACGTCCTGACCTCACATCCCGCCGTCCTGGTCGTCGGGCCTCGCGCCTGCGGCAAGACCACCACGACCCGTCGACTGTGCCGCTCGATCCTCCGCCTGGACGTCCCAGCTCAGGCTGCCGTCGTCCGGGCCGACCCCGACGCCGCGCTCCGCGATCTCACCGAGCCGATCCTGATCGATGAGTGGCACCTGGTCCCTGACATCCTCGGCGCCGTCAAACGCGCCGTCGACGACGATCCTCGACCGGGGCGGTTCGTCCTCACCGGATCATCACAGGCAGACCTCACGGCCGCCGGCTGGCCCGCGACCGGCAGGATCGTCCGCCTGACGATGTATCCGCTCGTCGGCCGGGAACGCCACGGCGACCCGGCCTCACCCTCCCTGATCGACAGACTCATCACCGACGGCGTCGAGGTGTTCGACACCTCCCCGTCCGACTGGGATCTCCACAGCTACGTAGCAGATGCTCTGGCCAGTGGCTGGCCCGAGGCGCTCAGGACGTCCAGTGACCGTGCCCGCGACCGATGGCTGACCGGCTACGTCGATCACCTCGTGACCAGGGAAGCGCCCTCTCTCGGTGTGGCGAAGGACCCCGTCCGGATGCGCAGATACCTCCATGCAATCGCCGCCAACACCGCGGGGGTGCCGACCCACAAGGTGCTGTACGACGCCGCAGGAATCAGCAGGCTCACCGCCGCTGGCTACGACGACCTGTTGGACACTCTGATGATCACCCAACGGATCCCGGCGTGGGCAGGCAACCGGACAGACCGAGCGATTCGCCTCCCCAAGCGGTACCTCATCGACCCCGGCCTACTCGGCGCACTACTGCGGATCGACCAGCGCCGGGTACTGCGGGACGGCGATCTTCTCGGCCGCACACTCGACACCTACGTCGCCGCCCTGCTTCGAGCCGAGTGCGCCGTCAGCACCATCGGAGCCGATCTGTTCCACCTTCGTGACGCCAACGGCAGACACGAGGTCGACCTGCTCATCGAGACCGGAGACGGCCGGGTCATCGCGATCGAGGTCAAGGCGACGTCAGCACCGTCCCGATCGGATGCCCGGCACCTCGTATGGTGCGCCGAGCGCCTCGGACCAGCATTCACGGCTGGGCTCGTCGTCCACACCGGCCCACGAGCCTTCCGTCTCACCGAACAGATCGTCGCCGTCCCCATCGTCAGCCTCTGGTCCTGACGCCCCGGTCATCACCGCCTGCCCTGCTCACGGGACCATGGATGCCGCCGACACCGTCACGGTCGTGGCCGAACAGCGGTACAGATCTGTGGCATCCCCCGCCGGGCCGGCGCAGGGACGCACCTAGCGATCCTGCCCTGGCTTGCCCGCCCACGAGACCGGCTCCTGCGGCAGCCGGCCGTTAGTTTAGCCAGGTACGCCGGGTAGGCGACGTCGCCGGCATCGCTCGTCCCCCCATCCCGCCCGAGCCCATGTCCACGCCCGCCCCGCCGCCTCCGCCAGCCACTCCGCGTCCCCGGCGAGCGCGTCCACCGCCGCGAGCAGGTCGGGCACCGACGGGCTGTCCGGCTGACCGCCGAACCCCGCGTCCTCGACCTGCTCGCCGTTGCTCACGGGAGCGACGCTACGCGGCGGGTCCGACAGTTCCGGGGGGCGGAAGAGCCGTTCTGTCGCAATGACTTCGGGCGAGAATGACGTCGGGCGAGCTGGCTTCGGGCAAGTTCGGATCACCCAGAGGTGCGGCGAGGACGCCCGGTGACACGAGCCCCGGTGTCGGCCGCGAGCGGACTCGTCGACCGGCACGTGAGAGACGGCGCCCGGGTGTCGGGACCGCATGGCAGGCTGGGCCCGTGGCGACGAGAGCGGCGGGCACCACAGCGGCGACCGGCCGGGGCGGGTCGCGCGCCGGCGCGGCGAAGGCGCCGGCGAACCTCGTCCCGATCGAGGCTCTCGAACCGGCGCCCGTCGTGCTCGTCGTCGGGTCCGAGGACGTCCTCGCCGAGCGCGCCGTAGCGACCGTCGTCGGCGCGGCCCGGGCGGCCGACCCCGAGGTAAGCGTCGAGCGGATCGACGCGGCGGGCTACGAGAGCGGGCGGCTCGAGCTGCTCGCCAGCCCGTCGCTCTTCGGCGGCGGCTCGCTCGTCGTCGTCGAGAACGCCGAGGCGTCGAACGACGCGCTCGTCGCGGACCTCACCCGGTACCTCACCGCGCCCCCGGCCGACGTCTGCCTCGTCGTCCGGCACTCCGGGGGGGTGCGCGCGAAGGCGCTCGTCGAGGCCGCCCGGAGGGCAGGGGCGCTCGAGGCGTCCTGCGCCCCGATCATCAAGGACGAGGAGAAGGTCGACTTCGCGACGGCGGAGTTCCGCCGGCTCGGACGCCGCGCGTCGCCGCGGGCGATCCGGGCGCTCGTCGACGCCGTGGGCAGCGACCTCCGCGAGCTCGCGGCCGCGTGCTCGCAGCTCGCCTCGGACGTCGAGGTCGACGGCGAGGGCAGGATCGAGGCGGACCTCGTCGAGCTGTGGTTCGGCGGCCGGGTCGAGGTCACCGGGTTCAAGGTCGCCGACGCCACCGTCGCCGGTCGCGCCGACCAGGCGCTGTCGCTCCTGCGGCACGCGCTCGCGACCGGCGTCGACCCCGTGCCGCTCGTGGCGGCGATCGCCGTCAAAGTGCGCGGTCTCGCCAAGGTGTCCGTCGCCCGCCGCGGCCCCTCGGCACAGCTCGCCGGCGAGCTCGGGATGGCGCCGTGGCAGATCGACCGGGCTCGACGCGAGCTCTCGGGCTGGACCGACGACGGCCTCGCCGAGGCGGTCCTCGCGCTCGCCGAGGCGGACACGGCCGTCAAGGGCGGCGGACGCGACCCGGTCTACGCCGTGGAGCACGCCATCCTGAGGATCTCGGCCGCCCGCGGCCGCTGAGCCGGCCGCCGCGGTCCGTCGCGTCAGCGCGGGGTGCCGAAGTCCTGCGTCCAGTAGATGCCGTACGCGCTCCCGGACTGCTTCCACACTCCGACACCGAGCTCGGTGAGCTTGCAGTTCAGGATGTTCGCCTTGTGCCCGGCGGAGTTCATCCAGGACGTCATGACAGCGGCGGGCGTGGCCTGGCCGGCGGCGATGTTCTCGGCGGCCCAGCTGTACGCGTAGCCGGCGGCGGACATCCGCTCGAACGGGTCCTTGCCGTCCTTGCTGTCGTGCGAGAAGTAGTTGTTGGCCGCCATGTCCTTGCTGTGCTCGCGGGCGACCTTCGTGAGGGTCGAGTCCGCCGAGACGGCCGTGCAGCCCGCCTTGGCGCGCTGGACGTTGACGAGGCGGAGCACCTCGGCCTCGTCGGCGGAGTTCGTCGTCCCGCCGGCCGAGCCGGCCGCGGTCGTGCTCGTCCGCGTCGACGGCGTGCTCGTCGTCGTCCGCTTCGCGGTCGTCGTCGTGGTGGTGGTCGCCGTCCGCCTCGTGGTCGTCGTCGTCGACGCCGGGGGAGAGACCCGCGTCGTCTCCCGGGACGCCTCGCGCGACGTCGTCCGCCGGCCGGGGGTCGACGTCCGGACGGTGGGTGTCGCGGAGGAGGGTGCCCGGGACGTGTCTGCGCCGTTGACGTCGCTCTGCTCGGGGGCCGCCACGAGCTCGGTCGTCGCGCCGCCACCACCGAGCACCGAGTAGCCGGCGAGGAAGGCCCCGACGAGGACCACCGGGGCGGCGACGATCGCCACCAGCCGGTTCCGGCGACGGCGCGCCTGGTTGCGGCGGCGCTCACGTCGTACAGCTCGTCGTGTCGGCTCCGGGTCGTCGAGGTGGGCGAAGAACGACGATCCCCGATCGGCTGTCACGGGCAGGCACACTACGGCGCGTCACGAGCCGGGATCAAGTATGCGGCGTGTCGCTCCGTCGATCTCACCGTCGGTGATCGGGTCGTACGAATGGGGGAGGTCCCGCCCGGGGCCGACCGGGCCGCCGCGCGCGCGCGTCCCGCTCAGGCACCACTTGTGTCGGCGTGTCCGCCGGGACACGCCGATCCGGGCGCACGGACATGGTGCCTGAGCGTCAGGTCGTCCGGCACGGCCGGCGCGTCCGGCGCGTGCGGCGCGTCCGGCGCGTCCGGCCTGTGCGGTGGCGGGGCAAAGCGCGTCGGCGCCGCCCCGGGGACTCCCCGGGCGGCGCCGACAAAGGGCGTCGGAGGACGGGCGGCCTCAGAGGGCCGTAGCCGCCTTGCCCATGGCCGACTTGCGGTTGGCGGCCTGGTTCTTGTGGATGACGCCCTTGCTGACGGCCTTGTCGAGCTTGCGGGACGCCAGACGCAGAGCCTTCTCCGCGGCCTCGGTGTCGCCCGCGGCGGCCGCCTCGCGGAACGTCGCGGACGACCGTCTTGAGCTCCGACTTCACGGACTTGTTGCGCAGCCGGCGCTTCTCGTTGGTCGCGTTCCGCTTGATCTGGGACTTGATGTTCGCCACGCGTCGTCTCTTCCTGATGCTGGGACAGGTCGGTTGAGGGCGTCGGCCCGTCCGGGACCGCCGGCGGTGGGGTCGCCGGGCTGGCGGAAAGGGCCTGATGCGCGCACGACCTGGGCGCGCACCGCCGTCCAGGGTATCAGCGCCCGCCCGGTGCCCCGACCACCCGCGACCGCGCCGTCGTCACGCGCGCCGGTCAGGACCAGCCGTTGACCGCCCGGGACTGGTCGGCGACGGCCTCGAACGTCGCCCGCGGCAGGGCGCCGCCCTCGCGGCGCACGGCGCGCGGGTCGAGCCGCAGCACCCGGTCGAGCCGCACCTCGCTCGGGCGGCCCTCCCGGTCCCACGGGCCCGCGCCGACATCCATCCAGTGCCGGCCGTCCCGGGCCTCCTGCGCGGCGTCCCGGTCATGGTCCTTGCTCGTGAGCATCAGCCCCAGCAGCCAGCCGCCGTCCCGGCCGACGACGAGCACCGGCCGGTCCTTGCCACGGCTGTGGTCCTCCTCGTAGGGCACCCAGCCCCAGACGACCTCGCCGGGGTCCGCGTCGCCGTCGGCGTGAGGCCGGTACTCGAACGTCACGGGACCGGTGAAGTCCCCGGGGTACGGGTCGTCGCGGCGGGACGCCGTCCGGTCGCCGCCGGACGTCGTGCGGTCGCGGCGGCTCGGCGGGCCGCGGCCGGGGCGTCGTCGGGGTGAGCCTGCTCGGCGACCGGCGCAGGGACCGCGCCGCGGCCGTCGCGCCCGCGGCGAGGGCCCGCGCGAGGGCCCGCCCCACCGCACCGCCGACGCTCTCCGCCACGCGCGGCATGGTACGGGTGGCGGGTGGGACGCGGGCGACACGCGCTGAGAGGTTCATTGCGTCCGAGTACCTCCCGCGTGACACCGGAGGGATAGCGTTCGGGGCCATGGCGGAACTCTTCGACGGCTACGCGCTGGGGTCCGCCTGGGACGAGATGATCAGCGAGGGCGAGCAGCCCCGCCGGCCGTACCGGGCGGTGCACGGCACGCTGCGCCGGCTCACCGGCGCCGAGCTCGGCGCGCGGGCCGATGCGCTGGCCCGCAGCCTACCTCGACCAGGGCGTCACCTTCGACTTCGCCGGCGAGGAGCGGCCCGTTCCCGCTCGACATCGTGCCGCGGGTGATCGCCGCCGACGAGTGGGCCGACGTCGAGGCCGGCGTCGCGCAGCGGGTCCGCGCCCTGGAGGCGTTCCTCGCCGACGTCTACGGCCGCGAGCGAGTGCGTCGCGCGACGGCGTCGTCCCGCGGCGGGTCGATCGCCTCGGCGCCGACTTCCACCGGGAGGCGGCCGGGATCGCAGCCGCCGAACGGCGTGCGCATCCACGTCGCCGGGCATCGACCTGATCCGCGACGAGGCAGGGCCGGTTCCGCGTGCTCGAGGACAACGTGCGCGTGCCGTCCGGGCGTCAGCTACGTCATCGCGAACCGCCGCGCGATGGCCCAGCGTCTTCCCGAGGCCGTTCGCCACGCAGCGGATCCGCCCGGTCGACGACTACCCGCGCCGGCTGCTCGCCGCGCTGCGGGCGGCCGCCCCGCGCCGGCGTCGACGACCCGACCGTCGTCGTGCTGACCCCGGGCGTCTACAACACCGCCTACTTCGAGCACACCCTGCTCGCCCGCACGCATGGGCGTCGAGCTCGTCGAGGGCCGCGACCTCGTCTGCTCCGGCGGCCAGGTGCTAGATGCGCACGACGGCGGGCGAGCAGCGGGTCGACGTGATCTACCGCCGGGTCGACGACGAGTTCCTCGACCCGCTGCAGTTCCGCGCCGACTCGATGCTCGGCTGCCCGGGCCTGGTCAACGCGGCGCGCGCCGGCAACGTCACGATCGCCAACGCGGTCGGCAACGGCGTCGCCGACGACAAGCTCGTCTACACGCTACGTGCCCGACCTCATCCGGTACTACCTCGGCGAGGAGCCGATCCTGCCCAACGTCGACACCTGCCGGCTGCGAGGAGCCGGACGCCCTCGAGCGAGGTGCTCGACCGCCTCGACGAGCTCGTCGTCAAGCCGGTCGACGGCTCCGGCGGCAAGGGCCTCGTCGATCGGGCCGCGGGCCACGCCGAGCCGAGCTCGACGCAGCTGCGCGAGCGGGTGCTCGCCGACCCGCGCGGCTGGATCGCGCAGCCGGTCGTGCAGCTCTCCACCGTCCCGACCCTCGTCGACGACCGGCTGCGGCCCGCGGCACGTCGACCTGCGCCCGTTCGCGGTCAACGACGGCGAGCGACGTCTGGGTGCTGCCCGGCGGCCTCACCCGGGTGGCGCTGCCCGAGGGCGCAGCTCGTCGTCAACTCCAGCCAGGGCGGCGGCTCCAAGGACACCTGGGTGCTCGCCGGCGCGGACGCGAGCGTCGCGCGCGGCCGCGCCGGGCCGCGGCACGCCCGTCCCGGCGCACGCGGCCGGTGCCGATCGAGCCGGCCGCGGATCCCGGCCGCGCTACGACAGCCGAGCAGCAGCACGCAGCAGCAGCAGCAACAGCAGCAGCAGCCGCAGCAGCCGGCAGCGAGCAGCAGCAGCAGCGGCCGGCGCACGGCGGAGGGCGCGGCATGCTGAGCCGGATCGCCGAGTCGCTGTTCTGGATCGGCCGCTACGTCGAGCGGGCCGACGACACCGCGCGCATCCTCGACGTCCACCTGCAGCTGCTGCTCGAGGACCCGTGACCTGACGGAGGCCGACGGCCTGCCGCGCGCTGCTCGCCGTCATGGGCGTCGCGATCGCCGCCGGCGCCGGCGACGGTCGACCGCGCGGCGAGCGTGCTGCGAGCGCGCTCGCCTGTCGACCGCGACGACGCCCGAGCTCGATCGTCGGCGTCGCTCGGCGCGGCCCGCGAGAACGCCCGCCGGGCCCGCGAGATCGTCTCGTCGGAGCTGTGGGAGTGCCTCAACACGACCTGGATCGGCATGCCGGCGCGCGGCCGCCGACGCGACGACGCCGCACGAGTTCTTCGCGCTGGGTGCGCGAGCGCGCCGCGCTCGTCGCCGGGATCGCCGACGCGACGATGAGCCGCGACGAGGCGTGGCGCTTCCTCGTCCTCGGCCGGAGCCTCGAGCGGGCCGACATGACCGCCCGGCTGCGTCGCGACGCGCGCGATCACCGGGCGCGCGGCCCGTCGTGGACGACGCTCCTGCGCTCGTGCGGCGCGTACGAGAGCTACCTGCGCACCTACCGCGGGGTGGCGTCGCGACGAGCGCGCGGCGGAGTTCCTGCTGCTCGACCGGCTGTTCCCGCGGTCGGTGCTCTACGCGCTGACCCAGGCCGAGGAGCTGCCTGAGCGAGCTCGCGCCCGCGGCGGAGCGGGTCGGCGTCGCGGACCAGGCCCGGCGGGTGCTCGGCCGGGCCCGCACGGCGCTGGAGTTCCGCTCGCTCGAGCGAGGTGCTCGCCGACCTGCCGAGCGAGATGGAGCAGGTGCAGCGGGCCTGCTCGGCGGCGAGCGACGCGGTCGCCGCGCCGGTACTTCCCGCGGGCGGTGACGACGGCGTGGATCGGAGGAGGTCTCGTGACGACGCCTGCCGGGATGCCGCTCGCCGCGGGCCCGCCGCCGGCTGCGCATCGTACCACCGCACCGGGTACCGGTACGACAGCGCCCGTGCTCGCGTCCTACAACGAGGCCCGGATGACCCCGCTCACGACGACCGGGGCAGACGGTGCTCGACGCCGCGGGTCGAGGTCGACCGCGTGACGTGGACCCACACGTACTGGGACTACTGGGGCACGCAGGTCACCGCGTTCGACGTCCTGGTGCCGCACGAGGACGCTCGAGGTCGTCGCGACGCAGCACCGTCGAGACCTGTGGCCGGCCGCGCGAGCGTCGTCGCCGACGCGGACGTGGGACGACGCTGCGCGCGCGACGTCGGTGACCGACCAGTGGACGAGTTCCTCGGCCAGACCCGGAGCACCGACGCCGGTCGACGAGGTCGTCGACATGGCCCGCGACGCTCGCGGCGGGCCTCGGACCCGGACGCCGCCGCGCGGGCGATCTGCGAGCGCATCGCCGGGCTCGTCGAGTACGTCCCCGGCGTGACGGGCGTGCACACCGACGCCGCCGAGGTGTGGCGCCAGAACCGGCAGGGCGTCTGCCAGGACTTCGCCCACCTCACCCTCGGCGCGCTGCGCTCGCTGGGTATCCCGGCGCGGTACGTCTCCGGCTACCTCCACCCCCGGCCGGACGCGCGCGCTCGGCGAGACGCGTCGAGGGCCAGAGCCACGCCTGGGTGGAGTGGTGGGCGGGGGAGTGGGTCGCCTTCGACCCGACCCATGCCGGCCCGGTCGAGCGCCGACCACGTCGTCGTCGCCCGGGGGCGGGACTACGCCGACGTGCCGCCGCTCAAGGGGGTCTACGCCGGGACCGCGGCGTCGCAGCTCTTCGTCTCGGTCGCGGCTGACCCGGCTCGTCTGACCCGGCTCCGCTAGGCCGCGCCGCGGTCGTGGGACGATGGGGTGTCGCGTCCGCGACAGCCGGCGCGTCCCCCGACCCCGACACCCGTCCGAGGTAGTCCCGCGTGTCCCCGATGGCCCGCACGGCGCTACACGCCGTCCGCCACCCCGCCGGAGGCGATCCGGAACTTCTGCATCATCGCCCACATCGACCACGGCAAGTCGACGCTGGCCGACCGGATGCTGCAGATCACCGGCGTCGTCGACGCGCGGCAGATGCGCGCCCAGTACCTCGACCGGATGGACATCGAGCGCGAGCGCGGCATCACGATCAAGTCCCAGGCCGTCCGGATGCCCTGGGAGTGCCGGCGGCGAGACCTACGCGCTCAACATGATCGACACCCCGGGCCACGTCGACTTCACCTACGAGGTGTCCCGCTCGCTCGCGGCCTGCGAGGGCGCCGTCCTGCTCGTCGACGCCGCGCAGGGCATCGAGGCGCAGACGCTCGCGAACCTCTACCTGGCGCTGGAGAACGACCTCACGATCATCCCGGTGCTCAACAAGATCGACCTGCCGGCCGCGCAGCCGGAGAAGTACGCCGAGGAGCTCGCCAGGCTCATCGGCTGCGAGCCCGAGGACTGCCTGCGCGTCTCCGGCAAGACCGGCGTCGGGCGTCGAGCACGCTGCTCGACGAGATCGTCCGGCAGATCCCGCACCCGATCGGGCGACGCCGACGCCGCCGGCCCGCGCGATGATCTTCGACTCGGTCTACGACACCTACCGCGGCGTCGTCACCTACGTCCGGGTCATCGACGGGCACCTGCAGCCCGCGCGAGCGCATCGTCATGATGTCGACCCGGGCCACCCACGAGCTGCTCGAGATCGGCGTCATCTCGCCCGAGCCGGTGCCCGCGCCAGGGGCTCGGCGTCGGCGAGGTCGGCTACCTCATCACCGGCGTCAAGGACGTCCGCCAGTCCAAGGTCGGCGACACGGTCACCAACGCCGCCAAGCCGGCGGCCGAGGCCCTCGGCGGCTACCGCGACCCCAAGCCGATGGTCTTCTCCGGCCTGTACCCGATCGACGGCTCGGACTACCCGGACCTGCGCGAGGCGCTCGACAAGCTCAAGCTCAACGACGCCGCGCTCGTCTACGAGCCGGAGACCTCGGTGGCGCTCGGCTTCGGCTTCCGCTGCGGCTTCCTCGGGCTGCTGCACCTGGAGATCGTCCGCGAGCGGCTCGAGCGCGAGTTCGACCTCGACCTCATCTCGACGGCGCCGAACGTCGTCTACGAGGTGACCATGGAGGACGGCAAGCAGATCACCGTCACCAACCCCTGCGAGTTCCCCGGCGGCAAGATCGCCGAGGTCCGCGAGCCCGTCGTCCGGGCCACGATCCTCGCGCCGAGCGAGTACATCGGCGCGATCATGGAGCTGTGCCAGCAGCGCCGCGGCACCCTGCTCGGCATGGACTACCTCTCCGAGGACCGCGTCGAGATGCGCTACACGCTGCCGCTCGCCGAGATCGTCTTCGACTTCTTCGACCAGCTGAAGTCCCGCACGCGCGGCTACGCCTCGCTCGACTACGAGGCCGGACGGCGACCAGGTGGCCGACCTCGTCAAGGTCGACATCCTGCTCCAGGGCGAGACCGTCGACGCGTTCAGCGCGATCGTCCACCAGGACAAGGCCTACGCGTACGGCGTCATGATGGCCGGCAAGCTCAAGGAGCTCATCCCGCGCCAGCAGTTCGAGGTGCCGATCCAGGCCGCGATCGGCGCCCGGATCATCGCCCGCGAGAACATCCGCGCCATCCGCAAGGACGTCCTCGCCAAGTGCTACGGCGGTGACATCACCCGCAAGCGCAAGCTGCTCGAGAAGCAGAAGGAGGGCAAGAAGCGGATGAAGATGGTCGGCCGGGTCGAGGTCCCGCAGGAGGCCTTCATCGCCGCGCTGTCGTCGGAGGCGCCCACGGGGGAGAAGAAGAAGTAGGGCCCGCCCGGCCCGTCAGCTAATAACCGTCAGTGGGGAGGATCGCGCGGCAGATTGCCGTGCGATGTACCCCACCGAGCGTCTGCTGGACTACGTGGGTGCCGTGTGCAGGTGATCCACCGCGCTGAGCGGCCTCGGCCGAAGGGACGAAGCAGTCCGGAACCAGCCGCCCGACCCGCCTCCGCCCGGCATCCTGACGCGCGGCGTCCGCACGTGTCGGACGCCAGGTAGGGGCTTCCGGAATGCCGCGCGTACGCGCCCTCGACGGCCTGCGCGCCGTCGCCGTGCTCCTCGTCGTCGTGCAGCACCTCGAGCTGCCGCACGTCCGCGGGACGTGGGTCGGCGTCGACGTGTTCTTCGTGCTCTCCGGCTACCTCATCACGACCTCACGTGGTTCCACGTGCGCGGCCACGGCGGGTTCGGCCACACCTGGTCCCTCGCGATCGAGGAGCAGTTCTACCTCTTCTGGCCGCTCGTCGTCGCGCTGTCCGCCGGCCGCCGGCGCGTGCTCGTCGCGGTCTGCACCGCCCTCTGCCTGGTCGGCTTCGGGTCCCTCGTCGCCGACGGCGGCCGGGTTCCGCCGGACCGGACGGCCGCGTACTTCCTCCCGCACACCAGGGGCTGGGAGATCCTCGCCGGCTGCCTGCTCGCCCTCGTCCTGCCACGGGTCGCGGTGCCGGCCCGGCTCGCGTCGGCGGCGTTGTGGGCGGCGGTGCCGGCCGGGATCGCACTCGTCGTCGTCGCCGCGAGACCCGCAACCCCGCTGTGGCTCGCAACCCTCCTGGCGGCCGTGCTCGCGGTCGTCGTCGTCGGTGGCGTGGTCCGCGCCCCGGACGCCGTGGTGAGCCGCTTCCTGGCCGGGGGCCGGCTCGTCCGGCTCGGCGAGATCTCGTACGGCGTGTACCTGTACCCCGGGGTCGTCGTGCGGGTCGTCGGCCCGGAGCTGCCCGCGGCTGCGAGGGTCGTCGTCCTCCCGCTCACCCTCCTCGTCGCCGCGGCCTCCTTCCGGTGGGTCGAGCGGCCGGTCCAGGTCGTCGTGAGGCGCGCTCTCGCGGGACGCCGGGCCGGAGCGGCGGCGCTCGTCGCCGGGCGGGCCTGACCGAGGGGCACCCTGCATCACCCTGCATCGCCCCGCCGGCCCGGCAGTGCCTCAGCCCACCGTCGCCCGGTACGTCGGCGGTCGCCGCCACCGGGTCGCCTGCTCGAACGCGTAGGCGAGTGCGAGAATCCGCGGGTCGCTCCACCGGGTCCCGACGAACGACAGCCCGATGGGCAGCCGGCTCGCGAGCCCGATCGGTACGGTGACGTTCGGGTAGCCGGCGACCGCCGCCGGCGTCGACGACGTCGGCCCGCTGAAGGCGTCCCCGCCGCCGAGGGTCGTGAGCCAGGCCGGGCCGTTCGTCGGGGCGGCGATCGCGTCGAGCGCGTGCTCGGTGAGCGCATCGTCGACGAGCCGGCGGGCGAGCGCTCGCGCGCGCGACCGGGCGGCGGCGACCTCCGGGTCGTCCGCCGGCGGGGACGCGAGCGCCGCCTCGAACGTCTCCTGGCCGAAGTACCGGCACTCGACCGGGTCGGCGTGGTTGAACTCGACGAGCTCTGCGAGGGTCCTCGGGTGGTCCCCGGGCGTCGCCGCGAGGTAGGCCTCGACGTCGCGGCGGAACTCGGCGTTGAGCGCGGTCGTCTCGTCCCCGTAGATCTCCTCGATGGCGCCGAGGTCGACCGGGACGACGCTGGCGCCGACCTCCCGCAGCCGGGCCTCCGCGCGGCGGACGAGGCGGTCGACGCCGGCGTCCTGGCCGGCGAGGCGCCACAGCCCGATCCGGGCGCCGGAGAGCGCATCGGGGTCGAGGGTGTACCCGGCCGGATAGCCGCGGGGGCGCTGCGCGGTCGCCGGGTCGGCGCCGTCCCGGCCCTGGAGGGCGGCGAGGGCGAGCGCCGCGTCCACGACGTGCCGGGCCATCGGCCCGACGACGTCCTGCTCCGTCGAGATCGGGACGACGCCCGCCCGGCTCACGAGGCCGAGGCTCGGCTTGACCCCGACGACGCCGGCCGTGGCGGCCGGGCAGACGATCGACCCGTCCGTCTCGGTCCCGAGGGACACCTGGGCCAGGGACACCGCGACCGCGACCGACGAGCCGGTGGACGAGCCACAGGCGTTGCGGTCGAGCGCGTACGGATGCCGGGTCAGCCCGCCGACGGCGCTCCAGCCGCTCGTGCTCCGGCTGGAGCGGTAGTTCGCCCACTCGGTGAGGTTCGCCTTGCCGAGGACGACCGCGCCGGCGGCGCGCAGCCTCCGGGTCGCCGCGGCGTCCCGGGGGCGCGCGCGGAGCAGCGCCCGGGAGCCGGCCGTCGTCGGCAGGCCCCGGGCGTCGATGCTGTCCTTGAGCAGCACCGGGATCCCGTCGAGCGGCCCCCGGACCTCGCCCCGCGCTCGCCGCGCGTCGGACGCCGCCGCCTCGCCGAGCGCCGCCGGGCTCACCGCGAGGACGGCGTTCGTCATAGCGTCGACGGCCTTGACCCGGCGCAGGTACGCCGCGGTGAGGTCGACCGCCGTGAGCGTCCCGGCGGCCATCCGCTCCTGGAGCTCGGGGATCGTCGCCGCGTCGAGGTCCACGCCGAGCAACGGGTCGAAAGCAGGCCCCTGCTCCGCGCGGCGCCGGGGGGAGCGGGGCAGCGGTGGCGAGGTGAGGTCGTCGGCCGGGGCGAGACCGGCGGGCGGCGTCGTTCCCCGCGTCGCGGCACTGGCGCGCGCCGCCGAGAGGACGTCGGTGGGCCCGTCGGCCGGGACGGATGTCATGGAGGACCTCAAGCGACTGGTGTGCGCCCTCGCCGCGCTCGGTGACCGTCGCGGCGTGGTGAGACTATGCGTTCCATGGACCATCCGCTCGCCGTGGGCCGGTTGACCGCCGTCTGCGTCGTCCACGAGATCCTTCCGTACCCCGGCCGGGACCCGGACGTCACGGCGATCGACAAGCGGCCCGTGCCCGGCCCGGTCACGGTCGGCCCGCTCGGCCTCGCCGGCGACACCCAGTGCGACACCGCGCACCACGGCGGTGTCGACCAGGCCCTGTACGCGTACGCCGACGAGGACGCCCGGTGGTGGGCTGCGCACCTCGGCCGGGAGATCACCCCGGGCATGTTCGGCGAGAACCTGCGCGTGAGCGACATCGACGTCACCGGCGCCGAGATCGGCGAGCGGTGGCGGATCGGCGACAGTGAGACCGGCATCCTCGTCGAGGTCACCTCGCCGAGGATCCCGTGCCAGACGTTCCAGACCCGGATGGGCGAGCCGCACTGGGTCAAGCGCTTCACCGAGCACGGTGCGTTCGGCAGCTACCTCCGCGTGGTCGCACCCGGCCGGGTCGCCGAGGGGGACCGGGTGGCGGTGGAGCGCCGGCCCGGGCACGGCGTCCGGATCGCCGACGTCTTCCCCCGGTTCGAGGCGGACGCCGCCCGGGCGCTCCTCGACGCCGCGGCGACCGGGGTCGTCGGCCTGCAGCCCGAGCTCGCCGAGCAGGCCCGCCAGGCCCTCTCCCGTGGCTGAGGCGGCCGGCTGATGCCGTCCGCGCTGCCCGAGGGGGAACCGGCGCCCGCTGCCGGAGCGCTCCCGCCGTCCGTCGTCGAGGGCGCGGCCGACCGGGCGTTCGGGGTCTACGTCCACGTGCCGTTCTGCGCCGTTCGGTGCGGGTACTGCGACTTCAACACCTACACCGCCGCCGAGCTCGGCGGCGGCGCGGACCAGGCGGCCTACGCCGGGACCGCCGTCGCCGAGCTCGACCTCGCGGCGCCGGGTGCTCGCCGACGCCGGGCTGCCGCCGCGCCCGGCCGGGACGGTCTTCTTCGGCGGCGGCACGCCGACGCTGCTCCCGGCGGCCGACCTCGCCCGGCTGCTCGACGCCGTCCGGGAGCGGTTCGGGCTCGCGCCGGACGCCGAGGTGACGACCGAGGCCAACCCGGACTCCGTGACCCCGCAGGTGCTCGAGACCCTGGCCGCGGCGGGCTTCACCCGGGTGTCGTTCGGCATGCAGTCCGCGGTGCCGCACGTGCTCGCCGTCCTCGACCGGACGCACGACCCGGAGCGGGTCCCGCAGGTCGTCGCCTGGGCCCGGGAGGCCGGGCTCGGCGGTGAGCCTCGACCTCATCTACGGCACCCCGGGGGAGAGCCTCGCCGACTGGACGACGAGCCTCGACGCGGCGCTCGCCTGCGCCCCGGACCACCTCTCGGCGTACCCGCTCGTCGTCGAGGAGGGCACCCGGCTCGCGGCGCGGGTCCGGCGCGGCGAGGTCCCGGCACCGGACGACGACGACCTCGCCGACAAGTACGAGGTCGGCCGACGACGCGGCTCACCGCCGCGGGGTTCACCTGGTACGAGGTGAGCAACTGGGCACGGACGCCGTCCGACCGCTGCCGGCACAACCTGGGCTACTGGCGCGGCGACGACTGGTGGGGCGTCGGGCCCGGCGCGCACTCGCACGTCGGCGGCGTCCGGTGGTGGAACGTGCGGCACCCGCGGGCGTACGCCGCAGCGGCTGACGTCCGGGCTGAGCCCCGCGGCCGGGCGGGAGGTGCTCGACGGCGGTCAGCGCGTCGCGGAGGACGTGCTGCTGCGGGTCCGGCTCGCCGAGGGGCTGCCGCTCGACCGGCTCGCACCGTCCGGCCGGGACGTGGTCGCCGGCCTCGTCGCCGACGGGCTCGTCGAGCCCGGCCCGGCGCTCGGCGCGGACGGCCGCGGGCGGCGGGTCGTCCTCGGGCTGCGCGGGCGGCTGCTCGCGGACCGGGTCGTCCGGGCGCTGCTCGGCTGAGGACGCCGCCGGCCCGCGGCCCCGCCACGGTCCGCCGGGGTCCGCCCGGGGCGGGCTGTCCTCGCGACCTGCTACGTCACGAGGCCTGTTTCACGAGGCCTATTTCACGAGACCCACGTCACGAGGCCTACTTCACGAGGCGCAGCGTGAGCGGATAGCGGTAGTCCTCTCCCCGGTTCGCGGCGACCGCGGCGAGGATCATGAAGACGACCGCGGCGACCGCCACGACGATGATCACCGGGATGAACACGATGAGCCCGAGGCCCAGCGTCGCGATCGACAGGACGATCCCGACGATGCTGAAGATCCACAGCGTGATCTGGAAGTTCAGCGCCTCGACGGCGTGCCGGCGCACGAAGTCCGACCGGTCCTTGTAGGCGATCATGATGATCAGCGGACCGAGGAACGACAACCCGAAGACGCCGGCGACGAAGCCGGAGAGGTGGGCGAACATGCCCCACATCCGGGCGTCCGCGTCGCTGAGCTGGGCCGGGCCCTGGTAGGGCTGCCCGGGGTACGGCTGCGCGATGTACGGCTGCGCGATGTACGGCTGGGCAGGGTTCTGCTGCGCGATGTAGGGCTGCGCGGGGTAGGGCTGGGCCGGGCTCTGCTGGGCGGGGTAGGGCTGGGCGGGGTACGGCTGCGCCGTGTACTGCTCGCCCGGGTACGGCTGGGCCGGAGGGGGTGGGGTCTCGGCCGGCGGCGGGGTCGGACGGGCGTCCGGCGTCCGGTCGCCGCCGGACGGCGTCGGGTTCTCGGTCATCGTGGTCCTTCCTCACGGGGACGGGCCCGGCGCCCGGACGTCGTGGCCCCGGACGGGACGGGTCGCCGCGCACTGTAGGCCCGAAAGGTCCCCTGCGGGGTGATGCCGGCGTCCGCGCGACGTACCGTGTCGCCGCGCGGACGCCGTCCGGGCAGGTGACCTTGCGGGCCGGGCCCGCCGGTCAGCGGATGAAGCGGATCGTCAGCGGGTACCGGTACTCCTCGCCGCGGTTGGCAGCCATCGCACCCTGGATGACGGTGACGAGGTAGAGGATGCCGAGCGCGATGAGCATCGGGATGCCGACGAGGATGAAGACGAGGACGCCGGACACCACGGCGTAGATGAGCACCGAGATGTTGAAGTTCAGCGCCTCGACGGCGTGCCGACGGACGAAGTCGGAACGCTGGCCCATCGTCGCGAGG
Organism: uncultured Actinomycetota bacterium; assembly: GCA_963750565.1. Taxonomy (GTDB): domain Bacteria; phylum Actinomycetota; class Actinomycetes; order Actinomycetales; family Kineosporiaceae; genus R-H-3. Next base: position 443,008 of record CAVVRA010000009.1, on the reverse strand, counting down.
ACGATCGCCGGGCCGATGAGCCCGAGCGCGACGTACGCGGCGACGAAGCCGGACAGGTGGGCGATCATGCCCCAGGTGCGCTCGTCGCTCTGGGACAGCGGCGCGGGGCGGGACGAGCCGGTCATGGGGCCGGTGGGTTCGGACATGTCAGGTGACCTCCTTGGACACCTACAACGCTAGATGTGTCCGCAGGGACCGACGATGACGTCACCCGGCCGGTTCCGGGTAGGGACAACCCGACCCGTAGGGGATGTCCCCGATCGCGGGGTCGGCGGGGTCACTGGATCGGCGGGGTCACTGGATCGGCGGGGTCACCGGATCGGCGGGGTCACCGGATCGGCGGGGTCACCGGATCGGCGGGGTCACTGGATCGGAGCAGCGGTCAGCGGTCGGCGGCGTCGCCGGTCGTGAAGTCGATGAGCTCCTCGACCCGGCCGAGCAGCTCCGGCTCGAGGTCGGTCCACGACCGGACCGTGCCGAGGATCCGCCGCCAGCCCCGGGCGACGTCCGCCTGGGTCGCGTGCGGCCACCCGAGGTGCGGCGAGGACGCCCTCCTTCCAGGGCGTCCCGCGCGGGATCGTCGGCCACGCCTCGAGGCCGACGCGCTGCGGCCGGACGGCCTGCCAGATGTCGACGTACGGGTGGCCGACGACGAGGACGTGCGCGCGGGCGGCACCGAGCTGGGCGACGGCCGCCGCCTCGTGCCACTCCTTCGATGCCCGTCGACGAGGTGGTCGACGAGGACCCCGAGCCGGCGCCCGGGGCCGGGGGCGAGATCGGCGGACGGCCGCGGCGAGGTCGTCGACGCCGTCGAGCATCTCGACGACGACGCCCTCGACCCGCAGGTCGTCGCCCCAGACCCTCTCGACGAGCTCGGCGTCGTGCCGGCCCTCGACGAGGATCCGGGACGCCCGCGCCGTCCGGGCGCGGTGGTCGGTCGACCGCGACCGAGCCGGACGCCGTCCGGGTCGGTCGCGCGGGCGTCGCCGTCCTCGGGCGCGACGAGCCGCACCGGCGACCCGTCGACCCAGAAGCCGGGCCCGAGCGGGAAGCCGCGGACCGCGCCGCGCCGGTCCTCGAGCGTGACGACGTGGACGCCGCCGCTCTTCTCGACGCGGACGACGGCCCCGACCCACCCGGTCTCGACGTCCTCGACGACGAGTCCGGCGTCGGCGGCCACCTCGGGCAGCACCTTCGGCCGCCGGGCGGCGGCGAGGACGTCCCCGGTGTACCGGTCCCTGGTCATGGCGGTCATCCCCCGTGTGCCGGTCGGACCCTGACCGACCGACGGTAACCAGCGACCGGCGCCCTCCCGTGGAGCGCCACGCCCGAGGGCGAGCATCACAGCCCCCGCCGCCCGCGGCGGCAGGGTGCCCGGGGCCGTCTCGACGTAGACTGGCACTCGCTGACGAGGAGTGCCAGGGCGCTGGGAGGTGGCGGGTTGTCCGAGGATCGCAAGCTCGCCGTCCTGCGCGCGATCGTCGAGGACTACGTCCAGACACGTGAGCCCGTCGGGTCCAGGGCGCTCGTCGAGCGGCACAGCCTCGGCGTGTCGCCGGCCACGATCCGCAACGACATGGCCGCGCTCGAGGAGGAGGGGCTACATCGCCCAGCCGCACACCAGCGCCGGGCGGATCCCCACCGACAAGGGGTACCGGCTCTTCGTCGACCGGCTGCACGACCGTCAAGCCGCTGTCGGCCGCGGAGAAGCGGGCCATCCAGACCCTCCTCGACGGCGCGGTCGACCTCGACGACGTCATCGACCGGACCGTCCGCCTGCTCGCGCACGCTGACCCGGCAGGTCGCCGTCGTCCAGTACCCCTCGCTGACCCGCTCGACGGTCCGCCACGTCGAGCTCGTGCCGATCGGCGGCCGCTCGGCTGCTCGTCGTCCTCATCACGAACACCGGCCGGGTCGAGCAGCGCGTCGTCGAGGTCGGCACCGAGCCGAGCGAGGCGCTGCTCGGCGAGCTCCGGGCCCGGCTCAACGCGGCGGTCAACGGGCAGCGGCTCACCGATGTCGCGACCCTCGTCACGACGCTGCCGGAGGCGTTCTCGTCCGACGACCGGGCGCTCGTCGAGACCGTGCTCGACGGCGCTCGAGGACGCCCTCGCGATCGAGCGCGAGGAGCGGATCGTGCTCGCCGGGACCGCCAACCTCGCGCGCTCCGGCACCGACTTCGCCGGCACGATCGGGCCGGTCCTCGAGGCGCTCGAGGAGCAGGTCGTCCTGCTCAAGCTGCTGTCGGAGATGGCCGAGGACGCCTCGGGCGTCGGCGTCCTGATCGGCCACGAGACGGCGCACGCCGGCCTGCACGGAGGCCGCGGTCGTCGCGCAGCGGCTACGGCGGCCAGGGTGAGGTCGTGGCCCGGCTCGGCGTGCTCGGCCCGACCCGGATGGACTACCCGACGACGATCGCCGCCGTCCGTGCCGTGGCCCGCTACGTGTCGCGGATCCTCGCGACGTGACGCCGCGTCCGAGCACGACGGGCGCACCCCCGCATCACCGGCCCGCACGACCACCCCGACCGGCCTCGCCACAGGCCCTGACGACGGAGCTCCGTGAGCGACTACTACGAGATCCTCGGCGTCTCGCGCGACGCGTCGACCGAAGAGATCAAGAAGGCCTACCGCAAGCTGGCCCGCCAGCTGCACCCGGACGTCAACTCCGGGCCCGGAGGCGGAGGAGCGGTTCAAGGAGGTCGGCCGGGCCTACGAGGTGCTGTCGAACCCCGAGCGCCGCCAGGTCTACGACATGGGCGGCGACCCGAACGGCCAGCGGCGGCGGGTTCGGCCCCGGCTTCGGCTTCAGCGACATCTTCGAGACGTTCTTCGGCGCGGCGGCGGGCGCGCAACGCGGGCCGACGCCGCGGCAGCGCCGTGGCCAGGACGCCCTGATCCGGATCGAGGTCGACCTCGACGAGGCGACCTTCGGCGGCCAGCGCGAGCTCCAGATCGACACCGCCGTCGTCTGCCCGACCTGCCAGGGCACCTGCTGCCGGCCGGGCACCGCGCCGCAGATCTGCGACGTCTGCAAGGGCCGCGGTCAGGTGCAGCGGGTGGCCCGCTCGTTCCTCGGCCAGGTGATGACGACCCAGCCGTGCGCGCGCCTGCCACGGGTTCGGCACGCGTCATCCCCGACCCCTGCCTGGAGTGCTCCGGCGAGGGCCGGGTCCGCACCCGCCGGTACGCCTCACCATCAAGATCCCGGCCGGCGTCGACACCGGCACCCGGATCCAGCTCGCCGGGCAGGGCGAGGTCGGCCCCGCCGGCGGCCCGCCCGGCGACCTGTACGTCGAGATCGTCGAGCGGCCGCACCCGGTCTTCACCCGTCGCGGCGACGACCTGCACTGCACCGCTCGAGGTCCCGATGACGGCGGCGGCGCTCGGCACGACCGTCGAGCTGCAGACCCTCGACGGCACCGAGGAGATCGACGTGCGGCCCGGCACGCAGTCCGGCGAGGTCATGACCCTGCGCGGGCTCGGCGTCGCCCACCTGCGCGGCGGCCGGCCGCGGCGACCTCGTCGTCCACCTCGTCGGTGCTCACCCCGCGCGGGCTCGACGAGCAGCAGGAGGCGCTGCTGCGCGAGCTGGCCAAGGCTGCGCGGCGAGGAGCGTCCCGCCGGCCGGATGGCTCCCGCCCAGGGCGCGGGGATCTTCTCCAAGCTCCGCGACCGGATCGCCGGCCGCTGACCGCGCCGGGCCTGACCCGACCCCTGCCCTGACCCGAGACCGGCCCCGACCCGAGCCCGCCCCGGCCCCAGATCGGCCCTGCCCCCAGATCGGCCCTGACCCCAACCGGTAGCCTCGCCGGAGTGACCGCGCCGCTGTTCCTCCTCGCCGAGGGAGCGCTCGCGGGCCTGGCGGCCGGGGCGACCGTGCTCCTCGACGGCGACGAGGGCCGGCACGCCGCGAGGGTTCGCCGGATCCGCGCCGGCGAGCCGGTCGACGTCGCCGACGGCTCGGGCCGGACGGCCGCACTGCGAGGTCGTCGAGGCGCTCGAGGCGGCGCTCGTCCTACGGGTCGAGGAGGTCGCGGACGCCGCGCCGCGGCTGCCACGGCTCGTCCTCGTCCAGGCGCTCGCCACGGGCGGCCGCGACGAGTCCGCCGTCGAGACCGCCACCGAGACCGGCGTCGACGCGGTCGTCCCGTGGCAGGCCGCGCGCAGCGTCGTCCGGTGGGCGGCCGAGCGCGGCGAGAGGTCGCGGCGGCGTTGGGTCGCCACCGCGCGGGCCGCGGCGAAGCAGTCCCGGCGGGCGACGGTGCCGGACGTCGCGCCCGTCGTGGCGTCGTCGGGTCTCATTCGGCTCGTCGCGGACGCGGTGGGCACCGGCGGAGCGGCTCTCGTGCTCCACGAGGAGGCCTCCGAGCCGCTCGCCACCGCTGTGCTGCCGGCACCCGGGGACGCCGTCGACGTCCTCGTCGTCGTCGGCCCGGAGGGCGGGATCGCCCCCGAGGAGCTCGACGCGCTCATCGGGGCAGGGGCGCGCGCCGTCCGGCTCGGGCCCGAGGTGCTCCGGACGTCGTCCGCCGGACCGGTAGCCCTCGCCGTCCTGTCGGTGCGGCTCGGCCGCTGGGCCTGACACCGGCCCCCGGTTCTCAGTCGAGGTCCTCAGTCGAGGCCCTCAGGCGAGGCCCTCAGTTGACGGTGAACGCCTTGGAGTCGCTCCAGCGCACCTCGGAGGAGCCCGGCTCGGTGACGGTCAGCACGTACTCGCCGACCTCGGTGTGGTCGAGGGCGATCGTCGCCGTCCCCCGGGACCCGGGCACCGCGGCCTCCCGGCCGCCGGTGAACCCGACCGGCGCGGTGCCGCCGTCGACGACGGTGCCGTTGCGGGTCAGCGTCCACTCGACGCCGTCCCGCGCGGCGTACCCGGCGCTGACCGCGACGTCCGTCGTGCCGCGGCGCAGGGTCGTGCCGTCCGGCGGGTCGACGATCCACACCGGGGCGAGCGGGTCGTCGACGCCGTGCGCCCGGTAGAACCGGCCGCCGAGGGTGTATGTCGGCCGGCCGAACATGTGCGGGTCGCCGCCGGTGCCGGCGAGGGCGATCCGGACCGGGACGTCCGGCTTGCCGACGACCGCGGTCGCGGTCCACACGATCTGCTGGATCGCGATGTCCGCCCGGGCGTCGGACGCCCGGCGCACGGTGACCATCGCGGGGTTGAGCGTGACCTCGACCTCGCCCACCCCGGCGTCCCAGCGGGCCCGGACCTGGGAGGCGCCGGAGGCGCCGAAGACGCGGGTGTACTCGGCGTCGTAGGGCGGCCGAGCCACGGCCTCGGTGAGCGCCGCGGAGAGCCGCTGGTCGAGGGTGGTGACGAACGTCGGGTGGTACTCCCGGAAGAGCGCGTACCGGATGCGGCCGGCCCCGTCGGTGAGAGTCCCGACGGCGTAGACCGGCAGCGCGGGCGGGGTCACCGGGGCCGCCGACGCCGGGTCGCCCCCGCCCCTGCCCTCCGACGCCGGGCCCTGCTGAGTGAACACCGGAAAACGGTCGAGCGCCACCGCGGCGACCCCCGCGAGAAGGACGACGGATGCCGCCGCCGCGAGCACCGTCGCCCACGAGCGTCGGCCGGCCCGGACGGCCCCGCTCCGCCGGCCGCCCCGCCCGGGCAGCGCGACGAGCCGGCGCACCCCGCCCGGCGTCGCGGGCTGCTCGGCGTCGAGGGCGGCCCGGATCCGGGACAGCCCGTCGGGCGACGGCCGGACGGCGTCCGCCTGCCGCAGCAGGACGTCCCGCAGGAGCGCCGCGGTCGGGTCCTGCGCCGGGTCCGGCAGCGAGTCCATGGCGTCGACGATCCGCTCGTCGCTCATTCCGGCACCTCCCCGGCACGCTCCAGCGCCGCCTTGAGCGCTGCGAGCCCGCGGTGGGCGTGGCTCTTGACGGCACCGCGAGACAGACCGAGCGTCTGCGCGATGTCGTACTCGGACAGGTCGGAGTAGTACCGCAGGACGAGCACCTCCTGCTGCCGACGCGGCAGCGTCCTCAGGGCGGCCATCACCCGGGCGTCCTCGCTCGTGCGGACCGCCCGCTCCTCGGGGCCTGCGGGCTCGGGCGGGGCGGGTTGGCGGTAGCGCTCCTCGACGCCGCGGTGGCGCAGCGCCGAGCGCGCGGCGTTGACGACGCTCGTGCGCAGGTAGCCGTGCGCGGCGCCCGGGTCGGCGAGCGAGCCCCAGCGCCGGTGCAACGCGACGAACGCGTCCTGGACGAGCTCCTCGGCGACGGAGGCGTCCCGGGTGAGCAGCGTCGCGAGCCGGACCAGCGGCCCCCAGTGCGAGGCGTAGAGCACGGTGACGGCGGTCTCGGCGTCCCACGTCGCCGGGTCGTCGGCGACCGGGGCGGGCGGGCGGCGCTCGTCGTCCCGCTGGACGGAGAAGGCGCCGTCGGCGGTCGCCGGGACGTCGTCGTGCCCCGAGGCCTGTCCCGACGCGCGCGGCCGCACGGGCCCCTCCCTCCGGCCCGTCCTCACGGCGGCGCCCCCGGCCCACGGGTGGGCCTTCACCGCGCCTGCGACCGTCGTCATACCGGGGGGACGCGCGAGGTCGGCCCCCGGTTGACGGGCCGGACGTGCCTGTCGCTGCTGTTGCTCGTTTCTACTGGTTCGCGACGCCCCGGTCCATGCCGGACCGGGGCGGCGGGGATACCCTCACCCACCGTGAGCACACAGCGGACCGGCGGGGCGGTCGGCCCGAGCGCGGCCTCCGACTGCGTCTTCTGCCGCATCGTCACCGGGGAGATCCCCGCGACCGTCGTCCATCGGGGGGAGCGGGTGCTCGCCATCCGGGACATCGACCCCAAGGCGCCGACCCACGTCCTCGTCATGGCGCTCGAGCACCACCGTGACGTCACGGCGCTCGCCGAGGGTGATCCGGGCGCCCTCGCCGAGCTCGTCACGGTCGGCTCCCGGGTCGCGGCGGACGAGGCGGGCGGGCCGTACCGGCTCGTCTTCAACACCGGGGCCCAGGTCGGCCAGTCGGTGTTCCACGTCCACGGCCACGTCCTCGCCGGCCGTTCGTTCAGCTGGCCGCCGGGTTGACGGCCGGGTTCCGCCGAGGCGGGCTGTCGGGGGCGGCCGTTAGCATGGTCTGACGCCGTGCAGGGCACCTGGACGGCGACAGATCGTCACGACGGACCCGTCTTGACAGACCCGTCACGCCAGACCCATCACGACAGACGCATCACGACAGACCCATCACGACAGACGCACCAGACAGACCCATCAGACAGACGCATCACGACAGATCCGTACGAGAGCGAAGGGTGGTCGGCTCCCGCCACTCATGTCAGACGAGACCGTGCCTGAGCAGCCCACGTCCGGCGCCACCGGCGATGCCTCCTCCGGCCGGCCCGCGGCGGTACGGCAACCCGCCGGGGCCGTGCACCGCATCGTCATCCCGCCCGAGGTCGCGATGGTCAGTCTGCTGGGCGCCCGTGACGAGATCCTCCGCTCCGTCGAGCGCGCCTTCCCCGAGGCCGACATCCACGTCCGCGGCAACGAGATCACCGTCACGCGGTCCCTTCGGCGAGGTCGCGCTCGTCGAGCGCCTCGTCGACGAGCTCGTCGCCGTCCTCGCGAGCGGCCAGCCGCTCACGACGGACGCCGTCGGAGCGCTCGGTCCTCATGCTCCGGCAGCAGACGACCGAGCGGCCCGCCGACGTCCTCACGCTGAACATCCTGTCCAACCGCGGCCGGACGATCCGGCCGAAGACGCTCAACCAGAAGCGCTACGTCGACGCGATCGACCAGCACACGATCGTCTTCGGGATCGGCCCCGCCGGCACCGGCAAGACCTACCTCGCGATGGCGAAGGCCGTCCAGGCGCTGCAGGCCAAGCGGGTCAACCGGATCATCCTCACCCGGCCGGCGGTCGAGGCGGGCGAGCGGCTCGGCTTCCTGCCCGGCACGCTGACCGACAAGATCGACCCCTACCTGCGCCCGCTCTACGACGCGCTCCACGACATGATCGACCCGGACTCGATCCCGCGGCTCATGGCCGCCGGGACGATCGAGGTCGCGCCGCTCGCCTACATGCGCGGCCGCACCCTCAACGACGCGTTCATCAGTCCTCGACGAGGCGCAGAACACCTCGCCGGAGCAGATGAAGATGTTCCTCACCCGGCTCGGCTTCGGCTCGAAGATGGTCGTCACCGGCGACGTCACGCAGGTCGACCTGCCCGTCCGGGACGACGTCGGGGCTGCGCGTCGTCCGGGACATCCTCGACGGCATCGAGGACGTGCACTTCAGCCATCCTGACGAGCGCGGACGTCGTCCGGCACCGGCTCGTGAGCGACATCGTCGACGCGTACTCGAAGTGGGACGAGGCCCAGCAGGTCGTCGAGCGGTCCGGGCAGAGCGGCCCGCGACCCGCCGGGCGTCCCGACGTCTCCCGGCAGCGCCGTGGCCGACGCTGACCCTGGGAGCATCAGCCCGTGAGCATCGAGGTCAACAACGAGAGCGGCGTCGACGCGGACGAGACCGAGATCGTCGCGCTCGCCCGGCACGTGCTCGCCGAGCTGCGGGTGCACCCGCAGGCCGAGCTGAGCGTCGTCCTCGTCGACGAGGCGGCCATGGCGGAGCTCCACGTGCAGTGGATGGACGAGCCCGGGCCGACCGACGTGCTGTCGTTCCCCATGGACGAGCTGCGGCCGGGGAGCGAGGACGAGGAGTCCCCGCCGGGCCTGCTCGGCGACGTGGTCCTGTGCCCGCAGGTCGCCGCCGCGCAGGCCGGGCAAGGCCGGGCACACGACCCAGGAGGAGCTCCTCCTGCTCACGACCCACGGGATCCTGCACCTGCTCGGCTACGACCACGCCGAGCCGGACGAGGAGAAGGAGATGTTCGCCCTGCAGCGCCGGCTGCTCCTGACCTTCCTCGCCACCCGAGGGCGGACGTGAGCACCGCCCCAGCTCGTCGCCCTGTCCGTCGTGCTCGTCGGCCGTCGCGGGCGTGCTCGCGGCGTCCGAGGCGGCGTTGTCCCGGGTGTCCCGCGGCCGCGCCGGCGACCTGCGCGACGAGGGCCGCAGGGGCGCCGCCGCGCTCGTCCGGGTCTCCGCCGACCCCGCGCCGACGCTCGCGGTGTCGGCGTTCCTGCGGATCCTCGCGATGTCGAGCGCCTTCGCCGGCGTGCTCTTCGTCTACCTCGCGCTGCTGCCGGTCCGGTGGCAGGCGGCGCTCGCGGCGGTCGGCACGACGACCGTCGTGTGGTTCGTCGCTCGTCGGGGTCGGCCCGCGGACCCTCGGCCGGCAGCACGCCGACCGGGTCGGGCTCGTCGCCGCGCCGGTGCTCCGTGCGCTCGCGCGGGTGCTCGGGCCGCTCGCCCGGCTCCTCGTGCTCGTCGGCAACGTCCTCACGCCCGGCGAGGGCTACCGGGACGGCCCGTTCGCGTCGGAGGCCGAGCTGCGCGAGCTCGTCGACATGGCCGGCGAGAGCCAGGTCATCGAGGCGGACGAGCGGCAGATGATCCACTCGGTCTTCGAGCTCGGCGACACCCTGACCCGCGAGGTGATGGTGCCCGCGGACGGCGCATGGTCTCGGTCGACCGCGGGACGACCCTGCGGCGCGGCGATGTCGCTGTTCCTGCGCTCGGGCTTCTCCCGGGTGCCCGTCGTCGGCGACGGCCTCGACGACGTGCGTCGGGGATCATCTACCTCAAGGACGTCGCCCGGCGGCTCCACGAGCGGCCGGACGGCCGCGACGACCGAGACCGTCGAGAAGGTCATGCGCGACCCGCGTCTTCGTGCCGGACAGCAAGCCGGTCGACGACCTGCTCCGGGAGATGCAGCGCGACGCCGGGCACGTCGCCATCGTCGTCGACGAGTACGGCGGGACCGCCGGCCTCGTCACGCTCGAGGACCTCGTCGAGGAGATCGTCGGGGACATCGCCGACGAGTACGACCACGACGAGCCGGACGTCGAGGACCTCGGCGACGGGGCAGTACCGGGTGCGGTCCCGGGTGCACATCGACGAGGTCGGCGACCTGTTCGGGCTCGAGCTCGAGGACGACGAGGTCGACACCGTCGGCGGTCTGCTCGCGAAGGCCCTCGGCCGGGTGCCGATCGCCGGCGCGACCGCCCGGGTCGGCGGCCTCGAGCTCGTCGCGGACCGGTTCGAGGGCCGGCGCAACCAGCTCGCGACCGTCGTCGTCCGGCGGGACCCCACCGCGCCGGACGACGGAGGACGAGGAGGAGTGATGGACGACGGTTCCGATCGGGCTTCGCCTGTCTCGTCGGCCGGCCGAACGCGGGCAAGTCGACGCTGACGAACGCCCTCGTCGGCGCAGAAGGTCGCCATCACGTCGAGCCGGCCGCAGACGACCCGGCACACGATCCGCGGCGTCGTGCACCGGCCGGACGCCCAGCTCGTGCTCGTCGACACGCCGGGCCTGCACCGGCCGCGGACCCTGCTCGGCGAACGCCTCAACGACCTCGTCCGGCAGACCCTCCTCCGAGGTCGACGTCATCGGCTTCTGCATCGCCGCCGACCAGGCGGTCGGTCCGGGCGACCGGTTCATCGCCGCGGAGCTCGCCGAGCTGCGCCGGGCCGGGCCGCAGCGCCGGTCGTCGCGATCGTCACGAAGACGGACCTCGTCCAGAGCCAGCTCGTCGCCGAGCAGCTCCTCGCGGTGAGCCGGCTCGTCGACGCCGACGACATCGTCCCGGTGTCGGCGAAGGCCGGCTTCCAGGTCGACCGGCTCACCGACGTCCTCGTCGAGCCATCTGCCCGAGGGCCCGCCGCTCTACCCGGACGGCGAGCTCACCGACGAGCCGGAGGCCGTCATGGTCGCCGAGCTCGTCCGGGAGGCCGCGCTCGAGGGCGTCCGCGACGAGCTGCCGCACTGCGCTCGCCGTCGTCGTCGAGGAGATGCGCCCCGCGCGAGGACCGGCCCGCAGACGACCCGCTGCTCGACGATCTACGTCCACGTCTTCGTCGAGCGCGAGTCGCAGAAGGCCATCGTCATCGGCAAGGGCGGGGTCCGGCTGCGCGACGTCGGGACCCGCGCCCGGCACGGCATCGAGGCGCTCCTCGGCCAGCGGGTACACCTCGACCTTCGGGTCAAGGTCGCCAAGGACTGGCAGCGCGACCCGAAGCAGCTGCAGCGCCTCGGGTTCTAGCTAGCGGCTCGTACCGACATGGGGTGACCGCCGTCGCGGGGATCGGCGGCGGGCCGCTGCGACACCCGCCTCGCCGGGCGCGGTGCGCAGGCTCTCGCGGCCCGGGGGGTACGGGCGCGGACGGGCGGCGCGGCGTCCGGCGGATGTCGCGAAATCGCTTGCGTCCCAATGATCGCCGCCTCCTACACTGCCGGGCATGCCTGGTTGACGACCGAACCCCGTCCGGACCGGCGCCGGGCCGCGCGAGCGCGCCGTCCGCGACGTCGGACGCTGGTACGCACTCGTCCGCGGCCTCGACGACGCGATGCCGATCTACCCCGTGTACGCGCTGCTCTTCAGCGACACCGGGGTCTCCGACTCCGGCATCGCCGGGCTGCTCGTCGCCTGGTCCCTCGCCGTCGTCGTCCTCGAGGTGCCGAGCGGGGCGTGGGGGGACGTCGTCGCCCGGCACCGGCTGCTCGCCCTCGCCGGTGGGGTCCGGGCCCTCGGCTTCGCGGCGTGGGTCGTCGTGCCGTCCTATCCCGCCTTCCTCGCGGGGTTCGTGCTCTGGGCGCTGGGCAGCGCGATGACATCCGGGACGCTCGAGTCCCACGTCCACGACGTGCTCGCCGCCCACGGTGCCGAGCGGGAGTACCGCCGGGTCGCCGGCCGGGCGCACGTCGCGTCCCTCGTCGGGGTCGCGCTGGCGACGGCGACCGCCCCGCTCCTCCTCGCGGCCGGCGGGTACCTGCTCACCGGGCTCGCGAGCAGCGCGGTCTGCGTGCTCTTCTCCGTCGCCGCGCTCCGGCTGCCCGACCCCGCCGCCCGCGGCTGGCGCCGCGGGTCGGCACCCCCCACCGCGGACCACGACCCGGACTGCGCGGGCGACGTGGGCGGCGACGACCCGGCCGAGGAGCTCAACCCCTGGCGCGCCTGGTGGCGCATGCTGCGCGACGGCGTCCGGGAGGCGGTCACGCACCCGACCGTCCGGCCGGCCGTGGCGCTCGCCGCGGTCGTCCCGGCCGCGCTCGCGCTCGACGAGTTCTTCCCGCTCCTCGCCCAGACGTCCGGCTTCACCGACCGGGCCGTCCCGCTCGTCATGCTCGCCGTCACCGCCGCGCAGGTCGTCGGGGCCTGGGCGGCGACCCGCCCGGGTGCCGGACGCCGGCTCGCCGGCGTCTGCCTCGCGGCGTTCGTGCTGCTCGTCGGCGGCTGCCTCGCCGGCACCCAGCCGGCCTGGGTCGTGATCTGCGCCGGCTACGGTCTCGGGCAGACGGCGGTCGTCCTCGTCGAGGCCCGGCTCCAGGGCGCCGTCCGGGGCCGGGCGCGGGCGACGGTGACGTCCGTCGCCGGGCTCGCGTCGGAAGGGCTCACCGCCGGGCTCTACCTCGTGTGGGGCCTCGCCGCGGCGCCCCTCGGCCGCCCGGAGGCGACGGCCCTCGTCGCGCTCCCGCTCCTGCTCGCCGTCCCGCTCGCGGTCGCCCGGCCCGGACGTTCGGGGAGCAGGAGCATCGAGTCGCCGAACTCGTGCCAGAGGTAGCCGACGTCGTCGCCCGGACGGTCGTCGCGCGGTGCCGGGCCGACCGCCGCCGCGTACGCCGCGGCGACGAGGTCGGGGCCAACCACCGACTCCAGGAGCGACAGGTGGCTCGCCTGCGGCTCGTGGAGCCCGGTGACCAGGCCGTCGACCACCCGGGCCGGCCGGTTCCGGTCGAGGACGAGCCCCGTCCAGCCGGACGCGCCCCGCACCCGGCCGCCGTCGTCGACCGCCGACTCCAGTGCCCGGACGACGGTCGTCCCGACGGCGACGACCCGACGACCCGCGGCCCGGGCGCTCCGGACGAGGCGAGCGGTGTCGGGGGGGACCTCGAACCGCTCCGGGGCCGGCGGCTCGTGGACCTCCGGGCTCGACAGGCCGGTGTGCAGGACGAGGGGAGCGATCGTCACCCCGGACGCGACGAGCCGCGTGAGGAGCCGCTCGCTGAACGGCCGGCCGGCGCTCACGAGCTCGGCGCTGCCCGGCGTCCGGGCGTAGACGGTCTGGTACGCCGACAGCGGTGGCCGGGACGCGAGGTCCCCGTACGAGACGGGCCGGCCGTGCGCCCGCAGGTACGCGACCCGGTCCGGCGACACGGCGTCGTCCGGTCCGGCCCGCCAGAGCCGGGCCCCGCGCCGCCCGCGGTCGGGGTAGGAGTCGAGCAGCGTCAGCCGGACGCCGCCGTCCAGCGCGACGACCCGGCCGGGCGCGAGCGACAGCTCCGGCCCGGAGTTGTCGGGCCGCCGCACCTCGACGACCCACGTGCCGTCGTCGAGGCCGTCGCCGACGTGGACGGTCGTGGAGAACCCGCCCGGCCCCAGGACGGCGGCCGGGACGGCGGCCGGGAGCGTCGCGGACGTGTTGACGACGAGCACGTCCCCGGGGGCCAGGAGGCCCGGCAGGTCGTCGAACCGGGCGTGCCGCACGCGGCCCGGCCCGGCCACGAGCAGCCGGACCCCGTCCCGGCACAGTCCGCGCTCCTCGGGCGGGCGGGTCGCGTGGCCGCCCGGCGGCACCGCATACGCGGCCAGAGCCGGGACGGGCACGGCGGGACGGATCGCCGGGGCACTCACGCGACCTCCCGAGGCTGCGACGCACCGACCTCGGCGGCCCGGTAGCGGCCGCTCGCCGGCCGGGCGGCGAGGAGCCGGAGGAACGCCGCGGCGACGTCCAGCGGGTCGGCCAGCGTCGCGGGGTCGGCGTCCGGGTCGGCCTCGGCGTGCATCGCGGTCGCCATGTCGCCGGGGTCGACGGCGTACACGGCGAGCGCCGGCTCCTCGGCGGCGAGCACGGCCGCGAGGTGGTCCAGCGCCGCCTTCGCCGCGCCGTAGCCGCCCCAGCCGGGGTAGGCCTCGACGGCGGCGTCGGAGGAGACCGTGACGACGATCCCCGAGGCAGCGCGCAGGAGGTCGACGGTCGCGCCGACGAGAGCCAGCGGGGCCACCGTGTTCACCGCGAGCACGTCGGCGAACCGGTCCGCCGGCAGGTCGGCGAGCGGCGGCAGCGGGGTGGGGCCGAGGGTGCTCGCGTTGGCGACGAGGAGGTCGAGCCGGCCGAGGGCCCGGACGGCGCGGACGAGGTCCGCGCGGTGGACCGGGTCGGCGACGTCGCCGGGGACGGAGGTCACCGCGGCGCCGAGCGGCTCGAGCGCCGTGCGGAGCCGGCCGGCGTCCCGGGCGTCGGCGACGACGTGCCAGCCGTCGGCGACGAGGGACCGGGTCAGCGCGAGTCCGAGGCCGGCGGACGCGCCGGTCACGAGAGCCACCCGCCGGGGCGGCGACGTCGCCGGTGCAGACGCGTCGGCGGCCGGGCCGGCCGAGGGGGCTGCGGCGGAGGAAGGATGCGTGTCGGTCGTCATGACGCCATCCTGGAAGCTCACGTGAGCTTGAGGTCAAGCCGCCGGACGCCGGCCCTCCCGGCAACGGCACCGACACGGGGAGGGCAGCGCGTGCCGAGGGACGAGGACCTGCTGACGATCGGCGAGGTCGCCCACCGCTCCGGGGTGGCGGCCTCTGCGCTGCGCTACTACGAGAGCCGCGGGCTGCTCAGGGCGCAGCGTTCCGGCGGCGGGCACCGGCTCTTCCACCGCAGCGTGCTGCGCCGGCTCGCGTTCGTCCGGGCGGCGCAGAACGTCGGGCTGACGCTCGACGAGATCGCCGAGGCGCTCGCGACCCTCCCGTCGGGCCGCACGCCGACGAAGGCGGACTGGGCCCGGCTCTCCCGGGTCTGGCGCAGCCGCCTCGACGAGCAGATCGCCGGCCTCGTGGCGCTGCGGGACGGGCTGACGTCGTGCATCGGCTGCGGCTGCCTGTCGCTGCGGCGGTGCGCGCTGTCGAACCCTCACGACGAGCTCGCGGCCACCGGCCCGGGGGCGCGGTTCCTGCCGCCGGTCCTGCGCCGTCCGGCCGAGCCAGCGACGACCCGGCCCTAGCCGGACGAGGTTGGGCGGCGACCCGTCTGTCGGGGAAGTTCCTGCGGCGATGTGCCGCAGGAACTTCCCCGCAACAGCGTGAACCGCTGGGATGTGGATGACGGACGACGCCGACCGCCAGACCTCGGCACCATCACGGGGTGGTAGGTCGCGACCGTCGGGTGGAGCACAGTGCCGGTGCCGCCGAGCCGTGGCGTGGCCTGGCCACCACTCAGGCGGGTGTCGTCGCGCGGCGGCAACTGCTGGAGCTCGGCTACACCTCGGGTCAGGTGGGGGCGCTGCTCGACTCGCGGCGCTGGACGGGTCTCCTCCCGGGCGTGTACGCGGTGTTCAAGGGGCCGGTGCCGCCGATGACCCGCGCGTGGGCCGCGGTGCTCGCCGGTGGTTGTGAAGCGGCCCTCGCCGGAGAGGCTGCGCTGTGGCTCTGGGGCGTCCTCGACGTGGCGCCGAAGAGGTTGGCCGTGTGCGTTCCGTGGGAACGACGAGTCGTCCCGCCGGAGGGCATCGATGTCATGCGCCGTCGCCGTCTCGCCGCCCTCGTGCACCCCGCTGGGCGTCCGCCCCGGCTCCGGCTCGAGGAGGCCCTGCTCGACGTGGTCGACGGTTCACCGCGACCGTCGGACGTGGTCGGGATCGTGCTCAGGGCGACCGCCGGACGCCGGACGACGCCCCCGCGAATCCGTGCAGCCATGGCCGGACGGAAGAGGCTGCGCCATCGCCGGCTGCTCTGCGACATCCTCGGGGACGCCGCCGAGGGCGTGCAGTCGGCTCTCGAACGCCGCTACCGCAAGGACGTCGAGCGGGCGCACGCCCTGCCCCGTGGCGAGCGCAACCGTGCCGAGCTGGTGCCCGACGGGCGGGGACGGCGAGTGCGCAACCGCTACCGCGACGTCCGGTACCGACGCTGGGGGACCGTCGTCGAGCTCGACGGCCTCGAGGCGCACCCGCAGTGGCTGCGTCATCTCGACCGCCGCCGTGACAACAGCGTCGTCGTCGCGGGGGACCGTGGGCTGCAGTACGGCTGGCACGAGGTGGTGTCGGACCCATGCCGGGTCGCGGCCGAGGTGTCCATGGTGCTGTGGCGGGGCGGCTGGCGAGGAGTGCCACGGCCCTGCGGCCCTCAGTGCCCCGTCTCACGACTCGTGCCGTCGGGAGACGACGCTCATCGGGGAAGCTGACGCGGCAATCTGCCGCACGATCCTCCCCGCTGTCGAAGAGCCGGATCAGGGGGCGCGCCGGACCGTCAGGCCGTGATCCGCAGCCCGAACGCGGTCGCGAGCGCCAGCGCCTGGTCGACCGTCACCCGGGCGCCGCGGACCTCGGTCGTCCGCGGGTCGAGCCCGGACAGGTCGCTGCCGCGCAGGTCGCACTCCGACAGGTCCGCGCCGTCGAGGAGCGCCCCGGACAGGTCGCAGTCCCGCAGCGTCGCCCCGGCGAAGCGGGCCTTGGTGAGGTCGGCCTCGCGGAGCCGGACACCGTCGAACGTCGTCGAGCGAAGGTCGGCCGAGGGCAGGCTCGTGAACGACCAGTCCCCGACGTCCGCGCGGACCACCTCGAAGGTGCACCGGACGAAGCGGCTCCCCACGAGCTTGCACCCGACGAAGGCGGCCGAGAAGAACGTGCACCGGGTGAAGGTGCAGTTCGTGAACGCGGTGCGCTCCCAGCGGCTCGCGTTGAACCGGACGCCGCGGAAGGTGCAGTCGGCGAACGTGGCGCCGCGCGCCCGGGCCTCCGACAGGTCGGTCTCGAGGAACGCCAGGGCCTCGAACGTCTCGCCGGACAGGTCCGCGCCGGACCACTCCCGGTCGGGGGCCTCGTCCATCACGCCGGGGCCACCTCGACCGCGAACCCGTTGAGCACCGCCGTCCCGGACAGCGGATCGACCTCGGGCGGGGTGAGCACGTTGACGTTCGCGCCGCCGTCGCCGTGCGCCGTGCGGGCGACCGACAGCCCGGCGCCGTCGACGGCGTGCCCCCAGCCGTGCGGCAGCGACACGACGCCCGGCCGGATCCGGTCGGTGACCTCGACGAGGGCCTCGACGTTGCCCACGGAGGACGTGACGACTGCCCGGCCGCCGTCGGCGACCCCGCGCGCCGCCGCGTCGTCCGGGTGGATGTGCAGCGTGCACGTGTTCGACCCGGTGACGAGCGAGGCCACGTTGTGCCCCCACGAGTTGTTCGACCGCAGGTGCCGGCGGCCGACGAGGACGAGCGCGCCGTCGGCGGCCCCGGCCTCGGAGAGGGCGGCCCGCAGCCGGTCGAGGTCGGCGACGATCGGGGCGGGCGCGAGCTCGACCCGGCCGGTCGGCGTCCGGAGCACCTCGGGCAGCCGGGGCGTGAGCGGCCCGAGGTCGAGCCCGTGCGGGTGCGCGGCGACCCGGTCCAGGGTGAGGCCGTCGGGGTCGGCGCCGAAGCCGTCGCCGTAGGGGCCGAGCCGCAGCAGGGCGTCGAGCATCCGGACCTCGCCCCGGCGCGGCGTCCCGTCGGCGGCCGTCGACACCGTGGCGGCGAGCTCGGCGACGTCCCGGCCGTGCACCTGCGACCCCTCGGCCGCGACGTGCTGCCCGAGCAGTGTCGCGAGGACGAGGTCGTCGACGGCGTCCGGCTCGACCACGGGAGTGAGCGTCTGCAGGACGCCGGCGAGCCGGCACAGCGTGCGCCACTCCGGCTCGACGTCCGCGGGCAGCACGGCGGGGGAGAAGTGCGCGACGTTCCGGACGGCGAGCTGGCCGAACGTGAGGTCGAAGTGCGGCCGCGCGAGGGGGCCCGGCACGGGCAGGACGACGTCGGCGCGGGCCGCGGTCTCGGTCCGGTAGAGGTCGACGCACACGAGGACGTCGAGCCCGTCGAGCGCCTTCGCGAGCCGGCCGCCGTCCGGGGCCGACAGCGCCGGGTTCCCCGCGACGGTCACGAGGGCCCGGATGTGGCCGCCGAGGATCTCCTCGGCGAGCGCGGCGGTCGGTAGCTCGCCGAGCACCTCGGGCAGCCCGCGCCCGGCGGTCGCCCAGCGGCCGAGCCGCGGGGTTCGGGGCCGGGACGTCGGGGCGGAGTTGCGCTGCCCGGCCGGGGCGAGTGGGAACATCACGCCGCCCGGGGTGTCGAGGTTGCCGGTCAGCGTGTTCACGACGTCGACGAGCCACGAGGCGAGCGTGCCGAACCGGACCGTCGTCGTGCCGATCCGGCCGTAGACCGCCGCCGACGGCGCCGCCGCGAGGTCGCGCGCGAGGGTGCGGACGGCGTCCGCGGGCAGCCCCGTGACCGGCGCGACGGCCTCCGGGGTGAACGCGGCGAGCGCCGCGGGCAGGTCCTCGAGGCCGGCGACGTGCGACCCGGCGTGCGGCCCGGGGTCGGCGAGACCCTCGGTGAGCAGGACGTGCGCGAGCGCGGCGAGGAGGAAGGCGTCCGTGCCGGGCCGGATCGGCAGGTGCAGGTCTGCGGCCCTCGCCGTCCGCGACGTCCGCGGGTCGACGACGACGAGCCGGCCGCCGCGGTGCCGCAGCGCCCGCAGCCGGCCCGGCATGTCGGGCGCGGTCCAGAGCGAGCCGTTCGACGTCAGCGGGTCGGCGCCGAGGACGACGAGCAGGTCGGTGCGGTCGACGTCCGGGACCGGGACGCTCAGCGGGTCGCCGAACATGTACGTCGTCGCGACCTGCTTGGGCATCTGGTCGGTCGTCGAGGCACTGAAGATGTTGCGGGTGCCGGCGGCCTTCGCGACCGCGCCGACGTAGAGCTGGCCGGCGAGGTTGTGGACGTTCGGGTTGCCGAGGTAGAGGGCGAGCGCACCGCGGCCGTGCTCGCCGACGACCCGCCCGAGCCGCTCGGCGACGACCGACCAGGCGTGCTCCCACGTCGCCTGCTCGGCGTCGACGAGCGGGGCGCGGAGCCGGTCCGGGTCGTGCTGGAGCTCGCCGATCGCGAGGCCTTTCGGGCACGCGAAGCCGTGGCTGAAGACGTCGTCCGGGTTGCCGCGCACCCTGCCGACGCGCGGCTCGCCGCCGTCCGGCCGGTCGACCTCCACGAGGAGGCCGCAGGTCGCCTCGCACAGCGGGCACGTGTACGGGTGCGTCGTCGTCGACATGCCCGCCAGTCTGCGCGAGCAGGCCCGGCAGGCGCCACGGTGCGCGCCGTCTGACGGACGTCGCGTGCTCGAGGTCCCGGACCGGCGACGGAGCGTGTACCGTATGGCCCGTGCGCGTGGCGTTCCTCCTCCTTCGCCGCCGCGGCGGGGCCCTCTAGGCCGGTCCCTCGCCGCGGGGAGCTCGCGTGCGCCGGCCGACTCGACACCCATCGACAGGCCCCAGCGACTCCCACGACAAGGCGAGGACATGAACAACCAGCAGCAGCCCTCGGGCATGCCGATCCACAAGTACGTCCCCTTCTCCCAGCAGATCGCCGTCGACCTGCCGGACCGCACCTGGCCGACGAAGCAGATCACGAAGGCGCCGCAGTGGTGCGCCGTCGACCTGCGGGACGGCAACCAGGCGCTCATCGACCCGATGAGCCCCGAGCGCAAGCGGCGGATGTTCGAGCTGCTCGTGGGGATGGGCTACAAGGAGATCGAGGTCGGCTTCCCGTCGGCGAGCCAGACCGACTTCGACTTCGTCCGGCAGCTCATCGAGGACGACCTCATCCCGGACGACGTCGTCGATCCAGGTGCTGACGCAGGCCCGCGACCACCTCATCGAGCGCACCTACGAGTCGATCGGGGGCGCGAAGCAGGCCATCGTCCACCTGTACAACTCGACGTCGGTGCTGCAGCGCCGGGTCGTCTTCGGCATCGACCAGGACGGCATCGTCGACATCGCGCTCGAGGGCGCGCGTCTGTGCATGAAGCTGGGCGACCAGGCGCAGGCCGACGGCACGACGGTCTACTTCGAGTACTCGCCGGAGTCGTACACCGGCACCGAGCTCGACTTCGCGGCCCGGGTCTGCAACGAGGTGATCGAGGTCTTCGAGCCGGCGCCGGACCGCAAGGTCATCATCAACCTGCCGGCGACCGTCGAGATGGCGACCCCCAACGTCTACGCCGACTCGATCGAGTGGATGCACCGGCACCTCGCGCACCGGGACGACGTCGTCCTCTCCCTGCACCCGCACAACGACCGCGGCACCGCCGTCGCCGCCGCCGAGCTCGGCTCCATGGCCGGCGCCGACCGGATCGAGGGCTGCCTGTTCGGCAACGGCGAGCGCACCGGCAACGTCGTGCCTCGTGACCCTGGGGCTCAACCTGTTCAGCCAGGGCATCGACCCGATGATCGACTTCTCCGACATCGACGAGATCCGCCGCACGGTCGAGTACTGCAACCAGCTGCCGCGTCCCCGAGCGGCACCCGTACGGCGGCGACCTCGTCTACACCGCGTTCTCCGGCTCGCACCAGGACGCGATCAAGAAGGGCTTCGAGCACCGCGAGGCGGACGCCGCGGCGGCGGGGACGACGGTCGACGACATCGCCTGGGCGGTGCCGTACCTGCCGATCGACCCCAAGGACGTCGGCCGCACCTACGAGGCGGTCATCCGGGTCAACAGCCAGTCCGGCAAGGGCGGCGTGGCCTACGTCATGAAGCACGAGTACCACCTCGACCTGCCGCGCCGGCTCCAGATCGAGTTCAGCCAGGTCGTCCAGCGGGTCACCGACGACCAGGGCGGCGAGGTCGCGCCGGCCCAGATGTGGGAGATCTTCGGCGACGAGTACCTGCCGTCCGACCCGTCGACCGGCGCCGAGCCGTGGGGCCGGTTCCGGGTCCGCGGGATGCGGGCGACGAGCGAGGACGACGGCTCCGCGCATCTCTCGGTCGACGTCGAGGAGTCCGGTGTCGTGCACCACCTCGAGGGTGACGGCAACGGCCCGATCGCGGCCTTCGTCGAGGCCCTCGGGACGCTCGGGGTCGACGTCCGGGTGCTCGACTACATCGAGCACGCGATGAGCGCCGGCGGTGACGCCAAGGCCGCGGCGTTCGTCGAGTGCGCCGTCGGCGACCGGGTGCTCTGGGGTGTCGGGATCGACGCGAACATCGTCCGGGCCTCGCTCAAGGCCGTCGTGTCCGCGGTGAACCGGTCGGTCGGCCGCCCGCGGGACTGACCCGGGGCCGGGTGCGCCACGTGACCGGCCGCCCGGGCGTCGTCCGGCGCACGGACGGCCTCGCGGGTGACAATGGGGCGTGGCCGTCTACCGTGACGAGGCCGTCGTCCTGCGCAGCCCAGAAGCTCGGCGAGGCCGACCGGATCGTCACGCTCCTGACCCGCGGGCACGGGCGGGTCCGGGCGGTCGCGAAGGGCGTCCGGAAGACCTCGTCGCGGCTCGGGGCGCGGCTCGAGCCGTTCATGCTCGTCGACATCCAGCTCTACGAGGGCCGCACGCTCGACGTCGTCACCCAGGTCGAGACGATCGGCGCCGTACGGCACGGCGATCGCCACCGACTACGGCCGCTACACCGCCGGGACGGCGATGCTCGAGACCGCCGAGCGGCTCACCGAGACCGAGGGCGAGCCCGCCGTCCAGCTGTTCCTCCTGCTCGCCGGCGGCCTGCGCACCCTCGCCGACGGGCGAGCCACGACCCGGGCCTCGTGCTCGACGCGTTCCTCCTCCGCGCGCTCGCCGTCGCCGGCTGGGCGCCGAGCTTCGTCGACTGCGCACGCTGCGGCGCGGCCGGGCCGCACCGGGCGTTCGCCGTCGCGATGGGCGGTGTCGTCTGCCCGCAGTGCCGACCCGCCGGCGCCGCGGCTCCCCACCCCGAGACGCTCTCGCTGCTCGCCGCGCTGCTGTCGGGCGACTGGGACGTCGCCGACGCCAGCGAGACCCGGCGCCGCCGCGAGGCGGGCGGGCTCGTCGCCGCGTACCTCCAGTGGCACCTCGAGCGCCAGGTCCGCTCGCTGCGGCTCGTCGAGCGCGAGCCCGTCGTGTCCCGCGCCCCCGCCCCGCCCGGGTAGTCCGCTCTGGCAGGCTGTCGGGCATGCCGATGCCGACCCGGCGCCGCGGTGCCGCGAGCGCCGGACGGGCCCCGAGCGCCGTCCGGGCCGCGAGCGCCGTCCGGGGGCGGCTCGCCGTCCCGGTCCCGCCCCCGCCGCATCCCTCCGGCGCCCGGCCGCCCGCCGATCCCGGTCGAGCTCGTCCCGCGGCACGTCGCGATCGTCATGGACGGCAACGGCCGCTGGGCCAACCAGCGCGGGCTGCCGCGCACCGAGGGCCACGAGGCGGGCGAGGCGGCGCTGCTCGACGTCGTCGCCGGCGCCATCGAGATCGGCGTGCGGAACGTGTCGGCCTACGCGTTCTCCACCGAGAACTGGCGTCGCTCCCCGGACGAGGTGCGCTTCCTCATGGGCTTCAACCGCGACGTCATCCGCCGCCGCCGCGACGAGATGCACGCCTGGGGCGTCCGCGTGCGCTGGGCCGGACGGCGTCCGCGGCTGTGGCGCAGTGTCATCAACGAGCTCGAGGCGGCCGAGGAGCTCACCCGGCACAACGACGTCTGCACGCTGACGATGTGCGTCAACTACGGCGGCCGGGCGGAGATCGCGGACGCCGCGCGAGCGATCGCCCGGGAGGCGGCCGCGGGCCGGCTCGACCCCGAACGGGTCGACGAGCGGACCGTCGCGCGGTTCCTCGACGAGCCGGACATGCCCGACGTCGACCTGTTCCTCCGGACGTCGGGGGAGCAGCGCACGTCGAACTTCCTGCTGTGGCAGTCCGCGTACGCCGAGCTCGTCTTCATCGACGTCCTCTGGCCGGACGTCGACCGCCGCGTGTCTCTGGCGGGCGGTCGAGGAGTACGCCGCGCGCGACCGCCGGTACGGCGGCGCCGTCGACGCCGCGGCCGACCCGGTCGACGTCTCCGCGGCCACGCCGCGGGGCTGAGGCGGCCCGCACGGCTCCGCCGCGGACGACGTGCCCGCGCCGGCGTCGAGCCGTTCTCGCAGCGGAGGCTCGACGGCCCGTGGCCGGAGTCGGTGGTGGTGGTGGTGGCGGCGGGGTGGTGGCGGGGTTCAGGACGAGCGTGCGGCGGCCGCACACTCGGCGCAGGTCCCGAACACCTCGACGACGTGCTCGACATCGGCGAACCCGTTCTCGGCCGCGATCTTCCGGGCCCACCGCTCCACGGCGACGGAGTCGACCTCGACGGTGCGCCGGCAACGGCGGCAGATGAGGTGGTGGTGGTGCCCGGTGCTGCACCGGCGGTACACGGACTCGCCGTCCCCGGTCCGCAGCACGTCGATCTCGCCCTCGTCGGCGAGGTGCTGAAGCGTCCGGTAGACCGTGGCGAGGCCGACGCCGTCGCCGCGCTCGCGCAGCCGGGCGTGCAGCTGCTGGGCGCTCGCGAACTCCTCGGTCTCCGCGAGGACGGCGCGCACGGCGGCCCGTTGGCGCGTGTCGCGCCGCGGTGTCGCGTCGGTCACCTCGTGGCTCCTCGTGCTCGGTCCGGGCCGGTGGGCGGGTCGGTCGGCGGGTCGGTGGGCGGGTCGGTGGGCAGGTCGGCGGGGTCAGTGGTCGTCGTAGTGGGCGCCGTGCGCGGCATGCCGGTGCCCGTCGTGGACGTAGTCGAGGTGGTCGCCGTGCGGGACGGCCTCGTGGCCGCAGCCGGGGCCGTGCTCGTGGCGGTGCTCGCGCACGTCGTGCCGCCGGCGGGCGTGGACGAGGCTGCGCAGCCACGATGCGAGGGCTGCGACGACGAAGACGGCGATCGCGAGCAGCACGATCGTCCCGCCGGACGGGGTGTCGGCATAGAACGACAGGCCCGTGCCGAGGAGGCTCACCGCGACCCCGACGGCCACCGCGGTCACCATGCTCGCCCGGAAGCTCGTCGCCGTCACCTGCGCGACGGCGTTCGGCACGATCATCAGGGCGCTGATGAGGAGCAGCCCCACGATGCGCATCGAGATGACGACTGTCGCCGCCGTGAGCACGGCGAGCAGCACGTTGAGCCCGAGCACGTTCATCCCGCTCGCCCGGGCGTACTCCTCGTCGTTGCTCACGGCGAACAGTCGGGGGGCCATCCCGACCGCCACCGTGAGGACGACGGCGGAGAGCACCGCGAACACCGCGAGGTCGCTCGTGGTCGTCGTCGTGATCGCGCCGAAGAGGTACGCCGAGAGGTTCGCCGGCGTGCCGTCGGGGGAGAGGCCGATGAGGACGACGCCACCGGCGATCCCGCCGTAGAACATCACCGCGAGGACGACGTCCGCGCTCGTCCGGCCCCGGGCCCGGATGAGCTCGATGGCGACCGCGCCCACGACCGCGCAGCCGAGGGCGACGAGCACCGGCGCACCGCCGGTGAGGACGCCCAGCGCCACCCCGGTGAGGGCGACGTGCCCGAGGCCGTCGCCGATCAGCGCGAGCCGGCGCTGGACGAGGTAGACGCCGACGACCGGCGCCGTGAGTCCGACGAGCAGCGCCGCGAGCAGCGCCCGCTGCATGAAGTCGTACTGGAGGATCTCCATCGCCCGCTCCGCTCAGCCCGCCGGCTCGGAGCCGCGCAGGCCGGGATCGCCGAGCCAGCCCGCCGCCGGGGACCGCACCGGGTCGTCCGGACGGCCCTCGCCCCCCGGGGCCACGTGGTGCGGGTCGTGTCCCGGGTGGCCGTAGACGTCGACGCGCAGGCGGGACATCGGCGAGAGGGCCACCGCGGCCGGCTCGTCGCCGACGACGCGCCCGTCGGACACCGCGACGACCCGGGTGAGGATCGGTGCGAGCGGGGCGACGTCGTGGGTCACGACGAGCAAGGTCAGGCCGTCGTCGACGAGCCGGGCGAGGGTTCGGGTCAGGCTCTCCGAGCTCGCGGCGTCGACGCCCGCCGTCGGCTCGTCCATGACGAGCACCTCCGGCTCGGCGGCGAGCGCCCGCGCGATGAGCACGCGGCGCTGCTGCCCGCCGGAGAGGGTCGAGACCGGTGCGCGGTGGCGGTCGCCGAGGCCGACGACGTCGATCGCCTGGCCGACGGCACGCCGGTCCTCCCGGGTCGTCGGCGCGAACCAGCGCTTGCGCGGCAGCCGGCCGGACGCGACGACCTCCTCGACGGTCGAGGGCACCGCACCGACGACCGTGTGGCGCTGGGGCACGTAGCCGATCCGCCAGCGCTCGCGGAATTGTGCGGCCGGGACGCCGAAGAGCAGGACGTCCCCGGGGCCGACCGGGGCGAGCCCGAGGACGCCGCGGACGACCGTCGTTTTCCCCGAGCCGTTCGGCCCGACGAGGGCGACGACCTCCCCCCGGTCGACGCGCAGGTCGACGTCCCGGACGACCGGCCGCCCCCCGTACCCGACCGAGGCGTGCCTCAGCTCGACGACGGCCTCCCCGACCTCGGTCACGAGCAGGGCTGCCCGGCGCGCAGGGCGGCGAGGTTCGCGCGCATGACGCCACGGTAGTCCTGCGCCGCGGACGTGCTGCTGATCCCCTCGATGGGGTCGAGCACGGCGGTCCGGGCCCCCGTCTCGGCGGCGACCGTCCGCGCGACGTCCGGGCTCACCAGCGTCTCGTAGTAGACCGTGCGGACCGTGTTCGCGCGGACGAAGTCGGCGACCCGCGCGATCGTCGCGGCGTCCGGCTCGGCCTCCGGGGTCAGGCCCGTGATGCCGACCTGCGTGAGGCCGTAGCGCTGGGCGAGGTACCCGAAGGCCGCGTGGCTCGTCACGAGGTCGGTGTTCGCGCAGTCGGCGAGCCCCGCCGTGAACTCGGCGTCGAGCCCCTCGAGGTCGGTGCGCAGGGAAGCGGAGTTCGCGGTGAACATCGCGGCGCGCTGCGGGTCGACCTGCCCGAGCCGTGCGGCGAGCGCGTCGGCGACGTCGGCGAGCCGGGTCGGATCGAGCCAGAAGTGCGGGTCCGTGCCCTTCGCCCCGCCGGACTGTCCCTCCTCCGCGCCCTCGAGGTCGAGCCGTGCGGACGCGGCGGCGTCGAAGGAGGTGCGCGGAGCCTCGGCCTTGACCGCGGCGTCGACGGCGGGCTGGAAGCCCGACAGGTAGACGACGAGGTCGGCGTCGGCGACCGACGCGACGGCCTTGGGGCTCAGCTCGACGTCGTGCGGCTCCGCGCCGGGCTTCGTCAGGTTCGTCACCGTGACGGCGTCGCCGCCGACCCGCTCGGCCGCGTACTGGAGCGGGTAGAAGCTCGCGACCACGTCGAGCCGGCCGCCCCCGCCCGCCGCCGCACCGGTCGACGCGCCGCAGCCCGCGAGGGCAGCCCCGGCCGCGAGGGTGACGGCGACGAAGGCCGCGACGGTGATCCTGCGCATGAGAACGATTCTCATTACGAACGGGGTCGATGTCAAAGCGTCCGGTGCGGCGCGGCCCTACCCTCGATCCGTGCTCGTCGTGACCCGGTACGTCGTCCCCGCCGACGAGGCGGCCGAGTTCGCCGTCCTCGCCGAGGCCGCGCTCGCCGCGCTGACGGCCCGGCCGGGCTGCACCGGCGGCCGGGTCGGGCGGGCCGCGGACGACGCGACGCTCTGGACGCTCGCGACGACGTGGGCCCGCGTGGGCGACTACCGCCGGGCGCTGTCGGCGTACGACGTCAAGGTCCGGGCCGTCCCGCTCATGCACCGCGCCGTCGACGAGCCGACGGCGTACGAGGACCTGGTCACCTGGGGTCCACGATCGGGTATGGAGCATCACGCGGTGTCCCGATCCGTCGACGCGGACGTCGCGAGCCCAGGTGACTGACCGGGCCTGAGCAGCGGTGACGCGGTAACGCGGAGGCAGCAGCGGCGGACCGACCGGTACCCTGGGCGCTCGACCCGTACCCGTTCGCTGGAGTG
The DNA here is from genome assembly GCA_963750565.1 of uncultured Actinomycetota bacterium. Classification (GTDB taxonomy): domain Bacteria; phylum Actinomycetota; class Actinomycetes; order Actinomycetales; family Kineosporiaceae; genus R-H-3. The sequence goes on along the minus strand of CAVVRA010000009.1, from coordinate 416,202 downwards.
ATCCGTGGCTGCCAAGCCGTCGTCCGAGGCCCGCCTCGAAGCCGTCGTCAACCTCTGCAAGCGCAGGGGTTTCGTGTTCCCGTGCGGCGAGATCTACGGCGGAACCCGGTCGGCGTGGGACTACGGCCCGCTCGGTGTCGAGCTGAAGGAGAACGTCAAGCGGCAGTGGTGGCGCACCATGGTCACCGGCCGGGACGACGTCGTCGGCCTCGACTCGTCGGTGATCCTGCCGCGTCAGGTGTGGGTGGCCTCCGGTCACGTCGAGGCGTTCGTCGACCCGCTCGTCGAGTGTCAGTCGTGCCACCGGCGCTACCGCGCGGATCACCTCGAGGAGGAGTTCGCCGAGCGCAAGGGCCGACCGGCCACGTCCCCGGCCGAGATCCCGTGCCCGAACTGCGGCACGAAGGGCGCGTGGACCGAGCCGAAGATGTTCAACGGCCTCCTCAAGACCTACCTCGGCCCCGTCGAGGACGAGTCCAGCCTGCACTACCTGCGCCCGGAGACCGCGCAGGGCATCTTCGTGAACTTCAAGAACGTCGCGGACGCCGCCCGCAAGAAGCCGCCGTTCGGCATCGGCCAGGTCGGCAAGTCGTTCCGCAACGAGATCACGCCCGGCAACTTCATCTTCCGGACCCGCGAGTTCGAGCAGATGGAGATGGAGTTCTTCGTCAAGCCCGGCACGGACGAGGAGTGGCACCAGTACTGGATCGACCACCGCACCGACTGGTACGTCGGACTCGGCGTGAGCAGGGAGAACCTGCGGCACTTCGAGCACCCGAAGGAGAAGCTCTCCCACTACTCGAAGCGGACCGTGGACATCGAGTACCGGTTCGGCTTCCAGGGGTCGGAGTGGGGCGAGCTCGAGGGCGTCGCGAACCGCACGGACTTCGACCTCACGACGCACAGCAAGCACTCCGGCGTCGACCTGTCGTACTTCGACCAGACGACGGGCGAACGCTGGGTGCCCTACGTCATCGAGCCCGCGGCGGGCCTCACCCGGTCGATGATGACCTTCCTCATCGAGGCCTACGACGAGGACGAGGCGCCGAACACCAAGGGCGGCCTCGACAAGCGGATCGTCCTGCGCCTCGACAAGAGGCTCGCCCCGGTCAAGGCCGCCGTCCTCCCGCTGTCCCGCAACGAGGCCCTGTCGCCGAAGGCGCGCGACCTCGCCGCGGAGCTGCGCACGTACTGGAACGTCGAGTTCGACGACGCGCAGGCAATCGGACGGCGCTACCGCCGCCAGGACGAGATCGGCACCCCGTACTGCATCACCATAGACTTCGAGACCCTCGAGGACCACGCCGTCACCGTCCGGGAGCGTGACTCGATGAAGCAGGAGCGGATCGGGCTCGACCAGGTCGTGCCGTACCTCGCGGCGAACCTGCCCGGCTGCTGACCCGCCGGTCAACGGCCCGGGTGCAACGGTGTGCAACCGTTGCCAGCGACCGCCGCCGCCGGGTGTGCTCGGCCTCACACCGACGACCGGGGAGTGATGCAATGACGCAGACCATCGAGCCGGGCACGAGCGACGAGACGTCCGCCGGAGAGGCTGCCGCAGCGCCGTCGCCGCAGGAGCGGGTCGACCGCTGGCTCGCCGACTTCGAGGCGGCGCTCGCGGCGCGGGACGTCGACCGGGCGGCCGCGATGTTCGCCACGACGAGCTTCTGGCGCGACCTCGTGGCGTTCAGCTGGAACATCACGACGGTGGAGGGTCGTGCGGGGGTCGCCGACCTGCTGCGCACCACCCTCGAGGCGACCGACCCGTCGGGGTTCCGGACGACGGAGCCGCCGACGGAGGCGGACGGGGTCACCGAGGCCTGGATCGCCTTCGAGACCGCGACCGGCCGCGGGACGGGCCTGCTGCGGCTCAAGGACGAGGGCGCCTGGACCCTGCTCACCGACCTGCGCGAGCTCAAGGGTTTCGAGGAGCACAAGGGCTCGCGCCGTCCGAAGGGCGTCGAGCACGGCGCGTTCAAGGACCGGGAGACGTGGGCCGAGCAGCGGGCCCGCGAGCGGGCCGAGCTCGGCAGGACGACGCAGCCGTACGTCGTCGTCATCGGCGGCGGCCAGGGTGGCATCGCGATCGGCTCCCGGCTGCGCCAGCTCGGCGTCCCGGCGGTCACGATCGACCGGCACGACCGTCCGGGCGACCAGTGGCGCCAGCGGTACAAGAGCCTGTGCCTCCACGACCCGGTCTGGTACGACCACCTGCCGTACCTCAAGTTCCCGGACAACTGGCCGGTCTTCTCGCCGAAGGACAAGATCGGCGACTGGCTCGAGATGTACGTCCGGGTCATGGAGGTCCCGTACTGGTCGAAGTCGACCGTCACGAGGGCGACCTGGGACGACGAGCTGAAGGAGTGGACGGTCCTCGTCGACCGGGACGGCGAGAAGCTGACCCTCAAGCCCAAGCACGTCGTCTTCGCGACGGGCATGTCCGGCAAACCCCGGATCCCCGGGCTGTCCGGGATGGACCTCTTCAGGGGGGACCAGCACCACTCGTCGCAGCACCCCGGCCCCGAGCAGTACGCGGGCAAGCGCGCCGTCATCATCGGCTCGAACAACTCCGCGCACGACATCTGCGCGGCGCTGTGGGAGCACGGCGCGGACGTGACTATGGTGCAGCGGACGACGACGCACATCGTGAAGTCCGACTCGCTCATGACGATCGCGCTCGGCGGGCTCTACTCCGAGGAGGCCGTCGCGGCCGGGGTCACGACGGAGAAGGCCGACATGATCTTCGCGTCGCTGCCGTACCGGATCCTCCACGAGTTCCAGATCCCGGTGTACGAGGAGATCAAGCGGAAGGACCAGGATTTCTACGACCGGCTCGAGAAGGCCGGCTTCTGGCTCGACTGGGGCGACGACGGCTCCGGCCTGTTCATGAAGTACCTGCGCCGAGGCTCCGGCTACTACATCGACGTCGGCGCCTCCGACCTCGTCGCGAACGGGGACATCACGCTCGCGCACGGCCAGGTGGACCACCTGACCGAGGACGCGGTCGTCCTCGAGGACGGCACGACCCTGCCGGCCGACCTCGTCGTCTACGCGACGGGCTACAACTCGATGAACGGCTGGGTCGCCGACCTCGTCGGCCAGGAGATGGCGGACAAGGTCGGCAAGGTCTGGGGCCTCGGGTCGGACACCACGAAGGACCCCGGTCCGTGGGAGGGCGAGCAGCGCAACATGTGGAAGCCCACCCAGCAGGAGGCGCTCTGGTTCCACGGCGGCAACCTGCACCAGTCCCGGCACTACTCGCTGTACCTCGCCCTCCAGCTCAAAGCGCGGTACGAGGGCCTGCCGACCCCCGTGTACAACCTCGCGCCGGTGCACCACCTGAGCTGAACGCCCGCCGCGGTGTCACGCCGCCCGGGCTTGCGACAATGGGCGGCGTGACGCTGCGGATCGGGCCCCACGAGGTCGCCACCCCGGTGGTCCTCGCGCCGATGGCGGGGATCACGAACCAGGCGTTCCGGCGGCTGTGCCGGGAGGCGATGGCGTCCCGCGGCGGCGAGGGTGTCTTCGTCAGCGAGATGGTGACGTCCCGGGCGCTCGTCGAGCGCAACGACGAGTCGCTGCGGCTCGTCGCGCACGACCCCGGAGAGAGCCCGCGGTCGGTGCAGCTCTACGGCGTCGACCCCGGCACCGTCGCGGCCGCGGTGACGATCGCTCGTCTCCGAGGACCGCGCCGACCACGTCGACCTCAACTTCGGCTGCCCCGTGCCCAAGGTGACGCGCAAGGGCGGTGGCTCGGCCCTGCCGTGGAAGTCCGGGCTCTTCGCGGCGATCGTCGGGCAGGCGGTGCGCGCCGCGCAGCCGTACGGCGTCCCGGTCACCGTGAAGATGCGCAAGGGCATCGACGACGACCACCTCACCTACCTCGAGGCGGGCCGGATCGCGGAGGCCGAGGGCGCTGCCTGGGTGGCCCTGCACGCCCGGACCGCCGCGCGACTACTACTCCGGCACGGCCGACTGGCCCGCGATCGCCCGGCTCAAGGAGGCGGTGACGGGCATCCCGGTCCTCGGCAACGGCGACATCTGGTCGGCGGACGACGCGGTCCGGATGGTCGCGGAGACCGGCTGCGACGGCGTCGTCGTCGGCCGCGGCTGCCTCGGTCGGCCGTGGCTGTTCGCCGACCTCGCGGCGGCGTTCGCCGGCCGGCCCGAGCGGGTCCGGCCGACCCTCGGCGAGGTGCTCGCGACGATGCGGCGGCACGTCCTTGCGCTGGTGGAGCACTACGCGGCGGCCGCCGGGGCCGGCTTCGAGGGCGCGGAGATCGCCGAGCTGCGGGCGTGCCGGGACATCCGCAAGCACGTCGCCTGGTACCTCAAGGGCTACGTCGTCGGGCAGGAGGTGCGCGCCCGGCTCGCGCTCGTCGAGTCGCTCGCCGAGCTCGACGCGACGGTCGCGTCGCTGGACGCCGACGCAGCCGCACCCCGGCGACGTCGCCGAGGGGCCTCGCGGACGGACCGGCAGCGCCCGCAAGGTCGCCCTGCCGGACGGCTGGCTCGACAGCCGCGACCTCGACGACCTCGGCGCCGCGGACGTCCTCGCCGCCGAGCTGTCGGTCTCCGGTGGCTGACGTCACCGGCATCGGCGCCCCCGGCGCGCCGGCGGGACCCGCGACCGGCGACGGCTACGGGTTCGACGACCGGCAGCGCTGGGCCGTCGAGCCGCCGAAGGACCCGAGGCGTGGCGAGTTCGCCCGGGACCGGGCCCGGGTCGTCCACTCGTCGGCGCTGCGCCGGCTGGCGGCGAAGACCCAGGTCGTCGGCCCCGGGACGGACGACTTCGTCCGCAACCGGCTCACGCACAGCCTCGAGGTCGCCCAGGTCGGTCGCGAGCTCGGCCTCGCGCTCGGCTGCGACCCGGACGTCGTCGACACCGCCTGCCTGGCGCACGACCTCGGTCACCCGCCGTTCGGGCACAACGGGGAGAGCGCGCTCGACGCTCCTCGCGAGCGGCATCGGCGGGTTCGAGGGCAACGCGCAGACGCTGCGGGTGCTCACCCGGCTCGAGCCGAAGGTCGTCGACCCGCAGACCGGGCGCGGCGTCGGGCTCAACCTGACCCGGGCGAGCCTCGACGCGTGCACGAAGTACCCGTGGGCCCGGGCTGCCGGGCCGAAGGGTCCGGCGTCCCCGAAGTTCGGCGTCTACGCCGGACGACGCCGCCGGTCTTCGGCTGGCTGCGCGACGGTGCGCCGCGCGACGTCCGCGCTGCGTCGAGGCGCAGGTCATGGACCTGTCCGACGACATCGCGTACAGCGTCCACGACGTCGAGGACGCGGTCGTCGGCGGCCACCTCGACCCTCGGGTCCTCGTCAGCCGGGAGGCGGGGGAGCGGGTCGCCGCCCAGGTGCGGTCGTGGTACCTGCCCGACGTCGCGGACGACGAGGTGCTCGAGGCGCTCGCCCGGCTCCGGGCGCTGCCGGCCTGGGTCGGGGAGTTCGACGGCGGCCACCGGGCGCTGTCCGCGCTCAAGGACATGACGTCCCAGCTCATCGGCCGCTTCTCGCTCGCCGCCGAGCATGCGACCCGGGAGAAGTTCGGCCCCGGCCCGCTGACCCGGTTCGCCGCGGACGTCGTCGTCCCGCGGGAGACCCTCGTCGAGGTGAACACGCTCAAGGGCGTCGCCGCGGTCTACGTCATGACCGCCGCCGGCCGCCAGCCGCTCTACGCCCGCCAGCGGGAGCTCCTCGCCGAGCTCGTCGACGCCCTCGTCGACGCCGGTCCCGACCTGCTCGAGCCGCCGTTCGCCGCGAGGTGGCGGGAGGCGCCGGACGACGCGGCCCGGCTGCGCGTCGTCGTCGACCAGGTGGCGTCCCTGACCGACGTCAGCGCCGCGTTCTGGTACGCCCGACTCGTCGGCTGACCGCCCGCACCGCCCCGTCCCACCCGCCGCCCCCGCGGCCCCGCCACCCGCCGCCCCACCCCTCAGGCACCACTTCTGCGCGGTTCAGCGGCCTCAGCTGTCCGCTTCGCCCACCCACATGTGGAGCCTGAGCAGTGAGCGGTCTCGCATCGTGAGCTGTCCACAGGTGGGCGCGACGTCACACCGTCCACAGGCGATCGGTGCGACCCCGCGCAGCGCGGGCGTCCGCCGACACGCTGCGCAGATGACCTCGAGGCCGGACCCACCGCTGCCCGTTCTCGTGAGCCGCGCCGAGGCGCGAGCCCACGGGATGTCGGACGCCCAGATCACGCGACGGGCCAGGCGGCGATGGGAGCGGGCACGCCGCGGGCAGTACGTCGTGCCGCGTCCCGGTCGCGCCGTGCCGAACCGATCGGACGTCGAGCTCCTCACGGCGGTCCGGTCGACCGGACGCGACGTCGTCGTCGGTCACGCCCACGCCGCGAGGATCTGGGGACTGCCGTGCCCGCTCGGTGGCTGGGGTGCGCCGGTCCTGCTGACGAAGGAGGGTCCGCACCGCCATCGCAACGGCGTGCGGATCGTCGTCACGCCGCTGCCCGACGCCGACGTCGTCCGGCACCCGAGCGGTCTGCTCGTGACGTCGCCCGTCCGGACCGTCACCGACTGCCTCCGCATGCTCCGCCCGGCCGATGCCGTGGCCCTCGTCGATGCCGCGGCGCGCCGACTGGTGCCGGCGTCCGTGGTGGTCAGCGCCGTCGACGGCCTCGGCGGCTGGCCGGGCGTCGTCCAGGCACGCCGCATCGCGGCGCTCGCCGACGGGCGGCGGGAGAGTCCCCTCGAGTCGTGGTCGGCCCTGACGTTCGACGACCTGGGGCTGCCGCCACCCCTCTGGCAGGTCGATATCAGCGACGACGCAGGGTTCGTCGGCCGCGGCGACGCGTGGTGGATCTGCGGTGTCGTCGGCGAGCCGGACGGACGGGCCAAGTACCGCCTGCGTGCCGCGGAGCGCGGCGGCGCGGACGCGGAACGGCTCGGGCAGGTGCTCGACGAGGAGCGCCGGCGGGAGAAGCGGCTGCGTGCGGCCGGCCTGGCCGTCGTCCGTTGGGGTGCCAGGGACGTGTTGTCGCCGTCCGCCGCGGACGCCCTCGGCGCGTACCTGCGGCGTGAGCTGAGGGCTCGGGACCGCCGGCCGTTCACGGCGCGGGTCGTGCCGCACCGGTTCGAGGAGCCACGGTGGCCCGGTCGACCGGGGGCAGAGGCAGCACCCCGCCGAGGCACCACTTCCGGTGGGTAAGACGGACGCCATCGGCCGACGGACCGCACAGACGTGGTGCCTGAGCGGCGGTGGGTGCGGGGAGGGCGGACGCCGAGCAGGCGAAACGCGATATAGCTTGACTTTCCCCGGACGCGATGTACCGTGTTTGTCGAAGACACGATACATCGCGAGTGGAGGCGGTCATGCAGCAGTGGCGGATCGAGACGCCGCAGTCCCTGGACCTCGAGGGCGTCCGGCGGCTCGAGGTGCGGTTGGTGGCGGGGCGGGTCGACGTCGTCGGGCGCACCGAGGACGCCGAGTCGGGGGCGGCGCACGTCGAGGTGAGCGCGCTCAAGGGGCCTCTCGTCGTGATCCTCGGGGACGACGGGACGCTGCAGATCGTCCACGAGAAGCTCACGTGGGGCGGCATCTTCGAGTGGCTCGGCGGCCGGCGGACCGAGGCCGTCGTCTCGGTGTCGGTGCCGTCGTCCTGCCCGGTCCGGCTCGGGGTGGTCTCCGCGGACGCCGTGGTGTCCGGCATCGTCGCCGAGACGACCGAGGTCAAGAGCGTCTCCGGCTCGGTGACCCTCGACGACGTCCGCTCCGGCATCACCGCGAAGACCGTCAGCGGTGACCTCGAGACCCGCCGGGTCGGCGGGCCGTTCGACTTCGACACGGTGAGCGGTGACCTCACCGTCGCCGGCGGCCGGCCGAGCCGGCTGCGGGCCACGACCGTCAGTGGCGACGTCCTGCTCGACCTGGACACGGGCGCCGGTGGCAACCTGGACCTCAAGACGGTCTCGGGCGACGTCACCGTCCGGCTCCCGGACGGCGTCGGACTCGACGTCGACGTCGCCTCGACGAGCGGGAGCCTGGAGTCCGCGCTCCCCGGCCTGACGCTGAACCGAGCACCGGGGTCGTCCAGAATGTCCGGCCACGTGGGTAGCGGCGACGGGCGGCTGCGCGCACGGACCGTCAGCGGTGACGTCGTCCTGCTCACCCGGCAACCGTCGTGAGCCCCGCCGTCTTCGGGCACGGCCGACTTCGGCTGTACCTGCTCAAGCTCCTCGACGACAGCCCGCGGCACGGTTACGACGTCATCCGCGAGCTCGAGGACCGGTTCATGGGGCTCTACAGCCCGAGTGCCGGAACGGTCTACCCACGGCTGGCCCGACTGGAGTCCGAGGGGCTCGTCACCCACATGGTCATCGACGGCCGCAAGGTCTACTCGATCACTGACGCAGGCCGGGCCGAGCTCGCCGCCCGGCAGGGCGAGCTCGACGACCTCGAGGCCGACATCGCCGGGTCGGTGCGGGACCTCGCCGACGAGATCCGCGGCGAGGTGCACGGCTCGGTCCGCGACCTCAAGGCCGAGCTCAAGGCGGCCGCCCGGGACCTCCGCCGTGAGGCCCGCAGCCGTGGCCGGACGGCGTCCGCGCAGTGGTACAGCGGCCCACCGCCGCCCCCGGGGCCGCGACACCGGCCTGCTCCGCCGCATCCGCCGGGTCAGCCGCCACCCCCGGGTGCCGGCTGGGGCCCGTTCACCGCACCCTCGGACGGCGACGACCTCGGCGAGTGGTTCCGGGGGCAGCTCTCCGAGCTCATGGCCCACGCGGGCCGGCGGCTGCCGACCGAGCAGCAGCGCGCCGAGCTCAAGCAGGTGCTCGTCCGGGCGCTCGCGGACGTCCGCCGGATCATGTCCGAGCCGCAGCAGCACGACACGACCGAGGAGGCCCGATGAGCATCTGCGACACCGTCCGCCGTCCCGAGTGGCGTCGTCGGCACGGTTCCGACCGGGCCGACCGGGCCGGCCGCGCCGAGCGCGGCCGGCGCCGGTCGATCGCCGAGGCGGACGCCGAAGCCGCCCGGCGGGCGAACGACGAGTACGCCGTCGGGGGCACCCGGCTCTGCTGAGCCGCGACCCACCGGTGCACCTCCCCTGGCAGCCTGCGCCGAGTGGCACACCGGGGCCGGAGCCTAGACTCCGGCCCGTGCCCCCTGCCGATGCAGCAGCGTCCGGCGGCCTCCGGTGAGGATCCGCCAGGAGGACGTCGAGCTCGTCCGCGAGCGCAACCGCATCGAGGAGGTCGTCGGCGAGCACGTCACCCTCAAGCCGGCCGGCGTCGGCTCGCTGAAGGGCCTGTGCCCGTTCCACGACGAGCGCACCCCGTCGTTCCACGTCCGGCCGCCGGTGGGGCTGTGGCACTGCTTCGGCTGCAACGAGGGCGGCGACGTCATCTCCTTCGTCCAGAAGATCGACCACCTGAGCTTCACCGAGGCGGTCGAGCGGCTGGCGGACCGGATCGGCCTACACCCTGCGCTACGAGGACGACGGCGGCGGTCGCGGCCCCGCCCGGCGCGACCAGGTCGGGCAGCGGCAGCGGCTCGTCGAGGCGAACCGGGTCGCCGCCGCCTTCTACGCCGAGCAGCTGGCGACGTCCCCGGACGCCCTGGCGGGCCGCACGTTCCTCACCGAGCGGGACTTCGACCGGCAGGCGGCTGCGCACTTCGGGGTCGGCTTCGCGCCGCGGTCGGGGGAGGCGCTGCTGCGGCACCTGCGCGGCAAGGCGTTCACCGAGGAGGAGATCGTCGCCTCCGGTCTCGCCGGGCGCGGCCAGCGTGGCCTCTACGACCGGTTCCGCGGCCGGCTGATGTGGCCGATCCGCGACGTCACCGGCGACGTCGTCGGCTTCGGCGCCCGCCGGCTCTTCGACGACGACCGGATCGAGGCGAAGTACCTCAACACCCCCGAGACGGCGCTCTACCACAAGTCCCAGGTGCTCTACGGGCTCGACCTCGCCAAGCGGGAGATCGCCCGCACCCGCCAGGTCGTCGTCGTCGAGGGGTACACCGACGTCATGGCCTGCCACCTCGCCGACATCCGCACTGCGGTGGCCACGTGCGGGACGGCGTTCGGCGCCGACCACGTCCGGATCGTCCGCCGGCTGCTCGGCGACGACCGCGCGTTCGGCGGCGAGGTCGTCTTCACCTTCGACGGCGACGCCGCCGGGCAGAAGGCCGCGCTGCGCGCGTTCGAGGAGGACCAGCGCTTCGTCGCCCAGACCTACGTCGCCGTCGCCGCCGACGGCATGGACCCGTGCGAGCTGCGGCACACCCGGGGCGACGAGGCCGTCCGCGAGCTCGTGGCGTCCCGCCGTCCGCTGTTCGAGTTCGCGATCACCGCGGCGATGAACCAGTTCGACCTCGACAGCGCCGCGGGCAGGGTCGAGGCGGCCCGTACCGCGCTCCCGATCGTCGCGCGGATCAAGGACCGCTCGCTCCGGGCGGACGGCGCGCGCCGGCTCGCCCGCTGGGTCGACCAGCCGGAGAACGACCTCGTGCGCGCGGCGGAGCGGCTCGCGAGGCAGGGCCCCGGCGCGCCGCCGGGTCGCGGTCCCGGGTCGGCGGCCGACCTCGCCCGGGGGAACGGCGGGTCCGGTCGGCCCGAGACGGCGCCGGCCGGCCCGCAGGTGCCGCGCCCCGACCCGCGCGACCCCGTCGCGCGCGTCGAGCGGGAGGCCCTGGAGTGCATGCTCCAGGTGCCGCACCTCGTGCCCGGAGACGAGGAGGCGATCGGGGACGCCGCCTTCGAGGTTCCGGCGTACCGGGCCGTCCACCACGCGGTGCTCGCCGCCGGCGGGATGACCGCGGCGAAGACCCTCGGCCCGCAGGCGTGGGTGGAGACGGTCCGGGAGGAGGCGCCGGACGCCGTCGTCCGGCTCGTCACCGAGCTCGCGGTCACCCCGCTGCCCGCCGACGGCGACGAGGCGCTCGCCCGGTACGCGTCGTCCGTCGTGCTGCGCCTCGTCGAGCTCGACCTGACGCGGGCGATCGGCACGCTGCGCAGCCGCGTCCAGCGGCTCGACCCGGCGAGCCCCGAGGCCGAGGCCGCGTTCGCCGAGCTGCTCGCCGCCGAGGGACGGCGCCGGACCCTTCGCGAGCGGATCAGCGGCGGCTGACCGGGGGCTGGGTCCTCGGCCACGGCGGCTGGTACCAGCTTGTTGTTCACCGTAGGCCCATCGAACAGATCGACTGTCGCCCCCGACGTCCCGGCAGGGTGCCCGCGGATCTCGCCCCGACCCGCGGGCGCCGGCGCGTGCGCACCGGCCGGTCGGAGGGGACCCGGCGGAGGCGCCATACGCTGGAGGCATGAGTCTGCTCTCGCGCGTCGTCGGCCGCGCCCGCCGCCGGGAGCTGCCGGACGACGCCCGGGCGGCCCTCGGGCTCGACGCCCGGACACGGGTGCTCGCCTGGGCCGAGCTCGCCGGCGGCGGATGGGCGGCCGCAACGATGGAGCGGATCCACGTGCGGGACCCGCGCGGCCGGCTCGTGTGCAGACCGTGGGTCGAGGTCGACCATGCGGCCTGGGACCAGGACTCCGGCACGCTCGCCGTCTGGTGGGTCGGCTCCCGCGCCCCGGTCCCGCTCGAGGTGGGGGACAGCTCGTTCCTGCCGGAGGTCGTCCACGAGCGGGTCCGGGCGAGCGTCGTCCTCACCCGCGAGGTCGAGCTCGCCGGCGGACGCCGCGTCGTCGTCGCGCTCCGGAAGAGTCCGGACGGCGAGCTGTCGACGTCGGTGAGCCGCGGGCGGGGCGTCCGGCTCACCGAGCCCGAGGTCGCCGCCCGGGTCGCCGCCGCCGAGGTGGAGCTGCGCGAGGAGGCCGGGCTGTCCTGACGGCCGGCCGGCCGCACGGTGCCCGCGGGGGACACACATCCCGGCCCCCGCCGGGGTCGAGCCGGTGCGGACCACGTCCGAGGCTTTGGTAGAGTTCCGAGTCGCCGATCCCGCGTAGCTCAATCGGCAGAGCGTCCGGCTGTTAACCGGCAGGTTACTGGTTCGAGTCCAGTCGCGGGAGCTTGACCTGTGGGTTTGCCTGCACGAACACGCATCCCGGCGGCCTGCTGCGGCCTGGTCGGGCTCAAGCCCACCCGCGGCCGCCTCGTGGACCACCCCGAGCCGATGCCGGTGCCGATCACGGCCCAGGGGGTCCTGACCCGCTCGGTGCGGGACACCGCGCGCTACTACGCCGAGGCCGAGCGGCTCCACCGCGACCCGCGCTGCCGCCGGTCGGCCTGGTCGAGGGACCGGGAGTTGGGCGGTTGCGGGTGGCGCTGGTGACGTCGAGCCTGCGCGGCATCGGCGGTGTCGACGGCCCGACGACGGACGCCGTGCGGCACGCGGCGGCGCTGTGCGAGGCCCTGGGGCACCACGTCGACGAGGTGGACCCGCCGGTGCCGGAGAGCTTCGCCTCGGGCTTCCTCGTCTACTGGGGCCTGCTGGCGTTCGGCCTGCGGTACGGCGGACGGCGACTGTTCGGCCCGGGGTTCGACGGTCGAGCCGATCACCCAGTACCTGGCCGACCTGCTCGACCGCGATGAGAAGCCGCGTGATGTCGCGGGACCAACAGCCCTTCGACGCGTATGGGCGCTCCCCTAGGTTTGCCTTCATCGAGCAGGGTTTGCATCGATTGATCCAAGCGGGTTCCACGAGCGACACCCGATGCGGCGCTCGGTTGACGAAGGCTGCATCACCACCGCTGCAGGGCGGAGGATGCTCATGACCTCACGAATCTATCGACACTCACTGAACGGCAGCCCGCTTCCGGCCGGTGCGCCGCAACTGGAGGTCAGCGGTGTCCGCCTGCGGTTCGGCGGCGTCAAGGCGCTGGACGACGTGACGCTGCAGGTGCGCCAGGGCGAGGTGCACGCCGTCGTGGGGCCCAACGGCGCAGGCAAGACCAGCCTGCTCAACTGCATCAGCGGGCTGTACCGACCGCAGCAGGGCTCGATCCGGCTGAACAACGGCGGCTGGCACGACCTGACCCACGCCGCGCCCAACCGGATCGCGCAGCGGGGGGTGGCGCGCACCTTCCAGAACATCGAGCTGTTCAAGCACATGACCGTTCTGGAGAACCTCATGCTCGGGCGGCACGTGCACATGCGACACCGCCTCTTCCCGTCGCTGGTCTGGTTCGGGCCGGCCCGCAGCCAGGAGATCGAGCACCGCGACATCGTCGAGGGGGTGATCGACCTGCTGGAGATCCAGGCGGTGAGACGTCAAGTGGTGGGCGCCCTGCCGTACGGGTTCCAGAAGCGGGTCGAGCTCGGGCGTGCTCTGTGCATGCAACCGGCCCTGCTGCTGCTGGACGAGCCCATGGCCGGCATGAATGTGGAGGAGAAGGAGGACATGGCGCGTTTCATCCTGGACGTCGCCGAGCTGAACGGTGTGACGACCGTGCTCATCGAGCACGACATGGGCGTCGTCATGGATGTCTCGCACCGCTTGACCGTCCTCGACTTCGGACGCGTGATCGGCGAGGGCACCCCAGCCGAGATGCGAGCCGACCCGGCGGTCATCGACGCCTACCTCGGGCACCAGGCGTCGACATGAGCCAGCCGGTCTCGACGGTGCCCGGAACGCTCCTACCACCGACGGACACGACCTTTCCACGGCTGCTCGCGGCACGTGCCCGGCAGTACGGCGAGGAGCGGGTCGCCCTTCAGGAGAAGCGCTACGGGATCTGGCAGCCCATCACCTGGGGGGAATACCACCGGCGCGTTCGGGACTTCGCCCACGGGTTGGCAGCCCTCGGTGTGGCCGCCGGCGACGTGGTGGCCGTCATCGGTGACAACCGACCGGAATGGCTCATCACGGAGCTTGCTGCGCAGTATCTCGGCGCGTGCGTCGTCGGGGTGTACCCGACCAGCGTCGGTGATGAGGTCGTGCACGTGCTGAACGCGGGCCAGGTGCGCGTCGTGGTCGCGGAGGACCAGGAGCAGGTCGACAAGGTCGCCGACCTGTGGGACCGGCTGAACCGCGTCGAGACGGTGATCTTCTACGACCCGCGGGGCCTGGAGAGCTACGACCAGCCGTACCTGCGTGAGTTCAACGCGGTGGAGCAGCAGGGTCGTGACGTCGAACAGCAACGACCCGGCTGGCTCGACGAGCAGTTGCAGGCAGGGGCAGGCGGGGATGTAGCCGTGGTGTGCACGACCTCCGGAACCACGGGGATGCCGAAACTGGCCATGCTCAGCCACACCAACATGCTGTTCATGGGGCGCAGCCTCATGTCGATCGACCCATTGGATGCCAGGGACCGGCACGTCAGCGTCCTGCCGCTGGCCTGGATCGGCGAGCAGATGATGGCGCTCGCCTGCGGGCTTCAGGCCGGGTTCACCATTAGCTTCGCCGAGGAGGCGTCCACCGCGAAGGCCGATCTGCGCGAGATCGGGCCGAGCGTGATGTTCGGCCCGCCGCGCATCTGGGAGGACATGGTGTCCGCCGTCCAGGTCCGGCTGGGCGACACGGACTGGATGAAGGCCGGCTCCTTCCGCTGGGCGTTCGGGCTCGGGCATAAGGTCGCCGACCTCGAGATGCACGGGCAGGGTCCGGGAATCAGGCTGCGCGCGGCGTGCGCCATCGCCGACAGGCTGGTGCTGGGCCGGGTCCGCGAGCAGCTCGGGCTGAGCCGGCTCAAGCGTTGCTACACCGGAGGCGCACCACTGGGTCCCGACGTCTTCCGTTTCTTCCACGCAATCGGGGTCAACCTGAAGCAGATCTACGGACAGACCGAGATCGGCGGGATCGCGGTGACGCACCGTGACGGCGACGTCCAGCCCAACACGGTGGGGCTGCCCACCCCCGGCACCGAAATGCGCATCTCGTCCCGCGGCCAGATCATGCTTCGCTCGCCCGCGGTGTTCATCGGGTACTACGGCGACCAGGCGTCGACGGATCTGGCCATCGACGAGGAGGGATGGCTGCAGACCGGGGACGCCGGGTACATCGACGAGCAGGGCCATCTCGTCGTCATCGATCGGGCCAAGGAGGTCATTCAGGCGCCGGACGGCCGTCACTTCAGCCCCGCGTTCGTCGAGACCAAGCTCAAGTTCAGCCAGTTCGTCGAGGAGGCGGTGGCGTTCGGCGGCGCCGAGACGTCGCAGATCACCGCGCTGATCGTGATCGACCCGCAGGCAGTGGGGCCGTGGGCCGAGCGGCACCGGCTCGGCTACACCACCTACACGGATCTGGCGCAGAAGCCCGAGGTGTACGACCTCATCGCGGGTCAGGTGAAGGACGCGAACGACCAGCTCCCGGAGAGCCTGCGAGTGCGCCGGTTCGTCATCCTGCACAAGCAGCTCGACCCGGACGACGACGAGATCACGCGGACTCGGAAGGTGCGTCGGATGGTGATCGTCCACCACTACCAACCGATCATCGAGGCATTGCAGGGCGAGGCGGCCTCCGTCACGATCCGAACTCGCATCAGCTATCAGGACGGTGCCAGTGTCGAGCGCGATGTGGGCCTGCGGATCCAGTCGATGGACGCGTTCTCCGGGGCGCGGGAATCCGACCTGGCACGGACCAGGCACGGACGGCGCAGGGCGGGGGGCAGAAGATGAGCGATTTCGTCCAGCTTACCGTCACCGGCCTGTCCAACGGTGCCGTTCTCGCACTCGCGGCACTCGGCTTCGTCCTCATCTACAAGTCCACCGGCGTGCTGAACTTCGCGCAGGGGGAGTTCCTCCTCATCGGTGCCTACAGCATTTATGCTGCGGCGTCATTCGGGCTGCCATGGCCGCTCGCCGTGATGGTCGCCCTGGCGGTTGCGATCCTGCTCGGCGTCCTGGTCGAGCGCTTGGTGCTTCGCCCCCTGGTCGGGGAGAGCGCCATCGCAGTCATCATGGTCACGATCGGGCTGGCGGCCATCCTGCGCGCGGTGGTCCAACTCATCTGGGGGACGACGCCTCGATCGTTCCCCGACTTCATCCCGGAGTCGTCGTTGCAGGTGGCCGGAGCACGCATCCCGGTCAACAGGTTGTGGGCCATCGGGCTCGCTGGCCTCGTTCTGCTGGCGTTTGCGCTGATCTTCCAACGCTCCCGGCAGGGCATTGCCATGCGCGCCGTCGCCGACGACCAGCAGGCGGCCCTGGTAATGGGGATCAGTGTGCGAAGGATCTTCGCGCTGGCCTGGGCGCTGGCTGCAGCCAGCGCCGTGGTCGGTGGGCTCCTGCTGGCCAATCTGGTCGGAGTCTCCGGCGAGGTCGCCGCATTCGGCCTGGTGGTCTTTCCCGTGGTCATCCTCGGGGGGCTCGACTCGATACCCGGAACCCTGGTCGGCGGCGTGGTCATCGGTCTGCTTGCCGAGTACACCTCCGCCTACATCGACCCGAAGCTGCAAGAGGTCGTGCCGTTCGCCGTGCTGGTGCTCATCCTGCTCGTCCGCCCCTACGGTCTCTTCGGCCAGGCGCGGATCGAGCGGGTGTAGGAGGGAACACGATGGCCGCTGCGACCGGTGTCTACCACACCACATACCGCAGCGAGCTGGCACTGCGCAACACGCTTGCCGAACGCGTGCGCCTGCTGCTGATCGCCCTCGTCATTGTGATCGCGCCCTTCGTCGTCAACGCCTACTGGCTGTCGGTTCTGGACCGGATCGCCATCGCGGTGATCGGTGCGGTCGGGCTGAACATCCTCGTCGGCTACACGGGCCTGATCAGCCTCGGCCAGGGCGGCTTTCTCGCCGTCGGTGCCTACACCTCCGGCATGCTCATCGAGCGGCTGGGCATGCCCGCCGTGCTCGCGATGATCGTGGCGGTGGCGGTGACGTCGGCTGTGGGGGCCTTCTTCGGTCTGCCCGCGCTTCGGCTGAAAGGGCTGTACCTGGCCATCGCAACCCTGGCGTCGCAAGTCATCATCCTATGGGTCGTGAGGAACTGGGACTTCGTCACCGGCGGGACGGGCTCGATCGTGGTGCCCCAACTGACAATCGCTGGCTTTACCTTCAGCAGCGACCGCCGCTGGTACTGGTTGCTGGCGCCACTGGCGATTCTCGTCGTCCTCGCCGGAACCAATCTCTTCCGGACCGGGCTGGGCAGGGCATTCATCGCGGTTCGCGATCAGGACATCGCCGCCGAGGTGATCGGGGTCCCCGTCGGTCGCTACAAGCTGCTCGCGTTCGCAGTGTCGTCCGGATTCGTCGGCCTGGCCGGGGCGCTCACCGCGTCCTACCGCGGCATCGTCACGTGGGAGCGCTTCACGCTGGACGTGTCGATCCTTTATCTTGCCATGATCATTATTGGTGGACTCGGCAGCATCTCGGGCTCGGTCTACGGCGCCGTCTTCATGATAGCGGTCCCCGCGTACATCGACCAGGTCGGGCCCAGGCTGCAGTCGACGTTCCCGAACATCGTCCAGCAGTTGCCGGCGATCCAGCTGGGCATCTTCGGGACCTTGATCGTGCTCTTCCTCATCTTCGAACCGCGTGGCCTCGCTCGATTGTGGCAGCGCATCAAGGACTACTTCCGCCTCTGGCCGTTCCGGTACTAGCCGGCCGGCCGCGCCCTCTGATGCAAAGGTTGGCGATCGATATGCGCAGACTCCTCAGGATATCCGTCCCGGTGGCACTGGTCGTGATGCTCGTTGCTGCCTGCGGCGGGAGCGATGCCGGGAGTACCGGCGGAGGCGGCAGCTCGGCGAAGCCCATCATCATCGGTGCCATCTTCGACCTGAGCGGCGCCACCGCCGACGTCGGGACGCCGTACGGTGACGGCGTCCGCGGTTATGTCGACTGGCGCAACGCCAAAGGGGGTATCGAGGGCCGGAAGATCGAGTTGAACTGGCAGGACTACGCCTACGACGTCGCGAAGGCCGAACAGCTGTACTCGCAGTACGTCTCCCAGGGGGCCGTGGCGTTCCTGGGATGGGGCACCGGTGACTCCGAGGCCCTGCGTGCCAGGGTCACCGCGGACAAGATCCCGTTCATGTCCGGGTCCTACTCCGAGGGCCTCGCGGACCCGAAGAAGACGCCGTACAACTTCGTCGTCGCACCCACGTACTCCAAGCAGATGAATGTCGCCCTGGATCAGATCAAGAAGGACGCCGGAACGGGGGTGGCCGCCTTCTACAACGACAGCCCGTTCGGGGAATCCCCGCTGAAGGCCGGCGAGGCCAAGGCCAGTGAGCTCGGGATCGAGTTCTCCAGCTACGCCATGCCCAAGGGGGCCACCAGCTACGACGCGCAGTTGAGCAAGGCCAAGGGTGCCACCGACATCGTCGTGCAGAACGTCTCGAGCCCGGCGGCCCTGCTCGCCAAGAACGTCAAGGCGCAAGGGCTCGCGATGCGCATCACCTGCCTCAACTGGTGCACCGACGAGCAGTACGTGTCGCTGGCCGGTGGTGCCGCCGACGGGGCCAAGGGCGTGGCTCCTTTCGCTCCCCCGACCGTGCAGGTGGCAGGCATGAAGGACCCGCAGGAATATCTACAGTCCAAGGGTGAGAGTCTGGAGAAGAAAGGCGTGCACTACGTGCAGGGCTGGTACACCGCGGCGTTGATGTCGGCAGGTATCGAGAAGGCCATCAAGGACGGCGGCGACCCGACCGGGGAGCAGATCAAGAAGGCATTGGAGGAGATGGCGGCGTTCGACACGGGCGGCGTGACCCCGCCGATCGACTTCACTGCTGACGACCACGAGGGAATGAAGGCGGCGCCGCTCTACCAGGTCACGAACGGGCAATGGGCGGCGCTCACGTCGTGACCGAGTCCGCGGAGCGGGGCGGGCGCTCGCTGACGGGCGACCCCGTACTGTACGAGGGCGACGTCCAGCTGGTCGCGCCGCTCCTCGTGCTGAACAACGTCGAGGTCATCTACGAGAACGTCATCCTGGTCCTGCGCGGGTTGTCGCTGCAGGTACCCGAGGGGCGGATCGTTGCCCTGCTCGGCGCCAACGGTGCCGGCAAGTCAACGAGCCTCAAGGCGATCACCGGCCTGCTGCCCTCCGAGCACGGTGAGGTCACCGGGGGCGATATCACCCTCGGCGGAGAGTCAATTACCCATCGCGAGGCCGCGGCAATCGTGCGCTCAGGTATCTCGCTGGTCATGGAGGGCCGGAGGGTGTTCGAGCATCTGACGGCCCGCGAGAATCTGGTGGCCGGGGCGCACACCGTCAAGGGCAGTCCCACCGATGCCCTGGAACGCGTCTATGCCTTGTTCCCCCGTCTGGGGGATCTGCGGGAACGTCAAGCCGGTTACCTGTCCGGCGGCGAGCAGCAGATGCTCGCCATTGGGCGGGCGTTGATGGCGCAGCCGAAACTCATCCTGCTCGACGAGCCGTCGCTCGGGCTGGCTCCCCGCATCGTTGAGGAGATCTTCGCCGCAGTGCAGAGGCTCAACACCGAGTCCGGCACCACCGTGCTGCTGGTTGAGCAGAACGCCCGGCGGGCTCTCGACATCGCCCACCACGCCTACGTGATGGAGCGAGGGCGGATCGTCCTGGAAGGGGCGGCCGCCGAGCTGGCCCAGAACCTGGACGTCCGCGAGTTCTACCTCGGGGTCGGCGAAGGCGGCACGCGCAAGAACTACCGGGACGTCAAGCACTACAAGCGGAGGAAGCGATGGCTCTGACCAACCCACCGGGGCCAACCTCAGGGGGCATCGGCTACGCGGACAGCTTCGACGACCGGATCGCCGCGCTGCTTTCCGAGGCGGGCGCGACGGTGCCGGCCTTCGCCGAGCGTCTGCGGGCAGCAGGAGTGGACCCGGCCGAAGGAACGACGGCCGCGGGACTCGACCGGGTGCCGGTGGTGTCCAAGGACGAACTCGTCAACCTCCAGGCGGCCGAACCACCGTTCGGAGGGTTGCTTGCGCCTGGAGCCCAGCTCCGCCGGGTGTTCCAGTCACCGGGACCCCTCTATGAGCCCGAGCTGGAGGAACCGGACCCGTGGGGCTGGGCTCCCGCGCTGGCGGCTGCCGGGTTCGACCGCGGCGCCGTCGTCCTGAACACGTTCGGATACCACCTGTCGCCTGCTGGTGTGATGTTCGAGGCCGCCGCGCAGGTGCTCGGTTGTGTCGTCGTTCCAGCCGGCGTGGGCAGCCTCGATCTCCAGGTGCGGGCTTGTGTCGACACCGGCGCGACCGCCTTCGTAGGGCTGCCGAGCTATCTCAAGGCGCTGCTGGAGAAGGCCGAGGGTCAGGGCGAGACGCTGCCGCTGCGCCGCGCCTTCGTGACCGCGGAGCCACTGCCCCCGTCGTTGCGCGAGTGGCTGCAGGCGCGGGTGCCGGTCGTGCATCAGGGCTACGGTACGGCAGAGGCCGGCAACCTCGGCTACGAGTGCGAGCTGATGACCGGGCTGCACGTCCCGGAGGACCGGTATGTGCAGGTGTGCGACCTCCAGGACGGCCAGTCGCGCTGGGGCGGCGAAGAGGGCCAGGTGGTCGTCTCCCTGATCCGTGCGGACTACCCGCTTGTCCGGCTCGGCACCGGCGATCTGTCGGCGTTCATGACCGGGGAGTGTTCCTGCGGGCGCTGGACGCCGCGGCTCGCCGGCTGGCTCGGTCGTGTGGGGGAGGCGGTGAAGGTGCGCGGGATGTTCCTGCATCCACGTCAGGCCAGACGAGTCATGGCGGACATCACCGGTATCGCGGCGTACCGCTTCGTCGTCGACCGGGTCGAGCACAAGGACAGCCTGCGCTGCGAGGTGGTACCCGAGGCCACCGATCTCGAGCTCGTAGACCGCGTTCACTCGCGGTTGCGCGAGGGCCTGCGCTTCGACGTCGCGGTTTCTGTCGTCGACGCAGTCGACACCGACGGCCCAACGATCGTCGACACCCGTACCTGGGACTAACCTCGATTCCCGGGACCGGTGTGCGAGTCATCCCGGGTCGAGCCGCTGACGATTTCGCGGCAGTTTCTCCTGGTCACGGGCTGTGTGCCTGACGTCGACCCGGACGACCTCAACAGATTCCCGTGAACCAGCCGCTCGGGGGACAGGTCTGTATCTCTGCTGGTCCGCCCGGATCCTGGCTCTCTGCGGCGTGGTGCCGCCGGTTCGGTTCGGCTGACTACAGGCTGACTACAGGTCTACCGTTTGGTGGGACAATCCGGTAGATGAGTTGAGGCCAGGTGAAAGCGGGCGCGGAGTACTTCACCGCCCGGAGCCCCACTTTACCCCCACTTTATGGCGATATCGGGTCGCTCCGGGGGACTTCGCCCCTGTCCGCTGATGTGTACATCACCGCAGATAAGACGGCCTTCAATGAACACCGGCGAGCGCTGAAGGCAACAGCTGACCTTCCCGGCAAGGTTAGTGGTTCGAGCCCAGTCGCGGGATCCGAGGCGCGGCCCGAGCACCGGGGCGATCGCCGTAAGGTGGGCGCGCAGCGCGCCGGGAGTTCAGCGAGCCTTCGTCCGAGGCGATCCCGCGGCGCGTGGAGGAGGCCGAGATGCCGTCGCCGAGCCCGGGGTACTCGATCACCTCCGGGTCCAGGCCCCGACGCCGGCCGGCGCGACCGCGGACTCTCGCCACCGCCGTCGGCAAGGCCGGGCGGGGCGCTCACCGCGCTCGACGTCGTCGAGTCGCACTACGACCGGATCGTCGTCGACGTCACCTGCAACGCCTCGGACGCCGACCACGCCGACGCGATCACCGACGCCGTCGCCGCGCTCGCCGGGTGTCACCGTCCGCAAGGTCAGCGACCGGACCTTCCTCATGCACCTCGGCGGCAAGCTCGAGGTCGAGCTCGAAGGTCCAGCTGCGGCACCGCGACGACCTGTCCCGCGCCTACACGCCGGGCGTCGCCCGGGTCTGCCAGGCCATCGCGAGCAACCCGGAGGACGCCCGGCGCCTGACCATCAAGCGCAACACCGTCGCCGTCGTCACCGACGGCTCGGCGGTGCTGGGCCTGGGCAACCTCGGGCCGGCCGCGGCGCTGCCGGTCATGGAGGGCAAGGCCGCGCTGTTCAAGCGGTTCGCGGACGTCGACGCCTGGCCGGTCTGCCTCGACACCCAGGACACCGACGAGATCGTCGAGATCGTCCGGGCGATCGCGCCGGTGTACGGCGGCATCAACCTCGAGGACATCGCCGCGCCGCGCTGCTTCGAGATCGAGGACCGGCTGCGCGAGCTGCTCGACATCCCGGTGTTCCACGACGACCAGCACGGGACGGCGATCGTCGTCCTCGCCGCGCTGACCAACGCGCTGCGCGTCGTCGGCAAGTCGCTGCCCGACGTCCGGATCGTCGTGTCCGGGCGCGGGCGCGGCCGGTCAGGCGATCATCCGGCTGCTGCTGCGCGAGGGCGCGCGGGACGTCGTCGCGTTCGACAGCCGCGGCGCCGTCCACGCCGGCCGCGACGGCCTGGACCGCTTCAAGACCTGGATCGCCGAGAACACCAACGCCGCACGGGTTCGCCGGCTCGCTGCGCGAGGGGCTGGCCGGCGCCGACGTCTTCATCGGCGTCTCCGCGCCGGACGTGCTCACCGGCGACGACGTCGCGACGATGGCCGACAGCGCCGATCGTGCTCGCGCTCGCCAACCCCGACCCCGAGGTCGACCCGCTCGAGGCGCAGCAGCACGCCGCCGTCGTCGGCACCGGCCGCAGCGACTATCCCGAACCAGATCAACAACGTGCTGGCGTTCCCCGGGGTCTTCCGCGGCCTGCTCGACGCCGGCGCCCGGCATCATCACCGACGACATGCTCGTCGCCGCGGCCACCGCCATCGCCGACGTCGTCAAGCCCGACGAGCTCAACCCGAGCTACATCGTGCCGAGCGTCTTCGACCCGGCCGTCGCGCCGGCCGTCGCCGCCGCCGTCCGGGACGTCGCCGAGCGCACACCGACCGCCTGACCCGACGCCGAGACCCGTTCTCCCCGAAGGGTACCGAGCTCCCGCCCATGGGACTCAGCGGTCCTCCAGCAGGCCGGCGTCGTGCGCGACGATCGCGACCTGGACCCGGTTCGCACAGCCGAGCTTGAGCAGCAACCGGGACACATGGGTCTTCACCGTCGCCTCGCTCATGAACAGCGACCGGCCGATCTCGGCGTTCGACAGGCCGTGCCCGACGGCGACGAGCACGTCCCGCTCCCGCTCGGTCAGCGGCTCGAGCCGGGTGAGCGCGGCGGCCCGGCGGCCCTCGTGCGCGGTTGCGGCGAACCGTTCGACGAGGGCACGGGTCACCGACGGGCTGAGCATCGCCTCGCCGCGCGCGACGACCCGGACGGCGTCGACGAGGGTCCGCGGCGGGGTGTCCTTGAGGAGGAACCCGCTCGCGCCGGCCTCGAGTGCGCGGAACACGTACTCGTCGAGGCCGAACGTGGTGAGGACGACGACCCGCGGAGGGTTCTCGAGCGCGGTCACCGCTGCGGTCGCGGCGAGCCCGTCGACGCGCGGCATCCGGACGTCCATGAGGACGACGTCCGGCCGGTGCGCGCGGACCGCGGCGACCGCGCCCGCGCCGTCCGCGGCCTCGCCGACGACGTCGAGGTCGGCGGCGCTGCCGAGGATCATCGACAGGCCCGCGCGGACGAGCGGGTCGTCGTCGACGAGCAGGACGCGGACCCGGCGACCGGGCTCGTTCACCAGGTCCGACACGGGAACTCCGCCAGGACCCGCCAGCCACCGTCCGCGGACGGTCCCGCGTCGAAGCGGCCGCCGGCGAGCGCGACCCGCTCCCGCAGGCCGACGAGGCCGGCCCCGGCGCCCGGGACGAGCGCGGATGCCGCGACGGGCCGGACGTTCGCGATCTCGACGCGCAAGGGTGCGTCGTCGCCGCCCTCGAGCACGACGCGGGTCGCGGCGTGCCCGGCGTGCTTGTGGACGTTCGTCAGCGCCTCCTGGACCACCCGGTAGACGGTACGGCCGACGAGCTCGTCGCCCCGGCCGACGTCATCGCCCCGGCCGTCCGTGCCGTCGCCGCCGTCGTCGCCGTCGTCCGGAGTCGGCGGTCGCCGGTCCTCGAAGGTCACCGGGACGCCCGCGGCGACCGACGCCTCGACGAGCCGGGGAAGGTCGTCGAGGCGGGGCTGCGGGGCGAGCTCGGCGGGCGGGTCCGCGGCCGCACCGGTCTCGGCGTCCGACCGCAGGACGCCGAGGACGCCACGCAGGTCGTCGAGCGCCTGTCGCGCCGTCGACCCTATGAGCGAGGCGACCTTCTCGACCTGCTCGGGCCCGGCCTCCGGGTTCACCTCGAGCGCGCCCGCATGGAGTCGACGAGACTGATCCGGTGCGCGACGACGTCGTGCATCTCGCGGGCGATCCGGGTCCGCTCGGCGAGCCGGGCCTGGCGCTGCAGCAGGAGCGCCGTCGCCTCGGCCTGCTCGGCCCGCTCCCGCAGCGAGGCGACGAGGTCACGGCGGGCGCCGAGGAACGCCCCCGACGTGACCGCGAGCGCGACGAGGATCGCGCCGGAGATCGCACCGCTCGCCCAGTTGGTCTCGGCGTTGAGTGGACCCGCGGCGATGAACGTCGCCCAGGTCAGGGTCGCCGCGACGGCCAGCCGGCGGTCCCGTCGGCGGACGGCGAAGGCGAACAGCGCGAGCGGCAGGACGGCCTCGAGGGAACCGCCGACGACCGCGCACGGCACGGCGGCGAGCATGACGAGCATCGGCCGCGTCCGGCGCAGCAGGACGAGCGCGGCTACCGCCGTGACGCCGAGAACGGCGACGCCGAGCGCGCGGGCCGCGCCGTGGACTCGTTCCGCCTCGACGGTGGCGGTCACGGTGACCACCGTGCCGAGCACCGCGTACGTCAGGTCGCTGGCACGGGCCCGGACGCCCGGTCTCGCGGCCCACGCGCGGACGGACCCGGACGACGGCACGGGGTCAGGGTAGGCAGCCCGACCCACGGGGCACGTCCGACGAAAGGCGGACCGGTCCGACGTCCGGGTTCGACGAACGTCGCGCGCGGGCCGGCGCGGGCGCGACGAAAGGTGCCCCGGCCCTCGCCGTGCGGCCGACGCGGCGGCGGCGCCGCCGCGGCGAGGGTGGAGGCATGCTCAGCATCGACTCCCTCACCAAGCGCTACGGCCGCGGTGCCCCTGCCGTCGACGCCGTGACCTTCACCTGCCGGCCGGGGACCGTGACCGGCTTCCTCGGCCCGAACGGGGCGGGAAAGTCGACGACGTTGCGGATGCTCACCGGCCTCACCCCGCCGACGGCGGGGACCGCGACCGTCGACGGCGTCCGCTACGTGGACCTGCCGAACCCGGGCCGGGTCGTCGGCGTCATGCTCGACGCCTCGGCCCAGCACGCGGGCCGGACCGGCCGGGAGACCGTGCGGCTCGCGGCGTCCCTGCTCGGCGTCGCCGCGCAGCGGGCCGACGACATGCTCGAGCGGGTCGGCCTCGCCGGCGCCGCCGGACGCCGGGTCCGCGGTTACTCCCTCGGCATGCGGCAACGGCTCGGGATCGCGACGGCGCTGCTCGGCGACCCGGTCGCGCTCGTCCTCGACGAACCGGCGAACGGCCTGGACCCGGAGGGCATCCGCTGGATGCGCGAGCTCGTCCAGGAGTTCGCCGCCGGCGGTGGCACCGTGCTCCTGTCGAGCCACCTCCTCCACGAGGTCGAGGCGACGGTCGACCAGCTCGTCGTCATCGGTGGCGGCCGGCTCGTCGCCGACGGCGCGCTCGCCGACCTGCTCGCCGGCTCCGGCGTCGTCGTCCGGGCCACGGACCCGGCGGCGCTCGCCGCCGCTGTCAGCCGGGCCGGTCTGACCACCACCCACAGCGACGGCGGGGCGCTGCGGGTCGACGCCGACCCGGACACGGTCGGCCGGGTGGCTGCCGAGGCCGGCGTCGTCGTCACCGAGCTGCGCGTCGCGGACGGCGGCCGGCTCGAGGACCTGTTCTTCTCCCTGACCCGCCACGCCGAGGAGGCACCGGCATGACCGCCACCACCGCCGTCCCCGCCCGTGACCCCGGCCGGGAGCTGCCCGTCCCGCCCCGGATCTCGTTCGACCGCATCGTCCGTGTCGAGCTGCGCAAGAGCCTCGACACCCGGGCCGGCGCGGTGCTCCTCGCCGTCGCGTTCCTGCTCACCGTCGCCCCGGTCGGCTGGCAGCTGACCCATCTCGACGCCGGGGTGCCCGACTTCGCGCTGTGGGTGTCCACCGCACGGGGTGGCGTCGTCCTCGTCCTCCCGATCCTCGGGATCCTCGCGATGACGAGCGAGTGGACGCAGCGGACGGCGCTCACGACGTTCACGCTCGTGCCGCGCCGCGGCCGGGTGCTCGCTGCCAAGATCGTCGTGGCGCTCGGCCTCGGTCTCGTCGTCATGGCCTTCGCCGCCGGAGTCGCGTCGCTCGCGCTGCTCGTCGCCGCTTCCGTGCACGACGTCACGCCGGTATGGGGCGACGCGTGGGGGGTCGTCGGCGGGTCGCTCGTCGCGAGCTCGCTGAACGTCGTCATGGGTGCTGCCTTCGGGGCGCTCATCGCCCAGACCGCGGTGGCGATCGCGGTGTTCTTCGTTGCGCCGGTCCTGTGGCAGGTCGCGGGCCGGGCCGCGCTGAGGGACGACGCCGAATGGCTGGACGTGTTCCAGGCGTTCGGCCGGCTGTCGGACTTCGACGTCGCCGGGCACTGGCCGCAGGTCGCGACGTCGGCCCTCGTGTGGGTCGTCGTCCCGCTCGTGCTCGGGACGATGAGGGCGTTTCGGCGCGACGTGTCCTGACCATGTCCTGACCGGCCGACGCCGCGAGCAGCCCGCCCGAGGTCCGCCGGCGGCGGCGCGGGTGTGACCGTGGCGGCGCAGGCGACGGTCGCGGGGGGTCCTCGCGCACCCGGGCGGCCCGCGCCGGCCCGGGCCGGGCCCCGCTCTGACGCCGCCGGCGATGCGAGGATCGCCGGGTGACCGAACCGAGCAGCCCGCCGCCCGCCGTCCCCCCGCCGTTCACCGACGTCGACGTCGACGCCGTCCGGACCGGCGTGGAGCGCTGGCGGGAGGAGGTGCTCGCGCTCTCCCACGCTGTGAACGCCGACCCCGAGCTCGCGTACGCCGAACAGCGTGCAGCGACCCGGTGCGCGGTGCTCCTCGAGGCGGGCGGGCTCGCCGTCGAGCGCGGCACGTACGGGCTCGGGACGGCGTTCGCGGCCCGGGCAGGGGCGGGGGAGCGGCATGTCGTCGTGTGTGCCGAGTACGACGCGCTGCCCGTGGTCGGGCACGCGTGCGGGCACAACGTCATCGTGGCGGCCGCGGTCGGCGCGGGGCTCGTGCTGGCGCCGCTCGCGGCCGACGCCGGCGTGCGGGTCACGGTGCTCGGCACCCCGGCCGAGGAGGTCGGCGGCGGCAAGGTCGACCTGCTGCGCGCGGGGGCGTTCGAGGGCGTCGACGCGGCGGTCATGATGCACCCGACGCCGTGGGACGACTACGGCCCGGAGAGCCTCGCCATCGAGGAGTGGACGGTCGCCTACCGCGGCCGGGCGTCGCACGCGAGCGCCGCCCCGGAGCGCGGAGTCAACGCGCTCGACGGTGTCGTCGCGGGGTACCAGGCGGTCGCGATGCTCCGCCAGCACATGCGGCCGTGGCAACAGGTGCACGGGATCATCAGCCACGGCGGGGATGCCCCGAACGTCGTCCCGGAGCGGACCGAGGCGATGTACTACCTGCGCGCCCGGACCGTTGCCGACCTCGAGGACCTGCGGGCGCGGGTGCGGGCCTGCCTCGAGGGTTCCGCCGTCGCGACCGGAACCAGCGTCGAGATCAAGGAGGTCGGCAACCCGTATCTGCCGCTGCTGCCGCACGCCGGTCTCGTCGCGACGTTCACCGCCGCGTGCGCTGCCCTCGGCCGTCCCTTCACCGCGGACCCGGCCGGCAGCTCGTTCGGCGGCTCGACGGACTTCGGCGACGTGAGCCAGGCCGTCCCCGGCCTCCATGCCGACATGGCGATCCACTCCTGGCCCGCCGTGAACCACACCCACGAGTTCGCCGCCCACTGCGTCTCCGAGGCCGCGGACCGCACCCTCCTCGACGCCGTCGGTGCTCTCGCCCTCACCGTGCTCGGCATCGCCCGCCGTCCCGAGCTCCTCGCCACGTAGCCCGCTCCGCGTCTCGGCGGCCGACGTCGTAGGCTGACGAGGCGCTGCGGCCCACCGGCTGCTGCGCCTCGGGGCGGTAGCTCAGCCGGTCAGAGCAGGGGACTCATAATCCTCCGGTCGTGGGTTCAAGCCCCACCCGCCCCACGAGTTGACGCTGGTTCGGGGGCGATGGAGGCCAGACGGCTTCCATCGCCCTCGAGTGTCGTCACGGAGCGTCCACGTCTGGTGCGTGCTGTCGCCTCGTGGGTGCGTGTCTCGCTGGCTCTGTGAGTGGCTCGGATGTGCCTGCGGTCGGCAGTTCGTGCGCCGGCGGCACCCGCGTTGGCTATAGCATTCGTGGTATGGCGTGGGGTACGGTCGAGTTGGAGCCGGAGGTCCGGGACTGGTTGTCCGGGCTGCCGACGGCGCGGTTCGCCACGGTGGCGTTCTACGTCGACCTGCTTGCTGAGCAGGGGCCGTTGCTGGGGGAGCCGTACACGCGGCAGGTGGACGGGAAGCTGCGGGAGCTGCGGTTCCATCTGGAGCGGGCGGCGGTGCGGGTGACGTACTGGATCGCTCCGGGTCGGCGGATCGTGTTGTTGACGGTGTTCTCCAAGACGTGGATGCGGGAGGACCGCGAGGTCGAGCGGGCACGGCGGGCACTGGCCCGGTGCGTCGCGGAGGAGCACACGGTCGACGAAGGCAGTGACGGTCAGGATGACGGCGGGATTGGGTCGGGCGGGTGAGCGAGGCGGTGACAGATATGACTGAGCGGACGTCCTGGGACGAGATCCGTGAGTCGCGGATGGCCGAGCCGGGTGCGCAGGATGCGTACGAGGCGGCCCGGCTGGCGTTCGAGCTCGGCGCGGCCGTGCGGGCGCTGCGTGAGGGCAAGGGGTGGAGCCAGACCCGGCTGGCGCGGGAGGCCGGGATGACCCAGCCGGCAGTGGCCCGGTTCGAGGCCGGCGGCACGATCCCGACCCTGCCGGTGCTGCAGCGACTTGCGCGGGCACTGGACGCCAACCTCGTGGTCCGGGTCGACGCAACGACCATCGTCGCGTGACGGGCGGCGCCTGAGTGACCGTGCACCCACCTCGTCCTGGGGCCGGCGGCCTGCCGACGACCCAGGACGAGACCCGTCGTGCGCCTTCTGCTCAAACACGACCGTGGGGTGGGTGCATCCACTGGGTCCTGACCGCGTGCGCTACCGCATGTACGGCAAGGGCCACACGCTGCCTGGCTTCTGGACCCTGTGCGACTGCGAGGGGATCTACGGCTCGGGGGACGACGAGAGTGTCGTCCGAGTCATGAAGGGCTCCGACGCCTGGTCTTGGCCGACGCCGCAGGACGAGGAGGGGCTCATCCGCAAACCTCTTGCCGTGTTCCGCTCGGCGGACCAGGGGCCGCGTCGCCTGGCTGAGTAAACCCGGCTCGCCGTCGCGCAGCGTGACCGGCCAGCCGGGACCCTCCTCGACGCCGCGCCCCGGCTGTGCCCCTCCGTCGTGGATCCGGTCGTGGTGCGAAACCACGCCGGCCGGTGAGGCTGGCGGCGACCGGAGTGACGAGGAACGTGGTCGAAGTGGTCGAAGCGTTCTAGTGCAACGGGTTTCGGCGGACTCATAATCCTCAAGCCGTGGGTTCAAGTCCCACCTGCCCCACGCGTCGACGCAGTCTCGGGGGCGGTGGAAGCCGAGGTGGCTTCCATCGCCCCCACTGCGGTCACAGGGCGTGAGCTTGGGGGAGTCCGAGGTCCGTGTGGACAGGAGTCGTTCACGGAGGTGTGGGCGGCCGCGAGGCGGGTCAGCGGTGCTGCCACACCTTGATGGCCGAGAGGACGAGGAGTGCGGCCAGGCTGGGGATGAGGATCCCGGTCGGGACGCGTCCGAGCAGTAGGCCGCCGGCCAGTGTTCCGGCGATCGACCCGGCGGCATCGCCGTCACGAATCTCAGGTTCTCGCGGAGCACGACGAAGCTGGAGTCCCGGGAGTAGCGGGCGAAGGCGACCAGCATCGTGGGCAGGGATACGGCGAGGGAGAGGCTGCCTGCGAGGTTGATGTCTTGTCCGAACAGCAGAACGATCGTCGGGATGAGCAGTTCGCCGCCGGCCACTCCCATCAGGGCGGCGACGATCCGATCCCGAAGCCGGCCACGACGCCGGCAATGACTTGGACCGGTCGGGCGAGGTCGGCGGTCGGGATCACCGAGAGGTGGGTCGCGACGAGGGTGGTGGCGATGAGGAGCAGCAGTCCGGCCAGAACTCGGGAAGGCGTCGTGGAGCGCATCTTTGTCACCCAGGTCGCTCCTGCCCAGGCGCCGGCGAGGCTGCCTGAGAGGAGGTTGGCGGCGACCCCGGAACGGCGACGAGGACGACGACCAGGCTCATGGCCTTGTTCCGGATGACCGCGTGCAGTGCCGCGAACTCGAACAGTCCGATGAGCAGGGGGAGCCGGAACTCGGCGCCGCCGAGGCCGATCAGGCCACCCAGAAGGCCGACGCCGGCCCCGGCCGTCACTGCCAGGACCAGGTGGGTGGTCGTGGAGCCAGGCCCGTTCGCGTTGGCGGCGCGATCGTTGCGCCCGTGCCGTGGTGCACACGCCGCCGTCAGGATCGCCTCGCCCTCTCACGGCCGGGGGTTGGTGGCTAGGAGGGGAAGTGTCTCCACTGCCCTTCCGACACGATCCTGACCGTGCCCTCGACCACCTCGATGGCGGTCTCGTCGTCGATGGCGTACGCCGGCCCCGAGATGCCGGCCGCCCATTCCTGCGCCGCGGCCATGGAGTTACCCGGCATGCCGTCCGGAGCAAGGTGCGGACAGATCGAGAAGTCGACGATGCCCAACGTGCTGTCGTCACCGGTCGGCGGTGTCCACTGGACGAACTCCTGGCCGACCCGGGGGGTCATCACCATGCTCCCGGCGCTTAGTCCCACCCAGACCGTTTCGTCCAGCGACGCAAGCAGGTCCGCCAGCCCGGACTGCCGCATCCAGTGGCACAGGTAGAGGGCGTCGCCGCCGGCCACCAGCAGGACGTCTGTCTCCCGGACCAGGGCCACCCAGCGCTCCTCGTCGATGCTAGGCAGGGCGGTGAGCTCCAGCACGCCGACGGACTTCCAGCCCAGGTCGACCATCGGAAGCTCGGACGCGCCACTGATGAACTTCCAAGGCCCGACACCGGGGCCCACCATGGGGTGGCCGTACGCCGCGGTGGGGATGCACAGCGCGCTCGAGTCCGCAATCGGCTTGCCCAGGAGGTCGACCAAGGCGTTGCGGATACTGACGTTCTTGACGCCCGCGGACGTGAGAAGAAGTCTCAAGATGCCTTCCCGGCTCGAATCGGATGGAACGGTTCTACCAGTGTGGACGCGGGGTCACCGGCAGACTCATCGCTGCTGAGTCCGGCGGACGGGCTGCACGGACGGCCGCCGCGCAGAACGGTTCACCCCCAGGGCGTCGCGGCTCGAGAGCTCTAGGCTGGCCCGCCTCAGGGCCCCAGCTCTGCATCCGTGGTCGGCGCCGAAGGTGTACTGACAGTGCACTCCTCGTCGGTGACTTCTTCACGGCCGGGACAGGGGGTTGACTCGGAGGTCGAGAGAGCCCAGGGACCGAGGCGGCGGCCGCATGGGCGTCGCGGCGGTCCCGGGATGTCGAGCGCGAGAGGATCCGGATTCTCATGAAGGTTGCAGTGATGACGGCGCCTGGTGAGGTGCACGTCGAGGACCTGCCCGAGCCGACGATCGTGGAGCCGACTGATGCGGTGATCCGGCTGACGGCGTCGTGCATCTGCGGGTCTGACCTGTGGGCCTACCGGGGGATCGAGGCGTTGGACGGGCCGCGGCGGATGGGCCACGAGTATGTCGGGGTCGTGGAGCAGGTGGGTTCGGCGGTGTCGTCGGTGCGGCCGGGTCAGTTCGTCGTGGGGAGCTTCTTCGCGTCGGACAACACGTGCGAGATCTGCCGGTCGGGCTACCAGTCCGGGTGCGTGCGCCGGGAGGCGGCCTGCCCGGACGGCGCGCAGGCGGAGCTCATGCGGGTGCCGCTGGCTGACGGGACGCTGGTCGCGACGCCGGGCATGCCGGACGAGGCGCTGGTGCCGCACCTGCTGGCGGCCTCGGACGTGCTGGGCACGGGGTGGTTCGCCGCGGTCGCGGCCGAGGTCGGGCCGGGCAAGACGGTCGCGGTGGTCGGGGACGGCGCGGTCGGGCTGCTGGGAGTGCTCGCGGCCCGCGAGCTGGGCGCCGAGCGGATCATCGCGATGAGCCGGCACGAGGACCGGCAGAAGCTTGCGCTGGAGTTCGGTGCCACCGACATCGTCACCGCGCGCGGGGACGAGGGTGTGGAGCGGGTCAAGGAGCTGACCGGCGGGCTGGGCGCGCACTCGGTCATCGAGGCTGTCGGCACCCAGGAGTCGATGGTGCAGGCGATCCGGTCCACCCGCCGTGGCGGGCACATGGGCTTCGTCGGGGTGACGCACGACGTGGCGCTGGACGGCATGGAGCTGTTCTTCTCCCTCGTGCACGTCCACGGCGGCCCGGCCCCGGTCCGGCGGTTCTTGCCGGACCTGATCGACCGGATCTGGACCGGGAAGATCCAGCCCGGCAAGGTCTTCGACCTCGAGCTGCCGTTGCAGGACGCCGCGGCCGGCTACCGGGCGATGGATTCCCGGCAGGCGATCAAGGTCCTGCTGCGCCCCTGATCGTCCGAGGCCTCGTATCGACTCCCGAGGAGCACGCGATGTTGCATGACAGCCCCGCCGACAGCGCCGCCGGTGTCTCCGCCGACAGGTCTGCCGAAGTGTTCCCGCGCGGCCGGTGGCACGGCCACTGGATCGCCGCGGGTGTCCCGGACTTCGAGGTCGACGCTGCCAGCGTCGGCGGCGAGCTGCCGCCGGCGGGGTTCTCCCGGGTGCAGTTCCGCCGGACGTTCGACCTCGCGACCGCGCCCGGCGAGCGGGTGCCGTTGCGGGTGTCAGCGGACGCCCGGTACGTGCTGTGGTTCAACGGGATCGAGGTCGGGCGGGGGCCGGCGCGGTCCCAGCCGCGCCGCTTGCGGTACGACGAGTACGACGTCGCCGGGCTGCTGCGCCCGGGCAGCAACGTCGTCGCCGTCCTGGTGACCTACTACGGGCACGCGAACTCGTTCTGGCAGCCGGCCGCGGCCAGCGGTGTCATGGGCCGCGACGCCCAGCTCGTCCTCGAGGCCCGCCTCGGAGGCCACGACGCAGGAGCCGCAGATGGCATCAAGGGCGCCGGCTGGTTGGTCACCGACGCCTCGTGGCGGGTGCAGCGCTCGAGGGCGTGGCGTTCTCTGGACGCCGGGAACGCCCTGGACGGGGTGCCGGTGGAGATCTTGGACGCTCGCGAGCTGGACCCGGCGTGGGTTGAGCCCGGCTTCGATGACTCCGGGTGGGCGCAGGCGGCGGTGCTGGCCGTCAGCCACGACGGCGGCGGCGCGCAGTCGCGGCCGCCGGTCGACCCCTACGGTGCGATGCTGCCGCGCGGGACCGCGCACCTGGTCGGGGACGTCGTCGAGCCGGTCGCGATGCTGGTGCAGTCCGGCCCCGCGGTGGCCGACTTGCCGGACAGCCCGTCGCAACGGCTCGCCGCGCAGTGGCGCACCACCGGCCCGAGCAGAGCCGTGGAGTTCCCGGTCACGGTGGCGCGTGAGCCGGGGACGGCCAGTGTGGTCACGGTCGACTTCGGCCGGATCGTAGCCGGGCACATCGAGCTGGAGGTCGACGCCCCACCGCGGGTACGGGTCGACCTGTGGTGCCAGGAGGGCGCGGACTACGACCCGGCGGCCGGGCCGGTCGCGTCCGCTCCGCGCGCGGGCGCGAGCTACACCACCCGCGGCAGCCGCAACGGTGAGGCGGAGGTCTTCCGGGGCCTGGAGATCAGTGGGTTGCGCCGGATCGCGGTCCTCGTCCCGCCCGGCGACGGCGCCGTCGTCCTGCGCCGGGTCGCGGTCCAGCAGCGTGGGTACCCGTTCGTCGGGGAGGCGTTCTTCGCCAGCAGCGACCCGGAGCTGGACCGGCTGTACCGGGCCGGGGTCCGGACCACGCAGCTGAACTCGTTCGACGCGTTCACCGACTGCCCGACCCGCGAGCAGCGGGCCTGGGTCGGGGACGGGGTGGTGCATCAGATGGTCCACCTGGTCGCGAACGACGACTGGCGCCTGGCCCGCAACTACCTGATCCTCGGGGCGTCCCCGCGCCCGGACGGGATGCTGCCGATGACGGTGGTCGGGGAGATCGAGCACCACGGCGGGTACACGATCCCGGACTGGGCGCTGCACTGGCTGCATGGCGTCTGGCTCCAGTACCGCCACGACGGTGACCACGAGGCGACCCTCGCGTTGCTGCCGGTGGCCGAGCGGGTGCTGCGCTGGTTCGAGCCGTACATCGACGAGCACGGCACCCTGTCGGAGGTCCCGGAGTGGAACCTCGTCGACTGGTCCAGTGTGTTCACCGGCCAACGATCCGCGCTGACCACCGGTCTGTGGGCCCGCGGCCTGGCGGAGTACGCCGACCTGTGCGAGCGGCTCGGGAACACCGGGTCCGCCGCCTGGGCCCGGGCGCACCACGAACGGGCTCGGGCCGGGTTCGAGGACTTCTGGGACGACGTCCGCGGCAGCTATGTCGACCACGTCGTCGACGGCACGCCGATGCCGGCGATGTCCCAGCACACCGGCGCCGTCGCGATCGTCTCCGGCCTGGCACCGCAGGACCGGTGGGCGCGGATCACCGAGACGATCACCGACCCGGGAAGGCTCGTCGTCCGGTCCTGGATCGGGGGCGCCGACGGCGGCTACGACATGGACAAGATCGTCGAGCAGTCGCGGGGGATCTACCGGGTCGACTGGGACGCCGACCGCGAGATCGTTCGCGCCCAGCCGTTCTTCAGCTACGTCGTCCACGACGCGATCGCCGCCGCCGGACAAGCCCACCTGCTGCCCGATCTGCTGCGCGACTGGAGTGTGTTCCTCCACGACGGCTACGACACCTTCGGGGAGTGCTGGGGCTGGGGAACCCCGGTCCACGCGTGGAGCGCCACCCCGACCAAGGACCTGGTCTGGTACGTCCTGGGGGTCACGCCCGCCGAACCCGGCTACGCCGCCGTCCAGGTCGCACCCCGCCCCGGGGAGCTGGCCCGGGTCAGCGGCGCCGTCCCCACCCCGCACGGCCTGGTGCGGGTCGACGTCGACACCCCCGCCGGCCGCGTCGAGGTCGACAGCCCCGTCCCGGTCGTCTTCCAGGCCCTCGACGGCGCCCGCCACGGCGCTCCCGCCGGCCCATCGACGTTCGCGCTCTGAGCCATGACGATGACCACCATCGAGATCGTCGGGTGGGTGGCCACCGGCACCGGAACCGTCCTCGGGCTGCCGCAGGTCGTCCGGCTGGTCCGCACCCGCAGCGTCGAGGGCATGTCCCTGCCCACCTGGCAGGCGTGGCTCGCCGTCAACCTTGCCTGTGACCCAGCAAGGACTCCGGATCGACCAGGCACCGCAGGTGCTCACCAGCGCGCTCAGCCTGTGCTCCACCGTGCCGATCCTTCTGCTGATGTCCCGCCGCATGGGCCTGTCCCCGCTGCGGTCGGCTCTGCCCGGGGTTCTCGCGGCCGCGGCGATGATCGTGGTGGACCGCACGCTCGGCACCGCCGCCTACGGTGCGATCGCCGTCGTCCCGGCAGTCGTCGCCAACGCCGGGCAGACCCTCGCGCTCGTCCGTGCCCCAAGTGTCGTCGGGGTATCACCAGCGTTCCTGCTGCTCGCCGTGGTCAACCAAGCCCTCTGGTTCACCTGGGCGGTGCTCGTCGTCGATGCCGGAACCGTGATCGCGGCTGCCGTCACCGGAGCCGGCGCCGTGCTGAACCTCGCCTGGTGGCTCGGCCGGCGCGCGCGGGGTACGGCCGCTGTTCGTCACAGCCGCGTCCTCCTCCACAGGAGCGCTGGACCCGGCCTGAGTCCCACCGCCCGCCCGCACCCCGAGTCCCGCCGACCCGCCGACCCGCCGACCCGCACAGGCTCACGCAGGTTCGGCGGTCGCCCGCTCCGTGACTGGTGCCGACCACGACGCGAGCAGTGCCAGGTTCTGCGCCGAGTGCGACCCCGGTTCAGCGGTGTAGATCGTCATCGCGAGGCCCGGCTCCGAGCGGAGGTCCAGGCTCTCGTAGGCCAGCACGAGATCCCCGACGACCGGGTGGTGGAAGTGCTTGGTGCCCGTCCCGTGCGTACGGACGTCGTGCCGGCCCCACCGGCGCCGGAACTCCTCGCTCAGCGTCGAGAGCTCACCGACCAGGTCGTGCAGGCCCTTGTCGTACGGGTCCACCCCCGCCGCCGTCCGCAGGTTCGCCGCCGTGATGTCCGCGGCCAGCTCCCAGTCCGGGTAGAACCGGTGCGCCGCCTCGTCGAGGAACGCGAACCGCGCCCAGTTCGGTGTCCTGCCTCTGGCCCCCGACGCGCCCGCGTACATGTCCGAGTACAGGGCCCGGCCCAACGCGTTCGCCGCCACCAGGTCCGAGCGCAGGTTCCCGACCACCGCCGGCCCCGCCGTGATCGCGTCCAGCGTCCACTGCAGACTCCCCCGTGTCGCCGGCGGCTTTACCGCACGCCCCTTGGACCGCATCGCCGCCGCGGTCCCGTCGGCGGCCTGCGCGAGCCGGAACAGGTGGCTGCGCTCTGCCTCGTCCAGCTGCAACGCCCGGGCGATCGCGTCCAGGACACCGGCCGACACCCCGCCCAGCGACCCGCGCTCCAGCTTGGCGTAGTACTCCACGCTCACACCCGCCAGCGCCGCGACCTCGCTGCGGCGCAGGCCGGGAACGCGGCGCTGCCCGGAGCGGGGCAGATCGGCCTGCTCCGCGGTGATGCGGGCACGTCGCGAGGTCAGGAACTCACGGACTTCGACACGGTTGTCCATGTCACGACGGTACGACCGCTGGCATGCGACGAGCGATGCACTGTCAGTACACCCAACAACGTTGACTCCCACCGCTGAGCCATCGCCTGTCTCATGAATGTATGAGCCCATTCACGCCGCCCCTCGGCCTGCGCACGATCATGCTTCTCGTCGCCTGCGCCGCGGCCCCGCTGCTCACAGGGTGCGCTCCATCGGGCACCGCCGCCCTGGCCCGAACGACTCCGGCATCGACGGCCACGACACCAGACCTGCCCGCGGGTCCCACCAGCGTCCTGCTCCACGTCGGTGACGACGTGGCCATCGCAACCCTCGACGACACCCCCGCAGCGCGACAGCTCGCCGCGATGCTCCCACTGCGACTGACCCTGCGAGACACGATGGGGCAGAGCAAGATCGCGCGGCTGCCGCACAGGCTCGACGCTCGAAACGCCGCCACCTCGACCGACCCCGCCGAGGCCGCGATCTACTACTGGCCGCCCATCGGCGACATCGCCATCGTCTACGACGACCTCGGCCAGACCGTGCCGCTACCCGGACTGATCAGGCTCGGCGCGGTGACCACCGGCCTCGCGGCCATCGCCGACGCGGGCGACAGTCTCCACGTGCAGACCAACGACGGCAGCTCGCTACGGTCGCCGTAGAGCCCGTGTGACCAAGCGAGGTCACTCTGCGTCGACTGCAGCATGAAACATCCTGCCCGGGGGAACCAAGCCGCGTCGGGACCGGGCGTCGATCCAACGAGCCAGGTTCAGGCGTCGTAGGCCAGTGATGCGGATAGTTCCCGGTGGGCGTCGACCTGCGCCTGGATCGTGGCTAGGTTCTGCTCGACCCCGGCCATGACGTCGGCGCCGGCGACGAACCGCAGCGGCAGGTCGCCGGAGTCGGAGAGGGTGACCAGCGCGTGGGCGAGCTTGGCCGGGTCTCCGCCCTGTTGGCCGTTCATGCCCCGCCACGCTTGGATGGTCTGCTCGGTGCGTTGCGCGTAGTCGTCGACGTCCAGCTCAGGCCAGATGGTCGAGGACCCCTCGACCAGCAGCTCGGTGCGGAAG
Source organism: uncultured Actinomycetota bacterium (assembly GCA_963750565.1). GTDB lineage: Bacteria > Actinomycetota > Actinomycetes > Actinomycetales > Kineosporiaceae > R-H-3. Next base: position 378,326 of record CAVVRA010000009.1, on the reverse strand, counting down.
AACCCGGGTTCCACGGCCATGGTGGAGATGCCGAAGGGGGCGACGTCGAAGCGCAGCGACTCCATCCACCCTTCGAGGGCGAACTTCGACGCGGCGTAGGCCGCGCAGAACTCCTGACCCATCAGCCCGGCAGCAGACGTGATGGTGATGACTTGCCCCGAACGCTGCCGCCGCATGGCCGGCAGCACCGCGCGGGTCACCGTGAGCGGACCGAAGAAGTTGGTCTCCATCTGGGCCCGGAACTGCGCGGGGCTGATGGTCTCGAAGTATCCGGCGTAGAAGTTGCCGGCGTTGTTCACCAGCACGTCGATGCGCCCGAAGCGGTCCACCGCGGCCTCGACAGCGGCCTCGGCGGCGTCGGCGGAGGTGATGTCCAGCGGCACCGCCAGCAGGTTGTCGTGCGCGCCGATGGCTGCCTCGACCCGTTCCGGGTCGCGGCCGGTCGCGACGACACGATGCCCGGCGGCCAGGGCCGCACGGACGATGTCGACGCCCAGACCGCGTCCTGCTCCGGTCACCAGCCAGACCGTCCCGTTGTCGCCGGCAGTCGCCTCAGCCATCGGTCATTCCTTTCAGAGCGGTACGGGCCGCGGTGGTCGCGCCCGCGCAGGTCATGTCCGCCCCGGTCCCGAGACGGCACAGTCCATGCAACATGCTCCAGAAGGATGGAGGGAGTCACTGCTGACAGGTGTGCTGACAGCCCACCCCGCGCTGTGTGCATCGCGCCCAACCTGGCTGGTGTGGACAACCGAGCCGAGGTGAAGGCCTTCCTCACCTCCCGGCGTGCGAAGGTCACCCCCGAGCAGGCCGGACTGAGCGCGTTCAACCGCACCCGGCGGGTCCCGGGCCTGCGCCGCAGCGAGGTCGCCGACCTCACCGGGGTCCGCGTGGAGTACTACGCCCAGCTCGAGCGCGGCGACCTCGCCGGTGTCTCCGACAGCGTCTTGGACGCCCTGGCCCGCGCCCTGCACCTCGACGACGCCGAACGCGCCCACCTGCTCGCCCTCGCCCGAGCCGCCGGGCCCGCCCGCAGAACCCGCCGTAAGCCGGCCGCCGCTCGGGTCCGCCCAAGCGTCCAACGCCTGATCGACCTCATGGACGCCGTCCCCGTCATCGTCAACAACGCCCGCCTGGAAACCGTCGCCGCCAACGCGCTCGGGCAGGCGTTGTTCGCCCCCGTGTGGACCAGCCCCACCCGCCTCTCAGGGCAACCGGTCAGCCACGCCCGGTTCACCTTCCTCGACCCGCACGCCCAGGACTTCTGGGTCGACTGGGAACGCGCCGCCGACGACGCCGTCGCACTACGCACCGAGGCCGGCCGCGACCCCTACGACAAGGCCCTGATCGACCTCGTCGGGGAACTGTGCACCCGCAGCGAACGCTCCCGACAGCGGTGGGCCGCGCACGACGTCCGTCTGCACCAGACCAGGACCAAGCACTTCCACCACCCCGTGGTCGGGGACCTGCGCCTCGACTTCGAGGCCCTCGAGCTGCCGGCACCGGCCCGGTAGATACTCGACCCGGCGCGACCCCTGCTCTGGCGGGTTACCCGCTCCGAGTGACGTCACGCAGCGTGAGGTCCGTCGGGACCGTCAACCGTCGGCTGACTCGCCGCGCCGGGGGTATCCGTGGAATCACTCGTGGTGCGAACTGGTGCCTACAGCGGAGGCTGGCGGCGACCGAAGTGACGAAGAACGTGGTCGAAGTGGTCGAAAGCGTTCTAGTGCAACGGGTTTCGGCGGCCTCATAATCCTCCGGTCGTGGGTTCAAGCCCCACCCGCCCCACTGGGACCCACACCGAGGTAGTGAGTGGAACCCAGACGATACCGACCCAAGATCCGGACGACCCCGAACCCGCGACGGCACGACGGGTTCGAATGGCTGTACGTCCTGTCGGGCCGGATGCGGCTCGTCCTGGGCGACAGGGATCTGGTGCTCGGCGTGGGGGAGGCGGCCGAGTTCGACACCCGGGTGCCGCACTGGTCCGGCAGCAACGGCGATAGGCCCGCGGAGGTGCTGAGCATCTTCGGCCGCCCGGTGAGCGCATGCTCGCCCGTGCGTCCGACACAGGCATCGACGAGGACCCTGGACCGGAACCCACCCTCACTGAGCACGGACCTGACGCCGGCGCTGTCCCGTGCGGGGCGGCGCCGGCACCCTCCGCCATTGAGCCCTTCTCGGCAGCGGATCTACCCTGAGCGGGTGGCGCTCGTGGGCACCAAGTGGCACACACCGGCGCCGCGACGGCAGCTGGTCCCTCGCCCGCGCCTCGTCGATCGGCTGCCTCTCGGAGCGGGCCCGCTCCCTCGCCTGATCCTGGTCTGCGCGGCGGCCGGCTTCGGCAAGACCACACTGCTGACCCAGTGGCTCGGCGAATGGCAGGCCGCCTGCGGCCCCGAGCCGCGACGCGTGGCCTGGCTCTCGCTCGACGCCGAGGACAGCGACCCACGGCGCTTCCTGGCCGACGTCCTGGCAACAATCGGCACCGCCGCGCCCGACGTCGGCGCGGAAGCGGCAGCGCTGCTGCACTCCGACAGCCGCGCGGCGCCGCACGTCGTCCTCGGGAGCCTCATCAACGACCTCGACAACCTAGACGGCACGACCGTGCTGGCGCTCGACGACTACCACGTCGTCGACTCCGCGGAGGTCCACGAGGCCCTGACCTACTTCCTCGACCATCTGCCACCGAACGTCAGCATCGCCGTCACCACCCGCGCGGACCCGGCGCTCCCGGTGGCCCGGCTGCGGACCCGCGGCGAGCTGGTGGAGCTTCGCGCGGCGGATCTTCGGTTCACTCTGCTGGAGGCCACGACGTTCCTCAACGACCTGATGGGCCTTGCGCTCGACATCCGGCACGTCGAGGCGCTGGAGAGTCGAACGGAAGGCTGGGCGGCCGGGCTACAGCTGGCGGCCCTGTCGCTGCGCAGCCGGGACGACCCTGACGAGTTCATCGAGCGCTTCACCGGCAGCCACCGGTTCGTCCTCGACTACCTGGTCGAGGAGGTCCTCAACGGCCGAGGCGAGCGTGACCGAGGCTTCCTCCTCGACACGTCGATCCTCGGTCAGCTGAACGGCCCGCTGTGCGACGCGCTCACCGGTCGGGACGACGGACAGGCGACCCTGGAAGCCCTCGAACGGGCCAACCTGTTCGTCGTCCCCCTCGACGACACCCGGACGTGGTACCGCTACCATCACCTCTTCGCAGACACCCTGCGTGCCCGACTCGCCGCCGAGAACCCCGAGAAGATGCAGCACCTGCATCGTGCTGCCGCGGGGTGGTATGCCGCTCAGGGGCGCCCCGAGCCGGCGATCGCGCACGCCGTCGGCGGGCTGGATTTCGAGCTCGCGGCGCGCCTCGTCGAACTGGCCCTGCCCGAGGCCAGCCGGCAGCGGCAGAGCCGAACCATTCGACAATGGCAGGGATCCCTGCCGGACGACGTCGTCCGGGCCCGACCGGTCCTCAACGTCATAGCCGCCTGGAGCCGGCTCACCGATGGCGACGTCGACGACGCGGACGCCCGTCTGCAGGACGCCGAAGCAACCCTTGAGTCGATACCCGTCGACGCACAGATCGCCGATGACCAGCTCCGGCAACTCCCCATGACCATCGCCATGTACCGCGCCGCCGTCGCCCAGGCCCGCCAGGACGTCCCAGGGACCGCCCGACAGGCCCGCCGCATCCTCGAGCTGGCCGGGCCCCACGACCACCTCGCCAAGGGAGCCGGGTTCGGGTTCCTCGGCATGACGTTCTGGGCGAAGGGTGACCTGAAGGCCGCGGTCGAGACGTTCACCGAAGGGGTGCGCAGCCTTCACGCCGCGGGCAACCTGGCCGACGAGCTCGGCTGCACCGTCCCTCTCGGCGCGATGTGGTGGGCCCGAGGCCGCCCCGACGAGTCCCGTCGTCTCCACGAACGTGCTCTGGAGGCGGCCCGGAGGCGACCGGTTGTCGCGCTTCCGGTGACGGGTGACCTGCACGCCGGACTCTCCGAGCCCTTGCGCGAGCGTGGCGACCTGGAGGCTGCCGCGCAGCAACTCCAAGCGGCCAGTGAGCTGGGGGAGGCCGCCTCGCTTCCCGAGAACCGGCACCGCTGGTACGTCGCCGCAGCCCAGCTACGACACGCCGAAGGTGATCTCGCTGCCGCGGCGGACCTCCTCGAGCAGGCAGAGGCGCTCTACCTCCCAGGGTTCTTCCCCGACATCCGTCCGATCCCGGCGCTTCGAGCCCGGGTCGACATCGCTCGCGGCCGGCTCGACCTCGCGCAGGACTGGGCGCGCCGGACCGGCGTCGAGACCCACGACCTGTCGTACCTGTCCGAGTACAACCAGTTGACGCTCGTCCGGCTTCTGATCGTCCAACGGCGGGCCGACGAGGTGACGGAGCTGCTGAGCCGGCTCCTCGCGGCGGCCGACGGCACGGGCCGAGCAGGGAGCGTCATCGAGATCCTGATCCTGGAGGCACTGGCCCACCGATCCCGTGGGGAGCCGGACCAGGCGATGACCCCACTTCTTCGAGCACTGGAGCTGGGGGTACCGGTGGGTTACGCGCGGCTCTTCCTCGACGAGGGGCCGCCCATGGCAGACCTTCTCCGCGAAGCCGAGCGGCGCCGATTGGCCCCGGACCTGCTGCTCCGGCTGCGAGGCACGCCAGGTGTCGCGACCCTCGGTGCGCCGCCCGATCACGGAATCAGTGAGCGGGAGCTGGAGGTGCTCCGGCTGCTCGCGACGGAGCTGACCGGCCCCGAGATCGCGAACCACCTGTTCGTGTCGATCAACACCCTGCGGACCCACACCAAGCACATCTTCACCAAGCTCGACGTCAGCACCCGCGCCGCCGCCGTGCGGCGGGCCGTCGACCTCCGGCTCCTCTGACCCGTGCGGTCACCCGACCTGCGTCGCCGGACGCGGTCGCACGTTCACCATCCCGGTCACATCACATGGTGATGTGTCGTCACCAGGCCGCTTCCTACGGTCGTGGACATCGACGGGCACCCCGCCCGAGCCCACGACAGGAGCAGGATCATGACCGTTACCGCCACCACCCTCACCCGCGCCACCGGTGCCGCCGCGGTCGCCGCGGGAGCGATCTTCATCGGGGTACAGATCAACCACCCCCACCTCGACGTCACCTCCGTCACGACCACCGAGGTGGTCATCCGGGGCGCGCTGAAGATCGTCATGGCGGCGCTGGCCCTCGCCGGGATCACCGGCATGTACGTCAGCCAGGTCCGCCGGAACGGCATCCTCGGCCTCGCCGGTTACCTGCTCCTGGCGGGGGGATACCTCCTCATCCTGAGCACGACCTTCGTCGCCGCGTTCGTCCTGCCCTCCATCACCACCACCGCCCCCTCGTATGTCAGCGACGTCATCGAAGCAGCCACCGGTGGCACCGCCACAGGCGACATCGGCCCGCTGGGAACGATCATCCGGGTCCAGAGCCTGGCCTACCTTGCCGGCGGGCTCGTGTTCGGCATCGCCCTGTACCGGGCGGGAGTCCTCGCTCGCTGGGCCGCTGCACTGCTCGCCCTGGGCGGCGTCGTCACCGTGCTCCTGTCCGTCATGCCCGACGCCTTCTACCGTCTCCTGGCGTTCCCGAACGGCCTGGCGATGATCGCCCTCGGCTGGTCCCTGTGGCGGACCGCCGGCGTCGACGTCACCACTCAGCCTGCCGTGATCAGCTCATCCGGCCAGGCGGCCGTGTCCGTGGAGTGACAGGCACAGCGACCATCGACCGTTCCGCCGTCGCGCCGCTCCGACCGGCCCACGCACTCCGATGAACCATCTCAGCCAAGCACTCCGACGGTGCACGGCCGCCCCGCCGCGGCCGTGCACCAGGCACGGCAGGAGGACCCAGTGACAACCACATTCACCACGAGCAAGGCGGGCTGGCCTGTTGCAGCGGCGCTCACCGCACTGAGCGCCATCCCGCTCACTGCAGGGACGCTCCGCATGGTCCAGCTGTCGGGTGGTCCCGCCGTGATCCCTCCCGACGACCGGTTCAGCGCGTTCCCCGCACCTGTCCTCGTCCACGTCCTCGCTGCCGTGGTGGTCGCGCTCGCCGGTGCGCTCCAGTTCGTGCCGCGACTGCGCCGCCGGGGCCGGTCGTGGCACCGGCGAGCGGGCCGCGTCGTCGCGCTCGCCGAGCTGCTGGTTGCGGGATCCGGCCTGTGGATGACGCTCTTCTACGCGCCGAAGCCGGGCACTGGTGACCTGCTCTACGTGGCGCGGCTGGTCTTCGGCTCCGCAATGGCTGGATGCCTGTTCCTGGGGATCGCGGCGATCCGCCGCCGCGACATCGCTGCCCACCGTGCGTGGATGATCCGCGCCTACGCCGTCGGCGTGGCCGCGGGAACACAGGCCTTCACCGAGGGCATCGGCGGAGCCATATTCGGTTCCGGGGTCCTGGCAGCGGACCTGGAGAAGGTCGCCGGCTGGGTGATCAACCTCGCCGTGGCCGAATGGGCCATCCGCCGCCCGCTGCGCCGCCGGACGGAGCGCGCGACCCGCGCTGACCAGGTGGGAGCGGTCCGATGACGACGAGGGACTTGGTCTACGAGATCCAGGTCGACGGACACCTCGACGACCACTGGGCAGGATGGATCGGCCGGTCGGCTGCAGCCCGCAACGACGACGGCACGACGACGTTCGTCGCCGGGGTCGCCGACCAGGCGCAGCTCCACGGCGTCCTTACCGGTCTGCGAGACATCGGGGCAACCCTGCTGTCACTGCGCACCGTGGACCCGCATGACCAGACGGATCGAGGCGGACTCGACCGGAGCCACACGCCAGAGACGCCATCCCTGCTGCGGCGTCGACTGACCACAGAACGACTCGTGCTACGGCCGGCCACCCTCGAGGACGCGGACATCACCTGGCGATACCGCAAGCTCCCGGGCGTGAACGAGTGGCTCACCGGTGCGCCGGAGGACGTCTCCGAGTACCGGACCCTCTTCGCGGATCCGGAGCGACTCGCCACCACCGTGATCGTCGAGCTCCGCCACGGGCCCGCCGCGCACGTGATCGGAGACTTCATGCTCAAACGCGAGGACGCCTGGGCGCAGATCGACGTCAGGGACTCCGCCTGCGGGCAGCAGGCCGAACTCGGCTGGGTCCTGGACCCCGAATACTCCGGTCATGGATATGCGACCGAGGCCTCACGAGCGCTCCTGCGCTACTGCTTCGCGGACCTGGAGGTCCGACGCGTCGTCGCGAGCTGCTTCCTCGACAACGTGCAGTCGTGGCGTCTCATGGAACGGCTCGGCATGCGCCGCGAGACGCACTCGATCCGGGACGCGCTGCACCGTCGTGACGCATGGCTGGACTCGGTCACGTACGCCCTGCTGGCTGACGAATGGGCCGAGACCTGACGAGTTGCGTGTCACCCGACCCATGGAAGTCTTGGATGGAGCCGCCTGGTAGCCGTCACGATGCGTGAGCGCGGTGGCCGGGAACGTGGTCAAGTGGTCGAAAGTGTTCTGGCGCAACGGCTGGTGGACTTATGATCCTCGGGCCGTGGGTTCACGTCCCACCCGTCCCACCGTACTGGACTCTCGCAAGAGGCGTTCTGTTGCAGCGGATGTGACGTCCTCACATAGCCCCGGAACCCGACGTCGTCCGCGTGTTCCTGACGTGCGGAGGATGCAGCGCAACCCGAGGTGGGAGGTTGTGGTGTCGATCGTGGGGCATCCGCGCGGCCGGGCGATAGCGCTGGCAGTAGTTGGGGGCGCACAGATGCGAGCCGCCCTTCATCACCTTGCGGGGGATGCGGACGCCGCGCGTCTCGGGGTCGTGGCTGTGCTCCCGGTCGCCGCCTCGGGGGTTATCGAGGGTGCAGCAGGCGTGGGCAGTCTTCGCGTGCTCCTGGTACCAGTCGGTGGTCCATTCCCAGGCGTTGCCGATCATGTCGTACAGGCCGTACCCGTTGGGCGGGTAGGTGCCCACCGGAGCGGTCCCCTCGAAGCCGTCCTCGAGGGTGTTGTGGATCGGGAACTCACCCTGCCAGGTGTTGGCCATCCAGCGGCCCTCGGGATTGAACTGCTCGCCCCACGCGTAGGTGGCGCCGTCCAGGCCGCCGCGGGCGGCGAACTCCCACTCGGCCTCGCTCGGCAGCTGCTTGCCCGCCCAGTCGGCGTAAGCCTGCGCGTCCTGCCAGGCCACGTGCACCACCGGGTGGTCGGGCCGCTGGTCGATCGAGCTCCCCGGTCCCTACGGGTGGCGCCAGTCCGCGCCGGGCACGTACCTCCACCAGGCGTAGGGGTCGGCCAAACCGACCCGGTGCGGCGGCCGGTAGAACACAGCCGACGCGGGGACGAGCAGCTCCGGCTGGGCGTCGAGGTAGTCGCCCGGGTCAGGTGCACGCTCGGCGAACGTGACGTACCCGGTCTGGTTGACGAAGTGCTCGAACTCGGCGTTGGTCACGGCGTACCGGTCGATCCAGAAGCCGTTGACGGTGGCCCGATGAGCGGGAGCCTCCTCGGGGTAGTACCCATCGGAGCCCATCAGGAAGGTGCCGCCCGCGATCCAGACCATGTCCGGACCCGGCCGGCCACCGGCTCCGGCTCGGGGCGGTCGGACATCACGCTGGCCCCGGCTCGTCCAGGCGGGCCCCACGGCCATCGGCTGGGGCTGCTGCCCACGCACGCCGCCGTCACTCGTGGCGGCGTGCACGCCCAGTTCGTCCCCAACCGTTGTAGAGGCCACAGCATCACCGCTGGCCGAGATCAGCAGCACATTCGGCTCCGGTCGCCATCACCTGTCCCATTCCGGGTTGCTCGCTGGTGTGCAAGCGGGTGGCTCTGGACCTCGCGCTGGCCCACCGTGGCTCAGGGCTGGTCGTGGTTCTTGGCTTGGGTGAACAGTGCGCCCTGCGCAGCGGCCGAGCCGGCCAGCCCGCCGCCCCGACCTCGGAGCACGAAAGCGAAGCCGACGGCCAGCGTGGCGCCGAGCAAGGGGCCCACGACGTACACCCAATACGACCCGAAGTCGGCGCCGACGGCGTCGGGTCCGAAGGTGCGGGCGGGGTTCATCGAGGCGCCCGATATCGGGCTACCCCATAGCCCCGCCAAGGCAATGTAGGAACCCACGCCGATCGCGCCGATGACGCCCAGGTTCTGGGCTCCCGATGCGGTGCCGAGGATGACGCTGACCAGACCGAGGGTGAGCACCGTCTCCATCACGAACGCGTTCATGGCCGAATATCCCGTCGCCGGGTAGTTCGAGCCATAGGTTGCCGACACGTGGACAACGGCCTGCAGGAACCAGGCCGCGAGTACCGCCCCGGCGAGCTGCGCCACGATGTACCCGGGCACACGCCGCCACGGGAAGTCCCCGCGAAGCGAGAACGCGACGCTCACAGCGGGGTTGAGATGGGCGCCGGACACCTTGCCCATGAACAAGATGATCGCAAGCACCATCAGGGCGGGGGCCACCACCGCGGCCGTGCGGCTGATGGTGTTCGGGAACGCCTGTCCCATCATCCCGCCGCCGGCGGCGACCAGCACCAGGAAGAAGGTGCCCAGAAGCTCGGAGAAGAGCCGGCGCCACTCCTGAGATGGATCCTGAAAGTCCTCGATGGCCCGTGCGACCCGGTCCACCTCGGACACGACCAGATCCTCGGCCCGGACTACCCGACCCGCACCAGGCGGATCAGTCCTCTCGTCCACGCTGCACCCTTCCCATCTGCGCCTGTCCGCTCCGGCCGAGGACCGGCTGACCTCACGCGTTCTTGATGCTGACAATTGTCCAGGCTTCGGTCTTGTCGTGCCCGGGCGCCTGCTCGGCTGCCGCGGTGTATTCGAACTCGCGCTCGCTGTCGTCGTGGCGGACGAGCAGACGAGTGACGGCTTGTCATCGGGACCTCGGCGTTGCGGTCGAACGCGCCTGTTCCTCGGTCGGCCTCAGATCTCGGTGGTCGCCTCGGCTCTGCCGTCCTTGACGGCGGCCTGGAGCGCGGCGTAGTCGCGTTCGTTCTGGTCGGCGTAGGTCTCGGCGAAGTCGGCGATTGCCTGGTCGAACGCGTCGGAGCCGCCGAGGTAGGCGGCGAGCGCGACGCGGTCACCGGAGCGGGCGTGCGCCCGGGCCAGGGTCCATCCGCACAGCCGGGCGTAGACGGTCAGGCCCGAAGGGAGCGCCTGCTCGATCGGCGCGGAGAACTTCCAGTCCTTCAGCTGGCGGACGTAGAAGTCGCGGTCCACCCCGTCCGGGCCTGGCACGCGGGTCCAGCCGAGGAAGATGTCGCTTTCGGCCTGCATCAGGTGCTGCCCGGCGACGACCCGCTCGCCCTGGTTGGTGTACTGGCTGCGCCGCCCGCAGTAGGTGGCCAGGACCGAGGGCTGGGCCTCCTTGGCCTGCAGGAACAACGGTTCGACTCCGTCTCCGCTGTCCATCAGCAGGACCCTTGCGCGGGTGCCGACGCTGCCCACCCCGACCACCTTTTCGGGCGGCCTGGACCAGCGTGAACTGCTCCAGCAGGTGCCGTCGGTCGGACTGCAGCGTCCGCCGGTACTTGCCCAGCACCGCTGCCGAGCTCCTCATACAGCGCGCTGGCCTGCACATCGGTGAAGACCTCCTCGAGCGGGACGATCATCGGCGGGTCGCTGATGATCCGCCGCCGCCCGTCGACCAGGGTGGTCAGCTTGGCCAGCGCCTGCGTGCTGTCGCGGGTATGGGCCTTGGCCAGCAGCTTCTCGGCCTTCTTGAACCGTTTCGCTTTCATCTGGGACCTGAACGTGCGGATGGTCTGCTCGATGTCCAGGTGCGCGTACCAGACTTCCAGGAAGGGCTGTTCTGCGAAGCCGCGCATCGCCGTCCGGTAGCCCTCGACCGCCGTCAGGACGATCTTGCGGCGGGCCTTGGCGGTGAACCCGTTGTCCCGTCCCGCCACCGCCAGGCTCGCGGCCAGCCGCTTGACATCCCACTCGAACGGGCCGGGCAGGGTCTCGTCGAAGTCGTTGACGTCGAAGACCAGACGCCGCTCCGGCGAGGCGAACGCCCCGAAATTGGACAGGTGCGCGTCCCCGCACAACTGCACCCACAGCCCCGACGTGGGCGTGGTGGCCAGATCCGCCGCCATCGGCAGCGCCGCGCCGCGGTAGAACGTGAACGGCGACACCAGCATCCGCCCATGGCGGATCGGCACCAGCTTCGGCACCCGCGACTTCGCCTGGCTCCAGCAGCAACCCCACCGGATCCCGCGACCCGGCCGGCCGGAACTCCGCATGCGACTCCAGCGGAGCCACCGCCCGGGCATCCTTGCCCCGGGCCATCCGGTCCGCGCGACTCGGATGCTCCGCGGTCCCGGCCCGCGCCGAACCCCCAGCAGATACCTGCGTGGCCGGACTCGCCGACCCGCCGCGATCAGTTCCCACGGTCACAACCGCTCCCTCCGCCGGCCCATGAGCAGCCGTCCGTCCAGCCGTCAGGCGCCGCTGTCGGCCATCTTCTGCTGGGCGTCGGCGATCGCGCCCTTGAGGGCCTGCACGTGGTGGCCCTCTGCCTCGCCGACGACCTTCTTCACAGCGCGGGTCACGGCGGGCTCGACCTTGGCGGCGGCCGAGTGCGGGTAGGCGACGATCAGGCCCGCGCCGCCCACCGGGATGGTGGCCCCGGCCTGCTCCTCCAGCTTGTTGGCGGTCCTGTGGTGCAGCAGCTTCCCGGCCCCGGCGCCGATCACCGCGCCGATCGCGGTGGCGGCCAGCAGCGGTGGTGCGAACAACCCGACTGCGAACCCGACAGCGCCCAGGCCCTCGGCGCCCTCGCGGACCATGTGGTCGGTCTGCTCTACCGACAGGTTACCCTGAAGGTCTTTGCTGACGACGACCGCGCCATGCAGGTAGCCGCCGCTGGCCAGGACCGCCTCATAGTCGTCCTGGGCGGCGTCCTTGGACATGTAGCCGCCGATCAGTACGTCGGTCGTTTCGTCATCGAACTTCATCGGGGCTCCTCCAGGCCGCGGGCCTGTCCTTATGCCGAGAGTCCGTGCGCGGCGTGCCCGTGGTGGGCGGCAGCGTGCAGCTCTTCCTCGTCCTGGGTCGACAGATGCGGCTTGACGTCGAACACGACCTTCTTGACGGTGCCGGTGAAGGCGAACGGCTTCTTGTCCTCGTAGCTCAGGTCGACAACCCCTCCGTTGTCGCGGCCGATGTCCATGCCCGCGTAGGCGGAGAAGCGGATCGGGACCGTGTGGTCCATCCGGCCCTTGCCGACGTGCCTGTCGTTGATGTAGAGGGTTACCTCTCCGCCGGTGGCGGGCTTGGCCGCATCGGCGGCGAACTCCATGCGCACGTTCACCTCGCCGGCCGGCAGCGTTTCCTCGGCCTGCTGCCGGTAGACGAACACGCCCATCATCGAGTAGGTGTGGGTGAGCTTGCCGTCGGCGACGAACAGCGAGAACCCACCCAGATGGTCGGCCTCGGCCACGATCACGCCCTCGGCCCCCTCCGGCGGGATGACCAGGTCAGCGCTGATGGTGTAGGAGTGGTTGTAGATCCGCGGGATCATCCCCGACATGATGTTCTGGACATCGCCCCGGTACTCCACCGGGACCGCATCCTGCTGCGGCGGCAAGATCCCGAAGAACGCGGACAGGGTGGCGAGCAGAGGGAGCACCTTGTACTTCTCTGCCTCCTGCCAGAACAGCTCCTTCAGCTCGGCCACCTTGTCGGGGTGATCGGCGGCGAGGTCGTTCGCCTGGGTGAAGTCGTCCGGCAGGTAGTACAACTCGGCCGGGCCGGCGTCGGGGTCCCACACCCCGGGCGCGTACGGCCGCAGTGCATCAGGCGTGAGCACCCACGGGATCCGTGGGGTCTTCATCGCCAGCCACCAGCCGTCCTTGTACATGGCACGGTTGCCGATGGTCTCGAAGTACTGCTGGGTGTGGTGTTCCGGCGCGGCCGCGTCGACCAGCGAGTCCGCGAAGGTCACGCCGTGGAAGGGCTCCTGGTCGATCCCGTCGACATGGGTGGGGGCCGGGATCTTGAGGACGTCCAGGATCGTCGGCCCGACGTCGATGGCGTGAGTGAAGTGCGAGCGCAGCGCGCCGGTGTCGGTGATGCCCGCCGGCCAGTGCACGACCATCGGGTTGCGTGTCCCGCCGAGGTGCGAGCCGACCTGCTTGCCCCACTGGAACGGTGTGTTGCCGGCCCACGCCCACGCGGCCGAGTAGTGCGGATCCATCATCTGACCGCCCCAGGCGCCGATGCCGCCGTAGCGCTCGGCCAGCTGGAGCTGCATCTCGTCGGTGAGCGGGATGCCGTTCTGCATCGTCATCTCGTTGAACGAGCCGGTGATCGTGCCCTCCATGCTGGCGCCGTTGTCACCCCAGATCCAGATGATCAGCGTGTTGTCCAGCTCGCCGAGCTCATCGATCGCGTCGATCACCCGGCCGACGTTGTCGTCGGCGTTCTCCGAATACCCGGCGTAGACCTCCATCTGGCGCGCGTAGTAGGCCTTGAGTCTGTCCGGGACCTCATCCCAGGCGGGGAAGGCCTCGTCCCGCGCAGTCAGCTCCGCGTCGGCGGGGATCACGCCCAGTTCCTTCTGCCGGGCGAAGATCTCCTCGCGGAGACGGTCCCAGCCCTGGTCGAACTTCCCCTTGTACTTGTCCGCCCATTCGGGGGCCACATGGTGCGGGGCATGGCTGCACCCGGTGGAGAAGTAGACGAAGAACGGCTTGCGGGCCTCCTGCGCCCGGACCCCGTGCAGCCATTCGATCGTCTTGTCGGCCATCGCGTCCGGCAGGTAGTACGGGTTGTCCTTGTCGTAGAAGCCCGCCGGGGTGCCGATGATCTTCTGGTTCTCGGCGAGGCAGGGGTCCCACTGCCCCGCGTCACCGCCCAGGAAGCCGTAGAAGTAGTCGAATCCCCAGCCGTTCGGCCACCGCCCGAACGGCCCGGCCGGGCCCTGCTGGCCATCGGGGGTCAGATGCCACTTGCCGAACGCCGCGGTGCTGTACCCGTTCTCCGCCAGGACCCTCGGCCACGGCGTGCAATCGTGCGGAACCATCGCCGTGTAGCCGGGGAAGCCGCTCGAGAACTCCCCCACCGAGCCGAAGCCGACCGCATGGTTGTTCCGCCCGGTGAGCAGCGCCGCCCGGGTCGGCGAGCACAGCGCGGTGACATGGAACCGGTTGTACCGCACCCCCCCTTCAGCCATCCGCGTGTAGTTCGGGGTGTCGATCGGCCCACCGAACGTGCCCGCGTTGCCGAAGCCGGCGTCGTCGATCAGTACCAGCAGGACGTTAGGGGACCCCTCCGGAGGTTCGGGGTGCCCGATCAGGTTCCAGTCAGGCTCCGATCCGTCCAGCGTCCTGTTGCTCACCCCCTGGTACGGCGGTCGGCGGATCGGCAGCCTTGTGCGGTCAGGCTCACTCATCGCCTGCCCACCTCCAGTTCAAACCATTCAGGGCCGGGGGTCAGCCTGTACGTACGCCACTGAGCAGCCAGGCCCCTGGTGACGAACAGGCCGATGAAACATGACAAGGGTCGCCCAGCAGGCGTTCGGCCGCCATCACCCGCCGAGGACGATCCAGCCGATGGCCGCCACCGATAGCAGGGACGCGCCGATCAAGAACACCGCAACCAGCCGCGAGGCCGGCCTAAGGCGGCTTCCAGGTTCGAGCGGCTGCCGTTCGAGTTGGCGATCGCGGCGATGCCGTAGATCAGGTTGAAGCAGCCGACGATGCCCAGCATCACCGACGCGAACCACACCAGGCCATAGCCGCGGCCCTCCCCCTGGCGCCCGCTTGCCCCCTGGCTGGCTGGGTTGCTGACGACGTCATTGTGTCCTCCTGTGGTATCGGCGCTGGAATCGTGACGCCAGTCACCCCTGCTCACGGGGCGCTGTCGATCCGCTACGCACGGCCCTGGCCCACCTGACTCCGCTCGCCGTCGGGCACCAGTCCACCTCGTGCCGGGGCGAGTTCCATCCCCCTGATGGGATGAAGGCCCGATCCGTCACCTCTCCAGGAGTCCCAGCTCGCGGGACCGGGTGACCGGCCGGGAGCGTGGGGAGGCCCCCAGCGTGCGGTAGACCGACGGCGTCGACGGAGGGGGCCGGAACTGAACCTCATCCGAACGGGGTGATGCAACCGTGCGGTGGCTGGTGTTCGGCTTGACCGCATGTTCCGGCACCTCCCCGCATCCCCCGGAAGGTGAGGATGAACGGCCCCAGCAGCCGGCCCGCAGATGGCGCGACGCCGGAAGTGTGCAGCGGAGTGCGCAGCCTGGAGGTGCGCTGGATCTTCCCGGGCCGGCTGGAGACGGCGGTGGCCAGCTGGTTCGGGCGGTTCCCGGCCGGGCTGGAGTCACGCGAGGACACCTACCTGCTGGATCCGCAGTTGCGCGGGTTGTCGGCAAAAGTCCGCGGGGGCGGGGCACTGGAAGTGAAGGCGTACCGCGGTAGCCCGGGAATCCTCGAGGTGGCCGGCCGCGCCTGCGGGCGCCTGGAGGCCTGGCAGAAGTGGTCCCTTCCGTCCAGCCCGCTCCGCCAGGACAGCGGCGACCCGGCCAGGTGGAGGCCGGTACACAAGAGGCGGCGCCTCAGCCGGTTCTCACAGGCCGGCGGGCAGGTCGTGGCGCGCGCCCCGGGGCTGGGCCAGGAGCCGCGGTGCGAGGTGGAACTCACCGAGGTCCGTACGCGTGGCCAGGACTGGTGGACGCTGGGATTCGAGGCCGTCGGCCCTGCCAGCCTGCTCCGCAGCGACCTCGAGGCCACCGCCGCGTTCGTGTTCGTCCACGCCCTGCCCGGCGGTGTGGAACTTGTCCTGGATCAATCCAGGTCCTATGCGGAGTGGCTGGGCCAGCAACCGGGCGCCGACAGTGCGCCGTCGCGCGAAGACTCTTCTCTCTGCCGAGCCGGGTGCGGATGACGTACACACCGTTACCACCGATGACCCAACGCGCAGGGACATGAGGGTATTGGCCCGGGCTTCGGGAAGCACGAGATCGCATGAGAGTTGCCGCGGCGGCCCCGGGAGGGACGATGGGTCAGGCGATCGGCGGCATCCTGCCGCTGGCGATCGGCGTGGACATCAGCGTGATGTCCATCATCGCGATCATTCTGATGCTGATCACACCCAGGGCGCGCAGCAACGGGTCCGCGTTCGTGGCGGGCTGGGTACTGGGCTCGTCGTCGTCGGCGGGCTGGTGCTCGTCATCGCCAACACGGCCGACGTCGCCGGCAGCAGCGGCCCGTCGACCGCGGCATCCGCCATCAAGCTGACGCTGGGGGTGTTGCTCCTGCTCCTGGCGGCCAGGCAGTGGCGAAGCCGTCCCGGGCCCGGCGAGCAGGCCCCGGCGCCGAAGTGGATGGCGGCCCTGGACAGCTTCACGCCGGTCAAGTCGCTCGGCCTCGGTGCCGCAATGTCCGGGGTGAACCCCAAGAACCTCGTCCTGACCGCCGCCGCGGCGATGTCCATCGCGCAGACCGGCTTGCCCGGCGGCCAGCAGGCAGTGGTCCTCGCGGTTTTCGTCGCACTGGGCACCGTGACGGTCGCCGCGCCGCTCGTTGTCTACCTGGCGCTGGGCCGCAGGGCCGACAGCACCCTGAACGGCTGGCGTGAATGGCTGGCCGCCAACAACGCGGCAATCATGCTCGTCGTCCTCATCGTCTTCGGGTTCGTGCTCATCGGGCAGGGCATCGCCGGCCTGTCCTGAGGTACCGGCCCGTTGGTACCTTGACCTGATCCGGGGCCTCGGGAGATCATGCAGCGGCAGACCTTCCTGGAGGCCGGACGGGGCGCATGGGCCAAGGCGACGTGCGTCAGCGGGCTGACCGGTCACAGCCTACGGGCGGGCCGGTGCTCGACCTCGCCGTGTCGAAGCTCCGCCCTCCGCTGATGCGGCCCGGGACGGTGCGTCGTTCGCTGCTGATCGAGCGGCTGGCGCGGGCCGACCCCCGTCCGATCGTCTCGGTGGTCGCGCCGCCCGGCTACGGCAAGACGACGCTGTTGTCGCAGTGGGCCGAGCGCAACGGCCAGGCCTTCGCGTGGGTGTCGGTTGACGAAAGGGACAACGACCCGAAGGTCTTGCTGAGGTACGTCGCCGAGGCGCTCGATGCGGTCGAGCCGGTCGACGGACGGGTGTTCGACGCCCTTGCCTCCCCGGCGAGCTCCGTACCTGGTTCGGTTGTCCCCAGGCTCGGATCGGCGTTCTCGTCGATGACCTCCCCGGTGGTGCTGGTCCTCGACGACGTGCACGTGCTGCACAACTCCGAGTGCCGGGCTGCGCTGTCGGTGCTGGCGGATCACGTGCCGGGCGGCTCGCGGCTGGCGCTGGCGGGCCGGGCTGAGCCGCCGCTGCGGATCCCGCGGTTGCGCGCCGAGGGCAGGATCCTGGAGATCGGCCCCGGTGATCTGTCGCTCACCGCCGACGAAGCGTCGTCGCTGCTGCGCGACGCGGGCCTCACCCTCGGCGCGGGACATGTGGCGGACCTGTATGAGCGGACCGAGGGCTGGCCAGCCGGACTGTACCTGGCGGCTCTGTACCTGAGGGAGGGCGGCGGCTCGTTCGCGAGCGCGGCCTTCCGTGGCGATGACCGGTTCGTGAGCGACTACCTGGAGTCGGAGTTCCTGTCGCGGATCTCCCGCCGGCAACGCGCCTTCCTGACTCGGACCGCGGTGCTCGAGCGCATGTGTGGACCGCTGTGCGACGCGGTTCTCGACATCGGCGGCTCGGCTGCCAACCTGGCCGATCTCGCCGGGTCGATCTTGCTGCTGGTGCCGCTGGACCGGCGGGGGGAGTGGTACCGCTACCACCATCTGTTCCGCGACATGCTGCTCGCGGAGCTGCATCGCCTCGAGCCCGACCTGATGCCCGTCCTGCGGCGCCGTGCCGCCGACTGGTGCTCGCGGAACGGCTCGCCCGAGGAGGCGCTGGAGTACTCCATGGCAGCCGGGGACGTCGGTACGGTTGCCGGCCTGGTGGGGCAGCTCGTGGTGCCGACCTACCGGCAGGGCCGGGTCACAACAGTTCAGCGGTGGTTCGGGTGGCTGGAGGATCGGGGCGGGATCGAGGGACATCCGATGGTCGCGGTGCTGGCCTCGCTCCTTGCCGCCCTGACGGGCAGGCCGGTCGAGGCCGAGCGGTGGGCCGATGCGGTCGATCGCTGGCAGTACGCAGACGCGACTCGGCCCGACGACCCTTCGGCCGAGGCATGGGCCGCCCTGCTCCGGGCCCTCGCGTGCCGGCGTGGGGCCGAGCAGATGCTCGCCGACGCGGACGAGGCCGTCCGCAGATTCGCGGCGGAGGCGTTCGTGACACCGACACCCGCGCTCATGCAAGGGCTCGCGCGCATCCTTTCCGGTGACCTCGATGGCGGCGACGCGTCCCTTGAGAATGCGGTCAGCATCGGCGAGGTAACCGGCTCGCCGGAAGATCTCGCGGTCGCGCTGTGCGAGCGGTCGCTGGTGGCGATCGCACGCAGCCAATGGGACCGGGCCGAGGTCCTTGCCGACCGGGCACATACCGTGTTGCGCCGGGCCGGGATCGAGCAGAGCTTCGCGACACCGCTCATCTGCGCGCTGCGAGCCCGCGCAGCCATGCACCGGAGAGATATGACCACGGCGGGCCGGGAACTCGTCAGCGCTCAGCACCTGCGGCCTTTGCTGACCTACGCGCTCCCCTACCTCGCCGTCCAGGCCCGGATCGAGTTGGCTCGCGTCCACCTCGCACTCTCCGACGTGGCGGGTGCCAGAACGCTCATGCGTGAGGTCGATGCGCTGCTCGGGCGCCGGCCCGACCTCGGGACCCTCGTCGGGGAGGCCGAGGCGCTTCGGGCACGCCTCGCCGAGGAGCGCAGTTCAAGCGTCCCCGGAGCGTCGGCGATGACCACTGCCGAGCTGCGCCTGCTGCCGCTGCTGCCCACCCACCTATCGTTCCGCGAGATCGCGGAGGAGCTGGGCCTGTCCCGTCACACGATCAAGTCGGAAGCAATGTCGATCTACCGCAAGCTAGGGGCCTCCTCACGCAGCCAGGCGGTCACCCGGTCCCGCGAGCTGGGACTCCTGGAGAGGTGACGGATCGGGCCCTTCATGCCATCAGGGGGATGGAACTCGCCCCGGCACGAGGTGGACTGGTGCCCCGCGGCGGGCGGAGACGTATGAGCCAGACGGTGAGATTCCAGGAGACTCTGCGCAAGCTGGCGATGATCGACGAAGGCTTCGTCGAAGACGAGGCCGGGTTGGGGCTTGGTCCGGTCAGCACATCGACCCTCGATCCCAAGACCACCTCGCTGCTTCACCTGGGGGTCTGCGTGGCCATCGGGTCCTCGGCGGTCTGCCTGGAATGGAGCGCCACCCGGGCCATGGCTGCAGGCGCGACGGAGGACGAGATCGCCGATGTGCTGCTGGCCATCGCCCCGGTGGTCGGGCTCGGGCGGGTCATCTCCGCCGCCCCCGATGTGGCCACCGCGCTCGGGTATGACATCGAGGCCGCGTTGGAGGAACCGAACGGCTACTGACGGCTCCCCGGCCGGTCGCGTCAGCCTGCCAAGCGGCTGACCCGGTGGACGCTGGCGGTGGCTTGACGGCTGCGACATGCTCGCCGGATGGCGCTGAACGTGTCCGAGCGGGTTCTCCCGGCCCGCCAGCGGCGGACCCTCGAGGAGCTGACCGCCGACCTCGATCTGACCGCGGGCGACGCCCGATCCAAGGAATCGGCCTTCTGGACGATGTTGGTCCTGTCGGCCGTGATCGCGACCGCGGGGGTGGTATCCGACTCCACCGCCACCGTGATCGGCGCCATGATCATCGCCCCGCTGTCCACCCCGATCATGGGGGTGGCCCTGGGCATCGTGCGGCGCAGCACCTCGGGGACCCGGCGGGCGGCGGCGTTCACGTTCACGGGCGCGGTCGTGGTGGTCGTGATCGGGGTCCTCTTCTCACTCGTCATCCCCGGCGGGGTGGACCTGCTCGACGACAGCCAGATCGCGAGCCGTACGTCACCCGGCCTGGTCGACCTGATCTCGGCCGTGGCCACCGGGTTCGCCGGGTCGGTCGCGTTCGCCCGGCGGGACGTGGCTGCCGTTCTTCCGGGTGTGGCGATCGCGATCTCGCTGGTGCCACCGCTGGCGGTCGTCGGCGTCTGCCTAGGCCAGGGCTCCGTGGCCCTGGCCGCGGGCGCCCTCGTGCTGTTTGTCTCGAACTTCGTCGCGCTCGTGCTGGCCGGCACGCTCGTGTTCACCAGTGCGGGCTACGCGGCCGAGGCTGGTCAGGCCAAGCAGCTGTCGCGACGCCGAGCCTATCTGGCGATTGCGATCCTGCTGGTCGTGGTCCTCGTACCGATGGCCGTCAACACGGTGGGCACCTATCTCGTCGACTGGTGGACCCAGCGCGTGCAGTCAACCGCCGAGCAGTGGATCAGCCAGCAACCTGGGGCCAGCATCGAGAGCGTCACAGTCGCGTCCAAGACGGTCTACGTGAACGTGCAGACACCCGGCGGCCTGCCGCCCACCGACGAGCTCGTCGCCGACCTCGACGGTCAGATCCCCACGGGCATCGCGGTCGTCGTCACGACGACCGTCGGGCAGCAGATCGACGCAGGCGTGGTCGGAGAGACCAGCGCTCCCAACCCTGGCTAGGCTTCGCCGCTGTCATTCTCGAGGAACTGCAGCGCCGGTTCCTGTCCACCAGCGGACACATCCTGGGCCGCCGCAACGAGATCATCGTCAGACTCGACCGACGGACCTACTCACCCGTCCTGCGGCCAGCCGACATCCCTCACACCCATCACCATCCCCTGGCCCGTCGGACGCACCCTCTGCTCGAATACGCCTGACGGTCGCGCATCACCGGCCACAGTGAGGACCAACTCTCTGGACGGCGTGCCGGACGGCGTGGAGGCCGGACCGTAGGTAGGGCGCCGGTACGGTCGTGACCATGGAGAGCTCCAGCATCCTCGCGCTGATGGCCGCGGTCTGCTTCGCCCTCGCGGCGACCTTGCAGCAGAAGGGCGCTTTGGCGCTCGAGGACGCGTCTGAGGGTGAGGCATCGCTTCTCGGACTCGCCAAGAGCACGTGGTGGCTCATCGGGACCGGCGCGCTGCTCGTCGGCTACCTGCTCCAGGCGATCGCCCTCGACAATGGACGACTGTCGATCATCCAGCCGCTGTTGGTCACCACCGTCGTCTTCGCGCTCCCGCTCGGGTACTACCTCACCGACCAGTCCGTCGGCCGTCGGGAGGTGATCGGGGCCACAGTCGTCGTCCTGGGGTTGGCCGGGTATGCGATCTTCGGCGATCCGGCCTCCGGGAACGACAGCGCACCCAACGACGAGTGGCTGGTCGCTCTGGTCGCCGTAACCCTGCTCAGCGGCGCTCTCTACGTGTTTGCTCGCCGATCAACGGCGCACCGAAAGGCCTCTCTTCTCGGAGTCATGTCAGGAATCCTCTACGGCACGTCCGCGTGCCTCGTCAAGCAGGTGACGACGCAGGTCAACGACGGTGGTCTCGCCGAGGCGCTCTCGAGCTGGGAGTTCTGGGCCATGTCCTTCGCCGGAATCGTCGCGTTCGTCGTTCAGCAGCTGTCGCTGCGCGAGGGCTTCTTGGCCACCTCGGTGGCCACGGTCTCGGTCGCGAACCCGATCATCTCGGTGATCATCGGGATCCTGCTCTTCGATGAGACCCTGAGCGAGCCCAACTGGCACAAGCTGGTGGCGTGGATCGGCCTGGGTCTCGGCATGCTCGGCGCCGTCGTGATCTCGCAGGGGTCCCAGGGCCGAGAGGAGGACACCGGGAACGACCGGGGAGGCACCTCCATCCGTCTCTGAGCAACCTCCGACTGGACGAGCCCGTCCTGAACCGACCCCGGGATGGGGGGCGACTGTTCGTGGCCATACGGACGGTGATTGGATGGAGGAACTGGCGCGCCATGACGGCGCGGCATCGTTGGGAGCCAACGACCGGTGGTGACGAGCGGAGCACGAACGAGCCGCTGCCGGCGCGAAGGTCCCACGTCCAACGAAAGGGCGCCGACATGTCAGAGAAGAACATCGTCCTCGCGATCTTCAAGGATGAGCTCGCAGCGGACGAGGCTGCAGCCGCGTTGAAGGAAACCGGCCTCGCCAAGGGCGACGCCATGGGGATCCTCGTGCTGGACGACGGGGGTCGACTCAAGGTCGACAAGGTCGGCTCTCGGAGCACCATGAAGGGCGCGGGCATCGGGGCCGTTCTCTTCGTCATCGGGGCGCCTTTCGTCGGTGTCGGAGTCGTGGGCGGCGCAGCAGTCGGGGCTCTCCACCACAAGAACCTCGGACTCACCGATGCTGACCGTGATCGGCTCTCGGCCGAGCTCCAGGGCGGCAAGGCCGCCGTCGGTGTGCTTGCGCCGATCGCGGACGGCGCGGCGATCTCGGGCAAGCTGGCCGAGCTCGGCGGCGCCAGCGAGGTGCACGTCGTGGACGACGCGGCGCTCGAGGCGGCGGCTTCCGCCGAGCCGACCGCCGAGCCGACCGCAGAGCCGACCGCCTGATTCAGGCGGCGAATCGCGCGGACGGAAGCCCGTCCCCCAGCCTCAATCGGCGGGGCGGGTGGGCTTCTGGGCGCCCCGGTTGGTCTGTGCGGGCAGTCCGTGGCAGTCCTTCCACTTCCGGCCGTTACCGCAGGAGCACGGGCTGTTGCGTGGTCGGTGGGCGTCCTTGGTTGCGTAGAGGTCACGGATCGCGGGGGCGTCCTTGCCCGACCTGAGCAGGTCGGCCATCCGTCGCATCGGGGCATCGACGTGGGTGAAGAACGCCTTGTAGCTGGGGCAGAGGTAGTTCAGCCCGGGTTCACCGTAGGGGTCGCGGGTGAAGCGGTCCTTCGGGCAGCCGCCGTGGCAGGCGAACCGGACGTCGCACTCCCGGCAGAACCGGGGCAGGGTGTCTCGTTTTGCCTGCCCGAATGCCTGCTGCTGGGGCAGAGCGACGAGCTCGAGGAGGTGCCGGTCGCCGATGTTACCGAGCAGGTGGGCCGGCTCCACGAAGTGGTCGCAGGAGTAGACGTCGCCGTTGTGCTCCAGCGCCAATGCTGCGCCGCAGGTCTCTGCATGCACGCAGAGCGAGGGAGGCACACCGACCCACTGGGCGAGGGCGACGTCGAACATCTGCACGAACACATCGCCGACGTCGTGGCGGACCCATTCCTCGAAGACATCGATGAGGAACCTGCCAAATCCGTCCGGCGGAACCGACCGGTCAGTGACCAGGTCGCCTTCCTGCAGGTACAACGGTCGGCCACGGACTCCCGCACCCCAGCCCTGGCTCGCGACCTGCAGAGTGTCGGAAGTGGCCCGTTCGATGATCGGGATGAACTGGGTGAAGGTAGCGCCGAGGTCGTCGCGCAGGAAGCGGTACACCTCGAGACCGCGGTCGTGGTTGGCCGCGTGCACGGTGGTCAGCGCGTTCCAGTCGACGCCGTGCTCCTTCAGCGTCGACAGCCCCCGCATCACCCGGTCGAAGGTGGGCTTGCCACCCTTGTCCACCCGGTAACGGTCGTGGACCTCACGCGGACCGTCGATGGACACCCCGACGAGGAACCCGTGCTCCGTGAACAGCTCCGCCCACGCGTCGTCGATCAGCGTCGCGTTCGTCTGGATCGTGTGCGCCACCCGCTGACCCGGCTTGAGGTAGTGCTGCACGACCTCCACCGACCGGCGGAAGAACTCGACCCCCATGAGCGTCGGCTCACCCCCCTGCCACGCGATCGTGACTTCGGGAGAGCGCCCGTGCGCCTCGACCAGCTGGCGGATGTAGGACTCGAGGAGGTCGTCGGACATCCGGAACGGGCTACCCGGGTACAGCGACTCCTTGGACAGGAAGAAGCAGTACTCGCAGTCGAGGTTGCAGATCGCACCGGTGGGCTTGGCCAGGAGGTGAAACGCCGGCGGTGCCCCCGCAGGCCAGGTCAGCGGCACGACGGGTGCGGCTTGCTCAGCGATGTCGACCTCCGGTGGGTGGTCGGGTGGTCAACGCGATCGGTGGGACGGGGGGCGGCGTGGGGCTTGGTGCCCGCCGCTCGTTGACGTCTGCGCTGCCAGGTTCCTCTGGTGTCAGTCCGGCGTCAGCCCGCCACACCGTGGCCAACGGCGCCGGCCAAGTCGTGCCGATGCAGGTCGATCTCGGCCTCGTGGTGCGACGGCTTCACGTCGAACATCACGTTCTTGACAGTGCCGGTGAACGCATACGGCGCCTTGTCCTCGTAGGCGAGATCGACGACTCCGCCATTGTCGCAGCCGATGTCCATGCCGGCGTAGGTGGTGAAGATGAGTGAGACCGTCTTGTCGAGGCGGCCCTCGCCGATCTGCTTGTCGTTGGCCCAGAGCGTCACCTTGCCGCCCGCGGCCGGCTCGGGGCCGTCCGACTCGAACAACATCCTCACGGTCACGTCGCCGTTCGGGATCGGCTCGGTGGAGGTCTGCTTGTAGGTCTCCACGCCCAGGAACTGGTAGGTGTGGTTCAGCAGGCCCTTCTCGTCGACCCAGAGCGCGAACCCGCCGATGAAGTCGGCGAAGGCCACGATGACACCCTCGGCGCCCCCGTCGGGTACATGCACCCGGCCCTCGATGGCATACGAACGCCCGTAGATGCGAGGGATCATCGACGTCTGGATGTTCTGGACGTCGCCGGCGAAGGTGAACCGGGTGATCGTCGGCAGTGGCGGCAGATCGCCGAGCCACACCGAGAACGGAGCGAGGAGCGGCAGCGCACGGTTGCGCTCGGCCTCCTGCCAGAACAGTTCCTGCAGCTCCCTGAGCTTGGAGGGGTTCTCCGCCGCCAGGTCCTTGGCCTGTGAGAAGTCGGCCGGCAGGTAGTACAGCTCCCAGGGGTCCTTGTCCGGATCGTACTTGCCCGGAGCGAACCGGGCGAGCGTCTCCGGCCTGAAGTCCCAGGGGGCCTTGTCCAGCCTGGCGCAGGCCCACCAGCCATCCTTGTACATCGCGCGGCTGCCCAGCATCTCGAAGTACTGGACGGTGTGCCGCTCCTCCGCCTCGGGGTCGTCGAAGGTGTACAGGAAACTGGTGCCATCCATCGGCTCCTGCTCGATGCCGTCGACCACGCTGGGCTCGGGGATCCCGACTGCCTGCAGGATCGTGGGGACGACGTCGATGCAGTGGGTGAACTGGGGGCGCAGGTCGCCACCGGAGTTGATGTGCCCCGGCCAGGCCACGACCATCGGGTTGCGAGTACCCCCCAGGTGGCTCGCCATCTGCTTGCCCCACTGGAAAGGCGTGTTGTTGGCGTGAGCCCACGCCGCCGCGAAGTGCGGGGCGGTGTGGAAGCCACCCAGTGCCTCGACGCCGCCGAAGCTCTCGATGATCTTCAGTTGTTGGTCGGCCTCGAGCACGACCCCGTTGAAGAAGGTCGTCTCGTTGAACGAGCCGGTGAGGGTGCCCTCCATGCTCGCGCCGTTGTCGCCCCAGATGTAGACGATCAGGGTGTTGTCGAGGTCACCCATCTCCTCGATGGAGTCCAGCAGCCGTCCGACGTTCCAGTCGGCGTTCTCCGAGTAGCCCGCGAAGACCTCCATCTGGCGGGCGTAGAGCTTCTTCTCTGCGTCTGACAGCGTGTCCCAGGCCGGGAAGAGGTCCGGTCGCTCGGACAGCTCGGTGTCCTGGGGGACGACGCCGAGCCGCTTCTGGCGCTCGAGCGTCTCCTCCCGGTACGTGTCCCACCCCTGGTCGAACTTGCCCTTGTACCGGTCCGCCCACTCCTTGGCGACATGGTGCGGGGCGTGGCTGCAGCCGGTGGAGTAGTACATCATCCACGGCTTGTGGGCGTCCTGCGCCCGAACGGCGTGCAGCCACTCGACGGCCTTGTCGGTGATGTCGTCCGGGAAGTAGTAGAGCTTGCCGTCCTTGCCCTCGGGCACACCGATCGTCGTGTTGTCCTGCGTGATGATCGGGTCGTACTGGCCCGCGGCACCCGTCAGGAACCCCCACCAGTGGTCGAAGCCCCACGACTGGGGCCAGTGGTCGAACGGGCCGGCGGCACCCATCTGGCTGCCGGGCGTCAGGTGCCATTTTCCGAAGCCGGCCGTGACGTAGCCGTTCTCCCGCAGGATCCGCGGCAGCGCGGTACAGCTCCTCGGCCGTTCGCCCGTGTAGCCGGGGTACGGGGCGGGGAGTTCCGCGATGGTTCCCATGCCCACGCGATGATGGTTGCGCCCGGTCAGCAGAGCGGCGCGGGTCGGAGAGCAGACAGCGGTCACATGGAACCGGTTATAGGTGATGCCCGCCTGCTGCACCCGCGTCAGGTTCGGGGTCGCGATTCCACCACCGAACGTATCCGGGCCACCGAACCCTGCATCGTCGATGAGCACGACCAGGACGTTCGGTGCCCCCTCGGGCGCCTTGGGGCCGGGAAGAATCGTCCAGTCGCCCACCGACTGGTCCAGCGTGCGGCCGACTGTGCCGCCGAAGCTCCGGTCGGGAATCGGCAGCTTCGTGCGGTCCGGGCTGAACTTGCCCATCGCCTCGGCCAGCGAGGCTCCGAGCTCCTTCAAGGAATCGCCGTCCATCTCGACCACGGACTTGGCCGGAGAACCCGGCATCGCCAACTCCGCAGCCAGGCGGGAGGAGGCGGGGAACACCCCGATGATCGCTGCCGCGCCGGCGGGCAGCGACTCACCGATCGTGTCGTGAATGCCGCTCTTGAGCCTCTTGTCCGCGAACTTGCCGACGATCGCGCCGGCGGCAGCGCCGACGGCAACGGCGGCGAGCATCGGCGGGGAGAACAGTCCGACGACCACCCCGACGCCACCCCCCCACCCGGCGCCCTTGCGGCCCACGTCGTCCCCGGTGTCGCTGAGCGTGACGTTGCCGTCGGCGTCCTTCGCGACAAGGATCACACCCTCGGTCGCCACCGTCTTCGCCTGGACCTGCGCGACGAGCGCGTCGAACTCGCGCTGCGCGAGCGCGTCGTCCTGATACGCCGCCACCATCACCAGCATCGGGTCCCTGCTCATGACCACCGCATCCGCTTCGTGTCGTCCAGTCACTGCCGTTGCCCAGGGCGCTTCGGCGGAGTCTAGACCGTACGGTCCAGCCGATCGGCGGATCTGGTCCCGGGTGGGCCCGGGCTGCGTCACTCACCGGTGCCGGCTGTTCCCCGTGTTCGCGCCCGAATGGCCTCAAGGGCATCCAGCCCGATCCCCGGCGCGGGCGAAGGCCTGAGCGCTGCACCGCTGGCCACGCCCGGACGCCGATCACCAACGGCGGTGATCGGCGTCCAGGCATCACATCGGACTAGAGCCCCGCCTGCAGGCCGTTGCGGACGCCGTCGATCAACGCGTGCGCGGTGGCCGGCAGGGCCAGGTTGCCGGAGCGCCGCCAGGCCAGGGAGAGCGAGACGCCGATCAGGCAGTGCACCGCGAGGAGGGTGGCCACCAGCACCGGCAACGACTCGGTGCCCAGCTCCTCGGGCAGGTGCCACAGCCCCCACAGCGCGGAGACGAACAGCGCGGAGAGCCAGCCGCGGGACTCACCCGGAGCGTGCAGGTGGCTGTCCAGCAGGCCGCGGAAGGTGACCTCCTCGAGGACGAACGTGACGGGGAGGTAGAGCAGGGCGGACTGCACGCCGACCCCGAGCATGTGCAGCGGGCGGGCCGTGCCGGCGGCGACGATCTGTGGGAGAAGGAAGGCAACGAAGATCGCGGCGCCGGTGCCGAGTGCGGTCGCGGCGGCGCGGATGCCGCCGGCCAGGCCGGGTCGGCGTAGCCGGGTGAGGGCGTAGCCGGCGGCCGGAGCGCCGGCCAGGCAGGCCAGCATCCAGGCCGCGCCGTCCCAGGACCGGTGCTGGATCGCGATGCCGAGCCAGATCAGCGGGAGCACGGCCAGAGCACCGGCGACCAGCCGGGCCCGGGCGTCGAGGCGGAATGGAACGCCGTCGCGGACCCACAGCTCGCGCAGCGGCCGGCGGCGCACACCGAGCTGGAACCCGATCGTGAGCGGGATGCCGAGAAGCAGGTAGGTGTTGGCGCCGAGGTGCAGGGCGATGCCGAGCCCGACCCAGACGGCGGTGAACGCTGTGACCTCCGCGGTCCGGCGAAGCCGGGATCCGGCCGGGTGCGGTCGGGTGGCGGACGGCGACGGTTCGGTGGGGATCCGGTCGGCGACGGCGATCGGCTGGGACATGGCGGGCTCCTCGGGGAGGCTGCTGCGGAAGGGGTTCGCGATGTCCACACGCTAGGAACCGCCGCGCCTCGCCACCTCCGTCGTGCCACCCGATTCCGGATCACCGCCGGACGGAGATCTGACACCCTCTGACCTGCCGTGCCTCCGCCCCCCGGTGGAGCGCGCGTCCGCCGCGGGACGGATGATCGGCCGTGCCGGGGCTGCCTACGCTGGTCGGACCATGACCCGGACCCGTGCCCTGGCGGCGCTCCAGCGACCGCGGCTCACCGCACCGCAGCATCTGCGGCGCCGTCCGTGGGAGTTCGACGTGTTGCTGGTCGTGGCGCTGACCGCGCTGGTCACCGCGACCACCCTGGCGCTGGTGGTGCCCGAGGTTCCGAACGCCCCGAGCACCACCGAGATCGTGCTCCGGGCGGCGATCCTCGTCGGGCCGCTCGCCCTGCGCCGCCGGTTCCCGATCGCGGTCCTGGTCGTAACGGTTGGCCAGTTGCCGCTCTACTGGGGGTTCGGCCAGAACAACGAGATCGGCGCCTGGATCGCGCTCGGGATCGCGGTCTACAGCGCGGCCGCGTACGGTCGCCGCCCGCTCGCCGGCTGGGTCTGTGCGGGCGTGCTCGTCGCCCTGGTCACGCTGGTGGCGACCACGCAGGGTGGGCAGGGGTCGGTGGCCACGATCGCGGCCGCCGTGGTGTTCCTCGCCGTCCCGTTCGTGCTGGCCTGGACCGTGGGGTCGATCATCCGGGAGCTCCGCCGGACCCGGGCGGAGCTGGAGGAGCGGAATGCGCAGCTCGCCGCGGAGCGAGAGGTCGGTGCCCGACGGGCGGTGCTGGAGGAGCGGGTCCGGATCGCCCGCGAGCTGCACGACGTGGTGGCGCACTACGTCAGCCTGATGGGGGTGCAGGCGGCGGTGGCCCGGAGACTGTTCGGCAGCAGGCCGGAGCAGGCCCTGGAGGCCATCGGCGAGGTGGAGCTGGCCGGCCGGCAGGCCGTGTCGGACCTGCAGCAGCTCCTGGACGTGCTGCGCTCGGACGAACCCGAGCCCGGGCTCGCACCGCAGCCGGACCTGAGCCGGTTGGCGGATCTGGTCGAGCACACCCGCCGTGCCGGGCTGGCGATTGACCTGTGGGTCGAGGGCGAGCAGCGGCAGCTGCCGGCCGCCGTCGAGCTGTCGTTGTACCGGGTCGCCCAGGAGGCCTTGACCAACACGCTCAAGCATGCCGACGCGTCCCGCGCCGACGTCCGGCTTCGCTACGGCGTCGATGTCGTGGAGCTCGACATCACAGACGACGGCAGGCCCGCGGCCGGCGTGGCCGGCCGCGGCAAGGGGCTGATCGGGATGCGGGAGCGGATCGGGGTGCACGGCGGTCGGCTCGAGGTCGGTCCGCTGCCGGCCGGTGGATTCCGGGTGCACGCGGTCGTGGCGACCTGACCCGCGCAACCCGCCCACGACGGGCCGCCCGCAGATCCGGCTGGCGTGATGTCATGGTGCCGAGGTGGCGTGATGTCGATCCGGATCGTGCTCGCCGACGACCAGGCCCTGGTCCGCCGGGGGTTCCGGCTGATCCTCTCCGAGGAGCCCGATCTCGACGTGGTGGCCGAGGCCGAGGACGGCGGCCAGGCGGTGGACGCGGTTCGCCGGCACCGGCCGGACGTTGTCCTGATGGACATCCAGATGCCGCGGATGGACGGCCTGGACGCGGCACGCACGGTGCTGGCCGATCCGCACAACCGGGCCCGGGTGCTCGTGCTGACCACGTTCGAACGGAATGAGTACGTCTTCGAGGCGCTCCGGATCGGTGCCAGCGGCTTCCTGCTCAAGACCGCCCCGCCGGAGGAACTGGTCACCGCGGTCCGGGCGGTGCACGCCGGCGAGGCACTCCTCTCGCCGTCGGTCACCCGTCGGGTGATCGAGGAGTTCGGTCGGCTGCGCCGCCCGGCGCCGCCGCCGGGAGACCTGGACCGGCTGACCGAGCGCGAGATGGACGTGCTGCGGCTGCTCGCGCGCGGGCTGTCGAACGCCGCGATCGCCCGCCAGCTGTTCGTCGGCGAGGCGACGGTGAAGACGCACGTTTCTGCGCTGCTCGGCAAGCTCGGGCTGCGCGACCGAGTGCAGGCCGTGATCTACGCCTACGAGCACGGCGTCGTCCAGCCCGGTGCCGGTTCGGTCTCGTGAACCGCGCCGGGCGACAGCACGGCCCACGTCGCCACGACCCGCGCCGATCATCGGGCTGCATCAGGTCCGGGCGAGCTCGCGGGTGCTCGCGGCGTTGGCCACGACCGGTCGTCGCCCGGCACCCTGTACGCGGGCCTGTGGCTGCGGGCACAGCGGTGAGAGTGGGCACGAGCTTCCACCTGTCACGCACGCTGGGCTGCGGCGACCTGCCATACGCGACCACGGGTGGTCCTCGTCGTGCGAAGGCCGTGGTCGTCGAGGACCTGGAGCATCGCCGTGGGTGGGTGCGCGAACACGCGGAAGTCACTGCCGCGCAGCCGGAAGATCAGATTCTCGGCGCCCAAGACGCTTCGGGACACGATGTTCCGCGGCGGATGACTGAACACGACCTGACAGCGTGCGTGGTCGGCGACCGCGCCGAGCAGCGCGGCGTAGTCCGGGTAGCAGCACACGACCCGGTGCAGGACGACGACGTCGGCCGGTTCGACCTCGTGCGGGGCGGCGGCGATGTCGACGATGCGTCGGTCGACGCGGTCGATCAGCTGGGCGTCGGTGAGCAGCTCGTGTGCCTCGGGCTCGTACGCTGAAGACAGCTCGACGTTGGTCGCGCGGGCGGCCCCGCGCTTGAGCAGCTCGATGTGGATGTTGCCCACACCGCCGCCGACTTCGAGGATGCTCGCGCCCCGCACGCCGTTCTCCTCGATGAGCTCGACCATGAGTCGGGCTGTCCTGTCGAGGCCGTGCTTGCGGTAGCGGTTCGCCGTCCGACGGGCAAACCGGTCGTTGAACATCCGGCCGTAGCCGCGGGGATCGCAGCAGCTCGCCACCGAGCCAGTCTGGCACGGCGCCGGCGACCGTGGGGTGGGTCAATCGTGAGTGCGGTGGTCTCGACGGCGGGCGGGCCTGCGGACGGGCGGCCATGGCCACGATCCACCCGAGGCCGGACCGTGTGCGATCTCCTCGCGGTGTGGTCGTCAGAGCCAGCGGCGGACGTGGGTGCAGTAGGCGTTGTACTCGTCGCCGAAGCGGTCGGCGAGGTACTGCTCCTCGGGGCGGACGACGAGGCGGTAGACGAGGTTGAGGCTCACCGGGGCGAGGATGAGGGGCCAGCAGGATCCGCTCCAGAGGGCGGCGCCGAGCATGGAGATGGCGTGGCCGGTGTACATCGGGTTTCTGCTGAGCCGGAACGGGCCGGTTGTGACCAGGCTTGAGACTGCGCGGTGGGGTGCGAGTGTGCTGCGGTGTCCGAGCACGGTGGCGGCCGCTGAGAGGCTGAAGATCAGACCGCCGATGGTGATTGCGGCTCCGAGCCGGGTCAGGGACGGTACGGGCAGGGGGAGCGGCAGCAGCCAGTGGTGGGTGGCGAGTGCCGCTGCGAGGAATGCGCCGAACAGGGCCGGCGGGAAGGGGAAGCGCACGGCGGCGCCGCGAGCGGGGACTGGTCGGGTGTCGCTGAGGGTGCTCATGCCGGATCTCTCCTTGGTGCAACGGGATGGCGACGCGGCGGCCGGCCTGACGGTGCCTCCGAGGAGGCGGCTGCCCGGGCGGCGGGTTCTCATGGCTCATTCCGGGATCGGTGGGCCGACGACGTCCAGGCCGTAGCGTGGCGAGACCTGGTTCCACTTGGGGATCTCGACCTCGAGGCTCTGGCCGTCCGCTCCGGGGAGCCGGAGGTCGGTCGCCGGGATGCCGACCTCGTCGTACAGGTGGAGCAGGCCACCTGGCTCGATCATCGCGAGGAAGCGTGCGGGGTGCTCGCCGCGGATCCGGAACGCGTGCGGGATCCCGGGGGGCAGATAGATGAAGCAGCCGGCGGACAGCTCGTGGTCCTCGTCGCCCGCGCGGTAGTCCATGCGCCCGTCAAGCAGGTAGAAGGCCTCGGCCTCCCGGCTGTGACGGTGCAGGGGCGTGGCGACGCCGGGCGGCTGGGTGACGAGCGCGACGCCGAGCCGGTCGCTGCCCGGAGGTGACTCCAGCAGATGCTCGAACAGGGAGCTCATCGCCCACGTCGCACGGCCGGTCCCGGGCCGGCGGACGACGACGGCGCTCGCAGTGTCGTTGACTCCCATGTCGACCCTTCTATTCATCCGAATCCACTTCTGATGAATGTTAGGATAGGCGTCGTGACAGAGCCGGTCAAGAAGCGCGCATACCACTCGCCGCGCCGCCGCCAGGCGGCGGAGCGCACCCGGGTGGCCATCCTGCGGGCGGCCCGCGAGCTGTTCGGGTCGAAGGGGTACGCGGACACCTCGGTGGCCGAGATCGCCCGTGCGGCGGCCGTCTCCGTCGACACGCTCTACGCGACGGTGGGCCGCAAGCCTCAGCTACTGCTCGCCGTGCACGACATGGAGCTCGCCGGCTCCGACGTGCCCGTCGAGGCGGAGCAGCGTGACTACGTCAAGAAGATCCGTGCCCTGCCCGACGCGGTCGGCAAGATCGCTGCCTACGCCGACGCGCTGGCCGATCTGCTACCGCGCACCGTCCCCCTGCTGGAGTCCCTGCGCGTCGCCGGGCAGACCGACCCCGCCTGCCGGGACACCTACCGGGCGGTCCAAGACCGACGCGCAGCGAACATGCGCCTGTTCGCGGCCGACCTGCGCGCCACCGGGGAGCTCCGAGAGGACCTCACCGACGACATCATCGCCGACCTGGTCTGGTCGATGAACGCCCCCGAGTACTACCTGCTCCTGCGATCCCGCGGGTGGTCACCCGAGCAGTACGCGGCCGGCGTGCGCGAGGTCTGGACCCGGACCCTCCTCACGTCCCCACCGACGTCCTGATGCATCACCGGTCGACGAGACCGCGCGACCCGCGGGGCGCCCTTGCGCCCGGACCCGGCTGATCCGTAACCAGGTAGGCCCGGCGCGCCGTCCTGCTGACCGCGGTCCGGAGTTGCTCGGCGTTGATGGAGAATCGGCGCATGCGGAGCCTGTTGATGCTGCGGCACGCCCAGACCGAGGACATCCGGCCGGGATCTGCTGACCGCGCCCGACGCCTCACCAGGGTCGGCGAGCAGCAGGCGGCGGCGCTCGGTGACCACCTGCGTCGCCGGCGGGTGAGCATCGACCTCGTCATCTGCTCCCCGGCCACTCGTGTCCAGCAGACCGTCCAGGCGATGCGGACGACGGCGCCCGTGCTCGTGTCGGACCGGCTGTACAACGCCGGCGGCGACGAGATCCTCGCTCTCGTCCGGGAACTCGATGACGATGTCACCCACCTGCTCGTCGTCGGTCACGCCCCGGGCCTGCCCGCCGTCGTCAACGAGCTGGCCGACCCGGGAACCTCGGACGCCGAGGCGCTCGCCACGATCGAGCACCGCTTCCCGGCCGGGACGCTGGCCACGATGGCCGTCGCCGGGCGATGGTCCGACCTCGAGCGGGCGGCGCTGCTGTCCGTCCGCCTGCCCTGACTCGCGCCCCTCGACGGGGATTGCCGTCCGCGGCCCCGTGACTCGGGTTGCCCCCACAGACCCGCGGCCCTCATCACCCCTACGCGGTGCACCGGGCCGGGTGCCCGTCGATGACAGCCCGGAGGACCGACGCGTGCGGCGGTCAGTCCGGATCCGGCGCACCCCAACCGCCGCCGCCGGGGGTGACCACGGTGACGACATCGTCTCTTGCGAGGCTGCGGGTCGTCTTGGCGGGCAGGACGTTCGGTGGTGCCTGCGGCGGAGGTGCCTGCCGCGCAGGGGTGTCGCCGACCTGGTGGGCGAGGTCGGTGGGTGCGGGCGCGACGTCGTCCGGAGGGAACGGGCCGAGCAGGTTACGGCCGACTGCTGCCGGGCGCGCCGCCGCGGGCACCGGTCGGGGGATGCCGGCGCCGGTCGGTGAGGAGCGAGACCGTGGCGGGCTCGAGGACGCGGACGGACCGGACGATGCCGTCGCCGCCGCGATGGTGGCCTGCCCCGCCGCTGCCGTAGACCAGCTCGTACCGTTCGACTCTCATCGGGTACTCCAGCTCCAGCGCCTCGATGGGGGTGTTGAGGGTGTTGGTCATTCCGACGTGCACACCGCTGGCCCCCGGACCCCGCCGGGAACCTCCCTGACCACCGGCGATCGTCTCGTAGTAGGTCCACCCGGCACCGCCGATGACGATGTTGTTCATCGTGCCCTGGCCGGCGGCGGGGACGTCGGCGACCTCGGACAGCGCGGCAAGGATCGTGTCGGCGAGCCGTTGGCTTGTCTCGACGTTGCCGGCCACGACGGCGTGCGGCGGCCGAGCGTTCACCAGCGAGCCCTCCGGTGCCACGATCTCCAGGGGAGCGTAGGTACCCGCGCATTGGCCGGGACGTCGTCGGGCAACAGCACCCGCAGGGCGAAGTAGCAGGCCGAGCGGGTGACCGCCAACGGACAGTTGACGTTGCCCGCAACCGCGTCCGCGGTGCCGGTGAAGTCCACGCGCATCCGGTCACCGGCCACCGTGACCGCGACCGCGAGGGGGATGTCGTCGTCCGTCACGCCGTCTCCCTCCAGCTCGCCGCGGGCCCGGTAGGTGCCGTCCGGCAGCGCGCGCACCGCCTCGCGGGCACGACGCTCGGCGTAGGAGATCACCTCGTCGTAGGCGGCCAGCACCGTGTCCAGGCCACGCCGGGCGGTGAGCTCGGCCAGCCGCTGTCCGGCCAGCCGGCCCGCGGCGAGCTGGGCCTTGAAGTCGCCGCGCCGAAGCCGCGGGGTGCGCGAGTTGGCGAGGATGAGAGCGAACAGATCCTCGTCGAGGTCTCCGCCCGTGACGAGCCGGACCGGTGGGATCACCAGCCCCTCCTGCCACAGGTCCCGGCTGGCGCTGGGCATCGAACCGGGCACCATGCCGCCGAGGTCGGAATGGTGTGCGCGGGTGACGGCGAACGCGACGAGCCGATCCTCGACCGTGAGCGGGCCGACCAGCGTCACGTCGGGCAGATGGGTGCCACCGGTGTACGGGTCGTTGAGCACGAATACGTCGCCCGGCCGTGGATCCCGGGCGATCACCGCGGCCACCGACTCCGGCATCGCGCCGAGGTGAACGGGGATGTGCTCGGCCTGGGCGACCAGCCGCCCGTGAGGGTCGAACAAAGCGGCCGAGCAGTCCCGCCTTTCCTTGATGTTGGAGGAGAAGGCGCTGCGAACCAGCACGGTGCCCATCTCCTCGGCGACGCCGATCAGCGCGCTGGTCATCACCGAGAGGGTCACCGGGTCCAGCCTCATGGCCCGCCGTCCTCGTGTCGCAGGATCAGCGTCCCCACCGCGTCCACCGTCCCG
Source organism: uncultured Actinomycetota bacterium (assembly GCA_963750565.1). Lineage (GTDB taxonomy): Bacteria > Actinomycetota > Actinomycetes > Actinomycetales > Kineosporiaceae > R-H-3. The sequence goes on along the minus strand of CAVVRA010000009.1, from coordinate 342,818 downwards.
CTCCAGCCGGGCCGCACCAGACAGGTCGCCTCCGCGAACTCCACGACGACCGGGCCACGCACCCGGCTCCCGGCACCCATCCCGGCCCGGTCGAACACCTGCGCGTCATGCCATCCACCGTCCAGCAGCACCGGCCGCCGCCCGATGTCGGGGTGGCCGCCGGTAGCCGGACCCTCCCGGATCTGCGGCGTCCGCGCCGGCAACCGACGCGACCAGCCGGACGGCGACCACCTCGACGACCTCGTCGTCGTCCCGGTAGCCGTACCGGCGCTGATGGGCGGTGTGGAACGCCGAGGCCAGCTCGTCCGGCGTGCCGCCGCCCACCGTCAGCTCGTAGGACTGGCCCCGGTAGCGCAGGTCGGCCAGGCGCGCCAGCCGCGGCTCGACAGCGAAGTCCGCCAGCGCACGGTCCACCAGGGCACGCCAAGCCTGATCAAGGTCGGCCGGATCGAGGGCATCCAGGCGGCCGTACAGCGGAGCGCTGTAGTCGCGACGCAGGTCCGAGATCGCCAGCCCGAGGGCGCTGAGCACCCCGCATGCCTTGGGCACCAAGACGGTCCGCATCCCGAGCTCCTCGGCCAGAGCACATGCATGCATGCCACCGGCACCGCCGAACGCCACCAGGGCGAAGTCGCGCGGGTCCAGGCCACGCTCCACACTGATCACCCGCAGCGCCCGGACCATCTGCGAATCGGCGACCCGGACGACGCCGAGCGCGGCCTGCTCCGGGCTCAGTCCCAGCCGATCCGCCAGCCGCTGCACCGCTCGCCGTGCACGCGCTCGTGACAGCGTGACCTCCCCGCCCAGGGTCGCGCCGTCCGGCAGGCAGCCCAGCACCAGGTTGGCGTCCGTCACCGTTGGTTCCAGGCCACCGCGACCGTATGCCGCCGGCCCCGGCTCTGCCCCGGCCGACCTCGGCCCGACCCGCAGCGCGCCGCCCTCGTCCACCCAGGCGATCGATCCGCCTCCAGCACTCACACTGTGGACGTCGACCATCGGCAGCTTGCAGCGGGACGCCCGCGACCACGGCCTCCGTCGTCGTCTGCGCCGCCCCCTCGATCACCGCCGCGACGTCGGTGCTCGTGCCTCCCATGTCGAAGGTGAGCAGATCGCGAAACCCGGACAGCCCCGCGACGTACGAGGCGCCGACGACCCCACCCGCAGGTCCCGACAGGACGAACCGCACCGGCTGGGCGGCCGCCACAGCGACCTCGGCCACACCCCCGGAGGACTGCATCACCAGCGGCGAGGGCAGCCCGTGGCGCCGGGCTCGACCGCCCAGCCTCTCCAGGTAGCCGGCGACCCGCGGTGCGAGGTACGCATCCGCCGTCACCGTGGCCATCCGCTCGTACTCGCGGAACTCCGGCAGCAGTTCGCTCGACACCGACACAGGCACGTCCGGCAGCCGGGCTCGCACCCGCTCACCCACCCGGCGTTCGTGCTCGGGGTGCAGAAAGCCGAAGAGCAGACACACGGCGACCGCCTCCACCTCGGCAGCGGCCAGCGCCTCCACCACCCGGTCCAGGTCGGCCTCGTCGAGGGGGACGACCACCCCGTCCGGACCCATCCTCTCGCGCACCGTGAACCGCAACTCGCGGGGAACCAGCGGTGGTGGTCGGTCGCGAGCAAGATCGTACAAGGCGGCGCGGTTCTGCCGGCCGATCTCCAGAACGTCGCGGAAACCCCGGGTCGTGACCAGCGCGGTACGGCCACCGCGCCGTTCGAGCAGGGCATTCGTGGCCACGGTCATGCCTTGGGCGAACACGGACACGGTGGCGGCATCCAGCTCCGCCGCGCCGACCGCGGCCAGAACACCCGCCGACTGGTCGGCCGGCACAGACAGCACCTTGGCCGTGACCAGCCGTTCCGCGCGCAGCGCGACCAGGTCGGTGAACGTGCCACCGACGTCGACTCCAAGACGCACACCAACCCTGTCTACGACATCAGTCTGGCACGACAGGCGCGAGCGCCCGCCTCAGCCGAACCGCCCGAACCGCCTCCCGGGGGAGGGGCTCGTCTGGGAAGCAGCCGGCGGTCGCTCGAACGGGACGGCACCAGGAGGACGCGAGTCCGCGACAAACGTGTTGTCGGATCAGGGGGCCAGGCAACGACGGACGGCGTCCGCGAACGCCTCGGGGTCGTCGAGGAACCCGCCGTGGTGTCCCGGGAAGACCACCGGGGGCGTGCCGAGCCGCTCGGCGAACGCGACCGCGGAGCGCCGGGCGATCTCCTCGCCGGACGTCTCGCCGATCGCGACGACCACCCGCGCCTCGCTGGACCGCAGGACGTCGACTTCGGGGAGGTACCGGGTGAAGGGCTTGAGCATGCGCAGGAAGAACAGGGCGTCCTCGGCCTCCTGCTTCGGCGACGGTTCGGGCGGCCCGGCGGCGTCCGCGTCCGCGCCGTCGGCGCCGGGCGGGGGCCAGGAGGCGGGCGGCACGCCGTCCGCCGGCACGTGTCCGGAGTGCATGACGAGCGAGATGAAGGCTCCCCAGGCGGCGCGTGCTCCGTGGCTGCCGTAGGCGGTCTCGATACCGTCCACGGCCGATCGGACCGCGGCGGCGTCGGGGAGGAGCTCGGTGAGGGGAGGCTCGTGGGCGACGACCGTCCGGACCAGCTCGGGGCGTGCCGCGGCCAGCGCGAGCGCCGCGACGGCGCCGCCGCTGCTGCCGACGACGTCCGCCGCGCCGCCGCCGAGCGTCTCGACGATGCATGCCAGGTCGTCGGCCTGCACCTCGGGGGTCACCGGCTTCTCGGGGTCCTCGACGGTGCTCTCCCCGAGCCCGCGTGGGTCGTACGTGAGGACCGTGTGGTCCGCGGCGAGCCTGTCCGCCAGCGGCGCGAAGGCACCGCTCGTCATGGGCTGTCCGACGACGAGCAGCAGGGAGCCCGCGCCGCGCGTCTCGTAGTAGACCGAGGCGCCCGGGACGTCGATGCGGTGCGCGGTGAGCTGGGCGGTCATGGATGGCTCCAGGTCGGGTCCGGCGCTGTCACCGGATCGGACCACGTCCGCGCCCGGAAGTCATCGCCGGATGACCCGGCTCACGGCTCACGGCACATTGCGCACACGCAGAGAAGAGCGGCCTCACCCGATACGGACCGGACGCAGGTGCGGGGCTTCTCCCGAGCGGGTGCTCTGGTGGACGGCGTCAGCTGCGAACCGGGACCTCGAGCTCGTCGAGCAGCCGGCGGACGCGGCGTTCGATGTCGTCGCGGACGACTCGGACGTCGTCGATGCGCCGTCCGGCGGGGTCGTCGAGGGTCCATTCCTCGTAGCGCTTGCCGGGGAAGATCGGGCAGGCGTCGCCGCAGCCCATGGTGATGACGACGTCGGCGGCGCGGACGGTCTCGTCGGTCCACGGCTTGGGGAACTCGGCGGAGATGTCGATACCGCGCTCGCGCATGGCCTCGACGGCGACCGGGTTGACCCGGGCTCCGGGTTCGGAGCCGCCGGACCAGGCGACCGCGGCGTCGCCGGCGAGGTGGGTGAAGAAGCCCATCGCCATCTGGGAGCGGCCGGCGTTGTGGACGCAGAGGAACAGCACGGTGGGCTTGCCGTCGTCGTGCAGGCCTTCGATCTTCGCCAGGGCACGCAGCCGCTGGCGGGCGAAGCGTTCGGCGATCAGTGGGAGGAACTGCGGGACGGTCGCGCGGCCGGCGAACTGGTCGAACGAGGAGTGCAGGAACCGGTCGATGGTCTCGACGCCGAAGACGTCGGTGAACTCCTCGGCGAGGCGGGCCGCGGCGGCCCGGAGTGCGACGGACTGCTCCAGCGGCAGGGTCGCCCAGCTGGGGCGCTCGGACTCGAGGCCGAGCGTGGCGGTCGCGGGACCCGCCGTCGTCGGCGGGTCGGGGATCTGGGTCATGGTGCCACTCCTGTTCAGGATCGGTCGTCAGGGTCGTCGGAGGCCATGCGGCCGCGGATGGGTCTTACGGTCTCGTCCTGCTGGTCAGGTCTGGCCGTCAGGCGCGGGCACGTCGGCCGAGGGTGTCGGCGAGGTATCGGACGCGGCGAGTGACGTCGTCGTAGGCGGTCTCGAACGTGCTGTCGGTGTCGAGGCGGACGGGGTCGGGAACAGACCAGTGGAGCTGGACCCCGACCGGGCCGGCCGGAGCGGTGTTCCCTCGACGTCGGGAGCGCACGCCGGAGCCAGGCTCCGTGCGGCGGTCGAGCGACGGCGCTGGACCCAGGTCCTCGTAGGCGTTGTCGCAGACGGCGACGAGGAGGTCGCCTGGCTGGGCGGTCTCGTCGAGGTGGCGCGTGCGCTCTCCGGACAGCCGCAGCCCGTGCCGGCGGGCGGTCGACACCGCCCGCGGGTGAACCCTCGGCGCGGGCTGTGTGCCCGCAGACGCGGCCGGTAGGTCGCTGATCTGCTGCCACGCGGCGGCGGCGAGCTGTGAACGGGCGGAGTTGTGGGTGCACACGAAGACGATCCGAGGGACCGCTTCGTCGGAGGCGAGCCGGGCCGTCGTATCGGCGAGTGGCTGGGCGAGGAGGGCGGTCACGGCGGGGTCGTCGAGGCGGAGCTTGACGTAGGAGCGGCGTCGGTCGCCCTCGGACCGGACGCGGCGCACGACACCGGCTTCCTCAAGGACCTTGAGGTGGTGCGCGAGCAGGTTGCTCGGCAGGTCGACGATGACCCCCAGCTCGCTCGGGGCGGCGTCACCGAGGGCGAGGTGCTCGACGATCGCCAGGCGCACGGGCTCGCCGAGGGCTGCGAACCGGGCCGCCCGGGCACACAGCCCCGCGCCCGCGTCCCGACCTGCGGAACTGTCGCGACGTCCGGTGTTCCGTGCCGTCGTGCCTCCGACCATCGTGCCTCCAACCCATCTTGCCTCCAACTATCTTGACTCAAGTATGCTTGCCTCATGTCGGACGTCAAGCCGAGCGCTCCCGCTATGGACAGCGCCCTCCCGCGTCCCGGCCCGGACCTGCTGCGCAGGCTGCTCGCCGAGATCGTCGGGACCGCCCTCCTGGTCACCGTGGTCGTGGGGTCAGGGATCGCGGCCCAGCAGCTGACGCCGAACGACGTCGGCCTGCAGCTGCTCGAGAACAGCACTGCGACGGTCTTCGGCCTCGCGGTCCTCATCCTGCTGTTCGGGCCGGTGTCGGGGGGGCACTTCAACCCCGTCGTCTCCGCCGCGGACTGGTTCCTCGGACGCAAGGGGGGCACCGGCCTGGCCGGTGCGGACGTCGCGGCGTACACCGGTGCGCAGGTCGTCGGTGCCATCAGCGGTGCCGTACTGGCGAACGTCATGTACGGCCTGCCGGCCGTCGAGGTCTCCACCCACGACCGGGTGAGCAGCGGGGTCCTCGTCGGCGAGGTCGTCGCCACCGCCGGGCTCATCGCGCTGATCTTCGCCCTGGCCCGGTCCGGGCGAGCGCCGCTGTCCGCAGCTGCGGTCGGCGCGTACATCGGTTCGGCGTACTGGTTCACGTCCTCGACGTCCTTCGCCAACCCCGCCGTGACGATCGGCCGGAGCCTCTCCGACACCTTCGCCGGGATCGCGCCGTCGTCGGTGGCCCCGTTCATCGCCGCGCAGGTCGTCGGCGCCGGCGTCGGGATCGCGCTCGTCCGGGCCTTGTACCCGGACGTCGCCGCGACCGCCGACGACGCCGTCGTCCCGCACCACGGCTGACAGACCCGCCCGCCGGCAGCCGACCGCCCGACCACCACGCGAGAGGGCCTGACGTTCGTCAGCCGTCCAGGAATCGAGGAGCTCCGATGACCACACGCAGCACGCCCGCCCCCGAGACCCCGGCCACCGACGGTGACAAGCCCGCCGTCCTGTTCGTCTGCATCCACAACGCCGGCCGGTCCCAGATGGCGGCCGGCTGGCTCACCGCCCTGGCGGGGGACCGGATCGAGGTCCGCTCGGCCGGCACCGCCCCCGCCGACCAGGTCAACCCGGTCGCCGTCGAGGTGATGGGCGAGGTCGGCATCGACATCACCGCCGCGACGCCGAAGGTGCTCACCGGCGAGGCGGTCGAGGCATCCGACGTCGTGATCACCATGGGCTGCGGCGACGAGTGCCCCTGGTACCCCGGCACCCGCTACCTCGACTGGCCCCTGGACGACCCGGCCGGCCAGGGCATCGACGCCGTCCGCCCCATCCGCGACCAGATCAAGGACAACGTCGAGCAGCTCATCGCCGAGCTCCTGCCCCACGCCACAGCCTGACCGACCGCAGGGGGAGCGACGCGACGGGCCGAAGGGCTCGGGGCGTCGAGCGCTTCAGGGCGGTTGCTTCATCTGCTGGTGAAACTGTCGCCGTCCTGTCCGATGCCGCCCAGCGCTCGGCCATCGACGCCTGCCTCCTGGCCGTGATCGCCGGTTCGAACCGGATGGCCGTCCTCAGTGTTCTGACGGCCGGGACGACGTGTGCGAGGGTTGAGGCGGCGCTACATCGTCGGAGCTTCGGGGTCGCTCTCGTCGCCGACGAAGTGGATGTCGAACGCCTTGTTCGTGATGAACAGGAAAGTGCAGTCTTCGTCCTGGGTCGCGCCATGGTTCATGACGCCGCCTTCCGGGAACCACACGAAGCTGCCCGCGGGGTACTGGCCTTGGTGGGTGTTCAGGGTGCCCTCGAGGACGTAGACCCCGTGTGCGCACGGGTGGCTGTGCCAGGGATTGGTGAAGCCTGCCCGGTAGACCATCTTGAGGATCATCATCCCCGTTTCAGGGTCGTCGGCCAGCGGGACGTGCTCGAGGTTCGCGTTGATGTACTCGACCGGGAAGAGCTGCCATCCGGCAGTGTTGGTGTCGATGACTGTGAGCTCGACCGGCTTCAGGGGTTCGGACACAGGATTCTCCAGACGTCGTCGCAGATGGGTCGATCGTTCTCGACTGTTGTGGGTGAGGTGTTCAACCACCGTGGCAGCAGGACAGCCCACCGACGGATGCGCTGACCGAACTCGCCGACATCATCGCAACCACCGCCGACCCCCAGCCAGCTCTGCTCGGTAGCCGCCAGTGCCGAGACATTGGCTGGCCCAGGTGCCGGTGCCACATGTGCGGGCGCGGCGGGTCGCCCGACCCCGGGGCGGGGTGCGGGCACCGACGGGGTCGAGTCCTGTCCGCGCGGCGACGGGTCCCTGGGCACCTGTACCCTCCGGAGGTCATGGCGCCACGGCGTCGGGACATGGACCGGTTGTGGAGCACCGGGGGAGGGCGCGGAGGTGATCTATCTCGCTGCGGTGATCGTCGTCGGCACTCTTGTGGCGATGACGTCCGGCAAGGTGCCGAGCGTTCTTGCGCTGGGCACCGGGCTCGCCATCGCCGGGCTCACCCGGGTGGCAGCGCCCGGCGAGATCTTCGCCGGGTTGAGCAACGGCGGCGTGATCACGGTGGCTGCCATGCTCGTGATCGCCAAGGGCATCGTGGCCACGGGGGCGATCACCCGCGTGACCTGGCGGCTGCTCTCCACCGTTACCACGGCCCGACAGGCTCTGCGCCGCCTGGCTCTGCCGATCGGCGTCGGGTCCTCGCTGATGAACACCACCCCGATCGTCGCGATGCTCATCCCGGCCACCAAGGAGCTGGAGCAGACGCGGCGGATCCCGGCGCGAGAGCTCCTGCTGCCGATCGCCCACATCACCACGCTGGCGGGTTCCGTGACCCTCATCGGCACGAGCTCGAACCTGTTGATAGCCGGCATCGCGGCCACGAGCAACGTCACGGTGACGATGCTGTCCTTCGCGCCGGTCGCGCTGCCCGTCGCGGTCGTCGGCACGATAGTCATCTACCTGACGGCGCCCCTCCTTCTGCGCGGCGAACCGGTCTCGACGAGCACCCGCAGGCGGTGGCGGGTGGAGATCCCCGTGTCTTCGCGGGCCAACGCCCAAGGCCGCGCAGCAGCCGACATCGGTGTCGCCACCACGCAGCAGTATCGGCTCGAGGCGGTCGAGCGACTGGGCGAGCGGCTCGACGCCACCACGACGATCGAGATCGGCGACGTCCTGGTCTACACGGCGACCGACGCCGGCGTCGCCGCGTTGTGGCGCAGCCCGCGCTTCGGCCTGGCACCGCAACGGCTGTACGAGGTCTCGGTGAGCGCCGGCGGCTCGGGAACCTTGCGAGACCTGGAAGACGAGGCGGGGCTGCGCGTGATCGCCGCCCGCACCGTCAAGCCCCTGCGCGAGTCCCCTGCCGTGCCCGGCGAGACCTGCTTCGTGACGAGCCCCTCGCACCAAGCGCTGCATGACCACGACGGGGTGGCGTTGTGGCAGGATGCCGCCGGGCGCGTCCCGCAGCCGCGCAACACGTGGATCGCCGTGTCGGTGCTCGCCGCAGTCATCCTCGGGGCCTCGTTCGGGATCGCGCCGGTCGAACTCATCGCCTTCAGCGGGGCGTTGCTGATGGTACTCACCGGTGTCATCACGCCGAGATCCGCCGTGCGCGCGCTGGACTGGAACGTGCTCTTCATCCTTGCGGGCTCCGTCGGGCTCGGGTCGGTCGTGGTGAGCAGCGGCCTTGCTGACAAGGTGGCCGAGGCGATCCGGTACGTGTCCTCGGGCAGCCTGCTGCTCGTCGTCCTCGTCTTCGTCGGGGTGACGGCACTGATGACCAACCTCGTGACCAACGCGGCGACCGCCTCCATCCTCACTCCGGTGGCCCTGAGCATCGCCGGGGAGCTCGGCGTCGACCCGGTGACGCTGTTGGCCGTCATCGGCACAAGCATCTCCCTGACCTTCATCAACCCGTTCAGCCACCAGTCGAACCTGATGGTCATGGACCCGGGCGGGTACTCGTCCACGACCTTCGCACGGTTCGGCGTCCCGCTGCTCCTCGCATCAGTGATCTGCACGGGCGTCGTCGGGTACCTCCTTCTCCAGCGCTGACGGGCTCGATCACTGGCCGACATCGACGCTCGGCGATGCCTGCATACCCGTGGGACCATGACGGCGTGACGGCTTCGAAGCAACCGGCGACCGGCCCGACCGACGCCAGCGTGCACGACTTCCTGGCCGCAGTGCCGGACGAGCGTCGGCGTGCCGACGCCGAGCGCCTCTGCTCGATGCTCCGGGAGGTGACCGGCGAGCCCCCCGTGATGTGGGGCCCGAGCATCGTGGGCTTCGGAAGCTTTCGGTATCGCTACGCGAGCGGACGTACGGGGGACTGGCCGCTGGTGGGTTTCTCTCCGCGCACGCAACAGCTCGTCGTCTACTTGGTAGGGGGGTTCGCGGAGCTGCACGCGTCGGTGCTCGCGCGGCTCGGGCCGCACCGGACCGGTAAAGGATGCCTCTATGTGAAACGGCTCGACGACGTCGATCAGGGCGCGTTGCGCGAGCTGATCGTGCGCACGGTGCTGGTGCATCGGGGCGTCGACCGTTCCACCCAACGCCCCGGATAGATGACGCTGCTGCCGCCGGCACGCTGCTCAGCCCTTGACGTATGCGAGCTTCTCCGCCACCTGGCGACCGCGGACCCGAAAGAGGTCGACTCCTCTCACGCGCCCTGGGCGTCCCTCGTGGTCGATCCAGTCGTACTTCCATCGGACCACGGCCCGGTCGCCGGCGACGATCGTCTCCTCGACCGTGAAGTGGCCTGCTGAGGCTGCGTCGAAGACGGCGGCGAAAGCCTCGAGTACCGCGTCACGACCGACATGCCGTCGGCCGTCGGGCGGGGTGGTGCCGTCGAACAGACAGTCCTCGGTCAGCAACGGGGCGACGGCTTCGATACGACGGGTGTTGAACGCGTCGTTGAAGGCGGTCACCACGTCCGCGGTAGGCGGCGCAGGGGTGGTGGCGGTCATCTGGTCCTCCCGAAGGCGGCGAGCAGGCGGGTGAGGTCGTCGGCGTCGGTCGGCACGTCCGGTCTTGGTCCGACGGCGCCGGCCGCGCGGTAGGCGGATTCGTGCGGGCCGAACCAGTCCAGGACGGCCGTGACGAGCTGCGTGGGCGGGGCGCCCGGGAGCGAGAGCGCCACCGCGAGATCCCACGCGTGGACGACGTGGTCCGCGGTGAGCTGCATGGCGTACTCGATGGCGGGCGTCTCGCCGAAGGACAGGTGGACGGTCCGATGCGGCGTCCGCTCGTCGGAGGCGACGGTGAGGGCGGCGTCCACACTCTCGGTCCAGGCGCTGCGCGGGTCGGGAGCCAGCGGGTCCGCAGGCAGCTGCGCGGCGGCCTCGTCGAGTGTGAGGCCGGCGAAGAGGCGCGCCGCCCAGAGGTTCTCCTCGACGACGTGCCGGACCAGGTCCCTGACGTTCCAGCCCGCGCACGGGGTGGGGGCCGTCCAGTCGGCGGCCCTCACCCGCGCGACGAGCGCGCCGAACCCGTCCGCGGCGAGGCCGTACAGCGTGAACGGGTCGTCGCGCACGGTGACCTACCTCGCGTAGTTGCTGGCGCCGTACCAGTCGACGACGACGACGGGCTCGTCGCCGACGACCCAGGCGTCGTGTCCGGCGGGCAGTGACGTGACCTGCCCGGGGCGCGCATCGAACTCCGAACCGTCCTGTGTCATGATCCGCAGTGTCCCAGACACGTGGTACTGGAAGTGCGGGGCTTCGCAGAGATCCGTGCCGGCGACCGGCTTGACGTGCTCCGACCAGCGCCAGCCCGGCTCGAGAACCAGACGGCCGATGTCGACGCCCCCCAGCGACAGCAGCTCGAGGCGGCCCTTCGGGAAGCTGCGCACCTCGTCGGGGGAGTGGAAGTCCTTGTGCTCCACGACGTGCCGGTGTTGCGTGCCGTCCGCCGGATCCGCGAGGGTCGTGGCGTCGGTGTCGGACATGGCGTCCTCCTCGTGCTCGGGGCCGCCGGGTGCGGCGACCGCTGGTGGATGACGAGGACGTTAGGAATCGCCGGTGGCGATCTGGTTGCAGTGGATCGCAAGGCAGAATCGGACTGTGGGCCGTGAGCGCCTGGAGGTCCACCTCCTCGGTCGTTCCGCCGTGCTGCGGGGCGGTGTGGAGGTGCGAGCGACCGCGTTCGGGGGCCGCAAGGCCCGCCGGCTTCTGCGGTTCCTGGCCACCGAGCGCGGCGGCATCGTGCCTCAAGACCGGCTGGCCGATGCGCTGTGGGGTGACAACCCGCCCGCCGACCCGGCCGGCAACCTGAGCGTGCTCGTGACCCGCGTGCGCGCCGCGGTCGGGGATCCGTCGTCGATCGTCACGGGGGACGGCGGGTACGCACTGGGTACGGACGTGGTCGTGGACGCGGAGGAGTTCGCGGCCGCCGTCGACCGAGCGCGCGCGTGCCGGGATGGCGACAGGACGGCGGCACTCACGGCCTACCGCGAGGCCTTCGCGCGCTGGTCGGGTGACCCGCTGCCCGAGGACGTCGACGAGGAGTGGGCGGCGGTGTGGCGAAGGGACCTGCTGCGCCGCCGCCAGGAGGCGCTCGAGGATGCCGCAGCGCTGGCTCTCGAGCTGGGCGAGCCGACGCTTGCCCAACAGTACGCGCAGGCGGCGATCGCGGCAGACCGCTTCCGCGAGGCCGGGTACCTGATCTCCGCACGGGCCAGTGCCGCCTCCGGGGCCGCGGCGGCCGGGCTGGAGGTCCTGGCCGCGCTGACCCGCCTTCTGGCGGAGGAGCTCGGTCTCGACCCCTCCCCGCAGGTCGAGGCCGTCCGTGCCGAGGTCCTCGGCGCGGGGAGCTCGGCGCCGACGGTGGCTCGAGGAGCGGCTTCGCCGCATCGACGGCCACCGCCGGCGGCGACGGCCGACGCCGGACAGCTGCTGCCGCTCCTGGCGCGGGACGACGTCCTCGCCGCGGTCACGGCGGCGACGGCTGTCCGGCCCGACGGCCGGGCCGGGGTCGCCGTCCTGGCGGCGGAGGCCGGTGCGGGCAAGTCCCGGGTGCTCGCGGAGTGGACGGCAGGCCATGACCGGGGCGTGGTCGCCGTCCGCGCGTTCCTGCCGGGGCGGGCCGACGCCCTCGCGCTCGTCCGCACGTTCCTTCGCTGCCTGCTCGACGTCGACGCGGGGCTGCGCGGCGTCCTGACAGGGCCGGCCGCGACAGCGGTGGGCACGGTGCTCCTGGACACGGAACCGGCAGCGCCCGCGTTCGACCAGGAGACGCTCCATGTGCTCCTCGTGGACGCCGGGACACGGCTCCTGCGTTCGGGGGACTGTCGCGCCGTCGTCGTGGACGACCTGCAGTGGTCGGACCCGACGAGTCTCCGGGTGCTCGCCGCTGTGCTCGACCAGGTGGACGAGGCGGGCTGCATCGTCGCCGTGCGCCCGTCCGAGGTGAGCGACGGCAGCCCGGCGGCACGGTTCCTCGCCGACCTGGGCGCGCGGCGGCGGGTCGACCATGTGGACCTGCCACCGTTGTCCGCCGCCGACCTGGCGGCCGTGCTGGAGCCGGAGCTCGCGGACCTGCTCGCGCAGGCGTCGGGCGGCAACGCCTTCGCTGTCGTCGATCTCCTGCGCGGGCTCGCCGACGGCGGGCTCGTCCGCCGCGCCGGGCGTGGCTGGGCGACCGCCGCCCCGCCCGCGGGGCAGGCGCTGGCGCTACGGCAGGCCGTGCACGACCTTGCCGCACTGGGCCTGCGGCGGACCTTCCGGACTCGTCTGCGACGCCAGGCCGCTGCGGCCCGGGACCTGCTCGTCGTCCTGTCCGTGCTCGCGCGACCTGCCGCGCCGCGAACCCTTGCCGCGTGCCTCGGTCATCCGGTCCCCGAGGTGCTCGACCAGCTGGCGGCACTCCACCGCGCGGACCTCGTGCGCCGCACCGATGCCGGTTGGGTGACATCCCACGACCTCGTGCGAGAGTCGGTCGCCGCCGAGCTGCCGGACGCCGAGCGGGCCCGTGCGCACGGCCGGACCGCAGCCGCGCTGGCGGCCGAGGACGGCGACTCCGCGGAGATCGCGCACCACCTCGCCGGGTCCGGCGACGCAGACGCGGCCGCCGAACGGTTCGCGGCCGCCGCGGAGACCCTGGTCGAGAGTGCAGCAGACGCCGAGGCCGCACAGCTCGTCGAGGCAGGTCTGGGGTGCGCGTCACGCGGTGACGCGCAGCGCCGGCTCCTCGGCCTGCGCTCGAGGCTGCACGCGCGCCACGGCGACGCGGCGGCGGCGCGCCGGGACCTCACGGCCGCGCTCGACGGCTGCCCGGCCGGACCGCGCCGCGCCGCGCTGCTGACGGACCAGGCGATGCTGCACCTCGGGGCCGACGACGTCCGACGGGCGGCGACGCTCGTCGACCTGGCCCTGGTGGAGGCATCCGACGACGGGCGTGTCCGTGCCCGCGCGCTCGAGGTGGCGTCCGTCGTGGACATGAACCTCGATCTGCGGGACCGCGCCGCCGATCGCGCCGACCGGGCGTACGCGCTGTACGTCGCGTCAGGCGACGGGCTCGGGGCGGCGCGGGTCCTCGACGCCCGTGCGATGGCGACGTTCCTCGACGGGCGCATCGGCGACGCGACGGACGAGTTCCGCCGCGTCAGCGACCTCTTCAGGTCGTGCGGCGCGCTCCTGCGGGCCGTCACGCCGTGGTCCACCCTGGGGCACGCGCTCGTCTTCGCGGGTCGTGCGGCCGACGGCCTGGTGGAGACCCGGGCGGCGCTGGACCTCGCCCGGACCTTGGGCCACGACGAGGGGCGGACCTACGCCCTGTGGCACACCGCGGAAGCCCTCGCCGGCCTGGGCCGGCACGACGACGCGACGGCGGCTGCGCGCGAGGCCCTCGACATCGCGGTGGCCCTCGGCCACCGCGGGTGGACGGCGACGGCGTGGCGCGCGACGGGGATCGCGCACCAGACGGCAGGACGCCTCGACGACGCCGAGCATGCGTTCGGCCGGTCGCTGGCGCAGGCGCACGGCTTCTCGCTGTTCACGTCGTGGGCGGCGTCGCGGCTGGCGCTCGTTCTCGTGGCTCAGGGGGGCCCCGCGCAGGCCGCACACCACCTGTCGCTCGCCACGTCCGAGGGACCCCGCCTCGCCCGGTACGAGTCCGACCTCGCGGCGGCCGAGGTCGCCGTGGCAGTCGGTGACCTTCGCGGCCGGGACCTCGCCCGTGCCGCTCTGGACCGTGCGCGACAGGGCGGCCACCTCGTCTCCGTCCCGCGGCTCCTCGTGCTCGGGGCCTGACACATCCCACCGACCCCACCGAGGAGCGAGCTCGCAGCGCCCTTGACCTGCAGCCCCGGCGTGCGCGCTCCTCGACTCAGCCGAAGTCCATCCCCTCCAGTGAGCCGGACGGCTTCAGGTCTGGCAGCCGCATCATGCGGAAGGAGTTGGCGAGTCCGATCAGACCGGCGAGGAGAGGCACGAGGAGGGCGACCTGCAGCGAGAGGTTCCGGGCGTCGTTGTTGATGGCGAGGACCTCCGCCTCAACGGCCGGGGGCTGGCCGGTGATCTGCTGCGTCGAGCTGGGTGTTGCTCATGACCTCGGCGTCGTCCTCGAGCGCCGCGGCGATCTGCTGCTGCTCGGCGGGCGGGATGACCGCGCTGTTCTCGGTCATCTGCGTGAAGCTGAACGACAGCACGGCGAGCATGATCCCGCCGGCCATGGCGAGACCGAAGGAGAGGCCGAAGGACCCCGCAGCGGAGTTCACGCCGGCGGCCTCGCTGACCCGGGCCTCCTCCACCGGAGCGAGGGTGTAGTTGTTCAGCTGGGACACCAGCAGGCCCAGCCCGCAGCCCGCGATGACGAGTGGGACGACCAGGTACCAACCGCTGTCCACCCGGGGGACGAGCGGGATGATGATCGCCATCCCCGCGCTGGCCAGGAGGAAGCCGATCCGGATGATCGCTGCGGGACGCCGGTCGCCGGCCTTCCTGCCGGCCACCATCGCCGCGGCGAACATCGTCAGCGACAGCGGGGCCAACGACAGGCCGGCCTGCAGGGCGTTGTACTCGAGGGTCATCTGGAGGAACAGCGGCAGGACGATCATGGCGCCGCCCAGCGTGACCTGCTGGAGCATCTGACCGGAGATGCCGGCGGTGAAGTTCGGGTGCCGGAACAGGTCCGGGTCTAGCAGGGTCACCTGCTGCTCGCGCTTGCGCCGGATGAGCCACCAGGCCAGAACGGCCAGCGCCACGGCCCCCACAGCCATGATGAGGACGACGTACTCGCCGCCCTCCTGCCAGACAAGGATCCCGAGGACCACACCACCCATGCCGATGACGGACAGGATCGCGCCGACCACGTCGATCGTGCGGGAGCCGGTGTACGGCGACGTCTCGGACGAGCCCGATCTGGCTCAGCACGACGGCGATGATGACGACCTCGAGCGCGAAGCCGACCCGCCAGGACAGGTAGGTCGTGACGAACCCGCCGAGCAGCGGGCCGATGCCGGCGGCGATGGCGGCAGCCGCGCCGACCAGCGCGTACGCCTGCTTCTGCGCGGCGCCGGTGAAGTTGCCGTGGATGAGCGACTGCATGGCCGGCAGGAGCAGCGAGGCGCCCAGCCCGCCGACGATCGCCCAGAAGATGACGACGGCTGTCATGCCCTGGGCCAGCGTCATGGCGAGCGCCCCGACGGCGTACGCCAGGAGCCCGATGACGTAGGCCCGCCTGCGGCCGATCAGGTCCCCGACCTTGCTGTTGATCAGGATGAACGCCGCGGAGACCAGTGCCTCGAGCGCGATGGCGGACTGCACCCCACTGGCCGTGGTGTCCAGGTCCGTGACGACCGCGGAGATCGACACGTTCATCAACGACGTGTCGACCACGAGGACGAACATCGCCATGGCCAGGAGGAGCATCAGTCGGCGGCTGCCCGGTTCCTCCGGCTCGGTGCCCTCGCCCGGTTCGGTGCTCATGGTGGTCCCCTCGGGTCAGGTGCTCGACCGGATCCGCGTCCGGCACCGGGACGAGTATGGCCCGGACGCCGGTGCATCAGCACGGACCACAGGGATCGAGGAGGAGGAGGAGTGCACAGCGCTGACGCGGGTCCGGGGCCGGCGCGGCCCGGGGCACGTCGCCGTCGGGCGACGGATGCCCCCGCAACGACGGTCGTGCTACGTCAGCCCCGCTCGTGACGGTGCCACCAGCGTGGTCCGCGGATCGGAGGGTCGCCCTCGTAGCCGGCGACCAGGCCGTGGATGACCACGGGTTCCAGACCGACGGCGATCCGCTCGTCTGCCGGCTCGTACGTCTCGTCGTCGCCTGCTCGGAGCTCGGGGTGGAGCTTCTTGGCGGCACGCACACCCTGAGAGATGCTGTGCCACATCCGGTCCGGGCCGAGGCGTGCCTCGAAGCCGCTGCGGCGCAGAACTCTGCGCACCGCGAAGAAGACCCGCACGAGGACGAGGTCGATCCCGCGCTCGCGCAGGTCTGTGAGCAGCTCGGCAAGGATGTCGGCGGCGGTGGTGTCGATCTGGTTGGTGCTCTCGAGGTCGAGAAGCACCACCCTGGTGCCCGGGTGCTGCTCGACCGCGGAGAGGATGAGGTCGCTCGCCTGCGCCGCGTTGACCCAGAACAGCGGGGCGTCCAGGCGCAGGACGCACAGGCCGGGGACGGCCTTGCGTTCCGGGTGCTGTCGCTGGGACCCCCACGCCGCCTTCTCGTGCGGGACCTTACCCATGATCTCGACGTCCATCCGGCTCGAGCGGTAGACCAGCCCCAGCACCGACAGGCCGATCGCGGCGATCAGCCCGTACATGACCCCGAACAGCAGGACGCCGGTGAGGGCGGCGCCCGCCGCGACGATGTCGTTGCGACGCACCTGCGAGTACCGGCGCATCTCGGCGACGTCCATGAGTCCCCACACCGCGTTGACGACGATCGCCGACAGCACGGCCTTGGGCAGCGGGGACAAGAGACTCGCCACGGTGAACAGGGTCAGCACGACGATGCCGGCCGTGACCAGCCCGGCCACCTGGGTGCGCCCACCGGCGCGGTCGGAGGCCGCGGTCTTGGACAGGCTGCCGGCGACACCGAGGCCGCCGGACAGCCCGGCCGCGATGTTGCTGGCGCCGGCGGCGACGAACTCGGTGTCGGACGACACCCGGTAGCCGCCCTTGGTGGCGAACAGCCGTGCGGCGCTCAGGCCCTCCGCCAGGCCGACCAGCGCGATGGCGCCGCCGCCGATGACGAGCTCGTCGACGAGATCGCCGGGAACCGTCGGCACCGACAGCGGCGGGAGGCCGCTCGGGACGGGTCCGACCACGGCGACGTCGTGCGCCGCGAGGTCGAGCAGCTGCGAGGCGACGATCCCACCGACGAGCAGGATCAGACCCCACGGAACCCGCGGCGCGCGCCGGGCGCCGACGAACAGCACCGTCAGGCAGATCACCGAGACGGCGACGGTCACCGGGTTCGTCCTCGTCAGCACGGGCACCAGATGACCGAGGCGCAGGAACAGGTTCCCCGCCGCGGCGGGCACGCCGAGCAGATTGGGCAGCTCGCTGACGACGATCACCAGGGTCAGCCCGAAGACGAACCCGGTGATGATCGGCTTGGACAGGAACTCGGCCATCCAGCCGAACCGCAGCAGGCCTGCCCCGACGAGCATGAGGCCGCCCGTGATGGCCAGCGCGCTGGTGAAGGCCACCGCGAGTGCGGTGTCGCCGTGGGCGACGCTCGCCACCAGCGAGCCGGACAGCACCGAGACCGTCGAGACGGGGCCGACGATGAGCTGGCGGGAGGATCCGAACACCGCGTAGGCGACCAGCGCGAGGGGAACGGCGTACAAGCCCACCTGCACCGGGACGCGGGCGATGGCCGCGTACCCGAGGGCCTGCGGGATGACCAGTGCGGCCACGACCGATCCGGCCAGCACGTCTGTGCCGAGCCAGCTCCGGTCGTAGCCGGGCAGCCAGTGCATGATCGGCAGCCGATGCTCCAGCCGCGCTCTGAGCCTCTCCCGTCGTCCCGCCAGAACCGTCACGGCGCCCCCTCGATCCTTCGTCCGGCGACCGGCGCCCGGCGCGCTTCAGTCGTGGATAGCGCATTCGCGACGGGACCCGCCAGGACCGAAGGGCCTCAGCTGGACGAGGCTCGGCCCGGCGCCCGGGCCTGCGCGGCCCACGCCCGCGCGCGGGTCGAGAACGGCGCGTCGGGCAGGAGCGCCCGGCAGTGCTCGCGCAGGTCCTCGCGGGCGTCGTCGTCGAGGGCCTGCACGTGCACGCCGGCGGGGCCGATGCCGAGCGTGAACGGCTCCCACCACTCGTCGAACGACGCGTGCGGCACCTCGACCGTCAGCGCCTCGTCCGTGACGTCGACGAGCCCCGCCTGGACGAACAGCTCGCCGAGGTGCCCCTCCCGGACGCCGGGCAGCTGCGACTCGTCGGGCGCGCCGGCGTCCGTCTCCCGGACCGCGGCCCAGAAGGCCGCGAGCGGCCCGCCACCGCCGGCGTGGTCCCAGACGCATGCCGCCACCGTCCCGCCGGGCCGCGCGACGCGGGCCATCTCGCGCAGCCCCACGACCGGGTCGGTCATGAAGTGGACGACGAGCTGGGCGAGGACGACGTCGAACCGGTCGTCCGCGAACGGCAGGGCTTCGGCCCGGCCGGACCGGACGTCGACCCCGGCGAACCGCGCGCGGACCACGTCGACGAAGGACCGGGACGGGTCGACGGCACACACCTGGTCCGCCCCGAGGCGTTCGACGAGGACCGCGGTCAGGGCGCCCGTCCCGGCGCCGACGTCGAGGGCGGAGCCGCCGGGAGCGATGCCGGCGAAGTCGGCGAACCGGGGCGCGAGGGGCCCGGAGAAGCGGCCCATGAACCGCCCGTAGGCGTCGGCGCCGACCTCGAAGGACACGCCGTCATCCTGCTCCTCCGCGGGCCGGCTGTCGTGTCGTCGTCAGCGGTCTCCTCGCGGGCCGCCGTCACGACCGCCGCGAGCGCCCCCTGCAGACCGGCGGTGACGCGGCCGCCGTCCGGCCCGACGTCGGGATCGGTGCCGATCGCGACGGTGAGCCGGCCGTCGTACCGGACCGACGTGAACGCGACCGTGGAGTTCCCCTGGTTCATGACGACGGGGACGACAGCCCCGACCCGGGCGCCGCCGACCCGCAACGGCCCCGGCAGCGGCGGCAGGGCGCTGACGAAGGTGTTCACGAGCCGCTGCCGATCCAGGAACCACCCGACGAGGCCCAGGGCACGGATCAGCCGGAACGCGGCGAGCACGACCGGAAGCGACCGGCCGTGGTCGCCGAGGAGCCGGCCCCGGCGTACCGCCGACACGCGCCGCACCCGGTCGGCGAGCGGGCCCGTCGTCGCCACGGCGACGGGCATGACGCCGACCGCGTTGCCCGTGCCCGAGCGCGCCCCGGCGTCCCGGACGGCGACCGGGACGGACACGACGACCCGGTCGAGGGGCGCCCCCGCCGCGGCGGCGAGGGCACCGAAGGTCTCCCCGACGGCGACGAGCACGACGTCGTTCACGGACGCGCCGAGCGCGTGCGCCGCGGCCCGCACAGGCGCCTCGTCGACCGTGACGAGCTGGAGCCGGCGATGCGGTCCGGTCGGGCGGTTGAGCGGCGACCGCGGCGCCGCCCCGACACCGCGGCCCAGCTCCGCCCGGCCGTCCCGGAGCCGGCGGACGCCGTGGAGCGCCGCGGGTGCCCGGCGCAGCGCGGCGAGGCGCCGGCCCCAGGCGTCCCGGACGAGCGTCGCGCGGGACGGCCCCGGGACCACGGGGCGCGGTGCCCCCGGCGCGGCCCACGGTGCGGCCCGGTCCGCCACCGCGTCGAGCACCGCGAGCCCGGCGAGCCCGTCGGCGAGGACGTGGTGAAGCACGACGACGACCGCCGCCGGCCGCCCGTCGGGAGCGACGAGCACGACCGCGCGCCAGGGCGAGCGGTGGCGCGGCAGCCGACGCAGCACGACGTCGGCGGTCGCGGCGAGGACGGCGTCCCCGTCGGCGGCCGGCAGCCGCTCGCACCGGACGTGCGCCGCGGCGTCCCGGTCGTCGTCGGCCCAGTACCAGCCGCCGCCGCCGAGAGGTGCGCGCACCGGTCGCCGGCCGAGCGCCGCAACGGCGCCGAGCCGCTCGGTGAGAACGGCGGCGAGCCGGTCGGGGGCCGGCCGGTCGGCGTCGTCGAGCAGGAGCACCGCGCCGATGTGCTGGGGGACGGGGCCGACGTCCGCCTGCCACTGCATGAGGTCGCCGCCGGTGAGGCGGTGCACCCCGTCGGGTCGCGCGGGCCGTCGTCCCATGCGGAGAGTCTTGCCGCCGCCCGGGGACGCGACGAGGGGCCATGGGCCCGAGGTCGCAGCGCCGTGCCCTCCTGCGCTCTTCGACCCCGGGCGCCGGGCGAGCTCGCGGCGGCGTCAGCCCGGCGTCCGCCCGCTCGCGACGAGCAGGCGGAACGGCACGGTCCCGCCGTGCCCGAGCGTCTCGACGACGTCGCCGACGACGTCGTGCACCGCCTCGCCGCCCGCGCCGCGGAACGCCGCGGCCATCGGGGTCGAGGCGAGGTGGCGCGGCACGAACGTTGTCAGATCACCGAGCGTCACGTCGAGCCGGACCGTCTCGACGTCGATGTCGTCGAAGCCGCCGGCGCGCAGCGCCCCCCACAGCTCGGGTGCCGTCCCCAGCGTGCACGCCGACGTGAGGTGGGTGGCGACCTGTGCGCCCATCGTTGCGACGATGGCGCGGGCGAGGGCGTCGAAGTACGGGTTCTCCTCGATCGTTGCCCAGGTGCCGACGGCCGCCCGGCCGCCCGGCACGAGCACCCGGACCATCTGGGCGCACGCCCGGGCCCGCTCGGGGACGAACTGCAGCGTGTTCGCGCACACGACGACGTCGACGCAGCGGTCTCGCAGCGGCAGCTGGCGCGCGTCCCCCTCCCGCACGTCGACGGTGGCGACGCCCTGGTGCGGCGGGAGGAGCTCGCGGGCGACGTCGAGCATGTAGCGGTTGACGTCGACCGCGACCACCCGGCCGGCCTGGCCGAGCAGGCCACGCGCCGCGGCCGCGGCGGCGCCGGTCCCGCAGCCCACGTCGAGCACGGTCTCGCCGTCCGTGGGTGCGGCCCGTTCGACGACAGCCTCCGCCGCCGGCCCGAGGTAGGCGGGGACGAGCACCTGCGCGTAGTGCTGGGCGGCGTCCCGGGCGAGCTGCCACTGCAGGGCGGTCATCGCACTCTTGGCGGACGTCGTCACCGCGCCACCCCCTTCGGGTCCGTCGTGCCCGGCACGCTACCCCGGCGGCCTGCACCCGGTCAGGGCCCTTCGCGCCTCGTCCTCGTCAGCCCGTCCCGTCACGACGGGCCGGCCGGCTCCGGGCCGTCAGCCGCGGCCTCCTGCCGGCGCACCGCCGTCCGAGCCGTGAGGAGGTACCCGACGAAGCCGAGGACGAGCGCCGCGAGGACCCCGACGTTCGCGAACGCCCACGCGCCGTCCCGGCCGCCGAGCCCGACCGGGCCGAGGAGGTAGCCCTGCCACGCGAGGGACTCGGCATAGGTGTTCGTCACCAGTCCCCACCCGACGACGGTGGCGACCACCATCGAGCCGACGGCCGCCCAGCCGAACGCGCCGTACCGGCCGCGGGGGTCGAAGAGGTCGGCCTCGGCGTAGTCCCGGTGACGCTGGAGCAGGTCCGCGAGGAACACCCCGCACCAGGCGGCGATCGGCACCCCGAGGGTGATGAGGAAGCCCTGGAACGGCAGGAAGAAGCTGTCCGCGACCCAGACGAAGTAGATCGTGCCGAGCACCATGATGATGCCGTCGATGCCGGCGGCCACCCACCGCGGGACCTTGAGGCCCAGGGTCAGCAGGGCGAGCCCGGAGGAGTAGATGTCGAGGACCGCACCGCCGATGAGGCCGCCGATGGCGACGAGTGCGAACGGGACGAGATACCACGTCGGCAGCAGCGTCGTCAGCGCCCCGACCGGGTCCGTGCCGATCGCCTCGGCGAGCTTGGGGTCGCTGCCCGCGAGGAGCAGGCCGTAGAAGACGAGCACGAGCGGCGCCACGCTCGCGCCGACCGTCGTCCAGAGGACGACACCCCTGCCGGACGCCGTCCGTGGCAGGTAGCGGGAGTAGTCGCCGCCCGAGTTGACCCACCCGAGCCCGAAGCCGGTCATGACGAAGACGAGGGCGCCGACGAACGTCTGCAACGACCCGTTCGGAATCCCGCTCACCGTCCCCCACGAGATGTGGTCGACCGTGAGGAGGACGTACCCGACCGTGAGGACGGCCAGCGCGACGGTGAGGACCGTCTGCAGCCGCATGATGACGTCGAAGCCGAAGACCCCGGCGACGATGACCACGCCGGCGACGACGAGGAACGCGAGCATCTTCGTGAAGTCCCCGCTGCCCCAGCCGAGCCGACCGAACACGGTGGCCGTTGCGAGGGTCGCGAGGGCGCAGAGCACCGTCTCCCAGCCGACGAGAAGGAGGTACGACACCGCGGCGGGCAACGAGTTCCCGCGGACCCCGAACGCCGCCCGGGACGTGATCATGGTCGGCGCCGACCCGCGCTTGCCGGAGATCGCGACGAGGCCGACGAGGAGGAAGGAGATGACGATCCCGACGACCGCGGCGACGAGCGCCTGGGCGAACGAGACGCCGAACCCGAGGATGTAGCTGCCGTAGCTGATCCCGAGCACGGCGATGTTCGCGGCGCACCAGGGCCAGAACAGATCGCGAGGAACGCCCTTGCGCTCGGACTCGGCGATGACGTTGATGCCGTTCTGCTCGACGCCGACGGGCGCCGGTGCGTGCGTCGCCGCCGTCGAGCGGTCCTGCTCGGTCATGGCGTGACCTCCTCGGGCTGGAACTCGTCGGACGCCGCGGCGATCACCGAGGCGATGACACCCCCCAGCCGGGTGGCGGCGGCTCCCGCGACCCGGACGACCTCGTCGCCGTCGATGACCTCGCCGGTCGCCTCGACCGTCGTGACGACGGACAGCCCGAGCAGCTCCATCCCGGCGTCCCGGGCCGCGATCGCCTCGAGGACGGTCGACATGCCGACGACGTCGGCTCCGAGGGTGCGGAGCATGAGCGCCTCGGCGACGGTCTCGTAGTGCGGGCCGGGCAGCATCGCGTAGACGCCCTCGACGAGCGCGGGGTCCGCGTCGAGCGCGCGGCGGCGCCAGGACGGCGTCCAGGCGTCGGTGAGGTCGACGAAGCGCGGGCCCTCGAGCGGGGTCGCCCAGGCGAGGTTCAGGTGGTCGCGCACGACGACCCCGGTGCCGGTGCCCCACACGGGGCGCAGCGACCCGTTGGCGTTCGTGAGGACGGCGAGCCGGCACCCCGCGGCGGCGGCGGTCCGGACGGCGTGCGCGACCTGGGCGGCGCCCCGGCCCTCGTAGAGGTGGGTGCGGCCGAGGAAGGTCAGGACGTGCTGTCCCGCGAGCCGGGTCGACCGGACCCGCCCGACGTGGCCCTCGGCGACGACCGGGACGAACCCGGGCAGCTCCGTGACGTCGAGCTCGACGACGACGTCGGCCGGCGACGCGGCGAAGGCGTCGGCCGGCGACGCGGCGAAGGCGTCGGCCGCGCCCGCCCACCCTGAGCCGAGGACGACGACGACGTCGTGCCGCTCCACCCCGGTGCGCTGCGCGAGCACCCGGGCGGCGTCCTGCGCCGCCGCGTGCGGGTCCGCGGCGACGGCGGGGTGGGGTCCGGCGGCCACGCGCGCAGGGTATCCCCGGCGGGGTGCCGTCGACGACCACCCGGCCGGCGTCCACGTCGGTGCCGTCCGGCCCGTTCTCCGTCGGGTGACATGGAGGACGGGTGTCACGGGCTCCCCGGGGTGAGGGTGTCGAGCTCCGCGGACGTCGGGCCGCTGTTCGCGCCACGCCGCGTCACGCTGACGGCGGCCGCGCGGCCGGCGAGGGCCACGGCTCCGGCGAGGGTCATCCCGCGTCCCAGCCCGGCGACGAGGGCGCCGGTGTGGACGTCCCCCGCGCCGTTCGTGTCCACGACCGGGCCGGGCGCGGCCGTGCCGGGCACCCGGGCGACCGGCCCGCCCGCGACGCGGACGCGGGCCCCGTCGGCGCCCTGCCGGACGACGACCGCGGCCGCGACCGGGAGCCCCGGCGGGCACAGGTCGTCCCCCGCCGACAGCGTCACCGCCTCCGGCCGGGACAGCGAGAGCAGGTCCGTCCGGGCGAGGACGGCGGCGAGGACGCCGGGCGGGACCGTCGCGACGAGCGGACCGGGGTCGAGGACGACGAGCGGCCCGCCGTCCGGCCCGGCGGGTGGGAGCCCGGCGACCCACGTCCCGACCGCCGGCCCGGCGCCGGGATAGGCGAGGTCGTAGCCGGAGACGTAGACGGCGTCGGACGCCGCGACGGCGAGGGCCCCGAGGCCCACCGCGGTCTGCCGGGCCTCCGCGCCCGGCACGGTGACGAACGTCCGCTCGCCGTCCGGCTCGACCATCGCGAGGCACCAGCCGGTGTCGGCGCCGGGATCGGGCGGCAGCAGCGCGTCGAGCCCGTCGGCGGCGAGCGCAGCCCGGACGAGCTCGCCGTTCGGGCCGGTCCCGTGCGGGCCGGCGTAGGCCGACGGCAGCCCGAGCCGGGCGGCGGCCGCCAGCGCGTTGACGCCCCCGCCCGCCGCGCGGCCCGCGTCGGCCCCGACGACGTCGCCGCCGCGGGGCGGAAGGTGCGGCACCGTGACCGCGACGTCGACGAGGACGCTGCCGAGCCCGACGAGCCGGGTGGGCCGCACGAGCGCCGTGCCGGACGCCGTCCAGCCGGTCACCGCCGCCGCCCGCCCGCGCCGGCGGCGCCCTCCGCCGACCGCGCGCGCACCGCGAGGAGGGCGGCCACGAGGGGGTCGAGCCGTTCGGGCGCGAGGTCCACGGCGTTCACCGCGACCACGGCGTCGACGAGCGGTCCGGCGAGCGCGGTGCCACCGGTGCACGCGCCGACGCAGGCCCCGGCCATCGCCGCGATCGTGTCCGCGTCGCCGCCGAGCCGGGCGCCGAGCCACGCCGCGCGGACCGGGTCGGCGGGCGACGCCGCGGCCACAGCGAAGGCCGCCGGGACGGACTGCGCCGTCTCCAGGCTCGTCCCGACCCGCGCCGCAACGCGGTCGAGGAGGGCTGCCGCGTCGTCGCCGGTGGACGCCTCCCGCACGAGGCGGACGGCGTTCTCGAGCCGGCCCGCGACGTCCATGTCGTCAGGCGCCCAGCCGCGGCGTCCGGCCTCGCGGGCCGCCCGGACGGCGAGCGGCAGTGCGTCGTCGAACGTCGCACCGTCGACCCCGGCCGCGACGACGGCGGCCACGGCCGCCGCCCCGGCGTGCGCCGTCCCGGTGTCATGCGTGACGGCGTCGGCGGTGACGACGGCGTCGACGAGCCCGGCGAGCGGCTCGGCGGGGGTCGCGACCCCGACCGGCGCGACGCGCATGGCCGCGCCGTTCGTCCGCCCGGCCCGGCCGGTCGTCGTGGGGTCGGCGCCGGCGCGGACGGCGAGCAGCGCGGCCCGCGTCGACGGCCCGAGGAGGTCGAGCGAGCCGCGGGCCGCCATCCGCTCCTCCCAGCCGAGCAGCCGGTCGGCGAGCGCGCCCGGGTCGACCCGGCCGTCCCCGTCGACGAGGAGCCGCGCGAGCAGGAGCGCCTGCGCGGTGTCGTCGGTCACGGAGCCCGCCGCGAGCCCCGGGCACACCGGGTTGTCCGGTGGACCGTCGAGGAGCGCGGGCCGCGCGCCGAGCAGCTCCTCGGCGCGTCGCCGGGACAGCGTCTGCGTCGGCATCCCCAGGGCGTCGCCGACGGCGAGCCCGAGCAGCGCCGCCCGGGCCCGGTCCTGCCGTCCGTCGACCACGGGTCGCGTCCGTCAGTGACCGCGAGCGACCCAGGCGTCGTAGTCGCCGCCCTCGGCGCCGATCGTCGTCGCGTCGCCGTGCCCGGTGAGCACCGTCGTCGTCGGGGGCAGGGTGAGCAGCCGGGTCCGGATCGACTCGAGGATCGTCGGGAAGCTGCTGTACGACCGCCCGGTCGCGCCGGGGCCACCCTTGAACAGCGTGTCGCCGGAGAAGAGGACGTCGAGGGCGGGCACGTAGAGGCAGACGGCGCCGGGGGAGTGGCCGGGGGTGTGGAGCACCCGCAGGGTCGTCCCGGCGACCTCGACGACGTCGTCGTCGGCGAGGTAGCCCGGCTCGCGGTCGGGGTGCACGACCTCCCAGAGCATCCGGTCGTCGGGGTGGACGAGCACGGGCGCCCCCGTCGCGTCGGACACCGTGCCCGCGGCGTTGATGTGGTCGTTGTGACCGTGGGTGCACACGATCGCGACGACCCGCCGTCCGGCCACCGCCTCGACGATCTTCGTGGCGTCGTGGGCGGCGTCGACCACGATGACCTCGTCGTCGTCCCCGACGATCCACACGTTGTTGTCGACGTCGAAGTCCTGGCCGTCGAGGCTGAAGACCCCGTGGGTGACGACGTGCTCGACCCGGGCGCTCACTGTGCCCCCCGTCCGCTCGTCGTGCTCACAGGACCACCACCGACCGCAGGACCTCGCCGTGGTGCATCTTCTCGAAGGCCGCCTCGACGTCCCCGAGGCCCGATCGTCTCGCTGACGAACCTGTCCAGGGGCAGGCGGCCCTGCAGGTAGAGGTCGACGAGGATCGGGAAGTCGCGCGAGGGGAGGCAGTCGCCGTACCAGGACGACTTGAGCGACCCGCCGCGGCCGAAGACGTCGATGAGCGGGAGCTCGAGGGTCATCGACGGGTTCGGCACGCCGACCAGGACGACGGTGCCGGCGAGGTCGCGGGCGTAGAACGCCTGCTTCCACGTCTCGGGGCGACCGACCGCGTCGATGACGACGTCCGCGCCGAAGCCGTCGGTCGCGGCCTGGATCGCCTCGACGGCGTCCGTCGTGCTCGAGTTCACCGTGTGGGTCGCACCGAAGTCCTTGGCCCACTCGAGCTTCTTGTCGTCGATGTCGACGGCGATGATCCGGCGGGCCCCGACGAGCCGGGCGCCCGCGATCGCCGCGTTGCCGACGCCGCCGCAGCCGATGACGGCGACCGTGTCGTCCCGCTGGACGTTGCCGGTGTTGATCGCCGCGCCGAGGCCGGCCATGACGCCGCAGCCGAGCAGGCCCGCGACGGCGGGCTGGGCGGCCGGATCGACCTTCGTGCACTGGCCGGCGGCGACGAGGGTCTTCTCGACGAACGCGCCGATGCCCAGGGCGGCGGACAGCACCGTGCCGTCCTCGAGCGTCATCCGCTGGGTGGCGTTGTGGGTCGCGAAGCAGTACTGGGGGCGGCCGCGCAGGCAGGCGCGGCAGAGGCCGCAGACCGCACGCCAGTTGAGGACGACGTAGTCGCCGGGGGCCACCTCGGTGACGTCCGGCCCGACCGCGTCGACGACGCCGGCGGCCTCGTGGCCGAGCAGGAACGGGAAGTCGTCGTTGATGCCGCCCTCGCGGTAGTGCAGGTCGGTGTGGCAGACCCCGCAGGCCTGCACCGCGACGACGGCCTCGCCCGGCCCCGGGTCGGGGACGACGACGGTCTCGACCGTGACCGGGGCGCCCTTGGCCCGCGCGACGACCCCCTGCACCCGCTGCGCCATCCCTGCCGACCCCTTCCACCTCGAGTCGGGCCGTTCACCGGCCCGGCCGGCCGGCGCGTGCCGGTGGCGATCCGAACACTAACCGCAGGCCCGGGCCGACGCCGCTCCCGGGCTCAGAACCGGAACGGCCTCGGCGGCACCGTGAGCGCCGCCCGGGGGCACTGGTCGAGGCTGAGGTCGCCGAACCCGAGCGCCTCGTCCGAGAGGCTCTTGACCGTCCAGCCGAGGGTCGCGCCGAGCCGGGTGATCGTCACCCGGTAGATCGTGATCTCGTACTTCGTCGGCGTGCCGTACGCGACCTGCATGGTGCCGATGAGGCCGGACGCGTCGCTCGGGTGCTCGCTCGCCCACGGGTGCTCGTAGCGGTTCCAGCGGCTGGGCTCGGCGAGCCAGAGGCCGTCCGCGTGGACGCTGTTCAGGGACAGCTCGACGAGGATCGCCCGCGCGGCCTCCTCCGGCACGACCGCGGCCGGCCGGATCACCTCGATGATCAGGCCGTGGTCGTACGCCTCGTCGAGGTCCATCGGCTCCAGGCTCACATCGTCTCCCTGCACGTCGGGCGCGCTCTCCGGGGCCGGAGCAGCGGCGGGCCGCCGTAGCCCTACTGGGTCACCGTCGGCGTGTCGCCCCACGATCTGCAGCGGTCCAGCCGGTGGAATACGACGAGTAGCAGTGCGAGCACCCCCGGTCTGGTGAGCGATGTGGTGCTGGTGTGGTCGGTGGTGCAGAATGACCCGGGACAGGCGCCAGCAGCAGTCGGTCGAGCCGTACGAGGCCCACTCATGGGACGAGGTCGTTGGGGAAGACGCACCTCAACCCGGTGAAGGAGGCCCCCATGGCCGGTGCGACGACGCGAGGCGTCCTGTTCGTGCACTCCGCGCCGCGTGCGCTGTGCCCGCACGTCGAGTGGGCCGCCGGCGGTGTCCTCGGCGTGCGCGTGACCCTGGAGTGGATCCCGCAGCCCGCGGCGACCGGTCTGTACCGGACCGAGCTGTCGTGGCAGGCCCAGCAGGGGACCGGCGCGCTGCTGGCGTCCGCCCTGCGCGGCTGGGCGCACCTGCGCTACGAGGTCACCGAGGAGCCGAGCCCGGGCGTCGACGGTGCCCGGTGGATGCACAGCCCCGAGCTCGGGATCTTCCATGCCGTGACCGACGTCCACGGGAACGTCCTCGTGCCGGAGGACCGCATCCGGCACGCCCTCGAGGCCGGCCACGGCGACCCCGCGACGATCGTCGCCGAGCTCGACCTCGCCCTCGGTCGGGCCTGGGACGACGAGCTCGAGCCCTTCCGGCACGCCGGCGACGGCGCCCCCGTGCGCTGGCTGCACCGCGTGGGCTGACCTCGTCGGGCGGCTGATCCGGCCCGGGCCGACCCGAGTACCCGGCAGTTCCCCGACATTTTCGCGATCAGGCCGGGTACTCGGCAGACCGAGGGGATCGATCCCCTGCGGTCGGGTCGACGGAGGACGTCGAGCGCGGCGCCGAGGATCTCGTGCTCCAGGGGCGCCGTCCGGATGAGGCTCACACGCTCCGGAACGCGAGCGCGACGTTGTGGCCGCCGAACCCGAAAGAGTTGTTGAGGCCCACGATGTCGCCGGCCGGGCAGCGGGCGCGGGTCCTTGCGGACGACGTCGAGGTCGACCGCCGGGTCGATGTCGTCGAGGTTGATCGTCGGCGGTGCGACCCGGTGGTGGAGGGCGAGCACGGTGAAGATGCCCTCGAGCGCACCGGCGGCGCCCAGCAGGTGACCGGTCATCGACTTCGTCGCGGACACGGCGACGTGGTCGGTGTCGCTGCCGAGCGCGCCGCGGATCGCGTGCACCTCGGCGACGTCCCCGACGGGCGTGGACGTCGCGTGCGCGTTGAGATGGACGACGTCGGCGGCGGACAGGCCACCGTTCGTCAGGGCCGCCCTCATGGCCCGCGCGGCGCCGCTGCCCTCGGGGTCGGGGGCGGCGATGTGGTGCGCGTCGGACGTGATGCCGGCGGAGACGATCTCCGCGTAGATCCTCGCGCCATGGGCCTTCGCGTGCTCCTCGGACTCGAGGACGACGAGGCCCGCACCCTCGCCGAGGACGAAGCCGTCGCGGCCGCTGTCGTACGGCCGCGAGGCGGTCTGCCGGCGAGTCGTTGCTTCGTCGAGAGTGCCTGCATCGCCGCGAAGCCCGCGATCGGCAGCGGGTGGATCGCCGCCTCGGTGCCGCCGGCGACGACGATGTCGGCGCGGCCGCTGCGGATCATGTCGAGCCCGTAGGCCATCGCCTCGGCGCCCGACGCGCACGCGCGAGACCGGGGTGTGGACGCCCGCCCGGGCACCGACCTCGAGGCTGATCGCGGCCGCCGGCCCGTTCGGCATGAGCATGGGGACCGTGAGCGGGAAGATCCGGCGCGGGCCCTTCTCCTTGAGCATGTCGTAGGAGTTGAGCAGCGTCCAGACGCCGCCGATCCCGGACGCGACGACGGCGCCGAGCCGCAGCGGGTCGACCTCGGGGCTGCCGGCGTCCTTCCACGCCTCCCGCGCGGCGACGAGGGCGTACTGGCCGGAGGGGTCGAGCCGGCGGGTCTCGACCTTGGCGAGCTGCTCCTCCGGCCGGACGGCGACCTCGGCCGCGAAGGTGACGGGCAGGTCGTAGCGCTGCGACCCACTCGTGCTCGAGCGGGCGAGCGCCCGAGCGGCCCTCGAGCGCGGCCTGCCAGGTGGTCGGCACGTCCCCGCCGATGGGCGTGGTCGCGCCGAGACCGGTGACGACGACCCGGCGTCTGAGTCTCGGTGGCCATGGTTCCTGTCCTTCGCTGCTGTGATGCCGGGCGGATGGGATCGGCGGGGCGGCGCGGCCGCCGCCGGGAGAGCCGTCAGGCCCACACCGGCGGCGGACCGGGCCGATGGAGCGTCAGCCCTGGGCGGACTGGATGTACGAGACGGCGTCGCCGACGGTCTTGAGGTTCTTGACGTCGTCGTCCGGGATGCGCACGCCGAACTTCTCCTCGGCGTTGACGACGATCGTCATCATCGACAGCGAGTCGATGTCGAGGTCGTCGGTGAAGGACTTGTCGGGCTGGACGGCGTCGGCCGGCGAGGCCGGTCTCCTCGTTCACGATCTCGGCGAGGCCCGCGAGGATCTCCTGCTCGCTCAGTGCCATGTGATGTTGCTCCTTCGTCGGTGTGTCCCTGCCGCCGTCGGCGGTCGGGTGCCGGCCGCCTCTCGGCGTCCGAGGGTACGTACGGTGCCGGTCCGTGGTTCCTTCCGCCGTGGAAGCGGCGGGTCCTGGGGTCCTGGTGTCGCAGCGGCCCGGGTCAGGGCATCTCGACGACCTGGGCGGCGTAGACGAGGCCCGGCGCCGAAGCCGATGAGCAGTGCGAGGCCGCCGCTGCGCGCACCTCGCCGGACGAGAGCATCCGGTCCATCGCGATCGGGATCGAGGCCGCCGACGTGTTGCCGGTCTCGGCGATGTCCCGGGCGACGGGCACGTGCTCGGGCACGCCGAGCTGCTTGACCATCGCGTCGATGATCCGGACGTTCGCCTGGTGCGGGATGAACGCGTCGAGCTCGCCGATGGTGCACGCCCGCGGCGTCCAGCGCCTTCTGCGCGACCGGGGACATCTGCCAGACGGCCCAGCGGAAGACGGTCTGCCCGGCCATCGTGAGGGCCGGCCACTCCTCGTGGCCGCTGTCGCGGTACTCGACCCAGGACTGCTTGTTGACGATGGCGTCCCACTGCGCGCCGTCCGAGCCCCAGACCGTCGGGCCGATCCCCGGGTGGTCGCTCGGACCGACGACGACCGCGCCGGCGCCGTCGCCGAAGATGAACGCCGACGACCGGTCGTGGAGGTCGGTGAAGTCGGACAGCTTCTCGACGCCGACGACGAGGACGTGCCGCGCCGAGCCGCCCCGGACGAGGTCGGAGGCCATGGTCACGCCGTAGCAGAAGCCGGCGCAGGCTGCCGAGATGTCGAGCGCGGCCGCGGGCGTCGCACCGAGCCGGTGCGCGAGCAGCGCCGCGGACGAGGGCGTCTGGTAGGGGTGGGTCACGGTCGCGACGAGGATGACGTCGATGTCGGCGGCGGTGAGCCCGGCCTTCTCGAGCGCGGGCAGCGCGGCGGCCTCGGCCATGTCGGTGACCGTCTCGTCCGGCCGCGCGAAGCGTCGGCTGACGATGCCCGACCGCTCCCGGATCCACTCGTCCGAGGAGTCGATGTGCTGGCAGATCTCCTCGTTCGTCACGACCCGCTCCGGGCGGTAGCTGCCGACGGAGAGGATGCGGCTGAACCCGGGGCCCGAAGGGAGGGCCAGGCGGTGGTCGGGCGCGGGAGTGGGGTCGGTCATGCCGTGCCTCCGGGGGTGGACGTGGGCGCGGACGGAGAGGCGGGTCCGGCCGCGTCGGCCGTCCCGGCGTGCTCGGCGACCAGGGCGCGTGCTGTGTCGAGGTCGTCCGGGGTCTTGAGCGCGACGATCTGCGACTCCCGTGAGGGCTCGCTTGGCCAGGCCGGCGAGGGTGCCCGCCGGCGGTAGCTCGATGATGCCCGATGACGCCGAGATCCGCCAGCGTCTGCGTGCACAGGTCCCAGCGGACCGGGTTGCTCACCTGGGAGACCAGGCGGGCCAGGGCCTGCGCGCCGTCGGCGACCGCGGCGCCGTCCGCGTTCGACAGCAGGGTCACCGACGGGGTCGGCGGGGGTGAAGCCCGCCGCGAGCGCGGACAGCGTCTGCACGGCGGGCGCCATGTGCGTGGTGTGGAACGCGCCCGCGACCTGGAGCGGGATGACGCGAGCCTTGGCCGGCGGGTCGGCCGCCAGCGCCGCGAGCTGCTCCAGGGTGCCGGCGGCGACGACCTGGCCGCCGCCGTTCACGTTCGCCGGCGTGAGGCCGTGTTCGTCGAGCACGCCGGCGACCTCGTCGGGGTCGCCGCCGAGGACGGCGCTCATCCCGGTCGGCGTGACGGCGCTCGCCGCGGCCATCGCCCGGCCTCGCTCGCGGACGAAGATCAGGGACTGCGTCTCGCTGAGGACACCCGTCGCGGCCGCCGCGGTGATCTCGCCGACCGAGTGGCCGGCGACGACGCCGACGCCGGCCGGGAGCGCGGCCTCCGGGCCGTCCTCCCCGGCGAGCGCGGCGAGGCCGAGGAGTCCGGCGGCGACGATGAGCGGCTGGGCGACCGCGGTGTCCCGGATCGTCTCGGCGTCGGACGTCGTGCCGTGGGCGACGAGGTCGAGGCCGGTGACGTCGGCGTACCGGGCGAGCCGGTCGGCGAGGCCGGGGACGTCGAGCCAGGGGGTGAGGAAGCCCGGGGTCTGGGAGCCCTGTCCCGGGCAGACGATGGCGAGCACCTGTCCAGGTTTGCCGTTCCGGGCGGGTTTCACGTCCGCGGGCGGC
Organism: uncultured Actinomycetota bacterium; assembly: GCA_963750565.1. Lineage (GTDB taxonomy): Bacteria > Actinomycetota > Actinomycetes > Actinomycetales > Kineosporiaceae > R-H-3. Next base: position 310,077 of record CAVVRA010000009.1, on the reverse strand, counting down.
GACGAACCTCCGATGACACGTTTGGAGGTTTCCTCCAAATCGGGCCGCGGCGAGGTCACCGCGGCGGACCATCGGCGAGCCGACCTGCGGCGATGGCGACCTGGAGCACGAAGCCCTCCCGCGGGTCGGCCGGGTCCCAGCCGGTGATGTCGCACACACGGCGGAGCCGGTAGCGCACCGTGTTGGGGTGGATGAACAGCGCCCGGGCGGCGCCCTCGATCGACCGGCCGAGCTCGAGGTAGGCGGCCACGGTGTCCAGCAGCGGGGAGCTCTCGGCGGCGAGCCGGCGGTAGGCCCGGTCGACGAGGGCTCGGCGGGCGGGCGCGTCGCCGGAGAGTACCCGTTCCGGCAGGAGCTCGTCCGCGGCCACCGGCCGGGGCGCGCCCGGCCAGGCCCGGGCGGCGACGAGCCCGGCGAGCGCCGCCCGGGCCGACCGGCTCGCCTCGCCGAGGGACGGCATGACGGGCCCGGTGACGACCGGTCCAGGACCGAAGTGTTCCGCGAGAGCGGCCGGCCGCGGCGAGCGGGTCGTCGGCCCGGCCGAGGACGACGACGACGCCGGTCGCCCTGGACGCCGACGAGCGCGTCGGCGCCGAGCGAGCGGGCCGCGCGGCGCAGGTCGTCGACGACGTTCTCGACCGCGCCCGGCGGGGTGGACCCCACGACGACGGCGACCTGCTCGGTCTCGTCCCAGCCGAGGGCCGCGGCCCGGGAGCGCAGTGCGTCGTCCGCCTCGCCGCGGACGAGCGCGTCGACGACGAGCGCCTCGAGCCGGGCGTCCCAGGCGCCGCGCGCCTCGGCCGCCCGGGCGTAGATCTCGGCGGCGGCGAACGCCACCTCGCGGGAGTAGCGCAGCACCGACTCGCGCAGCCGTTGCTGCGGCTCGCCGGGCGCCTCGAGCTCGACGACCTCGCTCCTCCACGACGTCGACGACGATCCGCAGCAGCTCGAGGGTCTGCTGCAGCGAGATCGACCGGGTCAGCTCGCGCGGGGCCGTCCCGAAGACGTCCGCGATGATCTCGAGCTCGCGGCCGGGGTTGCGGTACCACGTGATGAACGCGGCGATGCCCGCCTGGGCGACGAGCCCGACCCAGGACCGCTCCTCGGCGGGCATCGCCGCGGTACCACGGCAGCCGCTCGTCCATCCGCTGGAGTGCAGCGGTCGCGAGCGCCCCCGCACCGCGGCGCAGCCGCTGCAGGGTGGGGTCGGAGGCGCTGACTGCCCATCGGCGCACTGTAGTGCGGCACGGCCATCCGGCGCGGGCGCGGTTTTGTGCCGATGTCGACAACGGGCACAGCCGGTGAGCCGGCTTGTCCGCCCTCGCCGTGGGTGGCGTCCCGGACGGCCGCGGGCGCGGTCAGCCCCGCGTGGCGAGGAGCTCGGCGGCGTAGTCCGGGACGGCGCGGAAGAGCTCGCGCGGCGGGCGCTCGTAGTCCTTCGCGGGCGGCCGCGGCGGGAGCTTGACGACGGGCACCTCGACCGGCTCCGACGGCAGCGATCGCTGAGCAGGTGGGAGATCATGTTCAGCCTGGCGTGACGCTTGATCTCGGCCTCGACGACGTACCACGGCGCCTCGGGGAGGTCGGTGTGGACGAACATCTCGTCCTTGGCCCGGGAGAACTCGACCCACTTGTCGCGGGTGAGCAGGTCGTTGGGGGAGAACTTCCACTGTCGCAGCGGGTCCTCCAGCCGCGAGCGGAACCGTCGCTCCTGCTCCTCGTCGCTCACCGAGAACCAGTACTTGCGCAGGTGGATGCCGTCCTCGACGAGCATCCGCTCGAACATCGGGCACTGGTGGAGGAAGCGCCGGTACTCCTCGAGCGTGCAGTAGCCCATGACCCGTTCGACCCCGGCCCGGTTGTACCAGGACCGGTCGAACAGCACGATCTCGCCGGCGGCCGGCAGGTGCTGGATGTAGCGCTGGAAGTACCACTGGGTGCGTCTCGCGCTCGGTCGGCATCGGCAGTGCGGCGATCCGGGCGACGCGGGGGTTGAGGTACTCGGTGACCCGCTTGATCGTGCTGCCCTTGCCCGCGGCGTCCCGGCCCTCGAAGACGATGACGACGCGCCGGCCGGTCTGCTTGACCCACTCCTGGAGCGCCACGAGGTCGGCCTGCAGGCGCACCAGCTCGGTCTCGTACTGCACCTTGGACAGCTTCGGGACGCCGGGCGTCCGCCGTCCGTCGTCCTCGCGGTCGCGCTTAGCGGTCTTCGCCACCGTGGTCCCTCCGTCGTCGCGTCCGGTCCAACCCAGCCACCTCATCGCGCCACGGGGCCGTGACGCAAGGTCCGACACCGCGCCGATGCACGTCGCACGGGCCGGTTCCTGGCATGCTCGGGACCGACGGCCCGGGCAACCGTGCGCAGCCCTGTGGCGTCCTTGGCGGTGCACCCCCGACGACGTGGGTGGCCGTTCGCTCGACCGGGGGAACCGCGACCGCAGGCGTTCGCTCCTGTCGGTGCGGCGGGCTAGGGTCAGGGAAACGGACGGAACCGGACGAGTCGCTCACAAGGCGAGCCGACGGCCCGGGGGGGCCGCTGACGAAGGGAACGTGATGAAGGCTTTCGACCGACTGCGTGTGCTGTTCGCCCGACGGGGTGACCAGCACCACGTGGACCTCCCGGCGCACCCCCACGCGACCCCGTTCCCCGCCTCCGAGGTCGTCGACACCGAGGAGGAGGAGCGGCTGTGGGCGGTGCTCCGGGAGGACCCGAACGACGTCCTCGCGTTCGCCCGCCTCGCGGAGATCGTCAGGGTCAGGGCTGCCGAGGGGCATCCCGTCAGTGACCGTGCGCGAGCGGCGGACGACGCGGTGTGGTCGCTCGCTGAAGAGCTCGCGCACTCCGGTCGTGCCTGGTTCCCGCTCGTGGAGCTCGCCAGGCTCTCGATCCACGACGACCGGGAGATGGCGCTGCGCCGGCTTGCGACCGCGGCCGAGCGCGACCCGTCCGGCGACGCGCTGGCGACCGGTCTGCTCATGCTCCGCGACGCCGGGCTGCCCGGGGACGCGCTGAACCTCGGGGTCGGCCACTGGCGTCCGCGCGAGCACGACCTCGAGGCCGGCCGCCAGATGGTCGAGGCGGCCGTCGAGGCCGGCCGGGTCGGCGAGGCCCGCCGCCACCTGGAGGCCCTCGGCCTGCACCCGGACGCCGGCCGGGCCGCCGCCCTGCGCGCCGAGCTCGAGCGGCTCATCGCCCTCGGCCCGGCCCACGAGGGGCACACCCCGCCGCCGGCCACCCCCGCCCCGCCGCGGACCCCGACCGACCTGTCGCTGCAGGACACGCCCGGCCCCGAGTACGGCTCCGGTCCGGCGAGCGGCGCCATCCGGCTCGGCCCGCCCGACGTCGTCGACGTCCGAGAGGACGTTCTCGACGTCTCCGGCAGCGACGTCGCCACCGAGGCGCCGCCCCGGAAGCGGTTCCGCCGCCCCTGACCTCCGCCGGGCCCGACGGCTGGTGCTCGGACGCGGACGCGGGGCTGCCCCTGCGTGCAGGGCAGCCCCGCGTCGTGTCGTGCGGGTGGAGCCGTGCTCGTCGTCAGGCGTCGCCGCCGGCGCTGCCGGTCGTGCCGGCGGTGACGTCGTGCAGGCGGTACTTCTCGATCGCCTGCGCAGGCGCGCCGCGGTCGACCTCGCCGCGGCCGGCGAGCTGCTGCGAGCACCTGTGGTGACGATCGACGGACCGTCGACGAGGAAGAACCGCCGCGCCGCCGGCCGGGTGTCGGAGAAGCCGAAGCCGTCGGTGCCGAGCGAGGCGAAGTCCTGCGGTACCCACTGCCGGATCTGGTCCGGGCACCTGCCGCATGTAGTCGCTGACCGCGACGACCGGGCCGGGGGCGCCGGCGAGGCGTTGGGTGACGTACGGCGTCGGCGCCGGCTCGCTCGGGGTGCAGGAACGCCTGCTCGGTCGCAGCGCATGCCGTCGCGGCGCAGCTCGCTCCAGCTGGTGACGCTCCAGACGTCGGCGGCGACGCCCCAGTCGTCGCGCGAGCAGCTGCTGCGCCTCGAGCGCCCACGGCACCGCCACGCCGGAGGCGAGGATCTGCGCCCGCGGCCGCTGCTCGCCCTCCGGCGACGCTCGGCGGCCTGAGCCGGTAGCAGCCCCCGCAGGATGCCCTCGACGTCCACGTCCCTCGGGTTCGGCCGGCTGGAGCGATCGGCTCGTTGTAGACGGTGAGGTAGTAGAAGACGTCCTCCGGGCGACTCGCCGTACATCCGGCGCAGGCCGTCCCGCACGATGTGGCCGATCTCGTAGCCGTAGGCCGGGTCGTAGGTGACGACCGCCGGGTTGGTCGCGGCGAGCAGCGGCGAGTGCCCGTCGGCGTGCTGCAGGCCCTCGCCGGTGAGCGTCGTCCGGCCGGCGGTGGCGCCGATCGAGGAAGCCGCGGGTCATCTGGTCGGCCGCCGCCCAGAAGCGCGTCGCCGGTCCGCTGGAAGCCGAACATCGAGTAGAAGATGTAGATCGGCACCATCGGCTCGCCGTGCGTCGCGTACGACGTGCCCGCCGCGGTGAACGCCGCCGCCGAGCCCGCCTCGTTGATCCCGACGTGGAGGATCTGGCCGGTCTCGGACTCCTTGTAGGCGAGCATCAGCTCGCGGTCGACCGAGGTGTAGGTCTGCCCGTGCGGGTTGTAGATCTTGGCCGTCGGGAAGAACGAGTCCATCCCGAAGGTGCGGGCCTCGTCCGGGATGATCGGCACGACGCGCGGGCCGAACTCCTTGTCCCGCATGAGGTCCTTGAGCAGCCGGACGAACGCCATCGTCGTGGCGACCTGCTGCTTGCCGGACCCGCGCCGGGCGACCTCGTAGGCCGAGTCGTCGGGCAGCTTGAGCGGTGCTGGCGCGCGACCCGGCGCTGCGGCAGCGGGCCGCCGAGCCGGCGCCGGACGCTCGCGCAGGTACTGGATGACCTCGTCGTCCGTCGCCCGGGGTGGTAGTACGGCGGCAGGTACGGGTCGGCCTCGAGCTGCGTCGTCGGTGATCGGGATCCGCAGCCGGTCGCGGAGCATCTTGAGGTCGTCCAGGCTGAACTTCTTCATCTGGTGGGTCGCGTTGCGGCCGGCGAAGTGCGGGCCGAGCGCCCAGCCCTTGATGGTCTTGGCGAGGATGACGGTCGGCTGGCCGGTGTGCTCGGTGGCGGCCTTGTAGGCCGCGTAGACCTTGCGGTAGTCGTGCCCGCCGCGGCGCAGCTTCCAGATGTCGTCGTCGGACATGTTCTCGACCATCTTGCGGGTGCGCGGGTCGCGGCCGAAGAAGTTCTCCCGGATGTAGGCGCCGTCCTCGGCCCGGTAGGTCTGGTAGTCGCCGTCCGGCGTGGTGTTCATCAGGTTGACCAGGGCGCCGTCGCGGTCGGCGGCCAGCAGCGGGTCCCACTCGCGGCCCCAGATCGACCTTGATGACGTTCCAGCCGGCGCCGCGGAAGAACGCCTCCAGCTCCTGGATGATCTTGCCGTTGCCGCGGACCGGGCCGTCGAGCCGCTGCAGGTTGCAGTTGATCGACGAAGGTGAGGTTGTCGAGCTCCTCGAAGGCGGCGAGCTGCAGCGCGCCGCGGCTCTCGACCTCGTCCATCTCGCCGTCGCCGAGGAACGCCCAGACGCGCTGCTCGGACGGTGTCCTTGATGCCGCGGGCGTGCAGGTACTTGTTGAACTGCGCCTGGTAGATCGCGTTGATCGGGCCGAGGCCCATCGACGACGGTCGGGAACTCCCAGAAGTCCGGCATCAGCCGCGGGTGCGGGTAGGAGGGCAGCCCGCCGGTCGGGTGCGACTTCTCCTGGCGGAAGCCGTCGAGCTGGTCGTCGCGTCAGCCGGCCCTCGAGGAAGGCCCGGGCGTAGATGCCGGGGGAGGCGTGGCCCTGGATGAAGACCTGGTCGCCGCCGCCGGGGTGGTCCTTGCCGCGGAAGAAGTGGTTGAAGCCGACCTCGTAGAGGGTCGCGGACGACGCGTACGTCGAGATGTGGCCGCCGACGGCGATGCCGGCGCGCTGGGCGCGGTGCACCATGACCGCGGCGTTCCAGCGGATCCAGCGCCGGTAGGCGCCGCTCGGCCTCCTCGTCGCCGGGGAACCAGGGCTCCGCGCTCGCGGCGGGATCGTGTTGATGTAGTCCGTCGACGCCAGGCTCGGGACGCCGACGCCCCGCTCGCGGGCCCGCTGCAGCAGGGCGAGCATGAGGTAGCGGGCGCGGTCGCGGCCGCGCTCGTCGACGGCGCGCGTCGAGCGACGCGAGCCACTCGGCCGTCTCGTCCGGGTCGATGTCGGGCAGCTGGCTCGGCAGCCCGTTGAGGATGGGTCCGGCGTCCTCGCGTGCAGCCACGTCGTCTCCTTGTCGAAGTCCTGCGTGTCGTCCTGGGTGTCCAGGTCCTGCTGTCGAGGTCGTCGCTCGAGGTCCTGCCCGACGACCTGGGCGGCGCGGCGCCGGCCTCGTGAGCGGCCCCGCCCTGCCGCCGTGCTGTGACCCATCCTCGTCCTCCGGGGGCGGATCGTCACATCTACCCCTCGGTAACCCGAGGGCTGGGACGGGGGCGGGAGCGTCCGTCCCATGTCCGGTCATTCCGGCCGAGCATCTCGCCGCGGCAACGACGCGCCGATCACCGCGTCGGCGGCGGTTGCGCGCAGCACCGGGCAGTGCAGTGCACTAGCGTGACGAGATCGACGCGGCGACGCGCCGTGTCGGCGAAGGAGGAGGTCATCGAGGTGGGCGCGACCGCGGAGTCCGCGGCGGATCAGTCCATGGCCGGCCGGCTGGGCTTCCAGCCCGGGCAGGTCGTCCAGGAGTTCGGGTACGACGACGACGTCGACGACGAGCTCCGGGTCGCCGTCGAGGAGCTGACCGGCAACGAGCTCGTCGGACGAGGACGTCCAGGAGGTCGTCGACGCCGCGATCTACTGGTGGCGCGACGGCGACGGCGACCTCGTCGACTCCCTCATGGACGCCCTGACGAACCTCGCCGACGGCGGTGTCGATCTGGCTGCATCACGCCGAAGTCGGGCCGGCCGGGGCACGTCGAGCCGGCCGAGATCGAGGACGCCGCGCCGACAGCCGGCCTGCACGCCACGAGCACGATCAGCGCCTGCCAGGACTGGACCGGCACCCGGCTCGCCAGCCCGCGCAGCGGCCGGAAGTGACGCCGTAGGTGACCGGCCCGCCGAGCGGCGGCAGGCCGCGCACCCGTGGCCGGCCGCGGCGCCGGGGCGCGCGCCGGGGTTCGTCGGCGGGTAGCGAGCTCGACCGAGCCGCCCACCCCGCCGTCCGAGCCGGCGTCGAGCTCGTCGTAGCCCGCGGGGACGCCCTCGAACCACGCGGTGACGAGGTGGTGCCCGGGGCGGTCGACCCAGTCCCGCCATCGCTGCGGGGTCCAGGACAGCCGGTCGGTCCATGCCCAGTCCGCGCCCACCAGGGTGTAGAAGCACCGCGACAGCTCCGGGGCAGGGTGCTGCGCCCGCAGCAGGAGCGCGGCGTCGTCCGGCACGGCTACGGGTGCAGCCGCGCGGCGTCCGTCATTTCGAGCGGCCAGGTGACGACCTCGACGCGCGCACTGCTCACCGCCTAACCCCTTGCCTCACATGAGGTAGAGCCGCGAAAGGCTCACCCGCTCCTGCGCGGAGGATGTCACGAGGTCGCCGTCGAGACGCACGAGGGCCGTGCCGGGGTCGACCGTCACGGTGCCGAGCCGGCCGTGGTGCGCCATGTCCTCGAGGCCGGTGTCCCGGCAGCCCCGGACGGCGACCCGCCGCCGCCGGGTCGGCAGCCGGTCCTCGCCGGCGTCCGCGCAGGCCGCCGTGGCCGCCGAACTGCGGGCCGAGGACGAGCGGCTCCGCCGCATCGATCGTCGCGTTCGGGTCGCCGGTCACGCCCCAGGCCGGGACGCCCGCCTTGAGCACGACCTGGGGCTTCACCCCGAAGAACGCCGGGTGCCACAGGACCACGTCCGCGAGGCGACCCGGTGCGAGCGACCCGATCTCGTGCCCGAGGCCGTGCGCGAGCGCGGGGTTCAGCGTGAGCTTCGCGAGGTAGCGCAGCACCCGGAAGTTGTCAGCCAGCCCCAGTCCCACCCTCCCCACCCGCGCTACTAGCGGGTCTGCCCGCTCGGCGCGGGCAGACCCGCTAGTAGCGCGGGGGCCGGCCCGCCCCATGCCCTGCGCGTCGGACGACGTGATCGGGATGACCCCGAGGTCGTGCAGGACGCCCTCGGCGGCCATCGTCGCGGCCCGCACCCGGTCCCGCGCGAGGGCGTCCTCGCCCGGTAGGTCGGGGCGCAGGCCGTGGGCGGAGACGATCATCGCGTAGTGCTCGGCGGTCGCGTCGCGGCCGAAGGGGAGGGTGGGGTTCGTGCTCGACGCCACGACGTTCGGCACCCCGGCGAGGGAGAGGACGTCGTGGTGGCCGCCGCCGCAGCCCTCGACGTGGAAGGCGTGCACGGAACGGCCCGCGACGACGGCGAGCGTGTCGGCGACCGACAGGGACTCGTCCAGCCCGTCGGTGTGCAGCGCGACCTGGACGTCGTGCTCGTCGGCGACCCGGAGCGCGGTGTCGAGGGCGCGGGGGTGGGCGCCGGTGTCCTCGTGGACCTTGAAGCCGCAGACGCCGGCCCGGACGAGCGCCTCGACGAGCGGCTCCGGTCGTGACGACGAGCCGCGACCCAGCCAGCCCACGTTGACCGGCCAGGCGTCGAACGCCGCGATCCCGGCCCGGACGCCGTGGGCGTCGTTGACGCCGACCCCCCACAGCGGCCCGTACTCCTGGCCGAGCACGGTCGTCATGCCGCTCGACAGCTCGGCCTCGAGGACCCGCGGCGACAGCAGATGCACGTGGGTGTCGATCCCGCCCGGCGTCGCGACCAAGCCCTCGCCGCTGACGATCGCCGTCCCGGTGCCGACGACGACGTCGACGCCGTCGAGCGTGTCCGGGTTGCCCGCCCGGCCGGTGGCGACGACGCGGCCGTCCCGGATCCCGATGCTCGTCTTGCGGATGCCGAGCACCGGGTCGAGGAGGAGGCATCCGGTGACGACGACGTCGCACGACGCGGAGGGCGGGACCGCGGCGAGGTGCATGCCGTCGCGTGCGGTCTTCCCGAAGCCGATGAGGAGCTCGTCGCCGCGCCGCGCGTCGTCGCCACCGGCCGGGCGGGCACCTCGACGACGAGCCCGGTGTCCCCGAGCCGCACCCGGTCGCCGGCGGTCGGCCCGTAGACGCCCGCGTACGTCCGGCGGTCCATCCCGCTGCGGTCCGGCTCGGTCACGCGTCCTCCCCGGCGCCCAGGTAGCCGAACGCCCGGGCCCGGTCCAGCGCCGCCCGCCGCGCGCCGTCGGCATCGAGCGGGCCGTCGACGAGGCCGGCGAACCCGACGGCGACCCGGCCGCCGCCGATCGGGACGAGCCGGACCGTCGTCGCGACGTCCGGGTCGAACCGGACCGCCGACCCGGCCGGGACGTCGAGGTGCCGCCCGAACGCCGCGGCCCGGTCGAACCGCAGCCGGGGGTTCGCCTCGAAGAAGTGCCAGTGCGACGTCACCGTCACCGGCAGCGCGGCGGTGTTCACCACCTCGACCTCGACGACGTCCCGATCCGGTGCCGGGACGGGGTCTCGTCCTCGCCGGGGACGACGGCGCCCGGCGCGACGTCCCCGAGGTGACGCCGCCGACGGGGTCGGTGACGACGACGAGCCGGGTGCCGTCGTCGAAGACCGCCTCGACCCGGACCTCGGTGACGACGTCGGCCACGCCCGGCAGCACGTCGTCCGGCCCGAGCACCGACCGCGCCGCGTCGACGGCGTCGGCGAGCCGCAGCCCGTCCCGGGCCGCCTCGACCGCCGCGTCGGCGACGAGCGCCACCGTCTCCGGCACGTTGAGCCGCAGTCCCCGACCCCGCCGCCGCCGGGCGACGGCGGCGGCGGTTGCGAGCAGGAGCCGGTCCCGCTCGGCCGGGGTCAGCCGCACGCCGCTACCGTCCCGCCACCTCGTGGACGACCCGCCCCGCCGCGACGGTCAGGGTGACGTTCGCGTCCGCGACCGGCACGTAGCCGTTGCGGGAGAACGACTCCGCGAAGACGTCGGTGTCGAGGACGGCGAGGTCGGCGCGGGCGCCGACCTCGACCCTGCCGGCGTCGTCGTCGTGGTTGACGAACGCCGACCCCGCGGTGAACGCGTCGACGGCGACGTCGAGGGTGAGCTTCTCCGAGGGCAGGAACGCCGGGACGTCCCTGGCCCACGGGCCGACCCGGTTCACCGCGACCTCGATCTGCTCGAGCGGGTCTGCGCTGCTCACCGACCAGTCGCTGCCCATGGCCAGGTGCGCGCCGGCGCGGCGGATGCTCTCGAACGGGTACTGGAACCCGCCGCGGTCGGGGCCGAGGAACGGGATCGTCAGCTCCTCCATCTGCGCGTCCCTCTGCGCCCACAGCGCCTGGCAGTTCGCGACAGCGCCGAGCTCGGCGAACCGGGTCACGTCGTCCGGGTGGACGAGCTGGAGGTGTGCGACGTGGTGCCGGCGGTCGGACGCGCCGTTGGTGCGCAGGGCCGCCTCGACGGCGTCGAGGCTGTTGCGGACGGCGCGGTCGCCGATCGCATGCATGTGCACCTGGAACCCGAGCGCGTCGAGCCGGGTCACCGCCTCGACGAGCAGGTCGTGCTCCACGTAGGCGAGGCCGTAGTTGTCCGTGTGGCCGCCGCATCCGTCGCAGTACGGCTCGAGGAGGGCGCCGGTGTAGTTCTCCAGGACGCCGTCGGTCATGATCTTGACGGTCGTCGGGTGGAAGCCGGGCACGGGCGCGCCCGCCTCGGCCGCCGCGTCGCAGGCCCGCTCGCGCTGGGCGAGAAGGTCGTCGACCTGATCCAGACCGCGGTGCCGGTCCCACCACAGGGACCCCACGACGCGGCCGGTGAGCCGGCCGTCGGAGGCGAGCCCGGTGTATGCGGCGAGGGTCGCCGGGGTGACCCAGGCGTCCTGCCACCCCGTGATGCCGAGGGAGTGCAGGTGCCGCTGCCCCTCGAGCACCGACGCGACCCACTCCTCGGGGCTCGGCACCGGGACGACGGTGTCGTTGAACGTGTAGGCCGCGCCCTCGTGGAGAGTGCCGGTCGGAGAGCCGTCCGGGTCGCGCTCGATCCGGCCGTCGGCCGGGTCGGGCGTCGCCGCGGTGATGCCGCCGACCTCGAGGGCCTTGGAGTTGACCCACGCACCGTGGACGTCGCGGTTGAAGAGGAAGACGGGCCGGTCGGGGACGACGGCGTCGAGGTCCTCCCTGCGCGGCGTCCCGCCCGGGAAGTACTCCATCGCCCAGCCGCCGCCGAGGATCCACGGCTCGTCCGGGTGCGCGGCGGCGTAGCCGGCGACCGCGTCGAGGTAGGCCTGCTTGCCGCGGAGGTCGTTGAGCCAGACCCGGAGCCGGTTGCGGCCGGCGAACGGGGCGTGGACGTGGCTGTCCTGGAAGCCGGGCAGGACGAGGCCGCCGTCCGCCTCGACGACCCGGGTGCGCGGTCCGACGAGGGCGCGGACGTCGTCCGCGGAGCCGACGAAGACGATCCGGTCCCCGCGGACGGCGACGGCGTCGGCGGGCGGGCCGGCGGCCCGGCCGGCTGCTCCGGCGCGGCTGCTCGACTCGCTCACGCTGCCGCGGGTGCGATGCACCCGCGCACCGGTGACGACGAGGTGGGCCGGACCCGTTGCCATGGAGGGGGTCTCAGTGCGCACCGGGCAGGATCCCCTCCTCGACGAGCTGCCGCTCGGTCTCCAGGTCGAGGTCGCGGCACAGCCACGTCAGGCCGGCGACGGGGAGGCAGACGAAGATCGACCAGTCGACGTTGCCGAACGCAGCGGCGGCGAACCCGGTGAACGGCGAGGTGACCATGAACGGGACCATCGCGGCGAGCGACACGAGGGAGGCGACGTTGCCGCGCCAGCCCCAGCGGCCGTAGATGCCGTCGGCCTTGAAGATCTCGCCGATGACGTCGTTGCCCTTGCGGACGAAGAAGTAGTCGACGAGGTTGATCGCGGTCCACGGTGTGAACAGGTACGCGAGGACGATGAGGACGTTGCCGTAGAACGTCCGGACGGTCGGCCGGACCGGCTTGAGGCGGGCGCCGATGCCCAGGGTGGCGACGCCGGTCGCCGTCGCCGTGAGGTTGATGTTGCTGACGAACCACAGCGGGCCGAGGTCGCAGACCTTGCCGTGGCGTTCGGACTTCGGCACCCAGTCGATGGACCGGGCATCGAGGCCGAGGGGCTGGACGGCCTCGGGCTGCGGCTCGAGCTCGCTCGGTGGGTTCGGGTAGCTGGTCACGGAGGCTCCGGGCGATGAGAGGGAGAAGCCGGGGCGGGGCGTGTCGCACACCGCGGAGGCTCTCTCGGCGCGATCGTGCTGGTCGAGAGTGTGGGGCTGGTCACGCTCGTAGTCAATGGCCCAGACTATAGGTGGGTCGATGGCCGATGGAATGGCCGATGGAGGAGGTCGAGGTGGTTCGGACGACGAGGGCCGCCGCCCCGGCGCGCCGGCCGCGCCGGCCGCGGGGAAGCCTGAACCCCAGCACGATCGTCGGGGCCGCGCTGCGGGTCACGGACCGGGACGGCATCGCCGCCCTGACGTTCGAGGCGCTCGGCCGTGAGCTCCAGGCGCACCCGACGGCGATCTACCGGCACTTCCGGGACAAGGACGAGCTCTTGCGCGCTCTCACCGACCGGCTCCACGACGAGGCGCAGCTCGACGGCCTGCCGGTCACCGGGGACTGGCGGGCGGACCTGCGTGGGGTCGCGTTCGCGATCCACCGGGCGTTCCTCGCACACCCGGCGATCGGCCAGCTCGTCCCGGCCCGGACGGCGGCTCGCGAGCACGAGTTCGTCACCGTCGAGCTCATCGTCGGATGCATGCGCCGGGCCGGCCTGCCGGACGCCGAGGCCGCGGCCTGCTACCGCGTCTTCGCCGACGTCGTCCTCGCCTGCGCCGGGATGGACGCCGCCCTCGCGGCGCTCGCCCCGCAGACCCGGGCGGACGAGCTGCGGACGTGGGACGTCGACTACCGGCGGCTGCCGCCGGAGCGCTTCCCGCACGCCGCGTCGGTCGCCGAGCACTTCCCGCGGCTGGACGACCCGGCGAACTTCGCGCTCGCCGTCGAGCTCATGATCGAGGCGGTCGCGGCCCGGGCGGCGGCGCACCGCCGCTGAGCCCGGCCTGGACGGCGTCCGGTCCCCGGCCCGGCGGGCCACACGGCGGCCCTGCACCGAGGCCGAGGTCCGCCGAGCGGCCGGTACGTCGGCGCCGCCTGCTTGACTGCGCCCGTGCGCCTGGTCATCGTCCGCCACGGGCAGTCGACGAACAACGCCGCCTACGCGGCCGCGGCCGCCGCCGCGCGCGCCGCCGCGGAGGGCGGCGGGGAGCCCGCGGCCGAGGAGGCCGACGACTCGGGCTGGGTCTACCACGGCCGGGTGCCTGACCCGCCCCTCACCGCGCTCGGCGTCCGGCAGGCCGCGGCGCTCGGCGCGGCGATGCGCGACGGGCGAGCACCGTTCCGACCGACGCACCTCTACTCCAGCCTCACGACGCGCGCCGCGCAGACCGCGCGCCCGCTCGCCGAGGCGCTCGGGCTGCCCGTCGTGCTCCGGCCCGACCTCCACGAGGTGGGCGGCATCCACGTCTACGACCCCCGGACCCGGACGCGGCACCCACGGCCCGGCGCCACGCTCGCGGCCCTGCGGGCGGCGTGCCCGCCGGCCGTCCCCGGGCCGGGGGTCGCGACGGCGCCGGACGTGCCGTGGTCCGGCGGGTTCGAGCCGGACGACAGCTCCGCACCTGCCCGGGCCCGCAGCCTGCTCGCCGACCTGTGTGCGACGCACGGCCCGGACGACGTCGTGGCCCTCGTGAGCCACCAGTACTTCGCGCAGTTCCTCCTGGCCGCGCTCGTCGGCCTCGACGGACCGCCGTGGCAGCGGTTCCGGGTGGACAACACCGCCCACGTCGCGCTGCGCCTGGACGGCGAGCACCCGACCGTCGACTGGGTGAACCGCAGCGACCACCTGCCGCCGGCCGACGTCACGAACTGACCCGCCGGAGGGCGGGTCACCGGCAGCGGCGTTCAGCGGCCGGCGAGGGCTCCGAACCGGGAGAGCGCCTGGCCGGTCCGGGCGACGGTCCGGGCCGCGGCCTGCAGGGCGGCACCCCCGGGCAGCGTCTGGACGGCGTCGAGCGCGGGGAGGACGGCGAGCAGCGCCGGGACGTCCCGCAGCCGAAGCCGCCGGTTGACGAGCATCGTCACGACGGACCGCCGCCCGGACGCCGCGTCGAGGACGTCCGCCTCGGTGCCCTCGACCGCGGGCCACCCGGTGTCCGCGAGGTCGACCGGCGCGTCGAGACGCGCCGTCGTCCAGTCGCCCCGCGGCGTCGTCGCCGTCGCCCATGCGGTGCCCGGCGTGCGGACGAGGAACATCACGCCGAGTCCCTGGCGGGCGGCGAGTGCGGCGGTCACGTCGACGAGCGCGCCGATGGCGGCGTCCGCGAGCGGCGCCGGCAGGCCGTCCGGCGGGACGACATCGAGGGCGTGGACGGCGAGGTCGTACGTCGCAGCGGCGAGCGCGCACGTCAGCGGCAGACGACCGAGCACCGAACCGGTGGGCTGGCGGCCGACCGTCGCGGCGTCCGGCGAGCGCAGGAAGGCGACCGCGGTGGCTCCGGCGCGGCGCAGCGCCGCGGCGAGCTCCGCGCCGTTCGCGTCGTGGTGGCTCGCGACGAGGAGCGCCGCACGCGCCTGCGCGTCGTCGGCCTCATGGACCCGGTCGTGCCGGACGTCCTCGACGAGGGTGGCGAACCGGTCGTGCTCGTCCCACGAGCCCATCGGGACGAGGACCTCACGGGTCGTCCGCCCGTCGAGGCGGGTCGGGATGTCGAGCGGGAGGCTCTCGGCCAGGGCCGCCGCGGACTCCCACGCGGCCTCGAGGAGGTCGGCGACGACGTCCGGGTCGGCGGTGGCGAGTCCGCGGTCGCCGACGTCGGGGCGCAGCGCGGGCCGGTTGCCTGACACACTGGCATCCTGCCGTGCGCGCGCGACCGCCGCACGAGGCACCCGATCGCGGGCACGACCGATGCCCGTGCAGACAAGAACAAGGAAGGGCAGGTATGACCCTCGAGGTCGGATCCCCGGCGCCGGACTTCGCGCTCCTGGACCAGAACGGCGAGACCGTCCGGCTGTCGGACTTCCGCGGCGAGACGAACGTGGCCCTCGTCTTCTACCCCTTCGCCTTCTCCGGCATCTGCACCCGGGAGCTGTGCGAGATCCGGGACAACATCTCGGTCTTCCGGGACGACGACGTCCAGGTGGTCGGCATCTCCTGCGACCCGAAGCACGCGCTGCGGGCCTTCGCAGAGGCCGAGAAGTACGACTTCCCGCTCCTGTCGGACTTCTGGCCCCACGGCGCCGTCGCGCACCAGTACGGCGTCTTCAACGACACGATCGGGTACGCGATCCGAGGCACGTTCCTCGTCGACACCGAGGGGGTGCTCCGCTGGAGCATCGTCAACGCCCCCGGCCAGGCCCGGCCGCTGGGCGCCTACCGGGAGGCGATCGCGGCTCTCCGCACCTGACGCCCCCCGGCCCGGCGGCCGCCGGGCACCCCAGGGCCTGTAGCTCAGCTGGTAGAGCACCGCGCTTACACCGCGGACGTCGTCGGTTCGACCCCGGCCGGGCCCACCGAGCGCCACCCGGCGCGCTGACCGCGCCCGTGCATGCCTGCGCCGATGGGTCACGATTCAGGTCGAAACCTGACAAGGAGCTACCCTGAGTCAGGGAGTGGGCCGCCGCTCATCGAGGTTCTGTGACGGCACGGTTGCAGGGAGTCGGCAAAGTTCCTCCCTCTGGGGTGTGTCGTGGATACAGTGCGGCGCGTGACCAATGAACTACAGCCTGCGACGTTGGCCCAGGTCGTCGACGTCCTCGAGCGGATGTACGACCCGTCGTGGGCACGTGACTGGGACGCCGTCGGGCTGGTCTGCGGCGACCCCTTGGCCCCGGTCCGCCGGGTGCTCCTCGCCGTCGACCCGGTGACGACCGTCGTCGACGAGGCGCTCACCTGGCACGCCGACCTCGTCATCACCCACCACCCGCTCCTCCTGCGCGGGGTGCACGGCGTCCCGGCGACGACGGCCAAGGGCCGGATCCTCCACCGACTCATCCGCGGGGGGTGCGGCCTGTACACCGCGCACACGAACGCGGACGCCGCGGCGCCCGGCGTCTCGGACGCGCTCGCCCGGGTGCTCGGGCTCACCGACCTCGAGCCGCTGTCGGCGGACCCGAGCGCGCCGACGGACAAGATCGTGACCTTCGTGCCCGCCGAGGCGGTCGAGGCGGTCGTCGACGCGATGTCCAAGGCGGGCGCCGGTCAGGTCGGCGACTACTCGCGCTGCGCGTTCACCGCGGCGGGCACCGGCACGTTCGTCGCAGGCCCCACGACGTCCCCGGCGGTCGGCCGGGTCGGCGAGCGCACCGACGCGGTCGAGCAGCGCGTCGAGATGGTGCTCCCGCGGGCGCTCCGCGGCCAGGTCATCGCGGCGCTGCGGGCGGTGCACCCCTATGAGGAGCCCGTCGTCGACGTCTACGAGCTCGCCGCGTGGTCGAGCCCTCGCGGCATCGGCCGGGTCGGTCAGCCTCGCGTCGCCCACGACGCTGCGCGAGTTCGCGATGCTCGTCGCCGAGGCGCTGCCCGCGACCGTCCAGGGCGTCCGGATCGCCGGCGACCCGACGGCCGAGGTGTCCCGGGTCGCGGTCTGCGGCGGCGCCGGCGACGACCTGCTCGACGCCGTCCGTGCCGCCGGCGCCGACGTCTTCGTGACCGCCGACCTGCGGCACCATCCCGTGAGCGAGCTGCGCGAGGAGGCGGGGGAGTCGGGGCCGTACCTCGTCGACGTCGCGCACTGGGCGAGCGAGTGGCCGTGGCTCGCCGGCGTCGCCAACCGGCTCGAGGGCGTGCTCGAAGCGGCCGGTACGCCGGTCGAGGTCCACGTCTCGCAGCGGTCCACCGACCCGTGGACCTTCCGGGTGCCGAGCCCGGGCGGCGTCGTGCGCTGAGCGTCGTCCGCCGAGCGTCGTCCGCCGAGACGCCTCTGCCCTGAACGTCCGACGGAACACGCC
Organism: uncultured Actinomycetota bacterium; assembly: GCA_963750565.1. GTDB lineage: Bacteria > Actinomycetota > Actinomycetes > Actinomycetales > Kineosporiaceae > R-H-3. Next base: position 292,968 of record CAVVRA010000009.1, on the reverse strand, counting down.
GTGTCGCCGGACTGAGATGACGCAGGACGGTTCGTGACGCACCGCCGGGCCGGTCGCGTAGGGTGCGGCGTGCCGAGGACGACCCTCGCGGACCCGGCCGGACGACGTGCGCGACGACGTGACGGAGGTAGCACCGTGGTGACCGCGGCGCCCCAGGACCAGTGGCGGCTGCTCGACGTCCAGGCGCACGACACCCGCCTGGCCCAGCTCGCGCACCGACGCCGGACGCTCCCCGAGCACGCGCGAGGTCGAGCGGCTGACGACCCGCCTCGGCCAGGTCGGTCGACGACCTCGTCGCCGCGCGCACCGTCGCCTCGGACCTCGAGCGCGAGCTGGCCAAGGCCGAGGCGGACGTCGAGCAGGTCCGGCAGCGGGCGACCCGCGACCGGGCCCGGCTCGACAGCCGGCCAGGGCAGCGCGAAGGACCTCCAGGCGCTCCAGCACGAGCTCGACAGTCGCTCGGCCATCGGCAGTCCGTCCTCGAGGACGTCGAGCTCGAGGTCATGGAGCGGCTCGAGACGGCGCAGGCGCGGGTCGGCGAGGTCGAGGCGGAGCGCGAGCGCCTGACCCGAGAGCTCGCCGAGGTCACCGCCCGCCGGGACGCCGCCGTCGCCGAGCTCGACGTCACGGTGCAGACCGAGACCGACGAGCGGGCGAACGCCGCGGCCGGCGTCCCCGGCGACCTGCTCGCGCTCTACGAGAAGGTCCGTGAGCAGGCCGGCGGTGTCGGCGCCGCCCGGCTGCACCAGCGCCGGTGCGAGGGCTGCCGGCTCGAGCTCAACCCGACCGACCTCGGCCGGTTCCGGGCGGCCGCGGTCGACGCGGTGCTGCGCTGCGAGGAGTGCCGGCGGATCCTCGTCCGCACTCCCGACTCGGGGCTGTGAGCCGCCGGCTCGTCGTCGAGGCGGACGGCGGCTCGCGGGGCAACCCGGGGCCGGCCGGTTACGGCGCGGTGGTGCGGGACGCCGACACCGGCGAGGTGCTCGCGGAGGTCGCCGAGGCGATCGGGGTCGCGACGAACAACGTCGCCGAGTACCGCGGCGCTGCTCGCCGGGCTCCGCGCCGCGGTCGGCATCGATCCCTCGTGCACGGTCGAGGTCCGGATGGACTCCAAGCTCGTCGTCGAGCAGATGTCCGGCCGCTGGCAGATCAAGCACGACGACATGCGCGCCGCTGGCGAACCGGGTCCGGGACGTCCTGCCGCCCTCCCGGGTGCGGTACACGTGGGTGCCGCGCGCGGAGAACGCGCACGCCGACCGGCTCGCGAACGAGGCGATGGACGCCGCCGCGGCGGGCCGGCCGTGGCGGCGGAGCAGCAGCGCCGCGACCGCGAGCGCGCCGTCGGCCGGGGAGGTGGACGGCGCCTCGCCCGGCCCCGCCGCCCGACGACGAGCCGCGGCTCGGTCCGCGTGCCGCGGTGGTCCGGGGCGGGGGAGCCGACGACGCTCGTCGTCGTCCGGCACGGCCGGACGGCGAACACCGAGGCCGGCCGGTTCGCCGGCCGGCACGGGGAGGACCCTGCGTTGTCCGAGCGCGGCGAGCAGGAGGCGCGACGGCTGGCGGCTGCTGCTCGCCGATCTCGGCGGGCCGGCCGCCGTGCTGCCGGACGTCCCCCGGCCGGGCGTCGTCGTCGCGTCCCCGATGTGCCGCACGCGGCAGACCGCGCAGATCGCGGTCGCCGCGCTGGGCCTCGATGCCGGCACCGACCTCACCCTCGACGAGGGCTGGATCGAGGCATCTTTCGGCGTCTGGGAGAACGCTCACCTACTCCGAGATCGCCCGCCGCTACCCCGAGGACCTCGCCGCGTGGCAGGGCTCGCTCGCGGCCGCGCCGCCCGGCGGCGACGCCCTCGCCGACGTCATGGCCCGGGTCGCCACGACCCGCCGCCGGACGGTCGAGGCGCACCCCGGCCGCTCGGTGCTCGTCGTGTCCCATGCGACCTGCGTGCGCAGCGTCGTCCACGAGGCGCTCGACGCCGGGGAGGCCGGGATGTGGCGGACCCGGATCACCCCGGCGGCGCTCACCGTCGTCCGGTACTGGGAGGAGGGTGGGGTCGAGGTGGTCACCGTCAACGCGACGGCGCACCTCGTCGGCGCATGAGGTCGCCGGTCGGGTCGCCGCGGGACGGGCGTCGGGAGAGCCGGGCGGGCCGGCTCCTGCGCGCCGGCGGCTCCGCGGGCACCCGGGAGGCGCTCACGGTCTGGCTCGCGACCCGGACGGCGCTCGTGGCGTTCTCGCTCGTCGCGACCTGGGTCCTCGGGCTCGCGGACGCGGCGCGCGAGCGAACCGGCGGGACGCCACTGACCGGCTCCACGGCGTGGTTCCTCGAGCGCTTCACGTGGTGGGACTCGTTCCACTTCCTCCGGATCGCCGACGTCGGCTACCTGCCGCCGGACCTGCCCTGCTGCGACCAGGCGTTCCTGCCCGGGTACCCGGCGGCGATCGCCGCCGTCGCCCCGCTTCTCGGCGGCGACCTCGCCGTCGCCGGGGTCGTCGTCTCCGTCGTCACGAGCGCCCTCGCGGCCGTCCTGCTGTGGCACCTCGCCGAGCAGCTGGTCGGGTCCGGTGCGGGCCGGGTCGCGGTGCTCCTGCTCGCTGTGGCCCCGTACGGGTTCTTCCTCACCGCGGTCTACAGCGAGGCGACGTTCCTGGCGCTGGCGGTCGGGGCCTGGCTCGCCGGGCTGCGCGGGCACCGGCTGGTCGCGGGACTGCTCGCCGCCGCCGGGACGGCGACCCGGATCAACGGGCTGTTCCTCACCGCCGGGCTCGCGGTCATGCTGCTCGTCCAGCTCCACGCGGACGGCCGGCTGCCGTCCCGGCGCGCCGGGGCGGGTGATGGGCCCGGCCCCGTGAGCGTCCGGCGATCGGCACTGACCGTCGTGCGGGCCGGTTGGCCGCTCGTGGTGCCCGTCCTGACGTACGTCGCCTGGACCCTCTACCTCTGGAGGCGGACCGGCTCGCCCGACGCCTGGCAGGAGGCGCAGCGGACGGGCTGGGACCGGCGGGTCGCGGCGCCGTGGACCGGCCTGGCGGACGGCGTCACGAGCCTCCTCGACGCCCGGGCGCCGAGCCTCGTCGTCTCCCGGTTCGCGGACCTCCTCTTCGCCGTCCTCGGGATCGTGCTCGTCGCTGTCCTGCTCCGCCGGCGCCGCTGGGCCGAGGCGGCGTACATGCTGCCGAGCGCTGCCGTCCTCGTCTGCTCGACGACGCTCATCTCGACGCCGCGGTACGCGCTCCTGTGGTTCCCCGGCTACCTGCTGCTCGCCGGGGCCGTCCTGGGGCCGTCCGCGAGCGGCGAGGGAGCGGGGTGGCGGGCGGGCGGTCCGGCCGGGCACCGACCGCGGCCGTGGCTCGTGCCGGCCCTCGGGCTCGTCGCGGTGCCGTGGCTGGCCCTCGTCACCCTGTCCTTCTCGATGCACCTCTGGATGGCGTGACGAGCGCCCCGGGGGAGGGACTGTCAGCCGGCGAGGGCCTGCTCGACCAGGTCGAGCCCCTCGCGGAGCAGATCCTCGCCGATGACGAGCGGCGGGAGGAACCGGAGCACGTTGCCGTAGGTGCCGCACGTCAGGGTCACCAGGCCCTGGGCGTGGCAGGCGGTGCTGATCCGGGCCGTCTGCGCGGCGTCCGGGCTCGGTCGTGCCGGGCGTGACGATCTCGATCGCGAGCATCGCGCCGCGGCCGCGGACGTCGCCGATCTTCGGGTGCTGCTCGGCGAGCGCCCGCAGCCGCGGCAGCATGACGGCCTCGATCCGCGCGCGCCGTGCCGACGAGGTCCTCGGACTCGATCGTCGCGATGGCGCCGAGCGCCGCCGCGCAGGCGACCGGGTTGCCGCCGTAGGTGCCGCCGAGGCCGCCGCCGTGGACGGAGTCCATGATCTCGGCGCGGCCGGTGACGGCGGCGAGCGGCAGGCCGCCGGCGATGCCCTTGGCGGTCGTGACCAGGTCGGGGACGACGCCCTCGTGGTCGCAGGCGAACATGTCGCCGGTGCGGGCGAACCCGGTCTGGATCTCGTCGGCGACGAAGACGACGCCGTTCTCGGTGCACCAGTCGGCGACCGCCGGCAGGAAACCCGGCGGCCGGGACGACGAACCCGCCCTCGCCCTGGATCGGCTCGATGACGACGCACGGCGGTGCCGGTCCGCGCCGACCTGCTTCTCGATGACGGAGATCGCCCGGGCCGCGGCCTCCGCACCGGAGATCGGGGCGGGCTCGCGGAACGGGTACGACATCGGCACCCGGTAGACCTCGCCGGCGAACGGGCCGAAGCCGTCCTTGTACGGCATGTTCTTCGCGGTCATGGCCATCGTGAGGTTGGTCCGGCCGTGGTAGGCGTGGTCGAAGACGACGACGGCGTCCCGCCCGGTGTACCGGCGGGCGATCTTCACGGCGTTCTCGACGGCCTCGGCGCCGGAGTTGAACAGCGCCGAGCGCTTCGCGTGGTCGCCGGGCGTGAGCCGGTTCAGCGCCTCGCAGACCGCGACGTAACCCTCGTACGGGGTGACCATGAAGCAGGTGTGGGTGAAGTCGGCGACCTGGTCCTGGACCCGGGCGACGACCTCGGGGGCGGCGTTGCCGACGTTCGTCACCGCGATGCCGGAGCCGAAGTCGATGAGCTGGTTGCCGTCGACGTCGACAAGGATGCCGCCGCCCGCCTTCGTCACGTAGACCGGCAGCGTCGTCCCGACGCCCGCCGCGACGGCGACGGTCTTGCGGGTGTGCAGCTCGCGCGAGACGGGACCGGGCAGCTCGGTGACGAGCACGCGGCGCTGCTCGACCCCGCCGGTGCTCCGGAGGGTCGGCAGGTCGGGGTGCAGGGTGTCGGTCATCGCTGCTCCAGTCGCGTCGGTGGGGTCCTCACGCTAAGGGTCCGGGGCCGACCGCGCCGCTCTCCCCTGCGGCGAATCAGCCCCGGTCGGCTCGCCCGGGCGTACACCGACCGGGCAGCATGTGCTCCGTGACGACACTGCGGCGGCTCCTGGCCTCCCCGGGAATCGGCCTGCGCCACATCGCCGGCGGCGGTGACGAGGCGCTCGACCGGCCCGTCACGTGGGTCGCCGTCTCCGAGCTCACCGACCCGACGCCCTACCTCGAGGGCGGCGAGCTGCTCCTGCTCACCGGCGTGAGCCTGAGCCTCGACGCCGCGCACGCCGACGAGTACGTCGACCGGCTCGTCGCGCGCGGGGTGGCCGCCGTCGGCTTCGGGATCGCGGTCGTCCACGACGCGGTGCCCCCCGGCCTCGTCGCAGCCGCCGACGCACGGGGGCTCCCGCTGATCGAGGTCGACCCACCGACGCCGTTCATCGCAGTCTCCAAAGCCCTCGCCGACCTCCTTGCGGCGGAGCAGAGCGAACGCGGCCGCCGCCGGGTCGAGGCGATGCGCAGCCTCACGGCCCACCTCGCCGGAGGCGCGGAGCCGTTGTCGGCGGTCCGGCGGCTCGCCGGCCGCCTCGGCGGCTGGGCGGCGGTGCTCGACGGCCGCGGGGACGTCGTGATCGCCGCCGGTCGGCCCGCCCGACCGGACGTCGCCACAGCCCTCGCGCACCGGCTGCGAGGCCGGGGCGGGCATGCGAGCGCCGTCTCCGCGGACGGGACGGGGCGGACGGCGGTCCTGCCCCTCGGGCTCGGCGACCGCGCGCACGGCTACCTCGCCGTCGCCACCCCGCCAGGCGTCGAGCCGGACCACAGCCTCGTCGCGTTCGCCGCGTCCCTGCTCACCCTCGACCGGGAGCAGGCCCGCGGTGCGCGGCCCGCGCTGCGGTGGGCCCGCGCCGCCGTCCTCGCCGACCGGCTGGGCCGGCCCGCGCCCGCGCCGCCGGCGGGCCTGCTCGGCCCGCTCGCTCAGGAGTCCGTCGTCGCCGTCCACGTCGCCGAGCCCGCCGGCGCCGGCGCCGTCCTCGACCCGCTCGATGACGAGGAGCGCGTCCTCGCCCTGCCGGCCGCCCCGGACGTCCCCGGTCCGCGCGGCACCCTGCTCGTCGTCGCCGCCGGGGAGCTCGACGACGTCCTCGTCGCGCTCGCCGCCGTGCCGCGCCTCCGCGGCGGGGTGAGCCGCCCGGTGCCCCCGGCGTCCGTCGCGGAGGCCGCGCGGTCGGCCGCCTCGCTCGCGGCCCGGTCCCGCTCGGGGCTGCTGCGGGCCGAGGAAGCGACCCTGTCCCTGCGCGACCTCCTCGACCCGGTCGCCGCGCAGGCCTTCGCGGACGCCGTGCTCCGGCCGTTGCGCGCCGCCGGGACCGCCGAGGAGTCGCTGCTCGTCCAGACCCTCGGGGTGTGGCTCGTGCAGAACGGCGAGACGGGCTCCGCGGCGGAGGCGCTCGGCGTCCACCGGCACACCGTGCGGGAACGGCTGCGCCGGGCCGCGAAGCTGCTCGGCGCCGACCTCGACGACGCCGCCGTCCGCGCCGACCTCTGGGTCGCCCTCGGCGCGCGGGGGGCGCTGCCCGGGCTGCCGTAGAGCGCCGGGACCGGCGTCCGGGAGGCCCGGCGGTCGTGGGAGGCTCGTCGACGGCGGACGGCGGACGGCGGACGGCGGACGGCGCCGCGGCCGCCCGTGGATAATCGACCGGACCGGTGGACTTCACGGTCCTCGCGATCCCTCGCTCGACGTCCGGAGGTCCGACCATGCCCTACGCGGGCGACCTGAGCCCCACAGACGCCTACCGGCGCCTCGCGGACGGCGACGCCGTCCTCGTGGACGTCCGGACCCGTGCGGAGTGGTCCTACGTCGGCATCCCTGACCTGTCGACGGTCGGCCAGGAGGTCTGCCGGATCGAGTGGGTGCGGTTCCCGGACGGCACGCCGAACCCGGGGTTCCTCGCCGAGCTTGAGGAGACCGGCGTCGGCAGGGACGCGCACGTGCTCTTCCTGTGCCGGTCCGGCGTCCGGTCCGTCGCGGCCGCCGAGGCGGCGACGGCGGCCGGGTGGAGCCGGGCCTACAACGTCCTCGAAGGCTTCGAGGGGCCCCTCGACGCCGCCGGGCACCGCGGGTCGGCGGCCGGCTGGAAGGCCTCGGGCCTGCCCTGGCGGCAGTCGTGACCGGGTCGGCCCCCGGACAGGGCGGCGGACGGACCGGCGGCCGGCTGGGCGCGGACGGGCCACGCCAGGGGCCCACCGCCGAGGAGCTCGCGACCTGGCGCCCCGACACCCTCGCCGTCCGCGGCGGCGTCGCGCGGTCGAGCTTCGACGAGGTCTCCGAGGCGATCTTCCTCACCCAGGGGTACGTCTACGCGGACGCGGCGCAGGCCGAGGGCGCCTTCGCCGGCGACGTCGACCACTACATGTACTCCCGGTACGGCAACCCCACCGTCGCCGTCTTCGAGGAGCGGCTGCGGCTGCTCGAGGGTGCGCCGGACTGCTTCGCGACCGCGACCGGGATGGCGGCCGTCTTCACCTCGCTCATGGCGTTCCTCCGCGCCGGCGACCGGGTCGTCGCCGCTCGCGCGCTCTTCGGCTCGTGCTTCGTCATCCTCGACGAGCTCCTGCCACGGTGGGGGATCACGTGCGACTTCGTCGACGGCCACGACCTCGACCAGTGGGCGACCGCGCTCGCGACGCCCGCGCAGGCGGTGTTCTTCGAGTCCCCGAGCAACCCGATGCAGGACCTCGTCGACGTCGCCGCCGTCTGCGAGCTCGCGCACACCGCGGGGGCGAAGGTCGTCGTGGACAACGTCTTCGCGACGCCGCTGCTGCAGAAGCCGCTCGACCTGGGCGCGGACGTCGTCGTGTACTCCGCGACCAAGCACATCGACGGCCAGGGCCGGGTCCTCGGCGGGGCGATCCTCGGCGACAGGGAGTACGTCCGGGGTGGCGTCGAGACGCTCATGCGGCACACCGGCCCGTCGATGTCGCCGTTCACCGCGTGGGTGCTGATCAAGGGCCTGGAGACGATGGGGCTGCGGGTCGACCGGCAGTGCACGACGGCGCTGCGGCTCGCCGATCACCTCGAGGCGCACGAGCGGGTCCGCTCGGTGCGCTACCCGTTCCTGCCGTCCCACCCGCAGCACGACCTCGCGAAGCGGCAGATGCGTGCCGGCGGCACCGTCGTGACCTTCGACGTCGACCCGGCCGGCCGGTCGGGCGGGACGGGGGCGAAGGACGCCGCGTTCGCCGTCCTCGACGCGCTGCGCGTCGTGGACATCTCGAACAACCTCGGCGACGCGAAGTCGCTCGTGACCCATCCGGCGACCACGACGCACCGGCGGATGACGCAGCAGGCCCGTGCCGCCGCCGGCATCACCGACGCGACCGTGCGGGTCTCCGTCGGCCTCGAGGACGTCGCGGACCTCCTCGAGGACCTCGACCGGGCGCTCGAGGTGCTGTGACGACCGACCGACCCCCGACGCTTGCGGCCGCCCCGGTGGGTCGGGGTTCCGGCCGGGCTGCACCCGGGAGATGCTGGGACGGTGACGGTCGACGGGTCGGGGGACGAGCGGCCGCTGCTGCTCGTCGTCGACGGTGACGGCCTGCTGCACCGGGCGCACCACGGGATCGGCGGTGGCGACCACGACGCGAAGGGCCGGCCCACCTGGGCGCTGCGGGGGCTCGTGACATCGCTCGCGCTCGCGGCCGCTCGGCTGCGACCGGGCGCCGTTCTCGTGGCGCTCGACTCCCGGGTCGACCCGGTCCGCAAGGCGATGTACCCCGGCTACAAGGCGCACCGTCCACCGCGCGAGGCCGACCTGGCCGCGCAGCTCGACGCCGCGCCGGCGCTGCTCGCGGAGGCGGGGGTTCCGCATGCGCGGGTCGACGGCTACGAGGGCGACGACGTCCTCGCCTCCGCCTCCGCGCTGGGCCGGCGGGAGGGCTGGCGCTGCGTGCTCGTGACGAGCGACCGGGACGCGTTCGCGCTCGTCGACCCCACGACGTCCGTGCTGCGGGTCGTCGACGGCGGGGTGGACGCGGCGCCGATGCTCACCCCCGAGCGGATCGTGAGCGCCTACGGCGTGACCCCGCGGCAGTACCGCGACCTCGCGGCGCTGCGCGGCGACACCTCGGACAACCTTCCGGGTGTCCCGGGCATCGGCGCGAAGACCGCGTCGAAGCTGCTGCGCGCCTTCGGGTCCGTCGACGCCGCGTTCGCGGCGATGGACGCCGGTCGGACCGTCGACGTCGAGCTCGCCGTGGGCACCGGCTGCGCGGCCCGCCTCGCCGAGCCGTCCGCCCGGGAGGTCGTCGCCCGCAACCAGCGGCTCATGGCGATGCGAGAGGACCTCCCCCTCCCGGACGCCGCAGCGTTGCGGCTGCCGCTCGACCGGCCCCGGCTCACGGTGGCCCTGCGTGCGCGCGGCATCGGCCTGGGCCGCTCGCTCTGGGCGCTCGTCGGCGCCGAGCCGCCGCCCTGGGAGCCGAACGGGTACGACACGGTGCCGAAGGCGCTGCCGAAGCTCGCCTCCGCGCCCTGGGCCACCAGGGTCATGCCGTCGATCGCGGAGCTCGCCGCGCTGCGCGAGCTGCGACGGCAGGAGGCCGTCGCCCTCCCGGACGGGAACGGCCGCCGGCCCGCTCCCGGGTCCCCGGGGCGCGGCAGACGACCCGTCCGGGTCTGCGAGCACCAGCTGGAGCTCTTCTGATCTGATCGTCGGCGAGCCGCCGGAGCAGCGGCTGCCCGGCGGCACCGTCGGCGGCACGGTCGGCGGCACCGTCGGCGGCACTGCCCGGGTCGGGGACACCGTCCGCCGCCCGGCGTCCGCCCCGCCGGCGAGCTCAGCCGGCCGCCTGATCGAGGTGCTCGAAGAACAGCGCCGTCCACGTCTCCTGGCTGTCGAACAGCGGGCCGTGCCCGGCGCCGGGAAGGATCTCGGTGCGCGCCCGGCCGCCGTTCTCGGCGTACCGCGCGAAGACGTCGCGGAGCTGGCTGACCATCGGCTGCGGCGGGACGACGTCCTCGCCGGGCCAGCCGGGCACGTGGCCGGCCGCACCGAGGGCGCCGATCTCCCACGCCGAGCCGTCCGCGACGACGATGTCGACCTCGCCGTGGGTCCACAGGACCGGCGGCTTCGGCTCGAGGTCGACGATCGCGGACCAGTTGCAGTACTTGGGGGAGAGGGCGTTGAGGATGCCTTTGGTGCCAGGGGCGACGCCCGGCCAGTTCTCCGACGTCGTCGTGTCGCCGGGGTAGCCGCCCTCGCCGATGAGCGACTTGAGAACCTCGTCGACGAGCATGTCCTCACGCCCGGGGTCCATCGTGAAGGCCGGGTTCCAGTACGAGGTGCGCATCACGGTGCGCGGCGAGAACGGCGAGTCGGTGCCCCGGTCGCCAGCGCTCAGCCGGGCGACGAAGTCGGGGCTGCCGGTGCCCCCGCCCGAGCCGGCGTAGTCCGGGAAGGCCGGCCGGCCGTCGGCGTGCACCGCGCCGAACCCGTACGGCGACACCGGGTCGATGTATGTCAGGGACGCGACGCCGCCGTGGTCCATCGCGTAGTGCGAGATCGCGGCGCCGCCGGTCGACCATCCGGCGAGGTGCACCGGCCCGGCGACGGCGAGGGTGTCGAGCAGTGCCCGGACGTCGTCGGACCAGTCGCGCAGCCCGCGGGTCGCGTCGAGGTCTGCCTTCTCGCTGTCGCCGAACCCTCGCATGTCCGGCGCGATGAACCGGTACCGACCCGGTGCACCGGGCAGGACGTGCTCGTAGAACCGGGCGGTCGACAGGTTGCCGTGGACGAGGACGACGGGATCGCCGTCCGGCGGTCCGGACTCGATCCAGTGCGTGAGCAGGCGGGCCGTCTGCGCGGTGTACGACGTGACTCCGGGCGGAAGGTCCACGGGCTCTCCAGGTGACGTCTGCTCGCCGGGAGGACTCCCGGTGGGCCGGGTCTACCGACCGCGGGGCTGAGGTGTCAAGCCGTCCGGGCCGCCTCCGCGCGCAGCAGGTCCCACAGCGCCGCGACGTCCGAGCGCTCCGTCGGCTCCGCGCCGACCGACACCCGGACCATCCAGCGACCGTCCAGCACCGACGGCGTGACGAAGGCGCTCCCGGACGCGTTGACCGTCTCGGCCCACGCGAGGGTGTGCGCGTCGAGTGCGTCGCCGTCGAGCACCGTCACACCTCCCGCCCGGTCGGTGGCGACGAGGCCGACCGGCTCGTGCCGCAGGCACACCGTCTGCAGCGTGACGGGGGCCAGGACCCGCCACCCGGGTTCGGCGGCCACCTGCTCGGCGAGCCAGGCCGCGTTCTCGAGGTCCCGCCGCAGCCGCGCGCGGATCACCTCGACGCCGTCCAGGCGCAGGTGGAACCACAGCTTGAGCGCGCGGAACCGCCGTCCGAGCGGGATGCCCCAGTCCTTGTACTGGGTGACCTCGCCGTCGACCGCCGACCGCAGGTACGACGGGTTCGTGGACATGACCCGGACGAGGTGCTCGACGTCGCGGACGTACAGCAGCGAGCAGTCGAGGATCGTGCCCATCCACTTGTGCGGGTTCCACGACAGCGAGTCGGCGCCCTCGACGCCGTCGACGAGATGCCGGCACTCGGGCAGCAGGAGCGCGGAGCCGGCCATCGCCGCGTCGACGTGGACCCACGCGCCGTGCCCGCTCGTCACCTCGACGATCGCGCCGACCGGGTCGACGGCCGTCGTGCCCGTCGTCCCGACGGCGGCGACCACGGCGGCCGGGCGGCGTCCCGCGGCGACGTCGTCCGCCATCGCGGTCGCGAGCGCGTCCGGCCGCATCGCGTACGTCACCGGGTCGACGGCGATGGCGCGGAGGTTGTCCCGGCCGAACCCGGCGAGCAGCGCGGCCTTCGCCACGGAGGAGTGGGCGTGCGGGGACGTGTACACGACCAGCGGTGCGGGCTCGGCCTGCAGGCCGCCACGCGCCTCGGAGTAGTACGTCGCGCGCTCCCGCGCCGCGAGCAGAGCCACGAGGCAGGCCGTCGACGCGGTGTCGTGGATCGCACCCTTCCACGCCGGGGAGAGGCCGGTGAGCTCGCGGAGCCAGTCGGTGACGACCTCCTCGACCTCGGTGAGAGCCGGCGCGGACTGCCACGTGATGCCGAGCGCGGCGACCCCGGACGACGCGAGGTCGCCGAGGACCGACGCGAGCGCGGCGTTCGACGGGAACCAGCCGAAGAACGCAGGATGCTGGGTCTGGGTGATGCCGGGGACGACGATCCGGTCGAGGTCGGCGAGGACGTCGGCGAATGGCTCGGGGGCGTCCGGCGCGTGCGGGGCGAGCCCGGCCGCGACCTCGCCGGGCTTCGTCGTCGCCTGGACGGGCAGGTCGGGGATCCGGGCGCGGTGGTCGGCGATCCAGTCGACGAGCGCGTGCGCGGCGGCGCGGAACTCCTCGGGCGTCATGGGCGCCACGCTAGACGCGCGCGCGTCTTCCGGCCTCGCTCCGCCGGCGCGCAGGGGCGGTGCCAGCTCGACGTCCCACCGGTCCGCGAGCGCCTGCGCGAACGCCTTCGGCGTCCGCGGGTCGGCGCCGGACTCCAGGAGGTACCGGGTGACCGCACCCCGGGCGGTTTGGCCATGTGGCTCACCACGCCGCGACCCGCCGGGCCGTCCCGGAGCACCCGGACGGCGACGGTCCGGTCGGCGAGCCCGGTCGGCGACCCGGCAGCCACGTAGCTCGACGAGCGGCAGTCGACGACGACCCCGCGGGCGCCGGGACGCCGCCCGGGCCTGCGTCCTCGGCCTGCTCGGGGTCCTCGCACTGAGCCTCGCCGTCCGACCCGGCGTCCGACCCGGCGCCTCGAGCCCGGCGCCGTCGATGCAGGCCTGGCGAGGCAGCCGTGGACGCCCCGGCGGGCCGACGTGCGTAGGGTGCCGCCATGGTCCGACGAACCGTCCGGGTCCGCGGCACCGACGCGGCGTCCGTGACCGCCCTGACCCGCCGGTTCGAGCGGATCCGGGAGGAGCTCGGGATCCCGACCGGGTTCCCTGCCGACGTCGTCGAGGCCGCCGGCGCCGCCGCCCGGACCACGCCGGACGCGGGGCGCCGGGTCGATCTGCGCGACGTCCCGTTCGCGACGGTTGACCCCGTCGGCTCGACCGACCTCGACCAGGCGATGGCGCTGTCGCGCCGTGCGGTGGGCGGCTGGCACGTCGACTACGCGATCGCGGACGTCCCGGCGTTCCTCGAGCCCGGCGGGCCTGTCGACGCCGAGGCGCGCCGCCGCGGCCAGACCCTGTACGCGCCGGACCGGCGCACGCCGCTGCACCCCGAGGTGCTCAGCGAGGACGCGGCCAGCCTGCAGCCGGACGTCGACCGGCCGGCGTTCGTCTGGCGGTTCGACCTCGGCCCGGACGCCTCGGTGACCGGACTCGACCTCGTGCGCGCCGTCGTCCGCTCCCGGGCCCGGCTCGACTACGACCAGGTCCAGGCCGCGGCGGCCGCCCACCCGTGGCCGGCCGGCCCGCCGTCGGAGGCGTCCGACGCGCCGCTCCCGCTGCCCGACGACGGGGTCGCGGCGCTCGCCGTGCTCCTGCGGGAGATCGGCCTCGCCCGGCAGGGGCTCGAACGGGTCCGAGGTGGGGCGAGCCTGCCCCTGCCGGAGCAGGAGGTCGTCGCGGAGGGCGGTCGCTACCGGCTCGCGCTCCGGCCGGCGCGGCCGTCGGAGGACTGGAACGCCCAGCTGTCGCTCATGACCGGGATGGCGGCCGCCGACCTCATGCTCCGGGGCGGGGTCGGGCTGCTCCGGACGCTGCCCGCGCCGGACTCCGGGGTCGTCCGACGCTACCGGCGGCAGGTCGCCGCGCTCGGCGTGCCGTGGCCGGACGCCGAGCCGTACGGCGACTTCCTGCGCCGGCTCGACCGCGACGTCCCGGCCCACCTCGCCGCGATGCACGAGGCGGGCGCGCTGTTCCGCGGTGCCGGGTACACGGCGTTCGCCGGCGACCTGCCCGACGTCCGGACGCACGCCGCGGTCGCCGCGCCGTACGCGCACGTCACGGCGCCGCTGCGCCGCCTCGTCGACCGGTTCGGGCTGCTCGTGTGCCAGGCGGTGGCGTCCGGCGGCGCGGTGCCCGGCTGGGTCCGCGCGGCGCTGCCCGAGCTGCCCGAGGCGATGGTGTCGTCCGACCAGCGGGCCGGCGAGCTCGAGCGGCGCTGCGTCGACGTCGTCGAGGCCGCGGTGCTCGCCGACCGGGTCGGCGAGGTCTTCGACGCCGTCGCGGTCGACATCGGCCGGGACGGCGGGAACGGCGGCAGGGTCCAGCTGCTCGACCCGGCGGTCCTCGTCCGGGCTCCGGGGCCGCTGACCCTGGGCGCCGAGGTCAGCGTCCGGCTCGACGCCGTCGACGTCGACGCCGGGCGGGTCAGCGTCGTCCCCGTGGGCTGACAGCCCGATCCGTCACGTGCGCCTGAACGGTCTAGGCTGGAGGGCGGACGAGCCGGACGGGCGGCCGCGTCGGTGCCCGGCGAGGGCGCCGCCGAGGAAAGTCCGGACTCCACAGGGCAGGGTGGTGGGTAACGCCCACCCGGGGTGACCCGCGGGACAGTGCCACAGAGATCAGACCGCCGGCCGGCGCGAGCCGACCGGCAAGGGTGAAACGGTGGTGTAAGAGACCACCAGCGTGCCGGGTGACCGGCGCGGCTCGGTAAACCCCACCCGGAGCAAGGCCGAACAGGGAGCGCCCGAGGGCTGCCCGCCCGAGCTCCCGGGTAGGCCGCTGGAGGACGTCGGCAACGGCGTCCCGAGATGGATGGCCGCCGCCTCCGGTCCGCCGGGGGCACAGGATCCGGCTTACAGTCCGGCTCGTCCGCACCCGCCCCGCCGGGGTCGGGCATGATCGCTGCAGCCCGTCGACGTCGCATCCGCGGGGTGACCACCCGTGCATTCGACACGGCCCACGGGACGTCGACCACGCATCCCGCACCGAGCCGTGCACCGAGCCGTGCGCCGAGCCGTGCGCCGAGACTGGCCTGGATGCGGCGCCCTCGACACGGGGGAGTCGGGGCGCCGCAGGACCAGACGCTACGCCGCGGCAGGAGGCCGCTCAGGCGGGCCGGGGAGGATCGTTCGTTCGGCGGACCGGCCCGGGCAACGGTCCCGTGTGTCGCCTCGGCGATTCCGGACAGTTACCAGAGCTGACGAAGAGTGGGCAGCGACGGCGACCGGGGAACGCCACCGCTGCGAGCGAGTGGGTCTCGTCGCGCGGGCTTGCGATCGGCCGGGGGAGTCGATGTGCTGGCGGTCCGGGCGGTCGACCGCCCGCGAGGGGCCCCCGGCGTCCCGCGGGGAGGGGAGTGCCACATGTCCACCATCGAGCGTCGCGAGGCGGCGCGGGCCAACCAGCGGGCGGCCGCCTTCATCCGCTTCCAGCTGCTCGGCGACCACGAGGCGATGCACTTCATCCTCACCGAGGCCGGGGAGAGCGACACGGCCCGGCTCGCGTTCACCACGGCGCTCGGCTCGATCGCCGGCTCGCTCGCGACGTCGTCGATGGGCAGGGACCAGGCGCTGGCCCACCTGCGGTCCGTCGCAGAGAGCAGCGCGGCGCTCTCGGATGCCGAGGACATCGACCGGTATTTCGACGACTGATCGGCCTCGTCCAGCCGTCTTCCCCCAGCAGGTGAGGGAGAAAGGCTGCGTGGCGGGGCCACCGGTGACGGGGACGTAGGCCCCGGCGACACGACAACGGGCCGGACGACGCTGGGAACGATCGGACCACGCGTCCGTCCGCCTCGCCCGGGAGGGTCGGATGCCGACCTCGACCACTCCGGGACGCGCCCCCGCGCGCACCCCGCCGACGCCCCGGGACCAGGTCCCGGCCCGGCGCCCGCGGGGCCTCACGTCGGCCGAGGCCGCCTACCGGCTGCGGGTCGACGGCCCGAACGTCTTGCCGGTCCCGCCCGGCCCGTCGCCCGTTGCCCTCCTCCTGCACCAGATGGTGCACTTCTTCGCCCTGCTGCTGTGGGGGGCCGCGGTGCTCGCGGCCGTCGCGGGGATGCCGGAGCTCGCGGTCGCCATCGGGGTCGTCGTCGTCCTCAACGGGATCTTCGCGTTCGCCCAGGAGTGGCGCGCCGACCGGGCCGGTACGCGGCTGCGTGAGCTGCTGCCGGCCCGCGTCGTCGTCGTCCGGGACGGTCGCCGGACGACGGTGGACGCGGCCGCATTGGTCAAAGGGGACGTCGTCGTCGTCGAGGCGGGCGACCGGGTCAGCGCGGACGCCCTCGTCGTCGACGCCGCCGATCTCGCCGTCGACGAGTCGAGCCTCACCGGCGAGAGCGTCCCCGTGCGGCGCGGCCCCGGCGCCCCGCTGAGCGCCGGCTCGTTCGTCGTCACGGGGGAGGCGGTCGGCACCGTCACCGCGACCGGTGCCTGCACCCGGCTCGCCGCCGTCGCGGACCTCACCCGGGCGGGGCACCGGCCGCCGAGCCCGTTGACCCGCCGGCTCGACCGGGTGGTCACCGTCGTCGCGATCCTCGCCGTCGTGGTCGGCGTCGTGTTCTTCGGGCTCGCCCTGATGCTCGGCACGTCGCCGTCGTCCGGCTTCCTCTTCGCGATCGGCGTGACCGTCGCGCTCGTCCCGGAGGGGCTGCTTCCGACGGTCACCCTCTCCCTCTCCCGGGCGGCGCAGCTCATGGCCCAGCGGCACGCCCTCGTCCGGCAGCTGGAGTCCGTCGAGACCCTCGGCGCGACGACGTTCGTGTGCACCGACAAGACCGGGACGCTGACCCGCAACGAGATGAGCGCGGTCCGGCTGTGGACCCCGGACGGGGACGTCCGCGTCGTCGGCGAGGGCTGGTCGCCGGTCGGCCGGCTCACGGGACCGGACGCCGCGGTCGACCGGGTCGCCGCCCTCGCCCTCGCGGCGAGCCGCTGCTCGTCGGGCCGCCTCGTCCGGGTGCATGGCCGCTGGCGGCCGCAGGGCGACCCGATGGAGGTGGCCCTCCACGTCCTCGCGCTGCGCGCCGACGTCGACGTCGAGGCCGACGAGGCGGCCCGGCCGCTCGTGCGCCGGCTGCCCTTCGACCCCGACCGCCGCCGGATGTCCGTCGAGCTCCCCGGCGAGATCGTCGTCAAGGGCGCGCCGGACGCCGTCCTCCCGCGATGCCGGGGCGGCGCGGACCACGTCCTCCCCGCGTGGGCGGCCCTCGAGGCGCTCACCGCCCGCGGCCTGCGGGTGCTCGCCGTCGCCCGCCGGACGCCGCCGGCGGGCCTCGACGGAACCGCCCCGCGGCCCGCCGACGAGCTCGAGCGGGACCTCGAGCTCCTCGGCCTCGTCGGCCTGGAGGACCCGCCCCGCGAGGACGTCGCCGAGGCGCTCGCCGGCTGCCGGCACGCGGGGATCCGGGTCGCGATGGTCACCGGCGACCACCCGTCGACCGCCCTCGCCATCGCCCGGGAGACCGGCCTCGTACCGAACGGCATCACGCCGCTCGTCCTGCAGGGCTGCGACCTGCCGGCGGATCAGGCCGAGCTCGGCGCCCTGCTCGACCGCGACGGCGTCGTCGTCGCCCGGGTCGCCCCGCAGGACAAGCTGCGCATCGCGCAGGCCCTCCAGGCGCGCGGCCACGTCGTCGCGATGACCGGGGACGGCGTCAACGACGGGCCGGCCCTGCGCGCCGCGGACGTCGGGGTGGCCATGGGCGCGTCGGGCACCGACGTCGCGCGGGAGGCGGCCGACCTCGTACTCCTCGACGACCGGTTCGCGACGATCGTCGCAGCGGTCGCGCTCGGCCGCGCCACGTACAGCAACGTCCGGCGGTTCCTCACCTACCACCTCACCGACAACGTCGCCGAGCTCGCGCCGTTCGTCGCCTGGGCGCTGACCGGAGGCCGCTACCCGCTCGCCCTCGCCGTGCTCCAGGTGCTCGCCCTCGACATCGGGACCGACCTTCTGCCGGCGCTCGCCCTGGGGGCCGAGCCGCCGAGCGCGCGCGTCCTCGACGGCCCCGCCCCGGTCGGTGAGCTCGTCGACCGCAGGGTGCTCACCCGGGTCTTCGGCGTCCTCGGGCCGACCGAGGCGGTCGCCGAGCTCACCGCGTTCACCGCCGTCCTCCTCGCGGGCGGCTGGGTCTGGGCCACCGCACCGGACGCCGCTCTGCTCGCGACGGCGTCCGGGACGGCGTTCGCCGCGGTCGTTCTCGGCCAGCTCGCGAACGCCTTCGCATGCCGCAGCGCGGTCCGTCCTGCCGGGCTGTGGTCGCTGCGCGGCAACCGGCTCCTGCTCGGGGCGGTCGTCGCCGAGCTCGCCGCGCTCGCGCTGTTCCTCTGGCTCCCGCCGCTCGCCGACCTGCTCGGCGGTGCCCCGCCGAGCCCGCTCGGCTGGGCGCTCGCGGTGTGCGCGATCCCGGCGGTGCTCGTCGCCGACGCCGCGCACAAGGCGGTCCGCTCCCGCGCCCGCCGTCGACCCGTGGAGGTGCCGACATGACCACGACCATCACCCCGACCGCCCGGCGCGCCCGGGCGACCGGGCGGCCCACGTCCACCACGGCGCTCACGTTCCTCGGCGGTGCCGGCGCGGTCACCGGCAGCAAGACTCTCCTGCAGCACGGCGGCCACCGGGTGCTCGTCGACTGCGGGCTCTACCAGGGCACCCGAGACCTGCGCCGGCTCAACTGGGCCACGCTGCCGGTCGAGGCGACCACGATCGACACGGTCGTGCTGACGCACGCGCACCTCGACCACTGCGGCTACCTGCCGGCCCTCGTGCGCCAGGGGTTCACCGGCCGGGTGCTGTGCACGCCCGGCACCGCCGAGCTCGCCGCGATCGTGCTGCGGGACAGCGCCCGGCTCGCCGAGGAGGACGCCCGGGCGGCCCGCGCCGGCGGGTGGTCCAAGCACGCGGTGCCGGAGCCGCTCTACGACGAGGCGGACGCCGAGGAGGCGATCGCTCTCTTCGAGGCGGTCCCCGAGGACCACTCGGTCGAGGCCGTCCCGGGCGTCGTCGTCGAGCTGCCGTCGGCGGGGCACATCCTCGGCTCCGCCTCGCCGGTCGTCCGGCTCGAGTGCGGCCCGGCGGTCGGACCGCCCGGTCCGGCCGTGGTCGCGTTCTCCGGCGACCTCGGCCGGCCGGGACACCCGCTCCTGCTGCCGCCGGCGGCACCGCCCGCGGCCGACGCCGTCGTCGTCGAGTCGACTTACGGCGACCGTCTGCACCCCGAGCCGTCCACCGCGGGGCTCGCGGACGCCGTCCGGCGCACCGTCGCGCGCGAAGGCGTCCTCGTCGTCCCCGCGTTCGCCGTCGACCGGACCGAGGTCGTCCTCCTCGCGCTCGCCGAGCTCATGCGCACCGGGGCCGTGCCGACGGTGCCGGTCCACGTCGACAGCCCGATGGCCCTCGCGGCGCTGCGGGTCTACCGGCAGGCGCTCTCGGCGGGCGCGTCGGGCCTGCGGCCCGGGCCCGTCCGCGACGTCCGGGCCGGGCTCGACCCGTTCGACCCCGGCGACCTCCGCGAGGCGCGGACCCCGGAGGAGTCGATGCGGCTCAACGCCCCGGCCGACCCGTGCATCGTGCTCTCGGCGTCCGGGATGGCGACCGGCGGGCGGGTCGTGCACCATCTCGCCCACCTGCTGCCGGACCGGCGGAACACGGTGCTGCTCGTCGGGTACCAGGCGATCGGGACCCGCGGCCGGGCGCTCGCGGACGGCGCCCGCGAGGTGAAGATCCACGGCCGGTACGTCCCGGTCCGGGCCGAGGTCGTCGCGCTCGAGGAGTTCTCCGTGCACGCGGACGCCGACGACATCCTCGCGTGGCTGCGCTCGGCGCCCCGGCCGCCCCAGGTCTGCTACGTCACGCACGGCGAGCAGGCGGCGTCCGAGGCGCTCGCGGGCCGGATCCGGGACGAGCTCGACTGGTGCGCCGTCGTGCCGCGCCCCGGGGAGCGGGTGCTCGTCGGCTGAGTCAGCTGCCGAGCTCGGCGGCGGCGATCGCCGCGCCGACGATGCCGCCGTCGTTGAGCAGGCCGGCCGGCACGATCGGGGTGCGCAGGTCGAGAAGTGGGATGAACCTCTGGCTCTTCTTGCTCACCCCGCCGCCGACGACGATGAGGTCGGGCCAGAGCAGGTTCTCCACCGTGCGGAAGTACTTCTGCAGGCGCTTGGCCCACTGCTCCCAGGTGAGCTTCTCGAGGTCCCGGACGCTGTCCGCGGCGCGCGTCTCGGCGTCCTTGCCCTCGACCTCGAGGTGGCCGAGCTCGGTGTTCGGGACGAGCTGGCCGTCGACGAGGAGCGCGCTGCCGATCCCGGTGCCGAGCGTCGCGAGGAAGACGACGCCCCGCACGCCCTTCGCAGCGCCGAACCGCGCCTCGGCGAGCCCCGCGGCGTCCGCGTCGTTGATGACGTGCACCGAGCGGCCGAGCTCGGCCGTCATGAGCCCGTCGACGTCGGTCTCCACCCACGTCTTGTCGACGTTCGCAGCCGTCCGGGCGACGCCGTGCTGGATGACCGCGGGGAAGGTGACACCGATCGGCCGGCTGCCGGAGGCGCGGCCGAAGCTCGTGACGATCTCACCGACGACCGCCGCGACGACCTTCGGGGTCGACGGCACGGGTGTCGGGATCCGCAGCCGCTCGGCCCTGAAGACCCCGGCCGCGAGGTCGACGGGCGCGCCCTTGATCCCGCTGCCACCGATGTCGATCCCGAAGCCGATCCCACGCGTCACTCGAGGCATGAGTCCTAGAGTCCCAGATCCCGCGCCACCGCCGCGACCGCGTCCGCGGACGAGTGCAGCGCACCCCGTTCGGTGTCGTCGAGCGGGGTCGGGAGGACCCGTTCGACGCCGCCGCGGCCGACGACCGACGGCATCGACAGGCAGCACCCCACCGATGCCATGGACGTCGTCGAGCAGGGAGCTCACCGGCAGCACCCGGTTCTCGTCCTTGACCGCCGCCTCGAGGAACCGCGAGACGGCGAGCCCGATCGCCAGGCTCGTTGCTCCCTTGCCCGCGATGATCTCGTGCGCGGCGCCGACGACCCGCGCGTGGATGACCCGCCGGGTCGAGGTGTCGAGGCCGGCGAGCACAGCGACCGACGTCGACCGGGTTCGTCACGACGAGCAGGTGCGCGTCGGGCGCGAGGCCGACGACACGCGGCACGAGGTCGCGGCACATCGCGACGTTCGCGGCGGCGAGGTCGAGCCGGGTCTGCCCGGAGTGCTGCTTGGCACCCGCGGTGACCACGACGACGTCGGCTCCCGCGCACACCTCGAGGTCGTCGCCGCCGACGATCTGCGCCATCGGCGTGAACTGCATGCCGTGGTTGAGGTCGAGCACCTCGGCGCGGACCCTCTGCGCGTTGACGTCGAACAGCGCGAGCTGCCGGCAGACGCCGCGGATCTGCGCCGCGTAGGCGATCGCCGCCCCGACCGCGGCCGCCCCGATGATGGCCACCTTCGTCACGGCGCGACCCTCCGTGGTGCGACGGGTCACGAGGTGACGAGGACGACCTCGAGCCCCTCGCGCGTCACGTGCTCGCCGACCGGAGCGCAACGAGCTCTGCGCGTTCCCGACGTCCCAGCGGTCAGGTGGCCTTGCGGCTGCGACGGCGGTTGGACGCGTACGCGCCGCCCCGGGCCGGCCCGCCGAAGATGATCGAGACGCCGATCATGAACCCGAAGTCGTACCAGTGGCCGTTGTTGTTCACCTCGTAGATGCCCACGTCGTCCCGGAAGAGCGAGACGAGGAACGCGAACGGGCTGATGAAGCCCTGCCAGAGGCCCTGCCAGAAGCCCGCGGCGTCCGGGCCGGAGCTGACGGCCGGGTCGGCTCCCGCGGCACACGCCGACAGCAGGAGGACGGCGACCGCTGTCGAGAGGACGGCGACCATGGAGCGTCGGCGTGTCATGCGTCATCACCTCGCGCGGCCGGAGCGAACGCGCCGGCCCGGCGGCGCCGGACCTGTTCCGGGGCCACCCGTTCCAGCCAACGCCGCGCGGGTGCCGTCCGGTGGGACCTAAGGTCCTCGTCGGCGAGGGGCCCGACGGTCCTCTCAGGGGAGGGTGAGGATCTCCGCGCCGGTCTGCGTGACGAGGACCGTGTGCTCGAACTGCGCGGACCGCTTGCGGTCCTTCGTCACGACCGTCCAGCCGTCGGCCCACATGTCCCACTCATAGGTGCCGAGGGTCAGCATCGGCTCGACGGTGAACGTCATCCCGGGCTCGATGACGGTGTCGTGGTGGGGCGCGGCGTCGTAGTGCGGGACGACGAGGCCGGAGTGGAAAGCCGTCCCGATGCCGTGGCCGGTGAAGTCCCGGACGACGCCGTACCCGAAGCGCTTCGCGTACGCCTCGATGACCCTGCCGACGACGTTGACCTGGCGGCCCGGCGCGATCGCCGTGATGCCGCGCATCATCGCCGTGTGGGTGCGTTCGACGAGCAGCCGGGACTCCTCGTCGACGTCCCCGACGAGGTACGTCGCGTCCGTGTCGCCGTGGACGCCGAGGCCGTCGACCGTGAGGTAGGCGGTGATGTCGATGTTCACGATGTCGCCGTCGCGCAGGACGGTCGAGTCCGGGATGCCGTGGCAGATGACCTCGTTGACGCTTGTGCACAACGACTTCGGGAAGCCGCGGTAGCCGAGGGTCGAGGGGTACGCCCCGTGGTCGACGAGGTACTCGTGGCCGATCCGGTCGAGCTCGTCGGTCGTCACGCCGGGCGCGATCGCCGACGCGACCTCGGCCATCGCCCGGGCCGCGAGCCGGCCGGCCTCGCGCATCGCGGCGATCGTCGCTGCGTCATGGACCTCCGGCCCGGTGTAGCGCTGCGGCGCCGGCTTGTCGACGTACTCCGGCCGGGGGATCGCCGCCGGAACCGCACGCCGCGGGCTGATCTCACCCGGCTCGAGGATGCCGAGGGGCGCGACGGACCGGCCGGTGGTCGTGGACATGGTTCGAGTCTACGGCGGCGTCCCCGGCCGGCCCCAGCGGCGACCGCGCCGCCTTGACGCACCCGGCACCGCGGGTCACCGGGGGGACCGGCACGACAGGGCCTACGCCGCAGCCCCGAGGTCGGCGGGTCGGACGCGATGTACCACCGGTGCCGTCGCCGCGGCACCGAGTACCTGCCGCCGGACCCGTGTCAGACGTAGATGCGACGGCTCTGCCTTTCCTCGCCGTCAGGGGCTGACGGCGAGGAACAGGAAGGCCGCCAGCAGCACGAGGTGCAGCTCCGCCTGGAGCCGGGTCGCCCGGCCCGGGACGACCGTGAGCATGCCCGCGACGACAGTCACCGCGAGGAGAACGATCTGGGTCGGGTCGAGGCCGAGCACGAGCGGCCCCTCGAGCCAGATCGACGCGACGGCGATCACCGGGATCGTCAGCCCGATGCTCGCCATCGCCGAGCCGAGCGCGAGGTTGAGGCTGATCTGGACCCGACCCCGACGCGCCGCGCGGGTGGCGGCCAGGGTCTCCGGGAGCAGCACGAGCATCGCGATGACGACGCCGACGAACGAGGGCGGGAAGCCGACCGTGGCGACGCCGGACTCGATCGCGGGGGACTCGACCTTGGCAAGCCCGACAACCCCGAGGAGGGCGGCGAGCAGGAGGCAGAGGCTCGTGAGCGCCGTCCGGGTCGACGGCGGGTCCGCGTGCGTGTCGTCGTCCTCGAGGACGTCGCCGGACGCGCTCACGGGGAGGAAGAAGTCGCGATGCCGGACGGTCTGGGTCACGACGAACACGAGGTAGAGGGTCAAGGACGCGACGGCGGCGAACGCGAGCTGCGGCCCGGTGAACTCGGGGCCCGGCTTGCTCGTCGTGAACCGGGGCAGGACGAGGGTGAGCGTCGCCAGGATGAGCACCGTCGCCAGCGCGCCGCCGGTGCCCTCCGGGTTGAAGACGGCCATCCCGCGCCCCCGCGCCGCGACGAGCAGGGAGAGCCCGAGGATCCCGTTCGTCGTGATCATCACCGCGGCGAAGACGGTGTCGCGGGCGAGGGACTGCGTGCCCTCGCCCCCGGACACCGTGAGGGTCACGATGAGCGCGACCTCGATGACCGTCACCGCGACCGCGAGGATCAGCGACCCGAACGGCTCCCCGACCCGGTGCGCGACGACCTCGGCATGGTGGACGGCGGCGAGCACGGCGGCCGCGAGCACGACGGCGACCACCGCCACGACGACCCCGCCGACGGTTCCGTCGAGCTTCCGCCCCCAGGTCAGCGCCAGGACGACGACCGCGAGCGGCGGCAGCACGGCCGTCCAGGAGGCGGCGGGCGATCGAGGGACGGCGATCATCGTCGTCAGCCTTGCAGGGATGCGGCCGCCGCGCAGATCGAGATCACCCGGACGGCACGGGACGTTCCCGTTGCGGCCCGACAACGGGGACCCCCGCCGCCGCGACGTCTGCGCTGAACGACGCCCAACGCCCACGGATGGCGAGGTCCGACCTCCCCCACATCGGCCTCGCCGACCCCACCGCCCACCTTGCCAAGGTCTCGACGCGGAACTGTCGCCACGCGCACGGCGGCGACGGTCTCGCCACGGTGTCGCGAAGGAGCCCACCTCCGGGCTGTCCATCGTATGATCACGAGATCGCCTGCGACCCGCGGAGGACAGCATGGAGCATGCCGACGACCGCAGCGTCCTGCGCGATCGGTTCGCCCACCTCGCTGACACGCGGGCCGACCCTGAGCTGCCCTGGCGGCCCGGCACCCCGTTCGAGGCAGCACCGCCTCTCATCCAGCCCAGCGACCGGGAGCTCCGGTTCGCGTTCGCTGCCAACCTGTTCGACCTCTTCCGGGCCATGGCACACCTGCCCGAGGCTCGGATCGAAGAGACGGAGGTCGGCGCTCGCCACCTGGCCTTCCCCTTCAACCCGATGTTCAAGGGCGTCTGGCAGGTGCGGGTGTCGGGCGACGAGGCCGATGACGCCATCGACGATGCCGTGCGGTGGTTCGCCTCGCACGGCGCGCCGTTCGCCTTCTGGTGGGTCGATCCCAGGACCACACCGGGCGATCTCGGAGAGCGGTTGCAGCGCAAGGGATGGCGGGCCTGGGAGCTGGACGCCCCGGGGATGGCCGCGGTGTTGGACGATCTCGCGTACGACGCGATGGACCGGGCGCCGACCGGATACCGACAGTGCCGCGTCGTCGACGAGACGGGTCTGCGCGACTTCCGGCAGGCGTTCGTGAACGGCTTCGAGGTGCCGGAATGGGCCGGCCAGGCTTGGGTGGATGCCACACTGGCGTTCGGTGTCGACCGAGCGCCGTGGCAGTGCTACGTGGGCTACCTCGATGGGGAGCCCGTGGCCAGCAACATGCTGTTCAACGGCGCCGGTGTCGCGAGCGTCTTCGGAGTGGCGACCGTACCGCGCGCCCGCCGGCAGGGTATCGGCGCGGCCATCACGCTGCTTGCCTACCGCGAGGCACGGGATTCGGGCTACCAGCACGGTGTGCTCTTCGGCACCGAGTCGGGGGTGCCCGTGTACCGGCGGATCGGGTTCCGCGACGTGAACGCCGCGATCAGCCGCTACATCTGGCAGGCCGGTTGAGCCGCTGACCTGAAGTCACGCCGACCCCGAGGAAGTCGGCCTTCCCGCGGCCGAGGGCCACCATCCGTGTCTCGCGCGGCACAACCTCCGCGAGGTGGGCCCCTTCCCTGTCGTACAGATCGGGCCCGCGGGTCCGGGTCACGGCCGACGTCAGAGTGCGCCCGCCACACCCGCGTAGCCAGCATCCGCCAGGGACCGCGATCCCGCCGCCCCGCCCGAAGCCATCCACACCCGCGGCGCCATACGGCCACGGCACGCCGTCCGGCCAGCGGCCGGACGGTATGGCGCGCTGCCGTGCCTGCCGCTCCTGGTCGCCCAGTTGCATTGCGTATGGCAAGGCAGGCGGGGCTTGACGGCTCGCGGACGGTCGCCGGACTCCCGGCCCGTGTGGGCGAGGGGGGTGTGGTTCCGCTGGGCCAAAATGGGTGTCACCCGGAGGCTGCGGTGGGTGGGACCCAGAGCCGAAGGGCGACGAGCGGCTGGGGTCACCAACCTTGTCCGAACGCACTCAACTGGCCGCGTATCCGGCCGCGTAGCGCGCCGGAGCCCCACCCGGACATGCCGCCGCGCGCGGGACGCGCGACCATGGCGCGATCGTGATGCTTCGAACGCGACCTGCGGCGGACGCCGGCGACCAGCGTGCGCTGCGGAGCGTCCGATCGTTGACATGCTGACCAGGGTCGGGCAGGTGATCGAATGCGCGAGCGGGACCCCAGGGCCGTCCTCGGAATGCGCGGCCCCGCGATGGCCTGGGGCGGCCGCTGCCTCGGGGCAGTGCAGGGGTCGTCGGTGTGCCTGACGGGCTGGTTCTGCCGCCGTGTCAGGCGCTGACTGAGGCCCAGCGGCTGCTGGACGAGGGCCTGCCGTTCCACGCCCACGAGATCCTGGAGGGGGTGTGGAAGACCCCCGGACAGCGAAGGCAACCTGTGCGTCCTGGGCGGTCAGCCGCTGGAAGACAGCGACGTGGGCTCCGGCCACGTGTGGCTGCTGGAGCGGGACCAGGTCCAGGCCATCGCCACGACCTGGCCGACCTGGACGACGCCGTGCTTCGTGAGCGCTTCGATCCGACCGCGATGCAGCAGGCCGACATCTACCCGGACATCTGGGACGACGGTGAATCCGTGCTGGAGGAGTACCTGCTGCCGAGCCTCGCCGGGCTTCAGCGGATGTTTGCCGAGGCAGCCGTGAAGGGGCGGGCAGTCATCGCCGGGATCAGCTGAGCTCACGGCGAGCAGCGAGGACGACCGAATCCTCACCGCCAGGTGGTCCGCTCGCTCGACCCGTCACCGAAACGTCAGCTCCTGCCGCGGACAGCGCGTCCGAGGTCCTGCCGACGGGCGGTCGTGGGCGAGCGGGGGTTCGACGACCCCGGGAGAGATGTCGGACCCGGTCCGTGTTCGCTCGGACCCGGGGGTATCTGCGCCACCGGGCACGAACCCGAGGCGATCCCAGAGCACGGCTGGTGCGTGCAGATACCGCATCTTGGCTCAAGGGCAGAGGGGTACTCTCGCGCGGGTGAGTGTGCGACGCGGTCTCCGACGTGGCTTCAGTGGCAAGGATCGCGCTGCGGGGCGGGCTCCGGTCACCGGGCCCGCCGACCAGGCGGATGAGTCGCTGGCCGGGCTGTTCTTGGAGTTGGGCCAGCGGTTGCTGGAGATGCAGGGCCCGCTGGAGGTGGAGTTGTCGGCGGCGGCGCTGGTCGTGCAGCCTCGACGGATCGGGATGGACCAGCAGTTGAGCGACCTGGCAATCTCCAGCGTTCTGGCCGAGGATGTCGCCGCATACCCGTCGGCGGCCTCCGCCGCTGTGCTGCGTGCGATCGTCGCGGTGGGCTCGCCGGCCCAACGTTCTGCCGCGACGGCGGTGCTGGGTGAGGTGACCTCGAGCGGGTGGTACCCGCCGGCGTGGGCCGAGGCGATCGGGCGGGCCGTCCCGGTGCGGGCCTGGCGGCGCTACGACGTGTTCGGCGACTCCGAGACGATTGCCGTGACCTTCGCCTATGGGCCGGACCGGCATGCGCTGCTCGTCCGGACAGACCTGTGCCGGCCACCGGTGGCCACCAAGATCGTCATCGATGACGACCCCACCGATCTACCGGGCCTCCTGCAGGACGAGCGTGACCCGCTGTCCCGCTGGGAGGTTCTCGACCTGGCGGCAGCCCGCGCGCGGCTCGAGCCGGCGCTGACACGCTGCGACCGAGGCAGACACCCGACTCTGCCCGAGGAATCCCTGGCCTGCCTGCCGGTGGCCAGGGCCCGGCTGCGACGCTTGCCCCGACCCCAGCCGACGGCGCCCGAGGCGAGGTTCGGTGCCGCCGACCGGGAGGCAGCCGTGACCGCGTTCATCTCCGACCCGGCGGCCCAGGACGCCGGAGACGCGCACGTCGTCCGCTTCTGGGCCGAGGTGCTTGCCGGTTACGGCGGCCTGGTGCCCGGCACACCGCCGACCCTGGTGGGCCCGATCCGGCTGTCGCACGTCCTGCTCAGCTACGTCCCGACCATGTTCGAGCTCACCCACGCACAGCGCCGCGGTCTGCCCACCGCGGTCGCCGCCTGGGCACGGTGGGCCGGCGCCCGCCACCGCCTGGACGATGCGGCCCGCGCCCACATCGCGGCCCAGCTACCCACGGTGCTGGCCAGGTTCGACGACACCTACGACGACCCCGACAACGCCCAGCACCGCGCCTACCTGCACGACGTGTCGGCAACCACCGCGGACGCCAGCATCCTGGCCGCCACCCTCACCCGCCGCTCGATCGCTCTGCCCACCCCGGACGCCCGCACGGGAGAAAGCGCCGAGCGCATCGTCAACGTCGCCGACCCCGCCGACCGCCACGCCGTTATCCGGGACGAGTACGGCGACTGCGACCCTCCCGAGGGCATGTCCCAGGCCGTCTTCCTCGATACCGCGGTACGCGTCAGTGAACAGCTCTGGCACGACGACCCACCACTGGTCTGGCAGACCGCACGGCAACTGCTCGCCGAGGGAGTGCCACAGCACGAGATCATCCACGAACTCGTACAGGTCACGAGCTGAACCCGAGCACGCCCCTCGACACCGGCCTTGACCAACCCGGTCGACATGAGCCTCGGCGTTTCGCGGGACCATGCCGCACCTCGAGCGCAACGACGGCGATGCGCGCGGCCGGTGCCCTCACTGGCGACGGTGTCTGACATGCCGCTCGTCGTCACGACGTGACGCCGGAAGTCACGCCTCAGGGGTGTCCACACCACACAACAGCTGAGGAGGACCCGATGCCCAGTGCATCCCGCTCGACCACACCGGTCGGCATCAACATGGACATCGTCGAAGGCCGGTACGCCCAGCTCGACGACCACACCGTCTCTTTCGAACACCTGTACACGCTCCTCAGCCGCGCCGACACCGACGTTTCCGTGGTCGCCCTCGTGGGCGGCGGGTTCGTCAAGCAGTCCGGCCTCGAGCTCCTCGACGACGAGGCACGCCGTGCCTACCGAGCCCGACTCGACGCGCTGGACACCGAGGAGAACACCGAGGAGCGGGCCTGGCTCCTCGACCAGCTGCGTGCTGCGACCGGACGGTGCGGGCGCCGGCGCACGACCGGCGCACACGACGAGCGAGCCCGCGTGGCGGTCCGCAAGGCCATCGTGGCCGCGCTGGCCAAGATCGCCGAGACCGACCCCTGGCTGGGCCGGCACCTGCGCGACCGGGTCCGCACCGGCTTCGAGTGCCGCTACGAGCCCGACCCGGACCACCCGATCCGGTGGATCCTTCAGGCGGCGCCTGGATGAGCATCGTCCGGACAGTGGGCAACCCTCACTTCAGCTCCTTGGCCCGCGAAGCGCGGCCATGCCGCCAGGCGTACTGGCGATCGGTGCGATCGGAGACCAGTGCTGTCTCGACGTACCGGCCACCGGGCGCCTTGACGAACCGCGGGACGGTGCCGTGGCGGCGCACCGATCAGGAATCGAGAAGCAGGCGCGCTGCCTCGTCTCTAGCCTTGGGCGACAGGACTACGGGAAGGGAGCCGGACCATGGCCGAGACACGCAAGGCCGCCAAGCGCGCCACGACCCAGGCCACGACCGAGGGTGCATTCACCGAGGAGGAGGTCGCGGCGATGAAGGAGCACGCCGCGGAGGTCAAGGTCTCCCGCGGCCGCTCCGGGAAGGCCGGCAAGGAGGAAGACGCGAAGGCCGTGGTTGCCAAGATCGCCGAGATGGATGACGTGGACCGGGTCATCGCCGAGAAGCTCCATCAGATCATCACCACGACCGCGCCCGAGCTGGCACCGCGGTTGTGGTACGGCATGCCCGCCTACGCCAGGGACGGCAAGGTCGTCTGTTTCTTCCAGGACGCACGGAAGTTCAAGTACCGGTACGCCACCCTCGGCTTCCAGGACGCGGCCAACCTCGACGACGGTGCGATGTGGCCGACGTCGTACGCCGTGTCGACGCTGACCAAGGACGTGGAGAAGCGGATTGTCGCGTTGGTGAGGAAGGCCGTGAGTTGACCCGTTCCCTCTGGGGCGCGCCGAGGAGACGACCGCGCCGGTGGCTGGCCTCGCCCAGAGCCGCGAGGTCACTGCCGTGAGTGAGACCGACACCGCTTGCGCGGCTGGCAGCAGCGCGGTGCCGGCCTGCTCGGTCGTCACTGTGACGACTCGACCGCTCTTCGCGCTCACGCTTGCGCTTCTCGGTGATCAGCACAGATCCTCGGGCTGCCCGGTCCTCGTGCGGACCGTTGCCAGCAACACACTCATCTGCCGCCGTGCGCGCGGGACGCCGATCAGCCGACGTCGCGTCGTTGGAGGGTGACGGCGGCGAGGGCGGTGAGGGTGAGGGCGTAGGTGGCGAGGAGGAGCCCGCCGGCCGGCGGGGTGAACAGGTGCTCGGTGGGACCGCTGAGCATGGCTTGAGCGGCTCCGGTGACCGGCAGCCAGGGCTTGGCGTCGATGAACAGCGCGGCGACGATGCTCTCCGCCAGGAACGCCCAGCCGAGGACGACCATCAGCGCGGTGGCCTGGTTGCGGACCAGGAACCCGACGGCCGCGCCGGCCGCCGCCTCCAGCCCACCGGTGACCGCGAGTTCGAGCAGGATCGCCGCGCTGCGCCCACCGATCGGCACGCTCTGTCCATGGGCCGCCAGCCAGACGGCCGCGACCCCGAAGCAGGCAAGGGTGGCCGTCAGGGTGAGCACCGCACCGCCCACCGTGATCACCACGGCCTTGGCGGCCACGGTCTGCCAGCGTCGCGGCCGGGCCAGCACCGCCCGCACGATGGTGGCGTACCGGAACTCCGAGGTGGCCTCGGTGACACCCAGGGCCAGGGCCAGGAACGTGGTCGCCGCCGCGAGGGTGGCGAAGTCACGCAGGTCCGCGTCGGAACGGATCTGCGTGACGACACCCTCGACCCGGAACCCGCCCTTCCCGGACGCCCCGATGACCAGGACGAGGACGCTGACCCCCGCGGCCAGCAGCGGCCCCGCCGCGATCAGCCATCGCGAGGACGACGTGGCGAGCAGCTTGCGGGCCTCGGCGGCCAGCACCCCGGTCATGTCCGACCCCGGTTCATGTCCCGGCCCCGGTGGTCATCACCGGCCGGTGTCGAGGCACCCGAGGTGACCGCGAGAAACGCCTCCTCCAGGTGGGAGACGTCCTCGCGGAGCCCGTGCACGGCGACACCGGCCGCGGCCGCCACCTCACCGACCTCGGCCACCGGGAGCCCGCGTACCCGCAGCATCACCCCGTCACGGCTCACCTGGGCGCCGCGGGCTCGCAACGCCGCGTCCAGGGCATCCGGGTCAGCGGCCCGCACGAGCACGTCGCAGCGCACCGCGGCGACGAACTCGGACAGGGCGGCATCCGCCACCAGCCGCCCGTGGTCCAGCACCAGCACCCGGTCGGCGACCTGCTCGACATCGGTGAGCACGTGGCTGGACACCAGCACCGTGCCGCCCGCCGCCGCGCGGTCGCGTAGATAGCCGCGCAACCAGACCTGCCCGGCCGGGTCCAGCCCCAGCGACGGCTCGTCCAGGACCAGCACCTGCGGATCTCCGAGCAGCGCGGCCGCGACACCCAACCGTTGCCGCATCCCGGTCGAGAACGAGCCGATCCGCCCCCGCTCACCGCCCAACCCGACCAGGTCCAGCACCTCCTCCACCCGGGCCAGGCCAACCCCACCCGCGGCCGCGACAATGCGCAGCTCGTCACGCGCGCGGCGACGAGGATGGAAGCCGGCACTGTCCAACAACGCGCCGACGGTTCGCATCGGCTCGGCCAGATCCCGGTAGGCCCGCCCCTGGACGAACGCCCGTCCCGCGTCGGGTGCGGCCAGCCCCACAAGCAGCCGCATCGTGGTCGTCTTGCCGGCGCCGTTCGGCCCCAACAGCCCGGTCACCGTGCCCGGCCACAGCACGAACCCGACATCGGCGACCGCCACCCGGGACCCGAAACGCTTGACCAGCCCCTCGGCCACCACACTCGGGAACGACCGCTCCGCCACGGAGCTCATCCGGCCATGCTAGAAAGATCGGTCCCATCACCGACGGGTCAATCGTCCCCGATCGACCCACCCGGGCCGGCACCGCGACCGAGCCCGGACAGCCCCGACCGCGACGCGACGTCAGCGCCCAAGCCCACCGGTGGCGTATCGGACCGAGGCACCATCCGCCCTTGCCGCTGTCTGCGAGGCTGCGCGGGCGTCGGGGGCGATGACCCCAAGGGCCGCCGCTACGGCCCGGAAGGTCCGCCGGCGGTCCTCGGGATCGGTGACTTCCTCGGCCCGGCCGGCTAGAACCGCCCCAGGCAGCGCGACCTCGACCTGGGAGTCCGCCAGGGCGTTGCGGAACCAGTGGCAGGTGCGGCCGTATCCGGCGCCACCACGATCCGCCCGTCGTGGACGGCGTAGCCAAGCGGGGCCTGGCGGACCAGCCCCGTCTTGCGGCCGGTGGTGCGCAGCACGAGGACCGAGCCGGTCAGTGGGGTGCTCAGCAGGGGACCCAGTCCGCGATCCACCAAAGGAACCGGTCAGCCACCGATTGGCCAGCCGGAAGCCGGCCCGCAGCGGGCCGAGCAACCGCAGCATCCAGGCGTCGTACGGCAAGTCGGCGCGCGGATCAGTCACGGCCACGACCTCCGGCACAATCGGTCTCGCGCTCTGACGGTGGCCATCCTGGTCGCGGATCATCTTCACCAAGCGGGACGTCGTGCTCTTGTTCGTTCGCGCGGCGGCCATCCTCAACTGCCGCAGTGAGCGCCGCCTTGCCGTTCCGCAGATGATCGTGCGAATGGCACGCTTCGGCCATGGCGCGACGACAGGACTACCGATTGGCTCTGCGCGGGCTGACAGGTTCGGAGCGCACCGCGTATCTCGACGGGCACTCCGGCCTGCCTGGACCGCGGGGGAACCTGGAGCTGATGGAAGCAGCTGCCGACGAGGGTGATGCCGCCTGGTTCCTCGACCTGTCACAGGACGGCGACGAGTTCCGCGCGGCTACCGGTGCGGTCGGTCTGGGGCGCCTACTCGCCGAGCAACCGGACGCCGATCTCGTGGACCGACTTCACCATCTGGCGGGGGATCGGCGGTGGAGGGTCCGGGAGGGGGTGGCCATGGCCCTGCAGCGGTTGGGCGACCACGATCCGCCGCGCTGGTGGCGGCTGGCTCGGACCTGGGCGGAGGACGCCGACCCCCTCGTCCAGCGGGCTGCCGCGGCCGGCGTCTGCGAACCTCGATTGCTCAAGGGTCGGGAGGCGACGGTTGCTCTGGACATCTGCGGGAGGATCACCGCCAGCTTCGCCGAGCGGCCCGAGGGCGAACGACGGTCCGACGCCGTCCGGTCCCTTCGCAAGGCCCTGGGGTACTGCTGGAGCGTGGCCGTCGCCGCCGCGCCCGATCAGGGCATCCCACGGTTCCTCGCTCTGGCGGAGAATCCGGATCCGGATGTGGCATGGATTGTCCGGGAGAACCGCAAGAAGACCCGACTGCAGCGAGTGCTGCCGTAGCGCCCACTGGCAGGCCCCACTCTGCCCCCGTGCGCGCGGGACGCGCGACCACGCCGCGATAGACGTGGCCTTCGGCCGCGCCATCGAGCGCGCGGCGTCGGCCCCCATCCGGACAAGTAGCCGCGTTGAGGGCGGCCACGCTCGCCCCCCATACCGCCTTGAGCTGCGGCGGGCGAGGTGGTGGCGGGGACGTGCATCGATCTGAGCTGGTCACGCTGGGTACGGTTGGGTGTGGTCGGGGACGTGTTGGCGGGCTTGCCGGACGAGGTCCGGCGGTTGCTGGCCGCGCCGCCGGCGAATGAGAAGAAGCTGCTCGAGCTGGGTGTGGCCTGGACGGGTCTGCCTGCGGTGCAGGCGTGGATGGCCGAGCAGCTACGCGTGTTCGTGATCACGTGGGATCCGCTCGAGCAGCTGGTGGCCCGTCCGGACGGGTTCGCCACCGTCAATGCCGACCCCTCGGGGGTGGAGCTGGTGGTGTACCTGCCGATCTGGTCCGTGCTGGAGCTGGCGGGCGAGCAGGGCGGCACGGTCACGGACGTGGTGGCCGCGATGGCCGGCTCGGCGGTGGTGACCGCCGCGGCGCTCACGCAGCGGGACCTCGCGGGCGGCCGGGCCGGCAGAGGGCCGGCGTCGGACCTGCTCGCCGATCGCAGCGCCGGGCTGGGTTTGGGGACGCCCGAGATCGGGTTGGTCTCTCCCGGGTGGGAGGACATCGGGCTGGGTGCGATCACCGACATCGTTCAGGCCGCGTTCGGACCGGTGGACCTGGACCGTTCGGTGGTGGAGCTGGCCGCGATGGACCGGCCACAGCCGGGTTGCCCCGCCTGTCGCGGGCGCCGGTTCGGGTTCCCCGGCGAGCTGGCCGAGTTCCGCGCGGTGATGTGTCCGGCCCATCGGGCCGAGGCCGAGACGGTGATCCGGGTGCGCCTGGCACGGGCCAACGCCAGCAACCCGGACGGCTGGGGGGCCCTGGCCGACGCCACCATCCGGCTGGAGCTGCCGCACCTGCCGAACGGGTTGGCGACCAAGCTCGCCGCCGCTGGGCAGGGTGCGTACGTCGTCCCGGAGCGGGAGGTGTTGGCCGAGCGGGCCCGCCTGGTGGTGGCAGCGACCGGTTGGTTCCCCGGACGGCGGGACGACTTCACGGTCGCTCTGGGCGCCGAGCCCGAGCTGGCCGGGCAGCTGCCGGATTGGTTGCTCAACCTCGTCCTGGACCTGGGTCGCGCCGGTCTCGGTGCCGAGGCCGCGGCGGTGGCTGACGCCTTGACCCGGGTGGATCCCGATCTACAGGCCATGCTCGACGGCGATGTCGCGGTGGCCCTGGCCCAGGCCGGGCTAACCGATCAGGCCCGGGCCAGGATCGAGTCCAACCTGGCCCGCTGGCCGCACGATGTCTGGATCCGCA
Organism: uncultured Actinomycetota bacterium; assembly: GCA_963750565.1. GTDB lineage: Bacteria > Actinomycetota > Actinomycetes > Actinomycetales > Kineosporiaceae > R-H-3. The sequence continues at coordinate 258,215 of CAVVRA010000009.1, read as the reverse complement.
TCCATGCCGGCGATGCTCTCGCCGCGCTCGACGACCTCGACGGTGCGGCCGCCCACTTCGACGCCGCCGTCACGTTGGCCGAGGACACCGACGACCTTGACGCCCGCTCCGCCGCGATCCATCGGTTACGCCGCATCGGCCGGCACCACTCCTCCGACCACGGGCCGACGGGCCAGCCGCGCCGACAGCCACGCCGCCACAGTCGATCTCAACGAAAGCCCGGGCGATGAGTCACACCCTCGGTCACCTCACGGCTTGCCGCGGCACGCAGAACGCGCGTCGCCGAACTCTCCGGGCGGACGGCGTGGATCCGTCCGGAGTTGCTTGTGAGTGCCTCCAGCCAGCCTCATGGCCATGCACTCGACGGTTCCATGTCCGTGCTCGGCGAGGGTGTCTGCAAGAGCTCGGGCTCCGAAGTGTCCCCTTCAAGGTGCCGCCATTGGCGCCGGCCACGTTCACGCAACCACTGACGGTACGTGGCTAGTTCGGCTTGAAGATCGCGCCGCCACCACCGACACAAGACGCAGGTGAGGGGCTCGAGCACTGCCGCCGCGAGACCAAGGCCGAGAACCGCAACCACGGGGCGAACGACTATCGCCGACCGCGAGAATCAGTGCCCGACCCTGCCCCATCGATGTCAGCGGTGACCAGCCGGACAAGGCCGCCGGCTGAGCCGAAATGGCGATGACGCGAAGCATCGTGATCCACATCCGGCCCAGCGCCCGCCGGTAGCTGTCGACCTCTGCTTCTACCTGGTCCCGACTCTGATGACCGGATCAGCGCCCACCGCGCCCTCCAACTCTCCGTGCAGGAGAAACCACTCGTCCAGGTGTCCGGCTGTCCAGAACGACGAAGTGACCCGTCCGAAACGTGGACGCGAGCATCGCCTGCGGGCACACCGGGGGTACGGGTGACTATCCGGCCCTGTCGGACGGCCAACGGCGGCCACGGACGTCTATGCAGGTCAACGACTGTTCTGGCGGTCGCGCAGGAGGCCATCTACGGTGACCGCATGGAGCATCCGAAGTTCTGGTTCAACATCCGGACGGGCAAGGTCGAGACGGAGTACGACAAGAGCCAGGGCCAGGACCTCATGGGCCCCTACGCCACCGAGGCCGAGGCGGAGCACGCCCTCCAGTCCGCTGCCGCCCGCACCGAGGAGTGGGACGAGGAGGAGCGACGCTGGCGCGAGGGGGACGACGCCGACTGAACCCGCCGCGTCCGTCGGCCACTCGGCGTCTGCGCCCACTACTGATCACAGGGAGTCGTGAGCACCACGAGCCCGCTGGTTCCTCACGCCGTCCGTCGTGACGCCACCTGCGGATCCGGGTTCAGACGGTGGCGTTCCCCGCCGGAGCGGTCTGCGCCTGGGCGGCCCGCGTCTCACGGACCAGCCGCTCCCGGACGGCGTGCTCGTCGGTTCGCGCGTCGTAGTCCCAGAACTCCCGCAGGCAGGCCGCGGTCGCCGTGACGCCTGCGGCGCACAGCACCCCGCCGCTGACGATCGCCGTCCGGACGCCGAACGCGTCTGCGACGACACCCGCCCGCATCTGGCCGCCGAGCGGACCGACCGAGTACGAGAGCATCTCGATGCCCGCGAGCCGACCGCGGCGCTCGTCCGGGATGGTCTGGTTCCAGATGATCTGGCGGAAGAGCGCGCTCACCATGTCCGCGGCCCCGGCGAGCGCGAGCAGCAGGAGCACGAGCCACGCGGACGTCGCCAGCCCGGCCGCCGCGGTCGCGAGTCCCCAGCACGCGGCGGCGACCACGACCGCTCGGCCGTGCCGGTGCACCCGGCCGGTCCAGCCGCTCGTCGCCGTGGCCACGAGGCTGCCCACGGTGCCGGCGCTGTAGAGCAGGCCGAGGAGTGTGGGCTGCTCCAGCACGTCCGTCGCGAAGGCCGGGAACAGCACGACGGGCATGGCGAGGAACATGGCGACCATGTCGACGACGTACGTGCCGAGCAGGTCGGGCCGTCCGGCCGCGTACCGGATGCCGTCGACGATCCCCGCAAGGCTCGGAGGCGTCCCGCCGTCCGTGACCGGCGCGGGCCGCAACGCGGCGTAGAGCAGCGCCGCGACGGTGAGCCCGGCGACGTCGACGGCGTAGGCCCACGTCGCCCCGCCCGACGCGATGATGAGGCCGCCGATCGCCGGACCGGCCAGCAGGCCCGTCTGCATCCCGATGGACGACAGCGCCAGCGCACCGGGCAGCTCGTCGTGCCGGACGACGCGCGGCAGGAGCGCCTCCCGGCTCGGCCGGTGGGCGGCCGTGACGGCCGAGAGCAGGCCGCCGAGGACGTAGAGCGCCCAGACCTGCGGGTCGGGCAGGTAGGCGTTGACGAGGAGCAGGGCGGTGAGCCCGACGTGGGCGACCGTCGTCGTGACGAGGACGGTCCGCCGGTCGTAGTGGTCGGCGATCGCCCCGCCCCACAGGCCGAAGACGACGAGCGGCACGAGCTCCACGGCGCCGAGCAGGCCGACGGCGAGGTTGGAGCCGGTGAGGTCGTAGAGCTGCCACGGCAGGGCGACGTACGTGACCATCGCGCCGAGGTACGTCACGGTGCCGGCGACGAGGAGAAGCCGGAAGTCGCGCGACGTCCGCAGCGGCGTCAGGTCGACCATGGGGAGTCGGCGGAGGCGGGGCACGAGCGTGCAGCCTGGCAACCGGCCGCCGATGATCGCATCCGGATATCCGCGGCCCGTCCGGCCGGCCGAAGGGTTGCGGCCCGTCGGACACAGCAACGACGCGCGAGGACGGCGTGTCGCGGCTGACAACGTTGTTGGTGCGAGGGGGCGGGCGGCGGGCTCAGCGGTGCAGCGCGGGCAGCACCTCGCGGCCGAAGACCTCGATCCACTCGGCCTGGTTGCGGCCGACGTTGTGCAGGTAGACCCGGTCGAAGCCGAGGTCGCAGGAACTTCTGGATCTGCGGCCCGGTGGACGTCGGGGTCGGACGAGATGACCATCCGGCCCTCGAAGTCCTCCGGCCGGACGAGCGTGGCCATCTGCTCGAAGTCGAACGGCGAGCGGATGTCGGCCTTGGGGAACTTCATCCCGCCGTTCGGCCACTCGGTCATCGCGTTCGCCAGCGCCTCCTCGTCGGTCGGCGCCCACGACAGGTGCAGCTGGAGCACCTTGGGCATCGCGTCCGGGTCCTTGCCGGCCTCCCGGGCCCCCTCGGCGAACTTGTCGAACAGCCCGCCGATCTTCTCCAGCGGCGCGCCCGACGGTGATGATCCCGTCGGCGAACCTGCCGGTCTTCTTCGCGGTGATCGGTCCGGCCGTGGCGACGAGGATCGGCGGCGGCCTGCTCGGGCATCGTCCACAGCCGGGTCGTCTCGAGCTTGAAGAACCGGCCGTCGTGCTTGACGTCCTTGCCGGCGAGCGAGGCGTCGAACAGCTTCTTGATGATCTCGATCGGCCTCGAACATCCGCGAGTGATCCGCTCGCCGGCCTCCGGCCAGTAGCCGGCGACGACGTGCTCGTTGAGCGCCTCGCCCGGAGCCGACGCCCGAGCCAGGTGCGGCCCGGGTACATCGCCTCGAGGGTCGCCGCGGCCTGCGCGACGATCGCCGGGTGGAACCGGAACGACGGGCACGTCACGCCCGGGCCGAGGTCGCCGCGGGTCCGCTCGCCGACGGCGGTCAGCACGTTCCAGACGAACGCGGCCTGGCCCTGCTGCGGCACCCACGGCTGGAAGTGGTCGGCCGCCATGCACGCCGGAGAAGCCGTGCTCCTCGGCGAGCGCCTGGTAGCCGACGACCTCCTGCGGGCCGAACTGCTCGAGCATCGCGGCGTAGCCGATCGTCAGGTCACCCATGCCGGGAACGCTACCGACCCGGGTCAGGCCCCGCTCGGCTGGAGTCCCCGGCGCGGGCGGACGTCGAGCCGCGGTTCCGACCCGGGCGAGCTCGACGGGCCGGACCCGGTCCTGCGGCCGGGGCCGTCCTTCGTCCGGCGGACAACCCCCGTCCCGAGGTCGGCTACGCGGCGAGCGAACGACGGTCGAGGCGACCCTTGACGTCCGGGCAGGATGGCGGCATGACGGACGTGACGACCGCAACGCCCCTGTTCGGCGTCAACCTCGGCCGGCTCTCCGAGGCGCCGGCCGGGTCGTCCCCGGGGGGCCCGCCGGGGGACGCCCCCGACGGCGTCCCGCCGGGCCCCACGGCGGCGGCCCGCTGGGCCGAGGAGAACGGGCTCGACGTCGTGACGGCGGCCGACCATGTCGGGGCGCCGTCGCCGTTCGTCCTGCTCGCGGCCGCCGCGGCGGTGACGTCGCGGGTTCGCCTGCGCACCTACGTCCTGGACCACGGGTTCTGGAACCCGGTGCTCCTCGCCCGGGACGTCGCGACGCTCGACGTCGTCTCGGGCGGCCGGGTCGACCTCGGCCTCGGGGCCGGGCACATGCCGCACGAGCACGAGAAGGCCGGCCTGCCGTTCCCCCGGTACGCCGACCGGCTCGTCGAGCTCGACGCGTTCGCCTCTGCCGTCCGTGCCGCGCTCGCGGCGCAGGACCAGACGCCGCGACCGCTCCAGCAGCCGGTGCCGCTCTTCATCGCCGCGATGTCGCCGCGCGGGCTCGCCGTCGCGGCCCGGCACGGGGACGTCGTCGGGCTCGCCGGGGCAGTCCAGCTGCCGGGCAGGCCGGCGGGGACCTTCGGGCTCGCGACGTCCGCGCAGACCGACGAACGGGTCGCCGAGGTGCAGGCCGCCCGGGCCGGACGCGGGCACCCCCCGGCGACCTTCGACGTCCTGCTCCAGATGGTGTCGATCGGCCGCGACCCGCAGGAGCGGGCCGAGGCCTTGGCCGGCGGGTGGGCCGCCGAGGGCGAGGACGTGACCGCCGCCGACCTCCTGGACACCCCGTTCCTCCTCCTGGCCCGGACCGCCGAGGACGCCGCCGCCGAGCTCGAGCGCCGCACCCTGCGCTGGCGGGTCTCCTCCTGGTGCACGCACGCGCCGTCCGGCGCAGCCCTCGCCCGGGTCGCCGCGGCGTGCAGGGCCAGGGTGGTGGCGGGGGGATCTGCGTGAGGCGTCTCGTCGACGACACCGGCCGCGAGGTCACGCTCCCCGACGACGTGACCCGAGTCGTCTCGGTCGTCCCGTCGCTCACCGAGTCGGTGTCGGCGACCGCGCCCGGGCTGCTCGTCGGCGCCACGGACTGGTGCACCCACCCGGCGGACCTCGACGTCGTCCGCGTCCGCGGGACGAAGAACCCCGACGTCGCCCGGATCGTCGACCTCGCGCCCGACCTCGTCCTCGCGAACGCGGAGGAGAACCGAGCACCCGACCTCGACGCGCTGCGCGGTGCGGGGCTCCCGGTCTGGGTGACCGACGTCCGAACCGTGTCGGGCGCGTACCCCGCCCTGGGCCCCGAGGGGTCGCTCGCCCGGCTGCTCGACGCGTGCGGGCTCGACCGGCCCGGGTGGCTCGACGCGGCGGGCGCCGCGTGGACGACGGTGCGGCCGGCCGCGCCCCGACGCAGGGCGCTCGTCCCGATCTGGCGCCGGCCATGGATGGCCGTCGGCCGGGACACCTTCGCCGGCGACGTCCTCGCCCGGCTCGGCGTCGACAACGTGCTGGCCGACGACCCGGAGCGGTACCCGAGGTTCGACCTCGACGGCGTCGCCGACCGCGTCGGCGGCTACGACCTCGTCGTCCTGCCCGACGAGCCGTACTTCTTCACCGCGGACGACGGCCCCGAGGCCTTCCCGGACGTCCCCTGCGCGCTCGTCCCCGGGCGTCTGCTCACGTGGTACGGGCCGTCGCTCGTCGAGGCCGCCGATCGGCTGCCGGAGCTGCTGCGGTAGCCGGCCGTTCTCGAAGGTCCTGGCGGGAGACCGGCGCGGCTGCGGGCTCGCCCGCTCGGCAGCCCGCGTCGATGACGAGTCGCATCCGGAGGATCCGCCTCACCACGGCCGGTCCGAGGCGCCCGTGCCGGACAGCTCGGCGGTCGTGCCGCCCGGCTCGGCGCCGCCCTCGGGGGGCTCCGGACGCAGGTGCGCTGGGAGGAAGAGAACGTCCGTCGTCCGGTCCACCGCGGTGACGTCGACCGGGCCGCCGACGAGGTCGTGCGCGGTGTACCCGAGCCCTGCGAGGCGGGCGAACACCTCGAGCTCGGCCTCCCACGCCGGATGCCGCTCCCGGCCCCAGCCGATCTCGCAGAGGATCGCCGGCCTTGGGTCCCAGCTCTCCAGGGCGTCGAGCATCCCGGCGAGCACCCGGTACTCGGCGCCCTCGACGTCGATCTTCACGAACGACGGGCGGTCGGTGATCGCCGTGTCGGCCAACGGGACCACCCGGACCTGCACCGGCACCATGTCCGCTCCCGCGCGCTCGGCGACCACCGTGTTCCAGCCGAGGTTGCCCGACGCCGCGACGAAGAGGTCGACCTGCGCCGCCTCGTCGCTGAGCCCGACGTCGTGGACGACGGCGGTGCACGGCAGGTCCGCCGCGGTGACCCGGCAGAGCTCCACGAGGTGGGGGAGCGGCTCGAACAGGTGGGCAGTGCCGCGGAACCCGGCCGTGCGGGTCAGCGTCTGGGTGAAGTAGCCGATGTTCGCGCCGACGTCGAAGATCACGCCGTCCGGCTCGACGTACCTCGCCGCGGCAGCTGCGAGCCGGTCGTACGTCGCCCGTCGTCGGTCGAACCACGCGGCGGCATCGTCGTAGGAGACCGTCAGCGCACTGAGGACCGGCGGCGACTTCGGGGCGGCGACGGTTCCATCGGCGGACGCCGCCGACGGCTGCCCGGCCCCCGTGGCCTGTATCGGTGTTGCTGATGCTGCCGGTGCCGTTGGCGCTGCCACGACGGGCGTCGGCTGCGGGTCGGTCCCCCGCCGGACAGTCCCGACGAGCCGGCGCCCGGTGGCGCGGACGACCTCGAGGACCCCGCCCCGCCGGTAGGCGCGGCGCAGCTTGCGGACGGTCGCCCGGCCGGTCGGGTCGGTCGGGTCGGACATCGGATCACCTCGTGCCAGGCGGGTGCTGCGGGAAGGCGCCGTCGGACAGGAACGCGCACAAGTGTATTCGTAATCGGGCGGACACGTATGGTAGTCGAACCTCCAGCTCTGCACGGTGGGATCGTCGAACTCGGCATCACGCCCGCCCCGTCCGTCTACGGTCGGTCCGTTCGTCGCAGCCCAGCTCAGCCGGTGTCACGAGACCGGCTCCCGGGCGGGCGAGGCCGGAACCGGCCGCGTGAAACACGGCCGACACGAAACGAGGGGACGCTGGCGCAGTGACCCCACCCGACCGCATCTCGCCCCGGGCCGCGGCCCGCGACACCGCGGAGCACGCGCGACTCGCGGAGGCCGCCGGACCCGAGGCGCCCTGGCGGCTCTGGGGGCCCTACCTCGCCGGCCGGCAGTGGGGGACGGTCCGGGAGGACTACTCCGCGAACGGCGACGCCTGGGCCGCCTTCCCCTTCGACCACGCGCACGCCCGGGCGTACCGCTGGGGGGAGGACGGCCTCGGCGGGGTCTGCGATCGTTTCGGCTTCCTCAACCTCGCGCTCGCGATGTGGAACACCCGCGACGACCGGGTCAAGGAACGGCTCTTCGGGCTCGCGAACCACGAGGGCAACCACGGGGAGGACGTCAAGGAGTACTGGTGGGCCGTGGACGGCACGCCGAGCCACTCCTGGATGCAGTGGCTCTACCGCTACCCGCAGGCAGCGTTCCCCTACGACCTCCTGCGCACCGAGAACGCCCGTCGCGGCCGCGACGAGCGCGAGTACGAGCTCGGCGACACCGGGGTCCTCGACGAGAACCGGTTCTTCGACGTCCGGGTCACCTACGCGAAGGCGGCGCCGGACGACCTGTGCGTCGAGATCACCGCGACGAACCACGGCCCGGACGACGCGCCGCTGCATCTGCTGCCCCAGCTGTGGTTCCGCAACACGTGGGCCTGGGGGCGCGACGGGCGCAAGCCGTCGATGCACCAGCTCCTGCCGCCGACGTTCACCGTGAGCGGCCTCGAGGCGGTCGAGGTCGACCACGCCCACCTCGGCCGCTACTACCTCGCCGCCGAGGGCACCCCGGTGCTGCTCTTCTGCGACAACGAGACGGATGCCGTGCAGCTGTTCAGCGCGCGCAAGAACGCGAGCATCTACCCGAAGGACGGCGTGAACCGCCGCGTCGTGCATGGCGACGCGAGCGCGGTCAACCCCTTCGACGAGGGCACGAAGGTCGCGGTCTGGTACGTCTTCGACGCGGTGCCCGCGGGCGGCTCGGTGACCGTCCGGCTGCGCCTCGGGCGGACCCGGCCCGGCCCCGCCGCGTTCGGTGCCGAGTTCGACGACGTGCTCGCGACGCGGCGCCGCGAGGCGGACGAGTTCTACGCGACCGTCATCCACCCCTCGATGCCGCCGGAGGACCGGCACGTCGCGCGGCGCGCGTACGCCGGGCTGCTGTGGACGAAGCAGGTCTACCGCTACGACGTCCAGGAGTGGCTCGAGACCGACCCCACCCCGGACCCGGCCCCCGGCCGGCGGGAGGTGCCCGGGGTGCGCAACACCTCGTGGCGGCACCTGTACCTCGCCGACGTCCTCTCGATGCCCGACGAGTGGGAGTACCCATGGTTCGCCGCGTGGGACCTGGCGTTCCATGCGATCCCGCTCGCGCACGTCGACCCGGAGTTCGCCAAGGAACAGCTCCTGCTCATGTGCCGCGAGTGGGCGATGCACCCCAACGGACAGCTCCCGGCCTACGAGTGGGCCTTCGGCGACGTCAACCCGCCGGTGCACGCCTGGGCGGCCTGGCACGTCTACCGGATCGACGGCTACCGCGACCGGGACTTCCTCATCCGGGTGTTCACCAAGCTCCTGCTGAACTTCTCGTGGTGGGTCAACCGCAAGGATGCCAACGGCTCCAACGTGTTCGAGGGCGGCTTCCTCGGCATGGACAACATCGCCCTCTTCGACCGCTCGGCGCCGCTGCCGCCCGGCTTCCGGCTCGAGCAGTCAGACGCGACGAGCTGGATGGCCTTCTACTGCCAGCAGATGTTCAAGATCGCGCTCGAGCTCGCGCGGACGGACAAGGCGTGGGACGACGTCGCGACGAAGTTCTTCGAGCACTTCCTCGCGATCGCCCAGGCGATGCGCTCGTTCGGCACCCAGGGCACGAGCCTGTGGCACGAGGAGGACGGCTTCTTCTACGACGTCCTCGTCGCCCCCGACGGGACCTCCCAGCCGCTGCGGGTGCGCTCGATGGTCGGCCTCCTGCCGATCCTCGCCGCGACCGAGGTGCCTGCGTGGGTCGGCGAGGAGTGCCCCGACCTGTCGGCCCGGATGCGGTGGCTGCAGCGCCGGCGGCCCGAGCTCGTCCGTCCCCTGCTGTTCGCCAAGGGCGCCGGCGAGCGCAAGATCCTCCTGTCGCTGGTCGACCCGACCCGGTTGCGCCGCATCCTCGAGAGGGTCTTCGACCCCGGCGAGTTCTTCTCCCCGTACGGGATCCGCTCGCTCACGGCGTCGTGCCGCCAGCCGATCACGGCGCATGTGGCCGGGCGGGACACCTCGATCGAGTACGAGCCCGGCGAGTCGCGGACGAGCCTGTTCGGTGGCAACTCGAACTGGCGGGGGCCGATCTGGTTCCCGGTCAACGTGCTCCTGGCCGACAAGCTCCGCACGATCGGGCGGCACTTCGGCGACTCGTTCCGGATCGAGATCCCCACCGGCTCCGGGAAGCTGCACACGCTCGTCGAGGCGGCAGACATCATCGACCGCGGTCTGACGGCGCTCTTCCGCCCGGTCGAGGGCCGGCGCCCGGCCGACGGTGACCGGATCGAGGCGACCGCCGACCTGCTGTGGAGCGAGCACCCGACGTTCAGCGAGTACTTCGACGGCGACACCGGCGAGGGCCTCGGCGCCAGCCACCAGACGGGCTGGACGGCGCTCGTCGCGCACCTGCTCAACCCGCGGCTACCACCGGACCCGCGCCGGCGCGGCTGGGCCTGAGCCGCCACCGGGGCAGGGCGCCGGGACTCCCGTCAGCCGAGCCGGCGCCGGTAGGCCCGACCCTCCCACGGGCCGAGCCGCAGCCCGGGCGTCCCCGCCGGCGGGTCGCCCGCGACGACCACAGCGGCCGCCCAGGACGCGGCGTCCGGCACGTCGACCACCTGCTCGTCGGCGCTGAAGTTGCCGAGGACGAGGAGCTCGGTCCGCCCGAGCCGGCGGGTGAAGGCGTAGACGTGCGGGTCGTGCGGCAGGAGCATCGTGAAGTCGCCGAGGGCGACCGCGGGCTCCTCGTGCCGCAGTGCGACGAGCCGCCGGTAGTGGTGGAGCACAGACGCGGCGTTCGCACGGTCGGTCTCGACGTTGACGTCCGCGCAGTTCGGGTTCACCGGCATCCACGGCGTCCCCGTGGTGAAGCCGGCGTTCGGCCCGGCATCCCACTGCATCGGTGTCCGGGCGTTGTCCCGGCTCATGGCACGCAGCGCGGCGAGGACCGGGTCCGGGTCGTGCCCGGCGTCGACGGCGTGCCGGTAGTGGTTGACCGACTCGACGTCCCGGAAGTCGGTGACCGCGGTGAACGGCGCGTTCGTCATCCCGATCTCCTCGCCCTGGTAGACGTAGGGCGTCCCTCGGTGCAGGTGGAGGACGGTCGCGAGCATCTTCGCGGACGCGACTCGGTGCCCGCCGTCGTCGCCGAAGCGGGACACGACCCGGGGCTGGTCGTGGTTGTCCCAGTAGAGGCTGTTCCAGCCGGTGGCGGCGAGCCCGGCCTGCCAGCGGCCGAACGACGCCTTGAGCGCCCGTAGGTCGAACGGCAGCACGTCCCACTTCGAGGCGCCCTGGTCGAGGCCGACGTGCTCGAACTGGAACACCATGTCGACCTCGGCACGCGCCGGGTCGGTGAACAGCCTCGCCTCCTCGACGGTCACCCCGGGCATCTCGCCGACGATGAGCAGCTGCTCCGGACGGCCGGCGAAGACCTCCCGGTGCATCTCCGCGAGGAACTCGTGGATCCGCGGCCCGCACGTGTAGTGCGGTGAGCCGTCGCCGAGGACGCCGCCGGGGATGAGCCCGCCGCGGACGTGCCCGTCGGGCAGCGAGCCGTCCGGTGCGACCGCCTTGCTCAGGAGGTTGACGACGTCCATCCGGAAGCCGTCGACGCCGCGGTCGAGCCAGCGGCGCATCATCGCATGGACCGCCCGCCGGACCTCGGCGTTCTCCCAGTTGAGGTCAGGCTGCTGCCGGGCGAAGAGGTGGAGGAAGTACTCGCCCGTCGGTTCGTCGTACTCCCAGGCCGACCCGGAGAACGACGACGCCCAGTTCGTCGGCTCGGCGCCGGGGGTGCCGGCCACCATCCCGGGCCGCGCCGGCCGCCACCAGTACCAGTCCCGCTTCGGGTCGTCCCTCGAGGAGCGGGAGGCGACGAACCACGGGTGCTCGTCGGAGGTGTGGTTGACGACGAGGTCCATGACCAGCCGGATCCCGCGTGCGTGCAGCGCCTCGACGAGCCGGTCGAGGTCGGCGAGCGAGCCGAAGACCGGGTCGACGTCCTCGTAGTCGCTGATGTCGTACCCGTTGTCGTGCTGCGGGGAGCTGTACACCGGCGACAGCCAGACCGCGTCGACGCCGAGCCAGGCGAGGTGGTCGACGTGCGCCGTGATCCCGGGGAGGTCACCGACCCCGTCGCCGTCGGAGTCGGCGAAGCTGCGCGGATACACCTGGTACACGACACCCGACGTCCACCACGGTGTCCCCGAGAGCCGTTCGGCGAGGACGCGTTCCTCGCGGCGGACGACGTCGGGTGCCTCCTCGTCGAGGGTCCACGACGTGGCCCGGGCCCGGGCGCCGTCCGCGGCGTCCACGGTCTCCGGGACCTCCCCGACGGTCCCGGCCGCGAGCGCGTCCACGACGAACGCGCGGACCTGCGGCTCGTCGTCCGCGTCGCACACGAAGACGACCCGGACGACGAGCAGGCCGTCGTCCGCGGACTGCTCGGCCGTCGTGTGGTGCGGCCACCGGCACTCGGCCCCCGGGTGGTCCCAGGTGCCGCACAGCGCCAGGGTGACCGCGGCGCCCGCTGCCGCCGGATCGCCGTCGACCCGCAGCCGGGCGGTGTGGACGTACGCAGGCCGCATGGGCAGGAGGCTCGCAGCACCCCTCCCGCCGACGCAAGCACGCGGCCGGCGGCGCGGGCTGGACCGCGGCGTGCGCGAGGGGCAGGCTTGCCGCCCATGACCGAACCCGCTGCCGGCCCCGAGCTCGTCACGGACGTCGTCGTCATCGGCGCCGGGCCGCCGGGGGAGAACGTCGCGGGCACGGTGCGCGACGCCGGCCTGGAGTGCGTCGTCGTCGAGTCCGAGCTGTTCGGCGGCGAGTGCTCGTACTGGGCGTGCGTGCCGAGCAAGGCCCTGCTGCGACCGCTCGATGTCCGGGCCGCGGCGACCCGGCTGCCCGGCGTGCCGGTCGGTGCGGTCGATGCAGCGGCGGTGCTCGCGCGCCGGGACTGGTTCACCGGGCGTCGCGACGACCTGCCGTTCGTCCATGACGACGCCTCGCAGGTCGGGTGGGTCGAGAGCACCGGCGCCGTCGCGCTGCGCGGTCGCGCCCGGCTCGACGGCCCGCGCCGGGTCGTGGTCGACGGCGCCGGCGGAGCCCGGGTCGTCACCGCCCGACAGGCCGTCGTGCTCGCCGTGGGGACCGGCGCGTTCGTGCCCGATGTGCCCGGGCTCCGGGCGGCGCAGCCGTGGACGAGCCGCGAGGCGACCGACGCCCGGTCCGTCCCGGGACGCCTCGTCGTGCTCGGCGGTGGCGTGGTGGCCTGCGAGATGGCCCAGGCGTTCCGCGGCCTCGGGGCGGACCGGGTGACGGTCGTCGTACGCGGCGAACGGCTCCTGCCGCGCTCGGAGCCCTTTGCGGGGGAGGCGGTGCGGCAGGCCTTCGTCGAGGCGGGCATCGACGTCCGGACCGGCGCGCACGTCGTGCGAGTCGACCGCGCCCAGCCGGGCGGGAAGGTCACCGTCGAGCTCGCCGACGGCACGAGCCTCGTCGCGGACGAGCTCCTCGTCGCCGCCGGCCGGACGCCACGCACGGCCGGGCTCGGCCTGGACACCGTCGGGCTCACCGACGACCGGCTGCGGCGCGGCTACGTGGCGGTCGACGAGACCCTCGCCGTCACCGGCGCCTCGGCTGACGAGGCATCGGACGAAGGAGCGTCTGCCGGCGGAGCGTCGGACGGCGGATCGTCGGACAGCGGGACCGGCCGCCCGGGGCCCTGGCTCTACGCCGTCGGCGACGTCAACGGCCGCAACCTGCTCACGCACATGGGCAAGTACCAGGCCCGGATCTGCGGCACCGCGATCGCTGCCCGGGCCCGCGGCCGCGACGTCGCCGCCGACGACCGGTACGGCCCGTTCACGGCGACCGCCGACGGTGCGGGGGCACCGGCGGTCGTCTTCACCGACCCCCAGGTCGCCTCGGTCGGCCTCACCGAGCAGGCCGCCCGGGACCGCGGGATCGACGTCGACGTCGTCGGCCACGACCTCGGGGCGGTCACGGGCGCGTCGCTGCTCGCCGACGGGTACCGGGGCAGCGCTCGGCTCGTCGTCGACCGGTCGCGTCGGGTCGTCGTCGGCGCGACGTTCGTCGGCCAGGACGTCGCCGAGCTCCTCCATTCCGCGACCGTGGCCGTGGTCGGGGAGGTCCCGCTCGACCGACTCTGGCACGCCGTCCCGTCGTTCCCGACGATCAGCGAGGCGTGGCTCCGGCTGCTCGAGGGGTACCCGGACGCCGCCGGCGTCGACCTCCGAGGACATTCCGGAAGAACCGGAGGAATTCGCGCGGCATCCGGGTCGTCGGGCACATGAGAGGCGCGAGGCCTCGCTGACCTCAGACTCGGACGGTCATCGCCGACCCGAGCACGCTGCCGACCTGGGCGAGCCGCCAGAGCTCGGTGCGGTGGAAGTTCACAGCGGCGACCACACCGCGCAGATGGCCGTCGTCCCGGACGTTCACGAAGACGTCGTCGAGCGCCCGGCCCGCCGCGCTCTCGAGGACGTCGACCTTCGCGATGTCGCCGCCCGCGGCGCCGATCGCCGTCGTCACCCGGCCGAGCGACCCCGGCGCGTCCGGCACGCTGATCCTGATCCGTGAAAGCACCACGCCTCCTCGCGCCTACTCCCGACGCCTCGGCTCCCCGACGCCCATGCCGGCGCGGCCGCGGCCATGCAAGCATCTCAGCGGCAGGTTCCGGGGGTGTTTCGCTCCCGGCGTCCTCACCGAGGCCGTGCCGCCGCTCCTGCGCGCCAGGATGGGTGCGGTCGGCCTCGCGGCGGCGGTGCTCCTCGCCCGGCGGCTCCCCGTGGGTCGGCTCCCGGGCATGGCGGACAATGACCTTCGGTACGACGCGCACCGACGGCTGTGCTGGAGGGGCTGGGATGAGTGAGGACCGGGCCGGCCGCCACACGGCGGACCGCGCGACCGTGCGGCGCTGGAAGGACCTGCTCGCGAGCGAGCGCGCGGCGGCACAGCTCTACGACCGGCTCGCGGACGCCGAGACCGGCGAGCGGGCCGACGTGCTCCGCGAGCTCGCGGAGGTCGAGCGCCGGCACGCCTCCCACTGGGAGGGGCGGCTGCGCGAGGCCGGCGAGAGGATCCCCGAGGCCGCGGGACCGGGTCTGCGGATCCGCACGATGGGCCTGGCCGCGCGGCGGCTGTCGCTGGACGCCGTCCTGCCGCTCATCGAGCGGGCCGAGCGCGGCGATGCGGGGGTCTACGACGCCGACCCGGACGCCGCACCCGGCATGGCGGACGACGAGCGAGGTCACGCCAAGACCCTCCGGGCGCTCCGCGGTGGCCCGGGGGGTGGCGCCTCGCAGAGGCCGGACATGTCACGGATCGGACGGCGGGAGCCGTGGCACCGCGGCGACCGTTCCGGTGCGCTGCGCGCCGGGATCTTCGGCGTGAGTGACGGCCTCGTCTCGAACACCGCGCTCGTCATGGCGTTCGCCGGGTCGGGCGCGTCCCACTCGCAGGTGCTCCTGGCCGGGATCGCCGGTCTCCTCGCGGGGGCCTTCTCGATGGCCGCCGGCGAGTACGTGTCGATGTCCGGCCAGCGCGAGATGTTCGAGCGCGAGATCGCGCTCGAGGCGACCGAGCTGCGGGACAAGCCCGAGGAGGAGCTCGAGGAGCTCGTGCTCATCTACCGCGCCAAGGGGCTGCCCGCCGCCCAGGCCCGTGAGGTGGCGCGGAGCATCATGTCCGACCGCGAGGTCGCCTTGGACACCCTCGCCCGCGAGGAGCTCGGCCTGGACCCCGACGCGCTGGGCTCCCCGTGGTCGGCCGCCTTCTCCAGCCTCGTGGCCTTCGCGATCGGCGCCGTCGTCGTCATCGTCCCGTACCTCTTCGTCGGCGGGACGGCGGCCTTCGTCGGCGCGGTCGCGCTCGCGCTCGTCGCGATGGCCGCCGTGGGCGGCGGGATCGGGGTGCTCAACGGCCGGCCGCCGTGGCGGTCCGCGCTGCGCCAGGTCGTCGCCGGCACCCTCGCCGCGGGCATCACGTACGGCGTCGGCGCGCTCATCGGCACGTCCGTCGTCGGCTGACGGGCCGCACCGGGCCGCCGGCACTGCGGCCGGGCGCCACCACCACCGGCGTCCGGCTGGAACGGGTGTGCCCGGTCCCTGGGCGCGTCGCCCGGTCGGAACTACACTCGTGTCGTTCGAGGCGCCCGGCTGGCGGGGGCGGGGTGCCGTCGAGACGCGAGGAGGCGGTCATGGCGCGGTGTCGCCGGTGCGAGACCGACCTGGTGCACTGCCACGGCACCCTGGTGCGGCACGGCGACGGCGAGGTGGAGTGCAGCAACCCCCGGTGCGCCGGGCGGGTCGCCGTCCACGACTTCGTCATCGTCTGCGAGGACGTGCAGTCCGGGTGCTGCCGGGAACGACCGGGCGCGCCCCGGTCAGCCGGGGCAGTGCCTGACCCGGGGGACTGGTCGGCCGTCCGGTCCGGATGACCGACGCGACGCGTGAAGCACGGGCAGACTCGTCCCCATGGCCGGACGGGTGCACGTAGGGATCTCCGGCTGGAGGTACCCGGCCTGGCGAGGAAGCTTCTACCCCGCGGATCTTCCCCAGCGTCGAGAGCTGGCCTACGCCGCCACTCATATGAACAGCGTCGAGATCAACGGGTCGTTCTACTCGCTCCAGCGGCCTGAGTACTACGCCCGGTGGGCCGCCGAGGCGCCGGGCGGGTTCGTCTTCGGGGTCAAGGGGCCGAGGTTCATCACACACATGAAGAAGCTCGCCGGGGTCGGGACGCCGCTGGCGAACTTCTTCGCCTCAGGGGTGCTTGCCCTCGGCGCCAAGCTCGGCCCGGTGCTCTGGCAGCTCCCGCCGACGCTGGGCTTCGACGCGGGCCGGCTCGACGCGTTCTTCGCGCTCCTGCCACGCACCCAGGCCGAGGCGGCGCAGGTGGCCGCCGGGCACGACGACACGGTCCGCGACCGGGCCCTGCTCACGACGGCGACCCCGGACCTGCCCGTCCGACATGCGCTCGAGGTCCGGCACGCGACGTTCGCGGCGGCCGCCGCGGACGGCCGGCTCCTCGACGTCCTGCGTCGGTACGAGATCGCGCTCGTCACCGCCGACACCGCCGGGAAGTGGCCGTGGCTGGACCATCTCACGAGCCCGCACCTCGCGTACGCGCGGCTGCACGGCGACGCCGAGCTCTACGTCAGCGGGTACGACGACGACGCGCTCGACGTGTGGGCGGAGCGGGTGCGCGGCTGGGCCCGGAGCGGCCGGGAGGTGTACGTGTACTTCGACAACGACGTCAAGGTCCGGGCGCCGTTCGACGCGATGGCGTTCGCCGCACGGCTCGGCATCGACTGGCCGCCGGCGGGGGCGGACGCGCCGCACACCGGCCCGTCCGATGAGGCGTCGTCGTGAGCGTGCGGCTGCTGCTGCTCGCCGACACCCACGTCCCGGCGCCGGCCCCCGACCTGCCGCCGCAGATCAGGCACGGCGACGGGGCCCGCACCATGGTCGGTGCAGGCCCCGTCGGGGGCGGTTCCAGCGGTCGCGGCGGACGGCGACCGGACGGGTCGGATCAGACGGACGAGGGCTGGTCGATCCGCTCGGGCGCGCCACCGACGACGTCGTTCTCCGCGGTCCGGCGCAGGTGCATGAAGCCGAGGACCGAGAGCAGGAACATGACGCCGGCGCCGATGTAGGCGGCGATCGACGCCCAGAACGCGATGGTGCCGATGGTGTCGAACGCGTAGGCGTTCAGGAGCAGGCCGCGCAGGGTCTCGCCGCGGAACACCGTCTGGACCTGGCCGGCGAGCTCGGCGTTGTCGGGGTTCGCCCGGGACTCGGTGCTCAGCTGCGAGTAGGTCTTGCCGCCGGCGATCTCCTCGATGTGCTTGGCGATGAACTGGTCGGCGTAGGCCTTGGCCTGCTCGCCGGTGGCGAGCTGCTGGCCGCCGTACTGCTGGAGCCCGGGGTAGGTCTTGGCGTCGAGCGCCTCGCTGCCGGCCGGCGGGAAGAAGATCTTCTGCGCCGCGAGCTGGTCGTGGACCTGGGCCGAGGTGAACGAGGAACCCCAGGACAGGAGCGCGCCGGCGACGAGGAGCATGACCGCCAGGACGAGCCCGCCAGCCGTGAGCAGTGCGTCGAAAGTCTTGCGTCGCATGACGATCTCTCCTCGAAGGCATCGTGCGGTGGACCGACACCCTGTGAGGCGGCGGGAGAATCGCTTCTCGGAGAACAGACTGGCGTGGCTGGGAACCTGATTTGTGGGTCGTACGTCCCGATGGTTGAAACTTCAGCATTGCTCGGCCGGGGGCGCCTGTTCGTCGCGGCCAGGGTCGAGCTCGCCGACGGCCGCACCGCGGACGACCTCGAACGGGTCGCCGACGAGGCTGAACGACGGCTCGCCGGGCGGTACCCCGGGGTCGAGCAGGTCTCCCTCGACCCCACCGCGCGGAGGACCGCCGCCCCGGCCGGGCGCTTCACGGCGCCGCGGTAGGAGCGCCCGGACGAAGGGCCTGGGCGGTAGCCTGGTGACGAGGCGGAGGTCCTCTCCGGTCGTCGTGTCGTCGTCGAGGAAACGCAGGACCCGCAACGGGTCCCGACCGCCGAACAGGGCGGCGAACGCCGGCTCGAGAGCCTGCGGCTCGCGCGCGACCGCGCGGAGGAACAGCGCGTCGAGGGCGCGATGCCGCCACGGCCGCGCCGGGACGGCGAACGGGTGGCCGTGCACCAGCAGGGAGCGGGCCACGGCCTCGCTGTCGCGCTGGATGGCCGTGAAGCCGTAGCCGCTGCTCGCCCGGACCAGGCCCGCGGTGGCGCCGATCGACAACACCCGGTGGCCGCGCCGTCGGACCCTCGCGGGTGACAGCGGGATGGCGGCGCGCTCGACGTCGTCGACCCGGAAGCGGCGCACGAGCAGGACGGCCCGCAGGTACGCCGTGAGCTCGGCGGCGGTGTCGGCCGGGTCGGGTGCAGGGTGGCCCGGGGCGACGAAGGCGGTGTGCTCGACGAGGGCGTGCCGCGCGTCGCGGGGGAGGACGTGGACGAACGCGGGGCGGCCCGCGGGGAGGCGGAAGTCGCACAGCCGGGGAACCCGCGGGTCGAAGACATCGACGTCGGTGCGGACCGCCCATCCGGTGAACACCATCCGGTGGCCCGGTGGGTGGCCCGTTCTACGGCCCGTAGCGCCGGGCGCACTGTGTCGCCCGCCCGGCGACCAGACGCCGGTGCTGTCGAACACCCAGGAGGCCTCGAGGACGCCGCCGCCCACGTACACCCGGGCGCCGCGCCGTCCGTCGACGACCGCCGTGACCCGGCCGGGCAGCTGTTCGAACCCGGGTGCGTGCGCGAGGATGCGCGCCACGAGGGCGTGCAACGCCGGTGCGCGCACGACCCGGTAGCGGTACGGGTCGAGGTCGACGACGGTCGTGCGCCCGGCGGCGTGGACCACGAGGTGGTCGAACTCGAGCTCCGCGGCGCGGTCGACGAGCAGCGGCCGGGGGCTCCAGTACCCCCAGGACCGGGCCCGGTCCACAGGGGAGGGGTCGTCGACGACGACGACGCGCCACTCGTCCCAGCCGCCCGCCGCGAGATGGGCGGCGAGGGACAGACCGGCGGCGCCGCCGCCGACGATCACGGCGTCGAGCACGTGACCATTGAGCCGCGACCGGAAGCTGCCGGACCAGGCCCTTGGTCACGCGGAGCCCGCTTCGCAGAACGAGCCGGGACGTCGGACCCGGTGCTTGGTCGTCGCGGGGCGTGGTCGCCGCGGGGCCGACACGCCGACGCCGTGGGGCGGACCCGCGGGTAGGGCTTGTGAAGAGCGCCGAAGAGGAGTCGACTGGGTCCTGCCGGTTCCGCCACCGGAGCCGGTTCAGCGGATCTAGGAGGCGCGATGTCGACGAGCGTTGGCACGGATTCGGAGGCGCAGACCGCCGGGAAGACCGACGGCCCGCAGGCACCGTCCGCGGTCACCGCCAGCAGGGCCGTGGCCGCACCCCTCACCCGCGTGTGGGAGGTGCTCGTGAGCCCGACCGGCTCGCAGGCGCTCCTCGGTGAGGGTGCGGTGCTCGGGGCCAAGGGCGAGCCCTACCACTGCGGGGACGGCACCTACGGGGTCGTTCGCAGCTACCACCCCCTGGAACAGCTGCGTGTGTCGTGGCACGCGACGCCGGACGACCCGCCGACGATCGTCGAGGTCGACCTACGCACAGACGGTGACGGCACCGTCCTCGACCTCAGCCAGACCCATCTCCACGACGGGCTCGACCTCGCCGCGCTCGAGGAGCGCTGGGCGGGGGGCTTGTCCGCCGTCGCCGACGCCGCCGAGGCCTGAGCCCGGCCGCTCCCCGGCCCGGAGGCGGTCGGCTCACAGGTGCTTGAGCGCCTCGCGCCGGGCGAGCGGCGTCAGCTCCGGGTGCTCGGCGCAGAACCGTCGGACAGCGTCCGGCCGGTGCCGCGCGTGCGTCCGCAGCGCCCAGCCGATCGCCTTGGCGACGAAGAACTCGCGGTCGGCGGCACGTCGGGCGCACAGCTCGAACATCAGCGGCTCGTCCGTCCGCTCGCCGTAGCCGAGCTGGTGGATGACCGCCGACCGGACGAGCCAGGGGTCGTCGTCCTCGACCCAGGCGCGCATGACGGCGACGAGGCCCGGGTGCGCGGCGACGAGCGGCCCGACCGCGACCGCCCGGAGACTGTCCACGGTGTCCCACCAGGAGCGCGCCCGCAGCAGCGGCTGCACGACGTCGGTGAGGAACGCGGGGTCGTAGCGACCGGCCCGGGCCGTCGTCCCGAGGTGGCGGCCGAGCAGGTCGCACGCGGCGTACTGGTACTCCCGGCCGGCCAGGCGCCACAGCTGCCCCGCGGCCTCGCCGACCTCGGCCGGTGACGGATCGGGCAGGTCCGTCCACGCCGCCTTGAGCAGCCGGGTGCGTTCGGGGGCCTGGATCCCGAGGAACGGGAACCGGTCCCGCATGTACGCGGCCATGGGCGCCGCCCGCTCGGCGTCCGCTGCGGGCTCGAGCGCGATCATCGCCCGCAGGACGACCTCGTCCGCCCACCCGAGCAACGCTGCGTGGGTGACGTCGCCCTCCGTGCTCACCTGACCCCCGACCTCGGCCCGCCCTATGGAGCCGTCACTCTAGAGAGTCACTCGGTCACGTTTCGTCAGAATCTCCGATCACTGATCCAGGATGGCCTCTCTCCGGACAGCCGTCTCGGCACCGCCTCCAGGGTCCGTCCCCGCCCCGAGTCGACGCCTCCCGCGAACACGTGACACGAGTATCGGCCGATCGCCCGACATGAGCATGCCGCAGCCCCGTCGGCATCGAAGCCCGCGGTCAGAGCCAGTCGCGCTTCTTGAACAGCACGTAGAGGCCGCCGCTCGCGGCGAGCATGACGACGATGGAGGTCCAGAACCCGGTCGAGCTGGCGAACCCGGGGTAGGGGACGTTCTGGCCGTAGTACCCCGTGACCGCGGTCGGCACGGCGATGATCGCGGCCCAGCTCGTCACCTTCTTCATGATCCCGTTGAGCCGGTTCCCCTGGATGGTCAGGTTCGTCTCGAGGATCGTCGTGACGAGGTCGCGCAGCGACTCGGTCCACTCCGTCGCGCGCAGGACGTGGTCGTAGACGTCCTGGTAGTAGGGCGTCATCGCGTCGTCGACGACGTGCAGGTCGCGGCGCAGCAGCGAGTTCACGACCTCGCGCATCGGGACGACGACCCGGCGGGCGAGGACGAGCGACTTGCGCAGCTCGAACGAGCGGCGCTGCACCTCCGCCGAGTGCGGGCGGTCCTCGAAGAGGAGGTCCTCGAGGTCCTCGATCTCGTCGTCGAGACTCTGGACGGCGTCGAAGTGGCTGTCGACGACGACGTCGAGCAACCCGTGCAGGAGGAACGCGACGCCGTGCTTCGCGAGGTCCGGCGAGGCGTCCCAGCGCTCGACGACAGCGCCGATGTCGAAGGCGTCGTTCGGCCGGACGGTGACGAGTGCCTGCCGCGTGACGAAGCTGTGCACCTCGGCGACGTCGAGCCGCCCCGTGACCCGGTCGAGCTCCACGCCGTACGCCGCGACGAACAGATGGCTCGCGTAGCGGTCGAGCTTGGGACGCTGCCGGGCGGTGACGGCGTCCTCGACGGCGAGCCCGTGCAGGTCGAGCTCGGCGGCGACGAGGTCGAGCTCGGTCGGCGGGGCGTGGCAGAGATCCGCCCACACGACCGCCGACGGGTCGGTGAGGTGCTCGGAGATGTCCTCGAGCGGGAAGTCCTCGGCCTCGAGCACCCCGCCCCGGTAGAGCCGCGTGCGTGCCACGAGCGTCACGGTACCCCCGCGCTCCCGCTCCCCGGCCGCCCGGAGACCGTGGGTCCGGGTGCCCCCGCACCGTCCGGGCCACGCCTGCTGGTCTGCGCTGGACCCTCACGTGACGTGACGCTCTAGCGTCGAGGACGACGGTGCGGACGAGGGACGCGACGACGGACCGAAGACGAGCAGGAGGTGCGCCGTGGACGGCGCGGGGCTGCCGGTGGGTGAGGTCGCCCGGTTGGCGGGTGTCACGGTGCGGACGCTGCACCACTACGACGAGATCGGCCTGCTGCGGCCGAGGGGGCGCACGACGTCCGGCTACCGGCAGTACGACGACGCGGACCTGCTGCGGCTGCAGCGGATCCTCGCCTACCGGGAGCTCGGCTTCGGCCTCGACGAGGTCGCCCGGCTCGTCGCGCCCGGGACCGGCCCGGGCGGAGACGACGAGCTCGCGCTGCTGCGCAGCCAACGCGACCTGCTCGCGCGACGCATCGAACGGCTCCGGCAGGTGCTGGCGGCCGTGGAGACGACGATGGAGGCACGGTCGATGGGCATCGAGCTCACCCCGCAGGAGATCCTCGAGGTCTTCGGCGACGACGACCCGACGCAGTACGCCGACGAGGTGCAGGAACGCTGGGGCGGGACCGACGCGCACAAGCAGTCGCAGACCCGGGCCCGCGGGTACACCGCGGCGGACTGGCAGCAGATCAAGGCCGAGCAGGAGGGCTCCACCCAGGCCTACGCCGACGCCATGCGCCGCGGCCTGCCGCCGGACAGCCCCGAGGCGATGGACGCCGCCGAGGCCCACCGGCAGCTGGTCACCCGCTGGTTCTACGACTGCAGCCCACAGATGCACCGGGGTCTCGGCGACATGTATGTCGCGGACCCCCGGTTCACGGCGCACTACGACCGGCTCGAGCCCGGACTCGCGCAGTGGGTCCGGGAGGCCGTGCACGCCAACGCCGACCGGTTCGAGCGGAGCACGTGACGCCTGTGCGTCCGGGTGCCGGCCGCGAGCGCCGGCGTCAGACGGCCCGGACGGGCGCCGCGGTCGTCGCCCCGCAGGACGCGGCGGGGTCCGCGGCGGCCCCGCCGCGGACGCTGCGCAGGAACCGCATCGTGACCGGGACCGCGGCCGCCGCCCCGTAGCCGCCCCGCTCGACGACGACCGCGAAGGCGACGTTCCCCTGGTAACCGGTGAACCAGGCGTGCGCACCCACCGGCTGGGGGTCGCCGAACTGGGCGGTGCCGGTCTTGCCGTAGACCGGCCCGCCCGGGGCCCGGCGCAGCGCCGTCGCCGTGCCGGAGCGGACCACCTCGCACATCAGCGACCGCAGGGTGGCGAGCCGGCCCCCGTCGAGCGGCGGCCCGACCGTGGGCGCGACCCGTGGGACGCCGAGCACGAGCTGCGGTGACCGGTAGCGGCCACCGGCGACCGTCGCCGTCGCGACGGCGAGGCCGAGCGGGCTCACGGTGACCCTGGACTGCCCGATGAGGGTGGCGGCGTGCGCGGCCGGGGTCGGGGCAGGCGGCACCGACCCGGTGACGGCTGCGACCCCCAGGCCGCGCACGGGGACACCGATCCCCAGGTCCCGCGCGGCCCGCGCGAGATCGTCGGCGGTGACGCGCGACCCCAGGCCGGCGAACGCGGTGTTGCAGGAGGCCGCGAACTGCCGCACGAGCGGCCGGACGCCGCCCGCGCGGCGGTCACTGTTGCGGAACCGCTGCCCGCCCACGGTGACCGAGGCCGGGCATGGCAGCCGAGCCGCCGACGTCCACGCGTTCCCGGTGAGGGCCCAGGCAGTCACGATCTTGAACGTCGAGCCGGGCGGGTACGTGCCGAGGAGCGGGCGGTCCCACTGCTCGGCGACGTTGCTCGCGACCGCGAGGACGGCGCCCGACCGGGTGTCGACGGCAACGAGCGAGGTCCGGCCGAACGCCCCGTCGACGGCCCGCTGGGCGGCCGCCTGGACCGGCTCGGACACCGTGAGCCGCAGTGGCTGCCCCGGGGTCGGCCGGGCGAGGTCCTCGCCGATCCTGCGGCCGCTCGGCTCGCCCTGCCCGACCGCCCGCGGAGCGAGGGCCGGCCGGTCCTGGCCGGGCAGCGGTACGGCGACGACACGGAGTCCGGGCCGGCCGCGCAGTCGCTCGTCGTACGTCCGCTGCAGACCGCTCGTCCCGGTGAGGTCGCCCGGGAGGAGGCGACCGCCCGACGCCGCCGCCATCCGCGGTGTGGCCGGGACGACGTCGCCGATGAGGGATCGGCCGTAGCTCTCGGTGCGCCGCACCGGAAGCCTGAGGGTGGTCTGTGCTACGCCCTTGATGTCGAGCACCCGGTCGGCGATCCTGGCCCACCGCTCGTGCCGAAGCGTCGCCACCTCGACGGTCGTGCCACGCGGAAGGGACGTCACCCGGTCGACGAGCCGGTCCTCGTCGACGCCGAGGAGCCCTGCGAGCTCCTTGATGTCCCCGTACGGCCGGATCAGCGCGTCGGACCGGAACGTCACCCGGTGCACGGTCTGCGTCGTCACGAGCGGCGTCCCGTCGGCGGCGACGATCGGCGCCCGCGGCGGCTGCACCCGCTCGCTGACGAGGCCCTCGCCGGCACGCAGAGCCGGGTGGACGGTCTGCGGCGTCCACACCACGCGCCACCGGTTACCGCGCTGGCGCACGGAGACCGTCGTCGTGTAGGCCCAGTCCCGGCCGTCGAGCCGCCACCGGACGCGGACCTTCTGGGTCGCCGTCCGGTCGCCGTCGGTGCGCTCTCTCCCGAGGACGGCGGGCCCGACGAGCTCGACCTCGGCCGGGTCGTCCGGGGTGCTCCTCGTGAGCCCCGCCGTGGCGGCGACGGCGCTGTCGGCGACGGTCTGGGCAAGCGCCGACCGACTCAGGTCCCCGGGCAGCGACGCGGGGTCGTAGTCCACCCGGTCCAGCTCGCCGCCCTGCCAGGCGCCGGCGAAGGCACGTACGGTCTGCTGGACACGCTGGGCGACGAGCCAGTCCCCGATCGCACGATGGTTGACGACGATGACGAGCACGAGCAGGACGCCCAGCGCGATCGCTCCCGCCCAGAGGAGGTCGTCGCGCAGCCGGCGGGGTTCGTCGTGGCGGGCCGCGGCGGGAGCCGTGCCGGCGGCGCCTGCCGCCGTCCCGTCGTCAGTCCCGTCAGTCCCGTCGTCGTCCAGGTCGCCGGGCAGGTCGCCGTCCAGGGCGTCGCCGGACGCGTCGCCGGGACCGCCGCGGGCGGCCGCGTCCGGCTCCTCGACGATCTCGCCCTCGACGACGGGGTCGGTGGGGTCCCAGACGGGGCCCTCGACGGTGACCTCGACGGACGTCGGCGCGGCGGCGGGCGGCGCACCGGCCGGGCCGTTCGTGCGCCCCCCACCCGCCGCCGGGCCGGCCGCGCGGGCGGCGCCCCCGCTGCCGGACGGCGTCCGCCAGTCGCTCGACCACCGCGAGCCCGGTTCCCACGCGTACGACCGACCCTTCCGTCGGCGGCCGGACGGGAAAACGCGGTCGAGCGCCGAGGCGAGGAGCCGGCTGGCGCGCGACGGCACAGGTCCTCCCCGACGGTCCGACACGGGCGGCGGACGGTGATGACCGACGGCAGCAGCGCGTCACCGGTCAGAGATGAATGATTCACACTCCGTGCAGATCGGTGCAACCGCATCGGGCGCATCGGGCAGGTCCGACCTGCGGACCGTGACGACATCGGTGTCCCACCCAGGGGACCATGTGCGGCAGCCGACGGGGATGCCTACGCTCGACGGATGTCCGTGCTGCGCGTGGTGCTCAACGTCCTGTGGCTCGTGCTCGTCGGCTGGGCCTCGGCGCTCACGTTCGCCGTCGCCGCGCTCATCATGGCGATCCTCGTCGTGACCCTGCCCTTCGCCGTCGCGGCGGGGCGGATCGCGCTCTACACGCTGTGGCCGTTCGGCCGAACCGTCGTGAGCCGGCCGACGGCGGGCGTCCCGAGCATGGTGGGCAACATCCTGTGGTTCCTGCTCGCCGGAATCTGGATCTTCCTCGGGCACCTCGGTGCCGCGATCGCGTTCTGCCTGACCGTCATCGGGATCCCGTTCGGGATCGCGACGTTCAAGATCGGTCTGCTCGCCCTCGCGCCGCTGGGCAAGGAGATCGTGCCGACGGACGGCGTGGGCCTGCTCGGTCGCTGACGGCGCCGCCGTCCCGTCACGGCGCCATGGCAGGGTCGTCGACGACCGGCGGGAGCGCCGACCACGGGAACTCGATCCACAGGTCCGTCCGGCGCCAGCTGTAGTGCGGCCGGACGACGCTGTTCGGCTTGTCGTAGAGGACCGCGCTGCGGACCTCGCTGACGTGCCGACCCACGAGGTCGAGCACCAGCTCGAGGGTCTTGCCGGTGTCCGCGACGTCGTCGACGAGCAGCGCGCGCGCACGGCGACCTGGCTCATGTCGACGATGGGCGGCAGCACGACGGGCTCCTCGAGCCGGGCGTCGACGCCGGTGGAGAACTCGACGTTGAGCGTCCCCACCGCCTTCGCGCCGAGCGCGTACGCGATGCCGCCCGCGATCGGCAGACCGCCGCGGGCGATCCCGAGGACGAGGTCGGGAGAGTAGCCGTCGTCGGCGACCTGCTGTGCCAGCACGCGGACGGCGGTTCCGAACAGATCCCATGTGAGCACCTCGCGGGCGGGCGCGGTGTCGACGGCGGCCGTGGTCATCGGGTCCCCCTGGGGTCGGGCCGGCCGGGCCGGTGATCCGAGTCGTCGACAGCAGGGTGCCATCCCGGACGCCGGATCGCGGCGCCCGCGGGCCACGAGATCGCGGTGGGTTGCGGCCGGAGGCTCCGGCCGGAGCATGCGGCGGGAACAGAGATGGACACGTCACCGTTACCGATATATCGTCAACCCATCGACACAGGAGGTTCTGATGCACCGCACTTTCTTCCCCGCCTTCGCCGGCGTGCCCGGCGACTCCCGGTCGTCCCGTCGGGGCGGCCCCTTCGCCGGTCCTCAGGAGCACCGGCACCCCGGCTGGGCGCACACTCCCGACGACGAGCCCGGCAGCGCCCCGCGCCGCGGCGCCCCGGGCGACGAGTACGGCCAGGGACATGGCCAGGAACATGGCAAGGAGCACAGCCAGGAGCACAGCCAGGAGCACGGCCACAGCCGTGGCCGCGGCGGCCGGGGCCGGCGCGGTCCTGGGTTCGGTCCGGGCTTCGGTCCTGGGTTCGGTCCGGGCTTCGGTCCGGGCTTCGGCCGCGGATTCGGCCCCGGTGGCCCGGGCTTGGGTCCGCAGGGGCCCGGTGGCCCGCCGTGGCGCCGGCGCCGCCGTCAGCGCGGCGACGTCCGGGCGGCGATCCTCGCGCTCCTCGCGGAGGAGCCGCGTCACGGCTACGCGATCATGAATGACCTCGCGGAGCGCAGCGGCGGGCTCTGGCGGCCGAGCCCGGGCTCGGTCTACCCGGTGTTGTCCCAGCTGCAGGACGAGGGCCTCGTCTCGGTGTCGGACGCCGACGGGCGGCGCGTCTTCGCCCTCACCGATGCCGGTCGCGAGCACGTCGCCGAGCACGCCGACGCGCTCCGCGAGCCGTGGGTCGTCGCGGAGTCCGGCCCGCGGGAGCGGGTCCAGAGGCTGATGGCCGAGATGGCCGGCCTCGGCGCGGCCGTCGAACAGGTGGCACGGCTCGGTGACGACGCGCAGACCGCCCTGGCCGTGGCGGCTCTCGACGAGGCGCGGCGCACGATGTACCGCATCCTCGCCGGGGACGGGTCCGGCCCGGCGGCGTCCGAGGAGCCCGACCCCCAGGCCCCGGCTGCGCCGTACGGCACACCGCAGTGAGTCACCCCGGGGCCGCCGGGCCACGCTGACGGGCTGCGGGGACGGCGCCGGTGGCGAGCCGCCGCCGTCCCCGCTCGACGGGCATCCGGTGGGACAGCGGGCGTAGCCTCGCGTCGTCGGGCCGTCCAGGAGGGGAGATCCCGTGCGCCTGCTCGTCATCGGTGGCACCCGGTTCGTCGGCCGCCATGTCGTGGCGGCCGCGCTCGAGGCCGGCCACGAGGTGACCCTGTTCCACCGCGGCGGTGCCGACGACCCGTTCCCGGCCGCCGAGCACCGCCACGGAGACCGGAACGCCGACCTCTCGGCGCTCGCCGACGGGATGTGGGACGCGACGATCGACGTCTGCGCCTACGTCCCGCGGCAGGTCCGTGCCCTCGGCGACGCGCTCGGGCCGGCCGGCGGCCGGGGCGGCCGGTACGTCCTCGTCTCGTCGATCTCGGCCTACGCCGGCGCGGACCGTCCCGGAATCACCGAGGACGCGCCGCTCGCCGTCCTCGAGGACGAGGACACCGAGCTGGTCACCGGCGAGACCTACGGCGGGCTCAAGGCGCTCTGCGAGTATGCCGCCGTCGAGGTGTTCGGAACCTCGACCCTCCTCGTCCGGCCGACGTACGTCGTCGGACCGTACGACCCGACCGGACGCTGGACGTACTGGGTCCACCGGCTCGCCCGCGGCGGCGAGGTGCTCGCCGTCGGGCCGAGGGACCAGCCGATCCAGGTCGTCGACGGCCGTGACCTCGCGGCGTTCGTCCTCCGCCTCGTCGGGGACGGCGCGAGCGGCGCCGTGCACGTCGCCGCCCCCCGGCCGCCGTGGTCGATCGAGGACCTCCTCGAGCAGACTCGGACCGCCGTCGCACCGGAGGGGACGACGCTCACGTGGGTCGACGCCGGGTTCGCCGCCGAGCAGGGCGTCACCGACGTCCTGCCGCTGTGGCACGGCGCCGAGATCGACTGGATGGGTGCCGTCGATCCGTCGCTGGCGCTGTCCCGGGGACTCGGCCTGCGGCCGGTGGCCGACAGCGCCCGGGACGTCCTCCAGCAGGCGGACGTCACGCCGCTCGTCGACGGCGTCGGGCTGACCCTGGAGCGCGAGGCCGAGGTGCTGGAGCGCTGGCACGCCCGGCAGCCGGCCAGACCCCACCCTTGAGACGCCGGCGGGACCTGCCGCGCGGGCCGCGAGCCTTTGGTCCCGGAGCGCCTCCCAAGGCCCCGACGAGAATCACCGGTGCGGCTCGGAGCCGGCTCACCCAGGATGGTGACCGAAAGCCACGGACCGCCCCGACAGCCCGGCGGCGTCGGGGTGGACAGGCGAAGGCCCTGGTGAGTAACCGGCTTCGGGCCGTCAGACGGCTCGGCGGCGGTCACGTGGCGACCTGCTCGGCGTCGCGGTCGACCCGGTCCAGCAGCCGCGTCCGGGCGTGACCGAGGGCGAGCGCGCGGCCGCCCACGAGCACGGAGTCGGTGCCCGCCCGGGTCGGGACGACCCGGCCGTACCACCGGGTCCGGGTGCGGACCTCGTCCTCGACGAGGCCGGCGAACAGGGCGCCGCCGGCCGGGCCACCCGGTCCGCCCAGGACGACGACGGCCGGGTCGAGCACGGCGACCGCGGGTGCGAGGGTGCCGGCGAGCCGGGCCGCCGCGTCGGCGAGGAAGGCGCGGGCGGCCCGCCCCCGGCTCTCGCTGCGGGCGAGGGCGGCTGCGGCGGCGATCGCTGCGGTGCCGTCCGGGACGGTCCCCTGCGGTGCGTTCCCGTTCGCGCCGTCGGCCACGAGCCCGTACCCGGCGGCGAGCGCGGCGAGCGCCGGGCCGCCGATGCTGGAGCGGACGTCCCGCCGGCCGTCGCCCTCGGGAGCCGGCGCGGCGACGTACCCGATCTCCCCGGCCCTCCCGCTGGCCCCCCGGTGCACGGTGCCAGCGACGTCGACCGCCAGCCCGACGCCGTCGCCGAACCACAGGAGGACCGCGCCGTCGTCGGGCAGCGGGTCGGGCCCGGCGTCGCGGACCGCCCGCTCGCCGACGAGGGCGAGGTTGACGTCGTTCTCCACGAGGACCTCGAGGCCGAGCTGCTGCGCCGTGCGGCGGGCGAGCCAGGGGCCCGCCCACCCCGGGAGGTGCTCGACGTTCGCGAGGGCGTCCGCGCGGGCGTCGTAGGCGGCGCCGACGGCGAGGACCGCGACGGCCACGGCGTCCGGCGCGACGTCCGCGGCGGCGCACGTCGCGGCAAGGGCCTCCCGGACCGTCGTCCACGGCGCCGACCGGGCGTCGGCAGGCACCTGCTCGCATCCGAGGACCCGGCCGGTGACGTCGACGACCTGGCACCGTGCGTGGTCGCGGCGGACGTCGACGACCGCGGCGAGCACGCTGCGTGCCGGGACGCCGTACACCGCGGCCATCGGCCCCCGGGGGCCGGACGACGCCGAGACCCGCCGCACGAGACCGTCCGCCTCGAGCCGGGCGAGGACCGTCGAGATGCTCGGCCGGGAGAGCCGGGTCCGGACGGCGAGCTGTTGCCGGGTCAGGGGTCCGGCGTCGAGCAGCAGCTCGAGGGCGAGCCGGTCGTTCAGGGTCCGCAGCAGCCGGGGTCGCCCCGGGGTTCCGCGGAGGTCCTCCGCCATCGCACCGCCCACACTCCCACCGGGTCGTGCGACCGGGCGGCGAGCGCTCGGAAACGGCACGACGGACCATGTTCCGCTGCCGGGTGGGCCCATCCGACGGCGAAGGGGTAACAATCTTGCGTGTCGAGGAGCATCGTCCTGGTCACTCACCGTGTCAACGCGATCTGGGGGACATCAACCGAGCGGGGGAGGCAGGGCTCGTCCGCCCGGCGGCGGCGACCCGGGCCGACCGGACCCGGGCCGCCCGGACGTCCAGCTCTGGCCGTCATGCGGACCGGCTCGCATCCGTCCGGGCGGGGCCCCAAGGGCCTTGTGGACGCCGAGCGGGCCGACCGCCGGACAGGGCTAGCCTCGACGCATGACCGAGGTGTACGCCGTGGACCCCCACTCGCTCGAGCAGGCCGCGCAGGCGCTGTCCACCGCGGCCCGGCTCTCGAACGACGCCCGCAGGGTCGCCGCACGGGTTACGGAGGGCTCGGGCTGGGCCGTGGACGGCGGCCTTCCCGCCGCGATGGACCGGTTCGGCGCCGTCCTGGAGGTCACGCTCGGCCGGCTCGTCGACGACGCCCGCGAAGGTGCGGCGATGCTCGCCCTCTCCGCGCAGCGCTACGCGGCGGCCGAGGCCGCCGCGACCCGCACCGCCCCGCGGGATGCGTCCGCCCCGTCCCGGGGTTGACCATGGGGACCACACCACGTGAAAGGGCGTGACCGCGTGCTCGACCCCCAGGGCCTGTTCGACCTCGAACCGGACCAGCCGTCGGCGAAGGAGCTCGGGAACCCGCTCCTGCTGCACGCACTGACCGGGTTCATCGACGCCGGGCAGGCCGGCCGGCTCGCCGCGGCGCACCTCCAGGAGACGTTGCCGACCCGGGTGCTCGCCCGGTTCGACGTCGACCAGCTCTTCGACTACCGGGCCCGGCGGCCACCGATGACGTTCGTCGAGAACCGCTGGGAGTCCTACGAGGGTCCCCGGCTCGAGCTGAGCCTCATCCACGACACGGCGGGCACGCCGTTCCTCATGCTCACCGGCCCCGAGCCGGACGTGCAGTGGGAGCGCTTCGTCGCCGCGGCCCGCGCGCTCGTCGAGCGGTACGCCGTCCGGGTCACCGTCGGGGTGCACGCGATCCCGATGGCGGTGCCCCACACGCGCCCGGTCGGGGTGACCGCGCATGCGACCCGGCGTGAGCTCGTCGAGAGCTTCCCGCCGTGGATCGGGCGGGTCCAGGTGCCGGGCAACGTCGGAGCCTTGCTGGAGTACCGGCTCGGCGAGGTCGGCCGGGATGCCGTCGGCTACGCCGTCCACGTGCCGCACTACCTGTCCCAGACCGACTACCCGGACGCCGCGAAGGCGCTCGTCGAGCACGTGGCGACGCTCGGTGGCCTGACACTGCCGACCGCGGAGCTCAACGCCGCCGGCGCCGAGGTCCGGGCCGCCGTCGAGGCGCAGATCGAGGAGCAGCCCGAGGTCAAGGCGGTCGTCGCGGCGCTCGAGGAGCAGTACGACGCGTTCGTCGCCGGGAGGGGCCGGTCGCTGCTCGCCGAGGACGCCGCGCAGCTGCCCACGGCCGACGAGCTGGGGGCCGAGCTCGAGCGCTTCCTCGCCGAGGAGAACGAGCGCCGCGGCCGCGGAGAGGGCTGACGCGTCGGCGCTCGCGCTCAGCCGGCGGGGAGGGTGTCGCGCCGCAGCGCCGCGAGACCCGCGGCGACGAGCGGCGCGACGAGCTCGCCGATCCGGTCGAAGCCGGTCCCGACGGTCTGGCCCCGGACGAACCGGTAGTGGATCCCCTCGAGGATCACCGCGAGCTTGAAGTACCCGAGCGCGGCGTACCAGCCGAGGTCGGAGACGTCCGTCCCCGTGCGTTCGGCGTACCGGCTGACGAGGTCCTCGGCCGACGGGAACCCCGGCGCGGCCATCGCATCCGAGACCGGGTCGCCGGGAGCGGCCGGTCGGGTCCGGTAGACGACGAGCAGGCCGACGTCGGCGAGCGGGTCGCCGAGGGTCGCCATCTCCCAGTCGAGCACGGCGGCCACCCGGCGGGGGTCGTCCAGACCCACCATGACGTTGTCGAGCCGGTAGTCGCCGTGGAGCACCGCGGCGCCGGCGCTCGCCGGGACCGCGGCGCCCAGCCCCTCTCGGAGCACGTCGATGCCGGGAACCTCGCGGCTGCGGGAGGCGTCGAGCTGGGTGCCCCAGCGCCGGACCTGACGCGCCAGGTACCCGTCCGGCCGGCCGAAGTCGGCGAGCCCCGCGCGCTCGACGTCGAGCAGGTGGAGGTCGGCGAGGACGTCGACGAGCCGGGTGCCCAGCGCGGTGACGTCCGCCGGCGCCATGCCGTCGAGGTCCTCGACCGAGCGCAGGACCCGGCCCTCGACGAGGTCCATGAGGTAGAACGGCGCGCCGATGACGGTCTCGTCGGTGCACAGCAGCAGCGGCCGCGGCACCGGCACGGGGCTGTCGGCGAGCGCGCTGAGGACCCGGTGCTCACGAGACATGTCGTGCGCCGTGGCGAGGACGTGGCCGAGCGGCGGGCGGCGCAGGACGAACGGCCGCGGCCCGCCCTCGACCCGGTAGGTGAGGTTCGACCGGCCACCGGTGACGAGGGCGGCGCGCAGCGGCCCGACGGCGAGGTCGGGACACTCGGCGGCGAGGTGCCGGGCCAGCGCCTCGAGGTCGACGCCGGGCGGGTCGGTGGGTTCGGTCACGGCCTCGGTCACAGCGAGACCTTAGGACCTCCGGCCGCCGGGCCCTAGGCCGGCCGGCTCGTCCGGACGTCCTCGAGCACGTCGGCGAGCGCGAGCGCGTACGCCTCCTCGACCGTCGACCCGACGACGGTGTGCTCCCGACGGCCCTCGCCGGTGGGAAGTGCGAGGCTCACGACCCAGCCCTCGTCGTGGTGGCGCAGGGAGCGGAACAGCCCGCCGAGAAGCTCGCGGAGCTGGTGCTCGAGCGGGATCCAGAGCGCCTCGCGCTGCTCGACGGAGTCGAGCGCCCACTCCGTCGTCCCGTTGAACCCGATGACGGTCGCGGCGGGGAACTCGTGGACCTCGATCGTCATGTCCGAGATGACGAACACGTCCTCGTCCATGCCGCGGTCGGGCAGGACGAAGCGGTCACCGGGAGCCGGCGTCCAGCGCAGGCCGGCGTCGTGGAGCCGGCGTGCGAGGTCGACAGGGAGCACGTCCCATTGTCGGCACGCCGGCGGGGTCCCGGCGACCCGAGCCCGATGCAGGCCGGGCACCAGGCACGTCCGCGCCGACGGCGCCGCCGCTACTCGCCGAGCACGACCCCGAGACCGAGCGCGGCGAGCGCCGAGACGAGGCCCAGCGCGCCCCACAGCGCGAGCCCGGCCCGGGACGTCGCCCGCTCGTGGAGGAACGCCGAGACGCCCGACACGACGACGGCGACGAGCTTGGCGACGAGGACCGCGCCGCCGTCCTCGCCCTCCTCCGACAGCTCGACGACGTTCCAGATGCCGGTGAGGACGAGCACCGTGAACGCCGGCCACGCGACCCGCCGGAACGCGCGCGCGGCCTTCCTCGGAGCGTCCCCGCCGACCTCGCGAAGCACCGGGAGCAGCGCGGCCAGCGTCAGCTGGCCGCCGACCCAGATGGTCGCGGCGAGCACGTGGAGGAAGAGGCGCAGGGTCTCGAGCGCGGACACCCGGCCATCCTGCCGCCGAGGCCGCCGGGGTGCCGGACCGGGGGTGGGCGACGGGGCGACCGACCCGGAGCGGGTGCGCCGGCTTGCCCGGATCGGTGCCCCGCCGGGAGGGTGACGACGTGCGGATGTCGCGTCGGGTGCGGACCTTCTCCTGGTTGGTGGACCGGTTCCTCGCGCCGGCGATCGCGACGATGTCCGGCCGTGACCTCGAACGGGCCCGCCGCCCCCGACCGGCGACGGGTCCGACGGCGCTGTTCGTGGGCCGCGCCGAGCCGTCGGTCGTGACCTCGGCCGGGACGGTTGCCGGTGACGGCGGCGTCCGGCTGGCCGTCACGGTGTACCGGCCGGACGACGGCGGGCCACCGCCGGGGGGCGGCCGGCGTCCACTCGTCGTCTACCTCCACGGCGGCGGCTGGGTCGTCGGCAACGCCGCGTCGGCCGGCTGGCTGTGCTCCGGGGTGGCGGCCGCGACGGGCGCCGTCGTCGTCGCGGTGGAGTACCGGATGGCTCCGGAGCACCGGTTCCCGGTCGCCGCGCTGGACTGCTTCGCGGCCGTCGCCGACCTCGTCGAGGACGCCGACCGGCTCGGGGTCGACCCCGCCCGGGTCGCCGTCATGGGGGACAGTGCCGGCGGCAACCTGTCCGCCGTCGTGAGCCTGCTCGCCCGGGACGCGGATGGGCCGGCGATCGCCGCCCTGGCGCTCGTCTACCCGGCGACCGACGCCACCTTGTCGTCGCCGTCCATCCGCCGGCTCGCGCACGCGCCGATCCTCGACCTCGACGACATCCTCGGCTACCGCGGGCACTACCTCGGGCCGGACGGCGACCCCACCGACCCGCGCGTCTCGCCGCTTCTCGCCACCTCGTGCGCCGGGTTGCCGCCCACGCTCGTGCAGACCGCCGAGCACGACCCGATCGTCGACGACGGCCGGCGCTACGCCGACGCCCTCGCCGCCGCGGGCGTCCCCGTGCGGTACACGTGCTACGAGGGGATGCCGCACGGCTTCCTGTCGTTCGCCGGGATCGCCGGCGCGGCGGCCTACCAGGCGCGTGCTGAGATCAGCGCCTTCCTCGCCGACATCTTCGCGGCGTGACGGGTCAGCGCGGGGGGCCGATCCGGACCGGCGTCGCGGCGTTGTCGGTCGGTGCTTCGGGTGTGATGACGACGACGCTGCGGCGGTCGGCACCCGGGCCGGCCTCCGGGTCCGCGGAACCCGAGCATCGCCGGGATGCCGGCGGCGACGGCGAGCAGGCCGGCGCGCAGGTACTTCTCGTGGCCCGGCCGGTCGCGCGCTGGATGCCGTAGATCCGGTTCGCGGCACGTTCGAGCTGCGCCATCGAGGTCGTGAGCGCGACGAGCGCTGTGACGAGACCGACGGTCAGGGCGAGCCGGCCGCCGCTACCGGCCGCCTGGGTGCCGCGCTCGAGGGCCTGCGTCACGGCGTCGGAGCCGCCGCCGGGCGACAGGTCGAGCAGCGTCCGGCGCGGCGTCGTCGGCGGACAGCTCCTCGGCGGACTGCCGCGAGGTCTCGGGGACCCGGGTGGCGGTGTTCAAGGCTGCGCCTCCTCGGCAGGCGTGCCGGGGGCGTCGGGGGACCCCGCGGCAGCGGGCGACATGGTGGTGTCGGTGCCGCGGCTGTCGGATCTCGGCGTGCGGGGCCCATCGGCGCGGCGGGGGAAGCGCACGACGAGCGCGCCCGGCTCGACGGTCGCGGCGAGCCGGGCGCCGTCGTCGACGAGGTCGCCGTCGACCTGCCGCGGATGCGGGCGGTGCATCCGGACGTCGACGGACCGGGCCTGCCAGGTGCGCAGCAGGTGGTCGTCGGAGTGCTTGCCGGCGAGACCGCGGGCGAGGAGGACCACCCAGTCGACGGGGTTGCGCGGCGCGACGACGGCGAGGTCGAGGAGGCCGTCGTCAGGGCGGGCGTCCGGAAGGAGCTCGAGGCCGCCCTGGAGCGTGCCGAGGTTGCCGATGATCACGGTCCGGGCACGGGCCCGGACAGGTGGGCCGCCGTCGACGCTCACCGAGACCCGGGTGAGCGAGCGGCGGATGCCGCGCATGCCGCCGACGATGTACGCCGGCCAGCCCACCGCCGACTTCAGGCCCTCCGGGGCGTCCCGCATCATGGCGGCGTCGAACCCGGCGCCGGCCATGACGGCGAACACGGTGCCGTCGTCGAGCCGGCCGACGTCGATCGCCCGGTCGACGCCGTCCACGACGCTGTCGAGCACGGTGTCGCGGTCGGTCGGCAGCTCGAGGTTGCGGACCAGCAGGTTGCCCGTGCCCTGAGGGACGACGGCGAGCGCGACCCCGGAGCCCACGAGACCCTCGGCGACGGCACGGACGGTGCCGTCCCCGCCGGCAACCACGACGACCTTCGCGCCGGACTCGACGGCCTCCCGGGCCATCGCGCGACCCGGTTCCTCCTCGGTGGTCTCCCGGACGAGCGGCTCGCCGAGCCCGGCCCGGGCGCAGCGCTCGGTAAGAGCGGCGACGAGCGCGTGGGCATCGTCGACCTTGACGGGGTTGAGCACGAGGGCGACGGATACCGCGCCGCGCGCGGACGTCGTGCGTGCCGTGCCGGACGTCGCGTCGTCCGCCGGGGTCGGCGGCTCGGTGGCGGTCACGCGGCCACCTCCGGCGCGGTGCGCGGCGGGGTCCCGGACGTCCTGCGGCCGGCCTGGCCGTCGCTGCCCGCGACGCCGGCCCGGGGGACGTCACCGTCGTCCGGCAGCGAGGTCGCCCGCAGCAGCCGGTCGGCCAGGAGCAGCTGCAGACCGGCGTTCACGAGCGAGGCGGCCACGTCGCTCGGGTGGTGCATGCCGCGGTAGAGCCGGCCGACGGCGACGAGCGCGGGCAGGCAGAGCAGGACGGCCATGGCGAGGCGGCGCAGCCAGGTCGCCCGGATCCGCCGGTGCGCGACGACCGCGAGGCTCGCGTAGAGCGCGATCGCCGCGCTCGTGTGGCCGCTCGGGAACGACGACGTCGGCGGCGACTGGTCGAGGTGCGCGACGTCCGGCCGGTTCCGGTCGATCACGAGCGTCGTGAGGAGGAAGACGACGGACTGCCCAAGGGTGACGGCCACGACGAGGAACGACTCGCGCCACCGGTGCAGGGTCAGCCGCAGGACGAGTGCCACGAGCAGGCAGAGCGGCACGATCGTGGAGGTGTTCCCCAGGCCGCTCATCCACAGCGTCGCCGTGTTGCCGGATGCCGTCCTGACCTGCTCGACGCCGCGGTTGATGTCGTCCTCGACCGTGAACGGCCATACCTGGTCGGCGACCCGGGTCACGAGGAGCCCGAGGGCGACGAGCACGACGAAGATCGCGATCCAGCGCAGCAGGAGCCCACCGACGAGGCGCGGCATCACGTGCCCCCACGTCACGGGACTGCCGTCGCCGTTCGAGGCCGGGTGTGAGCTCCGGGCCGGGCGGTGGTCGGTCATGACGGGGTCCTCTCAGGTTCCAGGCCGGTGGTGGGGGAGGCGGGCCTGAGGCCCTCCCGCGTCCGCCAGGTGGCGAACGCGGCAGTGGTCGCGCACACCGTGGCCAGCCCGACGACCCAGCCCGCGAGGACGTCGCTCGCGAAGTGGACTCCGAGGGCGAGCCGGTCGACGCCGGTGACGACGACGACCAGGGCGGCGACGACCCAGAGCGCACCGCGCCGTGCGCCGCGGGTCGCCGGGTAGCCGAGGACGATGATCACGGCGGCGAACAGCATGGAGTTCAGGGCGTGGCCGGACGGGAAGGAGTACCCGCTCGCTGTCGTCACCGGGTCGTCGAACGCCGGCCGTGACCGGGCGACGAGGGTCTTGAGCAGCGGGCCGAGCAGCCCGCCGACGGCCATCGTCACGGCGAGCCACGCGACGAGCCGGCGCCGCCCGCGTCGCCACAGCACGACGGCGATGACGAGCGCGGCGGCACGCCAGACGTTCGGGTCGGTGACGTCGGCGAGGACCTCGAACGCGCCGGCGAGCCACGGCCGCGGGACGACCTGCGCGTGGAACGCGTCGGCCACAGCCTGGTCCGCGTGCTCGAGGCTCTCGTAGCGCCCGAGGACGAGGATCGTGAGAAGGGTGAACGGGACGGCGACGAGGACGGCCCCGGCGGCGCCGAGCCCCAGCCGCAGGCCGAACCGGCGGTTGCGGGTGGCGACGGGGGCGGGGGAGGTGTCCTGGGTCATCGCGCCCGATCATTCCCGCGTGCGCCCTTCGTCACCCGTCGAGTTGGCACGGGCGCCCGGCGGGCCGACTGACGTCCGGGCCGCCGCACGCCGATGACCTCGGCATGGTCTTCGACGTGCTCGCGCAGGGTCAGGCCGGTCGGTAGGAGAGCACCGTGTCGATCGTGTCCGCCTCGGCTGCGGGCTTGTCGGGCCGGTGCGCGAGCACCCGGGCGAACCGGAGGGCCACCCCCGCGGGGTAGCGCGGTGACGTCTGGACGCCGTCGAACGCGATCTCGACGACGAGGCTCGGCTCGACGTCGACCTGCCACCCGGCGCTCGCCCGTTCGATCGAGCGCAGGTGGTCGGTCTGCCAGCGCAGCATCGCGTCCGTGAGGCCCTTGAAGGTCTTCCCGAGCATGACGAAGCCTCCCGGCGGCCCGAAGCGGCCGTCCGGGTCGCGGGCTCCGAGGTGCAGGTTCGACAGCCAGCCTTGGCGCCGGCCGTGCCCCCACTCGGCGGCGAGGACGACGAGATCCAGGGTGATCCGTGGCTTGACCTTGACCCAGCCGGCGCCGCGACGGCCCATCGCGTAGCCGCCACCGAGCGCCTTGACGACGACGCCCTCGTGGCCGCGGGCGAGGGCGTCCGCCGCGAACCGCTCGGCGCCGAGGACGGCGTCCGCGTCGTCCGGGTCCTCGACCGCGTGCCGGGGGACGAGGAGCTCGTCGGGGACGGCAGCGGCCAGCGCGGCCCTCCGCGCGTTGCCGTCGGCGTCGACGAGGTCGGTGCCGTCGACGTGGAGCGCGTCGAAGAGCCACGTCGTGAGCGGCGCAGCGGCGGCGGCGCCGGTGTGCCGCGCGACCCGGGACGAGGTGACCTGGAACGGCTCGGGGCGACCGTCGGGGCGCAGCGCGAGGACCTCCCCGTCGACGACGAGCCTGCGGGCCGGCCATCCGCGGGCTGCCGCGACGAGCCCGGGGAGGCGGCCGGTCACGTCGTCGAGCGTGCGGGTGAAGATCGCGACGTCGTCGCCGTCGCGGTGCACCTGGACGCGGACGCCGTCGAGCTTCCACTCCACGGCCGCCGGACCGGTCCTCGCGAGCGCGCCGGCGAGGTCGGGAGCGGCGGTCGCGAGCATCGGTGACAGCGGCGTGCCGACCCGCAGCCCGAAGGCCGCGAGCGCCGGCTCCCCGCCGTCGAGGGCGGCGACGGCCACCGCCGCGGGGTCGCCGCTCAGGGTGACGGCCCGCCGGACGGCGGCGACGGGCACGCCGGCGGCGTCGGCGACCGCGTCGAGGAGGAGGCCGGCCTGGGCGCCCTGGCGCAGCTCGCCGGTGACGATGCCGGCGAGGAGCCGGCGCTCGGGCTCGGTCGCGGCGAGGACGAGGTCGTGCAGCAGTGCGGCACGGACCGCCTGCGAGCCCGACCCGCCGGCGTCCTGCATCGTCGCGAACGTGCGCTCCACGCCCTCGACGGTCAGCGTCGCCACGTCCGGGGCGGCTCCGGCCCGTGCTCCGCCGTCGTTGCCGCGCAGCAGGGCGGAGACCCCGGCCCAGCCGACGCCGAGCCGCCGCTGCCGGGTCTGCCCGGACAGCCACGCCGCGACGGACGCCAGCTCGGCCGGGGACGCGGCCCGCAGCGCGGCCGCGAGCAGGCCGACCTTCGCCCGCCGGCCGCTCTGCGCGGCGACCGCGTCGGACGCGGCGGCGACCTCGGCGAACAGCATCAGCCCACGCTCGCGAGCGCGAAGGGGAGCACCTCGCCGGCGCCGGCGAGCCGCAGCGCACGTCCGGCGACCGTGAGCGTCCACCGGGAGTCGACGAGGTCGTCGACGAGCAGCACCGGGGCGCCGTCGAGGCCGGCGAGCCGCCTGCGCCATGGGCGCCGGGACGTCGAAGGCGTCCCAGACCCCGGCGAGCCGGAACGCGCTGTTGCCGCCGGGCTCGCCGGCCGGCCCCTCGCCGGGCGACGCCGAGCGGCCCGAGCCAGACGAGCCGGCCGCCTCGGCGAGGTGGCGGGCGACGGACGCGACGAGCTGCGGCCGACGCCGGGTCGGGACGGCCGCGACCGCGGCGGGACGGCGCGCCCAGCCCCAGCCCTTGAGCACCTCGACGCACGCGGCGAGGAGCGCGTCGTCGGCGGGGGCGTCGGGCGCGTTCGGGTCGAGGAGCGCGCGCAACCGGGTGCCCCAGCCGAGGTCGGTGAGCCGGGCCACGACCCTGCCCTCGCCGACCCGCTCCCCGTCGGGGATCTTGCCCACTGACGGGCACGCCGAGCCGGCCCATCCCGGACGGCCATAGGGCCCGCGGGGCGAGCTCGACCCCGACGTGCCGCAGCCGTTCCCGAGCCGCCGTCCGCGCGACGTCCGGCACGTCGGCGGGGAACCAGGGCGCGCCGCCGGCGGCGACGACGCAACGGTCGCACCGCCCGCAGTCGGCAGCCGCCGGGTCGTCGAGCGCCTCGACGAGGAAGCGCATCCGGCAGGCCGTCGTCCGCTCGTACGTCGAGCATCGCGGCCGCCTCGCGCTCGCGGGCCTGCGGCGACCCGGGCGTACCGCTCGGCGTCGTAGATCCACGGCTCTCCGGTCGCGACCCAGCCGCCGGTGACCCGCTCGCAC
This sequence comes from uncultured Actinomycetota bacterium, assembly GCA_963750565.1. Lineage (GTDB taxonomy): Bacteria > Actinomycetota > Actinomycetes > Actinomycetales > Kineosporiaceae > R-H-3. Next base: position 217,551 of record CAVVRA010000009.1, on the reverse strand, counting down.
GGCGCCGTCGACGTCGAGCACCTTGAGCAGCAGCTCGAGCCGGGTCCGCCGGACGTCGGTGACGGTCTCCAGCGCCGCAGTCGACATCGGCCGGCCGGCCGCCGCCGAGCGCGTCGAGGACGGCGGCGGCCTGATCCTGCCGCGGCATCGACGCCGTCGCGAAGTACCGCCAGATGTCGCGGTCCTCCGGGCCGGGCAGCAGCAGCACGTCGGCCCGCTCGGTGGCCCGGCCGGCCCGCCCGACCTGCTGGTAGTACGCCACCGGCGACGACGGTGCCCCGAGGTGGACGACGAACCCGAGGTCGGGCTTGTCGAAGCCCATCCCGAGGGCGCTCGTCGCGACGAGCGCCTTGACCTCGTTGCGCCGCAGCGCGTGCTCGGCGGCCTCACGCTCGGCGGCGTCGGTCCGCCCGGTGTACGCGCGCACCCGATGGCCGGCCGCGGAGAGCAGCGCGGCGGCGTCCTCGGCCGCGGAGACGGTCAGCGTGTAGACGATGCCGCTGCCGGGCAGCTCGTCGAGGTGGGCGGCGAGCCAGGCGAGCCGCTCCTCGGCGGTCGGCAGCGCGAGCACCCCGAGCCGCAGGCTGGCCCGGGCGAGCGGACCCGCAGGGTCCGGACGCACGCCGTCGCCGGTCGCCACGTCCTGCCGCCGCCGAGCCGTGCCGGACACCGCGAGCTGCTCGGCGACGTCCGTCGACGACCCGGGCGTTCGCCGTCGCCGTCGTGGCGAGCACCGGGGTGCCGGCGGGCAGGTCCGCGAGCAGGTCGCGGATCCGCCGGTAGTCGGGCCGGAAGTCGTGCCCCCAGTCGCTGATGCAGTGCGCCTCGTCGACGACGAGCAGACCCGCCCGCGCGGCGAGGTCCGGGCAGCAGCTCGGCCCGGAACCGGGGGTTGTTGAGCCGCTCGGGGCTGACGAGCAGGACGTCGACGGTGTCGGCGGCGAGCGCGCCCGGCGACGTCGTCCCACTCGTGGGCGTTCGCGCGAGTTCATCGTCACCGCCCGCACGCCGGCCCGGGCCGCCGCCGCGACCTGGTCGCGCATGAGTGCGAGCAGCGGGCGAGACGATCAGCGTCGGCCCGGCGCCGCGCGGCCCGCAGCAGCGGCGGTCGCGACGAAGTAGACCGCCGACTTGCCCCAGCCCGGTGCGCTGGACGACGAGCACCCGGCGGCGGTGCGCGACGAGGTCGGCGACGGCCTCCCACTGCCCGTCCCGGAAGTCGGCGTCGTCGCGGCCGACGAGCGGCGCAGCGCCGACCGCGCCTCGTCGTGGCAGGATGTCGAGCGCCGCCGCGGTCGCGGCCACGGCCGGGGTCATGCCGGGACCTCCGTGACCGTCCCCGGCGTCGACGCCGAAGCGTCGGGTGACGTGGACCTGCGTCGAGCAGCCGGCGGTCGTGGCTGACGAGCAGCAGCGTGCCGCGGTAGGAGTCCAGGGCCTGCTCCAGCTGCTCGATCGCGGGCAGGTCGAGGTGGTTGGTCGGCTCGTCGAGCACGAGCAGGTTGACCCCGCGGGCCTGCAGCAGCGCCAGCGCGGCCCGGGTCCGCTCGCCGGGCGACAGGCTCGCCGCCGGCCGCAGCACGTGGTCGGACGTGAGCCCGTACTTGGCGAGCAGGGTCCGCACCTCCGCCTCCGGCCGGTCGGGGACCTGCGTCGCCGAAGGCCCGCAGCAGCGCCGCTCGCCCGCGAACAGCGACCGGGCCTGGTCGACCTCGCCGACGACGACCCCCGGCCCGAGCGCCGCCGCTGCCCTCGTCCGGGGCGAGCCCGCCGAGCAGGACCGCGAGCAGCGTGGACTTGCCCGACCCGTTCGGGCCGGTGATCGCGACCCGGTCGGCCCAGTCGATCTGCAGGTCGACCGGCCCGAGCGTGAACGCACCGCGCCGCACGACCGACTCCGCGCAGCGTCGCGACGACCGCGCCGGCCCGCGGGGCGACCGCGATCTCCATCTGGAGGCGCCACTCCTTGCGCGGTTCCTCGACGACCTCGAGCCGCTCGATGAGCCGCTCGGTCTGGCGCGCCTTGGCGGCCTGCTTCTCGCTCGTCTCCCGGCGGAACGCTTGATGATCTTGTCGGGGTCGGTGGCCTTGCGGCCGGGCGTTCTTGACGCCCTTGTCCATCCAGGCGCGCTGGGTCCGGGCTCGCTCGGCGAGGCCGGCGAGCCGCTCGGCGTACTCCTCGTACTTCTCGCGCGCGTGCCGGCGGGCGACCTCGCGCTCCTCGAGGTAGGCGGCGTACCCGCCGCCGTAGACGCTGCACCTGCTGCTGGGCGAGGTCGAGCTCGACGACCCGGGTCACCGTGCGGGCGAGGAACTCCCGGTCGTGGCTCACGACGACGACCCCGGCGCGCAGCCCGGTGACGAACCGTTCGAGCCGGTCCGAGGCCGTCGAGGTCGAGGTCGTTCGTCGGCTCGTCGAGAAGGAAGACGTCGTACCGGGACAGCAGCAGCGACGCCAGCCCGGCCCGGGCCGCCTGGCCCGCCGGACAGGGCCGTCATCGGGGTGTCGAGGTCGACGCCGAGCCCGAGGTCGGCCGCGACCTCCTCGGCGCGCTCGTCGAGGTCGGCGCCGCCGAGGGCGAGCCAGCGCTCGAGGGCGACGGCGTACGCGTCGTCGGCGGGGACGCCGTCGACACGGCGGCCGGCGGCGAGCGCCTGGCGACGTCGTCGAGCGCCTCCTGCGCCGCGGTGACGCCGGTGCGGCGGGCGAGGAACTGCGCGACGGTCTCGCCGGCGCGGCGCTCCGGCTCCTGCGGGCAGGTAGCCCGACCGTCGCCGTCGCGGGGGACAGGCTCGACCGCGCCGTGCTCGGGACGTTCGGCAGGCCGGCGAGCATGTCGCAGCAGGGTGGACTTGCCGGCGCCGTTGGCGCCGACGAGTCCGACGACGTCGCCGGGGGCGACGACGAGGTCGAGGCCGGAGAACAGGGTCCGGTCGCCGTGCCCGGCGGCGAGGTCCCGGGCGAGGAGGGTGGCACTCATGATGGCGACGACGCTACCGGCGGGGGCGGACAACCCCCGATCGGGTCTCCCCAGCTCCCGGGGGTTCGGGCGGCCGTCCACAGCCCTCGGGACCGGAGGGACGTCCGGCGTCACGACGGTGTGGACGACGCGCGGCGGGTCCCGGCCTGCCGGATGTCGACGACCGTCGCCCGGGCCAGGGCCTCGACGGCGTCCAGAGAGCCGAACGGCGCCGCCTCGCCGGCGGCCGTCGCCGCGCGCAGCGCGTCCGGCGCGAGCCGGCGGTCGACCTCGGCCTCGGCCGCGTCGACGAGCGCGGCGGCGAGGGTGTACAGGACAGCCATGCCCCGCGCCGCCCGCCAGGCCCGCCCTGCGGCGAGTATCCGGGCCCCCGCGAGGAGGTCACCGGTCCGGACGAGGGCGGCACCGAGCAGGCTCACGAGCCCGGGCAGCGAGACCAGCAGGGACACCTGGCGGGTCACCCGGAGAGCCCGACGCAGGCCCTGGACGGCGGTCGCCGGCTCCCCGAGCCGGAGCTCGAGGATGCCTGCGACGAGGAGGACGTCCGCGAGCGCCGGGGTCACGCCGGTCTCCTCGGCGGTCGTGAGGGCCGTTCCGATGAGCTCGCGCGCCTGCACGTCGTCACCGTCCGCGCAGGACAGCAGCGCGAGGTGGGCGCCGGTCGTCGCCACCTGGTCGAGGCTCTGGTCGGCGCGCGCCCGGTCGTGCAGGGTCTGGATGAGCGGCCGGGCCTGCGCCGTCCGGCCCAGGTCGAGCAGGATCTCGCCTCGCTCGTTGTCGATCACGGCGAGCACCGCGGACGACGCCGCCCGCTCGGCGAACCCGCGGGCGACCGCGAGCCGGTCGAGCGCCACGTCCCGTGCGCCGCCGTAGCGGTCGATGACCGCGAGCATCGTCGTGTTCCGCGCCAGGAGCATGTCGTCCCCGAGGTCCGCCGCGACGGCGACCGCCGCCTCGTGCTCCGTCCGGGCCGTCCGGAGGTCCCCGGAGACGAAGGCGAGGCTGCCGGCCGTCATGTGGAGCTTCGCCCGGGTCCGGGCGGGCACGTCCGGGGCCTGCGCGACGGCGAGCCAGCGGTCGGCGTCAGCGAGCGCGCCACTGTAGAACCAGTACTCGAGCAGGACGACGACGAGGCGGGCGAGCCGCTCGGTGTCCCCGGCCGCCTGCAGCCGGCCGAGGGCGACCGCGAAGTTGGCGGCCTCGGCGTCCAGGGTCGCCCGGGTCGCCGGGTCCAGCCCGCCGCCGAGCCGCAGCGCCAGCCGTTCGGCGAGGTCGAGGACGTAGTCCCGGTGGGCGTTCCCGGCCGCCGTCAGGGCGTCCCCAGGAGCCTGCGCGAGCAACCCGGCCGCGTACTCCCGGACGAGCTCGAGCATCCACATCCGGCCGCTGCCGTCGGCGACGACGAGGCTCTTGTCGACGAGCCGGCCGACGACGGCGAGCGCCGCAGGCGCGTCGAGGTCGGCGCCTGCGCACACCTGCTCCGCGGCCTGCAGGGTCCAGCCGCCGGCGAAGACCGACAGTCGGGCGAACACGTCCTTCTCGTCGTCGTCGAGCAGCGCCACGCTCCAGTCGAGCGCGGCCCGGATGCTGCGGTGCCGGTCGGGCAGGTGCCGAGGACCTTCGGCGAGCAGCGTGAGCCGACCGTCGCCGCGGTGCGCGATCGTCGCGGGTGGCAGCAGCCGCACCCGGGCGGCGGCGAGCTCCAGGGCCAGCGGCAGCCCGTCGAGCATCCGGCACACCGTCGCGACGTCCGCGGCGTTCTCCCGCGTCACGTCGAAGCCCGGCATCGCCGCCCGCGCCCGCTCGCGGAAGAGCCGCACGGCGTCGTAGGACAGGACCTCCGCCGGCTCGACCACCCCGGCAGGCGGCACGGGCAGCGGACCGAGCGGCACGAGGAACTCCCCGGCGAGGCCGACAGGGGTCCGGCTCGTGCACAGCAGGGTGAGTTCCGGTAACCGGTCGAGGAGCTCGTCGAGGACGGCGAGCCCGACGTCGTCGGACCCGGACCCGGCGACGTCGGACCCGGCGCCGTCGAACCCGGGCCGGTCGAGGAGCTGCTCGAGGTTGTCCAGGACGAGCAGCACCCGGCGTCCGGCGAGTCCGCGGACGGCAACCTCGAGCGGTGGCTCCCGGACCCAGTCCGGGGCCAGACCGGCCGCCCGGCAGACGGCCGGCAGCACCGCGGCGGGATCCTCGGTGCCCGCGAGGGCAACCACGAGCGCCTCTCGGTCGGCCGCGTGGCGCCGGGCGACCTCGAGCGAGAGCCGGGTCTTGCCCATCCCCCCCAGCCCGACCAGGGTGACGACCCGGACCCTGGGGTCCGCCAGCAGCGCCCCGGCAAGGTCGAGGTCGGCCGACCGGCCGACGAGCGGCAGCCGGGGCCGGCCCAGGCCGCGTCCGGGCGGGAGGGCCGCAGCGACGTCGCGGACCGGGTCGGTGCAGGCGACCAGCGTGGGCGCCGAGGCCGTCGGGAGCGCAGCAGCGGCGGGGGCGGCGGGGGCGGCGACGTGTGGCACCTCGTGGCGCAGGACCTGCTCGTGGACGTCGCACAGCTCGGCTCCGGGGTCGACCCCCAGCTCGTCGTCGAGCCGTTGCACCGCGGCGGCGAATGCCGACAGGGCGTCGGCCTGCCGCCCGCACCGGTAGAGCGCGGTCATGAGACAGGCGACGAGGTGCTCGTCGAGAGGGTGCCGGCGGACGAGCTCCTCCACGGTCGGCAGCACGGTCGCGTGCTGGCCACGGGCGAGCTCTGCCTCGACGAGCCCGGTCCGTGCCGCGAGCCGACGGGCCTCGAGCCGGGCCCGCAGCCCGTCGCCGGCCGGTCCGAGCTCGACCAGCGCGTCGCCGCGCCAGAGCGCCAGTGCCCGCCCCAGGGTGTCGACCGCCGATGCCGGGTCCCCGCCGGTGAGCTGTGCCTGGCCGGCGTCGACGAGCTGCTCGAACCGGTTCGCGTCCACCCGGGCGGCGGGGACGTGGAGCACGTAGCCGCCGGGGACCGCGCGCACCGCGGACCCCGCAACGCCGAGGCTCTTGCGCAGCCGGGACGCGTAGACCTGGACGGCGTTGCGGGCACCGTCCGGCTCCTGCCCGTCCCAGAGGGTCTCGACGATCCGGATGACCGAGACCGGCGCGGGGGCCTCGAGCGCAAGCAGGCTGAGCAGGGCCCGCGGCCGCGGGCCGCCGAGCTCCGCCCGTGCCCCGTCGACATCGACCTCGAGCGGCCCGAGAAGGCGTATCTCGATCCCCGGCCGGTCGTCGCCGACCGGGTCGACGCCCTGGGCTGCCACACCCCGAAACTACGGGTCCGTACCACGCTTCGCACGCAGTGCAACCGGCATTTCACGGTGCGTCCCATCAGCACGTGCGCTGACCACCGCTGTCAGGTCGCCGTCGACACCGGTGTCACGAGATCGCCGCGAGCTGTCAACGGACTGTCAGGGGACTGTAGGGGGCGCAGGCCACGGTTGTCCCATGCCCGGAGAAGACGGCCGGGAAGACCGCAGGAAGCCCCGACCCACAGGAAAGGAGGTGACCGGCGATGCGCGCTCTCCGCGGCAGGACCTGGGTGTGATCTCCCACCTCTGACCGTCGCCGGCCCGACCCACCCGTCGGCAGGAGGTGACCGGCGATGCACGCACTCCGCGGCAGGAAGTGGAGCTGACCCGCTCCCGGCCGAACCCGACCGGGCAGGCATCCGCCCCCGGGCCTCAGTCTGAGCCCGGGGGCGCCTTCGCTCCCCTCGGCATCCCCGGATCCGTCGCACGACCCGACGGCACGGAGGCCACGATGACGACGGCGGCCCGGCAGGCGACCTACCGAGAGGTCCTCTCCATCCGCGAGTACCGCGCGCTGTTCGCGTCGGACGCCGCGTCCGTGCTCGGTGACCAGGTCGCCGCCGTCGCGCTCGCCGTGCTTCTCTACCACCGCAGCGGCTCGGCGCTCGTCGCCTCGCTCGGCTACGCCACGGCCTACGTCCCGTGGGCCGTCGGCGGCCCTGTCCTCTCCGCCCTCGCCGACCGGCTGCCTCCCCGGCGCGTCGTCGTCGGCTGCGACCTGGCGCGGTTCACGCTCATCGGACTCGCGGCGATCCCGGGTCTGCCACTGCCGGTCATCGGCCTCCTCGTCCTGGCCGCAGGGATGCTCGCCCCGCCGTTCGACGCCTCCGTCAGCGCCCTCTACCCGCAAGTGCTCGAGGGCGACCGCTACGCCGTCGGCGCCTCGATCCGCGACGTCCTCCACCAGAGCGCCCAGCTCGCCGGCTTCGTCGCGGGCGGCGCCCTCGTCGCCGTGATCGGCTCCCACGGCGCCCTGCTCCTCGACGCCCTGACCTTCGCGGTCTCCGCCGCCGTGCTGTGGCGCGGCCTGTCCCCCCGCCCGGCGGCGTCGGCCGACGCCGCACAGCGTGGCCTGCTGCGTGATGCGGCCGAGGGCCTGCGGGTCGTGACGGGGGACCGGAGGCTCTGGGGCCCGCTCGCCCTGGGCATCCTCGGCTCGGCGTACGCGATCGCCCCGGAGGCCATCGCCCCGGCATACGCGCAGACCGTCGGCGGCGGCGCGACGACCGTCGGCCTCATCATGGCGTCCGTGGCCGGTGGTGCCGTCGTCGGGAGCCTCCTGCTCGGCCGCCTCGTCGGCCCGGCCCGCCGCCGGCGGCTCATGTGGCCGCTCGCCGTCGCCGGGGCCGCGCCGCTCGTGGCCCTCTCCCTCCGGCCGCCGCTCGCGGTCAGCCTCGGCCTGCTCGCCCTCGCGGGGGCGGCGTCCTCGTTCCAGGTCGCGGCGAACACGGCGTTCGCCGCGGCCGCACCCGCACACGCTCGGGCCCGCGCCTTCGGGATCGCCATGACGGGGATGTTCGCGGGGCAAGCGGTGGCCATCGTCCTCGCGGGCGCCGCGGCTCAGGTGTTCGCCCCCACGACGGTCATCGCGGGTGCGGGCGTCATCGGGCTGTGCACCATCGTCGCGCTGCGGCTCGCGATCGGAGCCCGCCGGCGCGTGGTCGACCTGACCGCTGCGGGGCAGCCCCGTCCGGTTCCGGCGGACGCCGCGGCCTGACGGTTGGCGTGCCGGGTCGGGCTGCCCTTCCTCGCGGCAGCGGTGCAATCCTTCTCCCGACCTGCCTGCCGCCGAGAGGACCACGATGCGTCCCGCGCCGTTGCTGCTGCCCCCGAACCAGTTCGACCACTTCTACCGAGGGGGCGACCGGATCGGTTCGCTGCGCGGCGGCCCGGGCGGCCCGATGCGGCCGGAGGAGTGGATCGCGAGCGCCACGACCCGTTTCGGCGAGCCGGAGCAGGGGCTGTCCCGGCTGCCGGACGGCTCCCTCCTGCGCGAGCGGGTGCTCGCCGACCCGGTCGCGTGGCTGGGCCAGGACCACGTGCGGCGGTACGGTGGCGACAACGTCGAGATCCTTGTCAAGCTCCTCGACCCGGGTCAGCGACTGCCCGTGCACGTTCACCCGCCGCGTGCGTTCGCCCGCGAGCACCTCGGGCTCGCCCACGGCAAGACCGAGGCGTGGATAGTCGTCCAGGCCGACCCCGGCGCCGTCGTCGGGCTCGGGTTCCGCCGTGCGGTCGGGCACGACGAGGTCGCGGCCCTCGTCGCCGCGCATGACAGCGCCGCGCTCGTCGACCTCTGCGTGACCCGGCCCGTGCGCGCCGGCGACGGCGTCCTGGTCCCGGCCGGCACGCCGCACTTCATCGGCGAAGGCGCGTTCATCGTCGAGGTCCAGGAGCCGACCGACCTGTCGATCCTCCTCGAGTGGGAGGGGTTCGCCGTCGACGGCGACAGGGATGGCCACCTCGGGCTCGGCTTCGACCTCGCCCTGTGGGCCCTCGACCCGACGCCGTGGACGGGCGCCGACGTCGAGCGGCATGTCGTCCCCGCGGAGAGCCTCATCGGTGCCGGCGGAGGTCTCCGGACGCCGGTCGCGGCGGCCCTGCCGGCGGACGCCGAACCCTACTTCCGCGCCCACCACGTCGAGGCCGGCGCCGCGGACGTCGACGTGCCGGCCGGGTTCTCGGTGCTGCTCGTCCTCGACGGCGGGGGCGTCGTCGACACGACGGACGGCGGGAGCCTCGCCGTCCGTCGGGGGGACGCCGCACTCGTACCGTGGTGCGCAGGTGACTGGACCCTGTCCGCCGCGGGGAGCGGCGTCGTCCGGGGGGTGCTGTGCCGCCCGCCCGCGACCGACGCTCCCGAGGCGCCGCGGTGACCGTGGCCGCCGCGCCTCGCGGACGCCGAGGCGGGCGGCGGACCGGCCACGGTCGCACCACGAATACGTGACCGTGGCCCCGCCCCCGTGAGCCGCACGCCCCGCAGAAGCGTCGCCGCACCGCGGAGGCTTCGCCCAGCTCGGGGTCGGCACGCTGCAGGACCTGCGGGTCCCGGTCGCGTCGTTCTTGCTCAGGAGCACTCCGTCGCCATCGCCCGCGCGGCGATGTGGGCGCGATGAACGTCATCCTCAGGGACGAGCCGACCGCCGCGCTCGGCGTCATCCAGACCAGCGTCGTCCAAGACCAAGAGGGTGCTCGAGCTCATCCTCCGCGTCCCCGACAGCGGCCCCGCGTCGTCATCTCGCACAACCTCGCAGGTCCTCCAGGTGAGCGACCGGCTCGAGGTGATGCGGCTCGGAGCCCGCGTCGCCCGCGTCACCCGCCGGACTCGCGAAGGAACCCGACCCGGCGCCGGCTGCTGACGCGACCGGACCGCCCGCCGGCGCAGGGGACACCCTCCCGCGCCCCGGGCCCGGCGCACGACACACCCGCCCCCCGGTCCACGCCTGTCCGGACCGCGGTGGTGATCTGACAAGGTGATCGGCACCCACTGCGGCTGCCCCGCGCCTGGCGGCTCGGCGCCCCGGCGCGTCCGCCGGCCGCGGGGGACGCACCCGTCGCGCGGAGGAGGACCCGTGCTCGTCGTCGGCGCCAACCTGTGCATGGACCGCACCCTGCGGATGGACCGGCTCACCCCGGGCGCCGTCCAGCGGCCGCGCTCGGCCGAGCTCACCGCCGGCGGCAAGGCGGTCAACGTGTGCCGCGCGGCGCAGGTCCACGGCGTCCGCGCCCGCCTCGTCGGCAACCTGCCGGGCGTCCTCGGCCGGTACGTCGGCGACCTGCTCGACCGGGAGGGCCACGACGTCCGCCGGGTCGTCACCGGTGGCGAGATCCGGTCGGCGACGATCATCCTCGAGGACGACCTGCGCGCGACCGTCCTCAACGAACCCGGGCCGGCGCTCGCCGAGCCCGACCGCAGCGCCTTCCTGTCCGCCGTGGGGGAGGAGCTGCCCGGCCACCGGGTGGCCGTCATGTCCGGGAGCCTGCCGCCCGGGCGGCACCAGGACCTATACGGAGACCTCGTCGACCTCGCGCACGCCCGCGGGGTGACCAGCGTCGTCGACACGGCCCGGGATGCTCTCGTCGAGGTGCTCCCGCACCACCCTGGCGTCGTGACGCCGAACCTCGCCGAGGCGCAGGCCGTGATCGCCGTGCTCGCCGGGGACGGAGCGGGCGGCGCCGACCGGGTCGAGACCGTCGAGCCGGGCTCCGGAGGCGTCCGGGCCGACGCCCTGCACGCCGCCCGGGCGCTACGTGCCGCGGGCGCTCGCGCCGCGCTCGTCACGGCCGGCCGGCACGGCGTCGCGGCCGCGGACGCGGACGGCGAGTTCTGGGTTGCGGCACCGGCCGTCAGCGAGGTGAACCCGATCGGCGCCGGGGACGCGTTCACCGCCGGGCTCGGCGCCGGGCTCGAGCTCGGCGAGAGCCTCGCGGAGGCGGCGGTACGGGCCGTCGCGAGCGGGTCGTCGTCCGTCACCCGGTCGCTCGCGGGCGAGGTCGACCGGGTGCTGCTCCTCGACCTCATGGCCGCGCTCACACCCGTGCCCGTCCGACGCGGCGCGCCTGCGCCCGTCAGCGGGAGCGGGTCCGGCCATCGCGGACCAGCTCGACGGTCCTGGCCACCCGGTCGGCCCGGGTCTGCTCGCGCTTGGCCTCCGTGACCCAGCGGACGTACTCCTTGCGGTGCGAGTAGGCCAGGGCGGCGAAGGAGGCCTCGACCGCCGGGTCGGCCGCGAGGGCGGCCGCGAGGTCCGCCGGCACCTCGACCGTCCGCTCGACGTCCTCGGCGGCGACCTCGATCTCGACGACGTCCCCGTAGCCGAGCCCGGCCGCCTCCCGGACCTCGCGGCGCACACCGATCATGTTCTCCCCGCCCATCCGGGCCAGCCGAAGGGCAAAGGTGCCGCTGTTCACGGTGAGCCGTACGGGGAAGGCCTTCCGCCCGCCGCCCAGCGTCGCGACCTGCTCGTCGGTGAGCAGGAACGCGCCGGCGGGGCCGCGCTGCTCGAAGGTTGCCGTGATCCGGAGGGGTGCGCCCATGGCGGGAGGCTATCCGTCTAGTGCTCGGGGTGGAGCCGCTCGCCCTTCGGCTGGCCGATCCCGACGAGCAGCTCGGTGAACCACGCGACAGCCGTGTCGAACGCCTTGCCGCCCTTGATCCGGGGGAACTCGACGGCGCGCAGCGCGTCGCCGGCCTCCTCGTCCTGACCGACGACGCCGCTCTCGCCACGCAGCGCGGCGTCCACGGCGTAGTCCGTGCAGCGCTTGATGAGCGCGAGGTCCGCGTCGTTCGGCGCGGCGGACCGGGAGAAGTAGCCGCTCTTCTGCACCATCGTCTTCTCGGCGCCGACGAGCCCGGCGAACTGCTTGGCGAACCACGCGCCCGGGTTGATCGTGTCGAGCTTGACGTGGCCGAACGCGTCGCGCTGCGGCTCCTCGCCGTGGGCGATCATCTCCTCGACGATCGTCTCGACGCCTGCGCCCTCGGAGAGGAAGATGTTCACGCAGCCGATGTCGTCCATGACGGCCTTGAGCCGCTTCGCCTCGGCCTCGATGTCGAACGACAGCTCGGGGACATAGACGCGCGTGGACGTCCCAGCGCCGCGGGTCGTTGCCGAAACCGGCGAACTCCTGGCGGGAGAGCCACTCCCGGTACGCGACGGCGGTCGCGCCGGTGAGCCAGCCGCAGTGCCGTCCCATGACCTCGTGGACGATGAGCATCCGCGGGTTCGACGAGTGCTCGGCGATGATGTTCCGGGCGAAGATCGCGCCCTGCTCGGCGGCGGTCCAGGCGCCGAGGCTCTGCCGGATCGGGACGACGTCGTTGTCGATCGTCTTGGGCAACCCGACGACGGTGAGCTCGTAGCCGTTCTCGTGGAGGTACGCTGCGAGGTCGGCCGCGGTCGTGTTCGTGTCGTCGCCACCGATCGTGTGGAGGACGTCGACACCGTCCTTCGTGAGCTGCTCCGCGGCCACGTGCAGCGGGTCCTGGCCCTCCTTCACGAGACCGCGCTCGACGCAGTCCGCGACGTTGGTCAGCTTGACCCGACTGTTGCCGATCGGGCTACCGCCGAAACGGTGGAGCAGGTGCGCCTTCTCGCGGATCTCGGTGGTCACGACGAGGTGGCGTCCGCCGAGCAACCCGGCGTAGCCGTCGAGGTATCCGATGATCTCGATGTCCGGGGCCACGGCCGTGTAGCGCTCGATGAGCCCGCCGACGGCGGAGGACAGGCAGGGGGCAAGGCCGCCCGCGGTGAGCAGGGCGACGCGGCGAACGGTCATGACGACGGCACTCCGTGGGTCGACGACAGGTCGGTGGACGCCAGTGTCCGGCGCGCGACGCAGCGACAGGGCCGCGCCGCCCGCGCTCGTCCAACCCTAGTGCTCGCCGCGATCCCCCGGACGGCGAGCAGCCCGGCGAGCACGTCCGTCCGAGTGCGCCGACGGTGTCGTAGTCGCCGTGCAGCGAGAGCGCGATACCGTCCCGGAGGACGGACGCGAACCAGACCTCGAGCAGGCCCGGGTCGGCCCCGACCGCGCCGAGCCGCGCGCCGAGCGGGGTGAGGTCGGAGATGGTCTCGTTGACGTCGAGCGCGGCGACCCGCACCCGTCGCCGGTCGCGGTTCCTGTCCGGCACCACCAACCGAACCTCCCGCGCAGTCCTGGGATCGCCCGATGCGATCCTGGCGGCGTGTCCGATGTCCAGGTCCGCCCGGCCCGGCCCGAGGACGTGCCCGCCGTCGAGGCGCTGGTGGCCGCGGCATACGGGCACTACGTCGAGCGGATCGGGATGCCGCCCCTGCCCATGGTCGACGACTACCGGGCCCGGGTCGACGCGGGACACGTGTGGGTCGTCGACGGGCCGGGTGCGCCGGGCGACCTGCTCGGCCTCGTCGTCCTCGTCGAGGAGCCGAACCACCTCTACGTCGACAACGTCGCCGTAGCCCCGCACGCCCAGGGCGCCGGGCTCGGACGGCGGCTGCTCACGTTCGCCGAGGAGCGTGCCGTCGCGGCCGGGCTGGGCTCGATGCGCCTCATGACGCACGAGCTCATGACCGAGAACCGGGCGATCTACGCCCATCTGGGCTGGCGCGAGGTGAGCGGTGCGGAGCGCGAGGGGCGGCGCGCCGTCGTCCTCGTCAAGGCGGTCACACCGACGCGCTGACCTCGCGGGTACCGACTCCGGGTCGATCCCGCGGTCGGCAAGGGGCCGGTCGAGCGGGGCCTCCATGCGTGCGCTCGCCGGACTCCCGGGACTGCGGCGAGCCCGAGAACAACGGCAGCGCGGGACCCGCCGCCTGCCACCCGAGCTGGAGGAACTGCGACTGCCAGCTCTCGACGGTCGAGGAGTGGAACCACCCATCCACGTCGGGGGGGCGAGGTCGTCTCCCCACCCGTGCCGATCGTGGTCATTCTCGCCGCGCGACCGTGCGCCAGACCTCAGGTCCGGACGGCGACGAACGCCCGGCCGAGCGCCGCGACCGCCGTGCGGAGCGTCTCCTCGTGGTAGTACGCGAAGCTCAGCCGGATCCGGTCGCCCCTGCCGCCGGTCACGGAGAACAGCGAACCGGGGCGGAAGTCGACGCCTTCGGCGCGGGCCGCAGCCCGCAGCGCCACCGGGTCGACGTCGGCCGGTAGCCGCAGCCAGAAGAAGTAGCCGCCGGTCGGAGTCACCCAGCGGACGTCGTCGGGCAGGTGCCGACGCAGCGCCGCGTCCATGGCCGCGACCCGGCCGCCGAGCAGCCCGCGGAGCCACTCGAGGTAGTCCGCCGCTGATCCGTCGGCGAGGGCCCGCGCGACGACGGCCGACACGAGCGGGTTGAGCCCGCCTCCGCTCACGACGAAACCGCGCCCGGCGAGTCGGTCCGCGAGCGGCGGCGAGGTGTGCACCCAGCCCAGACGTAGGCCCGGGGCGAGGATCTTCGAGAACGTCCCGAGGGACAGCACGACGCCGGACGTCGCCCACGCCGCCATCGGCGGCGGCATGGTGGTGCCGCCGTAGGAGAGAAGGTGGTAGACCTCGTCGGCCACCACGAGCGCGTCGTACTCGGCGGCGAGCGCGACGACCCGCTCCCGGCGGTCGGTCGGCAGCGTCGTGCCGGTCGGGTTGTGGAAGGCGGGCACCGTGTACACGAGTGCCGGCCGGTGCGCCCGCAGCGCCTGCTCCAGCGCGTCAGGGACGAGCCCGTCGTCGTCCGTCGCGACCGGCTCTGCCCGGACGTGGTGGTTGCGCAGGATGTCCAGCGCGAGGAAGTACGTCGCGTCCTCGACGAGGACGACGTCCCCAGGGGAGGTCAGCGCGCCGACGACGAGGTCGATCGCCTGGGAGTTCCCGTTCGTCACGAACGCGGCGTCCGGGTCGGGGCAGACGCCGTAGTGCGGCTCGAGATAGTCGCTCACGGTGACCCGGAGGTCGCCGTCGCCCGGCTCGATCCCGTACTGGAGCGGGTGCGGCCGACCGGCGGCGGCCGTCGCGGCGAGCGCCGCGGAGAGCACGTCGACGGGCAGGATCGCGTCCTGCGGCTGGCCGATCCCGAGGTCGACCACCCCCTCGGCCGCCCAGAGCTGCGTCGTCCGCTCGTGGAGCCGGGCCCGGACGTCGTGGGGAACCGGGGCCATCGGGTCCTCCTCCTGTCGCGGCCCACCACCCTGGCCGGGCGCTGTGGTGGGCGCAAGCGGTGCGTGCAAGAGTGCGGCCATGCCGACGCCGCCGATCTACGACCCCGCTGCAGACCGCTATGACACGATGACCTACCGCCGGACCGGGCGCAGCGGCCTCATGCTCCCCGCCGTGTCGCTCGGGCTGTGGCACAACTTCGGCGATGACAAGCCGCTCGAGACGCAGCGGGCGATCCTGCGCCGCGCGTTCGACCTCGGCGTCACGCACTTCGACCTCGCGAACAACTACGGGCCGCCGTACGGCAGCGCGGAGGCGAACTTCGGGACGGTCTACGCCCAGGACCTGCGGCCGCACCGCGACGAGCTCGTCCTGTCCACGAAGGCCGGGTACGACATGTGGCCCGGCCCGTACGGCGAGTGGGGCTCGCGCAAGTACCTCCTCGCAAGCCTCGACCAGTCCCTGAAGCGGATGGGCGTCGACGACGTCGACATCTTCTACAGCCATCGCTTCGACCCGGAGACGCCGCTCGAGGAGACGATGGGCGCCCTCGACACCGCGGTGCGGTCGGGCCGCGCGCTCTACGCCGGGATCTCGTCGTACTCCCCGGAGCGCACCCGCGAGGCCGCGAACATCCTGCGCTCGATGGGCACGCCGCTGCTCGTCCACCAGCCGAGCTACTCGATGCTCAACCGGTGGATCGAGCGCGGGCTGCTCGACGTCCTCGGCGAGGAGGGCATCGGCTGCATCGCGTTCTCCCCGCTCGCCCAGGGCATGCTCACCGACAGGTACCTGGGCGGCGTCCCGGTGGGCTCACGCGCGGCGCAGGGCAAGTCTCTCGACCCGTCGATGCTCGACGAGCGGGCGCTCACCCACATCCGGGCGCTCAACGACATCGCGGCCTCCCGCGGCCAGTCGCTCGCGCAGCTCGCGCTGTCGTGGGCGCTGCGCGACGAGCGGGTCACGAGCGTGCTCATCGGCGCGAGCAGCGTGGGCCAGCTCGAGGCGAACCTCGCCGCGCTCGACGGTCCTCCGTTCACCGACGAGGAGCTCGCCGCGATCGACCAGCACGCCGTGGACTCGGGCATCAACCTCTGGCAGCGGTCCAGCGACGCCTGACGGCGCGGCTGCGCCGGCGGTCGAGCCGGCGGGCGGTCGCCCCCGCGCCGTCCTGCCGGATACCCCACACGGTCGTGGCTGCCGCGTCACGTCCGGGGTCAGGTCGCCGTCCGGTGGGCCGCCGCGAGCACCTCCTCGGCGAGGTGCGCGTCGGCGTCCTCGTCGTCGAGCGCGTCGTCGAGCGGCTCGACGGCGAGCGGCTCCGGGGCGAGCCCGTGACGGGCCAACAGGGCCAGGTCGGCCTCGCGCAGCGCGTCCAAGGCCGCGCGCACCGCGGCGTCGTCGGGATCGGTCATCGGGCGGGCAGCACCACGTGCTGCCAGGGATCGGCGTTCGCGGCCAGCGGCGGCAGCCCCGCCCGGCTGGTCCCGAAGGCGCCCACCGCCCACCCGACCAGCCCTCGACCGGCCCGCGCTCCAGCCGCTCCGCGTCGTCGACGCGGCCCACCGAGCGCAGGTGCGCGCGCAGCGCGTTCTCCATCGCGCTCGGCCCGACGGCCCCTCGACGGCCCCGGCGTCGTCCAGCGCGGCGGCGCAGGGCGGGCAGGCCTGGCCCGCGACGTGGCTCGGGCTCGGCGACCCGCCGAGGCTCCGGGGCGACGTCGTGAGCGGGCGCCAGGTCGCCGACCGCGCCGCCTCCCGGCCACCGAGCCGAGCGACCTGGGCAGCCGGGACCGAGACGGCGCCAGCGCCACACAGGAGGCAGGCCCCGGGCAGCGGGACAGCCCACCCGTCGGTCTCCGGCTCGGGAGGGGCGAGGCTGACCGGCGGCGCGCGCGCTCCGGGCGGCGCCCTCGGCCAGCAGCGCCGCTTAGCCCTCGAAGACCTCCAGCCCGAGGGCGCCTCGGGCGGCGCGCAGCGCCCTCTCCCTGGGACCTTCCCTCTCCGCGGCGTCCTTGACCCGGGCCGACTCGACCCACCGACCCGGGCCGAACGCCTCGTCCTCGCGGCCGAAGCGATCATGAAATCGAACAGCCAGCCGCGCCTCGTCGGCCGCGGTGCTCGGCCTCCCGTTCCCGGCGGCCCGGCGCATCATGTCCCCGATGCTCGCCGTGATCTCCGGGCCCCAGACGACTCGCCCCGTCTCGGCCACCCCGTCATCGGTGGGCACCTCGAAGGACTCGACCCGGAACGACAGCGACGGCAGGGCGGTCTGGCCGAGGTTGTTTTCACGGTGCCGAAGACCCGCACCCCCTCGTCCTCGGGGTTCTGCACCACCGGGTGCACCGACCGGGCAACCGCGGTGAACGCGGCCGAGGCCATGACGGCGATCAGCGGGTCACCGCTCCCGCCTTTGTTGTGGTGCATGATCCCGATGACGGCCAGCCGGACCTCGTTCGCCAGCCGCGCCAGCGGCTCCCGGGCCTGCCGCACCTCGGCGTCCTTGTACGTGTCCAGGGTCGCGGCCAGCCGGGAGGTCAGCGGGTCCGCGATCAGCAGTGCCGCCCCGGTGCGCGCCACGGCCTCCCGCACCTCGTCCAGGTCCCGGGGCAGGGACAACTCGTGCAGCCCTTCGCTGTGGCGAGACCGTCGCTGGCCGCCGGGGGCGCAGCGTGAGGGAGCGCGTGGATGATGCTCGGCCGCCGCAGCCGCCGCCGGAGGGTGCCTCGCCTGCTAGGACTTGCCGACGTGATGGAACCGGATCTCGAACCGCCGTCCCACGCGGACGCTCTCGACCCTCGCAGCGAGGTTCCACAAGACCCACAGAAGGACAGCGCCGACGGGCACGCCGGACAAGAACTCGATGCTCACTACACGCTCCACTGGGTCAGGAGCGGTATGCCGGGGTGTGCATGGACGAGAAGCCCTACCAGCTCCTCGCGCATGCCCGGGACCCGATCCCGGCCGCCCCGGGCCGGGACCGCAGGCAGGACTCGGAGTACGTCCGCCACGGCACGTGCTCGATCTTCGGGTGGGTCGAGCCACTGGCCGGCCGGCGCCGGGTGGTGGCCAGACGGCGGCGCAGCCGCGTGGACTGGACGCACGAGGTCGAGCACCTGCTCACCGTCGACTACCCCGACGCCGAGCGCGTGCTGCTGGTGATGGACAACCTCAACACCCCCACCATCGGCTCCCTGGACGAGGCGTTCGAGCCGGCCAAGGCCAGGTCACTCGCGCAGCGCCTGGAGATCCACCACACCCCCAGGCACGGCTCCTGGCTGAACGTCGCAGAGATCGAACTGTCCGCGCTGACCCGCCAAATGCCTCGACCGGCGGATCGACGACCTCGACGTCCTCAACACCGAACTGGCCGCCGGGCAGAGCGCCGTCAACGCCGACCAGCGGCAAGTCCACTGGCATTTCACCACCGGCGACGCCCGCACCCGACTCCGCCACCTATACCCAGAACGTTAAAAGCGACGGGCCACTAGAGTGCGTGCCGTGGCTCAGCCGGTCCTGCTTGCCGTCGACCAAGACCCCGTCGCGCTGGCGGCCGTCGAAAGCGAGCTGCAGGACCGATACGGGCGGCACTACGAGGTTGTCTGCGTTCGGTCAGCAGCCGAGGCGCGCTTGCGCCTCGAGGGCCTCGCCGTCTCGCGTACCGAGGTCGCCCTCGTCCTCGCCAGCCAGTGGCTCGCCGGCGAGCCCGGCGGCATCCTGCTCGAGGACATGCACGACCTCCATCCCTACGCGAAGCGCGCGGCGCTGATACCGCTGGCCGGGTGGGGTGAGCCTACGGTCGGGCGAGCGATCTTCGACGGCATCGCCCGCGGACGGCTCGACCACTACGTGCTCCGGCCGTCGCAGGCGCCCGACGAGCAGTTCCACCAGACGATCTCCACGATGCTGCTCGAGTGGGCCGAGGCCAAACGGGCAGCGCCGTACACGGTCCACGTCGTCGGCGAGTCCTGGACCGGTCGCGCTTACGAGCTGCGCGAGGCGCTCCAGCAGTGCGCGGTTTCACACCACTTCTGCCTCACCAACTCCCCCGAAGGTCGCGAGCTTGTCGCCCAGGCCCGGGACGGCGCCGAGCTCCCCCTCGTCGTGTTCCCCGACGGCAGGGTCCTGGAGAACCCGACCAACCTCGAGATCTCGCAGTCCACGGGCGGCCCCATCAACCCTGATCAGGCGCACTTCGACGTGGTGATCGTCGGCGCGGGACCGGCGGGTCTGTCGGCAGCGGTGTACGGCACGTCGGAGGGGTTCAGCAGCCTCGTCGTCGACAAAGGTGGGATCGGGGGTCAGGCGACCTCGAGCTCGCTCATCCGCAACTACCTCGGGTTCCCCCGGGGCATCAGCGGTCGGCAGCTCGCCCAGAACGCGTACAGCCAGGCCTGGGTCTTCGGGGCGGACTTCGCGTTCATGCAGACGGTCAGCGACATCGCCCGCGAGGACGACCACCTCGTCGTGAGACTCTGCGACAGCGGCCGCGTGCGGGCCTCAGCGGTGGTGCTGGCCATGGGCGTGAGCTACCGCCGGCTTGGTGTGCCGTCCCTCGAGGCGCTGCACGGGGCCGGCGTGTACTACGGCGGTTCGACATCCGAGGCCCCGGCTCTGGTCGGTCGCGACGTCTTCGTCGTCGGTGGTGCCAACTCGGCCGGCCAGTCCGCGCTGCATCTCGCGCAGTACGCCCGCAGCGTCACGCTCGTGATCCGCGCGGGCTCGCTTCGAGACGGGATGTCCGACTATCTCGTCCGTCAGGTGGAGGCGACCGACAAGATCGAGACCCGTCTCGGCTGCGAGGTGGTGGGCGGTGGCGGCGACGGACGGCTCGATCACCTGGTGCTGCGGGACATGGCGTCGAAGTCCGAGACGACGGTCGATGCGCAGGCGCTGTTCATCCTGGTCGGGGCCGAGCCGTACACCGGGTGGCTCCCGGCGGACATCGAACAGGACGAGCGGGGCTTCATCCTCACGGGGGGCGAAATCTCGCAGCGCAGCGCGCATCGGTTCGATCGCATCCCCTTCCTCCTCGAGACCAGCATGCCGGGTGTGTTCGCCGCCGGCGACGTTCGGCACGGTTCGGTGAAGCGCGTTGCATCAGCGGTCGGCGAGGGCTCGATTGCCATCCAGCTCCTCCACCAGTACTTCGCCGTCGAGCAACGCAAGCCGATCGGTCTGCGGAAGGACCAACCGAGCGCGATCGACTGAACTCCCTCCGACGGGCCGGGGAGGGTGAACCCGACCGAGTAGGACAGCCGCTGCCCGGTGACCCAGTCCAGCCGGACGGGACCGCCGGCGGTCGCTTGGTCGGCCCGCCTCCGGCGCGGGCCCGATCACGCGCCGGAGGTGGAGCCTTGGACGGCCGAGATCCACCACGTAGACGGCTGCGCCGCGACCTTCGGTGACGCCGATCGGCCTTGGTTCGTGCTCTACGCCGACCCCGACCCCGAGCCCGGGAGGACCCCGTGACCCCGTCCGTGCCGATCACCCATGCCGACGTCGTCGCCGCGCAGGACGCCGCGGACGCCACCGAGGCCCGCTGGCGCCACGTCGAGAGGCTCCGCGAGGCTCGCCGCAGCCGCTCGGCGGCCCCTGGAGCGGCTCAGCCGCCCCAGACCGGCCCAAGGACCCCGCCCGCCTCGGGCCAGGCCCGCACAGGGGCGCGGCCGTCGTCGACGACGACGGTCGGTGGCGCGATCTGCGCCGGCAGGACCACCCGGAGCACCGGCGGGTCGTCCGGCCGGTCCCCGTCCGGCGCCAGGTCGAGGGGTGAGTGCCGGCGCCCAAGCAGACGTCCGGCGGTGCCCCCGGTGACCGCGTCCTCGCCGAGCAGGGCGTGAGCGTGAGCCGGCTGCACGCCGACGTTCAGACCGGCTGCACGCCGACGTTCAGATCAGACACAGCCGGTAGGTGTGCGCGTCCAGGGTCGTCGGGTCACCGCGGTATCCGAACCCGAGCATCTGGCCCATGAACCCCTGCCGAAGCACGCTGGTCAGGTTCGATCCCTTGCGCTCGACCAACTTGGCCCAGGTGTCCACTTCGGACACCCTCACGAGAGCGGCGTCGGCGTCGCGGACCTGTTTCCGGGCCTTGCCCTCGACATCGAGCGCGGCGTGGCAGTCCCCTGGGTGACGCGCCTCAGGTCGCGGTCGTCGTTCACGAGCCGATCCCTTGGGCCGCAGCGTGATCCGCGATCATCGCGCTGAGACGCTCGGCGATCACCGCGTCCCGACCTTGTGCTGCCGCTCCACGCCGAGGACGCCGAGCAGGTCGCGCATCCCGTTGGCGTAGGCCGCCACGGAGTAGTCGGCGCGGGGCGTGTCCGAGCGCCCGTGGCCGAGGAGGTCGGGGGCGATGACCGAGTGGTCCCGGGCGAGAACGGGGATGAGGTCGCGCCACGTGTCGGCCGAGTCGCCGATCCCGTGGACGAGCAGCAGCGCCGGCCCGGTGCCGGCCCGCAGGAAGGCACGTCGGTAGCCGTGGACCCGTCCGGTACTCCACGCGGGGCGGCTCGTCCAGGACCGTGACCGGCCGTGCACGGATCACTCCGGGCAGTCGCGGTCCGGGCAGCCTCATGCGGGGCATGGTCTCCTCTCGCGCCGTCCGCGCGGCAAGCGACTCCCGGCGGACCGTCGAACGCGCCTTGCCTCGTCGGGCAGGATGTGCCGGTGCCTTCCGACCCCAGCGCAACGCCCATCGCCCGGCCAGGCCCGACCCCCCGCGCAGTGGCGGACGGCTACGTCCGGCGGATGGTCGAGCTCAACCCCGTGCTCGCCACGAGCCTCGGGCTGCCCGACGGCGCCGACGAGCTGCCCGACTACTCTCCCGCGGGGATCGAGGCGGAGGCTGCCGCGCGCCGGGAGGCCCTCGCGGTGCTCGACACCGCCGAGGCGGCCGCCGGTGGCCTCGACGGGCTCGAGCCGCGCGAGCGCCGCTGCGCCCGGCTCCTGCGCGAACGGCTCACGGCGTCCGGTGCGCTCGAAGAGGCCGGCGAGTCGTTGCGCTCCCTGAACACGCTGTTCTCGCCGCTGCACTCGCTGCGCCAGGTCTTCCTCCTCATGCCGACGACGGACGACGAGCAGTGGGCGACGGTCGGACGGCGGCTGCGCCGGGTCGGCGGCGCGCTGGCCTCGTACCGGGCCACCCTGGAGGCCGGCCGCGCGCGGCGTCTGCTCGTCGGGCCGAGCCAGGTCGTCACCGTGCTCGGCCAGCTCGAGGAGTGGCTCGGGGAGGCCGGGGATTCCGGGCCGTTCTTCGCCCGCTTCGTCGCAGGGGGTCCCGACGGGCTGCGTGGCGAGCTCGACGCGGCCGCCGCGGACGCCGATGCCGGCGTCGGCGAGTTCCGCGACTGGCTGCGCGACACGTACGCCCCAGCCGCCGCCGACCGCGGCCGTGACCCGGTCGGCCGCGACCGGTACCGCAGGTTCGCCCGGTACTGGACCGGCTCGGAGCTCGACCTCGACGAGGCGTACCGCTGGGCCTGGGGTGAGTTCGCCCGGATCGACGCCGAGATGCGTGCCGAGGCGGACCGGGTGCTACCGGGCGCGGGCGTCCGCGAGGCGATGACGTGGCTCGACACCGACGGACCCGCGATCGAGGGCGTCGAGGAGGTGCGCCGGCACCTGCAGCGCCTCATGGACACCGCGATCGCCGACCTCGACGGCACCCACTTCGACCTCGCCGACCCGGTGAAGACGGTCGAGGCGGTGATCGCACCACCGGGCAGCGCGGCGGCGCCGTACTACACCCGGCCCGGGATGGACTTCTCCCGGCCGGGACGAACCTGGCTGCCGACGATGGGGGAGACCCGCTTCCCGCTCTGGCAGCTCGTGAGCACCTGGTACCACGAGGGCGTCCCCGGCCACCACCTCCAGCTCGCCCAGTGGGTGCTCGTCGCCCCGCAGCTGTCGCGGTACCAGACGAGCCTCGGGTCGGTCGGCGCGAACGTCGAGGGCTGGGCGCTGTATGCCGAGCGGCTCATGGACGAGCTCGGCTACCTCACCGACCCCGGCAGCCGGCTCGGCTACCTCGACGCGCAGCAGATGCGCGCCGTCCGGGTGATCATCGACATCGGGATGCACCTCGAGCTCGAGATCCCGTCCGCGGCCGACCAGGACGTCCCCGTGCCCTTCAGGCCGGGCGAGCACTGGACTCCGGCGACCGCCCGGGAGTTCTTCGGGCTCAACAGCGGCCGCCCCGCGGACTTCCTCGACAGCGAGCTCGTCCGGTACCTCGGCCTGCCCGGTCAGGCGATCAGCTACAAGCTCGGCGAGCGGGCCTGGCTTGAGGGCCGGGCCCAGGCCCGGGCGGCGCACGAGGCCCGCGGCGAGACGTTCGACGCGAAGGCGTGGCACATGGCCGCGCTCTCCCAGGGGTCGCTCGGGCTCGACGACCTCGTCGACGAGCTCGCGGCTCTGTAGCCCCGCGTGCGCGCCGTCCTCGTCGAGGCGTTCGCGGCGACCCCACGGGTGACCGACGTCCCGGACCCGGTGTGCCCGCCGGACGGCGCCGTCGTCCGGGTCGCCGCGACCGGCCTGTGCCGCAGCGACTGGCACGGCTGGCTCGGCCACGACCCCGACGTCCGGCTCCCGCACGTGCCCGGTCACGAGTTCGCCGGCGTCGTCGAGGAGGTCGGCCCGGACGTCACGGGCTGGGCGCCCGGCGACCGGGTCACCTCGCCGTTCGTCAATGCGTGCGGGACCTGCCCGACATGCCGGCGCGGTGACCACCAGGTCTGCGAGCGGCAGACCCAGCCGGGCTTCGACCGGTGGGGGTCGTTCGCCGAGCTGGTCGTCGTCGAGCGCGCCGCGGTCAACCTCGTCGCGGTCCCGGACGGGGTCGACCTCGCCGCCGCCGCGGCGCTCGGCTGCCGGTTCGCGACCGCGTACCGAGCCGTCGTCGAGGTCGGCCGGGCCAGGCCCGGGGAGTGGGTCGCGGTCCACGGCTGCGGCGGCGTGGGGCTGTCCGCGGTCATGGTCGCGGCCGTCGCGGGGGCCCGGGTGGTCGCCGTGGACGTCCGGCGCGAGGCGCTCGCGCTCGCCACCGCGCTCGGCGCGGAGGCCGTCGTCCGGGTCGACGCGCCGGACCCGTCGGACGACGAGCGGGTGGCCGAGATCGTCGCCGAGATCGCCGCCGAGGTCAGGGACCGCGCGAACTCAGCGATGGACGTGTCGCTCGACGCCCTCGGCAGCCCACAGACCTGCGCGGCGTCGATCGCGTCGCTGCGCCGGCGCGGCCGGCACGTCCAGGTCGGGCTGCTCCCCCCGGTGCTCGGCTGGCCGCCCGTGCCGATGCACCTCGTGATCGGCCGAGAGCTCGAGGTGCTCGGCAGCCACGGGATGGCCGCACACGCCTATTCCGGCATGCTCGGGCTCGTCGCGCAGGGCCGGCTGCGACCGCTCGACCTCGTGACCACCCGGGTCGCGCTCGACGACCTCCCGGCGGCGCTCGCCGCCATGGGCGATGCACCGCCGACGGGCATGACGGTCGCCGTGCTGCCCGGATGACCGCTGCGCCGGATCCGCGCCGCCGGCCCCTCGCGCCTACTAGCGCGTCTGCCCGGTTCTCGGGGGCGTACGCGCTGCAGTAGCGCGGGGTGGGGCGGTCGGCGGGTGGGTCGTCGAGCGGGCGGGTGGCGGCGGCGAACGCACGGACCTCGCCGTCGGCGATCAGACGGGCGCGGACGGCGCCGCTCGCGAGGCGCCGTGCCAGCGCGGCGACCGGCAGCGGCGCGGCGGACGCGGCGAGCACGACGTTGCCGTACCGGCGGCCGTGGAACTGGCCCGGCTCGGCGGCGAGGACGACGTGCGCGAAGGCAGCAAGGGCGCTCGCGGCCTCGGCGCGTGCGTGCCGCATCGGTGGGGTGTCGGCGATGTTCGCGAGGTACACCCCGCCCGGCGCGAGGGCCCGCCGGACGTCCCGGAGGAACTCGACGGTCGTCAGGTGCGGCGGCACCCGCCGGCCGTCGAAGGCGTCGCGGACGACGAGGTCCTGGCTCGCGTCCGGGAGTCCGGCGAGGACGGCCCGGCCGTCGCCGACCCGTAGCCGCAGAGCGCGTGACGAGCGCAGCCCGAGCGCGTCACGGGCGGCGTCCATGACGGCGTCGTCGACCTCGACGACGACCTGCCGGGAGCCGGGTCGGGACGCCTCGACGTACCGCGGAAGCGTGCACCCGGCGCCGCCGAGGTGGACGGCGCGCACCGGCCTCTCCGCGGGGTGCACGAGGTCTACGGCGTCGCCGATCCAGCGCATGTACTCGAAGTCGAGGCGCAGCGGGTCGTCGAGGTCGACGTGACTGCACGGGACCCCGTCGACGAGGAGCGTCCAGCCGCGCCGGCCGTCGCCGTCCGGCACGAAGGCGACGCGGCCGTCGGCGAGGGTCACGGTCCGGACGGCGTGGTCGAGGAAGCCCGCTGCGGCCCGGCGACCGCCGCGGCCGGGACGCTCGGCACGGTCGGCACCTCGCCCGCCGGGGCGGGAGCCGTGTCCGTTCACCCGACCACGATGGCACCCGGGGGCGGGCCCCGTCGGGCGGGCCCCGTCGGGCGGTCCGCCTCGGCCCCCGCCGCGGACCGCCCAACGGGACCCCGGCGGCTGGCGCACCCCCGTGGTGCACATGCCGCCGGCGGGAGACGCCCGTCCCGCGCGGCCGCCCCTCCTGCCTGCACGTGACGTCTCCGCCGGGCCAGAGCAGTCCCGGTGGCCGCCAGATACATGCGACCTCCGGGACGCGCGATGCGGGACCTTCGATTCCGGGACGTCGCCTGGGGCGGACGGCGAGGCGCGTCCGGTGGCGGAACACCGCACCCTTGGGTCACCGTTGTCAATGTGGGGTGTCGCGTCGCGGCGCCTACGGTCGACTGGAGGGGCGGCATGGCGGCGGTACGGCGGGCGGCAGCGCTGAAGGTGTTCTGGCAGACGATCCGCGGTGCGCGGCGACCGGGAGCCCCGGGGCTCGGCGCCCGGCTCTCGGCGATCCCGCGGATGGTCGCGCAGGGCCTGGGTGGCCGCTACCCCGGCCTCGACAAGGGTCGGGTGGCGCTCGCCGCGCTCGGGCTCGTCTACGTCCTGTCACCCGTCGACGCCGTGCCGGAGATCTTCGTCCCGCTCCTCGGGCTCGGGGACGACGCGGTCGTCGCAGCTTTCGTCGTCGGCGCGCTCCTGGCCGAAGCCGACGCGTTCCTGGACTGGGAG
Organism: uncultured Actinomycetota bacterium; assembly: GCA_963750565.1. Lineage (GTDB taxonomy): Bacteria > Actinomycetota > Actinomycetes > Actinomycetales > Kineosporiaceae > R-H-3. The sequence continues at coordinate 191,426 of CAVVRA010000009.1, read as the reverse complement.
TCCCACCAGGCCCGCACAGTCGCCGGCGAGGTCATCCGCTGAGCGCCGTCAGGTCCGGCGGCTGACGTCCGTCCGGGCTCGACCCGTCCACAGCTCCGGCGTTCGTCACGTCATCCACAGGGTGGCCAGGGTCGCTCGTCCAGCGCCTGCCTGATCCACGACGGTGGCGTCATGACCACCCTGATCAGTGCGGCCGCGCCGGCCGACGTCATCGCCTACTCCTGGTTCGCCATGGGCTTCCGGCCGCGGGAGAGCCTCGTCGTCGTCGGTCTCGACGGGGCGCGCCGGCGGGCCGGGCTCGTCGCCCGGGTGGACCTGCCACCCCCGCGGCAGGCGCGCCGGGCCGCCCGTTCGCTCGCGGAGGTCCTCGACCGGGGCAGGGCCGACGCGTGCTCGGTGTACGTCGTCTCGGATGCGTCCGGCACCGGGCCGCTCATCGGCGAGGATGGCTCGATGCCGCACCGGGGGCTCGTCGAGCGGCTCCTCCCGGCGCTGGTCGACCTCGGCCTCGAGGTGGTCGACGTCGCCCTCGTCGGCCCGGAGGCCTTCCGCTCCTATCTCTGCGACGACCAGCGGTGCTGCCCGGCCTCCGGGACGCCGCTCGATGCGGTCACGACCGGCCCGGTCGCGGCCGCCATGGTGCTCGAGGGCCGAACCGTCCGGGGCAGCGAGCACGAGCTCGTCGCGGACGTCGACCCCGAGACCGCGGCGGCGTGCGGCGAGGCCCTTCTGGAGCCGCCCTCCGGGCGGCCTGGTCGGGCGCGCCGTCGGGCTGTCCTCGAACGCTGGTGCGCAGACCTCGACGCAGATGCCCAGGAGCCGACGCAGCCGCAGGAGCTCCTCACGGCGCTCACCGCTGACCGCGACGTGCGCGACGCGCTGCTCTACGCGCTCGTCCCCGGCGGTCGCGCGGCCGCCGTGGGCCTCGCGGCCGGCCGACGGACGACGGTGGACGACGCCGCCGTCCTCGCCACCGGCCCGGAGCAGGCGCTCGCCGACGCCGGGAACCGGCTCCTCGCCGCGGTCGCGCGGCGCACCCCCCAGGGGCACCGGGCGGGCCCGCTCGCGATGCTCGCGTGGATCGCCTGGTGGTCCGGGGACGGCGTCCGCGGCAGGCTCCTCGCGACGGCCGCGCTCGAGGAGGACCCCGGGCACCGGCTCGGCGCGCTCGTCGAGGCCCTACTCGGGGCCGGCGTCCCGCCGCCGTGGACAGCCGTCAGGGACGGGTGAGGGCGCCGTCGGCGACCGGCCGGACGGGTGACCGCCCGCCGGTCGGATGGTGAGACGGGTGGTCCACAACGCGGTCGGTGGCCTAGGATCGGGCCAGGTCATGAGCGCCAGCGCCAAGCCCCGGCTCGCTGGCCGGCAACCCTCCAACCGCGGTGGGGTGCCCCGGGTGATGACCAGGCTGACCGCCGAGGTGGCGGAGGCAAGCGCGGGCCCACGGGGCCCCGGTTCCGAGGAGCGCACGATGACCTGCCGAATGTGTCACTGACCACCAGGTCCGGCGCGCGCCGACGGCCGGGATCCGCGGGCTGACCGCGCGTCCCGTCGCGGGCGGGCCGGGAGGGTGCTGCCGCGGGCCGGTCGTGCCGGCCCCACGGACGGCCCGCGCAGACCCCGACGACACCCCGATAACCCCGACGACACCCCGAAACTCGGCGGACCGCGGCTCCTTTCACCCCGCTCCGCCCTACCCCGAGGAGACATCGATGACCGACGGCTGGTCCTTCGAGACCCGGCAGATCCACGCCGGCCAGGCGCCCGATGCCGACGACCGGGGCCCGGGCCCTGCCGATCTACCAGACCACCTCGTACGTGTTCCGGGACACCGACCACGCGGCGAACCTGTTCGCGCTCAAGGAGCTCGGCAACATCTACACCCGGATCATGAACCCGACCCAGGACGCCGTCGAGCAGCGGCTCGCGAGCCTCGAGGGCGGCGTCGGCGCGCTGCTCGTCGCCAGCGGACAGGCCGCCGAGACGATCGTCGATCCTCAACGTCGCCGAGACCGGCGACCACATCGTGTCGAGCCCCAGCCTCTACGGCGGCACGTACAACCTGTTCCACTACACGCTGCCCAAGCTCGGCATCGAGGTGTCGTTCGTCGAGGACCCCGACGACCTCGACTCGTGGCGGGCCGCGGTCCGGCCGAACACCAAGGCCTTCTTCGGCGAGACGATCGCGAACCCCAAGCAGGACCTGCTCGACATCGAGGGCGTCGCCGCGGTCGCGCACGAGGCCGGGGTGCCGCTCATCGTCGACAACACCGTCGCGACGCCGTTCCTCGTGCGTCCCTTCGAGTGGGGCGCCGACGTCGTCGTGCACTCCACGACGAAGTACCTCGGCGGCCACGGCACCTCGATCGGCGGCGTGATCGTCGACGCCGGGACGTTCGACTACGCGCCAGCACCCGGAGCGGTTCCCGAACTACAACCAGCCGGACCCGAGCTACCACGGCCTCGTCTACGCCCGCGACCTCGGTGTCGGCGGCGCCTTCGGCGTGAACCTCTCGTTCATCCTCAAGGCCCGGGTCCAGCTGCTGCGCGACCTCGGCCCGGCGATCTCGCCGTTCAACGCGTTCCTCCTCGCCCAGGGCCTCGAGACGCTCAGCCTGCGGATCGAGCGGCACGTCGCGAACGCCACGGTGGTCGCCGCCTGGCTGCGAGGCGCGGGACGAGGTCGAGAGCGTCGCCTACGCGGGCCTGCGAGTCCAGCCCGTGGTACGCCGCCGCCCAGAAGTACGCGCCGAAGGGCCCGGGCGCCGTCCTCGCGTTCGAGATCAAGGGCGGGGTCGAGGCCGGGCAAGCGGTTCGTCAACGCGCTCCAGCTGCACAGCCATGTCGCGAACATCGGGGACGTGCGCAGTCTCGTGATCCACCCGGCGTCGACGACGCACAGCCAGCTGACGGCCGACGAGCAGCTCGCCGCCGGGGTCACCCCGGGTCTCGTGCGGCTCGTCGTCGGCATCGAGCACATCGACGACATCCTCGCCGACCTCGAGGCCGGCTTCCGGGCGGCGAAGGTCGACTGATGGTGGCCGCGCAGGAGCTGCCCGCGCCCGCCACGCCTGCGGTGACGGGGGCGTGGCGGGCGGGGGACCACCCCGGACGGCGCCGGTTCGCCGACGTCGGGTCGCTGCCGCTGGAGGCGGGCGGCAGGCTCGAGCGGCGTCCGGGTCGCCCACGAGACCTGGGGGGAGCTCTCGCCGGCCCGCGACAACGCCGTCCTCGTGCTGCATGCGCTGACCGGTGACAGCCACGTCACCGGGCCTGCCGGACCGGGCCACGCCACCCCGGGGTGGTGGGACGGGCTCATCGGGCCGGGGCAGGCGATCGACACCGAACGCTGGTACGTCGTCGCGCCGAACGTCCTCGGCGGGTGCCAGGGCACCACCGGGCCGTCGTCGGACGCACCGGGACGGGCGGCCCTACGGCAGCCGGTTCCCGTTCGTCACGGTACGGGACCAGGTGGCCGCCGAGGTCGCGCTGGCCGACCACCTCGGCATCGACCGCTGGGCGCTCGTCGTGGGCGGCTCCATGGGCGGGATGCGCGCCCTCGAGTGGGCGGTGAGCCATCCGGCCAGGGTCGAGCGGCTGCTCGCGCTCGCGACCTGCGCTGCTGCGACCGGGGACCAGATCGCCTGGTGCGCGCCGCAGCTCGCGGCGATCCGCAGCGACCCGAACTTCGCGGGCGGCGACTACTACGACGCGCAGCCGGGCGAGGGCCCGCACGTCGGCCTGGGGGTCGCCCGCCGGATCGCCCACGTCACCTACCGGTCGGGCAACGAGATCAACCTGCGGTTCGGGCGCACGCACCAGCTCGGGGAGAACCCGCTCGGCGGCGACGGCCGGTACGCCGTCGAGTCCTACCTCGACCACCACGCCGACAAGCTCGTCGGTCGGTTCGACGCGAACTCCTACCTCGTGCTCACCGAGGCGATGAACGCGCACGACGTCGGGCGGGGCCGGGGCGGGGTGGCGTCCGCGTTGACCCGGGTCACGGCGCGGACGACGGTCGTCGCGCTGGACAGCGACCGGCTCTACCCGGTCGAGCTCAACGCGGAGATCGCGGCCGGTGTCCGCAGGGCGGGGCCGCTCCAGGTGCTGCACAGCCCGTACGGGCACGACGGCTTCCTCATCGAGTCCGCCACGGTGGGCGAGCTCGCCGCCGGCCTGCTCGAAGAGCCGGCCGACGTCGCGGTGCGCGCGGAGCGCTGAACCGGCCGGCAGTCAGTGACCACCGGAGCGGGGCTGGAGCGCTCCCCTCGTGGTGACGCACCGGCGGGACGCGGGTACTCCTGGCCGCCGGCGTCGCTGGCCGGGGGTCGGGTCAGCAGGGGCCACGGTCAACGCGGGTCCCGTCAGCGGGGGGCGCTGACCCGTCCGCCGCCAGCGGCGTCCGGGGGGAGGACGGGTCCGTCGAGGCTGTCGGGCAGGGCAGCCCGGAGAAGTGGCCACGCCGTCGCGAACTCGGAGTGCAGCGGCAGCCGGGGGACGTCGTCGAGACCGACCCAGCGCAGCTCGTCGCTCTCCCCGGTCCGGGCCGAGACGGGGACGTCCGCCGGGGCGTGCCCGACGACGTACGTGTACCGCCAGTCGCCGTGGTCGACCCCGAGCCGGGTGCCGACGACGGCCACGGCGTCGGCCGGGACGCCGGCCTCCTCCCACGCCTCGCGCAGCGCAGCCTCGGCGACACCCTCGTGACTGTCCCGGGCACCCCCCGGCAGCCCCCACGACCCGCCCTCGTGTGTCCAGGCCGCGCGCAGCTGGAGGAGCACGTCGGTCCCTGAGCGGCGCGGTGCGGTCCGCAGCAGCAGGAGCCCGGCCGCGCCGTGGAGCCCCCAGTGCCGGCGCCCGCACCGGCACTCGACCCAGCCGTTGCCGTCGTGCTCCGTCACGGGTACCACGGTAGGTGGAGCGTCCCGCGCCCCGCCCGACGACGCCGGCCCCGCCCGGTCGGCGGGCGGCCGGTCCCCCGGTGTCCCGTGCAGGGACCAACCGACCCGTTGCGACCCCGGGACGATCGGGTACCGTGCCGGGCACGCACCGTCGACGGCGCCCCCGGGTGCCGGCGCCCGGCGCGGCGTGCGGGGTCCGGTTCTGAGGAGGTCCAGATGGCGGTCGTCGTGGGGTACGTCCCGACCGCGGAAGGTCGCGCCGCCCTGCGTCGCGCCGCCGCGGAGTGCCGGCTCCGTCGCACCAACCTCGTCGTCATCAACTCCAACCGGGGCGGCAAGGACCTCGATGCCGAGGAGGCCGCGGAGTACGAGGCCGAGCTCGACGAGGTCCGCCGCGAGCTCGACGCGGCGGGCATCTCCCACGAGGTGCGCCAGCTCGTCCGCGGGCTCGAGCCGGCCGAGGACCTCATCGCGGTCGCGGAGGAGATCAAGGCCGACTTCATCGTCATCGGTCTGCGCCGCCGGAGTCCGGTCGGCAAGCTGATCCTCGGGTCGAACGCGCAGCGGATCCTCCTCGACGCCCCGTGCCCCGTGCTCGCCGTCAAGGCCGACGGCTGAGCCGGCATCGGCCGACCCGCGGGAGGACCCATGGATCTGCGGATCAGCGGTGACCCACGGCCGACGCGCTCCTGAGCACCGACCCGTTCGCGCTGCTCGTCGGGATGCTCCTGGACCAGCAGATCCCGATGGAGAAGGCGTTCTCCGGGCCGGTCGTCATCGCCTCCCGGATGGGGACCGACGGGCTCGACCCGGGGCGGTCGCCGCGGCGTCCCCGGAGGTGTTCGAGGCGATCATGGCCGGCCCGCCCGCCGTCCACCGGTACCACCGCAACTTCGCGGGCCGCGTCCAGGCGCTGCGCGCGCCACGTCGTCGACACCTACGACGGCGACGCCGCGGCGATCTGGCGCGGTGCCGACTCCGGTGACGCGAGCTGCGTGCCCGGCTCGAGGCGCTGCCCGGCTTCGGCGACCCAGAAGGCAAAGATCTTCGTCGCCCTCCTCGGTAAGCAGCTCGGCGTCCGGCCGCCCGGTTGGCGCGAGGCCGCGGGCGACTACGGCACGCCGGGCAGCCACCGCTCCGTGGCCGACGTCGTGGACGGGGAGAGCCTGCTCAAGGTCCGCGAGTTCAAGAAGGCCGCGAAGGCGGAGGCGAAGGCCCGGGGGTCCCGGCTAACGGCCCGGCGGAGACCACCGCGCGGGCCTGGACATGCAACAATGAGCAGTTGACCGGCATCGAGCGGGCACAAGTTGGTGGCCGCCGCCGTTGACACCCTGTGTTCCGCGCAGGGGCATCTCCACGACCAGTGCACCTCGCCCCGCACGACGAAAGGTTGTCCGTGTCGTCGGTCCCGACCTCCCGGCCTCTTCCGTCCGAGTTCACCCACCCTGCGCTGCAGGAGCTCCTGCGGTTCGGCTAGCGACGCGCGGCAGCGTCGACGCTGCCGCCGTGCGGGCGGCCTGCGAGCAGGCGGACGTCCCGATGGCCCGGATGAAGGCCGTCCTGCGCGCGCTCGACGACGCGGGGATCACGGTCGACGTACCGGCCGGGCCGTCGGTCCGGCGTGCCGTCGCCGCGACGAGCACGCGGACGCACCGCGTCGGCGTCCGCGACGGCGAAGCCGGCCGGCCAAGGGCGCCGCGAAGGCCGCTGCGCGCAGAGTCGGCCACGGTGACCGCGGTGCCGGCGAAGGCCGCGAAGAAGCCGCGCCGCGAAGACCGCCCACGGCCGCCGCGGCCATGCCGGACACCGAGGGCGACTGCCGAGGTGCGGCGCCGCCCGACGGCGAGGAGGAGGTCGAGGTCGCTCGAGGAGCTCGACGCCGACCTCGTCGACCCTGTCGAGGACATCGTGGTCGAGGACCTCGTGGTCGAGGAGGTCGTCGATCGAGGAGGTCGAGGTCGAGGACGACCGCGGAGGTCGTCGAGGCCGAGCCGAGGAGGCCGAGGCGCGAGGCCGCCGACGCGCGAGCGGCGACCGAGGCCGAGGCAGCGAGGAGGAGGACGCGTTCGTCCTCTCCGACGACGACGACGACGCGCCCGCGCAGCAGGTCGCGACGGCCGGCGCCACCGCCGACCCGGTCAAGGACTACCTCAAGCAGATCGGCAAGGTCGCGCTGCTCAACGCCGAGCAGGAGGTCGAGCTCGCCAAGCGGATCGAGGCCGGCCTGTTCGCCGAGGAGAAGCTCAACTCCGGCGAGAAGCTCGACCCGAAGCTCCGCCGCGAGCTGCGAGTGGATCGCCGAGGACGGCCGCCGCGCCAAGAACCACCTGCTCGAGGCCAACCTGCGCCTCGTCGTCTCGCTGGCCAAGCGCTACACCGGCCGCGGCATGCTCTTCCTGGACCTGATCCAGGAGGGCAACCTCGGCCTGATCCGCGCGGTCGAGAAGTTCGACTACACCAAGGGCTACAAGTTCTCGACCTACGCCACCTGGTGGATCCGGCAGGCGATCACCCGCGCCATGGCCGACCAGGCCCGCACCATCCGCATCCCGGTGCACATGGTCGAGGTCATCAACAAGCTCGCCCGCGTGCAGCGGCAGATGCTCCAGGACCTCGGCCGCGAGCCCACGCCGGAGGAGCTCGCCAAGGAGCTCGACATGACCCCCGAGAAGGTCATCGAGGTCCAGAAGTACGGCCGCGAGCCGATCTCGCTGCACACCCCGCTCGGCGAGGACGGCGACAGCGAGTTCGGTGACCTCATCGAGGACTCCGAGGCGGTCGTCCCGGCCGACGCCGTGTCGCTTCACCCTCCTGCAGGAGCAGCTGCACTCGGTGCTCGACACGCTCTCCGAGCGCGAGGCGGGCGTGGTCTCGATGCGCTTCGGCCTGACCGACGGCCAGCCGAAGACGCTCGACGAGATCGGCAAGGTCTACGGCGTCACCCGCGAGCGGATCCGCCAGATCGAGTCCAAGACGATGTCGAAGCTGCGTCACCCGAGCCGGTCGCAGGTCCTGCGCGACTACCTCGACTGAGCGGGGAGACATCCCGCACGCACGACGGCGGCGCCCAGGCAGTCCTTCGTCGTCGCGCGGGCTCCGGTGTGCTGCGTCGCCCTTCGTCGCGTCGCCCGCCGACATGATCGCCGCGCTGCCGGCAACGACGAGCGGCTGGCGTCGCGGTGTTCGTGCTGCTCGTCGCGGGCGCTCTCGAGGCGTGCGGCATCTCCCCGAGCGTCGTCACGCCCTGACGGGGACGCGCCCGGGCGGTCGGGTCAGCCGACGAGGATGCCGGCCACCCAGGCGACCGTGACGAGGAGCGCGGTCGCGAGCTCGATGAGGATCGAGAAGCCGACGGCGACGAGGGCACGCTTCGTCGCCGGCCAGGCGGCGTCGCGGCCGAGCCGGCCGAGCTCGGCGAGGAAGATCCCGAGGACGAAGCCCACGACGATCCCGACGACGGGGACGGCGAAGAACCCGACGACGCCGAGCAGTCCGCCGAGGGCCAGCGTCGTCCACGGGACGCCCGACTCGCGTAGGTGTCGTCCGGGCAGGAGGTACTTCACGACGCTGCCGAGTACGGCAAGGGCGGTCGCCACGCCGAGGACCGTCCAGCCGATGGCGTCGTTCTCGGCGATCGCCCACACGAGGACGCCGCCCCACACGAGCAGGAGGCCCGGCAGGACCGGGACGACGATGCCGACGAGGCCGACGATGATCATCAGCCCCGACAGCAGCGTGACGCCGGTCAGCCGGGCCTCCGCACTGGGATCGGTGGAACTGAGGCAGCGGGACGTGGACCCGAGTTGCCGGGTCGGGGACGGTCAGCGCGCGGCGCGGCTACCGCTCGTCGTCCGGAGCGGAGGCGGGCGTCGAGGCGAGGGCGTGGGACTCGTCCTGGATCTCGGCGGCCTTGGCCCGCAGCGCGTCCTGGTGGGCGCGGCCGTGGTGGGCACAGAAGAGGAGCTCGCCACCACCGGGGAGCAGGACGCGCACGTAGGCGCGTGCTCCACAACGGTCACAGCGGTCGACAGCGGTCAGCGGCGCGGGGGCGAGGGTTGCGTTCACGGGGCGACCTCCTCCAGGCGGTGTGCCGGCGCAGGGGTGGTGCATGCGGTGGTGCCGGTGGTGCGTGCGGTCGTCGATCTCGACGTCCTTGTCGGTCGCCCGCGGTGGATCAGTAGCGGTCGGTGCTGGTGCCGGGTGGTGCGCTGGTACGGACGGTGCACAGTGACTCTTCGTTCCCGGTAGAGACACGGACGCCGCCGCTGTCAGCGACGACGCCTGTTCCAACAGTGAAGCAGCCGTACCCGTTCCCGGTCAGCCCCCACGCATCCGTTCGCTGAGCGCGTAGCGCTGCGCGACAAGCGGACTGTGCCGGACGTCACGGTGCATACCGGACGTCACGCCCTCTCGCCTGTGGAGCCCCCCTGCACCCGCGCCCGGGTGTTTCGCGGGCGACGCCGATTTCCGGGGTGTCACCCTGGGTGACTGGCGTCCGTGAGGAGGGCCATCGGTCGGAGGTCCGGCCGGCACGCCCGGCGTGCCTCGCCCCGGGCGCCGTCCGGCGGAGGTAGCCTCGATCAGGCGTACGAACGCCGCGGGCGCCCGGCCCGGCGGTCAGCGCCCGAACGAGGTCGACACCACCGCGACGACATCGAGGAGCCCGCACCCGTGGCGCAGCCGACGACCGACCGCAGTGCGCGCGCGCAGGCCGCAGTCCGGGCGGCGGCGGCCTCCGACTACACCGCGCGGCACCTGTCGGTCCTCGAGGGCCTCGAGGCCGTCCGCAAGCGCCCCGGCATGTACATCGGCTCGACCGACTCCCGCGGCCTCATGCACTGCCTGTGGGAGATCATCGACAACTCCGTCGACGAGGCGCTCGGCCGGCCACTGCCACCGCATCGACGTCATCCTGCACGCCGACGGCTCGGTCGAGGTCCACGACGACGGCCGCGGCATCCCGGTCGACATCGAGCCGAAGACCGGGCTGTCCGGCGTCGAGGTCGTCTTCACCAAGCTGCACGCCGGCGGCAAGTTCGGCGGCGGCTCGTACACCGCCTCCGGCGGCCTGCACGGCGTCGGCGCCTGCGTCGTCAACGCGCTGTCGGCGCGGCTCGACGTCGAGGTCGACCGCGGCGGCAAGACCTACGCGATGAGCTTCCGCCGCGGCGAGCCCGGGCGTCTTCGCCGACGGCCGGCCGGGCCGCGACCCGGACGCCGCGTTCACCCCGTTCGTCGACCGGTCCGAGCTGCGGGTCGGCGGGATCGGTGCAAGCGCGGCGTCACCGGCACCCGGGTCCGCTACTGGGCCGACCGGCAGATCTTCCTCAAGGACGCCGGCGTTCGCCTACGACGAGCTCGTCACCCGGGCCCGGCAGACCAGCTACCTCGTCCCCGGGCCTGACGCATCGTCGTCCGCGACGAGCGCGGCTGCCGGGCACGCCCGGCGAGGACGGCCCGCGTCGAGGAGGTCTTCCACCACGACGGCGGCATCGGCGAGTTCGTCGAGTTCCTCGCCACCGACGCCGCCGGTCACCGACATCTGGCGCCTCCAGGGCATCGGGCACGTTCACGCGAGACCGTGCCGGTGCTCGACGACCGCGGCCACATGACCCCGACCGAGGTCGAGCGCGACTGCGACGTCGACGTCGCGCTGCGCTGGGGCACCGGCTACGACACCGAGGTCCGCTCCTTCGTCAACATCATCGCCACGCCCAAGGGCGGCACCCACCTGGCCGGCTTCGAGCAGGCGCTGGTCAAGACCTTCCGGCAAGGTCGTCGAGGACAACGCGCGCCGGCTCAAGGTCGGCAAGGACGACAAGATCGAGAAGGACGACGTCCTCGAGGGCCTCACCGCCGTCGTCACCGTGCGCCTGCGCCGAGCCGCAGTTCGAGGGCCAGACCAAGGAGGTGCTCGGGCACCGCCGCCGTCCGCGGCATCGTCGCCCAGGTCGTCGAGCCGGAGCTCACCGCGCTGCTCGACCTCGACCAAGCGCGGCGAGAAGGCGCAGGCCGCGCTGCTGCTGGAGAAGGTCGTCGCGGCGATGCGCACGCGCGTCACCGCGCGCGCAGCACAAGGAGACTCAGCGGCGCAAGAACGCGCTGGAGACCTCGTCGCTGCCGGCCAAGCTCGCCGACTGCCGCAGCGACGACGTCGAGCGCACCGAGCTGTTCATCGTCGAGGGCGACTCCGCGCTCGGCACCGCCAAGCTGGCCCGCAACTCGCGAGTTCCAGGCGCTGCTGCCGATCCGCGGCAAGATCCTCAACGTCCAGAAGGCGTCGGTCGCGGACATGCTCAAGAACGCCGAGTGCGCCTCGATCATCCAGGTGATCGGGGCCGGCTCGGGCCGCACCTTCGACCTCGACCGCGGCGCGCTACGGCAAGGTCATCCTCATGACCGACGCCGACGTCGACGGCGCCCACATCCGCACCCTGCTGCTCACGCTGTTCTTCCGGTACATGCGCCCGCTGGTCGAGGCCGGCCGGGTCTACGCCGCGGTGCCGCCGCTGCACCGGATCGAGGTCGTCAACCGGCGGCGGCAAGAAGAACGAGTACGTCTACACCTACTCCGAGGCCGAGCTGCACCGGACCCTCGGCCAGCTCGACAAGCGCGGCCGCAGCGTACAAGGAGCCGCCGCAGCGCTACAAGGGCCTCGGCGAGATGGACGCCGACCAGCTCGCCGGAGACCACGATGGACCCGCGGCACCGCACCCTGCGCCGGGTCCGGATGGCCGACGCCGCGGCGGCCGAGCGCGTCTTCGAGCTGCTCATGGGCAACGACGTCGCCCCGCGCAAGGACTTCATCGTCGACGGCGCCGCGCGCCTCGACCGCGAGCGCATCGACGCCTGACGCGGCGGCCGGATGCCGGCGCCGTGCCGAGCCGGCAGAGGCCGCCCCGCGGCACGGCGTGCGGGTATGTGCCTGCCACGAGACGGACTCACGGCCACCCGCTCCGCCCGGTCGTCGGCACCCTCGACAGGACGGCGGAGGTGCGGCTGACCGCCGCGGGCGGGACGGTTCTCGCCGGGTACGAGGCGGTGCCCATCGGGAGCCCCGGGCCGCCGTCGTCGTCCTGCCCGACGTCCGCGGTCCACCCGTGCCACCGTGTCCTCGCCGAGGCCGGGTACCACGCCGTCGCGATCGACTGGTTCGCGCGGACCGCGGGCTCCGCGAGGCGCGAGGAGCGACTGGCAGGCGCACGTCCCGAGGCGATCCCCGAGCATGTCGTGCCCCGTTCTTCGAGCGGCGCGACGTCGGCGTCTGACGGATCCCGACAGCTGGCCGGGTCAGGCCCGGCCGACCGGGCCGCCGACCGTGGCGACCTGCTGCGGCAGCGGCGCCCCCGAGCCGTCCCTGCGGGGGTCCGGCGCGGGCAGCGACAGGGCGACCCCGTTCCCGGCCGCCGCGAGCGGGGGAGCGGCGCCGGCCCAGGCGAGCAGGAGCGTGTCCTCGCCCTTGAGGAACCGGTGGCAGCGGACGCCGCCCGTTGCCGCGGCCCTTGACCGGGAACTCCGCGTACGGGGTGACCTTCGCGGTCCCGGGCTGGGTGCCGGGCAAGGCAGACGTCGACCCGGCGACGGTCACGACGGCTGCGCCCCACTCGCCGTCCGGGATCCGCAGGTCGACGGCCCCGAAGAAGACGACCGTGGCACCGGCGGAAAGGTTGATCCCGGCCATACCGCCGGCGGCCCGGCCCTGCGGCCGGACCCTGTCCGCGCCGAACCGGAGCAGCTGCGCGTCGTCGGTAACGAAGACGAGGTCGCAGTCCGCGTGCGGCAGCTCGACCGCCCCGACGACCTCGTCGCCGTCCTTGAGCGAGATGACCTCCCACGCGTCCTTGTTCGACGGGTAGTCCGTCGTGACGCGCTTGACGACTCCTTGCGACGTCCCGAGCGCGAGACCGGTCGAGTCCTCGCGCAGCGAGCACAGCGCGAGCAGGCGCTCACCCTTCTCCAGCGCGAGGAACTCCGCCACCGGTGCGCCGCCGGACAGCGACGGGCTCGTCGACGTCGGCGGCAACGCCGGCATGTCGAGGATCGGCAGCCGGACCATCCGGCCCCGGCTCGTCACTGCCGCGACCTCCCCGCGCGCGGTCGCCCGGACGGCGCTCACGACGACGTCGTGATGGGCCCGGTGCGACGGGTCTGCCGGGGGCAGCGGGTCGTCGGACGCCGTCCGCGCCAGCAGCCCGGTCGACGACAGGAGCACCCAGCACGGGTCGTCGGCGACCTCGAGCGCCGCCGTCGCCCGCCGGCTCGCGGTGACCGGCTGCCCCGCCGACTCCAGGAGGACCGTGCGCCGCGGGGTGCCGAACTCGGCGGCCACAGCGGCGAGCTCGTCGGAGACGACGCCGCGGAGCAGGTCGTCGTCCTCGAGGACCGCGGTGAGCTCGGCGATCTCCCGCTCGAGCTCGGCCTGCTCCCGGTCGAGCTCGATCCTGGAGTACTTCGTGAGCCGGCGCAGCGGCATCTCGAGGATGTACTCGGTCTGCACCTGGGTGAGGTCGAAGACCGTCATGAGCCGCTCGCGGGCCTGGGCGGTGTCGTCGCTGCCCCGGATGACGGCGATGACCTCGTCGATGTCGAGGATCGCGACGAGCAGACCCTCGACGAGGTGGAGCCGGTCCTGCCGCTTCGTCCGCCGGAACTCCGACCTCCGCCGGACGACGTCGATCCGGTGCCCGACGTACACCTCGAGGAGGTCCTTGAGCCCGAGGGTACGCGGCTGGCCCTCGACGAGCGCGACGTTGTTGATGCCGAAGGAGTCCTCCATCGGGGTGAGCCGATAGAGCTCGCTCCAGGACCGCCTCGGGGTTGAAGCCGGACTTGATCTCGACAACGAGTCGCAGCCCCTTCTCCCGGTCGGAGTAGGTCGTCGATCGCGCTGATGCCCTGGAGCTTCTTGGCGTGGACGAGGTCGCTGACCTTCTCGATGACCTTCTCCGGGCCGACGAGGTAGGGCAGCTCTGTGACGACGATGCCCTGCCGGCGCGCGGTGATGCTCTCGATCCGCGCGGTCGCCCGGGTGCGGAACGTGCCGCGGCCCGTCGCGTACGCCTCCCGGATGCCCTCGAGCCCGACGATCTTGCCGCCGGTCGGCAGGTCAGGGCCGGGGACGAACTTCATGAGGTCGTCGAGGGTGGCGTCCGGGTTCCTGATGAGGTGGCGCGCGGCCCCGACGACCTCCACGAGGTTGTGCGGCGGCATGTTCGTCGCCATCCCGACGGCGATCCCCGACGAGCCGTTCACGAGGAGGTTCGGAAACGCCGCGGGGAGGACCTCGGGCTGGGTGAGCTGGCTGTCGTAGTTCGGGACGAGGTCGACGACCTGCTCGTCGAGCCCGTCGGTCATGAGCAGCGCGGGCGGCGCCATCCGTGCCTCGGTGTTGTGGTTCACGAAGCCGCCCGCGAGGAACGAGTGGTCCTCGGACGCCACCTTGAGTGAGTAGACGGGAGCAGGGTCGGCGACCTCGACGGACGCCACCTCGACATATCGGTAACCCGGGTCCATGACGGCGGCGACCGCCGACCGGACGTCGTCCTGCTTGATCGTGTGAAGGATCAGCGGGCGCTCGACGACCCATCGTTCGTGCTGGTCGACGGTGTGGTTCTTCAGCCACGAACGCCCTCCGCGGCGCATCTCCGGCAGGACCGTGCGCAGGTACTCCGTGACGAACGGCGCCTTGTCCTGGCTGAGCCGGTGCATCGTCGGCGGTAGGGCCGCGAGGAGGTCGTGGAGCCGCCGCTGCTTGCGGGTGAGGAAACCCACGTTGTCGAGGAAGGCCCGCACGTTCTGCCGGGTCGACACGGTGAGCCGGTACCCGCTGCGATCGGCAGAGAACGCCCGCTGCGCGTGGACGCCGAACTCGAGCAGGAGCTCCTGGACGTCGCGGATCAGACCCTCGCTGTGGCTGTGGAACTGGACGGCGACGGCGTCGTGCGGCGCCACCTGGATGCTGCCGCCGCCCTCGAACGCGGCCATGAGGAAGGCACGCTTCACGCCCGGCCCGCTGCGCCAGACGATCTCGGGCACCCGCTTGTCAGCCGCTCGCTTGCCGATGAACTCACCGAGCGGGCTCGTCGTGAAGGCATCCATGGTGTGGATGTCCAGCTCCCAGATGTCCTTGCCGGACCCTCTGGCGACGTGCTTGCTCACGTACGTGCGGTCGCCGACGAGCTCGTCATAGGCGACGACGACGTGGTCGAGCAACTGGGGGTCGGTGCTCGTGAAGCCCGCCCGGTCGGCCGAGGCCCAGCCCTGAGACGCCCAGGCTCCCGTGAGGACCCCGAGGTTCCTCTCCTGAGGTGTGGGCAGGGCCGTCGCGACCGCGTTGCGGGCGAGCGCGACGACGTCACCCACTGAGATCTCGTGGAGCCGCTTCCAGACCAGCCGCGGGATACCGTCCACCGGTGCCAGGCAGAGCACGGGGTGGTTGTGGCTGCCTCGGAGCCGGTTGCCTGCGACGGTGGTCATGACGATCGTCGAATGGGTCCCGGAGTGGAAGATCTTCGAGGCCCGTACCGGCTTGCCGTCCCGGTCCAGCACGTCGACGTCGAGTCCCCGCTCGGAGTTCGGCGCGAGCGCGGCCAGGTCCGCGATCCGGGGTGACCTGCCGTCCGCGAGGCGGACACGCGTATCACCGGTGACGCAGTAGCGGTAGGCTGCCGGGCCGTCGTCCAGGCTGCCGAAGTTTCCGTGCCCGTCGATGAGCGGGACCCGCATCGTGAAGTCCTGCGCGAGACGGACGAGCGCGTCGTAGATCGCGCCGTCGCCGTGCGGGTGGAGCTTTCCCATGACGTCGCCGACGATGCGGCCGCACTTCACGTGCGGCCGGTCGGGCCGCAGACCCATCTCGGCCATCGTGAAGAGGATCCGGCGCTGGACGGGCTTCATCCCGTCCCGGGCGTCCGGGAGCGCGCGCGAGTAGATGACGGAGTAGGCGTACTCGAGGAACGCCCCCTGCATCTCCTGCTCGACGTCGATGTCGACGATGCGCTCGGTGTAGTCCTCCGGGGGCGGCGGCGTACTGCTCCGACGTGCCATGGCCGGGTGTGTCTCCTCGTTGGTGCTGCCCGAAGACGGCGCCCGCGGGGTGGGGGAAGCGGCGGCGTCCGGATGGCATTGTCCCCCGAGCCCGCACCGGGGCGGGGGAGCGACCCGCCTGCACGGCTCGGTGTGCCGTTGCGAGGATCGTCGGGTGACGTCCGACCCGCCCGCCGGCCCGCTGCCCGACCGTGCTCCCGACCGTGCTCCCGACCGTGCCGCCGACCCGACCGTGGACACGACCGTGGGCTCGACCGCCGATCCGGTCGACGCGCACCGGGCCGTCGTCGCCGCCCGCCGACTCGCCGCCGAGCTCCTCGCGCCCGCCGCGGCCGAGGTCGACCGGACGACGGTCCCGCGCTCGCACCTCGACGCCATCGGCGCCGCGGGGCTGCTCGGTGTCGCGGTCCCGGAGACCGTCGGCGGCCTCGGCGCACCGCCGCCGGTCGTCCGGCGGGTCCAGGAGGTGCTCTCCGGGGCCGACCTCGCGACGTGGTTCGTGCAGGTCCAGCACCACGGGTGCGCGCCGATGGCGCTCGCCGCCGGCCGGGACGACCTCGCCCGCGAGCTCGCGACCGGTCGTGCCGTCGCCGGGATCGCGTTCTCCCACCTGCGGCGGCGCCCGGCCCGCCCGGTCGAGGCGGTCGCGGACGGCGCCGGCTGGCGGCTGCGCGGCGACGCGCCCTGGTACACCGGCTGGGGTCTCAACGACGTCGCGCTCCTCGGTGGCGCGACGGACGACGGGCGGGTCGTCTTCGGTGTCGTCCCGGCCCGCGAGCGGCCCGGCCTCGTCGCGTCGGCGCCGATGGACGTCGCCGCGCTGCGGGCCGCCGCGACCGTCACCCTGCGGCTCGACGAGCTGCGGATCGCCCCGGACGACGTCCTGCTCGTCGAGGACGCCGAGGCGTGGGCCCGGCACGATGCCCGGCCGACGGTCAACCCGGTCCCGGCGGTGTTCGGGGTCGCCGAGTCAGCCCTGGACCTGCTCGCCGACCTCGGGCGCCGCCGCGACGAGCCGGCCGCCGTCGAGGCCGCCGCCCGGATCGGGGCCCGGCTCGCCGAGGTCAAGGCCGAGGTGCACCACCTCCTCGACGACGTCGACCCGGACGCCGAGACGGGCCGCCGGCTCCGGCTGCGGGCCTGCGCCCAGGCGCTCATGGTCGACGCGACGACCGCGCTCGTCGTCGCGGGGGCGGGCGCGTCGATGGCCGCCTCGAACCCGGCACAGCGCAAGGCGCGGGAGGCGATGTTCCTCCTGGTCCAGGCGCAGACGAAACCCGCGCGCACCGTCGCCCTCGACGCCTTCGCGCGTACCTGAGCGTCGCCGTCCGGTCGGGCGCAGGGGCAGGATGGGTGGCGCTGCGCGACGCCGTCCGGGCCGGGAAGGTCCGCTACCTCGAGGCGTCGTCCGTTGCCGCCCCCGGTCCTCGGGCACTGATCCGGACCGCCGGTGCCGACCCGGAAAACCGCTGGCGGGTCGAGCGGTGTCCGGCAAGGCTCGCCCCGTGAGCGCCCACCCGCCGTCCGGCTACACCTACCTCGAGTTCAACGCGCCGCTGTCCGACGAGCGGGCCGCCCAGCTCCTCGCTGGGCTCGGCCCGCTCGGCGGGGCGACCGTGCTCGACCTCGCCTGCGGCTGGGCAGAGCTCCTCCTGCGGGCGCTCGAGGGCGAACCCACCGCGACGGGGGTCGGGGTCGACGGCGACGAGGACGTCGTCGGCCGTGGCCGGGTGGCGGCCCGGGCCCGCGGCGTCGCCGACCGGGTCCGGCTCGACGTCGGGGACGCCACGGCGGTGACCGACGTCGCGGATGTCGTCCTGTGCATCGCGTCCGCCCACGCGTGGGGCGGTAGCGGGGCCGCGCTCCACGCGCTCCGGGAGCGGGTCACCCCGGGCGGCCGGGTGCTCGTCGGAGACGGCTTCTGGCGGCGCCCGCCGCCGCAGGCGCTGCTCGACCTCGGGATGCGTGAGGACGAGCTGACCGATCTGCCGGCCCTCGCCGACCTCGCCATGGCCGCGGGGTTCCGAGTGCTCGCGCTGTGCGAGGCGTCCCAGGACGAGTGGGACGACTTCGAGTCCGCTACTGCGCCGGCTTCGAGCGGTGGCTCCTCGCGCAGCCCGACCACCCGGACGCCCTGGCCGTGCGGGAGCGGGTCGACGAGCACCGCCGGTTCTGGCTGCGCGGACACCGCGGCGTCCTCGGGTTCGCCTACCTCACGCTCGGCGTCCCGTAGGCCTGTCGGGCTGCCTGGCAGGAGACGGTCGCCGAGCTCCGCGCGTGCATCTGGCGCAACCTCGACTGCGCCGATCTCTGCAGCGCCACCGCCGCCGTCCTGTCCCGGCAGGTCGCGCCCGACCTCGGACTCCTCCGGGTCGTCCTCGAGGCGTGCACCGTCGCGTGCACGCGATGCGGCGCCGAGTGCGAGCATCTCGGGATGCACGTGCACTGCGGCGTCTGCGCACAGGCGCGCCGCCGCTGAGAGGCGGTCTGCCCGGCGCTGCTCGTGTGCCTGCGGGACGCCGAGCTTCGCGCAGCCCGAGGTCGGTTCCGCGCCGAACCGCTGACCGTGATCACCGCGGCGCTGCCGATCTCCCCCGCGGGCCAGGGAGATCGGCGGCGCGGGCGCGATCGTCGTCAGCCGAACGAGACTCCGAACCGGCCGTCGTGTGCCACCTCGTCGACCGGACGGCGTCCGCGCCGCAGCGACGGCGAGCGGCGGTCGGTCGCCGCGTAGCCCAGGCTGCAGACCCCCACGACACGCCGGTCCGCCGGTGCGCCGAACGCCTCGAGGACGGCGGGCTGCCGCGGCGGGGGCACCCCGAAGAAGCACCCGCCGAGCCCTTCGTCGACGGCGGTGAGCAGGACGAGCAACGCAGCCATCCCGGTGTCGACGTCCCAGTACGGCACCGGCCACCGGGCGACGTCCCGGTCTGTCCACCCTTTGTCCGGCTCGGCGTACCGGTCGAGGTAACGGTTCGGGTCCGACAGGCACAGCACCAGCGCAGGCGCGGTCCGCATCCCGGCGAGCCACGAGTCGGCCGGCTCGGACGGGTCGGTCGTCGCCGTCCAGAACCGGTCCCGGTCGCCGGGCTCGGTGAGCACGACGAAGTCCCAGCCCTGGCTGAACCCCGCGCTCGGCGCCCGGACCGCCGCGTCGAGCATCCGCCTCAGCGCGTCCCGGGGTACCGGCCGTTCGGTGTCGTACGCCCGGACCATCCGCCGCCGCCGCACCACGTCCGCCAGTTCCATGTCGACCAGCCTCCGCCGTCGCCCGTGCCGTGACCCCGGCACGGTAGCGGCCGGGGCGACGAGCGGGAGGACGGGTGGTCACGAGGGCTTCCCGGCACGGCGTCGCGTACCGTCGAGGCCGCCGGACCAGGGTGTCCCGCCGGACGCCGTCCCGAGACGTCGTGTTCCGGTCGCCCGCCGTTCACGCAGTGCAGGTGGGGAAGAGGATCACGCTCGCGTATCTCACGGCGGCGCTCGCCGTCCTCGGGCCGACCCTCACCTACTACCGAAAGCTGTACGCACCGGACTCCGCGGCCCTGGAGTTCACCACGCACCTCGACGGCCTCGACGTCCACGGCGTCGACCTCCTCCGCTGGGACGACGACGGCCGGATCGTCGACTTCGCCGTCCTCGTCCGGCCGCTGCGGGGGCTGGAGCAGCTCATCGAGCTCATGCGGGCGCAGCTGGGCGCGCAGCAGCAGCGCTGAGGACGCGCGCCGCGCGCCCGCGACCTCGCACGGCGGCCGGTGGGACCGTTCGTGCCGGCGCTGTCACCGGGTCTGCCTGAACCTCGCGGTGTCGTCCGTGCGCCGCCGGGCCGCCATCGTGTCCGGCGGCTCGTGATCTCGCCGGTGCAGGGGCTTTCCCCCATCTCGTGGGGGAAAGCCCCTGCACCGTGCCGACCATGGGTCACCCGCGCAGGGCGGTCCGGATCTCGTCGAGGACGGCCTGGGGACGGTTGGTGAGGTCCCACCACGTGAAGCGGAGCACGCGGTACCCGGCGTTCACGAGCCGGTTCTGTCGGTTGCGGTCGCGGACGAACGCCTCCCGGCCGGAGTGGGCACGCTCGCCGTCGACCTCGACGACGAGCCGCGCCTCCTCGAAGAGCAGGTCGACGACGGCGATCGGTCCCGCCGCGTCGGCGACGCAGACGCCCGCCCGCCAGCCCGTGATGCCGCCCCGTCGGAGCATGCTGTGCAGCCGAACCTCGGCCGCGCTCACCGCCCCGCCGCGAGTGACGGCCAGCAGCCGGCGCAGCTGTCCGGCTCCGGGGCGGCCGAACCGCGCCCGGAGCTCGGCGGCGAGCTCGGCCCGGTCGACGAGGCGGCGGGTGCTCGCCCAGGCGTAGAGGTCGAGGGCTTCGTCGAACGGCAGCAGCGCGAGGCAGTCGAGGAGGGTCCGCCGGCGGTCCGTCAGCCGCAGCCCGTCCGAGAACGTGACGACGTCCGTGTCGTCGAGCGGTCCGGTCTGGAGCCGCAGGCTCCGTCCCCGGACACCGCGACCGGCGCGGACGTGGGCGAGACCGTCGTCGGCGACGGGCAGCCGCCAGAGGAGTGCCGCGGTCCGCAGGACGACGACCGCCTCCGGCCGCTGCAGCCGGACGGCCCATGCCCGGGCCTGCGGGGACACCGGCCCGGGGGCAGCGGCGAGCACGGCTCCGACGACCCGGTGCCAGCGACGGCGCTCGACCCGGCGCTCGACCTGCCGTGGCGACCACCCCTCCTCGAGGGCCTGCCGCGTCGTGAAGACCCCTGCCTGCCGTCGCGCCGCGGCCGGGACGTCGTCCCGGCCCGGCCGCGGCCCCTGTACCGCCACGGCTCGACGCTGCCGCCCACGGACGGGTTGTCGCGATTGCCGCGACCCCGGCTGTGGACGGTGGGACGACCAGGCGATCCGTGGACGGCTCGGTCCCGACCATCCGTCGATCGACGTCGGGCAGCCGTTCTCCCCCAGCAGGTGGGGGAGAACGGCTGCCCGGCCGAGATCTTGGGGATGGGTCGGCGGTCAGCCCTTGAGGCCGGGCAGGTCCTCCTCCCAGAACTCCGTCTCGCCGCGGACAGCGGGGTTCTCGCCCCCGGGGTGGCGCTCCTCCTCGGTACCGCGCAGCTCGACCCGGCGGATCTTCCCCGAGATCGTCTTGGGCAGCTCGGCGAACTCCAGGCGGCGGATCCGCTTGTACGGGGCGAGCTGCTCGCGGGCGTAGCCGAGGATGTCGGCGGCGGTCTGCGCTGTCGGCTCCCAGCCGGCGGCAAGGACGACGTACGCCTTGGGGACGGCGAGCCGCAGCGGGTCCGGCGACGGGACGACGGCGGCCTCGGCGACGGCCGGGTGCTCGATGAGGACGCTCTCGAGCTCGAACGGGCTGATCCGGTAGTCCGAGGCCTTGAAGACGTCGTCCGCGCGCCCGACGTAGGTGATGTAGCCGTCGGCGTCGGTCCTCGCGACGTCGCCGGTGTGGTAGACCCCGCCGCGCATCGCCTCCGACGTCCGGTCGTCGTCGTCGCGGTAGCCGACCATGAGCCCGAGCGGGCGGCCGATCGCGGGGGAGTCCAGCCGCAGGCAGATCTCAGCCTCCTCGCCGGGCGCGGTGAGCTCGGCGCCCGAGACCGGGTCGACGAGGACGACCTCGTAGCCCGGCAGCGGCCGGCCCATCGAGCCGAGGACGACCGGCTGCCCTGGGGAGTTGCCGACCAGCGCCGTCGTCTCGGTCTGCCCGAAGCCGTCGCGGACAGTCCGCCCCCAGGCGGTCCGGACCTGCTCGATGACCTCGGGGTTGAGCGGCTCCCCCGCGCCGACGACCTCGCGCAGCGGGATCCGCCCCCGCCACGCCGCGAGGTCGGCCTGGACGAGCATCCGCCACACGGTCGGCGGCGCGCAGAACGTCGTCACGCCGCAACGTTCCATCGTCGCGAGCAGCGGCGCCGCAGCGAACCGGGGCTGGTTCACCACGAGCACCGTCGCCTCGGCGTTCCACGGCGCGAAGAGGTTGCTCCACGCGTGCTTCGCCCACCCGGGCGAGGAGATGTTGAGGTGCACGTCGCCGGGCCTCAGCCCGATCCAGTACATCGTCGACAAGTGCCCGACCGGGTACGAGACGTGGGTGTGCTCGACGAGCTTCGGGGACGCCGTCGTGCCCGACGTGAAGTAGAGCAGCAGCGTGTCGGACGCCGCGGTGTCGGCCTGCGGCACGGGTGCATCGTCGAAGCCCTCGGCGTCGGCGTAGTCGAGCCAGCCCTCGACCGGCACCCCGACCGCGATCGGCGTCCAGTCCCCGAGCAGCGCCTCGAACTTCGCCGTGTCCTCGCTGCGGGCGACGACGTGCCGGACGTTGCCGCGCGAGATCCGGTCGCGCAGGTCGGCGGGCGCGAGCAGCGTCGTCGCCGGGATGACGACGGCGCCGAGCCGGATGCACGCGACGACCGTCTCCCACTGCTCCACCTGGTTGCCGAGCATGAGGAGCACCCGGTCACCGCGGGTCACCCCGCGGTCGGCGAGCCACGCGGCGACCCGGCCCGACCGCCGGGCGACGTCGGCGAACGTCAGGCGCGTCTCGCCGCCGTCCGGGTCGACGATCCAGAGCGCCGTCCGGACGCCGACCTCGGGATCGCCGGCGAGCCGGTCGAGGTGGTCGCGGGCCCAGTTGAACCGCTCGGGGCGGGGCCACCGGAACCGGGAGACCGCTTCCGCGTGGTCCTCCCGCAGCTGCAGGAGCAGGTCGCGTGCGGCCCGGAACTCGTCGGCGGCCGTGGCGTGCGCCGTCGTCGACGTGGTGTCGGTCATATCGTCACCCTGGCAGCCTTTCGCCCGCGCGACCAGAGATCCCGCCTCGGTAGTCTCGGGGCGTGAGCACCGGCCCGGTCTCGACCCCCGCCACGGCCGCCCGCCGCGGCGGACCGGACAACGGCGGGGGCTATCCCGCCCACTGGGAGGCGGACGTCGTCCTGCGTGACGGCGGCACCGCCCACATGCGCCCGATCCGGCCGGACGACGCCGAGGCGCTCCAGCGCTTCCACCTCGCGCAGTCACCCGAGTCGATCTACCTGCGCTTCTTCGCGCCGATGCCGCGGCTGTCCGACCGGCGACCTGTACCGCTTCACCCACGTCGACCACGTCGACCGGGTCGCGTTCGTCTGCACCGTCGGCGACGAGATCATCGGCATCGGCCGCTACGACCGGATCGACGGCCACCGACGGCCGAGGTCGCCTTCAACATCAGCGACCCCCACCACGGCCGCGGCCTCGGGTCGGTGCTGCTCGAGCACCTCGCGGCGGCCGCGCGGGAGAACGGCGTCCACCGGTTCGTCGCCGAGGTGCTGCCGCAGAACCGCAAGATGATCGTCGGTCTTCCGGGACGCCGGCTACGAGGTGAGGCACGCCTACGACGACGGCGTCATCTCCCTCGAGTTCGACATCGACCCGACCGAGAAGCTCGCTGGCGGTCATGGAGGCCCGCGAGCACCGTGCCGAGGCCCGCTCGCGTGCACGCGCTGCTCAACCCGCGCTCGGTCGTGCTCGTCGGCGCGAGCCGGCGCGAGGACACGATCGGCCACCGGCTGCTGCGGGACATCATCGCGGCGGACTTCACCGGGCGCGCTGCACGTCGTCCACCCCGAGGCGGACGCCGTGCTCGGCGTCCCCGCCTACCGTCGGGTCGCCGACGTTCCCCGGCCGGTCGACCTCGCAATCATCGCGGTGCCCGCGGCCGCCGTGCTCGACGTCGTCGAGGACTGCGCCGACGTCGGCGTCCGCGGGCTCGTCGTCGTCTCCGGCGGCTTCGCCGAGACCGGGCCGGAAGGCCTGGAGCGGCAGCGGGCGCTCGTGCAGCTGGCCCGGGCCAACGGGATGCGCGTCGTCGGTCCGAACTCGTGGGGCGTCATCAACGCCGACGCCGACGTCCGGCTGAACGTCTCGCTGGTGCAGCGAGCTGCCCCGGGCCGGCCGGCTCGGGCTGTTCAGCCAGTCCGGCGCGATGTCGGTGGCGCGTCCTCGACGAGGCGCTGCGACGCAACCTCGGGGTCTCGACGTTCGTCTCGGCCGGCAACCGGGCCGACGTCTCCGGCAACGACTGCATGCAGTACTGGGAGGAGGACGACCGCACCGACGCCGTCGGCCTCTACCTCGAGAGCATCGGCAACCCGCGCAAGTTCTCCCGGATCGCCCGCCGGCTGCGCCCGGACGCAAGCCGGTCGATCGTGGTGAAGTCCGGGACCACCGGGTTCGGCGCCCCGCCCGGGCATGCCGTCCGGCCGAGCCGGGCCCCGAAGCAGGCCTTCGACGCGCTGCTGCGGCAGAGCGGGTGCATCCGGGTCGAGAACGTCCACCAGCTGTTCGACGTCGCCCAGCTCGTCCTCCACCAGCCCTTGCCGAGCGGGCGACGGCGTCGCGATCGTCGCGAACAGCGAGGCTCTCGCCGCCCTCGCCGCGGACGCGTGCGTCGCCCGCGGGCTCGACGTCGTCCACGGTCCCGTCGCGCTGCCGACGATCGCCGGCCCGGAGGAGTTCCTGACGGCGCTGCAGGCGGCCTTCGCCGACGAGCACGTCGACGCGGTCGTCACAGCGTTCATGCCGCCGGTCGCGACCCATGCCGCGGAGGTCGCCCGGGTGCTCGCCGAGGCCTGCGGCGGCGGCGAGCATCCCCGTCGTCGCGTGCTTCCTCGGGATGACCGGCATCCACGAGCAGCTCGACGCCGGCCGGGTGGTGCCGACCTACCCGACGCCCGAGGAGGCGGTCCGGGCGCTCGCCGCCGCGACCCGGTACGGCGCGTGGCGCCGGCGCGACCCCGGCCCCCGGGTCGACCCGCCCGGCCGGGACCCGGCCGCGGCCCAGGCGCTCGTCGAGCTCGTCCTCGCGGCGAACCCCGAGGGTGTCGAGCTGTCGGCGGAGCAGGCGGCGACGCTGCTGGGGCACTACGGCGTCCAGCTGTGGCCGACCGTCCCCGTCGCGTCGTCCGAGGAGGCCGTCGGCGCCGCCGAACGGCTCGGCTACCCGGTCGCGCTCAAGACGAACGCGCCGCACCTGCGGCACCGGATCGACCTCGGCGGCGTCCGGCTCGACATCGGCGACGCCGAGGAGCTCGCCGAGGACGTCTCCCGGATGAAGCAGCACCCTCGGCCCGCTCGACGGTGCCGACCTCGTCGTCCAGGCGATGGCGCCCACCGGTGTGGCCTGCGTCGTCCGGTCCGTCGAGGACCCGCTCTTCGGGCCCGTCGTGTCGTTCGGCCTCGCCGGCGACGCCAGCGAGCTGCTCGGCGACGTACGCGCACCGGATCCCGCCGCTCACCGAGGTCGACGTGGCCGACCTCGTCCGCTCGGTCCAGGCCGCGCCGAAGCTCTTCGGGCACCGCGGCGCGCAGGAGGCGGACGTCGACGCGCTCCACGACATCATCGCCCGGATCTCCTGCCTCGCCGACGACCTGCCCGAGATCGCCGAGCTCGAGCTCAACCCCGTCGTCGTTGCCGAGCCACGGCGCCGCCGTCCTCGGCGCGACGATCCGGCTCGCCCCGGACGCTGGCCGGACCGACGCCGGCGTCCGGGAGCTCACCGTCGGCTGAGCTCGCTCAGACCCGCGGCACCGGCTCGGCGAGGACGGCCTCGACCGCGAACGCCGGTGCCTGCGCGATGACCAGCTCGGCCTCGGTCGCGGCGGCCGCGGCGAGGACGTCGCCCTCGGCCCGGCCCAGGGCTGCGAGCCGGTCGGCGGTGTCCCGGACGACGAGCCGGCGCACCGGGGCGGCCGCAGACCGCTTCGCCTCGCTCTTGACCCGCCGAACGGCGACGAGCACGTCGACCGCCGCCTCGGCGACGACCGGGTCGGCCTCGGCGAGGCGGGGAGCCACCGGCGAGGTCGGCCACGGGGCGCGGTGCACCGAGCCCTCCTGCCACCACGACCACACCTCCTCCGTCGCATACGGCAGGAACGGCGCGAAGAGGCGCAGCAGCACCGACATGGCCGACCGCAGCCCGGCGACCGCCGAGCGGGCGCCCTCGGGGTCGCGGTCCGCGCCGTACACCCGCCCCTTGACGAGCTCGAGGTGGTCGTCGCAGAACGACCAGAAGAACGCCTCGGTCCGCTCGAGCGCCCGGGTGTAGTCGTACGCCTCGAAGGCCACCGTCGACTCCCGGACGACGGCGTCGAGCCGGGCGAGCATCGCGAGGTCGAGCGGACGGGTGACCTCGGCGCCGTCCGGCGGCGGCCGGAGCAGGACGAACCGACCCGCGTTGAGAAGCTTCGTCGCGAGCCGCCGGCCGACCTTCATCTGCGCCTCGTCGAACGTCGTGTCCGTCCCCGGACGGCCGCGGGCCGCCCAGTACCGGACGGCGTCCGCGCCGAACCGGTCGAGGATCCCCAGCGGTGTCGTCGCGTTCCCCCTCGACTTCGACATCTTCTTCCGGTCCGGGTCGAGCACCCAGCCGGCGATCTGCGCGGTCCGCCACGGCAGCGTCCCGTGCTCCTCCCGCGACCGGAGAACGCTGTAGAAGAGCCAGGTGCGGATGATCTCGTGCGCCTGCGGGCGCAGGGCCATCGGGAAGACCCGGGCGAACAGGTCCGGGTCGTCCTCCCAGCCGCCGGCGATCTGCGGGCTCAGCGAGGACGTCGCCCACGTGTCGAAGACGTCGGGGTCGCCCGTGAAGCCGCCGGGGACGTCCCGCCAGGCCGCGTCGTACCCCGCGGGCACGTCGACGGAGGGGTCGACGGGCAGCCGGTCCTCGGCAGGCACGAGCGGCCGGCCGTGGTCGGGCTCGCCGTCGGGACCGAGCGGGTACCAGACCGGCACCGGGACGCCGAAGAACCGCTGCCGGCTCACGAGCCAGTCGCCGGTGAGGCCGCCGACCCACGCCTCGTACCGGGCGCGCATGGACTCGGGCACCCACTGCAGCTCTCTGGCCGCGCGCAGCAGGTCGTCGCGTCGGTCGAGGAGCCGCACGAACCACTGCCGGCTCGTGACGATCTCGAGCGGGCGGTCGCCCTTCTCGTAGAACTTCACCGGGTGGGTGACGGGGCGCGGTTCGCCGAGCAGGTCGCCGGAGGCGCGGAGCAGCTCGGCGATGCGGCTGCGGGCGGTGTGCGGGGTCGCGCCGGCCACGGCCCGCCACGCCTCGCCGTCCGGCACGCCGTCGGGCGGCTCGGACGCGATGCGGCCCTCCCGGGTCACGACGGAGCGCACCGGCAGCCGCAGGTCGCGCCACCACGTGACGTCGGTGACGTCCCCGAAGGTGCACACCATCGCCGCGCCGGTGCCCTTGCGGGGCTCGGCGAGCGGGTGCGCGAGGACGGGGACCCGGACGCCGAACAGCGGCGTCCGCACGTGCCCGCCGACGTGGCGGGCATACCGGTCGTCGTCCGGGTGCACGACGACGGCGACGCACGCGGGCAGCAGTTCCGGACGGGTCGTGTCCACCTCGATACGGTCGCTCCCGGGTGCACCGGGTTCAGGACCGCCCGGCGCCGAGGCGAACCGGAGCCGGTGATAGACGCCCGGCAGCTCGCGGTCCTCGAGCTCGGCCTGCGCGACAGCCGTCCGGAACGTCGTGTCCCAGAGGGTCGGCGCCTCGGCCTGGTAGGCGTCGCCGCGGGCCAGCGCCCGCAGGAACGCGCGTTGCGCCGCCCGGCGGGCCCGCTCGCCGATCGTCGTGTAGGTCTGCGACCAGTCCACCGACAGGCCCAGCCGGCGCCACAGCTCCTCGAAGACGCGCTCGTCCTCGGCGGTGAGGCGCAGGCAGAGGTCGACGAAGGTCGGCCGGGAGACGGGCACCGTGTCCCGGCCAGGGCGTTCCGGTGGGGTGAAGTCCGGGTCGTTGGGCAGCGACGGGTCGCACCGGACGCCGAAGAAATTCTCCACGCGGCGCTCGGTCGGCAGCCCGTTGTCGTCCCAGCCCATCGGGTAGAACACCTCGGCGCCGCGCATCCGCCGGTACCGGGCGACGAGGTCGGTCTGGGTGTAGGAGAACACGTGGCCGACGTGGAGGGACCCGCTCACCGTCGGCGGTGGGGTGTCGATCGCGTACACGTCCGCCCGGGGGCGGGTGCGGTCGAAGCGGTACGTCGCGTCGGCCTCCCACCGGGCGGACCAGCGGGTCTCGAGGCCGTCGAGAGCGGGTCGGTCAGGGAGGTTCGGGTGCTGCGGCATGGCGGTCTCCGGCTGCGGGTGGCCGCAACGGGTCCGGGTGACGGATACGCGCGGCGGGGTCGGGGAGTCGTCCGGCGTCCGGTGGCCGGACCCGGGTGGGTCGTCCGGCCGGTGCGGCCCACGGCGGTACGGTCGGCACCGGCGCGAGGGCCTCGGGCGCCTCAGCCGCGTACTCGGACCGACGCCGTCTGCGTGGGGAGGGTCGATGCGCACCTGGTCACGGGTCCACTGTAGGGCGCGCCGGGTCCTGTTGCTGCGCCGTTCCGGTCGGCCCGGTGCCGCGCGGCCCGCGGGCCACAGGTTCCCGCCGGGGCCCGATCTGCGAGGATGGGCCCGTGCGTGAGGGACACGGGGCGCCGGTGAGCGACACCGCGGCGGGGCTGCCCGGCCAGCTGCGGACCGAGATCGAGCGGGCGGGCTACTACCCGTCGGTCGTGTGCGACGTCCTCGACGTCGCGGTCGCGGGGGAGGAGGCCAGGGGCTACCTCGTGTACCCCGAGACGACGTTCGACCGCGACGAGGTCCGGCGGCACGTCACGGTCCTCGTCCTCACCCCGACCCGGCTCGTCGTGGCGCACGCCGACGACCATGAGCCGGACAGCCTGAGCACCGAGCCGTACGCATCCGCCTCGACCGAGGCCGTGCCGCTGCACGCGGTGCGCTCCGTCGTGCTCAGCCACGCGGTTCCCCACCCCGAGAAGCACCGGCCCGGCGCCCTGCCGCGTGAGCTGACCTTCACCGTCGGGTGGGGGTCGGTGACCCGGGTCGACCTCGAGCCCGCGTCCTGCGGCGACCCGGACTGCGACGCCGACCACGGCTACACCGGCACGACGACCGTCGAGGACATCTCGGTGCGGATCTCCGCCGACGCGGAGGGCGCCGAAGCCGTGACGTCGGCGGTGGCGTTCGCCCGCGCGCTCTCCGCCGCGACCGTCCGTCGGTGACCGGCGGCTCCACCAGCGCGTGGGGGCCCGTGCTTGCGGCGCACCTGTCCGGGCCCGTCGACATGACCGGCGCGGCCGACATGACCGGCGCGGCCGACGTCACCCCTCGCGCCGGAGCCAGCGCGACCGCCGCCGGAGGCCCGTCACCGGTCGCCGGGACCCTCGCCGACGTCATGCCCGCCGTGGCCGCGGCCGTCGGCGTCCGGCTCGGCGCCACGAGCGAGGACCCGCTCGCGGCCGACCGGCCCGGCCCGCGGATCCCGCTGCCCCCCGCGCGCCACGTCGTCGTCGTCCTCGTCGACGGGTTGGGCGACCTCCTGCTCGCCCAGCGCGGCGGGCACGCCCCGTTCCTCGCTCGGCTCCGCCGGGACGCCGGGGCGCTCGCGCTGACGTCGGGCTTCCCGAGCACGACCGCGACCAGCATGGCGATGATCGGCACCGGCCGGCCGCCCGGCCTCCACGGACTCGTCGGTCTCGACGTCCTCGACCCCGCCCGCGACGTCGTCTTCAGCGAGCTCGCCTGGGACCCGGAGGTCGACCCGCACCGCTGGCAGCCGTTGCCGACCGTCTTCGAGGAGCTCGCCCGGGCGGGCGTCGACGTCGTCCGGGTCGGCCCCGGGTACTTCGACGGGTCCGGGCTCACCGAGGCCGCCCTGCGTGGTGGCCGGTTCGTCGCCGCCGAGAGCCTCGACGACCGCGTCGACGCCACCGTCGCCGCTGTCCGGGCGCGCCGTCGCGGGCCGAGCTGCGTCGTGTACCTGTACTGGGGAGAGGTCGACAAGACGGGCCATGTCCACGGCTGCGGGTCCTTCGAGTGGGGCGAGGAGCTGTCGGCCGTCGACGCCGCCGTCCGGGCCCTCGTCGCCCGGGTCGGCCCCGACACCCTCGTCCTCGTCACGGCGGACCACGGCATGGTCGACGTCCCCTTCGAGCATCGGGTCGATCTCGCGCACGACGCCGAGCTCGCCGCGGGCGTGCGGCATGTCGGCGGCGAGCCGCGCGCCGTCCAGCTGTACTGCCGGCCCGGCGCCGCCGCCGACGTCGCGGCGACGTGGCGCGGCCGACTCGGGGACGCCGTGAGCGTGCTGCTGCGCGAGGAGGCGGTGGCCGCCGGCTGGTTCGGGCCGGTGAGCGACCGGGTGATGCCGCGGATCGGGGACGTCGTGACGTCCGCCCGCGCGGACGTCGCCGTCGTCGACTCCCGGTCGGCGCGCCCCGAGATGCTCCGCCTGCTCGGCCTCCACGGGGCGCGCACGCCGCACGAAGGGCTCGTCCCGCTGCTCGTGACCCCCGGGACGGGGAGGTAGGAGGCACCTGTCGGCGGCGCTCGGCCAGGCGGCCTACTCGCGGCGCGAGCCGAAGACGATGTCGTCCCAGCTCGGGACGCTCGCGCGCCGGCTCTTCCGTGCGCCACCACGCTCGTTGGACGCGCCCGCAGCCTTCGGCAGCGGCTCCTCGCGGACCGACCCGTCGACCCGCGCCGCGGCCGGCGCCGGCTCGGGCTCCGGCGTCGCGGCAGCGTTGTCGGCCATGGGCTCGGCGTCCGGCAGCCGGAGCACCTCCGCGTCGGCGGCGAGCTCAGGGCGGGACCGCGGCGGGTGCGCCGCGGGCGGCTCGCCGAGCTCGTCGGCCCGGGCGAGGAACGCCTCGACGGCGTCGTGGCCCGGCGGCTGGCCGTCCTCCTCGGCGATCCGCTGCCGTCGCCCGCGCCGCTCCCTCAGCGTGTCGAGCAGGTCGACGGTCGACGCCGCCGGGGCGGCCGCCGGCGCGTGCGCCGGCACCGGGACCGGGTCGTCGTCGAGGTCGGGCAGATCCCCGGCCGGCCGGACGGCGCCGTCCGGCTCGACGTCGTAGACGACGTCCCGGCCGGCGACGCGCGCGGGACGCAGCGGGTCGGGCACCGGCGCGAGCCGGCGGGCCCCCGGGGTGACGGTCGGGTCGGGAGCCTCGTCGTCGGTGAGCCAGCGCGCCTCGTCGTCGAGCGGGACGACGTGCCGCAGCTGGGGGTCGAACGTCCACGAGCCGGTCCGGCCCCGGCCGCCGGCGGGGAAGGACAGCGTGACGACCCACTGGCCGTCGTCGCCGCGGTAGGCGTCCCAGACCGCGGCCTCGTCCTCGACCTCGCGCCGGGCGAGCCGCTCGCTCACGAGCTCGCCCAGGGTCGGCTGGGTGCCTGCGCCGGACCGGCGCACCCGGACGCCGCGGGCCTGGCGGGCGACGAACTCGCGCTCGGCGAGCACCGGTCCCTCGAAGCGGCGGACCTGCTCGAGCGGCAGCCCGGCCTCGTCGGCGACGTCCCGGGCGGTCCGGCCGGCCCGGATCCGGGCCTGGATGTCCCGCGGCCGCATCCGGCCGTCCATCTCGATCTGCAGCTGGCCCAGGCGGGCGCGGTCCCGCCGCACCGCCGCGCGCAGCGGCTCGTCGACCCGCACGCGGAACCTCTGGCCGTCCGCCCCCGAGAGCACCAGATGCTCGCCGTCGTCATGGACGCCGACGAGCGTGAGGTCCTGCATGCTCCACCTCCAGACTCGTCCAGTGCACGACTGTGCCACCCCCGGGCGACGATCCGAAGCACCGCGCCGGGCGTGGCGGCCGTCGATGCGATGCAGGCCCGTTCCCGTGCCGCCCATCGCGGGGGTCTGGCCTGCCGGGCTCCCGCGCGCGGTCGCGCGCCGGTCTTGGGAGGATGCGGTCCGTGACCGAGACCCCCGACGACCTGACCCCCTACGACGCCGTCCTGCTGCTGTCGTTCGGCGGACCCGAGGGCCCCGACGACGTCATGCCGTTCCTGGAGAACGTGACCCGCGGCCGGGGCATCCCCGCGAGCGGCTCGAGGAGGTCGCCGAGCACTACCTCCACTTCGGCGGCCGCAGCCCGATCAACGACCAGAACCGGCTGCTCCTGGCCGCCCTGCGCGCCGAGCTCGCACGGTCGGGGGATCCGGCTGCCGCTCGTGCTGGGGCAACCGCAACTGGGCGCCCTACCTCGTGGACAGCCTGCGGGAGGCGCACGAGGCCGGCGCACGCACGGTCGTCGTCGTCGTCACGAGCGCCTACTCCAGCTACTCCGGGTGCCGGCAGTACCGCGAGGACCTCGCCGCCGCGGTTCTGGAGCTCGCCGCCGAGGGCCGCGAGCTCGAGGTCGACAAGATCCGGCACTACTTCAACCACCCCGGGTTCGTCGCGCCCGTCGTCGACGCGGTGCGGGAAGGGCTCACGCAGCTGCCCGAGCAGGCTCGCGGGCGCGCCCGCGTCGTCTTCGTGACGCACTCGGTGCCGGTGGCGATGAACGACGTCGCCGGCGAGGGGTCGGCCGTCGGCGCGGGCGGGTACGTCCGCCAGCACCTCGACGTCGCCGGGACGGTCATGTCCGGGCTCGCGGACGGCCGGGACGGGTGCGACGGCACCGGCGGCACCGGGACCCGGCCTGGGACCTCGTCTACTGCTCGCGCTCCGGGCCGCCGTCCCAGCCGTGGCTCGAGCCGGACGTCAACGACCACCTCGAGGCACTCGCCGGCCAGCGTGTCACCGGGGTCGTCGTCGTCCCGATCGGGTTCGTCTGCGACCACATGGAGGTCGTGTTCGACCTCGACACCGAGGCCGCCGAGACGGCGAAGCGGCTCGGGCTGCCGTTCGTCCGGGTCCCGACCGTCGGCACCGACCCGCGGTTCGTCACCGCCCTCGTCGACCTGCTCGCCGAACGGGCGGCGCAGCGCCGCGGTGAGCAGCCGGGTCGACCCGCCACCGGCGCCCTCGGGCCCTCGCACGTCGTCTGCCCGGTCGGCTGCTGCCGGAACCTGCGGGCGGACAAGCCCGCCGCGTGCGGCGCGGACTGGGTCGCCCCGGGCGTCCGGTCCGGGTCGGTCGCCGTGCCGCAGGGGTGAAGGATGGGGGCGTGACCGACTTCCGCGCACCGAGCCCGGTGGACGCCGTGGCGACCGCCGAGGTCCGGACCCTCCTCGCCCTGGCCGAGCACGCCGCCCGCCGTGCGGGGGTCGTCACGGTCGCCGAGCGACCGCGGGACCTGGGCGTCGCGGCGACGAAGTCGAGCCCGACCGACGTCGTCACGGAGATGGACCGGCGCGCGGAGACCCTGCTCCGCGAGGTCCTCGGGGCGGCGCGACCGGACGACGGGCTGCTCGGCGAGGAGGCCGGTCACGAACCCGGCGCGCACCGGCCTGACCTGGGTGTTCGACCCGATCGACGGCACCGTGAACTACCTCTACGAGATCGGTGTCTACGCGGTGAGCGTCGCCGCCGTCACCGGCGAGCCGACGGTCGACGGTGCGTGGACGCCGGTCGCGGGGTGCGTGCACAACCCCGTCTCCGGCGAGACGTGGACGGCCGGCCGCGGCCTCGGCGCGTTCCTCGACGGGCGCCGGCTCGCCGTCCCCGAGCCGCCGCCGCTGGATCGCGCCCTGATCGGCACCGGCTTCGGCTACGTGGCCGAGCGGCGGCGGACCCAGGCGCGGGTCGTTGCCGACCTGCTGCCGCGGGTGCGTGACATCCGTCGGATCGGCTGCGCGGCGATCGACCTGTGCATGGTCGCGAGCGGACGCCTCGACGCCTTCTTCGAGAGCGGCCTCCACGCCTGGGACATGGCCGCGGCCCGGCTCGTCGTCGAGGAGGCCGGAGGCGTCGTGCGGGGGATCGGTGGCAGGCCGCCGGCGGAGGAGATGGTCGTCGCCGCCGCGCGGCCGCTCGTCGACGTCCTCGCCGCGGCCCTGGAGACGCTCGGGGCGGACGGCGACGTCGAACCCGCACCCGGCGGGGACGCCTGACTGCCGTCGACCGGGCGCCCGACCTCAGCTGTCGCAGCGGCAGCTGTCGCAGCGGCAGCTGTCGGATCGGTAGCTGTCGGATCGGTAGCCGTCGGATCGGTAGCCGTCGGATCGGTCAGACGGGATCGCGGAGGTCGACGACGAGCGGCGTCCCGCGAGTGGTCAGGCCGTGAGCGGCGAGGGTCTCGTGGACACCGTCGACGTGGATTCCGTGGTCGGCGGCCATCCGGGCCAGCGACTCGAGCTCGCCGAGGTGGACGTCGGCGAGGTAGTCGTCGCCCGCGGTCCGCGCGTCGTCGAGCGCGCGGCGGGTCTGGCAGATCCGGTCGTTGATCGTCGCGTCGAACTGCGTCACGTCCACCTCGGTCCCTGTGTGCGGCTTCCCGGTCTGCGGCTTCCCCGTCGTGCGGCCGCTCGTGCGGCCGTCTGAGGGTCGCGCGGCCCGATGATCCGCCGACCTTAGGTCACGACGCGCACATCCGGAACCCTTGCCGAGCGGACGTGAGACGTACTCCACGCGAACGTTCCCTCGCGCGGCGGACGATCGAGGGATCATTCGGACGATGCGTGAGGAGGGGGTGACGACCTGTGGCGACACGCCGTCCGACACGCCGCGCCACGCCGACCGGTGAGCCGGTTCGCGGTCCCGGCCCGCGTAGTGCAGAATCCGTGCGCCGCTGGGGCACAAAACGGCGCCGCCGCGCGTTCACCGCGAGGCATCGACGACCCGACGCACCGCCGGCATCGACGACGATACCCACCGAACACGATCTGCAGAACGCGAGAAGCACGACGCAGAACGCAAGAACACACGGAGCGTGACCCAGATGGCGACCGACTACGACGCACCGCGCAAGACCGACGACGAGCTCTGACGAGGACTCGATCGAGGAGCTCAAGGCGCGGCGTGTCGACAAGACTCGCGAGCACCGTCGACGAGGACGAGATCGAGGCGGCCGAGGGGTTCGAGCTCCCCGGTGCGGACCTGTCCAACGAGGAGCTGTCGGTCCGGGTGCTTCCCCGGCAGGCCGACGAGTTCACCTGCTCGCAGCTGCTTCCTCGTGCACCACCGCAGCCAGCTGGCCAGGGAGGTGGGCGGCCAGCCGATCTGCAAGGAGTGCGCGGCCTGATGTCCGGCCCCCGGGGCGGGGGTCACAGCGAGGGGTGACGGGGAGGACCGCAACGCCCGACGGTGTCGCAGGGCACCGCCGGGCGTCCGCACGTCCGGGGTCGAGCCGGCGCGCCGGCTCAGCGCCGGTGCGCCGCCCGCGCCGCGTCCAGCGCCCCGGCGAGCGCCTGCGGCCGCCGGCTCGAGACGAGCCAGTAGGGGGTCGGGTCGTCCGGGTCGTCGAGGTGCACCCGGACGCCGCGGGGGACCCAGCCGCGCAGGCACAGGTAGGCACGGGCGTCGAGCTGGACGGAGCGGGCGGCCCGCATCCCCTCGGCATCCAGCGGCTCGACCCGGGACACGAACCCGACCGGGACCCGGGCCCGGCCCGCCACGAAGACCTCGGGGTCGACCGTGACCGCGGGCGTCGTCAGGACGAGCCCGGCGACGACGAGAACGAGGACGACGACGCTCGCCACGACCGCCGCCGCCCCGTTCACCCGGGACAGGACGACGCCGAACGAGCCGGCGAAGCCGACGACGACGAGCCAGATCCACCACGCCGGCGTGAGCCGCTCGGCGTAGCCGGAGGTCGTGCTGGGCATGGGCACCAGCCTTCCACGCCCGTCGTCCCGTGGTCCGCCGGACGTCGCGGCGGGACGCGCGCCGGGCCGTCCCCGACGTCGTCACGGCGAGCGGATACCGTGTCCCCTCGTGACCGGTCAGGGCGGGCAGCACGCGGGGGACGTCGAGGTCCTCCTGCTCCGGCTCGACCCCGACCTGCCCGCCCCGGGGTACGCCCACCCCGGGGACGCCGGCGCGGACCTGGTGACCCGGGTGCGACGTGACCCTCGCCCCCGGTGAGCGGCGCACCGTGCCCACCGGGACGGCGATCGCCCTGCCGGACGGGTACGCGGCGTTCGTGCACCCGCGCTCCGGCCTCGCCGCCCGGCACGGGCTCACCGTCGTCAACGCACCGGGGACGGTCGACGCCGGCTACCGCGGTGAGATCAGTGTCACTCTGCTCAACACCGACGCGACGACCCCGGTCGTCCTGCACCGCGGCGACCGGATCGCCCAGCTCGTCGTCCAGCGCGTCGAGCGCGCCGCGCTTCGTCGAGGTCGACCCGGCTGCCGGGGTCGCGTGCGCGGCGACGGCGGTTTCGGCTCCACCGGCGGCTTCGCCCGGGGAGAGGGACCGGGAGCGGGACGGTGGACGAGGTCGGGTCCGGCCCGGGGTTCAGCAGCGTCGATGCGGGGTACGGCCCCGGGAGAGGTGATGTCGAGTGAGCTCGCTGTTCCGCCGTCGCCGGCACGAGGAGGCCGAGGAGGCCGAGGAGGCCGACGAGGCCGTCGAGGCTGCCGAGGACATGGCGGCCGACGCGTCCGACGACGAGGAGCCCGGCGGCGACGAGCAGTCCCGCGGCGCGGAGGACTCGGCGCCGCCGAGGAGTCCGCCACGGCCGGCTTCGACCGGTCGAACGGCCCCTGGGACGTCAGCCGAGGTGGCCGACCACCGAGGGCTACGTCGACCTCGGCGCCCTCCGGCTGCGCGGCCGGGACGGGATGGAGCTGCGCCTGGAGATCGACGAGGCGACCGGCCGCGTGACGTCCGCGACCGTCCAGCTCGAGGGGTCCGCGGTCCAGCTGCAGGCCTTCGCCGCGCCGCGCACGCGAGGGCATCTGGGACGAGATCCGCGCCGAGATCGCCGCCGGCGTCACCCGCCAGGGCGGCACCGCCGACGAGGTGCCCGGGCCCTTCGGGCGCGAGCTGCATCGCCCGCATCCCGGTCCGGACGCCGGACGGGCGGACCGGTCACCAGCCCGCCCGCTTCGCCGGCGTCGACGGGCCACGCTGGTTCCTGCGGGCGGTCTTCCACGGCGCGGCCGTCCACGAGCCGGAGGCGCGCCGAGCCCGTCGAGTCGCGTCGTCCGCGACGTCGGTCGTCGTCCGGGGCGCCGAGGCGATGGCGCCGCGCGAGCTGCTGCCGCTGCGGCTGCCCGAGCACGCCGGACGCGGGCGAGCGGCGAGGAGGCCGAGGCGGGCCGCAGCGGGCGTCGCTGGACCCGTTCGCGCGCGGTCCGGAGATCACCGAGATCCGCTGACCCGACACGACGCGCGGCGGCGGTCGCACCCGGCCACGCTGACTCACCCTGAGCTGACGTACCCTGAGCGCTACCCTGATGGGCATGGGTCCGAGCAGCGGTCGCGGTTGCGCCAGGCGCTGTCCCGGCTCGTCGCACCCCAGCACGAGGTGCACGCCGAGCAGGAGCAGGAGCGGGCCGTCCGCGCTGGGCGGCACGCCGATCGCCGACGCTCGCGCTGCGGCGGCCGGCGACGGTCTGCGGCACCCTGCGGTCGGTGACGCTGCGGCCGCGGGCCGGGGTCCCGGCGCTGGAGGCCGAGCTGTACGACGGCAGCGGGCAGCCTGTCCCTGGTCTGGCTGGGCCGGCGGCAGATCGCCGGGATCGAGCCCGGGCGGCGGGTGCGGGTGCACGGCATGGTCACCGACGACCGACGGCGAGCGCGTCGATCTTCAACCCGCGCTACGAGCTCGTGGCCCGCACGCATGACTGAGGCGCGACGCCCCGGGGAGCGCCGAGCCGACGTCGGCCGGCGCCGCGGCACCGGCCGCGCTGCGGCGGCGCCGGCGACGCGGGCCGGGCTCGGGCAGGTCATCGCGGAGCAGTTCTCGCTCGCAGGCGGCGATCGGCGGCGTCCGCGGGGCCTGGTCGAGTCGGTGCTGCCCGTCACCGTCTTCTCGGTCGTCTACGGCGATCACCCGCGACGTGCGCCGCGTCCGTCGTCGCCGCGCTCGTGCCCGTCCGTCGTCCTCGCCGGGCTGGCGGCTGGTCGCCCGGCGAGCCGCTGACCCAGGCCGTCGTCCGGCCTGCTCGGGGTCGCGCTCGGTGCGGTCATCGCGCTGCGCACCGGGCGGGCGCAGAACTTCTTCCTGCCGTCGCATCCTCAAGAACGTCGGCCTACGGCGCCGCCTACGCGGTCTCGTCGCTGGTCCGGTGGCCGCTCGTCGGGCGTCGTCCTCGGGTTCACGCTCGGCGAGGGCCTGCACTGGCGCCGGGTGCCCGCCCGGATGCGCGCCTACCAGCGATGGCCACCTGGCTGTGGGTCGGGCTGTTCGGCCTGCGGCTCGCGGTGCAGGTGCCGCTCTACCTCGCCGACCGGCGCCGCACGTCGCTCGGCGCTGGTCAACGTGCGTGCTCGGGCTGCCGCTGTTCGCGCTCGCCGTCTGGCCTGACCTGGCTGCGTCGTCCGCCGGGTGCCGGTCGCCCGGCCGGAGGCGCGGAGCCGCCGGCACGACGACCGCCGCTGAGCAGGCGGCGACGAGCGCGGGGCCAGGCGGAGCCGACGGCGAGCCGGACCTGCGCCGCGCGCGGTCCCAGGCCTGACGGTCAGCCGGCCGCGGGCTGAGCAGCGCCTGCAGCTCGTCCTCGCTCTCGGGCACGGTCACGAACATCAGCTCGTCGTTGCGCCTCGAGCGTGTCGTCCCGGCTCGGCGCGATCGGCCGCTCCGCCCGGATGATGCCGACGAGCACGGTGTCCGGCGGGCCAGCTCGATGTCGCCGACCCGGGTGCCGGCGACCGGCGAGTCGGCGGGCAGGGTCAGCTCGACCATGTTGGCGTGGCCCTGCTGGAACGTGAAGATCCGCACCAGGTCGCCGACGGAGACGGCCTCCTCGACGAGGGCGGTCATCAGCCGCGGCGTCGAGACGGCGACGTCGACCCCCCAGGCCTCGTCGAACATCCACTCGTTCTTCGGGTTGTTCACCCGGGCGACCGTGCGCGGCACGCCGTACTCGGTCTTGGCCAGCAGCGAGACGACGAGGTTGACCTTGTCGTCGCCGGTCGCGGCGACGACGACGTCGCAGTCGGCGAGCCCGGCCTCGGCGAGGGAGGCGATCTCGCAGGCGTCGGCGAGCAGCCACTGGGCGTCCGGGCACGCTCGCCACCCGGATCGCCGCCGGGTCCTTGTCGACGAGCAGCACCTCGTGGCCGTTGCCGAGCAGCTCGCGGGCGATCGAGCGGCCGACGCTGCCGGCCCCGGCGATGACGACGCGCATCAGTGCTCACGCCCGGCGGGCGCGGCGGCGAGGACCGTCTCGACGCGCGGGCAGCGTCGTCCTCCCGCAGCGACCACGTGCACGAGGTCGCCCTCCTGGTAGACGGTGTCGGCGGCCGGGCACGCATGCCCTCGCCGAGCCGGGTGAGGAAGGCGACCCGCGCGCCGGCTGGCCTGCTCCAGGGCGGCCATCCGGCGGCCGACCCAGCCCAGGTGCACCTGCACCTCGGCGAGGACGAGCGTGCCGGAGGCGTCGCGGTACTCCGGCGCCGCGCCGACGGGCAGCAGCCGGCGCAGCATCTGGTCGGCGGTCCAGCGCACGGTGGCGACGGTGGGGATGCCGAGCCGCTGGTAGACCTCGGCGCGGCCCGGGGTCGTAGATCCGGGCCACGACGTTCGACGACGCCGAACGTCTCGCGGGCCACCCGGGCGGCGAGGATGTTGGAGTTGTCGCCGCTGCTCACCGCGGCGAAGGCGTAGGCGTCGCTCGATCCCGGCCTCGAGCAGGGTGTCCCGGTCGAAGCCGAGCCCGGTCACCCGCTGGCCCTCGAAGTGCGCGCCCGAGCCGGCGGAAGGCGTCCGGGTTCTGGTCGACGACGGCGACGGTGTGGCCCCGGTCCTCGACCATCTGGGCGAGGGTGGACCCGGCCCGGCCGCAGCCCATGATCACGAAGTGCACGGCTGACCGGCCTTCCGCTACCCGTGCGGCGGCTGCGCCGCGGCGCGGTGCGGCGCCTGCGCGAGGCCGACGCTACACGGCACCGGCGTGCGGCGCCTACGATGGCCGCCGTGCCTGTCGTTCACCGACGCGCTCAAGCGGCTGCTCGTCGGCCGGCCGGTCCACAGCGAGCGCCTGGGCGAGACGCTGCTGCCCAAGCGCATCGCGCTGCCGGTCTTCGCCTCCGACGCGCTGTCGTCGGTCGCCTACGCGCCGGACGAGATCTTCCTCACCCTCGCCGTCGCCGGCGTGGCCGCCTACGCGGCCTCGCCGCTGGATCGGGCTGGCCGTGGTCTTCGTCATGCTCATCGTCGTCGCCGTCGTACCGGCAGAACGTGCACGCCTACCCCTCCGGCGGCGGCGACTACGAGGTCGCGACGACGAACCTCGGGCGTCCGGGCCGGGCTCACCGTCGCCAGCGCGCTGCTCGTCGACTACGTGCTGACCGTCGCGGTGTCGGTGTCCTCGGGGGCGCAGTACGCGGCCGCGGCGATCCCCGCGCTGCGCGGGCACGAGGCGATCGCGGCGGTCGTCGTCGTCCTGGTCCTCATGACGATGAACCTGCGCGGGGTCCGGGAGTCGGGGACGGCGTTCGCGATCCCGACCTACGCCTTCATGGTCGCGATCATCGGGATGGCGCTGTTCGGGCTTCGTCCGGCTGGCCCTCGGGCGACCTCCCGCTGGCCGAGAGCGCCGGACCTGCGAGATCGCCCCGGCGGCCGAGTTCTCCGAGGGCCTCGCCGGGCTCGCCTGGGGCTTCCTGCTGCTGCGGGCGTTCTCCTCCGGCTGCGCGGCGCTGACCGGTGTCGAGGCGATCAGCAACGGCGTCCCGGCGTTCAAGGAGCCCAAGAGCAAGAACGCGGCGACCACGCTGGCCATGCTCGGCGGCATCGCCGTGACGATGCTCATGGGCATCATCGTGCTGGCCAACGCAGATGCGGCGTGCGGTACGCCGAGGACC
Source organism: uncultured Actinomycetota bacterium (assembly GCA_963750565.1). GTDB lineage: Bacteria > Actinomycetota > Actinomycetes > Actinomycetales > Kineosporiaceae > R-H-3. The sequence continues at coordinate 150,749 of CAVVRA010000009.1, read as the reverse complement.
CGGCGACCGAGCTGCTGCGCGACGGCCAGCCGGTCGGGACCACGCTACGTCCAGGACCCCGTCATCGGCCAGATCGCCAAGGCGCTGTTCGGCGGCTTCCCGCTCGGCGTTCTACCTCGTCGCCGCGACCACCGGGCTCATCCTCGTGCTCGCCGCGAACACCGCCTTCAACGGCTTCCCGGTGCTCGGCTCGATCCTGGCCCGCGACGACCTGCTGCCGCGCCAGCTGCACACCCGCGGCGACCGGCTGGCCTTCAGCAACGGGATCATCATCCTCGGCCGGGTCGGCGGCGGCGCTCATCGTCGCCTTCGACGCCGAGGTCACCAAGCTGATCCAGCTCTACATCGTCGGCGTCTTCATCTCGTTCACCTTGAGCCAGATCGGCATGGTCCGGCACTGGACCCGGCTGCTGCGCACCGAGACCGACCCCGCGCAGGCGCCGGCACATGCAGCGCTCGCGGGTCATCAACGCGATCGGCGCTGACGATCACCGGCGCCGTCCTGGTCATCGTGCTGATCACCAAGTTCACCCGCGGCGCCTAGCTCGCGCTGCTCGCGATGGCGCTGCTGTTCCTGCTCATGCTGGCGATCCGGCGGCACTACGAGTCGCGTGTCGCGAGGAGCTCGCGGTGAGCGCGGAGACGAAGGACCGGGCGCTGCCGTCCCGGGTGCACGCGATCGTCCTGGTCTCGCAAGATCCACAAGCCGACGCTGCGGGCGCTCGCCTACGCCCGGGCGTCCCGGCCCTCGGTGCTCGAGGCGGTCACCGTCGACGTCGACCCCGAGGAGACCGCGCGGCTGCAGGCAGGAGTGGGACGCGCGGGACATCCCGGTGCCGCTGAGGGTGCTCGACTCGCCCTACCGCGAGATCACCCGCCCGATCGTCGACTACGTGCGCGAGCATCCGCCGGGAGAGCCCGCGCGACCTGGTCGTCGTCTTCGTCCCCGAGTACGTCGTCGGCCACTGGTGGGAGCAGATGCTGCACAACCAGAGCGCGCTGCGGCTGCAAGACCCGGCTGCTCTTCACCCCGGGCGTCGATGGTCGCGAGCGTGCCCTGGCAGCTCGCGTCGTCCGAGGGCCTCGAGCGACGAGGACGAGCCCGAGGCGGCCCGGCCAGCTGCTGCGCCGGAGTCGGCACCGGCGCAGCCCGGACCGAGACCGAGGTCGTCGGCGGCGAGCGCCGGCGACGCCGCCGACCGACTGACCATGGACGAGCGGACCGGATCGCCGTCGGTGAGCCGAGCCGGGCAGCCGTGGCGGGCGCCGGCGACCGCCGGCGACCTCGTCGAGCTCGACGTCGGCCCGGTCGCGCACGGCGGCCACTGCGTGGCCCGGCACGAGGGCCAGGTGGTCTTCGTCCGGCACGCGCTGCCCGGGGAGCGGGTCGTGGCGCGGCTCACCGAGGCGCGGCGCGAGCGACCGGTTCTGGCGCGCCGACGCGGTCGAGGTGCTCGACGGCCGTCGCCGGACCGGGTCGGTGCGCGGCCGCGTGCCCGCTCGGCACGGCGCCGGCGCGGCTGCGGCGGCTGCGACTGGCAGCACGTGCGACGTCCGCGGCGCAGCGCCGGCTCAAGGCCGCGGTCGTGCGCGAGCAGCTGCGCCGGCTCGGCCGGCGTCGGCGCGATCGCCGACCTGGTCGGTCGAGCCGGTCCCCGGGGACGTGCGACGGGCTCGGCTGGCGCACCCGGGTGCGGTTCGCGGTCGACGCCGACGGCCGGGCCGGGGCTGCGCCGCGCACCGCTCGCACGACGGTCGTGCCCGTCGACGCACTGCCCGATCGCGCACCCGGAGGTCGACGCGCTCGGGGTCGGCGGCCGCCGCTGGCCGGGACGGCGTCCGTCGAGGTCGTCGCGGCGGCGTCGGGGCCGGCCGGGCGGTGCGGTGGAGCGGCTCGTCGTCGTCGAGCCGTCGGAGCCGTCCGGCGCGCCGGACCGGACGGGCCGGCGCGGCCCGACGGGGCGCCGCGGGTCGACGTGCCGCCGCTCGCGGTGGAGCCCGTGGCGCGCGGAGTCCGGACGGCTGCAGCGGTCCGCGGCCGGGCGTGGGTCGCCGAGCGGGTGCGCGTGGACGGCGTCGCGCGCGACCTTCCGGGTGACCGGCGGCGGCTTCTGGCAGGTGCACCCGGGGCGCGCGCAGACCCTGCTCGACGCCGTGCTCGACGCGGCCGGCCCGCGGCCCGGGGAGCGCGCGCTCGACCTGTACTGCGGGGTCGGGCTGTTCCGCGCCGGGCTGGCCGCTGCGGGTCGGGGCCGACCGGGCCGGTCGCTCGGCGTCGAGGGCGACGCGCGCGCCGTCCGCGGACGCCCGGCGCAACCTGCACGACCTGCCGCAGGTGCGGCTGGTCACCGGCCGGGTCGAGCGCGTCGCTCGCCGGCTGCGGCCGCGGACCCGGCGCTCGCGCGCCGGCGCCGACGTCGTCGTCCTCGACCCGCCGCGGACGGGCGCGGGCCGGCGCGGTCGTCGACGCGGTGCTCGCGGCCGCGGCCCCGGGTCGTCGTCTACGTCGCGTGCGACCCGGCGGCGCTGGCCCGCGACGTCGCGACGGCCGCGGCCGGCTGGGTACCGGCTGGACGGGCTGCGGGCCTTCGACCTGTTCCCGATGACCCACCACGTCGAGTGCGTCGCGACGCTCGTCCGGGCCTGACCGGCGAGCGGCCCTGGTCTCTGGACGACGACGCATGATATCTTGATGTCAAGATAGTTGGTCGCCGCAGAAGACCCGGACCGGGGTCGTGAGCTCGGTGCCTGCGTCGAGCCGTCCGCGACTGCGGCAGGATGGGCCGCAGCACCGGCAGCGGCGTCGGCGGTGGCCACCGGACGCCACGTGAGCGAAGGAGCCAGGCGTTGAGCACGCGAGCAAGGACAGCTTCGGCGCCCGCGGCACCCTCGAGGTCGGCGGCACCACGTACGAGATCTTCCGGCTCGACGCGGTCGACGGCGCAGCGCGGCTGCCGTTCAGCCTCAAGGTGCTGCTGGAGAACCTGCTGCGCACCGAGGACGGCGCCAACATCACCGCCGACCACATCCGCGCCCTCGGCGGCCTGGGACCCGGACGCCGAGCCGGACACCGAGATCCAGTTCACGCCGGCGCCGCGTGATCATGCAGGACTTCACCGGCGTCCCGTGCGTCGTCGACCTCGCCACCATGCGCGAGGCCGTCGCCGACCTCGGCGGCGACCCGGCGCGGATCAACCCGCTGGCGCCCGCCGAGCTCGTCATCGACCACTCGGTGATCGCCGACGTCTTCGGCCGCGCCGGACGCCGTCGAGCGCAACGTCGAGCTCGAGTACGAGCGCAACCGCGAGCGCTACCAGTTCCTGCGCTGGGGCCAGACGGCGTTCGACGAGTTCAAGGTCGTGCCGCCCGGCACCGGCATCGTGCACCAGGTCAACATCGAGTACCTGGCCCGCGTCGTCATGACCCGGCAGGTCGGCGACGGCGTGCAGGCCTACCCGGACACCTGCGTCGGCACCGACTCGCACACCACGATGGTCAACGGCCTCGGCGTGCTCGGCTGGGGCGTCGGCGGCATCGAGGCCGAGGCCGCGATGCTCGGCCAGCCGGTCTCGATGCTCATCCCGCGGGTCGTCGGCTTCAAGCTCACCGGCGAGATCCCGCCGGGCGCGACCGCGACCGACGTCGTCCTCACGATCACCGAGATGCTGCGCAAGCACGGCGTCGTCGGCAAGTTCGTCGAGTTCTACGGCGAGGGCGTCGCCGCCGTCCCGCTGGCCAACCGCGCCACGATCGGCAACATGAGCCCCGAGTTCGGCTCGACGTGCGCGATCTTCCCGATCGACGAGGAGACGCTGCGATACCTGCGCCTCACCGGCCGCGCCGGCCGAGCAGGTCGCGCTCGTCGAGGCCTACGCGCAAGGAGCAGGGCCTCTGGCACGACCCGAGCCGGCGAGGCCGCGCTACTCCGAGTACCTCGAGCTCGACCTGTCGACCGTCGTCCCGTGCATCGCCGGCCCGAAGCGCCCGCAGGACCGGATCGCGCTGTCGAGGGCCAAGCAGGCGTTCCGGACGGCGCTCGCGGACTACGCCGGTCCGGCGATCACCGAGCCCGAGGACGACGCGGCTCGGCCGAGTCGTTCCCCGCGAGCGACAGCCCTGCCGTCGGTTCCGCGGCCGCCGACCACGCGACGTTCGAGGAACCGGCCGTCCCGGAGCGGGCAGCCCTGCCCGACCGGGCCTCGACGTCGGTTCCCGTCACCCTCGCCGACGGCCGGCGATGCGAGGTCGACCACGGCGCCGTCGTCATCGCCTCGATCACCTCGTGCACGAACACCTCGAACCCGTCGGTGATGATCGGCGCCGCGCTGCTGGCGAAGAACGCCGTCGAGCGAGGGCCTGACGCGTCAAGCCGTGGGTCAAGACCACGCTCGCCCCGGGCTGCAAGGTCGTCATGGACTACTACGAGAAGGCCGGCCTCGTCCCCTACCTGGAGAAGCTGGGCTTCGACCTCGTCGGGCTACGGCTGCACGACCTGCATCGGCAACTCCGGGCCGCTGCCCGAGGAGGTCTCCGCCGCCGTCAAGGAGAACGACCTCGCGGTCGTCTCGGTGCTGTCCGGCAACCGCAACTTCGAGGGCCGGATCAACCCCGACGTCAAGATGAACTACCTGGCCTCGCCGCCGCTGGTCATCGCGTACGCGCTGGCCGGGACGATGGACTTCGACGTCGAGACCGAGCCGCTCGGCACCGACGCCGGACGGCGAGCCGGTCTACCTGCGCGACATCTGGCCGTCGCCGGCGGAGGTCGAGCGCGGTCGATCGCCGAGGCGATCAGCCAGGACATGTTCACCACGGGACTACGCCGACGTCTTCGCCGGCGACGAGCGCTGGCAGCTCGCTGCCGACGCCGACCGGCGACACCTTCGCCTGGGACGCCGACTCGACCTACGTCCGCAAGCCGCCGTACTTCGAGGGCATGGGCGACGGACGCCGACGCCGGTGACCGACATCGCCGGCGCCCGGGTGCTCGCCATGCTCGGTGACTCGGTGACGACCGACCACATCAGCCCGGCCGGCTCGATCAAGGCGGACAGCCCGGCCGGCCGGTACCTCGCCGAGCACGGCGTCGAGCGCAAGGACTTCAACTCCTACGGGTCGCGCCGCGGCAACCACGAGGTGATGATCCGCGGCACGTTCGCCAACATCCGGCTGCGCAACCAGCTGCTCGACGGCGTCGAGGGCGGCTTCACCCGCAACTTCACTCGCGGGCGGCGAGCAGACGACGATCTACGACGCCGCGCAGGCCTACGCCGCCGCGGGCGTCCCGCTCGTCATCCTCGCCGGCAAGGAGTACGGCTCCGGGTCCAGCCGGGACTGGGCGGCCAAGGGCACCGCGCTGCTCGGGCGTCCGGGCGGTCATCGCGGAGTCGCTACGAGCGGATCCACCGCTCGAACCTCATCGGGATGGGCGTGCTGCCGCTGCAGTTCCCGGCGGGGGAGTCGGCGGCTCGCTGCGGCCTCGACGGGCGCGGAGACGTTCGCGATCACCGGGGTCGACGGCGCTCAACGACGGGACGACGCCGCGCACGGTCGCGGTCACCGCGATCACCGAGCGACGGCGCGCACCGTGCAGTTCGACGCCGTCGTCCGGATCGACACCCCCGGCGAGGCGGACTACTACCGCAACGGCGGGATCCTGCAGTACGTGCTGCGGCAGCTCGTCCGAGGCTGATCGCCGAGGAACGTTCCGGAGCCGAGCCCACGGCCCCGCGCGACGTGCGGTTGTCGCAGGTCACGGGCATCGAGTCGTAATCGTTACGAAGCAGTGACCGCTCGGTGGCCGGAAAGCCCTGACCGCGCCGCGCCCTGCCGGAATAAGTTGCGGGCGACAACATATCCGGGACCGCGCGGCTCCACGGGCTCCGACGTCCTGTCGGGCCCGTCGTCCCGGCCGGTTCCGGGCTGATGTTTCGCGGCCCGCTGGAGGGGCCGCGGACTGTTCGGGACCCGCGACCGCGGGCCCTCGATCTGGGGCCGGGCCGCCCCAGGAAGGACCGGAGCATGCGCAAGCGTTTGGTTGGTCTGATCGCCGTGGGCTGCGGCGGGCGCGTCGGCGCTCGTCCGCCTGTGGTGGGAGCTCGAGCGCGCGGGGCGGCGCCAGCGCCTCGGGCAGCGCGGCGGCCGCGACCGGCAAGGTCGGCGTCATCCTGCCCGACTCGGCCTCGTCGGCCCGCTGGGAGACCGCTGACCGCCCGTACCTGCTCCAGAGGCGTTCGACGCCGCCGGCGTCCAGTACGACATCCAGAACGCCGGTGGCGACAAGACGAAGTTCGCGACGATCGCGCGACGGCATGATCAGCCAGAGGCGTCAAGGTCCTGCATGATCGTCAACCTCGACTCCGACACCGGCGCCGCGGTGCATCAAGAAGGCCACCGCCGCGGGCATCCCGATCATCGACTACGACCGGCTGACCCTCGGCGGCGGCGCGACGTACTACGTCTCCTTCGACAACGTCGAGGTCGGCGAGCGCCATCGGCGACGGCCTGGTCAAGTGCCTGACAGGCGAACGGCGACGACGACCGGCAAGGTCGTGCTCGCTCAACGGCTCGCCGACCGACAACAACGCCACGCTGTTCAAGCAGGGCTACGACGGGCGTCGTCAAGGACGCCGGGCTACACCATCGTCGGCGACCAGTCGGTGCCCGACTGGGACAACACGCAAGGCCGGCACGATCTTCGAGCAGATCTTCACCCAGACACAAGGGCAAGTTCGCAGGGTGTCGCCGCCGCCAACGACGGGCTCGGCGGCGCGGTCATCGCCGTGCTCGCAGAAGAACGGCCTCGCCGGCAAGGTCCCGGTGACCGGTCAGGACGCGACGGACGAGGGTCTGCAGCGCGTGCTCCTCGGCACCCAGTGCGTGACCGTCTACAAGGCCGTCAAGAAGGAGGCCGACGCGGCCGCCGCCGCTCGCGATCGCGCTCATCAAGGGCGACAAGGCCGGTGCCGACGCCGACGCGACGGCAAGGTCAAGGACACGACGACCGAGCCAGGACGTCCCGTCCGTGCTGCTCGAGCCGCAGGGCGATCTACGCCGACAGCGTGAAGGACGTCATCGCCGACGGCTTCACCACCAAGGAGAAGATCTGCACCACGCGCTGAGCTGCAGAAGGCCTGCACGGAGAACGGCATCTCCTGATCGCCGGGTAGTGCCAGCCGGAGGGTCCGGGGCCCACTACCTCGGGACCCGGGCCCCCGGCACCTGCCGCGGCCTGCCCGTCGCGGCCCGTCCTGAGTCGGCCGCCGCACGTCGATCGCGAGGAAGCATGAGCAGCACGACCGAGCAGCGACGCCCCCGCTGCTGAGCCTGCGGGGGATCAACAAGAGCTTCGGCGCCGTCCACGTCCTCAAGGACGTCGACCTCGACGTGCTGGTCCGGGCAAGGTCACCGCCCTCGTCGGTGACAACGGCGCCGGGAAGTCGCACCCTGATCAAGGGCATCGCCGGCATCTACGCCTTCGACTCCGGCTCGCTACCTCTTCGAGGGCGAGCCGGTCGAGGTGCACAACCCGAAGCAGGCCAACGCGCTCGGGATCGAGGTCGTCTACCAGGACCTCGCGCTGTGCGACAACCTCGACGTCGTCCAGAACATGTTCCTCGGCCGCGAGGCCAAGAGCGGGATCATCCTCGACGAGGTCGACGATGGAGCGGCAAGGCCGCCGAGACCCTCGAGGGCCTGTCGGTGCGCACGCTGAAGTCGGTGCGCCAGGAGGTGTCCGAGCCTGTCCGGCGGCCAGCGGCAGACGGTCGCCATCGCCCGGGCCGTGCTGTGGAACAGCAAGCTCGTCATCCTCGACGAGCCGACCGCCGCCCTCGGTGTGGCCCAGACCGAGCAGGTGCTCAAGCTCGTCCGCCGGCTCGCCGACACGGGGCTGGCGGTCATCCTCATCTCGCACAACATGAACGACGTCATGCAGGTCGCCGACTACATCGCCGCCCTCTACCTCGGCCAGATGGCCGCCCAGGTGCCCGCCGCGTCGACGTCAGCCACGGCCAGATCGTCGAGCTCATCACCGCCGGCCGCAGCGGCGAGATCGGCCGTCCACGGCGACCCGACGAAGGAGGCCGTCGGCGTGACGACGACGACCGCACACCGCCGACCCCGGAGACGACGGAGTCCGAGCGGCGGCCTCGGCGCCGCCTTCCGGGAGTACGTGGCGAAGCTGCGCGGCGGCGACGTCGGGCTCGCTGCCCGCCGTCCTCGGGCTCATCGTCCTGGTGATCTTCTTCTCGCTCACCGCGGACGCGTTCACGTCCAAGCTCAACTGCGCCAACCTGCTCAACCAGAGCGCGGCGTACATCTTCATCGCGATGGGCCTGGTCTTCGTCCTGCTCCTGGGCGAGATCGACCTGTCGGCGGGCTACACCGCCGGCACCTCGGCGGCGATCATGGGCGTCGTCATGACCCAGAAGGGCTATGCCTGGCCCGTCGCCGTCCTCGCGCTGCCTCGCGCACCGGCGCCGTCATCGGTCTGTCGATCGGCCTGCTCGTCGCCCGGCTCGGGATCCCGTCGTTCGTCGTGACGCTCGCGCTACTTCCTCGGCTTGCAGGGTGTGCTGCTGCATCGTCATCGGTGAGGGCGGCACGATCGCGATCCGGGACGAGACGATCCTCGCGATCAACAACAACAACCTGTCACCCGTCCTGGGCTGGGTGCTCTTCCTCGTCGTCGTCGGCGGTTATGCGCTGCATCACGTTCGGCCAGATGCGCCGTCGCCGGGCCGTCGGGCTGCCGACGGCGGCGACGAGCGTCCTGGTGGCCAAGGTGGTCGGGCTCGCCGTGCTCGTCGGGGGCGCCACCGTCCTGCTCAACCAGGAGCGCTCGGTCAACCCCGTGCTCAACTCGATCAAGGGTGTGCCGATCATCGCCCCGGTGACGCTCATCGCCGTCATCCTGCTGACGTTCGTGCTGGGCCGCACGACGTTCGGGCGGCACGTCTACGCCGTCGGCGGCAACGCCGAGGCGGCCCGCCGTGCGGGTATCAACGTCGCCAACATCAAGATCGCCTGCTTCGTCATCGGCTCGACGATGGCGGCGATCGGCGGCATCCTCTCGCCTCGCGGGACAACTCGGTGTCCCCGACGACGCGGTGGGTCGCAGACGCTGCTGCTGTGCCGTGGCCGCGGCCGTCATCGGCGGCACGTCGCTGTTCGGCGGCAAGGGCCGGATCATCGACGCCGTCATCGGCGGCCTCGTCATCGGCAGTCATCTCGAACGGCCTGCCGTTCGTCACGCAGAACGCCGGCGTCCAGTTCGTCGTCACCGCGCTCGTCCTGCTGCTCGCCGCGAGCGTCGACGCGATCGCGCGTCGACAGGCCGCCGCGAGCGGGCGCTAGCGCCCGGCGCCCGGCGCCGCCTCCGGGGCGGCGCCGGGGCCGGTGCGTCGGCGTCAGGGTCCACCCACGAGGAGGGCGAGCAGGCATGCCCCCGAAGTCGCGCGCGCCTGCGGCGGCCAAGGGCGGGACCCAGGAGGACGTCCGCCGGCACAACCTCGGCACCCTCCTGCAGCACCTGCACCTGTCAGGTCCGCTGACCCGCGCCGAGCTCACCGCCCGGATGGGGCTCAACCGCAGCACGATCGCCGCGCTCGTCGCCGAGCTCGTGACGCTCGGCGCGGTCCACGAGGAGCGCCCCGCCGGTTCGCAGCCCGGCGCGGGCCGGCCGTCGATCGTCGTCCGGCCGGCGGACGAGGCCGTCCAGGTGCTCGCCGCCGACGTCGGGGTCGACCGGGTCGTCGTGGCCCTGGTCGGGCTCGGCGGCCGGGTTCTCGCCCGGCGTCGTCGCCGGATCCCCGACGGGAGGCCGCCCGCGGTCGCCGCGCTCATCCGGCGCCTCGTCGACATCGTCCGTCGCCGACCCCTGCGTCGGCGACCGCGTCGTCGGCCTCGGCGTCTCCGTCCCCGGCGTCATCCGGCACTCCGACGGCTGCGTCCGGTTCGCCCCGAACCTCGGCTGGGTCGACGCGCCGTTCGGCGAGCTGCTCTCGCACGAGCTCGGCGGTCTGCCCGTACACGTCGGCAACGACGCCGACCTCGGCGTGCTCGCCGAGCACCTGCCGGGGCGTCGCGCGCGGCTACGACGACGTCGTCTTCCTCGCCGGTGACGTCGGCGTCGGCGGCGGCCTCATCGTCGGCGGCGTGCCGCTCGTCGGGGCCGGCGGGTACGCCGGGGAGCTCGGCCACATGCCTCGTGCACCCCGAGGGCCGGCCGTGCCGCTGCGGCGCCCGGGGCTGCTGGGAGACCGAGATCGGCGGGCCGGCGATCGCCCGGGCCCTCGGCCTCGGCCCGGTGAGCACCGAGGAGCTCGTGCACGGCGTCCGGACCGCCGTCGCCGGGGGCGACCCAGGGCTCGACGTCGTCGCGCACCACCTCGGGCTCGGGCTGGCGAGCGTCGTCAACATCGTCAACCCCCGCCTCGTCATCATGGGTGGCCTGCTCCGCGAGCTCTTCCCCGCGACCGAGCACGTCGTCCGGGCCTCGCTCGACGCCGCGGCACTCACCGCCCCGGCCGAGCAGGTCGCGCTCGTGACGCCCGAGCTCGGCGGCGACGCCGTCCTCGTCGGCGCGTCCGAGCTCGCGTGGCAGGACGTGCTCGACGACCCGGCCGCGATGCTGCGCCGCCGGCACCGGTTCCGCACCGGGCCGGTCGGCCGGGCCGCCCGGCGCCGCGCGGCGGACCCGCGCGCGGACCGGGCCTCCGCGTCGTGACCGACCGCGGTGCGGTACCGCCCGGGTGGCCACCGCAGGTCCGGCCACCTGGCGCCCCGGACTGGGAGCGGACGGCCGTCGCCTGGCTGCTCGACCTCTGCCCCCCCGACTACCGCGGCTACCCGGCGCTGACCCGTCGCCCGGTCGCCCTCGCCTGGGTCACCGCCCGGCACGTCGAGGCCGCCGTCACCGGGACCCGGCGGGCGCTCGGCGGCGTCCGGGCGGCCCTGTCCGGCGCCGTGGAGCCGCAGGCCATGGCCCAGGTCGTCGAGGTCCTCGAGACCGAGGAGGCGCGTCTGCTCGCCGCTTCCCGCGGGGTCGCGCTCGTCGAGGAGGCCCTCCGCGGCCGCCGCCACGTCCCCCGGCTGTGATGCCCTCGCCGTCCTCCGGCGCCCGGTCCGCAGAAACACGCCGGACACCGGATCAACCCGCCGAAGGACGGGTCACCGGATGTGGCGACCTTGTGAGACGTGGACGGATGTGATCTGAAGACCGGGCTCCGTCAGGACGCGCCCGGGGGGCGGCACCTAGAGTTGAGGCTCCGGCGCCGCTCGCCGGCACCGCGCCGCCGGTGGAGGAGGAGGAGCTCTCGATGGTGTCCCTCGACGCCCTGCACGACCCGGCGGACCTGCGTCGGCTCACCGTCCCCGAGCTCGAGGACCTCGCCGTCGCAGATCCGGCAGTTCCTGGTCGAGCAGGTCTCCCGCACCGGCGGACACCTCGGCCCGAACCTCGGCGTCGTCGAGCTGACCATCGCCGTGCACCGGGTCTTCGACTCGCCCGCGCGACGCGGTCGTCTTCGACACCGGCCACCAGGCCTACGTGCACAAGCTGCTCACCGGCCGGCAGGACTTCTCCGGCCTGCGCCAGCGCGGCGGGCTGTCCGGCTACCCGAGCCGGGCCGAGTCGCCGCACGACGTCGTCGAGAACTCCCACGCCTCGACCGCGCTGTCCTGGGCGGACGGCATCGCCAAGGCCCACGAGCTGCGCGGGCGAGACCGACCGGCACGTCGTCGCCGTCGTCGGCGACGGCGCGCTGACCGGCGGGATGGCCTGGGAGGCGCTGAACAACATCGCCGCCGGCAAGGACCGCGACCTCGTCATCGTCGTCAACGACAACGAGCGCTCCTACGCGCCGACGATCGGCGGCCTCGCGCACCACCTGTCGACGCTGCGGACCACCCGCGGCTACGAGCGCTTCCTCGACTGGGGCAAGAGCACCCTGCAGCGCAGCGGGGCGCCCGGGCGGCTGGCCTACGAGGCCCTGCACGGCGTGAAGAAGGGCCTCAAGGACATCGTCGCCCCGCAGGGCATGTTCGAGGACCTCGGCATCAAGTACGTCGGCCCGGTCGACGGTCACGACGTCGCCGAGCTCGAGCACGCGCTGCGCCGGGCGCAGGACTTCGGCGGGCCGGTGATCGTGCACGCGATCACCCGCAAGGGCCACGGCTACGCGCCCGCGGAGAACGACGAGGCCGACCGGTTCCACGCCACCGGCGTCATCGACCCGGAGACCGGCCGACCGCTGTGCCGTCGCCGGCGACAGCTGGACCGGCGTCTTCGCCGACGAGATGGTCGCGGCTCGGCGAGCAGCCGCCACGACGTCGTCGGGATCACCGCGGCGATGCTCATCCCGGTCGGGCTGCACCGGTTCGCCGAGCGCTTCCCGGACCGGGTCTTCGACGTCGGCATCGCCGAGCAGCACGCGGTGACCAGTGCCGCGGGCATGGCCTTCGGCGGGCTGCACCCCGTCGTCGCCGTCTACGCGACCTTCCTCAACCGGGCCTTCGACCAGGTGCTGATGGACGTCGCGCTGCACCGGGCCGGAGTCACCTTCGTGCTCGACCGGGCCGGGCATCACCGGCGACGACGGCGCGAGCCACAACGGCATGTGGGACCTGTCGCTGCTGCAGATCGTTCCCGGCATCCGGATCGCCGCCCCGCGGGACGCCGCGACGCTGCGCGAGGAGCTCGCCGAGGCCGTCGACGTCGACGACGCACCGACGGTCGTCCGGTTCCCCAAGGGCGCCCTGCCGCCGGAGGTCGCCGCCGTCCGCCGGGTCGACGGCGTGGACGTGCTGCGGGAACCCGCGCGCGGGCAGGATGCGGCCGTGGTCCCGATCGACGTCCCGGCCGACGCCCCCGCCCCCGCCCCCGCCGACGTCCTGGTCGTCGCGGTGGGCGCCCTCGCCGGCCTCGGCCTCGAGGTCGCCGACCGGCTCGCGGCCCAGGGCGTCGAGGTCACCGTCGTCGACCCGCGGTGGGTCGTGCCCGTCCCCGCAGCCGTTGTCGCCCTCGCGGCCCGGCACCGGCTCGTCGCCGTCGTCGAGGACGGCGGCCGGGTCGGCGGGATCGGGACGGCCGTCCGGGACCGGCTCGCCGAGGACGGGCTGCCCGTCCCGGCGCTGACGTTCGGTGTGCCGCAGCGCTTCCTCGACCACGGAACCCGTGCCGAGGTGCTCGAGGAGGTCGGCCTCACCCCGCAGGAGATCTCCAGGAGCGTCGTCGAGACCGTGGCGCGGCTCCAGGCGCACCTCGGCGCGGAGGTCGACGTCGACGTCGACGTCGACGTCGACCGCTGAGCTGGACACGCTGAGCGGCGGACACCGCGCAGTCCGCGGAGCGGCCCGACGCAGGCGGTCAGGAGTGCGGCTGCGCGCGTGACGGCGCCGTCGCGCCTTCAGGCTCCGCGGGGAGCGCGACCTCGTCACGGGTGACGAGCACCGGCCGCGGCAGCCCACGGGCGGGTTCGTCGGTCGCCGACCACGCCGCGCCGACGAACGCGGGGTCGACCCGGCGCAGGTCGTACCAGCCGCGGGTCCGGGTCGGGACGGCGACCGCGCGGAGGCCGCACGCGTCCCCGGCCGCCAGCGCAGCCCGCAGCGGCTCGGTCGCGAGCAGGGTCGGGACGTCGCAGCCGCCGACCGGGCGCAGCGTCCCCGGGGCGGCCGCTGACACCCGGACGGCCGCGAGCGCGCCCATCCGGTCGGCGTGCGCGCGGGCGCCCGGCCACCAGGACGGCGGGACGCCGTGCGGCGGCAGCGGCACGACGAGCGACCCGGACGGCGCGCGGGCGTCGTCCGGGTGGCCCTGCGCGATCCACGGCGGGTCGAGCAGACCGAGCCCGACGTCGAGGAGGCCGCCCCGGACCTGCTCGGCGGCCCAGCCGGGTCCGGGGTGCAGCGGATGGCCCGGTGGGAGCGCGAGCGCGCGGACGTGCCGTGCGGCCCACGCGTCGTCGGGGGCGCCGTCCGCGAGCAGCGCCGCCGTCCGGAGCAGCGTCGCGACCCGCAGCCGCCCGAGGGCCGACTCCGGCTCGTGCCCGCCGAGCGCGGCGCCGACCCGCGGCCACGCGACGACGGCCGTCCCGCCGTCCGCTCCGGGCACCACGACGCCGTCCGGCCCGGGGGTGAGGTCGACGTCGTCGAGAACGGCGACCGTGAGGACGACCCGCCGCAGTACGGCGGTGTCCCGGTCGTCCCCCATGGAGCCACGGTAGCCGCGGCGGTCCCCACGGTGACCCGGTCGGCCGCCTCGTCGCCCGACCGGCCCAGCGGCGCCGAGGGACGGTGCCGGACCGTGCTTCCCCAGTTCCGCGGACCGCTCTCTCGTCGGTTGCCGCTCATGACCACGGCGGGTTCGTCGCCGACGTCCGGAGTGGCGCCGCCGGGCTCGCCGAGCGGGCGGCGTGACCGCCGCGACCGTTCGGCACCGGCTGCCCGGGCCGGCGGCTACGGTGTCGCTCGTGGACGGAAGGGCCCGGCGGACGAGCCGACGTCGTGGACGCCCCGGTGGCGGCACCACGGCTGTCGCGTCCGACGCCCGTTCCCGCCGCGTCGTGGGGCGTCGACGGGGGGTTGCGATGACGCCCACGAGATCGGGCGAGGTCGGGGGCGAGGTCTCCTACGCCGCGACAGAACGGCGGTGGCGGGACCGACTCCTGCGCGGCGGGCTCGTCGCCCTGGCCGTCGCCGCGGTGGTCGCGCTCGACGCCGGCGTCGTCCCGCTCCCGCTGTCGACCCCCGCGGCTGTTCCGTCGTGGACGGCCCTGCACGGCGACGGATCCGGCACCGGTGACCGGACGACGGCCGCCCGGGCCGACGAGGCCGGGGGCGAACAGGCCCGGGACGCCGCGATCGTCGCGGCCCTCGGCACGATGACGTCCGCGTACGCCGCCGGTGACGAGGCGCGGTTCCTGTCCGTCGTGCATCCCGCCGACGCGGCGCTCACCGGGCGGCTGCGCACGACTTTCCGCAACCTGCGCGCGATCGGCTACGACGACGTCCGCTTCGGGTGGCCGGATCGGCGCACCTGGCGGGTCCCGCTGAGCCGGCCGTACTCCGACCCGCACGCCGCTGTCCCGCCGGTCGTCGCCGCCGTCGAGGTCCGGACCCGGATCACGGCCTTCGACCGGAGGGCAGCGTCGACGCTGCTCGGGCTGACGTTCGCCGAGCTCGGCGGCAGCTGGGTCGTCGTCGGCGACCGGGACGCGCAGAACGAGCTCCAGCTGTACACCGCGTCCGAACCGTGGATGCTCGGCCCGGTCTACGTCGTCCGCAAGCCGCACGCCGTGGTTGTGGGGGAGACCTCGCGCGAGGCCGACGTCAAGCGGCTCGCGGCCAGTGTCGAGTCGGCGGTGAGCACCGTCCGGTCGGTGTGGAAGCTGCGCTCGTGGAACGGCAAGGTCGTCGTCTACGCGACGACCGACCGCCGGTTCGTCGACCGGCAGTTCGGCGGCCGGGACGCCCGGAGCAGCCGGGTCACGAAGGAAGCCCTCTTCGACGCCAAGGTCGCCCTGCCCTTCGGCAACCCGATCTTCGACTCGTCCGACGAGCCTCAGGAGGCCTCGCCGCGGATGGTCGTCACGCCGTTCCTCCTCGGCCGGGACGACGCCCAGTCCCGGGCCGTCCTGCGGCACGAGCTGACGCACGTCGCGTTCGCCTTCGAAGGCGGCGACGGCGTGCCGACATGGCTCGTCGAGGGCACGGCGGAGTACACCGGGTTCCGGACCGGCGGCTCCTCGGTCGACGGGGTCGGGGCGCTCGCCAAGCGCGGACTGCCGCGGACGACGTGGACCCAGCTGCGCCGGGGCACGTGGAAGCCGGCGCTCGTCGTCGACGCCGCGGAGTTCTACACCGGTACCTCGGCGCGGGTCGGGGGCACCTACACGACGTCCTGGCTCACGTGCCTCTACATCGCCGACGAGTACGGGGAGCAGTCGCTCGCAAGGCTGTACGCCGCCGCCGGGGCGATGCCCGCCGACGAGGCCCCCGGGGCCGTCGAGGCGGCGATCCTCGAGAAGGTGCTCGAGACCGACCGCAAGACCCTGCTGAAGAACGTCACGAGCTACTCCGAGCGGATCCGGAGCCGCTTCGTCTGACCGCGGCGGGCACCTCCCCCCACTGGTGCCCGCCGCGGCCGACGGGTCAGACCGGGACGCTCGCGACGCCCCGAGGCAGGAAGCGGCGACCCGTGACGGCCTCGCTGACGCCGCTGCGGTCGAGGTAGGGCGTGATGCCGCCGAGATGGAACGGCCAGTTCGCGCCGAAGATCATGCACAGGTCGACGTCCTGCGCCTCCGCGACGACGCCGTCGTCGAGCATGATGCGGATCTCCTCGGCGAGCGCGGCGAGCGCCCGGCCGCGAACCTGCTCGGCGGTGAGAACGGTCTGCCCGACCTCGAAGAGAGCCCTCGTCTCGTCGTCGAGGTAGGGCTTGCCGCTCGCGTCCCACGACCAGATCGCGGTCTTCCCGGCCGCGACGATCCGGCGCAGGTTCTCCGAGACGGGGAACCGGTCCGGGAAGGCCGCATGCATCGTCTCGGCGACGTGCAGGGCGACCGCGGGGCCGACGAGCTGGAGGAGGACGAACGGCGTCATCGGCATGCCGAGCGGGTCGAGCGCCCGGTCGGCGACGTCGGCCGGGGTGCCCTCGTCGACGGCCTTCGTGACCTCGCCCATGAGCCGGGTGAGGAGCCGGTTGACGACGAACGCGGGCGCGTCCTTGACGAGCACGCACGTCTTCTTGAGCTGCTTGCCGACCGCGAACGCGGTCGCGAGTGCCGCGTCGTCGGTCGCCTCGCCCCGGACGACCTCGAGCAACGGCAGCACGGCGACCGGGTTGAAGAAGTGGAAGCCGACGACCCGCTCCGGGTGCACGAGGCCCGCCGCCATCGCGGTGACCGACAGCGACGACGTGTTCGTCATGAGCACGCACTCGGGGGAGACGACCGCCTCGACCTCGGCGAAGACCTGTTGCTTCACCTCGAGGTCCTCGAACACAGCCTCGATGACGACGTCGGCCCCGGCGAACGCTGCCTTGTCCGTCGAGCCGCTGACGAGCGCCTTCCAGCGGTTCGCCGTGTCGGGCGAGACCCTGGCCTTCGCGAGCAGGGTGTCGATCTCGGCGTGCACCCAGGCGACGCCTTTGTCGACCCTGGCCCGGTCGAGGTCGGTGAGCACGACGGGCACCTGGAGCCGGCGGACGAACAGCAGTGCGAGCTGGCTCGCCATGAGACCTGCGCCGACGACGCCCACCGAGGTCACGGGCCGGGCGAGCCCTCGGTCCGGCGCGCCGGCCGGACGCCGGGCCCGGCGCTGGACGAGGTCGAAGGCGTAGAGGCCCGCCCGGAACTCCTCGCTCATCGCGAGGTCGGCGATCGCCTGCGACTCGGCCTCGAAGGCCTCGTCGCGTCCCGCCGTCCGGGCCAGCCGCATGAGCTCGATCGCCCGGTACGGGGCCGGTGCGGCGCCCTTGAGCTTGAAGTCGGCGAGAACCTTCGCCGAGCCGAGGGCCCCCTCCCAGACCGCCTCGTCGGGGCTCACCTCCGGCCGCTCGAGCCTCACCCGCCCGGTGAGGACGTCCGCGGCCCACAGGAGCGACTGCTCGAGGAAGTCGGCCGCCTCGAACGTCGCGTCGGCGATCCCCAGCCGGAAGACCTTTCGGCCGTCGAGCATCGCGTTGTTGTTCAGGGCGTTGCCGATGACGACCTCGGCGGCCTTCTCGGGGCCGACGAGGCGGGGCAGCAGGTAGGTGCCGCCCCAGCCGGGCACGAGCCCGAGGAAGCACTCAGGGAGCGCGATGCCCTGGGCGGACGCCGAGACGGTCCGGTAGTCGCAGTGCAGGGCGACCTCGAGCCCGCCACCGAGGGCGAGGCCGTTGACGAACGCGAACGAGGGGACGCCGAGCTCGCCGAGCCGGCGGAACACCTCGTGCCCGTACCGCGCCGTGAGCAGCGCCTGGTCACGCTCGCGGCCGGCGGCGGCGACCTTGAGGTCGGCGCCCGCGCTGAAGACGAACGGCTTCCCGGTGAGCCCGACGGCGGCGATCTCGCCGGCCGCGGCCCTGGCGGCGAGCCCGTCGAGGGCCTCCCGGAGGTTGCGCAGCCCGGCCGGGCCGAACGTCGTCGGCTTCGTGTGGTCGAACCCGTTGTCGAGGGTGACGAGGGCGAGGACGCCCGCGCCACCCGGCAGGGTCACGTCCCGGACGAGCGCCTTCGTCACGACCTCGTCGGGCAGCGCGCCCGCGAACAGCGTCTCGGCCGCGGCCACGACGCCGGCGCGCACGGCGTCCGCCCGGGTGGTCGGGTCGGTGGTCGTCATGCCGCCAAGGCCTCCTTGCCGTAGTCGGTGTGGTGCGGGTTCTCCCAGATGACGCTGCCGCCCATGCCGATCCCGATGCACATCGTCGTGAGGCCGTAGCGGACCTCGGGGTGGTTCTCGAAATGGCGTGCGAGCTGCGTCATGAGCCGGACTCCGCTCGAGGCGAGCGGGTGGCCGAGAGCGATCGCGCCGCCGTCCGGGTTGACCCGTGGGTCGTCGTCCGCGATGCCGAAGTGGTCGAGGAAGGCGAGCACCTGGACCGCGAACGCCTCGTTGACCTCGAAGAGGCCGATGTCGTCGATCGTCAGGCCCGTGCGGGCCAGGACCTTCTCGGTCGCGGGCACCGGGCCGACCCCCATGACCTCGGGCTCGACACCGGCGAACGCGTAGCCGACCATCCGCATCCGGACGGGCAGGCCGAGCTCGGCGGCGACGTCCCCGGCGGCGAGCAGGCACGCCGTGGCGCCGTCGTTGAGCCCGGCGGCGTTGCCCGCGGTGACGCGGCCGTGCGGGCGGAACGGGGTCTTCAGCGCGCGCAGGTCCTCGGGCGTCGTGCCCGGGCGCGGCGCCTCGTCGACGGTCGCGAGGCCCCAGCCGAGGTCCTCGCTGCGGGTCGCGACGGGCACGAGGTCGCGCTGGATCCGGCCCGAGGCGTAGGCCTCGGCGAGCTTGCGCTGGCTCCCGACGGCGTAGGCGTCGCACCGCTGCTTCGTGAGCCGGGGGAACCGGTCGTGGACGTTCTCGGCGGTCTGTCCCATGACGAGCGCGGAGGTGTCGACGAGCTTCTCGGCGACGATCCGCGGGTTCGGGTCGACGCCCTCGCCCATCGGGTGCCGTCCCATGTGCTCGACCCCGCCGGCGATGACGACGTCGTAGGCACCCGCGGCGATTCCGGACGCCGTCGTCGTCACCGCGGTCATCGCGCCGGCGCACATCCGGTCGAGCGCGAACCCGGGGACGCTCTTCGGCAGGCCCGCGAGGATGGCGGCGAGCCGGCCGATCGTCAGGCCCTGGTCGCCGATCTGCGTCGTGGCCGCGACGGCCACCTCGTCGACCCGGTCCGGGGGCAGCTCGGGATGGCGCCGCAGGAGCTCGCGGATGCACTTGACGACGAGATCGTCGGCGCGGGTCTGGGCGTACATCCCCTTCTGACCCGCCTTGCCGAAGGGGGTGCGAACGCCGTCCACGAAGACGACGTCACGCAGGCTGCCGGGCACGAGGCCTCCCTGGATGTGGCGACCGGAGCGGCGGAGCTCGGTGCTACTCGCCGGTGACGGTGATGCTACTCGACGGTAACTTGGCAGGGAAGGTGCTGCGCCGGCGGCGTACGACACGTGGTCGGGACACGGCGCGCCGGACACGGCGACGAGCCGCACCCCGGAGGGTGCGGCCCGTCGCGCGCGGGGTCGAGGCCCGGTCGGGTGGTCAGCCGGGCTGCGACGCCGTCTCCGGGACGCCGGGGCGCCCGGCGGGGGCGGTCGGCGCCGCGGCCGCGGCGTCGGGCAGGACCGCAGTGACCGGGGCGGTCCGGGCGGGCCGGGTCGACCGCTGCGGGCGGAGGAAGAGGATCATCACCGGGACGACGTAGAGCGTCCACGTGATCGCCTCCAGCCAGGTCGTCTGCGGCGAGAAGTTGAACACGCCCTTGAGCAGCGCGCCGATGAACGACGACGCCGAGATGACGTGGGAGACGTCGAACGCCAGGTTGTTCAGCCCGGGCAGGATGCCGGCCTCCTGGAGGTCGTGGACGCCGTAGGCGAGGACGCCCGCGGCGACGACGACGAGGGCAGCGCCCGTCCACTGGAAGAACCGCCCGAGGTTGATCGTCACTGCGCGGCGGTAGAGCAGCCAGCCGAGGACCACGGCGACCCCGAGACCGAGGACGACACCGATGAGCGGCCGGGGGCCGTCGTTCGTTGCCTGGACCGCCGTCCAGACGAACAGGGCCGTCTCGAGTCCCTCGCGGGCGACGGCGATGAACGCCGTCGCCACGAGGGCCCCGGTGCCCATGGCGAGCGCCTTGTCGACCTTGTCGTGGAGCTCGCCCTTCATCGAGCGGGCGGCGCGCCGCATCCAGAAGATCATCCAGGTGACGAAGCCGACAGCGACGATCGAGAGGATGCCTCCGAACGCCTCCTGCGCCTGGAAGGACATCCGCGCGCTCGTGAACGTGAGCGCGGCGCCGACCGCGAGGCTCATCGCCACGGCGACCGCGACGCCGGCCCACACCGCGCCGACCCTGTCCCGGCGCCCAGTGCGAACGAGGTATGCGACGAGGATGCCGACGACGAGGGAGGCCTCCAGCCCTTCCCTCAGGCCGATGAGGAAGTTCGCGAGCACGTGCCCTCCGTCGTGTCCGGCCCCGGAGGGCGTCGGGCTCCAAGCAAGGTAAGGCTGACCTTAGTCGCGGCGACGCGGGTTCGGCAATGCCGCGTTGCCGAACCGTCGCGGGGACGGGTGTGTGCGCTCGCCTGGCCAGCGATCGCCGGGGCGGGGATCTACGTCCTCGGACGCCGGGCCGCCGGGCCGCCGCGGCGGCGCGGCGGCGCGGTCGGTGGCTGCGGTCAGCCCGACGCCGTCGCGTCGCCGTCCGGGATCTCGGCCGCAGACAGGTTCACGGCCTCCTCCTCGGGTTCCGGCTCGGGTTCCGGCACGCACGCGGTGAGCGCCGCGGCCGTGAGGGCGACCTGCCACGGCCGGGCGCCGTGCGCCCGGAGGAACGCCTCGACGTCGGTGCGCGACGGTGTGGGGCCGCCCGGCGGGTCCCAGGCGAGCCGGCGGACCGTGTCCGGGGCGAGCAGGTTCTCCACGGGCACCGTGTGCTCGGCGGCGATCGCCGTGACGGCGGCGCGGCACCGGGCGAGCCGGCCCGCGGCGGCAGGGTCGCGCTCGGCCCAGACCCGCGGCGGCGGCGGCCCGTCGTTCGGCACCGTGTGCGGTGGCAGGTCGGCATCGGGGAGGCGGCGGGCCCGGGTCAGCGCGTCGAACCACACGGCGACGTGCCTGCGAGCGCCGCGGCCGGTGAAGCCGGGCAGGGCGAGCAGGTCCCGGGGGCTGGCCGGCGAGCCGGTCGCGGCCGCGACGAGCGCGGTGTCCGGCAGGATCCGGCCGGGAGAGACGTCCTGCTCCTGGGCGAGCCGGTCCCGGGCCTGCCACAGCTCCCGGACGGCGGCGAGCTGGCGGCGGTTGCGGACGCGGTGCAGCTGGGACGTCCGTCGCCACGGGTCCGCGCGGGGGGCGGGCGGCGGAGTCGAGACGACGGCGGCGAACTCCTCGCGTGCCCACTCGAGCTTGCCCTGACGTTCGAGCTCGACGGCGAGGGCGTGCCGCACGTCGACGAGGACCTCGACGTCGAGGGCCGCGTAGCGCAGCCAGGGCTCCGGCAGCGGACGCGTCGACCAGTCGACGGCGGAGTGCTCCTTGGCCAGGCTCAGGCCGAGCAGCTGCTCGACGACGGCCGCGAGGCCGACCCGCTGGAACCCCGCGAGCCGGGACCCGAGCTCGGTGTCGAAGACGATCTTCGGTCGCATCCCCACCTCGGCGAGGCACGGCAGGTCCTGGCTCGCCGCGTGGAGCACCCACTCCGCGTCCGCGATCGCGTCGTTGAGGCTGCTCAGGTCGGGCAGGGCGGCGGGGTCGACGAGGGCGGTGCCGACGCCTGCACGGCGGAGCTGGACGAGGAACGCCCGCTGCCCGTAGCGGTGCCCGGACGCCCGCTCGGCGTCCACGGCGACCGGCCCGGCGCCGGCCGCGAAGGCGGCCGCGACCGCGGCGAGAGCCTCGGGGTCGGCGACGACCGGGGGGACCCCGTCGCGGGGCGTGTCGAGCGCGACGAGCGGGGCCCGGCCACCCGGCGTGTCGTCGCCCACCGTCACGGGGGCGTCGTCGGCGGGAGGCACGAGGACCACGGTAGGCCAGCCCGGCGTCGTGCCGCCCACAGGCTTCGAGCCGACGCCGGACGGCATCAGGCGATGGCGCCGGACCGCAACGCGGTGGCGACCATCTCGGCGCGGTCGCCGGTGCCGAGCTTGCGGGCGATCCGCGCGAGGTGGCTCTTCACGGTGAGGGCGGAAAGGCCGAGCTCCTCGCCGATGTCCTTGTTCGACTTGCCCTCCGCGACGAGCTGGAGCACCTGGATCTCCCGGGCCGACAGGCTGTCGATGCCGTCGCCCCGCTCGCCGGTCGGCCGGACCGGAACCGCCGAGACCGCGGAGACCAGGTAGCAGCGGACACCGGCGCTGATCGCCGCCCGGACGCTGTACGGGTCGTCGCTCGTCGTGAGGACCATGCCGCGCTGCCATCCGGCCGCACGTAGCTCGCGGATGAGGGCGATCCCGCTGCCGTCGGGCAGCCCGGCCTCGGCGACGCAGAGGTCGGCGATCCCGACCCCAGCCTTGACGCGGGCCTCGCCGACGGTGCCGACCTCGAGAACGTGCCGCGCGCCGAGCGCGCGCAGGGTGTGCGCCACCGCCTCGCGGAGGTTCGGGTTGGCGACGACCACCATGGCCGCGAAGCGCCCCGGGCGCGGAACGGGGACCCCGGTTCGCTCGACCATCGTCGTCACGCTGACCTCCTGCCGGTTGGCCCGGTCGGACCAAGCTGGTGGACTTCCCACCAGTCGATTCGGCAGTGCCACGACCCGACTTGAGGCTTCCGGTGCCGGCCTCGTCCCGAGGACGGCCGACGTCCCCGGGAGTGTCAGCGACGGCGGGGCAGGGTGGCGACGCCGTTCGGGAGCGGCGGCAGGCCGGCGACCGTGCAGAGCAGGCCGGCCCAGGCCTGGAGGTGGATCCCGACGTCGCCGTGCGGGGTCCACGAGGCACGGACCTCGATCTCCACACTGGCCGGCCGGTCGCCGAGGGCGCCGAAGCTCTCCGAGACGACCCGTGTCACCGTGCCACCGGCCGCGCCGTACTCGGCTCCGACGGACTCGAGCGACTCCTGCAGCCACGTCCAGCCGACCTGCCCGAGCATCGGGTCGTTGCCGAGCTCTGCCTCGAGCGCCGCGCGGACGAACGTCACCGCACGGAACGTGCCCTCCCAGGCGTCCTGCCCGGCGGGGTCGTAGAGGAGGACGAACCGGCCGGTTGCGAGCTCCTCGTCGTCGGCGAGGACGTCCGCGCTCACCGCTACGGCGTGCGGCGCGATCCGTTGCGGCGCCGGGACCTCCTCGAGCGAGACCTCGGGCCGCAGCGGGGCCGAGCGCAGGCGGTCGATCGCCGCGAGGAACTCCTCGGGGGCCTCGTCGGGCATTCTGCGCACAGCCACATCGGAAATGTACGCATCCGCGTGCCGGTGCGGCCGCCGCGACGCGCGGTAAGCAGGCGGACGCGCTCGCCGGGGTGACGTGCCCCGGCCGATACGGTGCGCTGTGTGGCCGCCGCCCTGGCGCTCCTGTCGAGCATCCTGTGGGGCACCGCGGACTTCGGCGGCGGTCTCGTCTCCCGCCGACTGCCCGCGCCCGCCGTCGTCGCCTGGACCCAGGCGGCGGGCCTGGCCGTCGTCACGGCGGTCGTCGTCACGACCCGGGCCTACGTGGCCCCGGCGGGCTGGCTCGGCTGGGCGATCCTGGCCGGCGTCGTCGGACCGCTCGGGCTCGTGCTCTTCTACACCGCGCTCGCGACGGGGACGATGGGCGTCGTCTCGCCGATCGCCGCCCTCGGCGGCGCCGTCCCGGTCGCCGCCGGGCTCGTCGCCGGGGAGCGGCCGACCCCGCTCCAGTGGGTGGGCATGGTCGTCGCGCTGGCCGGTACCGTTCTCGCGAGCGGCCCCGAGATGTCCGGGGGCGCCCGGGCCCGTGCCGTCGTCCTCGCGGCGCTCGCCGGGTTCTGCTTCGGGCTCGCCCTGCTCGGCATCGCCCGCGGCGCGCAGTCGAGCAGCCTCATGACCCTCTTCGGCATGCGTGTCACGAGCGTGTCGGCCGCGGTCGTCGTCGGGCTCGTGCTCCGGACGACGGGGGGCGTCCGGTGGCGGGACGCCCTGCCGCTCGCCGCGGTCGGCGTCGCGGACGCCGCCGCGAACGTCTTCTTCGGCCTCGCGGCCGCGGTGGGCGAGATGGTGAGCGTCGTCGCGGTGCTCGGCAGCCTCTACCCGGTGGCGACCGTGCTGCTCGCCCGGTTCGTCCTGCGGGAGCGGATGCTCGCCGTCCAGCGGGCCGGCGTCGCGGGTGCGCTCGTCGGGGTGGTGCTGCTCGCGGCGGGCTGAGGCGGCGCGGGCGCCCCGCCCCCGCCGACGCCGAGGCGGGGCCGCAGCCACCGTGCGAGGATCGACGCTCGTGACCACGTTGTCGGCCCCTGCGCGCGACCCGCGCCTCGCGACGTCCCCGTTCCTCGCCGCCTGCCGCGGTCGGCGCCCCGCCACGACGCCGGTGTGGTTCATGCGGCAGGCCGGGCGGTCGCTGCCGGAGTACCGCGCCGTCCGTGAGGGCGTGCCGATGCTCGAGTCGTGCCGCCTGCCCGAGCTCGTCGCGGAGATCACCCTGCAGCCGGTCCGCCGCTACGGCGTCGACGCCGCGATCTTGTACTCCGACATCGTCGTGCCGCTCCAGGCGGCCGGGGTGGACCTCGACATCGTCCCCGGGGTCGGGCCGGTCGTCGCCGCGCCGTTCCGGACCCGGGCGGACCTCGACCGGGTCCCAGAGCTCACCCCGGACGCCGTCGGCTTCGTCACCGAGGCGGTGCGGCTGCTCGTCGCCGAGCTCGGCGGGACCCCGCTCATCGGCTTCGCCGGGGCGCCGTTCACCCTCGCGAGCTACCTCGTCGAGGGCGGCCCGAGCCGGGACCTGCACCGCACGAAGGCGCTCATGTACGGCGACCCCGGGCTCTTCGGCGCGTTGCTCGAGCGGCTCGCACAGGTGTCGGGGGAGTCCCTCCGGGTGCAGGTCGCGGCCGGCGCGAGCGCCGTCCAGCTCTTCGACTCCTGGGTCGGGGCACTGCCCGAGGCGGACTACCGGGCCACGGTCCAGGGTGCCTCGGCCCGCGCCCTCGCGGCGGTCGCCGACCTCGACCGGGAGGTGCCGCGGATCCACTTCGGGGTCGGGACCGGTGAGCTCCTCGGCGCCATGGGCGAGGCCGGGGCCGAGGTCGTCGGGGTCGACTTCCGGGTGCCGCTCGACGTCGCTGCGGCGCGCGTCCCGGGCACGGCGCTGCAGGGGAACCTCGACCCGGCCGTGCTCTTCGCCCCGGCGCCCGTCGTCGGGAGCCGGGTCCGGGCGACGCTCGCCGCGGGCCGGGTCGCGCCGGGCCACGTCTTCAACCTGGGCCACGGCGTGCCCCCGGACGCCGACCCGGGCGTGCTGGCCCGGGTCGTCGACCTCGTCCACGAGGGCCTACCGCCCGGCTGAGTGCTCATTCGCGCGCGTCGGTCGTCGGGCCTGTGGTCGTGCCGGGAGGTGAGCTCTTGTGCATCATCGCGATCCCGGTTCGGAGTCGACCCGGGTGGGTGACAGGCTGGGTGCGTGCGGCGGGCGACAGGACGGCGGGAGACGCCGGGGGACGGCGTGAGGCACGACGGGGACGTCCGCCGCCCGAGCGTGGCCGTCGTGGGCGGCGGCGTCAGCGGGCTGACCGCCGCCTGGCACCTCACCGACCCGGCCCGGACCGGGCTCGCGCCGGCGCCCGAGGTCGTCGTCCTCGAGGGCTCGCCGCGGGTCGGCGGGATCCTGCGCACCGGCACAGTCGGCGACGTCGAGATCGACGTCGGGGCGGAGTCGGTGCTCGCCCGCCGGCCCGAGGCCGTCGAGCTGGTCCACGAGGCCGGGCTCCGGGACGACCTCGTGCACCCGGTGACGACCGCGGCGCACCTCGTCGTCCACGGCGAGCTGCGTCCGCTGCCCGGCGGCACCCTCATGGGTGTCCCCGGCGACCCGGAGCTCCTGCGCGGCGTCCTGTCCGGCGGCGACGTCGAGCGGGTCGCCGCCGAGCCGCGGCTGCCCGCGCCCCCGCTCGAGCACGACGTCGACGTCGCGTCCTACGTCGCGACCCGGCTCGGCCGGGCCGTCGTCGACTGGCTCGTCGAGCCTCTGCTCGGCGGGGTGTACGCCGGCCACGCCGACCGGCTCAGCCTCCGGGCGACGGTGCCCCAGCTCTACGTGGCCGCCGCGCGCGGCGGGTCGCTGCTCGCCGCCGTCCGCGCGCTTCGCTCGGCGCCGCTCGCCGGCGCCGGCCACGGCACCCGTCCGGACGTCACGGCCGACCACCGCGCGGACACCGGGACGGACCCGACGGCGCCACCGCCGGTCTTCGCCGGCATCCGCGGCGGCGTCGGGCGGCTGCCCCGTGCGCTCGCTGCGGCCCTCGCGGGGCGCGGGGTGCAGGTGCGCACCGGCGCGACGGTCCGCGGCCTCGACCGGACGGCGTCCGGCTGGCGGCTCACCCTCGGGCCGGCGTCGGCGCCGGAGCACCTCGACGTCGACGCCGTGGTCCTCGCCGTCCCGACGGTCCCGGCGGCCCGGCTCCTCGCCGGCGTGGCGCCCGAGGCGGCGGCCCGGCTCGGCTCCGTCGAGACGGCGAGCGTCGCGGTCGTCGCGCTCCTCGTCCCCCGGGTGGACGTCGCCGGCCTGCCGGGCTCGGGCCTGCTCGTGCCGCCCGTCGAAGGCCGGCCCGTCAAGGCGATGACGTTCTCGTTCCGGAAGTGGGCGTGGACCGACGCACTCGCGCCGGACGACGTCGTCGTCCGGCTGTCGCTCGGCCGGCACCGCGAGGAGGCCGTGCTCCAGCGCGACGACGACGACCTCGCCCGGCTCGCCGTCGCGGACGCCGCAGACGTGCTGGGCGTCCGGCTCGCCCCCCGGGCGACGTCCGTCGTCCGGTGGGGCGGCGCGCTGCCCCAGCCGGCGGTCGGTCACGTCGACCTCGTCACGGCGGCCCGGGACGACGTCGAGGCGCTCCCCGGGCTCGCCGTCTGCGGTGCGGTCTTCGACGGCGTCGGGATCCCGGCGTGTGTCGCCGCGGCACGCCGGGCCGCGGCGAAGGTCGCCTCGGACCTCGCGTCGTCCGGGTCCGACCCCGACCGGCAGCCGGCCGCCGCGCCGGGGAGAATGGGCGCATGAGCGACGAGCGCGGCGGGGCGCGGGTCAGCGCGCGCGAGATCAACGACACGATCCGGTACACGATGTGGTCGGTGTTCGCCGCCGACCCGGTGGCCGGTGACCGGGTCGCGCTCGTCGCCGAGGTCGAGGAGCTGCTCGACGGCCTCACCGGCAAGGGGCTCGCCGTCCGCGGCTGGTACGACGTCGCAGGCCTGAGGGCCGACGCCGACGTCATGGTGTGGTGGCACGCGCCGGACGTCGAGACGGTCCAGGAGGCCTACCACGGGCTGCGCCGGACTGCGCTCGGAGCGCATCTGCGGCCGGTGTGGTCGGTCGTCGGGCTGCACCGCCCCGCGGAGTTCAACAAGGGGCACGTGCCGGCGTTCATGGCGGGGGAGGAGCCGCGCGGCTACCTGTGCCTGTACCCGTTCGTCCGGTCCTACGAGTGGTACCTGCTGCCCGACGAGGAGCGTCGCGCGATGCTCGTCGAGCACGGGAGGGCCGCCCGCGGGTACGCGGACGTGCGGGCGAACACCGTTGCGTCGTTCGCACTCGGCGACTACGAGTGGATGCTCGCGTTCGAGGCCGACGAGCTGCACCGGATCGTCGACCTCATGCGCGACCTGCGTGCCGTCGACGCCCGGAGGCACGTCCGCGAGGAGGTGCCGTTCTACACCGGCCCGCGGACGCCGCTCGGGGAGCTCGTCGCGACCCTGCGCTGACCGCGCGAGCCGAGGTCCCGCCGAGGGTCAGGCCTCGCGCCACGGGGTGTCCGTCGCCCGCCGCATCCGGGTCAGCGCCTCGACCGTGCCGGTGCCGAGGACGGTCTCGCCGGCCTCGAAGTCGAAGCGCGCGAACAGCGACACCGCGTCCCGGGGCACGTCCGCGACGAGGCCCGTGCCGCCGCGGCGGGCCACGACGTCCGCGAGCAGCGCGCTCCCGAGCCCGAGCTGCCGGACGTCGGAGCGGACGCACAGCCGCTCGACGACGCCGTCGCTGCCGTCGGCCGCCCCCGGACGCACCCGCAGGTACGCCACCGGCCCGGTCTCGTCCGGGATCCAGACGTGCCGGGTGGAGGGCGCGACGTCCACGTCGTCCGGGGCCGTGGCGGCGTCCGGGTCGTCGCCGGCCCACAGCCGCAGGAGCGCCGCCGCCGTGGCCGGGTCGAGCTCGGCCCACCCGTCCTGCCGGACCTCCGGGGCGATCCCGAGGTCGTCCCCGAGGACGAGCGGCGCCGGCGCGGCGTCGGGGGTGCCGGTCACGGTCGCCGCGCCGGTCGGACCGATCCTGTCGTCGGTCGACGGGTCCCGATGCTCCGGCGCCGCTCCCGGCCGTCCTGCGGTCACGGCGTCGGCCCGCGGCGGATGCTGATCGAGTTGATGCAGTAGCGCTGGTCGGTCGGGGTGTCGTAGCCCTCGCCGTCGAAGACGTGCCCGAGGTGCGACCCGCACCGTGCGCAGCGCACCTCGGTCCGGCGCATCCCGAGCGAGGTGTCCTCGACGTACTCCACCCGGTCGCCGGCCATCGGCGCCCAGAAGGACGGCCAGCCGCAGTGGCTGTCGAACTTCTCGTCGCTGCGGAAGAGCTCGGCGCCGCAGGCCCGGCACGCGTAGACGCCCTCGGTTTGGTCGTCCCAGTACTCGCCGGTGAAGGGGCGCTCGGTCCCGCCCCGGCGCAGGACGTCGAACTCGGCCCGGGTCAGCCGCTCGCGCCACTGGTCGTCGGTGAGCTGGACGGAGTGGTCCCGTCGGCCGTCGTCCATCCCATCCCCCTTCCGGAGGTCCATGGACCCTCAGGACGTCTCCTGCTGCAGGGACAAACAGCCCTCGATCCCGCTCCGTTCCCCGGTGCCGCCGCCCGGGCGTCGGTACTTCTGTGCTGCACCGGTCGTGCGATTGCCGTTACGGTGGGCACAACGGACGCGCGGCGCCGTCGGCTCACCGCACGCTCCGGATCTGGTCGAGGCTCGACAGAGGTGGGCAAGATGTCCGACGCAGACGTGGGACCGCCCCGGGTCTCCTCGAAGGGCGACCGGCTGCCGCCCCGGGGCTCCCGGGAGGACGTCACCGAGAAGGTCGTCGCCGTCTTCGTGCTGGTGCTCGGCGTCGTCCTCGGCCTCGTCGACCAGCAGTCCGGCGCCGAGCGCGGCCTGCGGGTCCCGGCGCTCATCGCCTCTCTGTTCCTCGTCGCGAGCTCGCTGAACGCTCTGGTGCCCATCGGTGCGAAGGGGCATGTCGACGAGGAGGTGGAGGTCGAGCCCGTCGAGCCCGGCCGCGCCGTCCACCGGGGCGCCGCGCCGCCGCACGAGCCGCCGCCCGGGAAGCCGTCGCCGCTCGTGTCGATCATCCTCATGGGGCTGGCGATCTGGCTCGGGCTGGCGACCCTGACGTACCAGGACGCCGAGCCGCAGCTCAGCGGGCTCTCCCTGCTCGCGTCCTTCCTCATCTTCAGCCGGGGTCTCGCCGAGCTGCCCGGTCGCTGACCCGGGCACCGGGGTCGCCGCCGTGCGGGCGAGGCCCCGGTCAGCCGACCCAGTTCGAGCCGGCGTACACGTGGAGCACGGGGACGCCGAGGCGCTCGCGCGCCCGGTGCCCCCAGTCGGTGTGGAAGGTGTCCTCGACGGCGTGCGGTCGGGTGACGACGACGACCTCGACGGCCCCGGTCGCCTCGATCTGCGCCGCGAGCGCGGCGACCGGGTCGCCGGTCACGACCTCGCCGTCCGCCTCCACGCCGACCGCCCGGAGCTCGGTGAGGCTCGCGGCGAGCGCCTCGTCGGCCTGCGCCCGGTCGGTGTCCTCCTTGCCGCGGACGGCCTCGACGGCCTCGCGCAGCTCGAGCAGGCTCAGGTGGTCCACGACGTCGACGAGCAGGCTCTGCTCGGTGTCCGCCGGGACGAGCACCCGATATACCGGCGCCTCGTCGGCGTGGAACGCCGTGATCCGTGCGGCGTCGCCCGGGCTCAGGGCCAGCTCGGTGAGCAGGATGATCGTCGGGGAGGCGTCGGGCACCTTCGTACTCCTCGTCACGCTGGTCGTCACCGCTGATCGTCACGCTGGTCGCCACGGTGGTCGCCCTGGTGGTCGTCATGCTCGTCGTCCGGGCACCGTGGGGCCCGGTGCCCGGGGCGAGCACAGCCTACGCACGGTCGGGACGTGGGACGCCGGGCGGTCCCGGCGCCGCCCGGCGGGTCCGGGTGCGCGAGTGGCCGGGGCGCTCGGCAGAATGCAGGCATGAGCGGGTCCTCCGGCCGCCCCCGGGCGCTGACCGTCCTCGTCCGGAGCGCCCTGGTCGGCGCCGGCGCCCTCGTCGCGGCCGGTGCCGCCGCCTCGGCGACCGCCGCCTACTTCGCCCGCCGGGTCGTGTCCCCGGACAACGAGCGCCCGGACGACGTCGAGGTCCTCGGTATCGGCGCGGGAACGGTGACCCTGCGGGCGACGGACGAGACCGTCGCTGCGGGCCGCTACGGGCTCTGGCTCGACGCCGGCTCGGGGCATGCCCGGCTCGGCGAGGTCATCGACCACGACACGACCGCCCGCACCGTGACCCGCCGGCTGCTCGGCGTCGACGGTGGCACGCTCCGCGAGGGTGCGGCGCGGTGGAACCAGTACTTCTACGCAGGCAACCCAGGATCGGCGCTCGGGCTCGCGTACGAGGACACCGAGATCGACACCACGCTCGGTCCGATGCCCGCCTGGTACGTCCCGCCGGCGTCGTCCGTGCCCCAGCGGCAGACGTGGGTCCTGCTCGTCCACGGCCGCGGGGCGACCCGCGAGGAGTGCCTGCGCGCGCTGCCGGTGCTGCACCGGCTCGGCTTCCCGGCACTCGTCCTCACCTACCGCAACGACCCGGACGCCGCGCCGGCGCCGGGCGGGCGCTATCACCTCGGCGAGGCCGAGTGGCTCGACGTCGAGTCGGCCGTCGTCCACGCGTTCGGTGCGGGCGCGCAGGACGTCGTCCTCGTCGGCTGGTCGATGGGCGGCGCGATCGTCCTGCAGACGATGTCGCGCTCGTGGGTCGCCGACCGGGTCCGGGCCGTCGTCCTCGACGCGCCCGTCCTCGACTGGCGGGACGTCCTGGACCACCACGCGAAGATGCTCGGCCTGCCGGCGCCGCTCGGCCGGCTCTCCCAGGCGGTGCTCGAGCACCCTCAGGCCCGGCGGCTCGCCGGGGTCGAGACGCCGCTGTCGCTCGACCGGCTCGACTGGGTGACGCGGGCCTCGGAGCTGCACCTGCCGATCCTGCTCATCCACAGCGATGACGACGAGTTCGTCCCCTCCGGTCCGTCCCGCCGACTCGCCGAGGCCCGCCCCGACCTCGTGACCTTCGTGCCGAGCCGGGGCGCCCGGCACACCAAGGAGTGGAACGTCGACCCCGACGGCTGGGACACCGCCGTCGCGCGGTTCCTGCTGTCGGTGTAGAACTGTCGGTGTTGGAGCGGCTCAGCGCTGGACGTACCAGCGGCCGAGCAGGGTGCCGTCGCACTCGACGAGGTGGGCGTTGCGGGTGCGCAGCCCGGCGACCTCGCCGTGCGCGACCCGGGACGACTCCCCACCGGCGAGCAGCGGCGTCCACGTGAAGCAGACCTCGTCGACCCGTCCGGCGGCGAGCGCCCGGGCGAGCAGGGTCGGGCCGCCCTCGAGGAGCACCCGGCGCATGCCGCGGGCCGCGAGGTGGGCGACCGCCAGCACGGGGTCCACATCGTCCTCGCCGGCGACGACGACCCGCTCGCCGGCGGTGCGGCGCAGCGCGTCGACGTCCGCGACCGCGCACGTGACGACCCAGGCGGCGTCCGCCCCGGTGAACAGGTCCGGGTGCTCGGGAAGCTTGCCGGACCGGGTGACGAAGGCCAGAGCCGGCGCGGGCCGCTGGCCGGCGGCGAGCCGGCGCGCCGCGAACTCCGGCCTCGCCGCGAGCGGGCCGTACCCCTCGGTGCGGGCCGTCCCGGCGCCGACGAGGACGACGTCGGCGAGGCCGCGGAGCACCCCGAAGACGACCCGGTCGACGTCCGAGCTGATCGAGCGGGACCTGCCGTCGGGGCCGGCCGTCGCACCGTCGAGGCTGCTCGCCATGTTCGCCCGGACCCATCCCGTCTCCGGGACGGGGTCCGGGTAGGCGTAGAGGTCGGCGAGCGCCTGAACCGCCTCACCGCGTGCCGTCGCAGCCTCGCTGCCGGACCCCGGGTCCGCGAGCCGCCCGACGACCGCGGGCCCTGGCAGCAGGAGCCGCAGCTCAGTCAACGGCTGCCTCCGCGACGGCGCCGGGCCGCGTCGACCGTTCGCGACGGCGGTGCCGCCACGACTCCCTCACGACGACCTCTCCCGCACCTGGCGCTTGATCCTGGCGAGCATCGCGGCCATCCCGCGCAGCCGCAGCGGGCTCACCGCCCGGGTCAGGCCGAGCCGGTCCGGGACGTCGTCGGGGACGTCGAGGACGGCGGCGGCGGGCAGCCCGTCGAGGCCCTGGGCGAGGATCCCGGCGAACCCGCGCGTCGTCGGCGCCTCGGCGGGTGCGGAGAAGAACAGGTGGACGACATGGTCCGGCTCGGTGCGGTCGACCTCGACGGTGACGAAGATCGGCGACTGGCACTCCGGGACCGGCTCCATGCGCTCGGGGTGGTCGGCGAGGCGGGCAGGCAGCGCGGGCAGCTCCCGGCTGAACTCCAGGAGGAGCTGGAGCCGCTCGGGCTCGCTCATCTCCTGGAAGTCGCTGACGATCTCCGCAAGCTGGGCCGGCAGGTCGTCGGTCCGGACGTCGACCACGTCAGCCGCCCAGCGCACCCGGCTGCTCGCCCTGGACGATCGGCACCCGGACGGCGTTGCCCCATTCGGTCCACGAGCCGTCGTAGTTGCGCACGGTCGGGAAGCCGAGGAGGTGGTGGAGAACGAACCACGTGTGGCTGGACCGTTCACCGATCCGGCAGTACGCGATGACGTCGTCGGACGGTGCGAGGCCCTTCTCACCCTGGTAGATCGCCTCGAGCTCGGCGCGCGGCCTGAACGTGCCGTCCTCGGCGGCGGCCCGCGCCCACGGCACCGACTGGGCGCCGGGGATGTGCCCGCCGCGCAGCGCGCCCTCCTGCGGGTAGTCCGGCATGTGGATCTTCTCGCCGGTGTACTCCTGCGGCGAGCGGACGTCGACGAGCGGCTTGCCGAGGTGGCCGAGGACGTCGTCCTTGAACGCCCGGATCCGCGCGTCCTGCCGCTCGACGACGGGGTACTGGGTCGCGGGCCGGTTCGGTACCTCTGCCGTCGTCGGCCGGCCCTCGGCGATCCACGTGCCCCGACCGCCGTCGAGCAGCCGGACGTCCTCGTGGCCGAAGAGCGAGAACACCCACAGCGCGTAGGCGGCCCACCAGTTGCTCTTGTCGCCGTAGAAGACGACCGTGTCCTCGCGGTCGATGCCCTTGGCGGACATGAGCTTCGCGAACGCCGCGCCGTCGAGGTAGTCCCGGCTCACCGGGTCGTTCAGCTCGGTGTGCCAGTCGACCTTCACCGCACCCGGGATGTGGCCGGTCTCGTAGAGCAGGACGTCCTCGTCGGACTCCACGACCACGAGACCGGGGGTGTCGAGCCGTTCGGCGAGCCATTCGGTCGTCACGAGCCGCTCCGGGTGGGCGTACTCGGCGAACTTGGCGTCGGGGTCGGTGGGGACGGGCACGGCGGTCGCCTCTCTCGGTGCTGGTCGGCGTGCTGGTCGGCGCACTGCTGCTGGCTGTGTCGATCCTGCCACGCGGCCCGCCCGGCCGCTTCCGACCGGGTCCGTCACCGTACGCTGCCCCGATGAGCGCCGACTCCGTGGAGCAGCCGGCGCGACGTGCGGACGCGCCGATCCGGCTCGCGCAGCGTCGTCCGGACGTCGCGGACGCCCGGCTGCTCGCCGAGCTGGCGCCCCCGCCGCGGTTCAGCGCCGTCCGGTTCGACACCTACCGTCCCGACGCCGTGCAGCCGTCCCAGGCCGAGGCGGTGGACGTGCTGAGGCGCTTCGCCGGTGACCTCGCGGACCCCGCCGGGCAGGCTCGGTGGTGGCGGTTCGGCGGCCGTCGGCGCCCCGAGCCCGAGCACGCCGGGGTCTACCTCGACGGCGGGTTCGGCGTCGGCAAGACCCACCTGCTCGCGTCGCTGTGGCACGCGTCGCCGGGGGAGTGCGCGTTCGGCACGTTCGTCGAGTACACCAACCTCGTCGGCGCTCTCGGCTTCCGTCGGGCCGTCGACGGCCTGTCCCGGTTCAGCCTCGTGTGCATCGACGAGTTCGAGCTCGACGACCCGGGCGACACGGTGCTCATGTCGCGGCTCCTGCGCGAGCTCGTCGACGCCCAGGTCCGGCTGGCGGCGACGTCGAACACACTGCCCGACGCGCTCGGCGAGGGCCGGTTCGCCGCGGACGACTTCCGCCGGGAGATCCA
Organism: uncultured Actinomycetota bacterium; assembly: GCA_963750565.1. Taxonomy (GTDB): domain Bacteria; phylum Actinomycetota; class Actinomycetes; order Actinomycetales; family Kineosporiaceae; genus R-H-3. The sequence goes on along the minus strand of CAVVRA010000009.1, from coordinate 115,989 downwards.
GGCGCTCGCGTCGCAGTTCCGCGTCGTCCGGATCGACGGCGAGGACTACCGGCACCGCGGGGTGCCGCCGGCACCGCCGACGCTCGAGGAGGACGAGGTCGTGGCGGGCGCCCACGCCCGGGAGGGCGCGAGCCTCGACGACTTCGGCACGATCGTGGGCCACCTCGCCGACGTCCACCCGAGCCGGTACGGCGCGATGCTCGACGGCGTGACGGCGGTGTGTCTCACCGGGCTGCGACCGCTGCGGGACCAGGATGTCGCGCTGCGGCTCGTCGTCCTCGTCGACCGGCTGTACGACCGCGACCTGCCGCTGCTCTCGAGCGGGGTCCCGGTCGACCGGCTCTTCACCGACGAGATGCTCGCCGGCGGGTACCGCAAGAAGTACCGCCGGGCGATCTCGCGGCTCGTGGCGCTCGCCCGCGAGGGCGAGGGGCTCGCCGCCCCCGGCGAGGGCTGACGGGCCGCCGGGCACGCGGCCCGGCGGTGGCACGTCGCGGACCGGCACCCCGCGACCACGCCGCCCGCGGCGCCCGCTCAGGTTCGCGGCCGTGGCTGCCGAGGTCTACGGAGGGGGACCGGGTCGCAACGGCCGGACGCCCACCGGGAGGAGGGCCGATGGGCCGGCGGGCGGTTCGGGCCGCGGTGCTCGCGGGCGGCACACTCGCGGTCGGGCTCCTGCTCGTCGACCCCGTCGTCCGGATCGCCGGGACGTCCGACCCGCCGCCGGTGCTCGAACACGTCGCCTGGACGTCGCCGGGGTCTTCCTCCGGGAGCGGGACGTCGTCCGGCACGTCGTCCGGTGGGAGCGCCGCGCTCTCCCGGACCTCGCTCCTCGACGGGTACGGCCGCCCGCTGACCGGCGGTCCGGGGCCCGGCCGCTCGGGCTCGTCGGGCTCGTCGACCCGCCTCGTCCCGCCTCGGCACGGAGGTGTCGACCGCGGGATCGCCGACACCGGCAAGCACAGCCCCGGGGACGTCCGCAGCTGCACGTGCCCGCAGAAGTACAAGCCGTCGTCCCGGGTGCCGATCAGCGCCCGCACCACCGGCAGCGGGCGGGTCACGGTGGCCTGGTGGCACAACGGCGACCCGGCGGCCGTCTCCTACCGCGTCGGGTACCAGCCGCAGACATGGGTGAGGTCGGTGACGGACGGCGACCTGACCCTGCCCGCGTTCACCTGGGCGACCGTGCCGCCCGGTGCGCTCGCCGGGACGAGGTCGTGGACGCTGACCACGGCGCGGCCGGGCACGACGTACGCGTTCGTTCTCATGGTCGACGTCACGACTCCCGAGACGGGCCGCGGCGCCACCCGGATGGAGATCGGCCGGCTCGACGGAGTACGGGTCGCCTGACCGCCGAGCGCTCACCCGCCGTCCGGGTGCCGCAGCACCGCGACGCCGTCGGGCGGCAGCCGGACGCCGCCGTCCGCGGCCCGGGCGTTCCCGGCCCAGTCCAGGACGACCCGCGCGCCCGGGCCGACCGGCAGCACCGCCGGCTCCGGCCCGAGGTTCACCGCGACGTCGAACCTGCCACGGTGGACGACGAACCAGTCCGCCCCCGACGAGACCCGGACGTCGCGCAGGTCGTCGGCGCGCAGGTCCGGCTCGGCCCGTCGCAGGGCGACGAGCGCCGCGTACCAGCCGAGCATGCGCCCGCCGAGCTCCTTGTCGGCCTCGGCCCAGTCGAGCCGGGACGCCTCCAGGGTCGCCGGGTCCTGCGGGTCCGGCACGTCGGACGCCGCCCACCCGTGCGCGGCGAACTCCGACCGCCGACCCTGCGAGACGAGCGCGCCGAGCTCGGGGTCGTGGTCGGTGAAGAACATCCACGGGGTCGAGGCCGCCCACTCCTCGCCCATGAAGAGCATCGGGGTGAACGGGGAGGTGAGGACGACCGCCGCGCCGATCGCGAGCCGTCCTGCGCTGACCGAGGCACCGATCCGGTCGCCCCGGGCCCGGTTCCCGACCTGGTCGTGGTTCTGCAGGTAGCCGAGGAAGCGGTGGCCACGGTGCCGTTCCGGGTCGACGGGTGCCCCCCACGTCGCCTTCCGGAACGTCGACCAGTGGCCGGCGTGCCGGAACACCCGGGTCAGGGTCCGGGCGAGGATGGCGACCCCGTGCGGGCCGCCGAAGTCGTGGTAGTAGCCCTGTTGCTCGCCCGTGAGCACGGAGTGCAGCGCGTGGTGCAGGTCGTCGCTCCACTGCGCGGTCATCCCGAGGCCGCCGGCGAGCACCGGCTCGACCATCCGCGGGTCGTTGAGGTCGCTCTCGGCGACGAGCGACAGCGGCCGCCCGAGCCGGTGCGACAGGTCGGCGACCTCGCCGGACAGCTGGGCGAGCACGTGCCGGCGCGACTCGTCGACGAGCGCGTGGACGGCGTCCAGGCGTAGGCAGTCGACGTGGAAGTCCTCGAACCACCGCAACGCGTTGTCGCAGACGAACCGCCGGACCTGGGCGCGGCCCTCGTCGGCGAGGTTCACCGCCTCGCCCCACGGGGTGTGGTGCTGGTCGGTGAAGTAGGGGCCGAAGCGGGACAGGTAGTTCCCGGCCGGGCCGAGATGGTTGTAGACGACGTCGAGGCACACCGCGAGGCCCCGCACGTGGCACGCGTCGACGAACACCTGGAACCCGGCAGGGCCGCCGTACGGCTCGTGGACGGCGTAGAGGTCGACACCGTCGTAGCCCCAGCCGTGCCGGCCCTGGAACGCGGCGACCGGCATGACCTCGACGACGTCGACGCCGAGGTCGACGAGGTGGTCGAGCCGCTCGACGGCCGCGTCGAACGTCCCCTCGGCGGTGAACGTGCCGATGTGCAGCTCGTAGAAGACCGCGCCGAGCACGTCCCGCCCCCGCCACCCGGCGTCCGACCAATCGTGCCGGGACGCGTCGAAGACCCGGCTCGGGCCGTGGACCCCGTACGGCTGCCAACCGCTGCGCGGGTCGGGCAGCGGGACGTCACCGCCGACGCAGAACCCGTAGTCGGTGCCGTGCCCGGCGTCCGCGACCTCGAGCGCCCACCATCCGTTGTCGCCGGGCAGCATGGACACCCGGCGGCCCTCGGCGGGCATCGGCGGGTCGGCGACCGTCGCGCCGTCGGCCGCGACACCGGACGCGGCGCTGCCGGCGAGCAGGAACAGGTCGACGGACTCGGCGTCCGGCGCCCAGACGGTGAACAGGTGCACAGGACAACACTGGCATGCCGGACGGACGCAGGCCGAGCCCGAGCCGTCCGGTGCGGCCTCCTCTGGTGCATCCGAGCGACCCCTGCCATGATCTGCGGCCATGGCCGGGAAGAAGCGCACCAGGAAGGCCCGCGAGCACAGGGACGAGCTCGTGGCGACGTCCGCCACCCCCGAGGCGACGAAGGCCGCGAAGCTCGCGGCCGAGCTCGAGGAGACGCGGGAGAAGGCGGCGGACGCCGTCGCGGCGTCGCCGCAGCGCGTCGCGGACGTCCTCGCGGTCGGCGAAGGGTTCCGGCTCGACGACGTCGACCCGTCCTCGACCCCGGGCTTCACCGGGAAGAAGGCGGACGGCAAGGCCGCGCTCGCCGCGGGGGCTGCCCGCCTCGCCGAGCTCCAGGAGCGGCTCTGGGCGGCGTCCCGCGGCGGCGACAGCCGCTCGGTTCTGCTCGTCGTCCAGGGGATGGACACCTCGGGCAAGGGCGGCATCATGCGGCACGTCGTCGGGGCCGTCGACCCGCAGGGCGTCCGGCACACCGCCTTCAAGGCGCCGACCGCCGAGGAGCGCGAGCACGACTTCCTCTGGCGGATCCGGCGCGCGCTGCCGCTGCCCGGCGAGATCGGCGTCTTCGACCGGTCGCACTACGAGGACGTCCTCGTCGTCCGGGTCCACGATCTCGCCCCGCGGGCCACGTGGCAGCGCCGCTACGCGACGATCAACCGGTTCGAGGGGTCGCTCGTCGACACGGGCACGACGGTGGTCAAGGTGATGCTGCACATCTCGAAGGACGAGCAGAAGGAGCGGCTCGAGGAGCGGCTCGACCGCCCCGACAAGCACTGGAAGTACAACCCGGGCGACGTCGACGAGCGCGGCTTCTGGGACGCCTACCAGGAGGCCTACCAGGTCGCGCTGACGCGCTGCTCGACCGTGGCCGCGCCGTGGTACGTCGTCCCTGCGGACCGCAAGTGGTACGCCCGGTGGGCCGTCCAGCAGCTCCTCGTGGAGGCCCTCGACGACCTCGACCCGAAGTGGCCCGTCGCTGACTTCGACGTCGAGCACGAGAGGGAGCGGCTCCGCACCAGCTGAAGGGACTGTGGCCTGAAGGGACTGCGGCCTGAGGGACTGCGGCGGGACGCCCTAGAGTCGTCGGGGCAGGGATCTGGGTCAGATCCGGCGTGCGGAGGCTCGATGGACAGGCGACGGTGGGTGTTGCCCGCGGCCGGGCTGCTCGTCGCCGCGGCCCTGGCGGGGTGCGGCGGCTCGTCGGCCGCGGGGACGTCGGGCGCGGAGGAGACGGGGAGCGAAGGTCCGATGACGGCGCCCTCCGCAGCTGCCGGTGCGTCCGGCCCGGCGTCGGCCGCGGCGACGGGCCAGGTCCTCCCCGCCCCGGTGACCGGGACCCCGTTGCTCCAGCAGCCGGCGAAGCAGGTCACCCCACCACCGGGAATCACCGGCCTGCTCGCCTGGGACACCTCCGGCTACGGCGCCTCGACGCCGCCCGCGGGCGCGCTGCAGCACGACCACGTTCCCGGCCCCGTCGACTACGCCGTCGTCCCGCCCGTCGGTGGCCCGCACAACGCGGTCTGGCTCAACGCCGGCGTGTACACCCAGCCGGTGCCGAGCGAGCGCGCCGTCCACGATCTCGAGCACGGCGCAGTATGGATCACCTACCGGCCGGGGCTGAAGGCGTCGGACGTCGCCGCGCTCACCGCGTTCGTCGAGCGTCAGACCCCGATCCCGGAGCAGAACCGGGCCGGCCAGTCGAACCGGTACGTCGTCATGAGCCCGTGGGCCGACGCGAGCCTCGCGGCTCCGGTCGTCATCAGCGCCTGGGGGTACCAGCTCCGGGTCGACCGGCCCGACGACTCCCGCCTCCAGACGTTCGTCGACACGTTCCGGCACAGCGCGTACAGCCCCGAGTACGGCTCACCCGTGGACGGCGTCCCCGTCCTCACCGGCGGCCGTCCGGCGACCGCCGGCTCGACGCTGCCGAACCCCGAGGGCGCTGTCGGTTGACGCGCCGGCGGAGCATCGACGCAGGACACCTCAGATGGTCATGGCGCTGATCGGTCCCAGGCCGTCGAGCTGCTCGGCGCCCTCGCCGGGGCCGGACGCCCGGACCGTGATCCGCGCAGACCGGTCACCGACCCACCGGCCAGCACGGCCACCCGTCCGGACCGGCGTAGTGGCGACGATCGCCGAGGGTGAGGATCTTCAGTCGGCGCGGACGAGCAGGGCGACCGGGAGCGCCCGGAGCAGGTCGGCCAGCCGGACGGCGCCGCCGTCCGTCTCGGTGCCGCCGACGACGTCGAGCCACCGGCCCTCCGGGACGAAGATCGAGTGGTCGCCCCAGCCGCCGTGCCGTTCCAGGGCCACCGGCAGCCGGGTGACGACGGTCACGGCGGACGGCGTGGGTGACGTCCCGCCGGCTTCGACGGTTCCACGGGTGAAGGCGACCGCGTTGCCCGTCGTCGTCCCGATGGGCGCGTAACCGGACGCCGGGCCGATGAACCACTCCGGGTGCTCCCGACGCAGTCGCAACGCCCGGGACGTCACGAGGAGCTTCTCGTCGCCGAGGTCCTGAGGCGGGTCGCCCGCGTCGAGGCGCGCGAGCCGCCGGCGGCGGTCGTCGAAGTCGACGTCCCGGCGGTTGTCCGGGTCGACGAGGGACAGGTCGACCGCCTCGCAGCCCTGGTAGACGTCCGGGACGCCGGGCATCGTGAGCTGGACGAGCTTCTGGCCGAGGACGTTGACCCGGGCCACGGGGTCGAGCCGCGCGCAGAACCGGGCGAGGTCCGTGACGATCGCCGCGTCGTGGAGCACGGCTCGGGCGTAGGCCTGGACTGCCTTGTCGTAGGCGGCATCCGGGCGGGTCCACCACGTGAAGCGCTTGGCCTCCCGGGTCGCCTTCTCCAGGTACGGGCCGAGCCGGTCGGCGGGGATCGGGCGGCCGTCCCACGTGCCGACGAGGCTCTGGAAGACGAGGTACTGGGTCGCCGGGTCGGGATAGCCCTCCGGGCTGCCGTCGAAGTGCCGGAACCGGCGAGCCTGCTCGACCCAGTCGCGGACCACCTCGGCCCACTCCTCGCTGAGCTCCGACAGCCCGGCGAGCCGGGCCCTGACGTCCTCGGACCGCTTCGTGTCGTGCGTCGACAGTGTCGTCATCGTCGCCGGCCAGTCCCGCTGGAGCCGGCCCGCGTAGGCGTGGAACTCCTCGGGAACGACTCCGAAGTGTGTCGGGTCGCCCCCGACCTCGTTGAGCGCGACGAGCCGGTGCCAGCGGTAGAACGCGGTGTCCTCGACGCCCTTGGCCATGACCGGGCCGCACGTCTGCTGGAACCGGACGGCGAGCTCGCGCCGGCGCGCGGCCTCCCGTCCGTCCCGCGCCAGGGTGCCGGTCGGCCGGGCGAGGACGAGGTCCACGACGACGTCGAGCGCCTCCCGGGCCTCCTCGGGAAGGTTGTCCCGGGCCCGCTGCGCCGCCTCCTCGACGACCGCCACCGACTCCGCGGCCGGGCGCGGGCTCGCCGGGGACGACGTACGCCCGGTACCGGTCGAACGCGACGAGGAGCTCGACGAGGGCCGCGCCGAGGTGCCGGCGGGGGTGGTCGCGCAGCGCGACGTCAGCGTGGCATGTCTCGAAGAGCAGATCGGTGAGCCGGTGCACCTCGGCGTAGAGGCTCTGCGCGACGATCTCGCGCTTGGCCTGCTCGACGACGTCGTGCGAAGTCCGTGGCGTCCCCCGTGAGCTCGACGAGGAGGCGGTCCAGCGGTGCGGCCCCGGCCGGGTCGACGAAGAGGCCGCCGACCCGCATCAGGGCGTCGTAGCCGGTCGTCCCCGCGCAGGCCCAGTCCGCCGGCAGCGTCTCCTCTCCCTCGAGGATCTTCTCGACGACGACCCAGACCCCGCCGGTGGCGTCCGCGAGCCGGCGCAGGTAGCCGCGAGGGTCCGCGAGGCCGTCGGGGTGGTCGATCCGCAGCCCGGTCAGGGCACCGTCCGCGACGAGCTCGACGAGCAGCGCGGTGCGTGGCGTCGAAGACCGGCTGCGGTCCTCGACCCGGACGGCGGCGAGCGTGTCGACGTCGAAGAACCGACGGTAGTTCAGCTCCTCGTCGGCCACCCGCCACCACGCGAGGCGGTACCACTGCCGGTCGACGAGGGTCTCGAGCGGCAGGTCCGCGGTCCCGGGGCGGATCGGGAACTCGTGGTCGAAGTACCGCAGCACCGGCTCCGGGCCGCTGCGGTCGAGCGTGATCTCGCCCGCGGCGAGCACGGTCCCGATCCGGTCGCCGAGCACCGGCATGAGCACCGCCCGGTCCGGCACCGTCCAGTCGACGTCGAACCAGTCGCGCGAACGGCGACCTCGGGCCGTCGCGCAGCACCGACCACAGCGCGTCGTTGAGCCGCACCGGCGTCGGGACCGCCATGTGGTTCGGCACGACGTCCGCGACGGCCGACAGCCCGAGCGCCGCGAGCGCCGCGCTCATCCGGTCGAACGCCTGCCCGGCCGCCGGCCTCGCGTCGAGATCAGGTCGTGGTCGACGACGTCGTAGCCGTGCGTCGAGCCCGGGGTCGCCTGCGAGCACGGGGGACAGGTACACGTGCGTGACGCCGAGCGCGCCGAGGTGGTCGGCGACGCCGGCGACCTCGTCGAACCCGAACCCCGGGCGCACCTGCACCCGGTAGGTGCTCGGTCGGCGCCGTCATGACGGCCCGCCTCACCGCCGGCGGTCCGCGCCGATCGCCGGCCGCGGGGCGTCGAGGCGGGCCCGGTCGCCGAGCGCCGGTCGCGGCGGCGGCAGGCTCTTGCCCGGCGGACCGCGTGCGGCGCGGTCGCCTCGGTCGGCGCCCTTGCCCGTCGGGACCGCGCGGGCGCTGCTGCGGCGTCGTGCGCCGTCGCGGTCGCCGCCGCGGTGAGGGCCGTCGACGCGTCGACCGAGAGCGGACGGCGCAGGACGACGAGCGAGCGCGACGCGACGACGAGGACGTCACCGGGGGCGAACGTGTCGCCGCCCTCCGACGCCGCTCGTCCTCGTCGTCCGCGGTGTCGAGCGACGACCGACCACCAGGCGCCGTACTCCTTGGGCGGCATCGTGAACTCGAGGTCCTCGTAGTGGGCGTTGAAGACGACGAGGAAGGAGTCGTCGAGCACCTGCTGGCCGCGCTTGTCGGGTTCGAGCGATGCGCTCCCCGTTGAGGAAGACCATGACCGCCCGGGCGTAGCCGTTCTGTCCAGTCCTCGGGCTGCATCGGCGTCCCGCCGGGGTGAACCAGGCGATGTCGCCGAGGTCGCTGCTGGCCGCCCTGCGCCGGCGGCGCCGCGGAAGAACCGGCGCCGGCGGAACACCGGGTGGTCGCTGGCGCAGCGCGACCAGCGCGCTGGGTGAACGCGAGCAGCTCGCTGCTCGCCACTCGTCGAGCTTCCAGTCGACCCAGGAGATCTCGTTGTCCTGGCAGTAGACGTTGTTGTTGCCGCGCTGGGTGCGGCCGAGCTCGTCGCCGTGGAGGAGCATCGGGACGCCCTGGGACTGAGCAGCAGCGTGGCGAGGAAGTTGCGCTGCTGCCGGGCGCGCAGCGCGAGCACCGTCGTCGTCGTCGGTGTCGCCCTCGACGCCGCAGTTCCAGGAGCGGTTGTGGCTCTCGCCGTCGTTGTTGCCCTCGCCGTTGGCCTCGTTGTGCTTCTCGTTGTAGGAGACGAGGTCGCGCAGCGTGAAGCCGTCGTGGGCGGTGACGAAGTTGATGCTCGCGATCGGGTGCCGGCCGTCGTCCTGGTAGAGGTCGCTCGAGCCGGTGATCCGGGAGGCGAACTCGCCGAGCGTCGACGGCTCGCCGCGCCAGAAGTCGCGGACGGTGTCGCGGTACTTGCCGTTCCACTCGGTCCACAGCGGCGGGAAGTTGCCGACCTGGTAGCCGCCCTCGCCGACGTCCCACGGCTCGGCGATGAGCTTGACCTGGCTGATGATCGGGTCCTGCTGGACGATGTCGAAGAAGGCGCTGAGCCGGTCGACCTCGTGGAACTGCCGGGCCAGGGTCGCGGCGAGGTCGAACCGGAAGCCGTCGACGTGCATCTCGGTGACCCAGTAGCGCAGCGAGTCCATGATCAGCTGCAGCACGTGCGGGTGCCGCATGAGCAGGCTGTTGCCGGTGCCGGTGGTGTCGTAGTAGTGCGACCGGTCGTCGTCGACGAGCCGGTAGTAGGCGGCGTTGTCGATGCCCCGGAAGCACAGCGTCGGGCCGAGGTGGTTGCCCTCGGCGGTGTGGTTGTAGACGACGTCGAGGATCACCTCGATGTCCGCCTCGTGCAGGGCGCGGACCATCGCCTTGAACTCCTGGACCTGCTGGCCGCGCTGACCGGCCGAGGAGTACCCGTTGTGCGGGGCGAAGAAGCCGATCGTGTTGTAGCCCCAGTAGTTCGCCAGGCCCTTGTCGACGAGCGTGCGTGTCCTGGACGAACTGGTGCACCGGCATCAGCTCGACGCGGTCACGCCGAGGTCGGTGAGGTGCTCGATGACGCTGGGGTGGGCGAGCGCGGCGTAGCGTGCCGCGGATGTCCTCCGGGATGCCGGGGTGCGTCATCGTGAGGCCCTTGACGTGGGCCTCGTAGATGACGCGTCTCGTGGTACTCGTGCCGCGGCGGCCGGTCGTTGCCCCAGTCGAAGTACGGGGTTGACGACGACGGACAGCATCGTGTGCCCGAGGCTGTCGTGGTCGTTGAGCTTCGTTCGGGTCGTCGAAGCGGTAGGAGAAGAGCGACTCGTCGCCGTCGATCTGGCCCTCGATCGCCTTGGCGTAGGGGTCGAGCAGCAGCTTGGCCGGGTTGCAGCGGCAGCCGCTCGCCGGGTCGTACGGGCCGTGCACGCGGAAGCCGTAGCGCTGTCCGGGGCCGATCCGGGGCAGGTAGCAGTGCCAGACGAAGCCGTCGACCTCGGTGCAGCGGGATCCGGTTCTCGGTCCCGTCGCTCGTCGATCAGGCAGAGCTCGACCGCGTCGGCCACCTCGGAGAAGACGCGCGAAGTTCGTCCCCGCGCCGTCGAACGTCGCGCCGAGCGGGTACGGGCTACCGGGCCAGATCTCCATGGACTCCCCATCGCGAGCGGCAGCGCTCATTGTGTCGTGCGCAGCGGGCGCCGCCCGGACGCGGGCGAGGCCGGCGCGCCGGAGTGGACTTCCGTTGCGCGTCACGTCATTCGCCCCACGGTGCCCGGGTGGCGAAGGCCACCCCGGGCGGGCTCACTCCGGGAGGGCGCGGTCGACGATGAGCTGCGTCGTGCGCCGGCCGACCGGGAGGGTGCCGAACAGCGCGCCGCCGCCGCCCGCGACCCGGGTCGCGAGGAAGGCCGACGAGACCGGCCCCGGGCCGTACCGCACGAGCAGCGACGCCTGCAGCACCACTGCGAGCCGCTCCACCATCCACCGTGCACCACCCTCGACGGCCGCCGGGTCCCGGCGCGCCTCGCGCGCCGCGGCCTGGAGGAAGCCCGCCACCTCGTCCATCGCCGTGTCCAGCCGCTGGTCGGCCCCGCGACCCCGGTCGACCTCGCCGAGCAGCACCTCCATCGAGCGGGGCTGCATCGACATCGCCCGGAGCACGTCGAGCGCGTTGATGTTGCCCGTACCTTCCCACATCGAGGCCGCGGGGGCGTCCCGGAACACCCGGGCCACGCCGTGTTCCTCGACGTAGCCGTTCCCGCCGAGGCACTCCATCGCCTCGGCGAGCAGGGCCACCGCGCGCTTGCACACCCAGTACTTCGCGACCGGGACGGCGACCCGCAGCAGGTCGCTCTCGCCGGCGTCCACCGCGGCCGCGAGCCGCATGGCGAGCAGGGTCGCGGCCTCGCTCTCGAGCGCGAGGTCGGCGAGCACGTTCTGCATGAGTGGCTTGTCGACGAGCGCCGACCCGAACGCCTGCCGGTGCCGGGCGTGGTGCACGGCCCGGACGACGCCGGACCGCATGAGCCCGGCCGACGTGAGCACGCCGTCGAGCCGGGTCGACACCGCGATCTCGGTGCAGGACGCGCAGCCCGCGGCCCTCCTCGCCGAGCCGGACCCCCCAGGTCCCGTCGAGCTCGACCTCGGCGGCGGCCCCGGAGCGCTGGCCCACCGTCTCCTTGAGGCGCATGAGCCGCCAGGTGTTGCGGCTGCCGTCGTCGAGGACCCGCGGCACGAGGAAGAGTCGTGAGCCCGCCGGGCGCGTGCGCGAGGACGACGAAGACGTCGCTCATGGGGGAGGAGCAGAACCACTTCTGGCCCGTGAGCCGGTACGTCTCGCCGGACTCGACCGCGCCGCCGGGCTCGGGCGCGGCGACCGTCGTGGTCGTCCGCAGGTCGCTGCCCGCCTGCCGCTCGGTCACGGCCAGCCCGGCGAGGCTGCCGAGCTTCTCCGCGGGCGGGCGCAGGCTCGACTCGTACGCCCGGGACGCCAACCGCGGCAGCCAGACCTTCTCCAGGTCGGGGTCCGCACGCAGCCCGGGGACGGCGGCGTAGCTCGTCGTGAGCGCGCGGGTGTGCCCGGTCTCGAGCTGGGACCAGACGAGGAGCGCGGCGGCCCGGGCGACATGCGCCCCGGGGTCGTCGGGGGTCTCCCACGGGCCGGCTGCGAGGCCGCCGCGGACGCCGGCCTGGAGCAGCCGGTGCCAGGCCGGGTGGTACTCGACCTCGTCGACGCGGCGGCCGAACGCGTCGTGGGTGCGCAGGCGGGCCGGGTTGCCCTCGACGAACTCGGCCCAGCGCAACGCCCGGGGAGAGCCCGCCTGCCGGCCGAGGTCCCGCAACCGGCCCACGTTCGACTCGGCGTGGTAGCGCCGGACCGCCTCGACGAGTGCGGTGTCGTCGTCGAAGAGGTCGCGGTCGACCGGCTGCGGCACGAGGTTGAGGGCATCGTCCGGCTCGGCCACGGAGCCACCGTACCGAGGTCCGGAGCGCGCCGGGTCGAGACGACCGACTCGGGTTACAACCTTACGTAATCAGACGATGACGGGCAGTCCCACCCGGTCACCGGGCGGGCGTCCGGTTCGCTCCGCACGACGCCCGCGCGGCCCGTCGGCGGGCGCGGCGGGCAGACCGGGGCGCCCGGCGATCGCTACCGTGGTCGCGTGAGCGCGGACATCGAGGTGCGCGGCCGCGCGGCCGCGGCGGCGAGCGCGGAGGGGACCCGGGTGCGGCAGGTCCTGACGATCCTCGGCCGGCTCGTCTCGGGCACCGTCCGGGTGTGCATGCGCTACCGGGTCACCGGCCTGGCCGCCGAGGCCGGCTTCTTCGCGCTGCTGTCGTTGCCGCCGCTCGTGCTCGGGCTCGTCGGGGGCCTCGGCTACGCGCGGGCGTGGGTCGGCCAGGACGTCCCCGCCGACCTCCAGGAGCGGATCAAGGAGCTCGCCGGCACGTTCCTCACCACGGACGCCGTCGACAACGTCATCCTCCCGACGTTCCAGCAGGTCACGAGTGGTGGCCGGGCGGAGATCGTGTCCCTCGGGTTCCTGCTGTCGCTGTGGTCGGGCTCGCGCGCGCTCAACGTCTTCGTCGACACCGTCTCGATCATGTACGGGCTCGGCGGCCGCCGCGGCATCGTCCGGACCCGGGTGCTGTCGTTCTCGCTCTACCTCGCCGCGCTCTTCCTCGGGATCGTCCTCCTGCCGCTCATCCTCGTCGGCCCGGGCCTGCTCCAGGCCTTCCTCTCGCAGCGGTTCGACGGGCTGCCGTCGCTCGCCTGGACCGGCTCGCTGTACTGGCCGGTCGTCACGGTCTTCAGCGTCCTCGGGCTCGCGACGCTCTACCACGTCGCCACCCCGATCCGGACCCCGTGGCGCCGTGACGTCCCCGGCGCCGTCCTCGCGCTCGTCCTGTGGGTGCTCACGAGCTTCGTCCTGCGCGTCGTCATCTCGGTGTCGGTCGGCGGCACGTCGATCTACGGGCCGCTCGCGACCCCGATCGTCGTCCTCATCTGGCTGTACTTCCTCGCGATCGCGGTGCTCATCGGTGCGGCCCTCAACGCGGCAGTCGACGGGCTGTGGCCGCACCCCGCCCGGGTCGCCGCGCGCCAGGAGGTCGGCCCGCACGCGGGTGAGACGCCCATCACCCCGTCACCGGAGCGTATGGATTCGCCGTAGCGCCGGGGCGCCGTTGCCACGTACCGTCACTGCCATGGGGACGCCCTCGCCTCGCGTGGCCGGACTGCTACGGATGTCCACCGGTCGTGTCGTCGCCGTCGACGACGCGGGTGCGACCGTCCTCACCTCGTCGGGCAGGGTCCGGGCGACGTGGGGGAGCGGGCTGCTCGTGGAGTCCGCCGGCCGGCCGGACGCGCTCGCCCGTCGCGGCGACGCCGTGCGGCTGACGTCGTGGCCCGACGGGCGGACGACGCTCGACGGCGTGCTCCTGCGCCCCGTCCGGCCCGCCCGGCCGCTCAGCGGCTGACGGCGGGCGCGGCGCTCCCCGGCGAGACGTTTCCCGGCCACGGCCACCGGGCCGCCGACCACTCGTGCCGTCCCGTCGGCGTGGCGTGCGCTCCCCGGGGTGAGCGCGGGAGCGGTGCGCGAGAGCGGCGCCCGTTCGGCAGGACCGGCCGCCGGGGCGTCAGGTCGCCCGCGCGGGTCAGGACGGGCCGAAGCGCTCCACCCGGATCGCCCCCGGCTCGGCGCCGAGGTCGACGAGCTGACCCGTCGCGTGGTCTGCGAAGCCGGCCGAGCCGCACACGTACACCGTCTGCTCCGGGAGCAGCAGAGGGCGGACGTCGTCCGGGGTGAGCCGCCCGGGCGGACGGGTGGCGCCGTCCGGGGCGACCCGGGTGTGGACGACCGTGACGGTGTCCGCGCCCCCGAGCTCGGCGGCGTAGAGGAGGTCGTCCGGCGTGCGCACCGAGACGAGCAGATGCATGACCCCGGGCCGGCCCCGGGCGCGCCAGGCGCGGAGCATCGATGCGAGCGGGACGACGCCGCTCCCGCCGCCGACGAGGAGGGCGGGGGACTCCCCGCGCCAGACGAACCACCCGCCGAACGGTCCGCGAGTCTCCACCCGGTCACCGACGGCGAGGGTGTGCAGCCACGGCGACAGCTCGCCCCCGGTGAGCCGCTCGACGGTGAGGTCAACCGACGCCGGGCCGCCCGGGGGGGCAGGCGCGGAGGCGACGCTGTACGACCGCTGCGCCCACGACCCGTCGTCGCGCCGGGTCCGGACGACGTAGTGCTGGCCGGGGGTGTGCGGCGGCGTCCCGTCGGGAAGCCGCAGCCGCAGGGTCCGGGCCGTCGGTGTCTCGGGGACGACGGCGTCGACCGTCGCCGTCACCCACTCGCGGCGAGCGCCGCCCGGGGGCGGGCGGCGGCTCACCGCCCCGAGGGTGGGCAGCGGCGGCAGGCCGCCGAGAGTGGGCAGCGGCGGCACGCCGCCGAGAGTGGGCAGCGGCGGCACGCCGTCCGTGATGTCGTCCGTCACCTCGTCGGGCGCCTCCTCAGTCACCGTCGTACCGCTGCTCGGTCCACGGGTCGCCGAGGGCGTGGTAGCCACGGGTCTCCCAGAACCCGGGCTCGTCGTGGTCGAGGAGCCGCACGCCGCCGACCCACTTGACGCTCTTCCAGAAGTACAGGTGCGGCACGAGGAGCCGGGCCGGGCCGCCGTGCGGCACGGGCAGCGGCTCGCCCTCGTGCTCCCACACGACCCATGCCTTGCCGTTCGTCACGTGCTCCAGGGGCAGGTTCGTCGTGTAGCCGGTGTGGCTCCAGGCGACGACGTGGGTGGCGCTCGGCAGGACTCCCGCCGCGCCGAGCACAGTGTCGAGGCTGACGCCGCCGAAGGAGGTGCCGAGCTTCGACCACGTCGTCACGCAGTGGATGTCGCCCTGGTAGACCGAGCGGGGGAGGGCGTGGATGCCGCCCCAGGTCCAGGTCCTCGTCTGCCCGACGTGGCCGTCGACCCGGAAGGTCCAGTCCTTCGGCTCGATCCGCGGCGTCACCTCGGCGGTGAGCACCGGGAAGGTGTCGCCGGCGTCGTACTGGCCCGGGGGCAGCCGGGGGTCGCGGCTGCGGGGGGTTCGGGAGAACAGGGACATCGTCAACGCTCCGGTGGGGTGGTCGGGCGGTGGTGGCGGAGACGTCGTCGGCCGGCGCCTCGTCGGTGGACTACCTCGTGGGCCTCGAGCCGCGTGCCTCCTCCGTGCGCCGTGGCCCGGCCAGCGTTACACGACCGCCGCGGTGCTGCTGCCCGGTACAGGTCGAGATCTGTCGACGTGTCAGGTTGCGCCGAGGCCGGGCGGCGGCGCACCGTGGACCCAGGGCACCGCCCGACGGTCACGCGGCGTCCTGCGGGTGTCTGTACGCCTCGGGCGGCACCCGGTCCGCCGAACTCCGGGGCGGAGGCGCAGATGCGGCACCAGGAGGCCACGACGACGCTGGCGGCACCGTTGGCGGCGGTCGAGAGCTACGTCGCGGACGTCACCCACTGGCCGGCGTTCCTCATCGGGCTCGACACCGTCGAACGGCTCGGCCACCAGCGCTACCGGTTCTGCGTCCGGGACGGCGCGGACCGCCGCGAGGTCGTCGTCGCCGTCCGCCGGGACCCGGCGCGGCACCGCGTCACGTGGAGAGCCCTCGAAGGCCCCGAGTACTCCGGCTGCCTCGCCCTGACCCCCGTCGACACCGCACACACGAAGGTCCACCTCGAGCTGTCGAGCCACCCGGGTACCTTCGCCGCCGGCCTCGCCGAGATGATCCTGCCGCGCAAGGACCGCGCCGCCCACGACCTCCACGAGCTCGAGGTGGCGCTCGGCGCCGGATGACGGCGGCCGCCCGGACTCCTGAGCCGGCGCGCCCAGGTCAGGCCGGACCTCGCGTGGGCGCAGTCCCAGCGTCGCCGGGACGCCGAGGCGACTCTCCGGCGTTCTGTGCGTGAACTCGCCTCACGGTGTCCGCGAGGGCCTCGGTCCGGTGCCGACGTAGGCCGCGAGGTGCTCGCCGGTGAGGGTGGAGCGGGCGGCGACGAGGTCGGCGGGTGTGCCCTCGAAGACGATCCGGCCGCCGTCGTGGCCGGCGCCGGGGCCGAGGTCGATGATCCAGTCGGCGTGCGCCATGACCGCCTGGTGGTGCTCGATGACGATGACCGACTTGCCGGAGTCGACGAGCCGGTCGAGCAGGCCGAGCAGCTGCTCGACGTCGGCGAGGTGGAGGCCGCTGGTCGGCTCGTCGAGGACGTAGACGCCGCCCTTCTCGGCCATGTGGGTGGCCAGCTTGAGCCGCTGCCGCTCGCCGCCGGACAGCGTCGTGAGCGGCTGGCCGAGGCTGAGGTAGCCGAGCCCGACGTCGGCGAGCCGGTCGAGGATGGCGTGCGCGGCCGGCGTGCGCGCCTCGCCGGCGCCGAAGAACTCCTCGGCCTCGGTCACCGGCATCGCGAGCACCTCGCTGATGTCGCGGCCGCCGAGGTGGTACTCCAGCACCGATGCCTCGAACCGCTTCCCCTCGCACTCCTCGCAGGTGGTGGCGACGCCGGCCATCATCGCCAGGTCGGTGTAGATGACGCCGGCGCCGTTGCAGTTGGGGCAGGCGCCCTCGGAGTTGGCGCTGAACAGCGCCGGCTTCACGCCGTTGGCCTTCGCGAACGCCTTGCGGATCGGGTCGAGCAGTCCGGTGTACGTCGCCGGGTTGCTCCGCCGCGAGCCACGGATCGCGGTCTGGTCGACCGACACCACCCCGTCCCGCCCGGACACCGAGCCGTGGATCAGCGAGCTCTTGCCCGAGCCGGCCACGCCGGTCACCACCACCAGCACGCCGAGCGGGATGTCGACGTCGACGTCCTGCAGGTTGTGGGTGCTCGCGCCGCGCACCTCCAGCACTCCCGACGGCGTGCGCACCGACGGCTTCAGGGAGGCCCGGTCGTCGAGGTGGCGGCCGGTGATGGTGCCGCTGGCCCGCAGCCCGTCGACGGTGCCCTCGAAGCACGACCTTGCCGCCCGCCGCGCCGGCGCCGGGGCCGAGATCGACGACGTGGTCGGCGATCGCGATCGTCTCCGGCTTGTGCTCCACGACCAGCACCGTGTTGCCCTTGTCCCGCAGCCGCAGCAGCAGGTCGTTCATCCGCTGGATGTCGTGCGGGTGCAGCCCGACCGTCGGCTCGTCGAACACGTAGGTGACGTCGGTGAGCGACGACCCGAGCTGGCGGATCATCTTGGTGCGCTGCGCCTCGCCGCCCGACAGCGTGCCCGACGGCCGGTCGAGCGAGAGGTAGCCCAGCCCGATCTCCACGAACGAGTCGAGGGTCTCCCGCAGCGCCGCGAGCAGCGGCGCCACCGACGGCTCGTCGAGGCCGCGCACCCACTCGGCGAGGTCGCTGATCTGCATCGCGCAGGCGTCGGCGATGTTGATCCCCTTGATCTTCGACGACCGGGCCGCCTCGCTGAGCCGGGTGCCGCCGCACTCGGGGCAGGTGGTGAACGTGACCGCCCGCTCCACGAAGGCCCGGATGTGCGGCTGCATCGCGTCGACGTCCTTGGACAGGAACGACTTCTGGATCTTCGGGATCAGACCCTCGTAGGTCAGGTTGATGCCGTCGACCTTGATCTTGGTCGGCTCCTTGTAGAGCAGGTCGTCGAGCTCCTTCTTGGTGAACTTGCGGATCGGCTTGTCCGGGTCGAAGAAGCCGCAGCCGCGGAAGATGCGGCCGTACCAGCCGTCCATGCTGTAGCCGGGGATCGTGAGCGCACCCTCGTTGAGCGACTTGCTGTCGTCGTACAGCTGGGTCAGGTCGAAGTCGGTGACCGAGCCCCGGCCCTCGCAGCGCGGGCACATGCCGCCGGTGATGCTGAAGCTGCGACGCTCCTTCACGGTGCGTCCGCCGCGCTCCGATGGTGACCGCGCCCGCGCCGCTGATCGAGGCGACGTTGAAGGAGAACGCCTGGGGCGAGCCGATGTGCGGCTTCCCGAGCCGGCTGAAGAGGATGCGCAGCATCGCGTTGGCGTCGGTGGCGGTGCCGACCGTGGAGCGGGGGTTGGCACCCATCCGCTCCTGGTCGACGATGATCGCGGTCGTCAGCCCGTCGAGCACGTCGACGTCGGGCCGCGCCAGCGTCGGCATGAAGCCCTGCACGAAGGCGCTGTACGTCTCGTTGATCAGCCGCTGCGACTCCGCGGCGATCGTGCCGAACACCAGCGAGCTCTTGCCCGAGCCGGAGACGCCGGTGAACACCGTCAGCCGGCGCTTCGGGATCTCGACGCTGACGTCCTTGAGGTTGTTCACGCGCGCGCCGTGCACGCGGATCAGATCGTGGCTGTCGGCACCGTGCAGCGCAGGCGACTGCGTGTCCGTCCTCGTGGCCGTGCTCATCGTGTCTCCATCCGTGAGGCGGGGGCCGCCTTCGCGGTCTCCGTCGGCGTCGCCTGGCTCGATCGAGCAGCTTCGAGCAGTACGTCTGGTTCTTGGTCTCTTCGTCGGGTTCCGTGCGCCGAAGCGGCGGCAGTGCGGCACTCCGCAGCGGACGACGGTCAGGCCTGCGCGATGCGGACGAGGTTGCCCGAGGGGTCGCGGAACGCGCAGTCGCGCGCGCCCCAGGGCTGGGACACCGGCTCCTGGAGCACCTCGGCGCCCGACGCCCGGACCTTCTCGAACGTGGCGTCGAGGTCGTCGGAGCGGAAGATCGCGGCCTGCAGCGACCCCTGCGTCACGAGCGACAGGAGGGCGTCGCCCTCGGCCTGCGAACGACCGCCGTGCGGCTGGAACAGGACGATGTCGACGTCCTGCCCCGGGGCGCCGACGGTGACCCAGCGGAAGCCGTCGGACGCGACGTCGTTGCGGACCTCGAGGCCGAGCGCGTCGCGGTAGAAGCCGAGCGCGGCGTCGGGGTCGTGGACGGGGATGAACATGGCGGAGACGGTGACTGTCATGCGACGACCGTAGGAGCACCGACCCGTCGCGTGCTTCTCCGATCCTGCTCGGTGCCGGCGCGGCCGCCGGCGTCGGCGGCGGCTCAGACCGTGGCCCTGGTACGCCGCGGTCGCGTCGCGACCTTGCTCACGCACGACGGCACGACCTCGAGGTCGCGGTGGTCGCGCGCGCGGTACTGCGACGGCGTCTCGCCGACGATCTCGGTGAACCGCGAGCTGAACGAGCCGAGCGACGTGCAACCGACGGCGACGCAGGTGTCGGTGACCGACATCCCCTGGCGCAGAAGCGCCTTCGCGCGCTCGATGCGTCGCGTCATGAGGTAGGAGTAGGGCGTCTCGCCGTACGCCGCACGGAACTTGCGCGAGAAGTGCGCGGGCGACATGAGCGCGGCGCGCGCCATGGCCGGGACATCGAGGGGCTGCGCGTAGTCGCGGTCCATGAGGTCGCGCGCCCGGCGCAGGTGCGCGAGGTCGGCGATCTCCTCCGGCGTCATGCCGACGACGGTACGCGACCGGTCGCCGCCACGGTCAAGAACGCGGGTCACGGCCCCGACATGCCGCTCCGGGGCGCGGAGACCCTGCTCGACGAGTTGCAGCCGCTCCGGCCGGGCTCGTGGCGGCCGCGGCCGCCCGGGCGGCGTGGCCGGCGCCACGACGACGGGTCGAGGACGCCGCCCCACCTCTCCCGATACCCGTGCGAGTTGGCCTGCGAGCGGGTGTCCGCGGCCCGGCCTGCGCACCTCAGCTGCTCGGACCCCTTCCAGGCGATCGACGTCACTGCCGTCCGCGGGTTCTGTTCGCCGACCTGGCGCCTCCCCGGTCGTTCGCGTGGTCCCCATCGTCGTTCGCGATGTCGACGGACGATTGGCGAGTATTGTCACCACCATGGTTCCCAGTCGGGTGTCCTGTGCTTGGCCGTCGGGGCGGCGGTGGCCGACATGAGCGACCGGCCGCGGGACGTCACCGCGCTGCCGGACCTGCGGCATGGACGTCCCCGTGCCGGCCCGGTACGGGAGCGCCGTCCGGTCTACGTCGACCTGCTGCCGCCGTGCAACGCCGGCTGCCCGGCCGGGGAGAACATCCAGGCGTGGCTGGCGCAGGCCATCGACGGGCGCCACGAACAGGCGTGGCGTCAGCTGGTGGCCGACAATCCTCTGCCGGCGATCCACGGGCGGGTCTGCTACCACCCGTGCGAGAGCGTCTGCAACCGCGCCAACCTCGACAGCGCGGTCTCGATCCACTCGATCGAGCGGTTCCTCGGCGACCTCGCGCTGGAGCGTGGCTGGGCCTTCGATCCCCCGCCGGCGCGCAGCGGCACGCGGGTCCTCGTCATCGGCTCGGGGCCGAGCGGGCTGTCGGCTGCCTACCACCTCGCCCGGCTCGGCCACGAGGTCGAGATCCGCGACGCGGGCGCCGAGCCCGGCGGGATGATGCGCTACGGCATTCCGGCCTATCGGCTGCCGCGCGACGTCCTCGCCGGCGAGCTGGACCGCATCGCGGCGCTGGGCGTGCGTCTCACGTCCGACCACCGCGTCGAGGACCTGGCCGCCGAGAGAGACGAGGGCGGCTTCGACGCGGTGTTCGTCGCGGTCGGCGCGCACCTGTCCAAGCGCGTCGACATCCCCGCCCGCGACGCCGGGCGGATCGTGGACGCCGTGTCGTTCCTGCGCGGCGTCGCCTCGGGCGAGAAGCCGGTGGTCGGCCGCCGGGTGGCGATCTACGGCGGTGGCAACACGGCGATGGACGCGGCTCGCGTGGCGCGGCGGCTCGGCGCCGACGAGGCGCTCGTCGTCTACCGGCGTACGCGCGACCAGATGCCGGCCCATGCCGAGGAGGCGGAGGACGCCGAGCGCGAGGGCGTTCGCATCAACTGGCTGCGGACGATCACGGCATTCGACGGGCCAGAGCTGCAGGTGGAGCTGATGGAGCTCGACGAGTCCGGCTACCCGCAGCCGACCGGCCGGTTCGAGACGCTGGCCGCGGACACGGTGATCCTGGCGCTCGGGCAGGAGACCGACACCGCCTTCCTCCGCGCCGTGCCGGGAGTGGAGTTCGGGCACGACGGGACCGTGCAGGTGTCGGAGTCCCTGATGACCGGGAGCCCCGGGGTGTTCGCGGGCGGCGACATGGTGCCGAGCGAGCGCACCGTGACGGTCGGCGTGGGCCACGGCAAGAAGGCCGCCCGGCACATCGACGCCTGGCTGCGCGGCAGGTCCGCAGCCACCGGCCCGCAGCACCAAGCGGCGACCTTCGACCTGCTGAACCTGTGGTTCTTCGGCGACGCGGCCCGCCGGCAGCAGCCCGAGCTCGCGCTCGACTGAGCGGGTCGAGGGATTCGGTGAGGTCGTCGGTGGCCTGTCAGAGGTGGAGGCGACCTATGAGGCAGGTCGGTGCCTGTCGTGCGGCAACTGCTGCGAGTGCGACGGCTGCCTGGGCGCGTGCCCGGAGGACGCGGTGATCAAGCTGGGCGTGGGGCACCGCTACCGGTTCGACTACGACCGTTGCACCGGCTGCGGTGCGTGCTACGAGCAGTGCCCGGTGCACGCGATCGACATGTTCCCGGAACCCGACTGATGCGCGCGACGATCGACGGCAACGAGGCTGCCGCCTCGGTCGCCTACCGGCTCAACGAGGTCTGCTGCATCTACCCGATCACGCCGTCGTCGGCGATGGCCGAGCTGGCGGACGAGTGGTCGAGCCAGCGACGGCCCAACGTGTGGGGCACCGTGCCCACCGTCGTGGAGATGCAGAGCGAGGGCGGAGCAGCGGGGGCGCTGCACGGTGCGCTGCAGGGCGGGTCGCTGGCGACGACGTTCACCGCTTCGCAGGGCCTGCTGCTCATGATCCCGAACATGTACAAGATCGCCGGCGAGCTGACGTCCGCCGTGCTGCACGTCGCCGCCCGGTCGTTGGCGACACAGGGACTGTCGATCTTCGGCGACCAATCGGACGTGATGGCTGTTCGGCAGACCGGCTTCGCGACTGCTGGCCTCCGCCTCCGTCCAGGAGGCCCACGACCTGGCGTTGGTCGCACAGGCCGCCACGCTGGCGACGCGCGTACCGTTCGTGCACTTCTTCGACGGGTTCCGCACCTCGCACGAGTTGAACACGGTCGAGATTCTCTCCGACGACGACCTGCGCGCGCTGGTGCCCGAGGAGCGCGTCCGTGCGCATCGCAGCCGTTCGCTGTCCCCGGAACGCGCGTTCATCCGGGGCACGGCGCAGAACCCGGACGTCTACTTCCAGGCGCGCGAGACGGTCAATCCGTTCTATGCCCGGGTGCCGGAAGCGGTGCAGGAGGCGATGGACGCGCTCGGGCGAGCGTACGGGACGGCGCCGCCGGCTGGTCGACTACGCCGGTCACCCCGATGCGGAGCGGGTGCTCGTGATGATGGGCTCCGGCGGGGAGACGGCGCGGCGAGACGGTCGCGTTCCTTCAGGAGCGAGGCGAGCGGGTCGGGGTGGCGCAGGTCAGGCTGTACCGGCCCTTCCCGGCGCGGGTGCTGCTCGAGGCGCTGCCGCGAACGGTCAAGCACGTCGCGGTCCTCGACCGGACCAAGGAGCCCGGCTCGTTCGGCGAGCCACTGTTCCTCGACGTGCTGGGAGCGCTGAGCGAGGCGTACACGCAACGGTGAGCGCGAGCTGATGCCGCGGGTGATCGGCGGCCGCTACGGGCTGTCCTCGAAGGAGTTCACCCCGGGGATGGTCGCGGGTGTGCTCGAGGAGCTGGAGCGCGAGCTGCCGAGGCGGCGGTTCACCATCGGGATCAACGACGACGTGTCCGGCACCAGCCTTCCGTACGTCGCCTCCTTCGACATCGAGCCTCAGCAGACCGTGCGCGCGGTCTTCTTCGGCCTGGGCTCGGACGGGACGGTCGGCGCGAACAAGAACACGATCAAGATCCTCGGCTCCGAGGCGGGCTTGCACGCGCAGGGCTACTTCGTCTACGACTCGAAGAAGTCTGGCTCGCAGACCGTCTCGCACCTTCGCTTCGGCCCGGAGCCGATCAGCGCCCCCTATCTCATCTCCGAGGCGAGCTTCGTCGGGCTGCCACCAGTTCACGATGCTCGAACGCGCCGAGGTCCTCGACCGGGCAGCAGCCGGGGCGACGTTGCTGCTCACCTCCTCGCTGCCCCCTGACAAGGTCTGGGACGCGCTCTCGCGGCCCGTGCAGGAGAAGCTGCTCGCCAAGCGGATCGTGCTCTATGTGATCGACGCTGGTCGGATCGCCCGGGAGGCGGGCCTCGCCGGCCGGACCAACACGGTGCTCCAGACGTGCTTCTTCTCGATCTCCGGTGCGCTCGAGCCGGCACGGGCGATCGAGGCGATCAAGGCGTCGATCGCCAAGACGTACGGCAGGCGCGGCGCGGAGGTGGTCGAGCGCAACCTGCGCGCGGTCGATGCCGCGCTCGCCGGGCTCCACCGGGTCGAGCTGCCCCAGCGAGTCACGACCACCCGCGAGCCCGCGCCTGTCGTCCCGGCGAGCGCGCCCGAGTTCGTGCGCTCGGTGACGGCGGCGATGATCGCCGGCCGCGGCGACGAGCTTCCGGTCAGCGCGCTGCCGGTCGACGGCACCTATCCGAGCGGTACGACCAAGTACGAGAAGCGCAACGTCTCCGAATTGGTTGCGGCCTGGGACCCGGACCTGTGCATCCAGTGCGGGAACTGCAGCTTCGTCTGCCCGCACAGCGTGATCCGCTCGCGCTACTACGACCCCTCCCAGCTGGACGGTGCGCCGGAAGGCTTCCTCTCGGCGCCGCTCAACGGTCCCGGCCTCCCTGAGACCCTCTATACGCTGCAGGTGTACGTCGAGGACTGCACCGGTTGCGGACTGTGCGTCGAGGCCTGCCCCGTCTCGACCGCCGGAGAACCCGCGCACCGGGCGATCAACCTCGCTGAGCGAGAGCCGCGGGTGGACGCCGAGCGCGAGAACGTCGCGTTCTTCGAGCAGCTGCCGGCGGCCGACCGTTCGCGGGTCGACTTCGGCACGGTGCGCGGCACGCAGTTCCTGGAGCCGCTGTTCGAGTTCTCGGGTGCCTGCGCCGGGTGCGGGGAGACCCCGTACCTGAAGCTGCTCTCGCAACTGTTCGGTGACCGGCTCACGGTCGCCAACGCAACCGGGTGCTCGTCGATCTACGGTGGGAACCTCCCGACCACGCCGTGGACGAGCGGGCCCGACGGACGCGGTCCCGCGTGGTCGAACTCGCTGTTCGAGGACAACGCCGAGTTCGGCCTCGGGCTCAGGCTCGCGGCCGACGGGCAGACCGAGCTTGCGCGGCGCCGGCTTCTCGAGCTGCGCGGGGAACTGGGTGCCGAGCGGGTGGACGAGATCCTGAGCGCGCCGCAGCTGCGCGAGTCCGAGCTGCGCGAGCAGCGCGAACGCGTCGCCGAGCTGGAACGGCGACTCGACGGGCTGGACAGCCCGGCCGCCGTGGACCTGCGTAGCGTGCTCGACCACCTGATCCGCCGCAGCGTCTGGATCGTCGGCGGCGACGGCTGGGCTTACGACATCGGCTCCGGCGGTCTGGACCACGTGCTAGCCGGCGGGCGCAACGTCAACGTGCTCGTGCTCGACACCGAGGTCTACTCCAACACCGGCGGGCAGATGTCGAAGGCCACGCCGCTGGGGGCGGTCGCGAAGTTCGCAGCCGGGGGCAAGACGATGCCGACGAAGGATCTCGCGCTGCAGGCGATCGCGCTGGCCAACGTCTACGTCGCGCGGGTTGCGATGGGCGCGGATCCGCAGCAGACTCTGCGTGCGTTCCGAGAGGCGGAGGCGTACGACGGACCGTCGCTGGTCATCGCCTACAGCCATTGCATCGCACATGGCTTCGACCTGCGCGACGGGCTCACCCAGCAGTACCGCGCGGTCGCGAGCGGCCACTGGCCGCTGGTGCGCTATGACCCAGTGGTCCGCGCGGAGGGCGGCAACCCGTTCCTGCTCGACTCGCCCAGGCCGCGGATGACGCTGGGCGACTACCGCAAGGGCGAGTTGCGCTTCCGCGCCCTGGCCAACAGGGACCCGGCCGAGGCGGAACGCCTGCTCGCCCTCGCCCAGCAGGCGGTCGACCTGCGCTGGCGGACGTACGAGGAGATGGCCATGCGCAGCGCCGGGAGCTTCCCGGAGGATGCCCGGAGGGAGCGCTGATGGAGCTCGCGACGAGCTACTTGGGCCTGCGGCTGCGCAACCCGATCGTGGCGTCAGCCTCGCCACTGTCGACCTCGGTCGACGGCGTGCGTCGCCTTGTCGACGCAGGCGTCGGCGCCGTAGTGCTCCACTCGCTCTTCGAGGAGCAGCTGCTCGAGGAGGCACAGCTGAACGCTCGGCTGGTCGAGGCCGGCACGGAGAGCTTCGCCGAGGCCCTGACATACTTCCCGGTCGACGCGGACGAAGAGCCGCGCACGCCGTTACCTGAGCCTGCTCGAGAGGGCCGCGGCCGCTGTCGACGTACCGGTGATCGCCAGCCTCAACGGCGTCACCCCCGGCGGCTGGGGAAGCTATGCCGCCGCGATGCAGGACGCCGGTGCAGCGGCGATCGAGCTCAACGTCTACTACCTTCGCGGCAGTCCCGAGGATCTCGGGACGCGACGTGGAGCAGCAGCTCATCGACGTCCTCACCGGGGTCAAGGACGCGGTGGGTGTCCCCGTGGCCGTCAAGCTGAGCCCGTACTTCAGCTCGACCGCCGAGATGGCTGTGCGTCTCGACGAGGCCGGCGCCGACGGGCTGGTCCTCTTCAACCGGTTCCTGCAGCCCGACGTCGACCCCGAGTCCGTCACCGTCGTGCCGGCCGACGGCCTTTCTCACCCGTCCGAGGCTCGGCTGCCGCGCACCTGGATCGCGCTCCTGCGCGGGCGCGTCCGGGCATCGCTCGCGGCATCCACCGGGGTCGAAGGCCCGGACGACGTGGCCCGCTACCTGCTGGCGGGCGCGGACGTGGTGATGACAGCGTCGGCACTGCTGCGGCACGGCCCCGAGTACGCATCGGTCCTGATCGACGGCCTGTCCGACTGGATGGCACGCAAGGAGTTCGCGACGCTGGACCAGGTGCGTGGTCTCCTGGCCGTAACCCCGGGCACGGATGATGCAGCACGCGAGCGCGCGGGCTATGTCAGCGCTCTGTTGGAAGCGAACAACCACGTCTACGGTCCCTGGTGACCTGGAGCCGGAGATCGCTTCCTGGCGAAGGGTGCCAGGCCAGCGGCGGAAGGTCGTCGGATCGTGACTGGTCGGCCGCTTGGCTGTTGCGCGAGTTGATCGGGTTCGGCTAGCCCTCGCCGAGCTTCGACGCCTGCCACAGGGCTTGGCTACACTCCGGCGATGTGGCCGGGGTGCTCTTCGACGCCATTGAGCGAGCACAGCTGTGCGACCTGTTCGAGGAGCTCGGTCCCGAAGCACCCACTCTCCTTGAGCCGTGGACGACCCGCGATCTCGCCGCGCACCTCGTCCTCCGCGAGCACGACTATCTCGCTGCACCCGGGCTCGTCCTACCCGGTGTGTGGAGCCGCTTTGCCGAACGGCGAAGAAGGGCGCTCGCGATGAGGGACTTTGCCTGGCTCGTCGCGACGATCCGATCGGGACCGCCGCCAGGCATCTTCCGGATCGGCTGGATGCGCCGGCTCCCGAACCTCAACGAGTTCTTCGTCCACCACGAGGACGTACGTAGAGCCAACGGTCGTGGTCCTCGAACGAACGAGTATGCGATGGATGAGGCCCTTTGGGGCAACGTCAGGCGTGCGCCCTGGTTCCTCGCACGGCGACTGCGCGGCGCGGGACTCGAGCTACAGTGGGCGGGGACCGCTGAGACCGTTCGAGCACGGCGAGGGGCACCCACTGCCCATATCGCCGGACCTCCAGGTGAGTTGCTGCTCTACCTCTTCGGGCGGCAGAGCGTGGTGAATGTCGAGATTGGCGGGCCGGCCGCGGCGGTCGAAGCGGTGCGACGCGCGCGGTTCGGCATGTAAGCGGTTCGGCATGTAAACAGAAGTCCTGGCTCCCATCCAGGACGGATGCGTCGTCACGGTCTGACAACGTGCTCGACGAGCTGCCGGCCTATGTCGAGCGGCTGCCCGTCGAGGACTCGGCACCCGCGACCTGGGCGCGGAAGGCCTGGTGACGTCGTGACCAAGCGAGCACACGGGCCGGCCGCCAGTGGTTCGATTTCGGGGCTCGGAAGGCGGGGGAGAGCACCCGGGAGAACTACCGGTATCTCATGGACGGCCACATCCTGCCGCTGCTCGGTGCTCGCCGGCTCCGGGACCTCACCGCGGCCGAGGTCGATGCTTGGCTGGCCGGCCGGGCCGGCCGCGTGAGCACGAGCACGCTGCAGACGGTGCACTCGATGCTCAACCGCGCCGTCCCGCAGGGCGATGGCCCGGGACAAGGTCATACGCAACGTCGTCGACCTCTGCTCCGTGCCCGAGGGGTGGGCCGGCCGGCGGTCGAAGGCGCTCACGCTCGACCAGGCGTCGGCCGTCCTCGACGCTGCGGCGGGCACCCGGATGGTGGCGTACATCGTCGTCTCGCTGCTCACCGGTGCCCGGACCGAGGAGATGCGGGCGCTCAGCTGGGACCACCTCGACCTCGTCGGCCGCCCGGACCACGACCCGCCGGCCTGCCGTCGATGGCGGCCTTCCGCTCCGTCCGGGCGCTGGGTGCTGCGCCTGAAGGAGGACGGCGTCGGGCCGCCCACCATCAGCAAGTGCAAGTTGATTCTCGACGCGATCTTCACCACGGCCCTGAACGATCAGATCACGGTCCTGCACCCCGGGAGGGGGGTGAAGACACCCCGGTTGTTCAGGAGCCTCGGAAGATCATCATGGCGGAGCAGTTCGACCGCCTCTACGCCGAGCTTCCCGAAGGGGTCAGGCAAGGCGTTCGCGGCGTTCGTGCAGGACGTGTTCTCCCGCCGGATCGTCGGCTGGGCCGTGGCCGATCACCACCTGACCGAGCTGCCGCTGGCCGCTCTGGAGATGGCGCTGTACGCCCGCGCCCGAACCGGGCAGGACGTGCGGGACGTGGTCCACCACTCCGACGCCGGCGCGGAGTACACCGCGATCCGGTACCGGAACGTGCTGGCCGATTTCGGGGCTCTGGCCTCGATCGGCACGGTCGGGGACTCCCTCTTAACCGGCTAACGAGCGTTTCCGCCAGGTCAGCGACACGCCGTGCGGTGGTGGTTGCGGGCTGGTACGTGGTCATGGTTGGTACATCTGTTCTCGTGATCAGTGAGCCTGATCTTCGGCTGGAGGAACGCGACGGGGGCTGGGTGCTTGCCGGGCTGGCGGCTTCGCGGTTCGCGCTGGTGGATGAGTTCCTGGCGCATCTGGCGGATCGGAACTACTCGCCGAAGACGGTGCGCGCCTACGGGTATGACCTGCTGGCGTTCTGCCGGTGGCTGGTCGCCGAGGGGCTGCCGCTGGCGGAGGTGACGACGCGAGGTGCTGCTGCGGTTCCTGCGCGCCTGCCGGGAGGCGACGGTCCCGGGCCGGCCGGGGCCGAACGTGGTCAGGCTGTCGGGTCGCCGGATGGACCAGTACGCCGCCACGACGATCAACCGTCGGCTGGCCGCGATCTCGGGGCTGTTCGCGTTCGCCGCGATGCGGGACCCGGACGTGAACAACCCGGTCCCGAAGGGTAGGGAGGCCCGCTGGCGGGTGCTCGGGTGAGCGCAGCGGGATGCTCGCGCACACGGTCCGCCGGCCGAAGAACCGCTCCTCGCTGCGGCTCCGCGAACCGCGCCGGCTGCCCACGGCGTTGTCCCAGTCCGAGGCCGCGGAGCTGCTGGCGAGCTTCCGCACCTGGCGGGACCGGGCGATCGCGGGGCTGATGCTGTACTGCGGGCTGCGCTCGGCGGAGGTGCTGGGCCTGGACGTCGCCGACGTCGACATCGGCGGCCGGTGGCTGCGGGTGATCGGCAAGGGGCAGCGGGAACGCCGGGTCCCGCTGGACGCCGACGTCGCCTCGCGTGATCCAGGTGTATCTGCTGGCGGAGCGGCCCGAATCCGGCAGCAGCCGGCTGTTCCTGGTGGCCAAGGGCCCGAACTCGGGGGCAGCCGTTGACCGCGGCCGGGCTGCGCACGATCTTCCGCTACCACCGGGGGCTGACCGGGATCGTCGGTGGGCATCCGCACGCGCTGCGGCACACCTTCGGGACCGCGCTGGCCGAAGCCGGGGTCGATCTCGCGGTGATGCAGGCCCTGCTCGGCCACGCCCACGTCGACACCACCGCCCGC
Source organism: uncultured Actinomycetota bacterium (assembly GCA_963750565.1). Taxonomy (GTDB): domain Bacteria; phylum Actinomycetota; class Actinomycetes; order Actinomycetales; family Kineosporiaceae; genus R-H-3. The sequence continues at coordinate 86,723 of CAVVRA010000009.1, read as the reverse complement.
TACATCCATCTGGCCCCGGCCCACGTGAAGGCAGAGTTCGATGCCGCTCGCGACCGCATCCGCTCCCAGCAGTGACCCGCACGGCGACCCCACGCCGCCTACCTGGACTACCTGCGGCGGACCGGGCGCGGAAACACCGCCTACTGGTGGGCGGCCCGGGTGTTCTTCGCGCGCTGGCCCGACCCGCAGCGGTGGGCGGGCGAGCCGCTGGCGGTCCGGCTGTCGGCCGGAACGCGCGACCCGGCCGATCATCACGTTCCTGATGCTGCACCGGGCGCTGCAACCGGGCTATGACTATCTGCTGGAACGCAAGCTGTCCACCATCTGGCGAGAGATCAAGGACTCGCCGCTGGCGAGCCGACCTCGACCGGTTCATGACCGCGGCCGCCGGACCTGGGGTTCACCGAGCGGGTCCGGTTCGCCACCGGCTCCCAGGTGCCGGCCCGGCTGCTGATCCAGACCGGACGGCCGCTGGACCAGCTCACCGTGGCGGACCTCGGCGAGTTCACCGCCGCCTGCCGCGACCGCCAGGAGCGGACCGGCAAGGGTCACCAGCACTACCTGGCCGCGGTGAGCAACACCCAACGGGTGCTGTTCCACCTCGGGATCGTCGATGAGCTACCCCGCGCGGGCGGCCCGGTCCCATTCGCCGAACGCCTGGCCGAAGTCCGCCCGCCGATCCGCGAGCCGATGATCGCCTACCTGGAACGCAAGCGGGCGACCTGCCAGCCCAAGACGGTCTCGGCGATCGCGACCCGGCTCAAGCACTTCGGGGTGTTCCTGGCCGACATCGATCCCGACCTCGACTCGATCGCCGCGCTGGATCGGCGCAGGCACATCGAGCCCTACCTGACATCGCTGGTCGACGCGGTCAACACCAAGAACGGCGAGCTGATCACCGTCGCGGACCGCTCCCGGCGGGTGCTGGCCCTGACCGGCTTCCTGACCGACATCACCGAGTGGGGCTGGCCCGACGCGCCGCCGCGCAAGCTGGTGTTCCGCGACGACAACCCCAAACTCCCGCAGACGCTGCCCCGCTACCTGCCCGTCGACGTCGACCGCCGCCTCACCGCAGGCGCTGACCGACACAGCCGGGCAACGAGCTGGCCGCGGCCGCGCTGCGGCTGCAACGCTCCTGCGGGCTGCGGATCGGGGAACTGCTCGACCTCGAGCTGGACTGCGTCCACGAAGTACCCGACCACGGCAGCTGGCTGAAGATCCCGCTCGGCAAGCTGGAGACCGAGCGGATGGTCCCGATCGACGACGAGATCCTCGACCCTGATCGACCACATCACCGAGATCCGCTCCCACGGACGACCGATGCCGCACCCCCGCTACCGGCGCCCGGCCCAGTTCCTGTTCACCCACCACGGCCGGCGACTGGCGCCAAACGGGCGGTCCGCGCCGAACTCGACCGAGCCGCCCGGGCCGCCGGGCTCGACCACATCACCCCGCACCAGCTGCGCCACACCTACGCCACCGCCCTGGTCAACGCCGGGGTCTCGTTGCAGGCGCTGATGGCCCTGCTCGGGCCACGTCTCCGCCGAGATGAGCCTGCGCTACGGGCGACTGTTCGACACCACCGTCCGCGCCGAGTACGAACGCGCCCTCGACCTGGCCAAGACAGCAGGCCCGCACCCCCACGACCGCCAGGATCAGCCTGCCGCTGGCCGACATCACCGGCGGCGCCGACTGGAAGAACACCCCGCTGCTGAAGATCCCGGATGGCCGGCGGGTTCTGCCTGCGCGCACCCGCCCAAGGCGCCTGCGCCTACGCCAACATCTGCGAGCACTGCCCCAGCTTCCACACCGAACCCAGCTCACTGCCCATCCTCGCCGCCCAACGCGTCGACGCCCAAGCCTCGCCCGCGACGCCCAGCAGCGCGGCTGGATCGCCGAAGCCGAACGACACCAACGACTCATCGCCCGACTCGACACCCTGATCAACGAGGCCCGCAGGATGACCAGCACCAGCACCCTCAACCGCGTCGAACGCGCCTGCACCCAACTCCACCACGACGGACACCCCGTCACCTTCACCGCCGTCGCCGCCGCACCGGACTCGGCCGCACCACCCTCTACCGCGACCCCACCCTCCGCGCCGTCATCGACGAACACCGCCACCGCACCGCCACCAGCGGCACCCTCACCGGCCTCACCGACGAGATCGCCACCCTCCGCGCCGCCCTCGAGGCCCTCGCCACCCGGGTGCGCCGCCACGACGAACAACTCCGGCGACTGACACCCCGAAACCGCTGAAAGCATTAACCGGCCAACACCCGAAGACCAGATCATTAGCCGGATAAGCGCTGGACAACGCCGTCGCCGAGTCCTTCCACTCCACCCTGGAGTTCGAGCTGTTGTCCCGCAACAGGTTCGCCACCCACGCCGAAGCCCGCCGGGCGGTGATGACATGGCTGGAGGAGTACAACACCGTCCGGCTCCACTCGACCAACGGCATGGTCCCACCGGTCGCGTTCGAGCACGGCCGGCGCCGACCCGGAGCCAAGACCTACGACCAGCTCCGGCGGCGCCGGGGTCCCGGAAAGAAGACCCAGGCGGAGGCGGCCACGCCGCCCGACACACCCTCATCGAGCCGCTGCGCGATCCTCACCAGCGTCGCGCAGCGTCCGGGCCCGTCCCTCCGCCGTCAAGCGGCGCGCTGCCGCGCTCCCGCCGCGTGTCGGGCAAGCCGCCACGCGCACTTGACCCCGGAGCCTCTACGTGCCCGGTGCAGGCAACTCAACGGCCAGGCCCAGGCCTGCCCCCCGCGCACGCGCGACGCCCCGGAGTAAGATCCTGAGCAGAGACACCAGACCTACAAGATCACATCAACCGGAGTCTCTACGGTTTCAGGGGAACCCCACGGGCCCGCCGCGCCGACGCCAAGGCGGCGATCGTGGCCGAGCGGGAGTACCTGAACCTGCAGCTGAACTACGAGGACGTCGCCGAGTTCGACTACCGGCCCGGCAAGTGCGCCCGCCCCTACCGGGTCATCGCGCTGCGCAAGAACATCAGCCGCGCCCGCGGCGAACAGGTCCTCCTCGACGAGATCCGCTACTTCTTCTACATCACCACCCGCACCGACCTGACCGCCGAGCAGGTCGTCGACCTGGCGAATGAGCGCTGCGACCAGGAGAACGTGATCGAGCAGCTGAAGAACGGGGTCAACGCGCTGCGGGTCCCGCTGTACGACCTGGTCTCCAACTGGGCCTACATGGTCATCGCCGCCCTGGCCTGGAACCTCAAGTCCTGGTTCGCGCTGATGATGCACCGCAAGAGCGACCGCCGCGACTACATCCGGATGGAGTTCCGCCGCTTCGTCAACACCATCATCCTGATCCCCGCCATGATCTGCCGCCGGGCCCGGGCCATCACCGTCCGGCTGATCGGCTACACCCCGGCCATCGACCGGCTGTTCAGCGTCTGGGCCACCACCGAACGCACCCGCTTCGGCTGACCCCCCGTTCACAGCGGCCCCCGACCCGAAATCACAAACCCTGCACTCCCCGACCGTGGCGGACCCGCCACGGCGACCACGCCTGCCCGGACACCGGAGACCGCCCGGTCCCAGCGGCCGCGGTTACGGCGTGACGCCTCGTGAAGCGCTGCCGGAGGCTCTTGCTGCCCCGACCGCCCCGACAGCGTCACCGGAGAACACCGCCACCGCCCACCACGACGACAACTCGAAGTGATCAACTCGACCGAAGACACGCTCGCCGCAGACTCGCTTGTTTGAGGACTAGCTGGACTGGGTGAGAGCGGCGAAGCCGGAAAGATCGAGTCGGGTTTTGAGATTCCCCCGTTTTCGTGAAGCCATCCTCAGGCGGCCTCGGGTCGGGGCCGTGGGTGGGGCGGGGGGCTTGAAGGGTGGCCTGTTCGTAGGCCACGGGGGCGAGCATACCGGCCTTGGAGTGCCGGCGGTGTCGGTTGTCGCCGGTCGTGGAGTGGAGGTCCCTTGGTTGGGGGGACCGCGGCAAGCCCGCCAAGACGTCCTGGAATCAGCGCCGGCGAGCGGCGGTGCGCAGCGGTAGGCGGCGTCACCCTGAAGAGCTGCTCAGATGGCGCGGGCTAGGCGGGCGGCGTCGAGCATGGCCGCGTGGACGTTGCGGCTGGCTACGGCGTCGCCGATGCGGAAGAGCTGGTAGTCGCCGGTGGGGTTGCGGATCGCGGTCTGTGGTCGGAGCGCGAGGAGGTCCTCGAGGCGGATCTCGCCGTGGTTGGTGGATCCGGTGAGGAGCTCGTCGTACAGGTCGGTGACCGGGAGGGTGCCGGCCTCGACGACGACGGCGTCGACGAGACGGGTCTCGGTGCGCGCCGCGCCTTCGGCGCCGAGGGTGGCGAGGAGGCCGCCCGGGGTGCGGGCCACCGCCAGGAGCCGCCGCAGCACGGTGTGCCGGACGCCGCCGTCGGCGAGAGCGGTGAAGTAGCCGGCGCCAACGAGTGCTCCGACGTCGGGTGAGACGGTCCGTTCGGGGGTGACGAGCTCGACGTCGGCGCCCGCGCGCAGGAGGGTCTCGGTGACGTCGAGGGCCTGGTTGCCGCCGTGGTCGTCGTAGACCAGGACCCGTCCGGTGAGGTGCTTGGCTCCGGAGATCACGTCCCAGCCGTCGACGAGGATCTGGGCGCCGGGGATGTCGGGCCGGTCCGGCAGGCCGCCGGTGGCGACGATGATGACGTCGTAGCTGCCGGCCACGAGGGTGTCGGCCTCGACGTACGTGTTGAGGTGGACCTTGACGCCGAGGCGCTCCAGCTCCTGGGCGCGCCAGTCGACGATGCCTTGCAGGTCGCGCCGACGCGGCGACAGGGATGCCAGGGCGAGCTGGCCGCCGAGCGTGGAGTTGGCCTCGAACAGGGTCACGTCGTGGCCTCGCTCGCCGACGACGCGGGCGGCCTCGAGGCCGGCGGGGCCGCCGCCGACGACCGCCACTCGGCGCCGGGTGTCGGACGCGGCGATCAGGTGCGGCACCTCGAGCTCGCGACCGGTCGACGGGTTGTGGATGCAGTAGGCGGCGCCGCTGGTGTAGATGCTGTCGATGCACATGTTCGCGCCGACGCAGGGGCGGATCTGGTCCTCGCGGCCAGTCGCGGTCTTGAGCGGGAGGTAGGGGTCGGCGAGCAAGGCACGTGTCATGCCGACGAGGTCGAGCAGGCCTGCTTCGATGGCGTATCGGCCGGTCGCGACGTCCGCGATGCGGGCAGCGTGCATGACTGGGACGGAGAGCTCCCGCTTGACCCTGCCGGCGAACTCCAGGTGCGGAGACGCGGGCGTTCCCATCGGAGGGATCATCCGGGCGAGGGCGGTGTCGCTCTCGATGGAGCCCTTGACCAGGCTGATGAAGTCGATGCCGGCGGCAGTGATGTCACGGCCGATGCGCACGGCTTCCTCGACACCGACGCCTGGCTCGCGCTCTTCGTCGAAGCTGACCCGGGCACCGACGAGGAAGTCGTCGGCGACCGCTGCTCGGACGGCGCGGATCACCTCGAGCGGGTAGCGCATCCGGTTGTCGTAGGAGCCGCCGTACTCGTCGTCGCGACGGTTCCAGTGCGGCGTCCAGAACGCGTCGAGGAAGTGCCCATAGAGCATGAGCTCGATGCCGTCGAGGCCGGCCTCCTGGCAGTCCTGCACGGCCCGGACGAAGTCGTTCTTGATCCGCTCGAGGTCCCACGGCTCGGCGGCCTTGGCGAACGCGCGATGTGCCGGCTCGCGGGTCGCGCTCGCCGAGACGGCCGGGATCCATTCGTGGGTGTAGTTGCTCGTGCGGTGGCCGAGGTGGGTCAGCTGGATCATGACCGCGGCGCCGTGGTCGTGGACCTCGTCTGCCAACCGACGCATCCAGGGGACGGACTCGTCCTTCCACACCTGCAGGTTGCCGAAGGCCGGTGCGCTGTCCCGGCTGACCACGGCACTGCCGCCGATCATGGTCAGGCCGACCCCGCCCTTGGCCTTCTCCACGTGGTAGGCCCGGTAGCGATCCTTCGGGAGTCCGTCCTCGCTGTACGCCGGCTCGTGGGAAGTGCTGACGATCCGGTTGCGCAGAGTCAGGTTCTTCAGACGGAAGGGTGTCAGCAGCGGGTCCGTCGGCACGGGAGCCTCCTATCGGTAACAGGCGTCGTGACTACGGCGCCGTCGCTCCACGATGCAGGTGAGCTGCCGCTCGGCGCGAGGGTCGCCCTGGATCCGCAGCGGTGGCGAGTCGTCAATGCGGAAGGTTCTTAACATCGGCCGAGTGCGGCAGACCAGAGGAGTTCGCTGTCGCCGGTGCAGATCCGTCTCCTGAAGCGGCTCCCCGCCGCCGAGCAGGAGTCCATCGTCGCGCGGCGCGCCCGGGCAGGCCGTCTCCCGCCAGACGGCGGCGCCGTGGTTCATCCGGTTCGCCGAGCGCGGCACGGAAGGCTTGCGCGACCTTCCGCCGGCCGGTCGCCCGTCGACGCACGGCCATGACTCGGTGCGGAGCATCCTGGTCGCACCGCTGCTCGTGTCGACGGTGAAGTGGATGTCCCACACCCTCGCGCAGCTGACCGGGCAGGGCCAGACCGCGGTCGTCCGCGCATGGCGACTCGCCTTCGAGACCGGCGCCGCGCAGCCGGTCGGCGACCTTCCGTCGGGCAGGTGGCTCTTGTCGGTGCGCGCGTCGACGCCTCGAACAGCCTCCTCACTCTTGCCGCGAACGCAACCGCCGTTCCGTTGGGGGGCACGACGCCCTTCATGCGCCCCCCCGACGGCCGCCACTGCAGGTCCTGCTGGCCGCGGACGTGATTGCGGGTTCGCACCAGGGAAAGGTCGCTCCGGTCGGAGTGGCAGGGGCTCCTCGAGGTCCTCGTCGGTCGCCCACGGAATGGACCGTCGAAGTGACCGCCGTGAGGATCGTCGCGATGACCGCGGCGACCGTCGCGAGGGCCGCCGTGACCGCCAGTCGATCGCACCCGAGAGGGAGCCGCCCAATGTCTGTGGGCGGCTCCCTTTCGTGCCAACGGCGTCAACGAACGATGATGCTCAAGAGCCCGACCCGGCCGCTGACCTGAGGTTGAGCTGACGGTCCAGGGTGATGGCTGCATCGATCAGGGCAAGGTGGGTGAAGGCCTGGGGGAAGTTGCCGATCTGCTCGCCGGTGAGCGCGATCTCCTCGGAGTAGAGCCCGACGTGGTTGGCATAGGTGAGCATCTTCTCGAAGACGACGCGTGCCTTGTCGAGCTGTCCGGCACGGGCCAGCGAGTCGACGTACGTGAACGTGCAGAGGGAGAACGTCCCCTCGGAGCCGCGGAGACCGTCGGGGGAGGCTGAGGGGTCGTAGCGGTACACCAGGCTGTCGGTGACGAGCTCGCCGTCCATCGCCTCGAGCGTCGAGGTCCACATCGGGTCGTTAGGCGTGATGAACCCGACCGTGGACATCCGAAGCAGGGAGGAGTCGAGGACGTCGGTGTTGTAGTGCTGCACGAACGCCTGACGGGCCGGGTTCCACCCGCGCTCCATGACCTGGTTGTAGATCGCGTCCCGCTCCAGGCGCCACCGGTCCACCGGCGCCGGTCGCCCGTGCTTGGTGGCGAGGCGAATACCGCGGTCCAGAGCGACCCAGCTCATCAGCCTGCCATAGGTGAAGGCCTGGCGCCCACCACGGGTCTCCCAGATGCCCTCCTCCGGCCGGTCCCAGTTCTCGCAGAGCCAGTCGAGCATGTCGGAGACCTTGAGCCAGCCCGCGTGGCCACCCTGGAGGCCGTGCTGGTCACCGAAGTAGAGGCTGTCGACGGCCTCGCCGTAGATGTCGAGCTGCAGCTGGTCCGCCGCTCCGTTCCCGATGCGCACCGGGCTGGACCCTCGGTAGCCCTCCCAGTGGTGCAGGATCTCCTCCGTCAGGTCGCTGGAGCCGTCCACGCGGTACATGATGTTGAGCGGCGCGCCTCCTCCGGTCTGTTCGTGCACCCGGTCGCGCAGCCAGCCGGCGAAAGCTGCGGCCTCCTCCTTGAACCCCATCCCGAGCAGGGCGTAAACCGAGAAGGACGCGTCCCGGATCCAGGTGTACCGGTAGTCCCAGTTCCGTTCCCCGCCGATCTGCTCGGGCAGGGCGGCGGTCGGTGCGGCCACGAGCCCGCCGCTGGGTGCGTACGTCATCAGCTTCAGCGTGATCGCGGAGCGGTGCAGCATCTCGCGCCAGCGCCCGGAGTAGGTCGACTGTCCCAGCCAGCCCTTCCAGAAGGCCACGGTGTCGTCGAACAGGCCTTGGACCTCCGCAACCCTGAGCTCTCGCGCCGGACCTGCCGTCCCGGTCTCGAGCACCAGGCCGCGCATCTGTCCTGCGATGAGGGTCACCTCCGCATGCACGTCACCGTGCTCGTCGACGTGAGCATGCGCGAGCCGTTCATCCTCGGGTTCCCGGACCAGGTGGACCACCATCCAGGTGCTGCGGCCCCGGAAGACGACGCCCGCGTCGTCCAGGTGTATTTCGTGGTCCTCGCGCCCGTAGTCGAACCGGGGTGAGAGGTCGAGCTCGAAGGTGATCCGGCCGCGGACGCACCTGACCATCCGCACGATCCGGTGCCTGTCGGTCGCGACCCCGCTGATGGTGGCGGGCATGAAGTCGACGACCTCCCCGACGCCTGCCTCGGTCAGGAACCGGGTGACCAGGATCGCGGTGTCGGGGAAGTACAGCTGCTTGGTGGTGAAGACGTCCAGGGTCGGCCGCACCCGGAAGCGACCTCCGCGACCGTGGTCGAGGAGCGCCCCGAAGATGCTGGGCGAGTCGAACCGAGGAGCGCAGAACCAGTCGATGGACCCGTCGGTGGTCACCAGTGCCGCCGTCTGGAGGTCACCGATGAGACCGTGGTCAGCAATGAGCGGGTAGTCGTCCATGTCGCGCCCCCTTGCGGCGGTGTGCTGATGAGTTCGACGAGCGCACTACTTCCGTGGTACCTCACCGAGTGCGCGGGGGCGTCACCCGCTAGGAGTGATGCGTGCACGTCGTCGGCGACGGACCATCGAGGGGAAGCACTCGATGACGAACAGGTGGAGGCGACGAGATGAAGGCAGTGATCGTGGGCGGAGTGGCGGCGGGCGCGTCGACCGGTGCTCGGCTCCGGCGTCTCGATGACTCTGCGGAGATCGTCATCCTCGAGCGCGGCCACTACGTCTCGTTCGCCAACTGCGGGCTGCCGTACCACATCGGCGGGTAGATCCCCGATCGCGGAAGCCTGCTGCTCCAGACGCCCGAGAGCCTGGCGAAGAGCCTCGCGCTGGACGTCCGGACCGGCCAAGAGGTGGTGCGCATCGACCTGAACGCGAAAGAGGTAGGGGTCCGCGACCTCGCAAAAGACCGGACCTACCGGGAGGCCTACGACAAGCTCGTGCTGTGCACCGGTGCCGAGCCGATACGGCCCCAGATTCCTGGCGCCGACGACCCGGACGTCGATGTGCTGCGCGACATCGCGGACATGGACCGCATCATCGCCCGTCTCGAGAAGGGCGCCACCAGCGCCGTCGTGGTGGGAGGAAGCTACATCGGGTTGGAGCTCACCGAAGCCTTCCGGGCACGAGGTATGCGCACCACGGTCATCGAACGGACCGAGCAGCTCATGCCTTGGCTGGACCCCGAGATGACCCGCATCCTGGACTACCACGTCGGCACCCACGACGTGGATCTTCGTCTGGGAACGTCCGCCACGGCGGTTCGTCACGGGGAGGACGACCGGATCGTGCTCGACCTCTCCGACGGCACCACGGTAGAGGGCGACGTCGTGGTGATGGCCGCCGGAGCGCGGCCGCAGGTCGACCTCGCGCGCGCCGCGGGGCTCGACCTCGGGCCACGTGGCGGCATCGCGGTGGACGCACAGATGCGCACCTCCGCACCCGACATCCTCGCCGCCGGCGACGCGGTCGAGACCGCGCACTTCCTCACCGGCGAGCCGACGCTCTCGATGCTGGCCGGACCCGCGAACCGGGAAGGGCGCATCGCCGCTGACACGATCGCCGGCCGGCACAGCGAGTACCGCGGAACCCAAGGAACGGCCGTGGTCAAGGTGTTCGACATGACCGCGGGCGGCACCGGCTTGACCGAGACCGAACTGCGGGCCTCCGGCACCGACTACCGCAAGGTGCACACCCACCAGAACGGCCACGCCGCGCACTACCCCGGCACCGCACCCCTGTTCCTCAAGGTGCCGTTCGATCCTGCCGAGGGCAAGCTCCTGGGTGGACAGGTGCTCGGCTGGGACGGGGTGGACAAGCGCATCGACGTCTTGGCGGTCGCGGTCCGTGCCGGAATGAACATCTACGACCTCGAGCACCTCGAGCTCGCCTACGCACCGCCGTACGGCGCGGCCAAGGATCCGCTCAACATGGCGGGGTTCCTCGGCGCGAACCTGCTGCGCGGCGACATCGATCTCTGGTACCCCGAGGACTACCCCGACTGCGCCGACAAGGTGACCATCCTCGACACCCGCACTCAAGCCGAGTACGACGCCTGGCACGTCCCCGAGGCAGTTCTCATCCCCTACACCGAACTGCGGAGACGGCTGGACGAGGTGCCGCGCGACAAACCCGTCTACACCTACTGCCGGTCCGGCTTCCGCAGCTACATCGCCTACTGCGTGCTGAAGCAGAACGGCTTCGACGACGTGGCGTTCCTCTCCGGCGGGATGATGACCTACCACGGCTACCACCGAACCCCCCTTGATGTCGGCCAGGGCGGCATGCCGATGGTGACCCACGTCGAGGACCAGCTTGCTCAGCGCCCCAGCGCGCTCGAGCACGTCTGATGCGCACACGGCGGCCGCCGCTCACGGGGCCAGGCGGAATGGAGACACGATGAAGGCCGTCACCGTTCAGCCGATGGTTGAGGGCACAGTGCGTTTCGAGGACCTGCCCGAACCGGACGGGAGCACCGGGTCGGTGCTCGTCGAAGCGGTGGCGGTCGGTGTCTGCGGCACCGACGTCGAGATCGCCTCGGGGGCGTACGGCTGGGCACCCCCGGGCCGAGAACGGCTGATCCTCGGTCACGAGTCGCTGGGACGGGTCCTGGACCCCGGACCTGGGGCTGGACTGCACGTCGGCGACCTGGTCGTGGGGATCGTCCGACGTCCCGACCCGGTGCCATGCCCGAACTGTGCCGTTGGTGAATGGGACATGTGCCGCAACGGGCAGTACACCGAGCGGGGCATCAAGGAGCTAGACGGATTCATGTCCGATCACTGGCGGATCGAGCCCGAGTACGTCACCAAGCTGGACCCCTCACTCGGCATCCTCGGGGTGCTGCTCGAGCCGACCACCGTGGTGGCGAAGGCCTGGGAGCTGGTCGCTGCCATGCGGGCACGAGCCTTCTGGGAGCCGCGTCAGGTGCTGATAACCGGCGCCGGACCGATCGGTATGCTCGCGGCCCTCATCGGCGTCCAGCACGGGCTCGACGTGCATGTCCTGGACCAGGTCACCGAGGGGGTCAAGCCCCAGCTCGTGCACGACCTCGGCGCCACCTACCACGCGGGGGCCGTCTCAGACCTGGGCTTCGCGCCCGACGTCATCATCGAGTGCACCGGTGTGGGCTCGCTGGTCATCGACTCGATCCGCACGGTCGGTGCCGGAGGGGTGGTCTGCCTCACAGGCGTGGGCAGTGGTGGGCGGTCCGGCGGGCTGTCCCCAGCCGACGTGGCTCGAGAGGTGGTGTTGCAGAACAACGTGATCGTCGGCTCGGTCAACGCCAACCGGCGGCACTTCTACCGGGCGGCGGAGGCGCTCGCCGCTGCGGACCGGACCTGGCTGGCACGGCTGATCTCACGGCGGGTCCCACCCCAGGACATCGCCGAAGCGCTGAAGCGCGGACCCGACGACGTCAAGGTCGTCGTGGACTTCGAGGCATGACCGTGACACGGGAGCCGGCGCGCGACGGCACCGCGGTCGCGTGCACCGCCGAGCAGACCCAGCTCGGTGAGGGCGTGCGCTGGGACGCCCGCCGCGGCGAGCTGCTCCGGGTCGACATCCTGGCCGGACGGGTCTACCGCGACCTGGTCCAGGACGGCGGCGCGCTGGTCCCGGTCTGCGTCTACGAGCTACCGGGGACGGTCGGCATGATTGCGCCCATCCAGGGCGACGACGGTTGGCTGCTCGGTGCCGGCCGCGGCTTCGTGCACCTGGCCCCCGACGGCACCCGATGGACCATCGTCGAGGTTGCTCCGGTAGGGACCCGGATGAACGACGGCGCATGCGACCCCCAGGGCAGGTTCTGGGCTGGGACCATCGCCGACGACCACCACGAGGGAGGCGGCGCGCTCTACCGCCTGAACCGACATGGACGAACCGACCTCATCCTGGAAGGTCTGACGATCGCCAACGGCGTCGGCTGGAGCCCAGACGGGACAACGATGTACCTGGTGGACAGCGGCCCCCGAGTCGTCCACGCGTTCGACTTCGACGGCGACCGAGGCAGCATCTCCGCCGGTCGGGTGCTGGTGACCCGTGCCCGAGGACGTCGGCGCACCCGACGGCATGACAGTGGACGTCGCGGGTGACCTGTGGGTGGCGATCTACGGAGCGGGACAGGTCCGGCGCTACTCCCCAGGCGGTGCCCTGCGCGAGGTGCTCACCATCCCCACCGCGCAGAGCACTTGCTGCGCGTTCGCCGGTCCGGGGCTCCACCGGCTCTACGTGACCACCGCCACCGAGGGCTGGAGCGAAGGGCGACGACGCGCCGAGGCCGCAGCCGGTCTGGTCTACCGGTTGGACACCGATGCCACCGGCCGACCCGCCGCACCGTTCGTTCCCGACCCAGCCTGGTGGAAGACGGTCGCCGACCACAGCTGAGCCGACGTCCCAGCAAGCACCCCGAGGAGCTTCGGGAGCGTGCGGTGCGGATGGTCGCGGAGACGAGACCGGACGAACCCTGCGCCTGGCTGACCCGGTCGCCGTCACAACGGGACCGCGCCGACGCCTCCTTGATCTCGATCATGAAGAGGGTGCATGCACGCCTGCGGCAACCCCGGGGTACGCCGGATGCGCGCCGAGTTGGCCGCGGCCGGTCACCGACTGTCCCACAAGCGGGTGTGGCGACTGAGGAAGGCTGCTGGCCTGCGAGGACGCCACCCCACGGCGTGGAAACGCACCACCATCGGCGGGGACAACCCGGTGCCGGCCCCGGACCTGATCGGGCGGGCCTTCTTCGCCGAGCCGCCCAACACGAAGTGATAGCCGTCTGCACCCCTGCACGCTGGTGTCGAGGTCCATGCTATGTCGTTGATCATCACGTTCGTGTTGGAGCCCGCGAAGCGGCAGATGAACTGCGCCAACGCCAACGGGACCAGGACCTTGCGCAGCTCGGTCGGTGGCCGCACGGTCTCGGTGAGGTCGTCCAGGGTGGTCTCCTAGGTCTTCAAGATCACGGGCGAGGCGTGTGGGCTGCCGTCCGGTTACGCGCCCTTGACCGGATGAGCTCGGCGACCGACCACGCCTGGAACGGGCACCCCGTCGCAGCATGGGGTGCGTCCCCGTCGGTGGTCTCCGAGACCGAGCCGAGCCCGAACTCGGCGAGATGCAGCTCGAGCCCGTTGAGCAGCCGGGAGACGTCGCCGCCGGAGCGCCGTACGGCGTCGCCGTACGGCCCGATCAGCCAAGGCCACACGGTGCCCTGGTGGTAGGCCGCGTCACGCTCGGCGGGACCGCCGCGGTGCCGGCCCCGGTAGCCGGGGTCGCGGGGCGAGAGCGAACGCAGGCCGACCGAGGTCACCAGGTCCTCACGGCAGGCGGCGAGTACCCGCGCCACGTCCTCGGGTTCGTGTACAGGTCCGTACGGCAAGGAGACGGCGAGGAGTTGGTTGGGGCGCCGCTCAGGGACCGCATCGCCGGTCTGGTCCACCAGATCGGCCAGACCGGCCGTCGTGAGCCGGAAGCTGTTCTCGAAGGAGGACACGGCGCGCTCTCGGAGCGTGGCCCACTCCCCGGCATCCTGTCCGACCCGGGACAGCAGATCGGCGGCGGTGCCCAGCCCGTTGATCCAGAGTGCCTCGATCTCGACGGGGAACCCCGCCCGTGGGGTGACCGGTCGCCCGTCGATGCGGGCGTCCATCCAGGTCAGGGCCCACCCCTCGGCTCCGCCGCGCAGCAGTCCGGTCGCGTCGTCGACCCCGATGCCGAAGCGGGTGCCGTCCCGGTGGGCGGACAAGATGTCCACGACTGTGTCGGACAGCTCAGCGGCGAGGTCGAGGTCACCGGTGTGTGCGACGTGACGACCCAAGGCGTGCAGGAACCACAGCGTGGCGTCGATGGTGTTGTACTCCAGCGTCCCGACGTCGGCAGTGTTGGCCAGCATGCCTTGGGAGACGCTGGCGGCGGCCCGGGTCAGCACCGCGCGGCCTTCTTCGGCTCGTCCGGTGCACAGGAACAGGCCCTCGTAAGAGGTGAACAGATCGCGAGACCACTCGCCAAACCAGGGGTAGCCGGCCACGGCGGTCGGGCCGCTCGGGGTCTGGACGATGAAGTGGTCGGCGGCCACGGCCAGGATCCGGTCGATGTCGTCCTGAGCGCCGGCCTGGACTACCAGGGCCTCGGACCTGGCCCTGGCTTCGGCGATGATCGTGAGGGCGTCCGGGGGTGGCGTCGCGAGCTCGGTGGTCGCCACTACCCCGCACGACTCGCCCGCGCTGAGCGTCGCCTGGAACGTTCCCGCGGCCCAGAGGTCCTCGTCAGCGCCCAGGCCCCGGGCAGCTTCCTCGCGGTGGTGGATACCGCTGTACCAGGCACCTCCGGGCTGGTAGCCCGGGCCCACCACGCGGTAGGCCGACTCGAACACGAACCCGGACCAGGTCGACTCCACCGTGGGCTCCACGTTGAGGTCCACGGTGGGATCCCCCCCAGCGAACCGGTCGCTGTGCTGGTCGCGCCAGGTGCACAGCGGGGTGACTTCGAGGCGTGCCTGGCCCGCCAGGAGCCGGTGAACCACGCCCACGGTGCAGGTCCCGTCGTGGGTCATCGCGAGCTCAACCTCGAGCTGCACCGCGCCGAGGTCGTAACGCCACCGGGGCACCCCGTCGTCGAGGTCGAAAGATGCGAGGTGCTCATGGCCGCGCGGGTCGACGACGCCTCCTGTCCACTCGTGGGTGGCCAGTCGGATCCGCCGGTCGCCAAGGATCACGACGGTGTCAAGGGCCGCGAGGCCGAGCCTGCGCGCGCCTCCCGCGGGGGTCACCGCAGGGACTAGGAGTCCGTGGTAGCGACGGGTCGCCAGCCCGGCCACCGTGCCACAGGCGTAGCCGCCGAGGCCGTCGGTCACCAGCCACTCGCGGGCGGCGGCTTCGGCGAGCGTGCCGCACACTTCCCGGCCGACCGCGATCCGGAGGCTCGTCACAACTGCCACGGCTGGCGATCGCCGGCGAACGGATCCGGGCGGCAGATGAGGTCGGCGACAAGCCCTGTCCATCCGGTCTGGTGGCTGGCACCCAGTCCGGCTCCGTTGTCGCCGTGGAAGTACTCGCTGAAGGTGATGTTGTCGCGCCACCGCGGGTCGTGCTGGAGCCGGTCGACCCAACCGTGGCACGGTCGGCGCCCATCAGGTCCCCGCAGGAACAGCGAGATGAGGCGCTGCCTCAGGTCTTCGGCGCACACAGATAGTGGAGCCTGGTGGCCACTCCCGGTCGGGTACTCGATTTCGGTCGCGTCGCCGAGCGAATGGGCGTAGCGCTGGAGGTTGCGCAGCAGGACGTAGTTGACCGGCATCCACAGCGGACCACGCCAGTTGGAGTTGCCGCCGAACATGCCGGTGTGCGACTCACTGGGCTCATAGTCGACCGAGAGGTGCGACCCCGCGAGGTCGACCCACAAGGGGTGCTCCTCGTGGTACTTCGACAGCGCTCGCAGCCCGTAGGGGGAGAGGAACTCGCCGTCGTCGAACACCCGCGCCAGGACACGGCGTCCCTCGCCGGGCGGGACGACGCCGATGGCGACGGCGTCGGAGCCGGGCACCCGGAAGACCCGTCCCCCTTCGGCCTGCCCGAGGAACCCCGCGAACCGCTTGCGCAGGGTCCCGAGTGTTGCCAGTAGGTCGGGGCTGAGCGCCACCATGCCCAGCAGCGGCAGGACACCCACGATCGACCGAGCCTTGATCGGGGTCGTGGTGCCGTCGGCGGCGTGGAAGACGTCGTAGAAGAAGCCGTCCTCCTCGTTCCAGAGCCCCTGGGAGCGCATGGCATCGACGATGAGGACGAAATGCTCGATGAACTTGACCTGGATGTCGGTCCAGGCGTCGTCCTTGGTCGCCAGGATCCGGGCCATCTCCAGCAGGGTCAGGGAGTAGAACGCCATCCAGCTCGTGCCGTCAGCCTGCTCGAGACGGCCGCCCGGGGGTAGGTTCGACCGGTCGATCGCGCTGATGTTGTCCAGGCCGAGGAAGCCGCCTGCGAAGAGGTGGTCCCCTTCGGGGTCCATCCGGTTGACCCACCAGGTGAAGTTCATCAGCAGCTTCGGTAGGAGACGCGCCAGGAAGTCGGTGTCGCGGCGGCCGTCGATGTCCCACACGTGCAGCGCTGCCCAGGCATGCACCGGTGGGTTGGCGTCGCCGAAGGCCCACTCGTAGGCGGGCAGCGCGCCGTTGGGGTTCTGGAACCACTCCCGGCACATCGCCAGGAGCTGGTACTTCGCGAACGCGGGGTCGATGTGGGCCAGCGCCACGGTGTGGAAGGCGAGGTCCCACGCGGCGAACCACGGGTACTCCCAGGGGTCGGGCATCGAGAGGATGTCGCGTGCGTCGACGTTGAGCCAGCCGGCGTTGCGGCCGTGGCGGCGTTCCGGGGGCGGTGGAGGCTGGGTAGGGTCGCCGTCGAGCCAGCGCTTCACGTCGTAGCGGTAGAACTGCTTGCCCCAGATCATCCCGGCGAAGGCTTGGCGGGCAACCAGGCGCGCGTCGTCGTCGACGGAGGCCGGGATCACCTCGTTGTAGAACTCTTCGGCTTCCTTGCTGCGCTGGGTGAGAACCTTGTCGAACCGTGTGCCGAACGCGGGTGACTTCGACGGTGACCGCAATCGAACGCGGACGACCTGGGTCTGCCCCGGTGCGACGGTCAGGCGATACCACCCCGCGCACTTCGTGCCAACGCCGTCGGGGTTGACCGTCGCGGCACCGTCGACGACGTGGTCGTTGATCCCGTCCTTCGGGTAGGCGGGGGACCCCTTCGCCCCGTACAGCCGCTGCAGGTTGGTGTCGTTGTCGCAGAACAACAGCTCAGGCGCCGAGCCGTCGGGGTCGGTGTCGAGCTCCCAGGTCAGCTCCCCGAACCGGGGATGATCCACCGTGACCCCGCTTGCACCGGTGGCACGCAGGCTGGGCCGTTCCGCGCCGACGTCCCAGGCCCAGGTGTTGCGGAACCACAGGTGGGGCAGCACGTGGATCGTCGACTCATCCGGCCCCGCGTTGGTGAGGCTGACCTCCATCAGCAGGTCGTGCGGGTCGGCCTTGGCGTGGGTCACCTCGACCACCCAGTAGCGGTCGTCATCGAAGGCACCGGTGTCCAGCAGTTCGTATTCGGGCTGGCTCTGGTCGCGGCGGCCGTTCTCGGCGACGAGGTCGGCGTAGGGAAACTCGGCCTGCGGGTAGTGGTAGCGCCACCGCAGCCACGCATGGCTGGGGACGGCGTCGGTGAACCACCAGTACTCCTTGACGTCCTCACCATGGTTGCCCTGCGGGCCGGTCAGGCCGAACATCCGCTCTTTCAGGATCGGGTCGTGGCCGTTCCACAGGGCGAGCGCCATACACAGGTTCTGGCCGACGTCACTCACCCCGGCCATGCCGTCCTCGCCCCACCGGTAGGCTCGGGATCGGGCGTGGTCGTGCGGGAAGTAGTCCCAGGCGGTGCCGCCCGCGCTGTAGTCCTCGCGTACGGTGCCCCACGCTCTCTCGGAGAGGTAAGGACCCCAGTGGTACCACGGGGTCGCCTCGTAGAGACCGTCTTCAGGATGGCCGAACGACGCCACCCTCTGGCGTTCCTTGCCGGGCATAGGTGCGCCTTCCGTATCAGTCAGGGTCACCGACCTCGGTCGTCCAGCGGGACGTCCGTAGCGACGGGCCTGCGTCGCACAGTAGAGCCCGGGGACATGTCGAGTGCGTTAACCATCCGGACTCAGGCCATGAACGGTGCAACCTGGTTCTCTCGGCTGTGGATCCCGCTGGTCACGGACTGCGAAAGGGCAACACCACCGTGAACATGGTGCCCTGGCCGGGCGCGGACTCCCCTTCGATTCATGGGTGCGCGCCTGCACGTGATACGTCACTCGTGCGAGTGCCTTGTGGAGGACGTCAACCGCAGTCGGGGCTGTGTACGGCACTACCTACGGGATCGACGCCTGCGGTCCATGCACCTCCACCCTCGGCCAGTGGCGGCCACCGGCCCCGACGCGTCTGCAGCACCCAAGTGCAGCAACCACGCCGGCCGTAACGGACGCCAACCGGCGCCGACCAGCCACGACAGGGCTCGGATGTCTTCACCCCACCGCCGACGCCGCATCTCGGGGTGGCAGACATCGCGTGCTTCGGGCCGCTGGTGTCGCCCTTCACGCCGACGGCGCGTCAGGTTCACGGTCCGATCCAGCGCTCGACCGTGTGACGCCAGCATGATGCTGCCTTGGCCACGGCCGCCGCAGGTGACCCCATAGAGCCACGTGGAGTCACCTCCGACGATGCTGCACCGGGCCGGAACATCCACGGGCTCGCGGCGGCGGCAAAGATCTGGACACGCCCCGGGAATCACGGGCTCCACGCCCTCAACCGTGGATAGGACGGCGAGGCCGTCACCCGGTGTCCTGGAGATCGGTGTTAGGCGGCGTGATCTGGGTCGTCCCCGGCCCCGGCACCGCCGGCGCCGCACGTACAGGTCACGCCGAGGCCTGGCAACCGGTCCAGCGACCGCTCGGGCCTGGCCGCTGGACGCACCCCACCGTCGCCCAGTCCCCACCGCATGCGGGGACCGCCGTGGGCCGCTCAGCACGACTGCCACCCACCTCACCCTGACTCCATGTTCGGCCTTGGGTGTCATCGCCGGGCCGTCATCCGGGACGTCAGCCGGCCGGAAGTCGCACGGATGACGACGCTGACCCGAGCGCGCCCGGCTCGACTGCGGCCCAGCGCCGGCGGACGCCAAGCACCCACTGCCCCCTGCCCGACCCCGACGCCTGGTTCAGCCTGCTTCTGAGCTGGCCGGACACCGCTGCAGCCGCTCGTGCAGCCACACGGGCCCCGGTCGTCCCGAGGGTAGGGTCCGGGCATGGGTGACCAGGAGCGCACGCACGTAACGGCCCCCGCTGTCACGGACATGTTGAGCGAGCCCCATCACGACCCGTCCGCCATGTACTGCTCATCCCACTCCCCGCAGCTGGCGACGAAGGTCGACGTCCGCGTGCTCGTGCCGCACGGACGGCGCGCCAAGCATGTGGTGCTGCGCGTGGTCCGGGATGGCGAGCCCCACGTCGAGCCGGCCGTCATCGAGCGGGAGGGCTCGGCTGGCACGTGGTGGCACGCCCCACTCGACGTGGTGAACCTCGTGTCGGGCTATCGGTTCTTCCTCGACGGTGACGACGGGTCCTACGCCTGGCTGAACGGCACCGGCGTACATGACCACGACGTCACCGACGCGCACGACTTCCGCCTCATTGCCGGCGACCCGCCCCCGGAGTGGACCGCGGATGCCGTGGTGTACCAGATCTTCCCCGATCGGTTCGCCCGATCCGGCGTACACCGGGAACCGCCGGCGTGGGGCTTCGCCGCGGAGTGGGACGATCCGGTGATCCATAAAGGGCCTGACGTGCACAGGCAGTGGTTCGGTGGTGACCTGGCCGGGATCGAGGCCCACCTCGACCACATTGTCGGCCTCGGCGCCACCGTGATCTACCTGACGCCCGTGTTCGAGGCCCGCTCGAATCACCGGTACGACGCCGTCAGTTTCGAGCACGTCGACCCGCTGCTCGGCGGCGACGAGGCTCTCGCGCGCCTCACTGCGGCCGCCCGCGCCCGGGGCCTGCGGGTGCTCGGCGACATCACGACCAACCACACCGGCAACCACCACGAGTGGTTCCTCGCCGCGCAGACCGACGCCAACGGCCCCGAGGCCGGTTACTACCGGTTCAGCCACCACCCCGACGACTACACGTGCTGGTGGGACATCCCGAGCCTTCCCAAGCTCGACCACGGAAATCCCGAGCTGCGCCGCCGGCTCTATGGGCCGGAGTCTGTGGTCGCGCGCTGGCTTGAGGAGCCGATCGGCCTCGATGGCTGGCGTATCGACGTGGCGAACATGACAGGCCGGATGGGCGTCGACGACCTCACCCGGGAGGTTGCCCGGCAGTTCCGGGAGACGATGCGCGCGGTCAACCCCGGCACCTGGTTGGTCGCCGAGCACGGACACGACTACTCCCAAGACGTCATGGGCGGCGGCTGGCACGGCTCGATGAACTACTCGGGGTTCACCCGCCCGGTCTGGTCGTGGCTCAACAGTCCCGGCCACGGGGTGAGTTTTCTGGGCCTGCCCATGACTGTGCCCACCCTGCCCGGCACGGCAGCCGCCCGGACGATCCGCGAGTACCTCGCCGCGGTGCCCTGGCGCTCCTCGGTGAGCTCGTTCAACCTGCTCTGCTCCCACGACACTCCGCGGGTGCGCACGATCGTGAGAGCCCGGGACCGGCAGATCGCAGCCCTCGCCCTGCTCGCGACCATGCCAGGGGTGCCCATGATCTTTATGGGCGATGAACTGGGCATGACGGGGGTCGACGGCGAGGACGCGCGCCGGCCTATGCCCTGGAATTCGCGCGAGAACTGGGACTCAACGCTGCTGGACGCCTACCGGTCGTGGCTTGGCCTGCGACGCCGGCACGTCGCGCTGCGACGAGGCGGGCTGCGATGGGTGCACGTGGGTGCGGACAGTCTGACCTACCTCCGCGAGCACCCGGAGGAACGGCTGCTCGTGCACGTGGCTCGTGCTGACCACGGTGACGTCCGCCTACCCTACGACGTCCTGGGCACCGCCGTCGGCGAGCGCGAGGCGGGCGTCGTCGAGACGCTCATCGGTGAGGACCCCAGGTGCCCGGACGCGGCCACCCTGGTCTTGCCCGGTCACGGGCCGGCGGCGAGCGTCTACCGGATCGGCTGACCCGGCGGGCAGCGCGCGGGCTGAGTCAGGCAGCCGTGAAGGGTCGATACCGCGGGCGGGCAGATGGACGGGAGTCGTGCGGTCGATGGTCACGCATTGGCCCGTCCGTGATCGAGCCCGCCAAGTGCGCGGTGCCGGACGAAGGAGAGACGGCCGCGTCTGCGGCCGCCGGACACGTTGAACAGCTGCAAGGACCACCGGTCGCCGCGAGGGGTATCTTCACCAGTTCTTGCGTGGACTTGCGAAGAGGAGCTACCTCATCTCGAGGGTGTGGCCGCCGCCGTCGAGCCTCGGACGACGAGGTGGGGCCGGAACATGTACTCGGCCCGCGGCGCCGGTGAGCCGGCGATCTCCTGCAGCAGCACCCGCGCGGCTGCCTCGGAGATTTCCCTCACGGGCTGGTGGACGGTGGTGAGCGGTGGGTGGGTGAATTCCAGCACGGGGTTGTCGTCGCTGCCGATGATCGACAACTGCTCCGGTAGGCGGAGCCCGCGGGCCCGCGCCGCCTGAATGGCGCCGAGCGCCATGGCGTCCGAGCCGCAGATCACTGCGGTGACGTCGCGGTCGAGCAGTGCCGCCGTCGCGTTGGCGCCGCCGTCGATTGTGAAGATGGACCACTCGAGGAGCTTGCTGATCTCTGCCGTCGGCGCCGGGTCGAGATGGCGGCGCATCGCGGTATCGAACGCCTCGGCCTTCCGGCGGCTCGGCACGTACCGCGCCGGTCCCATCGCGAGCCCAATCCGTCGGTGCCCCAACGCCGCGAGGTGGGCGACGGACAGGTCGATCCCGGTCGCGTCGTCGCAAGACAGGAACGGTGCATCCAGGACCGGGGTGTAGCCGTTGATGAGGACCATCGGAAGCCCGCGTTCGACCAGGGCACGGTACCGGCTGTGGTCGGCGTCGACGTTGGCATGGATGCCAGAGACGAAGACGATGCCGGAGACGCCGCGCTGCAAGAGCATGCGTAATCACGCCCCCAACGCAATGGCGAACTTGCGATGTGGTCACCCTCCGTGTCGGGGGCCGGGCCGCTGGGGCCGGTGCTGGGGTTGTGTTCGTGGACGGGGATGCGGTGCCGGATGGTGATCTTCTCGGGTCCGATGAGGACGTCCTTGACGAGCAGGCGGAGGACGCGTTGTTGCTGGGTGATGTCGGCGGTGTCGGCGTTGGTGCGTAGGCCGGCCAGGAAGCCTTCGAGGTCGTCGGCGAGCTTGAGGTAGACCTGCCGGTCGGCGAGTTGGCTGTCCAGGGCGTCGATCTGGGTGCGCAGGCTGGTTTCGCGGGCACGCAGGTCCGGGATCCGGGCGCGTAGCTCGTCGATGGTGATCAGTTCTTCTTGGTAGGCGGAGATCATCCGGGTGACGGCGGCGGTGGCCTGGGTGAGCGCGTCGGTGAGGCGTTTGCGTTGGTGGACAACGGGGTCGGCGGTGCGGGCGGTGTCCAGGCGGTGGTCGATCTCGGTACGGATCAGGGTCGGGTCGGCCAGCAGGGCGGTGATGTGGTTCCAGACGACTTGGTCGAGGTAGTCGGCGCGGACGGGCTTGTTCGCGCAGACCCGGCCGCCTTCGTAGCGGTAGTCGTCGCTGCCCAGGCACCGGTAGTAGTAGATCTTGTTGCCGGCGCTGGTGGTGGTGTGCCCGCGGTAGTAGGCGTACCCGCAGCCGGCGCAGGCCGCCAGCCCCTGCAGCAGCGAGGGGACCGTGGAGTTGCGGGAGGCGAACCGCTTGTTGTCGGCCAGTCGCTGCCCGGCCCGCTCGAACGTCTCCTGCGTGATGAGCGCCGGGACCGGGATGTGCACCCACTCCTCGGGCGGACGGTCGACGACCCGGATGGCACGGCCGGTGGCGCGCCCGGCGAGGCGCCCGACCCGGTTCAGTCCGGCGGATTCGTTGATGGCCTTGGTCTTTCCGTAAACAGCGTGACCTGCGTAGGCGGGGTTACGCAGGATCGCCCAGACCACCGAGCGGTCCCAGCGGGTCTTCCCGGTGCGGGTCAGCGCGCCCTGCTCGCCCAGCCAGCGGGCCAGGTCGGCGATCGAGACACCCTCGTCGGCGTAACGGCGGAACACCTCCCGGACCAGGACGGCCTCGTGCGGGACGATCTCGTAGGCGGCCGGGGCGTGCGGGCTCTTGCGCACGTACCGGTACCCGTACGGGGCCCCGGACAGCACGTTCACGCTGCCGGCCTTGGCGCGGTGGGCCTTGCCGCGCCGGTACCGTTCGGCGATCTGGGCCTTCTCGTACTCGGCGAACATGCCCTGGAACTGGACCATCAACTGGTCCTCCGGGGAGTCCCCGCGCGGGCCCTTGACGAACTCCACCCTCGTGCCGGCCCGGGTGAACTCCTCGATCAGCAGCGCCTGGTAGGCGAACTTACGGGCCAGACGGTCCGGGGAGTAGCACAACACCACGTCCACACCGACCCCGGCGACCAGGTCCCGCAGCCGCTCCAGCGCCGGGCGGGCCAGGGTCGCCCCGGAGTGCCCGTCATCCTCGAAGACCCACTGCTCAGGCACAGCCAGCCCGGCGGCGGCCGCGTGCTCGCGCAGCGCCGCGGTCTGCGACCCGATCGTCTCGTCCTTCTTCTGCCGCGCCGAGCTCACCCGCGCGTAGATCGCGGCGCTGCGCTGCGGCCCGCCACTGCAGGTCGAGCTCGAGCTGGCCTTCCGGCCCCGCCGATCGCGTCCTGCGGCGCGGGCCGGGCTCTGGTCCGGGGCGCTGTTCGTGCTGGTCACAGGCCAGCCGTCCTTCCTGACCCGCCACCTGCGCCGGTGGCCGCTGCGGGCCAGGCTCGAGAATCGGGCGGGTCGCTCGTTCGGGCACGAGGATGCCGTAAGCCACCGACAAGTCCGTGGCCGCATGGCGGTCGAAGACGAACACCGTCTCGACCACCCGCCCGCTCACCGCGACCGCTGTCCACCGGGAGCGTGTTGCAGGAACTCCGTCAGGGCACCCGTCACCGCGGCGGAGATCGTGACCTGCTGCTCGTGCGCATGCTCACGCACCCGTGCCGCCAGCGAGGCCGGCAGCTTGACCGTGAACACCACGCTCGTCTCAGGCACCTCCACCGGCCCGGCCGCCGCGGCCTCGACATACCGGCGTCCCTGCCGCACCGACACCGAGAACCGGAGCGCCACACCGTGGGCGGCCTCCAGTGGCGCCATCCCCGACGCGAGCAACGCCGCTGCGGCGTTGACCCGCTCGGCATGCTCCACGTCGTCCACACGACCACCAGGCATGTCACAATCGTACTACCCAACATGTCACGACCGCCGTTCGCCACGCCGGAGCCTCTCCAGCCGCCGGTAGCCCAGCGTCACCTCGAAGGAGAAGTTGCCCATTGCGTTGGGGGCGTGCGTACTCGTCCTCGTGCACGCCGTCCGGCGTCTGGGTGCACAGCACGGTCGTGAAGTCCTGGGCGGCGAGGGCCGTCTCGATGATCTGCGCAAAGAGCGGGAAGACGGGGTTGGTCAGTTCGGGGACGATGAGGCCGACCGTTCCGGCCTTCTTGGCACGTGCCCGCGCGGGTCGCTCGTAGCCGAGGATCTCCAGAGCGGCGAGGATCGTCTGGCGCTGCGCGTCGGAGACACCGGGGCTCGTCGGTCGTCCAGACCCCGGACGCGCCGCGCTACAACCTCAGCGTCGGCACGACGGGTTCGGTCACGACCGGTCCCTTCACGTTCTTCCTCGTCGACCCGCAGACCAAGCAGGTCACCGTGGGTACCGCCGAGGGCGTCGCGGCCGCGCCGGCAGGTGTGACGGTCAGCGACGCCGGCTTCGTCACTGCGGCCCCGGGGTACACGATCCTCACCCCGATCCAGGTCAACGCGGCCAACGACGCGATCCAGAAGGTCACAGTGCCGACCGAGGCGGGCGCGATCCAGAAGCTCGGCGTCCGGCAGGCATTCGAGGGCAAGACGACCCTGGTGTACGACGCGAACGCCGACACGATCACCAACACCGAGACAGGCGTGAGCTACACGCCGAAGAGGTTTGGTGACCGGGAGTTCTTCACCGACGCCCAGGGCAACAGGTTGTCCGACCAGTCCTGGAAAGAGAACGTCGGCCTGCAGAACTACAAGGAGATCTTCACCGACCCGCGGATCCGCAACAACTTCATCAGCATCTTCATCTGGACCCTGGCCTTCGCCACACTCTCCGTCGCGTCCACCTTCATCCTCGGGCTGGCTCTGGCCGTTGCGATGAATGACCAAAGGATCCGAGGGCAGCGAGCGTACCGCTCGACGATCATGCTTCCCTACGCGATCCCGAGCTTCATCGCGCTGCTCGTCTGGTCGAGCTTCTACAACCGGGACTTCGGCCTGATCAACAACCTCACCGGCCTCAATATCGACTGGTTGGGCAACACGACCGCGGCAAGGCTGGCCGTGCTCATCACGAATCTGTGGATGGGCTTCCCCTACATGTTCTTGGTGTGCATCGGAGCCTTGCAGGCCATCCCCGCTGACCTCAAGGAGGCGGCAAGCATCGACGGCGCGAGTGGCTTCATGAACTTCAGGAAGGTCACCTTCCCGTTGCTACTCGTCCCGGTCGCGCCCCTGCTCGTCTCCTCATTCGCCTTCAACTTCAACAACTACAACGCGATCGCACTGCTGACCAAGGGAGGACCGTTCCAACCCGACAACCCCACCGCCGGCGGCACTGACATCCTCATCAGCTACACGATCCGAGTCGCCTTCGGCGCCGGTGGTGCCCGGCTCGGGTTCGCCTCCGCCGTGTCGGTGATCCTTTTCATCCTCACCGGGATCATCGCAGCCATCCAGTTCCGCTACACCCGAGCCCTCGAGGAAGTGAACTGAGATGACGCGCCAGGACGAGACGGCCTACGGCGAGGAGCGCCCGGCGGTGGCAGCGCCCGGCGTGGTGGTCGGCACGCCGCGAACGGTGGAACCGATCCCCGAGTTCAAGCTGAAGGGCGCCCGATGGTGGCGTGAGGTGGGTTGGCGCCACGTCGTCGCGGCCCTGGCGATCATCTGGGCGCTGATCCCGGTCGTGTACATCATCTCGGCAGCCTTCAACCCGCTCGGCTCCGTCGTCTCCACCGGACTGATCCCCAACAGCTTCAGCTTGGAGAACTTCAGGAAACTCCTTACCGATCCCAGCCGGCCGTACCCGCGATGGATGCTCAACACGCTCATCGTGTGCACGGTGGTCACCTTCGTGCAGATAGCCTGCAGCACAGCGGGCGCGTACGCCTTCTCCCGATTCCGGTTCCGCGGCCGCCGCGGTGGCCTGCTGACCCTGCTCCTGATTCAGATGTTCCCGCAGTTCCTGGCCGCCGTGGCGATCTTCACGATGTTCACCACCATCGGAGAGGTGGTCCCCGCGGTCGGACTCAACACCCTCGCCGGCTACATCCTCGTCCTCTTCGGCGGCGCGCTCGCTCAGGTCTGGCTGATCAAGGGCTTCTTCGACTCGATCCCCCGGGACCTGGACGAGGCCGCCACGGTGGACGGCGCCGGGCACGTCACCGTGTTTGCCCGCATCATCCTGCCGCTGATGACGCCAATCCTCGCCGTCAGCGGGCTGCTGGTGTTCATCTCGGTTATCAACGAGTTCCTGCTTGCCAACCTGTTCCTACGAGACACCAACGTCAAGACGGTCGCCGTCGGCCTCTATGGCATCATCGACGCCGACCGTTCGAACAACCTCGGCGTGTTCGCCGCGGGTGCCGTTCTGACGTTCTGACGGCGATCCCCGTCGTCCTGCTGTTCCAGTTCCTCCAGCGGTTCATCGTCGGCGGCATCACCGCTGGCTCTGTCAAGGGCTGACCCGAGCGCGGCACGGGCGACCGATGACCGACGCGTTGCTGGGGTGGGCACTCACAGGTAAGCGCTCATCATAGAGATGCGGGATGAGCGCACGATCGGACAAGAGCTGCAAGAAGGCTCCTCGCTCAACCGATCCATCCAGGTAGTTCGCACCCACTCCCGGGTTGTAAATCAAGAAAGGCTCGATTTACAACGAGTTCACGAGAATTCACAAGAGCGCGGCGCCCACGCCGACCCGTCCGACTGCCGCACTTTGCTGCTGTATAGGCGCGTCAGAGTCCACCTCCCGAACTGGCAAGTGGCCCTTGACCTGGGTGGAGCTGAGGGGACTCGAACCCCTGACCCCCTCGATGCGAACGAGGTGCGCTACCAGCTGCGCTACAGCCCCTTGCGGCCCGAGCAGACTAGCAGGACGGGGGACGCCGTTCCGAATCGGTATGCCGTGTCGCTCAGCGGTACGGGGGCGCGCGATCAGGCGTTCTCGTGTGCGCGAGTGTGGTCCCGAGCGTGTGACCGCCAGGTCGCACCACGACCGTGGAGGCACGCTCTCACGGGCACGCTCGTCGGGGACGTCCGGGCCGGCCCGGGCGGCCGTGTCGGGCACCGACACGGCCGAGTCCCGAGACGGTGACAGCGGTCCTCAGCCGTTGACCGCGC
Organism: uncultured Actinomycetota bacterium; assembly: GCA_963750565.1. Classification (GTDB taxonomy): domain Bacteria; phylum Actinomycetota; class Actinomycetes; order Actinomycetales; family Kineosporiaceae; genus R-H-3. The sequence goes on along the minus strand of CAVVRA010000009.1, from coordinate 59,173 downwards.
GCCGGCGAGCCAGGACGGCGTCGAGGTCGAGGTCGTCGGCGAAGTCGCGCTCGGCCTGCCAGGTGCCGTCGTGCCGCGCGGCTTCGTGCCACGTGCCGTCGTGCCACGTGCGCAGCGACGGCCAGGGGACGACAGGCTTGAGCGTGTACGTGGGCGGCGGCACGGCGACAGGCGCCCAGCCGTCGTCCGGGTCGAGCGGGTTGGGCCGCTCGACGGCGACGATCGGGCCGGTCTCGTCCTCCCAGCCCCGGTCCGACGGGTCCGGGCGGACCACGACCGGCGTCGAGGAGGCGGCGGAGCGCATCGGGACGGTCCGGACGGTGGACGCCGCGACCGACCGCCCGCGGGCCCCTCCCCCGGCAGCGGCGGTCGGCACCGGCCCGGCGGGGGGAGCAGCGGGACGACCGGCCGACGACCGGCCGCGAACGCGGTCGGACACCTGCGCCGTCCGGTCCGGTGCGGCCGCCGCCATCCCGCCCTCCACCGCGGCTGCCCGCCGCGCCGCTCCGACCTCGGCCCGCGCCTGCGCTGCGGCGGCCCGGCGCGCCCGGACAGTCCGCCGCCGGGCGGCGACCCGCAGTGCGAGGAGGTCGAGCACGAGGAGCGCGGTCGCCGGCGTGGCCGCCCACGCCGGCACGGTGAGGGCGGGCAGCACGGCGAGCGTCCACGACAGCACGCTGAACACAAGGAGCGTCGCGAGGACGAGCCCGCGCCGGTGCGCTGCGGACGCCGCGCCACCCACTGCCGGGCGGGACGTCACCCGGGCGGCGGGCTCGGGTCGGCCCAGCGCACGCGCGCCTGCCCGCACGGGCGGGCCGAGGGGCAGACGTCCGGACGCCGCGACTCGGGTCCGCGTGAGCAGCGGGCGGGTCGACGGACGGGTCGCCGTCGGTGACGGCCGGCGTCGATCGAGCACCCGGAGTCGCTCCGAGTGACGGTCTGCGGCCCGGGACTCGCCCAGCGACTCACGCCGCCGGACCCACTGCGGAAGCAGGTGGACAGCCCACAGCCCCACCACGAGGGCGAAGACGAGGCTGCTTGGCTGCACGAGTTCCGACGGTAGGGCTCCGTGGCCCGTTCCTCACGCACCGTGCGTGGTGTGTCGCTGGCGAGCCTGGTGTGAATGCTGTGACTACTGTGACTGCGGAGCGCGAATCGCCCCGCATCATGACGCCGCCCTGTGCGGTGAGTGACGAATGTCGAGATCCGGGGAGCACAAGGAGATCCACACCTCGGCGCCTCCGTCGACGCAGCGTCAGCGGCTCCGGAGGCTCGTCGCAACGCCCCGCCACCGACGGCTCTCGACGACTCTCGACGGCCCGCGGGCGGGTCCACCACGTCCACACGGCGAACACGCCACGACACCCAACGTCGGTGGCGCGGATCCGCCGCCGGCAGGGAAGCACAGACGCTCCCACGGACCGCCTCGGCCCACCCGCCCGCGCCTCTCAGATGATCATGGTGTTGGCGCACCGCTCGTGGGTGGATGGGACCGCAGTCCCGTCTCAGGACTGCGGCTGCCCCGCCTCGCGCGCCGTCCGGTGCGCGTGCTCCTCCGCGACGTCCGCCGCGAGCCGTCGCCAACGCGGGAGCAGCCCGCCGGCGACGTCCTCGACCGTCAGGGCGAACGTCGCGTGGTCCCGCCACGCGCCGTCGATGTGCAGGTACCGTCGCCGCAACCCCTCGGGCCGGAACCCCAGCTTGGTGACCACCCGCAGGCTCGCCGCGTTCTCGGGGCGGATATTCACCTCGATCCTGTGCAGCCCCAGGGTGAAGAAGCAGTGGTCGACCGTGACCGCGACGGCGGTCGGGATGATCCCCCGGCCGGCCACGCGGCGGTCCACCCAGTAGCCGATCTGGGCCGAGCGCAGCGACCCCCAGGAGATCCCCGAGACGGTGAGCTGCCCGACGAGCCGCTCGTCGACCTCGACGGCGAACGGCAGCAGCCGACCGGCCCGAGCCTCGCGCGAGAACGCCCGGACCATCTGCGCGAAGCTCGGCGGCAGAGAGCTCTCGTCCGGGTGGGTCGCCTCCCACGGCGCGAGCCACTCGGCATTGTCGTTGCGGACGGCGCGCCAGCGGCGGGCGTCCCGGATCCGCAGCGGCCGCAGCAGGACGTCCCCCTCGCGCAGCCGTATGGGCCACGGTCGGGACAGGGCCCGCGAGCCGTCCGCCATGTCCGGCAGTTTGTCATCTCCGCGGCGGCGACGTCGGTGGCACGGGACGACAGTCGCCCGGGCGCCGACCGCCGGACGGCCCAGCCTCCGAGCGGGTTCCGTGCAATCCGTCCCGTTCGTCCGACGGACGACGAGACCACCGCAGGGACCGTGCGGCTGACGTCCCCCGGCAGAACGGGTGACGATCACTCGGAAACCACGAGTACGCAGCGTCATCGCTCACTAGCCTAGGTCCAGCCTCCACGGACGCGATGCGGGCACCGAGGGTGACCGCGGGCGGCGTCTGTGCGAGCCATGGCCTCGACGAAGGACTCTGCGTAGATGTCGATCACTGCCCTTCGCGTCCGGCGCACCTCCAGCGCCCGGAGCACCCGGCGCCGGCTCCTGGCCTCCGGCGTCGCCGTCACCGCCCTCGCGGCTGGGCTGGTCCCCGTCGCGTCGTCACCGGCGACCGCCGCGACCGTGCGCGACGGCCGGACCGAGGCGACCGCCCTGGCATCGTGCTGGGACGTCAAGCAGACCGATCCAACGGCGGCGAGCGGCCTCTACTGGCTCTACACGCCGGCCCTCGGCTACCCGCAGCAGTTCTACTGCGACATGACGACGGACGGCGGCGGCTGGGTGCTCATCGGCCGCGGCCGGGAGAACTGGTCGTTCCTCCCCGAGGGCCAGGGCACGGCGGCCCAGGTCGCCTCGCCGATCAGCGGGACGTCCGCGTTCGCGCCGAAGGCGCTCTCCACGGCGACCGTGAACGGCCTGCTCCAGGGCACCCAGGTCGAGAGCCTCACGGACGGCGTCCGGATCCGCCGGGCGACGAACACCACCGGTACGACGTGGCAGGAGGACCGGGTCTTCCCCGCCACGATGGGCGAGTGGCGGTGGACGATCGGCGGCGGCTACCCGCTGCGCAGCGCTCGGCTCGCCGACACGACGTACACGAACACCGCCACGGGCGCGGCCCTCTACTCGAGCAAGTTCCTCTTCTCGTACTCGTGTCCCGCGACCGGGCTCAACTGCCTCGACACCCGCCGGACCGTGCAGAACAAGTACCTGCCCGGGTTCGGCTACGGCGCCTCGGTCAACGGGTCGACCGCGTCGACGAGCTACCTGTGGGCGTACACGACGACGGGCTTCGCGGTGCCGTTCACCCAGCTGTTCCTCCGTCCCCGGATCCGCTGGGCCGACCTCTCCATCACCCCGGTCGGCACCGGGCTGCCCGGCTCGACGAAAAGATCGATGTTCGACACCTTCGCCCAGACCCAGCCGGCCGGCGTGAGCGGCCTGGCGAACGGGCTGTCGACCGAGCGCGACACCGAGGTGCGCGCCTTCGCGCAGATCGGCTCGACGATGTTCGTCGGCGGGAACTTCGCCCAGGTCGACCAGTACGGCGCGACGACGACGTCGACCCCGCAGGCCTACCTCGCGGCGTTCGACGTCAGTACGGGTGAGTGGATCTCGACGTTCCGGCCGACGCTCAACGGCAAGGTCAACGCGCTCGCTGCGCTGCCGAACGGCTCGCTCGCCGTCGGCGGTGAGTTCACCACGGTCAACGGGGTGGCGCAGGCCGGCCTCGTGGCCCTGGACGCGACGACCGGCGCGACGTCCTTGGCGTGGAGGTTCGGCATCCAGCGGCGCTCGACGACGAACGGCGTGACGACGATCAGCCCCGGCACTGTGACGGCGCTGGCTCCGCAGGGTTCGTGGCTCTACGTCGGCGGCCAGTTCACCCACACCGCGGGCGGCACGACGGCGCTGTCGGGCTACTCGTACACCAAGCGGGGCGCGCGGTTCAGCCTCTCGACGGGCCGCCCCGACGCGACGTGGAACCCCGCGTTCGACGCCAGCCCGATCTTCGTGCTCCCCTCGAGCCAGGACGACCGGGTGTACTTCGGCGGCTTCATGGCCACGATGAACGACGGCGCCGCGTCGACGCCGCAGTTCGCCGTCGTGACGACGACGAGCCCGGCCCAACCGGTCTCGGGTCTCGCCGCCCGGGTCTCGAGCGCACCGCTCAAGGCGACGTACCAGCAGACCGCGCTCGAGCAGGCCGGCCGGTTCGTCCTCGGCGGGTCGGAGCATTCGTTCCACTTCTACGACCGGTCGACGATGGCCCTCGTCCGAGGAGACATCACGTCCGCCAACCCGGGTGGCGGCGGTGACTTCCAGGCGGCCACCGTCGACCAGGGAGTCGCCTACGGGTCGTGCCACTGCATCCTGTCGTTCAACTACGGCGGCCGGACCCAGTGGTCCACGATGAGCGCCTACGACGACATCGACAACGTCCGCTACATCGGTGCCTACGACCTCGCGACGGGCCGCTACCTCATGGACTACATGCCCTGGATCAAGACCCGGGCGGTCCGCGGGCCGTGGGCGATGACCGTCGACAGCACCAGCTGCTTGTGGACCGGCGGCGACCTCACGCAGACCAAGCGTGTCGGCGACTCCACGTGGCAGTCCTCCGGCGGCTTCGCCCGGTTCTGCCGCAACGACTCGACGGCACCGACAGTCCCGACCGCTCTGAAGAGCACGCCCGCGGCGGACGGCACGACGGTGGCCGTCTCGTGGACGGGCTCGACGGACGACCGAGCCGGGGGCTTGCGGTACACGGTCCTGCGGGGTGACGTCCCGATCGCGACGACCACGAGCTGGAAGATCGTCGTTCCGGCCGCGGACGCCCCGGGCACCTACGTCGTCCGGGCCCTGGACAAAGCCGGCAACGTCAGCGCGACCTCGGCACCGCTCACGGTCGGCTGACGCCGTCCGAGCAGCACGGACCCGGGTCCGTCAGACCCCGCCGCCGGGGCGGTGGTCTCCGCCTCGCGCCTGCGAGACCCCGTGCGCGAGAACGGGTTCGAGGACGGCGAGGCCGTCTTTGCAGCCCCCGGGCGAGCCGGGCAGGTTGACGACGAGCGTGCGCCCGGCCAGCCCCGCGACGCCACGCGAGAGCATCGCCGTCGGCACCCCGTGGCCGACGCCGTATGCGCGGATCGCCTCGGCGACCCCGGGGACCTCACGGTCGACGACCCGGCGGGTCATCTCCGGCGTGAGGTCCCCAGGGGTCAGGCCGGTGCCGCCCGTCGTGAGGACGACGTCGTAGCCGGCGGTCACGGCCTCCCGGAGCGCCCGCTCGACGGGCTCGCCGTCCGGGACGACGTGCGGGCCGTCGACATCGAACCCCATGCGCCGCAGCCCGTCCACGAGCACGGGGCCGCCGCGGTCGTCGTAGACGCCGGAGGCCGCCCGGTTCGAGGCGGTGACGACGAGCGCCCGCACGACGGGCACGTCGGCGTCCGGCATCGCGGCCGGCTCACTCACGGCACCAGTCCCCCGACCGGCCGCCGGACTTCGCGACGACCCGGACGTCGGTGATCGTCGTCAGCTTGTCGACCGCCTTGACCATGTCGACGAGGGCCAGCGCCGCGACGCTCACGCACGTGAGCGCCTCCATCTCGATCCCGGTCCGGTCGGCGGTCCGGACCGTCGCGGTGATGTCGACGCCGCCGTCGACGACCACGAGCTCGACGGCGACCCCGTGGATCGCGATCGGGTGTGCGAGCGGGACGAGGTCCGACGTCTTCTTCGCGGCCTGGATCCCCGCGAGCCGGGCGACGGCGAGCGCGTCCCCCTTCGGCACGCCCTCGCCGCGCAGCAGCCGGACAACCTCCGCCGAGCAGAGCACCCGGCCCTTCGCCGTCGCCTCCCGGGCAGTGACGGCCTTGCCCGACACGTCGACCATCCGCGCGACACCGCGGCTGTCGACGTGGGTGAGCGCCGGGCCCGGTCCGGACGTGCCGGCGTCTGCGTTCGTCACCTGCGGACCCTCTCCAGAAGCATGCACGGCAGCTCGTCGCCCGCCGCGACCGACGTCACGTCCTCGGGGACGACGGCGAGGCAGTCGGCCTCGGCGAGGTCCGCGACGAGATGGGACCCCTGACCGCCGACCGGGATCACGAGGCGACCGTCGCCGGTGAGCGGCGTCGTGAGCCGGGCGCGGACGAACTGGCGCTTGCCCGCCGGGGACGACCATCCCGTCGCCGCCCGCGCCGTGATCCTCGGTCGGTGCAGGTCGGTCTCGCCGAAGAGCCGGCGCAGCACCGGCCGGACGAAGACCTCGAACGAGACCATCGAGCTCACCGGGTTGCCGGGCAAGGTGAAGATCGGCGTCCCGGTGCGGCCGACACGGCCGAAGCCCTGCGGCATCCCCGGCTGCATCGCAACCTTCTCGAAGACCACACCGCCGGCCGTGGACAGCACCTCCTTGACCGTGTCGTACGCCCCCGCGCTCACACCACCGCTCGTCACGACGAGGTCGGCGGTCCCGAGCTCCGCCTCGAGCGCGGCGAGGAAGGCGTCGGCGTCGTCCGCGACGAGCCCGACGTGTCGCGCCGTCGCGCCGAGCTCGGTCGCGGCTGCGGCGATCGCGTACCCGTTGGAGTCATGGATCTGCCCGGGGCCGAGCGGGCGCCCGGGCGGCACGAGCTCGCTGCCCGTCGAGAGCACCGCGACCCGCGGTCGCGGGTGCGCCTGCACGCTCGCCCGACCGACGGCCGCGAGCAGGCCGACCTGCCGCGGTCCGATCCGGGAACCGCGCCGGAGCACGACCTCGCCGCGGGCGACGTCCTCGCCGGCGGCCCGCAGGTACGCGCCCTCGCCGGGCACCTGGGTCACCGACACCGACGTCGTGCCGCGGTCGGTCCACTCGACGGGGACGACGGCCTGGGTCCCCGCCGGGAGCGGCGCGCCCGTCATGATCCGGATCGCCGTCCCCGGGGCCAGCTCGAGCCGCTCGCCGCTGCCCGCGGGCACGTCCCCGGTCACGGGCAGCACGACGGGGTGCTCCGGAGTCGCCGACGCGACGTCCGGCACCCGGACGGCGTACCCGTCCATGGCGCTGTTGTCGAACGACGGCAGGTCGACCGCCGCGACGACGTCCTCGTCGAGCAGGCAGTCGAGGGCGTCGAGGAGCGGGATCTGCGTCGCGGGCAGCACGGTGACGGCGGCCAGACACTCGGCCAGGTGCTCCTCGACGGGCTTCATGGGACGGATCGTGCCCTACGCCTGGGCGCCGGCGCTCTCCGACACCGAGATGGACGCCGTCGTCGGGTTCGACGCCGCGTCGCCCGGGCCCATCGCGCTGACGTAGGACCGCAGCCACGCCCGCAGGTCGGGGCCGAGGTCCTGGCGCTCGCACGCGAGCTGGACGACGGCCTTGAGGTAGTCGAGCCGGTCGCCGGTGTCGTACCGCCGGCCGCGGAAGACGACGCCGTAGACGCCGCCGCCCTCGCCCTCCGAGCGGGCGAGCGTCTGGAGTGCGTCGGTGAGCTGGATCTCGCCGCCGCGGCCCGGGGCGGTGCCGCGCAGCACGTCGAAGACCCGCGGGTGGAGGACGTACCGGCCGATGACCGCGAGGTTGCTCGGCGCGTCCGCAGGGTTCGGCTTCTCCACCATGCCGGTGACCCGGACGACGTCCGGCTCACCGGTCTCCTCGACCGCGGCGCAGCCGTACAGGTGCATCTGTTCCGGCGGCACCTCCATGAGTGCGACGACGCTCGCCTTGGTCCGGCGCTGCACCTCGATCATCCGGCCGAGCAACGGGTCGCGCTCGTCGATGAGGTCGTCGCCGAGCAGCACCGCGAACGGCTCATCTGCCGACGTGGTGCGCCGCGCAGAGCACCGCGTGGCCGAGCCCCTTGCGGGTCGCCCTGCCGCGTGTAGTGCATGTCGGCGAGGACGTTCGACTTCTGCACCCGGGCGAGCCGGAAGCTGTCGCCCTTGGCCTGCAGGGCCTCCTCGAGCTCCCAGGCGCGGTCGAAGTGGTCCTCGAGCGAGCGCTTGTTGCGGCCGGTGATGACGAGCACGTCGGACAGACCCGCTGCGACGGCCTCCTCGACGACATACTGGATCGCCGGCTTGTCGACGACGGGCAGCATCTCCTTCGGCGTCGCCTTGGTCGCCGGCAGGAAGCGGGTGCCCAGGCCCGCGGCCGGGATCACGGCCTTCGTGAGCACGGGCCCCAGGGTCCGCTCGCCGTCCCCCTCGGGGACTAGCGCGTCGGTCATGTGCGTCTCCTATCCGGTCGGCGGCCGGCGGCCGGTCCCGACGACGTCGCATCGGTCGACGCGCGGCCCCGTCACACTGGCGGTCCCGGCCGTCGACGCGTAGGCGTCGAGGCTATCGACCGTTGCGCCGCTGCGTGTCCCGACCCGTGCGCGGCGTCCGGAACGGACGGCGTGGGAGGCGCCGGCGGGACGGTCGCCGGGTCGGCGGTCGGGACCTCGGACGGCGCGTCCGGTGCCCCGGCACCTGATGCTGCGGCGGCACCTGTACCGGTACCGGTACCGGTACCGGTACCGGTACCGGACGACGCGACGGACAGCGCGGCGGCGCCGGCGGTGCACCACCGGTCCCGCCCGGCACGTTTGGCGGCGTAGAGGGCGGAGTCCGCCGCGCGCATGACGTCCGTCGACGTGCGCCCGTGGTCCGGGAAGGCCGCGACGCCGGCGGACACCGTGACCGGGAGGGCCTGCTCGCCGGCCGCGAACGGCGCCGAGCGGACGATGTCGACGACCCGCTCGGCGACCCGCTCCGCGCCCACGCCGTCCGTCTCGGGCAGGACGACGGCGAACTCCTCGCCGCCGTACCGGGCGACGGTGTCGACCTCGCGCAGGCATCCCTTGAGCCTGGTCGCGAACTCGCGGAGCACGGCATCCCCGACGGCGTGCCCGTGGCTGTCGTTGACCTGCTTGAAGTGGTCGAGGTCGAGCATGAGCACCGACAGCGGCCGGCCGAACCGGGTCGCCCGCTCGACCTCCCGGGTCAGCGTCGTCGTCAGCGCGCGGAAGTTCCACGCACCGGTGAGCGGGTCGGTCATCGACAGCCGGCTCGTCTCCTCGTGCGCCGCGACGTTGGCGATCGCCGTGCCCGCCTGGGCCGCGAGAGACCACACGTTGCGCACCGCGACGTCGTCGAACTCCGGCGCCCCCACCCCCCGGGCGATGGCGAGCGCCCCGACGATCTCGCCGTCGACGGCGGTACCGCGCTGGATCGGCAGGGCGAGCGCGGGCCCGGCACCCGCGACCCGCTGGACGAGGACCGCCTGCCCCCGGTGCACCGCCTCGCCGGCGATCCGGGCCAGGTCGTCGAGCGCACGCGACAGCCCCGGCGACGCCCCCTCCGCGATCGCCGAGATCCCGTCGTGCTCGCTCGCGAGGGTTCCCCGGCCGCCGAGCAGGGCACTGCCGACGACACCGTCGGCGCCGGCCATCGCTGCCTCGACGACGGTCCGCAGGAGGCCGTCGAGGTCATGGGTGCGCCCGAGGGCCTCGCCGAACCGGGCGAAGGTGTCCGAGAGCAGGTCGCGGCTCGCCTCGAGCTCGCCGACCTGGTCGGCGATCCGCTCCGCCATCGCGTCGAAGGCCGTGGCGACGCGGCCGACCTCGTCCCGCGGTCCGCGCGGCTGCAGGTCGACCCGGACGTCGAGGTCGCCGTGCCCGAGCCGGTCGGCGGCGGCGGTGAGCAGCTCGAGCGGCCGCGTGAGGCGCTGCGCGACGACCGTGACGAGCCCGGCCGCCGCGAGCACCGTGCCGAGGACCACGGCGAGGACGACGCCGGGCAGCCCGCGACCCGGCAGCGGCTCGGCCGAGACGATCTCGTACGGTACGCCCGGCGCGCCGGCCTGCACCCGGAACCGCACGCCATCCGCGCGGCCGCCGACCCGGCCGTCGGCGATCGCGGCGAGCACCGCCTCCAGGTCGCTGCGCGCGACCGTGGAGCTCACGACGCGCAGGTCCGTCCGACGGTCGAGGAGGGCGACCCCGGTGTCGAGGTTGAGGCCGTCGGCGAGCGCGGTGAGGCCCGTGTCGTCGACGGGGGCGAGGACGACGGCGCGGGCGATCTCACGCCCTGTCAGCGGGTCGGTCACCGGGACCGACTCCGACATCGCGGCGGGGCCGGACGCCGCCGCCTGGCGACGGGCGCACGAGGCGGCCGCCTGGGCGCGGAGCAGCGGCTCGGTGAACCGGGCGGCGTCGACTCCGGCAACGGCCCGGGTGCGGCCGGCGACGACGACGGCGGCGGTCGTCCCGGGCCGGCCGGCGACCGCGGCCTCGACCGCGGCGCGGGCGCCCGCGGGGGTCACGCCGACCCCGGTGGCGACGAGCGCGCGCAGGTCGGCGGCGACGGCACGCGCGGCGTCCCCGAGGCCGGCGCAGCGTTGGCCGAGTGCGAGTGCGGTCGCTCCGTCGGCGCGCAGCGCCGCGTCGTCCGCGTAGGCCCGGGTCGCGTCCGGCACGATGACCCCGACGGCTATCCCGACGGCGAGCAGGGGCGCGATGAGGACGGCACCGAGCACCAGTGCCAGCCGGGCGCGCAGCGACACGGGTCCCTCCCCCAGGACCGCACCGGCGGGCTCAACCCCGGTCCACGGCGGTGCGAACGAGTAGTGCCCACAGCAGGAACGAGCAGCACAAAGGCACGAACAGCGGTACAACCGGACGGCACGGCGGCAGGCGGTCGTTCTCGATCGTGGCACGTTGGGAGCAGAGAGTGAACGCACCGACACGAAGAGTGCTGGCGAATGGGTGAAACGGAGGACCCGGGCGTCGCCCGGACGGCGCAGGCAGCGACCGGGCCTTCGGCGGCGCCCATGCGCCGGACGAAGCACGACCTGCGGCGCCGGATCCGCGCCGAGCGGCGCGACCGGTCGCCGGCCGAGCGCGACGAGGCCCAGAGGCGGCTCGTCGACGCCGTCCTCGACGTCCCCGAGGTCGCCGAGGCGCGGTGCGTCGCGCTGTACGCGTCGATGCCGGGCGAGCCGGGGACGGCGCCGCTGCGCGAGGCGCTGCGGGCCCGCGGCGTCCGGGTCGTCCTGCCTGTCGTGCTCCCGGACGGCCTGCTCGACTGGGCCGACGACTCCGGCGAGCTCGTGGCGCCGGCCGGGTTCGGCGGCGACGAGCCCGCAGGCCAGCGGCTGGGCCCGAACGGCATCCGACTCGCCGACGTCGTCCTCGTGCCGGCGCTCGCCGTCGACACTCTCGGCCGCCGGCTCGGCCAGGGCGCCGGCTACTACGACCGCGCGCTGACGCGGCTCGACGCGGGTGTGCCGGTCGTCGCCGTCGTGCACGACGGCGAGGTCGTCGACGCCGCCGTGGAGCCGCTGCCCGACGAGCCCCACGACATCCGGGTCGACGCCGTCGTGACGCCCAAGGGCTTCCTGCGCATCGGGACCGGCTGATCGGGCCCGGCTGATCCGGTCCCCAGCGTCGGGTCCAGCCGGAGGGTCCGCGGGCGAGCTGTGCCGGTCACGCCGTCACGGCGGGACGGAGTCGGGACCGGCGGACAGGTTAGGTTGACCCCCATGCCGCGCGCCCTGCCATCGCCGACGAACGCCGGCGCTCCGGTCACGTGACACGGAGCGCCTGCCGGTGACGGTCGACGAGCTGGGGCTGGCGCTCCTGGTGGGTGCGCTCGTCCTCCTCGCGGCGGTGTTCGCCGTCCGGCTGTCGGTCCGGACCGGCCTGCCGTCGCTCCTGGTCTACCTGGGGTTCGGGCTCGTCATCGGCGAGCGCGGTCTCGGCATCGACTTCGACGACCAGCGGCTCACCGGGGTCCTCGGGTACGCCGCGCTCGTCCTCATCCTCGCCGAAGGTGGCCTGACGACCCGCTGGTCGCGGATCCGGGACGTCGTCGGGGCGGCTGCGGTGCTGTCGACGGTAGGAACCGTCGTGTCGATCGGGGTCGTCGGCACCGCCGTGCACGTCCTGCTCGGGCTCGAGTGGCCGATCGCGCTCCTCGTCGGCGCGGTCGTCTCGTCGACGGACGCCGCAGCCGTGTTCTCGGTGCTGCGCGGGCTGCCGCTCCCGCCGCGGCTCGTCGGGATGCTCGAGGCCGAGTCCGGCTTCAACGACGCGCCGGTCGTCATCGCCGTCGTCGCGCTCACCGAGGTCGCCGCGCACCCCGCCGAGCCCGGACACGCCTGGTGGCTCCTCGCCCTCGAGGCGGTCGGCGAGCTCGTGATCGGCGCCGTCGTCGGCCTCGTCGTCGGCCGGCTCGGCGCGCTGGCCCTGCGCAGCATCGCCCTCCCGGCGTCCGGTCTCTACCCGATCTCCGCCATCGCGCTCGTCGTCGTCGCCTTCGGCACCGCCGACGTCCTGCACGGCTCGGGGTTCCTCGCGACGTACATCGCCGGGCTCGCGCTCGGCAACGTCCGGCTGCCGCACGGCGCCGCCGTCCGGGGCTTCGCCGAGGGCCTCGGCTGGCTCGCGCAGATCGGGCTCTTCGTGCTGCTCGGCCTGCTCGCCGACCCGGCCCGGCTCTCCGACCACGTGCTCTCGGCACTTGTCGTAGGGCTCGTCCTCCTTCTGCTCGCCCGGCCGCTGTCGGTACTGGCGTCGGTGTCGTGGTTCCGGATCCCGTTGCGGGAACAGGCGTTCCTGTCGTGGGCGGGGTTGCGCGGGGCCGTCCCCGTCGTCCTGGCGACCGTCCCGGCGACGGCGGGTCTGGAGGACGCGACGAGCATCTTCGACCTCGTGTTCGTCCTCGTCGTCGTCTTCACCCTCGTCCAGGCGCCGACGCTGCCGTGGGTCGCGCGCCGCCTGCAGCTCTCGGACGACGTGACGAGCGTCGACCTCGACGTCGAGACCTCGCCGCTCGGCGCCCTCGACGCGGACCTCGTCCAGATGCGGATCGGCCCGACGTCCCGGCTGCACGGCGTCGAGATCTTCGAGCTGCGGCTGCCGGTGGGCTGCAACATCACGCTCGTCGTCCGGGACGGTGTCCCGTTCGTGCCCGGCCCGCGAACGATGCTCCGGCACGGCGACGAGCTCATCCTCGTCGCGTCCGCGGCCGCCCGGCCGGTCGCCGAGCGCCGGCTGCGTGAGGTGAGTGCGGGCGGCAAGCTCGCGGGCTGGTACCGGCGGCTCGGCCCCGACGCGCTACGGCCCGGGCGGACCTGAGCGGGTCTGGAATCGGTCACGCAGCGGGTCCGAAGCTGGTACGAAGCGAGTACGAAGCAGGCCCGGAGCGGTCCCGGAACGTCGAGACGAGGCAGCGGCCGGCGCCGCCGTCGCTGAACAGGTCCGGCATGAGCGCGAGGTAGCCCATGCCGGCCGTCCGCTCGGTATGTCTGCTGTGAGGTCGAGCCCCGTGATGGGCATGCCGCGGACGTTGTGCCGCGTGCGCGCGTCCTGCCATCTCGGGCACGGGCCGGCGCTCGCCCGTCGGCGTGTTCTGGGCGCCGCCCTGCGGCTCCTCCGCGACGGCCACCTGTGCGGGTGTCGACCGTTACGGGAGCGCCCGCAAAGGTGGCCGTCGTGGCATACCATTGGCACTCGACGTGTTGGAGTGCTAAAGGACACTGTCGAGACCACCGGCGACGGTCGCGGCGACGAGGCCGTGGGACGGGCGCCGACGACCGCTCAGGAGGGCAACGTGCCGACGTACGCCTACGCGTGCACCGCGTGCGACCACCGATTCGAGGCCCAGCAGTCGTTCACGGACGACGCGCTGACCGACTGCCCCGAGTGCTCCGGGCGCCTGCGCAAGCTCTTCAACTCCGTCGGCATCGTCTTCAAGGGGTCGGGCTTCTACCGTACCGACTCGCGGGGCAAGGACTCCAAGGACTCCTCCGGCGGCAGCGGCTCGTCCGAGTCCTCGGCCTCGTCGTCCGACGACGCGTCCTCCGCCGCGTCGAGCGGGTCGTCGAGCGGGTCGTCGAACGGGTCGGCCGCCTCCTCGTCGAACGGCTCGTCGGCGGCGTCGTCGAGCGGTACCGGGTCGACGGGCTCGTCGACGGCGAAGAGCACGTCGGCCGCCTGACGTCCGTCCGGGCTCAACCCGTCCACAGGTCCGGAACTCGTCACACCGTCCACAGCCGCACGCGGACACCGCTCGGCACCCGCGGCGCAGGCGTAACGTCCCGCTCATGACCCAGACCGAGCCGACCACCACCGCCGCCGACGCCGGCTCCCGGAGACCGCTCGTCGACATCGGCGTCATCGGCGGCTCGGGCTTGTACGCCTGGCTCCAGGACGCCCACGAGGTCCCCGTCGACACTCCGTTCGGGCCGCCGAGCGACCCGCCCGTCGTCGGTGAGGTCGCGGGGCGCCGGGTGGCGTTCCTGCCGCGGCACGGGCGGGACCATCGCTTCCCGCCGCACCGGGTCAACTACCGGGCCAACCTCTGGGCCTTGCGCAGCCTCGGCGCCCGCCAGGTGGTCGGTCCGTGCGCGGTCGGCTCGATGCACAGCGAGCTCAGGGCGGGCGCGCTCGTCGTCCCCGACCAGCTCGTCGACCGCACCTGGGGTCGGGCGCACACCGTCTTCGACGACCCGGGGGTCGTCGTCCATGTGGCCTTCGCCGACCCGTACTGTCCGCGCGGCCGCGGGGTGGCGGTCCGCGCCTCCGCCGCCGCCGGCTGGTCGGCGCGCGACGGCGGCACCTTGCTCGTCATCAACGGGCCGAGGTTCTCCACCCGCGCCGAGTCCCGCGGGCACGCGGCGGCCGGCGCCGACGTCGTCGGGATGACCGCCGCGCCGGAGGCGGCGATCGCCCGCGAGCTCGCGCTGTGCTACACGAACCTCGCCGTCGTCACCGACCTCGACGCGGGCTTCGAGGCCGGCGACGGCGTGACCCATGCCGAGGTGCTCGAGGTCTTCGGCCGCTCCGTGGAGCGGCTCAAGAGCCTGCTCGTCGACGTCGTGGCCGCCCTTCCGACGGACGACGAGTGCTCGTGCCGACATGCGCTCGACGGACTACGGCTGCCGTTCCAGCTGCCCTGACCGGAGGCCGCCATGACCCGCCACCCGCTGCTGACGGGGCGGGCGGTCCGGCGCGGGCTGCGCCGGCACCGCCGTTCTGTCGCGGCCGTGCTCACCGCCCTCGCCGTGCTCTCGGCGGTGCGGGCCTTGGCGCCGTCGCCGCCGCCGACCGCTGCGGTCGCCGTCGCCGCCCGCGACCTCCCGGCCGGGGCCCGGCTCGCCGCCGCAGACGTCCGCACGGTCGACCTGCCGCCGGAGGTCGTTCCCGCCGGAGCGATCGCCCCGCGGCCGGGCACGGTGCTCGCCGTGGCGATCCGGCGCGGCGAGCCGTTCACGGACGTCCGGCTCGCGAACAGTGCGGGCGGCGGGCGTCCGGCCGGCTCGGTCGTGCTCACGGTCCGGACGGCGGACGCGGCCGGGGTTCTCGCGGTCCGGCCGGGAGATCTCGTCGACGTGCTCGCCGGGCCGATCGGTGGGGAGGTCGGGGCGGCTGCCGGTGCCTTGTCCGGGGATGGGTCGCCCGCGGACGGGTCGCCCGGGGACGGGTCGCCCGGGGACGGGTCGCCCGGAGCGGGGTCGCCCGGCGCCGACGCCGCCGGCGCAGCCGTCGACGCCGGGCGGTGGGCGGCCGAGACGCTCGCCCGCGGCGCCCTCGTCCTCCGGGTTCCCGGCCGGGAGAGCGGCGGCTCCCGCTCCGGAGCGGCCGGGGCAGGCACCGGGTCCGCGGACGGCTCCGCCGGCGGCGCGGAGGACGGCCTTCCGGGCAGCGGCGGGTCCGCGGACGACGCCGGGCTCCTCGGCGGGCTCGACGCCGGGGTCGGCTCGGCGCCGGCGGACGTCGCGGGGGTCCTCGTCCTCGCGGCGGACCGCGCAGCCGCGGCCCGGATCGCCGCCGCGGTGCCGTCGCGCCCGCTCACCGTGACCGTCGTGTCGCCGTGAGCAGTGATCCCCCGACACCGACGCAGGTCACATGCCGACGTCCCCCGATCTCGCTAGGGTGCGGCCGGAGCCGGGGAGGCATCCCGCCTTTCCGGCACGCCCGAGGAGAGCAGCCGTGATCAAGGATTTCCGCGACTTCATCATGCGGGGCAATGTCATCGACCTCGCCGTCGCTGTCATCATCGGCACCGCGTTCACCGCGATCGTGACGAGGATCGTCGAGGGGATCATCAACCCGTTCATTGCGGCGATCGGCGGCTCCCGAGCATCGGCTGGGGCGTCCAGCTCGGGGCCGAGGGCAACGAGGCGACGTTCGTGAACGTCGGGTCCGTCATCACCGCGATCGTCAACTTCCTGCTCATCGCGGCCGTCGTCTACTTCCTTCTCGTCGTCCCGGTGAACAAGCTCGAGGAGCGCCGCCGAAAGGGTCTCGTCGAGGAGCCGCCGGCTCCCGCCGAGGACGTCGTGCTGCTCACCGAGATCCGCGACCTGCTCAGCGTCCAGAACGCGAACCGCTCCTGACACCCGGCAGGCGCCGGCCGTGGCCGTCGACGCTCCGCCGAAGCCTGCACATTCCGCATGGTGCAGCCGGTTTCCCCCATCTCCTGGGGGAACCTTGCTGCACCGTGACGATGAGCCCAGCCGCTACCAGTGCGGCGGGCGCTCGCGCACGTAACGGTCGTCGTCGCTCCCCGGGGTGGCGGCCCAGTCCTCGGGGTCGACGTCGGGCCGGGCCGGAGGCCGCCGGACGTGTCCCGCGAGCGCCTCCGGGTCGTTCGTCCGCGCGTTCGTCGTCCGCGGGTTCGCCGTCTGCGCGTTCGCTCGGCCCGTGCCGGCCTGCGGGTGGGCGGGGGCCGCGACCGACTCGGCATCGGCCGTGCCGTCTTCTCGGACGACGCAGCGCTCGCCCTCGCCGTGCGTCGCCCGGGAGGCCGGGGTGCTGTCCTCGGTCACCGGATCATTGTCCCGCGTCCCGATGACGGGAGCCCGCGGCGGCGGTGCCCCATGATCGCGGCACTGACGCCGGTGGGGCTCCCGAATCCCGGCACGCTGCAGGACGGCGATCGGCCTGAGGCCGGTGATGGCGCCCAGCTCGGCGCGGATCTACCTCCCGACGGGACGTAGACGTTCACCGTCAGCGACGGGAACCGGCGTCCACGTCGGCACCGACGAGGTGCCGGTCCCGGTCGTCGCCGGCGCCCGACCGGGCCGCCAGCTCGTCGAGGTCGACCGGCACGGCCGCGTCGTCGTCAGGCAGTCCCTGGCCATGCGGGTGCGCGGGGTCCGACGTCCCGCGGACGGCCGGTCGGTGCCGCCCCCCCGGCACGTCGCCGGTCCGGCGCAGAGGCCCGGTCTCCTGGTCCGGCGCGCCCGCCGCACCGGCTTGACCACCCCCTCGGAACGCGGATGGAGCGTCGTTCCCGGCCCCATCGCGCCCAGGAGCCGGACCGTCGTCGTCCGACTCCTCGGCAGGGTCCGACTCCGCAGGAGCGTCCGACCTCTCAGCCGCGTGCTCGGCAGCCTCCGCCTCCATCGCCGCGCGGACAGCAGGCCCGGTCGCCTCGGTCGCCGCGACCGTGGACCCAGCCGGCTCCGGACCGGCCACCAGGGCAGTGTCATCGGCGGGTGTCTCGCCGACCGACCCGCCGGCGGTCCCGTGAGGACCGGAGTCCGCCGGGCCCGGGCCGGGTACCGACCCGGTGACCGTGCCGGGCCCGGTCTCGGGCCACCCCGTCCCGCCGCCCACGCCGAGCCGCGGGTCGGCGGCGGCCCCGAAGCCCGACCCGGGTTCGTCACCGAGCGCCGGGTCGGGCGGCCCGTAGCCGTGGGCCACCGGCCCGTCCGGTGCGCCTGCGGTCTCCGCTGCCGTGGCGGCGTCCGGGGCCGACAGGCCATGGACGACGCCGGGGTTCACCGCGCGGACGGCCTCGACGACGAGCCGGTCGGTCCGGCCGCCGCGTTCGATGATGCCGAGAGCCTCCCGGACCGCGTGCGCCACCTCCTCATCGGTGCGCTGCACGCCGTCCGAGACCACCCAGGCGGCCACCGCCCGGAAGTCGGCGGCGCCGTAGACCGACGGCGGCAGTCCGGTCGCGACGTCCGGGAACGGACCGCGGACCGGCTCGAACGGCACGACCTCGGCCGGCACGACCGACGCCGGCAGCCCCCCGGCCGCCCGCCATGCGTCGAGGATCCGCTCCACCTCGGCCTCGGGGTCGCAGAAGAGGTCCATCGCGGCGACCCGCAGGTGCACCCAGCCCGCCCGCTCCCAGGCCTGTCGGCGCTGCCGATCCCGGAACCGTACGCTCGGGCAGCGCGCGTACGCCGGTCCGTCGATGTCGACGGCGAGCAGCCCGCGCCCCGGCACGAGCCCGTCGAGCACCGCGATGTCGAGCGGCCAGTCGGGGGCGGCGAGGTTGGGCAGCACCGGCATCCCGGCCGCTGTGAGCCGCGAGCAGAGGTCGGCGACGAGCGCGTTCGGACCCCGCGTCCCCCGCGCCAGACCCAGGACGCCCGGAGCGGCCGGGTCCGGCCCGGACGCCGCCACGAGCCCGCTCGTCGACCCCGCCGCCGACGCGCCGAGGTCGGCGACCGCAGCAGGCCTCCCGGCGATGAGCCCCACCGACCCGCGCGCCGCCCCGAGCACCTCACGGAGCATCCGGGCGCCGTCCGTTCGCGTCCGGTCCGGAGACAGCTCGTCGGCGGTGAAGCTGCACACGAGCGTCGTGTTCCTCCGCGACCGGGACAGCGCCGCGAGCAGGCACGCCCGCCCGAAGCGTCCGTCGAGCACCCCGAAGCGATGCATGATCCGCCCGTGCGGGGTCCGCGCGAGGCCGATCGAGACGATGGCGGCGTCGCGCTCCAGCCCGGCGATCCGGTGCACCGGGCGGACGAGGAAAGGCTCGTCGATCTCCCCGGTCCAGTGGACGTCGAGCCAGCGGGCGAGATGCGGGGCGTCGCCGACCGCCGACCGCAGCGCCTCCTCGATCCGCTCCGCGTGCCGGGCGCCGAGGGTGACGACGAGCAGCGACTGGCCGGGCCGGGTCGCGGCGTGCTCCGCGACGAGCTCGACGACCCGCCGCACCTCCTGCTGGGAGCTGACGGCGAACTCCTCGCCGGGCGCCGGCACGCCGATGCCGTCCGGCACATGGACGAGCGTGAACGGAGCGTCGGCCGCGGAGCCGGGCGTGCACCTCCAGCCCTCGGGGTAGCTCGACTGGAGCGGCCCGACGAGCCGGGCGTCCCGGGTCCGGTGTCCCCGGTCCAGCCGATGCACGGGCAGCCGTTCGGCGAGCGCCGCGAGCAGCGACGGCCCGCCGGTCGCCGGGGGCAGCCGGCGCCGGTCGCCGCCGGCCAGGACCCGTCGTCCCCTGGCCACCGCGGCGACGGACTCCGCGAGGCCGACCTGCCCGGCGTCGTCGACGACGACGACGTCGACGAGCGGGGCCTCGGCATCCGCCGCCGGGAGCACCCGGGCCACGGCGTCCGGGCTCATGACCCACACCGGGCGGAGCGCAGCGACGGCGTCCGGCGCCTTGCGGAAGAGGTCATGCGGCCACGCCGAACGCTGCCCGCGGACGACCTCGACCTGCAGCCATCGCAGCTGGTCCGGATGCGCGTCGAGGACGCGCCGTGCGCCCGTCACGGCCGCCGCAGAGGCCCGCGCCGCGGCGGCGGCGATAAGCCGGGCATCGCTCTCGCGGAGCGCCTCGACGTGCTCGCGCAGGCGCTGCGGGTCGTGCCGCGCGAGCCGCTGGTCACCCCGGATGATCGCCTCGAGAACGCTCGTCCACCACGCGAGGTCGAGCTCGCCGTCCACGTCGTCCGCGGTGCAGCGCCGGATCCGCAGGTCGGCGAGCAGGTCGCCCAGGCCGGCCTCCCGGAGCCGGTCGAGGAGCAGGGTCCTGCGCGGCTGGTCCCGGACGCCGTCCGGGTCGGCCGCGAGGTCGGCGAGTCGCTGCTCGAGCTTGTCGAGCGGCAGCTTGAGCAGCTCTGGGGTCCCGGTGCCGGCGAGGGCATGGGCGAGGACGGCGAGCGCCCCCTCGACGGTCTCGACCGCGACCTGGGCGTCGGTGAGCCCGGTCGGGACCCGCGGCCAGCCGCCGGCCTCGGCGAGCTCGAGCCAACGGACCCGCTGCTCCTGGGCGGCGACGAGCACCGCGTGGAGGTCTTCGACGTGGACGCCAGGGCGCACGAGGTTGCGTGCGCGGCGGCGCAGCGACCGTCGGGCGAGCCGGCCGGCGTCCGCGGGGCCGCCCTCGGGCCCGACTGCCGCGATGAGGTCGCCGAGCGGCTGCTCGAAGACTGCCGGGAGCAGCCGGTCGAGGGTGTCCCGGACCCCGAGGAGCAGGTCGAGCCGCGGCCGCCAGTCCGCGGCCGACTTCGCCGGTGACAACCCGGAGCTCGCGGCGAGCTGAGCCATGTCACGCCGCGCGCGGCCGAGCCCGTCACGGGCGGCGACAGCCGCGGCGAGGGCGTTCTCGGCGTCCTGCTCGGACCGGACCCTGGCGTCGAGCCACCGGGTGTCCACGCGGGTGAGGGTGAACGCCTTGAGCCGCGCGACGTCCCGCAGGTCGGTGCGCAGGGCCTCGCGCCGCTCGGCACCGAGCCGCTTGGTCACCTCGTGGCTGAGCCGGACCCGGGTCCGCGGTGCGTGCGACCCGGCCATGAGCGCGGCGAGCGCCACCATCGCGTCGTAGGCGCTGACCCCCCAGGGCTGGCGCAGCTCGTGGACGGCGGCCGTCGCCTCGGCGAGCCCGGACGTCGACTCCCGCCACCGGGCGAGGATCCGGTCGTTGGCACCGCGGACGCCGGCCCAGGTCTCCGCGCTGGCCTGCGCCCGCGCGCCGAGTGCCGCGTCGAGCGAGGTCTCCAGTGCGGCGAGGACGGCGGACCGGTCGCCCGCGCCGTCGTGGAGGTCGAGGACGGTGTCCCCGAGGCCCGCCGAACGTAGCCGGCTGATCATGGTGTCGGCGGTCGCCCGGTGCGGGGTGACCACGAGAGCCCGCTTGCCGCGGGCGACGATCGCCGCGATCCCGGCGGCGAGAGTCTGGGTGTGGCCGCTGCCGGGCGGCCCCTCGACGATGACGTCCTCTCCCCCGAGGACCGCGGTGACCGCCCGGCGCTGCCCGGCGTCGAGGTCGAGCACGCCCGCATCGGCGTCGACCGCCGTCTCCGGGTCCTCGTCGGCGACGATCCGTGGGTTGATCTGGCGCATCGTCCGCGAGCCGGCGTCGGTCGTCGGCTCGGCCCGCAGGATCGGACCGACGGCGGGGTGCTTGCCGATCGCCTCCTCCGCGGCCTCGAGGTCGGCGATGAGCGCGCCCGAGCCGGACGTGAAGACGCCGACGAGGAGCCGGCGGTCGACCCGGAACCCCGGGACCTGCTCGCAGAGCTCCTCGATCCGCGCGTGCACGGGGCCCGGGTCGAAACCCTGGAGACCGAACGCGAGGTGCCCGAGCGCCTCCCCGTCGAGCGTCACCCCGTACTCGACCTCGAGCCGGCGGACGAGGCGGGGGTTGACGACCGCCGCGTCCTCGAGGTCGAGGTCGTAGTCGTCGTGCCCGGCGTCCCGCGGGCGCAGGGTGCAGCCGCGCAGCAGGACGGGGGCGCTGAGCGGCTGGGTCGCGGGTGCCACGCTGTCGACGATCGAGCCGGGGGTGGCCCGTGGGAGCCAGGTGGCGACCCCGGCGGCCAGGTAGCCCGCGCGCATGCCGCGGTCGTGCGACGACGTCCCCGCTGTAGCCCGGATCGCCCGGGCCCGCCGGCGGGCGGCGGCGTGCGCCTCCGGTTCGCGGATGAGCATGGACAGCCGGGTCGGGCGGCCCGCCAGAAGGGTCGCCAGACCCGAGGGGTGCGCGTTCGTCAGGTCGAGCGCGTCTGCCGCGACGTCGCCGACGACGAGCAGGGTGTCCGGAAGGTGCGCGCCGGCCAGGCTCTCGCGCCACGCGTCGAGCAGCGCGGGGGTCCCCGTTCCGTCAGCCACCGCTCCACGCTAACCGCCGACACGCCGCGAGCCCGGGTACGGCGTCGGCGCGTCGAGGACGGGCTGAACGGCCGGCAGGAAGGGGCCGGTGACCCACTGCGGCCACCTCCGACACGTGACACCTCCATCGTCACGGTGCGCGTCCGAACCGCCCTGGTCGGGTGACGTCGAGGCGGTCCCACCTGCTCCGAGACGGACGAATCGGGGTCGGACGAGCACGGACGGTGACGGCAACCGGGTGACAGACACCTGATCGGCTCAAGCCCCTTCCGACACCGCCCGACAACGGACGACGTCACCGTTCACGCCCGTCAGGGCGTCCTCGCGAGGAGCGTCATGTCGGCATCGCCGTCCGGGACCGGAGCCCCGCCGTCCGGGTCGCACCCGGAGCAGGAAGGCGCGGTCGGCGCGGCGACGGCCGGGCGGCGCCGCCGACGCGGGGCGGCCCTCGTCGTCATCGTGGCCGTCACGGCGAGCGCGGTGGCCGACGTCGGAGCTGCGGCGGCGTCCGCGGGGACCCGTACGCGGCCGCAGCGCGGCACCGACGCGGCCTGGGGGGCGGGCACGGGAGGAGTGCTCGGCTCCGCCACCCCGCCACGAGCCGGGGCGGTCGTCCGCGGCAGCCTCGAGCGGGTCGCGGTCGAGGGGCACGACCTCGTGGCGCACCGGACGGCGCCGCCAGCGGCGGCCGGGCGGCGCGCCGCCTCGTCAGCTCAGGACTCCGACCCGGCGGTGCTCACCTTCGTCCGGACGACGCGGGGCCGGGTCCAGGTCCGCACCCGGGACGTCGCGAGAGTCCCGGCCGGCACCGAGGTCGAGGCCGCGCTCGGCGCCGCACCCGCACCTGTGCTGGTCCCGTCGACGGCGGCGTCCCCGGGGATCTCGAGGTCCGTCGCCCCGCCGCCGTCACCGGACATGCTCGCGTCGGCGGCCTCGCGGGTCACCCGGCTGCGCGTCGTCCGGTCGGCGTCGACGCGCCGGAACGTGCCGTCCGCCCGGACGGCGTCCCCGGCGACCACTCCCCCGGCGCACGCGGTCACGGTCGCGCTCGTCGTCCCGCCCGGCGCAACCCGGGACGCGACGACGCCGGCGGCCGTCGCGTCGGCGGTCACCGGCGGGGTCTCGACCTTCTGGTCGCAGTCGACGGGCGGCAGGGTCCGGTTCACCGTGTCGCGCGCGGTCGGCTGGATGAACACGTCCGCGCCCTGCACGCAGCCGTTCTCGCTGTGGGACGAGGTCAAGCGACGGACGGGGTTCGTCGACGGCCCCGGCAAGCACCTGGTCGTCTACGTGACGTCGAACGGGACGTCGTCCTGCTACTACGGGCTCGGCACCGTCGGCAGCGGGATCTCCTCAGGCGGCTACCTCTACGTCCGGGCCTCGACGACGTCGATCCTCGCGCACGAGCTCGGCCACAACCTCGGCCTCGGGCACTCCAACGAGCTGCAGTGCCCGGGTGTCGCGGACGGCGTGTGGTCGGGCAGCTGGACGCCCGCGTGCCGGCACTCCGGCTACCGCGACTGGTACGACGTCATGGGTGTGAGCTGGGACCGGCTGGGGTCGCTCAGCACGGCGCACGCGCAGACCCTCGGGGTGCTGGCCGGCGATGCGGTGACGTCGGTGGCGACGCCGGGGTCGGTCGAGCTCACGCCGGTGTCCGCCGCGGCGGGGCTGCGCTCGCTGCGCATCGAGGACCCGGCCGGGCCGACGTACGTCGTGGAGTACCGGACGGCCAGCGGCCGGGACGCCTGGCTCGCGTCCAACTGGGCCGGGCTGCGGCCGGGCGTGCTCGTGCGGCGCGAGGACCCGCAGGGGGGCGGGCAGACCCTGTTGCTCGACGCCACCCCGTCGCCCCGCGGCGGCTGGGACGCGGACATGGACGCCCCCCTGGGGGTCGGGGACGTCCTCGTCACCGGGTCGGGCCGGGTGCGGATCCGGGTCGACGCGGCCGACGCGGCGAGCGCCCGCATCAGCGTCGCCGTCGACGGAGTGTGGCCGGCCAACCGGACGGACCGCCTCGGCAGCCGGCTCACCGACCGCTTCGGGTCGGCGGTCGACCCGAACCCAGAGGTCGTCCCGACGTCCGGTCCGGGCGGACGCGTCGACCGCGCACCGGGCGGGCCGGACGTCGTCGTGCCGACCCCGGCGCCGCCCACCGACCCGCCGTCCTCGAGTCCTGGCGGAGGTGGCGGGAGCGGTGGGACCCCGGCCCCGAGCGGCACCGGCGACGCGGACGCCGGCGACGCGACGTCGAGCCCATCGGTGGGCGGGGACCCGAGGGGCGCACCCGAGGACGTCTCGCCGGTGCCCTCGCGCTCGACGTCGTCGGGCTGACCCGAGCTGCCAGAGCCGACCCTGCCGAGCCGGCACCCGGGATCGACCCTCAACGTCTCTTCACGTCAGGCGGCGAGGAGCATCGCGAGAACGGCGGTGTCCGGGTCCATCGCCGGGTCGACGCCGACCTGGCTCACGAGCCGGGTCACGGTGCCGTCGAGCTCCGCCTCGACCCAGGCCGCGCGGTGCTCGAGGCCGAGGTGCGGCAGCCCGGGGAGGAGCACGCAGCCCGACGCGGCGCCGATGACCTCGGGCGACGACGGCCGGCTCTCGGCGGGCGGATGCAGCAGGATCAGGGCCGGCGGCGTCCGGCCGGAGAACGCCCCGGGGGCGGGCGCCCCCTCGCCGAGGACGGGTCCCGCCGACGTCACGAGGCCGACGGTGCCCGGCTGGGGGTCCTCGGGAACGTCCTCGACAGCACGGAAGACAGTCGTCGTGGGCACGAGGCCGGGGACGGCGGCGAGCCGGACGGCGAGCGCGAGGAACTGCGCCCACTCCCGGGTGGATCCCGGCCATCGGCCGGAGACGACGAAGCCACGAAGGTGTCGATCCCGCCCGTGGAACGGCGCGATCTCGACGCGGTCGGACATGGTGCCTCCTCTCGACCCGGTCCTGGCGGCGCTGGCACGACCCGTCCTGATGGGTGAAGCGTGCGGAACGGACGCCTTGGCACACAAGGGGGTAGGAGTGCCAGCCGGCCACTCGTGTGCTGGGGACCACACGCTCCGGTGCTCCCTTTCACCCGCTCGGCCGACGCGGAACGACGGAAGGACCGGGTGACGGGAGCGTGCAGCTCGGAGTGCAGCGGCCCGGCATGACCGGCAGCCGGGTGACGAAGGCCACCTCGGTTTCCACGCCGGTGGGCCGAAGGGCCCTGGTTCGCCGACTTTTCGAGCCTGTTGCATGGAACTGCGACCGCCGTGACCGCGCATCTGCGCCGCAGACGCGTGACGGCCGAACCCGCCGAGGCCCGCTGGAGGACACATGTCCACCATGTACGCCCGCACCGTCGACGTCACCATCGAGACGATCTCGCGGCCGCCGGACCACGCGGACCTCCACCTGCTCCGGCTCGCCCTCGACCTGCAGGTCGACGCGATGCTGCTCACTCTCGGCGCGGCCGCCGGGGCGTGCGACGAGGACCCCGTGCCGTGGCGCCGCTGGGTCGTCGAGGACCTCGACGTCGCCCGGTTGCTCGCCCAGGCGGTTCTCGCGGAGGGTGGGGGTCGACCTGAGGCACTCGGCGCCGGGTACCTCGGGGCAGCTTCCGAGACGCTGCTCGACGATCTCGTCGCCCGCTACGCGTCGATGGAGGACCTGCTCGCCGACGTGCTCGGCCACCCCTACGAGGGGCAGCCGTGGCGCCCCGCCGCGCGTGAGGCGTGGACGCGCTGCAGGACCCGCCTGCTCGAGCTGCACCGGTACCGCGGGACGATGGCGGCCCGGGCCGCGGACCGCGGGCGCAGCTACCTGCCCGGCGAGCTCCTCGGCTGACTGCCGCCCGCCCCGTCTCTGCCCGGTCACGACTCGCTCCGGTCTTCGATCTCCCACGCGTGGTCGAGGACGTGCCATGCGACGCGGCGGGCCGCGTAGCGCACCGGCCACCGCACCCCCGGCCTTACCCCAGCGCGGAGCGCCGTCAGGAGCGCTGCCCGGGCTGCCTCGACGGCCGTGGTGTCGCCGACCTGCGGCTGCTGTTCACGCACTCCGAACGAGCGTGCGTAGGACCGCTCGGCGGCGAGCACGTGGCGCAGGACGTCGTCCCGGTCCCGGCCACCGCCGCGCGGGCCCTTGCGCAGCGCGGCGGGAGCGCCGGCGGCGACCTCGTCGAGGGTGCGCCAGGCGGCGTCGACGAGGTCCGCGAGCCGGCCCGCCTCCGCGTCGGTCACCGGTGACCGGTCGAGGTCCGGCACCTGGCCGGGGGCGCCGAAGTCCGTCGTCGTGTCCCCGGGCACCTCAGCGACGACGTCGAGCGCCTCGGCGGCACCCTCGGGCAGCGAGTGGCCCCCTCGGGAGGCGACCGGCGCGTACCGCCGCTCGTACGCCGTCAGCGCCTCGAGCGCCGCCTCCGCCGTCCGGCCGGACCGGGCCCAGCCGGGCCAGTCGACGGCAACGGCGAAGACACGTTTGCGTCCCACCTCGAGGTAGACCGGAGTCACTGCCATGGCGACAGCATGCCGACCCCCACCGACAGCCAGGCCAGCCCTCAGGTCGTGACGGCGCTGTTCTGCATCCCGCCCTGCGTGGTCCCGCCCGGTCCGACAGCGCCCGGACCCGCGTCTTCCTGGTCGAGGTCGTCGTCGTCCTGCCGCCCGAAACCGAGCTGCGGACCCGGCACGCCCTGCCCGCCGAGCTGGCCCTGACCGGTAACACCCTGCTGCCCGAGGCCGCCCTGTCCGGGGACGCCTTGCTGGCCGACCCCGCCGGCGCCGCCCACCCCGCCGGGCATCTGCTGGCTCGACGCCGAGCCGTCGAAGTCCGCCGCGAGCCGCGCCGCCGCGAAGCCGCCGAGGAACAGCGCCAGCGCACCGGCACCGACCGCCACGAGCATCAGCGGGCTGCGCCGCGGCGTCCCCGGCTGCGGCGGCTCCGTCCAACGGGCGTCGCCGACGTCGGCGTCCATCCACGACACCGGCTGTCCCGGCCCGGTGTGTCCGGTCGCCGCGGGGGTGCACCCCGTCGGCGGGGAGTAGCCGGCCGGCGGGGAGTAGCCGGCCGGGGACGTCGAGCCGGACGTCGGCGCGGACGTGCCGGGCGCCGGGATCGCCCATTCCGACGTGCCGTCGCGGGTGACGGAGGGCAGCGAGGCGTTCATGTCGGTCATGCAGACACCATCGGTCCCTGCTGTGTGCCGCCACTGCGGGCCTCCTGTGGGTGCGCTGTGAACGGCGCCGCAGACCGTGCCGGCTCAGCCCCCGAAGCGGGTTGCGAGCTCCTCGGTGAGACCCGGCCCGACCTGCTCGTGCCCGGGGACGAGCCGGCACCCCTGGTCCGAGGCGATCTGCCTGAGCCGCCGGATCGGCTCGACGGTCTCCTCCGGTCGGACCCGCCGACGGCGAGCGCGTGCTCGAGGTTCTCCAGGAGGTCGGCCGTGGTCGAACGCGAAGACGAACCCGCCGACGCTCTCGTCACGCTCGACGACGAGCTCTGGCGACCCCTCGTACGGCCCGGCTTCGAGACGTCGGTGACGCCGGTCGCGATCTCGCAACCATCCGGCGTCGGTCTCGAGGAGAACCCCGGGCACGGGCTCGCGCAGCATCACGTCGGACGACGCGCCGGGCACCGAGACCGATGTCGGCAGCTCCTCCCAGCCGAGGGTGAGCAGGACGACCCGGCGCAGATCCGGCACGGCGGCTCCTGTCTTCGTGGGTGGAGTGCTCCGGGGTGCCCGTCCTGCCGAAGATGCCCCGTCCTGTCGAATGAGCCCAGGCGACGGACCAGTCCGCAGCAGCACCAGCGGTCGGAGAGGATCCTCGCGACGCTGCGAACAACCACAAGGCGGTCCAAGGAGAGCACCGTGCCGCACCTGTTCCTCGACGGCACCACCATGGCCGGCGGTGCCATGCACCATCTCGTCGGCGACGCACCGCTCGTCGCCGCCGCCCGGACCGCGGCGCGGTACCGGTTCCAGGCCGTCGACGACGCCTACCCCGGCCTCGAGGGCGTCCGTCGGGCCGGGCAACGGCGGCTCATCGAGGGCGAGGTCTTATGACATGACCTCGAGCTCGGCGTCATCGAGCTCGCTCGCGATGGTGCTGCGGCGGGTCCACCCCGGCCCGAGGTCGACGACGGACGTCGCGCAGCTGTCCCAGCCCGTCGGCGGGCAGGGTCGCGGGGTGCCGGTCGTCCGCCGGGTCGATCGTCGGTTCGGAGCGCGGGTGCGTCCTGACCGTGAGGTGCCCACGAGCGCGAGCCGCATGCCACCCGGTGTCCGGTCGTTAGGCTCACGGTGGCCGACCGACGACCGACAGCACCGGAGGACTCTCGATGACACAGTCGACCGGGAGCACCGGGTTCACCGACGTGCTCGGGTTGGAGTTCGTCGAGGTGACCGCCGACCGGGTCGTCCTGCGCTGGACGATCAAGCCGCACCTGCACCAGCCGTACGGCATCGTCCACGGCGGTGTGTACTGCTCGGTCATCGAGACGGTCGCCTCGTACGGGGCCGCGACATGGTTCGGCGACCGGGGGAACGTCGTCGGCGTGAGCAACACGACGGACTTCCTGCGCGCCGTCCGGGAGGGCACGCTGACCGCCGTCGGGACACCTGTGCACCGCGGCCGGCTGCAGCAGCTGTGGGCCGTCGAGATCAGCGACGAGGACGGCCGCCTCGTCGCCCGCGGGCAGGTCAGGCTGCAGAACATCGAGGACGCCGACCGGCTGGGTCGCTGACAACGTCGTCTCCGCTGCGCCGACTCACTCGGAGATGGCGGGGTCGGGCGTCGGGTCCGGATCGCGCGTGCGGACGGCACGCGGCCTGCGGTGCACGGCCGAGGGCACGTCGAGCAGGCGCTCGAGGGGCAGGAAGGCGAGGAGGCACACCACGAGCGGCAAGAAGTGGATCTTCATGGCAAGGTACGTCGCAAGATGGAAGGCGCCGAAGCCGAGGACCGCGACCCAGCGCCAGCGGTAGCGCGGGAGCAGCAGCACGGGCGAGCAGAACTCGAGGACGAGCAGGCCCCACTGGGCG
Organism: uncultured Actinomycetota bacterium; assembly: GCA_963750565.1. Lineage (GTDB taxonomy): Bacteria > Actinomycetota > Actinomycetes > Actinomycetales > Kineosporiaceae > R-H-3. Next base: position 30,290 of record CAVVRA010000009.1, on the reverse strand, counting down.
ATGTGGAGCAGCCAGGGGGCGTCGAGGAGGAGCCGTCCGAGATCGGTGCCGCGACGTACGAGCGCCCACGCGAAGATGGCGCCGTTGGCCCAGCCCGGGGTACCGAACCGCATCTTCGCCCAGGCGCTGAGGAAGTACGTTGCGACCGCCGCGACCTGGACGGCGAACAGCCCCCAGCCCGCCGCCTCGCTGCGCCGCCGGTCGCCGAATCCCGCCCGGCCGACGGTCGGGAGCACCCACGTCGCGACGACGAGCGCGAAGTGGTCGTGGTCGACCTTGTTGTAGGACATGCCGATCGAGACCCAGTCCGTGAACGCGGCGGCGAGGACGAACCCGCTGAGCCGCGGCAACCGTCCGGACGCGACGACGGCGGCGGAGACCATGATCACCCAGTGCAGGGTCTGCGCGTAGACGGGGTTCGGGGTCGGCAGGTCGAGGACCCGGCGCAGGATCAGCGGCGAGTAGAGGCTCTGCGGGCCCGTGGCGTGCGGGACCACGTCGTTGACGACCCAGAAGGTGTCGCAGACGACGAAGACGGCGATCGCTACCCGGAACACGGCGACCCGGCGCAGCGGTTGCGGCGGCGCGACGACGGCCCGGAGCACCCGCTCGGAGCGGGTCTGCAGTCGCGCGGGCGGCGCCGTCGTCGTCGCGGTCATCGCGTGACCGTCCACTCGGTGAGTGTCTCGACCGTCGTTCCCGTCGGGACCCCGTCGTGCAGCGTGGTGACCCGCTGCCTCAGCCACAGCCTCACCGGCTGCGGTTCGTCCGGGTGGAGCAGCTTCTGCCGGACGGCGAGGTCCTGGAGCATCGATGGGTTCTCGACGATCGGCGCGATCTTGCCCTCGATCTCGGCCCGCCCGATCCCGACCCCCTTCGCGCTGAGATCCATCGGCCGGGTCAGCCCGTCGGTCCACAGCGCGTCGACATAGCTCGCCCGGATCTCCGACTCGGTGCCGACGTAGAACGCGAACTGCGACATCGGCGCGAACGGCCACGCCCCGTCGTTCCACACTGCCGTGCCGAGCACCGCCAGGATGCAGCCACCCGCCAGCGCCGCCGTCCGCCACGCGAGAGACGCACGACTGAGCCGGACGACGTCCGCCGCGTCAGGGGCGTCCAGAGTCTCGGCCGAGGGCACGGTCGTCGACGCCCTGGAGTCCCCCACGCTCTCCGCCCTCCGTCCCGTCTCCGCCAGGCTAGAGCACCCCGCCCCCCCTTCCGCGTGGCGCTCGGTCGCCACCGCGGTTCCGGTAGCCTGCAACCAGCCGGCCCCGCGCCGGCCCGTCCGCGAGCCCAGCCTCGCCGGCAGCGCCCTCGTAGCTCAGTGGATAGAGCAACGGTTTCCTAAACCGTGTGTCGGAGGTTCGAGTCCTCTCGGGGGCACCCCACATCGACGCAGGTCAGGCCCCATTTCTGCCGTCACGCAGGCCGTCCCGTTCGTCCTCGTCGTTGTCGTCGTGCGATCCGCGTGCGATAACGCCCGACTGACCTCCCTTGACCGTCACGCTCCGGGACAGCCAGGAGGCATCGAACGCTGCGGCGATCTCGGCGTCCCGGCCGTCGACCGCGCGGGCGTAGTGCCGGGTGGTGACGTTGGCGTTCGAGTGGCCGAGCCGAGCGGCAGCAGCCATCACGCCGTGCCGGTCCGCGACCCACGTGCCGTGCGTGGCCCGAAGGTCGTGCGGGGTGACGTCGTCCAGCCCGACGGCACGGATCGCCGGCACGAACTTCCACCGCCGCCACGACCCGTAGCGCAACGGGACACCGCCGCGGCCGGTGAACAGCCGGGCGTCGTCGTGGGGCCCGACGAACTCGTCCAGGTGCTCAACGAGCCGGGCAGCGAGGAACGCGGGCACCGCGACCCGTCGCCGCTGGTGGGCCTTCGGGGTGTCCAGGTCGATCACGCCGTCCGGTTCGGCCTGGCGCTCGTCGACCAGGAGCAGCATGCCGCCATCCACGACGTCACCCCTGCGCAGGGCCAACGCCTCGCCGATCCGGACCCCGGTGTAGGCCAGCACCAGCACAACAAGGTCGAACGGCCGCGCGCTCTGCTCGACGATCCGTGCCACCTCGTCCTCGGTGAGGATCGTGGGGTTCGGCTCGGGCAGGCGAGGAAGTCGGTGTCCTCGGCAGGGGTTCACCGCGATGAGGTCGTTCTCGGTGGCGGCTTTGAGGATCTGCGACAGCAGCCGGTAGGCCTTACAGACCCACGACGGCGAGTAGCCGGCCTTGGTCAGGTCCGAGAGCCACCGGCCGACGTCGACCGGTCGCAGGTCTCGCAGCCGTCGGTTGCCGAACGCCGGCAGGATCGCCGTCCGCAGCAGGGAGCGGTAGGTGGAGGACGTCGTTCGCTTCAGTTGGCCGTCAACCGTGCGCCACCACTGTTCGACCCACTCCGCGACGGTGAGGGTGCTCGCGTGGGCTGCCAGCCACGTCCCGCGCAGAATCTCGGACTCGGCGACCGAGAGCCACCGCTCGGCGTCGCGCCGACTGCCGAACGTTCCAGGTCCCGGGTAGCGCATGCCGTCGGGACCGACGTACGACGCCTGCCAGCGCCCGGAAGGCAGGCGTCGCACGTAGCCGAACCGCCGCCGGCTCACGCCGACCGACCCCAACGACCATCCACCCGAACCGGCTCGACGGTGTTGGCGGTGACGAACTCGATGACTGCCGACTCCGGGATGCGCACGTGCCGCCCGACCTTGACGAACCGGATCCGTCGCTCGGCGATGAGCCTGCGGGCAAACCGGCGTCCGGTGCCGAGGAGCTCGCCGGTCTGGTCGACGGTCAGGAGTGGGTCGCGGTTGCTGTGCACGGTGTCTCCTTCGGTCAGGCTGCGGGTGCGGCGGGGTCGGTTGCCGAACTGTCATCGAGCGCCTTGCGGTCGCGGTCGCGAGCGGCTTGGGCGGTGCGGTAGGCGGCGCGTTGCCGAACAGCGCGGGCGATGGCGAGGTGGAGGCGGGTCTGGGCGGGTGGGACGTCGGGGGCGGTGGGGCGGGCGAGTTCCCAGGCGACGCCGTCTCTGCCGTCGGGGTGTTCGCCGCGTTCGAGGGCGGCCAGCTCGTCGAGGCGGCCGAGCACCTTCAGGACGTGGGCTTTGCGGTCGTGGCGGTGGTCGGCGAGGTCCTTGCCGCTCCACTTCCGGGACGCGAGCACCCGGCGGCCGCCGTACCCCAAGTGACTCGGGCGGTGGGCCTTGCCCTTGCAGGCGCCGGGGACGAGCCCGGGCCGGGGGTGCTTGGGTTGGATGCCGTAGCGGAGCCAGTTCGCGCACCGCGGCGAGCACGGCTCATAGCGGAGGGCATCGACGAGGCGGGCGCGGTGGTCCGCACGCCGGGCGGCGGTGGCTCGCTCCTCCGGGGCTCGACCACGACGCCGCGCCCGACCAGAACCAGAACGGTCGGCTGAGTCGGGTGCGGTTTCGGTGGCCGGGCCCTCACTCATCCCGCCGTCCCCGGACCCGGCAGAGTCGTTGTCCTCCCGCGTGTCGTCAGGGTGGTCGAGGTCGTCACCGAGGTCCTTCATCAGGTACTTGACGAGGTAGCCGATCGTCTTCTCGGCCTGCGGGGTGCCGGCGAGGACGCCTTGGACGTCGACCTGGCGGCCGAACCGGACGCAGTGGGTCGGCTCCACCGGCTCGCCGGTGTCGGCGGCCGTCGCGTGCTGCGTGGTCGAGCTCGTCGAGGGCCTGCTCCCAGGTCGGGAGCGGGCTGGCGGGTGTCGGGGTCGACGTACCCGCCGACCGAGAGCCCGGTGGTGTCGTCAAGGAGCGTGGGGTCCCAGACCGGCCGGTGCGCTGTGTCGTACACAGGCCGAGTCCGGATGGTGGGCCACCAGACGTTGGCGTAGGTGGCGGCGACGACCTGCTTGACCACCGCACGGGGGAGGGTGCCGCGGACCGCGATGTGCGCGTGCGGGGCGAGCCGGCGCTGGGGTTCGACGACGGCGAAGTACTGCAGGTCGTACCCGGCGACCCGGCGCAGGTTCTGGATCAGCCGGTCCAACGCTTTGCCGAAGTGCAGCGCGTCCCGAGCCGCCCGCACGTAGTCGTAGCCGCTCGGGTCGACCGGGGTGCCGTCCTCGCGGACCGGGCCGTACGAATCGCAGCGTGACGGTCAGGAACAGCGACGGCCGGAACGCCTTCCCCGCATGCCGGCTCCCCGGAGGTGCCGTGTAGACCCGGCCGACCGTGGACCCGGTCGACGCCACCCGGGGCAGGTCCGGGGCGTCGGCGCGGTGGCGGGTGGACCGGGCCCGCCGCTTCACCGGGTCCGGCTCCGGGCGTCCCTTGACCCCGGACTTGCCGAGCTCGGCGTCCAGGTCGGCGATCGCCTCCATAACCGCGGCCAGGACGTCCGCGCGCGCCTGGTCGTCGGGGTGCAGCGCGAAGTCCTCCTCGGCGGCCTGCCGAGCCTCGACCAGAGCGGCCCGTTCGGCGACGAGGTCGCGGTGGGTGCGGCTGCCGGGGTCGGGGGTCAGGTCGGGTTCGTCGGTCAGGTGCCAGCCCTCCCGGCACTGCTGCGCCCGCACCGCCCGCGCCTTCTTCGCGCACGGGGGGCAGACCTTGTCCCGGGTCGACCCGCACGGGGTCTCCACCACGTCGGTCTCCCCCGTGACCAGGTCGGTGCGACGCAACAGCACCGGACGGACACAGACCCCGAACTCGACCGCGACGTCCCGCAACACCCGCTTCGCCCGAGGCTGTCGGGCCCGGGCCTCCCGCGACCCCGGCCGCACCCACACATCTGCACCGGACGACGATTCCTCGACGTGGACTGTCAAGGTGTCGTTGACGGTCGCCGCGGTCACCGAGACTCCCCCGACCCGACCGCCGGGAGCGCTGTCCGAGGGCCGCAGACGGGCGCGTGACCGGTCCTGGCCCTGCCCCCAGCCTGGATTGCGGCCCGGTCGCCGGCGCGGGCCACGTCAGCGATGTGAGTGACGTGGGCGGTGCGGCGTGTCCGGTGGTGCAGCACGTCGTGGACCGCGGCGAGGTCGATCGCCTCGGCCGAGGACGTCGCGGGGAGCGAGGCCAGCCGGCACCCGCCGCAGGCCCAGACCCACCCGTCGATGCCCTGGGGTGCCGGGCGGTCGTCGACCACGGCTACCCAAACGCTCGTGGACACAGGCGGGGTTGCGTTGCAAGACAATGGGATTGACGCGTACACGTCAGTGGTGAGGTGATCGCCGGTGGTGCGGGTGACGCGGCCGCGGGGACGTCGGATGGTGCCGAGGTGGGCGCCGGCCAGGCAGGTTAACGCGGCGAGGCCGGCGCCGACAATGATCCCGACCGGGCCGGCGATGGCGCGGCCGATGACCGGTCCGGCGAGCACGACGAGGGCGACCACGGCGGCGAACGCCCGCAGCGACGTCCAGTCCGGGCCGAGCGCCATCGTCACGGACCGCCCGACCCCCTCGGTCCCCGCACCCATCCCGGTGACCGCACCCGTCCCGAACGAGGTCGGCGAGCCTGTAGCCGTCGCCCCGCCTCGCCGGGCCATCGGGACCCGGCTCGGTGGAGCGACCGTTCCCGGCCGACCGATTCGGGGCGCCGTGCTGCCGGTGGGCGCGAGCTCTCGGCCGAGCGGGGCGAGGGCTCTGCCCAGGGGTGCCAGGTCGGTGCCGGGCGGGTCGGGGGTCATCGGGTCACCGCCTGCACGAGCACCTCGACGCCCAGGCCGATCGCCGAGGTGGCGGCGAGGACCAGCGGGGCGAGGAGGTAGCCGACCGGGCGGCGCAGGTGCATCCCGTGGATGAGCGCGTCCGCGGCGGCGAGAACCGGCATGCTGACGCCGGCTGAGCGGGTGGTGTGCTGAGTGGTCATCGTGGTGCTCCTTCCGGCTCAGCTGCGGTCGGCCGCGGTCGCCCGAGCGGTGTCGTCGCCGTGGTCGGTGCGGTCGGTATCGATGAGTCGACGACGTCGACGCGAACATGGGTCGCCGCCGCGTCACCGTCCGCGGTGTTCTCGCCGAACCACTGGTCGAACGGCCAGAACTCCTCCCCCTCACGCCCGGTCGACTCGGTGGCCTCGGGCCCGACCATGGGCGGCAGGCCGTGGGTGAGGGTGTGGAGGTCGGTGTCGGTGATCTCGACGGCGCGGAACCGGATGGGGTCGCGGACGCCGTCGGTCTTGAGGTAGGCGACGCCGGGGGTGTCGGGGTTGATGTGGTCGCAGACCGCGCCGCGGTCGCGGCTGCCGTCGCCCAGGACCATGTCGGTGTGGGACTCCTCCTCCAGCCGGAACCCGACCCGGACGGCGTGCAGGGCTCGCCAGCGGACGACCTCTTTGGTCGGTTCGACGGTGGTGACGATGACGGTGTAGCCGGCGGCGCGGCCCCGTGATTCGAGGTGGCCGAGGGCGGCCTCGATGCGTTCGCGGTCCTTGCGGTCGGCGAGGGCGGTGATCGAGGCCAGCTCGTCGACGACGATCAGCCGGTGCGGCTGCGCCAGCGTCGGGGTGTGCTTGCGGGTGACGCCATCCATCTGTTGGCAGCGGGTGTCGAGGTCACGGACCTGGGCCTCGAGGAACGCGGCCATCACGTCGGCGTCCTTCACGACGACCCCGAGGGGGTGCGGTCCGTCGGCGAGGGCGACCAGTTCGATCCGTTTCGGGTCCAGGGCGACGACCTCCACCAGCCCGGCGCGGATCGCCGGGGCGAGGGCCCAGAGCAGGGCCCAGAGCAGGCCGGACTTCCCGGAGCCGGTGGTGCCGGCGACCAGGAGGTGGCGCGCCGCGGACCCGGAGCCGGGCGATCTGTCCGGTCTCGATGAGGCCCACGGGGACGGCGTCCAGGAGCCGGGTGACGTGGCCCTCGGCCACCTCGGGTGAGGCGCCGAGGTCGTGTGCTTGGCGGACGGCGGCGGCGTAGGTCGGGTGGGTGGTGGGGACGGGGCGGGCGAGGGGGTCCTCGCGGAGGAAGGTGAGCAGCACCCAGCCGGGCTGGTGGCTGGTGACGTCGACCCGGTAGCAGCGGTAGACGTGGGCCAGGGCCTCGCCGATGCCGGCGAACTCCTCCGGGGTCTGCCCGGGCAGCAGCTCGACGGACATGACGTCGCGGTCCCGGGTGGAGCGGACCCGGTCGACCTGTGGGGCGTGCTCGACGCCGTCCCAGACCCGCAGCAGGCCGACGCCGCCCATCGCGGTGCGCCACCGGCCCCGGTAGACGGTGTGCCAGCGCCACACCCCGAGCGCCGGCATCGACACCCGGCGCGCGAACGACCCCGGGTGGGCCTGCGCCCAGACAATGGAGATCCCGGCCGTGCCGAGGGCGAGGGCGACGGTCGTGACGACCAGGCCGCGGACCCCCCACCGGACCCACACCGCCGTCGTGACGGTGAGGACGGCGGTGGGGATCGGGTACCGGGCCGCGGTCCGGGCGGCCCAGATCGTCGCCCGGACCGCGAAGACGAGGATCTCCCAGACAGCGCCGACCCAGAACGGGATCCGCCGCCGTTCGCGGTAGAACAGGCCCGGACCGACGACCTGGAGGACCTGGCCGTCGCCGTGCCGAACCCCGGTCCGGACCCGGGTCCCACGGCCGGTCCCGCCGTACCGCCGCCCGGTCACCGCGCACCCTCTACGTCGGCGTCGCTGACGGCTCCGCCACCGGTGGGGTCGGGGGCCGGGACGGTCAGGTGGCAGGTTTCGGTCCTCGCGAGGTGGAGCGCGTCGCGGGTCCAGGTCGCGTAGGTGCTGGCCTGTCGCAGGTGGTTCCAGGCGATCGAGATAGCCTCGTCGACGTCGACCGGGCCGTCCGCGGTTTCCGGGTCCTGGCCGACCCGGCCGGCGTCCCGGGCGGCGAGCAGCCACCCCTGTGCCTGGGCGAAGGCCTGCGGGAGCCGTTCGACCATCGTCTCCAGCTCGGCGACCACGGCGTCCACGTCCGCCGGCCACACGTACCCGCCGGAGCCCAGGGTGGCGTGGTTCAGCCCGCGGATCGCCTCCGCCGCGGCCCGCGCGTACCCCGCCGGGGTCACAGCCGGCGTCTCCGGTCCCGGGTGGGCTGCCGTCTCGGTGGCGCTGGTCTCATCAGGCAGGTTGATCACCGGGAGGTCCCTTCGGCGTGCGGGGTCGGCGTGCGAGGACGGGTGCGGATGGTCGGTGCAGGCGCGGCCGGTGTGGCGGGCCTGCCGGGCCAGGCAGGCCGCCTCCACGGCCGGCCACGGGTGCGCGGCGGCGGACGCGATCTGGTCGAGCAGGGCGGCCCGGCGGGTGAACCACGCGGCCCGCTGCACGTCGTCCACACCCGGCCCCGAGGGCGCGGGCTGCGACCGCAGCAGCCGGGCGATCGCGCAGCTGACCGCCTCCCGGGTCTGGTCCTCCATGGAGTTGGGGACGGTGTCGGCGGGGTCGGCGGCGGTCATCGGTCGTAGTCCCGTCTGCCCCACACGGGTGCGGTCGGCCGGGACGGCGACGGGCTCGGCCCGTGCGTCAGGCCGGGCAGGAACTTCCCGCCCTCCCCGTGCAGCGGCAGGGCCTGCAGGCCGGCGCACCGCTCGCACTGCCCGTTCACCAGGGAGGCGGCGACGAACCCCCGCCGGCACGAGGTGCACCGCGACCAGCGGGTCATCCCCCGCCGCGCCGCGGCCGACGTCGGCGGCGTCGGCGGCGTCGGATCAGGAGTGGCGGCGGAACCGTCGTGGCGGTCGTCGGCGGCGGCAGCGCGGCGGGTGGAAGGTCTGGGGGTACGGTGAGCAGGCATCGCGAACGTGCTCCCTTGGCTTGGCGGTCGAGGACCCCGCAACGCGGGGGTGAGCGTGTCGAGCGGTGCAACGCCCCCGGCCCGGCCGCAATCCAGGCCGGGGGCCACCACACCCCTCCATCGACTCCCCAACGAGCCCCCGAGGCCGTGAGGCTCGGGGAAGAAGCCGCCCACCAGACGGCGGGCTCAACCGGCTCGATCGAGGAGTGCTTCTGAGGTCCGCGCCCGAGGCCGGGCCATCACTGGCGGGCCACCTCGGGCGCGGACCGGACAGCAAGCGCGGCGAGCGGGGGGACTCAGGCCGCCTTGCCGTCCCCGGACGGCCCACCCGAAGGCGCCGGCCCACCACCCCGACCCGTCGAGGTCTGAGTGGTGGGGGCCTTGCCCTGAGCGTGCAGCCCGGTCGCCCGGACCGAGTACGCCAGCCGCGCCCGACGCCCCGCGGCACCCTCGGACACGTACGGGGTGATCGTCATCCCCTCGAAGGTCACCGGGTGCAGGTCCGTGCCCGGCGCGATCTCCCCCGGCAGCACCGGCTGGTACGGCGCCGTCACCTTGACCTTGACCTCCTTCGAACGGGCCTCCGGGTCCCGGTCCATGCACGACACCACCCAGACCAGCTCACCGCTCTGCTTGTCCTTGGACGGGGTCCGCCGCCCCGACCTCTCGTCGTAGTCCTGCGCCTGCTCCACCCCCATCGCGTACACCCCGAACGGGAACACCTCGTCCATCGACACCGCGAACCGATGCCCACCCTGAAGCGCCATGACTGACTCCCTGTCCTCCGACTGACAGTCCTTCTGTCCTCTATAGGAATGTCGGTGGGTTGAGGGTGCTCCGACTGGCTGATGTTGTCAAGTCCTGTTGAGGAGTTAATCTGACGTGGGTCCAGCAGTCGAGAACTGAATCGAGGTTCCCCCAGGTGGTGGACACTCTCGGGGCGAAGGCCCCCAAGTACCAGCGGATCGCGGCGGCGCTCCGCACAGACATTCGCTCCGGCGAGTACCAGCCCGGCGACCGGCTCCCGGCCGAGACGGCGCTGATGGAACGCTTCGGCGTCAGCCTGCCGACGCTGCGGCAGGGCATCGGCGTCCTGCGCTCTGAGGGGCTGATCGAGTCCCGTCACGGCCTAGGCAACTTCGTGCGGGTCGAGCGTCGACGACCAAGGCGCTCTCGGCACCGCTACGGCGCTGCCCGCGGACGCGATGGCCTCCTCAACGCCGCCCTGCGCCACCAGATCACGTTCGCCGGCCGAGGGCCCCTGCCAGTCCACATCGCCGAGGCCATGGGCGAGGAACCCGGCGCTGAGGTCGTCATCCGCGCCCGCAGCCTGTACGACCCCGATACAGGCCGGCTCGAGGAGCTCGGCGCGAGCTACATCGCGGTCAGCATCGGGGCTGGCACCTACCTGGAGCAGCCGAGCGTCGTCCCCAAGGCTCTCTTCCGCTGCGTCGAGGACCTCAGCGGACGCGCCTACACCCACGCCCGGGACCGCTGGGTCGCCCGGCTCGCCTCGGCCGAGGAAGCCGCACAGTTCGGCATCACCACCGGCTCCCCTGTCCTGCACGTCGTCCACACCGCGACCGACGCCGACGACCAGGTCCTTGAAGTCTCCGAATCCGTCTGGCCCGCCGACCGCATGGTCCTCATGGACGAGTACGAGATCCCCGCCGAGCCCCAACCCGTCGAGGAGTCCGAACTGTGAGCACCATGGACGAGCGCGCCGACGAGCGCCCAGCCGACATCCCATACCCGCACGCCGGCGAGCTTGTCAACCACTGGTGGTGGCGCCCCGGATGGTCTCCGGGGACCCACTGGTATGCCTGGCACTTCACCCTCGATGACCAGCCCGAGCTACAGCAGCTCGCCGCCGAGTACCAGTCCGCTCTCCGAGGCTTCGACTCACTCGACCTCATCCCCGGCCGGTGGCTGCATGTCACGGTCCAAGGCATTGGCAACGCCGCAGAGGTCACCGGCGAGGAACGCGACCGCATCGTCCGAGCGGTCGAAGGCCGGCTCTCTCAAGTCCAGGCGCCGACCCTTACCTTCCACCGGCCCGTCCTGCACCGCGAGGCAGTCGTCATCCCACCAACCGACCTCCAACCACTCCGCAACATCCGCAACGCCGTCCGCACTGGGATCGCGGACGTCTGGGGCCAGGACGGCGTCCCCGAGCCCTTGACCTACCGCCCACACTTCAGCATCGCCTACGCGAATCGCGATGAGTCCGCGGCGGCAGTGCTCAAAGCGCTAGACGCTATTCGGCCAGGCTCCGCCTCGACCGTCCTGAAGATCATCAGTCTCATTGACCTCGACCGAGATGACGACATGTACGTCTGGAGGGCGGCGCGGTCCGTCGAACTGTCCAGCTCGGGGTCCCCGACGAGCCACCTCCGTAATAATCCTGCCGCTACGTCGACGGATACTCGCAACTCGCAACCCTACATACCCTCGGCGTAAGCAAGCCGTAAGCCGCCGAGTAGCCCGGGGGAATCTCACCCCCGGGCCCTCACAGATCCGTACGTGACAGTCTCCCGTCATACGGCTCTTGTCGTCCTGGTCACCAGACCTTGGGGGCGTAGGTCACCCAGGCCCAGTGCGCGAAGAACCGGGGTCGTCGTGCGACGGCCTTGGTCCATGCGTCCTGTGCCTTCTTGCGGCCCCGCAGCCGTTGGTACTTCTTGCGGATCCACCGCATCAGGTAGGCGTTGATGCGTTCCAGGAGGGGATACAGGGCCGACCGGTAGAAGGCCCCGTAGTAGTTCGTCCAGCCCCGCACGATCGGGTTGATCCGTCGTGCGAGGTCCGCTTCGCTCAGGTGGGTGCGAAGGTGCAGCCGCCAGGACCGCACCTCGGCGCTGATCCGCTTGAGGGCCGCCTTGCTGATCGCCGGCAGGAACGACCGGAACAGCTGGCCGTCCTTGGTCTGCGCGGTGCGCTCCCGGAAGGTGTAGCCGAGGAAGGTGAACTCGACGTGCTCGTAGACCTCACGTCGGCCCGCGTCCTGGCAGTAGACGATCTTCGTCTTCTCCGGGTGCAGGGTCAGCCCGACCTGCCGCATTCGTCCCTGGATCGCCGTCAGCACGTAGCGTGCCTGGCGTTCGCTGACGCAGTGGACCACCGCGTCGTCCACGTAGCGTTCGAAGGTGATGGTGGGGAACTCCCGGGCCATCCAGGCATCGAAGGCGTAGTGGAGGAACAGATTCGCCAAGATCGGGGAAACCGATGATCCTTGTGGGGTTCCTCGGTCTCGATGGACAAGCGTGCCGTCGGGTCGTTGCAGCGGTGCTTGGAGCCACCGCCGCACGTAGAGCACGACCCACGGTTGATCAGTGTGGGCGGAGACCGCTTTGAGGACCAGGTCCCACGGGACGCTGTCGAAGGAAGCCCCTTCTTACTACCCGTATCGAGGACCTCGCGTGCGCGTTGCGTGCGTCTGCGGAGGGCGTGTGTGCTGTGGTGGCGGCCGTTGAGCTGCTGATCGGCCACCGGTTCTGGCTGGGCCGGAGGGACTTCGTCGAGCAGTTCGTGGGGATGGACCTGGGCCCGGACGGGACACCGCTGGCGCTGGTCGACTGGGAAGGAGCCGTCGGGGCGCTGACCGCGGGACCGCTGGTGTGCTCGGACAGCCAGGGGCAGATCCTTCGTCTGGCGGCGAGTCTGGCGGAGGGGATCCCGGTCGATCTGGGTGCCGCGGTGTCCGGGCTCGACGGGAACTCGATCGAGTTGGTGGTGGCTGCGGTGCTGGCCGGCAACGGGCGCGGTCGGGCTGGAGTCGTCGGGCAGGTCGAGCGATGAGCCAGTCACCGGTCACCGTGGCGATCGTCCGGGAGCGGGATCCGTTGCAGGGGCAGCGGTTGCGGGTGCTGGGCCGGATGCGTCCGCGGCTCGGGCGTGGAGCTGCTGGTGGTCCTGGCGGACGGCGGCAGCGGCTGGTCCCGGCGGCGTGGACCGACCTGGACCAGCCCGCAGCCTCCCGGCGGCGGCGACGGCGTCGTCGTCGGGCCTGGCGCTGGGGTCGGTGACGGACCTGCTGGCCTGCCTGCACGGTGGTCGCCGGGCTGGCCGCCCGGGCCGGGACCGAACGGGAGCAGGCTGCACGACAGTCACCTGCCAAGGAGGACCATCGTGCAGCCTGTCCAGCTCAGTCTGCTGCCGCAGACCTGTCCGTCGCCATCGGCCACGCTCCCGGCGAGCCCGTCCCTGGACCGGTCAGGGATGCCGGCCAGGCCGCCATCGGATCTGCCCGCGGCACAGATGATGCCGCCGCTGCTGCCGGATGGGCCGGTGGCCGAGGCGGTCGGCCTGATGGGCCGGCTGATCGCCGAGGCGGCCACGCACGCCACGGACGGGCCGGAGGCGGGCGATGAGTGAGCCACAGCCGGATCACTGCCTCGCATCGTTCCCGCACGGCCGTGATCTATGTCAGGCAGTCGACGTTGTCGCAGGTCGAACGCAACCGCGAGTCCACCGCCCGCCAGTACGACCTGGTGGAACGGGCGGTGGCGCTGGGCTGGCCGCGCTCCGCGGTCCGCGTCGTCGACGGCGACCTGGGGGTCTCCGGGTCGGTGACCGGGCACCGGGACGGGTTCGACGCTCTGGTCGCGGAGGTGGCCCTGGGCCAGGTCGGGATCATCCTGGCGCTGGAGGCCTCGCGGCTGGCCCGGGACAACGCGGCCTGGTATCGGCTGCTCGACCTGGCCGGGGCCTGCGACACCCTGGTCGCCGACGCCGACGGGGTCTACCACCCGGCGCTGTTCAACGACCGGCTGGTCCTGGGCATGAAAGGGATCATGAGCGAGGCCGAGCTCCACGTGCTGCGGGCCCGCCTGGACGGCGGGATCCGCAACAAGGCCGCCCGCGGCGAGCTGCGCCGCGGGCTGCCGGTCGGGCTGGTCTGGGGCGAGGACGACGGGCAGATCCTGCTTCCACCCCGACGAGGCCGTCCGCGGCGTGATCGCCGCGGTGTTCGACCGGTTCACGCAGTGTTCCGTCCGCCCGGGCCAGTGTGGCTGTGGCTGCGCGATCAGGGGCTCCGCTGGCCGCTGCAGCAGATCGGCTACCGTCGCGGGGTCCTGCCAGAGATCACCTGGGTGGAGCCGACCTACCATGCGGTGCACACCACGCTGACCCACCCCGCCTACGCCGGCGCCTACGTGTTCGGCCGGTCCCGGACCGAGCGCTGCCTGGCCGAGGACGGGACCCTGAAGGCCCGCCGTCGCCGCTTGCCGCGCGACCAGTGGGAGGTGTGCCTGCCCGGTCACCACCCCGGCTTCATCGACTGGGACACCTACCAGGCCAACCAGGCCCGCCTGGCCGCCAACACCCGCCCCCCGCGCGCACGCCCCCGGCACCGGGGCGGTGCGCGAGGGCTGCGCCCTGCTGCAGGGCCTGGCCACCTGCGGGACCTGCGGCCGCAAGCTCGCCGTCTACTACGACGGGCCGACTCCAAGTCCACGCCCGGCTACTACTGCGCCAGCGGTGACATCTGCAACGGCCGCGGCGTGCGGCACCTGCGCGTCGGCGGCGTGGCGATCGACGCCGCGGTGACCGCCGCGTTCCTGGCCGCGATCACCCCGGCCGCCGCCGAGGCCACCCTGGCCGCGGCCGAGCACCTGGAAACCGGCCACCGGGCGGCCCTCGACCGAGCTGCACCGGCAGCTCGAGCAGGCCCGCTACGCCGCCGCCCGGGCCGAACGCCGCTACCGCGCGGTCGATGCCGACAACCGTCTGGTCGCCCGCAGCCTAGAAGCCGACTGGAACACCGCGCTGAGCGCCGTCGCCACCGCCGAAGCCGACCTGGCCCGCGCCCAGCAGCGCCGCCCCACCCTGCTGACCGACACCGAACGGGCCGCCGTCCTGGCCCTGGGCCAGAACCTGCCCCAGGTCTGGACAGCGCCCTCGACCCGCGACAAGGACCGCAAGCAACTGCTGCGCACCCTGCTGGACGAGGTCGCCATCAGCCTGACCCGCGACACCAGCAGCGGCCGCGCCGACCTGGTCCTGCGCTGGAAGGGCGGCGCCATCACCGACCTGACGATCCCGATCAAACGCAAGCCACCGAAGATCCGCACCGACGAAGACACCGTCGACCTGGTCCGCCGGCTGGCCCAGCACTACCCCGACGCCGTCATCGCCGGGATCCTCAACCGCCAGCACCGAAGCACCCCGCGGGGACTGTCGTACACCGCCAGTAGGGTCCAGGGACTACGCCACTACTGGAAGATCGACTGCCACCAGCCAGACGGCCAACCCCACGAAGGAACCGTGCTCACCATCGCCGACGCCGCCGCCGAACTCGGCGTCGCCCCCTCCACCCTGCACCGCTGGCTCAACGACGGATTCGTCGCCGGCGACCAGGCCACCCCCGGCGCTCCCTGGCGGATCCGGATGACCGACCAACTGCGTGCCCTGTTCGTCCAGGACGCACCCGAGGGCTGGCTGCCCATGCTCGAAGCCACCCTCGCCCTCTGCGTCTCCCGCCAGACCGTGTTGCAGCGTGTCAAGCGCGGCGACCTGCAAGCCGTCCACGTCCGCACCGGACGCCGGAAAGGCTTACGCATCAACGTATCCAGCCCCACCAGCACCCTATTCTGATCATGACAATGAGCGGCAGGAGCAGTGTGACCATGCATCCAAGAACGCGGAGATGTCCAGGTCGATGACCCAGTCCGCCTTCCAGCAGCGCCGGCGGCACACGGCCACCGCATCGATCGCGGACCGTCCAGGCCGGTAGCCGTAGGAGTCGGGATGGAAGACCGGTTCGGCCTTCGCCTCCAACACCTGCGCCACCACCGTCTGGGCCGCCAGGCTCATCCCGGGATTGCATTGACACCCCGGTTTTGATGTCGTCTCTAAGTTTCGACACGTCAACAGCGATTCGCTTTCGCTCGCCTTCCTGATCCCCACCTGACACCTCCTGGGCGCCTTTTCCTCATCGTTCACCACGACGGTCTTCAGCCAACGCAGCATGAGGTGGTTTGGAGCCTCCCCCCGCAGGGCGGCTCCGAAGGGCCAACCTTCATCGTCCGTGCAGCACCGCAACCAGCAGAGCTCCTACATGACCTCTCCTTCGCGTTCAGGACACAGCAATGCCACGTAGCCTAAGTTGATCTTGTGGGTGGGCTGTGTCGGGGGGTTGTCGGCGTGTTGGCGTGACCGGTGGGTTTGAGGACGTTTTGATCGGCGGCCATGACGGCGGATGCGGTGGATCGTCCGGTTGTGCGCACCGATCAGGTCACGCTCGGGGTGTTGATCTCGCAGGTGTCCCGGGAAGAGGTCGACGCCGCGATCGCGGTGTGCGGGGTGGGTGAGAAACGCTCGGACGGCAAGCTGCCCGCGCACGTGACCACCTACCTGACGCTGGCGTTGGCCCTGTTCCCCGACGACGACTATGAGGAGGTCGCCACCAAGGTGACCGGGTCGCTGGACCGGTTCGGCTGCTGGGACGCGGCCTGGAGCGTGCCGACCGTCCAGCGGCATCACCCAGGCCCGGAAACGGTTGGGCCGCACCGTGTTCGCCGAGGTGTTCGAACGCTGCTGCGGGCCGGTCGCCGGGCGGACGGGGCCGACCGCGGAGATGGCCGCCCTCGGCACGGCGCGGGGAGCGTTCCTGCGGTCGTGGCGGCTGCTGGCGATCGACGGGTTCGAGGTCGATCTGCCCGACTCGAAGGAGAACGCCGCCGAGTTCGGGTACGCCGGCAGCGGCGAGAACCGGTCGGCGTTCCCCAAGGCGAGGGTGGTCGCGCTTGGCCGAGTGCGGCACCCACGCCTTCCTCGCCGCCGAGATCGGTGACTACGCGACCGGGGAGAAGACCCTCGCGCAGCGGCTGTACCCGCGGCTGCGAGACGACGAGCTGCTGACCGCCGACCGGGGCTTCTACTCCTGGACCGGGTGGGACGCCGCGCAGGCCACCGGCGCTGCCCTGGTGTGGCGGGCCCCGACCCAGCTGGACCTGCCCGTCGTCACGGTCCTGACCGACGGCACCTACCTGACCGTGCTGATCAAGCCGACGGTCCGGGGTCGGCGGCGGGAACGGCTGCTGGCCGCCGCCGCCCGCGCCGGACAGGACCTGGACGACATCAACGTCGTGCCGGAGGCGTTCGACGACCGCGGCCTGCCGGTCGTCCACCTGGCCAGGGTGGTCGAGTACGACGTGCCGGACCGGAAAGGCAACGGCAGCGGCGAGCTGATCGTGCTGCTCACCACGATCACCGATCCCGGGCACGCCGGCGCGGACGAGCTGGCGGGCGTCTACAACGAGCGGTGGGAGCAGGAGACCGGACACGACCAGCTCAAGACCCACCTACGCGGCCCCGGAAGGATCCTGCGATCGCGGCTGCCGGACCTGGTCCACCAAGAGATCTGGGCCTACCTGATCGTCCACCACGCGATCAGCGCCCTGGTCGCGAAGGCCTCCGCCGCAGCCGACCTGGACCCCGACAAGATCTCGTTCTCCAAAGCCCTGCGCCTGGTCCGCCGCACCGCCACCGGGACGGCGGACATTCCCCCCTCAGGACTGGACTGATGCCCTCGGCAAGCACCTGACCGACATCGCCGGCCTGCTGATCCCCGACCGCCGCGAGCGCGACTGTCCCCGCGCGGTCAAGCGCGCCCGGCACAACAGCTACCGCGTGAAGAAACCCGACGAGCCGGCCAGCGTCCGCCACCACGGACCCGCCACGATCCGTCTCCACTCCCTGAACCCCCGCGCAGCTTGATCAACTTACGCTACGTGGCATTGGCCGTAAGCCCAACCTTGGAAGGGCTCGAAGCTCATTGGACGGAACTACAATACGCAAGGAAGCGGCGGCATGACGAGGCCACTTAAGTACCCTCGATACGAAGAATCCTGACATGAAAGGCGCGGGTCCCGAAGCTGGTCCCGAAGCTGGCCATGCGTCATCGGCGCGTGACGATGAGTACAAGCACCACAAGCAAGAGTAGAATGAGCGCCGCGATCACCGCGGGCAGCACGCGGGACGGCGCTGAGCGCGGCCTGCCGGAGGTGGGCGGCCACGACTGATCCTCTCCGACGCGTTCGGCCGGGCCACGATGCGTCCCACCGACCCCGCCGGCTTCCGTGGTGCGCAGAGGCTCTGGGGTCAAGGGCGGGCGGGTAGGGGCCGTCGCCTCGGCGACCGCGGCAGCGGCCCTTGAGGCCGGAGCAGCCTCTGGATCGACCGTCAGACCCAGCGGTATCTTCACGAAATGCAGGGCTCGTAGTGAAACCGGGGGGAGCTCAAGACCGGGATCCTCCGGAAGCGGCTCCTCCCAGTACAGCGGGCGCACGAAGAGGGGTCGCTGGAGCGACAGCGCATGCTCCCACTCCTCCCGGCATCGCGGGGATCGCATGGAGTTGTGCGACCAGAAGAGCTGGAATACATCAGCCTCCTCGATCAACTGCAGCAGGCGAGGAGACCACTGTTCTCCAGGCCGCAGGCGGAGCACGTCCTGAAGGTATTCATCGCCGAGGGCGCGAGCCACCTCCGCGAAGTGCTTGACAAGCGTGACATCGCGACGCGAATAGGAGGGGAATATCTTTCGATATCGCTGCGCCGACTCCGCGACGGGGCTCATCGACTCCCCGCCGACGTCCGCAGAGATCGATATCGTGACGGACACCTCCCCGAGGATCACCGGTCCGCACCAGACCCGTACGGCGCCGCGAACGTGCGTGCCGTCGAGGACCCTGGGCGCGAGCAGTCGGAACACCACCTCGTGAATCCGCTCCCACCACTGCGTCTCGGCAGCCTCCGGGTTGCAGCGGACGCCTGGAAGATCTGGCACGATTCGCAGACGGGTTCCCTGGACGAGCCCGTAGCGCGAGTCCGCGGCGCTCGAAAGCACCGCTTCGCCGAAATGCGCGCGGGCTCTGGCCGCCACCTCCGCCACGGGATCGACCGGGCCGCGAACAGGATCGACGAGCAGGTCCGTCTTGTGGGCGAACACCAGCATCGACGCCCACCGGTCGACGTAGAGGATCCTGGGCCGGTAGACGGTGAACTGCACGTCATCGTCCATGATCGAAGGCCTGCCGGGCCCGCTGGAGACCACGTCGTGAAGTCGGACAGTGCCGTCCTCGAATCCCAGGAACCCCAGCCGGCCGGACGCGTCGAGCGCGAGAGCGGTGACCGCCGAGCCGACCAGGCGCAGCTCGGGTGCCCCGCCGTCGAGCGCGCCCCACCACTGAAAGACTCCGTCAGCACTCGCCGTTGCCACGACATCGCCGTCTGGTGTGACCGCCAGGGTCTGCGCTGGCACCCCTCGTCCGACAAGGTCGGACTCGCGCGTTCTCGGGTCGTACCACCGGACTGAGCCGTCGGCGAACGCCGCAAAGCATCGACCCCCATCCCCCGCCACGGCCACGGCGACAACCGGAACGACACCCACAGCCATCGTCCAGGCAAACCGCGACGTGCCGAGACCGAGGCCGCGGAGCGTGCCGTCCCTGCAGGCCAGCACCGCTTCGCCGGAAGGTGAGAGGCCGAGGGCACTGACCTCACCCGATGCCATCCGAACGGCCTGAAGCCCCGGACCCTCACGGGAGGTGAACAGCCAGACGACGCCGTCGCCATCCACCCAGCACACGAAAAGCTCGTCTTGAGAAGCAGCCGCCACTGCCGCCCGCGAGACACCGTGGAACGCCAGCCGACGCACGGTCGTGGCGAAGCCGGCCTCCCAGATCGCGACCCGTCCAGTCCCGTCGACGGTGACCGCCCACGAGCCATCGGGCGCAAGCGTCGCAGCGATGATGGGTGGTTCGGCCGCCATGCCTGGCAATTATCCCGAAACCTTCAGGCAGCGTCTCCAGACGTCGCCAGCAACGCGTGCCGGAACCACGCCCGACGCGGCTGGCGAGCCCAGGTCCTCGCCTACTTCGCCGCAGGCGCCATGGGCCTGTCCGATCCGACAACGCGGTCAGACTGCCCTCGTGATCCCAATCCCCAACGTCCCCGATGCGTTGCCGAATCTGCCTGTATGGGATCAAGGCGGGCCGCTTCGCGGCCCGCAGCCGCGCGCTCTCGCCTCCCGCTCCGCTCCGGCACCGCGCGCGCCAAGTAGGAGTGAAGTGAGATCGGTGGGAGGCACAGGCAGCTGAGCCTGGCAGCTCAGGTGGACAGCGCTCCGCGGCTCCGCGGGGCGGGAGGGTTGGGTTCTCGACGATCGCTATGACCCAGACGGCTCCGTCCTCTGGGTGCAGCGGGCAGGGCATCCGGCCGTAGACCGGTCGCACCGCCCATGGGGTGCCGTGCAGCTCGGTGGCCGTGCCGGTGATGTGGTCGCAGTCGAGCAGCACCAGGGCGCCGGCCGGGACCGCGATCTCGATCTCCGCCACGTGGGACAGCTCGTCGCTCATGACGCACAGCCTCCCAGGGCTCACCCTTGCCGTGGCGTCGCTCGGTCGTCGCCTGGTAGCAGGCGCGGGTGTCGTTCGGCCCGCGCGTGCCTGCTCGTCGGTGCCGGTCGGGTGACGCACGGGGCCGATCACCTTGGGTGCCGCGTGTCGCCTTCCGGTACCACGCCCGGTCTCCCCGTCAACCCTCAAGCGGGTTCCAGCCGGTGCCGGGGACGTGCTCCGCACCTACGCGGGGCCGGGTCCTCGAGGTCGGGGGTTGACGGCGAGCCTCTCCGGGCGAGGTACCTGCCGCCTGGCGGCAAGGGGGAAACATCGCCCCCTTGCCGCCAGCCCCACCAAGCGCCAAGACGAGCAGGCAGCGGGAGGGCCCCGATGATGAGCGCGAACACCGTCAAGACCGCATTGACAGTCAACGGCCCGCAGCGGCACCCGCTGACCGAGGCGCCGGCCCGGCCGGTCCCGACCCGTACGGCGGCGTCCAGGCGGGGGGCGTCGGGGCGAGGTGGAGAACACCGACTACGCGCGTTCGCCGCTCGGATGATCCGAGCCCACGGCCGCCGGGTCGCCGACGGGGACGTCGAAGGCCTGCCCGAGCTGCTCACCCTCGCGGCCGAGATCGACGCCGCCACCCAGGTCGCCGTCAACGGGCTGCGGGGGCACGGGTTCTCCTGGGCCGAGATCGCCGCCCGGCTCGGAACCACCCGGCAGGCCGCCCAACAGAGGTGGGGCAAGTGACCCGCCACAGCCGGGGCGACGAGCCGGACCACGCTCACGAGCCCGAGACGCCGAACACGGCCAGTGGTGGCAGTGGTGGCGGCCACGTGAAGGCTGACCTGTTCGCCCTGCTCGCCGAGCAGCAGACCGGGCAGCCCGAGATCCGCCACCTGCTGATGCCGAACATGAGCCTCGCCTGCGGCCGGGACACCCTTGGCTCGTGGTCGACGAGACCGGCGACGTCAAGAAAGGCACGAGAACCGTTGGCGTGCAACGACAGTACTCCGGGACCGCGGGACGAGTGGAGAACTGCCAGGTCGCGGTCTACCTCGGCTACGCCACGGCCCGTGGGTACACGTTGATCGACCACGCGCTGTACCTGCCCCGAGCCTGGACCACCGATGCCGACCGGATGGCCGCCGCGGGCGTCCCCGCGGGGACGCCGTTCGCGACCAAACCCGCCCTCGCCGCACAGATGATCACCCGGGCGCTCGAGGCAGGGGTCGAGGCCGCCTGGGTCACCGGGGACGAGGTGTACGGCAACCACCCCGGGCTGCGCCGCACCCTCGCCGCGCGGGGTCTGGGCCACGTCCTCGCGGTCGCCAAGACCCACCCCATCACCACCGGCATCGGCACCCGCACTGCCGTCGACTACGCCGTGCGGGCCGACCTGCGCTGGCACCGCTACAGCGCCGGCCCGGGCGTGCGCGGCCCCCGCACCTACGAGTGGGCCTGGGTCGAGACCACCGACCCCGCCCACGCAACCGACACCGGCACCGACGAGCCGTGCCCGCAACGGTCACCGGACAGGACTGGCTGCTCATCCGCCGCCACCCCACCACCGCGGAACTGGCCTTCTACCGCGCCCACGCCCCAGGCCCCGTAGCGTTGAAAACCCTTGTCACCGTTGCCGGAACGAGATGGCGGATCGAGGACAGCTTCGCCGGCGCCAAAGAACTCGCCGCCCTGGACCACCACCAGGTCCGCACCTGGACCTCCTGGCACCGCCGGTCACTGCCGGCCATGCTCGCCCACGCCGTCCTCGCCGTCCTGACCGCCACCCAGGACCCACCACCGGCCGGACTGATCCGGCTCACCCGCCACGAGATCCGCCGGCTCCTGGTCGACCTCACCCGCACCCTGCACCCACCCGAGCACATCCTGGCCTGGTCCATCTGGCGACGCGACCACCAAGCCAGCGCCCAAGCCAGCCACCAACGCCGAACGGCAGCCCTCACAGCATGATCAACGAGCGGAGTCAGATCATGATCGACTTAAGTGTCGCTGTCGTACTACCTGTCCACCGCGGCGCACTGGGGCATCACCAGGCTCCAAGCCCTACACCGCCTCTTCAACGGCGACGGCCTCTGGATCCCCACCGCACTCACCCCGCACATGGCTGCCGCCTGACCATTGATCAACAAGTACCTGAGTAGCTACCCTGGGAGGAGCGGATCCGGCTCCTCAAGCCCTACTAGTAGTACGTCGCCTCTAATAGCGCATTGGATATAGGTGACGGAGTCGGGGTGACGCCGGGCGAGCTGCCGTTCGCCGTAGGGTCGATGGGCCCCAAGGTCGAGGCGGCGATCCGATTCGTCGAGGCCACCCGCAACCGGGCCGCCATCGGCGGCCTGCACGAGATCGAGGCGATCGTGGCCGGCGACGCCGGGACCAGGTGGTTGTCCGGTGATCGCCG
The DNA here is from genome assembly GCA_963750565.1 of uncultured Actinomycetota bacterium. Classification (GTDB taxonomy): domain Bacteria; phylum Actinomycetota; class Actinomycetes; order Actinomycetales; family Kineosporiaceae; genus R-H-3. The sequence goes on along the minus strand of CAVVRA010000009.1, from coordinate 7,815 downwards.
TGCCCGCGGAAATGGAGGGATGATGCAGGGCTTCGGGGTCCATTCTGAGGTCGGTCGGCTGCGCAAGGTGATGGTCCACCGGCCCGAGCTCAGCCTCCAGCGGTTGACCCCGTCCAACCACGATGAGCTGCTGTTCGACGACGTGCTGTGGGTGGAGCGGGCCCAGTACGAGCACGACCAGTTCGTGGCCAGGATGCGCGAGCGCGGGGTCGAGGTCTTCCAGCTCCGCGACCTGTTGGCCGAGGCGCTGGCGGCCAGCGACGAGGGCCGCCGCCGGCTGGTCGAGCTGGCGGCGTCGGAGTACACCGTGGGGCTGTCGCTGGTGGACGAGGTCCGCGCCGTGCTGTGGGACATGAAGCCCGGCCAGCTTGCCAAGCACCTGATCGGCGGGCTGACGGTGGCCGAGTCAGGCCTGGACCTCGGCCGGTTCAGGGCGTCGTCGCTCCCGGCGGCGGCGCTGGAGGACACCAGCGCCTTCGTCCTGCCTCCGCTGCCCAACACCCTGTTCACGCGCGATTCGTCGTGCTGGATCTACGGCGGGGTGTCGATCAACCCCATGTACTGGCCGGCACGCCGGCTCGAGGCCTACAACGTCGCTGCCATCTACCGGGCGCATCCGATGTTCGCCGACGCCGGCTTCGAGTACTGGTACCCCCAGCTCGGCGACGACGGTCGTTTCCAGGTCGAGGACTTCGGCCGCTCCTCGCTGGAGGGCGGCGACGTGCAGCCGATCGGGAACGGCACGGTCCTGATCGGCCTCAGCGAGCGCTCCCAGGCCCGAATGATCGAGCAGATCGCCAGGGCGCTGTTCGCCACCGGCGCCGCCGAGCGGGTGATCGCCGTGGTAATGACCAAGGACCGGGCCCACATGCACCTGGACACCGTGTTCACGATGCTGGACCGCGACACGGTCACCGCTGTACCCCCAGGTGATGGGCAAGGTCCGGGCGATCAGCCTGCGCCCCGGCCGGCTCGGACGGCACCTTCCACGTCACCGAGGAGGAGGGCTTCCTGCCGGCGGTGGCCGACGCCTGGGGGTGCCCAAGCTCCGGGTGGTCGAGACCGGCGGCGACGTCTACCAGCAGGAGCGCGAGCAGTGGGACGACGGCAACAACGTCGTCGCGCTCGAGCCCGGCGTGGTGGTCGCCTACGAGCGCAACACCCACACCATCGCCAAGATGCGCCAGGCCGGCGTCGAGGTCGTCACCATCGAAGGCTTCGAGCTGGGCAAGGGCCGCGGCGGCGGGCATTGCATGACCTGCCCGCTGGTCCGCGACCCGCTCTAGGAAGCGGGTGCTGGAGATGAACGACACCCGACGGGAGGTGCTGCCGAGATCGTGCCGGCCTTGAAGCTCGTGGCCCGCTCGCGTTCGCGCGGGGTCCGGAGCATCACCACGGCCCCCAACAGGTCGGAGGGTTCGGCGACGGCGCGCTCAGCGTGGCGGTCGCCCCAGCTGTAAGGAGAGCACCATGGCCCAAAGCTCCCAACCATCCGCTGGCGCCGAGGCCGTCCCGCCGTCGCCCCCGGCCCGCCGGTCGCCACACCCACCGAGCCTGCTCGACGCGATCCTTCCCGATCGTCGTCCTGATCGGCCTGCTCGCCCTCACCATAGCCTTCTTCGGCATCGACGCGACCAACGGGCCACTGCAGGTCGCCCTGCTGCTCAGCGCCGCGTTCGCCAGCCTGATCGCCTTCAAGAACGGCTACACCGTCGCCGCCATCCGCGACGCGACCGTCGGGGGAGTGACCACGGCCATGAGCGCGATCTTCATCCTGCTGGCGGTGGGCGCGCTGATCGGCACCTGGAACATGGCCGGCACGATCCCCACCGTCGTGGACTACGGGATCAGGCTCCTGAGCCCGACCTGGTTCTATGTCACCACCGCGGTCATCTGCGCCCTCGTCGGCATGGTCACCGGCAGCTCCTGGACCACCGCGGGCACCCTGGGCGTCGCGTTCATCGGGATGGCCAAGGTGCTGGGCCTTTCCGAGGCGACCGCCGCCGGAGCCGTGATCTGCGGCGCGTACTTCGGCGACAAGATGACCCCGTTGTCGGAGACGACGATCCTGGTCCCCCAGCTGGTCGGCCGCGGCCTCACCACCTGCCGGCACATCAAGAACATGGTGTGGACCGCCGGCCCGGCGCTCGGGATCAGCCTGGTCATCTTCGTGATCCTCGGGCTGAACGCCGAGCCGGAGGGGGCCGTTGGCACCGAAGCGGCACAACAAGCACTCAACAGGCGTTCAACATCTCGGTCATCAACCTGCTCCCGCTCGCGCTGCTCGTGGTGTTCGCCATCCAGCAAGTACCCGCCCTTCCTGTCCATCCTCGGCTCCGCGCTGTTCGCCGGGATCCTGGCCCCCTTCACCCAGTCGGCGGCCGTCACCGCCTTTGTCGACCAGCCCGAGCTCGGGCCGGTCGCCACTGCGATCAAGGCCAACTTCGCCGCCATGGCGACCGGCTTCGTCAGCAACACGGGCGTGGACCCGATCGACGACCTGTTCTCGCGAGGGGGGATGGCCAGCATCCTGACCACGGTCTGGCTGATCCTCGCCGCCCTGTCGTTCGCGGCCGTCCTGGAGCACGCCGGCTTCCTGCGGCGGCTGCTGGTCCCGATCGTGGCCGGGCGCAGACGCCGGGGCTCGATGATCGGGGTGGTCAACGCCAGCGGGGTCGGGCTGAACGTGGTCGCCGGCGACCAGTACGTCGCGTGCGTGCTTCCCACCCGGATGTTCCGGGGCGAGTTCGAGCGGCGCGGGCTTGCCCCCCAGGTGCTGTCCCGAGCGGTCGAGGACTCAGGAACCGTCACCTCGGTCCTGGTGCCGTGGAACACCTGCGGCGCCTACATGTCCGGGGTCCTCGGGGTCTCCACGGTCGCCTACTTCCCGTTCTGCTTCTTCAACCTCCTCAGCCCCGTGCTGGATGTGCTGTTCGGCTTCATCGGATTCAAGGTCCCCACCTCGACCCCGGCGGAGGCGGCGGCGCCGACGGCGGGGGGCGAGACCGCATCGGAGGGACAGCAGCAGGCTCCCTCTTAGTGCGCTGACCTCGAAGAATCACCGGGTGGAAGTCGACGACATGCCGTCATCGGTGCGTGATCCGTGGGCTGGGACGGTCCACTCTTGATCTTGCGGGGGTGGATCGAGGTGCGTCATGTCCAGACCTGTCAGGGCGCGTCGATTGACCGACGATGAGGGCCAGTTCCTGCTACGGCTGGTACGCGCCGGGGTCGTGCCGATGCCATCCGGTACCGCCGGGCGTTGATCATCCTGGCGTCGTCGTCAGGCACGCCGGTCCCGGCGATCGCGCGGCTGGTGGCCGCGGATCCGGACACGCTGCGAGATGTGGAGCCATGTCCGTGCGGGGATTACGCCGCGTATTCCCTTGCGCGGCCGGTACGGCCACACTGATCGCGGCAGGGTCGCGCGTGAGCGCGCTCGACGGCCATGAGTGGTGGCCGACTATTGCCGGGCGAGGTACTCGGACGGAATGACGTTACTGACGGCCCCCGGGGATCTACCTTTAGTGAGAGTTTAGATCAGGTTATGAGGACACTAAATTCGAGAACTTGCAGGCGACCGTTGCGGTGTTGCGATCGGAGTCAGGCCAGCCGAAGGACTTGATGGACACCGCAGGGAGGGCACGCGGCATGCAGCGGGGCCCCGGTCGGGGCTGGCGTACAGCACGGAAGTACAGCAGCGACCTCGACCTACTCCACCGTCGGACGGGGACCCTGGATCCAAGCCCACTGGGGCGTGGAGAACGGCTCCACTACGTGCGCGACGTGACCTACACCGAAGACGCATCCCGCGTGCGCACCGGCCACGCACCCGGTGTCATGGCCACCCTCCGATCCACCGCGATCGGCCTGCTCCGCCTCACCGGCGCCATCAACATCGCCGAAGCCACACGCCACCACAACCGACGCCCAAACAAGATCATCAAGCTTACTGACCAGTACCGACGCGACAATGCCGTGACCCTGGACCCCGGAAGGAGACGACGATGACGCGAAGCACTCAGCCTGATACCCGGCCAGATGAAGGACCCGCGGCCTCCCATGGCCGGTTTGACCTATTGCTGATCATGATGATCTCTATCTACCTGCTGTCGGCGCTTACCAACGGCCGGTGGATCGATGCGCTGCGAGTCTTGCTCATCACCGTGGTCGCGCTGCACGCGCTGCGGGGCTCTTTGCTGCCGAAGCGGACGGCGCGGCTGATCCTGGTGGCGGTACTCGCCGGTTCGGCGATCATGCTCACGCTGTCGTTCACCAACGAAACCGGCAGAGGGATCGCGAACATCTGGGCAGGCCTGGTACTGCTGTTCGCCGTCGTGGTGAACGTGCATCGCGTGCTGTCCACCAGGACGGTTACCATGCAGAACATCTACGGCGCTCTCAGCGCCTATCTGATGATCGGTGTGGCGTTCGCCGCTTTCTTCACGGCGATCGACCACCTGAGCGGCGGCCAGTTCTTTGCCCAGGGCCAGCCGGACAGCACGCAGACCTTCCAGTACTTCAGCTTCACCACGCTGACCACCTTGGGCTACGGAGACTTCACCGCCGCGGGCAACTTCGGCAGAGCCCTGGCGGAGCTGGAAGCGCTCACCGGCCAGATAATCCTGGTTACCCTCGTGGCCTTCCTGGTCACGCGGTACCGGGCTCCCAGCGAGCGGAAACGCTGATCAACCGGTACTGGAAGGTTACCTGGCCGGGATCGTACGTATGTGGCGCGCTGCAGACTGCGGACCCCTCCCCAAACCCGATAGCTACCGAACCAGTGACGGATCTCTTACAGAGAGTCCTCTCTACTCTCTACCCCTCGATGGGAACTGTCGGCACGGCTAGGACCGTCGCCGCTTGCCCTGGCTGCTCCGGCTCATACGGTTGTCAGCGAGGCGGCGACATCCTCCGGATGTACCCCCGAACGCGACCGCATCCACCGCCCCGCAACCACATCGCCTCCAACGTCTGGTGATCCAACTTGCGGCCGTCGTTATTCGCACCCGCACCATTGCCCAGAACCGAAGTAGGGTCGGGGGCTGGCGCGGTGACGCTGTGCGTTCCGTTTCCAGCCCCCGCCACCTCGAACCGTGCATGCGGTTCTCCCGCACACGGCTCACCGACGTCGTTCACCGTCGGCATTCGGCTTTGCCCGCCAGGCCGTGGGCCTGGGAGCGGCGACGATTCCGTACAGGGCGATCAGGCCGAGAGTGTTGCCGGACCCGTAGACGACGTACCGGCCGAACCCTCGACGTCGGCGGTGGCGCTTGGCGACGAACCCCGCCAGGCGTTCGACGACGTAGTACCTGATCTGGTCGAAGTGGTGTGCACTGTTGCCGTGCCGGAAGTACGCGACCCAGCCGCGCAGGAACCGGTTGACCTCATCCACGATCACTTCGACTGGCAGCAGCAGCCTCGACCGGGCGGTAAGTTCCCGGACCCGGTCTCGGGCATGCTGCATCGCCTTGCTCGCGGGCCATCGGGCAAGGAAAGTGAACCCGCGCCTGCCGACCCGACCCTGAGAGCGCACCAGCCGGTGGTGGAAGCCGAGGAAGTCCACGCCCTCTCCACCGACCTCCAGGTGCACAATGCGGGTCTTGGCCTCCTTCGGCTCCAGGCCGAGCTCGGCCAGCAGTTGCCTCAACCGCGCGAGGGCGGCTTCGGCCTGCTGTCGGGAGGCGCACATCACCAGCAGGTCATCCGCGAAACGGACCAGTACACCGTGCTCGCGTGGTGACCATGCCCGGTCCAGCCGGTGCAGGTACACGTTGCAGAGCAACGGCGACAGTGGGCCGCCTTGCGCAGTACCGCTGACCTCGCGTCGGACCTGCCCGTCGTCCATCACTCCCGCGCGCAGCATCGCGCGCAGCAACTTCAGGACCGACCGGTCGCTGACGCGTTCCTCGACCGCGTGCATCAATTCCGAGTGCGGGATCGCCGAGAAGCAGTTGGCGACGTCCGTCTCGACCACCCACCGTCTGCCCCGCCAGGACTCATCGATCAAGACCTGCAGGGCATCGTGCGGACTGCGCCTGGGCCGGAACCCGTAACTGCAGCCCAGGAAGTCCGCCTCGAAGACCGGCTCGAGCACGATCTTGACGGCGGCCTGCACGATCCGGTCACGCACCGCGGGGATCGACAGCGGCCTGCGCTCGGTCGACCGTCCGGGTTTGGGTATCCACACCCGGCGGGTCGGCAGCGGCCGATACCTCTCCTGCCGCAGTTCGTCGGCCAGTTCGTCGAGCAGCCGGGTCACCCCGTACTCCTCGACCTCGGCCAGAGTGGTTCTGTCGATGCCCGGCGCGCCGTTGTTCCGACGCACCGCGACCCACGCCCGCCACAAGACATCCCTGCGGAAGATCTTGTCCCGCAACGTGTGGAACCGTCGCCCGGGATCAGCCTTGGCCGCCCGGTAGAGCGCATGCTGCAGGGCACGGACCGGGTCATCCGTCGTCCCCGGCGGGGCCACCGCCGAGGTTGATCGGGACCCCACAGCGGCGGGACTAGCCTCAAGGGCACTCACCGGGCCACCTCCACGACAACGATGCGCATCGACGAAGCAGCGGCCCTTCCCTCACCGGCGGTTGTGTTGTCCGCCCGGCTCGATCGGTACTACGGCCGCCTCCGACGCCCACCCGGCCGGTCGCCCACTTCCCGGGGTCACCGGTTATAGGGCACCACGCTTCCGACGACACGACCACCGCACGGTCAGACGCCGCACAGGCGATCGCCGCAGGTCATCGGGCCGGGGAGGGCCTCCCCAGTTCCCGCCGTCACCGTGCGAACGTTCCGCGCCCCTTACGCCGAGGAGTCCTTCGCGGCTGCACACCAGGCTCTTCACCGCTTCCATGGCCTTCGCCGTGAAATCGCCGGCTCGGCACTCCCTGCCCCCGCCCCGACGGGCAGGGCTTTAACGACGCCGCAGGCTTCGCGTGATGCTACGGACCGCCCGCTCGCTCCCCCTGCAGGGCTTTCGACGCTGGGCTTCGACCCGACCCGTTTCCAGACCAGGCCGCCAGCCTGCTACCGGGCCTCCTGGCAGCTACCCGGACCGGACTCACACCGGCAGGTGACGACGAGCTGACGAACCAAGATCACCTACACGAGGTCACCTCCGGCTCTGCTGGGCGCACGATCAAGTCAGCTTACTAATGATCGTCTTGGTAAGTGATCTCCAGGGTGCATCGTGCGATCAGCTCGTAGGCCGACGCTTTGCCGCCGTCTTGGCGCCAGTCGAAGTAGCTGGTCTCGATCACCAGCCAGCTGACCACCCAGGCGATCGTGAGCATGATCGCCGCCACGACCGCGAACAGTGCGATCAAGAGGCCACTGTCGGACGACGAGGCAGCGGCTGCGGCGGCATATGCGATCACCCAGCTGAGCAGAGCAACTACGAGGCCGAGCGGCAACTGTCGGCGGCCCAGGTTGCGAACGGCCATGGCGTCGCGCCACACGACCGAGGCACGGTGCGCGGCCCGGCTGCGGAGCGCAGCCTGGGCCTCGGTGACGGTCACGTCCGGCGAAGCACCGTTAGGGAGGATCACACGAACCGTCAACTCATCCGGAAGCGCCTTCGCTGCGGCCAGTGTCGCGGCCAGGTCGTCGACTCCGGGCTGCGCCGGGCCGCGTTGCGGGACGAACGGTTCCGTGTTGGGCTCCACGAGCAGATCGGCAAGATCACCCAGTTCGATCACCAGCAAATGGTCACGGTTGAGCCGGGCAAGCGTCTCGTCGAGCTGGCGGCTCGTGCCGCGGGGGATGGTCATGGTGGCTCCCTTCATCTGGACCAAGACCGCCGAGGACATCCTG
>CAVVRA010000008.1:0-201129 GCA_963750565.1 uncultured Actinomycetota bacterium | reverse complement strand
TCGTGATCGTGTTTGAATTCGCGGGTGCCGGAGCCGGAGGAGCTGTCGCGTGAGGAGCTGCTCGCGTTGCTGGCGGCCCGGGACGAGGCGCTGGCGGCCAGGGATGCGCGGATCGATGCGCTGCTGGTGAAGGTCGGTGAGCTGACCGCGCAGGTGCAGGCGCTGGTGCTGAGGCTGGGTAAGGATTCCTCGAACTCCTCCAAGCCGCCGTCGTCGGACGGGCCGGACCGCCGGCCCCGGGGTGGCTCGTCGCGGAAGGCGTCCGGCCGTAAGCCGGGCAAGCAGCCCGGGGACCCGGGCACGGCGCTGCGGCTGGTCGACGATCCGGACGAGCGGATCGGGATCCCGGCCCCGGCGGCCTGCGGGTGCGGGACCTCGCTGGCCGAGGAGCCGGTGGTCGGGGTGCGGCGCCGGCAGGTGCACGACCTGCCGCCGATCCCGGAGGCGGTGGTGACCGAGTACCGCGCCGACGTCAAGTGCTGCCCCGACTGCCGGGGCGAGGTGGTCGGCGAGTTCCCGGCCGGGGTGAACGCCCCGGCCCAGTACGGGCCCGAGATCACCACCCGGGTCGCCGACGTCGTGGTCGGCCACCACGTGCCGGTGTACCGCTCCACGATCCTGGTGATGGAACTGGTGGGGATGCAGGTCTCGACCGGGTTCGCCGCGGGCCTGCGCGGCCGGGCCGCCGCGCTGATCCGTGACGGCGGGTTCCTGGACGCCGTCAAGAAGCTGCTGGCGTCCGCGCCGGTGGTGCACGCCGACGAGACCTTCGCCCGCGCCGCCGGCGGCACCGCGTTCGTGCACGTGGCCTGCACCGAGCACCTGACGTTGATGCACACCGGGGACCGGTCCGCCGCCACCATCGACGCCGGCGGTGTGCTGCCCGAACTGGGTGCCGGACCAGGTCCTGGTCCGCGACGGCTACGTCGGCTACACCCACCTGACGAACGTGCTGCACGCCTGGTGCGCAGCCCACCTGCTCCGGGATCTGCGGGGGATCCACGAGGCCGACCCGGCCGGGCAGCTGTGGGCCAAGGCGATGGCCGACACCCTGCTGGAGGCCCACCGGATCGCCACCGCCGCCCGCGCCGACGGCCGCGACGAACTGTCCGCCGAGGAACTGCGCACCATCGACCGGCTCTACACCGGCGCCCTGGCCCGGGCCCGGCTCGACAACCCCACCACCGACCGCAGCGTCCTGGCCGGGCACGCCCGCACCCTCGCCGCACGGTTCGAAACCCACCGCAAGATGATCCTGCGGTTCACCACCAACCTGGCCGTCGGCTTCACGAACAACGTGGCCGAGCGCCAGGTCAGACCCGTGAAAGTGCAGCAACGATCATCCGGCGGATGCTGGCGGACCCTGCGAGGTCTGGCCGACTTCGCCGTCGTCCAGTCCTACCTGTCCACCGCCGCCCACTGGGGCATCACCAGATTCCAAGCCCTGCACCGCCTCTTCAACGGCGACGGACCCTGGATCCCCACCACCCTCACACCGCCAACGGCTGCAGCCTGATCAACAAGTACCTGAACAGGTACGGTCAGACCATCGCCGAAGAGTCGATCTCCGGATGCTCGACCATGAAGTCCAGCAGCAGCCTCCCGGCGTAACTCTCGAACGGCGGGCACCGCACCCCACTCCCGGCGAGGTCCGCGACCGTGTTCACGGTCGAGTAGGTCGTCGAGGTGGCGAAATAGTCCAACGCCTCGGCCGGCAGCCCCAGCACCCGTGCCAGCCCCGGCACCCAGGCCAGCGCGACCCCTTCTCGGTGGTCTCGGCCATGATCGCGCTCCTGGAGTTGAGATGCGACACGAGTGCTACTCGCGGCGTCGTGTCACCGCGCCTGGCCGTCAACCCTGGTGGCGGACACGCCGCTCCGTCCCCTGTGATCGGACCACGACCCGCCCTCGACCGGCAGAGGACAACGTCCCTCGTCGCGCGGCGAGAGCCCTCCAGCGGCCTCGGCTTTCCACAGCCGCCTCATCGGTAGCAGACTGCAACGAGGTGAGACCGCGCGGGTCGCTGTTCCGCGCGGAGCCCGCAGGGTCGCCGAACCGACAGCCTCGCATCTGGCGAGGAAGGAGATGCAGATTGGCACGGTCCCGACCACGGCAAGACCTCCGGCCCTACCATGTGGCTCTGCCCCATGCAACGTTTCCCTCAGCGGCGCCCCGCGCGTGGGAGTGTGGTGGTTGAGATGCCCGGACCCCGTCCCGTTGGGCCGGTCGACTCGATGTGGTTGGACATGGACCGGCCGAACAACCTCATGGTCATCGATGGGGTGATGTGGTTTGACGCCCGGATCGACCGAGACCGGCTTCGCACGATACTGCAGCGGCGGCTCGTCGACCGTTATCCGGTCTTCTCTGAGCGACCAGTGCCCGCATCCACACCGTTCGGGATGCCGCACTGGGAGGATGACCCCGACTTCGACCTCGACCGGCACGTGCGGCAGGCAAAGTTGCCGTCTCCGGGGGACGACGGGGCCTTGCAGCGCTACGTGGAGCAGCGGATGAGCGTGCCGTTCGACCGCTCCCATCCCCTGTGGGAGATGACCTTGGTCGACGGCTACGGCAGCGGCTGCGCCGTGGTGTCACGGTTCCACCATTCGCTCGCCGACGGGGTTGCCCTGTCGCACGTGCTGCTCTCGCTGACGGATGCCTCACCCACGGCGGACCTAGAGGAGCTCGAAGCGGACGAGCCGTGGAACCGCCCCCAGGGTGGCCTCCGCGGGGTGGCCGGTGCCCTGTGGGATACCACGGCGCAGGTCATGCACGGCGGCCTGCACACCATGTCCAGGCTCCCGCAGCTGGCCAACCCGTCCCACCTGGTCGACGTGCTGGAGCTCGGCGGGCAGACCGGGAAGATCGCCAACAAGCTGCTGCTCGGTTCCAACCCGGACACCCCGCTCTCCGGCGAGCCGGGGGTCGAGAAACGCGCGGTCTGGTCCCAGCCGCGTCGAGTCGCCGAGGTCAAACGGGTGAGCACGCTCGCCGGGGCCACCGTCAACGACGTGCTCTTGGCCGCCGTGTCGGGGGCCATCAGCGCCTACCTTCGGGGCCGCGGCACCGACCCCGTCGACCTGACCACTATGGTCCCGGTGAACGTGCGTCCCCTGGACCGGCCCCTTCCTCGCGAGCTCGGCAACAAGTTCGCCCTGGTCCTGCTCAAGCTGCCCGTGGGGGTGGAGGCGCCGCTCGAACGCGTCTCCGAAAGCAAGCGCCGGATGGACGCGATCAAGACGTCCCCGGAGGCGATCATCACGTTCGGGCTGAACACGCTGATCGGTCGCAGCGAGCGGCACATCGAGAAGTTCCTCGTGGACTTCTTCTCGTCCAAGGCAATAGGGGTCACGACCAACGTCATCGGTCCGGGCCGGCAGCGCCACGTCGCCGGCGTGCCGATCGCCGGGGTCGTCAGCTGGGTGCCCGGCTCGGGTCGGCAGACCCTGGGGATATGCATCTTCAGCTTCGCCCAGACGGTGCGGGTCGGGTTCAAGGCCGACGCAGCCACCCTGCCGGACGCCGAGAAGCTCGTGCTGGCCTTCGACGATGAGATGGACCAGCTGTTGCGCATCGCCACGGTCGGCTGAACCGCTGGCCGGCCAAGCGGGCTCGTCCAGTGGAAGTCCTGCGAGCGGAATGGTCATGCCATCGGCCGCCCGTCGTCGGCCGTGCCATTGGCGAAGGACGAGGGACCGTGCGCCACTCGCAACCTGGCTACCCGCCGGGCTGTCATCGGGATGAGCGCAAGATCATAACGCGAGGATGGTCGTTCGCCGCCCGGGGGCCCGGGTGAGCAGCCTGCACGCGATCGTAGGCGCTGGTCGCCAGCGTCCGCCCGTCCGGCGTTCGATGTGCGCCGGCCCGACCCGAACTGCCGACTCGCGTCCCTGTCTCCAGTCGCCCAGGCAACACCTTGACCGGCGACTGGGCCGGCCGGGCCGCCGATGGACGTCAGGCATGGCCCAGTGGCCCGGTGTCGGCCCTCGCCGATGTCCGGGGTGTGGACCCGCGGCTTCAGGGACTGCTTCTGGGCCGCATTCGCACAGGGCGGCAGGCCATGCTGCGACGAGGCGACGTGAGATCGCGGCCCACGAAGTGCCGGGTGGCGTACCGTCGGCAACGTGACCGCGCAGGGGTTCCGCCGCCCGCATCGCGTCCAGGACGCGGGCTTCGCGGCGCTGATCGGGGTCGTTGCGGGTGCGTCCCTGGCGGCCGGCCGAGGTCGGCGGGTGCTCCTCAGGAGTGCTGTCGGTGGCGGTCTGGTCATGGCCGGGATCGACGCGCTGGCCCGGACACGTCAGCGTCCGAATGAGATTCCGCCCTTCTGGGGCCGGCTGGCTGCCAGCACGGCCCTGGCCGCCCCGCTGGGCTGGTCCGTCAACAGGGTCACGGGCGCGGGGCCGACGGCTATCGGTGGCCTGACCGGTACCGTCGCCGGTGCGCTCGGTGCCCGCCCGCAGAAGGTCGCGCTGGGCCCGGCGATCGGCGCGCTCGTCGGTGGCCTCGCAGCCCGCGCCGCATCACGCAGGGGCATCACCGCCTCACCTGCCGCGGTGGCAGCGGCCACGATGCTGACCTACCGGACCGTCTCTGCAGCGGCCTTCCGCGACCCGCAGGTGAGCCTGCTCGCCGAGCGGGTGGACGCCGCCGAGCTGCCTTTCGTCGTCCCGCTCGAGGCCCGCTCCCGCTACGTGGGTACCGGGTACGTCCAGCAGCTGGCGCAGGTGCTCGGCGGCATCTACACACCCGACGCCCAGGAGGTCGGGATCGTCGCAACGCTCGACGACCTCGCCGGCCCGGATTTCGACCCGAGCACCGTCCATCCGCTCGTTCGCGAGTTCTACGAGCGCACGACTCGCTTCACGCTCGACATCGTCCCCGAGTGGCGACCCTGGGTGATGCCGGGTTACCTGTTCTACCGCACCGCGCTCGCCCGGCCGCTGGGCCAGGCGAACGTGCCGATGAACCAACGGCAAGCACAGCGCGGGGTGCGGGGACGGATCGACACGATTCTCCTGCCGGGCGACGCCGCCGACACCCCGACCACGCTGCGCGGCTGGATCCGTGCATACGCCGACACCGACGAGCCGATCTACGTCGGCATCTACACCACCTACCGGCACCAGGGCCGCGGGTACGTCAGTGTCGGCTTCCCGCTCCCGAGCGGCAGCTTCACCGCCACATTGCTGCCCCGCGCCCGCCGTGGCGGTGGCCTGGTGCTCACAAGTCGCAGCGACACCCTGCAGCACCCCGGCCACTACCTGTCGGCGATCGACCCCGTGGATCGCCGCCTGACCACCCTCGCCGTCCACGGCTTCGCCGAACAGCTCGACGTCTACGTCGACGACGACGGGCGGCTGCGCGCCGACCACGCATTCGCCGTGTTCGGACTCCCCTTCCTCGTCCTGCGCTATCGCATGGGGCGCAAGGCGGACTCCCCGACGTCCACACCGTGAATGTCGACCTGGTCACCGACCGCCGAACGAACGGCGTCGCGTACCTCCCCGGACCGCGGACGAGATCCTGGCAGCGAGCGCGACGTCCTCGGCGTCGATCGCCTTCCTGGTGCGAAGGAGCCGGCGCACGGTGGCGTTGTGCCCAACACCCGCCCGCGAGCACACGGGCACCTGCCAGCTTGACCAGGCGGAACCGAGCCTTCTCGGCGGGATAGTCGCGCGGTGAACGCGCTCGGCGGCATGGTCGGGCGAGCGTAGCCGCCCTCAGAGCGGCATCGTCGCGCGTCCCGCGCGCTCGGTGTCGGCCGTCCTTGCTGAAGCAGGGAGGTTGTCGAGCGAGCGGGCGGTGGATTGCGCCTATTCGGTCGATGCGTCGGAGTCTTCGCGGGGTGGGATCGGGCTGAGGGGAGGGGCTGAGCGGCCGGGACCTGAGGTGGCTGCCTGGAGCGGGGCGCGGGCCTACACTCACCGCGTGGGCAGGCCGGTCGGGGTCGCTGGGGTGGTCGCGGCGGTGTCGGTGACCGGTGACCTCGCCCGCGGGCACCCGCCGGGGGAGGCGATGCGAGCGTGCCTGCTCGCCATGGAACTGGGTCGGCGGGCGGGGCTCGACTGCCGCGCAACGGGACGTGTACTACGCGAGCCTGTTGCGGTTGGCCGGCTGCACGGCGACCTCGCATGAGCTCGCGACGACCCTGGGCGGCGACGATATCGCCGTCCGCGCCCGCGGGGACCTCGTCGACGCGACCCGGCTGGCGGAGGCGCTGCGGCCAGGCAGGCGATCATCGGCACGGTCCGCGTTCGAGACGGTGGCTCGGCACGGCAGCCGACCGGTCTACTCGCCGCGCTGGCGAGCCGATTGCCCCTGACTCCCGACCGCGACCATGTCCGCACGTCATGTCCACAGCAGGAATCCCGCGCGGCGGGCGACCGAGCTGGTGGTCCGCATCGGGTGATACGGTCGCTGCCCGAGCCCTCGGGGGCACGCTCACATCGAAGGTGCGCTGACTTTGGGTTCGTTGTGCCATGTGCGAGCGCCTGCGCTCCTCACGAACGCGATGACCGCCGCTCTGGCCACCCTGCCCGGTCTGCCGGCCCGGGCATCGCGCACGGGCAGACGGCGACCGTCATGATCCCCGGCCTCCGACCGGTCGACACCGTTATGTTCGGGTTCTACCTGGTCCTCCTGGCGCTGGGCATCGTTGCCGACGTGCGCAACGCCATCTGGTTCGTGGCTCTCGGCCTCTCCGTGGTCTGCGCCATTCTCTGGTTCGTCGCACGCCGGCAACTCGGGGTGGCGTTCTCGGTCAAGCCGGAGGCACGTCAGCTCGTGGCGACGGGCCTCTACGCGAAGCTCCGCCACCCCATCTATGTCTTCGGCACCATGGCCTTCCTGCTCGTTCTGCTGGCCCTGCAGGGCTGGCAGGCGTTGGCCATCTGGGCTGTTCTGATCCCGGTCCAGGTCATCCGTGCCCGACGCGAGGAAGCGGTCCTCGCGGAGGCGTTCGGCGCCGAGTACGAGGCATACCGCAGATCCACGTGGTTCTGAGCACGTGTAACCCGCCCGCGAAAGACCGAAGCTTCGCCCCGACCGGCGAGCATGGTGGCCACATCGACCAGCACCCGGTCCGGCCATGGCGTGCAGTGAACAGTCGCGGGGTCCGCGCCGCCGACAAGGACGGGTGCAGGATCCGGTCGGACAGCCGCCGCGCCGCGACACTTCCTGCCGGAGCCACCACGCCAGCCCCCTGACCGGTGCAGCCGCAACAACGCCCCATCCTCGACATGGACTGTGCGCGGATCGCGGCTGCGGACGGCACGGAACGCGGCATGGTCGCGCATGAGCGCGTCGCGGCACAAGCGCAACGTTCGACCGCGTTGCGTCGTCCCGGGGGACATTCCGAGGACTGGCGAGTTGCCGGCGCGTGGCGAGTCGGAGCTGGGGCTGACAGCCGACGGCGACGGTTGCAGGATCGCAGCATGACCATCGTGAACGCGGTTGTGGCCCGGCTGGGTCGCGTCGCGTCGCTGGCCCTGCTATTCGCCGCTCTCTACGGGGCAGCGTTGATCGTCGGCGGGTTCCTCGCCCCGGTCTACGAGTCGACGAGCGGGTCGTCCTCGGGTGAGGCCACGCATGGAACGGACACCCTCGTCGGCGTCAACGGGCTGGGCGTCGTGATCGTCCTCGGCCTGCCGCTGCTGATGACGCTGGCCGTTGGATGCGCGCTGTGGCAAGGCCCTCGGCGCGGTGCCATACCGGTGGCTTGGACGCTCACTGGGTTGCTGGCTGTTTTCAACCTACTGGCGATGCTGTCGATCGGGGTGTTCGTCGTTCCGGTCACCGTTGCCTTGATCGTCGCCTGCGGAACGCGTCGACCGCGGTCGAAGCACCCACGAGCAGCCGAGCACCCCGCGGCTGTCGGCTGAGGACAGGACCTCGGCACGGGCCATCGCAACGGCATGACCGTGCGATGGTAGCCGTCCTCGGCGCGGCTCACCGGGGGCCGGTTGGACGTGGGCCCGGCATTGTCGCTTCGGGCGCATCTCGCCCGCGTCGGCGAGCCGTGCTGATCTCGGCGGTGCGTCCGAAGTGTCGAACTGTCCCGCCGGGCGTCGTGGGTTGCGTGGAGTGGCGAGGACCCGGACGAGAGGGGCAGGCTCGGCTGGATGCCGCGCCGGATCGGCGCGTGGCCGAGGCTGGATCGGTTGACCGGTCGCGGGCGTATCGTGCCGGGTCGGATCGTGTTTGCGCGGCGTCAGGCCGGTGGCTTCTGCAGGATCTTCGTTGTGAGCAGGCGGGTCTCGAAGGCGTCGGCGGCGGCGGGTGGCCCCCTGCTGCGGCGAATGTCTCCTGGATGCGCCTGGCTGTGTTGGTCATCGTCATCGCTTCGCGCACTTTGGCTCGTAGGCGGTCCGGACGCAGGCGGGGCGCGGGTAGCCGTGTTCCCGCGCCGGCCACCTGCACCCGCCGTGCGACTTCGAGTTGGTCGCGCCCGAAGGGGACGACACACACCGGCACGCCGTGGGCGAGCGCCTTCTGGGTGGCGCCCTTGCGGCCGTGGGTGATAGCGCAGGCGGCGCGGTCCAGTACCGGTCCGTGTGGGATGAACCGCGCCACGCGGGCGTTGGCCGGCGGTTGAAGGCGCGCCGGGTCGCCGGCGGGCAGGGTGGCGACGACGGTCACGGGCTCGTCGGCCAGTGCCTGCAACGCGACCTGTACCGGCGAGCGTCGTCCTGGAACTCGGAGGAGGTGGTGACCAGGACGATGGGCCGGTCGATGTCAGCGAGCCATGCGGGCGGGTCGGACGGTGGCTCCCACGCGCAGGGCCCGACCATCACGAAGTTGTCGGGCCAGTCGCTGCGCGGGTACTCGAACGGTTCTGCGGTCAGGTAGAGCAGCAGCGGCACCCGGGCGAAGACGTCGTCGACGCCGCGGTTGGGTGGCAGTCCGAAGTCGCCGCGGATCCGGTTGATCGGCGGGATCATCGTGTGTGGTGTAGGCGAGGATGCGGGGCATCAGCTGCCTCCTGTCAGCGGTTGGAGCAGTTCGATCAGGGCGAGCTGGGTCTGGTGGCGGCTCAGTTGCCGGTCATGGCGCAGCAGCTTCCAGGTCAGGACGTCGGTGACGGCGATCAGCTGGGCCAGCCGGCGCGAGAACAACGGAGGCCAGCGCCACGTCATCGGCGGCATGGTCGCGCGTCCCGCGCACGGCGGCAGTTCCGGACAGGTGCGCCGCTCGTTACGGCGGCCTCCGCCACCCTGCGGCCACCCTGACGGCGGCAGTTCCGGACGTTCGATGACGGACGAGAGCACCGGGGTCGTTCGTGGCAAGCTCTTGGGATCATGCCGGACTTGGCCAGTCAGACCGGCCGCATCGAACATCGAAGGGCCGTTGCAGAAGACCCCGAGCCCGGGAGCCACAAGGCAGGCCCTAGGGCTCCTCCGGTGCCAGAACTCTGACGTCTGTCCTGAGTTTTTCGCCGGAGTAGCATGTGCCTTGCCCGCTCCACATCTGCAGACATGGGTCTGACCAGCCACTTTGGAGTGGCACGACCGGTCTCTTCGGGTGACCGGACCTTGGCGCAGCGGGCGGCGGCGGCCGGTCACACAGGCCGCAGGTCCCTGGCGGACGTCGGCCTGAACGATGTCGCGGGCTGGGCTCGGATGCCCGCCACGCGTTCTCGGCGGTCCGAGGCGGAGCCTCTCTGGGGAGTCCAGTCCAAACGTTGCGGGGCGGACGTCTCCCGCAGGGCTCCTGGCCGTGCTGGGTGTCCCCTGTCGGCGCCTCGACGGCACGCGCGTAGCCTGATCTTGACTGGAGGTGTGCTGTGGAGACGAGCGACCGTCGGATCGCACTGCTCATCGATGCGGACAATGCGCCGGCGTCCAAGATCGAGCTCATCCTCGGTGAGGTCGCGAGGCACGGGACCGCGAACGTGCGCCGCGCCTACGGGAACTGGAAGAGTCCGCACCTCAAGAGCTGGGAAGGCGTGCTGCACACGTACGCGATCCGCCCGATCCAGCAGTTCGCCTACTCGGCAGGCAAGAACGCCTCGGACATGGCGATGGTCATCGACGCGATGGATCTGCTCTACGCCCGGAACCTGGATGCCTTCGCGATCGTGTCGAGCGACGCCGACTTCACCCCGCTCGTCATGAGAGTGCTCACCGAGGGACTCAAGGTGTACGGGTTCGGCGAGCGGAAGACGCCGGACCCGTTCGTCAACGTATGCTCGCAGTTCATCTACATCGAGGGCCTCACCGGGCCTGGGGCGGTCGTCGAAGAGGCCGCCGTCGAGGCCGCCGTCGAGCAGGTCCCGCGACCGGCAGACCCGAAGCAGCTGAGAGACAACACCCGGCTGGTGCGTCTGCTGCGCTCCGCGGTCGACGCCGCAAGTGGGGACGACGGCTGGGCGCTCCTGGCCACCGTCGGTCAGCAGATCGGCAACCAGGCGTCTCTGGACCCGCGCAACTACGGGTACAGAAAGCTGAGCGATCTCGTCGAGGCGACCGGGCTGTTCGAGCTCAAGCGGCAGAACCAGATCGTCCTGGTTCGCGAGGGCAGGTGCGCCTGACCCAGGTCCAGGACGTGAGGATGGCGTTCTCGGCGTTCGCCAGCTCTGCCGCCGGGAGCGGATCTGTTATCGCGTGGCTGGGTGGCTGATGAAGGCTGCGGCGGCGAACGTCTTGTCGTCGTGGCGCTTGGACCGCGGCCAACGCTCTCCGTCTGGATCCCCGTCCTCGGGCGCGTGCACGGCTCGACAACCGGCGCAGGCCCACGCTCGCGAACCGCCGCCCCGAGGGACGCCCAGTCGTCGAGGCCGTACTCGAGCAGACGGCAGCCGCGCCGTTTGATGAGTGCGATGGCTGCGGCGACGTCCGCGACCGGCCACGATCGCGTGACGCGCGGCGTCCGGGGCTGCCTCGGCGACCCAGAAGCCGCCCTCGCGGTTGCGCCAGGCAGCCTCCTCGGTCTGCAGCGCGACGAGCAGGTCGTCGAACCTGGCTCCGAATCGCTGACCGCTACGCAGGTGCTCCTTGTAGGCGGCGCGATGCTCTGCGGCAGTCGCCTCGAGGCGTTCGTCATGGACGACGTCGGGGCGCCGTCTCGCTGGTAGGCGACGACCGGTGAGTCGGCGAGGACGAGCGCCTCGAGGGTGGCGTCGTCCCAGCGCAGCAGGCTTGCGGTGCTCCGTGGACTGCGATCCGGCTCCAGGCGGTGGGTGTCCCGGACCTCGGCGATCGCCTCCGCGAGAACGTCGGCGAGTGGCCGCCCGTCCCCCGGCAGCAGCCGGGTCAGAGCGGCGCCGAGTGTGCGGGCGTACCAGCCGCCGTCCCGCGCGGGGTCCTACGGGAGCCAGAACGTCGCCCCGTCCAGGACGGCCCGCGCTCCGTCGACGACGACCGCGTGGTCCTGGTTGGTGCGGCGGTCCCGCTTGCGTGTCGCGGTGCTGACCGTGACGGCGAGAGTGTCCGTGCGCGCTGTCATCCGTGACGCCGCGAGGGGAAGGCGAGCTCGCTTGAGGTGATCGCGCCGTCGGCGGTGTGGGATGCTCGCGACGACCGCCGACCAGCAGGCGTCGCCCATCGCCGCGTAGATCTCGGCTGCATGCCCGGCGAGGTAATGGATCGCGCCCAGCGAGCCGATCGCGTGGACGCCGGCGACGAGCCGCGTGCCGCCGCCGTGGGGGAGCCGGCCGACGTACGCGACGTCCGACCGTTCGGGCGGTGTCCGGTCCATCCCGGACTGGAAGACCCGCCCCCCGTCGCGCTCGGCGATGACCCACCGGCCGGTGCTGTCGGGCTCGAAGCACAGGGCCGGGTCGGCGTCGATCGCCTCGGCGGTCACGCGGGACGACTTCGGGCCGCAGATCGCGACGACGTCCCCGGACGGCGTCCAGTCGCCGCCGATCGGGATCCGGTACTGGCTCGTCCGGAACCCGAACGACGTTGGTCCACTTGTGGTCCCAAGTCGCCAAGTCCCGACGTCGTTGCAGGTCAAGCGCTGCATGCATCGGCGCCTTGAAACCCGCATGGGTTCAGATGATCTCATGAGATGACCCTGGGCACCGCTAGTGCGTTGACCGTGATCGTTTGACGGGTGACTTCGCGACATGCCGTGACCGGTGCGTGCATTCCGTGACAGAGCGCAGCCCGTTCTGGTCGGCCTGCGAAGTTCCTCGCTCGCGGCTGGCCTGCCGGCCTTGGGACGGCCGTCGCGCGAATCGCGTGCCCGTGCGCCAGGAAGCGGGCGTTCGTAGGCGACGACGAGCCGGGTTCGCCGTCCGGCCATGTTTCAAGATCGTCAACAGCCCCTTATCCACCAGCCCTCGATCCGTCATCAGGCGCGGTGGCGGCGACCGGCGGTTCGCGTCAGGAGAGGTTTCGGCGAGTGGCGCCGGACACCACGGTGGCGCCGGACACCATCGCCCGACGCCACGGCACGACACCTTCGATCTCGATCTCCAGCGAGAAGCTCAAGGTCGTCCGGATCACCACGATCAACCCGAGCACGACGACGTTCTCCAGCGTGGTCGCGATGGCGACGGTCCGGATCAAGTCCGCGGCGACCAGCACCTCCAGCGACAGCAGGATCGAGCCGCCGAACACCTCGCGGAACATGCGGTAGGCCGTGCGGCCCGCCTCTCCGCGGCGTAGCGCCACCACGGCCATCGCGGCGGCCCACACCAGCCCTGCGAACAGCAGCAGGACGCCGACCAGCTCGAAGCCCCGGACGGCCGCCTCCATCAACGGCTCGAACGTCACATCACCCTCCCCGGCCGGCATGTCGCTGGCCAGCGTCACGCAGAGCCAACCACTCACGTGGAGCGCCCGTCTCGTCAATGACAGAGGAGCACCGCGCACCGGCTGGCGGGCCGTCGCCGACGCGCTCAACTGAGCCATGGACCGTCCGGGGAACGGGTTCGACGAACCGTCAGGACCCGTTGGACGGCGGCCAGCCGCGGGCGACCTCCACCGGGTCCAGCTCAGCGGTGACGACGTGCAGCACCGCGTTGATCATGCCCGGGCGGGTGAACGCCCGCGGGACGTTGCCCAGGTGCCGACCGCTGGTCTGGTCGATCTCCTCGGCATGCAGCCCCAGAGGGCTGGCGAGCCTCGCTGACCGGGGGCGCTGGCCGATGGCTCGCCTCGGGACCGACGAGAGAGCATCTGGAAGCGCTCGAACGGGCGGTGG
Source organism: uncultured Actinomycetota bacterium (assembly GCA_963750565.1). Taxonomy (GTDB): domain Bacteria; phylum Actinomycetota; class Actinomycetes; order Actinomycetales; family Kineosporiaceae; genus R-H-3. The sequence continues at coordinate 187,974 of CAVVRA010000008.1, read as the reverse complement.
CCCGGGTCGTACTCCGTCCCGACCCCAGGATGGGGGGTCCGCCGCGTACGTCCGCGGCCGCTCGCGCGACGAGGTGCACTCCAAGATCGTCGATTGATGGGACAGGTCCAGAAGGCCTACCCGTTGTGACGACCCGGGAGACGCTCGGCGGGTACCTGTCGTGGTGGCTGGAGAATGTTGCGGCGCCGCGGGTTCGCGCCACGCTGACCGGCTATCGGACGAACATCGAGCGGCACATCGTCCCGCGGATCAGACGCCGACTCGCGGCACCGACCGCCAAGGACGTCATCCATCTGCTCGACGAGTGCCGGTGTGCCGGACTCAGCGACCGATCGGTGCGATACGTCCACCCTGCGGGTCGCCCTCGAGGACGCCATGCGCGACGACCTGATCGCCCGCAACGTCGCCAGCTCGTCCGGCTGTCGACGCCGGCCCGCTCGGACTCGCGTGCGCTGTCGCAATCGAGAGGCACCCTGCTCCCGTCGACCCGGCACGACCGGCTGTCCGCGGCGTTGGTCCCGCCACGCCTGCTCGGCCTGCGCCGCAGCGAGCGGCGCGAGCTACGCTCGCAGGACGTCGACCTGGACGGGGCGATGCTGCATGTCCGGCAGGGCCTGCACTGGCTGGAGAACCGGTTGCGTTCCTGCCACCCAGACCGAGCGTTCACGCCGATCAGTTCCGCCTCCCGGGTGTGCGTCACTGTGCTGCGCGTCACCTGACCAGGATGGATGCCGAGCGGCGCGACTGCCCGATCCCGTGGCCGGACGCCGGCTTGGTCTTCGTCACGACGATCGGTACGCCGATCGCCCCGAACAACTCTTCGCGGACCCTCGCGCGCTGGTGCGACGAAGCGGGTGTCCCAGAGGTCCGTCTCCACGATCATGCCGACCCTTGGGTTGTGCCGACCTTGGCCGCGGACCGGCTGGCTTGCTTGGGGAGTTGACGTGCACGGGTCGGCCTAACGGTGGTGTCTTCGCCATCGTCGTCCTTCTCGTGGAGGAGGATCGTCATGGTCACGGCGAAGCGCAGGGTGAGTGGGGTCGTGCTGACGGGCCCGTTGGCGCCGTTCTGCGATGTCTACCTGCGGCTTCTTGTGCCCGGCCTCGTCAAGGGTGGTCTCGCGGTCACGCAGCCGTTTCGCGTGCGGGTTGGCTACGTCGCCCTGCTCGTCGGCGCGCAGGTCTCGTCCCGGGCCTGCGGGACGAACAGCCGCCAGTCCACCACCGCCGACCCCGTGTCGGTGGCGGCGTGCACGCTGACCGCGATCTGGCAGTTGGCGACCTTGCCGAGGGTGCCGGAGTCCTTCCGGGTTACGGACGGCGACGCCTTGCCGTCCGTGACGCACCCGGTGTCGTCGACCACCTACACCCGCGCGCCGATCAGGTCCACCGCGCGGGCGGCCATCCGCCGCCGGACCCCGGCGACGTCCCAGGTCGAGGACGTCAGGAACTGCTGCAACTGCTGGTGATCCACCCCCAGCCGCTCCGCCATCGGCTGCGTCGACGTCCGCCGGGCGTCCAGCATCAGCCCCGCACATACCGCAGCCCGTCCGCCGGCTGATCCGACCGCGGCAGCCCCGCGAACACCTCCGCCGCGAAGTCCTCCAGCTGCACGCGAACCTGCGCAGGTTCCTGCTCGTCCACGGCCGGGACTCAACCAGGGCGGCCGCGCGCCCCAACAAGCCGACACGCCGAGCTGACAAACAAAGAACACTAGGCATGGCTCCGATGGCAGGGAGCCACGCTCAAGCCGTCTGGTCGGGCTGTCCGCACGGCTGCACTCTGGGCGTCGGACGTACGCCCTCGAGTGGCTCAGATGAAGAGCAGCTGGGCGCCTTCGGTCTTCTCAATGAAGTCGGCTGCGCTGATGATGCCCTCGACATCGTCGCGCAGGTCCCCCTCGGCGATCTTCATCATGTCGGCGGAGAGCCGGCATGCCCACAGGTGACCGCCGGCAGCGACGATCTGGTCGAGGAAGTCGGGGACCTCGGGGACGCCGAGGTCGGCGATCTGCTTCTTGAGCATCTTCGTCGCCATCCCGGTCATCGCCGGGGCCAGCGCCTGCGGCATGTGCCGGTCACTGCCCGGCAGGTGCATCGCGGCGTTCCCGGCGGGGCTGAACTGGAGGTTCCACATCCGCGACTTCATGATCATGTCGAAGCCCCAGAACGTGAAGAACAGGTGGGTCTCGACGCCCTCGCCGAGGGCGGCGTTGCCGAGGATGAGCCCGGGGTAGGCCATGTCGAGGTTGCCCTTGGAGCAGATGATGGCGAGCTTGCGGTCGGTGTCGTCATCGCCGAACGAGGGGACGATCGGGGCAGCCAGCTCGGTGGGGGTGGTGTCGGTGGCGGTCATGGCGGTGCTCCGTCCGGAACGGTCGGGTGGTTCGATTGGGTGGGCGACAGGACTGGGTGCTCAGACGCAGCCGTGCGGCTTGGGCAGGCCGGCGATGTAGGACATCTTCTTGCCGGGCTTCTTCGGGAAGAGCGAGAACTGCTCCTTGACCGGGACACCGCCGACCTGCTGGACGCGGCGGGTCGTGGCCGTCTCGCCCTGGGTCTTGAAGTCCTCACGCAGGAAGTGGATGACCTTCCAGTGCGCGTCGGTGAGCTCGATGCCGATCTGCTCGGCGAGCACGGCCGCGAGGGACTCGTCCCACTCGTCGTACTCGGTAAGGAAGCCTTCGTCGTTGACGTGGACGGCCTTGCCGTTGAGGGTCGTGACGGGCATCGGTCTCAGTCCTTCGCTGAATCGGTCGCGCCGGTCGGTCGGCCGGTCGGTTGGTGGTCGGGTGCCGGGGTGGCCCCGAGTGCGTCGAGCAGGTCGAAGGCCCTGGCGAGCCCGCGGCGGACCTGCGGGTCGCGCAGTCTGCGGAGCAGGGTGAGCGTCGACGGCGGGGGAGCGTCCGGAGAGCCGTGGAGCGTGGTGACGAAGCGGTCGACGGCGCCGGCGCCGTAGCGGGCGGCGGCGAAGTACCCTCGGCGCTCCGCAGTGGCCAGGCTGCCGGACAGGGAGGCCATGCCGGCCCCGGTGAGCGCGGTGACCTCATGGGTGAGGTCGCTGACGCTCCCGAGCTGGGAAAGCAGCGACTCCAGCTGGGGCATCGCCCGGGCGGCAGTGCGGGCCAGCCGGAGAGCATCGTCGATCGTCACGTCGCGGCTGAGGTTCTCGAGCTCGTCGGACGCGACGGTCATCGCGCTCTGGGCGACGGGTGTGAGCTCGTGGACAAGGTCGCGCCAGCGGTCCCGCTCAGCGCGTTCGGCGCGCATCGTCTCGGCGATGTCGGCGAGCTGCGCACCCATCCGGTCGAGCTGCTCCCGGACGTGCTCGCCTGCGTCGGTCGCGGGCACGTCCGATGCGGGAAGAACCGTCGGAGTGGACATCACACGTCCTCCGTCTGCTTGCCGGCCATCGACATCAGCGCGGGGATGGGCAGCTCCTTACCGGGGAGCAGGACGTTCCAGTAGATCCAGCGGAACAGGACCTTGCCCCAGTGGTTCATCTCGGTCTCCTTGAGCAGGCTGAAGGGGCCGACGCCCGGCAGCGGGTACTTGCCGGGCAGGGGTTCGGTCTCGTAGTTGAAGTCGATGAGCAGGCCCTTGCCGTGGCCGGTCTCGATGAAGCAGTTGGCGTGCCCGTCGAACTTGCCGGTCATCTCCAGGCCGGCCACGTGTCGCAGGAAGTTGTCGGGGAACAGGTCCATCGAGAAGTGCGCCACGGAACCGGCCTTGGACGCCGGGATGTCGCTGGCGTCGCCGATCGCAAAGATGTTGTCGTGCGCCTTGGACAGCAGCGTGTGCTTGTCCACGGGGACGTAGTTGAGCTCGTCCCCCATGCCTGAGCGGGCGACGTAGTCGGCGCCCATGTTGATGGGAACGGTGACGAGCAGGTCGAAGGGGATCTCGCGCTCGTCGTACGACACGAGGGTCTTGGTGTCGGGGTCGATCCGTTCGAGCATGAAGTCGGCCTCGAGGGCGACCTTGCGCTCGTCGAGCATGTCGCCGAGGTACTTGCTCGACACGGGCTTGGTGAACGCGCCCTCGAGCGGTGTGACGTAGGTGATGTCGACCTGGTCGCGAAGGCCCTGCTCGGTGAAGTACGCGTCGGCGAGGAACGTGAACTCCAGCGGCGCAACAGGGCACTTGATCGGCATCTCGACGATCTGGACGACGAGCCGCCCGCCCTGCCACGTCTTCAGCTTCTCGGCGAGCGCGACGGCGCCCTCGTAGGTGTAGAACTCATGGATGCTCTCCCGCCACTCGCCGTCGGCCATCCCCGGGGTCTGGTCGGGGCGCGGTGTGGTGCCGGTGGCGATGACGAGGTAGTCGTAGTCGAGCCGGGTGCCGTCGGTGAGCAGGACCGTGTTCTCGTCGGGGAGCACCAGGTCGATCTCGCCGGTGAGCAGGTCCACTCCCGTCGGGATGAACCGCTCGGTGGGCCTGGCGACCTCGTCCGGCCGGTAGATGCCGAAGGGGATGAACAGGTAGCCCGGCTGGTAGTAATGGGTCTGCGCGGAGTCCACGACGGTGATCTTCCACTCCGACCGCGACAGCCTCGGACGCAGCTTGTTCACCGCCATCGTCCCGGCGGTGCCGGCTCCCAGCACGAGAAGACGTTTCATGGTCGGCTCCTTGCCCAGATGCTCGTGTGCTCAGGTGTTCCGTGGATCCGTCGGCCGTGGCTCGCGCGGACCGATGCGGGAGAGGGTGGCGGCAACCTTCGGCAGCGCGGCGAGCACGCGACGGCGTTCGTCGTCGTCCAAGTGGTAGAGGCCGGCTGTGACGCTGCCGGCCGGGGCGACGCCGCCGACGAGAACCATCGCGACCAGCGACGTCCCGGAGCGCACGAACGCCCGTGCGCACTCGAAACCTAGTGCGCCGGAGGCGAACCGCGGCTCGAATTCGGTGTCGTCCGCGAGCTGCTGCCACTCGTCGACGCACGCGTCGATGAGGCCGGGATCGTCGGAACGCTCCACGAACCACGGGCACGGGTTCGCCACCTCGGTGATCGGGTGACCGTCCATGTCGGTGACCACCATCATCACGCCGAGCAGGTCGGCGGCGATCTGTGCGACCGACGCCGCGACCTCTGTGGTCGGGGCCGCCGCAACCGACATCGTGGCCACGGTGGAGGTGATGGCCCCGGTGCCCGGCGCCGGCCTCGGGGCGGGGTCGACCCTTAGCAGATCGTCGATGAGCTCCGCCGGGAACCGCCACTGACGGCCCACCTTGATCGCCGGCAGCCGACCGTCCTCGGCCATCCGGTAGACCGTGGAGCGGTCCACCCCGAGCCTCGTCTGCACCTGCCGCGCGCTCAGCAGCTGCGGCTGCTGCGGCCTTCCCTGCGGCTGGTGCATGTTCTGCACGCTACGACTGCTCCTGCGACATCGGCTGGGCCGAACGTCACCCGTCTGCGGGTCCGACCGTCAGCGACCATCACGGACTGCGCCGCAGCCCTGACCGGTAGCGGCCGCCGGCGTCTGCCCAGGTCAGCCCGCGAATTGGCCGGGTCGTGTGCCCACCGGATGCGGAACTCCGGGCTGTGGTCCTTCCCTGGACACGCTTGCTACGCGCCGATCGCCTGCAGCGCAGCGACGAAGCGTTCGGGCTGCTCGATGTGGGGTGCGTGCGCGGCGTCGTCGATGACATGCAACGGCCAGCCGTGGTGGTCGGCGGCGTGCTGTCCGATGGCGAGGGGCACGATGCGGTCGTGCTTCCCCCACAGCAGGGACGTCGGCACGGTGATCTGCTCGAGCTCGTGGGCTGACATCGGCTTGGTCTGCGTGTCGATGAGCTGGTTCATGGTGCGCCTCACATGCCGCACCCGCGCTCGCGACCGCGTGTACCGGTCGAAGGCGGAGTACCAGGCGGGATCGCGACGCCGAGTCGCGTCAACGTCGAGGAGCGCGAAGCGATCGAAGCGTTCGGCGTTGACCTCGGTCGGTCGGATCGCGAACCGTATGGCGACGTAGCGCAGCCTCCACGGCATCCGGTACGGACCGACCGCCGGCGCGCCGTAGACGACGAGGCGGCCGAGCACGTCGTTGTGGTGCGAGGCGAACCGGGCCATGAGCGATCCGAGGAGCGAGTGCGCCGCGACGGCCGGGCGCTCGAGATCGAGCGCGTCCAGCAGCCCGAGGAACCACGACGAGAACGTCCCGAGGTCGAGGCGATCGGCGGGAGAGGACTCACCGAGGCCGGGCACGTCGGGGGCGATCACGTGGTGTTCGGCCGCGAGCGGGGTGATGACCGGTGCCCACATGGCGCCGCCGCACTCGATGCCGCCGTGGAGCAGGACGAGCGGACGACCCGTGCCGCTGGTGATGATGCTGGTGGCGATGCCGTCGACCTCGACGATGCGCCGGTCGACGTTGAGGTCGGCGAGCATGTCGTCGCGGGCAGTGCTCACGGCCGGACCAGCGTGGTCTCGGCGGCATGACGGGCGCGCAGGTCCGCGTCCCAGTCGCCGCTGCAGTAGATGGTCATCTCGGAGATGCGGCCGGCGCGGACCTCGCACAGCAGGATCTTGCGATCGGTGACGAGCTCGCCGTCCTCCTCATGGCGACCGAGCAGTTCGGTGACGAACCCGGTCACGGTCGGGACGGTGCGGGCGACGGTGGTCTCGACGCCGTCGGGTGAGTAACCCTTCAGCCAGGCGGCGACAGCGTCCTCCCCCTCGAGTTGAAACCGCCAGAGCGGCGGATGCCCGTCGAGGAACACGTCGTCGGTGAACACGTCACCGACGTCGGCGGTGCGGAACACGTCCGCCAACCGCTCGCTGAGCTCTTGGGCCTGGGCATCGGAGAGGACGGTCGTGTCGAGGTCGCTCATCTGGGTCTCCTTCGCTGCGATGGCCTCGAGGCGACCATATGAAGCCGAGCCACGACCGCACATCGGATGAATCGTGTGTCGTTCCCGGTCGACGCCTCAGCAGAACGACTGATGTGCCTCGGCGGACATTCGGTGGTTCGCCCGATGCACCCGGGCCAGCTGGCTTCGTACGGTCCGATGCACCGCACCAACCTCATGGAGGATTGATGAGCGAGCACCCGAACGTGGCCACCGTGAACGCGATGACGGCGGCGATCATCGAACAGGACCACGACGCGCTGGCGAAGATCGTCGCCGATGACTTCGTGCTCCACATGCGGGGACCGGTCCCGCCTGCGGGCGACCACACGGGCGTCGGCGGTCTGCTCGAGGCAATCGGCTCCCTGGTCGAGCTGACGCAGGGCCAAGTCGACCTCGACCAGCAGTTCTGCATCGGCGCCGACGGCTGGGCCGCCGAGTGGGAGTACGCCACGCTCCAGCGCAACGGCAAGACCATGGAGTCGCGGGATGCCTTCGTCTACCGCTTCGATGGCGACCGGATCGTCGAGATGTGGATGTTCTTCGGGGTGTTCCCCGAGACCGCCGAGGCGTTCTTCGCCTGATCGACGCCGATCGAGGAGACTGTCGGCATGGAGCGCGCGCTTGCGGACGCCCGGGCCGCGTATGCCGACCAGCGCTGGGGAGACGCCCGGCGCGAGTTCGCCAAGCTGCCGGTCGACGACCTCGAGATCGACGACCTCGATGCCTTCGCCACGGCTTCGTACCTCACGGGGCACGACGAGGACGGCTTCGCTCTGTGGGTGGGCGCCCACCAGCGGTGCATCGACGAGGGCACGATCCACCGCGCCGCGCACTTCGGGATGCGGCTGGCGGAGTGCCTCGGGTTCAAGGGCGACCTGCCGCGATGCCGGGGGTGGGTCGACCGCACGGCGCGGCTGTTGGAGGAGGCGAATATCGACTGCGTCGAGCAGGGCTACCTCGAGCATGCGCTCGCGATGGGCGCGCTGTTCGAAGCCGGCGACATCGCGCACGCCCTCGAGCACTTCGAGCGGGCGCGCAAGCTCGGCGCTCGGTTTGCCAACCGCGAGCTCCTCACCCTCGCCCGCATCGGCCAGGGCCGGATGACGATCTACCTCGGCGATGTCGCCGACGGGATGGCGCTGCTCGACGAGGCGATGGTGTCGATCGAGGCCGGAGAGCTGTCCACGGTCGTAGCAGGGAACGCGTACTGCACCGTCATCGACGCGTGCGCCGAGCTGTCCGATGTCGTGCGTTGCCGCTCATGGACCGCCTCGATGTTGCAGTGGTGCGATACCCAGCAGGAGCTCGTGCTGTACCGAGGGCACTGCTTCATCCACTCCGCCGAGGTGCTCCGCGTGTTGGGGCGGTGGGCTGATGCGCTCACCGACGCCCGACACGCATGTGATCGGCTCGCGGGGCCGGTCCCGTCGGCGCTGGGCGCAGCCACGTGCCTCGAGGCAGACCTGCACCGCCTCCTCGGTGAGCTCGACGAGGCCGAGGCGGCCTACGGACGTGCCCACCAGCTCGGGCACGAGCCTCAGCCCGGCCTGTCGCTGCTCCGCCTCGCCCAGGGCGACACCGCCGGCGCCAGCGCGATGATCCGGCGGGCCCTCGCCGAGTACGAGGGTCAGGTTCTCCGGTCGCGGCTGCTGCCGGCGGTCGCCGTGATCGCGCTCGCCGCTGGTGACCTTGAGGCGGCGCGGTTGGCCAACGACGAGCTGCGGGCGATCGGCATCGAGTTCGGGAGCACGATGCTCAAGGCATGTGCGGCGCGCGGGGCAGGTGCCGTGCACCTGCACGACGGCGACGCCACAGCCGCGCTCATTCAACTGCGCGTCGCGTTCAAGGCGTTCAACGAGCTGAATGCTCGGGACGAGCTCGCCCGCACCCGTCTGCTCATCGCCGAGGCGTGCCGGGCGCTCGGCGACGAGGGCACCGCCGACCTCGAGGCGGCCGCCGCCAACGCTGCGCTCGCGTCCTTCCGCGAGGCCGGTGAGCCGGCGCTCGTCGACGAGGCAGCCGACCCCGACCTCCCCGACGGGCTCACCCAGCGGGAACGCGACGTGCTGCTCCTCCTTGCTCGGGGCAAGACCAACCGGGTCATCGGTCAGGACCTCTTCATCAGCGAGAAGACCGTCGCCAGCCACGTGAGCCACATCTTCACGAAGCTCGGGGTCACCTCGAGGTCGGCAGCTACCGCCTACGCCTACGATCACGGTCTCGTCTGACCCTGATCAGTGACTGGGCCAGTCCAGTTCGGCCGCGAACCTTCAAGATCGCGTTTGCGGCCGCAGCTCGGCGTTCCCCCGCCGCAGCCTCTTGACCTCGGCCAACTCCTCATCCGTCGTCCCCGTGCGGGCACCGCATCGACCTCGGCCCGGCGCAACCACTGCCGAACCGTCTCCGCGGAGGCCACGCCGAGCAGCTCAGCGACACTACCGATCGCCGCCCACCCCGACTCATGATCACCGCGGATCTCGGCGACCATCCGCACCGCCCGCTCCCGCCGCTGCGGCGGATACCCTCTTCGACGCATTCCCTGACTGACTTCAACCCTCCCGAAGATCGAAGTCTCCGGACACACCGGGGATCCACTCTGCTCGATCCGGATGTGCCGTGGGGCGCCCTCACTGGCTGGAGCCGCCCTCGGCCCGGACGCTCATCAACTGACAGCGACGTGCCGGCCCTGTCCGCCAAGTGGTTCCACTCGAAGGGGCCGACACCTTCTTGGATCAAGTTACCCGATCGATTCAACTCGCTGGCCAGATTCGGAACGCAGCACCCCCGGGCCCTCTCGTAGGCGCTGGATGCTGCACGCACCTGCGAGACGACCCCTGGCCAGGGTGGTACCAACCAGGCCGACTGCCTCAGCCGGCAGGCGCATTCCCCTCGGCCCGCGGCCCGGCCGCCACCGGTGCGGCCTCGTCGTGGGCGCCGGGCATGGCCTCGGGGTCGAACACGTCGTCCCCGCTGGTGTCGCGCAGCGGCAGGCGCAGGGCGGCGAATGCCAGACAGGTCAGGGCGGCGAAGACGTAGCCGATGGCCACCTGGGGGTTCGCGCCCCAGTCCACCTGCGGAGCGTGGATGAGGCCGATCCAGGACAGCGCTGCGCCCGTCCCGGAGGCCACCGCGGCGGCGATGAACCGGCGGTCGATGAGGAACGCGACGACGGCGCCTAGTACGAGACCGGCCAGGATCGCCCCCTCGCCCAGGATCTTCAACCCCTCGTAGACCACCCCCGCGCCGGCGATGGTGTCGTAGCCGACCTTGGTGGCGCTGGTACCGGCGGCGACCAGGACGTTGTCCATCAGCCCGGTCGCCCACGCGGCGATGTTGGGGATCAGCGCGGCGACCACCGCGGCAGCATGGATCCGGGGGACGGCCTGGAACGCCTGCGCCCCGATCATCAGCCCGATGTACAGCAGGATCGGCACGATGGCAGGCATCGGCAGCAGGGTGCCGAGCAGCCCGAACAGGCCGAGGAAGCACATCAGGCCGATGAAGACACCCGTGGCCAGCGAGTACCCCGACCGGCCGCCGGCGTCCTTCCACCCCGGGTGACCGATGTACACCGCCGGCGGGAAGGGCGAGCCGAACGCCGAGCCGACGACGGCGCCCGCGCCGTCCGCGAGCAGTACGCTACGCAGGTTGTAGCTGTCGCCGGAGGCGGCCGCGCTCTCCACATTGGTCATCGCCTCGGTGAAGTTGTACACGCCGAGCGGTATGGCGGTGGCCAGCAGCGGCGCAACGTCACGCAGGCCGTCGATGAGCAAATCGAGTCGCAGGTCCGGGATGGCGATGGCGATGTCGCGCGCGGCGGACGACACGTCCGGGGCGGACATGTAGCCCCCGATCCAGGCGATGGCGGTCCCGACCAGTAGGGCAGCCAGGCCGATGGGGATGTTGCCGGGCAGCCGGACCCCGGCCAGGAACCCAGCCAAGATGATCACAAGGACCGGCAGTGCGATCCAGGCCGCCTCCCACATCTGCGCCGCCGGGCGCATGGAGATGAAGGCGATCGAGATCCCGGCGAGGGTGCCGAGCAGCGCCGCGCGAGGGGCGTACTTTCGGATCGTCGGGCCGACGAACGCGCCGAGCAGCACGATCACGCCGATGATGAACGCCCAGGCCACTCCCGACTGCCAGGCCCTGACCGCGTCCTTCGTCTGCAGATAGACCGGCAGCATGATGACGAAGACCACGATGAACATGTGCGGCACGCTCGGCCCGTAGGGCAAAGCCGCGACGTTGGTGCGGTTCTCGCGCTGGGCAAGCCGCCGGGCGAGCAGGGTGTAGTAGAGGTTGCCGAGGACCAGGGCGACCCCGAGCGCGGGCAGGATCGTGCCGAAGACGTCGTCGGCCGGCAGTTGGACCACGCCGATGCACAGCCCGGTCAGGACCAGGACGTTGACCAGGACGTTGAAGCCGAGGCCGAAGAAGGCGTTCATGTCGCCGCGGACCCAGTAGGGCACTCTCACGGGGGCGGCGGCTCCGGACGCGGGGTCGAGCGGAGGGGTCGGGTCTGGAACAGTGTCAGTGGTGGACACGGCAGTCTCCTCGGGCCGGAACGGATCAGGAGGGAACGGATGCGGTCGAGGCGGGACCCGGGAGCGTCATCGACTCCGCGGGTTCGGTCGGGCTGAACGTGTCGAGGGCGGACAGGAACGCCGCGGACGGCGCCACCCAGCCGAAGATGCCGCCCTGGGCGGCGACCATCTCCAGCCCCACCCGCTGGAACTCGGGGAAGTAGGAGCCGACGCAGTCGGACAGCACCAGGCAGTCGTAGCCGCGGTCGTTGGCCTCCCGGACGGTGGTGTGGACGCACACCTCGGTCGTCACGCCGGTGACGACCAGGCGCTGTATCCCGTTCTCGTGCAGGACGTCGGCAAGGTCGGTGGCGTAGAAGGCACCCTTGCCGGGCTTGTCGATGACCGGTTCGCCCGGCAGTGGCGCGAGCGAGTCGATGATGTCGTGCCCGTACTCGCCCCGGATCAGGATGCGGCCGTAGGGCCCCGGGTCACCGATCCGGCACGAGGGCTTGCCCCGGCGCAGCTTGGCCGGCGGGCAGTCAGACATGTCCGGCAGATGCCCTTCGCGGGTGTGGACGACGAGCATCCCCGCCGCCCGGGCCGCGGGCAGGACCGACTCCAGGGCGCTGACCACGCCGGCCAGCTGGGAGACGTCGTTGCCCAGGCTCTCCCCGAAACCGCCCGGCAGCAGGAAGTCCCGCTGCATGTCGATCACCAGCAGGGCGGTGCCGGCCAGGCTCAGGTCGAACGGGTAAGGCAGCGCGTCGACTGTCGTGGTAGCGCTCATGACAAGACCTCCGTTGCGTCGATGACGTCCTGGGCGGTCGCCACGCAGCCGAACACGCCGCCCTGCATGGTGACCATGTGCAGGGCCGCGGCGTGGTTACCGGGGTCGGTGGCGCCGGTGCAGTCGGACAAGATCAGGCATTCCAGCCCGCGGTCGTTGGCCTCACGCATCGTGGTGTGCACGCATACGTCGGTGGTGATCCCGGTGAGGATCAGGTGCGTGATCGACCGCGCGCGCAGGACGAGGTCGAGGTTGGTGGCGTAGAACGCACCCTTGCCCGGCTTGTCGACGATGACCTCACCGGGTGCAGGAGCGACCTCGGGGACGATCTGCCACCCCGGCTCGCCGCGGACCAGGATCCGCCCGGCCGGGCCCACTGAGCCGATCTCGGCGCCGATCAGCGCTGACCGGAACCGCTTGTTCGCCGGCAGGTCAGCCAGGTCCGGGTCGTGACCCTCGCGGGTGTGGATGACCAGCATGCCGAGCGAGCGAGCATGCGCCAGCAGCTCGGTGGTCGGCTCCAGACCCGCTCTGGTCAGGGCGATGTCGTAACCCATCCGGTCCACGTAGCCGCCCGGTCCGCAGAAGTCGACCTGCCAGTCGATCGCCATCATGGCGACGTTCTCGACGGGCACCGTGCCGTCGTAGGGCCAGGCGTACGGAACCGCCGCGACCGGGCCGATGCGGGTCCGTGGCGGTGCGACGACGGCGGACGTGGTCGTCATTCCTCCTCCTTGGACGGGGTATGTTCGGGTTGTGGCCGCCTCGACGCGGATGCTGCGGCTGACCGGTAGCGCCAGCCACCGGTGCCGGTGACGTCCAGAGCCGACGGGTGGTGCGCCGCTACGGCCTCGCCCACGAAACCGGCCACCTCCCGGCCGTCGCCGAGGGTGAGCCGGCCGAATGCCAGGGGCGCCGGTACTCCGAGGAGCAGGTCGGCGAGGCGGGCGCGGGGCACAGCCCACAGCTCCACCTCGACCTTCGCGCCGCCGTCGGGGACACGCACCAGCACCGGCAGGGGGTCCTCGGCCGGAGGAAGGGACAGCAGACGGTACTCAGCGGCCGTGTACGTCGTCTCCAGCAGGCGGGACCCGAGCGCGACCAGCTCGCCGTTGCGGGACTCGCCGGACAGGTGCCTGCCGGCTACGGCCACGGTCACGGCGCCGCTGCCGGCGGCGGTCCGGGTGCGCGCGGGCATGCTCGCCGAGCACCTCACAGCCGGTGTCCAGGAGCAGCTGGTCGCTGAACGCCGGCCCGAACAGGCTGATGCCCACCGGGCGCCCGTCGTCCGTTGTCCCCGCTGGCAGGGCGAGCCCGGCGAGGTCGAGCAGGTTCGTGAACTGGGTGTAACGGCCCAATGCCGCGTTGTGTGCAACGGGCTCCGCAGCCACCTGAGCGACGGTGAAGGTGGTGCCGACCGTGGGCAGGAGCAGCACATCGGCGACCTCCCACCACCGCCGCAGCTGCGCGGCGAGCTCGGCGAGCCGGTGCTGGGCCCGGAAAACGTCCACCGCGGTGAACGACGCCCCGCTTTCGATGATCGCGCGGGTGATTGGCAGGACGTCGTCGGCGCAGGTGGCCAGCGCCTCGCGCAGGTCGGCGAGTCGCTCGGCGACCCAGGGCCCCTGGTAGAGCAGGGTACCGGCCTCGAGCAGCGGGGCCGACGGAACAACGGTCAGCGAGGCGCAGCGGGCGGCCACGACGTCGCGGGTCCGCAGGTGGGCCCGGCGCATCGCCTCGTCGCCGAAGAAGTCGAGATCGTCGATGTCCGGCCAGGCCACGCGTAGGTCGGCCAGGGCGACCGAAGGGCGGGCCGGCGCCGTCGGGGTCCGGCTCCACGGGTCGTCCGGCTCCGGCCCGGCGATCACCTCGAACACCCGGCGGGCGTCGTCCACGGTCTGCGAGAAGACGCTGACGCAGTCCAGGGAGCGGCAGGCGGGCACGACCCCGGCCGTGCTGACCAGCCCGCGGGTCGGCTTGAGCCCGACCACGCCGTTCAGCGCCGCCGGAACCCGGCCCGAGCCCGCGGTGTCGGTGCCCAGCGCGAACGGGACCACCCCGGCGGCCACGGCGACCGCCGACCCGCTGCTCGACCCACCCGGGACAAGGCCGGGCAGCACCGCGTTCTCCGGGACGCCGTACGGGGAGCGGGTGCCGACCAGGCCGGTCGCGAACTGGTCGAGGGTGGTGGTCCCGATCAGGACTGCTCCGGCGTACCGGAGCCGCCGGACGGCCGCGGCGTCCACAGCCGGCCGGTAGGCGAAGGCCCGGCAGCCGGCCGTCGTCGGCAGCCCGGCGACGTCGATGTTCCCCTTGACTGCGAATGGGATGCCGAACAGGGGCAGCCCGGCCGCCGCCCGCGGGTTCCGGGCCGCCAACCGGTCGAGCCGCTCACCTGCGGCCAGAAGCTCCTCGGCGGACACCCGGTCGATCCACACCCCGTCGTCGCCGCGGTCGCGGATCCGCCGGAGCAGGTCGGCCAGGGCGTCACGTACGCTCGCCGCGCCGTCCGCGTAGGCGGTCGACAGCTCGGCGATCGTCCCGACGGGCATACGGTCGACTGTCGACCGAATGAGTAACGGGACTGGTCCAGGTCTGTAACGATTGCGTGACGAGAACGAGGAGGCCGCTCGCCGCGAGTGGCGAGGCGGTCACAGGAACGCCCGCGAGCCGTGCCGGGCCAGGGCATCGAGGGTGACGTCAACGTCGTCGCTCTCGAGCGCAGTCACCAGCGCCTCGTGCCGCCGCACCCCGTCCATCGGCGCTCGCGCCTGCGCCTCCCGGTGCAGGTTGGCCGCCATGTGCAGCTGCAGCCGGACCAGGATCGGGGCGTAGGCAAGCGAGAGCTGGCGGCGGCCGGCCAACGCGACCACCTCTGCGTGAAAGCGGCGGTGCGCCTCGGCTCGGGCGAAGTCGTCGCCGGAGTCGGCCGCTGCCCGGATCAGGTTGAGCTCGGCCCGCAGGCCGTCCAGGTCCCGCCCTCTCAAGGGCAGGGCCAGCCGGACTGCATGCCGTTCAAGCACGTCCCGCAGGTCGAACAGCTCCTCGACGTCCCGGTCGGACAGGGACGCGACCCGGACGCCGCGACGCGGCAGATGCTCGACCAGCCCCTGCTCGGCGAGGTGGCGCAGAGCCTCGCGCAGCGGCGCGCGGCTGATCCTGAACCGGGAGCGGACCTGCTCCTCGACCAACCTGGCGCCCGGCGGAAGGGCGCCGCTGAGGATCTCGTGGCGCAGCCGCTCGGTCGCCAGCTCGACCAGGCTCACCGAGCCCAGCTCGTCCGAGGGCGCTGCCGACATCCCCTGACCACCTCCCGCGACGACCGCCACGTGCGAGCGGCGCGCCTCAATGGTGCCTCATCGCCCAGTGCTGGGATTTCTCGCCCGATGTGGCGCTTGGCGCTACGTCGAACCCGTCCGTCTCCTCCACCACGTCCGCCATGGCGCGTACGAGGACGTGACCGGCCCGATCAGTGCGCTGCCGCTCCTGCTCCCCGGCCGGCCCGAGGCATTACCCGCCGGTCCTGCCTCGGGGCCACCACCCTGCAGACCCGCGCGTCCGACGTCCTGCGATGACCAGCACAGCCACCACCGGCAACGGCCAGCGGCAGGCGGCCGGCGCTGCTGGGGCCGTCCGACATCGGCCCTGCCGTGATCGTGCCGGCACACTGCACCGGCTGGAAGCCCAGCACGCCCTCGCCGCTGCTCTGCCCGACGCCTTCCGGCCAAGCTCCGTCGGCAGCCGATTCGGACTCTGACCCAACCCGACCGCCCGCCCAGGACCCGACCGCGTCTGTCCACGCAACACGCCGTCAACCCGCCGCGATGAGCCACCGGATGTGGCGGGTGGATGCCAGAACCCGTGCCGAACCCGCGCCAGCGAGGAACCTGGCGATCATGCTTCCAGATCCGAGTGCTCCGAGTCTCGCGGCCGAACTCGATGAAGGCCCGTCTGCAGCCCCACCACGTCGTGGGACTCCTGAAGCCACTCCCTCAACTGATCATCAAGGTCGACCTCGGATCGGATCCGCACGAAGTGCCCTCGCCATCTGGGGCCGTAATCCACCGTCTTGACGATTCGTGGACCGTCCAGCCAGCGGTGCAAGGCGAAGCTAGCCACGAATCCCTGCTTCCGCGGAACCAAACCCGCGAACCTGACCTTTGCCACTCCCACAAGCCGCGTCTTCTGCGGGATCACCTGAACGTCGCCCAGCGAGTGGAGCATCGCCACGTACCGCCGTGCCAGTTCGAGCGTGTCCGGCGTCGAGCCCGCGAACAGAGCCTCGAGAGACGACTCGCCGCAACTGTGCCAGAGGTTCCTGCTGACCAAGCGGGCGCCGCACGTCGGGCAGATCCAGACCGCTTGTCGGCCCGCATCGTGCCGGTGGTCGTCCTCGTTGCTACTCACACCACGACGTGCCACCGCCGCCGGCGCCATGTCCACGGGCAAGGGCAGGCACAGCTCGAAACGACCGCATCCCGATAGCCCGTGAACCGACCCGCAGAGGCAGAGGGCTATTTGTCGACTACTTCGAATCCCCTTCTCCGCCGGTGGAGTTGTGGTGGAAGCCCGGCGGTGGCCAGCCGCCGTTGCCAGTCCTCGCCGATGCGCAGCGCCGCGGCCTGCTCGGCCAGGCGATCGTGGAGCGCCTGCAGCTTCTGCGCTCTGGCGGCTTCGCCGGCCTTTCGGTCTTGGGACGACGCCTGCCGCCGTGCGGTCGTTGCCGTGACCCTGCCTGCCGGCGCCGGCAGTAAGTCGTGCAGCCCGGAGCCGAGGGCCGTGCCACCTCACCGACCGAGTGCACCTGAGGTCGCCCCGCAGTACCGTCCCGTTCGTGCCGTCCGGATCCGCCGCGCCGTGCCCTTGGTGCCGTGGGTGTGGGTGGGACGTCGCGTGGTCGGCCGGATCCGGGGACTGCCCACCGCCGGCTCCTGGGTCGGCTACCGTCGGCCGGACGACCGAGCGAACGGGACGGGTAGGGTATGGCCCAGATCGAGCTGGAAGAACGTGGCCTGCTGGTCCGGGCCGCGGTGGGGACGAGGCTCACCGTGGCGGGCCTGCGGATGCTCGCCGCTGGGGCCGTCGCGGACGCAGCCTCCACCTCCGAGGGCGTCTTCGTCGGCCGGGTCCGCGACGCCCTGACGACGCACATCGTC
Source organism: uncultured Actinomycetota bacterium (assembly GCA_963750565.1). Taxonomy (GTDB): domain Bacteria; phylum Actinomycetota; class Actinomycetes; order Actinomycetales; family Kineosporiaceae; genus R-H-3. The sequence goes on along the minus strand of CAVVRA010000008.1, from coordinate 170,652 downwards.
GTCGATGCGGCACTCGAGGCCGGTGACCCGCCCCGGGCGGTCGGGCGCTGCACCTGCGACGCGCCGGAGCCGTGCGGTCACGTCGTCGCGGTGCTCCTGTCTCCTGCGGCAGCGGGTGCCCCGGCCCGACCGGCACCCGCGCAGGCATGGGCCACGGCGCTCGACGCACTGCTCGACGACCCGCCCGGCGTCGCCGACCCGGTCGGTGAGGCTGTGGCCTGCGCGCCCGGGTGGGACGGCACGTCCGGCGGCGCAGGGCTCGGTCTCCAGGTCGACCTCCAGCCGGCCGAGGTCGGCCGCCCCCTGCGACTCCCGGCGCACCCGGTCGTCCGGACGGCGAGCGGCGCGTGGTCGCGGACCGGTGTCACCTGGGGCGTCGTCGGGTACCGGCGTGCCGGGGACGGCCCGGCGGCCCGACGGCAACGCCAGCTGCTGGCCGAGCTGCTCGCACTTACCGTGGGCGACTCTCGGTACGCCTACGGCAGCGGCCCGATCGACCTCGCGGACGTGGCGAGCCGTCGAATCTGGGACCTGCTCTGCGAGCTCCGGGACGCCGGGATGCCGTTCGTCCGGGCGGGCCGCTCCGGCGTTCGGGTCGTGATGCACGATGCCGTGTCGGCGACCCTGCTCGTGCACGGCACGGCCGCCGGTGTCCGGCTCTCCGGCGCCGTCGTCACCGAGGACGGTGCCCCGGTGCCCGTGACCGCCACCGACGTCGGGTCGCCCGCGCGGGCTGTCGCCTGGTGGGACGCAGCCACCGACGGTCGCGGCCGGCCAGAGCAGGTGCTGCATCTGGCGCCGGTGCCGGCCCCGCTCGTCGGGCGGCTACCGGCTCTGGCAACGCTCGGTGCCGACGTCCCCGCCGAGCAGGCCGAACCGTTCCTGCGCAACACGTTGCCGCGGCTGGCCCGCGGGGTGACGGTCCGGACCCTCGGGGACGTCCCTGACCTGCGCCCGGCCCCGCCGCGGGTCCGGCTCACCGTCGCCCCGCTCGACGCCGGGACCTTCGCGGCCCGGTGGAGCTGGGCGCAGACGCCGGGCCCGGTCGACCCGGTCGCCCGCCTGCACGCCCTGGACGCCGTCCGACCGGTACTCGCCGAGTGGTCCGCGATCACCGCGGCCGGGCAGCCGGTACCGGAACGGTCGGGCGCGGCGTCGGGGCAACTGCCCGGAGACGTCGCCGTCCGTGGTCTGGACGCCGTCCGGCTGGTCACCGAGATGCTCCCGGCGCTCGAGACCCGCGACGACGTCGACGTGGTGATCGACGGTGAACGGCCGCGGTTGCGGCCCGCGGAGTCGGCCCCGGAGGTCACGTTCCGCCCGGTCGAGCAGCCCGACCACGATTGGTTCGACCTCGCCGTCACGGTCGAGGTGGACGGCGAGCGGGTGCCGTTCCCGTTGCTGTTCTCCGCGCTCGCGCACGGCGACAGCCACCTCGTCCTGCCCAGCGGGGTGTACTTCGCGCTCGACGACGGACGGTTCGCCGACCTGGCCCGGCTGATCGAGGAGTCCCGGGCGCTCAACGATGGGCCCGAGCACGGCGTCCGGCTCAGCCGCTACCAGGCTGACGCATGGGCCGAGCTCGAACGACTCGGCATCGTGGCCGGGCAGGCCCAGGAGTGGCTCGCGGTGGCCCGCGCCGTCGCGGCCGCCCCCACCGTCGTCGACCACGAGCCACCCGCCGGGCTGGCCGCGACCCTGCGGCCCTACCAGCGCGCCGGCTTCGGCTGGCTGGCCACGCTGTACGACAACGGCCTCGGGGGCGTCCTGGCCGACGACATGGGTCTGGGCAAGACTGTGCAGACGCTCGCGCTGTTCTGCCATCTGCGGGAGAGCGGCCGCGCCGCGGTGCCCTTCCTGGTGGTCGCCCCGACCAGTGTGGTGGGGAACTGGGCCCGCGAGGCCGCGCAGTTCGCGCCCGACCTGCGCGTGGCGACCGTCGCGGAGACTGCGGCGCGGCGGGGTGGAGCGAAGATCGGCGACCTCGCGGCCGGTGCCGACGTCGTGGTGACCTCGTACGCGCTCTTCCGGATCGAGCACGACCAGTACACGGCGCTCGACTGGGCCGGCCTGGTGCTCGACGAGGCCCAGACCGTGAAGAACCACACCAGCCGCGGCTACCAGTGTGCCCGCACCCTGCGTGCGCCGTTCAAGCTCGCGATCACCGGAACCCCGCTGGAGAACAACCTGCTCGAGCTCTGGGCACTGCTCTCGATCGCCGCACCGGGGTTGCTGTCGACCCCGGCCCGGTTCACCGACTTCTACCGCACCCCCGTCGAACGCGAACGGGACGTCGACCGGCTCGCCCTGCTCCGGCGTCGGATCAGTCCGCTGATGCTGCGCCGGACCAAGGAGCAGGTCGCCCCCGAGCTCCCCGCCAAGCAGGAGCAGATCCTCGAGGTGGAGCTCGCACCGAAGCACCGGGCGGCTTACCAGACCTACCTGCAACGCGAGCGCCGCAAGGTCCTCGGTCTCGTCGAGGATCTGCAGCAGAACAGGTTCGAGATCCTCAAGTCGCTCACGGTGCTGCGGCAGGCGGCCCTCGACGTCCGGCTCGTCGACCCGACGCGCAGCGCCGTCCCTGCCACCAAGCTCGACGTGCTGACCGAGCTCGTCGACGACGTCGTCGCCGAAGGCCACCGGGTGCTCGTCTTCAGCCAGTTCACCCGGTTCTTGACCGGCGCGCGGGACCGTCTCGAGGCCGCCGGGGTGGCGACCCTCTACCTCGACGGCAAGACCCGACGCCGGGCCGAGGTGATCCAGCGGTTCCGGGACGGGCGGGCCCCGGTCTTCCTGATCAGCCTCAAGGCCGGTGGCACCGGCCTGACCCTGACCGAGGCCGACTACTGCATCATGCTCGACCCGTGGTGGAACCCGGCCACCGAGAACCAGGCCGTCGACCGGACGCACCGCATCGGCCAGACCCGCAACGTCATGGTCTACCGCCTCGTCGCGAAGGACACCATCGAGGAGAAGGTGATGGCGCTCAAGGCCGCCAAGGCGGACCTGTTCACCAGCGTCCTCGACGGCGGCGACTTCGCGTCGTCCGCATTGAGCGCCGACGACATCCGCGCGCTCGTCGAATAGGCGGCCCTTGCGTCGGTCGGGCCCGCAGGCTCCTTGGCATCCCGGGCTCAAGCCGGTCGGGGCTGAACCCGTTGAGCGGCTGACTGGGCCGTCCGCGTGAAAGCTGACACTGGTCGTGAATCCGTCGCCTCGCCGGCCTGCGCAGACGTGGGTCGAGGCGGGCATGTGGTCCATGGGCGCCTCCTGGGCGAGAACTTTCGCAGCGAGTGGATGCTCGTCGGGACGCCCGGACGTCTGTCGATGGGCGCGACGGCGTGGCCCGGGTCATCTGAGTCGGGTGGGAAGCGTCGGCGGTGCGGCTGCACGCGGAGAGAACTCGACTCGTCACCCGGCTCAGGGGCGAATTCAGCACCATTCTTGTCAGGACGAGGTTCGACTGCCTGCGGTGGCTCTCGGGTCAAGAGCATCAGCGTCAAGCCCTGGCTGGCTGACCGGCAACCCTCCGGCGCGGTGGGGTGCTCCAGGTGATGACCTGGCCGGCCGCGACCCGCGGTGCGGCAAGTGCGTCCTGCAGGAGCTGCACCGCGGTCGCGGCCGCAGGAAGCCGTCCACCCCTGTGCTGCACGGGATCCTGCCCGACTCGTCGGTGGGCGACCCGGTGCTGGACGTCGCCGCGTGGGCGACCCTGGCCGGGCCGCCGGCGCAGCTCGCCGTCCGGCACGGGCGGGCCGCTCGCCCGCGGACGTCTCGCCCTTCTCGGCGTTGAGCGACCTGGCGGACCCGCAAGCGTGGGACGACCTCGCGTGGCTCGTCGGCGCGGCGGGGGAGGCCGTCGTCACCGGACCAATCGTCGACGCCCCGGACCGCTGGCAGGTCGTGGAGCGCGGGGAAGGGGTCCATTCGTCGCGACGTCCCTGCGGACCGAGCCGGACGTCGAGGCGGTGCGGCTCGGCGACGCGGACATGCTGGAGATGCTCGACCTCGTGGCACGCACCCAGCCGGGCCCGTTCCTGCCCCGGACGCACCTGCTGGGGACGTACCTCGGCATCCGTCGCGGCGGGCGGCTCGTCGCGACGGCCGGGGAGCGGTTCCGGCCGCCGGGATGGGTCGAGGTCGCGGACACGAGGACGACCGCCGCCAGCACGGAGAACTGTGCGGTGTCGACCAGCCCGGCCTGCAGCGCCGCGAGGTTGATCACGGTGCCGAACGTCAGCCCGGTGCTCATCAGGTCGCAGGCCCCGGCTCGGGAAGCGTTCATGCCGACCATACGCAGGGCGACCGCCGAGGCGAGTGCCTTCGGCGCGACCTTGGCCAGCAGGAGCACTGCCGCACTGCCACCGCCCCCGCGCCGGCGAGGACGGCGGTCGGAGACACCGACATCCCGGCCCGGACGACGACGAACGGCGCGAGGAAGCCCTGCGCGGTCGCGCTCCGCGCGAGCCTTGACCCCGGACCCCTACCGACGCACGCCACAAGCCGCCGAGCACCACCAAGAAGACCGGGCAGAAGGGTCACCAACAGGGTTGACCCGGCCCCTGTCCTTCAGGAATGAAAGCGTTTACCGATCGTGACATCGATGCAGCCGTCGGGAGCGGACGACGGCGGACACGCGAGGTCCGCCCGGGGCTCCTTCGCCGGAGCCGGGGCTACTCCGCCGACGTCAGGTGCAGGGTCCGCAGTCGGCGGCCGGCGAGGTACGTGGCGGCGACGGTGACGACGACGAGCAGCATGGCGCCTGTGGTGGCTCCGACCGCCGCGCTGACGCCGAGCCGGGCGGCGATGTCCCCGCCCAGCAGGCGCTCGGTGAGGGCCAGCGACCACTGCCGCACCGAGAGGTTCTGGGCGCCGGCCACGTAGCCGGCGATCGTCGTCTCCCACACAACCGCGTAGAGCAGGCCGACGATCACGGCGTTGCGGGTGAGGACGGCGAGGCAGAGGAACAGCGCTGCGTACGCCACGCAGGCTGCGGCGGCGCCGACGAGCAGGGGGATGAGGAGCACCTCGGGCGATGCGGCCAGCACCCGCGTGGCCACGGCCACAGGGACGGCGCCGAAGACCAGCGCCACGGCGATCGCCACCGCCAGCTTGCTGAGCACGATCGTGAAGCGGCTGATCGGCTTGGAGAGCAGGTAGACGATCGAGCCGTCGTCGATCTCGGGCCCGATCGCTCCCGTGCCGGCCAGCAGGGCGACGAGGGGGACGATCGTGCCGAGCCCGAACCCGCCGACCAAGCCCAGCGCCGTCCCGTCGTCCGTGCCGGCCACGAGCGCGCACGACGACGGCGATGCCGACGAGCACGACGGGCAGAGCGAGCAGCAGCAGCGCGCGGCGCCGGCCGAGCAGGCTCCGGGCGGTGAGCTGGGCGACGGTGGCGTTCATCGGAGCGTCCTCACCGGTTCACCAGGTAGGAGAACACGCTCTCGAGCGACTCGTCGGTCGGGCGACACCTCGTAGAGGCGCACGCCGTGATGCGTGCGCCAGCTGGGGCAGGGCGCGGACGAACGCGGCGCAGTCGCGCGCCTGGACGTGCAGGGACGACGCCGGGCCGGCCGTGTCCGCGCGCAGCTCGACGCCGGAGGCAGAGGCGTCGGCGATGATCGCGGCGGCCAGGGCCCGGTCGTCGCTGGAGCGGATCGTGTACTGGTGCGGGCGCTCGGTCATCAGCCGGCGGATCTCGCGGAAGTCGCCGGAGGCCGCGTGCCGCCCGGCGACCATCACCTCGATGCGCGCCGGCGAGCTGCTCGACCTCCTCCAGGATGTGCGAGCTGAACAGCACCGTGCGGCCCTGCGTCGCCCATGCGGTGCAGCAGGTCCATCAGGTGCATGCGCTGCCGCGGGTCCATGCCGTTGAACGGCTCGTCGAGCAGCAGCACCGCGGGGTCGTGCACCAGCGGCGGTGGCCATCTTGATGCGCTGCTTCATGCCCTTGGAGTAGGTCGACGATGTCGCGGTCCTGCGCCGACTCCATCTCGACCGTCTCGAGGGCCCGCCGAGCCGCGGCGTCCGGGTCGGGGAGCCGGTGCAGCTCGGCGTTGGCGAGCACGAGCTGGCGGCCGGTGACGACGTCGTACATGCCCTCGCGCTCGGGCACCAGGCCGACCCGGCGGTAGATCTGCTCGTTGCGCCAGATCGGGCTCGCCGTCGAGCGTCACGCGTGCCGGAGGAGGGGGCGAGGAAGCCCGCCATCATCGAGATCAGCGTGGACTTGCCGGCGCCGTTGGGACCGAGCAGGCCGGTGACGCCGGGGCCGATGGTCATGCGTGACGTCGTTGACGGCGACCACGTTGCCGTACCAGCGCGACACCTGGTCGATGACGATCGTGCTCACGATGCGGCCCTCACGAGACGGACACCTTGCGGTAGCGGGCGAGCAGCAGCAGGTACGGGACGGCGATCGAGCGCCGCGGCGCAGGCCAGCCAGACCAGTCCCTGCGCGCCGTCCGGCACCGTCACCTCCGCCGTCGACGCGGTGCCGAACAGCCACGCCATCAGGGTGTCCACAAGGGCGATCGGGGAGATGAGCGTCGTCCAGGTCGCGAGGTCGTCGCGGCCCTGCGAGACGGCCAGGCCCTGCATGGCGTTCTGGATGCCGGTGATGACCACGAAGAACGGCGATGACGGCGGCCACGCCCAGGCCGCGCCGCGGCGTCACCGACGCGATGAGCAGGCCGATGCCGCCGAGCACCGGGGCGGTGACAGCCGCGCCGACCAGCGCCTGGCCGAGCTGGCGCAGCGTGTCGCCGGCCGGGAAGCTCGCGAGCAGGCCACCCGCCGTCAGCAGCAGGAGTGGCACGGTGAGGATGGCGAACACCGCGGTGGCCATGGCCGCGTACTTGGCGGCCACGTAGTCGCCCCGGCGCAGCGGCCGGGAGAAGTAGAGGGAGACCACCCGGAAGCGCAGGTCGCGGCTCACGCTCGCCGGTGCCTGGCCCGCGACGTAGAGCGAAAGAGGGATGTAGACGAAGAAGGCGTAGGAGGTGAGGTCGAAGGGGAACTCATCCTGCGGCGTCACGTTCAGGGCGATGGCGACCACCAGGGCGGGTACGCAGATGACCGCGAGCAGCAGGAACGGCATCACCTTGCTCTTGGCCGACCGGCCGAGGCCGAAGGCGCCGCGCAGGCTGTCGACGTACAGGGCGCGGACGACGGCCGAGCGGCCGAGCCGGCTGTCGTCGTAGTGCCGGTAGCCGATGTCGTGGATGACCCCGGCCGCGGGCTGCACGACGGCGCCGTCAGCGGACGTCGACATGGCGGGCCTCCGGCCGGGGGGTCTCGAAGAGCTCGGCCATGCGGTGCCGGCGCCGCTCCATGCGGACCAGGCCGAGGCCGAGGTGCGCCACGGCATCCCGCACGACGTCGAACGTGCGCTCGCCGTCCAGCTCGACCTCCAGCAGCCGACCGGCGGGCTGGACGGCGAGGCCCGCCGTCCGCAGCAGGTCGACCAGCGCGGGCGTCGGCTCGTCCACCTCGACGAGGAGGACGCCGCTGACGGCGGTGACGTCCGCCGTGCTGGAGGAGCGCAGCAGCCGGCCGCCGTCGATGACGACGACGTGGTCGCTGATGCGCTCCAGCTCGCCGAGAAGGTGCGACGTCACGAGCACCGAGATGCCGAACTCCGCGCCGACGCGGCGGATGAGGCCGAGCATCTCGTCCCGCCCGGCGGGGTCGAGGCCGTTGGTCGGCTCGTCGAGCAGCACCAGCCGCGGGTCGTGGACGAGCGCCTGGGCCAGCTTGACCCGCTGCCGCATGCCGGTGGAGTAGCCGCCGATCGGCGCGGTAGCGCTCCTCGTAGAGGCCGACGTGGCGCAGCGTGTCGGCGGTGCGTTCGCGGGCGGCGGTGGCCGGCAGGCCGGACATGCGGGCCATGTGGACGACGAACTCGGTGGCGCTGATGTCGGCGGGCAGGCAGTCGTGCTCGGGCATGTAGCCGACGCGCTCGCGGATGGCCTCGCCGTCGCGCCGGACGTCGAGACCCAGGACCTCGGCGTGGCCCTCGGTGGCGGGCAGCAGGCCGAGGAGGATCTTGATCAGCGTCGACTTGCCCGCACCGTTGGCGCCGACGAGGCCCACGACGCCCGGCTCGACGTCCAGCGTCAGCCGGTCCAGGGCGATGATGGGGCCGAAGCGCATGGTCAGCGCGTCGGTGGCGATCAGCTGCACAGCGGCCACCCTAGGCGGAGGGGGCACGTCTGCCCCTGCAGCCAGCCCCCGCCTTCGGGGTGTGGCGGGCGGTAGCGGATTCGGCAGGCTCTGGAGGCGTCCGCTGTCCTCGACACCTGTTGCGCCCAGGATGGGGTGCGACGATGCGACGATACGGATCAGAAGGCTACTAGGGGTTCGAATCCCTTCGGGCGCGCACAACGTCTGCAGCGCAGGCGGTTCCATGCTTGGGCTGTGCATGAGCTTCGATCGTCATCGCAACAACCATCCCAACGACTGTGGGGACGCCGCCTCCCGGCGGCGTTGCGGTCGCCTGCCGTGACAGCGGCGTGTTGATCCCCGGTCTCGGTCGGGCTGCCCGCTGTACCGCGCCGCAGAGCGCGCTCGTCGTCTGCGGGGGTCCCGGCTACGGTCGGGCATGGGCGAGCGTGGGCGTGGGCAGGGGTCGCTGCGGGAGCGCCGGCCGGGGGGTCGGAGCTGCGGGTGGCCATCCTGACGATCAGCCGGGCGACGTCATGCGAGGTCGTCGGCCCGACCAAGACCGGGCGCATCCGGCGACTGACCCTCGGCGCCAGCACGGCCCAGTTGTGGCGCGACAGCGCGACCACGTGGCGCCGCCGGGCCTGCGCAGAACCCGACGACGATGCGGGCGCGACGGCTGACCGGTTCGGACCGTGGCTGTTCTCCGGTCGAGGCGACCACGCGACCCGGCTGCGGACCAGCAGTGCCGGGCACTGGTTCGCTGACCTGGCCCGCCGGGCCGGCCACCCCGAGGTGACCCTGCACCGGCTCCGGCACACACCGTGGCCACGGTCCTGGTCGAGCGGGGCGAGCTGTTGCAGGCCCAGCACTGCCTCGGCCACCGCGACGCCTCCACCACCTTACGGATCTACGGCCATGCCCTGCCGTTGACCGACGCCGGCGCCGCCACCACCCTCGACGACCTCTTCGGGTGATCTGGGCCGGCAGGTCGGCCTCGTGGGGCCGGTGGCACTCCGCGCTACGGGGGCGGGGCCGCCTCGATGCAGTATCGGTCCTATCGCCACCCGGCGAGTGTCGCTCGCCCAGCCATGCCGCGTTGCTCCGCCGATTCAGGAGCCGGCGCCCAACGGGCCAAGACACGCCGGCGGCGCCAGCGCCCTTGACTGCCCAGCTCGCGGTTTGCGTCTGGGCCTCCGCCACGGTGACCACTGACCGTGATCGGTGACCACAGTGGATCCACGTCGACCCTTCGACGAGCGGGTAAGACCGTGCATCACGCTCGAGTCGCGGACACGCCTCTGCACGTGGTCGTCCCGTCAAGGTGGCTGCCGAGGCAGCGGATCTGGCGGTGGGACCGGTCGGGCCCGCGTCAGCTCGATCGACGCTGTTCGTTCCGCGCTGGTCCGCGCGGCGTCCAGCCCTCCGGGGGGACGGCCTGTTCGGCGGGGACCGGAAAGTCCGCGTCGCCACGCAGCGCGGCCGCGAACTGGGTGTAGTAGTCCTGGTAGGCACCCTGTTCAGAGGGCACAGGCACCGAACCGGCGGCGGTGTTCAGGGTGCCCCAGCGGTCCGGAGCCTCGTAACCCCAGCTTGCGCCCTCGGCGACTGGCGAAGCGAGCCTGGGCCTGCAGGTCGGTGCCGTGGGCCATGTAGGACCCGGCGCTGCCGTAGGCCCGCAGCTCGCGATCCTCCAGGTGGTTCAGCTTGCTGGCAGGCACGCGGGAGCGGACGCCGCTGACGTGGCTGAGCGACATGCTGAACCGGCAGTCGGTGCGGCCGCCGTCGAGCTCGACCTCGTCCAGGTCGGCGTAGACGCTGCGGATCGCGCGACGGACGGTGCGCGCCAGCGAAACGGTGCGATCGATCTCGCTACGGCTGGTGTCCTGGTCGTCGCGTTGGCCCGCGAAACGTGAGCCCTCGAGAGCTTGCCGGCCGCGGTCTGCGTGCGAGTGTGTCCGCTGGTGACCAGCCAGTGCGCTGGGGTTGCGCGTCCCACCTCGACCAACGGCTCGCGCCGCGAACATCAGCGCTTCATACCGCAGCGAGGACATGGGACTGTTCGCGCGGTCCTGGTCGTTTTCCGCGGGTTTGCGTCCACGACGACGTGGTGGCTCTGGAACACCCGGCATGGCTGAGCCGCCAGGCGCGACGCGAGCACGTCCGGGTCTCCACCGAGTATCAGATCCTGATTCAGCCCGCCGACCGCGACGACTGGTGGTCCGGCCAACTGCGAGACCTGTCCCTGGGCGGAGCTTCCGCGTTGATCGAGCGCGCGGCCGGCGTCCACCCCGGCGAACCATTGCGGTGGCAGCTGCCGGACGGGGACGGCTGCTCCCAGGTGCGCAGCCTCCGGCTGCACGCGCACCCGCTGCTCGTGGTCGTCGGTGTGTGGCCTGGGTCCTTCTGGACGAGCGGGTTCGCAGTTGGATCGGCCGGAACTCGGACAGCGAAAGGCGCGCGCCCACACCCCCGGCCGTGACCAGCGCCACCCAGCCATCGAGCGTGTGCCGTCGCAGCTGCGGGCTGAGCCACATCAGCGCCACACTGGGCTGCCGCCTCGGCGGCGCAACACACCCCGCCGAGATCCACCGGTTCGCATCCCTCGCGGGGACCTCCCCTGTGGCCACCGCGTGATCGTTTGCGGGGGTTCCCGCCTGCATCGGCCAGGCCGACGCCACGGTGAAGCCCGCGGCAGCGCCCGCGCTCCGCCCGAGCTGGAGTCGGCACCCGGCGCCGGGTCCCGGCGGCCGGGAACGCCCACATGAGATCCCTTCGGCGGGGTGCGTATCGAACGGGTCGCTCGTCCTTGGCTCGGTCATCGGCGCCGCCCTGTTCGTGATGCCGTTGTTCTTCCTGATCGCCGGTCTGTTCAGGGTGCCCTCGTTCGAGCGCAAGGGGCCGCGTAGGTTCCTGCTCGACCGCGCCGCGCGGCTCGGGGTGCCGCCGTTGTTCTTCATCGTCTGCTTGGCGCCACCAGGACGGCGCCGGCTGAGTCACATCAACTCGGCAAGCCTGGCCAGCCCGGTGCGCGTGTGGCTCGCCAGGCGTTGGCGTGCGTCGTCCAAGGCTGCTGATCGGGGATGTCCGGGCGGGATCCCTGCCGGGTTGAGCGCCACCCGGTCCGACCACTCCTTGATGTCTGGCTCGGCCGAGAACGACATGGCGGCCCGTGCGCCGAGGACGGTCATGCTCGCCCACTGCCTCATCGAGTTGCCGTAGGGCGACGGTGGGCAGAGCCGGTTCTTCTCTGCGTCGTCGTCGCGGGTCGCCTCGACGTACCCCACGAGTGCCGCGCCGAAGCAGGGGAAGCCGGCTCTGATCGGCTGCAACGTGATCGCCTCGGGGCGCCAGACGGGGACGAGCGGTGGGTACTTCAGGCCGTCCGCCGCGCAGTGAACGACGAGCGCGTCGTCGGCGACGGCGACAGATCCGTCGGCGAACGTGAGCTTGCCGCGGTCGACGGTGCGGATGTGCCCGCGTCGTACCACGTTCTCGATCGTGCGGAGCCGCTGCAGCTCCCACGTGGCCAGGGTCGGCGTCTTGGCCATCGTCGGTCTAACGCTGCGGTCGATGCGCAGCATGATGCCGGCGTCCTCCAACCGGAGGAACAGGTCTTCGAGCGTGGTGGCCTCCTCGGCGGCCTGCATGGTGTCGGCGACCATGCCGAGGAAGATCGCGGGGTCGGGTTGGACGACGGCCCGGTTCAGCATCCAGGGTTCGCGGGGGCGCACCCAGCAGATCGCGTCGGGGTCCACACCACGCGAGAGCAGCCAGACGCACGCGTCGGTCGCTGTCTTGCCCGACCCGGCGACGACGTACCGGCTCGGCGGTTCCGCCAGTCGCGCGAGCTCGTTGACCGGCACCATCCGAGCGTCGTCCGCGACGCCGAACGGGGCCGGCTTCTCCGCGGGAATGCTGGGGGCCAGGTAGCGGGCGTCAACGATCCGACATCGCTCCCGGGCCTCGAACCGCTCACCGGAGATGAGTGAGACAAACGTGCGGCCATCGACGTATTCGCAGTTCGGGAAGAACTCGACCTTGCCCGACTCCAACATCCGGTCGAGCACCCCGGCGTAATAGGCGCAGATCTGCGACTGGCGGGCACGCTCGTGCAGGCCCGCCTCAGGTCCGCGCTGCTGCACCTGGCCGCCGCCGAGCAGCGTCGACGCGACGCCGTAGAAGGCTGACGCCTGATGCAGGCGCACGAAGGGGTACGCCTCGAGCCAGTGTCCGCCAGCGCTGTGGCGACGGTCGACCAGCGCCACGCGAACGTCGGCGTGGTCGGTCAGGGCGTCGGTGAAGGCCGTTCCCATGGCGCCGGCTCCCACCACGAGGTAATCGGCATCGATGGACCGCGTCACTGGCCAAGGGTCCACCGCCACGGCGCTGTCCGCCAGGGCCGGAGATGCCCCCGACCACCGGCCGAGAACGCCCGAGAACCGGAGCGGTGACCGGCGCCGTGAGGCAGTAGGTGACCCCGTGAACGCGGCCCGCGCCGATGGGCTGAAGAACGGCGCGTTCACCATCGACTCATCGATCATGCCCGGGCCCGCGAACGTCTCGGCGCCGACCCGTCGCTGCGCGAGCCCGACTCTGCCCGGTCTGACGCGGACGGCCTAGGGTGGCTGGGGCGGCAGGGTGGCCATGGAGTCTGCGGCGGTATCGGCAGGGGCGTCGGGGGTCTGGGAGTGTCCGCGGTGCGAGGCTCGGCTGGTCACCCGGCACCTGTGGCATTCGTGCGACAGCTCCACTGTGGAGGACCTGTTCGCTCGGTCGTCCCCTCGACCTCGCCCGCGCCGTCGTTGTCATGCTGCACTGCCTGGGCGACGTCCAGGTCCTTCCGCAGAAGACCCGGCTGGTGGCCGTGGCACGGGTGCGGTTCGCCGGGCTGGAGCCGCGCTCGCGGGGGTTCGTCGTCCGGTTCGCCCTGCACCGCTGGCTGGCGTCCCCACGGGTGGTCCGCACGGTGGACTACGGGCCACGCTGGCGTTCCCATGAGGTGCGCGTGCGCACGGCCTCGGACCTGGACGAGGAGTTGCGGGGCTGGCTGCAGGAGTCGTGCGACACGGTGGGCCTGCGCGAAGGTCTTCCTCGCCGTGGCGGCCCCTGAGGTGGCCTGCCGGGCAACGGGCCGGACCGACGCACGGACGGCGGCGCGATGCCCCAGCGCCAGGGCGAGGGGCGCGAGCTCGCTGCTGACCGGTACCACGGTTCCGCGTCGGATGGCCGACATTTCGGCGCTGAGGGATCCTCGTCCGGACACCCCTGTCGCCATCAGGGAGCTGGCCGTGCACCTGCTCAGCGCGCCCAACCCACAGGTCATGCCAGGGACGAGGGCGCTGTCCCGGGGCCTGGCCAGCGGGCATGCGTCGTCCGTCGTCGACCAGTCCGGTGGCGCGCCTCTGGGGACGTGGGCGGCCTTCCTGGTCATCCTTGCGTGTGAGGCCGGGGTCCCGGTGCCGGTGCCCGTCGATCTCGCGATGATCGCGCTCGGGGTGGCTGTCGGGAACGGCTCTCTGAATGTGTGGGTGGCAGCAGGGGGTGTCGAGGTGGTCGCGGTGCTCGGCACCACAACTCTGTTGAGCGCCTTGCGGGGCCCGGGCGGAGCTACGGTGGCCCGGTTCGGTCCGCGGGTGGGGCTGTCGCCCGTGCGGCTGGGGCGGATCCGGGAGCGGGTCACACGTCGCGGCCTGCCCGCGCTCGTGATCGGTCGCGCCGTCCCCGGTCTGCGGACTGTCACCGTGCTGGCCGCGGCCACCGCCGGCGTCCCCGCGCGGCGGTCCCTACCGGCCCTCGTCCTCGGGTCGACGCTCTTCTTACAGGCGCACCTGCTGATCGGCCTGTCGGTGGCCGCACCCGTGGCCGCGGCGCTGGGCTCTCCCGCCGGGCGGCTGGCCCTGGTCGCCGTGGTGGTGACCCTGGCCGCCGTCGCGGTCCTCCTGCGTCGACGGCGTCGCACCGCACCTGTCGCGTGGCGGGACGGGACATGCCCGGCCTGCCTGGCCCTGGCGGTCCTGACCAACCAGGACGACGACGAGTCCCCGGGCTGGCGATGAACGGGAGGCCGCCTGACTGCGGTCACCGCGTCTGGCCGGCGCGCCCCCTCGGCCGTACCGGGTGGCGACGAACCGCAGGTCAGATGGTGCGGACGGCGTCCAGCAGCCGAGTGTAGGACTCGAGCAGTTCGCGTCGTTCCAGCACGAGCTGAGGGTCCGCGAGGTTGCAGCCGTCGGCAACCCACGCATCGGAGATCCTCATCGCGCGGGCCCGGTGCACGGCAGCGCGCTGGACGTCGTCGGTGTGACGGTCGTAGACGTAGGCGTACAGCTCGGTCAGGGCGGCGGTCAGGGCCGCCTCGTCGTCGTCGGTCCGTTCCCGCTGCAGGATCCGATGCTCGCGCCACCAGTCAACCTCCAGTTGGGCCGCCACCGTGGGATCGATCGGCAGGTGGTGCGAGCGGACGACCAGGGCGTAGAACCGCCGCATGAAGGCCCGCGCGGCGTCCGGGTCGTTGTCAGGGTAGGGGGCCCATGCCTGGTTGGCGCGCAGCACGAGCCAGGCGCCCCGCAGCGTCCGCGGCCAGCTCATTCCGAAGCCCTCCCGCACCATGCCGACCGCGGCGGTCAGCACGAGCCGCCAGTCGCGGCGGTAGTAACCCACCCAGGCGTCGCACTCGTGGGTGGCGAGCTTGACTGGGTTGAAGGCCCACGGTGTCGGAGACGAACCGCGCATCCTGGCATCCTGCCCGCCCCATCCGCGGACGGGAAGCCGGTCGACCCCGGCTGCTCCCGGACGTCGGGTAGCTCTCGGACGTCGGGTAGCTCTCGGAGGTCAGGTAGCGCTCGGAGGTCAGGTAGCTGACGAGGTCAGGTAGTTGTCGAGAGCGTCGGGGAGTTCGTGCCGGCCGTCGATTCCCAACTTGTGGTAGACGCGCCCGAGGTGGGTCTCCACGTTGCGTGATGAGATGTGCAGTTGGTGGCGATCTCGTGGGTGTCCCGGCCGTGTGCGGCCAGGACGGCGATCTGCCGTTCCCGGTGGGTGAGGACTCCGACGTGCTACGCGGCCCGGCGCCCAGCGGGACCTTCGGCGCGGAGCACCGTGAGCACGTGGTCGCGGTGGCCGGAGGCCGGGAGGGACCCGCACGGCCGCGTCCACGGGGTGGCCGGACTCTGCGTGGTCGACGCATCGATCATGCCCGACATCCCCGCTGCAAATACCAACCTGCCCACCATCATCATGATCGCCCATCATTGGTTGTCACTGAACGACGCCGCGACCGTGCGGCCGACCGTCGGCGCTGTCCGGCCGACCTTCGCCACCGTCCGATCCGGCGTCAGTTCGCGATGACGCCGGGTGGCGATGAGAGCCCGCACCGGGAAGCGGACGGCTGCATCGGTGAACCGCCCCAGCTCCGTACGGGCCGCAGTGAGCAGCCACTGGTAGCCCTCGTCGTCGACCATGTCCGCGAGCGTCCAGCCGCGGATGTCCGTGTGGAGATGCGGCCCCCTGCCGCACCGCCGTACAGGCCCCGGCCCGCGCTATGGACCGACGGCGTGGTCGGGGTAGGGCAAGGACATCCTGATCTTGTGGGAGTGACACCGAGCGATCACCGGGTGGTCGAACAGGTCCAGGACGGCCCGGGCCAGGGCCTTGGACCCGTCCAGCACGGCCAACACGGCTTGGTGACGTCGAGGCCCGTTCCCACAGCCCGACGATCAGCGACGTGACCAGGGTGGCGTTCTCGGTCGAGCCTTCTCGATTGCCGGCGGCACCTTGACCCCGTCGATCGTGATCCCCAGGGCGACGACGCAGACATGCTCGGCGAAGTGCACCTGTCTGCGGTGTGGACCACCGCGTCCGGCGTCTGCGCCATCGGTGGCTCGACGTCGCAGCCCAATGTGACGCCCGCCCGGTCGCCACGGTCACCTACCTCGATGGCACGCATGGCCGAGCCTTCCACGGCGACGTAGCTCACGGCGTCCGCGATTTTCGCCGACACCGTGTACGTCGTCGCCGGGACCGAGATGTTCCTCCTGCGCATCAGGCCCTGACCCGGTACGTGCTTGGTCAGCAGCCTGACGCCACGACGTTGGCCATGTCGTGGTCGTACACGTGCATCCAGTAGGTGTATCCGGCCCAGTCGCCGACGGCGTAGGACGCCTCCGCGTAGAGCCAGTGGGTGTCGGCGATTCGGCATAGCCGGTCGCACTGACGCGGCAGGGCGCTGGCGGGAGAGGCGCCGAGCACCAGTGCACCGACCGCGATCGAGGCCGAGACTGCGCCGACGACGGCGCGCTGACGAAGAGCCATGACGAGTCCTTTCTCGTGGGGACGCTGTCTGCGTCCGATGCCGAGGAGCCGGTCGCTCAGGGAGCGAGCGTGCGGGGCGTCCTCCGCCGTCCTGGCCACAGAACTCGTTCTGGAGAACCACTGAACTCGTTCCGGAGTAAGCAGCCCGGCGCGGAGCCTCGGACCTGAGGAGCGGATCGCGCCCGCGTGTGATACGCGGCGAAAGTGAGTGGGCGACGCACCGATCCGCGCGTCTGAGTGCCTTGGTCCGCGCATCCCCGAGAGTCCTCGCGGCTGCCGCGCCCGGACGTTCCCGACGACGATCTGACGGCGGTCGGCCGAACCCACCCGACCGGCGCCGGTACCGACGAGGCGGGGCGCGTCACAACCGTGCCTCGACCCGCCACCCACCGGCTGCCTTCGGCCCAGCCACGAAGGAGCCGCGCCGCCTGGACGCGCTCGCGCAGGCCTTGCAGGCCGGGGCCGCCACTGAGGTCGCCGCGCGGTTCCACGGCTGGCGCGTCGTTCTCCACCCGGACGGTCCGGGAGCGCCCGGTGGCCTCGCCGCGGATCAGGGTGCGCTCCACCGCCTCGAACACCGCGGCGTAGCGGTCGGCGATCTGACCGCTGCCCCCGGCCAGGGCGGCCGCTCCGCCGAAGATCCTGCACCTGGACACCACCGCCACCCCGGCCGCAGCTCGTAGGTCTCCCTGGCCCGGGCGAGCCGCATGACGGTCACCCGGTGCGGGTGCCGTGGCGGGCCGATGTGGTCGACCGCCTGCGCGCTGCCGTGTCCGGTCTGGCCGTCCGGTGTGAAGTGTGGTGTCTGCGCCACCGTCGACCACCTGTCCCGCAATCAGGTGGCCAGCACGCAGGTGGCTGTTGTTGCTGTTGAGAGCGAGTTCGGGATCCGCCGTGCATCGGTTCGTCCCGTCGCGGCACACCACCTCCAGGAGTCTGCGCGGACATTCCGCGGACACTCGCCTTCCCGCCCGTCCCGGTAGGAGGGGCGGGGGTGGTCTGCCGCCGGAGCCCCGTTGGGAGCCCGCATGCTCACTCACCCCTTGGTTCGGTCCGACGCAGTTGACCTTGCGGCGGAAGTTGTTGTCAACGCGCCGGTCGGCGACTGTCCGGCTGGTGCCGCCGCGTCCGCTGACGCTCTCTTCTGCACGGACGCTCCGCCCCGCGAGGGCGCGCCCGTCGGCGGGGTCGTCGAGCCGGCGGCAGCACCGTCGCTGGTGGTCGAGGAGCGGTTCGCGATCGTTCGGAGTGGCTGCTGGCCGCCGATGTCTCGGATGCGGCGGTCCGGTTGCATGCGGTGCTGCTGTGCGGTACGGGCAGTCGTCGGGGCGGCGGATGCCGTCCCGACGGGTTCTCGCGGCGCGGTTGCGGAAGAAGTCGGTCGACAGTGTGGACCGGGCGATGAAGGAGCTCGTCACGGTCGGGGCGGTCGTGGTCCAGCATCACCGGGAGGGCGGGGTGAACCTGACCAACCGGTACGTCATCCGCTCCGCCCCGTCCGGCACCTGAGCGGGGATCGTCGAGGACGGGGCGTCGCCGTCCGGGGGTGGCCGCACAGGTGCGGCCACCGCGGCTCCCGGAAGCGGGCATTTGCGGGGAGTGGCCGTACCGATGCGGCCGGGGGTGGCCGCGTGGGTGCGGCTGGGGGTGGTGGCCGCAGGAGTGCGGCGGGGGTGGCCGCTGGGGTGCGGCCAACCAGAGCAGTTGACCCAGAGCAACACCCCTCCTCCCCGGCCCGCCACCTGCACCACGCCGCCCCGGACCACCCGGCAGACCGGGGAGGGCCGGCCCCGTCGGCGGCCGACGCTCGCCGGCGGTCCCGGCGGGGCAGGTTCGGAGCCGGTCGGAAGCGAGGTGACCCAGCTGCTGGGGTCGGTCGACCTCGAGGCGCTTGCCGAGCGGCGCCGGCGGCTGCGGCAAGACCTGGGCCTGCCGGCCCGGCTGTGGATCGCCGGGCACCTGGCGCAGGTCCTCGTGGCCGCCGTCCGCGACCACGACCGGCCGTCCGACGCAGCAGTCCCCGCACTGCTGGCCGTCGCTGCCGACCCGGCGACCCGCAGCCCTGCCCGGCTGGCCTGCCCAGGGCCGTGGTGGACATGGTGACATCCACCGACGGTGCAGGCGGCGCCCGCTCGGGTGGCGCCTCGAGCAGCCTGGGTGCGGGGGGAGCTGAAGCAGCTTGAGCAGCGCCTCTCGGAGACCGACGGCGCCCGGGTGGCCCTGCAACGCCGGGCCCGTGAACAGTTGATCGGCGAGGGTCGCCCGGTCACCAGGCTGACCGTGGCCCGGCGCGCGGTAGAGCTGCTCGAGGAGCCGGCACGGTGACGGGTCCTGGCGGGGATCTCGGGTCGTGCCGCGTGTCGGGGGCTGCGGGTACTCTCGGAACGAGGGGGCAGGTGAGGGAGGTCAGGATGCGGGTGGTCACAGCGGCCGAGCTCGACGCCATGAGGCCCGCTGAGCGTGAGGCCGCCGTCAAGGCGAGCGTCATCCGGGACCTGGCCGACGAGCCCGCGGAGTACCGGCACGTCATCGACGAGCAGCGCCGCCGCGTCCTGGAGCGCGAGGCCCGCGCCCGTCAGGCCTCGTGACCCTCCAGGCCTCGTGACCCTCCAGACCTCGTGACCCGTCGCGTCGTCCGCGCCAGCCCTGACTCCTTCGCCCACCTCGATACCCAGCTCAGTGAGGGACGCGGACCCGCCGGCGAGCCGTCGATCGCGGACTTCCAGGCCTACGAGCTGCTGCCCCTGGTCGAGGAGTTCGCCTCCGGCTGGACGACCTGCCCGAGCTGATCCCGGTCCGCCCGAGTACCGCATCCTGATCAAGACCGGTCACCTGATCCCGATGATGTCCGTCGTCGGCCAGCTCGCTCCGGACGGCGCCGTCGACCTCACCGAGATCTGGGTCGACCTCGGCCCGCACCAGTCCTGACGACCGGATGCGGATGTGGGCGGTCGGTCAGAACGCGGTCGGCAGGTGCGGGCGGTAGTGCTCCTCGAGCGCGGTGACCTCGTCGTCGGTGAGGGTGAGGTCGAGGGCGGCGACGGCGTCGGTGAGGTGGTGGGGCTTCGTCGCGCCGACGATCGGGGCGGTGACGACGGGGTTGCGCAGCACCCAGGCCAGCGCGACCTGGGCCATCGGGACGCCGCGGGCCTGCGGCGATGTGCTGGACGGCGTCGACGATCGGCGCGTCGTCGTCGAGGTCGAAGCGGCGACCGACGGGGTCGGTGTCCATCCGTTGCGTGCGTTCGCCCCAGGGTCGGCAGACCCGGCCCTTGGCGAGCGGGGACTACGGGATGCTGCCGACGCCTTGGTCGGCGAGCAGGCCGAACATCTCGCGCTCCTCCTCGCGCATGAGCAGGTTGTACTGGTCCTGCATGGAGACGAACCGGGTCCAGCCGTGCAGGTCGGCGGTGTGCTGCATCTTGGCGAACTGCCAGGCCCACATCGACGAGGCGCCGAGGTAGCGGGCCTTGCCGGCCTTGACGACGTCGTGCAGCGCCTCCATGGTCTCCTCGACCGGTGTCTCGGGGTCGAAGCGGTGGATCTGGTAGAGGTCGACGTAGTCGGTGCCGAGCCGGGTCAGCGAGGCGTCGATCTGCTCCATGATCGCCTTGCGGGACAGACCCTACCCGCCCGGGCCGTCGTGCATCGGAGAAGTGCACCTTGGTCGCCAGGACGACGTCCTCACGGCGCGTGAACGTCTTCACGGCGCGGCCGACGATCTCCTCGGAGCTGCCGAAGCCGTAGACGTTCGCGGTGTCCCAGAAGGTGATGCCCGAGCTCGACCGCCTGCCGGAAGAACGGCTGCGGCGTCGTCCTCGCCGAGCGCCCACTCGCTGAAACCCCGGGACGTGTCACCGAAGCTCATGCACCCGAGCGCGATCCGGCTGACCCTGAGCCCGGACGCGCCGAGCCGCACGTACTCCATCATCGCTCCTTCGTCTGCTCGGCCGGGAGGGTCTCCTGGGTCGCGTCCCACGACGCGAGCAGCTTCAGCGCGTCGGCGGTCGGGGTTCCTTCGGCAGCGGTGTAGATGTTCAGCTGCAGCCCGGGATCGGAGGCCAGGGGCATGGCCTCGAAGTCGAGGTCGAGCAGCCCGACGACGGGATGGTTGAGGCGCTTGCGTCCGCTGCGGTGGTAGCGGACGTCCTGCGACGCCCAGCGCTGCCGGAACGTCGGGCTCTGCGTCGACAGCTCCCCGACGAGCTCGATGAGCGCCTTGTCGTGCGGGTTGCGGCCGGCCTCGAGATGCAGCATCGCGGCCGCGTCGCGGGCGACCTGGTCGTAGTCGACGAAGAACTCCCGTGCCGCGTCGGGGTGCAGGTAGACGAAGCGGGTGGTGTTGGCGGGCCGTCGCGGATCAGCGAGCACGGGGGAGTCGAGCACGGGAGAGTAGAGCGCCCGGGCGAGCCGGTTCATCGCGATGATGTCGTGGCGGCCGGTGCGGACCCATGCGGGGGCGCCGGTGACGGCGTCGAGGACCTGCTGGATCGCGGGGCGGACGGAGTGCGCCGGGGTTCGCCCGTCGTCGGGCGCTGCTGCTGCTCGCACCGGACTCGCGGGCGAGGGCGTGGAGGTGGTCGCGCTCGGCGTCGTCCAGCTGGAGCGCGGTGGCGAGGGCGTCGAGCACGCTCTCGGAGGCCCCGGAGAGGCTGCCGCGCTCCATCCGGACGTAGTAGTCGACAGAGACCCCGGCGAGAATCGCGACCTCTTCGCGGCGCAGGCCCTTGACCCGGCGGTTGCCGCCGTACGCGGGCAGCCCGGCCTGCTCGGGCGTCAGCCGTGCCCGTCGGGAGCTGAGGTACTGCCGGATCTCGGCACGCAGGTCCATCGACTCCATGAGCCCACCGTAGGTCCGGGTACGCCGGCGAGGCAGGCCCTGGCAGTACCCGGAACGCCCGGTCCTCGCGCGCACGCCGGAACAGGCATTGACTGGGCCCCATGAGAGCGACCTACCTGTTCGGAGCGGGCGACGTCCGTGTCGTCGACGCCCCCGCCCCGACCATCCAGCAGCCCACCGACGTCGTCGTGCGCGTGACCCGCGCCTGCGTCTGCGGCAGCGACCTGCACGCTTACCACTCCCAGCCCGCCAACGAGCACGGCGTGTCGATCGGTCACGAGTTCGTCGGTGTCGTCGAGGAGGTCGGCAGCGAGGTGTCGACGCTGCGGGCCGGAGACTTCGTCATCGCCCCGTTCGCGGTCTCCTGCGGCCGGTGCGAGTTCTGCCTGGCCGGGCTCCAGACTTCCTGCGCTGTCGGGGGTTTCTGGAACGACCCGCGTTTGGGCACCGCGGGCGGCCAGGCCGAGGCTGTCCGGGTGCCGCTCGCCGACGGCACCCTGGTCCCCGTCGCCGGGGTCGACGGCTCGACCGTCGGGTCGCTCGACGAGGATCTGCTGGCGTCGCTGCTCACGCTGTCCGACGTGTACGGCACCGGCTGGCACGCGGCCGTCCGCGGCGGCGTCACCACCGGCAGTACGGTCACCGTGATCGGGGACGGCGCCGTCGGGCTCCTCGCCGTCCTGTCCGCCAGGCAACGCGGCGCCGACCGCATCGTGCTCATGGGCCGCCACACCGCACGCACCGACCTGGGCCGTGAGTTCGGCGCGACGGACGTCGTCGCCGAACGCGGCGCCGACGGCATCGCGGCCGTCCGTGAGCTCACCGGCGGCGGCAGCCCGGTCGTGCTGGAGGCCGTGGGGCACATGCCCGCCTACGAGCAGGCCGTCGGCGTCGTCCGCCCAGGTGGCGTGATCAGCCGGGTCGGCGTGCCGCAGTACGAGCAGGCGCCCGTGGGCTTCGGCTCGGTCTTCGGACCCAACGTCACCCTCACCGGTGGCCCCGCCCCGGTCCGCGCCTACATCGAGCGCCTCCTGCCCGCGGTGCTCGACGGGACGGTCCGGCCCGGCAGGGTCTTCGACCGCACCGTCGCGCTCGAGGACACCCCCAAGGCGTACGACGCGATGGACACCCGGCAGGCGCTCAAGGTGATGGTCCGCCCGTGACCGCGCAGTCCGATGGCACGTTCGCACCGCGAGGTGAGGCTCCGGTCCGGCCCGATCCTCGCGAGCATCCTCGTCAGCTACTTCATGATCCTGCTCGACAACTCCGTGATCTTCACCGGGCTGCCGAGCATCCGTGCAGGGCTGCACCTTTCGGCGACGGAGCTGTCGTGGGTGCAGGACGCGTACACGCTCGTGTTCGGTGGCCTGCTGCTGGCCGCGCGGGTGGGCGACATCCTCGGCCGGCGAAGGCTGTTCACCGTCGGCCTGGCGGTCTTCGGGACGGCGTCACTGCTCATCGGCGTCGCCCCGGCCGGGTGGTGGTGATCGCCGCCCGTGCCCTCCAGGGTGGCGGTGCGGCGATCGTCGCGCCGACCTCGCTGTCGCTCAGAACCGCCTCGTTCGAGGGCGAGGCCCGCAGCCGTGCGGTCGCCTGGTACGGCGCGACCGCAGGCCTGGGGGCAGCCTCGGGCTGCTCGTCGGCGGCGCCGTGACCGACCTCGTCTCGTAGCGGCGGCGTTCCTCATGAACGTGCCGATCGCGGTGGCGATGGTCCTCGGTCCTCGGGGCCCGTGCCGTCCTCGTCGAGACACCACGGGTCCGGGGCCGGTTCGACGTCGTCGGGGCGCGGTGCGCGACCTCGGGGATGGGGCTTCTCGTCTTCGGGATCATCGAGTCCGGTGAGGCCGGCTGGACCTCGACGCGGGGTCGTCGTGGCGCTCGCCCTGGGGGCGGTCCTGCTCGTCGCGCTCGTCGTCAACGAGGCCCGCGTCGAGCGCCGATCATGCCGTTGCGGCTGTTCCGCAGCCAGGAGCGCAGCGACGCCTACGCCGCCCGGATGCTCTACCTCCGCGGGATGATCGGCTTCTTCTACTTCACGACCCAGTTCATGCAGGACGGGCTCGGGTTCACCCCGCTCCAGGCCGGGCTGGGCTTCCTGCCTGCCCGGCCACGCGTTGCCGGTCCGACCCCGGAGCCGTCCGGTCCCACCACTGCCGCCACGCCGGCCGTCGTCGCACACCGCGCCTGACGGTCACCACGAGAAGCAAGGGAGCACCATGACCGCATGGACCGAAGACGAGCTCAGCCGGATCGGCGAGGCCGGTGAGCTGTCGGTGGCGACCCGCCGCCCCGACGGGACGCTGCGGCCCGCCATCCCCATCTGGCAGGTCCGGGTGGGCGACGCCGTCTACATCAGGTCGGCGCACGGGCCTGACAACGGCTGGTTCCGTCGGGCCGTCGCCACCGGGCTGGGCCGGATCAGCTCCGGCGGCGTCCACCAGGACGTGACGTTCGAGCCCGCCCCACCAGAGCTCAGCGAGCAGATCACCGCCACCTACCACGCGCAGTACGACCGGTACGGGCCGGCGCCCGTCGGCGCCGTCACCGGGCCCGACGTCCTGTCGACGACCCTGCGCGTCATGCCCCGCGGCTGAAGGAGAGTCCCATGAACACCCCGTCCATCACCCTGAACAACGGCGTGGTGATGCCTGCGCTCGGGTTCGGTGTCTTCCAGACGCCGCCGGACGAGACCGCCGCGGCGGTCGAGGCGGCGCTCGCGACCGGGTACCGGCACATCGACACCGCGGCGGCCTACGGGAACGAACGCGGTGTCGCAGAGGCGATCCGGCGCTCCGGCATCGACCGCGTCGGAGATCTTCGTCGAGACGAAGATCTGGATCAGCGACTACGGCTACGACGCGACCCTGCACGCGTTCGACAAGAGCGCCGGCAAGCTCGGGATCGACCGGATCGACCTGCTGCTCCTGCACCAGGCGCTGCCCGGCGAGTTCGACCTGACCCTGGGCGCCTACCGGGCACTGGAGACGCTGCACGCCGACGGCCGGGTGCGCGCGATCGGCGTCAGCAACTTCATGCCCGACCACCTCGACCCACCTTCTCGAGGCCACCTCAGTCGTCCCGGCCGTGAACCAGATCGAGGTCCACCCATACTTCCGTCAGCCCGAGCTGCTCGCGGCGGACGCCGCCCACGGCATCGTGTCGCAGGCGTGGTCACCGATCGGCGGGATCACGTTCTACCGCGACGGCTCCCGCGGCAGCACCCTGGCCGACCCGACGATCCAGCGGATCGCCGCTGCTCACGACCGGACCGCGGCGCAGGTGATGCTGCGCTGGCACCTGCAGCAGGGCAGGTCGGCGATCCCGAAGTCGGTCACCCCGGCGCGGATCGCGGAGAACTTCGACGTCTTCGACTTCGAGCTGACCACCGACCAGCTCGCGGCGATCGACGCCCTCGACACCGGCGTCCGCGGCGGCCCCGAACCGTCGGACATCACCCGTGCCAAGTACGGGCGAGACATCCCCGAGGCCTGAGGAGCCCACCGTGCAGATCATCCCGCCAGTCCCCACCAGCAAGGGCGTGCCCGAGTGGTTCACCGGCGACGTCTGGGTGGACCAGATCGCCTCTCCGCGGGACGAGGGGCAGCGGATGACGGTGGCGCGGGTCCTGTTCGCGCCGGGCGCGCGGACCGCGTGGCACTCGCACGCGCGCGGCCAGACCCTGCACGTGACCCAGGGCGTCGCGTGGGTGCAGTCCCGCGGAGAGGACAAGCTCGTGCTGCACGCCGGGCAGACCGCCTACTGCAGGCCTGGCCAGGAGCACTGGCACGGCGCGTCCGCCGACACGTTCATGAAGCACCTGGCGATGCTCGACAAGGCCGACGACCCCGCCGCCACCACGACCTGGCTCGAGCACGTCAGGGACGACGAGTACCTCGCGTGAGCGACCCGCCCGAGCGCGTGGGCACTGGCCCCAGTACGAGCAGGTCCAGACGTTCAACCGCTTCCACCTCGAGTTCTCCTCGAAGGACGGTAGGCGGATCACCACATCCCAACGCTTCCCCGCCATGCGCGACACATCTACTTGGTGCAGGCAACCGGGGGCGCCTTCCTGCGTCGATGGCGGAAGGCAGTGAGGCGCTCCGGGCCGGAGAGCGCGCAGCATGTCGCCGTCGACCGTAGTTGTCCTGCCGGAGGTTCCAGATCCGGACAACTGGTTCACGTTGTGGTCGCGTTCGTGCTGTCCGCGGACGCCGCACTTCGAAGATGACCGCCTCGATCAGCCGCGATACAGACCCGCACCAACTTGGTGACTGTTGCCGCTGTCCGGATGAGCCCTGCAGACGCACGATCGGAAGGTCCGACGCCCCGGCACCAGCTGGCACGGACACCGTGGGGAGGACCGGCTCCAATGGGATGATCCGCGCGGGCACTTCCGCGGACATTCTGGCTCGACGTCGAGAGAACAAGGCTCGCGATATGACAAAACCCCAGGTCGCAGACCTGGGGTGCGGTGGCCTGGGTGGTGTCGAACCGCCGATCTTCCGATGTTGGTTATCCATTTCACTGCCAGAAGCGTTGAGCCGCTTGACCCCGTTGCCAGGCTGCGCCTCCCTACGAGCGTACGTCGAGTTGACGGCTCGATCCGAGCCGGATGAGGGGGTGCGGGACGGCCTGAAGTGGCTGCGGTGGGCCGCAAAGGCACCACTGCCCGGCGTTAAGATGCCCACCGGGCAGCGCACTTGAGCCAGTCAGGTGACACTCGTCGGCTGGCAGTGAAATGGATAACCAACCTTCCGATTTTCAGGTCCTCCCGGCATGAGTGTGGGTCAGCCAGCGCGAATCTTGGGGTGTTCGTGGGGTAGGCGCAGGGTGATAGGTCCGCAGGTGATCGCCTCCTCGGCGGCGCAGCTTGCGCAGCACCGTGGCCTGGCCGGGGTCGAGGTCGGCGGGGTTCTTCAACAGGCACCAGCGGGCGCCCTTGAACCTCCTCGCGGCCTCGCCGTCACCGGCGGCGCGCAGCTCGTTCCAGGCCTTGCGGCGTTCGACGTCGAGGGCGTCGGTGACGAGTTTGACGGCGTGGAACGGGTCGTAGCAGATCACTGCCTGCGGCGCGTGCCCGTCGGCGCGCACGGACTTGGCGTAGGCCGGGCCCATGTCCATGCTGACCGCCTCGATCCCGCCGGCCCGGTCCGGTCCCAGGTCGTCGAAGAACGCGTCCAGGGTCGCGGCGTCCCGCCCTGGCCTGCCCCAGACCACCTTCTTGGCGTCGTGGTCAGAACTGGACCGGATGCACCTGGTCACCCTCGCCACCGATCACGGGACCGTCGCCCAACGCTGCCAGACCACACCCGGCCAGCGCACGATCCTGTCCGGCCTATCCCTGACCGAGCCACCCCAGTTCTACGACTTCGCCCCCACCACCGAGCAGCCCTGACGCCCGGACCATCGAGGATGTCCCTCCGGCCAGCCGGCCATGGCCTGTAGTAACACGACCCCTCCAGCCGCACTTGACGTTTGCCCAGGTCAGCCCCTGATTTCGCGGGATCGTGTGCCCACCATCTGCGGAACTCCGGCCAGACGCCGCAGCAGACACCGCACGATCACCTCGTGGACGCCGTGGTCGAGGTGGCGCCACCATGACGGCACCTCGCGGCTGTCATACCTCGCCATGGTCGAGTATCCGCACTCGGGGCAGGTCAGCCTCTTGGACCGCAACCCGACATCGATCACCAGCTGCTGGCCGTGCCAGGCCACGACGGACACGGTGACTCCTGGCAGATCCAGCAGCCGGTTGGCTAACGTGGTGGCGCACACGGCGACCCAGCTCCCACCGACGGATAGTCATCAACAACCCCGACGGTAGGACCGGGAGCCGTGCGCACCTCGCATCCAGGACCCGAGTGTCTCCGAGCCCACTCCCGCAACGAATCCAGCGGTCACATCGCGCTCAGCGACCCACACTCATGCCGGGAGAACTGATTTTCAGCGGACCGTTCGTAGCCGGAGCACGGGACCTCTGAGCTGCGGTGTAGCGTCCCAGCGATTGCGTAGCGATGAGCCCTGGGGGCGTATCTGGGCACCTCGCCCCTAGGCGAGTGATTCCAGTCTTCGGCGGCGTGGCGGCTTGATCGACATGGGTGGAGGGCGTCCATTGGTCGGTTTGTGAAGACTGACCTGGACACCCTCCTGACCGCACTCTACGTGAAGATCGACGACGAGTTGAAGGGCCAGCCCCGGCAGGGCTGTCCACCCCGGTTCACCGACGCCGAACTGGTCACCGTCGCCGTCGCCCAGGTCCTGCTGGGCCACGACTGCGAGCGGCACTGGATCCGCGCGGCCCGTAAGCAGATCGGGCACCTGTTCCCCTACCTGCCCAACCAGCCGGGATGCAACAAGCGGCTGCGGGCCGCGCTGCCGTTGATCCAGCGGATGATCCGGCTGCTGGCCTTCGACACCGACTTCTGGTTCGACGACCACTGGCTGCTGGACTCCACCCCGGTGCCGTGCGGGGCCTCACGGCCCACCGTGCAACGCAGCGACCTGGCCGGATGGGCCGCCTACGGGTACTGCGCCAGTCACTCCCGCTACTTCTGGGGCCTGCGCCTGTACCTGATCTGCACCCCGGCCGGGATGCCGATCCTGTGGGCCCTGGCCAACCCGAAGATCGGCGAACGCGAGGTGCTGGAGGCGATGCTGGACCGCGACGCCGCTCTGGTCGCCTCCCGCAAGGGCATCATCCTGATCACGGACAAGGGCTTCTCCGGCACGGACCTGGAGGATCGGCTCGCACAGCAGGGCATCAGCCTGCTGCGCCGGCCCGCAAGAGCGAGAAGAAGCGTTGGGGCGCAGCGGTCCTGAAGAAGATCCGCCAGCTGATCGAGTCCGTCAACGACACCCTCAAAGGCCAGCTCGACCTAGAACACCACGGCGGCCGCACCGTCGAAGGCGTCGCCGTCCGCGTCGCCCAACGACTGCTGGCCATGTCCGCGGGGATCTGGCACAACTTCCACACCGGCCAGCCCATCAGCCGCTCACTGATCGCCTACGACCACTGACGATCGGAATCACTCGTCCAGAGAGGCTCCGCCTCGGACCGCCGAGAACGCGTGGCGGGCATCCGAGCCCAGCCCGCGACATCGTTCAGGCCGACTTCCGCCAGGGACCTGCGGCCTGTGTGACCGGCCGCCGCCGCCCGCTGCGCCAAGGTCCGGTCACCGAAGAGACCGGTCGTGCCACTCCAAAGTGGCTGGTCAGACCCATGTCTGCAGATGTGGAGCGGGCAAGGAACATGCTACTCCGGCGAAGAACTCAGGACAGACGTCAGAGTTCTGGCACCGGAGGAGCCCTAGGCGAAGTCGAAGACGAGCGGGAACATGACGACGACCACTGCTGCCCAGGCGGCATACACCGGCAGGTATCTGGTTTGCCAGTCCTCCAGCGAGGTGAACGGCCTGCGGCGGCGCAGGAAGCCGACACTCAGCCAGGCCGACCAGGCGAGGTTGGCCAGGAGGACGAGGTTGAGTCCGAGCGCTGCGATCTTGTTCGGGCTGGCGCCGAACTCGGCGATCCGACTGAGCATCGCGGTCAGCATGAGCAGATCGACCGCCAGCGCGCTGATGACGAGGAGCAGCTGGAGCCGGTCGAAGTTGCCCGGCGGGGCCTGGGGGTCTCTCGCCGAGATCGCGTAGAGCAGGAGTCCGAACACCAGCACGAGGATGGCGTCGACGAGGATGAGCAGGTTCCGGTCGACCTCGACGACGTTGCCGGTCGCCACCGTCGCCACCAGCAATGCCAGGAGCATCGCCGTCGTCAACGGCGTGAACACTCGCGTGAGAACTGGCGCCATGTTCTCCACGACGCTCTGCTTGGCCTCGACCAGCCAGGCGGCGACCAGGACGGCACCCATCGCCCCGCACGGCAACAGCCACGGCCCGATGAACTCTTCCACGTCCACGTCGAGCGCGGTGAATCCCGCCGCGGTGAGACCGGTCAGGACCCCGCCGCCCAGGGCGATCAGCGCGTAGTACACGGCCCACTCGCCGGTGAACCGGATGAAGTCCATCCGCGGCCGATGAGAGCGCCAGTCACCCGCCAGATAGGCCACCCCGACCGTGATCCACAGCACGACGGGCAGGTGGATCGCCAGGAGCACCTCGGTCGACCCGTTGACGGTGAAGGGGTAGACGTTCGCGAAGACAGCGGCCAGAACGAACGGCGGCATCAGAAGCCGCAGGCACGGGGACCAACCCATTCCGCGTTTCCACGCGAAGTAGCCGGCCAGGAACGGCAGCACGAACAAGCTGAGATTCCGCGCGTAGAAGCCGGTGCCGTCGTCCAGGTCGAGGCCGAACAGGGCCGGCGCCTTGATGGCCAGCCCGGACGCGACGGCGAGGCCGAGCACCACGGCGAGCTCGTAACGCGACCGTCCCTCCTTCGGCGCGCCTTCGACGCCGGGCTCGAGGACGAGCTGCCTCCACAGCCGCTCGGAATGTTCACGCGCGAACTCCCGGGAAACCTTGTCGAGGCTGCCCATCCGTTTCACCGCGACCAGGAAGGCCTCGTCGTCGCTCAGCCCGATGCGCTCGAGGTCGGCGACCTGGTCACGCAGGTGGTCCTCCAGCTCGTTCACGTCGACCGAACTGATCGCGCGGTGGCGCTGGAGGTAGTCCCGCCATTGACCGATCTGCTCCTCCAGGCCGCCCGCGGTGCCGCCTCCCTCGGGCTTGAGGGTCACCATCCGAGCCCCGCAGCTGTCGTCGGCGCCGTCCCCGTGGTGGCTGCCTCCCGCCACACCCGATTCAGCGCGCCGGTCACCACCTCCCATTGCCGCTGACGCGCCGCCAACGCGGTCACGCCCGCGCCGGTGATCGCGTAATGCTTCCGGCGGCGCCCGCTGGAGGATCGGTGCCACGCAGCCTCCACGTAGCCGAGTCGCTCGAGCCGATGCAGCAGCGGGTAGAGCATCCCGTCCGTCCAGGTCATCCGGCTCTCGGACAACTCATTGACCCGCTTGAGGATCGCGTAACCGTACGACTCACCCTCGGCCAGGATCCCGAGCACCAGCGGCGTGGCCGATGCCGCGACGAGGTCCTTGTCGATGTGCATCGCGAGCCCACCCCTTCCGCCCGTCCATCCCTACTTACCTAGAGGTGCGAGGGATAGCATACATAGAGGTGCGAGGGTGAGGGCGCGGTTCACTCCGACGGACGATGTGGTGACCGCTGCGCCGGCCTCTCACCGCGACGAACCCGCAGGTGAGAGGCCGGTCAGCCGGTAGCCGGGATTCAGCGTGGCGATCTAGACGGTATGGGGGTTCGGGCTGGGGGCCTCGACCGCATGTGAACGTGGGTTGCGGTCGGGGTTGGCCGGCCATAGAGCCACAGATGTGGGAGGCCCCCAGTGGTTGATCAGCGTACGAGTGTGGGTCTGGATGTGCACGCACGGTCGGTGGTCGCCTCGGCTCTCGACGGGGTGACCGGCGAGATCATCGAGCGGCGGTTGACGCCCGAGCATGTCGACGTGGCGGCATGAATCGAGGGGCTGCCGCAGCCGGCCAAGGTGACCTACGAGGCTGGCCCGACGGGGTTCGGGTTGGCCCGGTTCCTGCGTGCCGCCGGTGTCGACGTCGAGGTCGCTGCGCCGTCGAAGTTGTTGCGGCGCGGCGGGGATCGGGTCAAGACCGATGCGCGGGATGCCCGGCATCTGGCGCGGCTGCTGCACGCCGGGCAGATCGTGGCGGTCACGGTGCCGGACGAGCAGACGGAGGCGGCCCGGGACCTGGTCCGGGCCCGGGAGGACGCCCGCGGGGACCTGATGTCGGCCCGGCACCGGGTGTCCAAGCTGCTCCTGCGTCAGGGGATCGTCTGGTCCGGCGGCAAGGCCTGGACCGGGGTCCACGACCGGTGGCTTCGCGCCCAGTTACAACACGTCCGGACGACATGCACGACGGGAGGCGGCAAGCGCCTGGCAGCGACCCGCGACACGCCCCATGAGCAAACTCGCGAGAGCGAACGCTCGATCTCTAAACCCGCGGTCCGCTGCAGCCGAACTAGTCCGTCCTGCGGTCACCAACCCGCGCATATCAGACTGACGACGCGTCGACACCGACACGCTCGCCAACCCGCCAGTCACGCCGTCCGGCAACACGGTGCGGCGCCCGCGGACGACGGTCTCCGGGCGCCGCACCACCATGCCCATTGACAGCACCGCCCTCCATATCAGGGCGTGTCTCTGAAGTCATCGGAGCCAGGTGAGGATGGCGGCCAGGATGATCGCGCCGCGGTAGGTCAGGCGTGTTTGTCGGACCTGGTGGCGCTGGCGCGCTTCTGCTTGAGGACGTTGATGCCGCACTCGATGCCGGCGCGGCGGCGGTACTCGACGTCGTCGTAGGCGACGGCTCGTCCGTCGTCGCTGGTCAAGCGATGTCGCGCGCATGAAGGATCGCGCATGAGGGTGGAGGCGAGGACACAGTTCTCAAGGCCTGTGAGCTCCCACGCTCGCCTCTTGACCACCTCTTGACCGAGCTCAACTTCGAAGCCAGCGGGAGATCCCCAGATTCTCTGGGCCTACTGCGAGTCTGGGGGACGGTTTGGGGGCGCATTTGGGGGAGCGGGCCGGATGCGGACGGCCGGAGCCGGACGTGACCGGACAGACAAGATCGGCCCCTGACCGTGTCTGTGCAGGTCAGGGGCCGTTTCGGGCTGGGCTGCAGCGGTGGCCAGGGGCGGGGTCGAACCGCCGACCTTCCGATTTTCAGTCGGACGCTCGTACCAACTGAGCTACCTGGCCGTGCCGAGCGGTGACCCGCCCGTCAGCGACCCCGACGGGACTCGAACCCGCGACCTCCGCCGTGACAGGGCGGCGCGCTAACCAACTGCGCTACGGGGCCTTGGATGGTGCCAAGACCGGTGCCCCCAACGGGATTCGAACCCGTGCTGCCGCCTTGAAAGGGCGGAGTCCTAGGCCGCTAGACGATGAGGGCGTCGCCGCGACGTACCCCGGACGTCCAGGACCCGTCGAGGACTCCGTCAGCATAGGGGCAACCACCTCCCCGGACCAAAATGGACACCGGCTGCGAGCCGTCCGGACCTCCCGGACGCGGACGGGCCGGACGCGCACGGGCCGGACGCGCACGGGCCAGACGCGGACGGGCCGGACGCGGACCGGTCCGGGCCGACGTGCCCGGCGCCCACCCCTCGGCGACGATGGACGCGAACCGTCCGGGACGCGACGCGTCCGAGACCACGACCCTCACGAGGGAGAACTACGTGCTCAAGCGCAAGATCGGCGATGTCGAGGTGTCCGCGATCGGGCTCGGCGGGATGCCGATGTCCATCGAGGGCCGCCCCGACCGGGAGCGGTCCGTCGCGACGATCCATGCCGCGCTCGACGCCGGGGTGACGCTCATCGACACCGCCGACGCCTACCACCTGCACGCGGACGAGGTGGGCCACAACGAGTCCCTGATCGCCGAGGCCCTCGCCTCGTACGCCGGGGACACCTCCGAGGTCCTCGTCGCGACCAAGGGCGGCCACCTCCGCCCCGGCGACGGCTCCTGGACCCTCGACGGGTCGCCCGCCCACCTCAGGCAGGCCTGCGACGCCTCCCTGAAGCGGCTCGGTGTCGAGGCGATCGGCCTCTACCAGTTCCACCGGCCCGACCCGAAGGTGCCGTACGCCGAGTCGGTCGGCGCGGTCCGCGACCTGCTCGACGAGGGCAAGATTCGGCTGGCGGGCATCTCGAACGCCGACCCGGACCAGATCCGGCAGGCCCAGGAGATCCTCGGTGGACGGCTCGTCAGCGTGCAGAACCAGTTCTCTCCGGCGTTCCGCAGCAGTGAGCCCGAGCTCGAGCTGTGCGACGAGCTCGGCATCGCGTTCCTCCCGTGGAGCCCGCTCGGCGGGATCTCCAAGGCCGCCGAGCTCGGGTCGGCCTTCTCGGCCTTCTCGGAGATCGCCGACGATCGCGGGGTGAGTGCGCAGCAGGTCTGCCTCGCGTGGGAGCTGGCGCAGGCGCCGATCGTCATCCCGATCCCCGGTTCCTCGCGACCGGAGACGATCCGGGACTCCGTCAAGGCCGTCGACCTCGCGCTCACGCCCGAGGAGATCCTCCGGCTCGACGACGCGCACGCCTGACCCGGAAGCACCGGCGACGGGACGCGCCGTCCGGGCGACGCCGCGTGCGTCGTCCGGGCGGCGGACCGCGAGACTGTCCGGGTGGTCGAGATGTCCCCTGAGGAGTTCGAGGACGCCGTCGCGGACGCCCTTGACGGCATCCCGCGCGACCTCGCGCGGCTCATGAACAACGTCGTGATCCTCGTCGAGGACGACGCCCCGCCGGACGACCCCGACCTCCTCGGGCTCTACGAGGGCACCCCGCTCACCGAGCGCGGTGACGGCTGGGCCGGGTCACTGCCGGACCGGATCACGATCTTCCGTAACCCGACGCTGGAGTTCTGCGAGTCCCGGGACGAGGTCGTCGAGGAGGTCCGAGTGACCGTCGTCCACGAGATCGCGCACCACTTCGGCATCGACGACGACCGGCTCCACGAGCTCGGCTGGGACTGAGGGCGCCCGACCGACGAGGCGGGAACCGTCGGCGCAGGCCCCCGAGGTCGTGGGTCGGAACCGCCCGACGGCGACGAAGAGCGCGAGCGCGCCGAGGACGACATTGACGATGATCGTCGGATACTCCGGCCGGGTCTGCGCAGTCGGTAGCAGGTGCCCGGACGTCGGCGTCCCGCGACGCCGGACACGGACGGCGCTGAGCCCTCCTACTCAGGTGCGCCGCCGCCGCCGGGCCTACCGTGCACCTCATGAGCACACCCCTCGACCGGGCCCTGCGCCGCCTGGTCGCCGACGGAACCCTCACCGCGGACCAGGCCAGCGTCCTCGCCGAGACGGTCGCCGCCGAGGCATCTCACGAGATCCGTCAAGACTTCCCCCAGAGGGTCTCCGGCGCCGGCTCTCACCCCGGGTCCCAGGTCATCCACGAGCCTTCGCCGGTCCGTCCCGGGTGGACGGCGCTCGTCGCGGAGATCGGCGGCTACGTCGGCGGCTCGTTCGTGCTCGCTGCCGCCGTCGTCCTGACCGGTCCCCGCTGGGGGGACCTCGGCACTGCCGCCCGGCTCGCGGTGCTCGGCGTCCCCGCGGTGATCCTCCTCGCCGCCGCGACAGCCGTCCTCGCGACGACGCCGGGTGGCTGGCCCGTCCACCACCGCCGCGGCACCGGGCCGCGCCGCCGCCTCGCCGCCGCGCTCGTCCTCGTCGCGGGTGCCCTCGTCGGTGGGGTCGCCGCGGTCGCGGCGAACAGCACGGGCGGGTGGCAGCAGACGTGGTTCTTCGCCGGCGTGACGACGGTCGGGGCCCTCGGCTACGCCGTGGTGCGAACGCCGCTCCTGCACGTCGCGACGGCGGTCGCCGCGGCGTCCCTCGCGGGCACGACGGCGAACCGCTGGGACGGCGACTGGCCCTCGAGCGACGTCGCGACCGGGCTCGCGGTCGTCGGGGTCGCCGTCCTCTGGCTCGCGCTCGCCGTGACGGGTGTGCTCGACGAGGCCGCGCTCGGGCTCACGACGGCCGGTTTCCTCGGCTTCGTCGGTGGCGAGGTGCTCGCGGTGTCCGGTCCCGGATCCTGGGCCGGCTACCTCGTCCTGACCGTCGTCGCGGTCGCCGGGCTTGCCGGCTACGTGCGGACCCGGCACGTCGGCGTCCTCGTGGTCGGCGTCGTCACGCTCGCGACCGTCGTCCCGCAGGCCGCCGTCGACTACACGGACGGCGCGTTCGGCGCCGCCGGTGCCCTGCTCCTGACGGGCCTGTCGATCCTCGGCGCGAGCGTCCTCGGCCTCCGGCTGCGCAGCGGGACCGGGGCGCCGTCCACCGCTGCGCCCTAGGTCCGGCGGTGGAGGAACAGTCGCCCGAGGCCCCGACCCGACACATGATCCACCGGGCGGCGGCACGGGACCTTCGCCCCCGTCCTCCGGACAGGTTCGAATGGGACCGTTTCGGCATGAACAGGCAGACGACCCACGGGGCTGACACCCCGTCCACCGGGGGAGTCGACGAGGCTGCCCGCCAGACCGGCGCCATGGAGGTTCTCACCCCTGAGCAGTGCTGGGAGCAGCTGCAGACCGTCGAGGTCGGGCGGCTCGCGATCGCCGCCGCCGGCGAGGTGGACATCTTCCCGGTGAACTTCGTCGTCGACGACGGAGCCATCGTCTTCCGCACCGCGGAGGGCACCAAGCTCGTCGAGGTCGTCCTCGCGGGCAAGGTCGCGTTCGAGGTCGACGGCTACGAGCCCGAGCACGGCCGTGCCTGGAGCGTCGTCGTCAAGGGCCCGGCGGAGATCATCGACCGGTTCGACGACCTCTACCGCGCGCAGGATCTGCCGCTCTTCCCCTGGAACGCCGCGCCCAAGGAGCGGTTCGTGCGGCTCGTGCCGAACCGCCTCACGGGGCGCCGGTTCACCGTGCTCCGCACTCGCAGCGGCGAGGAGCCCCGGCTGTAGGGACGGTCCTCCGTGCTCCGACCGCGGTCGGATGACCGGGGTCACAGGACTCCTCCGATCCGCTGAGTGTGTCGCGCGGCATCGACGCCGTCGTGACGGCATGCTGTCATCGCACCGCGTTGCGTGATGGGCTTGCGAGTAGCCGTCCGCGTGGTGTGGCGCGGGGGCGCCCCTGAGGAGAGTCCGTGTCTCGGAGGTGTCCTGCGTGTCGTCGCCCCAGCGGCCGCGTCCCGGCGCGCACACCGGCCAGGGCGGCCACTCGTGGGTCACCGGCGTCGGCGCGGCCCAGGACCGGATCCGCGCCGCCGCGGGCCGTACGGAGCTCGTACTCGACCGGCTCGTCCACGCCGTCTCCGAGCTCGTCGACGCCCCCGCGACGGTCGCGCTGCTCGAGGGTGGCGAGCTGGTCCGGCGAGCCGCGACCGGCGACGGGCGGCTGCCGCTCGGCGTCCGGGTCGAGACGGCGTCCAGCGTCTGCGGTGCGGCGCTGCGGAGCGGGCGCCCGGTCCGCGTCGGCGACGCCACCACGCCGCGACCCGGTGCCCCGGACACCTCCTGCTGCCCGCCCGCACGGTCGACGCTCTCGGTTCCACTCGCCGTCCGCGGCACCACCGTCGGCGTCGTCGCACTCGCCTCCGACCGGGCAGACTGGTTCGACGGCGTCGACGAGAACACCGTGACGCTTGTCGCCGAGGTCGCCGCCGACGTCCTCCTCGGGGCGATGCCGGACCGGTCCACCCCGCAGACCGTCGGCCGGGAGGCCGCCGGTCGGCCGCGCCTCGTCGACGTCACCGGCACCACGGCGACCGAACCGGCGGTAACCACCGCGCCGCACGGGTGGTTCTCTTGTTCGACGTCCGGCTCTACGGCGACGGGCGGGATCGTGACGAGCGTGGGCGCGGGCGCCGCGCCGGGGGGCCAGCCGTCGGCGACCGTCCCCGCGGACGGCGATCTCGCCGACACCCTCGTCATCACCGCGGTCCCTGAGCAGCGCCCGGCCCCGGCGACGGACCGCGACCCGACCGACCCGACCGACCCGACCGACCCGGCGCTCGCCGGACCCGCGACGAGTGCGCGGACACCGATGGAACCACCAGCCGAACCTGCCGCGGGCGAGCCTGCGCCGGGCGACTCTGCCGACCGGACCCTCGCCGACCGGACCCTCGCCGACCGGACCCTCGCCGACCGGGCACCCGCCGAGCGCGTGCTGCCCGCCCTGGGCCTGTGGCAGTGGGACGCAGCGACCGGGCTCGCAACGCTCAGCGAGCCCGCCGAGGAGCTTGCGGGGCTGCCGCTGGGCCGGCCGCGGGTACTCGGTGCCTTCCGTGCCCTCGTCCACCCGGACGACGTCGAGCGGATCGACGCGGCCGTCCGGGCCACCGCTGCGCGCCGGAACGGCGACTCGACGGTGTCGTGCGCCTTCCGGCTCTGCCGCCCCGACGGCGACGTCCGGACCGTCCAGCTCTGGGGCGACCTCCAGCACAACCGGAACGGACTCGTCGGCGCGGTCGGCGTGGTCGCCGACGTCACCGACGTCACCGGCGTCAGGAAACCCCCCGGACAGGCGGCGGACGCCGCACCGACGGCCTTCGCGGACGTCGCCGCCCACCTGCGCGCCGTCCGGGAGCTCACCGGTGCGGGTCTGTGGTCGTGGCGCCCCGGTGACGGCGCCGAGATCGCCGGCGGCGGCATGGAGTGGTCCCCGGAGATGTTCCGGCTCGTCGGCCTCGAGCCCGGCGAGATCGTCCCGACGCTCGCGCACTGGCACGGCTTCGTCCACGTGGACGACGTCGAGCGGGCGTGCCGGGTCGACGTCGGCGCGCTCGAGCGGGCCGGCGGTCACAGCGAGGCGTTCCGGGTCGTGGGCGCCGACGGGTCGGTCCGGCACGTCCAGGCCTGGGCCGAAGGCATGGACGACGCGGTCGACGCGCCGGACCGGGCCCTGGACGCCGCGGGACACAGCAGCGGCGCGCGCGTCGTCCACGGCGCCGTCGTCGACGTCACCCGGCAGGTCCGCGACCGGGCACGGCTCGAACGGCTCGTCGCGACCGACGCTGTGACCGGCCTGGCCAACCGGGCGGCATTCGAGCGACGTGTCACCGAGCTGCTCGCAGAGCCGGGCCAGGACGTCGCCCTCCTTCTTCTCGACGTCGACCGGTTCAAGCAGGTCAACGACTCGCTCGGGCACGACGTCGGCGACCGGCTCCTCGTCGAGGTCGCACGGCGGGTCTCGGCGGTCGTGCCGGCCGGCGGCATGGTCGCCCGGATGGGCGGCGACGAGTTCGCCGTCGTCCCGGCAGCAGGGCTCGGGCTGCTCGGCGTCCGCCGGCTCGCCGAGGCGGTGACCGACGCGCTGCGGATGCCGTACGTGCTGCCCGACAGCGGCGAGCTGCTCGTCTGCCCAGTGAGTGTCGGGCTCACGACGACCGCAGGTCGCGCGGTGTCGCCGCAGGACCTGCTCGCCGAGGCCGAGCTCGCCCTGTACCGGGCGAAGGACTCCGGCCGCGACCGCTACGTCGTCTACGACGAGGCCCTCCGCGCTCGGTCGCAGACCCGGCACCGCGCCGAGCGGCTGCTGCGCAGCGCCCTCGAGCACGGTCGGCTCGCCGTCCAGTACCAGCCGATCGTCGACTTCGCGCACGGCCGGGTCGTCGGCGCGGAGGCGCTCGTCCGGATCCGCGACGAGAGCGGGGACGGCCTGCTCGCGCCCGACGTCTTCATCGACGTCGCCGAGGACACCGGCCTCGTCGTCGACGTCGACCGCTGGGTCATCGACACCGCGATCGCCCAGGTCGAGCGGTGGGCGCGGCAGCTGCCGCCGGGGCAGGACGCGCCGTGGCTGTCGGTCAACGTC
This sequence comes from uncultured Actinomycetota bacterium, assembly GCA_963750565.1. GTDB lineage: Bacteria > Actinomycetota > Actinomycetes > Actinomycetales > Kineosporiaceae > R-H-3. The sequence continues at coordinate 132,011 of CAVVRA010000008.1, read as the reverse complement.
TCCGCGCGGTCGATGGAGCACCCGGGCGCCGTCCGCGGGCTGCTCGACGCCGTCCGCCAGCGCCGGGTCGCCTCGACCGACATCAAGGTCGAGCTCACCGAACGGAGCTTCCTCGGCGCTCTCCCCGGCGGCGAGGGGTCGCTGCGTCAGCTGCTCGGCTCGGGCATCCCGGTGGGGATCGACGACTTCGGCACCGGCTACTCGGCACTGGGCTACCTGCAGCGGTTCGACCTCGACTTCATGAAGATCGACCGCTCGTTCGTCGCGTCGGTGGGCGAGGACCAGCGGGCCGACGCCGTCGTCACGGCGATCGTCGACCTCGCCCACGCGCACGGCATGCTCGTGACCGCCGAGGGGGTCGAGACACCGCGGCAGGCCCGTCGGCTCCGGGAGATCGGGTGCGACCTCGCGCAGGGCTACCACTTCGGCCGGCCCGCCGATGCCTCCCGGATCCTGACGGTCTGAGTACCGATCGGGGCCTTTCCCCTCATATCACACCGAATGGCAACACTTTCTGTCATCGTACGGTCACGGTTCGGGCCCAAAGGGCTGTCCGGCCGAGCCGGGCGGGCGTAGCGTCGTTGGCGGTGCCCGTCATCTGGCGGGACAACCTCCGGGGGGTGAGGTGTCCGTCTCCATCGCGCTCGGTGTTGCCTTCGGGGTCGGCGCCGCCGGATACCTCGCGCTCGCCTGGTACGTGTGGCGACACCGTCGTGCGGCGGGCGGTCACGGTCTCGTCACGATGTCGCTCGCGGTCTTCGTGTGGACGACGTGCTACGCCATGGAGCTCGTCTCGCGCACCGTCGAGGCGAACAAGGCCTGGTCGGGGCTCAAGTACGTCGGGATCGTCGCCGTCCTCCCCGGGCTCGCATGGTTCGTCGACGAGTACACCGGACGGCGCCGGCTCGGCCGTCGGGGCCTCCTCCTGCTGTGCATCGAGCCGGCGATCGTCCTCACCGTGCTCGCGGTCCCGGCGACGCACGACCTCCTGCACTACTACGGCACGTCGGACCTCGGTGCCTCCGGCGCGCTCGCGGAGCGGCCTATCCCGGTCCCCGGCGTCCTGTTCTGGCCGCACGCCGCCTACACGTACATCGGCGTCGCCACCTGCGTCCTCGTCCTCAGCCGGCGGCTCGTCCGGATCGGCCGGCCGTACCGGCGGCAGGCGTACGCCCTCATCGCGGCGTGCGGCCTGCCGCTCGTCGTCAACCTCCTGTACAACCTCGAGGTCGGGTTCGTCGGGACCGTCGACCCCACGCCGTTCGCCTTCGTCGTCACGGCGTTCGTCCTCTTCTGGGGCTTCTTCCGGCTACGGCTGCTCGACCTCGTGCCGGTCGCCCGGAACGTGGTCGTCGAGCAGATGACCGACGGCGTCGTCGTCCTCGACGCCTACGGCCGGGTCGTCGACGCGAACCCGGCGACCGCCGTCCTCCTCGGCGACCGGCGGTCCCGGGTCGTCGGCCGGCCGCTCGCCGACCTCGTCCCCGCGGTCGCCCCGGCACTCGACCGGCACATCCCGGGGACGACGACCCGCGAGGACGTCGTTCTGTCCGACCTCGGCGGGGTCGAGACCGACGTGTCGCTCATCCTCACCTCCCTCTTCGACCGAGCCGGCGCCGAGACCGGCCGGCTCGCCGTGCTCCGGGACGTCACTCAACAGGTGCGCAGCGAGCGCGAGCTCAAGGCCCTGCTCGACCAGCGGACCCGGCTCGCCGAGACGCTCGAGGCGAGCCTGCGCCCGTCCCGGCTGCCGGACGTCCCCGGGCTCCGCCTGGCCGCCCGGTCGCTGCCGGCCGGGCTCGACAGCGAGGTCAGCGGTGACTTCTACGATGTCCACCCCGCGACGGACGGCGAGTGGGCGTTCGTCCTCGGGGACGTCTCCGGCAAGGGCGTCGAGGCCGCCATCGTCACGTCGATGGCCCGGTACACCGTGCGGGCGCTCAGCGCCCAGGGCTGGCGGCCGCAGCAGGTGCTCGAGCAGCTGAACGCGGCCCTCGAGCTCGGCGAGGACGTCGAGCGGTTCTGCACCGTCGTCTATGGCCGGATCACCGCCGCGCCGGCGCCGGGTGCGGTCACCGGCGTCCGGCTGACGATCAGCCTCGGGGGCCACCCGGCCCCGTTCGTCCGGCGAGCCGACGGCACCGTCTTCGCCGTCGGCCGGCCCGGCACGGCGATCGGGCTGCTCCACGACGTCAGCGTGAGCGAGACCGTCGTCGACCTCGCCCCCGGCGACGTGCTGCTCGCGTACACCGACGGCGTCACCGAGGCCCGGCGCAACGGTGAGCAGTTCGGCGACGACCGCCTCGCGGAGGTCCTCGCCGGCACCGCCGCCGGCCTGCGCGGCCGGACCGGTGCCGCGGCGGCGTCCCTCGTCGCGGACGCCGTCGCGGACCGGGTCGTCAAGGAGGTCGTCGAGTACGCCCTCGACCGGGACGACGTGGCGCTGCTCGTCCTCGCCGTCGCCTGACCATGAGCATCTGCGCGGCCGGGTCAGAGCGAGCGCTGGTAGGCACCGAACGCCCGGGTCGCGAGCCAGGCCATGACCAGGGCGAGTCCGCCGAGGAGGCCGAGCCGGGACCAGACGACGGCCCAGTCCGTACCGGCCGACAGCGCCTCCCGGGACGCGACGACGGCCCAGTCGACCGGGTTGTACCGAGCGGCCGTCGCGAGCCATCCCGCCGCCAGGGCCGTGGCGATGAGGGCCGAGGAGAGGAACTGCAGCGGGAGAACGACGAACTGGCTGATCCCGATGAGCGCCTCCTGCTGTCGAAGGAGCAGCGCGAGGGCGTTCGACAGCGACGCGACGATGACCGTCACGCCGCACGCGGCGAGGACAGTGACGGCGACGCCCGCCGCCCCGCCGGGGAACCGCGCGCCGGCCGCGGCGGCGAGGCCGAGCACGACCGCGGTCTGGAAGACGGTCGTGATCCCTTGGTACATCAAGGTTCCGGCCATCATCGCGCCGCGGCGCACCGGGGAGGCGAGAAGACGGTCCATGATGCCGCGCTGCATGTCCTCGATGTACACAGTGCCCGCCCAGCCGCTGGAGAACAGCGCCGTCATGATGACGACCCCCGGGGCGAGGAACTCCAGGTAGCTCGTCCCGGCGCCGAACCCGGGGAGCTCCACGACGCGGCGGAACAGCTGCCCGAAGAGCAACAGCCAGATCGCCGGCTGGACGAGGGTCATGACCGCGAACGCCGGCTGCCGCAGAAGGGCCTTGACGCTGCGCGCGGTGAGCAGTGCGGAGTGCCGCAGCAGCTCGGCCGGCGCGGCGGGCACGTCGACCGCCCGGCCCCCGGTGACGTCGCCCACCGTACCGACCGGCGCGCTCATGCGGCCACCTCCGCCGCGGCGTAGCTGCGCCCGGCGTAGCGCAGGTAGACGTCGTCGAGGGTCGGCCGGGCGATGCTCACGGACTCCGCGGGCAGGCCCGCGGCGTCCAGCGCCGCCAGGAGGTGCGGCACGACCCGGGCTCCGTCGTCCGCCCGTCCGCGGACGGCCGCGCCCTCGGCGCCGACCTCGCGCAGTCCCGGGACGCCGCCGAGCGGGCCGAGCGCCCGCGCAGCCACGGCGGCGTCCGCGAGGCCGACGACGACGGTGTCGCCGCGCAGCGCGCTCTTGAGCTCGTCGGGTGCGCCCTCGACGACGAGCCGGCCCCGGTCGACGATCGCGAGCCGGTCCGCGAGCCGGTCGGCCTCCTCGAGGTGGTGGGTGGTCAGGACGACGGTGACGCCGCCGCCCGCGAGCGCGGCGATCTCGGCCCACATCCGGGTCCGGGCGTCGGGGTCGAGGCCTGTCGTCGGCTCGTCGAGGAAGAGGACCGTCGGCCGGTGGACGAGACCGATGGCGACGTCGAGCCGACGTGCCGTTCCGCCGGAGTACGTGCGGACCAGGCGGTCCGCCGCGTCGGCGAGGTCGAACCGGTCGAGCAGGTCCCGGGCCCGCACGGACGCGTCGGCCCGGGTCAGGCCCTGGATGCGCGCGGTGAGGACGAGGTTCTCCCGGCCGGTCGCGAGCGGGTCGGCGCTCGTGCGCTGCGGGACGAGGCCGATCACCCGGCGCACGGCGTCCGGACGCCGGACGACGTCGAGGCCGTCGACGACGGCGGTCCCGGCGTCCGGCCGGGAGAGCGTCGTGAGGATCCTGACCGTCGTCGACTTGCCGGCGCCGTTCGGCCCGAGGAGGGCGAAGACGCTGCCCGCGGCGACCTCGAGAGACAGGCCGTCGAGCGCGCGGACCGGCGGGGTGCGCCGTCCGGCGCGGTAGGTCTTGACGAGCCCGGCAGCCCGGACGGCCGGCTCGGACGACGGGGGTGGGACGGCATGCGCCATGAGGAACTCCCTGTGGAGAGGGAGCCGGACCGCGGGCGCCTATCGTGGGAGTGCGCCTCGGACGGACCGCCTGCGGTCCGGCTCGGGTGACGGCCCCCGCCCGGTGTTGCAGCACAGGGCGGGGGTTTCCCGTGTCCGGCGGGTGCCGGCACGGCGGTTCTCGGGGCGGGACCGCTGCGGGCCCCGCGGCCGTCAGCGCGACGTCGTGGCGCGCGCGGGTGGTGTGCCGAACGCGGCGGCCTCCTCCCCGAGGTGGCCGACCGGGTCCGCGAGGATCTCCTCCATCGGAACACCCTGCTCGCGCAGCTCGTGGAGCCGCTGCCACGCGGAGGTGCCGGGGAGGGTCTTGGTGCGGATACGTTCCTCGAGGTCGCCGACGAACTCGAGCTCGGCCGCGAGCATCCTGCGCCGGTAGTGCGTCTCGACGACGAAGAGCTCGGGCAGGCCCATCTCGCGGGACTCCTCGAGCGCGGCGTCGAGGGTGCGCAGCTCGATCCGCAGCTGACCGATCCGCATCCGGAGCAGGGTCGCGACGTGGTCCGGTGGGAGCCCGGGCATGAGGGACAGGCCGGCCTCGAGCGAGGCGTAGTCCCGGACCGGGGTCGAGAGCAGCTCCGACAGCCAGTCCTCGAGCTCGTGGACGCCGGCGTCGGTGATCTCGTAGACGGTGCGCTCGGGCCGCCGGCCCTCCCGGGTCGTCTCGACCGGGACGACGAGGCCGTGTCGCTGGAGCGACTCGACGACCGAGTACAGCGAGCCGTAGTTGAGCCGGATGCTCTGCTCCTTGCCCCGGGAGCGCAGCGTCGTCGAGATCTCGTAGGGGTGCATCGGCCGCTCGTGGAGGCAGCTGAGCACCGCGAGCGCCAGCGGGTTCGAGACCCTCCGTCGGGCCATCGCGGCCTCCTCAGCCCAAGATGTCGACTCCGAATACTCGAATGAAAATACTCTTCCTGGGAGATACGTCAAGACATATCGTGAGATCGTGGCCGGCGGCGGGCGGGAGCCTGCGTAACCTGCGTGGATGGACGACGCGCCGCCTCAGGACTCCCGCAGCGACTCCCCGGCACCGGGCGGCGCCGGTTCTGCGGGGCGCCGTCCGGGCTGGTGGATCGCTCCGGTCTATCTCGCGATGGCGGTGATCCTCACGCCGTGGATCGTCGTCCTCGCGATGACCCTGCCCGACCGTGCCCTGACCGCGAACTACCGCCTCGCCTGGGTCGGCTTCGACCTCCTGCTCGTCGTCTCGCTCGCGCGGACGGCGTGGCTCGCGTACCGCCGGTCGCCGTTCGTCGTGAACGTCGCCAGCGCGGCGGCAACCCTGCTCGTCGTCGATGCCTGGTTCGACGTGACGACGTCGCCGCCAGGAGACGCGCTCGCCGTCGCGCTCGCCGCGGCGGTCTTCGCCGAGCTTCCGCTGGCGGGTTTCTCCATGGTGCTCGCGTACCGCGCGCAGATCGAGATCGCCCGGACGGGAGCCCTCCGCCGACGCCCGCGCGAGCGGCGTGCGGAGCGGGCGCACGGCGACGCCGGCCGGCCCGTGCCGGACCGATGAGACTCCTGGGAAGACCACGCGATCTCGGTGTCGGACGCCGGTCGTCAGCCCGGTCCGCGGCCCCGTCGGCGCAGGTAGACCCCGGGCCGCGACGGTAGGCCGCCCTGGACCCCGGCAGCCCCTGGGTTCCCGGGCGGCATGCCGTCCGGGAACGCCTCGTCGCCGTCCTCGAGGTCCGGACCCCCGCCGGCGAGCAGCGACCGGGTGAGGCGCTCGCGGTCGTGGAGCAGCTCCTCGAGCGCGGCGCGCAGCTCGATGTCGGTGACGGCGTGGCCGGCCTCGGCCGCGAGGAGGACGCCGCGACGGACGAGCTCCTTGAAGAACGAGGCGGTCATGCCGTCGGTCCGGGTGGCGACCTCGTCGAGCGCGTCCGTGCCGAAGGAGAGGTCTCGGGCGTAGAGCCGGGCGAGGGCGCGTCGCGCGTGGGCGTCCGGCAGGGGGATCTCGACGGCGAGGTCGACTCGGCCGGGTCGTTGCGCGAGAGCGGGCTCGAGCAGGTCGGCCCGGTTCGTCGTGAGGACGAACGCGACGTCCGTGTCGCCCTCGACCCCGTCCATCGCCTCCAGGAGCGTGAACAGGAGCGGCTGGGTGTCGGGGGACAGGTCGCGGCTCTCGGCGACGAGGTCGACGTCCTCGAGGACGACGACGGCGGGCTGCAGGGCGCGGGCGAGGTCTGCGGCGGCGCCGACGAAGCGCAGCGACGTGCCGGACAGCAGGATCGCCGTCACGCCCTCGAGGCGGCCGAGCAGGAAGCGCACCGTGTGCGTCTTGCCGGTGCCGGGCGGGCCGTAGAGGAGCAGGCCGCGCTTGAGGTGCTGCCGCGCCGCCCGCAGGGCCTGCCGGTGCTGCGCCGTCCCGACGACGTGCCGCTCGACCCGGTCGAGGGCGCCGGGCGGGAGCACGACCTCGTCCCGGCTCAGGGCGGGGCGGGCGTGGAAGCCGATGCCGCCGACGCCGGGGGTGTAGGCGTCGTCGCCGGCGCCGAGCGTGAGGATCTGCCCGCGGAACACACTGCGCTCGACGACGAGGCGGCGGGCGTCCGCGATGAGCTGCTGGGCGACCCCCTCGGGCGCGGCGACCTGGAGCATGGCCCCCGACTCGCCGAAGCGCTGCTGTCCGACGGACTCCAGGACGGCGACGGGGGTGCCGGCGTAGCGGAAGAGGTGGACGCCGAACGCGACCGCTTCCCGCTGGGTGTCCGGACCCGTCGGCAGGCTGATCCGCTCGACGGCCGCGACCGGGAACTGGGCCCACATCGCCGACTGGTGGATCATGTCCCCGAAGGAGACGTGGTGGCGCTGGTCCCCGCCGCCGACCCCGACCAGGGTGCCGCCGCCGTGCTCGGCGACGAGCGTCTCCAGCGCGACGTCGAGGTTGACGTGCTGGTGTGCGTCGACCCGGTGGGTCACGACGGGCAGCGCGGCGGGGTCCGTGCCCAGGTGCGCCTCGATCGCGGTGGCGAGCGGCGTCCCCGACCGCCGGCCCTGCCGTGCCTCGTGAACCACCTGCTCCAGGTAGTCGGCGACGGCGGCGGCCACGCGCTGGGTCTGCTCGTCCACGGGCCCCCGATCTACGACAGGACGTCCTTCGTCGTCAGTCTGGCCCACGCCAGCGCCCCGAAGACAGCGAGATACGCCGCTTGGAGCCGCACGTTGGCGACGAACGAGTTCCAGGCGACGGGGGTGCGCAGCAGGTCGCCGAGGTCGAGCCAGTGGTGGCTGAACAGGTAGGGGTGCATCCAGTCGACCTGGGGGATCCCGTCGAGGATCTGCGAGGTGACGGCGAGCGTCACCGTCGCGGCCATCGCCCCGACCGGGATCTCGGTGAGCGTCGAGACGAAGAGCCCGACGGCGGACAGGCCGAGCATGGAGACGCTCACGTAGGCCGCGACGAGCAGCGCGCGGACGAAGGACTCCGGGACGGACACGGAGTCGCCCGACAGCAGCGTCACCGGGCGTAGACCGAAGAGGGCGCCCCCGACGACCGCGCCGGTGAGGACGACGGTCAGCGTCGCCGCGAGACAGAACAGTGCCGCCGTCGCGTACTTGACGATGAGCAGCCGGGTTCGGCCCGCCGGCGCGACGAGCAGGTACCTCAGCGTGCCGAGGTTCGCCTCGCCGGCGATCGTGTCACCGGCGACGACGCCGATCGCGAGCGGCACGAAGAGCGGGATCGAGACGATCAGCGCGGTGACGCCGACGAACAGGCCGTTCTGGGTGACCCGGTCGAGCAGGGGCGGTCCCTCCCCGGGTCGCGGCGCCGAGGAGAGCTTGACCGCGACGGCGATGAGCACCGGGACCCCCGCGAGCACGGCGAGGATCGCCTGCGTCCGCCGCCGCCGGAAGAGCGTGAGGACCTCCGACCCGAGCAGGCCGCCACCGCGGCCGGCCGTGCCTGGGGCGGCGGAACCGTTCTGCGGCAACGGGTCGGCGGCGGGCGGTGCAGCGCTCTCAGCGGACAACCTCGAACCCCTCCCCGGTGAGCGCGACGAAACGGTCCTCGAGGCTCTCGTGCTCGACCGCGAACCCGCGGACCCGGACGCCGTCTGCGACGAGCGCGGCGACGACGTCCTCCGCCGCCGGGCCGGCGGTTGCGTCCCCCGGCGTCCCGAGGGCGGCGGTCACGACGTCGGCGGTGACCTCGGGCGCGTCGAGGCCGAGCCCGGCGAGCACCCGCGCGGCGTCCGCGCCGTCCGGCGTCGTGACCCTGACCCGGGACGTCGCCGCGCCCCCGACGTCGTCGAGCGTGCCCTGTGCGACGAGCCGGCCGACGCTCATGACGCCGACGTGCGTGCAGATCTGCTCGACCTCTGCGAGCAGGTGCGAGGAGACGAACACCGTCGTGCCGTCGGCGGCGAGCGACCGGACGAGCGCCCGGACCTCGCGGGTGCCCTGCGGGTCGAGGCCGTTCGTCGGCTCGTCGAGCACGAGGAGGTCGCGCGGGCCGAGCAGCGAGGCGGCGATCCCGAGCCGCTGCTTCATCCCGAGGGAGTACGCCCGGACCCGCTTGCCCGCGGCGTTCGTCAGCCCGACCCGCTCGAGCGCCTCCGCCACCCGGACGTCGCGGGTGCGACGCGGTGCCTCCCGGTCGGCGGCGTCGAAGCGGCGCAGGTTCGCCGCCCCGGAGAGGAAGGGGTAGAAGGCCGGGCCCTCGACGAGCGCGCCGACCCGGGGCAGGACGGCGCGCAGGTCGCCGGGCATCGGCCGGCCGAGCACCTCGACGGTCCCGTCGTTGGCCGCCGCGAGGCCGAGGAGCACCCGGATCGTCGTCGTCTTGCCCGACCCGTTCGGCCCGAGGAAGCCGTAGACGCTGCCCCGGGGGACCTCGAGGTCGATGCCGTCGACGGCGGCCTGTCGCCGGAAGCGCTTGACGAGCCCCCGGGTGCGGATCGCGACGTCGGTCACCCGGCAAGCCTAGGCGCGCCCGCAGCGATGGAGGGTGTCCGGGCGACCCCGTGGCGCACCTCGCACGGGATCTCCATACGTCGTTCGCACCGGCGCGTCAGGCCGCGAGGCGCGAGGCGCTCCCGAGCCCTGTCTCCCGCGGCTCCCGGCAGCCTCAGCCCGCCGCCACGACGAGGGCGTCGACCGGCACGGCGCCGACGAGCACCCGCCCGTCGGCGGTGAGGAGCACGCTGAACAGGGCGGTCCGCAGCGCTCGCCCGCCGTCGACCGGGCGGGTGAGCTGTTGGACCATCGGGTCCGCGAGGAGGTCGGCGACGCCGCCGGTCGTGCCGGCGTCCGCGGGACGTCGGAGCTCGACGACGGCCGTCCAGCCGCTGCCGACCACGCGAACGGCGTCGCCGCTCAGGGTCGGCCGGGTCGCCGGCCCCGGGGCCGGCGGCGCGGCCGGGGTGGCGCTCGACGCGGGCGGGCTCACCCGCCGGGTCGTGATCTGCGCGCCGGCGGGTGGTCGGAACCGGAACCGGTCGGCGTCCGGGCGGGTGAGGTCGACGGCGCTGAACCCGCGCTCGAGGACCGGGTCGGAGTGGCCGCGGGCGTAGACCTGCACCCGCAACGGCAGCCCGGTCCCGGCGTCGACGGCGAGCACGGCGCGCTCGACGAGCGTTCGGTCCGTGCGCGGCGTGACGACGAGGGTGTAGGCGGCGCGGCCGGCGACGGTCTGCGGCGGGTCGAGGGTCACCGCGGTCGTCGGATCGAGCTGCCCGAGGAGCCGCTCGGCGAGCGCCTGCGGGGTCATCGCCGTCAACCCGTCACCGGGCGCACCGCCGGGGGAGGGCACGGCGCCCGCCGTCCCGGCGCCGTCGCCCCTGCCGGCGGCCTTGCGCCGCTCGGCGTACGCGCGCAGCTCCGCCTCGCTCGGCAGTACGTAGTGGGTGCCGCGCTCGAGGTTCGTGTCGTAGGCCCAGACGTCGCGACCGGCGTGGACCAGCGACACCTCGGCGAACCGGTCGAGGAGCTGGATGCGCTGCCGCTGCGGTCCGTCGACCCAGACCCGCAGCGTCGAGCGACCGGACAGCAGCCGGGCGAGGACCGCCTGTGGGTCCGCGGCGGAGGCGGAGCCCGAGCGGGGGCCCGTCCCGCCGTCGGTGCCGTTCGGTCCGTCGCCCGAGGACGGGCCGCCGAGCCCGGACGGCAGGGCCGGGAGCCCGAGGTCGGCGTGGGTCTGCACGGTGCCGGAGAGGGCCTCGACATCGGAGGCGGCCGCGAGGGCCAGCACCTCGGCGGGGGTCCGCTCTGGAACCGCGGGTGCCGATCCGGCGACCGCGGACGACACGCCGACGGCGCCGGCGACGACGGCGACGACGGCGACGGGGACGAGCCAGCGCGAGAACCTCACCCTTCGACTGTATGTCCGCCCGAAGCCGCACGGAGGGTCGGGGTTCGTGCAGGTTCGGTGCGGTTCCCGGCCTCTCGGCGCGCCGGGGACCGTGCCGAACCAGTGCCGAACCTGGCCCGTCGTCCGTCGGCGGCGGCCCGGATGATCCGGTCAGCAGCACTATGTGTTCGAACAGACACTGACAGTGAAAAATCTTCGGCGTTTCGCTTGGCAGACGTGGTCGCTCTCAGTACTGTTCCAACCACAGAACGTTTACCGGGTGGGGTAGGAAGCGAGGTCACCCGGGGCCGAGCGCAGCGGCCCCGGGTGACCCGCCAACAGACCACGGTCGGCGGCGACGGCCCCCGACGTTCGCCGCCGACCGTGTCCACCCGATGCCGACAGCCCGAGGCCCGCCGTCCGGCGGGCCTGTCGTCGTCCCGGGGCCGTCATCGTGCCGGGGGCGTTCCACAGCCGGTGCCCCGACCCGTCCGCGGGCTCGGCAGAATGCCGGTGCCCGGCACCCGGCCGGGGCCGCGCGAGGACCGCGCGGACGACGGCAGGGAGCGGCCATGAGCAGGGGGGTCCTCGTCACCGGCGCGTCCCGGGGGATCGGCGCGGCGGTCGCGCACGCGTTCGCCGCGCTCGGCGACCGGGTCGCGGTGCACTGCACGTCGAGCCCCGAGCGCGCGCAGGCCGTCCGGGACGCCCTGCCCGGCGACGCGCATGTCGTCGTCCGGGCCGACCTCGCCGACGCCGCCGCAGTCGCGGGCATGGTCGACGCCGCGGTCGCGGGCCTGGCCGGCATCGACGTCCTCGTGAACAACGCGGCCGTCTGGATCGACCACCCGCCCACCGCGGTGTCCTACGAGGAGTGGCAGCGGGCGTGGTCGCGGACGATCGGCGTCAACCTCGTCGGCACGGCGAACGTGACGTACTGCGTGGCCCGACACATGGTCGAGCGCGGCGTCCCCGGCCGCGTCGTCAACGTATCGAGCCGCGGTGCCTTCCGCGGCGAGCCGGAGTCGCCGGCCTACGGCGCGAGCAAGGCGGGCCTCAACGCGATGGGGCAGTCGCTCGCGCTCGCCCTCGCACCGCACGGGATCGCCGTCGCGACGGTCGCTCCGGGCTTCGTCGAGACCGACATGGCCGCCGCGGTCCTCGCCGGGCCGGCCGGGGACGCCGTCCGCGCCCAGAGCCCGTTCCACCGGGTCGCCCGGCCCGACGAGATCGCGGCCGCGGTCGTCTACCTCGCGTCGGAGGCCGCACAGTGGGCCAGCGGTGCCGTCCTCGACCTCAACGGCGCCTCGTACCTGCGCACATGACCCGCAGGCGCGGTCCGCTCAGGTGCCGTCGCGGGAGAAGTGCATGAAGTCCTTGAGGGACTTCCACCTCCCGCCCCAGGTCCAACCCTCGGCCGCGAACGCCCGGACGACGGCGTCGCCGCTGGTGATCATCCCGGGCCGGACGTCGGCGCGGTCGCGGTACGTCCGGGCGAGCTCGGGCAGCGTGATGTCGCGCTTCACGTACGGGTTCATGAACGGGTTGACGTCGAGGGCGAGCCCGTACGCGTGCTGCGACCAGTGCGACGACCCCGCCGCCGAGCGGCAGTTGAATGCCCCTGTGGTGTTGTCGTCGCCGGTCGGCGGCATGTCCCGCTCCGCGACCGTCGTGACGACCATGCGCTCGATCGGGAAGCGGGCCCGGAAGATCCGGCGGAAGACGCGCACCATCCCGGCAGCGGCGGTCCGGTGCACGATGAGCTCACCGGTGTGCGCACGGCCGTCGAAGCCGACGAAGGAGACCGTGACGTAGCGCAGGTCCGCGAGAGTGACCGGGCAGCCGGCGCTCCAGGTCGAGCGGGCGAGGACGTCGGCAGGGACGGGCGAGACGGTCGAACGGTACCGGCCGCCCGCGGGCGGCGGCAGCACGTCGACGGTCTCGATGTTGCGCGGGTCGAGCTCCTTCGGGGTGGGGCCCATGACCCCGTAGCCGTCCTCCCGCCGCGGGAGCACCTTGCGGCCGAGCCAGGACGGCGCCGGGGTGGCGCCGGGGGCCGGCCGCGGTGTGCTCGTGGCCGCCGGGCCCGCGGTGTTCGGCACCTGCGGGCGGGTCGGCATCGCGAGGGTCGCCGCGGCGGTCCCGCCCTGCCCCGGGCCGGACGTCGTGCCCGTCGGGGGTGCCGCGCGGGAGACTGCGCCGGACGACGTCCGGTCGGCGGCCGCCGGGAACGACGGCGCGCCGCACCCGGCGAGCAGCGCGAGCGTGGCCGCGGCGGCGGCGATCCCCACCCGCCCTGCCCGCATCTGCCCCTCCCCCTCGCGTCCCCGCCAGTGTGCACCGGGCGAGCCCGTCCGTGCGCGACTCCGGTGTCCCGGGGGGTCCGGAGGCGGACCGGCGGTGCCGGACTGGATCGTCTCCGGCTGCGCGCTGCCGTTCGGGCTCGTCCTCGTCCCCGCGGGTCGGCTCGGCGACCCAGGCACCCGAGGACGGCTCGGCCACGCCCGGGAGACGCCCGCGAGCCGGTCGGGGTGGCCTGCCTATGCTGGCTCGCGGTATGTCCGACGCGCCGCATCCTTCCCCGCGCGAGGCCGTCGCCGCGCTGCGCGAGGGCCTCGCCGAGGTGACCCTGCGGGACGCGCGGCGGCTCGGCCGGCGGCTCGACGGCATCCGCGGGATCCGGGACCCGCGGCGTGCCGCGGAGGTGCTGAAGTCGATCACCACCGACGTCGCCGCCGCTCAGGCCCGGCTCGTCGCCCGCCGGCGGTCGCTCCCGCGGATCAGCTACCCCGAGCAGCTGCCGGTGAGTGCCCGCCGGGACGACATCGCCGCGGCGATCCGCGACCACCAGGTCGTCGTCGTCGCGGGCGAGACCGGGTCGGGCAAGACGACCCAGCTGCCGAAGATCTGCCTCGAGCTCGGCCGCGGCGTCCGGGGCCGGATCGGGCACACCCAGCCGCGGCGGATCGCCGCCCGCAGCGTCGCCGAGCGGATCGCCGAGGAGCTCGCCGTGCCGCTCGGGGACGCCGTCGGCTACCAGGTGCGGTTCACCGACCGGGCGAACGAGTCGACGCTCGTCAAGGTCATGACCGACGGCATCCTGCTCGCCGAGCTGCAGGGCGACCGGATGCTCTCCGGGTACGACACGATCATCATCGACGAGGCGCACGAACGCAGCCTCAACGTCGACTTCATCCTCGGCTATCTCAAGCAGCTGCTGCCGAGGCGACCGGACCTCAAGGTCGTCATCACCTCGGCGACGATCGACCCGCAGCGGTTCTCCGCGCACTTCGACGGCGCGCCCGTCGTCGAGGTGTCCGGCCGCACCTATCCCCGTCGAGATCCGGTACCGGCCCCTGGTGCAGCCGGCCGTGCTCGACGACGAGGCGGACCTCGAGGACCTCGAGCGCCCAGAGGGTCGTCGCAACCCGCTGCTGCGCAAGGGCAGGGGGTCCGAGCCGGTCGAGCAGGACGTCGTCCGGGACCAGGTCGAGGCGATCTGCGACGCCGTCACCGAGCTCACCGCGGAGGGGCCGGGCGACGTCCTCGTCTTCCTCTCGGGCGAACGGGAGATCCGGGACGCCGCCGAGGCGCTGAACCGCCTGCAGCTGCGGCACACCGAGATCCTGCCGCTCTACGCCCGGCTGTCCGCCGCCGAGCAGCACAGGGTCTTCACCCCGCACACCGGGCGGCGCGTCGTCCTCGCGACGAACGTCGCCGAGACCTCGCTGACGGTCCCGGGTATCCGGTACGTGGTCGATCCCGGCACCGCGCGGATCTCGCGCTACAGCAACCGGCTCAAGGTGCAGCGGCTGCCCATCGAGCCGGTCTCCCAGGCGTCGGCGAACCAGCGCGCCGGCCGGTGCGGCCGCACGAGCGACGGCATCTGCATCCGGCTCTACGCCGAGGACGACTACCTCGCGCGGCCGGAGTTCACCGAGCCGGAGATCCTGCGGACCAACCTCGCCTCGGTCATCCTCCAGATGACGGCGCTCGGCCTCGGGGACGTCGACGAGTTCCCCTTCGTCGACCCACCGGACCGGCGCAGCGTCAAGGACGGCGTCGACCTGCTCGTCGAGCTCGGCGCGCTGCGACCCCGCGAGACCGTCCGCGGAGCGGCTCACCGCGGTCGGACGGCGCCTCGCCCAGCTGCCCGTCGACCCGCGGCTCGGCCGGATGATCCTCGAGGCCGACCGGAACGGCTGCGTCCGGGAGGTCATGGTCGTCGCGGCGGCGCTGTCGATCCAGGACGTCCGGGAGCGGCCGGTCGACGCGCAGCAGCAGGCCGACGAGAAGCACCGACGGTTCGCCGACGAGAACAGTCGACTTCCTCACCCTGCTCAACCTCTGGGAGTACCTGCGCGAGCAGCAGAAGGTGTTGAGCGGCAAGCGCCTTCCGGCGCCTGTGCCGCGGCGAGTACCTGAACTACCTGCGGGTGCGCGAGTGGCAGGACCTCTACGTCCAGCTCCGCCAGCTCGCCAAGGGCCTGGACGTCACGCTGAACACCGAGCCCGCCGACCCCCAGCGGGTCCACCAGTCGCTGCTCGCCGGGCTGCTCTCGCACGTCGGCCTGCGGGACGCCTCGACGCCGCGACTACCACGGCGCCCGGGGTGCCCGGTTCGCCGTCTTCCCCGGGTCCGCGCTCGCGAAGAAGCAGCCCGCGTGGCTCATGGCCGCCGAGCTCGTCGAGACGTCCCGGCTGTGGGCCCGCACCGTCGCCCGGATCGAGCCGGAGTGGATCGAGCCGGTCGCCGCGCACCTCGTGAAGCGGACGTACAGCGAGCCGCACTGGGAGAAGAAGCGCGCCGCCGTCGTCGCCGTCGAGCGGGTCACGCTGTACGGCGTCCCGATCGTCGCCGGCCGGACCGTCGGCTACGGCCGGATCGCCCCGGAGCTGTCCCGCGACCTGTTCGTCCGGCACGCCCTCGTCGAGGGTGACTGGGACACCCGCCACGCGTTCTTCGCCGAGAACAGACGGCTCCTCGAGGATGTCGAGGACCTGGAGAACCGAGCCCGACGCCGGGACATCCTCGTCGATGACGAGACGCTCTTCGCCTTCTACGACAAGCGGATCCCCGCCGACGTCGTCTCCGGCAGACACTTCGACGCATGGTGGCGCCGGGCCCGCCGGGACACCCCCGACCTGCTCACGTACACCCCCGAGCTCCTCGTGAGCGAGGAGGCCGACGAGGTCCGCGAGGACGACTACCCGGACACCTGGCGGCAGGGCGACCTGACCCTGCCGCTGACGTACCAGTTCGAGCCGGGGGCGGCCGCCGACGGTGTCACGGCGCACGTCCCGGTGACCGTCCTCAACCGGGTGAGCCCCGACGGGTTCGAGTGGCAGATCCCGGGGCTGCGGCACGAGGTCGTGACCGCGCTCGTCCGCTCGCTGCCCAAGAGCCTGCGCCGATCGTTCGTCCCCGCGCCGGACACCGCGACGACGGTGCTCGCCACGCTCCACCCTCGGCAGGAGCCCCTCCTCGAGGCCCTGTCGCGCGAGCTCGCCCGGATCGGCGGCCACCGCGTCCCGCGCGACGAGTTCGACTGGGCCAAGGTGCCCGACCACCTGCGGATGACGTTCCGGGTGGAGGACGGCCAGGGCCGGATGCTCGCCGAGGGCAAGGACCTCGAGGTGCTCAAGCTGCGCCTGCGGCCGAAGGTCGCGACGACGATCTCCCAGGCGGCACAACGGGTCGAGCGCAGCGGCGTGACGGACTGGGTGGTCGGCGAGCTGCCGCGCACGTTCGCGGCGGACGGCGTCCGGGGGTTCCCGGCGCTCGTCGACGATGGCGCGTCGGTCGCCGTCCGGGTGCTGCCGACGGCCGCGGACCAGGAGCGCGCGATGGCTGCCGGTACCCGCCGGCTCCTCCTGCTCACGACGCCGTCGCCCGCCAGGGCCGTGCTCGGCCGGCTCGACAACCGGGCCAAGCTCGCGCTGAGCCACGCCCCGCACGGCGGCGCCGTCGCGCTCTTCGACGACTGCCTCGCCTGCGCCGTCGACGCCATCGTCGAGGACGCCGGCGGTCCGGCCTGGGACGAGCCGGGCTTCCGTGCGCTGCAGCGCGACGTCCGGGAGCGGGCCGAGCCGGTACTGACCGACGTCGTCACCGTCGTCGCGGACGTCCTCGCCGTCGCCGGCGAGGTCGACCGCGCCGCCCGGAGCACGTCAAGCCTCGTCCTGCTGCCTGCGCTCACCGACGTCAAGGAGCAGCTCGCCGCGCTCGTGCACCCCGGATTCGTCACGGAGACCGGGTACCAGCGCCTCCGGGACGTCGCCCGCTACCTGCGCGCCGCCGTCCAGCGCCTCGAGAAGCTCCCTGAACGGCCAGAGCGGGACCGTGAGCTCATGTGGCGGGTCGAGCTCGTGCAGCAGTCGTACGACGACCTGCGGGCCCGGCTGCGCCCCGGCACCCCGGGGCCACCGGCCATGGAGGAGATCCGCTGGATGGTCGAGGAGCTCCGGGTGAGCTTCTGGGCGCAGACCCTCGGCACCCCGTACCCGGTGTCGGAGAAACGGATCCAGAAGGCGATGGACGCCGTGGCGGCGACGCTTCCCTGAGGGTGTGCCGCATCGGCTCTCAGTCGACGGCGAGGCCGCGGCGGCGGCGCATCCGCCGGGACTGCGACGAGAACACCGCGTCGGCGAGCATGCCGAGCACGAGGATCACGACCATGTAGGCGATGAGCTCGGGCGCGTTGTTGAGGTCCTGGGCGAACGCGAGTCGCGATCCGAGGGACGGCCTGCTCTCGATGATCACGAGGAGCTCGCCGGCCATCAGGCTGCGCCACGCGAACGCCCAGCCCTGGTTGAGCCCCGCGACATAGGACGGCAGCGCGGCCGGGATGACGAAGTACCGGTAGAGGTCGACCGGGCCGGCGCCGAGCACCGTACCGAGCCGGGTGTACGCCGGGGGCACGTGGTCGATGCCCGCGATGATGCCGTTCGCGACGCTCGGGGCCGCGCCGAGGACGACGACGAAGGTGATCGCCTTCTCGTTGAGGCCGAAGAGCAGGATCGCGAGCGGGAACCACACGATCGACGGCATGGTCTGCAGCCCTGTGATGAGCGACCCGATCGCGGCCCGCACCGGGCGGAACCGTGAGACTGCGATCCCGAGTGCCGTCCCGATCGCGACGGCGAACGCGAACCCGACGAGCGCGCGGCGCACGGTGTTGCCGATCGCCTGCCAGAACTGCGGCTCGCGGACGAGGTCGGCGAGGGTCTGCCCGACGGTCGCCGGGCCGGGCAGGACGAAGTCGGGGCGCCAGCCCGTCCAGACGACGGCCTGCCACACCGCGACGAAGACGACGACGGCGCCGACCTTGGGCCACGTGCCGGCCCAGACGTTCGACGCGCGGGCGGCCGGCCGCGCGACGGCAGCCGCGGGCGCCGCCGCAGGAGCGGCGGGGGTCTCAACCGACATGGCGGGCCACGTCCTCTCGCAGGGCGGCGGTCAGCGAGCCGGCCCGGCGGGCCACCTCGGGGTCCTCCATCCGGCGCGGCCGGGCGAGGCCGACCGGGTCCTGCTGGACGACGCGACCGGGCGAGGAGCCCAGGAGGACGGCCCGGTCCCCGAGCCGCACGGCCTCCCGGACGTTGTGCGTCACGAAGAACACCGTGAGCCCGGACTCCCCGGCGACCCGCTCGATCTCGTCGTGCAGGTGGTCGCGGGTCATGGCGTCGAGCGCGCCGAGCGGCTCGTCCATGCAGACGACCGTCGCGTCCTGGGCGAGGACCCGGGCGAGGGCGACCCGCTGCCGCATGCCGCCCGACAGCTCGTGCGGGCGCTTGCCGGCGTACCCGGCGAGCCGGACCCGCTCGAGCAGCTCGCCCGCCTGCGCCGGGCGCTCCGACCGCGGGACGCCGCGCAGCTTGAGGGCGAGCGCGACGTTCTGCGCCGCCGTGAGCCACGGCAGCAGGGTGGCTTCCTGGAACATGAGCGCGACCCGGCCGCCGACCTCGACCGTTCCGGCGGTCGGCGTCTCCAGGCCCGCGACGAGCGAGAGCATCGTCGACTTGCCGCACCCGGATGCGCCGACGATCGTCACGAACTCGCCGGGCCGGACGTCGAGGTGGACGTCCCGCAGCGCCGTCGTCGCGGCGTCCCCGCGGCCGAAGACCTTCGTGACCCCCGTGAGCCGGACGGCGCCGCTGGCGATGGGCTCGGTGCCGGACGTCGTCCGGCCGGCGCCGGCGACCGCGCCGGTCGTCGTGTCGGTGACCGTCACAGCGCCGCCACCTCGGTGAGCCCCCGGGACTTCAGCGCGGCGTTGAGCTGGGCGAGATCCCACAGCCGCGCGAAGTCGTCGGACGGCTTCTCCTTGAGCAGCCCCACGGCCTCGGCGTGCGCCGCGGACTCCTTGAGCGTCGCCTGGAGCGGGTCGGCGGTGAAGCTGAGGTTGTCCCAGGCCGAGGCGAGGGTCTCCGGCCTGACCTCCTGGCCGGTGATCGCCGAGATCTTCGTGGCGAGGTCGGATCGCGCCTTCGCGGGGTCGGACTCGATGAGCTGGACGGCGTCGAGGTGGGCCTCGAGGAACGCCCGCACCGTCGCGGGGTTCTTCTCGAGGAAGTCGGTGCGGACGACGACGTTCGTCGTGACGAACCTGCCGCCCGGCCACAGCGTCTTCTCGTCGACGAGGACCTTTCCGCCGGCGGCGACGAACTGGGTCGCGAACGGTTCGGGCACCCAGGCGCCGTCGATCTGCCCGGACACGAACGCCTGGAGGGCGGCGGAGTTCTTCTGCGGCGCGATGCGCACGTCGCCGCCGCCGTCGACGGTCGTCGTGAGGCCCTGCTCGCGGAGCCAGTAGCGCAGCGCGACGTCCTGGGTGTTGCCGAGCTGCGGCGTCGCGAGGGTGGTGCCCTTCAGCTGGGCCGCAGACGAGATCTCGGGCTTGACGACGAGCGAGGCCCCGCCCGATGTGGCGCCGGAGATGACCCGGACGGCGGACCCCCGGGACTGCACGTACGCGTTGATCGTCGGGTTCGGGCCGATGTAGGCGATGTCGAGCGAGCCGCCGAACAGCGCCTGGACGACGTCCGGGCCCGCGTTGAAGGACTGGGTCGTCACCTTGCCGTCACCGATGCGCCGGGTGAGGAAGCCCTCGGCGTCGGCGACGAGGCCCGGCGCGTGCGTGAGGTTGGGGAAGTATCCGATCCGCACCGGGACGGTCTCGCTCGTCGACGGCGCCGTCGCGGCCGGGGCCGCGCTCTGGGCGGCGGACCCGCCGCCGCAGGCGGTGAGCGTCAGCGCGGTCGTCGCGACGACGGCGAGGCCCGCGCGTAGGAGGGTCCGGCGGGTCGGGGAGGCGTCGGGTCGCACAGAGGTCTCCAGGTGGGTCGTCGAGTCCGGTCGGCGTCGCCGAGCTTGTCCAGCAATCCGCTCTTGTCAATCAAGACAGTAGACAAGTTGTCGTCGCCGCGGAACCCTGTCTCGGCCCGTGGGACGCAGAACCACCCCGTCGGCGCATCCTCCGCCCCGGCCGGCCCGCCGACCGGCGTGGCTGGGGTCAGCCCTCGGCGCGGGCGACGGCGGGCCTCGGCTGCCGGTGCGTCCGGAAGACCCAGCCGCGCAGCAGCAGGAAGCGCACGAGGGTCGCGAGGAGGTTCGCGACGACGAGGACGCCGACCTCGACGACCCGGGACGGGGTCGACGTCACGGCGTGCAGCAGCGCGAGCGACCCGCTCGTGAGGGCCAGGCCGATCCCGAACACGACGAGCCCCTGCGCCTGGTGCCGGACCCGCTCGCCGGGGCCGCTGACGCCGAACGTGAGCCGCCGGTTCGCCGCGGTGTTCCCGACCGCGGTCATGAGGAGGGCGAGGAGGTTCGCCGCCTGGGCGCCGAGGCCCAGCCGCAGGAGGGCGTAGAGGGTGACGTAGCCGAGCGTGCTCACGGCCCCGATCCCGGCGAAGGTCACGAGCTGGCGCGGCAGCCCGGCCGGGACGCCGGGGACGGTGCCGATCGGACGCCGGCCGACCTCGGCCCGCAGGTCGGCGACCGGCACCCGGCCGCTCGCGAGTGCCCGGCCGAGGCGCCAGATGCCCTTGAGGTCGGCGGTCGCGGTGGCCACGACGTCGACCCGGCTGTCCGGGTCGTCGACCCAGTCGACGGGGACCTCGTGGATCCGCAGCCCGGCCCGCTCGGCGAGCACCAGGAGCTCGGTGTCGAAGAACCACCCGGTGTCCTCGACGAGCGGCAGGAGGCGGCGCGCAACGTCCGCCCGGATCGCCTTGAACCCGCACTGCGCGTCGGAGAACCGGGCGGCGAGCGTGCCGCGGAGGAGCACGTTGTAGCAGCGCGAGATGACGTCCCGCTTCGCGCCGCGGACGACCCGCGAGCCGCGGGCCAGCCGGCTACCGATCGCGAGGTCGGAGTGCCCGGACACGAGCGGTGCGACGAGCGGCAGGAGCGCGGCGAGGTCGGTCGACAGGTCGACGTCCATGTAGACGAGCACCTGCGCGTCGGACGCGGACCAGACGTGCCGCAGCGCCCTGCCGCGGCCCTTCTCGTCGAGGTGGACCACGTCGACGCCGGGCAGCTCCGCGGCAAGCCGCCGGGCGACCACGAGCGTGCGGTCGGTGCTCGCGTTGTCCGCGACGGTGACCCGGAAGGAGTACGGGACGGCGGCCCGCAGGTGCGCGTGCAGCCGCCGTACACACGGTTCGAGGTCGACCTCCTCGTCGTGCACGGGGACGACGACGTCGAGAACGGGGCCGATCGCCGCCCTGTGCTGCGACGACGGGTCGGCCGGGGCCTCGAGCTGGAGCGTCATGGTCAGGGTTCCTCTCCGGGGTGGCGTGCGGGGCGTGCGGGACGGGCGGACCACGGGACGGGTCGGCGGGGCGGGTCGGCGGGGCGGGTCGGCGGGGCGGGTCGGCGGGGCGGGTCGGCGGGGCGGGTCGGCAGGGCGGATCGGCGCGACCGTCAGGAGGCGACGGCGTACCGGCGCGACCCGGGGACGGGCGCCGGCCACCCGGCGGACCGGACGACGTCACCTCGGCCGGCCAGCCGGAAGGCGACCTCGTGCCGGGCGAGCAGGTCCGGGGCGGCGTCGGCGAGGACCGCGGCCGCGACGGCGAGCGCCTTCGCGGTGACGGCGTGCGGGTGGAGCACGGTGACGCTCGCCCAGGTGTCCTCGACGGCCGCGCCGGTCCGAGGGTCGACGACCGGGTGGTCCGGCCGGGGCCGGACGGTCGCCGCGGCGAGGCCCGCGGGCAGCCGCAGCGACCGGTCGTCCGGCAGCGGGACCGTCCAGCCGGACGTCGGGGCGCGACCGGACTGCGCGACGTCCCCGCCGACGCCGACGAGTGCGCCGGTGCGCAACCGGTCGGCGACGGCCCGAGCGGCAGCCGCTGCCAGGAGCGCGTCCGTCGTCGCAGAGACGTCGAGCACGGTGCCCGCGGGGACGGTGACCCGGCGCCCGTCGAGGCGGACCGCGGCCGCTCCGACGACGGGTCGCGGCCGGGGGGTCGGCAGGGCCGAGCACACCGGGAAGGCGCCGGTACGGGCCGCGACGTCGAGCGCGTGCCGACGGGCGCGGAGGGTGACGAGCGCCGTCCCCACGGTCGGGTCCGCGAGCCCGGCCGTGGACCGGGCCGCGTCGAGCGCGACGCCGAGGAACCGGGCGGAGAGCGCGTCGACGACGGCCGGCCCGCCGCCCGCAGCGAGGACGCGGTAGGCGGTCGCGCCCGGGTGGTCGAGGTCGACGCGGCGCAGTGCCCGCATCACGAGCGCGGCGACGACCCGCCGGGCCGCGAACAGCACGGCGGGGTCGGCGACCTCGACCTGCGGCTCGGGCCGCGACGTGACGTGACGGGTGGGACGGACGAGGGACGACATGCTGACCTCCGGCGACGGTGGGACTTCGATCACCGTCGCGTCCCGTCCTGGACGAAGCGCCGGAAGAACCTGTGCGCCCGCCAAGAAACCTCCGCGGTCCCGTCAGCCGTCCACGGGGATGCGCGGAAGTCTTTCGTTCCAACGGGTCACGGGCAGACGAGGACCGATCGGGGACCTCCGCCGCGGTCCTCGGCCCTCGTCGACGGTTCACAGCGGGGACCTAGCGGACGCCCGGGATCTCGGCATGCGTGCCCTCGACGGTGGTTGCATGACCACGACAGCCGAACGCGTCGTCCGGCCCGGACCACCCGCTCCCGCGGGGTCGAAGACGCCTCCCCAGTCCCTCACCAGCCGCCTCGGCCGAGGTCGTCCCGACGACCCGGCCTGGGCTCGACCCGCCCTCCTCGCGCTCCTCCTCGCAACCGGCGTCCTCTACCTGTGGGGGCTCTCGGAGTCCGGCTGGGCCAACTCGTTCTACTCGGCCGCCGCGCAGGCGGGCTCGGCGAGCTGGAAGGCCTTCTTCTACGGCTCCTCGGACGCCGCGAGCTCCATCACCGTCGACAAGACGCCTGCGTCGCTCTGGGTCATGGCGTTGTCCGTCAGGGCCTTCGGGCTCAGCCCGTGGAGCATCCTCGTGCCGCAGGCGCTCATGGGCGTCGCCGCGGTCGGGCTCCTGTACACCACCGTGCGGCGCTGGTTCACCCCGGCGGCCGCTCTCGTCGCCGGAGCGACGCTCGCGCTGACGCCGGTCGCGACGCTCATGTTCCGGTTCAACAACCCGGACGCCCTGCTCGTGCTCCTCCTCGTCGGCTCGGTGTACGCCACGGTCCGCGCGCTCGAGGTCGCCGCGACCCGGGCCGGCACCCGCTGGCTCGCGCTCGCCGGCGTCCTCGTCGGCCTGGGGTTCCTCACGAAGATGCTCCAGGCGCTCCTCGTCGTCCCGGTGCTCGCGCTCGTCTACCTCGTCGCCGCGCCGGTGACCCTGCGCCGCCGTCTCGTCCAGGTGCTCCTCGCGGGGGGCGCGCTCGTCGTGTCGGCGGGGTGGTGGGTCGCGGTCGTCGAGCTCGTCCCCGCGGCCATGCGCCCCTACATCGGTGGCTCGCAGACCAACTCGGTCCTCGAGCTGACCCTCGGCTACAACGGCCTCGGTCGGCTCACCGGCGACGAGACGGGCAGCGTCGGCGGGGGCGGCGGCTGGGGCGCGACCGGTCTGCTCCGCCTCTTCGACGCCTCGAACGGCGGTCAGGCGTCGTGGCTCATCCCCGCAGCACTGATCCTCCTCGGCGCCGGGCTGTGGCTGACCCGGCGCATGCCGCGCACCGACCGGACCCGGGCCGCGTTCCTGCTGTGGGGCGGCTGGCTGCTCGTGACCGGCCTGGTCCTCTCGTTCATGAACGGGATCTTCCACGAGTACTACTCGGTGGCGCTCGCTCCCGCGATCGGCGGCCTCGTCGGGATGGGTGTCGCGGTGCTGTGGAAGGTGCGCCGGACGGCCCTCGCCGGGGTGGTCGCGGCTGCCGCGGTCGCGGTGTCCGCCGTGTGGGCGTTCGTGCTCCTCGGGCGCAGCGCGGACTTCGTCCCCTGGCTGCGGGTCACCGTCCTCGTCGTGGGTCTCGGGGCCGCCGCCGTGCTCCTCGCAGGTGCCGCCGGCATCCGGCTCGGTCGCCGGGCCGTCCTCGCGGCGGCAGGGCTCGGTCTCGTCGCCTCGCTCGCCGGGCCCGCGGCGTACTCGCTCGAGACGGCGTCCACCGGGCACGGCGGCTCGATCGTCACCGCGGGTCCGGCGGTCGCCGGGGGCCGCGGTGGCCCGGGCGGGATGCGCGGCGGCCCGGGCGGCGGCCAGGGTGGCTGGATGCCACCGGGGATGCAGACGCAGCAGGGCCAGACCCAGGGCCAGACCCTGCCGGGCAACGGCGTGGGTGGCGCAGGCGGTGGTCCGGGTGGCGGGACGGTCGGCGGGATGGGCGGTCTGCTCGACGCGTCGACCCCGAGCGCCGAGCTCGTCGCCCTGCTCCAGCGGGACGCCGACAGCTACACGTGGGTCGCCGCGGCGGTCGGCTCGCAGAACGCGTCCGGCTACCAGCTCGCGAGCGAGGAGCCGGTCATGGCGGTCGGCGGCTTCAACGGGAGCGACCCGTCGCCGACGCTGGAGCAGTTCCAGCAGTTCGCCGCCGACGGGAAGATCCACTACTTCGTCGGCGGCTCGACGGGCGGGCCGCGCGGC
The DNA here is from genome assembly GCA_963750565.1 of uncultured Actinomycetota bacterium. GTDB lineage: Bacteria > Actinomycetota > Actinomycetes > Actinomycetales > Kineosporiaceae > R-H-3. The sequence continues at coordinate 107,277 of CAVVRA010000008.1, read as the reverse complement.
CAGATGGGCGGCAGCGGCTCGTCGTCCGAGATCACGACATGGGTCTCGGAGAACTTCACCGCGACGACGGTCGACGGCGTGACGCTCTACGACCTCACCTCGGGTTCGGCGTCCTCGACGACGAGCTGACCCGCAGATCGCGTCCGGGGTGCGGGTCGACGGGACGCCGGGGCCGGGCGAGGGGATGCTGTGCGGATGGACGTCGAGGAGATCGCCGACGAGCTCTACGGCGTGCTGCCGGACGAGTTCATCGGGGCGCGGGACGACCGGGTCAAGCACGCCCGGGGGTCCGGCGACCGGGCGCTCGCCACACAGATCGGCGGGCTGCGCAAGCCGTCCGCCGCGGCGTGGGTCGTCAACCTCCTCGTCCGCCGCGCGGGCGACCAGGTCGACGCCCTCCTCGACCTCGGGGAGTCCCTCCGGACGGCGCAGGCCGCGCTCGCGGGCGACCAGCTCAAGGAGCTCAGCCGGCAGCGCGGGCAGGTCGTCGCGGCCATGGCCCGGGAGGGGCGCCGGCTCGCCCGGGAGGCCGGTCATCCCGTGAGTACCGGCATCGAGGAGGAGGTCGCAGAGACGCTCCGCGCCGCGCTCGCCGACCCGGCCGCCGCCGAGGCCGTCAGGTCCGGGCGACTGACGTCCGCGCTGTCGTACGCCGGCCTCGGAGAGCTCGACGTCTCCGGGGTCGTGGCGCTGGCCCCGCGGCGGGCGGCGCCCGACGCCGGACCACGTGCGGCGGCGGGCGACGAGGACATCGCCGAGGAGCGCACGCCCGCGCCGTCCCGTCGTGGCCGGACCGACGACGCCGGGACGCGGGCCGAGGCGCAGCGCCGTCGCGAGGAGGAGCGCCGCCGCGAGGAGGCCGCCCGGCTCGAGGCCGAGCGCGCGCAGGCCCGCGTGGCCCTCGCCGAGGCCGAGGACGCGCTCGACGCCGCCCGGAGCGCGGAACAGCTCGCCGCCGACGCCCTCGAGGATGCCCGGCAAGAGCAGGCCCAGGCCCAGGCCCGGGTCGCCGAGCTCGAGGAGGCGTTGCGGCAGGCCCAGGACGCCGCGGGCGAGGCGACCGCCGCCGTCCGACCGCGCAAGCGCGAGCACGAAGGTGCTCGGCACGCCCTCGACGTCGCGCAACGCGCCGTCGACCGGGCCCGCGCGCACCTCGACCGGCTCGGCGGCTGACCGGTCAGAAGTCGCCGGCGCCCCGGCGCATCGTCGCGAGCACGTCGACGAGCGTGCGCACCTGCTCCGCCGGCAGGCCGGGGGAGCTGAAGACGTCGGCGTTGAGCGCCTCGGTGGCCTTCGTCGCGAGCTCGCGGCCGGCGTCGGTGAGCGCCGCGAGCGTCGTCCGACGGTCGCTCGGGTGCGGGGTCCGGCGGACGAGGCCGGTCGTCTCGAGCCGGTCGACGGCGTTCGTCACGCTCGCCGGGTGCACCTGCAGCCGCTCACCGATCCGGCTCAGCGGCAGGCGCCCCGGCCGCTGAAGAGCAGGAGCATGAGCACCTCGTAGCGGGCGAAGGTCAGCCCGAGGGGGCGCAGCACGTCCTCGACCCGGGCGAGGACGATCGCCTGCGCCCGCATGACCGACGTCACCGCAGCCATCCCGTCCGCGGCGTCCTCCCAGCCGTGCTCGGCCCACGGCGGCGCGCCTCGTCGATAGGGTCGAACGGCAGCGGCGGACGGGACGACATGGTCGTCATGCTGTCATCACCCCGACTCCCGGCACCGGTGCTGCCGTCACACGTTGCGCCGGTACTGCCCGCCGACCTCGAAGAAGGCCTGCGTGATCTGGCCCGAGCGAGCAGCACCCGGACGGCGTCCATGAGCATCTCGAAGACGTTGCCGCCGCCGGCGGCGACGTCCCGGAGCCGCTCGAGCGTCGCCGGCCGCCTCGTCCGCGGTGCGCCTGCTGGAAGGCGTGCCAGCCGCTGCAGCTGGGACTGCTTCTCCTCCTCGCGTCGCCCGGGCGAGCTCGAGCGGCGCCGACGACGCCGCGCTCGCCGCCGTCGGGGTCGAGGAACGTGTTGACCCCGACGATCGGCAGCGTGCCGTCGTGCTTGCGCTGCTCGTAGCAGCATCGACTCGTCCTGGATCCGGCCGCGCTGGTAGCCGGTCTCCATCGCGCCGAGGACGCCGCCGCGGTCGGCGATCCGCTCGAACTCCGCGAGCACGGCCTCCTCGACGAGGTCGGTGAGCTCCTCGACGACGTACGAGCCCTGCAGCGGGTTCTCGTTGTCGGCGAGGCCCCACTCGCGGTCGATGATCATCTGGATGGCGAGCGCCCGGCGCACCGAGTGCTCGGCTCGGCGTGGTGACGGCCTCGTCGTAGGCGTTGGTGTGCAACGAGTTCGCGTTGTCGTAGATCGCGCACAGCGCCTGCAGCGTCGTCCGGATGTCGTTGAAGTCCATCTCCTGCGCGTGCAGCGAGCGGCCCGACGTCTGCACGTGGTACTTGAGCTTCTGCGACGCGCTCGCCGGCGCCGTACCGCTCGCGCATCGCGACCGCCCAGATCCGCCGCGCGACCCGGCCGAGCACGGTGTACTCGGCGTCCATCCCGTTGCTGAAGAAGAACGACAGGTTCGGCGCGAAGTCGTCGACGCCATGCCGCGGGCGAGGTAGCGCCTCGACGTACGTGAACCCGTTGGCGAGCGTGAACGCGAGCTGGCTGATGGGGTTCGCCCCGGCCTCGGCGATGTGGTAGCCGCTGATCGAGACCGAGTAGAAGTTGCGCACGTCGTGGGCGATGAACCACTCCTGGACGTCCGCCATGCAGCGCAGGGCGAACTCGGTGGAGAAGATGCAGGTGTTCTGGCCCTGGTCCTCCTTGAGGATGTCGGCCTGCACGGTGCCGCGGACGGTGCTGCAGCGTCCGGCGCCCGGATCGCCGTCTCGCCTCGTCGGATCGGCGTCCGGCCGTGCTCGGCGGTGAAGGCGTCGACCTGCTGGTCGATCGCGGTGTTGAGGAACATCGCGAGGATCGTCGGCGCCGGGCCGTTGATCGTCATCGACACCGACGTCGTCGGCGAGCACAGGTCGAAGCCGGCGTACAGCGACCTTCATGTCGTCGAGCGTCGCGACCGACACCCCGGACGTGCCGACCTTGCCGTAGACGTCGGGCCGCTCCGCGGGGTCGCGGCCGTAGAGCGTCACCGAGTCGAACGCCGTCGACAGCCGGGTCGCCGGCTGCCCCGCGGACAGCAGGTGGAAGCGGCGGTTCGTGCGGAACGGGTCGCCCTCGCCGGCGAACATCCGCGCGGGCGCCTCGCCGTCGCGCTTGAACGGGAACACCCCGGCGGTGAACGGGAACGCGCCCGGCAGGTTCTCCGCGCGCAGGTAGCGGACCAGCTCGCCGTCGTCCGTCGTCGCGGGGCAGCGCGACCCGGGGCACCGAGGAGCCGGAGAGCGTCGTGCGCCGCAGCGGGGTGCCGGAGCTCGCTGGCCCCGCACCGTGTAGACGAGCTCCTCGCCGCGGTACCGCTCGGCCGTCGCTGCGCCAGCCGTCGATGAGCGCGAGGACGTCCGGGTCGAGCCGGGTCAGCTCGGCCTCTGTCTGCGTGAGCAGCCCCTCGACGACCTCCCCGGCTACTAGCGCGTCTGCCCGGATTCCCGGGGCAGACGCGCTAGTAGCCGGGCGAGGGCGTCGAGGGCCGTGCGCAGGTGCTGCCGACGACGCGCGAGGGCGGCGAGGTCGCGCGTCCGGGCGTGGTAGCCGCGGACGGTCTCGGCGATCTCCGCGAGGTAGCGCACCCGGGACGGCGGCACGACGGTCGCCAGGCGAGTGCTCGCCTTCGTCGTGACGCGGCGGGAGGGTGCCCGGGCCGACCTCGCAGGCCCTTGTCCGCCAGCGCGTTCCGCAGGTGTTGGTAGAGCGCGGTGACGCCGTCGTCGTCGAAGCGCGCGGCGCTCGTCCCGAAGACCGGCATGTCCTCCCACGGCACGCCGAACGCCTCCCGGTTGCGCACCAGCTGGCGGGCGACGTCGCGGCGGGCGTCCTCGGCCCCGCGGCGCTCGAACTTGTTCACCGCGACGACGTCGGCGAAGTCGAGCATGTCGATCTTCTCGAGCTGGCGACGCCGCCCCGTACTCGGGCGTCATGACGTAGAGCGAGACGTCGACGAGCGTCGACGATCGCCGCGTCGCCCTGGCCGATCCCCGGCGTCTCGACGACGACGAGGTCGAAGCCCGCTGCGCGGCAGGCGGTCACGACGTCCGCGAGGTGCTCGGGCAGCTCGCGACGTCGCGCCGCGGGTCGCCAGCGAGCGGAAGAACGTGCGGCCGGGGGCGAGGGCGTTCATCCGGATCCGGTCGCCGAGCAGGGCGCCGCCGCCGCGACGCCGGGTCGGGTCGACGGCGAGAACCGCGACGCGGAGCTTGTCCTCCTGGTCGACGCGCAGCCGGCGGACCAGCTCGTCGGTGAGCGAGGACTTGCCAGAGCCGCCGGTGCCGGTGATGCCGAGGACCGGCACCCGCCGCCCGGACGCCGCAGAGCGCAGCCCGGCCAGGAGCTCCGCAGGCGCGCGGCCGCACTCGAGCACCGTGATCGCGCGGGCGAGCGCGCGGTCGTCTTCGGCGAGGACCGCGTCGAGGGTGGCGTCGAGGGTGGCGTCGAGGGTGGCGTCGACATCGGTGCCGCCGTCCGCGGCCAGGTCGACGTCGCACTCGGCGATCATCGTGTTGATCATCCCGGCGAGGCCGAGCCGCTGGCCGTCCTCGGGGGAGAAGATCCGCACTCCCCGCCCGGCGAGCGTGGCGATCTCGTCCGGGACGATGACACCGCCACCGCCGCCGTAGACCCGGACGTGGCCCGCGCCGCGCTCGGCGAGCCGGTCGACGAGGTAGCCGAAGAACTCGACGTGACCGCCCTGGTAGCTGCTCACCGCGACGCCCTGCACGTCCTCCTGAACGGCCGCCTCGACGATGTCCTCGACGGAGCGGTCGTGACCGAGGTGGACCACCTCCGCGCCCTGGGCCTGGAGGATCCGCCGCATGATGTTGATCGCGGCGTCGTGTCCGTCGAAGAGGCTCGCCGCGGTGACGAACCGGACCGGATGCACGGGCACATGGAGCACGGGGACCTCCGGGACCGGCGATGGCTGGCTGACCCAGAAAGTATGACACCAAAAAGTTGGACGCCAAAGTGTTTGGTCTCCCCTCGTGCGCATGACGCTCTGTGACTCTCGACCGCACCGCGTCACAGATCGCCGAATGTGAGACGAGGGACACGTCAAGGTTGTGTTAAGCGGTCTTATCGGCGCGCCGCAGGACTTGCCTCGAAGGCCCCTGTTCCAGCAAGTTGTTCACCGTGCGTTTCGATGGAGTCCCTGGACGGCAGATCTGATGGCCCACAGTGACGACACCGTGAGTCGCGGCGGCCTTCTCCTCGAGGAGCGCCCCTCTCGTCGGACAGACCCCAACCGCCCTGCCCCGCACACCGACCGGTGGTGGCTCGTCGAGCCCCCGGCCCGGACGGCCTCCCGCCGTTCCGGACGTGGCCCTGCGCACCACCCGTCGCGCACCCAGACCCACTCCGACGGGCTGCCGCTGGGCCACCTCTTCGAGCCGGTAACCCCGCCGAACGGGCTGCACTGGCCCGACCGCGCCGTCGAGGCCGACTGCGAGGCCGAGCCCGGCGCTCCGGTCGGGCTCGGTTCGGCGCTGGGCGGCTCCGAGCGGCACGCCGGCCCGGGTCCGGTGCCCCCGCAGGCGCCGCACCACACGCCGCCGAACGGGAGGCAGGTCTCCGCCGACCTGCGTCACGGCGGGCCGCTGGCCGGGCAGCGCGCCGGTGCGACCGGGCACGCCGTCTCGACCGGGCACACCGGTGGCTTCCCGACGGTCCAGTACGGGCACACCGGGCGCGCCCCGCTTCCGCGCCGGCGTGACGTCCGCGCGGGCCGCGTCGCGCCGCCCCTGATCTCCGCGCCTTCGCCGACCCCCGGCCGCGCGCTCGGGGGGCTCGCCGAGCCCGAGACGACGCTGCTCACGCCGGTCCCGCCGGCCGTCCCGGACGGCGAGGTCACGCCCCTCGACCTCGTCTCGGGCCCGCTCCCGCGCCGGCGCGACCTGCGCGCCGCCGAGCAGGCCGAGCAGTCCCGCCGCGCGCTGCGCGCGGCCCGCAAGAGCGCCCTCACGGACGCGAGCCGGGCCACCGGCACGGCGACGACGGTCGCCCGCGGGGCCGTGCTCACCGGTCTCGTCGCGGTGGGCGTCGTGACGATCACGGGGCAGCATCTCGACCTCGGGTCGGTGACCACGACGGACGCCACTGCCGAGCTGGCACTCAAGTCGGCCCCGCCGTCCGTCGAGCCCGCGCCGCTCTTCGAGGTCTACCCGGACGCCGACCGCGCCGAGTGGCAGGTCGGCACCGACGCCCGCGCCGAGATCGTCGCCGGGCTCGCCGAGGTCAAGGCCAAGCAGGCCGCCGCGAAGCGGGCCGCCGCGAGGCGGGCCGCGGAGAAGGCCGCCGCCGAGGCCCGGGTCGCGGCCAGGGCAGAGGCCCTGCGCAACGCCCAGCGCAACCCCCGCGCCATCGGCCGGATCATGGCGGCCGAGCGCGGCTGGACCGGCTCCCAGTGGACGTGCCTGGACCTGCTGTTCACGCGCGAGAGCAAGTGGCGCTGGTACGCCGACAACCCCTCGTCGTCGGCCTACGGCATCGCGCAGGCGCTCCCGGGCTCGCGGATGGCGAGCGCCGGCTCCGACTGGCGCACGAACCCCGTCACCCAGATCTCGTGGGGCCTGGACTACATCGCCACCCGGTACGGCAGCCCGTGCAACGCGTGGTCGCACAGCGAGCGGACCGGCTGGTACTGACCGGTCCCGCCCGCCCGTCCCGCGTCGTCCCGACCCCGCGTCGTCCTGACCCCGCGTCGTCCGGCGTGACGGCGTACCCGAAGATGCTCCCGTGACCTCCCTCGCCGACGGCCGCGACCCGGCCGGAGACCGGCCCGCCGGGACGGTCTGGGTCGTGGCCGGGCCGCCGGGCAGCGGCAAGTCGACCCTGGCCGCCACGCTGGCCGGCCTCCTCGCGCCACCACCCGCGGTCCTCGACAAGGACACGCTCTTCTCGGGCTTCGTCACGGAGGTGCTCGCCGCCTCCGGGCGTGACCACGGGGAGCGGGAGGGTGCCTGGTACGACGCGCATGTCAAGGTTCACGAGTACGGCGGGATGGCCGCCGCCGCGGTCCAGATCCGGTCGGCCGGATGCGACGTCCTGCTCGTCGCCCCGTACAGCGGGCAGCTCCGGGACGCGGAACGGTGGGCCGAGCTCGTGGACTCGGTCGGCGGTGAGCCGGTCCGGCTCGTGTGGGTCCGCAGCGACGCCGACAGCCTGCGCGGGCGGATCCTCGCGCGCGGCCGCTCGCGGGACACCGGCAAGCTTGCTGCCTTCGAGGAGTTCGTCGCGCGGACAGCGCCCGGGACGCCGCCCGTCGTCCCGCACGTCGCGGTCGACTGCCGGGACGGCGCCGAGCCCGCCCGGGAGCAGCTGGCGCGGCTGCTCGGGCTCACCGGCCGACCCCGCTGACCATCGGGGCCCGCATCTTCCGTTCTGTCACCTAAGCCCGTAATGTCCGAGGCGGGCGGACGCAGCTGCGCGCAGTGCAGGCGCGGCGGCCCACCACGGGGTCGCGGTCCGGCGACCGCGAGAAGGCGTCAGGTCGCGACGGACGCCGGCGGGGACGACGGTCTGGAGATCCATGCGCTGTCAACGTGTCGACCATGTCGCGGTCGCTGTGCTCCCGGGAGGCCGGAATGCCTGAGGCGCGGTCCGCGCGCCCCGGGCCACGGCGTCCCGGTGCGCGGGCGGAGCGGGCGGCCGGGTCGCCGGACCTCGCCGCGGCGCTCGCCGCGGCCCCGCTCCCGACCGTCCTCACGACGGCGGACGCCCGGGTCCTGCTCGCCAACCGGGCGATGCAGCGGCTCGTCGGCGTTCCGGTCGACGGCATCGTCGGCCGCTTCCTCGCCGAGTTCGCCGGCCCGCCGCACGGGCGCCTGCGCCGCCTCGCCACTGTCGCGGTGTCCGCTCAGCACCCGGTGACCGCCGACGTGAGGTTCAGCCTCGGTCGTCGCCGCACGATCGCCGTCCGCGTCGTCGTCGCCCGTGGTGCGGCGCCTGCGGGGGAGCCGTTCCTCGTGTGGCAGGTGACGTCGGCGCCGAACGCCCACGCCCTCGCGGACGCCCCGGCCCGCTCGGCGCCGGAAACGGTTGCGGCACAGCGGGTCGAGGGCACCGGCCCGCGGGCCGACGCCCGCGGCGTGGCCCTCGAGATGGTCCGGACCCCGCCCGACCGGCCCGTCGACGAGGTGGCCGAACGGCTCGCGGCCCTCGCCGCCGACGTCTTCGGACGCCGTCCGCTCCGGCTCGCGCTCGACGCCGCCGGCCCGGTGCCCGTCTCGGCGTCGACCGACCCGGTGGCCGCGCTCGCCGTCCAGGTCGAGGCCGAGCTCGGCGGCGTCGGGCCGGTCAGCGGCACGGCCGACGGCGCCCCCGTCGTCGTCTCCGACCTCGCCGCCGACGAGCGCTGGACGGGGGTCGGTGCCGAGATCTCCCGCAGGCTCGGGGTCATGAGCGTCCTCGCCGCCCCGCTGCGCCGCGGGAACGCCGTCGTCGGCAGCCTCGCCGTCTACGGGGACGCTCCCGGTGCGTTCGATGACGCCGACGTCTCCCTCGCCGACTGGGTCGCCGCAGTGGCGGGGGGAGTTCTCGTCGCCGCGGTCCGCTGCCGGTCGGCGGCGACGGAGGTGGAGCAGCTGCGCACGGCGATGGCCTCACGGGCGGTCATCGAGCAGGCCAAGGGCATTCTCATGGCGCGGCACCTGGTCGACGAGGGCGCCGCCTTCGCGATGCTCCGGGCCCGGAGCCAGGGCGAGAACCGTCGGCTGCGGGACATCGCCACCGCCGTCGTCCGGGCCGCGACGTGCGGGGACGGCGCCGGCGCGCCGTCTCCGCACCCGTCGCCGCGGCCAGGCGCCTGATGCGTCCACGGACCGCGCGCCGGACCCACAGGCAGGTGGGTTACCGTCGTGCGGGTCCGTCACCCCGAGGTCCGAGGTCTTCCCCATGCGTCGCTGCACAGCCGTCACCGCCCTGGCCGCCCTCTCGCTCGCCGTACTCACCGCGTGCGGTGGTTCGTCGAGCGGTTCGTCGTCGGCGACCGCGTCCGGCTCCGCGGGGTCGACGACGACGAAAGTCGGTATCACGGTTGCCGGGGAGGCGGGTAGGAAGCCGACCCTGACGATCCCCAAGACGACCCCGCCGTCGACGACGTCGATCGAGGTCCTGACCCCGGGCGAGGGCGCAGTCGTGCACAAGGGCGACGTGCTCGTCGCCGACTATCTCGGTCAGACGTGGGCCGACAAGGACGGCAAGCCGAACGTCTTCGACAACTCCTACGACCGCGGCCGGCCCGCAGGCTTCCCGATCGGTGTCGGCTCGGTCGTCAAGGGCTGGGACAGCACCCTCGTCGGGCAGAAGCTCGGCAGCCGGGTCCTGCTCTCGGTGACGCCGGCGGACGGCTACGGCGCCCAGGCCTCGGCGGACAACGCGCTCGGCGGTCAGACCCTCGTCTTCGTCGTCGACCTTCGCAGCACCATCACGGGGGACGGCGTCGCCAGGGGCACCGTAGCCACGCTGCCCGCGGGCTACCCGCAGCTCCGGTCGGAGTCCGGCAAGCGCCCCGAGGTCACCGGCGTCGCGGGCGTGAAGCCGGGGGGGACGTCCCGCTCGGCGCTCCTCGTCAAGGGCTCGGGGGAGCCGATCACCGAGGACAAGCAGCTCGTGCTCCAGTACCTGCAGACCGACGTGAAGACCGGACAGCAGACCCAGCGCACCTGGGACCGGCAGCAGCCCCAGGTCGTGCCCGCGGAGCAGGTCCTCGGCCTCGTCACCGCACTCAAGGGGCAGCCGGTCGGCAGCCGGGCCGTCGTCGTCACGGCCGAGCCGCAGGGTTCGCCCGCGCAGATCCTCGTGGTCGACGTCATCGGCCAGTTCTGACGTTCCGGATCATCGCCTCGGGTCCGCGGGTCGGCACCGAGGGCATGGGCTGGGTCGCCCAGGACCCGGCCCGCACGCTCCTCGGCTTCGCGGCGAACCCGCTGCCCTCCGCCGTCCGTCTCGTCGTCGGGCTCGCCCGGCTGCTCCTGCGGCACGGACCGGGCGGTACCCCGGACGAGGAACCCGGACGAGGAACCCGGACGAACCGGACGCCTCGGCGTGACAAAACTCATGCCGGCGAGCTCCTGAACGGGTCAACGGCTCACAGCACATCTCGACGGAGGGTGACGGCCGGAGGCCGGCCCAGGCGCAAACAGCAGCCGTCCTTGAACGCATCGTGACCCATCGTGTCCGGTTCGACGGGGTTCGATGCGGAGTTATCGGAACGTGACACTGACATAAGACGTGGGTTAGGTTCACCGGCGTCTCCCGCAACAGGCGGGAGCGCCCGAGCGGACGCCGAACTCTGTCACCGCGCAGGGGCGCCACGACACACCGCTTGACAGAGGCGGGGGACCCAGGTTCCACGGGTCGGCGACAGCATCGCCGCCGACCCTCGGGGTGAAGCCGATACGACGCACGCGTCGCGGCCGGGTGAGAACTCCCACCCGAACCCGACAGCTCACCTCGCAGGCGTCGGAGAGGTTCCTACGTGACCCGTCGCACCGACACGGGGCGATTCCGCACGCCCTCGGCCCGCCATCGCGAGCCGGCCCATCGCGCCACTCGTCCCGCCCTCCCGGGCGTCATGGCGACCCGCCTGTCCCAGTCCGTCTCCTCGACCGTCTCCTCGTCGGCCACCGCCGTCTCGCGTCTCGGCCTCGCGGCGCTGCTCGGGTCGGCGCTCGTCGCCGCCGGCCAGCTCCCGGGTGGCGACACCCGCACCACGGCCGCTCCGGCCGCGGCCGCCGGCAGCACCGCCGGCACCCCGACCACCGGCACCGCCGCGGCGGCCGCCGTCGTCGCGATGCCCGCCAGCGCGCCGGTCGCCTCGACGACGATGTCCGCCGCCGCTCGCCGGGCCAAGGCGATCAAGATCGCCAAGAAGTACGTCGGGGTCCGCTACCGCTACGGCGGCACCACCCCGCGGGGCTTCGACTGCTCGGGCTACACGCGCTACGTGTGGAAGAAGGCGGGCAAGACGCTGCCCCGCACGTCGCGTGCGCAGTACCGCGCCGTCAAGAAGATCTCCCGCACGGCCGCGCGTCCGGGCGACCTCGTGTTCTTCACGAGCTCGAGCGGCCGGGTCTTCCACGTCGGGATCTACGCGGGGAAGGGCAAGATGTACGACGCCCCGCGCCCCGGCAAGCGCGTCGGGCTGCGCAAGATCTGGTCCTCGCGCGTCTCGTTCGGCCGCGTCCGCTGACGCTCGCCGCCACAGCACCCAGCACCCGCCCCGTCGCCGTCACCGGCGGCGGGGCGGGGGCAGCCGGGCCCGGGCGAGTCGCCCTCGCGCGGCGCGCTCGGAGGCGACGCGAGGCACTCGGCGTCCGGGTGGCCGGGCGGCGTTCGGGCATGTGTGGACCTCACCGGTCCCGTGGTGCCGCCTGGCCCGTCGGGCAGACGCTACCTTGGCGGGCATGGGGTCGTCGGGGAGAACGCGGGGAGGTCCGCGGACGGGCCTCGTCATCGCCGGGGCCGGTGCCCGGGGCGCCTACGAGATGGGCGCGCTCTCGGTGCTCGTGCCGTGGCTGCGGCGGCGCGGGGAGCCGCCGCGCGTCATCGTGGGCACGAGCGCGGGTGCGATGAACGCCGTCCTCGTGACCTCCATGCTCCAGTGGCCGGACGCCGACGAGGCCGCCGAGGCCGCGCTCTCGGTGTGGCGTGGGATCGGCGGCCGCAGCGTGTTCCGGCCGCTCGCGCTCACCGCCCCGAGGTCCGTGATGCGGTACCTCGCCGGCGCAGCGGGCCTCGACAGCGGCCTGGAGAGCCTGCTCGACCCGGCGCCGCTGCGTCGCACCCTCGACACGTTCGAGTACTGGGACTCGGTGCACGCCAACGTCTCCGCCGGGCTCGTCGATGCGATCGCCGTCGTCACGACGTCCATGAGCCGGGCCGTGACGGAGATCTTCGTCGAGACTGCGGACGGGGTGCCCCTGCCGCCGGACGACCTCGACCGTGGCTGCGTCCACACCCCGGCGCGGCTCGAGCCGGACCACGTCATGGCGTCCGCGGCGATCCCCGTCGCCTTCCCGCCGGTCCACATCGACGGCGGCTGGTACCTCGACGGCGGTGTCCGGCTCAACGCCCCGATCAAGCCGGCGCTCGCGATGGGCGCGGACCGGCTCGTCGTCGTCGCGACCCACCCGCTGAGCCGGGCCACCGACCCCCTGCCGTCCCGGGACGAGGCGCCCTACGGCGCGCCGGACGTCTTCACCGCCGGGGGCACGGTCCTCGCGTCGGCCCTCGTCGACCGGATGGTCGAGGACGTCCGGTCCCTCATGCGGGTCAACACGCTGCTGCAGGCGGGGGCCCAGGACGACCGGTACCGGGAGGTGCCCGTCGTCTTCTGCGGGCCGGCGCGGGGCGACGCGATCGCCCGCGCGGCCGCGGGCGTCCTCGGCATGCGCTACGAGGGGGTCCGGGGACTGTTCAGCCTCCTCGGCGCGGACTACGCGGTGCTCAACCGGGTCGTCGGCGGGAACAGCCGAACCCACGCCGAGCTCCTGAGCTTCCTGCTCTTCGAGCCCGACTTCGTCGACCGGATCATCGAGCTCGGCCGTGCGGACGCGCACGCGGTCGTCGAGGACGCGGGCGCCGAGCCCTGGGCATGGTCCGCGTGAGCGACACACGCGGGCCCGAGAAGGCCGGGCGCGAGAAGGGCGGGCGCGAGAAGACCGGACCCAGGGTCCGGGTCGCGTCGGACGCCGAGACGTCCGGCGCGGTGCTGCGGCTGACGCTGTGCCGCGGCGAGGCGGGCAACGCGATCGACCCGGCGCTCGCGCGTGAGCTCCTTGCGGGGGCCGGGCTCGGGCTCGCCTCGTCGGCGACATCGTCGTCCTCGGGCAGTCGGCGCGCCTGCGACCCGCCTGTCTCGGGATCGGGCTGTCCCCGGACGGCGGCGCCTCGTGGTTCCTCACCCGGGCCTTCCTCGAGCGGCGTCCGCCGCGATTCGGCACGTCGCCGGCCTGACCCGGATCGTACTGCCCATCGGACGCGTGTATGACAGCGCTGTCGACACGGGTTGGCGTAGCCCCGCGGACCGGTGCGGCACCCGCGCGGCACCGGCGCCGGCCCGACGGAGGCAGCCGGCTCGAGGGAGGCAGGGGTACCCGTGACGAAGGCACTCGAACGCAAGCTGGGCGCGATCGCCGACGGCAGCTACACGGGGGACGACTTCGTCCTCGCCGACGCCAAGGACGCCGACATGGCGTTCGGCGCCGCGGCGGCCGGACCGCACCCCGACGGGTCGGGGTTCCGCAGCCGGCCCGAGTACCTCGACGCGATGCGCGCGCTCGTCGAGGGCGAGGCGGTCGACATCCTGCTCACGAGCGCATCGAACGGGGAGCGGCTCGCGAACGACGGCGTCTTCGACGGGTCGCCGGTCACGCTCGCCGTGCGGGCGAACGACACGACGGACATCTGGAACCAGCGCGGCGGGGTGTACCCGTCGCTGCCGTCCCGGCCGTTCCGCAGCGCGAACCTCGAGATCGTCCGCACGTTCAGCGACCTCGTCCTGTACTCGGTGACCTTCAACAACGACCTCGACCACGACCTGCGGTCGGTCGAGGAGTACGCCCGGTTCCGGGCCGAGGCCCGCGCCCTCGGGATGCGGCACTTCCTCGAGGTGTTCAACCCGAACGCGCCCCGTGACCTGGCCCCGGACGAGGTCGGCGCGTTCGTCAACGACTCCGTCCTGCGCACCCTCGCGGGCGTCACGTCGTCCGAGCGCCCGCTGTTCCTCAAGATGGCCTACAACGGCCCGGCCGCGATGACCGAGCTCGTCGGCAACGACCCCTCGCTCGTCGTCGGGATCCTCGGCGGCTCGGCGGGCACCACCCGGGACTGCTTCGAGCTGCTCGCCCAGGGCGAGCGGCACGGCGCTCGGGTCGCGCTGTTCGGTCGCAAGATCCAACGGGCGGAGTCCCAGCTCGACCTCGTGCGGCTCATGCGGTCGGTGCTCCGCGGCGACCGTTCGCCCGAGGCGGCGGTCGAGGAGTACCACGCCGCGCTCGCGGCGTCCGGGACGGCGCCGCAGTGCCCCCTCGAGGAGGACCTGCGAGTCACCGAGCCGGTGCTCATGGCCGGCGTCGGCGGCTGAGACCGTTCGGGCGGGACGAGGGACGGCGATGACGCTGTCGTGGCAGGAGCGCTTGGGCGTGCTGTGCGCCGGGTGCATCGTCGTCGACGCCGCCAAGGTCGTCGACGTCTGGCCGACGCCGGAACGCCTGGCGTTCATCGCGTCGGTGAACCTCAGCACCGGCGGCCCGGGTCTCAACCTCGCCGTCGACCTCGCCCGGCTCGGGGCGCCGTTCCCGCTCGGGCTCGCGGGTGTCGTCGGTGACGACGACCACGGCAGGTTCGTCCTCGACGAGTGCGCGGCCCTCGGGATCGGCACGGACGGCGTCCGGGTCACCGCCGATGCCGCGACGTCGTTCACGGACGCGATGGTGCTCGCCGGGACGGGCACCCGGACGTTCTTCCATCACACCGGCGCGAACGACCTCCTCGTGGCCGAGGACGTGCCCCTCGAGGCGTCCACCGCGCGGCTCTTCCACTGCGGGTCGCCGGGCATCCACGCGGCCATGGACGCCGTCGACGACGCCGGGGAGACCGGCTGGGTGCGGCTGCTGCGCGCCGCCGGTGCCGCCGGACTGCGGACGAACCTCGAGCTCGTCTCGCTCGAGGCCAGCCGCGTCCGCGACCTCGCCCGGCCGTGCCTGCCGCATCTGGACTACCTCGTCGTCAACGAGGTCGAGGCGGCAGCGGTCGCCGGCGTCGACGTCGCCGCGGTGGGGGCGGACGGCGCCGTGGACTGGGCGGGCATCGAGGCCGCGGCCCGTGGCTGCCTGGACCTCGGCGTCGCCCGGCTCGTCGTGGTGCACTGCCCGGGCGGTGCGCTCGCGGTCGGCGCGGACGGTCAGGTGCACCGGAAGGGGTCGGTGCGCCTGCCGTCGGGTGTCGTGAAGAACGCGACCGGTGCGGGCGACGCCTTCGCCGCAGGCGTCGTCCTCGGGCTCCACGAGGACCTGCCGGTCGCCGACTGCCTGCGCCTCGGCGTCTGCGCGGCGGCCGCCAACCTCCAGGGTGCCGGGACGTCGGACGGCGTCGTGCCGGCCGACGAGTGTCTGGCGCTCGGTGAGAAGTACGGTTACCGCGAGGTGCCCTGAGGCCCGGCACGACGCCGTCAGTCGTTGCCGGCCTCCATCGCGGCCCGGTCGAGCGGCTCGACGTCTCCCTCCGGGGCGACGCCGATCTCCGCGATCGGCTCCGCGCCGCCCGGTTCGAGCCGGCCGAGCAGCGCGGCCCGACCGGCGAGCTGGCCCTGGACCGCGTACAGCTCGAGCTTCTGCCGGGAGTCGGCGATGTCGAGGTTGCGCATCGTGAGCTGGCCGATCCGGTCCAGCGGGCCGAAGGCCGCGTCCTCGGTGCGCTCCATGGAGAGCCTGTCCGGGTGGTACGACAGGTGCGATCCCGACGTGTCGACGACGGAGTAGTCCTCGCCGCGGCGCAGGCGCAGCGTCACCGAGCCGGTGACCGCGCTGCCGACCCAGCGCTGCAGCGCCTCGCGGAGCATGAACGCCTGCGGGTCGAACCAGCGGCCCTCGTAGAGCAGGCGACCGAGCCGGCGGCCCTCGCCGTGGTACGTCGCGATCGTGTCCTCGTTGTGGATCGCGTTGACGAGCCGCTCGTACGCCGCGAAGAGCAGCGCCATCCCCGGCGCCTCGTAGATCCCGCGGCTCTTCGCCTCGATGATCCGGTTCTCGATCTGGTCGCTCATCCCGAGGCCGTGCCGGCCGCCGATCGCGTTGACCGCGTGGACGAGCTCGACGGGGTCGACGTACTCCTTGCCGTCGACGGCGACCGGGCGGCCCTGCTCGAACGTGATCGTCACGTCCTCCGCGACGATCCCGACCTCGGGGTCCCAGAACCGCACGCCCATGATCGGCTCGACGATCTCGATCGACGCGTCGAGGTGCTCCAGCCGCTTCGCCTCATGGGTCGCGCCCCAGATGTTCGCGTCCGTCGAGTACGCCTTCTCCTGGCTCGCCCGGTACGGCAGGTCGCGCTCGCTGAGCCACGCGGACATCTCCACCCGGCCGCCGAGCTCCTCGACGAACTGCGCGTCGAGCCACGGTTTGTAGATCCGCAGCTGCGGGTTCGCGAGGAGGCCGTAGCGGTAGAACCGCTCGATGTCGTTGCCCTTGAACGTCGAGCCGTCGCCCCAGATCGACACCTCGTCCTCGCGCATCGCGCGGACGAGGAGGGTGCCGGTCACGGCGCGGCCGAGCGGCGTCGTGTTGAAGTAGGCCCTGCCCGCCGAGCGGATGTGGAAAGCGCCGCACATGAGGGCGGCGAGACCCTCCTCGACGAGCTCGGGGCGGCAGTCGACGAGCCGGGACAGCTCGGCGCCGTACTGCATCGACCGGCCCGGGATCGTCCCGATGTCCTCCTCGTCGTACTGGCCGAGGTCGGCCGTGTACGTGCAGGGGACGGCGCCCTTCTCGCGCATCCACGCGACGGCGACCGAGGTGTCGAGGCCGCCGGAGAAGGCGATCCCGACGCGTTCCCCGACGGGCAGTCTGGTGAGCACCTTCGACACGGCTGCCAAGCCTATTGGCTGCGCGAGGTGCTCCGATGCACGGGTGGTCGCCATGGTCACCCGCGCAGTGTCGGCCCGGGGTGTTGCGGTCGGGTCACGCCGACGCGGCGGCCCGACGTCGTGCGGACGCCGGCACGCTGCCGGTTCCCGCGGGCCGACGAGCAGGGGTCCGGGTCAGGACGCCGTCCGGAGCGTCTCCAGCAGGGTCGCGGCGACGTGCTCGGCGATCGCGAGGGACGACGTCGCTGCCGGCGACGGCGCGTTGCGGACGGCGAGGACCGGGCCGAGGTCCGAGATCCGGAAGTCGTCGACGAGGCTTCCGTCCCGGTCGACCGCCTGCGCCCGGACCCCGGCGGGCGCGTGGACGACGTCCGCGGCACCGACCGCGGGGACGTACCGCTGCGCCCGCCGCATGAACAGCACCCGGCTCGCCGAGCCGGCCATCTCCTGCAGCCCCATCCGCCAGTGCGTGCGCGCGAGCGAGCGGAACCCCGGCCAGGCGAGGGTGTCGCGCAGGTCGCGGACGGCGAGGTCCCGGCGCCGGTAGCCCTCCCGGGCCAGCGCGAGGACGGCGTTCGGCCCGACGTCGACCCGCCCGTCGACCCGGCGGGTGAAGTGCACGCCGAGGAACGGGTACGTGGGGTCGGGCACCGGGTAGATGAGCCCGCGGACGAGGTCGGTCCGTTCGGGGCGCAGCGCGTAGTACTCGCCACGGAAGGGGACGATCGCCGGGCCTGCGTCGTCGCCCGCCCAGCGCGCGACGACGTCGGACTGCAGCCCCGCACAGACGACGAGGCGGTCCGCCGTGAAGCGCTCGCCGTCGTCGGCACGGCTCAGCCCGGACCGTCGCGTCGTCACGGTGACCTGCTCGCCCGCCGCGCCGGCACGCTCGATCCCGGTGACCTCGCGGCCGAGGAGCACGCGACCGCCCGCGGTCTCGACCTCGGCGGCGAGGGCCCGGGTGACCGCGACGAAGTCGGTGATCGCGGTGTGCGGCGAGTGCAGCGCGGCCACCCCGGCGGCGTGCGGCTCGATCTCGCGCAGTCCGGCGGCGTCCACGGACCGCAGTCCGGGCACCGCGTTCGCCGTCGCCCGCTCCCGGATCCGCTCCAGCGCGGGGCGTTCGCCGTCGTCCACGGCCACGACGAGCTTGCCGCACTCGTCGTACGGCACGGCGTGCTCGGCGCAGAACTCCTTGAGCAGCGCGACGCCGCGCCGACACAAGGTCGCCTTGAGCGAGCCCGGGGGGTAGTAGAGGCCGGCGTGGACGACCCCGCTGTTGTGCCCGGTCTGGTGGGCGGCGACCCGGTCCTCCTTGTCGAGGACGGTGACCTGGGCCCCGGGCATGAGCTGGGTGACCCGCCGCGCCACGGCGAGCCCGACAATGCCCGCCCCGACCACGGTTACCTGCTCGACGCCCACGCCCCGGCCTCCTTCGACGATCGCCCCACGCGCCCACGGCGCGCACCCGCTCCCGCGAGCGGCCGCCTCCAGCATGCCGGACGCCGGGCGGCGCCGACCGGGCGTCCGCCGATCGGGCGGGGGCGGGGTCGTGGGGGACGCGGCATCATGGCTCGCGTGACATACCCGCTCGTCGGCGGCGGTGACCACACCGGGCCGCTCGGCTACACCTACGCCGGGGTGTTCGTCCGGGTCGATGCCCGCCCCGGGCCCTCGACCGACGCCGCGCCCGGGGCGACCGGCTCGTCACCCGCCGAGCCGGCGCGGGAGCGGCGCGACGCCGTGCTCGAGGCGCTTCGGCGGGTGCGGTTCTCCGGTTGGGTGGCACCGGTGCAGGGCGGCTGGGTCGTCGCCGTCGCCGCGTCGGGGCACGGCACGGTCGCCGCCGGGCGGCGCGGGGTCGTGGGGCTCGCCCAGTGGCTCGCCGCCGACCTGTCGACGACCGTCGTCGCCGTCCGGGTGCTCTCCGACCGGCAGCTGCTGCTGTCCGTCTGGGAGGGCGCCGACGAGGTCGGCCGGTACGTCAGCGACCCCTCGTTCGGGCTGCCGGCGGACGACGACACCCTCCCCGACCCGCTCGGGGTCGAGCACGCGGGCGCGTTCGCGGCCGTCTGCGGGCGGCCTGACGACGCCGAGGACCTCGCCGAGCTGCTCGCGGAGGAGCTCGACCCCGACAGCGTCATCGAGTCCGAGCGGCTCGCCGGCGTGCTCCGCCTGCTCGGCCTGCCCGGCTGGTTCGTCGCCGCGGCCTCGCTGCCCAAGGACGTCCCGGCCGGGCCGCGCGTCGGCGACCTGACCCGGCTCGGGGCGGGTGCGCACGGGCTGCCTGGCGTCGTCCGGGGTCGGGCGGCGGACGTCGTCCGGCGGCGCCTGCGGCCGCCGAACGACGTCCCCGAGGCTCCGCGGGGGCCGACGATCGAGCCGTGGATGTGAAGGTCGCGCCGACGGCGCGGCGCGGGACCGGGTCTCCGGTCCGGGACGAGGGGGTGGCGGGTCATGCCGACGGAGCCGTTCGGGCCGCCGGACGCGCGGATCTGGCAGGAGACGCAGCAGCTGCTCGACCGCCGCGACCGGCCGAAGTGGGCGAGCCTGTCGTGGGTCACGCTGCGGCCGCTCATCAGCGCGGCCAACGACCGGATCAACGGCTTCGCGCCGCAGCTCGTGACGCAGCTGCGCGACGAGTGGGGGAGCCGTCCGCAGCGCGCGGACGGCGGCCGGCCGGTCGACCCGGACACGTGGACCGTCGTCGAGGACGGCACGACCTACCGCCGGGTCGTGCGCCGTCCGCAGGACAACGCCTTCCTCCTCATGGGCGACACGGGGGAGCAGGACGCGTCGCAGTACGTCCTCGTGCCGGCGCTGCGGGCGGCCGCGGCCGGGGACGGGCTGCCCGGAGGCGAGCGGCCCGGGTTCCTCGTCGTGTGCAGCGACGTCGTCTACCCGTCGGGCGATGTGCAGGACTACGTCCACGCGGTGTACCTGCCCTACGGGCCGCGGCCGCCCGAGGTCGCCGGCCTCGACGCCGACGGGGACGCCGACCCGCTCGGGACCCTCGACGTCCTCGCGCTGCCGGGCAACCACGACTGGTACGACGGGCTGACCGGCTTCTCCTCCCAGTTCTGCGGTCGGGAGCCGCTGCCGGCGGCGGCGTACGGGTGGTGCGAAGGCATCGGCGTCCGGGAGGCGGCCGCCCGGCTCGTGTGGCGGCGCCCGTCCCGGGCGCGCCGGGCACGCCTGTGGCGCCCGGCGGCCGGTGGCACGGGTCGGCCGACGCGCCGCGAGGAGCGGCCCGCCGCCCTCGAGGAGATCCGGCGGTGGCGGGTCCCGGCGCGTCGTCCCTGGCGGCCGCTGCAGCCTGGTTCCTACTACGCGGTCGATACCCGCGACGTCCTGCTCGTGTGCATCGACACCGGGATCGCCGTGCACGGCGAGCCGCACCTGGACGCCCAGCAGTCCGCCTGGCTCGTCGACATCTCCCGCCATCCCAAGCCGAAGGTGCTGCTCACCGGGAACCCGTTGCTCGTCAACGCCGTGTGGAAGGCGTGCACGCTCGACACGTCGCGCCTCGCGCCGTCCGCGGACGGCCGGCAAGTCCCGCCCGCCGACGTCCGCGCACTCGTCGAGGACCCGGCCCACCGCTACGTCGCGACGATCGGGGGGGACGTGCACAACTTCCAGCACTACGAGGTGGCCCTCGACGGCGGGCGGACGATGACGCACCTCGTCTCCGGCGGTGGTGGCGCCTACCTCAGCGCGACGCACCCGATCCTCGTCGCGGCGGCCCGCCGCGCGGCGCGGACGGCGCAGGGCCGCCGGCCGTACCCGGGCGAGGGCCGCTCCGCCGCCCTCGGGGACGGCGAAGAGCTGCTCGCCCTGTACCCGAGCGAGGAGGAGTCCCTCCAGAGGTTCGGCCGGCTGCTGCTGCTCAAGACGTGGCGGTTCGTGCGCATCCTGACGGCCCTCCTCGTCGGCGCGGGCGGCACGGCGCTCGTGGCGTGGCTCCGCGGCCGGGACGGCGTGCTCACCGCGGGGCCGGGTCTGCGTGGCGTCCTCGCGACCCTCGTCGACCCGACGACGACCCCCGCACCGGCGGTGCTCGGCCGGGCGCTCACGGGCGGCGCCCTCGCGGTCGCCGCGTTGCTCGCCGTCCGGGTGTTCCTGCCACCGGCGGTGACGGCGACCCGCGCCTACCGCGGCGCCTTCCTCGCCGGGTCGTTCGTCGCGGGTGTCGCGCTGGTGCTCGCGATGTGGTGGCTCGACCCGGCGCGCGTCGTCCGGGACGCGACCGCCTGGACCGCCGTGACGGCGGCCGGGTGCCTGCTCGCGTACCTCATGCGCCGCAGCTCGTGGTGGCGCGAGCCGAAGTCCGCGGACGAACGCCCGACCGGCTGGGTCGTGCCGGCCGCAGCCGCCGCGTGGGCGGTCATCGCCGGCTGGGCGGCGCTGCACCGCTTCCTCGTCGTGCTCGTCGCGCTCGTCGTCCTCGGTGCGGTCACGGCCGTCGGTTGGCTCTGGCGCCGCCGCACCGCACTGCCCGGCGGTCTGCGGTGGAACTCGGTCGCCGCCGTGAGCGCCTATCTCACCCAGGGTGCCGTGGCGCTCGCGATCGTGTCGGAGGTCGTCGTTCCCGACCCGACCGCGTGGTTCCCCGTCGTGGTCGTCGTCGGCGTGGGGCTCGCACCGGTCTGGGCGCTCGTGCTGCTCGCCGCCGTGGTCGGCGCGCTGCGGCTCGTGCTGCCCCTCGTGGCAGGTCCGGGCTGGCGCGGTGCGTACGGGGCCGCCGGGCGGCCCGTCCAGTGGGGACTCGGGGCGCTCGTCGTCGGCGTGCCCCTCGCGGCGCTCGCCGCGGTGGCCTGGGCGGACGCGGCGCCGGGCGGCGGGTCCGGAACGCGCCCGGCCGGCGGACCGCGGTGGTACGGCGTGGGCCTCGCCGCCCTCACCGTCGTGACCGTCACCGTCGTCGCGATCCTTCTCGTCGACGTCGTCCGCCGGGTCGCCGGGCGGGGCTACAAGCTCGCGAACCTCGGGATCTTCGCGGCGTCCGGCGTCGGTTACGCGGTCGTGTTCGGCGGCACCTGGGTGCCCCGCGCGACCGTGACCGCTGCCGTCGTCTCCACGCTCGTCGTGCTGTCCGCCGTGCTCGTCAACCTCACCTTCCTCGGCACGTACGCGCTCCTGCTCGACTCCCTGGCCCGCCATGCGGACCGTCCGGGCTTCGAGCCGTTCTCGGACGACGAGGCGCGGCAGATCCTGCGGTGGCGTCGGGAGGGCGACGCATTCAAGCCGACCGACGGCGCGGTCGTCCGCCGGGCCCAGATCGTGTTCCCGTCGACCGACCAGCCCCAGGGCGCCGTCCAGCGGAAGGCCTGCGAGATCTTCGACTCCGACAGCCCGCCGTTCGCCAAGCACTTCCTCGTCCTGAGCACCGACGGTGCGACCCTCACCGTGACCGTCCGGCCCGTGGACGGCGTCCACGACCTCGCGCCGCTCGCGACGATCGCGATCGGCCTCGGGCCGGGGGCGCCTGCCGGCCAGGCCCTCGTCACGCGGCGGTCGTGACGCCGGCGGTGACCGCGACGACGTGCTCGACGACGGGCGGCTCGGCGAGGAACTGGCCGATCACCGCGCGCCACCGCGGGAAGACTGCCGCGAACTCCTCCTCGCGTCCCGTGCTCACGGTGATGAGCGCGTGTTCGACGATCACTGGTCCTCCTCGGGTCGAGGGGGTGGCGGTGCCCGGCCCCTCGGGCTCCGGCGCACGATGTCGTATGGCGAGACGGTGGTCCGTCAAGTGGACGCGGTGGTCGGGATGCCGAACCCTGGCCCGATGGACGGGTACACGACGACCGAGATCGCCCTCGTCGTCGTGGCGGCGCTGCTCGTCGGCTTCGCGAAGACGGCGATCGGCGGGGTGGCCTCGATCAGCGTCGCGATCTTCGCATCGGTCATGCCGGCCCGGGAGTCGACGGGCGCCGTGCTCCCGCTGCTCATCCTCGGCGACGCGTTCGCCGTCACCGCCTACCGGTCCCACGCGGACTGGCGCACGCTCGTGCGGCTCATGCCGACCGTCGTCGTCGGGGTCTTCCTCGGTGCGGTGTTCGTGGCCCGGGTCGACGACGTCGTCATGCGGCGCACCATCGGCGCCGTCCTCCTCATGCTCGTCGCGGTGAACCTCTGGACGCGCTACCGGCAGCGGGGCGCCGGTCGCGAGCAAGCGCTCCGCGGCGGCCCGCCGGCCCCGACCTTCGCGGCATCGACCGTTGGGACCGGTGAGGGCGGGGACCCGCCCGCCCCGGTCACCGACGTCGCCGTCCACGAGCGGCGGCTCGTCCGCCGGCTCTCGGCCACCGTGTACGGGTCGCTGACCGGGTTCACGACGATGGTCGCGAACGCGGGCGGCCCGGTGATGTCCCTGTACATGCTGTCCGTGCGGATGCCGATGCTCGCCTTCCTCGGCACGGGCGCCTGGCTCTTCGCGATGTTCAACCTCGTGAAGGTTCCCTTCAGCGTGGGGCTCGGGCTCCTCACGTGGCACTCGCTCGTCCTCGACGCCCTCCTCGCGCCGGCCGTCGTCGTCGGAGCGCTCGCCGGACGTCGCATCATCCGCGTGGTCGACCAGGCGCTCTTCGAGCGTGTCGTCCTCGTCGTGACCGTGCTGTCCGCGCTGAACCTCGTGCGCTGACCCGTTCTCGAGACGGACGGCCAGCCGGCTCCTCCCGGGCTCGCGTCGACCGGGGGTCGGGACGCGGGGCGGCGGCGTCAGGCGTCGTGCACGGGACGGGGGTCGGCGTCCGCCGCGACCGCGGCGCCGATCGCCGCAGCGATGACGCCGAGCTGCTCGACCTGCTCCGGGGTCAGGGCGTCGAAGACGTACCGCCGGACGGCACCGACGTGTCCGGGGGCGAGCTCGACGACCCGGGCCATCCCGGCGTCGGTGAGCTGGGCGATCTGGCCCCGCCGGTCGGTGGGGCACCTGCGGCGGGTCACCCAGCCGTGCTGCTCCAGCCGGGCCACGGCGTGCGACAGCCGGCTCAGCGACGTCGCCGTCCGCTGCGCCAGCTCGGTCATCCGCAGCTCGTGCCCCGGCGCCTCGGACAGCATCGCGAGGATCATGTAGTACGCGTGCGGGATCCCGGCATCGACCTGGAGCTGGCGGTCCAGCGCCGCCGGCAGCTCCTGGAGCACCGGCACGACGCGTCGCCACACCCACTGCTCGTCGTCGGTGAGCCAGCGCACCCGGGTCGGCGCGGAGCCGGGGACGGTGTCCACGCGGGTCGCGCTCACGTCAGACCACCTGGAACGACCGCTTCGACAGGCCCATCCAGAACCCGTCGACGGTCGGACCGACCGGGGCGTCCGGCGCCGTCGCCGCACCCAGGGTCACGAAGAGCGGCGTGAAATGCTCCACGGTCGGGTGCGCGTACGGCATTCCGGGCGCGGTCTGAGCGAAGCACGCCAGGGTCTCGACGTCTCCGGTGCCGAGCGCCTCGGCGGCCCAGGCGTCGAACTCCGACGACCACGCCGGCGGCGCGGCGTCCCGGTTCGTCCAGTGCTCCCGGGACAGGAACGGCAGCCCGTGCGTGATGAAGCCGGAGCCGATGACGAGCGTCCCCTCGGCGCGCAGCTCGTGGAGGCGACGGCCGATCGCGAGGAGCCGCGCCGGGTCGTGCGTCGGAAGGCTCATCTGGACGACGGGCACGTCGGCGTCCGGGTACATGACCTTGAGCGGTACCCAGGCGCCGTGGTCGAGGCCGCGCCGGGTGTGCTCGTAGACCGGCTCGTTGTCGGGCATCGCCGACGCGACCCGCCGCGCGAGCGCGGCGGCGTCCGGGCTCGGGTAGGTCATCTCGAAGTACATCCGGGGGAAGCCACCGAAGTCGTAGACGAGCGGCGTGCCCCGTGCGGTGCCCGTCAGGCTCAACGGCGCCGACTCCCAGTGCGCGCTGATGATGAGCACGTCCTTGGGCTTCGGCAGCGACTGCGTCCAGGCGAAGAGCTGGCTCATCCACAGCGGGTCCTCCAGCAGCGGCGGAGCGCCGTGGCCGTAGTACATCGCCGGGAGCGGGCCGTCCTTCGGGGTCCACATGCGCTGTGCCCGGGTCGCGGGCAGCGCCGTCTCGAGGAAGGCGTCGTACGCCGCCGGGTTGCCGGTCGGGGTGCGCGGAGTGGTCTGGCTCATCGTCGGTCCTGTTCCTCCGGTGTCGTCAGGGTCGGTGCGCGGCGGGGCCGCGTCAAGGGTGGGTGTCTGCCGCGCGGCGTTCAGCCTGCTATCGCGAGGTCGAGGGTTACCCACGGGCGCCGGCTCGCTCTCATCGTGCGTGAACTCCTTGAGCCCTCAATATTCTCTCGACTCTACGCCATGGAACTTGAACTCTCAAGCTTCTGTCGGTGCCGGTGCGGCGCGCCGTCCGGGCGTTCCGGTCCCTCGTGTCCGCGACGGCCTCGATCCTGGTCGTGAGGAGCGGTGCGGTCGTCCAGCCCTCGACGGCGAGCGCCACGAGCGCGGCCTCCCGCAGATCGCGTCGACGTCCGGTGACGTCTCGGCCGACGTGTCGCCGGGGTCCGATGGCCCCGTGCCGGAGTCGGCCGCGCCGTTCCCGATCATGAGTCGCGTTTCCCCGTGCCCGCTCCGCTCGGGAGCGGAGGTCCGGCGATGGCCCCGAGCGACGACCGCCCCTGCGCGGCCTCCATGCGCACCCCGACCATAGGTGACAACTTGTGGACAGGCGCGCGAGAACGCTTTCGATCGACCGTAGCGCTGACTATCTTCGGTGCGGTGGGACCGGGGGGTCCTTGCGAGGCGGGGACGTCGGTGGCTCCACGGGGAGGCCACCGGCGCCCCGCTCTCTTTGCCGCGGATGATGCGGCGTCCACGATGGTTCGCGTGCAGCGCACCGACAACCGCACCGCGTCCCCGACCCCGACCCGTGACCCGTGACGCGTGACCCCGGGCTCGTCGTGCCCGCCGGGAGCCGGCGCAGACCGTGGAATGCCTGCCGCCGGTCGACGGTTGAGCGTGATGGTTGAAATCAAAATGATCCTCGGTGACCGAGGACCGCGAGAAGAGGGTAGCCATGAGCGACACCCCCACGATCGGCCCGGGCGTCCAGGTCGTCGACCCGGCGGTCGACGTCCGGCGAGCCGGCGGCCGCTTCCACACGAAGGCCGGCGGCTGGCTCGACTCGAAGCACTCGTTCTCGTTCGGCCACCACCACGACCCGCGGAACACCCACTTCGGGCTGCTCCTGGTCAACAACGACGACATCGTCGAGCCCGGCACCGGCTTCGAGACGCATCCCCATCGCGACATGGAGATCGTCACCTGGGTCATGCAGGGCTCCCTCGTGCACCAGGACTCCACGGGGCACAGCGGCGTCATCTACCCGGGCCTGGCGCAGCGGATGAGCGCCGGCACTGGCATCCTCCACAGCGAGAAGAACGACTCGTGGCGACTCCGGGGCGGCCCCGAGCACCTCGACCCCGTGCACTTCGTCCAGATGTGGGTCGTCCCCGACGAGCAGTCGGTCGTGCCGGGCTACGAGCAGCTCGAGATCGACGACGAGCTCATGCGCGGCGGGCTCGTGCCGGTCGCGTCCGGGATGCCCGGGCACGCCGACCACGCCGCGATCCGGATCCGCAACCGGTACGCCGCGCTGCTCGCGTCCCGGATGACGCCCGGCGAGACCGTCATGCTGCCCGAGGCCCCCTTCGTGCACCTCTTCGTGCCCCGGGGCACCGTCCGGCTCGAGGGCGCCGGCGAGCTGACGGACGGCGACGCCGCCCGCATCCTCGGCGGCGGCCAGGGCGTCACCGCAGCGACGGACGCCGAGATCCTCGTCTGGGAGATGCACGCCCGCCTCGCGTGAGGCACCCTCGCCAGACACCCCACCCCGCAGGAGGGTCCGATGAGCAGGCTCGACACGGACGTCGTGTGCACCTCGGAGGGCACCGGGCCGCAGGCACCGGGCGCGCCGACGCTGCTCGAACCCCGCGACGTGCCCCTCGGCGGGCCGCGGGCCCTCGTCGTCGGGCGCACGTTGCCGCACAAGGAGATCCGGACCGTCGGCGCGTGGTGCTTCGTCGACCACTTCGGGCCGGCCGCCGTACGGGAGAACGGCATGCACGTGCCGCCGCACCCGCACATCGGACTGCAGACGGTGACCTGGCTCTACTCCGGTGACGTGCTCCACCGGGACTCCCTGGGTTCCGAGCAGCTCATCCGCCCGGGGGAGCTCAACCTCATGACGGCGGGCCGCGGGATCGCTCACTCCGAGGACTCGGTGCTGCCGCACCCCAGCGGGCCCGCGGACGTCGGCGGCGCCGACCCGTCGACGATGCACGGCCTCCAGCTCTGGGTCGCGCTGCCGGGTGACGACCGGCACCAGGCCCCGCACTTCGAGCACCACGACGACCTGCCCGCCGTGGACCTCGGCGGCGCGGTCGCCACCGTGATCATGGGGGCGCTCGGGCCGGCGGACGCCCGGGACGCCGTCCGGTCGCCCGCCGCGACGTACTCCCCGATCGTCGGGGTCGACCTCGCTCTCGGCGCCGCCTCCTCGGGCGGGACGTCCGGCGGGACGTCCGTCGAGGTCCCGCTCGACCCGGCGTTCGAGCACGGCCTGCTGCCCGTGGAGGGCGACGTCCGGGCCGTGGACGGCGACGACCGGCTCCTCGTGCCCCGGGGCGCGCTGCTCCACCTGCCGCCCGGCCGCTCCCGACTCACGGTGACCGCCGACAGTCCGGCCCGGGCGTTCCTCCTGGGGGGCGCGCCGTTCGGCGAACAGCTCGTCATGTGGTGGAACTTCGTCGGCCGCGACCACGACGACATCGCGGCCGCCCGGGCGGCCTGGGAGGAGGACCGCCTCGCCGCGGCCCCGCCGGGCCGGTTCGCGCCGGTCGTGCACCCCGCGCCGGCCCTGCCCGCGCCCGCGTTGCCGACCACCCGGCTCCTTCCGCGCTGACCGCCGCGACGGACGGCCGCGCGGACGGCCGCACTGGTCTGCCGTGCCGACCCCGCGGCGCCGCGTCCGCGCTCAGCCGTGCGTGACGGCCTCGACGTTGTGCCCGTCCGGGTCGCGGAGGAAGACGGCGTAGTAGCCCGGGTGGTACTCCGGCCACTCCCGCGGCGCATGGAGCACCTCGACCCCACGCTCGAGCGCGGCTGTGTGCACGGCGTCCACGCTCGTGCGGTCCGGTGCGTGCAGCGCGACGTGGATCTCCCGGCGCTCGTTCGCGAACGCGGGGCTGAGCCAGAAGTCCGGGTGCCCGTCCGGGCCGGCGAAGCCCACGGCGAACGAGTCCCCGACCGGGAAGCGCATCGCCTCGCGGAGCCCGACCGGCGCGAAGACGGCGGTGTAGAAGGCAACGGACGCGTCGACGTCCGAGACCTGGATTCCCACGTGGTCGATCATGCCGCCACCCTAGGACCGACCACCGACATCCGGCTCCACCTCCCGGCCGACACCCGAACCCGACGACAGGTTTTCCGCGCGGCGTCCGGGGGGCGCCGGGGGAGATATCGTGCTCCTCGCGCCTGCCGGACCGCAGGTGTGCCGGATGCGCCCGGCCGACACTCCGCCGACCGAAGCACGCGATGCCGCCCGGAGCGCGCGACGGGCCGGCACCAGCCGAAGGAGCGCAGTGGCCACGCCCGACCTCGAGGCGAACTTCCTCCGCAACGGGAGCTGGCAGCGCGCGGGGGCCGGCGCTGTCCACCTCTATACGGCGAGCGGCAGCGCGCTGGCCCTGCTCATCGTGCTCGCCGCCTTCGCCGGGGACGCCATCACCGCGCTGTGGCTCGGTCTCGTCGCGCTCGTCGTCGACGGCACCGACGGCATGCTGGCCCGCCGGATGCGGGTCAAGGAGCGCATCCCGTGGTTCGACGGCGCCCGGCTCGACGACATCGTCGACTACCTCACGTACGCGTTCGCCCCGATGCTCCTGCTCTGGAGCGGCGGCTACCTCCCCGAGGGTGCGGTCGGGACGGCGCTGGCGACGGTGCCCCTCCTCGCGTCGAGCTACCAGTTCTGCCGGGTCGACGCGAAGACCGACGACCACTTCTTCCTCGGCTTCCCCAGCTACTGGAACGTCCTCGCGTTCTACGTCATCGTGGCCGGGTTGAGCCCCACGGTGGTCACCGTGCTCCTGCTCATGTGCAGCGCCCTCGTGTTCGTGCCGATCTGCTACGTCTACCCGTCGCGGACCGTCGTCTTCCGCCGGACGAACCTCGCGCTGACCGCGGGCTGGCTCGTGCTCTACGCCGTCCTGCTCCTCCAGATGCCGGACCCGAGCCCGGTCGTCCTCGCGGCGTCCCTCGCCTACCTCGTCTACTACTTCGCGATGAGCATCCACCTCACGGTGACCCGGCGCCGCCGCGGTCCGGCCGCCCGGACGCCGGTCTCGGCCCTCGCCGAGAACTGACAGCCGCCGGACCGGCGACCCCGGGAGGCGCGGAGGAAACGGGGCGCGACGTCCGGTCGTAGTCTCAGGTGTGGCCTGGGGTCTGGTGTGCGCGATCGCCGCCGCGCTCGCCTTCGGGGTCGGCGCGCTGCTGCAGGCGATCGCCGCCCGCAGCGAGGAGGCGACCGCCGGAGTCGACCTCCGGTTGCTCCTGCGCCTGCTGCGCCACCCCGCGTACGTCGTCGCCGTCGTGCTCTACCTCGGTGGGTTCGGCCTGCACCTCGTCGCGCTGCGCGCTGCCCCGCTCTTCCTCGCCCAGGCCGTCATCTCGTCGTCCGTGGCGGTGACGGCCGTCCTCGCGAACCGGGTCCTCGGGGCGCCGTTCGGTCGGGTCGAGCAGGCCGCCGTCCTCGCGGTCTGCGCGGGGCTGTGCGTCCTCGCAGTCGCCGCGGACGCGCACGGGGACGTGACGACGACCGCCGGCGACCGGGCGCTGCTCCTCGTCGCGACGGCGCTCGTCGTCGTCCTCGGCCAGGTCGTCGGCCGGTTCCGCGGCGAGGCCGCCGCGACGGCACTGTCGCTGGTCTCCGGGTGCGGGTACGCCGTCGTCGCGCTGTCCGCCCGGCTGCTGCCCGACCTCGACCCCGGCACCCTCCTGCGGGACCCGGCGACGTATGCACTGGTCGTGAGCGGGACCGCCGCCTTCCTCTGCTACTCGACGGCCCTGCAGCGGGCCGGGGTGCTCGTGACGACGTCCGCGCTCGTCGTCACCCAGACCGCCGTCCCGGCCGTCGCCGGGGTGGTCTGGCTCGGCGACTCGGTCGACCCGGGCTGGGGTCTGGCCGCGGTCGTCGCGTTCTGCGTCGCGCTCGCCGGGGTCGTCGTCCTCTCCCGCCGGGACGCCCTCGCCGAGCTCTCCGTGACGAGGGCCGCGACGGCGAGGACCTGAGCGCGTACTGTCGCCCTCGCACGTCGCGGATCAGCCCAGGAGGAGCGATGACGCAGCCCAGCGGCTTCCTGTCGACGATCACCGGGTCGTTCGCCATGCACGCGGCGGAGAACCCGACCGTGGCCATGGTCGAGGCGGCCTACCGGCACCACGGCATCGACGCCCGCTACCTCAACTGCGAGGTGCGCCCCGAGGGTCTCGGGGACGCCGTTCGTGGTGCCCGGGCGATGGGTTGGGCCGGGTTCAACTGCTCACTGCCGCACAAGGTCGCCGTGGTCGAGCACCTCGACGGGCTCGGCGAGTCGGCGCGGATCATCGGGGCGGTGAACTGCGCAGTCCGGCAGCCCGACGGCTCGTACGTCGGGGAGAACACCGACGGCCAAGGGTTCCTCGCATCGCTGCGCACGGTCGCCGACCCGGCCGGTGCGAACGTCGTCGTCTTCGGTGCCGGCGGCGCGGCCCGCGCCGTCGCCGTGGAGACCGCGCTCGCCGGCGCGGCCTCCGTGACCGTCGTCAACCGGTCGGCCGGGCCCGGCGCCGAGCTCGTCGACCTGCTCCGGGAGCGCACGCCGGCCCGGGCGGACCTCGCCGTCCGGGACGGGGCGTACCGGGTCCCCGAGGACGCCACGATCGTCGTCAACGCGACGTCGATCGGCCTGTACCCGGACCTCGAGGGCCGCCTCGACCTGGACCTCGACACGCTGCGGCCCGGCCTCGTCGTGGCCGACGTCATCCCGAACCCGCCACGGACCCTGCTCGTCCGGGAGGCCGAGGAGCGCGGCTGCATCACCCTCGACGGCCTCGGCATGCTCGTGAACCAGGGCGTCATCAGCATCAGGCACTGGACCGGCGTCGACGCCGATCCCGGCGTCATGCGGGCGTGCGTCGCGGAGATCTTCGGGGTCTGACGACGGACGGCACGGGTGGCGGGAGCAGCCGGCGCAGGGCGAGCGCGACGAGCCCGCCCACGACGACCGCCTGGACGGCGGTCCGCGCGAGCGTCCTGGCGTCGGCGCCCTCCGGCCGGTACTCGGCCTGCATGAAGCCTCCCCGGCTCGCGGCGGACATGACGCTGCCCGCGCTCGCCGCCGACATCACCGAGCCGAGGCTCGCCGCCGACAGCGCGGACGCGGCGCTCGAGGCGCTGCCGACGCCGAGCAGCGAGGTCACGGACCCGATCGACGCGATCGACGCGAAGCTGCCGACCGACGCGATGCTCAGCACCGAGCCGCGGCTCGCGATGCTGAGGACGGAGTCCTCCGAGGCGATGGACCACTTCGACGTCACGGGTGCATCCTCCTACGCGCGGCGGGGCGGCAGCTCGGGCAGCGCCGGACGGCGCAGCCACTCGTCGAACAGCGGCCCGAGTCGGGCCTGCGTCCACAGCCGGGCGTGCGACTCGAACTGCGCCGTCGAGACGGTGCCGTGCCGGTGCTCCGCGGTCCACGCCCGCAGCATGGGGCCGAACGCGTCGTCTCCCATCGTGAGCCGCAGCGCGTGCAGAGTCAGCGCGCCGCGCTTGTAGACCCGGTCGTCGAACATGAGGTCCGGGCCGGGGTCGGCGAGCACGAGGTCCTGCGGCAGGGACGACGAGCCGCTGCCAGTGCCTTGCGCGCCAGCGTGTCCGCGGAGTCCCGGCCGGACTCCTCCGACCACAGCCACTCGGCGTAGCAGGCGAACCCCTCGTGCAGCCAGATGTCGCTGCCAGCGGCCGCAGCGTCAGCGCGTTGCCGAACCACTGGTGGGCGAGCTCGTGCGCGACGAGCCGCTCGCTCCCAGTGCCGGCCGTCGACGTGGTTCGCGCCGAAGATCGACAGGCCCTGCGCCTCGAGCGGGATCTCCAGGGCCGTCGTCGGTGACGACGACGGTGTACGCCGCGAACGGGTACGGCCCGAAGACCCGCTCGAAGAGCCGCATCATCGCCGCCTGCGCGCGCGAAGTCCGTGTCGAACGACGCGAGCAGCCGCGCGGGGGACCGCGGCGCGCTGGCGCACCGGGCCCATGCTCGTGTCGACGAGCCGGTAGCGGCCGATCTGCACCGTCGCGAGGTAGGTCGCCATCGGCTCGGGCTGCTCGTAGACCCACGTCGTCCGGCTCGCGCCCGCGCGCCGCTCGACGAGGGAGCCGTTGCACACCACGGCGTAGGCCGACTCGCGTCGTCACCGCGATGCGGTAAGCTCGCCTTGTCGCCCGGGCGGTCGTTGCACGGGAACCAGGACGGTGCGCCGTCCGGCTGGCTCGCGACGATCACCCCGTCGCTGAGCTCCTCCCAGCCGACCTCGTCCCCACGGGCCGTCGAGCGGCCGCGGGCTGCCGGTGTAGCGCGACGGTGAGCGGTCAGCGCGGTGTCCGCCGGTGATCGGCCGGCCGAGGCGTGACGGTGAGCTTGCGCCCGCGGTGGGCGTGCCGAACCGGGCGCGCCGTCGACGAGCACCTTGGCGACCCGCAGCCCGGCGAGGTCGAGGTGCGAGCACGGGTGTCGCGCGCCGGCGTGAGCACCGACATCGTCACCGTGGCGTCGAGGCGGTTGCTCGCCACCCGGTAGTCGAGCCCGAGGTCGTAGTGCAGGACCCGGTAGGCGTCGTCGCCGCGTGCGGGCGGTACGGGTCCCCGGCGCCGGTGGCGGCAGAAGCACCCCGTGATCGGCTGGTCATCACCGTCGGACCTATGCGCCCGTCGCCGTCGGGGCGGTCCTGGACGGCTCGTCCACGCGGCCGGCCGGCCCGGTGGCGCGCGGCGCGTCGTCCGGCCAGGGCCGATCGGGTTGCCGCGCCAGCGGGTCTTCTCGGGCACCGCCTCGCCGCGCATCACGAGCGAGGCCGGGCCCGACCGTCGCGTGCCGACCCGAGGATCGCCGCAGGCAGGATCGACGCTGTGCGGGCCGAGCGTCGCGCCCGCCTGCGAGCGTCACCGTGTCCATGCGACAGGATCCGGTCGTGGAACAGGTGGGTCTGCACGACGCACCCCCGGTTGACGGTCGCGCCGTCGCCGAGGGTCGACGAGGTCGGCCTCGGGCAGCCAGTAGGTCTCGCACCACACCCCGCGCCCGATCCGCGCACCCATCGTGCGCAGCCACACGTTGAGCAGCGGGCGTCCCGGCCGCCGGCGCGAGCGAACCACGGTGCGGCGAGCATCTCGACGAAGGTGTCCGCGAGCTCGTTGCGCCACACGAACGAGCTCCACAGCGGGATGCTCGCCGCGCGCGGATCCGGCCCGACGAGCAGCCACTTCGCGAGCGTCGTGACGAACGCCGCGACGACCGCAGCCACGAGGAGCACCGGTCCCGAGACGACCGCCGCGGCCCACCAGCCGCCACGTCGTCACCAGTGGCGTCGAGGGCGACGAGCGACCGAGACGACGAGCGCGAACGCCGACCAGCGTCGGGACGAGGCGCAGCAGCTCGACGACGCCGCGCGCGACCTTCAGCCGGGTCGGCGGGGCGTAGGTGCGGCTCGTGTCGGCCTCCTGCGCCGCACGGCGCAGCTGGACCGGCGGGCTGCCGAGCCACGACGTGCCCGCGCTTGGCCCGCCGCGCGGTGCGGCGGAGAGCACCGCGACGAGGCCGTCCTTGGGCACCTTGCGGCCCGGCGCCGCCATCCCGGAGTTGCCGAGGAAGGCCCGCTTGCCGACCTTGGCCCGTGGTCGACCCGCAGCCAGCCGCCGCCCAGCTCGTAGCCGCCGACCAGCGTGTCGTCGGCGAGGAAGGCGCCGGTCGCCGACGGTCGTCAGGCTCGGGATGCAGCAGCACCGTCGACGCCTCGACGTCCGCGGCCGACCTTCGGCGCCGAGCAGCCGCAGCCACACCGGGGTGAACAGGCTCGGCGTAGAGCGGGAAGAGCCACGTGCGGGCCTCGTCCATGAGCCGCTCGCACGGCCCAGGCCTGCCAGCCGACCCGGCTGCGGACCGGGTGGTGGCCCTCGACGAGCCGGACCGACAGCAGCCGCACGGCGAGCGCGACGAGGACGGCATAGGTCGTGAACGTCGCGAAGCCCGCGACGGGCGGACCAGAGCAGGACGGTGCGTGCGGCGTCCGCACCGTTCATGACCGCGAGGTCGAGGCGCGGCCGAGCACGAGGAGCCCGGCGCCGGCGGCGACGAGCGGCAGCCCGGCGAACACCGCGGCGCTCAGCGCCGAAGACGCGGCACCCAGCGTCGGCCTCGTGGCGGGCGGCCGGTCGGCACGTCGTGCCGGGCCGGCGCCGTCGAACTCGGCGGGGGAGCCGGTCCAGCGCTCTCCGGCGGGCACCGAGCCGAGCACCGCCGAGCCGGCGGCGACCTCGCGCGCCCTGCCCGACCCGGGTGCCCGGCCCGAGCGTGCTGCGCGAGCCGACGCGGGCGCCGGCGCCGACCCGGACGCGGCCGACGCGCGAGGACGTCGCCGTCGACCCAGTGCCCGGTGAGGTCGACCTCGGGCTCGACGGAGCAGCCCTTGCCGAGGGTGAGCAGCCCGGTGACCGGCGGCAACGTGTGCAGGTCGACGTCCTCGGCCGACGCTCGCGCCGAGCAGCCGGGCGTAGTGGACGACCCAGCGGCGCGCCGAGCAGCCCGTCGGCGCCCACTCGTCGGAGGCCCAGGCGCTCGGCGAGCCAGATCCGCAGGTGGACCCGACCGCCGCGCGGGTATGTGCCGGGCCGGACCCCGCGCGAGCACGAGCCGCGCCTGCCGGCGGCGAGCAGCATCCGCCCGGGCGGGGAGACGAGGATGCAGCCAGGCCACGGCGACCGCCCACCACGGCGTCCGGGGCAGCCAGGCGGCGGAGCCGGCGAGGGCACCCACGACGTTGGCCGCGACCGCGAGCCAGAGCAGCCAGCGGAGCCCGACGACGGCGCGCGAGCGGCACGGCGAGCACGGTCTGGGCGACCTGGCATGACCCGTCGGCACCGGCTGCACGGTGCGGTCCGTCGAGCTCGCGGACGGCGTGAACTCGTCGAGGGTGTCGGCGAGGGTCGCCGAGCCGGGGGTGCTCGTAGACGTCGGCGACGGTGACCTCGGGGTAGCGGGTCCGCAGCCGCGACACGAGCTGCGCCGCGGCGAGGCTGCCGCCGCCGAGGTCGAAGAAGTCGTCGTCGAGCCCGGCGACGCTCGCGCCGAGGATCGCGCGTCCACTGCTCGGCGAGCCACGCGGCGGTCCCCGTCGAGGTGGGCGGCGACGGCCGGCTCGGCGGTCGTGCCGGCGAGCGGCCACGGCAGCGCGTCCCGGTCGACCTTGCCCGACGTCCGGGTCGGCAGCGTGTCGACGACGGCGAGCCGAGGCACGAGCGCCGCCGGCAGGCTCTCGCGCAGCCGGGCGGTCGCCGCGGGGACGTCGAACGCCGTGCCGTCCTCGCTCCCGGCGGCCTGGGGTCCGGGGCGAGCGCGAGGTAGCCGACGAGGAGCTGGTTGCCCGCGCCCGGTCGCGCCGGACCGCCGCCGCGGCACCGGCCACGCCGGGCAGCGCCAGCAGGGCCGCGTCGACCTCGCCGAGCTCGATCCGCCGACCGCCGAGCTTGACCTGGTCGTCGGCGCGGCCGTGGAAGAGCAGGCCGGCCGCGGTCGTAGCGGCACGAGGTCGCCGCTGCGGTAGGCGCGCTCCCAGCCGAGGGTGGGCATCGGTGCGTACTTCTCGGCGTCCTTCGCCGGGTCGAGGTAGCGGGCCAGGCCGACGCCGCCGATGACCAGCTCGCCCGACCTCGCCCGGCGGCGACGCGGCGCGCCGTCCGTCGTCGACCACCGCGAGGTCCCAGCCGTCGAGCGGCAGCCCGATGCGCACCGGGCCGCTCGCCGGTCGAGCCGGGCGCCGCAGGCGACGACGGTGGCCTCGGTGGGGCCGTAGGTGTTCCAGACCTCGCGGCCGGCGACGACGAGCCGCGCGGCGAGCTCGGGCGGGCACGCCTCGCCGCCGAAGATGAGCAGGCGGACGGCGTCGAGCGCCTCGGCCGGCCACAGCGCGACGAGCGTCGGCACGGTCGAGACGACGGTGACGTCGTTGGCCGACGAGCCACGGCCCGAGGTCCATGCCGCTGCGGACGAGCGACGCGCGGCGCGGGCACCAGGCACGCGCCGTGCCGCCACGCGAGCCACATCTCCTCGCACGAGGCGTCGAACGCGACCGACAGCCCGGCCATGCACCCGGTCGCCGGGGCCGAGCGGGCGCTCGCTGCAGGAACAGCCGCGCCTCGGCGTCGACGAAGGCGGCCGCGCTGCGGTGGCGTCACCGCGACGCCCTTGGGCGTGCCGGTCGAGCCGGACGTGAAGATGATCCAGGCGTCGTCGTCCGGGGCCGGGCCGCCCGCGGGCGTCCGGGTCGCCGGCGGCCGCCGGACGACGATGGCCAGGTCGTCCGCGGTGAGCACGGCCGCGACGTCGGCCTCGCCGAAGACGAGGTCGGCGCGCTCGTCCGGGTCGTCGGCGTCGACGGGCACGTAGGCGGCGCCGGCGGCGAGGACGCCGAGGATCGCGACGTACAGGTCGTGGGTGCCGGACGGCATCCGGACCCCGACCCGGTCGCCGCGGCCGACCCCGGCGGCCCGCAGTCCCTCCGCGGTCGCACGGACGGCGGACCCGAGGCCCGCGTACGTGAGCACCGAGGTGCCGTCGTCCATGGCGGGCGCGCCCGGGTGCCGGTCGGCCGTCTCGCGGAACACGTCGACGAGGGTCCGCGGTGGTGGCGCGAGGTGCCCGCGGCGCAACGGGTCGGGGAGCGGAGCCGCTGCCGGGCCCGGCGCGAGCAGCTCGTCCACGGTCACCTCCCGGCGGGCTCGGCTGCCCGTCCGGGGTCCATCCTCGGGCCCTGGACGACCTTGCCGCCAGCACGACGGCCGCCCGACCCCGTCCGGAGGTCGCCGCCCGTCGTCGCGAACGAGCCGCCGCACGGACCGGACCCTGGCCGGGGAGCGCGGTCCACGCTCGTCCGGGAGCGCTCCTGCGTCGAGCCGGTAGCGTCGGCGCGACGACCGGTGCTCGGCCGGCGGACAGACGAGGAGACGGCGATGGCGACGGCCTTCCCCGAGGGGTTCGTGTGGGGTGCGGCGACCGCCGCCTACCAGATCGAGGGCGCGGTCGCCGAGGACGGCCGTGGGCCGTCGATCTGGGACACGTTCTCGCACACCGCGGGCCGGACGCTCGACGGGGCGACCGGCGACGTCGCGTGCGACCACTACCACCGTCTCGAGTCCGACGTCGCGCTGATGGCCGACCTCGGCCTGCAGGCCTACCGCTTCTCCGTCGCGTGGCCGCGGGTCGTGCCGACCGGGTCGGGCGGCGCGGCGGGGGTCAACCGGACCGGCCTCGACTTCTACTCCCGGCTCGTCGACCTGCTGCTCGCCCGAGGGATCCGGCCGGTCGCCACCCTGTACCACTGGGACCTGCCGCAGCCGCTGGAGGACACCGGCGGCTGGCCGGCGCGCGACACCGCGTACCGGTTCGCCGAGTACGCCGAGGCCGTCGCGCGGGGCCTCGGGGACCGCGTCGACACCTGGACGACGCTCAACGAGCCATGGTGCGTGGCATTCCTCGGGTACGCGGCGGGCGTCCACGCGCCGGGCCGAACAGAGCCGCCGGCCGCCCTCGCCGCGGCGCACCACCTCAACCTCGGGCACGGCCTCGCGGTGCAGGCGATCCGCGGCGTCCTCGGGGACACCACCCGGTGCTCGGTGACGCTGAACCTCCACGAGGTGCGGCTCGGCGACCCGTCCGACCCGGCGGACGCCGAGGCCGCGGCCCGGATCGACCGCGTCGGCAACGAGGTGTTCCTCGGCCCGATGCTCGACGGCGGGTACCCGGCGGCACTGCTCGAGGACACGGCGTCCGTCACCGACTGGTCGTTCGCCCGGGACGGCGACGAGAAGGTGGCGGCGCAGCGGCTCGACGTCCTCGGGGTGAACTACTACACCCCGACGGTCGCCAAGCACTGGGACGGCGTCTCGGCGCGGGAGCAGGCCGACGGCCACGGTGACTTCGCGGCGACGCCGTGGGTCGGCTCGTCGGACGTCGACTTCGTCGACCAGGGCCCGCCCTACACGACGATGGGCTGGAGCATCGACCCGACCGGGCTGGAGGACCTGCTCGTCCGGCTGCACCGGCGCTTCCCTGGGCTGCCTCTCATGATCACCGAGAACGGCGCCGCCTTCCCGGACGTCGTGGCCCCCGACGGGGCGGTCCACGACGCGGATCGGATCGCCTACCTCGACGGGCACCTCGGCGCCGTCGCCCGGGCGATCGCCGCGGGCGCCGACGTACGGGGCTACCTCGCCTGGTCGCTCATGGACAACTTCGAGTGGGCCCGCGGCTACGAGCAGCGCTTCGGCGTCGTCCGGGTCGACTACGACACCCTCGAGCGGACGCCCAAGGACAGCGCCCTCTGGTACCGCGACGTCATCGCGCGCCACGGCTTGGCGTGAGAAGGCCGCAGGCTCCCGGCGCCACGGTCGGCGGAGCCTCGGTAGACGTCGGCGGAGCCTCAGTAGAACCCGTGGCGCGCCAGCGGCTCGACGAGCTCGTGCTCCTCGTAGGACAGGTGTGACAGCAGGGTGTCGCGCAGCAGGTCGACCGCCTCGCGGAGCCCGTCGACGCCGTCCGAACCGCCGCCGGAACCGCCGCCGGAGCCCTCGCCGACGGCGACGAAGGCAACCAGCGCCCGGTCGACCCCCTCGAGGACACCGTGGATCGCGAGGTGCTCCTCGGCGAGCCGGTCGAGCACCGGGGCGAGGCGCGGCTCGGCGCGTCGCAGGTGCGGGAAGACGCTCTCGTCCTCGAGCGTGTGGTGGACGGTGACGACCCGGCAGTACTGCGCGCAGTAGGCACCGATGGTCCAGCTGTTCTGCCGCAACGTCATCGCGTTGACGTGCGAGCGCGCCACGGCGGGGTCGAGGGCCCCGGCGGCGACCTGGTCGACGAGGCCCGCGACCTGGTCGAGCTCGGCGCGCAGCTGGTCGTGGACGTCGACGAGGTGCCGGCCGGCGGCCTGCTCGTGCGCGGTGTACGACCGCCCCGGGTCGGGCGGGGCGACGGTCGGTCGGGACGACTCGTCCCAGACCCCCGCCTGGGCCGGCTGGACCGGCTGGACAGGCTGGACCGGACCGGCGACCGCACCTGCGGTCCGTTCCGCCGCGACGAGATCCCGGACGGCGGGCGCCACCTCGGCCGCGAACCGGCGGACGTCGTCCGGGTCGTCCCCGCCGACGACGAACCCGCTCATGCCATGGGTCAGCACGAGCTCGGCGAGCTCCTCGGCCCACTGCTCCGGGGGTCCTACCAGGAACCCCGCCCCGGACGGCGTGAACCGGCCGTGGATGTTGTACAGCCGCCGGACCTCGCCCGGGTCCCGGCCCGCGTCGACCGCGGCCTCGTCGATCCGGGCGTTCATCGCGGCCAGCGTCCCCGGGCCGGCGTACCCGAGGCTCGGCAGCCAGCCGTCGGCGAGCCGGCCGGTGAGCGCGAGCATCCGTGGCTTGTAGGCGCCGAGCCAGATCGCGATCGGGTGCGCCGGCGCCGGCCCGGCCTTCGCCCCGACGACGCGGTAGTGCTCGCCCTCGACCCGGACCGCACCGTTCGCCGCCCACAGCCCGCGGATGACCGCGATCGCCTCTTCGAGCGCCGTGACCGCCTCCCCGCCGGAGCGGCGCGGCCCGCCGTTCGCGGCGATCGCGTCCCAGAAGGCCCCCGTGCCGAGCCCGAGCTCGACCCGGCCGTTGCTCAGGAGGTCCAGGCTCGCCGCCGCCCGGGCGAGCACGGCAGGCGGTCGCAAGGGCAGGTTCGCGACGTTCGGCACGACCCGCACCGACTGCGTCGACGCGGCGATCACCGACAGCAGGGTCCACATCTCGAGGAAGCGCGGCTGGTACGGGTGGTCCTGGACCGTCACGAGGTCGAGCCCGGCGGCGTCCGCGAGCCGGGCGAGCCCCACGACGCGGTCGGGCGCCCGGGCGTCCGGCGTCGGGAAGGTGCCGAAGAGCAGGTCGTGACCGTAGTCGGGCATGGCGCACAGTCTCCCCGGCCGCCCGACCGCACGCTCGGTGCTTCGGCGACCAGAAAACAAGCATCACTGCTTGATTTGCGGAGTGCCCCGTGTCAGGCTCCTCGGACGGCGGCGACGACGCGGCCGGCGGGAGGGACGACGTGCGGGACGAGCTGCTGGCAGACCTCGCCGCGGAGTGCGCCGACCTCGACGCGCTCGTCGCGGACCTGCCGGACGGCGCGGCCGTCGACGGGACGCCGACGTGGCGGTCGCCGACCCCGGCGACCGGTTGGACGGTCGCCCACCAGGTCGCTCACCTCGCGTGGACCGACGAGGTCGCCCTGCTCGCCGCGACGGACCCGGCCGCGTTCGCCGAGCGGCTGCGCGCGCTCCTCGCCGCCGGGGTCGCGCCGGACGCGGTCGTCGACACCGAGGCCGCCGCCGGAGCGGCCGTACCCGCCACCGAGATCCTCGGCCGTTGGCGCGCCGGCCGGTCCGCTCTCGCCGAAGCGCTCAGCGCCGTCCCGCACGGCGTCCGGCTGCCGTGGTTCGGGCCGCCGATGGCGACCGCCCGGCTCATGGAGGCCTGGGCGCACGGTCAGGACGTCGCCGACACCCTCGGCGTCGTCCGGACGCCGACGGCGCGGCTGCGCCACGTCGCGCGCCTTGCCGTCCGGACCCGGGACTTCGCCTTCGGCGTCCATGGTCGGCAGGCACCGGCCGAGGAGTTCCGCGTCGAGCTCACCGCGCCGGACGGCGGGACGTGGGCCTTCGGGCCGCCGGACGCCACGCAGCGGGTCACCGGGCCCGCGCTCGACCTCTGCCTGCTCGCCGTGCAGCGCCGGCACCGCGCCGGCACCGCGCTCGTCGCGACCGGCGCGGACGCCGACGCCTGGCTCGACCTCGCCCAGGCCTTCGCCGGTCCGCCGGGCGCCGGGCGGGCCGCCGTGCCGGAGGCCGCGCGCACGGCGGGGCGCGCGCCGTGAACCGCCCGGTCCGGATCGGCACCGTCTCCGGCTTCTACGGCGACCGGTTCTCCGCCGTCGCCGAGATGCTCGGCGGCGGCGCGCTCGACGTGCTCAGCGGCGACTACCTCGCCGAGCTCACGATGCTCATCCTCGGCCGGGACCGGGTCAAGGACCCGGCGACCGGCTACGCGAAGACCTTCCTGCACCAGCTCGAAGGCACCCTCGGTACTGCGCTCGACCGCGGCGTCCGGATCGTCGTCAACGCCGGCGGGCTCAACCCGGCCGGGCTCGCCGACGCCGTCCGGGACCTCGCAGCCCGGCTCGGGCTCGACGTCCGGGTCGCGCACGTCGCGGGCGACGACCTCACCGCCCGTTCCGGCGAGCTGGGGCTCGCCCCAGAGGGCACGCCGCGGCCGTTGGCCGCCAATGCCTACCTCGGCGCCTGGGGGATCGCCGCCTGTCTCGACGCCGGAGCGGACGTCGTCGTCACCGGCAGGGTCACCGACGCCTCGCTCACCGTCGGCCCGGCGGCGTCCTGGTTCGGCTGGCGGGCCGACGACCCGGCCGCGCTCGACGCGCTCGCCGGCGCCGTCGTCGCCGGCCACGTCATCGAGTGCGGCGCCCAGGCGACCGGCGGCAACTATGCGCTCTTCACCGACCTGCTCGCGGCCGGGGTCGACCTCACCCTGCCGGGCTTCCCGATCGCCGAGGTCCATCCGACGGCAGCAGCGTCATCACGAAGCATCCGGGCACCGGGGGCGCCGTCACGGTCGGCACCGTCACCGCCCAGCTGCTCTACGAGGTCGGCGGGCCGCGGTACACCGGCCCGGACGTCGTGACCCGGCTCGACACCGTGCGGCTCAGCCAGGACGGGCCGGACCGGGTACGGGTCGAGGGTGCCCGCGGCGAGCCGCCGCCGGCGACGCTCAAGGTCGGTCTCGCCGGCATCGGCGGCTTCCGGAACGAGGTGACCTTCGTGCTCACCGGCCTCGACGTCGAGGCGAAGGCCGCGCTCGCCCGGGCCCAGCTCGAGCACGCCCTGTCC
Organism: uncultured Actinomycetota bacterium; assembly: GCA_963750565.1. GTDB lineage: Bacteria > Actinomycetota > Actinomycetes > Actinomycetales > Kineosporiaceae > R-H-3. Next base: position 65,271 of record CAVVRA010000008.1, on the reverse strand, counting down.
GGTCTGCCGCGGTCGCTCCGCGAGGTCCGCTGGACCCTCGCCCGCACCGACCACCCGGACGCAGGGACGCAGGAGGAGGCGAGTGCGTTCCTGCGCTGCGCCGTCAAGGACGTCGACCGCGCGCTCGTCGGACGGGCGTTCTCCTCGGCCGCGGTCGAGTCGGCGCTCGCCGGCTACCCCGGGTTCCACGTGATGGCGCCGCCCGACGACGCGAGCCCGTACGGCGTGTTCACCGCGGCCTTCGTCGACGCCGACGAGGTCGAGCACGTCGCCGTCCTGCCGGACGGCACCCGCGTCGTCGTCCCGCCGAGCCCTCTGCGGGTCAGCGGGTGTGCGGACGCCGGGCCGGACGAGGAGCTGTCCGCCCTGCCGCCCGGCTGCGGCCCGGACGACCCGAGCCGGCGGGTGCCGCTCGGCCTCGTCGTCGGTGCCCGCTCCGGCGACAAGGGCGGCAGCGCCAACCTCGGCGTCTGGGCCCGGACCCCCCCGGTCTGGCCGTGGCTCGTGCGCACCCTCACCGTCGAGCGGTTCCGCGTGCTGCTGCCGGAGACGGCCGACCTGCCCGTCACCCGGCACGTGCTCGCGAACCTGCATGCGCTGAACTTCGTCGTCGACGGGCTGCTCGGCGAGGGCGTCGCCGCCCAGCACCGGTTCGACCCGCAGGCCAAGGGCTTGGGCGAGTGGCTGCGCTCGCGGACCCTCGACGTCCCGCAGGCACTGCTGTGACCGTCCTGAGGAGCGCGTTCGACCCGCGTTCGGCCGGCGCGCTCGCGAACCGCGAGACGATGCTCGCTCGGCTCGCCGAGGTCGACGCTCAGCACGCCAGAGCCGTTGCCGGCGGCGGGGAGAAGGCGGTCGCCCGGCACCGGGCCCGGGGCAAGCTCCTCGCCCGGGAACGCATCGAGCTGCTGCTCGACCCGGACTCGCCCTTCCTCGAGCTGTCCCCGCTCGCCGCGTGGGGCAGCGACTTCACGGTCGGCGCCAGCGTCGTCACCGGGGTCGGCGTCGTCGAGGGCGTCGAGTGTCGTCGTCGTCGCGAGCGACCCGACCGTCAAGGGCGGGACGACGAACCCGTGGACCGCGGCGAAGACGTACCGCGCACTGGACATCGCGGCGAAGAACCGGCTGCCGCTGGTCAACCTCGTGGAGTCCGGCGGCGCCGACCTGCCGACCCAGAAGGAGATCTTCATCCCCGGCGGGCGGATCTTCCGCGACCTCACGCGCCTGTCCGCCGCCGGCATCCCGACGATCGCGCTCGTCTTCGGCAACTCGACCGCGGGCGGTGCCTATCTGCCCGGGATGAGCGACCACGTCGTCATGATCCGCGAGCGGTCCAAGGTGTTCCTCGGCGGACCGCCGCTGGTGAAGATGGCCACCGGCGAGGAGTCCGACGACGAGTCGCTCGGCGGCGCCGAGATGCACGCCCGTCGCTCGGGCCTCGCCGACCACCTCGCCGTCGACGAGCACGACGCGATCCGGATCGGCCGCCGGATCGTCGCGCGGCTCAACTGGCGCAAGGCCGGTCCCGCGCCGACGCCGGTGTACGCCGAGCCCAGGTACGACGCCGACGACCTGCTCGGCCTCGTCCCCGGCGACCTCCGGACCCCGTTCGACCCGCGCGAGGTCGTCGCCCGGGTCGTCGACGGCTCGGACCTCGACGAGTTCAAGCCGCTCTACGGTACGAGCCTCGTCACCGGCTGGGCCTCGATCCACGGCTACCCGGTCGGTGTCCTCGCGAACGCCCGTGGCGTGCTCTTCAGCGAGGAGTCGCAGAAGGCGGCCCAGTTCATCCAGCTCGCCAACGCCACCGACACCCCGCTCGCTCTTCCTCCACAACACCACCGGCTACATGGTCGGCGCCGACTACGAGCAGGGCGGCATCGTCAAGCACGGCGCCATGATGATCAACGCGGTCTCGAACTCGACCGTCCCGCACCTCTCGGTGCTCATGGGCGCCTCCTACGGCGCGGGCCACTACGGGATGTGCGGCCGGGCGTACGACCCGCGCTTCCTCTTCGCCTGGCCGTCGGCGCGGTCGGCGGTCATGGGCCCGGCCCAGCTCGCCGGCGTGCTCTCGATCGTCGCCCGCGCCTCGGCGCAGGCCCGCGGCCTGCCGTTCGACGAGGAGGCCGACGCGCACATGCGTGCCTCCGTCGAGCGCCAGGTCGAGGCGCGAGTCGATGCCGATGTTCCTCTCCGGCCGGGTCTACGACGACGGCGTCATCGACCCCCGGGACACCCGGACCGTCCTCGGGCATGGCCCTGTCCGCCGCCACATTCGGCGCCGGTCGCGGGAGCCCGCGGCTTCGGCGTCTTCAGGATGTAGGCGGCCGACGATGACCTCGATCACCACCCTCCTGGTGGCCAACCGCGGCGAGATCGCGCGCCGGGTCTTCGCGACGTGCCGCGCCCTCGGGCATCGGCACGGTCGCCGTCCACTCGGACGTGGACGCCGACGCGCCGTTCGTCGCGGAGGCGGACGCCGCCGTCCGGCTGCCCGGCACCACGGCGGCCGACACGTACCTGCGCGGCGACCTCGTCGTCGAGGCGGCGCTGCGGGCCGGCGCGGACGCCGTCCACCCCGGCTACGGGTTCCTCGCGGAGAACGCTGACTTCGCGGCCGCCGTCGAGGCGGCCGGGCTTGTGCTGGGTCGGGCCGCCGCCCGCCGCGATCGCGGCGATGGGCTCGAAGACTCGCGGCGAAGAAGACGATGGACGCCGCGGGCGTGCCGGTTCTCGCCGACCTCGACCCGGACGCGGTGACGGCCGCCGACCTGCCGGTGCTCGTCAAGGCGTCCGCCGGGGGCGGCGGCCGGGGGATGCGGGTCGTCCGGGACCTCGCTGACCTGCCCGCAGCCGTCGACAGCGCCTCGGCGGAGGCGCTCGCCGCCTTCGGGGACGCCACCGTCTTCATCGAGCAGTACGTCGAGCGCGGCCGGCACGTCGAGATCCAGGTGCTCGCCGACACCCACGGGACAGTGTGGGCTCTCGGCGAGCGGGAGTGCTCGATCCAGCGCCGGCACCAGAAGATCCTCGAGGAGTCGCCGTCGCCGCTCGTCGAGGCGACCCCGGGTTTGCGCGACCGGCTCCTCGACGCCGCGACGACGGCCGCGCGGGCGATCGGCTACGTGGGGGCCGGGCACGGTCGAGCTCCTCGTCGACGGCTGCGCCGACAGCCCCGGCGAGCGGTTCTTCTTCCTCGAGACGAACACCCGGCTGCAGGTCGAGCACCCGGTCACCGAGCTGCGGTACGGCGTCGACCTCGTCGCCGCGCAGCTCGCGGTCGCCGCCGGCCGCCCACTCGACCCGAGCCGCCGCGGCCCCGCGGGCACGCCGTCGAGGTCCGGCTCTACGCCGAGGACCCGGCGTCCGGCTGGGCGCCGCGGACCGGACCGGTCCACCGGTTCGAGGTGCCCGGCGTCGACGCGGCCTTCGCCGTCCCGGACCGGTCCGGCGACCGGCCGCTCCTGCGGCTCGACAGCGGCGTCGCGACCGGGGGAGCCGTCTCGCCCCACTACGACCCGATGCTCGCCAAGCTCATCGCCTGGGCGCCGACCCGGGCGGACGCCGTGTCCCGGCTGGCGGCGGCGCTCGCCGGGAGCCGGGTCCACGGCGTGACGACGAACCGCGACCTCCTCGTCCGGCTCCTGCGGCACGACGCCTTCGCCGCCGGGGACACCGACACGGGCTTCGTGGAACGGCACTGGCTGGACCGGCACGACGTGTCCGCGCTCCCTGCGCCGCTCGCAGGGCCGCACGCCGTCCGGCTCTCCGCGCTCGCCGCCGCACTCGCGACGGCGGCCGCCCGCCGCCGCGACGCGCGCGTCCTGCCCCGGCTGCCGAGCGGGTGGCGCAACGTGCCGGCGCACCCGCAGCGGACCGCGTTCACGGTCGGCCCGGGCGCGGGCGAGGAGGTCGTCGTCGAGTACCGGATCGGCCGGGACGGTCTGCGGGCCGACGGGTTCGACGACGTCGGGCTCGTCGAGGCGACTCCGGAGCGGGTCGTCCTCGACGTCGCCGGCGTCCGCCGGGCGTTCGACGTCGCGACGTACGGCCGGGTGAACGACGACGCGGCGACCGCCGTCGTCTGCGTCGACTCCCGGCTCGGCCCCGTCGCGCTGGTCCTGCAGCCGCGCTTCCCGGAGGTGTCCGCCGCGGTCGCCGCCGGGTCGCTGCTCGCGCCGATGCCGGGGACCGTCGTCCGGCTCGCGGCCGTTGCGGGACAACGGGTCGAGGCCGGCGAGCCGCTCGTCTGGCTCGACGCGATGAAGATGGAGCACGTGCTCGTCGCCCCGGCTGCGGGGGTCGTCTCCGCGGTCGCCGTCGAGGTCGGTGCGCAGGTCGAGGTCGGGTCGGTGCTCGCCGTCGTCGGCGTCCCGGCCGTCACCAGCGGTCCGCAGGTCGAGGAGGAGCAGCAATGAGCTTCGTCGAGAGCCCCGAACGCGTCGCGCTGCGCGAGGTCGTCGCCGACCTCGCAGGGCGCTACGGCTTCGCGTATTTCTCCCGGGTGGCCCGGGCCGGGAAGCACTGCGACGAGCTGTGGGCCGAGGCGGGCAAGCTCGGCTTCCTCGGGGTGAACCTGCCCGTCGAGTACGGCGGCGGCGGCGCGGGGCTCTACGAGCTCTCGCTCGTCCTCGAGGAGCTCGGGGCCGCCGGGTGCGGGCTGCTCATGATGCTCGTCTCGCCGGCGATCTGCGGCACGGTGATCGCCCGCTACGGCACCGACGAGCAGAAGGACCGCTGGCTGCCCGGGCTGGCCGACGGCAGCCGGGTCATGGCCTTCGGGATCACCGAGCCGGACGCCGGCTCGAACTCGCACAACATCGCGACCCTCGCCCGGCGCGACGGCGACGCAGACGCCGCCGGCTGGCTGCTGACCGGGCGCAAGGTCTACGTCTCCGGGGTCGACGGCGCCGACGACGTCATGATCGTCGCCCGCACGGTCTCAGAGGCGGAGGACGCCCGGAGCGGCCGCCTCCGGCCGGCCCTCTTCGTCGTCCCGCGCACGGCTCCCGGCTTCGAGTACCGCGCGATCGACATGGAGCTGCTCACCCCCGAGCGGCAGTTCGCCCTCTTCCTCGACGACGTCGCCCTCCCCGCCGACGCGCTCGTCGGGCACCCGGACGCCGGGCTCGCACCGCTGTTCGCCGGGCTCAACCCCGAGCGGGTCATGGCCGCCGCCTACGCGATCGGCTCCGGCCGGTACGCCCTCGACAAGGCCGTCGCCTACGCGAAGGAACGGCAGGTGTGGTCGGTGCCCATCGGCGCCCATCAGGGCCTCGCGCACCCGCTCGCCCAGGTCAAGGTCGAGCTCGAGCTGGCCCGGCTCATGATGCAGAAGGCCGCCTCCCTCGTCGACGAGGGTCACGACGAGGCCGCCGGGGAGGCGGCGAACATGGCGAAGTACGCCGCCGGCGAGGCGGGCGCCCGGGCCGTCGACCAGGCGATGCAGACGTTGGGCGGCAACGGGTTGAGCCGGGAGTACGGGATCGCACAGCTGCTCACGATGTCCCGGGTCGGCCGGGTCGCCCCGGTGAGCCGCGAGATGATCCTCAACTTCGTCGCCCAGAACAGCCTCGGCCTGCCACGCTCCTACTGACCTCGACGGAGAGGACGACGATGGCCGACAGCGCCGTGCCCGCCGACGCCGCGGGTCCGGTCCGGTACGAGGTCGCCGACGCCGTCGCGACGGTGACGCTCGACTCGCCGGCGAACCGCAACGCGCTGTCCCGCGCCCTCGTCACCGGGCTGCTCGACGCGCTCGACCGCGCGGCGTCCGACCTCGGGGTTCGCGCCGTCCTGCTCACGCACACCGGGACGGCGTTCTGCGCCGGGGCCGACCTGCGCGAGGCGCTCGCGGACGGCCTCGAGACGACGAGCCTGGTGCTCGCCCGGATGCTCCGGGCGATCGTCGCGCACCGCTGCCCGGTGGTGGCCCGGCTGGACGGGGCCGTCCGGGCCGGCGGGCTCGGGCTGGTCGCCGCGTGCGACGTCGTCGTCGCCGGTCCGCGGAGCACGTTCGCGTTCACCGAGGCCCGGATCGGGGTGGCCCCTGCCGTCATCTCGGCCGTGACCGGTCGGCGGATGACGAGCCGGGCGGTGTCCCGCTACTACCTGACCGGCGAGGTGCTCGACGTCGGTGAGGCGGAGCGGTGCGGGCTCGTCACGGTCGCTGCCACCGAGCCGGACGAGGCCGCCGCCGAGATCCTTGCGGCGCTGCGGCTCGGCTCCCCGCAGGGCCTGGCGGAGTCCAAGAAGGTCGCGTCCGCCCCGCTGCTCGCCGCCCTCGACGCCGACGGTCCCGGCCTCGCCGCCCTCTCCGCCCGGCTCTTCGGCACCGCCGAAGCCCGCGAGGGGATGACTGCGTTCGCCGAGCGCCGGGCCCCGTCCTGGGCGCCCTGACCACCCGGTGCGTCCGCCCACCCCTGCACCGTGTCCGAAAGGAGAGCGTGATGACCACGACCGACGCCCCCGCCTCGCAGGCCGGCCCCCACCCCCGGGTCGTCAGCGACATCGTCCGGCACTGGGCCACGACGACGCCGGACGCCGAGGCCGTCGCGTACGAGGGATCCAGCTGGACGTGGGCGCAGTGGGACGATCGGGTCCGTCGGGTGAGCGGTGCCCTCGCGGCTGCCGGCATCGGCCGCGGCGACCGGGTCGCCTTCGTCGACAAGAACAACCTCGCCTGCCTCGAGGTGACCCTCGGTGTGAGTGCGCTCGGCGCCGCGAACGCCGTCGTGAACTGGCGGCTCGCGCCGGACGAGCTCGAGTACGTCCTCGGGGACTGCACGCCGCGGGTCGTCTTCGTCGGCGGTGACCTCGTCGAGGTGTGGGAGGTCGTGCAGGACAGGCTGACCGGCGTCGAGTCCGTCGTGGTCGTCGGCGGCGAGAACGACACGTACGAGGCGTGGCTCGCGGCGGCGTCCCCGGTCGAGACCCCGCCCGCGGCCGAGCCGGAGGACACCGCGCTCGTCCTCTACACGTCCGGGACCACCGGCTTCCCCAAGGGTGCGATGCTCACCCACCGCGGCCTCGTCGCGCACACGGTCGCGCTGAGCAGCGACTTCCCCATGGCCCCGGGCGACCGCAACCTCGTCGCGATGCCACTGTTCCACGTCGGCGGCAGCTGCTATGCGCTCATCGGCTTCCACGCCGGTGTGCCGACGACGCTGCTCCGCGAGGTGACCGGGCCCGGCCTCGTCGGGTCGTTCCTCGGCGGGTGTACGCACGCCTTCCTCGTGCCGGCGGTCATCGCCGGGCTCGTCCAGGCCGGCCCGCCTGCCCTCGGCGCCCTTGCCAGGCTCAAGATCCTCGGCTACGGGGCGTCCCCGGCGCCGGCGCCCGTCCTGCGCGCCGCGATGGACGCCTGCCCGGACACCGACTTCCTCCAGGTCTACGGGATGACGGAGCTGAGCGGCGTCGTGACAACGCTCGAACCGGACGCGCACCGCGATGCCTCCCGCCCGGAGCGGCTGGCCTCCGCCGGCACCCCGATCCCCGGGGTCGAGCTGCGCGTCGTCGACCCGTCGACGGGCGAGGACGCCGGGCCCGGCCCCGGCGAGCTGTGGTGGCGCACCGAGCAGCGGATGGCCGGCTACCTCCACAAGCCCGAGGCGACCGCCGAGACGATCACTCCCGACGGCTTCGTCCGCAGCGGCGACGTCGGCCGGGTCGACGACGGCGGCTTCGTCTTCATCGAGGACCGGGTCAAGGACATGATCATCACCGGTGGCGAGAACGTGTACGGCCCCGAGGTCGAGCGCGTGGTCGTCGAGCACCCGAGCGTCGCCGAGGTGGCCGTCGTCGGCGTCCCGGACCAGGTGTGGGGTGAAGCCGTCAAGGCGTTCGTCGTGCCTGCGGCGGGCGCGACGGTCGACCCGGACGAGCTCGTCGCGTACGCGCGCGAGCACCTCGCCGGATACAAGTGCCCGAAGAGTGTCGACGTCGTCGAGGCGCTGCCGCGCAACGCGACCGGCAAGATCCTCAAGGGCCGGCTCCGGGCGCCGTACTGGGAAGGCACCGGACGGCGGATCTGACACCGGGCGGGCCGAGGGGAGGCGGAGGACCTATGGCCGTCACGGTCGGGGTCGGCGGTGCCCGGGAGCCGCAGCAGGACCGCAGCCGGGCGACCCGGCAGCGGGTCCTCGAGGCGGCCGTCGAATGCCTCGCCGACCTCGGCTGGGCGGGGTCGACGGTCGTGACGGTCGCCGAGCGGGCCGGGGTGTCCCGGGGCGCGGCCCAGCACCACTTCCCGACCCGCGAGGCCCTGTTCGCCGCGGCGTTCACCCACATGGCCGAGCAGCGGCTCGCCCAGGTCCGGCGGGAGGCCGAGCGGCCCGGCGCCTCGGCGGACCGGACCGGCGCGGTTCTCGAGATGCTCATGGGTCTCTACACAGGGCCGCTGTTCCGGGCCGCCCTGCAGCTGCACACCGCGGCGGCCGTCGACGAGGACCTCCGCGCGCTCGTCGCCGGGAGCGAGGTCCGGGTCAACGCCGAGGTCCACCGCACGGCCGTCGCGCTCCTGGACGTCGACGAGTCCGTCCCGGGCCACCGCGAGCTCGTCCAGGCCACCCTCGACCTCATCCGTGGGCTCGCCCTCGCCGACGTCCTCACCGACGACAGCCGCCGCCGGCGCCGGGTGCTGCGGCGCTGGGCGCAGGCCGTCGACGCCGCGCTCGCCCCCGGGTAGGCGGTCCAGCCCTCGACCCCGACCTCTCGGTAGCCGGCCGGTGAGGACGTCAGCGGTAGTGCGGGTTGGCCGGATGCGGGGCTCCGGCGGCACCGAGCGCCGCGGCGCGCTCGGCGTCGTCCGGCCACACCTGCGGCAGCCCGAAGGCGTCGAAGAGCGCGGTGTCGAAGAACGCCGAGACGTGGGCGATGCTCAGCCCGCCGGCGCCGTCGTCGACGACATCGAGCACCTGGAGCTGAAAGGCCCGGTGCACACCGTCCGGAGCGAGCATCCACATCGCGCATGCCGGCTGCCCGTTGGCGCGGACCCGGACGAGCCGCATGTCCTCGGCCCGCTGCGCCGGGCACTGGCTGCGGATGAGCGTCCCGATCGCGTCGGCACCGACGTACCAGCCGGTGAACGGCGGCATCTCCCACGTCGCGTCGTCCTGGAGCAGCGCGACGATCGCGGGGGTGTCGTAGCGCTCGAAGGCGGCCACGTACCGGTCGAGGAGGTCCCGGCCGCGTTCGTCGAGCGCGTCGACGCGCAGTCCCGCGTCCGAGCGCGGGTGCCGCTCGACGCCGGCCCGGGCGCGCTGGAGGGCGCTGTTCGCCGAGGCCACCGTGACCTCGAGCATCTGCGCGGTCTCCGCGGCGCTGAACGCGAGGACGTCGCGAAGGATGATCACGGCGCGCTGCAGCGGGGTGAGGTACTGCAGGGCCGCGACGAACGCGAGCCGGACGCTGTCCTTCGTCGCCGCGACGCTCGCCGGGTCGGCCCCGGCCGCGGTGACGAGCTCGTCGGGCACCGGCTCGAGCCAGGGCACCTCGGGCCGGGACTCCAGCGGGCCGAGCGGGTCCGACGCGGGCGCGCCGAGCCCGGTCGGCATCGGCCGCCGGGCACGTTGCTGGAGCGCGGTGAGGCACGTGTTCGTCGCGATCTGGTACATCCACGTCCGGACCGACGACCGTCCCTCGAACGCGTGGAAGGCGCGCCAGGCGCGCAGGTAGGTCTCCTGGACCTGGTCCTCGGCGTCGTGGAGGCTGCCGAGCATCCGGTAGCAGTGGGCGGTGAGCTCACCGCGCAGCGGGTCGGTGAGTGCGGCGAAGTCCTGCTCGGGCACGGTAGCGGTCACCCTGCCGACCCTAACCACTGCGGCGGCATGCGCACCTTCGCCATTCCTGCCGAACCCCGTCGGCGAATCTCGTGGCGCCGTCGCGATGAGTCGCTCGTGCCGGCGTGGTCCACACAGCGTGGGGTGCGTCCGGGTGCCCCCCGACCGCGCCGGCGGTCCGCCCGCGACCCACGCGACGCCGCAGGAGGCAGCCGTGCACCAGGTGGTCTTCGTGAACCTGCCGGTCACCGACCTGCGCCGCTCGCGGGAGTTCTTCGCCGGGCTCGGGTACCGCTTCGACAACCGGTTCTGCGACGGCGACGCGCTGTGCCTCGTCCTCGGCCGCAGCCTCTACGCGATGCTGCTGCGGCGGGAGGTGTTCGCCGCGTTCACGCCGTACCCGGTGGCACCCCCGGGCGCGACGTCCGAGGTCACGGTCGGGCTGAGCGCCGCCCGGCGCGGTGACGTGGACACCGTTGTCGACCGGGCGCTCGCCGCGGGCGGGGTCGAGGTCCGCGAGCCGATGGTCCAGGACGACGTGCTCTACGCGCGGGCGTACGCCGACCTCGACGGGCACGTCTGGGAGCTCATGTGGATGGCGCCGGTCGGCGGGCTGGAGGCGTCCCCGCTCTCCGGCTCAGCGGCCTCCGGCGTCGCCCGCGACGCGTAGCGCCCATCGGACGAGCTGCGCTCCCGCCGCTGCGGGAGGCGGTCCCGGACGAGAGTCCCGCAGGGCGGGTCAGGGGAGCGCAAGGACCTCCACGGCCGCCCGCCACTGCGCCCTGGCGTCGACGGGGGCCGGCGGCGTACGCAGCGCCCGGACCAGGTCGGCAGCCTCCTCGGGGCCGAGGGTGCCCGGCACGGACGCCGTCCCGGTCGTCCCACCGGTGCTCGGGGTCGTGGCTGCGCGCCCGGCGGCCGCGTCGTGCGCCGCGCCGTCCCCGGCCCACTCGGCCGCCAGCCGGGCATCGGCGTCGACGAGGTGCGCGACGACGTACGCGAGCGCCGCGGCGTGCTTGCACCACTCGACCGCGTCGCAGCCGTACGGGCAGGTGCACGTCGCCTCGACCGCGCCGTCCGATCCGTGGACGAGCGACACCGCGTAGGGGGCGGCGTCCGAGCCCTGGATGGCGGCGGAGGCGGTGCCGCCGTCGAGCCGCACCTCGACGACCTGGCCGGCCCGGGCGTACGTCCGCCCCCGGGAGGCGATGCCGGATGTCGTCCGACCCTCGGCGAGCGCGACGAGCCGGGCGGGCTCCGCGCTGGTGACCTTGCCCGGCCGCGACACCGCGACCCCACCCTCGACCGCCCGGCGCGGCGCGTAGGGCCGGTCGAAGTCGACCCAGCGGTCCCGCCGCGGCGTCATGCAAGCCTCACGAGATCACCCGGTCGCGGACGAGGGTCACGAGGTCGGCGAGCTCGGCGTCCGTGAGCTCGGTGACCCTGGTCTCGGTGGACCGGACGACGGACGACGCGACGGCGCGCTTGCCGGCGAGCATGGCGTCGATCCGGTCCTCGAGGGTCCCGGGGCAGACCAGGGTGTGGACGAAGACCTTCTGCCGCTGGCCGATCCGCCAGACCCGGTCGGACGCCTGGTCCTCGACCGCCGGGTTCCACCACCGGTCGAGGTGCACGACGTGGTTCGCCCGGACGAGGGTCAGCCCGGTCCCGCCGGCCTTGAGCGAGACGACGAACACCGGCGGCCCGTCGTCGGCGCCGAACCGGGCGACGGCCGCGGCCCGGCGGGCGCGGTCGTCCGCGCCGGTCAGCGTGAGCACCTCGACGTCGAGGGCGCTCGTGAGGTGCGCCGAGAGCGTCGGCACGAAGGAGGCGAACTGGGTGAACACGACGGCGGCCTGACCCTCGTCGACGATCTGCGCGAGCAGCTCCACGAGCCGGTCGACCTTGCCGGACCGACCGCCGAGCCCCGTCCGGCGCTCGGTGAGCAGGGCCGGGTGGACGAGGATCTGCTTGAGCCGGGAGATCCCCGCGAGCACGTTGAGCCGCCGTCCGGCGGCACCCGCGCCGCCGCCGTCCGCGGAGACCTGCTCGAGCATCGCGGCCGCTGCCGCCTCGTAGGCGCCGACCTGCTCGCGGGTCAGCGCGCAGTCCTCCCGGATCGCGGTGCGCGGCGGCAGGTCCGGGGCGACGCCCGGGTCGGTCTTCGTCCGCCGCAGCACGAACGGCGCCGTCGCGACCCGGAGCCGCGACAGCGCGTCGGCGCCGATGCCGGACTTCACGTAGACCCGCTCGAAGTCCTTGCGGCGCGGCAGGATCGCCGGTGCCGCGAAGGCCATGACCGACCACAGCTCCCCGAGGTGGTTCTCGACCGGGGTGCCGGTGACCGCGAGCCGGTGCGTCGCCGTGAGAGCGCGGGCCGACCGGGCCGTGCGGGTGTCCGGGTTCTTCACCGCCTGCGCCTCGTCGAGGACGACCCGGTGCCACCCGACGGAGCGCAGGGCCTCGTCGCGGGCGAGCAGCCCGTACGTCGTGAGGACGAGGTCGTAGCGGCCGGCGAGCTCCGCGACGTCCTCCCGCTCGGCGCCGTGGTGAACGGCGACCCGCAGGCCCGGGGTGAACTGCTCGGCCTGCCGCCGCCACGTGTCGACGAGGGTCAGCGGGCACACCACGAGCGTCGGGCCGGCGTGGTCGGCGGCGACCCGGGCGAGCACCTGGACGGTCTTGCCGAGGCCCATGTCGTCGGCGAGGACCCCACCCGTGCCGTTCTCCTCGACCCACGTGAGCCAGTCGAGGCCGTCGCGCTGGTAGTGCCGCAGCGTCGCCTGCAGCCCGGCCGGGACCGCGACCTGGCGTGCCGCGAGCAGCGTCTGCGGGGGCTCCGCCTCGACTCCCTCGAACACCTCGTCCGCGAGGAGGTCGGCGGCGGTGACCGGCTTCGTGAGGCGCTTCAGGAGCCGGGCGAGCCGGGTGCGCTCGGCGTCGTCCACCCGGGTCCAGCGGCCGCGGACCGCCACGAGCTCGGACTTGCTCGCCGCGAGCGCCGCGACCTCCTGCGGTGTGAGCTCGACGCCGTCCACGCTCACTCCGACCGTGAGCCCGAGCCCGCCGGCGGCGAGGTCGGACCCGACGGAGGCCGCCCGGGCGCGGCGGCGGACGCTGCTGCGGCGCAGCAGGCCGGACTCGGCGACGACGTCGAACCCGTGGTCGGCGAGGGCCTGCGCGCCGTGGTCGAGGAGCGCGAGGACGTCGTCGAGCCCGAGCTCCACGGCCGCTCCCGCGACGCGGTCCTGCGGGCCGCCCCGCTCCACGAGACGGGCCCAGGCCGCGACACCGCTCTCCGGCCACGCGCTGCGGACCCCCGCGCACTCCGAGCGCAGCCACGCCGCCCAGGCGTCCGGGGCGGCGCCGAACTCGCCGGGGTCGGCGGCGCCGAGCGCGGGCCGGGTCGTGTCCTCGGCGAGCCCGACGGCGAGCGGCACGAGGAGCCACGGTTCGGGGCTGTCGTCCGGGTCGGCGGCGTCCTCGGCGACGGGCGGTGCGTCGAGCCGGAACGCGAGGCGCGCCCCGGCGGCCCGTCGGGCGGCGACCCGGTCGGCCCAGCGGCGCAGTGTCGCGGCCCGGCGGCCGGAGGGGTGCGCCGACACCTCGTCCGGGAGCGCGGCGACCGGGCCGGCCAGCGCGGCGACGAGGTCGCCCGCGAGGTCGTCGACGAGCGGACGGCCGGCCTCGTGGCCGCCGGTGAGCTGTGCGGCGGCGGCCGTTCGGGCGGCCTGCCACGCCTGCGCGGCGCCCGGGGCGGGGGCCGCACGCCAGCGCCAGCCGGTGCCGTCCGGCGCGGGGACGAGCGGGCCTGCCGCGGCGCCGGCTGCGGCGGTGCACAGCCGGGCGAGGGCGGCGAGCCCCGGCCCGACGGTCGCGCCGGACTCGAGAGCGCCGGCGAGGCGGTCCGGCAGGGTGGCGTCCACGGGGAGCGGCCACATCCGGCCCGCGCGCAGCCCGTGGTCGGTACGGACCGCCCGGGGAAGGGGCTCGATCCCGGGGACGGCTTCCGTCGCCCACAGCCCTTCGTCGTCGAGGACGACGTCCGTCAGCACAGGGGGCATTCTGCCCGCCCGGTCGGACGGCCGCCGTCCGGGTTCCCTCCGCCCGCAGGACGGGTGCACAGTACGGGCACATCGATGCGTGCAGCGGGAGGTCCGATGAGCTTTCTGGCGGGAATCGACGACGAGCAGGTCGACGCGGGCGTGGCCGGTGAGGATGCCGCCCGGATGTACGCCGAGGACCGGGCGGCCCAGGGGTACGTGGCGAACTACACGAGGACGTTCACCCCGCGGCCGACCGTGTACCGGGCATGGCAGCAGCTCGCGGGCGCGGTCCGGGCGTCCATGACCCTGCGGCGGTACGAGATCGCGACCGTCGCGGCCGCCCGCGCGCTGCGGTCCTCGTACTGCAGCCTCGCCCACGGTGCCGTCCTCGCGGAGAGGGCGGGGACGCCGCAGACCGTCGCCGCGCTCGTCGCCGGCGGCTCCGGGGCCGACCTCGACCCGGCGGAGTCCGAGGTCGCCCGGTTCGCGGCGAAGGTCGCCCGGTCCGCGCCGGAGATCACCGCGGACGACGTGCAGGCGCTGCGGGACACGGGGTTGAGCGACGAGGACGTGCTCGACGTCGTTCTCGCCGTCGCCGCGCGCTGCTTCTTCAGCACCGTGCTCGACGCGACGGGGACGCTGCCGGACGCCGCGTTCCGGGACCGCCTGGACCCCGCCCTCCGGGAGGCGCTCACCGTCGGCCGGCCGATCGCCGCCGCCTGATGCGCGCCGCGTTCGAGGCGCACGGCCAGCGGCTCGCGGTCCGGGCGGCGCTCGGGAGCTAGTGCGACTCGCGGGCCACGGAGAAGCCGCTCGCGCCGCGGAGGAAGTCGAGGTCGGCGCCGGTGTCGGCCTGCATGACGTGGTCGACGAAGAGCCGTTCCCAGCCGCGGGCGGGGTTCGCGAACGCGGCGGACGTCGCGGCGTCCGTCGTCCGCCGGGCGAGCTCCTCGGCGGGGACGTCGAGCTCTAGCCGGCGGCCGGGCACGTCGAGGACGACCGGGTCCGCGGTCCGGACGAGCCCGAGGACGCCTCCGGCCGCCGCCTCGGGCGCGACGTGGAGCACGACGGTGCCGTAGGCGGTGCCGCTCATCCGGCCGTCGCAGACCCGCACCATGTCCCGGACCCCCTGCGCGAGGAGCTTTCTCGGCAGCGGCATGTTGGCGACCTCGGGCATCCCCGGGTAGCCCTTGGGGCCGCAGCCGCGCAGGACGAGCACCGAGTCGGCGTCGACGTCGAGGTCGGGGTCGTCGATCCGGGCGTGGAAGTCCTCGACCGAGTCGAAGACGACCGCCGGTCCGCGGTGCCGGAGCAGGTGCGGGGACGCCGCGGCGGGCTTGACGACCGCGCCGTCCGGGGCCAGGTTCCCGCGCAGGACGGCGATCCCGGCCTCCGCGACGAGCGGCTCCGACCGCGGCCGGATCACGGCGGTGTCCCAGATCGGTGCGCCGTCCGGGTGCTCGAGGCGATGGTCGTCGAGGTGCTCGACGAGGGTGCGCCCGGTGACCGTCACCGCCGCGGGGTCGAGGAGGTCGCGCACCTGGGTGAGGACGGCGTGCAGCCCGCCCGCGCGGTGGAAGTCCTCCATGAGGTGCCGCCCCGCCGGCTGCAGGTCGACGAGCAACGGCACGCCTGCGCCGATCCGGTCGACGTCGTCGAGCGTCAGGTCGACCCCGAGCCGGCCGGCGATCGCGAGCAGGTGGATCACGGCGTTCGTCGACCCGCCGACCGCGGCGAGGGTGATGATCGCGTTGTGGAACGCGGCCTTGGTGAGCACGGTGCTCGGACGCCGCTGCGCGGCGACGAGGTCGACGGCGAGCCGGCCGGTGGTGTGGGCGGCCACGAGGAGCCGGCTGTCCGGGGCCGGCGTGCCGGCGGTGCCGGGCAGCACGGTGCCGAGCGCCTCGGCGAGCAGGCCCATCGTCGACGCGGTGCCCATCGTGTTGCAGTGCCCGCGGCTGCGGATCATCGACGACTCCGAGCGGACGAACTCCTCGGCCGACAGCGTCCCGGCGCGGACCTCCTCGGACAGCCGCCATACGTCGGTGCCGCAGCCGAGCGGGACGCCGTGGAAGGTCCCCGTGAGCATCGGGCCGCCGGGGACGACGACCGCGGGCAGGTCGACCGACGCCGCCGCCATGAGCAGCGCGGGGATCGTCTTGTCGCAGCCGCCGAGCAGCACGACGCCGTCGACGGGGTTGGCCCGGAGCATCTCCTCGGTCGCCATCGCCGCGAGGTTGCGCCAGAGCATCGCGGTCGGCCGGACCTGGGTCTCACCGAGCGACACGACGGGCAGCTCGAGCGGGACCCCGCCCGCGTCGTGGACGCCGTCCCGGACCGCGGCGGCGACCTCGTCGAGGTGCCGGTTGCACGGGGTGAGATCCGAGGCCGTGTTCGCGATCGCGATGTGCGGACGGCCGGAGAACGCGTCGGCGGGCAGGCCGCGGCGCATCCACGCCCGGTGGATGTAGGCGTTGCGGTCGTCGCCGCCGTACCACTGCGCGCTGCGCAGCCGAGCTGTGCCGTCCATCGCGTCCCTCCGCAGTCCGCCGCCGACTCGCGCCGGTCACCACGCGTCCGGTGCCCGGCCCGGCTCCCGACTACGGTGTCTACCACCTGCCGAGCGACCCACCCCCGGAGCCACCCGTGCACCTCATGCGTATCGGCGCGGCCGGCGCCGAGAAGCCCGTCGCGCGTGTCGACGCCGACCGCTACGTCGACCTCTCCGACGTCGTCCCGGACATCGACGAGTCGTTCATCGGCGCGGGCGGGATCGACCGGGTCCGCGACGTCGTCGCGAGCCGCTCGGCGTCCGGGCAGGTCGTCCGGTTCGCCGGCGAACGGGTCGGCGCCCCGATCGCGCGGCCGCACCAGATCCTGTGCATCGGGCTGAACTACCGGGACCACGCGGCGGAGACCGGCCAGCAGGTCCCGGCCGAGCCGATCCTCTTCACGAAGTCCCCGAACACCCTCGTCGGGCCGGACGACGACGTGCGGATCCCGCGCGGGTCGACGAAGACGGACTGGGAGGTCGAGCTGGGCGTCGTCGTCGGCCGGCGGACCAGCTACCTCGACGCCCCGGACGACGCGCGCGACGTCATCGCCGGATACTGCGTCGTCAACGACGTGAGCGAGCGGGACTTCCAGATGAACCGCGGCGGCCAGTGGTGCAAGGGCAAGTCCGCCGAGACGTTCAACCCGGCCGGTCCGTGGCTCGTCACCCCGGACGAGCTCGACGACGTCCTCGCGCTCGACCTGTGGCTCGACGTCAACGGCGAGCGCCGTCAGACCGGGTCGACCTCGACGATGGTCTTCGACCCGTATGTCCTCGTGCACCACCTGAGCCAGTTCATGGTCCTCGAGCCGGGCGATCTCATCAACACCGGCACCCCACCGGGCGTCGGGCTCGGCATGAAGCCGCCGACCTTCCTGCAGCCCGGGGACGTCATGACGCTCGGGATCACGGGTCTGGGCAGCCAGCGGCAGACGGTGCTTCCGCCCCGATGACCACGCAGACGATGACGACGACGCAGACGCTGGCCCCGACGCAGACGCTGACGACGACGCTGTGACCATGCCGACGCGCACGACGACCCCGCGCGCGACGATGCGGGCCTTCGTCGTGACCGGGCCCGGTCGCGCGGCGGTCGTCGAGGTGCCCCGCCCGGTGCCTGTCACCGGCGAGGTCGTCGTCGACGTGGCGCGGGTCGGCGTCTGCGGCACCGACGTCGAGTTCTTCACCGGCGAGATGGCCTATCTGCACGATGGACACGCCCGCTTCCCGATCCGGCTCGGGCACGAGTGGTGCGGCACGGTCGGTGCGGTCGGCGAGGGCGTCGACCCGGCGTGGACCGGACGCCGCGTCAGCGGCGACACGATGCTCGGCTGCGGCCGGTGCCGGCGCTGCACGTCCGGCCGGCAGCACGTCTGCGCGGACCGCACCGAGGTCGGGATCCGCGGCGGTCGGCCGGGAGCGCTCGCCGAGCAGCTCACGGTCCCGGTGTCGTCGCTGCTCGCACTGCCGGACAGCGTCGACGACGTCGCCGGCGCGCTCGTCGAGCCTGGCGGCAACGCGCTGCGCGCCGTGCGTGGCGCCGACGTGCGGGCGGGGGACCGGGTGCTCGTCCTGGGCCGGGCACGATCGGGCTCCTCGTCGCGCTGTTCGCCCGCGCCGCCGGTGCACAGGTCCACGTCGTCGGCGCCGAGAACCGGTCCCTGGATGTCGCCCGTGAGCTCGGCGTGGAGCACACGTGGACGTGGGAGTCGTTGCAGGAGAAGGGTTCCCGTCTCACCTTCGATGCCGTCGTCGATGCCTCGAACGACGCCGACCTGCCGGCCCGGGCGCTCGACCTCGTCGAGCCCGGCCGGCGGGTCGTCTACATCGGTCTCGCCGGGCGGCGGAGCCTCGTGGACACTCGGGTGATCGCGCTCAAGGACGTGACCGCGGTCGGCGTCCTGTCCGCGTCGCCGGGGCTCGCCGGGGCGATCGAGGCCTACGCGTCCGGTGCCGTGGACCCGCGGCCCCTCGTCGCCGCGACCGTCGGACTCGACGGCGTCGCGGCGGTGCTCGCCGGCCGACGACCGGACGACGCCGGGCGCGGCCCCAAGGTCCACGTCGACCCGCGACGTCGGGAGGGGCGATGAGCGAGGACGCGAGGTACCCCCGCGGACTGCGCCGCGATGCCGACCACCTGCGCGGGCTGTGGTCCCTCGACCGGCCGGCGTTCGGGCTGTGGAGCGTCCTGGTCGACCCCGTCGTCCTCGAGCTTCTCGGTGCCGGGCCGTTCGACTACGTGTGCGTGGACCTGCAGCACGGGTTCGGCTCCCTCGACCGGCTGCCGCGGATGCTCCAGGCGATGCGCGCGGCGGGCGCCGCGGGCGTCGTCCGGGTGCCGTGGAACGAGCCCGCGGCGATCATGCGGGCCCTCGACGCCGGGGCGGCCGGCGTCGTCGTACCGATGGTCGGCTCCGCCGCCGAGGCGTCCGCCGCCGCGTCGGCCTGCAGGTTCCCGCCGCGCGGAACCCGGAGCTGGGGGCCGCCGTGGTCCGGCGTCCGTCCGGACGGGGCCGCGCCGCCCGCCGTGCAGGACGCCGCGGCGCTGTGCCTGGTCATGGTCGAGACCCGGGCCGGCGTCGACGCAGCCGAGGAGATCGCCCGCGTCCCCGGGGTCGACGGGATCTACGTCGGCCCGAACGACCTCGCCCTGTCGTGCGGGTTCGGCCGCGCGACGTACCGGGACTCCCCGGACGTCGAGGCGCTCGTCGAGCGGGTCGTCGCGGCGTGCCACGCGGCCGGGACCGTTGCCGGGCTGCACTGCTCGGACGTCGAGATGGCCCGGCAGTGGGCGGCCCGTGGCGTCCGGATGCTCACCGTCGCGCAGGACACGGCGCTCCTGCGGAAGGCCATGACCGGCACCTGGGAGGGGCTCGGCGAGGGCCGGCCACCCGGCTGAACGGACACGGGCCGGAGGCCGGGTGAGGGCAGACCCTCAGCCGGACGGGCCGTGCGCGCCGCACCCCGCGCGGGTTCGCATGCCCAGGTGCGGGTGCCCGTGTGTGACGCCAGCGACCTACGGCATCATCTCTCCACGGCGAACCGCCGCATGATGGTGAACGGGGCATCCACCCCAGAACCGAACGCAGACGGCACGCAAGGAGGTCGTCATGGAATTCGTCCCCATCCTCGCCCTGGGCACCCTCGTCTTCACGTTCGTGCTCTTCCTGAAGAACCTCAGCGCGCAGCAGTGGCGGTCCGCCATCACGCAGGTGGTCGCCTGGGTGGCCGGGATCGCCGGGGTGTTCATGATGGCGGCGACGCAGTTCGCCTCCGGGATCACCATCGGCGACACGACCATCGACAGGCTGAGCTTCTGGTCCAAGGTCGTCGTCGGGCTGCTGGCGACGTCGCTGCTCAGCACCGCCAACGAGTTCAAGAAGGCGATCGACCGCAGCGAGACCGCGGCGGCGCCGGACTGGTTCGAGAACAAGGACGAGGCGGCGGCGCGCACCCACTTCGTGCTGCCGTCCCACGTCGCGACGGACGAGGAGGTCGAGGCCGCCCGGCAGCGGGTCGAGGCGACCCACAAGCCGGCCCGGCACTGACCTCGTCGCGCCGTCAGGGCAGGGCTCCGTCAGGGCAGGGGCTGCGCCGGGAGCCCCTGCTGCGCGGCGGTCATGACCCGCCTCCAGATCGGCGCCGCGATGCTCGCGCCGTACACCGTCCGGTAGTACCGGCCGCCGATCGTGACGTGCCGCAACGCCTCTCGGGTCCCGCTCGTGCCGGGGTCGCCGACCCACACGGCGGTGGAGCGCCGTGCGGTGTACCCGACGAACCAGGTGTCGTGCGGACCGTTCGTCGTCCCGGTCTTGCCCGCCGCGGGCCAGCCGGTCGGCGGTCCGACCGCGGCCGCCGTGCCGTCGGTGAGGACGCGCGCGAGGACGGCGTTCACCCCGGATGCGACGCCCGGGGCCAGTGCCTGACGGCACGCGGGCGCCGCGACGGTGATCGCCCGTGAGCTGCCGGCCCCGGCCCCGCCGCCTCCCGGCCCGACGACCGGGCCGTCCCCACCCGCCCGGCTCAGCGCCGTCACCGGGTCGGGCGGGCACCAGAGGCCGCCGGCGGCGAACCCGGCGTAGGCGGCGGCCATCGTCAGCGGGGCGACGTCCTCGACGCCGAGGGTCAGCGACGGTAGGCACGTCGGGAGGTCGGTGGTCCCCGGGCCGGACGCCGCGCAGGGCCGGGCGGGCGCCGCGAGATGGACGCCGAGCCGCCCGGCCGTCGCCGCGAGGTCGCAGAGGTCGAGCCGGGTCTCCATCGCGACGTACGCGACGTTCACCGAGTTCGACGTGGCGGACAGCACCGACATCGGGCCGGTCTCCGTGCCCTCGGAGTTCCCCGGCGCGTACGGCCGGCGGCCGCGCAACGCCTGGCCGCAGGCCCGGAAGGCCGAGAACGGGAACGCGCGCGGCGTCGCGTCGACGACGTCGGACGCCGTCCGGCCGGACTCCAGCCACGCGGCGAGGGTGAACGGCTTGAACGCCGACCCGGTCTGGAACCCTTGCGAGCCGCCGAGAGCGGCGTCCGTCGACCAGTTCACCGACGTGCCGCCGGAGCCGCCGGTCACGCTGTAGTCGCGGTTCTGCGCCATCGCGAGGACGTGCCCGGTCCCGGGCTCGACGGTGACCGCGGCCGCCCCGACCCCGCTCGGGTCGTCGGCGGGGACCCGGGCGCGGAGCGCGTGCCGGGTCGCCGCCTCGGTGGCCGGGTCGAGGGTGGTCCGGATGACGAGCCCGTCGCGGGCGACCGCCTCGGCCCGGGCGGCCGCCGTCGACCCGAGCGCGGCGAACCGGGGGTCGGTCTCGAGGTCCCGGATGACGTACTCGCAGAAGAACGCCGCCGATCCCGCTGCGGCGCAGCCGTTCGGCACCGGCTCGCCGGTGACCCGGACGCCGGTCCTGACCGCGGCGCGGTACGCGGCCGCGCCGATCCGGTGCTGCGCGAGCATGTCGGCGAGGACGACGTCGCGCCGGGCCCGGGCCCGGGCCGGGTGAGCGGCGGGGTCGAAGGCGGCGGGGTTCTCGACGACGCCGGCGAGGGTCGCCGCCTGCGCGAGGGTGACCCGCGACGCGTCGACACCGAAGTACCGACGGGCCGCCGCCTGCATGCCGTAGGTGTGCCCGCCGAAGTACACGATGTTGAGGTAGCGCTCGAGGATCTGGTCCTTCGTGAGGTGCTGCTCCACCCAGATCGCCAGGCGCAGCTCGCGCAGCTTGCGGGTGAGGGTCGGTGCCGTCGCCGCGGCGATCGCGGCCCGGTCGCCGGTGAGGGCAGCCCGCTCGACGAGGACGTTCTTGACGTACTGCTGGGTCAGGGTGGAGGCGCCCTGCCGGCTGCCGCCGCGCAGGTCGTTGACGACGGCCCGGACGAGCCCGCGCGGGTCGAGCGGTCCGTGCCGTTAGAACCGGGCGTCCTCGACGGCGACGATCGCCGAGCGCACGAGCGGCGACATCCGCGGCAGCGGGACCTCCGTGCGGTCCTCGTCGTAGAAGTGTGCGAGGGGGGTGCCGTCCGCGGCGAGCATGACCGAGGTCTGGGCCAGATCGGCAGTGACGAGCACCGTGTCGGGGACGTCGACGAGGGCCGAGAGCGCCGTGGCGGCCCCGCCCGTCCCGACGGTGGCCGGCACGACGAGCCCGGCCCCCGTGACGCCGGCGATGACGGCGACGACGGCGAAGGCCACGAGCCGGGCGAGCACATCGCCGAGCCGCCGCGCCCGCCCTCCCGGCTGCCGTCCGCCCTGCCGGGGCCGGTCGACCCGCACGACCTCACCTCCGCAGCAGCGACGTCCGGACGGACCGTCCGCGGCCCGCCCGGGGTGAGGATGGGCGCCCCGGCTGCGGAATCCCTGCACGCTTCCTGGGGGGAGCCTGGGCGTGGGCGCCACCGGTCGGTCGGGCCGGTCTCCCAGCGGAGTCGCAACGCCGCTTTACCGGGCGTATGCGGAACCGGACCTATGGTGCGAAGAGAGTGCCGCCGTCGTCCTGCCGGCGCTCGCCGCGAGGCCGCCTGCCTCGGCCCCGAGCAGGTCCGCCACCGGGGCCTGCCGGAGCAGCTGCAGCTGCGGTCCCTGCAGCACCCCGGACGCGCATGTCCTCACGTAGCCACCTCGGTGCTCACCCCACCGGCACCGGTGGTGCGACCGGGACGTCCCGGACGCCGAACACGGCGCCGCTGGAGCCCGCCGGGTCCCGGCGCCGCAGGTCGCGCAGCTCCTCGCGGGCCCGGTCCTGGCGCATCCGGACATAGTGGTCGATGCCGAGGATCCGTCCGGAGCGCCACAGCTCCTGCTGCCGGCAGCCCGCGCGGTAGACCTCGTCGTTGACGAACTGTCGGCCGGTGAACGGCCATCCGAACGGGCTGTCGGACTCCAGGTACGCCGACGTCGAGACCCGGTCCCACAGCCCGCCGCCCGTCGGGCCGTCCGGCCCGTCGACCCCGAGCACCGCGTCGACCGCGCCGACGTCGAACACCGTGTCGAGCAGGTGCTCCACGTGGTCGAGGTAGTACCGGCGGAACTCGGTGTTCGCGAGCAGGTTCGTCACGAGCGGGATCCGCGAGCGGCGCCCAGCGTGGTTGAAGCGCCGGTACGCCTCGGTGTTGCCCGGCCGGTCGACGAGGGCGGTGTACTGCCACGAGGTGCCGAAGTGGTCGATGCCGAAGCTGTTGTCGTCGTCCCACGGGACGAAGGTGAAGTACGGGCGGGTCATGACGTCCGGCGTCCCCTCCGCGCCGCCCGTCCCGCCGATCGTCCCGCCGCGCGTCCCACTGCCTGTCGCGGCGTCCCCCGTGCCGCGGCCACCGTTGTAGAGGTAGTAGTTCGCCGGGGTCGCGAGGTAGTTGTCCCAGGAGCCGGCCAGGACGTTGACCCCGGCCCAGCGCAGGAACGCCTCCACGTCGAAGATCTCGCGCAGCGCGTCGGCATAGGCCTCGGTGTCGAACCGGTGGTCGTCGCCGGGGATCCCCACCCCGTCGACCGCCCGGACGAAGGCCGCGAGGTCGTCGTACGTCTCGCCGTCCGGCGACCCGGTGAAGGACTTGATCCGGTAGGTCTGGTCGTCCTCGGTGCGGCCGCGGTACTGCCGGCTGTCATCCTCGCCGTGGAGGCTGACCCGCCGCTCCGGGGTCACGCAGCCCAGGTCGCCGCACGACACCGTGAACAGGTTGCCGGACGCGTGTGCCGGCCCGAGCCGGGACCGGATGAACGAGCGGTCGACGTGCTCGACGACGGAGAAGAGTCCCAGATACGTGCCGTTGACGCCCAAGCGGGCGTAGGTGTGCTGCGGAGCGGGGACGTCGGCCTGGCCGAACAGCCGCCACGCGAGGGCCTCGCGCATCTGCGACGGGTCGTTGTACATCGCCTTGAGGACGAGGCGTTCCATCCCGGCGAGCTCGTCGTCACCCTCGAGCTCGAGCGCCCACGACCGCTTCGGCGCGTCGAGCGTGCGGTTGCCGCTGTGCCCCAGGCGGAACCTTTCGACGTCGAGGAGCTTGGCCGTCCCCGCTGCCGGGTCGGGCAGGTGCCGCGGGGCGTGCGGGTCGATCGCCCAGACGCCGGCCCGCGCGCCGGGCGGTGCCGGCAGCCGCGTCGTCAGCGGCTGCGCCGGGTGCACCTGGTCCGGCGGCCATCCCCGGACGTCGACGAGGTACATCTGGCCCTCGAAGAATGCGTCACGCTGCTCGCCCACGCTGTCTCCCGCCCGCACCGGAACCGACCGTCGTGACGGAGCCATGCCGTCGTGACGGAGCCATGCCGTCAGGACAACCGGAGCAGGTCGGCGGAATGCTGATACCGCCAGGCGTGGGCCCGCGCCCGGCGCACCCGTGGCTCGGAGGGGGACCTCAGCTCGGTCGCCGGAAGGGCGCCTGCCGGTCGGAGCGCGCTCGACACCAGCCCGCGCAGGGCCTAGCGTGGGCGCGCCATGAGCAGACACCGGTATCACGGACGGTCCCGGAAGGCTCTCGTCGCCGCGGTGGTGGCAGCGCTCGGGGTCCTCAGCGTCGGGGTGGTGTGGGCCCGTCACGGCGGATCGGAAGGGTCGGCAGCGTTCGTCCTCGAGCCACAGGACGCAGCCACGTCATCGTCGGCCCCGAGCGCGGCAGCGAGCCCGGCGCCTTCCCCGACGTCGACGGCGACCCGGACGGCGCTCTCCACCGCCACAGCAGCGACCGCCGGCCCGAAGGGTGCCACCACGACGAAGAAGTCGTCGCGCGTCGCCCGCAGCGCAACCCCGGTCCGACGGACGTCGTCGTCCTCGGCGCCCGCGGGCGGGGCCAGCACGAAGTGCACCAAGCCGGTCTTCACCACGTCGGACACGAACGGTGGGTGGAGCACCAACGGCTACTACGTCCACAACAACGTGTGGAACGCCTCGGAGGCGGGTCCGGAGACGCTGTACGCGTGCTCCTACAAGAACTGGTACACGGTCACGAAGCAGCGCAACCTCGCGAGCAACCCCGGATCGGTGAAGTCGTACCCCAACGTCCACAAGGACTACGACGGCGAGCGGATCAGCTCGTTCTCGACCATCACCAGCAGCTTCGCGGCGACCAGCCCGCACCTCGGGATCTACAACGTGGCCTACGACATCTGGCTCAACGGTGTCGCGAGCGACGGGTCGACCGAGGTGATGGTCTGGACCGAGAACTACAAGCAGGTTCCCTTCGGGGACACCGTGGCCCGGGTCACCTTCGGCGCAGTGACGTACGACGTGTGGAAGGCGACGGACAACAGCTACATCGCGTTCGTCCCGACGAAGGCCATGACGTCCGGCTCGCTGGACCTGCTGCAGATGTTCAGGTGGCTCATGTCGAAGGGTTGGCTGTCGAGCACCTCCACCATGGGTCAGATCGGCTTCGGCGTCGAGGTCGTCTCGACGAACAACACGAACGCCACCTTCTCCGTCACGAACTTCTCGGTCACCGACCGGTAGCCCGCCAGGGCATCCCGGTGATCCGCTCGTAGGCCGCCGCGTAGCGCCGCCGGGTGGCCTCGACGACGTCGGCGGGGACCTCGGGGGCGGGCGGCCTCTTGTCCCAGCCCGTCGCCGCGGCCCAGTCGCGGACGTACTGCTTGTCGAAGGACGGCTGCGGGCGGCCGGGCACCCACTCGTCGGCGGGCCAGAAGCGGGAGGAGTCCGAGGTGAGCACCTCGTCGGCGAGGACGAGGGTGCCGTCCGCGGCGAACCCGAACTCGAGCTTGGTGTCCGCGACGATGATCCCGCGCTCGGCGGCGACCCCGGCTCCCCGGGCGTAGACGGCGAGCGTGCGGTCGCGCAGCAGCTGCGCGACATCCGGGCCGACCTGTGCGACGACCTCCTCGAAGGTCATGAACTCGTCGTGCTCGCCGAGCGCAGCCTTCGTCGTCGGGGTGAAGATCGGCTCGGGAAGCCGGGACCCCTCGGCCAGCCCGTCACGCAGCCGCACCCCGGACACCGAGCTGTGCTTCTCGTACTCGGCGAGCCCCAGCCCGGCGAGGTAGCCGCGGGCGATGCACTCGACCGGGACCATCTCCAGGCGCCGGCAGCGGATCGCCCGGCCGACGAGCTCGGCCGGGACGTCGGTCGCGGAGATCACGTGGTTCGGGACGATGTCACCGAGCCGGTCGAACCACCACAGCGACAGCTGGGTGAGCATGGCGCCCTTGTCCGGGATCGGCGTCGGCAGCACGACGTCGTAGACCGAGATCCGGTCGGATGCGACGAGGACGAGGTCGTCCTCGTCCCGGTAGACGTCGCGGACCTTGCCGGTGTGGACGAGCTCCATGTCTCTCCTCGCTCGGGTGCGATGGCCCCGAGCAGGATGGCAGCCCCGGTCGCGGCCGCCCACGCCGGCCCGTCAGAGGTGCTCGTCGGCGCGCAGCCTCGTGGTCCAGGGGTCGTGGTCGGACGCCGAGTTCGGGGCCTTCGTCTCTGGGCGCGGGCGGCGTCGGGCGGCACCGTGGATCCAGGGCACCGGCAGAGCGCCGGTCCTCAGGGGAGGCTGCGATGTTCAACCTGGCCGTCATCCTGCGCGAGTCCGCGTCGTCCGCGCCGTCGCGTCCGGTCGCGCTGTGGGAGGGCGGGCGCATGACGTACGCAGAGCTGGACGACCTGTCGGACCGGCTCGCCGTGAGCCTCGGCGACCTGGGGATCCGTCCGGGCGACCGGGTGGCCCTCCAGCTGCCGAACATCGCGCCGTTCCTCGTCACGTACTTCGGCATCCTCAAGGCCGGGGCGGTCGTCGTCCCGCTCAACGTGCTGCTCAAGACCGACGAGATCACGTACCACCTGGAGCACAGTGGGTCCCGCGTGCTCGTGACCTGGGCGGGCGTCCTCGACCACGCCCTCGCGGGCGCGCGACGGGCCGGCGTCGCGTCCGTCTACGCCGTCGGCGAGCTCCCCGAGGGCGTCGACGCCCGAGCGTTCCCCGAGCTCCTCGCGGCGTCGCCGTCAGGCCGGCCGATGGCTCCCACCGGGCCGGACGACACGGCGGTCATCGTCTACACCTCGGGGACGACCGGCCGCCCGAAAGGTGCCGAGCTGACGCACTTCCAGCTGTACATGAACGCCGACATCCCGGGCCGGCTCTTCGACGTCCAGTCGGACGACATCGTCCTCACCGTGCTTCCGCTGTTCCACGTCTTCGGGCTGTCGAGCATCCTCGACTGCGCCCTGCGGTTCGGGGCCACCCTGTCGCTCGTGCCGCGCTTCGATCCCGAGGCGGTCCTCACCGCGATCGAGCGCGACCGGGCGACGATCTTCGAGGGCGTGCCGACGATGTTCGGTGCCCTCCTCGCCCACCCCACGCTGGCGGACCACGACGTCTCGTCGCTCCGGATCGCGATCTCCGGCGGCGCGGCGATCCCGGCCAACGTCCTCGACGCGTTCGAGGAGCGGTTCGGCGTCGTGATCCTCGAGGGGTACGGACTGTCGGAGACGGCGGCGACGGCGACGTTCAACCGCAGCGTCGAGGACCGGCGCATCTACAGCGTCGGGAAGGCGATCTGGGGCACCGAGTGCGAGGTGCACGACGACCACGACCGCCGGCTGCCGGCCGGCCGCGAGCACGTCGGGGAGATCGTGACCAGGGGCTTCAACACGATGAAGGGCTACCTGCACGACCCCGAGGCGACCCACGAGGCGTTCACGGACGGCTGGCTGCGCACCGGAGACCTCGGCTACGTCGACGAGGACGGCTACGTGTTCATCGTCGACCGCAAGAAGGAGCTCGTGATCCGCGGCGGTTACAACGTCTACCCGCGTGAGGTCGAGGAGACCCTCTACGCGCACCCCGAGGTCACCGAGGCCGCCGTCGTCGGCATCCCGGACGAGCGGCTCGGCGAGGAGGTCCTCGCCTTCGTCGCGCTGACCCCGGGCTCGACGGCTGCGCCGGAGGACCTCGTCGCGTGGTGCCGTGACAGGCTGGCCGCGTACAAGTACCCGCGCGTCGTCGTCATCCGGCCGAGCCTGCCCAAGAGCACCACGGGGAAGATCCTCAAGCTCGAGCTCAGGGCCTCGCTCGCCGCGGACGTGCCCGAGGCCCGGTCAGCGGCGCAGCGCGCGGCCGCCGCGCCCCGCTGAGGTCGGAGGACGGACATGTCGCCAGCGGTCCAGCTGAGCGGACTCGACGCCGCGTTCCTCGCGATGGAGGACGCGGACGGCGTCTACGGGCATGTCGGCAGCATCATCGTCCTCGACCCGGCCACCGCCCCCGAACCCCTGACCCTCGAACGGCTCCGGGCCCACCTCGCGTCGCGGGCCTATCTCGTGCCGCTCATGCGACGGCGGCTGCGCGACGTCCCGCTCGGGATCGACGAGCCCTGGTGGGTCGAGGACCGGCCGATCGACGTCACCGCCCACGTTCGCGAGATCGCGCTGCCGCCCCCGGGGGACACCCGGGTGCTCGCCGACGTCGTCGCCCGCCAGCACGCCCGGGCGCTCGACCGGTCCCGGCCGCTGTGGGAGATCGTGCTGCTGACCGGGCTCGCGCACGGGCGGGCCGCGGTGTACACGAAGATCCACCATG
This sequence comes from uncultured Actinomycetota bacterium, assembly GCA_963750565.1. Lineage (GTDB taxonomy): Bacteria > Actinomycetota > Actinomycetes > Actinomycetales > Kineosporiaceae > R-H-3. The sequence goes on along the minus strand of CAVVRA010000008.1, from coordinate 36,880 downwards.
CCGCGATGGACGGCGTGTCCGGGGACGACGTGCTGGCCGCCGTCCTCGACCCGACCCCGGCCGGCCGGGACGCCGCGGCACTCGAGGCCGCCGTGCGCGAGGCCGCGGGCACCGTGGACGCCCCGGGCACGCTGGGGCTGCTCGGGCACGGCGCGGTGTCCGCCCTGTCCCGGACGGCGCACGCCGCGCACCTCGGGACGAGCCTGCTGCGGCGCGCGCCCGACGTCGCGTCCGCGGTCGGCAACCGGCTCCCGGTCGTCGAACGGCTCCACCGGCACGAGGCCGGCCTGCCGCACCCGCCGTTGCGCGCGCCGCACACCCCGTTCAACGCCCCGGTCGGCGGGCGGCGCGTCGTCGGGCTCGCGGACCTCTCCTTGGACGACATCACGGCCGTCAAGCGCCGTGTCGGCGGAACTGTCAACGACGTCGTCATGGCCGTGACCGCGGGAGCCCTGCGCCGGTGGCTCGTGGCCCACGACGCGTTGCCGTCCGGCCCGCTCGTCGCGGCCGTCCCGGTGTCGCTCCACGGCCGGGCCGACGGCGGCCACGGGGCCGGGGCGAACCAGCTCACGGTGATGCTGGCCCTGCTTCCCACCCACCTCGCGACCCCGGAGGAACGGCTGGACGCCGCCGTGGCCGCGATGCGCCTGGCCAAGGACGAGCAGGCCGCGATCCCGACGTCGTTCCTCGCCGACGCCGCAGGCATCACGCCGCCGGTGCTCGCCAACCCGAGCTGGCGGGTCGCGGGCACGGTCCGGCTCCTGGAGCACATCAACCCGTTCAACCTCTTCGTGTCCAACGTGCCCGGGCCCCGGATCCCGCTCTACTACGCGGGGGCGCGGGTCCTGCGCTACTACCCGGTGTCGGCGATCTCCCACGGCCAGGGCCTCAACGTCACCGTGGTGAGCGTCGAGCGCACCCTCGGCGTCGGCCTGCTCGCGTGCCCGGACCTCGTGCCGGACGTCGACCGGCTCGCCGGCTGGTTCCCGGACGAGCTCGCCGCGCTCACGCAGTAGCCCTCGGACGGAGCACCCTCGGCCGGGCACGAACGGCCCGGCGGACGGCGAGCGCGGCGGCGCTCAGGGCGACGGTGACCGGGATCCCCACGGCCCACCGTCGGGGGTCGAGGTGGTCGGGCCGCTTCCGCAGGGCCATGCCGCCGAGGAGCAGCCGAGGGCCGGTCCCGTCGGCGCTGCCGTCGCCGTCGGTGAACACGACTCGGAACGGGGGCGGGCCGCCGCGGTCGGAGAAGTCGATCCGGAAGACGCGGGCGTCGTCGGGGTCGTCGGGGTGGAGCCGGAAGCCGCGCCGCATCGCCGGGACCGGGGTCAGCGGGAGGAGGTGGAGCCCGGCGTCCCGGACCGCGACCTGCACGCCCGCGCCCATCAGGGCGCGCGGGAACAGGTTGGTGACCGGGCCGGGTTCCGGCGCGTACCAGCCGCAGAGCGAGGCCCAGCTCTCCGGCAGCGGAGCGATGTCGTCGCGGATGCTCCCCGGAGGGAGGGTGAGGAGCTGCCGCAGCAGCGCCGACGCGAGCTGGGCGGGTGCCCCGCGGCCGTCGAGGCCGCCGGTGTTGGAGAGCACGACGACCCCGACGCCGTCGTCGGGTGCCGCACTGACGGCGGACAGGAACCCGGACACGACACCCGTGTGGCCGACCGTCCGGTGCCCGCCGTCGCCTCCGGGCTCGAACCCGAGCTCGAACCCCAGGCCGGCCCCGGTCTCCCGCGGGTCGAGCCGGAAGTGCGGCCGGAACATCTCGGCGAGCGTGGCGGCCCGCAGGATCGGTCCGTCCTCACCGGCGGCCGTCCGCAGGAGGGCGGCGAGGTACTGCGCCAGGTCGCCGGCGGTGGAGTAGAGACCGCCGGCGGCCGGTGTCGGGACGTCGCGGTCCGACACCGCCCGAAGCCCCGCCGAGCCCAGAATGTGCCCGGTGGCGAGTCGGGGGAGCACCCGCTGCGACCGGACGAGGTCGGTGTGCCGCATGTCCAGCGGGTCGAGGACGTGCGCGCGCAGGTATGCGTCGAACGGCCGGCGCGTCACGTCCTCGACGATCTGACCCAGCGCGGCGAAACCGTGGTTGCTGTAGACCCACTTGGTGCCCGGCTCGACCTCGACAGGCAGGCCCCGGCGGTAGTACTCCGGCAGTGGCGGCGCGCCCGACGCCGGTGCCACGTCGCCGGCGCCGAGGCCCGGCCGGAGCAGGTCGGACAGTCGGCGCCAGTAGCCGATGCCCGAGGTGTGCGTCAGCAGGTGCCGGACGGTCACCGGACGGAAGTCGGCCCGGGCCGGGACGATGCGGAAGGATCGCAGGAACTCCGTCGCGGGCGCGTCGAGGTCCACGAGGCCCCGTTCCCACAGCTGCATGACGGCGACCGCGGTGAACGTCTTCGTCACGGAGCCGACCCGGAACACCGTGTCCGCGGTCACCGGCCTGCGCGTCCAGGCATCCGCGACACCGTGCCCGAGGAACCGCTGCGCGCCGTCGGCGCGGACGACGCACACGGCCAGGCCCGCCGAGGGCCAGCGCGAGAGGACCTCCGTGGTCGTGGCCCGCAGCGCCGTGGTGTCGACCGCGGCGGTCCTGCGCCGCGGGCGCTCCGGGACCCGGGGTGCCGGAGCGGGCTTCGTGACGGTGGCGGCCATGGCGTTCCCTGCCTTCGTGGTTCGGCCCCGTCACACCGCGCGACGGGATGCCGGTGATGCCGGCCCCGAGGAAGGCCGTGAGGGCGGCCACCCCGGCGAGGCGGCCGGGTCCGGTCGAGCCGGACGCGGCGCAGCTGCTCGACGGTGGCGAGCAGGGTCGTCCGGGCTCGGCCTGTCGACGACGTCCACGAGGCCACCTCCGGTCGTACCCTGCCAGCATGCGCAGCCTCGACCGAGGACGACCTGGGACCAGCGGCCCGGTCAACGGTCCGTTCGTTCACGGGCGAGGACGAAGTCGAACCGGACGTCGGCCCATCCGCTGCCCACGGGCCCTCCGGCCGGCGGCGGCTCGTCCGGGCCGTGGTCGTGGAACCGGGCGACGAGCGACTGCTTGACGCCGAAGACGGCGTCGCGGTCCAGGTACGGGTCGTCCGCCGCGAAGACGTGGGTGATGAGCCGCCGGTAGCCGGGGGCCGTCACGAGGAAATGGATGTGCGCCGGCCGCATCGGGTCGCGCCCCGCGGCATCGAGCAGGTCGCCGACCGGCCCGTCCTCGGGGATCGGGTAGGCGGCGGGACGGACCGCCCAGAACCGGTAGCCGCCGTCGGCGTCCGTGACGAGGTGGCCCCGGTTGGCGGTGCGGCGTCCGTCGTACTGGACGTCGTACCGGCCGTCCTCGTCGGCCTCCCAGACCTCGACCCTGGCGCCGGCGACCGGTTCGCCGTCTGTGCCGCGGACCGTTCCCTCGACCCAGCACGGCACGCCGGGCGCTCCCGCGGAGAGGTCGCCGCCGAGCTCGACGTGCGGGGAGCCCTCCACGAAGAACGGCCCGAAGACCGTCGTCTCGGTGATCGCGGGGTCCGGCACCGCGTTGATGCCCACGGTGAGCATGGACAGCCCGAGCACGTCGGACAGGAGCACGAACTCCTGCCGGCGGTCGTCGCACGCCTGTCCGGTCCGGGTGAGGAAGTCGATCGCGGTGAACCATTCCTGCTCGGTGAGCCGGACCTCGCGTGCGGCCGCGTGCAGGTGCCGGACGACGGCCGTCATCACCTCGCGGAAGCGCTCGGACCGCGCACCGGCGAAGCTCGCGACGACCTGGTCGGTCAGCGCCTGCTCCCGCGCGCTCTGCAGGTCGTCGCCGGTCGCTGCGTCGTGCCCCGTCATCCGTCGTCCCTCGTCGTCCCTCGTCCGGTCGGTGCCGCCGGTCTCGCCGTGTCGTCAGGAGGTCTCGCCGTGTCGTCAGGACGTCTCGACGAGCGTCCTCCGGGAGGCCGAGGGCGCGCAGCGACACCGGCGTACCAACGCGCCGTCCGAGCTGCGTCAGCGCCGTCACCGCGGCCGCCGGTGCGTGGGGCGCCGAGGGCCCGGACAGCGGCGGGACAGCGGGCGGCGTTCCAGGCCAGGGCGTACGGCAGGACCACGGCGTGCGTCGTGGCGTGCGGCAGGTCCCAGGTGCCGCCGAGCACGTGACAGATCTTGTGGTGCAGGCCGGATCCGGCCGCGGCGAACGCCGCGCCGGCGAGGTAGGAGGCATAGAGGGTTTCCGAGCGTGCGTCCACGTCGTCTGCGCCCCGCCGGACGACGCGGGGGAGCGCGTCGACGAGCAGCGCGCACGCCTGGGTCGCGAGGAGCGACGCGACGGGGCTGCGGCCCCGGCGCCCAGAACGCCTCGACCGCGTGCGCGAGGGCGTTGAGCCCGCTCGCGCCGGCGAGCCGGCCGCCGAGGCTCGACCGGAGCCAGTCCGCGGTCGTGGCGTCCCGGCCGCTGTGCAGGAGCAGCAGTCGTTCCAGGCCCAGCCGATCCGCCTCTGAGGCCAGCCGCTCCACCGACCCGTCCCCGAAGACGACCCGGCCGCAGCTCGGCGTATACGTGAACGCGGGGAGCCGCTCCCGCGTCGCGAACTCGTCCGGGCCGAGCACCGCCACCTCCGTCGCGTCGTCGCGTGCAGGCAGCGTCCGCCACGACGCGTCCCGGTGTCCAATCCCGCCCCGAGGCGGGAAGTGCCCGTTCCCGGACGGAGAATTCCCGAGCGGGAAAAGGGCCTCCCCGATGCGGGTGACTCGAACGCGCGGCGGCGTACTGTTGGGAGAGAGGCGACGGGCTCAGCGTTGCCTCGCAGGCTGCCGGGAGGTGCGATGAGCCTGGGTGCGCGCGTCGTCGTCCTCCGGGCCCGCCTCATGGTCGAGCGAGCTGCTCGGCGCAGGCGTCGCCGGCTGGAGCGTGAGCTCGGCTCGTACGTCACGCAGTCGCACCGCGACGATCTCCTCGCAACGCTCGACCGGTACCCGGACGCCGTGACGCACGAGTACCGGGAGATCCTCGCCAGGCAGGCCTTCGCCTCCCGGCCCGACCGGTGGCCGGCCATGGGCCGGCGCTGACCTCAGTCCGATCGGACGCGGTCGCGCGCGGCAGCCTCGGCATCCCGGTTCGTGGCGGCCCAGCTGGCGAGCACGCTGAGGGCGTCGTGCGTGGTGCTGCCCGGTTCGGCGGTGTAGACGAGCAGCGTCAACCCGGGGTCCGCCAGCAGCTTCACGGTGTCGTACATCAGGTCGAGGCGGCCGACCACAGGATGGTTCACCTGCTTGCTGCCGGTCCGGTGGAGCCGCACGTCGTGCGAGGCCCAGCGGACGCGGAACTCCTCGCTGCGGGTGGACAGCTCGCCGACGAGGTCGCTCAGGGTCTTGTCGTAAGGCGTGCGGCCGGCCTGGGCACGCAGGATGCCGACGGTGTCGTCGGCGGCGCGGTTCCAGTCGACCCAGAAGTCGCACGCGGCCGGGTCGAGGAACGCGAAGCGGGCGTGGTTCGCGGGCCGCACCGGGTCGCGGTAGAGCGGGTCGTAGAGCGCCCGCCCGAGGAGGTTGGTCGCGAGGATGTCGAGCCGGTCGTTGCGCACGACGGCGGGCGCGCCGGTCATGGCGTCGAGCATGGCGAGGATGCTCGCCCGGACCCGGCTCGGCGCGGTGGGACGCCGTCACCCGCGTCCTGGCGCAGCTGCCGCGGCCCGCGCGAGGTCGAACAGGTGCGCCCGCTCCGCCTCGTCCAGCTGCAGCGCCGTGGCGACCGACTCCAGGACGCCGTCAGAGACCCCGTTGAGGTTCCCGCGCTCCAGCCGCGTGTAGTAGTCGATCGACACCCCGGCCAGCAGCGCGACCTCCTCGCGGCGGAGCCCGGCGACCCGGCGGTTGCCGCCGTACGCGGGAAGCCCCGCGCGGTCCGGGGTGATCCGAGCTCGCCGGCTGGTGAGGAAGTCCCGGACCTCGCGGCGGACCACCTCCCGGGCGTCCTGAGCGCCGTCCGTCGTCGCGTCCATGAGACGACGGTACGTCGGCTGGCAGCAGGTGAGGGAGATACTGCCTGTACCCCGACCAGCAGGCACTGCCGGATGGGGTTGTCAGCCGGTTGGCTGGTGGTCTCGCCCCCTCCTCGTAGGACGCACACGCCCGCACCGGTGCGCCCACCATTACGGCCGACGCACCCGACCGCTGTGCGGGGTACGACCCTACGGACCGCAGATCGCCGCCGGTCACGGCGCCTCCGCGCCGAGGGCGTCACGCTCTCGGCTCGACCCACGTGACGACGCCCGACCGTTCACTCCCGCACGTCCCCGAAGTCACCCACGAGGAGGAACCATGGAGATCCTGCCCCGGCAGCCCACGACGAAGGCTCCGTCCGAGACGTTCACCGGGGACGCCTGGTACGACGTCATTGCCGCCGGCGCGGCGCCGTCACGGTTGCGGGTCAACGTCGTCCGGTTCGCGCCCGGTGCCCGCAACGCCTGGCACGCGCATGCCAACGGGCAGACCCTCCACGTCGTCGCGGGGCTCGCTCTCGTGCAGTCCCGCGGGGGTGACGTCGTCGAGGTCCGTCCGGGGGAGACGGTCTGGACGCCGCCGGGGGAGTGGCACTGGCACGGCGCGGCACCGGACCATTTCATGACCCACCTCGCCATGTGGGAGGCGCTCGGCGAGGACCAGAACGGCCCCGATCCCGCGTGGGGCGACCAGGTCACCGACGGCGAGTACGCCGCCGCACGGCGGCCGTCCCGCTGACCCGGTCCCGAGGAGACAGACCGCGATGAGAGCACCGTCGTCCGCGTCGTCCGCGTCGTCCGCGCCCACGGGCTCACGCACGCGGGACCGACCGGGTCTCGCCTGGGCAGGACCGTCGTCCCGCGCCCTCGTTCGCACAGGCTGTCGCGCGGCGACACTTCCTGCACCTGGTGGTTGAAATCGACTCCAGCTCGAGGTCAGCGACCTGGAGGGTCTCGTCGAGGTCCTCCCCGTCCACGCAGTCACTGTCCGGAACGACATCGTTGTTGGCGTGGGCGGCAAGCAGATCTTGGCCGAGGACCGTTGCTGACCGTTGCGCACTGTCCGAGCGGTCACGGGTAGCTGACCACTGTCACCGGGATGTCGGCGTTGGCGATCGTCGACGGACCGCCGACGCCGTTGACGACGTTGTTGATCCCGCCCTTGCCCTTGGACGGGTCGAGGAAGATCGTCAGGAGGTCCGTCAGGCTGCCCGGCGCAATCGTCTGCGGCACGACGAACGCGTTGGCCGCGAAGATGTCCAGCCCTTGGTTGAAGAAGCTGTAGCTCCCGGCGCCGGCCATACTGAACGCCCGGACGCGGTTGGTGACCTGGAACGCGGGATAGCCCAGGTCATCCGGGGAGCGGCTCCACGCCTCCTGGCTCGGCGGGTCGTACGGCATCTCGTTCTGGAAGAACACGACCCGGCCGCGCTCGCCGTTCCAGACGACCTCGGTCTTCTGGTAGTGCTCGACGAAGAGCCCGGTCGCGGTGACGTCGTCGCCGTTCACGACGAGCCCGGTGTCGGCGGTGTTGACGGTCCACCCGACCGACCCAGGGTTGCCATGGTCGGCGCGCCAGAGCCAGAGGTTGTCGAGGACGACGTCGTCGCTGTTCACCTCGAGCGTCACCCGCGCCTTGCCGACGTGAGGTCCGCCGATCCGGACGAAGACGTCCTGGAGCGCGACGGGGTCACCGGACCTGTGGTCGCCCCTGTCGTGCCTCTTGGCAGAGCCGACGCGCAGGAGCAGCCGCGACTCGACGGGCCCGGCGTCGACCATGAGGCCGGCGACGTCGACACCGCGGACGTCCGCGACGTCGAGGACGAGCGCGCCTCGCTGCGCGGTGAGGACCGGCAGCCCGAGCCCGAGGACGATCGTGCCCGGGCGTCCGACCTCGATGGTGCGGGCGACGTCGTAGCTGCCGGGGGTCAGGAGCAGGTGCTTGCCCCGGTCGAGCTGCTCGTTGACCGTCTTCACCGAGACGCCCGGCCGCGCCACGAAGAACTGCGACAGCGGGATCGAGCGGCCCGGCGTCGGGCCGCTCTCCCAGGTCGTCCCCGAGGAGTTGCGTCGGGTGGCGGGCACGCGGACGTTCCAGCGACCCGTGCCGTCGATGTACAGGTACGGCTTCTCCCGGCTCACCGGCGTGCTGGGCAGCGTCGTGTACGGACCGCAGGCGTTCGGGTCCGGGACCGCAGGGAAGCACTGCGGCGGCGCGCCCTTCACGCCGGAGAAGACCTGGTTCCACACGCCGTTGGACCAGCCGCCGATGCTGCTGTCCCGGACGAGGAACTGCTGCTGCGAGCCGTTGATCACGAAGCCGGTCTTCGAGTCGGCGATGAAGCCGCCGCTCGCGAAGGCCGGGCTGCCGCAGTAGTCCATGAGCGTGAGGTTGCCGCCGGTGACGTTGACCCGGCGCATGGGCGCGGCCTGCGAGACGGCCCAGAAGTTGCCGGAGCCACGGCAGTCGGCGAGTCCCTTGACGTCGATCGTGAGGTTCGAGAGGGACCGCCAGAAGTTGTTCAGCGCGAAGCACTGACCGTCGGGGAAGCAGCGGTTGTACACGTCGACGTGCCCGATGATCGTCACGTCCGTCGGTGAGAGGCCGAGCCCGGCGACCTCGGTGCCGTAGCCGACGCGGACGATGAGCGGGGTCGCGACGGATCCGTACGTGCCGGGCTTGAAGAGCAGCGCCCAGCGGTTGGTGCCCATCTCGTCGTCGACCTGTTGGTCGGCGATCCGGTCGACGCTCGCCTGGATCTCGCTCGTCGGCATGTTCGGGTCGAAGACGACGACGTTGGGGCCGAGGTCGGGGTCGGCGGACGGCGCGGTGGCCGGTGCGGCGACGGCGGGCCGCGCCTGGGCGCCCCCGGCGAGACCGGTTCCGGTGAGGAGGAGTGCACCGAGGGCGCCGGCGAGCCCGAGGGTGCGGCGCAGGCGTCGGCGGGGGGACGAGGGGCTGGGCTGCATGGGGTGACCTGCTTCCTCGAAGGTCCGCGGCAGCGGTGAGAGAGCGCTCTCACGCTAGAGACAACCACAGACCGGAAGAGCGACACAAGGGGTGAACCAGGAGTGAGGGACCGAGTCAGGACGAATCGCGAACGACGAGCGAGACGGGCAGCACGAGGTGGTCCGCCTCCTCGACGGCCAGGAGCTCGTCGTCCGGACCGCGCTCGTGGCTGACGTCCGGCCGGGTGCGGGCGAGGAGCATCCGCACCATCGCGCGGCCCTGGGTCACGAGGGCCTGCCTGACGGTGGTCAGCGGCGGCTCGGCGAGTGCGGCGAACGGCACGTCGTCGAAGCCGACGAGCGCGACGTCGTCCGGGACAGCGCGACCGATGCGGCGCAACGCCTTGAGCGCGCCGAGCGCCATGAGGTCCGAGGCGACGAAGAGCCCGTCGAGGTCGGGTGCGCGGTCGAGCAGGCGGGCGGTCGCAGCCTCCCCGCCGGCGATCGTGAAGTCGCCGCGCTCGAGCCGAGATGCCCGGAACACCCGTCCGAGGCCGGCCTTGAAGCCTGCGAGCCGATCGATGCCGGCGGCCATGTCGGCGGGACCGGCGACCGTGCCGAGCGTCGTCCTGCCCCGCTCGGTGAGGTGCCGCGCGGCGAGGGTCGCGCCGCCGATGTTGTCGTTGTCGACGTACGGGACGTCGAGGCCCGGTTGGAGGGGCCGGCCGGCGATCACGACGGGGACACCGGCCCGGACCATCGCGGCCGGCAACGGGTCGTGGCTGGCGTGCTCGGAGATGAGCAGGACACCGTCGATCGGGGCCGAGAGCAGGTAGCGCTCGATCCGGTCGAGGTCGGCCCACGACTGCGCCATCAGCAGGGTCATCTGGACGCCCGCGGCCATCGCCTCGTGGCTCACCCCGCGGACGACGTCGGCGAAGAACGGGTCGCCGAAGACCCGGACGTCCGGCTCGGAGGCGACCAGGGCGATGGTGTCGCTGCGCCGGGTCACGAGCGACCGCGCGGCCCGGTTCGGCACGTAGCCGAGCTCGGCGACGGCCTGCTCCACCCGCTCCCGCAGGTCCGGGTCGACGGAGGCGAACCCGTTGACGACGCGCGACACCGTCGCCCGGGAGACGCCGGCGCGGGCCGCCACCTGCTCGAGGTTGGGCCGCCCGGCGGCACGCGGTCGCGTCACATCACCTCCCAGGCCAGATCAGGTGCTGGTGGGCACAGAGTAGGGACCGCGACGCGTCGCCGGGTCGACAGGTGCCGCGGGACGACCTCGGGCCGTCAGCCCGGACGACGGTCGGGATCATCGGCGGCCAGGCTCTCGCACCGACAGCTCCCGGAGTCGCGGCGCCTCTTCCACGACAGTGGCCAGGTCGGCCAGGCGTCACGAAGGTGCCCGGGGCCCACACGGACCCGGCGTCCCACCACCGGTGGGACCGCCCGACCGTGGCCATCTGCTCCCCGAGACCCGATCCCCAGCGCCAGTAGACCGCCTTCGGGCGCTGGCGCCGAGGGTCGGGAAGGTCCCTCGCGTGGACGTGATGACCCCGAAACCGAGGAAGGCGAAGAAGGTCAGCGCAGATGCGATGACATCGGTGAAGTGGCCTTGACGCCATCCTCGGACGACGAACTCCAGGAACCCTCTCGCCGACGGTACCGGGCGCCCTGCTTGGCGAAGGAGTACTCCTGCAGCCCGTCGATGGGCCCAGCGATGAGGCAGGGAGATCCAGACCGCGGCACCGGCCACCCGGCCGGCGGCGCCGAGCAGCGCGAAGATCCCGGCTCCGACCATGGAGCCGACGCCGATGAACGCCGCCTGGCGTACAGAGAACGTCCGCCGAGCCGCGGCTCCGGTCGTTGGAATCGTGGGTGTGTTGCCCTGACCGGCCATCAGCCCCATCCCCCGGTGGGGATGAGTTGTCCCGACGCCGCCACTCTACGGACGCACTGCCACCCAGAGCTCCTCGGCCGGCCACTTGGTCGCCCACTCGCCCGACACGATCTCGTAGAAGGGATGGTCGACACCGTCTGTCGGCGCGAAGATCTCGTGCATGGCCTCGACCACGAAGCCGGACGTGCGCAGCAACCGCAACCAGTCCCCGTGCGAGGGATGGAACTCGGTCCCACCTCCCGGCCAGCGCACCCGGTAGACGTCACGCTGAGCGCGCAACAGCCGTTCCCCCGCGACCCCTTCCTCGGCCGGGACGCACAGTGCCGACAAGTGGCTGTTGGTCAGGAAGACCAACCGTCCCCCTGGCCGCAGGAGCCGGGCCGCCTCCGGCAGCCAGCGCTCGGGATCGCACCACGCAGCGGCTCCGTGCTCGCTCACCACGAGGTCGAAACATCCGCTCGCCAACGGCACTCGCTCTGCATCCCCCTGAACCAGGGGGAAGACCGGGCCGAGCCGGCCTTGCAGCCTCACGGCGGTGGCCAGCTGCTCGCCGGAGAGATCCACCGCCACCGTGGTGGCCCCGGACCGGGCGAGCCACGCCGAGAAGTAGGCGGTGCCGCACGCCAGCTCCACCACGTCGAGACCGTGGACATCTCCCAGGACGCCGAGATCCCGTTCCCGAACCGCGAACAGCCCCCACACCACGTCCGGTCGGCCCCACATGCCCTCCGCCGCGGCATCGGTGAAGCGCTCGTTCATGACTGCCCACAGCGCCCGGTTCTGCGCTATCTCCCAGGCTCTGACATCGGTCACCCGTTCATACTCCTACCGGGTAGGACGGTCGTGCGCACCCGCAGTGGTTCTTGCCCTTGGGTCGCACCAGATCCTCCACCTGCTCGGCGTCCCCGACACGGCCTACAGCGCCCACTGAGTCAACCCGAGTGGGGGGCCGAATCAGGTTCGAGAAGTGCGGAACGTCAGTCCCGTCGGGGGCGTGCGCCGAGTTACTCGATCGCTCCTGCGTATCGTCTGGCCGGCCCGATCCCGCATGAGCGTGCTAGCGGTGGATGGCGTCGCAGTGGACGGCTCGAGGATGCAGCCGCGCGACGAAGTAGCGGTCCGGCTCGAACTGATCGGTATCCGGGGTGTCCGTGTCGGTCGAGGTGACCGTCGGTCGTTCGGCGGTGGGCACGCGACGAGGGATGCGACCAGGGAGGTCCACATCCCCCCGGGCCTCGAGCCATCGGCCGGAGTCCGCGGGATCGATCTCGAGCACGGTCGCGCGCGGGTCCTCGCGCAGATCCGACAACGGACCGGACTCCAGGTGCACGGTGAGCAGGACGTCGCCTCCGTGACGCACGCGGGTCGCCGGCTGCGTGCGCGGGAGGCCGCCGGGAGCGTGCGTTGCGAGGGCGGCGACCCCGACCGCATCGAGGAGATCCAGGTGGCTCGCGGGCAGTGGCACGTCATCGGCGCACCCCGCCGCAGGCGCCGCGTATGCGGTGGTCACCTGCGCCGGAGGCCCTGGTCGTTCTGATCCGGTCGGCGTGGTGACGGCGATCGGCCGGAGACGGCAGGTCACGGGGTGCTCAGAGCTGGCCAGGGTCCGCGGGACGACGGCGCCGAAGTGGGGCCGGCGGCCGGTGTATCGCTCCGCGATGTCGTCCAGCACGTCGACCGCACCTCCCTTCTCGAGGGTGACCTCACAGCGCAGATCCACCCAGTTGGAAGGGGTCGTCCGGATCCACGACCAGCAGCGACGCCCGCGGACGGTCCCGCAGGTTCCGAGCTTTGGCGAACTCACGCATCGTCGAGACGACCACGTCTCCAGACCGCGCGGTAAACCACACCGGGCTGGACTGCAACCGCCCACTCGGGAGGATCGTGGTGAGGACCGCCACCAGCGGGCGTGCGAGCAACCCGCCCCATACGCCGGCGGACGACCGGCGACCGTCCGGCTCCGTCCAGGCTTGGTGCAGCTCCGGCGGCCGCCCCGGAAGATCTGTCATTGCAGACCACCGACCCCTGCAGCAGCGGGCTCGACCACGGGCGCCAGCTCCTCGCCCTGCTCGGAGCCGTCGGCCCCGGCTGCGTCGTCCACGTGGGTGCTGTCGTGACAGGTGCCCGCCGCGAGCGCTCGTCGACAGTCTTCGCCCAGAGTCACGTCGTCCATGTGTGCGCGAGGAACGGCGGGCGGCCGGCCATCGGGCGGGGCACTCCCCACGATGTTGCCAGGCCGTGAGCGCTGGTCTTCACCGGACGAGCGGGGAGTGGTCGAACGGGTCTGGACGCGTCGACCGCCCTCGCTGCGCGACGCAGATGACGATCAATGCGGCCGTGACAGGAAGGACGAACACCCCGACCGAGGGCATGGCCAGGAGGTTGAACGCGACCAGGAGCCCGGTGAGGCTCCACGCGAACACCATGGCGAGCCGGGAGTGCTGCCACAGGGCGCACGCCACGGCCAAGGTCACCACCAGCGGTAGGCCGACGACGACGGCGACACCCGGGCCGTTGACGTCGACCAGGGTGGCTGGTACGTGGGTGACCTCACCCGAGGACGACCGACTGGTCGAGGTATACATCGGAGCCAGGAAGCTCGCGACGACCAGCGCCGCTGCGTAGACGGCAGCGATCAGCAGCAGCGCGGACGCGGCACGGCCGAGTCGGGTCCTCGTCGGGTCTGCCCACATGCATGGATCGTGCACCCGGCGAGGCGGGGTTGTCAGCACCGTCTTCGACGCGCGGGGACGGCAGGCGATCACTGCGCGCATGTCCAACCCTCGGCGCAGTGCCACAGCCAGCAGGGCACACGCGAAGGTCCGCAGCGGTTCAATGACGGGCGGAAGCAGAATGACGATCGATCCTTCGGCTGGTCGTGGTCGTGGTCACGGTGCTCGGTCCGGCCGGGCCAGGCCTTGCCGGACTGGAGCCGACTGCCGTTCCACGAGCCTCAAGCCGGAAGGGAGCCTTCCGTCGGCGAACAGGCGCTTGCCGGAGCCGAGGGCGACCGGGCAGACCCGCAAGCGTGCCCCTCGTTTCCCGGATGCCTGAGCTCAGACACTGGTCTTTCAGCCTGGGTGGGCGTGAGGGCCTGTCGCGACGCGGAAGTGCCCTTGCCGCAGTGGAAGCTGAGCTGATTGCGGTGCCGGACGAGCGGATCGCGGCATTGGAGCGAGCGGCCTCGCGGAACAGCGGGGACTCGTCGATGCCCCGGTCCAGTGATGATCTGCCCGGCCGCAAGGCGTCGCCGCGACGCTGTGGTGGCGGTGGGAAGCGGGGTAGCGGCCCGGTACCCGACCGGCGTCTGCGGGTGCGGCGCGGACCTGGCGGACGCGGCCGATGAAGGGATCGCGCGCTCGCATCAGGTGCACGAGGTCCCGCTGACCTCCGCGACGGTGGTCCAGCACGACCTGCACCAGAAGTGGTCTATCTGCTGGTCCTCCAACACCTGCCGGTCGAGCGGTAGGCCCAGCTGATCGCCGACGTCACCGGCGCGACGCCGTCGACCGGGTTCGTGCACGGGATGTCGGCCCGGGCAGCGGACGCGGTCAAGGACGTCGTGGCCGTGATCAAGACTCTGATCACCGCCCCGTACATGGTCGGGTTCGACGAGACCACCCTGCGGGTCGGGCCGGCCGGGACGAAGAAGCACATCCTGTCGGCCTCCACCGACCTGCACACCCTGTACTGGCTGGGCGGGCGGGACCTGGACACCTTCAAGGACTTCGGCGCGCTGACCTCGTTCGCCGGGATCGCCGTCCATGACCGGTACAGCCTCTACGACCACCCTGACCTGACCAAGACCCTCGCCGGTCACCAACAGTGTGCCGCGCATTACTCCGACATCGCGGTTGACTGTTAACCGATGAACGCCAGAAACACCGATGATCGTCCCAGACAGACGCTGCCGGAGGGCCGTTGTGCCATCGCGGAGCTGGGAGTCACACTGCGGGCATGTCCGACCTCCACGCAGGCTGCTCGGAGGCTTCGAGGTGCGGTACGGCGCGCACCGTGTGCCGGACGTATGGCGGCTCCGCAAGGCTCGGACACTGGTCAAGCTGCTCGCCCTCGCCGAAGGACACCGGCTGCATCGCGACATCGTCGTAGAGGCGCTGTGGCCGGGCCGGGACCGAGCGTCGGCCGCCAATAACCTTCACCAGGCGATCCACGCTGCGCGCCGTACGCTCACCTTGGCCGGGGCGCCACCGACCGTCGTGCAGGTCCAGGACGACCTGGTCCGGCTGCACCCGGACGGTGAGGTGCACACCGACCTGGGCCAGCTCGTCACGGCCGCGGCCGAAGCCCTTGCCGGGGATGACGTCGAGGAGATGCGGTCCGCTCTTGCCCTCTGCCGTGGAGAGCTCCTCCCCGGGGACCCCTTCGAGGACTGGCTCTCCGGCGACCGTGACCGGCTCGCCGGAGTCGTCGCGTCGACCCGGTACGCGCTCGCCCGCGCGCTGCTCGACCGGGACAACGCGGACGACGTGGAGGAGGCCGTGCGGCTGCTCCACGACCTGTGCCGGTCCCGCCCGTTCGACGAGCCTGCCCACCGTCTGCTGATGGGAGCGTTGGACCGCGCCGGCCGCCGCTGGGACGCCCTGGACGTCTTCGAGGTGCTGCGCTCCAAGTTGGACGCCGATCTCGCCGCCGACCCCGAGCCGGCGACCCTGGACCTCTACCGGCGGCTGCTCGTGAGCGGCACGCATCGCGCCCGCGGCTCGGTGAGCCTCCCCGCCGCGTCGACGACCTTCGTGGGACGTCGGCGGGAGTCGCGCGAGCTCGCCCGGCTGGCCCGGCGCACGCGCCTCCTCACGTTGACCGGTCCCGGCGGGTCGGGGAAGACCCGGCTCGCGCTCGAGCTGGTCCGGACCTTCGCAGCCGACGACCCCGACCGGGACTGCGTGGTCGCCGACCTATCGGGTGTGCGCGACCCGTCGCTCGTGCCCGCGACGGTCGCCGCCACACTCGGGCTCACCCTCACCGACCGGCAGCCGACGGCCGGCGCTGTTGCCGAGCTGCTCGGCACCCGGCCCGTCCTCCTGCTGCTGGACAACTGCGAGCATCTCCTCGACGCCGCGGCCACGACCGCGGGGGCGCTGCTGCAGCGGTGCCCGAACGCCCGGCTCGTGACCACGAGCCGGGAGCCACTGCGGCTGCCCGGCGAGACGACCTGGCGCGTCCCGTCCCTGGGCCTACCCGCAACCAGCGCCCCGGACGGGTCCGACATGTCCGATGAACAGGTCGCGGCGCTGACGTCGTGCGAGTCGATGCAGCTGCTGGGCGAGCGCGCACGCTCCGCCGACCCGGCCTTTACGCTCACCAGGTCCAACGCCTCCGCGGTCGCGCGGATCTGCCTGAGGCTCGACGGCATGCCGCTGGCGCTGGAGCTCGCCGCCGCCCGGCTGGCGCACCTCACTCCGGCCGAGCTCGCCGACCGTCTCGACGACGCGCTGACGGTCCTGTCCTCCCGGATCCGAGGCGCACCCGACCGCCAGGCGACGCTGGCGGCGACCCTCGCCTGGAGCCACGACCTGCTGGCCGACGACGAGGCGGCGCAGTTTCGGCGGGTCTCGGTCTTCGCCGGAGGGTTCACGCTCGACGCCGCCGAGGCCGTGGTGCGCGAGGGGCTCGACGCTCCCGTGGGCGAGCTGCTGGCCGCCCTCGTCGACAAGTCACTGGTGGCCGTCGACACCTCCGCCGAGAAGGCTCGATACCGACTGCTCGAGGTCGTCCGCCAGTACGCCGCCGAGCGCCTGGCCGCCGCGGGCGAGGCCAGCGAGGTGCTCGGGCGTCACGCCACCTGGTACGCCGCTCAGGCAGCGGGGCTGGACCCCGATGCCACCTCGGACGGCGTCGTACGCGAGCCCAGCCCCTGGTTTGCCGCCGAGCAGGAGAACCTGCGTCTTGCCCTGGCGACCCTCCTCCAGACCGATCCGGGACGCGCGCTGACCACGATCCTGGCGATGTGGCGCTCCTTGATGTCGCGCGGCATGCACGCGGAGGGGGCCAGGTGGCTCCGGCTCGCCCTGGAGGCCTCCCCGGAACCCACTGCCAAGCGAGCCCGCGGGCTCTTCGCGAGCGCCGTCTTCGAGACGCGGCTCGGCCGGGCCGGCAGCGCGTCCGCGACGGGCAGGGAGATCGCCAAGGTAGGTCGACGTCTCGGCGGGCCGGAGTTGGCCCAGGCCATGCACGAGCAGTCCGTCCTCGCCTGGCTGGCGGGCGAGTACGAGCACGCCGACATGCTTGCGGCCCAGACGGCGTCCTTCGTCGACGGGATCGCTCCGGTCGAGGCAGCCCACGACCACCTGCGCGCGGTGGAGTGCCTGTGCCGGGGCGACGCCGTGACGGCACGGCACTGGCTGGAGACCGCGCTGGGTCTGTTGGAGCAGGTCCCGCAGGACACCGCGCCGTTCTTCCGGGTCTTCACCGCCTCATGGTCCCCGGGGTCCCACGACGGCCTGCGCTTCGCCGTGTTCGAGGAGACGATGCTGGTCGGCACCCGGGTCGGCCCCGTTCAGGCGACGGCGTACGTGTTGTGCACGCTGGCCCTGGCCGAACGGGTCACCGGACGGTACGCACGCGCCTCCGAATCGGTCGGGCGCGCAGTCCGGCTGTTCCACTCCTGCGGCGACCGCTCGGGCGAGGCACGTGCTCTCGCCCAGCGGGGGCACCTGTTCCGCGATCTCGGGGACGCCGACCGGGCCGGCGCGTCCTTCCGGTCCGCCGTGGGCCTGTGGTCGTCGATCCCGGACCAGCGCGGCCTGGCGATCGCGCTCACCGGTCACGCGCTGGCCGAGGCGGCCCGCGGGAACCTCGGTGCGGCGCGGGCGATGGCTGACGAGGCGTGTCACATGCTGGAGAGCTCGGGCGACCTGCCCGGCCTGCACGGCGCGCTGAACAACCGCGCCGTGGTCGAGGTGCTGTCGGGCCGGCCGGCCGACGCGGCCGAGCTCCTGGAGCAGGCCCTGGCCCTCGGGGCCGTACCGGAGACGCATCGGTCCATCGGCTGGCAGCACCTCCTGCTCGCCGGTCTGAGAGCTCGGGCCGGCGACGCCGTACGCGCCGGCGCTGAGGCGCGGGCCGCGCTGAGGGTGCTCCGACGTGTCGGCGAGAGGCTGCCTCCCGAGCTGGAGCTGCTGTCGACCGTGCGCTAAGTGGCTGCAAAGCCGGCCGCCATAGCGTCACGACGAAGCGACTCCCACACGTTCGCGGAGGATGCCATGAACACGAAGCCCGCCATCCGGCTGGGTGACGCCACGATCGCCGAGCTCCGGGGGAGCCTGGCCGGAACCGTGGTGACCCCCGACGACCAGGGGTACGACGAGGCGCGAAGGGTCTGGAACGCCTCGATCGACCGCCATCCGGCCCTGGTGATCCTTCCCGAGGGTGCGGCGGACGTCGTCGCGGCGGTGAGCTTCGCCCGCAGCGAGGGGCTCCCGATCGCCGTGCGCGGCGGCTCCCACAGCATCGCCGGGTTCTCCACCTGCGACGACGGCATCATCGTCTGCCTGTCCCGGATGCGCGCGGTCCACGTGAACCCCACCACCCAGCGTGCGCTCGTGCAGGGGGGCGTGACCTGGGCGCAGTTCGACCGCGAGGCCCAGCTGTACGGGCTCGCGACCACGGGCGGCCTGGTGTCCTCCACCGGCGTCGGCGGGTTCACCCTCGGCGGCGGCATCGGGCACCTGGTCCGCAAGTACGGCCTCGCTCTCGACAACCTGGTCTCGGCCGAGGTGGTGACGGCCGACGGCCAAGTGGTCCGGGCCGGCGAGGACGCGAACGCCGACCTGTTGTGGGCGCTACGCGGTGGCGGCGGCAACTTCGGCGTCGTGACGACTTTCGAGTTCGCCCTGCACCCGGTCGGTCCGACGGTCGTCGGCGGCGTGGTGTTCTACCCGGGCGACCAGGCCACGCGGGTCCTGGCCGGCTGGCGCGACGCGGTCGCCGGCGCCCCGGACGAGCTGTCCAGCCTGGTCAACCTGACCAGTGCCCCACCGCTTCCTGTCCTCCCCGAGTCGGTGCACGGCACGAAGGTCGCTGCCGTGGTGGCGTGCTGGGCGGGCTCGCACGAGTCGGGAGAGGATTCGATGAAGCCGCTGCGGACGTTGGGCGACCCGATCGCCGACCTGCTCGGCCCTATGCCGTACGTCGCCCTCCAGCAGCTGGTCGACCCGCTGTGGCGGCGCGGTGCGGCCAACTACTTCACCTCGGCGTTCCTCGACGACCTCCCGGACGTGGCGGTCAAGGTCGTCGCGGACGCGCACCAGGCCGCGGCGGCCCCGCCGGTGGCCTGCGAGCTGCACGTGCATCAGCTCGGGGGCGCGGTCGGCCGGGTCGCGCCGGAGGCGACCGCGTTCGCCGAGAGGACCGCTCCGTACGTCATCAACTGCATCACCCGGACGCCGACCGCTGCGGAGCTCCCTCCGAACGTCGAGTGGGCCCGGTCGACGCGCGACGCGATGGCGGTCTTCGGCGGCGGCGGCACCTACGTCAACTTCACCGGTGAGGGCGGTCTCGCCAGGCAGGCCTACCCACCCGCGACGTACCAGCGGCTCGCGGCGGTGAAGCGCGACTACGACCCGGAGAACCTGTTCCGCTTCAACCACAACATCGAGCCGGCATAAGCCATGGACTGGGACGTCGTCGTCGTGGGCGGCGGCGCGGCCGGCTGCGTCCTGGGCCGCGCGGCTTGCCCCGGGCAGGCGGGTGCTGCTGGTCGAGGCGGGGCCCGACCTGCGTGCGAACCTGCCCGATGCGGTGCGCAGTCGCTGTGCCCCGACCCGCGAATACGACTGGGAGTGGGTCGCCGAGTACCACGAGGGTGAAGCTGCGCTCCCGCGCCGCGACCGGCCGGGACGAGGCGCTGGCCGCCGTCCGGCGCACGACTGGTGAGCTCGCCGACCTCGCCGAACGGACCGCGGCGGACGCCCGGGCTGTCCTGGTCGACGGCCGCCGCGCGCAGGACCGCGCCACCGCGAAGGCCCGCGAGCTCGCTCAGCGCAGCCTGCACGACCCCGACGCCCGTCCGATCGCCAAGGGCCGCCTCGGAAACCCGTCGAGTCCGGCTACAAGCCCAGGTCATCGACACCGTCGACGGGATCGTCGTGGACTACACCGTCGAACGCGGCAACCCGCCCGACGTCCCGCAACTCGTCCCCGCCGTCTAACGCATCCACAACGAGCCGGACGCGTCCCGCGGACCGTGACCGCCGACCGCGGCTACGGCGAGGCCCGCGTCGAGGACGCCCTGACCGACCCGGGCGTGAAGACCGTCGTCATCCCCCGCACGGGCAGGCCCGGCCAGGCCCGGCAAGCCCTCGAACACCGACGAGCGTTCTGCCAGACGATCACGTGGGGAACCGGCTGCGAAGGACGCACCTCCATCTCAGCCCTGGGACCTGGACCGGCTACGGCGTCCTGGTCCACGACCTGGTCAAGATCGCCGCCCTCACCGCATAGCCCAGGCCCGCAGACACCCCACGACCCGGCCGCCGGCCGAGCACCCACGCCCGCGGCCACCGAGCACATCATCGCGGCGGCAGCGCCTACACGGCTCCGGACTTCTTCAGGTCGAAGTAGCTACTCCGGTTCTTCTGCGCAGCCGTCGGGCGCGGCAGGCGACGCCCGAGGGTCGAGGCAGCTCGCTGGTCTGCTTCGCTGACCCATGCGGAGTAGACCCGAAGAGTCGTGAGCCCGAGCCGCCCTGCCATCGGCCGGTATCGATGGGTGACGCCGCTCGGGCTCATGGGCTCATCGCCGGTCGGTGAGTACGAGAACAGAAGAGCATCGGGAGCCGGCTCGGCCCCGAGGCTCCCGGCCGTCTCGTCGAGGCGGGTGACGTGGGTTCCAGCACGTCCACGGTGTCTTCGTCGAGGGAGATCCGGCGCTGCCGGTGGGTTTCGTGTCCTTCTCGCGGCGGTCGAGCTCGCTGACGCTGCGGGGGAGGACCAGGACGCCGCGCTCGAGGTCGACGTACGAGCGGCGGATCGCGCAGAGCTCGCCGCGGCGGAAGCCGGTGACCATGGCGAGCCAGACGAAGGTGCCCCAGGTCTTGTCCTCGTCCCAGGCGGGCCTGGAGGAGCCGGCCGGCCTCCTCGGGGCCGGGGGCCTCGGGTTGGGCTTCGGCGCGGACGGCGCGTTGAGCGCACCAGACCGAATGAAGTGGATGTGCCGGATCGTCGCGGCCTGCATCGGCTTGCACTCGAGCGACCGGCACCGGGCGTCGCACCGGTGCTCCGTCGTGACCCGGTGGCGACGAACCCGGACTTGCCCTGACGGCGCCGGCGGCAGCGGCGCAGCTGGGCGTAGAAGCGGTCGAGGGTCTCGCCGTCCAGGGCGCCGGCCTGCAGTGACCCGAGCGCCGGCCGGATGTGGTTGCGGACATATCCCTCGTACGCCTTCCGGGTCGCCGGCTCGATGTCGAGCACCTCGAGGTAGCGGTCGAGCAACTTGTCGACCGTGGCCTTGGTCCGCGGGTTGCGGCGCTCGTCGACCTGCGCAAGGAGGCGGGTCCGGGCATTCTCCGCCTCCTTCATCGTTCCCACGATGGCGATGAGCCTGTGCCGGCCGCCGGTGACCGGGTCCTGGCCGGCGTTTACGCGCACCCGGTAGTTCCCGCCCGGCAGGTCGATCGAGCCTCGGCTCCGGCCCTTCCTGCGCCCCCGCGAGTCCGCGGAGTCCTGTTCCGCGCCCCCGGAGGTTGCCCCGAAGTTCGTGGAACTTCGGTGGCGGCCCGATCATGGTCAGGCTGCGTTGATGTCCTCATCGTGCAGCACGGGTCCGACAGTCTTGTGGACATCGGCTTCGAGGGCGTCGCGTAGGGCAGGTAGGTGTAGGTGGCCGTTGACCCGCGGAACTGCCTGCCGGCTTCGACCATGCCGGCGGCGGCCCAGCGCAGGGCCATGGCCCCGTCCTTCCAGTTCTTCACGTTCTTCGCATGCTCCCGGCAGATCCCCGATCATCGACTCGATGCAGTTGGTCGACCTCAAGGACCTTGCCAGGGTGGGCGGCACCCCCAGGCGTAGCACGGTGAGGGTCTCGTCCAGGCCCTCACGCAGGCTGGACGCGGCGCCGGGTGGGTCTTGTCCAGCTCGGCGGCCAGCGCCTCGAGTGAGGGCGGCGCTGGTGGGGGAGGGGAGAGGGAGGGGGGAGGAGGGAGAGGTAGGGCAGGGTCAGCCGTGGTCAGGCGGCTCGGGGACGCTGACCGGTTCGACCTTCCAGATCTCGCCGCAGTAGTCGCGGATGGTGCGGTCGGACGAGAAGAACCCGCAGCGGGCAGTGTTCAGGATCGACATCCGGGTCCAGTGCTGCTGGTCGTGCCAGGCGGTCTCCACCTCGTCCTGGGCATCCATGTAGGCGCGGTAATCGGCCATCACCAGGTACTCGTCCCATCCCAGCACGCTCTCCACGATGCCGGCGTACTCCTCCCGGTCTCCGCCGGAGAACGCTCCGCCGGAGATGGCGTCGATCGCCGCCCGCAATTCTCCGTCCGCCTCGTAGTAGCTTCGCGGCGCGTACGCACCGCCGCCACGCAACTCGGCCGCGGCCGCGGCGTCCAGCCCGAACAGGAAGAAGTTATCGGCCCCGACCTGGTCGCGGATCTCGACGTTCGCTCCGTCGAGGGTGCCGATCGTCAACGCACCGTTCAGGGCGAGCTTCATGTTGCCCGTGCCGGAGGCCTCCTTGCCGGCCATCGAGATCTGCTCGGAGAGGTCGGCCGCCGGCACGATCAGCTCGGCGCGGGTGACGTTGTAGTCGGGCAGGAAGACGACCTTGAGCCGTCCGGCCAGGGTCGGGTCGCTGTTGACCACGCCGGCCACCGAGTTGATCAGCTTCATGATCCGCTTGGCCGCGTGATAGGCCGGGGCTGCCTTACCGCCGAACAGAATGGTCCGCGGCACGATGTCCCGGTTCGGGTCGTCGAGGATCCGCTGGTAGAGGGTCACCACGTGCAGCACCTTGAGCAACTGGCCGCTTGTACTCGTGGAAACGCTTGATCATGACATCGCACATGGCGTCAGGGTCGAACACCACGCCCACCGTCTCGGCGGCGTAGGCGGCCAGGTCCCGCTTGTTGGCCCGCTTCACGTTCTGCCAGTCGGTCGTGAAGCGCGGGATCGTCGGCCAGTGGTTCCAGCTCGGCGCAGCCGGTCGAGGTCGCGCAGCCAGTCCTCGCCGCCGAGCCGGGCGCTGATCAGCGCGGACAGCCGAGGGTTGGCCAGGCGCAGGAAGCGTCGCGGGCTGACGCCGTTGGTCACGTTGTGGAACTTCTCCGGCCACAGCTCGGCGAAGTCGCGCAGGGTGGTCTCGGTCAGCAGCTGCGAGTGCAGTTCGGCCACGCCGTTGACGGCGGAGCTGCCGACCACGGCGAGGTTGGCCATCCGGACCCGGGGCTCCGGGCCCTCCTGGATCAGCGAGAGGGCGGCGAGCTTGCTCGAAGTCCCCGGGGAAGCGCAGCGGCGACCTCCTGCAGGAAGAAGTGGTTGATCGCAGTAGATGATCTCCAGGTGGCGGGGCAGCAGCCGCTGCGAACAGCCAGACCGGCCAGGTCTCCAGCGCCTCCGGCAGCAGCGTGTGGCAGGTGTAGGCGAAGGTCCGGGTGGGTGATCGACCAGGCCCTGCTCCCAGTCCACGCCGTACTCGTCGACCAGCAGCCGCATCAGCTCGGCGATCGCCAGCACCGGGTGGGTGTCGTTGAGCTGGATGACGACCTTGTCCGGGAACGTCGTCCCAGTCGCTGTTGCGGAACTGGAACCGGCGGATGATGTCCCGCAGCGAGCAGGAGACCAGGAAGTACTGCTGCTTCAGCCGCAGCTCGCGGCCCGTTCGGTGCTGTCGTCGGGGTAGAGCACCTTGCTGATGTTCTCCGAGCGGACGACGTCCTGCACCGCCTCGGCGTACTGGCCGGCGGCGAACCGTGCTGAGGTCGAACGACTCTCGGCTGGCGCGGGCATGCCACAGCCGGACGATGTTGACCGTCTGCGTGCCGTAGCCGGGGACCAGCATGTGGCTGGGCTCGCCGCGCACGGTCTCGCCGGGCACCCAGCGGCGGCGCAGCGCCGGTCGGGTCGCCGTCGTCCTCCGGTGTGGCCGTAGAAGCCGACCAGCTGGCGGTCGTCGGGAGCAGGGAACTCCCACGGGTTGCCGTAGAAGGTCCAGTCGTCGGGCCGCTCGACCTGGGCGCCGTGCTCGAAGGTCTGCTTGAAGATGCCGAACTCGTAGCGGATGCCGTAGCCGACCGCGGGGATGTCGAGAGTGGCCAGGGAGTCGAGCAGGCAGGCGGCGAGCCGGCCGAGGCCGCCGTTGCCCAGCCCGGGCTCGACGTCGAGCGCCTGCAGCCAACCGAGTGACAGGCCGAGGTCCTTGATGACCGAGCGGACCATGTCCTCGGTGCCGGTGTAGAGCATGTTCTGGTTCAGCTGCCGGCCGAGCATGTACTCGGCGGACAGGTAGTACACGAATCGGGGATTCGCCTCGTAGTGCGCGGCGGCGGTCCGGGCGCGGCGGTCGACCAGCCGGTCCCGGACGGTCAGCGCGAGCGTCTGGTAGGCGTCCTGCAGGCTCGCCGACTCCATCGTCGTGCCGCGCCGGTAGTAGAGGTTGCTGACCAGGTCTTGCTCGAGTCCGGCAGGTGTCGAGCCGAGCTCGCGCAGCCGTGGACCGGTCCGTGCGGCATTCATGAGGTGTCCCTTCTCGACCACGTCATGCTTACCGCGCCAAAACGCGCCGCGTCGAGATGTCGACGCGTCACATGTTGCCGACCGGTCGTGAAGGCCGGGTAACAGGACGATGACTTTGCCGGAACTGTCTCCCCCTGGTCAGCCGCGCGTGTCCAGCCAAGCGCCCAGGGCCGGCACCCCCGAGCCTGAGCTGGCTGAGTCTGAGCTTGATCTTTAACCTGTGCGGCTCGTGACCTGGTTCTTCTGGTTTGGGCGCCGCGTGTCGCGATGGCCAGACTGCCGCACCACGCCGATGCCGTCGAGCCCATTGCCAGGGCAGGGCGGGTGAGTCTGAGCACCGGTCCGGACGCCGCGGACGGTCGCACGGCGGCGCAGGAGATGCTGTGCCGGTTCCGGTGCGAGTTCTTCGCCTGTCTGGATGCCCGGGCGGATGCGTTGTTCGAGCTGGCGGATGCGGTGTTGTGCGCGGCGGGGCCGGTGCGGTCGGTGCCGGAGCTGTCATTGGAGCCGGAGCATCGTCGCGGGCACGGCGGTCTGTATGACGGGCTGAACGCCGGACGGATCGAGTTCGCCAGGGTGCGCCGTGCCGTGGACGGGCTGGCGTTGCCGCGGGTCGGGGGGCGGATCGTGCTCGGGGTGGACGTCACGCCGTGGCTGCGCCCGGACGCCGAGACCAGCCCGGACCGGTTGTTCTGCCACGTCCACGGGCGGGCCAGGGGCACCAGCCAGATGATCCCGGGCTGGCCGTACTCGATCGTGGCCGCGGTGGAGACCGGGCGGACCAGCTGGACCGCCGTGCTGGACGCGGTCCGGCTCGGCCCGCACGACGACGCCACCGCGGTCACCGCCGCCCAGCTGCGCGACGTCGTCGAGCGGCTCGTCACCGCCGGGCACTGGACGCCGGGGGATCCCCCGATCGAGATCGTGATGGACTGCGGGTACGACGTCACCCGGCTGGCGTTCGTCCTGGGCGACCTGCCGGTCGTGCTCACCGGCCGGCTGCGGTCGGACCGCGTCATGATCGGCCCGATCCCGCCCCGCCCACCCGCCACGGTGGGCCGCCCGCCCCGGCACGGACCGGTGCTCAAGCTCGCCCGGCCGGACAGCTGGCCCACCGCCGACCACGCCACCACCACCGAGACGACCCGGTACGGCACGGCAGCCGCGTCGGCCTGGGGCCGGATGCACCCGCGGCTGACCCGCCGCGGCCCCTGGCTGGACCATCCCGAAGACACCGACCTGCCCATCATCGAGGGCACCTTGATCCGGCTCCAGGTCGACCATCTCCCCGGGGATCGGGCCCCGACACCCTGATGGCTGTGGACCTCGCGCCCCGACG
Source organism: uncultured Actinomycetota bacterium (assembly GCA_963750565.1). Lineage (GTDB taxonomy): Bacteria > Actinomycetota > Actinomycetes > Actinomycetales > Kineosporiaceae > R-H-3. Next base: position 11,047 of record CAVVRA010000008.1, on the reverse strand, counting down.
CCACCGCCGACCAGGTCGACCAGGCCTGGCAGGCGTTCCTGCGCCGGTTCGACCTCGAGCACACCGTCCGGTTCTTCAAGCAGCAACTGGGCTGGACCGCCCCCAGGCTGCGCGACCCCGCCGCCGCCGACCGTTGGACCTGGCTGGTCATCGTCGTCCACACCCAGCTACGCATCACCAGGCCGGGATCGCGACCACGGACCAGGGTCTGACCCAGATCCGCACGTAAGGCATCGGTGATCATTTTCTGGCCAGTTGTCGATCATGGTTCGGTCGGTTTCGGGGTCCGGGCAGAATGATGGCCCGACTGTCGCGTCGGGAGGGCGGGGTTCCACGGTTTGAGCTGCCCCCCGTTTTCCGGACACATGATGTGTGGTTAGTTCATGCTGCGGAGTGGGCGTTGATGTAGTCGCTGTAGGTCTCGTTCGGGGTTCGGTACCCGAGCGCCGAGTGTATCCGCTTGGAATTGTAGCGGAACTCGATGTACCGGGTCACGTCTTTGCGGGCGTGTTCTCTGGTCGGATACACGGTGCGGTTCACTCGCTCAACCTTGACGGCCGAATTGAACGTCTCCGCCTGGGCGTTATCGTAGCAAACCCCGGTGCGTCCGACGGACCGGCGCAGTCCGAGTTTCTCGGCGTGTCCGGCGAATTCTGCCGAGGTGTACTGGGTCCAATGCCGCATAGTTAAGCCGGTTGGGCGCCTCGCATCATGATCGTCGGCTTGTAGGGTCGCTGTTTGTGTCTGTCCTCTTTGGTGGCGAAGTGGTGTCGGTTTGCTCGTTTCTGGACTCGGGGGTAGGTGCGTGTTCGTCGGGGCGGGTTGAGCCGTTCGGTGAGCTCATTGATCGCCCTGCGCTGTTTCTCGGTCTGTCGACCGGGGGGAAAATTCCGCCGGGTCGGTGACGGACCGGCGGACGATGTTGATGGCGCGGATCGTGGATAGTCGGTCTGGGTCGATGTCGATGGTATCGGCAGCTTCTTTCATGAAGGCCCGGACCGCGTAGTGGGTAAGGAGCAGTCCCCAGATCTCCTGGCGAACCATCTCGGGGGTTTTGGAGCGCAGCGTTGCCCCGGGTTCGAGTAGCTGGCATTCGACCTCGCGGAGGGAGGATTCGAATTCCCAGCGTTGGGCGTAGCAGGCGGCCAACTCGTGGGCGTCGGCCTGGTCCGGGTCCAGGATCGTCGTGATCAGGCGGAAGGTCTCCAGGTGGGTCAGGCCGTCACCGGCGTCGACCTGGTACTCGATCACTCGCACGGGGATGTGGGTGGCGAGCATCGGGTCGGCGATCTTCCCAGGGGATCCGGGTCTTGCCCGGCCCGCGGAAGTTCTTGATCTCCGACAGGTAGGACCCGTCCGGCAGCAGCTTCAGCACGGGCAGGTGCATGGTCTTGGTCACCCGCCACACCAGGTCGGCGCCGGTGAGCAGGTAGGCCCGCCACAACTCGTAGGAGAAGAACCCTCGATCGGCCATCACCAGCATGTTCTCGGTCAGGGAGCGGGTCAGCGGTTCGGCCAGTTCCCGCTCCCCGTGGCGGATCGACCCGATCGAGGCGTCGATCAGAGCGTGCGTGCCGCACTCACCCAGGCCCACGACCTTCACCTGCGGGTAGGGCCGGCGGGTGCCCCCGACTGCCTTCTCGTAGACCGCCAGGTTGGCGTCGGTGTCGGGGATGTCCAGCATCACCCCGTCGATCGCCATCAGCCGCCACGGTCCCAGCCAGGCACCGGGGGTGGTCGCGGTGGCCAGCGGCTGGGCGACCCGGGTGAACAGCTGGCGCATCGCCTCCTCACCCAGGCGCACCCGGGCCTGGGAGATCGCTCCCGTGGTGGGGACCTGCCAGGACTTGGACCAGGTCCGCGGCGAAACGCAGCCCGTGCACGAGGGCCCGGATCACTTCGTCGTACCCGTCCTGGAACAATGACAAGGCCATCACGAAATACACCACGACATGAGCCGGTAGCAGCCGAGAACGTTTCTCCTTCCGCCGAGTCTCGGCGAGGACTTCATCGACCACGAATCTAGGAACCGTCTTCGTGAGGACCCCGATGGACAAATGATCCGTCAAACGCCCGGTGGCCGAGGACCCCGAATTCGTCATACCACAAATCTAGGTGATAATGCTCGGCTGGTGTCGGATTTCACAATCCGACACGCCGCCCACATCAAGTCTCGTGAAATCAGAGAGGCCGAGCAACGTCACCGAGGCGAGAACCACCTCAGGCGGCCACGCCGCACGGCCGAGGACTTTCTCCGGGAGCACCGAGACGCCGCTTAACTATGCGGCATTGCTGTGTCCTGAACGCGAAGGAGAGGTCATGTAGGAGCTCTGCTGGTTGCGGTGCTGCACGGACGATGAAGGTTGGCCCTTCGGAGCCGCCCTGCGGGGGGAGGCTCCAAACCACCTCATGCTGCGTTGGCTGAAGACCGTCGTGGTGAACGATGAGGAAAAGGCGCCCAGGAGGTGTCAGGTGGGGATCAGGAAGGCGAGCGAAAGCGAATCGCTGTTGACGTGTCGAAACTTAGAGACGACATCAAAACCGGGGTGTCAATGCAATCCCGGGATGAGCCTGGCGGGTGCCCGCCTACTGGCCAGGCGGTGTCCGGCATGCAGGCGACGCGAGCCTGGTCTGCTGCGTCCGTGGGGAACAGGAGAAGGTGCATCCGGATACATCCTGCCTGGTCAGGTGGGAGACAGGGAGCGTCCCAAGCGGTCCGAAGCCGTCAGGGATTGAGTACCGTCGCCGGGTGTGCTGGCGGACCGACTCGTAGTAGTGAGGAAGCTCCTGTAACGGGAGCGGAGCGAAGGGGTCGGGTCGTTCGTGACTGTGTCTATTCGATCAACCAGGTTCTCCTGGGAGGAGTTGCGTGGACGAGTTGAAAGCACCGGGCAAGCCGTTCGACATTTCGAAGCGGGCTGTCTGGGAGGCGTGGGAGAAGGTGAAAGCGAACAAGGGTGCACCGGGCGTGGACGCGGTGTCGCATCGAGGAGTTCGAGAAGGATCTGAAGGGCAACCTGTACAAGATCTGGAACCGGATGTCGTCGGGCACGTACTTCCCGCCGCCGGTGCGCGCGGTGGAGATCCCCAAACCGGGGGGCGTCAGAATGTTGGGCGTACCCGCGGTGGGGGACCGGATCGCCCAGACGGTGGTGGCGCAGGTGTTGGAGGCGAAGGCCGAACCGGTCTTCCATCCCGACTCCTACGGCTACCGGCCTGGACGGTCCGCGATCGATGCGGTGGCCGTGTGCCGCCGGCGCTGCTGGAAGGCGGACTGGGTCATCGACCTGGACATCTCCGCGTTCTTGGATGCATGGTCACACTGCTCCTGCCGCTCATTGTCATGATCAGAATAGGGTGCTGGTGGGGCTGGATACGTTGATGCGTAAGCCTTTCCGGCGTCCGGTGCGGACGTGGACGGCTTGCAGGTCGCCGCGCTTGACACGCTGCAACACGGTCTGGCGGGAGACGCCGAGGGCGAGGGTGGCTTCGAGCATGGGCAGCCAGCCCTCGGGTGCGTCCTGGACGAACAGGGCACGCAGTTGGTCGGTCATCCGGATCCGCCAGGGAGCGCCGGGGGTGGCCTGGTCGCCGGCGACGAATCCGTCGTTGAGCCAGCGGTGCAGGGTGGAGGGGGCGACGCCGAGTTCGGCGGCGGCGTCGGCGATGGTGAGCACGGCTCCTTCCTCGGGTTCGACGACGGGCTGGTGACAGTCGATCTTCCAGTAGTGGCGCAGTCCCTGGACCCTACTGGCGGTGTACGACAGTCCCCGCGGGGTGCTTCGGTGCTGGCGGTTGAGGATCCCGGCGATGACGGCGTCGGGGTAGTGCTGGGCCAGCCGGCGGACCAGGTCGACGGTGTCTTCGTCGGTGCGGATCTTCGGTGGTTTGCGTTTGATCGGGATCGTCAGGTCGGTGATGGCGCCGCCCTTCCAGCGCAGGACCAGGTCGGCGCGGCCGCTGCTGGTGTCGCGGGTCAGGCTGATGGCGACCTCGTCCAGCAGGGTGCGCAGCAGTTGCTTGCGGTCCTTGTCGCGGGTCGAGGGCGCTGTCCAGACCTGGGGCAGGTTCTGGCCCAGGGCCAGGACCGCGGCCCGTTCGGTGTCGGTCAGCAGGGTGGGGCGGCGCTGCTGGGCGCGGGCCAGGTCGGCTTCGGCGGTGGCGACGGCGCTCAGCGCGGTGTTCCAGTCGGCTTCTAGGCTGCGGGCGACCAGACGGTTGTCGGCATCGACCGCGCGGTAGCGGCGTTCGGCCCGGGCGGCGGCGTAGCGGGCCTGCTCGAGCTGCCGGTGCAGCTGGTCCAGGGCCGCCCGGTGGCCGGTTTCCAGGTGCTCGGCCGCGGCCAGGGTGGCCTCGGCGGCGGCCGGGGTGATCGCGGCCAGGAACGCGGCGGTCACCGCGGCGTCGATCGCCACGCCGCCGACGCGCAGGTGCCGCACGCCGCGGCCGTTGCAGATGTCACCGCTGGCGCAGTAGTAGCCGGGCGTGGACTTGGTCGGCCCGTCGTAGTAGACGGCGAGCTTGCGGCCGCAGGTCCCGCAGGTGGCCAGGCCCTGCAGCAGGGCGCAGCCCTCGCGCACCGCCCCGGTGCCGGGGGCGTGCGCGCGGGGGCGGGTGTTGGCGGCCAGCCGGGCCTGGTTGGCCTGGTAGGTGTCCCAGTCGATGTAGCCGTCGTGGTGGCCGGGCAGGCACACCTGCCACTGGTCGGGCGGCAAGCCGCGACGGCGGGCCTTCAGGGTCCCGTCCTCGGCCAGGCAGCGCTCGGTCCGGGACCGGCCGAACACGTAGGCGCCGGCGTAGGCGGGGTGGGTCAGCGTGGTGTGCACCGCATGGTAGGTCGGCTCCACCCAGGTGATCTCTGGCAGGACCCCGCGACGGTAGCCGATCTGCTGCAGCGGCCAGCGGATCCCCTGATCGCGCAGCCACAGCCACACTCCCCGGGCGGACGAACACTGCGTGAACCGGTCGAACACCGCGGCGATCACCCCGCGGACGGCCTCGTCCGGGTGGAGCAGGATCTGCCCGTCGTCCTCGCCCCAGACCAGCCCGACCGGCAGCCCGCGGCGCAGCTCACCGCGGGCGGCCTTGTTGCGGATCCCGCCGTCCAGGCGGGCCCGCAGCACGTGGAGCTCGGCCTCGCTCATGATCCCTTTCATGCCCAGGACGAGCCTGTCGTTGAACAAGCCGGGGTGGTAGACCCCGTCGGTGTCGGCGACCAGGGTGTCGCAGGCCCCGGCCAGGTCCAACAGCCGATACCAGGCCGCGTTGTCCCGAGCCAGCCGCGAGGCCTCCAACGCCACGATGATCCCGACCTGGCCCAGGGCCACCTCCGCGACCAGAGCGTCGAACCCCTCCCGGTGCCCGGTCACCGACCCGGAGACCCCCAGATCGGCGTCCACGACGCGGACCGCGGAGCGCGGCCAGCCCAGCGCCACCGCCCGTTCCACCAGGTCGTACTGGCGGGCGGTGGACTCCCGGTTGCGTTCGACCTGCGACAACGTCGACTGCCTGACATAGATCACGGCCGTGCGGGAACGATGCGAGGCGGTGATCCGGCTGTGCTCACTCATCGCCCGCCTCCGGCCCGTCCGTGGCGTGCGTGGCCGCCTCGGCGATCAGCCGGCCCATCAGGCCGACCGCCTCGGCCACCGGCCCATCCGGCAGCAGCGGCGGCATCATCTGTGCCGCGGGCAGATCCGATGGCGGCCTGGCCGGCATCCCTGACCGGTCCAGGGACGGGCTCGCCGGGAGCGTGGCCGATGGCGACGGACAGGTCTGCGGCAGCAGACTGAGCTGGACAGGCTGCACGATGGTCCTCCTTGGCAGGTGACTGTCGTGCAGCCTGCTCCCGTTCGGTCCCGGCCCGGGCGGCCAGCCCGGCGACCACCGTGCAGGCAGCCAGCAGGTCCGTCACCGACCCCAGCGCCAGGCCCGACGACGACGCCGTCGCCCCGCCGGGAGGCTGCCGGGCTGGTCCAGGTCGGTCCACGCCGCCGGGACCAGCCGCTTGCTGCCGTCCGCCAGGACCACCAGCAGCTCCACGCCCGAGCCGCGACGCATCCGGCCCAGCACCCGCAACCGCTGCCCCTGCAACGGATCCCGCTCCCGGACGATTGCCACGGTGACCGGTGACTGGCTCATCGCTCGACCTGCCCGACGACTCCAGCCCGACCGCGCCCGTTGCCGGCCAGCACCGCAGCCACCACCAACTCGATCGAGTTCCTCGTCGAGCCCGGACACCGCGGCACCCAGATCGACCGGGATCCCCTCCGCCAGACTCGCCGCCAGACGAAGGATCTGCCCCTGGCTGTCCGAGCACACCAGCGGTCCCGCGGTCAGCGCCCCGACGGCTGCGTCCCAGTCGACCAGCGCCAGCGGTGTCCCGTCCGGGCCCAGGTCCATCCCCACGAACTGCTCGACGAAGTCCCTCCGGCCCAGCCAGAACCGGTGGCCGATCAGCAGCTCAACGGCCGCCACCACAGCACACACGCCCTCCGCAGACGCACGCAACGCGCACGCGAGGTCCTCGATACGGGTAGTAAGAAGGGGCTTCCTTCGACACCGTCCCGTGGGACCTGGTCGTCAAGGCGGTCTAGGCCAACACCGACCAACCGTGGGTGGTGCTGTACGTGCGAGCGGTGGCTCCAAGCGCCGGTGCAGCAGGCCGACGGCACGACTGCTGATGCGAGACCGGGGGACCCCACAAGGGTCCTCGATTTCGCCCGTACTCGCGAACCTGTTCCTGCACTACGCGTTCGATGCGTGGATGGCCCGGGAGTTCCCGGGCGTGCAGTTCGAACGCTACGCGGATGACGCGGTGGTGCACTGCGTGAGCGAACGCCAGGCCCGAACGGTGCTGGCCGCGATCGGCAGCGCGGATGGAGCAGGTCGGGCTGCGGTTGCATCCCGACAAGACCCGGATCGTGTACTGCAAGGACAGCAACCGGCGTGCCTCGTACGAGCACACGGAGTTCACGTTCCTGGGGTTCACGTTCCGGCAGCGCAGGGCATGCGGGCCAAGAACGGGCGGCAGTTCAGCTCGTTCCTGCCCGCGATCAGCAAGGACGCCCTGAAGAAGATCAGCGCGGAGGTGCGGTCCTGGCGGCTGCACCACCGCACCGGCCAAGACCTGGTCGACGTCGCGCGGGACATCAACCCGATCGTCCGTGGCTGGATGCAGTACTACGGCGCGTTCTACCGGTCAGCGATGTACCCGCTCCTGTCGCGCATCAACGCCTACCTGGTGCGTTGGATCCGCAAGAAGTACAAGCGGCTGCGGGCGAAGGAGAAGGCCATCCAGTGCTGGTGGGGGATCGTGAAGAGATTCCCGCGCATGTTCGCGCACTGGGAATGGGTCCCTTCCGTCGCGTGTGTCTGATGAACAGGATGACAAGAGCCGTATAAATCGAGAGACTGTTACGTACGGATCTGTGGGAGCCCGGGGCTGAAATGCCCCGGGCGACCCCGGCGTCACCGTGACTGGGCGGCGTGAAGTTGCCGGTGGCGGGGGCGCCTCGGCTGGCGGGATGTGTTCAGGTGGCGGGGATCCAGGGTGGCTGTCGGCGGCCTGGATGAGGACGTCGAGCATGTTCTGTTCGTGGCGGACGGCGGTGGCGGTGTAGGAGCACCGTGACTGGGCGGCGTGAAGTTGCCGGTGGCGGGGGGGCGCCTCGGCTGGCGGGATGTGTTCAGGTGGCGGGGATCCAGGGGTGGCTGTCGGCGGCCTGGATGAGGACGTCGAGCATGTTCTGTCCGTGGCGGACGGCGGTGGCGGTGTAGGAGCGGATCGCAGCGAATTCCTCTGCGCCGGACAGAGTCCGCAGGCAGCCGGAGACCTTGGTCCGTAGTTTCGGCATCCTGATGGTCTGCTCGGCCGGGTTGTTGTCCCACGGGACCGCGGGGTCGCTGACGCACCGCTGGTAGTCGTCCCACCGGGTGATCAGTCGGGTCGAACAGGGCGTGGTGCTTGCGTTCCAGCTTCGTCGCGCGGGCCGCGGTCGCGGTCTTGCCCAGCACGGCCGCTGACCGCAGCAGGTGCTGCAGGGCGGCGACGGCGTCGGGATCGGGTTGGTGGCCGTGCTCGCGGGCGACATCGAGGATGTCCTTGATCTTCACGGTGGCGTCGATGGCCTGGGTGGCCAGGCCGGCGACGTCGGTGGGTGCGGTGTCGACGACGTACACGAGTTCCCGGACGGCGTGGGCGTTGCACAGGGCGTGCGTGACCTTGGTGTAGGTGTCGTACGGGGCCCACGCGTCGTGCACGGCGGTCCCGGTGAAGGCAGGCAGGATCCCGGCGTCGTCCATCCCCTTGACGCCACGGCGGCGGTGCACGGTCAGCAGCACGTCGGTGGGCGTGGACGCCGAATGCATCCAGTGCAGCTTCCCGGCCACCCGCAGCCCGGTCTCGTCGAAGTGCGCCACCGGGGACTTGGTGATCCGGTGGCGGATGACCGCCAAGGCTTTGCTGGTGACCTGGCCGGCGATCCGAGTGGTCCAGGCGACCACGGTGGCTGCGGCCACCACCACCCCGAACAGGTCCGACAACGCGGCCACGGTGCGGGACTTGGACAGGAACTGCCCGTGGTACAGATACACCCCGATCCCGGCCAGCCGGGACCCGTACTGCACCGGCGCACCCACCCCGTCCGGCGCGGGTGCCTTCGTCACCGTCCCGCACGAGCACGCCTTGGCGACCAGCCGGTGCTCGGTCACCTCGATCCGCACCGGGGGAAGGTCGAACACCTGACGCCGTTCCACCCCGACCACGTCTGCGTCGTGCAGGTCGGCCCCGCACCCGCAGCACGTCCCCGGTTCGTGGGTGATCTCGTGATCGGGCACATCGACCTGCCGCAACGTGACTCCCGGCTGCCCCTTCGGCCGGCCCGGGCCGCGACCGGACTTGCCGCGCAACGACTTCGGTGCCGGCTTGGCCAGCCCGTCCGCCGACGGGGGCTTGCCCGAGTTCTTCGACGTCATCCCCAACCGGGCCTCGAGCTCCCCGATCCGAGTCACCGCCTGCTCCAGCAACGCGCCCAGCCGCGCGTTCTCCGCCGCCAGCCGCGCGTTCTCGGCAGTCAGCTCCTCGTACGAGGCAGGCGAGGCCGGAGGCTGAGGCACTCCGTGAGTCGCGGTAGGGACCGCCCTTGCGGGCGGCCCCCCGCACAGATCCCAGCGTGCGGGACTACCGCACTGGGCTCCTGCCTTGGGTAGTGGCGGCGAAGCGCTCCAGGGGTGAGGGGTGCATCACGCGTGGTCGTGGTAGCCATCGGTTCGCGATCTGTTTCATCCGAGCCCAGGTCAGCCGGGTCTTCTGGCTTCGGCGGCGCAGCCGCTTGCGCCAGAGCCCAACCACCTCGAATCGGAAGCTGTCGACCGCATTGGAGTTGCCGGGCACGGCGTAGTAGGCGAAATGGCCGCGCAGCACGGCGGCCAGCCATACGCCTTGCTCCGGGATGGGGTGGTGCCAACGTCGCTTGAGCTCGAGCTTGACCTCGGCCAGCTTCGCCCGCATCCGCTTGGCGATCGTGATCCGCCGGACCCAGAACCGGCCGCCCTTGGACGACGCGCAGATGTGCGTGAAGCCCAGGAAGTCGAACGTCTCCGGTTTGCCCTCACCCCGCCGACGTCGCTTCCAGGCGGCATGCCGCCCGAACTCGATCAGCCGGGTCTTGTCGGAGTGCAGTTCCAGCCCGAACTTCGCGAGCCTCTCGCGCAGCTCGGCCAGGAACCGTCGGGCGTCCTGCTCGTCCTCGAACCCGACGACGAAATCGTCGGCCCAACGGACGATGATCACATCACCGTCGGCGCGGTGGTCACGCCACCACGCCACCCACCAGTCCAGGACGTAGTGCAGGTAGACGTTCGCCAGTAGCGGGGACAGACTCGCCCCCTGCGGAGAACCCTGATCACTTTCCGTCCAGGTCCCGTCCTCGATGACCCCTACGGTCAACCACTTGTCGATCAACCGCAGGACCCTGTCGTCCGCGATCCGATGCCGGAGGAACTTCCGAAGCCAACCATGATCAAGTTGGCCGAAGAAGTCGCGGATATCCGCATCCAGCACCCAGTTCACCCTCCGGTCCGTGATCCCGACCGTCAACGCGTCCAACGCGTCGTGAGGCTTGCGCCCCGGCCGGAACCCGTAGGAGAAGCCCTTGAAGTCCACCTCGTAGACCGCGTTGAGCACCTCGACGACGGCCCGCTGGACGATCTTGTCCTCCAGCGAGGCGATGCCGAGCGGACGTTGCCGCCCGTCCGCCTTCGGGATGTACACGCGCCTGCTCGGCTTGGCCCGGTACTTGCCCTGCTGCACCCGAGCGTGCAGATCTTGGAGGTTGGTCTCCAGGTTCTGCCCGTACTCGGTCCACGTCACTCCGTCCACCCCCGGCGCCGCTTCACGGCGGATCGCCGCATAGGCCTTCCGGAGCTTGGCCAGGTCGACGTGGTGCAGCAGCGCGGTGAACCGCGCATCCTTGTCCCTTGCTGCTACTTCCCGCACACGATCCAGCGCGCTGGACGCCCCTGGCCCGGCACTGCGTCCGGGGGGAGTTTTGCTGGCCGTGTTCCCCTTGGCCGGTCCCCTTTCCTCCCCCACCTCCGCCGCCCCGGCCGCAGCCGGAACGTTGTTCGGCGGGTTCGCAGGTACTACGGGACCGTCCGACTTCCCACGCTCGTGCATCTCAGGCTTGCCACCTCGTGTTCCCTGAGCGTCCCGCCCGGTGATCAACCCGGCGGGCGAGCGTGGGATCTCCCGGTTCTCGCGCATGAAGGTTCCGTACATGCCATGGCTCTCTGACCCCGCGGGGCCCACCGGCGACTCGCGCTAACGCCGACGGCGGTGTTGCCTTCCACCTTTTGAACAGCGTGGGCACCCCGATCTCGTGATTTCGTGGCTCAATAACCCGGCCTGCACGTACCCCTGTCAACGCTTCGCCACGCCCCTCACGAGACGTCGACGCATGACTCGGGGCCGCCGTGGGTCGCTACCCCTTCGGCGTAGAGCTCTTCCATCTCCTCCTCCATGCCGGTTCATCCCGGCGCTTTCTCA
>CAVVRA010000007.1:0-488355 GCA_963750565.1 uncultured Actinomycetota bacterium | reverse complement strand
GTGCTCGACACCGTGACGACCCGCGACGCGATGCCGGCGACCCCACCGGTCGGACCGGTCGCGAGGAGCACCGGCAGCAGCAGCCCGGTCAGCGCGAAGTGGCCGAGGTGGTTGGTGCCGAGCTGCATCTCGAAGCCGTCGGCCGTCGTCCGGTGCGGGATCGCCATGATGCCGGCGTTGTTCACGAGCAGCCCCAGCCCGTTCGGGAACGCCGGCAGCAGGTCGTCGGCGAAGCGGCGCACCGACGCGAGGTCGGCGAGGTCGAGCGGCCTCAGCTCGGCCGACGCGCCGGGGACCCGAACCCGGACCTGGCCGAGCGCCTCGTCGCCGCGCCCGGGGTCCCGGCACGCGAGGACGACGTGGGCGCCGGCCCGGGCCAGCCCGACGGCGGTCTCGAGCCCGAGGCCGGAGTTCGCGCCGGTGACGACGGCGGCGACGCCGGACAGGTCGGGCAGCTGGGCGGGGGTCCAACGCTCGCTCACGTGAGCGAGCCTCGCACAGACCCCGGCGGCCCACCTCCGGGAGCGGGTGCGGGCCGACGGCGGATCAGGGCCAGGGCAGCCGGGCCCGCCGGGCGCCCCGCAGCACCGCGGTGAACGTCCGGCTGAAACGCTCCGGGCCCCGGGCGTAGAGCATGCCCGTGCCGGGACCGCGCTGGACGGCGATCGACTGCGACTCGGTGAAGCGGAGCAGGCCGACCCGGCCGTGCCTGCGCCCGACGCCGGAGGACCGGCGGCCGCCCATCGGTGCCTCGGCGCTCCCCCATGTCGCCGAGTACGTCTCGTTGACGCTCACCGTGCCGGCGACGACCTGCCGGGCGACCCGTCGGCCGCGGGCGAGGTCGCGGGTCCAGACCGCGGCGTTGAGGCCCATGTCGCCCTCGTTGATGATCGCGATCGCCTCGGCGTCCGAGGCGACCCGGTGCACGGCGACGACGGGCCCGAAAGTCTCGGTCCCGAAGCACGTCGCGGCCCGGCTCACCCGGTCGAGCACCGTCGGCTCGTAGAAGTACGGGCCGACGTCCGGCCGCGACCGGCCGCCGGCGAGGACGACGGCGCCGTGCTCGACGGCGTCCGCGACGTGCGCGGTGACCTTCTCCAGCTGGGCGGCGGAGGTGAGGCTGCCGATGTCGCCGGAGAAATCGAGGCCGGCCGACAGCCGCATCCGCGAGACCCGGTCGACGAAGCGGTCGAGGAAGGCCTCGGCGACAGCCTCGTGGAGGACGAGCCGCTCGATGGCGACGCACTGCTGGCCCGTGTTGTTGAAGCAGTCCCGGACGAGTGCGTCCGCGGCCCGGCCGAGGTCGGCGTCGTCCGCGACATACGCACCGTTCTTGCCGCCGAGCTCGAGCGACGCCCCGACGAGCCGCTCCCCCGCCCGCCGCCCGACGAGCCGCCCGGTCGGCGTGGAGCCGGTGAAGCACACGTAGTCGACGGTGTCGACGACGGCGCCGCCGACGGTCGGGCCGTCGCCGAGGACGACCTGGAACAGGCCGTCCGGCAGCCCGGCCTCGGCGAGAAGGTCAGCTCCGAGGAGGCCGGTGAGCGCGGTCTGGGTGTCCGGCTTGAGGACGACGGCGTTGCCGGCGAGCAGCGCCGGCAGGGCGTCCCCGACGGAGAGGACGAGTGGGAAGTTCCACGGCGCGACGACGCCGACGACCCCGCGCGGGTGGTGGACCTCGCTGACCCGCGTGAGGACCGGGGTGATCCCGCGGTGCCGCTCGTCGGCCAGGATCGCCGGGCCACGCCGGGCCAGCCAACGGCAGCTCAGCGCGATGTCGGCGACCTCCTCGTAGGCCGCCAGCCGGGCCTTGCCGGTCTCGAGCTGGATGACGTCGAGGATCCGGGACTGCTGCGACAGGACGAGGTCGTGCAGCCGGAGCAGGACCTTCGCGCGATGGCGCGGGTCGTGCGCGGCCCACGCCGGCTGGGCGGCGCGGGCGGCGGCGACGGCCCGGGCGACGTCCGCCGCGGTCGACCGGGGCACCTCGGCGAGCGGCGCCCCGGTGAGCGGGGTGCGGGTCGTGACCCGCTCGGCACCGTCGGCGACGAGGGCGCGGGCGGTGAGGCGACGGACCAGCGCGGGGTCGAGCGCCCACGTGGCGGTCGGGTCGGACTCGGGGTCGGCGACGGCGCGCTCCGCGGACATGCCCCGAGCGTAGGTGCCGTCGGGACCCGGCGGCTACCCGCCGGTAACCCTTGGTCGCGGATCTCGGCTGAGCAGCCGCGAGTGCAGGCCCGCGGCGGCGGCCTCGACGACGTGTTCGGCCGCCTCGACCCACGTGGCGAAGTCGAGCAGGTCGTCGCACGTGAGGGCAGGTCCGTCATGGACCTCGAGGGCCTCCGCGGGCACCTCGACGCGCTCGGCGACGACCCCGCCGAGGGTCAGGAGCCGGACCACCTCGTCGCCCGCGGGCTTCTTGACCAGCATGACGCACGAGGTGCAGTCGAAGCTGTAGAAGGACCGGCTGCGGACGGCGTGGACGACGAGTCGGACCTGGTCCTTCGTCAGCTCGACGTCGCCACAGGTCGGGCAGGCGGCCTTGATGATCGTCATCGGGATGACCCCCGGGTCTCGGGCGCTGTGTCCCGATCCCTTCGGCAGGCCGGGTGAATCCCTTTAATGCTCGTCGTCCGGGTCGCTGCCGGGTCCGACGAGCGCGTCAGCGGTGGTCCGGCCGAGCCACTGCTCCGAGCGGGTCGAGGCTCCATCCGCAGCGGCGGCTCAGGACAGTGGCACGATCTCCGGCGCACCGAGCCGGACGGCGTCCGCGGTCTCGTCGTCGGGCTGCGTCTGGGACGCCCGCTCGGCCGCGACCCGGGCCTGGTAGTGCTGGACCTCCTTGTCCTGCTGGTCCGGCGACCAGCCGAGCACGCCGGCCATCAGCCGGGCGGCGTGCGGGGCGGTCGTGACGCCGCGGTCCCAGGTCTCGATGGAGATCCGGGTGCGCCGGGCGAGGACGTCGTCGAGGTGCCGGGCGCCCTCGTGCGAGGCGGCGTAGACGACCTCGGCGGCACAGGTAGTCGTCGGCGCCGGGCAGCGGCTTGGCCGAGCGCGGGGTCGCTCGCGCACAGTGTGCAGGACGTCGTCGGCCATCGAGCCGTACCGGCGCAGCAGGTGCTCGATCCGGGCGACGTGCAGGCCGGTGCGGGCGGCCGTCCGGGCCCGGGCGTTCCACGCCGCCCGGTAGCCCTCGGCGCCGAGCAGCGGCACCTCGTCGGTGCAGCAGGGCGCCACCCGGAAGTCCAGGGCCCGGGCGACCTCGTCGACGGCGTCCTTGGCCATCACCCGGTACGTCGTGTACTTGCCGCCCGCGACGACGACCAGCCCGGGCAGTCGGGTGCGCGACGACGTGCTCGCGGGACAGCTTGCGAGGTCGGCTCGCTCTCCCCGGACAGCAGCGGCCGCAGCCCCGCGTAGACGCCCTCGACGTCCTCGCGGGTCAGCGGCGTCGCGAGCACCGAGTTCACGTGCTCGAGCAGGTAGTCGATGTCGGTCGCTGGACGCCGCCGGGTGGGCCTTGTCGAGGTCCCAGTCGGTGTCCGTCGTCCCGATGATCCAGTGCCGCCCCCACGGGATGACGAACAGCACCGACTTCTCGGTGCGCAGGATCATCCCGGTCGTCGACTGGATCCGGTCCCGCGGGACGACGAGGTGGATCCCCTTGCTACGCCCGGACCTTGAACTGGCCGCGCTCACCGACCATCGCCTGGGTCTCGTCGGTCCAGACCCCGGTCGCGTTGATCGACCTGCTGGGCCGTGGACCTCGAACTCGCTCGCCGTGCTCCAGGTCGCGGACCCGGACGCCGACGACCCGCTCGCCCTCGCGGAGGAACCCGACGACCCGGGCCCGGTTCGCGACCTGCGCGCCGTACGCGGCCGCGGTCCGGACGATGTTCATCGTGTGCCGGGCGTCGTCGAGCTGGGCGTCGTAGTACTGGACGGCACCGACGAGGGCGTCCTTGCGCAGGCTCGGAGCGGCCCGCAGCGCCTGGCGCCGGGTCAGGTGCCGGTGGAACGGCAGCCCGGCGCCGTTCCCGCCGATGCGGGCCATGAGGTCGTAGAGCGTCGACGCCGGCCGCGACGTACGGCGCGCTCCCAGCCGCGGTGGCTGCAGCGGGTAGAGGAACTGCACCGGCCGGGCGCAGATGCGGCGCGAGCCGGGTGAGGATGAGACCGCGCTCCCGCAGCGCCTCGGCGACCAGCGCGAAGTCGAGCATCTCGAGGTAGCGCAGGCCGCCGTGGATGAGCTTGCTCGCTGCGCGAGGAGGTCCCGCTGGCCCAGTCGCGGGCCTCGACGAGGGCGACGGACAGGCCCCGGGTCGCGGCGTCGAGCGCGACGCCGGCGCCGACGACACCGCCGCCCACGACGACGACGTCGAAGCTCTGGCTGCGCCATGGCGTCCAGCGCCGCCTGCCGCTCGCCCGGACCGAGCCGGCCGCGACGGGACAAGGGCTCGACGTCGGGCGCGGCGGGCGGCTGCGCCAGGCTGGGCACGGTCGGGTCCGGGCCGTTGCTCATGGGCGACACCCTAGGTGCGCAGCCGCCCCGGCGCCGGAACAGAGCACCTCGCGTGGCGCCCCCGGCGCGGCGGCCCGGCTCGCGGCAGCTCAGCTGGTGCAGGCGCTCCGGGACGCGAGGACGTAGCCGTCCCCGCCCGGCACGTACCCGAGGACGAGCCGCGGCCGGCCGACGGCGTCCATCCAGACGACGGTGACGCCGTCCCCGCTGCGGTGCGCCGTGACGCTCACGAGGAGCGCGGCCTGCGCCGTCGCGGAGCGCTCGTCCTCGGCGAGCCTCCGCAGGTCGCTGCTCCCGTCGGCGGACCGCGGCACGAGCCCGCCGGACGACGTGCCGCCCGCGCAGTCGAGCAGCGGTGCGGGGTCGTCGACGACGACGAGGCTGCTGCCGCCGTCCGGCAGCATCGCGGCGAGCACGGGCAGCCGCGCACCGGTGAGCTGAGCCGCGACGAGCGCGGCGGCCGCGACGCTCACGGCGATCACGGCGAGGAGCACGGACGGCGCGACCTCCACACGTCCGCCGTCCCCCGACGGCATCGACATCCCCGCACGGTAGAGGATCGTCGATCAGCGGTGGACGAGTACCACCGAACCGGACGAGACGGTCGCTCGCGGTGATCACACGGGCACCGGCCGGGTCCGCTAGAGTTCCCGGCCGTGCCGGAGCAGCGACCCGGCCCGTCGCCGGGCCCGACGCCCCTCGTCAGCGTCGTCGTCCCGGTCCACGACGCCGAGCGGCACGTCGCCGAGGCCGTCGGCTCGGTGCTCGGCCAGGCCGCCCCGCCCGGCCCGGACCGCGCGCCCCTCGACCCGGACGACGCACGCTGGCTGCAGGTCGTCGTCGTCGACGACGGGAGCACCGACGGGACGCCCGAGGTGCTCGCGGACCTCGCCGACCCCCGGCTCGAGGTGGTCCGCCAGGCAAACGCCGGCGCCGCCGCGGCCCGCAACACCGGGATCGACCGCGCCCTCGGCGAGTGGCTGCTCCTCGTCGACGCCGACGACCGGATCACCCCGGACGCCGTCCGTACGTTCCTCGAGGCCGCCGCGACGGCAACCGACGTCGACGTCGTCGTGGGCCGCACGGAGCGGTTCGACGGGCACCGGCGGTGGGAGCCGGACACCCACGTCCGCGGGCTCGTCGGCGTCCCGTACCCGCGCAGCCTCGCGGACTGGCCGCCGTACGTGCGCGCGCTGGGCGCGGCGAACAAGCTCGTCCGGCGTTCGCTGCTCGACGGCGTCAGGTTCGACCCGGGGCTGCGGGTCGCGGAGGACCAGCCGTTCAACGCCGCTCTCCTGCTGCGCGCGCGGAAGATCACCGGAGCGGGCCGGACGACGTACGAGTGGCGGGTGCGGGCGGCCGCGGACGGGCCGTCGCTGAGCGGCGAGCTGGCCGCGGGCCGGCTCGGGGCGGTCCGCGACCAGCTCGCGGCAGCCCGCCGGGTGCAGGCGCTCGTCCGGGCGAGCGATTTGCCCGCGACCGCGCGGGTCGAGGTCGAGGCGGCGTACGTCGACCGGGTCGTCCAGGTCGACCTCGCGCCGGCCTTCGGGTCGTTGCACCGCAACCGGTCCGCAACCCTCGCCGAGGCCCTCGCGATGACCGCCGACTGGCTCGAGGACCTGCCGCCGGCGGTGCTCGCCGGCACGGAGTACGTCCTGGGCCGGATGCTCGACGGGTTCGCGCACCGCTACCTGCGGCTGTCCCCCGCGGCCCGCAGCGCCCACCTCGCGCTCGCCCGGACGGTGCTGTCGAACCCCGGCTCCCAGGTGGCGCTCGGCCGGCTCGACCCCGGTACCCGGGCCCGGGTCGAGCGGCTCGGGCGGGCGGCGCGCCGCGGCAGCCCGATGCCCGTGCAGGCGGCCGCGGTCAGGGCGTTCGCCACCCGGCGCACCCGCCTCGACCGGGTCGCAGGCCCGGACTCCGCCGTCCGGCGCCGGGGCGCGGCGCTCACCGTGACGCTCCTCGTGCCGCTCGCGCAGCGGCTCGGCCGTCCGCCGACCCGGGGCTCGGCGCCCGAGGTGCTCGTCGCGTCGAGCGACGTCCGGGGCCTCGACGAGAACCTCGCCCGGCTCGCGACCACTGTCGCGGCCCGCTACCCGGGCTGGCGGCTCACCGTCCGGTTCGGCCCGCCGCGGACGGCGCGGGAGGCGTGGGAGCTCGAGCAGGCCCTCGACCGGGCCCGCGTCGTCCTCGTCGACGACCGGTTCGGCCCCCTCGCCGGGCACCGGCCGCGGGCCGGTCAGGAGGTCGTCCAGGTCTGGCACGCGGCCGCCGGGCTGCGCCGGTTCGGGCTCGCCGACCCCGAGGCGGACGAGGCCGCGAGGGCCCGCGAGCGTGCCCTCCACGCCCCCTACACCGCGGTCTGCGCGGGGTCGGTCCGGGCCGTCGCGGCGTTCGCCGAGGCGTTCGGGGTGACGTCGGACGTCGTCATGCCGCTCGGGCTGCCGCGGTCCGACGCGCTCTGCGAGCCCGGGCGCGCAGACAGGGTACGGGCCCGGGTGGCGACCCGCGACGAGCGGCTGCGCGGACTCCGGCTGTGCCTCTACGTGGCCGCTGCGAACGACGGCGCGGGCCCCTCCGGGCCGGACCTCGCCACGCTCGGGCACCGGCTCGGGGACGGCTGGGTCGTGGGGTACCGCGGCTCGGGGCCCGGCCCGGGGTCGAGGCTCGTGACCGGCGAGACGGAGGGCCCACTCGCCCGCGGCGCCGGCCCGGTCGTCGACCTCGGCGGGCTCACGCCGTCCGAGGCGCTCCTCGCGGCCGACCACCTCGTGACGGACCACTCGCCGCTGATCGTCGAGTACGCCCTCCTCGGGCGGCCGATGACGGTGCACGCGGCCGTGGGCACCACGGACCCGCGGTTCTTCGGACCGTTCCCGGACCTGCTGCCCGTCGACCCGGTGGCGTCCCTGGACCACGTCGCGGCGCAGGTGCTGGCCGGTGAGGTCGACCGGGCGCGGCTCTCGGCGTACACGCACACGTGGTGCGGGGCGCTCGACGGCCGCAGCACCGAGCGGGTGCTCGCCCGGTTCCTCGGCGAGCCGGAACGCTGAGGAGGTGATCTACCGACCCCGCGAACCGCACCGCCGGGCGCGCAGAGCAGGGTCGGCCTCGCCGGTTCGCCCGCTGGTTGGGCCCCGCCTGCTCGGCTCGTTCAGCTCGGCCGGTACCGGGAGACGACGACCTCGACCCGCTGGAACTCCTTGAGGTCGGAGTACCCGGTCGTCGCCATCGCGCGCCGCAGCGCGCCGACGAGGTTGGTCGTCCCGTCGGCGAGCCGACCAGGGCCGCGGAGGATCTCCTCGAGCGACCCGACGGTGCCGACGTGGACGCGCTCCCCCCGCGGCACGAGCGGGTGGTGCGCCTCCGGCCCCCAGTGGAACCCGCGACCCGGCGCCTCGACGGCGCGGGCGAGAGCAGCGCCGAGCATGACGGCGTCCGCGCCGCACGCGACCGCCTTGACGACCTCGCCGGAGCTGCCCATCCCGCCGTCGGCGATGACGTGCACGTACCGGCCGCCGGACTCGTCCATGTAGTCCCGGCGGGCCGCCGCGACGTCCGCGATCGCCGTCGCCATCGGCGCGTGGATGCCGAGCACGGTGCGGGTCGTGTGGGTCGCGCCGCCGCCGAAGCCGACGAGGACGCCCGCAGCACCGGTCCGCATGAGGTGCAGCGCCGCGGTGTACGTCGCGCAACCGCCGACGATGACCGGCACGTCGAGCTCGTAGATGAACCGCTTGAGGTTGAGCGGCTCGGCGCGGCCGCTCACGTGCTCGGCGGACACCGTCGTGCCGCGGATGACGAACAGGTCCACGCCCGCGTCGACGACGGCCTTCCACAGCTGCTGGGTACGCTGCGGGGTCAGCGACCCGGCGACGGCCACCCCGGCGTCCCGGACCTGCTTGACCCGGGCGGCGATGAGGTCCGGCTGGATGTCCTCGGCGTAGATGTCCTGCATGCGCGCGGTCGCGGCGGCGGGGTCGAGCGAGGCGATCTCGGCGAGGACGGGCTCGGGCTCCTCGTAGCGGGTCCACAAGCCCTCGAGGTCCAGCACGCCGAGCCCGCCGAGCCGGCCGAGGGCGATCGCGGTCGCCGGGGACATCACCGAGTCCATGGGCGCGGCCACGACCGGCAGCTCGAAGCGGTAGGCGTCGATCTGCCAGGCGACCGAGACCTCCTCCGGGTCGCGGGTGCGCCGGCTCGGCACGATCGCGACGTCGTCGAAGGTGTAGGCGCGCCGACCGCGCTTGCCGCGCCCGATCTCGATCTCGTTCACATGTCCAGGCTATCGGGGGACCCGCGTCCGGCTGTCCAGCGCCACAGCCGCGTCGTCGGGCGCGGACGCCGCGTCCGCCCGAACGCCACCGTGTCGCGGTGGTCCTCGAAGCCCCGGCCTCGACCGCGAGCCGCTGCCCGCGTCAGCGGCGCGTGTAGTTCGGGGCCTCGACAGTCATCTGGATGTCGTGCGGGTGGCTCTCCTTGAGGCCGGCCGCGGTGACCTGGACGAACTGCCCCTTCGCCCGCAGCTCGGGGACCGACCCGGCGCCGACGTAGAACATCGACTGGTGCAGGCCGCCGACGAGCTGGTGCATGACGGCGGCGAGCGAGCCGCGGTACGCTACCTGGCCCTCGATGCCCTCCGGGACGATCCGGTCGTCGCTCGCGACATCGGCCTGGAAGTACCTGTCCCTGGAGAACGACTTCTTGCCGCGGGAGCTCATCGCCCCGAGGGACCCCATGCCCCGGTAGGACTTGTACTGCTTGCCGTTCACGAGGATGAGGTCGCCGGGGCTCTCCTCGCAGCCCGCGAGCAGCGAGCCGATCATGACGGTGTCGGCGCCCGCGACGAGGGCCTTGGCGATGTCGCCGGAGTACTGCAGCCCGCCGTCCGCGACGACCGGCACGCCGGCCGGCCGGCACGCGAGCGACGCGGAGTGGATCGCGGTGACCTGGGGCACCCCGACGCCGGCGACGACCCGGGTCGTGCAGATCGACCCCGGGCCTACACCGACCTTCACGGCGTCGACCCCAGCGTCGACGAGGGCCTGCGCCCCGGCCCGGGTCGCGATGTTGCCGGCGAGCACCTGGACGTGCCGGGTCGCCGGGTCGGACTTCAGCCGGGTGATCATGTCCAGCATGAGCCGCGCGTGCCCGTTCGCGACGTCCGGGACGAGGACGTCGACGCCCGCCTCGGCGAGGGTCGTCGCCCGCTCCCACGCGTCTGCGAAGTAGCCGACCGCGGCCGCGACGAGGAGCCGGCCGTCGGCGTCCTTGCTCGCGTGGGGGAACTGCTCGGACTTCACGAAGTCCTTGACCGTGATGAGCCCGACGAGCCGGCCGTCGGCGTCGACGATCGGCAGCCGCTCGCGCTTGTGCTGGCGCAGCAGCGCGGTGGCCTCCTCGCGGCTGGTCCCCTGCCGTGCGGTGATGAGCGGCATCGGGGTCATGACGTCGCGGACGAGGGTGCGCGCCCACTGCCCCACCGGCGTGAAGCGCAGGTCGCGGTTCGTCACGATCCCGAGGAGCCGGTCGGCGGCGTCGACGACCGGCAGCCCGGAGACCCGGTAGCGGCCGCACGTCTCGTCGAGCTGCTCGAGAGTGGCGTCCGGGCCGATCGTCACCGGGTTGGAGATCATCCCCGTCTGGGTCCGCTTCACGAGGTCGACCTGGTAGGCCTGGTCCTCGATCGAGAGGTTCCGGTGCAGCACGCCGATGCCACCCTGGCGGGCCATGGCGATCGCCATCCGGGCCTCGGTGACCGTGTCCATCGCCGCCGAGACGATCGGCGTCCGCACCTGGATCCGCCGGGTCAGCCACGACGTCGTGTCCACCTCGGACGGCACGACGTCGGTGTCGCCCGGCAGGAGCAGGACGTCGTCGTAGGTCAGACCGAGACCGGTGAAGACGGCGGCCGCGTCCCGGGCCGCGGCGGGCGCGAGGCCGGGCTCGGGCAGCGCATCGGGCTCGGCGCTGTGCGGTGCGGTGGCCTGCTGGAAGACACGGTCCTCGGCGATGCTCACCCCGTCGATACTACCGACCACGCGGTGTCGCGGCCGTCGGTCGCCGGAGCCTGGCCGACAGGCCCCCGCCGCCGGGTCAGGACCGGCCGACCGCCTTCCCGTTGCCGGCCGCCGGGGGCTTGCTCTTCGTCGTCGGGCTCTTGCCCGGCATCGGCGACGTCGACGTCGACGCGCTCGGCGAGGAGGTCGTGCTCGTCGTCGCCGAGGGCTCGGGCTCGGCCGTCGTCCCGGACGTCGGGGAGCCGTCGCCCTCCGCGTCGGTCGTCGACGCGCTCGCCGTCGGCGCGACCGGAGCGGTGGTCGTCGCGGCGGGGACCTGGGCCGCCGCGGACGTCGGGACCTCACCGGGTGGCTGCGACGCGATCGGGCCGGGTGGGCGGCGCGAGGCGATGGCGCCCGGCTGCAGCTCGCGCGGCAGCGGGACGTTCTTCCGGGTGAGCGCTGTCGAGAGGTCGTGCAGCAGCTGGTCGATCGTCGCCTGCTGCTGCGGCGAGAGGTCGGCGGTCCGCGTCATCGACCACGCCCGCTCGAGGTTCGCCTGGCCTGCCTGGACCTCGTTCGAGCTCACGAGGGTCAGGCCCTCGGTGAGCAGGTGCTCGATCCGGGTCGCGTCGTCCGTCCCCGCGATGATCGAGCCGGCCCGCACAGGGTTCCACGCGCCGGTGACGAGGGCGCCGACGCCGTAGAGCCCCACGGCGGCGCACGCGGCGACCGTGAGGACCCGGACGTGGACCTGCCGCGGCGGCCGCGCGGCCTCGCGGTGCCGGCCGGGCTCCACGGGGCGGCCCGGACCGGGGAAGAGCCGGTCGACGGCCCGGTCCCGGCCGGGACTCCGCTCCGGACCACCCTCGCCGGTGCCGCCGGTGCCGGGGACGGCCGGCCCGGCGGACTCCCCCGGGGAGCGGGCGTCGAGCACCTGGGTCTCCGGCAGGTCGGCGGACCCGGCCACCGGGACGGGTGGCCACACGCCGCGCTCGACGAGCTCACGGCGCAGCGCGTCCCGGGACACCTCGGGCAGGTCGACCTCGGCGGCGAGCAGTGCGAGCGCGGCGATCGCGAGGTCGTCGAGGTCCTCGACGGACGGCCGGCGACCGCCGAGCCGGTCGAGGAGGGTGTCGGTCTCGGCGAGCACGCGCAGGTCCGCGACGTCGCCGAGCCGGTCGATCCGGTGCCGGTCGATCCGGTGCCGGTCGATCCGGAGCCCGTCGATCCCGAGCCCGTCGATCCCGAGCCGGTCTGTCCCGAGCCGGTCGATCCCGAGCCCGTCGAGCCCGACCCCGTCGATCCGGAGCCCGTCGATCCCGAGCCCGTCGGGACCGTGGTCGTCCGACGGCCCGGTGCCGTCGCCGGTCACAACGACTCCCGGGCGGGCTCGTTCGCGATGACCCGCAGCCGCTGGACGGCGCGGTGCTGGGCGACCCGGACGGCGCCGGCGCTCATCCCGAGCGCGCGGCCGGTCTCCTCCGCGGACAACCCGACGGCAACCCGGAGAACGAGGAGCTCACGGAGGGTGTCCGGGAGATGGTCGAGCAGCGAGCGGGCCCGCTCGGCGTCCGAGAACCGGATCGCGAGGTCCTCGGGCCCGTCGGCGACGTCGAGGGCGTCCGGGAGGTCCGCCTGCGGCTGGGCGTGCCGGTAGACGCTCCGCTGGGCGTCGGCCACCTTGTTGGCGGCGACCCGGTAGACGAAGGCCTCGAAAGGCTTACCGTCGTCCCGGTAGCGGGGCAGGGCCGACAGCACGGCGATGCAGACCTCCTGCGCCGCGTCGTCCGCGGCGTGCTCGGCGCCGGGGAACCGTGACAGGCGCGCCCGGCAGTAGCGATGGACCAGTCGGTGGACGGCGGCCAGGAGATCCTCGGTCGCCTGCCGATCCCCCGTGACGGCCCGCGCCGCAAGCCCGGCCAACTCACCCCGGCCGCCGTCCGCACGTGACATCGCGCGGCGGGACGCGTTCGTTACGTCCCGGCCGTCCCCGACGTCTGCGGAGGCCACCGGCCCTCAGCGCACCAGACCCCAGCGGAAGCCGACCGCGACGGCCTGGGCGCGGTCCGCCGCGCCGAGCTTGCGGAACAGACGCCGGGCGTGCGTCTTGACGGTGTCCTCGGAGAGGAACAGCTCCTTGCCGATCTCGGAGTTGCTGCGGCCGCGGCTCATCCCGGTGAGCACCTGCAGCTCACGCTCGGTGAGGGCAGGAGCCGTACCGCCCCCCTCGACGGCCCGCGGGGCCACCGCCGGACGGCGCCAGACGGCGTCCGACAGCGCGTGGACCACGGTGGCTGCCATCTCCTCTCGCGTTGCGTCCTTGACAAGATACCCGCGCGCGCCGCTCGCCACGGCCCGCGCGACTCCTTCGGCGTCCTCGGCGACTGTCACCATGACGACGACGGCCTCCGGGTGCCGTGCCATGAGCCGACGGGTCGCCTCGACCCCGCCGATCCCCGGCATCCGGACGTCCATGAGGACGAGCGACGGGCGCTCGACGGGCCAGCGGGCCAGGGCCTCCTCGCCCGAGGCCGCGTCCACCACCCGGGTGATGCCAGGAACCGTGGCCAGGACCCGATGCAGGGTCTCCCGGACCAGTGCCGAGTCGTCGCACACGAGAACCGTTGCCATCCCGGACACCCCATTCGATCGCGCAGCCACGCCGGCCCGGGCCGACGGCCCGGCGTCCCGTCACCTCCTGTGAGGGGACCCGGCTCCTGTGGATGTCGTCACGCGGCGGGGCGAACCTGAGCCCGGCACGGGCTGCAGTTGCTCGCCCGGCGGGCCGGGCTCAGAGGTCGACGGCGGCCAGGACCTCCTCGACCGCGTCCGCGAGCGAGCCGACGTGCGCGGCGCACCCGGGCAGGTCCGCCGCGCACCAGCCCGGGCCGCCGACGATGAGCCGTGGGGCCGGACGCTGCCGCGGGACCTCGTGGAGCACCGCGACCTCGTGCGTCGCGAGGTGGGCGTAGAGGAACACCGCGACGGGTCCGCTGCGCCGGACGGCGCAGACGAGCGCGTCCGCCGGCATCCCGACGCCGAAGAGCCGGCAGCCGATGTCCTCCTCGGCCAGCGCCGCGGCGAGGGCGTGCAGCGGGAGGGTGTGGTAGTCGCCGTCGGCACACGCGAGGAGTACGGGGCGGATGTTGCGCGGCCACCGCAGCGACGCCGAGACTCCGCGGAAGACCCCGACGACGGCCTCGGAGAACGCGTGCTCGATCTCCACGCCGTCGCCGGTCTGGGTCCAGCGGTCACCGATCGCACGGAGCACCGGCATCGCGAGGTCCTGCCAGGTGCGAGCCGTGCCCCGCTCGCGGATGGCGTCCCGGAGCAGCCGGGTCACCTCGACAGTGTCGAGGGACATCGCGGCGCGGGCGAGACCGCGGGCCTGCGGGCTGCCCGACGGCATCGCGACGACGCGGCCGCCGCCGGGCCGTGTGGGTCGGTCGACGTGCACGGGCCACACGGCACCCGAGGAGTCGGGGCCCGCGGTCCGGGCCGCGGGGATGCCGAGGACCGCGCCGTCCGGGCGGCGGCCGAGCCCGCCGGACGCCGTGGTCGCCCCCGATGCGGAGAGGAGCCGTGCCTCCCAGTCCCGGACCGGCCCGTCGGAGTCCGGCACCGGCGTGACGGCGGGGCCGGCCCCACCGATCGGTCCCAGGGGGCCGGCCGGACCGATGTCGGCGCCCGACCGGGCGATCTGCGCGGCCTCGCCCGACGGGACACCCTCGACGGTGAGCCGGCGCATGACGACGAGGCGGGCGAGGTCGTCGGCGCTGTAGCGGCGGTGCGAGCCGGCAGTGTGCCCGGACGGGCCGAGGCCGTAGCGGCGGTCCCACGTGCGCAGGGTCGATGGGGCCACACCGAGCCGCCGGGCCACCGCCGCGACGGTGAGCATGGGCTGCGGGCCCGTGCTGGAGTCACCGGCCATCGCCATGCCGACGATTGTCCCGGCCCGCCGAGGGTGCTGCCACCTGGGCGCGGGGACCGGACCGCCACGGTCACCCGGTCGGCTGCCGTGCGCAAGCACGACGAGCCGCTCGTGACGGGCGGGCGAACACCGGCAGAACGATCTCCGGCTGGGGTTGGTCCCGGGGGAATCGGGGTACGTCGAAGGCACGACGCGAGCCGGCAGATCGTTGGGCCGACCAGGACCGAGGTCCCGGCGCTGAGGGTGCTGCAATTTTGAACAACTCGCGGCGCGAAGTACTTGAACAACCCTTGAAGCGGTTGTTAGTGTCGACCGCGACGCACGCAACAGAAGTCTGGTAACTGCGAGCGGCACCTCGCGACCCGGATCCGGCCCCTCCCGGACCGGTCCGCAGGGCGGGTGACGTGACGAAGAGGTGGGTTTGATGGCTGAGATCTCCCGGCTCCCGGGGCCCGTGGCCGACCTGTGGGAGTGGCAGCTCCAGGGGGCGTGCCGCGAGGCCGACCCGACGCTGTTCTTCCATCCCGAGGGCGAGCGCGGTCCCGCCCGCCGCAACCGCGACGCCGCTGCCCGGGCCATCTGTGCCGGCTGCCCGGTGATGCTCCAGTGCCGCGAGCACGCGCTCGCCGTCCGCGAGCCGTACGGCGTCTGGGGCGGCATGACCGAGGACGACCGCGAGGCCTTCTACTCCACCGAGCGCCGCCGGCGCACGCCGGTCGCCGCAGCGAGCTGACCGGGCTTCCCGACCCACCCGCCCCGGACCCCGCGGCTCCCGGAGCCGGCCGGTCCGGTCCATCTCCGAAGGCCCGGCACCCACGTGGGGTGCCGGGTCTTCGTCGTCCGCCGGCCCGGTGGCGGGCGTGACCGGGCGGGACACGACGAGGCCCGGACCGGCGGTGCCGTCCGGGCCTCGCCGTGGTGCGCGAGCAGGTGGTGCAGGTGGGCCGTTCGGGGGTCAGTGGCCGTGCCCGTGACCGTGGCCGTGGCCGCCTGCGGCGGTCTCCGGCTCGGCTCCTTCTTCTCGACGACCAGCGTCTCGGTGGTGAGCAGCATCGCCGCGATCGACGCGGCGTTGTGCAGCGCCGAGCGGGTGACCTTGACCGGGTCGATGACGCCGGCGGCGATGAGGTCGCCGTACTCGCCGGTCGCGGCGTTGAGGCCCTGGCCGACCGGCAGCTCGCGGACCTTGGTCGACGACGACGTAGCCCTCGCTCGCCGGCGTTCTCGGCGATCCAGCGCAGCGGCTCGACGGCCGCCTTGCGGACGATGCCGACGCCGGTCGCCTCGTCGCCGGTCGAGGCCGAGGTCGTCGTCGAGCACCGACGCGGCGTGGACGCAGGGCGGAGCCGCCGCCGGCGACGATGCCCTCCTCGATCGCCGCGCGGGTCGCGGAGACGGCGTCCTCGATGCGGTGCTTCTTCTCCTTGAGCTCGACCTCGGTGTGCGCGCCGACCTTGATGACGCAGACGCCGCCGGCGAGCTTGGCGAGCCGCTCCTGGAGCTTCTCGCGGTCCCAGTCGGAGTCGGTGCGCTCGATCTCGGCCTTGATCTGCTGCGACCCGGGCGTCGACGTCGGCCGTGCGTCGCCGCCGCCGTCGACGATCGTCGTGTTGTCCTTGGTGACGACGATGCGGCGGGCGGTGCCGAGCACCTCGAGGCCGACCTGGTCGAGCTTGAGCCCGACCTCGGGCGAGACGACCTGGGCGCCGGTGAGGATCGCGATGTCCTGCAGCATCGCCTTGCGGCGGTCGCCGAAGCCGGGCGCCTTGACCGCGACGGCGGTGAACGTGCCGCGGATCTTGTTGACGACCAGCGTCGACAGCGCCTCGCCGTCGACGTCCTCGGCGACGATGAACAGCGGCTTGCCGGCCTGGAGCGACCTTCTCCAGCAGCGGCAGCAGGTCGGCTGATCGCGGAGATCTTGCCCTGGTCGATGCAGGACGTAGGCGTCCTCGAGGACGGCCTCCATGCGCTCGGGGTCGGTGACGAAGTACGGCGAGATGTAGCCCTTGTCGAACTGCATGCCCTCGGTGAACTCGAGCTCGAGCGCGGTCGTGGTGGACTCCTCGACGGTGATGACGCCGTCCTTGCCGACCTTGTCGAACGCCTCGGCGATCAGCTCGCCGATCGCGCGGTCCTGCGCGGAGATGGTGGCGACGTGGGCGATCTCCTCCTTGCCCTCGACCTCGCGGGCGTCCTCGAGCAGCTGCTCGCTGACGGCGTCGACGGCCGTGTCGATGCCGCGCTTGAGGGCGACCGGCGCGGCGCCGGCGGCGACGTTGCGCAGGCCCTCGCTGGACCATGGCCTGGGCCAGCACGGTCGCGGTCGTCGTGCCGTCACCGGCGACGTCGTTGGTCTTGGTGGCGACCTCCTTGGCGAGCTGGGCGCCGAGGTTCTCGTAGGGGTCGTCGAGCTCGATCTCCCGGGCGATGGTCACGCCGTCGTTGGTGATCGTGGGCGCGCCCCACTTCTTGTCGATGACGACGTTGCGGCCCTTGGGGCCGAGCGTCACCTTGACGGCGTTGGCGAGCGCGTCGACGCCGCGCTCGAGGGAGCGGCGGGCGTCCTCGTCGAACTCCAGGATCTTGGCCATGCGGTTGTGTTCCTCCTTCAGGGTCGGTCCGGGGCGGGCCGCGGGACTCGGCCCACGACGCGGACCGCCCCGAGCCGACCGGCACGGGCCGGACCGGTCGGGGCGGTCGAGGGCTGCGTCAGCAGCCGGCGTCACTTCTCGACGACGGCGAGCACGTCGCGAGCGGAGAGGATGAGGTACTCCTCGCCGTCGTACTTGACCTCGGTGCCGCCGTACTTGCTGTAGATGACGGTGTCGCCGACCTTGACGTCGAGCGGGATGCGCTTCTCGCCCTCGTCGTCGAAGCGACCCGGGCCGACCGCGAGGACCTCGCCCTCCTGGGGCTTCTCCTTCGCGGTGTCCGGGATGACCAGGCCGGAGGCCGTGGTCTGCTCGGCGTCGAGCGGCTGGACGAGGATGCGGTCCTCGAGCGGCTTGATGGAGACCGACACTTGCTGACCTCCCCTTCGGGAATGTCGCTGGAACAAGGCAGTGGCGTGGGGGCGGCGGGGTGATCCGGCCGTCGTCGCGGGTGCCGGCCGGGCCCTGCCTGGTTGGCACACTCGAGCCGAGAGTGCCAACTGAGAATCTAGGGCGGGCGTTAGCACTCGGTCAACTCGAGTGCCAGGTTCCGCCCGATCGCCGGACGCGCCGACGCGCATGGAAGGATTCCGGCGTGGACCTCGAGGGGATCTCCGCGCTGCTCACGAGCGAGGGCTGGGCGCTGCTGGAGTCCCTGCCGCCGTACGACGAGGCCGCCGCGATGACCCTCGGCGAGCGGCTGCGCGCCGCCGGGCACCCGCCCGCGCTCGTCGCCGCGGCGCTCACCCAGTCCCGGCTGCGCGCCGCCGGCCGGGCCAAGTTCGGCCCGTTCGCCGACGGGATGCTCTTCACCCCGGCGGGGCTGGAGCAGGCGACCCGGTTCTCGGTCGCGGCCCGGCACGCGCGGCGCTTCGCCGTCGGCCGGCGTCGAGCGGGTCGCCGACCTCGGCTGCGGGATCGGCGCGGACTCGATGGCCCTCGCGACGTTCGACCGCGAGGTGCTCGCCGTCGAGCGCGACGAGCTCACCGCGGCCGTCGCGACGATGAACCTGCGGCACTGGCCGGAGGCCGTCGTCCGCTGCGACGACGCGACGACGACGGACCTCACCGGGGTCGGCGGCGCGTACGTCGACCCGGCCCGGCGCGACGGCGTCCGGCAAGCGGCTCGTCGACCCGCGGCACGGCTCGCCCCCGCTCGACGTCGTCCTCGGGCTCGCGCGCCGGCTGCCGGCGGTCGGGATGAAGACTGCGCCCGGCATCCCGCACCACCTGGTCCCGCAGGGCGCGGAGGCGCAGTGGGTCTCGGTCGGCGGGGACGTCGTCGAGGCCGCGCTGTGGTCCGGGCTCGCTCGCGCGCGAGGGCGTCCGGCGGGCGGCGCTCGTGCTGCCGCCGGACGGCGTGCCGGACGACGCGGGCGGCATCGAGACCGCCGACCCCGTCGAGGTCACCGACGCCGGGATGCCCGAGCCCGAGGTCGGCCCGGTCGGCGCCGTGCTCTACGAGCCGGACGGCGCGGTGATCCGGGCCGGGCTCGTCGGCCAGGTGGCCGCGCTCGTCGACGGGCGGCTCGTGGACCCGACGATCGCCTACGTCACGTCGGACCGCACCGTCCGGACACCGCTCGCGACCGGGTACGCGGTCGAGGACGTCGTGCCGTTCCAGCTCAAGACGCTGCGCACGATGCTCCGCGACCGCGGCGTCGGCCGGCTGACGATCAAGAAGCGCGGCACGGCGGTCGAGCCGGAGCAGCTGCGCCGTCAGCTGCGGCTCGAGGGCGACGGCGAGGCGACGATCGTGCTCACCCGGATCGGGGGCCGCCAGTCGGTGCTCTTCGTCCGCCCGCTGCGTTAAGGCCCGCCCGCACTGCCTACCGGGCGCGGACGCCCCCGACGGCCT
The DNA here is from genome assembly GCA_963750565.1 of uncultured Actinomycetota bacterium. Lineage (GTDB taxonomy): Bacteria > Actinomycetota > Actinomycetes > Actinomycetales > Kineosporiaceae > R-H-3. The sequence continues at coordinate 469,388 of CAVVRA010000007.1, read as the reverse complement.
CGAGCCACGTGCGGGCGTAGCGCGCCCCGTCGACCGCGAGCGCGACGTCGACGACGGTCGGCGCGAGGCCGTGCGGGTCGTGCGGGTCGTGCGGGTCGTCGACCGAGCCGCTCGCTCGCCCGGCGCGGCGGTCGACGACGGTCTGGCCGCGGGTCCACGCACCGGTGAGCTCGACCCGGACGGGAAGCTGCTGCGTCACGAGGCCGTCCGGCAGCGCGACCGCGCAGACGGCGCCCGCGTCGCCGACCGTCGCGTCGGCCGTCGCGTACCGGTCGCACTGGAACAGGACGAGCCCGCCACCGAGCCGGGCCGCCGGGTCCGCCGACGCGGCGAGCGCCGCGGCCTGCTCGCGGCTCACCCGGACGTCGTAGAAGACGTCGAGCCCGTACATGGTCACCGGTACGCCGTGCTCCGCCGAGGCGTCGAGGACGACGGCCGCGGCCTCCGGGTCGTGCCACACGTTGAACTCGGCGGCCGCCGTCGCGTTGCCGCCGAGCGCCGCACCGCCCATCAGGACGATCCCGGCGAGCCCGCGCGCGGCGTCCGGGTACGTGCGCAGGAGGAGCGCGACGTTGGTCATCGGCGCGAGCGGCACGAGGGTCACGGGGTCGGCGCGGTCGGCCGCGTCGACGAGGACGTCGCGGAGCAGCTCGACCGCGTGCCGGGGGTCCGGACGCCGCGGCGAGGCGGGCAGGCCGAGGTCGCCCATCCCGTCGTCGCCGTGGACGTGCCGTGCCCCGCGCGCCGGTCCGAGGAGCGGGCGGCCCGCGCCGGCCGCGACGGGGACGTCCGGACGGCCCGCGGTGTCGAGCACGAGCAGGGTGTTCGCGACGACCTGGTCGAGCCCCGTGTTGCCCACGACGCACGTCACGGCCCGCAGGTCGAGCGTCGGGTGCCGGGCTGCGAGCAGGAGCGCGCAGGCGTCGTCCACGCCGGTGTCGACGTCGAGGACGACCGGGGCGCGACGCTCGGGCACGGTCGCACCCTAGTAGTCGGGGGTGTCCGACCGGCCGGTCGAGCGAGGCCGCGGGACCCCGTCAGGCGACGAGCCGGTCCCGCAGGCCGAAGAACCAGTGCCGTCGCACGCAGCGGACACCGACCATCTCGTCGCCCCCCGAGCGGCCGGCGCCGGTGACGACCTCCGCCGGCATCCCGCACTCCGGGCAGGAGCAGAGCTCCAGGGAGCCCTCGGCGTCCTCGCCGGCCCGGGCGTCCTCGGCCCCCGATCGCCGCCACCACTCGTTCCGGTTCATCTCTCGCACCTCGTTCCGGTCGCCTGCCGTACCCCCGGTTCGGCGTCGTCGACGACCCCTCGTGCGATGTCAGAGGCGGGAGGGGGCTTTCCAGATCTACCCCGCAGCGATGTCGTTCGTGTTTCCGGAACCGGCGACCCGCCGGCGGGCGCCCGTGAGCCTGGTCGCATCGCCGCGGGTGACCGCCGTCGACGAAGCCGCCCTGGCCCGACGCAGACCCCTGCCCGCTCCGGGGACGGCGATCATGCATCGGGGCCGATCGGACGCCATGCTGGTGCCGTGCGGATCGAGGGCGACGGGCTCGTGCTCCGGCCGTGGACGGACGACGACCTGGCCGCGATGGCGCAGATCTTCGACGACCAGGACGTAGCCCGCTGGACGCCGATGCCGTCGCCGTTCGGCCCGGCGCAGGCCCGTGACCGGCTCGAGCTGGCCCGGGCCCGGCTGGCCACCGGCGAGACGGTCCAGCTCGCCGTGACGACGGACGGCCGGACGCCGCTCGGTGAGGTGCTGCTCTTCCGGCACGTCCCGGAGCCGGGGGCGCCTCCGGACGAGCTGGTCCGGGAGGTCGGCTACGCGGTGGCGGCCGCGCACCGCGGGCAGGGGCTCGCCTCCCGCGCCGTCCGGCTCCTCGGCGACCACGCCGTCCGCGTCCTCGGGGTGCGCCGGCTCGTGCTGCGGATCGACGCCGGCAACGTCGCGAGCGAGCGGGTCGCGACGCGGTGCGGGTACGTCCGTGCCGACCGCCCGTGGCCGCCGGGCGGGCCGGTCGTCTGGGAGCGGGTCGTCCCCGGTGATCTCTGAGGTGCAGCTGTTCGTCCCGTGGGGAGAGCATCTGCCCGGCAGGGATCACGGCGAGGTGAGGGTCACGACGACGTAGCCGACGTACCCGAGCGCGAGCACGACGCCGGCGGGGCGGCCGAGCCGGCCCCGAGCAGCGAGCAGCGGCACGAGGGCGGCGAGGCCGACGGCGGCGACCGCCGGGCCCAGCACCCCGGTCACGGCGAGGGGCCGGACGACGGCGGCGAGGCCGAGCGAGACCGTCGCGTTGTACGCGGCCGAGCCGACGACGCCCGCGACGGCGACCTCGGGCACGTCCTGGCGGACGCCGGCCGCGACGAGCGCGAAGAGCTCGGCGGTCGTCGCGAGCGCCAGGGCGGTGAGCCCGACGGCGTCGTCGCCGACGCCGAGGCCGGCGACGACCCGCTCGGCGCCCTCGACGGCGAGTGCGCCGCCGGCGGTCATGACGAGGATCCCGACGACGGCGAGCAGCAGCCCGCGGTGGTCGGTCGACCGGTCGGTCCGATCGGCGGCGCCGCGCCCGGCGTCGGCGTCCGCGTCGGCACTGTTGCTGCTGTTGTTGTTGTTGTTTCTGTTGTTGTTGCTGTCGTCGTCGGCGCTGTCGTCGTCGGCGCTGTCGTCGGCGCTGTCGTCGTTGTCGTCGGCGGTGTCGTCGTCACCGAGATCGGCGAGCTCGCCGATCGCCGGTGGCTCGCGCTCCCGCCACCAGACGAGCGCGACGAGCCCGACCTAGCCGGCGAGCAGGAGCAGCCCCTCCCGGCGGGCGACCAGACCGTCCGCGAGGGCGGCGACGGCGAGCAGCCCGGCGGCGGCTGAGCCGACGGCGTACTCGCGGACCCGCCGTCCGACGGGCAGCGGGCGGACGAGTGCGGCGAACCCGAGCGCCGCGGTGAGCATCGTGACGTTCGCGCCGATCGCGTCGCCGGCGGCGAGCCCGGGTCGACCGGCGGCGCTGGCGAGCACCCCGGTGAGCGCCTCCTCCGGCTCGGCGCCGGCGAGCAGGACCCCGACGGCGAGCACGGTGAGCCCGAGCCGCCGGGCGGCCCGAGCGACGTTCTCGACGAACAGTTCGGCGCCGACGAGCAGGGCGGCCGCCGCCCCGACGAGGAGGAGGACGCCGACGGCCAGGGTCATCGGTGGTCGCCGACGCGCTCAGGCCCGGACGACGGTGACCGGCATCGAGGAGTCCGCGGGCAGGTCCAGCGTGGACGGGGCGCCGGCCGGCGGCGACCATGAGCGACCCGAGCGCGGCGACCATCGCCCCGTTGTCGGTGCACAGACCCGGGCGCGGCACCCGCAGCGTGATCCGGGCGTCCGCGCAGCGTTCCTCGGCCAGCGCCCGCAGCCGGGAGTTCGCGGCGACGCCGCCGCCGACGAGGAGGGTGCCGACCCCGTTCTCCCGGCACGCGAGCACCGCCTTGCGGGTCAGCACGTCGACGACGGCCTCCTGGAAGCTCGCCGCGACGTCCGCGACGGACACGGGCTCGCCGGTCGCCTCGCGCCGCTCGACCCAGCGGGCGACGGCGGTCTTGAGCCCGGAGAACGAGAAGTCGTAGCGGTGCCGCTCGAGGTCGTGCCGGGCGGTGAGCCCGCGGGGGAACGCGATCGCCGCGGCGTCGCCGTCCCGGGCGGCACGGTCGATGTGCGGGCCGCCGGGGAAGGGCAGCCCGAGGAGCCGGGCGACCTTGTCGAAGGCCTCCCCCGCTGCGTCGTCGATCGTCCGGCCGAGCAGCCGGACGTCGCCGGTGACGTCCGGCACGAGCAGGAGCGAGGAGTGCCCGCCGGAGACGAGGAGAGCCATCGACGGGTCCGGCAGCGGCCCGTGCTCGAGGGTGTCGACGGCGACGTGTGCGGCGAGGTGGTTGACCCCGTACAGCGGCAGGTCGAGGGCGAGCGCGAGCGCCTTCGCGGCCGCCACGCCGACGGTCAGCGCTCCGGCGAGCCCCGGCCCGGACGTCACGGCCACGGCGTCGAGATCGGTGAGCCGGACGCCGGCCTGCGCGCACGCGCGCTCGATCGTCGGCACCATGGCCTCGAGGTGGGCCCGGCTCGCGACCTCGGGGACGACGCCGCCGAACCGGGCGTGCTCCTCGACGGATGTCGCGACAGCGTCGACGAGCAGCGTTCCGCCGCGGACGACGCCGACCCCGGTCTCGTCGCACGAGGTCTCGATGCCGAGCACGAGCGGTGCGGACGTCACGCGCGAAGGCTAGGCCCTGCCGGCTCGAGGTCGGCGGGCGGCGTCGTCACCAACACCAATCATCAGGAACGACGCGATGTCACCGGACCCGGCGCCCGCCGGATCAGCGGCTCCGAGGGAGATCCTGCCCGGCGAGACCCGCGGCTTCTCCCAGGCCCGGGTGAGGCCGTCGACGACGTCGAACCACAGGCGCAGCGCGAGGGTCGACAGGAGCAGCCCGACGACGGTGGCGCTCGTCCACAGCGGGTTCGCAGTCCAGGCGCTCCCGGCGACGAGCCGGACCACGACGGCGACCACGTTCGCGAGCAACCAGATGCCCCACCAGGCGCCGACCCTGGCCTGCAGGTACCGGGCCGTGCTTCGGGCACCGACCCCCCACACCTCGAGGACGAGGAACGCGGGCAGGTACCACGACACGACCGGCAGGACCCACATCGCCCACGCCAGCCAGCTGCGGCACGCGACGGTCTGCGGCTCGGCGGCTCGGGCCGCGGCAGCAGCCCGGGAGAACCAGGTCGACGTCGTGACCCAGGTGGCCACGAGAAAGCCGACGCCGACCACCGCGACGAGGCGTGCGGGCAGTGTCGCGGCGAGGTGTGCGCCGTCGAGCCCGGCCACCAGCTCCAGTGCGGCAACGAGCCACTCGGACACGAGCACGCCGAGCGAGCAGATCGCGATGCGGCGGCGGAGCCGGCGCAGTCGCGGCGTCGGCAGGACCGCGACGGCGACCGGGGTGACGACCGGGGTGATCACCGGCGCTTCGTCCTGCGGGGCGCCGACGCTCCGAGGGGTGACCTGCGGCGCGCCGGACTGCGGCCCGTGGACTGCGACGTGGGGGACGGCGCGGCTCGGCGCCGCGTCCGGTGGCGGGTACCGCTGCGGGCTGGGCGGCGAGCTCCACGGGTGCGGCGTCACGGTTCTCCTCCAGACGTCGGGGACGTCACCGAGAGTGCACGGCCACGTCACCCGGTCGGTGCACTGTCGACGCCGCGTCACCCGGCGGGCCGAGCGACGTCCCCCGGTCGGCGGGGCGTGCGCCCAGGGGGCCGCTGGGCGTACCTCGCCATCCATGCCGGGGGCGGCGGCGGCGGCGCCGTCGGCATGCCTCGCCGCGTCTCCCACGCCCGGGTGAGTCCCGCGACCACGCGCAGCCACTCGCGCAGCGCGAGGGTCCACAGCACCAGCCCGAGGACGGTGAGCGCCACCCACAGCGGGCTGCGGGCCCACGCCGTCCGGGCGAGCAGCAGTGGGAGGCCGTGAGCCAGGCAGCCGGCCAGCGACAGTGTCCACCAGGCGCCGACGTCCGGCCTCCGGAACCGTGGGCGGCCTCGGGCGCCGACCACCCACGCGTCCCGGACGAGGACGGGCGGCAGGAACAAGGACACGACCGGCAGGACCCACGCGGCCCAGGCGAGCCAGGGGCGGTGCCGCATCCGCCGCGGACTGACGATTCGGGCGGCGGCGACCGCGCGGTAGAGCCACGTCGACGTCGACACCCAGGCCGCGGCGAGGGCGATGCAGCCGAGGACCGCGACCACGCCGGTGAGCGCCGCCGTCACCACCGGCCGGTCGACGGCAGGTGGTGACGCCGCGAGCATCAGCAGGTCGCCGAGCCACAGCGTGACGACGAGGGCGGTCGAGGACACCGTGATCGCGCGGGCGGGGCGGTGCAGCCGGGGCGTCGCCGGGACGACGGGGGCCGCGACCGTCGGCGGATCCTGCGGAACCGGCCCCACGCGAGCCGCCGCGGGCGGCACCGTCGGCGGCTGCTCGCGCTGCAGGGACGGCTGCGAGTCCCCCCACGCGCACGTCGTCACGGTCCCTCCCGGTGTCGGACGTCGTCACCGAGAGTGCCTTCCGCCGCGGACAGCGCCGCCCCGGTTCGACGCAACGTCACCCGGCGGACCGAGCCACGTCCCCCGGACGGCGCAGTCCGCGGTCGGGAGGGCCGGCGGAGAGAGCCTCAGCCGAGCGGCAGCAGCGGCCGCAGCCGCATGACCCACGCGTCGACGTCGCCGGGCTGGTAGTAGCGCCGCCGCACGGCGATCCGGTCGAAGCCGTGCCGCTCGTAGAGCCCGATCGCTGCGACGTTGTCCGCCCGGACCTCGAGGAGCAGCGACGTGGCGCCGGCCTCCCGGGCCTGCTCGACGAGCGCCTCGAGGAGGGTCCCCCCGAGACCGCGGCCCTGCGCGGCCGGCGCGACGGCGAGGGTCTGGACGTCCGCCTCCGCGCTGCCGACCATGACCCCCCCGTAGCCGAGGAGCCCGCCGGACCCGCCCCTCGGCCCGGGCGCCGCGACGCCTTCCGCGACCAGGTAGCTGCGGGTGTCCGGGTGGGCCAGCTCGGACCAGAACGCCTCCGCGCTCCACGCCCTCGGTCCGAAGAGCTCCCGTTCGAGGGCGAGCACGCCCTCGACGTCCCACCAGCGCATCGGCCGCAGCCGGACGCCGTCCAGCGCGTCGCTCATCGTGGGCCCGCCGGCAGGACACGCTTGCGGGCGCCCGGCTCGGCGGCGTCCGGTCGGCGCAGGTAGAGCGGCTCGGGCGTCACGAGGACGGCGCGGTCCCTCGCGTCGGCGTCCGGCGCGAGGGCCCGGACGGCGAGCTCGGCGAGGGCCCCCGCGGACACGTCGAGCGGTTCCGCGCCGGCGGGCGCGTTCAGCGCCTCGGGGTAGAGCAGCGCACCCCGCCCGACGACGGCGCGGCCCGCCACGTCGACGGATGCCGCCGGGCCGACGTGCGGGCCGTCGACCCGCACGGCCCGCCACGGGCGCGAGTGGTCGTCGACCTCGATGGGCTCGTTGGCGTAGCCGGCCCAGTAGACCTCGCGGCGCCGGGCATCCGTCGCGACGACGAGGCCACCGGTCGCCCCGAACCGGGTCACTGTCGGTCCGAACGCCTCGAACGCGATCGCGTCGAGCGAGCAGACACCGACGACGTCGATCCCGAGGGCGTACCCGAGCACCCGGGCGGTGACGAGCCCGACCCGCAGGCCGGTGTAGGGCCCCGGGCCGACCCCCACGGCGACCGCGGTCAGGGCGTGGCGGTCGGCGCCGGCGTCCGCGAGGACGAGCTCGACGAGTGGTGCGAGCTGCTCGGCATGGCCGCGGGCCCCCGGCACGGACCGCTCGGCCCGCACGGCGGTGCCGTCGTGGACGGCGGCCGTCACCGCGGGACCGGACGTGTCGATGGCGAGGAGCAGCACCGCCGGTCGCTCTCCCCGCCGTCAGCCGGGGAGGGCGACGCCACGCCAGCGCTCGCCGTGACCGACGATCTCGACGGCCCGGGGCTCGTCGCCGTCGGACGGCGCACGGTCGGCGGCGAGGCCGAGGTCGACACCTGGGCCGGTGTCGCCGCCGCGCCGGCGCAGGAGCCGGACCTCGAGCCGCTCGGTCGCCAGCTCCTCGACGAGGCCCTCGCCCCACTCGACGACGGTGACGGACTCGGCGAGCGTCGCGTCGAGGTCCAGGTCGTCGACCTCCGCGAGCGAGGCGAGCCGGTAGGCGTCGACATGGACGAGCGCCGGGCCGGCGCCGAGCGGCGGGTGGACGCGGGCGATGACGAACGTCGGTGAGGTGACGTCGCCGCGGACGCCGAGCCCGTGGCCGATGCCCTGGGTGAGCGTCGTCTTGCCCGCGCCGAGGTCCCCGGAGAGCACGACGAGGTCGCCGGCATGCAGCACCGCGGCGAGCGCCCCACCGAGGTCGCGCATGGCGTCCGCCGACGCAACGTCGACGCGCGAACGCACGACGACCTCCCCGTGCCCGCGACGGGTCTGAGCCCGATGGGCGCCGTTCACTGGTTCTCCCTCACCATTCACGCTGTCCTCGCTGCTCGCTCGAGCGGCGGCGCGGCAGGCCGCCCTTTCTCGCTCACGCCGACAGCCCCCCGGCATCGCGTCCTCTGCGCCGGCGCCGCAGCGGCATGACCGTGCGGCGCGCCCGCGTACCGTACCGTCTCCCGCCGGGAGCGGCCTGCGGCCGCATGGCCCGGTCGAGGAGCTCGACGAGATGCCCGGTGACGACCTGCGGGTGCTCGAGCATGAGCAGGTGCCCACCGTCCTGGACGACGACGTGCTCGGCGCCGGGGAGGTGCCGGACGATCTCCTCGCTGTGCGCGGCCGGCGTGAGCAGGTCGGAGTCGCCGACGATGACGAGCACCTCGAGCCCGTCGAGGGTCGCGAGCGCGGCGCGCTTGTCGTGGTTGGTGAACGTCGGCATGAAGTCGCTGATGACCTCGAGCCGGGTCGTCGCGATCATGTGCGCGCTGAACCGGACGAGGGCGTCGCTCACTGGCGAGGCGTACGACCAGCGGCGTACGAGCACGGCCTCCAGGTCGCTGCCGAGCCGACGGCCGTGCTCGACGAACCGCGGGGTCCGGCTCAGGGTCCGGATGGCTCTCGGCGCGATCCGCTGGACGAGCCGGCCGAGCCCGGCGAGGCCGAAGTCGACGTCGCCGAGCCCCCCGCGCTCGTCGAGACGAGCCCGACCCCGAGCACCCGGTCCGCGAAGAGGTCGGGCCGCTTCTCGGCGAACGACATGACCGTCATCCCGCCCATGGAGTGCCCGACGAGGACGAGCGGGCCGGTCGGGGCGACGGCGTCGACGACGGCCTCGAGGTCCCGGCCGATCTGGTCGATCGTCGCCGAGCCGACCGGGCCGGTCCCCGACCGTCCGTGGCCGCGCTGGTCCCAGAAGACGAGCCGGTGGACTCCGCGCAGTGACTTGCGCTGGTAGTGCCAGGAGTCCATGCTCAGCGCGTAGCCGTGGGAGAACACGACGGTGAGCGGCGGGCGGTCGTCGGCCCGCACGTCGGAGGGCCGGCCCGGAGGGCGGAAGTCGTCGACCTCGTCCACCTCGACGTGCAGCGCCGTCCCGTCGGACGCCCGGACGACCCGCGCGCCGTGGTGGAGGCCGCCGTAGTCCTCGACGGGGCCGTCGCTCTCCCGTCGGGGCAGGAGCGGCCGGCCGACGGCGGCCCGCTCGGCGGCGAGCCCGATCGCGGCCCCGACGCCCGCCGCGGCGAGCCCGACGCCGAGGGAGAGCAGGCCGATGCGGCCGCCGGGCTCGGTCACTGCGACGCCTCCGAGGTCCTCCCGGCGCTGCCGACGTGCACCGTCGGCACCCGGACGCCGAGCCGCGTGACGATCTCGTACGAGATCGTCCCTGCGGCGTCCGCCCAGTCCTGCGCGGTCGGCTCCGCGCCGAAGAGGACGGCGACGTCGCCGGCCCGGACGCCGTCGGCGTTCGCCGGGTCGTGGAGGTCGAGGACGACCTGGTCCATGCACACCCGGCCGGCGACGGTGTGCCGCCGCCCGCGCAGGACGACCGGGCCGCGGCCGCCGGCGTGCCGGGGCACGCCGTCGGCGTACCCGAGCGGGACGAGTGCGACGGTCGTGTCGGCGGACGTCGTGTACTCGTGGCCGTACGAGACGCCGGACCCGGCGGGCACCTGCTTGACGAGCGCGACCCGGCCGAGCAGCGACATCGCCGGCCGCAGCCCGAGGTCGGCGCTCGACGCGAGGTCCGGCACCGGGGACAGCCCGTAGACCGCGAGGCCCGGGCGGACGAGGTCGAACGCTGCTGCGGAGTTCGTCAGCGTCGCTGCGGAGTTCGCGAGGTGCCGGACCTCGAGCCGGGCGCCGCGCCGCTCGGCGAGCGCGACGGCGTCGGCGAACGCGGCGGTCTGGGCCCGGACCGTCGGGTGCTCCGGGGCGTCGGCCCACGCGTAGTGCGACATGAGCCCGACGAGCCTGACGGCTCCCTCGGCCTCGGCGCGCAGCACCGCGTCGAGCAGGTCCGGCAGGTCGACGACGGTGACGCCGTTGCGGGACAGGCCGGTGTCGACCTTGACGTGCACCCGTGCGGTCGTGCCGGCGGCCCGGGCAGCGGCGACGACCTCGTCGAGGCACCAGCGGCTGCTCACGCCGAGGTCGATGCCGGCGGTGACGGCGGCGGCGAAGGCGTCCCCGGGGACGGTGAGCCACGCGAGCAGCGGCACGCTGATCCCGGCCGCACGCAGCGCCAGGCCTTCGGCGAGCTGGGCGACGCCGAGCCAGCAGGCCCCGCCCGCGAGCGCGGCCCGGGCGACCGGGACGAGCCCGTGCCCGTACGCGTCGGCCTTGACGACCGCCATGACGCCCGCCGCGCCGGCCCGCTCGGCGAGGACGCCGACGTTCGCCGCGATCGCGTCGAGGTCGACGACGGCGCACGCGGGCAGCCCCGGCGGCAGGAGCTCTGCGGGGCGGGCGGAGCCGCGGGCGTCCGTCGGGGAGCGGGGGTCGAGGGGCGCGCTCGTCATCCCGATCAGTCTCTCAGAGGGTTCCGACGAGCTCGGCGACGCACCCGGGGACGGCGTCGGCGACCGCGGACGCGGTGACCGGGCCACCGGCGCTCGCCCGGGCGGCGGCCCGGCCGTGGACCAGGGCGGCAAGCGACCCGGCGTCGACGGCGTCGAGCCCGGCGGCGAGGAGGGTGCCGGCGACCCCGGCAAGGACGTCGCCGGCGCCGGCGGTCGCGAGCCAGGCGGGGGCGTCGGCCTGGCTGCGCAGCCGACCGTCGGGGGTCGCGACGAGCGTCGTCGAGCCCTTGAGCAGCACGGTCGCCCCGGTCCGCTCGGCGGCCCGGACGACATGAGCGGCGGGGCGGCGCTCCACCTCGGCCCGCTCCGGGCCGCCGGTGCGGTCCAGCGCGGCGAGGAGCCGCGCGAGCTCGCCCGCGTGCGGGGTGAGCAGGACGTGGCCGCCGAGCGGGCGGGCGTGCTCGCCGGGGATCCCGAGGACGGCGTCCGGGACGGCGCCGAGCCCTCCGGCGTCGACGACGCACGGCTCGCCGGAGAGCAGGGCCCGCTCGACGGCAGCCCGCTGCCCGTCCCCGGCGTCCGGGTCGACGCCCGGGCCGAGCACCCAGGCCTGGACCCGGCCCTCGCCGACGACGACCTCCGGCCAGTGGGCCCGCACGTGCTCCGCGGGGTGGTCGGGCCCGACGTAGCGGACCATCCCGGCGCCCGACCGCAGCGCGCCGCCGACGGCGAGGAGCGCGGCTCCGGTGTACGCGGCGGAGCCGGCGACGACCCCGACGACGCCGCGGCGGTACTTGTCGTCGTCCGCACCCGGCACCGGCCAGCGCACGGCGGCGTCGGCGGTCTCCAGCCGCTCGACGGCGGCGGGTCCGGCCAGGTGCGGCCCGAGCCCGATGTCGACCTCGACGACTCGGCCGGCGGCCCGGGAGGCCGGCGGCAGGAGCAGGCAGGGCTTGGCGGCCCCGAAGGTCACGGTGAGGTCGGCCCGCACGTGCGGGGCCGGGGTCTCACCGGTGTCCGGGGCGACGCCGCTCGGCAGGTCGACGGCGACGACGGCCGGCCCGCCGTCCGCGGCCGGACGCAGCCCCGCGACGAGCCCGGCGGCAGGCTCCCGCAGGCCCGGCGAGCCGCCGAGCCCGACGAGCCCGTCGACGACGAGGTGCGCCGCGGCGAGCACCCCGGCGGCGCGCGCCGTGCCGGTCGGCCCGTCGGTGCCGGTCGGGTCGGTCGCGTCGACGGCCCGGCCACCCGCGGCCCGCAGCGCGGCGAGCCCTTCGGCATGCACCGGCCGTGCGCAGAGGACGGCGTCGACCCGGACGCCGCGGCGCGCGAGCCGGGCGCCGGCCCAGAGTGCGTCGCCGCCGTTGTTGCCGGCCCCGACGAGGAGCGCGGCCCGGCGTCCGGCGACCCCGCCCGCGACGTCCAGGAGCAGCCGTGCGCACACGGTCGCGAGCCCTGCGGCGGCGCGCTGCATGAGCGCGCCGTCCGGCACCTCGCCGAGTCGGACCGCCTCGGCGGCCCGGACGTCCCCGACCCGCCACGCCCGGATCACGCGCCCACCCCCACCCGTCCTGCGGTGCGGGGGCCCCGGACGACACGCCGGGAAAGGCGACCGAGGCGCCCGCGGACGGCGTGCCACGGGACCGGGTGCCCGGCCACGTCAGGCGTCCCGCTCGGCGACGACGACGGCGCTCGCGATCCCCGCGTCGTGGGACATCGACAGGTGGAACCGGGTCACCCCGAGCAGCTCGGCCCGGGCCGCGACGGTCCCCTCGACGTGCAGCTGCGGAGCGCCGTGCGCGCCCTTGACGACCGTCGCGTCGACCCAGCGCATCCCGGGCGGCGCCCCGAGGGCCTTGGCAGCGGCCTCCTTCGCGGCGAACCGGGCGGCCAGGCTCGCGAGCGGCATGTCGCGCTCGAGCGGCGTGAAGAGCCGCTCCCGCAGCCGGGGCGCCCGCTCGAGCTCCTGGCCGAACCGCGCGACGTCGACCACGTCGATCCCGACACCCACGATCACAGCCGCGAGCCTCGCACATCCGCCGCTGTCGGCACGCCGTGGCTCACCCACCGCGGGAGCCCGCTCCTCGGATCCTCCCGGCGCCTACTCGACCGTGACGGACTTGGCGAGGTTGCGCGGCTGGTCGACGTCGAGGCCCTTGGCGGTGGCGAGCTCGCAGGCGAAGACCTGCAGCGGGACGACGGTGACGCAGCGGCGTCGAGCAGGGTCGGCGTCTGCGGCACGCGGATGACCTCGTCGGCGAACGGCACGACCGCGTCGTCGCCCTCCTCGGCGATGACGATGCGTCCGGGCCCCGCGGGCGCTGATCTCCTGGATGTTCGAGACGACCTTGCTGTGCAGCGAGTCCCGGCCGCGCGGGGACGGCACGATGACGAAGACCGGCTGGCCGGCCTCGATGAGCGCGATCGGGCCGTGCTTGAGCTCGCCGGCGGCGAAGCCCTCGGCGTGGATGTACGCGAGCTCCTTGAGCTTGAGCGCGCCCTCCATCGCGACCGGGTAGCCGACGTGGCGGCCGAGGAAGAGCACCGAGCGGGTGTCGGCCATCCAGCGGGCCATCTGGCGCACCTGGTCGAGGCCGTCGAGCACCTTCTGGATCTTGTCCGGCATCGCCTGGAGCTCGGCCGAGGATCTCGCCGATCTCGTCGGCGAACTTGTTGCCGCGCAGCTGGGCGAGGTAGAGCCCGAGCAGGTAGCAGGCGGTGATCTGGGCGAGGAACGCCTTGGTCGAGGCGACGGCGATCTCGGGGCCGGCGTGGGTGTAGAGCGACGGCGTCCGACTCGCGCGGGATCGTCGAGCCGTGGGTGTTGCAGATCGCGATCGACCCGGGCGCCCTGCTCTCGGGCGTGCCGGACGGCCATGATCGTGTCCATCGTCTCGCCGGACTGGCGAGATCGCGACGACGAGGGTCTTCTCGTTGACGACCGGGTCGCGGTAGCGGAACTCGTGGGCGAGCTCGACCTCGACGGGGATCCGGCACCAGTGCTCGATCGCGTACTTGGCGACCGACCCGGCGTAGGCCGCCGTGCCGCACGCGACGACGACGATCTTGTCGATCCGGCGCAGGACGACCTCGTCGATGCGCAGCTCGTCGAGCGACGAGCCGGCCGTCGGCGTCGCGTCCGGCCGAGCAGGGTGTCGGCGACCGCGTGCGGCTGCTCGTTGATCTCCTTGGCCATGAACGATGGCGTAGCCGCCCTTCTCGGCGGCAGCGGCGTCCCAGTCGACGTGGTACCGGCGGCCCTGCGACGGGCGTGCCCGTCGAAGTCGGTGATCGTCGACCGTGTCCGGGGTGATCGTGACGATCTGGTCCTGGCCGAGCTCGATCGCGTCGCGGGTGTGCTCGATGAAGGCGGCGACGTCGGAGCCGAGGAAGTTCTCGCCCTCGCCGAGCCCGACGACGAGCGGGGAGTTGCGGCGGGCGCCGACGACGACGCCCGGGCTCGTCGGCGTGCACGCGCGAGCAGGGTGAAGGCGCCCTCGAGCCGGCGCGCGACGTCCCGCATGGCGGCGGTCGAGGTCGCCGGCTGCGCTCGTACGCGGCGGCGAGCAGGTGCGCGGCGACCTCGGTGTCGGTCTGGCTCGCGAACTCGACGCCGTCCGCGACGAGGCTCGGCCTTGAGGCTCGGCGAAGTTCTCGATGATGCCGTTGTGGATCACCGCGACCCGGCCGTCGCCGCCGAGGTGCGGGTGCGCGTTGACGTCGGTCGGGCCGCCGTGGGTGGCCCAGCGGGTGTGGCCGATCCCGGTCGTGCGCGGCCGGCAGCGGCTCCTCCTCGAGCGCCGCCTCGAGCATCGCGCCAGCTTGCCGGCGCGCTTCACGGTGATCAGGTCGCCGTCCGACTGCAGGGCGACGCCCGCGGAGTCGTAGCCGCGGTACTCGAGGCGCCGCAGACCCTCGAGGACGACGTCCACGGCGTCGAGCCCGGCAGCGGGCGTGCCGACGTACCCCACGATTCCGCACATGCCAGCCAGCCTAGCCGTCGGCGGACCACGCCCGGCCGGTGTGGCGACGGCAGCGGGACCGCTGGACGGCGGCCCGCCGGCGGGCACAATGCGACGATGCACACAGCCCGGCTCGTCGGCTCGCCCTTCGTCGAGCTCGACCGCCGCGCGTGGAGCCGGTTGCGCTCGTCGACACCCGATGACCCTCACCGAGGAGGACCTGCGCCAGCGTCCAGGGCCTCGGCGAGCGGTCGACCTGCGCGAGGTCGAGGAGGTCTACCTGCCGCTCTCCCGGCTGCTCACCCTGTACGTCGACCGGGCTGGAGCAGCCTGCACGCGGCGACCTGGACGTTCCTCGGCGAGTCCCCCGAGCGGACCCCGTTCGTCATCGGGGTCGCCGGCTCGGTCGCGGTCGGCAAGTCGACGACCGCCCGCATCCTGCGCGAGCTGCTCGCCCGCTGGCCGGAGCACCCCCCGGGTCGAGCTCGTCACCACCGACGGGTTCCTGCTGCCGAACGCCGAGCTCGACCGGCGCGGACTCCTGCAGCGCAAGGGGTTCCCGGAGTCCTACGACCGGCGCCGGCTGCTGCGGTTCGTCACCGACGTGAAGTCCGGGGTGCCCGAGGTCCGGGCGCCGGTCTACTCGCCACCTCACGTACGACATCGTGCCGGGCGACGAGGTCGTCGTCCGCTCGCCCCGACGTCCTCATCGTCGAGGGCCTCAACGTCCTCCAGCCCGCCCGGATCCGCGCCGACGGCCGGCAGGGCCTCGCCGTCAGCGACTTCTTCGACTTCTCGATCTACGTCGACGCCCGCGACCGAGGACGTGCAGCGCTGGTACGTCGAGCGCTTCCTCCGCCTGCGCCAGACGGCGTTCAGCCGGCCGGAGTCCTACTTCCACCGGTACGCCTCGCTCACCGACGAGGAGGCGGTCGACCCGGGCCGAGCAGATCTGGCGCGACATCAACGAGCGCAACCTCGTCGAGAACGTCCTGCCGACCCGGGCCCGCGCCACGCTGGTGCTCGACAAGGGCTCCGACCACGCCGTGCGCCGGATCCGGCTGCGCAAGCTCTGACACTGACGGGGGGTTCGACAGCCTGTGATCCATCTGCGCCTCATCGTGCCCGCCGCGGCCCACGACGCGGTCGTCGGCTATCTGCGGGCCGACCCTCGGGCGACCCACCTCGTCGTCCTCGACGGGGCCGCGGTCGAGCCGGCGGGCGACCTCGTGCTCGTGGACGTCGCCCGCGAGGCGGCCACCGACGTCCTCGAACGGCTGCGGGGGCTCGGGCTCGACGACCGGGGCGCCGTCGCGATCGAGACCGTCGACGCGGCGCCGTCCGTGTACGCCGCACGGGCCGAGGCGGCCGCCCCGGGGTCGCCGGACGACGGCATCGTCTGGGACCTCGTGGTCGACCGGGCGCAGGCGGACGCCCGCTCGTCGTGGTCGTACTACGCGTTCCTCTGCCTCGCGACGACGATCGCTGCGGTCGCGGTCGTCACCGACTCGGCGATCCTCGTCGTCGGGGCGATGGTCGTCGGCCCGGAGTTCGGGCCGGTCGCCGCGCTCGCGGTCGGCATCGTGCTGCGGCGGCCGCGGCTCGTCATCGACTCGCTGCGGCTGCTCCTGCTCGGCTTCGCGGTCGCGGTCGCCGTCACCGCGGCGGTCGCGTTCGTCGCGCGGGTGCTCGGCTGGATCGAGCCGGCGGACCTGCTCGCGCCGCGCCCGCTCACGGCGTTCATCTGGCGTCCCGACCGGTGGTCGGTCGTCGTGTCGCTGCTCGCCGGTTTCGCCGGGGTGCTGTCCCTCACCGCGGGCCGCTCGAACGCGCTCGTCGGCGTCTTCATCTCGGTGACGACGGTCCCGGCGGCCGGGAACCTCGCCCTCGCCCTCGCGCTGTGGGTGCCCGAGGAGATCGGCGGCGCCGCCCTCCAGCTCGACGGTGAACCTCGTCGGGCTGACCGTCGCCGGGACCCTGCTGCTCGCCGTCCAGCGGCTGCTCACCCGGGCCTCGGACGGCCGCCCCGGGCACCCTGCGGAGACCGTCGCCGCCCCGTGAGCGAGGGCGGCCGGGGTCGGACCGCGGGGTCGAAACGGTCAGATCAGAGCGCGAGCCGCTCCCGGACGACGACGGCGAGCCCGTCGGCGATCTCGCGGGCCTGGTCGGCCTCGGCGGCCTCGACCATGACCCGGACCAGCGGCTCGGTGCCCGAGGGGCGCAGCAGCACCCGGCCGGTCGCGCCGAGCTTCGGCCTCGGCAGCCGCGACCGCCGCGACGACGCCCTCGTCGTCCGCCGCCCGGGCCTTGTCGACGCCCTGGACGTTGACGAGCACCTGCGGGAACCGCTGCATGACCGACGGCGAGGTCGGCGAGCGTCCGGCCGGTCTGGGCGACCCGGGCGAGCAGGTGCAGCGCCGGTGAGCAGCCGTCACCGGTCGTGGCGTGGTCGAGCATGACGACGTGCCCGGACTGCTCGCCGCCGAGGGAGTAGCCGCCGCGGCGCATCTCCTCCAGGACGTACCGGTCGCCGACCGCGGTCTGCCGCGTCGTGATGCCCTCGCGGTCTCCATCGCGCGGCAGCAGCCCGAGGTTGCTCATGACCGTCGTCACGAGGGTGTCGCTCGGCGAGCGCACCACGGTCGCGCGAACGCGAGCGCGAGGACCGCCATGATCTGGTCGCCGTCGACGTCTCGGCCGAGGTGGTCGACCGCGAGGCAGCGGTCGGCGTCGCCGTCGTAGCGCGATGCCGGCGTCGGCGTCGTGGGTCGACGACGGCGTCGCGCAGCGTGTCGAGGTGGGTCGAGCCGTAGCCGTCGTTGATGTTGAGCCCGTCCGGCTCGGCGCCGATGACGACGACGCTCGGCCCCGGCGGCGCGCAGCGCCGCGGGGCGCGACGACGCTCGCGGCGCCGTGCGCGCAGTCGACGACGACCCGCAGGCCGTCCAGCCGGTGCGGCAGGGTCGCGAGCAGCCGGTCGACGTAGCGGTCGGCGGCGTCCGGGAACGCGCCGCACCCGGCCGACGGCCGCGCCGACGGGCCGGGCCCACTCCTCGCCGAGCCGCCGCTCGATGGCGTCCTCGACGTCGTCGGGGAGCTTGTGGCCGCCGCGGGCGAAGAACTTGATCCCGTTGTCCGGCATCGGGTTGTGCGAGGCCGAGAGCACGACGCCGAGGTCGGCGTCGGTGTCCGCGACGAGTCCGGCGACCGCCGGGGTGGGCAGCACGCCCGGCGTCCTGGACGTCGACGCCCGGCGCTCGCGAGGCCCGCGACGACGGCGGCGGAGAGGAACTCCCCCGAGGCCCGCGGGTCCCGCCCGACGACGGCGCGCGGCCGGTGCCCGGCGAACTCGCCGACCTCGCCGAGCACGTGGGCGGCCGCCACGGCCAGGTCCAGGGCGAGCTCGGCGGTGACGTCGCGGTTGGCCAGGCCACGGACGCCGTCGGTACCGAAGAGTCGTCCCAAGGGGTCCTCCTGTCGGGGTTCGATCCACCGTACCCACGCCGCCGATGCCCACGGGCCACCTCGGGCAACCCCGGCCCGGCCCCGGACGTGCGACGGCCCCGGGGCGCGCGAGGCGCTCCGGGGCCGGTCGACGGGGCGCGGACCGGACGGTACCGGGTCAGCGCTTGCTGTACTGGGGCGCCTTGCGCGCCTTCTTGAGACCGGCCTTCTTGCGCTCCTTGACCCGGGCGTCGCGGGTGAGGAAGCCGGCCTTCTTCAGCGTCGGGCGGTTCGCCTCGACGTCGATCGCGTTGAGCGCGCGGGCCACGCCGAGCCGCAGCGCGCCGGCCTGGCCGGAGATGCCGCCGCCGTGGATCCGGGCGATGACGTCGAAGCGGCCCTCGAGCTCGGTCACCCTGAACGGCTCGTTGACGAGCTGCTGGTGCACCTTGTTCGGGAAGTAGTCCTCGAGCGTGCGGCCGTTGATCTTCCAGCTGGCCGGTGCCGGGCACGAGGCGGACGCGGGCGATGGCCTCCTTGCGGCGGCCGGTCGCGGCGCCGGGCGCGGTGATGCTGGAGCCGGCGCCGCGGGTCTGCGGGGTGCGTGGTGGTGTAGCTGCTCGGGGCGTCCTCGTCGACGACGACGTCGTCCTCGAGCTCGGCAGTGGTCTCGGCCACGGTTCTCCTTGATTCGGTTCTCCTCGATTCGGTCGTCGCGGTGCAGGCGCGTGGCTTACTGCGCGACCTGCGTGATCTCGTACGGCTGCGGCTGCTGGGCCGCGTGCGGGTGCTCGGGGCCGCGGTACACCTTGAGCTTGCTCAGCTGGGCGCGGCCGAGGGTGTTCTTCGGGAGCATCCCGCGGACGGCCTTCTCGACGGCGCGCTCGGGGTGCTTCTCGAGCAGCTCGGCGTAGCCGACGGCGCGCAGACCGCCCGGGTAGCCGGAGTGCCGGTAGGCCTTCTTCTGCTCCCGCTTGGCGCCCGTCAGCGCCACCTTGTCGGCGTTGACGATGACGACGAAGTCGCCGGTGTCGACGTGCGGGGCGAAGGTCGGCTTGTGCTTGCCGCGCAGCAGGATCGCGACCTGCGATGGCGAGCCGGCCGAGCACGACGTCGGTCGCGTCGATGACGTGCCAGCGCCGCTCGACGTCGCCGGGCTTGGGGGTGTACGTGCGCACAGTCGTAGCCTTCGTCCTCATCCGGATGACGGTCGCGAGCCGGTCACGGTGCGGTGGACCCCGCTGACGCAGGGCCTGCCGGAAGCCGATGGCCGGTTCGAGCGGCCCCGCCGGGGCGGCACCGCCGAGGCGGTGCGTCCATGCAGGGGCGCAACGACCTGCAAGGCTACCGGGGCGCCGTCAGAGGGTCAAAACGCCGCCCGTCGCCCCCGTCCGCGGACTGGTCCGGGACAGCCGCGGACGACGCGACGAGGACGCTGGCGTCGGGTCGACGCAGGAGGGCCGGCCGTGGCCGATCACCAGTAACGACGACCTGCTCGTCCTCGGTTCGGGGCCTGGTGGGCAGAAGGCCGCGATCGCCGCGGCGAAGCTCGGCCGCCGGGCCGCGGTCGTCGAGCGCCGCGCGATGGTCGGCGGTGTCTGCATCAACACCGGCACGATCCCGAGCAAGACGTTGCGGGAAGCGGTCCTCTACCTCACCGGCCTGAACCAGCGCGAGCTGTACGGGCAGAACTACCGGGTCAAGGACGACATCACCGTCATGGACCTCACCGCCCGTACCCAGCACGTCATCGGCCGCGAGATCGAGGTCGTCCGGTCCCAGCTCTTCCGCAACGGCGTCGACCTCGTCCACGGCACCGGCCGCTTCCTCGACCCGCACACGGTCGGCGTCCGCGCCGAGCACGACATCGAGCGGACGGTGACCGGATCGAAGATCGTCATCGCGACCGGCACCCGCCCCGCGCACCCCCCGACGGTCGACTTCGACGACAGCCGGATCCTCGACAGCGACGGGATCCTCCAGCCACCGACGAGCTCGACCTCGAGAAGGCCGGGCTCGAGGCGGACAGGCGCTCGCCGAGGCCTACAAGGTCGCCGCCCTCGACGCCGTGATCACGGTGCGTGCCGTCGAGCGGCTCGACCCGGCGCCGCCGACCGCTCCCCCGGTCCCGGCCCAGCGCCGGCCGGGCCCTCGGCCGACCGGGCCCGGACGTCCGAACCCTGCACGGCCGAACCCCACGGCCGGAACCTGCACGACACGCCCGCGGCCGGCGCACGTACGATCAGCGCGAGCCGCCCGCCGACCCGGGGAGCCATCGTGTCCGTCCAGTCCGCGCCGCCCTATGACTACGACCTGCTCGTCCTCGGCTCGGGGCCGGGTGGGCAGAAGGCCGCGATCGCCGCGGCGAAGCTCGGCCGCCGGGCCGCCGTCGTCGAGCGCCGCGCACATGGTCGGCGGTGTCTGCATCAACACCGGCACGATCCCGTCGCAAGACGCTGCGCGAGGCGGTCCTCTACCTCACCGGCCTGAACCAGCGCGAGCTGTACGGGCAGAACTACCGGGTCAAGGACGACATCACCGTCCTGGACCTGCTCGCCCGTACCCAGCACGTCATCGGCCGCGAGATCGAGGTCGTCCGCAGCCAGCTGTTCCGCAACGGCGTCGACCTCCTCCACGGCACCGGCCGCTTCGTCGACCCGCACACGGTCGCCGTCCGCGCCGAGCACGACATCGAGCGCGACGGTGACCGCCGACGAAGATCGTCATCGCGGTCGGCACCCGCCCGGCGCGCCCCCCGACGGTCGACTTCGACGACAGCCGGATCCTCGACTCCGACGGGATCCTCGCACCTCGAGCAGATCCCGCGCTCGCATGGTCGTCGTCGGCGCGGGCGTCATCGGCATCGAGTACGCCTCGATGTTCGCGGCGCTCGGCACCCGGGTCACCGTCGTCGAGTCCCGCGACCGGATGCTCGACTTCTGCGACACCGAGGTCGTCGAGGCGCTGAAGTTCCACCTGCGCGACCTGTCGGTCACCTTCCGGTTCGGCGAGACCGTCGAGAGCGTCGAGGCGAACGACCGCGGCACCGTCACGACCCTCGCGCAGCGGCAAGCGGATCCCGGCCGACACCGTGATGTACTCCGCGGGCCGGCAGGGCGCCACCGACGAGCTCGACCTCGACGCGGCCGGGCTCGAGGCGGACAGCGCGGGGCCGGATCGCGGTCGACGAGCAGCTTCCGCACCGCCGGTCGACGCACATCTACGCCGTCGGCGACGTCATCGGCTTCCCCGCGCTCGCCGCGACCTCGATGGAGCAGGGCCGGCTCGCCGCCTACCACGCGTGCGGCGAGCCGGCGAACAGCCTCGTCGCGCTCCAGCCGATCGGGATCTACACGATCCCCGAGATCAGCTACTGCGGGCAGACCGAGGACGAGCTCACGACGTCGTCCGTGCCGTACGAGGTGGGCATCTCCCGCTACCGCGAGCTGGCCCGCGGCCAGATCATCGGCGACTCCTACGGCATGCTCAAGCTGCTCGTCTCGACCGCAGACGCGCAG
The DNA here is from genome assembly GCA_963750565.1 of uncultured Actinomycetota bacterium. GTDB lineage: Bacteria > Actinomycetota > Actinomycetes > Actinomycetales > Kineosporiaceae > R-H-3. The sequence continues at coordinate 447,911 of CAVVRA010000007.1, read as the reverse complement.
GCTGCTCGGCGTCCACGTCTTCGGCACCGACGCCACCGAGCTCGTCCACATCGGCCAGGCGATCATGACCTGCGGCGGCACCGTCGACCAGCTCGTCGACACCGTCTTCAACTACCCGACCCTGTCCGAGGCCTACAAGGTCGCCGCCCTCGACGCCGTGAACAAGATGCGCGCCGTCTCCCGCTTCGGGGTATGACCGGGCCCGTGCCGGCGGCCGGACCGTTGTCCGCGACGCTCGACGGGCTGCCGGCGTCCGGACGGGTGCGGGTGCTGTCGGGCGTCCCGGACGGCGAGGAGGGCTGGCGGCCCGCGACCGCTCTGCACGCGCCGGAGACGCTCGACGAGCTCGTTGCCCAGGTGCACGCAGGGGTGTGCCGGCTCGTGCCACCGGACCGCCGCCATGACGTCCCGCCGGCCGTCGCGCCGTCGTACCTGCTCGAGTGGTACCTGCGCGCCGTGGCGTCCGCGGCGGCCCTGCCCTTCGTGCACGCCCGCCGCGTCCCCCGGCTCGACGCCGCGGACCTCACAGTGCGGTGGTCCGCTACCGGGTGGCCGGACGCCGTCGCGCTCGCCACGCCGGTCTTCGCGTGCTTGCCGGACGACGCGGACGCCACCCACCCGGACGCGCGACCGGTCGAGGACGCCGAGGCGCTGCGGGCCCGGCTGCGCGACGAGGTCGGCGGCCACGCCGAGGCCTTCCGCGTGGTCTGGGGCCGGCGCGGCGGCCGCGGCCGGCACGCCGTCCGGGCCATCGCGACGGACGCGCTCGCCGCCGCCCTGCAGGACGCCGCCGCCGGTGCCCTCGGGGCCTTGGTGGCGGCCACCGTCCTCGCACCGGACCCGCCCCGGTCGGTCGCGCCGTTCGTCCGGCTGCCTGGCGCAGCGCCGCTGCGGCGCAGGGCGTCCTGCTGCCTCGCCTACGCGGTGCCCGGGGCGGCCACCTGCACGACGTGCCCACGGCTGCCGTGACGGGCCGACGGCGGACCTGTCGTCCCGCATCTGCGCCATGACCGGCTCCATCTCCTCGGAGCCGCGACAGCGTCGCGAGGACCGGCGCCTCGGGGGCGACCTGCTGCGCGGCGCGGACGGCGGTCTCGACGTCGGCGAGGTCGCTCATCGTCTCGACGAGCACGAGGTCGATGCCGCCCGCGACGAGCCCGCGCAGCTGCTCGGCGAAGAGCTCCTGCGCCGCCTCGGGGGTCAGGGCGCCGAGCCCTGCATGGCGAGGCGGGGCCGGGTGCCGCCGAAGGTGTTCGTCGTGACGACGCGGGAGCCGGCCTCCAGATAGGCCTGGCCGGCTCAGCGCTCCCGGACGACCCGGGCCTCGTCCCAGACCGGCTCGTCCGACTCGTAGACGTTCCCGTCGGAGCCGAACACGAGGAACCGGTCGAACGACCGGGCGAACCACCGGTCGTGGGTCACGGCGAGAACCGTGCCCTCGAAGGCGTCGAGCCCGGTCTCGAGCGCCTCGGCCGAGTGCAGGTCGAGGTTGTCCGTCGGCTCGTCGAGCAGGAGCAGGGTCGCTCCCGAGAGCTCGAGCAGGAGGATCTGGAACCGCGCCTGCTGGCCACCGGAGAGCGAGTCGAAGGTCTGCTCCGCCGAGAGCGCGAGCTCGTACCGGTCCAGCGCGCGGCTCGCGGGCTCGCGCGGCAGCCCCTCCCGGTGGTCGGTCCCGCGGTGCAGGATCTCCAGCAGCGTCCGCCCGGACAGCTCGGGGTGGTCGTGGGTCTGGGCGAACCAGCCCGGCCGCACCCGCGCCCCGAGCCGGGCCGTCCCGGTGTGCGGGACCGGCGTCACCGGCAGCTCGTCGACCGGCCGGTGCTCGGCGTCCGGGTCACTGCCGCCCGTGGCGAGGAGCCGCAGGAAGTGCGACTTGCCGGACCCGTTCGAGCCGAGGACGGCGACCCGCTCGCCGAACCACACCTCGAGGTCGAACGGGTGCATGAGTCCGGTGAGCTCCAGGCGCTCGCAGACGACGGCGCGCTTGCCGGTGCGGCCGCCGCGCAGCCGCATCGTCACCTTCTGCTCGAGCGGGATCTCCTGCGGCGGCCCCGCCTCCTCGAACTTGCGCAGCCGGGTCAGCGCGGCCTGGTACCGCGACGACATGCCGTCGTTGTAGGCGGCCTTGATCTTGAGCATCTGGACGAGGTCCTTGAGCTTCTGGTGCTCCTCGTCCCAGCGGCGGCGCAGCTCCTCCAAGCGGGAGTTCCGCTCGGCGCGGGCCTCGTGGTACGTCGCGAAGCCGCCGCCGTGGACCCAGGCCGAGGCGCCGACCACTCCCGGTTCGAGGGTGACGATCCGGTCCGCGGCCCGGCTCAGGAGCTCCCGGTCGTGGGACACGAGCAGGATCGTCTTCGGCGACGTCACGAGCTGCTCCTCGAGCCAGCGCTTCCCCGGCACGTCGAGGTAGTTGTCCGGCTCGTCGAGCAGGAGCACCTCGTCCGGACCGCGGAGCAGCGCCTCGAGGACGACGCGCTTCTGCTCGCCGCCCGAGAGCGTACGGACCTCGCGCCACTGCGCCCGGTCGAACGGCACGCCGAGCGCGGCCGTCGTCACGACGTCCCACAGCGTCTCGGCCTCGTAGCCACCGGCGTCGGCCCAGTCCGACAGGGCCTGCGCATAGCGCATCTGGGTCGGCTCGTCGTCGGACTCCATCATCGCGAGCTCGGCGGCGTCGAGGGCGTCCGCGGCATGCCGGACCCGCGGTGGCGCGACGCGCACCAGGAGGTCGCGGACGGTCGACTCGTCACGCACCGACCCGACGAACTGACGCATGACCCCGAGCCCGCCGCTGCGGGTCACGGCCCCGCCGTGGGCGTCGAGATCCCCGGCGACGATCCGCAGCAGCGTCGTCTTGCCGGTGCCGTTCGGCCCGACGAGTGCGGTCGTCGTCCCGTCCCCGACCCGGAAGGTCACCTCGTCCAGCAACGGCCGGCCGTCGGGAAGGGTGAACGACACGGCGTTGACGTCGACGTGCCCCATGGACGTCATTGTGCCGGTGCGCGCAAGCCTGCCTCATCCCTTTTCCGCCCCGGCGCGGGGACGCCGCCCGTCCGGCCACGGACCGCCCGGTCACGGGATGACGGTACGCCCGTCGACGACCGGGAAGCCGGGGTTCCAGGCGACCTCCCAGACGTGCCCGTCCGGGTCGGCGAAGCACGCGTGATAGACCCCGTAGTCGGTCATGACCGGCTCGAGGGTCCGGGTCGCGCCGGCGGCGAGAGCCGTCGCGAGGGCCTCGTCGACCGCCTCCCGGGACCCGAGGTTCAGCGCGAGCGTCACACCCCGGAACCCCGGACCGGACCGGACGGTGTCGGGCGCGGCCCCCGAGTCGACCGCCAGCGAGGCCTCCTCGAACACCCCGAGGTAGACCCCGCCGAGGTCCCACCAGTGGATGACACCCTCGACCGACCGGGTCGCGTGCGTCCACCCGAGGGCGGAGTAGAAACGCGCCGACCGCTCGACGTCCGCGACGCCGAGCGTGACGATCGTGAGGGTGCCGAGTCCGGTCATGGCGGACAGCCTGCCACCCGCCACCGACCACCACCCGGCTCGCCGGCCGACGTGCCTCGGGTCAGCGCGAGGAACCCTCGTCGATCGCCGGCTGCTCGCTGTCGACGACGTGGACGGCGGCCTCCTCGGCGCTCGCCGCGCCCGCGCCACTCGACGTGGCGCGCACCACGACGGCACCTGCACCGATGACTGCACGGATGACTGCACGGATGACAGCGCGAGCTCGACGACGGACGCGCCGGGCCGCGCGCTGCGGCTGCTCCGCGCGTGCTCACGCCCTCCTCATGGCTACCGCCCCGGTCGGACGCGCCGTCGGACCCCTGGCCCCGGCACCCCGGCCGGCAGCAGGATCGACGCGTGACCACGACCCCCCACCCGGGCACCGCCGGGCCCTTGTCCGCTGTCCGCTCCTGCTACCTCGCCGCGGCGGGAGTGGTCGCAGACCTCCTCGAACGCCCGCAGGTGCGCCGGCGCTGGGACGACCCGAGCGTCCTGGAGCGGATGACGGTCGGCGACCTCGCGGCGCACGTCGCGCGGTCCGTCCTCCTCGTCGCACAGTTCCTCGACGCCCCGGATCCCGGGTCGCCCGCGCCCGTCACCGCCGACGCCTACTTCGCGACCTTCGACGGGCTCCACGATCTCGACTCCGACGTCAACGTCGGGGTCCGCAGTCGCAGCCACGACGCCGGCGCGGCCGGCCCGGAGGGCGTCGCCGCCCGCGTGCGGGCCGCGCTGGAGGCGCTGCCCGGCCGGTTCGAGGGGGCCCCGGCCGGCCGGCAGGTCGAGGCCTATGCCGGCATGCCGATGCTCCTCGACGAGTTCCTCCGGACGCGGTTCGTCGAGCTGTGCGTCCACGGGGAGGACCTCGAGCTGTCCGTCGGGCTCGGTCCCGGGCTCGATGCGACCGACGACGTGGCCGACCTGCCGGACGACGCAGTAGCCCAGGCGGTCGACGTCCTCGTCGCTGCGTGCCGGCGCCGGCACGGGGACGCCGCCGTGCTGCGGGCCCTTGCCCGCCGCGAACGGGACGGCGTCGACGCGCTGCGGCTCTTCTGAGCCGCAGCGCGTCAGGCGAAGCCGGTCCGCCCGTCCCGCCACTGTGCAGCCGGTCAGTGCCGTCGCCGACCGGACGAGCGCGGCCTTGCACCCGTCGCGCTCAGGTTCGTGCCGCCCGACGCGTCCGGGGTTGGGCAGCGCCGTTCCGGTCGCGCCCCCTGCGAACCGGACGAGGGAGAACGACCGGGGCGATCGTGCCGGCGAGCCGGGTCCCGCTGAACGTCGTCCCGGCGGCTGATGCGTGCTGCACCGACCGACCCGGGAGGTCGACCGCGGCGGTGCCGAGGTTCGTCAGCCCCGACGACGTCCTCCGCCGCCGCGGACGCCGGGCCGGTGCTGACGATGCCCGGCGGGCGGGACACACAAAGTGCCGCCATCAGGGGGTCCGCGACCGACGTCCTCCGCCGCGACCCGGCCCGAACCGTAGAACGTGCGGCGAGGATGCGTGCAGACATGAGGACCCCCTCGGCCACGAACCCGAACCTGCCGAACCTCTGGGATGACTCGATGCCGTGTGAACCCTGGATGCCGAAGACCGATGAACGCCGCATGCGGATATGTTCGGTCAGGCTCCCGGCATCAGGGTCCGGACGGCGCGGGCCGCGCGGGCCCGGGCGGCGAGGTCGACGTCGTCCGGGTACGCGACCTCGACGAGGGTCAGACCGTGGGCCGGGACGACCGCCACCCCCGGGTCGCGGACGCCCTCGGCGAGCACCTGCGCGGGCCAGGCCGGCGGTCGCCGGCCGTCGCCGACGGGCAGCAGCGCGCCGACGAGGGCCCGGACCATCGAGTGGCAGAAGGCGTCGGCGACGACCCGGGCGACCGCGAAGCCCTCGGCGTCCCGGGACCACGCGTACTCCAGGAGCGTCCGCACGGTCGTCGCAGCCTCGCGCCGGCGGCAGAAGGCGGCGAAGTCGTGCAGCCCGACGAGGGTGGCCGCGGTGGCTTCCATAACGGCGACGTCGAGCGGACGGCGGTGCGCGAGCACCTCGCGGCGGCGCAGCGGCGGTACCCCGGCGGGGTTGTCGCAGACCCGGTAGGCGTACCGGCGGCGCAGCGCCGAGAACCGGGCGTCGAAGCCGGACGGCGCCGGCGCGGCGGCGTGGACGCGGACGTCCGGCGGCAGGACGCCCGCGAGCCGTCGCACCAGCGCGGCGGCCGGCGGAAGGTCGCTGCGGCCGGGCAGCGCGCCCCAGGCCGTGAGGGGGACGTCGAGGTGCGCGACCTGGCCGGTGGCGTGGACCCCGGCGTCGGTGCGGCCGGCGACGACGAGCCGCAGTCCTTCGCCGGGCGTGCGCAGCACGGTCGCCAGGGCGGCGGTGAGCACCCCGGCCACCGTCCGCAGCCCCGGCTGGGACGCCCATCCGGAGAAGTCGGTGCCGTCGTATCCGAGGTCGAGCCGGACCCGGACGGTGTCGTCCGGAACGGTCGCGAGCCCGCCGGTCCCGGACGGCGCGGCAGCGTCGTGCTGCGCGCCCCCGGGCCCGGCGGACTCGTCGGAGGTGGTGCGGGTGCGGTCGGCGGTCAGGCCGGGTCCCGGACGCTCAGGCCTGCTCGACCGGGTCGCCGTCCGCGTCGGTCGTCTCGTCGGCGTCGGACCCGCCGCCGACGGCGGCGAAGCCGGCCGCCTCGGCGGCCTCCGCCGACCGGAAGTAGACCTCGGCGTTCGTCTGGCCGTACCACGGGGACTCGGTGGTGTGGTACTTCATCGAGTCCTTGTTTCCCTTGACGTCGAAGCCCTCCGGCGCCTCGCCGTCCGCGAGCGGCTCGGCGGAGTCCGGGCCGTACGGGCCCTCGGCGACGTCCGCCCGGGCGGCCGCGGTCTCCTCGGCGGCCGGCTCCGGCGCGGCGGTCTTCGCGGCGGGGGCCTTGGCCGCTTTCTTCGTGGCGGCCTCGGCCTCGCGCACCGTCGCCTTCTTGGCGCTCAGCGGCTCGAGGACGAGCTCGATGACCGCCATCGGGGCGTTGTCGCCCTTGCGGTTGCCGATCTTCGTGATCCGGGTGTAGCCGCCGTTGCGCTCGGCCATCACCGGGGCGATCTCGGTGAAGAGCTCATGGACGACCGCCTTGTCCCGGACGACGGTCAGCACCCGCCGGCGCGCCGCGAGGTCGCCGCGCTTGGCGAAGGTGATCAGCCGCTCGGCCAGCGGGCGGACCCGCTTGGCCTTCGCCTCCGTCGTCGTGATGCGACGGTGCGCGAACAGCTGCGTGGCCAGGTTGGCCAGCAGCAGCCGCTCGTGCGCGGGACCACCGCCGAGCCGCGGACCCTTGGTGGGCGTGGGCATGTCTGTCGTTCTCCTCGCGAGTTGCCCCGGGCCCGCGTGCTACCGGCCCGGGGTGGGGTGGTCAGAGCTGCTCGTCCTCGGCGTAGGACATGTCGTCGTCGGCGCCGAAGCTGTCGACGACGAGCGCGGGGTCGAACCCGGGCGGGCTGTCCTTGAGCGCGAGGCCCATGCCGTGCAGCTTGGCCTTGACCTCGTCGATCGACTTGGCGCCGAAGTTGCGGATGTCGAGCAGGTCCGCCTCGCTGCGGGCGACGAGCTCGCCGACGGTGTGGATGCCCTCGCGCTTGAGGCAGTTGTAGGAGCGGACCGTGAGGTCGAGCTCCTCGATCGGCAGCGCGAGGTCGGCGGCGAGGGCGGCGTCGGACGGCGACGGGCCCATGTCGATGCCCTCGGCCTCGACGTTGAGCTCGCGGGCCAGGCCGAAGAGCTCGACGAGGGTCTTGCCTGCGGACGCCATGGCGTCCCGCGGCTGGGTCGACGGCTTGGTCTCGACGTCGACGATGAGACGGTCGAAGTCGGTGCGCTGCTCGACACGCGTCGCCTCGACCTTGTACGTCACCTTGAGGACCGGCGAGTAGATCGAGTCGACCGGGACCCGGCCGATCTCCTGGTCGCCGGCCTTGTTCTGGCTGGCCGAGACGTACCCGCGGCCGCGCTCGACGGTCAGCTCCATCTCGAGCTTGCCCTTGCCGTTGAGCGTCGCGATGTGCAGGTCGGGGTTGTGCACCTCGACCCCGGCCGGCGGCGCGATGTCCGCGGCGGTGACGGTGCCCGGGCCCTGCTTGCGCAGGTACATGACGACCGGCTCGTCGTGCTCGCTGGACACGACAAGCTGCTTGATGTTGAGGATGAGCTCGGTGACGTCCTCCTTCACCCCAGGGACGGTGGTGAACTCGTGGAGGACGCCGTCGATCCGGATGCTCGTGACCGAGGCACCGGGGATCGACGACAGCAGCGTGCGCCGCAGGCTGTTGCCGAGGGTGTACCCGAAGCCCGGCTCCAGCGGCTCGATGACGAACCGCGAACGGTTCTCGCCGACGACCTCTTCGGTCAGCGTCGGCCGCTGTGCGATGAGCATCTGTCATTCACCTTTCAGCAGGGCGTCCGCCATATGACGGCCCGCACGAACCTCGGCGGCCTCCGTCTACCGACCGAGGGTGTTGCTGTGGTGCAACCGAGCACGCGTTCGGCGCGGGCACGGCGCCGAACCGTTCCCGCGCCCCGGCGTCACTTGCGGTAGAGCTCGACGATCAGCTGTTCCTGGACCGGGGTGTCGATCACCTGGCGGGCCGGCAGCCCGTGCACCAGGACCCGCATCCGGTTCGGGATGACCTCGAGCCACGCCGGGACGGTGCGCTCCCCGGCCTCGGCGCGGGCGATGATGAACGGCGTCATCTCGAGGGAGCTTCTCGCGCACCTCGATGATGTCGTTCTCGCTCACCCGGTAGCTCGGGATGTCGACCTTCTTGCCGTTGACCGACGATGTGGCCGTGCCGGACGAGCTGGCGGGCCATGTCGCGGGACTTGGCGAAGCCGGCCCGGTACACGACGTTGTCGAGCCGCGACTCGAGGATGCGCAGCAGGTTCTCGCCGGTCTTGCCCTGCTTGCGGTTGGCCTCCTCGTAGTAGCCGCGGAACTGCTTCTCGAGGACGCCGTAGATGCGGGCGGCCTTCTGCTTCTCGCGCTTCTGGAGCAGGTACTCGCTCTCCTTGGTGCGCGCGCGGCCGTGCTCACCCGGCGGGTAGGGACGGATCTCGATCGGGCACTTCGGGCTGTCGCACTTGGCGCCCTTGAGGTACAGCTTGGTCTTCTCGCGGCGGCAGCGCTTGCAGTCAGCGCCGGTGTAACGCGCCATGTCTTCTTCGGTCTCCTCAGGCTGGTTCGGGTCGCGCGTCAGACGCGGCGGCGCTTCGGCGGACGGCACCCGTTGTGCGGGGTCGGGCGTGACGTCCTGGATCGAGCCCGACCTCGAGGCCGGTGGCCTGGAGCGAGCGGATCGCCGTCTCGCGGCCGGAGCCCGGCCCCTTGACGAAGACGTCGACCTTGCGCATGCCGTGCTCCTGCGCACGGCGGGCGGCCGCCTCGGCAGCCATCTGCGCCGCGAACGGCGTGGACTTGCGCGAGCCCTTGAATCCGACCTGGCCGGCCGAGGCCCACGAGATCACGGCCCCGGTCGGGTCCGTGATCGACACGATCGTGTTGTTGAACGTGCTCTTGATGTGCGCGTGGCCGTGGGAGACGTTCTTCTTCTCCTTGCGGCGCGGCTTGCGCGCGACCCGGCCGCGGCCCTCTTCTGCGGAGGCATCTACCCAACTACTCCTGGTCTGTGTGGCTGGTCTGTGTGGCTGGTCTGTGTGGCTGCGTCTGAAGGTCTGAGATCGGTGCCGGCGGGCCGGCACGCGGCAGCGCGGGGACGGCGCCGCTGGGCGCCGTCCGCGCGGGACTACTTCTTCCCGGGCTTCTTCTTGCCGGCCACGGTGCGCTTCGGACCCTTGCGCGTGCGCGCGTTGGTCTTGGTGCGCTGGCCGCGGACGGGCAGCCCGCGGCGGTGCCGTAGGCCCTCGTAGCACCCGATCTCGACCTTGCGCCGGATGTCGGCGGCCACCTCGCGGCGGAGGTCGCCCTCGACCTTGAAGTTGGTCTCGATGTAGTCGCGGAGCTTGACGAGCTCCTCGTCGCCGAGGTCACGGACCCGCAGGTCCGGGTTGACCCCGGTGGCGGCGAGGGTCTCCAGGGCGCGGGTGCGGCCGACGCCGAAGATGTAGGTGAGCGCGACCTCGACCCGCTTGTCGCGGGGGAGGTCGACGCCGACGAGGCGTGCCATGGATCTCTCTTCTGTCCTCGGAGGTCTGCTGCAGCACCGGTCCCGGGTGTCCCGGGTCCCCGGCCTCCACCGGGGGTGGCGTCCCGTGCCGGACGCCGGACGGCGTCGCCACGGGGGTCGGGTGCTGCTCTGGGCGTGCGACGTGCGGGGGCGGGCGGCCCGCGGAGCCGTCCGGGTCGGCCAGGTGGACCGTGGGTCAGCCCTGGCGCTGCTTGTGGCGCTGGTTCTCGCAGATGACCATGACCCGGCCGTGACGACGGATCACCTTGCACTTGTCGCAGATCTTCTTGACGCTCGGCTTGACCTTCATCGATGTCTTTCAGACGTGACGCGCACCCCGCATCGCGCAGCGGGCGTCAGAGGCGGTCGGGTTACTTGTAGCGGTAGACGATGCGACCGCGGGACAGGTCGTAGGGGCTCAGCTCCACCACGACCCGGTCCTCGGGGAGGATCCGGATGTAGTGCTGGCGCATCTTGCCCGAGATGTGGGCGAGAACCTTGTGACCGTTGGCCAGCTCCACCCGGAACATCGCGTTCGGCAGTGCCTCGACCACGGTGCCCTCGATCTCGATGACCCCGTCCTTCTTCGGCATGTCCTCCGCATTCCTTCCGGCCGGGACACCCGTCCCGGCCGCGTTGACCTTCTCAGCGCACGTGCGACGGACGCCTTCCGCCTCCAGACCAGCCGCGGGGAGTCGGTAAGCGTGAATGTCCGTGAGCCGACTAGCGAGTCTACGCCAGCGACACGCCGGGAGCGAAATCGCCTCGGTGTCGCGGCCCGCGCGACGCATCCTGCGGCGTCCGGGTCCACGGGAGCCGCCGGGTCGCCCGTCGGACGGCGCCACGCGCCCTCGCGTACGCCGTCCCGCTCCACGCTCTGGAGGTACCGCTCGACCTGGCGGTCCGGGACCAGCCGCATCACGGCGACCGCCGCGTAGACGACGATGGACAGCACCGGCTCGACGAACGCGAGGAGGATCCCCACGAGGTAGATGACCGGCGAGATCCTGCCCTTGAGATCGGCGCCGACCGCGGCCCTCAGCCGCTCCCCGCCGTCCGCGCGGCAGATCGTCTGCTGGAGCAGGTAGCAGGCGATCGCCGCGAGAAGCAGGTCGTCCGCACGACAGCGTCTCGCAGGACCCCGGCCACCCTTCCGCTCGGGCACCAGCTCTGCGCGCGCGTCTCTCGCGACACGCGGAGCGGGCCGCACGGACCGGGTGCCCGAGGAGGTCGCCGTCCCGTCAGTCGGCGAGCGGGGCGACCGGGACACCGAGGGTGTCCAGCGCCGCCTCCCCGCCGTCGCGGGCGGTGAGCACCCAGAGGCCGCCCTCGTGGAGGGCCACGGAGTGTTCCCAGTGGGCGGCGTGGCCGCCGTCCCGGGTGACGACCGTCCAGCCGTCGGCGAGCTCGCGGCTCGCGGGGTCGCCCGCGGTGAGCATCGGCTCGATCGCGAGGCAGAGGCCCGGGCGCATCCGCGGCCCTTTGTCCCGGGTGCGGTAGTTCAGGACGTGCGGCGCCTGGTGCATCTCGGTGCCGATGCCGTGGCCGCCGTAGTCCTCGACGAGGCCGTACCGACCCGCGACGTGGTCCTCGACCGCGCCGCCGATCTCACCGAGGCGCTCCCCCGCGACGACGGCGCCGATCCCGTGCCACATGGCCTCCTCGGTCACCCGGACGAGGTCGGCGTCCCCAGCGTCCGCCGGGGCGTCGGTGCCGGGGACGACAGCGGTGAAGGCCGAGTCGCCGTGCCAGCCGGACAGGATCGCCCCGCAGTCCACGGAGACCACGTCGCCGGCCTCGACGACCCGCGGCCCGGGGATCCCATGGACGATCTCGTCGTTCACCGAGATGCACGTGACCGCCGGGAACGGCGGGTGCCCGTAGCCGAGGAACGACGGGACGGCGCCCGCGGAGCGGATGACCTCGTGCGCGACGGCGTCGAGCTCCGTGGTCGTCACGCCCGGCCGGAGCGTGGCCCGGACGGCGTCCAGCGCATCCGCGACGACGAGACCGGCCCGCCGCATGAGGCGGATCTGGTCTGCCGTCTTGTACTGGATCCGGTCCCGTCCGAGCATGCGGCAGAGCCTACGGGAGCCGCGCGGGCGGTTCTGGCCGTCGTACGGCTGCGGGCGACGCCCTCAGGCGGCGTCCTCGTCGTCGCCGCCCTCAGCCGGGCGGTGCTCCGCCTCGACCGCCGCCAGCGCCGCGGCAAGCCGATCGGTGACCTCGTCGACGTCGCCCATCCCGTCGACCCCGACGAGCAGGCCTCGGGAGGCGTAGAGGTCGACGAGCGGTGACGTCTCGGAGAGGTAGACGTCCTGGCGGTGCCGGATCACGTCCTCGGTGTCGTCCTCGCGACCCTCGATCTCGGCGCGCTTGAGGAGCCGGGCGACGAGCTCGTCGGTGTCGGCGGTGAGCTGGACGACGGCGTCGAGGCCGGTGCCGGCGGCCGCGAGCATCGCGTCGAGCGCCTCCACCTGGGCGGCGTTGCGCGGGTAGCCGTCGAGCAGGAAGCCGCTCGCGGTGTCGGGTTGGGCGAGGCGGTCCTTCACCATGTCGTTCGTGATCTCGTCGGGCACGAGCTTGCCGGCGTCGAGTGTAGCTCTGGGCGAGCTCGCCGAGCTCGGTCCCCCCGGCGATGTTGGCCCGGAAGATGTCACCGGTCGAGATCGCGGGAACGCCGAGCCGCTCGGACAGGCGCTTGGCCTGCGTGCCCTTGCCCGCACCCGGCGGACCGAGAGGACCAGTCTCATCGATGCACCGCCCTCACGAGGTGGCCGCCGCGGCGGCGGCGCACCTCATCGCAGGAACCCTTCGTAGTGCCGCTGCTGGAGCTGGGACTCGATCTGCTTCACCGTCTCCAGGCCGACGCCGACGATGATGAGGATCGACGTGCCGCCGAACGGGAACTTCGCGGTGTTCGCGTTCAGCAGCGCGAACGCGATGAGCGGGATGAGCGAGATCACGGCGAGGTAGATCGCGCCCGGCAGGGTGATGCGGGTCAGCACGTAGTCCAGGTACTCCGCGGTCGGGCCGCCCGGCCCGGATGCCGGGGATGAAGCCGCCGTACTTCTTCATGTTCTCCGCGACCTCGTCCGGGTTGAACGTGATCGCGACGTAGAAGTAGGTGAAGAAGATGATCAGCGCGACAGTAGGTGATCATGTAGATCGGGTGGTCGCCCTTGACGAGGTGGTTGTCGATCCAGTTCACCCAGTCCGGCGCGGGCTTCGTCGTGTCGCCGCGGTTGAACTGCGCGATGAGGGCCGGCAGGTAGAGCAGCGACGAGGCGAAGATGACCGGGATGACGCCGGCCATGTTGACCTTGATCGGGATGTAGGTGCTCGTGCCGCCGTACATCCGGCGGCCGATCATGCCGCTTGGCGTACTGCACCGGGATACGCCGCTGGGACTGCTCGACGAAGACCACGAGCGACATGATGACGATGCCGATGCCGATGACGATGACCATCGTGTCGATCGAGTCGCTCTGCTGCTTGATCGACCACAGCGCGACCGGGAAAGCCCGCGGCGATCGAGGTGAAGATGAGCAGCGACATGCCGTTGCCGACGCCGCGCTCGGTGATGAGCTCACCGAGCCACATGATGAGGCCGGTGCCGGCGGTCATCGTGATGACCATGATCAGGATCGTCACGCAGCTGTCGCTCGGGCACGAGGTCGGCCTGGCAGCTCTGGAACAGCGCCGCCCGGGTTCCGCGCGATCGCGACGAGCGTCGTCGACTGCAGGATCGCCAGGCCGATGGTCAGGTACCGGGTGTACTGGGTGAGCTTCGCCGTGCCGGCTCTGGCCCTCTTCCTTGAGCGTCTCGAAGCGCGGGATGACCACCGTGAGCAGCTGGATGATGATGCTCGCCGTGATGTACGGCATGATCCCCAGCGCGAAGACCGACAGCTGCAGCAGCGCCCCGCCGCTGAAGAGGTTGACCAGGCCGAGGCCGCTGTTGGCCGCGGTCGCCGATGCACTCCTGGACGGCTGTGTAGTCCGACGCCCGGGGTCGGGATGAACGAGCCGAGGCGGAAGATCGCCATGATCGCCATGGTGAACAGCAGCTTGCGCCGCAGGTCCGGCGTCCGGAAGGCCCGGGCGAACGCGGAGAGCACAACATCCTCCTGCGCGCCGCCCGGAGGGGCGGCCGTAGTGACAACCTCGTCGGGACCATAACATCCGGCCTCCCCCGCTCAGCAGGAGGTCGCGCGCGGTCGGCCACGACGAGAGATGGACGGCGCTCGGCGAGCGGCCTCCGATGCGGTGTCCGGGGTGAGGTTCGTCGCCCCCGTCCCCCTGGACGCCAGGGGGTCCGGCCGCGCCGCGTCGGGCGGCGGGTCGGACCCCGGTTCCTGGCGGTGGTGCAGATGCCACCCCGGCGACGGCCGGACGACCGAGCACGCCGGCGTCCGGGCCGGCGTCAGAGCGTGGTGGCGCTGCCCCCGGCGGCGGCGATCTTCTGCCGCGCGCTGGCGGAGAACGCGTGGGCGCTGACCTGGAGGACCACGCTCACCTCGCCGTCGCCGAGCACCTTCACCGGGGAGCCGTCCCTGACGGCGCCCTTGGCGACGAGGTCCTCGACGCCGACGGTGCCGCCCTCGGGGAACAGCGTGGAGAGCCGGTCGAGATTGACGACCTGGTACTCCACCCGGAACGCGGTTCGTGAACCCGCGCAGCTTCGGCAGCCGCATGTGCAGCGGCATCTGCCCGCCCTCGAAGGCGGCAGACACCTGGTAGCGGGCCTTCGTGCCCTTGGTGCCCCGACCGGCGGTCTTCCCCTTGCCCGCCTCACCGCGACCGACGCGGGTCTTCGGCGTGCGCGAGCCGGGGGCCGGCCGCAGGTGGTGCACCTTGAGGGTGTGCTCGCCCGGGGTGCTGGACGTGGGCTCCGACATCAGTCGTCGACCTCCTCGACGGTGACGAGGTGGCGCACGGAGCGGACCATGCCCCGGATCTCGGGACGGTCCTCCTTGACGACGATGTCGCCGATCCGCTTCAGACCCAGCGTGCGCAACGTGTCACGGTGCGCCTGGATCCCGCCGACCTTGGACTTGACCTGGGTGACCTTGAGCCGCGACATCAGGCCGACACCCCCGCGCGGGCACGCAGAAGGGCCGCCGGCGCGACGTCCTCGATCGCGCAGGCCACGGCGGGCCGCGACCTCCTCGGGGCGCTCGAGCCCGCGCAGCGCGGCCACCGTGGCGTGCACGACGTTGATCGCGTTGTCGGAGCCGAGCGACTTGCTCAGCACGTCGTGGATGCCGGCGCACTCGAGGACGGCGCGCACCGGGCCGCCGGCGATGACGCCGGTACCCGGCGAGGCCGGCTTGAGCAGGACGACGCCCGCCGCAGCCTCACCCTGGATCGGGTGCGGGATGGTGCCCTGGATGCGCGGCACCTTGAAGAAGTGCTTCTTGGCCTCCTCGACGCCCTTGGCGATCGCCGCGGGCACCTCCTTGGCCTTGCCGTAGCCGACGCCGACGGTGCCGTCACCGTCGCCCACCACGACGAGCGCGGTGAAGCTGAAGCGGCGACCGCCCTTGACGACCTTGGCCACGCGGTTGATCGTGACGACGCGCTCGACGAACGCGGTCTTCTCCGCACCGCCGTCGCGCTCGCGCCGGTTGTCCCGGTCGCGGCGGTCGCGGCGGCCGGAGTCCGTCGCCGGTGCCACCGGCTCCGGTGCCTCCGCCTCGGCGCTGGGGTCCAGCCATCAGACGTTCCTTCTCTCTCGCTCGTTCACTGCGGTCCGTGCCGTAGCACGCGTCGTTGCCGTACCCGTCACAGCGCCAGACCGCCCTCGCGGGCACCGTCGGCGACGGCGGCGACGCGGCCGTGGTACTTGTTGCCGGCCCGGTCGAAGACGACCGACTCGACGCCCGCGGACTTGGCCCGCTGCGGCGACCAGCTCGCCGACCCGCTTGGCCTTGGCCGTCTTGTCGCCCTCGAGCGCGCGCAGGTCCGCCTCCATGGTCGACGCCGAAGCGAGCGTCCTGCCGACTGAGTCGTCGACGACCTGGACGAACACGTGGCGCGTCGACCGGGTGACGACCAGGCGCGGACGCTCGGTCGTGCCGACGACGTTCTTGCGCACGCGGACGTGCCGGCGGGCCCGGGCCGCGACGGCGCCCTTGCCCGCGCCGCCGCCGCTGCGCTTGAGACCGACTGCCATTACTTCTTCCCAGCCTTCCCGACCTTGCGCTTGATCTGCTCGCCGGCGTAGCGGACGCCCTTGCCCTTGTACGGGTCGGGCTTGCGCAGCTTGCGCAGGTTGGCCGCCACCTCGCCGACCTGCTGCTTGTCGATGCCGGACACCGACGAACCGCGTCGGCGCCTCGACCGTGAAGGT
Source organism: uncultured Actinomycetota bacterium (assembly GCA_963750565.1). Classification (GTDB taxonomy): domain Bacteria; phylum Actinomycetota; class Actinomycetes; order Actinomycetales; family Kineosporiaceae; genus R-H-3. Next base: position 431,877 of record CAVVRA010000007.1, on the reverse strand, counting down.
CACGCCCGGACGGCGGCTCGACGGTGATCGGGTGGCTGTAGCCGAGGGCGAACTCGAGGTTGGAGCCCTTGGCGACGACGCGGTACCCGGTGCCGACGATCTCGAGCCTCTTCTCGTAGCCCTGGGTCACGCCGATGACCATGTTCGCGATGAGCGTGCGGGTCAGGCCGTGCAGCTCGCGGGTCCTGCGCTCGTCGTCCCCCCGGGTGACGTACGACGGTGCCGTCCTCCTGGCCCACGACGATGCGCGCCGGCGACCTGGTGCGACAGCGTGCCCTTGGGGCCCTTGACGGTCACGTCACGGCCGTCGATCTCGACGTCGACGCCGGCCGGGACCGGGATGGGCAGCTTGCCGATGCGGGACATGCCTCTCCTCCCCCGTCACCAGACGTAGGCGAGGACTTCCCCACCCACGCCCTTCTTGTTCGCCTGCCGGTCGGTGAGCAGGCCCGACGACGTCGAGAGGATCGCGACGCCGAGCCCGCCGAGCACCCGCGGCAGGTTCGTCGACTTCGCGTAGACGCGCAGCCCGGGCTTGCTGATGCGCCGGACACCGGCGATCGAGCGCTCCCGGTTGGGGCCGTACTTGAGCACGATCGTCAGCGTCTTGCCGACCTCGGCGTCCGTCGACGCTCCAGGACGCGATGTAGCCCTCCTGCTGGAGGATCTCGGCGACGTGCGCCTTGAGCTTGCTGTACGGCATGCGCACGGTGTCGTGGTACGCCGAGTTCGCGTTGCGCAGACGGGTGAGCATGTCTGCGATCGGGTCGGTCATGGTCATCGGGCTTCTCCGCCCTTCCTCGCCGCGGTTTCGCCGTCCGACGTCGCTCGACGGCGACCTGCGGCGTAGTGGCTCAGGAGGTCCTCGTCGAACGGCGGCTCGACGACGGACACGGGTTGAATGCCGGCACGCGTGCCGCAGCGTCATCCGGCCGGTGGGGAGCGTCGACCGCAGCGGAACCAGCTCGAGGGTGGCCATCGTCGCTCACCAGCTGCTCTTCGTCACGCCCGGGCAGCTCGCCGCGGTGCGCCATCTCGCGCAGGCAGATCCGGCAGAGGCCGAACTTGCGGTAGACCGAGTGCGGCCGCCCGCACCGCTGGCAGCGGGTGTAGGCGCGGACGCGCGAACTTCGGCGTGCCGGTTGGCCTTGTTGATCAGAGCGGTCTTGGCCACGTCAGTTCTCCTTGAAAGGGAAGCCGAGGTGGCGCAGCAGCGCCCGCCCCTCGTCGTCCGTCGTCGCGGTCGTCACGACGGTGATGTCCATGCCGCGGACCCGGTCGATCCGGTCCTGGTCGATCTCGTGGAACATCGACTGCTCGGTGAGACCGAAGGTGTAGTTGCCGCGCCCGTCGAACTGCTTGGGCGACAGGCCGCGGAAGTCACGGATCCGCGGGCAGGGCGACCGACAGGCAGCCGGTCGAGGAACTCCCACATCCGGTCGCCGCGCAGCGTCGACGTGGGCGCCGATCGGCATGCCCTCGCGCAGCTTGAACTGGGCGATGGACTTGCGGGCCTTGGTGACCTGCGGCTTCTGGCCGCTGATCGCGGCCAGGTCGCGGATCGCGCCCTCGATGAGCTTGGAGTCGCGGGCCGCCTCGCCGACGCCCATGTTCACGACGATCTTCACCAGACCGGGGATCTGCATGACGTTGCCGTACGAGAACTCCTCCCGCAGCGCCGGGGCGATCTCCTCGCGGTAACGCGTCTTGAGCCGCGGGGCACCTGGTGCCGGTCGGCGTCGACGGATGTCGATCGTGTCGGTCATCTCAGATGTCCTTACCCGAGCGCTTGGCGACGCGGACCCGCACGGTCCTCGTGCGGCCGTCGCGCTCGACGGTCTCGGTCGCGGATGCCGACGCGGGTCGGCTTCTTCGTCTCTGGGTCCACCAGCATCACGTTGCTGACGTGGATCGGTGGCCTCGGTGGTGACGATGCCGCCGGTCTTCGCGCCGCGGCCGGCTGTGCCCGACCTTGGTGTGCTTCTTGATCCGGTTGACGCCCTCGACGAGCACCCGGTCGGTGTCCGGGTAGACCGCGATGACCTTGCCCTGCTTGCCCTTGTTCTCCTTGGGCCCGGAGATCACCTGGACGGTGTCGCCCTTCTTGATGCGCATCTTCGCCATGTCAGAGCACCTCCGGAGCGAGCGAGATGATCTTCATGAACTTCTTCTCGCGCAGCTCGCGGCCCACCGGGCCGAAGATGCGGGTGCCGCGGGGGTCGCCGTCGTTCCGCAGGATCACGGCTGCGTTCTCGTCGAAGCGGATGTAGGAACCGTCCGGGCGACGGCGCTCCTTGACGGTGCGGACGACGACCGCCTTGACGACGTCGCCCTTCTTGACGTTGCCGCCCGGGATCGCGTCCTTGACGGTCGCGACGATGACGTCACCGATGCCGGCGTAGCGACGACCGGAACCGCCGAGAACGCGGATGCAGAGGATCTCCTTGGCACCCGTGTTGTCGGCGACGCGCAGTCGCGACTCCTGCTGGATCACTTCTGAACTCCTGTCGTCGCGCCGGTTCTCCGATGGGAGCCTTGCGGAACTGACGTACTGCCTTGCGGTACCCGCGCGGCCCGGTCCCGGGCCGACGCCCCGACCGGTGCTACTTGGCCCTCTCGAGGACCTCGACCACGCGCCAGCGCTTGGTCGCCGACAGCGGCCGGGTCTCCATGATCAGGACGAGGTCGCCGACGCCGGCAGTGTTCTGCTCGTCGTGCACCTTGACCTTGCTGCGTACGCGGCGCATGACCTTGCCGTAGAGCGGGTGCTTGACCCGGTCCTCGACCTCGACCACGACGGTCTTGTCCATCTTGTCGCTGACGACGTAGCCGCGCCGGGTCTTGCGGTACCCGCGCGGGACGCTCGCCGTGCTCTCGCTGGTCTGGCTCACTGCCGCCTTCTCGCTCGTCTCGCTCACGCCTGCGGCCCGGTCGGTGATGCCGAGCTCGCGCTCGCGCATGATCGTGTAGATCCGGGCGATGTCCCGGCGGACGGCGCGCAGCCGGCCGTGGCTCTCCAGCTGGCCGGTGGCCGACTGGAACCGCAGGTTGAACAGCTCCTCCTTGGCCTTGCGCAGCTCCTCGACGAGACGCTCGTCGTCGAAGGCCCGCAGCTTCGCCGGAGCCAGGTCCTTCGAGCCGACTGCCATCACGACGTCACCGCCCTCGCGCCGGACGATCCGGCACTTCATCGGCAGCTTGTGGATCGCGCGGGTGAGCGCCTCCCGGGCCACCTTCTCGTTGGGGAACGACAGCTCGAACATCACTCGGCCGGGCTTGACGTTCGCGACCCACCACTCGGGCGAGCCCTTGCCGGAACCCATCCGGGTCTCGGCCGGCTTCTTCGTCAGCGGGCGGTCGGGGTAGATGTTGATCCAGACCTTGCCGCCACGCGGATGTGCCGGGTGATGGCGATACGGGCGGACTCGATCTGCCGGTTCGTCACGTACGCGGGCTCCAGGGCCTGGATGCCCCACTCGCCGAACGTCACCGCGGTGCCGCCCTTGGCGGCGCCGTGACGGTCCGGGTGGTGCTGCTTGCGGTGCTTGACCCGACGGGGGATGAGCACGGCTCAGGCCTCCGTTCCCTGGTGCTGCTCGGCCGGCGGCCGACGGCCTCGGGCTGGCCGGCGCGGCGCGGCCGCGACGCGCGAGCCGCCGCGTCCTGGCCCGGCGTGCTCGGCCGGACGACGACGCGGCGGCCGCGACGCGCGGTCGCCGCGCGGACCGTCGCCGCGGCCGCCCTCGCGGCGCGGCGCGCGCGGCGCGGCCGCCTGCTCGCGGGCGAGCTCCCGGCTGGTCATGTCGCCCTTGTAGATCCACACCTTGACGCCGATCCGGCCGAAGGTGGTGCGGGCCTCGTAGAAGCCGTAGTCGATGTTCGCGCGCAGCGTGTGCAGCGGCACCCGGCCCTCGCGGTAGAACTCCGACCGGCTCATCTCGGCGCCGCCGAGGCGGCCCGGAGCACTGCACCCGGATGCCCTTGGCGCCGGCGCGCAGCGAGGACTGCATGCCCTTGCGCATCGCGCGCCGGAACGAGACCCGGCTGGCCAGCTGCTCGGCGATGCCCTGGGCGACCAGCTGGGCGTCGACCTCGGGGTTCTTCACCTCGAGGATGTTCAGCTGCACCTGCTTGCCGGTGAGCTTCTCCAGCTCGCCGCGGATCCGGTCGGCCTCCGCGCCGCGGCGACCGATGACGATGCCCGGCCGGGCGGTGTGGATGTCGACGCGGACCCGGTCCCGGGTGCGCTCGATCTCGACCTGGCTGATGCCCGGCGCGCTCCATGCCCTTGGACATGAGCTTGCGGATCGCGACGTCCTCCTTGACGTAGTCGCGGTACCGCTGACCGGCCTTGGTGCTGTCGGCGAACCACCGGCTCTTGTGGTCGGTGGTGATGCCCAGGCGGAACCCGTGCGGGTTGACCTTCTGCCCCACTAGCGGGTCCTCCCCTTCGTGCTGGACTTGCGCCGCCGGCGTCGGCCGCGGCGGCGGACTTGGCGCGGCCGCGGGGCGACCACGACCGTGATGTGGCTGGTGCGCTTGTTGATCCGGTAGGCGCGGCCCTGGGCGCGCGGCCGGAACCGCTTCATCGTCGGGCCCTCGTCGACGTACGCGGCCTGGACGACGAGCGCGCGCTCGTCGAACGGCTCCGACGCCTGGTCGGCCTTCACCCGGGCGTTCGCGATCGCGCTCTGCACGACCTTGCGCACCGGCTCGCTCGCCGCCTGCGGCGCGAACTCGCAGCACCGCGAGCGCCTCGCTGGGCCTGCTTGCCACGGATGAGGTCCACGACGCGGCGGGCCTTCATGGGCGTGACGCGGACGTACCGCGCCTGCGCCTTGGCTTCCATCGCTGTCCCTTGCCTTCTGTCACTGGAGGTCGTCTGTCTCCGACCGGTGCGTCGCCGCGTCAGCGGCGGCGGCCCTTGCGGTCGTCCTTCTCGTGGCCGCGGAACGTGCGGGTCGGAGCGAACTCCCCCAGCTTGTGGCCGATCATCGACTCGGTGACGAAGACCGGGACGTGCTTGCGGCCGTCGTGCACCGCGAGGGTGTGGCCCGAGCATGTCGGGCACGATCATCGAGCGGCGGGACCAGGTCTTGATGACGTTCTTGGTCCCCTTCTCGTTCTGGACGTCCACCTTCTTCGCGAGGTGGTCGTCGACGAAGGGGCCCTTCTTCAGGCTGCGAGGCATGGCTCTGGGCTCCTATCAGCGCTTCTTGCCGGTACGACGGCGACGGACGATGAGCTTGTCGCTCGCCTTGTTCGGACGGCGGGTGCGGCCCTCGGGCTGACCCCACGGGCTGACCGGGTGACGGCCACCCGAGGTCTTGCCCTCACCACCACCGTGCGGGTGGTCGATCGGGTTCATCGCGACACCACGGACGGTCGGGCGCTTGCCCTTCCAGCGCATCCGGCCGGCCTTGCCCCAGTTGATGTTCGACTGCTCGGCGTTGCCGACCTCGCCGACGGTCGCGCGGCAGCGCACGTCGACGTTGCGGATCTCGCCGGACGGCATCCGCAGCTGGGCGTACGGCCCGTCCTTGGCGACCAGCTGCACCGACGGCACCGGCGGACCGGGCGATCTTGGCGCCGCCGCCGGGCCGCAGCTCGATCGCGTGGACGACGGTGCCGACCGGGATGTTGCGCAGCGGCAGGCTGTTGCCCGGCTTGATGTCGGCGCCCGGGCCGTTCTCGATCCGGTCGCCCTGCGACAGCTTGTTCGGCGCGAGGATGTAGCGCTTCTCGCCGTCCGCGTAGTGCAGCAGCGCGATCCGCGCGGTGCGGTTCGGGTCGTACTCGATGTGCGCGACCTTCGCCGGCACGCCGTCCTTGTCGTGCCGACGGAAGTCGATCACCCGGTACGCCCGCTTGTGGCCGCCGCCCTGGTGCCGGGTGGTGACGCGCCCGGCGTTGTTGCGGCCGCCGTTCTTCGACAGCGGGCGGACCAGCGACTTCTCCGGCTCGGTCCGGGTGATCTCGACGAAGTCGGCGACGGCTGAGCCGCGGCGGCCCGGCGTCGTCGGCTTGTACTTACGGATTCCCATTGCCTTCAGTCCTCGCGTCAGATCTTCCAGCTATCGGATCCGCCGCCGTCAGGCGACCGGCCCGCCGAAGATGTCGATGGTCCCGTCCTTGAGCGTGACGATCGCGCGCTTGGTGTCCTTGCGCTTGCCGATCCCGAAGCGGGTGCGGCGCCGCTTGCCCTGACGGTTGAGCGTGTTCACCGAGGCGACCTTGACGCCGAAGACCTGCTCGACGGCGATCTTGATCTCGGTCTTGTTCGCCCGCGGGTCGACGACGAACGTGTACTTGCCCTCGTCGAGCAGCCCGTAGCTCTTCTCCGAGACGACCGGGCGCGAGCAGGATGTCGCGCGGGTCCTTGTGGACGTTGCCGATGGCGCTCACCGGTCGGCCTCCTCGGTACTGGCGTCGTCGGCCGCCACGGCCTTGGCGCCGCTTGCCCGTCGCCGGGCCGGCCAGGAAGGCCGCCGAGCGCCCCGGCGGTGAACACGACGTCGTCGCTGCACGAGCACGTCGTAGGTGTTCAGCTGGTCCGGGCACGAGGACGTGCACCCGCTCGCACGTTCCGCAGGCTCTTCCAGGTGACGTCGTCGGCCCGCTCGACGACCACGAGCAGGTTCTTGCGCTCGGACGACCGTGGCCAGCGCCGCGACCGCCGTCTTCGTCGACGGGACGTCTCGCCCTCGACCAGCGCGCTGACCACGTGCACCCGGCCGTGCCGGGCCCGGTCGGACAGCGCCCCGCGCAGCGCGGCGGCCTTCATCTTCTTCGGCGTCCGCTGGGCGTAGTCGCGCGGCGTCGGGCCGTGGACGACGCCACCGCCGGTGAACTGCGGCGCCCGGGTCGAGCCCTGGCGGGCGCGGCCGGTGCCCTTCTGCTTGTACGGCTTCCTGCCGCCGCCGCGGACCTCGCCGCGGGTCTTGGTGTCGTGCGTGCCCTGCCGCGCGGCGGCGAGCTGGGCGACCACGACCTGGTGGATCAGCGGCACGTTCGTCTGGACGTCGAAGACGTCGTCGGGCAGGTCGGCCGTGCCGGCCTTCTTGCCCGTCGGCGTCGAGTCACGTCGATCGGTGTGGCCATGGCGTCAGGCCCCCTTCGCGGCGGTCTTGACCAGGACGACGGCGCCCTTGGGCCCGGGGACCGCGCCCTTGATCAGGAGCAGCCCGCGCTCGGCGTCGACCGCGTGCACGGTCAGGTTCTGGGTGGTCTGGCGGACGGCGCCCATCCGGCCTGCCATCCGCACGCCCTTGAAGACGCGGCCCGGGGTCGCGCAGGCGCCGATCGAGCCCGGCGAGCGGTGCTTGCGCTGGGTACCGTGCGAGGCGCCGAGGCCCTTGAAGCCGTGACGCTTCATGACGCCGGCGGTGCCCTTGCCCTTGGTCCGGCCGACGACGTCGACGATCTGGCCGGCCTCGAACGACGTCGGCGGTGACCTCCTGGCCGGGCTCGTACTCGCCGGCGTCGGCGGTCCGCAGCTCGACGAGGTGGCGGCGCGGGGTCACGCCGGCCTTCTCGAAGTGGCCCGGACATCGGGCTTGTTCACCTTGCGCGGGTCGATCGCGCCGAAGGCGATCTGGACGGCGTCGTAGCCGTCGTTGCCCGCGGTGCGCACCTGGGTCACCACGCACGGCCCGGCCTGGACGACGGTGACCGGCACGAGCCGGTTGTCGGCGTCCCAGACCTGGGTCATGCCGAGCTTGGCGCCCAGCAGCGCCCTTGACGGTGCTGATCTGTCATGGTCATCGCAGGTCCCTCAGAGCTTGATCTCGATGTCGACCCCGGCCGGCAGGTCGAGTCGCATCAGCGAGTCGACCGTCTTCGGCGTGGGGTTGATGATGTCGATGAGCCGCTTGTGCGTGCGCATCTCGAAGTGCTCGCGGCTGTCCTTGTACTTGTGCGGAGAACGGATCACGCAGAACACGTTCTTCTCCGTCGGCAGCGGCACCGGGCCGGCCACGCGACGCACCGGTCCGGACCACCGTGTCGACGATCTTGCGCGCCGAGCTGTCGATGACCTCGTGGTCGTAGGCCTTCAGCCGGATGCGGATCTTCTGTCCCGCCATGGCTTCGCTGTGCTCTCTCTCTTCGATCCGGTGCTGCTCGTCACGGGTTCCTCGCGGTCGCCGGTGCTCCGGTCCGCCGACCCCCGAGGTCGGGCGTGTCGCGCGTTCCGCGCGGACGTCCCCCGGCGCCCGGAGGCGCCCCGCTCTCGAGGTGGTCGTCGTCCCGGCTGTCTGCCGGACGGCGGCGCGCAGGTCACAGGACCACAGCGCACCGAACAACCTGAACAGTGTGCCAGACACGGACAGCCGTTGGCGAATCCGCCCTGACGCGCCGACCCGCTGTCGACACGGCGGGTGGGTCCTGCGCGACCGGTCCTGCCGCATACCCGGCACGGTCGCGGCGAGTGCCATGATCATGCCGGGAAGACTGCGCGGGCAGGCCCGGTGCCCGGGCGTGCGGCGGGCCGCCGCCAACCCGCTCGGGGTGGGCGGCGGCCCGTCAATCACTTGAGGATCTTGGTGACCCGGCCGGCGCCGACGGTGCGGCCGCCCTCGCGGATCGCGAACTTGAGGCCCTCCTCCATCGCGATCGGCTGGATCATCTCGACCCGCATCTCGGTGTTGTCGCCCGGCATGACCATCTCGGTGCCCTCGGGGAGGTGCACCACGCCGGTGACGTCCGTCGTCCGGAAGTAGAACTGCGGACGGTAGTTGTCGTAGAACGGCGTGTGCCGGCCACCCTCGTCCTTGGAGAGGATGTAGACGTTCGCCTCGAACTCGGTGTGCGGGGTGATCGAGCCCGGCTTGCACGACGACCTGGCCGCGCTCGACGTCCTCGCGCTTGATGCCGCGGAGCAGCAGGCCGACGTTCTCGCCCGCCTGCGCCTCGTCGAGCAGCTTGCGGAACATCTCGATGCCGGTGACGGTCGTCGTCGTCGACTTCTCCTTGATGCCGACGATCTCGACGGTCTCGTTGACCTTGAGGACGCCCCGGTCCACCTTGCCGGTGACGACGGTGCCTCGACCGGTGATCGTGAAGACGTCCTCGATCGGCATGAGGAACGGCTTGTCGGTCTCGCGCACGCGGCTCCGGGATCGCGGTGTCGACCGCGTCCATGAGCTCCATGAGCTTCGCGCTCCACTCCGGGTCGCCCTCGAGCGCCTTGAGCGCCGACACCCGGACGACCGGCAGGTCGTCGCCGGGGAACTCGTAGCAGCGAAAGAAGCTCCCGGACCTCCATCTCGACGAGCTCGAGGATCTCCTCGTCGTCGACCATGTCGGCCTTGTTGAGCGCCACGACGATGTAGGGGACGCCGACCTGGCGGGCCAGGAGGACGTGCTCCTTCGTCTGCGGCATCGGGCCGTCGGTCGCCGCGACCACGAGGATCGCGCCGTCCATCTGGGCCGCGCCGGTGATCATGTTCTTGATGTAGTCGGCGTGGCCGGGGCAGTCGACGTGCGCGTAGTGACGCGCCGCGGTCTGGTACTCGACGTGCGCGATCGAGATCGTGATACCGCGCTGCCGCTCCTCCGGTGCCTTGTCGATCTGGTCGAACGGCGTGAAGGGGTTCAGGTCGGGGTACTTGTCGTGCAGCACCTTGGTGATCGCCGCGGTGAGCGTCGTCTTCCCGTGGTCGATGTGACCGATGGTGCCGATGTTGACGTGCGGCTTAGTCCGCTCGAACTTCGCCTTCGCCACGGTGGTCCTCCTGTCGGACTGTGGGTTGTGGTGCTGCCTGACGGTCTGTCGTGATGACGCTAGGTGGTGCCGGCCTCCCTGGTCGCTCCCGACACGGGACGACCGCGCTGACCGATCCTCCCGGCGGGCGTGAGCGTGCGACTCACTCGCCCCGGGCCTTCTTGACGATCTCCTCGGCCACGTTGCGCGGGACCTCGGCGTACGAGTCGAACTGCATCGTGTACACGGCACGACCCTGGGTCTTGCTCCGCAGGTCACCCACGTACCCGAACATCTCCGACAGCGGGACCAGGGCCCGGACGACCTTGGCGCCGCTGACGTCCTCCATGGCCTGGATGTGACCACGGCGGGAGTTGAGGTCACCGATGACCTCGCCCATGTACTCCTCGGGCGTGCGGACCTCGACGGCCATGATCGGCTCGAGCAGGACCGGCTCGGCCCGCCGCGCCGCCTCCTTGAAGCCCATCGAGCCGGCGATCTTGAACGCGAGCTCGGAGGAGTCGACGTCGTGCGACGCACCGTCGAGGAGCGTCGCCTTGACGCCGACGAGCGGGTAGCCCGCGAGGACGCCGTACTGCATCGCGTCCTGGAAGCCCTGGTCCACGCTCGGGATGTACTCGCGCGGGACCCGACCGCCGGTCACCTTGTTCTCGAACTCGTAGAACGTGCCCTCGGAGGTGTCGATCGGCTCGATCTTGAACTGGATCTTGGCGTACTGACCCGACCCACCGGTCTGCTTCTTGTGGGTGTAGTCGTACTTCTCCACCGGCCTGCGGATCGTCTCACGGTAGGCGACCTGCGGCTTGCCGACGTTCGCCTCGACCTTGAACTCGCGGCGCATGCGGTCGACGAGGATGTCGAGGTGGAGCTCGCCCATCCCCTTGATGATCGTCTGGCCGGTCTCCTCGTCGAGCTCGACCTGGAAGGTCGGGTCCTCCTCGGCGAGCTTCTGGATGGCGGTGCCGAGCTTCTCCTGGTCGCCCTTGGTCCTCGGCTCGATGGCGACGTTGATGACCGGCTCGGGAAAGGTCATCGACTCCAGGACGATCTGCTGGGCCGGGTCGCACAGGGTGTCGCCGGTCGTCGTGTCCTTGAGCCCGATCATCGCGTAGATGTGCCCGGCGCTCGCGGTGTCGACCGGGTTCTCCTTGTTCGCGTGCATCTGGAAGAGCTTGCCGACACGCTCCTTCTTGCCCTTCGTCGAGTTGACGATCTGGGCACCGGTGGAGACCTTGCCGGAGTAGACCCGCACGTAGGTGAGCCGGCCGAAGAACGGGTGCGTCATGACCTTGAACGCCAGCGCCGAGAACGGCTCGTCCGCGGACGGCCGCCGGGTGAGGACCGTCTCGTCGTCGCCGACCTTGTGACCCTCGACGGCGGGGACGTCGAGCGGCGACGGCAGGTAGTCCAGGACGGCGTCGAGCATCGGCTGGACGCCCTTGTTCTTGAATGCCGAGCCGCACAGCACCGGGTAGATCTCGCCGGCGATGACCATCGTGCGGATGGCGCCCTTGATCTCCTCCGGCGTGAGCTCCTCGCCGCCGAGGTACTTCTCGAGCAGCACCTCGTCGGTCTCGGCGACCCGCTCCACGAGCTGGTGGCGGTACTGCGCGACCTGCTCGGCGAGGTCCGCGGGGACCTCCTCGATCGAGTAGTCCTCGCCCATCTTCGTGTCGCCGCGCCAGGTGAGCGCGCGGTTGTAGACCAGGTCGATGACGCCGACGAACTCGGACTCCGCGCCGATCGGCAGCTGGATCGGCAGCGGCTCCGCGCCGAGGCGCTCCTTGATGGTGCGGACGGTGAAGTAGAAGTCCGCGCCGAGCTTGTCCATCTTGTTGACGAAGCAGATCCGCGGGACGTTGTACTTGTCCGCCTGCCGCCACACGGTCTCCGACTGCGGCTCCACGCCCTCCTTGCCGTCGAAGACGGCGACGGCGCCGTCGAGGACGCGCAGCGAGCGCTCCACCTCGACGGTGAAGTCGACGTGGCCGGGGGTGTCGATGATGTTGATCTGGGTGCCCTGCCAGAAGCATGTCGTCGCGGCGGACGTGATCGTGATGCCGCGCTCCTGTTCCTGCTCCATCCAGTCCATCGTGGCCGCGCCGTCGTGGACCTCACCGATCTTGTAGTTGATCCCGGTGTAGAACAGGATCCGCTCGGTGGTCGTGGTCTTGCCGGCATCGATGTGGGCCATGATGCCGATGTTGCGGACCTTCTTCAGGTCGGTGAGCACGTCGAGTGCCACGGAACTCTGCCTCGCCTCGTTCGGAAGTCGTGTGCCGCCGGCCACTGCGGCGCGGGGGTCTCCCGTGCCGACACCGTCACCAGCGGTAGTGCGCGAACGCCTTGTTGGACTCGGCCATCTTGTGGGTGTCCTCGCGACGCTTGACCGCCGCACCCAGGCCGTTGCTCGCGTCGAGGATCTCGTTCATGAGCCGGTCGGTCATGGTCTTCTCGCGCCGGGCTCGGGAGTACCCGACGAGCCAGCGAAGCGCGAGGGTCGTCGAGCGGCCGGCCTTGACCTCGATCGGCACCTGGTAGGTCGCGCCGCCGACCCGCCGGCTCTTGACCTCGATGCTCGGCTTGACATTGTCGAGCGCTCGCTTGAGCGTGATGACCGGGTCGGTCCCGGTCTTCTCCCGGCAGCCCTCGAGCGCGTCGTAGACGATCCGCTCCGCGACGGACTTCTTGCCGGCGAGGAGGACCTTGTTGACGAGCTGGCTCACCAGCGGGGACCCGTAGACCGGGTCGACGATGAGCGGCCGCTTCGGGGCCGGACCCTTGCGGGGCATGTCAGCTCTTCTCCTTCTTCGCGCCGTAGCGGCTGCGCGCCTGCTTGCGGTTCTTCACGCCCTGGGTGTCGAGCGAGCCACGGATGATCTTGTAGCGGACGCCGGGGAGGTCCTTCACCCGGCCGCCGCGGACGAGCACGATCGAGTGCTCCTGGAGGTTGTGGCCGACGCCCGGGATGTAAGCCGTGACCTCGATCTGGCTGGTCAGCCGGACACGCGCCACCTTGCGCAGCGCCGAGTTCGGCTTCTTCGGCGTCGTCGTGTAGACGCGGGTGCACACGCCGCGCCGCTGGGGGCTCCCCTTGAGGGCCGGCGTCTTCGTCTTGCCGACCTTGTCCTGGCGGCCCTTGCGGACCAGCTGCTGGATCGTGGGCACCGGTTCTCCGAACTCTCTCTTCGTCTCGAGCCTGCGCTCGTCGTTCTGCGGTGGCGCGACGGCCGCCGCACCCCGTGGTCGCACCCCTGCGCGTCGCCCGGTCGGGCCGTACGGCGTGGGTGCCGCTTCGTTCGATCTTCACTTGGGCGGTTGCTCGTCCCCGGCGGCCGCACACACCCCCGACCCCCGGGGTCGGGTGTGTCGCGCCGTCCGCACTCGCTCCGGCCCGGTCCCCGAAGGGTTGGGTGGAGATCGCGCACCCTGCCGCCACGAGTCGCCGAGCTGCTGCTCAGCGACCGCCCCGGGCAGCCGGGAAGGCCCGGGGAGACCCAGGCACGGATGTCGAGGCTACCCGTCTGGCGCAGCGAGCGTCAAAACGGGCCACTCGTGTCCCGACCCGGCCGGACGGGCGTCCGGCACGGCTCGTGCGAGCCGCACCGGGACGCCGTCCGTCACCGTCGTCCGGACGCCGCGACCGCGTCAGCGGTCGTAGCGGCCGAGGTCGAACTCCTCGAGCGGGACCGCCGCACCGCTGCCGGTACCGAAGTGGCCGTAGTCGACCTCCTCGTAGCCCGGCATCGTGTACATCGCGGCCTTCGCCTCCTCGGTGGGCTCGACCCGGATGTTCCGGTAGCGGGGCAGCCCCGTGCCGGCCGGGATGAGCTTGCCGATGATGACGTTCTCCTTGAGCCCGAGCAGCGGGTCGCTCTTGCCGTTGATCGCGGCATCGGTGAGGACCCGGGTCGTCTCCTGGAACGACGCGGCAGACAGCCACGACTCCGTCGCGAGCGACGCCTTCGTGATGCCCATGAGCTCCGGCCGGCCCGAGGCCGGGGTGCCGCCCTCGGCGACGACCCGCCGGTTCTCCTCCTCGAAGCGCGCGCGCTCGACGAGCTCGCCGGGCAGCAGCTCGGCGTCCCCGGACTCGATGATCGTCACCCGCTTGAGCATCTGGCGGACGATGACCTCGATGTGCTTGTCGTGGATCGACACGCCCTGGCTCCGGTAGACCTCCTGGACCGCGTCCACGAGGTGCACCTGGACGGCCCGCGGCCCGAGGATGCGCAGAACCTGCTTGGGGTCCACCGCTCCCTGGACGAGCTGCTGGCCGACCTCCACGCGACCGCCGTCCTCGACGATGAGGCGCGCGCGCCGGGAGATCGGGTAGGCGATCTCCTCCGAGCCGTCGTCCGGGACGACGACGAGCTTGCGCGAACGGTCGGTGTCATCGATCCGGACCCGGCCGGCCGCCTCGGAGATCGGGGCGACACCCTTCGGCGTGCGCGCCTCGAAGAGCTCCTGGACACGCGGCAGACCGTGGGTGATGTCACCGCCGTCCTGCGAGACCCCACCGGTGTGGAAGGTCCGCATCGTCAGCTGGGTGCCCGGCTCACCGATCGACTGGGCGGCGATGATGCCGACCGCCTCGCCGATGTCGACGAGCTTGCCCGCCGCGAGAGATCGCCCGTAGCAGCGGGCACACGTGCCGACCTTCGACTCGCAGGTCAGGACCGAGCGGACCTTGATGTGCTTGACCCCGCGCTGCACCAGGGCGTTGATGTTGACGTCGCCCAGGTCGGTGTTGGCCGGCAGCAGGACCTCGCCGTCGACGACGACGTCCTCCGCCGACGAGCGCGAGTACACACTCGTCTCGACGTCGTCGTGCCGACGGATGCCGCCGTCCGCGGTGTCCACCGCGATCGGCATCATGAGGCCACGCTCGGTGCCGCAGTCGTCCTCGCGGATGATGACGTCCTGCGCGACGTCGACGAGACGACGCGTCAGGTAGCCGGAGTCCGCCGTCCGCAGCGCCGTGTCGGCCAGACCCTTACGGGCACCGTGGGTGGAGATGAAGAACTCCAGCACGGTGAGGCCCTCGCGGAAGTTCGCCTTGATCGGGCGCGGGATGATCTCGCCCTTGGGGTTGGCGACGAGGCCGCGCATACCGGCGATCTGGCGCATCTGCATCCAGTTACCACGGGCGCCGGAGGAGACCATCTTGTAGATGGCGTTGTCCTTCGGGAGGTTGCCCTCCATCTCCTTGGCGACCTCGTTCGTGGCCTGGGTCCAGATCTCGATGAGCTCCTGACGGCGCTCGTCGTCGGTGATGAGGCCCTTCTCGTACTGGCCCTGGACCTTCTCCGCCTTGACCTCGTAGCGCTCGAGGATCTCCTGCTTGCGCGGCGGGGTGACGACGTCGGAGATCGAGACCGTGACGCCCGAGCGGGTCGCCCAGTGGAACCCGGCCTCCTTGAGCGCGTCGAGGGTCGCCGCGACCGCGACCTTCGGGTAGCGCTCGGCGAGGTCGTTGACGATCCGCGAGAGCTCCTTCTTGTCGACCTCGGTGTCGACGAAGACGTAGTCCGGCGGCAGGGTCTCGTTGAACAGCGCCCGTCCGAGGCTCGTCTCGAGCACGATCGGGTCGCCGGCCTCCCAGCCCTCCGGTGCGGTCCAGCCGGGCGGCGGGACCACGCCGGCGATCCGGATCCGAGCCTTCGCCTGGAGGTCGAGATCCTTGGCGTCCAAGGCCATGATCGCCTCGGCGACCGAGCCGAAGGCCCGCCCCTCGCCGACCACGCCCGACTTGACAGAGGTGAGGTGGAACAGGCCGATGATCATGTCCTGGGTCGGCATGGTCACCGGCCGGCCGTCCGCCGGCTTGAGGATGTTGTTGCTCGACAGCATGAGGATCCGGGCCTCGGCCTGTGCCTCGGCCGACAACGGCAGGTGCACCGCCATCTGGTCGCCGTCGAAGTCCGCGTTGAACGCGGTGCAGACGAGCGGGTGGATCTGGATCGCCTTGCCCTCGACGAGCTGCGGCTCGAACGCCTGGATGCCGAGCCGGTGCAGCGTCGGCGCCCGGTTGAGCAGCACGGGGTGCTCGGAGATGACCTCCTCGAGCACGTCCCAGACGACGGGCCGGGCGCGCTCGACCATCCGCTTGGCGCTCTTGATGTTCTGCGCGTGGTTGAGGTCGACCAGCCGCTTCATGACGAACGGCTTGAACAGCTCCAGCGCCATCTGCTTGGGCAGGCCGCACTGGTGCAGCTTGAGCTGCGGGCCGACGACGATGACCGACCGGCCCGAGTAGTCCACGCGCTTGCCGAGCAGGTTCTGCCGGAACCGGCCCTGCTTGCCCTTGAGCATGTCGGACAGCGACTTCAGCGGCCGGTTGCCGGGACCGGTGACCGGACGTCCGCGGCGGCCGTTGTCGAACAGCGCGTCGACGGCCTCCTGCAGCATCCGCTTCTCGTTGTTCACGATGATCTCGGGCGCACCGAGGTCGAGCAGCCGCTTGAGCCGGTTGTTCCGGTTGATGACCCGGCGGTACAGGTCGTTGAGGTCGGACGTCGCGAACCGGCCGCCGTCGAGCTGCACCATCGGCCGCAGGTCCGGCGGGATGACCGGGACGCAGTCCAGGACCATGCCCATCGGCGAGTTGCGCGTCGTGAGGAACGCCGACGACGACCTTGAGCCGCTTGAGGGCACGGGTCTTGCGCTGGCCCTTGCCGGTGCGGATCGTCTCGCGGAGGTTCTCCGCCTCGGCCTCGAGGTCGAAGGACTCCAGCCGCTTCTGGATCGCGGCCGCGCCCATCCCGCCCTCGAAGTACAGGCCGAACCGGTCGCGCATCTCGCGATAGAGGATCTCGTCGCCCTCGAGATCCTGGACCTTGAGGTTCTTGAACCGGTCCCAGACCTGCTGCAGACGGTCGATGTCGGCGTCCGCGCGCTTGCGCAGCTGCGCCATCTCGCGCTCGGCCGACTCCTTGACCTTGCGCCGGACGTCGCCCTTGGCGCCCTCGGCCTCGAGCTCGGCGAGGTCGGCCTCGAGCTTCTTGGCGCGGGCGTCGATGTCGGCGTCGCGCCGGTTCTCGATCTCCTTCTTCTCGACCTCGATCTGCGCCTCGAGGGACGGCAGGTCGCGGTGCCGCGCCTCGTCGTCCACCCAGGTGATCATGTAGGCGGCGAAGTAGATGACCTTCTCGAGGTCCTTCGGCGCGAGGTCGAGCAGGTAGCCGAGCCGGCTCGGCACACCCTTGAAGTACCAGATGTGCGTGACCGGGGCGGCCAGCTCGATGTGGCCCATCCGCTCACGACGCACCTTGGCGCGGGTGACCTCGACGCCGCAGCGCTCGCAGATGATGCCCTTGAAGCGGACCCGCTTGTACTTGCCGCAGTAGCACTCCCAGTCCCGGGTGGGACCGAAGATCTTCTCGCAGAAGAGCCCGTCCTTCTCCGGCTTGAGCGTGCGGTAGTTGATGGTCTCCGGCTTCTTGACCTCGCCGTGCGACCACTGACGGATGTCGTCGGCGGTGGCGAGGCCGATGCGCAGCTCGTCGAAGAAGTTGACGTCCAGCAAGACGCTGCCTGCTTTCTCGTGGTGGTGCTGGTGTCTTCTAGGTGACTACTGATGGATGACTGCTCGTGACCGGCGCCGGGCCGCGCTGCGCGGTGTCCGAGCCGGACGGCGTCCGCCCCGCCCGACACGCGAGCCGGGCGGCTCAGACCTCGTCGACGCTGCTCGCGCCCTCATCGGCGCGTCGGGACAGGTCGATGCCGAGCTCCTCGGCGGCCCGGAACACGTCCTCGTCGGTCTCGCGCATCTCGATCGCCATGCCGTCGCTGGAGAGCACCTCGACGTTGAGGCACAGCGACTGCATCTCCTTGATGAGGACCTTGAAGGACTCGGGGATGCCGGGCTCGGGGATGTTCTCGCCCTTGACGATCGCCTCGTAGACCTTGACCCGGCCGAGCACGTCGTCCGACTTGATCGTCAGCAGCTCCTGCAGCGCGTAGGAGGCGCCGTAGGCCTCGAGGGCCCACACCTCCATCTCGCCGAACCGCTGGCCGCCGAACTGCGCCTTACCACCGAGCGGCTGCTGCGTGATCATCGAGTACGGACCGGTCGAGCGGGCGTGGATCTTGTCGTCGACGAGGTGGTGCAGCTTGAGGATGTACATGTAGCCGACCGAGACCGGCTCCGGGAACGGCTCCCCGGTGCGGCCGTCGAACAGCTGCGTCTTGCCGGACGCCGTCGACCAGCCGGACGCCGTCGCGGGTCTTGGGGGTGGAGTCGAGCAGACCGATGATCTCCTCCTCGCGTGACGCCGTCGAAGACCGGCGACGCCGACCCGGGTGCCGGGCTGGGCCTGCCGAGCGCTCGCCGGAGAGCCGCGTGGCCCACTCGGGGTCGCCCTCGACCTGCCAGCCGCGCGAGGCGACCCAGCCGAGGTGGGTCTCCAGGACCTGGCCGACGTTCATCCGGCTCGGCACGCCGAGCGGGTTGAGGACGACGTCGACCGGCGGTGCCGTCGGCGAGGAACGGCATGTCCTCGACGGGCAGGATCTTGGAGATGACGCCCTTGTTGCCGTGCCGGCCGGCGAGCTTGTCGCCGTCGGTGATCTTGCGCTTCTGGGCGACGTAGACCCGGACCAGCTGGTTGACGCCCGGGGGCAGCTCGTCGCCCTCCTCGCGGTCGAAGACCTTGACGCCGATGACCGTGCCGGACTCGCCGTGCGGCACCTTCAGCGAGGTGTCCCGGACCTCGCGGGCCTTCTCGCCGAAGATCGCGCGCAGCAGGCGCTCCTCCGGGGTCAGCTCGGTCTCGCCCTTGGGGGTCACCTTGCCGACGAGGATGTCGCCGGGGACGACCTCGGCGCCGATCCGGATGATGCCGCGCTCGTCGAGGTCCGCGAGGACGTCCTCGGCGACGTTCGGGATGTCGCGGGTGATCTCCTCCGGGCCCAGCTTGGTGTCCCGGGCGTCGACCTCGTGCTCCTCGATGTGGATCGAGGAGAGGACGTCGTCCTGCACCAGGCGCTGGGAGAGGATGATCGCGTCCTCGTAGTTGTGGCCCTCCCACGACATGAACGCCACCAGCAGGTTCTTGCCGAGCGCCATCTCGCCGTCGTCGGTCGACGGGCCGTCGGCGATGACCGAGCCGACCTCGAGCCGGTCGCCCTCGTCGACGAGCACGCGCTGGTTGTACGAGGTGCCCTGGTTGGAGCGGCGGAACTTCGCGATCCGGTACGTCGTGTGCGTGCCGTCGTCGTTCATCGCCGTGACGGCGTCCGCCGAGACCTCGGTGACGACGCCGGCCTTCTCGGCGACGACGACGTCACCGGCGTCCACGGCCGCCCGGAACTCCATGCCGGTGCCGACGAGCGGCGCCTCCGCACGGACGAGCGGCACGGCCTGCCGCTGCATGTTCGAGCCCATGAGCGCGCGGTTGGCGTCGTCGTGCTCGAGGAACGGGATCATCGCGGTCGCGACCGAGACCATCTGCCGCGCCGAGACGTCCATGTAGTCGACCTCGTCGGCCGGCGACGAGCTCCATCTCGCCGCCCTTGCGGCCGCACCAGCACGCGGTCCTCGGCGAAGCGTCCGTCGACGGTCAGCGGCGCGTTCGCCTGGGCGATGACGAACTCGTCCTCCTCGTCGGCCGTGAGGTAGTCGATCTCGTCGGTGACCACAGCCGCTCGATCGACCTTGCGGTACGGCGTCTCGACGAAACCGAACGGGTTGATCCGCGCGTACGTCGACAGCGAGCCGATCAGGCCGATGTTCGGGCCTTCCGGCGTCTCGATCGGGCACATCCGGCCGTAGTGCGACGGGTGGACGTCGCGGACCTCGAAGCCGGCCCGCTCCCGGGACAGACCGCCGGGGCCCAGCGCCGACAGCCGGCGCTTGTGGGTCAGACCCGCCAGCGGGTTGGTCTGGTCCATGAACTGCGACAGCTGGCGAGGTGCCGAAGAACTCCTTGATCGAGGCCGACGACCGGGCGGATGTTGATCAGCGTCTGCGGCGTGATCGCCTCGACGTCCTGGGTGGTCATCCGCTCGCGGACGACGCGCTCCATCCGGGACAGGCCGGTGCGGACCTGGTTCTGGATCAGCTCGCCGACCGTGCGCAGGCGCCGGTTGCCGAAGTGGTCGATGTCGTCGACCTCGACCCGGATCTCGACGGCCTCGCCGCCGCGCTTGCCCGGCATCGCGGTGCCGCCGGCGTGCAGCGTCGACGAGGAAGCGGATCGTCGCGACGATGTCCTCGATGGTCAGCGTGCCCGAGTCGAGCGGCTGCTCCAGACCGAGCTTCTTGTTGATCTTGTAGCGGCCGACCTTGGCCAGGTCGTAGCGCTTGGGGTTGAAGTACAGGTTGTCGAGCAGCGTCTGCGCGGCCTCGCGGGTCGGCGGCTCGCCCGGGCGCAGCTTGCGGTAGATGTCGAGCAGCGCCTCGTCCTGGCCGGCGGTGTGGTCCTTCTCGAGGGTGGCCCGCATCGACTCGACGTCGCCGAACTCCTCGAGGATCTGCGCCTCGGTCCAGCCGAGCGCCTTCAGCAGCACCGTGACGGACTGCTTGCGCTTGCGGTCGATGCGGACGCCGACCATGTCGCGCTTGTCGATCTCGAACTCGAGCCAGGCGCCCCGGGAGGGGATGATCTTGGTGGTGTAGACGTCCTTGTCGGACGTCTTGTCCGCCGAGCGCTCGAAGTACACGCCCGGCGAGCGGACGAGCTGGGAGACGACGACACGCTCGGTGCCGTTGATGACGAAGGTGCCGCGGTCGGTCATGAGCGGGAAGTCGCCCATGAAGACCGTCTGGCTCTTGATCTCACCGGTCGTGGTGTTCATGAACTCGGCGGTGACGAACAGCGGGGCCGAGTAGGTCATGTCCCGCTCCTTGCACTCGTCGATCGAGTACTTGGGCGGCTCGAACCGGTGGTCCCGGAACGACAGCGACATCGACCCGGAGAAGTCCTCGATCGGGGAGATCTCCTCGAAGATCTCCTCGAGACCGGAGGTGGTCGGGAACGTCCTGCCGGCCGCCTGCCAGGGCGGCGGCGACGCGGGCCTGCCACTTGTCGTTGCCGAGGAGCCAGTCGAAGCTCTCGGTCTGCAGCGCCGAGGAGGTTGGGAACCTCCAGGGGCTCGCGGATCTTGCGCGAAAGAGATACGGCCGGATGCCGTGCGGTTGGTGGAACCAGAGAGCGGACGCGGTGCGCGAGGCGGCCAAGAGGGGTCCTTCCACGGGCCTGCGGGCGTTACGTGCGCACGCCGCGTGCCCCGTGGCTTGCCTCGGGTAAGGCACAGGGCAGGCGCAAAGCGCCAGGCTACCGTCGACGCGCAGCAATGTCCAATCGCCACGCAGGCGTCATCGCCCGGGACCTCGCGATCATGCTCGTGGGTCGGACCGGGCACTCCTGGAACCGGCGGCCGTTGTACGCACCAGACTCGCAGCCGGGTCTGCCTCGCGCAGCGCGACCCGCCGTATGAGCCACGTCGAGGATGACTGCCCGTAGCCGGCGCGTCAAGGGACCACGGCCGTGCGCGCCGTGACGCGTCGAACGTCGCCCAGCCGGCCACGTACCGCGCGCACGACCTGGCACGCCGTCCGGCCCTCGATCCCGCCGTGACAGCGACCGCAGCCACGTCCGGGAGGTCCGATCGCTCGGCCGCGATCGTCGCGCGTCCGGACGCGGACCGGCGCGGACGGGCCGAGGCCCGACCGACCGCGGATGACGCTGTCGGGCCGGTCGCAGGTGCTGGTGCTGCGTGATCCGGTTGCAGGTGGTGGTCTGCGTGGTGCTCGGTGCAGGTGGCCTGCGCGGCCCGTGACCGGAGCGACGACGTCACTTGAGGGTGACGGTGGCGCCGGCGCCCTCGAGGGCGGCCTTGGCCTTCTCGGCGGCCTCCTTGTTGACCTTCTCCAGGACCGGCTTGGGCGCGCCGTCGACCAGGTCCTTGGCCTCCTTGAGGCCGAGCGAGGTGAGCGTGCGCACCTCCTTGATGACCTGGATCTTCTTGTCGCCGGCGGCCTCGAGGACGACGTCGAACTCGTCCTTCTCCTCCTCGGCCTCGGCGGCACGCGCGCCGCCAGCGGCAGCCGGGGCCACGCCGCGACCGCGACCGGAGCGGCGGCGGTGACCTCGAAGGTCTCCTCGAACTTCTTCACGAACTCGGAGAGCTCGATCAGGGTCATCTCCTTGAACGCGTCAAGCAGCTCGTCGGTGCTGAGCTTCGCCATGGTGGCGTTTCCTTCCGTGTCGTTCACGCGAGGCGAGTGCGCCCGCGGTGGCTGGTCGGGCGGCTCAGCCCTCGGTGGCTCCGCGATGGCCGGCTCGGCCTCAGCGGGCGCCTCGGCCTCGGCGGCACTTCGGCCGCGGCGGCGCGGCCTCGGCGGCCAGCCGGCGTGCCGGCCACCGCAGGACGCTCGCGTCCTCGCCGCTTCTGCGCGCAGGGCGTCGATCGTGCGCGCCGCCTTGGACAGCGGAGCGACGAACAGGTACGCGGCCTTGCTCAGCGACGCCTTCATGGCGCCGGCCAGCTTGGCCAGCAGCACCTCGCGCGACTCCAGGTCGGCGAGCTTCTTCACCTCGTCGGCGGACAGGGCCTTGCCCGTCGAGGACACCGCCCTTGATGACGAGTGCGGGGTTCGTCTTGGCGAAGTCACGCAGGCCCTTGGCGGCCTCCACCGGGTCACCGGTGACGAACGCGATCGCGGTCGGGCCGGTGAGCTGCCCCTCGAAGGCGGTGATGCCCGCCTCCTTCGCCGCGATCGCGGTCAGCGTGTTCTTCACCACGGCGTACGTGGCGTTGGCCGCGATGCTCTTGCGGAGCGCCGTGAGCTGCGCCACGGTCAGCCCGCGGTACTCGGTCAGCACAGCGGCGTTCGACGCACGGAACCGGTCCGTGATCTCGGCGACCGCGGCTGCCTTGTCGGGCCTCGCCATGGCCCTCCTTCCTGCGGTGGTGCCAGTCCGCGCAGAAGGTCCCGGACATGACGAACGCCCCGGCGCAGGCGCACGGGGCGTGGATGGCAGCAGTCGCACCGGCGACACGCCAGGCGGTGGCCGGTGCGTGCTCGCACGAGCGTCTCCGTTCTCACCTGCGCGGGCCGCCCGCTGATGCGGGACCTTCGACCACCCTCGCGGGTGGTGACCGGCGGTCTTCGGCAGCGCTTCACAGTACGTGACGGCGCACAGGCGCTCCAAATCGGCCGATCCCCGCAGCACCCGATGGTCCGACCGGGTCCTGCTCGAGCCGGCAGCGAGCACGGCGGGACCCAGCGCCTAGCCTGGCGGGGTGCCCCGGCTGCTCGTCGTCCACCACACGCCGTCCCCCGGGACACGGGCGCTCCTCGAGGAGGTCCTTGCGGGAGCACAGCACCCGGAGCTGGCGGAGGTCGAGGTCGTCGCCTCGCCCGCGCTCGGCACGGGCGTCGCCGCGGTGCTCGATGCGGACGGGTACCTGCTCGGGACGACCGCGAACTTCGGCTACATGTCCGGGGCGCTCAAGCACTTCTTCGACAGCGTCTACTACCCCTGCCTCGACGCGACCGCGGGACGGCCGTACGGGCTGTGGGTGCACGGCAACGACGACGTCACGGGCGCAGTCCGATCCGTCCGGTCGATCGTCCGCGGGCTGGGATGGCGGGCCGTCGCGAACCCCGTCGAGGTCACCGGAGCCGTCGACGCCGACATCCGGGAGGCGTGCCGCGACCTCGGCGCGACGGTGGCGGCGACGCTGATCGTCTGAGCGGCGGGGCCCGCCGTCCGGATCGGACAAGCGGGCCCCGTGTGCCGGGCGGTCGGCCGACGCGCTATGCGTCAGGCGTCGACGGACTCCTCGGTCTCGAGGTTGCGCGTGCGGTTCGGGTCCACCGGGATGCCGGGGCCCATCGTCGTCGCGATCGTCGCCTTCTTGAGGTAGCGCCCCTTCGACGCGGACGGCTTGAGCCGGAGCACCTCGTCGAGCGCGGCGGCGTAGTTCTGCACGAGCGCCGTCTCGGAGAACGACGCCTTGCCGATGATGAAGTGCAGGTTGGCGTGCTTGTCGACGCGGAACTCGATCTTGCCGCCCTTGATCTCCGTCGACGGCCTTGGCGACGTCCATCGTCACCGTGCCGGTCTTCGGGTTCGGCATGAGGCCGCGGGGGCCGAGCACCTTGCCGAGACGGCCGACCTTGCCCATGAGGTCGGGCGTCGCGACGACGGCGTCGAAGTCGAGCCAGCCGCCCTGGATCCTGCTCGATCAGGTCGTCGGAGCCGACGTAGTCGGCGCCGGCGGCCTCGGCCTGCGCGGCACGCGTCACCGGTGGCGAAGACCAGGACCCGGGCGGTCTTGCCGGTGCCGTGCGGCAGGTTGACGGTGCCGCGGACCATCTGGTCCGCCTTACGGGGGTCGACGCCGAGCCGGAAGGCGACCTCGACGGTCGCGTCGTACTTCGTCGTCGAGCGTCTCCTTGGCGAGCCGGACGGCCTCGAGCGGGGCGTAGAGCTTGGCGGCGTCGATCTTCTCGGCGGCCGCGCGGTAGGCCTTGCTGCGCTTCATTGCTGCTCCTCGGTCTCGGAGTCGTGGTCCGTCGGGCCGCGCAGGCCCTGCCACTGGCGTCGGATGCGGTGGCGTGCGTCAGCCCTCGACCGTGATGCCCATCGAGCGGGCGGTGCCGGCGATGATCTTCGCGGCCTGCGTCGAGGTCGTTGGCGTTGAGGTCCTCGAGCTTGGTCTGGGCGATCTCGCGGACCTGGGCTGCGGTGAGCCGGCCGACCTTGGTCTTGTGCGGCTCGCCGGAGCCCTTGGGCACGCCCGCGGCCTTCTTGATCAGCTCGGCGGCCGGCGGCGTCTTCGTGACGAAGGTGAAGGAGCGGTCCTCGTAGACCGTGATCTCCACCGGGATGACGTTGCCGCGCTGGCTCTCGGTCTGCGGCGTTGTACGCCTTGCAGAACTCCATGATGTTGACGCCGTGCTGGCCCAGCGCGGGGCCGATCGGCGGCGCCGGCGTCGCCTGACCGGCGTTGATCTGCAGCTTGATGAGAGCTGAGACCTTCTTCTTCTTGGGGGGCATGTCCGGGTCCTTCGGTGTCTGTCGGTGGGTTGCGCGGTCGCTGTGCCGCGCGGCGGCCCGGCAGGGCCGCGCGGACGGCGTCGGGTCGCCGCCCGCGAACTCGGGCGTCAGATCTTCGCGACCTCGGCGAAGGACAGCTCGACCGGTGTCTCCCGGCCGAAGATCGAGACGAGCACCTTGAGCTTCTGCGCGTCGGCGTTGATCTCGGTGATCGTCGCCGGCAGCGTCTCGAAGGGGCCCTCCATGACGGTGACGGTCTCGCCGACCTCGAAGTCGACGACCTTGACCTCGGCCTTCGGCGGCTTGGCGGCGCCTCGGCTGGCTGCGAGCGCCGGCGCGAGCATCGAGAAGACCTCGTCGAGGCTCAGCGGCACCGGCTGGTGGGTGTGGCCGACGAAGCCGGTGACGCCCGGGGTGTGCCGGACGGCGCCCCACGACTCGTCGGTGAGGTCCATCCGGACCAGCACGTAGCCGGGGATCCGGACCCGACGGACCAGCTTGCGCTGGCCGTTCTTGATCTCGGTGACCTCCTCCATCGGGACCTCGACCTGGAAGATGAAGTCCTCCATGTTGAGGCTGGAGATCCGGTTCTCGAGGTTGGCCTTCACCCGGTTCTCGTAGCCCGGCGTAGGAGTGGATGACGTACCAGTCGCCCGGCGCACGGCGCAGCTGCGCCTTGAACTCGGCGACCGGATCGACGACGACGTCCTCGTCCGCCTCGACGGTCTCGCCCGCGTCGGGCTGACGGGAGGCGTCGGCGGCAGGGCCGTCGTCGGCCACGTCGTCGATCACGTCGTCGGCCGGGTCGTCGATCACGTCGTCGGCCGGGTCGTCGATCACGTCGTCGGCCGGGTCGTCGATCACGTCGTCGGCCGGGTCGTCGGTCAGGTCCTCGGTCAGGTGGACGGCCTGGTCGGCCACGGCCGCGTCGGCGGCCTCGACGTCGTCCGTCCGTGCGAGCGGGTCGGCGGCATCCGTCGTGTCAACGCCCTGGGCGGGGTCGTCGGACGACGCCGCTGCACGCTCGAAGTCCTCCCACGTCGGTGCGGCCTCGGCCGACGCCTCGGCGGGCGTGCCGTCGAGGTCCTCGTCCACGTCGAAGTGCGGGCTCTGCTCGGACACGCTGTCGTCCTACTTCCTTCGCCTGTCGGTTCTCATGCGTGCGGGTGGGCCGTGCCCGCCGGTGCGGGTGGCCGTCGGCTGCCCGTCCGGTGCACCGGACGGCACCGCGTCAGCTCGACCCGCCGAACACCCGCAGCACGAGCTTGCCGAACCCGAAGTCGAGCAACGACACGTAGGTCATGACGGCGCAGCACGAAGACGAGCACCACCGTCGTGTAGGTGATCAGCTCGTTCCGGGTCGGCCGGACGACCTTCTTGAGCTCTGCGACCACCTGCCGCATGAAGAGGCCGAGGCCGCCTCCCCGCGCGCCGGCTCCTGCGTCGCGGACGATGTCGTCACGGTCTCACCTGGTCGATCGACTGGCTCGATCGGTCCCGCCGCGCCCGATGCTGCGACCGGCGACGGGCCGCCGCACCGCCGTGCCACGGGTCGTGCTGTCGGGGTACTGCTGTCGTGCCGTCGCGGCGCGGGGCCGCACGGACGGACCGCAGGGCAGGAGGGACTCGAACCCCCAACCGCCGGTTTTGGAGACCGGAGCGCTGCCAGTTGCGCCACTGCCCTTAGGGGACCACCGGAACCGTTCCGACGCCCGATCTCGCGGCAGGCGCCAGCATGGCGGTCGGCAACCACCGGTAGCCGAGTCTACGCATCCGGCCGCCGCCGGGTCGAACCAGCACCCGACCCGTCGGACCCCGGCCGCCCGCCGCTCCCGCACGCCGGCACCCGCGCCGACCGTGGCCGGTCGCGGGCACCGCGGTGCCAGGATGGAGTCGTGACCGAGCAGACCATGGCACAGGCCCAGTCCGTCGCCGACGACGCACCGGCACCCGCGCCGCCCCGGGTCTCGCGGCGCATCGGCGGCATCGCCGAGTCCGCCACCCTCGCCGTCGACGCCAAGGCCAAGGCGCTCAAGGCCGCCGGCCGACCGGTCATCGGCTTCGGCGCCGGCGAGCCGGACTTCCCCACCCCCGGCTACATCGTCGAGGCCGCGGTCGCGGCCTGCGCGGCAGCCCGCGAACCACCGCTACACCCCGGCCGCCGGCCTGCCCGAGCTGCGCGCCGCCGTCGCGGCGAAGACGGCCTGCGCGACTCCGGCTTCTAGGTCACCCCCGAGCAGGTCCTGATCACCAACGGCGGCAAGCAGGCCGTCTACCAGGCGTTCGCGACCCTCGTCGACCCGGGCGACGAGGTGCTCCTGCCCGCGCCGTACTGGACGACGTACCCCGAGGCGATCCGGCTCGCCGGCGGCGTCCCGGTCGAGGTCTTCGCCGGGGAGGACCAGGGCTACCTCGTCACGCGTCGAGCAGCTCGAGGCCGCCCGGACCCCGCGCACCAAGGTGCTGCTGTTCTGCTCGCCGTCCAACCCGACCGGCTCGGTCTACCCCGCCGAGGCCGTCCGAGGCGATCGGCCGGTGGGCCCTCGAGCACGGCATCTGGGTCGATCACCGACGAGATCTACGAGCACCTCGTCTACGACGGCGTCCGCGCCGCGTCGCTGCCGGTCGCGGTGCCCGAGCTCGCCGACACCTGCGTCGTCCTCAACGGCGTCGCCAAGACGTACGCGATGACCGGCTGGCGGGTCGGCTGGATGATCGGCCCGAAGGACGTCGTCAAGGCCGCGACGAACCTGCAGTCGCACCTGTCGTCGAACGTCGCGAACGTCTCCCAGCGGGCGGCGCTCGCCGCGGTCTCGGGCGACCTGTCCGCCGTCGAGCGAGATGAAGGTCGCGTTCGACCGGCGTCGCCGGACGATGGTCACGATGCTCAACGAGATCGACGGCGTGCGTCTGCCCCACGCCGCAGGGCGCCTTCTACGCCTACCCGATCGGTCAAGGGCGTGCTCGGCCGGACGATCCGGGGCCGGACGCCGCAGACCTCGGCCGAGCTGGCCGACGCTGATCCTCGAGGAGGCCGAGGTGGCCGTCGTCCCCGGCGAGGCGTTCGGCCCGAGCGGCTACCTGCGCCTGTCGTACGCGCTCGGGGACGACGACCTCGTCGAGGGCGTCGGCCGGCTCCAGCGGCTGCTCGCCGAGGCGCGCTGAGCCCGCGGAACGGGACCGGCCCCAGCGGGTACTACTCCGGGCACGCGCACTGGCGGGCCCGCGGACGGCGCCCCCGTCCTCCCAACGCACCCGTGGCCCGGTGCGCGAGCCGACCCCCGAGCCGGTCCGGGGTGTCGACGGCGACGATCCGGCCGGCGGCGATGACGCCGACCTGGTCGGCGAGCTGCTCGGCCTCGTCGAGGTAGTGCGTGGTGAGCAGGATCGTCGTCCCGTCGCTGTGCAACGAGCGCATGAGGTCCCAGAACGAGCGCGGGGCCTGCGGGTCGAAGCCGGTGGTCGGCTCGTCGAGGAAGCGGAGCTCGGGTGCCGGCCCACGATGCCGAGGGCGACGTCGAGCCGGGGACACGGCTCGTCGTCGGCCGGGACGTCGCCTCCGCCCGGCAGCCGACCGGGAGTCCGTTCTGGCTCAGGCGGTCTGCTCGTCGAACGTGGTCTCGTAGGGGACGTGCAGGACGTCGAACGCGGCGTCGAGCCGGCCGACGGGATGGAGCCGCTGCATCGTCGCCCGCCAGGTGCGCGCGTCGTCCTGCCATGCCTCGACGAACCGGACGACGTCGTCCGGACTGATCTCCTGCAGGCGCGCCGCGGCGGCGCGCAGTGACCGCAGCGCGGCCGGTACGTCGGCGTCGGCGCCCTGCGGTCCCGCACCCTTCTCGAGCTGCTCGGCGATGCCGTCGACGAACGCGGCCCGGAACTCGACCTCACGCGCCCAGAAGGCCCGGGAAGCCACCGCGGCCCCGGGCTCCGCGCCGTCCGCGACGTGCAGGAGGTGGAAGAGCCCTTCGACGAGAAGGTCGCCGAACTCCTCGTCGACCGCGCGCTGCGGGTCGGCGAACGGGTCGTATCGCTGCTGGAGCACGTACCCGCCGAGGGCGACCCGGCGTTCGGCGAGCGACGGGTGCAGGAACAACCAGTCCTCGTTGTAGACCGGCGGGAACGACGGCGTCGCCTCGTCGACGGCTGTGACCAGGGCGCCTGTGCTGATGAAGGAGCCCTGCGGGTTGCCGGCGAGCCGGTTGGCATGGCAGACCACGGAGTTGTCCGGGTAGTGGCGCTGGATCCAGCCGACGACGTGGACGCCTCCGGGACCGATCCTGGACGCGGCGACGTCGAACCACCGCGCCCAGGGCGCTCCGGGCGTCGCGGTCGCCCCGACGTCGACGTCGTGGTCGAGGAAGAGCACCGTCCGCCAGCCGGCGAGCCGGGCCACGAGCAGCCCGAGGTTGCGCCCTGCGGAGATATTGCGCTGCTTGCCGGAGGCGTCGTGGACCCCGCGGACCCCCGCCGGCAGCCGGTCGAAGCCCAGCGCGTCGACATCCCGGACGGCGTAGCAACGCACGTCGCCGGCGAGCGCGAGGACGTCCTCGACGCTCGACCAGCCACCGCAGACGGCGACGACGCGGCAGCCCAGCCGACGCGCCGTCGCCAGCGCGAACGCGAGGTTGGCTGCTGGCCGGTGGGTGGGGACGACGATGCCGCCGACGCGTCCGCGTCCGGCCCTCGGGACCTTGACCAGGTGGCGGAGCAGCCCGCGGTGCGACGCGTGGTGACGCCGCACCGTGCCGTCAGAAGCCCCGCCCCCGTCACACAGGCAGGAGATCACACGACCGGTCGTCGGCCAACCTGTCCGTGACGGAGGTCACCTCCTCGGTCAGCAGTTCGTCAGCTCGCGGAGCGACAGCGGCATCGTGGCCGGCTCGAAGTCGCACGGGAGGCCGAGACGCCGGCGGGCGGGGTCGCTCAGTGTCGTCGTCGACTCGTCGAGGAGCCTCGTCTCGACCCAGGCCGGCTTCTCGTGGACGCGTCGCAGGTGCTTCCGCCAACGCCGCAGGTCGGCGCGCCACCCGGTGGTGAAGTCGACGAAGAGCGGGGCCAGTTCGTCGCCGTAGCCTCTCAACGTGGTCTCTGCGGCGACGAGAGCGGCGCGCGCGTCCATCCGCAGGTCCTCCGCCGTCCCGTACGGCCCCCCGAGCGGGACGCCGGCGAGCCGGGTGCGCAGGTCGAGGATCATCGCGAGACGCCGCTGGATCACAGCCGTCCAGTACTCGCGCCGATAGACCTGGGCCTCGGCCCGCGGCCCCCGGCCCAGCACCTGGAAGAGGCCCTCGGCGAGGACGTCGCCGACCTCCTCCGTGACCGCGCGTGACGCCCGGAAGGGGTCGTAGGGCGCCTGGGCGACCGTGCCCGCATCGCCGATCTTCCACGGCCTGTGGTCAAGGTGCCGGAGCACCCGGTAGTGGAAGAGCCAGTCCTCGTTGTACACGCGCGGGAAGAAGGGCACGTCCGTCCCGACCCGGGCGAGCAGGGCGCCGCCACCGACGAACGTGTCCTGGGGCAGCCCGGCCAGCCGCCGGGCGTGGCACACGACGGAGTTGTCCGGAAAGTCGTCCGCCCTCCAGCCCACGAGGCGCAGGAAGGGGTCGGCCTCCATCGCCGCCAGCGCCGTGCGCACAGCGACCGCCGAGACACCGTGGCCGACCACCGTGGCCTCCTCGACGACGTGCACGTCATCGTCGAGGAACATGACCGTCTGCCATCCCAGCCCGGCAGCCAGGAGCAGCGCCACGTTGCGCTTCTCCGGGGTGTCCCAGTCGTCGACCCGTGCCAGCGGGTGCGCCGAGGTCTCGAACCGGGGAAGGAGGACACGCCACGCCTCGGCGTCGAGCGCGAGAACCGGCGTACGGCAGGCTCGGACCGCCCGCTGGAGCTCCTCGATCCGGGCCTCCTTGGAGCACAGCAGCACAAGCACGCCGCCGAGCTCGTCGGCGACGCTCGCCGCTGACAGCAGGCGCTCTCGGGTCTCCCGGAACGGGCGGCAGGTCGGCACGACGAGCGCGTCGATGCGCGACGTCCCGGACGGGCGCCGGGAACCCGTCGGGACCTTGGTCAGGAGGTTCAAGTGATGGGGTTGGTGCTCGGCGAGGCGATCGAGGGCCTGAGCGGTTCGGAACTGGGACACCGCGATGCGTTCGCGGGCGTGCATCAGTGCAGCCGTGTCGATGGCGGCGTCCTGAGGCATGGTTCCCGGGTCCGGTTCTGCCCGGCGGGGGGTCACTTCCTTTGCCGAGGCGTCGATGGCGAAGGTCAGGTGTGGCGCCGTTCGCGGGTCGCGACGCGGAGGCGATGGAAGGGGCGGCCGAGATCCGGGGTCACCGTCTCGGCGCCGTCGACGGTCGGGAAGACCGGGACCTGGATGATCATCCAGAAGTCCTCCGGGTCGACGTGCTCGTAGAGCCAGTGCTCGTTGATGGTCCGCAGGTGCGAGTCGGTGAGCGCGCGGACAGCGCCGTAGGTGCCGCGGCTGAACAGCCCCGAGCACACCGAGACGGTGGCCGTGCGGTTGAGTGCGTTCCGCGTCCGGGCGAGGACCGCGACGTCGTACTCGAGCTGCGGCCAGCCGTTGACCCGCTTGCGGGTCCGCGGGGCGTCGTCCTCGAGGAGGAAGACCGGCCGATGGACCTCCTCCGCCTGAGGCTCGGCACCTGTCGGCACGAAGGTCGGCTCACCCTTCGCGTCGAGCGTCACGACGAGCTCGGAGTCGTACTCGCTGTCCCCACCGTCCGCGATCCGTGCCGCCCAAGGCCACTCCTGCCGACGCACCATGTAGTCGAGGGTCTGCGAGCCACCGCCCTCGAAGGTGCCGCCCTGGCCGAGGATGACGACGTGACCGGTCAGGTCGTTGTGCGTCACCTGGTTCGCAGTCAGGAACCGGACATCCCCTGACGGGTTCTCCGCCCGGATGTGGCCGAACAGCTCGATCGTGGCGTCCCGGTCGCCGTCCCAGAGGGACTGGACGTAGTTCGGGTGCCAGGGGTCGGCGTACGGGATCGGGTCCCCGGCCGCGTCCCGCGCGCTGAGCGACGTCAGCGATCGCGACGACACCCGGGTCGTGGTGATCCGGATCGGCTGCCCGTCCGGGAAGTACCAGAACCGGCCTCCGAGTGCCCCGGTCTGCCGGGTTCCCGCCGTGGAGTCCGCAAGGGCCTCCTCGCGGAGGCGGACGAGCTCGTCAATGAGGTCGCGGCGGCGCTTCTCCTCCTCCGCGGTGAGGTCCTGGACGAGGCCCTCGTCCGCCGACCGCGGCGTCGCGAAGAACCGGGCGTAGGCGACGAGCCGGTCCTCGGCCGGGACGGCGGGGTTGGTCTGGCTCTCCCACGAGGACACGAGGGCGACGCTCACCCCGAGCGCATCTGCGATCTCGCGCTGCACCACGGTGCGACCGGGCAGCAGGTCCTGCCGGAGCCCGCGGAGCCGCGCGGCGAGCTTGTGCTGTGCGGGAGTGACCTCGTCGACCATGCCACCTCCTCAGCGCAGCAGTGGAGTTCGAGGGGTTCAGGTGAAGTTCAGCCTAGTGTCGCGCGAATCTCCATCACACGCGACCTTCTTCCCGACAACTCCTCGGCGTGTCCGGCCGGGAGCAGGAACGCCGGATCGAACGATGACTCATCGTGACCGTTGGCTTCGATGTGACGAGCCTGTCGTGACTCTCGGGAATCGGGTCTTGATTGGATAATAGAGACACCACTAGAGTTCAGATACTCTCTCTGAAGTTACTGAACTTCAGTCACGGTGAATCTTCACCTGAACCCGCCGGGAACCCCTCCGGCGCCGTATCGAGGAGGCGCACCGCCGCCACAGCTCGGGGAGGCCCCGATGATGTCCAGCACCGCCGCGCAGTTGCTCGCAGACCAGCTCTCCGTGCCCTCGACGGCCGTGGACACCACGGCCTCCTCCGGCGGCGCCGGCGGGACCGTCGTCGTCATGGCGGCGGCGGCCGCCGTCGCGGTCTTCCTCGCGCTCCGGGTCGTGTCCGTCGTCGCCGCCGTGGTCCGCGGCCTCGTCGAGCTCGCGCTGACACTCGGGACGACGGTCCTCGTCCTGGCCTTCTTCGGCACCGTCATCGGCCTGACCGTCTTCGGCCGGTCCCTCGGCGCCTGACAGGGACGTCCGATCCCATCGGCGTCCGGATGGGGTCGACGGCCGGACCCAGGACTTTCGAAACCCCCCGACGAGGCACGCCCTGGGACCTCGATGAGGGGCGGGCGGCGGCAACCGTCCGCCAGGCGGGGGGACGGCTCCCCGGCCGGGACTCACCCGGCCGGGGAGTCCGTCGACCCGGACGCAGCGCCGGCCAGCCAGTCCTCGATCCCCGCGAGCAACCGGCGACGGACGTCGGACGGTGCCCGGGAGACCTCGACCGAGCTGCGCGCGAGGCCGGCGACGGCGGTGTCGTCGAACCTGTGGACCTCGCGGGCGGCGGTGTACTGCGCGGCGAGCCGCGGCCCGAACAGGAGGGGGTCGTCGGCACCGAGCGCGAGCCGGGCCCCGGCGTCGACGAGCCGGCGCAGCGGCACCTCGGCGATCGTCGGGTAGACGCCCAGCGCGACATTGCTCGCCGGGCAGACCTCGAGCGCGATGCCGGCGTCGACGACGCGGCCGAGCAGCTCGGGGTCCTCCGCGCTGCGGACGCCGTGGCCGAGCCGTTCCGGTCGCAGGTAGCGCAGCGTCGTGTCGACGTGGTCGGGGCCGAGCAGCTCGCCGCTGTGCGGCACGCTCGCGAGGCCGGCGCGGGCGGCGATCCGGAACGCCCCGGCGAACTCCTCGGTCACGCCGCGACGCTCGTCGTTGCTCAGTCCGAACCCGACGACGTCGCCCGCTCCGTCACCGGCGTGCCGGACGGCGAGCCGGGCCAGGGTCCGGGCGTCGAGCGGGTGCCGGATCCGGCTCGCGGCGACGACGACACCCACGCCGCAGGATGTCGTCCGGCTCGCCTCCCGCGCGGCGTCGAGGACGATCTCCAACGCGTTCGTCAGGCCGCCGACGTGCGGCGCGTAGGACGTCGGGTCGACCTGCAGCTCGAGCCAGCCGGAGCCCTCGGCGGCGTCGTCCTGCGCCGCCTCCAGGACGATCCGGCGCATGTCGTCGGCGTCCCGGACGCAGGCACGGGCAGCGTCGTAGAGCCGCTGGAAGCGGAACCAGCCCCGCTCGTCGGGGGTCAGGCGGAGCAGGTGGTGCTCGCGCAGGGACTCCGGGAGCCGGATGCCGTGCTTGTCCGCGAGCTCCGCGAGGGTCGACGGCCGCATCGAGCCGGTGAAGTGGAGGTGCAGGTGCGCCTTCGGCAGCGACTCGACCGTCCGAACGCGCTGCGCGCCCGACGTCGTCGCCGCGGTTCCCGGGCGGGGTGCGACCATCGTCCGGTCCGGGAACGCGGGCGCCGCCATGAACGCAGTCTGCCAGCGTCCGGCGACGCTGCGCGCACGAACCCCACCGTTCGCCAGGGCGGGGGACGTCGCACGGACGTCCGTGCCGCGGCGCCGACGCGCTCACCCGGACGCCGCTCCCGCGGTGGCGGGGGGCGGGGTGGCCTGCGCCGCCGAAGTGCGCTTCGACGCCGTCCGCGTGCACGGCGTCCGCTTCGTGGCGCCCCGGCTCGTCCGGTTCGTCGCCGTCCGCGTGCGAGCAGCGGCCGGGGGACGTGCGCGGTGCGGTCGAGGAGGCGGCGCAGCCGCTCCGGCTCGGCGACGGTCACCGTGAGCGAGGGGTGACGGACGAGGCCGTCGGGCAGGGGGGCGGCGACCGGCTCGCGGACGGTGATGCACACCCCGCGCGCACTCGTCGTGCCGATGGTCGGCCCGAGGTCGGACAGCGACAGCCGGACGCCGTACGCCCTGACCTAGCGGGTTGTAGGGCCCGGTCACCGCGACGCTCTCGACGTTGCTCGGCGCCGTCGCGAGCTTCCACGATCCCAACCAGGCATCGAGGCGCTCCTCGTCGACGTCGGCGTGGGCGGTTCCGGGCGCGACGCCGAGACAGCGCAGCGGCAGCGAGAAGGGCGGGGCGAAGTCGGGGGGAAGCGCTCCATGTGGTAGCGGTGACCCGGATCGGCCAGGTCACACGCCGTGCCGGGCGGCTGTGACCCGCTGACCACACCGACCTCGGCCGGGCCGTCGGTCCGGCCACGCGCGTGCCGGACGACGCGCCCGGTGCGCCGCGGCGCGACCCGGGCGAGCACGAGCGCGAGGAGGGCCGGCGGCAGCAGGTCGGCCACGGTGACGCCGTGGTCCTGGGAGAGCCGCAGGAGCACCGCGCCTTCGAGGTGCTGGTTCGCCCGCACCCAGACGACGGCGCAGGCCGCGAAGGCGACGGCCCGGGCCCGGCCCGGCCTGGCCGCCGTCCAGACGGCGGTGCCCACCATGAGCGCCAGCACGGTCACCTGGACGGGCAGCGGAACGCCCCCGAGGGCGTCCCCGACGACGAGGTCGGACGGCGCCGCGAGCATCACGGGAACAGGGCCCAGGAGGTCCGGGGACACACGGTCCACGTCGTCGATCTCGGCACCCGGGCCGCGCGGGTTGACCTCAGAGTGTGCACCCGACGAGGACCGGCTCGGGGACGAGCGTCACGCCGAAGGCCGCCCGCGCGCCGTCGCGCAGCTCGCGGGCGAGCGCGAGGAGGTCCGTCGCTCGGGCCGAACCGCGGTTGGTCAGGGCGAGGGTGTGCTTCGTCGAGAGCGCCGCCGGCCCGGGCAGCCCGTAGCCGCGGCCGAACCCGGAGTGCTCGATGAGCCAGGCCGCGCTCGTCTTGACCCGGCCGTCGGGCATCGGCCAGCGGGGCGCGTCGGCCGGCAGCGCGGCGGCGGCCGCGGGGTCGAGCACGGGGTTGGTGAAGAACGAGCCGGCGCTCCACGTGTCGTGGTCGCTGGCGTCGAGCACCATTCCCTTGCCGCGGCGCAGGGCGAGGACAGCGTCCCGGACGGCGCCGGTCGCAGCCCTGCCCCCGGGCTCCACCCCGAGGGCGCGGGCCAGCTCGGCGTAACGCACGGGGCCGGAGAGGTCGGCGATGTGCAGCTGGAACGTCACCTCGAGGACGACGAAGCGCGGTCCGTCCCGGAACCGCTCCTCCTTGAGCCGCGACGTCCGGTAGCCGAACTCGCAGTCGGCGTTCGCGAGGGTGCGCACGCGACGGTCCTGTCGGTCCCAGGTGCGGACGGTCGCGATCGTCTCCGCAACCTCCTGGCCGTACGCCCCGACGTTCTGCAGCGGCGTGGCGCCGGTCGATCCCGGGATGCCGGAGAGCGCCTCGACCCCGGCCCAGCCACGCTCGACCGTGCAGGCGACGAGGTCGTCCCACGGCTCGCCCGCGGCCACGCGGAGCGCGACGCCTCCGCAGCGGTCGGCGGCGTCGACGTCCACGCCCCGCGTCGCGACCCGGACGACGGCGCCGTCGAATCCGCTGTCGGCGACGAGCAGGTTCGAACCGCCGCCGAGGACGAGGACGGGCTCCCCCGCGGCGTCGCGCGAGCTGACCGCGTCGATGACCGCGTCGGTCGTCCTCGCCGTGACGAGGGCGCGGGCCGGGCCGCCGACGCGCAGCGTGGTCAGCTGGGCGAGGGGCTCCCCGGCCCCGGGGACCCCGGGCGACGACGGGGGCGCGGAGGTCTCCGTCACGACGTCCAACCTAACCCTGCGTCACGCGTCAGGGGCGACGGGGCGCGCCGAACCGGCCGCGAGAAGCGACAGCGCGACGGCGACGGCGACGCCGGAGAGCGCCGGGACGACGCCGACGCGGTCGCCGAGGAGGCCGAGCAGCGGCGGCCCGGCGAGGAAGGCGGTGTACCCGACCGTCGAGACGACGCTGACCCGGGCCGCGGCCCGGGCCGGGTCGTCGGCCGCGGCGCTCATGCCGACCGGGAACCCGAGGGCGGCGCCCCAGCCCCAGGCGAGGACCCCGACGACCGCGACGACGAGCGCCGCGCCGAGGCCGGAGCGGCCGCCGACGACGGAACCGGCGACGAACACCGAGACGCCGACCAGGACGGCGAGGGCGCCGCTGCGCAGCGCCGCGACCCGGCCGAGCCGGCCGAGCAGCCACGGCCCGGTGAAGCGTGCAAGGGTCATGGCGGCGACGAAGCAGCCGTAGGTCGCGGCGGCGATCGCGTCGTCGACGTGGTATCCGTCGACCATCCCGACCGCGATCCAGTCGTTCGCGGCGCCCTCGGCGAGGCCCATCCCGAGGACGAGGACGCCGAGGAGCAGCGTGCGCGGCTCCCGCCAGGCGGCGAGGGTGCCGGAGCCGCGGGGGCGCTGCTCGACGGTCGTTGCGGGTGCGGCCTCCGCGGCCGCCCGCCGCGCGGCGGGCTCGGCCGGCTCGGGGAATACGGCCGGGTCCGGGACGGCACCGCCGGACGGCGCCCGCGCCGGTGCCCGCCGGACATGGTCGGCGGGCAGGAAGGCCCGGGTGCACGCGACAGCGCCGCCGAGGACGGCGACCGCCACGAGCGGCAGGTGCACGCCGACCGGTACGTCGTAGTGCGCCATGACCGCACCGACGGCGGCGCCCGCGACCGTGCCGAGACTGAACGCCGCGTGGAACCGGGGCATGATCTCCAGGGCGAGCCGGCGCTCGACCTCGGCGCCCTCGACGTTCATCGCGACGTCCCACATGCCGTTGCCGAGGCCGACGAGGAACAGGGCGGGCACGAGGAGTGCCACCGTCGGTGCCAGCCCGACCACCGGCAACGCCCGCGGTGCAGACGACGGCCATCGCGGCGACGGTCCGGGACGGCCCGAGCCGGTGGACGACCGGGCCGGACAGCGGCAGCCCGGCCATCGCCCCGACCGACACTGCGAGGAGCACGAAGCCGACACCGCTCGGGCGCAGGTCGAGCGCCTCCCGGATCGCCGGGAGCCGGGACGCCCACGACGCGAGCACGCACCCGTTGACCGCGAAGACCCAGTAGACCGCGGTCCGGGCGCGTCGGGCGGCGAGGACGTCGTCGTGCACGGGACGGGTCTCGGGGCGCGGCGGGCAGGCAGGCGCCGGGGTCAGGGCAGCCGGACGACGGCCTGGGCCCGGCCGAGGACCTTGGCACCGCCGGACGTCGACGGTGAGGTCGACCCGGACCGTCCGGGCGTCCTGGTCCTTCGCGGCGACGACGCCGGAGACGACGACGCTCGCCCCCGTGTCGTCGTCCGGCACCGGAACCGGCTTCGTGAACCGGACGCCGTACTCCACGACCGCGGCCGGGTCACCGACCCAGTCGGTGACGAGCCGGCCCGCCGTGGCCATCGTGAGCATGCCGTGCGCGATGACGTTCGGCAGGCCGACGGCACGCGCGACCCGCTCGTTCCAGTGGATGATGTTGAAGTCGCCGCTCGCGCCCGCGTACTGCACGAGGTCGAGCCGGGTGAGCCTGAAGGTCCGCTCGGCGATCGTGTCGCCGACGGCGACGGCGTCGAACGCGGGCCGGGTCACCGTGGACGCCGGGTGGTGTCGCTGCTCAACTCACTCGCCCCCTCGGACGACGATCGTGGACGTCACCGTGCTGACCGGCTCCCCGGCCTGCGTCGCGATCTCGGACCGGGTCGCGACCATCGCGTGGCCGCCGGCCTCGCGGACCGCGTCGACGTACGAGCGTCGCGACAAGGACGG
The DNA here is from genome assembly GCA_963750565.1 of uncultured Actinomycetota bacterium. Lineage (GTDB taxonomy): Bacteria > Actinomycetota > Actinomycetes > Actinomycetales > Kineosporiaceae > R-H-3. Next base: position 393,522 of record CAVVRA010000007.1, on the reverse strand, counting down.
TCCCCGACGACGATCGGCCGGTGGTGGACGAACTTCTCCTCGCCGTGGACGACCCGGGAGTAGTCGATGCCCGCCTCGGGGTCCCGCAGGATCCGGGCCTCGCTGCGCTGGGCGATGATCACCGCGAAGGTCGGGGGCGCGACGATTCCGGGGTGGCCGAGAGCACGGGCGGCGTCGGGGTCGAAGTGCGCTGGGTCGGCGCTGCCGATCGCCGTCGCGAACTCGGCGATCTTCTCCCGGCTCACCTCGTACACGGAGTCCGGCGGGTACTCCCGCCCCGCGAGGTCGGGGTTGACGCCCATGGGCCCTCCAGATGGTCGGTCGCGTCACCACCGAGGCACGGCGACGTCAGCACGCAACCTACCGACGGCTCGCCAAAACGCCGACGGCCGCCCGGGCGGACGGCCGTGGGTGCCGCAGGGGTGCGGGTGGGACCGCCGCCTCGCCGGCGCCGGCCCGACCGACGAGCAGGTCAGCGGGTCTCGCGGTGCGCGGTGTGCTTGCCGCAGCGCGGGCAGAACTTCGTCAGCTCCATGCGGTCGGGGTCGTTGCGCCGGTTCTTCTTCGTGATGTAGTTCCGCTCCTTGCACTCCGTGCACGCCATGGTGATCTTGGGGCGGATGTCCTGGGTCTTGCTGGCCACGGTGGTGCCTTCTCTCGGGTCAGGGCGCTCAGGGTCTTGCGGTCCGGACGGGCCGGGCTCGCCGACCCGGCACCATCCGGAGCGCCCGGACGATGCCCTGCGGCGAGCACACGCGATGGACGAGCCTACGGGACGCCGGCGTTCCGGTCGAACCCCAGGCCCGGCCCGTGGTAGCGGAGGCCGGACTTGAACCGACGACACAGCGATTATGAGCCGCTTGCTCTACCGACTGAGCTACTCCGCCGGAGCCGGAAGCCCCTGGGCGGACCCGCGGCGCCCCCGACGAGAGCCCCAATAGGGAATCGAACCCTAGACCTTCTCCTTACCATGGAGACGCTCTGCCGACTGAGCTATTGGGGCCGGCACCGCCGCCCGGCAGGGCCGGGCGACGGTTGCCTACGGTACACGGCGGCCGAGGCTGCGCGGAAATCCCACGGGTCCGTCCGGTCGTCGCGACAGGGTCCGGAACCGTCCCCGTCAGCCGCCCTGCGCGGCTTCCGCCGCGCCGAGCTCGGCGGCCGCGGCGCGCTGCTCGAGCCATTTGTCGACCCACGGCTGCACGACCTCGGCGAGCGTCGGCGACCCCGCGTCCGCGGAGGTGTACGTGACGCGCCGGGTGGCGGGCCCGAGGTCGACGATCCGGGACAGGTCCATCGGCGTCCCGACGACGACGACGTCGACCGCGCCGGCCGCGACGGCGGCCCGGACGGTCTGCCCGAGGTCGGCGAGCTGGGCGTCCCCGTAGCCCATCGCGGGCAGCACCGGGCCGATCTGCGGGTACTTCGCGTAGGTGTCCGCGATGGAGCCGACCGCGTACGGCCTCGGGTCGACGACCTCTGCGGCGCCGGCGGCCCGGGCCGCGACCGTGCCCGCCCCGAACGGCATCCCGCCGTGGGTGATCGTCGGGCCGTCCTCGACGACGAGGACGCGACGTCCGGCGACCTCCGGCGCGCCGCCCCCACCGTCCGGGCCGTCACCGGCGGCCTCGAGCCGGGCAGGGGACGTCGTCCGGACGACGACCGCGCGCGGGTTCGCCGCGCGGACCGCCGCCTCGACCCGGGCGACGTCGTCCGCCGCCGCGGTGTCGACCTTGTTGACGACGACGACGTCCGCCATCCGCAGCGCGGTCTCCCCCGGGTGGTACAGCGTCTCGTGCCCCGGCCGCAGCGGGTCGGCGACCGTCACCAGGACGTCGGGGGCGAAGAACGGGGTGTCGTTGTTGCCGCCGTCCCAGATGACGACGTCGGCCTCGGCCTGCGCCGCCTCGAGGATCTGCGCGTAGTCGACGCCGGCGAACATCACCATGCCCTCGCGGACCGGAGCCTCGTACTCCTCCCGCTCCTCGACGGTCGGGTGCGAGGCGTCGATGTCGGCGAGCGTCGCGAACCGCTGGACCCGCATCGCCTCGAGGTCGCCGTACGGCATCGGATGCCGGACGAGCGCGACCTTCAGCCCGGCGTCGAGGAGGATCCGGCCGACCCGCCGGCTCGTCTGGCTCTTGCCGCAGCCGGTGCGGACGGCACACACGGCGACGACCGGCTTCGTGCTCCGAAGCATCGTCGCCCGGGGCGACAGCAGCCGGAAGTCCGCGCCTGCGGCGAGCGCCAGGGACGCCTTGTGCATGACGTCGGCGTGCGCGAGGTCGGAGTACGCGAGGACGACCTCGTCGACGGCCTCCTCCCGGATGAGCCCGGCGAGCCGCTCCTCCGGGACGATCGGGACGCCGTCGGGGTAGAGCAGGCCGGCGAGCGCCGCCGGGTAGGTCCGGTCGTCGATCCCGGGGATCTGTGCAGCGGTGAACGCGACGACTCGGACGTCGGGGTCGTGCCGGAAAAGGATGTTGAAGTCGTGGAAGTCACGACCTCCCGCACCCATGACGACGATCCTGCGCATGAAAGTCAGACCTTCTCTCCGTGGGTGGTGACGGCCGGTCCGCTCGTGGCGGCCGGCGGGCTCGGGACGACGCCGCGGCGGCGCGGACGCCCTGGAGCCTCGGGCGCGGGCGGCAGCGGTGAGCCGCTCGCGGGCGGCGGCGAGGTCGTCCGGCGGGTGCAGCTCGAGGTGACGCGCAGAACGTCGACGCGAGACATCGCCGACTCCCTCGTCGAGGTCTCCTGTGGTCGGTCCGACCGCAGCGGGTGGGAGCGGCAGGTGTGCCCGTCACGCCCCCTGTGCTCCCATCCGACGCCGGAGCGGTCACGCCCGGAAGAGGCGAATGTCCCCGGCCGGGACGGGTGCTTGGCTCGGCGGAGGCGGGTCAGCCGCCGTGGCGCCGACCGCGGTCGGTGAACTCCGTCGGCTCCGACGCGCAGGTGGTGCAGACGTCCCAGCGCCGGGCGTGAAGGTCGACGAACATCGCGTCGAGCGGCTCGAGCGCGAAGCACAGCGTGCACCGTGCCCGGCCCTCGACCGTGCGCGTGAGGTCGACCATGCCGTCGGTGCGCACCACCCAGTCCACCGTGCGACGGTTGCACACGGGTCGGGCGGACGCCACATGGGGGCGGTGACAGTTCCGTCATGTGAACGGCTGGGGCCGTCACGCAGGACCGTCACGCAGGACCGTCACGCAGGGCCGTCACGGGAGGGCCGCCACGGGAGGCCGGCCGGCTCGGGGCGCCGGCCCGTCGAACGAGTGAACGGGCCGTGCGCCGTCCGGGTGGAACCGGCGCCGGAGGCTCAGTCGGCGCCGACCACGGGACGCGACGGCGGCCTGCCGCCGGGCGGGGCAGGACGAACCCTGCGTGGCGCCTGCGGCTGGTGCCGGGCCGGGGTGGCGACGGTCCGCGACGCGGCGTGACGGCCGGCCGCCGACCGGTGACCGGTCCACCGAACGCCGTCATCCGCTCGGCCGTCCGTCCTCACGCCGGCTCGGGGAGACAGTGCTCGCAACCCCGTACGACCGCCGCCGGAGGACGCCCGCATGCCAGCCGCACCCGACACCTCCCGCCGTGGCCTCCTGCGCGTCGCGTCGGCCGGCCTGGCCGCCGCCGCCGTCCCGGCGACCCTCGCCGGTGCATCGCCCGCCAGGGCCGCGACGGTGACGAAGCGGCTCACGAAGTTCGTCCCGCTCACCTACCGGTACGACGCCGCGAGGCGTCGCACGACGGTCACGAAGGAGTCCCGGACGACGACGACGGTCCAGGTCGGCACCGGGATCGGCGGGACGGCGTACCGGGAGAAGGCGTCGTCGGGGATCTGGGTGCAGATCCCGTACGTGTGGTCGGCGACGAAGCACGGGCTCGTGTACGACCACTACCTCAAGATCCGGCTGACCCGGATCAGCTCCGCCCGGGCGGGCGTCCAGTACGTCACGCGGGACCTGGACCTGCACCTGCTGCGCCGGGCCACCTTCGGCCCGGCCCCCGGGGCACTTGCCGAGCTGCGCACGCTCGGCCGGGACGCCTGGCTCGACCGCCAGCTCGACCCGGGCCGGATCGACGACCGCCAGTGCGACGCCTGGCTGGGAGCGGCGTTCCGGCACATGGACGACCCGATCTGGCACGTCAACGAGCTGCTCGACAACGACTCGCTCTCGGCGTGGCAGCACCGCCGGGACATCGCGTGCTACCAGGTCGCGCGGCAGTACTGGTCGAAGCGCCAGCTCCTCGAGGTCATGGTCGAGTTCTGGTCGCAGCACTTCAACGTCACCGTGTGGAAGGACGGCGTCGCCGCCTCCCGGGCGGACTACTCGCGGGCGCTTCGCCGCGGCGCCCTGGGCCGCTTCGCGGACCTGCTGTGGGCGGTGACGACGCATCCGGCGATGCTCGTCTACCTCGACAACGTCGAGTCCATCGACGAGCACCCGAACGAGAACCACGGCCGCGAGCTCCTCGAGCTGCACACCGTCGGCGCCGGGTCGCCGTACGGCGAGGACGGCGTGCTCGCCTCGGCGCGGATCCTCACGGGGCTGTCGGTCTCGTCCGACTCCGGCGAGTTCCTCTACGCGCCGTGGCGGCACTGGGTCGGCCCCGTACGGGTCCTGGGCTTCTCCGATCCCAACCCGACGCAGAGCGGCGGGCTCGCGGTCGCGAAGCGGTACGTCACCTACCTCGCCCACCACCGCGACACCGCATCCCGGATCGCCCGCCGGATCGCGCAGCAGTTCGTCTCCGACAACCCGCCGCAAGCCCTCGTCGACCGGCTCGCGGGCGTGTACCTCGCGAACGACACGCGCATCGCGCCGGTGCTGCGCGCGCTCCTCACGTCCGCGGAGTTCGACGCGTCCGTCGGCGCGAAGGTGCGGCGCCCCCACGAGTACCTCGCGTCCGTCGTCCGGGCGCTGGGCTACCGGCCGACGCTCACCGGCGCCGCCGAGGCGACGCGTGACCTCGCATGGCGTCTCGAGGAGGCCGGGATGCCACCGCTGGCCCGGGAGACGCCTGACGGCTATCCGCTGAAGTCGTCGGCGTGGCTCGGCACCGCCGCCCTCCTCGGTCGGTGGAACAGCGCCATGGCGGTCGTGCAGGGCTGGGCCGCGGACGACTCGCTCGTCCGACCGGACCTCCAGGGTTTCCTCTTCGGGTCGACCGTGCCGGCGACGTGCGGCGCCGCGGTGGACGTCGCGGCCCGCACGCTGTTCGGCGCCCCGATGGTTTCCGCCGACCGGGACGCCCTCCTCACAATGCTCGGCGTCACCCCGACGACGCTGGTCGCGAGCGCCCATGGCTTCCTCTCGTGGCGGCTGGACGACTGGGTCGTCGCCATGCTCCAGACGCCGTACCAGCTGACCGCGTGAGGGGCGACCCGCACGCGGCTCCCGCGACTGTCGACCCGTGTCCCCGAGCTCTGCGGAGGTTGCCGTGCCCGTGACCGGTCGTGAGTGCGCCGAATGCACCCGGCTGACGAGCGTCCGCGCGGCAGGGCCGTCGCGCCGCGGCGTGCTCCGGGGCGGGGTCGTGGCCGGCGTCCTCGCGGCGTTCGGCGGCGACCCGCTCGCGCCCCGGATCGCGTTCGCGAGCACCCCGACGCCGTACACCGGCGACACGCTCGTCGTCCTGTCGCTGCGCGGCGGGTTCGACGGGCTGTCCGCCGTCGCGCCCGTCGGCGACCCGGACCTCACCCGGCTGCGCCCGACCATCGCCGTCCCGGCGAACGTGGGGCTCCAGCTCGACGCCACGTTCGCCCTGCACCCCGCCCTCGTGGGGCTCAAGGGCCTGTACGACGCCGGCACACTCGCCGTCGTCCACGCGACGGGGCTCGCGGAACCGAACCGCTCGCACTTCGAGGCGATGGCGCAGATCGAGGCCGCGACGCCCGGCAGCCCGCTGCGGACCGGCTGGCTCGACCGCGTCCTGTCGCTGCACGACCCGTCGGGGCCGTTCGGCGCCGTCCAGGTCGGCGGCGGCGGGATGCCGTTCGCGTACCTCGGCGACTTCCCCGAGCTCGGGGTGGGCCGGGTCGACGACTTCGGGCTCGACGGCGTCGCGAGCGAGGCGCTCCCGTCCTGGTCGACGTTCCTGCGCGACGTTCTCCCGGGCCGACGACCGGCTCGAGACGTCCGCGACGACCGCGCTCGGGGCGCTCACGACGACCGCCCGGCTGCGCGACGCCGGCTACACGCCGTCCCACGGGGCGACCTACCCGGGCAGCGACCTCGCGCGTCAGCTGCGCGACGTCGCGCGGCTCGTCCGCGCGGACGTCGGCCTGCGCGTCGCGACGATCGACTACGGCGACTGGGACATGCACTCCGGCCTCGGCCGCCCCGACGGCGGATGGATGTACGACCACCTCAGCGAGCTCGACGCGGCCCTCACCGCGTTCGCGACCGACCTCGGCGCCGACCTCGGCCGGGTCACGCTGGTGACGATCAGCGAGTTCGGCCGCCGGGTCGAGGAGAACGAGAGCCAGGGCGTCGACCACGGCTGGGGCAACGTCATGTTCGTCCTCGGCGGCCACGTCACCGGCGGCATGGTCTTCGGCGCCTGGCCCGGTCTGCGCGACGAGGACCTCACCGACGGTGACCTCACGGCGACGACCGACTACCGGGCCGTCCTCGCGGACGTCCTGCGGTCGCGGGCCGGTGCGACGGCCGACGAGGTCTCCACGGTGTTCCCGGGGTGGACGGGATCGACGCTGGGGATCACGACTGCGGCGTGACGGCGGGCTTCGGGTGCTGCCGCGGGCCGGTCCGACTTGTGTCCGGACAGCTGTTCGCACAGGCTGGAGGGGACGGCGGAGGTGTGCGCCCAATGTCCACGTCAGCTGACGATCCCGACCGCGAGCCCCAGGCCCGGGAGCCCGACACCGTCTCGCTGCCGGTCGGTCCCGACGACCAGTGGCACGTCCGACGGGACGGTCTCGACGAGTCCGACGAGGCAGCGGTGGCACGGCTGCCTCGTGGTTGCGCGCTGCTCGTCGCGAGCAGGGGTCCGCACCCGGAAGGCCGCTTCCTCCTCGACCAGGACCGCACGACCGTCGGCCGGGACAGCGCCGCGGACATCGTCCTCGACGACGTGACGGTCTCGCGCAAGCACGCCGAGTTCGTCCGGGTCGTCGGCGTCTTCGAGGTCCGCGACCTCGCCAGCCTCAACGGCACCTACGTCAACCGTCTGCGGGTCGACGCCTCGTCGCTGCGACCAGGCGACGAGATCCGCATCGGGGCGTTCCGCATACTGTTCCTGCCGTCCCCGCAGGACAGATGACGCCGGCCGGCAGTCGATACTGGACAGGGAGTTCTGCTCACTGTCGCCGCGGCCGTCATGGAGCGGCCGCCTCCTTCCGTATCGGCTCAGCGGACGTTGAAGCTTCCTGTGAGCGCGGTGCCGTCGACCGACCGGCCGACGAGGACCCGGTACCGGCCTGTCGGGATCCGCCAGGTGTGCGTTCCGGTGTCCCAGACCGACAGCGGGCGGTCGGTGGTCGCCGGGTCGACCACCAGCCGGACCGTCCTGGACTGCCCGGGCCGCAGCGAGACCCGGTCGAACCCGGTCAGCCGCTGGGACGGTTCGTCAGCCGCCGCGGGCAGCGTCAGGTACAGCTGCGGCACCTCGGTCCCGGTGAGTCGGCCTACGTTGGTGACCTTGAAGGACACCTCGACCTTTCCCGACCGTCCGTGCGGTCCGGTGACCTTCAGCCCGCTGTACGCGAAGGAGCTGTAAGACAGCCCGAACCCGAAGGGGAACAAGGGCTTCACGCCGTTGGCGAGGTACCAGCGGTAGCCCATCTGCAGACCCTCGGACCACACGATCTGGCCGCCGACACCGGTTGCGCGTTCCGGGTGTCCCGCAAATGGCGTGGCGTCGTCACCGGCGGGGAAGGTGATGGGCAGCCGGCCGGACGGGTTGGCCTTGCCGAGCAGCAGATCTGCCGTGGCCGTGCCGCCCTCCTGGCCGGGGAACCACATCTCCAGCACGCCCCGCACCCGGTCCAGCCACGGCATGGTCACGCCGGCGCCGGTGTTGAGCACGACGACGGTGTCCGGGTTGGCGGCGGCGACCTTCTCGATCAGGTCGTCCTGGTCGGGGCCGAGGGTGCCGACGTCGCCGGCTGCCGTGGTGGTGTCCGCGTCGTCGACGAAGACGACCGCGGTTCGGGCGTGCGCGGCGGCCGCGACGGCGGCGTCGACGTCCTGCTGCCGCGGTGCCCAGGTGAGCCGCAGGGTGGGGTCGGTCGCGGCCTTCGGCGAGGTGGCGTAGGTGATGCTGATCCGGTGCTCGCCGGCGGGCAGCGGCAGCGCCGCCCCGACGACGTTGAGGCCGAGGTACTGGCCGTTCAGCGTGGGGCCGCCCTTGTAGTCGTTGGGGTGCATGGTGGAGACGGTCTTCAAGGCTGCCGGGGTGCCGTCGACGCTCATCGCGACCGAGTCGAAGACGCCGGTGAACGGCCCTGCCTGGTAGCCGGGGTTGACGCCACCGTTGGGTCCGGACGTGCTGCCCACCACGGTGCCTGCCGGCCGCTGCAGCCAGAAGGTCCAGGCGTCCGCGGACGGCACGTCCACGACACCGGTCCACGTGTAGGTGTTCCCCTTGACCAGGTCGGTCTGGTCGCCGGTCAGCGCGTGGTCGACCCGCGTGTCGACGACGGTGCCGTCCGGCGCGGTGGTGGTCCGGGTCAGGCCGGCCGGGCCTCCGGGCGCCGTCCTCAGCGCCGCGGCGGGGACGGTGGTGCCGACCCGGTCGATCCCGGGCGCGTAGGTGATCCGGGTCCTGCCTGCCTCGGCGCGCAGGACGTCGAGCGGGCTGATGGTGGTGCGCTGTCCGACGCCGCGGGAGCGCTCGGTGCCGGGTGCCGCGGGCAGGACGTCGGCGGTCGGCCCGATGACGGCGACGGAGGACCCGGCGTCGCGGGACAGCGGCAGCACGCCCTGCTCATTCTTGAGCAGGACCGCGCTCTCGACGGCGAGCCGGCGCGCGAGCGCGACGCCGGCCTTCTCGTCGAACGGCGACGGGGCGGGTGCCGGCGGCACGCGGGTCTTCGCCCACCCCGGGTACGAGGCGTCGTCGAGCCGGCCGAACCGCTGGTACTGGTACAGGATCCGGGCCACCGCGCCGTCCAGCGCGGTCGCGTAGGCCGGGTCGAAGGTCGCCGACGCCGGGTCCACGAGCGGCTTGAGCGCCGCCGGCGCGAGGTTGGCGCTGAGGAACTCCTGGTCCATCCCGCCGAGGAGGTCCGCGGTGGCGTGCGAGGCGCCGTAGTCCGACGTCACCCAGCCGGTGAAGCCGAACTCGGCCCGCAGCACGTCCCGCAGCCCGAACGGGTTCTCGCAGGCGTACGCCGGCGATGCCTGGACCCCTGCGATCTGGTACTTCGCGTAGGAGCACATCACCGAGCTGGCGCCGCCGTCGGTGAGCGCGGCCTCGTACGCCCTCAGGTAGAGCTCGTGGGCCGCCCGCTCGTCCACGACGGACGGGAGGTCCTGGTTCTGACCGTCGTAGAACGCGAAGTGCTTGAGCTGGGCGAGCAGGCCACTGCTCTGGATCCCGCGGACGTCCGCGGTGGCGAGCTGGGAGGTCAGGTACGGGTCCTCCCCGTACGTGGTGAGGTTGCGTGCCCAGGTGGGCAGGCGCGTCAGGTCGACCTGCGGCGCATAGACCAGGTCGGCGCCGAGGGCCCGGCCCTCCCGACCCATGGCCCGACCGAAGGCGGCGACACCGGAACGGTCGAACGACGCGGCCACCCCGAGCCGGCCCGGGTAGGCCGTGGAGTCGGCGAACAGGTTGATGCCGTTGGAGTCGACGTGCCGGAACGTCGGGATGCCGAGCCGGGGCACACCTGCGACCACGCCGATGGCGCCGTTGGCGCCGGGGTCGGTCGGCGTGGTGGGGGTGACGATGCCCTCGCCGATCGAACCGTGGACCAGGGAGATCTTCTCGTCGACCGTGAGCTGTCCGACCAGGTACCGGACGGTGGGGGTCCAGGGCAGCGTCGCGGCGGACGCCGGGGACGACGCAGTCGCGCGGGGCGTCGCGGCCTGCGCGCCGACGGTGGTGGCGGCAGCCGGTGGTCATCAGGCCCGCGGCGACCACCACCGCGAGGAGGGTTCGGGTCATGCGCGCGGGTGTCATGGACGCCTCCCATTTCGGTGCAAATACGACCGTGGCGCGGACGATACTCGGACGGGCCGCCGGGCGGTACCGGTCGGCGGCCTTCCCTTGTGACCTTTCTTCCGCCGGACGACGGGGCGACGAACAGGGATCGGCCACGCGGAACCTGCCCGACCATCGCTCGAGGGATCATCGCTCCCCTCGCCCGGAGTCCGGAGGGACCGGGGGCTCGGCCAGGCGCAGCCGATCGGCACGCCTGCCGGCATTCGGCATCGGGACAGGCAATATCTCTGGCGGACCCCGTTGACGGTTGACACGTGTCTGGTGAATGTGGGCGTCCCGCCCGCAGGCGCCGATCGCGGTGGAGCGCAGACGACGTCCGGGCCACGGCCGGCAGGTCGTGCGCGTCAGCGCTCGGCCCGGACATCGACGAGCATCGCGGCATGCTGACGGTGTGCGCGGAGCAGCCGTCGTGTCGTGGTGGCGTCGTGAGTCGATGCAGCCTCTGCGTGAACCCTTGTGCTGGTTCGGTTGCGGCCATGCGTGGCCGAGGTCCGCGGGCCTCCACCCGGCAGGTCACTGGGCCTGCCCTGGCAGGTCGCCATGCGCCGCCAGACCCGACGCGGCGGCCCGGAACGAACTACAGCCAGGGGATCCGCACGGAGTCGCGGTATCGGACCCAGGCCTCTCCGAAATGCTCCGACAAGACCGCCTCCTCCTGCGGCGCAAACAGCCGGGAACCCACGTAGAGGACGATGCCGACCAGGGCTCCGAGCCAGCTGTCGCAGAGGAAACCGACCCAGGGCAGGACCAGCAGGGCCGCTGCCGTGTAGAGCGGGTGTCTGATCCAGGCGTAGGGCCCGGTCGTGATGAGTTCTCCTCGAGGGACCCTCGTGAGGATCAAGGCCACCGACCAGCCCCAGATCACCATGCCGACGGCGAGGACCAGCAAGGACCCCACCCACAGTGGTGTCCCCGGACCGCCGACGTCGAAGACCGCCGGGTAGGAGATGTTGAGCGCCAGGCCGACAACCAGGAACGGCAGGATGAACAGCCCAATCTTGTGCCCGCTGCCGACAAGGGTTCGCAGACTCCGCCGCCAAGAACGTTCCTCCTGGCCAGGGCGGCGCCGGACGGCGCTGTTGATCTTGGCAGCGTCCTTCGACATGGCATGTCACGCCCCCTTCACCGGGCAGAGTCCGGCACGACGTCCACGTCGGCACCATGACCTTGACTCCGGCGGGGTCGCGGCCGCCAGAGGCGAACGTCCGAGACATCGACCGGCCTGACCGGCGCGAGCTGCGGCATTCCAGGGGAGGCCGCATCCGTGCGGCGCTGCGGTGCAGCGGCGGACAGGTCGGTGAAGGCGCGGTTCATGCCCCGTGCGATGACGTCCAGGTCCTCGACCGCCCGGGTGGCTGCCACGCAGACGGCGAGGTCGCCGGCGTACGACAGGGCTGCCACGGACAGCGGCACGAGCGGTGACAACGGCGGGATCGGTACCGCCTTCTCGAGCCGGGCGCCCGCCAGCCACAGCGGCTCGGGTGGTCCCACCACGTCCGCCACGGAGAGCATGATCCGACGGCTCCCCCACCGGCGGCTGTGCTGCAGGAACGGGCGCAGCAGCGGCACCGGGAGACCGAGTACGCCGGTGAGGTCGCTGTCCGCCTCTCGTAGCCGACGCTTGCGCAGACCGCTCGTGCGGGCGATGGACGCCAGGCGTCGTAGCGGATCCGCCTCGCCCACCGGAAGGTCGGCGACGAACATCCCGGTGACCTGGCCCGGACGGTCGGTGGCCGCCGGGACAGTCGCGCGGAGCACCATGCCGTCGGCGCACTCGCCGTGACGCAGCAGCAGCTCCCGCACACCGCCGGTGACGGCCGCGAGCAGGAGGTCGTTCACGGTGACGCCGAGGCGGTGACCGTCGTCCCGCACGGCCTGCAGCGGCCGGTGGACGACCGCCAGGCGTCGTCCGGGCCGGATCACCCGAGGCAGGCAGGCGATGTTGACCGGGTCACCGAAGTCGGCCATCGCGGCGCGCATCGTCCCCCACGTGGCCCGCCGCGGCACGCGCTTCTCGGGGCGCGGCGCCCGCGCCCGCAGGGCTGCCAGGAGTTCGCCGAGCCGCTCGCGGACGATCTCGGGGTGCGTCGGGAGGGCGGCGACGGCGCGCGCCGGGGCGGGCCGGGCCCCCGCGTCCGGCCGCGGGTCCAGCAGCGCCCCGAGGACAGCGACCCCGGCACGCCCGTCCACGCACAGGTGGTGCAGCACGACCAGGACGGCGAACCGGCCGCCGGGCAGCCCGCCCGCGACCTCGGCGCGCCACAGCGGCCGCGCCAGGTCAAGCGGCCGCACAACATGCACCGCCGCCCAGTCCGCCACAGGTGTACCCGGTGGCAGCGTGCACGCTCCCACGTGGCCCGCGGGGTCGAACGCCGGGTCAGCGGCCCAGAACGGCCGACCTTCACCGAGCCGGGTCCACACCACCCTGCGGGTCAGCACCCGGACACCGCCCGCACGCCGGGCGAACTCGCGCCGGACCCGCTCGACGTCGGCAACACCGTCCGGGCCCAGGAAGGGGCCAGCCTCGAACACCGCCAACAACCCGAGCTGGAAGGGCGTCGTACCGTCGCCCACCCAAGCGCTGACCAGCTCGTCCATCCGGAGCCGCTCCAGCACCATACAGATCACTGTGCGCCCGGCCGACCCGCCGCGGATGGGACGAAGGGCCACGCGGGGCGGGGCAGCTGATCGGCCACGCCTGCCTCGCCCCGGCCGAGGTCCGGCACGGGGCCGCGCCAACCGGCAGCGACGCATATGCGGCTGACACGTCGCGACGGAAGATCCCGTTGAGCAGCGGTCGCGACGGCAACGGGACGCGGTCCGATCACGTCCCGAACTGGAGTTGCGCTCCAACGCCGTTCAGGGCCGTCCACGATCGTCGGTGTCGACCCGTCACCGCCATGACTACAGCAGCGCCGCGACGGCTGCCGCGGCGGCCGGCAACGTGCGGCGGGCCGGGTCCTCGGGAACCGGCCAGCTGGACAGCTTCGCGACGACGGCGTTCGCCGAACGGTCCATGTAGATCGTCTGGCCGTGGATGCCCAGGGCGACCAGGACGTCGCGGCCGGCGGAGGGAAACCCAGAGCTGGTTTCGGTACACCGCCGGGCATCCAGGCCCGTCGTCACTCGCGGCGAACACGTCCGCCGAGTCGGCAGCACCGATGATCGTCTCGGTGATCCACTGTTCGCTGAACGGTCGGCGGCCGCTCCAGGCCGCGCCGTCACCGAAGAACACGCTGCCGAAGCGGACGAGGTCGCGGAGGCATGCGCTGATCGCGCCGTCATGCATGCCGGCGCCTGTCCGGTCCACGGCGATGTCCGCCGCGAACCCCGCGCCGATCGGTTCCCAGACCAGTTAGCGCGATGGTCCTATTCGACGACTCGCACCAACTGCAGAGTGACGACGAGTGCTTCCTCCTCCGGGTGTACGGGCCGCGTGAGTACAGATGGAAGGGCGCCGAGCTGGGGATCATCGTCACGAAGGGCGCCTGCAGTCCAGCACCGGTGACAACGGGGACTCTCACCTCGGCATCCACGCCCGCCACCTCATCGGCTCCCTGCTCGCGCAGTTCCGCAGCCACGCGATCGACGAGGTCGGCAGCCCGGAGCGCACCGCCGTCGCGAAGTAGCCTACCGACCCGCCGGGAGCCCTGGGCGCCGGTGCCGAGCGGCGGCGACGCCCGTATGCCGGCCGCTGGGCGGAGCACGTGCAGGATTGCCATCCCGAACCAGCGCCCAAGCGTCTGCCCGCCCGGCCGGCGAGGCCCCCTGGGCCGATTTCCCGGCAGGTCTTGACGCGAAGGCCCTGTCCCGCCATTCTTCAGGAACGTTCGTACCCAAACGGATTTGCGATCCCCTGCCTTGGTCCTCGAGGAGAGCCGCATGAGCGAGCTTCGCCCCGCACCCGAAGAGACCCCCGAGACCGCGCTGCATCACGGCCGGCTGGGCGTCTTCGGGATCGTGTTCTTCGTCGTCGCCGCGGCGGCGCCGCTGGTCGGCATGACCGGCGCCGTCCCCGTTGCCATCGTCGCCGGCAACGGCGCCGCCGCGCCCGGCGCGTACGTCATCGTCGGCATCGTGCTGCTGGTGTTCTCCGTCGGGTATGCCGCGATGGCGACGAAGGTCACGAACGTCGGCGCATTCTTCGCCTTCGTCGGCCGCGGCCTCGGGATCGTCCCCGGCGTCGGTTCGGCCTTCGTCTCCCTCGTCGCCTACCTGGCAGTCCAGCTCGCCGTGTTCGGCTTCTTCGGGGGGGTCGTCGCCGGACAGGTGGACGCCGAGTTCGGGCTCAGCCTTCCTTGGTACGTCTGGACGCTGCTCGCCTGGGCGATCGTCACGGGCCTTTCCGCGCTGTCTGTCGACATCGGCGCGAAGGTCCTCGGCCTGCTGATGACCCTCGAACTCCTGTCCCTCGTCGTGACGGCCTTCGCCGTCATGGTCTCCTCGAAGAAGCCGGAGGGCGTCGACCTCGGTGCGTCCTTCTCCCTGCCGAACATCTTCGTCGGAGGACTGGGCAGCACCGCGGGCATCGCCCTGGCGTTCGCGTTCGCCTCGTACATCGGTTTCGAGGCCACTGCGATCTACGGCGAGGAGTCCAAGGACCCGCACAAGACGGTTCCGCGGGCCACCTACCTCGCCGTCATCGCCATCACGGTCATCTTCGGCTTCACGGCGTTCGGCATCATCACGGGCCTGGGCGCCACCAAGGCGATCGACAGGACGGTCGAGCTGTCGACCGTCGACGGCACACCGCTCGCCGACCCGGCCAACGTCCTCTTCACCGTCGCGGAGACCTACGTCGGCGGCTGGATGCGCGAGGTCATGAGCTGGCTCGTCGTCTCGTCGCTGTTCGCCGGCCTGCTCGCGTTCCAGAACTCCGCTGCGCGCTACTTCTACGCCATGGGCCGCGCAGGCGTCCTGCCCGAGAAGCTCGACCGGGTCAACCGCCGAGGTGCACCGTGGACCTCGACCATCGTCACATCCGTCATCTCCCTGGTCGTCATCACCATCTTCGCCGTCGCCAAGCGCGACCCGATCGTCAATCTCTTCTTCTGGATGTCCGGCATGGCGGTGATCGCGATCGTCTTCGTCGAGGTGCTCGTCTCGATCGCGGTCATCGCGTTCTTCTCCCGTCACCGCGGTGAGGCCTCCGTATGGGCCTCGGTCGTCGCCCCGATCCTCTCGGTCTTCGGGCTCATCATTGGTCTGTGGCTGCTCGCCTCCCGATTCGGACTGCTCGCCGGCACCGTCAAGGAGGGCGTCGACCCCACCACTCAGCCGTGGGGCCTCAACACCACCGGATGGCTACTCGTGATGGGCCCGTTCGTCATGTTCCTCGTCGGCCTCGTCGTCGGGAAGCTTCGCCTCAGGATTGAGAACCAGGACGCGATCGCCGACCTGGTGACCTGAAGGACCGCCTCACCACCGAGGGGGGCCCCGGAGTCTCGACTCCGGGCCCTCTCGCGGTGGCCGCCGCGAGCGACGGGGCAGATCGCTGCCGCGAAGAATACGCCGCAGTCAACCCGGGTGGCCGGGTGGTTCACGAGTGGAGCCGCGTCCACCGACTGTCCGTACGTCCACCACTACGGACCGTAAGAAGCGCATGCACCAACAGCTCTGCGGCCCGAAGCTCGCTCTGGCAGCGAGGCGACGAGGCGATCCTGGTGAGATTCGACAGCCCGCTGTAACCGTCGCTTCGGGCGGTCTTGGCAGCACAGGCGAGGGCCGACCCTGGCACGCGGTGCTCGACCGGGACACAGCATCGAGTGCGGGCTCGGCGTCCTCACTCAGCGGCGCGTCCGGCCATCCCGGCAGCGACACGCTGCCTGACCTACCGCGGCGCCAGCCACCTCACCTGACCTCCGCTGAGGTGAGACGCGGGTCCCGGGCGCCGGCGGCCGGACGACACTCAGCGGTTCGGCGTCCGTGAGCGGCAGGACGGCGAGCACCGGCCCGAAGAACTCGTCGGGGAGGAAATGGGCGACCGACCTCGGTCGACCCGGTGAAGGCCAGGACGTCCACGTCGGGGTGCAGGCCGTGCGCCCCACCGGCCGTGATCCAGGTGCCGTCACGACGTGGAGGACGCCGCAGGGCATCGCGGCTTCCAGTGCCAGCGCGGCGACGTGCAGCGCCGACAACGGTGAGAGCTCCGAAGGCTTCAGGACCACGGAGCAGCCACCGAGAGCGCCGGGGCGATCTTCCATCCGGCCTGGGTCAGGGGGACGTTCCACGGGACGATCGCGGCGACCACACCGCTGGCCTCGCAGACGACCAGGGCGAGGTCGTACTCCCCCACCGCCGGCAACTCACCGGCCGGCTTCCTTGTCGGCGAGCTCGGCAGAGAAGCGGATCGCCGCGACCAGGGCGCGGAGCTCGATCGTCCACGCCGCACGCACCGGCTCGCCCATCTCCGACGACACGAGCAGCGCGATGGGTCTCGCTCGACGAGGTCGGCCCGGCGCAGCATCACGGCGGCCCGTCCACGCGGCTTCATCCGCGGCCGGGGGCCCTCGTCGAACGCACGCCGGGCGCGGCGACGGCGCGGTTGACGTGTGTGATCGAGCCGGTCGCGGCCTCGACCAGGACGGATACGTCCCGCGGCGAGACGACCGGGAAGGCACCGCTGCCGTGGTCCTCGCCACCGTCGACCAGCATCGCCGCGGGCAGGGCGATGCGATGGGCGAGGCCGTGCCAGTACGCAGAGTCCTCCGTGAACGCCGGCGCGGTGGTCACTCCTTCGCCTCGACGGTGGACGGGTAGAGGTCCTTGGACGGCGTGCGCATCCCGCGGAACTCCCAGTCGCCGCCAAGTGCGGTCGAGACCACCTCTTCGCTCTCGGTCGGCTGCGCGCCGACGTCGGTGCGAATCGGCGTGGGCCCGACCACGATGTGATTGGTCAGCTTGCCGAGCCCCTCCACCTCGACCTCGACGACGTCGCCCGGCTGCACCGGACGCGAGTATGCCGGGGTTCCGGAGAAGAGCAGGTCACCGGGCGACAGGGTGATGGTGCGGGCGATGTCGGCGACGAGGTAGTGCATGTCCCATTCCATCTCGTCCGTCGACGCCTCCTGCTTCACCTCCCCGTTGACCAGGGTGCGCAGGGTCTTGCCCCGGAAGTCCCAGTCTGTGACCAGACCGGGGCCGGCTGGTGCCAGGGTGTCCGAGCCTTTGACTCGCAACATCGAACCGGCGTCGGTGTCGCGGAAGTCGTGCAGGCCGTAGTCGTTGCCGATCGTGTAGCCGGCGATGTAGTCGCCCGCCTCGGCCGGGGACACGTTGCGGCACGTGCGACCGATGACGATGACGATCTCACCCTCGTAGTTGAGCCACTTGCAGCCCTCAGGCCGTACGACGGCGCCTTTGTGCGAGTTCAGCGCAGTGACCGGCTTGTGGAAGTACGTCGGCGCCGGCGGGAGCTTCGTCATGAACTCCCGGGTGCGGCTGTCGTAGTTGAGATGGACGGCGATGATCTTGCTGGGCTCGGTCGGCGGCAGGTGGAGCGCCGCCTCGACACCGACCTCTCGCCCGTCACCGGCGACCAGGGTGTCACCGTGGCGGACGACGTTGACGGCGGCGCCGTCGAGCAGGATGCGGCGGTACTCGGGCACGGTACTCCTCGGTTCTGTCGCGGGAGGCGCGGGACGGGTCCTGGCGCCCGTCCGTGACGGGCGCCGTACGGCGCTGACGAGCGGCCGTTCAGCCGGCGGCGGGCAGGTCCGGACCGCTCATCTGGCGGACGTAGTCCGGGTCGACCGGCGTGCGCTTGGGCGCCGGGAAGCCGGCCTCGGGCCGGTCGAACCACAGGTGGACCTGCCCGGTCCCGATGGAGTTCTCATAGTTGCCGTACTGGCGGGCACGAGAGGTGTTGGCTTCCTCGCCGAGGACGCCGGCCATCATCAGGTAGTGCGCGAACATCGCCTCGGGCCGGTACTTCAGGAACTCGCCGTGGGTGGACAGCACCCGCGCGTGGTCGCCGTCCTTGAACCAGGCGACCCGCTCGAGGTCGGCGGCGTAGGCCTCCGGGGTCCGGATGTGCGTGGGGTCGCTCGCCTCGTGGTCGCGCAGCTGGCGGAGCTTCCAGAAGGTGTGCGACAGCGCGCCGGAGGCGATGAGGATGACCTTGCGGTCGGTGCGCGCGACAGCGTCGCCGAGGGCACGCCCGGCCCGCAGGAAGTCCTCGGCTTCCCCGGTCTGTGCAACGGACACCGAGATCCAGCGCTTGTCAAGGCCCTCGCCGAGGAACTTCCACAGGTTGAGCGTGGCGTAGTACAGCGGCAGGTACGGGTCGTCGATCGCCGTGACCCACGTGCTGTGGTCGCTGCCGGTCTTGTCCATAGCCCACGCCAGCTCGGGATCCCCCCGCCAGTCGTAGGGGATGCGGCACATCCCGCGCGGCAGCTCCTCGGCCGTGAACAGCCCGGCCCGACGGTCCTGCGCGGTGACGACGAACTCCACCGTGGTGAACCAATGGGAGTCCAGGACGACGACGGTGTCGTAGTCGAGGGCCTCGAACACGTCCTTGCGCAGGTCGTGCAGCGCCGGGACGAGCGAGATCTCCTTGCCCTCGTTGAGCTCCAGCCGGGTCTCCAGCGGCAGCATGATCGTGGGGACGTGCGCGAGCAGCCCCGCACCGACGACCTCACCCATGTTCAGTTCCATCCCTTCGGAGCGAAGACCGAGTTCTTGACGTCGCAGTAGAAGTCGAACGACCAGGTGCCGCCCTCGCGACCGATGCCGGACCGGCCGCTGCCCCCGAACGGCGCCGACAGGTCGCGGACGAAGAAGCAGTTGACCCACACCGTGCCCGCGCGCACCCGGGACGCCGCGCGCTCGGCGCGCTCCGGGCTTCCCGTGACGATGGTCGCCGCCAGGCCATAGTCGGTGTCATTCGCCATCGCGATCCCCTCCTCCTCGGAGGAGAACCGCTGCAGGGTCAGCACCGGACCGAACACCTCCTGACGGGTGATCTCCATGGTGCGGTCCACGCCCTCGAACACCGTCGGCCGGTAGAAGAATCCCCCGGTGGCGTCGTTCAGGTCATGGTTCGGGCCGCCGCCGAGGATCACCTTGGCGCCGTCGGCGATCGCCCGCTGGACGAAGCCGTCCACGCGCTCGAAGTGAGTCCGGCTGACCAGCGGGCCGATGTCGACAGCCTCGTCCCGCGGGTCGCCCTGCTTGACCTGGGCCGCGCGCTCAAGGAAGCGCGCCCGGAACTCGTCGTAGATCCCGTCCTGGACGAGCATCCGGACCGCGGCGAGGCAGACCTGTCCGGAGTTGTCGAACTGCTCGACGGCCAGGTCCACCGCGAGGTCGAGGTCGGCGTCGTCGAAGACGACCAGCGGCGACTTGCCTCCGAGCTCGAAGCTCACGGGCGTCACGTTACGGGCCGCCGCCTCGCCGATCTTCACCGACGTCGGCACCGAACCGGTGAAGCAGATCCGGCGCACGTCTCGGTGGGCCACCAGCGGGGCGCCGGCCTCGACGCCCATGCCCTGGACGACATTGAACACGCCCGCCGGCAGACCGGCCTCGTGCGCGATGTCCGCGAACAAGCGAGGCGGTCAGCGGTGCCCACTCCGGCGGTTTGGCGACGACGGTGTTGCCGGCGGCAAGCGCCGGTCCGATGCGCCACGTGGCGAGCATGAGTGGGGCGTTCCACGGGGTGACGATGGCGGTCACGCCGGCCGGGTCCCACGAGACGTGGTTGCGGTGACCGCGGGTGTCGAAGTCCGGGTGGGACAGCTCGAGCAGGTGATCGGCGAAGAAGCGGATGTTCATCGCCACCCGGGGCATGACGCCGCGACGGTGCGAGCGCAGCAGCGAGCCGTTGTCCCTGGTCTCCACCTGTGCGAGGTCCTCGATCCGCGCCTCCACCCCGTCGGCGACCCGGCGGAGGATCGTGGCTCGCTCGGTGGGCGGCAGGGCGGCCCACGCGGGGAACGCGGTCTTGGCGGCGGCCACCGCTGCATCCACCTCGGCCTGGCCGGCCCGGCTCACGTGCGCGATCACCTGGCCGTCCAGAGGAGAGACGTCCTCGAACGTGTCTTGACTGGCGACGCGCTCGCCGTCGATCCAGTGGCGGGTGTCGACGTCGACCCCGGCGACACGGGCGGTGGTCATGGGCCCTCCGGTCTTGTGGACGTGATCCGAACCGCCGCGCGGGGTCGTCAGATCAGTGTCGGCCAGATATCGTTCGGATACAAACGTATTGTCGTCCGCCGGGGAGAGTCAAGAGATGTCCGCGCCGATCATTGCCATTCCCGCTCGCTTCTCGGCGTCGCCTCGGCGCACCGATACACGGCCATCACCACGGCTCGCGCGTTGTCCGAGGCCGTCCTCCGCGCGGGCGGCGAGCCGGTGACCGTGCATCCGTGGGCCCCGGGCGGCACGGTGAGCGTCGTGGACGTAGCCCGTCGCTTGCAGTTCGTCGACGCGGTGCTGCTACCGGGAGGCGGTGACCTGTCGCCGGCGGCGTACGGTCACGCGGTCGGGCCGATCGGCTCGGCGACGGCCTGGTCCCGGTCGCCCGCGGATCGGACGGGACGGTGGAGGCAGCGACTCTTTCGAGCAGCCCCGGGTGGTTCCTCGGCGTCCAGTGGCACCCGGAGGACACGGCGGACGAGGACCCGGCTCAGTTGGCCCTGCTCGGCGGATTGGTCGAGGCCGCTCGGCAGCGCCGCGCAGCCCGTGCCCGCTCGGCGCCCTAGTCCTTGACCAAGCGTGTCGGCGTGTCGGAAGGGCTTGAGGTAGAGCAAAGGCCTTACCTTGCACGGGTTTGCGACGTCAACGCAGCCCAGCAGGGAAGGCCTTTGTGGTGAAGAAGATACCTCAGGATCAGAGCCGGCGGAACGCGGCCCGACGGCGGCGCCGGGTGGCGGCCCGGCACGCCCAGGCGGGGCACTGGAGCCCGCGGGTAGCGCCGATGCTGACCACGGGGACGATCGGGTACGAGGTCGGCGGCAACGTGGATGCGACCTGCTTCGGGGGTATCGCCGCGGTGCACCGGCTGGTGTGTCGGCTGGGCCTGCCCGAGCAGATCAACCAGGACGTGCCGCTGTTGAAGGTGCACCTGCCCTACCACGAGTCCGATCACGTGCTGAACCTGGCCTACAACGTGCTGTGCGGCGGGACCAGGCTGGAGGACATCGAACGGCTGCGTCACGACACCGCGTACATGAACGCCCTGGGCGCCGACCTGATCCCGGACCCGACCACGGCCGGGGACTTCTGCCGCCGCTTCGGTGAGGATGACGTGACGGCCCTGATGAAGGCGGTCAACACGATCCGGGCGAAGCTGTGGGCCGGGCGGGGCCGGGACCTGCTCGGCCCGGTCGCCTACCTGGACGTGGACGGCACGATCACGCCCACCGGCGGCAAGCGCAAGCAGGGCATGGACATGTCCTACAAGGGGATCTGGGGGTACGCGCCGCTGATCGTGTCGCTGGCCAACACCAAGGAGGTGCTGTACCTGGTCAACCGGTCCGGCAACGCGCCCAGCCACCAAGGCGCCGCGGCCTGGATCGACAAGGCGATCGACCTGGTCGCCCCGCACGCGCCCCGGGTGTGTCTGCGCGGGGACACCGACTTCTCCCTGACCGCCCACTTCGACGCCTGGGCCGAGCGGGTCGACTTCATCTTCGGGATGGACAACTCCACCGCACTACGCTCCCGGGCCGAGGCCCTGGACGAGCAGGCCTGGCGGCGGCTGCACCGCCCCGCCCCGTACCAGACCGGCACCGGGCAGGTCCGGGCCCGCCGCGCCGACGCCAAGGCGGCGATCGTGGCCGAGCGGGAGTACCTGAACCTGCAGCTGAACCACGAGGACGTCGCCGAGTTCGACTACCGGCCCGGCAAGTGCGCCCGCCCCTACCGGGTCATCGCGCTGCGCAAGAACATCAGCCGCGCCCGCGGCGAACAGGTCCTCCTCGACGAGATCCGCTACTTCTTCTACATCACCACCCGCACCGACCTGACCGCCGAGCAGGTCGTCGACCTGGCGAATGAGCGCTGCGACCAGGAGAACGTGATCGAGCAGCTGAAGAACGGGGTCAACGCGCTGCGGGTCCCGCTGTACGACCTGGTCTCCAACTGGGCCTACATGGTCATCGCCGCCCTGGCCTGGAACCTCAAGTCCTGGTTCGCGCTGATGATGCACCGCAAGAGCGACCGCCGCGACTACATCCGGATGGAGTTCCGCCGCTTCGTCAACACCATCATCCTGATCCCCGCCATGATCTGCCGCCGGGCCCGGGCCATCACCGTCCGGCTGATCGGCTACACCCCGGCCATCGACCGGCTGTTCAGCGTCTGGGCCACCACCGAACGCACCCGCTTCGGCTGACCCCCCGTTCACAGCGGCCCCGACCCGAAATCACAAACCCTGCACTCCCCGACCGTGGCGGACCCGCCACGGCGACCACGCCTGCCCGGACACCGGAGACCGCCCGGTCCCAGCGGCCGAGGTTACGGCGTGACGCCTCGTGAAGCGCTGCCGGAGGCTCTTGCTGCCCCGACCGCCCCGACAGCGTCACCGGAGAACACCGCCACCGCCCACCACGACGACAACTCGAAGTGATCAACTCGACCGAAGACACGCTCGCCGCAGACTCGCTTGTTTCGAGGCCTAGTCCTGCTCGACCTTCCGGATGACGGACCGCAGGGACCGCCCCAGCTCGACGACCGAATCCCCGTCCAGGTCGCTCACGACGAACCGCTCCTGCTCGTTGAACACCGGGAACAGCTCGGTCATGAGCTGGACGCCCGCAGGGGTGAGCGACAACAGCACCCGCCGGGCGTCGGCGGGGTGTACCCCCCGACGCACCAGACCTCGGTTCACCAGCGTGCTCTGCACACCGGTCAAGGTGCCCTTCGAGATGCCGGCCTCGGCGGCGACGTGCCGGGTCTCGATCTCGCCCCAGATCCAGATCACCCACAGCACGACCCAGCCCGTCCAGGTCAGGTCGTGCGCGGCGAGCACGGAACGCTCCAGATGGTTCCGCAGCGCGTTCGCGGCGCGGTACACGTTGGAGACGGCCGCCATGGCAGACATGTCGATCGGCAGACCCTGGAGCCGGATCGCGACTGCCTCCTCGGTAGCTTCCAGCGTTCGTTCACCTGCCATCGACTGCCCGGCCGCCGACGCTGTCGCTCGCGCATAACGGCTGAGTGAACAGGCCGCGTCGTCACAGGGACACTTCCGCGGGTCACAGTCCTGCGTCGCCGGGACCGCGGCCGACACCCGACTCCTGCGCGGGGTCCCGCTCGCTGCGGATCGCGACTTCCGTGCTGACACCAAGCCAGTGTAAGCGCGTCCGTTTGGGTCCGCACGGATGGACTCGCGCTGCCTGCAGATCCGGCTGGCTCACCCCTTCCCATCCGCCCGTCTGCTTACTATCGTTCACCTATCGTTCGCATCCAAATGAATCTACCGAGTCGAGGAGAGCCGGACATGACCGACGTCGACGTAGCCGCCGTGGTCGAAGACCTGCGGTCCCGAGGAGTGGACGTCATTCGCGTCTCCTACTCCGACCTCCTGGGTGTGGACCGAGGCCGGGACGTGCTGCTCAGCGAGCTGCAGAGCGCCCTGGGGCACGGGCTGGCGTTCTGCCGGGCCGTCTTCCACACCACCCCGATGGGGGACGTGGTTCCGGTGGCCGGCGGGCTCGACGCCGGGCTGCCGGACATCAAGGCGATCCCGGACCTCTCCACACTCAGCCCGCTGCCCTGGGAGCCTGGAGCGGCCTGGTGCCTGGCCGACACCACGACCGCGGGCGGGGAACCTGCGCCCGAGGGCCCTCGGCAGGTGGCGCGCGGCGTCGCGGACAAGCTGCGCGAGCCTGGGGCTCACCGCCGTCGTCGGTCCCGAGCTGGAGTTCTACGTCCTCGAGCGTGCCGACGGCACGTCGCAGGGCTGGCGCCGCTACGCCGACGAGCCCGGCAACGTGTACGTGGTCGGTCACAAGGGCGACCCGCGCGGCATCCTGCTCACCATGCTGCGTCACCTGCGCGACGCCGAGCTGCGGGTGACTGCGGCCAACCACGAGTTCAGCGCGGGCCAGTTCGAGATCAACCTGAATCACTCCGAGCTCGTCGACGCGGCCGACCGGGCCTTCCGGATGAAGTCCGCCGTCCAGGAGATCGCCCGCCACGAGGGCATGCTCGCGACCTTCATGGCCAAGCCGTTCAACGACGAGGGCGGCAGCGGCTTCCATATGCACGTCTCGCTCGTCGACGAGAGCGGCACCAACGTCTTCGGCGACCCCGAAGGGCCCGGGCGGTCTGTCCGTCACCGGTCGCCAGGCCATCGCCGGCGTCCTTCGCCACGCGCCGGCGCTCGCTGCGATCCTCAACCCCACGATCAACTCCTACAAGCGGTTCGGGCCCGACACGCTCGCGCCCTGGCTGATCGACTGGGGCATGGACAACCGCAGCGCGATGGTCCGCATCCCCCCCGAGCGCGGCGCTGCGACGCGGATGGAGGTTCGCCTGGGCGACGCGACGGCCAACCCCTACCTCGGAATGGCCGCCATCGGCGCGGCCGTCTACCTCGGCGTCCGCGACCGGCTCGAGCCTCCGACGCCGCTCGAGGGGTACGGGTACGACCCCTCGTCGGCCCCCATGCTGCCGCAGTCCCTGCCGCAGGCCCTGGACGCGCTGGAGGCTGACAAGGAGTTCTCGGAGGTCGTCGGCGCCGAGCTCGTCGAGTCCTTCCTCGCGTACAAGCGCAACGAGGTCGAGCGCTTCTCCCGGCACGTCACCGACTGGGAGTTCCGCGAGTACGCCTACCACCTCTGACTTCCGAGCACGCCAGACACGGACACTCACCGGTGGAGCAGAGTCGTCCCGCCGTCCCAGCTCGTGCCGACCTGCATGTAGTACCCGCTGATGATCTCCCGGACCGGGAGCGTCGAGGCGACGTCGTCCCACGGGGAGTCGAAGAGCTCCAGGCCGGCATCCGCCTTCCACGCCGGACCGTGGTCGAAGCCGACGCCGCTCATCGTCAGCACCTCGTAGAGCGCCCAGCCCTCGGCCCCCCGCTCGATCGGGCGGACCTGGCGGTGGTGGAGCATCGGAAGGGCGTTGACGAAGCCGTTGGTCTCGCTGGGTTCCGTGAGTGTGATGGCGGCCTGCGCCAGCCGGTGGTCGTAGGCCGCCAGCGTTGCGCCGAACCGGCCACCGGCCTCGATCCGGGGCGCTCCCTTGCCGTAGGGCATGGGCCGGGTCTGATAGATGGACCCGAGCTTCTTCGGGTAGCCCTGGTGGACGCCGCGCGCGATCGCGAAGTCAGTGGTCACCCAGATGAGCACGCAGCGGGAGTAGATGTTCCCCTGGTAGCTGCACCGGACGACGGCGAACGCCTCCTTGTACTGCGACCTCGCCGGGTCGAGGAGCTCCTGCCCGCCGGCGGAGCACGACTGCCAGTCCGCCCAGATGAACGCGACCGCGCCGGGGTCCTCCTCGGCGAGATCGACGTCCTCAGGCAGGATCGCCCGCACCTTGTCCGCGTCGGTGCGGTACTCCACCGTCAGCAGGTCGCCGCTGTAGAACCACGGCGGGTCGGGGATCAGCGCACTTCGGCCGCTGACGGTGTACGGCGGGGCGAAGCCCTTCAGCTCGGGCACGGAGATCTCCTCATCGGGCGGATGTCGCGCTTGTCATGGACAGTGAAGATCCGGCCGGCGCTGGACGATCGTCGTCCGGTCCGGGCACGGTCGGGCGGTGGCCGGCGACGCGCGGGCGCAGCGTGTGGGCTAGGGCCGGGCGCGTCGGGAGCGCTTCCCGTCGGCGGGCGCCTGCTCCGCGAGCATGAGCGTCACGATCTCGCGGACCTTGAGGGCAGCGACGTCGGCGCTCACGTTGACCTCCGGGCCGGGCCCGTCGAGGTCGAGGGCCGACTGGGCGATCTCCATGGCCGACATCACGCGGCGGTAGTAGTCCTCGAAGACGGCGGCGACCGTCGTCCCCGCGGTCTCGTCGTCGACGGCGAAGTCACGGCTGACCGCCCACAGCACGCGGCTGTGCTCCGCGTCGACCGGGGTGACGAGCTGGGTGAACCGCAGCCGGGCGCTCCGGTCCGGCGCGTCGTCGCCGTCCACGCGGCTGACGTCCCAGTGGTCGACCCAGGCGGCGGGAGACAGGAAGAACGCATCCTGCGCCGTCGTGTACTGCACGTCGTGGCCCACGCCGAGCAGGTCCGCCTGCCACCGGGGCAGCGGCGCGGGCGGGAACGAGCGGCGCAGCGTCACGGTCGTCTCGGTGACGACGACGTCCAGCGGTGGCGGCTCGGCCCCGAGGACGACCGGTGAGATCTCCGGGGCGACGAACGGCACCTGCGTGACGTCGGCGAAGTTCTCGTGCAACAGCAGGTAACCGGCTGCGAGCTCGCTCTGGCCGGAGACGGTTGCCCAGCCCTCGCCGGCAAGCCACGGCAGGTCGGGCAGTCGGTGCAACCGGGCACGTCCGGGTTCGCCGAACCAGACCCAGACCAGCCCGTCCCGCTCCTGCGTCGGGTAGGCGGCGACCCTCGCGCCGAACGGGACCCGGCTCTGGGTGGGGACCTGGACGCACTGGCCGTCGGCGTCGTAGACGAAACCGCACAATCCGCAGCGCACCGTGTCGTCCACGAGTGCGCCAGCGCTCAGGGGGTAGGCCCGGTGTGCGCAGCGGTCCTCGAGTACCGCTGCCCGCCCGTCGCCGGTCCGGTAGAGGACGACGGGACGGCCGAGCGCTCGGAGGGCGAGCAACTCGCGGCCGACGGATGCCGACGGGATGAGGGCGTACCAGCAGTCGATGGGGGCGGTGAGGCCCGGGGTCTTGCGCTTGCCCAGCTGCCTGCTCACGGCCGCCTCCTCACAGGTCCAGGGTCAGACGATCAGAGAAGCAGCGGGAGACGCAGATCATCATCGCGTCGTTCACTGCCCTCTCGGACTCGGAGAGCACCGAGTCGCGATGGTCGACGTCCCCGTCGAGGACCGCCTGCTCGCACGTGCCGCAGATCCCCTCGTGGCACGAGCCGAGCACGGAGATCCCGGCGTCCTGGATCACGTCGAACACCGACCGGTCCTCAGGCACGGTGAGGGTCAGACCCGAGGAGGCGAGCACGAGCTCGAAGGACCGCTCGCCGCCCTCGGGGGCCTCGGCTGCCTTGGCCGCGAAGCGCTCCAGGTGCAGCGCGTCGGCCGGCCAACCGGCCGCGCAGCGCTCCTCGACCGCCGACAGCAGCCCCTCAGGGCCGCAGGAGTAGACCAGGGTGTCCGGCTGCGCCGCCCCGAGGATCGCCTCCAGGTCGAGGATCCCGGCCTCGTCCTGCGGGACCAACGTGACCTTGTCGCCGTAGTGTTCCAGCTCGTCGCGGAACGCCATCGAGGACAGGCTTCGCCCTCCGTAATAGAGGTGCCAGTCGGCACCGCTCGCCTCAGCCTCGACGATCATCGGCAGCAGGGGTGTGATCCCGATGCCGCCCCCGACGAAGAGGTATCGCGCGGAGGCGAGGAGCGGGAAGTGGTTCCGGGGGCCCCGAACCCGCACGGTGGCTCCCGTGACGAGCCGCTCGTGCACGAAGATGGACCCACCCCGCGAGTCCGGGGTCTTCAGGACCGCTACTCGGATTGAGCGACTCTCAGCGGAGTCGCCGCACAGCGAGTACTGGCGCACGAGCTCCTCCCCGGAGCCGTCCCGCATGATCAGGTCGACATGGGCGCCGGGGGTCCACGGCGGCAGAGCGCCGCCGTCGGGATCCACCAAGGTGAGGGCGACGACGTCCTCGGCCACCAGCTCGGCCGACTCGACGACGAGGTCGCCCTCGTGCTCGCGGACGGTGGTCTTCGTCCCCGTCATGTCAGGCCTGCCCCGCCGGCGTGGAGTCGGGCTCGATCCGCACCGGGAACCGCTTGATGCCGTTGACGAAGTTGCTCCGCATCCGGACGATCTCGCCTGTCTGCACGATGGAGGCCATCCGCGGCAGGAGGGTCTCGAAGAGGACGCGCATCTCGAACCGTGCGAGGTTGGAGCCCATGCAGGTGTGCGGCCCCTTGCCGAACGTCATGTGGTCGTTCGGGAACCGAGACAGGTCGAGCATGTAGGGCTCGTCGAACTTGTCCTCGTCACGGTTGCCCGAGGCCCACCACATGACGACCTTGTCTCCGGCCTTGATGGTCTTGCCGCGCAGCTCCACGTCCTTGGTGGCGGTGCGGCGGAAGTGGTACACCGGCGAGGCCCAGCGCAGCAGCTCCTCGATCGCCTGCTGCATCTTCTCCGGGTGCGCGCGCAGCCACTGGAGCTGGTCCGGGTTGTCGATGAGCGCCTTCATCGAATGGCTGATCGCCTGCCGCGTCGTCTCGTTGCCGGCAACGACCAGCAGCAGGAAGTAGTTGTCGTAGTGCTCCGGGGAGAGCGGCACGCCGTCCTCGGGCAGGCGGTTGACGAGCTTGCTCACCAAGTCGTCGCCGTCACCGCCTCGACGCTCGGCGGCGAGCTTGCGACCGTAGTCGAAGATCTCCTGGGAGACCGGCGAGCTGAACGGGAGGTGCCGGTACTTCTTCGACTCCTCGGAGTTCACCAGGACCCGGGCGTACTCGGGGTCGGAGAAGCCGACGATCTCGTTGCCCCACGCGATGAGCTGCGGGGTCATCTCATCGGGGGTGTCGAGCAGCCGAGCCAGGACGGCGATCGGGTAGTCCGCGGCGATGGCGTCGACGAAGTCCATCTCCTGCTGCTGCAGCGCAGTCTCGACCGTGACGGCGGCCAAGCCGCGCAGGAAGTCCTCGTAGCGGCGCAGCTGCGCGACGGAGAAGTCACGCATGAGCAGTTTGCGCAGGGCAAGATGGCGCGGTCCGTCGGACTCGAGGATCGAGCGGCGGCGCTCCTGGAACTCCTCCGGCGGCTCCTCGAGGTTGGTGAACTTCGTCGAGGTGAAAGTGTCGGGGTCCTTGTCGACCCGCTCGATGTCCTCGTACCTGGTGATCGACCAGAAGCCTCTGCCGCCGTCGTGCTCCTCGTTCCAGTGAACCGGAGCTTCGCGGCGCAGGGTGTCGAACATGCCCCAAGCCTGGTTCTTCTCGAAGACGTCGAGGTCGGCGAGATCCACCTGGTCCAGCGGGACGGGGGTCGGCTGCATCGCGGCCTCCAACGAGGTGTGCGGGAGAAGATTCATTTGGATCCGAACGTTAGGCTAGGGGTGCCGGAATCCACCGTCAAGGGTGGGATCAGCTGACGGCGCAGAGCCTGACCAGCAGGGTGCGCTCGCGCGCGACCAGCAAGATGCCCTCGCGCCCGACCAGCAAGATGCCCTCGCGCCGCGGCCCGGCCGCTGATAGCTCTGACTACTGGTCCGTAGCTGCTGGAGCCAGCACCGCGAGCCCGGCGGGTCGGCACGGGGAAGGCGGCGGACCTCACGGTTCACATCGACATTCGTCAGCCGGCGATCGGGGTCGCGGCGCACAATGCACCTTTGAGCGTCACGCCGGCGTCCAGCGCGCTGCGCATCGGCCGCTGCCGGGCGACGCTCTGTGGGCCGAGGACACCGATCCCGGCGTCTGCGATCGCCGCCTTGATGCTCGGGTTCATGTTGGTGCTCAGCCCCGCACGAGCCAGCCGGGCCAGCGCGGCGTCGGTGACCAGGTCCGAGTGGATGGTGTAGCGCCGCGGGTCCGCGGTGGCGCCGATCTTCCCGGATCGCCGCCAAGTAGGCGCCGGCGACCACGTTGAGCGTCCGGTCCCCGGTGGCGTGCGTGCCCACCTCGAAGCCGGCACGGTCGGGCCGTCTCCTCAACGTCGAGCAGGATGCGCGACCTTCGACTCAACGCTCCGGCCGCTGACGTACCAGATCGCATGGCTGTCAGCCACCGGCGTCGCGTCGCGCTGGCATGCTGGCATGTCATGCCCGGCGAGGTATCGGGTGTGGCCGAAGCATGAGCACCGAGGTCGCTGTCTGCCGGGGTGGCAATGCCCGGTGGCGAGGAGGCGTGACGACCGATCGTGATGACCGATAAGGCCGGCGGCCGGACCCGTGCTGACCGCCGCCGACCTGGACGCGATGTCGCCGGCGCAGCGCCGGGCCGCGTTCGAGGCGAGCATCGTCACCGACCTGTCCGAGCTGTCCGCGGACGGGCTCGCCCGAGTCCGGGCGGACGCCGAAGCCGTCCTGGCTCACGCCCGGGCACGGCGCACCGCGCCAGGCCAGCACCCGGACACCCCCACCGGTGAGCGGGGCCCGGCCCGCGCGCCTCGTGACCGACGACCCACCCGCGGGCCAGCCCGAGGACGCTGAGGCCGTCCGGCGACACGTCCGCCCGCTCCTGGAGCTCTACCTCGCTACCTCGACCTGATGCCGGCTTGGCACGAACGCGGACCGAACGCGAACCATCGAGGATCGACTTCGAGTACCACGACCTCGTCCTCCTCGGACGGTTCACCACCTGCTGGGACACCCTGCCCCCGCGTCGACCCCGCCGACGACGACCGCTACCGGGTGCTGATCTCCCGCGGCGTCCTGACCCGCGCCGTCCGTGTGTTCGGCATGCTCGCCGACGACGGCGCCATCGAGCTTGTGGGCCTGGTCCTGGACCTGTCCACCGACCAGGACGACGGCCCCGCCGACCCCGATCACCCCGACCCCGACGACCCCGGGGACGAGAAGCGCCAGGGGTACATCACCGGGGCCCCGGGACTCCTCGCAGACAGCCTCTCGTCGTGCCATCGGCAGTCGCCACCATCGCGCCCCGAGAATCGACCAGCAGCAGCTTGATCATGGCGCCAGTCCGTTGAGCACAGGCGGCGGTGATGAGATGAGACGTCGCCGCGTATTCGCCGCGATGAATCCGAACAATTCGCCGCCAACGACCTCTGGATCGGGCAGCGGCCCGCGTCGCCGCAGGTCAACGGCTTGTCGACGCGCTCCGGACCGGCACGCGACACTGGCGCCGACGGTTTCTCGCACCACTCCCGAAGCTCGGAACCGGTGTACAACAGCAACGGCCCCTGACCGCGTTTCCGCTGGTCAAGGGCCGTTCGGGCTGGTGTGGCGGGTGCAGGGTTCGAACCTACATAGGCTGTGCCGACGGTTTTACAGAGCGCACCCGAAACGCCCCTGACCAGCAGGTTTGCGGCTCGCGGCGCCGCGTCGCCGCCATTTCGTCGCGGACGGCTGTCGCGCACTGGTCACGGCTCGTGATGGCTGGACCGCCGCGCACCGACCGCCTGCCGGCCTGGCGCGTCCATGTTCACCAGGTCGCGCCGACTCCTCGCGCGCGAAGTTCACCCGTAAGGGGGGATGCCGGGACTCCGGGAATCTCGAAGAGTCGAGCCCAGCAGTAACGGCTGCGGCGTCACCGCCCTTCAGTGGGCTTACGCACCTCCGTCTGAGCCGCGAGGAGGAGATGAGCAGATGACCAACAGCGTCTCGTGCTGACGAAGGACGCGGACGGATCCATCGAGGGGTTGGAGTTGACGGACCTGGACGACGGCGAGATCGGCCATCTGCGGACCTACGAGGCCGCGCTGGCGAAGCTGCTCAGCGAGGACGACGTGGCGTCGATCGCCGAGGCGGTGAACCCGAACAGCACGGCCGCGGTCTTGGTCTCCGAGAACACGTGGGCGACGCCGTCCGCCTCGGCTGTTCGTCACTCCGGCGGCCAGCTGGTCGCCACGGGCCGCATCCCGATCCAGGCTTGCTGGCCGCCATCGAGGTCGACGCCGATGAAGAGCTAGGAGATCTGAGATTCCGCTCGCCAGGAGAAGGGCTGGTCGGGCCGGGGTCGTGGGGGCGCCGGTGGCACGTACGGCCACGACGGTGGCGAACGCCGCCGTCGTCGCTTACGGCGTGAGCCGCCGCACGGACCGGCGGGACGACCGCCAGGACCGGCGCCGCTGAGCGGGCCGCATCCCGAGATGACCACATCATCGAAAGCGCGACAAGGAGGCATGGACATGTCGCAACGGGTTAGTGAGCGAGGTACAGGCGGGGCGATGCTCGCCGCCATCTTCATGATCATCGCAGGATGCTTCGGCCTCCTGCAGGGCATCGCCCTCATCGCCAAGGGCACGTTCTACGTCCAACCAGAGAACTACTGGGTAAACACCAGTGCATCCACCTGGGGCTGGTGGCTGCTCTTGGTCGGGGCGGTCGTCACCGCCGCAGGTTTCGGCGTCGTCTCCGGCGCTGCCTGGGCACGTTGGCTCGGCATCATCATGGTCAGCGTGCAGGCGTTGACCAATTTCGTGTTCATCCCGGTCCAGCCGTTCTGGGCGATCACGCTGATCCTCGTGGATCTGTGGGTCATCCACGCCCTCTTCGTGCACCGACGCGAAGCACTCTGATCCTCAACCTTTGCGGGCGCCGCCGCGACCAGCAGAATGCACATGGACTTTCGCGGCGGCCGCAGGCAGCGCCGGCCCCTGCCCGAGGCCGGCCCGAGGCCCTGCTTCGTACGCCAGGTGTGAGCGTGATGTCGAACCCGGGGAGTGGCCATGAACGAGCCTGGGTCACACAGTACTGACGCGGACAGACGGACGAGGAAGGGCGCGCGCGGCGGCCGCGTGCGGGAGGCGCCATGATGTCCGGAGGGCCCGGGGACGAACCTGAAGCTCCCTTCGTCTCCTTCGAGAGCGCGTACGAGGGTCGGTCACCGTTCGCGTCCTCAACGAAGCCTCCTTGGTCGCGGCGCTTCGTCCCGCTCGTCGAGTCAATGCGGGGCTACTCGAGGAACGCGCTTCCCGTGGACGCCCTCGCCGGGCTGACCGTCGCGGCGCTCGCACTTCCGGCCTCGATGGCTTACGCGGAGCTCGCTGGGCTTCCCGTGACCGCTGGTCTGTACGCCCTGCTCCTGCCCGTCCTGGCGTACGCATTTCTGGGCTCCGGGCCTCGGGTGATGGTCGGTCCGGAGGGGGCTGTCGCGCTTCTCGTGGCCAGCGCCCTCGCACCGCTGGCCGCCGCGGGGTCGGCGGAGTACACGACCTTGGCGGCAGCCCTGGCTCTCGGCGTAGGCGCCGTCTTCCTCGTGGCGCGGCTGCTGCGCCTGGGCTGGGTCGCCGACTACTTCTCCCAGGCGGTGCTGGTCGGCTACATCTCGGGTGTGGCCGTGCTGATGATCCTCGGCCAGCTGGAGAAGTTGACCGGGTTGTCCAGCGAGTACAGCAATTCCGCTCAGGCCGCGTTCGACGTCGTGTGGCACCTTGGTGATGCAAGTGCGGAAACCGTGGTCGTGGGGATCACTGCGTTCGTGGTGCTCGTGGTCTTCGGGCGGTTCTTGCCACGCTGGCCAGGAGCGCTCGTGGTCGTCGTGCTGGGCATCGCGGTGTCGTGGTGGTTCGATCTGGAGGCGCGTGGCGTCTCGGTCACGGGTACTATCCCGGCGGGGCTCCCGTCGTTCGAGCGTCCGGACGTCACGAGTTCTCAGATGCTCTCGCTGGTCATGCCAGCTGTCGCGATCTTCCTGGTCAGCTACTCGGACGCCGTCCTGACCGCACGATCGTTCGCCGCTCGCCATGGCGAGACGATCGACGCGGACCAAGAGCTGCTGGCCTTCGGCGCTGCCAGCGTCGGGGCGGGCTTCACCCAGGGCATGCCGATCGGCACCAGCGGATCACGCACGGCGGTCAACGACTCGATGAGGGCGACCAGCCAGGTCAGTGGCCTGGTCAGCTTCGGGGCCATCGCGCTGATCCTGCTGCTTCTCACGGAACCGATCCAATACCTACCCACTGCGGTCCTCGGTGCAGTGATCGTCTTTGCGTCCTTGAAGCTGATCGAGCCCGAGCAGTGGCGGGGTCTGGCCCACAGTAGCCGCGTCGAGGTCGGGATCTCGGCGGTCACCGCGTTGGCCGTGGTCGGCATCGGCGTGCTGCCCGCCATCGTGGTCGCGGTCGTGCTGTCCATCATCGACGTCGTTCGCCGAGCGGCCACGCCCGGTGACGCAGTCCTGGGCTACTCCCCTTCAGATCAGCGGTATGCCGACGTGGACACCCACCCCGGAGCCCAGGTGACCCCGGGGGTCGTCGTGTATCGGATCCAGGAACGGCTGTTCTTCGCCAACGCCCACTTCTTCAAGCGTCGGGTGTGGGCAGCGGTGGACGGCGCACCCAAGCCCGTGAGGCATCTCGTGCTCGACGCCGCCATGATCAGTGGGATCGACGCGAGCGCAGTCGAAGCTGTCCGCGAGGTGCAGACAGGACTGCACAGCCGCAACATCGTCCTCGAGGTGGCCCGTGCGACCGACGAGCTCCGCGAGCAGTTCGCCCAGACCGGACTCACCGAGCTGATCGGTCCTGAGAACTTCCACGCCACAGTCTCGGCGGCTGTCGAAGCCTGCGTCGTGGGTCCGCCTGGTGCGAGGGGGCACCAGACCGATCAGGCCGACCCAGAAGGGTCGCCGACGGGCTGAGGCGGGCGGTTCACGCAAGCGCGTTCGACGGTTGGGTGGGTGATCGCGGTATGGACTCGGCGCCTCTGCGCGTGGCCGCCGTGCTTCCGCTGAGATGCTCGCGGGGGTGTCCGCGCGGAACGCGGCCACAGCATCCTCAACCGTACGGAAGATGTGGGCGCTGTCGAAGTCCTTGAGCCTGCCGTAGGTCGTCAGCGTGGCCAGCAGGCCGGGGTCGAGCTCCGCCCTCGTGGAGCTCATGTCGCCGACCGCCGTTGAGTTCCGCGCGGGGCTGTGCGGATGGACCCTGGCCAGAGTGCACGCCCGCTCCGGGGCCCCAGTCGCCATCTCCGCCCACCTCGGCAACTCCGATGCGTTCGACCGAGCGATCGTCCACCTCGCCAACCGGTACGCCGATCAGAACGAGCGCGACTACCAAGCGTTCGTCGAAGGCATCGAATCCGGCCGGCTCTCCGCGCTCGAGGGTGTGTGACGCGGGCAGAGGTAGGTGACGGCGAGTTTGTTGTGGCGGGTGGCCAGTCCGCGCCAGTGCTTGAAGACGTTGAAGCATCGTTCGACGACGTAGCGCCCGCGGTAGGCGTCGCTGTCATGGGTCACGAGGTTGTCCCGGGTCTCGTGGGATTCGAGGGCTCTACTGACTGATCCGTGGGCTTGATCAGCTACCAACTGGGTGTCTTCGCTCATGACGTTGTCCGGCTTCATCGTCATGGCAGCTCGGAGGGTTCATCGGCGCGAGCTGGTTGGCCCTCGTCGATGGCCTCCACGTTCATGAGCACGAGGCCGAAGGACTCGATGCGCCTGATCAACCCGTACAACGTGGCCGTGTCCACCAGTTCGGTCCGCAGGAGGGTGGATCCGGCTTCCGTCGACACATCGACGTCGTCGAATGCCGCCCGGAGCGGGTCGCCGGCGACCCCACGGATCCGGATCCGGTATGCACGGGAAGTGTTCGTGACGTCACTCAGCTCTCGGGTCGGTGGATCGTTCTGGACTCTGCCTGCTCGGCCCCGACGGGGCATCACCCAGGCATCACCCCATATTGGGTGGGCCCAATATCATGGACGCACCCTGCTGGCCACCGCCGGCGCCGACCGGACGGTCTTCGTCTGGCATCCTGCGTGACCGGCCGTAACGTCGCCGCGTATTCGCCGCGGACAGCCGCGAAACCCCGTCCAGCGCCATGATCAGTCGTTGATGACTGGAACGGCCCTGCCCGGCGTTTCCGCAGGTCAGGGGCGTTCCAGCTGGTGGTGGCGGGTGCAGGGTTCGAACCTGCGTAGGCTGTGCCGACGGTTTTACAGACCGCTCCCTTTGGCCACTCGGGCAACCCGCCTGGGCACCTCCGGCGCACCGAAGAGGCGGCACACACCTTAGCAACTCCGCGGGAGTGCCCGCGCACGCGGCTGCCCGGCTCCGTCGCCGTCCAGGTGGCGGGGATGCCGCGTCGACGCTCATCGGGACGGCGATGACAGGATGGTGCGGTCCGTCGTGGAACGGCGACGACGTCGTCCGGGCGACGCGACGGAGCAGCCCAGGAGCGGACGCCGAAGGAGGGAGCACATCGTGGCCGGCGACTCGTCGTTCGACGTCGTGAGCAAGGTCGACCGCCAGGAGGTCGACAACGCGCTGAACCAGGCGGCGAAGGAGGTCTCACAGCGATACGACTTCAAGGGCATCGGCGCCTCGATCGACTGGAGCGGCCAGACGGCGATCGTCATGAAGGCGAACAGCGAGGAGCGGGTCAAGGCCGTCCTCGACGTCTTCCAGACCAAGCTCGTCAAGCGCGGGGTGTCGCTCAAGGCGCTCGACGCCGGCGACCCCAAGCAGTCCGGCAAGGAGTACCGGATCGACGCCACGCTCAAGGAGGGCCTCGAGCCAGGAGAACGCCAAGAAGATCTCCAAGCTCATCCGCGACGAGGGCCCCAAGGGCGTCAAGGCGCAGATCACCGGCGACGAGCTACGGGTCTCGAGCAAGAGCCGGGACGACCTCCAGGCGGTCATCGCCCTCCTCAAGGGCGCCGACCTCGACGTCGCGCTCCAGTTCGTCAACTACCGCTGACCGGGTCGCATCGTCTCCGGTCAGAGGCTCTCTCACACCTCTTGCGGTACGTCCGGGGCAACCTTGAGGACTCGACGGCCCGAGCGCCCTCTGCGCCGCCCTCGAGCTGCGCGCCGACGGGACGGCTGCGGCCGGCGCCTGAGCGCCGGCCGTCACGCGTCGACGGACCCGGAGAGCGCCCGCGCGACGGGCCCGGCGACAGGCATGTCCAGGCTCTCGACGACCCCTCGTGCGAACACCCACGCGACGACGCGCGCGGGGTCGACGTCGACGAGCCCGGCAAGCCGGTGGCACAGCCTCACGGGGTCGGCGAGGAGCCGCTCCGGGCAGTTGAGCAGGTGCTGCGTCACGTCGTAACAGGGGTCGCCCACGTGTGGCTTCGGGTCGATCACGAGCCACGGTTCCCGTTGCGCGGCAAGGACGTTCCCCGCATGCAGGTCGGTGCACAGCAGCCGCTGCTCGGACGCCGTCCGTGCGAGGCTGACGTAGGTCGCGAGCCCGGCCTCGACGAGGTCCGCCGGCAGCGGCTGGGCCACCGCGCCGCGCGTCCCCCCGGCTGCCGGCCGGGCACAGGCTCCAGCGTCGGCGCCCGCACCGGCACAGGCACCGACCACAGCCGGCGGAGCAGCCCGGCAAGCACCTCGTCCTGTGCCGGCTCATCGGCCCCGACCAACCGCACACCGAGCGGCGTCCCCGGGTCGCACCGTTCGAGGAGGAGTGCGCGGGTCCCCCGGTCGTCGAGCTCGTCGAGGACGTCGAGGAGCAGCACCGTCCCGGCGCGGCTCCAGACCCGCAGCCCCTCCGCCTCGGCCGCGGCGTCCGGATGCGGCCACCCGACCTTGAGCACGAGAGCCCGCCCGGCTCCGTCGGTCGCCGGGGCGACCCACGAGCACGTGCCGCCCGGGTCGTGCGGCGCCCCGAGCCGCAGGCCCCCGCGCCGGGCGGCGGCCGCGACGACGTCCGGCAGGTCGGTGACCCACTCGGCCATCCCCGGCTCGGTGCCGCAGGCCGCCGTCCGGGCGAGCAGCATCGGGACCGGGAAGGTCACGTCCCGGCCCCGGGACGCCGCTCCCCCCGGCTGCGGGTCAGGCCTGTCACCGCCGCCGCCAGCCGCAGCCCCAGCGCCTCCCCGAGCCTGATCGCGATCGGCGTCGGGGGCTCGGGCAGCCCGGCGAGCCGCGCGGCGAACCGGCGCTGCGCGGACGTCTCGGGCACCCGCCGTCCGCGCGCGGTCGCGAGCACCCGCCACGCGTCGTCGAGGCGCACGCCTTCGCCGACGAGGACGGCGGCGGCGACGGTCGCCGATCGCCCCACGCCGCCGCGGCAGTGCACGACGACGGACGCGCCGTCCACCAGCCGTTCCCCGAGGACCGCGACGAGCGCCCGCGCGTCCGCCTCGTCAGGCACCCCGAAGTCCGGCACCGGCAACCGGTGCAGCCGCAACCCCTGGCGCTGCAAGACCTGCGGCTCGGCGGCGAGCCCGAGCCGGGCGAGCTCGTCATCGGGCAGGAGGCAGACGACGTCGGTCACGCCCGCGGCGGCGAGCGCCGCGACGTCGACCTCGAGCCCGTCCCCGGGCCGCGGTGCCGCCATGAGGGCCAACCGCCCACGCCCGCTCCGAGGCACGGGGTAGACCGGCCCCGGTCCGGTGGGTGCCGCCATGGCGGCATCATCGCGCACCCCCGTCGCGGCCGCTCTCGGCATCAGCGAGGGCAACCAGCGGGTGCTGCTGCACCGGGCGCGTGCGACGGTTCGTCTGGGGATGCAGGGACAACCAGAACGCCCACCGGTGGTCGCCGAGCAGCGGCCCGAGCTTCGAGCCCAGGCCCACCGGCAGCAGGAGCAGGTCGAGCAGCACGCCGAGGTCGGGCTGGCGGAACGGGATGCGCCAGAACCGCCGTGCCAGGTGGATCGAGTCCTGCTCCCGCGGGTAGGTGTCCTTCGAGGTGCAGCTTCTCCGCGGCCGCGACGTCCAGCGTGGGCGTCGTCGCGGCCGCGGTCGCGGTCTGGTCGAGCGCGCCGGCATCTGGCCGACGACCCAGCGCTCGACGGCCTGCGCCGTCCGCCGCAGGAGGCCGGGCCGGTTGACCCGCTCGGCGCGCTCGGCCTGGGCGGTGAGCAGCCGCACGTCCTTCGGGAGCCACTGCGTGCCCGACAGGTAGGCGCCGCCGCCGCACGTGACGTAGTGCCACACGTCCTGGTCCCCGAGCCCGGTGCTGCGGTAGTGCGCGAAGTGGTGGGTGTCCCCCGTGAGGAGCAGCGCGACGTCCACGTCGGGCCCGAGGACCTTCTCGCGGAACCAGCGCAGGTTGCTGTAGCCCCGCCCGCCCGATTTCGAGCCAGGTCGGGCTCGCCGCGCAGTGGATCATCCGGTCGCCGGGACGCATCCGTCCGCGCACCTGGACGAAGTAGGCCTTCTGCGCGACGTCCAGCTCGCGCTCGAACTCGGTGTCCAGCTTGAGCATCCACCAGCGGTGCGGCAGCCGGAGCGCGAAGTAGCTGCGCGACTGCCGGGTGGCCGGGCGTGGCGGGCGGTTCCGCCGCGCGGCTGCCAGGGTGCGGCCAGGCCGCGCCGTACGGCAGCAGGTGCGGTTTCGGTACGCCGCTTCGGACAGGTTCGGGTAGACCTCGTCCCCGCCCATGACGAGGGAACCGGCCGCGTGGCAGGGCGACGCCCCCCGCGACGAGCAGCTTCCCGATCTCCGCCCGGATGTGCCCGGCCTGCTGGTCGTCGGCCACGAGCAGCGGGATCTCGTCGCGCGCGAGGCACGACGCGACGGCGAACGTGGCGTTGAAGCCGTCCCCGAGGTCCGCCACATCGTCGAACCAGAACTCGTCATCGTCGGCGTCGGGGCCTGCCGGCCGTTGGAAGAGTCCCTCGGGGTCCCAGCCGGCCGGGGGCCCGTCGGTCGAGGACTGCGGCGGTGCCGCCCCTGGGCGTCCACCATCCGCGTCCTGCCCACGTGGCACACCCCCTCGGCGCGGTCCGCGCGCCTCGTGACGGAAGAGCCCTAGCGACGGAAGAAGAGCGGCACGACGAAGTTGCCGACGATCCCGACCGCGACGAGCGCGTAGAAGACCACGATGACGGGCGATGCCGGGAGCCTGACGGAGCGGGCGAGGGCGCGCAGGCCGGTCGGCGACCACAGCGCCGCCTCGGGGCGCGGCACCGTCCCGCGGTTGACGAAGAACCCGACGATGCCGATCCCGACGAAGCCGACGGTCACCGCGACGAGGTACACCGGCCGGGCGACCCCCTGGACGAAGAGGTCGACCGCCGCGACGGCGAAGCCGGTCGCGAAGAGGAAGAGCCCGGTGAGGACGCCGCGGGCCCGGCCGGTCTCGAGCGGCACGGGCTCGACCGGTCCGCCGCGGCCGCCCTTCGCCCCTCCGACCGCCTGCGTCCCTCGGGTCTGCCGACCGGACGCTGCGCCGCCGCCCGTGGAGCCCCGCGAGGCGGGACGGGCGGTGGCGCCACGGTTGCGGCGTCCGGGTCGGGTCACGACCCCGAACCTATCGGGTCACCGGGAGGCGGGAGGGTCAGCGCCGGTAGCCGGCCATGCGCTCCAGCCGGGCGATCCGCTCGGCCATCGGCGGGTGGGTGGAGAACACCCGCGCGACGCCCGTCGCCCGCGGAACGGGTTGGCGATCATCATGTGGCTCGCGTTGACCAGCTCGCGCTCCGGGGGCAGCGGCAGCTGCCGGGTGCCGAGCTCGAGCTTGCGCAGGGCCGAGGCCAGGGCGATCGGGTCGCCGGTGAGCCGGGCGCCGTCCTCGTCGGCGTCGTACTCCCGGGTGCGGCTGATCGCCATCTGGATCGACGTCGGCCGCGAGCGGCGCCGCAGGATCATCAGGCCGATCAGCGGCGATCGGGTTCGGCCGGTCCTCGTCGCTCCCGCCGAACCGAGAACAGGCCGAACTGGGCGATGAACGTGATGACGCTCGGCGATCGCACGCGGCGACCGACGCGGTGAGGATGTCGCGGTTGTAGACGTGCATGAGCTCGTGGCCGAGGACGCCGCGCAGCTCACGCTCGTCGAGGATCTTCAGGATGCCCTCGGTGCAGCAGACGGCGGCGTTGCGCGGGTTGCGGCCGGTGGCGAACGCGTTCGGGGCGTTCGTCGGGGAGACGTAGAGCCGCGGCATCGGCTGCCGTGCGGCGGTCGACAGCTCCCGGACGATCCGGTACATGGCGGGCTGCTCGGCCTCGCTCACGGGCCGGGCCCGCATGGCGCGGAGGGCGAGCTTGTCGGAGTTCCAGTAGCCGTAGGCGTTCAGCCCGAGCGCGAGCGAAGAGCCCGATGAACAGCCCTGTGCGGCCGAGGAGCATGGCTCCGACGACGAGCAGGAAAGCCGACATCCCGCCGAGCAGGAGTGCGGTCTTCAGACCGTTGAAGTGACGGTGGCCCATCGTGGTTCGAGTGCTCCCTCCGGTGCGTCCGCCGGGCGGCGGAACGGTGATGTCACCTGCAGCAACGCCTCCGGCGTCGGCGCCGTTCCCGACCCAGGAGGTACCCGGCGGACTCCCAGCGGACACCCAGGGTCAGCGCAGGGGGTCGGGACGAGGCCGGCGACGACCTCGGGCAGCACCGAGAAGCCGACGCACAGGGCGACGGAGGCACCGAGCGCGACGCCCTCGGCGGTCGTGACCCGCCACGTCGGCGGGACGCCGTCCGGCCGGACGACGAGCAGCGCCGTCCAACGTACGTAGTAGACGATGCCGAGCGCCACGTTCGCCGCCGCGACGAGGGCGAGCCACCACACCCCGGCATCGACGACGGGCCGGACGGCGACGACCTTCGCGACGAGGCCGACGACGCCGGGTGGCAGCCCGGCGAGGCAGAGCAGCGCGAACCCGAGGACGGCGGCCGCGACCGGCTCGCGGCGGGCCAGGCCGCGGTAGGCCTCGAGGGTGTGGTCCTCCCCCGCGGGATGGTGCCGGGCGAAGACGACGACGACGGCGAAGGCCGCGAGGCTCGCGACGACGTAGGCGACGAGGT
The DNA here is from genome assembly GCA_963750565.1 of uncultured Actinomycetota bacterium. GTDB lineage: Bacteria > Actinomycetota > Actinomycetes > Actinomycetales > Kineosporiaceae > R-H-3. The sequence continues at coordinate 351,898 of CAVVRA010000007.1, read as the reverse complement.
ACCCGACGGACGCCGCCGACGGCCTGCCGGGCGGCGCCGGGCGTTGCGGACGCCAGCCGCGGCCGAGCGGCAGCAGCACCCACCCGGCCTGGGCGACCGTCGACCAGGCGAGCAGCCGGACGGCGACCCGCTGGCGCATCGCGACGAGGTTGCCGATCGTGACGCGTCAACGCGACGACGGCCCGCGACGACGGGCGCCCAGGCGTCCGCCGAGTGCCGGGCAGCCCGACCCCGAGGAGGACCACCAGCGGCGGCCAGCCCGGCGGCCTTCGACACCACGGAGAGGAACGCCGCGACCGGCAGCGGCGCGCCGGCGTACGTGTCCGGGGTCCACAGGTGGAACGGCACGACGGACAGCTTGAACGCGATCCCGGCGACCGCGAGCAGCGAGCCGAGCACGGCGACGGCGCGCACGGACGCCGGCAGGCCCGGGTCGCCGACGGCGGCCGCGACCCGGTCCAGGTGCAGCGACCCGCTCGCGAGCAGGAGCAGCGCCACCCCCAGCAGGAGCAGCCCGAGCGAGGCGACCGCGGTGAGCAGCAGCGTCACGGCGGCCTGCGCCGCCCTGGGCGTCGCGGCGGAGCGCGACGAGCCCGACGACGGGCAGCGACGCCGTCTCGAACGCGACGACGAGCGTCGCGAGGTCCCGCGAGCCGGCGAGGACGAGCGCGCCGGTCACCGTCGACAGGAGCAGGACGTGGTGCGGCGCTCCGGTCGCGGGCGCCGGGCCCGTCGAGGGCGAGCAGCAGGCAGACGGCCGCACCGACGACGACGACCGCCTGCAGGCTCAGGGTGAGCGGTGACACGACGAACGAGCACGACCGGACGACGAGGTCGCCGCCCGCGGTGCACACGGTGGCCCGCACACGGACGCCGCGCCGGCGACGGGTCCGACGTCCCGCCCGGTCGCGGCGACCGCGAGCAGCGCGACGAAGAGCCCGGAGACGGTGAGCCCGGTGAGCGCGACGACATCATGGACCCGGCGCACCCGCCGGCCCGCGGGGGCGACCGCGTCGGCGAGGAGCACGACGACCAGCGCGACGAGCGTCGCGACCGCCGGTGCGAGCGCGAGCGGGTCGACGGCCTGGACGCCGCCGATCGGGACGGCGCCGGTCACGGTCACGGGCCTACCGTCCCGGTGCCGGCGAGCAGCACGCGCACCGCGGGCCCGGTGACGTCGAGCAGCAGCCACGGCAGGAGCCCGAGCACGACGGTCAGGGCGACGAGCGGCGCCATCACGGCCACCTCGTGTGTCGACGCGTCGCCCACGGTCGTCACCGGGATCGGGGCGAGCCGCAGGCCAGCGCCGGGTCCGTGCGAGCCGTCGCCGCCGACCCGGGACGCGGCAGTGCCACCCGCGCTCGAGCCGGTCCGCGCGCCGGCCGTTCCGGGCGCCACCCGCGCCCCCTGCCAGAGCAGGTAGCAGCACCCGCAGCAGGTACGCCGCGGCGAGCGCGGTGCCGATCGCGGCGAGCGACGGCGAGCGGCCGGGCGAGGCCGCCGAGCGCCCGCGGTCGCCGGTCCAGGCCCCGGTGATGGCCAGCAGCTCGCCCCAGAACCCGGCCAGGCCCGGGCAGCCCGAGCCCGGCGACCGCGCCGAAGGCGAGCAGCCAGCCCAGCCGTGGGCAGCCGGTCGCGCAGCCCGGAGCCGAGTCACGGCCAGGTCCGCGTGTGGTACCGGTCCTTGATCGCCCCGGCGACGAGGAACAGCAGACCCGTGATGAGGCCGTGCGCGACGTTGGCGAAGAGCGCGCCCTGCAGCCCCTGCGGCGTCATCGACGCGACCCCGAGCAGCACGAACCCCATGTGCGCCACGCGAGGAGAACGCGACGAGCCGTTTGAGGTCGCGCTCGGCGAGGCAGGCCAGGCCGCCCCACAGGATGCCCGCGACGCCGAGCGCGCCGAGGAGCGGTGCGAGCGTCGCGGACGCCGTCCGGCAGCACCGGGACGGCGACCCGGACGAGGCCGTACGTGCCCATCTTGAGCAGGACGCCGGCGAGCAGCACCGAGCCCGCCGGTCGGGGCGATGGTGTGCGCGGGCGGCAGCCAGGTGTGGAACGGGAACATCGGCGCCTTGACCGCGAGCCCGAGCGACGATCAGCGCCGCCGCGATCGTCTGGGCTCGGTCGTCGACATCCCGTGGCCCGCCGCGTAGCGCCAGCGGCGGGCAGGTCGGTCGTGCCGGCGCGCAGCGCGACGAGCAACAGGCCGAGCAGCATGACCGCCGAACCGAGCGCGGTGTAGAGGATGAACCGGTTCGCGGCGTCCCGCCGGGCGGCCTCGCCGCCGGGCCGCGGCGGCGACGGCTGGCTGCGACGACCGGCGGCTGGGTGTCGTCGCCCCAGAGCGCGACGACGAACCACATCGGCACCAGCACGACCTCGAACGCGACGAAGAACAGCAGGAGGTCCTGCGCCGTGAAGGTCGCCAGCGCACCGCCCTCGACCGCGAGGAGCACGCGACGAGCCCGCGGACCCGACCCGCCGACCGGCCGCACCCGGACGAGCGTGCCAGCAGCACGAGCAGCGCCGAGCAGCGCGGTGAGCAGGACGAGCGGTGCGCCGACGCCGTCGAGCGCCGAGGTGGAACCGGACGCCGAGCGCGGGGATCCACGCGCACGTCGACCGAGATGCCCGGGCCGGCGGCTGTCGTACGGGGCGGCCCCGACGGTCGCGGCGACGGCGAGCAGGAGGGTCGCGGCGGCGGTGCCGGTCGCGATCTCGGCGGCGGTCCGGTCGGCGACCCGGTCACCGCGCGAGGAGCAGGACGAGGCTCACGACGAGCGGCAACGCCACGAGCGCGACGAGCAGCCAGGCCCCGGCGGTGCCGCCGAGTGCCTCGCCGAGCGGTGCCGACCAGGTCGCCGCAGCCCGGTCACGAGAGCACCACCCCGACGGCGGCGACGACGGCGGCGCCGGCGAGCACCCAGGTGACGTAGCCGGTGGCGAGCCCGGACTGGGTCCGGCGCAGGACGGCCCCGCCCCAGCGGGCGATGGCCGCGGTGCCCCGGACGTAGGCGTCGACGACGTCCCGGTCGCCGCCCGCGACGACCCGGGCGAGGGCCCGGACGGGCCGGACGACGAGCCGGTCCTGGACGGCGTCGAGCCGGTATCCGTCGCGGAGGAACGCCCGGACGGCGCGCGGCATGGCGTCGGCGACGTCCCGGGTCGCCGAGCGCGGGCGCGGTGAGCGCCCAACCGACGCCCGACGAGCGAGAGCAGGGTGCCGGTGAACGCCGTCCACACGTCGACGTGCACCTGGCCGAACAGCACCGGCGGCGTGACGAGGACGAGCCCGAGGACCACGGTCGGGACGGCGAGCACCCACAGCGGCCAGATCATCGCGCCCGGGAGCCGGAGGTGGTCCTCCGCCGGACCACCGACGGGTGCGTCGGCGACCCCCGGAGGTTCCGGCCCCGCCCGGCGGGTCCCGTCGTCCGAGACGGCGGCCGCGGGCGGCTCGCCCTCCTGCGCGGCGGGCACGAGCGCCGGGTCCGCGGCCGCGGCGCCGACCTGGCCGGGCGCCGGCCGGACGTCACCGGTCGCGACGAGCGCGAACGCGCGGCCGGCGTAGACACCGGTGACGAGGGTCGTGAGCAGCCCGCTCGCGAGGACCATCTGGGCCGGCCAGCCGACCCCGTGGGACGACGCGCTGCTCGGCCGCGGTGAGCACGGCCTCCTTCGACCAGAACCCGCCGAGCGGCGGGATCCCGGCGAGACCGGCGAGGCCGAGGCCGAGGAGCAGCGCGAGCGGCGCGTGGGTGCGGCGCAGGCCGCCCATGTCGGCGAGGAGCGTCGAGCCGACGACGTGCGTGACGCAGCCGGCGACGAGGAAGAGCAGGGCCTTGAACGCCGCGTGCGTGAGCAGGTGGAACACGCCGGCCTGGGCACCGGCGGACTCCGGTCCCGCAGCGGCGGAGGCGACGGACACCCCGGCGAGCATGTACGCGACCTGGCTGACTGTCGACCACGCGAGGAGCCGCTTGAGGTCGTCCTGGGCGAGGGCCGCGAGCGCCGCACCGAGCATGGTGATCGACGCGACGACCGCCGCGACGACGAGCGCGCCGTCCGAGGCCAGGAACAGCGGCAGCAGCCGGGCGACGAGGAAGACCCCGGCGGCGACCATCGTCGCGGCGTGGATGAGGGCCGAGACCGGGGTCGGGCCCTCCATCGCGTCGGGCAGCCACGTGTGCAGCGGGAACTGCGCCGACTTGCCCGCCGCGCCGGCGAGCAGCAGGAGGGCCGCGCCGAGTGGCGACGCCCGTGCGGCAGGGCCCGGGCGTTCGCGAGGATCGTGCTGATCGAGGTCGTCCCGGCGCCGACGACGAGGACGACGACGGCGAGCAGCACGCCGAGGTCGCCGACCCGGGTCACGAGGAAGGCCTTGACCGCGGCCCGGCGGGCGGCGTCGCGCTCGCTGTGGTGGCCGACGAGCAGGTACGAGCACAGGCCCATGACCTCCCAGCCGACGCAGGAGGACGACGAGGTCGTCGGCGTGGACGACGAGCATCATCGCCGCGGTGAACAGCGAGACCGTCGCGGCGTAGGCGGGGTAGCGGGTCGGGGCGTCCGGGGTGCCCGGCCCGCGCAGGTAAGCCGTCGAGTAGACCTGCACGCACAGCGCGACGACGCCGACGGCGACGGCGACGTACGCGCTGAGCTGGTCGGCCAGCAGGTCGAGCCGGAGCTCGGCGACGCCGGTGTCGACGAGCCCGAGGAACGGGACCCGGACCCGGGCGCCCACGGTGAGCACGGCGTAGAGCTCGGCCCCGGCGGCCACGAGGGTCCCGATCGCGCCGAGCACGGCCCACTCGCGGGCCGCGGCCGGGTTGCGCCGTCCGAACGGCAGCCCCGCGAGGGCCGCGACGAGCGGCACGAGGATCGTGGCGATCGCGAACCCGGGCGTCACTGCCGGGCTCCCGCGGACCGCGACGGAAGGGCGGGTTGGGTCGTCGTGGGGGTCCCCGCCGGGCCGGTCGGCGCGGGCGCCGCGGCGGGCCGCCCGCCGGCGGACGGCGGGAGGGCCCCGGGGGCGTCCGCACCCGGTGTCTCGGTGTGGGTCGGCGACGCCTCGCCGAGCTCCCGGACCGCGGCGAGGTCGCTCGTCGCGCGCGCCCGGAAGACGAGCAGGACGACCGCGAGCGCGAGGCCGACCTCGGCGGCGGCGATCGTGATCGCGAAGAGCGTCATGACCTGGCCGGGTAGCAGCGGGTCACCGCTGTGCCCACCGCTCTGCGCGCCGTCCACGGCGGGGAGCCCGGCGAGGCCGCCGGCGGGGAGTGCGCTCGCGGTGACGAGGAGGACCCCGGCAGCGGCGAGCAGCAGCTCGGCCCCGACGAGGACGAGGACGGCGTTGCGGCGCGCGAGGAGGCCGTAGACGCCGATGCCGGCGAGCGCGGCCGCGAGAACGACAGGCCCGGCGAGGTGGATCATTCGCCGACCGCCGCGAGCGCGGGCGCAGGCGCGGTGAGCGCCTCCTCGAGGCGACCCAGCACCTGGCCGCCGGCCCGGCGCAGGCCGTCGTGGTGGTGCACGTCGTCCTCGACGACCCGGACCTCTGCCGTCGCCGCCGCCGTCCGGCGGGACAGCCCGGCGGTCACGTACATGTCCTGGGTGTACACGCACGCGGCGACCGGCACCCGGTTGTCCGCGAGCCGCTCGGGGTCGTAGAGCGGCCGGTCCCAGGCGCGCTCGGCGAGCAGGTGCGCGGCCTCCGCGAGCGGGGCCAGGGCCGGGTCCCGGGTCACGGTGTGCGGGTAGATCATCTCGCCGGTGAGCGGCAGCCGGACGACGCCGTCCGGTCCGGGGACGCCCTCGGCGCCGACGCCGAGCTCGTCGCGGACCCGCTGCGCCGCCCACCGCGTCACCGCGCCGCCCTCCGCGTAGATCGCCTCGTGGACAAGGGCGTAGAGGGGGTTCCGGGCGTAGGACGACGATCCCTGCGACACCGGCGAGGAAGGAGTCCGAGAGCCGACCCGGCATCGCCCACGCGTCGTCCGTGAGGTGTGCGAGGAGGTCGAGCCCGTTGACGCCGCCGAGGACGGTGCCGACCTCCTGGAGCCGGCGCGCGGTGAGCCGTTCACCGGTCGGCAGGTACTCCCCGTGCCGGGCGAGGTGCGCGGCGACGTCCGCGAGGACGGCCCGGGCCCGCGGGTGCGCGGCGTCCAGGTCCGCGGTGCGGCGGTCGAGCGCCCCGTGGGTCGCCCGGTAGACGTCGTCCGCGGCGACGCCCACCGGAGGGATGCCGCCCGTGACGTAGCAGGTGGCGAGACCTTCGGGTGCGAACGAGATGTAGGTCCAGGTGCAGAAGCCGCCGAACGACTGGCCGAGCGTCGTCCACGGGACGTCCCCGAGGAGCCGGCGGCGCAGCGCCTCGGCGTCCGCGACGATCGCGTCGGCCCGGAAGTGGACGAGCCGCTCGGCCTGCTCGCGCGGTGTGAGCCGGGCCAGGGTGCGGCGGTCCTGCGGGGTCGAGCGGCCGGTGCCGCGCTGGTCGAGAAGGACGACCCGGAACCGGTCGAGCGCCCAGGAGATCCACTCCGGAGCGTCGACCCCGGGCAGCGGGCCGCGACCGCCCGGGCCGCCCTGGAGGAAGAGCAGGTACGGCAGATCGGCGTCCACGCGGTCCGCGTGGCGCAGCTCGCGGGCGTAGACGGCGATCCGCGGGCCGTCCGGGGTCGCGTGGTCGAGCGGGACGTCGATCCAGTGGTCGCCGGCGACGACGCGGCCGCCCGCGTGGACGTCCCCGAAGATGCGGACCGCGCGGGGCGCGACGCCGGTCGGCGACCTCATCGGTCCTCCTCCCCGTCGCGACCTGATCGGCTCACCGCGAGCGCGCCGACGAGCGCGGCGAGCAGGAGCACCGAGAGCAGCTCGAACGGCAGGAGCCACGCCCCGAAGACGGCCTCGCCGAGCGGGCGGGCCCGGCCGCCCGCGAGGTCCGGGGTGACGGTGCGGTCCCCGACGGCGACGAGCAGGGTGCCGCCGACGAGGGCGGCGACCGCGAGCCCTGACACGGCGGCACCGACGCGGCGGGCGGCCGAGGCGTCGAGGTCCGGGCGGACGCCGATCGGGGCCCGGGTGAGCATCAACGCGAAGAGGACGAGGACCACGACCGCGCCGACGTAGACGAGGAGCTGGACGAGCGCCACCACCTCGGCACCGAGGCTGAGGTACACGCCCGCGATCGCGCCGAGCGCGACGACGAGCCACAGCGCGGCGTGCACGACCTGCCGGCTCGTCACCGCGAGCAGACCGGACGCCACCGCGAGCGCGCCGAACCCGGCGAACACGAGCTCCACGCCGCTCACGAGCCGTCCCCGGTGGCACGGTCGGGCGGGGTGTCGTCGCGCGTCGCGTCGTCCGGGGTGGGATCCGGCGGAGCGACCGTTCCGTCGACCGGGGCCGGCTCACCGCCGCCGGGGTCCACCGCCGGCAGCCGAGCCGTCGACGCGTCGGCCGGCGGCATCTGAACCGTCGGGGCGTCCGCGGCGGGCAGCTGGGCCGTCGCAGCATCTGCCGCCGGCAGCTGAGCCGTCGCAGCGTCCGCTGCAGGCATCCGAGCCGTCGGGGCGTCGGCCGCAGGCGGGGCGGGGCGCTCCGGCCGGGCGGGACTCCGGGCAGGCGCTCCGGCCGGGCAGCTGCACCCGCGGCCGCAGGGCGGGCGGGCCGCCGGCTCGCGGCGACCTCCTTGGGCTCGGGCGCACCGGCGTCCGGGGCGGGCGGCGGCGGGACGCGAGTCCATCCACGTCGACAGGCGCTCCTTCTCGTGGAGCAGGTCGCGGATGTCGAACTCGGCGTACTCGAACTCCGGCGACCAGAAGAGCGCGTCGAACGGGCAGACCTCGATGCAGATCCCGCAGTACATGCACAGCGAGAAGTCGATCGCGAACCGGTCGAGGACGTTGCGCTGCCGCTCCCGCCCGCCCTCGACCGCGGGCAGCGTCTCCTTGTGCGAGTCGATGTAGATGCACCAGTCCGGGCACTCCCGGGCGCACAGCATGCAGACGGTGCAGTTCTCCTCGAGCAGCGCGATGACCCCGCGGGTGCGCGGCGGCAGTCGCGGGCAGGACGTCCGGGTACTCGTGGGTGTGCGCCGGCCGCACGAGCGCCTTGGCCGTCGTCGCGAGCCCACGGACGAGGCCGGCGCCCACGCCCGCCCGGCCGCCCGCCCGCGACGTGTCGCCGCCTTCCCCGGTCACGGCACGCATCCTGCCGTGTTCCGGGCATGCCGTGCGAGCGACCCCCGGACTCGCCCCACCCGCAGGCGCGCCGGAGCGGCGGATCAGGGGCGGATCAGGCCACCCGGGCGCGCACGCCGAGGCGGTCGAGGACCCAGGCGAGGATCTCGGCCTCGTAGAGCAGCCGCGCGTACCGGCCGCTCGGGCCGGCGTGGGCGCCGTCCCCGAGCTCGACCCGGAAGAGCACATCCGACGGCGCGGCGGGGTCGTCCGTCGCGCGGATCTTCGCCACCCACTTCGCCGGCTCGTGGACGAGCACGCGGGGGTCGTGGAGGGCACCGGTGACGAGCAGCGGCGGGCGCGGCGGCGGAGGCACGTTGTCGTACGGCGACCACGAGAGCATCGCGGCGAGGTCGTCGGGGTCCGCGGGGTTCCCCCACTCGTCCCACTCGGTGACGGTGAGCGGGATCGACGCGTCGGACATCGTCGTGACGACGTCGACGAAGGGGACCTCGGCGACGACGCCGCGCCAACGCTCGGGCGCCCGGGACCACACCGCGGCCTGGAGCAGGCCCCCGGCGGACAGGCCGCGGCTCACGATCTCGCCGGCGACCGCCCAGCCGGACTCGACGAGCGCGTCCCGGGCGGCGACGAAGTCGTCGAAGGTCGTCGCCTTGTTCCGCCGCCGGCCCTGGAGCCAGCCGCGCCGGCCGAGCTCGCCGCCGCCGCGGACGTGCGCGACGGCGAAGCAGACATCGCGGTCGAGCAGGCTGAACGTCGTCACCGAGAACTGCGGCCACGAGCAGGCCTCGTACGCGCCGTACCCGTAGAGCAGGGCGCCGTTCGTCGCGCGCGGAAGGGCGTTGCGACGCCGGGCGAGGGTGACCGGGATCCGGGTGCCGTCGGCCGCCGTCGCCCAGAGCCGCTCGGTGACGTACCGGGTGGGGTCGAGCCCGGGCACCGGGGTGCGGTGCAGCACCCGGCGCTCTCCGGTGTCGAGGTCGATCCGGGCGTACACCGGGGCGGTCACGAGGTTCTCCTCGACGACGACGACCTCGCGGGTCATCGGGTCGTGCAGCTCGTGGAGCCGGATCTGGCCGTACGGCAGGTGCGGGTGGATCTCCCGGGTGGGCGCGCCGCCGGGCGGCACGGCCCGGCTGAGCACCCGGAGGAACGGCTCGGCGTCCCGGCGCAGCGACAGGACGACGTGGCCGGCGAGGACCGCGACGTCGACGAGCCGCTCGTCACCGGACCGGGAGACGGCTCCCGGCACCGTGACCCAGGCGGCCGGGTCGCCGGTCGCGCCCGCCGCCGGCAGCGGCGCCTCCGCGAGACGGAACTCCGGCGCGGCGTCGTCCGTGACGACGAGGAGCCGGTCGTCGCCGGCGGCGAACCAGCCACCGGGCAACGACTCCACGGTGTACTCGATCCCCGGCCGGCGGGCGGCGACGACGCGCGGCGCGGCCTGCAGGTCCCGGGCGTCGAGAAGAACGACCTCGGTCGTGTCCCGGGAGACGGCCGTGACGACGACCCAGCGGCCGTCGAGGGAGGCCCGCAGGTCCAGCTCGAAGCGCCGGTCCGGCTCCTCGACGAGCACGACGTCGGTCTCCGGGGCGGCCCCGAGGACGTGCCGCACCACCCGGTACGGCCGGTTCTGCTCGTCGTGCACCGTGTAGTGGAAGGCCGCCGAGTCCGCGCCCCAGGCGCCGCCGTAGTAGCTGCGCGGGATCCGGTCGGGCAGGTCCTCCCCGGTCGTGAGGTCGCGGAACCGCAGCTCGTAGACCTCGTCCCCGGCGACGTCGACGGAGTAGGCGAGCAGACGCCCGTCGGGGCTCGGGAGCGTGAGCCCGAGGTCCACGTGCGCGGCGCCGCACTCGGCCGCCAGCGCGTTCGGGTCGAGCGCGACGGCGTCCGGCGCACCGCCCTCCCCGACGACGACGAGCTCCTCGTACTCCTCACCGGGCTGGGTCCGACGGGTCCACAACCGGCCGGCGTCCCGCCAGGCGACGCCGGTGACGAGCGGCGGCGTCCAGCCCTGGAGCTCGGCGACGAGCTGCGCGCGCTGCGGCTCCAGGCGGGCGGTCACGTGCTCGTAGTAGTCGCGCTCAGCGCGGAGGTAGGCCAGAGTCTCCGGATCCGTGATATCTCGTAACCATGCGTAGTCGTCGGGACGGTGCAGCCTGTGCGTGTCGTGAACGGAAGGTCGCCGAGGTGCAACGGGTGGTGACGCGAACGCCCCCTCGTCCCGCTCCACACCGGAAAGGGCCATGCCGGGACCGTAGCATCAGCGCGCAGCACGAGAAACGATCATGTCACGGACCTCCCCCGTCCGGCGCCGGGTGTAGTAGACAGTGCCTCTCGCCGCCGTGTCCTGACCCGTCGGTCAGGAGCGCAACGGCCCGCCAGGCCCGTGGAGGAACCCATGGCTCGTACCGGCTCCCGCGCCCCCGGACGCGCGCGCACCTGGCTCGCGGCCACTGCCGTGCTCGCCCTCACCGCGCTCGGGACCACCCCTGCGGCCGGCTCCGCGACCGCCACGCCGAGCGGCTCGGCGAGCGGCTCGGCCTCGGCGGCGGGCGAAGGCACCTTCACGGTCGGCATCCTCAGCGACGTCGACTCCCTCAACCCGTTCACCGGCATCGTCGCCGAGGCCTACGAGGTGTGGGGGACGATGTACGACACCCTCACCGGGTACAGCGTGGAGGACTTCTCCCCGACCCCGCGGCTCGCGGAGAGCTGGACGACGTCCCCGGACGGGAAGACGTGGACCTACACGATCCGCGCCGGCGTCACGTGGTCGGACGGTGTGCCGCTCACCGCGAAGGACGTCGCCTACACCTTCAACCGGATCCTCGCGGGTTCGTACGAGCAGACGAACTACGGCAACTACACCGCGAACATCGTCAAGGTCACCGCCCCGGACGACCGGACCGTCGTCATGACGACCAAGGTGCCGACGCCGATCATGACCCGGCTCGCGGTGCCGATCCTCCCCGAGCACGTGTGGAGCAAGATCTCCGAGAACGCCGTCAAGTCGTACGCGAACGAGAAGGACGTCGTCGGGGCGGGCCCGTTCGTCCTCGAGGAGCGCCGCACCGGCCAGTTCATCCGCCTGCGCGCCAACACGGAGTACTGGGACGGCGCGCCGAAGATCGACGAGCTGGTGTTCCGGGTCTACTCGAACGCCGACGCCCTCGCGCAGGCGCTGAAGACGGGTGAGGTCGACATCGCCGACGGGCTCGACGCGGACCCGTTCAAGGCGCTCCAGAGCACCCCGGGCGTCGTCGCGTACCCCGCGAAGTACTACGGCTTCAACGAGCTGTCCTTCAACACCGGCGCCGCCCTCGAGGACGGCACCCCCATCGGCGACGGCCACCCGGCGCTCAAGGACAAGCGCGTCCGGGTCGCGCTGTCGCACGCGGTCGACCGCAACACGATCCTGGACCGGGTGCTCAACGGCACCGGCTCGGTCGGGTCGACGATCATCCCGCCGATCTACACCGACCTCCACCTCGAGCCCCAGACCCAGTACGGCTTCGACCTCGCGAAGGCCAACCAGCTCCTCGACGAGGCCGGCTACCGCAAGGGCGCCGACGGCATCCGTACCATGCCGGACGGCACGAAGCCACTCACCCTGCGGCTGCTCGCCCGGCAGGAGTCGCAGGCGTCCCAGCAGGCCGCGAAGTTCATCCAGGGCTGGTTCAAGGACGTCGGAGTCGACGTGAGCGTCAAGGTGGTCGCCGAGGACAACCTCACCGAGATCATCGGTCGCGGCGAGTTCGACATGTTCGAGTGGGGCTGGGTCGTCGAGCCCGACCCGGACTACCAGCTCTCGACGTTCACGTGCGACAAGCGGTCGTACAAGGACGGCGGCGACGTCTTCGCGAACCTGTCGGACTCCTTCTACTGCAACACGGCCTACGACGACCTGTACGGGAAGCAGGCGACCCAGGTCGACCCGGCGCAGCGGGCCGAGACCGTCAAGCAGATGCAGCAGATCCTCTACGACGACGCGCCTTACGTCGTCCTCTACTACTACGACGACCTCGAGGCGTACCGCGACGAGTGGACCGGGTTCGTCGCCCAACCCAAGGACGGCGCCCTGATCTTCCAGTACGGCACGTACAGCTACCGCAACGTCGAGAAGAAGAAGGCGACGCAGGCGGCGGCCGAGGACGCGTCGTCGGACAGCTCGTCCGGCGGGTCGAACGTGGCGCTGCTCGTGGGCGGGGTCGTCATCGCCGTCGTGGCGTTCGGCGCCACCGGCTTCGTCCTGTCCCGCCGGCGCCGCGGCGACATGGACCGCGAGTAGATGGACCATGAGCAGAGATGGGCCCCGAGTCATGGACCGTGAGTAGAGATGGGCCCCGAGTAGATGGACCGTGAGTAGAGATGGGCCCCGGGTAGGTGGGCCGGTACGCGCTGCGCCGGACGGCGACGGCCGCCGGCACGGCCGTCTTCGTGCTCGTCGTGAACTTCTTCCTGTTCCGGCTCCTGCCCGGCGACCCGATCGGGCTCATCACCCGGGGCCGGAACATGGACGCCGAGCAGCTGCGACTGCTGCGCGCCCAGCTCGGTCGGCCGATGTGGCGGCAGTTCCTCGACTACCTCACGAACCCGTTCTCCACCGGGGTCGACTCGGTGAAGTACAGCCGCCCGGTGTGGGGTCTCATCGGCGAACGGGTCTGGCCGACGCTGCTCCTCGTCGGCACGGCGACGGTCGTCGCGACCGCGATCGGCCTCTGGATCGGGATCCGGGCCGGCTGGCGGCCGGGCAGCCGGTTCGACCGCGGTTCGACGGCGGCCACTCTCGTGCTCTATGCGATGCCGGAGTTCTGGCTCGGGATGCTCCTGCTCATCGCCTTCGGCACCGGCGTCGGGCCGCTGCCGCAGCTGTTCCCGGTCGGCGGGTACTCCTCCCCCGGCGTCGACACCTCGAGCCCCGCCGGCTGGCTCGACGTCGCCCGGCACCTCGTGCTGCCCGCGACCACGATCGTCCTCGGATACCTCGCCGAGTACTCCCTCGTCATGCGGGCGACCCTCGTCGACGAGGTGCACGCCGACTACGTGACGACAGCCCGGGCCAAAGGGCTGCGCGACGTCGACGTCCGGCAGCGGCACGCGCTGCGCAACGCCATGCTGCCGACCTCGTCGCTCGTCCTGCTCAACATCGGGTTCGTCATCGCCGGCGCGATCACGGTCGAGACGGTCTACTCCTGGCCCGGACTCGGGCTGCTCACATACGACGCCCTCCGCGGGCCCGACATCCCGCTCCTCCAGGCGCTGTTCCTGCTCTTCTCGCTGTCCGTCATCGCCGTCAACCTCGTCGCCGACATCCTCTACGGCGTCATCGACCCCAGGGTCAGGACGTGAGCGCCACCGAGCGGACGTCGCCCCACGTCGACGCGCGGGCCCTGGCCCGGGCCCGCCGCCGCGCGGCGCTGCGGCGCACGTGGCGCGACCTGCTGCGCCGTCCGGCCGGCGCCACCGGGCTGGCGATCCTCGCCTTCTTCGTCGTCGTCGCGCTGCTCGCGCCGCTGCTCTTCCCCGCGGAGACCCTCGACGTCACGAAGTCGACGCAGCCGAAGCTCGCCCCGCCGTACCCGGGGTACCCGCTCGGCACCGACCGGTACGGGATCTCGGTGCTCGCGCTCGTCTGCTGGGGGGCGCGGATCTCGCTGCTCGTCGGGGTCGCCGCGACGGTCATCTCGATGGTCCTCGGCACCGTCATCGGCATCGCGTCCGGGCACTTCCGGGGGGCCTTCGGGGCCGCGCTCGAGCGGCTCACGGACTGGTTCCTCGTCATCCCGTTCCTGCCGCTCGTCATCGTCCTCGCGACCGTGCTCGGTTCGAGCATCCTCAACGTCATCGTCGTCATCGGGCTCACGTCATGGCCCGGGACGGCGCGGCTCGTGCGCGCCCAGACCCTGTCGATCGAGGCCAGGCCGTACGTGGAGCGGTCCCGCGCGCTCGGCGCCGGGGAGTGGCACCTCATGACCCGGCACGTGCTGCCGAACGTCATGCCGCTGGTGCTCGCGAACACCACGCTCACGGTGGCGATCGCGATCGCGTCGGAGACGACGCTGGCGTTCCTCGGGCTCGGCGACCCCTTCGCGGTCTCCTGGGGCAAGATCCTCGACGACGCGTTCGGCGCGGGTGCGATCACCGCCGGGGCGTGGTGGTACCTCGTGCCGCCCGGCGTGTGCGTCGTCCTCGTCGTCCTCGCCTTCACCCTCCTCGGCCGGGCGCTCGAAGAGGTTCTCGACCCGAGGCGACGGTCGGCATGACCCTGCTGCGGATCGAGGACCTCCACGTCACCTACCGGACGCCGGACGGCGAGGTGCCGGCGGTCCGCGGGGCCGACCTCGTCGTCGACCAGGGCGAGGTCGTCGGCCTCGCCGGGGAGTCGGGCTGCGGCAAGTCGACCCTCGCGAGCACCGTCCTGCGGCTGCAGCCGCCGAGCGCCCAGGTGTCCGGCCGGGTGCTCCTCGACGGCGACGACGTCCTGACGATGCGCTGGGGTGCGCTGCGCGCCGCTCGATGGGCGACGGCGTCCGTCGTCTTCCAGGGCGCCCTGCACTCGCTGAACCCGCTGCAGCGGGTCGGTGACCAGATCGCCGAGCCGATCCTCCTCCACGAGCCGTCGACGACGCGCGGGGTCGCGGCGCGCCGGGCCGCCGACCTCCTCGAGCGGGTCGGGCTGCCCCGGTCCCGAGCCGGCGCGTATCCGCACCAGCTCTCCGGCGGGCAGCGGCAGCGGGTGATGATCGCGATGGCACTCGCGTGCTCGCCGCGGCTGCTGGTCGCCGACGAGCCGACGACGGCGCTCGACGTCATGGTCCAGGCGCAGGTGCTCGACCTGCTCGCCGGGCTCGTCACCGACCTCGGCCTCGGGCTCCTGCTCATCAGCCACGACCTGTCGGTGCTCGCGACGACGTGCGACCGGGTCGCCGTCATGTACGCGGGCCGGATCGTCGAGACCGCACCGGGCCGGGAGGTGTTCGCCGACGCGCGGCACCCGTACGCGAAGGCGCTCGCCGCGGCGTTCCCGACGATCGGGGACCCCGCAGGCCGACGCGCCCCCGCCGGCCTGCCCGGCGACCCGCCGGACCCGGCCGATCTGCCGTCGGGCTGCACGTTCCGGCCGCGCTGCCCCGTCGCCCTGCCCGAGTGCGCGGACGTCGATCCCGAGCTCCGCCCGGCCGGGCCGGGCCGGGCGGCCGCGTGCATCCGGGTCGGCGAGGCGACCGCGGCGACGGGGACGGTGGCGCGGTGAGCGGGACGGAGGGCCTCGTGAGCGGGACGGACGGCGCCCCGCTGCTCGAGCTCCGCGGCGTCCACGTCGTCCTCGGCGGCCGCGGGACGCCCCCGGCGCGCGCCGTCGACGGGGTCGACCTCGCCGTCCGGCGCGGCGAGATCGTCGCGCTCGCCGGGGAGTCCGGGTGCGGCAAGACGACGCTCGCGCGGACCGTGCTCGGGCTGCAGCGGCCGGCGTCCGGGCAGGTCCTTGTCGACGGGGTCGCGCTGCAGCACACCCGGCCGGCCCTGCGGGCGTGGCGGCGCCGGGTCCAGCTCGTCCCGCAGGATCCGGCGGGCTCGCTCAACCCACGCCGGACCGTCTACGAGGCGGTCGCCGAGGGGCTGCGGATCCACCGGATCCCGCAGGCCACCGACCGCGGGGAGGACGAGCTCGTCGCCGAGGCGCTCGAACGGGCCGGGCTGCGGCCCGCGGCCCGGTTCCTGCCCCGGTACCCCGGGGAGCTGTCCGGCGGCCAGCGGCAGCGGGTGCTCGTCGCCGGCGCGCTCGCGGTCGGCCCCGAGCTGCTCGTCGCCGACGAGCCGGTGAGCAGCCTCGATGCGTCGGTCCGCGGCACGATCCTCGCGCTCCTCCTGCGGTTGCGCGACGAGCTCGGGCTGACCGTCCTCGTCGTGACCCACGACCTCGGCCTCGCGTGGAACGTCGCCGACCGGCTCGCTGTGATGTACCTCGGCCGGATCGTCGAGACCGGGGCGACCGAGGATGTCCTCGGCGCGCCCCGGCACCCCTACACGAAGGCACTGCTGTCCGTCGTGCCCGAGACCCGGCACCGGGCGCCGGAGGTCCTGCGTGGCGAGCCGCCGGACGCGACGGCCGTCCCCGCGGGGTGCCGCTTCCACCCGCGCTGCCCGGCGCTCGCGGCCGGCCCGGCCGCCGGGGTCGACGACGCGACGGCGGCGGCGTGCCGGACCCGGGCGCTGCCGGTGCTGCCGGCCACCCCGGGGCACGCCGCCGCCTGCCTGCTCGCCGATCTCGCCGATCTCACCGATCTCGCCGACGCCACCGACGCGGCCGACGTCACCGACGTCACCGACGTCACCGACGCGTCTCGTCGGACGTGACCCCGGCTGCCGTCACCGACCCCGACAGCCTGGTCGACTGACTGACGGGTCAGTAAACTCCTGCCGGGCCGCCGGAGACGGGAGCGCGCGATGACGGGCATGCAGGCGGCGCTCCCCCGCGAGCACTATGTCGACCCGCGGGCGTGGCGGCGCGAGCGCGACCTGGTCCTGCGCCGGGAATGGACGTGCGTCGGCCGCCGGCACGAGCTCGGCCTCGACGCCGCCGAGCGGCTCGCCGTCGTCACCGTGCTCGGCGAGAGCGTCCTGCTCACGACGGACGCCGACGGGCGGCTTCACGCGCACGCCAACGTGTGCCGGCACCGCGGCGCGCGGGTCGTCCCGCACCTGGACGGCGCCCTGCCGGAACCGTGCGGCGCGCGGGCGCTGCGGTGCCGCTACCACTCGTGGACCTACGGGCTCGACGGCCGGCTGCTCCGGGCTCCGCACGTCGACGGCGTCGACGGGTTCGACCCCGCCGGGTTCGCGCTCGCCCGTCTCGAGGCGGACACCTGGGGCGGTTTCGTCTTCGTGCGGCTCACGCCGGCCGGCGGCCCCTCGCCGTCCGGGCCGTCGCTGGCGGAGTCGGTCGGCGACGTCGTCACCAGGACCGCGCGCTACCCGCTCGACCGGCTCGTGAGCGCCCGCCGGGTCGTCTACGAGGTCGCCGCGAACTGGAAGGTCGTTGCGGAGAACTACAACGAATGTCTCCATTGTGCGGGGGTTCATCCCGAGCTGACCCGGCTCGTCCCGGAGTTCGGCCGCGGCGGCCTCACCGAGGACGGCGGCCCCCTCGACTGGGCGGCGGGGATACCGCACCGACCCGGGGCCTGGACGTTCTCGTTCTCCGGCACGTCACCGCGGTCGCCGTTCCCGGACCTCGACGACGACGAACGCGTCCGGCACAAGGGCGAGCTCGTCTATCCCAACCTCATGCTGTCCCTGTCGGCCGAGCACGCGGCATGCTTCCTCCTGGAGACCATGGGCGTCGAGCGCACCCGCGTGACGTTCGACGTCCTCGTCTCCCCGGACGAGGCACACCTCGACGTCGAGGACTGCGCCGGGTTCTGGGACCTGGTCAACCGTCAGGACTGGGAGGTGTGCGCCAGCGTGCAGTCGGGGATGAGCTCGGCGTACTACGAACACGGCTGGTACGGCCCCATGGAGGACGACAGCCTCGACATCCGGCGGTGGCTCCTGCCGCGGCTCGCCGCGGCGCAGGGCACCATGTCACCGGGCCCCGGCACCCGACCCGACCAGGGCGGGTGACGGGCCGGTGGGAGGCCCCGTCGGGGAGCCCTACGACGTCGCCGTCGTCGGGCTCGGGGCACTCGGCAGCGCCACGGCGTGGCAGCTCGCGCGCCGCGGTCACTCCGTGCTCGGCCTGGAGCGGTTCGAGCTCGGACACACCCGGGGCGCGTCGCACGGCGACTCCCGGATCATCCGGCTGAGCTACCACACGCCGAACTACGTGTCGGCGGCGATCGAGGCCTACCAGGACTGGGCGACCCTCGAGGCAGACTCCGGGCGCTCGCTCGTCCGCCGCACGGGCGGGGTCGACCTCTTCCCGCCGATGGCGGCGATCGACGTCGAGGACTATGCGAACTCGATGACGGCGATGGCGGTGCCGTACGAGGTGCTGACGGCGCAGGTCGCCCGCGCCCGGTGGCCCGGGCTCGCCGTCCCGGAGGGGACGACCGTCGTCCACCAGGACCGGACGGGGATCGTCCCGGCGAGCTACGGGACGGCGACGATGCAGGAGCTGGCGCGGCGGTTCGGGGCCGACCTGCGCGAGGAGCACCACGTCGTCGAGCTCGTCGACCTCGGCGAGGGCGTCGTCCTGCGCACGAGCGAGGGGAGCCGGCACTTCGCGAAGCGGGTCGTCGTCACGACGGACGCGTGGACGAACCAGGTGCTCTCCTCGGTCGACGTCGAGCTGCCGCTCACCGTGACGAAGGAGCAGGTCGTCCACTTCGCGGTCGGCGACTGCGACGCGGAGGGAGTCGGCGGCGCCCATTCGCCGGACACGTTCCCGGTCTGGATCTGGATGGACGACCCGTCGTGGTACGGCTTCCCGACCTACCACGAGGCGACGGTCAAAGTGGGCCAGGACTGCGGCGGCCGGGAGGTCTCCGCCGACGACCGGACCTTCGACGTCGACGAGGAGATGCTCCACGGGACCCGCGCGCTCATGCGGGTGCTCGTCCCCGGTGCGCTCGATGTCGTCCGGGTCACGACGTGCCTGTACACCCTCGTCCCGGACCGGGATTTCGTCGCGGACGTCGTCCCCGGGCACGAGAACGTCGTCGTCGGGCTCGGGGCGGCGCACGGGTTCAAGTTCGCACCGTGGTTCGGGCGCGTGCTCGCGGACGTCGCGACGACCGGCACGTCCTCGACGGACCTGTCCGCGTTCTCCCTGACGCGACGCGGGATCACCGACCCGCACGCGCCGTTGACCTGGCTCGTGTAGGGGCCGGACGCGGGCGCAGGGCCAGCGCGTCGGGCGGCAGGCCGAGCTCCCGGGCGCCGGTCTCCGCGGCCCAGCGTGCCGCCCGGGCGCGGGTGATGCTGAACCGCACCTGGGTCGCGACGGCGAGCCCGTCGAGCATCGCGGCGATCCGCAGCGCGGACGCCGCCGGGTCCTCGCACGTGAACTCGCCGGCCGCCACGCCGTCCCGGACGACCTGCTCGATCGCGGCCCGCCACCGCCGGTCGAGCTCCTGCGACGCAGCCCGGATCTCCGGCGTCCGCAGCGCCTCGGACCACGCGTCGATGTCGAGCGTCCAGCCGGGGGCGTCCCCGGCGGGGGCGTAGAGCCGCAGCACGGCGCGCAGCCGCTGGGCGCCCGTACCCTTCGCCCGGACGGCGCGCTCCAGCCGTTCGAGGTCCTCACCGGCGGCGAAGCCGAACGCCTCGGAGAGCAGCCGCTCCTTCGTCTCGAAGTGGTAGAAGACCAGGGCCGTGCTCACGCCGAGCTCGGCGGCGACGTCGGCGGCCCGGGTCCGCGCGAACCCGTTGCGGGCCACGACGATGGCCGCGGCACGCAGGATCTCCTCGCGCCGTACGTCGGCCCGCCGCCTCCCCACGCGCGCAGGCTATCGGCGCGGCGACCGCACGGACAGGCGGGCGAGCCGATCGTCCGGACGGTGCAGCACCGCGTCGTGGGTGCGCGTGCCACGCCCGCGAGCAGCCGGCTGCCGAGCGGCGCCCGTGGAGGTCCGGCGCGACGGTGAGCCGGCCGGGCTCGACGGGCCCGCCGCCCGGGCCGGCGCAGCTGTGGATCGATCCCCCAACGATTACTCGGCGTGTCGAAACGGTCACTCGGCGTCGGGTCGGGCCGGACGGTGCCACCATCGACCCGTGCCCACGCAGACGACGCCCGGATGCCCGCCCCAGGTGCGGCGCGCGAAGACCACGACGCGTGTCGCCGCCGTCGGCGCGCCCCCGACCGGGACCACCCCGCAACCCCGCCCGCCGGCCCCCGCGGCCCGGCCGCGCCCCGTCGAGTCCGGGCCGCAGCGCGCCATGCGCGAGGCGGACGAGCAGTTCCGCGCCCTCCTGACCAACCACATCCAGGACATGCGCCGGCGCGGGGTCGGCGAGGACGTCCTCGGCCCCTTCGAGCGCGAGCTGCTCCGGCTGGGTCCCGCCCGCGGCTGACCCGCGGTCGCGAGCACATCGCCTGGCCGGCGACCGCCGGTCAGTGCAGCGGACGGCGCACCCGGGTCTCCCAGCGCCGGCGGGCGAACGGCTCGTCGCCCTCGTCGACGTCGAGGTCGACCTCGGCCCGGACCTCGCCGTCCGGCGCGACCCGGAGCAGCAGGCGCGCGGTGCTCGTCACCCGGGACCGCGGCCACGCGACGACGAAGCGGGTCGTGCCGGTCGCGGTCTGCTCGCCGGTCCGGGCGTCGACCTCGACGTGCCCGACGTAGTGCTCGCTGCACCGGGCCCCGAACGACGCGCCGTACCCGGCTCCGTGGTCGACGTCCGCGGACCGGGTACGGGTCAGGACGTCGTAACCGTACTGCCACCGGACGTGCGACGAGTCGCCGTCTGCGCCGGCGCCGTCCGCGGCGTCCGTGCCGTCCGCGCAGTCCGCGGCGTCCGCGCCGTCCGCGGCGGGTGGCTGCGGCAGGTCCGGAGCCGGGTGCGGCGTCCCGGCCGAGACCGGCAGCGCGAGGGACGACGCGGCGACGTCGAGCCGGGACCAGACGTCTTGCGGCGCAACGGTGTTCGGCCAGTCGGCAGCGGCGAGGGCGAGCCGCAGCCGGTGCCCGGCGGTCACCTCGAACGCCGTCGCCTCGCACTCGACGTCGACGTCGACCCACTCGCCCGGCACGCACGCGCGCGGCGTCGTGCCGTCGCCGTCACGGAAGGCGAGGTCGAGCAGGCCACGGCCGACGAGCAGGCTCGGGCCGCCACCCACGGGCACGAGCGAGAGCTTCGCGCTCACGTGCGTCTGCACGCCGTCCGGGCGCACCCGGACCCGGACGAGCGGGTGTCCGAGGACGACGGTGCCGAGCGGCAGGTCCCACTCGACGCACACCGACCGGGCGTCGTCCTCGCGCTGGTCGAGCGGCTGGCCCCACGGCAGCACCCCGGCGCACGAGTTCCACGCGGCCGAGCCGACGTCGCGGGCCGCGTCGTACCGGACGACGTGCCGCGCGCCGTCGGCGTCCGGCCGGGCACCGGTGAGGGAGCCGGCGGTGAACGGCAGGACGACGTCCCCGACGGCGTCGAGGCTCGCCCGGTCGTGCGCCTCCCAGCGGCCGGGCCAGACCGCGGCGTCCGGCTCCGGCGGCGCGTACCGCCGGACGAACACGGTGACCGGCGGCTCGGCGTCCGCACCGTTCTGCTCCCCGCGCAGCCAGCGGTCCCACCAGCGCGCCATGACGCGCACGTGGTCGACGCCGGGGCCCGGGACGGACGTCGCCGGCGCCCGGTGGCTCCACGGCCCGGCGAGGACGTGCACCGGGGTGCCGGCGTCGTCGAGCGCCCGGAACGTCCGCACGGTGTTGTTGCGGTAGCCGTCGGCCCAGCCGGCGACGACGAGCGTCGGGCACGCGATCCGCTCGTACCCGCCGGGGGCCGGCCCGCGGGACGGTGCCATCGACCGGCCGCGAACACTCCCGTGCCGCCAGTACGGCCCGTCGCACGGCTGTTCGAGCCAGTGCAGCAGCCAGGCCGGGGACGTTTCGACCCGACGCCGCCACTCGGCGCGCCAGTCGTCGCCGAAGACGGCGGGCACGGGCGGCAGCGCGTTCATCGCGACCATGTAGAGCGGGTAGTCGACCTGGTCGAGGAGCCGGAGCGCACCGCCCATGTAGTGGACGTCGTCGGTCCAGCGGTCGTCCGTCGCGTACGAGGCGACCACGGCCCGCAGCGCTGGCGGTCGCTCGCACGCCAGCTGGAGGGCGTTGAACCCGCTCCACGACGTGCCGAACATGCCGACGGCCCCCGTGCACCACGGCTGATCCGCGAGCCACGCGATGGCGACGGCGAGGTCCGCCTGCTCCTGCGCGTGGTACTCGTCGAGCGCGATGCCGGGGCTCGACCCGGTACCCCGCAGGTCGACCCGGGCGACGGCATACCCGTACTCGTCGCGGAAGCGGAGGTACTCGGGCCGGTAGGACGCCGTGAGGTCGTCCTTGCGGTACGGCAGGGCCTCGAGGAGCGCGGGGGCGGGGGCGTCCGGGCCGGCGCCGGCCGGCAGGTGCAGCGACGTCGCGAGGAAGCCCCCGTCCGGCAAGGGGATCCGGACCTGCCGCAGCGTTCCCGGCGTCACCCCGGCGGCCGCCGCGCCCGCAGTCACCGGCGCGCCCTGCGGACGGCGTCGACGACGCGGTGGAAGGGCAGGGCCTCGACGGTCCGGCCGCCCCGACCGGTGGTCGTCGTCGCGGCCAGCAGCGACGTGAGCACCGCCTCCTCGGTTGCCTCGACCGCCGCGGCGAAGTAGGGGTCGAGATCGGCGCCGGCGACGGGACGCCCGGCCGCGGCGCGGACCCGGTCGCCGCGCAGCCCGGTCGCGAGCGCGAGGAAGATCTCTCCCGAGCCGTGGGACGCCACCGAGCCGACCCGGGCGAGCCCCAGCCCGGCCCGGCGCGCCAACCGACCGCACGCGTGCGCGTCGAGCGGGCCGTCGGTGACGAGGACGACGATGCACGAGCCGCGGTCACCCCGGTCGGGCAGGTCGGGACCCGCCCCCGCCACGTCCGGCGAGTCTGCGGACGGGCGGCCGGACGCGAGGTGACCGAGCGGCACCCCGCACACGGTGAGCCGCTCGGCGCGGCCGAAGTTCGACAGGACGACGGCGCCGAGGACGTGACCGTCCGGCAGCATCCGGGACGCCGTGCCGATCCCGCCCTTGAACCCGAGACACTGCATGCCGGTGCCGGCACCGACACAGCCCTCGGCCGGTGGCACCCGGGCGCCGTCCCGGGCCGCGGCGGCCACGAGCGCGGAGTCCCACGCGTGCTCGACGTCCGCGTCGGCGAGCCGCAGCCACCGCGGGTCGGAGAGCTCCGAGTCGTCGCACTCGGCGACGACGGGGATGACGACGTCCTCGACGCCGACCCGTGGGTCGCGCCGGGCGAGCAGCGTGCACATCGCGTCGTAGACCCGGCCGACCTGCATCGTCGCGGTGAGCAGGACGGGGGTGTCGACCCGGCCCCACTCCGACACCGTGACGAAGCCGGTGCACTCCCCCGCACCGTTGAGCACCGCGCCACCGGCGGGCACCGGTGCGCCGAAGAGGTCGCCGACGACGGTGAGGACGCTGACGCCGGTCCGGACGACGCCGCGCCCGCTCGGCGGGTCGGGCTCGTCGAGCCACGCCGTCGTGTGCGCGAGACCGACCCCCGGCACGTCGTGCACCGACCGCGTCGGCCCGCTCGGCAGGAGCCCGACCTCGACCCCGGTGCTGACCTGCAGGTCAGCGAAACGTGCTGCCACGCCGGGAGCATAGGCCCGCGGGCGGCGTGCGACCATGGGCCGCGTGATCCCCGTCGTGTGGTCCGGCGACGTGCTGCGGCACGACCCCCGGGACGAGATCTGGGTCGGGGTGCGCACCGACGGCACCGAGCGGCCGCAGCGCGCTGAGGTACTCCGGACGGCGCTGCGGGCCGCCGGGCACCCCGAGGTCCCGGCCGCGGGGCACCCGGACGACCTGCTCCTCGAGGTCCACGCCGAGGGCATGGTCGAGTGGCTCCGGACGGCGTGGGCGGCCTGGGAGCAGGGACCGTACGGCGAGCTCGTCGGTTCCGACCGGGTCGTGCCCTACGTCTTCCCCACGCCGTTCATGACGTCCGGGATGCCCTGGAGGTACCCGGCGGCGACGCACGCCCGGGCCGGGGTGTGGTGCTACGACACGATGACGGTCGTCGGGCCGGGCACCTGGCAGGCCGCCCGAGCCGCGGTCGACGCCGGCCTCACCGCCGTCGACCTCGTGCTCGCCCCCGGCCCGGACGCCGGCGGCGCCGTCCGGTCGGCCTACGCGCTGACCCGGCCGCCCGGCCACCACGCCGGCCCGGCCGGCTTCGGCGGGTCCTGCTACCTCAACACCGCGGCGGTCGCCGCGCACGCGCTCGCCCGGGCCGGACGCCGGGTCGCGGTCCTCGACGTCGACGCGCATCACGGCAACGGGACCCAGGGGGTGTTCTGGGAGCGCGGCGACGTCCTCTACGCCTCGGTGCACGTCGACCCGGGAGCCGGGTGGTTCCCGCACGTCCTCGGGTACGGCGACGAACGCGGCGCGGGGCCGGGCCTCGGCTCGACGGTCAACGTGCCGCTGCCGCCCGGCACCGACGACGCGGGCTGGCTCGTCGCCGTCCGGCTCCTCGTCGAGGCGACGCTGCGGTTCGACGCCGAGGCCGTCGTCCTCTCGCTCGGCCTCGACGCCGCCGCGGCCGACCCCGAGAGCCCGTTGCAGGTGACGGCCGACGCGTACGCGCACGCGGGCGCGCTCGTCGCCGCGCTCGGGCTGCCGACCGTCGTCGTCCAGGAGGGCGGCTACGACCTCGCGTCGCTCGGGGACCTCGCCGTCGCGGCGCTCTCCGCGTTCTGACCCGATGCTCCGGAGGCACGTTGCAGCCGGGTGGGCGATCCGCGGCGTCTGCAGCGAGTCGCGTCGGGAGGACGTGGACGACGAGGTGGAACGGTGTCGCGCGAACGTTGACGGACGGTTCTCGGCGCCGGATGGTTGCGGGCACGCGCCCACCCCAGGAGGCCCCCGTGACCGCCGCCCGCAATCCCCCCCGATGTCATCGAGACCACCACCGCGGCGTCCCTGGAGGAGAAGGCCAAGCTCCGCCGGCACTTCGGCCGGTTCGACATCTTCTTCTTCCTCATCTGCACGATCGTCGGGCTCGACACCCTCGGCGCGGTGTCCAACTACGGCGCGCAGGCCTTCATCTGGCTCGTGTTCCTGTCGATCTTCTTCTTCGTCCCGTACGCGCTGCTCACCGCCGAGCTCGGCGCGGGCTTCCGCGAGGAGGGCGGCTCGTACATCTGGACCAAGCTGTCCCTGGGCCGCTTCGTCGCCGGCGTCAACGCGGTGCTCTACTGGCTCTCCAACCCGATCTGGCTCGGCGGCGCGCTGGTCATCACGGCGCTGGCCGTGTTCAACGAGTTCTTCTTCACGCTCGGCCACATCGGGTCCTACGTCTTCGCGCTCGGGTTCATCTGGTTCGCGACCTGGGCGGCGATCCTCTCCTTCGGCGTCGGCAAGTGGATCCCGACGATCGGCGCCTGGGGGCGGATCATCCTGCTCAGCGGCTTCACCCTCACGGTGCTCGTCTACGCGGCGGAGAACGGCGTCGGAGGCGTGGGTCTGGGCGACTTCACGCCGACCTGGGCGGTCTTCATCGCCGCCGTCCCGGTGGCCGCACCGACGCCAACGTGCGGATCCGGGTCAGAGCGCGACGACGACGACCGCGGTGAGCGCCAGCTGGGCGAGGGCGACCGGGACGAGCACGCCCCAGGCCAGCCGCTGCAGCTGGTCCTCGCGCAGCCGCGGCCACGACACCCGGACCCAGATCACGACGAACGCCACCGCGACGATCTTGAGCAGCGTCCACAGCGGGCCGAGCGCCTCGGAGACCGGCCCGTGCCAGCCGCCGAGGAACAGCACCGCGGTCAGCCCGGCCGAGGACGACGATGCCGGCGTACTCGGCGAGCAGGAACAGCGCGAACCGCAGCCCGCCGTACTCGGTGTAGGGGCCGACGACCAGCTCGGAGTCGGCGATCGGCATGTCGAACGGCGGCCGCTGGAGCTCGGCCAGCCCGGCGACGACGAACACGAACGCCGCCGGCGCCTGCCAGATCAGCCACCACGGCTGCCACGCCTCGCCGATGCCGACGAGCGACAGGGTGCCCGCGGCCATCGCGACGCTGCTGGCGGCCAGCACCATCGGCAGCTCGTAGGCGAGCAGCTGGGCGGCCGAGCGCAGCGCGCCGAGCAGCGCGTACTTGTTCGCGCTGGCCCAGCCGGCCATCAGCGTGCCGAGGACGCCGACGGCGCTCGACCGCGAGCACGAACAGCAGCCCGGTGTCGAGGTCGGCGGCGACCAGGTCCGGCGACAGCGGGATCGCGGCCATCGCCACCAGGTACGGCACGCAGCGCGACGGCGGGCGCGATCCGGAAGACCGGCCGGTCGGCGGCCGCCGGGATGATCGTCCTCCTTCTGGGCGAACTTCACCGCCGTCGGCGACGAGCTGCGCCCAGCCGTGGAACCCACCGGCGTACATCGGCCCGAGCCGGCCCTGCATGTGC
Source organism: uncultured Actinomycetota bacterium (assembly GCA_963750565.1). Lineage (GTDB taxonomy): Bacteria > Actinomycetota > Actinomycetes > Actinomycetales > Kineosporiaceae > R-H-3. The sequence continues at coordinate 325,574 of CAVVRA010000007.1, read as the reverse complement.
GCCATCACCTTGTGCTCGGTCTGCCCGACGACGCAGCGGCAGCACGAGGAAGGCCGCGACGACGAGCACCGCCCGCAGCACGACCTCGACCAGCTCGCCAGCGTCGATCCCCGGTCGAGCACCGCCGCGGTCGGCCCGGTCGACTCCGCCCGCGGTCCCGGCGCGGCGGGCCCGGTCGGCCGCGCGCCGGGCGGTCGCGCGGCCGGTGCCCGGCGTCCGGCAGCGGCTCCGGTCGCGCGGGCCCCACGTCGCCGGGTCGGGGACGCCGGGCGGCAGCGTCTTGCGCCGGCTCGGCGCGGCGTCCGGCGTCGGACTCCCCCGGCTCCTTGGCGCCCGGCCACGGCTTGACCGCCCGCGCGGCCAGCACGAACGACTTGCGCAGCGGCGTGCCCTCGAAGCCCTCCGGGCAGCAGCAGCGGCCGCAGCCCGTAGCCGCTGCCGTCGTCGAAGCCGTCGAAGTCGACGCCGAACATCTCGAACGTCTCCCGCTCGTGCCAGGCCGACTCCGGGCCAGACCGCCGGTCAGGCTCGGCAGCGCGGGCGCGGCGTCCGGCGACCCGGGTGCGCAGCAGCGAGCCGCCGGACCCGCCGGACCCGTCCGCCGGCGCGGGCTCGGAGTCGGCGACGTGGAGGACGACTCCACGCCGGGCGGGTCCGCGTCCGGCTGGTCGACGGCGGACAGCCAGTCGAAGAAGTCCAGGCCGCAGCGGTCGCGGAGCGTAGCGTCGCGGCGCTCGACCCAGCGCTCCGGGGACGTCGACGCAGGGTGCGCCGTCGCCGTCCGAGGAGGCCGACGCGTCGTCCCCGAGCAGGCCGCGGCACAGCTCGCCGACAGCGTCCGCGGGCGGCGCACCGGGTCACGAGCGCCCGGGCGGACCGGCGATGCCCCTGGGCCGCGGACTCGGCTCGGATTCCCCGGACGACGCGGGCGGGAGCTCGGCACGCGGACGGCACGGCGCCCGGGCCGGCGGACGGCGGACGGCGCCGGCGGGCCCGGTGGCGGACCGGGCCGGCGCGGGCACGAGCGGACGGGCGAGCGCGGCGGCCGCCACCGGACCGGCGGCCGCGCCGACCCGGCCGGCGGTAGCGCGTCGCCGCAGGTTCTCCCCGGCGATCTTCTCCTGCAGCTTGACGATGCCCTGCAGCAGCGCCTCCGGCCGCGGCGGGCAGCCGGGCACGTACACGTCGACCGGGATGATCTGGTCGACGCCCTTGGTCACGCAGTAGGAGTCCCAGTACGGGCCGCCGGAGTTCGAGCAGGCCCCGAACGAGATGACGTACTTCGGCTCGGGCATCTGCTCGTACAGCCGGCGGACGGCGGGCGCCATCTTGTCGGTGACCGTGCCGGACACGATCATCAGGTCGGCCTGCCGGGGGCCGTGCGCGAACGGGATGACCCCGAGCCGGATGAAGTCGTGCCGGGCCATGCTGGCCGCGATGAACTCGATCGCGCAGCAGGCGAGCCCGAAGTTGAACACCCACAGGCTGTACCGGCGACCCCAGTTGAGGACCAGCCGCAGCGGGTACGGGGCCGCGCGACTGCAGCGGCACCGACCCCCGGCATCCCGAGGTCGATCGCGGCGACCGTTCGACCTCCGCGTCATCGAGCTCGGCCAGCTCACGACCACCGCAGAGCGCCGCGGCGCCAGGCGTGCAGCAGGCCGACGGCGAGGACCCCGAGGAAGACGCCCATCTCGGCCAGCGGTCGCCCAGCCGAAGCGCCTCGACGACGGTCGCCCAGGGGAAGAGGTACACGGCGTCCACGGCGAACACCACGTAGAGATAGGCGTACAGGTAGTACCGGACCTGGGTCTGCGACCACCCGCGGCCGACCGGGTCGACCCCGCTCTCGTAGGTGGTGACCTTCTCCAGCGTCGGCACCCGCGGCCGCAGCAGTCGGTTGGCGACCATCGCGGCGACGAAGAACAGCACGCCGGCGGCCGTCACCGCGCCGACGACGACCCACCCGGTAGCCACGGTCCGACTCTAGTGCGCCGCACCTGCACCCGGCACGGCCCCGCCGTCCCCCCGCCGTCCCTCCGGTGGTCCACCCGCGGTCGACCCGTGCCCGACCAGCGGGTGTCACAGTCCCGTCACGGTCACGTATCGCCTCACCCGCGCGGCGGCGCGGGTGCGACACCCGGCCACTACCCTGGCGCAGACCGCCCCTGCGGCCCGGCGCCCGCCGGCGCCTTCCCAGACGTCGAAAGGTCCACCGATGTCCCGATCGCCATTGTCCGGTCTGCCGGGCGGCGCCCGGCTCGTCGCCGCCGTCACCGGGCTGCTCGCCACCGTGGCCCTGACCGGCTGTGCCCCGCAGGACAGCACCGGCGACGCCGGACCGAGCGCCTCCGCCGCCCCGACGAGCTCTGCCGACTGCGCCAAGGACACCCTGAAGGTCCGCACCCCCGGGAAGCTGACGATCGGCACCGACAAGCCGGCCTACGAGCCGTGGTTCACGAACGACGACCCGACGAACGGCCAGGGCTACGAGTCCGCAGTCGCCTACGCCGTCGCCGACAAGCTCGGCTTCACCAAGGACGAGGTGACCTGGACCGTCGCGAGCTTCAACAGCGCCATCGCACCCGGCCCGAAGACCTTCGACTTCGACATCAACCAGGTCTCGATCACCGACGAGCGCAAGAAGAACATCGACTTCTCCTCCGGCTACTACGACGTCTCGCAGGCCGTCGTCACCGTCAAGGGCAGCCCGGCCGAGGGCCGGAAGAGCGCTCGCCGAGCTCGGCGGCCTCAAGCTGGGCGCCCAGGTCGGCACGACGTCGTACGAAGCGATCAACAACCTCATCAAGCCGACGCAGAAGCCCGCGGTCTTCAACACGAACGACGACGCCAAGCTCGCGCTGTCGAACGGCCAGATCGACGCGCTCGTCGTCGACCTGCCGACGGCCCTGTACCTCGCCGCCGCTCCCACGAAGGACGGCGGCCTCGACAACGGCGTCCTCGTCGGCCAGCTGCCGAACTCGTCGTCGTCGCAGACCGAGCAGTTCGGCCTCGTCCTCGACAAGGGCAGCCCCCTCACGGCCTGCGTCACGCAGGCGGTCGACGCGCTGCGGACCGACGGCACCCTGAAGAAGCTCGAGCAGCAGTGGCTCACGACCGCGGCGGGCGCGCCGGTCCTGATGTGACGGGGCCGGGCCGGGACGACGCGCCGGCCGTGCCCCGGACCTGGACGCCGTCCGAGCGGGCGCGCGAGCGGGAGGCCTACCACCGCTCGCGCGCCCGGCGGTCCGTTGTGATCTCGGCGGTGAGCACGCTGGTGCTCGCCGCGGTCGTGGTCACCGGCGTCGTCAACGCCCCCGGCTGGCCGCGGGTCCAGGCGTCGTTCTTCGACCCGGACGCCGCCGCCGCGTCCTTCCCGACCGTGCTCGAGGGGCTCTGGCTGAACATCCGGGTCTGGCTCGTCGCGTCCGTCCTCATGCTGGTGTTCGGGACCCTGCTCGCAGTGCTCCGCACGTTGCAGGGTCCGGTGTTCTGGCCGGTGCGGGCGCTCTCGACGACGTACGTCGACCTCTTCCGCGGACTGCCGCTGATCATCCTGCTCTACCTCGTCGGCTTCGGCGTCCCCGGGCTGCGGCTGCAGGGCGCGCCGGCGTCGGCCGCCGTCCTCGGAACGGTCGCCCTGGCGCTGACCTACTCGGCCTACGTCGCCGAGGTCGTCCGGTCCGGGATCGAGTCGATCCACCCGAGCCAGCGCGCGGCCGCCCGGTCGCTCGGTCTGTCGCACGGCCAGACGCTGCGCCACGTCGTCCTGCCCCAGGCGCTGCGCCGCGTCGTCCCGCCGCTGCTGAACGACGTCGTGAGCCTCCAGAAGGACGCCGGGCTCATCTCGGTGCTCGGCGCGCTCGACGCACTCCGCTACGCGCAGATCGCCCAGGCCGAGACGGCGAGCTTCACCTCCTACGTCGTCGCGGGGCTGCTCTTCGTCGCCATCTCGTTCCCGCTGACGCGGTTCACCGACGGCGTCGCCCGCCGGTACGGCTACACGTTCACCGGCGGCAGGGCCTGAGGCGGCGGGGCATGGGCGGGACCCCCCTGCTGCGCGTCGAGGCGCTGCGCAAGTCGTTCGGGCGCGGGACCGGAGCACGTCGTCCTCGACGGGCTCGACCTCGACGTCGACGCGCACGAGGTCGTCGTCCTCATCGGCGCTTCCGGCTCGGGCAAGTCGACCCTGCTGCGGTGCGTCGACCTGCTGGAGGAGGTCGACGACGGCGTGGTGCTCCTCGAGGGCGAGGACATCACCGACCCCCGGGTCGACGCGGACGCCGTCCGGGCCCGCATGGGCATCGTCTTCCAGTCGTTCAACCTCTTCCCGCACCTCACGGTCCTCGACAACGTGTCCCTCGCGCCGCGGAAGGTGCACGGCGTCCCCGAGGACGTCGCGCGGCAGCGGGCGCTCGCCATGCTCGAGCGGGTGGGGCTCGACGAGAAGGCGTCGGCGCACCCGGACGAGCTCTCCGGCGGGCAGCAGCAGCGCGTGGCGATCGCGCGGGCCCTGGTCAACGAGCCGGTCCTCATGCTCCTCGACGAGGTGACCTCCGCCCTCGACCCGGAGCTCGTCGGCGAGGTGCTCGGGATGCTCCGCGAGCTGAAGACCGAGGGTATGACGATGCTCGTCGCGACCCACGAGATGGGCTTCGCGCGCCAGGTCGCCGACCGGGTCTGCTTCCTCGACGGCGGCCGGGTCCTCGAGCAGGGACCGCCGGAGCAGGTGCTCGGTGACCCGGCCGAGGACCGGACCCGCCGGTTCCTCCGCCGGATCATCGACGCCGGCCGGCTCTGACCCCTCCGCCCCCGCGCTACTAGCGGGTCTGCCCGGTCCTGCCAGGCAGACCCGCTAGTCGCGCGGGGGCGGGGGGCGGGGGGAGGAAGGTTCACGGTGCGTTACCGCCACTGGTACGTCCGTCACGAGGCTGGTGCGCCTGGCGACGGAACATCCCTCGGGCGCGAACGGTTGCCCCTCGCGACAGGTGAGCCAGACCTACGATGTCTGTGAGCCGTAGCAGTCCGGCCAGGTGTCCCGCGGACGTCGACGCGCCGGCGGCGCACCGGGCATTGCACGGCGAACGGCACGAGCGGTGAAGGGCGTCGGACCCATGAGCACCAAGATCGTCGAGAGGGTCGACCAGGTCGTCATCCGGTTCGCAGGCGACTCCGGGGACGGCATGCAGCTGACCGGTGACCGGTTCACCGCCCAGACCGCAGCCCTCGGCAACGACCTCGCGACGCTGCCCAACTTCCCCGCCGAGATCCGGGCGCCGCAGGGCACGCTGCCGGGCGTCTCGAGCTTCCAGCTGCACTTCGCCGACCACGACGTCATGACGCCGGGCGACTCGCCCGAACGTCCTCGTCGCGATGAACCCGGCGGCGCTCAAGGCGAACCTGCGCGACCTGCCCCGCGGGGCGACGATCATCGTGGACTCCGACGAGTTCACCAGGCGCAACCTCGCGAAGGTCGGCTACGCCGGCAACCCGCTCGAGGACGGCACGCTGGACTCCTACCTGGTGCACGCGCTGCCGCTGACGAGCATGACGGTCAAGGCGCTCGAGGAGTTCGCGCTGACCCGCAAGGAGGCCGAGCGGGCGAAGAACATGTTCGCCCTCGGTCTGCTGTCGTGGCTGTACACCCGCCCGACCGTCCGCGACCGAGCGGTTCCTCACCGAGAAGTTCGGTGCCACGCCCGCAGCTGCTCGCCGCCAACCTCACGGCGTTCAAGGCCGGCTGGGCCTTCGGCGAGACGACCGAGACCTTCGCCGTCGCCTACGAGGTCGCGCCCGCCCCCTCGACGTCCGGGACCTACCGCAACATCACCGGCAACGTCGCGCTCGCGTACGGGCTGGTCGCCGCGGCCCACCGGGCCGGGCTGCCGCTCGTCCTCGGGTCGTACCCGATCACCCCGGCCTCCGACATCCTGCACGCGCTGTCGCAGGCTCAAGCGGTTCGACGTCACGACGATCCAGGCCGAGGACGAGATCGCCGGCATCGGCGCCGCCCTCGGCGCCGCCTACGGCGGCGCGATCGGCGTCACGACGACGTCCGGGCCGGGCCTCGCGCTCAAGACCGAGACGATCGGGCTCGCGGTGTCCCTCGAGCTGCCGCTCGTCGTCGTCGACGTCCAGCGCGGCGGTCCGTCGACCGGCCTGCCGACGAAGACCGAGCAGGCCGACCTGCTGCAGGCGATGTTCGGCCGCAACGGCGAGGCGCCGGTGCCCGTCGTCGCGCCGCGCTCGCCCGCCGACTGCTTCGACGCCGCGCTCGAGGCCGTCCGGATCGCGACCACCTACCGGACGCCGGTCATCCTGCTCTCCGACGGATACCTCGCGAACGGCTCCGAGCCGTGGCGGATCCCCGACGGTCGACGAGCTGCCCGACCTGCGGGTCGAGTTCGCGACCGTGCCGAACGCGACGACGGACGACGGGACGCCGGTCTTCCGGCCGTACGACCGCGACCCGGAGACCCTCGCCCGGCCCTGGGCCGTGCCCGGCGTCGCCGGCCTCGAGCACCGGATCGGCGGCATCGAGAAGGCCGACGGCACCGGCGAGATCTCCTACGACCCGGACAACCACGACCGGATGGTCCGGCTGCGCCAGGCGAAGGTCGACGGGGTCGACGTGCCCGCCGGTCGAGGTCGACGACCCGACCTCGCCGGGGCGGAGAGCTCGCGAGCGTCCTCGTCCTCGGCTGGGGCTCGACGTACGGCCCGATCGCGGCCGGCGCCCGGTGCCGCGCGGCCGGCGGCGTCACGGTCGCGACGGCACACCTGCGCCACCTCAACCCGTTCCCCGCCAACCCGGCGACGTCCTGCGCCGCTACCCCCAGGTGCTCGTCCCCGAGATGAACCTCGGCCAGCTCGCGCTGCTGCTGCGGGCCCGCTACCTCGTCGACGCGGTCGGGTACAACCGGGTCCGCGGGCTGCCGTTCACGTCCGCCGAGATCGCCGACGCGATCGCCAAGCTCGCCTCGGAAGTCAGCAAGGAGGGGTCCCTGTGACCACCCACCTCGAGCCGGTGGAGCTCGGGCTGCCCACGACCCGCTCCGGACTGGAGGGCGTCCCGACGCTCCCGGCCGACGCCCCGAAGCAGACGAAGAAGGACTTCACCTCCGACCAGGAGGTCCGCTGGTGCCCCGGCTGCGGCGACTACGCGATCCTCGCCGCCGTGCAGGGCTTCCTGCCCGAGCTCGGCCTGCGCCGGGAGAACATCGTCTGCGTCTCCGGCATCGGCTGCTCGTCGCGGTTCCCGTACTACCTCGACACCTACGGCATGCACTCGATCCACGGCCGCGCCCCGGCGATCGCGACCGGCCTCGCGACGTCGCGGCCCGGACCTGTCGGTCTGGGTCGTCACCGGCGACGGCGACGCGCTGTCGATCGGCGGCAACCACCTCATCCACGCGCTGCGCCGCAACGTCAACCTCACGATCCTGCTGTTCAACAACCGGATCTACGGGCTGACCAAGGGCCAGTACTCCCCGACGTCCGAGCCGGGCAAGGTCACCAAGTCGACCCCGGTCGGCTCGGTCGACGAGCCGTTCAACCCGGTCTCGCTGGCCCTCGGCGCGGAGGCGTCCTTCGTCGCCCGGACGATCGACTCCGACCGCAAGCACCTCACCGCGGTGCTGCGGCAGGCCGCCGAGCACCGCGGCGCCGCCCTCGTCGAGATCTACCAGAACTGCCCGATCTTCAACGACGGCGCGTTCGACGTGCTCAAGGACCGCGACGAGGCCCGGGCCCGGCTCGTCCCGCTCGAGCACGGCCAGCCGATCCGGTTCGGCACGCCCACCTCACCGAGGACGGCGGGGACGGGCTCGGGTCGCGGGGCCTCGTCCGCGCCGCCGACGGCCAGCTGCGGGTCGTCGACGTCGCCGACCGCGGCGCCGGACGGCCGGGCGTCGACGCGCTCGTCGTCCACGACGCGCACGACGCCGGACCCGTCGGCGCAGTTCGCGCTGTCCCGGCTCGACGACCCGTCGATGGCGCACGTCCCCGATCGGCGTCTTCCGCGACGGTCCGGCGGCCGACGTACGACGACCTGGTCCGCGCCCAGGTCGGCGTCCGCCGTCGAGGCCGCCGGCGGCCCCGCCACGGACGACGACCTCGGCCGGCTGCTCGCCGGCAAGGACACCTGGACCGTCTGACGGAGGCACACCGGCTGCAGCGTCAGGGGGACCTCGGGCAGGCAACGTAGGATCGTCCTATGAATCCACAGGGGCGCCGCGGCGCGCTCTACGGCGTCGGCGCCTACCTGCTGTGGGGCATCTTCCCGCTGTACTTCCGGCTCCTCGACGCGTCCGGGGCGGTCGAGATCGTCCTGCACCGGATCGTCTGGTCGCTGCTCGTCTGCCTCGTCGTCGTCACCGCCCTGAGGCAGTGGGCAGACGTCCGGACGACGCTCGGCGCGCCCCGGCGGGTCGGGCTGCTCACCGTGGCGGCCGCTGTTCCTCGCCGTCAACTGGGGCGTCTACGTCTACGCGGTGAACTCCGGGCACGTCGTCGAGGCCTCGCTCGGGTACTTCATCAACCCGCTCGTCACCGTGCTGCTCGGCGTCGTCGTGCTCCGCGAGCGGCTGCGGCCCGCGCAGTGGTCGGCGGTCGGCCTCGGCGCGTTCGCGGTCGCCGTCCTCACCGTCGACTACGGCCGCCCGCCGTTCGATCGCGCTGACCCTCGCGTTGTCGCTTCGGTCTCTACGGCCTGCTCAAGAACCGGGTCGGCGCGACCGTCGGCGCGCTGGCCAGCCTCACGACCGAGACCCTCGTGCTCGCCCCGCTCGCCGCAGTCGGCATCGCCGTCCTCGAGGCGCGCGGCCGCGGCCACCTCACCGTCGACGCCCCGTGGCAGGCGCTGCTCCTCGCCAGCGCCGGCGTCGTCACCGTCGTCCCGCTCCTGCTCTTCGCCGCCGCGGCCCGCCGGGTCCCGCTCTCGACGATGGGCCTGCTGCAGTACATCACCCCTGTGCTCCAGCTCCTGTGCGGCGTCGCGATCCTCGGCGAGCAGATGCCCGTGTCGCGCTGGGTCGGGTTCGGGATCGTCTGGCTCGCGCTCGCCGTCCTCACGGTCGACGGCCTGCGGACGGCGCGGCTACGCGCCCGGGCGGCGGCGACCGCCGAGCCGGTGCCGGCATAACCGCCCGGCCCGCCGGCCGCGCCCAGGACGGTACTGCCGCCCCTGCCCGAGACGTTGCCCGAGAGGTTGCCCGAGAGGTAGCGGCGACGGGCGGCCCTCACCGCAGCCCGAGGATGTCCGCGAGGTCGAACGTCACGGGCACGTCGAGCTGGGCGTACGTGCAGCTCTCCGGCGTCCGGTCCGGTCGCCAGCGGCGGAACTGGGCGGTGTGCCGGAAGCGGGTGCCCTCCATGTGGTCGTACGCGACCTCGACGACGAGCTCCGGGCGCAGCGGGACGAACGACAGGTCCTTCGTCGCGTTCCACCGGCTCACGTTTCCGGGGAGCCGCCGGTCGGCGTGCGCAGCGGCGTCCGCCCACTGCCCCCACGGGTGGCTCGGCGAGGTCGACGTCGCGGTACGGCGCGAGCTCGTCGAGCAGCGTGCGCCGGCGGGCCATCGGGAACGACGCGCGCTCACCCCGACGTGCTGGAGCCGGCCGTCGTCGGCGTACAGGCCGAGAAGCAGCGACCCGACGACGTCCCCCGACGTGTGCCAGCGGAACCCGGCGACGACGCAGTCCGCCGTCCGCTCGTGCTTGATCTTGAACATGGTCCGCTTGTCCGGCCGGTACGTCCCGTCGAGCGGCTTGGCGACGACGCCGTCGAGCCCGGCGCCCTCGAAGCGGGTGAACCACTCCTCGGCCTCCGCGACGTCGGCGGTCGCGGGCGTCACGTGGACCGGCGCCTCGGCGTCCGCGAGCGACCCGACGAGCCGGAGCCGCCGCTCCCGAAACGGCGTCCGCATGAGGTCCTCGTCGCCGAGGGCGAGCAGGTCGAAGGCGACGAACGACGCGGGGGTCTGCTCCGCGAGCAGCAGCACCCGGCTGCTGCGCCGGGTGGATCCGCTGCTGGAGCGCGTCGAAGTCGAGCCGGTCGCCGTGCACGACGACGATCTCGCCGTCCAGGACGCACCGGTCCGGCGTGTTCGCCTTGATCGCCTCGACGACCTCGGGGAAGTACCGGGTCATCGGCCGCTCGTTGCGGCTCCCGAGCTCGACCTCGTCGCCGTCCCGGAATACGATCGTGCGAAAGCCGTCCCACTTCGGCTCGGTGTGCCCGAGGTCGGGGATCTCCTTGACCGACTTCGCGAGCATCGGCGCGACGGGCGGCATGACGGGCAGGTCCATGCCGCCATCCTGCCGCGCCGGCGCTCGCCGGTGTCGGCGGGTCGGTGCAGGATGTCCCGCATGGCGACCCCGGCCGAACAGCTCGATGTCGACGGCACCGCCGTCCGGCTGTCCAACCCCGACAAGGTGTACTTCCCCGCGCTCGGGACCGACGGCGGCACGAAGCGGCACCTCGTTCACTACTACCGGGCGGTGGCGACGCTGCCCACGGGGGCGGACGGCACCCCGCCGATCGTCCGTGCGCTGCGAGACCGCCCGACGTACCTCCAGCGCTTCCCGGACGGCGTCGAGGGCGAGGAGGTCTACCAGAAGCGGCTGCCGCCCACGGTCCCCGAGCACGTCAGGTCCTGCCGGGTGACGTTCCCGTCCGGCCGCCACGCCGACGCGCTCCGGGTGACGAACCCCGCGGACGTCGTGTGGGCGCGCCAACCTCGGCACCGTCACCTTCCACCCGTGGCACGCCCGCTGCTCCGACGTCGAGCATCCGGACGAGCTGCGCGTCGACCTCGACCCGCAGCCGGGCACGGGCTTCGCCGAGGCGCGTGCGGTAGCGCTCGACGTCGTCCGGCCGCTGCTGGCCGACCTCGGGCTCGTCGGTTTCCCGAAGACGAGCGGCGGCCGCGGGATCCACGTCTACGTCCGGATCGAGCCGCGCTGGACGTTCACCGAGGTCCGCCGGGCGGCGATCGCGTTCGCCCGGGAGACCGAGCGACGGGCCGGCGGCCGGGTCACGACGGCGTGGTGGAAGGAGCAGCGCGGCGAGCAGATCTTCGTCGACTACAACCAGAACGCCCGGGACCGCACGATCGCCTCGGCGTACTCCGCCCGCCGCACCCCCCGGGCCACGGTGTCGACGCCGCTCACCTGGGCCGAGCTCGCCGACGCCGAGCCGGACGACCTGACGATCGCCACGGTGCCCGCGCTCGTCGAACGGCGCGGCTGACCCGATGACGACGCTCGACGACGTGGCGCACACCCTCGACGCGCTCCTCGAGCTCGCCGAGAAGGACGAGTCCGGCGGCCTCGGCGACCTGCCCTACCCGCCGAACTACCCGAAGATGCCCGGCGAGCCGAAGCGGGTGCAGCCGAGCCGGTCCCGCGCGGACACCGTCGGGAACGCCCCTCCGGTCGGCCAGGGGCTGCCCGACCTCGACTGAGCCGAAGGGCCCGCCACCCGGGTCAGGTGGCGGGCCCTTCGTCATCGGTCCGGCTCGTGCGTCGTGCTCGTGCGTCGGCCCGGTGGTGCGCGGCCGGTCAGCGCACCGCGACCAGCGTCTGGTCCTCCACCGGCACCTTGAGGGCGCCGGTCATGATGGCGACGACGTCGGTGATGGTCACCGTCTGCGGGGTGACGACCGCGGCGCGCTTGCCGAGCCGCTGCACGTGGATGCGGTCGGCGACCTCGAACACCTGTGGCATGTTGTGCGAGATCAGGATGACCGGCATCCCCCGCTCGCGCAGGTTCTGGATGAGCTTGAGCACCTGGGCCGACTCGCGGACGCCCAGGGCCGCCGTCGGCTCGTCGAGGATGATGACCTTGCTGCCGAACGCAGCGGCACGGGCGACCGACACCGCCTGCCGCTGACCACCGGACAGCGTCTCGACCGCCTGCCCCATGTTCTGCAGGGTGCCGATGCCGAGCGTTGCTCATCTGGTCCTTGGCGGACTTGCGCATCCCGCCCCCGTCGAGCATCCGGAACACCGCTGCCGAGCACACCGGGCTTGCGCAGCTCACGGCCGAGGAACAGGTTGCTGGCGATGTCCAGCGCGGGCGCGACGGCCAGCGTCTGGTACACGGTCTCGATGCCGGCCGCCCGCGCCTCGTGCGGCTTGCTTGAACGTCACCGGCTGGCCGTCGAGCTTGATCTCCCCCGCGTCGGCGCACCTCGGCGCCGGAGAGGCACTTGATGAGCGTGGACTTGCCGGCGCCGTTGTCGCCGATGACGGCGAGCACCTCGCCCGGGTAGAGCGTCGAAGTCGGCGCCGTCGAGAGCGACGACCCGGCCGAAGGTCTTGACCAGGCCGTCGCCCTCGAGGACCGGCCGAGTCGTCGTGATGATGTCGGTCATGCCCGTGCCCTCCGGATCCACTGGTCGGCCGTGACGGCGACGATGACGAGGACGCCGATCGCGAGCTGCTTGTACGCCTGGTCGAGACCGGCCAGGGACAGTCCGTTGTCGACCACGCCGACGATGAGAGCGCCGATCAGGGTCCCGATCACTCGCCCTCGGCCACCGAACAGGCTGGTCCCGCCGATGACGACGGCGGTGATCGAGTCGAGGTTGGCGTCGATCCCCGAGTTGGGGCTGGCGGCGCCCACGCGACCGATGAGGATCCAGCGCGGCGATCGCGATAGATGAGGCCGGCGACGGCGTAGACGCTGAACAGCACCCGATTGACCTCGATGCCGGCGAGCCGGGCGGCGTCCGGGTCGTCGCCGACGGCGTAGACGTGAGAGCCCCAGGCGGTGTAGCGCAGGACGTAGGCGAAGATCCGCGTACAGCACGAGCATCAGCGACGCACGCCCGTAGGTCAGCCGGAAGCCACCGAGGTCGATCGGATGGCCCAGCCACTTCAGCTGCGCCGGCAGCTCCCGGTCCCGCACGGTGCGGCCGGTCGCGTACAGCAGCGTCAGCGAGGTGAAGATGCCCAACGTGCCCAGCGTGACGATGAACGGCGGCAGCTTGATCCGGGTGATCAGCAGGCCGTTGCCGAACCCCGCCAGCATCGCCGACGAGCAGGCCGATGAACAGCGCCAGCGAGGCCGGGCACGCCGCTGGTCGAAGGCCGTCTTGGCCATGACCATCGACGAGAAGACCATGATGGCGCCACAGGACAGGTCGATCCCCGCGGTGAGGATGATCAGGGTCTGCCCGATCGCCAGCGTGCCGACGACTGGCCGTCTGCTGGGTGATCGTGCCCGAGGTTCGACGGTGTCGCGAAGTTCGTCGCTGACAGGAGGCTGAAGACGATCATGGCCAGGACCAGCACGATCGCCGGGCTCAGCCAGGGGTAGGTGTGCAGCACGGCCTGCACGCGTTGGATGGGGGTCTGGCGGTCGAGGAACTCCTCGGCCGCGTCGTAGCCCGGCGCTGGTCGTGGTGGCATCGCTCACAATGCCTGCCTTTCGTGATCGCTCACCCGGTGCACCTCACCGAGCGGCTCGTGACGGGAAAGCGCGTCACACGCTAGGACAGCGGTGAGGGCAGCCACCAGAGGCTGCCCCCACCGCCACCGTCGAACGTCCATCCCGTCCGGCTCACGCCAGCGTTCGCCCGGCGGGGGTCGGGGCGGATCAGCCCCAGGCGTTCTCGAGGCCGTACGCCGGGTCCTTGCTCTCGACGCCGGCGACCGCGTCCTTGGCGATCAGCGTGACGCCGGTGTTGAAGAAGTCCAGGCCCGGCGCTGACCGTCGGCTTGGTCGCCGTTGCGGACGAAGTCGGCGATCGCCTTGACGCCGAGGTCGGCCATCTTCAGCGGGTACTGCTGCGACGGTGGCGTGCGATGACGCCGTCCTGGACGTCCTCGACGCCGGCGCTTGCCGCCGTCGACCGACACCACGATGTAGTCGTTCGCCGGTCTTGCCGGCAGCCTTCATGGCCGCGGCAGCGCCCGCGGCGGTCGGCTCGTTGATCGTGTAGACGACGTTGATGTCCGGGTTCTTGGCCAGGCAGGTTCTCCATGCCCTTCTGGCCGCCCTCCTCGTTGGCGCCGGTGGCCTCGTTGCAGACGATCTCGTAGTCGCCGCCCTTGCCACCGGTGTACTTGCCGGTCTTGGGCTCGTCGCCGTTCTTCTTCGCGTCGCCGACCTCGATGCCCATGCCCTCGAGGAAGCCCTGGTCACGGTTGTAGTCGACCGAGACGATCTTGTCGTTGAAGATGTCGAGCAGCGCGATCGTGGCCTTCTTGCCGTCGAGCTTGCGCGGCGGTCCACTTGCCGATGAGCTCGCCGGCCTCGCGGTTGTCGGTGGCGAAGGTGATGTCGACGGTGTCCGGCGGGTCCGGCGGGGTGTCGAGGGCGATGACGTAGAGACCGGCGTCGCGGGCCTTCTTGATCGCGTCGTTGACGCCGGTGGACATCGGGGTGATGAGGATGCCCTTCTGCTTGGTCGCGATGGCGTTCTCGATCGCGTCGATCTGGCCGTGCGTCGTCGCCCTCGGCCTTGCCGGAGGCGATCGTGACGTCGACGCCGTTGGCCGCGCCGGCCTTCTTGGCACCGTCCTGCATGGCGACGAAGAACGGGTTCGTCGAGTCCTTGGTGATGAGCGAGACGGCAATCTTGTCCGACGAGCCGCCTGCGGCGTCCGTCCCTGACGTCGACGCGCCCCCGGAGCTGCTGCCGCCACAGGCGGCAAGGGCGAACGAGGCGGTGACCGCGACACCGAGGAGCGTCGCCGACCGGCGGCCGACACCCCTCGAGCTGTTCCAGCGAGCCATGAGCACGCTCCTTCGAGTCTGTCGGGCGGCGGGACCGCCCTGACATCGTTGTCGGAGCATGTCTAGCCACCAACCCCCTGGGACGTCAAGGCGTTGACGCGCCAGACCCCCACCTGTGATGACAACGTTATTTTCCCGTGGTGGGGCGCCCCGGTCCCTGGCCGCATGACACTCGTCCGCGCCGACCCTGAGCCGGTCCGTGATCGCAATTGCGCGGGACTCCATCCAGGCTCACCTGCGGCTGTCACGGAGGGTGGTCACGGTCGAGTGACGCCCGTGAGATCAGGCCGTACGCTCGACGACCGCGGCGGCGAAGGCCCGTAACGCGTTCGTTGCCGGCCCGGCCGGCAGCGGGGCGAGGGCCTCGACGGCCTCCCGGGCCCACCGGGACGCCTCCGCCCGGGCCGCCTCGGTCGCCGGGTGCTCCCGGAGCCGGGCGACGCGTCTCCGCGAGCCGGTCGTCGTCCGACAGGTCGCCGTCGAGGAGCTCGACGAGGCGCAGGGACGCCGGCGTCGCCGTGCTCGACGGCGTGCCGGCGGGCGAGGAGCACCGGCAGCGTCGGGACGCCCTCGCGCAGGTCGGTGCCCGGGCGTCTTGCCGGACGTCACGCCGTCGCTCGCGAGGTCGATGACGTCGTCGGCGAGCTGGAAGGCGACGCCGACCTTCTCGCCGTAGTCGACGAGGACGTCGAGGACCTCGCGGTCCGCAGCCGGCGAACATCGCCCCGAACCGGGCGGACGTCGCGATGAGCGAGCCCGGTCTTGTCCGAGAGCACCCGCAGGTAGTGCGCGACCGGGTCCTCGCCCGTCGCGCGGGCCGACGGTCTCGTGCAGCTGGCCGAGGCAGAGCCGCTCGAAGGTCTCGGCCTGGATCCGGACGGCCTCCGGGCCGAGCCCGGCGACGATCGTCGACGCCCGGGCGAACAGCAGGTCGCCGGTGAGGATCGCGACGGTGTTGCCCCAGACCTCGTGCGCGGACGGGCGCGCCGCGGCGCACCGGCGCCGAGTCCATGACGTCGTCGTGGTAGAGCGTCGCCAGGTGGGTCAGCTCGACGACGACGGCGGCGTCGAGGACCTCCGGCCGGTCGGCGTCCCCGAGGTGGGACGGCAGCAGCGTCGAGCATCGGCCGGACCCGCTTGCCGCCGGCCGCCACGAGGTGCCGCGACGCGTCGTCCGCGAGCGGGTCGGCCTGTGCGACGGCCGCCCGCAACGCCGCTCCTCGACCCGGCCGAGCCCGTCCCGCAGCCGCCCGTCGAGGTCAGCGTCGACGAGGCTGAGGTCGAGCGCGGCGGTCACCGGGGTCGGGCCGGCGACGCCACCGGCCCGCCGACGGGCGCCGCCGTGGGGCCCTTCAGCGCCGGCTCGTCGGTCACGGACGCGGCCACGCGGACGACCCGGGCACGGCGCGGACAGGGATGATGTGCGGCTTCACGCGGCTGAGCGTCTCACGGCAGGAACACCGACGCGCTCTGGCGTCAGGTTGAGCAGCACGGTCGGGGCGACCCGAGGAGGACCGTCGCGACCGCCGCGACGCACGATGGCGAACGGTCAGCGCCGGGCCGGGGGCGGCGACGACGGTCGACGGCCCCGGCGGCTCGCTGAAGTACATGAGCACGATCGACCCGGACGTAGAAGAACGCAGCGACGGCGCTCGCCAGCACACCGATGAGCACGAGCGACCCAGCCGCCGCTCGGCGACCGCGGCCGAGAACACCGCGTACTTGCCGATGAAGCCGCTGGTCAGCGGGATGCCGGCGAAGGCGAGCAGGAACAGCGTGAACAGGCCCGCGAGCCAGCGGCGAGCGACGCCCGAGCCCGGCCCACTGCGACAGGTGGGTGGCCTCGCCGCCGACCGCCGCCCTCCCCGGAGTCGCGGACCAGCGTGACGAGCGGCGAACGCGCCGATCGTCGTGAAGCCGTAGGCGAGCAGGTAGAACAGCACGCCGGAGATGCCGCTGCGGTCCATCGCGAGGACGCCGACGAGGATGAACCCGGCGTGCGCGATCGAGGAGTAGGCGAGCATCCGCTTGACGTCGGTCTGGACGATCGCGATGACCGAGCCGACGACCATGGTGAGGATCGCGACGACCCACAGCACCGGCTGCCCAGTCCCAGCGCGCGTCCGGCGACGGCGACGTACGCGATCCGCAGCAGCGCGCCGAACGCGGCGACCTTGGTGCAGGCGGCCATGAAGCCGGTGACCGGGGTCGGGGCGCCCTGGTAGACGTCCGGCGTCCACGAGTGGAACGGCGCGGCACCGACCTTGAAGAGCAGGCCGACGGCGAGCAGCGCGACGCCGAGCAGGAGCAACGGCCGTCCTTGCCCACGACGGCGGTTGCTCGCCGCCGATCGCGGCGGCGATGTCCGAGAGCCGGACCGACCCGGCGAAGCCGTAGAGCAGCGCGGCGCCGTAGAGGAAGAACGCCGAGGAGAACGCGCCGAGCAGGAAGTACTTCAGGCTCGCCTCCTGCGACAGCAGGCGCCGACGCCGGGCCAGCCCGCACAGCAGGTACAGCGGCAGCGAGAGCACCTCGAGCGCGACGAACATCGTGAGCAGGTCGTTCGCCGCGGGGAAGAGCATCATCCCGCCGACGCGAGAACAGCAGCAGCGGGAAGACCTCGGACTGCACCAGGCCGGCCCGGCGGGCCTGCGCCTCGGCCGGTGAGCCCGGGACGGCGGACGCCTGCGGGGTGAAGGCGCCGCCGGGCTCGACGGAGCGCTCGGCCATGGTGAGGACGGCGAGCAGCGCGAGCACGAGGATGGTGCCCTGGAGGAACAGCGCCGGCCCGTCGATGACGACGGCACCGACGATGCCGGCGTCCACGCCGGGCGTCCCGGCGGTCTGCAGGACGCGGCCGATCGGCCGCCACGAGCGCGACGAGCGACGCCCGCGCCGACGAGACCGGCGACGGCGATGCCGACCTGGACGGCGAGCCGCGACGCCCGAGGCGACGAACGCCTCGACGAGCACCGCCGGCGATCGGCCGCGCCGAAGACGATGAGCATCGGCGACGACGGCGGCGTAGTCGACCGTCGGCGCGGGGACGGTCGCCGCGCCGAGCACGTCGGCGAGGCCCGGCGCTGCGGACACCAGCGAGGTCACGGGTTCGTCCCTTCGGCTGCGGGCTGACGCCGGCCACGGTCGGCGCGGGGTCGGTCATGCCGACCTGCTGCATGGTCCGCGTCGACCGCCGGGTTGAGGACGTCGAGCACCGGCTTGGGGTAGAAGCCGAGCGCGATGATGACGGCGACCAGCGGCGCGACCACCCACGCCTCACGGGCGTCGAGGTCACGCCACCCGGCGGCGTAGTCCCGCACCGGGCCCGGTGAACATCCGCTGGTACGTCAGCAGGATGTACAGCGCGGCGAGGACGATCGCCGACGGTGGCGACGACGGCGGCCGCCGGGTAGCGGGTGAAGGTGCCGACCAGCACGAGGAACTCGCTGATGAAGCTCGACAGGCCCGGGCAGCGCGAGGCTCGACAGACCGGCGACGAGGAACGCCCCGGCGAGCAGCGGCGTGACTGCGCTGCAGGCCGCCGTAGTCGTCGATCCGCGCCGAGCCGCGACGGGCGATGAGCATCCCGGCGATGAGGAACAGCGCGGCGGTCGAGAACCCGTGGTTGACCATGTAGAGCGCCGAGCCGGACTGGCCCGTACGACGTCATCGCGAAGATGCCGAGCACGATGAAGCCGAAGTGCGAGATCGACGTGTAGGCGATCAGCCGCTTGAGGTCGCTCTGGCCGATCGCCAGCAGCGCGCCGTAGAGCACCGAGATCACCGCGAGCGACGAGCACCACCGGAGTGGCCCACTGGCTGGCCTCCGGGAACAGCGGCAGGCACAGGGTGATCATCCCGAAGGTGCCGACCTTGTCGAGGACGCCCGACGAGCAGGACGGCGACCCCCGCGGGCGCCTCGGCCGCGGCGTCCGGCAGCCAGGTGTGCACCGGCCACATCGGCGCCTTGACGGCGAAGGCGAAGAAGAACCCGAGGAAGAGCAGCCGCTCGGTCGTCGCGCTGCGAGAAGTCGCAGCCCGGTGAGGTTGCTCGGTGAGGAAGCCGCTCGGCGCCGCCGCGGCCCCTGCGACGTACAGCGCGATCACCGCGACCAGCATGACCAGGCCGCCGAGCAGGCGAGTACAGCAGGAACTTCACCGCGGCGTACCGGCGCTGCGGCCCGCCGTACAGCCCGATGAGGAAGTACACCGGGATCAGCATCGCCTCGAAGAAGACGTAGAAGAGGAACACGTCGCGGGCGGCGAACACGCCGACCATGAACGTCTCGAGCACGAGGATGAGCGCGAAGAACGTCTTCGCCCGCGTCGCCCTCGACCTCGTTCCAGCCGGCGAGCACGCAGACCGGCACGAGCACGGCGCGACAGCGCCACCATCGACAGCGCGATCCCGTCGACGCCGAGCGCGTAGCTGACCCCGAACTGCGGGATCCACGCGTGGGCTCGGCGAACTGGTACTCGCCGGCCCGGGCGACGTCGAACCGCACCGCCATCGCCACCGTCACCACGAGCGCGAGCGAGCGAGGCCAGCGAGCGCGACCGTGCGCGCACGAGCCGGGCACGCGCGGCGGGCAGCAGCCACGACGGCGACCGGCGCCGAGCGAGCGGCAGCAGCGCCGATCGACGGTCAGCCAGGGCATCGGCATATCTGCTCTCGAGGTCGGCCTCTCAGATCCGGACGGCGAGCACGCCGAGGACGACGACGATCACGCCGGCCAGCATGGACGTGGCATAGGAGCGGACGAAACCGGTCTGCCAGCGGCGCAGCCGGCCGGCCAGGCCGCCGATCCAGCGCGGCCAGACCGCGCACGGCGCCGTCGACGCCGCGGTTGTCGACGAAGACGAGGCTGCGGGTCAGGTACTGGCCGGGGCGCATGAACACGGCCTCGTTGACGTCGTCCTGGAAGAGGTCGCGGCGGGCGGCCCGGGTGAGCGAGCGAGCCGCGCGGGGCGGTCTGCCGGGACCGGCGCGTGCCCCGTACTGCCGCCAGGCCGAGCCACGCCCGGCCGAGCGACCAGCAGCGAGGGTGAGCGCGATATCAGCACCTGCCGGGATGCACCGGCTCGCCCTCGGCCGCCGTCGCCGGTGACCGGCTCGAGCCAGTGCTCGAACGCGGCCGCCGAGCGCCGAGCAGCCCGCCGAGCGCCCGCCGAGCCGATCGCCAGGATCACCATCGGCACGGTCATCAGCGCGCGGCGACTCGTGCGGGTGCGCGTCCTCCGGCCACGCGCTTGTCGCCGTGGAAGGTCATGAAGAACAGCCGCGACATGTAGAACGCGGTGATCCCGGCGCCGATCAGCGCGGCCCCGCCGAACACCCACGGCCGCCAGCCCTCGCCGGTGGCGAACGCCGTCTCGATGATGTCGTCCTTGCTCCAGAAGCCGGAGAACGGCGGGATGCCGAGGATCGCGAGCCAGCCGCAGCCGAACGTCGACCCAGGTGATCTTCATCGCCGCCGGACAGGTCGCCGAAGCGGCGCATGTCCACCGAGTCGTTCATCCCGTGCATGACCGAGCCGGCGCCGAGGAACATCCCGGCCTTGAAGAAGCCGTGGGTGAGCAGGTGGAAGATCGCGAACACGTAGCCGATCGGGCCGAGGCCCGCGGCGAGCATCATGTAGCCGATCTGCGACATCGTCGAGGCGGCGAGCGCCTTCTTGATGTCGTCCTTGGCGCAGCCGACGATCGCCCCGAACAGCAGCGTGATCGCACCGACGATGACGACGACGAGCTGCGCCGTCGGGCGCGCCCTCGAAGATCGGGCCGCTGCGGACGACGAGGTAGACGCCGGCGGTGACCATCGTCGCGGCGTGGATCAGCGCGGACACCGGCGTCGGGACCGGCCATCGCGTCGCCGAGCCAGGACTGCAGCGGGAACTGCGCGGACTTGCCGCACGCGCCGAGCAGCAGCATCAGGCCGATCACGGTGAGCAGTGCCCTCGCGACGCCCGTGTCCGCGTTCGGCAGGACGCCGGCGAAGGACACGGAGCCGAACGCCGGCGAACATGATCATGATCGCGATCGAGCAGCCCGACGTCGCCGACCCGGTTGACGACGAACGCCTTCTTCGCCGCCGCCGCGTAGACCGGGTTGTGGTTCCAGAACCCGATCAGCAGGTACGACGGCGAGACCGACGCCCTCCCAGCCGACGTACAGCAGCAGGTAGGAGTCCGCGAGGACCAGCAGCAGCATCGAGGCGACGAACAGGTTGAGGTAGGCGAAGAACCGGCGCCGGTCGGGGTCGTGCTCCATGTAGGCGACACGGAGTACACGTGGATCAGCGAGCCGACGAAGGTCACGAGCAGCACGAAGGCCACCGACAGCGGGTCGAGCAGCAGCCCGGCGTCGACGGTGAAGCCCGACTGGCGACCCGGCCGGCACCCAGGAGAACAGGTGCAGGTCGCGGGCCGCTGCTCGGGCTCGAGGCTGCGCAGGTCGAGGAAGAGCAACGCGCCCCAGACGAACGCGGCCCAGGACAGCGCGACGGCGAGCCAGTGGCCCCAGCGGTCGGTGCGACGCCCGGCCGAGCAGCAGGACGGCGGCGCCGAGCAGCGGCAGCGCGACGAGCAGCCAGGCACCCGGTCTGCGATCGTGCCCGACGGCGGCCTGCTCGGCGGCCGCACGGCGCGCCTTCGGCGATCGAGGAGGTGCCAGTCACGGTCGCGCCTCTCAGTACTTCAGCAGGTTGGCGTCGTCGACCGAGGCCGACCGGCGGGTCCGGAAGATGGTCATGATGATGGCCAGCCCGACGACGACCTCGGCCGCGGCGACGAGCATCACGAACAGGGCGATCACCTGGCCGTCGATGGTCCCGTGCATCCGGGCGAAGGTGACGAACGCCAGGTTCGTCGCGTTGAGCATCAGCTCGACGCCCATGAAGACGATGATCGCGTTGCGCCGCACCAGCACCGTCGCCGCGCCGATGGAGAACAGCAGGGTCGCGGACAGGTACAGCCACCAGCTGCCAGGTTCACGGCCGCGCTCTCCGTCCGTCCCGGGCGTGAGCCTGCGCGCCGGGCTCCGCCCGCCGGCCGAGCCCTCGGTGTCGCCGGTCGGGACCGCCTCGCCGTCGACCGAGTGCTCAGTGCTCGGCCGTGACGACCGTCGAGATCTCCTCGAGCCGCTGGTCGGCGTCGAGCATCTGGCCGCGCGCGCGCAGCACCCGGGAGACCGACAGCTCGGCTCGGTGTGCCGTCGGGCAGCAGAGCGGGGGTGTCGACGGCGTTGTGCCGGGCGAAGACGCCGGGCGCCGGGCAGCGGGGCCTTGACCGGCGCCCTCGCGGATCCGCTTCACCGACAGCTCGCGCTGGGTCGGCCGGGGCATGAGCCGCTCGCGGTGGGCGAGGATCATCGCGCCGAGCGCCGCGCGTGATGAGCAGCGCGCCGGTGACCTCGAACGCCCAGACGTACGGGCCGAAGATCGTGCCGGCGATACGCGGTGACGTTGCCCTCGGCGTTGACCGCGTCCAGGCCCGACCGGCGCGCCGGGAGGTCGACGCTGCGCGATCACGCCGAGCAGCAGGACGGCCATGCCGAGGCCGAGCACGGCGGCGCGCGACCCGCTGGCCCTTGATCGTCTCGACGAGGGAGTCGGAGGAGTCGACGCCGACGAGCATGAGCACGAAGAGGAAGAGCATCATGACGGCGCCGGTGTAGACGAAGATCTGCACGACTGCCGAGGAACGGCGCCTGCTGCGCGAAGTAGACGACCCCGAGGCCGACCATGACCAGCGCCATGCACAGGGCCGCGTGCACCGCCTTCTGCGCGAAGACAGCAGGCCGAGCGCGCCCGAGCACCATGACCGGGGCCGAGCACCCAGAACAGGACCGTCTCGCCGCCGCCCGTGCCGCGGCGCGCAGCGTCCGGCGAGCGCCCCGCGAGAGCGTCGAGTCACGCGGTGCACCCCTGTCCCGCGCTGCGGGCCGCCGCCGCGCCCCGCGCCGTCCGTGTCGCCGTCCGCTCGCCGTCCGGGTCGTCCGGCAGGCTCCGGGCGTCCACCCACGCCTGCTGCTCGGCGACCGCCTCGGTGACCGCGCCCGGTAGTAGTCCTTCTCGGTCGTGCCGGGCACCATCGGGTGCGGGGCGGCGAGCATGCCCGGCAGCAGCGGGCCGAGCAGGTCCTGCTTCTCGTAGATCAGCCCGGCGCGGCTCGGGCCGGCGAGCTCGTACTCGTTCGTCATCGTCAGCGCCCGGGTCGGGCAGGCCTCGATGCACAGCCCGCAGAAGATGCAGCGCAGGTAGTTGATCTGGTAGACGCGCCCGTACCGCTCACCCGGGGAGTACCGCTCCTCCTCGGTGTTGTCGGCGCCCTCGACGTAGATCGCGTCCGCCGGGCAGGCCCAGGCGCACAGCTCGCAGCCGATGCACTTCTCCAGACCGTCCGGGTGCCGGTTGAGCTGGTGCCGGCCGTGGAACCGCGGCTGCGGCGGGACCTTCTCGCTCGGGGTACTGCTCGGTGACCGACCGGCCGGAACATCTCCTTGAAGGTCACGCCGAAGCCGGCGACCGGCGCGGATCCGCGGCAGCCGCGGCCGCTGCCGGCTGCTCCTCGCGGGGGCTCGACCGCCTCGCGGGACGGTCCGCCGTCGCCTCCGTCACGTCGCGGTCGCACCCGACCTCGTCGGACGCCAGTCTCGCCGTGCCGTCGCCGTCGCCGTCGCCGCCGTCACCGGACCGAGCGCGTCGTCGACATGCCGCCGGGCTGCCGCCCGGCGAGCCGTCCGTCCCGCGACCGCCGGCCCGGCCGGCGCCCTGCCGGTGCGGATGAGGCGCTGGCCCGGGCAGCGGCGGCACCGGGAAGCCGCCGCGCGAACGGGTCGACGCTCCGCCGGCGACCGATCCGCGTGTCGGGCGTCTCCGGCGGCTCCGTCGAGTGGCCGCAGGACGCCGGACACGACGAGCAGGACGACGGCAGGATCGCCAGCGACCGCCGACGAGCCGCTGCGTCGCTGGGTCGCGTCCGGCGAGCCGCGCAGCGCCGCGGACGACCGAGACCGCCACGATCCAGACCAGGCCGACCGGGATGAGCACCTTCCAGCCGAAGCGCATGAACTGGTCGTAGCGCAGCCGGGGCAGCGTGCCGCGCAGCCAGATGAAGACGAACAGGAAGACCAGCAGCTTCGCCGATGAACCAGAGCATCGGCCACCAGCCGGTGTTGAGCATCCCGTCGCCGATCGCCGACAGCGGCCACGGCGCCCGCCAGCCGCCGAGGAACAGCGTGGTCGCGATCGCCGAGACGGTGACCATGTTGACGTACTCGGCGAGGAAGAACAGCGCGAACTTCAGCGAGGAGTACTCGGTGTGGAAGCCGCCGACGAGCTCGCCCTCGGCCTCGGGCAGGTCGAACGGCGCCCGGTTGGTCTCGCCGACCATCGAGATGCAGTAGATGACGAAGCGACCGGGCAGCAGCACGACGCGTACCACGACGGCAGGTCGAACGTCAGCCCTGCGACGGTGAGCGTGCCGCCGGACGCCTGCGCCGCGACGATCGCCGAGGTCGACATCGAGCCCGCGTAGAGGAAGACGCTGATCAGCGACAGGCCCATCGCGATCTCGTAGGAGATGACCTGCGCCGAGGAGCGCAGCGCCGCCGAGCAGCGGGTAGGTCGAGCCGGACGACCAGCCGGCGAGCACGATGCCGTAGACGCCGACCGCCGCGACGGCGAGCACGAACAGCACCGCGACCGGCAGGTCGGTGAGCTGCAGCGGGGTGACGATGTCGGTGAACGGGATCGCGCGCCGTCGGGCCCGAAGGGGATCACCGCGAACGCGAGGAAGCAGGTCGTCGCCGAGATGATCGGCGCGACGATGAAGACGACCCGGTCGGCCGCCTTCGGGATGATGTCCTCCTTGAGCGCCAGCTTCACGCCGTCCGCGAGGCTCTGCAGCAGGCCGAACGGGCCGACCCGGTTCGGGCCCGGCCGGGACTGCATCCGGGCGACGACCCGGCGCTCGGCCCAGATCGTGAGCAGGGTCAGTGACGACCAGGAAGACGAAGATGAACAGCGCCTTGCCGAAGACGACCCAGCCGTTGTCGTGGCTGAAGTCCGCCGTCGGGTTCGCCTCGGCGAGCGCGTGCACGCCGACCGCATGGCCGCCGTGATGGGTCAGCGTCCGCACCGGTCCGGGGAGAGGGTCGACGACGGCGCCGGCAGTCGACGCCGAGGGTGGCCCGGACCGCGCTGCCCGCGGAGTTGGTCGGCAGCCAGACCACGCCGGTCGGGCATCGCGCGTGATCACCGCGGGCAGCGTCGACGCGCGCCGCTCGCGGCGTCGACGACCCGTCGATCGGCTGCTCCGACCGGCCGACGCCCGATCTCGGCGGCGGTCGGCGGCCGAGAGCCGGGCGACGGCCCGGTGCGCGGTCCCCGCGAGGTAGGGCTCGCCGTCCTGCAGCCGGCCGGCGTCGAGCAGCAGGTGCCAGGTGGACAGCACGGCCTCACCCGGGCCCGGGCTGCGGCGGGCTCGGCGGCGAGACCGCCGGGGCGGCGGCCCGCTCGCCCTCCCAGGTGTCGAGCTCGGCGATCTCGCCGCGCACCCGCTCGACGCCGCGCAGGCCCGAGCTCGACGTCCAGCGCGTCGGCGAGCGTGTCGAGCACCCGGTAGTCGCGCAGCGCGTTCGCGCGTCAGCGCCGCCGCGAACTGCCGCCAGCGGCCCTCCCAGTCGACGAACGTGCCGGCCTTCTCCTGCGACCGGTGCGACCGGCAGGACGACGTCCGCGCGCTCGGTGACCGCGCTCGCCCGCAGCTCGAGGCTGACCACGAAGCCGACGGCGTCGAGCGCCGTCGGCCGCGGCCGCGGGTCGGGCAGGTCGGCGGGGTCGACGCCGCCGACGACGAGCCCGGCGAGCTCGCCGGCCGCCGCGGCCGCGTCGAGCGATCGGCCGTGTCGCGTCCCGGCCGGGTCGCACCGGCAGCGCCGTCGACGCTCCCAGGCCGCGGCCACGTCGACCCGGGCCGCGGCGTCGGCGACCGGCCGGCCGCCGGGCAGCAGGCTCGGGCAGCGCGCCGGCCTCGACCGCGCCGCGCTCGCCGGCCCGGCGCGGCACCCAGGCCAGCCGGGCCCCGGTCGCGCTCGGCGAGGCGCAGCACCGCGCTCAGCGCGCCGGGCACCGTCGGCGAGCCGCTCGCCGACGAGGATCGACGGCACCCGGGCGCGCGCCAGGTCCGCGGCCGCCGACGGCGACCTCGGCCGGCTCGCGCGGCAGATCGCGTCGAGGACCTCGGCCTCGGTGCCCGGCGCGGCCGGCACCAGCCGGCCGGCCAGCTTCGCCAGCCCCCGGCGTGCGCCCACGGCGCGACCGCGTGGACGACCTGGCCCTGCGCGACGGCCTTGCGCAGCCGCAGGAAGACGATCGGCGACTCCTCCTCCGGCTCGAAGCCCGACGAGCAGCACGGCCGGGGCGGCCTCGAGGTCGGCGTAGGTGACGCCGAGCCCGGCCCCGGCGACCGCGTGGCGCGAGGAAGGCCTCCTCCTCGCGCCGAGTGCGGCCGGGCCCGGAAGTCGACGTCGTTCGTGCCGAGCACGACGCGGGCGAACTTGCGCGTAGGCGTAGGCGTCCTCGACGGTGACCCGGCCGCCGGTGAGCACGCCGACGCCGCCGACCGCCTCGCGGCCGCGGCGAGCCCGCGCGCGGCGCCGTCCAGCGCCTCCGGCCAGGACGCCGGCCGCAGCTCGCCGCCGGCCGCGTCGCGGACCAGCGGGCTGCGTGAGCCGGTCGGCGGCCGTGGCGTAGGTGAACGCCCAGCGGCCCTTGTCGCAGTTCCACTCCTCGTTGACCGCCGGGTCGTCGCCGGCCAGCCGGCGCAGTGACCGTGCCGCGGCGGTGGTCGACCCGCAGCGGCGCAGCCCGCTCGCGCAGTGCTCGCAGACGCCGGGCGTGGAGACGAGGTCGAACGGGCGGGCCCGGAACCGGTACGCGGCACCGGTCAGCGCGCCGACCGGGCAGATCTGCACGGTGTTGCCGGAGAAGTAGCTGGCGAACGGCTGGCCCGGACTCGTCCGAGCATGCGCCTCGCCCGTGCGTCGCGAGTGTCGGCGTGGAAGCCGAGCACCTCCGGGGAGAAGGTGCCGATCTGCTGCTGCGCGCCGCGCATCTGCAGGTCGATGAACGGGTCGCCGGCGATCTCCTTGGAGAACCGGGTGCAGCGCTGGCACAGCACGCAGCGCTCGCGGTCGAGCAGCACCTGGGTGGAGATCCGGATCGGCTTGGGGAAGGTCCGCTTGGTCTCGGTGAACCGGCTCGTCGGCCTGGCCGTTCGCCATCGCCTGGTTCTGCAGCGGGCACTCCCCGCCCTTGTCGCAGACCGGGCAGTCGAGCGGGTGGTTGATGAGCAGCAGCTCCATGACGCCGCGCTGCGCCTTCTCGGCGACCGGCGAGCGTGTGCTGGGTGCGGACGACCATGCCCGGGCGTGGCCTCGAGGGTGCAGGAGGCCTGCGGCTTGGGCATCGGCCGCAGGCGGCCGTCCGGGCCGGGGGTCGCGACCTCGACGAGGCACTGCCGGCAGGCGCCGGCCGGGGCGAGCAGCGGGTGGTCGCAGAACCGCGGGATCGGCGATCCCGATCTGCTCGGCCGCCCGGATCACCAGCGTGCCCTTGGGCACGCTGACCTCGACGTCGTCGATGGTGAGCGGTGACGAGGTCGGGCCGCGGCGCGTCGGCGGTCGGCCCGGCGCCCGGCGGCGGGTTGGCGGTGACGGTCATCAGGCGTTGGCTTCCTCGAAGAGGGTCGAACGGCGACGGGTCGAACGGGCAGCCGCCCTGCGGTGAGGTGGCGCGACGTACTCGTCGCGGAAGTACTTGATGGACGACGTGATCGGGCTCGTCGCGCCGTCGCCGAGCGGCGCAGAACGACCGGCCGAGGATGTTGTCGCAGATGTCGAGCAGCTTGTCGAGGTCCTCCTCGGTGCCCTGCCCGTCCTCGAGCCGGCGCAGCACCTGGACCAGCCAGTACGTGCCCTCCCGGCAGGGGGTGCACTTGCCGCACGACTCGTGCTTGTAGAACTCGGTCCAGCGCAGCACCGCGCGGACGACGCAGGTCGTGTCGTCGAAGATCTGCAGCGCCCGGGTGCCGAGCATCGAACCGGCCGCGCCGACGGACTCGAAGTCGAGCGGGACGTCGAGGTGCTCGGCGGTGAACAGCGGGGTCGACGAGCCGCCCGGCGTCCAGAACTTCAGCTCGTGCCCGCGCCGGATGCCGCCGGCCATGTCGAGCAGCTCGCGCAGCGTGATGCCGAGCGGGGCCTCGTACTGGCCCGGCCGGTTCGACGTGCCCGGACAGCGAGAAGAGCCCGAAGCCGGTGCGACCGCTCGGTGCCCATGCTCTTGAACCAGTCGGCGCCGTCGGTGACGATCGACGGCACGCTGGCGATCGACTCGACGTTGTTCACCACGGTCGGGCCGGGCGTACAGGCCGGCGACGGCCGGGAACGGCGGCTTGAGCCGGGGCTGGCCGCGGCGGCCCTCGAGGGAGTCGAGCAGCGCGGTCTCCTCGCCGCAGATGTAGGCGCCCGGCGCCGGCGTGGACGACGATGTCGAGGTCGAAGCCGGAGCCGAGGATGTTCGTCGCCGAGGTAGCCCGGCCTCCGGCCTCCTCGACGGCCGCGCAGCAGCCGGCGGTAGACGTGCACGACCTCGCCGCGCAGGTAGATGAACGCCTTGTGGCAGCCGATCGCGTAGCTGCGTGATGATCGACGCCCTCGATCAGGAGCTGCGGGCGTGGCCATCATGCAGCGGGATGTCCTTGCAGGTGCCCGGCTCGGACTCGTCGGCGTTGACCACGAGGTAGCGGGGCAGGCCGTCCGGCTTGGGCAGGAAGCTCCACTTCAGCCCGGTCGGGAAGCCCGCGCCGCCGCGGCCGCGCAGGCCGGAGTCCTTGACCAGCTGTGACGATGTCGCGCCGGCTGCATCGCCAGCGCCGTGCGCAGCGCGCTGGTAGCCGCCGTGGCGCTCGTAGGTCGTCCAGCGTCCAGGACCGCGGCGCGTCCCAGAACGCCGACAGGACCGGGGTGAGCGTCGGTCATGGTCAGCCCTCCGTGGTGCGTCCAGCCGGGCGTCGTGCGGCCTCGTCGCTCGCCGTGGTCGCTCGCCGGCCGGCTGCCGTCGGCGCGCCGCGGTGTCCGGCGGCCGGGGCGCGTCGTGCCGTCGGCCGCGCGGCTCGGCACCGACCCGTCGGCCGGCGCGGTCCGCCGCGGCGCTCTGCGCGCCGGCCAGCAGGGTGCCCTGCAGGGTCGGCGTCGCCGGCGCCGACGCCCTCGTCGGCGTGCCCGTCGGGGAACCCGGCCAGCACCCGGCGAGACCTCCTTGAAGGTGCACACCGTCGTCGGCGCCGCGGGTCGGGCGCGACCGCCTGGCCGGCGCGCAGCCGGTCGACGAGCTCCCGGCGCGAGGCGGCGTCTGGTTGTCGAAGAACTCCCAGTTGACCATCACCACGGGCGCGTAGTCGCAGGCCGCGTTGCACTCGACCCGCTCGAGGGTGATCGACGCCGTCGTCGGTCGTCTCGTCGTGGCCGATCCCGAGGTGCTCCTCGAGCGCCGTCGAAGATCGCGTCGCCGCCCATGACCGCGCACAGCGTGTTCGTGCACACCCCGACGGTGTAGGTGCCGTTGGGGTGGCGCTTGTACTGCGTGTAGAAGGTCGCGACGGCGGACGACCTCGGCGGTCGTGAGGTCGAGCATCTGCGCGCAGAACGCGATGCCGTCCGGGCTGACGTAGCCCTCCTCGCTCTGCACGAGGTGGAGCATCGGCAGCAGCGCCGAGCGCGGCACCGGGTAGCGGGCGATGATCTGCCGGCGCGTCGGCGGTCGAGCCGCTCCCGGACGCACTGATCGGCATGATCGGGCATCAGCGGTCCACGCCTCCCATGACGGGGTCGAGCGAGGCGACGGCGACGATGACGTCGGCGACCTGGCCGCCCTCGCACATCGCGGCGACGGCCTGCAGGTTGACGAACGACGGGTCCCGGAAGTGCGCCCGGTACGGGCGGGTGCCGCCGTCGCGAGACGAGGTGGCACGCCGAGCTCGCCGCGCGGCGGACTCGACCGCGGAGTACACCTGGCCCGGCCGGCACCCGGAAGCCCTCGGTGACGAGCTTGAAGTGGTGGATCAGCGCCTCCATCGACGGTGCCCATGATCTCGCGGATGTGGTCGAGGCTGTTGCCCATGCCGTCGCTGCCGATCGCGAGCTGCGCCGGCCAGGCGATCTTCTTGTCGCCGACCATGACCGGGCCCGGGCTCTCGCGAGCCGGTCGAGGCACTGCTCGACGATCTGCAGCGACTCGCTTCATCTCCTCGAGCCGGATCCGCAACCGGCCGTAGGCGTCGCAGGTGTCCCAGGTGACGACGTCGAAGTCGTACGTCTCGTAGCCGCAGTACGGCTGGCGCTTGCGCAGGTCGTGCGGCAGGCCGGTCGAGCGCAGCACCGGGCCGGTGATGCCCAGAGCCATGCAGCCGGTGAGGTCGAGGTAGCCGACGTCCGACGAGGCGGCGCCTTGAAGATCGGGTTCTCGTTGGCCAGCTTCTCGAGGTCGGAGATGCCCGCGGCGGAGTCAGCGGCAGCGCGTCGCGGATGGCGTCGATGCGCGCCGGGCGGGAGGTCCTGGGCGAGGCCGCCGGGCCGGATGTACGCGTGGTTCATCCGCAGACCGGTGATCGAGCTCGAAGAGCTTGAGCACGCCGCTCGCGCTCCCGGAAGCCGACCGTCATGACGGTCAGCGCGCCGATCTCCATGCCGCCGGTGGCGAGGCACACCAGGTGCGAGGAGATCCGGTTGAGCTCCATCATCAGCACCCGGATGACGCTGGCCCGCTCCGGGATCTCGTCGGTGATGCCGAGCAGCTTCTCGACGCCGAGGCAGTAGGCCGCCTCCTGGAACAGCGGCGCGAGGTAGTCCATCCGGGTGCAGAACGTGACGCCCTGCGTCCAGGTGCGGTACTCCATGTTCTTCTCGATGCCGGTGTGCAGGTAGCCGATGCCGCACCGGGCCTCGGTGACCGTCTCGCCGTCGAGCTCGAGGATGAGCCGGAGCACGCCGTGCGTCGACGGGTGCTGCGGGCCCATGTTGACGACGATGCGCTCCTCGCCGAGGCTCGCGGCCTCCTCGGCGATGTCGGTCCCAGTCGCCGCCGGTCGCGGTGAAGACCCGGCGCCGTCGGCCCGGTCCTCGCCCGACGGCGATCGCCGTACGGGTCGGTGTCCGACCGTCGTCCGGCGCGCTCGCGCCGTCGGGCCGTCGATCGGCTCCGCGCGGCGTCGTCGCCGTCGCGCCCGTCGGGTCGTCGTCCGGTCGCTCATCAGCTGTAGGACCTCCGGGTGTCGGGCGGCGGGATGGTCGCGCCCTTGTACTCGACCGGGATGCCGCCGAGCGGGTAGTCCTTGCGCTGCGGGTGCCCGGGCCAGTCGTCCGGCATCTGGATCCGGGTCAGCGCCGGGTGGCCGTCGAACAGGATGCCGAAGAAGTCCCAGGTCTCGCGCTCGTGCCAGTCGGCGGTCGGGTAGACCGTCGACGACCGACGGGAGGTGCGGGTCGGCGTCCGGGCAGGTGACCTCGAGCCGCAGCCGGCGGTTGTGGGTGATCGACAGCAGGTGGTAGACCGCGTGCAGCTCGCGGCCGGTGTCCTGCGGGTAGTGCACGCCGCTGACGCCGGAGCAGCAGCTCGAAGCGCAGGTCCGGGTCGTCGCGCAGCACCTGCGACGACCGCGAGCAGGTCGCTCGCGGCGGACGAAGAAGGTCGAGCTCGCCGCGGTCGACGACGACCTTCTCGACCGCGTCGTCGAACGGCGCGCCCGTCGGCGGCCGAGCGCCGTCGCCGAGCGCGTCGGCGACGGCGTCGAACTCGCCGCCGAAGGGCCGCGCGGACGGCGGCGGGCAGCGCGACCGTCCGGACCAGCCCGCCGTAGCCGGAGGTGTCGCCGGTGCCGTGGGCGCCGAACATGCCGCGCGCGGACGTCGACGATCTCGGCCTCGGCGCGCCGTCGTCGCCGGCAGGTTGCCGACGTCCGGCGTCGACGGTCGCGGTCGCGGGTCGTCGGTCGGCTCGGCTCGTCGTCGTTGCGCTCGCTCACCGCAGCAGGCCCTTCATCTCGGACGGTCGGGCGTCGCGGCGAGCGCGGCCTGCTCGGCGGCCTGCGCGGCCTTGACCGCGGTTGACGCCCGAGCGGCAGTCGAGCCGATCTCGCTCGTGCAGCTGGAGGATCGCGTTGATGAGCATCTCCGGCCGCGGCGGGCAGCCGGGCAGGTAGATGTCGACCGGGACGATGTGGTCGACGCCCTGGACGATCGCGTAGTTGTTGAACATGCCGCCGGACGAGGCGCAGACGCCCATCGCGAGCACCCACTTCGGCTCGACCATCTGGTCGTAGATCTGCCGCAGCACCGGGGCCATCTTCTGGCTGACCCGGCCGGCGACGATCATCAGGTCGGCCTGGCGCGGCGAGGCGCGGAAGACCTCCATGCCGAAGCGGGCGAGGTCGTAGCGTCGGCGCGCCGGTCGTCATCATCTCGATCGCGCAGCAGGCCAGGCCGAAGGTGGCCGGCCACAGCGAGCCCTTGCGGAAGTACCCGGCGAGCTGCTCCACCGTGGTCAGCAGGAAGCCGCTCGGCAGCTTCTCCTCGATA
This sequence comes from uncultured Actinomycetota bacterium, assembly GCA_963750565.1. Taxonomy (GTDB): domain Bacteria; phylum Actinomycetota; class Actinomycetes; order Actinomycetales; family Kineosporiaceae; genus R-H-3. The sequence continues at coordinate 293,191 of CAVVRA010000007.1, read as the reverse complement.
CCCATGCGGCTGCATCCAGCGCTCGCCGTGCGGCGCGTACGCCGTCGTCAGTCCCACTCCAGGCCGCCGCGACGCCAGACGTAGGCGTAGGCGACGAACACGGTGGCGATGAACAGCACCATCTCGACCAGCGCGAACAGGCCCAGCCGGTCGAAGGCGACGGCGAACGGGATGAGGAACACGATCTCGATGTCGAAGACGATGAAGAGCATCGCGGTCAGGTAGTACTTGACCGGGAAGCGGCCGCCGCCCGCGGCGTGCGGCGTCGGCTCGATGCCGCACTCGTAGGCGTCGAGCTTGGCGCGGTTGTAGCGCTTCGGGCCGGTGAGCGCGCCGGCCGCGACCGAGAAGACGGCGAAGCCGCGCCGCGATCGCCGCCAGGACGAGGATCGGCACGTAGGGGTTCACGACGTCACCCTTCCCCGGTCGCGTGCTGGCGCCCCGGGACGGCCGCCTCGACCGGCCCGGGCGCAGGTCGGGCCCATCCTAGGGGCCCCGCAGCGGTGGTCCTGACCCGGCTCGCGCACGCCCGTACCGCTCGGTCCTCAGGCCGCCGGAGCGATCTTCGTGAGGCCGTTGATGACCCGGTCGATGGCGTCGCCGCCGCGGGGGTCGGTGAGGTTGGCGAGCAGCTTCAGGGTGAGCTTCATGAGCGTCGGCCGCGGCAGCCCGTACCGGGTGGCGACCTTCATGACCTCGGGGTGGCCGATGAGCTTCACGAAGACCCGGCCGAGCGTGTAGTAGCCGCCGTAGGCGTCCTTCAGCGCAGCCGGGTAGCGCCTGCAGCGCCTGCTCCCGGGCCGCGTCGCGTCGGGCCGGGCGAGCGCCTGGGCCGATCGACGTCGGCGGCGATCCGGCCGGACTCCATGGCGTAGGCGATGCCCTCGCCGTTGAACGGGTTGACCATGCCGCCGGCGTCGCCGACGAGCAGCAGCCCGCGGGTGTAGTGCGGCGTGCGGTTGAAGCCCATCGGCAGCGCGGCGCCGCGGATCGGCGCGGTCATGTTCTCCTCGGTGAAGCCCCACTCCGGCGGCATCGTGGTCGACCCAGCGGCGCAGCAGGTCCTTGTAGTCGACGTTGCCGAAGGCCGCCGCGGAGTTGAGGATGCCGAGGCCGACGTTGCTGGTGCCGTCGCCGACGCCGAAGATCCAGCCGTAGCCCGGCAGCAGCCGCGACCGGCTCGGGTCGCCGTCCCACAGCTCGAGCCAGGACTCGAGCCAGTCGTCGTCGTGCCGGGGGCTGCGGAAGTAGGTGCGGACGGCGACGCCCATCGGGCGGTCGTCGCGCTTGCGCGAGGCCCATCGCCAGCGCCAGCCGGCGCGGAGTTGCCGTCCGCGGCGACCACGAGCGGCGCCCGGTAGGTGACCTCGTCGCCGACCCGGCGCCGTCGGCCGTCGACCGGGCGTGCGGTGACGCCGACGATCCGGCCGGTGCGCTCGTCGAGGACCGGGCCGGTGACGGTCGGTCCGCTCGAGCAGCCGGCGCCGCCGGCCTTCGCGCGCCTGCGCGGGCGAGGATCTCGTCGAAGTCCGGCCGCGGGCCGGACCAGCCCGTAGTCGGGGAACGACGGCGAGGTCCGGCCAGGGCAGCTGCAGCCGCATCGCCGCCGCCGATGATCCGCAGGCCCTGGTTGCGGATCCAGCCGTCCTCTGCGCCGGTGTCGATGCCCAGGGCGACGAGCTCCTTGACCGCGCGGGGGGTCAGCCCGTCGCCGCAGACCTTCTCCCGCGGGAACGCGGTCTTCTCCAGGACGCAGGACGTCGAGGCCGGCGCGGGCCAGGTAGTAGGCCGTCGGTCGACCCCGCCGGCCCGGCGCCGACGACGATGACGTCGGCGTCCTGCGCGACGGCTGCGCCGGACGCGGGGGTGGGGCTGCTCGCGCTCACGTGGCCTGCCTCGGTGCTGCTCGGTGGTGCACGGGTGGACGTCGCGTCATGTGCGCTTGTGAAACTCTTCACGAGTTTCCCGAGAGTGTACGGCGGGGGGTGAACCCCTCGCGCGGCGACGCTGTGCCGAACCGTTCGTTGCGGGGTGATCGGGTTCTGCTGCCCCTGGCAACCCCTGCACACCGCAGGACGAGTGCGCGGTCAGGGGCGGCGTGGCGCGGTGCAGGGCGACGATGCCGCCGGAGAGGTTGCGGTAGCGCGACCTCGTCCCAGCCGGCGGCCCGGATCCGCGCGGCCGAGGGCCTGCTGGTCGGGCCACGCCCGGATCGACTCGGCGAGGTAGACGTACGCGTCCGGGTTGGAGCGACACCCGGCGGGCGACCGTCGGCAGCGCACGCATCAGGTACTCGGTGTAGACGGTGCGCAACGGCCCCCAGGCGGGGTGGGAGAACTCGCAGACGACGAGCCGGCCGCCGTGCCGGGTGACCGCGCAGCATCTCGCGCAGCGCCGCGTCGGTGTCGACGACGTTGCGCAGCCCGAACGAGATCGTGACCGCGTCGAACGACGCCGTCGGCGAACGGCAGCCGGGTCGCGTCGCCGGCGACGAACGGCAGGTCCGGACGGCGCGCGCTTGCCGACCCGGAGCATCCCGAGCGAGAAGTCGCACGGCACGACGTCAGCACGCCGGCCTCGGCGAACGGCTCGCTGCGACGTCCCGGTGCCGGCCGCGAGGTCGAGCAGCCGCTCGCCGGGCCGCAGGTCCAGCGCCGTGACCACCGCCTGGCGCCACCGCCGGTCCTGCCCGAGGGACAGCACGTCGTTGGTCCGGTCGTAGCGCTCGGCGACGTCGTCGAACATCGCCGCGACCTCGTGCGGCTGCTTGTCCAGGCTGGCGCGGGGCATGGCGGCATCGTCCCAGGCGGGCGGCCGGGCCGTCAGCCGGGGCACTCCAGCCGCCGGTGGTCACGGGGCCGGCGTGCGGGGTCCGTCGTCGTCGCAGCCGTCCCGGCGCGCCGGGGACGGGTTCGTGGCGGACGTCACGCATCCGGGCCCCCGGGACGGCCCAGGTCCGGCGAGAACCGTGCTCGGGGTCGTCCTACGCTGGGGCGCGATGACCACTGCTCCGGTGTCCGTGCCGCTCGTGGCCCGCACGGTGCCGATCCCCGACCCGGGCCCGATCCTGGGCCAGCTGCCGCGTACCGGGCCGTTGGCCTGGGTGCGGCGTCGGCGAGGGGCTCGTCGGCTGGGGCGGGACGCTGACGCATCCGCACGGCGCGGTGTCGACCGGTTCGCCGAGGCCGAGGCCGCCTGGCTCGACCTCGTCGACCACGCCGTCGTCCGGGACGAGGTCGGCCTGCCCGGCACCGGGCCGGTCGCGTTCGGCTCGTTCGCGTTCGCCGCCGGGTCCGCCGCGGGCGGCGTCCTCGTCGTCCCCGAGGTCGTCGTCGGCCGACGCGGCGACCGGTGGTGGCTGACGACGACGAGCCTGGGCCGGCGTCGTGCCGAGCGCGGCCCTGCCCGAGACGGAGACCGAGCCCGTCCTCTGGCCACGGCGAGGTGACGTTCGCGGACGGCGCCCGCTCGGCCGCCGAGTGGGAGTGCGTCGTCGCCGAGGCGATCCGCCGGATCGGCCGCGGGCGGGTGGAGAAGGTCGTGCTCGCGCGCGACCTCGAGGCGTTCGCCGAGCGGCCCGTCGACGTCCGGTGCGCTGCTCGGCCGGCTCGCCGAACCGCTACCCCGGCTGCTGGACGTTCAGCGTCGACGGACTCGTCGGTGCCACCCCGGAGATGCTCGTGCGGCGGGAGAAGGGCCTGGTCACGTCGCGGGTGCTCGCGGGCACGATCCGCCGCACCGGGGACGACGACCACGACCTCGCCCTCGCGGCGTCGCTGGCCCGGTCGAGCAAGGACCTCGAGGAGCACGAGTACGCCGTCCGCTCCGTCGCCGAGGCGCTCGCGCCGCACTGCACGTCGATGAACGTCCCCGAGACCCCGTTCGTGCTGCACCTGGCGAACGTCATGCACCTCGCGACCGACGTCACCGGGGTGCTCGCGGACGACACGCCGTCCCTCGGGCTGGCCGCCGCACTCCACCCGTCGGCGGCGGTGTGCGGCACCCCGACCCGGCTCGCGGCGTCCGTCATCGGCGAGATCGAGGGCATGGACCGCGACCGCTACGCCGGCCCGGTCGGCTGGATGGACGCCGCAGGGCGACGGCGAGTGGGGCATCGCGCTGCGCTGCGCCCGGGTCGACCCGGACGACGCGCGGCGGCTGCGCCTGTTCGCCGGCTGCGGCATCGTCGCGGGCTCGGACCCGGAGACCGAGCTCGCCGAGTCCGACGACAAGCTCGTCCCGATGCGGGACGCACTGTCCGCGTTCTGACCCACCGCTACCCACCGCTACCCAGCGCTACCCACCGCTCAGGCACCATTACTGCCGGGCAAAGCGGACACCGCGGGCCTGTCGACCGCACGGAACGGGTGCCTGAGCCGCCGACGGTCAGCGGCGGCGCGTCGACGCGAGGGCGGCGCGCGCCGCGGCGTGGACGTCGGACCCGATCCGGGCGTGGAGGTCGCGCAGGCCGGCCCGGGGGGACGCGACCTCGACGACGCTCGTGCCCGCCGCCGGGGCCGCGAGCGCGGCCCGCAGCTCCGGGAGGCTGCCGACGGACGTGTGCGGGACGCCGAACCCGCGGCACAGCGCACCGAGGTCGGCGCCGTGCGGGGTGCCGAACGCCTGCTCGAACGCGGCGGCCTCCGCGCGGCCTCGGCCGGCCCGCTCACCGTGCTCGAGGAGGTGGAAGATGCCGCCGCCGTCGTCGTCGAGGACGATGACCTGCACCTGCGGGCCGGTCGCCCGGTCGGGGTGGGCCGGGTCGGCGAGGAGGGCGTTCGCGTCGTGGAGGAACGCGAGGTCACCGACGAGCACCCGGACCCGGTGGTCGCCGTCCCGGCCGAGGGCGGCACCGAGCGCCGTCGAGAGCGTGCCGTCGATACCGGCGAGGCCGCGGTTGGCGACGACCCGCTCGTGGCCGGCGTCGAGGGCCCCGCGGTCGCCGACGGGGACCTCGAACGGGCGGCCTGCGAGGTCGAGGTCGCGAACCGGGTTGCTCGCCGCGGCGACGAGCAGCTCGCCCGGGCCCAGCGCCGCGGCGACCTCGCGGGCGACGAGCGGGCCGAGCGGCGCGACGTCCGGGGTCCCCCAGCGCCGCGCGACGCCGTCGAGGAGCGCGTCGAGCGCGGTCTGCGCGGCCGCGCCGGCGGCGAGCCAGCGCGCCAGCCAGGGGTCGGGATCCCTGCGGTACCAGCCCTTCGCGTCATCCATGAGGTCAGCGGGAACGGCGCTCCCGACGATCCGGCGCACAGGCCTGCCGGGGTCGGGCCGGTCGGCATACGGGGAGACGAGGACGAGCTCGACGTCGTCCCGGGCGAGCAGCCGGGACACGGGCCGGGACAGCGTCGGCCGGCCGAGGACGACGGCCCGCCGGACGACGTCGGTGAGCTCGGGCAGCTCGAGGAGCAGCCGGTAGGGGCCGATCGCGTTCGGCCCGCTGCGCGCACCGGACGACGGCTCGGCGAGCAGCGGCCAGCCGCCGGCCTCGGCGAGCCAGCGGGCCTGCCCGCCTGCGCCGTCGCCCGCGACGACGACCGTGCCGTCGAGGGGTTCGAGGGACTCCCCGCCGCGCCCGGTGTCCCGGTGGCGGGACGCCGCTCCGGGGTCGCGCCGCGGACCTTCGTCGTCCCGGCCCGGGCGCTCGTCGTGGGCGTCACCGACCGCGTCGCCGTCCGCGTCGCCGACCGGGACGAGCGGGTCGGTGAACCCGAGGTCGAGGTGGACGGGCCCCGGCCGGCCGCCGTCCGGGCTTCCCCAGGCCGCGGCGAGGGTCGTCATGAGCGCGGCCCACGCGGCGTCCGGGTCCCGCGCCGCGTCGGCGTCGGCGAGGTCGAGCCGGGCCCGGACGGCGTCGCCGAAGAGCCCGGCCTGCAGCTCGGAGGTCTGGTTCGCCCACGTGCCACGCAGCGCGGGCGGCCGGTCGGCGGTGACGACGACGAGCGGGACGTCGGCGTGGTGCGCCTCGAGCACGGCAGGATGCAGGTTCGCGGCTGCGGTCCCGGACGTCGTGACGACCGCGCCGGCCGCGAGCTCGCCGGCGGCGTGGGCGCCGCGGGTGACGCCGAGGGCGGTGAAGGCCGCGACGCGTTCGTCGTGCCGGACGCGCAGCGCTGGCACCGCGTCCGGGCCCGGGCGTGCCGTGAGGGCGTACGCGAGCGGGGCGCTGCGGGAGCCCGGGCAGAGCACGACGTGGCTCACCCCGGCAGCGGCGAGGGCGTCGACGGCGAGCCGGGCGAGGAGCGCTGAGTCGTTCATGGAGTCGCTCACGCAGAGGGACTGTCGCGTCCGGCGGGAACAGGCCCGTTCTGCCGCAGCAGGTCCGCGCACCGGGTCAACCGGTCGAGCCACCACCGCCGGTTGTCCGCCCGGGCGGCGAGCACGGCGACCCGGCCCGGGTCCGGCTGCAACGCACGGGCGTCCGCGACGTCGAGCACGCCGCGGCGCGGGGCGAGCGGCCGGGCCGCGACGTCGTCCGCGAGCAGCGCGACGGTGCCGAGCCCGCACGCGAAGGGCAGCGCCGGCAGCGCCGCCGCGAGCGCGACCCCGGCGGCGATCCCGACCGACGTGTCGAGCGCGGACGACACGACCACGGGGATCCCATGGTCGGCGCCGAGCGTGCCCGCGACGTCGAGCGCGGCGGCGACCCCGCCGAGCGGCGCGACCTTGACGACGACGACGTCCGCCGCACCGGCGACCGCGACCCGGAGCGGGTCCTCGGCCTTGCGGACGCTCTCGTCAGCGGCGACGGGCACGTCGATGCCGGCGCGGGCGAGCGCCGTCCGGACGTCGCGGAGCGCGGCGATGTCCGCGCACGGCTGCTCGACGTACTCCAGGCCGTACGGCGCGAGCGCGCCGAGGGCGCGGACGGCGTCGTCGACAGGCCACGCACCGTTCGCGTCGACCCGGACCCGGCCTGCGGGGCCGAGGACGTCACGGACGGCGGCGACCCGGTCGACGTCGTCGGCGAGCCGCTGACCGCGCTCGGCGACCTTGACCTTCGCGGTCGTGCAGCCGTCGAACCGCGCGAGCACCGCGGGCACGTCGGCGGGCGGGACCGCGGGCACGGTGGCGTTGACCGGGACGCTGTCGCGGACCGCGGCCGGCCACCCGGCGTCCGGCAGCCCCCAGGCGGCCTCGAGGGCGGCCGCGAGCCAGCGGGCCGCCTCGGCGTCGCCGTACTCGGCGAACGGCGCGAACTCCCCCCAGCCGGCGGGGCCGGCGAGCAGCACGGCCTCACGCTCGGTGACACCGCGGAAAGAGGTGCGCAGCGGCACCTGGACGACGTGCGCGGCGGCGAGCAGGTCGTCCGTCGCCGGGACGCGCGGAGGGTGCACGTCGGCAGCCTACGGGTGACGATGGAGCCTCGTGGGTGAGGTCGGGTGGAGGTCGGGTGGAGGTCGGCGGCGGACATCGGGGCGCGCGCGGCACGACGACGGTGCGGAGGTCGCGACGCGGTGAGCGCGCGGTCGCCGTCGCCGCCGGAGGACTCGGCGCACTCTGGGCGATCGGCGCGGTGCTCGGCGCGGACCCCCCGGGTTCGGCGTCGTCCACCGCCGCGACCTCGGGTGCCGCCGCGGCGCCGGTGCGGGTGGCCGAGGTGACGCAGGTCGTCCGCCCGGACGGCGCCCGGACGGCGGCCCCCGCCGACCTCGTCGGGTGGTTGGCGAGGCACCCGGACGTCCGGGTCCTGTCGGTGCGCCGGTTCCGCGGCGGAGGCTGGGGGTCGACGAGCGCGGGCCTCGCCCGCGGCGTCCGGGCCGTCAGCGTGGAGTACGAGCTCACGACCGCCGCGGTCTCGCCGCTGCGCCGGGTCGCCGGGCTGCCGCTGTTCTGCACCGACGCCGGGGGAGCCGCGGCGTGCTCCCGGCTCGTCGAGGGCGTCCGGGTGCGGTCGACGTTCGTCGAGGGCGACGCTCCCCCAGTGCTCGTCGAGTCGCGATGGCGGGCGGGCCGGATGCCGGACGTGCTGCGGCAGGCGCACCGTTCGACGGTGCTCGACGTCGTCCGGCGGTCGCCGACTGGGGTCTTCGGGGACGGCTGACCGGCGCCCCCTATCCTGCCGCGGTGTGAGCGACATCTCGGAGATCTTCGACGCCGGCGCCTGGGACGTCGTCCCCGGCTTCGACTTCACCGACATCACCTACCACCGGTGCCGGCTCGACGGCCCGGCCCGGGGGACGGTGCGGATCGCGTTCGACCGGCCGGAGGTGCGCAACGCGTTCCGGCCGCACACCGTCGACGAGCTCTACCGGGCGCTGGACCACGCCCGGATGACGCCGGACGTCGGCTGCGTGCTGCTCACCGGCAACGGCCCGAGCCCGAAGGACGGCGGCTGGGCCTTCTGCTCCGGCGGCGACCAGCGGATCCGGGGGCGGTCCGGGTACCAGTACACGACGGTCGACCCGGAGACCGGGCGCCCCGGGACACGGTCGACAGCGTCGACGAGGCGCGGGTCGCGGCCGCCGGCGGGCGGCTGCACATCCTCGAGGTGCAGCGGCTCGATCCGGACCATGCCGAAGGTCGTCGTCGCCGTCGTCAACGGCTGGGCGGCCGGCGGCGGGCACAGCCTGCACGTCGTCTGCGACCTCACGATCGCCAGCCGCGAGCACGCCCGGTTCAAGCAGACCGACGCCGACGTCGGCTCGCTTCGACGCCGGGTACGGCTCGGCGTACCTGGCCCGGATGGTCGGCCAGAAGTTCGCCCGGGAGATCTTCTTCCTCGGCCGGACCTACGACGCCGAGGACGATGCACCGGATGGGCGCGGTGAACCTCGTCGCCGACCACGCCGACCTCGAGACAGGTCGCCCTCGAGGTCGCCGCCGAGATCAACGGCAAGAGCCCCGACGGCCCAGCGGATGCTGAAGTTCGCCTTCAACCTCGTCGACGACGGCCTGGTCGGCCAGCAGGTCTTCGCCGGCGAGGCGACCCGCCTGGCGTACATGACCGACGAGGCCGCCGAGGGCCGGGACGCCTTCCTGGAGAAGCGCGCCCCCGACTGGTCCCCGTTCCCCTGGTACTACTGACCGGGAGCACGTCAGCCCTGGGTGAGACGCCGAGTGGCCTCTGGCGACCTGGGCAGACGCCTTGCGCTATCGACGTTGTCTGATCTGACCCGATCGAGGCCGGGATGTGCCCCTGACGTGCCCGATGTCGGAGCGGAGGTGACCAGCTTCGAAGATCGAGACCGGGCGGGCGTGGTGGTACGTGCTGTACTCGTGGCGCTGTCCGTTGATGCCCGGTGGATGCTGCCCGCCGCCGGCGGCTGTCGCACGCAGATCGCACGCCGCGTGGATCTTTGCCCACATGATCAACCGACGGCTACCCTTGATCGGTTACGCGGGGCCCTCCGGACCTCACCCCGCACACGAGGCGTGGTCACCCGCCGGGCATGATCGAAGCGGCCCCCGTCGGCGTTCAGTCGTTGTCGGCTCGGCCGCCGTCGTACACGGCGTGTGCCCGCGTCACGCAGCCGAGACGACCGGCGCGGCGCCCACGGAGACCGGCGCGAAGGCCCCGCGGCATGACGTGGGGTTGTGGACGAGGGCCGCGCTGACCTCGCAGGAGGGGTGGGGAGACAGGAGGACGGGTGAGACAGGACCGTTCGGCCACTTGCCGTGGGTCGGAGGTGGTGAGTTGGCTCGGAGCGAGTGGCACGGAGCGGATGTGAGCGGGCACCCAGGATCGTTCTCAGCATCGACATCAGCGGCATCGCATCAACGACGGGCCGAACTTACGGGTACGGACGTCCACCAGTGAGGAGGCGGATCGCCGATGGGCGGTGCCCGCAGCGAGCTGAAGAACACCGGCTACGAGATCTTCATCGGCATCCTGTCGCTGCTGTCGATCGTCAACATGGTGCTCGCATACGCTGTCCGGGGCAACCCGGACCTGCAGAACGTGCTGAACGTGATGAACGCACTGTTCAGCGGGATCTTCCTGATCGACTTCACCTACCGGTTCCTCACGGCGCCCTCCAAGCGCACCTACTTCTTCCCGCATTTCGGGTGGGCCGACCTCCTGGCGAGCCTGCCGCTCGCCGAACTCAAGTTGCTGCGGATTTTCCGCCTGGTACGGGTGTACCGGCTGCTCCGCACCGTCGGCGGGCGCACCGTGGCACGAACCCTGATCCGGGACCGCGCCGGGAGTGCCCTCCTCGTGCTGCTCCTGATGGGCATCCTCGTGCTGCAGTTCGGCAGCCTCGAAATGCTCTACCTCGAGCAAGACGCTCCCGGCGCGAACATCACCACCGCGTCGGACGCCCTCTGGTACACGATCGTGACGATCTCGACCGTCGGTTACGGGGACCAGTTCCCGGTCACGAACCCTGGACGCGCCACGGGTGCCATGATCATCGTCGTCGGTGTGGGCATCTTCGGCACCTTCACCGGCTACCTCGCCAACCTCTTCCTCGCCCCGCGCAAGAGCACTCCCACGGACGCCGACGTGCCGGCCGCCGAAGCCGCCGGCCCCACCGCCCAGGATGCAGACGTCCTCACCGGTCTCCGCGCGCTCGTCAGCGAGCCCGAAGCCAGCATCGCCGACGTCGACCGCTTCCTCGCCGAGCATCACCTGGCGGCTGGAGCCGACGGCTGACACCACCTTCGCCGACGTCAGGCCGGGAGCGGTGTCATCAGCATGGTGGTGCCGGCCCTGGACGGTGGGGACGTCATCGAGCGACGTTACGTCTTCCATGGCGGTGACGTAGAGGTCGCGATGGGGGTTGGGTGCCGGTTGGGGCTGATGTCGACGATGCAGCCGTCGGCGGGGGCGCCGGTGACTGGGGCGGTGGGCGCGTGGGGTCGTCCCGGCGTCCACGCCCGTCGCGCACGTCCCGGGACGAGGGCGACCTACGACCGTCCGCTTCACCGAACGGCGCGGGGAGGCCGCTCCAGAAGGCGCTCAGGAGGCGAGGACGGCCGCGAGCGCGAGGACGGCGGGGACGGTCTGGATGACGATGATCCGCCGGTTCGCGGTCAGCGACCCGTACACGCCGGCGACCGCAACGCACAGGAGGAAGAACACGGTGACCTCGCGACCGACCGGCTCCTCCGCGAGCAGTCCCCAGATGAGCCCGGCGGCGAGGAAGCCGTTGTACAGCCCCTGGTTCCCGGCCATCACCGCGGTCGCGTCGGCGAACTCCGGGGTCAGCCCGAACGCCGCCCGGACCCGCGCCGTGCGCCACAAGAACATCTCCATGACGAGGATGTACGTGTGGAGCAGGGCGATGAGGGCGACGAGCACGTCCGCGACGACCGACACCGCGCCGTTGTAGCACAACCGGCCGCAGGACGACCCACGCCGGACCGGAGCCGAGCGTCTGTGGATGCGGCGGCCCGCCGGCCGGGTGACAGTCGAAGGATCCCGACACCGTGCCGGCGCATCTGATGATCCACCTGACGAGCGGGCTGGGCCTCGCCCTCGAGGTCGGGCTCGCCGTGCTCTGCGTCGTCGACGTGCTCGTCGCCCGGGAGGCCGCCGTCCGGGTGCTGCCGAGGTGGGCGTGGGTGATCGCGATCCTCGTCTTCCCGGTCGCCGGCTGCGCCGGCTACCTGTTCGCCGGCCCGCCGTGCGGCTCCAGGAAACGGTCGGGGACGCCGCTCGACGGCACCGCCGCCGCCCGAGGTCGTCCAGCTGAGTTCGTCCAGCGGCGGTTGTCCAGCAGCGGTCGTCCAGCAGCGGTGGTTCGGAGCCGGAGCGGTTCAGCGGCCCGTCGTCTCAGCCGATCGCGGCGTGCAGCAGCCGGTGCCGCAGCGCGGCGCGGAACAGCTCTGCGGCGCCCGGACGGGCGTGCAGCTGCCGGTCGAGCAGTGCGCCGGACTCCTCGACGAGCTCGAGCCAGCGCAGCTCGCGGAGCACGGAGAAGAACAGCGGGGCGGTGTCGACGGCGACCGGGTCGCGGCGACCGGCGAGCCGCCAACCGGACTCGGCGACGACGGACTGGACGAGCGACCGGACGTCCTCCTCGGGCACCGGGTCGCCCGGCTCGAGGACGGCGAGGACGACCTCCCACGCGGTCGCGAGCGCGGAGTCCTCCGGGCCGACGAGCCCGGCGGCGACCTCGAGCCAGAGGGTGCGGCCGTCACCCACCGCGGCCCGACCGCTCTGGGTGCGCACGAGCCGCCCGGACCGCCGCCGGACGAGGCCGAGCCGGGTCGCGGACTCGCGCAGCACGAGCACCGGGTACGCATCGACCTCCCGGGACGCCGGGCCGATGAGCTCGTCGCGCCAGCCGAGCTCGTCGAGGGCCCGCGACACCGTCCGCGGCGGCAGGTAGCCGGCGGCGGTCAGCGGCAGCCCGTCGTCGTGGATCTCGGTGAGCAGCCAGTCGAGCGGGCGCAGCAGCGCGCGGGCGGGTGCCGCCATCCCCGGGTCGACCCGGGTCAGCAGCCGCCGTTCGAGCGGCGCGAGCAGCCCGCTGCGTGTCGTCGAGCGGGGCCGGCGCACCCACCGGTGCACCCGCTCCGCCACGAGCGCCTCGTACGGCGGGCGGTCGTCGAAGGCCGGGTGCGGCGTCGTGAGGACGGCCAGGGTCAGCTCGGCCTGGTGGTCGCGCCACCCCCGGACGCCGGGCTGGAGGTCGCCGAGCACCACGGCGATCTCGAGCCGGTCCGCGACGAGCTCGTACAGCGCGGCCTCGACCGGACCGCACCGGCCCCGCCACGTGACGAGCTCGGTGTCCGGCGGGTGGGTCCCGGAGCGCTGCGACGCCCGGTGGGCGAGGGCGTGCCCGCCACCGGTCGACTGGTCGGCCGCGAGGAGGATCTCCCGGGTCGTGTCGCTGCGCGCGATCGCGGCGTAGCGGCCGAGACCGAGGCCGTCGAGGAGGGCGGCGAGCCCTTCGGCGAGCGGCCATCGGCGGCCCGCGAGCCGGTCGGCCGCGGCGAGCTCGAACCAGCAGAACTGCTGGACGCGCCACTGGGTGACGGACTCGGGCCCGCCGCCGCCCGACAGGGCGTCCCAGGCCAGGCGGGCGTCGTCGAGGAGCCGGGTGTCGATACGACCCAGCTCGGCGAGCGCCTCCTCGACCGACAGCACGCCGCTCAGGGTGCCACTGCCGAGGGGCGGCTCGTCGGCGGCGCGCTGGTGACGCGGGCTTGTCCTATCGTCGTCGTCGTGATCCGTCTGCTCGAGCCCGTCGCGATGCCCTCGGACGACGGGGTTCTCGGCGTCCTGCCCGTGCTGCGGGCGGCGCTCTCGGGTGCGGGACCGGCACTTCTGCCGCACGCCGCGGACCTCGCCCCGCCGTCCGCGCTGCGGCCCGGCGAGCCGCTCGACGGCACCGAGGACGACGCGGCCGACCCGACGGTCGCGGTCGTCACGACCTCCGGCTCGACGGGTGCCGCGAAAGGTGTCCTGCTGCAGGCGTCGGCGCTCCTCGCGTCCGCGTCGGCGACCCATGTTCGGCTCGGCGGCGCCGGCCGCTGGCTCCTCGCGCTGCCGGCGCAGCACGTCGCCGGCCTCCTGGTGCTCGTCCGCGCGCTCGTCGCGGGTGCGCCACCGGTCGTGCTCGACTCCTCGACGGGGTTCCGACCGGACGCGTTCGCCGACGCCGTGGCGCGGCTGCAGGGGCCGCGGCGCTACACCGCGCTCGTGCCGACCCAGGTGGTCCGGCTGCTCGACGCGGGCGGCGCTGCTGCCGAGGCCCTCGCCGGCTTCGACGCCGTCCTCGTCGGCGGTGCGGCGACCCCGGAGCCGTTGCTGCGGACGGCGGAGGCGGTGGGCGTGCGCCTCGTGACGACGTACGGCATGAGCGAGACCTGCGGCGGCTGCGTCTACGACGGGGTGCCGCTCGACGGCGTCCGGGTGCGCGTCGACGCCGCCGAGGGCCGGATCCTCCTCGCCGGCCCGACGCTCGCCCGCGGGTACCGCGGCGCCGATCCGGGCGCCGGGGGGTTCGTCAGGGACGACCGCGACGTGCGGTGGTTCGCGACGGACGACGCGGGCCGGCTCGACGACGCCGGCCGGCTCGACGTGATCGGCCGGCTCGACGACGTGATCGTCACGGGGGGGCTCAAGGTGGCCCCGGCTGCGGTCGAGGCGGCGCTCCTGCGGTTGCCCGGCGTGCGCGAGGCGGCCGTCGTCGCCGCACCGGACGCCCAGTGGGGACAGCGCGTCGTCGCGGCGGTCGTCGTCGCGCACGGCGCCCGGCCGCCGACGCTCGCCCAGGCGCGGGACGCGGTCTGCGCCGAGGTCGCCCCGCACGCGAGCCCGCGCCAGCTGCTCGTCCTCGAGCGGATGCCGGTCCGCGGCCCCGGCAAGCCGGACCGGGCGGCGATCGCGCGGCTCGCGACCATCGGGGGCCACGGGTGAGCGGACCCGGTGCCGGCGGCGCCGCGCCCTCCCGGGCGACGCCGGCACAGTGGCTCGAGGGCGCCCGGCCGCGCACCCTCCCCGCGGCTGTGGCGCCGGTGCTCGTCGGGACGGGCGCGGCGGTCGGGATCGCCCGCGCGGCCGGCGCGGGCTGGGCGCAGGCGGTCCACGTCGGGCGGGCGCTCCTCGCGCTCGTCGTCGCGCTCGCGCTCCAGGTCGCGGTGAACTACGCCAACGACTACAGCGACGGCGTCCGGGGCACGGACGACGAGCGGGTCGGCCCGTTCCGGCTCACCGCGTCGGGGGCCGCCTCGCCGTCCGCGGTGCGCCGCGCGGCGTTGCTCGCATTCGGCGTCGCGGCCGTCTTCGGGCTCTCGCTCGTCGCGGTCTCGGGCGCGTGGTGGATGCTCGGGGTGGGTGCGGCGAGCGTCGTCGCCGCCTGGTACTACACCGGCGGCGCGCGGCCGTACGGCTACCTCGGGCTCGGCGAGCTGTTCGTCTTCGTCTTCTTCGGGCTCGTCGCCGTCCTCGGCACGACGTACACCCAGGTCCTGCGGGTGGACGCCACGGCGTGGCTCGGCGCAGTCGGCGATCGGGCTGCTCGCGTGCGCGATCCTCGTCGCGAACAACCTGCGCGACATCCCGACCGACGCGGCCGTGGGCAAGCGGACGCTCGCCGTCCGGCTCGGCGACGGCCGCACCCGGGTGCTCTACGCCGCGCTTGTCGGCGGCGCCTTCCTCGCGGCCGCGGCGGCGGTCGCGATCGGCCGGCTCGGGGCGGTCTTCGTCGTCGCCGCGGTCCCGCTCGCGGTCGCTCCGCTGCGGGACGTGCTCGGCGGCGCGAGGGGGCGCGCACTCCTGCCGGTACTGCGGGACACCGGACGACTGGAGCTGGGGTACGGACTACTGCTCGCCGCCGGGCTCGCCCTGGCCTGAGGGCGGCCGGCCCGGGCGCTGCTCGCCGGGAGCGGCCTCGTCCGTCCGGCCGCTCCGGAGCCGGTCCTCGATCAGCTCGTCCTCGATCAGCTCGTCCTCGGCGCGCAGCCGGGCCGCCGCCGACGGCCGCCCGCCCGCCTGCCCCGTGCCCTCCGGACCGGCCGCGCCCGTGCGGCGGGCGACGCGGTCCTGGATCACTCCGGCGAGCTCGTCGCGGGGGCCGCGCAGGAGCACGTAGGACAGGAGCATCGACACCAGGGCGGCAAGCAGGACGGCGAGCAACGGGTCGGCACCGAGCATCGAGATCGTCACGAGCGCGACGAGGAAGAGCCCGAGCCGCAGCACGGTGTACTTGAGGAACGGCGTCACGGTCTCAGCCTACGGTGCGCGACGGGGCCACCCGCTCGGCTCAAGACCGGACGGCGCCGGGCCGACATCAGCGGGGACGCATCGTGATCCCAGGTGCGCCGACCGAGCCGTCCGAGCCGCCCTGCTGAGGCCACGAAAATGAACGCGAACGTCACGAACGCCCACCGGGCCGCGGCGGCCGACCCACCCGCCGCCGCGCTCGACGCGCTGCCCGCGGCCGTCGAGGCCCGGCCGCCGCTCGACGCGCTGCCCGGCCTCGACGAGCTGTTCGCCGTCGGGCAGGTCCGCGACCGGGGCGGCGAGACCCGGGAGACCGCCCGCTACGAGGCGCTGGCCCTCGGCGCCATGGCCGGGGCGTCGCTGCCCGCGGTGTGGCTCGCCGCCGGGCGCCCGACGGCGTGGGTCGCCGTCGCGACGCTCGCCGCGGCCGCCGGCACCGCGCTCGTCCCGCGCCTGTCCCGGGCGACGTTCGGCCGCGGCAGCGCCGCTCTCGTCGCCGCCGCCCTGCTCGCCGTCTCGGCCCCCGAGCTCGCGCCGATGGCCGCGCTGTGGACGGTCACCGTCGTCGCGGTCTGCACGACCCGTCTGCCCGGCGACACCGGATGGCTGCTCACCGCCGCCGGCGGCGGGATGCTCGCGATGCTCGAGACGGTCCTGTCCCTCATGGCCGAGCCGCTCGGCGTGACCGGCGGCCCGAGCGGGCTGCTCCTCGCCGGGGCCGCCGGCACGATCGTGGCCGGCACGGTCGGCAGCGCCGTCGGGCACCGGCTCGCGCTCGGCGGGACCGGCTGGACGGTCGACGTCGGCGACCTCACCGAGGACGACGCGCATCGGTCCGACGCGGGCAGCGCCGCCGACCCCGACACCCGGTCGACCGGGCAGCCCGGCCCGAGCACCGACCCGGTGACCGGGATGGCGACCCGCGGCGTCCTCCTGCGCGGCATCACGAAGGCCATCGCCCGGGCCGACGTCATCGGCGGCCGGGTCGCGCTCTTCGTCATCGACGTCGACCGCCTCGACACGATCGCCCAGCGGGTCGGGGACCGCCGGGCGAACGACGTGCTCAAGCAGGTCGCCCGCCGGCTGCGGGCCGCCATGCCCGCCGAGGACGTCGTGGCCCGGGTCGGCCCGACGACGTTCGCGGTGCTCGTCGAAGGCGTCGGCCCGGACGGCTGCGAGCCGATGGTGCACCGGATGGCCGCGCTGCTCGAGGAGCCCGCGCTCGTCGGTGCGCTGCCGGTCTCGACGACGTGCTCGATCGGCACCGCGATCACCGACGCCGACCTCGACAACCCCGAGCGGCTGCTCCGCGCGGCGAACGCCGCGCTGCACGCCGCACAGTCCTCGGGCCGCGGCCGGTGGGTGCACCACGACCCCGCGACGGCCGCGCTCGCGGCCGCTCGGGACGGCCTCGAGGCCGACCTCCACGAGGCCGTCGCGTCCGGCGCCGTCGACGTCGCCGTCCAGCCGGTCGTCGACCTCGCCGAGGACGCGTCCGCGGACCGCACCGGCGGCGTCGAGGTGCTCGCCCGGTGGACCCGTCCGGACGGCACCGCCGTCCCGCCGCGGCACTTCGTCGCCGTCGCCGAGCAGCTCGGCATCGGGGCCCGGCTCGGTGAGATCATCCTCGACCGGGCGCTCGACCTCATGGTCACGTGGCGGTCCGGCACCGGGGACGACGCAGGCCCGGACGGCGGGGACGGCGGGGAGGGCGGCGACGGCGCGGCGGCCGAGTCGGGCGACGGCCGGCCCGACCCGTCCACCCCCGTGCCGCGCTTCGTCGCGGTCAACGTGTCCCGCAGCCAGCTCGAGGACCCCTCGTTCGCGGCCTCCGTCGCGGCCCGGCTCGCGGACCGTGGTCTCGACCCGGCGTGCCTGTCCGTCGAGGTGAGCGCGGCCTCCTTCGTCGACACCGAGCAGGCCCGGCGCACGCTCGGGATGCTCCGCTCGCTCGGCGTCGGCGTCACCGTCGACGACTTCGGCCGTGGCGGGCTCGGCCTCCTGGCGCTGCGCCAGCTCCCCGTGGACACGGTCAAGGTCGACCGTCAGGTGACCATGGACCTCGGCCGCGACGACACGATGGCTGCCACGGTGCTCAGCCTGTGCCGGGCGATGGGCCGGCGCTGCGTCGCCGACGGGGTCGAGTCCACGGCCCAGCTCGAGGCGGCCCGCCGGCTCGGGATGGACGGCGCACAGGGGTTCCTCCTCGGCCGGCCGGTGCCGCCGTCCGACCGGTCGCCCCGGCACCTCGGATGACCTCCGTCCGTTGACGTCGCGCAGGACGTCCGGTTCCGCACGGCAGGCTCCCGGCTCGGGGGCCGGAACCGGTCGTCCTGCGCTCGGAACCGGGCACGCCGGTAGCCGCCGGACGACATACAGTGGACGCCATGGGACAGGCCATCCTCGGACTCGTCACCGTCGGGGTGATGATCTACGCGCTCGTCGACTGCTGGCGCAGCGACGACCACGAGGTCCGCGGCCTGCCGCGCTCCCTGTGGTTCCTCGTCATCCTCGTGCCGCTCGTCGGCGGCATCGCGTGGCTCGTCTACGGTGCGCCGCGCGGCCCGGGGAGCCCGGCCTACCGCCGGTCCGGCCCGCGCGTCGTGGCCCCGGACGACGATCCCGAGTTCCTCCGCGCCCTCGAACAGAAGGCCCGTGAGCGCAAACGGACCGAGCGCGAGGAGCGCCGCCGCCAGGCCAAGGAGCAGCGCCGCGAGGAGAAGGAGCACCGCCGCGAGGAGAACCGCCGGGACTCCGGTGACCAGGCCGCTCCCCCCGACTGAGGTCCCGCTCGTCAGCCGACGCCGGCGTAGGAGTGCAGGCCGACGAAGACGATGTTCACGACGAGGAAGTTGAACAGGATGCACGCGTAGCCGGCGAGGGCGAGGTAGGCCGAGCGGCGGCCGTCCCAGCCGCGGGTGGCCCGGGCGTGCAGGTAGGCGGCGTAGACGACCCAGATGACGAAGGACCAGACCTCCTTGGGGTCCCAGTTCCAGTAGCGGCCCCAGGCGGCCTCGGCCCAGATCGCCCCGGCGATGACGGTGAACGTCCACAGCGGGAACGCGACGACGTGGAGCCGGTAGCTCGAACGCTCGAGGTCGACGGACGTCGGCAGGCCGTCCATGAACCGGCCCCGGGCCCGCTCCGGACCGGCTGCCCGGGCCAGCTCCCGCCGCTCCTGGACGAGTTGCAGCACGGTCGTGGAGAACCCGAGCGTGAACAGTGCCGACGCGATGAACGCAACCGAGACGTGGATGACGAGCCAGAAGCTCTGCAACGCCGGGACGAGCTGGGCGGCCTGCGTGTAGAGGACGGTGACCGCGAGGCCGAGGGTGAGCAGGACCGGGCCGACGACGAACGTGCCGAGGTAGCGGATGTCGCGCCGGGACAGGACGACGAGGAAGACCCCGGTGACGACGACGGCGCCCGTGGTCGCGAACTCGTACATGTTGCCCCACGGCGCCCGGTGCACCGACGCGCCGCGGGCGACGACCCCGCCGAGGTGGAGGGCGAACGCGAGGACGGTGAGGCTCACGGCGATCCCGCCGGCCTTCGTCCGGGCGCGGACGGCGGACGCCGCGGCGCCCGGGCCGCTGGTGGACGAGCGGGACGACGCAACGAGCACCTTCTCCGGCGCGGGCGCGGCACGGCGGGTGCCGCGGCCGGACAGGTCGACGGCGAAGGCGCACAGCGCGCCCGTGTAGACGAGCATCGCCGAGTACACGAGCTGGTTCGACGTGCTCGCGAGCGTCGTGTCGACGGCCACGATCACTCCTTGCTCTCCGGCGTCGTGCTGATCACGTGGGTGCTGCTGGTCGCCCGGGTGCTGCGGGTACCGGTGATGGCGACGACCTCGGCGAGGACCTCGCGGACGAGCGGTTCGAGTCCGGGGTCGTCGCCGCGAGCGAGCCCGCCGACCTCGACCACGGTACGGCCCGCGTCGTCCGTCGACACCCGCGCCCAGACCCGGCGCCGTCGGACGAACAGGGACGCCGTGAGCCCGGCGAGAGCGAGCAGCCCGAAGCCGAGCACCCAGCCCTTCGTCGGGTCGTAGCGGATGTCGAGGGCGGCATACCGTTTGACGCCGTCGAACGTCACCGAACCGGCGCCGTCCGGCAGGTCGACCGTGGCTCCCGGGGCGAGGAGGAGCCGCAGCGGCTCGCCGTCCGCCGTCCGGAACTGGACGAGGTCGGTGTTCCTCGTGTCGAGCACGTACACCGACTGCGGGACGCCCGTGTCGAGGCCGAGGCCGTCGGTGCCGGGCTTCGACGCGTACGCGGTGAGCTAGAGCCGCGGGTCCTTCGTGTCGGGGAAGATCGAGATCGGGCCGCGCTGCGGGTCGACGACTGCGGTCGGCAGGAAGAGGCCCTGGAGCGCGAGCTGGCGCGGCTGCGCGTCCGGGACCTTGACGACGCCGAGGCTCGTGTACTGGGCGTCCCGGGCGAGGAACGGCACGGGCCCGCTGTAGGCGACGTCCCCGCGGCCGTCCCGGACGGTGACGACGGGCGCGTACCCGTTGCCGACGAGGAAGACCCGGGCGCCACCGACGTCGACGGGCGAGTTCACCCGCAGGTGGTGCGTCCGCGGCGTCCCCCCGGGCTCGTCGATGACGGTCACGGTGCCGTCGAAGGCCCGCGGGGCGCCGAACTGGTTCCCCTGCGCGGTGTCGTCGAAGGACACCTTCAGGGCGTCGAGGGTCAACGTGAACGGCGGCAGGTCGCCCGTGTCGACCCGGCTTCCGGCGGTGAAGGAGGTGTACCGCGGGACGACGTCGGCGAACGTCTCGCCCTCGACGACGACCGCCTGGCCGGAGTAGCCGACGAACGACCCGGCCGCCACCGCGACGAGCAGCCCGAGCAGCGCGAGGTGGAAGGCGAGGTTCCCCGTCTCGGCGGTGTAGCCCCTCTCCGCCGCCACGCTCGCCCCACCGTCGTGCTCGGCGAGCCGGAACCGCTTGCGGCGCAACGCCGTCCGGGCTGCCGCGAGCGCGGTGTCCGGGGCGACGCCGGCCAGCATGGCGGTGTCGTGCGCGGGGAGCCGGTCGAGCCGCCTCGGGGTCCGCGGCGGCGCGGCCGTGACCGCCTTCCAATGCTGCCGCGTGCGGGGCAGCACGCAGCCGACGAGCGAGACGAACAGCAGCAGGTAGATCGCGGCGAACCACGGCGAGGTGTAGACGTCGAACACGCCGAGCCGGTCGAGCCAGGGCCCGGACGTCGTGTGGTCGTCGAGGTAGGCGTCGACCTGCGTCGGGTCGATCCGCCGCTGCGGGAACACCGACCCCGGCACGGCGGCGACCGCGAGCAGGAGCAGCAGGAGCAGCGCGACCCGCATGCTCGTGAGCTGGCGCCAGGCCCACCGGGCCCACCCGGCCGGGCCGAGCGCGGGCCGCCGGATCGGCTCCGGCTGCGCCGTCTCGGGGAGCAGGGTGTCGACCATCGTCCTCCGCCGCCCTACAGCACCGTCTCGAAGCCGGTGATCGAGCCCTGGATCGACTGGATCCACTGCCCCCACAGGCCCGTCACGAGGAGGACGCCGACGCCGACGAGCACGGCGCCGCCGACCCGGGTCACCGCGACCCGGTGCCGCCGGACCGCCTCGAAGGCGCCCATCGCCCGCCGGTAGGCCAGCCCCGCGACGAGAAACGGCAGACCCAGTCCGATGCAGTACGCGACACCGAGCACGGCCCCCCGGGTCGGGTTCGCCCCGACGAGGCTGAGGCTCACGATGACGCTCAGGGTGGGGCCGGTGCACGCCGTCCAGCCGAGCCCGAAGACGACCCCGAGCAGCGGCGCGCCGGCCAGGCCCGCCGCGGGCCGGACGTCGAGCTGCTTGCTGCCCTGGAGCACCGGCAGCACCCCGAGGTAGACCAGGCCGAGACCGATCGTCACGACGCCGAGCACCCGCTGGAGCGCCGACTGGTGCTCGAGGAGCGCGCCGCCGAGCGCGCCGGCGGTGACCCCGACGAGGACGAAGACGGCGCTGAACCCGGCGACGAACAGCGCCATCCCGGCGACCATCCGGCCGCGGCGCTGCTGCTCGAGGTCCACCCCGGTGAGCCCCGTGACGTAGCCGAGGTAGCCGGGCACGAGCGGCAGGACGCACGGCGAGAGGAACGACACCAGCCCTGCGGCGACCGCGATCGGGACGGCCAGCACGAGGGAGCCGTCGAAGACCGTCTGCCGCAGGTCGCTCACGGGATCACCATCGCCTGCCGCACCGCCCCGTCACGCCCCCGCGACCTGCGGGTCCCGGCCGGCGACGACGTCCTCGACGAGGTCGGTGAGCGTCGTCGCGGTCGTCGCGTCGCTGATCCGGGCGGCGATCCGGCCCTCGCGGTCGAGGACGAGCGTGGTCGGGATCGCCTTCGCCGAGACCGTTCCGCGCAGCGCGAGCAGGCTCTTGCCGCCGTCGTCGGCGAGGCTCGGGTAGGTGATCCCGAGTCTTCTTCTGGAAGGCGACCGCCGCGCTCTGGCTGTTCTCGCTGATGTTGATCCCGACGAACTCGACGCCGTGCGGCCGCAGCTCCAGGTAGGCCTTCTCGAGGTCCGGCGCCTCCTTGCGGCACGGGCGCGCACCACGACCCCCAGACGTTGAGGACCACGACCTTGCCCCGCAGCGTCGCGAGGTCGAGCCGGTCGCCGTCGAGCGTCGTGCCGGCGAGCGCGACCGGGGCGGGTCGCTCAGCGGCGGGCACGACGGTGATCGTCCCGTCACCGCTGACGTAGCCCGTGCCGACGTTCGTCCCGCCGCCGGAGGACGAGCACGCGGCGAGCGCGCCGACGGCCAGCAGCGCGGCCGAGACGGCGCGCAGCCGCCGGGCGGGGGTGCGGCGTCCGGTCATGCGCCGGACACCGGGTTCGCGCCGGGCAGCAGGTCGGCCGCCGGCTCGGCGTAGCTCGACCGAGACGAGCCGCTCGCCGTCGTAGTGCAGCGACGGTCACCGACGCCAGCGAGCACTGCCGGCGGCGCGGGTCGTGCCACGAACCGGCGGTGCTCGGCGGCCAGCCGGGCGACCCAGATCGGCAGCTGATGGCTCACCAGGACCGCCTCGTGGCCGCAGGCCGTGTCCGCGGGCGTCCTCGACGGCGGCGTGCATCCGCCAGGCGACCTGGGCGTACGGCTCGCCCCAGGACGGCCGGAACGGGTTGCGCAGGTGCCACCACACCGTCGGGTGTCGCAGGCTGCCGTCGCCGACGCCGAACGGCCGGCCCTCGAAGACGTTCTCGGACTCGATGAGCCGGTCGTCGACGTCGGCTCGAGCCCGATGAGCTTCGGCGATCGGCGCCGCGGTCTCCTGGGCCCGCTCCAGCGGCGAGGACGACCAGGCGGACGACGTCGCGGGCGGCGAAGTACTCGGCGGCCCGCTCGGCCATCCGCCGGCCGAGGTCGGAGAGGTGGTACCCGGGCAGGCGGCCGTAGAGGATCTTCTCCGGGTTGTCCACCTCGCCGTGCCGCAGCAGGTGGACGACGGTCCGCTCGCTCACGCAGGCGCCTCCGGCCGCAGCCGCGGCCCGGGCGGCCGCGGGCAGCGCCGCGACGACCCGGTCGAGCGCGGCGTCGTCGTGGGCGGCGGAGAGGAACCAGGCCTCGAACGCGCTCGGCGGCAGGTAGACGCCGCGGTCGAGCATGGCGTGGAAGAACGCCCGGAACGCGGGCAGGTCCTGCCCGCGGGCGTCGTCGTAGTCCGCGGACGGCCGTCAGCGTCGGCGTCGGCGGCGAAGAAGACGCTGAACATCGACCCGGCGGACTGGACGACGTGCGGCACGCCGGCCGCGGTCAGCGCGTCGCCGACGCGGCGTCCGACAGCCGTCGTCGGCGGCGTCGTCCAGGCGGGCGTAGACGCTCCGGGGTGCAGCCGCGCGAGGGTGGCCAGGCCCGCCGCGGTGGCGACCGGGTTCCCCGACAGCGTGCCCGCCTGGTAGACCGGCCCGTCGGGCGCGAGCTGCGGACATGACGTCGGCCCGGCCGCCGAACGCCGCCGCCGGGAAGCCGCCGCCCATGACCTTGCCGAAGGTGAACAGGTCGGGGGCGCCATCGTCCGACGGGCCCTCGAGCCCGTACCAGCCGGCCGCCGAGACCCGGAACCCGGTCATGACCTCGTCGCTCACGAGCAGCGCGCCGTGCGCCTGCGGTGATCCGGCGCAGCGCCGCGGTGAACCCGGGCGCCGGCGGGACGACGCCCATGTTCCCGGCGGCGGCCTCGGTGATCACGCACGGCGATCTGCGTCGCCGTGCGCGGCGAAGGCCGCCTCGACCGCGGCGACGTCGTTGTACGGCAGCACGATCGTGTCGGCGGCGCTCGCGCCGGTGACGCCGGGGGTGTCCGGCAGGGCGAACGTGGCGACCCCGGAGCCGGCCGCGGCGAGCAGCGCGTCGACGTGCCCGTGGTAGTGCCCGGCGAACTTGCACGACCGTGCCCGGCCGGTGAAGCCGCGGGCGAGCCGGATCGCGCTCATCGTCGCCTCGGTGCCCGAGCTCACCAGGCGGACCTGCTCGACCGGCGCCGACCCGGCGCGACGATCTCCTCGGCGAGGAGCACCTCGTTCTCGGTCGGGGTGCCGAAGGAGAACCCGTGCCGCGGCCGCCTGCTGGACGGCGTCGAGCACCTCCGGGTGCGCGTGCCCGAGGATCATCGGGCCCCACGAGCAGACGAGGTCGACGTACTCGCGGCCGTCCGCGTCGTAGAGGTACGGGCCGCGGCCCCGGGCCATGAAGCGGGGGGTGCCGCCGACCGCACGGAAGGCGCGGACCGGCGAGTTGACGCCCGCCGGGGACGACCGCCTGGGCCCGCGCGAACAGCGCCTCGGACGCCGGGGCCTGCGAGGGGTACGGGCTCACGCCCACAGTCTCGCAAGATGTCGGGCCGAAGGTGAACCGGGGCGCCCGGCCGCGCGCCCCGGGCGAGCCAGCAGGGACCGGGCGCGTGATCGCATGGTTGCCCGATGTCACAGGAGCCTGATCCAGCACCGCCCTGGTCAGGGTGCTCGGGCACCCGCTGTGTGCGGCTCTCAGGCCTGTTCGGGGTCCGCAGGCGCACCGAACGGGTGCCTGACGGCCGTGCCCGACGGGTGCCGAACGGGTGCCGAACGACCGTGCACGACGACCGAGGTGCAGGTGGTGCGGCCGACTACGCGCGGCTCAGTCGGCCGGAGCAGCCTCGACGGAGGCAGCGGCCGGCGCCGCCGGCGCGTCGGTGCCGCGCAGCTCCGCGCGGACCTTCCGCATCGCGGCACCGAGCACAGCGACCTCGTCCGGCGCGAGGACGTCGAAGATCGTCTGCCCGGACCGCCTCGACATGGCCGGGGGCGGCCGCCTCGAGGACGGCCGAAGCCCTCGTCGGTGAGCGAGCAGAGCACCCCGCGGCCGTCGTCGGGGCACGCCTCGCGGCGGACCAGACCCCGCTCGCTCCATCCGGCCCACGGTGTGGGTCAGCCGGCTGCGCGAGTGCACGACGCGGTCGGCCAGCTCGGACATCCGCAGCCGGCGGCCCGGCGCCTCGGACAGCTGGACGAGGATCTCGTACTCGGCGCAGCGACATCCCGCGTCCTCGCGAGACCTGCCGCTGCAGCCGGTCCGTCGAGCAGCCGCGAGCACGTCGAGGTAGGCCCGCCAGACCGCCTGCTCGGCCGGGCTCAGCCATCGGGCCGGGGTCCCGCGACGGCCGGCGACCGGGAGCCCGTGCGCCGCCCGCCGGCGGGCGCCCGTCGGGCTGCTCACGACCGCCCCGCGAGGTCGCGCGCCAGCCAGCCCGCGACCTCCGCCGCCCAGTACGTGAGCATGATGCGGGCGCCGGCGCGGCGGATCGACGTCAGGGTCTCCAGGATGGCCCGCTCGCGGTCGATCCAGCCGCGCGCGGCGGCCGCCTCGACCATCGAGTACTCGCCGGAGACCTGGTAGGCCGCGACCGGGACGTCGACCGCGGTCGGCGACCGCGGCCACCACGTCGAGGTAGGCCATCGCAGGCTTGACCATGACCAGGTCGGCGCCCTCGGCGACGTCGAGCGCGACCTCGCGCAGCGCCTCCCGGCCGTTCGCCGGGTCCTGCTGGTAGGTCCGCCGGTCGCCGACGCAGGGAGGACTCGACGGCGTCCCGGAAGGGTCCGTAGAACGCCGACGCGTACTTCGCCGCGTAGGCGAGGATCGCGACGTCGGTGTGCCCGGCGGCGTCCAGCGCCGCCCGGACCGCGCCGACCTGGCCGTCCATCATCCCGCTCGGCCCGACCACGTGCGACGCCGGCCTCGGCCAGCGCGACGCGCCATCTCGGCGTACCGCACGCAGCGTCGCGTCGTTGTCGACGCGACCCGTCGCGGGCGCGAGCACCCCGCAGTGACCGTGGTCGGTGAACTCGTCGAGGCACAGGTCGGCCATCACGACGAGCGTCGTCGCCGACCTCGGCGACGACGTCGCGGACCGCCACGTTGAGGATCGCCGTCCGGGTCGGTCGCCCCGGAGCCCGACGGCGTCCTTGCGCGTCGGGGACCCCGAAGAGCATGATCCCGCCGAGCCCCAGCCCGGCCGCCTCGACGGCCGGCCTTGCGCAGCGTGTCGCGGGTGTGCTGGACGACGCCGGGCATCGAGGTGATCGGCGATCGGCTCGCTCGCGCCCTCCTTGACGAACACCGGCAGCACCAGCTCGGCCGGGTGCAGCCGGGTCTCGGCCACGAGCCGGCGCATCGCCGGGCGTCGTCCGCAGCCGCCGCGGCCGGACGACCGGCGCCGCCGGAGCTCACGCCGCGGCCGCTCACTTCGCGGTCCGCCGGGTCGGCGCCCTTGCGCTGGCTCGGCCGCAGCACCGGCTCGCCCGGCCTCGACGCGCGGACAGCCGCAGCCCCGTCCCGTACTCGGCGAGCGCCTGCGACCAGCGCCTCGGCGCTCGGCTCCGGTGCCAGGACGTCGACCCGCAGGCCGTGCTCCTCGGCGGTCTTCGCCGTCGCCGGCCCGATGCAGGCGACCACGGTCGTCGCGTGCGGCTTGCCGGCGATCCCGACCAGGTTGCGCACCGTCGAGCTCGAGGTGAACACGACCGCGTCGAACTGCCCGGTCTTGATCGCCTCGCGGACCTCGGCCGGCGGCGGGGCGGCCCGCACCGTCCGGTACGCGGTGACGTCGTCGACCTCCCAGCCGAGGTCCTGCAGGCCCGGCGACCAGGGTGTCGGTGGCGATGTCGGCGCGCGGCAGGAACACCCGGTTGATCGGGTCGAGCACCTCGTCGAACGGCGGCCAGACCTCGAGCAGGCCGCTGCGCGGACTGCTCGCTCCCCGCTCGGCACGAGGTCGGGCTCGATGCCCCACTC
The DNA here is from genome assembly GCA_963750565.1 of uncultured Actinomycetota bacterium. Lineage (GTDB taxonomy): Bacteria > Actinomycetota > Actinomycetes > Actinomycetales > Kineosporiaceae > R-H-3. The sequence continues at coordinate 266,280 of CAVVRA010000007.1, read as the reverse complement.
GCCGCAGCGCCGCCGCGGTCACCCCGCCGACGGCGGCGACCTTGAGCCCGGCGAACGCCCGGGCGTCGAGGCCGAACTCCTCGAACTTCTCCCGGATCGCCCGGACGGCGTTCACCGAGGTGAACCCGATCCACTCGTAGCGGCCGGTGACCAGGCCCTTGACCGCCTTCTCGATCTGGTGCGGCGTGCGCGGCGGCTCGACCGAGATCGTCGGGACGACCTCGGCGGTCGCGCCGTGCTCGACGAGCCGGGCGACCATCGAGCCGGCCTGCTGCTTCGTCCGCGGCACGAGGACCCGCCAGCCGAACAGCGGCTTGGTCTCGAACCAGGACGCCGTCTCGCGCAGCCCGGCGGCCTCGCCCCGACGACGGCGACCACCGGGCCGGTCGAGCCGGGCCGCGGGCACCGCGGCCGCGACCTCGGCGAGGGTGCACGTGACGGTCCGCTGGTGCGATCGTCGTGCCCGTCGGCGGTCACGGCGACCGGGGTCGCGGGGTCGCGGCCGGCGGCGAGCAGGCCCGGCCGCGGCCTCGACGATGTCGTCGACAGGCCGCCAGGACGACGACGGTGGCGTCCGGGCCCGGCGTGCCGCGTCCAGTCGACGTCGGCGCCGTGCGGGTGGACGACGTGGACGCCGACGCGGTGCCCGCCGGGGTCAGCGGGACCCCGGCGTAGGCCGGGACGGCGGTCGCCGCGGACACGCCCGGGCACGACCTCGAAGGCGGATGCCCTCCTTGCGGCAGGCGGCGATCTCCTCGGCGAGCCCGGTGAACGTGGCGGGGTCGCCGTCCATGAGCCGGACGACGCGCCCGCCGCGCTTGGCCGCGCGGACGACGAGCTTGGCGCGGGCGGCGCGGGTCATCGGCTGGCCGTCCTCGCCGAAGCCGGCGTCGACGCACCTCGACGTCCGGCGCGGCACGTAGTCGGCGAGCGAGCCGCTCCCGGCCGAGCTGGTCGAGCGACGACGACGTCGGCCTCGGCGAGCCGCTCGACGGCGCGCAGCGTCAGCAGGCCCTCGTCACCGGGGCCGGCGCCGACGAACGACGACCTGCCCGAGCGCGGAGGCGTCTTGCGGGTGCGGGTGGAGCTCACAGGTCACCTTCTCTTGCCGGTCGTGCGGGTCTGTGCGTCGTCGGACGGCCGGCGGCGGACGGTGCCGGTCGCCGTCGTGCAGGGGCGGCCGCTGCGGCCAGCCGCGGGGACGAGCTCGGCGGCGCCGTCCTCGACGAGCAGCGTCGCGCGAGCCGCCGTTCCCGAGCTCCTCAGCGGGTCGCCGACCGAGGCCGGTCGTCGACGCGGCGGAGCGTCACGGCGCCGTCGGCGACGGCGACGACGGCCCGCAGCGACAGCTCCGTCGCCGTCCTCGCCGTCGACCACCTCGGCCAACGCTCCGAGCGGCGCCGCGCATCCCGCCTCGAGCGCGGCGAGCAGCGCGCGCTCGGCGGTCGACGGCGGCCCGGGTCGGCGGGTCGTCGAGCGGCGGCCAGCGCGGCGAGCACGTCCGTCGTCACGCCGTCCCGGCACTCGACGGCGAGCGCGCCCTGGCCGGGGGCGGGCAGCATGAGGAGCGGGTCGAGCACCTCGGTCGCCTCGTCGTGCCGGCCGAGGCGGACCAGCCCGGCGCGGGCGAGCACGACGGCGTCCAGCTCGCCCGTCGGCGACGAACCGCAGCCGGGTGTCGACGTTGCCGCGGACGTCGACGACCTCCAGCCCCAGCGCCGAGCGCGCGCAGCTGGGCGGCCCGGCGCGGCGAGCCGGTGCCGACCCGGGCGCCGGCAGGCAGCTCGCCGAGCGTCAGCCCGTCGCGGGCGACGAGGACGTCGCGCGGGTCCTCGCGCGGCGGGACGGCGGCGAGCGACGAGGCCGGGCGCGGGCGCCGTCGGCAGGTCCTTGAGCGAGTGCACGGCGAGGTCGACCTCGCCGGCCAGCAGCGCCTCGCGGAGCGCGGAGACGAACACCCCGGTGCCGCCGAAGCGTCGCCAGCGGCGCCGGCGAGGTGTCGCCGTGCGGTGGTGACCTCGACGAGCTCGACCGCAGCCGGTCACCGCGGGCGGCCGCGGCGGCCTCGATCGCGGTCGGCGACCCAGCTGGGACTGGGCGCGGGCCAGGGCGCTGCGCCGGGTGCCGAGCCGCAGGCGCGGGACAGCCGGTCATCGGGCACCACCGCCCGCCCGGGCCGGCGACAGGGACAGCCTCGCCCGGGACGACGGCACCGCTGAGGCGGCGACCGACGGGCCGGTGCCGTCCGTGACGGCGGCGACCCGGCCGAGGTCGAGGTCGAACAGCTCGCGCAGGGCCTCGGCGTACGCCGACGCCGCCGGGCTCCCCGGCCAGCTCCTTGACCCGGACGGTCGGGGTGTGCAGCAGCTTCTCGACCACCCGGTGCACGGTCTGCTCGACCTCGGCGCGGACCGCGCTCGTCCACGTCGCCGCAGCCGGCTGGCAGCCGGGCCAGCTCGGCCTCGACGACCTCGCGGGCCGTGCGCCCGCAGCGCGACCACGGTCGGCGCGACGGCCTCGGCGCGCTGCTCGGCGAGGTAGGCCGGCGACCTCGTCGGCGACGAGCTCGCGGACCTGCGGCGAGCTCGGCCGCGACCTCGTGCGCGCGCCGTCGCCAGAGGTGCCGGCCGAGGGCCTCGAGGTCGACGACGGTGCACCCCGGGGACGTCCGCGGCACGTCGGGTCGACGTCGCGCGGCAGGGCGAGGTCGACGTAGACCTGCGGCCGGCCGCCGCCGCGGCGTGCGACGGCGGCCACGGCGGCCGGCGCGGTGACGACGTGCCCGACGGCGCCCGGTGCAGGAGACGACGACGTCGGCGGCGGCCAGCGCCGCGGGCAGCTCGTCCATCGGCACCGCCGTGCCGCCGCCGGCCCCGGCGAGCCGCTGCGCGCGCGCGCCGGCGTCCGGTTGGCGACGACGAGCCGGCCGACGCCGTGCCGGGCGCAGGGTCGCGACGGCGAGCCCGCTCATCGCACCGGCACCGACGACGAGCACGCTGGCGTCCGCGAGCGGGCCGACGACGGCCTCGGCCGCGGTCGAGCCCGGCCTCGACGAGGGAGCGCGCCGGCGCGGTCGAGCCCGGTCTCGGCTGTGCGCCCGCTTGCCGACCCGCAGCGCGTGCTGGAGCAGCGCGCCGAGCAGGCCGGCCGACGGCACCGGACTCCTGTGCCGGCGCGCAGCGCCGTCGCGGACCTGGCCGAGGATCTGCTGCTCGCCGACCGCCATCGAGTCCAGCCCGCAGGCCACGGCTGAACAGGTGGGTCGACCGCGGCGCCCTCGTAGTGCACGTAGAGGTGGTCGGTGAGCTCGGGCAGCGCGCACCCCGGTCGCAGCGGCGAGCCCGCTGCCCGACGTCGGCGACCCCGCCGTGGAACTTGCTGACCTCGGCGTAGACCTCGAGCCGGTTGCACGTCGACGAGGACGACGGCCTCGGCGACGTGGTCGCGCACGGCACAGCTCGCGCCTCGAGGGTCCGCGCGGCGCCGTCGGCCGAGCGCGGCCCGCTCGAGCAGGCCGAGCGGGCGCCGTCCGGTACGACAGCCCGACGACGAGCACGCTCACGGCGCCACCTCCCGCCCGGCCGGCGCCGCCCTCGGCGGTCGAGCGCGACGACCCGGGCCGGCACCGTCGACGCGACGAGCCGGCTCGCGACCTGCCGCTGCTCGTGGAAGGCGAGGATCTGCAGCTCGGTCGACAGGTCGACCTTGCGGACCATGACCGTCGTCCGGGCACGTCGAGCACGACCGGCGCGAAGTTCAGCACGCTCGTGACGCCCGCCGCGACGAGCCGGTCGCAGACGTCCTGGGCGGCGGCCGCGGGGGTCGCGACCACCCCGATGTGGACGCCCTCCTCGGCGACGACCCGCTCGAGCTCGGCGATCGGCCGGACGACGAGCCCGCCGACCGTCTCGCCGACGACCGCGCTCGTCGGCGTCGAGCAGGGCGACGACGGTGAAGCCGCGGGAGACGAAGCCGCCGTAGTTGGCCAGGGCGTGGCCGAGGTTGCCGACGCCGACGATGACGACCCGCCAGTCCTGGGTCAGGCCGAGCTCGCGGGAGATCTGGTAGACGAGGTACTCGACCTCGTAGCCCGACCCCGCGGGTGCCGTAGGAGCCGAGGTGGGACAGGTCCTTGCGCAGCTTCGCCGACCCGACCCCGGCGGCCGCGGCGAGCTCCTCGCGACGAAACCGTCGCGACGCCGTCCTCGGCCAGCGCCGTGAGCGCGCGCAGGTACACCGGCAGCCGGGCCACGGTGGCGTCGGGGATGCCCTGCCGCAGCGGTCGTGCCTGGCGGACGAGACGGGCCGGACGCGGGCTGGACACGGGAGCGCCGACTCCTCGGGGGCCGGACGGACGGTCGACGGGACGCTCGAGCGGGCGGACGTCATCCCGGCCCGACCCGCCGCGGACCAGGACGTGGGATGACCGGTCCAGCGTAGGCACTTGTGAACAGGTGCACAAAGTTGACAACGTCTCGGTTCGGATGCTGGACGCGGGCAGGGTTGTTCCGGTGCCGGTCGACGTCGACGCCCGGACGACGCCCCGGCCGTCATCCGGACGGCGCGCGGCGGCGGCGCAGCCACCCGCGGCGGCCCGCGAGCGCCTCCCGGAGCCGCTGCTCGTCCACCCGAAGAACGTCGTGCTCGGTTCCATCGACGAGGACGACCGGGATCTGCTCGGCGTACCGCTCCCGCAGGTCCGTGTCGTCGAGGACCGAGACCTCGTGCCAGCCGGTCCGGGTCTCCGCCGCGACCCGGGCGACGACCTCCCGTGCCGTGTCGCACAGGTGGCACCCGGCTTGTCCGACCAGGGTGATCCGGTCCTGCCGCACACCGGCGGTCACGTGGTCCACCACACGTCAACCCTAGACCGGTCATGGTGAGCGGCTGCGCCGTTAGAGTGACGGACATGGCCGACCCGGACGTCCCCGAGGCGGGTCCGGACGACGTCGTCGCGGGCCGGGCGTCGGCCGCGGCCGCCTCGACGCAGGGGCCGGCCGGCCTCGTCGAGGACGCGCACGACGTGCGTGCGCGGGCGACCGACGTCGAGGCCGCCGGTCACGCCGCGGCCGAGCTCGAGGCGGCGCTCTCGGTGCCGCCGGACCCCGCGGCGGCCGCGTTCTTCGACGTCGACAACACGATCATGCGCGGCGCGTCGATCTTCCACCTTGCCCGCGGCCTGTACCGCCGCAAGTTCTTCACCCTCAGCGACATCGCGCGGCTTCGCGTGGCAGCAGACGCAGTTCGTCCTCGTCGGCGAGAACATGGAGCACGTCGAGGAGATCCAGGAGAGGGCGCTGTCGTTCGTCGCCGGGCACTCGGTCGCCGAGATGACCGCCGTCGGCGAGGAGGTCTTCGACGAGGTCATGGCCGCCAAGATCTGGCCGGGGACGCACGCCCTCGCCCGGATGCACCTCGACGCCGGGCAGCGGGTGTGGCTCGTCACCGCGACCCCGGTCGAGGTCGCCGAGGTCATCGCCGCCCGGCTCGGCCTGACCGGTGCCCTCGGCACCGTTGCCGAGCACGTCGACGGGATCTACACCGGCCGGCTCGTCGGCAAGCCGATGCACGGCGCGGCGAAGGCGGAGGCGGTCAAGGCGCTCGCCGAGGCCGAGGGGCTCGACCTCGACCGGTGTTCGGCGTACAGCGACTCGGTGAACGACATCCCGCTGCTCTCGCTCGTCGGCAACGCGTGCGCGATCAACCCGGACCAGCGTCTGCGGGCGCACGCCCGGGCCGAGGGCTGGCGGGTCCGCGACTACCGGACCGGGCGCAAGGCGGTCCGGGCGAGCCTGCCCGTCGCCGCGGTCGCGGGGGCGCTCGCGGGCGCCGCGGCGGGCGCGGTCGCGGTCAACCGACGGCGGCGGTGAGGACGCCGGACACCCCTGGGGCGGATTTGGACATCCTCGTCGCCGGCTGGTCCAATCGCGATCGCACCCTGTGCACCGGTTCGTCGACCAGGACGTGCCGGAACCCGGCCGGAGAGGCGAGTCGCAGGCATGAGCGAACCGAGCGGTCCGCGGCTGCGCACCGTCGGGGTCGTCCTCGGCGGCGGCACCGGCTCCCGGGTGGGGCTGTCGATCCCCAAGCAGCTCATCAAGGTCTCCGGCTCGACGATCCTCGAGCACACGCTGCGGGTCTTCCAGGACACCCCGGAGATCGACGAGGTCGTCCTCACCTCCCCCGATGCCTTCCTCGACGACGCCCGCCGGCTCGCGGCCCGGATGTCCAAGGTCGCCCACGTGATCCCCGGCGGGGCGACCCGGAACGACACGACCCGGGCGGCCCTCGACGTCCTCGGGGACGGCGAGTGCAAGGTGCTCTTCCACGACGCCGTCCGGCCCTTCGTCGACCGCCGGATCATCGCCGACTGCGTCACGGCGCTCGACACGTACGCCGCGGTCGACGTCGCCGTTCCCGCGACGGACACGATCATCGAGGTCGACGGCGACGACCTGATCACCGACATCCCGACCCGGTCCCGGCTGCGCCGCGGCCAGACCCCGCAGGGCTTCCTGCTGTCGACGATCCGGGAGGCGTACCGGCATGCCGCCGGCGACCCGACGTTCAGCGCGACCGACGACTGCGGCGTCGTGCTGCGCTACCTGCCCGATGTGCCGATCTACGTCGTCCCCGGCACCGAGCAGAACATGAAGGTGACCCACCCGATCGACGTGTTCGTCGTCGACCGGCTCTTCCAGCTCGCGAGCCACGCGCCGCCGGCCGCCCGGGGCCTCGAGGAGTACCGGGCGCTCGTCGAGGACCGCACCGTCGTCGTCCTCGGCGGCACGTACGGCATCGGCAAGGAGGTCGCGAACCTCTGCCGGGCCCTCGGCGCGACGGTCTACGCGCACTCCCGGTCGACCGGCTGCCACGTCGAGCGGCCCGACGACGTCGCGAAGGTGCTGGCCGACGCCCAGGCCGACACGGGGCGGGTCGACCACGTCGTCCTCACCGCGGCCGTGCTCCACAAGGGCCGGCTCGAGGACACCCCGGCCGAGGTCGTCGAGGACACGATCCGGGTCAACTATCTCGCGCCGATCCTCGTCGCGCGGGCGAGCCTGCCGCACCTGCGCCGGACCGGGGGCAGCCTCGTGCTCTACACCTCGAGCTCGTACACCCGTGGTCGCGCCGAGTACAGCCTGTACTCCTCGACGAAGGCGGCCGTCGTCAACCTCACCCAGGCCCTGTCGGACGAGTGGTCCGAGCTCGGCGTCCGGGTGAACTGCATCAACCCCGAGCGCGCGGCGACCCCGATGCGGACGAGGGCGTTCGGCGAGGAGCCGCCGGAGACCCTGCTGTCCGCGGCGGCGGTCGCGAAGTCGACCCTCGACGTCATGGTGTCCGAGCTCTCCGGCCAGGTCGTCGACGTCCGCAAGATCACCCCCGGCGCGACGACCGCGACCGAGCGCGAGGCGGCGATCATCCAGGCCGCGCTCGCCGAGGACGAGCACGAGCGGACCGTCTGAGCCGTGGTCGCCCCCGTCGTGGCACCCGGCGTCGTCCTGACGCGGGAGACCCGGACGCCGCCGTGGCGCGGCGTCGGGTCCGCCCTCGCCGACGCGGCCGCCTTCGTCGTCGCGACGGTGGCGCTCGTCGTGACGGTCGCCGTCGCGCCGCAGTGGTACCTGCTCGCAGCGGTCGTCGTCCTCGCGGCGGAGGCCCTCCTCGCGGTCCGCCCGGACCTCACGTCGTGGGCCGCCGAGCTCGGCCACGCGGGCGCCTTCTGGCGCAGCGCCGTCCGGGGTGGGACGGCGGTCGCGCTCGTCGCCCGGGCGTCCGGCGCACCCGGGCGCGCGCTCGTCTGGGCAGCCGGCACGTGGGTTGTGCTGCTCCTCGCCGGGGTGGGCGCCCGGGTCGGCATCGAGCTCGTCGCGTTCCTCCGGCGCAGCCCGGTGCTCACCCGCAACGTCGACCTCACCCCGCTGCAGCTGCCGGCGCCGCCGCCGCGGTTCGTCACCGGCCGGAACGCCGTCGCGACGGCGCTGCTCGACGTGCCGCTCGTCGTCGGGGCCGGGGCCGCGGTGGCGGCCGGCACCGGGTGGCCGGTCGTCGCCGGCGCGGTGGCGTCCCTGGGGGTCGCCGCCGCCGTCGCCGGGACGCTCGCGACGACGACGCTCCGGCTGCGCCGGCACAACCCGCGCACGCTCGTCCCCCGGCACGTGCAGGCAGTGCTCGACGACCGGCGCCCCGAGGTGCTGCTGTATTTCGCGGGCCGGCCGTCGACCCTCTACCAGGTGCAGATGTGGCTCGAGGTCGCCGAGCGGCTGGCGCGCAGCACGCTCGTCGTCCTGCGCGACCGGGAGAGCCTCCTCGCGCTCGACCCGACGTCGCTGCCGGTGCTCTGCGTGCCCCAGGCGTCGATGTTCGCCGCGCTCGAGCTGCCGTCCGCGAAGGTCGTCCTGCTGCCCGCGAACGCCGCGGAGAACATCCACGTGCTGCGGCGCCCCGGACTGCGCAGCGCGTTCATCGGCCACGGCGACAGCGACAAGGCGTACAGCGCGAACCCGTTCGTCCGGGCGTACGACGAGGTGTGGGTCGCCGGGCCGGCCGGCCGGGACCGGTTCGTCGAGGCCGGTGTGGCGCTCGCGCCGAGCGCCGTCGTCGAGGTCGGTCGGCCGCAGGTCGCGCTCGTCCGGCCCCGGCACCGCACCGACCCGACGTTCACCGTGCTCTACGCGCCGACCTGGGAGGGCTGGGGGGACGTCGCCTTCCACACCTCGCTGCCGCAGGTCGGCGAGGCGCTCGTCCGGCTGCTGCTCGCCCGGCCAGGGGCCCGGGTGATCTACCGGCCGCACCCGCTGACCGGCACCCGGGACGGCGCGACCCGGGCCGCGCACCGCCGGGTCGTCGCGCTCCTCGAGCAGGCCGGCGCCCGGCGGACGTCGTCCTTCGACCGGGCGGCGTCCGGCGGCGCGGCGCCCGGCGCGCCCGGCAGCACGGTGTCGGCGGCGCGGCGGGCGAGCGACCCGTTGGCGCACGCCGTCGAGCACAGCCGGCCGGACGTCGACCGGGACGCGCTCGCCACGGCGGAGGTCGTCCGGGAGCGCGCCTACTGGGACGGCGTCCCGCCCGGCACGCACCACCTCGTCGACGACGGCTGGCCGGACGTCCGGTCCTGCTTCGCGCAGGCCGACCTCCTCGTCACGGACGTGTCGAGCCTCATCTCCGACTGGCTCGTCACCGACCGGCCGTACGCCGTCGTGAACTCCTCGCAGGAGCCGGCGTGGGAGTTCGCCGCGCGCTACCCGAGCGCGCGCGGCGGTCGGCTCGTCGGCCCTGACCTCGCCGGGCTCGGCACGCTCCTCGACGACCTCGCGGCGGGGACGGACCCGGACGCCGCGGCCCGCGCCGCCGAGCGGACCCGGCTGCTCGGGGCCCGGCCGGAGGCCGCGATGGAGCTCTTCGCCGACGCCGTCGACCGGCTCTGCGCGCGGGCGGGGGCGCCGGCGCCCCTGGCGCCGGATGCCGGGCCCGAGGAGGACGACGAGCCCGAGGAGGACGCCGACCCCGAAGCGACGCGGACGCGCACCGTCCGCCAGGACCCGTAGCGTTGGCGTCATGACCATGTGGTTCCAGGTCGCCGTCGACTGTCGACAGCCGCACGTCCTCGCCGACTGGTGGGCGCAGACCCTCGGCTGGCAGGTGGAGCAGCAGGACGAGGCGTTCATCCGGTCGATGGTCGACCAGGGCTTCGCCACCGAGGCGGACACGGCGGTGCACGACGGCCGGATCGTCTGGCGCGAGGGCGCGGCGATCGGGCCGCACGAGGAGGGCACGCCCGGGCGGGTCTACTTCCAGCTCGTCCCCGAGCCGAAGACGGTGAAGAACCGGCTCCATCTGGACCTGCGCGGCGTGGCCCAGGACGACCTCCCCGCGTACCGCGACCGGCTCGTCGAGCGCGGCGCGACCGTGCTCCACCACGGCCGGCAGGGTCCGCACACCTGGGTGACGATGGCCGACCCCGAGGGCAACGAGTTCTGCGTCTGATCATCTGATCCCGGCCGCGCCGTCGTTCTCCCCCACCTGCTGGGGGAGAACGGCTGTAGCGCGTCGACCAACGCCTACTAGAAGAACACCGAGCGACGCTGGACGAGGAGGGAGTACAGGGTCTGCTGGATCGTCTGCCGCACCTGGTCGGTGAGGTCGAAGATGAGCATCGGGTCCTCGGCGGCGCCGCTGTCGAACTCGTCGGTCGGCACCGGGGCGCCGAACTCGATGAGCCACTTGCTCGGCAGCGGGATCGCCCCGAGCGGGCCGAAGAGCGGGAACGTCGGCGTCACCGGGAAGTACGGCAGGCCGAGGAGGCGGGCGAGCGTCGGCAGGTTGCCGATGATCGGGTAGGTCTCCTCGGCGCCGACGATGGCACAGGGCACGATCGGCCTGCGGGTCCGCAGCGCCGCGGACACGAACCCGCCGCGGCCGAACCGCTGGAGCTTGTACCGCTCGCTGAACGGTTTGCCGATGCCCTTGAAGCCCTCGGGCCAGACGCCGACCACCTCGCCCGAGGACAGCAGTCGCTCGGCGTCCCCGTTCGCGGCGAGGGTCGCCCCGCCCTTGCGGGCGATCTCGCCGACGAAGGGGGTCTGGAAGACGAGGTCCGCACCGAGCATCCGCAGGAACCGGTGCTGCGGGTGGGTGTCGTGGACGGCGATCTGGGTCATCACGGAGTCGAGCGCGACGGCCCCGGAGTGGTTCGCGACGACGAGTGCGCCGCCGGTGTCCGGGATGTTCTCGATGCCGCGGACCTCGACCCGGAACCACCGTTTGTAGAGCGGCCGGACGACGGCGAGGAGCACCGACTCGGTGAGCTCGCGGTCGAAGCCGAACTCGTCGACCTCGTAGTCCCCGGTGAGCCGGCGACGCAGGAACGCGAGGGCGGCGGCGATCTTCTCCTCGACGTCGCCGGGAGGGCGGGAGTCCTCGAGCGCGTCGGCGATCCGCTCCCCGGTGCGCGTCGCGAGGTCGGCGACCGCGACGAGCCGTTCCGGACCGGCGGCGCGCGCCCGCGGCCGGCGTCCGCCCGTGCCCGCGGCAGCGCCGGTCGCGGGACCGGCCGCCACGGGCCGGACGACGGGCCGCGCCGTGCGGGCCTGACCGGCCTGACGAGGTGGACGGGTCTGTCGGACCTGACGGGTCCTCGCGACGCGAGGGGTCTTCGCCGCGGGCGGCTCGGTGGACGTCCCGACGGCCGGCTCGGTGGGCGTCTCGGCGGACGTCTGATCGGACGTCTGATCGGATGGGCCGGCGGGCGGCTCGACGGGGGGGCCGGCGGAGGCCTGCGCCGGCGGTTCGGCGGCCTGCGCCACGGACCGCGCCGCCACCTTCCGGCCGGCGGGCCGGGTCGGCGCGACGGCCGGCGTCGCCGAGGCGTGCTCCCCCGCCGACGTCGCGGCGGGCGGCCGCGGCGTCCGGCGGGTCGTCGCCACCCGCGGCGTGGCGTCCGGGCGGCCGCTGTCGTCCCGCGGCACGGCACGCTTCGTGACCTCCTCGGTCGAGGGCTCCGCCGAGGTGTGATCCGAGGTCTGATCCGAGGACTCCGCCGACCCGTCGGCCGGCGCCGACGGCGGCGCCGGCTCGAGCTCGGCGAGCAGCGGTGTCGTCCGGCGGCGCCGGCGGGCCCGCTCCCCGGACGCCCGCTGGGCGCCGGCCGCGACCGCGTCCGCCCCGCTGCGACGACGCCGGCCCGCGCGGCCGCCGTCGAGATCGATCACCTGTGCCATCAGTGCACCCCCGTGGCGACCTTGTGGACGAGGTCGCGCAGACCGTTCTCGACCGCCTCGACGCGGTCCGGTGACAGCGGCCCGGCAAGCCGCCGGCCGCGGACGAAGTCGGCGAAGGCCTCCCTCGTCGTGTACCGGGGCTCGAAGCCGAGCACCCGGCGCATCCGGGTCGTGTCGAGCCCCCGGCCGTACGACAGGAACCGGATCTGCTCCGGCGAGAAGTCGGCCAGTCCCGACCGACGTGCGGCCTGCCCGACGATCCTCACGAGCGGCGGCGGCACCGGCGCGGCCGGGCGGCCCGCGAGCCGGACCGCCTGGTTCACCGTGATGCAGCCGTCGCCGGCGACGTTGACGATCCCGGTCGCGGAGCCGACGGTCGCCATCCGCAGCGCCTCGACCCCGTCGTCCTCGTGGACGAACTGGAGCCGCGGGTCGAACCCCATGCACCGTCGGGACGACCGGGAGGCGAGAAGTAGTCCGTGAGCGCGGTCCGCACCCCCGGCCCGATGAAGTTCGCGAGCCGCAGCAGCACGACGTCGACGTCGGGTCGGCGCCGGGAGAACCCGCGGACGTACCCCTCGACCTCGACCGAGTCCTTGCCCCAGCCGCTGCGCGGCAGCACCTTGGCGCCGGTGTCCTCGGTGAACATCGCCGGGTCCCGCGGGCTCGACGCCGTACACCGCGGACGTCGACTTCACGACGAGCCGCCGCACGCTCGGCGCCTTCTGGCACGCGGCGAGCAGCTGCATCGTCCCGATGACGTTGATCTCCTTCATGGAGACCCGGCCGCCCGCGCCCGTCGGCGTCGCGATGACGTTCATGTGCACGACGGTGTCGACCGCGGCCGTCGCGATGACCCTGCGCGATGACGGGGTTGCGGATGTCGGCGCGGACGAAGTCGGCACGGCCGATGTCGTGCGGCGGCGGGACGACGTCGACCCCGATGACCCGGTCGACGGCGGGGTCCGACGAGAGGAGGCGCGCGAAGAGGCCTCCCAGGTATCGGGAGACCCCGGTGACGAGGACGACCCGGCCCATCGCGAACCCCCCTGGAGCGTCGGAAGTGGCCGTCAGGCCGGTCGCACCGCCGCGACAGGCGGTGCGACCCGCGACGTCACTTCTTGTTGCGGCGCTGGTGACGCGTCTTGCGCAGCAGCTTGCGGTGCTTCTTCTTGGCCATCCGCTTGCGGCGCTTCTTGATGACAGAACCCACAGGTTGTCCTCACGGTCGACGGGTGGCACGAGGCCGGGCCTGGGCCCCACCCTACCCGCGCAGCCGTCCGGCTCGACGCACGTGGTCACCGACCGGCGACCACGACAGTGGCGACAGTCCTGGCGACCGCGGCGCCGACGACGACCGCGCGCGCTGCGCCGGCCCGCTCAGGCGGTGTCGACGAAGGAGTGCCGGAGGTAGTCGTGGACCGCCGACTCCGGCACCCGGAACGAGCGACCGACCCGGACGGCAGGCAGCTCGCCGTTGTGCACGAGCCGGTACACCGTCATCTTCGAGACCCGCATGATCGCTGCGACCTCGGCGACCGTGAGGAACCGCACGTCGGCGAACTCACCTGGCATGCCCGTCCATCCCCTTCACTCCCCGCTCCCCTCCAGTCCCGGCCGACCGGCCCTGGCGGCCCGCGCCCGGCACGGTTCGTCCCGGCGCGGCCCGATCGGGCCCGCCACGACGTCCGCGGTCGTGGTCACCCTAGGGGCTGCTGTGACAGATGTGGAAGCGCGGCAAGCGTGGTTCGTCCGGTTTCGGCGCACTTTGAGTGCGACCATTTCGGTGAACGGTCGGCGTGTCGTCTGGACAAACCTTGCGTGTCCGGTCCGGACTGACCCGTCGATGGCCCGGTCAGTCGAACCAGGGGTCGAGCCCGTGGAGCGGGAAGACGGCCTTCCGGGTCGCCATGACGGCCCGGTCGACGGCGTCCTCGGGGTCGTGGCCGGCGGCCCAGGAGCGGTACCAGGTCTCCCGACCGTCGGTCATCCGGGACGGCGGCTGGCGGCCGAAGCGCTCCACGACGTACTCCCGCCAGCCGGCCGGGACCGTCGGTGTCCGGGTCGACCGGGTGGTGCGCCGCGATCCCGACGAGGTGCGCCCAGGCCCGGGGGACGACGTCGACGACCTCGTACCCGCCGCCGCCGACCGCGACCCAGCGCCCGTCGGCCGCCGCGTGCGCGAGCTCGTGGAGCGCCTCGTACGAGGCCCGCTGGCAGTCCAGCGACAGCGCCATGTGGGCCAGCGGGTCGAGCGCGTGGGAGTCGCAGCCGTGCTGGGTCACGAGGACGTCGGGGTTGAAGGCGCGTACGAGCGGCGGGACGACGGCGTGGAAGGCGCGCAGCCACGCGGCGTCCGAGGTCCCGGGTGGGAAGGCGACGTTCGACCGCGCTGCCCTCCGCGCGACGGCCCGCCGATGTCGTTCGGGTAACCGGTGCCCGGGAACAGCACCCGGCCGGTCTCGTGGAGCGAGATGGTCAGCACCCGCGGGTCGTCCCAGAAGATCCGCTCGACGCCGTCCCCGTGGTGGACGTCGACGTCGACGTAGGCCACCCGCCGTGCGCCGGCGTCGAGCAGCGCCTGGATCGCCACGGCGATGTCGTTGTAGACGCAGAACCCGCTCGCCCGGTCCGGCATCGCGTGGTGCATGCCGCCGGTGAAGTTCACCCCGTGCTGGGCCTCGCCGCCCCAGACGGCGAGGGCGACGTCCCGGGTCGCCGACGACGATCCGGGCGCTCGCCTCGTGCATGTCGGGGAACACCGGGACGTCGTCCGTGCCGAGCCCGCGGGCCTCGTCGACGACCGGCGGGACGGCGGATGCCGCGCGGACGGCGGCGACGTACTCCGCCGAGTGCACCGTGCCGAGCACCTCGTCGTCGGCGGGGTCGGCACCGACGACGTGGACGCCGGCGTGGTCGGTGAGGCCGAGGTCGCGGACGAGGCGGGCCGTGAGGTCGAGCCGGACGGGCGACATCGGGTGGCCCGGACCGAAGTCGTACCGGGCGAACGTCTCGTCCCAGACCAGCCGCAGCGCCTCCACCCGCTCACGGTACCCGCGGCGTCGCCGAACGGTCGCCGACGTGTGGCGTACCGTTCGGCGGCAAGGCCGATTCCGTGCGACGACCGGAGCCACGCAGCATGACCGACTCGCCGTCCGACGCCGGTACCGGCACCCAGGGCCGTACCGGCAGCCGGATGGCCGAGCGCGCCGCCGCGAAGCGCTCGTGGTTGCGGGACGTCGTCGACGAGGCCGCGCGGCGGTCCCCGGCCCGGCTCGCCCTCGGTGTCTTCGCCGCCGCGATCGCGGTCTTCGTCGCCCTGCTCAGCCTGCCCGCCGCGACGGCGAGCGGACAGCGGGCACCGTTCGTCGACGCCTTCTTCACCGGGGTCTCCGCGGTCTGTGTCACGGGGCTCACCACGGTCGACACCGCGACGTACTGGTCGGGCTTCGGGCAGGCGGTCATCCTCGCCGGGATCAAGGTCGGCGGCCTCGGCATCCTCACCCTCGCCTCGCTGCTCGGCCTCGCCGTGAGCCGTCGGCTCGGGCTCGCCCAGCGGCTCGTCGCGCAGAGCGAGGTCAAGGCGTCCCGGCTCAGCGAGGTCGGCACGCTGCTGCGGATCGTCATCGTGACGTCGACGGCGATCGAGGTCGTCGTCGCGGTCGTGCTCTTCCCGCGCTTCCTCGTCGAGGACGATGGCGTGCTCGAGGCACTGTGGCACGCCGTGTTCTACGCGGTGTCGGCGTTCAACAACGCCGGGTTCGTCATCCACCCCGGCGGGATCACGAGCTGGGTCGGGGACCCGTGGCTCACCATGCCGATCGCCCTCGCCGTCTTCGCCGGCAGCCTCGGGTTCCCTGTCGTCCTCGTCCTCGCCCGGGGCTGGCGCCGGCCCTCGACGTGGCCGGTCCACACCAAGCTCACCCTGACCGCGACGACCATCCTGCTCGCCGTCTCGATCCTCCTGATCGGCGCCTTCGAGTGGACGAACCCGGCGACGCTCGGCGCCCTCGACCCCGGGACGCGCGTCCTCACCGCCGTCTTCGAGGGGGTGATGCCGCGATCGGGCGGGTTCTCCACCGTCGACGTGTCGCAGATGAACGAGACGACGTGGCTCGTCCAGGACGTCCTCATGTTCATCGGCGGCGGCAGCGCGTCGACCGCGGGTGGGATCAAGGTCGGCACGTTCGCGGTCCTCGTCCTCGCGTCGGTCGCCGAGGCCCGCGGCGACCGGGACCTCGAGGCGTTCGGACGGCGCATCCCGCCGACGAGCATCCGGCTCGCGGTGACCGTGCTCCTCGCCGGGCTGACGATCGTGCTCGCCACGACGCTCGCGCTGCTCGCGATCAGCGGCGAGCGGCTCGACGAGGTGCTCTTCGAGGTGATCTCGGCGTTCGCGACGTGCGGCCTCTCGACCGGGATCACCACCGGGCTGGACGACTCCGGCAAGTACCTGCTCGCCGTCCTCATGTACGTCGGCCGCACCGGAACGGTGACCCTCGCCGCGGCCCTCGCCCTCCGCGAGCGCGGCCGGGCGTTCCGGCTCCCCGAGGAGCGCCCGATCGTCGGCTGACTCTCGCCACGGCCGCCCGCGCCGTCCGGCACCATGGAGCCGCGACCCGCCAGGCCGGCGGACCGGTGAGCCGTGACGGAGGACGACGTGAGCACCAGGAACCCCCGTGAGGACGCGGTTCTCGTCTGCGGGCTGGGCCGCTTCGGTTCGGCGACCGCGGACGCGCTGGCCCGGCTCGGCCACGAGGTGCTCGCCGTCGACCGCGACCCCGGGCTCGTCCAGGAGTGGTCCGGCCGGCTGACCCACGTCGTCGAGGCGGACTCGACGCACAGCGAGGCGCTCGAGCAGCTCGGGGTCGGCGAGTTCGGGATCGCGGTCGTCGGGATCGGGACGTCGGTCGAGTCGAGCGTGCTCACCGCGGTGAACCTCGTCGACCTCGGGGTCACGCAGATCTGGGCGAAGGCCCTGACCCCGACCCACGGCAAGATCCTGTCCCGGATTGGGGTGCACCACGTCATCTACCCCGAGAAGGACGCCGGCACCCGGGTCGCGCACCTCGTCACGGGAAAGCTGCTGGACTACATCGAGTTCGACGACGGCTTCGCGATCGTCAAGATGCGGCCTCCGAAGGAGGCCGAGGGCTTCACCCTGGCCGAGTCCGCCATCCGGAAGAAGTACGGCGTGACCGTCGTCGGGGTGAAGTCACCCGGCGAGGACTTCACGTACGCCGTCCCGGGCACGCGGGTCGGCTCTCACGACGTCCTCATCGTCAGCGGGCACAGCGAGCTCATCGAGCGGTTCGCCGCCCGGCCGTGACCGCAGCGGTCCGCCCCGCTCCCGCGCAGGCCGTGGGTCAGGCCGGGCCTGCTCAGGCATGGCCGGACGACAGCTCCCGCGACCGGTCGCGGGCGGCCTCCATCGCGGTGAGGAACGCCGCCCGCACCTTGTGGTCGTCGAGCTGGCGCAGCGCGGCCATCGTCGTCCCGGCCGGGCTGCTCACCTGCTCGCGCAGCACGGTCGGGTGCGTCCCGGTCTCCTTGAGCATCGTCGCCGCGCCGTAGAGGGTCTGGACGACGAGCTCGGTCGACGTCGCCCGCGGCAGTCCGAGCAGCACGCCGGCCTCGATCATCGCCTCGACGACGTAGAAGATGTACGCCGGCCCCGAGCCGCTGATCGCCGTCACCGCGTCCTGGTGGTGCTCCGGCAGCTGGAGGACCTTGCCGGTCGCCGAGAGCAGTGCCGACGCGCGGGCGAGGTGGTCGGCGTCGCAGTGCGAGCCCGGCGAGATCGCCGCCATCCCCTCGTCGACGAGGGCCGGGGTGTTCGGCATGACCCGGACGACGGCGACGCCGTCCGGCAGCCGCTCCTCGACGAACGCGGTCGTGATGCCGGCGGCGATGCACACGACGAGCGCGCCCGGCCGCAGGTGGTCGCGGATCTCGACGAGCAGCCCGGCGATGTCCTGCGGCTTGACGACGAGCACGACGGTGTCGCTGAGCTCGACCGCCTCGGTGTTGTCCAGCACCGTGACGCCGTACCTCGCGCCGAGCTCGGCCGCACGCTCGGGCCGCTTCTCGGTGATGACGACGTCGCTGCGGGTCCCGGCCGGCCCGCAGCAGCCCGGACAGCAGCGTCTCGCCCATGACCCCCGCGCCGAGGATCGCGATCGTCTCACCCATGGGTCCAGCGTAGGCGGTGCGCGGGTAGGGTCGAGCAGCGTGACGGACGACGAGCGGCCGGCGACGGGCACGACGCGGACCGCGGCGGCCCCACCGGGCGGCCTCGCCCTGTCCCTCGCGAAGCGGGTCGCTGAGTACGCGCTGTGGGGGCGGGTCGCCGTCCAGCGCCGGGTCGAGCGCCGGCGCCTCACGCACGGTCGGCGCCGGCCGGCGCCGGTACCGCCGACCGATGTCCTGCGCAGCCGGGCCGACTGGGAGGCGGCCGTCGCCGAGTGCCGCCGGCTACGGCTGCCGCTGCACCACGACAGGCCGAAGAACTGGGATGCCCTCGGCGCCGTCGCGACGGTGCTCGACCGGTGCGGCACCGACGCCCGGGTCCTCGACGCGGGCAGCGCCCGGTACTCGTCGGTGCTCCCGTGGCTGCGGCTCTACGGCCTGACCGACCTCGTCGGCAACAACCTCGAGTTCGGCGGCGACGTCCGCCGGGACGGCGTGCTCTTCCGTCACGGGGACATCACCGCGACCGACTTCCCCGACGCCAGGTTCGACGCCGTGACGTGCATGAGCGTCGTCGAGCACGGCGTCCCGCTCGAACCGTTCCTCGCCGAGACCGCGCGGATCCTGCGCCCGGGCGGCGTTCTCGTCGTCTCGACCGACTACGACGCCGACCCGCCCGACACCCGTGGCGTGACGATGTACGGGCAGCCGGTGCACATCTTCTCGCCCACCGAGATCCGCCACCTCGTGGCGCTCGCCGGCAGGCACGGCCTCGACCTGCTCGGCGAGCTCGCGCTCGAGCACGCCGAGCGCCCGGTGCACTGGGAGCGCACCGGGCTGGACTACACGTTCATCCGGCTGAGCCTCGTCCGCCGCTGAGCCTCGTCCACCGCTGAGCCGGCGCTCAGTCGGTCCGGCGGCGCAGCGTCGCCGCCCCCATGGTGACGAGGACGAGGACGAAGCCGAGGATGATGCCGACGTCCTGCGCGACCTGTTCCCCGGCCGCCGGGTCCACGGTGATCGTCCGCATCGCGTCGACCGCGTACGACAGCGGCAGGAGGTTCGAGATCCAGTACAGCACCTCGGGCAGCTGGTCACGCGGGACGAGCAGCCCGCAGAGGAGGAACTGCGGCAGCACGAACGCCGGCAGGAACTGGACGGCCTGGAACTCGGTCGCTCGCGAACGCCGAGAGGAAGAGCCCGAGCGCCGTGCCGAGGACCGCGTCGACGACCGCGACGACGATGAGGAGCCAGTCCTGCCCCGCGACGTCGAGGCCGAGCACGTAGACGGCGAACGTCCCCGCGACGAGCGCCTGGACCGCCGCGAGCGCGCCGAACGCGAGCGCGTAGCCGCCGACGAGGTCGGCCTTCGCGAGCGGCAGGGTGAGCAGCCGCTCCAGAGTGCCGGACTGCCGCTCGCGCAGGGTCGCGATGCTCGTCACGAGGAACATGACGAGGAACGGGAACATGCCGAGCAGCGGGGCTCCGATCGAGTCGAAGACGGGGGTGCCGACGTAGATCCACGCGAGCAGCCCGAGAAGGACGCACGGGACGACGAGGAGCAGCGCGAGCGTCCGGTGGTCGTGCCGCACCTGCCGCATGACCCTGCCGGCGGTGACGAGAGTCAGCCGGGCGTTCACGCCGACACCCCCTTGTGCTTCGCGGCCTGCGCGCCGTCAGCGTGCCGGCCGTCGTGGCCGTCGTGCGCACGCCCAGAAGGACCCGCGTGCCGGCCGTCCGGACCGCCCGCACGCTCCGCCGCCTCTCGGGCCTCGTCGACGAGGACGAGGAAGGCCCGCTCGGCGTCCGGGGCACCGGTGCGGGCGAGGACGCCGTCCAGGCTGTCGTCGGCGAGGAACTCCCCGGCCCGCATGAGGAGCAGCCGGTCGCAGCGGACCGCCTCCTCCATGACATGGCTCGAGGCGAGCAGCGTCACGCCACCCTCGGCGAGCCGGCGGAAGATCGTCCAGAGATCCCGGCGGAGCACCGGGTCGAGGCCGACGGTCGGCTCGTCCAGGACGAGGACGTCCGGCGAGCCGACCAGCGCCGCGGCGAGCGACACCCGGGAGAGCTCGCCGCCGGAGAGGTCCGCAACGCTCGACCCGGCGTGGTCGGCGAGGTCGACGAGGTCGACGACCCGCGCGACCTCCGCCGCGACGCCGGCCCGCGGCGTCCCGGCGACCGCGGCGAAGTACCCGAGGTTCTCCACGACGGTGAGGTCGGTGTAGACGCTCGGGTCCTGGGTCATGTAGCCGATCCGGTGCCGCAGCGGCGCGGTCCCGGCCGGCAGCCCGAGGACCTCGACGGTGCCGGCCACGATGTTCTGCACCCCGACGATGCTGCGCATGAGCGTCGACTTGCCGCAGCCGCTCGGGCCGAGCAGACCGACGAGCTGCCCGCGCGGGATCTCCAGGGACAGACCGGGGATGACGGTGCGGCCACCGCGGACGACGCGCAGCCCCTCGACGCGGATCGCCGGCTGTCCGGCGGGCGGCGACGTATTCATCATGTGGTGAAACTAGTGCCGCCGGATCCGCCGCACAAGGGACGTAGGGCGAGCGGGGCGGCCGGCTTGTCGGCGCCACCCGGTCAGGCCTGGGTGAGGTACCGCTGGAGCGTCGGCGCGACGAGCGGGACGAGGTCCTCGAGGTCGACCGAGGCCATCGGCTCGACCTTGACGACGTAGCGCACGAAGGCGATCCCGATCATGTGCGACACCGCGAGCGTGGCCCGGAGCTCGGCGTCGGGGACGGGCAGCGCGTCGGCGACCCGGCTGAGGATCGCGCTCGGTGACGAACTGCCGCAGCATCCCGGCCGCCTGCTCGCTCGTCGCGGCGGACCGCAGGAGGCCGAGCATGGTCTCCCGGCCCAC
Organism: uncultured Actinomycetota bacterium; assembly: GCA_963750565.1. Taxonomy (GTDB): domain Bacteria; phylum Actinomycetota; class Actinomycetes; order Actinomycetales; family Kineosporiaceae; genus R-H-3. The sequence goes on along the minus strand of CAVVRA010000007.1, from coordinate 245,496 downwards.
GGGGCTGTCCCACACTCCGAAGAAGAAGCGGACCATCCGCTCGCCGATGGCGTCCGGGTCACCCGCCACGATCGCCGGCACGGCGTCCGCCGGCCGGACCGGGAAGCCGAACGCCGCGACGAAGAGGTCCTCCTTGCCCTCGAAGTAGTGGTGGACCAGCCGCGGGTCGACGCCCGCGGCCCTCGCGACGCCGCGCAGCGTCGTCCCGTCGAAGCCGCGGGCGGCGAACTCGGCCCGGGCGGCCGCGACGATCTCGCCCCGGGTGTCCTCCCCCGCCGGGCGGCGGCCGCGCCGACGGGTCGTCTCGGTCATGACGTCACGGTAGACCGGACCCGCGGCGCACCGCCCGGTCCGCGGTCACGGCGACGGCCAGCCGTCCGACGTCACGGCGACCTCGCCGTCCACACCGATCGGCACCTCCCCGTCCTCGTCGAGGAAGTCCGGGACCGGCGTCCCCGCCTCCTCGTCGGTCGCCGGGCCGAGCAGCTCCGGCGGCAACGGCGGGGCGCCGGGGACCCGGCCCTCGGCGGCGGCCGGCGCCGCGAGGTGCAGCCGGGCGAACGCGAGCGCCTCGGCGAGGTCCGCCTCCCGCTCGGCCCGGGTCCGGCAGCGCCGGGTGTTCACCTCGACGACGACGGCGCCGTCCCAACGGCACTCGGCGAGGTGCCCGAGGACGGCGCCGCACGGCTGCGCGCCCCGGCCGGGCACGAGGTGCTCGTCCTTCGCCGACCCCAGGCCGTCCGCGAGGTGGACGTGCCGCAGCCGGTCGCCGAGGGCGCGGGCCATGTCGAGGCTGTCGCCGCCGGCCGTCGCGGTGTGCGACAGGTCGAGGGTCACGTCGGCGTACGGGAGCGGCACCGGGTCCCACCCTGGCAGGTACGCGAGCATCTCCCGGCCGCGGGCCCGCCACGGGTACATGTTCTCGACCGCGAGCCGCACGCCGGTCCGGTCGGCCAGTGCCGCGACGCCCTCGACGAACCCCGCCGCGTACTCGCGCTGCCAGCGGAACGGCGGGTGGACGACCACCGTCGAGGCCCCGAGCCGCTGCGCGAGCTCGCACGAACGCTCCAGCTTGCCCCACGGTTCGCGGCCCCAGACCCGTTGCGTCACCAGGAGGGTCGGGGCGTGGATGGCGAGCACCGGCATCGCGTAGTGGTCGGACAGGCGCTGGAGGGCGGCGGGGTCCTGGGTCACCGGGTCCGGCCAGACCATGACCTCGACCCCGTCGTAGCCGAGGTCGGCGGCCATCGCGAACGCGTCGACGCACGTCTCCGGGTATGCCGACGCCGTGGACAGCGCGAGCTTGGCCTCCGGGACGAGGACGCCGGGTCCCGGCTGCCGGGTGCCGACCGGCGGGCTCCGGTCGCTCACGCGACCGTTCCTGTCGCCCCTGCGGGGACCCACCCTTCTGGGGACATGGCCACGAGGCTACGACGCCGACGGCCGCGGACGGTGACCGGCCCGCCGCGGTGCGCTGCGACGGACCGATGTCCCCGACCGCTCAGCCCTTCGCGGCGATCGAGTCGAGCCGGCGGAGGATGACCCCCTCGCGCAGCGCCCACGGCGAGATGACGAGCTCCTCGACGCCGAGCAGGTCCATCGCGGCGTCGGCGACGAGCGCGCCCGCGAGCAGCTGGGCCGCCCGCCTGGCCGAGACCCCGGGGAGCTGCGCGCGCTCCTGCGCCGTCATCTTCGCGAGCTTCGGCGTCCGCTCGGCGAGCTCGGCCCGCTCCAGGGTCCGCGGCACGTAGGGCCCCTCCGCGCTCGGGGCGGCGCCGCAGACCCGGGCCAGCGATCGGAAGGTCTTGCTCGAGCCGACGACCAGGTCCGGGACACCCGCCTTCGTGACGTCGCGCACCACCTTCGCGACCTCGGCGCGCACGTGCTTGCGAGCCGCCTTGACGTCGTCCGGCGACGGCGGGTCGCCGCGCAGCCGTTCCCGGGTCAGCCGGCCGGCGCCGAGCGGCAGCGACGCCGCGACGTCCGGGCGCTCGTCGATCCCTGCCGCCACCTCGAGCGAACCACCTCCGATGTCGAGCACGAGGAGCCGGCCGGCCGACCATCCGAACCACCGCCGGACGGCGAGGAAGGTGAGCACCGCCTCGTCGTCCCCGGTGAGCACCTGGAGGGCCACGCCTGTCGCGGACCGGACCTTGTCGAGCACCTCGTCACCGTTCGGCGCCTCGCGCAGCGCGGACGTCGCGAACGCGAGCATCTCCTCGACGCCCTGGTCGTCGGCGACCTCGAGGCACGACCCGACGAAGCCGACGAGGGCCCTCTCCCCGGCCTTGCCGATCCGGCCGTCGGCGAGCAGGTGCTCGGCGAGCTGGAGCTCGACCTTGTGGGACGTCGCCGGCAGCGGCCGGGCCCCGGGGTGGGCGTCGACGACGAGGAGGTGGACGGTGTTCGAACCCACGTCGAGGACACCGAGCCGCATGCCGCGAACGGTACCGGACTGCGTCCGTGCGTACGCTGGCCCGATGCCGTTGACGCCGCAGGAGATGCCGCTCGACGCCACCCGCCAGTGGGTCGAGTTCCCCGACCCCGACGGGCCGGTGGGGCAGGCCGAGGACAAGCCGGCGACGACGGTCTACCGGGCCGACGTCACGTGGCTGACGTCGTCGTGGACGTGCATCTTCGGCCAGGGCTGCAAGGGCATCTACGCCGAGCGGCCGGACGACGGCTGCTGCACCCTCGGGGCGCACTTCGCCGACCGGGACGACGAGAAGCGCGTCGAGGCCGCTGCGGCCCGGCTCGCCCCGGAGCAGTGGCAGCACATGCCGGCCGGCTGGCGGGAGTCCGTCGCGGCCGCCGCGGACGGCCGCGGCAAGGGCCCGCGACGCGCCGCATGGACCGAGAAGGACCCGGACGGCGCCCGCAAGACGAAGGTCGTCGACGGTGCCTGCGTCTTCCTCAACCGGCCGGGCTTCTCCCCCGGCGCGTACGCCGCCGGCGCGGGCTGCGCCCTGCACCTCCTCGCGCTCGTCGAGGGCCGCGACCCGCTCGAGACGAAGCCGGACGTGTGCTGGCAGCTGCCCATCCGCCGCTCGTACCGCACCGTCGACCGGGCGGACGGGAGCCAGTACCTCGAGGTGACCATCGCCGAGTACGACCGGCGCGGCTGGGGCGCCGGCGGGCACGACCTCGACTGGTACTGCACGGGCAACGCGCAGGCGCACGTCGGCCGGGAGCCGGTCTACGTCAGCCTGCGCAACGAGCTCGTCGCGCTCGTCGGGGTGTCGGCGTACGAGACCCTGGCGCGGCACTGCGAACAGGTCCTCGCCGCCCGGCGGCTGCTGCCGCTCGCGGTCCACCCGGCGACCGCGGCCGCGCGGGCGTCGTCCGCGCGACGGCGGGCGTCGTCCAAGGACAGGCGCACCGACTGATGGGCTGCTCGTCCGGCCCGGACCTCCTGCGACGTCGGCCTGATCGCGACGACTGCGAGGAGCCTGCCGTCGCCAGGGGCCGGGATCGGCGGACGCCGCGATGAGCGAGGCGATCCCGAGCCCGAACATCTGGGACCACCCGGACGTCTACGAGCTCGAGAACCGCGGCGTCGACCCGGACGGCGTCATCGACACCGCGATGCGCGAGGTGCGTGACTGGGCCGGAGCCGACGTCCTCGACGTGGGGTGCGGCAGCGGCTTCCACCTGCCGCTGTTCGCGACGACCGCCCGGCGGGTCGTCGGGGTCGAGCCGCACCCGCGCCTCGTCCGGCTCGCCCGGCGGCGCACCCGGGCACTGCCGAACGTCGTCGTGCGGCCGGGGTCCGCGCAGCGGCTGCCGTTGCCGGACGCGAGCGTCGACGTCGTCCACGCCCGCTGGGCGTACTTCTTCGGGCCCGGCTGCGAGCCGGGGCTGCGCGAGCTCGCCCGCGTCGTCCGGCACGGCGGCGACGGCGTTCGTCGTCGACAACGACGCGACCCGCTCGACCTTCGGCAGGTGGTTCCGCGCGTCCCTCCCTCGGTACGACCCGGCCGCCGTCGAGCGCTTCTGGGCCCGGCAGGGCTGGACCCGGCGCAGCCTCGACATCCGGTGGGAGTTCGCCACCCGGGCCGACTTCGAGGCCGTCGTCCGGATCGAGTTCGCGCCCCCGCTGGCGGACCGGGTCCTCGCCGGGCATCCCGGCACCGGGGTGGACTACGCGGTGAACCTGCTCCACCGGAGCTTCTGACCGCCGGAGCTTCTGACCGCCGGTCGCGCCGTGCGGGACATGTCCCCCGGGAGCGGTCGTCGCGCGGGTCACGGGGCGCCCCCTCGACGGCGGACGGGATCCGGAGCATGTTTGTCCCATGAGCACTCCCACGTCGACGGGCCGCCCCGAAGGCGGCGCCGAGCAGCGCGCACAGGCGCCGATCCGCTGGCCCCACCCGGACAGCACGACCCTGACCGCGATCGCGCTGTGGGTCGTGGGGCTGGTCATCGCCCTCCTCGTCCCCGCCGCGATCGTGCCGCCCGGCAGCGAGACCGCCGAGCCGTCGAAGATCTGGACGGCGTTCGCCGTGAGCGTCGTCGGGGCCGCCATCATGCTCGGCGCGACCGTCTTCTACTGGCGGCGCAGGGGCGACGCCGCCGTGCTCATCCTCGGTCTCGTGCCGGCGTTCTCCACCGTCGTCGGCGGCGTCATCTTCGCCACCACGATGCTCTCGCGGGGCTGACCGCCGCCCGGACGACGAGCCCGCGCCGCCGCAGCGGGCGGGTTGTCGGCGGTCTGGTCTAGGTTCGCCGACATGACGACAGCAGCAGGCCCCGGCGGCGTCGGTGGACCCGGCGGCAGGGCAACGGCCCGCGCGACGGCGCGAACGGCGCGCGACGCCCGCCCCGGCTTCCGCTGCACCGAGTGCGGCTGGACGTCGACGCGCTGGGTCGGCCGCTGCGGCGAGTGCCAGGCGTGGGGCAGTCGTCGAGGAGGCCGGCGCGGCTCCGGCGGGCGTCACCCGGGCCCGGTCGGCGGGGACGCCGGCCCGGCCGATCGCCGAGATCGAGGCCTCGCACGCGGCGACGTGGGCGAGCGGGGTCGACGAGCTCGACCGGGTGCTCGGCGGCGGCATCGTCAGCGGTGCGGTCGTCCTGCTCGCCGGCGAGCCGGGCATCGGCAAGTCGACCCTGCTGCTCGACGTCGCGTCCCGGGCGGCCTCGCACGGGCGCACCGTGCTCTACGTCACCGGGGAGGAGTCGGCGGCCCAGGTCCGGCTGCGCGCCGAGCGGATCGGCGCGCTGCGTCCCCGGCTCCTGCTCGCCGCCGAGACCGACCTCGCGACCGTGCTCGGCCACGTCGAGCAGGTCGGGCCCGACCTGCTCGTCGTCGACTCGGTGCAGACCGTCGCCAGCGACGCCGTCGAGGGCGCGCCGGGCAACGTCAGCCAGGTCCGCGAGGTCGCGGCGTCGTTGATCCGGGTCGCGAAGTCCCGCGGCGATGGCCACGATGCTCGTCGGGCACGTCACGAAGGACGGCTCGATCGCCGGGCCGCGCGTGCTCGAGCACCTCGTCGACGTCGTGTGCCAGTTCGAGGGCGACCGGCTACTCGCGGCTGCGGCTGCTCCGTGCGGTGAAGAACCGGTACGGCCCGACCGACGAGGTCGGCTGCTTCGACCTCACCGACAGCGGGATCGTCGGGCCTGCCGGACCCCAGCGGGCTGTTCCTGTCCCGCCGGCAGCAGCCCGTCGCCGGCACGGCGGTCACCGTCGCGCTCGAGGGGCGCCGCCCGCTCGTCGCCGAGGTGCAGGCGCTCGTCGCCACGACGTCGACGCCGAACCCGCGGCGGGCGACGTCCGGGCTCGACTCCTCCCGGGTGGCGATGGTGCTGGCGGTCCTCGACAAGCGGGCCGGCCTCGGGGTCGCCGCGAAGGACGTCTACGTCGCGACCGTCGGCGGCGTCCGGCTCACCGAGCCCGCCGCTGACCTCGCGGTGTGCCTCGCCGTGGCGAGCAGCAGCTTCGACGTCCCGTTACGGCCGGGGCTCGTCGTCGTCGGCGAGGTCGGGCTCGCGGGCGAGGTCCGGCGGGTCGCCGGCGTCGGCCGCCGGCTCGCGGAGGCCGCCCGGCTCGGGTTCACGGCGGCCGTCGTCCCGGCCGGCACCGAGGACGCCGCGCCGGAGGGGATGGCGGTCCACGAGGTGCCGGACGTCGCCTCGGCGTTCGACCGGGTGACGCCGGGCCGCGGCTGAGATCCGACCGCCGACCGCCGACCGCCGTGCGCAGGTGCAGGTGCACGTGCAAACGCCGCTCGCCTGGGCCATGATGGGCAATGACGAACGACTCCTCCCGAACCAACCCGTGAACGGCTCGCGGCGCAGCGCTCACAGGTCGCCACGACCTGGCCGCTGCGCCGATAGACTGCGGTCCGAAACCCGGGTGCGCCACCTCTCGCGCACCCGTCGTCGTCCGCTGTGGGGGTTCTCGTCGTGGCACCGGACCGCTCCCCGAGGAGCTCCTGCGCGCCACGCTGGCCGCGGTCGCACCAGGAACCGAGCTGCGTGACGGCCTGGAGCGCATCCTGCGCGGCCGCACCGGTGCGCTCATCGTGCTCGGGCACGACCGCATCGTCGACGAGGTCTGCACCGGCGGCTTCGTCCTCGACGTCGAGTTCTCCGCCACCCGCCTGCGCGAGCTGGCGAAGATGGACGGCGCGATCGTCACCGACCCGCGATCACCCGCCTGATCCTGCGCGCCGCCGTCCAGCTCGTGCCCGACGCGTCGATCGAGACGAGCGAGTCCGGCACCCGGCACCGCACGGCGGAGCGGGTCGCCAAGCAGACCGGCTTCCCGGTCATCTCCGTGAGCCAGTCGATGCGGATCGTCGCGCTCTACGTCGGCGGCCTGCGGTACGTGCTCGAGGGCTCCGACGCGATCCTCGCCAAGGCGAACCAGGCCCTCGCGACGCTCGAGCGGTACAAGGCCCGTCTCGACGAGGTGACCGGCACGCTGTCCGCCCTGGAGATCGAGGACCTCGTCACGGTCCGGGACGTCTCGATCGTCGTCCAGCGGCTCGAGATGGTCCGCCGGATCTCCGAGGAGATCGCGCACTACGTCGTCGAGCTCGGCACCGACGGCCGGCTGCTGTCCCTGCAGCTCGACGAGCTCATCGGCGGGGTGAGCCCCGACCGCGAGCTCGTGATCCGCGACTACCTCGACGCCGCGCGCCGCGACCGCAGCGATGCTACGAGCGTCCTCGACGACGCTCGCGGAGATCCCGTCCGACCGAGCTGGTCGACCTCGCGCATCGTCGCCCGGGTGCTCGGGCTTCTCCATCGGTCGGCGACGCGCTCGACGCGGCGGTCAGCCCCAAGGGCTACCGGCTGCTCAACAAGGTGCCGCGGCTGCCCGGTGCGATCGTCGAGCGGCTCGTCGACCACTTCGGCGACCTGCAGAAGCTGCTCGCGGCCAACCTCGACGACCTGATGACCGTCGAGGGCGTCGGCGAGCAGCGCGCCCGCGCCGTCCGCGAGGGCCTGTCCCGCCTCGCCGAGTCGAGCATCCTCGAACGCTACGTCTGACCTCTCGCGTCACACCTGTCGACCCGGAGGTCCGCTCGGACGACGTCGTGCGCGCCTCGACCCTCGCTCCGGTCTGTCCGGACGGAGGAGGTTCGATGCGGGGTCGCCCTGGTCAGCCCGTCCGGGTGGCGGAGCCCGGGACGGACCCGGCCTGCTCGAGGGCAGGGCCCCGAGCCGTGCGACGATGCCGCCGATGCCCGCGCACCCGCTCCACGAGCCCGTCCTCGCCTGGTACGGCGTCCACAAGCGCGACCTGCCCTGGCGCCGGGACGGCTGCTCCCCGTGGGGCGTTTTCGTCAGCGAGGTCATGGCGCAGCAGACCCCCATCGCCCGGGTGCTGCCCGCCTGGCACGCGTGGCTCGACCGGTGGCCGACGCCGGCCGGCCTCGCGGCGGACGCCCCCGGTGAGGCGATCCGGATCTGGGGCCGCCTGGGCTACCCGCGGCGCGCGCTGCGCCTCCACGAGGCCGCCCGGGCCATGGTCGAGCGGCACGGCGGGCAGGTCCCGGACGACGAAGAGGCGTTGCGCGCGCTGCCGGGGGTCGGGTGCTACACCGCGGCCGCGGTCGCCGCGTTCGCCTTCGGACGGCGCACCTGCGTCGTCGACACGAACGTCCGGCGGGTGCTCGCCCGGACGGTGACCGGCGTCCAGCACCCCGCCGCGAGCCTGACCGCCGCTGAGAGCGCGCTCGCGGCGTCCGTCGTCCCGGACGAGACGGCGACCGCAGCCACCTGGGCCGTCGCGAGCATGGAGCTCGGCGCCCTCGTGTGCACGGCTCGGGGGCCGCGCTGCGCCGACTGCCCGGTCCGCACACAGTGCGCGTGGCGCGCCGCCGGCTCCCCCGCGCACGAGGGCCCGCCCCGGCGGGGCCAGACCTACACCGGCACCGACCGGTTCGTCCGCGGGCTCGTGCTCGCGGCGCTGCGCACCGCGGCCGGCCCGGTCCCGCACGAGGTGCTCGTCGCCGCCGTCCCGGACCACGCGCTGCGCGACCACCGGCAGCGCGAGCGCTGCCTCGACAGCCTCGTCGCCGACGGGCTCGTCGACGTCGTCGCCGACGACCGGTACGCCCTGCCCCGCTGAACCCGGCCCTGCGTGCCCCGCCGTGGTCCGGCCTCTCCCACCAGGGGAGCCGAACCAGATCCGCGTTACGCTTCGCAACCGTATTGGCACTCTCTGGCACGAACGGCTGATTTGCTTCCGCTCCGTATATCTATGATTGACGCTGCGTCTACGTTTCCCGGGTCAAGACGGACTGCGGGAAGGCGTGGAATGAAGGTCTGTGTCACCGGAGCGGCGGGCTTCGTGGGATCGCACGTGAGCGAGGCGCTCGTCCGCGACGGCCACGAGGTCGTCGGGCTGGACGGCTTCGTGCCGTACTACGACCGCTCGCTCAAGGAGCGCAACCTCGGGCACTGGCTCACCGGCTCGCCGCGGTTCCGGCTCGTCGAGACAGACCTGCGCGACGGCGACCTCGACGGGGTGCTCGACGGCGTCGACGGCGTCGTCCACAGCGCCGCGATGCCGGGCCTCACCCGGAGCTGGAGCGACTTCGCGCTCTACCAGAACTGCAACCTCCACGGCACGCAGCGCCTCCTCGAGGCCGCGCGGCGGTCCGCGGTCAGCCGCTTCGTGCACATCTCGACGTCGTCGGTGTACGGCCTCGAGGCGACGGGCGACGAGTCGTCCCCGCTGCTGCCGGTCTCGCCGTACGGGGTCACCAAGCTCGCCGCCGAGCAGCTCGCGCTCGCCTACCACCGGACCCACGACCTGCCGGTCACCGTGCTGCGGCTCTTCTCCGTCTACGGCCCGCGGCAGCGGCCGGACATGGCGTACACGATCTTCGCGGACGCCGTGACGAGCGGCCGGCCGGTGGTCGTCCACGGCGACGGCCTGCAGAGCCGGTCGAACACCTTCGTCGACGACGCCGTCGCGGCGATCACCGCCGCCCTCGAGCTCTGCCCGGCCGGTGAGGTGTTCAACATCGGCGGCGGCCGGCTCCTCACCGTCCTCGACGCGCTCGCGCTCATCGGCGAGCACGCCGGCGTGACGCCGCAGATCACGTGGGCCCCGCCGCGGCCGGGCGACCAGCGCTCGACGGCCGCCGTCATCGACAAGGCCCGGCACGTCCTCGGCTACGCCCCGACCGTGGATCCCTCCGACGGCCTCAAGCGCCAGGTCGAGTGGCTCCTCGAGGAGCGCGCCGCCCGGCTCGGCCTCGCGACCGCCGTCTGAGCTCCCCGACATCCACCCCGCCGCCGCCCGCCCCGGTCTACTAGCGGGTATGCCCGGTATCCGCGGGCATACCCGCTAGTAGACCGGGGCGGGCGATCGTTCAGACCGGCTTGACCATGACGAGCGACCCGCGGCGGTCGTTGTAGCTCGCGCGCTTCGCGGCCGGCAGGTCGTCGGGGCCGCCGCGGACGAACCCGTGCTCGACGAACCAGTGCGGCGTGTGCGTCGTCAGAGCGAAGAGCCGGTTCAGCCCGCGCTGCCGGGCAATGATCTCCGCGCGCTTGAGCAGTGCCTCGGCCCGGTCCCGGCCCCGGTAGCTCGGGTGGACGACGACCGCGGCGAACTCCGCGGCACCGTCCTCGTCGTAGGGGACGACGGCGTTGCAGGCGATCACCATGCCGTCTCGGACCATGACCGAGAAGCTGTCGACGTCGAGCTCGAGCTGCTCGCGCGACCGCGGGAGGACGATCCCTGCCTGCTCGAGCGGGCGCAGCAGCGCGAGGATGCCGGCGACGTCCTGGATCGTCGCGTCCCGGGTTGCCTCGTAGTCCTCGTCGGCGTGGAACATCAGGCCGGCGCCGTCGCGGGTGTAGAGCTCGCGCAGGAGCGAGCCGTCCGACCCCGCGCCGACGAGGTGGACGCGGCGCACGCCGGCCCGGCCGGCCGCCAGCGCCGCGAGCACGCAGTTGCGGTCCTCCGCGGAGAGCCGGTCGAGCACCTCGGCGCTCGCGAGCAGTCGCTCCGCGTCCCCGAGGAGGAGATGCCCGGCATCCCCGGCGGACGCCGTGAGGTCCCAGGTCGCCGGGTCGGACTCCAGGACGAACACGAGCTTGTCCGCCGAGAGGCCGCTCGCGAGCGCCCCGGCGACGTCGGCGTTGCGCAGGTTGAACGCCTCGCCGGTCGGGGAGTACCCGACGGGTGAGAGCAGCGCGATCCGCTCCGACGACAGCGCCTCCCGGACGGCGTCGAGGTCGATCCGGCGCACGCCACCGGTGAGCAGATGGTCGACCCCGTCGCGCACCCCGACCGGTCGCGCCGTCACCCAGGTGCCCCCGACGACCTTGACCTGCGCGCCGCCCATCGGCGTCCCGGCCAGGTTCGCCGAGAGCATCGCCTCGATATCCATCCGCAGTGCGCCGACCGCCGCCTTCACGGCCGTCATCGCCGCCTCGTCGGTGATCCGGAGGTCGCCGACGTAGCGGGGCCCGATCCCGCGGAGCGCGAGCTCGGCGTCGATCTGCGGCCGGGCGCCGTGGACGATGGCGATCTTCACGCCCAGGCTCGACAGCAGGGCGATGTCGGCCAGCAGGCGGTCGAAGTCGGGTCGCGCGCAGGTCTCGCCGGGAAAGGCGACGACGACCGTCCGACCGTGGTGGGCATGGACGTACGGGGCTGCGCCACGCAGTGCCGAGACGAAGTCGCCCGCTTCCACGACGACGAGGCTAGCCAGGCCACTGCCGGCGGCCGGTGAGCCGGGTCGCGACCCGCCGCCGTCGGCGACCGGGCGCCCGTCAGTACTCGGGCCGGCGCAGCCGTTTCGTCTCCGCGCGCCGCCGCTTGTCCTCGAGCCGGCGCAGCCGGGAGCCGCGCGTCGGCCGGGTCGGCCGCCGGGGCGGCGCGGGCGGCGCGATCGCCTCCCGGACGAGCACCGCGAGCCTGATGCGCGCGGCGTCCCGGTTACGCAGCTGGGACCGGAACTGCGAGGCAGTGATCGTCACGGCGCCGTCGACGGACCGGCCGGCGAGCCGTTCGAGGGCCCGTTCCCGGACGCCGGCACCGAGCCCCAGGAGCGCGACGGACGCCGCGGCGTCCCAGCTCAGCTCGACCCTCGAGTCGGTCGTGTTGACACCCTGCCCACCCGGCCCGGACGACCGCGAGAACCGCCAGCGGAGCTCGTCCGCGGGAATCCGCACGGACGGCGTCACGACAAGGTCCGCCTGCACGCCTCCCAGCATGCCGGGACGGCACACCCCGCTCACCACCCGACGGCGTTCGACGCCGGCCGGCCGGCCGCGAGCGCGCGGACGTCGTCCGGGCCGGACGCCGCGAGCGCCCGGGCGGCGACCTCCTGCGCCGAGCGGACGTCCACGGCCCGGACCGCCTGCTTGACGTCCGGCACCGCCGGCGGCGCGACCGACAGCTCCCGGACGCCGAGCCCGAGGAGCAGGCCTGCCGCTCGCTCGTCCGCGGCGAGCTCCCCGCAGACGGCGACGAGCCGGTCCCCCGCGCCACGGCACAGCGCCCCGACGAGGGCGAGAACGCCGGGGTCGAACGGGTCGCCGACCGCGGCGACGGCCTCGTTGCCCCGTTCGGCAGCGAGCGCGTACTGGGTCAGGTCGTTCGTCCCGACGGAGAAGAAGTCGACGTGCGGGGCGAACGCCGCGGCCTTGAGCGCGACGGCGGGCACCTCGACCATGATCCCGACCTCGAGTCCCGGCGGGACGCCGCGGCCCTCGGCCGCGATCGCGGCGTCCACCATCGCGCGCGCCGCGACGAGCTCGTCGAGGGTGCTCACCATGGGGAACATGAGGCTGACGGGCGTCACGTGCGCGACCCGGACGACGGCGAGCAGCTGGTCGGCGAGCAGCCCCGGCCGGGCGAGCGACAGCCGCAGCCCGCGCAGCCCGAGGAACGGGTTGGCCTCCTGCGGCACCGGCACGTAGTCCAGCGGCTTGTCACCCCCGACGTCGAGGGTGCGCAGGGTGATGCGTTTGCCGCCCAGCGCCTCCGCGAGGTCGAGGTACGCCTTCTCCTGCTCCTCGACGCCGGGCGGACGGGCCCGGCCCAGGAAGAGGAACTCGGTGCGGACGAGCCCCGCACCATCCGCACCGGACACCGCGGCGGCGTGCGCGTCGTCGAGCGAACCGAGGTTCGCCGCGACGAGGACGCCGACCCCGTCCCGGGTCGTCGCCGGGACCGCCGCCTGCTCGAGGGCGGCCGCCCGGCGCCGGGCCACGCTCGCGGCGCGGTCGTGGAACCGTTGCAGGACATCGGGTCCGGGGTCTGCGACGAGCTCGCCCGTGGCGCCGTCGACGGCGAGCGTCGTCCCCTCGGCGAGCTCGAGCACGGCCGGACCCGCCCCGACGACCGCGGGGATGCCCTTGGCGCGCGCGAGGATCGCGCTGTGCGCCGTCGGGCTGCCGAAGGCGAGGACGACGGCGTCGACCCGGGAACCGTCGAGGTCGGCGGCCTCCGCCGGGGTGAGGTCGCCGGCCACGACGACACCGCGGCCGGCGACGACGGCCGCCGAGGCACTGAGCAGCGTCCGCAGCACCTGGTCGCCGACCGCCCGGACGTCGGCGGCCCGTGCCCGGATGTACGGGTCGGGCACGCCTGCGAGCTCGGCCTCGGCCTGGGTCACCGCGGCGGCCCACGCCGGGGCGGCGCCCTGTCCGGCCTCCACCCGGGCCCGGACGTCGCCGAGAAGCACCGTGTCGTCGAGCAGGAGCAGGTGCGCGTCGAAGATCGCCGCGTCCGCCTCGCCGACCTCCCGGGCCGTGCGGACCCGGACCCGCTGGATCTCCCGCCGGACGGCGGCGAGCGCTTCCCGCAGCCGGCGCCAGTCCGCCGCCGGGTCGTCGGTGCGCGCGTCGGGCACCTCGATCGCGGACGACGAGAGCCGGTGCACCGGGCCGACCCCGATCCCCGGCGAGGCGGGCAGCCCCGCCAGCCCGACGGCCGCCGCCCCTTCGCCCTCCGGCGGGTGGGTCCGGTCGACACGCGCGCGGTCCCGGCGCTTCGCACCAGAGGACGAGGCGGCGGCCGGGCCTTCGTCGAAGCCGCGCCGGGCGAGCGCGAGCACGTGGTCGAGCGCCTCGCGGGCCTGGCCGCCGGAGACCCTCACCTCGACCTCGTGGCCGTCCAGGGCGCCGAGGGTCGCGACCTTCGACAGCGAGGACGCCGGTACCGGCCCGGACTCCGTCGTGAGGTTGCGCAGCAGCACGGTCGCGTCGAGGGTGCGCACCTCCTGGACGAGCCGCGCCGCCGGGCGGGCATGCAGCCCGTGCGGGATCGTCACCGTGAACGTGCCGACGAGGGCGTCGGACGGCGCGGTGTCCGGTCCCGCCCCGCGGACGCCGTGGGCGGTGCGCCGGGCGCCCAGGTCAGGCGGTGTCCCGAGGTGGGACTGCTTGCCGGCCAGCGCCGCCGCGGCCTCGGCCGCCACCTCGTCCCGGGACGGCTCCGCCGGCCGCCGCGACCGCCGCGACGACGAGCCCCTCGACGAGCGGGGCCGGGCACAGGACGACCCGGGACCGCGCGTCGTCGTCGAGCAGGTCGAGCGCGAGCTCGGCGGAGAGCACCGCGCTGCCGAGGTCCATGAGCGACGACGACGCCGTCCCCGTCGTCCGCCGCGCTCGATCGCCGACATGATCTCGACGGCGTCGGTGCCGAAGGTCCGCTCGTCGAGGCCCGCGGCGACCGCGATCCGGACCGCCTTGCCGTGCACCATCTCCTCGGCGAGCGCGACCGCGGCCCGCGCGAGCGCGCGGCTGTGCGAGACGACGACGATGCCGACCACGGCGGGCCCCTCCCTGTCTCGACGGTCTCGATGCGGTCCGTCCGCGGCCGCGCCGTCAGCCCCGGCCCAGGGTGGCCGCGGCGGCCCGGACGAGCAGCGCGGCCGAGGTGGCGCCCGGGTCCTGGTGGCCGACGCTGCGCTCGCCGAGGTAGCTGGCGCGGCCCTTGCGGGCGAGCATCGGCGTCGTCGCGTCGCGCCCGGCGTCGGCGGCCGCGGACGCCGCGGCGAGGGCGTCGGCGAGCGTGGCACCGCCGGCGAGCGCCTCGTCGAGCGCCTCGCAGGCGGGGGCGAGCGCGTCGAACATCGTCTTGTCGCCCGCCTCGGCCTTGCCGCGCGCGACGACGCCGTCGAGCCCGGCGCGCAGCGCCGTGGCGAAGGCGTCGCCGCGTCGAGCGACGCCGACGTCGCCCGGCCGCCGTCGCCATCCGCAGGAAGAACGTGCCGTACAGCGGGCCGCTCGCCCCGCCGACCGTGCTCACGAGCGTCATCCCGACGCTGCTTGAGCAGCCGGCCGCCGGTCGCCGGGTGCCGGCAGCGGCGCCTCGTCGAGCGCGGCGACGACGGCCGTCATGCCGCGGTCCATGTTCGCGCCGTGGTCGGCGTCGCCGATCGCGGCGTCGAGCTGCGGTGAGCTCGGTCGCGTTCTCGGCGACGACCCGGGCGAACTCGCGGACCCAGCGCTCGAGCGCCGCGACGTCGATCGCGCGACGTCGAGCACCGCTCTCCGGCATCGCCTCACACTCCCCAGCGCAGCGCCGGCGTGCGCACCGGGGCGTCCCAGAGGCGCAGCAGCTCGTCGTCGACCCTGAGCAGGGTGACCGAGCAGCCGGCCATGTCGAGGCTGGTGATGTACGGGCCGACGAGCGAGCGGGCGACGCCGACGCCGGCCTTCTCCAGGAGCGTCGGCGACCTCGTTGTACATCAGGTACAGCTCGATGCAGCGGGGTGCCGCCCATCCCGTTGACGAAGCACGATCACGCCGTCGCCGCCGGTGAAGTCCAGGTCGGCGAGGATCGGCTCGACGAGCATCTCGGCGACCTCGCTGCGCCGGTGCGAGCGGGACCCGCCGCCGGCCGGGCTCGCCGTGGATCCCGATGCCGATCTCCATCTCGGCCTCGGGCAGGTCGAACGGTCGGGCTGCCCGGCCGCCGGGACGGTGCACGACGTCAGGGCCATGCCCATGCTGCGGCCGTTCGCGTTGACCCGCCGGGCGACGTCGGCGACCTCGGCGAGGGCTGCGGCCCTCCTCGGCGGCGCGCCCCGGCGATCTTCTCCACGCAGCACCGTGACGCCGACGCCGCGCCGGCCCGCCGTGTAGAGGCTGTCCTGGACCGCGACGTCGTCGTCGGTGACGACCGAGACGACGTCGACGCCGGTCTCCGCCGCCGCGAGCTCGGCGGCCATCTCGAAGTTCATGACGTCGCCGGTGTAGTTCTTCACGATGTGCAGGACGCCGGCGCCGCCGTCGACGTTCTTCGTCGCCTCGAGCATCTGGTCCGGGCACCGGCGAGGTGAACACCTCACCGGCGCACGCGGCGTCGAGCATGCCGGGGCCGACGAAGCCGCCGTGCAGCGGCTCGTGCCCCGAGCCGCCGCCGGAGACGAGACCGACCTTGCCCTGCCGCGGGGCGTCGCCGCGGTAGACGATCTTGTGCTGGTGGTCGACGCGCAGCTCCGGGTGGGCGGCGGCGACGCCGTGCAGGGCCTCGGCGACGACGTCGCCCGGGGCGTTGATGAGCTTCTTCATCGACAGCTCCTCCTGGGATCCGTGAGTGACACTCCTACCGGCGCGGTGCCGGGTTGTCGTCCGCAGGTGCGTCAGGCGGCGACGGGAACCTTCTCGTCGACGCGGGTCCGCGACACCGCGACATAGGCGAACGCGCCGAGCAGCCCGCCGACGACCTCGGCGACGAGGTAGACCGGCAGCTGGGACCAGTTCACGTCGCCGCCGAGCAGGGTGTTGACGAGCATCGGACCGAGCTCGCGGGCCGGGTTGATCGCGGCGCCGGACGCCGGCCCGACCGGGATGATGATGGCGAAGACGACGAAGCCGATCGCGAGCCCGGCGAACGCGCCCTGCGCCTTGCGGTGGATGACCCCGAAGACCGTGAAGACGAGCATGAACGTGCCGATGAGCTCTCCCGTGAAGCCGCGGCCGGCATCGGTGTACGTCGCGACGCCGAGGCCGGCGTCGCTCGCCGCCGGGCCGAGGACCCCCCAGATCGCGAACGCGCCGGCGACGGCGCCCGCGACCTGCGCGGTGATGTACTGCGGCACCTGGGCCCAGGGGAACTTGCCGGTGGCTGCGAGGCCGAGAGTGACCGCGGGGTTGATGTGGCAGCCCGAGACGTGGCCGAGCGCGTAGACGGCTGCGACGATGACGGTCGCGAAGGCCATCGAGATGACTCCGAGGTCGGCCATCGTGAATGGGGCGTCACCGTTGAGGATGATCGTCGCCGGCACCGACCCGGCGCCGATGAACACGAGGAACGCGGTGCCGAGCACCTCTGCCGTGAGCTTCTGAGCCATCGTCGGCTCGTCCATGTCGTCCTCCCGAGGGTCGCGGCGTGGGCCCCGGAAGGGCCTTCCGCGACGGTGCTGAGCCAGTGGGTGTGAGCGTGACGCCGCACCCGGGCCGACGGCGCGGGCCGGGGCCGGACGCGGGACAGGATGGGGCGGCAGGGCGGGGTTGGATCATTGACCGAAAGCCGTTCGACAATGTCGAATGTAGATCGGAAGTTACGCGCCTGATTCGACGAGCACAAGGGGATGCCGCGAGAATTCGTACGTCGTTCGGCGAGCGGGCCGTTTCGGGGCAGCGCGCCGCGCGGCAGGAAGGTGACCCGGGTGATCCAGTCCGTCGACCGCGCCCTGCGCATCCTCACCGCCCTGCAGGGCGCGCGACGGATGAGCCTCGGCGAGCTCGCCGCCCGACTCGAGCTGCCGCCGTCGACGGTGCACGGGATCGTCCGCACCCTGCTCGCGCACGGCATGGTCCTCCAGGAGCGCGACTCGGGCCGCTACCGGCTCGGGCCGGCAACCCTGCGGCTCGGCAACGTCTACCTCGACACCCTCGACCTGCGGTCCCGGGTCGCGAGCCGCGCGGACGACCTCGCCCGCCGCACCGGTTTCGCCGTGCGCACCGGGGTTCTCCTGCTCACCGACGTCGTCGTCGTCCACCACGCACCGCGACCGGACGGCGCGCTGCAGATGCCGGAGGTCGGCATCGTCATCCCGGCGCACGCGAGCGCGCTCGGTAAGGCGATGCTCGCGTTCGATGCCGCGGCGTGCGCGGAGGTGCTCGCCGGCGAGACCGGGCGGCGGAGCATGACCGGCGAGACGATCATCGACGCGGGGGCGCTCAAGGCCCAGCTCGACGGCGTCCGGCTCTCCGGGCTGGCCACCGAGACCGAGGAGGCCGTCCTCGGCGAGTGCGGCGTCGCCGCGCCTCTCGTGGATGCCGCGGACGAGGTTGTCGGCGCGATCGGCCTCGTCGTCCCGAGCAGCGAGTGGCCCGCGGTGCCAGCCGCGCTCGACGCGCTGCGGACGGTCGCCCAGACCGTCTCGCGCGAGCTCGGCGGCCAGCGCTGGCCGCCTCCACCGGCCGGCTGAGAGCACCGCCCGGCGGGTCAGCCGGCCGCGGTGAGGAGCTCCCGCTCGCGCAAGTGCAGCCCGGTCGGCGACCGGTCCCCCGCCGCGGCGAGCGCGGCGGCGGGCCCTCGCTCGCCACGACCGTGTCGCCCTGACCGTGCGGACCTGAGCCCTGTAACGACCGGGCCCGCAGGGACCGGCCGCGCAATCGGGCAGGGCCCCCGCTCCCGGAGGGAAGCGGGGGCCGTGTCGTGTTGCCTCAGCAGTGCACCCGGACGGTTAGCCGGCCTCGGTGGCGCCGAGGGGGCCGTCGTCGACCGCGGGCGCAGCGGTCGCCTCGACCGGCGGGACGTCGGGCACCGTGGAGCGGGTCGCACCCTTGAAGGTGAACACGGCCCGCTCGGCCTCGCCCTCGATGTCGACCAGGACGATCTGGCCCGGCTTGAGCTCGCCGTAGAGGATCTTCTCGGACAGCGAGTCCTCGATGTCGCGCTGGATCGTCCGGCGCAGCGGCCGGGCACCGAGAACCGGGTCGTAGCCCTTGCGTCGCGAGGCAGCACCTTGGCGGCCTGGGTGAGCTCGATGCCCATGTCCTTGTCGCGGAGCCGCTCGTCGACCTTGGCGATCATCAGGTCGACGATCTGGATGATCTCGTCCTGCGACAGCTGCGGGAAGACGATCGTGTCGTCGACCCGGTTGAGGAACTCCGGCCGGAAGTGCTGCTTGAGCTCGTCGTTGACCTTGGCCTTCATCCGCTCGTAGCCGGTCTTGGTGTCGCGCGCCGGCCTGGAAGCCCATCTGGACGCCCTTGGCGATGTCCCGCGTGCCGAGGTTCGTCGTCATGATGATGACGGTGTTCTTGAAGTCGACCGACGCGGCCCTGGCTGTCGGTCAGCCGACCGTCCTCGAGGATCTGCAGCAGCGAGTTGAAGATGTCCGGGTGGGCCTTCTCGACCTCGTCGAAGAGGACCACGGAGAACGGCTTGCGCCGCACCTTCTCGGTGAGCTGGCCGCCCTCCTCGTACCCGACGTAGCCGGGCGGGGAGCCGAACAGCCGCGAGACGGTGTGCTTCTCGGAGAACTCGCTCATGTCGAGCTGGATCAGCGCGTCCTCGTCGCCGAAGAGGAACTCCGCGAGCGCCTTGGCGAGCTCGGTCTTCCCGACGCCGGTGGGGCCGGCGAAGATGAACGAGCCGCCGGGACGCTTCGGGTCCTTGAGGCCGGCCCGGGTGCGCCGGATGGCCTGCGACAGAGCCTTGATCGCGTCGTTCTGGCCGATGATCCGCTTGTGGAGCTCGTCCTCCATGCGGAGCAGGCGGGCGGACTCCTCCTCGGTGAGCTTGAAGACCGGGATGCCGGTCGCCGTGGCGAGCACCTCGGCGATGAGCTCCTCGTCGACCTCGGCGACGACGTCCATGTCGCCGGCCTTCCACTGCTTCTCACGCTCGGCCTTCGCCGCGAGAAGCTTCTTCTCGGTGTCGCGCAGCGACGGCGGCCTTCTCGAAGTCCTGCGCGTCGATCGCGCGACTCCTTCTCGCGGCGGGTCTGGGCGATCTTCTCGTCGAACTCGCGCAGGTCCGGCGGAGCCGTCATCCGGCGGATGCGCAGCCGCGCGCCGGCCTCGTCGATGAGGTCGATCGCCTTGTCCGGCAGGAACCGGTCGTTGACGTAGCGGTCGGCCAGCGTCGCCGCGGCGACGAGCGCGGCGTCCGTGATCGAGACCCGGTGGTGCGCCTCGTACCGGTCGCGCAGACCCTTGAGGATCTCGATCGTGTGCGCCAGCGTCGGCTCCTGCACCTGGATCGGCTGGAAGCGCCGCTCGAGGGCCGGGTCCTTCTCGACGTGCTTGCGGTACTCGTCGAGCGTGGTCGCGCCGATCGTCTGCAGCTCGCCACGGGCCAGCATCGGCTTGAGGATGCTCGCGGCGTCGATCGCGCCCTCGGCGGCCCCGGCCCCGACGAGGGTGTGGATCTCGTCGATGAACAGGATGATGTCGCCGCGGGTGCGGATCTCCTTGAGGACCTTCTTCAGCCGCTCCTCGAAGTCACCGCGGTAGCGGGAGCCGGCGACCAGCGCGCCGAGGTCGAGGCGTGTAGAGCTGCTTGTCCTTGAGCGTCTCGGGCACCTCGCCGCGCACGATGGCCTGGGACAGGCCCTCGACGACGGCGGTCTTGCCGACGCCGGGCTCGCCGATGAGGACCGGGTTGTTCTTGGTCCGGCGGGACAGCACCTGCATGACCCGCTCGATCTCCTTCTCGCGCCCGATGACCGGGTCGAGCTTGCCCTCGCGGGCCGGCCTGCGTGAGGTTGCGACCGAACTGGTCGAGCACGAGCGACCCGGACGGCGTGCCCTCCTGCGGCGCCGCCGGTGGTCGCCGGCTCCTTGCCCTGGTAGCCGGACAGCAGCTGGATGACCTGCTGGCGGACCCGGTTGAGGTCGGCGCCGAGCTTGACGAGCACCTGCGCGGCGACGCCCTCGCCCTCGCGGATGAGGCCGAGCAGGATGTGCTCGGTCCCGATGTAGTTGTGACCGAGCTGGAGCGCCTCGCGCAGGGACAGCTCAAGGACCTTCTTGGCCCGCGGGCGTGAAGGGGATGTGGCCGGACGGGAGCCTGCTGGCCCTGACCGATGATCTCCTGGACCTGCTCGCGCACGGCGTCGAGCGAGATGCCGAGCGACTCGAGCGCCTTGGCCGCGACGCCTTCGCCCTCGTGGATCAGGCCGAGCAGGATGTGCTCGGTCCCGATGTAGTTGTGGTTGAGCATCCTGGCCTCCTCCTGGGCCAGGACGACGACACGGCGGGCGCGGTCGGTGAACCTCTCGAACATCTGCGCTCCTCGCGTGCGGTCGGGCCGCGGACGGAGGTCCGGCGGCTGACCTTGTCGATGCTATCTGCGGGTACCGACAGACCTCACCCCACGGCCATGGCGTGAGACCTCGCCGATACCCGTGCTTCGACCAACGGTGACCAGGACTTTCGTGTTCCGCGAGGGCCCGTTGCGCCGTTGTCTGTTCGCTCGCAGCGGAAGCCCTCGCGGGGGCCGTACGCGGTCCGGCGGCGACGCGTCGCACGTCGGGGCGGATCCCGAGGCCCGGGCGGGTCGCGCCCGGCCGCCCGGATGGCGGCGACGACGGAGGGCGCGGGTCCGGGTGTCGCGGACGTCACACCGCGCTCATCGCACCGCGCCCGTCAGACCGCGCCCGTCACACCGCGGACGTCACACCGCGGACGTCACACCGCGCTCGTCACACCGCGCCACGATCCGGACGACTCCGGCGGACCGGGCGGCTGGATCGGCCGCTCGCGTGCTCGTTACCGTGGGCGACATGCTCCCGGGATGGTTCGCCGAGGTGACGGCCGGGTCCGTCAGCGGTGACGCCGCCTGTGACGTCGACTGGCCGGCGACCTGGCTCGGCGACCCCGCATCGTGGCCGCAGCCGCTGCCCGCCGCCGTCGACCTCTGCTTCAGCACCCGCTTCCCGATGCTCGTCACGTGGGCCCCGACCTCGTCATGATCTACAACGACGGCTACCGAGAGATGCTCGGCACCGAGAAGCACCCGATGGCCATGGGCAGCCCGTGCGAGAAGGCGCCGGGTGGGTCCGGGTGGGGTCCGGTGTGGGTGAGGGCGGGGTTGCGCCGCGCAGGCCCGAACGGCCCGAGGCGAGTCGCTCCCCGCAACGGTCTGCATGTGGCCGGCGACGGTGCCGCCCTCCGCGCAGAGCGGGGTGATGGGTGCCCCCGATCGTGTACAGGTGCGGGCCCTCGATGTCGTTGGAGCAGAACCGCCTGCGTCCGGGGGATCGGCACGAGGCCCCGGGGGGAGTGCGCCCGTTCACCGGGTCGAGCTCGCCCTGGACGACCGGGCCGGGGCGACCCGAGCCGGCCCGGTGACGAGGCTGCGCCGGGTGCAGTACCAGGTGCCGTCCGCGAGGAGCGGCGACGGGTCGAAGCCCGACGCGTCGACCCGCGCGGCGTCCTACCACGCGCCGGTCGGACGACCGTCCGGCCGACCGTCCGGACCACCACGATGCCGACGCCCCCGCCGGCGAGCCCGCGCCCGCGACGGCCGCCGGAAGCTGCTCGTCGCCATCCGGAAGTCGGTCCCCGGCCCGGCCGCCGAAGGGGTCGCCGGCCGCGACGCCGCGGACGACGGGTTGGTGAACGTGCCGGTCAGCGCGGACGGGCGACCAGGTGCCGGGCGAGGAACGCCACGGACCGCGTGACGAGCGCGTCGACGTCGTCGTGCCCGCGGAAGACGTGGTCCGCGTCGTCGACGAGGGCGAGCTCGACGGACCCCCCGGCGGCGGTGAGCCGCTCGGCGAGCACCTGCGACTGTGCCGGAGGGACGATCCCGTCGGCGGTGCCGTGGACGAGGAGGAACGGCGGCGCGTGCGGGCCGACGTGGGCGACGGGACTGGCGGCCTCGCGGGCTCCCGGCGCGGCTCCGGCGAGCAGGACGTCCTCCGGCGGGACCTGCGCGTCGGGAGGCAGCGTCGCGGCGATCTCGGGCGGCGACCCGGGTCGCGGCATCGTCGCCAGGTCGTTGACGCCGTACCAGTCGACCGCGACGTCCACCCGGGTCGACGGTCCGACGACGCCGGCGGCACCCTCGAGGTCGAGACCGGACGCCCCGCCCGCGCCGTCGCCCGTCAACGCGACGAGCGCGGCGAGGTGGCCCCCCGCGGACTCGCCCCACACCCCGACCCGCGACGTGTCGACGCCGAGGTCGTCGGCGTGGGCCCGCAGCCAGCGCACGGCCGCCTTCGCGTCGTGGAGCTGGGCGGGGAACGGCGCCTCCCGGGAGTGCCGGTAGTCGATCGTCGCGACGGCGAGCCCGGCCGCGACGAGCGCTTCGAAGAGGCTGTCCGGGCGGAGCGTCTCGGGCAGGTACCGCCGGTCGCCGAAGAGCCAGGCGCCGCCGTGGATCCAGACGACGAGCGGCGGCCGGACGGCCGGGGCTGCCACCGGGTCCGCCGCCGCGCCCGGATCGGGCGCGGGCGGCACCCAGACGTCGAGCTGGAGCGGGCGGTACCCGGGGACCACCGCGTACGTCGCCCCGCCGATGTGCCGGACGCTGTCCGCGCGCGGCACCGCCGGGGGCGGCGGAAGGAACCGCGGCGGGCCGGCCCACCCCTGGGTCATCCCGTCCTGGGTCATCCCGGATCTCCGTCCTCGTCGTCCGTCCTTGTCGTCGGGCCCATTGTCGTCGGGCCGTGTCGTCGGGCCACCGTGTCGTCGGGCCACCGTGTCGTCGGGCCGTCGTCCCGAGACGACGGCCACCGGTCCGAGCCTGACCCGTCGGCCGCGGACCGGAAGCCTGCCTTCCATCCAACGGCAGCGCCGGTAGGCCGCCGCAGGCCGATCCCGCAGGCCGATCCCGTGGGCCCCCGCCGCGACGGCGCTCGGCGTCACCCCGGACCGGGTCGCACCCTTCCAGCTCACGATGTCCGACAAGGGGTTCGAGACCAAGGCGGCGGCGCACCGCGCCGGCACGACGGCGATCAAGGCCGTCCGGCCCGACCTGCCGGTCGGCTGGACCCTCGCGCTGACCGACGTCCAGTCGGTGCCCGGCGGGTGAGCGGCGCGCCGCAGGACTGCAGCACATGGTCAACGACCGCTTCCTCGAGCTGTCCCGCGGCGACGACTTCGTCGGCGTCCAGAACTACGGCCGGCACGTCGTCGACGCCGACGCCTCGTCACCCCCGCGCCCGGCGTCGACACGAACCAGATGGGCGACGAGCTCTACCCGCTCGGCCTCGCGCACGCCGTCCGGAACGCGGCGGCGGTCAGCGGCGCCCCGGTCGTCGTCACCGAGAACGGCCTGTCGACCGCGGACGACACGCAGCGCGCCGCGTTCGTCGAGGCGGCGCTGCGCGGCCTCGGGGACTGCCTGCGCGACGGGGTCGACGTCCGCGGCTACACCTACTAGACCCTCCTCGACAACCTCGAGTGGATCTTCGGCTACCGCCCGACGTTCGGGCTCGTCGCCGTCGACCGCACGACGATGGAGCGCACCGTGAAGCCCAGCGCCTACCGGCTCGGCGAGATCGCGACGACGAACGGCGCCGCCCTGTTCGGCTGAGCCGAGCCTGCTCGCGTGAGGTTCAGGCCCGCTCCGGCGCCCCCAGGGCCACGGTGAGCGCGAGCAGGCGCTCGGGGTCGGTCAGCGCCTCCCCGAACAGCCGGCGCAGCTGGGTCATCCGGTAGCGCACCGTCTGCGGGTGGACGACGAGCTCGGCGGCCACGGCCTCCCGGCGCCCGCGATGCAGCAGCCAGGAGCGCAGCGTCTCGGTGAGGCGCTCCCGGGTGTCCGGGCGCAGGTCGTCGAGCGGGGCGAGCACCCTGGCACGCAGGTCGCGCAGCGCGTCGGCGTCGGCGCCGAGCACGAGCTCGGTGAGGTGTTCCTCGGTGTCGTGGACCCCACGCCCCAGCCCGCGCAGGCCGAGCAGCCGCGCGGCCCGCACGAGCGAGGCTGCTGCCGCCGTCCACGGCCGGTCCGGCCCGACCACGGCCGGCCGGTCGCGGAGGACGTCGAGCAGGGCGCGCCGCCCGGTCGCGCCGCCCGGCACGAGGAGCACGTCGAGCTCGCCGTCCGGGTCGGGAGTGCCGTCGGCGCCGATCCGTGCGACGTCCGCGGGGACGTACAGCGTCCCGGGTGGCAGGAAGGGCTGGGCGAAGCGTGCCTGCGCCGGGGGCAGCACGACCGCGGTCAGCGTCTCGGGCGGGTCCCACTCGGCGCGCACCGCGAGCGGGACGAGCTGGTGCTCGGGCTCGCCCGCGAGGATCGCGCGCGCGAGCCGCTCGCGGTACTGCTCCCGGACCCGCCCGGAGACCGCGAGCTCGTCGCTGTGCCCGGTGACGCTCGACGCGGACAAGGCGTCGATGTACGCGAAGACCAGCTCGGCGAACCGGGCGAGCGTGCGCGGGTCGATCCCGAGCTCGACACTGAGCGCGGCCCACTCGCGCCACGCGACCCGAGCGCCGACCCGGTAAGCCGCGAGCAGGGCCGCCATCGTGCGCCCGGAGCGCGCCTCGCCCCGGCCGAGCGCATAGGCCGCGTCGAGGACCGGGCGCAGCGGCGTGCCGGCGTCCCCGCTCTCGGACTGCTCGGCGAGCGTGAGGAAGCCGCCGAGCGCGAGCCGGACCGAGCTCTCGAGCGTCTCGCGCAGGTCGGTGCTCAGCCGGTCGCCGCTGAGTCGGTCGCCGTACTCGGGGACACCCGAGGTGAGCGCGTCGATCGTCCGGCGGCCGACGTCCAGCAGCCGCTCCCGCAGCGCGCTCACGAGGGCCGGGTCGAGCGCGAGGCCCTGGTCGAGCCCGCCCCGCTCGAGCCCGCCCTGCTCCGGGCCGCCCTGGTCGGGCACGCCGTCCAACCGAATCCCTCCCCCACCCGACTGACGCCTGGACTGTTCGTGACGAACAAAGAGCCGGGTTGGTTCCACGTCTGCGAGGTGAGAGTTTAGCTCAACCGATCACGAAGACTGGCTGTCGTGGAGAGTACGACAATGCGGCCGCGCACCCTGTCCCGCACCCTCGGTCGGGTGGCGGAGGCGCTGTGCACGCCCCTCGTCCCGGCCGACTACCTCGACCTCGTGGCCCCGATGCGCCCCGGCGCCCGGCGCGCCCGGGTCGTCGCCGTCCGGCCCGAGACCGCGCGGGCGACGACGCTCGTGCTGCGCCCCGCCTTCCACTGGCCCGGGCACCGACCCGGCCAGTATGTCCGGCTCGGCATCGACGTCGACGGCGTCCGGCTGTGGCGCTCCTACTCGCTGACCGGCCCGCAGCAGCCCGACGGCACCCTCTCGGTGACCGTCGGAGCGCTCGACGGCGGCACGGTCAGCGCGCACCTGAAGGCCCTGCGACCCGGCGCGCTCGTCGAGATGGACGGTCCGGACGGCGTCTTCACCCTCCCGGACACCGCGCCCGCCAAGGCGCTCTTCGTGACGGCCGGCACCGGCCTCACTCCTGTCGTCGGCATGCTCCGCACCCGGCTCGCCGACCTGCCCGACGCCGTCCTCGTGCACTCTGCGCGGACCGCGGACGACGTCCTGTTCGCCGACGAGCTGCGGGCCTGGGACGCGCAGGGCCGGCTGCGACTCGTCGAGCGGCACACGGCGACGTCCGGCCGGCTCACCGCCGCCGCGCTCGCCGGCCTCGTGCCCGACCTCGCCGAGCGCGAAACCTGGGCGTGCGGCCCGAACGGGCTGCTCGACGAGATCGGCGCGGCCGCGCGGGCGCAGGGCTGGGCGCACCGGCTGCACACCGAGCGGTTTCGCGCCGTCCGCGCCGAGCCCGGCACCGGCGGCACGGTGACCTACGGGCGGGCCGCCGTCACCGTCGAGGCGGACGGCGCGAGGACCCTGCTCGACGCCGGCGACGCCGCCGGGGTGCTGCTGCCGTCGGGCTGCCGGATGGGCATCTGCTTCGGCTGCGTCGTCCCGCTCACCGACGGCTCTGTCCGTGACGTGCGCAACGGCGCGCTGACCAGCGCGACCCCCGACCACCCCGCGCTCGTCCAGACCTGCATCAGCGCGGCCGCCGGCCCGTGCTCCCTCGACGCCTGACCGGCACCCACCGACCGACCCGACACCTGACCCAGCCGACCAGCTGACCCAGCTGTCCAATCTGACCCACCTGACCGATCTGACCCACCTGACCGATTTGACCTCTAACCCGATTGACGTATCTGACCCACCAGTCCGGAGGACCCCGTGACCGCACTGCAGCACAAGCCCGTCAACCCCGTCGGGCACCTGACCGACGAGGACGTCGAGGAGCTGGGCCGCGCGCTCGACGCCCTCCGCGAGGAGGTCGTGAGCAGCCGTGGCCAGCGCGACGCCGACTACATCCGCACCATGATCAAGACCCAGCGCCGGCTCGAGCTCGGCAGCCGCGCCGTCCTGCTCGCCTCGCTCTTCCCGCCCGCCTGGGTCGTCGGCACGATCGGCCTGAGCATCGCCAAGATCCTCGAGAACATGGAGATCGGCCACAACGTGCTGCACGGGCAGTGGGACTGGATGCGCGACCCCAAGATCCACTCGGCGACGTGGGAGTGGGACAATGTCAGCCCGGCCGAGCTGTGGAAGCACTCGCACAACGAGTTGCACCACACGTACACGAACGTCCTCGGCAAGGACAACGACCTCGGCTACGGGATCATGCGGGTCGACGAGGACCAGCCATGGACGCCGGCGTACCTCGGCCAGCCGTTGTGGAACTTCCTCAACATGCTCGTCTTCGAGTACGGCATCGCCGCGTACGACCTCGAGATCGGCAAGGTGGCCGCCGGGCGGGCGGACAAGGGCGAGTTCCGCACGAAGGCGAAGAAGGTGCTCGGCAAGATCCGCAAGCAGGTGCTGCGCGACTACGTGATCCACCCGGCGCTGTCCGGCCCGTCATTCGTGCCGACGCTGGCCGCCAACGCCACGGCGAACGTCGTGCGCAACATCTGGACGCACTCGGTCATCATGTGCGGCCACTTCCCGTCCGGTGTCGAGACCTTCACCACGACGAGCATCGACGGCGAGACCAAGGGCCAGTGGTACCTGCGCCAGATGATCGGCTCGGCGAACATCAGCGGCGGCAGGTTCATGCACGTGATGACCGGCAACCTCAGCTACCAGGTCGAGCACCACCTCTTCCCGGACCTGCCGAGCAACCGGTACCAGGAGATCGCGCCGCGGGTGCAGGAGCTCTTCGAGCGCTACGCGCTGACGTACGTCAGCGGCCCGCTGCCGAAGCAGGTCGCCTCCGCGTGGTGGAAGGTCGTCCGACTGTCGCTGCCCAGCGCGGAGGACCTCGAGCGGCGCCGGGCCCGCAAGGCCGGGCGGGCGGCAGCCGTCGTCGAGGCCCCGGAGCAGCGGGCGGCCCTCGAGCCGGTCGCGTGAGCCTGGATCACGCCGTCACCGGCTTCCGCAGGCGGCAGCGGAGCCTGTGCCTCCCCGGACCTGCCTGGTCGGACCGGCCGTCAGGCAGCACGACCTCGGCCCGCGTCCCTGCCGGGACCGTGACGTCGAGCACGAGGTCCCCGACAGCGTCCAGCTCCCACCCGACCACCGCGCCCTCGGAGTAGTGGTTGAGGGAGTCGTGTGCTGTGCCGTCGGCGCGGGCGCCGTCCCAGTGCTCCCGGACCGTCGTCGCACCACGCTCGATCATCGTCAGCCACGACGGCTCGGTGTCCTGCAGGAGGACGTCGTGGGCGACGTCGAGATGACCGGAGTCGGCGAGCACGGGTAGCAGGAACCGGGTGGCCAGGAACCCCGTGCCGACGTGGTCGCCGGCGGCCCGGACGAGCTCGGCGAGCCGGTGGCTGGCCGACGGCCGGGCCCTCTACGACGCCCTCGGCCCGTGGTTCACGCTCGTCGTCGTCGAGGTGCCACCGGACGCCGTCGACACGCCGACCGGGTTCCCGCTCGTCCTCGTCCGCCCCCGCCCCGACCAGCACGTCGCCTGGCGCGGCCGGGACGGCGAGGAGGCCGCCACGGTGCTCGACGTCGTCCGCGGCCCGGCCGGTACGCGGGACGCCGAGCGGTCCCGCCGGCGTGACGCCAAGGCCCGGGCCGCGTCCGGCTACGGCCGGTCGACGACGACCTCGACGCCGTCCGGCGCCTCGACGTCGAGGTCGACGGACCCGTCGTCCGCGAGTGACCAGGAGACCCGGACCTCGCCGTGCGGGGTGCGCAGCGTGGCCTTGGCCCACGTGATGCCGCCGCCGGGCCGGGGCGCGACGAGGACCGTCGAGTAGCCGGGCTCGAGCGGGGCGATGCCGCCGATGGTGCGGTGCATCCAGTCCGCGACGGCGCCGAGGGCGTAGTGGTTGAAGCTCGTCATCTGGCCGGGGTTGACGCTTCCGTCGGGGAGCATGGAGTCCCAGCGCTCCCAGGTCGTCGTCGCGCCCATCGTCACCGGGTACAGCCACGACGGGCAGCTCGCGCTCGGTGAGCATCCGGTAGGCGACGTCGAGGTGACCGGTCACGGTGAGCGCGTCGAGGACGAACGGGGTGCCCGCGAAGCCGGTGGACACCTTGTACTCGGCGTCGTCCACGAGGTCCGCGAGGCGCTTGCCCGCGAAGTCCCGCTGGGCGTCGTCGAGCAGGCCGAAGACGATCGCGAGCGCGTACACGGTCTGGCAGTCGCTGCGGATCGCGCCGTCCGGGCCGACGTAGTGCTCGACGAAGGCGGCCCGGGTCCTGTCCCGGAGGTCCGCGAACGACTCCGCGTCGGCCGGGTCTGCGAGGACCTCGGCGACCTGTGCCGCGATCGCGAACGTGCGGGCGGCGCAGGCGGTCGCGACGACGCCGGTGTCGGCCTTGGCGTTCCACGGCTCGTGCGGCGGACGCGGTCGGGTCGAGCCAGTCGCCGAACTGGAACCCGGTGTCCCAGAGCCCGTTCGGTGACAGCAGGGTGGCGACCCGGCGGGCGTGCGCGGCCAGCGCCGGGTACTGCCGGCGCAGCGCGTCGAGGTCCCCGTATGCCTGCCACAGCGCCCACGGCACCCACGCCGCGGCGTCCGACCAGATCGCGGTCGTCTCGGCCTTCGGGAAGAACTCGGGCAGCGGGTCGTACTTGAGGTTGTCCGGCACGACGTGCGGGACGAGACCGTCGCGGGCCGCCTGCTCGGCATCGACGTCGAGGAGCCAGTCCCCGAGGAACGCCGAGACGTCGAACAGGTACGCCGCGGTCGGCGCGAAGGCGGCGATGTCACCGGTCCAGCCGAGCCGCTCGTCACGCTGGGGGCAGTCCGTCGGCAGGTCGAGGAAGTTGCCGCGCTGGGACCAGACGACGTTCTCGTGGAGCCGGTTCAGCAGCGGGTCGCTGCACTCGAAGGTGCCGATCCGGTCGAGGTCGGAGTGGACGACGACCGCCTCGACAGCGTCCGTCGTGACCTCGCCGGGGAAGCCGTCGAGGTCGGCGTACCGTAAGCCGTGGAAGGTGAACGTCGGCTCGAACACGTCGTCCCTGTCACGGTTGCCGGAGAGGACGAAGCGGTCGGTGGCCTCGGCGGTGCGCAGCGGGCGGGTGCTCAGCTCACCGTCCTCGAGGACCTCGGCGTGCCGCACGGTGACCGTCGTGCCCGGCTCGCCCGCTCCGGCAGGGACCCGCAGCCGGACCCAGCCGACGAGGTTCTGCCCGAAGTCGACGAGCGTCCGGCCCGACGGCGCGGTCCAGATCTTCTGCGGGGCCACGGTGCCCTGCCGGTGGACGGCCGGCCCGACGTACGGCACGAGGGTCGCCGGGTCCCGCTCGACGACGTGCACGCCGACCCATCCCGCCTTCGTCGACAGGTCCGCGTCCGGCCGCAGCCACGCGTCGTCCCGGAGCCGGGCGTCGATCGTCTGCCCGTCGTAGAGGTCGTTCGCGGTCGTCGCCGAAGGCCGCGCCCGCCAGAACGTGTCCGTCCCGGCGACCTGGACCTGCCCGTCGGCGAAGGTCGCCTCGAGCTCGGCGAGCCCGGCGAGCTCGTCGCCGTAGACCGCGGTGCTGCCGAGGAAGCCGAGGCGGCCGCGGTACCAGCCGTTCCCGAGCGCGAGGCCGACGACGATCGGATCGTCCGCGGCGGCCGCGCGGGCGACGGCCGCGGTCACGTCGTACTCGCGGTACCGCAGCCGCCACTCGTACGCCGACCAGCCGGGGGTCAGCACGTCGTCGTCCGCGCGCTCGCCCGCGACGTACGCCTCCACGACGCCGTGCGCGGTCACCAGCAGCCGGGCGGCGGCGACGGCGCCGTGTCCGGCCTCGAGGGTCACCTCGCCGCGCAGCAGCGGGGCGCCGGCGAAGTCCTCGTCTGCGGCGACCATCGCAGCGGTCCAGGATCGGGTGGGCTCGGTCATGACGTCCTTCCGGTGGTGTGGGTCACGGGCTGCTCGACGGGGTGGTCGGGGTGGTCGTCGGGATGGTCGTCGGGATGGTGGTCGGGATGGTGGTCGGGGTCGTAATGCGCGAGGGGCTCGGACCGCAGCAGCGACCGCAGGTCGCCGAGGTCGCCCCTGAGGGTGCCGACGGCTCGGGCCTGGACGAGCGCGCTGCCGAGCGCCGTCGCCTCGACCGGACCGGCGACGACCGGCCGGCCGGTGGCCCGGGCGGTGAGCCGGCACAGCAGGGTGTTGAGGCTGCCGCCGCCGACGACGTGGACCACGTCGACGTCCCGGCCGGAGAGCCGGGTGGCGTCGTCGACGGCCCGCGCGTACGCGGCGGCGAGGCTGTCGAGGAGGCACCGCACGAGGGCCGGCCGGTCCTGCGGCGGCGGCTGCCCGGTCGCGGCGCAGAGCCTGGAGATCCGGGCGGGCATATCGCCCGGCGGCAGGAACACCGGGTCGTCCACGTCGACGACCGGCCCGCCGTCGGCCACCTCGGCGGCGGCCGCCAGCACGCTCGCGAGGTCGGTCGGGGTGCCGGCCCGGTCCCAGGTCCGCAGCGTCTCCGAGAGCAGCCACAGGCCCATGACGTTGCGCAGGTACCGGACCCAGGCGTCGACCCCGCCCTCGTTGGTGAAGTTCGCCGCCCGGCCGGCGTCGGTGAGTACCGGGTCCTTCAGCTCGACCCCGACGAGCGACCAGGTGCCGGAGGAGATGTACGCGAACCGCTCCCCGGTGGCCGGCACCGCGACGACCGCCGAGGCGGTGTCGTGCGAGCCGACCGCGACGACGGGCGTCGAGGCGGGCAGCCCGGTCGCCTCCGCGACGTGCGGGAGGAGGGTGCCGACCGCCTCCCCGGGCCGGACCAGGGGCGGCAGGATCGCCGGTGACAGGCCGAGCCGGGCGGCCAGCCCGATGTCCCACTCCCCGGTCCGGACGTCGAGCAGCCCGGTCGTCGACGCGTTGGTCGTCTCCCCCCGGGCGACCCCGGTCAGCCAGTACGTGAGCAGGTCGGGCAGGAGGAGCATCGCTGAGGCGGCCCCGAGCCGGTCCGCGGGTTCGGCGGCGAGCTGGTAGAGGGTGTTGAAGGGCAGGAACTGCAGCCCGTTGCGCACGTAGAGCTCCTCGTGCGGCACCACGGCGTGCACCCGCTCCACGCCGCCGCCGGGCACCGTGGTCCGCTCGTCGCGGTAGCAGTACGGGGTGACGAGCAGGGCTCCGCGGGCGTCGAGGAGCCCGTAGTCCACGGCCCAGGAGTCGATACCGATGCTGTCGACGTGCTCGCCGGCGGCGAGCCGGCCCCGGACGGCGCGCAGCCCCGTGAGGATCTCCGCGAACAGCCGCGCGACGTCCCAGTGCAGGGCCGGGTACCCGTTCTCCCAGAGCGGCACGGGCTCGTTCGAGAACCGGTGCACCTCGTCGAGGGCGACGCCGCCGGACGGGCCTCCCGTCACCCGGGCGATCATGACCCGCCCGCTCGATGCCCCGAGGTCGACCGCGACATGGACGCTCATCGGCTCGTCTCCTTCCGGTCGCAGCAGCGTCCGGTCAGCGCAGGAACGCCGCGGCGACACCCGCGTCGACGGGGATGTGCAGCCCGGTCGTGTGCGTGAGGTCGCCGCCGGTGAGGGCGAAGACGGCGTTGGCGACGTGCTCGGGGAGCACCTCGCGCTTGAGGAGCGTGCGCTGGGCGTAGTAGGCGCCGAGCTCGGTCTCCTCGACGCCGTAGACCGCGGCCCGCTGCGCTCCCCAGCCCTTGGCGAAGATTCCGGAGCCGCGGACGACGCCGTCCGGGTTGATCCCGTTGACCCGGATGCCGTGCTCGCCGAGCTCGGCGGCGAGCAGGCGGACCTGGTGCGCCTGGTCGGCCTTCGCGGCGCCGTAGGCGAGGTTGTTCGGGCCGGCGAAGAACGCGTTCTTGCTCGAGATGTAGATGATGTCACCGGCCGCGCCGTCCTGACCCTTGCCCTGAGCGATCATCACCCGGGCGGCCTCCCGGGAGACGAGGAACGAACCCTTGGCCATGACGTCGTGCTGGAGGTCCCAGTCCCGTTCCGTGGTCTCGAGCAGCGGCTTGCTGATCGACAGGCCGGCGTTGTTCACCACGAGGTCGACCCCGCCGAAGGCGAGCGCGCCCGCGGCGAACCCGGCGGCGACCTGCTCGGCGTCCGTGACGTCCGCGGTCACCGCGACCGCGACGTCCGACGTCGCCAGCGCCTTCGTCCCCGCCGCGATCTCCTCGACGACGGTCCGCGCCGCAGCGCCGTCGAGGTCGGCGACGACGACGCACGCACCCTCGGTGGCGAGCCGGTGGGCGATCGCCCGGCCGATCCCGGAGCCGGCACCGGTGACGAGCGCGACCCGGGCGGCGAGCGGCTTCGGCTTCGGCATCCGGGCGAGCTTGGCCTCCTCGAGCGCCCAGTACTCGATCCGGAACTTCTCGCTCTCCTCGATCGGCGCGTAAGTGCTCACCGCCTCGGCGCCCCGCATCACGTTGATGGCGTTGACGTAGAACTCGCCGGCCACCCGAGCGGTCTGCGCGGTGGCGCCGAAGGAGAACATCCCGACCCCGGGGACGAGGACGATCGCCGGGTCGGCGCCGCGCATCGCCGGGCTCTGCGGCGTGGCGTGCCGGGCGTAGTAGGCGGCGTACTCCTCCCGGTAGGCGGCGTGCAGCTCCTTCAGCCGCGCGATCGCGCCCTCGACGGGGGCGGTCGCCGGCAGGTCGAGGACCATCGGGCGCACCTTCGTGCGCAGGAAGTGGTCCGGGCACGACGTCCCGAGCGCCGCGAGCGGGGCCAGCTTCTCCCGGGCGCAGAAGTCGAGGACGACCTCGACGTCGGTGTAGTGGCCGACCATCCGGGCGTCGGTGGAGGCGAGGCCGCGGATCACCGGGGCGAGCGCCGCGGCGCGGGCGTGCCGCTCGGCCTCCGGCAGCGCCTCGAAGCCGGGCACGACGGCGCCGAACGGCTCGTCGGCCCCGCGCTCGGCGATGAACGCCGCCGCGGTCCGGATGATGTCCAGGCTGTTCGCCTCGCACTCGGCGCTCGTCGTGCCCCAGGCGGTGACGCCGTGCCCACCGAGGACGCAGCCGATGGCCTGCGGGTTCGCCGCCTTGATCGCCGCGATGTCCAGGCCCAGCTGGAACCCCGGACGGCGCCACGGCACCCAGACGACCCGCTCACCGAAGCACTCCTTGACCAGCGCCTCGCCGTCGGCGGCGGTCGCGAGCGCGATCCCGGAGTCCGGGTGGAGGTGGTCGACGTGCGGCGCGTCGACGAGGCCGTGCATCGCGGTGTCGATGCTCGGCGCGGCGCCACCCCGCCCGTGCAGGCAGAAGTCGAACGCGGCGACCATCTCGTCCTCCCGGTCGACCCCCGGGTAGACGTCCACCAGTGCCCGCACCCGGTCGAGGCGGAGCACCGCCAGCCCCGCCTCGGTGAGAGTCCCCAGGTCACCACCGGACCCCTTCACCCACACCAGCTCGACCGGGTGCCCGGTCACCGGGTCGACGTCGGTGCCCTTCGCCGAGGTGTTCCCGCCGGCGTAGTTGGTGTTCGCCGGGTCGGCGCCCAACCGGTTCGAGCGGGCGACGAGGTACTTCACGGGGTTAGCCATCGTGAGCTCCATGAGATGTGTGTGCGAGGCGGGTGGAGGTTCTGTGATGCTGATGCCCTGCCTGCTAGGCGCCCCAGCCGGCCTGGGTGCCGCCGACGCGGTCGTCGGCGATCCGGGCGAGGTAACCGCTGTCGAGGAAGGCGCGCATCGGGTCCGCAGGGAGGCCGCGGTCGGCCCGCCACCGGGCGAGGGCCGGCCGGACGTCGGCCCAGAAGGCGTCCATGAAGATCTGGTTGGCGAGCAGGACGTCGTCGGCGTCCTGGGCGGCGGCGAGAGCTTCCCGGTCGAGCAGGAGCGCCCGTGCCGTCATCTCCTGGACGTTGAGGACCGAGCGGATCTGGCCGGGGATCTTGGCCTCGATGTTGTGGCACTGGTCGAGCATGAGCGCGACCCCGAAGGCGGGGTCGAGGCCGCCGCCGCGGACCACCTCGACCATGATCCGGTAGAGCTGGAACGGGTCCGCGGCGCCGACGATGAGATCGTCGTCGGCGTAGAAGCGGGAGTTGAAGTCGAACGAGCCGAGCTTGCCCAGTCGCAGAAGCGTCGCGACGACCTGCTCGATGTTCGTTCCGGGGGCGTGGTGGCCGGTGTCGATGCAGATGACGGCGCGCTCTCCCAGTGCCAGCACGTGGGCGTACGCGGTGCCCCAGTCCGGGACGTCGGTGGAGTAGAACGCCGGCTCGAAGAACTTGTACTCCAGCACGAGCCGCTGGTTCTCGCCGAGCTGGGAGTAGATCGTCGCCAGTGACTCGGCGAGGTTGTCCTGCCGGGACCGCAGGTCGTTCTGCCCGGGGTAGTTCGCCCCGTCCGCGAGCCAGACCTTGAGGTCCCGCGACCCGGTCGCGGCCATGACCTCGATGCACTCGAGGTGATGGTCGACCGCCTTCTGGCGCACCGTCCGGTTGCTCGATGTCAGCGACCCGAACTTGTAGGCCTCGTCCTGGAAGGTGTTCGAGTTGACGGTCCCGAGCCGGATCCCCAGGTCCTCGGCGTAGCGGGTCAGCTTGGCGTAGTCGTCGACCTTGTCCCAGGGGATGTGCAGGGCGACGGACGGCGCCGCACCGGTGTACCGGTGCACCTGTGCGGCGTCGGCGAGCTTCTCCTCGACGGTCCGCGGAGTGCCGGCGGACGGCCAGACCCGGAACCGGGTGCCGGAGTTGCCGAACGCCCACGAGGGCAGCTCGATGGTCTGCGCCGCCAGGGCGGCGGTGACGGCGTTGAAGTCGGGCATGGTTCACCGTTCCGTCTCGTGGTTCGGATGCAGCTGGGGTCGGACGTACGTGCCGAACCGGGGATGTGTGGATGCGTGACGGCATCTGGTCGGGGTGCGCTGCACGGCGCATACAGCCCGCCGGCCCCGGTCGCACGGCCCGGGGTGGCGAGCAGGGCCGTGGTCCCCGGTGCCGTCTGGAGGCGGCACCGGGGACTGCTGGGGTCAGCCCTTGACCGCTCCGGCGGTCATCCCGGACACGATCTTCCGGTTGAAGAAGATGTACAGGATGAGCGGCGGGATCGTGATCAGCACGATGTCCGTGAAGAGCAGGTTGTAGTCGGTGTTGAACTGGCTCATGAAGTTGTAGAGGGTGAGCTGGACGGTGGCGTTCGCGTCGCCGGGCAGGAAGTACAGCGGGTTGACGAAGTCGTTGAAGATTGCCACCGAGGTCGTGATGATGACCGTGATGATGACCGGGCGGAGCAGCGGGAAGATCACCTTGAAGAACAGGTTGAGCCCGGTGCAGCCGTCGATCATCGCTGCCTCGTCGAGCTCGCGGGGGATCGCCGCGACGAACGCCCGGAAGAGCAGGATGCAGAACGACAGTCGTGAAGGCGACCTCGATCAGGATCAGGCCGGGAAGGGTCTTGAACAGGTGCAGCTTCTGCAGCACCCAGATCGTGGGCACGATCGCGGGCGGGATGATGAGCCCGGACAGGACGAGCAGGCTCGCGACGTTGGCCACCCGGCCGGGGCGGCGCTGGATGACGAACCCGACCATCGAGCAGAGCACGATGAGGATCGCCACCGAGACGACGGTGAGGATGATGCTGTTCTTGAAGGCCGTGACGAGCATGTAGTCCCGAGCGGCGAAGGCGTCCTTGACGTTCTGGACGATGTTCACCTGGGTGGGCAGGTGGTAGTCGAGGTTGGAGGCCTCGTCGGAGGTCTTCGACGCCTGCAGGAGCATGAAGGCGAACGGGACGAGGAAGATCAAGCCGGCGACGAGGACCGCACCGACGTCGATGCCGGCGCGCCGTAGCGTTCGTGCTCTCACAGGTCGACCTCCTGCCGGTTCATGTACCAGAACAGCGGATAGACGATCACGGTGACGACGATGAACAGGACGACGTTGCCCGCCGTGGCGAGGCCGTAGAAGCCCGCCTGGTACTGCTTGTAGATGATCGAGGCGATGACGTCGCTGGCGAACCCGGGGCCGCCGCCGGTCATCGTCCAGATGAGGTCGAAGGACCGCAGGCCGCCGATGAAGGACAGCAGGATCACCGTGAACGTGGCAGGCTTGGCGAGCGGCAGAGTGATCTTCCAGAACTTCGTCCATGCGCCGCCGCCGTCGACCTCGACGGCCTCGTAGTAGTCCTTGGGGATGGACAGGATGCCGGCGATGTAGATGACGGTGGCCAGGCCCGACGCCCTTCCAGACGTCGACCACGGCCACGGACAGCAGCGCCGTGCTCGCCTGGCCGAGGAAGTCGGGCGTGATGACCCCGAACTGGGCGAAGATGTTGCTCACCAGGCCGAAGTCCGGGGCGAGGATCATGGCGAAGGTGATCCCGACCGCCACGGTGCTGACCAGGACGGGGAAGAACACCACCGACCGGAGGAACCCCCGTGACCGCAGCGGCGCGGTGAGCATCACCGCCAGCAGCATGCCGAGGACGACCTTCAGTCCGCTGGTGATCACGGCGTAGATCAGCGTGTTGCGCAGGCCGATCCGCAGGGACTGCTCGGCGAAGAACTGCCGGAAGTTGTCCAGGCCGGTCCAGGTGGCGGTGAACAGGTCCCAGCGGGTGAAGGCGTAGTAGAACGAGATGGCCGTCGGGACGATGAAGATCACGGCGTAGATGACGCCGGCCGGCACGTAGAACCAGTAGGAGTACGTGCTCTTGTAGGTGCTGCGCACCCCGCTCGAGCGGCCCGGCTTGCCTGCCGGCGCCGTCGTCTGATCGGCGGCCCGGCGGCCGGGCCCCGCGATGTCGCGGGACCCGACCGCTGCCGCAGCCGGTGTTGTCGGCGGCTGGGACATGCTCACCACCCTGGGAGGTTGAGCTGCTTGGCCTGCTTGGTGACGTCGGCGTCGTACTGCTTGGCGCCGTCGAGTGCGGAGGTCTGGCCGGTCTCCACCGCGACCGTGATCTGCTCCAGCGAGGGGCCCTTCACCGGGGACAGGAACTCCAGCGCCGGCGAGGTGTGACCACTGGTGATGTAGGCCTGGATGTCGTTGGCGACCGGCGGGGCGTCGGCCGGGAGCGTGGAGCCCTTGACCAGGTACGGGCCGGTGGGCGGCACCGCGGAGTAGGCGTCGGTCCCGGCCGGGGAGGCGACGAAGGCGACGAACTTCTTCGCGGCGTCGATGTTCTTGCTCGCCTTGGGGATGTACTGCCCGTTGCCGGGCCAGATCGTCGCGCAGGCCTTGCTCGCGTCGTCACCGGGGATCCCGAAGAAGCCGATCTTCTTCGCCTGGTCGGCGGACAGGGTGCCGACCGGGAAGCTCAGGAGCGGGTACTGGGCGGCCCTGCCGGTGGTGAGCAGCTTCATGCCCTGGTCGAACTTGAGCGAGCCGGCGCTCTTGTTGAGCCAGTCCTTGGCGTGCGGCTCCGCGGTCTTCTCGAAGCCGCGCAGCGCAGCCGGCGTCGTGGCGTACTTCGCCTTGTTCTCGGTGTAGTCCTTGGCGAAGGTCGGCTCCGCGGCGGCCACGTTGCAGAAGTCACCCAGGACGAACAGCTGCGAGGTCCACGTGTCGCCGAAGCTGCCGATCACCGGCGTGATCCCGGCAGCCTTGATCTTGTCGCTGTTCGCCTCGAACTCCGCCCAGGTCTTGGGCACCTGCAGGCCGAGCTTGGCGTAGACGTCCTTGTTGTAGAGGATCCCGCCGCCCATCGCGGTGCCGACCGGCGCGCCGTAGACCTTGCCGTTCTGCGTCACCGTGGGCAGGAACGACGGGTCGGTGTCCTTCAGCACCGGGTCACCGGTGAGGTC
Source organism: uncultured Actinomycetota bacterium (assembly GCA_963750565.1). Taxonomy (GTDB): domain Bacteria; phylum Actinomycetota; class Actinomycetes; order Actinomycetales; family Kineosporiaceae; genus R-H-3. The sequence goes on along the minus strand of CAVVRA010000007.1, from coordinate 206,967 downwards.
GACCAGGTTCTTCTCCGGGCTCAACGCCTGCAGCAGCGAGCCGGAGTTGTACCAGAAGACGTCCTCCATCTCCCCGGTCGACAGCTTCGTCTTCACGATGTTGTCCCCGTCCGAGCCACCCGGCCGGGACTCCGTCTTCACCGTGATGTCCGGGTTCGCCTTCTCGAACGCCGCGATCACCGCATCCCTGCTCTTGACGGTCGTCTCGGCGTTGTCGGTCAGCAGCGAGATCTCGGTCTTGCCCGAGCCCGAACCCGAACCACCCCCCGACCCGCTCGAACCGCACGCCGACAGCGTGACGAGCGCGAGAGCGACAGTCGCCACCCCCGCGAGCCTGAACCGTGTGGACTTCATGGACCGACCTCCGGGAGACGTGGCAGAGACCCGATGTCCTGCCTGGGGGACGACTTGAAACGATTCATATCGTCCGGGTTGGCCAACCGTAGATGTGATCGGGGCAACACGTCAACACCTTCGCCGATAACAACCTCGCAACATCGGGGAGAGCCGCGAGCCGACCATGAAGGTCCTGGTCGGGCCCTCGTCGGAGGTGGTGTCGGAGGTAGTCAAGACCGCCCTGGAGGTTGTCGGTCTTGCCTCGAGCCTCGCTCTATGGAACGGTTCAATACACGGGTGAACAGACGTCCCGTCCGACGTGCCAGCCTGATGCGAGGTGAGTGGAGTCGCCATGCCCTGCCCGCCGACCCGGTACCCACCGACGGCCGGGTGCCGCGCGTCGTCGGCACTGCGCGATGATGACCTCTGATGGCACCCGCAGGAATCAAGGACGTCGCGGCCCGCGCCGGCGTCTCGGTCGGCACCGTCTCGAACGTGCTCAACCGGCCGCACGCGGTGGGCGAGGTGACCCGGGCGAAGGTCGAGCAGGCGATCGCCGAGCTCGGCTTCACCCGCAACGAGTCGGCCCGGCATCTGCGCGCCGGCCGGAGCCGGACGATCGCCTACGTGCTGCTCGACGCGGGCAACCCGTTCTTCACCGACGTCTCGAAGGGCGTCGAGGAGGCCGCCCGCGAGGCCGGGCTCGCGCTGTTCCTGTGCAACAGCGACCAGGACAGCCGGCGGGAGGACGACTACCTCGACCTGCTCCTCGAGCAGCGGGTCCGCGGCGTCCTCGTGACCCCGGTCGACCCGGACGGCGCCCGGATCACCTCGCTGCCGGCGCGCGGCGTCCCCGTCGTGCTTCTCGACCGGGCCGAGCACGGCGGCTTCTCCGGCTGCAGCGTCTCGGTCGACGACGTCGAGGGCGGCGAGCTCGCGGTGTCCCATCTCCTCGAGCTCGGCCACCGGCGGATCGGGTTCGTCGGCGGTCCGCTCCGCATCGTCCAGGTCCGCGACAGGCTCGAGGGCGCGCGCCACGCCCTCGCCCTGGCCGGGCTGCCGCCCGAGGCCCTCACCGAGGTGCTCACCGAGGGGCTCAGCGTCAGGGAGGGTCGCAAGGCCGGGGAGCGGATCACCGGCCTTCCGGCCGCGCGCCGTCCGACCGCGGTCTTCTGCGCGAACGACCTGCTCGCGCTCGGCCTGCTCCAGCAGCTCACCCAGTACGGCGTCGCCGTGCCGGACGACGTCGCGATCGTCGGCTACGACGACATCGAGTTCGCCGAGGCCGCCGCCGTCCCGCTGACGTCGGTCCGTCAGCCGCGCCACCAGCTCGGCCGCACCGCCGCCGAGCTGCTCCTCGAGGAGGACGCCGCCGCGAACGGCGCGGCCCCCCACACCCACCGGCAGGTCCGGTTCAGCCCCGACCTCGTCGTCCGGGAGTCGACCCGCAGCCGCCGCACCCGGGCCCGCCGGACCTCCTGACCGCACCTGCTGACCGTGGCCCTGAGGGGCCGGGAGTCAACGGGTGCGGGCGAAGAAGCGGTGGATGTGCCGGTCGACGACCTGCGCGGCGGTCTCGCCGTCCCCGGACCGCAGCGCGGTGAGGATCGCTCCGTGCTGGCGACGTAGGCCCGCCGACGTCGTCCGCCAGTCGGGCAGCCGCGGCACGGCCTCGAGGACGTACCCCTCGATCGCCTCCCGGAGGGAGGCCATGACGACGTGGACGACGACGTTGCCGGCGGCCTCGGCGAGCGCGAGGTGGAACGCGGCGTCGAGGTGATGGAACCGCTCGGGCCTCAGGTCCGGGTCCTTCATCTCGGCGAGCAGCGCCTCGGCGGGGGCGAGCAGCTCGACGCCGTCCGGCTCCGTGGCGATCCGGCGGGCGAGGCGGCGCATCGCGGCCGCCTCGAGCAGGGCCCGGGTGTCGACGAGGTCGGCGATCGGCAGCCCGTGCGTGGCCACATGGATCCGCATCGCGGCACCGATCGCCGTGCCCGGCCGGGCGACGACGACGGCGCCCGAGTCCCGGCCCTGCCCCCCGGTCGTCTCGACGACGCCGAGCGCCTCGAGCACCTTGAGCGCCTCGCGGACCGACGGCCGGCTCACCCCGAGCTGCTCGGCGAGTGCCCGCTCCGGCGGCAGCCGGTCACCGGGCCGCAGCCGCCCCGACGTGAGCAGCTCCTCGACCTGGCGCAGGATGACCTCGTACGTCCGCGTCCGCTCCACCGGCCTCAGGAGCGGGTCGTCGGTCATGGGTCGAGGTTAGCGGCTTCCGTTCCCGGGGCCAGGCCGTTACCTTGGTCTGACCATTCTGAGGAACAGGGGACGAGGAGGACCATGCGGATCGCACTCTTCGCGACCTGCCTCGCCGACGCGATGTTCCCGCGGGCGGCGCAGGCCACGGTCGTGCTCCTCGAACGGCTCGGCCACGAGGTCGTCTTCCCGGCCGGCCAGACGTGCTGCGGCCAGATGCACATGAACACCGGGTACCAGGTCGAGGCGCTGCCCGTCGTGCGGCACCACGTCGACGTCTTCGAGCGCGCGCTGCACCCGTTCACCGACGGCGGGGACGGCGGGGACGGCGTCGACGCCGTCGTCGCGCCGTCCGGGTCGTGCGTCGGGTCGGTGCGGCACCAGCACGCGACGGTCGCGCGGCGGATGGCCGGCCTGGGCCGCTGCGAGCCCGGGCTCGCCGAGCGCGCCGAGGCGGTCGCCGCGCGGACCTACGAGCTGAGCGAGCTGCTCGTCGACGTCCTCGGGGTGACCGACGTCGGCGCCCGGTACCCGCACCGGGTCACCTACCACCCCACGTGCCACTCGCTGCGGATGCTGCGGGTCGGCGACCGGCCGCTGCGGCTGCTGCGCGCTGTCGCCGGCATCGACCTCGTCGAGCTCCCGGACGCCGAGCAATGCTGCGGCTTCGGCGGCACCTTCGCGGTGAAGAACCCCGACACGTCGACGGCGATGCTCGCCGACAAGCTCCGCGCCGTCCAGACGACCCGGTCGGAGGTCGTCACCGCCGGGGACTCCTCGTGCCTCATGCACATCGGCGGCGGGCTGTCCCGGCTGCGGATCGGCACGAGGGCCGTCCACCTCGCGGAGATCCTCGCCGGCGAGGGCTGGGAAGCGGCCGCCGGCGTCGCTCCCGCCGCGACGACGACGGAGGGACGGCGATGAGCACCTTCCTCGGCATGCCCCGGCTCGCCGGACCGGTCGCCCCCGCGCTGCCCCTCGCGAACGAGCGCGGCACCCTTCGCGGCCACGACCCGTTCCCGGCCGCCGCCCGCGCGGCGCTCGCGGACGCCCAGCTCCGCAGGAACCTCGGTCACGCGACGTCGACGATCCGGGCCAGGCGGGCCGCCGTCGTCGCCGAGCTCGACGACTGGGAGGAGCTGCGGGCGGCGGGGGCCGCGATCAAGGCGGATGTCATGGCCCGGCTGCCCGAGCTGCTCGTCGAGCTCGAGGAGAACGTCACCGCGCGCGGCGGCGTGGTCCACTGGGCCCGGGACGCCCACGAGGCGAACCGGATCGTCACCGACCTCGTCCTCGCGGCGGGCAGCCCGGACGACCCGGTGACGAGCGTCGTCAAGGTGAAGTCGATGGCGACGCAGGAGATCGGCCTCAACGAGGCGCTCGCCGAGGCCGGGATCGAGGCGGTCGAGACCGACCTCGCCGAGCTCATCGTCCAGCTCGCGGACGACACCCCGTCGCACATCCTCGTGCCCGCGATCCACCGCAACCGCGCCGAGATCCGGCAGATCTTCCTCGACCGGATGCCCGGCGTCGACCCCGGGCTCACCGACGAGCCGCGGGTCCTCGCGATGGCGGCCCGGGAGCACCTGCGCCGGACGTTCCTCGCCGCCCGGGTCGCGGTGAGCGGCGCGAACTTCGCCGTCGCCGAGACCGGCACTCTCGCCGTCGTCGAGTCCGAGGGCAACGGCCGGATGTGCCTCACCCTGCCGCAGACCCTGGTCACGGTCATGGGGATCGAGAAGCTGCTCCCGACATGGCGTGATCTGGAGGTGTTCCTCCAGCTCCTGCCGCGCTCGTCGACGGGCGAGCGGATGAACCCCTACACCTCGATGTGGACGGGCGTGCCGCGGACGGCGGACGGCCGCCCCGACGGACCACAGTCCTTCCATCTCGTGCTGCTCGACAACGGCCGGACGGCGACCCTCGCCGACGAGGCGGGCCGGGAGGCGCTGCACTGCATCCGCTGCTCGGCCTGCCTCAACGTCTGCCCGGTCTACGAGCGCGTCGGCGGGCACGCCTACGGCTCGGTCTACCCCGGCCCGATCGGCGCCGTCCTCACCCCGCAGCTCGCGGGGATGCACGGCCACGGGGCGGACGCGCCGCACGGCGGTGACCCGGTCGACACCCTGCCCTACGCCTCCTCGCTGTGCGGCGCCTGCTTCGACGCCTGCCCGGTCCGGATCGACATCCCGTCCATGCTCGTCCACCTGCGCGCCCGGCACGTCGAGCAGGAGCGAGAGCGACGGGGCCGGCGCGCCGGCCACGGCATCGCCGAGCAGGCGGCGATGTCGACCGCCGCGTGGGCGATGACCTCCGGTACCCGCTTCGCGGCCGCCGAGAAGGGGCTCGCACTCGGCCGGCTCGTCGCCCGGGACGGCCGGATCCGTTCCCTGCCCCCGCCGCTGTCGGCGTGGACGACGTCCCGGGACGTCCCCGAGCCGCCGGCCGAGACGTTCCGCCGGTGGTGGCGCCGGACCCGGGGGAGGCCCGGTGAACGGCTCGCGCGAGGAGGTCCTGGGCCGGATCCGGACGGCGCTCGGCCGACCGGAGGCGGGCGGCGAGGCGGCACCCGCCCCCGCGGACGTCCCGCGGCGCTACCGGACGGCGCTCGGCCCGCCGCCGGGCGACCCGGCGCTGCTCGACCTGCTCGTCGACCGCCTCGTCGACTACCGGGCGACCGTGCACCGCTGCCCACGGGCCGCCGCCGCGGCGACGGTCGCCATGGCGCTCGCCGAGCGCGGTGCCCGCCGCGTCGCCGCGCCGTCCGGGCTGCCGGCGGACTGGCTCGGGGCCGCGACGGCCGGCACGGACGCCGTGGCCGGGGTCGAGGTGCTCGTCGACGCCCCCGACGCGCCGCTCGACGTCCCGACCCTGGACGCCGTCGACGGTGTCGTCACCGGGTGCGCGGTCGCGGTCGCGCAGACCGGCACGATCGTCCTCGCGGGCGCGGAGCGGTCCGGACGGCGCGCGGTGACCCTCGTGCCGGACTACCACCTCGTCGTCGTCGAGGCCGAGCAGGTCGTCGGCTCGGTCGCCGAGGCCCTCCCCCGGCTCGACCCGGCGAGACCGCAGACGTGGGTCAGCGGGCCATCGGCGACGAGCGACATCGAGCTGGACCGGGTCGAGGGCGTCCACGGGCCGCGGACGCTCGTCGTCGTGGTGGTGGAGGAGGGCCGGGAGCGGGTCACCCGGACGTGAGGACCAGCCGCGGGCCGTTCCCGGCCGCGTCCTGGGTGCTCGCGAACCCGACGGCGTTCGTGCTCGTCGCGGGGAGGACGAACCCGTGGTCGCCGGCGCCGGTGACGGCGCTCGTCACGTCGAACTCGACCCACTGCCCGACGACGACCCGTTGCGACGGCGCGACCTGCACCGCCGTCGCGGGGCGGGTGTTCCAGGTCAGCGCCGACTCCGCCCACGTCGCCGACGCCGTCGTCCAGACCGGGCCGGTTGCGTCGCTCGCGTCGGTGACGTACATCCGCAGCACCGCCTTCGTGATCGGCCGGGACTGTGACGGCACGGTGAACCGCAGGTACGGCTGGTACTGCCCGTCGGCGAGGACTCGCCCGGAGACCGTCGTCGCGCTGCCGTAGCTCGTCGTCGGCCGGTCCGAGCGGGCGTAGGTGTCAGCCGTCGGGCGGAGCTCGGTCTGCGCCGGGGCGTCCGTGACCGTCACGAGGCCGGTCTTCGTCACCGTCGACGCACCGGACGGGCCGGTGGCGGTGAGCGAGACGGTGTAGATGCCGGGAGCGGTGTACGTCCTCGCCACCGTCGCCGTCGTGGCGGTCGTCCCGTCGCCGAGGTCCCACTGCCGGGCGGTGACGTCGCCGGACGTCGTGTCCGTGAAGGTCACGGTCAGCGGCGCCGGGCCGGACGTCGGGGCCGCGGTGAAGGACGCCGGCAGCGGCCGGACGACGTCGAAGACGACGACGACGTACCGCATCGGGTCGCTCGCGTCGCGGAAGTCGTACCCGTCGCTGACCCACAGCTGGCCGTCGACGATCTCGACCGCGCGCGGGTCGAGGATCCCGTACGGCGCGAGGTCGAAGCTCCAGCCCGGGACCGCCGTCCACGTGCTCGCGTCGAGCAGGTAGAGCTTCCTGTTCTTCGTCGTGGCGACGGCGTACTTCCCGTCCTCGGTGAAGGTCAGCCCGACGAACGGCCCGTCGAACCCGGGCAGGGTGAGCTCGGTGCCGACGGTGTTCGTCGCGTAGTCGTAGTCGGTGACGTGGTTGCTGTGCACGCCGTAGAGGCCGTGGCCGGGACGCCAGCCGAGGCCGGTGTTGTCCGTGCCCTCCGGCAGCGGCTGGTACGACTCGACCTGGAAGTCACCTGCGGCGTCACGCTTCAGCCGGAACGCCGTCGGCTTGAACGGTGCCGTGCCGCAGCAGTTCCCCGCGAAGGCGTACAGGGTGTCCGTCGCCGGGTCGTAGGCCATCGACTCCATGTCGTCCGTGCGCTGCGGCCCCGCCGGCTCACCGACGCCGCCGACCGGCACGGCGTTCAGCAGGTCGCTCGCGGGGATGACCCGCTTCAGCAGGCTGGTCCGGGCGTCGACCTCGTAGATCCGGCTCGTGTTGTCCTCGGACAGCCACAGGGACCCGTCCCGAGGCACGTAGGCCGAGCCCTCGAGGTCCCGGGCCGTGGTCGTGGTCCCGGAGAACGGCGCGGCGGTGAAGTACCGGTTGAGCCGCAGCGCGGGCTGCTCGGGCATCGGCAGCCCGCCGGCGGACGGAACCGGCTCGGCGAACGAGAGCACGAGCTGCGGGCGGTTCGCCGCCGTCCCGCTCTCCTTGCTCGCGAACGCGACGGCGTTCGCCGGCGGGTCGGCCAGGGTGAACGCGTACTCACCCGGCCCGGTGACGACCAGGGAGACGTCGAGCTCGACCCAGGTGCCGACCGGCGCCGGCTTCGCGGCCGCGACCGGTGACCCGACGACCGCCGGCCGGGACGCCCAGGTGAGCGCGGACTCGCTCCATCCGGCCTCGGTCCGGTAGAGCGTGCCGGTGGAGTCGGAGTTGTCGGTGACGTAGAGCCGGAGGCGGGCACCGGTCGGGGCCTTGTCGAGGGCCCCGACGGAGAACCGGAAGTACGGCTGGTAGGTCGCCGACGCGGAGACCTTCCCGCGCATCGTCGCCGCCGACCCGTTCGCGGACGTCGTGACGTCCGACCGCACCCAGGTGTCGGCCGCGGTCCCGAGCGTCGTGCCGACCGAGCCGACCCGGACATGGTCGGTGCGGACCCGGGTGTTCGTCCGGCCGTCCGCCGTCGTCACCGTGAGCCGGACCGTGTACGTGCCGGGCGCGGTGTAGGTCTTCACGGGGTTGCGCTGGGTCGACGTCGTGCCGTCGCCGAAGTCCCACGCCCGCGTCGTGACGTCGCCGGTGCTGTCGTCGGTGAACTGGACGGCGAGCGGCGCCGAGCCGGTCGTCGGCGTCGCGCCGAACCGGGCGGCGAGCAGCGGGCTGTTCGGCGTCACGGTGACGGCGTCGACGAGCGTCGCCGTGTCGCTGCCCTTGGCGTTCGCGACCGTGAGGCGCACCGTGTACGTGCCGGCCTCGGAGTACAGGTGGGCGGGGCTCTGCAGGGTCGACGTCCGGCCGTCGCCGAAGTCCCACGCCCACGTCCTCGGCGCCCCGGTGCTCGTGTCGGTGAACTGGACGTCGTGCGGGGCCCCGCCGGAGGTCGGGGTCCGGGTGAACGACGCTCCCGGCGCAGCCGTCGCGTCGACGACGTCGAAGACGAAGACCGCGTACCGCAGCGGGTCGTCGGAGGCCCGGGTGTCCGCGCCGTCGCTGACGTAGATCTGGCCGTCGACGACCTCGACCGCCCGCGGGTCGAGGATCCCGAACGGCGTGAGGTCGACCGACCAGCCCGGCCGGACGGCGTTCGTCGAGGCGGCAACCCGGTAGAGCCGCTTCGCCTGGGAGACGAGGACGAGGTCGGTGCCGTCGTGGGTGTACGCCGCGCCCGTGAGCCCGACGTCGACCCCGGTCACCGTCCTCGAGGCGCCGACGGTGTTCGTGCCGTAGTCGTAGCTGCGCAGCGTCTGGCCCTTGACGAAGGACAGTCCGGCCCCGGCCCGGTACGCGGCGCCCGTCGGGTCGGTGCCCTCGGGGAGCGGCTGCCACGACTCGACCTGGAAGGCACCGCCCCCGTCGCGCTTCAGCCGGAACGCCGTCGGCTGGAACGGCGCGGTGCCGCAGCAGCTGCCGGAGAAGACGTAGAGCGAGTCCGTCGACGGGTCGTACGCCGCCGACCCGAGGTCGTCCGCCCGGGAGGCGCCGGCCTGCGCCCCGCCGGAGAGGGCCGGCGCCGCCGTGAATGCCGACGTCGCCACGGTCCGCCGGAGCCGCCCGTTCACCGCGTCGACCTCGTAGACCCGGTCCGCGGTGTCGTCGGTGAGCCACAGGGAGCCGTCGCCGGGGACGTACGCCGACCCCTCGTCGTCCCGGGCGCTCGTCGACGACCCACGGAACGGCGCCGCCGCGATCGTCCGGGACAGCCGCACGCCCGGCCCCTCGATGTCCGGCAGCGCGTTCCGGTCGGCGACTCGGGCCACCCCGCCGCTGACCGTGACGTAGCCGGAGCGCACCCGGGTGTTCGCGCCCGCCCCGTTCGTCGCGGTGAGGGACACCGTGTACGCGCCGTCGGCGGCGTAGACGTGGGAGGGCGTCCGGGCGGTCGAGGTCGCGCCGTCACCGAAGTCCCAGGCCCAGGTCGTCGGCGACTCGGTGGACTCGTTCGTGAACGCGACCTGCGCGCCGCTCGGGGTCCCGACGAACCGCGCGACGGGCAGGACCGCGGTGACCGTGACCGTCGACGTCGTCACGCTCGTCCCGCCCGGGCCGGTCGCGGTGAGCCGCACCGCGTACGTACCGACGTCGGTGTACGTGTGCGCCGGTGAGACGAGGGTGGAGGCCGTGCCGTCCCCGAAGTCCCAGGAGCGCGACGTGACCTCGCCGGTCGTCGTGTCGGTGAAGGTCACGTCGAGCGGGCCGGGCCCGGAAGCCGGGGTCCGGGTGAAGCCGGCGACGGGCGCCGCGGACGCCGACCGGACGTCGATCCCGAAGACGGCCCAGCGGTTCGGGTCGGTCGTCGCCCGGGTGTCGGCGCTGTCGGCGACGTAGAGGCGACTGCCGACGACGTCGACCGACCGGGCGTCGAGGACGCCGAGGGCGGCGAGGTCGAGGTCCCAGCCGTTCTGCAGCGGCCAGGTGCCCGCCGTCGACACCGACGCGCGGTAGAAGTGGGTGCCGTCCGCGACGACGTAGGCGCTCGCGCCGTCGGCGCTGAACGACAGGCCGCGGATGTTCACCACCGGCGTCGCCGTCCCGGACAGCTGGAAGCCCGTCGTCCCGACGGTGTTCGTGGCGTAGTCGTAGCTGCGGACCCGGGTGCCCCTGGCAAGGTAGAGGCCCGCGCCGGGCCGGTACGCGGCGCCGTCGGCGTCCCCGGTCGTGTCCTCCGGCAGCGGCTGCCAGGACTGTACCTGGAACGCGCCCGCGACCCGGGTGAGCCGGAACGCCGTGGGGTTGTTGGGGACCGGAGGGGTCGCCGACGCGTTGCCGCCGCCGAAGCCGGAGAAGACGTAGAGGCTGTCCGACGCGGCGTCGTAGGCGGCCGCCGAGAAGCTGTCGACCCGCGTAGGGTCGGCGGGCGTCGTCGTCCCGAGCCGGGTCGCGGCGGTGAACGCGGACGACGGGATCGTCCGGCGCAGCGCCTTCGTCGTCGCGTCGACCTCGTAGACGGCGCGGGCCCGTCGGTCGACGACCCACAGCGCGTCGTCCCCGGGGACGTAGGCCGAACCGTCGACGTCCTTCGCGGAGACCGTGCTGCCCGCGAACGGCTGGGTCGTGATCCTCGTCCCGAGCGTCAGGGCCGGCTGCGTGGTCGACGGCAGGTCGGCCCGCGCGACGGCGCTCAGGCCGACCGCGGTGACGGCGATCGCCGACGTCCCCACGACGAGGGCAAGGGCACGGCGAGTCAGGCGGTGGAGCATGTCGGTCCCCCCAGGACGACGGCGTGGACCCGGGAAGGCTAGAGCGGTTCGTTACGTAAGGTGATTGATCCGTCACGCTATCGGCCGTTCGGGTGACACCGGGTCCCACGTCGAGCGGCGTCGCCACAGGACAGGCGGTCCACGATTCGCGCATCGGGCGACGGGGCTTTACCATGGGAGGAAGCGAGGGGAGTACTCCTGCGCGCCGTCCCGGTCATCGCGGGTCCGCCGTCGGACTCCCGGGCGGCGGTCCGCGGCAGCGGATGGAGGAGACCTCGGCGAGTGCAGCCGTAGGCACCCGACCCGAGGAGACGACTCCGTGACGTCCGCCCTGTCCGCTCTGTCCACCCCGTCCTCGGGCGTGCTCGCCGCCGCCGACACGACCGGCACCGCGGGTGACCCACCGAACGTCGGCACCCCGATGCTCTGGGCGGTGACGATCGCCGCCGTCGCGCTGCTCGTCGCCGTGGACTTCCTCCTGACCCGCCGGCCGCACGAGGTCTCCACGAAGGAGGCCGCCGGGTGGTCGTTCTTCTACATCGCGCTCCCGTTGGCGTTCGCGGGCTGGGTGTGGTGGCACTGGGGGTCCGCCCGGGGCACCGAGTTCATCACCGGGTACCTCGTGGAGAAGTCGCTCTCGGTCGACAACCTCTTCGTCTTCATGCTGCTGCTCGGCGCCTTCGCCGTCCCCGCCGCCCTCCAGCAACGGGTGCTCCTGTTCGGGATCGTCGGGGCGCTCGCGCTGCGCGGCGTCTTCATCGCCGCCGGAGCGGCGGCGCTCGGACGGTTCACCGCGACCTTCCTCGTCTTCGGCCTGATCCTGCTCGCGACCGCGGTCACGGTGTTGCGCGACGCGCGGACCGGCCACGACAAGGAGGTCGACGTCGCCTCGATGCGGTCCGTGCGGGCCATCCGCCGGTTCTTCCCGGTCACGGACGAGTACCGCGGACCGCGGATGATCGTCCGGGACGGCGGTACTCGTGTCCTGACCCCGCTCGCCCTCGTCGTCGTCGCCGTGTTCGCGACCGACGTCGTCTTCGCCGTGGACTCGGTCCCGGCGGTGTACGGCGTGACCGACGACCCGTACCTCGTCTTCGCGACGAACGCGTTCGCACTGCTCGGGCTGCGGGCGCTGTACTTCCTCCTGAACAGCCTCCTGGGCCGGCTGGTCCACCTGGGGTACGGCCTCGCTGCGATCCTCGGGTTCATCGGCGTCAAGCTCGTTCTGCACTGGGGGCACACGGTCTGGCCGGCCCTGCCCGAGGTGCCCACGCTGCTCAGCCTCGGCGTGATCCTCGGCGTGCTCGCGACCGTGACCGTGACGAGCCTGCTCGCGACCCGGAGCGGACGCGTCGGCCATGGCCCGCACTCCGACCGCTCGCAGAGCCGGGACCACCGCGGGCCCGCGGGCCGTGCCGAGCACGGAGGTGGCTCGGACGGGGCGGCCCGGGCCGGGGACGTCGCCCTCTCGGACGCCACGCAGCGTCAGGGGTGACGTCCGGGCGAGCGGTGCGTACCGTGACGGCGACGGCTCGCGGCTGATCGCGACCGGGCCCTGAACGGCTGGACCCCGTGACACGAAGGAGTGGCGCATGATCCATCGCAGCCCGCTGCCGGACGTCGAGATCCCCGACGTCCACCTCACCGACTACACGCTGGCGCGGGCCGCGGAGCTCGGGGACAAGCCGGCGCTCGTCGACGGTCCGAGCGGTCGCACCCTGACCTACGCCCAGCTCGTCGGCGCCGTCAAGGCACTCGCGGGCGGTCTCGTCGCCCGGGGGTTCGCCCCCGGGGAGACCCTCGCCCTCCTCGCGCCGAACCTGCCCGAGTACGCGATCGTCTTCCACGGCGTCGCGTACGCGGGCGGCGTCGTCACGACGATCAACCCGACCTACACGCCCCGGGAGATCCATCACCAGCTCGTCGACGCCGACGCGCGGCTCCTCGTGACCGTGGCGCCGTTCCTCGACCATGCCCGGGAAGCGGTGGAGGGGACGAACGTCGAGGAGATCTTCGTCATCGGCGAGGCCGAGGGCGTCCGCCCGGTCACCGCGCTCTTCGGCGAGCCGCTCGCGGCGCAGGTCCCGGTCGACCTCGACGCGACGGTCGTGCTGCCGTACTCGTCCGGGACGACGGGACTGTCCAAGGGCGTCATGCTCACGCACCGCAACCTCGTCGCGAACATCGCCCAGGTCATCGGCCCGTCGTCCCTGCGAGAGGACGAGACGCTCGTCGCCGTCCTGCCCTTCTTCCACATCTACGGCATGCAGGTCCTCATGAACTGCGGGCTCCGCGTCGGCGCGACGATCATCACGCTGCCGCGGTTCGACCTCGAGCAGTTCCTCTCGGTGCACCAGGAGTACGGCGTCACCCGCTCGTTCGTCGCACCGCCGATCGTCGTCGCGCTCGCCAAGCACCCGCTCGTCGACAAGTACGACCTGTCGAAGCTCGAGCAGGTGTTCTCCGGTGCGGCGCCGCTGTCGGCCGATCTCGCCGTCGAGGCGGGCACGAGGCTGGGCTGCGAGGTCGTCCAGGGGTACGGGATGACCGAGCTGTCCCCGGTCTCGCACCTCACTCCGGTCGGGATGTTCAAGCCCGGGTCGGTCGGCGTCACCGCACCGAACACCGAGACGCGGATCGTCGACCCCGCCTCCGGCGAGGACCTCGCCATCGGCGGCGACGGGGAGATCTGGGTCCGCGGCCCACAGGTGATGAAGGGCTATCTCAACAACCCTCAGGCGACGACGCTGACCCTCGACGAGGACGGGTGGCTGCGCACCGGCGACATCGGCCACGTCGACGAGGACGGGCACGTGTATGTCGTCGACCGGCTCAAGGAGCTCATCAAGTACAAGGGCTTCCAGGTGCCGCCGGCCGAGCTCGAGGCTCTTCTCCTGACCCACCCGGCGGTGGCCGACGCCGCTGTGGTCGGCATTCCCGACGAGGAGGCCGGAGAGATTCCGGTGGCCTACGTCGTGCTCCGCCCGGGCGCCGAGGCGTCCGCCGCGGAGATCGAGGCGTTCGTCGCCGACCAGGTCGCGCACTACAAGCAGATCCGCCGGATCGAGTTCATCGAGGCGGTGCCCAAGTCGGCCTCCGGCAAGATCCTCCGGCGGGTGCTCAAGGACCAGGCCAAGATGGCCAAACCCTGACCCGCCGACCGGGCGGGACAGCCGGCGGGCCGGGAACGCCGAAGCGGTGGGTCACCCCGGGAGGGTGACCCACCGTTTTCGTGTCATTGGCCGGTGGGACGACCGATGCGGCGCGAGAGGGCGGTGCCCTCGGCGCGAGAGGTCAGTGCGCGTCCTGGTACGCCTGGAGGATCTGCGAGGAGACGCGACCGCGGTCGCTCACCTCGTAGCCGGCCTCACGGGCCCACGCGCGGACCTCGGAGAGGTCCGGGCGGGCCGCGGCGGCCGCACCGTTCTTCTTCGCCCCTGAGGAGCGGCGAGCGGTCGAACGGCCACTGACACGGCGGGCGTGCCCGACCCAGTGCGCGAACGCCTCCCGGAGCTCCTGAGCGTTGGACTCCGAGAGGTCGATCTCGTAGTTCACACCGTCGAGCGAGAAGCTGACGGTCTCGTCGGCCTCCCCGCCGTCGATGTCGTCGACGAGGATCACCTGGACCTTCTGGGCCATCTGATTTCTCTCCATGTGTCTTCGAGTCGGTTTTCCCCCGTCCGGGGAAATGCTCTCGTTCGGAGGCGCACTTTGTCAAAGGTGCCGCCCGGCGGACACTCTTCCGGCCGCATTTCGCAGGCCCGCACCTGAGCAGGGGGGTTGGTGTCGTCCGCGAATGGCTTGTGATTAGCAGGACCCTCAGAAGATCTGGCGACGGGTCCGAGAACATCCACGCGGCGATCGTTCCGGACGGTCGGTGACCGCATTTCCCCCGACAGACCGATATTGGCGGTGCGCGCCGGCCGAGAACAGCCCGAGAACGGCCGGTGTCAGCGGACGACGACGCGGTGGGTCACGAGAGTCTCGACACCACGCGGAGCGGGCCGGAGGGACCGAGGAGGGCTGCGACGGTCACGGCGAGAAGTGCGCCGCGCCGGGAGGCAGACCGGGGCGCGGAAGCGGTCTGCGGACGTCCCGGCCGGACCGCCCCGGCGGACGGTGCCGGATGCCGCGGGCTCAGCCCGCCGCGGGGCGGTCGTCGCCGGCGCCCGGCCGCCGGGCCGCGGCGTCCTGCTCGGCCTCGATCCGCGCCCGGGCGGTCCGCTCCCGGCGGTCGGCCTCGAGCAGGGCACGGATCCCCAGCCAGAAGATGAACAGCACCCCGGCACTCGGGAGCACGGCGATGAGGAAGTTCACCACGTCAGCAGGATAGGTGGCCGTCCGAGCGCCGGGACCTCCGGCCGGGGCGGGCCCAGGGCGGGCCCGCCCGGGGCCCGCCCAGGGCAGGAGCCCACTGAGGCACCAGTTCTGCGCGCGAGTCACCCACGACACGCCGAGGCGGACGGACAGAAATGGTGCCTGAGCAGGAGGTCGGCTACTCCGGCTTGACGAGCGGGAAGAGGATCGTCTCCCGGATGCCGAGCCCGGTGATCGCCATGAGCAGCCGGTCGATGCCCATCCCCATCCCACCGGCAGGCGGCATGCCGAACTCCATCGCCCGCAGGAAGTCCTCGTCGAGCCGCATCGCCTCAACGTCACCGCGTGCGGCGAGCCGGGCCTGTTCGAGGAAGCGCTCGCGCTGGACGACGGGGTCGACGAGCTCGGAGTACCCCGTGGCGAGCTCGACGGACCGCACGTAGAGGTCCCACTTCTCGGCCAGGCCTGGGGTCGTTCGGTGCGCGCGAGTGAGCGGCGCCGTCTCCTCCGGGTAGTCCCGGACGAACGTCGGGGCGTAGAGGTCGGGGACGACGACCTCCTCGAAGAGCTGCTCGGCGAGCTTGCCGGGGCCGTAGTGCGGCAGGACCGCGATGTCGTGCTTGCCCGCGAGCTCGATGAGCTGCTCCATCGGGGTGGTCACGGCGACGTCGACGCCGAGGGCCTCGCTCAAGGCGCCGTAGAGGGTGATCTCGCGCCACGGGCCGCCGAGGTCGTACTCCGTGCCGTCGGCGAGGGTCACGGTCGCCGTGCCGTGGACGGCGACGGCCGCCTCCTGGACGAGGTCCTTCGTGAGCGCCCCGATCGTGTCGTACGAGCCATAGGCCTCGTACGCCTCGAGCATCGCGAACTCCGGGGAGTGGGTGGAGTCCGCTCCCTCGTTGCGGAAGTTCCGGTTGATCTCGAAGACCTTGTCGATCCCGCCGACCAGCGCGCGCTTGAGGTAGAGCTCGGGCGCGATCCGCAGGTAGAGGTCGATGTCGAAAGCGTTCATGTGGGTCTGGAACGGCCGGGCCGCGGCGCCGCCGTGGAGCACCTGGAGCATCGGCGTCTCGACCTCGAGGAACCCCCTGCGGTGGAACGACTCCCGCAGCGACCGGACGACGCCGGCCCGGGTCCGCACGGTCTCCCGCGCCGCGGGGCGGACGATGAGGTCGACGTAGCGCTGCCGGACCCGGGCCTCCTCGCTGAGCTCCTTGTGGAGCACCGGTAGCGGGCGCAGCGCCTTCGCCGCGAGCTGCCAGGAGTCCGCCAGGACGGAGAGCTCGCCGCGCTTGGACGACACGACGCGGCCGTGGACGAAGACGTGGTCGCCGAGATCGACGTCCGCCTTCCAGGCCGCGAGCGCGTCCTCGCCGACGTTGGCGAGGGAGAGCATCGCCTGGAGCCGCGTGCCGTCGCCCTCCTGAAGCGTCGCGAAGCACAGCTTGCCGGTGTTGCGGACGAAGACGACGCGCCCGGTCACTCCGACGACGTCGTCCGTCTCGGCGCCAGGCTCGAGGTCGGGGTGGGCGTCGCGGACTTCGCGCACGGTGTGGGTGCGCGGCACGACGACGGGGTAGGCCTGCTCACCGGAGTTGAGGATCCGCTGGCGCTTCTCCCGGCGGACCCGGATCTGCTCCGGCAGGTCGTCGTCGCGGGGGGCGCCGTCCGTCGGCGCGTCGTCGGTCACGACGGTCAAGGCTACCGGCGGGCGTGGTCTCGGCCCGACCCGGTTTCTGCGTCGGCACGACCGGCCGCCCGGGACGCCGGCCGGGCCCGGACATGGCGACGTTCTCGCTGCGGGCCGAAGAGGTTGAGCAGCGGTCGCCGGGTGAGCGGGAAGGACGTCACGTCATCCCCGGGGCGACGCGAGCGGCCCGGTGCGACGGACGGCAGCGGCGTCAGACGAGGAGGTCCGGGCTGAAGTAGCGGTCCGGCGCGCGGCCGACGTGCGTCACGTCGGGACGTCGTGGGGTGCCGACTCCGACGGTGACCCGCAGCGCGACAGCCTCGGCCTCGCGCCGGGCGACGATGCGGGACACGACGTCGTGCCACGCCTCGTGGTCACCGACCTCGGCGAGGGTTCGCAGCACCCGTAGCACCTCCTCGTGGCCCGCGAGCAGCGCCTCGACGACCGTCTCGGGACGCTCCGGGTCGCCGCCCCCGACGTCGAGGCCGGCAGGCAGGCTCGCTCCGGCGGCCAGCGCGGTCCGGGCGAGTTCGCCGAGGTCGCGGACGTCACGTTCGACCCAGCTGATCCAGTCGACGGGCGCGGCCGTGCCCGCGCTGCGGTGCGCGGCGACGGCGAGCGCGCCGAGTGCGCGCAGGAGGTCCTCGGCCTGCACCGCTACGGCGGAGTGCAGGAGCTGACGGACGACGCCGTCGGGCAGAGCCGACCGGCGGACTGCCGCGTCGGCCTCGGGGACCGGCGCCGGCAGCGGCCCCGGCGCGGAGGTCTCGGGGGCGGCGGTCGGGACGGTCAGGCGTACAGCAGCCGCGGTGACACCGGCCGCAGTGACATCCGGCTCGGTCACGCCCGGCTCGATGACGCCACGGTCGGTGACAGCCATCTCGGTGACGACCGGCGACGACGGCGCCGGGACGGTGAGGCTCGGGGCACAGTGCCTGCCGGAGCGCAGGCCGGGCGCGGACGGCCGGTCCGTCGTCGTGGTCACTGGCTACCTCAGCTCGGCCCGGGGGTGCGTTCCGGCGTCCTGCCGGGTCACTACCAGAAGTAATCATCTAATGACGGAAAGTTCCAGCATCTCACGGGGCAAGAACGTTACGCGCCGCGTGGACGAGCGCCGTGCGCGGCCGCGACCTTCGGGGCCGCCCCGCCGGACCCCATCGGCGGGGCACGCCCCTCGGCTCACGTGAAGATGCTCCCACGTAGACCTCCCGTCACGGGTTCCTCGGGCCGACCGGACGCCGGACCTCGGGCCGGACATCCGGTCGGACGCGCATGGCGTGCCGGTTCCGAGGCACTGGGGCGAAGAACCCTCCGGCTGGGTTCCGCAGCCAGGGTTGAAGCAAACCTCTTCTGGGGATGTTTGTGGCATAGCCCTGGATCACCGCCGCGACCGTCGCAGCCATGACGAGGGGTCCTCCCGCGGCCCGGGCCGCCGGACCCGACCGTCCCACCGCAACCTCCGGCAGAGCACGAGACGCACCACCCGAGACGTACCAGACCGACGCAGCCGCGTGACCCGTGACCCGCAGCCCCGTCCCCGAGAGGTGAGCCGTGTCCCCCTCCCGTCGTCGACGTCGCGCCAGCCCGGCTTGGGAGGGCCGCCGGACGATCCGGGTCGCGACGATCCCCGGGCGCGGCCTCTACGCCCGGCACCTGTGCCACCCGGAAGGCGTGGACGGCGTGCACCGGACGACGGTCGGCCCGCCCGGGGCCGTCCGCCCCCGCGCCTCGTTCGACCGCGCCTGGGTCGCGGAGAGCTCAGGCGAGGTCGACGTCGTCCACGTGCTCGGCCTGCCGCCCGCGGTCGACCCCGACGACGTCGCGGAGACCGCCGACGCCGTCCGGGAGTCCGGCAGACCGCTCGTCGTCACCGCGTACCACCTCAGCGACCCGAGCGGCACCGACTCCGACGGCCATGCCGCCCGGCTCGACGCGCTCGTGCCGCGGGCGGACGCCGTCGTGACGCTCACCGACTCCGCCGCCGAGGAGATGCGCCGGCGCTGGGACGTCTCGCCCGTCGTCCTGCCACACCCGCACGCGGTCGACTTCGTCCGGATGCGCCAGTACCGCCCGCAGTTCCGGGGCGACCGGCTGCTCGTGGGGACCCACCTCGCGGCGCTCCAGCTGCCCGTCGACCCGGTCGTCTTCGTCGAGGCCCTGACCCGCGCGGTGGGCCGGATCGACCGGGCGCGGCTCGTCGTCCACCTGCACGAGGCGGTGGCGGACGCAGGGTCGAGCGCGTACGCCCCGCAGGAGGTCACGCGGATCAGCGAGCTCGTGGCGGCCGCGAGCGGCGCCGTCCGGTTCCACCGTCCGTTCACCGAGAGTCAGCTGTGGGACCACCTGTTCTCGCTCGACGTGTCGGTGCTGCCGGGCCTGCACGGCTCGCACTCGGTGTGGCCGGAGGCATGCACCGACCTCGGGACCCAACCGTTGCTGCCCGCCGGGACGCATGTCGCCGAGCAGCGGCCGTGCCTGACGTACGAGGGCGACGCGGGGCCGGCCGGCGACGTCGACACCCTCGCCGACTCGCTCGAGAAGGCACTCTGGACGGCGCGGGAGCAGGGCAACGTGTGGCGCTCGGAGCCCGAGCAGCGCTGGCAGGAGCGGGTCCGGGTGGCCGAGTCGCTCCGGTCCGTCTACGAACGCCTGCTGGGTGTCGACGAGGTCTGACTCGCCGGGACGGGGTCGGCCGCCTTCCGCTCCGGGTGCATCCGTCCGCACCCGAGCGGCGGAAGGCAGTGGTGACGGCGTCACGGCGAGGTCGGGATGGTTCCGCCGGGACAGCCGGTCACCAGTATGCGGAGTTCCGGGTGGCGTCCTGGTCGCATCGTTGTGAGCATGTGCCCAGCCCTCGAGGCCCGCACCGCCGCAGCACCGCCCGACGACATCGCCACCAGGACGGAGGACCGGCGTGGACGGTATCACGGTCACACGGATCGGCACCCAGGTCGTCGTCCGGCTCTCCGGAGCCGTCGACGACTCCCGCAGACCCCGGCTCGCGACAGCTGTGGACGAGGTCGCGCGGCTCGCGCTCCAGCGGGTGGTCGTCGACCTCGACGACGTCACGAGCATCGAGGGCGCGGGCATCGACTTCATCGTCGCGCTGCACCGCCGCTGGCGGGTCCGGCTCCTCAACACCCCGGCCTTCGTCCGGGAGCGGCTCCCCCGCCAGGCACCAGCGCCCGCGAGCGGCCCGGTCGACCTCACCGGGACCGGTCTCGCGGAGGCCCCGGCCGGCTGACCGGGACGCCCCATCCCCGGTCTGGTCAGGTCCCTCCTCTGTCAGGTCCCTCAGGCGGCGGGCGTCCGGCCGTCCGCGCCGACGTTCACGATCACGTTGTCGATGAGCCGCGTGGTCCCGACCCGGGCGGCGACGGCGAGCAGCGCCTGGCCGCGGTACCACTCCGGGACGTCCTCGAGCGTCGACGGGTGGACGAGCACGAGGTAGTCCACGAGCACGAGCGGCTCACGGACGAGCACGTCGCGCGCGGCCCGCCGGACGGCGCTCGCGCCCTCGGGGGCGTGCGCCTCGCCGGCCCGCAGTGCCTCGGGCAGGACGAGCGCGACCTCGCGGTCGAGCGGCGACAGGTAGGTGTTGCGGCTGCTCATCGCGAGTCCGTCCGGCTCCCGGACGGTCGGCACCGCGACGACGTCGCAGCCGAAGTCGAGGTCGCGGACCATGCGCCGGATGAGGAGCAGCTGCTGCGCGTCCTTCTGACCGAAGTACGCGAGGTCCGGCCGCGTCAGGTGGAGCAGCTTGGCGACGACGGTGAGCACGCCGTCGAAGTGGCCGGGCCGGCTCTTGCCCTCCAGGACCTCGCCGAGCCGACCCGCACTGACCCGCACTCCCGGGTCGCCGTCCGGGTACACGACGTCCGGGCCGGGCGCGAAGACGACGTCGACGCCCTCCCGGGTGCACAGCTCGAGGTCGGCGTCGACGGTCCTCGGGTACTTCGCGAGGTCCTCGTTGCGGCCGAACTGGAGCGGGTTGAGGAAGATCGTCGCAACGACGTGGTCGGCCTCGGCCCGGGCCTGCCGGACGAGCGCGCCATGCCCGTCGTGCAGCGCCCCCATCGTCATGACGACGGCGACGGTGCCGGTGAGCTTCTCGCGGACCGCGGCGAGCTCTGCGCGGGTGCGCGCGACGACCGGGGTACGGGTGATCTCGTCCACGGCGCGCACGCTACCGCTCCGGTGCCTGCCGCCACGCAGACGTGCAGCCCACGGGCGAAGGCAAGGTGCTGCCGGCGTGGGGCTGCGCGGTCAGCTGCTCGACGGTGACCTCGTCCACGGCTACGACGCGCCGCCCTCGCCGGGCACCGGACCGGCGAGCGCGCTGAGCAGCGCCTCGGCGGCCTGCGGCCGCAGCCGGCCGCTCGCGAGGGCGCGGTCCGCCGTCGTCCGGGCCAGGGCCCGGTACGTCGCGAGGACGTCCGTCGCCCCGGCGGCGGTGAGCGCCTCGACGTGCACGGCGACCGTGCCGGCGTCGCCGCGGGCGACCGGTCCGGTGAGCGCGTCGTCACCGCGGCGCAGCGCGTTGTCGAGCGCCGCGGACAGCAGCGGCCCGAGGAGCCGGCCCGGCGACTCGACGCCCGCGAGCCGCAGCAGCTCGAGTGCCTGCGCGACAAGCGTGACGAGATGGTTCGCGCCGTGCGCGAGCGCCGCGTGGTAGAGCGGGCGCAGCTCCTCGTCGACGACGACCGGCTCGGCGCCCATCTCCACCACGAGGGCCTGCGCGATCGGCAGCACGGCTCCCGGTGCGGTGACGCCGAAGCAGCAGTCCTGCAGGCGCACGAGGTCCAGGCTCGTGCCGGTGAAGGTCATCGCCGGGTGCAGCGCGAGCGGGATCGCCCCGGACTCGACCGCAGGCCCGAGCACCCGCCAGCCGTACCGGCCGCTCGTGTGGACGACGAGCTGCCCCGGCTGCCACACCGACGTCGCGGCGAGCCCGGCGACGAGCCCGGCGAGCGCGTCGTCCGGCACGGTGAGCAGCACGAGCTCGGCACGCTCCACGACGTCCGGCACCTCGAGGACGGGGACACCGGGGAGCAGGGCGTCCGCGCGCTCCCGGCTCGCGGCCGAGACGGCGCTCACCCCGACGACGGCGTGCCCGGCGGCCCGCAGCGCGCTCCCGAGAACGGCACCGACCCGGCCGGCGCCGACGACACCGACCCCGAGCCGGCCGGGCCGCCGCTCGGGCCCGGACGGACGGTCCAGCGGTCGCTCGTCGGGCTGCTCGTGGTGCGCTGCCGGCGGCGCGGTGTGCTCGTCCACGTCACTCGACGTTAGTGTCTGACCGTGGGACGGCACGACCGCATCGCCGAGCTGACGGCGCTCGAGGCCCCGGACGGCGGGCGGCCGCTCGAGATCGCCGACCTCGCCACGGGCTACGGCCGGACGGTGCGCGCGATCTTCGCCGCGGTGGCGACGTCGGGCGTGCCGGTGCGCATCCATGCCGTCGACGTCGCGAGCGCGCTCGACGACGACGTCCTCCACGACGAGCGGGTGCGGTCCGTCATCGCCGACCTCGACGAGCCGTTGCCGTTCGACGGCGCGAGCCTCGACCGGGTCGTGTCGGTCAACGTCGCCGAGCACCTCGCCGACCCGCGGGCGCACGTCGCGGACGCCTTCCGGGTGCTGCGGCCGGGCGGGCGGCTCGTCCTGGCCCACAGCGACTGGGACACCGCACTCTTCACGAGCGACGACGACGACCTCACCCGGCGACTCGTCGACCGGTTCGTCGTCACCGTGCCGACGTGGGCGGAGCGCGCCGACGGGTTCATGGGCCGCAAGCTGCTCGGCCTCGCCGACGCCGCGCCGTTCGAGGTCGCGGACGTCGTGACGTGGGCCGACTGCCATCGTCGCTTCGACGAGGAGTCGGTCGCCTGGAAGGTCGCGAAGGGCGTCCTCCACGCCGCCGCGGGAGACCCCGGGCTGGCGCCGCGGGCCGCGGGGTGGGTGCAGTCCCTGCACCGGCTCTCCGACGACGGCCTGTTCGTGTTCACGGTGACAGACGTCGTCGTCGTGCTCCGCCGACCGCACGGCGCCTGACCCGAGCCCGGCCGCGCCGGTGCGTCCGCCTCAGCCCGCCGGACGTCGCGCGGGTTGCCGCGAAGACCATCCGGGTGGCGCCACCCAGCGCGGTCGTGAGCGCGGCGAGGAACACAGGGGCCGCCAGGATCATCAGTGCGTCCACTACCTGATCTTCGGCGCATACATCCTCGCGAACCTCGCAGCCCTGACCGGAGCCTGACCGCAGCCCTGGCCCGCAGCCCTGGCCCGGGCAGGACCCCGTGCACCGCTGACGGGCCGCGGCTGCCAGGCTGGGCCGGTGATCCCGTGGCGCGAGGCGTGGCAGGACGCGCTGTACGGGCCGCGCGGGTTCTACCTGCGGCCGGAGGGGCCCGCGGGGCACTTCCGGACCGCGGCGCACGCGGCACCCCGACCGCTCGCCCGGGCCGTGGCCCGGCTCGCCCGGCACGCGGGCTGCGACCGGGTCGTCGACCTCGGCGCCGGCCGCGGCGAGCTCCTCGCCGCGCTCGCCGCGCCCGACCCGAACGCCGCCGTGGACAACGGCGAGAACCGGTTGGCGCTGCACGGGTGCGACGTCGTCGACCGCCCGGCGGACCTGCCGCCCGCGGTGGGCTGGTCGGCGGGGCTCGACGCGCTGCCGGACGCCGCCCTCGACGGGGCGCTCGTCGTCGGCTGGGAGCTGCTCGACGTCGTCCCGTGCCCGGTCGTCGAGACCGACCCGGACGGCGTCGTCCGGGTCGTGCTCGTCGACCCCGCGACCGGCGTGCAGCACCCCGGCGACCCGGTCGGCGCGGACGACGCGGCCTGGCTCGCCCGCTGGTGGCCGCTCGGCACGCCCGGGGACCGGGCCGAGGTCGGTCGACCCCGGGACGAGCTGTGGGCGGCACTCGTCGGGCGCTGCGCGGCGACCCCGCGCGGCGCCGTCCTCCTCGCCGTCGACTACGCGCACGTCGCGGGCGCCCGGCCGCCGTCCGGGACCCTCGCCGGCTACCGGGCGGGCCGCCTCGTCCGACCCGTACCGGACGGCTCATGCGACGTCACCGCACATGTCGCGATCGACGCAGTGGCGGCCGCCGGGCACGCGGCGGGCGCCGACGCGGGCCTGGTCACGGCCCAGCGGACCGCGCTGCTCGCGCTCGGCCTCCGGCCGGCCGGCCTCCCGACCCCCTGCCGGGCACCGCCTCCGGCACGCAGCTCCTCAGGGCGCTCGCCGAGAGGTCGACCGTCGCCGAGCTGCTCGACCCCGGGGCGCTCGGCCGGTTCAGCTGGCTCCTGCACGCGGTGGGCCGCCCGCAGCCGGGTCTTCCGGGACCGCCGCCCGCGACGCCGGACCGGACGGCGTAACGTCCGCGACGGCCATCCAGCGCTCCGGACCTGCCGCGACCCGTGCGGCCCGCGACCGTTGCGACTGCTCGGCGAGCAGCACCGCGGCATGCGCCGACGACATGTGCGGCACCTGCGGCGAGACCGGCCCCGGGGTCGAGTGCAGGGCGAACGTCGCGAGCCCCAGCCGACGCTGCAGCGGACCCTGTCGGACGCCGCAGGCTCTGGGTCCGCGCGTGCGGCACGACGTCGAGCTCGCGCCGGAGCCGGCCGCGGCGGACGCAGGAGCACCTCGCCGGTCGGCCGATAGCCGGTCCGGCGCCAGCCGAGCGGGTCGAGCCACGCGCGCGCTGCGGCGGACACGTGACGAAGCCGGCCTCGGGGCCGCTGCCGGACAGCCCGACCTCGACGACGGCTCGCGGACGCTCGGGCGGTGCGACACCGAGGTCCGGCACGACCACGAGAGCACGAGGATCGCCTCGTCCCGGGTGCCGACGGGCAGCAGCGTCGTCTCGGCCTCGCCCACCTGCTCGCCGGCCCTGCCGTACCCGGCGACGTTGACCCGGACGTTCCACCAGTCGACGCGGCGCCACAGCAGCGGCTGGCCGAGCCGCACCGCCTGCACCCGGCCGGGCGGCACGGTCTGGGTGCGCTGCTCGAGCAGTCCGTGCCGCAGCCGCAGGCCGTCCGGCGAGGTCGCGACCCGGAACCCGAAGCCGCTCGCGAACCGGCTGCCACAGCAGACCTACCGACGGCGAGCACGACCGGGAGCACGCCGGCCGCGAGCGGGCGGAGGCGCCGCTGACGGTCGCGGCGACGGCGAACCCGGCGACGACGACGACCAGCGAGACGACCGGGCCGGACAGGAGCAGCGACCCCACGAGCCGCTGCGAGCGGCACCGTGAAGACGCCGGTGCTCGGGGGCCTCGGGCGCCTCGTCGACGTCTCGTACGCCAGGCCGCGGCCCGGGCGAGCAGGTGGTTGCGCAGGCTGCTGCGCCTGCGTCTCGGTGAGGTAGGCCAGCTCGATCTTCGAGTCGCCGCGAGCCCGCGACCTCCAGGGTCGAGCCGGGCCAGCCCGACGATCGCGCGAGCAGCGGCTGGACGACGTCGACCGCCTGCAGCCGGTCGAGCGGCGCCGCGCGCTGCCGCCGGGAGAGCACCCCGTGGTGCAGTTCGAGCGCGTCGGCCGTGACCCGGTAGCGGGTGAACCGCCACGACAGGTAGCGCCGCGAAGCCGACCGACCGCGAGCAGGCCGAGCACGATGACGACGCCGCCGCCGGCCAGCACCCCCGTGCCGAGGTCGTCGAGGCCGCGCCCGTCCGGCACCGGCCCGTCGCCGCTCACGGACCGCCTGCTGCCCGAAGTCCTGGGCGAGGAAGATGAGGACGACGACGAGCACCTGCCAGGACCGCACCGCCGGGCGTCAGCGGGTGCACCCGGTGCCACTGCCGTCCGCCGCGGCCGGCGGACCTGGGCGTCCGGGGCGGCCGGTGTCCGGGTCCGCTGGGGTCACAGCCCCGCCAGCCGGGCCTGGCCCCGGGCGGTGAGCCGGTCGCGCAGTCGCGCGGCCTCCGCCGGGGTGAGCCCCGGGATCGCGCGCGTCCGTCGCGGCCGACGCCGTGTGCAGCTGCACCCGGGCGATCCCGAGCAGCCGGTCGAGCGGGCCGGCCTGGACGTCGACGTACTGCATCCGCCCGTACGGCACGACGACGATCTGGCGCCACATGATGCCGCGCCGGACGAGCAGGTCGTCGTCCTGCTCGGCGTAGCCCAGGCGCGGGACCTGCCGGCCGATGAGCCACCACCACCACCCGGAGAGCGCCGCGACCGCCAGGGCGGGCACGCCAGAGCGGCGGCCACGGGACGGTGATCGCACCGACGGCACAGCCCACCGCGACGACGAGCAGCGGGACGCAGCCGGCGAGCCGCCGAGCCGTCGCGAGCCGTGGCGACACCGGCGTCCAGACGACACCTCCGGCCGAAGGCTCGACCGCCCGGGGGCTCGACATGGCGTCAGCCTCGCACGACGTCCGCGGCCGTCGCTCGGCTGGCCCATGAGCGGCCAGGATCGCACGCGGGCGTGGCAGACTCACGCGTGGACACCACCGCTGTGCAGTCCGCTGGACGTCGGGATCGGCGCCGGCGGCCTCGCGACCGTCCGACATGGTGCTCAACATCGGCCCGCAGCACCCGGCGACGCACGGCGTGCTGCGGCTGCGGCTCGTGCGTCGACGGCGAGCGGATCGTCTCGGCCGAGCCGATCGTCGGGTACATGCACCGTGGCGCCGAGAAGCTCTTCGAGGTGCGCGACTACCGGCAGATCATCGTGCTCGCCAACCGGCACGACTGGCTGTCGGCGTTCGCGAACGAGCTCGGCGTCGTCCTCGCGGTCGAGCAGATGCTCGGCATGGAGGTGCCCGAGCGCGCGGTCTGGACCCGCACCCTGCTCGCCGAGCTGAACCGGGTGCTCAACCACCTGATGTTCCTCGGCTCCTACCCGCTGGAGCTCGGCGCGATCACGCCGGTGTTCTACGCGTTCCGCGAGCGCGAGGAGCTGCAGGCCGTCATGGAGGAGGTCTCCGGCGGCCGGATGCACTACATGTTCAACCGGGTCGGCGGCCTCAAGGAGGACCTGCCCGCCGGGTGGACCCGGCGCGGGTCGCGACGCCGTCGCCGCCGTCCGGCGCCGGATGCCCGAGCTCGAGAGACCTCATCGTCGGCAACGAGATCGTCCGGGCCCGCACGCGCGGCGTCGGCGTCCTCACGCCGGGAGCTGGCGGCCGCGTACGGCGTCAGCGGGCCGATCGCCCGGGCCAGCGGGCTCGACCTCGACCTGCGCCGCGACGAGCCGTACCTCGCCTACGGCGAGCTGTTCGCGCCGGGCGGTCCCGGGCGGGTCGTGACCCGGCCCGAGGGCGACTGCCTGGCCCGGCTCGAGGTGCTCCTCGAGCAGGTGCACGTCTCGCCTCGACCTCGCCGAGGCCTGTCGTCGACCGGCTGCGCTCGCTGCCGCCGGGCCCGGTCAACCAGCGGCTGCCGAAGGTGCTCAAGGTGCCCGAGGGCCACGTCTACCGCTGGACCGAGAACCCGCTCGGGCTCAACGGCTACTACCTCGTCTCCACGGGCGACAAGATGCCGTGGCGGCTCAAGCTGCGGTCGGCGTCCTTCAACAACGTCCAGGTGCTCAGCCGCGATCCTGCCCGGCTGCCTCGATCGCCGACATGGTCGCGATCCTCGGGTCGATGTTCTTCGTCGTCGGCGACGTCGACAAGTAGGCCCACCCGCCGCCCAGACCCTCGACGACCCGCCCGGAGCCGGCGTCCTGCGGTGTCTCGGTGCGAGGAAGCACGCGCGTCGACAGGGTCTTCCCGCCGGAGGACGTCGTGCCGGGGAGGGACGGTTCGCCGGGTTCAGGCGACGTGGTCGGCGGGCGCGGCGTGCCGGCCCCGGCGGACGACGATGAGCGCCGGCTCCGCGGGGTGGGCAAGCAGCGAGAGGTCGACGACCTTGGCCTCCGCGAGCCGGGGCGGCAGCTGCGGCGCGTGCGGGGACGTGCCGGCGAGAGCGATCGGTCCGCTCGCGGGCTCACGGGGACCCGGCGGCAACCCGCCTCCCGCAGGCAGCCCGGACGGCGCGCCGGCGGCGACGAGCCGACCCGGCCGGGCGGCGGCGGTCGCGACGGCGATCCCGACGGCAGGACTCGGCGGGGCGGGCGGCAGGCCGCCTCCGGCCGGCCGGACCGGGGAGAACCAGCCGACGTCCTCGACGTCGGCGACCGGGCCCAGGGCGAACCCGTTCGTCGGGGCGACCAGGTCGGCGGGGGTCGCGGGCACGACGGGCTGACCGAAGACGGCAGCCGGGTCCGCGAGCCGGGCCGCGACCCGGCCGGCGATGTCGGCGTTGGCCCGGGCGGCGTCCGCCAGGTGCGCGGAGACCGCCCCCCGGACGGCGACCCGTCGCGGAAGGGCGGGCAGCGGCTGCTCACGCTCCTCGGCGGCGGGGTCGGGCGCGGCGGGCAGGGGCACGGCGGGCTCCGGCGCCACGGTGACCGGCTCGGACGCCGGGGCCGGCGCGCCGGCCGCCGAGGCGACGACGGCGCCGTCAGGGGTGAGCACGAGCGGCGCACCGGACATCGCCCGGGTCGCCGCCTCGGCGAGCGCGACCGCCTCCGCGAGGTGCCGGGTTGCCTGCTCGAGCCGGATCTCGAGGTCGTGCAGCTCGAGGCGGTTGCGAGCGCGCTCCTGCCGGAGGCGTCGGCGCAGCCGGCGGCTCGCGGACCGCTGGGCGACGATGCCCATCGTCGCCGCCACGGCGCCGGACGCGGCGACCGCGGAGTTGTCCAGGGCGAGGCCGAGCCCCGCGCACCCGAGACCGGTGGCCATCGCGGCAGGGGGAAGGCAGGCGACGACGGCCGCGGCTGCCGTAGGGCCCCAGGCGCGTGTCACCTGCTCCGAGTGTCGAGCGTTCACGGCCGTCACCTTAGGGCCAGCCGCGACCGTTGCCTCGTAACCGAGCGTCAACACGATGGCGTGTCCCAGAAGTCACAACAGCCACAGCCGTGTGGCGCAGCGCGGGGGCCCCGGGATCAGGGCCCGCCGGCCCGGGTGCCGGGTCCGCCCTCGCCGTCGTCGGGCGGCACCCGGCACCAGCGCTGGACGACGAACCCGGCGACGCAGACGCCGACCGCGGCCAGGGTCGCAGCGACGGCGAGGACGAAGCGGGTGCGCCGGGTCCCGACAAGGTCGGGGAGGATGACGAGCGCCTGCGCGGCGTACCAGCCGGCGAGGAGCGCCCCGCCGTAGGCGGCGGCCTTCGCGAGGACGACGGTCCGGGCGGCGACGAGCGGGTCGAGCGGGCGGTCCCGCCGTCCGGACATCCAGCGACGGACCGGCAGGCCGGCGGCCACGACGGCGACCGCGAGCATCGCCGTCCCGACGACGGCCGTCCACGGCAGCGGCACGTACGTCCCGCCGCTGCGGGTCCAGATCCGCAGCCCGGCCCAGCCGAGGACGGCGACCGCGATGCCGAGGACGGCGGCGGTCGAGACCCGGGCCGGGGTCACGCGGGCACCTCGAGCGCGACGTCCGGACGACGGCGCACACCGCCGGCGTCGAGGTCGCGGAGCAGGTCCACGACCCGGACCGGCCCGGCGGCGGTCGGCAGGGTCGCCGCCGGGTCGGCGTCGAGCCACGGCACGACGACGAACGCCCGGCGCGCGGCCCGCGGGTGCGGCAGCTCGAGGTCGGCCGCCCGGGCGGTGACCCCGCCGTAGTCGACGACGTCGACGTCAAGGGTCCGCGGCCCCCAGCGGACGGTGCGGACCCGGCCGTGGCCGGCCTCGACCGTCTGGCACCCGGCGAGGAGGCCGCGGGCCGACAGCGTCGTCTCGACGACGAGGACGGCGTTGAGGTAGTCCGGCTGGTCCGGATCGCCGACCGGGTCGGTCTCGACGACGCCGGAGACCGCGAGCACCCGCACGCCGTCGAGCCCGGCGAGGTCGCCGACGGCCGCCTGCAGCGTCCCGGCGCGGTCGCCGAGGTTGGTGCCGAGCGCGAGCACGGCACGGACCGGCCGGCCGGGCGCCTCGTCGAGTCCGGCGTCGGTCGCGGTCGTCACCGCCCGGGGCCCTCCTGCATCCACGAGACGACCGACGGCGCGAGCGCCTCGGTGCCCGCGCCGCCCGCCCCGGACGCGTCCGCCAGGTCCCCGCGGCTGCGCCGGACCACGATCATGACGTCAGAGAAGGCCTCGGGGATCGGGGCCTGCGGCTTGTGGAGGACGACGTCCGCGACAGCGACCCGCGGGTCGGCGAGGCACATGAGGGCGAGCCGGCCGGCGAGGGTCTCGATGAGGTTGAGCGGGCGGCCCCGGACCGCGTCCGCGAGATCGACCGCGAGCGAGCCGTAGTCGACGGTGTCGTCGAGGTCGTCGGTCGCGGCGGCGGGCCGGGTGTCGAGGTGGAGGATGACGTCGACGGTGAAGTCCTGCCCGTCGCGGCGCTCGTGCTCGAAGACGCCGTGGTGCCCGGTCGTCGTGAGCCCGACGATGCGGATCTGGTCCAGAGGACGGCCGCGATCGTCGAGCACCGGTGGAAGCATCATCCCCACTCCTGTCGTCCTGCACTGGTCGCGCGGCGTCCGGCGG
Organism: uncultured Actinomycetota bacterium; assembly: GCA_963750565.1. Taxonomy (GTDB): domain Bacteria; phylum Actinomycetota; class Actinomycetes; order Actinomycetales; family Kineosporiaceae; genus R-H-3. The sequence goes on along the minus strand of CAVVRA010000007.1, from coordinate 176,866 downwards.
TCGCCTCAGAGGTCACGTCGACGCCCGGCTCGGTGCTCGGCGGGGCGGTCGGGCCGGCGTCCGGTCCGGCCCGCGCCCGCCGCGCCGCCCCCACGGCGGCGACGACCCGGACGGCGTCGGCCGAGGAGCGGACCTCATGGACGCGGACGCCCCAGGCGCCCGCCGCGGCGGCGAGGGCGCTCGTCGCCGCGGTGGCGGCGTCCCGCTCGTCGACCGGCGCGGGGCTGCCGTCGGGGCCGGCGAGCAGCGCGCCGAGGAACCGCTTGCGGGACGCACCGACGAGCAGCGGCCGCCCGACGGCGAGGAGCCGGTCCAGACAGGCGAGCAGGGACCAGTTGTGGTGCGCCGTCTTCGCGAAGCCGAGCCCGGGGTCGAGGACCACCTGGCGCGGGTCGACGTCGGCGGCGACGAGGGCCTCGAGCCGCGCGGTGAGCTCGGCCGCCACGTCGTCGACGACGTCCGCATACGTCGAGAGCTGCTCCATCCGGTCGCTCGGACCGCGCCAGTGCATCGCGACGAAGGGCACGCGGGCGTCGGCGACGAGCGCGGCCATCTGCGGGTCGGCGAGACCGCCGCTCACGTCGTTGACGAGGTGGGCGCCGGCGGCGAGGGCCGCGTCGGCGACGTCGGCACGCATCGTGTCGACGCTCACGACGGCGCCGTGCGCGCGCAGCGCCTTGACGACCGGCAGCACCCGGCGCAGCTCCTCCTGGACGGGGACGCGCTCGGCCCCGGGCCGGGTCGACTCGCCGCCGACGTCGAGGATGTCGGCGCCGTCGGCGAGGAGCGCGAGGCCGTGCTCGACGGCGTCGTCGGGCTCGAGCCACAGGCCGCCGTCGCTGAAGGAGTCCGGGGTCACGTTGACGACGCCCATGACGAGACACCGGCCGAGGTCGGCGAGGTGCCCGGGCAGCCCGAGGACGTCGCTCACAGGCTCACCCTAGGGCCTGCGAGCGGTCCGCCCGGCGGGCCGTCCCCCGCCCGGCCGAACGGGCCCCCGGCGTCCCTCGGCGGGCTCCGGGCCCGTCCCTGACCAAGATTCTTCTGCCCGTCGCAGTCCGGTGTCGGGCGACCACCGTCGGGAGTGATCCACACCTTGTGCACATCCGGAAGCCGGTGCGTGCACAGGCTGTCCACCGCGCCGCGGCCGTTCTGCACACGTTCCCCACAGGATCGTCCACAGACTGTCGACAGCGACGAAACTCGTTGGGCGCCAAGGGGTTTCGTCGCGGAGAAAAGTTCTCCGCAGGCCCTTGCGCGGCCCTGTGGGCGGGTATAGAAATCCACCACGCCACCGGAACGGTGGTCGAACCCGGAGGGGACTCCGGGGGATCCGGACCTTTCGGAGCGCGGCCGCGCCGGAGGGACGGGGCGGCGGCGGCGAGCGCGACCGATCTCGGGGCGACCCGGGTGAGGACGTAGCAACCGCCGACCGGGACCACCGGACCGACGGCGCGGGTCCTGGACGTCTGACGTCCGCGGGGCCCGGGTCGCAGGAGCAGGACCGAAGCCTCGGCGCCGGTCAGGCTCCGTCGGCCGACGGAAGGGCCCGCGGCCCGGACGCCGGAGCGCCGATCCCCCTCGAGGGCAGGCGGGCCGGAGGTACCGGTCGGGAGGACCTTCCGGCGGTGCCGCCTCAGGCGGGTCGTCGGCGACGGCGGCCCGGCGGGTGGCCGGACACGGCCGGACCATCGACAAGGCCCCTCGCGCGGATACCGCGAGGGGCCTTGTTGCTGTCAGCGGGAGATTCTCTCGCGTCCACCCGCTTCCGGGTGGTCCCGACACGCCGTGCGGATCGGAGCGCCGAACCACTACGCGGACAGCGCCGTCCGGCGCGGCGGCGCGCCGAGCTCCTGGACGACCGTCGGGACGTCGTTGACGCACAGCGCATCGACGCCGGCCGCGACGAGCCGCCGGGCGAAGGTCACCCCGGGGCACCAGGCCATGAGCTCGAGGCCACTGGAGTGGGCCACCTCGACCACCTTTCGCAGCGGCCGCTGGAGATGCTTGGGCTCGCGGCGGTTCGGCCTGAGCGAGCCGCCGTGGAGCGCGAGCACCTGGACGCCGAGATGGGCCGCGGAGGCGACCGCGTGCCCGACGGGGAACTCCACCCAGGTGAGCAGCCCCCGGGGCACCGCCGGCGCCTGCTCCTGGCAGATCTCCAGGGCCGCCGCGTCGAAGGAGGTCACCAGGACGGGGCGGCGGCCGGACTCCCGGCGGACGACCGGCCCGAGCAGGGCCATCGTCGTCCGGGCCCGGTCGCGGGGCGCGTCCTCGAGCGAGGTCTTGACGTCGACGTCGACACCGATGCCGTCGGGCAGGGCCTCGAGCAGGGCGTCGAGGGTGAGCACGCCGCTCGCCGTGGCCTCGGCACCGCTGAGGTCGGCCCAGAACGTGCCGTCCTGCCGGGCCGGGTTGTGGGCCACGACGAGCACGTCGTCGCGGGTGCGCCGGACGTCGACCTCGACCCAGTCGATCCCGAAGGAGACCGCCGCGAGGAAGGACTCGAGGGTGTTCTCACCGAACCCCTCGACGACTCCACGGCCGCAGCCGCGGTGGCCGAGCAGGGCTGTGCTCGGGCCGAAGACACCGTTGGCACCCATGCCGCGCCGTCCCGCCGGTCCCGCGCAGGACCGGTGACCCGGTGCTACGCGGCGGACGTGACGGTCCTGCTCACCTCCTGGTTGGCACGCTCGAGGTCTGCGGTGAAGTCCACCTCCACGACGAAGAACTCCGAGATGTCGACCGGCCGAACCTTGAGCCCTCCCTCGATCGCGGTCTCGATCCCGCGCTCGACGTAGTCCTGGTCCGTACAGCCCTCGAGGTGCTCGACGAGCGTCGCCTTGTCCTGCGACGCGATGTAGTTGATTCCGACCGCCTCCCCGAGGCCGTCGGTAACGCTCTTCGACAACACGGTAACAAAACCGTAGTCGTCGACCCGGTACTTGACCTCCTCGTCACCGACCGCGGCGTCGTTGACGCAGACGAAGCTCTGCTCCGCGGCGACGAGCGGCGCCACCCGGTCGAGGAGGGCGGCGTCGAAGACGACGTCGCCGTTGAGCCACAGGATGCCGCCCGGGCCGGCCGCCCGCAGCGCGCGGAGAAGGCTCTTCGCGGTGTTCGTCCGCTCGTAGCCCTCGTTGAGCACGAAGCTCACCGGGTACTCGGGGGCGACGGCGGCCATGACGAGGTCCGGCCGGAACCCGACGACCACCGTCGTCCGGACGGCGTCACCGAAGGCCTCGGCGAGGTTGTCCAGCTGCTGGGCGAGGATGGTCCGGCCGTCGGACAGCGGTGTCAGCGGCTTCGGGAAGGGCGTCCCGAGCCGGGTGCCGAGACCGGCCGCGAGGACGACGGCCTGGACCGCGGCGGGACGGGCGGGGACCGCCTCGGCGGGGACGACGCCGTCGGCGGACCGCCCGCCGTCGAGCATCGGGTCCCCGAACGAGCCGGGGGCGCCGAGCGCGGCCGCCACGGTCGCCTCCGGGGAGGTCGCCCGCTCGCGGACCTGCCGGTCACGCAGCGCGATCGTCTCGCCGACCCGGGCGACGAAGCAGGCCGTGCTCTGCCCCACTGCCCGGTCACCGAAGTAGTGCCGGCGCATGACTCGGCGCGCGGTCGCGTGCACGTCCTCGGCGAGTCGGGTGTCTATCAGGGCCGCGAGCCCGTCGACGTGCTGGGGGACGACGACGTCTGCGCACCGGCTCACCGGCGCCGCCTCGCGCAGCCGCACGGGGTCGGCGTACCGGTCGGTGACGAGCAGCGGCTTGTCGACGTGGAGGTAGAGGAAGTCGAGCCCGGCCGACGACACGTCGGTGACCATGAGGTCGCACGCACCGAACACCGAGAGGATGTCGGCATCCGGGACATAGGCGTGCCCGGCGTCCGGGTCGACCGCGGACGCGGCGGCGAGCAGGTCGACGATCTCCCGGTGCGCCGCGACGACAGGCGGCGTCGTGCTCATGACCACGCGCGGGTGCGGCTTGTAGACGAGCCGGACGCCGGGCAGCCGCAACGCCTGCTCGACGATCCGCGGTCCCATGACGTCGACCGACGTGTAGCAGTTCGAAGGCTCCTCGCCCTCCCAGGTCGGGGCGTAGAGGACGGTCCGCCGGCGGCTCGCCGGCAGCGTCGTCGGCGGAACGAGGTCGAGCTGGGGCCGGCCGACAGGCACGAGCCTGTCGAGGTCGAACCCGATGAGCGCCGCCCGGTGCCGCGCGACCGCGGCGTCCCCGGCGACGAAGACCCGGTCGTAGGCCTTGACCTGGTTGCTCACCATGCAGATCTTGTCGCTCTCGCCGTGGTTCACGTGGACGTGGACCATGGAGCGGGCGACGAGCGACTGGAAGTTCTTCGCCGAGTTGTTGACGTAGAGGGCGACCTTGGCCTCGACGTGCCGGTAGAGCTCGGTGAGCTCCCCGAAGCTCGGGACGAGCGCGGACCGCAGCGAGGTCAACGGCGCGACCGCCGCGACGGTCCGCGGGTCACGCAGGACGACGACCACGGGGTGGACGCGGTCGAGCTGCTCGAAGACGGGCAGCCACTGGCGCAGCTGGTAGGCGCGCAGCGGGTCGTCGCCGAAGTAGGCGACGACCTCGACGGGGAGGTGCGGCTCGCGAGCCGCGCGCGCGTGCGGGAGAAGCATGTTCGGGACGACCCCTGACTTACCTGATGACGGCCGATGGCTTGCACGGGAACGCGTGATCATGCCGTGCCGGCGGAGTCCCGGACGGCGGTCGACGACCGTGCAGTCGTGCAAAGGATTCGACGCGAAGGGTGGTGCATGGTTGGCCGCTCCGCGCCGGGCGGGGAACGTACGAACGTCGCCGTCCGGCTGTGCGGTGGCGTCATTGTGACCTATCGGCGAACTCGGCACAACGCCGGGTCCACCGCCCGGCCGAGCCGCCGCGCGACCGCCGATTCCCCGTGCCGCGCAAGAGGTTTCCATCGTGTTGCACGGGTGGGTCGAGCCCTCCGGGCGCGCCCGGCCCGGCTACCGCCCGAGGATCAGGCTCATCGCCTCGGCCCGGGTGGCCGGGTCGCGCAGCTGCCCCCGCACGGCGGAGGTCACCGTCCGCGAACCCGGCTTGCGGACCCCGCGCATCGACATGCACAGATGCTCGCACTCGACGACGACGATGACGCCGCGGGGCTCGAGGATCTCGCACGAGCGCGTCCGCGACCTGGGTGGTGAGCCGCTCCTGCACCTGGGGGCGGCGGGCGTAGACGTCGACGAGCCGGGCGAGCTTCGACAGCCCCGTGATCCGGCCGTCCGTGCGACGGGACGTAGCCGACGTGCGCGACGCCGTGGAACGGCACCAGGTGGTGCTCGCAGCAGGAGAACACCTCGATGTCCTTGACGACGACCATCTCGTCGTGGCCGAGGTCGAAGGTCGTCGTCGAGGACGTCCTGCGGAGTCTGCCACAGGCCGGCGAACATCTCCGCGTACGCGCGGGCGACCCGGGCCGGCGTCTCGCGCAGGCCGTCCCGGTCGGGGTCCTCACCGATCGCGAGGAGGATCTCCCGGACGGCGCGCTCGACCCGCGGCGCGTCGTACGCCGGGCCGGCGACGCCGGGCCCGACACCTCGTCGGGCAGGGTGACCGGGTCGATCAGGCCGGGTCACCCGGCTCGAGGGCGGCGTCGCGGGCAGTGCACGCCGGAGGCACCCGCGGCGGACGCGGTGTGCGCCTGCCCGTTGCCCGTTCCCGGCGGCCCGCTCGGCGGGCGTCGAGCACCGGCGGGATGTCGGAGACGCGCGCGGCGGTCGCTGGACAGCCAGACCGGCCGCTCCGGGCGCTTCACGACGGCGGCGAAGATCTCGGCCAGCTCGTCCTTGTTGAGGGTCTCCTTCTCGAAGAGCGCGAGCACGAGGTCGTCGAGCACGTCGCCGGTTCTCGACGAGGACCTCCCAGGCCTCGTCGTGGGCGTTCTCGATGAGGCGGCGGACCTCCTCGTCGACGACGCTCGCGACCTCCTCGGAGTAGTCGCGCTGGTGGCCCGTAGTCGCGGCCGAGGAAGACCTCGCCCTGGCTCTGGCCGAGCTTGATCGCGCCGACCCGCTCGGACATGCCGTACTGGGTGACCATCTGGCGGGCGATCGCCGGTCGCCTTCTCGATGTCGTTGCTCGCGCCGGTCGTCGGGTCGTGGAAGACGAGCTCCTCGGCGACCCGGCCGCCCAGCGCGTAGGCGAGCTGGTCGAGCATCTCGTTGCGGGTGGTCGAGTACTTGTCGTCGGTCGGCATGACCATCGTGTAGCCGAGGGCCCGGCCGCGGGGCAGGATCGTCACCTTGGTCACCGGGTCGGTGTGCCGCAGCGCCGCCGCCACCAGGGCGTGGCCGCCCTCGTGGTAGGCGGTGATCTTCTTCTCCTTGTCGTTCATGATCCGGGTGCGCTTCTGCGGACCGGCGACGACGCGGTCGATCGCCTCGTCGAGCGCCTGGTCGTCGATGACCCGGGCGCCCGCGCGGGCCGTGAGCAGCGCCGCCTCGTTGAGCACGTTCGCGAGGTCGGCGCCGGTGAAGCCGGGCGTCCGGCGGGCGACCGCCATGCAGGTCGACGGTCGGCGCCATCGGCTTGCCCTTGGCGTGCACCTGGAGGATCTGGTGCCGGCCCTGCATGTCCGGCGGCGTCGACGGCGATCTGCCGGTCGAAGCGGCCCGGGCGCAGCAGGGCCGGGTCGAGGATGTCGGGCCGGTTCGTCGCCGCGATGAGGATGACGTTCGTCTTGACGTCGAAGCCGTCCATCTCGACGAGCAGCTGGTTCAGCGTCTGCTCGCGCTCGTCGTGGCCGCCGCCGAGGCCCGCGCCGCGGTGCCGGCCGACGGCGTCGATCTCGTCGACGAAGACGATCGCGGGCGCGTTGGCCTTGGCCTGGTCGAACAGGTCGCGGACCCGGCTGGCGCCGACACCGACGAACATCTCGACGAAGTCGGAGCCGGAGATCGAGTAGAACGGCACGCCGGCCTCGCCGGCGACGGCCCGCGCGAGCAGGGTCTTGCCGGTACCGGGCTGGCCGTAGAGCAGCACGCCCTTGGGGATCTTGGCGCCGACGGCCTGGAACTTGGCCGGCTCGGCGAGGAACTCCTTGATCTCCTGGAGCTCCTCGACCGCCTCGTCGGCGCCCGCGACGTCGGCGAAGGTCACCTTGGGCATGTCCTTGCTGACGAGCTTGGCCCGCGACTTGCCGAAGTTCATGACCCGCGACCCGCCGCCCTGCATCTGGCCCATGAGGAACCAGAAGAGGCCAAGGATGAGCAGCAGAGGCAGCAACGTGATGAGCAGGCTCGACCACCACGACGGCTGCGGGACCGTCGTCGTTGAAGCCCTCGGTCGGCTTGTTCTGGTCGAGCAGCTCGACCATCTGCGGTGCCGCGCGGCGTCGACGTAGTACGCATGACGACGGCGTCGTGGCCCTCGTAGCGGCTTCGTGAGCGTCAGCTCGACCCGCTGGTCACCGTTGATCGATCGCGCGCCGACTTGACCTGCTCGTCCTGGATCAGCTGGATGCGCGACGGAGGTGTCGATCGGTCGTGTACCGGGCGGGCCGAGAGCACCCGCGCGCCGATGAGCACGACCACCACGGCGGCGATCACCCAGATCAGCGGCCCACGGGTCAGTCGCTTGACGATCCATTCACGCGGGGGCGGACGCCCCGTCCCTCCTGCTCGCACCGCGTGCCGAAGACGGTACACCGCGACGACGCGGACGATCTCGCCCCGTCGGCCACGTCGTGCAGTGCAACGGGCGGCCTGCACCAGTGTTCCGCCGTGCTCACCGTGCGCAAACGTCACGGATCGCCCGGGCCGATGGCGTCGTCAGGTTCACGGCGGCGTCCAGGGACGCCCGGCGACGCCCGGTCACGACGGGCGACGTGCCGTCACACCGGCGTTCAGGACGCGTAGACGTGCGGCGCCAGCGTGCCGACGACCCGCAGGTTGCGGTACCGCTCGGCGTAGTCCAGGCCGTAGCCGACCACGAACTCGTTCGGGATGTCGAACCCGACGTACCGCGACGTCGACCTCGACCTTGGCGGCGTCCGGCTTGCGCAGCAGGGTGCACACCTCGACCGACGCCGGCCCGCGCGAGCGCGAGGTTCGCCATCAGCCAGGACAGGGTCAGCCCGGAGTCGACGATGTCCTCGACGATCGAGCACGTGCCGGCCGGTGATGTCCCGGTCGAGGTCCTTGAGGATCCGCACCACCCCGGAGGACTTGGTGCCCGAGCCGTAGGACGACACGGCCATCCAGTCGACCTCGACGGGCAGGTGCAGGTGCCGGGTCAGGTCGGCCATCACCATGACCGCGCCCTTGAGCACGCCGACGAGCAGCGGGTCCTGGTCGGCGTAGTCGCGCGTCGATCTGCGCGGCCAGCTCGGCGAGCCGGGCCTGGATCTGCTCCTCGGTGAGCAGCACCTTCGCCGAGGTCCGTACCCATGTCGCTGGCGTCCACGTCACTCCTCGTCGTCGGTCGCGGGGCGCTGTCCGGGGCCCGCTCCGGCTGGTCGGCGGCCTCCGGCGCAGGCGTGCCGGTGGCGAGGACAAGCCTCCCACAGACCCGGCGGCCGACGACGCGCCCCGGCAGGTGCGCCGCGGCCCTGGCCGTGCCAGGCGACGACGAGCGCGTCGACGGCGAGCACGTGCACGTCGGCCGAGCGACGCCGGCCGGGCTGCCGGCCTGCGCGGGCCGCCGCGAGCAGGGCCCGGCGCCGGACGGCGTCCGGGGCGGCGGCGAGGACGGCGACGCGACAGGTCGCAGGCCGGTGGCGGGCTCCTCGGGCAGGGACCGCGGCGCCGCGTCGAGGAGCTCGCGGGCCAGCGCGTCGAGGGCGTCGGCGTCCTCCCGGAGCAGGTCGGCGGTGCGGGCGAGCGCCGCGACCAGGCCCGGCCCGAGGGCGTCCTCGAGCGAGCCCGGCGCGTGGCCCGGACCCGGGACCGGGCGTAGGCCGGGTCGGCGTTGGCCGGGTCGTCCCACGGCGCGCAGGCCGAGCGCGGTCGCAGGCCCGGCGGCGTCACGCCCGGGGCAGGCCGAGCAGCGGACGGCGGAGCAGCGCCCGCGCCGGGCCGGCATCCCGGCCAGCGACCGGGCCCCCGAGCCGCGGGCGAGCCCGAGCAGCACGGTCTCGGCCTGGTCGTCGAGGGTGTGGCCGAGCAGGACGGCGGCGGCCCCGTGCCGGCGCGGCGGCGTCGTCGAGCGCCGCGTAGCGGGCGGTCCGCGCGGCGGCCTCCGGACCGCCGGGCCGCGAGCGGCGCCGACGGCCAGCGTCTGACTCGACCGGGGCGAGCCCGAGGCCGCGGCAGGCGGCCGCGGCCGGCCGGCGACGTCGGCGGACCCCGGCCGCCAGCCGTGGTCGACGACGACCGCGCCCGCCGGCCGGTCCCGCCCGCGGGGCGACGAACGCGGTCGCGGCGGCGAGGGCGAGCGAGTCGGCGCCCGCCGCTGCAGGCGACGAGCACGAGCCCCGGGGGTCGACGTCCGCCAGCGCGGTGCGGACCGCCGACCGCGGCCGCGGCGACCGCCGGCGTGCGGGCCCGCCACCGGCAGCCGGCGGTCAGCCGTGGACCCGGCGCACCCACGCGACCGGGTCGGCGATCTCGGCCGGAAGCGGGAGGGTCTGCGGGCGACTGTCCACACCGCGTTGAAGCCGTCGGTGCCGACCTGCGCCGATCACCTCGCGGACGAACCGGGCGCCGTCGGCGTACTGGCGCATCTTCGCCTCGAGGCCGAGCAGCCGGCGCAGCAGCTGGTCGACGGCGCCGCGCCCGGCCCGGCGCTTGGCGAACCGCGCCCGGATCGTCTCGACGGACGGCACGACCTGCGGGCCGACCTCGTCCATGACGACGTCGGCGTGGCCCTCGAGCAGGGACATCACGGCGGTGAGCCGGGCGAGCCGCTCGCGCTGCTCCGGGGTCTGGACGGCGTCGAGGAGCGGCGCCCCGGAGCCGGACGCGGTCCCGCGGAGCAGGTCGGGGAGGTTCCGCAGGACGGTGGCGAGGCGCTCGGCGAGCTGGGACGGCTCGATCAGGAGCTCGCCGACGAGGGCGCGGACCTCGCTGACGAGGTGGCGGTGCGAGCCAGGGGTTCGCGGTGAACTGGACCCGGTGGGTCTCCTCGTGCAGGCAGACCCAGAGCCGGAAGTCGCGACGGCTCGACGGCGAGCTCGCGCTCGACCTGGACGACGTTCGGCGCGACGAGGAGCAGCCGGCCCGTGCCCTCGCCGAACGCGTCGTACTGGCCGAGCACGCGCCCGGAGAGGAACCCGAGCAGGCCGCCGACCTCCGCGCCGTGACCCTGCTGCCGACGGCGGAGACGGCGGTGGAGGGGCGGCGGTCGCGACGCGCGAACGCCTCGGTGACGACGGGCGCGAGCAGGGCGCGGAAGGCCTCGGCGTTCGCCCGTGCCCAGCCGGGCCGGTCGACGACGAGGACGCCCTCCCCCGGCGTCGCGGACAGCCCGGTGACGGCGGCCACGTGCGGGGCGGCGCGGACGGCGGCGGCCCGCAGCTCGCCGACCACGGCGGCCGCCTCGTCGTGGGGCACCTGGGGGCCGGGGCGTCCGACGAGCGCGGCGGCGCGGGCGGCGAGGTCCCAGTCGACGAGCAGGTCGACCGGCTCGGGACCGGGGGCCGGGTCGTCGTCCCGCTGCGCGCTCATGGCTCCACCGTACGTGCCCCGGTGCGGACCGGCCGTCCGGAGGGTGCCGCGGCCGGCTACCGGCAGCCGCAGCCGGCGAGGGCGGCGGCGATGGAGTCCAGGGCGTCCCGGGCGGCGGCGGTCCGGGCGACCCGGTCGGCGACGACGGTGAAGGCGAGCAGCCGCCCGTCGGCGTCGACGACCGTCCCGGCGAGGCTGCTCGCGCCGGTCAGGGTGCCGGTCTTGGCCCGGACGACGCCGACCCCGGCCCGCTGCGCGGAGCTGGTGTACCGGTCGGCGAGGGTGCCGCTGACCCCCGCGACGGGCAGACCGGACAGCGTCGCGCGGAGCTCGGGGTGGTCCGGCGAGGCGGCGAGCAGGAGCGTCGCGGTGAGCGTCCGCGGGGCGATGAGCCCGCCGCGGGCCAGGCCGCTGCCACCGGTGAAGCTCGCCCCGTCGGTCGGCACGCCGAGCTCGGCGACGGCCGCGACGACGGCCTCACCGCCGCCGTCGAAGGTCGCGGGCGTCCCGCGGCGGGCCGCGACGAGCCGGGCGAGCGCATCGGCCACGGTGTTGTCGCTCTCGATGAGCATGTGCTCGACGACGTCGGCGACCGGCGCACCTCGGACCTCCGCGACGGTTCCGGCGTCCCGCGGTGCGGCGGCCCGGGTGACGTCGCCGGTCACCGTGATGCCGCGGCCGCGCAGGAGCGCCGCGAAGGTCCGGGTCGCGAGCAGCGCAGGGTCGGACATCCGGCTCGGCCGGCCCTCGACGGCGCGGCCGTTCTCCACCGCGATCGCGCCGACCGGGGCGACGAAGCCGGCAGCGACGTCGCCGGGGCGCCAGCCCGGGGAGACCGCGGGCGCCGGGGAACACGGTGTCGTCGAGCCGGAGCGCGACGCTGCGGCGTCCGGCGGCCTTCAGCGCCGCCGCGGTGTCGTCGGCGAGGTCGGCGAGCCCGGCGTGCCCGACGACGGCGTCCGGGTTCCCCCGGCCGCTCGTGAGGAGCATGTCGCCGTCCGCGACGAGGGTGAGCGTGCCGCCCGACGGGTCGGCCACGACGCGGGTCGCGAGCCGCTCCTGCGGCCCGAGGACGGACAGGGCCGCGACGGCGGTGAGCAGCTTCGTCGTCGAGGCCGGGACGACCGGAGTCCCGGCGTTGCCGGCGAGCAGGGTGCGGCCGGACGCGACGTCCGCGACGTCGACGCAGACGCGGCCGCCGAGCCCGGCGGCGCGCAGCAGCGGGCCGAGCCGGGCGACGAGCCCAGCCTCCGTCGGGGCCGGGGCCTGGCTCGGCAGCGCCGCAAGGACGGGGGCCGGGACCTCGTCGGCCTCCCCGGGGCTCGAGGACGCGGTGGTGGTCCGCGGGGCGAGGGGCGACGTCCGCCCCTGGGCCGTCCGCACGGCGGACTCCTGCGCCGCGGCGGACCGGCCGGGCCTCGCCCGTGGAGCAGCCGTGTCTGCGCGGACGGCGGTCGCGCCCGGGGTCGTCGGCGCCGCCGGCGGCTGCGGGACGCATGCGCCGAGAACGACGGCGAGGGCTGACACACCGACGGCGGCGCGCAGCGACGCCGCACCGACGTGACGCACATGACCTCCCGGCGGCAGACCACCCCAACCGACGGGACACTACTGTGTGGTCGTTCCAGACCGGAGACGGACGGCGCGTCGTTCGCGCGCGCAGGACGGGCGAGGCCGCCCGGTGAACGGGAGTGCGTGATGGACTTCGACGTCACGATCGAGATCCCCAAGGGTCAGCGCAACAAGTACGAGGTCGACCACGAGACCGGGCCGGATCCGGCTCGACCGGATGCTCTTCACCTCGACCCGATACCCGCACGACTACGGCTTCGTCGAGGGCACCCTCGGCGAGGACGGCGACCCGCTCGACGCGCTCGTGCTGCTGGAGGAGCCGACGTTCCCCGGCTGTCTGATCCGCTGCCGCGCGATCGGGATGTTCCACATGCGGGACGAGGCCGGCGGCGACGACAAGATCCTCTGCATCCCGGCCGGCGACCCGCGGATGACCCACATCCAGGACCTCACCGACGTCAGCAAGTTCGACCGCCTCGAGATCCAGCACTTCTTCGAGACGTACAAGGACCTCGAGCCCGGCAAGAGCGTCGAGGGCGCGCACTGGGCCGGTCGCGAGGCCGCCGAGCAGGAGATCGAGGCCTCCCGGCGGCGGGCCGCCGAGCACCACGTCTGATCCCCCGGCCGCCCCACGCCCTGCGGCTGCCCGCGGACGTGCCGGCACGACGCCCTCACCGCTGCGCTGCCGCCGCCGGACCGACCGGCACCCCGAGACCGACCGTCCTCGCAGTCCGGCGAAGGGTCTCGGTGAAGAACGCCTCCCGCAAGGACGCCGCGTCGGCGACGACGTTGTGGAGCTGGCCGAAGAGCTCGAACGACACCGCGCCGACCATCGCCGTCCACGCCATGACGCCGTCGACGAGCAGGTCGTCGGCCAGCTGCGGCGGGACCGCGGACCGCAGCGGCGCGAGTGCGCGGTGGACGGCGGGCGGGACGTCCGGCGCGGCGGCCCGGTCGTAGGCACCGGTCCCCACGGCGTCCACGAGGATCGCGACGAGCAGGGTCGTGACCCGGGTCGCCGGGGCGACGGTGTCCTCCGGGGCGGCGTACCCGGGGACCGGTGAGCCGTAGACGAGCGCCCATTCGTGCGGGTGCTCGAGTGCCCACGAGCGCACGGCCCTGCCGACGGCGACGAAGCGGCCGGCGAGGTCCGCGCGCGCGACCCGGGCCTCGGCCTTCTCCGCGGCGGCGCCGAGCGCGTCGTAGGCGTCGACGATGAGCAGGGTGAGCAGGTCGTCGCGGCTCGGCACGTAGCGGTAGACGGCCGACGAGACCATCCCGAGCTCGCGCGCGACGGCGCGCAGCGAGAGCCCGGTCGCCCCCTCGGAGGCGAGGTGTCGGCGGGCGGTCTCGACGATCTCACGGGTCAGCTCGGCGCGGGCGCGGGCGCGGATGCCGAGGGCGGGCGCGGTCTGCGGTGCGGACATGAGCTCATCATGACGACAACCGCGAGCAGTGACAACAACCAAGAGCAGTGCTCTTGACACTACCGGACCGGTCGGCCATGCTCTCTTGTCGAGAGCAGTGCTCTCGTCACGGAGCATCGGTCTCCGAACGGCGAGGGACCAGACAGCCGACGCGCGGGCGCTCGGCGGACCCGGGAGGAGCCAGGCAGATGTCCCACCAGGAGTGTCACGTCGTCGTCGGAGCCGGTGCGGTGGGAACGGCGGTCGCGGGCCTGCTCGCCGAGGCCGGTCACGCCGTCCGCGTCGTCACCCGCTCGGGGTCGGGTCCACGCCGTCCCGAGGTCGAGCGGGTCGCCGCGGACGCCGCGGACGCCGGCCGGCTCGCCGAGCTCACCGCGGGCGCGACAGCGGTCTACAACTGCGTCAACCCGCCGTACCACCGGTGGGCGACGGACTGGCCGCCGGTGGCAACGGCGTTGCTCGCCGCCGCCGAGGCGTCCGGCGCCGTGCTCGCGACGGTCTCGAACCTCTACGTGTACGGGCCGGTCGATGCGCCGATGACCGAGCAGACCCCGATGGCCGCGACCGGGACGAAGGGGCGGGTCCGCCGTCAGATGTGGCTCGACGCGCTCGCCGCGCACCGGACCGGCCGGGTCCGGGTCACCGAGGTCCGCGGCTCGGACTACCTGGGCGCGCACGCGCAGAGCCACCTGGGCGACGCCATGGTGCGCCGGATGCTCGCCGGCAAGCCGGTCTACGTCGTCGGCGAGCCGGACGTACCGCACACGTGGACGGCGACCCGCGACGTCGCGCGGACGGTTGTCCGCGCGGCGGCGGACGAGCGGGCCTGGGGCCGGGCGTGGCACGTGCCCTCGCACGACCCGGGCTCGCTGCGGGAGATCACCGCGGACCTGTGCCGGCTCGCGGGGGTGGATGTCGTCGACGTCCGGCGGATGCCGGCTCTTGTGCGCGTCGGCGGGCGCCCGTTCGTCCCGTTCCTGCGTGAGCTCAGCGAGGTCATGCACCAGCACGAGCGGCCGTGGGTCATGGACTCCACCGCGGCCCGGACGACGCTCGGCCTGGGGCCGACGCCGTGGGAGGAGATCCTGCGCGAGGTGCTCGACGGCGTCCGGGCGCAGTCGCAGCAGCACCCGGCGGCCTGACGTGCGCGACGGCACCGGCGGGGCGCCGGTGCCGTCGCTGTGTTCGGCGCCGGTTCACGGTGTCGGCGCCGGGCCGAGCCGGACGGCCCGACCTTGTGCACTTCGTGCAGTTCCCCTGTCCCGTCACGGTAAGCGAACTGGGGCGACGCGGGTAGAGGCGGCATCGCCTGGTCTCCCGGGCCGGTCGCTGCGCGGCGGCCGGTCAGTGCTTGAAGGCGTCCTTGACCTTCTCCGCGGCCTGCGTGATGTCGCTCTCCGACTGGTCGGCGCGGCCCTCGGCCTCGAGGCGCTCGTTGTCCGTCGCGCGGCCGAGCCCCTCCTTCGCCTTGCCCGCGAGGTCGTCGGCCGTGTTGCCCAGCGTGTCGTCGATGCCCATCGTGCATCCACCTCTCGTCCGGCGACGCGGGTTGCGTCGCCCACCCAGCCGAACACGAGCGGACGCGACCGGCACATCGAGCCGGCGCTCGCCGACCACGTGCGCGCTCCCGGCGTGGGAGGAAGCGTCCAGCCGGTGGACCCGGGCGACGACGGCGACGACCGAGCCCTCAGCCCGCCACGAGCTCGTGGACGAACCCCAGCTTGGCGATGACCGGCGGCGTGAGCACGAACGGGTAGAGGTCGCCCTTGCCCATGCTCCGGTTCACCGCGTTGAGCGCATACGTCAGGGGCAGCCAGGTCCCGACGATGGCGTGGATCGTCGCGTGCGCCCCGGCGTCCTCGGTCGGCAGCGCGACGAGGTCCGCGGCGGCGGGGCCGGGGTCGTCGGGGCCGGTGACGACCATCCCGTACGCCGCTGCCGTCTGCAGGGTGTCCCGGATGTGCAGGTAGTGCGCGAACGTCTCGGCCCAGTCCTCCCAGGGGTGCGCCGTGGCGTAGGCCGCTGACGTACCGCCGGGTCCAGTCCGGCGGCGGCCCCTGCGTGTAGTGCCGCTGCAGGGCCTCGCCGTAGTCGGCCTGCTCGTCGCCGAAGACCTCGCGGAAACGCTGCAGCGACGCGAGCCCGCCGGGGACGACGTGCCGGCGCCGGGCCGGTGGCCCCGGACGATCACCTGCCAGTAGTAGTGCCCCACCTCGTGCCGGAGGTGACCGAGCATCGTCCGGTACGGCTCCGCCATCTGCACCCGCATCGCCTCGCGGTGCGCGTCGTGGCCCTCGGCGAGGTCGATCGTCACGACCCCGTCCGCGTGCCCGGTCGTGACCGGCTGGTTCGCGCTCGACAGCAGGTCGAAGGCGAGCCCGCGAGGGGTCCTGCCCGAGCGGCACGACCGGCAGGCCGAGGTCGAGGAGCTGGTAGACCAGCCGCCGCTTCGACCCCTCGGTCGACGCCGCACGTGGCCATCGCCGCGCCGTCCGCGTCGTTGGGCCGCGTCCGGGTCAGCCGGCACGAGATGCACAGCCCGCCCGGGTCGCCGTCGTCGACGAGCCAGTTGCACCCGGCCGTCGACAGGTTCGCGCACTGGACGGCCTTCCCGGACGCGTCGCCGCACGTCGCGCGGCCGGCCGCGACGTCGACGGGCAGGAAGCGCATGACCGCGGGCGAGAAGCCCTGCGCCGTCCCGCACGAGACGCACACCGAGTTCTCCGCGACGAGGAGGTTGCTGCAGACGTCACACGTGAAAGAGCGCACGACCCACGACCGTACCGTCAGCCCCGGCGACCGCAGCGCCAGTCGGGTTAGGCCCCCGAGCCCGTCGAGAGCAGGACGTCGACCTCGGCCCGGGTCTGGACCGCCGGCCGGGACATCGCCGCGACCGGCTCGCGCACCCACGAGTCGTGCGGCCCCAGGACGTGGCACGCGATCCGGCCGTCAGATCCCCTCCCCGAGGTCGAGCCGGCCGCTCGCCACCCGGACGACGTCGACCTCGACCGCCAGAGTGCTCTTCGTCGCCTCGGTGAAGATGACGCCTTTGAGCGGGGGCACGTCGGTGTAGTCCCGGCCCCACGCGGTGACGACGTACCGCGCGTCGGCGGGCTGGTCGTTCGTGGGATCCAGGTCGACCCACCCGAGCTCGGGGACGAGCACCGACACCCAGGCGTGGGACGCGTCCGCACCCTGGAGCTTCGGCCGTCCCGGCGGGGGCTCGGTCTCGAGGTAACCGCTGACGTACCGGGCGGGCAGGCCAACGCATCGCAGGCAGGCGACGGCGAGGTGCGCGAAGTCCTGGCAGACGCCCTCGCGACGCGCGAGCACCTCGGCGAGCGTCGTGGAGACGGACGTCGAGCCGGTCCGGTAGCTGAAGTCGTGGTGGATCCTCGACACGAGCCCGACGAGCGCCTCGCCGAGCGGCCGGCGGGGCTCGAACATCGCGGCCGCGTACTCGACGACCCCGGCATCCCGGCCCACCCGGGGCGAGGGCAGCAGCATCTCGCGGGCGTCGACGAGGCCGGGGCCACCGCCCGCACCGGCACCCCCGGCAGGCCCCGCGACGGCGCCGTCCCGCACCGCCTCCGCCGCCCGTTCGCACGTCCACCCGTCGAGCGTCGACAGGTCCGGCGGCACCCGGTCGACCTCGACGGTGCTCACCGCGACCACGTCGAGCACCGTGTGCTCGGTGTGGACCTCGAGGTAGACCGACCGGTTGCCGAAGAAGTCGACGCTCTCGCTCGCGGCGGTCGGCCCGGGGTCGACGTCCACCCGGTTGTCGAGGCAGTGCTGCCCGGGCGCGTCCCGCGGCACGAGGTAGGCCCGGCCGTACGAGGACGTCACCTCGTCGTCGTAGGTGTACCGGGTGCGGTGGCGCACCTCGTAGGTGCGGACGGCGGCGGTCGGTCCCGCGGGCGACCCGGTCACGGCTGCCACCCCGGGGTCGCGGGCGGCAGTGGTCGCAGCGGCGCCGCGCGGACGAAGTGGGCGGCCTCGACGGCACTCGCGAGGCCGGCGAGCTCGCGGCCCAGGGCGTCGAGGAGCTCGTCGAGACCGCCACGGACGCCGTCCGGGCCGGCCGTCGCGAGCGCCATCGCGTCGGCCTCCCTCAGCCGCGCGGCGAGCGCCCGCAGGGCCCGGTCGAGCCCGGCGCTGCGCTCCGGGTCGGGCAGGTGGCGCAGGTCGGCCTCGGCCCGGTCGAGCTGGTAGGCCAGCGCCCGCGGGTTCGTCCGGTCGAGCAGGAGCAGGTCGAGCACCCCAGCCGCGTGCGCCGCCGAGCCGCCGCCGACGCCCGCGGGCGCACCGCCGGAGCCCCCCGACCCCACCGGGCCGACCGCGTGCCGCCGCCGGAAGGTGATGACGGACTCCCCCGTGACGAGCACCGACTCCAGGACGAGCGCGTCGACCGGCGCGGACCAGGCTCGGGCGAGCGTCCCGCGGAGCACGTTGACCACCTGGAGCGCCCGCTCGAGCCGGCGGCCGAGGTCCATGAAGTGCCAGCCGGTATCGCGCACCATGCTCTCCGCGCCGAGTCCGGCGAAGCCGAGGAGCCCTTCGAGAACCCGCGCGAGCGTGGGCTGCAGCGGCGGCTCGTCCCCCGGCGGCGCCGCCGCGGCCCGCTCGGCGAGCTCGGCGACGACCCGCTCGACGCTGCCGAGGACGACCCAGGTGTCGAGCGACAGCTGCTCGCGGACGCGCTGGGCCGCCTCGACGGTCCGCCGGACGGCGAAGGCGACCGTCCCGGGCCGGCCGCCCTCGACGACGAGCCGCACGAGCTCGCCGTGCGGCCGGTCCGGGCCGCGCCCGTCGCCGCCGTCGACCCCCGCGAAGCCGGGGGACGTCGAGGTCACGTGGGTCGTCGCGGCGAGGAGCACGCCGAGCGCCCGGCCGCCGACGGTCTCCGGACGGCGCGCGTGGTCCTCGGCGAGGTCGTCGACGACGCGGAGCAGCCGTGCGGTGTCCTCGGCGCGCTCGGCGTAGCGGCCGAGCCAGAACAGGTCCTCGGCGACGCGCGGCGCGAGCGCGGGGACGAGCGCGGACGGCGCGACGAGCGTGAGGCGGTCGGCCACCCCGCCGAGCGCGCCGGCGCCGGTCGCCGCGGCCTCCCGGCTGCGCACCCAGACGTCCTTCGCCAGCGCGCCGTCCGAGCTCGACACGAACCGGCTGCCGGCCCGGCCGGCGACCCGGGCGAGGCCGCCGGCCATCAGCCGGTACTGCCCGCCCTGGCCGACGGCGAAGGTCCGGACGACGAGGTGCCGGGGCTCGAGGCCGCGGCTCGTGACGACGGGGGCGGTGCTCATCTCGAGCGGCTCCTGGCCGCACCAGGCGGCCGGGTCGGCCTCGACGCGGCGGCGCAGGTCGTCCTTCGCCGCCGCCGACAGCTCCCACCCGAAGACGCTCGCCCGGCCGACGCCGCGACCGATCGGCTTGACGACGAACCGGTCGAGGTCGGTCAGGACGTGCCGACGGGACGCGTCGTCCCCGCACCAGAGCGTCGGAACGCTCGCCAGCACCGGCTCGGCGCCGAGGAGCACCCGGGACGCCCGGGCGAGGAACGGCGCGAGCCCCGGGTTCTCGAGCACCCCGGCGCCGATCGGGTTGACGACGGACACCGCCGCGTTCCGCGCCGCCTCGATGAGCCCGGGGACGCCGAGCCGTGAGTCGGCCCGCAGCTCGAGCGGGTCGCAGAACCACGCGTCGACCCGGCGCAGGACGACGTCGACGGGTTCCAGCCGACCGACCGAGCGCATCCAGACCCGACCCTCGCGGACGGTCAGGTCCTGCCCCTCGACGAGCGGGTACCCCAGGAGGGTCGCGAGGAACGCCTGGTCGAACGCCGTCTCGCTCGCCGCGCCGGGGGTGAGCAGCACGACCCGGGGCGCCTCGGCGCTCGCCGGCGCGGCCTCCTGGAGCGCCGCCCGCACGGTGTGGAAGAACGCCCGCAGCCGCTCCAGCGGGGTGTCCCGGTACAGGCCTGGCAGCACCCGGGAGACGACGCGCCGGTTCTCCATCGCGTAGCCGGCCCCGGACGGCGCCTGGGCGCGGTCGGCGACGACGACCCACCCGCCGCCCGGGGAGCGGCCGAGGTCGGTCGCGGAGAGGAGGAGCTGGTGCGGCCCGGGGACCCGGACCTGGTCGGCGGCCCGGAGGAACCCGGGGTGGCCGAGGACGACCTCGGGCGGGACGACCCTCTCGCGCAGCAGCACCCGCCGCCCGTAGAGGTCGGCGAGGACGGCGTCGAGCAGCTCCGCGCGCTGGCGCAGCGCCGGCTCGAGCCACGCCCACTCGTCGGCGTCGAGGACGACCGGCAGCGGGTCGAGGGCCCAGCGCCGGACCGGCCGGGCGCTGTCCCGCTCGCCGTCCCGGACCTCGTCCGGGGTGCCGTACGTGACGCCGTCGTCCTCGACGAGCCGGCGGGCCTGCCCGCGCCGGGTGAGCAGGCCGGCGCTGCCGAGCAGGTCGACGCTCGCGGCCAGGTCCCGGCTCGCCGCGCGGACGTCGCCGTCCGGCCCGACGAGCTCGTCGAGCGCCGACGTGCCGGAGCGGGCCCTGCGGGCGGTGTAGGCGCCGACCGGCCCCGACCCCTCGCCCGCAGCACCGACCGACCGGGCGGCCTGTGCGGTCATCCGGGGACGCCCGGGCGCCGGGGCCCAGGCACCGGCCGCGCTGTCGACGTCATGTGCTCATGGTGCCCGCTCGACGCAGGTCGAGGGTGCAGGGGTACTCCGCGCCGGGCGGGCCGAACAGGTCCGCCGGCGACGGCCACGTGGAGATGTCGACCGGACCGGGCGTGTGCCCGCCCGCGGCGAACCGGCTGGCCCGGCGGGCCTCGGCCTCGCCGCGTTGACCGGGTACCGGTCGTAGGCCCGCCCGCCGGGGTGGACGACGTGGTAGGTGCAACCCGCCGAGGGACCGCTCGTTCCACAGGTCGACGAGGTCGACGACGAGCGGGGAGTGGACACCGATCGTCGGGTGCAGCGCGGACGGCGGCGCCCACGCCCGGTACCGGATGCCCGCGACCGAGGTGCCCGGCTCGCCGGTCGGGGTGAGCGGCACCGGGACGCCGTTGCACGTCACGACGTGCCGGCCCTCGACGAGCCCGCTCACCGCGACCTGGACGCGCTCGACGGACGAGTCGACGTACCGGGCGGTGCCCGGTCTCGGAGACCTCCTCGCCGAGCACGTGCCACGGCTCGATGGCCTGCCGCAGCTCGAGGTGGACGCCGCCGACGTCGACCTCGCCGAGCCGCGGGAACCGGAACTCGCCGAACGGCTCGAGCCACGCGTGCTCGAACGCGATCCCGTGCGCGCGCAGGTCGTCGACGACCTCGGCGAGGTCGACCGCGGCGAACGCCGGGCAGCAGGAACCGGTCGTGGAGCCGGTGCCCCCAGCGCACGAGCGGGCCCGGTGTACGGCGTCGTCCCAGAACCGGGCGACCAGGGCGCGGACGAGCAGCGCCTGGACGAGGGCCATCCGCGGGTGCGGCGGCATCTCGAAGCCGCGCAGCTCGAGCAGACCGAGCCGGCCCCGCGCGGAGTCGGGGCTGTACAGCTTGTCGATGCAGAACTCGGCGCGGTGGGTGTTGCCGGTGATGTCGGTGAGCAGATGTCGCAGGAGCCGGTCGACGAGCCACGGCCGGGGCTCCAGCGGCTGCCGTCCTCGCCGGCACTCGCGAGCGCCGTCGCGAGCTCGCCGAAGGCGATCTCGAGCTCGTAGAGGGTCTCGTGCCGGCCCTCGTCGACCCGCGGCGCCTGGCTCGTCGGGCCGATGAACCGGCCGGAGAAGACGTAGGACAGCGCCGGGTGGTGCTGCCAGTACGTCACGAGGCTGCGCAGCAGGTCCGGACGGCGCAGCAACGGCGAGTCGGACGGCGTCGGCCCGCCGAGGGTGAGGTGGTTGCCGCCGCCGGTGCCCGTGTGGGTGCCGTCGAGGTCGAACTTCTCGGTGCCGAGCCGGCACGCCGGGCGTCGTCGTAGAGGGTCGTCGGTCAGCTCGACGAGCTCGTCCCAGGAGCGGCGTCGGCTGCACGTTGACCTCGATGACGCCGGGGTCGGGCGTGACGCTCAGCGTGCGTCAGGCGCGGGTCGCGCGGGCGGCGGGTAGCCCTCGAGCACGACGGGCACCCCGACCGACGCCGCGGCGGCCTCGACCCTCGACGAGGAGCGTCGACGGCGTCGTCGAGGGCGTCGACCGGCGGGAGGAAGACGAACAGGTGGCCGTCGCGGGCCTCGACGGCGAGCGCGGTCGGGGCGCGTCCTCGACGTCGAGCGATGCGCCGCCGGCTCGACGTCGAGCCGCCACGTCCCGGACCGTCGGCGGACGGTCCCGGGCGTCCGGGCAGCGGCCGCCGTGTCGGCGAAGGGGTCCGGCGGTGAACGTCCGGCGGCTGGCGGGGTCCACGCGACGGCGTCGAGCGGCAGCCGCAGGCCGAGCGGGGAGTCGACCCGGGGACGAGGAACAGGTGCCGACGCCGCGGTGCGCCAGCGCGCTCGTCGCCCAGCCGTCGCCGCTCCGGGGTCGCGGAAGACCGGGACGACCCAGCCGCGTGGTACGCCGGCGGTCGGCGTCGAGGGCGTCGACGACCTCGGCGCGCCGCTGCGCGGTCGCGCGAGCGCCGGGTCGGTCGGGGTCGGCGTCGCGCGGCGGGCGGCTCGCCCGCGGGCCGGCCGGGCCTCGGACGACAGCGCGTGCGAGCGAGGTCCTCGTACGCCGGGGCACCACGATGATCGGCGCCGATGCCCGAGCCGGGCGGCCACGCGCCACGGCGAGCCCGCGGACGGCCCGGGCGGCCTCGGCGGACCGGGCGGGACGACGGGCGGCCCCGACGGGTCGTCGAGCAGGGCCGCGTCGCCGCCACAGCGGCTCGCCGTCGGCTCGCCAGCTGATCGCGATCTGCCAGCGCGGCAGCGGCTCACCCGGGATACCACTTGCCCTGGCCGTGGTGGACGAGGCCGCCGGGCGCCCACCGGTCGGGCAGCCGGCGTCCGAGGTCGGCCGCGAGCCGGCGCTTGTCCGTCGCCGTCGGCGTCGGAGTTCCACTGCGGGGACTCCATGTCGTCGATCGCGACGAACGTCGGCTCCCCGCCCATCGGTGAGCCGGACGTCGCCCGCGGCGAGCAGTCCGTCGACGTGCCGGCCGAGCGCGTCGACCCGCTCCCACTGGGCCGTCGGTGTACGGCGCAGGTGACCCGGACGTCCTCGTGGACCCGGCGGACCGTGTTCGCGAAGTCGAAGCGTGACCTCGCACGGCTCGGTGGAGCCGGTGATCGGGGCGGCCGTCGCCGGGCTGCGGGCGTCGCCGACAGCGGGATGTGGCCCTCGCCGGCGAAGCAGGCCGGACGTCGGGTCGAGGCCGACCCAGCCGGCGCCGGGGAGGTACACCTCGGTCCACGCGTGGAGGTCGGTGAAGTCCGCCGTGGGGCCGGCCGGGCCGTCGAGCGGGTCGTCCGGGTGCGGGACGACGTCCGGCGCGAGCTGGACGAGGTAGCCCGGAGACGAACCGGGCCGCGAGCCCGAGCTCGCGCAGCACGCTCACGAGCAGCCACGCGCTGTCGCGGCAGGAGCCGAGCGCCGAGCTCGCAGCGTCTCCGTCCGGCGTCTGGACGCCCGGCTCCAGCCGGGTCGTGTACGCGACGTCCGCGGCGAGCCGCGGTTGACGTCGACGAGGAAGTCGACGATCGGGCGGCCCCCGTCGGGCAGCGGCGCCGCGTCCGCGAGCCACTCCTTGACCAGCGGCCCGGGCCCGAGCCGGGGACGGCGGTCACGCAGTGGTGCTCGTCCACGGCCCGCAGGTACGGCTCGAGGTCGGCGCGCACACCCGCCGGGTACGCGAAGGGGTAGCGCTCGGCGTACTCCTCGACGAAGAAGTCGAACGGGTTGATGACGGTCATGTCGGCGACGAGGTCGACGACGATGCTCAGCTCCCGGGTGCGCTCCGGGAAGACGAGCCGGGCCAGGTAGTTGCCGAACGGGTCCTGCTGCCAGTTCACGAAGTGGTCGCGCGGCGTGACGCGCAGGCGAGTAGGCGGTGATCGGGGTTCGGCAGTGCGGCGCGGGGCGGAGCCGGACGACGTGCGGGTGGACCGTCACGGGATGGTCGAACCGGTACGTCGTGCGGTGCTCGAGGGCGACACGGATCGTCATGGCCGGCTCCCGTCGGGCGTGCGCGGGCGGGTCGGACCGCAGGGCTGCGCGTACGCCGTCGTACGGGCGGGCGGCGGGGTGGTCGCAGGGTACCGGGACGGCCTCAGGGGGTCGACGTCCACCCCCGGAGGACCGCCGGGCGGGGCCCGCGGCACAGGAAACTCCCAGGTGGCGTCCAGGCACGGCCCGGACGGCGGCGCGACGCTGGCGCCATGACGAACTCCAGGGGCTCCACCGTCACCTCGACCCGGCCGCAGCGGCATCCGATGCGCCGCGTCGACGGGACTCCCGTCCGGGTGCTCGTCGTCGACGACGAGCCGTCGCTCACCGAGCTGCTGTCGATGGCCCTGCGGTACGAGGGGTGCGACGTCCGGACGGCGGCCGCGGGCGGGGCCGCGGTGCGGGTGGCCCGCGAGTTCCGGCCGGACGCCGTCGTCCTCGACGTCATGCTCCCCGACGTCGACGGGTTCGAGGTCCTGCGTCGGCTGCGTGCCGACGACGACGCCCTCCCGGTGCTCTTCCTCACCGCGCGGGACGCCGTCGAGGACCGGGTCGCCGGGATCACGCCAGGGCGGCGACGACTACGTGACCAAGCCGTTCAGCCTCGAGGAGGTCGTCGCCCGGCTGCGCGGCCTGCTGCGCCGCACCGTCCTCGGAGTGACCCCCGACGACAGCCTCCTCGTCGTCGGCGACCTGGCCCTCGACGAGGAGAGCCACGAGGTGACCCGTGGCGGCGACCCGATCCACCTCACGGCCACGGAGTTCGAGCTGCTGCGCTACCTCATGCGCAACCCGCGACGGGTGCTGTCCAAGGCCCAGATCCTCGACCGGGTGTGGAACTACGACTTCGGCGGCCAGGCGCAACGTCGTCGAGCTCTACATCTCCTACCTGCGCAAGAAGATCGACGCCGGCCGGGATCCGATGATCCACACCCTCCGCGGCGCCGGCTACGTGCTGCGGCCGGCCGAGCCGGCCCAGGGGTGAACCCGCGGCGGGGCGGGCCGGGGCGGGTCTGGGGAGCGCACCGGACGCTGCGCACCCGGCTCGTCCTGATCGTCGTCACGCTGCTCACGCTCGTCGCCGTTGTCATCGGCGCCGTGAGCGTCTTCGCTCTCGACTCCTACCTCACGGGCCAGGTCGACACGCAGGTCCGCGCCGCGGCGACCCGGTCGCAGGGCGCCGCCGGGGACGACGACCGTCCCGGCGGTCCGGGCCGGCCGGGCGGTCCCGACGACGGCGGCCCGGACTTCCTCCTCGCGCGCGGCCAGGCGGTCGGCACCGCGGGCGTGCGGGTCGCCGGCGGTCGGGTCACCGACCGGGCGGTCATCGGGCCGGGCGGGGCGATCGTCATGCTGTCGGACGGCGAGGCCGCAGCGCTCGCGACGGTCCCGCTCGACGGGGCGACCCACCGGGTCCGCCTCGGGGGCCTCGGCGACTACCTCGCGTGCGCCGTCGCGACCGGGGACGGCGACGTCGTCGTCACCGGACTGCCGCTCGCGGAGGTGCGGGCGAGCGTCGCCCAGCTCGCCGTCGTCGTCGCGGTCGTCACCGCGTGCGGGATCGTCGCGGCGGCGCTCGCCGGCACGGTGATCGTCCGCGCGGCGCTGCGGCCGCTCGCGCGGACCGCGGCCGCCGCCGGCCGGGTCGCCGAGCTGCCGCTCGACCACGGCGACGTCACCCTGGACCCCGTGGCCCTCGGTGTGGACCGGGACGCCGACCCACGCACCGAGGTCGGGGCGGTCGACGCCGCCCTCGCGCGGATGCTCGATCACCTCTCGCGGGCGCTCGTCGTCCGGCAGGCGAGCCAGGCGCGGATGCGCCGGTTCGTCGCGGACGCCAGCCACGAGCTGCGCACCCCGCTCGCCTCGATCCGCGGGTACGCCGAGCTGACCCGGCGCACGACGGCCGACCTTCCCCCGGACGTCGAGCACGCCGTGCGGCGGGTGGAGTCCGAGGCGACCCGGATGACCGGGCTCGTCGAGGAGCTGCTCCTGCTCGCCCGGCTCGACGAGAAGCGGGCGTTGGAGGCCGAGGACGTCGACCTCACCGCACTCGTCGTCGACGCCGTGGCCGACGCGCACGCCGCCGGGGCCGGCCACCGCTGGGAGCTCGACCTGCCCGGGGAGCCGGTGACCGTCGTCGGGGACACCGCCCGGCTGCACCAGGTCGTGGCGAACCTGCTGGCCAACGCCCGCGCGCACACCCCGGCGGGGACGACGGTTCGGGTGGCGGTCCGGACACCGACGGGCGGTCTCCACCACGGCTGCGACGACGGCGCGGCGGTCGTCGAGGTGACCGACGACGGGCCGGGCATCCCTGCCGACCTGCTGCCCGACGTCTTCGACCGGTTCACCCGCGGTGACTCCTCCCGGGGCCGGTCCGCGGGCGGCACGGGGCTCGGCCTGGCCATCGTCGCGGGGGTGGTCGAGGCCCATGGCGGGAGGGTCGAGGTGGCCAGCAGACCCGGTCGGACGACCTTCCGGATCGTGTTGCCCGGACCACACGGGCTGGCGTCCGTGCAGGAAACCGGGAAAAGTGGTCTTGGAACCGGTGTCGCAGCCGGTTCTGCGTCGACATGACGGAGGGCACCATGACCGCACGCACGACGGGCCGCCAGGGGCGCCCGAGCCGGTCCGCGGGCACCGCGGCCGCCTCGAAACGCCCCGTCCGGCAACCCGCCACCGCCGGCCAGACCGCGACTCCTGCCGCCGACCCCACCAGCGGCGCCACCCCTCTGGCCACCCCGACCGTGGACGGCACGGCCGCTCTCAAGAGCGTCCCCCGGCTGCGCGCCGTTACCCCACCGGACGACACCGACGAGATCACGAACACCGGAGACGTCAGCACCGTCACCGACACCACCGAGATCACCGACACCGAGATCACCGAGGTCGAGGTCGAGACCGAGGACGAGGACGACGTGATCGACCTCACCGAGGTCGAGGCCGGACGGGGCGCCCAGGAGACGGACGCCGACGACGCTCAGGACGACGGGGCCGCGGGCGTCGACCCGGGCGCCGTCCCGCCGATCGACGCCGCTGTCCTGCTCAGGGCGATCATGACCCCGCCGGAGGGTGTCGACGGCGAGGGCCTGACCGACGCGCTGACCGGCGCCGTCCCCACGTGGCGCCTCGACGAGGAGCCGATCTACCTCGAGGTGGTCCGCGACCTCGGCGTTCCGGCGCTGCCGGACGCCGACGGCGGCACCGGCGAGGTCGTCGTCGGCGAGGTCGTCGGCTAGGCACCGCCCGACGGCCCACCGTCGGCCGGGGCCGACGCCCCCCGGCGGAGCTCGACGAGGCGGACCAGGAGGTCGGCGACCCGCTCGGGGTCGGCGACCCGGTGCCGTGCTGCCGTCGGACCCTCCCCCACCTTGACCGTGAGGTCCCCGGAGGCGTCGTCGAGCACCTCGAAGGCGTGCTCGTCCGTGACGTCGTCCCCGACGTAGAGCGTGCCGCCCACGGGCAGCCCGACGGCGTCCCGGAGCCGGCCGAGCGCGACCCCTTTGTCGACGTCCTCGACGACGGAGAGGTCGACGACCTCCTTGCCGAGCGTCCTGCGCACCCCGGGCCAGGAGCCGGGCCCGTCGGCGGCCTCCCGCGCGGCGACCTCGGCGACGTCCCGGTCGGCACGCCGGGTGTGGAAGACCGTCCCCGCGGGCTTGTCCTCGACGTACGTGCCCGGGTGCCGGCCGCTGATCTCGTGCAGGGCCGCGGACGCCCGGGCGAGCAGGTCACGCGTCGATCCGTCGAGGCTCGCCGCGGCGCCGATGTCACGGCCGTGCTCGTCGGCGACCTGCGCGCCGTGGCTGCCGACGAGGGCGACCGACGGCGGCGGGTCGGCGAGCCGCCGCAGGTCGGCGAGCGTCCGGCCGGAGACGACCGCGACGTGGGTGCCGGGCAGCTCGACGAGGGACCGGAGGGCGGCAGCGGACCGCGCCAGCGGGGCCGCGGCGTCCGGGTCGAGGACGATCGGCGCGAGGACGCCGTCGAAGTCGAGCGCGACGAGCACCTGCGGACGGCGCGCGAACGCCGTGAGCGCGGCGTCGAGGTCCGACCCCGGGTCCGACCCGGTCCCGGTCATCGCTCGGCCCCGACCGGGCCGCGGCCCACCGAGGCGAGGGCGTCGAGGAACTTGTGCGCCCAGCGGGCGACGTCGTTGTGCATGACGCGGCGGCGCATCGCCCGCATCCGACGACGGCCCTCGGCGGGCGGAACCTGGACGGCGTGCATCACAGCGTCCTTGAGCCCGTCGATGTCGTGCGGGTTGACGACGAAGGCCTGCCGTGAGCTCGTTCGCGGCGCCGGCGAACTCGCTGAGCACCAGCGCACCGCCCTCGTCGTCAGCGGGTCGCGACGTACTCCTTCGCGACGAGGTTCATCCCGTCCCGCAGGGCGGTCACCAGCATGACGTCGGCGGCGAGGTAGAGCGCCGCGAGCTCCTCGTGCGGGCGACCGTCTGGTGCAGGTAGTGCACGGCGGGGTGACCGATGACGCTGTGCTTGCCGTTGATCCGGCCGACCGTCGCCTCGACCTCGCGCGCGGATCTGCTGGTACTGCTCGACCCGCTCCCGGCTCGGGCGTCGCGACCTGGACGAGCACGGCGCCCGGCACGGTGAGCCGAGCCGTCGTCG
Source organism: uncultured Actinomycetota bacterium (assembly GCA_963750565.1). GTDB lineage: Bacteria > Actinomycetota > Actinomycetes > Actinomycetales > Kineosporiaceae > R-H-3. The sequence continues at coordinate 148,429 of CAVVRA010000007.1, read as the reverse complement.
AGCAGCTCGCCGAACGCCTGGAGCCGGTGCAGGATGCCCTTGGTGTAGTCGAGCCGGTCGACGCCGAGCAGGAGCGGTGTCCGGGTCGCCGAGCTCGGCGCGGATCTGCCGGGCCCGCTCGAGCACCTCGGGCCGCCGGGCGAGCTCCTCGAGCGTCGGCGCGTCGATCGAGATCGGGAACGACCGCGCGACCACGGCCCGGGTCGCCTCGACGTCGGCGCCGCGGCGAGGCCGGCGGGCGTCGACGCGGACGGCGGCCGCCGCGGGTCGTGAGCCCGACCCGGCGCGCACGCGCGGAGGAAGTTGTTCGGCGTCGGCCGACCGCTGGAAGCCGAGCAGGTCCGCGCCGAGCAGGCCGTCGAGCACCTGCCGGCGCCACGGCAGCTGGGCGAAGATCTCGTACGGCGGGAACGGGATGTGGTTGAAGAAGCCGATCCGCAGGTCGGGCCGCGGCCGGCGGAGCATCTGCGGCACCAGCTGGAGCTGGTAGTCCTGCACCCAGACCGTCGCGCCCTCGGCGGCCTGCGCGCGACGACGGCGTCGGCGAACCGGCGGTTGACCGCGACGTAGGCGTCCCACCAGGTGCGGTGGAAGGCCGGCGCGACGATGACGTCGTGGTAGAGCGGCCAGAGCGTCGCGTTGGACATGCCCTCGTAGTAGAGCTCGACCTCCTCGGCGTCCAGCCGCGACCGGGACCAGGTGCATGCCGTCGCTGTCGAACTCGCTCGACGTCGTCGTCCGGGCTGCCGGTCCAGCCGACCCACGCGCCGCCGTGCGCGCCGCATCACGGGTTCGAGGGCGGCGACGAGGCCGCCGGGGCAGCGGCCGCCAGGTCGTCGAGCCGTCCGCTCCTCGCGCGCGGTCGACCGGCAGCCGGTTGGCGACCACGACGAAGTCGTGCAGGTCCGACACTGGCTCTCACTCCCGACGACGGCGACGGAGGGTGACCACCCCTGGGGACACTACCCACGTCGGGAGCAGTCGGCGGTGTGAGATACACCCTGTCCGCCGGCGCGGGGTGCCCCGTCCGGCCTCAGCGCACGATGTGCCAGAGGATGAGGTTGTGCGCGTGGTGCGCCTTCTCGTTGCCGCGGAAGGCCACCTCGTGGACGCCCTCGGACGTCGCGAGCGCGATCGTGCTCGTCGAGAAGAAGCCGCCGGTCCACGTCCGGTCCGACACGACGCTCACCGAGATGATCCGGCTGTACGGGATCGACGTGAGCGCGACCTTCTTGCCGACGAAGCTCTTGTCCTGAAGGATCACCCGGCGGTCGGTGAGGCCGATGAACCCCGTGCCGGCGCCGATGGCGTCGTACACGGCGTAGACCACCTCGCCGTCGAGCAGACCCTCCTGCACCTGGTGCAGCTGGTCGCGCTTGTCGTAGACCGGTTCGGGGGTCCCCGGGGCGTCACTCATGACCCCACTGTGCCATTGCCACGGTGCGGCACGGCGGTGCGGCTCGGCGGAGTGGCTCGGCGCTGTGGCACGGCTCGGCGGTGCGGCTCGGCGGAAGGGCTCAGCGGAAGGGCTCAGCGGTGCTGTGTGCCCTGCCGACCGCGGTCGGCCCGCTCCCCCTGGCGTGGACCGCCAGCGCGCCTGCCGTCGGACCGACGCGCGGCGCCGGCCGGGCGGCGGTCCCTGCCACCCTCCGACCCCCGGTCGGCGCCCCGCCCCGACCTCGGCCGGACGACGACGGGCTCGCCGGACCTGGCGACCTCGACGACCGCCGGGTGCCCCGGGGTCACCGCGTGCACCGCCGGTTCGACCCGGGCCGCCCGGTGGATCTGCTCGACCGACCGGGTCTCCTCGGGCAGGACGAGCGCGACGACGGTGCCGGTGGCACCGGCCCGCGCGGTTCGGCCGGAGCGGTGCAGGTAGTCCTTGTGGTCGTTCGGCGGGTCGAAGTGGACGACGAGGTCGACGTCGTCGACGTGGATGCCGCGCGCCGCGACGTCGGTCGCGACGAGCACCCGGGTCGAGCCCTCGCTGAACGCGGCGAGCGCCCGCTGCCGCGCGCCCTGGCCGAGGTTGCCGTGGATCGCGGCCGCGTCGACGCCGGCCCGGCCGAGCTGGGTGGCCAGCCGGTCGGCCCCGTGCTTGGTCCGCACGAAGAAGAGCGTGCGGCCCGGCCGGCCCGCGACCTGCGCCGCGACGGCGACCTTGTCGGCCCGCTCCACGGTGAAGACGCGGTGCTCCATCGCCTCCACCGGCGCCGCGGCCGGCGCGACCGCGTGGACCGCCGGGTCGCTGAGGAACTTCCCGACGAGGGTACCGACGCCGCGGTCGAGGGTCGCGGAGAACAGCATCCGCTGGCCGCCGTCGGCGGTCTGCGCGAGGAGGTTCGTCACCACCGGCAGGAAGCCGAGGTCGGCCATGAAGTCCGCCTCGTCGAGCACGGTCACCTCGACGTCGGCGAGGGCGCAGACCCTGCGCTCGATGAGGTCGACGAGCCGGCCCGGCGTGGCGATGACGACGTCCACGCCGCGGGTCAGCGCGTCGATCTGGCGCGTGTACGAGGAGCCGCCGTACACGGTCGTCACGCGCAGGCCGAGCGGCGCTGCGAGCGGACCGAGGACGTCGGCGACCTGCAGGGCCAGCTCGCGGGTCGGCACGAGGACGAGGCCGCGCGGGCGGTGCGGGGCGCTGCGCCTGCGCGTCGTCCTGGAGTCGACGCCGGTGCCGGACGGTGACGTCGGCACCGACGCGTCGGTGAGCCGGGTGAGCATCGGCAGACCGAAGGCGAGCGTCTTGCCGGAGCCGGTCTGGGCCCGGCCGAGGACGTCGCGGCCGGCGAGCGCGTCCGGCAGGGCCCGGGCCTGGATCGCGAAGGGCTCTGTGACGCCCCGGCGGGCGAGGGCGGTGACGAGCGGGGCCGGCAGCCCGAGCTCGGCGAACGTCCGGGGCCCGGGGGCCGGGACGGCGAGGGCCGCGTCGAGGGCGAGGTCGAGCGGGCTCCTCGCCGGCTCACCGACCGGGCGCGGGGAGCCCGCCCGGTTCGGCCGGCGGTGGCGGGGCCGCGCTGCGCGGTCACTGGAACGGTCAGCCGAACGATCCGAGAACCGGTCGGCGGGACGGTCGGCACGGGGACGCGCAGGCGTGCGCGTCCGGCCCGGGGCGGGCTGGGTCATGAAGGTACAACTCCATCGACGGGTGGGTGGTGCGTGGCAGGGGCCGCTCCGTCAAGCCCCTGACTGGCCCGCCACATGGTCTGCGGACATGCACCACCGCGCCCGAGGGCGCTATGCGGAAAGAGGATTCACACTGCGACTCGCGCGGACGTCGATGCCCGCGCATCCCGACGGCTCGACGCCGTCACCTCGACTCTACCAGTGCGCTCGGCAGGCCAGGCGCCCAGCACCCGGACCCGCCCGTCGAGGCCGACGAGCCGGGCGGGGACGCCGAGCGACGTCAACCACTCGACGGCCCCCCCGCCACGGACGATCGCGGCGGTCGTCGCGACGTTCGCGTCGACGCAGGACGGCGCCGCCACGCTCACCGTGCGCCACGGCGTCACCGCCGGCATCGAGGTCCGCGGGTCGAGCACGTGGTGGATCTCCTGGCCGCCGCGGGCCCACCGCCGGGCGGTGACGGACGACGTCGCGAGCCCGCCGCCGGCGAGCAGGACGACGCTCGTCGGCCCGTCCGGAACCGCGTCGAGCGGACCGGGGCGGTCCTGCACCCGGACCGGCCAGCCGGCGACGAGCCGGCCGCCGGGCTCGGGCAGCACCGGCGGCTCACCGGCGACCGCGATGTCCCCGCCGAGGCTCACCAGCACGCCGACGCCGAGCACGTCGTGCACGGCGGCGGCGGCCCGGTCGGCACCGAACGCCTTCGCGGTCGCCCCGAGGTCGAGGCGCACGCCGTCCGGGACGGTGACCGTGCCCGCGGCGTGGTCCACGTCGACCTGACGCCAGGACGCCGTCCGCCGTGCGCTCACCGTGATCGCCGGCCCGGACGCCGGCACCCGGGTGAACGTGCGGTCGTAGCCGAGGTCGACGAGGGCGCCGCCGAGCGTCGGGTCGACGTCGCCGTCGGTGCGCCGGGCGGCGTCCAGCGCGACACGGAGCGCGTCGAGGAGCAGTGCGCCGACCCGGACGGGGCGCCCGCTGCCGGCGTTGACCCGGGCGAGGTCGGAGTCGTCACGGAACCGGCTCGCCGCGCGGTCGAGCGCGTCGACCTCGGCCGCGACGATGCGGCACGCCGCCTCGAGCGCCTCGGCGTCGGTGACGACCCGGACGTCGCAGCCGATCGCGGGCCATTGGCCGGCGGCGGGCGGGCAGCTCCCGGTGCGACGGGTGTCGGGTGGTGCGAGCACGGTCACGACCCGCTCGACGAGGCCACGCCGGACTGGCCGGACGACGACAGGCCCGAGGAGGAGCCGCTGCCCGACGAGCTCGACGAGCTCGAGCCGGACGACGGGACCGTGCTGTTCTGCGCGCCCGCCGACGTCGAGCCGAGGTCGCTCGTCGCGACGACGGCGGCGCCGGTCGCGACGAGCGCGCCGACGGCGAAGGCCGCGGTCACGCCGCCGACCCGGTGCCGGGCGGCGTCCCGGTCCCGGACCCGCTGCGCGGTCGCGGCGGGGCGGTGCAGCGCGTGGTACTGCTGCGCGGGGTAGGCGTGCTGGGCGTACGGCTGTGTGGGCGCCGCGACCGCCCAGCCGGCGCCCGGCGGGCGGGCCTGGTCACGGTCGGGATCGTCGTCCGGGGTGCTGCTGATGCGCGGAGGGATGCGCGGAGGGATGCGCGGAGGTGGTGTCGTCATGCCCTCCACCGTGCGGGCCGTCCCTGGGAAGGCCCTGAGCCGAGGGTAAGGCCGGGGTATGGCCCGGGGGCCCCCGGCACGCCAGGCTGTGGGCAGCATGTCCGGTCCACCCGTTCGCCGCCGCGAGGAGACGCCATGGCCACCCCGCCCCGCAAGGACCCCGACACCGACCCGGACGGTGCGCTCTTCGCCCGCGGGGATGCTGTCCGCCGGGCCGTTCTCGGCGACGCCCACGTCGACCCCTCGCACGCCGGCGCCGACGCCTTCAGCCAGGACCTGCAGGACTTCATCACCCGCTACGCGTGGGGCGCGGTGTGGAGTCGGCCGGGTCTGTCGCTGCGCGAGCGGAGCATCGTCAGCCTCGCCCTCCTCGCCGGCCTCGTGCGGACCGAGGAGCTGCCCCTGCACGTCCGCGGGGCGGTGCACAACGGCCTCACGCCGGAGGAGATCAAGGAGGTGCTCCTCCAGACCGCGGTGTACGCGGGGGTCCCGGCGGCGAACACGGCGTTCCACATCGCCCGGCACGTCCTCGAGACGATCGCGGCCGAGGCCGACGACGACCCGAGCGTCGACACCGGGCACGCCTGAGTCGCGCTCGGCCGCCTACCCGCGGTCGCGCAGGAACGAGGCGACCTCGGCGAGCGCCGGCTCCGGGTCACGGCGGCCGAGGCCGATCCGGAAGCGGTCGGCGGGCACCTCCGCGAGGTCGCTCCTGTAGAGCGAGGCGGGCAGCAGGAGCACGCCGCGGTCGCGGAGCAGGTCGGCGCAGAAGACCTCGACGCCGTCCGCCCCGCGGTACCGCGGGAAGGCGACGCACCCGCCGTCCGGCGCCTGCCAGTCGAACCACCGCGCGTGCTCGGCGAAGAACGCGTCGAACGTCGTCGTGTTCACGTCGAGGACGGCGCGCAGCCGGGCCCGGAGCGCGGCGGCGTGCCGGACGGCGTGCGTCGCGAGGAGCTCGCTGGGGCCGGCGTTGCAAATGCTCGTCCAGTGCTTGCGACCCTCGACCCGGCGCAGCAGGTCGCGGTCCCGGCAGACGAGCCAGCCGACCCGCAGCCCCGGCAGTCCGAGCGACTTCGACGTGACGTCGAGGCTGATGCCGGTCGCGCAGACGTCGACGGCAGGCGGCAGGGTCCGGGCCGGGTCGGCCTCGACGCCCCGGTACACCTCGTCGGAGAACAGGACGATGCCGCGCTCCTCGCACACTGCCCCGAGCGCGCGCCAGGTCTCGGCGTCCGGCACGAAGCCCGTCGGGTTGTTCGGGACGTTCACGGCGACGACGCGGGTGTCCGGCCGCAGCGCCGCCACGAGCCGGTCGAGGTCGAGCGTCCACCGCAGGGACTCCCCCGCGCCCGTCCAGAGCGGCAGCCCGGTGACCTCTGCACCCGTCGCGAGCGGGACGGACTCCATCGCCTGGTAGTTGGGCACAGTGACGACGGCGTGGTCGCCCGGGCCGAGCAGCTCGGCCAAGGTGAGGTACAGCGCCTCCTCGGCGCCCGCGAACGCGAGGACGTCGTCCGGCGCGACGGGCGCGCTGCCCCGCCGGGCCGACCCGGCGTACGTCGCAGCCACCGCCTCGCGCAGCGCGTCGCCGCCGGTTGTCGGGGTGTAGCCGAGCTCGAGCCCGAGGAGCCCGGCGGGGTCCGCGCCGGCGATCTCGAGAAGCTCGCCGACCGTCACCGTCTGGCCGTCGGACGCCGTGAGGTGGTACCGCGCCGAGAACTCCCACTGCGCGAAGAACGCCTCGAGCCGGAACGGGGGCAGGGTCAGCACGTCGGCCACGGTAGCCGCGCACCGACGAGCGGCTCGGGCCAGGCGGTTGCCGTGCGCGCCGGGCCCGGTGTCCCCGGGGCCGGCGCGCGTCCCGGCTCTCAGGCGGCAGCCTGCGTCGTCGGCTCCTCCTCGAGGACGACCTCCGCCGTCGTGGCCAGCTCGGCCTCGATCTCCTTGTGGCTGATGGTGTGCGTCATCGCCCAGACGATCCAGGAGCCGACGGCGGCGACGACGACCCCGACGACCACGACGCGGAACGGCGCCGGCAGCTGCGTGAGGCGGTAGCCGAGCCAGGCGATCGCGGCCGTCGACGGCAACGTGACGACCCAGGCGAGGGTCATCTCGCCGATGACCCGGTGGTTCACCCCGCGCCGCGCGCCGATGCCGGCGCCGACGACCGAGGACGCCGCCGCGTGGGTCGTCGAGATCGGGATGCCCATGGAGGTCGCGCCGAAGATCGCCGTCGTGGCGCCGATGTTCGCGGCGACACCGGTCTTGGCGTTGAGGTTGGTGATCCGCAAGCCCATCGTGTGGATGATCCGCCAGCCGCCCCACACGGTGCCGAGCGCGATCGCGCTGTAGGCGAGCAGCGCCACCCACGTCGGGACGGCGATCGTCTCCGGGTCGGCCGTCTGGAGGTAACCGGCTCCGACGAGCAGGGTTGCGATGACGCCCATCGTCTTCTGCGCGTCGTTCGCGCCGTGCCCGAGGGAGACGGCGGCCGCGGAGACGAGCTGCAGGCCCTTGAACGGCTTGGCGTCGTCGCCCCAGTGGGTGAGCTTCTGCAGCAGGACGACGAGCCACGAGGCGATGAAAGCCACGCTCAGCGCGACGGCCGGGGAGAGGACGATCGCCAGGGCGACCTTCTTGACGTTGCTCCAGTCGACGGCGTCCGCGCCGCCGGCGGCGAGCCCGGCACCGATGAGGCCGCCGATGATCGCGTGGCTCGACGAGGAGGGCAAGCCGACGAACCACGTCGCGTAGTTCCAGACGATCGCCGCGAGGAGGGCCGCGAAGACGACGGCGACCCCTTCCTCGCCGGGTTTGATCACCTTCGCGACGGTGTTCGCGACCGCCGTCCCGACGAAGAAGAAGGCCACGAAGTTGAAGAAGGCGGAGAACCAGACGGCCCACTTCGCCGGCATCACCTTGGTGGCGACGACCGTGGCGACCGAGTTGGCCGCGTCATGGAAGCCGTTCGAGAAGTCGAAGAGCAGGGCGAGGGCGATGACGGCGATCACGCTGAGCAGGAGCAGGTCCACCGGAAACCTCCTGATGGGGGAAGGCGAGAAGGGGCCGAAGCGGTACATGGCGGTGCAGGTTCCCGGCGGCGTGGATCGTGTGTTTCGCGAGAGTTATCTCGCAGTTGTGGGCCTGTACCAAGGTCCGAGAGTCCCTTTTTCCTCGGTGTTCATCGGGTGTTCACCGACGCGGCTGATCGCGGGTGTGCACGGCGGGCGGCGGGCCGACCGCCGTCCGGGCGACCGCGCGCCGAGGTGCCAAACTGGACCGATGACGTAAGGAAGGATCTTCGCCGTGGTGCACGTCGACTTCCACCCCTCCGCCGAGCCGACGGTCGGCGTGGAATGGGAGCTCGGGCTCGTCGACGCCGGTTCGGGGGACCTCGTCCAGCTCGCCGACGCCGTCCTCGACGCGCTCCCGCGGCCGGACGCCGGCGCCGGGCACCCACGGGTCAAGAAGGAGCTCCTGCTCAACACCGTCGAGCTCGTGACCGGAATCTGCCGGACGGCCGGCGAAGCCGCCACGGACCTCGCGGGCAGCCTCGCCGAGGTCCGCGCCGTCACCGACGGTCTCGGCGTCGAGCTCTTCAGCGCCGGCACCCACCCGTTCGCCAGCTGGCAGGAGCAGAAGGTCGCCGAGGGCGCCCGGTATGCCACGCTCATCGACCGGACCCAGTGGTGGGGGCGGCAGATGCTCATCTACGGCGTCCACGTCCACGTCGGGCTGCCGCACCGGGACGCCGTCCTTCCCGTGCTCTCGGCGATGCTCGGCTACCACCCGCACCTCCAGGCGCTCTCGGCCTCGTCCCCGTTCTGGGCCGGGATCGACACCGGGTACGCGAGCAACCGGGCCCTGATGTTCCAGCAGCTGCCGACCGCGGGGTTGCCGTTCCAGTTCGCGACGTGGGCCCAGTACGAGGCCTACCTCGACGACGTCTTCACGACGGGCGTCATCGACGAGCTCGCCGAGCTGCGCTGGGACATCCGGCCGGCATCGCACCTGGGCACCCTCGAGGTCCGGGTCTGCGACGGGGTCCCGACGCTGCGCGAGGTCACCGCGCTCGCGGCGCTCACGCACTGCCTCGTCGTCGAGGCGACGCGGCGCTGGCGGGACGGAACGCTGCCGGCGCCGATGCCGCCGTGGCACGTCCAGGAGAACAAGTGGCGGGCCGCGCGGTACGGCACGGACGCCATCGTCATCCTCGACGCCGCCGGCACCGAGCGGCTCGTGACGGACGACGTCCTCGACGTCGTCGACCGTCTCGCCCCCGTCGCGCGCCGGCTCGGCTGCGTGGCCGAGCTCGCGGACGTCGCGTGGCTCGTCGAGCACGGCGCCCCGTACACCCGGCAGCGCGAGGTCGCGGCGCGGCACGGCGGGGACCTGCGGGCCGTCGTCGCCGACCTCGTCGCCCGGCTCCGGGCCGACGTGCCCTGACGGCGCTCGGTTCCGGGCCACTCGGACGACCGCTCGGGTGACCGCTCGGCGCGCGTGACCGACCGGACATCGCCCGCGGGACGTCCGGCCCTGCCCCCTGACCGCGCGTGCCTTCTAGCGTCGGAAGTGGCCATAGAGGTCCAGCGGAGAATCGACTCCCGTCGAGAACGACCCTCTCGAAGCTGCCTCCCGCCCGGAAGGCCCGCGGTTCGAGTCCGCGGATGGCCGTCGGCCAGGCGTCCGGCCGCCGAGGGGCGACCGGACACCTGCGCCCTGGCACGTGGTGCAGGTGTCGAACGCTCTCCCGCGTCCGGGATCGGTGGCGATGCCTCGACGCTGCGTCGGCGTCGGCTCAGCCGCGGCGTAGCCGGTCGAGCACGGCCCGGGGGTCGCCGACGAGATCCGCCCCGAGCCGGAGCAGCGGGGCCGACCCCTCTGCGTCGTCCGACCCCTCTGCGTCATCCGGGCCGTCTGCGTCATCCGGGCCGTCTGCGTCGTCCGCATCGTCCGGGTCGTCTGCATCGTCCGGGTCGTCCGGGCCGTCGTCCCCGGCCCGCGGCGCTGCGCGGCGCTCCCCGAGCGCGGCGCGCCGCCCGGCGACCGCCGCGACGAGCCGGGCGTAGACCGCGGTGTCGCGCGGGTCCGCGAGCCACGCCTCCGCGGCCTCCGCGACCCGGCGGTCGAGGAGCGCCTCCACCTCACGCACGAACCCGAGTCTGCCGTACCAGAGCCCGCTGCGAGCCTCGCTCGGGCCTCAGCCCGCGTCGAGGAGGTCGTCCAGCTGCTCGAGGTCGTCCGCGTCCGGCTGCCACGCTCCCGCGGCCGCGTTCGCCCGCACCTGCTCCGGGCCGGTGGCGCCGGCGATCACGGACGACACGGCCGGTCGGGCGGCGAGCCCGCCGACCGCGACGTCGAGCAGGCCGATGCCGCGCTCGCTCGCGAAGCCGGTGAGGGCCTCGACGGCGTCGAGCCGCTCGTCGGTGATGTAGTCCGGCCGGCCGTGCAGCCGGGTGCCCTCTGGCGCCGGGACGTCGCGCCGGTACTTGCCCGTGAGCAGCCCGTTCGCGAGCGGGAAGTACGGCAGCAGCCCGACCCCGAACCGCTCGCACGCCGGGACGAGCTCGTCCTCGACGTCGCGCACGAGGAGGCTGTACTCGTTCTGAGCGCTGATGAACCGTTCGAAGCCGTTCGTGCGGGCCGTCCAGTCGGCGTCCGCGACCTGCCACCCGGCGAGGTTCGACGACCCGACGTAGCGGACCAGGCCCTCCCGGACGAGGTCGGTCAGGGCGGAGAGCGTCTCCTCGATCGGGGTCAGCGGGTCGGGACGGTGGAGCTGGTAGAGGTCGATCCAGTCGGTCCGCAGCCGGCGCAGCGACCGCTCCACCGCCCGCCGGATGTAGCGCCGGGAGGCGCGGGCGCCGTGGTCGTCGCCGAGCACACCATGCAGGTCCATGCCGAACTTCGTCGCGACGACGAACTCGTCGCGCCGGCCCGTGAGGGCCTCGCCGAGGAACTCCTCGCTCGCCCCGTAGGAGTCGGAGGTGTCGAGCAGCGTGACCCCGCAGTCCTGGGCGGCGTCGACCACCGCCCGCGTCGCGTCGAGGTCGATCCGGCGGCCGAAATTGTTGCAGCCCAGCCCGACGACCGAGACGACGAGGCCGCTGTCCCCGAGCCGGCGGTACCGCATGTCGCTCATGCCTGGCGACCCTAGGCCCTGCCCCGGGCGGCGTCACCCGGGCAGCGGTTCAACCCGCCTGGGACGGGTGCGGCCTCGGCACCGGGCACTCCAGCGGGTAGCCCCGGCCGGCGTAGTCGAAGTCCCCGAGCTCGAGCCGGGTCAGGGACGGGTCCTGCGGCGAGGCGTAGTAGGCCCGGATCTCGGTGATGAGCAGCGACCCCGGCTCGAAGGCGTACCACTCGTCCCCGCGGAGCACCGTGCCCTCCGCGGTCTTGAAGTGGGTCCACTCGATGACCGCCTGGTGGCTCGCCGGGTCGCAGACCATCCGGTCGATGGTCCACGCCGAGCCCCGGGTCGCCACCGACGCCGCCCAGCGTTCGGCGATGACCCGCGCACCGCGCCACGCGCCGCCGTACATGCCCGGCGGGAAGTAGTGGACGGCGTCCGGCACGAAGCAGGCGACCATCCCGTCGACGTCCGCGGCGTTGCAGCCGTCGAAGTAGGTCCGGATCCGCGTCTGCATGGCGGCGGCGCGGGCGGTGAGGTCGGCGCGGTCGACGGGGGCCATCCGCGCAGCGTAGGTCGGCACACCGCTGCCGGGATGCACGGTTCGCTGCCGCCGAACGGGCAGGGACCGGTGGCGGGTCCTGCCCCGCCGTGATCGTCAGGCGAGGCCGACGACGGGCCGTTCCCGGCGGCCCGGTCCGCCTTCCCCGGCGCGGCCGGGCCACCTACTGTTCGCTGCAGGCAGCGAACCGCAGGCGACGGCGCGATGACAGCAGTTGCCCGGACGTGCGACGGAGGATGCCGTGACACAGCTGGACGGGGCGGGGCAGGCGGGGCTGGGGCCGGCCGGGGCGGGGATCTACGACACCGACCTGGGGAAGGCCCCGGCGAACTACGCACCGCTCACCCCGCTCGTCTTCCTCGACTGGGCGGCGGACGTCTACCCCGACCGCCCCGCGGTCGTCCACGGGGCCCGGCGGTACACGTGGGCGCAGTACCGCGAGCGGTGCCAACGGCTCGCGTCGGCGCTCACGGCGCACGGCGTCGGGGTCGGTGACACGGTCACCGCGGTGCTCGCGAACACCCCGGAGATGCTCGAGGCGCACTTCGGTGTCCCGATGACCGGGGCCGTCCTCAACACGGTCAACACGCGGCTCGACGCGGCGACGGTCTCGTTCGTCCTCGACCACGGCGAGGCGGAGGTGCTCCTCGTCGACCGCGAGTTCTCCGGGGTCGTCGCGCAGGCACTCGCGACGGCGTCCGCCCGCCCGCTCGTCGTCGATGTCGACGACCCCGAGTTCGGCGGCGCGGGGGCCCGGATCGGCACCATGGAGTACGAGGCGTTCCTCGCCGGCGGCGACCCGGGCTACCGCCGCAGCCAGCCGGTCGACGAGTGGCAGGCGATCTCGCTCAACTACACGAGCGGGACGACGGGTAACCCGAAGGGTGTCGTCTACCACCACCGCGGCGCGCACCTCAACGCAGTCGGCAACATCCTCACGTGGAGCATGCCGCGGCACAGCGTCTACCTGTGGACGCTGCCGATGTTCCACTGCAACGGCTGGTGCTTCCCGTGGACGATGGCCGCGAACGCGGGGACGAGCGTGTGCCTGCGGCGGGTGGACGCCGCGGAGATCTACCGGCTGTTCCGCGAGGAGCGGGTCACCCACTACTGCGGGGCGCCGATCGTCCACACGATGCTCGTCGACGCGCCGGCCGACCTCCGCGAGGGCATCGACCACCAGATCAGCGCGATGGTCGCGGCCGCGCCGCCGCCGGCGTCGCTCATCGAGAGCATGGAGCGGATCGGGATCGACCTCACCCACGTCTACGGCCTCACCGAGGTCTACGGGCCGGCGACGGTCGCGGCGAAGCAGGACTCCTGGACCGACCTCGACGTGCCCGCGCGGGCGCGCGCCAACGGCCGCCAGGGCGTCCGCTACCTCCTCGAGGACGCGATGACCGTCGTCGACCCGCAGAGCGGCGAGGAGGTGCCCGCGGACGGCGAGACGATCGGCGAGATCGTGTTCCGCGGCAACGTCGTCATGAAGGGCTACCTGAAGAACCCCGCCGCGACGCAGGAGGCGTTCGCCGGCGGCTGGTACCACTCCGGCGACCTCGCCGTCCGCGAGCCCGACGGCTACGTGAAGATCCGGGACCGGGCCAAGGACGTCATCATCTCCGGCGGCGAGAACATCTCCTCGGTCGAGGTCGAGGACGCCCTCTACCAGCACACGGCCGTCGCGTTCGCCGCGGTCGTCGCGACCCCGGACCCGCGGTGGGGCGAGACGCCGAGGGCGTACGTCGAGCTGCGGCACGGTGCGACGGCCACCGAGCACGAGCTCATCGAGCACTGCAGGGCCAACCTGGCGCACTTCAAGGTGCCGCGTAGCGTCGTCTTCGGCGCCCTGCCGAAGACGTCGACAGGCAAGATCCAGAAGAACGTGCTGCGGGAGCAGGCCCGGTCGACGGAGTCGTTCGGGTGACGGGGACGAGCGAGGTGGCGATGAGCGAGCGGACTGACGGCGAGCCCTACGTCCTGCGGTCCGACGCCGAAGGTGTCGCGACCCTGACGATGAACCGCGGGTCGCGGTTCAACCCTTTGTCCAGCTCGATGATCGCGGCGCTCGACGGCCACCTGCAGGCGGTCGCGGACGACCCCGGCGTCCGGGCCGTCGTCGTCACCGGTGCCGGCCGCGGGTTCAGCGCCGGGCACGACCTCGCCGAGATGCGCGCGCACACCGGCGACGACGCCTGGCAGCAGGGCCTCTTCGACGCGTGCAGCGCAATGATGCTGCGCCTCACGCGGCTGCCGCAGCCGGTCGATCGCGAAGGTGCACGGGATCGCGACCGCGGCGGGCTGCCAGCTCGTGTCGATGTGCGACCTCGCGGTATGCACCGACGACGCCCGGTTCGGCCTGCCCGGGGTGAACATCGGCGTCTTCTGCTCGACCCCCGCGGTCGGTGTCGCCCGGAGCGTCGGCCGCAAGCGCGCCATGGAGCTGCTCCTCACCGGCGAGATGGTCGACGCCGCAACGGCTCTCGACTGGGGGCTGGTCAACCGGGTCGTTCCGGCGGACGGCCTGGACGCCGCGGTCGCGCGGTTCACCGACGTCGTCCTGGCCCGCAGCGCTCCCGTCATCGCCAACGGCAAGCGGACGTTCTACGCCCAGCTCGACGCAGGCCTCGCCGACGCCTACGAGGTCGCCGGCTGCGCGATGGTCACCGACCTGGCGGGTGCGGACTCCGCCGAGGGCATCGATGCCTTCCTCGGCAAGCGCGCCCCCGCCTGGCCTTCCCAGCGGGCCTGAGCAGCTGACGTCCCGAGATCAGCGCAGTCCGCCGTCAGCCCGATCACCAGCCCGATCACCACCGTCCCATCAGCACGGCGTGACCCGGACCCGGTTGTCGTGGAACGTCGCCCCGCCGCCGTGGTCGGAGAGCGCGTCCGACGTCGTCGCGTTCACCGAGGCGTCGCCGGCGAACCGGCGCAGCGACAGGCCCTTCGTCGTGGCGGCGACCCCCGGCCGGACGGCGTCCGTCACGGCGACGACCGCGACGAAGGACCCGCGGTCGTTGCCCACCCGGACCGTCGCGCCGTCCGCGACCCCGGCCGCGGCGGCGTCCTCGGGATGGACCAGGACGAGGGGCTCGCCCGACGTCGCGTGGCGCGGGCTGTCCGCGAACGTCGAGTTGAGGATCCAGTGGTTGGCGGCGATCACGAGCGCGAGCGTCCGGTCGTCCGGGTCCGCAGCGACGGCCTCGTGCGGCGGCCGGTAGTCCGGCAGCCGGCCGGCACCGGCGGCGGCCGCCCGCGCGCTCGCGAACTCGAACCGGCCCGACGGCGTGGGGAAGGCGTCGGCGAACGGCAGGTACGGGTCGGGGACGCCGAGCCGCTGGAACCCCCTCTCCCGCAAGGAGTCCAACGTCACCCCGGGGACGCCGCGGGCCTCGTCGCCGAGCGCGGCCCGGGCGAGGTCATCGTCGGTGGCGAGCACCGCCGGGTCGGTGACACCGAGCCGGACTGCAAGCCTGCGGAAGATCTCGGTGTGGGGCAGGCACTCCCCCGGCGGCGGCACGGCCGCCTCGTTCCAGTGCACGTACAGGTGCGTGTACGACTCCACGAGGTCGGTGTGCTCGTGCTGCATCGTGCCGGGGAGCACGAGATCGGCGTACGCCGTCGTGTCGGTCAGGGTGTGCTCGACGACGGCGGTGAAGAGGCCCTCGCGGGCGAGCCCGGCACGCACGCGGCGCTGGTCGGGGTTGGAGACGACGGGGTTCGCCGCCCACACGACGAGGACGGCCACCCGCGGGTCGGCGCGCTCGAGCAGCTCGCGGCCCAGCCGGGACATGACGAGCTCGCGGGCCGGGCCGTGCGGCTGGAGGTCGGGCCGGTGCAGCGCTGCCTCGTCCCACCGGTAGGCCGGGCTCGTCGAGTAGCACATACCGCCACCGAGCCGGGCGTGGTCGCCAGTCAGCGCGGGCAGGCACGACACGAGCCGGATCGCCTGCGCGGCGCCGCCGTGCCTCTGGACACCCATGAGCGTGCGGATCCCGAGCGGGCGATGGTCGGCGACGACGTCCGCGAACGCCTCGACGACCCCGGCATCGAGACCGCAGACCGCCGCGGCCCGGGCCGGGCTCCACCGGGCGAGGACCCCGTCGCGGAACTCCTCCCAGCCGAGCGTCCTGCCGGCAAGGAAGGCCTCGTCGGTCGCGCCGATGGCGACGAGCCGGGCCATGACACCGAGCGCGAGCGCGCCGTCCGTACCCGGCCGCGGCGCGACGTGGAGGTCGGCGCGGGCCGCCGTCCGGGTCCGGACCGGGTCGACGACGACGAGCCGGCCGCCCGCGTCGCGGCCGGCCGTGACGCACGGCCACAGGTGCAGGTTGGTCGTGAGGGTGTTCGTGCCCCAGAGCACGATCGTGCCGGAGTGCGGCAGGTCGGCGGGGTCCATCCCGGCGGCGGTCCCGGTCGTCAGGTCCATCCCGGCGTGGCCGGCCGGGGAGCAGATGTTGCCGACGTGCCGACTCGCCCCGAGGGCGTGGAACAACCGACGACCCGAGCCGCCGCACCCCTGGAGCAGGCTCACGGTGCCGGTTCCGGAGTACGGCCACACCGACTGCGGCCCGTGCTCGTGGACGGCGGCCGTGATCTTCGCGGCGACCAGGGCGAGCGCGTCGTCCCAGGAGATGCGCTCGAAGTCGTTCGTGCCCTTCGGACCCACCCGACGCAGCGGGTGCAGGAGGCGGTCCGGTGAGGCCGCGTACTCCAGGTACGGGTTGACCTTCGCGCAGAGGCCGCCCCGGGTGAACGGGTGCTCCCGGTTGCCGCGCAGGGCGACCGCGCGCCGCGCGGGGACGCCGTGCGGGCCGTCGCGCACGCCGTCCTCCTCGACGGTGACCACCCACGAACACGCGTCCGGGCAGTCGAGGGCGCAGGCGCCGACGACGTCGAGGCGACCTCCCATGGTCTCACTCTCGCAGAGGGAGCTGCTCTGATCCGGCGGCAGCTCAGCCCCAGACCTCCTGCGCGGTCTCGACGACGAGCCGCAGCTTCGCGAGCTGCTCGTCCCGGGTCAGCGCGTTCCCCTCGACGGTCGAGGAGAACCCGCACTGCGGCGAGAGGCACAGCTGGTCCAGCGGCACGTACCGGCTCGCCTCGTCGATCCTCCGCTTGAGATCGTCCTTGCGCTCGAGGGCACCGGTCTTCGTCGTCACGAGGCCGAGCACGACCTGCCTGCCCGGCGGCACGAACCGCAGCGGCTCGAAGCCGCCCGATCGCGCGTCGTCGTACTCGAGGAAGAACCCGTCGACGTCGAGGCCGCTGAAGAGCGCCTCGGCGACGTACTCGTACCCACCCTCGGCGGCCCACGACGAGCGGAAGTTGCCGCGACACAGGTGGGTCGTGACCCGCAGCCCCTCCGCGCGCCCGGTGAGGACGGCGTTGATCGTGCGGATGTAGCGCTCGTGCTGGTGCTCGGCGTCGCCGCCGAGGGAGGCGACGAGGGCACGCTGGGCGGGGTCGTTGAGGTACGCCAGGCTCGTGTCGTCGAGCTGGAGGTAGGTGCACCCGAGCTCGCCGACCCCGCGGACCTGCTCCCGGTAGGCGGTGACGAGGTCGGCCGGCGGCCCTGCGGGCGCGGGCCTCGAGCAGCCGCTGCGGGCGCAGCAGGCTGCCGACGTGGTCGGCGCGGAACGGCGGGACCTCGTTCGTGGCCATCGGGACTCCCTCGTCGCCGGCTGCCGGACGGCGCCACTGTGGCACGGCGCCACCGGGTGACGAGGGCTCCCGGCTCATCCGGACCTGATGTGCCGTGACGCGCCATGACGCGCCGTGACCAGACCACAGCAGACGTCGAGATCAGGCCGCGACGCTCCGAGATCTGTCGATGCCGCACGGTACGACCGGTCATGCGGGAGGATCACCGGACCCGTCCGGTCCGGGCGGGTACTCGGAGGGAAGGAACTCGGGGCAATGACGCCTCGTCACCGCCGTCGACGCATGCCCGTGGTCGGTACCGCACTGAGCATCCTCGTCGTCGCGTCGGTCGCTGCGTCGACCGCGCCCGCCGGCGGTCTCGCGACCGCCTCGGCACCCCGGGGCGCCGCGGCCCGGCCCGCGCGGGGCCCGGCGCCCGCGTGGCTCACCTCGATCCGCCAGAAGGCGGTGCTCTACACCCGCAACGGCCACGAGGTGACGAACGGCCCCGACCCGCGGCTCGCGATCACGCCGGACCGCAGGCTCCGCGACGTCGCCGGATGGGCCCGCCAGCAGGCCTCGGAGGAGGCCGGCACGGACGACACGACCGCGTCGGTGTCCACGGTGCGTTCGTCGACGCCCGTCCGGCCGCCGACCGGACGCGGCCGGCTGCAGGTCACGGAGGCCGAGCCTGCGGGCACCCGCGGGGCGAACGACACGATCACCACGGCCCAGCGGATCCGCGGCTTCGGCACCGGCGAACGGTCGAAGAACGCGGCCGACGTCACGGGGGTCCAGTCCGCCGCGGCGAAGCCCGCGATCGAGAAGCTGCCGCCGAACACCGAGGACGACGGGTCGTTCCAGACCGCCCGGGTCACCGGCGTCTCGGCCGTGCGCGGCGGGTTCGGCACCACCGGGTTCATCGGTGACAACCCGCCCAACCCCGACGAGCCCGGAGCGACCGACGCGGACCTCTACGCGGTGGACCTGCGCGCCGGCCAGGTCTTCGACGCCTCGCTGCGCACCACGAGCGGCGACCTCGAGCCGCTGCTTCTCCTCGTCGACGAGAACGGTTTCTTCGTCGCCGACAGCTTCTTCGACGACGACTTCCTCAACCCGTCGCTGTCCGCCCCGATCCGCCGGACGGGGCGGTACTACCTCGTCGTCGTCGGTTACACGATCATCGACCTCGGCACGAACGACGTGACGGTGACCAAGGGCGACTACGCCCTCGAGCTCACCGGGCGTGCGGGCGACGTGGACACGTACGCAGTCGACCTCGCCGCCGGGGACGTCCTCGGCACGAACGTCTCGGGCGCCGGCAAGGTCGTGACGATCTACGACGCACGGGGCACCGAGGTCATGGGGTCCGCACAGGACGCCTCCTACTCCTACCCGACGAAGACCCCCTTGCCCGGTGGCGGCAACGCGGTCGCGGAGACGGTCGCCCGGCGTGGAGGCACGCACTACGTCGCCGTCTCCGGCGGCGACGGGCCGTACAGCCTCCAGATCGAGGCCTACCGGCCCGGCGGCACGCGCACCCGGATGCAGACGATCTTCCTTGACTACGACGGCCAGCGGCTCAACACGAACAACGTCTTCGGCCCAGGTGTCCGCACCCTCTCCCCGCTGTCGAGCTTCCTCGGCCGGTGGGGTCTGAAGAGCAGCCAGCGTGCCGCGCTCGGGCGGGCGATCACGGCGAACGTCGAGGAGAACCTCCGACGGGACCTCCGCGCGTCCGGGCTGAGCCGCAGCGTGTCCGTCAAGGTCGTCACCAGCGACGAGGCCAAGGACCCGTACGGCCGCGCGGGCGTCATGCGCGTCGTCGTCGGCGGCACGGTCGACGAGTCGGGGATCCCGACGATCGGCGTCGCCCCGTCGATCGACCCGGGCAACTTCGACCGCGAGGAGAGCGCGCTCGTCCTGCTCGACCTGCTCAGCGACCCGGGCACGCCACGTGACCCGGAGAGCCCGGAGTACTCGCTGAACACCTACCTCACCCCGGCGAGCAACCGGCTCCGTTTCGTCGGGCAGGCAGTCGGCAACGTCGTGTCGCACGAGATCGGGCACACGCTCGGCAGCTGGCACACGGACAACAGCGACGGCACGGCGTCCCTCATGGACGCCGGCGGCTCCGGCTTCGCGACCTTGTTCGGGGTCGGGCCGGACGGCGTCGGCGGCACCCGGGACGACCAGGACGTCGACTTCGCCCGCGACACCTTCGACCTGTTCGAAGGGTTCACCGGCGTCGAGGACACCCAGGCCCGCAGCACGTGGGCGCTGAGCCGATGACGGGCTGACCACACCTCGAGAGCGGACGGTCAGGGCAGCAGCCGGGGCGGGGCGTCGAACTCCTCGAAGACGAGCCACGTCTTCGTCGCAAGGACGCCCGGGATCGACTGCACGCGGTCCAGGACGATCGTCCGCAGCGCCGCGTTGTCGGGCGACCGGACGAGGACGAGCACGTCGTGCTCGCCGGCGACGAGCGCGATGTGCTCGACGTAGGGCACCTCGCGCAGCGCCGCGGACACCTCCCGCCACGTGTTCTGCCGGATGGCGATCGACACGTAGGCCGACGTCCCGAGCCCGGCCGCCTCGGGCTCGATGCTCGCGTGGAAGCCCGTGACGACCCCCTCGGCCAGCAGTCGCTCGAGCCGCGCATACGCGTTCGTCCGCGAGATGTGGAGGCGCTCGGCGAGGGTGCGGATCGACGTCCGGCCGTCCCGGAGGAGGACGTCGAGGATGCGGCGGTCCACCTCGTCGAGGGGACGCGCCGTTCGTCCCGGCGCAGCCTCCTGCAGGGGGCTCTCACCGGTCGTTCGGTCGTCCATCAGCACTCCTCGGGTCCGTTCGTCCGCACTTCGTCCCGGCCGTGGTACCGCCCATCCTCCCAGGAGCAACATGGACAGACAGGGCGTTCGCGTCCGCTGATACCGCGCATACCGGGCGCGACGTGGACGAACCGGACGCCACCGGTCGCCGCCACCCGGCAGGGGGTCCCGCCGTGACGACCAGCACGACCATCAGCAGCACCAACAGCAGCAGCGGCACCAGAATGACGACCGGTGACCCGGACGTCGCCCGCCTGCTGCCGAGCCCGCAGGCGGTGCGCCTGCTGGACGAGTCCGGGCGGCGCACCGAGCCCGTCCCGGCGGTGCGGGAGTATCCGATGCCGCCCGACGCGCTGCTCCTTGAGGCGTACCGGTGGATGGTCGTCGGCCGGCGCTTCGACACCCAGGCGACGGCGCTCGTGCGGCAGGGTCGGCTCGCGGTGTACCCGTCCTCGCGGGGACAGGAGGCGTGCGAGGTCGCTGCGGCCCTCGTGCTGCGCCCGTCGGACTGGCTGTTCCCGACCTACCGCGACTGCGTCACCCTCGTGAGCCGTGGCATCGACCCGGTCGAGGTGCTCACCCTCCTGAGGGGGGACTGGCACTGCGGCTACGACCCCGTCGCGACCCGGACGGCGCCGCAGTGCACGCCGCTGGCGACCCAGGCGGTCCACGCCGCGGGTCTCGCGCACGGCGAGCGGGCCCAGGGGCGGGACACGGTCGCCCTCGCGGTCATCGGCGACGGCGCGACGAGCGAGGGCGACTTCCACGAGGCGCTGAACTTCGCGGCGGTGTTCGCCGCCCCCGTGGTCTTCCTCGTGCAGAACAACCGCTGGGCGATCAGCGTCCCGCTCTCCCGGCAGACCGCCGCTCCCTCGTTGGCGTACAAGGGGATCGGCTACGGTGTACCGAGCGAGCAGGTCGACGGCAACGACCCGGCCGCGGTGCTCGCCGTCCTCTCCGACGCCGTCGAGCGGGCCCGCCGCGGCGGCCCGGTCCTCGTAGAGGCACACACGTACCGGGTCGAGGCGCACACGAACGCGGACGACGCGAGCCGCTACCGGGACGCCGCCGAGGTCCAGGAGTGGCTCGCCCGCGACCCGGTCGCCCGGCTCGAGGCTCACCTGCGCAGCACCGGCGCCCTCGACGACGACGAGGCCCGACGCGTTGCGGCGCAGGCGGAGTCGTTCGCCGCCGACGTCCGCGAGCGGCTGCTCGCCGAGCCGGTCGTCGATCCGCTCGACCTCTTCGCGAACGTCTACGCGACGCCGTCGCCGCAGCTGCTCGAGCAGCGCGACCGGGTGGTCGCGGAGCTGCGGGCGGCCGAGGACGAGGAGGCGATGACCGCGCACCCGGTGCGGCCGGGCCCGGCCCCGACGGCACCGACCGCGAGGACACCGACCGCGAGAACACCGACTGCGAGAACACTGACGCAGCACGCCTCGAGCCTCACCATGGCACAGGCGCTCAACGCCGCGCTCCGGGACGCCCTGGCCGCCGACGAACGCGTCGTCGTCCTGGGCGAGGACGTCGGGCGGCTCGGCGGCGTCTTCCGCGTCACCGACGGCCTGCAGGCCGCCTTCGGCGAGGACCGCTGCGTCGACACCCCCCTGGCCGAGGCCGGGATCGTCGGCTTCGCCGTCGGGATGGCGATGTCGGGGCTGCTTCCCGTCGTCGAGCTCCAGTTCGACGCCTTCGCGTTCCCGGCATTCGAGCAGGTCGTCTCCCACGTCGCGAAGCTGCGCAACCGGACCCGGGGCGCGCTCGCCCTCCCTATGGTGCTCCGGGTGCCGTACTCCGGCGGCATCGGCGGCGTCGAGCACCACAGCGACTCCAGCGAGGCCTACTGGGCGCACACCCCCGGCCTCGTGGTCGTCACCCCGTCGACCCCGCAGGACGCCTACGACCTCCTCCTCGCCGCGGTCCGCAGCCCCGACCCGGTGGTCGTCCTCGAGCCGAAGAAGCTCTACTACGCCGCCGGCGAGGTGCACCGCCACGCCGCTGCCGGGCCGCCCGCCACCGCATGCGCGGACGCTGCCGCGGCCCCGGACGGCGCTCCCGCACCAGGCACCTGGTCGGGCCTCGCCGGCGCCGTCGTGCGCCGTCCGGGCCGCGACGCCACCGTTGTCGCCTACGGCACCGGGGTCCCGCTGGCCCTCGCGGCGGCGGACGCCGCGGCCGAGGAGGGTCGCGACCTCGAGGTCGTCGACGTGCGCCGGCTCGTCCCGTTCGACGACGCGACGGTCACGGCGTCGGTGCTGCGGACCGGCCGCTGCGTCGTCGTCCACGAGGCGTCCGGCTTCGGCGGGTACGGCGCCGAGGTCGCGGCCCGGGTGCAGGAGCGCTGCTTCCACGCGCTCCATGCGCCCGTCCTGCGGGTCACCGGGCTCGACGTCCCGTACCCGCCGCCGAGGCTGGAGCACCTGCACCTGCCCGACGTCGACCGGCTCCTCGACGCCGTCGACCGGCTCCAGTGGGACGACGAGCCCGACCCGACGTGGGTGCGGTCGTGAGCGCCGGGACGGCGCCGCCGCGGGCCGCCGCGGACGCCAGGGTCTTCACGCTGCCCGACCTCGGCGAGGGCCTCATGGACGCCGAGATCGTCGGCTGGCGAGTCGCGGTCGGTGACCGGGTCGGCACCGACGAGGTCGTCGTCGACGTCGAGACCGCCAAGGCCGCCGTCGAGGTGCCGTGCCCGTACGCGGGCGTCGTCGTCGCGCTCCATGGCGAGACCGGCGAGCGGCTGCCGGTCGGCGCACCGCTCGTCACGGTGGCGCCGGACGACGGGCCCGACGACGTGTTCGCGACCTCCCGGGAGGAGGGGCGCGCCGGGTCCGGACAGGTGCTCGTCGGCTTCGGCACGTCGGCCGCGACGGGCCACCGGCGCCGGACGGGCCGCCGCGGCGGCGCGCCGCGGGTGACGCCCGGGTCCCGCACGGCGCCCGAGCCCGACGGACCGCGCGCCGTCCGCTGCATCTCCCCCGTGGTGCGAAGGCTCGCGCGCGAAGGGGGCGTCGACCTCGCTGCGCTGCGCGGCACCGGCCCGGGCGGCGTGATCCGCCGCGCCGACGTCGAGGCGGCGCTTCGGTCCCGGACTCCCTCCCCCGCACCGGGTCCCGCGGCGGCACCGCCGCGGCCGGGTGAGGAGCGGATCCCGCTGCGGGGGGTCCGGGGCGCGGTCGCCGAGCACGTGACCCGCAGCCGACGGGAGATCCCCGACGTCACGGTCTGGGTCGATGTCGACGCGACGGGGCTCCTCGAGACGCGGACGGCGATCGCGCGCGCCCACCCGGACCACCACGTGGGGCTCCTCGCGATCCTCGCCCGGATCTGCGTCCATGCGCTGCAACGCTTCCCCGACCTCAACGCCCGGGTCGAGACCGACCCGGCAACCGGGGCGGGCGAGGTCGTCCGGCTCGCCGAGGTCGACCTCGCCGTGGCGGCGCAGACCGACCGCGGGCTCGTCGTCCCCGTCGTCCGGGACGCGGGCCGGATGACGACGCTCGAGCTCGCCGCGGCGCTCGACGACGTCATCGCCCGCGCCCGCGAAGGCAGCCTGCCGCCCGCCGACCTCGTCGGCGGCACCTTCACCCTGAACAACTACGGGGTCTTCGGGGTCGACGGCTCGACCCCGATCATCAACCACCCGCAGGCCGCCCTGCTCGGGGTCGGCCGGATCGTCGAGAAGCCGTGGGTCGTCGACGGCGCGCTCGCCGTCCGGCACGTCACGACGCTCGGCCTGACCTTCGACCACCGGGCCTGCGACGGCGGGACGGCCGGTGGCTTCCTACGGCTCGTCGCCGACTGCGTCGAGCAGCCGGCGGTGCTGCTCGCAGGCCTGTGACCGAGCCGAGCCGACCCCGGTGCACCGCACCCGGTCCGACCCCGAGGAGGACGTCGTGAGCCTCGCCGCACCGCACCGCACCCCGCGGGTGCGCCCCGACCTCGCCGCCGTCCCGCGCTACCTGCCCGGCCGTCCCGCCGGGGCGCGGGCCGCGCACCGGCCCGGCCGGCCCGACCACCCGCTGGAAGATCTCCTCGAACGAGAACCCGTACCCGCCGCTGCCGTCGGTGCTCGACGCCGTGGCCCGGGCCGCGGCGTCCGCGAACCGGTATCCCGACCTGACGTGCGCCCGCCTGGTCGGGGCGCTCGCCGGACGCCACGACGTGCCCGCCGAGCACGTCGTCGTCGGGTGCGGCAGTGTGAGCCTGCTCGGCCAGGTCGCGGAGGCCGTCATCGCGCCCGGCGACGACGTCGTGTACGCCTGGCGGTCGTTCGAGTCCTACCCGATCGTCACCGGGGTGGCCGGCGGCACCACGGTCCAGGTCGCCGTCACCCACGACGGCCGGCACGACCTCGACGCGATGGCCGCCGCGGTCACCGACCGGACCCGGCTCGTCTTCGTCTGCACGCCGAACAACCCGACGGGGACGGCCGTCCACGCCGACGAGCTCGACCGGTTCCTCGACCGCGTCCCCGAGGACGTCCTCGTCGTCCTCGACGAGGCGTACCACGAGTTCGTCCGGGACCCCCGGGTGCCGGACGGGATCGAGGTCTACCGGCGTCGCCCGAACGTCGCGGTCTTCCGGACCTTCTCCAAGGCCTACGGTCTCGCCGGCCTGCGGGTCGGGTACGCGGTGGCCCGGGACGAGGTCGCGGACGCCCTGCGGGCCACCGCCTCCCCGTTCGCCGTGAGCACGGTAGCCCAGGAGGCGGCGCTCGCCTCGCTCGAGGCCGAGGACGAGCTCGCCGCCCGGGTCGAGGAGCTCGTCCACGAGCGCGACCGCGTGACGCGGGCGCTCACGGCGGGCGGCTGGTCGGTGCCCGACGCCCAGGGCAACTTCGTGTGGCTGCCGCTCGGGGACGCCGCCGTGCCGTTCGCCGAGCACTGCGCGCGGCACGCGTTGTCGGTCCGCCCGTTCGCGGGGGACGGCGTCCGCTGCACGGTCGCCGAGCCCGAGGCGAACGACCGGTTCCTCGCCCTGGCCGCGATGTGGCGGGACGGGCTGACGCAGGGCTGAGGGCAGGGCTGAGTGCTCCCCGCCCGGTTGCCAGGCCCGGCCGTGGCGGACGGGTGACGCCGCCACCGAGAGCGACCGCGGGACCGCCCTGCGCTGCACCGAGCGGGGGTCGCCCGCAGGGACGGTTCCCGGCGCGCGCCGACCTGCCGACGATGACACCGTGAGCGTCAGCGGCGAGGTCCTTCCCCACGCGGCAGGACGGTCGCCGGACCTCCTCGACGACGCGACCCGGGTCCGGCTGCGCGACGTCCGGCGGCGGGACGACCCCGTGATCGACGCCCGCCGCTGGACCCGCGCGACGTTCCTCCTCCTCACCCTCGTCGTGTGGTTCCCGACGATGTGGTCGGGGACGAAGGCGGCCGAGCTCGCCGTCCAGCAGTGGGGCGGGGCGGTCGCACTGACCGTCGGACTCCACGTCGTCCTGCAGACCGCGAACCGGTACGCCCGGGAGAACGCGACGCAGGTGCTGCGCCGCGACTCGATCGCCCGGAGCGTCGCTGCCCGCGAGGCGCTCGCCGCGCAGACCGCGATCGAGCAGCAGGCCACGGCCGACCTCAAGGCTGAGATCGGGCGCAGGGCCGCGGCCGAGCGGAAAGCCGCATCGGAGCGCAAGGGCGAGGCCGAGCAGGAGCCGGAGGGCGTGGCGCAGACGGCCGACCGCGGCCGATGACCGGACCTCAGCTCAGACTCAGGGGTAGGCGTAGAACCCGCGGCCGCTCTTCTTGCCGAGCAGGCCGGCGTCGACCATCCGGCTCAACAGCGGCGGTGGCGCGTAGAGCGGCTCCTTGAACTCCTCGTAGAGCGACTCGGCGATGGCCTTCGTGGTGTCCAGGCCGATGAGGTCGGTCAGACGCAGCGGGCCCATCGGGTGCGCGCAGCCCTGGACCATGCCGATGTCGATGTCCTCGGCCGTCGCGTACCCGGACTCGAGCATCCGCACGGCGGACAGCAGGTACGGCACGAGCAGGGCGTTGACGACGAAACCGGCGCGGTCCCGGCAGTGGATGACCTGCTTGCCCAACGCGTTCTCCGCGAACACCTGAGCCCGCCGGACGGTCTCCCCGGAGGTGAGCAGCGACGGCACGAGCTCGACGAGCTTGAGCACGGGGACCGGGTTGAAGTAGTGCATCCCGACGACGAACTCGGCCCGACGGGTCGCCATCGCGACCTTCATGATCGGGATGGACGACGTGTTCGACGCGAGGATGGCGTCCGGCCGTTCGACGACGGCGTCGAGAGCGGCGAAGACGTCGACCTTTGCCCGCTCGTCCTCGACGACGGCCTCGACGACGAGGTCCCGGTCGGCGAGTGCGTCGACGCCGGTGACGACGCGGACCCGCACGAGCGCCGCCGCCGCGTCGTCCGCCGCCACCTTCCCGCGGGCGACACCGCGCTCGAGCGACGCGCGGATCCGGCCACGGGCACGCTCGGCGGCCGCGTCGTCCGCCTCGACGACGACGACGTCGCACCCCGCCTCGGCGCAGACCTCGGCGATCCCGGACCCCATGAGCCCGCCGCCGACGACGCCGACTGCCCGGATGTCGCGCAGCACGTCCTCCGAAGTCCGCGTCGTCACGCCCGAGACGGTAACCGATCGGCGGCTCGGGGTACCCGGCGGTCAGCGGCGGAACCGGACGCCCTCGTCGTCGAGCGGGCTGCGGCGGAACAGCCGCCACGAGCACGCCGGGCGACGGGGACCTCCGGGCCACCCGACCCGGCGGCTGCCGCGGCACGCTGGCAGGGAGCCGATCTGCAGCTGACCCGGGAGGACCCAGCCATGGCCGGCACCCTCACCCCGCACCCCGCGACCCCGCGCGCCCCGCTCCCGCCGCCGCTCGCCGTCCGCGGCGTCGCCGTCGTCCTCGGCGGCCTGCTCGCAGCGGTCACCGCCGCCGGGGCCGCGGCGACGTTCTTCGTCGACGGCGTCCTCCTCGGGCCCGCCGTCATGCAGGGGTCCGCCCGCGGCACGGCGCTGGTCCTGCTCGTCGCCGGCGTCCCGCTCCTCGTCGCCGCGATGGTCACGACCCGCCGCGCCGGGGCGGCGTGGGCCCGGCGGGCGTTCCTCGGGTGGGTCGGGGTCGTCGGGTACGTCGTCTACAACGCGGTGATGCTGCTGCTCGGGACGCCGTTCAACGCGCTGTTCCTGCTCTACGAGGCGATGCTCGGGCTCGGGATCGCCTCGCTCGTCGCGCTGCTCGCGGGCCTGGACGCCCGGCGGCTCGCGGCCGGCACCGACCACCTGCCGTACCGTGCGGTCGCGGCGTGGATCGGGTTCGTCGTCGTCGCGAACACCGCGGTGTGGCTGCGTGGCGTCGTCCCGGGTCTCGCGGACCCGGCACACGCGGCGTTCCTCGAGGGGACGGGGCTGACGACGCTGCCGACGTACGTGCAGGACCTCGCGTTCTGGCTGCCGCTGGCGGGCGTCATCGCGATATGGCTGTGGCAGGGGAGGCCGTGGGGCTACGTCCTCGGGACCGCGCTGCTCGTGTACTACCTCCTCGAGGGCGCCGGCGTCGCCGTCGACCAGTGGTTCGGCAGCCACGCCGACCCCTCCTCGGGCGTCGCGACGATGGGCGGGGCGTACCTCTTCGCGGTGCTCACCGTCGTCGGGGTCGTGCCGCTCGTCGCGATGCTCCGCGCCCCCCGCACGTGACGGGACGGCCGATCTGGGCCACGCTCGGACCGTGCCGGCAGCGAAGGAGACCCGCGACGGGGTGTCGATGAGCAACCTCGACACCCCGCTCTTCCCGGACGCGGCGGCGACCAAGCGCGACCTCGTGGACTACCTCGACGCGATGAGCGCCCGGATCGTGCCGGTGCTCGCGGGCCGGGCGCTGTCCGTCGTGCGGGTGCTCCGCGGCCAGGACCCGTTCATGCAGAAGAACGTCTCGAAGTACTCGCCCGAGTGGGTCGGGACGGTGCCTGTCTGGAGCGAGTCGTCGCGGCGGGACGTGCGGTACCCGCTGTGCGACGACCGGCGGACGCTCCTGTGGTTCGCGAACCAGCGGGCCGTCGAGTACCACCCGACGTTGTTCCTCGGCACCGCGTGGGACCGGCCGACGCACCTCGTCCTCGACCTCGACCCGCCCGACGGCGACGCCGCCGACGCCGGCACGGCGGCGTTCCGGGCGGCGGCGCATGCGGCCCGGCTGGTCCGCGAGGTGCTCGACGCCGCGGGGATGGCGTCGGCGGTCAAGACGAGCGGGGCCAAGGGCGTCCACGTCGTCGTCCCCCTCGGCGACCAGGCCCGTGCCGAGGACGTCATGGCCGCGACCCGCGCCGTCGCGGCCCGCGCCGAACGGCTCGACCCGGACCTCGCGACGACGGCGTTCTTCCGCGAGGAGCGCGGCGGCAAGGTGTTCCTCGACGCGACCCGGTCCGGCGGCGCGACCGTCGTCGCCGCGTACAGCCCCCGGGTCCGGCCGGAGACCCCGGTGTCGCTCCCGGTGCGCTGGGAGGACCTCGACGCGGTCGTCCCGCGGGACGCCACGGTCCGGACGGCGGTGGCCCTGCTCGCCGGCGCCGACCCCTGGCGCGACCTCATGCCCCCGCCGCAGCCCCTCGACCCCGGCCTCGTCGAGGAGGGCCGGACGATCCCCGTCGCCCGGGTGCAGGCGATGCATGCGGGCAAGCGGCGCGCCAAGGCCCGGCGAGAGGCCGAGCAGGCCGAGAGCTGACCACACGATCATCGCCCCCCAGGGGATCTCCCACCGACCGTGGGGAGACGACCTGCA
The DNA here is from genome assembly GCA_963750565.1 of uncultured Actinomycetota bacterium. Taxonomy (GTDB): domain Bacteria; phylum Actinomycetota; class Actinomycetes; order Actinomycetales; family Kineosporiaceae; genus R-H-3. The sequence continues at coordinate 119,745 of CAVVRA010000007.1, read as the reverse complement.
CGTCGAGGGACCCGTCGACGCGGTCTCTCCGACGCGACGCGTGGGGCACGATGAGTTCCGGCCCCGCCGCCGGTCACAGCCTCCGGACGGACCGACCGGTCCGGACGCCGACCGGCTCCCCAGGAGTCGACCGCACCGAGAGGACGGCCCACGATGCCCGAGACGATCCCCTGCCTGTGGTTCGACGACCGCGCCGAGGAGGCCGCGCAGCTGTACAGCTCGCTCTTTCCGAACTCCTCGATCGGGGCGGTCACCCGGTACGGGCCGGACGCCCCCGGCGGAGCAGCGGAAGGCAGCGTCATGACGGTCGACATCACGCTCGACGGCCGCCGGTTCACGCTGCTCAACGGCGGTCCGCAGTTCCCGTTCACCGAGGCGGTCTCGTTCCAGATCATGTGCGCCGACCAGGCCGAGATCGACCACTACTGGGAGGGCCTGACGGCCGACGGCGGCGAGGAGTCCGTCTGCGGCTGGCTCAAGGACCGCTTCGGCGTCTCCTGGCAGGTCGTCCCGACCGACTGGATGGAGATCTTCCTCTCCGGGGACCACGAGCGCTGGCAGCGCGGCTTCCGGGCCGTCATGGGGATGAAGAAGATCATCATCGCCGACGTCCTCGCCGCCGCCGACGAGGCCTGACGGGGGCCGCGGTACGCCACGGTCGAGGAGTACCTCGCCTCCTTGCCGGACGACGTGCGCGCGGTGCTCGAGGAGATCCGCGCGCTCGACCTCGCGGCGGAGCTCGCGCCGTACGCCGGCGCGAAGGGGACGCTCAGGTTCCGCTGGCCCGCCCGGTTCCGTACGACCTCGTCGAGCGGGCGATCGCCCGGCTCGTCGAGCAGCGCACCGGACGCGCCGCGGGGTAGCCGCCGGGTGGACGACGTCTGCCCCACGACCGACTCAGGACACCGTGTTCGCGGTGCCCCTGTGGCTGCAGGTCGGCCTCTGGGGCCTCGTCGCCGGGAGCACCCGGGTCGTCGGAGCGGCCCTCGCGTGGTTCGTCGGGGTGCCGCGGGACGTGGTCGCGACCGTCACGCCTTGACGATCGACCGGCTCGGCGGCTGAGCGCAGGGCACGGTCTGCCGGGCACGGTGAGCGGGACACCGGTCAGCTCGGGTACGTCGTCCAGCGGACGGCGGCCCCGACGGCGAGGAGCACGAGCAGGGCGCCGAGCCCGGCGAGGACGGCGCTCACCTCGATGTCCCGGGTCACGACCTCCACGTGCCGGGGCAGGTCGCGCAGGACGCCCTGGAGCTGGTCGGCGCCGGACGCGGCGAAGTACTGCCCGCCGGTCGTCTCCGCGACCTCGCGCAGCGTCGGCTCGTCGACGACGAGGAACCCCCGCCGCTGCGGGTCGGCGGTCAGCCCGCCGCCCAGCCCGCCGGGACCGAAGCTGTCGAAACCGCTGCCGCCGAGCTGCTTCGCCGAGCAGACGAGCGACGTCGGGTTCGTCGTCCCGAACCCGATCGGGTAGACCCGGACGCCGCGCGCGGCGGCGACCTTCGCGGCCTCGACCGGCGCGACACCCCGCGTGTTCGCGCCGTCCGTGAGCAGCACGACGATCTCCGGCGCGAAGCGGCCGCCGGGCGGCCGGGTGCCCGAGCCGTCGGTGCCCCCGGTGGCCGAGCCACCTGCGCCGCCGGTGGCGCCGCCGTCGGCACCGGGCTCGACGTCGGACGGCGCGACGTCCGGGTCGATCTGCGCGATCGCGTCGACGGACTTGAGGATCGCGGCGCCGATGGTCGTCCCGCGCCCCGTCGTGAGGGAGTCGATCGTCGCGAGAAGCTCGTCGCGCTCGGTCGTCGGGGCGACCGCGAGCTGGGCGGACCCGGAGAAGACGACGAGGCCGATCCGGGTGTCGGAGTCCTGCCCGCGGACGAAGTCGCGGACCGCGGCCTGCGCGGCGGTGAGCCGGTTCGGGTCGACGTCGGTCGCGCACATCGAGCCGGAGACGTCGAGGGCGAGGATGACCGACGACGCGGAGACGGGGACGGCGGCCTGGACCTGGGGCCGGGCGCCGGCGGTGAGCAGGCAGGCGATCGCGGCCACGAGGAGCCCGAACGGCACGTGCCGGCGCCAGGCCGAACGGCGCGGCTGCGCGGCACGGACCAGCGCGACGTTCGAGTGGACGACCGCCCGGCGCCGCCGGCGCCGCACCGCCCACACGTAGCCGGCGACGAGCACGGGGAGGACGACGAGCGCGAGGAGCGTGAAAGGCCAGGCGAACGACATGTCAGAGCACCCGCCCGACCCACAGGAGCGACAGCGCGGCGCCGACGAGCAGGAGCAGGGCGGCGGCCGTGGCGAGGACGCCGGTCACCTCGATCTGCTCCGCCTTGACGGTCCACGCGAGGTCGATCGAGCTGTACACCTGCTGGAGCGCCTGCTCGTCGGCGGCCGGGAAGTAGGTGCCGTCCGTCGTCCGGGCGATCTCCCGCAGGAGGCCCTCGTCGAGCCGCGTCGCGACCTGGAAGCCGTCGACGGCGAGGACGGTCCCCTCCGGGCTACCGAGCCCGACCGGGTAGACCTTGACCCCCGCGGTCGAGACGATCTCCGCGACCTGCACCGGGTCCGGGCCGGACGTGTTCTCGCCGTCCGACAGGAGCACCACGGCGGTGCCGCCGAAGTAGCCGAGGTCCGGGCCGCGGGCCTCGACCGACCCGTCCTGCTGCTCGCCGACCTCGACGACGCGACCGGCGATCGCGGACAGCGACGTCTGCAGACCGCGGCCGAGCGACGTGCCGCCCTGCGGCGCCAGCCGGTCGATCGCGGCGACGACGGCGGCCCGGTCGGTGGTCGGGCGCTGCATCACGACGCCGCTCTCGCCGAACGCGACGACGCCGACCGTGACGGTGCTCGGCTGGCGCTGGACGAAGGTCCGCGCCGCCGCCTGGGCGGCCGCCATCCGGGTCGGGTTGAGGTCGAGAGCGGCCATGCTGCCGGAGGTGTCGAAGGCGAGGACGACCGTGCCCTCGCGACGCGGCGAGGCGACCGTCGCCTCGGGCCGGGCGAGGCCGACGAGGAGCAGGGTGAGCGCCGTGAGCATGAGAACCGGTGCGACGTGCCGCCTCCGGCCGACCACGGCGGGCGCGACCAGCCCGAGGGCGGCGAGCTGCTCCCGCCGTGCGGCGCGGCGGCGCAGCAGCCGCGGGTACCAGGCGACGAGCACCGGGACGGCGGCCAGCCCGAGGAGCATCCACGGCCAGGTGAAGGTCATCGGATCCTCCGCCGACGCAGCTCGGAGATCCGTGCGAGGGCCCGGACGAGGTCCTCATCCGTCGCGACGGTGTACAGGTCCGCACCCGCCGACCGGGCGGCCGCGCTGAGGACCTCCTGCCGCTCCCGGGCCGCTGCGCGCAGCCGCTCCTGGAAGCCCGCGTCGTCGGTGTCGACGAGGATCTGCTCGCCGGTCTCGGCGTCCTCGACCCAGATCGTCCCGACGGCGGGCAGGTCGAACTCCCGGCGGTCGGTGACCTGGATGGGGACGACGTCGTGCCGCCGGGCGAGCAGCCCGAGCGGACGGTCCCACCCGGGCTCGCCGATGAAGTCGGTGACGAGGACGACCAGCGAGCGCCGCCGGACGAGACCGAGCGCAGCCCGCAGCGGCACGGACAGGTCCGTGGGGCGCCGTCCGGCCGCGCGCCGGCCCCCGACGTCCCCGGGTCGCATCGCGTCGTCCGGGACCCTCAGCAGGTGCTCGAGGATCCGCAGCACCTGCCGGCGGCCGTGACCGGGCGGGATGATCCGTTCGACGCGCTCGTCGAAGAGCACCGCGCCGACCCGGTTGCCACCGCGGGCGAGGAGCTGGGCGACCGTCGCCGCGACCTCGGCGACGACGACGTGCTTGCGCCGGTCCGCGGGGCCGAACCCCATGGACGGCGAGCGGTCGAGGAGGAGCCACGCCGTGACGTCGCGGTCCTCGACGTACTCGCGGACGTACGGCTCGTCCATCCGGGCCGTGACGTTCCAGTCGATGTGCCGCAGGTCGTCCCCGGGCTGGTACTCCCGTAGGTCCGTGACGTCGATGCCCGCGCCGCGGAACATGGTCCGGTAGTCGCCCTGGAGGCGGCCGTCGAGCCGGCGGATGACCCGCCACTCGAGCCGGCGCAGGACGCGCTCCGGCGTCAGCGCCCCTGGGCCGGCCACGACGTCGTCCCCGGCCGCTGCGCGACGCCGGAGCGCGCCGCCCGGTCGCGCAGCGGGATGTCGGGCAGCGGGACGGTGTCGAGCACCGGGCCGAGCAGGTCGTCCGGGCTCACGCCGTCCGCGAGGGCCTCGTAGGACAGGACGAGGCGGTGCCGCAGCACGTCACGAGCGAGATCCCGGGCGTCGACGGGGAGCATGTAGTCCCGGCCGCGGAGGAACGCCAGCGCCTTCGCGGCGAGGACGAGGTTGATCGGGGCCCGGGGGCTCGCCCCGAACGCGACGTAGCGGGTCAGCTCGTCGAGGCCGACGGACGCCGGGTGCCGGGTCGCGTTCGCGAGCCGGACGGCGTACTCGATGACGCCGGGGTCGACGTAGACGGCGTCCGCGGCGCGCTGGTACTCGCGCAGCTGCTCGATCTCGAGGACCGTGGCGGTCCGGTCCCGCGCGCTCGTCATCCGCTCGACGACGACGTACTCCTCGGCCGGGCTCGGGTACCCGACGAGGACCTTGAGCATGAACCGGTCGACCTGGGCCTCGGGCAGCGGGTAGGTGCCCTCGGACTCGATGGGGTTCTGCGTCGCCATGACGAGGAAGGGGTCGGGCGCCGGGAAGGTCTCGCGGCCGATCGTCACCTGCCGCTCCTGCATGACCTCCAGGAGCGCGCTCTGCACCTTGGCCGGTGCGCGGTTGATCTCGTCGGCGAGCAGCAGGTTGGCGAAGACCGGGCCGAGCGAGACCTGGAACTCGCCCTCCTTCTGGTTGTAGATCCGGGTGCCGACGACGTCCGCGGGGACGAGGTCGGGGGTGAACTGGATCCGCTGGAAGACCCCGCCGATCGACTCCGCGAGGGTCTTGACCGCCATCGTCTTCGCCAGACCGGGGACTCCCTCGACGAGGAGGTGGCCGCGGGCGAGGAGCACGACGAACATCCGCTCGAGGAGCTGGTCCTGGCCGACGATGACCTTCTTGACCTGGTACAGCGCCTGCTCGAGGGGGTGCTGGCCGACGGTGGGCTGCTGCGGGGTCGCCGTCATCTCTCTCCCGTTCGTCAGTCAGGTCGGTCTGGTCGGTCTGGTCGGTCTGGTCGGTCTGGTCGGTCTGGTCGGTGGGTCGGAGGATCGGGCCGGTCAGATCGACGGCCCGCCGGCCGCGCCGCCGGCCGTCTCGATAGGTACGGCGAAGCCGATCCCGACGAAGAACGGCTGCCGGCCCGGGTTGGCGAGCGCGGTGACGACGCCGACGACGCGGCCGTCCCGATCGAGCAGCGGGCCGCCGCTGCTCCCGGGGTTCACCGCGGCATCGAACTGGATGAGGCCCTTGATGGTGACGCCGGCGTCGGTCCGCACCGAGCGTCCGGTCGCGGAGACGACGCCGGCGCTCAGGGTGCGTTCGAGCCCGAAGGGGTTGCCGACGGGGAAGACGGCGTCCCCCACCCGCGCGCCCCCGCCGAGGACGGCCGGGACGACGACGCCGGGGAGCCGGTCGACGGACAGGACAGCGATGTCCTGGTCGTCCTGCCGCGCGGAGATCGTCGCCTTCGCCCGGGTCCCGTCGGCGAACCGGACCGTGACGGCCTTCGCGCCGTCGACGACGTGGAGCGCGGTGAGCACCGAGCCGTCGGCGTTGACGACGGTGCCGGCCCCGAGCGCGCCCTCGGCCGATCCGCCGTCGGAGCGCGCGCTGCTCGCGCCGTCCGTGGTGATCGTCACGAGCGAGGGGACGATCGTCGCGTACGCGACGGTCGCGTCGGGCGGGGCCTGGCGTTGCTCTGCCCGGGCCCGGGCGATGCCCTCCTCGACGGTCTTGGCGACGTCCGCCCGGGTCAGCGGCGCTGGGCCGGCGTCCTGGAGGCGCCAGACCATGATCCCGACAGTCGCGAGGAGGACGACGACGAGACCCCACCCGAGCGCGCGCCGCGGCCGACCACGGCGTCGCGCGGGCTCGGCGTCGGGCCCGGTGCCCTCCGGGGCGGCGGCGGCGGTCAGGGTTCCCTCTGGCCGCGCCATCCGTCGAGCGTAAGTCGAGACTCCTGTTCCTGACACCTCCCACGAGGTGTAGTCCCATGGAACTCCCAGAAGGCGGCGGCCGCTCCGACGCGGGGACGGCGACCGAGCCGACGGCGTCCCCGGCGACCTCACGTCCCGGGCCGGAAAAGCGGGCGCTCCGACAGCGTCCCCGGCGACGTCCCGTCCGGGCCGTGGCGACCGCGGTGGACGCCAGGCCGATCCGCATCCGGCACCCGAGGTGACGGGGCGGGGCGGACGACGCGTGGCAGCATCGGGGGCGCTCGGCACGACGGGCACCAGCGGCCGGCGAGAGTACTGACGTAGGAGAAGAGCACCCTGAGCACCACCGTCGGCGTGACCGGCGCCGCCGGCAAGGTCGGCCGCTACGCCGTCCACGACCTGCTCGACCACAGCTGCCAGGTGGTCGCCGTCGACGTCGTGCCGCACCCGCCGACGCTGCCCGCCCCGTGGTCGCGCGAGGACTTCGTCTACCTGCGCACGGACCTGGAGGACTCCGACGACACCGTCGACGCCCTCTCCGGCTGCGCCGCCGTCGTGCAGGTCGCCAACCTCGCGGCGTCCGACCTCGTGCCCGCGGTCCGGACGCTCGACCGCGACAACCTCATGAACACCAACGTGTTCCTCACCGTCACGGCTCGACAGGTCGCACCTCGTGGGGCGTCGCGGCCTGCGCGAGCACGCGGCCGCAGCCGGGCTGACCGTGCCAGAGCAGTGGGTCTTCACCGACGAGGGGGACTCCGGGGCCGACCCTTGCCCGGCCGGCTTTGGAGCGGTTGCGGGACCTGGTCGCCCGGATCGGGGTCGAGGTGGTGGTGTGCTACTCCCCGGACCGACCGGCCCGTAAGTTCGCCCACCAGGCGCTGCTGATCGAGGAGTTCACCCGGGCCAGGACCCGGACCGAGTTCGTCAAGGGCCCCCGTGGGGACTCCCCGGAAGACCAGTTGATGGTCCAGTTCCAGGGCATGTTCGCCGAGTACGAGAAGGCCAGATCATGGAACGGTACCGGCGTGGCAAGGCCCACCGGACCCGCGCCGGCAGCGTCAACGTCCTGGGCGGTGCACCGTTCGGCTACCGCTACGTCGCCAAGACCCCACACACCCCGGCCGCCTACCGGGTCCTCGCGCACGAAGCCGTGCTGGTGCGTGAGCTGTTCCGCCGCTACACCGACGACGGCGCCTCGATCGCGGACCTGACCCGCTAGCTGGGCGACCGGTGCCTGGACACCGCCCGCACCAGCGATCCCGTTGTCCACCAACGACGCCTCACCGACGCCCTCACGTAGGCCACCGCTGCGCTCAACCGGATGATCTCCGCCTTCCAGGACGAACTGATCACCATCGACGAACTGCGTGCCCGGATCCCGGACCTGCGCGCCCGCGAAGCCGGCCTGTGCACCCAGATCGACGCCCTCGACAGCCAACTCGCCGACCGGCAGATCTACCTCAAGCTCGCCGAGGACCTCGATGGCTTCCTGACCGGCCTGCGCACCAGCGCCGACACCACAGACGTCCCACAGCAACAACGCGTCCTGCGCCTGCTCGTCAGGGACGTCCTCGTCGGACCCGAGAAGATCACCATCCGGCACCGCATCCCGGTCCGCGAACACACTCCCGACACCGGACACGAGACCACCAGCACCGACACGGAGGGTGACCATCGCAGATTGCCCATTGCGTTGGGGGCGTGAGCACCCCACCCTGCGGCGTCCCTCGATCCCGGGCCACCAGCATGCCGTCCCGGAGCACCGATGGCCTCTCCGTGGCCTGCTACCACGCTGCGCGCTCATCGACCGAGGTAAATCGTTGCGACAGAAGGAGTTTGATTCGAACTGGTGTTCGACATCGGACATCGGAAGGGGTAGGATCAAGCCATGGTCGAGGGGCCTTCGCAGCACAGGTCGGTGCAGCACACGTCGGTGCAGCACAGGTCGCCGGAGGGCGTCCTGCTGCTCGACGACGTGCGGCTGGTCGACGAGCTGTGGGCCGATCCCGTGGCCGCACAGAGGGACTGGGAGCACGACCTCGCCGCGCTGTACGCGGAGCTCGAGGAGGACGGCCGTCGGGAGGCCGCCGCGCGGCGTGCCCTGCTCGACGGGGTCCCCGGGTCGTCCGGCGTCGCAGCGGTCGAGGAGGTCCTCGCGGGAGGCCAGGCCGGGGTGCAGGACGAGGTCGGCGACGAGCTCGTGTCCGCGTTCGCGGCCGCGCACCGGCTCGCGGCGTACGGACTGTGGCTGGAGCTCGCGACGACCGCGCGACTCTTGGCCGTGCGATCGGGCCGGACGCCGTCCCTCCCCCGGACGACGCGCTCCGGTCGCGTGGTGAAGGACGACGACGACGCGCTCGTCGAGGATGACGTCGCGAACGAGGTCGCGCTGGCGGCGGGCGTGACCTTCGCGACCGCCGCCTCCAGGGTCGAGGCCGCGAAGGCCCTTATCGTGGACGGACTGCTGCCGGCCACCGCGGACCTGCTGCGTCAGGGCTTCCTGGACGGGGCGCGGGTGCAGACGCTCGTCGGCCGGACCCGTGACCTCACGGCCGAGCAGATCCGAGCGGTGGAGGCGCGGGTCTTCGCGACCCGGGGCGTCCTGGAGTTCGGCATCACGCGGTTCGGCGCCACGGTGGACCGGGCGGTGGAGGCGGTCGACGCCGGGGCCGCGGAGGCGCGACGCAGTCGGAACCGGCGGGACCGCCGGGTCGGAATCCAGGCCACCCCGGACGGATCGGCGTCGTTCAGCGCGACCGGTCCGGGCGAGGCGATCGTGGCCGCGTACAACGGTCTGGACGCCGCGGCGCGCCAGCTGCGCGCCGGCGGCGACCCGCGGACGCTCGACCAGCTGCGGCACGATCTGTTCGTCACCGGCTGCACCACAGGATCGCTGCCGGTCCCCGCCGACCTGCTGCCCGTACCCGCAGGATGCGTTCGCGCACAGCACCCGGACAACGACCACCCCGGTGGAACGGGCAGCACTCCCAGCGGCGGCACGAACAGCACCGCCCCCAGCAGCGCGAACAGCGACGACTCCGTCGTCCCGCCGTGGTTCACGACCATGTGGCCGGACGTCCAGCCGCACCTCGCGGTGACCGTCAGCGCCGAGACACTGCTCGGACTGACCGACGAGCCCGGTGAGCTCGACGGGTACGGACCGCTCTCGGCGGCCGCCGTGCGGGACCTCGCAGCGAACGCGACCTATCGCTGCCTCGTCGTCGACGGCGAGCACGGCACCGTGCTCGGTGTCGGGCGCTCCACCTTCACCCCTGGGTACACGCCCGGCGAGAAGCTCAAGGCCTACCTCGAGCACGCCGCCCCCGTCTGCGACGTCCCCGGCTGCGGGGTGAAGGCCTGGCGCTGCGATCTCGACCATGTGACCCCCTACGTCCACGGCGGGGCTACCTGCGAGTGCAACATCCGGCCGCTCTGCCGGCGACACCACCGGTTGAAAACGGCCGGCCTACTGACCATCACGCCGAGCACCGACCCGGACGACCCGCCGGGCACCCGCAGGTACACGACCCGAACTGGCCGCGGCTACACGGCCCTGCCGCACGTGCCGCTCCCCCGCGACGGGCTCGGCACCACCATCGCCGACCGCACCGACGACACCTGCGGACCCGCCGCCGTTCTAGCCGTGTTTCGTACGTGATCGTCTGGGTTCGCCCGGGAGTGCGAACCGGTGACCGCAAAGAGGTGAGGTCTGCGGTAGATGGATCGACGACGAAGCAGACCATCTGCCCGGAGACCTCGTGGGAAGCGCACCCGCGGGCGTCCGTAAGGATCTCACCAACCGGCAGTGGCGGGTGCTGGAGCCGTTGCTGCCCAAGGGTAGGAAGCCTGGGCGCCCCTCGACGTGGACCCGCCGACAGTTGATCACCGGGATCCGGTGGCGGGCCGGACTGGCCGCCCCCTGGCGTGACGTGCCCGAACGGTACGGGTCTGGCAGCGCGGTCCCGGGCGGCTGGACCACAAAGATCCACCGGGGGCCGCGAGCACGGGTGCCGGCCCGTGTCGATCGTGTTGACCGGCGGGCAGCGTGGTGACGGTCCGCAGGTCACCGCGGTGCTGGAGGGCATCAGGGTGCCCGCTGCGGCCAGGCCGGCCACGCACTCGCCCCGACCGGGTGCTGGCCGACAAGGCGGATTCCAGCCGCGCCAACCGCAGCTAGCGCAACGCCCTCATCAGACGACGAGCGGGGCGTTCCCGGGGTCGGGGTAGGCCGTGACCTCGGTCGCCTTGGCGCTGAGCCACACCGGGCGACCAGGCTCGAGCCCGAGCTCGGCGACCGCGGCCGGCGTGACGTCGACGATCGCGTCGGGCGCGCCGTCGACGGCGACCCGGACCCGGTCCGTGAGCAGCTCGAGCCCCGCGACCCGGCCCGTCCACACGTTGCGGGCAGACCCGGCGTCCGGGGCGTGGGTGTGCACGGAGATCGCCGTCGGGGGCACCGCGACGAGCATCCGGGCGCCGGGCAACGGCAACACACGAGCCCCGTCGACATCGGGGTCGTGCCCGGCGGCGAAGAGGACTCCGCCCGAGTCGAGCTCGACCCGGCCCGACTGCCGGTCGACGACGGCGCCGGTGTAGAGGTTGAGTCCGACGAGCCGGGCCACGTACTCGGTCGCCGGACGGCGCGCGACGGCCGCCGGGGGGCCTTCCTGGACGACCCGGCCGCCCTCGAGCACGAGGATCCTGTCCGCGAGCACCATCGCCTCGAGCGGGTCGTGGGTGACGAGCAGGCTCGGCCCGTCGAACGTCGCGAGGTAACCGCGCAGCTCGGTGCGGATCTCGAGCCGGGTCCGGGCGTCCAACGCCGCGAGCGGCTCGTCGAGCAGGAGCAGCCGCGGGTCCGCGGCGAGCGCCCGGGCGAGCGCGACCCGTTGCGCCTGTCCGCCGGACAGCTCGCGCGGCCGCCTCGCGCCGAGTGCTGCGAGCCCGAGCCGGTCGAGGACGTCGGCGGCGTGCCGGCGTGCCTCTCGGCGTCCGGCGCCACGGGCGTGCCGGGAGAACGCGACGTTGTCGAGCACGCTCAGGTGCGGGAACAGCCGGTAGTCCTGGAAGACGATCCCGGCGCGGCGCTCGGCGGGGGGAACGAAGACGTCCGCGGCGTCGTCGTCCCAGACGTCGTCGCCGACGGCGATCCGGCCGCGCGAGACGGGCAGCAGCCCCGCGAGGGCGCGCAGCAGGGTCGTCTTCCCGGCGCCGTTCGGCCCGAGGACTGCGAGGATCTGCCCGGGCGCGACGTCGACCCGGACGTCGAGGACGAAGTCGCCACGGGACACCGTGACGTCCGCCCAAAGCGAGCGGTCCACGCGCTCCCGGACCGCGGGCGACTCGGGCGCCGCCGACCGGAACGTCACCGGTCTGGACACCCCGGCATCCGGGGGCGCGAGGTCCGGGTCGGGGCGGTCCCGGCCGAACGGCGGGCTCACAGCGACGACCCCGGGCGCAGCCAGCGGTCGCGCAGGAGCACGAGGACGGCCACGGACACCGAGAGCAGCACGAGGCTCAGCGCGACGGCGGCGGGCGGGTCGGTCTCGAAGGCCCGGTAGACGGCGCCGGGCATCGCCTGCGTGACGCCGGGCAGGTTACCGGCGAACGTGATCGTCGCACCGAACTCGCCCAGCGCCCGGGCCCAGCACAGGACCGCGCCGGCGACGAGGCTCGGTGCGACCAGCGGTAGCGTGACCCGGCGGAAGGTCGAGAACCGCCGCGAGCCGAGCGTCGCCGCGGCCTCCTCGAGCCCGACGTCCGACGTACGGAGCGCACCCTCGACCGTGATGACGAGGAACGGCATCGCGACGAACGTCTGCGCGAGGACGACCGCGGGCGTCGTGAAGGGGATCTGGACACCGGTCCAGTCCCAGAGGTACCGGCCCACCAACCCGTTGCGGCCGTAAGCAACAAGCAGCGCGACCCCACCCACGACCGGCGGGATGACGAGCGGGAGCGTGACGAGCGCACGCAGCAGCCGGAGCCCCCGGGCGCGCGACCGGGCCAGCACCCACGCGAGTGGGACGCCGACGACGACCGAGATCACGGTCGTCACCGTCGCGGTGAGCAGCGACAGTCGCAGCGCCTCGACCGCGCGGGTCTCGGTGAGGATCTGCAGCAGGTCCGGCCACGGCGCGAGGGCGACCATCCCGGCGAGCGGCAGGAGCAGGAACGCGACGGCGACCGCCGCGGGCACGGCGAGCGGCCACGGCGTGCGGCCGACCGCGTCGGCGGCCCGGGGCCGAACACCCTCCCCGGACGCCCGCTCCCTCGTCGTGCCGCCGACCGTCACCCGGCGACCCTACGGGGCTTGGAAACCGGCGGCGGCGAGCACCTTCTGGCCGTCCGCCGACAGCACCTCGTCGACGAAGGCCTTCGCGAGCGCGGGGTTCTTGCTCGCCGAGAGCGTGGCGATCGGGTACGTCGTCGAGGCGTTGACGTCCGCCGGGATCTCGATGCCGGTGACCTTGTCACCCGCGGCGAGGACGTCGGTGACGTAGACGACGCCCGCGTCCACCTCGCCGAGGGTGACCTTGGCGAGCGTCGCCTTGACGTCCGCCTCCTCGGTGACCGGCTGCACGGTGATCCCGGCGTTCGTGAAGACCTTCTGCGCCACGGCGCCGCACGGCACCTCCGGCTGGCAGAGCGCGACCTTGACCTCGGGCTTCGCGAGGTCCGAGAGGCCGGTGACCTTCGCCGGGTTCGACGGCGGGACGGCGATCTCCATGACGTTCTCCGTGAACGGCGTCGAGGAGGACGCCCAACCGGCCGAGACGACGGCGTCCATCGTCTTCTGCGACGCGGAGGCGAAGACGTCCGCCGGCGCGCCCTGCTGGATCTGGGTCGCGAGCGCGGAGGACGCCCCGAAGCTGATGGTGACCGTGGTGCCGGGGTTCGCGGCCTCGAACTGCTTCCCGAGGGTCTGGAAGGTCTCGGTGAGCGAAGCGGCGGCGAGCACCGTGATCTCGCCGCTGACGGTGGACGACGACGCGGCGCCGGCCTGCCCCGACGCCGAGGGGGTCGCGCCGCCGGAGGAGGACGCGCCGCAGGCGGCGAGCAGGCACGTCGCGGCCGCGGCAGCGAGAAGGGCGAGAGCAGGACGACGACGCACGGGGGCTCCTCAGTCAGCGGGGATCTCGACGGTGACGTTCGTCGACTTGACGCTCGCGACGGCGAGCACGCCCGGCTCGAGACCGAGCTCGTCGGCGGCCTCCCGGCTCATGAGGCTGACCACCCGGAACGGGCCGGCCTGGAGCTCCACCTGGGCCATGACGGCGTCCTTGAGGACCTTGGTCACGAGACCGCGGAAGTGGTTGCGGGCCGACTGCGCGACGGCCGGCCGTGGCTCGGCGTGCACGGTCGTGGCGAGCTCCTCGGCGAACCGGGCGAGCACGGCGCCGGCCACGACCCGGCGACCGGCGTCGTCGAGGTCGGTCTCGAGCCGGCCGGAGTCCGCCCAGCGGCGCACCGTGTCGTCGCTGACGCCGAGCAGCTCGGCCGCCTGGCGCATCCGGAAGGTCGTCGTCACGGCAGTACCTTAGCCGCATCTGCGGAGATGATGCGACTCTGTAGACGCATCGTCGGGACGGCGTGCACCTGTCGGACGCATCCGCGGATGTGAATCGCAGGCGATCGCGAGGCTGTCGGGCATGCTGGCGGCCATGAGCGACGGCGCCCGGTTCCCCCACCTGTTCTCCCCCCTGCGGGTCGGCCCGGTGGACCTGCGGAACCGGGTCGTCTCGTCCGGCCACGACACGGTCATGGCGGTCGACGGCGTGCCGGGCGAGCAGATGGTCGCCTACCAGGAGGCGCGCGCCCGCGGCGGCGTCGGGCTCGTCGTCGTCCAGGTCGCGGGCGTCCACGCGTCCGCGAAGTACACGAGCCACGTGCTCATGGCGGACGACGACGCGTGCGTCCCGGCGTACGCCAGGCTCGTGGACGCCGTGCACACTCACGGCGCGCGGATCTTCCAGCAGCTCTTCCACGACGGCCGAGAGATCATGGAGTCCGAGGACGGCACGCTGCCGGTCGCGCTCGCGCCTTCCGCCGTGCCGAACGAGCGCTTCCACGTCATGCCGCGGGCGATGCCGCTGCGGCTCGTCCGCGAGCTCGTCGCCTCCTACGCCGCGAGCGCCTGTCGCATGGTGGCGGCAGGATACGACGGTGTCGAGGTCGTCGCGTCACACGGCTACCTGCCCGCGCAGTTCCTCAACCCGCGGACCAACCGGCGCACCGACGTGTACGGCGGCGACCTCGAGGGCCGGCTGCGGTTCCTCCGCGAGGTGCTCGAGGGCGTCCGGGCGGCGGTCGGCGCGGGTCGCGCCGTCGGGGTGCGGATCTCCGTCGGCGAGGCGTCCGGCGAGGGGCTGACCGCCGAGGAGTCCGTCGAGGCGCTCGTTCACCTCGACGGCGCGGGCCTGCTCGACTACGTGTCCGTCGTCGCCGGGACCTCCGCGACGCTCGCCGGCTCGGACCACATCGTCCCTCCGATGACGCGGCCCGTCGGGTACACCGCCCCGCTCGCAGCCCGGGTCAAGGCTGCGGTCGGGGTCCCTGTCATGGTCGCCGGCCGGATCAACTCCCCGCAGGACGCCGAGCTCGTCCTCGGTCGCGGGGACGCCGACGCCGCCGTCATGACCCGGGCGCTCATCTGCGACCCGGAGCTCCCCGCGAAGGCCCGGTCGGGCCGGCTCGAGGAGATCCGTGCCTGCATCGGCTGCAACCAGGCGTGCATCGGGCACTTCCACGCCGGATACCCGATCTCGTGCATCCAGCACCCCGAGACGGGCCGGGAGCGGACCTACGGCATCCGGGTGCCGGCGCGCCGGCCGCGGGACGTCGTCGTCGTGGGCGGCGGGCCGGGCGGGCTCAAGGCCGCGGCCGTCGCCGCCGAGCGCGGCCACCGGGTGACGCTGTTCGAGGCCGGACGGCGGCTGGGCGGCCAGGTCCTGCTCGCGCAGGAGGTGCCGGGCCGGGCGGAGTTCGGCGGCGCCGCGACGAACCTCGCCGGCGAGGCGGAGCGGGCCGGGGTGAAGATCGTGCTCGGGACGACGGTCGACGCGGTCGTGCTCGCCGAGCTCGCGCCGGACGCCGTCGTCGTCGCGACCGGGGCCCGCCCCCGGGTGCCCGAGCTCGACCTCGTGGACTCCCCCGTCGTCCTCACGGCCTGGGACCTGCTGCAGGGCAGGACGATCGAGCGGCCAGCGGACGGCCGGCGCCGGGTCGTGGTCGCCGACTGGCGTTGTGACTGGATCGGCCTCGGGGCCGCGAACCTGTTGGCGGGCAACGGCTGGAAGGTCACCCTCGGGGTCACCGGCTACCACCCGGGGCAGCGTCTCCAGCAGTACGTCCGCGACGACATGGTCGCCCAGGCGCAGCGGCTCGGCGTCGACGTCGTCCCGCTCGTGCGGATCTACGGCGCGGACGGCGACTCGGTGTACTTCCAGCACGTGCTCACCGACGAGCCGGTCGTCGTCGACGGCACGGCGGCGCTCGTCCTCTCCCAGGGCCACGTCGCGGTGGACGGCCTGCTGCGCGAGCTCGAGGACGCGGCCGTCTTCGAGGTGCACGCGGTCGGTGACTGCCTCGCGCCGCGGACCGTCGAGGAGGCCGTTCTCGAGGGTCTGCGGGTCGGCAGCGTCCTGTGACCCGGCCGAAACCCCGTTGACGTCCGATGCGAGCAACCGGACCCACGAGGGACGCCGAGCGTCTGGCCGCCGGGGAGGCCGTACGGCAGCGCGTCGACCTCGTACCGTGGCGCCCGGTCTCGCTCCTGCCGTCACGGCGCACGCCGTGCGCAACACCGTGCACCGCGCGATGCACCGCGGACCGCACGTCGAGCTCGCGTGAAGGACGCCGACGGCGCAGCGGTCAGCCGGACGTCCGCGCGCCGCCGAGCAGCCGGTCGAGACCCTCGCCGGACAGGCGCGGCGCGGCCGCGCCCGTGCGCCCGGTGAGCAGCAGCAGGAGCGCGCCGGCCGGCCCGGCGACCTCGGGGCCGTCGCCGACCACCCACTGTGCGTCCGTCGCGCGGATCCGCAGCCCCGCCAGGCGTCTGCGCGGGTAGAAGGGCCAGCCGCGCTGCCAGACCCGGGCCGCGGCGACAGCGGCGGCGTCGGGCGGCACCGGCAGGTCGCGGCCCAGCGGGACCGCGATGTCCTGGGAGTGCACGAGGGCGTCGATGAGCGCCTCCCGGCACGTGACGCCGACGTTGTGCCGCCGTGAGCCGATCATCGCGCGGATCTCGGCGACGAGCCGGTCCGTCGGCGCGGCCGCCTTCCGCGCCGCGGCCTTCCGGATCACCGCGTTGGGGCCGCTGTGCTCGCGAACGAGCATCGCGAGCGCGTCGAGCGCGGTCGCCTGCTGCAGGGTGAGGTGCGCGGCGACGTCCCGGACCGCCCATCCGTCGCACAGCGAGGGGCGGCGCCACTCGTCGTCGGACAGGTCGTCCAGCAGGTCGGCGACGCGGCCGCGCTGGGTGTCGATCGCGCGCCAGATCTCGTCCTCGGTGCGCTCGTGCTCGGTCATCGGGTGCTCCTGGCTACGGTGGGTTCCGGCACGAGCGACTCGACGAGCCGGACGAGGTGGTCGGTGGGGTCGAAGCCCGGGTCCGGGATCGCGAGCTGGTGCAGGACGAGCCCCGTCCAGTAGTTCGCGAGGACGTGCACGTCGTGGTCGGGGTCCGCGGACCCGAGCGCCTTGAGGTGCAGTGCGAACCACGCGTTGACCCGGGCGCCGGTGAGCAGCAGCCGGGCCCGCAGGTCCGGCTGGCGGGCGGTCTCGACGAGGATCGTGTACCGGGCGAGGGTCAGGGCCCGGTGCCGTCCGGTCGCCTCCTGGGCGAAGACGGCCATGGCCCGGCCGAGCTCGGCCGGGGTCTGCGGGGACAGCCGCTCGAAGAGCGCCTCCGACACGGCCCGCTCGCGGTCGGCGAACCGCTCGACGACGGCCTCGAGGAGGGCGCGCCGGGTCCGGAACCAGTTGGACGTCGTCCCGAGCGGCACGCCCGCGGCCGCGTCCACGGACCGGTGGCTCGCCGCCCGTTCCCCGTGCTCCCCGAGAAGCTCGATCGCGGTGTCGAGCAGCAGGGTGCGGCGGTCAGGCGTCGACACGTGCTAACACTACATCCGTAGTGTCAGTCACTACAATAGTAGTGCAAGTCACGACAACAGTAGTGTCAGCCGATCGCTCCCCGAAGCGCGCCGTCGAGGTCGGCCCACAGGTCCTCGACGTCCTCGATGCCGACGGAGAACCGGCACAGGGTCGGGGCGGCGATACCGGCGTCCCCCGCCCAGCGAGCGCGGCGCTCGATGAGGGACTCGACGCCGCCCAGGCTCGTGGCGTGGGCGACGAGGCGCAGCGCCGTGCAGAACGCCTCGGTCTGATCGGCAGCCCCCTCGGTCTCGAACGCGACCATCGAGCCGAAGCCAGCGGTGAGCACCCGGCGCGCTCGCTCATGGCCAGGGTCGCCGGGCAGCCCCGGGTAGCGCACCCGGCGGACGAGCGGGTGCGCGTCGAGGCGCCGGGCGAGCTCGGCCGCCGTCGCCTCGGCGCGGTCGAGCCGGACGCCGAGCGTGCGCAGCCCGCGCAGCGCGAGAAACGCCTCGAGCGCGCCCGGGACCGAGCCTTGGTCGTGCCGGTAGGCGGTGAGCGCGGCAGCGTCCGCGGGGTCGGCGCAGACCGCGGCGCCGAGGAGAAGGTCGGAGTGGCCCCCGAGCAGCTTCGTCGCCGAGTGCAGGACGACGTCGGCGCCGAGGTCGAGCGGGCGCTGCCGCAGGGGTGTGGCGAAGGTGGCGTCGACGACGGTGAGCGCGCCACGCGCCCGGGCGCCCGCGGCGATCGCCGGGACGTCCGCGACCGCCATCAGCGGGTTCGCCACCGACTCGACCCAGACGACGTGCGCACCGTCGGCGGCCGCGAGGACGGCGTCGGTGTCGTCCGGGGCGGCCCAGCGCAGGGTGAGCAGGCCGCGCTGCTCCAACCGGGTGAAGATCGTCCGTATGCCGTAGTAGGCCACGGTCGGCAGCACGACGACCCCGCCGGTCGGCACGAGGTCGGCGATCGCCGTTGCGGCGGCGAGACCCGAGGAGAAGGTGACCGCCGTCCCGTGGTCGAGCGCGCCGAGGGCGACCTCGAGCGCAGCCCAGCCCGCGTTCCCGTCGCGGCCGTACGCGAGCGCCGTGTCGTGCAGGTACGTCGCGTTGAGGTGGACGGCCGGGTTCACCGGAGCACCCGGCACCCGGCGCGGGCGGCCGGCCTGGACGAGCACTGTGTCCGGGGACCAGCCCGCGTCGAGCCTCAGGTGGGCGTCGGCGACCGCGGCCACCGCGGCGTCGGTCTCGGCGGCGTCGGCGTACCGGGGATCGAAGTCGTTCGGCATGACGGCATCCTGCCCGACGGCTGCCGGGCCGCGACGGCGCCGGTCGTCGGACGGGACGCGCGGCGCGGGGACGGTGGGCTCGTGCCGCCGTCATTCTCTCGGGGTAACGTCGGTCGCCTCGATGAGGAGGCAGGCTCCGGACGGCCGCGGCCATCGTGCGTCCGCACCGACACCACCGTCATCGCGTGCGACGCCGTCACCCGCGAGGGCAAGGTCCGCGACGCCACCCCGATGGACCGGACCCTGACATGCGTCGAGCGGTTCGTCCCCGACCCGACGCCGAGGCGACATCGGGTCGGGCCGGTCGCGGAGTGGTTCGGCCGCCCCGCCGCCGCGACGCTCCTCGCGCTCACCGTGGCGTTCTTCGCGCTGTACGGCCCGGTCGAGGTGGCACTCCCCGGGCACGTCCGGGAGGTCCTCGAGCGGGAGCAGCCGAAGCCGGGGCGGGGGCGTACGTTCGGGGGATGTACTCCACCCGCGTGTCCCGGCACATCCGGGCACCGCGCGCAGTCGTCTACCGCGCGCTCCTGGACGCGGACGCGATCGCCCGCTGGCGGGTCCCGGCCGGCATGAGCAGCCGGGTCCACGAGCTCGACGCGCGGGAGGGAGGCTCCTTCCGGGTGTCCCTGACCTACGAGATGTCCGACGGCGCAGGCAAGTCGGCGGCGAGGACGGACACCTACCACGGCCGCTTCGTGCGGCTCGTCCCCGACCGGGAGGTGGTCGAGGTCTTCGAGTTCGAGAGCGACCACCCGGCGCTCCAGGGGAGGATGACCCTGACGACGACCCTCGCCGACGCCGGCGACGGCACCGACGTCCTCGTCGTCCACGAGGGCGTCCCGGACGCGGTCCCGCCGGCCGACAACGAATCGGGCACCCGGATGGCACTGGACAACCTCGCCCGGCTCACCGAAGACGGGCGACCCGACGACGAGAGGACGTCGCCATGAGCGAGCACAGCCAGGACGCGCGGGGACCGCACCCCGCGCACGGCGGGCTCGGGTATCTGCAGCTTCCGGCACGGGACGTCGGGGCGTCCGCGGCGTTCTACGCGGCGGTGTTCGGCTGGGAGGGCGAGCTCGAGCACGGCAGCTTCCACACGGCGGGGCTCATCGGGCAGTGGA
Organism: uncultured Actinomycetota bacterium; assembly: GCA_963750565.1. Classification (GTDB taxonomy): domain Bacteria; phylum Actinomycetota; class Actinomycetes; order Actinomycetales; family Kineosporiaceae; genus R-H-3. Next base: position 100,087 of record CAVVRA010000007.1, on the reverse strand, counting down.
CGACGGAGCTCGGGCCCGCGACGTCCGGTGGTCCGGTGCTCTGGCTGTGGGTCGACGAGCTGGCGCCCGCCCTGAAACGCGTCGAAGAACACGGCGGCGTCGTCCACGGCAGACCCTCGCTGGACCAGGGTGCGCGGTGGCTCATCGAGGTCGACGACCCCGCGGGGAACCGCATCGGCATCGTCGCGAGGGCCCGGACCGCGCAAGCCCAGCCGATGATCGCCGTTCGCGACGTCGAGGCCTCGAGCCGTTGGTACGCCGAGCTTCTCGGGCTCGTGAGCGACCACGGCGGCGCCGAGTACGAGCGGCTGCTCGCCGACGGCGTCCTCATGCTCCAGCTGCACCACCGCGACGTCGACCACCACCACGGCTCCGTCGTCGCCGACAGCGACGCACCGGTCGGCAACGGCGTCCTGCTCTGGATGGGCGAGGTCGCCGACTTCGACGCGGTCGTCGCCCGCGCCGAGGCGCTGGGCGCGCCCGTCGTCCGGCCGCCGCACCGCAACCCGCCGGAGGGCGGGGGCAACGGACCCGGCCACCGCGAGCTGTGGATCCGCGACCCCGACGGCTACACCGTCGTCGTCGCGAGCCCGGACGGCGAGGCCTGGGAGCGTCGCTGACCCGACCGTCGCGGGGGCGGGTGAGCTCGGAGCCGTCACACCGTGGCGAGCGGAACGCTCCCGGCGTCCGTGGCGCGACCCGTGTCGCCGTGCGGTGGCAGGGCGTTGCCCCGGACCACCGCGGCGGCGTGCAGGAGGATGTGCCCGACGACCGGCGTCCACACGCTGCCCGTCACGAGGTACCCGACGGTGAGCAGGCCGCATGCGACGGACGCCATGACGAGACCCTGCGGGTGGCGGAACTCCGGGTACCCGAGGTGGTGCACGACGATCACGAGGACGCTGGCGGCGAGGGCGGTCGCCCACGCCGTGCCGGTTCCCGGCTCGTCCGGGGCGGCCATCGCGTGGACGAGCTGCCACCCAAGGAAGGCGGGCAACGCGGACAGCAGCGCTCCCTCCGCCGCCCCATACATCGCCGCGTCCCAGCCGAGCGCACGCACGAGGGTCTTCCCGTGCCGTGGCCGCGTCGCCGGCAGCCGGGTGATGCCGACGGCGGGGATCGCCGCAACCACCGGGGCGAGCAGCAGTCCCGAACGCCAGTGCCAGGCGAGTGCCTGCCCGATGCCGGACCCCACGAAGAACATCGCGGCGGACCACAGCAGGACCGAGACGCCGCTGAGGATCGCGACGTACGCGCCCCGGGGGACCTCGTAGCGGTCCGCGCACAGGTACGGGACCGCGAACGCGACGACGGCCACGAGGAGCAGCCACCCCGCGGCCTCGACGACCGACACCGATGCCACTGTGTACATCCCGACCAGCTCCCCGGACGATGCGGACCCGGGGGCAGTCGCCCCCTCGACCGCCTCCTCCATCTCTCTACGCCGTCCGCGTCCCGCTGCCCCGGGCCATTTGTCATCGGGGAGGGTCCGGGTATCTCGGTCCCTGGAGCGACCGCGAGGTGGCCGCGCGCGCCGCGGAACGCACAGACCGGATCCGCGAATGCCTGAGGCGACGCCAAGAACGCCTCGAGGTCGTCCCGACGACTCGGACGCCGCTGGGCCAGATCGTGGACTGGGTGCCACCGAAACGCTGGCACCGGAGGGCAGCTCGCCGACCGCCCGGCGACGACGCGCTCGACTGTCGTTCCTCGACGAGCCGGCGGAGGGCCGGGAGACGCGCCCCGCTCAGCTCATGCGCTTCGAGCTGGGGCCGAGGACGCCGAGCGCGGGCAGAGCGGCACCATCACGGTGGCGCGCCGGGACGTCTTCACCATCACCTCGACGAAACGGCCGCAGGACTTCCTCAGCAAGCACGGCCGGGCGGTGCGGCTGCGTCCGGACGGGCTGGGTGACGAGGTCGCCCGAGCGCAACCCCTGGCCGCGGGCGCCGGACCCTGCGCCGCCGAGCGACGACCGGCGGCCCGCTGACGGCGCTCCGCTCTCCCCCGGGCGTCGGGCCCCGGCGACGCCTCCCAGCCGCTCGTGGTGAAGTGGGTCCATGAGCGCGGCGCTGGAGGACGTCCGTGCGGTCCTCGTGGACATCGACGGCGTGCTCACCGTGTCCTGGCGGGCGTTGCCGGGTGCCGTCGAGGCGTTCACCCGGGTTCGGTCGAGCGGCCTGCCGTTCGCGCTGCTCACGAACACGACCTCACGGACCCGAGAGTGGATCGCATCCACTCTGAGGCGCGCCGGCTTCACCGTCGCGGACGAGGACATCCTCACCGCGGCGGCGCTCACGGCGTCCTGGCTCGACCGGCACTACCGTGGTGCTCGCTGCCTGCTGCTCAACCACGGCGACATCGAGGTCGACCTGCCAGGCGTGGACCTCGTCGGCGCCACCGTCGCACCGGCGGACGTGGACGTCGTCCTCCTCGGCGGCGCCGGCCCCGAGTTCGGCTACGCCGCGCTGAACCGCGCATTCGCGGCCCTCCAGGCCGGTGCCACCCTCGTGGCGATGAACGCGAACCTGGCATGGCGGACCGACGAGGGCATGCAGCTGGACACCGGCGCCTTCCTGCCGGGCCTCGAGCGGGCCGCCGGCGTCCAGGCGCAGGTCGTGGGCAAGCCCGCGGTCGCCTTCTTCGAGGCTGCGCTCACCCGGCTCGGCTGCACGGCCGGGGCCGCCGTGATGGTCGGCGACGACGTCGTGTCCGACGTCCTGGGCGCGCAGGCGGTGGGGCTCACGGGAGTGCTCGTCCGGACGGGCAAGTTCGACCCTGGGGTGGTGGCGCGCGCCGCGGGCCGTCCCGACCATGTGATCGACTCCTTCGCCGACCTGCCCCGCCTGGTCGGCATCGACCGGTGAGCACAGTCACCGACCGCGGCCGCACGGGTCACTCCTACGCTGGTGGCTCACGCTCGAGAGGAGACCGTCATGGGATACGCCCTGACCGTCGAGCTCGCCGTCCCGTTCGACGATGCGCTCCACGCCACGCGGTCGGCGCTGGCGGAACAGGGGTTCGGCGTCCTCACGGAGATCGACCTGCAGGCCACGTTCAAGGCCAAGCTCGACGCCGACATCGACCCGCAGGTCATCCTCGGCGCGTGCAGGCCGCCACTGGCGCACGCCGCCATGCAGGCCGAACCCTCCATCGGACTGCTCCTGCCGTGCAACGTCGTGGTCCGCGCCGTCGGGGCCGACCGCACCGTCGTCGAGGCTCTCGACCCGGCCGTCATGGTCACCCTCACCGGCAACGAGCGGCTCACCGACGTCGCGGCCGACGCCCGCGGCCGCCTCACCGCAGCGCTGGACGCCCTGGGCGACGGCACGGGGCGCTGACGCCTCCACGATCGAGGTGTCGACAGGGCCGCGGCCGCGCTGTGGATGACGCAGCACGCTCTCGCGACCTGACGCGGGCTTCCCGGCCGTCCGGGATCGGGCGGGTCGGAGCACCGGCCTCAACTCTGCTGCTGGCTGCTCCACAGCTGCCACACCGTCGTCCGTACCGAGCGGGGCTGCTCGAGGACGACGCGGACCGCGTGCGCCACGTCCTCGGGCCGAAGGTATGCGTCGAGCTCGGGAGAACCTTCCTCCCGGCCGGCGCCGATCGCGAACTCCGTCGCCGTGCCTGCCGGGCAGATCAACGTCACCCGCACGCCCTCGGCACGCAGCTCGCGGTCCAACGATCCTCCGAGGCCGACCTGGGCGAACTTCGTCCCCGCGTAGACCGCCTCGTCGGCGCCACCACGGAACCCGGCCACCGAGCTGACGATCACGATGTCGCCACCCTCCCCGTGAGCGCGGAACCGACGCACGCCGGACCGCACCGTCCAGACGGTCGCCAGATAGTTGGTCTCCACCATCTCCCGCACCAGCGCGTCGTCGAGGTCCAGGATCCCGCCGTACGCGCCGATGCCCGCATTGGCGACCACGGTGTCGAGGCGACCCCATCGCTCGACCGCTGCCGCGACCAGGGCGTCGTTGTACTCCGGGGTGCGGACGTCCCCCGGGACCGCGACAGCACTGGCTTCACCCAGTTCTTCCACGAGCGCGACGAGGCGTTCCTCACGGCGAGCACCGAGCACCACTCGGGCCTTCGCGTCGACGAGTGCACGGGCGGTCGCCGCACCGATCCCGGCACTTGCTCCGGTGATCACAGCGACCGTGCCTTCGACCGACCGGGTAGCGGCGTACGGCATGAGTACCTCCCGACCGTTCCTGCAGGTCATGGTCAGTATCGCGGTCATGGTCAGTATCGCGGTCAGTATGAAGTCCGTGCTCGTCCGGGCGGTAGGTCGTCCGTGCGAGCGGGCCGGGAGCCGGCAGCTACGGCATCACCCGCCTCGCCATCTCGAGCAGAATCTTGAGCAGATCACGGCCTCCGTCCCCGCAGCCGCCGCGGACCTCGTCCACGGCGCCCTCGACGCCCTCCTCAGCGGCTGGCAGACCCAAGCGACCGGCCGACGTCCCCCGCAGCGATCGGAAAGCGGCCACTCGAGCAGAACGCCCTACGGGCACGGATCCCGCACACCCCGACGCCGTCGGTGGGCTCGGTGACCCGCGGGACCCATCCGCTGTCCACGTCGAGTCGTCCCCGCCACTCACCTCCACCACATGGGTGATCCCTGGCCGAGCCGACACCTGACGCGCCGGTCGCGCACGGACATAATGAGCCCATGGACCCGGCAGCGACGCCTGCGGCAGCGGTGCCCCCTGTCCGGGCGCGGGCAGGTCCGGAGCCGATGATCGTGGCAACGACACCGCTGCCTTCTCTCGACCAGCCGCCCGCCGCGCTGCCGGCGCGCCTACCCTCGGTCGCCGTCCCTCCTGCAGTCGACCTGGCCATCGGGGCGGGTCTGGCGACCCTGGGGCTCGCGGTGGGTGCGGGACGGCGCGCGGCCCGGTTGGCAGCACCCGTCGTCGGGCTGGCCCTGCACCCGCCGCTGCTGGACCGCCGCCGCCACCCGGCGCGCTGGGTGGCGGGGCTGACCCGCAGCGGCCACGACCATCGTGTCGCCGCCGCCCGCGACGCCGAGCGGCTGCTCGACGCCCTGGTGCCCGCCGTCGTCGCCGAGGTGGTCCGCAGGATCGACCTCACGGATCTCGTGCTGCGAAATGTCGCTCTTGACGCGATCGTGGCGGCGGTCGACCTGGACGCGGCGGCGACGCGGCTCGACGTCGACGCCGTCGCCGCGCGCGTCGACATCGATGCCCTGCTCGACCGCATGGACCTGACGTCGATCGTCCGTGAGCGGGTGGACGTCGAGGTCATCGTCGCCGACGTCGACCTCGACGCCGTCGCCGCAGGAATCGACGTCGACGCCGTCGCCGCGCGGATCGATCTCGATGCGATCATCCGCCGGATCGATCTCGTCGGCATCGCCGAGGAGGTGATCGACGCCATCGATCTGCCGGAGATCATCCGCGAGTCCACCGGCTCGGTCGCCTCCGAGACGGTGCGTGGGGTGCGGATGCGCAGTATCGCGGGTGACGAGGCGATCGGCCGCGTCGTCGACCGCTTTCTGCTGCGCCGCAGGGAACGCTCGACACGGGCCCCGGAGGGCGGCGCGGCATCCTCCGACGGCGCGGCATCCTCCGACGGCGCGACACCCTCCAACGGCTCTACACCACCCTCCAACGGCGCGACACCCTCCGACGGCGCGACACCCTCCGACGGCGCGACACCCTCCGACGGCGCGACCCGCTCCACCGGCGCGACACCCCCATCCGGCTCGACACCCTCCAAGGGGTCGGCGGCCGTGAGTGGCTCGACGGTCTCCACCGGGTCCGCGACGCCCAGACCGTCGGTCCCCGTCGAGGAGATCCCGCCGCCGGGGGATCCCAGCAACCCGACGGCAGCATCATGACCGACGGGGGCATTGGCATCTCCCCGGTCCCGAAGGAGGCGCGGCCGTTCCAGGGTCTGCGGGCGGGCGTGGTCACACGTGTCACGGCCGCCGTCATCGACGGCCTGGTCGTCTGTGCGGTCCTGCTCGCGATCTACCTGGGCTACGCCGGCTTCCTGTTCCTGCTCGACCCGCGCAACTTCACGTTCCCCGATCCCTCGCTGATCCTGAGCATCATCGGCGGGCTGATCGTGCTGGTCCTGTACTTCACCGTCGCGTGGCCGGTGAGCGGGCGCACGTACGGGGCGCACGTGATGGGCCTGCGGGTGATCAACGCCTGGGGCGGCCGCATGAGGCCGGCGGGGGCCCTGGCACGGGCCGTGTTCTGCGCGCTGGTGCCGATCGGGCTGTTGTGGTGCGCGGTGAGCAGGGAGAACCGGTCGCTGCAGGACATCGTGCTGCGCACGTCGGTGGTCTACGACTGGCAGCCCCGCCCAATCATGCAGGGCCGGCCGCCGGGCCGTCCCGATCACGCGCCGGCGCCCGACGCCTGAGGAACGGCTGACACGGCCCGGGGCGGAGTTGCCGCGCCGTGGGTCACCGGGGCGCAGGCGGAGGGACTCCCCGCGTCAGCCCACCGTCTTGAGGAGGGCCAGCGAGCGTCGCACCACCAGCCTCGCCGCGTCCGCGTCGTACGACGGCAGGGAGCGGTCACAGAACAGGTGCCGGTCGCCCGGGTAGACGAACAGCTCGGCACGGTCGGACCCGACCTTCGCGACCAGTTCGCGGGCCGCGTCGATGTCGCCCTCCAGCGCGAAGAACGGGTCCTTGTCCATGCCGTGGATCTGCACCGGGACACCGTGGGGCCACGGCCCGAAGGCCCACTCGCCGGTGATCGGCATGCACGCCTCGTACAGCAGAGCGCCCAGCGCGCCGGGCCGGGTCTGAGCGAGCCGCTGCGCCGTCCCGGCCCCGAAGGAGAACCCGGCATAGACCAGCTCGCCGGGCAGGTCGGCCACCGCGCGGTCGGCGCGCTCGTCCAGCACCTCGCCTCCGATGCGGCGGGTGAGCGCGACGCCGTCGTCGATGGTTGCCGGTCGATCGCCGTCGAACAGGTCCGGCGTGTGCACGGTGTGCCCGCCGGCGCACAGCTCCTCGGCGAAGGCACGGACGCCGTCAGTGAGTCCCAGAATGTGGTGGAACAGGACGACCTCGGCCATCTCTACACTCCTGTCATCGTCCGACAACAATCGAAGCGGTACTACGGCCGGGTCGCCCGCACGCTCTACATCGGAGCACTCCACCGGCGCGAGGACAAGCAGCTCGTGACCTCCATCAACGCCCTCGCGGAGGCGGCCGCCGAAGCCTCCCCGGCCAACGCGGCGGACGAACTACGGTGCACGCTTGTCCACGCCCGCATCCCGGTCGAGGAAGTACGGAACTTCTGGGCACAGGTTCAGGCGCTCGCCCGCCGGTTCGCCCAGATCCCCCGGTCCGGTGAGCAGGTCTATGGCTTCGTCGCAGGTCTCTACCCGACCGACGCCCCCACGCTCCCAGACCCCGACTGAACTCAACTCGTGACGAGTGCTGGCACCGGCTCGGAGGCCGAGAGGAGCAGCCAGCGCCATGCTCCGCCCTCCTGGACGAGGGTTCCCGCAATCCGGTACGGGAAAGGGTGCGCCTCGGTGCCATCGCTGCGTTCGTCGTCGAGAACCGCTGTCTCCACTCCCGTCCCGTCGGCGAGGACGTGGACGATCGGGCCCAGGCGGTGGGCCCGCACGTGAGCGAAGTGGAAGCGGTAACGCTGTGGGCGTGCCAGGACGGTGTGGAGGAGAGCCCGGACAGCCTCCCGGCCGGTTGCGATCTCGTGCTCCTCCGAGCCGGCATAGGTCGGTTCACCGGACTCGGACGCGAAGGAGCTGAGCAGCCCGGCAGGGTCGCGCGCGTGGAAGGCGTCCGAGAGCACGTCCAGGGCGCGGCGCGCGATCTCTGCCGCGGGTTCCGCCGTCGACGTGTCGTCGTCCGTCACTGGTCGTCTCCGTCTCTCACAGAACGGCGGGGTTCGGCCCGGTGGTCCCCGAGGGACTGGGGAGCCGCGAGTGCTCGCCCGGACGGCCGAGAGGGTACGGCGCTGACGGCACCGGCTGGACCGGCTGGACGTCGACCGGGGTCGGGGTGTCCGCGGGATCCAGCGGAGGTCCGCTCCGGGGACGTGGCGAGACGTGGGCGGTTCGGGTCGGGGCTTCCGAGCCCGATGTCAAGGTGTCGGTGGCGGTGGGCGCGGCTGCGTCGTCGGCGGCGACGAGGCCGTCGGCGTGCCGCATCCCGGGGAGGAAGAGGGCGGCGATGGTGACACCGGCGCCGATCGCTCCTGCGCCCACGAGAGTGGTGCGCGCGCCGAAGACAGCGGCCGCCGGCGCGGTGAGGGCGTACGAGACCGGAAGCCCGGCGATGGAGATGAGCCAGTCGAGACTGGATACGCGGCCCATCAGGTGTGCAGGGATCAGCCGCTGCTTGGTGGTGGCCCAGGCGATCGTGCCGGCCGCTTCGAGCCCGTTCACCGCGAGGCACGCGGCGGCCAGCTGCCAGCTGTCGCGTGCGATGCCGTATCCGGCGACCGCGAGGGTCGCGAGGCTCCAGGTCACGTACATGAAGGTGATCTGACGGCGCGGCAACCCCGTACTTCCGACCAGGACCGCGACCGCGATCGCACCGACGCCGCCGGCGGCGAGGATGATGCCGAGATCGCGCGGACCGGCGCCGAGCTCCTGCCGGACGACATACGGCAGGAGGACCTCCGTGGGTCCGATGAACATCAGGTAGGCGAGCGTCGCTGCGCCGAACGTCCCCCACAGCCAGACGCGCTCCCGGACGAAGCGCAGACCGTCCAGTGCGTCCCGGAGCAGGGACGCGGGGGGATCTGCCGGCGGCGCTTCTCGGTCCGTCGTGCGGGCGGAGGGCGCCGCGCCCGCTTCGACCACGAGGGTGGACGGTCCGCGGATGAGACCGACGCACACCGCCGACGCCAGGAACGTGACGGCGTTGAGGGCGAAGCTGGTCCCCGGGCCCGCGGCGGCGATGAGGAGACCGCCTGCGGCGGGACCGGCCAGTCTCAGCATCGCCGGCCGGAGGAACTGGTCCAGGGCGTTGGCCTGCTCCAGCTCGTGCTCCGGGACGAGGTCCGGGACGATCGCGTCGAAGGCGGGGGCCGCCATCCCCGCCGCGATCCCGAACAGGACGCTCAGGACGGCCAGGTGCCAGAGCCGGACGGCACCGGTGACGACGAGGACGGTCACGACCGCAACCGCCGCTGCCCGAGCCAGGTCTGCGGTGAGCAGGACGCGGCGTCTCTCGAACCGGTCGCTGACGACCCCGCCGGCCACCAGGGCGAGCAGCTGCGGGACGGTCGCGCACACCCCGAGAAGCGCCAGACCCGCAGGCGAGCGGGTCAGGCTGTACGCCTGCCATGCCAGGGCAACGAGGTACGCACCGTCCCCGAGGAGGGACGCAGCAGCGCCCGTCCACAGCAGCCGAAAGTCGCGCCGCGCGAGCGGCATGACCATCCGCAGGGGGCGGACCGTCGTCACTGCCGGTCTGCCTTGCGGACCGGGAACCGGTCCGCAAGCTCGGCCACGGTCGAGCACAGCTGTTCGATCTCCGAGTACGTGTTCGCGGCGGTGACCTGGACCCGGAAGCCGACGTCGCTGCGGGGCACGAGAGGATAGGCCGCCAGGGTGACGTAGATGCCCCGTTCGAAGAGGAACCGGCCGACCTCGTCGATGTCGCGGTCGTCCTCGAGCGGGATCTCGATGATGGGTGTCCCGCTGGTGTTGGGCGTGAAGACGCCGAGCCGGCGGACGGTCTGCAGCACCGTGGCCGTCTTGGCATGAAGATCGGCGCGGATGCGCTCGCCCCGGGATTCGTTGACGTCGAAGCCGGCCAGCACGGTGGCGAGCGAGGCCACCGGTGACGGTCCGGAGTAGAGGTAGGGAGCGGCGGCGACCTTGAGGTGGTTCTTGACGGCCGTGGGCAGGGCGAGGAAGGCCAGCAAGGACGAGTACGCCTTGGAGAAGCCCCCGACCAGGATGATGTTGTCGTAGGTCTCCTGCGCGTGGCGCACGATGCTGTTGCCGCGGGCCCCGTAGGGGGACAGCTGGGCCGCTGACGGTTCGCCGATGACCCCGAACCCGTGGGCGTCGTCGACGTAGAGCAGCGCGTCGTAGGCGCGCGCGAGCGCTGCGAGCCGGGGCAGGTCGGGGGCATTCCCGGTCATGCTGTTGGTGCCGTCGGTGCAGATGAGCTTCGTTCCCCCCGGCGGGGCTTCACGGAGCATGCCCTCGAGGACGTCGAGGTTGTGGCTGGGGTAGCGGTTCAACGGCACACCGTGGGCGCGGGCGACGACGCACCCGTCGTAGATCGTCTTGTGCGCCTGGCTGTCCAGGAAGATCCTGCCGCCGTCCGCGGTGAGGACGGGGATGACCGACATGTGGATGTGAGTGATGGTCGGTAGCACGAGTGTGTCCGGTGCTCCGAGGAGCTCGGTGAGGCGTTCCTCGATCTGGGGGTACATGATGGGGTTGCCGAGAAGGCGTGACCAGCTCGGGTGCGTCCCCCAACGGCGCAAAGCGCCGTCGACGACGTCGATGATCTCCTCGTCGAGGTCGAACCCCAGGTAGTTGCAGGACGCGAAGTCGGCCAGCCACCGATCACCGACGCGGATCATCCGGCCGTCGATCTCGTCGATGACGGCGTCGTACATCGGAGAGGCCGCGCGCAGCCGGTCGAGGTCGCCGGTTCTTGTGGGGACGCCGCGCTGGCGGGGCAACGCGACGGGCCAGGCCGGCGAGGCGGCAGCGGCGACGGTCCTGCCCGGGGCGCCCGGGACGGAGCGGGACGTGCTGCCGGAGTCGGGCTGGGGGGTCACTGGAGCTCCGTTCGAAGGGCGTGGTCGGGACGCGTCTCGGAGGTCGCCGGGAGCACGTCGTCGTGGCCGGCCGCAGTGTGCCGGGGTGTGGGCAGCGCGCTGACCGGACCGCGGCCGGGATGAGCCTGGCCGGGGACGTCCTGCCCCCCACCGGTTGCGTCCGCCGATCGGCGGTACTCGGGGAGGATGAGCTGTTCGAACTGCTCGGGCGGCAACGGACGGCTGAACAGGTAGCCCTGCCCGTAGTCGCAGCCGAGCGCCCTGAGCTCGTCGCGCTGATGAGGCTGCTCGATACCTTCGGCGACGGCCTGCAGCCTCAGCGCATGCGCCAGCGACACCACGGCGTGTGCCAGCACGCCGCCGTTGCCGTCCTGTCGGCCGAGGTTGTCCACGAACGACTTGTCGATCTTCAGGATGTCGATGGGAAGGCGCTGCAGATAGCCGAGGCTGGAGTAGCCGACCCCGAAGTCGTCGATGGCGATCAGGACTCCCAACCGGTGCAGGGCCTCCATCTGCTCGGGGATGGCGGGCCCGTCCTGCATGATGGTGCTCTCGGTGATCTCGAGGACGAGCCGGTTCCGGACCTGGGGGTAGCGGCTCAGCAGGGCCGTGACGTCACTGAGGAAGTCGGCCTGCTGGAGCTGGCGTGGCGAGACGTTGACCGACATCCGCAGCGATACGCCGGCGTCGCTCCAGACAGAGGTCTGGGCCGTCGCCTCGGCGAGGATCCAGCGCCCGAGGTCCACGATCAGCCCGGACTCCTCGGCGGCCGGGATGAACTCGCCCGGCCCGATGATTCCCCGGCTGGGATGGGCCCATCGGACGAGGGCCTCGGCGCCCGAGATCCTTCCCGTGGCCATGTCGACGATGGGCTGGTAGCGCAGGACGAACTGCTGCTCGTCGATGGCACGGCGCAGGTCGGACTTACGCGCGACCTTGTCGCGCATGCGCTCCTCGAGCTCGGCGTAGTACGCCACCACGATCCCCCGGCCCCGTTGCTTGGCCTCGTACAGGGCGAGATCGGCGTGGCGGAGCAACTCCTGGACCGTCGCTGCAGTGTCGTCGCCGGTGACCGTCGCCAGACCGCAGCTGACCCCAGCCCGAACCTCGCTGCCCTGGATGACGAAGGGATCCGCGAGATGTGAGATGACCGTTTCGGCAACTCCCTGGGCGTCGGCCTGGCTCGGGAGATCCTCGAGCAGGATCGCGAACTCGTCGCCCCCGAGTCGCGCCACCGTGCCGCCGTCGGGCGTGGCGTCGGCGAGGTAGCCACTCACGGCGACGAGGAACTCGTCTCCCGCGGAATGGCCGAGGGTGTCGTTGATGAGCTTGAAGTCGTCGAGGTCGAGCATGAGCATCGCCAGGAGTCCCCCGCGCCCGCGCAACCGCGTGAGGGCATGCTCCACCTTGTCGTGGAAGAGGCTTCGGTTCGCCAACCCCGTCAGGGAGTCGTGGAACGCCTGGTACGTCAGCCGGCGCTCGAGCTCCCGCCGCTCCGACACATCGCGCATCGTGAGCACGATGCCCGCGACGTTGGGGTCCTCGAGCAGCTGCTGGATGACGACCTCGAACGATACGAGGTCACCCTCGGCGTGCCGCACGACCCAGTCGACGACGAGCCGGTCGCCGCTCCTGCCGTTGACGACTGCGGTGATCTGCCGGCGCGCGGTGTCGGCGCTCGTCGTCGTGAGGATGCTGAAGATCGAATGACCGATCAACGCCTCCCCGGTCCACCCGAGGCGACGCTCCAGCGAGGGACTGCCGTACGCCACCTGGCCGTCGGCGTCCACCACGACGAGCACGTCCGAGGCGTTCTGGATCAACGCCTTGAACTGGGCGTCCTGCTGCTGGCGACGAGCCTGTTCACTGAGCCGCAGACTCTCCAGTGCGAGCGCGGCCTGCGCGGCGACCGTGGACAGCGCAAGGTGCGTCTCAGCAGGAACCTGCCGGGCGAGGGACGCAGTGATGAAGCCGGATACGTCGTCGTCGTAGCGCAGCGGGCTCACGCTGACGGTGCCGTCCCAGGTGACGCCGCCACCCGCGACCGCCAGAGCCCACAGCTCCTCGAGCGCATCGTGATCCGGTCCAAGACCCGCGTGCCTGCGCAGCAGCCCGTCCTCGACGAGGTAGACCCCTGCGCCCCGGAGAGCCCGTCCGACGACGAGGGCCGCGATGGCCGAGACGGTCGCGTCGTGCACCCGCTGGGACGTCGATGCCGAGACCAGCGTCTCGCCGTATCGGCGCAGCACCCGCTCCCGGCTCACGGACTGCTGATGACTGCTGACGATGCCGGCGAGGCGACAGATGACGAGGACATACATGGTGGCGGAGAAGACGGCCACGACGAGCGGATGGGAGTCGCGCCCACGCGCAGCCTCCACCGCCAAGACGCCGGGGGCCACGAGGCTCACCGCGCCCAGCGCGACGATCTGCCACAGGCGAAGGCGATGCTGCGCGGCATGCTGAGGCTGACTGACGTCGAGCATCGAGGGGTGCAGCGCCGCGACACCGAACGCCAGGTAGCAGATCACCCAGCCGGCGTCGACCGGGCCTCCGACCGTCCACTCGCCGTTGAGCTGGATCCACCCGTAGGCGACGTCCGCGACCAGCAGACCGACTCCGGCTGTCACGAGCAGCTGCAACGACCGGATGCGCAGCCCGGTTGCGGCGAGCCGGGCCAGGGTCGCGAGCACGGCGATGTCCGCAATCGGATAGCTCACCGACGTCACCCGGACCTGCCAGCTGAGGCTGCCGTCCTCGAGGTACGGGGAGATCAGGTACACCCACGACAGCAAGCCCATCCCGGTGGCCACCGTGAGAGCGTCGAGCATCGCGGCCCGGTCGCGGGTCGTCGTGCGGGCTCTGATCATTGTCACGAGGCCGCCGACGACCAATGGATACATCGCCAGGTAGAACCCGTCAGCGAGGGACGGGTACGGATCCTCCTGGTGGAGGAACTCGGTCAGGACGTTGTAGACGGTGTCCCCGGTCACGAAACACAGAAGCCCGGCCGCGATGAGGTACCACGCAGCGGGACGACGGGGGCGGTGACGTCGAGCCCCCCAGACCGTGGCAACCGCGGCAGATAGGCCGAGCGGGGCCCAGAGCCACAGATGCTCCGCCGGGAAGAAGAAGTACGCCAGCGCGAGCATCGCACCCACGGTGAGGTACACGTACGCCGCCCACGGGCTGGCGCTGACCTGGCGGACCGGCCGAGACACGGCTGTCCGGTCATCAACGCCCGCGACAGCCACCTCACATCCCGAGGGCCCTCCGGGCGCAGCCGCCCGGCGTCGGTCATGGAGGAACGCGAGGCTGACCGGTTTTCTCACCTCGCGAGCCTCCTCACGCGCCGGGCCGCCAACGGGGATGCGTTTGCACCCTGAGGGGTGCAATCGGCATGGCGCGCGACGACTTGAGTCAGGGCGTCCGCTCGCTTCGAACTGCCCGCGTCGACCCGAGGCCCACCTCGCTCGCTCACGGTCGACGAGCCGGCGGTCGGCCGCCAGTGCGTGAGGGTGATGGCGGGGCTCGCCCGCGTGTCCGGGGGAGGCGGCTCTGCCGCCCAGGTTCCTCGCGTGCCGAAAGCCGCTCAACTTTGCATCCGCCCATCCGATGGGGTCACCACGTCGGCGGGCCGGCCGGTCGCGAGAGTGTCAGGGGTCGTTGGATGAAGAGAGATGGAGGCTTCGCCAGAGGGTGGGCGCTCCCGGTGACCGTGGTGTCAGCCGTGGTGCTGCTGTTCACCGGAACGGCGGTGGCGGGGGTCGCGGCCGTCTCCGCCGTGCATGAGCAGGACAGCCTGCTCCACCGAGCCGCCGAGGCGTCGAGTGTGCTCGCGCAGGCCGGACGTGCCGAAGCACTCGTCGCCGCGATCGGGGATCCGAAGACGAACCCGGCCACGCTACGGGCGATGCGCCTGGAGCTCGCCCAGTCGGCCAAAGACGTCCAGATCCAGTCGGGACGGTGGGCGAATGCCCTGTCCACGGCCGTGGACGGTCAGCCCCGGGACCAGCAGTTCGCCCGTGTCGTGGCCCAGTCGGGTCCCCACCTGCTCGAGTTCGTCGCCGAGTTCGCCCAGACAGCCAGCCGCGCCACGGCCGCCGACGCCCGTCTGGCGCCAGGGCAGCTGATTCGCGGAAGCCTGGACGGCATCTACCCGGTACTCCGCAAGGAGGCGCTCGCCGTCCACGCAGGGCTGCGCACCCTCGCCACGGACGCAGCCACACGGTGGACTCATCTGGTCTCGCTGGTGTTCGCCGGCATGGGCGCAGCCGGGACGGCGCTGTCCGCGGTGATGCTGGGCCCCGTACGATCGCGGCTGCTGCGGCAGCGACAGGACGCCGACCGGGCTGAAGCGGCTCGCCAGGAGACGCTCTCGGCTGTGCGCCGCGTACTGGACACCCTCGATGTTCCCGTTCTGGTCACGGACTCGGCCGGCACGCACGTGACTGCGAACGCGGCCGCCCGCAACCGCCTCTCCTTCTTGACGTCTGAGCGCACCGCTGTCGCCGACCTGCCGTCAGCCCTGTTCGGCCGAGCCGGGTGCGACGACCTCGTGGGCTGGGACGGTCTACCGCTCCTGCAGGCGCTGCACGCGCAGGCACCGGTCAGCGCGCTGCTGACGTTCCCCGCGCCCCTCGACCTCGGCGCCGCCCAACCAGGCGTGGCGCGCGTGACGAAGTTCTCGGTGGACGCCCACCCGCTGGCGGACTCCGACGGTCGCTTGATCGGCGCCGTCGCGAGCTTCTACGACGTCACCGAGCTGCATGCCCGTGTCGAATACCATGCCCGGCACGCCGCGCAGCTTGCTGCCATCGGTCGCGCGACCAGCGCCATCCTGCGTCAGGAGGACGCCCGTGCGGCGGTGTGCGACGCCGCACGGACCGTTGTGGGCGCCTCCTTCGCCACTCTGTTCGAAGACGACGGGCACGGCGACCTCGTCTGCACCGCCGCGGTCGGCGCAGACGTCTTCGGCATGCGCCTTCCGATCGACGGCCACTCCGTCACCGCAACAGTGTTCTCTCACGCACGCCCGCACCTCGTGGCTGCCTTGCACGGCGAGCCCGACCTCGACCCGCAAGCGGTGGACGCGCTGTCGCAGGCGTGCGGAACGCCCCTGCAAGCCGGAGCATGGATCCCGGTGGTGGCCGGTGGCCGCTGCCGGGCCGTCCTCGGTCTCGGCTTCCCCGAGCCCGTCCACTTCGAGGACCACCTCCCGACGCTTCAGATCCTGGCCGGCGAAGCGGCCGTTGCGCTCGACCGACAAGATCTCATCCGCCGCCTCGCGCATGACGCGGAACTCGACCCGCTCACCGGAGCCGCAAACCGCCGTGTCTGGGAACAACGCCTCACGGAAGCGGTCGCCGCCTCCCGAGCCTGCGACCAACCTCTCAGCATGATCATTCTCGACCTGGACCACTTCAAGACCTACAACGACACCCACGGGCACCCCGCGGGCGACGCGCTCCTTCGACGCACCGTCCGGGCATGGCTCGACCGACTACGCCCCTCCGACACGCTCGCACGGTACGGCGGCGAGGAGTTCGCCGTCCTGCTCCCCGGCTGTACCCTCCAGGCGGCCTTTGGCATCGCAGAGGACCTGAGACGCCTCGTACCCAACGGGCAGAGCTGCTCCGCCGGAGTCGCAGAACTCAGCTCGCTGCACGACCACGTCACCCTGGTGGCCGAAGCCGACCAGGCCCTGTACTCGGCGAAACGGTCCGGGCGAGACTGCACCATGACCGGTCCCGACGAACGCATCCGACGTCCGGGCCATGACGGCGATCCGGCCGGACGGGCCTGACCGACCTCGTCCCCATCGGACATCGGCTCGCGGTGCGCGGCTCGCACGGCTCGGGTCTGCACGAGGCGGTGCAGTTCGTTGACCTCCAGGGCAGGCTGCGGCAGTCCGTGCGCGGGGACATTTCTCCCGTCGACCCGCTCGCCTGTCGCCGGCCCGCCTGGCATCGCGACCGCAGACTCGGACGGCACGCTTCGGCTGTGGAGCGCAGCTACCGGCAGTGCAGTCGGCGAGGCCATCAGGACCGCCAGCACGTACCTCACTTCGGTCGCATGGTCCCGGGCGGGCGACGCCTCGCGGCCGCCGGGATCGGCGGAGGCGCGCAACGCTGGGAGGCGACGGACGAACGCGCGGCCTGCCGCTGGGCGCTCGTGCCCCCGGCGCCGAGGGGCTGCAGACGCTGGTCGGAGACGGCCAGCCGGCACGACGCTTCCTTGCCCCTGGCAGCGTCGCGACCCTGCCGTGGGAAGGGAAGCGGGTCAGGCGTTCTCGGCGTCGACCGCGTCCGCGAACGCGCTCATGGAGGTGAAGGTCCAGTCCGGAGCGACGTCGGCCGACGGCTCGGGCGTCGCACCCCAGCCCGGGTTGTCATGACGGCGGTTGATCCACACTGTCGGCAGGCCTGCGGCCTTGGCCGGGACGTGGTCGTGGAACAGGCTCTGCGCCACGTGCAGCAACGTGCCCTCGGGCACGCCGAGTCGGTCGACCTCACGCGCCAGCGCCTGGAAGTTGCGGGGAGACGGCTTGTAGGAGCCGATGTCCTGAGCGGTGAGGATGCTGGTGAAGGTGACGCCCAGGCGCTTGTTCGAGCCGGCGAAGGAGGCCCGGTCCACATTGGACAAGATGATGAGCTTGAAGCGGCGCGAGAGCCGCTCGAGCGCTTCCGCCGAGTCGGGGAACGTCGGCCAGTCGGGGACGGAGACCGCCAGCGACTCGGCCTCGTGGTCGCTCACAGGCACGCCGAGCTCAGCACCCAGGCCACGCATCGTCCGCGCCAGGATCTGCGGGTAGACGTCGGCGGGGTGGTCGACCTCAGCCTGTGCCTCGTGCGTCGAGTACGCCGTCAGCAGTTGCTCGTCGGTCATCTGCATACCGTGCGCGTCGGCCCACCGGCGCAGGACGGCCACGATGCCGGTCTCCCAGTCGATGAGGGTCCCGTAGCAGTCGAAGCTGAGGGCATCGAAGTCACTGAGGGTCACAGTGCACGCTCCTGGACGAGGTCGAGGACGAGCCGTCGGCCACGTCGTCACCGCACGGCCGATGCAGGTGGAGCGCACCACCACGCATGTGATCGAGCAGAGCCTGCACGTCCCACCCGCTGCACGGCGTCGGCGACCCCAGCCGCTCCGCACGCACGGCGCCAGCCACCGCGACCGCACGAGACGCGTGACCGCGGCGTTGACCATAGCGGTGGCAGCCGGGATGGCTTCCCGATGAGCACCGCATCCGCACCGTCCCCACCCGCGCGCAGGCCTCGTTGGTGAATCGCGGTGAGTGCCTTGCGCGCCGCGTCGTGGACCAGGGTGACCGCACCGGCGGCATCGTTCTCCACGACCGCGGCACAGGACGCCCGGTGAGAGGATTCTGGTGATGTTGACCTCGCAGTGCAACCTGCGCCGTGAGCCGGGACATCACAGCGCGGCGGCGTAGGCCTTGGCCAGGCGTTCCATGACGCTCGGACCGTCCCGTTCCGGCACCGGCTCGCCGAGATGGATGGTTGAAGCCAACGCGATCCATGTCCCACGCCGTGTCCGCCACGACCGGACCCAGGACTATTGCGAGGCAACACCCAGACCCAGCACAGGACCAGTTGCCTCGCACCCATGCCCCGTGACAGCACGGCGCGACAACATCAGCTGCGCCGATGCCGGACGACGAGACTGATGGTGCGACCTTGGTGCAGGCATCCGTAGCTGCATGATCGCCGAGGTGGGTTGACGGGGTCGGAGGGTGGACATATCGTTTCTCGATATTCGTATCGTTTCTCGATATGCACCGGAGGGCGCGATGAGGCAACGCAGGTTGGGACCATGGCTGCCGCGGCTGGCCGGCACCGCGACCTTCGTCTACATCGCCGCGCTGTGTCTGGCGGTGGCCCTGCTGGTCATCGCCTTCATCCCGAATGCGCCGGTGATGGTGGACCTGCCGATCCGCGTGCTGTCCCGGCTGGACAGCGTGGGTGGCCTGGCGCCTGGCGTCGTCGTCGACTCGGCGGGTCAGATCACCGTGAAGATCACGGACCCGTCGCTGGCGCAGCGGATGCTGTACCTGGCCATCACGCTGCCCGGTCTGCTGCTCGTGGCCGAGGTCGCGCGCCGCATGGCGAAGCTGCTGCGGGCCGGGCAGGGCAGCGACCCGTTCACCGCGCAGACCGCCCATCGGCTGACCGTCCTCGCGAAGATCACCGCATTCGGCGGGCTGGGCGTGTGGCTGGTCAGCGACGCCGCCAAGGGGGCCCTGTCGACCACCTTGCTCGACTCCGGCACCGCGGTGCAGCCCCCGCAGTGGGCACTGCTGGGATGGCTCACGGTCGGGCTCATCTTCGCCGCGTTCGGGCAGCTCATCGCGCACGGCGTGGCGCTGCGGGCCGAGCTGGACACCGTCATCTGATGGCCGATGCCGCCGAGCATCGGATCGAGGTGCACCTGGACGACCTCCTCGCCGCCCGAGACATGACCCTCGTCGAACTGTCCGCGAGAGTCGGCGTGACAGTGGCGAACCTGTCGATCCTGAAGAACGGCCATGCCCGGGCCATCCGTTTCAGCACCCTGACGGCCATCTGCGACGCACTCGAATGCCCCCCTGGCGAACTGCTCGGCCTCCAGCACGAGCAGCCACCACGTCCCCCAACGCGAGAAGAAGCCGCGGAATCCGTCACAGCGTCAACCATGACCGCCTAATGGGAGCGTTCGGTGAGCGGGGTGCGGTGCCAGTGGGTCCTTGGCGCGCGCCTTGACATCCGGGATGCCCTGACCGCGGCGCCGATCCGGCTTCTGCCCAGGGGTCCGGCCCGCTCTGACGCGACCGCCGTGGGAGGGGACCAAGATGGTGTGGTGGACGGCGTCCGGGTCGCCGTCGCCGTCCTGCTGGGTGGTGCTGCGGGTCACCTGCCGAGACGGACCGGCCGGTGCCGGGATCATCGCCCCGGACGAGGGCCGTCACTTCGGGCTCCACCACGCGCCGCTGGGAGGACTTCCGCAGGATGTGATGAGCATCGGGTGATCGACCGCCTAATCTGCACGCATGGTTGGGCACGGGCGCGCGTCCGTGGTGCGGGGTTGTCGCCAGGTCAACGCCGTGCCCGCGGCGGCGTGCGTGGCGCCAGCTCCGGCAAGATCGGGGCTTGTTCACCCGCGCGGGGCGGACCGTGCCGCGAAGGCTCCGACCGGCCCGGGCGCGGGCGGTCACCAGGCGGTGGGGATGGTCCTGCGCGTGCCCACGTTCGTGGTGGTGAGCACGACGCTCGGGGTGGTCGCCCATTGTCTTGCCGACCCGCGAGCGCCTGCCTGGCGGCTGCTCGTGGTGGCGGCGCTCGGGGTGTTGGCCTGCGCGCTCCCCGCGAGCCGGCGCGAGGTGTCGCTCGGCGGGCTGGTGGGCCTGCTCGCGCTCAGCCAGGCGGTCGTCCACGGCGTGCTCTGCCTGTGCCACTGTGCCGCGACCTCGGCCGTCGGCGTCGTTGTGCATCGTGTGCTGTGCCCCGAGACCCTGACCGCGGAGCAGGTCCGGTGGGCGGCGGACCCGCTGCTGATCAGCCCACCGGCCCAGCCTGACGGCGTGGGTTACGTCGACCACCTGTTCCCCGGCGGATGGATGCTCGCGGGGCACGTCGCAGCCGCGGTGGTCACGTCGTGGTGGCTGCGCCGCGGCGAGGCCGCCGTATGGCGCGCGGCACTGACGGTCTGGCCGCGCCTCGTGATGGTGGTCCTCGTGCCGGACGCCGTCCCTGCGTTCGTGCGGCCGCGGACAGCGGCGGCGCCGCTACGCAGTCTCGTCGAGCTGGTGGCGGCACATCGCCACAGGGGTCCGCCGGTTCTGGTCTGACCCAGGTCCGCTCAGGCCCGACCCACAGCACGCCGGGGCGGCGGCATCCACTCCTTGGGCACGTTCATGTCCTCAACCGGTGGTGTCGACGCCGTCCGAGGGGTCTTCGTGCTCGAGGCGGCCGTCCCGTCGACGGCGGCGCCCGGCGCCGCGCCGCGAGCCGAGCCGACCCGGCAACGTGAGTGCGTCCTGCCGCCGCTCGCTCATCGCGAACAGGGTGGCCCCAAACCTGACCCGGGAGAACCCGTGAGTACACAGCTCTCTGCTTCGGCTTGCCCGATCCCGGCACCGTCGGGGGTCCCGTGAGCCCGGGGGGTCGAGCGGTCCGCACCTCCGGAACGGGCCGCACGGTATTCATCGACCAGTACAAGTATTCATCGACCAGCACAGCCCAGCCGCTGGCGCGCATCCCCGAGTCCGCGATGCCCGCGATCCCGCGAGCCGTCGACTTCTCGGTGGCCCTCCACGTGGGCCGCGGAGGTGGGGCCGGGTCA
This sequence comes from uncultured Actinomycetota bacterium, assembly GCA_963750565.1. Taxonomy (GTDB): domain Bacteria; phylum Actinomycetota; class Actinomycetes; order Actinomycetales; family Kineosporiaceae; genus R-H-3. Next base: position 78,977 of record CAVVRA010000007.1, on the reverse strand, counting down.
GCCTGGTCCTCGCGCTCCTCGCGCTCCTCGGGACGCCGGCGCTCCTCGTGTCCCTCGCGACAGCCTCGTCATGTGGCGGGCACGGCGCCCCAGGGCCTCGGCGCACCGCGCAAGGAGCCCGGACGGCGTCTGATGGCCGGCGTCACCGCACCACGCTCACGCTCGGGGTCGTCTTCCCCTCCTGGGCGCGTCGACCCTCCTCGTCCTCGTCCTCGTCCGCTGCGTCCGCCGGCTCGCGCGGCGCGTTCGGCACCGCATGACCGTTGAGTCCGAGGCACCCCTGATCGACGGTGCCGCACACCCGTTCCCCCGCTCGCAACCCCGACAGGCCTTCATCCCCACGGCCTGTCATCCCTACGCACCACTGTCAGGCCCTACTGTCCGACCTGCCAGGAAAGGACCCCACCCATGACCCCCATGACCCCCGCGACGCGACCGCCCGCTCCCGCCGGCGACCCGCACACGCGTCGACGCGCCGCCGCTGCCGCAGTGGCCGTCCTGACCGCTGTCGGCCTCGCCGGCTGCTCGAGCGGCTCGGGCACCGCGGCGTCCACGACGTCCACGGCCCCGGTCGCGACGCCCTCGTCGCCGACGGCCACCACCCCCGCCACTCCCGGCACGTCGTCGGGCCCAACGACGACGGCTCCGGCGTCCACGGCACCCACGACGCCGGCGGGGCAGGGGCAGGTCGTCGCGATCACGGTCGCGGGTGGCAAGGTCCACGGCCCCGAGGGCCGGGTCAGGGTGAAGAAGGGCTCCACGGTGACCCTCCAGGTGACCAGCGACGTCGCTGACGAGGTGCACCTGCACGGCTACGACAAGAGTGTCGACGTCGACAAGGGCGGCACCGCCACCCTCACCTTCAAGGCCACGCTCCCGGGGGTGTTCGAGGTCGAGCTGGAGTCCCGTGGTCTGCAGCTGACCCAGCTGCAGGTGCAGTGAACGCTGCCCTCTCGGCAGCAGTCGCCCGGCCCGGGTCCGGCGCCGTGCTCGCGCACGGTGTCGGGACCCGGGCGGACCTCCCCCTGCCGCTGTCGTACGTCGTCGTCGGCGGCGGCCTTGCCGTGGTCGTCTCGTTCCTCGCGCTGGGCGCGCTGTGGCGCACCCCGCGGTTGCGCGGGGCCGCGGCCGGGCACCCCGTCCCGGCCGCGGTCGCGACCGTCGTCGACGGGCTCCCTCTCCGCAGCGTTCTGCGCCTCCTCACCCTCGCGCTCACGCTCCTCGTCGTCGCGGTGGCTTTCCTCGGCGACCCGCAGGTCCCCGCCAACGTCGCGCCGTGGGCGTTCTTCGTGACGTTCTGGGTCGGGCTCGTCCCGCTGAGTCTGCTGCTCGGCCCCGTCTGGGGGGTCGTCAACCCGCTCCGCACGGTGTACCTCGCGCTCTCGCTGCTGCTTCCGGCACCGCGGTACCCGGACGTCGTGAACCGGTGGGGGCACTGGCCCGCGGCACTGTCGCTGGCGGCGTTCGCCTGGTTCGAGCTCGCCGCTCCGGAGCGCAGCGACCCCCGACGGGTCGGGCTGTTCGTCGTCGCCTACGCCGGCGTGCACCTGACTGCTGCCGCCCTCACCGGCGAACGGTGGTTCGCCCATGGGGACGGCTTCGAGGTGTACTCGCGGTTGCTCGGCTCGCTCGCACCGATCGGCCGGCGGCGGGACGGCCGGCTCGTGTGGCGCAACCCGCTTGACGGCGCGGCCGCGCTGCCGCGCCGACGCGGCCTGGCCGCCGTGGTCCTCGTCCTCATCGGGTCGACCGCCTTCGACGGCCTGACCCGCACCCTGTGGTGGCAGAGCGGGTTCGGGATCGACGGCGACGCCACCATTCTTCCCGCCAGCGTGGGGCTGGCGGCCGCCGTCGTGCTCGTCACCGTGCTGTACACGGCGGCCACAACGGTGAGCGGCCGCCTCGGCGGCTACCGGCACGCGGCCGCACGGTACGCACACACGCTGGTCCCGATCGCCGCCGGGTACGCGATCGCGCACTACTTCTCGCTGTTCGTCTTCGACGGCCAGTTCACCTGGATCCTGCTCAGCGACCCTTTCGCGACCGGCGCGAACCTGCTCGGCCTGACGGACCGCGGCGTCGACTACACCTTCGTGTCGCCGCGGACCATCGCCCTGGTCCAGGTCGCGGCGATCGTCTCGGGCCACGTCGTCGCTGTGGTCCTCGCACACGACCGCGCGCTCGCACTGGCCGCCGATCGGCCCGGGCGAGGTCACCCCGTGCTCTCCCAGATCCCGCTGCTCGCCGTCATGGTGGCCTTCACGGTCGGCGGCCTCCTCCTGCTCCTCGGCGGATGACGGCCAGACCCGCAGTGCCGGCGCCCTCCACGACACCCGCGGGACGCGCCGCCGCGGCGCCCGACGGCAGGCGCGGCCCGACGGCAGACGCGGCCCGACGGCAGGCGCGGCCCGACGGCAGGCGCGGCAGGCCGTGCATGCGGATCCACGCGGCCGGACGACGTGACACGGTAGGAAGAGTTCTTCACGCAGGAGCGGACATGAGCCACCACCACGAACACCACCGACGGCGCGAGGTCTTCGTCGCAAGAGCGCTGCCCGCCCTCATGGCCCCAGGGCTCCTCCTCATCGGATGCGGGACGACCCTCACCCCGGCCGAGATGGCCGACCAGTGCGCCGCGCTGGCGCAGGACACGGCCCAGGCAGGCTTGGCCGGCACCCCCACCCGGGAGCAGGCCAAGGCCGTCGCGGACCGGCTCGACTCGCGGCTCACCGAGCTGCGCGACCCCCGGCTCCACGACGCGGTCGTCGCCCTCCACAGCCACCTGCACGGCGTCGACGCCGCCCTCCGCAAGGGCGACACCGCCCGGGCCGGCAAGCTCACCGAACAGGCCCGCGACGACCTCGCCGAGGCCGCGGCCATCTGCAGCCTCCCCCGAGCCACCTTCCTGGGCACCTGACCCTGTGACCGCCCACCGGGATCGGCCACGACCGCGCCTCGCGAGGAGTTCTCGGCGGACGGCACGGCTTCTCGGGGTCGCCGTCCTGGTGGCTCTGCAGCTCCACGTGCCGGCTGCCTCCCCGGCGTTCGCGCACGCCCCGAACCCTGACTCCGCGTACTACCTCTGCCGGGCGACGGCCCTCACTCCGGCCGTCGACGGCGTCCGGATGGACGTCGCACGGGACGGCTCCTGGGTACGCGTCCGCAACAACACCGACCACGAGCTCGTGATCCTCGGCTACGACGGCGAGCCGTACCTGCGGGTCGGGCCCTCCGGCGCCGAGGAGAACGCCGCGGCGGTGTCCTCCCTTGTCAACGGCGCCTACGGCAGCGGGCTGGTCACCCAGGACGCCCCCACCCGACAGATGCCGCGCCCACCGCGGTGGACGTCGCGCGGTGTCGAGCCGGTGGTCAGCTGGCACGACGTGCGGACGCACTACGACGGCGCCAGCCGGCCGGCCGTCGTCCAGAGCGCCCCCGATGTACCGCACCGGCTCACAACCTGGCACATTCACGCCCTCTACAACGACCGGCCACTCCTCATCACCGGCACCCTCGACTGGACCGGCAGCCCCGGCCTCTTCGCCGGCCGCACCTCACGACTGCTGTGGGCCGCCAGCGGCGTCGCCGCCGCGCTCTGCGCGGTGCTCGTCGCCACGACCGCACTCCGACGACGCAGACAGCACTCGCCGCAGCCACCGCGGTGACCCGACCGTCCCTGGGACGAGGCTGCCGGCCGCTGGAAGGTCTCCGCCACCGGCCTTCACTCCGCGGCCCAAGAACATCGGTCACCGTACCCGAGTCGGCCGAGATCCCTTCGACGCGCGGGATTGCCCAGCGCAAGAGGGCCTGGGTTCCACAGATAACGGATCACCTGGGGGCATGGATCGTGTGAAGATGCAGGTCAGGGGGTTGCGGCCTAGCGGAAACCGCGAGGATGCCTAGTGACACGGATCATGGAAAGATGGTTGCCGGACAACAGGTTGAGCCGTATCGTCTAGCGACATGTACGTGCGGACGTCGACACGGCGGAACAAGTCCGGGCAGGTGGTGCGGTACCTGCAGCTGGCGCACAACGAGTGGGACGGCGCGGCCGGGGTGTCCCGGACCAAGGTGGTGTACTCCTTCGGCCGTGAGGACGAGTTGGACCGGGAGGCGGTCGAGCGGCTGATCGGGTCGCTGTCCCGGCTGCTGGACCCGGCCGCCGCGGCGGCGTTGACCGGACCGGCGGACCTGTCGTTCACCGACTCGCGCCCGATCGGCGGCGCGCACGTCCTGGACGGGCTGTGGCGGCGGCTGGGCATCGACGCCGCGATCGGCAAGGCCCTGGTCGGGCGGCGGGTGGAGGCCGAGCGGGTCGAACGGATCCTGTTCGCGTTGGCCGCGAACCGGGCGCTGCGACCCTCCAGCAAACTGGCCGCGACCGACTGGATCACCCACGACGTCCACATCGACGGCCTCGCCGAGGTGGTCGACGAGGCCTGCTACCGGGCGATGGACGTCCTGGTCGAGATCGAGCCGGTCCTGGCCAAGGAGGTCTACCACCAGGTCGCCCACCTGCTGAACCTCGAAGTCGACCTGCTGTTCTTCGACACCACCTCCACCTACTTCCAGACCGAGGCCGCAGACACCCCTGTCGCCCGGGACGAGCACGGCCGGGTCCAGCCCGACGGCGAACCGACGGACCCGGTCCGCGATGTCGGGTTCCGCACCCACGGCAAGAGCAAGGACCACCGCGGCGACCTGCCCCAGGTCGTGATCGGGATGGCCGTCACCAGGGAAGGGATCCCGGTCCGGGTCTGGTCCTGGCCCGGCAACACCGCCGACTCGACCCTGATCCGCCAGGTCAAGGACGACATGCGTGGCTGGAGCCTGGCCCGGATCGTGTGGGTCGCCGACCGCGGGTTCTCCTCGGGGGAGAATCGTCGCTACCTGCAACGCGGCGGCGGGCACTACATCATCGGGGAGAAACTACGCACCGGCTCCGCCGAGGTGCAGGCCGCCCTGTCCCGTCCGGGCCGCTACGCCAGCGTGCGGGACAACATGTCGGTCAAGGAAGTCAAGATCCCCGACGCCGGGGACCGGTTCGTGATCTGCTACAACCCCGAGGCGGCCACCCGCGACCAGGCCATCCGCGAGGACCTGGTCGCCCACCTGGCCGAGAAGATCACGGGAACGGACAGCCTCGACGCCACCAAGCGCACCGAACTCCGCGCACGGATCGCGACCAAACCGGGCCTGAACCGGTACCTGCGCGTCACCGACGCCGGCCTGCTGCGCATCGACCGGGCCGCGATCAAGGCCGAGCAGCGTCTGGACGGCAAGTACCTGCTACGCAGCTCCGACCCCACCCTGTCGGCCGAGGACATCGCTCTCGGGTACAAGCAACTGCTCGAGGTCGAACGCGGCTGGCGGGACATGAAGTCCGTCCTGGACCTGCGCCCGGTCCACCACCGCCTCGAAGACCGCATCCGCGCCCACGTCCTGCTCTGCTGGCTGGCCCTGCTCCTGGTCCGCGTCGCCGAGACCAGCACCGGGGCGACCTGGCCCACCATCCGCACCGACCTCGACCGGCTGCACCTGATCACCTTCACCGGCCCGGCCGGCACCTTCCGGCAGACCACCGAACCGACAAAACCCCAACGCGACCTGTACTCGGCCCTGAACCTCGAGGCACCCAAGAAGATCATCGAGATCGCTGCCGCGGACCCCGGAGCCACCGATGCCCCCGTCGCGTAACGACATCCGTAACGACATCAACGACGCCGGCCTCGACGAGGCCACCACGACGAGGATCCCGTGTCCGGTCTGCCAGAACGACTTCACCCCGATCCGGCGCCAGAAGTACTGCACCCCCGCCTGCCGCCAGGGGGCCTGGCGTGCCCGTCACCACCCCACCCCGGCACCGGCCGTCCTCCTGCCCCCACGCACCCGGCGACGGCAGATCACCATCTACGAATGCCCCGGCTGCGCCACCCGCACCCTGGGAACCCAGTGGTGCCCGGACTGCAACCAGCCCGCCCTGCGCATCGACTTCGGCGGCCTGTGTCCACACTGCGACCAGCCAGTCGCCATGAGTGACCTCACCGACCAGCACCCCAACCCACCGACAAGCCGCTGACCAGCACGAACCCGGCCGCCTAGTGACACGCCCACTAGGCGGCCACACCCATGTCTGCGCAGGTCAGAGCCCGTTTTCGTGTACTAGAAGATCCGTTATCTGTGGAACCCAGGGAGGGGCGAGAACAGGAAACGACCTGCGCACACCTGTGTCCCACATACGGGACCGAAAGGTTGTCGTACGGCACCACGGACCGCGAACGACCAGACGCTGGGGGCGCTGACCACCAGCTCGGCCAGCACCCGGCAAGAGCCACCCGGGACAGAGCCACGCAGAGCAGCGGCCGCGCCTGACCTCCTTGTGCGGTCCTGCAAGGTCAGGAATCCTGACAACTGTGCGCCTCGGCCCTCGCGGGCTGCTACGGTCACGGAGGTCATCAGTGGAGGTCGACGTGTCGCGGCGACAGCGTCGGCGGCGACAGCACTGACGGCGCTGACGAGTCAGGCTGCCGAACGGCTACCCCGCCGACACCGAGGAGGCGTCATGGTGAGCCCATCAGTTGAGACCTATGCGCTCCGCTTCGACATCGACTACACCGAACGACTCGACCGGGTCACGTCGTTCTTCCGTCTGATCTGGATCATCCCCATCGCCATCGTCCTGAACGTGCTCTCGGCGTCGGCGAGCGAGACGGTGACCACGGTGTCCGGCGACGTGGTCACCACGACCACCAGGAGCGGGGGCGGAATCGCCGGCGGACTGTTCGGCGCGACGCTGCTGATGATCGTGTTCCGGCAGCGCTACCCGCGCTGGTGGTTCGACTTCGCGCGGGAGTTCGCGCGATTCGGCGCCCGGGTCGCTGCCTACATGGCGTTGCTCACCGACCGGTACCCCTCGACGGTGGAGGAGCAGTCGGTGCATCTGGAAATCGACTACCCCGACGCCGAACACGACCTGAACCGCTGGCTACCGCTGGTGAAGTGGCTGCTGGCCGTCCCGCACTACGTGGTCCTCGCCGTGCTCGCGCTGGGCGCGGTCGTCGTCTGGATTATCGCGTGGTTCGCCATCTTGTTCACCGGGCGCTATCCCCGGTCCCTGTTCAACTACATGGTCGGCGTCGGCAGGTGGGCACTACGCGTGCAGGCCTACGCGTTCCTGCTGGTCACGGACCGATACCCACCGTTCAGCCTGAAGTGAGTCGCTGATCCCGGATCGACGTTGACCGGGTGCCGTGGAAGTCGAGGTGGCGGTCCCCGGTTCCGCAGTTGCCGCCAGGCGGACGCCGAGCAGCCGCGCTGCGGTTCGTCGACGGGTGCGTCGAGCAGCTCCCGCTGACGGCGACCGAGATCGGCGTGTCCGCGCTGACGAGGATGATGCGGAGGCGGAGGGCGGGGCGTCACGCAGCCGTCGGCGTCGCTGGTCCGCCTCGTTCACGGCGTGGCGCGTCCGCGGGCAGGGAGCTCGTCGAGAGACCGGATCCACGAACGGGACGAGAGCGGAGCCCTCGCGTTGAGCGAGCTGCGCGGCCGCGGAGTCCAGCTCGCGGCCGAGGCCGTGACACGGGCCGCCGACGACGTCCTGACCTTCTTCCAGCTGCTCGCAGCCGAGCTCGCGTTCTACCTGGCTGCGATGAACCTTCACGCGCGGCTCGCGGAGATCGGCCAGACGCTGTGCTGGCCCGACCCCGCCCCCCCGGTGATGTCGTCCGGTCCGCCGACGCACTCGCAGACGTGGGTCTGGCCTTCGCGTCCGGGTCGGTTCCGGTCCGTCCGACCTGGCGGCGGACGGCCGCCCCCTCCTCGTCATCACCGGCGCCAACCGGGGCGGCAAGTCGACCTTCCTGCGCGGACTCGGGCTGGCTCAGCTCATGATGCAGGCCGGCCTGTTCGTCATGCCGCGCGGTTCCGCGGCGAGATCTGCACCGGCGTGTACACGCACTACCGGCGCGAGGAGGACGCCGGGCTGGCACACGGCAAGCTCGACGAGGAGCTGGGACGGAGGAGCGACCTCGTCGACCATGTGACATCGGCCGGGGGATCTTCGAGCCGCTCGTCGACGCGGGCGTCCGGGTCGCGCTCGTGACGCACCTGTTCGACCTGCCGTACGGCTGGGACACGACCCCGCCAGACACCCTGTTCCTGCATGCCCCCCGGGAACAGGACGGCACCCGGACCTTCCGGCTCGAACCCGGCGTACCCGAGCGCACCAGCTACGGCCTGGACCTGTACCAGCAGGTCTTCGGTACGACGGCACGCCGAGATCCTGCTCCCACCACGACTAACAGCACGGCGGACCGCACCCAGCGCACCGAGTGACCGGCTCAGCCGGCGACACCCGCGGGCTCGAGACGCCGGACAGCTCCTGTCGTCACGTCGCCGGGAGCGCCGGTACAGTGAACGCACCGAGAAGGCGGTGGGGCCCGCCGACAACCGCAGCACAGCTGCCAACGGTCCCTACTCACGGAGTGGGAGGCCGTCTCGGTGACAACAGGGAGGACCCCCGACCGGCAGGTCGCGGGGCCACACGACGTGGATCGCCCTTTCCCGCACGAGCTGCCCGTCGACCCCGACGTCGATCGCGAGGACCACGGCACCGTTGCCGCGACAGGGCCGCGCCGCCGGGCAGAACCGCGGCAGCTGTGGCCTCGGCTGCGCAGAGCCCTCGCCAGCCGCAGAGACATCCTGGGCGTCATCGCGGTCGGCGGCGCGATCGGAAGCCTCGGACGCTGGTCGCTGACTGTCGCGCTTCCCCACCAGCCCGACGCCTTCGCCTGGGCCACGTTCATCGCCAACGTGTCCGGCTGCCTGCTCATCGGCGCCCTCATGGTCTTCGTCACCGAGGTCTGGCCACCGTCGAGATACCTCCGCCCGTTCCTCGGCGTCGGCGTGCTCGGCGGCTACACCACGTTCTCCACCGCCATGCTCGACACCCGTTCGTTGCTCGTCAGCGGCCGCCCCGGCCTCGCCGGCGTCTACCTGTTCGGCAGCGCCGCCGCCGGGCTCATCGCCGTCTGGGTCGCGATCGTCGCGGCACGCACCAGCGTCGTGCTCGCCCGTCGACGGCGGCAGCGACGGCTCCCCGATTCCGCCGAGGACGGGCGCTCCCTGGGGAAGTTCACCCGTCCTGACGTGAGCCCTACCCGCCCGATCCCCGCACGCGCCGCTCCCAGGAGAAAGTCATGACGCTGTCCGGCCGAGCCCTCCGCGCGACGATCTTCATCGGCGAGGACGACCGCATCCGTCACCGACCGCTGTACACCGAGATCGTCCACCGGGCGCACGCCGCAGGCCTGGCCGGTGCCAGTGTCATCCGCGGCTGCGAAGGCTTCGGAGCCTCCAGCCTGATCCACACCACCCGACTGCTCAGCCTGTCCGAGGACCTGCCGATCATCGTGATCATCATCGACGAGCCGGACAAGGTTCGTGACTTCTTGCCCGAGCTCGAGGGTCTGGTTCACGAGGGTCTGATCATCCTGGACGAGGTCGAGGTGGTCCGGTACGTCGGACGGGCCGACGGCTCGGGGCCCGACGTCGGCGCCGCCGGAGGCGACGTCCGGGAGCCGGCATGAGAGCCGACGTCCTGGCCGCGGTCCTCGTCCTGCTCGGCGGCGCCCTCGGGGCACCCCTGCGGTACACCACCGATGTGGTGGTCCAGTCCGTCCACGACACCGTCTTCCCGTGGGGCACGTTCACCGTCAACGTCGCGGGGAGCCTCGTCCTCGGCGTCGTCGCCGGAGCCGTCGGTGGCAGTGCTCCGACATGGGTGCTCACCCTGGTGGGCACCGGACTCTGCGGTGCCCTGACCACCTTCTCGACCTTCAGCTACGAAACGATCCGGCTGGTCGAGGACGGCGCCATGTTCGAGGCCGCCTCGAACATGGCCGTCAGCTTCGTCGTCGGGCTCGTCGCGTGTATGGGCGGGTTCGCGCTCGCATTCTCTCTGGCCTGATCGGGGGCATGGTGAGCAGCTGGGCGGAACGCCGCGAAACAAGCCGGCGGCGATCGACCGTCGCCGTCACCGTCTGGCTGGGCGCCTCGGTCATCCTCGCGGCCCTCGACGACACCTTCCTGTGGTTCCCGGTCGTTGCCGCGGCCCCCGTCGCCGTGTACGTGGTGAGCATCTGGTCGCTGACCTGCTGGTGGCGTCGACGGAGCGCGCCCGACGGGCTGCCCATGGTCCGAGCCGCCGTAGCCAGGTCCCTGGCGGTTCGGCGTCCCCAGCCGGAGTCCTGGCAGGAGCTGCTCGTCGTCGGGGTCCTCACCGTCAGCGAGACGCACTGGCGGTGGCGGCCCCCTGTCGTCACCGCCGCCGACTTCCGGCCGCTGGCCTGGCCTCGGAGCGAGATCGCGGCCATCGCCTGGGCACCGTCCCACGGTCCGCTCCTACCCAAGGCCGCATACGTACGGCTCCACCCACGCAGCAGCGCCGCCGTTGACCTGCTCGTGTGGGAGCCGGACCGCCTCCGGGCCCATCTCGGAACGCCACCTGGCACGCTCCAGCAGTCCTGACCGACCAGGTTCGCCCGCACCTCGGCACCGAGACGCCCATCTCGCGCTGCTCCATCCCGCATCAGGGCCATCCGCACCGCCCACCGAGTTCTTCCACCGCGCCACACACTTCGGAGGAGTTGCCGATGCCGGTCGGTCCAGTGGCGCCGCAGGACGGGCACCCAGCGCACAGCAACGACCGGGCCACCGGACCACCGGCCGTAGCGGCCACGCCGGTTCTCCGGACGCCAGGGGGCGACCGGTGGCTCTCGCCCGGCGTCGTCGGCGTGGGTGCGGCATCGTTCTTCTCCGACGCCGGTCACGAGATCGCGACGAGCCTGCTCCCGTCGTTCCTCACCAGCCTGCTGCACGCCGGCCCAGGGGCGCTGGGCGCCATCGAAGGAACCAGTGACGCACTCGTCGGGTTGAGCAAGCTGGCCGGCGGGCCTTTGTCAGCGGACCCGGCCAGACGCGGTCGGATCGCCTCGGGCGGATACCTGGGCACCGCCGTGGCCACCGCCGCCATCGGAGCGGCGACGGCGGTCTGGCAGGTCGCTGTCCTGCGCGCGTTGGCGTGGGCCTCCCGCGGGATCCGATCGCCGGCCCGGGACACACTGCTGGTCTCGCTCGTCCCGCGGCACGCGTACGGGCGCGCGGCCGGGCTGGAGCGTGCCGGTGACAACGCCGGCGCCCTCGTGGGACCGCTGCTCGCCAGCGTCCTGGTCGCCTTCGTCGGGGTCCGGTACGCGATCGGCTTCGCCCTGATCCCCGGCCTGCTGGCTGCCGCCTCGATCACTGTCGCGGCGCGGCAGGCCCGACGACACGTCGCGACCCCCGTCGGACGCCGAACCCTGTCGTTCAACCTCGCAGAGCTTCGGCGAGCCGGGCTCGCCCGCGCTCTCGCGCCCGCTGCCGCGTTCGAGCTCGGCAACCTCGCGGCGACGCTACTGATCCTGCGCGCCACCGACCTGCTCGACACCCCGTCCCGCTCGACGACCGCCGCCACCAGCCTGGCCATCCTGCTGTATGCAGCCCACAACGGCATCGCAGCGGTGGCCTCGGTCGGCGGCGGCCTGTGGGCGGACCGAGCCGGCCCGCGCATCGTCTTCGGCGCGGGAGCGGCCGTCTACGTCGCCTCCTACCTGATCTTCGCGGTCGGCCCGCACGCATGGGGGATGCTGCTCGCCGGCTTCGCCCTCGCCGGCATCGGGATCGGCCTGGCCGAGACGGCCGAGTCGACGACCGTCGCTCTGCAGCTGCCCGACACGCTGCGGGGAAACGGCTACGGCGTTCTGGGGCTGCTCCAGTCCTTCGGAGACCTCGGCGCCACCCTGGTGGCGGGCCTGCTCTGGGCGGCCATCTCACCACTGGCGGCCTTCGGGTACGCCGCCGCCTGGATGGCGGTCTCCACCGTCGCCTCGCGCGTCGTCCGTCCTCCTGTCGACCCAGGAGGGGACGAAGGACCCGCAGCCGCCACATGACGCAAGAAACCGTTGGCATCAGGAAGACCTGCCACCGCATCGAAGGAGACGTCGTGGCCGACCCGTCCACCGCAGCATCCAGCGTCGAGTCGACTACCCGGGTCCTTGGGCCGACCCCCCCACGACAGGCCCCGTCGACAAAGGTCAACGGCGAGATCGCCGACCTGCTCACCGAACGCACCTTCGCCGACGTCGCAGCCCTCGGCGCCGCCCTCATCGACCTCGACGGCATCGCGAGCAAGTTCCGGCTCGGCGCCAACGCCATCGTCGGAGTGTCGATGGCCGTCGCCCGACGGTCAGCCCCGCAGCGTCGCGGACCGAACCCGAGGCTTCGGTGCTCGGTGTGCTGGTGCCGCTGATCAACAGCCACGCACCGGACAATGCCGAGAAGGAACGCTGGCGCGCCGTCCCGTTCCGGTCTTGGCCGGAACCGAGCGCCGACCCCTGTCGGCGGATCGGTGAGCAGTACAACCCGGCGCAAGCCGCGGGTTGTACACCGGCTCGTTCCGCTCGTCGCCCACGACATCGAACACGACCGTCACCTGCCCGAGCCCGGTCACGTCGCCGCCCTTCGAGTGCCTCGCATCCGAGGTGAGCGCCGGCAGCGTGCTCAGCGTCGCAGGCCGGCGGGTGGGCCGTAGGGCAGGTCGGGCCGGGCTGCGGCGATCTCCATCAGACGGTTGTACTTGGCGACGCGTTCTCCGCGTGCTGGCGCTCCGGTCTTGAGCTGGCCGCAGCCGGTGGCGACCGCGAGGTCGGCAATGAACGCGTCTGGTGTCTCCCCGGACCGGTGGGAGACCATCTGCCCGTACCCTGCCTGGCGGCACACGGTCATGGCGGTGAGGGTCTCGCTGACCGAGCCGATCTGGTTCAGCTTGATCAGTGCGGCGTTGGCGATGTGGTCGGTGATGGCCTCGGCGATGATCGCAGGGTTGGTGCAGAAGTTGTCGTCCCCGACGAGCTGGATCCGCTCGCCCAGGCGGGCGGTGAGGCGCTGCCAGCCGTCGTGGTCGGCTTCGCCCAGGCCGTCCTCGATGCTCCAGATGGGGAATGCCTCGATCATGGCCTCGTAGCGGTCGATCATCTCCTCGCTGCTGAGGGTGGCTCCGTTGACCCGGTAGCGTCCGGGGCCGCTGGCGAACTCCGAGGCCGCGGGGTCCAGGGCGATCGCGATGCCCTCGCGCCCGGGCGTGTAGCCGGCGTCGGTGATCGCCGAGACGATCACGGCGAGCACCTCCTCGGGCTCGGCCAGGTCGGGCGCGAAGCCTCCCTCATCACCGAGCCCGGTGGCGTGACCGGCCGCGGCCAGCCGGCGCCGCAGCGCGGCGTACACCTCTGCCCCCGCACGGACCGCTTCGGCGACGGAGGGAGCGCCGAGCGGGGAGATCATGAACTCCTGGAAGTCGAGGGCGTTCGGGGCGTGCGCACCGCCGTTGAGCACGTTGAAGCACGGCACCGGAAGCCTGGGGCTCTGGCCGATGCCGGGCAGCCACTCGAACAGCGGCTTCCCGGCCGAGGCAGCCAGCGCGCGGGCCACGGCCATAGACACCCCGACGATGGCGTTGGCGCCCAGGCGCGCCTTGTTCGGGGTGCCGTCCAGTGTGCACAAGGAGGCGTCGAGCTGTTCGAGGCCCTCCCAGGAACCGCCCGTCAGGTGCTTGCCGATCTCGCCGTTGACGTTGCCGACCGCGGTGAGGACCCCCGCACCACCGAAGCGCGAAGGGTCCGCGTCGCGCAGTTCAACCGCCTCACGGGTTCCCGTGGAGGCGCCCGAAGGCACCCCAGCCGACCCCAGCGAACCATCCGACAGCCTCACCGTCACCGACAGCGTCGGACGGCCCCGCGAGTCGAGGACCTCCAGCGCCTGCACGTCACTGATACCGAACGCCATGGGTATCGCCTCCTGAGGATCGTCGCCGCGTTGACACTAGCCGCCCCTCGGCGAGCCATCCCGGCCGATAGGCCCCCGATCGAAGATCGAAGGGTCGGGGTTCGTCCGAAACGGGCTGCCTGAGCGGCCGGATCGGGGCGCACGTTCAGAGTCATCGAGATCTCCGATCCGACGGTCACCTGGGCTGCCGTTTCGGTCTCGACGCCGGTCGGTTGGCCTCAGCCGTCGCCGGCGCCGCGGAAGACTGTCCGGTGAAGGCATGACCACGACGTCCACCTGGCGCCCTGAGATGAGCGCCGGGCAGGAACAGGATCGACCAACCGACGCCGGCATCGTGGGGGAACCGGTCAGCCTTCACCGCTCGGGTCGCCGTCGCCCTCCCGCGGCGCATCGCTCATCGCCAGTGCTTCCACAGACAAGCGAGCTCAGTGGAGGGATCGTCAGCGGCCTTGCCGCGGTTCTCGGCGAGCCCCAACGCCGTCTGCCCTACCAGGTCGGCCACGGCAGCGCGAGTGCTGAGCCTGGCTGTCCCGCGTCACCTGGCTTCGGTCTGCAGGTCGGTCGACCTGGCCGGTGATCGTGGTGGTGGCGAGTGTCACCGGTGAGGTGCCCGTCAACGATCGGTGAGGTGGCGGCTACCCAGTCGTGGGCGGCGACACGTCCCGGCCGAGGGTCTCGGGGCGGACATACGATTATGACGCAGGGCGGCGGAGGGGCTAGTCCTTGACCAAGCGTGTCGGCGTGTCGGAAGGGCTTGAGGTAGAGCAAAGGCCTTACCTTGCACGGGTTTGCGACGTCAACGCAGCCCAGCAGGGAAGGCCTTTGTGGTGAAGAAGATACCTCAGGATCAGAGCCGGCGGAACGCGGCCCGACGGCGGCGCCGGGTGGCGGCCCGGCACGCCCAGGCGGGGCACTGGAGCCCGCGGGTAGCGCCGATGCTGACCACGGGGACGATCGGGTACGAGGTCGGCGGCAACGTGGATGCGACCTGCTTCGGGGGTATCGCCGCGGTGCACCGGCTGGTGTGTCGGCTGGGCCTGCCCGAGCAGATCAACCAGGACGTGCCGCTGTTGAAGGTGCACCTGCCCTACCACGAGTCCGATCACGTGCTGAACCTGGCCTACAACGTGCTGTGCGGCGGGACCAGGCTGGAGGACATCGAACGGCTGCGTCACGACACCGCGTACATGAACGCCCTGGGCGCCGACCTGATCCCGGACCCGACCACGGCCGGGGACTTCTGCCGCCGCTTCGGTGAGGATGACGTGACGGCCCTGATGAAGGCGGTCAACACGATCCGGGCGAAGCTGTGGGCCGGGCGGGGCCGGGACCTGCTCGGCCCGGTCGCCTACCTGGACGTGGACGGCACGATCACGCCCACCGGCGGCAAGCGCAAGCAGGGCATGGACATGTCCTACAAGGGGATCTGGGGGTACGCGCCGCTGATCGTGTCGCTGGCCAACACCAAGGAGGTGCTGTACCTGGTCAACCGGTCCGGCAACGCGCCCAGCCACCAAGGCGCCGCGGCCTGGATCGACAAGGCGATCGACCTGGTCGCCCCGCACGCGCCCCGGGTGTGTCTGCGCGGGGACACCGACTTCTCCCTGACCGCCCACTTCGACGCCTGGGCCGAGCGGGTCGACTTCATCTTCGGGATGGACAACTCCACCGCACTACGCTCCCGGGCCGAGGCCCTGGACGAGCAGGCCTGGCGGCGGCTGCACCGCCCCGCCCCGTACCAGACCGGCACCGGGCAGGTCCGGGCCCGCCGCGCCGACGCCAAGGCGGCGATCGTGGCCGAGCGGGAGTACCTGAACCTGCAGCTGAACCACGAGGACGTCGCCGAGTTCGACTACCGGCCCGGCAAGTGCGCCCGCCCCTACCGGGTCATCGCGCTGCGCAAGAACATCAGCCGCGCCCGCGGCGAACAGGTCCTCCTCGACGAGATCCGCTACTTCTTCTACATCACCACCCGCACCGACCTGACCGCCGAGCAGGTCGTCGACCTGGCGAATGAGCGCTGCGACCAGGAGAACGTGATCGAGCAGCTGAAGAACGGGGTCAACGCGCTGCGGGTCCCGCTGTACGACCTGGTCTCCAACTGGGCCTACATGGTCATCGCCGCCCTGGCCTGGAACCTCAAGTCCTGGTTCGCGCTGATGATGCACCGCAAGAGCGACCGCCGCGACTACATCCGGATGGAGTTCCGCCGCTTCGTCAACACCATCATCCTGATCCCCGCCATGATCTGCCGCCGGGCCCGGGCCATCACCGTCCGGCTGATCGGCTACACCCCGGCCATCGACCGGCTGTTCAGCGTCTGGGCCACCACCGAACGCACCCGCTTCGGCTGACCCCCCGTTCACAGCGGCCCCCGACCCGAAATCACAAACCCTGCACTCCCCGACCGTGGCGGACCCGCCACGGCGACCACGCCTGCCCGGACACCGGAGACCGCCCGGTCCCAGCGGCCGAGGTTACGGCGTGACGCCTCGTGAAGCGCTGCCGGAGGCTCTTGCTGCCCCGACCGCCCCGACAGCGTCACCGGAGAACACCGCCACCGCCCACCACGACGACAACTCGAAGTGATCAACTCGACCGAAGACACGCTCGCCGCAGACTCGCTTGTTTGAGGGCTAGTGCGGCGTCCGTGATCGGCTGCCGGGTGTTGCGGGGGCTCGCGGTCGGGGCCTTCCCCAGCGTTGGTGGCGTTCGCTGCGGACTCGGGCGCGTTCACGGCGTTGGGCGGCCAGGACGTCGGGGTCGCGGTTGTGGGTGTTGCGCCAGCGTAGGTAGGCCTGCATCGCGGGCCAGGACCAGGTGGTTGGGTTGGTTGGAGTTGCCGATCACGAACGAGCGCAACGGCCCGAACTGCGCCTCCACCGGGTCGGCCCACGAGGAGTTGGTCGGTGTGAAGCACAGCTCGACGTTCGCGGCTGCGGCCCAGGTCCGGATCGCGGGGGTCTTGTTCGCCGAGAGATTGTCCATGATCACGTGGATGGGTTCGGTGTCGGGGCGGGCGGCCCTGATCGATTTCAACGCGGCCAGGGTGTTCTTGCCGCCCTTGTGCAGGCGGGTGACGCCCCACAACCGGTCCTGGGAGACGTCATAGCAGCCGTGGAAGTACCGGATCCCGTGGGTGCGGTGATACGTGGCGGGCAGCCGGTCGGGATGACCACGGCGAGCCCAGCAGGTGCCGTGACACGGGCGGATCGACAACGGCCCGAACTGGTCGAACGCGAAGCAGCGGTCAAGCCACTTGTCGAGGACCTCTTCGATCCGGTCCAGCTTGGCCTCGGCGTCCGGGTCGGTCGACTCTTTCCAGGTCCGAGTCCGCTGGAAAGGAGATCCCGTGCGCGTGCAGCAGCTGCCGCAACCGTTCCCGCTGAACCCGAACCACGCGGATCGGGTTGTCCCCCAGGTACTCGGACAGCTTCCGCAGGCTCCAATGGGTGAACGGGCGACCCACCGTGCCCGGCCGGGTGGTGGCCACCTGCACCAGGTAGTCCTCGTCGTCCGCGGTGATCCGCCGCGGCCGGCCCGGACCCCAGTGCGGGTCCAACGCGTCGAACCCGTTGTCGTTGAACGCATGGATCACGTCCCGGACGGTGTCCGGGTCCGCGGCCAGCACCCGGGCGATCGCTGGTGCCCTGGCACCGTCCGCGGAGGCCCGCACCATCACCGCCCGCCGTACCCGGATGGTGTTCTGGCTGCCCTCACCCCGAACGATCCGCAGCAGGTCCTGGTCTTCTTGCTTGCTCAACTCGCGAGTCAGGACTGGCCCAGCCATCACACTCGCCTCGACTCAACCTCGAAGCCTCGGCCCCCGGCAAGATCAAGTTTGGACCTGGGTGTCACGATATGCACGCACCCGCCACGGCGTGTCGCGGAAACCCGTTTGATCTTGGTGGACGACCCACTAGCCGAGACCGCGGAGGTATCCGCCAACAGTCCCTACTTGCGGGTAGGGAGAGCCGGGTGCGGACATGACTTCTTCGTGGGACCTGCTTGATGTGCTGGTGAAGCTTCGTGAGCTCTCGGACCGCAGCGCGCGCGGCGCGTCGACGACCTGACCGAGCGGCTGCGTGCCGGGCGACTGCGCATCTTCTCGTCGGGGAGGCCAAGCGGGGCAAGAGCACCGTGGGCAACGCTCTCATCGGCAGGCCTCTGCTCCCGACCGGGGTTGTGCCCGTGACGGCGGTCACCACGACCGTTCGGACGGGGTCACCCGAGCGTCTTGTCGTCACCTACCAAAACGGTCGTAGCCAGACCCTCGACCTGACGGCCTTGCCGGACCTGGTCAGCGAGGCAGGTAACCCGAACAACCGGCGCCACGTGTCCGACGTCGTCCTGTATGCCGGCGTGGCCGGGGACGACGCAGTGGGGGCATCCACGATCCCCGGCCCGAACATCGACCTGGTGGACACCCCCGGCGTCGGGACGGTCCATCGTCACAACACCGAGGCCGCGGAAGCGTCGCTGACAGCGATGGACGTCGCCGTCCTCGTCGTCGCATCCGATCCCCGGTGTCCGAGGCAGAGGCCGAGCTGTACGAGCGGGTCACGGTGCTGTCCGTGCGCTGCGTCGTCGTGGTCAACACGGTGGACCGGTTGACCGACGACGACCGCCGCGAGGTGGTCGAGTTCACCGGTCGCGTACTCGCTGACGCGACGGGGCGGTCCCCGCGTGTGCTGCCAGCTCGGCGACGACCGGGCTCGAGGCGCGACGTCGAGGGGACACCGAGGCATGGCGGGACAGTTGGCTGCCCGACGTGATGGACGCCCTCATGGACGGTGGCCAGGGTCCTCAGGCGGATCTGCGACAGAGCGTGGCCGCCTCGGCACAGCGGATCGTCGACCAGCTCCTCGACGAGGTCCACCTGCGTGAGCGGGCGGAGGAGCTGCGTCGCTCGCGGGCGCAGGAGCAGATCCGGGCCTTCCGTGCGGTGGTCTCGGGGTTGGATCGTCGATGCCGGGAAGCGCAGGCGGTGGCCGCCGCCGACTTCCACGCGCTGCAGAGCACGATCGACACCGCAGCTGCCGCTCGGGTCGGGGCGCTGACGCCAGAGATGGTTGACCTCGTCACGTCCACGCTGGACCACATGGCCCCGGCGATGCACGTGCATCGGAGTCGGCGGGCCGGATGGCGCTGTCCGCCGCGTTGAGAGAGGCACTCGACGCCTGGCACGGCCGTCAAGCCGAGCTTGTCGAGCGCCAGACAGGAGCCGCGGTGGCGCGGCAGCAGGAGATGCTGGACGAATCGGTCCGCGTCATTCGGCAGGCGGCCCGACGAGATCTCGGGGTGGATCTCGTCGCGCACGCGGACCGCGTCCCACGACCGGCGTTGAGCCCGATCCCCTATACGTTCGAGCCCCCCGAGGGGTGGAAGGCCCCGTTCAGTGACGTCCTGCGCGCGCACCTGCCCGGCGGCGCCGCACAACGAGGCGTACGACGACGGCTGCGCCAGGAGGCGGTTCATCTCGTCGACATGCACATCGGCAGGATCCGCGCGCAGTCACAGATCCAGATCACCGAGACCGCACGGCGGGTCGGCCTGGCCGTCGCCCGCGAGTACGGCGATCTCGAGCGCCGACTGACGGCTGCGCTCGGCGATCGGACCATCGTCATCGGCGACGGGACTTCAAACGGTTCCACGGACCGGGACGCAGAGACCCTCGCGGTCACCGCGACCCGGCTGGAGGCTCTCGCCAGGACCCTGACCGAGCTGTCGCTCCCGGGAGCCCATCCCATCTTTGCACCCGTAGAATCCTCCCCCCGCACGCGGCGCGAAGCGCGTCGGTGCAGTCCACGACGTGCCTCGGCGCTCATCTCGCACGGTGACCAGCTGGGGAATGCAACGGGTGGACGGCTGTTCCCGTGATCGATCGCAGGGTGAGGCGTCCATCGCCCGCGCGGTTCGCCCGTTGTGCCCTGTCGTGACGGCGCGGGCTGCGGCTAGCATGACGCTGACGACGGCGGAGGGGCTCGCCGACAACCGCGATCTCGCCAACGGTCCCTACCCGACAGGGTAGGAGGCAGCATGGTCACCGCGGCGGCTGCTGAGTTCGGCCTGACCGCAACGAACCCGCCCCGGCGTTCACGGCGCCGGCACGGACGAACCGGAGTCCGGCGACACCGGATCCTTCCGCGGAGCCGCCGCGATGACGGGCATCTGGGCGCAGGCGGCGCTGTGGCTCGGGCTGGCCTTGTTGGCCTCGCTGGTCTCGATCTGGCTGAAGATGGCCACCGCGCTGTCGGAGATCGTGGTGGGTACCATCGCCCAGCTCGTGATCGGGGTGGCCCTCGGCGCGGCGGTGCTGCAGGGGGACGTCACCTGGGTCTTGTTCCTGTCGGGTGCGGGCGCGATCCTGCTGACCTTCCTGGCCGGGGCCGAGCTCGATCCGGACGTGTTCCGCAAGAACTGGAGACAGACCACGGCCATCGGGCTGGTCAGCTTCGCGGGCCCCTTCCTGGGCTGCGCGGCGCTGGCCCACTGGCTGCTGGGCTGGGACGGCCAGGCGAGCTGGCTGGCAGGCATCGCGATGTCCACGACGTCGGTGGCGGTCGTGTACGCGGTGATGCTGGAGTTCGGGCTCAACACGACCTACTACGGCAAGACGGTGCTCGCCGCGTGCTTCGTCACCGACCTGGCCACCGTGCTCGCCCTCGGGCTGATCTTCGCCCCCTTCACGCTCAAGACGCTGGTCTTCCTGAGCGTCGGTGCCGCCGCGTTCGTCGTCCTGCCCAAGGTGGTGCCGGTGATCTTCTCCCGCTACGGCGGTCGCCCCTCCGAACTGGAGGCCAAGCTCTTGCTGGCCACCTTGTTCGGCCTCGGAGCGAGCGCTGGCCACCTGGGCCGGCAGCGAGGCGGTTCTGCCGGCCTACCTGTTGGGCATGATCCTGGCCGGCTCCGTGGGACGTGACCACGCCCTGATCCGCCGCCTGCGAACCCTGACGTTCGGGCTGCTCACCCCGTTCTACTTCATCCGTGCAGGGACCTTGGTGTCCGTCCCGGCGCTGGTCGCGGCACCCCTGGCATTCCTCGCCTTGCTGGTCACGAAGGTGGCCTTCAAGATCATCGGAGTCTACCCCGTGACCCGCCGCTACGGCTCCCCGCGGCAGGAGGGCATGTACACCACCCTGCTGATGTCCACCGGCCTCACCTTCGGCACCATCTCCGCGCTGTTCGGGCTCTCGCACGACCTGATCGACCAGGGCCAGTACTCAGCGCTGGTCGCCGCGGTCATCGGCAGCGCGGTCGTTCCCACCCTGATCGCCAACGCGTTCTTCCTGCCCCGGCACCTGCTCCCCGAGGCGGTCGAGAGGGAGTCCGGCAGCGAACTGCACCTGCCGACGCTGTCCCCGGAGATCGAGGAGACGCCATGATCCACAACCTGCTCGTCGGCTATGACGGCTCGGCGACCTCCGAAGCCGCCTTCGACTTCGCCCTCGACCTGGCCCGGCGCTACGACGCCGACCTGCACGTCCTCGCGGTGGCGCGCCCCCCGGAGTTCGGCGAGGACGTCGAGACCGAGGCGGTCATCGAACAGACCCAACGCCACTTCGACCGGGTGCTGCAACCGCTGCAGGCGCGGGCCGACGGCGTGCGCGCCCACTTCCGAGTGGTGGTCGGGCACCCCGCCGAGCAGCTCGTGCTCTACGCCGAACGCCACCACGTCGACCACATCGTGGTCGGACGCCGCGGCCACTCGCGGTTCGACCGCTGGCTGATGGGGTCGGTGGCCAAGCGGGTGGTCTCCTACGCCCCCTGCGCCGTCACGGTCGTCCGTCTCCATGCCTGACCCTGACCACCCCCTCACCACCTCGGACAGGCACGCTCCGGCCGGGTTGGCCCGGGCCGGGGACCCGGACTCCACCGTCGCGCAGGCACTTGAGCGCCTCCTCAACCACCACCGGCAGGTCGCCGACCAGTCCCTGCTGTTCGCGTCCGCTGTCCCCGGACCACGGGACCGCACCGAGGTCGCGCGCCACGTCTCCGCAGACCTCGGACCCCCGCGCGACGCGCTGCGACGGCTGGCGGCATCCCCGTCCCCGCAGCCGGTGTGCGACCACGCCGCAGGCCGGCATGGCTCACCGTGACGAGTCGAGCCTGGAGACGCGGTCGCCGCGCCGCCGCCGAAACCCCGGACGCAGGCACGCCGCGCTCGAACGTGGTGATCCTGGGCCAGCTGTCGTTCCTGTCCGGGGCGGCCCAGGAGATGGTCTACCCGCTCATCCCCACCTTCGTGGTGCTCACCCTCGGGGCCTCTCGCACGCTGCTCGGACTCATCGAAGGACTCCTCGTGGCAGGGGTCACCCTCGCCCGGCTCGGATCGGCCTGGGCGCTGGACCACCGAGCCTCACCGCGCCGTCTGCTGCGCACCTCCTACACGGTCTCGCTGGTGTCCCGGCCGCTGCTGGCGCTGGCATCCACCGTCGGGATGGTCGTCGTGCTGCGCACCGCGGACGGCCTCGGCAAAGGCGGGAAGGATGCACCCAAGGACCTCCTGGTCTCCATCGACGCGACCGACGCCCGCGCCGGCCGGGCCTTCGGCGTCCTGCGCGCCCTCGACACGGCCGGGTCCGTCGCCGGACCAGTCCTCGCCGGGGCGTTGCTGCTGGTCCTCGGCCACGGCAGCTCGGGACTGCGCATCGTGTTCGCACTCTCGGCGATCCCCGCCATCGCCGGCCTGTGGACCCTCCGCCAGGTGCGCGACGCCCCGCCACCACCCCCGCGCGAGCACGACGTCCCCGTCACGCCGCTGCCCCCTTCGTTCACGGTGCTGCTCGTCGCGGTGCTCATCTTCGGCCTGGCCAACTCCTCCGACACCCTGCTGCTCCTACGCGCCAGCTCCGGTGGATTGTCCGCCGCGCAGCTCGCCTTCGCCTACGCCCTGGTCAACCTCGTCTACGCCGGGATGGCCGTCCCGATGGGCTCCCTGTCGGACCGGGTCGGTCGGCGGCCGCTGCTGATCGTCGCCTGGCTCATCTACGCCGTGGCCTACCTCGGCTTCGCGGTGGCCACGCGAGCCTGGCAGCTGTGGGCGCTGTTCGCCCTCTACGGGGTGTACTACGCCACCGCCGAGGGCACGGTCAAAGCGTGGGTGGCCACCCTGGTCCCTCTCGAGCGCCGCGGTGCGGCCTACGGCCTGCTCGCCGCGGCGTCCGGCGTCCTGGTGCTACCGGCGAGCATCCTCGCCGGCGCCCTGTGGGACCAC
Organism: uncultured Actinomycetota bacterium; assembly: GCA_963750565.1. GTDB lineage: Bacteria > Actinomycetota > Actinomycetes > Actinomycetales > Kineosporiaceae > R-H-3. Next base: position 55,882 of record CAVVRA010000007.1, on the reverse strand, counting down.
GTGTCCCAAGCCGCCGCTTTCGGCATCGGCGCCGCCTTCGCCCTGATCGCCCTCGCCATCCTGGTCCTGTCACCGCAGTTACGCCAGGCCGGCGAGCCAACCACAAGGCCAGCCGACACGTCACCGTCCACGCCGGACCAGGCAGAGTCGTGATCGACCGCAGCGAGCCGGACTGCTCCGGCTGACAGAGACGGAAACCCGCGGCTGGGACGACGTAGCCGCCCGCCACGCCCGCGTCGCCGCCGACCTCGAACGAACCTCGGCAGCTGCGCCCCGACAGAACACCCGACCCCTTGACTCCGATCTTGAAGGCCGGTCAGTTCTGATCTTGTGATGTTGGCAGCGGGCGATCACCGGCCTGTCGAAGACGTCGAGGACGCCCGGCGCGGGGCCTTGGACCCGTCCAGGACGGCCAGCCCCGGCCGAGTGACGTCCAGGCCGCGCTCGCGTAGCCCGTGATCGTTCGCACCGATGAATCGGGGCAGCGGCTGGGGACGGCCCTACAAGGGCGACGGGCCGGCCCGTGCCGCCGCGCTCTCCCCGTGGCTGCACACCGCCGTGTGTGCCGGTACGGGTCGCCGCCGAGGCCACCCGACGAGCCGGTCGGCGGTGTCGCGCGGTTCGTCAGGGCCACCGAGGCCGCTCTGGCCGAGCTGATGTCGGCGGACCTGTCGTGGCAGGATCTGGTGGCGTTCATGGTCGACGGCGTTCACTTCGGTGACCACGGGTGTGTCGTCGGCTCTCGGCATCAACGCCCCCAGGTTGACGCGCTCGACCGGGTTGTCGGTCATGGGGTCGGAGGCCACCAGCAACTGACCGGACCCGTCGACCGCGGCGGCCGCGTCCCTGGTACGCCCACAAGCACACCCCCAGCTTCGCCGACGCCCTCGCAGCGCTCCCCCGAGCCCTGTGGCAGCAACGAACCACAGCCATGTCGGCCCGCGCACGACTCCCCGCTGAAATCCTCGACCCCTCCCCGACACGCTCGCCGAGGCCGCCTAAAGATCAACTACAGTGTGAAACTCCACTTAGCTTGATCTTTAACCCGTGGTGGTCTTCATCTGGTGGTGTTGTTCGAGGTTGACGGCTCGTCGGGTGGTCTTGCCGACGTCGTAGCGGGGGGCGGGGTGTCGGTTTCGCGTGCCGGGGGGCCTGCCCGGGCCGGGTCTGGTGGGTTTCGGTGCAGCGGCCGGGTGGGCGATCTTCGCTCGGAGGTGGCGAAACCCTCGCCGCACCCGGGTCGGGGTCAGCCGCTCGGGCGTGGTCGGACGTTCCCAGGGGCGGCGTAGATCGTCGGTCAGGCCGCGGGCCAGGCGGAGCTGGGTGTGGACGACGATGACCAGCCAGGTCCAGCGGTCGGCGGCGGCGGGGTCGCGCAGCCTGGGGGCGGTCCAGCCCAGTTGCTGCTTGAAGAACCGGACGGTGTGCTCGAGGTCGAAGCGGCGCAGGAACGCCTGCCAGGCCTGGTCGACCTGGTCGGCGGTGGCGTCGGGGCGCGAGGTCCACAGCGATCAGGGTGTCGGGGCCCGATCCCCGGGGAGATGGTCGACCTGCAGTCGGATCAGGGTGCCCTCGATGATGGGCAGGTCGGTGTCTTCGGGATGGTCCAGCCAGGGGCCGGATCTGCGCGGCGTACTGCCCCACATCAACGTTCCGACGCTGCTGGTGTACGGCGACAAGGACGTGCGGGCACCCCTGACGGTCGCCCAGGAGCTCCACGCAGCGATCTCCGCCTCCACGCTCGTCGTCCTGCCAGACGCCGGTCATCTCTGCACCATCGAAGCCCCGGAGGCGTTCAACAGAGCAGTCCGGAACTTCCTCCACGACGCGCACAGCTGATGACCATGTCCCAACCAGGTCCCCGCGGCTCCCGGGCCGAGCAGCGCCCACCCGCCAGCGATCGGGGCACCCTGTCTTCATGAGCGCTCGCCGCATCCCAGATTACGTGCGGAACCCCCCAGCCGTGGGGCGAGCACGGCGGAAGGGCACACGCGCGAGACGGTGACCGCCCACCCGGCCGACCCCGACCGTCGACTGAGATGCTGGCAGACTGGCTCCGGCTTCCTGCGTCGGGCAGAACCTTCCCCGACGCAGGGTGGATTGGTGACGCACCTGTCGACCAGAGGTCTTCCAGTTCAAGACGGATGATCAGGTCGTAGGCGTGAACCGAGACCGCATCCAGCCGCTGTCCGATTGCGCCCTCTCGATGATTCCTGGCGGATCTGTCACGCCGCGGGCTGAGCCGATGGCTGAGTTCCGCCGACCGCAGCCGGGGCGGGCGGTGACGCCGATCTTGGCGTAGACGTGCTCGACGTGGTGGCCGACCGTCTTGACGCGATTCAGGGCCTGCGGGCGGTGACGAGGTTGGCCTCGAACGGGGCATGGACGCTGCCGTCGGCGGCGGTGACCGCGGCCAGCACGTCGTGGGCGTCGGCCCGGATGGCCCGGTAGGTCTGCTCAGAGATCCGCTCCAGCAGGGGGGTGCTCTCGACTTCGGTGGTGACGAAGGCGTCCACGCTGGGTGCCCGGTAGGTGCCCTGCACGGTGCGGGACGTGGTGGGCCGCAGGCCGGCGGACCCGAACTCGCGGGTGAGCCGGTCGAGGTCGCCGCACGCGAAGTAGGAACTCAGCAGGGACATCGCCTCGGGACCGGCGTGTCGCCCCGCCATCGCCACGAACGGGGCGAACGCGGTCTGGGACTGCAGATCGCCCGGGACCAGGACCGCGACCGTCCCTCCGTGGTCGGCTACCCGGGCCATCTCCTGCAGAGCCTGGGGACGGTCCGGGAAGAACATCTACGCCATCTGGCTGACGACCACGTCGAAGGACGTGTCGGGGAACGGGAGCGCAGCAGCGTCCCCCTGCCGGTAGTCGATGTCGGGCCGGACCCGGCGGGCGACGGTCAGCATCGCGACGTTGAGGTCCACCCCGGAAACCGTTCCGTGGGGGCCGACCCGGTCGGCGGCGGTCCGGGCCACGATCCCGGTCCCGCAGGCGACGTCGAGCACCCGGCTCCCGTTGCCGATGCCGGCCTCGTCGCACAGGATCGGCGCCCACTGGGCGAAGAATGCGGGGACGAACGCGGTCTCGTAGAACTCGGCCGCCTCGATCGGGATCTGGAAGGACTCCGTGGAATCTGTGGCGTTCGACATGGCCTCATCCTCGGCACGGTGGGCGGTTCGGGCATCGGGCAACTGCCCCATCCGGTGTCCCGGGCCACTCGTCGCCGTCCGGATCGTTCAACTCTCTCCCGGCGGGGTCGCCGCACCGAAAACACTGACCGCGTGGGCGGCGGCCTCGCTGCGATTCCGCAGACCGAGCTTGGCCAGGATGCTGCTGACGTGGTGGGAAGCGGTCTTGCGGGTGACGTGCAGCCGCTGCGCGATCTCCGGGTTGGACAGTCCGACCCCGAGCAGGCGCAGCACCTCCCGCTCCCGGACGGTGAGCGCTCCGGTCCCCCGGACGCCGGTCCGTGGGGTCACCCCGAGGTCACGCAGGAACGCGGCGACGCGGTCGGCATCCCCACCGGCGCCGATCCGGTCGAGCGCGGCGAGCGCCCGGCGGGCGTGGTCCGCAGCCTGCTCGGGCTGGCGGGCCGCGAGCGCCCGAGCCAGCTCGAAGCGGGTCCTGGCCAGCTCGTACGGCCGGTCGGGGTCGGCCCACAGGGCCGCGGCCGTCCGCAGGTGCTCCACGGCAGCCTCCTGGTGGCCGGCGGCCATCGCCACCCGCCCCAGCGCACCCGCGGCCATTGCCGGCAGCCGGCCCGCCGCGGGAGGCGCGGCGGCCTCTGCCAGCCGCCCGGCGACCGCGACAGCCTGCTCGAGCTCACCCGAGGCCAGGCGGGCGTCGACGAGCAGATCCAGCGCCGACGCGAGATGCCAGCGCTGCTCACGCAGGGCGGGCAGTCGGTGGTCCAGGACCCGGCTGGCCCCGGCCGCGTCGCCGCGGGCCAGCGCCAGCGCCGCCGACCACAGTGCCTGCTCGGCCTCGTCGGCCGTGTCCACTCCGGCCAGGAGCTGGTCGGCCTCCTCCAGGCGGCCCTGGCGCACCCGCAGGCCGGCGAGCCGCAGCACCGCCCTCGCGTGCAGTCCCGGCGACGCACCGTGCGCGATCCGCAGCCCGGTCCTCAGCTCTCGCTCGGCATCGGCCCACCGGCCGGCGGCGATCAGCACGCTCCCGTAGTAGATCCGGCACTCCGCGTACAGGAAGGGGCAGCCGTAGGTCTCGACGAAGGTGTCGGCCACGGCGCACCACTGCGCAGCGCGCTCGACGTCCGCGACCAGCTCGCAGGCGTTGAGCATGTCGCAACAGGTGTACACGACCGTGTCCAGCGTCGAGCCCTCCCCGGCCAGCGCGCCGGCCATCGCCTCGTCGATCAACCCGAAGCCGGTCTCGGTCTGTCCCCTGCCCACCCGGATCAGGCCCAGCTGCGAGACGGCGACCAGCTCGAGATCGACGTCGTTCGCGGATCTCGCCACCTCGACGGCCCGCGTCGTCAGGTCCTCTGCGGCATCCAGGTCGGCCATCCGGTAAGCGCGCGCCACCCACGCCCAGCCGTGCAGCGGTCCGGGCGCCAGTGGTTCCAGCAGTCGGTCCGCGCGCGCCACCCAGCCGTTGGCCGCGGCGAAGTTGCCGAAGTTCGCCTTGTACGTGATCGCCAGCCACACCGCGGTCCGGGCCGCCTCGGCGACGTCCCCCGACCGGCGGAACAGCGCGTGGGCTCGGGCGCACCGGTCGACGGAGGGGTGGTTCTCACCCAGCCACCACAGCGCCATCGCCAGGCCGAACAGCGCGTGCGACGACTCCCGCTCGGCGAGTGCCCGCTCGAACGCCACCCGCGCCTCGACCCAGCGCCCAGCGCCCAGCGCCGAATACCCCTCGGCGATGGCCCGCTCAGCGCTCACCTCGACCATTCTGTCCCCCCGGGGGGCCATCGGATGCCGACGACGCGATCGTGGTCCACTGCCACTGCCGCCCCAACTGTGGACACCGCTCAGACCAAGCAGACCGGCCGCTCTACCACGGACCCGGAACCTTCGTGATTCCCGCCCCGCAACATCCGCCGGCCCTGTGACGGACTCGGCTTCGAGGTCGCGACGGGGTTGCTGCGCGAGGTCGTGTGCGCGGGCGTCAGGCGATTCCACCCACGGGAATTCCCATGACAAGCGCGGGATGGGTGGGTGCTGGTCGAGATCAGGCGGGATGGGCAGGTGCCGGATGGGAGGCGCGCGCCGGCCGGGACGGCATCATGGCGGCCATGTCCACGATCGTGTTCGTCCACGCCCATCCCGACGACGAGGCCAGCCTGACCGCCGGGTCGATGGCCCGGGCTGCCGCCGAGAGGCATCGGGTCGTGACGGTGTTCACGACCAACGGCGACCACGGCGAGGTGCCGGACGACCTGGCGGACGGCGAGACCCTCGTGCAGCGGCGCGCCGCGGAGGCCGCGGAGTCGGCGTCCGTGCTCGGGATTGCCCGGGTCGCCTGGCTCGGGTACGCCGACTCGGGCATGACCGGCTGGGTCCAGAACGACGCCCCGGACTCCTTCCACCGCGCCGATCTCGACGCAGCGGCGTCCCGGCTGGCCGCCGTGCTCGACGAGGAGGACGCCGCGGTGGTGGTCGGCTACGACTGGCACGGCGGGTACGGCCATCCGGACCACATCAAGGTCCACCACGTGACCCGGCGGGCCGCGCAGCTGGCGCGGCGCACGCCGCGGCTGCTGGAGGCGACCTTCAACCGGGACGCCATGCGCCGGATGTACGAGCTCGCCAAGGCGGCCGGGATGGACGTCACCGACTGGAACCCGGACACCCCGGCGGACGACGGCAACCCGGTCGGCAGCCCGGAGTCCGAGATCCACTGGCAGGTCGACGTGGCCGGCTTCCTCGAGCAGCGCCGCGCGGCGTTCCGCGCGCACCGCAGCCAGGTCACCGACACCCAGCAGATGCTTGCGATCCCGCCGGAGCAGTTCGCGATCGTCTTCGGCACCGACCACTACATCGAGCCTGGTCGGGACGCGCCGATGCAGCCGGGCTGGATCGTCTGACCCTGCCGGACGGCGTCCGGAATGTGGAACGCCGCAGCCGTCACCCAGTGAATGGGTGACTTCGGCGAGCGTGTCGGTGCACAGCGGTACGCCGGTCCACTACGGGGACGGTCCGGTCACTCCCGGATGGGTCCGGGTGATCGCGGTCGGACAGCGACGGCAGAGGTGTGCGTCGGCGCCGGCGGGACGCATCCCGGGTTCGGACGCTGCGCGGCGATCACCAGGGCGTCGCCGCAGATGCTGCTGGGAGCCACGGCCGGGCCGACTGCGTTCGGGGGATGCCGCGCGGCCTGGTCACGCGAGCATGATGGTGCCGTCCGCGCGCGCTCGGCCGCGACGCCGATCCGAGGAGCAGCGATGTCCACCGACCCACGCAGCGACGCCGGCACCGTCGGCGCGGCCGACCCGCTCGCCCTCTACCGGGGAGCGTGCGCGACGTTCGGCGAGCTCGTGGCGCAGGTGCCCGACGATGGTTGGGGCGCCGCGACGCCGTGCGCCGGTTGGTCGGTCCGCGATCTGGTGAATCACCTCACCGTTGAGGATCTCTGGGCGGCGGAGCTGTTCGCGGGTCGCACGATCGAGAACGTCGGGTCGGCGCTGGACGGCGACCAGCTCGGCGAGGCGCCGGTGGCCCGGTGGGCGGAGGCGTCCGTGAACGCGCTCGCGGCCGCCGGCCGACCCGGGGCCATGGACGACATCGTGCACCTGTCGTTCGGTGACGTTCCGGGCAGCGAGTACGCCATGGAGCTGTTCGCCGACCACCTCGTCCACGCGTGGGACCTCGCGACCGGCCTCGGTCGGTCGATCGAGCTAGATCCGGACGCCGTCGACACCTGCCTGCGCTGGTTCGCCGACCGGGAGGACGCCTACCGCGCGACCGGCGCGATCGGTCCCCGGCCCGACGTGCCGGCCGGGGCCGACCCGCAGACCCGGCTGCTGGCAGCCTTCGGCCGCGCTCGATGACCGGATCGGACGGCAGCGTAACGGGGCCGCGACATACCGGACCGCGACATGCCGGACGGCGGCGCGACCCCGGACGACGACCCAGCGCGGGACGGTGTCCGGTCACCGGACCCGGTCGAGGTCGTCGAGCGGTTCACCGCCGCCTTCAATGCACACGACGTCGACGCGGTCATGCGCCTGATGGCGCCCGACTGCACGTTCGAGGGCACCACCCCGCCGGACGGCGACGCCCACCACGGTGCGGCCCAGGTCCGCCAGGCCCGGGAGCGGCTCTTCGTGGCGTCCCCGCAGGCACGCTTCGAGACCGAGGAGATCGTCGGGTTGGGCGAGCGAGTCGTCGTCCGCTGGCGGTACACGTGGCTGGGAATCCCATGCCAGGCAGGTGCTCTCGGGGTCAGGGGGCGACCACCTCGATGCTGCGGGCGGCGACCTGGGGGGACGTCTGGACCAGGTCACGCAGACCGGCGCCGACCACGGTGGGGGTGCTGGCGCCGCCCTGGACGAGGGCGAGCAGCAGGCTGACCACCGCCCCAGGTCGGGACACCGACGTCGAGGACCACGCCGGCGAGTGCGACGTCCGCGCCCGCGGTGCCGCTCGGGAAGGTGAGGTCGAGGCTGAGGTCGATGGAGGCGCCGGTGCTGCCCGGGACGGCGGTCACGTCCCCGCCGGCCAGCGGCTGGGCGAACAGCGGGACGACGGCCTGGACGGCGCAGCGGACGCCGGACCCGCTCGTCACGTCGACGCGGGCGCCGGCGCCGATCTGGACCCGGCCGCCGGTGACCTCGATCACGGCGTACGCGGTGAAGGTGCCCGCGTCCACCGTGACGAGCGGCAGCCACTGCCGGCCCCGGGCGTCGGTCGTGGCGTCGTCCCCGCCGAGCATCTGGTCGACGAAAGCCACCAGCGCGTCCCGCTGGTGCTCACGCAGCATCGAGGACAGGTAATGGCCGGGCCGGGCGAACCAGTCCGCGACCAGGCTGCTGTCATCGACGAGCCCGAGTGCGACGGCCAGTTCTTCGAGGTCCCCGAGGTCGAGGCTCACCCCCGCCGCCTCCGACGACCCGCACCCATCAGGCACGAGCGCCCACGCGCCGGCCCGTCCCCCGGCCGATCATCCACGGGACGGCCACGATCGCGACTCACGAACCCACCACTCGATCGATCGGATGCCGCGCCTGGGGAAGCACCACCAGCCCGGACTGCCCCGCGACGAGCGCGACCGGCACGAGCCCGGCGCCGTCGGCGTCCCGGCCGGCGTTGGAGGCGACCCCATGCGTGCGTCGAGCACCGCCTGCCAGGCCAGCGCGGTCAGCGCATCGCCCCAGCGCGCGATGACCACCGGCGGTCCCTCGGGGTGGCCGCTGGTGGCGGCGAACAGCCCGTTGCACTGCCCGACCTCGACGATCAAAGCGTCGGCGCCCTCCTGCCACATGGCCACCGTGGGCAGGTCGGCGTCCGGCCGCCAAGGTCTCGGGTCAGGACACACGGACACCTCCTACGTGTACCTCGACGTAGTCCGACCCGACTCCACCGAGGCCGCCTGGCACGTCAGCCCGTCCTCGACGGAGCTGTACCAGGACGGCGCGGGTCCCGGTACTCGTCCACCCTGTTGATCGGGCTGGACGGAGCTCGTCGCCGTACCCCGGCGACCCGACCTTCTGGGTGACCCTTGGTGTCGTCACCATCGGCTCTCGCCAGCGATGATCGTCTGCGCCGGACGCAGTCCACGCTCCAGGTCTGCCCCGAGCTGGCTTGTCCTGTTCACACGTCTCGCGTTCCAGGTAGACCAGGTCGGCCCGGCTGTCGCCGTCCACGTCGATCACGCGGCCGTCCGGCTGCGGGTCGGTCGGCGAGACGCTGCAGTTCACCGGCAGATGTAGGTATCCGACGGTGCCGGGTGCGGCTTGGGTGCGGCTGGCACGGCGCAGCCGGGTGTTGACGTCGGAGAACGCGTTGTTCCGCCCTGGGGACCACTCGAACGTGGTCGCCGGGAGACAGACGCCCGCGCCGTCGCACTCCTCCAGGCGAGGCAACGAGGCCGCCTTCCCTCCCGCGGATAGGGTGTGTCTCTGGGCTTGCCTCGTTCGGGCCGCGTCTGCGGTTGTCACACTTCTCAGGGGGGTTGCCCGATGGCCGACGCGCCACGTGAGGAGCTCGCTCGGGTGCTCGGGGAGGCCACGTCGGGGGCCACGTCCAGCATCCACCTGCAGGCCAAGCCTGCCGACCTGCGCCTGGACGTTGAGGGGATCGGCCGGGTCACGGTTTCCGGTGTCTGCTGCGCAGGCGGTACAGGTGTGCGGGCTGGGGCGGCCGGCCCGGTTCGGGCGGGGCGAACGGACCCTCACCGACCGCCGGGTCCGGGACACCTGGGAGATCCCGACGGAGCTCGTCCGGCTGGAGTGGTCCGCCGCGTTCGGGTCCGCTCTCGAGGCGGTGCGAGACGGGCTCGGGCTGCCCCCGCAGTGTCGGCTCACCGCGGAGCTGCACTCCGTGCTGGTGTACCAGCCGGGCCAGTTCTTCGTCGCGCACCAGGACTCCGAGAAGGACGACGCGATGATCGCCACGCTGGTGGTCACGCTGCCGTCGCCGCACACCGGCGGAGAGCTCGTCGTCCACCAGGGTGGGCAGACCACGACCTACCGGGCGTCGATCTCCCTGGTGGCCTTCTACGCGGACTGCCTGCACGAGGTGCTCCCCGTCTCCTCGGGCTACCGGATGGCGCTCACCTACAACCTGCTCCTGGACGCCGACTCCACCAGGTCGACGCCGACCGAGGACCCGGCCGCCGGGGAGCTGGCGGCGTTGCTGGGCGCGCACTTCACCACCCGGCGCAGGCATCGGTATCGCGACGAGGTGCTGGACCCGCCGGACCGGCTGGTCTATCTGCTCGACCATGAGTACACCGCCCGCGGGCTGAGCTGGTCGCGGCTGAAGGGAGCGGACGCGCGGCGGGCCGGGCTGCTCGAGGCCGCTGCCGCGTCGGCGGACTGCGAGCTGGCGCTGGCCCTGGCCGAGATCAGGGAGACCTGGGACGCCACCGAACCCGACACCCGGTACACGCGCCGGCGATGGTCCGACGACGCGGCCCGGAGCAGCGGGCCCGAGGAGTACGAGCTGCACGACCTGATCGACTCCTCGCTCACGCTGACTCGCTGGACCGACCCCGCAGGCACATGGGCGCAGGACATCACGCTCGACGTCGTCGATGACGAGGTGTGCGCGAGCACCCTGACCGGGCAGCTGAAGCCGTACGAGTCCGAGTTCGAGGGCCACATGGGCAACTACGGCAACACGATGGACCGGTGGTACCGGCGGGCGGCCCTCGTGGTGTGGCCGCGGGCGCGCAGCTTCGCGATCAGGGCGGAGATCTCCCCGCTGCAGGCGCTGGACGAGGTGGTCGCCGGGGTGCGGGCTCGTCGGGGGGCCGACCAGGCTGCGGCTCGGGACGGCGCGCGAGCGGCGGTGACGACACTGGCGCCGTTCTGGGGCGCTGCGGTCCGCTCCCAGGACCAGTCGCGGTACTTGGCGAAGGCGCTCCGCGCCGCCACGGTTGTCGACGACCTCGACACCTCCTCTACGCTGCTGCGCCCGTTCCGGGTCGAGACGCTACGGCGCAGCCACGTGAAGGCACTCGCGAAGCTGGCCTGGCGACACGGTGAGCCGTGGGTGGGTGAGCTTCTGCGCACCTGGTTCGGCGACCGACGACTGCCCCACCACGCTTTCGTCGGGGGTGAGGGCCGGCCTCGGTGGCTGACGACACTGCCCCGGTTGGGTGAGGCGCTGCGGGCCGAGCAGGAGGCGGGAGCGATGGTCGGCCGCCACCTGCTGAGCCTTTCCTGGGAGTCCCTCGGCGCAGAGATCGAACTCGGGTTGGCAATGTCCCGGCCGAGCTACGTCCGGACCCACCTCGAGCCGCTGGGCGAGGCACTCGCCGCGCTCCTGGAGGCGGCCGCGATGCTGGACGCCGTCGACGTGCGGGACCAGGTCGTCAGCGACGTCCGCGGCCGCCGGGGCGAGGTGAGCATCTGCGTGCTGAGGGCGCTGCACGCTGCAGCGAAGCTGCCTGCAGGGCTCCGCAACGGCGCCGGGTTCCCCGAACTGGCGGTCGACTGCGCCGACCGGTTGCGCGGCAGGCTCGCCCGCCCCGCGCGCGCGGACGACGACTGGTCGCTCGACGTGCCCGCCGGCTGCACCTGCGACCTGTGCGAAGAGCTCGGTGCGTTCCTGCGGGACCCGCACCGGACCTCGCTGGACTGGCCGCTCGCCGAGGCGAGACGACGGCACGTGCACGAGCGGATCGACCGTGCCGAGCTGCCGGTCACTCACCAGACCCGGCGACAGGGACGGCCCTACGTCCTCGTCCTGACGAAGGCTCCCACCCTGTTCGAGCGGGAACGAACGGCCCAGATCCAGGACCAGGCGGACCTGGACTGGCTCACCGCGACCTGGGACATCCCGGCCGGTCGGTAGAGACCGGTCGGTAGAGACCAGTGCGCCTTCGGGTCGCCAACGGCGCTATGGGTGGACTCAACTGGTCGTCGCAACACCTCAACAGTGAGTGAGGGATTGCGACAACCAGGGGATCCATGGGACCACGCATTGGTGATCTCCTCGACCTGCACCGATCCTGCGACGGGCAGACTTGAGGCGCCCTGGTCTCGTGGAGGGTCGGCCATCGCGCACGTCGCTCAGATGAGCGATCAGAGCGGCCAGTGCGCAGAGGTGGACTGACCTACGCACACTTTGTCCCACGTACGGGGACGAACAGTTGCACTAAGCCATCACGAATGGCTGCTGACCTGCTGCTTTGTCGGAGCCGCCTGTGGGGATCGAACCACGACCTACGCATCATGAGGTCGCAGGTCACTTCCCCACAGGGCTCTCACCAGCACTGACCGCGCACCTCGCGGAGAGCGGCAGACCAGTCCGCGACGAAGGCGCGGACAGCGGTGGCATCGCCGTTCGGAGCCGGGATCTCGTCGTCGGTGAAATGCGACAGCGAGTCGAGCATGTCGGCGAACACATCGACATCGAACCCGGCGTCCACCGCGGCGGCGAGCTCGAGCAGGCGGTCGGTCCCGTACCGGGCGGCGAGAGCATGGACGTCGATGAAGTCACGGGCCTCGGCGCGATCGAACAGCGCGACGACCTTGCGCCTTGCGAGGTCGACCGGGTCGAGGGTCGGACCGGCGACGCTCATGGTGGGGCGCCCGTTCGGGCGTGGCGTCCACCGCGAGGTCGACCAGCACCGACTCGTCAGGCCCGTGATGACGAGCCGGGCGAACATCTCTGCCTCGTGGACCCGATGAGTGACCCACCCCGTGCGGCCGCTGCGCCCTCCAGCGCGGACAGAGCATCGACGACCACACCGCGGCCGGGTGCGGTAACACGTCCAGGTCCTGGGTCGGCCGAGCGGTCATGCCCTGAGCGGCGAGCGCTGCCCCGCCGGCGAGGAGGAACCCTTCCGATTCCGGCAGCGCGAAGAGGGCCCGTGCGACCTCGATCTGGAAGTCGGTCAGAGGCGTGGATGTCGCGTCGTGACGGGCGGCCTCCGGCAGCACGTCCTTCACGACGCCGCCCGAGCCGTGATGCCCGCAGGCCGGACAAGCCAGCTTGCCGGGCCGAGGACAGCGTCGATCAGCGGCTGCCACAGCGGGCGGAGCATCCGGGGAAGCACCATGTCCGCCCAGACGTCGACGAGCAGCGCCCCATCGACCCACCCTTCGATGTCCGCGGGGGTCCCTTCCCGCAGCAGCACCTCGTACAGCCGGGCCCGCTGACGTCTGTCCCGTGGCACGAACCGGCGTCCAGGTGTCGACCATTTCAGCTCGACCGGAAGTACGACGTCAGCGATACGCCCGGTGCGGGCAGGAACAGCCGGCGTCAGCACGACCGCAGCACGTTCCCAGCGGTCGTCGTGCCCAACGGGTGAGGCTGCTGGCGCCGAAGTACCTGGTCTACGGTTCGGGGAGGATCGGGTGACGCGCAGGGACCGCCGTGTGCGTCACTCTCGGAGGTGGGCGTGATGGGTCGGGTGTCGCAGTGGGCGGTGCGCCGCCCCTGGTACGCGCTGCTCAGCTGGGTCGGAATCATGATCGTGGTTGGGTTGCTCGGCGCGAGGTTCGGCGGCGACTACAACGACAACTTCGAGCTGCCGGACACCGAGTCGACGACTGCGCAGGAGCTGCTCGCCGGCCTGTCGGGCGGCGGCGCCGGCACCGGCGCGGGTCTGGAGGGGCAGGTTGTCTGGCGGCCCGTCTCGGGCCAGGCCACGGACGCGTCGGCGAAGGTGACCATGACGGAGCTGCTCACCCAGCTCTCGAGGTCCTCGGGGGTGTCCTGTGTGCTCACGCCGTTCGCCGAGCCGGTGGGTACCGGGTGCCCCGAGCAGCCCGCGGAGCAGAGCGGTGGGGGCGCGGAGGCAGAGCAGCCGCCGATGTCGCCGGAGGCGGAGAGCGCCCAAGCGCACTTCGGCCAGTCGGGCCTGAGCCCGGACGGCACGGTCGCCTATGCGACGGTGATGTTCGAGGGTCAGTCGTTCGACGACCTGAACACCGACGACGTCGTCGCGGCGCTGGACCTGATCAAGGCGCAGAACGGTGCGGACGGTTTGCAGGTCGGGGCCAACGGTGTGTTCGCCTTCGTCGGTGGTGAGCCGCCGTCCTCAGAGACCATCGGCGTCACCGTGGCGCTGGTGATCCTGCTGTTCGCCTTCGGCTCGATCCTGGGCGCCTTCCTGCCCATCGTCTCGGCGGTGCTGTCGGTCGCGCTCACAACGACGTTCGTCCTGCCGCTCGTGGCCCGTTACTTCGACGTGGCGACGTTCGCGCCGATCCTGGCCTCGATGATCGGTCTCGGGGTCGGCATCGACTACTCGTTGTTCGTCATCAACCGCTACCGCGAGGCGATCATCCATGGCCGGTCCTCGCGGGACGCGGCCCTGGAGTCGGTGCGGACCTCGGGGCGGGCCGTGCAGTTCGCGGCCGCGAACGGTGATCATCGCCCTGCTCGGCCTGTTCGTCATGCGGATCACGTTCTTCAACGGCATCGCGGTCTCGGCCGCCGTCACCGTCCTCATGGTGATGGTCGGGGCGCTGCTGCTCCTGCCTGCCGTGCTGTCCATCCTCGGCACCTGGGCGTTCGTCGGCCGGATGGCCTGGATCACCGATCAGGAGGCGATCCCCAGGCCGCGTCTGACGGGCGTGTGGCACGCGCTGGGCAGGGTCTTCCGGTACCTCGGCTGGATCATCGTCCCTCCCGGTCACCCTGATCGGGCTGGCCTGGCGCTGGCTCGTCCATCGCGGCAGGGCGCCGGAGCCGCACCGTCCCAGCGCCTTCGCGCGATACGGCAACTGGCTGCAGAAGCGGCCGTGGCTGACCGCCGCGTTCGCGCTGGTGGTCATGGCCGTGGTCGCGATCCCCATGCTCTCGCTGCGGCTGGGCTTCTCCGACGACTCGGGAACCCCTCAAGGCAGCCCCCCGCGGATCGCGTACGACCTGACGGCCGAGGGCTTCGGGCCCGGCGTCAACGGACCCTTCTACATCGCCGTGCAGCTGCCCGGGCCTGGCGACCAAGCAGGCTGTGACGACGCTTACGGATGCGCTGAGCGCCGACCCAGGGGTTGCCCTCGCCGCCGGCGCCCCGGTCGCCGAGGACGCCACCGTCGCGGTGATCCAGGTGTTCGCCAAGACGGCGCCGCAGGACGAGGCGACGACCGACCTGCTGTTCCACCTGCGTGAGGACGTCATCCCGGGGGCCACGGCCGACTCGGGTGCCAGGGCGTACGTGGGCGGCTTCCAGGCGGTGACCGTCGACTTCACCCAGGTACTTCAGGACGCGCTGCCGTGGTTCCTGCTGATCGTGGTGGGCCTCGGCTTCCTCGCGCTGGTCGTCCTGTTCCGGTCCGTGCTCGTGCCGGCGACCGGGGCCCTGTCCAGCCTGCTGTCCCTGGCGGCGGCGCTCGGCGTCACGGTGGCCGTGTTCCAGTGGGGCTGGTTCGCCGACCCGATCAACCTGGAGGCGACCGGACCGATCTTCCCGTTCCTGCCCGTCATGGTCTTCTCGATCCTGTTCGGGCTGTCCTGCGACTACCAGGTGTTCCTCGTGAGCCGCATGCACGAGGAGTGGGTGAACACCGGCGACAACCGCAAGGCAGTCCGCCGCGGGCTGGCCGGATCCGGCCGGGTGGTGGCGATCGCGGCAGCGATCATGACGAGTGTCTTCGGCGCGTTCGTCCTCGGCAACGACGCCATCATCAAGCTGTTCGGCGTAGCCTTGTCCACCGCCGTGCTGCTCGACGCGTTCGTCGTGCGCCTCATTCTCATTCCCTCCCTCATGACGATCTTCGGTGCGGCGAACTGGTGGCTGCCCGACTGGCTCTCCCGGCTTCTGCCGCACATCGGCGTCGAGTCGGAACAAGACATCGAGGCGGGTGCCGCCGAGATCGAGGACATCATCGAGCCCGGTGAGGAGACGTCGACCGCGCACGTCTGAACGGATCGAGCCGCACGCGCCGGGTCGGCGTGTCCGCCGAGCATGGGGTCTGCACTGCGTGTTCCGATGCCGCTCACTTAGCGGCGACCCGGGTCGACCCTGGCGCACGGTAACCCGCGACCGGCCGGACATGGCCTGCGTGACCTGCTCTGCCGGGTCCCTGTGGCCGCTCGACTGCGGCGCCCGGTTCCTGGCGAGCACCTTTGGCCTCGGGCTCGCTTGCGTCGCACGCAGCAGTCTGTGGGAAACGTCGGACTGCAGGAGCGAAGCGCGTGGCAGAGGTTCACCCCGCTCGCCTGGTCGGTCGTCGCGCCTTCCAGCCGGTTCCGGTCGACTTCGTGGACCCTGGCGACGGTCCGCACGTGGCGGCGTTGACGACGCGAGGCCCGGCCGGCGCCGCCCGAGCGCCGAGTGCGCAGGCACTGTCAGCGTCACCAGCCGCCCCACCGCCGGCCCTCCCGGCCACACCCCAGCACCCCGGCGGCCACTCTGCGTCGGCCCCCCGACAACCCGCGGTCCCCGCTCACCCGGAAGACAGGAACACGGCGTGTCGGCCCGATACGCCGTGTTTGGCATGGCCAATCCATGCCACAAGATCATCTAAAGGGTGGGGTCGGGACGCCGAAACAGGCCCTTGACCTGCGATTTTATCGGAGCCGCCTGTGGGAATCGAACACCCACGCCCTACGCATTATGAGGCCGCCGCTCACATCCCCGCAGCGCTCTGACCAGCACCGGTCGCGCACCCTGCCGCGCAGGACGCAGTCGGCGACCGGCACGAACATGATCCGTGTTCCACGCCCTGTCCCACGACCGACGCCTCGTGGAACCCGCTTGCAGCCAACGACAGTCGGGCACGATCGCGACCACCATGGCCCGCTGCCCGCTGGCTGTCGACCAGCGTCAGCGACTGACGACGGCGCGGCTGGACGCCGACCGAAGGCGGCTGCTGGCGCTCAAGGAGATCGCGGACGGGTCCGACGCATCGGCGAAGGAACGGGCCGGCCTGGATCCGGCGCTGATCTACTTCAAGGACGGTCCTCGGTGGTCGGCCCTGCGTGCCGCCGTCCTGCGCGAGCTGGCCGCAAAGGCTGAGCCCGACGAGAGGACGCAGAGCCGCCGCCGGCGTCGGCGATCAGACCCACGCCGCGACGGGCAGGATGAGAAGGGCCGCGGATGAGCGGGAAGTTCACCTCGTGGAGCGACGTCAAGGTGAAGGCCGCCGCCGTCGACCCCGGACGCCCGCGAACGGGAGGCCGGCCTCGCCGCAGCCGCCGAGCGCCGCGAGCATCACGGCAAGGATTAACGCCCGCTCGAAGAAGCCGCGCTGGACGGTCCGGACGGTCAGTAGGCGGGCATCTGTTCGAGAACCTTGGCGGCGGTGTCGATCATCGCAGTCGCGGCCGGGATCGCTTCCTCGACGTCCTCGGCCCGCGCAACAGGATGCTCAGGAGCGGGGTACTGGGTGTGGTTGCGCAGTGGTCGCATCCACGTGAACGGCCGGAAGACCGAGCCGAGCGGCGGGTCGAGCTGAGTCAGCACGGCATCGAGTAGAACGGCGTCCGCGCCGTCGCCCCCCCGCCGCATGCCCCGGTTGGCCAGGATCACGGTGAGCGCCTTGCGAGCGGCGTCGTAGACGAAGGTGAACGCGCCGGCCGGGTCGGTGTCGACGATCGCGGCGCCGGACGCGAGGTGTGCGCGGGCCTGTCCCAGCAGCGTGTCGGCGAGCTCCCGGTTGGGAGTGACCCGTGTGAGGCGACCACGGGCGAGCAGGTCGTCGACGACGTCACGGCTCTGTTCCCAGCGCAGGATCAACGCTTCCCCTCGTCGCCGGACGGTCACTCGCCGCCTCGTCCGTGGCCGTTCCGGTGTCGAGACGAACCAGAGGCCGCGAGGTGAGCGTCTTGACGAATGGGTCGTCACCGGCGTCCCAGACGGCCGGCGAGATTCTGGTGATGTTGACCTCACGGTGCAACCGCCGGCCGGCCTTCCGTGCGGCCTCGGCGAGTGCGTGACGTGACGTCGACCCGATGACGACGACGTCGATGTCCCGAGGCGCCGGGCCCTGCTCTCCCATACGCCGCGCGGCCCAGGAACCGTACACGTATCCCTCTCGGACGCCGTCCAGGCCGGCCAGGACGTCGGGCAGGATGACCGCCGGCCGTAGGTGAGTTCGAGAAGCTCCGTCAACGGACGCGACAGGACTTGGTCGAGGTTTGCCCGCACCAGCCGGGCCTGCCCCCGCCGACGCTCGGTCAACAGTCCGGACGCCACGAGCCGGCCGACTTCGGCGTGCACCGTCGGCACACCCTCCCCGACGCGGCGAGCCACCTCCGAAAGGCTGTACTCCTCGTCCGGGCGCAGGGACAGCAGCGCCAGCAGCTCACCCTGCGCGTCCGAGCGCAGCAGTGGTGCAAGCATCGGTGCTGCAGTATTCACCGAAGCCGCTTGTCCTTCGACTTAACCGAAGGACAAGCGACGGCGCCCCGGGGGCGACGAGCCACGCGAGGGCCTGCATGAGGAGGTCCGCCGCTCGGCTCGCACCGGACGGTGTCGTCGACCCAACCTCCAGCGAGGTCGAGCCGGCTGGGGATTCTGCTCTGCCCCCCTCCCCCCGGCGAGGGCCGACCGGCCCTCGCCGCCAGGACACGGTTCCCGCAGGCTGCACCCCCGTGCCGTGATGGCTCGCAGTTTGCGCTGGACAGCAGCGGACCGCACCGGCGGCCCGTTCGACACGGTGGTCGACGTCGTCCGCGCGACCGCCCCGACCGCCGTCATCGAGAGCCTCAAGGGCACCCACCCCGCCTAGCGACTTCGGTGCCAGGACTTGGAGCGTTGTCCTGAGCTTGAGGGCTCGTGCGGATTGGCCGCAGTCGTGGGGACGTGTCAGACCGCGGTGGGGACGCGGGCGTGGGCGATGTGTTCGACGACGATCCGCTCGAGGGCGGCGAGGAGTTCGGGTGGGGCATTGGGTCGGGCGGTAGCCGCAGGTGGCCGCAGGACGTGATCGTCGATCTTGGTGTAGAGGTGGGCGAACAGCAAGCCGTCGCGGGTCAGGACGTAGCGGTTGCGGCCGGGGAGGCGTTCGATCAGTCCGTTGCGGGCCAGGCGGGACAGGTCGTAGCTGGCCTGATACATGCTGTAGGGCGGGCGAGCAGGGCTCCAGGCGGGCGGTAGATACCGACTCTTCGGATCTGTCCGCACTCCGCGGGTCTGATCTTGTAGGGCGGGTGCCGTTGGCGGCGAGCAGGATGCGATCGTGGTGTACGGGCCGCGCCAAGCACCCGGCGTCCCGGGGCACGACCTCGTTCCGTGGCGTGGCGACGGGGAGGTGGTGGACGTGGCGGTGAATGTGCTGGTGGTCTCCGATGCCGGTGTCGAGCGGCACGAGGCTGAGGCATTGCCGCGGTTGCTGAAACGTCAGGACGTGGTCGTTTGGGTCGACATCTCGGTGTGTGACACGGCGGCCGTCGACCTCCTGTCGCGTGTCTTCGGCTTTCACCGGATCGCCGTGCGCGATTGCGTCGAACGCAATCACGTCTCCAAGGTCCACGTCTACCCCGACCATGTGTTCACCGTCTTGCACGCCCCACAGGTCGGCAAGCGCGGCCACGTTCACTACGTGGAACTCGACCAGTTCATCGGGCGCAACTACTTGGTCACAGTGCATGGTCCGCTCAATCCGGCGGTGCCGCCGGAGGTTGCCTTCCTGGACACCGACGTCGTGCTTCGACGGGTCGAGGAGAAGCACCTGCAGGTAGGAACCGCCTTCGAGTTGTCGCACTGGATCGTGTCCGCTCTGATCCGGCGGGAGTCGGAGCTGGTGGCGCACCTGGCCAGGGAGTCCGGCAGCTTGGAGCAGCGGGTCATGCTCGGTGATGACCTCGAGGACCCGGAGGCGTTCCTCGAAGAGTTGTTTCAAACGTGGTATGTGCTGCTCGCGGTGCGCACGATGGCCACGCACAGCAGCGCGAGCTACGGGCGGATGGCGCGGCTGGTCCGTTTCCTGCCCGACACCGCAAGGTCGCTGTTCGCGGACATCGCGGATCAATTCGAGGTGGTCCGAACCATGGCCGACGGGCAGCGGGAGTTCCTCCACGGCGTCATCGAGTTCTACCAGACCCGAACCTCGACCCATCTGACCCTTGCGGCCCAGCAGGCGGCCGCGACGGCCGTCCAACAGAACGATGACATGCGCCGGATCACCGCCTGGGTCGCGATCGTCGCCGTGCCCACGGCAGTCACCGGCTTCTTCGGCCAGAACGTCCCCTACCCCGGCTTCGGGACCGCGTCGGGCGTCATGGCCTCGACACTGATCATCACCACCCTTGCCGTGGCCCTGTACGTTTTCTTTAAGCGCAAGAGGTGGCTGTAGAAGCTCGCCCAGTGGATCCAGAACTGCCCAGGCTGGCTATCCATTTCACTGCCAGATGCCTTGGCGTGCTTGACACCTACGCCAGCCCGCGCGGCCTACGGTCGCACGCCGAGTTGAACGGCTCGGCTCGCGCCTGATTGATGCCCGCAAGGGACGGCCTGAAGTGGGCTGCGGCAGCCGCGTGCAGGCCGACCCGCCTATCGGCCCGCTCACGCGGGCAGCGCGTTCGAGTTGGTCGGCTGTCATGGGTCGGCTGGCAGTGAAATGGATAGCCAACCTGCCCAGAAGGCGACTCTCGCTTGCTCCGCTATCGAACGGCCGCGAACTTCGGCATGGTCGGCGAGGTCGGCCGATAGGCGCTCGGTAGACCAGTTCACACAGTCGCCACTTGAAGGAAGGTACGTAGGTTTCGACGCCACGCCGTCCAGCGAGACATGCCCAGTCGGCCGGAGTCATCGGCGTTGCCGGAGCACGGACGCGACGGCCCGGGGCGCCACACCACCGTGCCCCTGACTTGACCCCCTCTATGTCACGGCGGTGTGGCTTGGAGTGGCCGCGGCCGGCGAGGGTCCTCACCGAGTCGACCACGCGCGTGGGGGTCAGGAAGGAGTCGACCTCGCTCCGGCCACGCACGGGCAGGCACATCAGGACGCCCGCGGCGGGGCTGTGAACGGTATGGGAGGCGGGCTGCAGGATGCGAATGCGTCCGTCACGCAGCCGTCGCAGACCTGGCTAAGCAGCTCGGGCTGACTCGCCGGGCGGCGGGCACCCGTGTGTGTCTGCGGCGTGGCGGTCGCGTCGCTCTGCACGAAGACGTAGCTCCGGGCGGTCCCGTCCGGCACGGGCCCGTAGCCCGGTGCCGCGCAGGTAGGCCTGCCCGTCCACGGGGATGGTGTTCGGAGGGATCTGGTATCCACCCTCGACCCTCGGGGTGCGCCCGACCAAGGGCCGGTCGACCAGACCGAGAGGAAGGTGAACAGGCCATCGAGGGTAGGCGGGGCACGACAGTCCGAGCAAGCTACGCCTGGCTGTGGTCGGGTGGCCCCCCCGCTCGTGACACCTGTGTTCGTGAGCCCAGGATGACGGTGCGTACGCGGGGCAGACCGAAGTACTCGGCGGCATCGGCGGTGATGCGGGAGGTGGCCAGGAACAGGCGCTTGCGGCAGCGGGTCATTCCGGGTACGTCCCCTGCCCCCAGTTCGATGGTGGACAGTGAAGCAGGACGCGTGGTCGACGTCGATCGGGCTCTCCAGGCCGGTGACCGCGGCCTGACCCAGCACGGCCGGCACGGTTCGGGTTCTCCATGTAACCGAACCGGGCGCTGACGCGTGCGATCCCGTCGTCGGTGTAGCCGCGGCAGCGACTTCCAGGCCTACGACCTGCTCGAGATCGTCGAGCCTTCGCAGCCGGGTTCGACGACCTGCCCGAGCTCATCCCCGGACGTCCCGACTACCGGATCTTGATCACGACGGGTCGAGTCGTCGCGTCGGTCTCCGTCACCGCCCAGCTCGCACCCGACGGTGTCGTCGACCTCGTCGGGATCGAAATCCAGATCTCCTGGTGATCGCCTACGAATCGCGACAGGCATCGAGCAGATGCTGCCGGACGAGGGTGGACGTGCGGTCTCCCGGGGTGCGGTCGACGACTCGCTTCGTCATCCGCGCAGCGCCTGCGGTAGCCGGAGCCTGACGCCACCGTGATGTAGCCGGTCCCGCGTCCCTCGGCGGTGACCCCATTACCTGCCCGGCCGCCGGGCGCCGCCGCAGGCGCCACGTGACCATCGACAGGACCGAGGGGGACATGAGGGGAGCGGTCGAGGCAGACTGGTGGGTCCAGGTCAGGTCCAGGTCGAGCCGGTGATGCCTGCCTGCCTCCCGGCGATGCGGGCAGCCAGCTTGCGTTTCGAGGTGACCCTGATAAGCCCGCCGATCGAGCCCCACCCGCAGTTCGCCTGGCCCGAACAAGTCAAGGGCCTGTTCGAGGACGGCCCGGCCGGAATAGAGAACCATCGAAGGGTCACAGGGGATGGAGATCGCTTTCTGGATCGTGGCGGGACTGCTCGCCGTGTTCTACGTGTACGCCGGTTCGCTCAAGCTGGTGCGCAGCCAGGAGCAGCTGCAGCCGATGATGGGGTGGGCGGGTACGACCATCCCCATGGGCGTGGTGCGGCTCATCGGACTTGTCGAGGTGCTCGGCGCAGCCGGGTTGGTTCTGCCTCCGCTCACCGGCATCGCGCCCGGACTCGCGCTCGCCGCAGCGATCGGCTTCGCGATCCTGCAGGTTCTTGCAGCGTGCGTGCACGGTTCGCGGCGGGAGTTCAAGATCATGCCGATGAACCTCGTACTCATCGTCCTCGCCGCGGTCGTCGCCTGGCTCGCGACCACGTGGCTCTGAGGCGTGGCGGGAGGCTCACCTTCGGGGCCTCGGCGTTTCCAGGACTGCGGGTTCTGGGCGCCGAGGCCTGAGAGGGCGGGACGCCACCCGTTCGGGTGGTCGACCTTGGGTGTGCGCCGGGCCACGTCTCATGCTGGCGGTATGCGCTGGCGGACGAGGGTTGGGCAGGGCCGGGCGGTCGAGCACCGCTCCAAGGCCGCGGCTGACCGCGCCGTCGCCGAGGCCCGGGACGGCTACCGCCGCGGGGTGCGGTCGTACCGCATCGTCCGGGTGATCGACCCCGAGGGGCGTCTCACGATCATCGATTGCGCGCGGGAGGTCGCGCTGGAGGACCCGCTGCTCGCGGCGGTCGCCCGGCTCCGGGAGGACCGGGACCGCGCTCGGGCGGCGGTCAGGGCCGCGGACGCCGAACTCGAGGAAGCGATCCGCGCGGCGTACCGGGCCGGGTTGCCGCCGGCCGACATTGCTCGCGCGGCGGGGACGACTGTTGCTCAGGTGCGCGCGGTGCTGAATCGCCGCCGCTGACCAATGGTGCAGCTGCTCACCGTCGCTGGCGATGGGTAGCCCCACAGAACGCGCCAGGCCCAGGCGGACGGGTGCGGAGAACCCTGGGTCTGGCGCTATCCATGCTCCGGCGCGTCGGACGCCGGCGAGCAGCGGTTACCGGTGCGCATCACGCGGGTAGCGAGAGGGTGACCGTGGGCCGCCAATGCGGATTATACGCCTTCAGCGGACAATATGACCTGCCGCGAGGACGACGAATGTGCGGCGGCCCCCGTCCAGGACGGACGGGGGCCGCGGCCGGTCGGGGCTAGTGGGTCGTCCACCAAGATCAAACGGGTTTCCGCGACACGCCGTGGCGGGTGCGTGCATATCGTGATACCCAGGTCCAAACTTGATCTTGCCGGGGGTCGAGGCTTCGAGGTTGAGTCGAGGCGAGTGTGATGGCTGGGCCAGTCCTGACTCGCGAGTTGAGCAAGCAAGAAGACCAGGACCTGCTGCGGATCGTTCGGGGTGAGGGCTGCCAGAACACCATCCGGGTACGGCGGGCGGTGATGGTGCGGGCCTCCGCGGACGGTGCCAGGGCACCAGCGATCGCCCGGGTGCTGGCCGCGGACCCGGACACCGTCCGGGACGTGATCCATGCGTTCAACGACAACGGGTTCGACGCGTTGGACCCGCACTGGGGTCCGGGCCGGCCGCGGCGGATCACCGCGGACGACGAGGACTACCTGGTGCAGGTGGCCACCACCCGGCCGGGCACGGTGGGTCGCCCGTTCACCCATTGGAGCCTGCGGAAGCTGTCCGAGTACCTGGGGGACAACCCGATCCGCGTGGTTCGGGTTCAGCGGGAACGGTTGCGGCAGCTGCTGCACGCGCACGGGATCTCCTTTCCAGCGGACTCGGACCTGGAAAGAGTCGACCGACCCGGACGCCGAGGCCAAGCTGGACCGGATCGAACCTAAATCGATCAGGGCCGCCCGCCCCGACACCGAACCCATCCACGTGATCATGGACAATCTCTCGGCGAACAAGACCCCCGCGATCCGGACCTGGGCCGCAGCCGCGAACGTCGAGCTGTGCTTCACACCGACCAACTCCTCGTGGGCCGACCCGGTGGAGGCGCAGTTCGGGCCGTTGCGCTCGTTCGTGATCGGCAACTCCAACCAACCCAACCACCTGGTCCTGGCCCGCGCGATGCAGGCCTACCTACGCTGGCGCGCGGCGCGTACCCCCAGATCCCCTTGTAGGACATGTCCATGCCCTGCTTGCGCTTGCCGCCGGTGGGCGTGATCGTGCCGTCCACGTCCAGGTAGGCGACCGGGCCGAGCAGGTCCCGGCCCCGCCCGGCCCACAGCTTCGCCCGGATCGTGTTGACCGCCTTCATCAGGGCCGTCACGTCATCCTCACCGAAGCGGCGGCAGAAGTCCCCGGCCGTGGTCGGGTCCGGGATCAGGTCGGCGCCCAGGGCGTTCATGTACGCGGTGTCGTGACGCAGCCGTTCGATGTCCTCCAGCCTGGTCCCGCCGCACAGCACGTTGTAGGCCAGGTTCAGCACGTGATCGGACTCGTGGTAGGGCAGGTGCACCTTCAACAGCGGCACGTCCTGGTTGATCTGCTCGGGCAGGCCCAGCCGACACACCAGCCGGTGCACCGCGGCGATACCCCCGAAGCAGGTCGCATCCACGTTGCCGCCGACCTCGTACCCGATCGTCCCCGTGGTCAGCATCGGCGCTACCCGCGGGCTCCAGTGCCCCGCCTGGGCGTGCCGGGCCGCCACCCGGCGCCGCCGTCGGGCCGCGTTCCGCCGGCTCTGATCCTGAGGTATCTTCTTCACCACAAAGGCCTTCCCTGCTGGGCTGCGTTGACGTCGCAAACCCGTGCAAGGTAAGGCCTTTGCTCTACCTCAAGCCCTTCCGACACGCCGACACGCTTGGTCAAGGACTAGCTGACGTCGGTTGCGCTCGTCCGTGGGTCGTCGTCTCTTCGTCCGGACCGGCGGGCAGTGGAAAATACCGGCACGGCTCGTCACGCCGCCGCTGCCCTGATGCGCGGGCATACCGGACCCCGACCCACCAGCACCGCTCAATCCTCTCGTCCAGGGCGAAGACCGGACGATGGATGAACGTCGGCGGCAGGTTGACCCGGTCCAGCTCGACCTCCACCAGGTCCCCGTCCGCCGGGCACCCCGTCACACCAGATCGTCACCCTCGCCATCTCGCTATGGTCCGCCGTGCGCCTTCCCGTCGGTATGGGCGGGTCAGGCGTTGAAACGACGGCGGCGTGTCGTTAAGCAGCTCCGCCCGCAGCCGCTCGACCTCCTCGGCCGCCTCCCGGGACGCCGCGCGCCCCGAGGATCCGACCTTGCCCCCTGCCCCGTGGGGCTCAGGCTGCTCACGCCGCACGCCGCCTCGACGCGGCCACCGGCTGCACCAGCGGCTGCGCTGCAGACTGCTCTACCCACTGTTCCCTGTGCCACCCTGCTGGTCAGCCCGTACGTCGTCGCCGAGGTCTGCTGGATGGTCAGTTCTAGGATGGGCGCCGAGGCGGAGGCCAACGTGATCGACGCCGTCGCCGCTGGCGAGCTTCAGCAGCTCGGCCTCACGGGTGAGGATCTGCGCCGCACCTGCGAACTGCTTCACAGCTACAGCGACCTACACGGCGCACCGGGATCAGCGCCGCCGACGCCTCGACCATCGCACTGGCCGAGCGCCTCGGCATTCACGAGATCGCCACCCTCGACGTCACCGACTTCGCCGTGGTGCGCCCGAACCACGTGGACCACCTCCTACGGCTCCCCTGAGCCGGAGTGCTTCGGCCGTCGCCCGGTACGTCACAGGGTTCGGACGCTGACCACCGCCGTGTCCTGGCCGTCCTGCACTACCTCGGCGCCTGCACCACGTCAGCCGACGTGACAGCCGCAGCGGCGAGCACGACGATCGACGCGCTCGAACACCGGACGACGCACACATCCTGACCGCCGAGTCAGCAACCACGCTGCGCCGGGAGCCATCGCCGCAGGTCAACGCGAGAATCGAGGAAGGGGCCCGGGGGCATGGCACAAGCACGTGTCCCACGTACGGGCACGAACTGTTGCGGAGGGGCACACCGCACCGAGATTGACCTGCGGTCTTGTCGGAGCCGCCTGTGGGAATCGAACCACGACCCACTGCAAGGCCCAGGTCCACGCGGTGCTGGCCAAGTGTGGTGTCGCGGTGCCGATGAGTGACCTGTTCGGGGTCGGCGGCACCCGGCTGCTGGACTCCGTGCAGCTGCCGGCGCCGTACCCGGCCCGGATCGCGTCGCTGCGGCGGGTGATGGACACCCTGGACTTCGAGACCGACGTGTTCGACAAGCTCGCCCGCGGCCGGCTCGCCAAGGACCCGGGCTACCGGGCCGTGCAGACGATCCCGGGGATCGGCCCGATCCTGGGCGCGGTCCTGGTCGCCGAGATCGGCGACATCGGACGGTTCGCCGGCGCGGACAAGCTGACCTGCTGGGCCGCGATGACCCCGCTGCACCGCGAGTCGGACACCAAGGTCCGCCGTGGACGGATCACGAAACAGGGATCCCGGCTGGTCCGTTGGGCCGCTGTCGAGTCCGTCCAACGCCTGCCCGCCCGCAGCCACCTCGGCGTCTTCCGCGAGCAGGTCGCCGCCCGCCGCGGCAAGGGCATCGCCACCGTCGCGGCCGCCCGGCGCCAGCTCGAGTACGTCTTCTACGCCCTACGCGATCACCCCGTGCGGGCACTGGCCCAGACGACCAGGACCCCGGTCAGTCGTCGCAGCGCCCGCACCGGCGGCTCCGCTCAGGTCGCGTGAGCCACCCAGGACTGGTCGACGCGAGGTCGTGCTGGTCATGACCCCCGCAGCGCCTGCCGCGGCGCGCTTCAGCGGCAGCACCGGCGTGGTCGAGCCTCTGACTGACCCCGTCGACCGGAGCACCGCGAACCCCATCATGCCCACCCCCCGCACGACCACCAGCGGGGACCACGGCTGGGCGAAGGGATGACCAGCAGCCTCTCCATGCCTGCCTACCGCCGGGCCCACCGGCACTGATGAGCGCACGCCCCCACCCCCGCAACCCCGAGCGAGCCGCCCACGACCCTTGTCCGCGTTGAACATCGTCGCCGACCAGGCGCCCACTCGGCGCCAGTCGCCTGCTCGACGAGGGCAACCCCTGCTCGGACGCTCAGGGGGCCGCCAACCGCACACGGCAGCCCGGCGGGCACCAGGTCAGGGTGACGCGCTGACCACCCCCGCGAGCGGTGAGCCCTGGTGCCACACGCCCGGCGTGTCGTCCCAGACCTCACCGCTCGCGGGGCGGGGCTGGCCTATTCGCTGGGGGCTGTGCCCATCCGACCTCGTTGACAGCGACGTGACGCACACGTGACGGCCCGGCGGCAGCCTCGACTGATCGGCTCGGCACCCGAGGAGCGCTCATGACCGTCACGACGACCTACCCCGGCGTCTACATCACCGAGATCCCCAGTGGCGACCGGACGATCGTCGGCGTCGCGACATCCATCACCGCGTTCGTCGGCGCCGCCTCCCGCGGGCCGGTGAACGAGCCCGTCCCGATCGCCAGCTTCGCCGACTTCGAACGCGCCTTCGGCGGTCTGACACGCAGCAGCGGGCTGGGGTACGCCGTCCGGGACTTCTACCTCAACGGCGGTGGCGAGGCGCTGGTGGTCCGGCTGGTCCACGACGACGAGGCCGATGCAGACGGCAGCGCGACGACCGCCGTGGTCGAGGTCGACGGGCTCACCCTGGCGGCTACCGGACCGGGCGCCTGGGGCAACGCGCTCCAGGTCGTGGTCACCCAGCCCGCTGACGACGACGTCGATGCCCTGGACGTCGCCGCCAGCCAGGGCGTCGACGTCGGGGACCTGTTCTCCCTCGTGGTCCGCGAAGGCGCCGTGGGGGACGGCGGCCTTTCGGAGACATTCCGCAACGTCACGGGTGTCGACGGCCCGCGCCGGGTCGACGTGGTGCTGGGAGCCTCACAGCTGGTGCGGGTCTCGGGGATCCCGCCGATCGTGGCGCCCGCGCAGAAGGACCCCGTGGACACCCCCTACACCGTGCTCGCCGGTGACGAGGGCCAGGACGGCGACGCTCCCGTTCTCGCGGACTACCAGGGCAGCGTGGACGCCAAGACAGGCCTCTACGCCCTGCTCAAGGCAGACCTGTTCAACATCCTGTGCATCCCGCCGCCGACCCTGCAGACCGACGTTCCGCCGTCGTTGTGGGCCGAGGCCGCGGCGTTCTGCACCGAGCGGCGGGCGTTCCTGGTCGTCGATCCGCCGGCCACCCAGACCCAGGACTCGTTGCCCGGCTGGGTCACCGGGGCCGGCGGGCTGACCGGCGCCAACATGCGCAACGCGGCGATCTACTTCCCACGGATCCGCCGTCCGGATCCACTCGCGAGGCGGGGCGACCGGTGAGTTCGTCGCCTGCGGCGCGGTGGCCGGCACCTACGCGCGCACCGACGGCAGCCGCGGGGTCTGGAAGGCGCCGGCCGGCATCGAGGCCGGCCTGGCCGGAGTGGTCGGCCTGACCGTCCCGCTGACCGACGCCGAGAACGGACGACTGAACCCCAAGGGCATCAACTGTTTACGGACCTTCCGTGGCATCGGCTCGGTGGTCTGGGGGGCTCGTACGCTGCGCGGCAACGACGTCCTGGCCGACGAGTACAAGTACGTGCCGGTGCGCCGGCTCGCCCTGTTCCTGGAGGAGAGCCTGTACCGCAACACCCAGTGGGTGGTGTTCGAGCCGAACGACGAACCGCTGTGGAGCCAGATCCGGCTGTCCATCGGGGCCTTCATGCAGGACCTGTTCCGGCGTGGGGCGTTCCAGGGCTCCAGCCCGCGCGACGCCTTCTTCGTGCGGTGCGACGGCGACACCACGACGCAGTACGACATCGACCGCGGCATCGTGAACATCCTGGTCGGCTTCGCCCCGCTCAAGCCTGCCGAGTTCGTGATCATCGCCCTCCAGCAGAAGACCGCGTCGGCCGGTACCTGACGACCATCGCCTGACAACCATGGCCGAAGAGCCCGCAAAGCAGCTGAAGGAGTCAGCAGATGGCTGAGTTCACCGTCAACGCCACCCGGTTCGACCCGTACAAGAACTTCAAGTTCCGGGTGAAGTGGGACGGCCGCTACGTCGCCGGGGTCAGCAAGGTCAGCGCCCTCAAGCGGACCACCGATGTGGTCAAGCACCGGGCCGGCGGCGATCCGAGCAGCAGCCGCAAGTCGCCGGGACGCTCCGAGTACGACGCCATCACCCTCAGCCGCGGGGTCACCCACGACGTCGACTTCGAGCAGTGGGCGAACAAGGTCTGGAACTACGGCTCGGGCCTGGGCACCGAGACCTCGCTGAAGGACTTCCGCAAGGACGTCATCATCGAGGTCTACAACGAGGCCGGTCAACTCGCCGTCGCCTACAAGGTCTACCGCTGCTGGGTCTCGGAGTGCGAGGCGATGCCCGAGCTCGACGCCAACCAGGCCGGAGTGGCGATCCAGTCCATCAAGCTGGAGAACGAGGGCTGGGAACGCGACTACGACGTCAGCGAGCCCTCGGAGCCGTCGTTCGTCGAGCCGTGACCCCGGCTGCCGGACTGGCGGCCGCCGGGCCGGCGGCTGCTGGACTGGGCAATCCGGCACTGCTGCTCGACGCCTGGGACGCCGCGAGTGCGGCTCCCGACCTGACGCGCGGCGGCGTCATCCTGGCCGCGATCGGTGCCGTGACTCCGGACGGCGCTGCCGACCTTCCGCTCGGCGTGCTCGGTGAGCTGGCCCTGCGGTGTCACATCGAGGCGTTCGGTTACCGATTGGACGGCGTGGTCAGCTGCCCGACGTGCGCCGGCATCCTCGAGGTCGTCCTGCGGTTGGACGACCTGCTGGCCGACTCAGTCTCCCGAACCGACTCGGCTGCCCGAACCGACTCGCGCAGCGTCGAACTCGCGAGCGGCCCGGTCCTCGTGCGGGCCCCGACGTTGCGGGACCTGCTCGCGGCGGCGACCGGTGACGACCCTGCCGGCGCTATCCTGGCCCGCTGCGTCCGCGACCACGAGGGCCACGCCGTCGACTCTACGCAGCTCAGCGCCGCCGACCTCGAGGTGCTCGATGCCGCCCTGGAGGACGGTGCGGGGGTCGGCCTGACCCGCTTGCGCACCTCCTGCCCGGACTGCGGCACCTCCGTGGTCGCCGTCCTCGATCCCTGCACCCTGCTCTGGGGGCAGGTACGCACGGCCGCACCGGCATTGCTGCATGACGTGGCCCGGCTCGCTGCGGCGTTCGGCTGGACCGAGGACGCCGTGCTCGGGCTCTCGTCGGCCCGACGGGCGGCTTATCTCGAGCTGGTGCCGTGATGGCCGCCTTCCTCGATACCTTGGCGGCTCTGGCCCTGGGACAGGCACCCTTGCTCGCCGTCCGCGTCCGAGCCCGGTTCGAGCCGGCGGCCGAAGCAGATGTCCCGGTGAGGTCGGACCCGTTCCAGCGCGTCGTCGCCGATCCTGTTGTCCCCGAACCCGTCACCGCGGCCGGTGCCGCACCTGTCGTCCCCGGACGTGTTGTCCCGGAACCTGTCACCAGGCTTGGTGCCACCGGCGGTCCGGTCACCGAGCAGGTCGCCGAAGCTACCTCCGCCGCGCCGGTCCGGTCGCCCGCCGCTCGAGCAGCGGACCAGCAGGTCGACCGGCCTGCTGGTGACCCGATCGACCAGCAGGACATCCACCAGCCGGACATCGATCGGCAGGACCGGGCACCGACCCGCGCTCCTGTCGATGTCCAGCCCAACCCGACTCCACCCCCCGAACCTCGTGCACCGCACGCCGTCCAACCGACATCCCCACCAACGGTCCCGCCCACGGCCCGGCAGGCGCGCCGGCTCTCCTCGCCTGCGACGGTGGTCACCCGGCCCCCCCGGCCCGATGCCGTGCGCGCCACGCCGCGGCGCCGTCCGGTGAATGTTCCGCCACCCCAGCAGTTGCTGACCGAGCACGTCGTCCCGGCGCTGGTCCGGGCCGGCCTGGTCTCACCCGACGGCGCGCACGACGTCCGGCTGGACCCCACCTCGCAGCCGGACGACGTCCGGGAAACGGTCGGTGCTGCAAGGGTTCCCGAGATGCACGTGCACATAGGCCGGGTCGAGGTCACTCAGGCGTCGCCCGCGCCGGCCCCGAAGCCTGCGCAAGCGCCGGCGCCCGGGCCGCCCGCGCGCGCCCGGCCGCGGTTGCCCGCGGTGGACCACGACGCCTACCTCGCCCGTCGTCGCCAGAGCAACAGAGGTGCTCGATGAGCAACACCCTGGCCATCGCCGCCGTCACCTCGACCCTGCGCCACGTGATCGAGCAGTCGCTCGGTGGCCCGCAGCCGGGTTCGGTCGGGTCGGCCACCGTGACCACCCTGCATCCCTCGCGGCTGGTCGGCGGCGACGACGGCTTGCCGCCCAAGGGGATCAACCTCTTCCTGTACCGGGTGACCCCGAACCACGCCTGGAACCTGACCGACCTGCCGACCCGCAGCTCCACGGGCTCGCTGGTCCGCCGCCCGGTCGCCGCGCTGGACCTGCACTACCTGGTCAGCTGCACCGGAGACGATGCCGAGCTCGACGCGCAGCGCCTGCTCGCCCGCGCCGTCCTTGCCTTCGCGGTCACCCCGGTGCTCGGCCGCGATGTCGTCGCCGAGGCACTGACCGAGTACGCCGAGGACACCCCGACCGCGTTCCTGTCCGCGGCCGACCTGGCCGAGGCGGTCGAGCTGGTCAAGATCTCCCCGGACACCCTGTCGCTGGAGGACCTCTCCCGGCTGTGGGGGGTGCTCGGCACCCCGTATGCGTTGTCGGTGACCTACCTCGCCACCGTGGTGCTGATCGAGGCCGATCTCGCTCCCCGACCCACGCTGCCGGTGCGCCAGCGGGTGGTCGGGGTCGCTCCGATCGCACCGCCGGTGCTGGCCGAGGTGGTCACCGACCCGCCCGGAACGGCTGTCGGGGCCGGCTCGACGCTCACCCTGCGCGGTTCCGGTCTGCTCGCGCCCCCAACGGTTCTCGGGTCGGCCACCACCGTCCGGTTCGGGCCGGTCGAGATCGCCCCTGCCGACGGTGCCACGCCGGGCACGCTCACCGTGGCGCTCGGCGAAGCGGTACCGGCCGGTGTGCACGGCCTGCACGTCGTGCACCGTTCGGCGCCGGGGTCGGGTGGCGCCCCGCCGAGCCGGGTGACGGCTCGGTCCAACGCCGTGCCGGTGCTCGTACGTCCTGATGTGAGTGCAGTCGCCGTGACGGCGAGCGAGGTGCGGCTGACAGTCACCCCGCGGCTCTTCCCGGGCCAGCGGGCCACGGTCACCCTGTCTCCGTTGGGTGCGGCGAACGGCCGTGCGCCACTGGCGTTCACGCTGGCACCGGTGCCTGCGGGCGGGGAGCCGTCGCCGTCCGTGGTTCTCGACCGCGCATCGATCGCCGACGGGGACTGGCTGGTCCGGCTGGTCGTCGACGGTGCCGACAGCCTGCCCCGCCTCGACGGGGAGACCTACGGTGAGCCACTGCTGAGGTTGCCTTGACGGCGGCGCCCGTTCCGCGCGAACGCGAGCTCGCCAACCGGGACGTCGTGGTCGCCGAGCTGTCCCTGGTGAGGGCACGGCTGCGTGGCGGGGACGGCGAGGAGCTGGCTGCGGCGGAACACGCGCTGGACGCCGCGCGGGCCCGGCTGTCAGGTCCGAGCAGCCTGGACGAACTGACCGACGGATTCGGGCTGACCGCCTTCGAGCGGTCGGTGCTGCTGCTGGCGGCCGGTCCCGAGCTGGTGGCCGCGGTCGCCGACGAGCTGGTGGCCGCCGGGGGTGAGCCACGATTGAGCTTCGGGACGGCGCTGGCGGTGCTGCCCGAGGCGCACTGGAGCGCGCTGACTCCGCCTGCGCCACTGAGGCGTTGGGGGCTGGTCCGGTTGCTGGACCCGCTCAGCCCGACCCGCAGCCCGCTGGTCGTGGACGAGCGGGTGCTGCACCATCTGGCCGGTGCCGGACATCTCGACGAGCAGCTGGCCGCCGTCAGCCGTCCGCTGACCGCGCCGGGCTGGTTGCCGCGCACCCTGCTGGACACCGCGCACCAGGTGGTCATGGCGTGGCGGCTCAGCCGCCCGGCGGTGCTGCACGGCCCGCAACGCGGCAACGTGCGCGCCGTCGTCGCGGCCGCGGCGGAGCAGGTCGGGCTGCACCCGCTGCTGGTGGCCGCGCCCGACCTGCCCACCGATCCCGCGCAGCGGGAACGGACCCTGCGCCGGATGGAGCGCGAGACGGTGCTCGCCGGCGTCGCCTGGGTGGTCGATCTCGTTGACGCACAACCGGAACCAGCCGGCGAGTGGACCCGAGCGCTGGTGGGGCTGGACGGGCCGATAGCAGTGCTGACGACCGCGGCGGACGGCGACCGGCCCGCCGAGACCGTCGAGGTGGCCGTGCCCCGGCTGGACGTCGCCGAGCGCCGAGAGCTGCTGGCCGAGGCGTTGCAGCGGGTCGGAAGCCCAGCGGATGGCGCCGAGATCGACGTCGCAGCAGGTGTTTTCGACCTTTCCCTGGACGACGCCGACGTCGCAGCCCGAGACGTCGCCGCGGGCGAGAAGTTGTGGCAGGCGTGCCGCCGCCGCGCCCGGACCGGCCTCGGATCGCTGGCCACGGTGGTGACCCCCCGGTCTGACTGGGACGACCTGGTGCTGCCGGAGCCGCTGGTCGCCCAGTTGCGGGCGCTGGTCGCAGCGGTGCGGCATCGGGTCACGGTGCTCCAGGAGTGGGGTTTCGCCGAGCGCACCTCGCGCGGGTTGGGCACGACGGCGCTGTTCGCCGGTCCGAGCGGCACCGGCAAGACCATGGCCGCCGAGGTGATCGCCCGCGACCTCGGACCTCGACCTGGTGCACGTCGACCTCAGTCAGGTGGTCAGCAAGTGGATCGGCGAGACCGAGAAGCACCTGCGCCGCGTCTTCGACGCGGCCGAGGACGGCGGCGCCGTGCTGCTCTTCGACGAGGCGGACACGTTGTTCGGCAAGCGCTCCGAGGTTCGCGACAGCCACGACCGGTACGCCAACCTCGAGGTCGGCTACCTGCTGCAGCGGATGGAGGCGTTCCGCGGCCTGGCGATCCTGACCACGAATGCCCGCAGCGCGCTGGACCCGGCGTTCACCCGGCGGCTTGCCTCGGTCATCACCTTCCCCTACCCTGATCCGGCGCTGCGGGAAGCGTTGTGGCACAAGGCGTTCCCGGTAGGGACACCGCTGGGCGAGGTGGACCGCCGACGGCTGGCAGCGGTCGACGTACCGGGTGGCGGGATCGCCGCGATCGCGCTGACTGCGGCCTACCTGGCCGCGGAGTCCGGCGAGGTCGGCGAGGAGCACCTTCGGACGGCGGCGCGGTGGGAGCTGGCCAAGACCGGGCGTGGCGCCACATCCGCGCTCGACCGCGCCCGAACGCAATGAGCGCCGCGGCCGGCGCGCAGCTGGGTGAGACCTACGACCCGCCGGAGCACGAGTGACACCCGCAGGTGGGCAAATCCGGGCATCGCCCGTGGGCCGGGTCGACGACCCGACCGAGGTCGAGGCCGCCAGGGTGGCAGAGCGTGCGGTCGCCGCCGCGTTCAACGGTGTGACCTCGTCGGCCAGATCGCAGAGCCCCTCGCCGGTCGGGCAGGAGATGCCACGGCTGTTCGGCTGGGACTTCTCCCGGGTCCGAATCCATGACGACGGCGCCGCCGCCGCCCAGGCCCGTCACCTGCAGGCCCGCGCCTTCACCACCGGTCACGACATCGTGTCCGGCAGGGGCGAGCTGTCCCGCGACACCATGTCGGGGCGCCGCGCGCTGGCGCACGAGCTGACACACGTCGTCCAGAACGCGAAAGCCGCTGGTGGGCAGGGGAGGCGGTCCGGCGGACTCGCCGACCTGATCAGCTCCGCCCCGGCGCAGCTGATCCGGCGGATCCCGATGGAGGGACTTCCGCTGCGCACCGACGTCGCCAACGAGAAGCAGCGAGCCCTGGACCGCGAGCGTGCCGGGGTCGACGTCGGCCCGGGGGAGACCTGGGAGGAGTTGCGCAAGCAGGGGTTCGGCTACGTGATCGACACGGCGCGATCCGTGCGCGAGGGCGCCGTCCAAGGCCTTCGAGCCATCGCTGCCTCGACGCTGCCGACGATGCTGCAGACTCCCGTCGGCTACCTCATCGACCTGGTCGCCGCGGACCTCGCGATCATGACCGACCTGATGCTGTTCAACATGTCCCTGGCGCTCGGAGTGCTGGAGAGCGCCGTCCAGACCGTCGTCGGCCTGCTGACCGTGATCCTGAAGCTGATCGAGGTCGCCTGGCACCTGATCCAGGCCCTGATCTACGACCTTCAGGAGCGGCTTGCCGCGCTCGGCCTGGTCGGGGAGCCGGACGAAGAGCTCATCCGTCCCTTCACCGACGACGTGCTGCAGGTCCAGCTGATGTGGAGCACTCTCCCCGAGGTCGTCGTAGCCCTGCTCGTCGACTGGCGCGACCGGTTCATGGCGGCCTCGCACGAGGAGCGGGCGGTGATGGCCGGTGATCTCGCGGGCGACCTCCTGTTCGCGATCGTCACCTGGCAGGCGTCCGCGACCCGCCTCGGCAAGGTTCGGATGCCCGCCCTGCCGGCCCTGGCCGCCGAACCCGAGCTGGCGGCGGCTCTCGCCACCGGCGGCTCGATGCGGGCCGGGGCGGGTGCCCTGACGACCACCGGCACCGAGGTCGCGGTCGGCGGTCCGGTCGGCGCCACGGGGGCCACGGTGCTGTCGGCCTCCGGGAGGTCGGGGGGCGCCTCGAAGCCCGATCCGCTCCAGAAGTCACCCGAGGAGGTCGCCGAGGCCCTGCGGCAGGAACTCGGCGAGGTCGACCTCACGTCGCTGCGCGCTCGCCGGGATGCTGCGCTGGCGAAGCTGGCGGACAGGGGTGTCGATGTCGAAGCGGCACGCGCGCAGACCGAGGCGGTTCTCTCGGTGGTGCACAACAAGGAAGCGCTGACCGCGGCGGGCAGGAAACTCCAGGAACTGGCCCGCTCGGTCACCGAGGCCGAGAACGCCGCCGAGGTCGCCCGGCTGGCGAGCCTGGGTGTCCAGGACAACAGTGGTGCGCTCGCCGCGTACGTCGCGGCCGCCAAGAAGTGGGCCACGGGCAAGGGCCGCGGCATCGCCGAGGTGTACCAGAGCGGGGACCGGCACTACGTCGTGCGCACGACGCCGGCCGGCGAGTCCTTGCCGGCGGAGCTGATCGTGCCACGGCCGGGGGTCACCGGGGTGACTCATGACGCCTTCATGGAGCAGGTGATCCAGCAGGGTGAGGTGATCATCGACTACGCCCTGCTCGGTGACCAGCATGGTGCGCTCCCGCATCTCCTGCAGGAGATGGCCTTCGACGTGGCACTCGAGAACGAGGGGTTTGCCGGCGGAGTCGTCGGGTACCGGAAGCTGCTCGGCGAGCTGCACGCGGCGTCCAAGGGCCCGCCTCCGATCACGTTCGGCACCGACTCGCTGGACAAGGCCTCGGCCGGGTCGGAGCTGTGGCTGACGACCTTCGACGTGCTCGCCGGCGCAGGGATCGCGCCCGAGGACCTGACTCCGGCGTTCCTGAGGGCGCTCGGGCTCGACCAGGGGGACTTGTAGCCGTGATGCACTTCGCCCGCCGCCACCACGAACGCGAGGCAGACCAGGTCGCCTCCCGCGTCGGCGGCGCCGGTCCGATGCCGACCGGGGGCGGGACCGCCGCTGCCGATGAGCGGGCGCATCACCTCGACCCCGCAGACGCCGTCCGGCGCGCCTTCGCCTCGCCGGGCGAGACGCTGCCCGACCCGGTTCGGGACGCGCTCGCGCCCCACCTGAGGCCGAGCGGGGCGACGGCGGCGTTCGACCTCGGTCAGGTCAGGGTGCATACGGATGACGCCGCGGCCCGGGCCGCGGCTTCGCTCGGGGCCGCGGCCTTCACCGTGGGCCGCCGGGTGGGGTTCGGCATCGGCGCGTACCAGCCGCGGACGGCGACGGGGCTGAGTCTGCTGGCCCACGAACTGACCCATGTGCGGCAGCAGCTGGTGAGCGGTCATGAGCTCGCCCGGGCCGCGCTGCCCGTCGAACGCCTGGAGGAGAAGGGACACCCCCTCACCCGGGCCGGCCTCGAGAAACTGGCAGCGGGGAGGTACTGGGTGGGGTTGGTGCAGAGCCGGTTCGAGCTGATGCCGATCCCGCAGCGGATGTTCGACAACTCCGAGGAGCTGGACGCCGTCCTCGCCGGACTGTGGTTGGTGCGCCCCACCGGACCGGTCTCCGCCGTGACCCGGCTCACCCTGACGATCGCACAGCGTGGTCCCCAGGCCCCGACGCTGCTGTACCGGGCGACGTTCCGCCCTCGCCCGGCGGGCGACCCGACCGCGAAGGACAGTGTCGAGCTGGAGTTCCTGGCCGTGGGGAGCGGCGCCACCCCGGTGCGCACCGAACCCCGTCCGTCGTTCCGCTCCGAGCTGACCTCCTACGGGTACTCGGGCTTTCCCGGTGGCGACGGTTCTGTCTACTGGGACGCCCATCCCCAGGAGCGCAACCAGCTCTTCCACTGGGTGGAGCGACTCGCCCCGGCCACCTTCGACCAGGTGATCAAGACCCAGGAGAAGGTCAAGGGAAAGGGCGCCGCCCCGCGGGAGACCTCCTACAAGGTGACCGGCACCAAGGACGCGAGCGGCTCCGTCCAGACTGTCATGTTCACCTATCTCGGTTCCCTTGCGCCGCAAGCGGTCACGCTACCCAGCGGGTTCCGCGACAAGGACTATGCCGACCTCGCCGTCGAGGAGGCGCAGGCCGTGGCCGACCCGACCCTCGGAGACACACTGGGCGCGGTCACCCTTCCGCCGGGCAGCTCCGCCGCGGAACGCCTCGCCGTGAAGGTGACCATCACCAACTACTTCGGCTCAGGGACGCGCAACGCCGAGGTGGACGCCATCCTGCCGATCCCGGGCAAGGCGGCAGCGGTGCTGTACACACTCCGGTTCCGGCCCACGAACGACGTCGACGTCGAACGCATCGGTGAGCAGGGAACAGGCGCCGGCCAGGTCGACCCCGGCCGGCTGGACGTCGCCCGATCGGCCGAATACGTCACTGCCGCAAAGGATCCCGCCTCACTGAAGAAGTGGTTGAACACCCGCTACCCAGGCCTGACGCCTGCCGGTGACACGGTCGAGGACGTCCGAGCCGCGGCGAACGCCGAGCTGGACCGGCAGGCCGGCACGCCGGAGTGGTTCGCCGCCAACTACAAGATCACAGTCCTGGACGCCGCGAGCGCCGCCACCCGGCTGCGCACCACCCATCGGCTGACCAAGAACCAGGTGGCGGACCTGAAAGCCTTTCAGCCCGAGGAGCTGCGCCATCTGGAGGCGGTCCTGGAGACGTTCGGCGCCGGGCTCATCGCCAAGGTCAGGTATGTGCGGATGGCCCGGCAACGCATCTTCCTCGAAGCAGGCGCGGCCGGCGCGGTCAACGAGGTGCCGGACCGCGGTGGGAACACCTTCACGAACGGCAGCAACAGGACGGTCGTGGTCTACGACAGGGCGCCGGGCGCCGTCGGCGCGAGCATCTTCCTGGGTGGCTCGGGCGGCACGTTCGCTTGGGCTCGGAGATCTTCGTGCACGAGCTGGGGCACGTCGTCGAGGGCACCGTCGCCAAGCGGGCGTTCGCCGCCTACGTGAAGGCCAGGGCGATCCAGCCGATCACGAAGTACTCGACCGAGAAGCCAGAGAGCGAGTTCTTCGCGGAGACGTTCCAGCTGTACCAGACCGATCCGGAGTGGCTCCGGTCGAACCAGCCCGACCTGCTGGCCTGGTTCGACACGTGGACGACGACCGGCAATGCCTTGTCGCGCTGAGTCGGCTGACCGCCTCCGCCTCGTCAACCCATCCTTGTCCGGTGAGCCGCGCCGCCGTTGCGAGCCCTGTGGGCCCGCTACCGCAGCTACCGGGCCCGGTTCGTGGCCGCCGTCACCTGCTCGACCATCAACAAGATCGCGGACGTCGCCCCCGAGGTGATCATCGGAGCGGCGGTCGACGTCGTCGTCGTCCGCCACCTGGACGTCTGCTGGCAGGGGCCCGGCCGGCCGGCTCGACGCTGGCCACCCTGAACGACGACGTCACCCAGCTCGAACGGTTCCTGGACGTCGGGGCCCCGGCCCTGCTGCAGACGACGCCCAACGTCGTGTTCGTCGGCGCAGTGTTCGCCGCGTCGTCCTGGACCCTGCTCACTCTCGCCTTCCTGCCGATCCCGGTGATCGTCGCCGGCTCGTTGCTGTTCCGGCGCCGTCTCGAACCGCTCGACGTGCGGGTCCGCCAAGCGGTCGCCGACCAGTCCGGCGCGCTGTCGGCCAAACTCGGCGGCATCACCACGATCAAGGCGTTCACCGCCGAGGACCGCGAGCGGCCCCGGATCGAGATCGCCTCGGCCGCCCACCGCGAGGCGAACCGGAAGGCAATCCGCTCCTCCGCGGCGTTCGTCCCTGGTCCGGGCCGACCACACCTCCCGCCCGATGCCGCACCGGCCCAAACGACGCGCACGGGTTCCTGATTCGGGCCCCGGGTCTGGCGATCTGGTTCGCGGGTGACACCTCGCTCTACGCGGACATGGCCCACCTAAACTAACCGACCTGGCCGGCCGGCGGATCGACATCGCCGTGGTGCCGATCGGTGGTTGGGGACCGCGACTCTCGCCCGGTCATCTCGGCCCGGGCGAGGCGGGCCGTGGCGGTCGCGAGATCCGATGCGGCGCATGCCGTTCCGGTGCACTACGGAACCCTGCACCCGCGTGGCTGGCCGGCGTCGAGGCTGGCGTGGCGGCGCGCGCGCTGCCCCGGTTCGCCGAGGTCCTTCCGCGCTGGACGACGGCGCGGCTGCACGCGCCGTCCGCGGGGGCCTCGGTGACGATCGCCACCTGACCGCCGCGGCGTCACTCATCGAGCGTCCGTCTCCCACCGAGGCAAAGCCGTGGCCCGATCATGCGATGCTCGGTATCGGGACGACGACCCGGCTGGTCAGTGACCACCTTCCTGCTC
This sequence comes from uncultured Actinomycetota bacterium, assembly GCA_963750565.1. Lineage (GTDB taxonomy): Bacteria > Actinomycetota > Actinomycetes > Actinomycetales > Kineosporiaceae > R-H-3. Next base: position 16,035 of record CAVVRA010000007.1, on the reverse strand, counting down.
GACGCCAACGTGCTGCTCGCGTTGAGCCTGCCCACCCACCAGCACCACGGGGGGGACGCCCGGTGTTTCTCCGATGTCGAGTCCTGGGCCACTTGACGCGTCCCTGGTCAGGGCACTGCGTCCCGGCGACCGGCGGCACGTCCAGGTCCTCGACGACTGACCCGGGTTGAGTGCTGTCTCCCCCACCAGGTGGGGGAGAACGGCACCAAGAGCATCGCCGGAGGGCGCCCGGCAGGCCCGGCAGATCCACCACGCGCCAGGCGGCAGATCCACCACGGTCATGGCGGCGTCGGAGCCATCGACGGCCCGCCCGCACCGACCGACGGGGGAGTCGCAGGGGTCTTGAAGGCGTCGAACCCCGCACCGCCGAGCGCCTCGCGCGCCATCCGGGCCTGCTCGTCCCGGAAGCCCTGCTCCGCGGCGAACCACATCTCGGGCGTCATGTCCCCGCCGCCGGCGATCAAACCCATCGACTGGCTGCTGTTCCAGGTCCAGATGATGGTCTGGGTCTCGTTCCAGTCCCAGCCCTGGTGGGCCATCGCCATGCTGACGAAGTAGTAGTTCACCTCCCAGCCGTCCATCTCGTGGCCGCGGAAGTCGAACCGTCTGGGGTCCCCGTAGAACCAGCTGTCGAAGCCGGCCATCGCCTCGGTGTCGGTCCACTCCGGGATGTCCGGGCGCAGGTCGGCGATCTCCGACTGCAGCATCGCCTCGGTGTCGGCTCGGTTCACCAGCTGGCCGGGCTCCAGCCCGCCGTCGGTCCGTTGCCGCCCGGTGAGGCGGCCCAGGTCCGGAGAGAGCAGCGTCCGTCCGGTCCCACGCTGGCGGTCCGACTCGTTGGCCCGCTCGTCCTGGAACAGCGGCACGGCCGGAGCCCGCAACCCGAGGGCCGCCGGCTGCCCGCGGGTCACCCGGGCGGCGGCCGTCTCGGCCTCCGCCTCGACCCGGCTCACCGACGCAGTCGGTCCCGGCAGGCCCTGCTGGACGACGTGGGCCAGCTCGTGCGCGAGCGTCCGGCTCCGGGCACCAGGGTTGGCTGCACCTGCACCGAGTGTGACGTCGTCCCCCTCGGTCACGGCCCGGGCGCCGTCGGCAGCAGCCCTGGTCTGCGCCACCGCGTCGTCGTGGATCCGCACCCGGCCGAAGTCGTGACCGAACCTCGCCTCCATCATCGAGCGGGTGGTCGGGTCCAGCGGCGTGCCCCCAGCTTGCCTACCCATTCCCCTGATCGCCACCCGCCGGGCGTCGTCAGCCGCCGCTCGCCGGCTCATCACTCAGCCCCGCCCGAGCGACATCACCAGGGCGACCTTGCTGCCCTCCTCGACCGCGGAGCCGGCCTCGGGTTCGGTGCGCAGCGCCAGCTTGGCGCGGACGAGCTCGTCACGCTCCTCCCGCACCTCGGCGACGGCGAGACCCGCCCCCTCGATCAGCCGGACGGCGACCGCCTGGGTTCGACCCGCGACGTTCGGCACCTCGACCAGCCGACCGCCGAGCCCGCCGCGGACCAGCCGGAACCACTGCCGGAACTCCCCGCCGGTCACCGCGGCGTCGGTCGGCAGCCGCACCTCGGTGCGGCCGTTGACCATCTCGGTGACGGCATGCCCGTTGAGGTGCCCGCCGCGCTCGTCGACAGCCACCACCGCCCAGCCGTCGACCGTGAACCGGCCGATCAGCGGGAAGTCCCAGCCGTGCCGCGCCAGCACGTCCCATAGCACGTCCTGCACCCACTTGACGACGGCCGGGGTCGGCGACCAGGTGATCGAGCGCCCGTCGCAGTCCAGCTCGGCGGCGAGCTGGACGTCACGGAACCCCACCACCTCACCCGCGATTCCCTGCCCGCCGACCCACGACAGGCCGTCCGCGCCGAGTGGCCATGGCAGCTCGAGCACCACGCGGGCAACGGGTTTGCCCTTCACCGACTCGGGGAGCACCGGCGCGTCGAGACCCAGCACGATGCCCGACGCCAGGTCACGGGAGGCGACCAGGGCGTCGTTGAGGAACGGACGGCCGGTCCCGAAGATCGCCTTCTCGACGCGTACCCCACCGATGACGGCGGACGGCGGGTCGAGCTGGGCCGACACCCTGATCTGCCCGGCCGGGGCGCCGTCGACGAACACGTCGAGGGTCGCCGACGTGAGCTTCGCATCCACCCCCGGCTGCCACCAGAAGGCGGCCACGCCGTCCCGCCCGGTCGTCGCCGCGACCTTGGACTGTGCGCCGGTCCCGTTGAGGGAGCCGGGGGTCGGCTCCCCCGCAACGGCCTCGGCGACCAAGCCGACCGCCGTGGTGGTCGCGCTCGCGACCGCGGTCACCTCGACCCCCGCCCGTGGTCCGCAGGCGCTGTCGGCGACCACCCAAACCGGTTGCGGCACAGTCTGTCCCGGCTCGCGCACCTCCTGGCCGTCACCCCCGAGCAGCCTCAGCTCGGCGAGACAGAGCCGCCCGGTGACGATCACCGCGGCGTCGACCTGCACACCGCGGTCGTCCAGCCGCCAGATCCGCAGGGCCTGGGTGGTCGACCCGCCCGGGTCCAGGGTCCACGTGAAGGCGGCCACGCCGTCCAGACCCGTTGCCGGAGATCCGGACACGCTGCCCGATCCCGGGTCGACCGCGAGCCGCGCCCCGGCCACCGGACGTCCACCGGCCCGAACCACCACCCGGACCGGGCGTGGCAGCGGCGCTCCCGGGACCGCCACCTGCCCGTCGCCGCCCAGCAGGTCCAGTGCCGTCAGCTCGGTCACCGCCGGGAAGAGCAGCCGGCAGTCCGACTCCACCACCCAGCCGTCGCCGTCCGCAACCTCGACCCTGCGCACGATCGCCAGTGGCGCACGGTGATGCACCGGCCCCACCGGCGACTGGTCGGGCGTCCCGCGCCCGCCGGGCGGCCACTCGATCGTTCCGCTCAGCTGGGTCAGCCCGTAGGTCATCCGGACCGTCCGTGCCGGCACCAACCAGTGGTCACCGGTGACGGCCACCCCGCCGGCCGGGAACGCCACCTCGATCCCGGCCTCCAGCGGGATCGGGTCGCCCGTCACGCCGCCGTCCGGCACCAGGGGCGTCGGGCCGCCGTCCCAGCGCCGCGCGATCGGCGCCCGCCCCAACGCCTCGCGGCTCTCGGGCGCCGTATCGAGCCAGGTCACCGGCAGGTCGAGCGTGGACGACGAGCCGCCCGCGTCCAGCACCAGCACCGGGGGGCCGGCCACCGCCAGGAACCCCGGGACGCCGCGCAGCTGCAGGTCGGTACTGGTCACCTCGACCAGCTGCCCGGCGGCGAAGGACAGCTCCTCGTCCCGCCCCAGCCGGTCCAGGGTGAGGGTCCCGGTGTCCGGCCCCACACCGCCGTCCACGACCTCGAGCCCGGCCAGCCCGGCCACCACCACGCCGTTGTCGCGCGACCAGAGGAAGGTGCCGTCCGAGGCGGCCGACGATCCGTCGTGGATCTGCACCCGGTACAGCTGGTTCTCCAGCCGTTGGTACCCACCGGATGCGGTGATCTGGCAGGGGTCAGCGTTCGGCGCGGCCTCGGTCAGCGAGGCGACCATCCGCCGAGCCACTCGCGGCACCGCCGTCGCGGCGTGCAGATCTGAGCACTGCCCGCCCTGCAGCCCGGCCGCCAGCCGCTCGTGGCGCACCTGCCACACCGTCCGCGCCCTGGTGGTGGTGTCCGGCCCGCCGAGGGCCGGCTCGAGCAGCGCCGGGTCCTCGTCGGCGGTCACGTGGTGGGTCCAGACGTCCAGGTAGAGCGCATACCGGTCGCCGTCCGCCGCGCCGTCCGGTTCGGGTAGCCCGGGCGAAGCCGTTGCGCCAGAACCGATCGTGACCAGGTAGGGCTGGTCGTCCAGTGGCCAGCCGCGCTCGTCCGGCGCCCCGCCCGGCTGCTCCGGCCCGGCGCTCTCGGCAAGCACGCCGTCCACGTAGTAGCGCCCAGGGGTCACCCGCAGGCCGGTCCAGGCCACCGGGGACGACGTGTCGTCCGGCACCGCGCCGTCCGGCCCGACCACGGCGAACGGACCCAGCGCGGCCACCCCGGTCGCGGCCGGCGCCGCCGCCTGCCCGCCGCTGCGCCCGACCAGGTCGAGCATCCGCGTCTCGTCGTGGTGCGCGGTGATCTCGGTCTGTTCGTTCCAGTCGGCGTCGAGCAGAACGCGGCCCTGTTGCAGCACCACCGACCGGTAACCGTCGGTCGCGTCGAACGTCCTGCGCGAGATGTCTGCATGCATGGCTGTCGCTCTCCTACGTGCTTCTCGGGTTACTCGTGCTGCTGGTCCCGCCGGCCCCGCTGATCGCCGTCGCCACCGGGGCGAACACCCCGATCTCCAGGCCGGCCGGCGCGTACGGGGCCAGCAGCCGCCCGGTCGCCGCCAACCGGAGCGGCCGGGCCAGCTGGTGGTGCACCCCCATCTCCGAACCGCACTCACCGCCCGTGGCGATCTCCGGCGGGCAGGTCAGGGACAGCGCCAGGTACTGCGGTGACCCGGCGTCGGTGGCCGCGTACGTGGGCCGGAGCTGCCGCGCCTCGACCCGCCGGGCCGCCGGGTCCGGAACGCACCGGAAGCGTTGCGGCACGCGGGATCCCGGCTCGATGTAGCTGTACCGCACGCACCCGGTCTGGCGGTGCTCGACCTCCACGTGCCCGTCCAGGACGGCGCTGCTCGCCTCCAGGGTCCGGACGGCCACCCGGCCGCGCACCGTCGAGGCCTGGACGTCGAGCACCAGCCCTGCCCCGGCCACCGCCACCTGCTCACCCGGTTCACCGAAGGCCCGCGGGTCGACGACGCTGTCGCAGACCCGAAGGCTCGCCGCCGCCGGGCCGAACCGCACCGGCCCGCACACCGAGCGCACCAGCCGGGCCTCGAGCCCGAGATTGGACGGCGCGCCGAGGCCGACCCGCAGCGCCCCGGCGATCGTGCACTGGCTCACCGCGAGCGAGCCCAGCCTGCTCTCGCCGACGACCACATCGCCGGTGACCACGAGCCCGTCCAGCACGACGCTGCTGCCGCCGTCCCCGGTGATGGTCAGGGTCCCGGCCAGGTGAGGGCGCAGACCCTGCGGGTCGTAGCTGCCCAGCGGCGGCGGCAGCACCTCCCCGCCGGCGAGCACCCGCTCGGCCCAGGTGGCCGCAACCAGCACCAGCCGGGTGGCCGCAGGCACATGCACGGTGAGGTCGCCGGGGTAGGTCTCGTCATCGCCGATCGCGATCACATGGGTGCCGCCGGCCGGACCCTCACCGGTGAGATCCCCTGCGGCCCAGGCGTCTTCGGCCTCCTGAAGCGCCTGCGCGATGGTGGGCGCGGCCAGCCCGTCCGGATCGCGGGCCAGCACCGCCCGCTGGCCGGTGACCCCGGGACCGCCCCGGGCCGGGTCGCCGCGGTAGGGGTCGGTGGCGAGGGCGTCCTCGTGCACCCCGGTCCGGTCGTGGGTGCCGGCGCCGACCTCGGCGGCGGCGCCGTAGCTGTGCCGCACCGCCAGCGCCGGCGCCTGAGCCGACCCCACCGGATCGGTTGCCACGCCGCCGAAGTACGTGTGCAGCCGGCCCCGGACCGCATCGATCATCACCTGCCAGCCGGGCAGCGGCGCCTCCGGGTCGGACTCGGGGTCCTCGTCCACGGCCCGGGCCAGGTCCTCCAGCCCGCACACCCGCAGCCGGTGCGGGTCGAGGTCCTCGCCGCTCACCCGCACCCCGATCGGCAGGGCGTCCCGGATCGCGGCGGCCAGTGCGGCCGGACCCGCCAGCTCGCCGCCGGCCGCCGCCTGCCGGGCGGCGGTGAGCAGGGCCAGCAGCCGCCGGGGGCGCAGCGGCAGCGGCAGGTCGGCCTCGGTCGCCAGGTGCTCGATCGCCGCCTCGGTGGCCGGCGGCGTGTACAGCGGCGTCCGGTGGCCCAGCGGGTGCACCGACCAGCCCGTCTCGCTGCCACCCGGCGGGCGGGCCGGTGCCCACCCGGTGGAGAACACCTGGTCCGGGAACAGGAACACCCCGAGGTTGCCGATGCCGTAACGCCCTCGCCCAGTTGCGATCCGGCGGACGTCGACGGTGTGCGCCACGTGGTCCAGCCCACCCTGGGCAGCGGCTCGCCCGGCCAGCTCGAGCGGGCCGCCGAGCCCGGCCGGGGTACGCAGCAGCGCCGTCGCCGGGCGGTCCAGGCGCACGTGCCGGGTGTGTGTGGTGGTGGCCAGCAGCCGGAAGTACTCGACCGCCCGGGCCGGCCAGCCCGAGGCGTCACGGGCGACATGCTCGACGACCGCGGCGGTGCCCTTGCGGCGGCGGTAGTCGACGGTGTTGGCCACGAACGCCCGGCGGCTGACCCCGGCCTGCGCGGCGACGTCCGGTGGCAGGTCGAGCACCCCCAGCAGGTCGGCCAGGTAAGGGACCACCCACTCGGGGCAGGTCTCGACGAACCACGAGGCGTACAGCTCGTCGATGTCGCCCTCGAGCACGTCGAGCTCGACGGCGACCGCCTCGACCAGGGCCCGCAGCAGCCCGCCGGTCTGCTCGTCGCGGGCCCGCACGTGCACCGGCAGCAGGTCGAGCACCCGCTCGGTCGCCCGCCCGTTGCGTTGGGTGGCGGCGCTGGAGTACGCGCTGGTGCTCATATCGGCATCTCCCCGAGCTCGACGCCACCGGGTGCCAGGGCCAGCAGCTGCGCCGGCAGCGGCACGCCGTCCCAGCGGCCGGGCAGCGCGGCCAGCACGTCTCGTGCCAACCGGTCCGGCGGCAGAACCGGCGGCAGCGGTGGAGCCGGCAGCGTGGCGACCGGCAGCAGCCGCGGCATCGTGCAGGCGCTCACTCCCGGAACCCCCCGGACCACGACCAACACCCCGGACGACGTCACGGACGCCGCGAACGGACGGACGCCGGCCCCGAACGCCGTCGCCAGCGCCACCTGCACCACGGCCAGCACCCCCTCGCGCTCGAAGGCCGGGTCGTGGGCCACCTCCACCCGCACCCCGAACCAGGTCGGCTCCCCGGCCAGCACGTCGAGCGGGCAGCCGGGGTCGCGGGCCGCCTCGAGTGTGGCCCGCAGATCACTGACCAGGCCGGCGCTCGGGGTGGTGGCCGCTGTGGCCAGCAGGCTGACGAGCACCCGCTGCACCCGGCCGTCCCAGACCAGGTCGGCCCGGGCCGGCCCCACCCCCGCGTAGCCGCGGGCCAGGTCCTCGTGGTCGGTGACGGAGACCGCGCGGTCGAGGGTGCGCACCCGCAGCGGAGCGTTCAGCCGGGCCTCCTCGATCGTCTCCGGCGGGGCCCAGTCCCGGGTCGGCGACGGGTTGGTCACCGAGCGCACCCCGAACGGACGCCGTGGCAGCAGGGTGAGGTGGTCGGCGTCCACCGCTCCGTCCGCCCCGATGCCAACCCGGTAGGTGGCGGTGACGTTCTCGGGCCCGGACGGCGGCCGGGCGCCGTGCACCCCGTCCCCGGTCACGATCCGCACCCGGGCCGTGCCGGCGGGGTCCTCCTCGTGCTGGACGGCGTAGACGCCGTCGTCGGGACCCGCCTCGTCGAGCGAGGTCACCTCGGTCCAGGCCACGCCGTCCACCCGCACGGTCAGCTCGGCCCGGGCGCCGTCCGGGCTGGTGTCCCGCACGTAGGTCAGCGGGCCGCGCCGGGGCCGGAAGGTGGCGAACGAGGTCCGGCCGTCACCGCTGCCCAGCACCTGCTGCACGCTCTCCCCGTGGGTGGCGCCGGCGACGTTGGCCAGGACCTGCAGGCCCTGGCGGGAGAAGGATCTGGTCAGGTCGGCGGCCAGCTCCAGGGTCATCGTGGCGCCGTCGTCGTCGAGGGTGCAGGTCAGCACCGTCGCGGACTCCACCGCGTCGGAACCGGTCTCGAAGTCCGTCCCGCGCAGCACCACCCGGCGCTCGGGTGGTAGCGGCGGGTCGGTGGCCGCCACCGTGACCAGGCGGCCGGTGAGTGCCCGCAGGTCGGGCTCCTGCGCTCCGGCCAGCTCCGCCGAGGCGCACAGGACCCTGGCTCGCCGCCGGTCGAACGATGTCGAAACCCGTTGTCGGGTCAGGGGTCACGAGCGTGGTCGGGCCACTCAGCGTCCACTTCGCGGCGCCGTCCGGCACCACCTCGCTCACTAGGTACGGCTCGCGCTCCTCGCCCTGGGCCAGCACCAGCCACGAACCGTCCAGGAGGGCCGGGTGCTCGCCGTCGACCTCGAGCGGCGAGGTGACCGGGTAGCCGTCCCACTCGTAGAAGACCCCGGTGCCGGAGTCGGTGTCCGATGCACCCGGCGGCCCCACCCCGTCGACGACCAGCAGGTTCGGGTCCGGGGCGTTCCAGCCGAACAGCCGTGCCCGGGTGGCGAAAGCGTCGACGTGGATCTCGTCGAGCACCGCCGGGAACCCGGGCCCGGTGACCCCGATGCCCTCGTCGAGGGTCACCTCGACCCAGCCCTCCAGACCGTCCGGGGCGAGGGTCACGGACACCGCGCGGCGCGCCTGCCGCTGCTCGCTGGTGCCGAAACCCGTTCGGACGCCGCGGATCAGCAGGCTGTCACCCGGTTTGACGGTGCCCGCCGCCGCGCGCAGCCACAGGGTCCTGGTGCCCCGGGTCAGGCTCTGCGGCGTGGCGTCGAGGACGGCCAGGGTGTTCCACACCCCGCGCAGCTCGAGCTCGGCCGAGGTCTCGAAGGTCTGCGGCACCTGGCCCGGGCCGGGCACCGACTGCACCGGCGTGCCGGCCGGGACGGTCACGGTCTGCGGGGCACCGGGCGCCGTCTCCACGGTGAACACCAGGTCGGCCTGGGCCGCCACCCCGGGGCGCAGGGCATGCCCCAGGGTGCGCGCCAGCTCCCGCACCGAGCGCAGCTCGGTCGCCGTCCGCAGGAACCCTTCGGTGGCAATGCGTTCGGAGTAGAAGGCGACCACGTCGGCGACCACGGCCCAGGTGTCGAGCAGCGCGACCGCGATCTCGTCGCTGCCCTGGGCGGCCAGGCTGCGCAGGGCCCGGTCGTGCCGCGGGTCGGCCAGGTCCGCGTGCATCCGGGCCAGGGCACCGGCGTGGGTGTCGACGCGGCGGCGCAGCCGCGGCTGCCCCGGCGGGTTGGTTGTGCCGCTGCTGCCGGTCAGGTCCTGCGCCGTCATGACCCACCCCCGAGCACCACGTCGACCCGGCCCGCCTCGGGGTTGTTCGGGTCGCTGTCGCAGCGCAGCACCTCGCGCGGGCCGGCGCCGATCCTGCCCGTGGCCAGGTTGGCCCGGCTGACCGCGCCGGCGGCACCCAGCCCGGCGAACCGGCGCACCTCGACCCGAGCCAGGCCCGGCACCGCCATCGCCGCCGCGACCAGGTCGCTCAGCAGCAGCGGCTGGCCGAAGGTGAACCGGTCGGGGTGGAAGAACCCGGTGCCCCCGCCCGGCAGCACCCGGGCCGACAGCGCGTCGAGCAGCTGCCGCTCGACGTCCGCGGCGAGGTAGCCCGCCTCGAGGCAGCCGAACAGCTCCAGGTCGAGCGGCAGGTACACCGGGGGGGCCAACTCGACGTCCACCCCGGCCATCCGCCGCAGTTCCAGCAGGTCGGCGACCGCCGCCGGGACGGCCGGGTCGTCGGCCCGGGCGGCCTGCGGGTCGACGGTCACCTGCTGCGCGTACCAGGACCCGGTCCAGCGTCGCCGGGCCACGCTGCGCTGTACCCCGCTGATCTCCTGGGCCGCGGCCGCGTAGTCGGGCGAGGTGACCGCGCGCAGCTGGCCGCGATCCCCGCGCAGCACCGTCGGCGCGAGCTGGCGGACGGCGTCCAGATCTTCGGCGTCGGCGCCGCCCCCGGCCGGCAACGGGTTCCAGGCGGTCAGCACCGCGCCGGACACCGTGCTGGGGGTGCCGTCGGCGCGCAGCAGCCAGTGCACCAGCCGGCCCGCAGCGACGTTGCCGCCCGCACCGCCGCCGAGGCGGTACCGCGCGGTGTGGGTCGACTCGCCCGGCGCCCGCCCGGTCACGCCGTCCCCGAACCGCAACCGGGCCACGCCGTCCGCCTCGGGTTCGACCACCAGGTGGGTGTCCAGCCGGGCGCTGGCGATCAGGTCGGGACGGGGCTGCCAGAACCGCTGACCGTCGTCCACCGTGAGCTGGGCGAGCGCCGCGCGCGGGTCGGTCACGGTCAGCGCCGCCGCCGGCCGCACGGCCGCTGCGTCCCGGTCGAACGGCTCGGCGAAGGCCAGCCCAGTCCGCGCCGTCCGTGGCCGGTAAGGGCCGGACGCCTCGGGTTGCGGCGGGTCGAGCGGCTCCCAGTCCACTCCTGCGCCGTGGTCGGCGACCACGATGTTGGCCAGGGCGACCGCGCGGACGGCGGGGGCGCCGCCCGGGCCAGGCTCGCTGACCGTGAGCGGGCGGGCCAGCGCGTCCTCGGCGTGCCAGCGCACCTCCAGCACGTCGGTCCCGGGTACCAGTGCGTCGACATGGACGACGGGATCGGCCCTCAGCCGCACCGCGAACCGCAGCGCCGGGTCGCCCAGCGCCGCCTGGTCGGGCAGCCCGGCCGGGCAGTCGGCCAGCACCAGCAGGTCCCCGGCGGCCAGGTCGGGTCCGACGCCGGTGGGGGCGGCCAGGAAGGCGCTGGTCGCGCCCGCGGGCAGGCAGTGGTCCGGGTCGCCCCAGGCGTGCAGCGGAACGGCGTTGCGCGCCGGCCGCAGCTCGGCGTCGGTGCACGTCTCGGCCACCACGGCGCCCAGCTCGTGGGCCTGGACCGGCAGCAGGTCGCCGCCCGGTGGCCGGTCGCAGAGCGCGGCCCTGGCCGGCAGAGTGAGCGCGGTGTCCGTGGCCAGCGCGAGCAGCACCCTGGCCGCGCAGCCCTCGTGCACCCGGTAGCCGAGCAGCCGGGCGTGCCGGCGCACCGAGGTCCGCCGTCGGGCGGTGCCCAGGTAGGCCTCGACGGCCACCGCGTCCTGCCAGTAGGCCAGCCGGTCGCCCAGATAGGCGAACAGCTCGACCAGCATCACCGCCGGGTCGGCCGCGCTGCGGTCCGCCCACCCGGGCACCAGGGCAGCCAGTCGGTCGAGCAGCCGGGTGCGCAGTGCCTCGGCGTCCCGGGCGAGGTAGTCCAGCACCGGTGAGCCACCTGGAACCGGCTCGACGACTTCGGGTTCGGCGCAGTCCAGGTCGCTCGGGCAGTCGACGGTGAAGCGTGAACGGCGCCTGGGCCAGCGGCGCGTCGAAGCCGTCCGGAACGCCGGTGCCACCCTCGCCGAGCAGGTGCAGCACGTAGGTCGACCTGTCGCCGCTGGACGAGGTGCGCACCACGAGCACCCGGCCCCGGGCGAGCGCCGGCCCCGGCAGAGCGCCGTCCACCAGCTGCCGGTCGGCCGGGCTCACCCCGGGCAGGCCCGGTTCGGGCGGCAGGCCGTCCACGGGGGCTCCCGCGACCGCCAGCGCCGGGAAGGCCCACTCGACGCCGACCGGGTTGACCCGCGGGTCGGCCCGCACCCCGCCGGTGATGGCCACCCGGCCGGCCCGGATGCCGGCCGGTACCCCGCCGCCGATCCCGTTCAGCAGATGCACCAGCAGGGTCCGCTGCGCCGGCGCGCCGGCCACGTGGCCCGGAGTGCCGACGTGGTTCGACAGCACCTCGACGAAGTCGATGCCCTCGAGGTCGTCGCCGGCCCTCGACCATGGCCCGGCGGGCGTCGCGGTCGATGCCGCCTGGAACGCAGTCAGCGGCACAGTGGTCAGCGGCACAGTGGTCATCAGCTGCCCACGCCCGGTGTGGTGCCGGAGACCTGGATCACCCGGCGCGGGTCGTCGACCGGGGCGCGCAGCGAGCGGTAGATGACGCGTCACCTCGAGCGTCGACTCCACCGCGCCGACCGTCGACCTGCCTCCACCCGGATCAGCTCACCGAGGAAGCGTCTGCAGCGCTCCGTGCACGAGGGCCTGGGTGGCCGCGGCCAGCTCGTCGCCGGCCGGGGCGAACACCAGGCGCGTCGACGCCGCTGCCGAAGTCGGGCCGGTTGACCCGCTCCCCGGGCCGGGTGAACAGCACCTGCTCGACCAGCCCGCGCAGGTAGTCCTCGTCGTCGGCCGAGCGCCGTCCGGCCGCGTCGCGTCGAGCCGCACCGGGAAGGCAAGGTGCGCGCACGGCCCGAGCGCGCGGTTCGAGGTCATGACGCGCTCACCCGCACCTGGGTGGCGCCGACGGTGAGGCGGCACGCTGGTCGGCACGCAGGTCGCCGACCCGCCCTGCAGCACCAGCGGCTGCCCCATCGACGGTGACCCGCATGGTCCCTGAGGTCCAGGTGGCGGTCGCGCACGGCCCGCCCGAGTTCGGCGGGAACGGGCAGCCGGCGACCGTCCACGGCGCCGGCGAAGGCTCGACCGCCGCCGCGCCGGAGAGCGCTGAGCCCGGGGGTTGGGCGCGGTGGGCTGCGCCTGCCCGCCGTGCGCGCACAGCACGGTGGCGCCCTGCTGCACCAGGAACCGGCCATCAGATCACCTCCAGCGCGCCGTCGTTGATCGACACCGAGGCCGGCGATGAGCTTCACGCTTGGCGGCGCCGATGGTCAGCTCGATGCCGGCGGAGGTGCAGGAGATCTTCATCGGCACCGTGCACCGCCGGCGACCCGACCTCGATGGTCAGCCCGCCGCCGCCGGGCAGGTCGCTCGCAGGTGATCGTGATCGCCGTCGGTCTTCCAGCACCTTGGTGGTCGGCAGCCCGGTGCCGGGAGCCTCGCCCGCCCCCAGAAGCAGCCGGCCAGGATCGGGTAGTCGGGGTCGCCGCCCTCGAACTCGACCCAGACGTTCGCGCCGACCGGCGGCACGGCGAACAACCCCACCCCGTCGCCGGCGTACGGCACGCACGGCCTCGGCCCAGCTGAGCCGGCCGTCGCCGAGCACCGCCGGCACGCTGACCTGCACCCGCCCGCGCTTCATCGGGTCGACGTTGTTCACCACGGCGCCGCGGTACTTGCCGAAGAACGTTCACGTCAGCACCACCGGCACCGTCGAGCCGTACCCCTCCCGGGCGATCGTGAACAGCTGCCGGTACGAGCCCGGTGCCAGGTTGTGCTCCACCCGGCGCACGTACCAGAGCCCGTCGTGCGACCAGCCGGCGCCGCGCATCCCGACCAGGCCGCGCGGGCGGAGCACCGCGCCGTACCGGGCGCCGTCCAGCTCGCCCTCGCCGACCACCGCGTCGATCGAGCGGTCCACCTGGGCCTGCGCGCGGGCCAGGGCGGTGGTGGCGCCGGTGCCGCTCGTCGCGCAACCGCTGGCTGCGCAGCGCACCGGCCTGGGTGACCCACAGCGGCGCCGCCGCCAGCGGCGGGCGCAGGCTCGCCGTGGCCACGACCGGGGTGGCCGTGCCGGTGGCCGGATCCTGCACGCTGCCCTCGACGGTGGTGACCGGTGAGCGAGTCGACGCGAAACCGTGGCGGCGCAACGACGTTGGTGACCGGGCCGAGGTCGACCGACATCGCCGGCTGCGGCAGGCCGACCCGCACCGGTGGTCCCCAGTAGAAGGTGCTGGTGCCCGGCAGCGGTCCCGGGATCACGTAGGTGACGTAGCCGTGGCGCTGCGGCGAGCGTCGTCAGGTGCGCCAGGTCGGTGCCGTGCTGAGTGGGTATCCGCTCGATGGGCAGCGGTGGGTCCATGTCGGTCGGTGGGATCGCCATCGGCACGATCCCTTGTGTCGCATAGGGTCCCAGGATCGCCAGCACCTGCGGGTAGTCGTCCAGGGCCGGCCACTCGGCGTCCTTCTCCTGCCGGTCGAGCAGCAGCGAGACGTCCTCACCGGTCACCCTGAGCGTGGCGCCGCCCGGCTCGTCGCTCGGCATCAGCTCGACCGTGGTGACGATGCCGTCCATCAGGATCGTCGGTACCACGCCGGCGGTGACCACCAGCACCACCCTGGCCCCCACCCCGAGCGGCGAACCGGTCAGCAGCGGGGCGTCCAGGGCGCCAGTCGGTCCGGACCGGCCGCCGTCCAGGGTCAGGGTGAAGACCGACCGTTCCTCGTCGGTCTCGGTGACCTGCACCGAGCGCAGCCGTGCGGTCGTGTCAGCGGGCAGCGGCACCGGCACGGTGGGACCTGCCAGCACCGAGAGCCTGATCCCGAGCGCCGACACAGTCAGGCCCCCGGAGTCGGGACGACGAGGACGCCCCCTTCGGCGTCCGGACCCACCAGCTCGTCCGGGTCCAGAGCGAGGTTGGCATCGCAGATCCGCCAAGTCAATCCCCATATTCCTCAAGCACTTTTGCCGTGCGTCTTACGACATCCTTCGGCAACCTGTACGACGGAATCACATACCTTAGCAGTCCTCCGGCCTCTTCCATGCGGTCGAAACAGTAACGCGATGTCCCGCTAACCTGAGGTAGTAAGCCGCCGCAAGACCAGCCGGACCGGAGCCGATGATTGCGACCTTCTTGCCCGTGCTCTTTGCCGGGTTTTTCGATGACTTCATCCGCTCTATCCAGAATATAGTCGCCAACGAACCTCTCAATATCCCTGACTGATAAAGACTCATCAAAATTACCACGGTTGCAGTTTTGTTCACAGAAATGGGGACAGACCCGCCCGTAATGGCCGGAATCGGATTATTTTTAAGAAGGGCCCTGGCAGCTTCAATGAGATTACCCTCCCTTAATTTGACCCAGGTAGTTAGATATGATTACGTGACCGGGACAGGCTGACTGACAGAGGCGTTTCAGAAACCCCATCCCCCCAAAATCAATCGGTACTGGTTCTCCCGGGTCATGGCATAGCACTCTTTGCCGCCTTTCAGATAGCAATCGATGCGTCCGCCTATTTGGTGTGGGGACCGGTAGTACCAGCAACGCACATCCTGGCACAAGTTGCCACCGAGAGTACCCACTGTACGGATGGTGGAGCGCCACCGCTTCAGCCGCCTCAGCCAGTATCTTATACTTTCCCTTGATTATGGGAGAGCTGGCGATGGTCCTGCAGAACTTACGGTCAGGGCACCTACTCTGAGTCCCATAGCATCCTCTTTAATATAATCCAGTATGCGGGATTGATCTTGATATTGACTACGGTCTCGGGATACTCAGGGAGAATTCTATCCTTCAATATCCCGAGAAGGTCTGACCCCGCCCGGCAATCAGCTTAGTCTTGCCTTTGCTCTTGAGCTTTATTGCTCCATTGATGGTTCTGGCGTCTATATGCTTAAAAGGCTTCATTTTACCCCTCTCAGACTTGAGAAACTTGGTGCTATTTTAGCACTGTTGAACCGTGCTTGCAAAAACCTGTTGTACTAGTTAGGTGGGGGTCAGACTTAATGATTGAGATCCTGTCCTTCTAGGAGTACGAATAATTTTTGTAGCTCTATTCTCGGCTTCCTCGCCATAAAGACAACCTACTGGAAACCAAAAGAAATGTCAATATTTGAGTCTGACCCCATTACCTCTTTTTATCTTTATCAAGGATTTTCTCCCAAATAATACCCCTTTGACTGCATACACTTTGAGAACAGGAGGGCAAAATTCTCCTTTGTTTCTTTCTTCGCTTGATTAACACATTCTTCCCTATCCTTTTGGAAGTCAGCTACAGTTCCGTGTAGCCTAATCCAACTGCCCTCCAATTTCGGTTCACAACTCCATATCATCAAGACTGCGGCCACCAAGAAGATAATCACAATCGTTTTTTTCATCTTTTGTCCTCCCTCCCCTGGCAAAATTAAGGCTCCCAACCATACTGTAAAATGGACTTGTCAAAAAACAAAAGTCCCGAAGCTAAAGGGCTTTTCGAAGCGAAGTCTGGTGGAGGCGGCGGGAATCGAATAAACGGCTTCAAATCAAGAATGATTAAGATGACAAGAGATTAAGCATCCCAGGAAATACCGCACATAACGCAAAGAAGGATTTCAACCCCAGGAGCGGTAAATCTACCTTCATATAAATCTAGCTTTATAAAGGACAGACCAACACCTATCCGGCCGAATAAGATCAATAACCGCAGCAGCTTGGATAGGAATCGATCGGGTAAACGGGATTGGCATAGAAGGAATCATCGAATGAAAGTACGCGGTCTTTATCGCAGAGGAAGAGGCTCTTTTCCGGCCAGCCGGATGGCCGCACGGGCAAGAAG
>CAVVRA010000006.1:0-228511 GCA_963750565.1 uncultured Actinomycetota bacterium | reverse complement strand
CCTCCAGCGAAGAGTCGCGGTAGGGATCGCCCTTACGGGCGGCCCCCCGCACAGATCCCGGTGTGCAGGACTACCCGCACCGGGCTCCTGCCTCAGGTTCTGGCGGCAAAGCGCACGTCTGGGTAGGGGTAGCAGCACCCACGCTGTCACCCAGGCCGCCGCGGGCTTGTAGGCCCCCTTGCGCAGCCAGTAGATGGCCGGTGCGATGAGCAGCCAGCACAGTCCACACGTAAACAGCGCCAGCAGCGCATGCATCTTCCCCGACATCAACGGCTTCGGCTCGGCCGAGGGGGCAGCATGACTCGCAGCTACCCCATGCATCGCGCCGAGAGGCTGCCGCGATCCGAACGCGGACCCGCTCCCCGAGGGCAGATGTTCGCCGACTGCCGTGTCGCCCGAACGTGCCGCATCGAAGGAGCCCGCGGCGACGCCGTGCGACGTCTTGGGCGGCACGACCAGCGGGTCGCGGCTCGGGAGGTTGTCGTCCACGACATGCTCGGTCCAGGCAGACCCGTCCCAGTACCGCATCTGGTGCCGACCGTACGGGTCCGGACCCATTGCGGCGGCGTTGCCTCATTCACTGGCGTTCATCACCCTTGCACCACTTGACGATCGATCGGACCGAATCAGCGGCCCCACGATCACCGCACCCAGTGGCGACCCCCGCCGCCCTCGACCGGCCCCCGCCGCGTCTAGCTGACGTCATCGACCCTAGGCCGGGTTCCACCGGCGCATGGGCGAGCAGCGCCGACATCGACCGAAATCAGGAGGAACTCGCGAATGGATCCTCGCCTCGGGCCTCGTCACCGGCCGGGTCCGCACCAGCGCCACCGTCTGCAGCAGGCCGGGAAGCGCCCGCAGCTGCGGTTCCGCCCGAACTGCGACCCCGAGTTCAAGCCTCATGCCGGCTCCCGGGGGCACTGGCGTCTGCTCAGGTCACGGCGTGTTCGGACTCCTCCGCCGCTTTGTTCGTGAACGAACGTAACATCGATCGTGGCGCGACCGTTGGCCGCCGTCGCCCTGGGCTGCTCGAGGTGTCTCCCTTCGCGTTGATGCGGCGCATCGGCGGTCACGAGCTGTCGCGGCCCGGGTTGGGTGTGCGGCGTAGCGGCGGTCTGTGGGTGCCGGCTGGCAGACTGGCGGGTGATGACCAGCGTGAGCGTGCTTGAGCGGGAGATGTTCGCCGAGGCGGAGGCGGCTCGGCTGCTGGGTGTTGCCCAGGGGACGCTGCACTACTGGCTCGACGGCGGGGTACGGCGTGGCCGCACCTACCGGCCAATCCTGCGGACGGAGGCGACGAACTCGCGGGCGGTGACCTGGGCGGAGTTTGTCGAGGCGGCCCTGCTGCGTCAGTACCGGCGGGACCTCAATGTGCCGATGGCCGAGTTGGCGTTCATCGAGTTGCTCCGCGACCGGTACGGCGTCCGTACCCGCTGGCCGACCGGCGACCGTACGTCGTGGGCCGCGAGCTCGTGCTGCGGGCGCAGGACGAGGTGGGTCTCGATCCGGAGTTCTGCCTGGTCGCGGAGGTCCGCGGGCAGCTGATCCTCACAGCGCCGTCGCAGCGGTTCCTGGAGCGGGTGACGTGGGACGGTGACATCGCGGCGGCGTGGCGCCCGCACGAGGACCCGAATTCGCCGGTGCGGATGGCTCCGGACGTGCGGTTCGGCAAGCCGGCGATCAAGGGGATGAGCGCCGAGGTGCTGTGGGAGCACGACGAGGCCGGCGAGGACGTCCACGAGATCGCCGAGGCGTTCGGGCTGAGCGTTTCGGACGTGCGCTGGGCGCTGAGCTACGAGAGCTCCGCCCGGGCCGCGTGACCGGCTCGCCCGGCCGGCGAGCGTCCGCTTCTACCTGGACGCCGACGTCCTGGGCCTTGCCGGATCCTCGTCCAGCTCCGCAGTGACGTGACCTACCCGGGCGACCCCGGTGGCACCATTCACCGCCGGACCCGTCCCGCGTGTCCGATCGCCTCGACGGCTGTCCTGGACGTGGACTGGATCCCGGCCGTGACCGCGCAGGGCTGGCTGATCATCACGCGGGACGCGAACATTGCGGTCAACCTCCGGGAGATCCAGGCCGTCCGCGACGCCGGCGCCCGCATGGTGACTCTCGCCGGCGCGGAGGCGCGGTCCACCTGGGAGCAGCTCGGTGATCAGCCGCTGGCGCGACATCGAGGCCTTGGTTGATGCTGCCGGGCCGTTCATCTACTCCGCCACCGCGCTCTCGCCTTCGCTCGATTCCACTGGACTGAGCGGACACGCGCCCCCGCGCGCGACAATGCGCAGCCCGGGCGCGTCGCACTCCAGTCATAGAGCCTGTGATCAACTCCATGACTTCCCCGCGACGTGCCCGGCAAGACATCCCATGACTTCGGTCGAATCAGGCTGCGCTGCAACCACCCCAAGACGGACGTATCACAACTACGCCGGAACCCTGTCGCCCACGGGCCGGCCCCACCCAGCGTCAGTTCCGTCGCAAGGGCGGCGGATAATCAGACCGAGGTTCGGCCGGATCACGTTGTCGATGACCTGGTCGGTCCGCTTCCGGTCGATCACGAACACCATGATGGACGCCTGCAGGCAAGGGCTTCGGCTCACCTGGGTCCAGCCGCTCTTGGTCCTGTCCCGGCTGGCCCTCTCCTCTGTCCTCAAGGCCGCGGCGGCACGGAGGCGTTGGCAGCCAGTGCGGCGTCCCGCCGCTGGTCGTCGGCAGTGGCGACCGCCGCGCCGCCCGGAGCCGAGCCGGTCTTCGGCCAGAGGGTGGTGTTCGGCCAGAGGGTGAGGACCAGGGCCAAGGCCGGCAGCGCCGCACCGACACCGGCGGCCGGACGGGCAATCTGACGCGGGAGACGAGGAGGGGGTGCCTGACGGGCTCCGCGCGGTGACGATCTCTGGGCACGAACTCTCTCTCCCGGTCGGGTCATCCTGCTCGCAGCGGCCCACGGGGCCGATGCCCTCGGCGTTGATGTTTCGTCCACGGCGATCCTGCGGTCGATCCGCAAGGCGGCCGAGCGGGGCGTCGCCGCCGGCTTCGACGTGGCCGACGCGTTGACGCTGGACCGGCTGGGGAAGACCTTCGACATCGTCATCGACAGTGGCCTGTTCCACGTGTACGACGACGAGGAGCGTGCGCGCTACGTGGTCGGCCTGGCGTCGATCCTTTGCGTCGGCGGCACGGCCTACCTGATGTGCTTCAGCGACCGCCAACCCGGCAGCCAGGGCCCGCGCCGGGTACGCCAGGAAGAGATCAGGGAAAGCTTCGCCAACGGCTGGGCCGTCGAGGACATCGCGCCGAGCCGAATTCGAACTCAATCCAGGATTCGGCCCCGACACCGCCCTCGCCTGGCTTGCCACCATCCGCAGGACCTGAGGCCAGGCCGCCAGCGGCGGCAGCGCATCAATGGGGACCCTCGGCACAGATTGCTTTACGGGATGGTCGTGCGTCCCGCGCGGACGGCGGCAGAAGCGTATTGCCGCGCTACTCGCCGCGCTACTCGCGGCACGAGCGGACGGTGAGTGCCTCCGCGCGGCCCGCTGAGCACCGCTTCCTCTGTCACACCCAACCGTGTGCACGACCGTGGTCACACCGGTGATGCCGACCCGCGTGAGGGCCTCGAGGTTGCCGATGCGGTCTTGACCGGCCGACGGCCCGGAACGGATGGTGACGTCAGTCGTCGCCCACATCTGCCCCACGACGGCCGGGATGGGCTCGGGCTCGCGCGCCGTGGCGACGGGGGTCGCCGGGCCTGCGGAGGTGGTGCTCACCGGTTCCGCACCCAGCGTCCAGAACCCGCCCCGATAGCAGGCCAGCCTCGGCAAGCCGCACGAACGCAGGTTGCGGGCGACCGATGTCCCACGGCGGTGGCGCAGCCGAGACGTACGCGGCATCCCACCGCGGCGACGACGCGGTCACAGCCACCTCCGAACTCGAACCTGCCCAGGCGGTCTGCCGGCCTGTCGGTCGGGTCTGTTGATCAGTGCCGGTCAGCGCCCCCCGCCAATCGTGTCACACCAGGACTCGGACATCCGAAGGGTCCCGGTGGTGAGGTGGTTCCACTCCCACCGCAGAACTCCCTGCGGCCACGCGACGTCGACGTAGCAGCATCATCCGCCGGGACGGAGCCCGCGGGAAGGCAGTACCGGCCGATCGTCGGGCCGACGGCGTGCAACACCGCCCTGACGCTGGCAACACCGCCTTACCCGCCCGCGCCCGGCCGCCGTCCTGGCCTCGCCCGCTCTTGCCGCGAACAGCGCGGCCATACGCTTCTGCCGCGATCGTGATGCTTCGAACGAGGCCGGCGGCGGACGCCGGCAACCAGCGTGCGCTGCGGACCGTCCGATCGTTTGAGATGCTGACCAGAGTGGGGCGGGTGATCGGATGCGCGAGCGGGACCCCAGTGGCCGTCCTCGGAATGCGCGGCCCCGCGATGGCCTGGGGCGGCCGCTACCTCGTGGCAGCGCAGGGGTCAACCGCGTGCCTGACGGGCTGGTTCTGCCACCGAGTCAGGCCCTGGCTGAGGCCCAGCGGCTGCTGGACGACGCCCTGCCGTTCCACGCCCACGAGATCCTGGAGGGGGTGTGGAAGACCGCCCCAGACAGCGAACGCGACCTGTGGCAGGGCTTGGCCCAGCTCGCGGTGGGACTGACTCACCTGTTGCGTGGTAACCCGGCCGGCGCCGCTGCGGTGTTGCGCCGAGGGCAGGCCAAGATCGCCCCTTACGCGACCCACCCGCCCCATGCGATCGATGTCCCGGGGGTGCTCGAGTGGACCCAGCAGACGCTGGCCACCGCCACAGACACACCGGCTCCCGGCAGCCGGACCCGCGAACTGTCCCCTCCGCGGCTACAGCGCCGAGAAGTGAACACGTAAGGGCCCAACCGCTCGACGTCGAACGCCCTCTCATCAGCGAACCGCGCGGCCGCACGCCTACGCTCGCTTGATCGGTCGCCGAGCCAGGACTGCATCATTGCCAAGGCCGTTGTTCAACATCCAACGACGTCAAACACGCGGCAATGGCGTTCGTACCGCCAGGAAGAAACGCCCCGGATACAGCATCTCTCCGTCGAGTTCGGCGCACAGCCCCTCAGGAGTGAACCGGCGCCGGAAGACACGGTATGTGGTGTCGCCGACGACCCGGCACTGAAGACCCTCCGAAGGCCGATCACCGTCACAACGAAGGTCCACCACGATCAACTCCCGCGCCACCCTTCGCGCCTCAGCCAAGAACAGCGCGCGCTCGCTCGATCGCAGCAGGCCGAAGAAGTTGGCGGCCAACAACAGGTCGAAGGCATCGTCGACGAATGGCAGCCCGGGCAGCCGTGCCCGCACCAACGATGCGTTGGGGACTCGGGCATGGGCGATCTCGAGCATCGCCGCGCTCTGGTCCAGCGCCACCACGTGACCCGGCAGAAACCGGGTCCAGACCGCCGTTCCGCAACCGACATCCAGCACCCGCGTTGTGGGCAGGTGAGCAAGTATGGCGCCCAATTCCGCGGTTTCCCGATCCAGGCCGGCGTCGACTTCCGGGTCCCCCCGATAGCTCGTGGCGTCATAAACCGGAGCCCGGTGCTCGTAATACCGCTCCCGTACGACATCGCGCATCCCGCATCCTAGCTTTGGCCGCTGGTTCACCTCTCCCCCAGGGTCGCGGCAAGTTCGGGTGATCATGCGTTGACCTGCGGGTTTGTCGTGGTGTGAGCGGCGTGGCGGCTGGGACGGGTGTGGCCTGTGTGGCTTTGATGGGAGTTCTGACGCTTCCGTCTCGCCGAGAGGCCACACCCGCCGATGCCATCCTTGCTCACGCTGAACCGCCCCGGCGTGTCCGGAGACTCTGATCCTTGGGAAGGGTTGGGATCGGGTCATGTCAGGGAGCGCGTCGAGGAGGTACCCGCCGGAGTTGCGGGAGCGGGCGGTGCGGATGGTCGCCGAGGTCCGCGCTGATCATGAGTCGGAGTGGGCGGCGATGACCAAGGTCGCCGAGTTGTTGGGGGTGACCTCATCGGAGACGGTGCGGCAGTGGGTGCGCCGGGCCGAGGTCGATGCCGGTGCCCGCCCGGGCACGACGAGTGAGGAGTCGGCCGAGGTGCGGCGGCTCAAGCGGGAGAACGCGGAGCTGAAGCGGGCGAACGCGATCCTGAAGGCGGCATCGGCTTTCTTCGCGGCCGAGCTCGACCGGCCCGGTCACTGATCGTGGAGTTCATCCGGGAGCACGCGGACCGCCGTCAGCCTGTGGCTGACGGCGGTCTGCGGTGGGGTGTCGAGCCGATCTGCGCCGTGCTGTCCGAGCACTTCGGTCAGCACGGCCTGAAGATCGCCCCGTCGACGTACTACGAGCACCTGCGTCACGAACCGACGCCGCGTGAGCAGCGCGATGAGGCGCTGCTGGTCGAGATCCGGCGGGTGCACCGCGCCAACTACGGCGTCTACGGGGCCCGTAAGGTCTGGCTGGCCCTGAACCGGGAGGGCATCGTGGTGGCGCGGTGCACGGTGGAGCGGCTGATGCGGGCCGCCGGCCTGGCCGGCGCCGTCCGCGGGAAGGTCAAGAAGACCACCGTTGCCGACCCGGCAGCGCAACGGGCCGATGACCTGGTGGCGCGCCGGTTCGCCCCGCTCGCGCCGGACCGGTTGTGGGTGATGGACATGACCTACGTCTCGACCTGGTCCGGGTGGGTGTACGTGGCGTTCGTGACCGACGCCTACGCCCGCCGGATCCTGGGCTGGCGGTGCGGCACAAGCATGTCGACCCAGCTCGTCTTGGACGCCTTGGAGCAGGCCATCTGGACTCGCCAGCGGACCAGCGCGGACGGTGACGGTACGCTGGAATCCGTTGTGGCACACAGCGACAGAGGCAGCCAGTACACGTCGCTTCGGTATGGTGAGCGGCTCGCCGAGTCCGGGATCGCCGCCTCGGTCGGGTCGGTCGGGGACAGCTACGACAACGCTCTCGCCGAGACGATCAACGGCCTGTACAAGACCGAACTGATCAAGCCGCTCGGGCCGTGGAAGGGCATCGACGCCGTCGAGATCGCCACCGCCGAGTGGGTCGACTGGTTCAACCACCGGCGACTCTACGAGTACTGCGGCGACATCCCACCCGCCGAACTCGAAGCCGCCTACTACGCTCAACACCAGCCTCAAGCCGCCGGCTGAGGTCTCACACCAGCGAGCCTCCGGACATGCCGGGGCGGTTCACGCCGAACTCGACGAAGGCACCTATCCCACCGGCGTCAAGATCCCCGACAAGGACATGACCACCCTGTCGGCCAGCGGCGCGCTGGTCCACCACACCTTCCACGGCGAATGGAACTACACCCTGCACCCCAAACCCGACACGCCCGACTCCGACTGACTTAATTCATCGCAAGCCCTTTGGCGCTGCTTCGTCGGCGCGAGCATGCGCTCTCAGCAGGCACGTGAGTCGGCGCTACGGGAGACTGGACACTCGTCAGTCGTTCCCATCGGAGTCGGCGGCGTCGGGAACAGGGCCCAGCGGTTGATCGAGAGTTGCGTGGATGTGGAGGCCCCGAAGCTGCTCGGCCAGCGCGGGTAGGTGGTCCGCTGCGGTGGTGAGAAGGATGTCGACGTCGATCGACCAGTAGCCGTGCACGATCCGGTTGCGCAGTCGCGACGGTTGCTGCCAGGGGATCTCGGGGAACTCGGTCTTGAGGTCGTCGGGTAGTTGGGCCGCGGCTTCGCCCATGACAGTGAAGTTCCACAGCAGGGCGTCGCGCCGAGCCTCGGCGAGGACCGTGTCCCGCAGTCGTCGGTGCAGCGCTGCGGGGGAGACCAGGTCAACGGGGCGGCCGAAGACAACGGCCAACTCGTCGGCCAGTTGTTCGATCTCCCAGCCGAGATGCCGACCGGGCCTGAGCTCGTACAGGACGTCAACGTCGCTGTCCGGGCCCGCGGTCCCTCGTGCGACGGAACCGAAGACCAGCAGGCGGGCGATCCCGTACCGCTCGCAGACCGCGGCGAGGCTGGCCTCGTCGAGGTCGACTCCGGGCACCTGGGACATGGCAACAGGCTACCGCCGACAGGCTCAGGTTCCCTGTGCGACGCCGACACCTTCGGCGGCCTGGGCACGCTCAACAATTCGAGGTCAGGGCCAGCGGACGGCTCATGGGACGAAACCCTGGCACCAAGAGTGACCGATGGATGACAACTGCAGTCACTCTATGGAATCGCTGCAGGTCAGAAGGGTGCCCCCGGCAGGATTCGAACCTGCGCTCCCGCCTTCGGAGGCCGCGACGCAGCGTTGACGCGGGCCTCCTGAGCACACCTGGGTAGCTCTTTCGTCCGCACGCGTCGCCGCGAGTCACATGGTTCGCCTGGAGTTCGTCCCACGAGTCGCACCACGAGAAGGCCACACGACCTCGCGAGTCCAGCGTGGTGCGAGTGCGCGGCGAGTTGTGTGGCGAGGCACGAGGTCTGGTGGGAGTGGTGCGGCTCGTGAGACGCACCCGCGGCGAACCGGGTAACCGTGACGCGGCGCCCTGGGTGGATGAAACTGGGGGCGCGTCTCCCGCTGACATCGTTGTTGCTTGGCACGGTCGAGTCCGTTAACCAGATTGATGCTTCAGTTGCGACGGATGAGGACGATCCCGGCACCGCTGTCTGCTCAGGAGGCTCGTGTCACCTGGGGACGGACCGTTCCTCAGCGATCGCACCCGCTGATAATCGACCCGGTGGCACGTGTGTACTCCACCGGGGGCTCCGGGTGGCGGAAGGGGCAGGACCTGATGGATTCGTTCAACCGTCGCGCGCTCCTTCTGGGCATGCTCGGGGTTGCAGGGATCCCGCAGGGATGCTCCGGTAGGTCACCGAGCAGTTCCGCGTCGTCCTCGATGACCACCGCTGTTTTCACCCCGACGGCGTCTCCGTCCTCCGCGTCGCCCTCGACGGTGGACACCGCCGCGCGCTGGCCGCTCACAGGCAGGCGGCTCGAGCGCGGGACTGCCAGCGCCGGGCACGCGGCGGTCGCGGTCAAGGTCCCGGACAACGAGAGGGAGCACCCTCAGCTCGGGTTGGACCAGGCCGACATCGTGTTCGTCCAGCTCGACGGGTACCGGGACGCCTCCGGCTACTCCGGCACTCGGTTGGTCCCGGTCTTCCACTCCCACCTGCCGGACGGCGTCGCGCCGGTCCGGTCTATCCGTCCCGTGGACGTCCCGCTGCTCAGTCCGATCGGCGCAGTCATCGGCAATACCGGTGCCACCGGCTGGGTCCTCACTACGTCGAGCACTATCGGCGGTACGTCGAAGGCTCGCTGTCCTACCTGGCGACCAAGGGCACGGGGTCGTACTCGATCGACCCCGCGCGGGTCCGGACCTACCAGGGGGTCACGTCGGGTAACGCCGAGGTCAGCACGGCGGCGGGAGGGCAGGCCAGGACGGTCCGCGTGCCGTGGAAGCGGGGTCACACGTACGTGGCGAAGGGGAAGTAGGCCTGCTGCGGCCCCTTTCGGAACGACGTGGTCTGCCTGGCCAGTACGTTCGGATGGCACACCACGGCGCGGTCGTAGTACGACATGTCGTACCGGTTCGACGCGGCCTCGGGCCGGTACCTGCGCAGCATGCCCTGGGGCAGGCACGTTCTCGCCGACGGCACCCGGGTGGCCACCGACAACATTCTCGTCGTCCGGGCCAGGCAGCGCTACGCGAAGATCTACTCCGGTACCGGGGGTGCGGAGCCGGTCCACGACATCGTCGAGGCCCGCGGGACTTTCCTCTACGTCCACGGCGGCAGGTCCGTGACCGGCACGTGGGCAAAGGGCTCGGTGGAGGAGCCGTTTCGGTTCAGCCTTTCCGACGGTCGGCCGCTCGTGATGGCCCCGGGTCAGACCTACATGGAGCTGGCGCGACGGGACGCCGACGTGCGCATCGCCGGCTGACGGGCCGCGGTGGAGGGCGTCGTGCGGATCACGCTCGCCGCACCGCGCTGCGCTGGGACCGCATCCGGCGGACGAGCCGGAGGGCTACGTGCGGCGTGCGATCGTCAACATCTGGCTCAACAGCCGCCGTGGGTGGTCCCGGAGCGAGGACGCCGTCACGGACGTCCCGGAGCCCGCCGGGCGGACCCGTGCGGCCACCGTTCGACGGACGCGGACATCGTCGAGCGGGACGCCATGTGGCGCTCGCTGGCCCCCCTGCCGCAGGGGCAGCGCCCCCGCCGCGCTTCACCGTCGCCTCCGCGCCACCGTGCTTTCCGAGGCCCGGGATGCTCCATGCGGCGTGAGCTCCTTCTGCTGGAGGAGATGATCGACTCGACCGCGACGTGTGTCGGACTGCTGGAAGGGGTGCGAGCGAGCCAGCAGCACGGCATGCAGGTGAGCCTCCCGCGGCTGGACGCGTCGACGCTTCCCACGTACCCGCCGGGAGACCCTCGACGGCTCGGCGGGGAGCGCAGGGAGGCTACGCATCGGGGGCTATCGGGGACGTATGACCCCGTCAGTGCCCCGGGTCCGCGGCATGCTTGGCGGGGTGGGTCTTCTCGGGCGCACGTTCGAGGCTGTCATCTTCCGCTGGAGCGGCGCTGCCGTGGTGGATGGGAATGCCCCCGCGCGGGCGGTGCGGAACCGGGTCGAGCGGCTGTGTGCGGCGGGAGTGGACCTCATCGTGGTCAGCAGCACGACCATGGACAGCGTGGACAGGCAGCTGAAGGCCAGGCCCACCGGGCCGGGCCGGTTGCTGCTCGCAGTCAACGAGGGATCGGAGTTGTTCCAGGTCGGCCCAGAGGGCCCAAAGCTCCTGCGTAGCCGGTCGACGTCCGCCGGGGACAGGGGGGTGGACCTGGCGAGCACGTTGGCTGGGGTGCTCGCGGCGCTCGCCCGGCGAGGGGTGGGGGCGGGCTTGGTGCTGGTCGTCGGTGGGGAGTTCGGTAGCCGGGACGGGCTGAGCGGCGCTGACGCGGGGCTGCTGCTCCTGGACGCCCCCCGGATGGCCGCCGCCTCCGTTGGCCCCGAGCCGGCCGGAGTGCCGGCCGGGGTGCGGCACCTCGGAGGAGGTCCGCCCATGTTCCGGCGCGTACTGGACGAACAGTTGCGGCGCCGCCGCCTGCTGCGCGTCCCGTCGGTCGACGAGGACCCGGCGTGGGTCATCGTGGACGACGCCGCGGCTGCCACGCGGCGTCGTCTGGTGGACACTCTGTTCACCCTGTCCGACGGTGAGCTGGCCACGCGCGGCGCTCCCGAGGAGAGCCAGGCAGACTCGGCACGTCTGGTCTTCGCCGACGGCGTGTACGTCGACGCGGGCTCGGGGCAGCACCTGTTGCCCGGGCCGTGGTGGCCGGCGATCCGGTTGCGGGAGGGCGGATCCCGCGAGCGCCGAGTCCTCGACCTGCGCACCGGAGTCGTGTTGCGGGAGCGCCTCGACCCCGGCAGGTCCGACGGTGGCCTGCACACTCTCCGGTTCTGCTCCATCGGCGGACAACGCTTGCTCGCGGTGCGGGCGGAGGCCCGCGCCGGCAACCTGGGCTTGGCGCCACCCATGCGTGCAGTCCAGGCGTGGGCCGACGACGGGAGGCTGGAGGGCTTTTCCTGGGCACGGTCGGCGGCGCCCGAGGGCGGCGGTATCGCCGTCCTGGCGTCCGACCGCGAGGCCCGCGACAGTGGCGTTCAGACGGTGCAGCGGCTGGCCACGTATGTCGTCGACCCCAGGCGGACGCCGGCGATCCGGGGCCGCGAGGCCGTGTTGCGCGCAGCGGTCGGCCGCGGTTTCGACGCGCTGCTCGCTGAGCACCGGCAGGCGTGGGCACGGCGCTGGCATGACGTGGACATCACCATTCCCGACGACCCCGAGACCCAGCTCGCTGCCCGGTTCGCCCTCTTCCAGCTGTGGGGGGTGGCCGCGCGTGACAGGGAGGCTGCGGTGGGAGCCCGCGGGCTGACCGGTCCCGGATACAGCGGACACGTGTTCTGGGACGCCGACGTGTTTGCGCTGCCCGTCCTGGCCGCCATGCACCCCGCAGCCGCCAGGGCCATGCTCACCTACCGGCTGCGCCGGCTGCCGCAGGCACGGGCCGCGGCGCGGGCTCGCGGGTGCGACGGGGCGCGCTTTCCCTGGGAGTCGGCGCGCGACGGTGAGGACGTGACGCCGCGGTCCGGCGTCATCGGGGACCGGACGGTGCCGATCCGAACGGGCGACCTCGAGGAACACATCGTCGCCGATGTCGCGTGGGCGGCTGACCGGTACGCGACCTGGACCGGCGACCATGCCTGGCTGTCGGGCCACGGCTGGCCGCTGGTCGTAGAGACGGCGCGGTACTGGGCGTCCCGGTGCCGCCGCGGCCCCGACAGGCGAGCCCACCTGGAGTCTGTGATCGGTCCCGACGAGTACCACGCGGACGTGGATGACAACGCCTACACAAACGTGATGGCGCGCTGGAACCTGCGCCGCGGGGCGGACCTGCTGGAGCGTCTCGATCCATCCGCCACCGAGCCCGCGACGTGGCGTGAGCTCGCGGCCTGCCTGGTCGATGGCTATGACGAGCGCACCGGGCTCTACGAGCAGTTTGCTGGCTACCACCGGCTCGAGCCCCTGACGGTGGCCGCTCTCGGCCGGACGCCACCGGTGGCCGCGGACCTGTTGCTCGACAGCGAACGGCTCAGCGGTTCGCAGGTCGTCAAGCAGGCCGACGTGCTGATGCTGCACCACCTCGTGCCCGAGGAGGTGGTGCTCGGCTCGCTCGGCCCCAACCTCGACTACTACCTGCCGCGCACGGCTCACGGGTCGTCCCTCTCCCCCGCGGTGACGGCATCGGTGCTGGCCAGAGCGGGGCGTCCGGCCGCGGCGCTGGACCTGCTGCGACTGGCGCTGCACATCGACCTGGACGACATGACGGGCGCCACGGCGTCCGGCCTCCACATCGCCGCGATGGCCGGAGCCTGGCAGGCCCTGGTCCATGGCTTCGCAGGAGTGCGGGTGCGCGCGGGAGCGCTGGACATCGACCCCTGCCTTCCGCCGGGCTGGGCGCGTCTGGGCCTGCGGCTTCGCTGCCTCGGACGCAGGGTGGGCCTGCAGGTCCGCCCGGACGAGGTGACGATTGACAGCGACGGTCCGATCCGGGTGGGCACCGGGACAGCCGTCGTGACCGTCTCGGGACGGCAGCGGCTGGACCGCGCCACGACGGGATGGCGGGTGAAGGGAGAGTAAGACGGTGAGCGAGATCCTGGCTGTCGTCGAGCGAGCCAGCCGCGCAAGCGCCATGCTGGAGGTCGCGGGCGCCTACGCCCGCGTCCTGGGCTGCGACGTCGTCGTCTACGCCACGGATGCCGCGCTTGAGGCCGCCCGGCGGGCGGCCGGGCCGGACCAGACGGTCCGCCCGCTGCCTCGGGCGACGCCCGAGTGGGTGGCTGGGCGCGCGTCGAGGCCCCGGGTGAGGCTGGTCGTGGTGTCGAGTGAGGGCATGGAGGACGGCTGGTGCGCGGATCTCCTGCAGAGCTGCCCCGCGCCTGTGCTGGTCGTCCCGGCCTCCATGAGCGGGGTCGAGGTCGAGCTGCCGGCCGCCCGGATCCTGGTGCCGCTGGACGGCACGCCGGAGTCCACGGCCGCGGTTGCCGAGATCATCGAACTGTTCGCGGCGACCGGCGCGGACGTCGTCGTCCTGCACGTGTTCGACATCGAGACCACCCCCGCTTTCTGGGATCAGCCGGTGCATGCGCGCCGCTCCTGGGGGGAGGAGTTCCTCGCCCGGCACGCCCACGGTCCCGGGATCCGGCTCGAGCTGCGTAGCGGCGCGCCCGGTCAGGCGGTGCTGGACGTCGCCGCCTCCGAGTCAACGGACCTGATCGCTCTGGGATGGTCACGGAAGTTCTCCCCGGGACGGGCGAAGACCGTCCGGAACACAATCGGCCACGCTGCGGTTCCCGTCCTACTCGTGCCGCTGACACCCTTGGCTACGCCGGGAAATGGACGGGAGAGCGTGTGAGTGACGGCTGGGCCTTCGGTGGCGGACCTCCGGTGGCGGAGGACTCCGGCCTGGTGACGCTCGTCGAAGGAGCCACGTTCTGCATCAGCACAGCGACGGGTGACATCTTCGCGGACGCCGCCCACGGCTTGTTCGTCCGGGACACCCGGATCGTCTCGCGGTGGGAGCTGCGAGTCGACGGCGAGGCCGTGCAAGGTCTGGCCGTCGAGCACCCTGCGCCCTTCAGCGCCACGTTCGTGTGCCGCACTCGCCCGCGGCCCGGCCGGGCGGACAGCACGCTCCTCGTGCAACGGACCCGCCACATCGGTGACGGCATGCGCGAGGACCTCGTCCTGGAGAACCTTGGGACCGAGACCGCCGGGTGCACGGTGACCGTGCACGTGTGCTCGGACTTCGCGGACCTCTTCGAGGTGAAGGAGGACCGGGTCCGCGTGTCACCGGATCAGGTCATGGTGGACACTACGGCCGACCGGCTGGACCTCAGCCGCCGCTGGATGGGCCACACACGCGGTGTCCGCGTCACCGGCGAGCCCGCACCGCGGTACCTGCCGGACGTCGTGACCTTCCATATCGCGATTCCTGCTCGGACGGCATGGCGCGCCTGCCTGCAGGTGGTGCCGCTGGTTGACGGCGCGGCGGTCCAGCCTCGGCACCCCTGCGGGTCGCAGGTCGCCGAGAGCACTCCGATCCGGCAGCTCACCGAGTGGCGCCTGCGCTCGCCCGCGGTCAGGGGGTCGCACCCGGGCCTGCTCAGGATGCTGCGGCGGTGTCAGGAGGATCTCGGCGCGCTGCGAATCTTCGACCCGGACCACCCCGATCGGGAGGTGGTGGCCGCAGGCGCCCCGTGGTTCATGGCGCTTTTCGGCCGGGACTCCCTGCTGACCGCGTGGATGGCGCTGCCGGTCACCCCGCGGGTGGCGCTCGGCACGCTGCAGACGCTGGCCGGGCACCAGGGCCAGACCGACAACCCGCTCACCGAGGAACAACCTGGGCGGATCCTGCACGAGATGCGGTTCGGCGTGCAGTCCTCGCTCGCCCTGGGCGGAGGGAACATCTACTACGGAACGGCCGATGCGACCCCGCTGTTCGTCATGCTGCTCGGCGAGCTGAACCGGTGGGGAGCCGCGTGGACGGACGTCGCCCCGCTACTGCCCCACGCAGACCGTGCGCTGCGCTGGGTGGACGAGCACGGAGACCGCGATGGCGACGGGTTCGTCGAGTACCAACGCCTCACCGACCGGGGTCTAGCCAACCAGGGGTGGAAGGACTCCTGGGACGGCGTGACGGACGCCTCTGGACGGCTCGCGACCGCACCCGTCGCTCTGTGCGAGGTCCAGGGCTACGTCTACGCCGCCTACGTCGCCCGCGCCGAACTGGCCCGCCGTGAGGGTGACACCGATGCGGCCGCCCGCTGGGGCGAGCGCGCGGCGAAGCTCCGCCGCAACTTCAACGAGGCGTTCTGGCTGCCCGACCGCGGTTATTACGCGCTGGCACTCGACGCTGACAAGCGTCCGGTCGACGCGCTGGCATCCAACATGGGTCATTGCCTGTGGACCGGCATCGTCGACGCGGAGAAGGCGCCGTCGGTCGCCGCGCACCTGATGTCACCGTCGATGTTCTCAGGGTGGGGGGTGCGGACGCTCGCGACGTCGATGGGCGCATACAACGCCATGGGGTATCACAACGGGTCGGTGTGGCCGCATGACAACGCACTCGTGGCGGCTGGGCTCATGCGGTACGGGTTCGTGCAGGAGGCGCAGACCATCGCGCTGGCGATGCTGGATGCCGCCGACGCGCTGGGCGGGCGGCTCCCGGAACTGTTCTGCGGATTCGACCGCGACGCGTTCCAGGCGCCGATCCGGTACCCGACCTCCTGCTCCCCGCAGGCGTGGGCGGCCGCCGCCCCCCTGCTCATGCTGCGGACAATGCTGCGCCTCGACCCCGCGCTACCGGAAGGAATGGTGCACCTGGCCCCGGCCGTACCGGCGAGCCTGGTGCCGCTGCGGGTGGAGAGGCTGCCACTAGGCGGCAGCGAACTCACCATTGACGTCACCGCCGAGGGGTGGTCCGCCGCCGGGCTACCCGAGGGGGTCGCTCTGGTCGGGGCAGCGCGCGCGGACTGCGACCACGACGCCGGGTGACGTGTTCGCGCTGCGGGGCATCGGCTACGTCGAACTCAGTTGCGCCCTCCGGGCCGCGACTGCTGCCGACCGGGCAGCCGGCCAGCCCTGACGCAGGGCCGCGCGGCGGAGCAGACGGGCGTACAGCGCCTCGTAGTCGGCCACCATCCGCTGCATCGAGAACCTCCTCTCCACCTCGCGACGACAGTCCCGCCGGTCGATCTCGCCCAGCCGTCTGGCCGCCCGGGCCAGACCGTCCTCGTCGAAGCGCAGAAAGCCCGTGCGGCCGTCGTCCACGATTTCGGGCGCGGCGCCGTTGGGGAACGCCAGCACGGGCGTGCCACAGGCCAGCGCCTCAGCCATCACCAGGCCGAACGGCTCTGGCCAGCAGATCGGGTTGACCAGTGCCTCGGCGTGCCTGAACAGCTCCACCCGTTCGGCCAGGGCCACCTCACCCACCAGGGTGACGTCCGGGCCGAGCAACGGTTTCACAATCTTCTCCAGATGCTCCTGCTCCATCGGATCACGTGACTTGGCGACCAGCACCAGCGGGCGGCCAGCGGCACGCGCGATCCGGATCGCCCGCTCCGGTCCCTTGTCTGCGTTCATACGACCCACGAACAACAGATACCCGCCGTCTCCAGCGCCGGGGCTGTAGCACTCAAGGTCGACGCCGTGGTAGATGACAGTGGCGGGCAGCTCCGGTGCGGTGGCCCGGTGATGGCGCGAGATCGCCACCAGAGCGACCTTGTCCGGCATCGCGGCGTAGACCCGCCGGGTCTCGGGAGTGAACGGACCGTGGTTGGTCGCCACCAGCACGGTTCCCGACCGGGCCCGTTGAGCCACGAACACCGGACCCAGCGTGGTGTGGTCGTGGATCACCTCCCGGTCCGCAAGATCCTCGTAGGCGGCCAGCACGTGCACCGCCTCCGGCAAGGTGGCGCCCATGCCCGCGACCGCGCTTTCGTACCACCAACCGCGGTTCACCGGACAGGTCGACTCCCCGACCGTGAAGAGCCGAACATCATGGCCTCTTGCCTGTAGGCCGCGCGCCAGGCAGTCGATCACCGCCTCGCTGCCGCCGTATGCCGGCGGCGGCACCGGCACCCACGGCGCCGCGACGAGCCCGATCCGCATAACATCCTCCTGCACGTGACGCCTCGGCGAGGCTCCTCCTCTCCCAGCCAATCGCTCCGGGTAAGGGCGTGGTAGGCACCCTTTGTCCCCTTCTCTCGTACCGGAGGAGGCCGGGACTCCTGTGGAACCTGAGGAGCCCCACCATGAACTGCGTCGACTGCGCCACGCTCGGCATGACCACCGCTGCGGTCGCGCTGTGCACAGACTCGGCGGCGCCCTGTGCATCGAGCACGTCGACGTCACCGCCCGCCGGGTCACCCGTCAGTCGGCGTCAACCGGATCATCGCCGTGTCCCCGGCGGCTCGCACCGTCCGCTGCCACACCTGCCACACCTGCCGGACCGCCATCGACACCGCGGCCGCCCCTGCTTCCCGGGCCGTCCGGCGCAGGACGGGCCGCGACGAGGCCCCAGTCGCCCATGGACAGGGCTCCTACCCGCTCGCGGGGCTCTACGGTGACGCTCGAGCGTCCGGTGAGGGCGATCGTCGTGGCGGTGAGCGCGTCACAGGCTGCGACGGCGAACAGAACCGGCGTGTGGAGCGGGCCAGCCTGTTGCCAGGCCGCTGGGTGAGGTGGCGCGGCGGCGGTCGCCAGTGTCATGCGACGGCAAGCCGTCCGGACAGGGTGGCGTAGCCGGTGCTGCCGAACAGGTGTGTGAGCAGAGCGGGGCGGGCGACAGTGGCGACGCCGATCCCGATCCGGACCACGCCGACGACGGCACCAGCGATCTTGTCCATACTCGTGTCCATCCCCAGATGGATCGGACCAGCGGACAGCGCAACACTGGACATGGCGGCCGGTTCCCTTCCGGTAGTGGCTCCATCCACTCCAGCGTGGATGACCCACCGATCACCCAAGGGGTTGCAGCGGATGCGAGCCGGCCGTTCCATGCTGACCTCTAGCTAACTAGTGCGGCGTCCGTGATCGGCTGCCGGGTGTTGCGGGGGCTCGCGGTCGGGGCCTTCCCCAGCGTTGGTGGCGTTCGCTGCGGACTCGGGCGCGTTCACGGCGTTGGGCGGCCAGGACGTCGGGGTCGCGGTTGTGGGTGTTGCGCCAGCGTAGGTAGGCCTGCATCGCGCGGGCCAGGACCAGGTGGTTGGGTTGGTTGGAGTTGCCGATCACGAACGAGCGCAACGGCCCGAACTGCGCCTCCACCGGGTCGGCCCACGAGGAGTTGGTCGGTGTGAAGCACAGCTCGACGTTCGCGGCTGCGGCCCAGGTCCGGATCGCGGGGGTCTTGTTCGCCGAGAGATTGTCCATGATCACGTGGATGGGTTCGGTGTCGGGGCGGGCGGCCCTGATCGATTTCAACGCGGCCAGGGTGTTCTTGCCGCCCTTGTGCAGGCGGGTGACGCCCCACAACCGGTCCTGGGAGACGTCATAGCAGCCGTGGAAGTACCGGATCCCGTGGGTGCGGTGATACGTGGCGGGCAGCCGGTCGGGATGACCACGGCGAGCCCAGCAGGTGCCGTGACACGGGCGGATCGACAACGGCCCGAACTGGTCGAACGCGAAGCAGCGGTCAAGCCACTTGTCGAGGACCTCTTCGATCCGGTCCAGCTTGGCCTCGGCGTCCGGGTCGGTCGACTCTTTCCAGGTCCGAGTCCGCTGGAAAGGAGATCCCGTGCGCGTGCAGCAGCTGCCGCAACCGTTCCCGCTGAACCCGAACCAC
Source organism: uncultured Actinomycetota bacterium (assembly GCA_963750565.1). Taxonomy (GTDB): domain Bacteria; phylum Actinomycetota; class Actinomycetes; order Actinomycetales; family Kineosporiaceae; genus R-H-3. The sequence continues at coordinate 209,656 of CAVVRA010000006.1, read as the reverse complement.
GCGGATCGGGTTGTCCCCCAGGTACTCGGACAGCTTCCGCAGGCTCCAATGGGTGAACGGGCGACCCACCGTGCCCGGCCGGGTGGTGGCCACCTGCACCAGGGAGTCCTCGTCGTCCGCGGTGATCCGCCGCGGCCGGCCCGGACCCCAGTGCGGGTCCAACGCGTCGAACCCGTTGTCGTTGAACGCATGGATCACGTCCCGGACGGTGTCCGGGTCCGCGGCCAGCACCCGGGCGATCGCTGGTGCCCTGGCACCGTCCGCGGAGGCCCGCACCATCACCGCCCGCCGTACCCGGATGGTGTTCTGGCTGCCCTCACCCCGAACGATCCGCAGCAGGTCCTGGTCTTCTTGCTTGCTCAACTCGCGAGTCAGGACTGGCCCAGCCATCACACTCGCCTCGACTCAACCTCGAAGCCTCGACCCCCGGCAAGATCAAGTTTGGACTGGGTGTCACGATATGCACGCACCCGCCACGGCGTGTCGCGGAAACCCGTTTGATCTTGGTGGACGACCCACTAGGCGGCCGCCGCGATGTCGAGGAGGGCGCCGAGCTGGCGGAGCGCCTCGGGGCAGGCGCGGTAGTACACCCAGGTCCCGCGCCGCTCGCTGGTGACCAGGCCGGCCTCGCGCAGCACCTTGAGGTGGTGGGAGATCGTCGGGCCGGACAGCTCGAAGGCATCGCTCAGGTCGCACACGCACGCCTCCGTCTGGGAGGCGATCAGCGACATCAGGCGCAGCCGCACCGGGTCGCCGAGAGCCTTGAACATCGGCGCGATGTAGGCGGCCTGCTCGCCCGTCAGCGGTTGGACCGCCAGGGGTGGGCAGCACGCGGCCGGCGAGTCGGCCTCGGTGGGCTCGAGGGGGCGGGTGAGCAGGATCACGGGCTGCTTCGACACACCACTATCTTGACAGATGTCGAAGCAAAGACAATAGTTGCTGCTTAGATAGATGTCGAACCAGAGAAGAGGCCCCGCCATGAGCACGTTCCTGCGCCGACTGCGTTCCACCGTCACCGGCACGAGCGTCGACGCCGACGGCACCACCTTCTGCGATGCCTGCGCTCAGGTGTGTACGTCAGCCTGCCGCGCCGCCGCCCAGCTCGAGCGCACGCGCACCCGGGTCCTGCTGGTCGCCCCGATCCGCTGACTTCCTCTCCGCGACGACGGCACGACCGCCCGAGTCACTCTCGACCGCACCACGGCCCACGCCCCGAAAGGACCACGATGACCACCAGCACGAGCACCGGCACCCACACCGAGCCGGAGGCGCAGGGCACCTGCTGCGGCTCCAGCTGCTGCGGCGGCAGCGCCACCGCCAGCGACACGACGAGCACACCAGCGGGTGTCACTGGCATCCCCGTGCTGCGCGACCCGACCGAGCTCAGCGCCGAGGAGTTGCGGGAGGCCGTCCGCGCGAGGTACGCGGCCTCGGCACGTCAGGCCACCGCGGTCCTGGACGACGCGACCGAACCCCGCACGTCATGCTGCGGGTCGGGCTCGGCCGCGCCCGCCGCGCTGGACCCGATGACGCGTGATCTGTACGACGCCGAGGCCGAGCAGACCTCGGCCGGCGCCCTGGCCGCGTCCCTGGGCTGCGGCAACCCGACCGTGCTGGCCGACCTGGCGCCCGGCCAACGGGTCCTCGACCTCGGCTCGGGCGGCGGCCTGGACGTGCTGCTGTCCGCCACGCGGGTCGCGCCGACCGGGATGGCTTACGGCCTGGACATGACCCCGGAGATGCTCGAGCTGGCCCGGCGCAACCAGGCCGAGGCCGGCGTGAGCAACGCCACGTTCATGCTCGGCACGATCGAGGACATCCCGCTGCCGGCTGGCGCCGTCGACGTCATCATCTCCAACTGCGTCATCAACCTGGCCGCCGACAAGGACGCCGTCCTGGCCGAGGCCTTCCGGGTCCTCGCTCCGGGTGGCCGGTTCGCGGTCTCCGACATCGTCGTGCTGCGTGAGCTGCCCGAACCCGCGCGGCGGGCGATGCGGCTGTGGACCGGCTGCGTGGCCGGCGCCCTGCTCGACACCGACTACGTCGCCAAGCTCCGGGCCGCCGGGTTCACCGACGCCTCGGTCGAGGTGACCCGCGCCTACGGCCGGCAGGACCTGCTCGACCTGGCCGCCGACCTGCACCCCGAGGACATCGGGCTCGACCCAACGGACCCCGCCGAGTTCACCGAGGACGTCGCCGGCATCATCGAGACGATGGACGGTGCTGTCGCCAGCGCGTTCGTGCGCGCCACCAAACCCGCCTGACCCGCGTCGAGGGACCCACGTGACGTACGTCATGGCATCGACCGGGACGCCCGCCGCTCACTCCGTGCGGCCAGGCACTGCTCGGGTCAGTCAGGTTTTGGTTGCGTTCGCCCGGTTGTCTGCCCTGGGGCCTGATCAGTGGCCTGCCCCGTGGCTGGGTGGACCGGAGGCGGCCAGGTCAGGCGCCGCTGCAGCCACAGCGCCACGTAGACCAGGGCCAGCAGGACCGGGACCTCGATGAGCGGGCCGACGACGCCGGCGAGCGCCTGGCCGGAGGTCACCCCGAACACCCCGATCGCCACCGCGATCGCCAGCTCGAAGTCGTTGCTCGCGGCGGTGAACGCCATCGTCGTGGTGCGCTCGTAGGTCAGGGTCATGAGGCGGCCGAGAGCGAACCCGAGGAACCACATGATGACGAAGTAGGCCAGCAGCGGCAGGGCGATCCGGGCGACGGTCAGCGGCTCGGAGGTGATGGTGTCACCCTGCAGCGCGAACAGGACGACGACGGTGAACAGCAGCCCGTACAGCGCGACGGGTGAGATCTTCGGCAGGAAGGTGCCCTCGTACCACTCCCGCCCCTTGGCCCGTTCTCCCCACCAGCGGGTCAGGTACCCGGCGGCGAGGGGGATGCCGAGGAAGATGAGCACGATCTTGGCGATGCCCCACATGGACACCTCGAGGCTGGCCTGCTCCAGGCCCAGCCAGCCGGGCAGGACCTCGAGGTAGAAGAAGCCGAGGAAGGCGTAGGTGAGCACCTGGAAGACGGCGTTGAGGGCCACGAGCACGGCGGCCATCTCGCGGTCTCCGCAGGCCAGGTCGTTCCACAGCAGCACCATGGCGATGCAGCGGGCCAGGCCGACCAGGATCACGCCGGTGCGGTAGGCCGGCTGGTCGGCCAGGAACAGCCAGGCCAGGGTGAACATCACCAACGGCCCGACAACCCAGTTCAGGAGCAAGGATGTCGCGATCATGCGACGGTCGGCGGTGACCAGGCCGATCTCGTCGTAGCGGACCTTCGCCAGCACCGGGTACATCATGAGCAACAGGCCGAGTGCGATGGGTAGGGACGTCTGCCCGACCTTGACGGTGTCCAGAGCGTCGTTCAGGGTCGGGACGAGCCGGCCGAGGAGCAGCCCGAGCACCATGGCCAGGCCGATCCACAGCGGCAGCATCCGGTCCACCCGCGACATCCGGGCCACGACGTGACCTTCGGTGCCTGGCTCGCCCGCGATGATGGGTGTCTGCGACTCGGTCATGTCTTGAGACCCCTTTGAAATGGTGCGGGCCCGGCGGTGGTGCGGGCCCGGCGGTTGTGTGTCGGTGCCTTGCGGTTCAGCTCTCCGGGTCAGCTGGCTGTGGTGGCCGTGAGCAGGTCGGGGACCTGGGCGGCGGTGGGGACCCGGCCGGCGACGAGCCCGCTCCCGGGGTCCAGGCCGAGGACGTCGAAGAGCTCTGCGTCCCACAACCGCGAGTTGAGCCCGTGGGCGAACGTCCACAGGAGTGTGGCCCCGGCGAGGGTGAGGCCGAACCCGCGGCGGGTCAGCGTCCGCGCAGTCCAGGCGCAGAAGGGTGACCCCACTCACGGCCGCTCTCCACCCGCAGGGCTCGGCACGGCAGCATGCAGGCGGCCCAGCGCATCGCAGGCGATGGTGTAGTCGACCCAGCGTCCGCGGCGGGAAGCGGCGATCAGGCCCGCCTCCCGCAGCACCCTCAGGTGGTAGGACAGCAGGTTCGCGGCGACCGGCACCTGCGCCTGCAGCTCACATACGCATGTCGTCCCGGCGGTCAGCGCCTGCAGGAGCGCGTGCCGGCTGGGATCGGCGGTGACCGCGAGGAGAGCGGCGCCACTGATGACGCCACTGTCGGCTGCGCTGCCGTCGGCTGTGTCCGCCGCAGCGGAGGGTTCAACCACTGTCGATGCAACCATGATGGAAGTGTCAGCACGCCTCTCGCGTCGCGGGCCCGACCAAACGTCCCGGCCTCGAGTCGGGAGGAACAGTCTGAGACGGGACTGCGGTCCCATCCACCCACGAGCGGTGCGCCAGCACCATGATCATCTGAGGGCCAGGTCCTTGAGCCTTGGAGCGGGTTCGGGGCTCGGTTGGAAGCGCGGGAGCTCAGCGTGGCCAGGCTGCAGTCGCGGCGAGGCCCTCAATATGCCGACTTTGGGATATTCAGCTGACCGGACCAACCGTGTGGCGTGGGAGTGAACGGGATTCAGCCCCAGGGCTGCCCCCGGTGCTCGTACCGCCCGAGCTGGGGCACCCGCCGAACCATGAAAGACCCACCAGCGGCGCGGCCGTGGGAAGCGTCCTGAGCTGGGATAGTCCGGTCAGCTGAATACCCCTGTGCCGACTCATGCCCGTTGTCCCTGCGCCCCGACGGGCATCGCTGAAGACGCCCGAATGTGCCGCAGACTGGCCATCACCCACATCACGACCGTGGCCGTGACCAGAACGGCAAGCATCGTCGTGTTCACGTCGATGAACGCCACGACTCCGGCACCAAGTGCAACCAGCCCGAGCAGGCTCGCCACCACCAAGTAGGTCCTCGGCCCGTGGATCAGCTCTCCGAACCCCGGGACGACCGCGGTCGCCGAGGCCGCGAACCCCAACAACAGGACAGTGGCGACGACCGCACGGATCGCCGACTCTCCAGGATCGTCGACCATGACCAGCCACAGCGTGTAGATCACGACCGCAGCCGCGACAAGGGCTGAGGCGATCCGGTCTCTCCATGCCATACGCACGGCGACCTCCCCGCTCGTACGAGATCTCAAACCGGGCGTACTCCGCCCGCTCGTCAGTGGAGCCGTTTCACCTCTGCCGTGACGTCCGCTTCGGTGATCGGACGACGGAAGTAGACGTCCCAGACGGCCAGGGCAAGGAAGACACCCCAGCCGGCCATCACCCAGCCCGGCCAGAAGTACCCCAGGCCAGTCACAGCCCAGATCACGACCAGGAAGGCGTTGACCACGACGTAGGCCACGACGTCACCGCGCAACTTGCTCTTCTTCTCCAGCCGCACCCGAGCGATCTGACGCTCCGTGGGCTCGACGTACTCACCCGCCGTGCTCGACGTCTGCAGTGCCGATGTCGGCATCTTCGTGAAGTCGTTCATCGCGTCACCCCGTGACTGCTACCAGGCACCCTTCGGCGGCGACGCATCTGACGGCCCCCCGCCCAGATGCCACCCCTTCACGCTAGGCCGTGGCCCCGACCACGCGTTGGGTCGAAAGCCCTCGGCACGAGCCGCCGTCAGACCAGGCCCAAGGCCGGTGCGCCAGTCCGCGCAACCCCAAAGTCGACGGGCACCAGCCGCGCAACCTCACCAGGCCGTCGCCGCTGGCGCGCACACCAGAGACAGGCGTCCCGACCGTCTCCGCACACGAAACCCAGCGACCCGGCTATCGAGGAGCTCGCGTCGTCACCCAGCACGGACGTCGACGGCGTCAGGCGTCGGCCGTTCCGTCGGCGGGAGCGGCTCCGACGTCGTCGCGTCCAAAACTTCCGGCCGGCCTGCGGATCCCTTGAGGAGGAGCCAGATCCCAACGACGAGCTCGTAGGGCACGTACGCGGCGTAGAGCAGGATCGGAGGCTGCAAGTCGCGGTCCCACACGTTGAGCAGGGTTGCGAGACAGACCGGTACGACCGACGCGAGACCCCAGATACCGAGCCACCGCGGGACGAACCGCGTTCGGACGAACAGCGAGTACCAGAGCAGCGCACCGACACAGAAGAACAACATGCCGATGTCTCCTGCGTGCTCATGCAGGCCGAGAGCGAAGCGTCCGACCGCGGTGTCGGACGCGGACACCGCGGATCCCGCGCCGACGCTCGTCTTGCCGAGGTCGAGCAGCGCGTAGAGGCCGAGCATGTTCACCGCAAGAACAGTCGCCTCCGCGAGCCAGAGCGCGAACGCGACAGTCGCGACCCATCGAACGGTGTCGCGCAGGGCGACGTAGAGCAGCGACGTCAGGGCGATGATTCCGACGCTGGTGAGCAACTCGAGCAGGACGACCGCACGAAGTCGCGTCGGGTCGGCGCCTGCGGTGGCGAGAACGTCACCCACGTCGCCCGACAGTATCGAGACCGACAGGAGCCCGGCGGCGAGGCTGGTGCTGAACTGGGCAGCGAAGGCGGCACCCACGTAGCGTGGGACCGAAGCCTCCGACGAGGTGGCCATGACACTCATCTCCCGGAACGGCAGACGGCACCCAGGCCCCGTCGGCCTGGCCGCGGGTCCTTGGCGTCGTGGAAGAACGTCTCCACCGGAGCGTCGACGTGCACGCTGCGTTTGTGCGTTCTCGTGGTCATTACGCTGGGCGCCCTTCCGACTGCTACCCACCCGGCCGCGCGTTGCGACCCCTGCTCCTGGGGCATCCGCCTCAGGTCACCCTCAGTCCCAGGCTCCTGCCCAGTCGCCTCGCAGCGCGAGTGCGGAAGGTCCCGCGGCTGCTTCCCGTTTCGGCGTCGGCCCACCGCATACGATCCTGGTGGTCAATTCGCGACATGCCGAGGGGCTTGCCCGGCTGTCGGGGTTGTGACGTAGATCGTTCTGTCCTGTGGTCGGTTCCCTTCCCCGTTTCGGCCGCAGGATGGAGTGGTGGTGTCGGTTCAGCCGCGGCCGTGGCCGCCGGTTCCGCAGGTGACCGCTCGGGCAGCGAGGGCTGCTGCGGGCAAGGGCGTCTATCCGCTGGCGATGCGGGTGCGCGATGAGCTGGGTGAGGTGTTCCCGGACGTCGAGTTCGAGTCCGGGTTCGGGCAGCGGGGCCACCCGGGGTGGTCACCGGGCCGGTTGGCGCTGATCACGGTCCTGCAGATGGCCGAGAACCTGACCGATCGCGGTGCGGCCGAGCGGATCCGGTTCGGGCTGGACTGGAAGTACGCCCTGGGGTTGGAGATCGAGGACCCGGGGATCGACCACAGCGTGTTGAGCGAGTTCCGCACCCGGGTGGTCGAGCACGGTCTGGAGGAGAAGGTCCTGGACCTGCTGCTGGCCAGGCTGGTCGAGGTGGGACTGCTCGGGCGGGGCGGCAAGGCCCGCACCGACTCCACCCACGTGATCAGTGCGGTGCGGGACCTGAACCGGTTGGAACTGGCCGGGGAGAGCGTGCGGGCCGCGCTGGAGGCGTTGGCGGTGGCCGCCCCGCACTGGCTGGCCGCGGTGATCGATGTATCCGCCTGGTCGGGCCGGTACACCGCCCGGGTGGACTCCTGGCGGCTGCCCAGCTCCGAGACCAGGCGGACCGAACTGGCCCTGGCCTACGCCCGTGACGGATACGCCCTGATCGACGCCGTCTATGACGCCGAGACGCCGGTGTGGATCCGTCAGGTCGAGGCGGTGCAGGTGCTGCGGGTCGTGCTGCTGCAGAACTACACCCGCAGCATCGACGAGCAGGGGCGGGAGGTGGTCACGCGGCGGGAGGCGGACGTGGACGGTCTCCCGCCCGGCAGATCCCGGCTGGCCAGCCCGTACGACACCGACGCCCGCTGGGGGGGTCAAGCGCGACACCTTCTGGAACGGGTACAAGGTCCACCTGACCGAGACCTGCCACGACGCCCCCGAGACCAGCCAGGCCGTGCACGACCAGACCGGGTCGCGGCCGTCCCGGCCGAATCTGATCACGAATGTGTCCACCACCGACGCGAGCGTGGCCGACGCGGCGATGACCGCGAGCATCCATCAACGGCTGGCCGCCCGGGGGCTCAATGTCCTTGCATTAGGGCGTTCGTGTGGCCGTGGCCTGGGGTGATGCCGCGACACGCCGATCGAGTTGGGGCCTTTGCGTTGGATGTCGATCTCTGTTTGAGTACGCGATCATGGCGCATGACGGATCAGCAGGGGTCTCGCCGGACGGGTGGCTGCCGGACCGGGTGTCGATCGGGGCCCTGACGAGGTCGTTCCCGCCGGAACTGGTGGACCGGGTGATCGCCGAGACCGAGGCGCATGAGGAGCGGCGCCGGCTGTTGCCGGCCCGGCTGGTGATGTACTTCGTGCTGGCGTTGTGGCTGTTTCGGGGCCCGAACTGCGGGTACGGGCGGGTGATGACCAAGCTGGTCGACGGGCTGTATCACCGGCGCCGGGCCGAGGCGTTCCTGGCGACCGGCCGGATCGACCCGGGCCGGTGGGTCGAGGCGGGTACCGATCGGGGCCGGGCACGTACGTGGCGGCAGCCGAACATCTCGTCCTTGTCCCGGGCGCGGGCCAAGCTGGGCCCGGACCCGGTGCGGCACCTGTTCGAGCAGGTCGCCGGTCCGGTCGGCGCACCGGCGGCGGCCGGGGTGTGGGTGTGCGGCCTGCGGGTGGTCTCGATGGACGGCTCGACGACGGATGTGCCGGACAGCGACGACAACCGCACGGTGTTCTCCGGGCCCGGTAACGACAAGCGGGACGGGGCGTTCCCGCAGGTGCGCTGGGTGGTGGCCGCCGAGTCCGGGACCGGCGCCCTGGTCGAGGCCACCATCGGGGCCTACACGGTCGGGGAGCAGACCCTCGCCAAGGACCTGCTGGGCGCCTTCACGGCCGAGATGCTCGTCCTGGCCGACCGCAACTTCCTGTCCCACACCCTGGCCCGGGACACCCTCGCCACCGGCGCGCACATCCTGTGGCGGGCCTCGGCGAGCTTCGCGTTGCGCCCGATCCAGGTGCTGCCCGACGGCACCTACCTGGCCCAGTTGCGGCCGGCCCGCAAGGGCGACGGGCCACCGATCACCGTGCGGGTCATCGAGTACACCGTCCACACCACCCCGATCGACCCCGACACCGGCGAACCCGACCCCACCGGCCAGACCCGCTCGGAGGTGTTCGCCCTGGTCACCGACCTGCTCGACGTCGCCGCCTACCCGGCGCTCGACCTGGCCCGCGCCTACCCGATGCGCTGGGAAGCCGAGACGGTGATCAAACATCACAAGACCGACATCGGCCCGGGGATGCCCGTCCTGCGCAGCAAGGACCCCGAAGGCGTCGCGCAGGAGATGTGGGCCCTGTTCGCCGTCTACCAAGCCTTGGCCCATCTGATCGACGCCGGCGTCGACGCCACCGGCCTACCACCGGCCGCGATCAGCTTCCCCCACGCCCTGGCCGCCGCGACGGACACCGTCGGGGCGTTTCCCCCCCGGTGAACTCGACCTGGCCGTCGCGGTCTTCCTCCTGAAGATCCTCGACCCGCGGACCCATGTCCGCCAGCGGCCGGACCGCGCCAGCCCCCGCCGCACCAAGAAGGCCGAAGACTTCCCCGCCCGCAAGCCCGGCGAACCCTCCGTCACCACCGTCCACCGACGGATCGAACTCCACCCGCTCGCACCACCAAGATCACACTAAAGCAAGGCCATTGGCCCGGGGGCTGGCCCCCGAGGAGCACTACGTCGATTCCGGCTACCCCAGCGCCCAACTGGTCGCCGACGCCGCCCGCCTGCACGGCATCACGTTGATCTCCCCGATGCTGGCCGACGTCTCCCGGCAGGCCAGGGAAGGAAACGGGTTCCACGCCGGCGCGTTCACCATCGACTGGGACCACCAGCAGGTCACCTGCCCCCAAGGACAACGGTCGGCGTCCTGGATCCCGACCACTCAACGCGGTCGCGAGGGGATCGTCGTCCGGTTCGACACCGCCACCTGCCGGGCCTGCCCCGTCCGCGAGCAGTGCACCACCGCCAAGCGCGGCGGACGAGCGCTGACCCTCAAACCCCGGCCCCTGCACCAGACCCTGCGAGCGGCCCGGACCGAGCAAGACACCCGATCATGGCAAGCCAAGTACCGGATCCGCGCCGGAGTGGAGGGCACCATCCGCCAAGCCGTCGCCGTCACCGGCACCCGCCGCGTCCGCTACCGCGGCCAGGCCAAGACCCACCTCGAGCACGTCTACTCGGCCGTGGCCCTCAACCTCATCCGCCTGGACGCCTACTGGAACGGCCAGCCCCTCGACCGACACCGAACCAGTCACCTGACCCGACTCGGACAACGACTCCACGCCGCCTGACGAATTGGCCACCAGGGTCGCATACGGCCGCAAACGCACCTGCTGGCTGCTCGCGCACCATCCGGCGGCACGGCCGCGCGAGGACCCCGGAGCAGAATTCCCGGGTGACCACTCTCCGCCGGAGAGGCTCGGGTGCGGGGCACCGTCCGTGAGACGATTGCCGTCGACGACGCCGAAGACGAGCGGGCGAACGGAGTCAGCCTCATGAACGTCGCGGTGCTGGGGGCGGGCGGTGGAGGGCTGGCGGTCGCCTACGAGTGGGCGAGCCAGGGACACCGGGTCTCCCTGTACGCGCAACACACCCACGACCACCATCTGGCGCCGGTCCGCGAACGCGGCGGCATCCAGGCCGAGGGCCTGCTCGAGGGGTTCGTCCCCCTGGAGACGGTCACCACCGACATCTCCGAGGCACTGGAGGGCGTGGAGGTCGTCTTCATCGTCGGCCCGGCCTACGCCACCGAGCCCTTCGGCGCCGACACCCGCGGTCACCTGCACCCCGGTATGACCGTCGTGGTCTGCCCCAGCTCGTGCGTCGGCAGCCTCGCGCTCAAGCGCGCCGCGGGGTTGGACCTCTATGACGAGAGCATCGTCGTGGGCGAGACCAGCACGCTGCCGTACGCCTCGCGGGCGTCGATGCACGGCAGTGTGCGGATCTTCCACCGGTTCGACACCGGCTTCTCGGCCGCTGCCGCCCCGCGTAGCAACACGCCTCGGCTCCTGGAGGTCCTCCGCCAAGTGTACCGCAACACTGAGGAAGCCGCGGGGATCTTCCAGACCACGCTGCAGAACGGCAACCCGGTCATCCACCCGGCCGTCACTCTGCTCAACGCCGCGCTCATCGAGCGCACGGGCGGCGACTTCATGTTCTACGAGGAGGGGGTCACCGAGGCGGTCGGCCGCTTCATGAAGGCGGTCGATGACGAGCGGCTCGCCATCGCGCGGGCCCTCCGGGTCGCAATCCTCGCCGAGCCGGATATCGGGGTGCGACAGGGCTACATGACCGAGCCCAACTACTCCACCGGTTACTCCACCGCACCGGGCTTCCGCGGCATCAAGGCGCAGAACGAGCTGCACCACCGCTACCTGACCGAAGACGTGGGCTACTCGATGGTGTTCCTCACCGACCTGGCCCGGCATCTGTCGGTGCCAACCCCCACCATGGACGCCGTGATCCACATCGCCTCCATCGTCGCCGGTGAGGACTTCGCCGCTGAGCGCCCCCGCACCATGGACACCATGGGCCTGTCCGGGCTGACGCGCGAACAGCTGGCGGCGTTCTGATCCGGGCCGCTCATGGTGTCCGAGCGGCATCAGCCGGGTCGAGGAGGGAGCCCCACATCGGTGGCGGTGGCCCGGCGGCACGGTGAGACCCCCATCGCGGCGGGCGGCGCGGACAGGCGTGTCGTCGCCGGGTCAGACCGGCCGCGCCCCACGATGACCCCGACAAATAGCGCATTTCGCGCCCAGCGCGGTGCACACCACCGCGCCCCGCGGGCGCGGGTGGCCTGGCCGACCGTCGCTCGGTCCCCGGTCAGAGGGAGGGTCCGGCGTCCCCCTCGACGTGGACGACCGGAACGTCCACGGCACGCGACAGTCGGTGCGGAAGGTCCGCCCGGAGCCATCGGGACAGCGGCCGCGGGAGGGTCGCGACGACGACTGCCGTGCACGGCTGCTGTGCGACCAGCGTCCGGACGCGCTCGACGGGGTTCGGATCGGTCACCTCACCGCCGGCTGTGACTCCGACCCCCCGCAACCGCTCCAGCTCCTGCTCGAGGCGCCCCTGCGCAAGCGCCTGAGCCAGCGAGCGGGCGTCCGGGATGTACCGGTCGATCGGTGGGTAGTCCCACAGGTGCGTGCCGTCCGTCTCGGTGACCGGCACGACGATCCAGACGGCCGTATCGGACGGATCACGGCCACCCATCAGCTCAGCCAGCCGCACGGTGAGCCGCTCCCCGCCCAGCGTCTGGTTGGCCACCACGATGAACCTGGCCATCGAGCGCCTCCTTGTGATCGACGCACTCCGGACTGCCGTCCGACCGGTGATCGGCAGCGTTCGCCCTCGACGACCGAGGGCACCCACGAGTCCTCGCGTGACCTTCCACGGCGGCTCGCGAGACCTGCAACACGGCATACACCCGACTGCCCGAGGTCGGAAGTGCACGGAGCACGACGGGCATGACTCTGGTCAGATCAGATCATGCCAGCCTCGAGAAGTGCAGACTGCGCAAATGCGATATTTTGCGACTCCGACCACGGCTTTCCATGAAACATGGCGTGCTCTCAGGCGAGGTGGTAGCGCAAGTGGACCGAGACAGACAGACTTCCCCCGAGTAGTCCTCTCACGACGATGTGGAGGCGAGGTTCATGTCCAGCGAGAGCACCGACACCGCGCAGGTCCGTGCCGCTGTCCGCGATCTCATGTCTGCCGTTGACCGTCTGCGAAGGTCCCACCCGGACTCGATCGATCTTCGCCGCCTCGCCGAGGACGTCGCCCGGGTTGGCACGGACGTCGACATGCTCCTGGGCCCCGCCACCCATCCGGCGCCGCCCGTTGCAGTGGAGATCATCCCCGACCACGAGTACGACCCCCAGCTGTTCGCCGATGCGGACGACGAGGGTGTCGGGCCGCGCCGGCAGTGACCGCTGAGCCCGCGGCGGCCACCGCTCCCCCGGGGAGAGGCCGCGTCCCTGTCACGTCCCGAACGTTGCGCTCCGACCGCTGGTGGGTCGGCCCGACCGTCACCGCGAGTGTGCTGCTCGCCTTCGTCATCTACGCCACCGCCCGCGCCTTCGAGAACGCCAACTACTACGCGGCTCCCTACCTGTCGCCCTTCTACTCGCCGTGCGTCTCGGACAACTGCACTCCGGGCTCGGACGACTTCGGCCGGCTCGTCGGCTCATGGTGGACCCTGTCACCCGCCCTCCTGATCCTCGTCTTTCCGCTGGGCTTCAGACTCACGTGCTACTACTACCGCAAGGCGTACTACCGCTCGTTCTGGCTGTCCCCGCCGGCGTGCGCGGTCGCCGAACCGCGCCGGTCCTACTCCGGCGAGACTCGCTTTCCGCTCGTGTTCCAGAACGCTCATCGCTGGTTCCTCTACATGAGCGTGGCCTTCAACCTCGTCTTGAGTTGGGACGCGGTTCTTGGCTTCCGGGATGCCCAGGGGCGGTGGGGCCACATGGGCCTCGGAACCCTGGTCCTCCTGGTCAACGCGACGCTGCTCTGGCTCTACACACTGTCCTGTCACTCGTGCCGGCACGCGGTGGGAGGCCGCCTCACCCATTTCTCCCGCCACCCGCTCCGATACAAGGCATGGACGCTCGTATCGCGCCTGAACGCCAGGCATCCGCTGTTCGCATGGGTGTCGCTGGCCTGCGTGGCGTTCGCGGACCTGTACGTCCGACTCCTCGCGACCGGCGCGATCAGCGACCCTACCTTCTTCTGAGCGGCCCGACGCCGCACAGCTCAGCGAAAGGTCAGGCATGACCCACATCGAGCGCCACGAGTACGACGTCGTCGTGATCGGGGCTGGCGGCGCGGGCCTGCGAGCGGCGATCGAGGCTCGTGCGTACGGCAAGCGGGTCGCGATCGTCTGCAAGTCGCTGTTCGGTAAAGCGCACACCGTCATGGCCGAGGGCGGGATCGCGGCGTCCATGGGTAACGTCGCCGCCTCGGACAGCTGGGAAGTGCACTTCCGGGACACCATGCGCGGCGGCAAGATGCTCAACTCCTGGCGGATGGCCGAGCTGCACGCCAAGGAGGCACCCGACCGCGTCTGGGAGCTGGAGACATGGGGGGCGCTGTTCGACCGGACCGCCGACGGGCGGATCAGTCAGCGCAACTTCGGAGGCCACGAGTATCCACGCCTCGCCCACGTCGGAGACCGAACCGGCCTGGAGCTGCTCCGCACGCTGCAGCAGAAGATCGTTTCGATGCAGCAGGAGGACCAGCGCGCGACACGGGACGCGGAGGGGCACCTTCGGGTGTTCGCCGAGTGCACGATCACGCGGCTCCTCACCACGGACGGAGCGGTCTGCGGCGCCTTCGGCTACTGGCGCGAGTCGGGACGCTTCGTCGTCTTCGAGACGCCCGCGATCGTGCTCGCTACCGGCGGGATCGGCAAGTCGTACAAGGTGACCAGCAACTCGTGGGAGTACACCGGCGACGGGCATGCCCTCGCGCTCACGGCGGGCGCCACGCTCGTCAACATGGAGTTCATCCAGTTCCACCCCACGGGGATGGTATGGCCGCCGAGCGTCAAGGGCATCCTCGTCACCGAGTCCGTACGAGGCGATGGCGGAGTGCTGCTGAACGCCGAAGGCCGCCGCTTCATGTTCGACTACGTGCCGGACGTCTTCCGCGCCAAGTACGCCGACACCGAGGCCGAGGGCGACCGGTGGTACACGGACCAGTCGAACAACCGCCGTCCGCCCGACCTGCTCCCCCGGGATGAGGTCGCGCGCGCGATCAACACCGAGGTCAAGGCAGGACGCGGCTCACCGCACGGAGGCGTCTTTCTCGACGTCTCCAAGCGACTGCCAGCCGACGTCATCCGCAAGAAGCTGCCGTCGATGTACCACCAGTTCAAGGAGCTGGCGGACGTCGACATCACGTCGGAGCCGATGGAGGTCGGCCCGACGTGCCACTACGTCATGGGCGGTGTCGAGGTCGATCCCGACACGGGGGCGTCCGTCGTGCCCGGCCTGTTCGCCGCAGGCGAGGTGGCAGGCGGCATGCACGGCTCCAACCGCCTTGGTGGCAACTCTCTGTCGGACCTGCTCGTCTTCGGCCGCCGCGCCGGGGTCGCCGCCGCACAGTACGCGGACGGGCTTGCATCACGTCGGCCGATCTCCGATGCGGACATCGCGGCGGCTGCTGCGGACGCGGTCTCTCCATTCGACCAAGACCTCGGCGAGAACCCCTACGCGCTGCACGCGGAGCTGCAGCAGACGATGAACGACCTCGTGGGCATCATCCGGCGGCGCGAGGAGATGGAGAAGGCGCTGGAACGACTCGCCGTCCTCAAGGAGCGCGCTGCCAAAGTCGGGGTGGAGGGCCACCGGCAGTTCAACCCCGGCTGGCACCTGGCGATCGACCTGCGGAACATGCTCCTGGTGTCCGAATGCGTCGCACGCTCGGCGCTGCTCCGAGAGGAGAGCAGGGGCGGCCATACCCGCGACGACTTCCCGGCAGCCGACCGCCTGTGGCGTAGGGTCAACGTCGTCTGCCGCGTCGAGCATGCTGATACGCGCGGCTGGCGCGGGAGTGTCAGCATCGAGCGCAAGCCGTTGCCGGACATGCCTCCCCGGCTTCTCCGCCTCTTCGACGCCGACGAGCTCGCGAGCTACATGACGCAGGAGGAGCTGGCCGTGCTCAAGGATGAGGTCGTGGGATGACCTACACGGCGCAGTTCAGGATCTGGCGCGGCACCACGGACGACGGAGCGCTGAAGGACTATCACGTCACCGTGAACGACGGCGAAGTCGTCCTCGATATCATCCACCGACTGCAAGCGACCCAGGCAGGTGACCTCGCCGTCCGTTGGAACTGCAAGGCGGGCAAGTGCGGCTCGTGCAGCGCCGAGGTCAATGGTCGGCCACGGCTGATGTGCATGACGCGAATGAGCACGTTCCCCGAGGACCAGACGATCACGGTCACGCCGCTGCGGACGTTCCCGCTCATCCGCGACCTTGTGACAGACGTCACCTACAACTATGCGAAGGCACGCGAGGTACCGTCGTTCGCTGCCCCGCCCGACCTGGCGCTTGGCGAATACCGAATGGCGCAGGCCGACGTGGAGCGGAGCCAGGAGTTCCGCAAATGCATCGAGTGCTTCCTGTGCCAGAACACCTGCCACGTCGTCCGAGACCACGACAGCAACAAGTCGGCGTTCTCCGGGCCCCGGTTCTTCGCCCGGCTCGCCGAGCTCGAGATGCACCCGCTGGACACCGCGGACCGGCGAGCGCTCGCACAGGAGCAGGCGGGCTTGGGACTGTGCAACATCACCAAATGCTGCACCGAGGTGTGCCCCGAACACATCAAGATCACCGATAATGCGATCATCCCGATGAAGGAGCGGGTCGCCGACGTCAAGTACGACCCGGTTCGCTGGATCGCGTCGACGATCAGGCGCAGGCGTAGCTGACCAGCTCGATCCGGCGCGGCGCGGGGCGAGCGATGCGCCATGATCGCGCCGGACCGTACACGATGCCTGCGAGCGAGCTCGACCGCCGCACGAGCTCGACCGCCGAGCGGCTCGGTTGTGGTCAGCTCCTGGACCCTGCTGAGGCCTCTCCGCCGGAGTCCTCCCTGCCTCGAAGGCAGGGACACCGCCTTCGGTGGTCGTCGATGCGCCGTCGCGGTGGTGAGCGTCATGGGATGCTGCGCCGGGACGTAGGAGGTGCACCGTGGTGAGAAGACCTCGCCGGCCGCGACCGCAGGGCGGGACGGGATCGGTGCCCGTCGGGACCTCGCCCGACACGGGCCGGTCGGTCACCTCCACCCGCTGGCGAACACGTCGCTCGGCCGCGCTCGCGGGCCTGGTGTTCGCGATCCTGCTCATCACGGCGCTGATGGTGCTCAGGTCCACGATATCGGGAGCGTCGGTGGCGGAGCTGGCGGCCGATCCCGGGCGCCGACGGCTGGTGCGGTTCGGGCTGGGCCTGCTCCCGTTCGCCGGGATCGCCTTCCTGTGGTTCATCGGCGTCATCCGCGACCAGGTCGGGGCGGTGGAGGACCGGCTGTTCTCCAGCGTCTTCCTCGGCAGCGGCCTGCTCTTCCTGGCGATGCTGTTCCTGGCCGCGGTGATCTCGACCGCGCTCCTGGAGCAGCTGGACCGACCCGGCGGGGTGGCAGCTCTCTCGGGGTCCGGCGTGGGGACGTGGGACGTGGGGCGGGAGGCGAGCCGCGTCCTGGTGTCCGGGTACGCCATGCGGATGGCCGCGGTGTTCACCCTCTCGGTCTCCACCCTCGTCGTCCGGACCCGGGCGGTGCCCAGATGGGTGGCCGTGCTGGGCTACCTCGTCGCTTCGGCGCTGCTCGTGGCCGGCGGTGACGTCGAGTGGGTCCAGCTGTCGTTCCCCGCGTGGGTCCTCGTCCTGAGCGTCGTCATCCTGCTCACCCGTCCGGACGCGGACTCCCAGACAGGCCCATCCGCGAACTCTGCCGCGGAGCCGCCTGCCGCGGGACCGGCGGCCCCGAGGATGCCGTGACGACGGCCGGCGAACGAGAGGACGAACACGAGCGGGCCCCGACCGCTGAGGTGACAGGGGTTCGCCAGGGGCAGGACCGACCTGCGCCGAAGGCGTCGGCGGCCTCCGCCGAGAAGCCCCGCAAGGCGACCAAGCGTCGCGACCGGCGGCGAGAGACGTTCGCACTGGTGGTCCTGTCGGTGGCGGCGGTGCTGACGGCATGGTCGGGGTTCCAGTCCGCGCAGTGGGACGGCCAGATGTCGATCGCGTTCAGCGAGGCGTCCTCTCTGCAGGTGCGAGAGGCCGGCCTGGCCAACGAGGCGAGCGCCGCCCAGCAGGCCGACCTGACGATCTGGGCGTTGTATGTGCAAGCCGTTGCCACCGGCGACGACCGGCTCGCCGCCTACGTACAGGCCCGGTTCACCCCACACTTCACGGTCGCGTTCGAGGCCTGGGTGGCCGGCGGCCGGACCGCCGCCTCACCGTTCGCGCTGCCGGAGTACCTGCCGCCGGGTGAGCAGGAGGCACGGGCGGCAGCCCAGCGGTCGGCGGAGAAGTTCCACCAGGCGCTGACCGAGAACGACACCGGAGACGGCTACGCCCTCCTGACCGTCCTCTTCGCGCTGGCGATCTTCTTCGCCGCGGTGTCCGACCGGCCTCCCACCCTCGGCCCGCGCTGGTTCCTCACCGGCGTTGCAGTCCTCTCCCTGGCGATCGCCATCGGCCTCCTGGTCACCTATCCCGTCCTGGCCTGAACGGCCCGCCGGGCTGCCACGAACCCGTGGGCTCGGTCGCGCCGGCGACCTCGCTACCCGGTTCCCGGCTGATTCAGCTGTGACGGGGACGTCGGACGAGAGCCGCACCGGCCGACGACGAATACCGCCCCGCCGCCGCCCCCTACGCCGACAGCCGGGCGCCGGGCCTGCGACGCTCAGTCCAGGAAGGCGTCGAGGCCGACCATCGTGTACCCACGGCTGCGCAGCTCGGAGATGATCTGCGGCAGCGCGTCTGCGTCGAGCGTCGTCCCGTCGTCAGGGTTCGAGCCGATGTGCATGAGCGCGATCTCGCCCGGACGTGCCGCTGCGAGAACCCGGTCCCGGACGGTCGAGACGCTCTGTCCGCCGCTCGTGCCCTTCCACCCGAGGGTGTCGACGGTCCAGCGGATGCACGCGTAGCCGAGGGCGTTCGCGTCGGCGATCGTCCGGGAGTCGCTCTCACCGAACGGGAACCGGAACCACGGCCGCGGGTCGATGCCCGTGACGGCGACGATGCGACCCTGGGCGGACGAGATCTGGGAGCGCACCGCGGAATCCCGCAGCGCCGTGAGGTCCTTGTGGTCCTGGGTGTGGTTCCCGACGGTGTACCCGGCCGTCGCGATCCGGCGCGACTGCGCCGGGTAGGTGTCGACGAAGTCACCGGTGAGGAAGAACGTCGCCGGCGTCTTCGTCCGGCTCAGGGTCGTGAGGATCGAGTTCAGGCCCGCGGCGTTCGCGCCGGCGTCGAAGGTCAGTGCCACGCGCTTCGCGGACGTCGGGAGCACCTCGAGATCGACACCCGCCATCCCGGCCGGCACCTGCGCCGTCCCGGGGGAGGTCGCCGTCGCGCCGGTCGACGTCCGCGGTGGCGTCCTGGTCGTCATGCTCGTGGAGGACGCCGGACCGGCGGTCGGCGGAACTGTGGTGCTGCCGGACATCGTGCTGCGACCGGTGGTCGTGACCGGCGGCGTCGTGACGCTCGTCGGTCGAGCCGTGCCCGAGGGTGTCGTCGACCCTCCCGTCGAGCCCGCCCCGCAGGCCGACGCGAGGACCACGGCCACGATGACGGACGCTCCACGGAGCCCGGCACGCCGACGACCGGTCATACCCTGATCGTCCGCTCGAACCCGGCCCACCGGTCCGGGTCGATGGTCGCCCGTCGAGTGCGGTGGCGCCGTGGGCGAGGTGCCGTCGTCCGGACCGGGCCGCGCCCGCCACCACCGGCACGACGACTCGAGATCCGAAGGCCGGATCCGTTCCGACCTTCTTGTCCGGATGGCGTCGACTCACGGGCCGTCCGCCGCGAGCGTTCCTGCCGAGCCGAGCCGAGCCCGCCGCTCCGCGCCCCCGGAACCCGCCTGCGAAAGGTCCGTGACGCCTGTCCCGCCGCACTCTGCCCACCACTCTTCTCACGGTGGGTCTCGCCGCCGCCCTCACCGGCCCGGTCGGCGTGACCGGCGTGACCGGCGTGGCCGGCACGGTGTCGGCGTCCGCCGCCCGCACGCCGTCCGCGGGCGCCGCGGCCTGCGCGCACCTCCCGGGTGCCGCCCGGCTCACCGACGGAGCCATCGCGCAGGAGCCGGCGCTCGCCCCGGACAACGAGGCCAACGCCCACGGTGTCCTCCCGGACGCGCCACGGCTGCGGAACGGCTCGGTGACCGTCCGCACGGCCTTTCACATGATCAGCGACCACACCCCCGACGAAGGCCGAGAAGGACCGCGGGAATCGGCTCATCGCCGCCCAGATGACCGTCCTCAACGACTCGCTCGCCGGGAGGACCGCGCCGGGCGCGTCCGACACACCCTTCCGGTTCTCCCTCCTGAGGACGACGTGGACGGTCGACCCGACCTCGCAGGACTCCTGCATGAACATGTTCACCCCGGGCCAGGCCGACCGGATGAGCGATGCCTGGGTCGCCTTCCGGGCCAGCGGCCAGGGCTGACAGGACGAGCTGACGGCGAACGGGGGCTGACGCGCAACCGGCACCCCTCCGAAGACCGCGTGATCGTGGGGGACCAGCGACGCTCCGGTGCAGCGGGTCCCCACGGTCCGGCCCGCCGCACCGGCGGCTGATCGCCACGCTCGCCTTCGAGGCCGCGCGCCGACGTCAACCACCAGGACGGCACCCGGCAGAGTGCCTCCCTCGTCGGGACGTCCGAGGCCGCCGGGCCGCGCACCGCGGCCATCACCGGATCGTCGACCGCCTGCTCGCGGCCGGGGTCGACCGCGACCGGGTGAACATCCTGGGGCTGGACTGGGCTGTTTCGAGTCCGTGATCCTCGGCGACGGCGACCCCGACAGCACGCCCGCGAGAAGGACCAGACCGCGGTGGTCCGGCTCCTCGAACCGTCGGGGTGACCCCGCCCCGACACCTGGCGGGGACAGGGGCCCGGAGTGCCGTGCCGGTCAGGCGGAGAGCCGCCGCGCCTCGTCGTCCGCCCAGAGCGTGAGCAGCCCGCGGTAGTGCGCGACGAACTGGTCGTGCTCGTGCGGCGGGAACGTCGAGCGGACGGTCCCGACGAGCAGCTCGTCGAAGTCGGCACTGCGGACGTAGTCGAGGACGACCTCGTCGAGGTGCGCCAGGCGGCTGTCGCAGAAGTCGTGGTACCGGTCCGTGTCGAAGTGGGTGTCGGACATGTGGCGGTAGGCGGCGAGCTTGTCGGCGTAGGAGAGGTCGTCCCGGTCGGCGACGGCGAACCACGGGCCGGGGTCGACGTGCGGCACGGATGGCCGGCCGGTCACGGTGCAGAACACGCTCCACCGCACGAGCGCCTTCATCGCCCACGGGAAGTAGTAGTGCAGCGAGGTGATCGCGACGTCCGGGCAGGCGTTCGCGTAGTCGATCGGGAAGACCTCGTCGCCGCGGACGAGGGTCTCGCACGAGTTGAACTCCCAGCGGAAGAAGGCGTTCACGGTGCGCCCGATCGTCACGACCTCCTGGCCGACCGCCGGGGAGAGGAAGTCGTGGTGGACCGTGTAGCGGGCGTGCTGCGGGGCGTCGGCGTCGAAGCGCATGACCATCGTCTCGGCGCCGATCGACAGCGACCGCGCGAAGACGTCGTACCCGGTCACCGCGGCCTGCAGGTGCATGAGCATCTCGCCGGAGGCGTCGTACGCGCGGTGCAGGGCCGCCCGGTCCCGGATCATGGAGACGCCGCGCCATGCACCCCCGTCGTACGGCTTCATGAAGAGCGGGTAGCCGATCGCGTCGGCGACTGCGTCGAGGTCGAACGGGCGGTTGTAGCGCGCCGCGGTGTACGCGTAGCGGGAGTTGTCCAAGGGGTTCTTGTACGGCACGAGGACGGTCTCGGGGACCTTGAGCCCCAGCCGCATCATCGCGCAGTACGCGGCGTGCTTCTCCATCGACTGGAACGTGAACGGGCTGTTGAGCAGGTACACGTCGTCCATGAGCGCGACCTTCTTGAGCCACTCGCGCGGGTGGTAGTACCAGTACGCGAGCCGGTCGATGACGAGGTCGTGGCGTGGCTCGTGCCGCAGCGAGAACGGCTCGATCGTCACCCGCTCGACGTCGAAGGTGTGCGGCTCGCCGGACGACGACGCGACGGTCCCGGTCCGCCGCACGATCGCCTCGAACGCCCTCGGCCAGTCGTCCTCGGTGCCGAGCAGGAGCCCGATGAGATGCCTCGTGGGTGCACCCTCCGCCACTGCGACCTCCCCGGCCCGTCGGTTGCCGCGACCCTAGAGGACGGCGCGGTTTCGCGGGAGGGCCTGCCCCTCGGGAGCGCCGTCTCAGGCGAACCGCGGCAGGTGGTGCGCGAGCTGACGCTGCCACGACGGCCAGTCGTGCGGGGTGTCCGGCCCCCAGACGTCGAGCTCGCAGCGGATCCCCGTGGACTGCAGCAGGTACGCCAGCCGGCGCGTCGACGGCAGCGCGCCCGTGGGGGTGCACCTCGAACGCGCCCTCCCCGACGATGAGGACGCCGTGCGGCCGCGAGCGCAGCCACGCCAGGTGGTCCCCGTGGAGCTGGGGGACGTAGTCGGTCGGGTTGTTGAGGTAGGCCGCGTCCCCGCGCTCGCCCCAGCCGTGCCAGTTCGTCGGGTCGTACGTGCCGGACAGCCCGATCGCGACGTCGACGAGGTCCGCGTGGCGCAGCGCGAAGTTCACGGCGTGGAACGCGCCGAGGCTCGTCCCGGTGACGACGAGGTCGGCCCGTCCGGCGCAGTCCTGCCGGACCCACGGCACGACCTGGTCGACGAGCCATGCCTCGTACTCCTCGTGGCGGCAGCGGAGCGGCCCGCGGGGCGCCGGGCCGGTGACCGTCAGTCGGTCCCGGTCTCGACCACGCGCCGCACGAGCCGGGCGAGATCGGGGTCGAAGGCGTCCCGCCAGGCCGTGTAGTTGTGCGCGTCCCGTACCTCCGTGAGGGTCACCGGGTAGCCTTGCGCGGCCAGCGACGCGGCGAGGAGCCGGTTGTTCGCGAGGTTCTCCTCGACCGTCCCGCAGGTCATCGCGACGGGCAGCCGCCGGACGGCGGGCGGCCCCGGCGCCCCGGACGCCGGGCCCGGCGGCTCCCCCGTGTGCACCGCGCGGACCGTCGTGACGATCGCGCAGAACCCCGGGAACCAGCTCTCCTGCGGGTCGAGCTCGGGGGTGAAGAAGCTGCCGGACTGGAGGAACAGCCCGTCCGCGACGTCCGGGTGCCGACGGTGCGCGTCGAGCCACGCGAGCGCCCCGAGGCTCGTCCCCGCGCCGACGACGACGGTCACCGGGTGCCGGGCACGCAGCGCCGGGAGGACCCGGCCGGCGAGCGCGGCCGCGTACCCCGGGTGGGCGGCGTACCAGCGGTCCCGGTCGCCGGGGTCGAGGAGTGCGGCGCGCAGCGGCGGCACGGCCCCGTCGGCGACGCACGCGGCGAGGTAGCGGGTCAGGCCGGCCAGCGCGTCGTACTCGGGACCGTCGTGCACGACGAGCAGCGGGGCGGCGTCCGACGGCACCAGCCCCGGCGCGGTCCACAGCGTTCCCGTGACCGGTCGCCCGAGGGTGGTTGCGGCGACCTCGAACGGCTCGCAGTCGCCGTCCGGGACCGCGATCCCGAGCCACGCCGGCGCGACGTACCCGGGGAAGGTGACCACGCTGTGGTCGCCGAAGGCGGTCGCGACCCGTTGCGGGTTCGCCGGGTCGGGGACCAGCTCCCGGCAACCGTCCGGATGGGTCAGCTCGAACAGGTACTCCATCCGCGGCACGGGGGGCCGCGGCAGGTCCAGCCGCCAGAGCCCGTCGCACCAGGTGAGGTCGAGCCGGTCCGCGGGGACGCCGACCTCCTGCCACAGCCGGACGGCGGCCAGCCGACGTCCGGGGTCGGCGAGCCGGAACTGCGCCTGCGCGACGTCCACGTCATCACCCTGGCAGATCGGTGCCGGGGCACGGCCCGACCGACGTCCGCTACGCCCGGGTGATCGGCACGCAGTTGCCCGTGTGATAGCCGCCCTCGGTGTCCTTGACCAGCCGGTGCCGCGAGTTCGCGATCCGTGCGCAGACCTTCGGGGCATCGCCGATGGCCGCGTAGTCCCGGCTGCTCGCCGTGCGGACGGACGGGTTCTGGTCCTCGACGTACCACGTCCCCGGGTCCGTGGCCTGGGTGCCCATCGTGTCCTCGGCCGGGACGCTGCAGGCGTGCGGCGCGGACGCGGCTCAGCCGGTCGGCAGGGACTCCACGGGGATCGTCGCGTCGAGGGCGCGGATCCGCCGGACGTCGGCCGTGAGCACAGGCCAGCCGCGGTCGCGGGCGACGAGGACGGCGTGCGCGGCGGAACCGTCCCAGAGCGGACGCGCGAGGTGCTTGCCCTTCCGGGCGTCCGCGGACGCGCGGGCGATGAGCGCGGACCGCTCGGCGCCCGACGTGTCGAGCGGGTCGACGACGGTCACGGGCAGGTCGAGGAGGAGCTCGAGGAACGGCCAGTCCTTCTCCCGGCACGCGCACCAGGCCTCCTGGAGCGCGACGGCCGGCAGCACCAGGGTGATGCCCACCTGCTGCGCCGCCCGGACGAACGCGCCACCGTAGATCGTGCGGCCGATGACGATGTCGCCGATCGCGGAGGCGTCGAGGACCCGACCGCCGATCATGGGGCGGCCGTGGGCCGCTTGCCCGTGAGCAGCTCCATGGCCCAGTCCATCGCGTCGGGGTCGGGCGGCCCGTAGAGCTCGTCGATCCGGCCGACCGCGGCGTCGCGGGCCAGCCGCTCACGGACCGCGTCGGCGACGTAGGCCGAGGCGTTGCCGCCCGCGGCCAGGTCGAGCTCGTCGGACAGGTCGTCCGGGAGGCTGAAGGTCCGCTTCCGGGTCACACCGCGACTCTAGAGAGGTCATACCGGTCGCGCCAGCCCCGGCGGCCGGCCGTCGCGGGCGTGTCACCCGGTCGGCTCCCCGGGTATCGTCCGCGCGACGTCCTCCCGCCCGGTCCGCCCGGGCCCGTCCCCGTCGGAGAGCCCATGTCGGTGCTGTCGTCCCTCGTCGAGGCCCTTGCGTCGGGGGCGGTGGAGGTCATCGACCTCACCGCCCCGCTCCACGAGGAGACCCCGATCCTCCAGCTGCCCGAGCCGTTCGGGCAGACCGCCCGGTTCGCGCGTGAGGAGATCAGCCGCTACGACGACCGGGGCCCGGCCTGGTACTGGAACAACATCCGCACCGGCGAGCACACCGGCACCCACTTCGACGCGCCGATCCACTGGGTCACCGGCCGGGACGGCGACGACGTGTCGCCAGGTCCCGGCCCGCCGGCTGGTCGCGCCCGGCCGTGGTGCTCGACTTCGCGGCCGGGTCGCGCAGGACCCGGACTTCCTGCTCGAGGTCGAGCACGTCCAGGCGTGGGAGGCCGAGCACGGGCCGCTGCCCGAGGGCGGCTGGCTGCTCTACCGCACCGGCTGGGACGCCCGCTCCGACGACCAGGCCGAGATTCCTCAACGCCGACGAGACGCGGCCCGCACACGCCCGGGCATCTCAGCGTCGAGTGCGCGCGCTGGCTGGCCGAGGAGTCCGCGCCGATCCTCGGCCTCGGCGTCGAGACCGTCGGCACCGACGCCGGCGCGGCGCACTCCTTCGACCCGCCGTTCCCGTGCCACTCGCTGCCTGCTCGGCGCGGGCAAGTACGGCCTGACCCAGCTGCAGAACCTCGCCCGGCTGCCGGCGACCGGCGCGGTCGTCGTCGCGGGGCCGCTGCCGATCGTCGGCGGGTCCGGCAGCCCGGCCCGGGTGCTGGCGCTGGTCGAGCGCTGACGGCTGCCGCCGTGACACGTCGCCGAGGTCGTCGGCGACGGCGCTCGCCCGGCTCGGCGTCCGGCACGTGTTCGGCGTCGTCGGCAGCGGCAACTTCCACGTCACGAACGCGCTGCGTCGCGGCCGGCGTGCCGGTTCGTCGCGGCCCGCCACGAGGGCGGCGCGGCGACGATGGCCGACGCCTACGCCCGGACGAGCGGGCCGTCGCCGCGGTGTCACCGTGCACCAGGGCTGCGGCCTGACCAACGCGATGACCGGCATCACCGAGGCGGCGAAGAGCCGCACGCCGCTGCTCGTGCTCGCCGCGGACGGCGACGGCAGCCGTCCGGTCCAACTTCCGCGTCGACCAGGCCGGGCTGGCCGCCGCCGTCGGCGCGGTCGCCGAGCGGGTGCACCTCGGCCGCCATCGGCCGTCGCCGACGACCGTCGCGCGCCTACCGCACTCGCCGCGAGCAGCGGCGGACCGTGCGTGCTCAACCTGCCGCTCGACGTGCAGGCCGCGCCGCCCGGACGACGTGGTCGCCCGCCTCGACGGCCTCGCCGGCCACCGCCCGCGCCACCGGTCGCCCCGGCGCCGGACGCGGTCGACCGCCCTCGCCGGCGCTGCTCGCCGGCGCGCGGCGGCCGGTGTTCATCGCCGGGCGCGGGGCGCGCGCCGCGGGCCGGAGCTCGCTGGCGCTCGCCGACGCCTGCGGAGCGCTGCTCGCGACCTCCGCGGTGGCCCACGGGCTGTTCGCCGGCGACCCGTGGTCCCTCGACGTCTCCGGCGGGTTCGCCACGCCGCTGGCCGCCGAGCTGATCGCGCGACGCCGACCTCGTCGTCGGCTGGGGCTGCGTCGCTGAACATGTGGACCACGCGGCACGGCACGCTGATCGGCCCGCGGCGCCCGGGTGGTCCAGGTCGACGTCGACGCGGACGCGATCGGCGCGCACCGGCCGGTCGACCTCGGGCGTGCTCGGCGACGTCGCCGCGACCGCCGCGCGGCCGTCGCTCGGCGCGCTCCGCGGGCGGCCCGGCGGGCGCTACCGTCCGCGCCGACGCGGTCCGCGGCCCGGATCGCCGCGGAGGGCACGTGGCGGGACGTGCCGTACGAGGACTGGTCGGACGCCGCGGAGGCGATCGACCCGCGCACGCTCTCGCGCGCTCGACGACGTGCTGCCCGCGCGAGCGGACGGTCGCCGTCGACTCGGGCAACTTCATGGGCTACCCGAGCGTGCTCCTGTCGGTGCCCGACGAGTCCGGCTTCTGCTTCACCCAGGCGTTCCAGTCGATCGGGCTCGGCCTGGCGACGGCGGTCGGGCGCGGCGCTCGCCCGGCCCGACCGGCTGGCGGTCGCCGCACTCGGCGAC
Source organism: uncultured Actinomycetota bacterium (assembly GCA_963750565.1). Taxonomy (GTDB): domain Bacteria; phylum Actinomycetota; class Actinomycetes; order Actinomycetales; family Kineosporiaceae; genus R-H-3. The sequence goes on along the minus strand of CAVVRA010000006.1, from coordinate 182,880 downwards.
GGCGGCGCGCTGATGGGGGTCGCCGAGCTGGAGACCGTCGTGCCGGCTGGGGCTCCCGATGGTCGTCGTGGTCTACGACGACGCGGCCTACGGCGCCGAGGTGCACCACTTCGCCCCGGACGGGACCGCTCGACGTCGTCCGGTTCCCCGAGACCGACATCGCCGCGATCGGGCGGGCTACGGGTTCGACGCCGTCACCGTCCGCTCGCCCGCCGACCTGGAAGGGGTGCGCCGACTGGGTGACCGGCGACCGGGCCCGGCCGCTGCTCGTCGACGCCCAGGTCGCGTCGGCGCGGGGCTCGTGGTGGCTGGAGGAGGCCTTCCGCGGGCACTGAGCGACGGTGCGTCAGTCCGAGCCCGGGCCGACCTGCTCGCCGGGCTCGTACTCCCAGTGCCACGGCTCGAACGGCCCGGAGCCGCCGGGGAGCGCCCACGCCGGGTTCGCCCAGCCGTAGGCGCCGGCGTTCGCCCGCATCCAGCGGTACTTCGTGCTGCCGTAGCTCTCCGCCCCGCCGCACATGTCGATGGCGAGGCCCCAGCCGTGGTTGCTCGTCCCGGGGACCGCGGCCAGGCCCGGCTTGATCGCCCTGAGCCGACGCTGCTCAGACAGCGTCCGGTAGGTGTCGGTGAGGCAGACGTCACGGCCGAAGCGCTTCTTGTACGCGATGTTGAGCTTCGCGAGGGCGACCGCCGCGTCGGCCCGCAGCATGTTCTCGCCGTCCCAGAGCGTGCACAGCTCTTTGGTCGGGACGAGGCCGTTCGACCAGTTCGCCCCAGCGGGAACCTTCCCGTCGCAGCCGGGGAGCGCCGAACGCTCGCTGTCCCGGGAGGCGCGGGTCACGATGATCGTCCGTGGCGCCGCGAGAGTGCTCGGGACCGCCGAGTCGTCGCTCGCTCCGGGAACGAGCCGGGCCTCCTGGACCGCGTTCGCCTCGGCCGCGTCGACCCTCGGGAAGGCCGCGCTCGTGCCGTCGGCGGCCACCGCGGTCAGCGGCTCGGTCTTCACCGTCGAGGCCGGGACGGCGAGCGCACCGGCGAGCGGGGCGGCGATCGTCGCGAGCCCCAGGGCGCTCGCGATCCCCACCTGGGGAACGCTCAACCCGGACTTCGCGCTGGGACGGCTCGCCCGGCGGGCCGGGGCAGGCTCGAGGGTCGTTCGTGCCCCGGCCGCCGACGGGCGACCCTCCTCGGCGGGTGCGGCGGCGCGACCTCCGCTGTGCGTGCTGCCGCGGCCTCGGCGACCCGCTCGGGGCCGGGGCGACCCGACCGACGCACCGCCCGGCCCGACCGCCGGCTGGACCCGCTCGTCAGCGGCCCTTGCGCGGCCCGGAGCTGGGCCCGGGTCATGGGCTGCTGCGGGCCGCTCTTGACGACGGGGGTTCCGGCGACCGGCACCGGGAACGGCGCCGCGCCGAAGAGGTCGTAGCCGTCCGGCCGGGCGACGGGCTCCACGACGGCCGTCGGGGCCGCGACACCGAAGACGTCCTCGTCGACCTCGTAGCCGCCCGAGGGCGCGCGAGTTGCGTACTGGAGGGGGCGACCTCCTCGCGGAGGATCCCGGCACGGCGGGGTGAGGAGGCGGATCGGTCGAGCCGGCGGCGGGGGGTCGGGGTGTCCGCGCGATGCGACGGCACGAGCCCTGAACCTCCTCCGGGACGATGTCTGGCGGCCGGCCCGTCGGGGTACCGGACCCTAAGTCACGGAACAATAAAGCGGGCGTGGGGACCCGATGCAAGTCGCCCCCGGCGTGTCGGACCCGACATTTCGCTGCCCAGAGTGACCAATAGCGCCCCTGAGCGGCAGGTTCTCACCGAACGTGATGGGCCGAGGACGCATCTGCACATGCACGGACGCGCACCGCCGGCACGGCGGTCCTGCAGCTCGTCACCGAGCGCTGTCTCCGGCTGCCCGTCAGCGCTCCCGCACGACACGCCCAGGGCACGCCCGAGACAGCCGTGGCCGCTCGGTCAGCGGGGCACCCTGCGCTGGGTCGCGTCCCGGACCTCGCCGACGAGCTCCTCGAGGACGTCCTCGAGGAAGACGACGCCGAGGGTGCCGCCGGAACCGTCGACGACGCGCGCGAGATGCGACCCGGAGCGCTGCATCGCGGCGAGGACGACCTCCGCGTCGTCCGCCGCGCACACCGACGCCAGGGTCCGGACCCGCTTGTCGGGCACCGGCTCGGTGTAACGCTCGTCGTCGGCGTAGAGCAGGTCCTTGACGTGGAGGTAGCCGACGACGTCCGCGGCGGCGACGCCCGTCCCCTCGGCCGACGTGGGCTGCGGCCCGGCGACGACGGGGAACCGGCTGTATCCGTGCCGCGCCACGAGCCGTTCGACGTCCTCCGGGGTCACCGGCCGGGTCACGGTGACCAGCCGGCCCCACGGCACCATGACGTCCCCGGCCCGCCGCGACCCGAGCTCGATCGCGCCGGTGAGCAGACCGTGGTCGTCGTCGAGCAGGCCCTCCCGGGTCGACTCGGTGACGATCGAGCGGACCTCCTCGGCGGTGTACGTCGAGGCCACCTCGTCCTTCGGCGTCGACCCGGACCAGGCGCAGCACTCCGTTCGCGACGGCGTTCAGGGCGGCGATGACCGGCCGGGCGATGCGGGCGAGGACGACGAGCGGCGGTGCGAGCACGAGCGCCGCCCGCTCCGGCCCGGCGATCGCGAGGTTCTTCGGCACCATCTCACCGAGGACCACGTGCAGGTAGACGACTGCCGTGAGCGCGAGCGCGAACGCCACCGGGTGGACCAGCCCCTCGGGCAGCCCGACCGCGGCGAACGGCACCTCGAGCAGGTGCGCGAGAGCCGGTTCCGCGACCGCGCCGAGACCGAGCGAGCAGACCGTGATGCCGAGCTGGGCGCACGCGAGCATGAGGGAGACGTGCTCCATCGCCCACAGCGTGGTCCGCGCGCCGCGCCGGCCCTCCGCGGCGAGCGGCTCGATCTGGCTGCGCCGCGCGGACATCACCGCGAACTCGGCTCCGACGAAGAACGCGTTGCCGGCAGGAGCAGCGCGGCCACGACGAGTGCGGACCCGGTGCTCACGACCGGCGCTCGCCGGCGGACGTCGGCGGCCCGCCCGGCGCGTCCTTGCCGGGCCGGCGGCGCAGCCGCACCCGGTCGACGCGCCGACCGTCCATCCGCTCGACACGCAGCGACGCGCCCGCGACGCTCGACCTCGTCCCCGACGTCGCGGGACCCGCCCGAGCAGCGCCATGACGAACCCGCCGACGGTCTCGTAGGCCGGGCTCTCGGGCACGCGCGAGACCGGTCCGTTCGCGGACCTCGTCGGGCCGCATCAGGCCCGGCACGAGCCACGACCCGTCCCGCCGGCGGACGATGCCCGGGCGGCTGCGGTCGTGCTCGTCGGAGACCTCGCCGACGATCTCCTCGACGACGTCCTCGAGGGTCACCACGCCCGCGGTGCCGCCGTACTCGTCGACGACGACCGCCAGCTGCAGGCCCTGCTCGCGCAGTGCCGCCAGCAGCGGGTCGAGCCGGACGGTCTCCGGCACCCGGAGCGGCTCGACCATCGAGGCCGCCGACCGGGACGTCGCTCGCGCCGGTCGCGCGGCACCGCGATCGCCGGCTTGAGATGGACGACGCCGACGACGTCGTCCGCGTCGTCCCCGAGCACGGGGAACCGGCTGTGCCCGTGATCACGGGCCAGCCGCACGACCTCGTGCCGCAGTCGTCGTCGCGGCGCACCGCCTGCATCCGGACGCGCGGCGTCATCACGTCGGCGGCGGTCCTGGTCGCCGAAGTCGAGCGACCGGGTGAGCAGGGTCGCGGTCTGCTCGTCGAGGGTGCCGGCCTCGGCCGAGCGGCGGACCAGCGACGCGAGCTCGGCCGGCGACCGCGCGGTCGACAGCTCCTCCTGGGGCTCGACGCCGACCGTGCGCAGCACCCGGTTCGCGGTGCCGTTGAGCAGCCGGATGAGCGGGGACACCGCCGCGGTGAACGAGCGGTGCGGGCCGGCGACGACCCGGGCGGTCGCGAGCGGCTGGGCGATGGCGAGGTTCTTCGGGACCAGCTCGCCGACGACCATGGAGAACGCGGTCGCGATGACGAGCGCGACGGCCACCGCGACGCCCTCGACGCTCGCCTCGGGCAGCCCGGCGGCCTCCAGCGGGCCCGCGAGCACCGGTCCCAGGAGTCGCGCGAGCGACGGCTCGGCGAGGTAGCCGACGACGAGCGTCGTCACGGTGATGCCGACCTGCGCGCCGGACAGCTGGGTCGACAGGCTCCGGACCGCGGCGAGCACGCCGCGGGCGCGCTCGTCGCCGGCCTCGACCGCCCGCTCGACGGTCGGCCGGTCGAGCGCGACGAGCGAGAACTCCGCGGCGACGAACAGCGCGGTGCCCAGCGTGAGCAGAACCGCGACGGACAGCAGGATCCACTCGGTCACGCGGCATCGGGAGGGGTCGTCGGCACACCGTCCGGCGGGCGGGCACCGATGAGTCGGACGGGGATGAAGCGGGCGGGGATGAGGTGCGCCGTGTCGACGGCGCCGGTTCGTGAAGGCATCGCACCGTCGATGGTACGGGCGCGGCGGCCGGTCGCACCGTCACCCGGCGTCCGGACGGCAGGGCGTGACACGGCTCACCAGCCCGCGGGCAGGGGCCGACCCTCCTCGAATCCTGCGTGCGACTGGACGCCGACGACCGCGCGCTCGGCGAGGGCGGCGAGCGTCTCCGCGCCGACGTACGTGCATGCGCTGCGGACCCCGGACGTGATGTGGTCGAGGAGGTCCTCGACCCCGGGCCGGGCCGGGTCGAGAAGCATCCGGGACGTCGAGATGCCCTCGTCGAAGAGCGCCTTGCGGGCCCGCTCGAAGGGGGTGTCGGCCTTCGTCCGGGCCGCGACGGCGCGCGCGGAGGCCATCCCGAAGGACTCCTTGTACGCCCGGCCCTGCTCGTCGACGAGGAGGTCGCCGGGGCTCTCGTAGGTGCCGGCGAACCACGAGCCGACCACGACTTGGCTCGCCCCGCCCGCGAGCGCGAGCGCGACGTCCCGCGGGTGCCGCACCCCGCCGTCCGCCCAGACATGCGCACCGAGCCCGCGGGCGGCCGCGGCGCACTCGAGGACGGCGGAGAACTGGGGCCGGCCGACGGCTGTCATCATCCGCGTCGTGCACATCGCGCCCGGGCCGACACCGACCTTGACGATGTCGGCGCCCGCCTCGACGAGGTCCCGGACGCCCTGCGCCGTGACGACGTTGCCGGCGACGACCGGGACCGCGGGGCGCAGCGCCCGGACGGCGCGGACCGCCTCGACCGCCTTCTCCTGGTGCCCGTGCGCGGTGTCGACGACGAGGACGTCGGCCCCGGCTGCGAGCACCCCGGCCGCCTTCGCCGCGACGTCGCCGTTGATCCCGACCGCAGCGCCGACCCGTAGCCGGCCGGCCGCGTCGACGGCCGGCCGGTAGATCGTCGAGCGGAGCATCCCGGTCCGGGTCACCGCGCCGACGAGGACGCCGTCCCGGACCACGGGCGCGAACTTGCGCCGCGCGCCGTGGAGCAGGTCGAACGCGCGGGCGAGCCCGTCCGGGCCTTCGACGACCTCCGCGTCGATCGTGAGCACCTCGGTGCTCATCACCTGCCCGACCACGGTGAACCGGTCCACGTCCCGGCAGTCGGCCTCGGTGACGACGCCGAGCGGCTTGCGGCGCTCGTCGACGACGACGACTGCGCCGTGCGCGCGTTTCGGCAGCAGGTGCAGCGCGTCGATGACGGTCTCCCCCGCGCGGAGCGTCACCGGCGTCTCGAGGACGGTGTGGCGGGCCTTGACATAGGCGACGACGTCGGCGACGACGTCGAGCGGCACGTCCTGGGGCAGCACCGCGAGGGCGCCGCGCCGGGCCACCGTCTCGGCCATCCGGCGTCCGGTCACGGCTGTCATGTTCGACACGACGACGGGAATCGTCGTCCCGGTGCCGTCCGTCGAGGCGAGGTCGACGTCGAGCCGGGACACGACGTCCGAGCGGGACGGGACGAGGAAGACGTCGGAGTACGTGAGGTCGGCGGGCGCTGCGGCGTCGTGGAGGAACTGCACGGGAGTCTCCTCGGGGCTGCCCGGAGTTCGGGCGCGAGGGCGGCGGGGCACGCCGCGGGCGGAAAGGTCGCGAGACGGCGCCGTCCGGCGCGACGAGGATGGCGTGAGGATGTCGTCGTGAGGATGTCGTCGTGAGGATGTCGTCGTGAGGATGTCGTCGTGAGGATGTCGTCGTGAGGATGTCGTCGTGAGGATGTCGTCGTGAGGATGTCGTCGTGAGGATGTCGTCGTGAGGATGTCACGGTGACGGCGTCCACGGGGTACCCGTCCGCCGGGTACTCGGGGGCGCCGCTGCACCGCAAGCTCGGCGTGACGCCGGGCCACCGGGTGCTCGTGCTCTGCGCGCCGGCCGGCTGGGACAGCGGAGTCCTCGACCCGGACGGCGCGGCCGGGGTCGAGGTCGCCGAGGTCGATGCGGCCGACCTCGTGACCGGCGGGAACGCGCCCGTGGAGGGCGAGCCCTTCGACGTCGTCCTCCTCTTCTGCCCGGACGCTGCTGCGACGGCCGCGCGCCTGCCCGGCGCGATGGCCGTCACGACGACGCCGGGCCGGTGCTGGGTCGGGTGGCCGAAGCGGGCCTCCGGCGTGCCGACGGACCTCACCGAGGACATCGTCCGGCAGGCCGCCCTCGCCGTCGGATGGGTCGACGTCAAGGTCTGCGCCATTGATACGGTCTGGTCCGGTTTATGCCTCGTCCGGCGGAAGGAGAACCGGTGACCACGCCGCCGAGGACGCCGACGTCGCCGACGACACCACCGAGCACCCTGCCGGTGGTGACGCCGACGACGGGGCTCGTCGTCGCCGTCGAGCACCTCACGAAGCGCTTCGGCGCCTTCACCGCGGTCGACGACCTCACGTTCGGCGTCACCCCGGGCCGGGTCACCGGGTTCCTCGGGCCGAACGGTGCGGGCAAGACGACGACGCTGCGGATGCTGCTCGGGCTCGTCCGGCCGACGTCCGGGACGGCGCTCGTGGGCGGCCGCCGGTACGCCGAGCTGTCCGAGCCGACCCGCACCGTCGGCGCCGCGCTCGAGGCGACGGGGTTCCACCCCGGCCGGACGGCCCGCGACCACCTCCGGGTGCTCGCCGCCGCGGCGGGGATCCCCGACACCCGAACCGACGAGCTCCTCGCCCTCGTCGGCCTCACCGCCGACGCCAAGCGCCGGGTCGGCGGGTACTCGCTCGGGATGCGCCAGCGCCTCGCCCTCGCGGCGGCGCTCCTTGGCGACCCGCCCGTGCTCCTCCTCGACGAGCCCGCCAACGGCCTGGACCCGGAGGGGATCGCCTGGCTGCGCGGCTTCCTGCGGCACCTCGCGGGCCAGGGCCGGACCGTCCTCGTGTCCAGCCACGTCCTGTCGGAGGTCCAGCAGACCGTCGACGACGTCGTGATCATCACGCGCGGCCGCCTCGTCCGGCAGGCGCCGCTCGCCGACCTCGAGGGCGCCCGGGCGGTCGTCGTCCGCACCCCGACGCCGCAGCCGCTCGTCGCCGCGCTCACCGACGTCGGTCTCGTCGCCGAGCCGGACGACACGACCGGCGCCGGCGGTCCCGTCGAGGGTGCGCTCCGGGTGCCCGGGACGACGCCCGAGCGGGTCGGGGCGGTCGCGTTCGCCGCAGGAGTCGAGCTCCACGAGCTGCGGGCCGCCGGGAGCGACCTGGAGTCGATCTTCCTCGCGCTCACCGCCGACACCCCGGAGATGTCCCGATGACCGGGCTCGTGCGCGCCGAGCTGCGCAAGCTCACGACGACCCGGCTCTGGTGGGGCCTGCTCCTCGGGGTCGCCGTGACGTCGGCCGCGCTCGCCGTGCTCCAAGGGGCGGTCGCCGGGCTCTCCGGCACCGACGGCCGGCCGACGCCGGGCGTCGACGACCCCGCCGTCGTGCGCTCGGTCTACACCGCGGGCCTCGGCAGCGCGTACCTCTTCGCGCTGGCGCTCGGCGTCATCACGATGGCCGGCGAGTACCGGCACCAGACGATCACCGCGACCCTGCTCGGCGCGCCGCGCCGGACCCGGGTCGTTCTTGCCAAGCTCGCCGCGCTCGTCGTCGCGGGCCTCGGGTACGGCCTCGTCGCCGTCCTCGCCGGGGTGCTCGGCGGCGCCCCGACGATCCTCGTCCGCGGCGGCGAGCTCCGGCTCACCTCGGACGATGTGCCGCGCTCGCTCCTGCTCTCCGTCGTCGCGGTCGCGTTGTGGGCGGTGCTCGGGCTCGGCATCGGCACCCTCATCCGCAACCAGCTCGTCGCCCTGCTCGTCGCGGTCGGCGTGGCCTGGATCGCCGAGCCGCTGCTTGCCTTCGCGCTCAACGCCCTCGACGTGGGCGCGGTCGCGAGGTATCTGCCGACGCAGGCCACGACGGCGATCGTCACCCCGCCGTCGAACGCCGGCGGACTGTCCGTGGAATACCTGCCGTGGTGGGGCGGGGTGTTCGCCCTCCTCGCGTACGCGCTCGCGTCCGGGGTCGCCGGCGCGGCGCTGACGCTGCGCCGCGACGTCACCTGACTCTCGGCCCGTGGCTCAGCGGGCCCGGCGTCGGCACCGGAACGCATCGTTCGGCGTCCGGTCCCGACCCGGCCCGACCGCTGGTCGCGCAGGCCCCGTCGTCCGTCGCGCGAGTCGTCCCCGCGACAACCCCGTCAGCATGCCTGCGGGTACTGTGGACGCAAGCCGCTGACGTCTTGCCGAGCACTGGAAGTAGGCGATCCACGCCGTGACCCAGCACGCTTCGCCGGAGCACGCCTCCTTCGGGCCCAACGAATGGCTGGTCGACGAGCTGTACCAGCAGTACCTCGCCGACAAGAACTCGGTCGACCCTGCGTGGTGGGAGTTCTTCGCCGACTACCAGCCCTCCGACCTGGCCCACGGCAGGCCGGGTTCGACCGAAGGAGGATCGGGCGTGTCGACGTCCGGCAACGGCATGCCGGCGCCGACGACCGGCGCGGCAGCGCCGCCCGGCACGGTGGCGCCCGCCCCGTCCGCGCCCGCCGCCGGGCCGTCCGCGCCATCCGCGCCCGCCGCCCCGTGGGCTGCGGCGACCGCCCCGACCGGGGACGGCAGCGCCGCGCCCACCACCGCGCCGGCCCCGGCACCCGCGCAGGCCGCTCCCGTCGCGCCGCCGGCGGCCCCTGCGCACATCCCGCGCGACGCGTCCACGACCCCCGCGCCCCGGCCGGCCTCGGCCGAGATCGACATCACCCGGCTCAAGGGCCCCGCCGCCCGGGTCGTGACGAACATGGAGACGAGCCTCGAGGTCCCGACGGCGACGAGCGTGCGCGCCGTCCCGGCGAAGCTCCTCATCGACAACCGGATAGTTGCCAACAACCACCTGTCGCGAGCCCGCGGCGGCAAGGTGTCCTTCACCCACCTCATCGGCTTCGCGCTCGTCGAGGCGCTCGCCCAGATGCCGGAGATGAACCACGCCTTCGGCGAGGACGCCGACGGCAAGCCGGCGCTCCTCAAGCCGTCGCACGTCAACCTCGGCATCGCGATCGACCTCGCCAAGCCGGACGGCACGCGCCAGCTCCTCGTCCCGAACATCAAACACTGCGAGACGACGGACTTCTCCCAGTTCTGGGCGGCGTACGAGGACGTCGTCCGGCGGGCGCGCACCGGCAAGCTCGGCGCGGACGACTTCGCCGGGACGACGATCAGCCTGACGAACCCCGGCACGATCGGCACCAACCACTCCGTGCCGCGGCTCATGAAGGGCCAGGGCACGATCATCGGCGTCGGTGCGCTGGAGTACCCGGCCGAGTACCAGGGCGCCTCCGAGGAGACCCTCGCCCGGCTCGCCGTGAGCAAGATCCTCACCCTGACGTCCACGTACGACCACCGGATCATCCAGGGCGCGCAGTCGGGTGACTTCCTGCGCGTCGTCCACGGCAAGCTGCTCGGCGACGACGGCTTCTGGGACCGGATCTTCCACGCGCTGCGGATCCCCTACGAGCCGATCCGCTGGGTGCGCGACATCTCCGTCTCGCACGACGACGAGATCAACAAGACGGCACGGGTCCAGGAGCTCATCCACGCCTACCGGGTCCGCGGCCACCTCATGGCCGACACCGACCCGCTGGAGTACAAGCAGCGCCGGCACCCCGACCTCGACGTCACGAGCCACGGCCTCACGCTGTGGGACCTCGACCGGGAGTTCCCGACGGGTGGCTTCGGCGGCAAGCCGGTCATGAAGCTGCGCCACATCCTCGGCGTCCTGCGCGACTCGTACTGCCGCACCCAGGGCATCGAGTACATGCACATCCAGGACCCCGAGCAGCGGCAGTGGATCCAGGACCGGATCGAACGCCCGTACGCCAAGCCCTCCCCCGAGGAGCAGCTGCGGATCCTGCGCCGACTCAACGCGGCCGAGGCGTTCGAGACCTTCCTCCAGACGAAGTACGTGGGGCAGAAGCGGTTCAGCCTCGAGGGCGGCGAGAGCGTCATCCCGCTCCTCGACGCGGTGCTCTCCGAGGCGGCCCGCGCGGACCTCGACGAGGTCTGCGTGGGCATGCCGCACCGCGGCCGGCTCAACGTCCTGGCGAACATCGCCGGCAAGAGCTACGGCCAGATCTTCCGTGAGTTCGAGGGCACCCAGGACCCGAGGTCGGTCCAGGGCTCCGGCGACGTGAAGTACCACCTCGGCACGGAGGGCGCCTTCACCGCCGAGACGGGCGAGCAGACGAAGGTCTACCTCGCGGCGAACCCGTCCCACCTCGAGGCGGTCGACCCGGTCCTCGAGGGCGTCGTCCGGGCCAAGCAGGACCGGCTGAACCGGGGCAGCGCGTTCTTCTCGGTGCTCCCGGTGCTCCTCCACGGCGACGCGGCGTTCGCCGGCCAGGGCGTCGTCGCCGAGACGCTCAACCTGTCGCAGCTGCGTGGGTACCGCACGGGCGGCACGATCCACGTCGTCATCAACAACCAGGTCGGCTTCACGACGGCGCCCGCCTCGTCGCGCTCGTCGGTGTACTGCACCGACGTCGCCCGGATGATCCAGGCGCCGATCTTCCACGTCAACGGGGACGACCCGGAGGCGTGCGTGCGGGTCGCCCGGCTGGCCTTCGAGTTCCGGATGGCGTTCGACAAGGACGTCGTGATCGACATGATCTGCTACCGGCGCCGCGGCCACAACGAGGGCGACGACCCGTCGATGACGCAGCCGCTCATGTACAACCTCATCGAGGCGAAGCGGAGCGTCCGCAAGCTCTACACCGAGGGGCTCATCGGTCGCGGCGACATCAGCGTCGTGGACGCCGAGCGCGCGCTGCGACACTACCAGGAGCAGCTCGAGCGGGTCTTCGCCGAGACCCGGGAGGCGAGCGAGGAACCGCAGACGCCGACCGGGGACGTCACCGCGGGCCTCGACCTGCCGCTCGCGCAGCAGCAGGCGAACGCCGCGATGGGCACCGCGCCGCGGCCGACCGCTGTCGACGCCGCGGTCCTCAAGCGGATCGGCGACGCCCATGTCAGCCCGCCGCCCGGCTTCGTCGTCCACGCCAAGCTGCACCCGATGCTCGAGCGCCGGGCCGCAATGGCCTCCGACGGCGGGATCGACTGGGGCTTCGGCGAGGTCCTCGCGTTCGGCTCGCTCCTGCTCGAGGGCACCTCGATCCGGATGGCCGGGCAGGACAGCCGCCGCGGCACGTTCGTCCAGCGCCACGCCGTCCTCACGGACAAGTCGTCCGGCACGGAGTGGACCCCGCTGGCGAACCTCGCCGACCAGCAGGGCAAGTTCTGGATCTACGACTCCCTGCTGTCGGAGTACGCGGCGATGGGCTTCGAGTACGGGTACTCCGTGGAGCGGCCGGACGCCCTCGTGGTGTGGGAGGCCCAGTTCGGCGACTTCGCGAACGGCGCCCAGACGATCGTCGACGAGTTTATCTCCTCGTCCGAGCAGAAGTGGGGCCAGCGCTCGTCGGTGGTGCTCCTGCTGCCGCACGGGTTCGAGGGCCAGGGTCCGGACCACTCCTCCGGCCGGATCGAGCGCTACCTGCAGATGTGCGCCGAGAACAACCTGACGGTCGCACTGCCGTCGACGCCCGCGTCGCACTTCCACCTGCTGCGCCGGCAGGCCTATGCGCAGCCGCGCCGTCCGCTCATCGTCTTCACCCCGAAGTCGATGCTGCGACTCAAGGCGTCGTCGTCGGCGGTGGAGGACTTCACGACGGGCACGTTCCGCACGGTCGTCGCCGAGGGCCCGGCCCTGCGCCCGGGCGACGTCGACCGCGTCCTGCTCTGCTCCGGGAAGGTCTACTGGGACCTCCTCGCGGAGCGGAAGAAGCGCGGCGACACCCGGACGGCGATCGTCCGGCTCGAGCAGCTCTACCCGCTCGACGCGGCAGCGGTGCTCGACGCGGTCGACCGGTTCCCGCACGCCCAGCTCGTCTGGGTGCAGGAGGAGCCGGCCAACCAGGGCCCTTGGCCGTTCATCGCGCTCAACCTGCCCGAGCACCTCGGCGGCCGGCCGCTCCTGCGGGTCTCCCGGTCGGCGTCGGCGTCCCCGGCCGCGGGGTCGTCGAAGAAGCACGCGGCCGAGCAGGCGACGCTCGTCGCGCAGTCCTTCGACCGCTGACCTGCACCCGCTCCGGCCGTCGCGGCGCCGGCCCCTCGGGACCGGCCCGCGCGTCGTCCGGGCGCGCCCCTGCCCGGCGCCGACGGGCCTACGGGTGACAATGAGCGGGTGTACTTCACCGATCGCGGCATCGAGGAGCTCGAGGCGCGGCGCGGCGACGAGGAGGTCAGCCTGGCCTGGGTCGCCGAGCGGCTGCGCGAGTTCGTCGACCTGAACCCGGCGTTCGAGACCCCCGTCGAGCGGCTCGCGACCTGGCTCGCCCGGCTCGACGACGACGAGTGAGGGCCTCGATGACAGCGGCGGGCGACGTGGCGGCTGCGGCGCTGCAGGCGCCCGAGCTCCGGGTGTGCGTCGTGGGCGACGACCTCGTCGCCGGCGCCGGCGACCCGCGCTCGCTCGGCTGGGTCGGCCGGGTCGGCGCCCGGACGTCTCGCAGCGAGGGACCCGTGACGCTCTTCCCGCTGGGGGTGCCCGGGGAGACGACGTCGGGTCTGCTCGCCCGCTGGCGGGAGGAGACCGGACGGCGGTTCGCCGGCGCCGAGCCCGCATCGTTCCGGCTCGTCGTGGGCCTCGGGCACGCCGACCTCCTCGACGGGATGTCCCTGGCCCGGTCCCGGCTCAACCTCGCGAACGTCCTCGACGAGTGCGGCGCCCGATCCTTGCCGGTCTTCGTCGTCGGCCCCCCGCCCACGGCGCGCCGGGAGCACGCGGAGCTCGTCGGCGAGCTGTCCGACGCCTTCGCCGACGTCTGCCTGCGCCGTCGGGTGCCGTACGTCGACTGCTGGACCCCGCTCGTGCACCACGAGGACTGGCTCACCGACATGGCGGCGGGCGACGGCCGGCATCCTGGCCAGGTCGGCTACGGCCTCCTGGCCTGGCTCGTGCTCCACAACGGCTGGGCGCACTGGCTCGGCGTCGCCGAGGACTGACGGGCTCCGTGCCCGCCGCACGCGCCCCCGCTCGTCACAACAACGTTGTCGGCGGCGACACGCCGTGCCGGGGCATCGTTGCCGTGCTCTGCAGCCCGCGGCCGGGCCAGGTGGTCCGCCGATGTAGACAACTCGCCACGGCCGGGGCGCTTCGCGGCGCTCTCACGACGCAGTCCCCCACGACCACGGAGCAGACCATGCCGATCACCACGAACCCACGACCGATTCTCTGCGCGCTCAACCTGCGCCACCACTGGACGCCCGAGACGACCGAGGACGGCGGCCGCTTCCTTGTCTGCAGCCGGTGCCGCAAGGAATACCCCGGCGACTCGCGGGCCAACTGGCCGATGACGGGCGGCTGACCGCAGCGTGGCCGCCGTGCGCTCGGCTACGGCCGCCTGGCCTGGCTCGTCTCCGCAGCCGGCGCACTGGCTCGACGTCGCCGAGGACTGACGGGCCTCCTCCCGGCCACCGGATGTATCGGCCCCCCGTCCCCGCTCCTCCTCCCGTCGGCCGGGCGTCGGGTGGGGGGAGCGGTCGGATGGACGCTGCGACGGGTCGGGGTGCGGGGATCGACGTCCACGCCGTCCGACGGCACTTCGCCTTCCCGGCGACCGGCCGGGTCGTGACGAACAACGCGGCGAGCACCCAGCCGCCACGTGAGCTGACCGAGCTCTTCACCCGGCTCGCCCCCGGCTACGAGAACGTGCACCGCGGGCAGTCCGCCGCCTCCCGGGCGATGACGGCGCGCTTCGAGAAGTCCTACGACACCATCGCGGACTTCCTCGGGGCACCCGGCCGACGCAGCATCGCCGTGTACCGCAACACCACCGAGGCGCACAACGCCGTGATGTACTCCCTGCTGACGGCGTTCCGGGACGGCGACAACGTCGTGACGACGTCCCTGGAGCACAACTCGAACTACGTCCCGTGGTACGCGATGTGCCGGGAGATCCTGCCCGCGTTCGGCCGCCGCGTGGAGTACCGGCTCGCGCGCTTCGACCCCGTGACCGGCGAGCTCGACCTCGACCACCTGGCCGCCCTCGTCGATGCGCGGACCAAGCTCGTCTGCTGCACCGGCGCCTCGAACTTCCTCGGCACCCGGCCGCCGCTGCCCGTCGTCCGCGAGATCGCCACCGCCGGCGGCTACGCCCAGCCCGAGGGTACCCGCGGCGCCTACCTCCTCGTCGACGGCGCGCAGCTGGTCCCCGGCGGGCCCGTCGACGTCGTCGACCTCGACGTCGACTTCCTGTCGTTCTCGTTCCACAAGCTCCTCGCGCCGTTCGGCACGGGCGCGCTCTACGCCAAGGAGCACCTGCTCGCCGCGGCGAAGCCGTTCCTCTACGGCGGGGACATGATCGCCGAGGGCCGCGTGCTCCCCGAGCTCGTGGAGTACAACGACCTGCCGTGGAAGTTCGCCGCGGGCACCCCGGACATCCTCGGCACCGTCGTCTCCGCGGAGGCGCTCCGGCTCGTCGTCGACCTCGCCCTCGACCCCGACCGCCCGCGACGGTTCGGCGCGCCGACCGCGCTCGCCCGGGCCGACGTCCGAGCCGCGATGGGGCGGGTCGCAGCGTGGAACCGGATCCTCACCGCACACGCGCTGGACCGGATCCTCCGGCTCGAGGGCGTCACGGTCCACGGCCCGCGGGACGCCGCCCGCCGGACGGCGCTCGTCGCCTTCACCGTCGCGGGCCGCTCCCCCGTCGAGGTCGCCGAGGCGCTCGACGCCGCCGGGGTCGAGGCCAGGGCGGGGTGCCACTGCGCCACCCTCGCCCACCACGCGCTCGGGCTGACTGCGAGCTGCCGGCTGAGCTTCGCTTTCTACAACACCCTCGACGACGTCGACGCCGCGGTCGACGCGCTCGCCGACGTCGTCGCCGGCCGGCGCCCGGCACGTCGCGCCACGCCGCGGGCTCGCGGTGGCCGGTGGCGCCCGAGGTTTCGGCGGCCGGCGGCCTGCCGCCGCGGTCCGGCTGGTCGGGCCGGGGTCAGGGGCGGGTGAAGACGACCTTGCCCACGAGGTCGCCGGCCGCCATCTTCGTGAAGCCGTCGCGGGCCTGCTCGAGGGGCAGCACCGAGTCGACGAGCGGGCGGACGCCGCTCTGCTCGCAGAACCGGATGAGCCGGCCGAGCTCCTCCTTGGTGCCCATCGTCGAGCCGACGACCCTCAGCTGGAGGAAGAAGATCCGGTTCAGTTCGGTCGCCGGCGGGTTCGGCCCGGACGTCGCCCCGGAGATCACGACGGTGCCGCCCTGCCTGAGGGACCTCACCGAGTGCCCCCACGTCGCGGCGCCGACGGTCTCCATCACGGCGTCGACCCGCTCGGGCAGCCGGGCGCCGGACTCGAAGGCCTGGTTCGCGCCGAGGTCGACGGCCGTGGCGCGCTTCGCCTCGTCGCGGCTCGTCGCCCAGACCCGGAAGCCGGCCGCCGCTCCGAGCGCGATGAGCGCGGTCGCGACGCCGCCGCCCGCGCCCTGGACGAGGACCGTCGAACCGGGCTGCAGACCGGACTGCGTGAAGAGCATCCGGTACGCGGTGAGCCACGCGGTCGGCAGGCAGGCCGCCTCCTCCCACGACAGCGCCGTGGGCTTCGGCACGAGGTTACGCCGAGGCACGACGACCTCGTCGGCGAGCGTGCCCTGGTACCGCTCGGAGAGCAGCGACCGCCGGGGGTCCATCGTCTCGTCGCCCCGGTAGTCCGGGTCCCCGATGACGGCGTGGACGACGACCTCGTTGCCGTCGTCGTCGACCCCGGCGGCGTCGCAGCCGAGGATCATCGGCACTCGCTCCGCCGGCAGTCCCACGCCGCGCAGGCTCCACACGTCGTGATGGTTGAGGCTCGCCGCCTTGACCCGGACCCTGGCCCACCCCGCAGGCACCTCCGGGCTCGGCCGCTCCCCCACCTCGAGCGCGGACAGCGGGTCGTCGGGACTGATCCGGGCGGCGTAGGCAGCGAGCATGCGCGCAATCTACCGAGGGCGACGGCGGACCGCTCCTCCGGTCGGCCGTGGCCCGAGGTGACGGCCGCCGACCGTACCCGGAACATGCCGCAGGGTGGCGGGCGAGTGTGGGAGGCCTACGCCAGCCGGGCGACGCCGTCCGCCCGGGCTGCGGCCTCGACGGCGGCCGCGACGGCCTGGACGACCAGCTCGTCGAACACGCTGGGGACGACCTCGCCCGCCGTAGGGTTCTCGACGACGGACGGCGATCGCCTCGGCGGCGGCGAGCTTCATGGCCTCGGTGACCCGGGTCGCCCGGCAGTCGAGGGCCCCGCGGAAGATGCCCGGGAACGCGAGCACGTTGTTGATCTGGTTCGGGAAGTCGCTGCGCCCGGTGCCGACGACGGCGGCGTACCTCTGCGCGACGTCCGGGTGCACCTCGGGGTCGGGGTTCGCGAGCGCGAAGACGATGGCGCCCGGGCGCCATCGAGGCGACGACCTCCTCGGGCACCGTCCCGCCGGAGACGCCGATGAAGACGTCCGCGCCCCGCATGGCCTCGGCGATGCCACCGACGAGCCCCCGCGGGTTCGTCCGCGGCGGCGAGCCTCGCGCTTGACTTCGCCGAGGTCGTCCCGCGACGGCTCGACGATGCCGCGGCTGTCGCACACGACGATGTCGGCGACCGCGGCCCCGCGCAGGATCGCGGCGATCGCGACCCCGGCCGCGCCGGCGCCGCTGATGACGACCGCAGCCCGGTCGAGCTCACGGCCGACGACCTGGGCCGCGTTCATGAGCGCGGCGAGGACGACGACGGCCGTTCCGTGCTGGTCGTCGTGGAAGACCGGCAGTCGACAGCCGCTCCTGGAGGCGCCGCTCGACCTCGAAGCAGCGCGGCGCCGAGATGTCCTCGAGGTTGATCCCGCCGAACGTCGGCGCGAGGCGGGCGACGGTCTCGACGATGCTCGTCGACGTCCGTGGTGTCGAGGCAGATCGGGACGGCGTCGATCCCGCCGAAGTGCTTGAAGAGCATCGCCTTGCCCTCCATGACGGGCATGGCGGCGCCGGGCCCGATGTCGCCGAGCCCGAGCACGGCGGTCCCGTCGGTGACGACGGCGACGGTGTTGCCGCGGCCGGTGTAGACGTCGAGCAGCTCGGCGTCCGCGGCGATCGCCCGGCACACCTCGGCGACGCCCGGGGTGTACGCGAGGGACAGGTCCCGGCGGTCGCGCAGCGGCGACCTGCGCGGCACGACCTCGAGCTTGCCGCCGGCGTGGAACGAGAACACCGGGTCGGCCGGGTCCGGGCCCGGCGCCTCCGAACGGGGCGCCGGCTCGTCGGCGACGACGAGG
The DNA here is from genome assembly GCA_963750565.1 of uncultured Actinomycetota bacterium. GTDB lineage: Bacteria > Actinomycetota > Actinomycetes > Actinomycetales > Kineosporiaceae > R-H-3. The sequence continues at coordinate 165,040 of CAVVRA010000006.1, read as the reverse complement.
TGGGGGCGGCCGGGCGCGCCGAGGGACGGCGCGCGGCCCGGCGTCGGCGGGTCCGGGACGTCGAGCAGGTCGATCGGTTCTGCGGACATGGTGACCCCTGGGTACCTGGACGGGCGGGTGCGGGCCGCGCCACGCCGGCGTGGTCACGACACCCGATGCGGGAGAAGAGATGTCGAGTGGTGTCTCGACGGCAGGACGGCGGCGACTCGGTTGCGGTCGCGCGACCTCATCGGTCGCGGCGCGGCGACGCGGTAGGTCGCTGACACCTGGTGAACGGGGGTCACCCGGGATGCCATGGTGCCACAACCGCCCACCTCGGGGCGAGGCCATGGGCGAGCATGGAGGAGTGACGAACACCTCGGGCCTACGCCTGCTCCCCGGCCGGTTCGCCGTCGTCGTCGTCCGCGGCCGCTCGATGGAGCCGACCCTGCATGACGGGGACCGGCTGCTCGTCCGGGCCGGCCCAGCGGCGACCCGCGAGGTCCGGCGCGGCCGGCTCGTCGTCGTCCGGCTGCCCGGCAATCGCGGACCGGCGGTGAAGCGGCTCGCGCACACGGACCTCGACGGCTGGTGGGTCGAGCGGGACAACCCGACCGAGGGTGTGGACTCATGGCACATCGGGGCCATCCCGGACGACGACCGGCTCGGGGTCGTCATCGGCCGGATCAGGCCCCGGCCCGGCCTGCTCCGGGACCGCCGAGCCGCGTGAGCGACGCCGCTCACGGGTGGTTCGCCCGGGTGGCGCCCAGGCGGACTGAGGCGACCGCGGGTAGCGTGATCCCCTCAGTTCCCTCAGTCGACCGGACCCACCGACCGACGTGGGAATACACCCAGCCAACAGACCATCTTCGACGTTCACGAAAGGGAGTGACGGGATGCTCAGGCGTCTCATCGACGCCCTCGCAGGGACCGAGGTCAGCGCGCACTGCGACCTCCCCTGCGGCGTCTACGACCCGGCCCAGGCGAAGATCGAGGCCGAGTCGGTCAAGGCCTGCATGCAGAAGTACGCCGCCTCGGACGACCCGGACTTCAAGAACCGGGCCGTCACGATCAAGGAGGAGCGCAGCGACCTCGTCAAGCACCACCTCTGGGTGCTCTGGACGGACTACTTCAAGCCCCCGCACTTCGAGAAGTACGCGCAGCTGCACCAGCTCTTCAACGAGGCGACGAAGCTCGCCGGGGCCGGCGGCACGAAGGGCACGAACGACGTCGCCGTCGCCGACCAGCTCCTCGCGAAGATCGACGAGATCGCCGAGATCTTCTGGGAGACCAAGAAGGCTGCCTGACCGACCTAGCCGCTCTGACGCGCGGTATGCCGGTCACCACCTCCTCGAGTCCGCACCCGGTCCGCAAGACGTCCGACGCGGCGTCCACCACGGACCGGGTGCGGTCGTCGTCTCGTGGTCACGGTGCACGCAGATCCGGAGCGTGATCACGGCCGACGAGCGGCCGAGCACCGTCGAGACCTCCAGATCAGCTCCCGATGACGTGCTCCCCGCGGCCGAGGTCGGGCGCCTGGAGCCGGACCGCGCCCCTCCGCCCGAGGAGGGCGAGGCGTTCGGCGGGCCGGGGGGGCAGTGCGTGAGCGCATTCTCGAAATCGCGAGAGCCTGTCCGAGTGACGCGGGAAGCAGACCCGCCAGGCCGGGTCGTCCCCTGCCCTGAGTGCGCGGAGCCGATGCTGGATCTCGGCCCCGTCGACGACGATGACGCCGGCGCGTTGCTGTTCGGCTGCAGCGGCTGCGGGAACGCCGCGGTGCAATCGTCGTGACCGCTTCTTGCTCCGGGCTCCATGATCGGGGCGGCTCTGGTCGTGGTCTTCGACCTCGCCGTCGGCCCCGGTCCGTCGACCCGCTGGTCCCCCGCGCTGGCCTCGTCGCGGGCCGGGTGACCGTCGGGGTTACCGGCAGGTACGGTGCCGCCATGACGACGGACGCGGTGGGCGGGACAGCCGGCCTCGAAGGCCACGGCGGCACCCTCGCCGTGGCGGTCGCCCGGGCGCACGGCGTCCGGGCGATGTTCACGCTCTCCGGCGCCCACGTCTTCCCGCTGTACGACGGCGCCGTCACGGCGGAGCCCCCGATGCCGCTCGTCGACGTCCGGCACGAGCAGACCGCCGTCTTCGCCGCCGAGGGCACCGCGAAGCTCACCCGGACGCCGGGCCTCGCCGTCCTCACGGCCGGCCCCGGCGTGACGAACGGCGTCAGCGCCGTGACGACCGCGCACTTCAACGGGTCGCCGCTGCTCGTCCTCGGCGGTCGCGCCCCCGCGTACCGCTGGGGCACCGGCAGCCTCCAGGAGCTCGACCACCCGCCGCTCCTCGCCCCGGTCACCAAGCGGGCCGCGACGATCACGACGACGGACATGATCGCAGCCGATGTGGACGCCGCGTTGACGCTCGCGACGTCCCCGCACCGCGGCCCGGTGTTCCTCGACGTCGCGATGGACGTCGTCTTCGGCGGCGCGACCGTGCCGGCCCCTCCCCCGCCGGCACGGACCCCCGTCGTCCCGGACTCCGACGCCCTCGACACCGCCGCGGCCGCGCTCGCGACCGCCCGCCGCCCGGTGCTCGTCCTCGGCTCCGACGTCTGGTCGGACGGCGCCGAGGCGGCCGCGCTCGCGCTCGTCACCGAGCTCGGGCTGCCCGTCGTCCCGAACGGGATGGGCCGCGGGATCCTCCCGCCGAGCGACCCGCACCTCGTGACCCGGGCCCGCGGCTCGGCCTTCGGCGGGGCCGACCTCGTCGTCGTCGTGGGCACGCCGCTGGACTTCCGGCTCGGCTACGGCAGCTTCGGCGGCAAGGACGGCGCGCCGCTCGCGCAGGTCGTCCACTGCACGGACGACGCGACCGGGCTCGCGCGGCACGTCGAGCTCGCGGCCGGTGTGTCCGGCGACCTCACGCACGTTCTCGACGGCCTGCGCGAGCGGGTCGCGCGCGGCGGCCCGCACCCGGACGCCGCGGAATGGGCTCGCGGCCTGCGCGCCCGGCACGAGGCGGCGATGGCGCGGGACGCCGCCGAGCTCACCGCGGACACTGACCCGATCCACCCGGCCCGGGTCTACGGCGACCTCGTCCCGATGCTCGCCGACGACGCTGTCGTCGTCGGGGACGGCGGAGACTTCGTGTCCTTCGCCGGCAAGTACGTCGAACCGGCCCGGCCCGGCGGCTGGCTCGACCCCGGGCCCTACGGCTGCCTCGGGACCGGCCTCGGCTACGCGATCGCGGCCCGGTTGGCCCGGCCGTCGGCGCAGGTCGTCCTCATGCTCGGGGACGGCGCCGCCGGGTTCTCCCTCATGGACGTCGACACCCTCGTGCGGCACGGGCTGCCCGTCGTCATGGTCGTCGGCAACAACGGGATGTGGGGGCTCGAGAAGCACCCGATGCAGATGATGTTCGGCTACGACGTCGCCGCCGAGCTGCGCCCGCAGACCCGGTACGACGAGGTCGTCCGGGCGCTCGGCGGCGCGGGCGAGCTCGTCACCCGGCCCGGAGACCTCCGGGCGGCGCTGCAGCGCGGCTTCGACGCCGGGGTGCCCTACCTCGTCAACGTCGTGACGGACCCTGCGGTCGCCTACCCCCGGAGCACCACCGGGATCTGACCTGCTGCCCGCCTGGCGTCGGACGGCCGTCGGGACGTCGTGCCGCGTGCCCGAGCGACGCACGCGCCGCGGTGTCGGACCTCACTACGCCACGGGGGTGATTCCCCTCGACGACGAAAAGGTTGGGTCGTAGGATGAATTTCATGGGAATCGTCATCATCCTCTCCACGCTCATCGCCATCTCCGTCCTCTCCCCGTTCTGGGGCGCCGACACCAAGACCATCGAGCTGCAGGGCCGGCGCTGGGGCTTCCTCCGCTGAGGTCCGCCTCGTTCGAGGCCGGGTGCGCGGCGGGCCGGCACGCTTCGGCGTCCTGCGCACCGTCGGCAGTCCTGGCCGCCCTCGCCCGCAGGCCGCCGGACCAGCTCGTGCAGCCACACGTGCACCTGCACCACCGCACGCCGACGTCGCCAGCCGTTGGTCACCTCGTCGTAGGGTCAGCCCCGTGACGACGACGGCGCGGGCCGCGAACACAGCCGGCACGGCTCTCGGCGAGGCCGCTCCCGACGAGGCCGCCGGCCCGGCCGACACGGCCTCCGGGACCGTGCTCACCGTCGGCGACATCACCGTCCGGCCGGCCAGAGATGACGAGCTCGACGCCGCCGGCACCGCCGTCCGCGACGCGTACGCGGCGGACGGCTTCGCGGCCGAGGACGGCTACCTGGATGTCCTCGCGGACGCCCGCGGCCGGGCCCGCGACGCGACGGTCGTCGTCGCCGTCGACCCGCTCGGTGCCGTCGTCGGCTCGGTGAGCTTCGCCCAGCCGGGCACCCGCTGGGCCGAGCTGTCCCGCCTCGGCGAGGCCGAGTTCCGCGCCCTCGGCGTTCCCCCGGCCGCCCGGGGCCGGGGCGTCGGACGCGCGCTGACCTGCTGGTGCATCGAGGAGTCCCGCCGGGTCGGTGCCGAGCGGCTCGTCCTGTGCAGCCTCGACGTCATGCACGCTGCGCACCGGGTCTACGCACAGCTCGGCTTCGTCCGTCGCCCGGACCTCGACTGGGAACCCGGCCCGGGCCTTCGTCTGCACGGGTTCTCGCTGGACCTTGTGACCCACGCAGGCCCGACACGCACCGGCCGGCCCTGACCGCACCCCCGGGAGGCGGTTAGCCTGCGGAGGGGACTCCGTCGCGGGACGGGCCAGCAGCGGCCGCCGTGGCCGCCGGGACACGTGGGGGTGACAGCACGAAGATCTTCGGCCGACGGCCCACGTCCCCCGAGGGCGACGACGGGCCGGACCCCACGTTCGGCTTCCTCACCGTCGGCGAGGCGGCGCGGCTGCGGGCCCTGACCCGCGACGCGTTCGCCCGGCACGGGCTCGAGGTCGACGTCCACGCCGACCACCTGCGGTCGGACGACGGCGCCGGCTACGGCCTGCACAACCTGTTCGCGCTGTGCCACAACGCGCGCCGCGGCGAACGGGAGTGGAAGGCCATCGTCGGCGAGCACGTCGCCCGGATGATCCGGGCACGGCAGGGCCCGGATCTCACCGAGCTGTCGTCCCGGGAGATCCTCGAGCACGCCTTCGTCCGGGTCGTCTCGGCATCCTCGCTGCCGGACCTGGAGGGCTTCGGGTACCGCCGACAGGTCGTCGGCGACCTCGTCGAGCTCCTCGCGTACGACACCCCGGATGCCGTCCTGCTCATGCCGGACGACGTCGTCGCCCGGGTCGGCGTCGATGAGCTGCGCGCCGCGGGCGTCCACAACCTGCTCGTCGAGCCGTTCGGCGGCATCGAGTGGCTCGACTCCGGCGCCGTCCGGTTCGGGGTCGTCGCGGGCGAGTCCGTGCACACGGCGAGCCGGATGCTCACCGTCGATGACGTCCTGCGTCGGGTCGACGGCGAGCCGAACGCGCCGAACGGCACCCTGCTCGCCGTCCCGTACCGGCACCAGCTCGCCTTCCACGTCGTCCGGGACGCGAGCGTTCTGCCGACCGTCGAGGCGATGGTCCGGTTCACGATCGCCGGGTACGACGACGGCGTCGGCAGCATCTCCCCGCACCTGTACTACCGGTCGGCAACTGGCACCCTGCAGCAGCTGACGACGCTCGCGGAGGACGGAGACGTGTCCGTCCACGTCGAGGGTCCGTTCGCGGACGCGCTCGAGGCGGTTGTTCCGGACGGGCCGTCCCAGGACGGTGGCTGAGGCTGCCGACGCGACGGCGTCAGCCCTCGGTCGCGTATTCGGTGACGCCGGGCTGACGGTCGAAGTAGTCGCCGGCCGCGGCGCACCACCAGGCCTTCGTCGTCCGAAGCCCCGTCGGCTGGTCGAGGGTGCCGGCCGTGACGACGAGCGTGGCGGGCTCGCTCGCCGTCCGCCAGAACAGCGTCGACCCACAGGTGCCGCAGAACCCGTACTCGACGCCGGCGGCCGGCTGATACCAGCGCAACGTGTCCCTCGCGCGCAGCTCGACATCGACGACGTGCGCGGCGGTGGCGGCCATGTGGTGGCCGGTGATGCGCCGGCACCGCGGGCAGTGGCAGTTCCAGACGTCGCGCAGCGGCCCGCTCACGACGTAGTCGACGCCGCCGCAGTCGCAGCGGCCGTGCGCGGTCATCCGGCGACGTGGCCGAAGGTGCGGCGGTAGCGCGACGGCGGCGTTCCCCGGAGTCGGGTGAAGTGGTGGCGCAGCATCGTCGCGGACCCGAAGCCGCAACGCCGGGCCACCTCCTCGACGCCGAGGTCACCGGTCTCGAGAAGCTCCTCGGCGAGCGCGACCCGGCGGGCGAGGAGCCAGGCGTGCGGCGTCGTCCCGGTCTCGTCGCGGAACCGACGCGCGAACGTCCGTTCGGACATCGCGGCCCTCCGGGCGAGCCGGCCGACCGAGAGGGCTTCGTCGTCGAGGTGCGCCGCGGCCCAGTCGAGGACGGGTGCGAGCGTGCGCGCCTCGACCCCCCTCACGGGGCTCTGGACGAACTGGGCCTGGCCGCCGTCCCGCTGCGGCGGCACGACCATCCGCCGTGCCACGGTGTTCGCCGCGGCGGCGCCGAACGCGCCGCGGACGAGGTGCAGGCACAGGTCGATCCCGGCGGCCGTCCCGGCGCTCGTCGCCACCGGGCCGTCCTCGACGAACAGAACGTCGGGCACGAGCTCGACCTGCGGAAACGTCGCGCGGAACTGCTCGACGTGGCGCCAGTGCGTCGTCGCCCGGCGGCCGTCGAGGAGCCCGGCGCGGGCGAGCACGAAAGCGCCGGAGCACAGGCTCACGACCCGGCCACCGCGGTCCACGACGTCGTGCAGAGCGGCGACGAGCTCCGGACCGGGCTCGTAGTCGTGGCCGCACGCGGGGACGACGACGAGGTCGGCCTCGGCGAGCCGGTCGAGCCGGTACGGGGCGACGAACCCGAGCCCGGTCTCCCCCCGGACGGCGCCCGCACGCGGGGAGCACACACCGAAGTCCACCCGGGGCACCCCGGAGTCGCTGCGGTCGAATCCGAACACCTCGCACGCGACGGCGAGCTCGAAGGGCGAGACGCCGTCGTCGATGACGGCGGCCACTGAGGTCAGGGGGTAGGCGGAGCGGCGCGGTCCGGTCACCTGGACAGCATCTCTCATGGATGGCGGAATGTCTACGAGAGGTGTCATATCTGCCACTGGTGGCGGCATCTCGCGTGACGAAGAATTACTGCCATGACGCCGATCCTCTTCATCGCCCTCATCGTCCTGATCGCCCTGCTCGCGCCGATCTTCGGCGCCGACAGCCGTGACCTCGCCGGCCGCGGCAACCGCGGGAACCACCCGACGTCCCCGGACTCCTGGTGGGAGCTGGACCGGTTCCAGCGGCGCTGACCTCACGCGGAGGACCGCACGCGCCCCGTGACCCATCAGTCCCGACGGCACCGACCCGCCAGCACCGACCGACAGCACCAACCGACAGCACCAACCGACAGCACCGACCGACCCGCGCGCCCGGGTCCCTTACCCGCTCAGGGTGCAGGGACCCGGGCGGCGAAGCGTTCGGGGTCGACGACGACGCGGGTCACCTCCCCGGTGCCGACGACCCTCCCGGCCCGGTCGGTCGCCGCGACCCGGAACCGGAGCAGCCGGCCGTCCCGCTGGACGAGCTCCGCGGTGACGGTGACCCGGCCCCCGACAGGAGTCGCGAGCAGGTGTTCCAGGGCGACCCGGCTGCCGACGCTCGTCGCGCGCCGGCCGACGACACCGGACGCCGCGGCGCACGTGGCCGCCTCGCACCAGGCGAGGAGCCGGGGCGTGGCGAGCACCTCGACGCTCCCGCTGCCGAGCGCCCGCGCGGTGTCGTCCGGCGTGACGTCGAAGGCGAGCGTCGCGACTGGCGTCTGGGCGTGGGTGACGTCGTCCGGCACCGCGCCAGCGTAGGCGCGCTCGGCCTCAGGCGACGTGCCCGATCCGGCGCAGCTCGACGGTGAGGTCGTGCGGGTGGCTCGACGCACCGAGCGCCTCCTCGACGGTGACGACACCGTCCCGGACGAGCGCAACGAGGTGCTGGTCGAAGGTCTGCATGCCGTAGTAGGCGCCCTCGGAGACCAGCTCGGCGATCGTGCCGGTCTTCTCCGGCTCGATGATCGCGTCGGCGACCCGACCGGTGTTCACGCAGACCTCGGCGACGACGCAGCGGCCGAGGCCGTCGGCGCGCTGCACGAGCCGCTGGCAGATCACCCCCTTGAGCGCCCCGGCGAGCGAGATCCGAACCTGCTTCTGCTCGTGCGGGGGGAAGAAGTCGATGACCCGGGTGACCGTCTCCTGCGCGTCGGTCGTGTGCAGGGTCGACATGACGAAGTGGCCGGTCTCGGCGGCGGCCAGGGCGGCCTTGACCGTCTCCTGGTCACGCATCTCCCCGACGAGGATCACGTCGGGGTCCTGACGCATCGCGGCGCGCAGCGCGGTCGCGAAGTCCTCGGTGTCGACCCGGATCTCACGCTGGTTGACCATGCCCATCTGGTCCTCGTGGAGGATCTCGATGGGGTCCTCGATCGTCACGATGTGTACCTCGCGGGTCGCGTTCACGAGGTTGACCATGCCGGCGAGCGTCGTCGACTTGCCCGAGCCGGTCGGACCCGTGACGAGGACGAGCCCGCGCGGCTCGAGGGCGAGCGACGAGACAGCGGGCGGCAGGCCGAGGTTCTCCAGCGGGACGGCGCCGACGGTGACCCGCCGGAACACCAGTCCCGCGGTGCCGCGCGCCCGGAAGGCATTGACCCGGAACCGGCCGAGTCCGGCCACGGAGTACGCGAAGTCCGCCTCGTGGGTGCGGGCGAAGTCGGCGGCGAGGTCGGGCCGGAGCACCTCGCGGACCATCGCCTCGGTGTCCTCGGGGGTGAGGACGGGCGCCTGGAGGCGGCGGAGCCGGCCGTCGATCCGGACGCGAGGCGGCGAGCCGACCTTGAGGTGCAGGTCCGAGCCGAACAGATCGACGAGTGAGCGCAGGTACGGCTCGACGCTCATCGGGGGCGGCTGGCTGTCCACACGGCAGGCATCGGCCGTGTCCGCGCCGACCTTGAGGCCGAGCGGGTGACGGCCGCGCCGAAAACGTCAGGTGATCTCCAGCCGGACCTGGGTGATCCGCACCATGATCTTGGACCGGAGCTCCTCGGGAGCGGTCTCGGAGCCGCAGCTGCGGCGCACGAGCGCCTTGAGGGCGACGTCGAGGTCGTACTGCGACAGGCAGGGCGCGCACTCGTGGAGATGCTGCCGGATCTTGTCGACGTCGCGATCGGTCATCTCGCCGTCGAGGTACTCGTAGACCCGGTCGAGGACCTCGCGGCAGTCGGTGTCGTGAGGGTTGCCGCAGCTCATTCCGCACCACCTTCAGTGCCGTCCGCGCTGGTACCGCTCGTCGCGGTGGCGAGCCCGCGCTCGCGCGCGTAGTCCTCGAGCAGGGCCCGCAGCTGTCGGCGGCCGCGGTGCAGCCGCGACATCACCGTTCCGATCGGGGTCCCCATGATGTCCGCGATCTCGCGGTACGCGAAGCCCTCGACGTCCGCGAGGTATACCGCGATCCGGAACTCCTCCGGGATCCGCTGGAGTGCGTCCTTGACGTCGGAGTCGGGCAGGTGGTCCAGCGCCTCCGCCTCGGCGGACCGCAGGCCGGACGACGTGTGCGACTCCGCGCGCGCGATCTGCCAGTCCTCGATGTCGTCGGACTGCGCCTGCTGGGGCTCGCGCTGCTTCTTCCGGTAGGTGTTGATGTAGGAGTTCGTGAGGATCCGGTAGAGCCACGCCTTGAGGTTCGTCCCCGGCTCGTACTGGTGGAACGAGGCGAAGGCCTTCGTGAACGCCTCCTGGACCAGGTCCTCGGCGTCCGACGGGTTGCGCGTCATCCGCAGCGCGGCCGAGTACAGCTGGTCGAGGTACTGCAGAGCGTCGCGCTCGAAGCGTTCCGCGCGCTGCTCGGTGGTCTCGGTCGCCGGAGCGCGACCCGTGTCCTCACTCATCGGTTGCGAGCCTATCGGCCTCGGCCGACGCTCACCCTCCCAGGACGGCGCGGGGGCCAGAGCCCCGACACCCGACGGCAGGTCGTCGACCACCGACACCAGCACGCTCGAGGCCACCTTCTCGTCGCGGGCGCCACGCGGGCGCAGGGCGGGACGGTCCACCGGACCGGGCCGCGCGTCGGGCGCGGCTGCCGGTCGACAACGCCGCGCCCGGCGACCGCATTCCGCGCCCCCAGCACTGCTGCGTCCGCCCGCACGCCGAACCCGCCGCTGCGACCCTGGCCCGCTACGACTCCAGCACAGCACGGACCGCCGCCGCGACGGCGTCGCCCGACCCGGCCGACGCCTTGAGCCCGTGGTCGCCCTCGACCGGGACGACGTGGACGCCGGGCAGGCCGAGGGCCTCGATCTCGCCGGGGCCGCCGAACGGGTCGCGCCGGCCCTGGACGACGTGGACCGGCACCCCGGCACCGGCGAGCTCCTCGGCCCGGCTGCGCTCCGGCCGGCCGGGCGGATGGAGCGGGAAGGCGAGGCAGAGCACGGCGGCCGCGCCCGTCGTCCGCGCCGTCCTGCACGCGACCCTGGCACCCGCGCTGCGGCCTCCGACGACGAGCCGCCCGGCCGCCGGCCCGCCGCCGTCCGGGGCGGGGACGACCCCGCGCCCGGCGAGCTCGGCGAGCACCGCGAGCCACCCGGTGTCCAGCCGTGCCGGGGCCGGGGCGACCTTGCCCCCGGCGACCTTCCATGGCTGCTCGACGAGGACGACCCGCCAGCCCGCACCGACGGCGGCCACGGTGGCCGCCTGCAGGTCCGGCGCCCTGATGCCGCCGCCCGCCCCGTGGCCGAGGACGAGCACGCCTGCGGGCGCGGCGTCCGGGGCGGTCGTGGCGTCCGGCTCCTCGACGTGCGCGCGCGCCGTCCCGACGGACGTCTCGACGTCGACGACGGCCACCGTCCGGCGCACGCCGGGCGGGCGGTCAGAAGAGCGGGGCACTGCCGCCTCCGATGAGCTCACCCGTCGCCGGGTCGACCACCCCTCGCAGCTCCTCGACCGGCATCGCCTCGACGAGCTCGGGGCCGTTGTTCGACACCGCGTTGACCCGGGGCGAGACCGCGGTCGCGAGGAACCGACCGGGGACGGGCGGCTCGACGAGGGCGCGGACGTCGTCCGGGTCCTGGACGTCGGGGTCGAGCCAGGCGTCCCAGCGGTCCCGCGGCAGCACGAGCGGCATCCGGTCGTGGATGACGTCGAGACCGGGCTCGGCTGCGGTCGTGATGATCGTGAAGGTCGTGAGCCAGGCGCCGGGGTCGTCGGCGTGCACGGCCGGGTCGCGCCAGAACTCGTACATGCCGGCGAAGGCGACGGGACCGTCGGCGACCGGGTGGACGAAGAACGGCTGCTTCCGGGGCTTGCCCTTGGCGTCCTTCTCGGTGGGGCTCTTCTGCCACTCGTACCAGCCGTCCGCGGGGACGAGGCATCGCCGGGCCAGGGCCGCCCGCTTGAACCCCGGCTTGTCGAGGATCGACTCCACCCGGGCGTTGATCATGCGGTTGCCGATCGAGCGGTCCTTCGCCCACGACGGGACGAGCCCCCACGTGAGCAGGCGCAGCCAGCGCACCGGCTCGCCGGGCGCGCCCGCGTCGGCGGTGGCCTGCGCCTGCTCGACCGCGGCGTCCGCGGTGGCGTCGCCCTCCTCGTCACTCGCCTCGGCGGCCTGCTCGTCGGGGACGTCACCGGAAGCACCCTCGGCGGGGCGCGGCCGACGCTCGAGGACGACGGGCACGTGCTTGGTCGGGGCGACGTTGTAGTCCGGCCCGGCGCCCGACGGGTCCTCCCCGGGGCCCTGGCCCTCCGTCGCGTCGACCTCGAACTCCTCGACGAGGTCCTCCGGCCGCCTGCTCGCCGCATACCGTCCGCACACAGGGCCAGCGTGCCACGGTGCACCGACGGGCGCGGCCGACCACGTGCCGCGCCACGGTCGGCCGGTTCCGCCGATCAGGGCAGGTTCCACCCGTGGCGGAGGGTGCGGCCGAGGCCGGATCGGGGTAAGGAAGACTCATGACGATCGTGCGACGTCTCGCCCGCCCGCTCCTGGCCGTTGCGTTCGTGTCCAACGGACTCGACGCCGTCCGTCACCCAGCGACCCGCGTCGAGGCGGCGCGGCCGCTCGTCCGGCAGATCGCCGAGCCTCTCGGGCTGCCCACCGACCCGGAGACGTTCGTCCGCGCGAACGGTGCCGCGATGGCCGTCGCCGGGACGCTTTTCGGTCTCGGCCGGCTGCCCCGGCTCTCGGCCCTCGTCATGGCCGTGACCCTCGCCCCGACCGCGTACACCCAGCACGCGTTCTGGCAGGAGACGGACCCCGTTCGCCGGCGCGAGCAGCGCCGAGGGCTCGTCCAGGACCTGAGCATGCTCGGCGCCGCCCTCGTCGCGACCGTCGACACCGAGGGCAGGCCCGGGCTCGCCTGGCGCGGGCGGCACGCCGTCCAGCAGGCCGAGCGCACCGCCAAGCGGGCGACCCGGGACGCCAAGCGCGCCTCCCGGCAGGCCAAGCGCGCGGCGGCCCTGGAGACCCGGCACGCCGTCCGGACCGCGAGGTCCACCGTCAGCTCGGCGCTCCCGAGCTGAGCGGGGCCGTCTCCCCCGAACCGGTCACGCCGACGGCGCCCCGGCCCGCGGGGCGCACGGTCCTCACCCAGCGCTGGGTGCACCTGGCGTTCCTGCACTGGGCCGTCGCACCGGACGTCGTCGCGCCCCACCTGCCGTACGGCGTCCGGCCCGACGTCCTCGACGGGTGGACCTTCGTCGGGCTCGTCCCGTTCGTGATGCAGGGCGTCGGGGCGTTCGGCGGCCCGGGGATCCCGTACGCGGGGTCGTTCTGCGAGACGAACGTGCGGCTGTACTCGGTGGACGAGCGCGGACGGCGTGGGGTCGTGTTCGTCTCGCTCGACGCGTCCCGGCTCGCCCCGGTGCTCGTCGCACGGTGGGGGCTGCGGCTGCCGTACCTGTGGTCGCGGATGCGGTTCGCGGCGCGACCGGGGCCGGGCGGCGGCCCCGGCGCACCGCCGACGGACGGCGCGACCGGGGTGCCGCGCGGCCCGCTCGACGATGGCACGGTCGTCACGTACACGAGCCGGCGACGGTGGCCGGGACCGCGCGACGCGACGTCCGTCGTCCGGGTCCGGGTCGGGGAGCCGGTACCGGCCGGCCCGCTCGAGCACTTCGTCACCGCCCGCTGGGGGCTGCACCTGTCCGACCGCTCCGGGCGGACCCGCTACTGGCCGAACGAGCACCCGCAGTGGCCGCTACGGTCCGCCGAGCTGCTCCACCTCGAGGACATGCTCCTCGCCTCCGGCGGCTTCGCGGGGCTCGCCGAGCGTCCGCCGGACAGCGTCCTGTACTCCGACGGCCTCGACGTGCGCTTCGGACCGAGGCTGGCCGCGGACCGGGTCCGGTGACCCCGATAGGCTCGCAGGCCATGAGCCCGCCGACCTGGGCGGCCCCCCGGGCCGTCGCTCCCGTCGACGCCATCGTCGCCCTGCCCGGGTCGAAGTCGCTGACGAACCGCTACCTCGTGCTCGCCGCGCTCGCCTCCGAACCGTCGCGGCTGCGCGCCCCGCTCCGTTCGCGGGACACCAACCTCATGGCCGCGGCGATCGCCCGGCTCGGTGCCGACGTCGTCGACGTCCCGGCGACGCAGGCGATCGGCCCCGGGGCGATCTCCGCGGGCGACGACTGGCTCGTCAGCCCCGGCCTGCTGCGCGGGCCGGCGGACATCGACTGCGGGCTCGCCGGGACCGTCATGCGCTTCCTTCCCCCGGTCGCCGCGCTCGCGGACGGCGACGTCCGGTTCGACGGGGACCCGCGGGCCCGGGAACGGCCGATGGGCCCCGTCGTCCGGGCGCTGCGCGACCTCGGCGTCGAGGTCGACGACGGCGGGAGGGGGGTCCTGCCGTTCACCGTCCACGGCACCGGGCGGGTGCGGGGCGGGACGGTGCGGATCAACGCGTCGGCGTCGTCGCAGTTCGTCTCCGCGCTGCTCCTCGCAGGCGCCCGGTTCGACGAGGGCCTCGTCGTCGAGCACCACGGGCCGCCGATCCCGAGCGAGCCCCACGTTCTCATGACCGTCGAGGCGCTCCGCGACGTCGGGGTCGTCGTCGACGACGCGGACGCGTCGGTGTGGCGGGTCGAGCCGGGACCGATCGGCGCGCTCGACGTCCAGGTCGAGCCGGACCTGTCGAACGCCGCGCCGTTCCTCGCGGCGGCGGCGGTCACCGCCGGGCGTGTCTTCGTGCCGGGGTGGCCGCAGCACACGACCCAGGCCGGGGACCGGCTGCGCGACCTGCTCGACGAGATGGGCGCGGACGTGGCGCTCGAGCGCGAGGGGCTCACGGTGCGGGGCACCGGCGAGCTGTACGGCGTGGACGCCGACCTGCAGGCCGCCGGGGAGCTGACGCCGGTCGTCGCCGCGCTCGCGGCGCTCGCGGACTCGCCGTCCCGCCTCCACGGGATCGCCCATCTGCGCGGGCACGAGACCGACCGGCTCGCGGCCCTCCGGACGGAGCTGAACCGCCTCGGCGGGGACGTCACGGAGACCCAGGACGGCCTCATCATCCGGCCGAAGCCGTTGCACGGCGGGCTCTTCGAGACGTACGACGACCACCGGCTCGCGACGGCGGCCGCCGTGCTGGGGCTCGCCGTCGACGACGTCCTCGTGGAGAACGTCGCGACGACGGCGAAGACGCTGCCGGACTTCACCGGGCTCTGGGAGCGGATGCTCGCGAGCGGAGGCGCACGCGGGTGAGCCCGCCGCGGCGCCGCGACCTCGACGAGGCGGACATCCGCGTCCGGCCGAACCCACGCGGCACCCGGCCCCGGACCAAGGACCGGCCCCGGCACGCGGACGCCGTCGCCGCGCAGGTACTCACGGTCGCCCGCGGCCGGTACACGTGCCTCGTCGGTGGCTTCGACCTGGCCAGCGGCGAGGCGGCATCCGGAGAGGCGGCATCCGGCGACGCGGCATCCGGCGACGCGTCGGGGGACGTGTCGGTGACCGCGTCGGTGGACGCATCGGCCGGCACCGTCGTCGTCGCCATGAAGGCGCGCGAGCTGGGGCGGCAGGGCGTCGTCGTCGGCGACCGGGTCGCGCTCGTCGGCGACGTCACCGGGCGGCCGGACAGTCTGGCGCGCGTCGTCCGGGTCGAGGAGCGGACGTCGGTGCTGCGGCGCAGCGCGGACGACACCGACCCGGTCGAGCGGGTCGTCGTCGCGAACGCCGACCAGCTGTGCATCGTGCTCGCGCTCGCCGACCCCGAGCCGCGGCCGCGGATGGTCGACCGGTGCCTCGTCGCCGCGTACGACGCGGGGATGGACGCCGTGCTCGTGCTCACGAAGGCGGATCTGCGGGCGCCCGACGACTTCGTCGCGGGGTATGCGCCGCTCGACGTGCCGTACGTCATGACCCGGCGAGGTCCGGACGGCGGGATCGAGGGTCTCGACGCGGTCCGGACGGCGCTCGCCGGGCGGGTCAGTGTGCTGCTCGGCCACTCCGGGGTGGGCAAGTCGACGCTCGTCAACGCGCTCGTGCCCGGTGCGGCCCGGTCGACCGGCGACGTCAGCGACGTCACCGGCCGGGGGCGGCACACCTCGGCGTCCGCCGTGGCGCTGCGCCTGCCCGGCGGCGGCTGGGTCGTCGACACCCCCGGCATCCGCTCGTTCGGTCTCGCCCACGTCGACCCCGACCGGATCATCGGCCACTTCCCCGACCTCGCCGCGGGCACCGACGAGTGCCCGCGCGGCTGCACCCACGACGAGCAGGAGTGCGGCCTCGACACCTTCGTTGCGTCGGGCGGCGCCGGGCCGGCCGGGTCGGCACGCCTGGAGTCCCTGCGGCGGCTGCTCCGGTCCCGGGCCGGCGCCCCCGAGGACGGCCGGGACGCCGCGGAGCCGTCCGCCGGTGGCGAACCGTGATCGCAGTCGTGGACGTGTCGCTGCCCGGCGCTACCCGCCCTCCCCCGCCAGGCGCTCCAACCGCTTCTGGAGCGCCTCGACCCGGTGCGCGTTGCCGTGCAGGCCGATGTATCGCTCCCCGAACGCCGAGAGCAGCGCGTCGTCGAGGCGCCGGACGGCGCCCGGCGGGTAGCGGTAGTCCATGCGGGCGTTGAGGTCCAGGGCGTTCACCGGGCGCAGCACGTCGCTCAGCTCGTCGAGCGAGGTGATGCCGACCTCCAGGAGGAGCCCTGAGATCCACGCGTAATGGTCGGTCCGTGACCAGCCGGCGTCGGTGTACTGCCCGGCGAGGAACGCGGCGAGGTCGCGGGGGTCGATCCGGGGGTCGTCCGCCTCGGAGGTGTCGACGACCCCGGCGTGGAGGCGGTCCCGGATCGCGGAGAACTCCCGGTCGGCGAGCTCGAGCAGCCCCGCCGCAAGGGTGAAGCGCCGGTCGAACTCGCGCGCGTGCTCCGCCGGCACGGTGCCCTTGTACCGGATGTCGTGCTCGAACTCGGCCCACGCGTGCTGCAGCACCGTGCGGATCTGCACGGCGGCCACCGTCCCGCGGAGCTGCTCGTAGCCGGTCTGGGCCGCCCGCTCGTCGTCGAGCGCGACGACGAGGTGCCGGCTCGCATAACCGAAGCGACCCTGGCTCGCAGTCTCCTGGCCCATGTCCCGGTCGTCCTTGACGACGACCTGGTCGTCGAGCAGCTCCGCGACCGCGTCGACGTCGCCGAGCACGTACGTGACGACCCGGACGCCGATCTGGTCGGTGATCTCCCGCAGCGGGTCGGTGTAGAGCGGCCGCCCGTCGACCTGCCGGGCCGCCTTCGCCGCGAACGACGACACGCTCTTCGTCCGCCCGGTGACGGTCAGGTAGTTGATGCCTGCCTCATCGAGCACAGAGGTCACGAGCCCGACCCAGGCCGTGCCCACCGCCGCGATCTCGTCCTGCCGCGCGGCGTACTCCCGGACCGCCGCGACCGCGTCCGCGCCTTCGCCGGGGTCCGCACCGGCATCGACGAGGGCCGGACCGGACGCCCGGACCCGCGGCTCCGGCCTGAGCCCGGCGGGCAGCGCGGGCGTCACGATGTACCCGTTCTCCTGGTCCCCGTAGGTCGCGGTGTCGCCGGGACGCGCGGTCGCGTACAGCGCGACGTACGCGCAGAGCACGGCATCCACCTGGTCCTCGACGAGGCGCAGCTCGCTCTTGCGCCGGGCGGCCCGCACGGCGTCGACGAGATCGGCCCAGCCCACCCCGTCCGCGCCCTCACCGCCGTCGAGGACGAGCGCCGGCTCCGCGGCCACCAGCCCCGCGACCAGACCCATGAGCCGCAGCAGCTCCGAGCGCAGCGCGTCCAGCTGGCGGCCCGGCTTGTTCTTGTACTTCAGCGTCCGGCCGAGCCGGAAGAGGGCCACGGTGGCCGGGTGCGGGTAGACCTCGATCGCCCGCCGCGCACGGCGCGACCGCGGGTTCGGGTCGAGGCCGAGCCGGGCGACGACCCGCCCGCCGCGGGTCACGCCGCCCGCGAACTCCGGCTTCGACGTGTTCGACGGGTGGGCCCCGGCGTCGAACCGGGCGAAGTCCGCGTTGAGTGCCGCCTCCGCCGGCCGGTTGCCCGTGGCGTTCCGGACGACGAGCGGCGCGTCGACGGCGACGAGGCACGCATCGGCCACGAACGGCTTGAGCGTGTCGACGACCTCCTCGTCGGTCCGGACCGTCGCGAGTCGCACGAGCCGACCGCGGGCGTCGAGCACCGCGATCCCGGTCGGCTTCCGGTCGCCCCAGGCGAGGTCCACTCCGACGAAGAACACGGGGGCCAGCCTGCCCTACTCTCACCTGAAGTCCCCGGACGACGAGCCGCCGCCGCACCTGCAGAAGCGGTGCGTGCACCTGTGCTCGCCGGTCCGGCATCCACCGCCGCACCCGGGACCGGATGCCCGCGCACGACGAGGTCGAGGAGGCCCTCGCCGAGGTCGTTCTCGTCCGGTGGCTCTCGACGATCCGCAGCGCGGACGCCCGGCGCGTCGTCGTCGAGCGGCTGGTCCTCGACGAGACAGGGTCCCGCAGCCGACCGGTGAGACCGAGGAGCTCGCGGCGGACGGCGTCGTACTCGCCCTCGGCCAGGACGTCGACCTGTCGCTGCTGCACAGGATCGACTGCGTGGAGCTCGAGGGCGGCGTCGTCCGGGTCGGTCCGGACCTCATGACTGCGTCCTCGGCGGGGCCTGTCGGGTGCCGGGCGGGTGCTCGGCGAACGTGCCCAGCGCGGGACGGTCCCTGCGGGTGCCGGTCGAACCCTCCGGGAGATCGTCAGTCGTCCGGGACGGACCCGCCGCAGCGCCAGTAGATCCCGCCCTCCCGGTCGAGGAAGCCCTCCTCGACGAGGTACCTGCGAAGCGCCGCGACGTCCTCGTGGACGGCACACAGCACCCGGTTTACCTCGGGCTCTGGATAGTGCACGCCGGGCTCGAAGAGCTGCGCGAGATGGTCGAGCACCACGAGGCGCTTGTTGTGCTTCGAGGGGATCGAGGACAGCCGCCCGTGCGCGTCGAGGAAGGCTCGCAGCACGACCTCCCGCTGGCGCAGCGCCTCCTCCAGCGGCACGCGTTCCATGACGACAGGCTACGTCGTGGCGCCCGACTCGTCCGGGTACGACCTGGGGCTGTCGGACGACGGCGGCTCATGGTCCGGTCGTGTTCTTCACCGTCTGCTCCCAGACGGCGCGGGCGCCCGAGTCGCCCGTGACGACGGTCCAGCCGATGCCGGCGAGCCCGGCGACGACGGCGACGACGACCGCGACCGGGCCGAGTGCGGGGCGACGCGCGGCGAGGACGACGAGCAGGGCGGCGACGACGAGTCCGACCGCGAACAGCGGCAGCCAGGTTCCGTAGCCGACGTGCTTCGCCGCGAGGTCGTTGCGGCCGAACTGGCCGATCCGGTGGTAGAGCGCGCGACCGGAGAACCAGGCCACGCCGGTCGCGAGGAAGACCACGACGTCGACCCCGAGCACGTAGATGCCGAACCGTCGCCAGGCCGGCCGGACGGCCACGGCGATCGTCACGACGGACATGAGCGGCATGAGCACGACGACGGCGTGCACGGCGAGAGGATGCACCGGCAGGCCGGAGAAGGTGTCGAACACGGGATCCCCTCACGGCGGGTAGACGGGACTCGTGATCGTAAACGCACCCCGGGGCACCACGGTTCACCAGCTGCCGTCCGACACGCCGCGGGTCGACGGCTGCCGGTTCCCCCCGCCGGGAGTCAGTCCGCGGCGACCTCGCCGACCGGGGCGGTCGTGCCCGCGATCTCGTCCTTCCACGTCGCGACCGCGCCGCCGTGGCCGACCGCGACGACCATCCCGACGGACACGACGGCGGCAACGCTCACCGTGACGATGCTCACGGGCACGAGGATTCCGCCGCGCCGGGCCGCGAACCACGCGAACGCGGCCGTCGAGAGGAGGATCAGCGCGAAGACCGGGATCGTGCCGCCGAGCTCACCGTGCTCGTGGGCGACGACGTGTCCGGCCGTCTGGCTGAGCCGTGACTGGAGCTTCTCGCCGGACTGGTCGGCGACGACCGCCGAGACGACGACGACGGCGTCGGCGAGGACGACCCAGCCCAGAGCGCCGCGCCACGAGGCCCGCGCCGTGGCGAGGACCGTGACGACCGCCATGAGCGGCAGGAGCACGACGACCGCGTGGACGACGAGGGCGTGGACGGGCAGGCCCGAGATGACGTCGAACATGTCTGGAGACCGTAGGGAGGCCCGGGTCAACGACAGCCGGGCCGAAGGTCAACACGAGGTCATCGCGTCGTGGTCGCGACAGTGCGGAGCGTCAGGGTCCTTCCCGGACGGTGCAGCGCCGCTGCCCGCCCGCCGTCCGGGCCGGGCCGTGATCTCGGTGCAGCCCCCGCCGCCCGCGGGCCGCTGACGGTAGCGTCGGCCTCGTCCTGACCGCGCGACACGCGCGGTGACCAGCGAGGAGTGCCCGTGCCGGCCTACGACGACGACCTGCGACTGGCCCATGTCATCGCCGACTCGGTCGACGCACTGACGATGTCCCGGTTCCTCGCGACCGACCTCGTGGTCGAGACCAAGCCCGACCTCACCCCCGTGAGCGACGCCGATCGGGCCGCCGAGGAGCTCGTCCGGTCCCAGCTGCGCCGGACCCGGCCGCGGGACGCCGTCGTCGGCGAGGAGTACGAGCCGACCGGGCACGGTTCGACGGCGCTGGGTCGTCGACCCCATCGACGGGACGAAGAACTTCGTCCGCGGGGTCCCCGTGTGGGCCACCCTCATCGCGCTGCTCGCCGACGAGAGTCCGGGTCCTCGGCGTCGTCTCCGCGCCGGCGCTCAACCGCCGCTGGTGGGCGGCGACCGGCACCGGGGCCTGGACCGGGCGCAGCCTGTCCTCGGCCCGCCGGCTCGCCGTGTCGGGCGTGACGAAGCTCAGTGACGCCTCGCTGTCGTACTCCTCGATCGGAGGCTGGGCGCACAGCGGACGTCGCGGTGCCTTCCTCGACCTCGAGTCACAGGTCTGGCGGAGCCGCGCCTACGGCGACTTCTGGTCGTACATGCTCCTCGCCGAGGGCGCTGTCGACGTCGCGTGCGAGCCGGAGCTCCAGCTCTACGACATGGCGGCGCTCGCCCCCGTCGTCGTCGAGGCGGGCGGGCGGTTCACCTCGGTCGAGGGCAAGGACGGCGTTTTCGGCGGCAACGCGCTCGCGACGAACGGGCACCTGCACGATCAGGTGCTCGCTGTGCTCTCCCCCACGGAGGGCTGAGCGCGGGCCCGAGCGCCGGGCGCCGTCCGGACGCCGACGCGGAGCCGCTGCACGGTCCCCAGGAGCCACGGCGCGAGCAGCAGGGCGTACAGGTCGAACCAGCCGTAGCCGCCGGCCGCCCCGGACGGCGGGTTGCCCTGGCTCACGACCCCGAGCACCGGGTCGGCCGGCGCCCACGTCCATGTGCCGAGGGTCGTCCCGACGAGCTCGAGATAGCTCACGACGACGAACGCGCCGACGTAGAGCAGCCGGCTCCGGCCCCACGCGAGGAACCCGAGGAGGCAGGCGAACCAGAACGCTCCCAGCGCGTCCGGCCGGGCAGGCGACAAGCCCGTGCAACCGCCCAGGTCCCGCCGACGAGCACGGTGCCGGCGACGAGCAGCCGTCCGTGCGCGCGGAACACGGCGGAGCGGCCGAGGGCGACTGCGGCGAGGTAGACGAGCCCGTGGCCGGGCGGCACGAAGAACGGCACCGTGCCGATCCGGTACACGTACGCCTCGAGCAGCGGCGAGAACGTGTACTCGACGCACGTCGCGAGCGCGACGACGACGAGGGTCTGAGTACGTACGACCGCGGTCTCGCGTCGCAGCAGTGCCCGTAGCACCAGCCACGTCGCGAGACCGAGGACGACCTGCCGCCCCAGCTCGGGGCCGCTGCCGGATGCCCAGCGCGATCCGCCGCCCGCGCCGGCCCCGGCGGCACGGGGGAGTGGGACGGCGTCGACGAGGAGGACGGCGCCGATCCACCCGACGACGATGCCGGCGACCACGAGATCGCGGGCGCTCGCCGCGACGTCCTGTCGCCACCGGGTCCCCCGGGTCCGGACATCGTGCAGCACGTCCACAGAGTGGCAGATCCCCGGACGGAACCTCCCGCACGGCCCCACACGATCACCCTCGGTGAAGCGTGCGGGCACTCACGCCCCCGTGCGACGTCATGGACGGTGACTCTTCTGATTGTTGAACAATCAGAGCGGATTGTGGAACGATCCTGCCATGCCTCGTGCCCGGCTCCTCGTCCTCGCGTCCGCGCTCTGCTTCAGCACGACCGGGACCGCCCAGGCCCTCGGCCCGGCGGACGCGTCCCCGGTCGTCGTCGGCGCCGCCCGGGTCGCCGTCGGGGCGCTGGGCCTCCTCGGCGTCTCGTGGGCGCTGCGCCGGCGCGCCGCCGGTCGCGCAGGCTCGGGGCGCGTGGGACCTCGCGGCGGCGGACCGGACCGTGCAGGTACGCGGCGCAGGAGCCGGCTCGGGCTGCCCACCGGTCCTGGCCTCGCGGCGGCCGCCTGGCGGGCCGGGCTCGCCGTCGCCGCCTACCAGGTCGGCTTCTTCCTCGCCGTTCGGCTCACCGGCGTGGCGGTCGGCACGGTCGTCGCGCTGGGCTCCGCGCCCGTCGTGACAGGGGCCCTCGGCTGGGCCGCCGGTCAGGGCAGGCCCGGACGGCGCTGGGCCGCCGCCACGGTGCTCGCCGCCGCCGGGCTCGCGGTTCTCCTGACGGGTGGGGCCTCCGCGCACGTCGACCCGGTCGGCGTCCTGCTGGCGCTCCTCGCCGCGACCGGCTACGCGGGGTACACGGTCTCGGCGAAACGCCTCCTCGACTCCGGCGCCCGTGCGGAGTCCGTCATGGCCGCGGTGTTCGGCGCGGGCGCGGTGTGGCTGCTCCCCGCCTTCGCGTTCGCCCCGCTCGGCTGGCTCGCCACGCCGCGCGGCGTGGCAGCCGTGTTGTGGCTCGGGCTCGTGCCGACCACACTCGCCTACGTGCTCTTCGCCCGGGGACTGGTGCACCTGTCCGCCGCCGAGACGACGACGCTCGTCCTTGCCGAGCCGCTCACCGCGGCGCTGCTCGGGATCGCCCTCCTCGGCGAGCACGTCGGCGCCGCGACCCTCGCCGGTGGCGGGCTCGTCGTCGCCGGTCTGCTCACCGTCGCCGTGCGCCGGGCAGCACGTGTTCCCGCCGTTCCGGCGGGGTACCCGGCGTGAGCCCGGCGAGCGGACCGACCCAGGTCGACCGCCTCACGTCGCTCCTGCGCGACCGGGTCCTCGCAGGCGACCTGCCGCCCGGGTGCCGGTTGCGCGAGGAGGCCCTCGCGGCCGAGTACGGGCTCGCCCGGCACACGATCCGCGCCGCCCTCCGGGCGCTCGCAGCCCAGCGGCTCGCCGTCGTCGAGCCGCACCGCGGGGCGCGGGTCGCGGCCCTCGACGAGACCGCGCTGCGCGAGCTGTTCGAGCTGCGCGCCGCCCTCGAGGTCGAGGCCTGCCGGCTGCTCGCCGAGCGGCGGGGGCTCGACCCGTGGCCGCCCGAGGTCAGCGCCGCCGCCGCCGCGCTCGACGCCGCGTGCGCGACGACCCCACCCGACCGGGTCGTCGTCGACGGCGCGCACGCGGCCCTCCACCACGCCCTCGTCGCGGCCGCCGGCAGCCCGCGGATCACCGCCGCCCACGCCGGACTCGAGCTCGAGGGCCGGCTCGCGCTCGTCCAATCCCGCGGCACACTGCCCGTGGTCCGGATGGCCGCGCTGCACCGTGACCTGCTGGCGGACCTGCGCACCGACGGACCGGATGCGCTGCGCCGGCACCTGCGCCGGGGCGCCGCCCTGGCGGGCGGACGGCCCGACGCCGGGGAGGACGCGCCGACGTCAGGTGCAGCGTCCGGGCAGCTCCCCGCGGGTCGATCGGCCCGCTGACACAATGTGCCCGTGCGCATCTCCGCCAAGACCGACTACGCGATCCGGGCCGGCGCCGAGCTGGCCGCAGCGCCGCCCGCGACGTGGGTCAAGACGGAGTCGGTCGCGACGGCACAGGACATCCCGCTGCCCTTTCTCCTGAACATCCTCGCCGAGCTGCGCACCGCGGGGATCGTCCGCAGCCGTCGCGGCGTCGACGGCGGGTACCAGCTCGCCCGGCCCGCGAACGCGGTGACCGTCGCCGACGTGATCCGGGCCATCGACGGCCCGTTGGCGAACATCGCGGGCAGCCGGCCCGAGGACGTCGAGTACAACGGAGCCGCTGTCGCGCTGCGCCAGACGTGGGTCGCGCTCCGGGCGACGATGCGCTCGGTGCTCGAGGTCGTGACGCTCGCCGACCTCGCCGCAGGGAAGCTCCCGGCCGGCGTCGAGGCCCTGACCCGCGACGAGGACGCCTGGAGGGCGCGGCTCTGAGCGTCCGACCCCTGACCGGGCATGCCCGGCGCGGCCCGGGTACGCGGCAGCGGACCGGGCACGCCACGTCCTCCGCTCAGACACCACTTCTGCGCGCGTGTCGCGCCGGACGCGCAGGCCGGTGCGTGCAGAACGGGTGCCTGACGCCGTCAGGGGGGCGACCCGCGACGACGGGCGCGGTCCCCGGTCGCCGCCCGTCAGGCGGAGACGCGCGAGCGCTCGATGCGGTCCAGCCGCATCCGGGACGCCTCCGGGAGGGTGGCCTCTATGCAGGCCGGGCAGGCGTCGGCGGGACGGGCACTGAAGTGCCGCTCCCAGAAGACGGTCCATCCGTTCATCCACTCGCCGCACAGGGTCTGCCGGCTACCGGGCCGCCACGCGTGCTGTGTGCCGTACGGTAGCCAGCTGTTCGGCGCGGCGTTCGGGGAGCGGTCGCGCACCTTGTGCGTCGCGACGACGAACAGGTCGACCTGGGCGGTGCGGGTCGAGCGGTGGGCGAGGGTGAGGCTGGCAACCATGGCAGCGGTCCTCCGATCCCGTGCCAGCACCGGGTGTCGCCGTCGACACCTACACGTCGGTGGCACTGAGTGCCATCCTTGCGGCACTCGATGCCGAACACAAGGGGTGATGAGGACCATATTGCGGTCTTCTCGACGGTTGGCCAGGGGCGGGCGCGGTCAACTGTCAGGGACGACGTGCAACCCCGGGGCCGTTTCGAGGGCCCAACGCCCAGGGTCAGAGCGACCGGGTGATCCGCTGCACGACGTCCGCGATCGGGTCCCCGGCGCGGAACACCGCGACGACGACGTCTTCGTCGCCGCTTCCCTCGCCGTCCGGGCGTTGCCCGGCGGACCCGCCCGAACGACCGTCGTCCGGCTCGGTGCCGAGCGCTCCGACGGCGGCCGCGGCGTCGGAGAGCGCGACCGCCGCATCGGTCACCGGTGTGCCCTCGAGCGTGGCCACGACCCAGTCGAAGGCAGCGTCGAGCGCGGGGAACGGGTCGTAGCCGCCACCGGCGCGCAGCCAGTCCCGCAGGACGGTGTTGTGCGCAGCGACGATCGCCGCGCCGCCGACCTCGGCGCGGAGAATGCCCTCGGGTGTCCGCGGCCAGCACTCCCGGAGGTAGCCGGTGAAGACCCGGGTGTACTTCGAGACGCTGGCCGTCTCCCGATCCCGCAGTGCCGGGACAGAGCGGGTCAGCCGGTACCGCTCGACCGAGATGACGGGGTCGTCGACGTAGCTGCGGAAGACGAGCCGTGCGCCGCCGCAGACGGCGCGCAGCGGCGGGAGCGACACGAGGGCGTCGAGCAGCGCCCGAGCCTCCTGCGCGATCTGCTCGTGGTCGGGGAAGATCGCGTCGTCCTTGGAGCGGAAGTACCGGAAGAACGTCCTGCGGCCGACGCCCGCCCGCTCGGCGATCGCGTCCACCGTCGTCTGCTCGTACCCGCGCTCGGCGAACAGGTTGCGCGCAGCCGCCGCGATCCGGGCCCGAGCTTGCCGGGGACCGGTCTCGGGGGCGGGCACCGTCGACGCCATGGACGCACCGTACCGAGCGACTTCCGGCCGAGGTGCGGTCGGCACCGTGACACATGCCACCCCGATGTCACCCGGACCGCCGCTGGACGGATAGGCGTCGGCCGGACGTCGCGGGTGGTCAACGAGCGGTCCAGGGCCGAACGAGCGTGCGGCGCAGCCGCGGCGCCGCGGCCAGCACGGGCCGGCCGGCACGGTCAGCGGTTGCGCTCGACGTCTCCCGGCGGTTGGCCTTCGTCGGCGCCTCGACGAGCTCGATCCGGGACCGGCCCTTGACGTCGAGGCGCTTGGCAAGCTCCATGAGGTGGGCTTGGGCGCGTTGGCGTCGACGCCCTCGGCGATCGGCCGCCGGGGTCGCCCGGCTGCCCCGGGTCTGGGCGTCGCTCGGGCTCATGGAGTCCTCGGGCTCCCAGTCGTCGCCGACCTTCTCGATGGAGTGCTTGAGAGAGGCGAACGCGGTCCGGTGCGCGCGCTCGCCCTCGCCGTACGAGTCGACGGCGCAGTCGTGGGTCTTCGACCACGTCTCCTGGGCCTTCTTCGGCGAGCGGTTCAGGGTCGACGGCAGCTCGTCCTTGGCGGACACCGGGCAACCTCCGCGTCGTCGAGCGGAGCGGGTCCGCCGCCCCTGCGCGATCAGGTACCCGCGAGGGATCGCGCCATGCGTCGGGGCGCACCGACGGCGAGCCGTCGTGCCCGGGCGGCGTAGGTGCACAGCCCGTTGACCCGGCGTAGCCCTTCGGGCGTCGACGTCGGCGTGAGCAGGAGCGCAGGGCTGCCGACGACGACGACGAGGGCGCGCGCCCGGGACACGGCGACGGTCAGCCGGTGCACGTCGAGGAGGAAGTCGACCCCCCGGGACGCCTCGTCGGCAGACGACGTCGCGAGCGTGTAGACGACCGCCGTCGCCTCGCGACCCTGGAGCCTGTCCACCGTCCCGACGACAACGTCTGCGCCGCCCGGGACGTCGGCGAGCGCCCGGCGCACCCGGTTCACCTGCTGGTTGTACGGGGCGAGGACGAGCAGGTCCTCGGGCCGCAGGGCCGCCGTCGCCCCGGACGCATCCGTACGCGTCGCTCCCGCGAGCAGCCCGGCGACAAGCTGGCGGACGACCTCCGCCTCCTCGGTGCTTGCCGTCGTGCAGCCGTTGTGCTCCACGGGGACCCAGAGCAAGCCGGCCCCCGCCGACCCGGGAGCGTCGACCCGTTGCCGGTCGAGTCCGGCGGCGACCCCGAGCCTCCCCTCGTACGCGAGCTCGGAGACGAACGTGGCGACGGCCGGGTGCATCCGGTACGTCGTGTCGAGCAGGACGCCGCGCCCCGGCGGCACGGTCGGGTGCCCGTCGAGCAGGTGCTCGAGAGCCGACACCCCGGCCCCCGGCGGGTGCACCCCCGTCACCGGCTGGGTCAGCTGCTGCGGGTCGCCGAGCAGGACGACGGACTCCGCGGCGTGCGAGACGGCCAGGACATCGGCGAGCGACAGCTGCCCCGCCTCGTCGACGACGAGCACGTCGAGGGTGCCGGCCAGCTCGGGCCGGGCGAACAGCCACGTCGTCCCTGCCACCACCTCGGCGTCGCCGGCGGCGAGGGCGGCGTCGACGTCGCCGTTCGACGTCGTCGACGGGACCTCGTCGCTCGCACCGGCCTCGGCCTCCTCGGCCTTCTGCAGTGCGCGCACCGGGACGGCCCGCTCCCGCGCGGCGGCACACACCGCGTCGAGGAGCGTGCCGACGGCCTTGTGGCTGAACGCGCAGATGCCGACCCGCCGGCCGGCGGCGACGAGGTCGACGACCGCGTGCGCGGCGGTCCGGGTCTTGCCGGTCCCCGGCGGTCCCTGGACGGCGAGCACGCCGCCGGCGAGGCGCGGCACGAGCCGGCGGACGGCGTCCGATGCGCTCTCCCCCGGCGCGACGAGCGAACCCGCTCCGTCGTCGACGTCGGCGCAGACAGCACCGTCGTGCAGCCGGGGCGGGTGCCGGAGCAGGAGGTCCCGGGCCGCGCGCCACGGCGGCAGGGAGCTGTCGACGCCGTGCGTGGCGACCCAGCGGCCGAGCTCGTGGAGCCGGTCGCGGTGCGCCGGGGTAGGCACCGGCCCGCCGGGCACGAGTGCGGTGAGGCCCGGGGCGGAGCCGGTGGCCGACCGGGCGACGACGACCCACCCGTCCGCGGCGTCGACGTCGCGGATGCGGACCTGCTGCTCGGTCGCCGGGTCGACCCATCGTGTGCCCGGGGTCACCGAGGTGTCCTGGGGCGGGAACGTCATGCGCCACAGGCTCGACCGCTTCACGGTGCCGACGTGCTCGGCGGGTGACAGGCCGGCGAGGGCCGTGCCCTCGACCTGGAGCTCGGCGTCGGTGCGACCCAGCCGGTCGAAGTACTCCCACCACTGGGGCCGCGCCTGCCGGCGGTGCCAGTCGAGCAGAGCGCCGAGCAACCACGTCGCCCGCTGCTGCGCGCTCCACCGCGGCGCGTCGTCCGGCAGCCCCGCCCACAGGGCGGCCCGCAGCGCGGCGGTCTCGTCGGCGAGCCGGGCGACCTGCTCCGAGGGCGCCCCGTCCCCGGGCACCGGGCGTGCGAAGCGCCCGTCGCCACCGGCGTCGGCGCGGAGCTCCTCGAGCCAGTCGCGCAGCGCTCGGGTCGACCGGCAGTCCTCCTCGTTGTAGGCGCGGATCTGCTCCAGGAGCGCGTCGTCGCGCTCGACCAACCAGCGCTCGAACGCGACGACGCTGCCGAGGGCGTCCTGGACGCCGTCCCCGGTGCGCAGGTGCCCCCAGTAGAACGGCTCGAGCTTCTTCAGCGAGTACGACTCGGTACCCACCTGCAGGCCTTGCTTGACGACGGCGTAGAGGTCGACGAGGCGACCGCCGCGCAGAAGCCGGTCGACCTCCGCGCCCCGGGTGTCGTAGCGGCCCGACAGCGCCTTGAGCCGGCTCGGCTCGTAAGGCGCGTAGTGGTAGACGTGCATCCCCGGATCCTGATCCCAGGCCCGCAGGACGTGGTCGACGAGCGCCTCGAACGCCGCCTTCTCGTCCCGGCGGTCGAGCGCCCAGTACGGGGTGAAGCCGCCGGCGTCGACGACGCCGAACAGGTACTCCAGCCCGTCGGGGCCGACGAACGGGTCCCCCTCCATGTCGAAGAACACGTCACCGGGAGATGGCTCGGGCAGCAGCGCGAGGCCGCGAACGGGCCGGGGCTCGAGCAGTACGTACCCCGGATGCCCGGACTCGCGCGCGGCGACCTGCAGGCGGGCCTGCCGGGTCAGCCGCTCGGCCGCGGCGGCCCCGAGCGTGGCCGCCGCACCCTCCGGCGGCGTCGCCGCCAGCCGCGCGACCGTGTCGATCCCGGTGCGGCGCAACGACTCCGCCTGGCGTCCGCGCATCCCGGCGACGAGGCTCAGGTCGTCGTCGGCGCGCCACCGGCTGTGGCAGCGCTCCTGCCAACGGCACCGGCCGCAGTGCCTCACGGGCTCAGGTCGGGTGGCCGGCCGGTCACGGAGGAAGGCGAGCAGCTCGGCCCGGACGAGCCGGGCGTACTCCGCGCAGTCCGAGAACGGGAAGGGCCGCTCCACGCCCGCCCCGTCGACGACGACGAGCTCCTCCGGCGGGACCCCTTGGAGGACGGCCAGCCGCTCGGCATAGGCCGCCATCTGGAGCACCGCGGGGACTGCGAGTCGGCGCGCGAGCTTGGTGTCGGCGACGTCGTAGGACCACGCCCACCGCCCCGGCCGGTCGTCACGGCGCAGGAGGAAGTCGGCGTGACCGCGCCACGCCCCGTCGAAGAAGGTCGCCTGGTAGACGACGTCCGCGCCCGTGGCCATCGCCGCGACCGTCGCCTGCTCGGCCGCGCGCAGCCCGGCCGACCCCGGGCCGAACCCGGCCGGTTCGATCTCGGCCACCCGGCGACCCTGCCGGCGCAGCCGTTCGAGGTGGGACCTCTCGTGCTCGAGGCCGCGCCGGAAGAGCGCCTCGAGCGGCTCGTCGTCGACGTCGGGCGGCGCGAGCTCGCCGCGGGCGACGGCGTGGTCGAGGGCCGTGAGGTGCCGGCACGCGAGGAAGCGGGTGAGGTCCGTGGGACTCACCACGAGCTCGCCGTCGACGATCTGCACGGGACGAACGCTAGCCGGGCCCACCGACAGCGCGGTCGCTGTGGCCGCCGGGCCGACCCGGGGACGATCCGGACCTCGGCGACCTCAGCCGCGGGCCGGGGCGACGAAGAGCCCCTCGACCTCCGCGGCGTCGTCCGGCTCGGCGAGGACGAGCAGCTCGTCGCCGGCGAACAGGACGGTCTCGCCGCGGACCTGGACGAGCCGGCCGCCGCGGGAGACGAGCGAGATCCAGACGTTCTCCCCCATCGACAACTCCTCGATCGCGGTCCCGTCGGCCGGCGCCCCGGCACCGACGGTGTACCGGTGCAACCCTTGCGGTTCGTCACGGAAGCGCAGGCCGAGCGCCCACGGCTCCGGCTCGATGACCCGCATGGGCAGGCCGAGGCGGGCCGCGAGCCACGGCACGAGGCCGCCCTGGACGACGACGGAGAAGGCGACGACGACGAAGACGACGTCGTAGACCCGGAGCGACCCCGGGTCGTGGGTCGTGAGGATGTACGTCCCGAGGAGCACCGGGACCGCGCCCTTGAGCCCGGCCCAGAGGACGAAGACCCGTTCGGCGCGGGCGAGCCGCACCGGGAGCAGAACGAGCCCGACGAGCAACGGCCGGACGACGAGCGCCAGGAGCCCGGCGAGGACGAGCCCGATGAGCCAGGCGTGGCCGACGGGCAAGGTCTTCAGCTGCACGGTGAGCCCGAGCAGGGTGAACGCGACGATCTCGGCGAGGCTCGCGAGTGCCGAGTGGAACCGCTCGATCTCGCGCTTGTACGGCGCCCGCTCGTCGCCGACGATGATCCCGGCGATGAAGACGGCGAGGAAGCCCGAGCCTGCGAACAGGGTGGCGACGGCGAAGATGAGGCCGGCGGACGCGAGCACCCGCAAGGGGTACAGCCCCTCGCTGGGCAGCGGCACGCGGCGCATGAAGACGAGGAGCAGCCGCCCGCCGACGACGCCGACCACGACCCC
Organism: uncultured Actinomycetota bacterium; assembly: GCA_963750565.1. Lineage (GTDB taxonomy): Bacteria > Actinomycetota > Actinomycetes > Actinomycetales > Kineosporiaceae > R-H-3. Next base: position 134,496 of record CAVVRA010000006.1, on the reverse strand, counting down.
GACCACCATCTGAAGGGCGAAGACGACCAGCCCCGCACCGACCGCGGCCCAGCCGACGCTCGTGCCCGACGCGAGGATGGAGACGAGCAGCGCGATGCCGACCGGGTCGTTCGCGCCCGACTCGCCCTCGAGGAGGGTCCCGCTCGGCCCGGCGATCTCCCGGCGGCCGAGTACGGAGAAGACGACTGCGGGGTCGGTCGGCGCGAGTGCGGTGCCGAGCAGCAGCGCCAGGCGCCAGTCGAACGCGAAGAGCCAGTGCGCCGCAACGGCGAGCGCGGCCGCGGTGACCACGGTCCCGGAAACCCCGAGCCAGACGATCGGCCCTGCCGCAGAACGGAAACGGGCCAGGCCGATGTGCATGCCGCCGTCGAAGAGGATCACGAGGAGCGCCACGGTGACGACCCTCTGCACGGTGGTGATGGACAGCGCACCGAGCCCGGGAACGAGGTCGGACGCCACGGCTGCCCCGATGAGGAAGAACGCGGGGGCGGGGATCCGCAGCCGCGTGCTCAACCTGTTCGACAGCACCGCGAGCAGTCCGACGGCGCAGACGACGCCGAGGAGGGCGGCGAACGGTGTGACGTCGTCCATCCGCCGCCGTCAGACGCCGAGCACGGCCAGGTCGACGAGCGGTGGCTCGCCCGCGGCTGCCGCGAACGCCTCGAACGCCTCGCGGACGGCGGGCCGCTCCTCGACGGGGACCCTGCGCAGGATCGCCGACATCTCCGTGCGGCGGCGCTGCATGACGGAGGCGACGAGCCGGCGCCCGGAGTCGGTGAGCTCGACGAGGGTCTCCCGCCGGCTCTGCGGGTTGGGCACGCGGCGCACCCAGCCACCCGCGGCGAGCCGGTCCGTCGTCCGGCTGAATGTCGACGCGTGCACGCCGACGAGCTCGGCGAGGCTGCCGCTACGTGTCGTGCCGTGGCCAGCGAGCAGGACGAGGACGCGCAGCTGCGGAAGCGACACCTGTTCCAGAGCGGGCCCCACGGAGCGCGCGACGACGCCGAGCATCGCGCGGGACGCGGTGAGGGTCGCCTCCGTCAGCTCGGGTTCGGCCCTCGGCAAGGTCGCTCGTGCCATGAGCGAACCCTAAGGCGCGCGCCGGGGGCACGTCCCGCGGGCGCCCCGAATGATCGACGAGCGGTCGGGCGGGTCCCCGGCGAGCTGTGCTGACCTGCACGGAACGTCCCGATGCGGCAGGGGTCGCCTCGGTCGGCCGGCCACGAACGGGCCGCCGGTGCCGGCGGTCGCGTCGAGGTGCCACGCGGCCTCAGGCGAGCGAGAGGAATAGCTTCTCCAGCTCCTCGGGGGACATCTCGGCCTCGCCGCCCTCCCCGAGCATGCACTGCCGCAGACCGCTCGCAACGAGCTTGAACCCGGCTCTGTCGAGCGCGCGGGAGGCGGCAGCGAGCTGGGTCACGATGTCACGGCAGGAACGGCCCTCCTCGATCATCGCGATGATGCCGTCGAGCTGGCCGCGGGCGCGGCGCAACCGGTGGACGACGTCCTTGGCGGCCTGCTCCTCGAGCTGCATGGGACGACCTCGCTCCGCTCCGCGGCCGGCGGGTACCGGCGTGTCACTCCATGATGCAGGTACCCCGGGGAGGTCATCAGACACCGAGCGCCTTCCAGGTCCGCGGCCCGACGACACCCGTGACCGGCAGCCCATGGCTGCGCTGGAAGGAGCGGACGGCGGCGCGCGTCCGGACGCCGAAGATGCCGTCCACCCGGATGCGCAGCACGCGCTGCACCGTCCGGACGGGGGCCCCGCGCGACCCGATGCTCAGGTTCGGCCGGACGGCGGGACGGGTCGACGTGGTCGGCGCAGGCTTCGTCGGGGTCGGACTCGTCGGCGTCGGCGCGGGCTTGGTGGGGGCGGGCGTCGTCGGGCGGGGCGTCGACGACGAGGACGGGGGTGACGTCGGGGTGTGCCCCGGCGACGTGCTGCCCCGGACCACCGCGAGGACCGCCCGCCACGTCGCGGCGTCCACGACTCCGGTGGCCCGCACCGACCGCGCCGTCTGGAAGCGTTGCACGGCCGCGGCGGTCGCCGGCCCGAACCGGCCGTCCGCCGCCGTCCCGACGACCTTCTGGACCGCGGCGACGACCGGGCCGGTCATGCCATGGCTCAGCTGCATCCCGCTGTACATCGTGAGCCGGCGCAGCTCCGCGCTCGCCCCGGCGGGCGCCGTGACGAGCGGGTACACCGGGCAGCGCGTCCCCCGGGCGGCCGACCAGGGCGCAGCCCAGTTGAGGTCGGCGGAACGGCAGGGCCCGTGGTCGACGGCCGCGACGGAACGACTCCAGTACGACGTCCGGGCTCGGGCGCCGGCCCAGCCGAGGGAGATGTGGACGTGGTCGCGGTGGCAGGTGGTGTCCCGGCTCGGCTCGGGGTGGGCGGCGCACGTCGAGTACGGACGCCATCCCGCGGCGGCGTTGTACGACCCCCAGATCCGGCCGTCCCAGATGACGTACATGACACCGAGCCGGCGCGCGTTGGCGTACGTCGCGCCGCCGGCGTCCGTCGCGAGCAGCCAGCGCAGGAAGGCTGTCGCGCGAGCTGTGCCGACGGGGTCGCGGCGACTCGTCATCCAGTCGAGCGCGCGGCCCTCGTAGTGCTCGCTCGTCCGCAGCGGGTCGGTGCCGCAGACCCGGGAGACGCCGAACGAGGTACCCGGGTACGTGGCCACGAGGAGCCGGCCGAGCGCCGCCGTCCCGACCTTGTCCCGCGGGTCGCACGAGACGGCCGCGACGAAAGGCTGGAGCGGCTCGAGCGTCGATGGCAGCCCGGCCGGCGTCGGCGGGACCGGTTGTGGGGGAACGCTCACGGCAGCGAGCATCACCCGGGCGGCCGGGCCGCCGACAGCCGTCCCGTCGGCGAACGGCAGGGTCTCGGGGTCACCTGCGGGGTCCGCCGCGGCGGCCGGTCCGACGGGCACGCGGGGCGCCGCCGGTGCGACCGCCCGGGCGGACGCGACGGACGGCGGGACGGCCGTCGCCGGGCTCGCCGCGACGGCGAGGAGGGCGGCGACGACGCCTGCGACGACGGCCACGCTCACGGCCGGCCCCCTGCCGAGCGTCACGACACCGGGGCCCACGGCACCGGGGCCGGGCGGCGCGCACGGGTCGTCCGCGGCGGCGTCCGCCGCGGCGTCGGTGGCACCGGCGGCGCCGGTCGGACCCATGGGTTGCGCGCTCATGGCGACGCCTCCTGACGGCGTGACGGCTCCCCCGGACCACACCGGCCGGCACCTCGAGCAGCGCCGGACCGATGAGGATGCTGTCGGCGACGGTCCGCCGAACCTGCAGCCCGGCGGCCACGATGCCCCGCAGGCACCAACGGTGCGGTCGTCCCCGGAACGCACCGTCACCGCACGCCACCCGGTCGCAGGCTTCCGCAGCCGGCGCGGGGGCCGGCCCGTGCCCTGACGCCCGACCGTCGTAGGGTCGACCCCGGCGCCGACGGCCGGCGCCGCTGCCGAGGAGGCGTATGTGACCCGGTCCGCGCTCCCCCGGCTCGCGGTGACCGGCGCGACCGGTCGGCTCGGCGGCCGGGTCGCGCGGCGGCTCGCGGCCGCAGGGGTGCCGCAGCGGCTCGTGGTCCGGGACGTCGCCCGCGCGCCGGACCTGCCCGGGGCCACCGTCGTCCGCGCCGCCTACGACGACGCCGATGCCGCGTCCGCCCTCGACGGCGTGGACACCCTCTTCATGGTCTCGGCCTCCGAGTCGCCGACCCGGGTCGTCGAGCACCTCGCCTTCGTCGACGCCGCCGCGGCCGCCGGCGTGGGCCACGTCGTCTACGTCTCGTTCCTCGGCGCTGCCCCGGGCGCCACGTTCACCCTCGCCCGGGACCACTGGGCCACAGAGGCGCACCTGCGGTCCGCCGGCCCTGCCTGGACGTTCCTGCGGGACAGCCTCTACGCGGACTTCCTGCCGCTCATGGTCGGCGCGGACGGCGCGCTCCGCGGCCCGGCGCGGGACGGCAGGGTTGCCGCCGTCGCGCTGGACGACGTCGCGGACGCCGCGGTCTGCGTCCTGCGTGACCCGGGGCCGCACGCCGGCCGGACGTACTCGCTGACCGGCCCGCAGGCGCTGACTCTCGCCGAGGTCGCCCGCGTCCTCACCACTGCCGGCGGCCGCCCCGTCGGCTACGTCGACGAGACCCTCGACGAGGCCCATCGGTCGCGCGCGGGCTTTGGCGCCCCGGACTGGCAGGTCGAGGCGTGGGTGTCGACGTACACCGCGATCGCGGCAGGTGAGCTCTCGACCGTGACGGACGACGTCGAGCAGCTCACCGGCCGCCCGGCGACGTCGCTCGAGGTGCTGCTCCGGCGCGGCTGACACGGTCGAGCCGGGCCCGGGTCGCGGCCGCCGCGGGCGGCCCCTCGGGAAGCAGCGCGCGGAGCGTGCCGAGCATGGCGCCGGTCGCGGCACGCGGCACCCGGACCCCGGCGTCGGGCAGCCCGAGCAGCGTCCGATGCTCGGGCCGCAGCGTCGAGACGGCGCCCGCGAAGAGCACCGCGTAGCCGACGCGGGCGGGCGGCGGCAGCGGCGGCAGCCGGAGGAACGCGAGGGTCCGGGCCGTGACCTCGGTGGCCCCGAGGTCGGGCGCGTAGCCGGTGATCAGCGTGTCGAGCTCGGCCCGGCTGCGCGGCGGGTCCGGGACCCCGACGAGCTCCGCCGCCGTGGCCCACTGTCCGACGTAGGCGTCCGCCCCGCCCGGCACGTCGGTGGCGCCGAACGCCTCGTGGGTCGCGAGGAACGAGTCGGTGAAGGCGGCGTGGACCCACGCGAGCAGCGGGGCGTCGTCCGCGCGGTACGGCCGGGGCACACCGTCCGCGCCGGTGACCGTGCCCCGCACCCGGCGGTGCATGCCGCGGACCCGGGCCGCCTCGCGGTCGGCGGCAGCGCGGGCGCCGAACGTCGTCACGGTGAGCCAGCGGGTCGTCCCGGCGAGCCGCGCGAGCGGGTCGGTCCGGTACGAGGAGTGCTCGTCGACGCCGGTCACCGCCGCCGGGTGGAGCGCCTGGACGAGGAGGGCGCGAATTCCGCCGAGGAGCGTCGCGAGGTCGCCGTGCACCGCCCAGACCGCCGAGCCGGGGCCGAAGTAGCCCGCGTCGTCGCCGTCGGCGAGGTCACGCACCCACGGCGGGGCACCGGTCGGGTCCCCGCTGACGATCCGGCGCAGCCCGGCGGCGACCCGGGCGGAGACGGAGCGCCGGGGGGCGTCGAGGAGGGCGGGCACGGTCGGCATGGCTCCACGGTGCGGGACCGGACGACGCGCCGCCACACGGAGCCGGGCGGAGCGGACGATCGAGACGCAAGGGCTCCGCACCGAAGCTGCGCCCGCCCTGGTCAGTGCCGGGGCGCCGGACCGGAGAGATCGACCGCCGCGAGAACCCGGAGCTCCTTATCCGCGTCGTCCGTGGTCGCCTCGACGACCAGGCTCGCCCTCGGGCCGTCGAGCACCAGGGTCGACAGGGCGTTGCCGAACCACGGGCCGCCGACGAGGCGCCAGCGGACACCGGGGCGCGGCACCCGAGCGACGGCCCCCAGCAGGCCCCGGGCGACCCGCTCGGCCGACCGGCTCCACGCCAGACGGAACGCGACCCGCATCGGCGTCGGCACCCGGTTGTGCAGCGGCGAGCACGTCACCTGGTGCACGGGGGCGCTCGGGACCGCCGCGGCCGGCCAGTGCACCCGGCACAGGTAGGAATGGTGGACGTCGCCGGAGAGCACGCTGACCGTCGCAGGCGCCCGGCCCCGCTCGCCGCGGGCGAGCGCCCCGAGCAGCCCCGAGAGCCGGTCGAAGGACTCCCCGAAGGCGGCCCAGTGCTCGAGGTCCGCGGCCCGGCGCAGCCGCTCGCCCGCGGCGCTGCGGCGGGGCCGGCGGTCGGCAGCGAGCCGCTCGTCCCACGCCTCGACGTCGTGCAGCGCCGGAGCGAGCAGCCACGGCAGCGACGTGCCGACGAGGACGTGCTCCGGCGGGTCCGTGCCATCCGGGTCCGCAGCGCCGTTCGGCCAGCGCAGCTGGTCCTCGACCCAGTCCCACTCCCGGCGGCTGACCATCGAGCGCTCGTCGGCGTCGAGCACCCGGCCGCACCGGGAGTCGAGGACGACGAGGCGGACGTGCTCGAGGTCGCGCCGGTACGACCAGCGGTACCCCTTCGCGCCGTCCGCCTCGGCGTCGGCACGGACGGCGAGCTCGCGCAGCAGCGGCTCGGCGTCCTCCCCGGGTGGCAGCGTCCTGATCCGCTGCCACGTCGGCTCGACGTCGAGCTCGGCCGGGGAGAGGTTGCCGAGGTGCTGGTAGACCCAGTACGAGGACAGGCCGGCGACGATCCGTTCGGACCACCACGGCAGCCGGGCGACGTCCCGTCGCCACGCGCCCGAGGTGTTCCAGTCGTCGTGGACGTCGTGGTCATCGAAGATCATCGCAGTAGGAACCGTCGAGAAGAGCCACCGGACCTCGGGGTCCTGCCAGGACTCGTGGTAGAGCCAGCTGTACTCCTCGTAGTCCGCGACCTCGCCCTGCGGCTCGGTGTCCCCGCCGCGGCGCTCCCGGATCCGCTGCCGGATCTGCGTGGACGTCTCGTCGGCGTAGATCTGGTCGCCGAGCAGGAGCAGCAGGTCCGGCCACTGCGCGTCGGGCGTGGTGACCAGCCGGCGCGCGAGACCGTCGAGGGAGTCGGGTCCGTACGAGTCGCGGCCGTCGAGAGCCCGCGCGGTGGCGTAACGGCACGAGCCGAAGCTCACCCGGACCGGGCCGCCGTGACCGAGCGAGCGGATCCGGCTCGGCGGTAACGTCGCGTCCGCCGGCGGCCACGCCGGCGTCCCGTCGAGCCGGACGTCGTACTCGGTGACGGACCCCGGCGCCAGCCCGGTCACGACGACGAGCGCGTAGTGATGCCCGGCGACGGTGAACGTCACCCCCGCGTGGCCGGCGACCTCGACCGTGCAGGGCGCGTCGGTCTCCACCCATACGGTCGCGTGAGTACGGCCCACGTGTCGGAGCAGCGGTCCGACGATCAGCGACGCCACGCGACCGTCCTACACGACGAGAGAACCGGCCCGCCCCCGGGGGTCGCGGCGACGCGCGCCGTCCTCGCGACGTGGGTCCCGGGTCGGTCGGGGCGTCGGGCCGCGAGGATCGACCGGACGGCGCTCGTACCGGGGAGCCGGACGACGCGCCGCCGGAGAGGATCGTGTCATGACTGCCATGAAAGACGCTGCCGCGCGCTTCCTCGCCGCCCGCCGCATCGCGGTGACCGGGGTGTCCCGACAACCGAAGGACCACGGCTCGAACGTCGTCTACAAGCGGCTGCGCGACCGGGGCTACGAGGTCTTCGCGGTGAACCCGAACGCGACGCAGGTCGAGGGCGACCGCAGCTACGCAGACCTCGGCGACATCCCCGGCGGCGTCGACGCCGTCGTCATCGGCACCCGGCCCGAGCACGCCGAGGCGACCGTGCGCCGGTGCATCGACCTCGGGATCCGCATGGTGTGGATGCACCGCGCCTTCGGCGACGGCAGCGTGTCGGCCGAGGCGACCCGGGTCGGCCGCGACGCCGAGCTGCTCGTCATCGACGGCGGCTGTCCGTGCATGTTCGCGCCGTGCTCCGACCCCGGCCACAAGATCATGAAGTTCTTCCTCCGCCCTGCGGGCAAGGTGCCGACGACCGTGTGAGCGGGAACGGCGGCGCGGCCGTCCCAGGACCGACGAGCGAGCAGATCCGCGCCGTCAGACGCCGATGGTCAGGGTGGCGGTGTAGCCGGACGACGCGTCGCCGCCCATCGACGCGAGCTGGTGGATGCCCCCGTCGTCGCCGAACACCATGTCGGACGTGAGGCTCGTGCCGCTGAGGTTGGCGGCGCTCGAGGCGTAGCCGGACGTCGCGTAGACCGCCTCGCACACCTCCTTCGGGAGCGCGATCTGGGACGTCTTGACGATCGGGCCGGACGACGTCGCGTCGTCGAGCGAGCCGTAGACCTCGAAGTGGATGTGCGGGTAGCGACCGCGGTAGCAGCCGGGGAACACGGTCGTGAACGTCGCCGTCCCGCTGTCGTCGACCGCCTGCACGCCGCGCAGGTAGTTCGCGTTCTCGAGCCCGGAGGTGTACAGCGAGTACCGGCCCTCGGCGTCGCAGTGCCAGGCGTAGACGCTCGCACCCTGCAGGGCGTCGCCCGCCGCGGCGTCGCGCACCGTGAGCCGCAGGGTCATCGGCACCCCGGCGGCGGTCGTCGTCGAGGACCCGAAGCTGGACCGGATGTCCGTGCGGACGATGCCGGAGTCGTCGAGCACGTCGACGCCGTTCGACCCGTCACCGGGGTACGGCCCCCCGGTCTCGTCGGGGACCTCGGTGAGCTCGCCGGCGTCCGCGGCGTTGCTCGACGAGGCCGACGACGATCCGGCCGACGACGACCCCGACGACCCCGACGGCGAGGCGCTCGACGCGCTCTGCGAGAAGGCCGAGCCGCATGCGGTGAGGAGCGCCGCGGCGCTCACCCCACCGAACAGGCCGAGCAGCCGGCGACGGTCGACGAGGGTCTGCAGGTCGTAGCCGAGGCCGCGGTCCTCCTCGTCGAGGAGGTCTGCCTGGGCGTCGGTTCGGCGGGGGTCGGGGCGGCTCACGGCGTCGTCCTCTCGTCGTGGACAGGGCTAGTGCTCGTGGACAGGGCTCGTGGATAGGGCTCGTAGATGTGGATAGGGCTCGTAGATGTGGATAGGGCTCGTAGACAGGGCTCGTGGACAGGGCTCGTCGACCGGACGTTCCCGACCCTAGGCGCCGCCCGCCCGGGCGAGCCTGGGCATCGGCTGTGCGCGCGCTGTGCACGATGTCCTCGTCGGGGTCGTCACGTGCCCGGCTTTCGTCCTACCGTTCAGCCTCTGGACGCTGCGCGGTTCTCGTCGCGAACGTGCCGAGCAGACCTCGAGGAGGGGCGATGCTCCACCGCTGCACCCGGGTCGGGACCTCCACGGCGGGTGCGGTCACGGGATGAACGACGACCTCGGCCCTCGTGCGCACGCCGTTCTCGTCGCCGCGACAGCGGGCACACCCGGCTCGTCCACTCTCGTCGTCGCCGCCGACGACCCGGGCATCCTCGACGACGACACCGGGACCGGACGCGACGTCGTCCTCGTCGTCCGCGACCTCCACCGGCACCGGGCGGCCCGGGACGTCGTCGCGGCGGCCGTGGCGTCACGTCCGGACGCCATCGTGGTCGAGATGGGAGTGCCCGTCCTCGACCCCGGCGGGCGGGCCTGGGTCACGAGCAGCGGCGCCTCGGCCGCCTCCGTTGGCGCCGTCTGCCGGCTGCTCCTCGGGCGGCGCCGCGCCCGGGGCGTGTCCCTGCGTGCGGCGGAGGTCCCCCGGTGAACCGGCACGTGCTCGTCCGCGGCGGGTCCGTCCTCGACGTCGCGCCGGCCGGCTGGCTGCGCGAGGACCTGCTCCTCACCGACGGCCGGGTCGCCGCCCGCGGCGTCCCCGACGCCCCGCCGGACGCCACCGTGCTCGACGCCACCGGGCTTGTCGTCACCCCCGGGCTCGTCGACGCCCAGGTCAACGGGGCGGCCGGCGTCGACCTCACCCGCGAGCCGCACCGGCTGGCCGAGGTCGCCCGGGCGATGCCGGCCCACGGGGTGACCGCCTTCGTACCGACCGTCATCACCGCCCCGGCGGGCACCGTCGAGGCCGCGCTCGACGCGGCCGCGGCCCTGCCGGACGACGGACCCGACGGTGTCGGGACGGGCACCACGACTGGTGCCACGGCCACCCGCGCGCGGGTCGTCGGGGTGCACGCCGAGGGTCCGTTCCTCTCCCCTGCCCGGCGCGGCGCCCACCCGGTGGAGCACCTGCGCCTCCCCGACCCCGCGTTCGTGGCGACGTGGAGCCGGGCGGCCGGCCTCGTCACGGCGACGATCGCACCCGAGCTGCCCGGGGCGCTCGACGTCGTCCGCGACCTCGTCGCCCGCGGAGTCACCGTCTGGGTAGGGCACTCGGAGGCCGACTACGACGCGGTCACCGCCGCCGTGGACGCCGGTGCCCGCGCTGTGACCCATCTGTTCAACGCGATGCCTCACCTGGACCACCGTCGGCCGGGGATAGTCGGGGCGGCGCTCGGCGACCGCAGGCTCGTCACCGGCGTCATCGTCGACGGGTACCACGTGCACGCCGCGGTCGTCCGGACGGCGTGGAACGCGTTGGGGCCCGGGCGGTTCATGCTCGTGAGCGACACCACGGCGGCCCTCGGGCTGCTGCCCGGCCGCACCGTGCTCGGCGAGCAGGAGGTCGTCGTCGAGGGCGACGTCGTCCGGCTCGTGGACGCCTCGGGGACGCTCGCGGGCAGCGGCGTGGGCCTCGACCTGTGCGTACGCACCCTCGTGCTGATGACCGGCTGCGACCCGGCGGACGCGTTCGTCGCCGCGACCCGGACCCCGGCCGACCTCCTCGGCCGCCCCGACCTCGGCCGGCTGGACGTCGGGGCCGCGGCGGACGTCGCGGTATGGACACCGGACCTCACCCTCGCGGCGCTCGTCGTCGCCGGTCGTCCGGTCCCCGTCGGTGAGCACGCGGACCTGTGGACGGAGGGCTCGTGGAGGTCGTGATCCTCCCCGACGCCGGGGCCGTCGCGCGCCTCGCGGCGGACGTCGTCGAGCGCGTGGTCCGGACGTCGGCTCGCCCGGTTCTCGGCCTGGCGACGGGGTCGACCCCGGTGCGCACGTACGTCGAGCTCCGCCGCCGACACCGGGAGGAGGGACTCAGCTTCGCCCGGGTGACGGCGTTCCTCCTCGACGAGTACGTCGGGCTCCCCGAGGAGCACCCGGAGCGCTACCGCGCGGTCATCGCCCGCGAGCTCACCGCGGACCTCGACCTGCCCCCGGACGCGGTGCACACCCCGGACGGCAACACGGTGGACGTCCCTGCCGAGTGCGCGCGCTACGACGCCGCGATCCGCGACGCCGGCGGGGTCGACGTCCAGGTCCTCGGAATCGGCGGCGACGGCCATCTCGGCTTCAACGAACCGGGGTCGTCGCTTCGCTCGCGGACCCGGATCAAGACCCTCACGGCACGCACCCGTGCGGACAACGCCCGGTTCTTCGGCTCGGTCGACGTCGTCCCGCACCATGTGCTCACCCAGGGGCTCGCGACGATCCTCGAGGCCCGTCACCTCGTGCTCCTCGCGACCGGCGAGGCGAAGGCGGACGCCGTCGCCGCGGCCGTGGAGGGACCACTCTCGGCGTCCTGCCCGGCGTCGACCGTCCAGCTCCACCCGCATGTCTCGGTGCTCCTCGACGAGGCGGCCGCCACGGGGTTGCGGCGGGCGCGGTACTACCGCGAGGTGTACGCGGGAAAGCCTGCCTGGCAAGGGCTCTGACATCTCGGACGACCGCCCGGACGACGACCGCTCGTACGAACGGCACCGCCGGCCGGTAGCGTCTCCCGCGCGCCGAGGAGCGTGTTGAGGTAGCGCTTGGCCGCCGTGCCTTGGGGCTCGGCGACGGACGGCGTGTGCTCGCGCCGGCCGCCACCGTCCCCCGACGCTCCGTACGCAGGAGCGGCGGTTGCCCCCGCCCACCGGAAGGGCGACTCCGTGAAGGACGCCCGACGAGGACACCGGACAGGCACCCGCACGGCGTCGGGAAGGACGTCCCCGCAGCGACGGCGCCCACCTGAAAGGCTGTCCGCGTGAAGGCGATCCACTTCCCTCGCGTCGGAGCCGAGCCGGAGGGCGCCTCCCCGGACCTCGCCCGCTACGCGTACCTGTCGATCGCGGCCGCGGTGGCGACGATCGGGCTGAAGACCGGCGCCTACCTCCTCACCGGGTCGGTCGGGCTGCTCTCGGACGCCGCCGAGTCCGGCGTCAACCTCGTCGCGGCCGTCGTGGCCCTCGTCGCGCTCCGGGTCGCGGCCCGGCCCGCCGACGAGAACCACCACTACGGCCACGGCAAGGCGGAGTATTTCTCGGCCGGCGCCGAGGGGATCATGATCTTCGTCGCCGCCGCGGTCATCATCGTCACGGCGGTGCAGCGGCTGATCCACCCGCAGCCGCTCGAGAGCGTCGGCGTCGGCCTGCTCATCTCGGCGGTCGCGTCGGTGATCAACGGCGCCGTCGGGGTGGTCCTCGTCCGCGCCGGCCGCGCACACCGCTCGGTGACGCTGTCGGCCGACGGCAAGCACCTGCTCACCGACGTCTGGACGTCCGCGGGCGTCCTCGTCGGCGTGTTCCTCGTCGCGGTCACCGGCTGGGAACGGCTCGACCCGGTCGTCGCGATCCTCGTCGCGGTGAACATCCTCGTCACGGGCTACCGGCTCGTCGCCGACTCCGTCGTCTCGCTGCTCGACGCAGCCCTTCCCGGGAACGAGCAGGAGATCGTCCGGACGACGCTCGCGGGCCTGCGGACGGCGGACGTCGACTTCGGCAGCGTCCGGACCCGAGCCTCGGGCCGGCATCGTTTCGTCTCCTTCACGGTCCTCGTCCCGGGCGACTGGACCGTGGCGCAGGCCCACGAGCGGGCGACGGCGGCGGCCGCAGCACTGGGTGCGGCGCTGCCCGGCATCGAGGTCTCGGCGCGACCGGCGCCCACCGAGGGTCCGGCCCGGCGGCCGTAGCGCAGCAGCCGGGCCCGGCGCAGGCCGCGGGCAGGCCCTCCCGACCCCTGGCAGGCTGTCCCTCGTGAGCGACTACCGACGACTCAACCGCGCGAGCTGGGACGAGCGCGCACCGGCGCACGCCGCGTCGCCCGACTACGCGGTGGCCCGCTTCGCCGACGACCCGACGTTCCTCAGCGGCGTCGTCCGGTTCGACCTGCCGCGGCTCGGGGACGTCACCGGGCTCGACGTCGTGCACCTGCAGTGCCACATCGGCACCGACACCGTCTCGCTCGCGCGGCTCGGCGCCCGTACGACCGGACTGGACTTCTCGACCGCCTCGCTCGGGCAGGCCCGCGCCCTCGCGGCGTCGGTGGGAGCCGACGCCGACTTCGTCGAGGCCGACGTCTACGACGCCGTGGAAGCGCTCGGTGGCCGGACGTTCGACCTCGTGTACACCGGCGTCGGGGCGCTGTGCTGGCTGCCGAGCATCGACCGGTGGGCCGCGGTCGTCGCCGCCCTCCTGCGGCCCGGTGGCCGGCTCTTCCTCCGGGAGGGTCACCCGATGCTGTGGAGCCTCGACGAGGAGCACCCCGAGGGTCTGCTCGTCGTCGAGCACCCGTACTTCGAGCGGCCCGAGCCGACCGTCTGGGAGGCCGGTGGGACGTACGTCGAGACCGACGTCGAGTTCGCCCACACCACCACCCACGAGTGGAACCACGGGCTCGGCGACGTCGTGACGGCGCTCCTCGAACACGGCCTCGCGGTGACGATGCTCGTCGAGCACGACAGCGCCCCGTGGGACGCGCTGCCGGGCCGGACGGTCGTCGACATGCTCGGCGAGTTCCGGCTCGTCGACCGGCCCTGGCGCCTGCCGATGACCTACACCCTGCAGGCCGTCCGCCCCCCGTCGGGGTAGTCACGCAGCGCCGCGCGGCCGGCGTGACCTGCGGTTCGTCGCCACCCGGCGAGTCGACGATCCTCCACCGCGGGTTCCGGGACGTCACCGGCCCGCACGTCGCGCACTGCCACAACCTCGCGCACGAGGGCCACGCCATGATGTTCGGCTGGGAGATCGTCCGACGGCACGCGAGGGACCGGTTCGGGGAGCGCGACCACCAGGTCAGTCGACCTCACGACGCCGACGCTCCGCCTCGACGCGCTGACCGACCGACACCCAGCCCACCACGTGGCGGGGCACGCGGGTCAGCAGGGCGGGTCGGCGGACCGCGGCCGGACGGGCAGCGTCCGGCCGTAGCCGCGCCGGGACAGCTCCTCGGCGACGGCGTCGAGCTCGTCCGTGGAGAGCACGCGGGGTGTCCCCGCGGCCGCGGCCCGCAGGTAGACGTCGCACAGCCACTCGAGCACCTCGGTGCGCGCGACCGCCGCGTCGAGGTCGTCCCCGTAGGTCACGGCACCGTGGTTGGCGAGCAGGGCACCGCGGCGCCCCGCGAGCGCATCGACGACGGCCGCGGCGAGGGCCGGTGTCCCGAACGGCACGAACGGTGCCACCCGGACGGGGCCGCCGAGGAGCAGAGCCGCGTAGTGGACGGCGGGCAGCTCGGTGACGAGCAGCCCGGCGGCGGTGGACGCCGGGGCGTGGGTGTGCACGACGGCGCGGGCCCCGCACCGGGTGTGGAGCGCGAGATGGAGCAGCATCTCGGAGGTCGGCGCGAGCCGGCCCGAGACGACGCTGCCGTCGAGGTCGACCACGGTGACGTCGTCCGGCGTCGCGTCGGCGAGCACGAGACCCGTGGCGGTGACGGCGACGAGGTCGCCGGCGCGTGCCGACACGTTGCCCGCCGTCCCGGGGACGAGGCCCTGCGCGGCGAGCCGCCGGCAGGCGGCGGCGACCGCCGTTCTCACGTCGGTCACGCAGGCCCCGTCCCGGGCGTGCGTCCCGCCGACACCTCGAGCACGCGGCGCTCGGTGACCAGCGCGGTGACGAAGCGTGCCGGCGTCACGTCGAAGGCGGGGTTGAAGCCGGCTGTCCCGGCCGGCGCCGTCCGGACCCCGGCGAGCTCGAGGACCTCGTCGCCGTCGCGCAGCTCGATCTCGATGTCGGCGCCGGTCGCCGTCCCGAGGTCGACGGTGGACTCCGGGGCCGCCACGACGAACGGGACCCGCGCCTCGTGGCACGCCAGGGCCACCCCGAGCGTACCGATCTTGTTGGCGGTGTCGCCGTTCGCCGCCACCCGGTCGGCGCCGACGACGGCGACGTCGACGAGCCCACCGAGCACCGTGCTCGCCGCCGCGGCGTCCACCTGGACGACATGCTGGATGCCGTCGGCGGCGAGCTCCCACGCGGTGAGCCGCGCGCCCTGGAGCAGCGGCCGGGTCTCGTCGGCGTAGACCAGGCCGAGAGTGCCGCGCGCGTGCAGCTCGCGGACGACGCCCAGCGCCGTCCCCCACTCGGTCGTCGCGAGCATCCCGGTGTTGCAGTGGGTCAGCACCCGGACCGGACGCCGCGCCACCCGGGCGAGCACCCAGTCGGCGCCGAGCCGGCCCATCGCGCGGTTCGCCGTGGCATCCGCGTCGACGAGGCGCACGGCGGCGGCGAGGACGGCGTCGGCGCCGGCCGTCGCGTTCGGCCACACCTCGTCGACGGCCCGGGCGAGGTTCACCGCTGTCGGCCGCGCGGTCCGCACCCGGTCGACCTCGGCGGCCAGCCGGGCGGCGTCCCACCCCTCGCGGGCGGACTGGCGCAGCGCGACGACGACCCCGAGCGCGCCGACCGCGCCGAGCGCCGGCGCACCGCGGACGACGAGCCGTCGCACCGCGTCCACGAGCGTGTCGACGTCCCGGACGTCGACGTGCGCGACGACGCCGGGGAGCCGGGTCTGGTCGAGCAGCCGGATCGCCTCGCCGGTCCAGGCGACGGCGTGCAGGGGTGGCGGCGGGCGGTCCGGGTCGGGCACGGCCTCTCCAGGGGTCGGCGACGGTCCCGGCCACGTCCCGGGACGGGGCCGACGCTACGCCGCCGTGCGCCCGGACGGTCCCGGGCCTGCGCAGCCGGCCGGCCGCGGGCGCCGTACGGTACGGCCATGACGCTCCGGGCAGGCATCGTCGTCACCGGCACCGAGGTGCTCACCGGTCGGGTCGCCGACCGCAACGGGCCCTGGCTCGCGGAGCAGCTCGGCGGCCTCGGGGTCGACGTCGGCCGGATCGTCGTCGTGGGCGACCGGCCCGCCGACCTCGAGGCCGCTCTGCACCACGTGATGGCCGATCACGAGCTCGTCGTGACGACCGGGGGGCTCGGACCGACCGCGGACGACCTCACAGCCCGCGTCGTCGGTGACGTCCAGGGCCGCCCGTCGGCGCTCGACGAGGCGACCCATGCGAAGGTCCGCGCGGTCGTCGCCGACCTCATGAGCCGGCGGGGCTGGCACGCCGATGCCGAGGCCGTCGACGCGGGCAGCCGCAAGCAGGCGACGGTCCCGGTCGGGGCGGACGTCCTCGACCCCGTCGGCACCGCGCCAGGGCTCGTCGTGCCGCCGGCCGACGGCCGGCCGGGCCCGCCGGTCGTCGTCCTGCCGGGGCCGCCGTCGGAGCTGCGCGGCATGTGGCCGGCGGTGCTGCGGGCGCCCGTGGTCCGCGCGCTCCTCGACGGGGCGCCGCCGCTGCTCGAGGACACGATCCGGCTCTGGGGGACGCTCGAGGCCGATCTCGCGGCGTCCCTGCGCCGGGTCGAGATCGACCTCGCCGGCCTCGACGTGAGCACCTGCCTGCGTGGTGGCGAGCTCGAGGTCGTGATCCGCTACGCGCCGTCCGACACCGACCGGCTCGACCTGCTCCGCCGGACAC
Organism: uncultured Actinomycetota bacterium; assembly: GCA_963750565.1. Taxonomy (GTDB): domain Bacteria; phylum Actinomycetota; class Actinomycetes; order Actinomycetales; family Kineosporiaceae; genus R-H-3. Next base: position 118,102 of record CAVVRA010000006.1, on the reverse strand, counting down.
TGCTCGCCGACTTCCCGGCGACGGTGTACAGCACTGACGGCGCCACGGTCGACGACGTCGTCGGGGACGCCCTGACCGCTCGGGGCTGGACGGTGGCCGCAGCCGAGTCGTGCACCGGCGGCCTCCTCGGCGGCCGGCTCACCGGCCGCGCCGGTTCGTCGGCCTACGTCCTCGGGTCGGTCGCCGCCGACGCGAACACGGCGAAGACCTCGCTGCTCGGGGTGCCCGCACGGACGATCGAGGAGCGCGGCGCGGTGAGCGAGGAGGTCGCCGACGCGCTCGCCGACGGCGCCCGGACGGCGTTCGGCGCCGACATCGGGCTCGGCGTCACGGGCGTCGCGGGGCCCGACGGTGGCACGGCACGCGCCCCCGTCGGCACGGTTCACGTCAGCGTCGCCGGGCCGCACGACCGGCGGCGGCTGACTCTGCACATCCCGGGCGGACGGGAGCAGGTCCGGGCGCTGACGGTCACGGCCACGATGCACGAGCTGCGGCTGCTGCTCGCCGGGGGTGTCTGATCTGACCGAGCCGCTGGTGAGCAGCCCACGATCCCGTCACGACCGATCCGCCCGCTCAGGCCCACACTCAGGCCGTGCCGGAACCGGCACAGGGGGCTCTCCTCGGTGCCGCCCAGCAGCCGGACCGGACGTCGCGCGGTCCGCCCGCGGAGCCGTCGGGCTACCCTGGTCGTACCACTCTCGTCGGCGAGGGGGCGTCGATGGCCTTCCTGTTCCCGGTTGCGCTCGTCATCGGGGTGTTCGTCGTCGTGGGCCTCGTGCGGTCCCTGGCGTCGACGCCGCGGTCGCGCCGGGCGCAGTGGGTGTGCACGATGCTGAGCCGGGCCGCGGCGCGGCTCGACGCGACGCAGCCGGTCCCCGCCGGCCCGGCCGGCGGGACCGGGGCCGAGACGACCTGGACGGCGGACCTCACACCCGCCCTCACACCGGCCCTGACGACGGACGCGACGGCTGCCCGGGCCGCGGAGCCGGACCCGAACACGGTGCCGATGTCCGGCCCGGTGCGGGCGACGGCAGGCCTCGAGCGGGACCTCATGACCCTGCCGGCCATCCGGCGCCGCCTCGACGCCCTCACCGCCGAGCTGAGCCGCCTCGAGCGCGACCGCACCGTCTTCGCCCGGGCGTTCCACACCATGGTCGCGCAGTCCGCGTACGCCGCCCTGGTCGCCGACCAGTCCCGGCTCAGCGCCACGGCGTTCGCGCCGCAGCCGGTTCCGGCGGGCGCGCCGAGGCTCGGGCCGGACCTGGTTCGCGGGTCCACGTCGGGGTACGGCGCGACCTGGCGTCGCGAGGAGCTCGAGCTCTAACCGCCCCCCGCCGTTCCTTCCGACTCGGGCGTGGGAGGACGTCCTGCCGCCCCGTCCTCGGCCCGCGCCCTGACCCCGCGGAGCATGCCGACTGCCATGACGTAGTCCGCCGGGACGAGGACGAGGTGGTACGTCGCGGTGAGCCACCACGGACGGGTGCGGCCGCGCACCCGCAGGTGCAGCCGCGTCATCCCTGGGTCCGTCCGCCGGAGGCGGAAGGTCCAGGTCCAGTCGATCCCGGCGCCGAACCGCCGCCTCCACGAACCGGGCACGTGGGTCGTCGAGTGCAGGACGAGGGTGTGCGGCGCGTCGACCTCGTGGACGACGTACCAGGCCGTCCCGGGCGGCCCGTCCGGGATCGTGTCGCCCACGCGCAGGTCCCGGACGAGGGCGGGGTCGAGCCGGTCGAGGCTGGGCCGGTTCGCCGGGAAGAGGAGACGGTCCACCCACCCCGGTGTGTAGTACCCACCGAGGTGCCAGCCCATCTGGGTGAGCCAGGGCCAGACCTGCTCGGGCTCCGCCGCGATCGTCGTCGCGTGGTCGGTCACCGTCGTCGGGGCGAGGACGACGTCGTCGCCGGGGAGGACGGCGCGCCGCTCGGCGCGGGTACTGCCCGCCGTCCTGCCGAGCCGGTACAGCACGGCGTAGGCGGTTGCGGCCACCAGAGCGGCCCGCGTCCCTCGGCCCACGGCCGTCACCCGCCTCGGGCGCCCGCGCCGGCGTGCTGGAGCAGCGCGAGGAGACCCACGGCGCCGCCCGTCGCGACGACGGCCCACACGACGTTGAGGACGCCGTCGGTCCGCCCACCGCCGGCGAGCGCGACGACGTTCGCCGCGAGGAGGCCGAGCCCGATCGCGGCACACTTGTAGAGCAGCATCGGTGCGAGGACGAAGCCCCACGGCGCACGACGCCCGAGCAGGACGACGGCGAGGACGAGCAGCGGGACGACGAGTCCGAGGTCCATCACGTACACCGGCGCGGTGGGGTGGCCGGAGTCGGTGACCATCCGGGGGACGTCGCGGCTGACCATGGCGACGACGACCTGCGCGGACTCCATGACGGCGAGCGCGACGGCGACGACGGCGAGGAAGACCCGGACGGCGCGGACCGGCGCGTGGTCGTCGAACACCGCCCGGACCCGGTCGGCGTCGGTCCGCAGGAGCACCCCTGTCAGCGTGAACGCCGACAGGGACAACAGCGTCACGTAGACCGGGAACAGGACGTTCCACCGGTAGGCGAAGACGTAGGCGTACTGGTAGGTGACGTAGGCGAGCGCACCGAGGAGCACGAGCGTGCCGCGGACCGAGCCCCGCCGCGCGGCGACCAGGGCGGCGACGAGGACCGGCACCTCGACGACGAGCGTCACGAGGTCGGCGCCGCGGAACCCGTTTCGGCCGAACGCCGTCTCGCCCGCGTAGACGTCGAGGAGGAGGCCGGCGCCCGCCGCCGCGACGAGCAGCGGCACGAGCACGAGACCGCACGAGAGACACCATCCCGGGACGCCGTCCGGCGGGCGGCCGGTGGCGGGCCTCGCCACCTGCCCGGCGTCGTGCACGGCCCGAGGTCCGTGTGCGGTGCGGCTGGACATCATGGGCACCTCGTCGAGGTCCGGGGGCCGGCCCGACCGGCCGGGCCGTGCTCCCACCGTTCCAGGGGCGCCGGGAGCGACGCCAGGGCCGAACGTCGCCGGCGGACCTGGTCCTTCGCGAGGGCGGCTCGTCAGGACGTGGACGGGTCGGTGCCCACCTCGCCGACGTCCACGCTCCGACCCACCGTCGTGTCGACGACGATGGCCGGGCTGGCGGGAACGGCGCCCTCGACGCGCCGCTCGAGGTCTGCGACGTGTTCAGGGCCAGCGGGCCGACGACGAGCAGAGCAGCGCGGCGAGGAGCACCCTCGTCCGTGGGCGTTCCCGCCTGGCTCGTGCCCGAGCGGGCACGTAGCCGAGCGCCGCGAACACGACGATCCCGGTGAGCACGAGGGCGAGCACGGCGAGGTGACGACGACGGCGCAGGCCACCGGCACCAGGGCCACAGCCCGGTTCCGTTCCTCCTGGTGCTCATGGCCGGCTGCTGTACGCCGTCATCGACGGATCAGGAGGGACCACCTGCGGGGCGGACCTCGTCGGCGGAGACTGCGGCCGGGTCCGCGGCCGGCGCGACCGGCGTCGAGGCGAGCGGCGGCGGCCCGGAGGTCGGCAGGTCGGCGTCGGCGTCGGCGACGAGCTCGAACCGGTGGCCGTACGTCTCCGCCACGGCCTGGGCCGCCGCGACGACCGGGATCGAGACGAGCGCGCCGAGCGGACCGAAGAGCGCCGCGCCGGCGAGGACCGAGCCGAAGGCGACGGCGGGGTGGATGTCCACCGTCCGCGCGGTGACGCGGGGGGAGAAGAGATAGTTCTCGACCTGCTGGTACGCCACGCCGAAGACGATGACCCACAGGGCGTCGATCGGCTGCTCGAGCAGGGCGACCAGCGCGGGCAGCGCGAGGGCGATGTAAGTGCCCACGGTCGGGACGAACTGCGAGACGAGCCCGACGAACAGGGCGAGCGGCAGCCACGAGGGGACGCCGAGGATGAGCAGGAAGATTGCGGTGAAAAAGGCGCTCAACGCGGCCAGCACCAGGCGCGAGATGACGTAGCCCCCGGCCTTGGCGACGGCGATCTCCCACACGGTGACGATGACCCGCTGATGGGCCGGCGGGAACCAGCTCGAGACGGCGGCCCGCACCCGGGGTCCGTCCGCGGACAGGTAGAACGTGAAGAGGGTCAGCGTCAGTGCCTGGAACAGGAACCCGACGACCCCGGAGACGAAACCGAAGACGCCGCCGGTCAGCTTCCCGGCGATCGACTGGACGTCCGCCGGGCTGAGGTTGACGGATTGGACGATGTCCTGAGCCTCGATCGACAGGTTGAACGTACGGTTGGCCCAGGCGACGACCGTGTCGACGGAGTTGGGCAGGGCGCGGACGAGGCCGACGAGCTGCTCGACGAGCAGGGTGCCGAACGCGGCCATGAACGCGGCCACCCCGACGGCCAGGCCGAGGAGCACGAGCCCGGTCGCGAGGCCACGGCGCAGCCCGCGCCGGGCCAGGGCCGCGACGACGGGCTCCATGCTGATCGCGAACAGCCAGGCCAGGAAGATCGTGCCGAGCAGGGACCGCAGGCCTTGGAAGGCCCACACGGTCACCTCAAACACGGCGACGAGGACCAGGATGAGGACGACGGCTCGACGCAGCCAGCCCAACGTCGGTGCGGGCCAGCCGGTGGGGGTGCTCATGCGGTCTCCGGTAGCGACGTCGGGACAGGGATGCCAGGTGCTGCGTCGGAGACTGTCATGTGCGCGGCGCGAGCGCGACGGTCGGCGCCCGACGTCGGACCATCTCCCTGCTTGTGCACCCCGAGCCTGCGTCGCTGAGCGACGCGCTGATGGTGAGGACGGACCGCAGGCGCGGATCGCCGCCGCCGGGATCAGCCCTGCGTGACCGGCTGGAGCGCCCCGCGCAGCGCGTCGACCATGGCTGCTCGGAAGGCCGTCATGGACTCGACCTTGCCGTCGAAGAAGCCGTCGGCGCCGTGGTACATCGCGGGGACGACGAGGAGCTCGCACGGGACTCCCGCGGCGCGCAGGCGCTCCGCGTACAGGACGTCCTCCGCATGGAACAGATCGAGGTCGCCGACGCCGATCCAGGCCGGGGCAGCCCGCGGACGTCGTCGCGGCGAGCCGCAGCAGCGTACGGCCGTGGTTCGTCGGTCCGGGGTTCGTGACCGAGATACGCGGTCCAGCCGAACCGGTTCGACGACGGCGACCAGACGAACGCGCCGGTGCCCGCATGGTCGGCCCGCAGGACGGTGCGGTCGTCGAGCATCGGGTACACGAGCAGCTGGAAGCAGACCGGTACGACGCCCCGGTCATGGGCGAGCTGGGCGAGCGTCGCGGACAGGCCGCCTCCGGCGCTGTCCCCGCCGACAGCGATCCGTCCACGGTCCACCCCCAGGTCGGCGGCGTGCTCGTGGATCCACGCCAGGACCGTGTAGCAGTCCTCGAGGCCGGCCGGGAACGGGTGCTCGGGCGCCAGCCGGTAGTCCACGCTGACGACGACGATGCCGAGCTCGGCGGCGAACCGGCTGCAGACATCGTGGTAGGCGGCGGGGTCACCGAAGACGAAGCCACCGCCGTGGGTCCACAGCAGCACCCCGGACGGGCGCGCGCGCAGGGGCGGCTCGTAGACGAGGACCTCGACGGCCGGATGGTCGCCACGAGCGGGCACGAGGCGCGGCGTGACCTCCACACCGGGCACGAGTGGTGCCGGACGGACCGGCACCCTGCGGACGAGACGAAGGAAGCCGGGGAAGCCGGCGCTGACAGGCAGGAGCAGCAGCGGGTGTCGGAGCTGGGGCTCCACGGCGTCGAGCAACCGGCGGCGCGCGACCAGCGCCCGAGAACCGGCCACGGCCGCCGCCGCCACGGCGGCCAGCGCCAGCGTCCGCAGGTGGCTTCTGGGCATGATTCGGACCTCTCCCCCGACGTGACCGCCGATCGTCTCGACGGGCACGAGTCTAGGCAGGTGGCGGACCGATCTCTCAGCGCCGCCGACGCAGGAGTCGTCGCCCACGGCGAGGAGCTGGGCGCGCAGCACCTCGTCGGCCATCCCGTCGAGAGCGGCGATCCTCTGGAACGACAACCCTCCGATCGCTCGGACACGGAGCGCGTGATCGGTTGCACGCCCCGAGTCAGCGCCCGGGTCCGTATGATCTCGAGGTCGGGGACGCAGACGTGTTCCCGGGGTTGCTGTGATGCGAGGGTGTGCCATGGACACGGTCGAACGCTGCGCACCACGCACTGTGAGCGAGCGGTCGTGCCAGGTGTCCACGCTGCGCCGGCGACCGTCCCCGGGTACCTGGCGAACCGGCGGTCCTGGCCGCCGTGACGCCGTGATGACACGCGTCGCGACCGTAGGGTGCAGCGTCGGCGTGGGATCGCCGTTCCCCCCATGACGATGGACCGGCCGGCGCCGCTGTCACGTGCGGAGCGCGAGGAGCTCGGCCGAGCAGCGCGCGACAAGGCCCCACGGCACGCGGCGGGGCCGTGGGACGAGAAGGCGCGCACCCGCGACGCACTGGACATCGTGCTGGACCAGAGCGCGTCGAGGCTGGCTGATCTCGTCCCGATCCGGCATGCCCGGATGGCGACGTCACCGTGGCACTACTACCGGGGCGCAGCTGCAGTCATGGCTGCCGACCTGGCGACCGGACCCAGCAGCGGCCTGACGGTGCAGCTCTGCGGAGATGCTCACGTCCTGAACTACGGTCTGTGGGCCACTCCCGAGCGTGCCTTGGCCTTCGACCTCAGGGACTTCGACGAGACCCTTCCGGGCCCCTTCGAGTGGGACGTCAAGAGGTTGGCCGCCAGCCTCGTCGTGGCGGCCGACGTGAACGGGCGGCACCGGCTCGGCCTCCCTGCTGCACGGGCCGCCGTTCGCGCCTACCGCGAGCATATGAAGGAGTTCGCCGCCCGTGACGAGCTGGACACCTGGTACGACGTGACCCGCGTGGACCGGCTGCTCGACGCGTTCACCGAGCCGGAGTGGCGCGAGCGGGTCGCCAAGCACGTCGACAAGAAGGCCGCACGTCGCACGAGCCGAGGCGCGCTCGAGCGGCTCACGCGGGCCGTCGACGGTCGGTGGCAGATCACCGAGAACCTCCCGTTCCGTGCCCACCTGGACAAGGAAGAGCGCGACCACGCGCTGCGCGCCTTCGACGGTTACCGCGAGACCCTCGACGAGCATCGCCAGCACCTGCTGGACCGTTTTCACGTCGTCGACGTGGTCCGGCAGGTCGTCGGCGTCGGCAGCGTCGGCATGCGCGTGTACTTGCTGCTGCTCGAGGGACGCAGCGGGGACGACCCGCTCTTCCTGCAGATGAAGCAGGCTGGGACCTCGGTGTACGAGCCGTACCTGGCCGCCGGTCGGCACAGAAACCACGGCCAGCGAGTCGTGGTGGGCAAGCGACTCATCCAGAGTGCCACCGACATCTTCGTCGGCTGGACCCGCGCCGACGGTACGGACTACTACGTGCGGCAGTTCCGTGACATGAAGATCATCCCTGACAACGATCGCATCGCACCGCTCCTGGTCGACTTCGCCGGCGCATGCGGCGCAGTCCTGGCTCGGGCGCACGCCCGGACCGGCGATGCCGTGGCCATCGCGTCGTACATCGGCAAGGGCGGTGCCTTCGACGACGGAATGCTCGCCTACGCCGTCAGCTATGCCGAGCAGAACGCGCGCGACCACACCCGCCTGGCTCGGGCAGTTGCTTCCGGTGACGTGGTGAGCAGCCGGGGATGGTGACGGCGGGGTCACCTCCTGGAGGACAGCCGGCCGGAGCCCGGACCCCGGTGAGCACCACCTGACGCTCGATGTCGTTCGCCGGTCGGAGCGCGGAACAACCGGATCTCCACGTCGTCTGCCACCCCGGCCCTGTGCATCCCATCGGGTCGTGGGCCACTACCCGTCGCGTCCTAGCCGCTGCGGGACGCCATGGCATCGCGACAGCTTCTGCTCGATGACGTCGTGAGTCTCCAGTCGGCTCTCGTCCTTCGAGATCGCGGCCACAGGTCTCGTCGACCGGTGGACCGGCAGGCTGCGTCGTCGTCGAGGACGTCGATCCCCCTGCGGGCAGACGTTCCCGCTGACGGTGGGCGCCGCCACGGCGAAGGCTTCACGTGTGAACGGGGGCCGGAGCGCACGCGCGTTCGACGCCTACGGGGCCGGCGGTCGACGGACTGCCCCGATGACGGCGGGCGGCACGTCGCGTGCCGCAGCGCGAGCGAGCACGTGCTCGCGGAACGTCTCGGCGGCCGGGAGCAGCCGCCGTTCCGTGGACCAGGCGAGTCCGACCTCGCGGAACGCACCGACGTCCGTGATCGGAACGTGTCGAGGCGCAGCGGGCACTTCCTCGACGACTACGGACCCGGCACGGATCGCGGGCAGCACTGCGACCCCGAGACCGGCGGCGACGAATCCACGGACGGTGGGGACGTCGTCGCCCTCGAATGCTACGGCGGGAGTGAAGCCGGCCCGCTCGCAGAGCGCGACGCTCTGCCTGCGCAGCAGCGATGCCGGACGGAGGGCGACGAACGCCTCTCCTGCTGCCTCCGTGAGCGCAACGCCGTCGCGGTCGGCCAGCGGATGCCCGGCGGGCACGGCCAGGCACAGCGGCTCGGTGAGCAGCCGTTCCCACCGGACGGTCCGGTCGGTCGGGCGCATCGCCGTGATCTCCAGGTCGACCGGGCCGCCGCCGAGGACGGACGACGTGAGCTCGTCGCGAGCCTGGTGCAACGAGAAGCTGATGCCCGGGTGTGCCTCCCGGAAGCCCGCGAGCAGGTGTGGGACGAGCCAGGTGCCGAAGGAGCGCTGGAAGGCGAGCGCCACCGTGCCGTGGTCCGGGTCCAGGAGCTGCTCGACGGCGGCGAGTCCGTCGTCGAGATCGTGCAGGACCGCGTCGACGTAGCGCTTGAAGACGGCACCGGCATGAGTCATTCGCAGAGTCCGGCCGGACCGACGCAGCAGCGGCGTACCGACCTCGGACTCGAGCCTCGCCAGCCCGCGTGACACCCCGGGCTGCGTACCCCAGTAGAGCTCCGCGACCTGGGTGACGGTCACGCCCTCGGCGACCTGCTGGAACCAGCGCATGGCGTCTGTGTCCACATCCATGACTGTATTGCATGAATAAGATGCGATCATGTCATTGGACGCATGGGTAGGACCGAACCACACTGGAAGACATGAACACCACGCAACCGCGACTCCCTGCAAGGGACATGATCTCCGCCCACGCCACCCGCTGGTCCGCCGCCCGCGCGGAGTTCCGTGCCCGACGCCGGGCGCACCTGACCCGCAAGCAGCTGGCGCGCGAGCTGGCCACGTACACAACGGCGGCCGACCGCAACGACTTGCTCGCCGTCCTTGCCCAGCACGACGACGCCGACACGAGCCTCGTCCGCGACATCCTCGTCCGGCAGCACCTCGGCCGCGCGGCCTGAGTCATCCATCGACGACGGGTCCGGGCGTCTGTCGTCCGGGCCCGTCGTCACCGACCGTCGCAGGAGCCATCCTCGAGACAGCTGTCTCGGCGGTCATCGCCGGGCGCTCGGCACGTCCCCTCGCCGGTCTCGTCCCGCCCGTCAGGCACCGCTCGATCCCTTCGATGCACAGGCTGTCGCCTTCGCTGTCCGGAACCAGGCGGACGTCCCCACTCGCTGGATGTGCGCGATCTCGGTCTCCCATCGCACGCCCCGCATGCCCGGCTGGACCTCGAACACCAGCCCGCGGGCCTTCGGCTCGTGGACCTCGCACTCGAGGTCCTCCACGTGAACTGGACGGTGGTCTGTCCCGCGCGGCCGGCGTCGTCGGTCCGGGTGACGTGGAAGGCCGTCCCGGTGCCGGTCCGCCAGCGGAGCCAGAGCCCTTCGTACTCCGAGGCCGGCGTGACCCGCGCGGCCGGCCGTGCGCACCCGTTCGTCAAGCCGATGATCTCGTCCAGGCGCCGTGGCGGAGACGACTGACGGGCCTGCTCGGCTGCATCACCGCTGTGCGGCGATCCTCGCGCCGTCGGTGCGGGGCGGACCGGTGCATCATCCACCAGACCGCGCCCGGCCCGACAGCGCACCGGGGCGAGTCCACCTCGGGATCGGGCCGTGTGATCTCAGCCGCGCAGCACCTCACGCGCAGCGGACGACGAGGTCCTCGAGCTCGGCGATGGTCGGGCCCTCCGCGACCGGGGGCCGCCACCCGGCCCGGAACACCGCGCGCGCCAACGGTTCGGCGGCAGCAAGCGACTCCGGTGGCGCGGCCATCGCGAGGTAGGGGCCGACGAGCGGACGCAGCCGCTCGTCTGCCTCGGCCGCGGCAACGACGAGGTCGGATGCGAGCGGCTCGTCGAGGTCGACGTCGTAGCCCTGCCAGCGCCGGACCGCCGCGGCGTCGTTGCAGACGTGGTCGCGAACCCAGGGCAGCACGGCCCGCTCGCACCAGGCGCCGAACGGGCCGGCCACGGTGACCGGGTCGGCACCTGCGTCAAGGAGGCGCAGCAGCTCACCGACCTGGAGGTAGGCCAGCGCGATCCCCCGCCCGGCGGTCGGGGTTGTCGTCGCGACGACGTCGCCGACCGCGACGAGACCGGACAGGGCACGCTGGCGTCGGTAGACATTGCGCAGGGCGCCACCGGCCATGACCGGGCTCGTGGGCACCGCGCACCGCGGGTCCGTCCACTCCGCGAGCGTGGGGACGGCACGGCACGCGGCATCGAAGACCGGCTCGCGGCGCAGGTCCTTGAGCACGTGGTTGGCGGTCGGCCGGACGACGACGACGGTGAAGTGCCCCGCCTCGTGGGTGAAGAGCAGGACGAGGTAGCCGTCGAACGGCCCGAACCACCCGATCGGCGAGTTCGTCGGGCCGGCGGACGCCGCGCGGCGCAACCGGTAGGTCCGGTTCACGTAGGCGATCCCGCAGTCCCCGCCGAGGCCGTCCCGCACCCGTCGTGGATCACCCGCGTCGAGCCGCCCCGACCGGCCGGAGGCGTCGATGACGAGGTCGGCGTCGACCGCGGCCCCGTCGATGCGGCAGCCGACGACGCGGTGCCCGTTGACGACGAGACCCTCGACCCGGCCCTGCCGCACGGTCAGTCCAGACATCGTCGCCGCGGCCCGACGCAGTGCCCGCTCGAAGGTGACCCGGCGGGACGCCGTCCCCATCGGCGTGCCGCCCGGCCCGGCCTCACGCGGCTCCGCACCCAACGCGAGCCAGGTGTCGTGCGCCGCCGGCCAGTGCTCCCGCAGGACCATCTCGACCTGCGGACGGAAACCGTGAGCGTGGTCGAACTGCATCACCCCGCGCCGCCGCCACGGGCCGCGGGGCGGCGGACCGGCGTCCCGGTCCACGGCCAACACGTCGTGGCCCCGCAGGGCCAACCCCGCGCCGATGGCCAGACCCGTGGGGCCGGCACCGGCGACAACGACATGCATGATGCCTCCCGGATGAACGGCGGATGTCTGCGGACCGCGTCCTCGCGCGCCCCGACTCCTCAGGAGGAAGCCGGGGCCTGCCCTGATGCACACCGTGCCGTCGAGTTCACGTCGTCACCCCCGGCCATCGACGACCGGACGCACGGTGGAGTCGAGCAGCGCAGGGGCGCTCTGGTAGCCGAGCTCCGCGGGCCCCTGGCCGGGCCGGTGATCCCGCCTCCGTCATGAGGAAGGATCAAAGGCGGGCAGGAGGTCGACCTGCGTTGGCTCCACCGGTGCAGCGATGCACGAGCGGGCCCGACGGCGGCGTCCTGTCCCGACCTGGAAGGCAGTGATGGTGAACTGATAGTGGTGAACTGGCCGCTGGAGGCAGCCTCGACAGCAAGGTCGTACCCGTCGTGACCGGCGAACTGCTCACTCTCCTGGGGCGCCCCCTCGGTTCGGCCGGCGCTGGCACGGCAGCGGCGAAGCTCCCACCAGACGGCGAGGTCTCCCGGCGAGTGCCGGCTGGACGCCGGTCGCCGGAGCAGCGCTCCTCACAGGCCTCCACACGGGACCTCCGTCACCACCATCGGGCCGTCGTCCGGCGAAGGATGACGGGAGCCTGTGTGGCGTGCCACGGAGGGAGCCGGGCATGACTCGTCAGCGGAACATCGCAGCATCGATAGGCGGCTGGAGCGTTCGGCACCGGTGGATCGCTGTCGCCGGCTGGGTGCTGTTCGTGGTAGTCGCGACGATGGCAGGCGCTCGGTCCGGGCAGCAGCAGATGACCGCGCACGAGTACGCCAAGGGCGACTCCGCCAAGGCTGTGAGGATCCTCGACGACGCGGGTGTCCAGGTGGCCGCCGGCGAGATGATCATGATCACCGACCCGGCGAGGAGTGCGCGCGACCCTGCTGTCCGCGCCGTCGTCGCCGAGCTCGTCGCACGGCTGACGGCGACGCACCTGGTCACCGAGCTCACCGATCCGTACTCCGCGGGGCTGGTGTCGGCCGACGGGCACTCGGTGCTCGTCCAGCTCTCGATGACGGGCGACCCGTTGACCGCGGCCGACCGGGTCCAGCCGATCGTCGACGCGGTTGCGGCCATCGGTGCCGCGTACCCACAGATCCGGATCGACGAGTTCGGCGACGGCACGGCAAACCAATGGTTCAACGACACCATCGGGAAGGACTTCCGCCGCGCGGAGTGGACGGCAGTCCCGCTCGCCCTGGGCATCCTGGTCGTCGCATTCGGTGCGTTGCTGGCTGCGGTGCTGCCCGTCGGCCTGGCCCTCACGTCCTTCCTCGCCGCCAACGGCTTGCTCGCGCTGATCAGCCACCGCATGCACGTCGACACCTCGACCAGTTCCGTGATGCTCCTCATCGGCCTGGCCGTCGGGGTCGACTACTGCATGTTCTACCTGAGGCGTGAACGCGAGGAGCGCGCCAGGGGCGCTGACCCGGAAACGGCGCTTCGGATCGCCGCGGCGACGTCCGGTCGGTCTGTGCTCGTGTCCGGGCTGACCGTCGTGGTCGCCATGTCCGGGATGTTCCTGTCGGGCATGCTCCTCTTCGACGGTTTCGCGATCGCGGCGATCCTTGTCGTCCTGGTCGCCGTGATCGGCTCGGTCACCGTGCTTCCCGCGCTGCTGTCCCTGCTGGGTGACCGTGTCGACCTCGGGAAGGTGCCGGGCCTGGCCCGGATGCGCCGTCCCCACGAAGGCAGCAGGGCCTGGGCTGCCATCCTCGACCGCGTCCTCGCCCGGCCCGCCGTCTCGGCGCTGGCTGCACTGGCCTTCCTGCTGGTTCTCGCTGCGCCGGCGCTCGGGATCCACACCGAGCGTCTCAGCCTGGACAAGCTGCTCCCGTCCGACGCGGAGGTCATGGTCTCCTACCACCGGATCTCCGGGACCTTCCCCGGCGGGCCGAGCCCGGCCGATGTGGTCGTCAAGGCACCGGACGTACGCGACCCCGCGGTCACGACCGCGGTCGACGTGTTCCGAACTCGGGCATTGGCCACCGGCCTGGTGCACGAGCCGATCCGTGTCTCGGTCCACGAGGCGCAGAACGTCATCCAGATCGCCGTTCCGCTCGACGGCGACGGTACGGACGCCACCTCAGTTCGGGCGCTCACGATGCTGCGGGAGAAGGTGACGCCGGCCTCCCTGGGCACGGTGGGCGGCGTGCAGGCGTACGTCGGGGGGAACTTGGCCTTCTCGGAGGACTTCAACGCCCAACTGCGTCACTCGATCGTCTCCGTCATCGTGTTCGTCCTCGTGCTGGCGTTCCTGCTCATGCTGGTCTCGTTCCGCTCAGTGACCATCGCCGCCGTCTCCGTGCTGCTCAACGTGGTCTCGATGGGAGCGGCCTTCGGCGTCATGGTGGCGGTGTTCCAGCACGGGTGGGGGGCTGGCCTCGTCGACGCACGCGGTGTCGGAGCGATCGAGTCCTGGATCCCCTTGTTCTCGTTCGTCATCCTCTTCGGCCTCTCGATGGACTATCACGTCTTCGTCGTGTCCCGAATTCGCGAGGCGCACGACCGTGGCCTGTCGACCCAGGACGCCGTCAGGTACGGGATCGGGATCTCCGCAGGCGTCGTGACGAGCGCTGCCACGATCATGGTCGCCGTCTTCGCCGTCTTCGGCACGCTCTCGATGACCACCTTCAAGCAGCTCGGCGTCGGGCTCGCCGTCGCCATCCTGCTCGACGCCACCGTTGTGCGCGCAGTCCTCCTGCCCTCGGTGCTGTCGCTGCTCGGAGAGCGCACGTGGTGGCTGCCTCGATGGTTGTCGTTCCTACCCACCACTCCGACAGCAGAGGGCTCCGCCGAGCTGCCGGCCCAGGAAGCCGTCACCGACGACGACAGCCGCGTCCGCACGACGGTCGGACCCTGACCTCGGAGAACGCAGTGTCGCCCCAGCGTCGGGAGTCGGCCCCGTCCCCGGGTCAGGATGTGGTCATGGGTTCGCGACAGCCGGTCGCCGATCGTCCGCTCTGGCGGTGTCCCGAGTGCGGGCGGACGTTCGCCGCGCCCCGACAGACCCACACCTGCGCCGCCCTCGCAACGGTGGACGAGATGTTCGTCGGGTGCGCCGCTTCGGTACGCGCCACCTTCGACCGCGTGCTGGACGTCGTGCGGGAGCTCGGGCCGGTCGACGTGCTTCCTGAGAAGACTCGGATCGCCCTGCACGTGCGGATGAGCTTCGCCGCGCTGATGCCGCGGCGACGGTGGCTCGACGGGCACGTCGTGCTCGATCGGCGAATCGACTCTGACCGCTTCCGCAGGGTGGAGGTGTACTCACCACGGAACGTTCTGCACGCCTTCCGGCTCGTCTCACCCCAAGACGTCGACGACGAGGTCGCATCCTGGCTGCGGGATGCGTACAGAGTGGGCCAGCAGCGACATCGAACGTGACCTTCCGTCAGGCTCGCTGCAGTAGGCAACCCCTGCACCCGAACGGCAGGCCGAGCAGCTTCCGTCCCAGGGCCGCGCTCGCGGCGCATACGAGGGCGTGATAGGCGCGGATGCGGAACGCGCCCTTGAACCATGTGGGCGTTGAGCTGCGCGGGAACACGGCACACCGCGACAGACCTCGTCCTCCGTGGCGGCAGCCATCGCACACGCGACCTGCGGCGCCCCTCTCGGCACGGCTGACCTGGCTGCTGGGTCAGCCGCGCCGGTCATCCTGCGTGCGAACCCGGCCCTCCGCGGTCGGCAGGGCCTTTCGGCGAACCTGCGGGGCGTGCGACTACTGCGAGCCGTCCGCACCCGGCAGCCGGAGCAGCACCACGTCCCCCTGCAAGCCTGCCTGCGCGATCTTCTCGCCGTCCCCCCGACCCACCAGGAACACCACGACGTTCTTGGCCGCGACGACCGAGTCCACGCGGGCAGGTGCCACGACAGGCCGGAGCGCGGCCGCACGGTCCGCGCCGACGTACACGGCGACGTCGTCGCCCGGGCGGATCAGGTCGGCCACCCGGTTCGGGAACGCGATCTCGACGGACACCTGCACCTGCCCGGCGGGGATGCCGTTGGACGCGCGGGCCCCGAACCCGGACGCCACGACCTGCTGCCCGGCGGCCAGCCGGTCCACGAGGACCGCCCCCGCCGGGATATCGGCCGGTGACGTGAGCGCACCGGTCGCGACGAGAGCCCGCGGGACCTGCACGACCCGGGACGACGTGACGACCCGCTGCGGGTTCGCGCCGGCGGGGATGTTCTCGCGCGCCACGAGGACCGGCGTCGTCTCCGTCTGCTGGGCGGCGGCGCGGTCCTCGACGCCGTTGACGTACAGGTAGACGGCGCCGGTCCCGAGCGCAGCGAGCAGCACGGCCAGGACCAGCAGGACGACGCGGCGCATGACCGGGCAGCCTACTGCGGCGGCCTGTGACGTCGGTTGTCGTCCCCGCCGAGGATCCGTGAGCCGCGCACCCCCGTGGCGAGGGGAAGGATGGACCGCTTCCCGACGTCACCGCTCACGGGGCGCGGTCGTTCGAGGGCGGGGCCGACGTTGAGCGGCGCACGACGAGCTGTGTGGCCAGCTCGACGTGGTGGGACTCGATCGTCTCTCCAGCCGCCAGTCGCAGCGCCGTCCGCAGGGCGACGGCGCCCATCTCCGACAATGGCTGGCGCACGGTGGTCAGCGGCGGGGAGGCCATCCGGGCAAGCTGGGTGTCGTCGAACCCGACGATGGACAGGTCCTGCGGTACCCGCAGGTTCTTGGCCCGGGCCGCCTCGATGACGCCCAGGGCCATCTCGTCCGAGCCGGCGAAGATCGCAGTGGGCCGCTCAGGCAGGTTGAGCAGAAGCTCCCCGCCCGCCACCCCCTCCTCGTAGACGAATCGCCCGGTCGTGACGTACCCAGCCGGCACGACGAGGCCCTCCGCCTCGACCGCCGCCCGGAAGCCCGCCATCCGGGCCTGGTTGCACGCTGCCGTCGACGGGCCGCCGACGTAGCCGATCCGCCGGTGCCCCATCGCCAGCAGGTGGCGGGCCGCCTCGAAACCGCCGGTGAAGTTGGTCGAGCCGACGCTCGTGACGTCCGCTCGCGGCAGGTTCAGCGGGTCGACGACGACGAGCACCACCTTCGCCCGTTCCAGCGCATCCAGGTGCTCGGCACTCAGCTCGCTCGTCACGGCGATCACCGCCCGGCGCCCGGCCGAGGCGAGACGCCGCGCCCACGCGCCGGGTCGCTCCGTGACCACGTTCCGGGGCCCCCCGGTGCGGGTGCTGAGCACGACGGCGACCCGGGCCTCCCCTGCGGCGTCCACGACGCCTTGGACGATCTCGGAGGAGTAGGCGTGCAGCTCGCCGTCGAACGCCAGCTCGACGCTCTGCTCGGCCTCTGGCGGCCGGCGTGGCGCCACGACGACGTACTCCTGTTGCCGCAGCGCCTCCTGCACCAGGGCGCGGGTGGTCGCCGCGACGTCGCTGCGCCCGTTGAGCACCTTGCTCACGGTAGCGACGGAGACGCCAGCGGAAGCGGCGACCGTGGCCAGCGTCGCCCCCTTCTTCCGCCGGGCTCCCCCTTCCGTCACGACGGACACCCCCTCCTCGCCCTACCCGACTGCATCTGTCGTGTCGCCGGGGGTCACCTCGACGGGGGTGATCTCGACAGGGGTGTCGAGGCGTCGGTCGTGACCGACGACGCGCAGCGGCCCCATGAGCCGGAAGGTGTCCCGGCACGACACCTCCTCGGCCGAGGTCCCGACGAGCACCTCGATGTCCCCCGGCTCGACGATCCGGGTGTAGTCCAGCCCCGTGAAGGCGGTCCGGTCGGCGTGGAGGCTGAAGGTGACGTCGGCCGCTGCCCCGGGCGCCAGGGTGACGCGGGCGAACCCGGCGAGCTGCTTGACGGGACGGGTGACCTGGGCGAGGACGTCGTGCAGGTAGAGCTGGACCACCTCGTCACCGGCCCGGTCGCCGGTGTTCGTCAGCCGCACGGAGACGCTCAGCTCACCGTCCGTGGGGATCTGGGCCGCGGACAGCCGCAGGTCGGACACGGTGAAGGTGGTGTAGGACCGACCGTGGCCGAACGGGAACAGCGGGGTGGGGTCGAGGTTGCTGATCCCCACGCTGGCGGCGGCGCCGAGCGGCGGCTGGAGGTACGTGCTCGGCTGCGCGCCCGGTCCACGCGGGACCTGGACGGGAAGCTTGCCTCCAGGCTGGACACGTCCGGAGAGTACGCCGGCGATCGCACCGCCCCCCTCCTCGCCGGGCATGAACGCCTGCACGAGCGCGGCGGCGCGGCCGGCGACGCGACCGAGCGCGTACGGTCGCCCGGAGACGACGACCACCACGGCGGGCGTGCCGGTCTCGAGCAGCGCGTCGAGCAGCTCCGCCTGCACCCCGGGCAGCTCCAGGTCGGCCACGTCGCAGCCCTCGCCGGACGTCCCGAGGCCGAACAGCCCGGCCCGGTCGCCGACGAGCGCGATGCAGACATCGGCGTCCCGCGCGGCGGCAACGGCGTCGGCGAAGCCCGAGCGGTCCTCCCCGAGCACGTCGCAGCCCGTGGCGTGGACGATCTGCGCTTCTGGAAGCTCCGCCTCGAGGGCGTGCAGGGCGCTCGTCACCTCGACGCCGAGCCCGCGTTCGGGGTACCGCGGAAGCACGTGGTTAGGGAATGCGTAGCAGCCCATGAAGGTCCGCGGGTCGGCGGCGCAGGGCCCGACGACGGCAACCTTGCCGGGAGGCGTCCGTCCCTCGCCGAGCAGCGGCAGGGCTGTGCCGGGGTCGAGCAGCACGATCGAGCGCTCGGCCAGCTCCCTTGCGAGAGAGCGGTTCTCGGCGGAGTCGAGGTCGACGCCGGACGCCGTCGCCACCGAGCCCTCCGGTGTCCAGTCCGCGTCGAGCAGGCCGAGCTCGACCTTCTGGCGAAGGTGTCGGCGGACGGCGCGGTCGACGAGCTCCTCGGCCATCTCGCCGCTGCGCACCCGCTCGCACCAGGTGCTGCCCGAAGCCGAGGGTATCGGGCAGCTCGACGTCGATCCCTGCAGTCAGGGCGATCACGCCCGCGTCCTCTGGGTCGGCGGCGAGCCGGTGCATCGAAGCGATGAAAGGCACGGCCCAGTAGTCGGAGACGACGGTCCCGGTGAAGCCCCACTGCTCGCGCAGCACCTGAGTCAGCAGCCACGGGTCGGCGCCGGCGGCCACGCCGTCGACGTCGGAGTAGGAGTTCATCACCGACCGGGCCCCGCCGAGGGCGATCGCCGTCTCGAAGGTCGGCAGGATGAGGTCGAGGAACTCGCGCCGGCCCATCGACACCGGGCCGTGGTTGCGCGCCGCGCGGGAGGCCGAGTACCCGGCGAAATGCTTGAGGGTGGCGACGACGCCGCTGCTCTCCAGGCCTCGCACGTATGCCGTCCCGCACATCGCGACGAGGTAAGGGTCCTCCCCCATGGTCTCCTCGACCCGGCCCCACCGGTAGTCACGCACGACGTCCAGGACCGGCGAAAGCCCTTGGTGCACCCCGAGAGCGGCCATGTCCCGGCCGATCGCGGCAGCCATCCGCTCGACGAGATCGGGGTCGAAGGTGGCCCCCCAGGCGATGGCCGCCGGGTAGACGGTCGCGCCGAACGCGGTGAAACCCGTGAGGCACTCCTCGTGGACGAGCGCAGGAACGTGCAGGCGCGACCGTTCGAGGACGACGTGCTGCTGGCGGACCACCTCGGCCGCGCCCTCGTCGACGCTCATCGGTCTGCTGCCGTACACGCGAGTCAGCTGGCCCAGGCCGTGCGCGGCCGCCTCCTCCAGCGGCACCGTGCCGGAGGCGGCGAAGACGTCCTGCATGGGCGCGACGATGAAGGTCGCCGTGCCCCCACCTTCGCCCCCCGCCTGCGCGGTCGAGGCGCCGTCCTCGGCGTGCATGTCGTTGCCGACCCACCGGCTGCCGAGCTGGGCGATCTTCTCCTGCACCGTCATCGCCGCCAGCAGCGCATCGACCCGCGCGGCAGCAGGCAGTCCGGCGTCGCGCCACCGAGCCGTCGACGCGTCGAGGTCACCGGCGGGATCAAGAGTCGTCATGAGCGCTCCCTGACGGGTCCGAGGGTTCGTTATCGAAACTTTATCGGTAAGGAGGAGGTACATGCCACGCGTGGGAACTATCCTCATAGGCCCCGACTCGGGCCGATATCCGTGTCGTGCCTGGCCAAGTCTCGCGCCGAATAGGCACCCAACTCAAGCCTATTGACAGGCCAGTTCCCGAAACCCTACGGTTGCTGACGCGGCGGCAGCGAAACCTTTCCGGCGGCAGCCGCCGTTCGTTCCTGCCGCCAGGTGGCTTACCCGCGCCGCGGCCGGCCCGCGGCCCCCACTCCTCGGAGATCAGCGTGGACCCAAGGACCACCTCTCGGCGCAGCTTCCTCACTCTCGCCGCCGGCCTGCCCGTCGCCGGTGCGGCTCTGGCTGCGTGTGGCAGCTCTGGCCCCAGCTCGTCGACCGGCGGCGCGTCCGGCAGTGGCGCGGCGGCCGGCGGCGCGACGTACTGGACCCTGAGCGGTCAGCCGCAGGAGGGCATCCGGAAGGCGACCGTCGACCGGTTCAACAAGGCGAACCCGAGTTCGCAGATCGCTTTGACGATGTTCCAGAACGACGCCTACAAGACGAAGATCAAGACTGCGCTCGGCGCAGGTCAGGGTCCGACGATCCTGTGGGGCTGGGGTGGCGGCGGCCTGAAGAGCTGGGTGGATGCGGGTCAGGTCGACGACCTGACGTCATGGTTCGGGGAGAACGCCGCTCTGAAGGAGAAGCTCTTCCCGGCGGCGTTCCGCGCGGCGACGGTCGGCGGCAAGATCTACGCGCTGCCGGCCGAGACGGTCACCCCGATCGTCCTGTACTGGAACAAGACCGTCTTCGACAAGGTCGGTGCGCAGCCGCCGCAGTCGTGGGGCGACATCCTCGACAACCTGGTCCCGAAGTTCAACGCGGCCGGGGTCGCGCCGTTCTCCCTGGGCGGCCAGTCCCGGTGGACGAACATGATGTGGCTGGAGTTCCTGTTCGACCGGATCGGCGGCCCGGAGGTGTTCCAGGCCGTCTTCGACGGGCAGAAGGATGCGTGGTCCAACCCGGCCTCGATCCAGGGCCTCACCGAGATGCAGAAGCTGATCAAGGCGAACGGGTTCGTGAAGGGCTTCTCGTCGATCACCGCCGACTCCCAACGCCGACCAAGCCCTGCTGTACACCGGCAAGGCCGCGATGATGCTGCACGGCGCGTGGACCTACGGCTCGATGAAGGCCAACGGCGGGGACTTCGTCACCGGGGGCCATCTGGGCTGGATGAACTTCCCCCCGGTCGAGGGCGGCAAGGGCGACCCGAGCAACACGGTCGGCAACCCGGCGCAGTACCTGTCGATCTCGTCGAAGGCGACCGACGGCGAGAAGGAGACGGCGAAGAAGTTCTTCTCGACCGCCGTGCTGGACCAGGCCGAGCAGAAGGCGTGGGTCGACTCGGGGAACATCCCGATCGTCAAGGGCTCCGACAGCCTGATCGGGGACTCCCCGGACGCCGAGTGGCTGCAGTTCCAGTACAAGACCGCGAGCGAGGCGAAGAGCTTCGCCCAGTCCTGGGACCAGGCGCTCAGCCCGACGGCGGCCGAGGTGCTGCTCGACAACATCGCCAAGCTCTTCCAGCTGTCGATCACCCCGCAGCAGTTCGCCACCAACATGAACGCTGTCATCGGACAGTGACCGGGGCGTCCTGAGGCAGGCAGGCGAGGAGCACCCATGAGCCAACAGGTCGTCAGCCCGATCCCGCCGGCCGCGGGTCGGGGCGCAGCCAAGACCGGCAGGCAGCAGCGTCAGAACCGGGCAAGCGTGCGGGGCACGAGGTCGCTGTGGTGGCTGGTGCTCCCGGCGCTGGTCTTCTTCGTCGCCTTCGCCGTCGTCCCGCTGATCGGCGTGATCGCGCTGAGCTTCAGCCGGTGGGACGGCATCGGCGTGATCTACCCGGCGGGGCTGGGCAGCTGGCGGGCCGTGATCGGCAGCCCCGGGTTGTCACACGCGATCTGGGTCACCGTCGAGATCATGGTGCTGTCCTGGCTCGTCCAGACCCCGATGAGCATCCTGCTCGGGGTGTTCCTCGCCGGCCACCAGCGGTACCGCAACGTGCTGGCGATCCTGTACTTCATCCCGCTGCTGCTCAGCTCTGCGGCCATCGCCATCACGTACAAGGCCCTGCTCGACCCGAACTTCGGCCTCGGCGCCGGGCTGAAGCTGCCGTTCCTGTCCCAGGACTGGCTGGGCGACGGCACGCTCGCGCTCGGCGTCGTCGTCTTCGTCGTCTCGTGGCAGTACATCCCCTTCCACTCCCTGATCTACCAGGGCGCGGTGCGGCAGATCCCCAAGTCGATGTACGAGGCGGCCCAGCTCGACGGCGCCGGTCGGGTCCGGCAGTTCTGGAGCATCACCCTGCCGCAGCTGAAGTACACCTTCATCACCTCCACCACGCTCATGCTCGTCGGGTCGCTGACCTTCTTCGACATCATCTTCGTGCTCACCGAGGGCGGACCCGGCGACGCCACCCGCAACCTCGCCCTGCAGATGTACAAGACCGGCTTCCAGGCCAACCTCATGGGGGCGGCGAGCGTGATCGCCGTCATCCTCGTCGTCGCCGGCCTGGGCATCGCGCTGCTCCTGCGCCGCCTGGGCGGGGGCAGCGCCAGCGACAGCATGCTCGAGGGGGCATGACATGGCCACGCCCGACGTGACCACCACGGCCGACGCACGGCAGCCGGGCACCGGCGACGTCGGCACCATCCGCCGCCGTCCCCGCCGAAGCGTGTGGCAGTACAACTGGTTCGGCGGCGCGGCCGGCTGGGTCTGGCTGATCATCGCGATGGTCCCGATCTACTGGATCGTCATCACCAGCTTCAAGTCCCAGACCAACTACTTCACCACCAACCCGCTGGCCCCGCCCACGTCGCCGACGCTCGACAACTACACCCTGGTCATCCAGTCCGACTTCGTGCACTACTTCATCAACAGCGTGATCGTCACCGTCGGCGCCATCGTGCCTGCCGTGCTGGTGTCCTTCATGGCGGCCTTCGCCATCGTCCGGGCCTCGGACCTGTGGTTCCTACGCGGGACGAACTCGCTGTTCCTCATGGGCCTGGCCGTCCCCCTCCAGGCCGTGATCATCCCGGTCTACCTCATCATCATCAAGCTGCAGCTGTACGACACCCTGACCGCGATGATCCTGCCCTCGATCGCGTTCGCCATCCCGCTGTCCGTGCTCGTGCTGTCGAACTTCATCCGCGACGTCCCCCGCGAGCTGTTCGAGTCGATGCGCCTGGACGGGTGCAGCGAGTGGGACACCTGCTGGCGCCTGGCGTTCCCGCTGACCCGGCCCGCGATCGTCACCGTGTCGATCTACAACGGGCTCGCCGTATGGAACAACTTCCTGCTCCCCCTGATCCTGACCCAGGACCCCGGCAAGCGAACTCTTCCGCTGGCACTGTGGAACTTCCAAGGCCAGTACAGCGTCAACGTCCCCGCCGTGCTCGCCTCGGTGGTGCTCACCACCCTGCCGATCCTCATCTTCTACGCCGTCGGCCGCCGCCAGCTGGTCTCCGGCCTGACCGCCGGCTTCAGCAAGTAGATCTGCCTGGCGCGGAGCGAGAGCGCGCGCGACGGGCCGCGGTGACGAGTAGCGTCGGGACGAGGATGGCACGTGACCGCGTGGATGCTCGCCGGGTTGCCGGTGGTGACGGTGCCGCCCGCGACGACCTCGCCGTAGCCTCGCCGAGCTCGCTGTGGCCGAAGTACTCCACGAGCCCGAGCCCGAGACCGAAGGATCGTCCTCGGACCGCCGACCTGGGCAGGGTCGTCCCGTCGCGGAACCACGATCTTGGCTGTTCGCGGTATCACCGGTCTCGTCGTCTCTCGCGTCGCCCGAGTCGGCTCATGCACGAATTCGTGGACGCCCCTCTTCGCCGGCTGGCTCCTTACCCGACCGAGTGCTGTTCCTCGACGACGTCGAGGATCTTGGTGAGCGGGGCCCCTGCCAGCGCCGGCGAACTGGACGGCGTCGGCCACACCTGGTCGCGGAGGAACATCTCGAATGCGCGTGCCTGCTCGGCGTCGTCGAAGTCGAGATCAACCACGACGTAGCGCGGGTCGTCGACAGGGCGGCTCACCCTGGACTGCCGCACGCCGGCCCGTCGGCGGCGGTCCGCGAACCGTCCGAACGCCGCCGACCAGGTGTCGTAGTCGATGATCGCGTGCTCGATGTGCAGTGTCGCACGGCGCTCCGCCACGGTGACTCCTCGGGACGTCGGTGGATGATCGGTCAGGGCGTTCAGCACGGCCTGCGGCTTCGTCGACGATGGTAGGGAGTGCACGGGCCTGCTCGGCATCCCAGGTTCCTGGGGGGCCGGGGTGCCTTCCGCTGGAGGAGCGTCTGCGTACGCTGGGACGGTGTCCGGCCTATGGACCGCCTCAGCTCGCCGCGTCATGGACGTCTGCAGCGCGGCGGACACGAACCTCACGACGCTGCGGGTCCGGGTGCTGGACGAGGTCTCACGGGTCGTTCCCTTCGACGCCTACGCCTGGGTGTTGACCGATCCGGTGAGTTGTGTCGGGGTGGCACCGCTGGCGGCCATCCCGGACCTGGGCGATCTCCCGCGCCTGATTCGGGCCAAGTACCTGACGGAGCTGAACCGTTGGACCCGCCTCCCCTGGGACCGCGCCGTGACGCTCATGCAGGCCACGTCGCGCCGACCTGAGCGCAGCAGATGGTGGCACGAAGTGCTGGGCGAGTACGATGTCGTCGACGTGCTGTCGGTGGTGCTGCGCGACGCCCAGGGATGCTGGGGCTTCCTCGACTTGTGGCGCACCGCAGGCGCTCCCAAGGCGCCGGACGGTCATGTGCCCCCGGAGTTCCGCGAGGGCGAAGTCGCCTTCGTCACCCACCTGCTACCCGCGCTCCGCCGAGCCGTCCGAACCACCGTGGCGCGCACGTTCGCTGCGCCCACCCCGCCGGCCGCGGACCACGGGCCGATCGTACTCACGCTCGACGACGACCTGAGGCTCACGGCACAGACCTCACAGACGGACGCCTACCTGCGCGCTCTCCTGCCTCCCGGCGGCCGGCCCCAACCGGTACCGGCCGCGGCCTACAACGTCGCCGCACAGCTGCTGGCATGTGAGGCCGGCGTCGACGACCACCCCCCGACGGGCCGGGTCAACCTGGCAGGTGGCTCATGGCTCACCCTCGGCGCCGCACGACTTGTCGGAACCGGATCCATCGCCGTCACCATCGAGCCCACCTCGCCCACGGACCGCGCCGAGCTGTTCGCCGCCGCCCACGCCCTGACCCCACGAGAAGGCGACCTCGTACGACACCTCCTGACCGGTGAGGACACCCGACACCTAGCGCGGCGGATGAGCCTGTCCGAGCACACGGTCCAGGACCACCTCAAAGCCGTCTTCGCCAAGACCGGCGTCCGCAACCGAACGACGCTCGTCGCCCGAATCCTCGGCGCACCGGACCACGGCCCACCATGTCAACCGCCGGTCGCATTACCGAGATCGACGCACCGTCGCGCGTCGTCTTCGACAACGTGACGGAGCTGAGCCGGGAACCCGAGGGGAGCCGCAGATGGTTGCCGTGCAGCCGGCGGGCCACGGACGAGTCGAGGAGCTGACGTCGAGGTGCCGGCTGACGATCCGCACGGACCGCCGCCCACGGAGCTGCTGCTGCGGCTCGTGGCGCCGCTGCTCAGTCGAATGACGCGTCGCAGCGGGGCGTGCGCATCGGTTCGGATCGACGACGTCCTCGACTCTCGGGAGCTGTCCATCGACGTCCAGGCGGACGTGCAGCCCGACGAGGCCGCTGCCGGCCGGGACGGCATCGAGCACGGTCTCGACCTACGCCTCCCGGGGCGCACGCGCCACGAACAGAGCGAAGGCGAGCGAGCGGCTGGGAACTCGAGCAGATGAGCCCCGCGGCCCGACACACCCGCACGCTGGTCCGGAACGGCCTGGCCGTCTACTGCTTCGGCGTCGGGCCGCCTGTGTTCCTCATGCCGGGCCCTCACCGGCTCCAGCGACCCGGCCTGGTCACCGCCGACCGTCTCGTCGACGGCCTGTGCGCACTGGAACGCAGCGTCATCACCTTCGACCCACCCGGTTCGGGACACTCCACTCGAGCCGCGCGGCTCGGCATGCCGGAGATCATCGACTGCGCCGCCGAAGCACTCATGGCATGTGGCCTCTCGGCACCCGTCGACGCCGTGGGCCACTCCATGGGCGGCCTGGCCCTGGTGGGCTTCACCCTTGCGCGGCCCGACCGCGTCCGACGACTCGTTCTGATCGGAACCGGCACGGGCGGGCGCGCCTACCTCACTGCGCCGGGCGCCCTGTGGAGACCCGGCCATCCGGGCTTCCCGCGGACGGCCGCCCTGGGTACCTTGCACGTCGTCGTGCGACGGCTCGCGACCGAGCGCCTGCTGACGAACCACATCACCCGGTGGTCCTACCACGACCCCGCACAGGCCCACGACGGGCCCGTCCGGCCCGGTGACTGGCTGCGACCCGCTGCGGGGCGGACAGACTGGCACCGCGTCGCGAGGCGCATCGACTATGCGCCAAGGTTGGGCGAGATCATCGCTCCCACGCTCGTTCTGTGCGGACGACACGACCCGCAGTACCCGCCCTCGTGCTCGGAGGAGCTCGCCCAGGGGATCATCGGCGCCTCCCTGCACTACTTCGACAGGAGCGGCCACTACCCTTTTCTCGAGGAACCCGCCCGGTTCTGGCCGGTCGTGGGCCGGTTTCTCGAAGGTGGCTCCGACGCGTCCACACGCTTCTGATCATGGTGGGCGTGGCGGGCGACCTTCGGCGCATTTGTGCGTGTCCCGAACAGGCAGCACGCCTCCCACCTGGCGTCGAACGCCTCCGGCGACCCCGGTACGTCCGCAGCCGGCCGTCTACAGCTGCGTGTTGAGATACCTCTGCAGCTGGGTGACCGTGGGCGCGCCCCAGGTCCTGGCACCGTCCCGGGCGATGCCAAGGTACATCTGCAGCGCGGCCACGGAGGCCGGACCCCAGACGCCGTCCGGGGTCGTCCCGACCCGCGACTGCAGGGCTCGGATGGTCGCACCGTGGAGCGCTCCGGTCTGGGTGACGCCGACCCAGCGTTGGAGCGCCCTCCCGGTCAGGGGCCCGAGCACGCCGTCGGTCGTGAGCCGCGGAGCGAGCAGGCCGTACCACGCCTTGACCGTGAGGACGCGCAGGACCGCGGCGTGCACGGCGGCCCGGAACGCCGAGTCGCTCGCGGCCCGGGCGGTAACCGTGCGGACCATCGTCGGGACGACCGTCGGATCCACGGTGAGGACCAGGTCCCCACCCGCGGCGAGGAAGTCCACCGCCCGGTCCCCGGCGGCCCACGACTGGACCTGCTTCGCCCGGCCGAGGTCGTCGCTCACGACGACACCGGTGAAGCCGAGGTCACCTCGGAGCATGCCGCGAATCACGGTCGGCGAGAACACCGCCGGGTGCGTGGCGTCGATCCGGCTGTACACCGCTGAGGAGATCATGACGAATGCGGCGCCCGCGCCGATCGCGGCCCGGAACGCGGCGACGTCGGCGACGTCCGCGTCGTCACCGTGTCCGTGACGCCGGACGACGTGTCGGTGTTCGCCGTGACGTGCCCCAGGCCGGGGAAGTGCTTCGCCGTCATGGCGAGCCCAGAGGCACGCATCCCGTTCAGGAAGGCCATGCCCTTGTCGGCGACGACGGGCTCGGTGTACCCGTACTCGCGCTGGTAGCGACCGATCGGGTTGGTGCTCGCGAGGGATCTCGGCACGGTGTCCATCACCGGGGCGAGGTCGACGTCGACCCCAGCTCGGAAGGCTTGGTAGCTCCAGGCCCGCGCCCGCGACGTGAGCGTGCTGTCGCTCCACCCGCCCTGGGTCAGAGCCGTCGGCATCCTGGTGAAACGGTGCCCTGGAGCACCTGGACGGATCCACCTTCCTGGTCCGTCGCGACGAAGAGCGGAACGCGTGAGGTGGCTGCGGACGTCGTGAGCGCGTCGACGACGCTCGTCAGGGCCCGCACCGCCGGTGGACCGGCCGTCGTCCGTCCGGTGAGCACGACGCTGCCGACGTGGTACGTCGTGATCGCCGTCCGTGTCGCGGTGCCGAGCCCCGTCACCGGGGCACCCACCACGAACAGCTGGCCGATCCGCTGCGCCTCGTTCATCCGATCGTAGACGGCTCGCGCGAGGTCCGCCGTGGTCGCGGACGCCGAGGATGCCTCGCCGGCGACCGGCGCTGCACCCGCCGTCTGCCCCGCTGCACCCGCCGTCTGCCCCGCTGCACCCGCCGTCTGCCCCGCTGCTGCTCGCTGTGGCCCGGCCGCCGTCGGCGCAGGCGAGCAGCCGGCCGCGCCGAGCACGACGAGCACCGCCGAGGCGAGGCCCAGCAGTCGCCACCCGCTCCTCGTGTCCGCCGTCGTGCCAGAATTCGGGTCAACGCGCATGTCGACCGCCCCGCTCGGCGTCGCTCGTCCAGCCGCGGGCATTCCGTGGCTGCGTCTATTGAGCCACGCCGGAATGTCGCGCGCGACCACCTGGCAACCGCCGGTTCCACCCGTTCGCGCCGCTCGGGGCCTGCGCGTCGGCGACCACAGGCGAGCACGATCGTGGTCAGCCCGGGCACACGGCCCAGCGGCGCGGTGAGCACAGGGCTGGCGCTGACGGCGGCGTCCACGGTTCACGCGGGCCTGTCCGCGGCTACGGTCACCGGGCTGACCACGCAGTGGCACGACGAGGCTCGGACGTTCCAGGACCGCGGTCTCAGCCGGGTCGACCACGTCGACGTCTGCTCGGATGCGGATCACGTCGACGTCCGAGCGGTGCGCCCTCGGCTTGGGTCCTGGTCGCCGAGCTCGGCGCCATCAGCGGAATCGGGTCGAGGACAAGCTCGCCCTCCGGGCTGGCGTCACACTCACCCTGTCTCGACGGCGTACCACCTCTGGCCACGCCAGGGGCGAGATGGCGCCTGTGGGGTCGACGACGGGAGGCCCGACGGGGCCGGGGGACGACGAGGAGCGTGGATGATGTTCCTGACTGCCGGCCACGGCGCGGCCCTGGGCACCGCAGGCCGCCGAGCGCCGAGCACGGCGCCGCAGGCCGTCCCTCCCGGGTGAACGGCGGCCGGAGCCGCTGAAGCTTCCGCTCCACGAGCCCGCGGGACGCGCCACAATGACCGCGTGTCGGGCCTCTCGACCTTCGTGGGCCGCCGGGACGAGCTGGCGGCTCTTGCCCGTGTGCTCGACCTGCCCCACCGGGGCCGCGGCGCGTTGGTGCTCGTGCTGGGCGAGCCGGGGATCGGGAAGACGAGCCTTGTCGCGACCGCGCTGACCCGCACGGACCTGCCCGCGTCATGGGCCCGGGCCCGGGAAGAGCCGGGCGCGCCCCCGCTGTGGCTGTGGGACCAGGTGTCGCACCCTCCCCTTGTCGCGGGCACGTCGACGGACACCGCACGACGAGGGGCCGCCTCGGTCACGGTGGACGTCTCCGGCCCCAGGGACCCTCCGAGCGCGGCATCGGCGCTCGTGGGTACCGGTCACGACCGGTTCGTACGATTCGACCAGCTCTCACGGCGGCTCCTGGAGCCGGCGCGACGCGAGCCGTTCGTCGCTGTGCTGGACGACCTGCAGTGGGCGGACGCCGAGTCGCGGGCCTTCCTCGACTTCTTGGAACCGGACCTGGCGGACACGCCACTCGTCATCATCGTGACGTCGCGCCCTCTGCCGCCGGCCGCCCTGCCACGCGCAGATCTGACCTTGTTCCTGCGCGGCCTGCCGCCTGAGTCGCTCGCCCAGCTGCTCGCCGCGGAGACGGGCGATGCAGTCCACCCCGAGCTCGTCGCCGCCGTCGCCGACGGCACCGGCGGAAACCCCTTCCTGGCGACCGAGGTGGCCCGTCAGCTGCGGGGGGCGGCAGACGCGGCGGACCAAGCTCGCGGGCCCGCGGTACTGTCACACGGCGCCCGCGCACTGCTCGCACGCAGGCTGGCCGACCTGCCGCCCGCCACGCGCGCCCTGCTCGCCGTGCTGGCCGTGCTCGGGACGCCCGCAGACGCGGACGTCGTCGCCGCGGTGCTCGACGTGCCGGTCGCCGACGTCCACGACCGGGCCGCCGCCGCCGTGAGCGCCGGCCTCGCCGACGACACCGGCCAGGCGCTGTGCCTCTCGCACACCCTCGTCCGTGAGGCAGTGCTGGCCGAGGACGGCCCGGCGGCCCGCATCCGCCTGCACGGGCGCGTCGCCGCCGTGCTCGAGGCAACCGCAGGTCCGCAGGGAGCCGCGGCGATCTCGGCCCACGCGAGGGCCGCCGGCGACCGGGTCTCGGCCGCGCGATGGGCCGCGACCGCCGGCGACGCGGCCTTTGCCGCGGCGATGTACGCCGAGGCGGCGGTCTGGTTCCGCCGCGCCGTCGAGGACACGCCGGCACCCCCTACAGGCCTACGCGTCCGACTGGCCGATGCGCTGTCCCGATCCGGGCAGGTCCAGGAGGCGAACACGACATATCTCGCCGCAGCGGCCGAGGCCCGGGCGTCCGGAGACGGACAGACCGCCGCGCGGGCTGTGCTGGGGGCCGGGACTGTGGGCGGCGCCTTCGAGGTGCGGATGCTCGACGCTGACCAGCTGGAGATGGTCCGCCAGGCCCTTGACGCTCTGGGACCCGAGGACTCCGCGATCCGGTCGATGCTCATGGCCAGGCTGTCGGTGTCAGCCACCCTGACCAGCGACCACACCAGGCGGGCGAGGCTGGCCGCGGACGCCGTGGCGATGGCCCGCCGGCTCGGCGACGACGCAGCGCTCGCGTATGCGCTGAGCGCCTTCTGCGACGCGCACGCCGGTCCGGTGGACCTGCAGGCGCGCGTCGCCGCCGCGACCGAGATGCTCACCGCGGCCCGCTGGGCCAAGGACCCCGAGCTCGAGCTGCTTGCCCGACGGCACCTGTTCGTCGCCCAGATGGAGAGCGGCGACCTGCCGTCGGCGTCCCGGACGCTCGCGGCGTTCGTCGAGCTCGCCGACGCCCTACGCCAGCCGCAGTTCTGCTGGTACGCGCGCCTCGGCGAGGCGATGTTGGCGATGCTCCGCGGCGCCCTCGACGAGGCCGAGGCGCTGGGCCGGCAGGCCGCCGAGCTGGGCCGGAGGGCCGGCAGCGGTAACGCACGGATGCTTGCCGACGGCGCGCTCCTGCCGATGATCGAACGGGAGCGCGGCGGCCACGGCTATGCCGCGATGATCGCCGAGATGAACCGGGACCACCCGGAGGCGGCTCGAGGTCTGCAGGCGCTGCCACTGTTCGGCGTCGGCCACGGTGTCGGCGTCGAGGAGGTGCGCGGCAGCCTCGCCGACTGGCGAGACTTTGCGCCAGGGCCCGACGACGGGCTGTATCTCATGGCGATGGCGCTCGTCGGAAGCGGCGGCGCGTACGTGCGGGACGAGGACGCGATGTCGGCCGCCCGGGCGGCCCTGGAGCCCTATTCCGATCGGCTCGTCCTCGACGGCACCGCCGCGGTCTGCTACGGCCCGGCGGCACTCACTCTGGCGCAGATCGCGGTCGCCCAGGGGGATCTCGCCGAGGCGGAGCGGCGTTACGACGAGACCGAGCGAATCCTGATGCGGATCGGCGCGCTCGGGCTGCTCGCCCGTGTCCGAAAGGAGCGAGGATCGCCCGAGGCGTCGCCCGCCGGTGCACGGGTACGGTCCGCCGCACAACCGCAACATCCCGACGTTGCCCCCCTGACGTCGGCCGGCGGACCTGACGATGAGGCGGCCCTCGTCCGCGAGGGCGACGTCTGGGTGGTGGCGTTCGCCGGACGGACGGTCCGGCTACGGCACGGCAAAGGGCTGGGTGACCTCGCGCGGCTGCTCGCCGAGCCGGGCCGGGAGTTCCACGTGTTGGACCTCACAGCCGTCGGAGAAGGCCGGGCGCCGGTCCGTGCAGCGGCCGTCAACGCGGACCTCGGTGCCGGGCTCGACGAGACCGCGCGCACGGCGTACCGGCACCGGATCCGCGACCTCATGCAGGAGATCGACGAGGCATCGGCCCTGCACGACGACGAGCGCACCGCCCGGCTCGACGACGAACGCGCGCTCCTGCTCTCCGAGCTGTCGAGGGCGTACGGGCTGTCCGGGCGGCCGAGACCGCAGGGCAGCGACTCCGAGCGGGCGCGCAAGGCCGTGGGCATGCGCGTGCACCAGACGATCGAGCGGATCGACGCTGCGCTGCCCGAGCTGGGCCGGCACCTGAGGAACTCGGTACGCACCGGGACCTACTGCTCATACATGCCGGAGCATCCCCGGACATGGCACTGCCAGCCGTGATCTGGCGCGGCTCGGGCATGACGACCATCGATGCACCACAGACGATCCTGGAGAACGGTCACAGCCCGACGACGCCGGCCCGCGACAACCTCGTTCTCGACGTGGCCCGCACGGAGGCTGCGGCGTACGGCGCCCTCGCCCGGGCCGCCGGCGGCCGGGTCCGCGTCGTCGACGACCTAGGACTCCATCTGTGCGACGCGGCGTCGCCGTCGCCGTTCGGCAACATGGCGCACGTCATGGGGCCGATTGTCGAGGCGGACGCGCCCCGGCTGGCGAACGAGCTGTCGGCGTTCTATGGCGGCCGGGACGGTGGCCCGTTCCTGCTGTTCTCCCGGTTCCCGGTCGGCGACCTGCGGCCGCACGGTCTCAGCCTCGCCGGTCACCCGCCGCTCATGGTTCGCCCCGCCGGCGTGCGCTCGGCCGGTGCTGACGTGCAGGGGCTGGAGATCGTGCGAGTCGCGACGCCGGCAGAGCTCGCAGACTTCGAGCGGACCCTCATCGACGCCTACCCATCGCCGGAGCTTGCCCCGTTCGGCACGCGACCGCGAATGTTCCGAAACGCCATTCTCGAGTCGCCGTGGAACCTTCTCGTTGGCTACCTCGACGGTCAGCCGGTGGCGACCGCCGCCGCGTTCCTCGGCGCCGACGTGCTGATCGTCGAAGCGGTGTCGACCCGGGCCGACATGCGCGGGCGCGGTATCGGCCGCGCTCTGACGGGGGCCGCCAGCTCGCTGGCCGGAAGCCGGCCGGCGGCGCTCCTGGCGAGCGACCCGGGCCGCGGTGTGTACGAACGGCTGGGATACCTGGCGATCTGCCGGTTCACGCTGTGGGTCGGACGGCGCTGACCGGTGGACCCGCCGTCGGCGGGACATGGTTCCAGCAGACGGCGGTCCCACGGAATGGGCGGCGGTCCACGACCGGGTGGGTGAGGTCGAGGACTAGCGGCGAGGAGAGGCGGGATACCAGCCGTGGACCGGGTGGGCGTCCTCGCTCGTGGCGTCACTGGTGTCAGGGGTGGTTGGTCTTCCTCCATCCAGGATCGGCGCTGGACAATTCGAGATCCAGCGATAATTCGTAGAGAATCGTTCAGTGTTCATGAATGGTTGTCCCCACGTTGGGGCGGCAGCGTGCTGACCCCGAGGCTGCTCGTCGTGCACCGCGCCGTCGTCGACTCCGGCACCCTCACCCAGGCCGCAAGCGTGCTCGGCTACACCGTCTCGGCGGTGAGCCAACAGCTCGCCACCCTCGAGCGGGAGGTAGGACAGCCGCTCTGGGAGAAGATCGGCCGTCGGGTCCGGCCGACCGCGGCGGGACTGCTCCTTGCCGAGCGGTCGACGCGGATCCTGGCGGAGATCGACGACACCGTGGCAGCACTGGACGACCTGAGCCGTGGCCGCACCGGACGGCTGCGCGTGATCTCCTTCCACACCGCCGGAGAGTCCCTGCTCCCTTCGGCGATTGCGATCCTGCGCACGTCGCAGCCGGGGACCTCCATCCACCCGGTCGTCGACGAGACCGACGGCGCGCTGCGACGACTCCGGGCGGGCCAGGTCGACGCCGTCGTCGGAGTCGAGCCGTACGGACGCGGCGAGGAGCCACGCGACGACTTGCACCGCACCCATCTGCTGGACGACGAGTACCGGATCCTCGTCCACGACGAGCACCGCTTGGCCAAGCGTCGGTTCGTCGACACCGCCGACCTCGCGGACGAGAGCTGGGTGGTCACTGCCGGGCCGGCTAACTATGTCCGCGACGCGACGGCCGATCTCTGCCGCCGCGCGGGGTTCGCCCCGCGCGTCGTCGCCGAAGCCGACGAGTTCTCCGTGACCCAGGGGTACGTCGCCGTAGGCCTCGGAGTTGCCCTCGTGCCCGTCCTCGCGCTCGGCGCGGTCCGCCGGCACGTCGTCGTCCGCAGACTCCGGCGCCCTCCCGCGCCGCGCCACATCTGGCTCCTCACCCGCCCGGCGCTCGTCGAACAGGCTGCGATCCAGTCGCTCACCGCCGCTCTGATCATCGCTGTCGGAGCATCCGGTGGCGGCGGCTGAGCCGGCCAGCTGTCGAAGCGGCGATGGCCGCGACAGCTAGAGCGCTCACCCCATGGTTCACACCGAAGATCACGGGCCGCCGTCGTCTTTCATCCATCACCGTGGACTCGACCGATCATTCCTCCAGGACGCGCCGGCGCACCGTCTCGACGTCCGAAGGACGGAGCGACTCGTCGGCGGTCCACGGACCGGTGCCCTCGCTGAGGTCGATGATCTCGTCGTCCAGCCATGCGTACTTGCCGTCGACCAGTGCCGCCGAGAGCTTCCTGTCGGCGGCGTCCGTGTTGTCCCACAGAGCGTGGAACAGCGCGTCGATCCGGACACGTGCCTGCTGGCAGAAGTGGTCGGCGAGCTGGTGGGCCTCGGCGCCGCGTGTGCCGCCCCGCTGCACACGGATCTGCTCGGCCTTGACGATCGCGGCGGACATGGCGAAGAGCTCGGCACCGATGTCGACGATTCGTCCGAGGAACGCCTGCTCGTACTCCAACTTCGCCTGCCATCGTGACATCCCGTAGAACGTGGAGCGGGCCAGCTTCCGGGCGCTCCGGTCCACGTAGCGCAGATGGGTGGCGAGGTCGCCGAACTCGGAGTAACTGGTAGGGACGACGCCCTTGCCCACGGCGAGCTGGGGCAGCCACCTCGCGTAGAATCCCGCGGCCCGCAGCCCCGCCTTGGCCTTGTCCTTGAGCGCGACCTCCGGGTCGATGATGTCGCCGGCGGCCTGCAGGTGAGCATCGGTGGCCTCGCGGGCCAGTAGCAGACGCATGATCTCCGTGGAACCCTCGAAGATGCGGTTGATGCGCATGTCGCGCAGCTGCTGCTCGGCGGGGACGGCGCGTTCGCCGCGCGCCCGCAGCGACTCGGCGGTCTCGTAGCCACGCCCCCCGCGCACCTGGACGAGCTCGTCGGCGACCTGATAGCCCATCTCCGTGGCGTACAGCTTGGCGATCGCCGATTCGATGCGGATGTCGTTGCGACCCTGGTCGACCATGATCGCGGTGATCTCCTGCAGGGCGTCGAGCGCGAACGCCGTGGCCGCCATGAAGGCCAGCTTCTCGGCCACGGCGCCGTGCTTGCCGATCTGGCGCCCGAAGGACGTGCGCTCGGCCGCCCACTCTCGCGCGATCTTGGTGGACCACTTCGCATCGGCTGCGCACATCGCGGGGATGGCGAGGCGCCCGGCGTTGAGGGTGCTGAGCGAGATCCGAAGGCCGTCCCCCTCCTTCCCGAGGAGGTTCTCCTTCGGGACCACGACGTCGAAGAAGCGCGTCACCCCGTTCTCAAGGCCGCGCAACCCCATGAACGCGTTGCGGTTCTCCACCGTGATGCCGGGGGAGTCCATCTCGACGACGAAGGCGGAGATGCCGCCCTTGTGCCCCTCGCTCGCCGGCACCCGCGCCATGACGACCACGAGCTCGGCGATGACTCCGTTGGTCGTCCACAGCTTCAGGCCGTTCAGGACGTAGCCGGTCCCGTCCGCGGTCGGCACCGCGGTGCTCTTCATCCGGGCGGCGTCGGAACCAAACCCGGGCTCGGTGAGCAGGAAGGCTGTGATGGCGCCCGTGGCGCAACGCGGGAGGTACCTCTTCTTCTGTTCCTCGGTGCCGTAGTGCCTCACCGGCTGCGGCACCCCGATCGACTGGTGGGCCGACAACAGCGCGCCGAGCGAGGCGTGCACCTGCGTGAACAGCATGAGAGCACGGTTGTAGGTGTGCTGGGACAGACCAAGACCGCCGTACTCCTTGGGAATCTTCATCCCGAAGGCCCCGAGATCGGCGAGCCCCTTCAGCACGTGGTCCGGGATGACAGAGGTCCGCTCGATCTCGAAGCCCACTTCACGCCACTCGGTCTCGCACAAGACGCGGACCTTCTCGACGAAGGCGTCGCCCTCGGCCCGGACCTCGACCGGCTCCTCGGGGAACGGGGAGATCAAGTCGAGGCGGAGCCGACCCAGGTACAGCTCCTTGCCGAACGACGGGAGGTTCCACTCGGTCTGGCGACCGGACTCGGCGACCTTGCGGGCCTCGAGCTCGGCCTGTCGGGTGGTGTCGTGCGCCATGACGGTTCTCCTCCGGACCTGATGACATGCGGATACCTACGGCGCCAGACGCCGCTGTTACCCGCCAGTGTTACTCGGGAGTAACCCTGAGACAAGGGCCTAACGGGAACCCGTGCGCCCGGAGCCGGCGGAACCGACGACACGGTGCCCGTGGTGACCGCACCGCCCGGTGGTGGAGGGCGGGCCTCGATACCCCGGTCGCTGGCGTTCGGCCTTGTCGGCCGTAGGCGGACAGGCGGGCGTGGGTCGCGGGCACCATCGTGCGGACACCGATCCGTCCGACGAGATCAGGCCGCGAACGTGCCCACACCGCTGGTCCAGGGTGGCCATGATGGCCCGACCGTCCGGCGCCCACGTTGCCTGCCCCAGGCGCCAGCCCTCCGGCACGTCGATGCACCGCACATGACCATCCGCACCGATCGCGAACCGTGTTATCAGGTGGGGAGGCGAGCTGCCACCACATCACCGGACTCGCTTCACGCGGACGATCGGGGGTACCGGTACCGCGCGGTCCGGCCCCGGGTGGTTCGAGCTCAGCGGAGGGTCATGTCGACCTCGCGGCGATGCGGGTCGCCCGCGTAGGCGGCGGCCTCCACGCGTAGCCGGCCCGCGCGCAGGACCAGGTCGCGCGCCGCCGGGTCCCAGCGGGACAGCGGTCGTAGCGATGCACGGACCCGCACCGGCACGGTCAGGCCGGGGCCGACCTCGACCGCGGCGAACCCGAGCAGCGAGCGCTCGCCGGCGCGGTCGCCGTCCAGCGGCACGCCGTACACCTGGACAACGTGGTGGCCTGCGACGTGGCCGCGGTTGGTCACCGGCACCTCGAGATCAAGGGCACCGTCGCTCGGGTTGACGGTCGGCTCGCCGAGCTCGAAGGACGTGTAGGACAGGCCGAACCCCAGTGGATACGCGGCCGCCACGCCGAGCTTGTCGAGCAGCCGCTGGCCGTGCCAACGGTCGTACCGGACACGGGTGGCGTCCCGGTCGAACGCTGGGAGGTGCTGCTCGCTGGTCGGGATCGAGAAGGGCAGCCGCCCCCCGGGCACGACCCGGCCGAGCAGGACGTCGGCGAGCGCATGACCGCCCTCCATACCGGAGTACCAGGCCATGAGGAGTCCGGGCACCTGCTCCCGCCAACCTTCCATGATCACGGCGCCGGCCGCGACGACGGCGACGACGGTCCGGGGGTTGACGGTCGCGACGGCGTGAATGATCTCCTCGTCCACTGGCCGAAGTCGCAGGCTCACGCGGTCTCCACCCATGGCCGAGCTGCCCACGAGTGATACGTCACCCGGTGCGGCGCCGGCCTTGCCCAGCAGGGCGTTAGCGAGCGCCTGGTCCGGCGCCGGCGGGTACAGGGCGAGCAGGTCGGGCCGCGACGCGGCCTCGCCGGACACGTACTCGCCCTCGTCGTCCGCGGTGTAGCCGACCAAGACGATCGCGACGTCCGCACCCGCAGCCATACCGGCGGCGGCCGCCGGGTCGTCGGCACCCTCGAACCGGACCTCTGCCTCGGGCAGCGCGGCCCGCAGCCCCTCCAGCGCGGTGACCACGTGCGCGGCACGCACGTCCGATGAGCCGTGGTCTCCCGTGTTCGGGACGTCGCCGAGCCGCCCGACCAGTGCGACGGTCCGCAGCCGTGACGCGTCCAGCGGCAGCAGCGGCCGCCCTTCGACCTGGTCATTGCGCAACAGCACCATTGCCCGGCCCGCGGCTTCCCGCGCAAGCGCGCGGTGCGCGTCCGACGCGACGACCCCGGCGCCCGGAGCCTCGTCCGGCAGCGCAGCGGCGAACCGGAGCTGGGTGGCCAGGCTGCGGACACCGGAGCGCTCGACGTCGTCCCAGCTCGCCCGGCCCGCAGCCAGGTCGGCGGGCAGGTGCCAGGCCCGTTGCTGGCGCAGCGGCTCCTCGATGTCGAGTCCGGCCCGCAGCGACGCCGCGGCGTCGCGCAGACCCCACACGAAGTCCGAGACCGTGACGCCGTCGAAGTGCCACAGGTCGCGCAGGATCCCGGTCAGGAATGGCTCGTTCTGCCCGCACCACTCGCCGTTCACGGAGTTGTACGCGCTCATCACCGCCGCCACTCCCTCCTCGACGACGCGCCGGAAGTGCGGCAGGTACGCCTCGTGCAGCGTCGCCTCGTCGACTGTGACGTCGACCGAGAAGCGGGCGTTCTCCATCGAGTTCAACGCGTAGTGCTTGACGCAGGCCATGACGTGCCGCTGGGTGCCGCGGGTGAGCGCGGCGCCCATCTCGCCGAGCAGCACAGGGTCCTCGGAGTACGTCTCTTGAATCCGTCCCCAGGCGGGGTGCCGGGGCACGTTGATACACACCCCGCCGAAGAAGTTGGCCCCCTGCGCCCGTGCCTCGGCGCCGATCGCGTCGCCGATCCGCGCCTCCAACGCCGTGTCCCACGTCGCGCCCCGGGCCATCGACACCGGGAACGCTGTGGACCTTCCCATGACGACGCCGCGCGGACCATCGGTGAACCGCAGCCCCGGGATGCCGAGCCGCGGGACGGCTCCGTGGACGTAGGGCCGCAGGTTGTAGCCCTCCTCGATCATCGCCTTGAGGCCGGCCCAGAACTCTTCGTCCCCGTCGAGCAGCCACAGCCGCTCCTGCGATGTGAGCTGGGCGTAGAGCCCGCGTGCCTCGTCCTCCGGCTGCTTGCCCGCCCGGACCGACGCGACCGCCGTCGCGAACGCCGTCCCCTCACCCATGAATGCCCCCATCGCTTACCTACTGCCCTGTAGGTAGGCCCACGCTAGGCCGCCCCGGGGCGCCTCGGCAAGCCCTGCGCGTGCAAGGCTTCCGGCATGACCAGCGCCGCGCGCCGCCGCCGGCGCCTCGAGCCCGAGGACCGCCGCGCGGAGATCGTCGGCGCGGCCACCCGGCTTATCGCGGAGCGCGGCTTCCGCGGCCTCACATTGCAGGGCGTCGCCGACGCCTGCGGCATGACCGTCGCGGGGGTGCTCCACCACATGGGCACGAAGGACGGGGTCCTGGTCGCCGTTCTCGAGCACCGCGACGCCGTCGACGCCACGGCGGCCAGCGACCTTGCCGGCGGAGAGAACGACCCCCGAGCACTCCTGGACGCGGTCATGCTCCGTAACAGCCGCCAGCCCGAGATCGTCCGGCTCTACAGCGTCCTCGGCGCCGAGGCGCTCGACGAGAACCACCCGGCGCATACGTACTTCGCCCGACGCTACGAGCGCAGCCGCAAGGACATCCAGCGCCACCTGACCGGACACGTCGTCGATCCCGCTGCAGCTGCCGTACACGTCCTCGCCGCCATGGACGGGCTTCAGCTGCAGTGGCTGCGCGACCTCGACGGGTTCGATCTGCTCGGGCACTGGCGGCTGCTGGCCGACCAGATCCTGGGATTGCGGACATAGCCGGAGACGCTCAACGCGGGCGGCCCAAACGGAGCCGGAGCCGGCCACGCGGACCGGTCGCCGAACGTGGACTGGTCGGCCCGTACTTTCCGGACAGTTGACAGTGTGCGCGTAGTCGTGCCGCAAGCCGTCAGCGGCCGTCTGCGTCCGGCCCGACCTTCGCCTCGGCTCGGCCGGCGCGCCGCCTCACTGTCCGATTCGGCAGGGGACCGATGGTATGGCAACTGGTGGCGGTCGGCGCAGGCCTATGATGAAGACCCTTCCCAGACTCGGGAGGTGTGTGCACACATGGACCCAACGGCCGAGATCCGCCGGGTGACAGACCTTCTGGCCGAGCGGCATCGGGACCGGTCGCCTGAGCTCGTCGAGCGCCTGGTCGAGGACGCCTTCGCCGCGTACGCCGACGCCAAGGTGCAAGGCTTCGTGCCCGTCCTCGCCCAGCGCCAGGTCGAGCAGCTGCTCAAGAGTGACGAGCACAGGAAGGACGCGATGGCCCGGGGGGCCGGAGCGGTGGTCTGAGCGCGAGCACATCGGTCCGGGTCACGTCCGGCGGCCCGCGCGCATCAGGTCCGCCGCTTTGCGCACTGAGGAAACGGCTGTCGCCTCTTGTCTCGCGATGAAGCCGCCACCCAAGGTCTGGCCATCCTGGGAGCGGCCCAGGAGCGGCCCGGCACTGGAAGCGTCTCCAGCGCGGTATTGGGGACCGGTTCGGGGAGCCCTGGTGACGCCCGCAGGTGGTGATGACCCGGTATTGACCTCGAGACGCATCGGGTGACAACTCGATCAGGTACGTGGGGGCACGACCGGCGGGTCTCGAAGCGGACGTTCGGTCGGCGGCTCGGAGCAATGTTCGACACTCGGGCCGCAGGCCGGAGGCTCGACGTTCTCGGGTCTGACGACGCGAGGTGACATCGGTCGAGCGATGCCCGGACGCCCCGCCGCTCGACGACCGCGCGGACGCCGCCTCAGCGCCACGAAAACGAAACCGTACCGAGTAACATATGCGGCCCGCTGGCAAGCCGGTGGCTCGTGTCGGGCCCTCTGGGACGAGGTGTTCCATGTCGGGTACTTCGGGTTGGTGTCGTTCGGGGGTTGCGGCTGTCGTGGCCGCAACGCTGATGGCCGCTGGGCTCGGTGCCTGCGGGAGCAGCGGAGCGGACGCCGGACCCGGGTCCGTCTCCGCTAGCCGGACGTCGAAGACCCCCCCGGTTCACGCCGTCGGTGGGGTTCGTCCGGTCACCGTCTACTCGCCGCCGAGCTATCACACGGGCACAGCGATGCCCTTGGTGATCCTCCTGCACTCCTACCGGTCGAACGGCCGTTCCATCGACGACTTCTTCAAGCTTCGACCGCTGGCCGCCAAGAGGGGCTTTCTCTACGCGACGCCCAATGGCACGACAGATATCTCGGGTGACCAGTTCTGGAACGCGACAGATGCCTGTTGCGACCTCCACGGAAGTGGCGTCGACGACTCCGGCTACCTTGCGAGCGTCATTCGGGACGCTGAGTCGCGATACAGCATCGACGCCAAAAGAGTCTATGTTGTCGGACACTCCAACGGCGGGTTCATGGCGTACCGGATGGCATGTGATCATGCTGACGTGGTCGCCGCCATCGTCTCCGTCGCGGGCGCGATGTACAACGATGCCACGGAATGCAGTCCGTCCCAGGCCGTCAGTGTCCTCGAAGTCCACGGCGTAGCGGACGATGTCGTCCCCTATGAGGGAGGCGATATTCTCGGGCACCCGGTCCCGTCGGCGAGGACTTCCGTCGGCGACTGGGCCGAGTTCGATGGCTGCGATTCCGCATTCGAGCCCGAGCAGCCGACTCACCTCGTCCAGTCATCAAACGCGAAGTCGAAGATCCGTGTCACCACGTACAGTCGGGGCTGCAGAGACCGTACAGAAGTACAGTTGTGGACAATTCCTGGCGGCGGTCACGTACCCGAGTTCGCCGAGAACCTTGCACCAGCCTTGATCGACTTCCTCCTTGCGCATCCAAGGCAATGACTGACGACCACCTGAGCCCGGGCTGAGGACCCGAAAGGCACGCTGGCGATCAGCCGTCCCCCGTGTGTCCAGCTCGCCGGTCCTGGGCCTGACGAGGACCCTGGACGAGCACATCGGCTCGATCAAGGAACGGGACCGGGGTCTGTCCGCGGGGCAGGCGTTGACGGCGATCGCCTCCTGCCAGCTGACGGGTGGGGATCATCTGGTGTCGCTGGACCGTCGCCGGGCCGATCGGGCCGGGCAGGAACTGGAACCGCTGCCCACTCCCGCCTCGACCACCGCGGCCGGGCTGGCCAGACGGTTCGGAGCCGACCACCTGGCCGGGATCGAGGCCGGGATCGGCGCGGTGAACACCCGCATCCTGGCCCTGGTCGGGCAGGTGCGCGCCTCGGCACTGCGGCGGCGGGCCACCCTGGACATCGACGCCACCGACATCGAGGTGTACGGGCGCACGAAGCAATAGCTGCGCGGACAACTACCAGGGGCAGCGGGTCTACCGGGCCGACATCGCGTTGTGGGCCGAGCTCGGGGTGCCGGTCGCCGCGGACCTGCTGGCCGGCGACGAGGACCCGCGCTCCAGCGTGGTCGAGCTGATCCAGCGGGCGCACGCCAGCCTGCCACCGGGGATCGGGCAGGTCGCGTTGCGGATGGACGCCGGCTACTTCGCCGCCGACGCCGCGATCGCCGCCGACGACCTGCAGATGGTGTTCGCGATCGGAGTCAAGCGCAACGCCGCGGTCTGGCGGGCCGCCGCCACGGTCCCGGCCAGCGGGTACGTGCCGGTGATCGGGATGGACGACACCGAGGTCGCCGTCATCCCGTACGCCCCCAAGGGCTGGCCGGCCCAGATCGTCTGCCTGGCCCGACGCACGCTCGTCAACCTGCTGTCCAACGCGTTACGACGCAGCCCCGCCGACACCCCGCCGTTGGTCACCGTCAGCGGACACGCCGACGAGGTCCAGATCCGGGTCATCGACCACGGACCAGGCGTCGACGTCGCCGACTGAGACAAGATCTTCATCCCGTTCCAGCGCCTCAGCGACCGCCACACCAGCACCGGGATCGGGCTCGGCCTCGCCTGGTCCCGCGGACTCGTGGAAGCCATGGCATGGGGGGCACCCTGACCCCCGAGGCCACCCCCGGAGGCGGACTCACGATGACCGTCACGCTGCGCATCGCGCCCGACGACGACGGCGTCGTCGTCGAGAACCTGCTCGACATGAGCCGGCTCCCTGCCGGCGCACTCGCGCTGTCCGGCAGATCGTTGCCGTCACGGACGTCATCCCCGCCGCCGTCCGCGACCTGCCGCCGGCCGAGCAGCGCCGTCACCACGAAGATCCTCGACGTCACCCCGGACGTCGTCGCCGACCCCGCGCTAGCCCTGCCAGGCGCTGGAGGGCGTCTTGGGCGGAATGCAGGAGCTCGTCGCGATCGGCGTCCGT
The DNA here is from genome assembly GCA_963750565.1 of uncultured Actinomycetota bacterium. GTDB lineage: Bacteria > Actinomycetota > Actinomycetes > Actinomycetales > Kineosporiaceae > R-H-3. The sequence goes on along the minus strand of CAVVRA010000006.1, from coordinate 75,484 downwards.
GAGGGTGAGCTGCGGGCTGAGCAGACTGCTGCCGGCGGTGCTCGCCGCGGCCATTGCGGTGCGCAGGTCGTGGCTACGACATCAGCGACAACGAGGACGTCGACCCGGCCTTCAGTGCACCTCGGACAGCTGCCCCAGGTCGGCTCGGCCGGCGGCCGGTCGCGCCGCTCGGCCGGCTGGCTCACGACGTCCTTCTCGTGGCGGCGGCGTCACGTCGGCGAGGCGTTCACCGACCGGCGTCCTCCTCCTCATCACCTCGGCATAGATCGTCATCACCCTCGCCATGCACCGCGACAGGCAACACCGGCTCACGATGTTCTTCGCGGCCGTGTCCGGGGCGTTCGCCTACCCCGCGGCGGCCAACGTCGTCGAACGTCCCGACGGCCTGCGGATCGGGCCGGCGTTCATCCTCGCGATCATCGTCGTGTCCTTCCTCTCACGGCCGGCCGCGTGTCCCAACTCCGGCGCGTCGCATCACGTTCGACCGCAGCGATGCCGACTACCTGGAGGGCGCCGCGAAATGCGAGGCACGCTCCGACTGGTCGCGCACGACCCCGCCAACCGCGACGCCAGCCCTACCGCGAAGCCACCGTCCAGGTTCGGCGTCCCCCGCCCCGCTGATCTTCATTGCGATCACCGACATCGACGCCTCGGACGTCGAGCACGCTTCTCGTCACATCACAGGTGAGGAGCGTTTCGACCACCGCCTTCTCACCGTCCGCTCCTCGGTCATCGCCGACACTGGATGGCAGCCACCGCGCCCGGCCCCACGCCGCCGCGACACGAAGGCGAACCGGGGCGTACCCGGCTCACACGTCCCCACCGGCGCGGTGGCGTGCCAGAGCAGCAGCGGCGCGGTCGGCCAGCGTCACCGCGGCCAGCCGCTGGGTCAGCGCCGGACGCGCTCCAGGCTTGGGACTGAGGACGAAGCGACCCAGGTAGTGCCCGCCGCTGCTGAGCAGGATCTCCAATTCATGGTTGAGCGGGAGCCCGTACCGCTCGACGTCGCACTCCGCACCGTTGACCTCCACCTGACCGTCGGGACGCAGTCGCGGCCGATCCCCGCCGAAGACGCCCGAGCCGTAGTCGAACCGGCAGTCCGGAACCTGCAGCACGGTCGCCAGTTGCGCGCAGACCTGCTCGATCATCACATCGAGCGGCGCGTCCTCGCTCACCGACCCCACGGCCGCCTGGATACCCTCGCTGTACCCCAGCAGGCGGGTCGCCTCCGCCTGCTGTCGGCGCCCCCAGGCCGCGAGCTCGGTGACCGCCACCCCGACAAGGAGGAGGATCAAGGTGGTCTCGATGTCCGCTCGGTTGTCGATCTTCAGGGTCTGGTATGGCTGCGTGAGGAAGAAGTCGAACGAGAGGCCTGCGCTCAGCGCGGCACAGAGCCCCGGCAGGCGCCAACCCAACGCCGCGACGGCCACGACGACCACCACAAGCAGCAGCGCGGCGTTCGTTGGATCGACACTCGACCGTAGCGGCACGAGACTTGCGGCGACCACGACGGGAGCGAACACGGCCGCCAGCCAGGCCACGCGATGACCGGTCAACACGCCCGTCCACCTCCCAGGACACCACCCACCGGAAGCCGCCGGCGGCCTTACCACGCTACCCCGAGCGGACCGGTCAGCCCGGTCCTCGGCCCGCTCGCCGACCGCGGGAGCACCAGGCCGGAGGTCCCCTCCAGCGCCGCGCTCCCAGACCTGCCGGTGAGACGCGAGAGCGCCACGCGTGGCGACCCGTGACAGCCAGGACAACAGGCCAGACCTCAGCCGCTCCGTGCAAACGCTGACCATCGCACTGGTAAGCGCTGCGAGCCTGGACGGTGTCCGAGGTAGCCGATTCAGTCACGTCCTTCTCATCACGTCCATGTGCGTCCCGTGCGCTGATCCGTGGACACAGGATGGCTGCCCGACCCTGTCGTCGACCGGAGAGTCAGCCCAACCTGGCACAGCCGAGGCTGACGACCTTGTGCCCAACTGCCCAACCTCGCCTCGTACGGCATCGTCCCCTGACGCCCTGTTGTGCCCCTCGGTCTGGTGCAGGCTGGGAGACTTCTCGGGCGGGGGGGCTACCCGGTCACCGCCGGCTCAAGCCAGGTCGCAGGCTCTCGGTCCCCTCGCCTGGATCCGAGTGGCGGACGAGCCGTCGGTCTCGGGCCGGTAGCGCCAGAGGATGACCGCCATGCCGATCAGCCAGAGGCACCATCCGACGTAGCCGGCGAAGTTGGTGAGGGTCGCCGGGCGCAGGCCGAGCGGGACGACGACGCCGGTGGCGATCAGACCTGCCGAGAAGTAGCCCAGCCAGACCATCCACCGCGGTGCCATCGCCCGGGTGACGGTCGACGCCACCAGGATGGTGAAGCCGGCGGTGAGGGCGTACCCGACGGTCTCTCCCAGCACGGTGCCCAGCCAGGTGTGGAAGAGCTCGAACCGGTGGTAGGCGTCGGCCGACGTGGCCGGGTCGGTGGCGTCGCGGCTGATGCCGGGGACGAGGACGACCCAGCGGGACAGGCCGATCACCTGGACCGTCGCGGCGAGCACACCGAGCCAGGCGATCCAGCGGCCTCGGTCTCCGTCCACGAGCCTGCCGAGCAGCAGGCCGATCGGCGCGAGAGTGGCGGCGCTGAGCACCAGGACGAGGAACCAGGCCGTGACCACGCCCTGGTGCTCCCGGTAGAGGTCGAGGATGTCGGCGGTCGGCGACTGCAGGATCTGCGGGTACTCGAAGATCGATCCGAGGGCGGTGAAGCCGGCGATCGCGAGGGCGGCGGCGGTCGCCATGCCTGCGGCGGCCAGACGGCGGATGGTCTGCGTGCTCATCGGTGGACCTTTCTCGGTCGGGTGGGATGTCGTGCGACCTGTCCGGAGCTGTCCGGGGCGGCCTAGTGCTGTGCCTGGCGCGGCTGCGTCGCAGCGGCTCGGTGGCCGTACCACCGCAGGGTGGTGGCGAGGGAGTCGTCGAGCGGGGTGGCCAGATCGCCGAACGCGGCGCGGAACTTCCGGTCGTCGACGACCCAGCGATCGGTGAACTGGTAGAGGGTGTGCAGGTACTCACGCATCGCGGGTCTGGCCAGGCCGACCAGCCGAAGGGTGGTCCGCCCGGCCGCGAGCATCCGCGGCCTGTGCCCGGCGTACTGGTACACCCGCTCGATCACCTGCCGGGTGGTGCGGGTCTCGGCGACCGGCAGGTGCCAGACCTCCCCCGATGCAGCAGGGTGCGCGCCGAGGGTGACCAGCCCCGCAGCGACGTCCGGCGTGTACGAGTAGCTGTGCGGTTGGTCGGGGTCCCCCATCACCTGGGCGGTGCGGCCGGTCACCGCGGTCCCGAAGACCGTGTCGCCCAGGGCCGAGTTCGCGGCTCCGGGGCCGAAGTAGTCCGACGCCCGGCCGATCGCGACCTCAACCTGTCCGTCGCGGTGCGCCCGCAGCAGCTCGTCGGTCATCGCGGCCCGGATGGCGGCCTTGGTGGAGGTGGGTCGCGACTGCAGCGTCTCGACCAGGTCGCGCCCACCGGTCGGGCCGTAGGCGTAGAGGTTGTCGAGCACGACGAGACGGGCGCCCGCCTGCTGGGCCGCGGCCAGCACGGCACGCTGCAGGGGCGGGAACTCCTCGGCCCACCGGGCGTAGTTCATCGCGTTGAGGCAGAAGTAGATGACGTCCGCATGGCCCGCGGCCCGGCGGGTGAAGGCGGGGTCGGTGGCGTCTCCCCCGATCACCTCGGCCCCGGCGATGTCGGCCCGGCCGTTGCGGTTGACGGCGACGACCTGGCCGCCGTGCTGGACGAGCTGCTCGGCGACCAGGCGGCCGACCTGGCCGGTTCCGAAGACGACGTGGCGGGTCATGACGCGCTCCTTGCCTGCTGGTAGGCGTGCTGGTTGATCAGGACGGGGAGGACGCGCGGTGAGGGCGGTGACCACGAGGGCGCCGCTGGAGCCGAACACCGAGAACTGCTGGTCGACCTGGACGCCGGCGGCGGTGGTCACCGCCCAGCCGATCGCCCAGATCCCGGCCAGTGCGAACGGCCAGCCGAGGGCCCGGCGCCCGAGGGCAGGCGTCAGGACCACGGCTTGCAGGGCACCGACGGCGGCACCGCAGAGGGCACCGAGGAGGAGCAGGTCGGACAGCTCGGTGCCGTAGTCGACCGATGCCGCGCCGACGAGCAGGCCGACGGTCAGGCCGACGGCGGTCGCGAGGATCCAGCGGGACGGCGCAGGCCGGTGCTGACCCAGGCCCCAGGCCTGCACGGCACCGAGCACGGCGCCGGTCAGCAGCCCGCCGAGCACCGCGCGGCCGGGGCTGTCGACCGGTCCGACGGCGAGGTCGGTGAGCAGTCCGCCGAGCGGGAACCCGGCGAAGGTGACCATCCACCGGGCGACCGCCCGGGTGGTGGTGGCGGCGGCCGCGTCGGGTGCGTCGGAGGCGGATCGGGAAGGCGAATTGGGCGTTGTCAGGTCGGACATGGGGTCACTCCTGGTCGGGTTGCTGGGTGCGTCGGCCGGGCCGGTGCTGAGTCGCGATCCAGGCCGCGAGGATGCTGTCCGGGTGGTCGGCCAGGTGGTCACGGACCAAGGCGTCGAGCAGGTCCTCGTCCCGGTCGAGATGGGCGGCCGCGATCGCCGCCAGCTGCCGGTCCCTGGTGGTCAGGGCCTGCTTGGATGCCTGGGCGAGCAGTGTGCCGTCGCCCCGGATCAACGCGGCCGCGATCAGCACCTCGGGCGGGGCGTCTGTCCCGGCACGGTCGAGGATCGCGGTGCGGGCCTCGGTGCCGCCGCCGATCAGGCGCTGGATCAGGTGGGTGGTGTCGTCGGGCATGACAGGACGGTCTCTGCGGGTGCTGACGAACCGCTGACGGCGATCTGACGACGCGTCCGCATCTGCGGCGTACGCTCGGCTGGTGCTCACGGTCGGGGTGCTCGGTCCGCTCGACGTGCGGCGGGACGGCCGACCGGTGGCGGTGCCTTCGGGCCGGACCACGGAGGTGCTGGTCCGGCTCGCGCTCGAGGCCGGCCACGTGGTGAGTGCGGAGCGGTTGATCGAGGACCTCTGGGGGCCCGCGGCCGCCACCACCGGCAAGAACACCTTGCAGTCCAAGGTCTCCCAGCTGCGCCGGGCAATCGGCGAGCCGGATCGGCTGCGCAGCGGCCACGGCGGCTACTCCCTGCAGGTGGACGCCGCTCAGGTCGACGCCCTGCAGGTGGTCTCCCTCGCCACGGCCGCGGCGATGGCCCGCCGAGGTGGCGACGCAGCGGTGGCGCTGGAGGCAGCATCCGAGGCACTGGCCCTGTTCCGCGGCGACATCCTCGTCGACGCCGGCGACGGCGACTGGCTGCACCCACACCGCGCTCGGCTGGACGAGCTGCGCCTCGCGCTGCTGGAGGACCACGCCGCCGCTCGGGTTGAGCTGGGAGCCGGTGGCGACGTGATCGCCGACCTCGACGTGCTGACCGCGCTGCACCCCCTGCGCGAAGGTCTCTGGTCCAGCCTGATCACCGCGCTGTACCGGGCCGGACGGCAGGCGGACGCTCTGGCCGCCTACCAACGGGTGCGTCAGCTGCTGGTCGCAGAGCTGGGGATCGAGCCCGGGACACAGCTGCGCGCGCTGGAGTCCCAGATCCTGCGCCAGGCGACCTCGCTCGCGCCCGGACCTGCCGAACCACCGGCACCCGCGCTGACGATCGGCAACCTGCCTGCCCTGGCGACTCCGCTCGTCGGCCGAGCCCACGACCTGGCCGCACTGACCGAGCTGGTCGAAACCCGTCGGCTGGTCACCACGGTCGGACCTGCCGGCGTGGGCAAGACCCGCACCGCGATCGAGACGGTCCGCACCCTGAGCCCGGCCGGAGGCGTGTGGCTCATCAGGCTCGACGCCGTAGACGGCGACGCTCGGATCGACCGGTTGGTCGCCGAGACGCTGCAGCTCGCCGGAGGCGAGCGGACCCTGGTCGACCGGTTGGCCGGCACCCCGACGGTGCTCGTGCTGGACAACTGCGAGCACCTGGTCGACCCGGTCGCCGACCTGGTCACCGATCTGCTCGACCGGGCGCCGGCGCTGCGCGTGCTCGCGACCAGCCAGGCCCCGCTCGGCCTGGACGGTGAGACCGTCTACCCGCTGAACCCGTTGTCCCTGGACGACTCCGTCACGCTCTTCGCCGAACGGGCGACCCGATCACGCCGACAGTTCAGCCTCGACGACGACAGCGTCGAGGTGGTGCGCTCGGTCTGCGAGTCGCTCGACGGCCTACCGCTGGCGATCGAGCTCGCGGCCGCACGCGCGAAATCGCTCTCCGTGCAGGACATCTCGCGTCGGCTGGATGATCGCTTCACCCTGCTGCGAGATCCGACCAGCAGAGGGCCCGAGCGACGACGCGCGCTCGCCGCCGCGATCGGGTGGAGCTACGACCTGCTCTTCCCCGACGACCAGCGCGGGCTCTGGGCTCTCGCCACGTTCGCCGGGGGCGCTCCGCTCGCCGCCGCCGAGCACGTGCTGGCGGCCCTCGACGTGCCCGACACCGCTGCGGTCGACGTGATCGACCGACTGGTCGACCGGTCGGTGCTCAGCATGGAGCCCTCCGAGCGCGGCGACACCCGCTACCGGCTGCTCGACAGCATCCGGGTCTTCGCACTCGAACGGCTGGCGGAGGCCGGACTTCTCGGAGCGGCCCACGCTGCTCATGCCGCGTGGGTCGCGCTGGCTGCCGACCGGGCCGCAAGCACGGTCCGGACCGCGGCTCAACCGGACTGCGCGGCTCTGGTTCGTGCCGAACGGGCGAACATCGACGCCGCACTCGCGTGGACAGCGCAGCACGATCCTCAGCTCGGGCTGCGGATCGCCAACGGCTTCGGCTGGACCTGGGTGGTACTCGGCGACGGCGTGGCCGGCGCGTCGCGGATCCGAGCCGCCCTCGAGGCTGCCCGGCCGAAGGCCGGAGACCACGAGCAGGCGACCGCCCTGCTGTTGGCCGGGTGGCTGGAAGCCTCCGCCGGCGACGTCGAGCAGGCACAGGACGACCTGGACGCTGCCGCCGTGCTGGCCGGGCAGACGGCCGACGAGCGGCTGCTGGCCGACTGCGACCGACACCTCGCCTTTCTGTGCATCCAGCAGGGCCGGCCCGTCGAGGTCATGGCTCGCAGCTCGGCCAGCCTGGAGACCTATCGTCGGCTGGGGCTCCACTGGGATACAGCGGCCAGCCTGCTGCTACGCGCTTTCGGTTCGATCATGCTCGGCGACACGACAGCAGCCACCCGGGACGCCGACGAGGCTGTGGTGCTGCTGACCCCGATCGACGACTCCTGGGGACTGGTGCATGCCAAGGCGATGCTCGGAGCGGTCGCCGACGCCGAGCATCGGTTCGACGACGCCACGAACTTCCTGGAGCGAGCCGTGGCTCGCTCCGAGGCGTTGGGGTTCCTCGGCCAGTCAGCACTCCACCTCACCACCCTCGGCCGGGTCCGCCAGCGCGCCGGTGATCAGGAGGAAGCTGTCGGCATCCTGACGCGGGCCATCGACGCCGCCGGCCGGGCCGGCGACCTGCGGGTGGCGGCCACGGCCCGGATCCACCTCGCCCGGGCCGGATGGGCCCTCGGCGACCCGGCGACCGCGCGCACCCTGCTCGAGGAGAACGACCGCTGGTACCGCGCCTCCGGCGACGGGGGCGGCGCCCTGTTGTCGCGCTGTCTGCTCGCCGCACTGCGGGCGGCAGACAGCCCTGCGCAGGTGGCGACGTCGCTGCCGGCAGTTCTCGACGAGGCCCGGAAGGCACAGGATCACGAGGCCCAGGTCTTGGCGCTGGACGCCTTGGCGCGCACTGCGGCGCAGCACGGCGACCGCACCGCGGCGGAGGACCTGCTTCACTCCGCCGACGAGATCGCAGCACGCATCCGCCACGTCCTGGACGAGGCGGACCGGCTCGATGCCGCAGCGGCCAGGGAGCTGCTCGAGGAAGACTCGCCCGGGTCGGCCTGACCGCCTTGGCGCAGTTCGGGTTCGCTCCGGCAGGTGGTTACGCCGTCCAGGCGCACGGCATCCTGGAAACGGCCCTGCGAGGAAGTCGACCTGTTCGCCACGCCTGCTTCCGAGAACCGGGTTCCTGAAGCGGTTCGCGCCGCCGCTGACGCCTTTCGGGCGACACTGACGGTCCTAGGGTCGATATTGTGCCGGTGCTTCCACGACACCTCGTCCACCCCGATGCGGACCAGCCCGTCCAGCCGGTCAGGATCCAGACCGTCGGCGACCAGCTGACACCTGGCAGGTCCAGCAGCCTGATTCAGTAACGTTGCAGCGCACGACGACCGGGGTCTCTCCGAACGGACGGACCCAAGACAGCCTCCGAACGTAGGACCGGGAGTCGTGTGCGCGTGATCTGACCCGAGGACTCACAGGCCAGGTGCTGACCCACCGGCCGCTACCACGCCCGAGACTGGCAGACAGCGGCCCGGCAAGCCCATCAGGCCCGGTACATGGTGACGAGCGGACACCGGAACGGGTCGGCGTCCCGCCGGCCGACGGCGTTGAGGTAGCGGGCGACTCGTAGGTAAGCCTGCGCGAGGCTCGTCTCCTCGTAGCTGATTTCGTGCCGCGCGCAGTGGGCGCGGACGAGCGGCTGGGCCCGCCTCAGGGCCGGGCGCGGCATATTCGGGAACAGGTGGTGCTCGATCTGGTGCTGCAGCCCGCCCATGAAGAAGCCGACGAGGGGTCCGCCGCGGACGTTGCGGGACATGAGGACCTGGCGTCGCAGGAAGTCGGGCCGGGCGGCGGCGGGGACGATCGGCATCCCGATGTGGTTGGGCGCGAAGGCGCCACCGAGGAGGATCCCGAACGCGCCCAGCTGGACGGCGAGGAACGCCGCGGCCCGTCCCGGCGGCAGGAGCAGCAGGAGCACGGCGACATAGCCGCCGAGCCGGGCGACGAGAAGGGCGGCCTCGACGGCGCGCAGCCGCATGGGCGACCCGCTCGTGACCCGCCGCACGCTCTGCAGGTGGAGGTTGACTCCCTCGAACGGCAGGAGGAGGAAGAACCACAAGCCTTGACGACGGGTGAAGGCGCCGGCCCAGCCGGTGCGTTCGCGCGCCGCAGCCGGGGTGTAGACGATCACTCCCGGGCCGATGTCCGGGTCGCGTCCCTCCTGGTTGGGTCCGGAGTGGTGGCGGTTGTGCTTGTGCATCCACCAGCCGTAGCTCAGCCCGGCGAACACGCCGGACAGGATCCGGGCCGACCACTCGTTCCACCGGGGAGACGCGAATACCTGCCGGTGGGCGGCGTCGTGCCCGAGGAAGCCGAACTGCGCAAGCACGACGCCGAGCACGGCGGCGAACACGAGCGCGAACCATGAGTGCCGTAGCAGGGCAACGCCGACCCAGACTGCGGCGAAGGCGCCGGCAGCGATCGAGAAGGAGGTCCAGTAGTAGCCGTACCGGCGGCGTTGGAGTCCCGCGGCCTGGACCGCGCGGGCAAGGGCGGCGTAGGAGCTGACGTGCGCATCCCTGGCTCGCGGCAGTCGCTGCGGGGCGGCGATGGGGGCTGTCTTCGATGTCGTGATGGGACTCTCCGAAGGTACGTCGGATCCGGCACAGCGAAGCGGCGACCGCGTCTGGGTCGCGTCTTGCCGCCGGCGAGGCGCCGGCACCGGGCATAGTGGCTCGATGCGGGGGCCGCGTGGTCCGGACGGTCCCGAAGAGGAATCCTGTCCGTCGTCCCGACAGGCGCCGAACGATCCCTCTGGTACCAGCGTAACCTCTTGCGCCGGGAACGGCGCTCTGCCGACGTCACCGCTTACCCGCCCCACGGCGTCCACGGCGTCCACCGCGTCCATGACCGGCACGACGCGGCGCGCTCGCGGCGACGCGCAAGCACGAAGCAGACCGCCACGGCGACGACCAGCGCGAGCAGGGTGAGCACGAGCATCTCGAACTCGGCGCCCCTCGAGGCAGACCCGCCAGCGCGGCGTCCCGGGCGAGCACGCCCTCACCGCGGTGAAGGCCTCTCTCGGCGCTCCGCGTGCGGAGTTCGCGACCGCCCTGGGCGGGGTCCGGTCCCGAGGTGGTGGCCATGACCCGGTGCAGGTGCTCGCCGATGGCGGTGAGGCCCTCGCCGACATCGCCGGGTGATACCCGTCCCCGCCCTTGAAGTGCCCGTTCGCGGACTCGGCGTCCGGGTGCGGCTCACACCGGCGGCAGGTCGATGACGGCGAACTGCGAGCCGCTCGCCACGATCAGGACGTCGCCGCGCCAGATGACGGCGCCGGAGCACGCGAGCGACAGCGTGAGCAGGCAGCGTCCGGTGCGCAGATCCCAGAGGCGGACGGTCCCGTCGCCACCGGCGGAGGCCAGGTGCTCCGTGCCCGCGCGGAAGGCGACGTCGCGGACCGGGCCGGTGTGGCCGGTCAGGACGCGCAGCGGCTCGCCGGTGCGGGCGTCCCAGATGCGGACCGAGCCGTCCTCACCGGCGGACGCCAGACGGTCGTCGTGAGGGCTGAAGGCCACGTCCCACACGTGGTGGACGTGCCCGGCCAGCGTCCGCAGCGGCTCGCCGGTGGCGGGGTCCCAGATCCGGATCGTGCCATCGTCACCGGCGCTGGCCAGGTACGCGTCGTCCCGGCTGAACGCGACCGTCCGCGCCTGACGGGTGTGGCCGGTCAACGTACGCAGGGGTGCGCCGGCGTCGACGTCCCAGACGCGCACCGTCTGGTCCTCACCCGCGGAGGCCGCGCGCCGGTCGTCATGGCTGAGGGCGACGTCCCAGATCTGGTCGACGTGCCCGCTCAGGGTGTGAAGCAGTGCGCCGGTCGCGGCGTCCCAGACCCGGACCGTCCCGTCCTCGCTGCCGGAGACCGCGCGCCGGCCGTCGGCGGTCAGGCAGACCGCCCAGGCGGCGTCGATGTGACCGGTCAGCGTCCGCAGCGGGTCGCCGGTCGCGGCGTCCCAGACCCGGACCGTTCCGTCTCCCATCGCGGTGGCCAGGTGCCGATCGTCGGTGCTGAGCGCCAGTCCGTGCACCTCGCCGGCGGCGGAGACGGAGGTGTCGGGCTCGTCCTGGCCGTCCGTCGCCCAGGTGCGGGCCGTGGAGTCGTCGCCTCCGGTCGCCACCCAGGTGCCGTCGGGGCTGATGGCGAGGTCGTTCAATCCGCTGGTGTGGCCCACGAAACTGCGCAGGAGCCGCCCTTCGTCGAGATCCCAGACCCGGGCGATGCCGTCGCGGGCGGCGGTGGCCAGGCGCGCGCCGTCCAGGCTGAACCCCACACCCCAGAGCGCGCCTCCATGGCCGATGAACGTCGCCGACTGCTCGCCGGTCTCCGCCGTCCAGACCCGGGCGGTGCGGTCGTCGCCGCCCGTGGCCAGGCGGGCGCCGTCCGGGCTGAAGGCGACCCTGCGCACGGGGCCGCTGTGCCCGGTCATGACCGTCAGCTGCGCCCCGGTGCTCGCCTCCCAGGTGCGCGCCGTGGCGTCGTGGCCGGCTGTGGCCAGGCGGGCGCCGTCCGGGCTGAACGCAACCTCCCAGACACGACCGGCGTGACCCGTCAGCACCGTGACCTGCTCACCGGTGCGCACGTCCCACGTGCGGACGGTGCTGTCCTCCCCGGCGGTCGCCACGCGGGCGCCGTCCGGGCTGAACGCCGCCGCCAGAACTGACCCGGCGTGCCCGGTCAGCACCGCGACCTGCTCGCCCGTGCTTGCGTCCCAGATGCGAGCGGTGCCATCCGCGGACACCGTCGCCAGACGGCGTCCGTCCGGGCTGAACGCCGGCCCGCGCACTTGATCGGCATGTCCGGCGCACACGGTGATCTGCTCGCCCGTGCGCGCGTCCCAGATGCGGGCCGTGCCATCCGCGGACGCCGTGGCCAGGCGGCGCCCGTCCGGACCGGCCGCGACGCCGAGCACCTCACTGGTGTGACCTCGCAAGGTGCGCAACAGCGACGAGCTCGGCACCAGGAGCGAGCCGTACCGCAGTCGCCGGGGCGGGGTGCGGGCCAGCCCGACGGCGTCCGCCCACACCTCGAGGCTGATGACGAGCCCGACGTCATGGGCGGCGGCGTCGAAGACCTCTCCATGGCGAAGCGCCAGCCGCAGCCGGTTCAGCGGCGCGTCGCGCCCCACCGCGGTGGTGTCGCAGACCCGCGCAAGATCCTGCTGGGCCGCCGCGGCGCCGTGACGGCGGATCCGCTCGGCGAGCCAACCGAGGTCGCCGACCAGGCCCCAGAGGGTGGCCCGGTTGAGGCCTGCCTGACAGCCGTGCCAGACCAGGCGGTCCCACACGTAGGGATCCTGGTCGGCCAGGGCGGCCCAACCGCCGGCGGCCCGCGCGCGGGCCAGCTCCCAGACCATGAGGTGGACGTCGGACGTCGGCAGGTCCGCCTGCAGCACGAAGAAGTCGTGGACGTGGTCGTGCAGCCGCACGCCGTCGACGCCGTGGACGGCGACATCGCGCACCACGAGCCGCTCCACCACGGCGCCAGCCGCGCCTCGCGAGACGTCCCACAGATCGGCCAGCAGGCCGACGGGCACCGCCACGTCGGGCGGGAAGGCCCCCAGCATCAAGGCCCGATGCCGGTCGTCGGCATCGAGGGTGTCCATCGCCACGAAGAGCGCCTTCTGCGCGGACGACGCCTCGTCGCCCTTGCCGAAGCGCACCGCCAGCCCGCCCAGCCGGTCCAGCACCGAACGCCAGGAGCCCTCCACGGCGGCGGTGGCCGAAAGCACGGCCAGCGCCAGGCGCAGGCCACCTGCTGCCTCGAGGACCGCGGCGACGTCCTCGGGCGCGTCGGGTAGGCCCAGGGGCAGGTTGCCGAGGAAGGCCGCCGACTCCTCGTGACCGAGCCGCGTGATCTCTGTCGTCACGGCGTCGGCGGGCACTGTCTCCTGAAACCGCGTCGTGTACAGCAGGCGCGCCCTACCGTCGCGATGGACGACGTCGAACGCCCTGGCCTGCCACGGGTGCCACACGTCGTCGGTTACGACCATGGCCGCGCTGCCGGCCAGGGCGGTCACCAGCAGCCGCGTGCCTTCGTTGAGGTCGCGGGGCGGCTGCTCGGGCAAACGCCCGATCCGGGCCAGCACCTCGACCTGGGCACGCCGGACGTCCTCGCGGGTAGCCTGCTCGCCGAGCGTGACCCAGTGGACGCCATCGGGGAAGTGGCCGGCCACGCGATGCGCGATGGCAGCGGCCAGGATCGACTTGCCGGTGCCGCCCTCGCCGAACAGGCCCGCGACCGTTCGTCGGCCGGACGTGAGCAGGTCGGCGAGCGTCGCCAGCTCTTGCGGCTCGACGAACTGGGCGGGGAGATCGGGGACGCCGTCCAGCGCGGTAGTGAGCGTCGGGGCCGGGGTCTGGGTCATCGCTCCGCCCGGCGGCGCGGGCGGTGTGCTGTGCGGCTCGACGGTGAGCGACGGCGTCAGCTGATCGTGCATGTCCGCGGGGGGCGGCGTCCTCTGCCGGGTCAGGGCGTGTGCCCCGACAAGGTCGGAGAGCCTCGTGAGCACCCGGTCGCGGGCCTCGTCATCGGAGCCGACCAGCAGCTCCTCGCGGAGGTCGTTGACGAAGTTGCGCTCGCGAAGGGGGTCGTCGCGGTCGAGGTCGTTGAACGCAAGCAGGAACATGCCGAACGCCGGGTCCTGCGCGCGGAGGGCCTGGATGGTCGGCCACTCGTGCTGGTGAATGTAGTCCGAGCGGTACCAGGCATCGCTGACGACGACGATGGCGCCGGCCGCGCGCCGGAGGGCCGCCTGGATCTCGAGGGTGAACTCCTCCCAGGTGTCGAGGCTTCGGACGTCGCGCCACAGGTCGAGTTCGCCGCGCCGGTGCCGGGCCGCGAGCTTCGCTTCGATCTTGGCGACGAGGTCGCGCTCGACGCGGGAGTAGCAGACGAAGTACAGGGGTGGCTGCACCCTGGGCTCGCCCCTCGGAGCGGGCTGCGTGTGCGGGGTCGACACTCCTCACCCCTCCTGCCGGGTCGGCCATCTCGAACCCTTGCGCAGGGGGGCGGCTTGTTCAAGCCCATCGCCGGGATCTCGGCGATCGGCAGCTGGGAGTGGCCACGACGGAAGCAGCTCGAGAATTCGATCGGCGGCCTCCTCACGCTCAGGGCTCGCGGAGCCGGAGGGCCGGTCGCAAACCGGTCGTCGTTCCTGGTGGTCGGTGAGTCCGGTTCCATTGGTCGGACCTCGGACCTGGGTCAGGCCAGGTGGTGCGGGTAGCGGTAGTCGTGGACCGGCAGGTGGTTTCGCTTGGTCGATCGCGGGCTTGCGATGCGGATGAGGTTCCACACGGTTCCGGCCTTGTCGTTGGTGCCGGAGGCACGGGCGCCACCGAACGGCTGCTGGCCGACGACGGAGCCGGTGGGCTTGTCGTTGACGTAGAAGTTCCCGGCCGTGTAGCGCAGCGCGGCGTCCGCCTGGGCGACGGCGGCCTCGTCCCGGGCGAACACGGCCCCGGTGAGGCCGTACGCCGTCGAGGAGTCGACGAGCTCCGGGGTGCTCTCCCACTCGGCATCGTCGTAGACGTATGCGGTGAGCACCGGGGCGAACAGCTCCTCGGTGATGAACGGCAAGTGCCGGTCGGTCACCTCCAGGACGGTCGGGTCGACGAACCAGCCCGTGGAGTCGGTGGTCCCACCGACGACGACGAGGCCCTCGGAGCGCGCCTGCGCAGCGCCTTGGCGTGCTTGGCGTGCAGATACTCGGCCGTGCGGCGACAGTCCTGGCGTCCGTGGTCGGCGACCAGCGTTGCCGTTGATGACCGCACCGACGAACGTCTCGGGCTCGGTCGGACCGCCGACGACGATGCTCCGGGTCAGCTCGACCAGCCGATCCCGCAGCGCCGGCCCCAGGCTGCGCTGGGCGCGTACAGCGTGAGGACGCCGAGCACTTCTGGCCCTGGAACTCGTAGGAGCCGCGGACGCACGCGACGGCGAGCGCGTCGAGGTCGGCGGAGGGGTGGGCGAGGATGAAGTCCTTGCCGCCGGTCTCGCGGATGACGCGGGGGTAGTTGCGGTAGCCCCACACCGTTGTCGCCGACGGTGCGCCAGATGTGCTGGAACGTCGTCGTCGAGCCGGTGAAGTGGACGGCGGCGAGGTCACGATGCGCGAGGCGACAAAGCCGATCTCGGCGCCGTCGCCGTCGACGACGTTGATGACCCCGTCGGGCAGACCGGCCTCCTTGAGCAGCTCCATCGACAGTGCGCGACAAGGGAGGCGCTCTCGGCCGGCTTCCGGGCGACGGTGTTGGCCGAGGAGCGCCGGCATGGCGGTGTCGAACATCTGTAACCGCACCGTCGCGATCACAGGCTGGGGCATCCGGCCGCCTGGTAGATGGTCTGTCGTCGTGCTCCAGCCACCAAGTGGGCGACTGCCGCTTCCCCATGAGCTCCGCCCGGACGCTCCGCCTGCCCGGTTCGTGATACTTGCTGACAGCTTGTTGGGAGCTGCACCAGGTGGAGGCCGTCGCCTACGCGGCGATGCGCCCGTACATAGCCCTGGGCGATGGGACCACGGTGTGGGCAGCCGGCGGCGTTCTCCGGCCTGACCCCTTGCATCCTGCACCACCTCCATGCCATGCGCCGTCGATCGACCCGGGCCTCACCACATACTCGGCCGTGCGGCGACAGTCCTGGCGTCCGTGGCCGGTGACCAGCGGTTCCCCACGCGCGTCGTCCGGGAGTTCAAGCGCCGGATCGGCGACCCGGTGCCGATCCTCGTCGGCGGCGCCCCGCACTCCCCGCAGGCGCTCGCCGGCCGGCTGCTGCGCTGGGTCGTGGACCGGGTCGTGGAGCGCGCGTCCAGCGCGAGTACCGCAAGCTCGGCCGGCTCGTGATGACCTCCTGATCTGTGAGTGCTGCTGACGGCAGTGGTCAGCCATCTCCGGCTGCACGCGGATCGCACGCGCTGGCACCCTGGTCACTGTCCGTCCTCAGCGTCGCCTGCTGCCGCGCCGGTCACCCGCAGGCAGAGCGTCGGGAGCTGAGCGGCAGGTGCGAGCCGGCTGTGTGGCGGCGGCCTTGGTCGCCGGCGTCGGCGGAGGCGGAGGCGCGTCAGGAGGCCGCTGAATAGGGCGTGTTTCTGGGTGGCTGGCAGATTGGCGTGTGCGGTTGCGGGGATCCTGGTTTCGGGTTTGCCGGGGTGGATGACCAGATCTGGCGTGCTGACGGCTGGTCGGCGCCTTTCCCGGGTCTGGCGGTGGGCCCCGGGGAGCGGGCCCTTGGGCCCATGACCGGGGCGGTGGTCAGGCGATGGCCACGATCCAGGTGCCGTTCACGTAGTCCAGGCCGCGGCCGATCAGGTTCCGCAGGTTCAGCCCGGCGGTGCGGCGCTTGAGCCAGGCGTTGTTCTTGTCGGTGCCTCGGTAGCGCAGTTTCAGGCGGCGCCCGCCACGGGTGGCGACCTGCGCGACGGTGCGTTCGACGTTGGGTCGGTGCTTGGCGTACTCCGCCCGCAGGTCGGGGTCGGCGGCCCAGGTCCGGCGGGCGGCGCGCAGCTGGTCGTCGTGCTCATGCAGGACGATCTTCCGGCCGGTCTTGGAGGTGGTGCACCGTGCGGCCAGCGGGCAGGAACGGCAGGCGACCCCGAAGGTGGCTACCCGGCCAGGGCTGATCGGGCGGGTGATCCGGTTCGGGCAGGTCACCGTGGCGGCCTGCTCGTCGACGATGAAGTCATCGACGCCGAACCCGCCCTTCACCGCGACCTGCAACGGCTTCGGCTTGATCACCGCCCGGTGCCCGGCCGCCGCGATCGCCGCCCGCAGGTCCCCGGTCCCGTACGCGGAGTCGGCGAACCACGACCGCACCAGCTCGACCAGCCCCGCCTGGTCGTCGTCGGTCCTGGTGGCCACCGTGGATCCCCGGACGGGCTCAGCGACACCGTCCGCCTGCGGGTCGGTGTCCTGCGGGTCGGTGTTGTTGAGCGGGTCGGTGTGGGTGGGTTCGGTTCCGGCGCCGGTGGCCTGGGTGTTGTCCGCGATGTCGTTGGCCAGGAAGGTTTCTGCGATCGCGGGGTCGCTGTTGTCGGGTCCGGCGGCCTGGGTCAGTTCCTCGTTGGTGATCAGTCCGGTGCCGGGTTCGGCGACCAGATGTGCGCGGTAGCCGTCCCGGCGGGCCTCGGGAGACTTGCGGGTGTGACGGGCCTCGGGATCCACGGTGGAGATCACCCGATCTTCGGCGACCCGGTGGGCGATCTTCCACCGTCCGTCGGTGCCGTCGGAGCCGTCGGCCGGTTCCACGTCCTGCCCGGCGACCAGGGCCAACAACGCCACCGCCGCGGAGTCTTCCGGGGTGATGTCGCTCTCCGCCAACGCGGTCACCAAGGCGGTGGCGTCGTTGACCAGCGCTGAGACCAGGCCGTCCTTGGCCTCGGGGTCGTCCCAGTCGATCCGCGGCTTGCCCGCCGTGGAGTAGTCGTGGCCGGTACACACCCTCGCGACCAGGTCGGTGGCGCCGGGCACTACCCGGGCCACCCGCCGGACCGCGGCGATCAACTGGGTGATGGTGTCCTGGGTCGCGACGGCATCGGCCAGGATCGTGGAGTCCACCGCCCGCCGATGCCGCTGGCGCAGGATCCCGGTCTGGGCGATCACGGCCTTGACCGCGTCGTTGATCCGGTGCGGGCGATCCGACTTCGCCAGCCGCCGCCGCCAATACACCAGGGTGGTGGGATGGAATCCCGCATCGTCCAGCCCCAGCCCGCAGGCCACCTTCCACCGCAGGTCACATCGCACCGCCTCGGCGGTCTCCCGGTCGGAGTAGTCGTGCAGGGTCTGCAACGTCATCACCGAGGCCATCACCGACCCCGGGATCGACGAGGCTCCGTCCACCGACGCGAACAGGTCCGCGAACATCTCGTCCGGGAACAACTCACCACGGTGGCCCGCCAGGAACGCGAACATGCTGCCCGGATCGACCAGGTGCCCGACCATGCTGGCGGCATCCAGGAGCGTCCGGTCCATGACCTCGTGACCCTGCATGAGTCCATTGTCGTATATCAGGACGAATCCCCAGATATACGACACGCCCTATTCAGCGGCCTCCTAGACGAGTGATTCCGATCGTCAGTGGTCGTAGGCGATCAGTGAGCGGCTGATGGGCTGGCCGGTGTGGAAGTTGTGCCAGATCCCCGCGGACATGGCCAGCAGTCGTTGGGCGACGCGGACGGCGACGCCTTCGACGGTGCGGCCGCCGTGGTGTTCCAGGTCGAGCTGGCCTTTGAGGGTGTCGTTGACGGACTCGATCAGCTGGCGGATCTTCTTCAGGACCGCTGCGCCCCAACGCTTCTTCTCGCTCTTGCGGGCCGGGCGCAGCAGGCTGATGCCCTGCTGTGCGAGCCGATCCTCCAGGTCCGTGCCGGAGAAGCCCTTGTCCGTGATCAGGATGATGCCCTTGCGGGAGGCGACCAGAGCGGCGTCGCGGTCCAGCATCGCCTCCAGCACCTCGCGTTCGCCGATCTTCGGGTTGGCCAGGGCCCACAGGATCGGCATCCCGGCCGGGGTGCAGATCAGGTACAGGCGCAGGCCCCAGAAGTAGCGGGAGTGACTGGCGCAGTACCCGTAGGCGGCCCATCCGGCCAGGTCGCTGCGTTGCACGGTGGGCCGTGAGGCCCCGCACGGCACCGGGGTGGAGTCCAGCAGCCAGTGGTC
The DNA here is from genome assembly GCA_963750565.1 of uncultured Actinomycetota bacterium. Classification (GTDB taxonomy): domain Bacteria; phylum Actinomycetota; class Actinomycetes; order Actinomycetales; family Kineosporiaceae; genus R-H-3. Next base: position 56,863 of record CAVVRA010000006.1, on the reverse strand, counting down.
GTCGAACCAGAAGTCGGTGTCGAAGGCCAGCAGCCGGATCATCCGCTGGATCAACGGCAGCGCGGCCCGCAGCCGCTTGTTGTATCCCGGCTGGTTGGGCAGGTAGGGGAACAGGTGCCCGATCTGCTTACGGGCCGCGCGGATCCAGTGCCGCTCGCAGTCGTGGCCCAGCAGGACCTGGGCGACGGCGACGGTGACCAGTTCGGCGTCGGTGAACCGGGGTGGACAGCCCTGCCGGGGGCTGGCCCTTCAACTCGTCGTCGATCTTCACGTAGAGTGCGGTCAGGAGGGTGTCCAGGTCAGTCTTCACAAACCGACCAATGGACGCCCTCCACCCATGTCGATCAAGCCGCCACGCCGCCGAAGACTGGAATCACTCGTCTAGAGGTTGGTCATCGCTTCCGCGGCCTCGTTGTACCGGCCGCCCTGCACCTGGATCTTGGATGCGGCGTCGTCGATCTCGGTGAGCTCGTGGGCCGACAGCTCGACGTCGACGGCGCCGATGTTCTCCTCCAGCCGGTGCAGCTTTCGCGTGCCGGGGATCGGGACGATCCAGGGCTTCTGGGCCAGGAGCCATGCCAGGGCGATCTGGGCGGGGGTGGCGCGCTTGCGTTGGGCGAGGCTTTCGAGCAGGTCGACGACGGCCTGGTTGTGCTCGAGCGCGTCCGGTGCGAACCGGGGGATGGTGCTGCGGATGTCGTTGCTGGCATCGAAGCTGGTCGACGCGGTGATGGTGCCGGTGAGGAAGCCCTTGCCGAGAGGGCTGTAAGGCACGAAGCCGATGCCCAGTTCCTCGCACGCGGCCAGGACCTCCTCCTCGGGACGCCGCCACCACAGCGAGTACTCGCTCTGGACGGCCGTCACGGGCTGGACCGCGTGCGCCCGGCGGATCGTCGCGGCAGCCGCCTCGGACATGCCGAAGTGCTTCACCTTCCCGGCCTCGATGAGTTCCTTGACAGCGCCCGCGACGTCCTCGACGGGCACCTGCGGGTCGACTCGGTGCTGGTAGTAGAGGTCGATCGCGTCAACGCCGAGCCGATGCAGGGAGCCGTCGACGACGTGCTGGATGACGTCGGGGCGGCTGGTCACGCGCCCCGTCGGTTTGCGTTCGACTGGGTCGATGTCCCACCCGAACTTGGTGGCGATCACGACTTGGCCTTTGCACGGGGCGAGCGCCTCGCCGACAAGCTCCTCATTGGCGTAGGGACCGTATATCTCGGCGGTGTCGAAGAAGGTGACGCCGCGGTCCACAGCCGCACGGATCAGCGAGATCATCTCCTGCCGGTCGGGCTGGTCACTGTAGCCACCGGTCATGCTCATGCAGCCCAGCCCGATGGCGGAGACCTGCGGACCATCGGTGCCCAAGGTGCGCTTGTCCATGATTGGTGCTCCTGTCGTCATCAACGAAGGTACAGCCCACGGGGGTACGTCCCGACCAGGCGTGGTGAGCTCGGCGGACTGCCCGTGATGCTCCTGTGGTTGGTCATTTCGCCAGGTGGGAAGTCCGTGGACACGGCGAGCCCCGTCTGCGCTTCGAAGTCGGCGATGCGCTTGCGCAGCGTGGCAAGGGTCCTGTCGCGAGCCGGCGAACCGAACACCATGCGCAGCGGTGCCGGCTGGGTGTCGACGCTGGCGATGATGCGAGCAGCCATGCGTGCCGGGTCGCCGGGGGCGAGTCCGTTCGCCGCGTCGAGCATTCTCAGGAAGCTGTGCTGGGGTGTCGTCGTGGACGGGCAGAAGGTCGGCGATCTGCGCACTGCCGTACCGGAACTCGGTGCGAGCGCCTCCCGGCTCCAGGATCGTCATCCCGATGCCGAAGGGAGCCACATCCTGAGCGACCGACTCGACGCACCCTTCGATGCCCGACTTCGTGGCGCGGTACAGCGAGTTGCCGGGGAAGGCCACCTGGGCGCCGTGGGAGGAGATCTGGATGATGCGGCCGCCGCCCTGGCGCGAAGTGCGGCAGGGCGAAGCGGATGAGCTGGATCGAGCCGGTCAGGTTGGTGGCGATCATGTGATCGACCTGCGCGTCGGGAGCTCCTCGGCGGCGCCGAACAGGCCGTAGCCGGCGTTGCTGACGATCACGTCGATGCGGCGGAGCCGAGCGAAGGAACGGCGACCACCTCGTGGACCGCAAGAGTGTCGGACACATCGAGCACCATCGGCGCGGAACGTCTCCGGGTGCCGCTGGAGCAGGTCGCCGACCTTGCCCGTGTCGCGGACGGTGCCGACCATGCGGTCGCCACGCTCGACGACCTGCTCGGTCAGGTGGCGGCCGAAGCCGCTGCTGACGCCCGTGATGAGCCAGGTACGGGATGCCACAGGGATGTCCATTTCGTCCTTCAGAGGAGTCGTTCAGGGAAGGGTGATCTCGTCGAGCACGCGGAGCGCGTTGAGGGTGCGCGGGTAGCCGATGAAGGGGATGAGCTGGGTGAGGACCTCGATCAGTCGGCTGCGGTCGTTGCCGACGTTGAGGTTGGCCGCCACGTGCCCCTTGACCTGCGCTCGCACCCGCCGAGGGACACGAGCATGGCGAACGTCAGCAGCTCGCGAGTCGGCATGTCGATGCCGGTGCGGGTGAGATGGTCGCCGAAGCAATTGGGTGCGGCTCTTCTGGAGGGACCTCACGCTGCCTGTGGGATGAGGTCTTGGGCGTAGCGGGACTCGTGGACGCGGTGTCGTTCTTGGGCGAGGTGGTAGGCCCAGTAGTCGTCGAAGTCTCCGTTGCTGTGGATGGCTCGGAGTTTGAGGATGGCCTCGGCGCCGGGGAGACCCCAACGGGCGCCGGTGAGATCCATCCGGTCTTTGACCAGGTGACGGCAGGCGCCCTCGATCACGCCGGTGGCGATCGGCCAGCCGTTGCGCAGCGCGGTGGGGTAGTCCAGGTAGCGGGCCTTGTTGGTCAGGTAGACGGCGCAGGCATCGGCTCCGGCTCGTTGAGCGTCGTCCAGCCCGGCGAGGGTGGCGGCGCGACGGATCGCCCCGGCGACGCGGGTGGCCTTGCCGTCCAGGACGGCACGAGCGTGGTGGCGTACCCATTCCTCGGCGGCGGGGTCGCCTTCACGGTGGAAGCACCAGGCGGCCTTCCAGATGTACTCGAGAACGTGAATGAAGTCGATCACGATCGTGACCTGCAGGGTGCGGGCGTGGGCCTCGGCGGTGATCCGGTCGATCTGGTGGTTGTTGCCGTCGACGAGGGCCACCCAGGTGCGGGCGTGGGTTGGGTCGCGGCGGTCGGCCTCGGCGAAGATCTGGGCGACCACGGACGCGGCGTCGGCCACGACGCTGGCGGTCAACCACTTGTTCGACGTCACCGGCCCAGGCCTGGCCTGGGCGCGTTCGGTGTCGTTGGCGGGCAGGATGTCCGCGCTGGTGCGCCGGGCTGCCTTGGCGTCGAACACGGTTCCCACTTCGGCGATCCGTTTCCGGTTCCGCTTCTCTCCCTTGGACAGCCGGGTCGCCAGCTTCGGGCGGGTCTTGGCGGCCGCGGTGGCGGTGGCCGGGCGCAGCGCGTCGTGGCGCATCACGACACCCTTGCCGTCGCAGGACAGCACCAGTGGGTTGCTGCTGGAGCCGGCCGGGGGTTGCCGTCCACGGTAGAACCCGTCCGCGTCGACGGCGGAGCGGGGGCGTGTCAGATGGTCTGTGTAACGGAGAGCTCATGAATCATCACTCGTGGTGAGACTCGAGTGGTGGGGCGGAGATCCAGATGACCATGACAGATCAGGTGCCTGCGACCAGGGCGGCCGGTGCCGGCACGCCGGTGCCGGATGCGTTCGCCGGGCCGGTGGGGCGAGCGTTCCGGCAGATGCTGCTCTCGGACGAGATCATCGGGCAGGTGCTGTCCGAGGTGGGCCCGGACGGGCTGCGGCTGACCGGGGACGGCGGATTCGTGTCCCAGCTGGTCAAGGCGGTCCTCGAGCGCGGCCTGGCCGCGGAACTGGGCGACCACCTCGGCTACGACAAGGGCGACCCGGCCGGGCGCAACGGCGGCAACTCCCGCAACGGGACCACGCCCAAGACGCTGCAGACCGAGGTCGGCCCGGTGGTCCTGGACGCGCCCCGGGACCGGGCAGGAACGTTCACCCCGGCCCTGGTGCCCAAGGGCGTCACCCGCGTCGGTGGCGGCCTCGACGACATGATCATCTCCTTGTACGCCGGCGGGATGACGGTCCGCGACATCGAGCACCACCTGGCCCGCACCCTGGGCACCGAGGTGTCCCGGGACACCATCTCCAACATCACCGACGCGGTTCTGGACGAGGTCACCGCGTGGCAGACCCGGCCCCTGGACGCGGTCTGGCCGGTGGTGTTCTTCGACGCCCTGGTGGTCAAGGTCCGCGACGGCAACGTGGTGACGAACAAGGCTGCCCACATCGCGGTCGGGGTGGACACCGACGGGGTCAAGCACGTGCTGGGGATCTGGGTCCAGTCGGCCGAGGGCGCCAGCTTCTGGGCCCAGGTGTGCGCCGAGCTGGCCAACCGCGGCGTGCGGGACATCCTCATCGCCTGCTGCGACGGGCTGACCGGCCTGCCCGAGGCGATCGAGGCCACCTTCCCGCTCACCGTGGTGCAGACCTGCGTGGTGCACCTGATCCGGGCCGCCACCCGGTACGTGTCCTACGCCGACCGCAAGAAGTTCTGCGCCGCCCTCAAGACCGTCTACACCGCCGCGACCCCTGACGCCGCCCAGCTGGCCCTGCTCGAGCTGGCCGACTCCCCGCTGGGGCGCAAGTACCCCGCCGCGATCGCGGTCTGGGAACGGGCCTGGGACCGGTTCATCCCGTTCCTGGCCTTCCCACCCGCAGTAAGGAAGGTGATCTACACGACGAACAGCCTCGAGTCGCTGAACTACCAGCTCCGAAAGATCATCAAGAACCGGGGCCACTTCCCGAACGACCAGGCCGTCATCAAGCTGCTCTGGCTGGCCATCCGCGACATCGAGGACAAGCGGGCACGCGCCCGCGAGAAGGACCGCGGCAAGCCCGCCAGCCAGCGCACCGCCCCCGGCCGCCTCGTCGAAGGCGGCACCGTCCAAGGCTGGAACGCCGCGATCAACGCCCTCAGCGAGGCCTACCCCAACCGCATCAACCCGACATACTGACCAACATCAACTAACCGACACGAGTGACTCTTACACAGAGGACTTGACAAGCTCGTCCATCCGGAACACGACCGTGTCCTCGGCGATGACCACCCACAGCCACCACTTGTGGCCGGTCTTGCCCTCCACCTGTTCGTAGACCCGCCACGTGGTCTCGTCGGCATGCACCTGGGTCGCGGCGGCGTTACGGGCCTGGATCGCGCTCTCCAGCGGGACCAGCAGACCGGCCAGGGCCTTCAACACCCCGGCCAGGGTGCCCTCGGACACGGCCAGGCCCTCGGCGGCCAGCACCTTGACGATCCGGTGCACCGGCAGGCCCAACACGAACTTCAGGTAAAGCAGCCGTGCCAGGAACGCGGCCGTGAACCGCCCTTTGGGGATCACGTTCGGTGCCGGCGGCGCGGTCACCGTCCGCTGGCCCGGGCAGGTGCACGCCCGCCGGTACCGCAGCCGCCGGTGCACGATCCGGGTCAGGTGCACCTGCCAGTCGATCTGCTCGCTGCCTTCGGACCCCAACGCAGTGAACGCCGCTCCGCAGTCCGGGCAGACCCGCTGATCGGGCGGCACATCATGGATCTCCTCCCGGGAGTCCAGATGCGAGTAGTCCCGCCGGCCGTGCCCGGGGCTGCCTGGCCGCTGCCCCCGCTTCGGCCGAACACCATCACCGTCAGCGCCACCCTCGCGACGCTCACCCTCACCAGCCCGCCCACCAGGTTCGTCCGACACGCCGGGGCCACCCGCGCCAGGCGATGCCTTCTCCGACGAGCGGCCGAACAACATCCGCGACAACACCGCGACCTGCTCGATCAACTCCTCGACCCGGGCCTCCGCCCGTTCGGCACGCTCACGCCAGGACGTCACCTCGGTGACATCAACAACCAGCGACTCGGGCCCCACCCGAAGATCAAAACACGTCCGGGCGACTCACCTCAGCAGCCCCGGCGTCCCGGGCGAGTCGCGAGCCTCGCCCGAGTAGCTACCACGCCATGGCCGAATACTTACGCCGGAGCAGGTCGAGGTCGCGTGCGACGTTCGCGGTGGAGGCGGTCGCGAACCGGGCCGGGGACGTGGTCTGGCACTGCCGCGCGAGCTCGAGCCCTTCCCGGAGGAACCGACGCTCCTGCGGGGCGGCCACCGGGTAGCCGTCGGCGAGCAGTGTTGAGGCGGCCTCCTGCGCCGCGGTTCGGTAGCAGGTCGCCGGGTCGGACCGCCCGACCCCGCGCGGGTCGAACCCGACGACGTCGTACCGGGCGAGCACCTGCGGGTCGTAGACGAGCCGGGCCGCCTGCTGGACGAAGTCGACCCCGGAGCCGCCCGGGCCGCCCGGGTTGACGAACAGCGACCCCAGGCGGTGCCCGGGGTCCGCGGCCGGCAGCCGGGTCAGTGCGATCGTCGTCGTCGCGCCGCGCGGCCGGTCATAGTCGGACGGCACCTCCACGGTGGCGCAGTCGAAGCCCGGCGGGCCGGCCGGGCAGGGCCGCCAGTCCAGCCGCGGGACCGGCGCGCGCACCTGCTCCGGTGCCGGCGCACCTGCCGGAACGGTCGGCGACCCGGCCGGTGCACCGGTGAGCGCACCGGCCGGCACCGCGGTGCAGGCGGTGGCCGCCGCGACGGCGGCGCCGAGCAGGGTCCGACGGATCCGACGACGGCGCATGCGAGAACCCCCGAAGTCCGGACTGCGTGGGTTGTCACCCTGGCAGAGGCTCGGGTCGGCGCGCCAGAAGTACCGGGTTCAGCCTCACTCCGGGTGCGGAGCGGACCCGGAGCGGAACAGGTGGTGAACGGGTGGCGCGGGAACGGTTCAGTACGAGCCGTCGTCGATCGTGCGCTCCCGGACCACCTCGCGGCGCGGGTCCACCGCGGCGTCGTCACCGGCACGGAGCCGCCGCGGTCCACGACGGTCATGCGGCGCCGGCGCGGGACGAAGACCACCGCCGTCACGACACGAGGCCCACCACGCCGACGAGGGCGAGGATCCACCCGATCGTCTGAACGTCGAGTCCGGACACGTCGGCGTTGACGCCGAGCGCCAGGATGAGGCCGGCGGCGATCAGGAAGATGCTGCCTCCGATACCCATCGGCTTCGACTCCGCGCTCTCGAGCAGACCACCTGCCGGTCTGCGGCAGGTGCAGACGTACCCGCGAAGCGTCCACGGTGTTGGCCCCGGAGCTGCCGCGGTGAGCGCGGAACGCGCGACTATGCCGCCGAGCGCACTGGGTGTGCGTCAGGTTTGTGGTGCCGGCCAGCAGGATGCGGCGGGGTTTCCCCTCGTAACGTGGAGGCATCCCTTATGAGGGAGGGCCTGCGATGGCCGATACGAGGCGTAAGTTTGATCAAGAGTTCAAGGCGGGTGCGGTCCGGATCGTGCGGGAGACCGGGAAGCCGATCGCGCAGGTGGCCCGGGAGCTGGGGATCAACGAGGGCACTTTGGGGAACTGGGTCGGGATGGATCGGCGGGCCCGCGACCGCGGCAACGGCGCGTTGAGCGAGGACGAGCGGGCCGAGTTGGTCCGGCTGCGCCGCGAGGTCGCCGAGCTGGCGATGGAGCGTGATGTGCTCAAGCGCTCGGTGGCCCTCTGGGTGAAGGAAGCGATGGGGCGGTGAGCCTGGCCGGCTTCGTCGCTGCCCAGAGGGAGCAGTACGGCATCCCGCACGCGGTGGCGTGCAGGGCGCTGGGGGTCTCGCAGGCCTGGTTCTACAAGTGGTTCCACGGCGATGTGTCGCTACGTCGCGCCCGCCGCCGGGCGGTGGACGCCGCGGTGGCGTACGAGTTCGCCCGCCGGGGCGGCCGGGACGGGTCCCCGCCGATCACCGCCCGGTTGCGGGATGCGGGCTGGCGGGTCAGCAAGAACACGGTCGCGGACTCGATGCGCCGTCAGCACCTGGTGGCCCGGCCCAAGCGCACGCGACCCGGGCTGACCAAGGCCGACCGTCGGGCCCGCAAGCCGGCTGACCTGGTCCAGCGGGACTTCGCTCCGCCACCGCGGATCGATCAGCGGTGGGTGTCCGACCTGACCGCGATCGGCACCGACGAGGGCGTCCTGTACTTGGCGTCGATCCTGGACCTGCACTCCCGCCGCGCCGTCGGCTACGCCCTCGGTGAGCACCACGACGCCGACCTGGCCGCCGCCGCGGTGCAGGTCGCGATCGCGATCCGCGGTGGGGACGTGGCCGGGGTGGTGCTGCACACCGACCAGGGCGGGGAGTACAGCGGCGGGGAACTGGCCCGGGTCTGCGCCGCCGCGGGGATCATCCAGTCGATGGGCCGCACCGGATCGGCGCTGGACAACGCCGTCGCCGAGGCGTTCCACTCCACCCTGGAGTTCGAGCTGCGCTCCCGGGCACGGTTCGCCACCCGGGCCGAGGCCCGCCGCGCGGTGATCGCCTGGCTCGAGGAGTACAACACTCTGCGGCTGCATTCCACGAACGGGATGCTCGCCCCGGTCGAGTTCGAGCACGGCCGGCGCCGACCCGACGCCAAGAGCTACGACCAGCTGCGCCGTCGCCGCCGCCGTCGCGAGGCTTCCCGAACGCAGACCCTGACGGAGGCGGCTACGCCGCCCGACACCCTTGAGCCGCTGCGCGATCCTCACCAACGTCGCGCAGTATCCGGGCCCGTCCCTCCGGCCTCAAGGGCCGCTACCGCGGTCGCCACGGCGACGTCCTGCCCGCCCGCCGCTGCCGCGCCGGTCGCGCAGGACGCCCTTGACCCCGCAGCCTCCACGGACCCGGGCAGGCCACACCAACGGCAGGCCAGGGCCTGCCTGCCCGCACACGCGACGTAACCAGACCAGGGCCGACACTACAAGATCACATCAACCGGAGTCTCTACGGTTCCAGGGGATTGCCACCACACCGGCCCGACATCGAAGCCGAGCAGCGCAGCGCCGGCACTCACGTGCCCTGTGTCGCCTCGCCAGATCGCCATGAATACGCCACCGGCCCGGATCAACTATCCGCGGGCAGCGAGCGAATCATTCCTCGCCGCTCGGCGCCACGCCTGTCTGCAGCCGCCTGACCAGCAGCTTTGCCCCCTCCGCGGTGAGGCCTTCCACCTGAAGGCCTCACCAACTCGGCGCTACATCGGTTTCGCGAACCGCTACGATCACTGACTCGCCAGTCAGGATTCCTGGCGGTCCGAAACTCGCAACGTCGCAGGTCAGAGCCATGTTCCTCCGAGCGGAGGGCGTGGGATTCGAACCCACGTCGCAAGGGTGGGACCTTGCGAAGCGATTTTCAAGATCCTCCCGGAAGTACCCGCTGACCTGGAGCGATGCGACGACCGGACCGCCGTCATCCAGACTTGCGCCAGACCCGGCCGGGTGACGGTCGGCTTCTGCTACAGCCATCCGTGGACGACTGGACCACCAGGTCTGCCGGGGAACATGCGGCGGGTCATGGCGGGAGGAGGGTGAGGGCGTCGACGTGTCTGGGGCCGGACCGGACGACGCTGAAGTGGCGTCGGTCGATGGTGGCGACCTCGTGGATGGCCAGACGCTCGGCGACCGCGACGACGGATGCGTCGACGGCTCCCAGGCGCAGGTCGGCGTATTGGGTGACGAGGCCGGCCGTGCGGCGCCAGTGGCGGGCTCGAGGTCGACGACGGTGAGGTCCCCGTCGGCGAGGGAAGACAGGAATGCTGCCTCGGCCCCTGAGCCCGCTTCTCGGGCCAGGAGGTAGCAGACCTCGGTGATGACCGGTGAGGGGACCAGGAGCGAGTCGCCGGCGAGGTGAGCGGCGCTGAACAAGTCGACGCAGGCCCGGTGGTCGCTGTGGCGGGGTCAGCGCGGCAGCCACGATCGGGCCGTGTCGAGAAGGATCATGCGGGCAGGCGGGTCAGGCGGGGCGGCGGCTGAGGCCCTCGGCGAGGATCTCCTCGGCGCGCTCGGACACGTCGTCCGCGGAGCCCTCAGCGATCCCGAACCATGCCGGGCCGGTTACGCGTCACGCGGGCGCCACGAATCTCATTCTGAGCGTGATCCGCACTCCGGTCAGCATGCCGCGGGTCAGCCGCAGCGACTCACCCGCAGTGACACAGTGCTCGTGTGGATAGGGTCGGAGAACTTGACGACACCCAGGTCGGAACCGTTATCCTGCCAGTATCTTCAGGACGGGCGGGGCGTAAAATCGCCGAATCGTAGACGAGGCCGCGACAGGGGCAAGTACGTTTAGATCAACTAATTGACTCACCAGACCGTTGGCTCGGCCGTAAGAAATATTCAAAGCTTGCTGCACGGCCTTTACGGTGAAGGAAGAATTCGCGACCGCGAAGTCCACTAGGGACTGCGCGGTGTCTGCGCGAAGGTTCGAGTGCCGGACCCGCTCCTTTAGTTCCCTCTGAACGTCTACGAGGGCGAGCATGCGCAAGTGCGTAGTCTTTGCCGAGGCCTCGAGGCCGGAGGCGAAGAAGTGTATGTAGGAATCCCACGCGCCGCTCGTACTGACGGCAAATAGGGTGTCGTAGTAATCTGAGCGTCGGGCCTCAAACCATGGAGAGACAGTGAGCGTTGGTTCCGATAGTACGCCCTGTTCGAGTAGGTGAAGAACAATCAAGAGGCGCCCAATTCTGCCATTTCCGTCATGGAATGGGTGGAGCGTCTCGAATTGGTAATGGCTCATGGCGGCGGCAATTACCGGATCTACATCTCTTGCGACTTGGTCGTCCGTCATCCAATCAAGCAGATCCTGTAGTTGTGCTCTAAGGTCCAGGCCAGGCGGAGGCGGGATGAATCGGGCCGCATGAACAGGAACTTCGTCGACTGAGGCGTCTTTGCGTCTCCCAATTACGACCTGGTGCTGTCGAATGTCACCAGATTCCGCGTTCTCTGCGCGAGTCCGTGAAACGAGGATTGCCTGTAGCTCGGTCAACATACTGACGGTAAGCGGGCGGCCATCCTCCACCCATCGGAGGGCAGTGTCGGCCATGCTCACGTAGTTAAGGATCTCCCTGAAGTCGACGTTGGGTGGCCGCTCCTCATCGGCCACTAGGACTTCGACAAGGGGAGCGTAGGTGCCCTCGAGCGCCGAGGTGCTCTGCGCCTCGGCTTGTAGCGCAGGGCGTCTGAATAGGCGAGGGTTCGGAAGCCGTCTTGCCGTGCTGTCGAGGGCCGCAAGTGCGGCGCGACAGTCGGCGACAACTCGGAACGTCGGCGCCGTCAAGGCGGGTGTGTCGCGCGGGAGGGGGTGGGGAACGAAGGCTCTATGGGTCCACTCTCCCCGCAGCGGGTCCGTGCCGCTGATGGGCACCAGGTCACCGGGAGCTGTCTCGCGGTCGAAGAGTGCTAGGTCCACGAGAAGAGTGTACATGCGATGTCACACATTGGCCACTTGTGTGAACTCAGCACATGAGTCAAGTCAATGATCGGGCGCTTGTGTGCACTGGAGACCGTTGCGTGTGCCGTTTATTGACATGCGGCGACCTGACGCAGCAGGGATCACCCATCTGTGTGCAATGCACTTGCTGGCGCTGGCTGGCTGGCTGGCGCTGGGGCCGGCGGGTGCCTGGACGACTGTCAGGGCTCGGTCATGTCAATGATCGGTCACTTGTGTGCACTGGAGACCGTTGCGTGTGCCGTTTATTGACATGCGGCGGCCTGACGCAGCAGGGATCACCCATCTGTGTGCAATGCACTGGCTGGCGCCGGCCGACTCGCCGCCGCGTGACCGGCTGGCGCGTGACCGGCTGGCGCGTGACCGGCTGGCGCGTGACCGGCGCCGGCTGGACAGCCGTTAGGGCTCGGCCATGTCAATGATCGGGCACTTGTGTGCACTGGCGACCGTTGCGTGTGCCGTTTATTGACATGCGGCGACCTGACGCAGCAGGGATCACCCATCTGTGTGCAATGCACTGGCTGGCTGGCACTGGCCAGCTCGCCGCCGGCCGGCTGCCGCTTGGCTGGCTGGCGCTGGCCGGCTGCCGCTTGGCTGGCTGGCGCTGGCCGGCTGCCGCTTGGCTGGCTGGCGCTGGCCGGCTGCCGCTTGGCTGGCTGGCGCTGGCCGGCTGCCGCTTGGCTGGCTGGCGCTGGCCGGCTGCCGCTTGGCTGGCTGGCGCTGGCCGGCTGGACAGCTGTCAAAGGCTCGGCCATGTCAATGATCGGGCACTTGTGTGCACTGGCGACCGTTAGGTGCGCCGCTTATTGACATGAACCCGGGGTCTCCCGGAGGTGCTGATCCAGCAGGGAGACTTGCGGCATGCCAGCACCGAGGAAGTTCGACGAGGAGTCCAGGGCTCGGGCGGTGCGGATGTACCGGGACAAGCTCGAGGAGGCCGGGGAGTCCAAGCTCGGGGCGCGGCGGCATGTCGGCGTCCAGTTGGACCTGAACCCGACGACGCTGCGGAACTGGGTCGAGGCCGCCGAACGCGCCGACGGTTCCCGCCCGGCAGCCACGGGTGCCGTCGCCTGGCTCCGGTAGTCGGCGACGCTGCGCCGAACTGGTCGAGAAGGGCCCCTGCAATGGTCCTTGTCGCGGCGTCCGGTAACGAGAGCCGCCGGTGGCTTTCCTTGTGACTTCGCTTAGGTTCACTAGCCCCGTGGCAGCCCCAGGACCGCCCCGACCCTGGCCTTGGCCGTGCTCTCGCGGCCGCTGAGCGTGTGGGCGTAGACCCGGTGCAGGACAGCGACCGAGTGCCCGGCCCACGCGGCGATCTGCGTCGAGTCGACGCCCCGCCGCGAGCCACGTCGACACCGCGGTGTGCCGGAGGTCGTAGGGCCGGCGGGCAAGGCGGCTCGCGTAGGCCGAGGGAGTGAAGACCTGGCGTCGAGCCGCGTCCCAGACCTGCGTGTACGACTCGGTGGAGACGCGGGCGCCGTAGGCGCCGCGGAAGAGGCGCCCATCCGGAGCGGTGCCGTGCTCGGCGAGATGCTGCCGGAGGAGCGCGACAAGGGGCGGCGGTGCGGGGACCGGGCGGACGGTGTCCTCTGCGCGGTGCTTCAGCTGGCGGGCTGAGCGCCAGCCGCTGTCGCTCCAGGCGCCAGAGACCTCGGGATCGCCACTGGACAGCAAGAGCCAGCCCCAGCCGTCGCCGCCGGCACCGTCTGCCGGGAGGTCGAGGTCTTCCGACCTGAGCGCGACCGCCTCGCTTGGGCGGAGGGCCGAGTAGTACATGCAGGCGAAGAAGGCCACGAGGTGACGGCCACGGACGTCCAGGCCGGTGATGCGACGCGGCGGCGAAAGGGCAGCGTCGTCCGGTGCAGTCCGTCCACCGGACGATCGCGCCGTGCGGCGAACCGCGGAGCGGTACGCATCGACGTCGAGGTTTCCGACAGCGGAGAGCAACTCGCGCGCCTGCTGCGGGTTGATGACGGCGCGGGGGTCGAAGCTGTCGCGGACCTTGGGTGCCTTCCAATGGATCTGACTCAGCGGATTGGCGGGGAGATGCTCGTGCTCGACGGCGAGCTCGAGCGCGTTGTAGATGACGGCCCGCTTCCGGGCGATGGTCGTCGCGGCGGCGAGCCGACCGTTCTTCGTTCGAGCGATCGCGTCCAGCAGCGCGCGGGCGTTCGACGCATTGCCGAGTGAGACCAGGGGTACCGTGTGCCGCTCGAGCCAGGCCGCAGCGCCGACCAGATGCTCTGGTGGGGGTCCGATGGCCCGGCGCCGCGAGTTGAACGCCCAGTGCGTCATCAGCCTTCGCAGATCTGCCGCAGGAGGTCGGGCCTTGGTGACTGTCAGCAGGGCCATTGTGGCGTCGACCAACGCCTCGGCCATGGAGCGCCTTGACGATGGTGCGAGGGCCGGCCATTTGAGGTCGACGTAGGTCAGGGTGAACTCCCACCAGGTGGCGTCGGCCCGGCTCGGTAGCATCGACACCGGAAGACCGGTCTCGAGGTCGAAGGCCTCGCCGCGGTTCGCGGACGCGCGCAGCTCGGCACGGAAGCTTTCGGCCAGGGCGCTGGTCTTGAAGGTCCGGCTGCGCTGGCCGTTCGCAACGCCCCATCGGACCTGATAGGCATTGCCCCGTGCGCCGCTGACTTTGCGGGCCTTCCAGACCCGCACGTCGTAGGTGACGTCATGGGTCACTGTCGACGGCCGAGATTTCGTCGCGCGGGGAGCCATCATCACGCGACCTCGGTGTGTGCGGTGAGCCAGTCGTTCAGGTCGCCGCGGGTAATGCGAACCTCGCGGTTGGGCAGGACCACGCAACGGGGTGCCTTGCCGGTCTGACGCCAGTAGTAGAAGGTCGAGCGACTGATCTTCAGTTCGGCACAGACCTCGGGGATGGTGAGATGCTCGGTCGGCTCGAGGCGGCGGGGTTGGTTGATGCTCATGGTGGGACTCCCTGCTAGGACCGTCGGGTGAGGAGAGGGTGGGCGGCAGAGCCGGGCGACCGTGCCGTCCGGTGTGAGTCAGTACGGCTGCTGCGCGAACTCGTCGTAGCCGGCGGTCGCGCTAGCCGGCTGGCTGGCCGCGCCGGGGCCGTCGGAGCTGCGGGTGGCGCGAGTGACCTTGGTGGTGGCGAATCGCAGCGAGGGCCCGACCTCGTCGACGAGAACCTCGAGGCGCTTCTGCTCCACGCGGGCGTTGAGGCCGTCGGTCGGGGTCCAGACGTTGGCGCGGACCCGGCCGGTGACGAGGACGCGGTCGCCCTTGTGCAGGGAATCGGCGGCGTGCTCGCCGAGGCCGCCCCATGCCTGGCAGGCCCAGTAAATGGAGATGCCGTCGACCCATACACCAGTAGGGTCCTGCCGGCGCGGGGTGCACATGACGCCAAGGTGCGTGACGGCACGGCCCGTGGGGGTAAAGCGGATCTCCGGGTCGGCGGTCAGATTGCCGGCGAAGGTGATGGTGGGCTCGTTCATCGTGTGCTCCTCACGTGGGGGTTGTGCGTGTCCAGGCGACGCGACGGTCCGGGCAGGTAGCTGCCTACCCCGGGGTGTGGCAGGAGGGACGGCGGAGGCTGCGGTGTCGAAGGGCGCCAGCGGGCATCGCCGTCAGGGGATGCGGAGCACCCTCGACCGGAGGGGCTGGCCGTAGACCGCGCCTCTCTGCACCCGGTTTGGGTGTCCGCAGGGCGAGCTGTCCGCTGTTGTCGGTGGTGCCGGGCAGACTGGCGGCGCGGGCCGGACGTCGCCGACTCGCCGTACGCGAGCGGGTGCCCGCTCGGGGAGGAGGCCGTGATGCTGCTGCCGATCCGGCCGGTCATGGGAACGCTCGTCTGGGACGACGACCACGGCGCGGACGACGTACAGCTCGTCGACGTCGACGACATGGACAACGACATGGACGACGACATGGACGACGCGACGCACCGCGTCGGGGTGGTCCTGCTCGAGCCGCGGCCGACGGCGGACGACGTGACATACATCTGGAACATCGCCCGCAACGCGGTCCGCCACTTCCGCGCGGAGCAGCATGTCGGCATCACACCGGAGCCCGGCACGGTGCTCGAGTGGCTGCCATGGATCGCAGCCGGCACGTACGAGGCGCTGACCTGGGCGCTCGGGGCGAGCGACATGGCGCCGTCCGGCGAGTCCTGGGCGCGGATGCCGCTGGGCGCGAACGGGCTGCGGGACGACGTTGTGCTGTCCTTCGAAGCGACCGAGGTACTGGCGCAGCTCCAGTCAGCGCAGCCGCAGTCACGGGCGTGGTACGGGCTCTTAGGCGTTGGGCATGCCGTGTTGTTTGCCCGTGGCATCGCAGAGGACTTTTGGTGGGCACCGCTTCCGGACGACCTCCGGGAGTCCGCGGGCCGCGACGGGATCGGGCGCCGGATCCGCTGAGGTCGTCGGCGGCAAACGTCACTCATCGCCCGCCACCAGGTCGAAGCCGCTGACATCTCCGGCGTCGTGCATGTCGTCCCAGGACTGCTCGTACGCCTGGTCGCGGTCCGCGGTGCTGTCGTAGTCGGCCGTCTCGTCACCCGCCGTCGTGCCGTGGCTACGGGTGCGCAGGTAGTGCCAGTCGTCGTCGGCAGTGCTGGTCCGGTCCACGGTGTCCGCGTCGCTGACGGGCGCCGTCGCGTCTTGCGACTTGAAGTCGGCGAGCTCATCAAGCGTGACAGCAGCCTTGGCGGTGGCGGCCGCGATCTCGGTAGCGGTGGCCTGGGCGAGCAGAGTGCTGGCAGGCTCCGCGACTGCCGAATCGTCGCGGGCCAGGTCTTCCGTCGCGCTGCGGTCGGCCTCAGCGCGGTCGGCGGACTTGGAGTCCAACATCCGCTCGCGTTGGAGACTCTGCAGGAGTTGTGCGACCTCGCGTCGCGGGCGCCCGTCCGGGCTGGGTGGGAAGGTGCCGTCGGGGACGACGGTGCTGCAGATGTTGACGGCCGTGCCGTTGGCCTTGGCCATGGCGTGGATGAGATCGAGTTCGGACCGGGTGAAGCCGCCACCGATCTCTCGCTTCCCTGCGGTGCGGGAAGCGCTTGCCATGGCGCGCTCCTGGTGTCGGGTGTCGACGGCGTCCGCCGTCGTTGCTGCCGCGGTCTGCTCCGCTTCGCGCTGGTCGGCGAGGTCGGCCTCGGTGATGGTGCGATGTGCGTCGTCCGCTGCGCGGGCCTCGGCGTCTGCCTGGAGCCACTCCTGCGCGGTGACGCGGTCGGGTTCTCTACCGGGCGTGATCCCGCGCCGTGTGAGCTCCTCGCGGGCGGCGTCGCCGGCCGAGAGGGTTTCCGAGTGCTCGATGAGCCAGAGCGCGCGGGCGTGTGCGGCCTCGTCGAATCGGGTTGCGTGCTCGCGGTGGTGGACGAGATCGGCCTCGAGCCGGGCGGCGTCGTCCTCACGGCCGCTGGCACGCGCGAGGACGGATTCGCGGGCGGCGAAGTCCGCGAGGCGGTGGTGCTCACGCTGCGCGTCGTAGACGGACGGCGGCGCGGCGGTCAGGGCGCGCTCGGCGGCGCGGAGCCGCACGAGCAGGCGCCCGTCAGTCATTTCTGCTTCCGGCCGACGCTCCTCGGGCCTGCCGGCCGCGGTGTACGCGGCGTGCCAGGCGGCACGCTTCTCGGGCGAGCTGACGCCGGGGCAGCGTCCGAGCGGCAGAGTCGGGTGGTCCCAGTCGGTCGCCTCGCGGTGGGCCGCGATCCGTCCGGCTCGGGCGGCCCACTCTGCACGGGCTCTCTGCTGGAGCGCCTCGACGTCGGTCTCCCCCGCCGCCGTGTCCGCGTCGATCTCGTCGGCCGGAGGCAGCGGACCGAGGGCCTCGGTGGCCCATTGCGGTAGCGATTCCGGCGCCTCGGCAGCGTATGCCGCGAGGGCCTGGCCGAGCTCGAGCTCGCGGTCCGTCAGCAGTCGACGAAGCTGGGCGAGATAGTCGATCCGGTCGGGGTCGATTCGGGCCGGCAGGGTCGGCTCGGCCGTGACGTCGGGCGTCGGCAGCGTCGCAATGTCGCCTGCGCCGCGGTGGATGCGTGTCGCGAGGACCTGAGCGACGCTGACGGCATCGGCGAGGCTGCGGCCGGACGTGACGGCGTCGCGTAGGACGTCGAGGGGGTCGTGGCCTGCCTGCTCGAAGCTGCGCAGGAGCCGGGACAGGTGCTCGGTGCCCTGATCGGTGGCGAGGCGGGCGCGGTCCGCGTCGGTGAGCAGTCCCTCGGCGGTGAGGGTGTCGAGGTCCTCGTCGAGGCGCTGCCGGCAGGCGACACGCGACTCCTCCTCGACGAGGGCGAGCAGGGTGCCGGCGTGGCTGCGCCGGGCGGCGTCCGCGGCTTCGCAGGTCGACTGCGGCGCGGTCATCGCCGGCCGACGGGTGGGTGAGGGCGTCGTCCCGTTCGGTGAGCGCGCGGGCGAGCAAGCCGCGGGCAGTCATTGACGGGCTGGTCGGGATTCATGGACTCGGTGACGGCCCAGGCCGTGTTCGATTCCCGGCCGCGGGTGAGGCCGACGTAGGCGCCGGCCCGATCCAACCCTGGCGTCAGAAGCAGGTGGCCGACGTCGGCGGTGCGGCCCTGGGCGCCGTGGGCGGTCGAGGCGTAGGCGAGGCTGACGTCCTGGGCGACGTAGTCCGCGGGCATGACGTGCCGCTGGCCGGTACGCCGAGCAGACAACGTCCAACGCGCCGTCGTCGCCGATCGCGACGATCTCGTAGACCTCGCGGTTAACCAGTCCGAGGCCGCGGTCGATCCGACGCGCCTGGACGAGGTCGCCGATACCGGCTGCGGTCCCGTCTCGGCCTAGCACTGTGCCGGCCTCGGCGACGACCCCGGCTTCGACGAGGAGGGCACGCACCTGGGTGGCGACATCGGATGCGTGCTCGTTGGTGCCCGTCACGACGGCGACGTCCTTGCCGGCGATCCGGTCGGCGGCCGCCGCGCGGGCGATGGCGGCGACGGCGTCCTCGGCGGTGCCGGTGTCGAGGAGGCGGCCGCGGGAGTCGTACTCGGCGATTGCGGCGGCGATCCCGTCGTCACCAGGGCTGGTGCCGGGGCGACCGTCGCGCAGGGCGAGGGATGCCGTCGCGCTCCCATTCGTTGGTGAAGCGGCGGACGTCGGCTGAGAGTGTAGGTCTCGGCGTCGCGGTCGATCGCGGCGCGCATCATGCCGCCCGCGCCGATGGCGCCGAGCTGGTGCGGGTCGCCCATGAGGATCATCCGGGCGCCGACCGCGTCGACGGTGGCCTGCAGCCGGGTCAGTGCGTAGGTGTCGACCATCGACGCCTCGTCGACGAGCAGGACGTCGTGGGCGCCGAGCTGCAGCGCTGAGTCGGCCGGAATCGGGGAGCCGCCGGTCAGGCGCCGCTGGGCGGCCAGGAAGGCGGCGACGTTCGCGGTGTCGCTGACGCCGTCCTCGCGCAGGATGTCTGCAGCGACCTGGGTGGAGGCGACACCGATGACGCGGCCGCCAGGCGTCCCCTCCTCCCCCGCGGTGAGGTCGCGCCACACGGTGTCGAGAAGGCCGGCGACGTAGGACTTGCCAGTGCCAGCCGGTCCGACGAGGGTCGCGAGGGCGGCGTCGGACGTCGCCAGGCCGCGGACCGCCTCGCGCTGGGCGGGGTTGAGGCTCGTACCGAAGCTGTCGAGCCAGGCCGTCACTTCGTGGGCGAGGCAGCGCGGTTCGGCCGCGGACGCCGCAAGCGCGCAAGAGGGCGTCCTCGGCGGCCAGGTGTCCGCGGGTGGCGTACTGGACGGTGGCCGGGTCGATGTTGCGCGCACGTCCGTTCGGCGAGCCGACCGGCGGCGTGAATCGAGCCGACCTCGCGGCCGACGACCTGCACGGCGTCGCCACTGCCGAGGGCCTGGTCGGCGAGGCCCTCGAGGACCGTCCGCACGCCGTCCGGCGGCAGGTCACCGAGATCGTCGGGCAGCGCGAGACCGAGCTGCTGGACAAGATCGTGCCGGGTCCAGGTGGCCTTGCCGCCCTCGCTGTGGCAAGCCTCAAGCGCCCCGGCGATGACGGCATGCCGGGAGAACGGGGTCCCCTCGCCGCGGCCCGGCCGCGTGGCTCCGGCCTGGATGACGGCCAGCATGTCGTAGGCCTGCTGGATCGAGCCCGCCGGCGACCTCGGTCTGGGTCAGGGCGTTCCAGCGTTCGGCGAGCTCGGTCCAGGACTCGGCGTCGTGGCTCTTGGCCTGCCGGGTCGCCAGGGTGGCATGCTGGAGGATCATCCGGCGCTCGAGGTTGTTCGCATCCCGGCCGACGGCGGCCTCATAGGTGGCGAGGAGCTCGGCGGCCTTGCCCGTGATGGCCTGCCGGCGGGAGGAGAAAAGCTCCTCGACCGTAGGGTCGACGCCGACGACGCGGCGGCCGACGCCGTCCCCGCGGGGCTCCCAGGCGATCCCAAGCCTGTTGGTCAGATCGAGCTCGAGGGCGCGCTCGGCGACGGCCGCGGCGCCGGGCCGGGCGGCGATCACGGACTTGCCGTCCAGGGCCCGCCACTGGCCGTCAGCGGCCTGGACCTTGTTCAGGACGATCTGGTGCACGTGCAGCTGCGGGTCGTTGTTCCGCGAGGTGTGCTGCGGGAACCGGGCCACCGTCAAGGCGTGCGCGTCCTCCCAGGTGCCGGTGGCACCCTTGCCGCCGTGCCGGCCAACGCGGGTGTAGCCGGCGTGGTCCTGCACGTACTCCAACGCCGCCTCACCGGCGGCGATCATCGCCTGCTCCACCTGGCCGGCGCGCCACGCCCACGCGGCCGCGGCGGCGGTGTCACCGGCCTGCTCGGCCTCGTGACCGGCGCGGGTGAACGCGGCCCACAGGACGGTGACGGACTTGTCCGGGGAGAACGTCAGGTCGTAGAAGCCGACCGCCTTGGGTGTATCCCGCTCGGCCTCCAGCCGCCACGACTGCACCTGCTCGGGCGTGGGTGTACGCGAGTGCTCTGTGCTGTATTCGCGGATACGGTCCTCGACGACCTGCTCGGGAGTACGGAACCGCTTCGGGGCGCGGCCGAGTACGGCTGCCGTGCCCCGGGTCTCGGGGTCGGCGAACCTCGGGTCGCGCGGGTCGCGGAACTGCTCGTACAGCGCCCGCATCACCTCGGCGTCGACCTCGCCCTCCAGGCCGAGCTGCTCGGCGCCCTTGCCCCACCACAAGCCCGGCGGCTCCCCGGCCGCGACCGCGCCGGTGTAGTACGACTCCATGCCGGCACCGACCTGATCGGTGAGGTAGGACGAGGAATGTCCAGTGGCAACGCTCAGCATGCTCTCAAGGCCTTCCCGGTCGGGGCTGGCAGAGGTGGCGGGGACTTCGGCATCGGACCTGCGAGGATTTCCGCGGTGGTCGAGAAATGCGGTGGACGGCGAGGGCAGCAATATCCCTTAGCGATCTTGAGCTGGCCTACTCGGTCGGTGATGCAAGGGTGTGATTTCTGCTCGTCGTTCTGGCTGTTTCGTCGTTCGGTTCGTTGATCTTGTCGGTGATTGCTTCCTTGGCGATCTTGGCTGTGTCGTCTGTCATCGTGCTTCCTGGGTTTCTGGTCGGGTTTCCTGGTCGTCGTTCTCGTGCTTCTTTTCGTTCTCGTTTTCGTTCTTCGGCCGTCTTCTGTTCTGGTGGTTGTTCGCGGCGCGATGGATGCGGGTCGCTCTGCTCTGGCCGATGCCGTAGGTGCGCATGAGGGCTCGGATCGACGGGACGTCGGTGCGCGGCCCGACGGTGATCGCGGCGAGGATGTCGTCGTCCGCAGGTGAGGTGACGCTCGCGGTGATCCGGGGCGGTTGCGTCGCCCGGTGGTCGGCGGCAGCCAGGCGACGAACGCCCGGCTCGGTCTCGTGGGTGGAGCCCGCGGCGGAGGCGTCGTCGAGTACGGGCAGTTGGTCGAGGGCGTGTGTATCCGCTGCGGGGACAGCGGCCCTCGCCAAGCCGTCGCCCGTCACCGCTCCGGATACGGACGGGGACGCGGTCGCCGGGACGGCGGCAGCCGTACTCGGCGCCGCCACCGCCGCACTCGCGGGCACCGCCGTACCCATATCCGGCACCTCGGGGGCGGCGTACTCGTCGGCCCCGCCGTCGCGGCGCCACTCTCCGGGTGGGGCGGGAGGCGCGGATGGGCGTGCGGCGAGGTGCCAGAGCAGGGAGGCGGCGCCGAGGACGAGGACAGGCAGGGAGGAAACGAGCGCGACGACCCACCAGGGGGCGACGCGGACGCTGTGGGCGTCCAGGAGGTGGTAGGCGATCTGGCCGGCCATGCCGAGCAGGAGGGCGCCGGCGGCGGACGCCCAGGCCCAGCGGCGGGCGAAGGTGGTCACGGGTCGGGGGTCGGTGGCGACGGCGAGGGCGTAGACGGCGTAGGCCTCGACCCCGACCGGCAGGGTGATCGCGGTGTTGATCGTGAGGGTGTCCCAGATCCCCGGCAGCGGGTGGACCACGCCGAACCCGGTGAGTTCGCCGAGCCCGACCCAGCCGGTCCAGGTAGCGGTGCCGGCGGACGCACCGATGAGCAGCAGCGGCCACCGGCGCCGGGCGTCAGCGCCGGCGCCGGCGCGCAGGGTCAGTGACCACGGCCGAGGGCGCGCCCGCCGACGGGGCCGTGCTCATTGACGCGTAGGCGTCAAAGGCGTTGCTGTTCAACGGTTCTCCCCAGATCTCGTCACGTTGAGCGGGCAGCTGCGGCGGTCGCCGTCTCCGGCCGTGTCGTCGCTGTCGTCGCTGTCGTGGCTGTCGTTGGTGTGTTCTGGCGGTGGTAGGCCCCAGGAGGCGTGGACCCGGCGCGTGTAGTCGGTGCGCTCGACCTCGGTGCGCCACTCCTGGTGGGCGCTGACTCCGGGGCGGCGGCGGGCTTGGGCGAGCTCGACCGCTCGGGCGGGTCGCAGGGTGGTGGCGAGGTGGGTGGCGGCGTCGTCGAGGGCGGTGCGGGCGGCGTAGTAGCCGGCCGTCCAGCCGGCCTCGTAGCCGGCGGTCCAGTCCGCCACCGACACCTGCCGCGCGACGGCGTCGCCGTCGTCGACGGGACGGGGCCGGTCAGTCATGGCCGGTCCGGACATGGCGGATCGGGAAGGGGTCGCCGCGGTAGGCCTGGACGGCGGTCATCCAATCCCGGACGAGGGCGTCGCCGGCGGGGTCGAACCCGTCGAGCATCGGCACGTTGAATGCGACCGGCTCCTGGTCGGAGAACGTGGCGACGAGGCGTATCCGGGCGACCTCGGTGCGGGACATCACCCCGAGCGCCTCGGCGGCGGGGGAGGGCTGGGGGCCGGCGTCCAGCCACGCCTCGTACCGGGCCTCGTCCTCCTCCGTGTACCCGGAGGGCGCCGGGTGCCGGTGCTCGTAGTCGCGCCACGCGGCGGCGTGGGTGTCGAGCTCTGCGAAGGCGTCGGCGAGGACCCAGGGGAGGACGTCGCTGTCGGGGTCGACGACGCCGGGGAGGCGGCAGGCGAGCTGGTGCAGGAGCGGGTGTCGGGCGACGAGCCAGCAGGCGGACGCGAACAGGTGCCCGGCGGGCGCGGGCAGGTCCGGGTGCTCGGCGTACAGGGCGACCGACGGTGTCGTCGACGACGAGACCGGCCTCGGGAAGTGGGTCATGGCGGTGTGCTCCCAACGATGTGTGCGGGAAGGGATCGAGCGGGCGGGGAGGTCGAGTACGCGGCCGGCGGTGGCGCGTTCCGGGCCTCGGCCCGAGGGTGGGTGGTCCCTTGGGTGGTCACTGGTCGCTGTCGGCGGTGTCGAGGGCGTGGCCGTGGACGTCGTCGTTGGTGGCCCGGTAGTCGGCGGTGTCGTCCCACCGGTCGGCACACCAGGTGCGGTCGAGATCGGCGCTGGCGTCGGTCCTGGCCGGGAGCGAGGGGTCGGCGGGGGCGGCCGGGAGGGCTTGGGCGGTGCAGCGGACGACCGCGCCCAGGGCCAGACCCTCACCGCCGACACCTCCGGCAGCACCGCCCGCCCACCGCCGGTCCCAGTGGGCCGGCCGTTCTGCTCGGCGGCCGGTTGGGCGTGGGTCCAGCGCATCGCGGCGAAGTGCCCGAGCTTGAGGGCGACGCGGGGTGCGCCGACGGACCCGGACGCCAGGACGATGACGACGTTCGGCAGGTCGGTGTGTCGGGTCTGGATCGCCGCCCACGCCTGCTCGAGGGCGGCGACCAGCGGCGAGGACAACGCCCGCCCGGGCTCCGTCTGGCTCTTCTGACTCTCGCTGTTCTCGGTGATGGTCATGGTGGTGGCTCCTGCCGCGTGGGGGTTCGGCGGTGTGGGCGCCCCCTGCTGTTGGGGGGCTGCCGTTAGGCGCCCGGTGGCGGCGGTGCAGGGGCCCCGGTGCCAGAGCTGTTGGGGTCGTCCGTGCGGACAGCGCAGCGGGTCTTTCCCGCCCCACGCCCGGCCGGCCACGACGGCGACCGGCACCCCGGCACGCGAGGTGAGGACGACGGGCGCCGGGCGGGGCGGGAACGATCGGCCGGACGGGTGTGCCCCGGGGCGCTCTGGCGGTGGGGTGGCGCCGCTGCTACCGCCCCCCGGACGGCGAGTGGGTGCGGTCGCTGCTGACGCCGCAGGCGTCACCCGGCCGAGGGCCGCGGTGTGGGGTGCCCGTGTCGTGGTCATCGCCGGGTTTCCAGGGCGAGGCCGGGTGCGGGGTGGGTGGGGTCGCTGCCGTGGGTGGTGGCCCACCAGTGGGCGAGCTCGTCGCGGCAGGCGGGGTCGTAGGTGTGTTCGCGGCCGCGGTCCTTGTGCCAGCCGTCGGTACGTTCGCAGCCGGCCATCGTCCTGGCGACGCGGTTGGCGGCGTCGGGGCGCCACCGGTCGAGCCAGGCGGCGAGGGCGTCGAGCTTGGCGCCGTCGGTGGTGGCGTCGGCCCACTGGTAGCGGACGACGAGGAGCTCGGCGACGACGGCGGGGTGCCAGGGCCAGCAGCCGGGGGTCCTGGTCTGCAGGTGGGGCTGCCAGACCGCGGGCACCCAGACGGACAGGTCGTTCAGCCAGGCGATCGCGATCGCGGGGTCGGTGACGGTGAGCCAGGCCGGGGCCGGGTCCTCATCGAGCGTGGCGTCCGCATCGCCGGCCCGTGGGTAGGTGCCTGGCGGGCTACTCGCGGGCACGCCGGCGCGGGTGGCGGGGTGGAGGCGGTCGGCGAGATCGGTCAGGTCGGCGATGGCTTTGGCGTGCGCGGCAACGACGACGGTCAGGTCGTTCAGGCGGGCGACGTCGCGGCTGAGCCGGTTGACGTCCGCGACGATCCGGGCGAGGGCGGCGACCTGGTCGGCGGGAATCGACCGGCGGGTCACGCGACATCACCCGAGGTCGCGTCGTCGTCGCGCGATTCACGCGGCACGACCATCAGGTGCGGCCGTCCGGCGTTCACCATCCGGGCCGCGTCCGTCGACCGGTTCGCGGCGCGGGTGGGTCGGGTCGGCCGACCTGCACTGGCGGGGCTTGGCCGAGCGGCCCTGGCGCGGGCGTGCTGGTCGAGCTGGTGCTGGACGGTGGCCCGCACGGTGGTGCGGATCCGGGTGGCGGCGACGCGCAGGCGGGAGGGTTGCCGGTCCCAGATCATCGGTGCGGTGCCAATGATGGGGCGCATGCCGTTGCGCAGGACGAGCGCGGTCCCGGCCGGGAGGGCGGAGATCTCAGCGGGGGTCATCACCGGCAGGGGCCGGTTGTCGTCGGGGTCGAGGGCGACCAGCCGGGTGCCGGTGAGGGTAGAGATCTCCTGCAGGTCGTCCGCGGACTTGATGCCGCCGAACACCAGCAGGGTGCCGGTGTTGCCGAGGATGGCGGCGGCCCGGTCCTTCCCCCACACGTCGCGCAACTGGGCCAGGGACTGGGCGGCGATGTGCAGGGTGAAGTTCCGGCCGCCCATGTCGGCGGTCCAGTCGTGCAGTGGGATCGGCCCACACGTCAGCGGGGCCTCGTCGAGCAGGCCGGTCAGGGGCGGGTCGAGGCGGCCACCGGGCAGTCGGCCGGCGTGCATCCGGACCTCGTGGGCGACCTCGGCGGTCAGCGCGCCGATCAGGGTCGGGGCGCCGCCGTCGCGGCCGATCAGATACAGGCTGTCGCGGCCGGCGGTCACGAAGGCGTCGACGTCGAGGAGCGCGGGGTCGTCGAGGGCGGCGTCGCCGACGCCGGCGATGGTCGGGTCGTTTACCCATTTCAGGTGCGGCAGCAGGGTCGTGGTGATCGAGGTCAGGGTCCGGTCGTTGGTCGAGTACAGGGACCGGATCTGGGTGAGCATCGGCCGCGCGGGGTCGCCGGCGAGCTTGAGCGCGGTGAGGATCTCGTCCCGGGCGATGGCGTCGGCGGGGGAGATCCAGCCCAGGACGGTCCGCATCGACCCACCCGACAGGGCCGCCGCATGGAGCAGAGTGGTCAGCAGGCTGCGGGCCTGGACGTCCCATCGTTCGGCGTCCGCGGAGCGGGCGGGTGGGATCAGGTCGTCGGCGCGGCGCTGCGCGGCGCCATAGTCCTCGCAGCCGGCCAACGGGGTCCATCGCACGGTGGACGGGGTGCCACCGAGGCCGGTCGGGTTGAACACGTGCACCTGGCCCAGGCGGGCGCGGTGGGCGGCGGTCTGGTCGAGCAGGTCGGTGCGGCTGGTGGTGACCAGCAGCGCGCCCGGGGCGTCCAACCCGTGGCAGGCCAACGAGGCGGACTTTCCCGAGCGGGGGCCGCCGATCCGCAGCGTGACCTCCTCGCACGACGACCACACCGTGGACGGGCCCGGCGCCCACGACGTGGCCAGCAGCGGGACGCCGTACCCGGTCAAGGGCGTGCGGCGCCGTTGCCGGCGCGACGCGGTCCGCAGGGACGGGCGGAGCCGGTCGGCGCGGGCGCGCAGGCCGCGAGCGGAGGCGTGCTCGCCGATGTCGGTCCAGGTGGCCACGCCGCCAGCGTGCTGGGACGCGTCGTCGCGGCGGTCCACCCACCGGCCCGTCGACAACGCTGGCGCGAGCCACCGCACCGCCCAAACGGCGAGCAGGATCCCGGCGAACCCGAACCCGCCGAGCCAGGCCCGGAACGTGAACGGTGCCCAATGCTCGACGTGGCTGGTCAACCACGCCAGCGCGAGCAGCACCCCGGCGGCGGTCAGCGCGCGGTAGGGCAGGTGCCGTAGGGCGCGCAGGATCCGGAAGAACATGACAACTCTCCCTGGGTCGAGGGGTTGGTTGAGACGGGCCGAGAAGGCCATCGGGGACGGGCGCGTACTTGACAGACGGCTGTCAACGCCGCTCCGGTCCAGGGCGTGACGGGCTGGCGGCGCGGCGCGGTCGCGCCGACCAGAGTTGGAGAGCGAGTCGTTGGAGCCGGGTGACGTCCGGGGCGGGGGAGTCCTCCGGACGTCACCCGGGCCTGTGGAGCCGGTGAGGTTTGGTCAGGTCCGGCGGCGGTGGACGCCCCAGCGCGGCGCGCGGGCCAGCAGCTGGCGGTCCAGCAACCCGATCAGTGGTGCGGCTACCGTGCCGACGACGACCATCGCGACGAAGGCTTCGCGGGTGCGACCGCCCATCTGGTAGACGGCCACGCAGAGCACCGCGAGGAAGGCGAGCAGCGCGAGCGGCTGCGCGATCGACGTCCAGGGTTGCGGCAGCCGGATGGTGCCGGACCAGTCCAGCGGCGGGACGTCGTCCTCGACCGGCGCCGACAGGCGGTCGGCTGCGACCTCGCGTGCCATCGGTGTACCTCGATACGTGGCGCGGCCGGGCGCCACGCCGTCGTCGAGGAGGTCGTCGGGCAGGCAGTCGGCGCAGACGGCGAAGGGCGCGACGTCCCCGAGACGGACCCGGACGGTGGCTTTGCGGCGCCCGCAGGACTCGCAGGCCCCCGCCGCCGGCCGGAGAGCGGGACCGGCCGTCACAGCGCACCTGCCACGGCGGTCCAGAGCCGCTCGGCTACCTCGACCATCAGACACGCGACGGCCAGGACTCCGGCCGCAATCACGTAGGTGACCCCATCAGCGAGCGGAAACGCCCTGCGGAACCGATCGCGAACCGAGGATTGAACGACAGGACGGCGAAGCTCATGGGCTGGTCGACTCATGGCAGAGGCTCCCGAAGCTGCTTGGTCCTGGCCCGAAGCCGACGGCTTGGACGGCTTGCGCCAATCAGGAATGCTCGAAATAAACCGTGCATAGTCATCATGTATCGAGCATATGCGCGGTGTCAAGACGAAGGCGAGCCACGGTTGGTCAACCAGCATGGCGGTAACGGGGCGCCGGCGGTCAACTCGGTCCGATCGCGGTGGCCGACAACTTCCAGCAACGTGGCGACATTGCCGCCAGGAGGCGGCCGCCTGGGGACTAGCTCCCCCGCAGGCTTGGACGCCGCAAGGCAGCCCCGATCAGGACGAAGGCGATCGGAAGTCCTGCGGCCGCAAGAAGCATGGGAGCGCGGAGCCCGGCCGAGCTTGCGACGAGGCCACCCGCGACGCCGCCCAGAGGTGCGAACCCGTTCCCGATGAGACGGAAGGCTGAGGTGACACGACCGAGCAGATGGTCCGGAACGGTGGCTTGCCGCTCCGAGACCACGGCCACGGTGACGAGCGTTGAGGATGCGCCGGCGAACGCCAGCGCGATACCCGCGACCCACACGGATGACGCTCCAGCGAGGGCTGCCCATGCGATGGCCTGAGCCAGGCCGGCAACCACCACGGCGCCGCCGACACCCAGGAGCTTGAGAAGCCTCGAGGCACCAGCTCCCACGATGACGGCGCCCGCGGACATGGAAGCCAGCAGCACGCCGAAGGGGCCGTCCGTGACGCCCAGGTACTCCTGGGCGTACAAGACGAGCGTGGCGTCGGCGAGGTTGAAGGCAACGTTGAACGCGGTCAGCGCGACGGAGAGCGTTAGAAGCCGCCGGCTGTGCAAGAGGTAGGCGAAGCCCTCCCGAATGCTTTCGCGAATGGAGAGCCGGTCACCGCCCTCGGGTGCCGGCGCCCGTGGGACGCCCGCGACGAGCCCGGCCGAGGCCGCGAACGATGCCGCGTCGATCGCGAAGGGCGCCCATGGGGCGACTCCGAAGACGGCGCCACCGATCGGCGGGCCGGCGAGGGTGGCGCCGATTGTTTGCGTCGCGAAGAGTCGGCCGTTCGCCTTTCCGAGGACGGCGGCGTCCCGGCCGAGGACCTGCGGCAGAGCCGCCTGGGCCGCCGCGTCGAAGAAGACCTGGCCAGAGGTGAGCAGGAACGCGAGCACGGCCAGCGCCGGGATCGAGGCCAGCCCGAGCGCGATGAGGACGACGAGCGCGACGAGCGCGACCGCACGCACGACGTCCGCCACGACCATGACAGCCCGTCTGGGGAGCCGGTCGACCCACGCGCCGGCGAACACGCCGACGAGGAACCAGGGCAGGGACGTCGCGACGCTGACGACGGCGACGCCGAGCGGATCCCGCGTGAGGTATGCCGCGAGGAGGGGCATCGCGGCGGTGAGCGCGCCGTCGCCGATGCTAGAGACCGCCATCGACGCCCATAGGGCGCCAAACGCGCGAGGAAGACGGGTCGGCGTCTCGGACGCGCGCTCGTCCGACACGGTCACGCTCCCTCCCCCAGTGACTCAGACGTGATGGGCGGGGCCGGCGGCACCGGCCCCGCCCGACGTGCTCAGCGGTCGAACTCGCCGTCCCGGGCGCCGGCGAGGAAGGCGCCCCACTCGCGGCTGTTGAAGGTCAGCACGGCGCCGTCCTTGTTCTTGCTGTCCCGGACGCCGATCGCGTCGCCGAGGAAGGCGACCTCGACGCATCCGCCGTCGCCGCTGTGTACCGACTTCTTCCAGCCGGCGTTCTTCCAGTCGAGCTGCTTGTTCATCGTCCCTCCGCGGACGTGGGGTGGGCGTGCATCTCCTGGGCCACGAAGCGAATCAACCGCATCGACAGGGTCGGGGACAAGGCCGTCCTGGCGAGGCGGTCGAAACAGTCGACGTAGGATCGGACGTCATCGGCATCGGTCAGTCGGGTGTCCGCATGCGTGGCCTCAACGATGACCTCAGACGGGGCGGCCTCGAAGTCGTAGACGACGAAGGGGTGCTGCACGTACGCCGTCTGCTCGACGTCAAGACTGATCACGCGCAGGTCCACGTTCTTGCGCCGCGCCACTTGCGCGAGTACATCGAGCTGTTCTGCCATGAGGTCAGTAGCGAATGGACGCCAGCGTAGAGATGTCTCCATGAGCACGATCTCGTACTTCGGCGCGGGGTCGCCCACCACGACGGCACCGCGCGCCATGCGCATCGCCACCGCTCGGTCGACGTCCCGCGATCCGGCGAGCTCGAGGACACGACGTGCGTACGCGGGCGTCTGGAGATAGCCCGGGATGATCAGCGGCTGGTAGTGCCGGATCCGGACGGCGGCGGCCTCGGAGTTGACGAAGTCCTGCTGCCGGCGGGTCAGCCCCACTCGCGTGGAGTTGCGCCAGGCCTCGGGCGGACCGGCAGCCTCCTCGGCGAGCGTCAGAAGGTCAACCCGGAGCGCGGAAGGCACGTCGAGCGCAGCGAGCACCGCCTCGACGTCCGACCGTTCCGACCGGGTCCGCGCACCCTCGATCCGGCTGATCTTGGACTGCGACCAGCCCAGCGACGCAGCCAGCTGCTGACCGCTCAGGCCTCGCTGCTCGCGCAGACTCCGAAGCTCGGCGCCCAGCTGGCGACGAGCCGCCACGCGCTGCTGCTCGCCGGCCATCGGCCCTCACCCTATGGCACCTACGTGCCTATGCGCGATAACGTCTGGCACGCGCTCGCTCGACGCGGCCTGCTGCCGCGACCAGCGCCGGCTTGATGGCGAGCATGCAGTCGGCGACGAGACTGCCCGCGCCGTAGCGCGCCACGACCTCTGTCACCCGCTCATCGAGGGTGAGCGGGGTCCCGTCCGGGCCGGTCGTGGCGTCGGACACCCAGAGCACGTCCCGGGTCAAGCCGGGCTTGTCGACGAACTCGTCGGCCAGGACATCGGCGAGCCCTCGCTTGCCGGCCTCGACGCGGGCGCAGGTGTGGTGGGCAACGAGGTTGTAGACCTCGGCCGGCCAGCCATGGTCACGTAGGTAGCGCGCGCCGTCGATCGGATGGAATCCGCACTCGACGAGCGGCGTCGCATAGCCGATGTCGTGTAGCCATGCTGCGGTGACGACTGGGCGCTCCGGGAGTCCGACCTGGGCTGCCAGGTCTGACGCTCGGGCCGCGACTTGCTGGACGTGCTGCCAGCGGATCGGTAGTTCCTCGGCGAGGAGCTGCTCGGCCAGCCCGCGGACCGTCGTTCGGACAATCCGCCGATTGTCACTGGACGTGACGTCGGGCGTCGTCCCGGCCGGCGAACCACCACGGCTGGCCGGCGGGTGGGATGACGTCGTCCAGCCAGAAGTACTGGACCCAGCCTCGGCGAGGAGGGCCTCCCCGCGCTTCCCGTCACCGATGCGCGGAGAGCCTTCGATGACGACGGGGACCTATAAGGTGACTCAGAGCGACGAGGGGGTGGCGGTTGGACGTCTTCAAGGTTCACGAGCAGGTCATCGCGGACTACCGCGCCTTCACGTCCGGGTTCGTGTCCGTCCGCGACCCGCGGATCGCGGCCTTCGTCGAGGCGCAGTTCGCCGAGGGCGTCCAGTGGCCAGACCCGTGGCTGAGCCTGAACCCGTCGTTCGCCTCGGGTGGCGCCATCCCGGAGCTCGTCGCCGAGGGCCTCCTCCACCCCGAGTGCGAGCGGATCTTCCGTCGCAAGTCGGACATGCATGACAGCGGGCGGCACCCGATCGTGCTGCACCGGCACCAGCGCGAGGCCGATCGAGGTCGCGCGGACCGGCGAGAACTACGTCCTGACCACCGGCACCGGCTCCGGCAAGTCCCTCGCCTACATCGTCCCGATCGTCGACCGCGTCCTGCGGGCCCGGGACGCCGACGGCGGGCGGCGTCCGCCGGGGGTCAAGGCGATCGTCGTCTACCCGATGAACGCCCTGGCGAACAGCCAGCTGCGGCGAGCTGGAGAAGTTCCTGCGGTTCGGCTACCCGGCACGGCGGCGAGCCGGTCACCTTCGCCCGCTACACCGGCCAGGAGACGCGACGAGGAGCGCAGGCGGATCCTCGCCGACCCGCCGGACATCCTGCTCACCAACTACGTGATGCTCGAGCTGATCCTCACCCGGCCGGACGAGCGCAGGCGCTCTGATGCGCGGCCGCGCAGGGCCTGCGGTTCCTCGTCCTCGACGAGCTGCACACCTACCGCGGCCGCCAGGGCGCCGACGTCGCGCTGCTGGTCCGGCGGGTGCGTGACGCGTGCGACGCCGACGACCTCCAGGGCGTCGGCACGTCGCGCGACGATGGCCGGCGGCGGCACGACCGCGGAGCAGCAAGGCGGAGGTCGCCGACGTGGCGACCCGGCTGTTCGGCGCCGAGGTGACCCCGGAGCGGGTCATCGGCGAGACGCTGACCCGCGCGACCGACGGCCACGGCCGCCCGGCCCGCGGCCACGCTGGCGGCCGCGCTCGATCGCCGCCGCGGCCGACAGCGGCACCGGCCGTACGACGAGTTCGGCCGCGACCCGCTCGCTCGCTGGATCGAGACGACGTTCGGCCTCGACGACGAGACCGAGCACGGGCCGGCTGCGTCCGCGCGCGCGCCCCGACGACGGTCCCGGAGGCCGCGGCCGCGGCTGGCCGAGCTGACCGGCCGCGACGTCGACGACGTGCCGGCGACGGCGATCCGCGCGATCCTCGCGGACGGGCTCGCGGATCCGGCACCCGGAGACCGGCCGCCCGGTCTTCGCGTTCCGGCTGCACCAGTTCCTGTCCAAGGGCGACACCGTCTACGTCGTCGCTCGAGCCGGAGGACGCCCGGTACATCACCGGCACCTACCAGGTGTGCGTGCCCGGGCAGCCCGGACAAGGCGCTGCTGCCCGCTCGGCGTTCTGCCGCGAGTGCGGCCAGGAGTACCTCGTCGTCGCCAAGGCCGACCCGCAACGGCACGTCCGTCTTCGTCGCCGCGCCGGGACGCCGACGCCAGCGGCGGCGACGGCGACGACCGGCTACCTCTACGTCGGCGTCCGACCTGCCCGTGGCCGGACGACCCGGTCGCGACGGGCCGGCTGCCCGACGCCTGGCTCGTCACCGACGGACGACCGGCCGGGTCGACGTCCTGCGACAGCAAGCGGAAGTACCTGCCCGGACGAGGTCTGCGTCCGCGCCGGACGGCAGCGATCGACCCGACGCGGCGCCGGACTGCAGGCGTGGTTCGTCCCGACCCCGTTCGCGTTCTGCCTGCGCTGCGGGGTCTCCTACGAGCAGGTCCGCGGGCAACGACTTCGCCAAGCTGGCCACCCTCGGCGCGGAGGGCCGGTCGTCGGCCGTCACCGTGGTCAGCGCCAGCGATCGTCCGCTCGCCTGCGCGCGGTCGCCGCCGACGAGCTCGACGCCGAGGCGCGCAAGCTGCTCACCTTCACCGACAACCGCCAGGACGCCTCCCTGCAGGCCGGCCACTTCAACGACTTCGTCCAGGTCGGCCCGCTGCGCGGCGCGCTCTACCGCGCCGCCGCCGCCGGCCCCGGCGGGCTGACCCACGAGATCGTC
The DNA here is from genome assembly GCA_963750565.1 of uncultured Actinomycetota bacterium. Lineage (GTDB taxonomy): Bacteria > Actinomycetota > Actinomycetes > Actinomycetales > Kineosporiaceae > R-H-3. The sequence goes on along the minus strand of CAVVRA010000006.1, from coordinate 23,930 downwards.
GCGCAGCGGGTCACCGACGCGCTCGGCCTGCCGATGCGCCGACTACGCCGCCAACCCCGACGCCAAGTTCGCGCGCGCAAGGCAGACGCCGAGCGGGCGCTGCGCGACGTCCTCGGGTACCGCCTCTACCGCGACCTCCAGCGCGGCTGGCGGATCACCATGCCCAACCTCGAGCAGACCGGCCTGCTGCAGATCGACTACGTCGACCTCGACGAGCTCGCCGCCGACGACGACGCTGTGGGACGGCTACCTACCTGCGCTGCGCGGACGCCGCCGGCGCAGCGCGAGGAGCTCGCGCCGGATCCTGCTCGACGAGCTGCGCCGCGTCCTGCGCCATCGACGTCGACTGCCTCACCGAGGACGGGCTTCGAGCGGCTGCAGCCGCGAGTCCGGCCAGCACCTGCGTCGGCCCGTGGGCGCTGTCGGACGACGAGCGCGTCGTCGACGTCGGCACCGCGCTACGCCGCGGCCGGGCCGCGCCGGCGGCGCGCCGCAGCGACCTGATCCTGTCCGGCCGCGGCGGCGTTCGGCCGCTACCTGCGCCGCGACGGCCGTCGGGCTCGGCGCGCGACGCTGACGACCGACGACGCCCAGCAGGTCATCGCCGACCTGCTGCGCGGTGCTCGACGAGGCGGGCTGCTGACCGTCGCGACGGTCGACCGGAGCGAGCGGCGTCCCCGGGTACCGGCTCAAGGCCGTCCGCGCTGCGCTGGCGTGGCCGGCGACGGCGACGACGCGGCGCCACGACCCGATCCGCCGGTCCGCTCGACGGCGAAGCCGGCGCCGCGGGTCAACCCGTTCTTCCGCGACCTCTACCGCGACGTCGCCGCGGCGCTGGCCGGGCTGCACGCCGCGCGAGCACACCGCGCAGGTGCCCGCCGACGAGCGGCGAGGAGCGCGAGGAGCGCTTCCGCGACGGGCAGCCTGCCGGTGCTGTACTGCTCGCCGACGATGGAGCTCGGCGTCGACATCGCCAGCCTCAACGTCGTCGGCTGCGCAACGTGCCGCCGACGCCGGCGAACTACGCCCAGCGCTCCGGCCGGGCCGGCCGCTCCGGCCAGCCGGCGCTCGTCTTCACCTACTGCGCCACCGGCAACGCCCACGACAGCTACTACTTCCGCCGCCCCGCGACATGGTCGCCGGGCCGGTCGTCGCCGCCGCGGCTCGACCTGGCGCAACGAGGACCTCGTCCGCGCCCACGTCCACGCCATCTGGCTGGCCGAGACCGGACGAGTCGCTGCAGGCGCTCGACTCGCCGACCTGCGTCGACGCCGGCGGGGACAGCCCGACGCCTGACGATCCTGCCCGACGTCTGGCGCGGCACTGACCGACCCGGCGGCGCCCGGCGCGCGCAGCCGACCGCGCCGAGCGCGTGCTCGCCGACCTGCGCGCCGACCTGGGACGACCGCGGCGACGGCCGGCCTGGTGGTACGACGGCTGGGTCGACGACCAGGTCGCGCCGGCGCCGCGACGCGTTCGACGGCGCCTGCGACCGCTGGCGCGAGCCTGTACCGGGCCGCGCTCGCGAGTACCAGCGAGCAGAACAAGATCGTCGATCGACGCCCGCGCCAGCCGGCGCGGACCGGCAGCGCCGCCGAGCGGCGCCGCGCGCGAGGCCGCAGACCAGCTCGACCTGCTGCGCAACGACGATCGCGAGCGCGGCGCAGTCCGACTTCTACACCTACCGCTACTTCGCGTGCGAGGGCTTCCTGCCCGGCTACTCCTTCCCGCGGCTGCCGCTGGCGGCCTACATCCCCGGCGCCGGCGCGGTCGGCGACCGCGCGACGGCGACTACCTGCAGCGGCCGCGGTTCCTGGCCATCAGCGAGTTCGGCCCGGGCGCGCTCATCTACCACGAGGGCGCCCGCTACGAGGTCGACCCGCGTCCTGCTGCCCGCGCGACCCGGCGCGACGACGGCACGGCGCTCGACACCGAGGACGGCCAAGCCGCTGCGACGCGCTGCGGCTACCACCACCCGGTCGCCGGTCGGCACCGACGTGTGCGAGCGCTGCGGCGAGCCGCTCGGCGCCGCAGACGTACGGCCTGCTGCGGCTGCAGACCGTGTTCACCCGCCGCCGGGACCGGATCAGCTCCGACGAGGAGGAGCGCCGCCGCTCCGGGTTCGAGCTCGAGATCTCCTACCGGTTCGCCGAGCACGGCGACCGGCCCGGCCGCATCGACCGCCGCCGACGCGACCGTCGACGGCGACCCGCTCGCTGCGACCTCGCCTACGGCGACGCCGCCACGGTCCGGGTCGCCAACGTCGGGCGGCGCCGCCGCAAGGACCCCGACGACCGCGGCTTCTGGCTCGACACCGTCGAGCGGCGACTGGCTGTCCGAGAAGCAGGCCGCCGACGCCACGGTCGACACCGACGAGCTCGACGCCGCCGAGGACGTCGACCGCAAGGCGAAGGTCATCCCCTACGTCGAGGACCGCCGCAACATCCTCGTCGTCGCGCCTCGCCGACCCGGTCGACGACGCCACGGCGCAGCGACGCCTGCGCGTACGCCCTCGAACGCGGCATCGAGGCCGCGTTCCAGCTCGAGGACTCCGAGCTGGCCGCCGAGCCGCTGCCCGACCCGGACGGCCGCGGCCGGATGCTGCTCTCCGAGGCCGCCGAGGGCGGCGCCGGCGTGCTGCGCCGCCTCGTCGACGAGCCCGACGCGCTGGCCCGGCGTCGCCCGCGACGGCGCTGGAGATCGCGCACTTCGACCCGGACACCGGCGCGGACCTGCGGCCACGCGCCGGGCGCCACGCGAGCGCTGCGAGCCGGCCTGCTACGACTGCCTGCTGTCCTACGGCAACCAGCGCGAGCACCGGCTGCTCGACCGGCACGCCGTCCGCGACCTGCTGCTGCGCCTGGCCGGCGCCGCGACGGTCACCGCGGCGCCGGCGGCCGCGACCCGCGGCGCAGCAGCGCGAGCTGCTCGACCGGCTGTCGCGACTCCGAGCCTGGAGCGCCGGTTCGTCGACTGGCTCGACGAGCGCGGCCTACCGGCTGCCCGACCGACGCCCAGGTCACCGTCGCAGAGGCCGACGGCCCGGCCCGACTTCGTCTACGACCTGCCCGGCAGCCCGGTCGCGGTCTTCGTCGACGGCCCGCATCCACGACGACGCCGCGCAGCAGCCGAGCGCGACGACCAGGCCGCCGAGCGGCTCGAGCGACGCTCGGCTGGATCGTCGCTGCGGGTCCGGCACGACGAGGACTGGGCCGCCGCTGGTCGCCCGGCACCCGACGGTGTTCGGCACCCGGCAGGATCGCAGGTGCCGCATGACGGCACCTGGACCGCGACCGCTACGTCGCCGTCGGCTCGCCTCGTCCGGGCCCGCGGCCGCGAGTGGGTCGTGCTGCCCGGACAGCGACCCGCGACTTCCTCGTGCTGCGCCCGCTCGGCGGCGGCGACGACGAGGTCGCCGGCGTCTTCCCCGAGCTGAGGGCGTCGAGCCGGCCACGTTCGCGCCGCCGACCGCGGACGACCTCGGCGACGCCGCCAGCGCCGGCCTGCTGCGCGACGCCCTGCGGCTCGGGTTCCGCTCCGGCGGCCGGCCCGTTCCGCTCCTTGGCCGGCATCGCGCGTCGAGCCGCGCGCCTACCAGCTCGTCCCGCTGCTGCATGGCGCTGCGCCAGGACGCCGTCCGGCTGCTCATCGCCGACGACGTCGGCATCGGCAAGACCATCGAGGCCGGGCTGATCGCCGCCGAGCTGCTCGCCCAGGGCGACGCCCGACGGCTCGCCGTGCTGTGCTCGCCCGCCCTGGCCGAGCAGTGGCAGCGCGAGCTGCGCGACAAGTTCGACATCGACGCCGAGCTCGTGCTCCCCTCGCACCGTCGCGGCGCCTCGAGCGCGGCCTGCGTGCTGGGCGAGTCGCTGTTCGACCGGCTACCCGTACGTCGTCGTCTCCACCGACTTCATCAAGTCCGACCGCCGCCGCGCACGAGTTCCTCCGCGCACTGCCCCGAGCTCGTCATCGTCGACGAGGCGCACACCTGCGTCGCCGGACGCCGGCGCCGGCGGCAGCGGTCCCGGCACCAGCGGCTACGAGCTGCTGCGCGACGTCGCGCCGAGGACCCGCACCGGCACCTGGTCCTCGTCACCGCCACGCCGCACTGCGGCAACGAGGAGGCCTTCCGCAACCTGCTCGGCCTGCTCGACCCCGCCGCTGGCCACCGACGACCTCGACGCACCGTCAAGGGCCGCGAGCGCCTGGCCCGCAGCACTTCGTGCAGCGCCGCCGCGCCGACATCCGGCAGCTACCTCGACGAGGACACCCCGTTCCCGCGCGACCGGCAGACCCGGAGACGTCGCCTACCGGCTCAGCCCCGCACTACCGCGACCTGTTCGACGACGTCCTCGCCTACGCCCGCGAGCAGGTCCGCGACGGCCGGGACGGCGCGCTGCGGCAGCGGGTCCGCTGGTGGTCGGCGCTCGCCCTGCTGCGCGCCCTGGCGTCCAGCCCCGCGCGCCGCCGCCGCGACCCTGCGCACCCGCGCCGCCACCGCCGGACGCGACGACGTCGAGGAGGCCGACGAGCTCGGCCGGGCGGGCGTCCTCGACAGCGCCGACGACGAGGCCCTCGAGAGCATCGACACCACGCCCGGCGCACTCGTCCACGACCCCGACGGACCGGACGACAACGGTACCCAGCGCCGCCGCCCGCTCCGAGCGCCGTCGCCTGCTCGACTTCGCCCGCCGAGCCGACCGACTCGACGGCCCGGATCACGACACGAAGCTCGCCGTGCTCGTCAGCCAGGTCAAGGAGCTGCTCAACGACGGCTACGCCCCGATCGTCTTCTGCCGGTTCATCGACACCGCCGACTACGTCGGCACCCATCTGGAGAGGGCCCTCGCCCCCAAGCGCGACGCCGGCGTCGAGGTCGGCGTCGTCACCGGTCTGCTTCCGCCCGCCGAACGGGAACCATTGGCGCCAGCCCAGTCCCAGTCGAAAAAGAACGTGCGGCTGCCGAGTGCCAAGCGCGCCTGCCGGAGGCCCGGAACGAGGGCAAGGGCCTTGCGAGCTCCCTCCTCCATTTGCGCAAATCCCTCGGCGGGTCGCATATAGCCGTCCACGGCCATCGTGCCGTATGCGTTCGCCATCCAGGAGTAGGCCTCCGCGAACGTCGGGTCCTTCTCGACGGCCTGATTGAAGAGCCGATTCGCTTCGAGGTATCCCTCCTCCGTGTCCTTCAGCCAGAAATGGCGACCCTTGAGATAGAGCTCGTAGGCCTCGATATTCTCGGTGCCGTGCCGGCCGAGGGCGAGCTTCTCGGGCTCCGTGAGCCGCAGGCGGAGCCCGTCGGAGATGACCGACGCGATCTCGTCCTGCACGCGGAGCAGGTCCTTGAACGGTCTGTCGTATTTTTCTCCCCAGAGGCGCGCGCCCGTCGCGACCTCCACCAGCTCCGCCGAGATCGAGAGACGGCCCTCCCGCCGGGAGATCCTTCCCATCAGGACGGCTCCGACACCCAGCTTTCGGCCCGCCTCCTGCGGATCCCCGGAACCCTTGAAGTGAAAGACCGTGGCGCGGGCCATGACCTTGAGAGCAGGCAGGCGCGACATCCGGTCGATCAGGCTCTCCGTGATGCCGTCGCTCAGGTACTCGCTGTCGGGCTCGCGAGTGCCGTTCTCGAACGGCAGGACCGCGAGCGACTCGATCGCGGCGTGGCCGCGGCCGGAGGCGGATCCAGAGGACGGCCCCGAGAGCCACGACGACGGCCAGGGCCAGTACGCCGAGGACGGCCGGCGCTGCGAGGCGGCGCCCGCCGCGAGACGGACGTACGACGGCAGGATGCACGACCGACGTCGCCTGGATCTCGGAGAAGTGATCCACGAGATACCTCACGTCTCCGGCGAGGTCGCGGGTCGAGGCGTAGCGGTCCTGCGGATCCTTGGCGAGGCTTCGCTCGACGACCCGGCACACGGCAGCGGGAACGATGTGATCCCCGGATGAAATCGGAGCCGGGTCTTCCCTCATGATCGCGACGAGCGTCTCGGCCGGCGTGGCCTTCTTCCAGGCCCGGCGCCCCGTCACGAGCTCGTAGAGGATCGTGCCGAAGGAAAACTGGTCCGAGCGGAAGTCCACGACCTTTCCGGAAGCCTGCTCGGGCGACATGTAGCCGACCGTTCCGAGGAGCGTGCCCGCCGAGGTGACGGGTGTCGCGGACATCGTCGGCTCGTCGTCGCCGTGGGAAGCGGCGAGCGGCGAGGCCTTGGCCAGGCCGAAATCGAGGATCTTGACGACGCCGTCCGTCGTCAGCATCACGTTCTCGGGCTTCAGGTCCCGGTGGACGATGCCTCTCGCGTGCGCGGCGGCCAGGCCTTCGGCGATCTGGCAGGAGATCTGGAGCGCCTTCGGGAGGGGCGGCCTGTCGCCGTCGAAGAGCTGCCTCAGGTTCGTGCCTTCGAGAAGCTCCATCGCGAGATAGGTCCGCCCGCCGTCCTCCCCGATGTCGTAGACCGCGACGATGTTCGGATGGTTGAGCGCGGAGGCCGCCCGCGCCTCGGCGCGAAAGCGCGCGACGCGGTCCGTGTCGCGAACCATCTCGTCCGGAAGAACCTTGAGGGCGACGTCGCGCCCGAGCCGCGGGTCGCGCGCGCGCCAGACCTCGCCCATGCCACCGGCGCCCAGTGGGGCGACAACCTCGTAGGGACCGATCTTCGAGCCCGCGCTCAGGGGCATGAGACGTCGGCCGATTATGACGAGATTCCGGCTTTCAGGTCGGCGGGGTCGACGGAGGCGGGCGGCGACCGGGATCCTGAGAAGAACTCTCAGAATTCTCCGAGGACTTCCGAGCGCGCACGCCCCAACGTTCCTCCGGACGAACGACCTCGCGGCGTGGCGGGGAGGGAGGAACTCATGCGGTCATCGAGGAACAACATGCTGCTGCGAGGACTGGCAGTCGTGACCGTGGCGGCTCTCCCTCTGGCTGGCTGCAACGAGTCGTCCCCCACGGAGCCGAAGGCGCTCGCGGTGGCGACTCCGACTCCCGCCCAGACTCCGACGCCGCTACCTCCGGGCGGCAACATCGCCGGGACGTGGACCGGAACCTACGTCTCGACGGACTGGCTCGACTGTGACACCAGCATCGTCTCTCCCGCACAGGCGACCCTCACGCAGAACGGGTCCGGTGTGCGAGGCACCCTGACGGCAACCGGCGATCCCAGAGGCTGCCCGTGCGGGAAACTCACCTTCACCGGCACTCTTCAGGGGAATTCCCTGGAGGGCAAGGTCGGATCTCCTCACCAGATCTGGAGCGTGTCCGGGTCTCTTTCAGCCTCGACGCTGGACATCTCACTGCTGGCTGTAGACCGCGACGGGGACGACGGCCCGTACGGGACCGGCCTCGGCCAGCTGCACCTTCATCGGTAGGCGCCTGCGAGTCCGCGCCGGGGATCGCCAGGTCCCGCCCGCAACCCTACGAAACCAGCCCCAGCTCCCGGCCCACCTTGTGGAACGCCTCGAGGGCGCGCGTGAGGTGGGCCTGCGTGTGCGTGGCCATGTACGACGTGCGGATGAGCGCGCGGCCCGGAGGCGAGCCGGGGCTGACGACGGCGTTCACGAAGACGCCCTCGTCGTCCAGCCGCGCGGCCATCTGGAACGCGAGCATGGTCCGGCCCGACGACGATCGGGATGACGGGCGTCGTGGAGTTGCCGCAGTCGAAGCCGATGGCGCGGAGAGCCGTCATCATGAAGCGCGTGTTCTCCCAGAGGCGCTCGCGGCGCTCGGGCTCGCTCTCGATGATGTCGAGCGCGGCGAGGACGGCCGCGACGGAGGCCGGCGGCGGCGCCGCCGTGAACATGAGCGCGCGGGCCCGGTGCTTGATGAACTTGATCACGTCCGGCTCGCCCACGACGAAGCCGCCCACGGTCGCGAGCGACTTCGAGAACGTGCCCATGATGAGGTCGACCTTGTCCTCGAGGCCGAAGTGCTCGGCCGTGCCGCGGCCGTGCTTGCCGAGGACGCCGACGCCGTGCGCGTCGTCGACCATGAGCGCCACGTCGTAGTCGTCGCAGATGCGGGCGTACTCGGGGAGGGGCGCGATGTCGCCCTCCATCGAGAAGACGCCGTCGACCACGAGGAGCCGCCCGTTCCGGTCGCCGTTCAGGGCGAGAAGGCGGCGCAGGTCCGCCGGGTCGTTGTGCTTGAACTTCTTGACCTCGGCGCCGACCGCGAGGCGCGCGCCGTCGTAGATGCAGGCGTGGTCCTGCCGGTCGAGGTAGATCGCATCGCCCTTGCCCGCGAGCGAGGACAGGACGCCGAGGTTGACGAGAAAGCCCGTCGAAAACGTCACGCAGGCCGGCTTCTTCATGAAGACGGCGAGACGCTCCTCCAGCTCGACGTGGATGTCGAGCGTGCCGTTCAGGAGGCGGCTGCCGGCGCAGCCGGCGCCGTACTTCCTGATGGCCTCGATCGCGCGCTCCTTGATCTTCGGATGCGAGGTCAGGCCGAGGTAGTTGTTCGACCCCAGCATGACCATCTCGCGGCCGCCCATCATGACGACCGGGTCCTGGCCCGACTCGATGGTCCTGAAGAACGTGAAGAGGCCGGCGGCGCGAAGCTCGTCGGGAACCGTATAAGTTCGACACTTTTCGAAAAGTGAGCGGCTCGAGGCGGGTTCCGCGACGACTTGCGACCGAGCAGGCATCGATTCATCCTCTGCGGCCGCCGGCCGCGCCCCGTGGTGCTGTCTCATTTCGTGTCCCCTGTCACTGGATTTTACCACCTCGGTCCGAGATCCACCCACGCTCGAGATACCACTCCCAGGTGAGCCGGGCGCCCGTCGCGAAATCTGTTCGAAATGGCTGACCCAGAGCCACTTGTGCGTCCGACACATCGCAGATCCACGCGCTCTGGAGCAGCTCGTTCGCCTTCTCCGCGTTGAAGACCGGAGGGCCCTTTCCGAACGTCGAAAGGACGCCGACGAGGGAGCCCGCTGCCCGGATCGCCGCCGCGGGGACCGGCACGAGCCAGGGACGCCTCGAGGGAAGGGTCGCGAGCGTCTCGGCGATGCCGCGGTAGTCGAGGATTTCCGGGTGCGCCACGAAGAACGTCTCGCCTCGCCCTCCCCTTTCGAGCGCGCCGAGGACGGCCCGGGCCACGTCCGCCGACGTAGACCAGCTGGATCCGCGGCGTTCCGCCCGCGAGGACCGGCACGAAGCCCCGCGAGGCCGCGACGAAGAGGTCCCGGATCGCCGTCTCGCGCGGCCCGTACACGGCGCTCGGGCGAAGAATCGTGAAGGCGAGACCCGCGCGCGTTCCGGACCGCCTCCTCGCCCGCGAGCTTCGAGCGGCCGTAGGAGGAGACGGGGCGCGGCGGGTCGGCCGCCCGCACGGGGGCTCCATTCAGGCTCGGGCCGCCCGCGGCCTGGGAAGACACGAGGACGACGTGCGCGTCCGGCGCCGACTTCCGGACCGCCGCGGCGACGTTCGCCGTGCCCGCCGCGTTCGCGGCCATGTACTCGGCCTCGTTCCGCGCGGAGGTCTTCCCCGCCACGTGGACGACCGCGGCGGCGCCCTCGACGAGCGCCGGCAGCGTCGCGGCGTCGCGCACGTCGCCCTTCACGAGCTCGACGCCGGTGCCCTTCAGCCAGCCGGGGTCGTCCGGGCGGCGCACGAGCGCGCGCACGCGGTAGCCCGCCGCGAGAAGCGCGTCGGCGACGTGGCTGCCGACGAAGCCAGTGCCCCCCGTCAGGGCGACGAGGTCGCCGCGCGCCATCGGGCGACTCTATCGCTGGACTAGAATCCGCCCTCGATGCTGAAACAGCTCGTCTTCGCCGCCGCCCTGGCCCTCGCGCTCGCGGTGCCCGCCGTCGCGCTCGAGGCGCCGCGGAAGATCGTCGACTACGACATCCAGGTCTCGCTCGACCCCGAGACGAAGACTCGTCGAGGGCTCGCGAGACGCTGAAGTGGACGAACCCGTCCGACGGTCCCGGTCGGCGAGCTGCGCTTCCACCTCTACTGGAACGCCTTCCGCAACAACCGGTCGACGTTCTTCAAGGAGTCCGGCGGGCAGCTCCGGCGGCGACACGGCCGACACGGACAACGGCTGGGGCTACACGGACGTGACCTCGATGAAGTGGGACGGGGACGAGCTCGTCGAAGCGCGCCCGCTTCGACAGCCCGGACGACGGCAACCCGGACGACCGGACGGTCCTCGTCGTCCCGCTCCCCCGCCCCGTCGCGCGCGGCGAGACCGTCGACGCTCGCGATCGCCTGGAAGGCGAAGGTCCCGAGGGTCTTCGCGCGCGCGGGCTACGTCCGCGACTTCTTCATGTTCGGGCAGTGGTTCCCGAAGATCGGCGTCTACGAGCCGAAGGGCCGCCGCCGCCGCGCCGAGGCCGGGCTGGAACTGCCACCAGTACCACGCGAACTCCGAGTTCTACGCGGACTGGGGCGACTACCGCGTCGCGATCACGCTGCCCGAGAAGTTCGTCGTCGGCTCGGCGGGCGCGCTCGTGGACGAGAAGAAGGCGAACGGAAGGAAGACGCTCACGTTCGAGCAGAAGTCGATCCACGACTTCGCGTTCACGGCCGACCCGCGCTACGTCGTCGTAGGAGGACGTCTTCGACCCGGCGAAGGACATCCCGCCGGACGAGGTCGCGCGCGCCGCGAAGACTGCTCGGGCGGACGCCGAGACGGACTCTGCGCGCCGGCTTCCACAAGGTGGCGCTCCGCCTCTACATGCAGCCCGACCACGTGCGATCGACCGGACCGGCACATCGGGACGCGCAGAAGTGGGCGCTCGCGTGGACTGGCCTCTAGGCCTTCCCGTACCCCTACGCGCAGATCTCCATCGTCGACGCGCCGGAGGACGGCATCGGGCGCGGGCGGCATGGAGTACCAGACGATCTACACGACGTTCACCTTCAAGTCGATGGCGCGCTGGCCGCTTGAACCGGATCTACCGTCCCCGAGATCGTCACGATCCACGAGTTCAGCGCACGGCTACTGGTACGGCCTCCTCGCCTCGAACGAGTTCGAGGAGAGCTGGATGGACGAGGGGATCAACACGTTCACCGAGATCGTAAATGATGGACCGGAAGTACGGCGCTCTACCTGGAGGTCCCGCCCGGCATCGGCTGCGACGGACGAGGACGTGAACCGCGCCGTGGCGGCCCTCCCGGCAGGACTTCGACCCGCATCGTGACGCCTGCGTGGAAATTCCGCGAGCGACGACTCGTACGGGCGCAACTCGTATCCGCAGGCCGGCACGACCATCCAGCAGATCCGTCGCCTTCTCGGCGAGGAGACGTTCTGGCGCGCCTTCCGCGGCTACGCGGAGCGCTGGCGCTTCGACCATCCGACGTCCGAGGACTTCTTCGACGCGATGCGGGCGCCGGGCGTCCCCGCCGTCTCGGAGGTCATCGACAAGGTGTGGCTACGGGACGTCCTTCATCGACCTGACCGTGCTCGAGGCCAGCACCGAGCAGAGCGGCAAGTTCACGGGCTTCGACGACGCCGGAAAGGCCGTTCGGCTTCGAGGAGACCGCGAAGGGTCCGAAGAAGCTCGAGAAAAGGAGGAAAAGGACGCGAAAGAGGACGCGAAGGCCGGCCCGTGGGAATCGGTCGTCGTCGTGGGCCGCGACGGAGACCTCGTCCTCCCCGCCGAGATCGTCCTCACGTTCGCGGACGGCACGACCTGGACGAAGAGCTGGGACGGCGCGGACAAGTGGATCCGTTTTCGCGTGACCTCCTCGCGCGGCGCTCGCGAAGGCCGAGGTGGATCCCGAGCGCCGGATCGTCCTCGACCGCAACCCGTGGAACAACGCCCGAGGACACGAGGAGTACCGAGGGCCCGTCCGCGGCCGGGAAGGCCCGCGTCTACGCCCTCCATCTCCTCGAGATCCTGCTCTCGACCCTGTGGGGTGGTCCTGTGAGCCCGATCTCCGCCGGCCTCGTCCTCGGCCCTCCGCCACCGGCGGCTCGCCGGCGTCCTCTGGCTCTCGCTCCTCGCCTCCGCGCTCGTCGCGTGGTCTCCGATCAAGTCCGCTCTTCGCGATCTTCGACGAGGGCGCGTTCCGCGAGGCGCTCGTCAAGGGCTGGGACTGCTGGGGAACGCTGTCGTTTCTCGTCACGCAGCGCCACGAGATCGGCCTCGTCGCTCGCCGCGGTTCCTCGGCCGCGTTCGTCGCCTTCGCGCTCCTCCAGATCTTCCTGACGGGCGGCGTCCTTCGCGCGCTCATCGCGGACCGCCCGCGCCCCGTCTTCCGCCTCGTCGTCGCCGAGTCCGCCGGCCTCTTCAAGGCGAACCTCTGGGCGACGGCGCGCTTCGCGCTGTCGTCTCTGTTCTGGCTCGGCCTCCTCGTCGTCCTGCCGTGCGCCGGGCTCGACAGGCTCGCGAAGAACGCGCCGCCCCACGGCGGCGCTGCGACGCTGCTTTTCTGGTGGGCGCTTCTCGGGGGGCTCTCTCGTCCTCTTCAACACGGGGCTCCGGTTCGACCTCGCCCGCATCGCCCTGGCCCGCGACGACGCCGGAAACGCCCGGGGCGCGTACCGCGTCGCGAAGCAGCGCCTCTCGGGCCGGCGCGCGTCCGGGATCCGCATCATCCTGTTCTGGCTCGTCGTGTTCCTCGCGGTGCAGGCCGCTCTTCACGAGCCTCGGGCCTCCGCATGAACCCGCGCACGAACGGAGCCGTCGCCGGGCTCTTCCTCTTCCGGCAGATCGGGTTCTTCGTCCTCGCGATGGCGCGGGTCGGCTTCTTCGCGTCCCTCCTCGCGTGGGAGGAGCGCCGCCGCCCGGCCTACTCCGTCATGGGAAGCGCGAGCGGCGGGACGACGTGGAACGTCAGCGAATCGATCTCCGCAAGGGCGCCCGCGAGCGCCTTTCCGGAGACCGGCTCGAGCGTGATGACGAACGGCAGCGCGCTCTTGTCCTCGTAGGGGGCCTGGAACACCGCCTCGATGTTCGCGCCGTGGTCCGCGAGGATCCGCGCGAGGTCCGCGATGATTCCGGGCCGGTCGCGCACGACGAACCTCAGATAGAAGGGCGACACGAACTCCTCGGGCGTCGCCGGCACGCACGGCTCGAGAACGCCGAAGCCGAGCGGCGGCGCGGCCGGGGCGCCTCCGACGCGCGATCTCCACGACGTCCGCGAGAACGGCCGTGGCCGTCGGGCCCGCCTCCGGCGCCGCGCCCGGAGAAGACGAACGGGCCGCCGCGCTCGCCGCGCACCTCGACCGCGTTGAACGGCCCGGTCACCTTCGCGAGCAGCGACGTCTCGGACACGAGGTGCGTCCTGACCGAGAGGAGGAGATGTCCGCTCTCGAGGAGGCGCGCCACGCCGAGCTGGCGCGGCGTGCGCAGGAGCCTCCTGGCGTACACGAAATCGCACGGGAGGAGGCGCGTGATGCCCTCGCGGGCGATCTGGTCGAACGCCACGTCGCGGCCGAACGCGAGGCGCGCGAGGAGCGCGAGCTTGTACGCCGCGTCGTCGCCCCCGACGTCGCTCGCCGGGTCGGCCTCCGCGTAGCCGAGCCGCTGCGCCTCGCTCGAGAACCTCGTCGTAGGGGCGCCCCGTCTTCTCCATCTCCGTGAGGATGAAATTGCACGTGCCGTTCAGGATGCCGGAGACCGCGGTCACGCGGTCGCCCGTGAAGCTCGCGCGGAGCGCCCGCAGGATCGGAATCCCTCCCGCGACCGCGGCCTCGATGCCGAGGCCGGCGCCTCTTCTCGCGCGCGAGCGCCTGCAGAGAGGTCCCGTGCCGGGCGAGAAGCATCTTGTTCGCCGTCACGACACTCTTGCCCGCGTTCAGCGCGGCGCGGATGAGGCCGTTCGCGGGCTCGATTCCGCCGAGGAGCTCGACGACGACGTCGACGCCCCGGGTCCGTCGCGACGGACTCGAGATCCGTCGGTCCAGCGCACGTCGCCGCCGAGGCTCTTGTCCCGCTTTCGTTCCACGCCCCGGTTCGCGACGGCGACGAGAGAGAGGGTCACCCCGCGCCGGGCACGGAGATCAGGCGCCTCCCTCGCGAGCAGCCGCGCGAACGCCTGGCCCACCGTGCCGAAGCCGATCAGGCCGACGCGAACGGTCCCTCCGACGTCGCTTTTCATGGGCGCGCAATGTACGGTACACGCTCGTCCCGGTCAAAGACGCGCCGAGGAGGCCGCGCGGCCGGCCCACGAGAAACCGGGCTCAACGCAGCGCGCGCACGAGCTGCCGGATGACGACCGGGTCGTTGAAGTACTCGAGGTGGGCGAGGAGAGGCAGCACCGCGGCACGGTCGGGCAGATTTCGAACCCGGCGCCGGCGGTAGAGCGCCTGGCTCGAATCGTCGTAGGACGTGAGCCGCCCCGAGATGGGATCCCGCCGCGAGAAGACGTTGACCCAGCGGAACGGCCGGAAAGCGTAGTCGCTGATCAGCGGCTGAAGCGCGGTTGCGAGAGCCTCGCGCGTGTAGGTCGTCGCCCGGGAGGAAAAGACGAACGCCGTCTTCTCGAGCGGCGATCCGAACGTCAGGAAGAGGCATGTCCGCTCCGCCACGTCGCGCGCTTCGGCCGAGAACGTGTCGTCGACGAAGGAGAGCGTTCAACGCGTCGTAGGCGATGACCGACCCCGAGCGAATGCGCGACGACGGCGACTCCGTCGTACGCCCGCACCTGGCTCTCCGGCGTCCTCGGTCGCCTCGTAAATCGCCGCGGCCGTCTTCCGGACGACCTCCTTGATCCGGTTTCTCAGATCGGCGAACCGGTCGATCCGGTAGGACGTGACGTAGGCGGCGACGTCTCCCAGGTACTGGACGAGGAATCGCCTGCACCGCGGCCGAGGCCAGAAGGAGCGCGGCGAGCGGGAGCATCCAGTGCGTCGCGAGCCACGGGCACGAGAACGCCTCGCGCGTTGCCGACTCGGGGCCGATGCCGGAAACGAGGACCGCGACTGCGAGCCCCGCGAGAACCGTCAGAGACAACCAGACGAAAAAGACGCCTTGCAGCGCGGCGCCGAGCGCGCGCCAAAGTCCGTCGAGCGGCACCCGCACCGTCCGCCGCTTCGCCCACTCCGCTCCGAGAAGGACGAGCAACAGGGCCAGCGTGGCGAGGCTGAACGACGTGAGAAGCGCCAGGAGCGCCGAGCTCGTTGTCCGTGAAGTGCTCCTTGATCGAATCGGGCACGAACCCCGGCTCGAGCCCTTTCAGCGCCGCGAGCGCCGAGGAGGACGCCATTCATGGCCGCGAGCGTGAGGAGAACGCCGACAGGCGCTCAGGAGGCCGATGACGGCGGTGAAAGGCGGCCGAAGCGTGTGTGCCCTTCCGAAGGAGTAGCGCGAGACGCCGCCCGAGGTTTCGGAAGCCGTTGAAGGCGGCGCCGAAGAGAAACGAGGTGACGTCCCGCAGCGTGACCCGTCCCTCCGTGATTTCGGCGCCCAGTAGGTCTCGTAGACGTGGACCTCGCGCTCTCCCCCGTCCGCGAGCGGCAGGAAGAGCTCGAGCCTCTGGTACATCTCGTCGCCGATCGTCACGGCTCCTCGCGATCGGGCTTCCTCGCGCTCTCTCCCGCCTCGCGCAACAGTCCCTCCGCGATCTGGTCGAGCGCCTGGAAGCGCACCTGCTGGCCCATCCCGTGGACGACGAGGACGGCGCGCACGCCGGCCGGCCCGGCTCGACGCGGGGCCGCTGCCGCGACCCGGCGCTTCCGCCGCGCCTCGGCGCATGCGCCCCATCGCGGAGGCTCGTCGACCTCATGGGCGACCTTCGTCGGCTTCCGGAGTTCCCGCGCCGCCTCCGTGAATTTCTGCCAGGGCGTCCAAGCGCCGATCCTATCCGGGAACCGAATCGACGCGCACGGGTCCAATCCCTCGAAAGGAGATTCCGATGCGCCACCAGATTCTCACCGCTCTCCTCCTCGCCGCCGGGGCCGCGAACGCCTCCTCCCCGTCCGGCTTCGGCCTCGACGTCCTCGTGGACGGCCGCGAACGCCCCGAGTACGCCGCGCGGGGAACCGTTTACGTCGAGGCGCTGCGCGGCCGCGATTACGCCCTGCGCCTTTCGAACCCGACCGGCACGCGCATCGCCGTGGCGCTCTCGGTGGACGGGCTGAACACGATCGACTCGCGCCGCACCACGGCCCGGGACGCGCGCAAGTGGGTCCTCGCGCCCTACGAGACGGTGGTCATCCCGGGCTGGCAGGTCTCGAACGCGGCGTCGCGCAAGTTCGTCTTCACGGGCGAGCGCGGCTCCTACGGCGCGGCCCTCGGGAAGACCCAGGACCTCGGCGTCATCGAGGCTGTCTTCTTCCGCGAGAGGCTCCCCTACCGCGTCGAGAGGCGCTGGAAAGAGGAGGACGGGAGAATTTCCTCGAATGAGAAGAGACGGCCGCCTCGACGCGCCCGAAGCCGAGGCGCAAGCGGGCGCGGCGCAGGCACCCGCACCGAGTGAGGGCGCTGCCCGCGACCATTCGCAGAAATCTCTTTCTTCCTCTCCTTCTCCCTCTTCGAAGCTGTCCGACGAGTACGCCGCGACCGGGATGGGACGGAAGACGCAATTCGGCGTGACGCAAGTCGACCTCGAGCTCGAGACGGAGCCCGCCGCCGTCGTGCGGCTGCGCTACGAGTTCCGGCCGCAGCTCATCGCGCTCGGCGTCCTGCCCCGCGACCCGGATCCGTCGCGCCTCGCGCGCCGCGAAGGAGCCCGCGGCTTCGAGGAGTTCTGCCCGGAAGTGAAGTAGTCACGAACCCCGCGCCTCGTTCAGCCGCGCAAGCGCCCGGTCCGCCGAAAGGAGGCCGGGCGCCTTGCCCTGGAAGACGCGGCCCGCGCCACCGCCCTTTCCTCCGAGCAGCGACGCGATCTCGCGTCCCAGCGCCTGCGCGTCGCCGAAACCGTCGCCCACGCCCAGCGCGAACACGTGCTGACCGTCGTGCGTGGCCGTGAGGAAGGCCGCGCGCGGCCCGGCCTTCTCGGAGAACCGCCGCGCGACCGCCTGGACGAACGCCATGTCCCGCCCGTCGAAGTGCGCGCGCACGACGCGCGCGTTCGACGCAAGCGCCGCCTCCGCCGCCGCGGCGACCAGCTCCTCCCCGGCACGGCGGAGCGCCCGCTGCGCGTCCGTCAAGCTGCTCGAGCTTCGCCTTCGCCGCGCCCGCGAGGCCGGCATCCGGCGCACCGAGCAGAGCCCGGAGAGCGGCGTTCCGCTCTTCGTGACGCGAGAGCCTCCTCCGCGCCCGCCGCCCCGCCACGAAGAACAGACGCGTCCCGCCGCGCAGGGGCTCGACGGACAGGAGCGCCACGACCTCGATCTCGGCGGTACTCGAAAGATGGGTTCCGCCGCACGTGTTGAGGTCGACGCCCTCGATCTCGACGAGCCGCACGTCGCCCGCGTGGTCCTCGGGGAGCCCGCGCGTCCTCACGGGCAGCGCGCGGAACTCGTCGAACGTGACGCGCCGCGGGCGGACGGCCCGGGCGGCCCGAATCTCGAGCCGCCACCGCGTCTTCGAGCGCCGTGAGATCGGCAGGCGAGAGGGCGCGCGCCTCGAGCTCCACGTCGCAGACCTCGGGACCGAGATGAAACGCCGTCGTCGGCCAGCCGAAACGGTCCTGTGCGACGGCGGAGAGAAGATGCTGCCCCGTGTGCTGCTGCATGTGGTCGAAGCGGCGGTCCCAGTCGAGCCGCACGCGCACGGGCCCCGGAGCCACGGGCGCGGCGACGTAGTGCCGGATCTCGCCGCCCGTCTTCTGCACGTCGAGGACCTCGACGTCGTTCAGAAAGCCGTGGTCCGGAGGCTGCCCGCCGCCTTCGGGAAAGAGGATCGTGTCGTCGAGAACCGCGTACGCCCGCCCCGCGTCGTCGCGAACCTCGAGGATCGAGGCGTCGAGCGCCGTGCGGTACGGCTCGCGCTCGTACGCCGGGAGGCTGGCGGCGCTCACGTGTCCGATTCTAGGCGTCCCCGCCGGCCTCCCGCGCGACGGATCTCTTCGCCGTCCGCGCCTACGAGAGCAGCTCGATCGCCCGCGAGGCCGCCGACCGGAATGCGGGCGACGGCGCCGCGGCGTCGAGACGCAGGCACGCCTCCGTGAACTTGATCGCGTGCTCGTCGCCGCTCTTCACGGCCCCCGCGATCAGCGCCTCTCGCGTCGCGCGTGGCGTTTCGACCTCGGCCGACGCCGAGCGGCTTTCCAAACACCGCGTAGATCGCCGCTCCCGCCTGCCACGCGCAGGCCATGAGACGCGCCGCCGTCCGCGCGGACACGTGCGGCACGAGAAGGCCCGCGGCGGCCGGCCCGGTCACGGCGTGGATGAGCGCGATCGTTCGCCCCGAGGGCGTCGTCCCCGCGAGGAAGACGCGCGCGAAGGCCTCGCCGAGGGCGGGCGACGAACGACTCGGGCGCGCCCGCGTCGACGAGCGAGATCACGCCGGGGAAGTCCGGCAGCGTGGCCACGAGCTTCAGCCCTTGCGAGATCGACCCGGTGCGCCGCACGTCGTCGGGCAGACGCGGCACGTGCGCGAGCGCCTGCTCGGGCGTGAGGTGCGCCGGCCAGGTCTCCTTCCGGGGAAGCGTCTGATGCGTCGCGGCCCAGTACGCGAAGCCCCGCGCGAGCTCCTTTCGCCGCCCCGGCGTGTCGTGCCGGGCGAGCGAGCGCGCCGCGTGCCCGACCCGGATGACGCCGTGCGTGGCAGCGCGCGGCGAATCCCGGCGCGAGCTCGTAGACCCACCGGTCCACCGCGGGCTCCCACGGGCCCTCCCGAAACTCCTCCAGAAAGAGAGCGAGCCAGTCCGGGTACCTTCGCATCTGCCCGAGCGCGTCGCGGATCGCGGCGCGCTCCACGGGCAGTGCCGGGCGCCGGCTCGTCGCCGAGCTTCCGGCGGTAGCGCTCCGTCCAGGGCACGACCGCGCCGGCCTGTTCCAGCGCGAACAGCGCCTCGGCCGCCATCGGGCCGTGGTTCGCGAGGCCTCCGCCGTACTCGGGTCCCGCTCCATCCAGGATCTCGAGGGCGTCGTCGAGGCGGTCCATCCGAAGCTCCGCTCCCGCCGCTCACGATACGCTCCTCGAATGAAACATCGCAGGGTCCCGCCGCGTATCGACGTTGGATCCCTCGAATCAAAAGGAGATGCCTTCATGCCTCGTTTCCGCCCGCTCGCCGCCATCCTCCTCGCCCTCCTCGCCGCCCGCGCGACCGCCCAGCAGGCGAAGCCGGCGCCGGCGCCACGGCGAGAAAGCCGCCGGCGGCTCCGCCTGCCCGCGACCTCCTCCCTTCAAGGCCGCCGAGAAGACGCTTCCGAACGGGCTGAAGGTCATCGTCGTCCCGACCGGGTTCCCGAACATCGTGTCGGTCCAGATCCCCGTTCAGACGGGCTCGCGGAACGAGGTCGAGCCCGGCAAGTCCGGCTTCGCCCACTTCTTCGAGCACATGATGTTCCGCGGCACGAAGGCCTACCCGCCCGAGAAGTACCAGGGCATCGTGACGCGCTCGGGCGCCGACGGCAGAACGCCTACACGACGGACGACTACACGAACTACCACACGACGTTCCCGAAGGAAGACCTCGAGACGATCGCTCGAAGATCGAGGCCGACCGCTTCCAGAACCTCTCGTACGCCGAGTCGGCGTTCAAGACCGAGGCGCGGCGCCGTGCTCGGCGAGTACAACAAGAACAGCGCGAACCCGATCCCGAAGCTCTACGAGGTCCTGCGCGACAACGCCTTCAGCGTCCACACCTACAAGCACACGACGATGGGCTTCCTCAAGGACATCGAGGACATGCCGAACCAGTACGAGTACTCGCAAGACGTTCTTCGACCGCTGGTACCGGCCCGAGTACGTGACGATGATCGTCGCCGGCGACGTGAAGCCCGAGGCGGTCTTCCCCCTCGTCGAGAAGTACTGGGGCGGATGGAAGCGCGGCGCTCACGCGTCACCGTGCCGCGAGGAGCCTCCCGCGAACGGGCCCGTGTACGCCCACGTTCCCTGGCCGACCGACACGCTGCTCGTGGGTCGTCGTCGGCGTTCCACGGCCCGGCCTTCTCCGAGACGAAGAAGGACCTCCCGGCGATCGACACGCTCTTCGACCTGTCGTTCGGCCCGACGTCCGACCTCTACAAGAGCCTCGTCGAGCAGGAGCAGAAGCTCGACGCCCTCCTCCCGAGCGTCGGGATCACCGAGGACCCGCGAGCTCGTCACGGCGTGCTCGCGCGCCTCAAGAAGGGCACCGATCCCGTCGTACGTCCGCGACGAGATCCTGCAGCACGGTCGCGGCCCTGCGCGAGCAAGCCCGTCGACGAGAAGCGCCTCGCCGAGGTGAAGTCGCAACGCGCGCTACGGCCTCGTCGCGGCGCTCGACGACACGGAGACGATCGCCGGGCTCCTCGCGCGCTTCGTGAGGCTCCGCCGGTCGTACGGAACGATCAACACGTACTACCGCCTCGTCGACGCGCTCACGCCCGCCGACCTCCAGGCGGCGGCGCAGACGTACCTGACGGACGCGAACCTCGTCCTGACGACGCTCTCGAAGGATGCCGATGCCCGACTCGATCGCGGACGCTCCCGGCGCTCGCGACCTTCGCGGCGGCCTCGCAGGTCGGCCGCGGCGCCGGCCCGGCGTTCCGTCATCACCCAGACGTCGCCCGCTTCCGCGCCTCGAGGTGAAGCTCCTCTTCACGGCCGGCTCGGCGCAACGATCCCGCCGGGCAAGGAGGGCCTCGCCGCGCTCACCGCGCGCATGATCGCGGACGCCGGCTCGCTGGACCGCCGCATCGACGAGATCAGGAAGGCCCTGTTCCCGATCGCGGCGAGCTTCGACGCCGG
This sequence comes from uncultured Actinomycetota bacterium, assembly GCA_963750565.1. Lineage (GTDB taxonomy): Bacteria > Actinomycetota > Actinomycetes > Actinomycetales > Kineosporiaceae > R-H-3. Next base: position 3,194 of record CAVVRA010000006.1, on the reverse strand, counting down.
CGTCGACCGCGAGATGACGGTCTTCACCGGCGTCGTCCACAAGGACGCTGGAAGGCGTTCGCTCGACGTCGTCCTTCGCGCAGCTCGTCGAGCCCGGGCTTCCGGGAAGAGGACTTCCGGCGCCTCAAGGACGCCCAGAAGAACGCGCTCGTCCAGAACCTCCGGAACAACAACGAGGAGGAGCTCGGCAAGGAGCGCCTGCAGGAGCTGCGTCTTCCGCGGAACGCCCTACGGCCATCCGGTCCTCGGGACCGTCGCCGGGATCGACGCCATCACGCTCGACGACGTGAAGGATTTCGCGAAGAAGGCCTACACGCGCGCCGCGCTCACGGTCGGCGTCGCGGGCGACGCGCCGCCGGACGCTCCTCGAGCGCGTCAAGGCGGAGGCGCGGCAAGCTGGCCGCGGGTCCCGCGCTCCCGTCGCCCGAGGGCGTCACCGGCCGCAAGCCGAACGGGATCGAGGTGGACATCGTGAAGAAGGAGACGCGCGCCACGGCGATCTCCTTCGGCTTCCCGATCGCGGTCACGCGCGCCCATCCCGACTTCGCGGCCCTGTCCGTCGCGCGGTCGTGGCTCGGCGAGCACCGCTCGTCCAGCTCGCACCTCTACCAGCGCATCCGCGAGGTGCGCGGCATGAACTACGGCGACTACGCCTACATCGAGGCGTTCCCGCGCGGCATGTTCCGGATCCTCCCGGAGGCGAACGTCGCGCGGCGCGCCGCAGCTCTTCGAGATCTGGATCCGGCCCGTCGTCCCGGTCAACGCGCCACATGGCGCTGCGCATCGCGATCCACGAGCTGGACCGGCTCGTCGAACGAGGGCCTCACCGAGGAGGAGTTCCAGACGACGCCGCGACTACCTCATGAAGAACGCCTACCTCCTGACGTCCACGCAGGATCAGCCAGCTCGGCTACGCGCTCGACTCAGAGGTGGTACGGGCTCGGCGACTACGTCACGACGATGCGCGAGAAGCTCGGCAAGCTCACGCGCGCCGACGTGAACGCCGCCGTGAAGAAGCACCTCCAGGCGAAGGACCTCTCGGTCGTGATCGTCACGAAGGACGCCGAGGGCCTGAAGGAGAAGCTCGTCAGCGACGCGTTCTCGCCGATCACGTACGACGGCGAGAAGCCGAAGGAGCTCCTCGACGAGGACAAGGTCATCGGTGCGCTGACAGCTCATGGGTATGACCTAGAGTCATACCCATGAGAACCGCGAAGTCGCCATCTCGCTGGACCGCCGAACCCTGACGCAGGTCGACCGGCTCGTGCGCCGGGGGGCGTTCCCCAGCCGCAGCCGGCTCGTTCAGGATTCCATCGAGGACAAGCTCCGCCGGATCGATGGCGTCCGCCTCGCGCGCGAGTGCGCGAAGCTCGATCGCCGCCTCGAGCGCGCTCTCGCCGAGGAAGGCCTGGAACCGGTCGCCGAATGGCCGCCGTACTGAGAGGGGACATCGTCTGGGCGGACCTGAACCCGGTTCGCGGAAGCGAGCAGGCAGGCCTCCGCCCCGTGCTCATCCTGAGCGCCGACGTCTTCAACCGTCATTCGGGGACCGTCGTCGCCGTCGCGCTCACGAGTCAGGCGCCGCGAGCCGGATTCCCCCTTGCCCTTCTTCTGTCGGACCCGAAGCTCCCGAAGAAGTCCTGGGTCAAGATCGGCCAGATCCGGACACTCTCGACGGAGAGGCTCGGAAAGCGCCTTGCGCGGGCCACGCCCGACGAGCTCGAGCAGGTCCTCGAGGGGTTCAACGAGATCCTCGGCGGCTGAGCGTGGCGATCGCCGTCCTCACGGGGATCGGGTGGCTATTCGAGAGGTCGGGATCGCCCCAGCCCTGAGCGGCGCCCTCTCGCGTCCGACGCGCCGCGGGTGCATCATGGGGAGCGAGGAACGCGGTGGAAACCCTCGCGGGTGTCGGCCACCCGACACAGTACTGGCACGCCGTCGAAGACGGACGCATCCAGTGTGACGTCTGCCCCAAGGAGTGCCGGCTGAAGGAGGGGCAGCTCGGACACTGTTTCGTGCGCGGGCGTCAAGGCGACGCGATCGTCCTGACGACCTACGGCCGGAGCAGCGGCTTCTGCGTCGACCCGATCGAGAAGAAGCCCCTGAACCACTTCCTCCCGGGCTCGTCGGTCCTCTCGTTCGGCACGGCCGGCTGCAACCTCGCCTGCCGGTTCTGCCAGAACTGGGACATCTCGAAGTCCCGGCAGATCGACACGCTCGCGGACTCCGCCTCCCCCGAGCGCATCGCCGACTCCGCCGCGGCGCTCGGCTGCCGGAGCGTCGCCTTCACGTACAACGATCCGGTCGTCTTCATGGAGTACGCCATCGACGTGGCGCAGGCCTGCCGGCGACAGGGCATCAAGTCCGTCGCCGTGACCGCGGGCTACATGTCTCCCGCGCCGCGCGCCGAGTTCTACCGGTACATGGACGCGGCGAACGTCGACCTCAAGGCGTTCACCGAGGACTTCTACCAGAAGATCTGCGGAGCGCGCCTCGGGCCCGTCCTCGAGACGCTCGAGTACCTCGTGAAGGAGACGAACGTCTGGTTCGAGATCACGACTCTCCTCATCCCCGGCCTCAACGACTCGGACGAGGAGATCGACGCGATGACGCGCTGGATCGCGGACCGGCTCGGGCCGGACGTGCCCCTTCACTTCACCGCGTTTCATCCGGACTGGAAGATGCGCGACCGGCCCGCGACGCCCGCCGCCACGCTCCGGCGCGCGCGTCGAGATCGCGCGCGCGAACGGGTTGCGCTGGGTCTACACGGGAAACGTCCACGACCCCGAAGGACAGAGCACGGTCTGCCCCGCCTGCGGGAAGATCCTCATCGGACGCGACGGCTACGAGATTCTCGACTGGGGCCTCGCCGCGGATGGCCGGTGCCGCGCGTGCGGCGCCCAGTGCCCGGGCATCTTCGAAGAATCCCCCGGCTCCTGGGGCGCGCGCCGGCGGCCCGTGACCCTCAAGGCGCAATGACCCCGCACCGGGTTCGCACGCCTGCCGTGGCGGGGACGTTCTATCCGGCCCGTCCGCGAGAGCTGGAGCGGATGGTCGACGATCTGCTCGCGGGCGCGCCCATCCCGGACGATGCGTCGTCGCCGGCCGCCCTCGTCGTCCCGCACGCGGGCTATGTCTACTCGGGCCCCGTCGCGGCGACGGCGTACGCCCGGCTGAGCGGCACGTCCGCCTCG
>CAVVRA010000005.1:0-757491 GCA_963750565.1 uncultured Actinomycetota bacterium | reverse complement strand
GGCCTTCAAGAGCTAGCCGGCAAGCGGCTTCACCCCTCAGGCCCCCCTTCTCCCGAAGTTACGGGGGCATTTTGCCGAGTTCCTTAACCACGATTCTCTCGATCGCCTTGGTATTCTCTACCTGACCACCTGAGTCGGTTTGGGGTACGGGCGGCTCGAACCTCGCTAGAGGCTTTTCTAGGCAGCATGGGATCACCCTGCTTCCCGCTGATGCGGTCACCATCAGGTCTCAGGCACACATGAGCTGCGGATTTGCCTATACCTCGCCCTACACCCTTGGACGTGGACTACCATCGCCACGCGGAGGCTACCCTCCTGCGTCACCCCATCGCTTACCTACTACCGGATCGGGTCACGCGCTCCACCACAGCCACTCCCGAAGGGACGACCGGCTTCAGGCGCTTAGCATCACCGGGTTCGGTATGGGCGGTTCTTCACCGGTACGGGAATATCAACCCGTTGTCCATCGACTACGCCTGTCGGCCTCGCCTTAGGTCCCGACTTACCCAGGGCGGATTAGCCTGGCCCTGGAACCCTTGGTCATTCGGCGGACGGGTTTCTCACCCGTCTTTCGCTACTCATGCCTGCATTCTCACTCGTGTGGCGTCCACGACTGGGTCACCCCGCCGCTTCACTCGCCACACGACGCTCCCCTACCCATCCACACGCCTGGATCCACCCGAAGAGCGCTAGGCACACGTGTGAATGACACAGCTTCGGCGGTGTGCTTGAGCCCCGCTACATTGTCGGCGCGGAATCACTTGACCAGTGAGCTATTACGCACTCTTTAAAGGGTGGCTGCTTCTAAGCCAACCTCCTGGTTGTCTATGCAACTCCACATCCTTTCCCACTTAGCACACGCTTAGGGGCCTTAGCTGGTGTTCTGGGCTGTTTCCCTCTCGACTACGGAGCTTATCCCCCGCAGTCTCACTGCCACGCTCTCACTTACCGGCATTCGGAGTTTGGCTGACGTCAGTAACCTTGTAGGGCCCATCGGCCATCCAGTAGCTCTACCTCCGGCAAGAAACACGTGACGCTGCACCTAAATGCATTTCGGGGAGAACCAGCTATCACGGAGTTTGATTGGCCTTTCACCCCTACCCACAGCTCATCCCCCAGGTTTTCAACCCTGGTGGGTTCGGTCCTCCACGCGGTCTTACCCGCGCTTCAACCTGGCCATGGGTAGATCACTCCGCTTCGGGTCTAGAGCATGCGACTCAAACGCCCTATTCGGACTCGCTTTCGCTACGGCTTCCCCACACGGGTTAACCTCGCCACACACCACTAACTCGCAGGCTCATTCTTCAAAAGGCACGCCGTCACCCCGCAAGGCTCCGACGGATTGTAGGCACACGGTTTCAGGTACTATTTCACTCCCCTCCCGGGGTACTTTTCACCTTTCCCTCACGGTACTTGTCCGCTATCGGTCACCAGGGAGTATTTAGGCTTAGCCAGGTGGTCCTGGCAGATTCACACGGGATTTCTCGGGCCCCGTGCTACTTGGGAACACCCTCGGGAGGCCACGCCATTTCGTCTACGGGGGTACCACCCTCTATGCCGGGCCTTTCAAGGCCCTTCGACTATGACACGGCTTTCTCACTCCCTCGCCCGAGCGGCAGCTCGGACAGAAGGGTCCCACAACCCCGACCACGCAACGCCTGCCGGCTATCACACGCGACCGGTTTAGCCTCTTCCGCTTTCGCTCGCCACTACTCACGGAATCACAGTTGTTTTCTCTTCCTGCGGGTACTGAGATGTTTCACTTCCCCGCGTTCCCTCCACACGCCCTATATATTCAGGCGCGGGTGACTGGGCATGAACCCAGCCGGGTTTCCCCATTCGGACATCCTCGGATCACAGCTCGGTTGCCAGCTCCTCGAGGCTTATCGCAGGCTCCTACGTCCTTCATCGGCTCCTGGTGCCAAGGCATCCACCGTATGCCCTTACAAACTTGACCACCACAACTCGACAACCACCGCAACACTCAAAGGCATCGAATGACCATCCGCAGAACACTAAAAGATGCTCGCGTCCACTGTACAGTTCTCAAGCAACGACCAGACCCAGCCCCACACCCGCACACCCACCCACCACACCGGGAGACAGTCGACGGAAGGACCAGCCCAGAAGAAACACCACCACCCAACCCGACAGGCAGCCTGTTCCCTCAGGACCCAACAGCGTGCCACGAGACCCCCACCCCACCAACCCCGGACGTTCCAACCCACCACCCGAAAGCCAGCAGGCGTACTGACCGGAACCAGCAGCACAAGACCAGCCATAGTCGACGTTCCACCCATGAGCAACCCACCCCGAGACACGCGCTCAGGACATGGCCACCCTGACACCCCGCACCCCACTACAGGACCGGCCAGGTCAGGTGCTCCTTAGAAAGGAGGTGATCCAGCCGCACCTTCCGGTACGGCTACCTTGTTACGACTTCGTCCCAATCGCCAGTCCCACCTTCGACGGCTCCCTCCCACAACGGGTTAGGCCACCGGCTTCGGGTGTTACCGACTTTCGTGACGTGACGGGCGGTGTGTACAAGGCCCGGGAACGTATTCACCGCAGCGTTGCTGATCTGCGATTACTAGCGACTCCGACTTCACGGGGTCGAGTTGCAGACCCCGATCCGAACTGAGACCAGCTTTTTGGGATTCGCTCCACCTTACGGTCTCGCAGCCCTTTGTACTGGCCATTGTAGCATGCGTGAAGCCCAAGACATAAGGGGCATGATGATTTGACGTCATCCCCACCTTCCTCCGAGTTGACCCCGGCAGTCTCCCATGAGTCCCCACCATTACGTGCTGGCAACATGGAACGAGGGTTGCGCTCGTTGCGGGACTTAACCCAACATCTCACGACACGAGCTGACGACAACCATGCACCACCTGTGAACAGCCCTTACGGACCCGACATCTCTGCCGGATTTCCGCCCATGTCAAGCCTTGGTAAGGTTCTTCGCGTTGCATCGAATTAATCCGCATGCTCCGCCGCTTGTGCGGGCCCCCGTCAATTCCTTTGAGTTTTAGCCTTGCGGCCGTACTCCCCAGGCGGGGCGCTTAATGCGTTAGCTGCGGCACGGAACTCGTGGAAAGAGCCCCACACCTAGCGCCCAACGTTTACGGCGTGGACTACCAGGGTATCTAATCCTGTTCGCTCCCCACGCTTTCGCTCCTCAGCGTCAGTTACGGCCCAGAGACCCGCCTTCGCCACCGGTGTTCCTCCTGATATCTGCGCATTTCACCGCTACACCAGGAATTCCAGTCTCCCCTACCGCACTCTAGTCTGCCCGTACCCACTGCAGGCCCGGAGTTAAGCCCCGAGTTTTCACAGCAGACGCGACAAACCGCCTACGAGCTCTTTACGCCCAATAATTCCGGACAACGCTTGCACCCTACGTATTACCGCGGCTGCTGGCACGTAGTTAGCCGGTGCTTCTTCTGCAGCTACCGTCACTTTCGCTTCTTCCCGCTGAAAGAGGTTTACAACCCGAAGGCCTTCATCCCTCACGCGGCGTCGCTGCGTCAGGCTTTCGCCCATTGCGCAATATTCCCCACTGCTGCCTCCCGTAGGAGTCTGGGCCGTGTCTCAGTCCCAGTGTGGCCGGTCGCCCTCTCAGGCCGGCTACCCGTCGTCGCCTTGGTAGGCCATCACCCCACCAACAAGCTGATAGGCCGCGAGCCCATCCCTGACCGAAAAACTTTCCACACCACCCAGATGCGCAGGAAGCGTCATATCCGGTATTAGCCACCGTTTCCGGTAGTTATCCCAGAGTCAGGGGCAGGTTGCTCACGTGTTACTCACCCGTTCGCCACTGATCCACCCCGAAGGGCTTCACCGTTCGACTTGCATGTGTTAAGCACGCCGCCAGCGTTCGTCCTGAGCCAGGATCAAACTCTCCGTTGATGACTCACGCAAACCCCCCACCCCAACAGAGCAGAAGGCCTACACAACTAAGACACACGAAAACAGCAACCCCACCACAATGAGGCCACCATCAATCCAGGCAGATCCAGACGAGCGTCAAGATCCATCCGTTTCAACCAACAACCCAAGACCCACAGACCCAACCACCCACAACCGGGCAGCCAAACCCACGAGACAAGGACCTTGGCATCGACTATTGGCACGCTGTTGAGTTCTCAAGGAACAGACACACACCGAGTACCGCGACCTTCCGGCCGTTTCCGCGGGGCTTCGTCTGTTCACCTCTAGCTCACCCGACTACTCGCTGTCACACCGGCTACCCGGTGCAACTCCCGAGTTGGCTTCGGGGTGCCCACAGCAGACCGGCGCCAGCCCATGGCCGTCGGTCCGAGAGCTTCCGAGGGGTTCGCCCGGCGAGACCGGCCACCTCGCGGTGTCCGTTCCTCCCTGCCGGGCGACGTCGTGAGAACAGTAGGCAGCCCGGCGGCGTGAGTCAAATCGCGGCGTGCCGTGCGTGGCGCGCCTGCGCCGGAGCCTGCCCGGCCGCTGGACCACGTCTGGGCAGCACTGGGACAACACTGGGCAACCTCGACGAAACGCCGGCCGGCGTCCGGACGAGACCTCGACGGTGGCCGCCTCAGGCGACCTCGACAGCCGCCAGCGAACGCCGGCCCCGGCGCAGCAGCAGCCACCGGCCGTGCAGCAGGTCGGCGCCGTCCGACGGTCGCGTCCTCGCCGTCGACCTTGCGCGTTGTTGACGTAGGCGCCGCCCTCGGCGATGGTCCGCCGCGCCGCCGACTTGCTCTGGCACCAGCCCGGTCGCCGCGAGCAGGTCGGCCACCGGGTGCTCGCCGGGCGGCACGGTCGACCGGGGCAGCTCGCGCGACGGCGTCGCCGCAGCGTCGCCGCGTCCAGGCCCGCCAGGTCGCCGCGGCCGAACAGCGCCTGGCTCGCCTCCTGCACCCGCCGCGTCGCCTCGGCCCCGTGGACCAGCGTCGGTGACGTCGGCGGCCAGGGCCCGCTGCGCCTCCCGGGCCGCGGGCCGCTCCGCGCGTCGCCTCGTCGAGCTCCTCGATCTCCTCCCGGCGTGCGGAAGGTGAACACCCTGCAGGTACTCGCCGACCTTCGGCGTCCTCGGCGTTGAGCCAGAACTGGTAGAAGGCGTACGGGCTGAGTCATCGCCGGGTCGAGCCAGACGGTGCCGCCCTCGGTCTTGCCGAACTTGGTCCCGTCGGCCTTGGTGATCAGCGGGGTCGCGACCGCGTGCACGCGACGCCCCTCGACCCGGTGGATGAGGTCGGTGCCCGCGGTGAGGTTGCCCCACTGGTCCGACGCCGCCGGTCTGCAGCGTGCAGCCGTACCGGCGGTACAGCTCGAGGAAGTCCATCCCCTGCAGGATCTGGTAGCTGAACTCGGTGTAGCTGATCCCGGCCTCGCGAGTTGAGCCGGGCGCTGACCGCCTCCTTGGCGAGCATCCGGTTGACCCGGAAGTGCTTGCCGACGTCTCGCAGGAAGTCGATCGCCGACAGCGGCGCCGTCCAGTCGAGGTTGTTGACCATCTGCGCGCCGCGTCGGGCCGTCGAAGTCGAGGAACGGCTCGACCTGGCCGCGGATCCGCTCGACCCAGCCCGCGACCGTCGTCGCGGTCGTTGAGCATCCGCTCCGCCGCGACATCCGGGGGTCACCGATGAGACCGGTGGCGCCGCCGACGAGGGCGAGCGGGCGGTGCCCGGCCTGCTGGAGCCGGCGCAGCGTGAGGATGCTGCACGAGGTTGCCGATGTGCAGGCTCGGCGCCGTCGGGTCGAAGCCGCAGTAGTACGTGACCGGCCCGTCGGCGAGCGCCGCCCGCAGCGCGGCCTCGTCGGTCGAGAGGGCGACGAGCCCGCGCCAGGCAGCTCGTCGAGGACGTCGCCCCGGATGTCGGTCACGATCGCTGCTTCCTCTCAGGCACGGTCGGCCGCTCGCGCGGCGATCCGTTCAGAGCGTCTCAGCCGCCGGCGACCCGGCGGCGACGCGATGCTCCCGGGCGGTACGCCGACACCGTCGGCTCGCCGTCCAGCCAGAACCGCCAGGGGAACGTGACGGCGTCCCCGCCGGCGCCGGCGACGCCGACCCGTGGGCCGGTTGCGCAGCAGCTCCGGGTCGTACGGCGCCGCGGCGAACAGGCGGAGGGCGCCGTCTGGGGCGCACAGGTCCGCGCCGTCGTCGGCCTTCGCGATCCCGAGCACCGTCGCGAGCCGGGCCGGGCCGCGGGCGAGCTCGACGTCCCGGCGCGCCGACGGCCGCCGTGAGCGCGCGAGGGCGAGCCCCTCGACGACCTCGCCGGCCCGCAGCAGCACGGCGGTCGCCTCGCCGTCCGGGCCGCAGACGACGTTGGCGCACCAGTGCATGCCGTACGTGAAGTACACGTAGAGGTGGCCCGGGCGGTCCGAACATCACCGCGGACCGCGGCGTTCGCCCGCGGAAGGCGTGCGACCCCGGGTCGTGCCGACCCAGGTACGCCTCGACCTCGGTGAGCCGGACGGCGACGCGCCCCGCGGCGGTCGCGTGGACGAGGACGGCGCCGAGCAGGGCCGGGGCGAGGTCGAGCGCGACCGGCGTGAGATCGCGCCGCGCGAGTCGCCTTCCCCCTGCCACGTGGGACACCCTACGAGGCGGTCGACCCTGCCCGGGCTCGTAGGCTGGCCGCCGTGGCAGCGACGAACAGCGCGGACGTGCACGGCCGCACGCACCGGCTCGAGCTCGGCGACCAGACCCTGCGCGAGTGGGACGCGATCGTCCTCGCGAGCGACCCCGACACGGGATCGTGCTCGACCGGTCGGCCTTCTACCCGGGCGGCGGCGGCCAGCCGCCGGACCACGGCGTGCTGCTCTGGGGCGGCGTCCAGACCCGGATCGTCGGCGCGCGCAAGGGCGACGACCTCTACCTGCTACCGGCCGAGGGCGACCCGGCTGCCGCCGGTCGGCACCGCCGTGCGGGGCGCGGTCGAGGACGAGCGCCGGACGGCGCTCATGCGCACCCACTCGGGGCTGCACCTGCTGTCGGGCGTGGTCTTCCGCGACTTCGGCGCCCTCGTGACCGGCGGCAACATGGAGCCGCTCGAGGCACGGATGGACTTCAACCTGCCCGAGGTGCTCCCGGGGCTTCCGGGACGCCGTCGCCGCGGCGTGCGCCGTCGAGGTCGCCGCCGACCGGGCGATCGCGACGACGACGCTGCCGCGCGAGCGAGGCGTTCGCGACGTATCCCGACCTCATCCGCACGGCGACGAACCTGCTGCCGGACGACCTCGAGGTCGTCCGGATCGTCGACATCGTCGGGCTCGACACCCAGGCGGACGCCGGGACGCACGTGGCGTCGACGCGTCAGATCGGGGGCCTGGAGATCGTCAAGATCGAGAACAAGGGCAAGGGCTTCCGCCGCCTCCGGGTGCGGATCACCAACGGCTGAGGCCCCTGACGCCGCCGCCCCGGCACGTCCGGTCCTGGGCTGCCGGGAACGCATGATCGCTGCAGGGCGCGATCATGCCGAGAGGGCGGCGGGTCGGGCCGGCTCACACCTCGGAGGGCGGGTTCGCGGCCCTGCGGGCGACGGGGGTGACGGGCCGCGACGCCCAGCCGCGCAAGGCCGCCAGCCGCTGCCGGAGCCGCTCGCGCTGCTCGGTGACCCGGACCGGGGCGGTGCCGCCGACGCCCGTCCCGGGAGGCCAGCGACCCGGCGACGTCGAGCACCTCCCGGACAGTCGGGCGTCAGGTGCGGCGCTGATCGCGGCGAGGTCGTCGTCCGACAGGTCGGCGCAGCTCGATCCCGCGGTGCTCGCAGACCCGCACGCACGCTCCCGCCACCTCGTGCGCGACGCGGAACGGCACGCCCTGCTCGACCAGCCACTCCGCGACGTCGGTCGCGAGCGAGAACCCGGCCGGCGCGAGCGCCGCCATCCGAGCGGTGTCGAACCGCATCGTCGCGATCATGCCCGGTGAACGCCGGGCAGGACGAGCAGCAGCTGGGTCACCGAGTCGATGACCGGCTCCTTGTCCTCCTGCAGGTCGCGGTTGTACGCCAGCGGCAGCGCCTTGAGCGTCGCGAGGAGGCCCGCGAGGTTGCCGACGAGCCGGCCCGCCTTGCCGCGGGCCAGCTCCGCGACGTCCGGGTTCTTCTTCTGCGGCATGATCGACGACCCGGTCGCGTAGGCGTCGTCGAGGACCGCGAAGCCGAACTCCGCGGTCGTCCAGACGACGATCTCCTCGGCGATCCGCGAGACGTCGACGGCGGCCATCGCGAGCACGAACGCGATCTCGGCGACGACGTCGCGGCTCGCGGTGCCGTCCATCGAGTTGTCGCTGCGACGGCGAGAAGCCCGAGCTCCCGGGCCACCGCCGCCGGGTCGAGGCCGAGCGAGGAGCCGGCCAGCGCCCCGCGCCGTACGGCGACTCGTCGGCCCGGCGGTCCCAGTCGACCAGCCGCTCGACGTCGCGGGCGAGCGCGTGCGCGTGCGCCTGCAGGTGGTGGGCGAGCAGCACCGGCTGCGCGTGCTGGAAGTGGGTGCGGCCGGGCATCGCGACGCCGGGGTGCGCAGCGGCCTGCGCGACGAGGGCGTCGGCGAGGTCGAGGAGCCGAGCGGCGATCGTCGCGGGCCCGGTCGCGCAGGTACATCCGGTACAGCGTGGCGACCTGGTCGTTGCGCGAGCGGCCGGCCCGCAGCCGGCCGCCGAGCTCCGGCCCGACCCGCTCGATGAGACCGCGCTCCAGCGCCGTGTGGACGTCCTCGTCGGCGGGTGTCCCGACGAACGCGCCGGCTCGCGACGTCCGCCTCGAGCGCGTCGAGCCCGGCGAGCATCGCCGGCGAGCTGCGTCGGCGGTCGAGCAGACCCGCGGCCGCGCAGCACCCGGGCGTGCGCCCGCGACCCGGCCAGGTCGTAGGGCGCCAGCACCCAGTCGAAGTGCACCGACGCCGAGAGCGCGCTCGAGCGCTGCCGCCGGGCCGGCCGCGAACCGGCCGCCCCACAGCTTGAGCGGCGCCTGGAGCGGTGCTCCTCGGGGCGCCTGAGGTCACGGGTCGGATCTCCTTCTCGGGACGGGGACGTCGGGTGGTTCGGTGGCCGGAGCGGTCCGGGATCAGGGACGGTCGCCGTGGGCTGCGAGGGCGAGCATTCGGGCCGCGACGTCGGCGCCGCCGGCCGGATCGCGGGTCACGACGAGGACGGTGTCGTCGCCGGCGATGGTGCCGAGCACCGCCGGCATGACCGACTGGTCGATCGCCGAGGCGAGGAACTGCGCGGCGCCGGGCGGGGTGCGCAGGACGACGAGGTTCGCCGATGCCTCGGCGGTGACCAGGAGCTCCTCGCACAGGCGCGGCCAGCCGGGCGTCGAGCCAGCTCCTGCGTCGATTCCGGCCCGCGGCGTCCGGTCGCCGCCCTCACCCGGGACGGCGTAGACGAGGCCGCCGTCGGCGTGCCGCACCTTGACCGCGCCGAGCTCGACGAGGTCGCGGGAGAGCGTCGCCTGGGTGACCACGAACCCGTCGGCAGCGAGCAGCTCGGCGAGCTCGACCTGCGAGCGCACCGGGTGTGCGGCGCAGCACGTCGACGATCTGCCGGTGCCGGGCGGTCTTCGTCGGAGGCGTGCGGTCTCGGCGCGGGCCGGCAGCCGCGTCACCGCGCGCGCTCCAGCAGCCAGGTCAGCAGCGCCTTCTGCGCGTGCAGCCGGTTCTCGGCCTCGTCCCAGACCGCGGACGCCGGGCCGTCGATGCACCGCGGCCGCGATCTCCTTGCCCCGGTAGGCGGGCAGGCAGTGCAGGACGATCGCACCCGGCGCGGCCCGGCTCGAGCGCAGCCTCGTCGACCGCGTACGGCGCGAACGGCGCCGCCCGGTCCGCGGCCTCGTCCTCCTGCGCCCATCGACACCCAGGTGTCGGTGGCGAGGACGTCGGCGCCGTCGCCGGCGGCGGCCGGGTCGTGAGTGACGAGTGACCGATCCGCCGGTCGGCCGGCGCGAGCGCGGCGGCGGCCGTCGACGACGGCCGGGTCGGGCAGGTAGCCCTCCGGGGTGCCGATCGCGGACGTGCATCCCGGCGTTGGCGCCGCCGAGCAGGTAGGAGTGCGCCATGTTGTTGGCGCCGTCGCCGAGGTAGGTCAGGGTGAGCCCGGCGAGCCGGCCGTGCCGCTCCCGCACGGTCTGCAGGTCGGCGAGCAGCTGGCACGGGTGGAAGTCGTCGGTGAGCGCGTTGACGACCGGGACGCCGGCGTGCCGCGGCCATCTCCTCGACCCGCTCCTGGCCGAAGGTGCGCCAGACGATCGCGGCGACCTGCCGGCCGAGCACCCGGGCGGTGTCCGCGATCGACTCGCCGCGACCCAGCTGGCTGCCCTGGGCGTCGATGACCAGCGGGTAGCCGCCGAGCTCGGCGATGCCCGACGCTGAACGAGACCCGGGTGCGGGTCGAGGACTTGTCGAAGAGGACGGCGACCGTGCGCGGGCCCTGCGAGCGGCCGCGCGGCGAACCGGTCCTTCTTGAGCGCGTCGGCCAGGTCGAGCACCTCGACGAGCTCGGCCGGCGACAGGTCGTCGTCGCGGAGGAAGTGTCGAACGGTCATGCTGGCACCTCCTGGCTCACGTCCGCAGCGGTCTGCAGCGTCGAGGGCGGCGGGCAGCGCCGTCGACGAAGGTGTCGGCCTGCTCGGCGGTGAGGACGAGCGGCGGGGCGAGCCGGAGCGCGTCCGGCGTCGACGGCGTTGACGATGAACCCGGCGCTCGAGCAGAGCCGGCGGCGACCAGCGGCGCGACCGGGGCGGCGAGCAGGACGCCGAGGAGCAGGCCCTCGCCGCGGACGCCGGTGACCAGCGGGTGGCCGAGCGCCGACGACGCCGGCGCGGAGCCGGCGCGCCGACGCGCGTGGCGTTGTCGAGCAGCCCGTCCCGCTCGATCGACGTGGAGGGTCGCGAGCGCGGCCGCGGCGGCGACCGGGTTGCCGCCGAAGGTCGTGCCGTGCTGGCCGGGGCCGAGCAGGCTGCGCCGCGCCGTCGCCGAGGCGCGACGAGCGCGCCGATCGGGGATGCCGCCGCCGAGGCCCTTGGCGAGGGTCACGACGTCCGGGCGCGACGCCGCCGCCGAGGTGGGGTGCTGGTGGGCGAACCAGGCGCCGGTCCGGCCGACGCCGGTCTGCACCTCGTCGAGGACGAGCAGCGCGCCGGCCGCGTCGCGATGATCGCCGCGCCGCGGCGAGGTAGCCCGGCGGGGCGGGACCGGACGCCCGGCCTCGCCCTGGACCGGCTCGAGGACGACGGCGGCCGTCCCGGCGCCGACGGCGGCCGCGAGCGCGTCGACGTCGCCGAACGGGCACGTGGACGACGTCGCCGGGCAGCGGCTCGAACGGCTCGCGGTAGGCCGGCCTTGTGGGTCAGCGCGAGCGCGCCCATGGTCCGGCCGTGGAAGGCGCCCTCGGCGGCGACCATCCCGGTGCGACCGGTGCGCCGGGTCAGCTTGAAGGCGGCCTCGTTGGCCTCGGTGCCGGAGTTGCGTGAAGAACACCCGCGAGCCGGCCGGGGCGTCGAGCAGGTCGAGGAGCCGCTCGGCGAGCGCGACCTGCGGGGCGGTGGCGAAGAAGTTCGAGACGTGGCCGAGGGTGGCCAGCTGTGCCGTGACCGCCGAGGCGAGGAAGGGGTGGGCGTGGCCGAGCGCGTTGACGGCGATGCCCGGCGAGCAGGTCGAGGTAGCGGTTGCCGTCGGCGTCCCAGACGTAGGCAGCCCTCGCCGCGGACGAGGACGCGCTGCGGCGTGCCGAAGGTGTTCATGAGCGCCGCGGCGTAGCGGTCGGGTCCACGCCGCGCCCGACAGGCCGGCGGACGGTACATGCTGGACGGTCGCGGGCTCATGCCGGCTGCTCCGGGTCCTGGCGCGGCGTCGGGCAGCACCATCGTGCCGACGCCCTCGGGGGTGAAGACCTCGAGCAGCACGCTGTGCGGGACCCGGCCGTCGATGACGGTCGCCTCGCGGGACGCCCCCGGCGACGGCGCGCAGGCAGGCCTCCATCTTGGGCACCATCCCGGACTCCAGGCCGGGCAGCAGCCTCTCCAGCTCGGTCGGCGCGTGATCTCGGCGAGCAGCGAGGCGCGGTCCGGCCAGTCGGCGTAGAGCCCCTCGACGTCGGTGAGCACGACGAGCTTCGCGGCGCCCAGCGCGACCGCGAGCGCCGCGGCGGCGGTGTCGGCGTTGACGTTGAGGACCTGGCCGTCGTCGTCCGGGGCGACGGTCGAGACGACCGGGATCCGGCCGGCCTCGATGAGGTCGAGGACAGCGGCCGGGTCGACCTCGACGACGTCGCCGACCAGCCCGAGGTCGACCTCCTCGCCGTCGACGACGGTGCCCGCGGCGCTCGGCCCGGAACAGGCCGGCGTCCTCGCCGGACAGGCCGACCGCCGCGGCCACCGTGCGCGTTGATCAGGCCGACCAGCTCGCGACCGACCTGGCCGACGAGCACCATCCGGACGACGTCCATCGCCTCGGGGGTGGTGACCCGCAGCCCGCCGCGGAACTCGCTCGCGATGCCGAGCCGGTCGAGCATCGACGAGATCTGCGGGCCGCCGCCGTGCACGACGACGGGCTTGACGCCGGCCGAGCGCAGGAAGGCGATGTCCTGCGGCGAAGGCGCTGCTTGAGGCCCGTCGTCGATCATCGCGTTGCCGCCGTACTTGACGACGACGATCTGGCCGGCGAAGCGCTGCAGCCAGGGCAGCGCCTCGACGAGGACGCGTGGCCTTGGCTTGCGCGGACAGGGCGTCGCGGTGACGGGTGCGGGTGCGTGGTGTCGTCATGTGGAGTACGCGCTGTTCTCGTGGACGTAGTCGTGGGTGAGGTCGTTGGTCCAGACCGTGGCGCTCGGCGTCGCCGGCGTGCAGGTCGACGAGGACGTGCACCTCGCGGCCGGTCAGGTCGACCGGGCCGCGGTCGTCGCCGACGCCGCCGGCGCGGCAGACCTGGACGCCGTTGATGCGCGACGTCGAGCGTCAGCGGGTCGAAGGCGGCGCGGCGTCGTGCCGACCGCGGCGAGCACCCGGCCCCAGTTCGGGTCGTTGCCGAAGACGGCGGCCTTGAACAGGTTGCTGCGGGCG
Organism: uncultured Actinomycetota bacterium; assembly: GCA_963750565.1. Classification (GTDB taxonomy): domain Bacteria; phylum Actinomycetota; class Actinomycetes; order Actinomycetales; family Kineosporiaceae; genus R-H-3. Next base: position 744,457 of record CAVVRA010000005.1, on the reverse strand, counting down.
ACGGCGCGGGCGACCTCGACGGCGTCGTCCTCGGTCGCCGCGTTGACGACCTCGATCGCGATGTCGTGGTCGGCGCCCTCGGCGTCGCGCGACGCAGCTGCACGGGCGAGGCTCGGCGCAGACCTCGTCGACGCGCCGCGGCGAAGCCGCCGGCGCCGGCGGCGTGACCCCGCTGGCGCCGCTGGCCAGCAGCAGCACGGTGTCGTTGGTCGACATGCAGCCGTCGGAGTCGACCCGGTCGAAGCGTGGTGCCGGGTGGCGGCGCGCAGGGCCGCGTCGAGGTCGTCGGGCGTCGGCGACGGCGTCGGTGGTGAGGACGACGAGCATGGTCGCCAGGCCCGGGCGCGAGCATGCCGGCGCCCTTGGCCATGCCGCCGACCGACCAGCCGTCGCCGGTCGACGACGCGCCGTCTTCGGCACGGTGTCGGTGGTCATGATCGCGTCGCGCGGCGTCGCCGCCGCCGTCGCCGGCGAGCGCCGGCGGCGGCCGCGTCGACGCCGGCGCAGGCAGCCGGTCCATCGGGCAGCCGCTCGCCGATGAGGCCGGTCGAGCAGACGGCGACGTCGCCGGCGGAGATGCCGAGCACCGCGGCGACGTGCTCGGCGCGTGCGGTGGGTGTCGGGAAGCCCTCGGGCCCGGTGCAGGCGTTGGCGCCGCCGGAGTTCAGGACGACGGCGTCGACCCGGCCGTCCGCGACGCACCTGGCGGCGCCAGACGACCGGGGCCGCCTGCACGCGGTTGCGTGGTGAAGACGCCCGCCGCGGCGTGCGAGCGGGCCGTCGTTGACGACGAGGGCGACGTCGGGCCGGCCGCTGGCCTTGAGCCCGGCGGTGACGCCCGCGGCCCGGAAGCCCGCCGGGGCGGTGACCGGCCCGGCGGTCTCGGCCCCGGGGGCCGGCGCGGGTGCCGTCCCGGCGCTCATGGCAGCCTGTGCGCCCGATCAGCGGGCACGACCATCGGCCGGTCATCGTCGACGTCGTCCGGGTCGTGCGGGTGGTTCGGCCGGTCCTCGACGTCGTGCCCCGCCGCCCGCCAGACGGACGCCGCGGCGGCAGCCTTGGCCGCGGGCAGCAGCACCCAGTCGGTGTCGAAGGTGGAGACGGTGAGCACCGGGATGCCCGCGTCGGCGAGCGGCTTGAGCAGCGCGACGAGGATGCCGACCTGGCTGAAGTCGAGCGGCCTCGTCGACGGTCACGGCGACGAGCGGCCCCTCCACCGGGCCGGGCACGTCGTCGGGAAGGCATGACGTCGCGCAGACGACGCTGGTCTCGTCTGCGGTGCGGGTGATGCTCACGAGCGGCGGGCCTGCGGCCCAGTCCGGGTACGCAGCGCCGCCGGGGAGCCGGACGACGGCGACGGCCTGCGGGTTGACGACGAGGCGCACAGGATCTCCTCAGAGCACCATGGCCGCGAGACGAGAATGACCCGTCATGGCGGCATTGTCGAGGGACGTCGGTCGGACGTCTTCGGCCGGGGTGGCGGACACGGGCTTCGGTCACGGGGCGAGCCCGCTGACGGGCAGGCCGGTCGTCTCGGGCAGGTCGAGGGCCAGGTTGGCGGACTGGACGGCGCCGCCCGCGGTGCCCTTGGTGAGGTTGTCGATCGCGGCGACGACGACGACGCGGCCGGCCCGCGGCGTCGACGGCGACCTGGAGGTGGACGGTGTTCGCCCCGAGGGTGTCCGCGGTCCGCGGCCAGCGACCCTCGGGCAGCACGTGGACGAACGGCTCGTCGGCGTACGCCTCGACCCACGCGGCGCGGACGGCGCCGGGGTCGGAGGCCACGCCCGGCCGCAGCCGCGCGGTGCAGGTGGCGAGGATGCCGCGGGCCATCGGGGCCAGCGTCGGGGTGAACGAGACCCGAACCGGTTCGCCCGCGGCCGGCACCGAGGTTCTGCTCCATCTCCGGGGTGTGCCGGTGGACGCCCGCCGACGCCGTACGGCGCTCATCGACCCCATCACCTCGCTGCCGAGCAGGTTCGGCTTGAGGCTGCGGCCGGCACCGGACGTGCCGCTCGCGGCGACGACGACGACGTCCGGCTCGAGCAGCCCGGCGGCGAAACCCGGGGCGAGCGCCAGCGTCACGGCGGTCGGGTAGCAGCCCGGGACGGCGATCCGGCGGGCGCCGGACAGCACCTCGCGCTGCGTCGAGCCGTCGGCGTGGACGAGCTCGGGCAGGCCGTAGGGCCAGGTGCCGGCGTGCTCGCTGCCGTAGAACTCCGTCCAGGCCGCGGGGTCGGCCAGCCGGTGGTCGGCGCCGCAGTCGACGACGACGACGTCCGGCGGCAGGTCGGCGGCGATGCGGACCGCTGGCCCGTGCGGCAGGGCGAGGAAGACGACGTCGTGCCCGGCGAGGCGCTCGGCGTCGTCGGGCCGAGAACCCGGTCGGCGAGCGGCAGCAGGTGCGGCTGGTGCTCCCCGAGGAGCGAGCCGGCGTTCGAGGCGGCCGTGAGGGCTCCGATCTCGGTCTCGGGGTGGCCGAGCAGCAGCCGGAGCAGCTCACCGCCGGCGTAGCCGCTGGCCCCGGCCACCGCCACCCGGATCGTCATGTCGCATGACTATACATATTTTCGCATGAACATGCATGACCCGGTCACGATTCGGACACGACTTCTCTCCTACCGTACTGCTCACGAGACCCGGGTCCGCGCCGGACGCGCCGGGACGGAGCTACCCGGCGAGCGGGTCCTCGGATCCGTACGGGAGGACGCCGAGCCGGCGTGCCGTGGCGGGCCGCTGCGGGTCCCGGGCGGCGGCAGCGAGCGCGGACAGGGTGTCGACGCCCGCTCGGAGGAACGACCCGGACCACGCGTCAAGGTCGCCGCGCCCCGCGGCGGCGACCAACGTGACGAGCTCGGCCACGTCCGTCCAGTCCGTGCGACCGGTGTGGAGTGCCATCGACGCGGTCATGTCCGTCCTGACCACGCCGGGTGACACCTCGAACGCGCGCAGGCCCCGCGCGTGCCCGGCGAGGTGCAGGTTGCCGGCGAGCCGCATGAGCGCCGCCTTCGCCGCGCAGTACGCGGAGTAGATGGCCCGGTCCTCGGCGCCCGCGCCGGAGCTGAGGTCGACGACACGCCCGCCGCCGCGGGCGACCATACCGGGGACGACGGCTCGCACGCAGTGGAAGGGCCCCCGCAGGTCGGTCTCGACGACGTCCCACCACGTGTCGGGGTCGGCCTCCCAGACGGGGACCTCGACGGGTTCGATGACGCCGGCGTTGTTCACGAGGAGGTCGACCGGTCCGAGCGCAGCCTCGAGCTCGGCGACGGCGGCGGCGACCTCGGCGTACGAGCGGACGTCGGCCCGGGCGGTGGCGACGGCGCCGCCGCCGCTCCGGATCGCGCTGACGACGGGCTCGGCGCGGCGGGGGTCGCGCACGAGAAGCCCGACGGCCAGGCCGTCCGCGGCGAGCCCCTCGGCGATCGCGCGGCCGATCCCGCGGGCCGCACCCGACACGAGGGCGACGCGAGCGGGCGGCGGGGTCACCCGGTGCAGGGCGGGGACGGTCACGACGGTCAGGCTTCCAGATCGGGGTCGGCTGGACCATGTTCGGGCGGGGCACGCTCAGCAGGAGGCGGCGGCGAGGTCCTTCTGGGCTGCCTCGGCGGTCGTTCCGTCGGTGCCGGTGAGAAGCTCCGGCCGGCCGGATCGGATGAGCGCCGGGGCCCGTGGCGCACCCCACCACCGTCGGCGGAGAGGGTGAGCGGCCCCGCTGCGCCCACGCCGCGCCGCTCTTGGCGTAGAAGACGACGTTGCCGACGCGGTGATCCGGTCCGGAGGCGGTGGTCCGCGGCTCAGGCTCCGCGCAGCACCGCTCCGGTCCTCGCCGTCGCCTCGGCGACCGCGGCATCCCGGACCGCCGCGGCCTCCGTGGCGGTGAGGGTGCGGTCCGGCGCGCGGAGCCGGAGCGCGAACGCGAGCGACTTGCGGCCCTCGCCGACCTGCGGGCCGGTGTAGACGTCGAAGAGCCGCACGTGCTCCAGGAGCGCGCCGGCGCCGTCCCTCAGGGCGGCCTCGACCGTCGCCGCGGGAACGTCGTCGTTCACGACGAGCGCGACGTCCTCCTTGGCGAGCGGGAACGTCGACAGCGGCACCGCCCGCCGGACCCCGTCGGACGCCGCGACGAGGACGTCGAGGTCGAGCTCGGCTGCGCATGTGCGTGCAGGCAGGCCGAGCGCTGTGACGACCTTGGGGTGCAGCTCGCCCGCGTGCCCGACGAGAACGCCGTCGTGGTCGATCCGGGCGCAGCGGCCGGGGTGCCACGGCGCGTGGTCGTCCCGCGTCACCGCGACGTCGACGCCGAGGGTCCGGGCGACGAGGAGCGCCGCGTCGAGGGCGTCCGTCCAGTCGGCCGGCCGGCCGGCGCCGTACCACCCGGGCAGGGTCCGGTTCCCGGCGAGGACGACGGCGACCCGCCGCGGCTGCGGCGGGACGGCGGCCTCCAGGGCCGCGAGCTCCTCGGGGGACGGCAGGAAGCCGACCGGCAGCTGCGGCGCCGCGGCGGCGAGGCTGTCCGGCCGGGTCACCATCCCGGTCTCGAACAGCCCGACGTCGGTCGCGCCGCGGCCGACGTTGCGGCGCAGGGCGTCCAGCAGGGTGGCGAGGAGCGAGGTCCGCAGCTCGGGCTGCTCGTCCGACAACGGGTTGGCGAGGCGGAGCGCCCGACGCCGCGGGTCGTCGGCGGGCAAGCCGAACGCGTCGTGCACCGTGGGCGAGACGAACGGGTACGTGAGCACCTCGACGAGCCCGTGCTCGGCGAGCGCCCGGGCGACCGACCGGCGGGCCCGCTGCCCGTGGCTGAGCCCCTGGCCGGCCGGCGCGACGGGGAGCACCGACGGGATCGCGTCGTACCCGACGAGACGTGCGACCTCCTCGACGAGGTCGACCGGGATGCGCAGGTCGGGGCGCCAGGACGGCGGGGTCACGGAGAGCACGTCGTCCCCGGCGGCCGAGAGGCCGAGCCGGCACTCGATCCGCTCGAGGTGCCGGACGACGTCCTCGCGGGTCAGCGGGACGCCGACGACCCGCTCGGGAAGTCCGACGGGTAGCTCGATCCGCGGGGCCGGCACGCGCTCGTCGACGTCGGTGACCGCGCCGGCGACTCCGCCGCCGTGCGCGACGAGGAGACGGACCGCGAGCTCGGCGGCCCGGTCGGCGAGATCGGGGTCGACGCCGCGCTCGAAGCGGCGGCTCGCCTCGGTGGAGAGCGTGTGCCGGCGCGAGGTGCGGGCGACCGTGATCTGGTCGAAGTGGGCCGCCTCGACGAGGACGTTCGTCGTCACCGCCGACACCTCGCTGCTCGCACCGCCGATGACGCCCGCGAGGGCGAGGACGCGCTCGCCGCCGTCGTCGGTGATGAGCAGGTCCTGCGGGTCGAGGACGCGCTCGACGTCGTCCAGCGTCGTGAGCCGCTCCCCCGGCCGGGCCCGCCGGACGACGATCGGTGCGGTGAGGGTGTCGAGGTCGAAGGCGTGGAGCGGCTGGCCGACGGCCAGCATGACGTAGTTGGTCACGTCGACCGCGAGCGCTATGGGCCGCATCCCGGCCTGTTCGAGACGTCGCTGCATCCAGGCCGGGGACGGCCTCGACGCGTCGACTCCGCGGACGACGCGCGCGACGTAGCGGTCGCAGCCCGGGACGTCGTTGATCGGCGCGGTCTCGTCGAGCCGGACGGCGAACCCGTCGTCCGTCGGCTTCGGGACGTCGACGGCGGCCGGGTCGGTGAAGGCCGCACCGGTGCTCAGTGCGTAGTCCCGGGCGACGCCGCGGACGCTCAGGGCGTAGCCGCGGTCCGGCGTCACGTTGATCTCGACTGTCTCCTCACCGAGGCCGAGGAGCGTGATCGCATCCGCCCCGACGGGTGCGTCCCCCAGTCCCCACTCGACGAGCCGGATGATCCCGTCGTGGTCGTCGCCCAGCCCGAGCTCGTGCGCGGAGCAGATCATCCCGTCGGAGACGTGGCCGTACGTCGTGCGCGCAATGATCGGGAACGGGCCCGGCAGGACGGCGCCGGGCAGGACGACGACGACCGCGTCGCCGACGAGGAAGTTCCGCGCCCCGCAGACGATGCCGCGCGGATCCCTCGTCCCGTCGGCGTTCTCGACGTTGTGGTCGCCGACGTCGACCTGGCACCAGCGGATCGTCTTGCCGTTCTTCTGCGGCTCCTCCACGACCTCGAGCACCCGGCCGACGACCAGCGGTCCGGTGACCTCGCCGCCGTGGACGGCCTCCTCCTCGAGGCCGACCCGGACGAGGTCGGCCGCGACCTGCTCGCCCGTCGCGCCGGCCGGGAGCGCGACGTACTCCGCGAGCCAGGGCAGTGGAACGCGCATCAGACACCCATCCCGTAGTGCAGGCTGAACCGGACGTCGCCCTCGACCATGTCGCGCATGTCCTCGATCCCGTGACGGAACATGAGCGTGCGCTCCAGGCCCATCCCGAACGCGAAGCCCTGGTAGCGCTCCGGGTCGACCCCGGACGCGGACAGCACGTTCGGGTGCACCATGCCGCAGCCACCCCACTCGATCCAGCCGGTCCCGCCGCACGTATGGCAGGAGGGGTCGGCGCCGGCGCAGACGAAGCAGCGCAGGTCGAACTCCGCCGACGGCTCGGTGAAGGGGAAGAACGAGGGCCGCCAGCGGGTCACGGCGTCCGGCCCGAACATCGCCCCGGCGAAGTGGTCGAGGGTGCCGCGCAGGTGCGCCATCGTGAGGCCCTCGTCGATGGCCAGGCCCTCGACCTGGTGGAACACCGGCGTGTGCGTGGCGTCGAGCTCGTCGGTGCGGAAGACCTTGCCCGGGACGCACACGTAGACCGGGACGCCGCGCTCGAGCAGGGTGCGGGCCTGGACCGGCGAGGTGTGCGTCCGCAGGATGAGGCCGCTGCTCGGCGGGTCGACGAAGAAGGTGTCCTGCATCTGGCGGGCCGGGTGGTCGGGCCCGAAGTTCAGGGCGTCGAAGTTGAACCACTCGACCTCGACCTCCGGGCCCTCGGCGACCTCCCAGCCCATCGCCACGAAGACGTCGGCGACCTGCTCGGCGATCGTCTGCAGCGGGTGCCGGGCGCCGCGCGGGGTGCGCTCGACGGGTAGCGAGACGTCGACGGACTCCTCGACGAGGACGCGGGCGTCCCGCTCCGCCTCGAGCTCGGTCTGCCGGGTGGCGAGCGCAGCGGCGATCCGGCCGCGGGCCTGCCCGACCCGCTTGCCCGCCTCCGCGCGAGCAGCAGGCGGCAGGGCGCCGATCTCGCGGTTCGCGAGGGCGATCGGGCTGCGGTCCCCGGCGTGGTCGAGCCGGGCCTGCTTGAGGGCGTCGAGGTCGCCGGCGGCGGCGACGGCGACGAGCGCGTCGGCGACGTATCGCTCGACCTCGGTCTCGCCGAGCGCTGCGACCTCGACAGGGTCGTACTGCGTGTTGGGTCCAGACATGAAGGTCGTCGTCCAGTCGTCACGGGTGCGAGGACCACGGCCCGGCGTCCGGCAGGCGGACGGCGGCTGCTCGCGGCTCGTCCGAGTCTTCCAGATGCGCGGTCGGCCCCGTGCACGGGCCGTGGATCCCGGCGGCCGGCTGGAGCCTGTGGTCCCACGGGGTGGTGGTCCGCAGCGGTGCCTCGACGCGATCAGCGCGAGGCGCGGTGTGCCCGGGCGGCGGCGTAGAGGCAGACCGTGGCGGCGGTCGCGAGGTTGAGACTCTCGGCCCGGCCGTGAACCGGGACCCGGACCACGGCGTCGGCCAGCTCGCGGTCGGCGTCCGGCAGGCCCCACGCCTCGTTGCCGAAGACCCAGGCGACGGGGCCCGTGAGCGCGTCGGCGCGGACGCCGCCGGGGCGGGCGTCCTCGGCGGCGTCGAGCAGGTCGTCGAGGTCGACGTCGCCGGCGCCGTCCGCGGCGTAGACGGTGAGCCCCGCGGCCTTCAGCGCGGCGACGGCCTCGGCGAGCGGGACGCCGGTGACGATGGGCAGGTGGAACAGGCTCCCGGCGGTCGAGCGGACGCACTTGGGGTTGTGGACGTCGACGCTCGCGTCGGTGACGACGACGGCGTCCGCCCCGGCGGCGTCCGCGGCGCGGATGACGGTGCCCGCGTTGCCAGGGTCGCGGACGTGGGCGAGCACGGCGACGAGCCGCGGCCGACCCGCGACGACCGCCGCGAGTGGGACGCCCACGAGCCGGCACACCGCGAGCAGTCCCTGCGGGGTGACGGTCTGCGTCATCGCCGCCATGACCTCGCTCGTCACCGGCACGGGCAGGACGCCTCGGGCTCGGGCGGTGTCGACGATCGCGGCGTGCCGCTCGGCGGCGTCCGCCGTCGCGTAGAGCGCGAGGACACCGGCGCCGGCGACCGCCTCCCGGACCGCCTGCGGCCCCTCGACGGCGAACCGGCCCTCACGCAGACGCGCGGAGCGCCCGGAGAGCCGGCGGACCGCCGTGACCCGGTCGGACCGGGGGTTGGCGAGGACCGCAGGCCCTGGGCGCTCCGGGACGTGCTGCGTGCTGTGCGGCGGCATGCCGTGACCGGCAGCGCTGCGCGGCGGACGACGGACGGCGGTCAGGCTGCCGAGCCCGCGGCGGGCGCCGCCGGCAGGGCCGCCTTCGCGGTCGCGACGAGCGCGCTGAACGCGGCGGCGTCGTTGACCGCGAGCTCGGCGAGCATGCGGCGGTCGACCTCGACGCCCGCGGCCTTGAGGCCCTGGACGAAGCGGTTGTACGTGATGCCGTTCTGGCGCGCCGCGGCGTTGATCCGTTGGATCCACAGGCGGCGGAAGTCGCCCTTGCGGGCGCGACGGTCGCGGTAGGCGTAGCCGAGGGAGTGGGTGACCTGCTCCTTCGCCTTGCGGTAGAGCCGGGACCGCTGCCCCCGGTAGCCGCTCGCGAGCTCGAGGGTCTCCCGGCGCTTCTTCTGGGCGTTGACCGCCCGCTTGACGCGTGCCACGTCGAATCTCCTAGTACGTCAGCTGCAGTGCGCAGCAGGGGGAAGCCTGCGGTGGGCAGTCGCACGTCGGACCGGCTGACCGGCCCGCCGGCTCAGGTGCCGAGAAGGCGCTTGACGGCCTTGCGGTCGTTCGCCGAGACCTCGGTGTTCAGGGCGAGACGACGCGTCCGCGTCGTGGGCTTGCCCTCGAACAGGTGACGCCGGTTGGCCTGCTCACGGATGATCTTCCCGCTGCCGCTGAGGCGGAAGCGCTTCTTCGCACCGCTGTGCGTCTTCATCTTCGGCATGGCTGCCGTTGCTCCCTCGTCCGGCGTCCGGGCGTGGACGCCTGTGTCGTGCCGGGCCGCGCAGCGCGCGGCCCGGTGCTGCCGTGGACCGGTGGTGCGTGTGGATCGGTGGTGCGTGTGGATCGGGCCGAACGCCGTCCGGCGCCGACCCGTGTGGTGGTGGGCCGCCGGAGAGCGGCCCGCGCTCAGGCCTCGGCCGACTCGCCGACCGGAGCGTCCGCGGCCTCGGCGCTGTCCTGACGCCTGCGCCGCTGCTCAGCCTTCGCCTCGGCCTTCTTCTTGTGCGGCCCGATGACCATGACCATGTTGCGGCCGTCCCGGGTCGGCGAGCTCTCGACGAACCCGAACTCCGCGACGTCCGCGGCCATCCGCTGCAGCAGCCGCTCGCCCATCTCGGGGCGGGACTGCTCGCGACCACGGAACATGATCATGACCTTGACCTTGTCGCCGGCCTTGAGGAACCGCTCGACGTGGCCCTTCTTCGTGCCGTAGTCGTGCGGGTCGATCTTCAACCGGAGCCGGATCTCCTTGAGCACGGTGTTGGCCTGGTTACGCCGGGCCTCGCGCGCCTTCATGTCCGACTCGTACTTGAACTTGCCGAAGTCCATGAGCTTGCAGACCGGCGGACGCGCCTGCGGCGCGACCTCGACGAGGTCGAGGTCGGCCTCCTGGGCCAGCTGCAGCGCCTGCTCGATGCGGACGATCCCGACCTGCTCCCCGTTGGGGCCGACCAGCCGCACCTCGGGGACACGGATGCGGTCGTTGATCCTCGGTTCGCTGATGTGGTGCTCCTTCTCCACGTCGGTGTACCGCCGCGCACGGGACGGCCCGGACGCGGACGCGCGGGAGCCTGCGGAGGACCACGGCCACGGGCGACGCCATGGCTCGGCCCCGCCGACGAACGGGCGGGGCGGCCCCACCCGGAGGCAGGACCTGGACCGGAACCCGGCACCGTGCGGTGCGTACGGCGACGGGTGGGAGCAGGCTCCTCTTGCGCACCGGGCACGTGGCCCGGTCGGTCGATCTGAAAGGGTACCAGCATGGCCACCGACGGACCGAACCGGACATCAGCCGCCGATCGGGGCGACCCCCCGGACACCTCGTCCAACGCTGTCGGGGTCGCCGGTCGTCTCGACGCCGACGCTCTCCGGGACATCGCCGAGGTCCCGGCCGTCGAGGTCATCACGGCGGCTGCGGTCCACCTCATGAGCGCCGCCGCGGTGAAGTGCGGCCTCGCTGAGGACGCCGAGCCGGACCTCGACGAGGCCCGCAAGCTCATCACCGCGCTCGCGGGCCTCGTGACCGCCGCGTCCCCGGAGATCGGCAGCCAGCACGCCGCTCCGCTGCGGGACGGGCTGAAGTCGCTGCAGCTCGCGTTCCGGGAGGCGTCGTTCATCCCCGACGCCCCCGGTCAGGGCCCCGGCGAGCGCTGGACCGGTCCGGTCGCCTGATGGTGTCCCGCCCGCGCGGCCACCCGGGTCGCTGGTTCGATCACGCGGGGGCGAGCGCCGCCGTTCGGACCCGGCGAACCTGCAGGACGGCGAGCCCGGCCACGCGAGGACCGCCCCGGTGACACCGACCGCGGCGAAGCCGGCCGCCGGGCCTTGGGCGTCGATCGCCGCGCCGGCGAGCGGGGCGCCGATGGCGCTGCCGACGGTGAGCGCCGAAACGTGCCTGCCCATCGCCTCTCCGCGGAACGCCTCGGGAACGAGCCGGACGACGGCCTCGGACGTCGCGGTGATGACCGGGGCGCACAGCGCCGCTGCCGGGAGCATCGTCAGCACGAGCACGTACGGCGACGGCGGCGACGGTGCACGCGAGCACAGCCAGCATCGCCGGGGTGGCCAGCGCACGACGGCCCGCGGCGGCACCGGTCCGCCCGTCGCTGGGCTCGTCGACGTCCGTGGTCGCGCTCGCGACCGCGTCGTCGACGGGCACCGCGCCGTCCGGGCTCGACACGCTGCGTCGCCGTCGCGACGAGCCCGGCCGCCGCCCAGCCGCGCCCCAGCGGGCCGACGACGTGCAGCGACAGGACGATGCCTGCCGCCGTCTGCGGGACACGGGCGAGCACCCCGACCACGAGCAGACGCAGGACTCCGGGGACGGACAGGACGGCACGGTAGGGGGCGGAGGACACGTGGGCCATGGTTGCAGGATCGTCCGACAACTTGCCTCTCGATCGAGCACGCACCGGGTGGCCTCGCCGCGACCGGCTCACAAGCGCTGTATCGGGGCCGATCCCACGGCAGCTCACCGTCAGATCCACCCCCACCGGGCCCAGACCTGGATGCGGTACCCCGTCCGGCTACGCCGGCAGGACGACGAGCTCCATCGTCTCGACCCGCTCGGCGACGTCCGGCTCGCGGGCGAGCGCGACACCGACCCGGGTCACGACGGCGTCGAGCGCGGCCCGGTCGAGGCCCGTTCGGACGCCGAGGACGACCCGCAGCTCGTGGGACGTCCCGGGCTCGCAGCGGACCCCGGCAACTCCGTCGACGCCGGTCGCGGCCCGCGTCACGGCCGCCACGACATCCGGGTCCTGCGGCGACGGGACCCACGGACGGCCTTGGGCGAGGGCCCACACCGCGGGCCGGGAGACGACGAACCGGTGCGGTCCCGCGAGGTCGACGAGGAGCCGGTCGCAGCCCTCGGCGACGGCGGACAGGGCCGCCCGCGCGGACTCGACGGGGACCGGCCGGGCGGCTGCGTCCCAGGCGGCCAGGCTCGCGGTCGACGTGAAGACGGGCAGCGCGCGGCCGCCGGCCGGTCCGGCGAGCGTGACGAGCGCCATGTCGGCGCTCGTGTCGGCGTCCAGGCCGGCGTCGGTCAGCTGCGGCTCGCCGAGGACGGCGACGACGGGGACGAGCACCCGGGAACGGGCGAGCACGGTGACGACGTCGGCCGGGACGGCGCGGCCCTCGGCGTAGCCCGCGAGGGCGGCGGCGAGGGCCGGCTCGGCGCCTCCCTCGTCCCCGGTGAACGGTTGCAGCGCAAAGGTTCGGCCTCGCCACGGGACACCCGCCGAGTCTGTCCCGCCACCGGGCGTGGTGCCGGTCATCGCCGTCCGGCGACGTCCAGCGCCTCCTCGAGGGTGAACGCCCTGGCGTACAGCGCCTTCCCGACGATGGCGCCTTCGACGCCCGCCGGGACGAGCGCCCGCAGCGCCTCGAGGTCGGCGAGGCTCGAGATCCCGCCGCTCGCGACGACAGGCCGGTCGGTGCGCGAGCAGACCTCGCGGAGCAGGTCGAGGTTCGGGCCGCGCAGCGTGCCGTCCTTGGTGACGTCGGTGACGACGTAGCGCGCGCAGCCGTCCGCGTCGAGCCGGGCGAGGGTCTCCCAGAGGTCGCCGCCCTCCGTCGTCCACCCGCGCGCGGCCAGGGTCGTCCCCCGGACGTCGAGGCCGACGGCGACCCGGTCGCCGTGCTCGGCGATGGCCTTGCGGGTCCACTCCGGGTCCTCGAGGGCGGCCGTGCCGAGGTTGACGCGCGCACAGCCGGCCGCCATCGCCGCGGCGAGGCTGTCGTCGTCCCGGATGCCGCCGCTCATCTCGACCTTGGCGTCGAGGGCGGCGACGACCCGGGCGAGGAGCTCGCGGTTCGAGCCGCGCCCGAAGGCGGCGTCGAGGTCGACGAGGTGGATCCACTCCGCACCCGCCGCCTGCCACGCGAGCGCGGCGTCGAGCGGGTCGCCGTAAGAGGTCTCGCTGCCGGCCTCGCCCTGGACGAGGCGGACGGCGAGGCCGTCCGCGACGTCGACGGCGGGCAGGAGCTCGAGGACGGGGGCGTTGCTCACGCGGTGGCTCCTCCGGACGGTGCGGGGTCGGGTTCGTCGGTCCTGACCCGGCACGGCGCCTCGAGGAGGACCCAGACCAGGAGCAGCCCGCATGCTCCGCCGATGGCCCCGGTGGTCCGATTCATCGTCCGGGTCATGGCCCGGCGGCGTCGCGTGGCCACCGGCCGAACCTAGCGCAGGTCGCCGCGGCGGGGGCACAGGCGGCCCGGGCTCAGGCGGCCGGGCGCCGGTCGAAGAGCACGACGAGCAGGACCGGCCACACGAGCAGCGTGAGGACGGCCGCGCCGCCGCGGACGAGCCACGACGGGGAGAGCAGCCACAAGACGGCGTTGACCGCGACGACGACCGCGGCGAGGAGGCCGTTCTGCCGGGCGCGGTGCCGGGCGAGGGCGGAGTCGCGGCCTGTGCGCGGCGTCGTCCGGCGGGGCACCAGTCGGGCCCGGAGCGCGGACCAGCGAGCCCGCCGCCGCTGCGACCGTTCCCGGACCGCCCGGGCGGCCGCCGCCGCAGTCTCGCGCTCGGCCCGCCGCCGGGCCCGTTCCTTGCTCACCTCGTGCTCACGGCGTGGAGTGCAGCGCGACGCTGATGGCTCACAACGACTTCACCCAGTTCTCGAGCAGGTGGGCCCCCGCGTCGCCGGACTTCTCCGGGTGGAACTGGGTCGCCGACAACACCCCGTTCTCGACGGCCGCGACGAACCGGGCGCCGTGCTCGGCCCAGGTCACGGCCGGTGGCTCCCGGTAGGTCTCACCCTGGCGCTCGACGAACGCCCAGCGTTGCACCGCGAACGAGTGGACGAAGTAGAACCGCTCGTGCTCGACGCCCTGGAACAGCACGGTCGACGGCGGCGGCTCCAGGGTGTTCCAGCCCATGTGCGGGCACGACCCCGGCGGGGAGCCGCTCGACGACGCCCGGCCACTCCCCCAGGCCCCCGATGTCCTCCTGGCCGTGCTCGGTCGAACGCTCGAACATGACCTGAAGGCCGACGCAGATCCCGAGCACCGGCCGGCCACCCGCGAGGCGGCGGTCGACGATCTGGTCGCCACGGACTGCGCGCAGCCCGGTCACGACTGCCGCGAACGCGCCGACGCCGGGGACGACGAGGCCGTCACAGCCCTCCGCCGCCGTCCGGCTCGCGGTGAGCTCGACGTCCGCGCCGACCCTCATCAGGGCGCGGACGGCGGACCGCACGTTTCCCGACCCGTAGTCCAGGACGACGACTCGAGCACGACGTCCGGACGAGGTCATAGAACGCCCTTCGTGCTGGGGATCCCGTCGACCCGCGGGTCCGGCTCGACGGCCGCCCGCAAGGCCCGGGCGACGGCCTTGAACTGGGCCTCGACGACGTGGTGCGGGTCCCGGCCCGAGAGCACCCGGACGTGCAGCGCGATCCCGGCCGTGAGCGCGAGGGTCTCGAAGACGTGCCGGGTCAGCGACCCGACGTACGTAGCCGCCGATGAGCACGTACTGCTGCCCCTCGGGCTCGCCCTCGTGGACGCAGTACGGTCGCCCGGACACGTCGACCGCGGCCTGGACGAGGCACTCGTCGAGCGGGACGAGCGCGTCGCCGAACCGCCGGATGCCGGCCTTGTCGCCGAGCGCCTCGCGCAACGCCTGGCCGAGGACGATCGCGACGTCCTCGACGGTGTGGTGCGCGTCGACGTCCGTGTCGCCGTCCGCCGTGACCGTGAGGTCGATCAGGGCGTGCTTGGCGAGGCTCGCGAGCATGTGGTCGTAGAAGCCGACGCCGGTGCTGACCTGGCCGCGGCCGGTGCCGTCGAGGTCGAGCTCGACGAGGACCTTGCGACTCCTTCGTCGCTCGCTCGACGCGGGCTGCTCGACGGATCGGGCGGCTCATCGGGAGGCCTCCATGACGGACTCGAGCGCGTCGAGGAACGAGGTCGTCTCCTCGGGAGTGCCGGCGGTGACCCGCAGGTGGTGGGCGATCCCGACGTCCCGGACGAGCACGCCGAACTCGAGCAGCGCGCGCCACACCTGCTTCTCGTCGCCGAGCCCGCCGAAGAGCACGAAGTTCGCGTCGCTCGGCACGGGCAGGAGCCCGAACCGCGGCAGGGTCGTCGACGATCCGGTCCCGCTCCGCCTTGATCGCCTCGACGGCCGACAGCAGAACGTCGGCGTGCCAGAGCGCGGCCCGGGCGGCGGCCTGGGTCAGCGCGGAGAGGTGGTAGGGCAGCCGGACGAGCCGGAAGGCGTCGCAGACCGCCGGGTCGGCGGCGAGGTAGCCGAGCCTGGCCCCGGCGAGCGCGAACGCCTTGCTCATCGTCCGGGTCACGACGAGCCGCTCGCGACCGGGCAAGCAGGCTCAGTGCGCTCGGCGTCCCGGGCCGGCGGAACTCCGCATACGCCTCGTCGACGACGACGATCCCGCGGCTGCTCGAGTAGACCGCCTCGACGACGTCGAGGCCGGCCGCGGTGCCGGTCGGGTTGTTCGGCGAGCAGACGAAGACGACGTCGGGATCGTGCTCGGCGACCTGCGCCTCGGCGTGCTCCGCCGTGAGGTCGAAGACCCCGGACGGCGCGCCCCGCAGTCCGTCGATCCATCCGGTGCCCGTGCCTGCGGAGATGATCGGGTGCATCGAGTAGGACGGCGTGAACCCGAGGGCCGCCCGGCCCGGACCGCCGAATGCCTGGAGGATGTGCTGGAGCACCTCGTTGCTGCCGTTGCCGGCCCACACACCCGCCGCGGTGACGTCGTGCCCGAGATAGGCGGCGAGGTCCTCGCGGAGCGTGGTGAACTCCCGGTCCGGGTACCGGTTGAGATGGCCTGCCTCGGCCCGCACCGCCTCGACGATCGCGTCGACGACCTCGGCGGGCAGGTCGTAGCGTGTTCTCGTTGGTGTTCAACCGGACCGGGACGTCGAGCTGGGGCGCGCCGTACGGCGTCCGCCCCCGCAGGTCCTCGCGCAGCGGCAGGCGCGCGAGCGTCGCCGCAGTGGTGGTGGGTGGCACCGGCCGAGTCTACCGAGGCGCACCCTGCTCCCACCCCAGCGTCTACTAGCGCGTCTGCCCGGAAGAACCGGGCAGACGCGCTAGTAGACCGGGAAAGGGCGGCGGTCGGGGTCGAGCCCGCTCAGGCGAGGCCGTCCGGGAAGCGCGCCTCGACCGCCTGCCCGTGCGCAGGCAGGTCCTCGGCGTTCGCGAGCGTCACCACGTGTCCGACGACGTCGCGCAGCGCCGCCTCGTCGTATGACACGACGTGGATGCCGCGCAGGAACGACTGCACCGACAGGCCGCTGGAGTGGCAGGCGCACCCGCCGGTCGGCAGCACGTGGTTGGAGCCGGCGCAGTAGTCGCCGAGGCTGACCGGCGCCCAGGCGCCGACGAAGATCGCACCCGCGTTGCGGACCCGGGCGGCCACCGCCGCGGCGTCCCGGGTGTGGATCTCGAGGTGCTCGGCGGCGTACGCGTCGACGACCTCGAGGCCCGCGTCGACGTCGTCGACGAGGACGATGCCCGACTGCGGCCCGGCGAGCGCAGTCGCTGATCCGCTCGACGTGCTTGGTCGCGGGCGACCTGCGTGCTCGAGCTCGGCCTCGACGGCGGCGGCGAGCTCCTCCGAGTCGGTGACCAGGACGGACGCGGCCATCGGGTCGTGCTCGGCCTGGCTGATCAGGTCGGCGGCGACGTGCGCGGGCGTCGGCGGTGTCGTCGGCGAGGATCGCGATCTCGGTCGGGCCGGCCTCGGAGTCGATCCCGATGACGCCCCTTGAGCAGCCGCTTGGCGGCGGTGACGTAGATGTTGCCCGGACCGGTGACGAGGTCGACGGGCTCGCAGACGACGTCGGCCGCGCCGTCGCCGGCCGGTCGCCGTAGGCGAACATCGCGACCGCCTGGGCGCCACCGACGGCGTAGACCTCGTCGACGCCGAGCAGGGCGCAGGCGGCCAGGATCGTCGGGTGCGGCAGGCCCTCGAAGCCGGTCGGGTTGTCCTGCTGCGGCGGGCTCGCGACGGCGATCGACGCGACGCCGGCCTCCTGCGCGGGGACGACGTTCATGACCACGCTGCTCGGGTAGACCGCGAGCCCGCCGGGTACGTAGAGCCCGACCCGGCCGACCGGCACCCAGCGCTCGGTGACGTGCCGCCGGGGACGACCTCGACGGTCGTGTCCGTCGCGGCGCTGCTCCCGGTGGACCCGACGCGCCCGTCGGATCGACTCCTCGAGCGCGGCGCGGACCGTCCGGGTCGAGCGCCTCGAGGGCGCCGGCGAGCGCTGCAGCCGGCACCCGGACGTGCGCCGGACGGACGCCGTCGAGCTGCTCGCACAGGTCGAGGACGCCGGCGGCCCCGCGCTCGCGGACCTCCGCGACGATCGGCCGAACCGCGTCGAGGGCGTGCTCGACGTCGACCTCCGCCCGCGGGACGACGCCCCGCAGAGCCCGGGCACGCAGGGTCTGGCCTCGAAGGTCGAGTCGGCGCATCACAGGACCCAAGTCTAGGTCGCCGGGCCGACGAGCCCGCCGGCACCGACTGTCACGGTCGTCTCCCTGGTCGGCGGCGGTCCGGGGCCCTAGCGTTGATCCATGGCGCACCGCCACGGGTCGGCTCTGCCGCCGCCCACCCCGCTCGGCCTTGGGACGGCCCATGCGCGGGTCGAAGGGCACGGGCTGCTCGCCCGGACCCCTCCCGTCGGCACCGCGCCTCCGGCTGCCCGGCTCACCCCACCCGCAGGGTTGGCGTCGTGATCGTCGAGCTGGACGCGGGAAGCGGCCTCCCGCCGTACGAGCAGGTCCGGTCCGGGATCGCGGCCAGAATCGACGACGGCTCGCTGCCCGTGGGCACCCGGTTGCCGCCGGTGCGCACGCTCGCGGCCGACCTCGGGATCGCCGCGAACACTGTCGCCCGGGCCTACCGACAGCTCGAGCAGGCCGGCCTCGTCGAGACCGCGGGCCGCCGCGGCACCGTCGTCGCGGCCGCCGGGGACGCCGTCCGGCGCCGGGCAGCGGCCGCGGCGGCCGCGTTCGCGGACGCCATGGCGTCGTTGGGGATCGGCGTCGAGGAGGCGGTCGCGCTGGCGCGTGCAGCGGTCGAGGCGCAGCGCCGATCCCACTAGCCTCGTCTCTCATGGCGACGCGGCTGCCGCTCTTCCCCCTGGGCACGGTGCTCGTGCCGGGGCTCGTGATGCCGCTGCACGTCTTCGAGCCGCGCTACCGGGTCCTCGTCGAGGCGCTCATGAGCCTGCCGGAGGGCGCGACCCGGCAGTTCGGGGTCGTCGCGATCCGTTCCGGGCACGAGGTCGGCGAGGGCAACGCGACGGCGCTGCACACCGTCGGCTGTACCGCGGAGCTGCGGGAGGTGACGCCGTACTCCGACGGCCGGTTCGACATCGTCACCGTCGGCGAGACCCGGTTCCGTGTCGTCGGCCTCGACGAGGAGGCGGGCACGCCGTACCCCACGGGGCTGGTCGAGCTCATCGACGAGGCGGACGGCGAGGGCGACCTCGACGCCCTGACCCTGCGCGTGGTCGAGCAGTTCGCCGAGTACCGGGCCGCGCTCGACGTCGACGTCACAGAGCTGCCGGACGATCCACGCGTCGTCTCCTACCTCGTCGCGGCCGCTGTGATCCTCGACCTCCCGGAACGGCAACAGCTCCTCGAGGCCCCGACGACCGCCGAGCGGCTCGCGGCCGAGATCACGCTCCTCAAGCAGGAACGCGCGCTCATCGAGGCCTTCCACACCCTGCCGGCGACCGACCTGACGAAAGGCAGAGTGAGCCCCAACTGAGCAGGCACGGAGCTCGCCCGCCCAGGGCCGACGCATGACCGGGCGGATGAGCAAGCGGTCGAAGGACGCCGCCGGCACGCCGGCGACGGTCTTGCTCACCGCGCAGAGGGTTGCGCACACCCTGCGCCCCTACGAGCACGACCCACGGGCGCGCGAGCGCGGCCTGTCGTACGGGCAGGAGGCGGCGCTCGCCCTCGGCGTCGAGGCCGAGCGGGTCTTCAAGACCCTCGTCACAGACGTCGACGGCGCGCTGACGGTCGCCGTCGTCCCGGTCGACGCCCAGCTCGACCTCAAGGCGCTCGCTGTCGCGGCCGGCGGGAAGAAGGCGATGATGGCCGACCCGGTGGCCGCTGAGCGCGCGACCGGGTACGTCGTCGGCGGGATCAGCCCCCTCGGCCAGCGCAAGCGCCTCGCGACCGTCGTCGACACCTCCGCGATGACCTTCGAGACGGTGCTCGTGTCGGCCGGACGCCGCGGGGTCGACGTCGAGCTCGCCCCCGCGGACCTCGTCCGGCTCACGAACGCCCGGACCGCGCCGATCGCGCGGCACTGACGCACGAGCTGCGGAGACGCCGATCCCGCAGCCCGTCCTGCGGTTGTGCGCGAAGGTCGGCCACGACCTCCTCATGCTCCCCCGGCATTTGCCTTGTCGTGTCACGCCGTCCATGGTCCACACCCGGTCAGCCGGGCACGCCCCAGGTGAACCGGTGGGTGTGGATGCCGTAGTACTGCCAGACCCGGGTCGAGACGACGCCGTCAACGGCACGGAAGCGGTCGTTGACCACCTCGAGAAGCTCCTCCGGGGTGCGGCAGACCACCTCGGTGAGCAGGTCGTGCTCGCCCGAGGTCAGGACGAGGTAGACGACGTTGGGGACGTCCCCCAGCGCGTCGGCGACCTTCCGGACGTCGCCACGGGTCTGGACGCCGACCATGGCCATGACGGGGAAGCCGGTCGCGATGGGGTCGGTCACCCCGACGACCAGGAGAACCCCCTCGTCGACGAGCCGCTGCACGCGCAGCCGGACCGCCGGTGCCGACAGCCCGACCTCGGGCGCCATCGCGGCGTACGAGGCCCGGCCGTCGTGCTGGAGGATCCGCAGGAGCGTGCGGTCGACCGCGTCGAGCTCGACCGGCGTCCGTCCGACCGATCGACCGGACGCCCGGGCACCTCCGGTCACGCGACCGGCCCGGTCCCCACCAGCTCGTCGACGCACGAGCCGAACACCCCGGTGTGCCGGTCGACGTCCTCGGGGGTCGTCGTCGGGCACATGAGCGCCATGTTGTGGAACGGGGTGATGAGCACGCCGCGGTTGGCCATGTAGATGTGCACGAGCTCGTCGAGCTCGTCGTCCGCACTCTCCGCGGACGCCGTGCCCGTCGTCGGCGCCGGGCTCGCGAACCGGTACTCGCTGCGGGCGCCGACCTGCTGGACCGACCACGGGACCCCGACGCGATCGATCGTCGCGCGGACGCCGTCGGTGAACCGGGTCGCGAGCTCGATCATGCCCTCGAACGCCTGCTCGGTGAGGACGTGCTCGAGGGTCGCGCGCATCGCGGCGACGGACAGGGCGTTGCCCGCGAGGGTGCCGCCGACGCCGCCGACGTCGACAAGGTCGGCTTCGGCGTCCGTGCCGACGCGCCGCGCCACGTCGGCGCTGATGCCGTAGGCGCCGGACGGGATGCCGCCCCCGATGCTCTTGCCGATGACGAAGATGTCCGGCTGCAGGCCCCACGCCGTCGTCGCACCGCCGGGGCCGGCGGAGAACGTGTGGGTCTCGTCGATCATGAGGAGCGTCCCCGAGGCGGTGCACAGCTCGCGCACCCTGTCGAGGAAGCCCGGCTCGGGCAGGACGATGCCGATGTTCGTGAGTGCCGGCTCCATGAGGACGGCCGCAACGTCGCCGTGGGCGAGCTCACGCTCGAGCCCCTCGGAGTCGTTGAACTCGACGACGCGGGTCGTCAGGTCCATCGGGACCGGCGGGCCGGCATTGCCGGGGCGGGCGACGGCGACGCCGTCCCGGCCCGGGACCGCGAAGATCTCGTCGACGCTTCCGTGGTAGCAGTACGCGAAGACGAGGATCTTCCGGCGTCGCGTCGCGATCCGGGCGAGCCGGATGGCCCACCGGTTCGCATCGGTCGCGGTGAGCGTGAACGACCACAGCGGCAGCCCGAAACGGCGGGCCAGCTCGGCGCCGACCCACTCGGCGTCCGCCGTGGGGAGCATCGTCGTGACGCCGCCGCCCACCTCGAGTCGCTCGCGGACGGCGGCGACGGTCGGCGGCGGGCTGTGGCCGGCCATTGCGCCGGTGTCGCCGAGGGCGAAGTCGACGTACGTCTGGCCGTCGACGTCGATGATCGTGTTGCCGTGGGCGGTGTCGAGGTAGAGGGGGAAGCCGCCGCTCCACTTCGCCATCCACGTCATGGGGACGCGGCCGAAGAGGTGGTCGGCGGCCGCGAAGAGCTCTGCGGATCGCGGGTGGGCGGCGACGTACGCCGCGCGCTCGCGCTCGAGGAGCGCGGCGAGGCGGTCACGCGAGATCTGCACCGAGGTCGGCATGCCCGACAACCTAGCCGAGCGGATCGATCGTCGCCAGAGACGAACCCTAGCGAATCGAAATCTCGTTCGAGAATTGACTCACCGATCGCTCTCAGTCGGCGTTCGGTTACTCCTGGCCGAGGAGGTGGACGGCGAGGAGCCGCACCGTCGTCACGGCGCCGAGGACGACGGGCCACGCGAGCGTCAGCCCGTCGGCGAGCAGCGGGGAGGCGCCGAGAAGCAGGCCCGTGGCCAGCCCGACGAAGGAGCCGACGACCGCGCCACCGAGCGCGACCCCTGCTCGGAGCACCGGCCTGCGCCCCGGCAGGACCGCGAGAAGCACCGCCGACACGAGCCCGAACGCGATGCCGAGGAGGGCGAACGTGCCGTCGGAGGCGGCGGCGCGCTCTTGGCTGTCGGTGGCCGCGACGACGACGCCGCCGATGACGGCCCAGAACGCCCCCAGCGCCACACCCCCCGCGACGCAGGCGACCCCGACCCACACGTCGCCGCGGACGTCGGAGGGGGACCCCGTCCTGCCGCCCCGCCGGGCGTTCACTGCGACCACGCTGGGAGTGTAGGAGTGCGGGGCGACCGCGGCCCGGTCCTCCTCCGAACGGTGGCGCCGTACTCCGACACGAGCCCGGCGACGTCGGCGTGGACGAACGCCGAGCGGCCGGCGTCCCGTACGGCGCGCCGCGGCTACACCAGGCAGCTCGGGCCGAGCAGCGCCTTGAGGTCGCCGAAGAGCGCCGGCGACGGCGTCACCCGGAGCCCGTCGTCGAGCCGCATCACGCTTGAACCGGCCCGGCTGGGTCAGCCGCAGGTGCACCTCGGTCGGGCCGGGGTGCGTGGACAGGACGTCCTTGAGCCGCTCGACGACCGGCGGGGTGCACCGGGTCACCGGCAGCGACACGACGACCGGGCCGCGGTCGCCCTCGTCGAGGTCCGGCAGGCGACAGCTCCTGTGCGTAGATCGTCGGGACGTCGTCCCGCCGGTTCACCCGGCCCTTGACGACGACGACGAGGTCCTCGGCGAGGACGTGCGAGACGGTCTGGTAGGTCTGCGGGAAGAACAGCACCTCGATGGCGCCGTCGAGGTCCTCGACCGTGGCGATCGCCCACGGGTTGCCGTTCTTGGTCAGCTTGCGCTGCAGCGAGCTGATCATCCCCGCGATCGTCACCGTGCGCGCCGTCCGGCCGGCCCTCGTCGCCGGTGAGGGCGGCGATCGAGCAGTCCGCGGCGCGGGACAGGATGTGCTCGACGCCGAACAGCGGGTGGTCGGAGACGTACAGGCCGAGCATCTCCCGCTCGAGGCGAGCAGCGTCTGCTTGTCCCACTCGACCTCCGGCAGCTCGGCGGCACCACGCGACAGCGGCGGCGGCCGTCGTGCCCGTCGCCGAGGCCGCCGAAGAGGTCGAATCCTGGCCCGATGGCCTCCTGCCGCTTGTCGCCGACCACGGCGTCGACCGCGCTCCTCGTGGACCGGCGACGCAGCGCCGCGCCGGGTCTGGCCGAGGGAGTCGAACGCGCCGGCCTTGATCAGCGACTCGATGGTCCGCTTGTTGCAGACGACGGCCGGCACCTTGCGCAGGAAGTCCTCGAAGGACGCGAAGCGGCCCTTCTCCTCGCGGGCGCGCGACGATCGCGTCGACGACGTTCGCGCCGACGTTGCGGATCGCGGTCAGCCCGAACCGGATGTCCGTCACCGACCGGGGTGAAGTTGGCGGCCGAGGAGTTGACGTCCGGCGGCAGCACCTTGATGCCCATCCGGCGGCACTCGTTGAGGTAGAGCGCGGACTTGTCCTTGTCGTCGCGCACGCTCGTGAGCAGCGCCGGCCATGTACTCGGCCGGGTAGTTCGCCTTGAGGTAGGCGGTCCAGTACGAGACCAGCCCGTACCCGGCCGTGTGCGCCTTGTTGAAGGCGTAGTCGGAGAACGGGACGAGGATGTCCCAGAGGGTCTTGATGGCGGCGTCGGAGTAGCCGTTGGCCTGCATGCCGGCCTCGAAGCCCTCGAACTCCTTGTCGAGGATCTCGCGCTTCTTCTTGCCCATCGCCCGGCGCAGCAGGTCGGCCTTGCCGAGGCTGTACCCGGCGACCTTCTGCGCGATCGCCATGACCTGCTCCTGGTAGACGATCAGGCCGTAGGTCGTGTCGAGGATCTCCGCGAGCGGCTCGGCGAGCTCGGGGTGGATCGGCGTGATCTGCTGCTGGCCGTTCTTGCGCAGCGCGTAGTTCGTGTGCGAGTTGGCGCCCATCGGGCCGGGCCGGTAGAGCGCGAGGACGGCGGAGATGTCCTCGAAGTTGTCCGGGCGCATCAGCCGCAGCAGCGAGCGCATCGGCCCGCCGTCGAGCTGGAACACGCCGAGGGTGTCGCCGCGGGCGAGCAGCTCGTAGGTCGCCGTGTCGTCGAGAGTCTTGGAGATCTCGTCGAGGTCGAGCGGCTGCCTTGCCGTTGCGCGACGATGTTCTTCAGCGCGTCGTCGATGACCGTGAGGTTGCGCAGCCCGAGGAAGTCCATCTTGAGCAGGCCGAGCGTCTCGCAGGTCGGGTAGTCGAACTGCGTGATGATCGCGCCGTCCTGCTCGCGGCGCATGATCGGGATGTGGTCGATGAGCGGCTCGCTCGACATGATGACGCCGGCCGCGTGCACGCCCCACTGCCGCTTGAGGTTCTCCAGGCCGCGCGCGGTCTCGACGACCTTCTGCACCTCGGGGTCCGCCGCGTGCAGCTCGCGGAACTCGCCCGCCTCGTTGTACCGCGGGTGCTCGGCGTCGAAGATCCCGGCGAGCGGGATGTCCTTGCCCATCACCGCCGGCGGCATCGCCTTGGTGAGCCGCTCCCCCATCGAGAACGGGTAGCCGAGCACGCGCGAGGCGTCCTTGAGCGCCTGCTTGGCCTTGATCGTGCCGTAGGTGACGATCTGCGCGACCCGCTCCTCGCCGTACTTCTCCGTGACGTACCGGATGACCTCGCCGCGCCGGCGCTCGTCGAAGTCGACGTCGACGTCGGGCATCGAGACGCGCTCGGGGTTGAGGAACCGCTCGAAGATCAGACCGTGCGGCAGCGGGTCGAGGTCGGTGATGCCCATCGCGTAGGCGGCCAGCGAGCCGGCGCGCCGAGCCACGGCCCGGGCCGACCCGGATGCCCGTTGTCCTTCGCCCAGTTGATGAAGTCGGCGACGACGAGGAAGTACCCGGGGAAGCCCATCTGGCAGATGACGCCGACCTCGTAGTCGGCCTGCTTGCGGACGTCGTCCGGGATGCCGCCCGGGTAGCGGCGGTGCAGGCCCGCGCTCGACCTCCTTGACGAACCAGGACTCCTCGCTCTCCCCCTGCGGGCACGGGGAAGCGGGGCATGAGGTTCGCGCCCTCGGTGAACGTCGACGTCGCACCGCTCGGCGATCACGCAGCGTGTTGTCGCAGGCCTCGGGCAGCTCGCGCCACAGGTCGCGCATCTCCTGCGGCGCTCTTGAGGTAGAAGTCGTCGGCGTCGAACTTGAACCGCTTCGGGTCGGCCAGCGTCGAGCCGGACTGCACGCACAGCAGCACGGCGTGCGCCTTGGCGTCCTCGGCCTGGGTGTAGTGCAGGTCGTTGCGTCGCGACCAGCGGCAGGTCGAGGTCCTTGGCGAGCCGCAGCAGGTCCTTCTGGACCCGGCGCTCGATGTCGAGCCCGTGGTCCATGAGCTCGCAGTAGTAGTTCTCCGCGCCGAAGATGTCCCGGAACTCGGCGGCCGCCTCGACGCGCCTCCTCGTACTGCCCGAGCCGCAGCCGGGTCTGCACCTCGCCGGACGGGCAGCCGGTCGTCGCGATGAGCCCCTTGCCGTACGTCGTGCAGCAGCTCGCGGTCCATCCGCGGCTTGTAGAAGTGCCCCTCCAGGCTCGCCAGCGAGCCCATCCGGAAGAGGTTGTGCATGCCCTCGTTGTTCTCCGGCCCAGCAGCGTCATGTGGGTGTAGGCGCCGCCGCCGGACACGTCGTCCTCGCCGACCGTCGCCCCAGCGCACCCGGGTGCGGTCGAACCGGCTGGTGCCCGGGGTGAGGTACGCCTCGAGCCGATGATCGGCTTGACGCCGTACTTCTTCGCCTTCTTCCAGAACTCGTAGGCGCCGAACAGGAAGCCGTGGTCGGTGATCGCGACGGCCGGCATCCCCATCCGGGCGGCCTCGGCGAACAGGTCGTCGATCTTGCGCCGCACCGTCGAGCATCGAGTACTCGGTGTGCACGTGGAGGTGCACGAACGAGTCGCGGCTCGACGGGCTGGTCGGCACGGGGCGGCTCCTCGGCGTGCGGCGCGGGACGGGCCGTGCGGGCACGACGCGGACGCCCCGGCACGGGGCGGCCGGCATCGCACCGCGCACACGAGGGCCGGGGGAAGTCCGCCCACCGCGGGGTGGGACCGCGGCGTGACCGGACGGCCTCGCGTGCGGCAAGTCTAGGTCGGGGTGCCGACAGTCCGGGGCCGGCTCGCGTCCGGGCAGCCGGGGACGGCGTGTCGCGGGAACCGGACCGGCAGGGGACGGCGTCCGGGAGGTGTCGCCGCAGCGGCACTAGAGTCGGGACAGTGAGGGCCCCGGGAACGGCCGGGACCGTCGACACCGGGAGGCGAGCGATGGGTCTGATGGACAAGCTGCGCGGCGAGTTCATCGACATCATCGAGTGGACTCGACGACAGCCGGGACACGATCGTGTGGCGGTTCCCGCGCCACGACAACGAGATCAAGATGGGCGCCAAGCTCGTCGTCCGCGAGTCGCAGACCGCCGTGTTCGTCAACGAGGGCCAGATCGCCGACGCGTTCACCCCCGGCACGTACACCCTGCAGACCCAGAACCTGCCGATCCTCGTCCACCCTCAAGGGCTGGAAGTACGGCTTCGACTCGCCGTTCAAGGCGGAGGTCTACTTCGTCAACACCCGGCTGTTCACCGACCTCAAGTGGGGCACGCAGAACCCGGTCATCGTGCGGGACCCGGAGTTCGGGATGGTCAGGCTGCGGGCGTTCGGCGCCTACGCCTTGCGCGTCATCGACGCGTCGAAGATGCTCCGCGAGCTCGTCGGCACCGACCCGCAGTTCCGGACCGAGGAGGTCCAGGAGTACCTGCGGCAGATGATCGTGGGCCGGCTCGGCACCGCGCTCGCCACGGCCGGTGTCCCGATGCTCGACCTCGCCGCGCACCAGCAGAACATCGGCCAGCGGATCGCCGGCGTGCTGTCGGAGGACCTCGCCAACGTCGGGATCGCGGTGCCGACGTTCATCATCGAGAACATCTCCGTCCCGCCCGAGGTCGAGGCGGCTCTCGACAAGCGGACCCAGATGGGCGTCGTCGGCGACCTCGACGCGTACACCCGCTTCCAGACGGCGAACGCCATCGAGGACGCCGCGCAGA
This sequence comes from uncultured Actinomycetota bacterium, assembly GCA_963750565.1. Classification (GTDB taxonomy): domain Bacteria; phylum Actinomycetota; class Actinomycetes; order Actinomycetales; family Kineosporiaceae; genus R-H-3. Next base: position 717,780 of record CAVVRA010000005.1, on the reverse strand, counting down.
ACCCGGGCGGGGGCGGCGAAGGCATCGGGATCGGGCTCGGGATGGCCGTCGGGCAGCGGATGGCCGAGCAGCTCGGCCGGTCCGCCGCACCGTCGGGACAGCCGTCGCCGCCCGGCCAGGGCGCCCCCGCGGGCGGCCCGCCGCGGCTGCCGGCCGCGCAGCAGTGGTTCCTCGGCGTCGAGGGCCGCCAGGAGGGCCCTTTCGACACCGCGGCGCTCGCCGCGCGCGCGTCGTCCGGCGGCCTGACCCCGCAGACGCTCGTCTGGACGGCCGGGATGGCCCGGTGGGCGGCCGCCAAGGACGTCCCTGAGGTGGCGGCGATGCTCGAGAGCACGCCACCGCCGCTGCCGCCGCAGGGCTGAGGCGGCCGCCGGGCGGCGACGGGAGGGAAGGACGGCGGTGGAGCAGGCTCCCGGCAACAGCACCCCGACGACACTGACATACCCGTGCGCCCAGTGCGGCGCACGCCTGGAGTACGCGCCGGGGACGAGCGTGCTCCGGTGCCCGTACTGCGGGCACGAGCAGGCGGTCGTCGCCGTCGACGACGACGTCATCGAGGAGCACGACTACGTCGCATGGCAGTCCTCGCCGGTCAAGGCGACGGCGCACGTCGGCCGGCACGTGCTGCAGTGCGGCAAGTGTGGCGCGACGACGGAGACCGACGACCTGTCGACGTCGTGCCCGTTCTGCGGCGCACCCATCGTCGCCGAGATCGACGCTGCGGAGCAGATCGCCCCCGAGGGCGTCGTCCCCTTCGGCGTCGACCGTTCCGGCGCCCAGGATGCGATCCGGGCCTGGGTCCGGACCCGCTGGTTCGCGCCGAACCGGCTCAAGAAGGTGAGCACGACCGAGTCGCTGCGCGGCACCTACCTGCCTCACTGGACGTTCGACGCCTCCACGGTAACCCGGTACAGCGGCCTGCGTGGCGAGCACTACTGGGAGACCGAGACCTACACCGAGGTCGTGGACGGCCGCCCCCAGACCCGGACCCGGCAGGTCATGCGGACCCGTTGGTACCCGGCGTCCGGAATGGTCGGCCGGGACTTCGACGACGTCCTCGTCGTGGCGACCCGGCAGCTGCCGCCGGAGCGGCTCGCGGACCTGGCACCGTGGTCGCTGGAGCACGCGACGGCCTACCAGCCGGAGTACCTGTCCGGGTACCAGACCCTGCGCTACGACGTCGAGCCGGACGCCGGCCTCGAGGAGGCCAAGCAGCAGATGCGGGGCGTGATCAGCGACGACTGCCGGGCGGACATCGGCGGCGACGAGCAGCAGGTGCACTCGATGGACACCCGCTATGGCGACCTCATGTTCAAGCTCATGCTGCTGCCGGTCTGGCTCGCGGCGTACATCTACGCCGGCCGGAGCTACCAGGTGTACGTCAACGCCTTCACCGGTCAGGTCGTCGGAGAGCGTCCGTACTCCCGGGTGAAGATCACGTTGGTGGTGCTCGCCGCCGCCGTCGTCCTCGGCATCCTCGTCGCCCTCTTCCTCGTGAACCGGCAGTCCGGCGGGTCGCAGTCTCCGGGTGTCGTCGTCCCGACCTGACGGCCGTCGGACGCCGCCGGTCGCGCGCTCCCACCGCGGCGGACGGGCGTCAGGAGTCGGCGACGACGTCGAGGGCGTGCGCGAGGTCCTCGGGGTACCCGCTCGTGAACTCGACGTACTCGTCCGTGCCGGGGTGGACGAACCCGAGCCGGACGGCGTGCAGCCACTGCCGCGTCAGCCCGAGCCGGGCTGCGAGGGTCGGGTCGGCGCCGTACGTGAGGTCCCCGACGCACGGGTGCCGCACGGCGGCGAGATGGACGCGGATCTGGTGGGTGCGGCCGGTCTCGAGGTGGATCTCCGCGAGGGACGCCGCGCGGAACGCCTCGACGACCTCGTAGTGAGTGACGCTCGGCCTGCCTCCCGCGACGACGGCCCACTTGTAGTCGGCGGTCGGGTGCCGGCCGATCGGCGCGTCGATCGTGCCGCGTAGCGGGTCGGGGTGGCCCTGGACGAGCGCGTGGTAGACCTTGTCGACCGTGCGGTCCCGGAACGCCTGCTTGAGCCGGCGGTACGCGTACTCGCTCTTCGCGACGACCATCAGGCCGCTCGTCCCGACGTCGAGACGGTGGACGACGCCCTGCCGCTCGGCGGCGCCGGAGGTCGCGATCCGGTAGCCCGCCGCCGGCGAGGCCGCCGACGACGGTCGGCCCGGTCCAGCCGGGGCTCGGGTGGGCCGCGACTCCGACCGGCTTGTCGACGACGACGATGTCGTCGTCGTCATGGACGACGACGCAGGCCCGGGACCGGTTCGGCGACGACCGCGACGGCGGACGGCGCGTCGGGCAGGACGACCTCGAGCCAGGACCCGGCGCGGAGCCGGTCCGACTTGCCGGCGGGGCGGCCGTCGACGACGACCTGGCCGGTCTCTGCGAGGTCCGCTGCCACCGAGCGGCTCAGCCCGAGGAGCCGGGCGAGCCCGGCGTCGAGTCGCTCGCCGGCGAGGCCCTCGGGCACCGGCAGGGCGCGCTGCTCAGGCACGGGCGGCGCCGTCCGATTCGTCGTGCCGGCCCGCGACGTGGCTGCCGTCGAGGGCGACCCCGCGGAACCCGAGAAGTGCGATGAGCACCGCAGCGGTCGTGATGCACGCGTCAGCGAGGTTGAAGACCGGGAAGTCGATGACCGGGAACCGCAGATACTCGACGAAGTCGACGACGTGCCCGCGGGCGAACCCGGGCTGACGGGTGAGCCGGTCGACGAGGTTGCCGACGGCGCCGCCGAGGAGCAGGCCGAGAGCCACCGCCCAGCCAAGGCTGCCCAGCCGCCGGGACACCCGGAGGATGACGACCGCGACCACGGTCGCGATGACCGTGAAGATCCACGTCGTGCCCGTCGCCATGTTGAAGGCGGCACCGGGGTTGAAGACGAGTCGGACCTGCAGCCAACCGTCGACGACGGGTCGCGGCGTCCCGTCGGGTGCCAGCGTCGCGAGGGCCCACTGCTTCGTCGCCTGGTCGAGCGCGACGACGACCACGGCGATCCCGACGAGCACGGCCACGAGGCCGCGCCGGACGGTGGCGGCGGCGCGGCCGGAGTCCGCCGAGGTGGCGGCGGAGTCGCCTGGACCGGCACCGGGAGCGGCATCGGGAACGGCGGCGGGCAGCGGTCGACCGGGCTCGTCAGGGGTGTGGTCCATCGTGCGACCAGCCTGCCACGCCGCCCCGCCTCCGGCGCTCACCGGGGCGGACGTCCGGCCGCGTCAGCGGCGCTCCTGCCGCTGCTTGCAGCTCACGCAGAGCGTTGCCCGCGGGAACGCCTGCAGCCGTGCCTTCCCGATCGGGTTGCCGCACGACTCGCAGCGGCCGTAGGTGCCGTCGACGATCGCGCGCAGCGCCCGCTCCGTCTGGAAGACGGTCTCCCGGACGTTCGCGAGCAAGGTCATCTCCTGCTCCCGCTCGAACGCCTTGCTGCCGGTGTCCGCCTGGTCGTCACCGGCGCCGTCGCCGGAGTCCCGTAGGACGTCCGCGATGCTGGTCTGGAGGGCTGCCATGTCACCGGCGAGCCGCGCCAGGTCGGCGCTCAGCTCCTCCCGGACGGCGGCGAGCTCCGCGGGGGTCCACGGCTCCTCCTCCTCGCGGACCGGGAGTGCCTCGGGCGTTGCCTCGGCCTGCGGGCCAGCGGCCGCCGGTGCCGGCGGCCCGGTCACCGGCTCGCTCACCGTGGTCACGACCGCGGCCGGGGCTACCGACTCGGGGGAAGCCGGCTCCGCTGCCTTCCTCTGCGGCGATTTCGTGGCGGCGGCCGTGGTGGCGGGGGCCTTGGTCGCGGGTGCGGGGGTCTTCTTGGCCCCGGGGGCGGCGGTCTTCCTGCTGGCGGGGGTAGCCTTCTTGGCCGCCGGACTGGTCGCGGGGGCGGCCTTCGTGACGGAGACCTTGCGTGCGGGGGTGGCCTTCGTGGTGGCCGTCCTGGTCGCGGGAGCGGCAGCCTTCTTCGTCGTGGGCGGGGCCTTCCTGGTCGCCGTCCTGGTCGCGGGGGTGGCCTTCGTGGTCGCCGTCTTGGTCGCGGGAGCGGCAGCCTTCTTCGTCGTGGGCGGGGCCTTCGTGGTCGCCGTCCTGGTCGCGGGGGTGGCCTTCCTGGTCGCCGTCGTGGTCGCGGGAGCGGCAGCCTTCTTCGTCGTGGGTGGGGCCTTCGTGGTCGCCGCCTTGGTCGCGGGGGCGGCCTTCCTGGTCGCCGTCGTGGTCGCGGGAGCGGCAGCCTTCTTCGTCGTGGGCGGTGCCTTCGTGGTCGCCGCCTTGGTCGCGGGGGTGCCCTTCCTGGTCGCCGCCTTGGTCGCGGGGGCGGCCTTCCTGGTCGCCGCCTTCGGCGCGGCAGCAGCCTTGGTCGACGCCGTCCTGGGCGGCGTCGTCGTCCCGGGGCCGGACTTCTTCGTCGCCGGCTTCGTGGCCGTGGGCTTCGTGGCAGCCGGCTTCATCCCGGCCGGCTTCGGGGCCGACGTCTTTCCGGAGGCGGCCTTCTTCGACCCCTGTGCAGCCGCGTCCGTGGCCCTGCCTCGCGTGCCGGTCACCGTCGATCCGACGGCTTTGGCCGCGCCGACCGCGCGCCGCGCGACGGCTGCCAACGACCTGCGCTCTGTCATCTGGGGGCCTCCCCCGCCCGACGTGTCGGGCCTCGACGGTGCGGGCAGAGTAGGGGACCCGCCTCGACGTGCTCAATCGTCCACGCCGCGTGATCGCGATCAGATCCGGGGTTACCCCAGCAGCTCGGCGAGCCGGCGGCGCAGGGCGATGGCGTCGCCGTGGACCCGGAGCGTCTTGCCCCGGCTCGTGCGGCCGCAGACGAGCTCGACGTCCGCCCGTCGTACACCGAACGCGTCGGCCACGGCGTCGACGAGCGCCCTCGTCGCCCGGCCGTCGACCGCCGGCGCGGAGACCGCGACGACGAGCACGTCGCGGTCCCCGTACCGTCCGCCGACCGCAGTCCGGGACGACCCCGGCCGGGCGCGGACGGCGACGTCGAGCCAGTCCGCGAGCACCTCGTCGCGCGGGCCGCCGCTCGTGCCGCCAAAACGGACAGGACCCCCGCTCCCGCGCGGGGGCCCTGCCTCACGTCCGGATCGACGCGCCGACAACTGTTCTGCTCAGCTCCGGTCGCCGAAGGGGTACTGCTGACCACCACCGGCCTCGGCGGGCTCGGCGGAGTAGGCGCCACGGCTCGGAAGCGGCCCCGAGTACTGGGCGGAGCCGCCGCCACCGGCGAGGCTCGCCGCGGGCTGCGGGCCACGGGTCGGCACGACCGCCGCCTTGGCCTCGAGCTCACGGAGCTGACCCTCGAGGTAGGACTTGAGCCGGCTGCGGTACTCGCGCTCGAAGGCCCGGAGCTCGTCGATCTTGCGCTCGAGGAGCGAACGCTCCTGCTCGAGGGACCCGAGCGTCTGGCGCTGCTTCTCTTCGGCCTCGCGCACGAGGCGGGCCGCGTGCTCGCGGGCTTCGCCGACGATGCGGTCGCGCTGCTGCTCGCCGTTGCGGACGTACTCGTCGTGAAGCTTCTGCGCCAGGGCGAGCATCCCCGCCGCGGCCTCAGGGCCCTGGCCGACGGCCTGGAGCTCGGCCGCCGCGGGGCGGACCGGCTCGGGCACCGCCACGGGCATGGGAGCCGGCGCAGGCGCGGGCGCGACGACCGTCTCGGGCTCGGGGGCGGACTCGCGAGCCACCGTGGCGCGGGACAGCTCGCCGACCCGACGCTCGCAGACGGAGAGCTTCTGGCGCAGCTCCTCGTTCTCCTCGCTCAGACGCCGAAGCTCGTTGACCACCTCGTCGAGGAAGTCGTCGACCTCGTCCTGGTCGTAGCCCTCACGGAACTTCGTGGCTTGGAAGCGCTTGTTGACAACGTCCTCGGGCGTCAGGGCCATCAGTCAGTCACCTCGCGGGAGTGAGTCTGTGCATCGGGCAGGAGCCGCGACGTCACCGTAGCGGATAGGAGCCTGCAGATCGAACGAGCCCGGACTGCGAGACGTCTCCGGCCGCATGCCAGCAGAATGCCACGATCAACGCTTCGTGACCAGACCACTTCTCTGCGTTACGAGGGAAGGAGGTTGTAGACGATGATCGTCACGAGGAAGAGCACTGTGAACGCGAGGTCGAGCTGCACCGCGCCGAGCCGCAACGGAGGGATGACACGCCGCAACGTCCGAACCGGTGGATCTGTGACGGAGTAGACGCCCTCGGCCAGGACGAGGACGACGCCGCGCGGTCGCCATTCCCGCGAGAACACCTGGATCCAGTCGAAGACCAGCCTGATGATCAGGCTCAGGAGGAAGAGGAAGACGACGAGCTTGAGTACACCGAACACGAGGGTCACGGGAGTTCGCTCCGGGATCGAGGGCGGGTAGCCACGGTCTTACACCGTGGCTATCCGTCTCAACGTCAGCTCTGGTTGAACAGTCCCCGTTCCGGGCTCCGGACCTTCTCGGCCGGCGTCACCTCGACGCTCGCGGGCGAGAGCAGGAAGACCTTGGCGGTCACCCGCTCGATCGTGCCGTGGAGGCCGAACACCAGCCCGGCGGCGAAGTCGACGAGCCGCTTGGCGTCGGAGTCGTCCATCTCGCCGAGGTTCATGATGACCGGGGTACCGGCACGGAACGCCTCGCCGATCGTCTTGGCCTCGTTGTACGTGCGCGGGTGGATCGTCGAGATCCGGTGCAGCTCCGGCGAGGCGGCCGGCGCCGGCAGCACGCGGGCGACCTGGCCGCGCCCGATCGGGGTCACCGCGGCACGGCGATCCTCGACGGGCCCCTCGGGCCGGTCGAGCCGGTCGAGGGGCCGGTCGGCACGGTCGTGTCGCGCCTCCGGCTCGTCATCGAAGCCGGCGTCGTACTCCTCGTCCGCGTCGAACGCCTCGTAGCGGTCGTCGTCCTCGGCCAGGCCGAGGTAGATCATGGTCTTCCGCAGCGCCCCGCCCATGGCTCCTCCGCCGTCGTCCGTCACCCTCCGTCGCGACGCTACCCGAGAGGCGGACGTGCGCCGAGCACCGCGCTGCCGACACGCAGGTGTGTCGCGCCGCAGGCCAGGGCGGCCTCGAGATCCCCGCTCATCCCCGCGGACACCAGACCCGCCGCGGGGTCGAGGGTGAGGAGCCGGGCCCGCAGCGACGGGAGGACGGCGAAGGCCCGGTACGGGTCGACGCCCAGCGGGGCGACCGCCATGACCCCGCGAAGCACCAGACCGTCGCTGCGGACGACCGCCTCGGCGACGCGCTCCAGGTCCGCCGGCGCACAACCGCCGCGACCGGTCCCGCCGTCGAGGTCGACCTGGACGAGACACTCGAGAAGCCGCCCCGCCGCGTGCGCGGCCTTCGACAGCGCGGTCACGAGGTGCTCGCGGTCGACGGAGTGGACCATGTCTGCGTAGCGGACGACGGAGCGCGCCTTGTTCGTCTGGAGCTGGCCGATGAAGTGCCAGCGGAGCCCGACGACGCCCGCCTCGACGCACTCGGCGTGCTTGCGGGAGGCCTCCCGGTCCCGGTTCTCGCCGATGTCGGTGACGCCGAGGTCGGCGAGGATGCCGAGGTCGATCGCGGGGTGGGTCTTCGTGACGACGACGAGACAGATCTCCGAGGGTGACCGGTCCGCTGCGGCACAGCCGGCCGCGACGCGCTCGCGCACCGCCTCGAGCCCGCGGGCGATCTCCTCCCGGCGATCACCGCCCGTGCTCACGGCAGCAGCCCGACGACGCCCGCGAAACGCCCGGTGACCTCGGCGCGGCGATAGGAGTACAGGCCCTCGTCCTCGATCGTGCAGCCGCCGACAACCAGGACGTCCGTGACGCCCGCGCGGCGCAGCACCGCGGCGCAGCCGGCCCGCAGGTCGATCGCCGGGGTCCCCTGCCGGGTCGTCGCCGAGGTCTCGGGGACGAGCAGAGCGGCGTCGTCCCGCATGCGTTCGGGGACCTCGTAGCAGCACGGACCGGCGGCCGGGCCGAGCACGGCCCGCACCCTGCGGGGGTCGGCGCCGCAGGCTGTCATCGTCTCGACGGTCGCCTCGAGCACGCCCGCGAGCAGCCCCGGACGACCCGCGTGGGCCGCCGCAGCGACCCGGGCGCGCCCGTCGACGAGGAGCACGGGAACGCAGTCGGCCACGACGACCGCGACGGCCTGCCCGGGGCGGACCGCCACCGCAGCGTCGCTCCCAGGCCCGTCGACCCCCGATCGCAGTCCGAGGTCGCCGTCGGGAGCGGCGTCGAGGACGGTCACCTCGCGGCCGTGCACCTGCCGGGGATACCAGACGGGCACGCCTGCCCAGTCCGCGACGAGCCGGCGGTTCGCGACGACGTCGTCCGCGTCGTCCCCGACGTGCAGACCGAGGTCGAGCCCCGACCAGGGCCCGCGCGAGAACCCGCCGGCACGCCGGGTGAACCCGGCCCGCACCCCCGGACCGAGGTCGGCCTCGACAACCTCGACGAGCACATCCTGGACCCTAGCGACGGCCATGCCGTCGGGCCTCACCGGTCGCGTCGCACCGTCCCCCGACCCTCGGGGTCACTTGAGGAACTCGGGCACGTCCAGGTCGTCGTCGAGCGGGACCGGACGCTGCACCCGCGGCGGGCGCAGCTCGCCGGGCGACACGTCGACGTACCGCGACCGCTCCGGCTCCGCAGGCGCCGACGTTGCCTGGACCGGTTGGTGGACCGGCTGCTGCTGCGGCTGATAGGCCTGCGGCGCCGACTGGTAGGTCTGCGACTCCACCGCGGCGGTGTGGTGGGCCACCGGCGCGGGGGCGGCCTGGGGTGCCGGGGCGGTCGACCGGTGTCCGACCGGGACGGCGGGCTCTGGGCTGCGTGCCGGGGCGGCCGGCTGGGCCGTCGGGTGGCCGTTCGGGTAGCCGTTCGAGGCTCCGCCCCCGTAGCCCGGCACCGCCCCCGCGGAGCCTCCGGAACCCGCCGAGGTCGGGGGGGCTACGGGCCGGCCCGACACCTCGCCGAGGGCTCGCTCGTTCTTGCGCTTCGTCGGCGTCCCGCCGTCGAATCCGGCCGCGATGACAGTCACCCGCACCTCGTCGCCGAGAGCGTCGTCGATGACGGCGCCGAAGATGATGTTCGCCTCCGGGTGAGCGGCTTCCTGGACGAGCCGGGCGGCCTCGTTGATCTCGAAGAGGCCGAGGTCGGAGCCGCCCTGGATCGACAGCAGGACCCCGTGCGCGCCGTCGACGCTCGCCTCGAGCAGCGGCGAGGAGATCGCCGTCTCGGCGGCCTGGATCGCCCGGTCCTCCCCGCGTGCCGAGCCGATACCCATGAGCGCGCTGCCGGCGCCCTGCATCACGGACTTGACGTCGGCGAAGTCGAGGTTGATGAGGCCCGGCGTCGTGATGAGGTCGGTGATGCCCTGGACACCCGACAGGAGCACCTGGTCGGCCGACCGGAACGCGTCGAGCACGCTGACGTGCCGGTCGCTGATGGACAGGAGCCGGTCGTTCGGGATCGTGATGAGGGTGTCGACCTCCTCGCGGAGCGTCGCGATCCCCGAGTCCGCCTGGGTCGCCCGACGCCGGCCCTCGAACGTGAACGGCCGGGTGACCACACCGATGGTCAGCGCGCCGAGGGAACGGGCGATCCGGGCGACGACCGGCGCGCCGCCGGTGCCGGTACCGCCGCCCTCACCGGCAGTCACGAAGACCATGTCGGCCCCGCGCAGGACCTCCTCGATCTCCTCGGCGTGGTCGTCGGCAGCCTTCCGGCCGACCTCCGGGTCGGCGCCCGCCCCGAGCCCTCGGGTCAGCTCCCGGCCGACGTCGAGCTTGACGTCGGCGTCGCTCATGAGGAGGGCCTGGGCGTCGGTGTTGATCGCGATGAACTCGACGCCCTTGAGACCGACCTCGATCATGCGGTTCACGGCGTTCACGCCGCCGCCGCCGATGCCGACGACCTTGATGACTGCGAGGTAGTTCTGCGGTGCTGCCACGACGGGTGCCTCTCGCTCGCGGATCGACGTGCCGGTCAATGAGCCGTGCCGGAACGGTCTGCGGTCCCGGTGTGGGTCTACGACGACCCTCACCCTCAACTAGAGGGTTAGACTTATGTCAACTTCGTGATGCTCAGTGACCGTAAGGGCGCCTCGAAGGCAGTTCAACGACCGCCCGGGCGTGTCGCGTGACAGGCGCTGAAACCCTCCTGCGGCCACAACGCTCGTTGCGACGCAGGGTGTCCGGGTGGCTCGCGTTCCATGGGGCCGGACGCGGACAGTGACCACGTCCCCTCCCTGCACCGAGGATGCCCGGGACGTGCCCTGGGCCGCGGCCGGGCGTGTCCGGAGGCCGGCTCTGTCCCCGAGACGCTGCCGCCGGGTGCCACCGTCGCCGGGTCAGCGCTGGACGGACGGCGCCCGCGGGGCACTCACGTCGAAGGTTACGGGACGTTTCGAGAGCGTGATGTTGCCCTTGCGCCGCATCGCGGCCCGCTCGCGTGCGGTCTGCCGGCGCAGCGCCTCGAGCGCGGCCACCTTGAGCTCGACCTGGCCGGCGTCGCCCCACGCGACACGGTCGCCGCCGTCGAGGGCGAACCACACCCCGTCCCCGCTCGCGGCCCCGACCTGCCGGATCCCGGCCCGCAGGTCCGGGGGCAGCACGGCGAGGCTGTCGAGGGCGGAGCGGACGGCGGCCGGACCGGCGCCTACGAGGTCGACCTCGAGAACCGGCAGCCGCGCCGGCGGCTTCGGGACGACGTCGACCTCCACACCGTCGCGGTCGACGAGCCGGTACCCCGAGCCGGCGGCGATGCCGGCCGGCCGGGCCCCGGCCTGGGCCGGGAGCGCCGCGACCGGCTGCCGCTCCCGCACCTCGACGCGGAGCAGGCCGGGCCACACCCGCAAGACGCGCGCCCCGGCGACGAGTCGAAGGGTCCGGACGCGCTGCTCGAGCGAACCGGTCCGGACGAGGACGAGTGGGCCGCCGACCTCCTCCGCCACGAGGGCCCGCACCTCGGCAGGGTCGACCCGGCCGGTGCCCGCCACCTCGACCCGCTGCACCGTCCCCCAGGGCGAGGCGAGCAGGATCCACCCGGCGGCCAGCAGGCACAGGACGACGACGAGCCACGCCCCGACGGCGCGGCGCCGCCGGGACCGGGCCCGCGCGGCGAACCGGCCGTGGGCGGCGACGACGGCGCCGCCGCCGCCCAGCAGCTGCGGGAAGGGCCGCTCGGCCGTCGAGCGGCCGCCACCACGCCCGCTCACGGCGCCCAGGTCCCGGCGAGCCGCTCGAGGATCTCCGGGCCGAGCATCGTCACGTCACCGGCACCGATCGTCAGGACGAGGTCGCCCGGCCGGGCGGTCGCGGCGACGACGTCGGCGACATCCGACCACGACGGCACGAAGTGCACGTGCTCGGGGGGCAGGGGCACGGCGTCGGCGACGAGCGCGCCGGTGACCCCCGGCTCCGGGTCCTCCCGCGCGGCGTAGACGTCGAGGACCACGATCTCGTCGGCGAGCGCGAGCGCCGTGCCGAACTCTCGGGCGAAGATCCGGGTCCGGCTGTACAGGTGCGGCTGGAAGACCGCGACGACGCGGCCGTCGCCGACGACGTCGCGCGCGGCGCGCAGCGCGGCGGCGACCTTCGTCGGGTGGTGCGCGTAGTCGTCGACCACCCGTACTCCCCCGGCCTCGCCCCGGGTCTCGAACCGGCGGCGCGTGCCGAGGAACCCGGACAGGCCCGCGGAGACCCGGGTGGCGTCGAAGCCCAGCCCGGTCGCGGCGGCGTAGGCCGCGGCGGCGTTGAGTGCGTTGTGCTCCCCGGGCACCCGCAGCGTGAGCGGCTCCTCGCCGTCGGCGGTCACCAGCCGGAACCCGATGCCGGTCGACGTCGGGTGCAGTCCGTCGACCCGGACGTCGGCCTCCGGCGCCCGGCCGTACCCGACGACCCGGAGGCCGCGTGCGGCACCGGTGTCCCGCACCCGGTCGAGCATCCGCCGCACGCCCGCGTCGTCGACGCACGCGACGACGAGGCCGCCGTCCTCGACCGTGCCGCAGAAGTCGGCGAACGCCTGCTCGACCGCCTCCGGCGTGCCGTAGAAGTCCAGGTGGTCGGGCTCGACGTTCGTCACGACCGCGACGAGCGGGTGGTAGACGAGAAACGAGCCGTCGGACTCGTCGGCCTCGGCGACGAAGACGTCCCCGGTACCGTGGTGGGCGTTCGCACCGGTGTCGGCGAGCTCGCCGCCGATCGCGAAGGACGGGTCTGCGCCGCAGCGCTGCAGCGCGACGGCGACCATCGAGGTCGTCGTCGTCTTGCCCGCCGTCCCGGCGACGGCGACGACGCGCCGTCCGGCCATGAGCGACTTCAACGCCTGGGAGCGGTGCAGCACGAGGAGGCCGGCGGCGCGCGCCGCGGCGAGCTCGGGGTTGGCCTCCCGGACGGCCGAGGAGACGACGACGGTCCGGGCGTCGCCGAGGTGCTCGGCGGCGTGCCCGACGACGACCCGGGCGCCGAGGGCGCGCAGGGCGGCGAGCGCCCGGGAATCCTTGGCGTCGCTGCCGGAGACCGGCACGCCGCGGGCGAGGAAGATCCGCGCGACTCCCGACATGCCGGCACCGCCGATGCCGACGAAGTGGACGGCGCCGAGGTCCTCCGCAGCCGGGACGACGAGGCTCAGGTCGGGCGTCACGGGGTCCCCTCCCCCGCGCCGCGGGCCGTCCGGCCGGCGGACGCTTCCGCGGCCGCCTGCTCCACGAGGTCGGCGAGCCGCTCGTCGCCGTCCCGGATGCCGAAGGCCGCGGCGGCGCGGCCCATGTCGTCGAGCCGACGCGGGTCGAGCAGCAGGGGCAGCAACGTCGAGCGGACCCAGTCCGGTGTGCACGCCGCGTCCTCCACGACGAGGCCGCCGCCGGCGTCGGCGACGGGTTGGGCGTTGAGCCGCTGCTCGCCGTTGCCGATGGGCAGTGGGACGTACGCGGCGGGCAGACCGAGCGCGGTCACCTCGCTCACGGTGCTCGCGCCGGCCCTGCACACGACGAGGTCTGCGACCGCGTAGGCGAGCTCCATCCGGTCGAGGTACTCCCGGACGACGTACGGCCCGTCCCCGGGGTGGTCGCCGCCGCCGACGTCGACCTCCTTGCCGCGGCCGGCGGCGTGGACGACCTGGACGCCGGCCGCGCGCAGGTCGGGCGAGGCCGCGCCGAAGGTCGTGTTGAGCCGCTGCGCGCCGAGCGAGCCGCCGGTGACGAAGAGGGTCGGACGGCCGGGCAGGAGGCCGAACGCGGCGAGGGCCTCCCCGCGCAGCGCCGCCCGGTCGAGGGTCGTGATCCGGCGACGCAGCGGCATCCCGAGCACCCGGGCCCCGCGCAGCGGGGTCCCCGGGAAGGCGCACGCGACGTACGGCGACAACCGCGCCCCGAGGCGGTTCGCGAGGCCGGGCCGCGAGTTCGCCTCGTGGACGACGATCGGGACGGCGAGCCGACGCGCCGCCAGGTAGGCGGGGGTCGAGACGTAGCCGCCGAAGCCGACGACGACGTCGGCGCGGGACTCGAGGATGGCCCGGCGAGCGGCGTGCACGGCGGCCCGGAGCCGGCCGGGCAGCCGGCCGAGGTCTGCCGACGGGCGGCGCGGGAACGGCACCCGAGGGACGACCTCGAGCGGCAACCCGGCCTCCGGGACCAGCCGCGCCTCGAGGCCTTCAGCGGTACCGAGCGCGGTGAGCCGGGTGCCGGGGTCGCGGCGGCGCAGGCAGTCGGCGAGGGCGAGCAGGGGGGCGACGTGCCCCGTCGTCCCCCCGCCGGCGAGCAGGACCGACAGGCTCACCGGGCGTTCCCTCGGCCGGGGCGCGCGGTCCGGACCCGCAGCGGCACGACGGCGAGCGAGCGCCGGACGACGCTCCCGCGGGCCGCGAGCGCCTCCGGGGCCCCGGGCACACGGCGGGCGAACCCGAGGACGATCCCGAGCCCGACCAGGGTCGTCACGAGCGCCGACCCGCCGCTGGAGACCAGGGGCAGCGGGAGACCGACGACCGGCAGGAGTCCCACGACGACGGCGATGTTCACGACCGCCTGGAGCAGCACCCAGGTGAATACCCCGGCCGCGGCGATCTTGACCATGATGTCGTCGGTCGTCACGACAAGCCGGTAGAGCCCGAGCGCGAGGAGCCCGAAGAGGGCGAGGATCACGAGCGTGCCGGGCAGCCCGAGCTCCTCGCCGATGATCGAGAAGATGTAGTCGTTGTGCGCCGCGGGCAGCCAGTTCCACTTCTCCCGGCTGCCGCCGAGCCCGACCCCCCACCAGCCGCCGGTCGCGAGGGCGTACCGGCCGTGGAGGGGCTGCCAGCAGCCGAGGACGTCCGGATCCGGGCAGCCCGCGAGCCACAGCCCGAACCGGCCGGTGCGGTTGTCGCTCGTCGCGACGAGGAGGGTCACGGCCAGCACGGCGAAGCCGCCGCCGAGCACGAACCACCGCAGCGGCGCCCCGGCGACGAAGAGCAGCGCGGCGACGATGGCGATGAGGATGAGCCCGGTGCCGAGGTCGCGGCCGAGGAGGACGAGCCCGAGCACGGCCACCGACACCGGGACGACGGGCACGAGGAGGTGCGCTGTCCGGTCGAGCAGGGGGCGCTTGCGCGCGAGGACGGTCGCCCCCCAGACGACGAGCGCGATCTTGCATACCTCTGACGGCTGGACCGTCACGCCGCCGACGTAGATCCAGGCGAGGTTGCCGCCCTTGCCCCGCCCGAGCGAGGTGAAGACGAGGAGCTGGAGCGCGACGGCGAAGCCGAGCATCGGCCAGGCGACGCGCGCCCAGAACCGCCGCGGCATCCGGGAGGCGACCCACGCCAGCGGCAGCCCGATGAGGGCGAACCGGGCCTGGTTGAGGAACTCGGTGTACGACGAGCCGGTGCCGCCCTTGAGCGAGGTGACGCTCGAGCTGGACAGGACCATGACGAGCCCGATCGCAACGAGGGCCAGCGTCGCACCGAGAACGAGGTAGTACGGGGCGAGCGGCGAGCGAACCCGGGCGAGCCAGACGCTCGAGCGGGTCGTCGGGACGGGCGCGGCCGCGTCCCCGACGGCCACCACTCAGCGCTCCCCGGTCGGCGGCGGCGACCCGCCCCGGAGCCGGCGCCGGACGGCCGCGGCGAACTCGTCGCCGCGGTGTCCGTACGAGGTGAACAGGTCCATCGAGGCGCAGGCGGGGGCGAGCAGGACGACGTCGCCGGCCCGGGCGAGGCCGGCCGCCCGCTCCACGACGGCGTCCATGACGGTCACCGCCCCAGTCTCGGGGACGTCCACGTCGACGACGGGGACGTCCGGCGCGTGTCGCGCGAGCGCCGCCCGGACGACGTCGCGGTCGCGGCCGATGAGCACGGCGGCCCGCAGCCGGGACGCGTGCGCCGCGACGAGGTCGTCGAACCTCGCGCCCTTCGCGAGCCCGCCGGCGACCCACACGACGTGCTCGAAGGCCCGCAGCGACGCGTCGGCGGCGTGCGGGTTGGTCGCCTTGGAGTCGTCGACCCACACGACGCCGTCCGCCTCGGCGACCCGCGCGATCCGGTGCGGGTCGGGGACGAACCCGCGCAGGCCGTCCCGGACGGCGGCCGGCGGCACGCCGTACGCTCGGGCCAGCGCGGCGGCCGCGAGCGCGTTCGCGACACTGTGCGGGGCCAGGGTCCCGCCGCCGGCGGTCCGGACGTCATCGAGCGAGCCGAGCTCGGCGGCCGACGTCTGCCGCTCGACGACGAAGGCGCGGTCGCACAGGACGTCGTCGACGACGCCGAGCATCGACACCGCTGGGATCCCGAGGGTGAACCCGACGGCCCGACAGCCCTCGACGACGTCGGCGTCCCGGACGAGCTGCTCCGTCGCGGGGTCGGCGACGTTGTAGACGCAGGCGACCTCGGTGTTCTCGTAGACCCGGCCCTTGGTCGCGGACGTACTCGGTCATAGCGAGCCGTGCCAGTCGACGTGGTCGGGCGCGACGTTGAGGCACGCGCTCGCCAGCGGCCGCAGCGAGCGGCTCCAGTGGAGCTGGAAGCTCGACAGCTCGACGGCGAGCACGTCGTACGGGTCGGGGTGGAGCACCGACTCGAGCAGCGGCGTCCCGACGTTGCCCGCACTCGTCGCCCGCAGACCCGCCGCCGTGAGCATCGCGGCGAGCATCTTGACCGTCGTCGTCTTGCCGTTCGTGCCGGTCAGGGTGAGCCAGGGTGCCGCGCCGTGCGCGGCTCGCATCCGCCACGCGAGCTCGACCTCTCCCCAGACGGCGACCCCCGCGGCGGCGGCCTGCGCGAGCAGCGGCTGGTCCGGCCGCCAGCCCGGGGAGGTGACGACGAGGTCGGCCCCGCCCTCCGGCAGCCGCGCCGTCGCGCCCTCGCCGAGCACGAGCCGGGCACCGAGGGTCTCGAGGATGACGGCCCGCTCCCGCAGGCCGTCCCCGGCCCGCTCGTCGACGACGACGACGTCCGCCCCGCGCTCGAGGAGGGCGTCGGCCGCCGCGAACCCGGAGACACCGATGCCGGCGACGACGACCCGCAGGCCGGACCACTGGGCGTCCCGGTGGGTGAGGTCCTCCGGCCGGTCGCTCACGTGCCGACCACCCACTCCGCGTAGAACACCCCGAGACCGAGGCCGACGAAGAGCCCGGCGATGATCCAGAACCGGATGACGATCGTCACCTCGCCCCACCCGGCGAGCTCGAAGTGGTGCTGCAGCGGCGCCATCCGGAAGACCCGCTTGCCGGTCATCTTGAAGAAGCCGACCTGGATGATGACCGACAGCGAGATGATGACGAAGAGGCCGCCGAGGAGCACGAGGAGCAGCTCGGTGCGGCTGAGGATCGCCAGGCCCGGCGAGCGCACCGCCGAGCGCCGAGCGAGCCGGTGTCGCCCATGAAGATCTTCGCCGGGGACGCGTTCCACCACAGGAACCCGAAGCACGCGCCCATGACGCACGCGGCGACCACCGCGAGGTCGCGCGGGTCGCGCACCTCGTAGCACTGCGGCCCGCGGCTTGAGGCGTGCACGAGTTGTTGGACTGCCAGATCCCGACGAGGACGTACGCGGCGAAGACCATGACGCTCGCGCCGGTGGCGAGGCCGTCGAGCCCGTCGGTGAGGTTCACCCCGTTGCTCGTCGCGGCGATCATGACGTAGGCCCAGATCACGAAGAGGATCACGCCCGACGGTCGCGCCTGCGAACGCGAGGTTGATCGGGGTGTCCCGGATGAACGAGATCCGCGTACGAGGCGGGCGTGAGGTTCGCCCTGCTCTGCGAACTGCAGCGCGAGGATCGCGAACGCGATCGGCGACGACGCCTGGCCGGTGAGCTTCGCGCCGGCCCGCAGGCCGAGGCTGCGCTGCTTGGTGATCTTGATGAAGTCGTCGAGGAAGCCGACGACGCCCGAGCCCGATCATGAGGAACAGCACGAGCAGCCCGGACGCCGTCGGCGGTCGCGCAGCGTGAACAGGTGCGCGACGAGGTAGCGCGAACAGCGCCGACGCCGATGATGACGACGCCGCCCATCGTCGGCGTGCCGCGCTTGGTGTGGTGCGCGGTCGGGCCGTCGTCCCGGATGAACTGGCCGTAGCCGCGTCGGACGAGGAACCGGATGTACAGCGGGGTGCCGAAGAGGCCGCAGACGAGCGAGACGACCGCCGCGACGATGACGGCCATCACGCGGCCTCCCCGGCCGCGACCTCGCACGGTCAGCGAGCTCGGCCCGAGCCGGTCAAGTCCCACCGAGCGTGACGCCTTGACGAGGACGACGTCGCCCGGCCCGACCTCGCGCCCGGACGAGCGTCCAGGGCCGCCTCGGCGTCCGGCACCAATACCGACTCCTCGCCCCACGAGCCCTCGTGGGTCGCGCCCTGGTGGTACGGCCGGCCGCCCTCGCCGACGGCGACGAGCCGGGAGATGTCGAGCCGGACGGCGAGCCGCCCGATCGCGTCGTGCTCCCGGCCGGAGTCCTCGCCGAGCTCGAGCATCTCCCCCAGCACCGCCCACGTGCGGCGTGGTCCGCCGTCCCGGGCAGGGGCGCGGCCCATCGCGGCAAGGGCCTTGAGCGCGGCCCGCATCGAGTCGGGGTTGGCGTTGTACGCGTCGTTGACGACGGTCACGCCGTCCGGTCGCTGCGTGACCTCCATCCGCCACCGGCTCGCGGCACCGGCGGCGCCGAGCACGTCCGCGACGTCCCGGACGGCGAGCCCGAGCGTCGAGGGCGACGGCGGCCGCGGCGAGCGCGTTCGACGACATGGTGCTCGCCATGCAGGGCGAGGGCGACGTCCGCGGTCGCCCTGCGGCGCGACGAGCCGGAACCGGGCACGGGCCGCGGCGTCGAGCCGGACGTCCTCGGCACGGACGTCTGCCGTCGCCGACTCGCCGAACCGGACCACACGGGCCGGCGTCCGGGACGCCATCGCGGCGACGAGCGGGTCGTCGGCGTTGAGGACGGCCACACCGTCCGCGGGCAGCGCCTCGACGAGCTCGCCCTTGGTCGCCGCGATGGCGTCGCGGCTGCCGAACACGCCGACGTGCGCGCTGCCGACGTTGAGCACGAGCGACGACCCGCGGCGGGGTGATGCCGCACAGGTAGGCGATGTTGCCCGGGCCGGCGCGCACCCATCTCGGCGACGAGGTAGCGGGTCGCCGGCGTCGGCGCGCAGCGCGGTGAGCGGGAGGCCGATCTCGTTGTTGAACGAGCCCTCCGGGGCGATCGTCGGCCCGAGCCGGCCCAGCAGGACGCGCGAGCAGGTCCTTCGTGCTCGTCTTGCCCGAGGAGCCGGTCACGCCGACGACGACGAGCCCGGGCAGCCGGTCGACGACGGCGCGGGCGAGCCGGCCCAGCGCTGCCTGCGGGTCGTCGACGACGACGGCGGGCGCGCCGGTCTCGCGGCCCGCGAGGGCGGCGACGGCGCCGACCTCGGCCGCGGCGACGGCGAAGTCGTGGCCGTCGACGCGCTCCCCGGGCAGGGCGACGAACAGGTCCCCCGGCGCGACGGCGCGGGAGTCGATCGACGACGCCGCCGGTCACGGCTGCTGTCGGGTCCGCTCCGCCGGCAAGCCGGCCTCCGGTCGCCGCCGCGACCTCGGCGAGGGTCAGCGCGATCACGCGCGACTCCCCTGGGCCGCGCCGCCCGGCGCGCTCGCCCGGTGCGTCGCGCGGTGGGCGAGCACCTCGCGGACGACCGCCCGGTCGTCGAACGGGTGGACGACGCCGGCGACGTCCTGGCCTTGCTCGTGGCCCTTGCCGGCGACGAGGACGACCCCGCCGCCCCAGGCCCGGTCGACGGCAGTCGGCGATCGCAGTCCGGCGCCGCTCCACCTCGACGACCTCCACGGCGTCCGGGGCGAGGTCGGCCGCCGCAGCGCGCGCGCCGCCGAGGAGGGCTGCCCGGATCGCCGCCGGGTCCTCCGAGCGCGGGTTGTCGTCGGTGACGACGACGACGTCGGCCGACCGGGCCGCCGCCTCGCCCATCCGGGGCCGCTTGTCGCGGTCCCGGTCGCCACCGGCACCGAGGACGACGACGAGGGGCCGCCCTGCGCCCCGCAGCGCCCCGAGGGCGGCGGCGACGGCGTCCGGGGTGTGGGCGTAGTCGACGACGACGAGCGGCTCGCCGTCGGTGCCCGTCCCCGGCACGCGCTCCATCCGGCCCGGCACCGGCCCGGCAGCACCGAGGGCGGCCGCGGCCGCGGCCGGGTCGTGGCCGGCCTCGACGAGCATCGCGAGGGCCAGGACGGTGTTCGCGACGTTGAAGTCGCCGGGCAGCGGGCAGCGGACCGTGAGGTCGGCGCCGTCCGGGCCGCCGAGCCGGGCGGTCGTCGACCCGCCGTCGACGACGCGGCCGACGACCTGCCAGTCCGCGGTCCCGGCGTCCGGCCGGGTCGCGACGGTGACACCGGGTACCCGTGCGGCCCCGGCCAGCCGCCGGCCCCAGGCGTCGTCGACGCAGACGACGCCGCGCCGGGCGTGCCGCGGGGTGAACAGCAGCGCCTTCGCCGCGAAGTACTCCTCCATCGTCGGGTGGTAGTCGAGGTGGTCCTGGGAGAGGTTGGTGAACCCGGCGACGTCGACGACGAGGCCGTCGACCCGGTGCTGGGCCAGGGCGTGGCTGGAGATCTCCATCGAGCAGGCCTCGCACGCCGTGCTCGACCATGACGGCGAGCAGGGCGTGCAGGTCGGGCGCCTCGGGCGTCGTCCGCGGCGCTCGGCACCCGCTCGTCGCCGACCCGGATCTCGACGGTGCCGATCAGGCCGGTGCGCCGGCCGGGCGCGCGTAGGGCCGCGTCGAGCAGGAAGGTCGTCGTCGTCTTGCCGTTGGTGCCGGTGACGCCGAACGTCGTCAGCCGCTCCGCCGGGTCGGCCGTACAGCCACGCGGCGAGGTCACCGAGCACTGCGCGCGGGGTGTCGACGACGACGGACCGGCAGCCCGGACGCGACGACCCGTTCGCGACCCGCCGGGTCGGTGAGCACGGCGCGCGGCACCGGCCGCGACGGCCTGCCGCCGCGAAGTCCGCCCCGTGCGCGCGCGAGCCCGGCAGGGCCGCGTAGAGGTCCCCGGGCCGAACGGTGCGCGAGACAGGGTCACCCCCGTCACGACGACGTCGCCGGCGCCTGCACCGGTCGGGCCGGTGACCTCGACGTGCCGGGCGCCGCCGGTGTGCAGCTGCGCGGCGACCGCCGCCACGGTGACGACCGGGGCGGAACGGGGGCGGGGACCGCCGGGAGTCGGCACGTCGCCCGAGGGTACCCGTAGCCCGGCGCGCGCCGTGGCGCACCCACCGGCCCGGCGGCCCTCCCACGAGGTTCGCACCCCGTCCCCCGTGGCCGCCGTCAGCGCCAGGTCAGCGGCAGGGCGGGCGCCTTCGTCTCGGTCGGCGGGACCTGCCGCTGGGTCAGCGCGTAGGTCATGACCTGCTGGAACACCGGGGCGGCCGACGGTGCCGCCGAAGTAGGCCGTTCCTCGGCTTCTGGATGATCGACGGCGACCACGAGCGACGGGTTGTCCGCCGGTGCCATGCCGATGAAGCTCGCGGTGTACCGCCGGACCGGTAGCAGCCGCACGACGGGTCGGCGAGCTGCGACGTCCCGGTCTTGCCGGCGACCCGGTAGCCGGGGATCTCGGCCTTGACGGCGGTGCCCTCCTCGCCGACGACGTTCTCCATCATGAGCCGCATCTGGCGGGCCGTCCCCGGGCTCACGACGCGGGCCGTCGGTGCCGGGTCGGCCGGGGTGTACGTGCCGTCCGGCGCCGTCGTGCCGGCGACGACCCGCGGGGCGACCCGGACTGCCCGTCGTTCGCGATCGTCGCGAAGACGCTCGGCGGACTGCAGCGCGGTGACCGACAGCCCTTGCCCGAACAGCACGGTGTAGCGCTGGGAGCCGCTCCACCGTTCCGGCGGCGCGAGGATTCCCGGTGGACTCCCCGAGGCCGATCCCGGTCTTCGTCCCGAGCCCGAACTTGCGCATGTAGTCGTACATCTTCTGCGGCGGCACCTGCTCGCCGAGTCTGGATCGTGCCGATGTTGCTCGACTTCGCGAGCACGCCGGCGATCGTGAGCTTCTCGGTCGCCGTGCGCGTGCGGAGTCGTGGAACGTCCGGTCGGCGCGCGGCAGCACGGCCGGCACCGTCACCTTCGTCGCGGGCGTCACGACCTTCTCCTCGAGCGCCGCCGCGAGCGTGACGACCTTCGACGTCGAGCCGGGCTCGAAGACGTCCGACAGCGCGCGGTTCTCCCGGTCCGGGGCGTCGCTGTCGCCGGGGTTCTGGGCGTCGAAGCCCGGGGCCGATGGCCATCGCGAGGATCTGCCCGCTGGGGGTCCATGACGACGACGTACCCGGTCTCCGCGGCGAGGGCCCGGACCTGCGCCTCGAGAACCTGCTGGGCCTTCCACTGGATGTCCTGGTCGATCGTCAGCCGGACCGAGTGACCGTCGACGGGCTCGGTCTCCTCGTTGTAGCCGGTCGGGATCGGCGTGCCGTCCGTCGCGTGCTCGTACTTCCAGCGTGCCGTCGGTGCCCTTGAGCTCGGTGTCGTAGAGCCGCTCGACCCGCCGCAGGGCACGGCCGTCACGACTGAGGAACCCGACGACCTGCGCGCCGACCCGTTGCGCCGGGTAGACCCGTCGGCTCGCCTGCTCGGCGCCGATCCCGGGGATCGCGCAGCGCGCCGGATCTTGCGGTAGTCCTCGGGCGTCACGTCTTTCGTGACGTAGGCGCCCCGCCGGGTGCCGGTGAGCTTCTCGATGAGCGTCGCGACGGCCATGCCGAGCACCGGCGCAGAGCGCCCGGGCCGCCCCGGCGACGCCCTCGGGCTTCGTGGCGGTCCCCGCGCCGGGGTAGTTCTTCACGAGGGTCTGGTCGACGATGATGTTGCGTCGCTCCACGGTCGACGCGAGCACTGCGGCCCTCGACGTCGGTGATGTCGCCGCGGTGCGCGGGCAGGGTCCGTCGTGGTCGCGCTGGTCCTCGAGGGCCTGCGCGGCGACCGCCGGCCGAGTCGAGCCCCTGGAGCTGGACGAGCCGGCTGCCCAGCAGCGACAGGGCAACAGGACGACGACGAGGGCGGAGCGCAGGCGCCGGTCCGGGTTGCCGGCCGGGCGGCGGACCGGGCGGCGCCTCGGCGGCCGCGGCGGCGTCACTCCGCGGGCGCGGGCCGGTGCCGTCCGGCCCGGGTCGCGGTGGTGCGAGTGCCGGTGCGTGCGCGTGGCGGTGGCGCGGCGTGGCGCTGGTGCGGGTGGCGGTGGTGCGCGGCAGCGGTGGTGCGGCTGGTGCCGCGCCGGAGGTGCCGGCGCCGGTCCTGACGGTGCGTGCGGGCCCCGCCGCCCTGCCGTGGGGCGGCCTCGCGCCGGGGGTCGGGCTGGCGCCTCGGCTCGGGCTGGCGGCGTCCGGTCGGCGGGCGTCCGACGCGGTTCGCGCCCGGCGTCCCCCTGGCGGCGCGGCGTCCGGCGCCCGCGCGGCGTCGACGTCGTGCCTCGGGTGGAGGTCGCGCACCGCCGCGCGCGCGCGGCGGCGGCGACCCGGGTGCCGTCGGCCACGATGACCTCCCCTGCTCGCTCGCCGCCGGTCGCCCGGCCGTCACGTCGTGCGGCACGGACCACTGCCCGGTCCGCGCCGTCGCTCGTCAGCCGCCGGCCGTCCCGCTCGTCGCCGTCGGCTTCGTCGTCGCCGGTGTGCTCGTCCGCGGCTTCGCCGGCTTCGTCGCCGTCGTCGCCGCACCCGCGTCCGGCGTCGGCCGTCGACGCGGTTCCGGGCTTCGCAGGCTTCGCTGGCGCCGTCGTCGCCGCCGCCACGGTCGAGGGCACGACCTTCTTCACCGTAGGTGACGGCTTGGCGACGCCTGGTGTAGGCACGCCGAGAACCTTGCCCGTCGCTGGCCCGCAGGAAGGCCGCGTTGGGTGCCTGGACCATCCCGAGGGCGCTCGCCGCGCTGCGAGGTTCTGCGGCGCCTGCGAGGTGCTGCGAGCTGCTCCTGCAGCGCCTGCCGCTGCTCGCTGCAGCTGCTCGCGCCTGGGTCTGCTGCCCTGCGCAGCACGTAGGCGCCCCGCTCCAGGCTCACGTTGAGCAGGAGCAGCGCCACCAGCCCGGCGCCGAGCAGCGCCACGCACGCCGACCACCAGCCCGGCGCGGGAGCGGGTGTGCGGCGGGGCGGCGACGACGCGCAGCCGGGGCCGGCGTCGGCCGACCGGCCGCTGGACGGGCCGGCTGCGCGGTGCCGGGCCGAGACCCGGACGGCGGTCGGACTGGCTCATGCGGCATCCCCTCTGTGTCGCGTGCGCGCTCCGGCGCGCGCACCCCCCCGGCCCGCCCTGACCCGCTCCGCCGCGCGCAGGCGGACCGACGCCGCGCGCGGGTTGTCGGCGATCTCCGTCTCCGAGGCCGTCTCGGCCCCCCGGGTCAGCAGCCGCAGCACGGGCGCGTGCTCGGGCAGCTCGACCGGCAGGCCGGGCGGCGCCGTGCTCGCGCGCCCCCGCGGCGAGGACCCGCTTGACGATCCGGTCCTCGAGCGAGTGGTACGCGAGGACGACGATGCGCCCGCCGACCGCGAGCGCGTCGACCGCGGCCGGCACCGCCCGCTCGAGCACCTCGAGCTCGCCGTTCACCTCGATCCGCAGCGCCTGGAAGGTGCGCTTGGCGGGGTTGCCGCCGGTGCGCCGCGCCGCCGCCGGGATGCTGTCCCGGACCAGCTCGACGAGCCGGGCGCTCGTCGTCGAACGGCTCGACGGCGCGCGCCCGGACGACGGCCTCGGCGATCCGCCGGGCGAACCGCTCCTCGCCGTACTCGCGCAGGACCCGGGCGAGGTCGGCCGCCGGAGTAGGTGTTGAGGACGTCGGCGGCGGTCGGTCCCGACGGTCGGGTCCATCCGCATGTCGAGCGGCGCGTCGCTGGCGTAGGCGAAGCCTCGGGCCGGCCTCGTCGAGCTGCAGCGAGGAGACGCCGAGGTCGAGCAGGACGCCGTGCACGCGCGGCGCAGCGCCGAGCCGCTCGAGCACCTGCGGCAGCTCGTCGTAGACCGCGTGGACGAGGTGGACCCGAGTCGCCGAACGGCGCGAGCCGGCGACCGGCGAGGTCGAGTGCCTGCGGGTCGCGGTCGATGCCCGACGAGCAGCGCCTCCGGGCACGCCTCGAGCAGGGCCTCGCCGTGGCCGCCCATCCCGAGCGTGGCGTCGACGACGACCGCGCCCGGGGCGGCGAGCGCGGGCGCGAGCAGGGCGACGCAGCGGTCGCGCAGGACCGGCACGTGCCGGTCGCGCGCGTCGGCGCCGGAGCCCGTCATCTCGACCCTTCTCGTCCCTGGCGCGAACCGGGCGATGCATGACGTGCGGGTCGGGTGGTGGATCACGGGGCGTGCGGGCGCCGCCGTGGCGAGTTGCCGTAGAGGTCGAGGCAGAGTTGCCGTAGACGACAGTCCCGGTGGTCAGGTCCCCATCCGCCCGCCCTTCGACGGCCTGACACCGGGGAAGGTGCGTCAGGACGTCGCGGGCGGCTGGAGACCTCACCACCGGGCGTGTGGCGCCGGGCCCGACGGGCGGCGGCGCGGCACCGGGGTCGTCCAGCCGGCGGCCGGACTGTCGGACGGTCAGACGGGTCAGAACAGGCCGGGCACCACCTCCTCGGTCTGCTCGGCGAACGCCTGCTCCTGACTCGGCCAGGTAGCGCTCCCACGCCCCGGCGTCCCAGATCTCGACGCGCTGCCCTGCACCGATGACGGCGCAGTCGCGCTCGAGCGCCGGCATAGCTGCGCAGCAGCGGCGGGATCGTGATGCGCCCCTGCCTGTCGAGCTGCTCGTCGCTCGCCCCGGAGAGGAAGACCCGCAGGTAGTCACGGGCCTGCTTGCTCGTGACCGGAGCCTGGCGCAGCTGCTCCGCGAGGCGCTCGAACTCGGTCATCGGGAAGACGTAGAGGCAGCGTTCCTGACCTCTCGTCACCACCACTCCCGCCTCGAGCTGCTCCCGGAACTTCGCCGGGAGGATCAGCCGCCCCTTGTCGTCGAGGCGGGGGGTGTGCGTGCCGAGGAACACGGCGCCGCCTCCCTCCCGACCTCCGCCGGCCGCGGCCTTCAGCCGGAGGACGACCCGTTCCCTCCAAGTGCCCCCACTGTACTCCACTTCCCACCACGGTCAACGGCGAATCACCCCTCCGCCCGTGGCGTCCGGTGCTGTCGTCGCAGGTCAGAGGGGTGGTGTGGAGGTGGAGGGCGGCGCGTCGCACCGGGCGGCCGGTGAAGCGGGCATCACGCACGAACCGGTCCGAACCCGTTCGCCCCGGATGGACCGTCGGATGGGCGTTCGGCGGGCGCGTGGGGGGAAGTGGGGGCCGCGGCATGAACGTCGCCGGGGACCCCGGCGCGTCGTTGCGGATGATGACGCGCGGGCCGGCACGCTGAGCAGACTGTGGTCGACACCGCAGGAAGCGTTTCGCAGAAGGAGACGGTGTGACGCAGACCCGCCCCCATGTCGATCGACGACGCTGGTCCGCGCCACGGGCGCGATCCGTTCCGCCGTCGAGACCGTCGTCGAGGGCAAGCCGGACGTCGTCCGCCTCGCCGTCACCGTGCTCCTCGCCGAAGGCCACCTGCTCCTCGAGGACGTCCCGGGCGTCGGCAAGACGATGCTCGCCAAGGCGCTGGCCGCGGTCGATCGGCTGCTCGGTGCGACGCATCCAGTTCACGCCCGACCTGCTGCCGAGCGACGTCACCGGGGTGAGCGTCTACAACCAGGAGCGGCAGGACTTCGAGTTCAAGCCGGGCGCGGTCTTCGCCAACGTCGTCGTCGGCGACGAGATCAACCGGGCCGTCCCGAAGACCCAGTCGGCGCTGCTGGAGTGCATGGAGGAGCGCCAGGTCACCGTCGACGGCACGACGTACCGGCTCCAGCCGCCGTTCATCGTCATCGCGACCCAGAACCCGATCGAGATGGAGGGCACGTACCCGCTGCCGGAGGCCCAGCGGGACCGCTTCATGGCGCGCCTGTCGATGGGCTACCCGTCGGCCGTCGGCCGAGATCGAGATGCTGGACCGGCACGCCGCCGCACGACCCCCTGCGCCGCGCTGTCGCCGGTCGCGGACGCCGACCGTCGATCCGCCGGCTCATCGCCACCGCCCGTTCGGTCTACGCCTCGGACGCGGTCAAGGAGTACGTCGTCTCGCTGGTCCGGGCCACCCGGGCGACGTCCGAGCTGCGCCTCGGGCGCGTCGCCGAGGTCCGCCCTGCACCTGCTCCGCGCCGCGAAGTCGCACGCGGCGATGGAGGGTCGCGAGCACGTGCTGCCGGACGACGTCCAGGAGCTCGTCCATCCCGTCCTCGCGCACCGTCTCCTGCCGAGCGCGGACGCGCAGCTCGCCCGTCGGGCGCCGGAGGAGGTGCTCTCCGGCCTGCTCGGACACGTTGCGATCCCGAGGTCGCGCGCCACGGCCTGAGGCGCCGCGCGGACCGGGGGCACGGGCACAGGAAGGGATGGCAGCGTGGGCACGGTGAGACGGGCGGCGATGCGCCCGACGACGGGCTCGGTGGTGGACGCAGCGGTGGATACGGCGGCGAGGACGGCGGCATGAGGAACCTCTCGGGGTGGCTGCGTCCGGCGCTGGCCGGCCTCACGACCCGCGGCCGCTCGTTCCTCGCCGCGAGCGCCGCCGCCGCACTGTGCGCCGTCGTCCTCGGCCAGCAGGACCTCCTGCGGGTCGCCGTCCTCCTCGTCGCCCTCCCGCTCGGCTGCGCCATCGCCCTCGGCCGGTCCCGGTACCGGCTCGCACTGACCCGGACGATCACGCCGAACCGCGTCGTCGCCGGGACGACGGCGCGGGTGCGCCTGGAGCTGGAGAACCTCACCCGGCTCGCGACCCGGGTCCTCCTCGCGGAGGACCGGGTCCCGTACTCGCTCGGGCCGTCGCCGCGCTTCGTCCTCGCCCGGCTCCCCGGAGGACGGCGGGCGGTGGTGACCTACTCGCTGCGCTCGGAGGTCCGTGGCCGCTACGCGATCGGCCCGCTCCGGCTGCGGCTCGCCGACCCCTTCGGGATGTGCGAGCTGACCCGGTCGTTCACGGCGACCGACCCGCTCGTCGTCATCCCGCGGACGTGGCCGCTCTCGCCGGTGACCGCCGGCGGACAGTGGTCCGGCACCGGGGAGTCGCTCGCACGCAGCGCCGCGGCGAGCGGCGAGAACGACGTCGCGACCCGGGAGTACCGGTACGGGGACGACCTGCGCCGGGTGCACTGGCCGTCGACGGCGCACCGGGGCGAGCTCATGGTCCGGCGGGACGAGCAGCCCCGGCAGATGCGCGCGACGGTGCTCCTCGACGTCCGGCACGAGGGACACCGCGGCGAGGGACCGGCGTCGTCCTTCGAGTGGGCCGTCAGCGCGGCCGCGTCGGTCGCGGTGCACCTCGCCGGCCAGCGCTACGGCGTCCGTCTCGTCATCGACGAACGGCCGGCGGGCTGGACCGGCCCCTACACCGGGGACGGCGCGGGCCAGCTCCTCGACGAGCTCGCCGTCGTCGGGTTCGGAGAACCGCACGACCTCACGGGCGCGATCTCCGCGATGGCGCGGACGGGTGGGGACGGTCTCGTCGTCGCCGTCCTCGGCGAGGTCGGCGAGGACGAGGCCACGGCGCTCGCGCGAATGGTGCGCCAGACCGGGCGCGTGGTCGCGATCCTGCTCCGGACGACGGCCTGGGGCTCGCTGCCGCCGCGGCAGGCCGCCGACCTCGACGACGCACGGACCCGGGCGGCCGCCGTCCTGCGGTCCGGTGGCTGGATCGTCACCGAGGCGGGACCGGACGAGACGGTCCGCCAGGTCTGGGACCGGGTCACGGTGGCGCGGCCCGGCAGTCACGACGTCCGGCTCACGCCTGTGCCGGCGACCGTGCGCGGCGCCGACGGCGCGACGCGGGTGCCTGGAGGGATGCCGTGAGCTCGACGACGCAGGCCCGGCTGACGCTCGCCTCGGTCGCCGCGACGATGCTTGCGGCGCTCACGCTGAGCCCGCTCGTGCGGGGCAAGGCCTGGCTCGTGGCGGTGTTCGTCCTCGTCGCCGTCGTCGCGGGCGTCGGCGCCGCGATGCGCCAGGTGACCCGCTCGTGGGTACTCGTCGTGCTCGCCCAGGTCGCGGCGTTCGCGCTCGTCCTCACGGCGCTGTTCGTCCGGAACGCCGCGCTGTGGGGCGTGCTCCCCGGGCCTGCGGCGTGGCGCGCGCTCGTCGACCTGCTCTCGGCAGGCGTCGAGATCACCCGCAGCGACGCCGCGCCGGTGGAGCCGGCCCGCGGGCTCATCCTGCTCGTCGCCGGCGGCGTGGGGCTCGTCGGTCTCGTGGTGGACGTCGTCGCGGTGTCGCTGCGCAAGCCCGCGGTCGCCGGGCTGGCCCTGCTCGCCGTCTACTGCGTGCCCGCAGCCGTGCTGCCGGACGGCGTGTCATGGGTGTGGTTCATCCTCGCCGGTCTCGGCTACCTCCTGCTCCTCGTGGCCGACGCGACGGACCGGATCCGCGGCTGGGGCCGGGTGCTCGGCAACCTCGGCGCGGACGGCGAGGGTCGGGTGCTGTCGGGCGGCCCGCTGAGCGGTGCCCGCCGGATCGCCGTCGGCGCTCTCCTCGTCGCCGTCATCGTCCCGCCGCTCGTCCCCGGGCTCGGGGAGAGCATCATCGGCTCGGGGGACGGCACCGGGAACGGCCGGGGGAACCGGACGGTGCCGGTCGTCAACCCGATCCTCACGCTGCGACAGGACCTGGAGTCCCGCAGCGACACGCCGGTCCTCACGTACCGGCTCGACGGGACCGCGCAGCAGGAGCCGCTGCGGATCGTCGCGGACACCCTGTACACCGGCAAGACCTGGGGTCCGCCGAGCCGGCGGCAGATCCCCAAGGAGAACCGCGCGCAGGACGGCCTCGGCTCGCCGCCCGGGCTGGACTCCTCGGTGGCGACCACGCCGGCGCAGATGTCGGTGGCCGTGGGGGACTACGCGCAGAACTTCCTGCCGCTGCCCTACCCCGCCTCCCGCGTCGACATCGACGGCGAGTGGCTGTGGGACGCCTCGACGCTCAACGTCGTCGGGATCGGGACCACGACGCGGAACAAGCAGTACACAGTGACCTACCTGTCCGTGTCGCCGACCGCGGAGCAGCTCGACGCCGCGGCAGCGCCGCCGCAGAGCATCGTCTCGGAGTACACGGCCCTGCCCGCGGACTTCCCCCGGGAGCTACGGACCCGGGCCCGGGAGATCGCCGGGAGCGGCAGCGACTACGAGAAGGCGACGAAGCTCCAGGAGTTCTTCCGCGAGACCGGGGGCTTCACCTACTCGACCGACGCCCCCGGGACCGGCGGCAACGACGGTTCGCAGGACATCCTCCTTCAGTTCCTCGACGTCAAGCGCGGCTACTGCGTCCACTTCGCGTCCGCGATGGCCGCCATGGCCCGGGCACTCGGGATCCCTGCCCGGGTGGCTGTCGGGTTCCTCCCCGGACGGCAGGGCCGGGAGGGCGCCTGGACGGTGACCCCGCGGGACGCGCACGCATGGCCCGAGCTGTACTTCGCGGGCAGCGGTTGGGTCCGGTTCGAGCCGACGCCGTCCGCGCGGGTCGCGGACGCGCCGGGCTACACGACCGGCGCCGGCCCGGGCGACGAGCAGCCGGCGGCGACCGGGACCTCGACCGCGACATCGTCCGCCTCGGCCGCCCCGTCGCGCCGCGCGGGCCAGCTCGAGGAGCTTCCCGGCGTGCTCAAGCAGCCGCCGCTGTACCGGCGGGTGCTCTCGGCGGTCCCGTGGCGCGTCGTCCTCGCGCTCGGGGTCCTCGTGCTCGTCGGGCTGGTGCCGCTCGCCGCCGCGACGCTCGCGCGGCGGAGGCGCTGGGGGCGGGCGAGCACCGCGCAGGCCCGGGCCGAAGCGGCGTGGGACGAGCTGCGAGAACGGCTCTCGGACCTCGGCGTCCGGTGGGCCTCCTCCTGGACGCCCCGGGCGCTCCAGCGACGCCTTGCGAGCGACCACGGCCTCGGCGGGTCCGAGCGCGCGGCGCTCGCGCGGCTCGTCGGCGATCTCGAGTCCGCCCGGTACATGCCGCCTGGCGCACCCGGCCGCTCCGCCGACGAGCTCGGCGAGGACGTCCGGACTGTCGCGGACGGCGTCGCGGCGTCACTCCCGGCGGGGCTGCGGCGGCGCGCCCGCTGGTTCCCCCGGACCGGGGTCGCGGTGCTCAGCGGGCTGGCCCGCAACGTCGACGTCGCCGCGGACGAGGCCGGTCGCCGGGCCGCGGAGTTCGGGGAGCACGTGCGCCAGAGCGTCGGTGCCGGACGGCACGGCTCGGGCGGTTCGGGCGGGTCAGACCCGCCCGGGTGACGCGGAGTCGCGAGCGCCACCTCACCCTCGAGCCGGGCCAGTGGTGCGCCGACGCAGTAGTGGACGCCGGCAGAGAATGCGAGGTGCTCGACGGCCGGCGTCCGGCACACATCGAAGCGCTGCGGGTCGGGGTGGACGGCCGGGTCCCGGTTGGCGGCGCCGATGAGGGCCACGACCCACTGGCCCGGCCGGACGGTGACACCGCCGACCTCGACGGCCTCGTGGGCGACGCGGCCGATCCGCTGGACCGGCGGGTCGAAGCGCAGTGTCTCCTCGACCGCCGCACCGGCGAGCGCCGGGTCGGCGCGCAGGAGGTCCCGCTGCCCCGTGATTCTCGCCACGGCTCAGCCTGCCACGCCGTGCGGCGTCAGCGCCCGGGGCCGCAGGCGACCCTCCTCCACCCCACCGGCCCTTCGTCACAGCGCCCCACGACCGACACGCCGCCGCCCGGCGGTGTTTCTTTGTCCCCCGTCCGCCGGCGTAAACCTGCCCCGGACGAGCCGGCGTGGGCGACGTAGGGTCAGGTCCGTGGATCGTGCGGCGCTGCTCACGTACTGCCTTGCCAAGCCGGGCGCCTGGCAGGACGAGCCGTGGGAAGGTGACGTCGTCGTCAAGGTCGGGCCGAAGATCTTCGCATTCGTCGGCGACGGCACGTCGGTGGGCCTGAAGTGCGGCGCCACCCGGGACGAGGCGGACGAGTGGCTGGCCCGGTTCCCCGGGGACGCGTCGGTCATGGCGTACATCGGCAGGGCAGGCTGGAACAGCCTTCGACTCGGCGGGGCGATCCCGGACGAGGAGCTGCTCGAGGCGGTCGACGCCTCGTACGAGGCCGTCGTCCGGAAGCTGCCGCGCCGGGAGCGGCCCGACGGCTGAGAGGCGTAGGCGGGCGGCGACAGGGACAGCGGACGCGCGGGACACGGCCGTGACGCGGTGAGGGGGTCCGCCGGACGGCGGACCCCCCTCACCGAGGCCTGGACGGTGCTCGGCTATCAGCGCTGGTCGCGCCGGCGGTCCCAGCGCTCCTCGAGGCGCTGCATGAACGAGCCGTGGCCGCGGCGCTTCGACGGGCGGCCGCTTGACGGTGCCGGCGGCGGACGACCCCGGCGGGCCGCGCCGCGCCGCTGGCTGGACACCGCGTACGCCGTCCCCGCGAGCATGAAGACGAAGCCGACGATCGCGATGATGTACGTTCTTGCTGGGCGACGCCGGCGACGAGCCCGACGAGACCGAGCGCGATACCGAGGGCGCCGAAGAGGATCTTCCGACCGGCGCCGGCCCGCCGGTTCGCACCTCGCATCGTGGAGGCGAACTTGGGGTCCTCGGCGTAGAGCGCGCGCTCCATCTGCTCGAGCAGGCGCTGCTCGTTGTCGGAGAGCGGCACGTCGACCTCCTGACCAGTCCGCGTTGGTATCAGAATAGGTCGGGGCCGCGCCGCGCGAAACCCGATCCCAGGATGACTCGGCACCCCGGTGTTGCGACTTGATGACGACCGGGGGGCGCGAAAGGTTCTTCCGTCCCGGTTCGGGGCGTCTTCGTCACGGTGCGACGTCCGGGTGAAACCGCCTCATGGCACGTGACCAGTACATGACGAGATGCTACGGCTCCACACCGTCCTCGACGCAGACGAGGCTCGCGGGCCGGACGACGCCGGCGCCGAAGCGGGCGCTTGCCCGGTCGACGGCCTGCTCCGCCTCCCGCCAGCCCTGCGGTCGCTCGTCGAGCGCGAGCTGGTGGTGGCCGTTCGACGGCGGCGACGAGACCCTCGACCCGAACGCCGACGAGCCGCAGCCGGGCCCGGTCGAGGCCGAGCGCGGCGTAGAGGTCGCGGGCGACGGCGTAGACGGAGCGGGCGACGTCGGTGCGCTCGGGCAGCGTGCGGGACCGGGTGATCGTCGTGAAGTCGGCGAAGCGGACCTTGAGGACGACGGTACGGCCGACGACGCCCTGCGGAGCGCAGCCGGGCCGCGACCCGCTCGGACAGCCGCAGCAGCTCGCGGAGCACGACGTCCGGGTCGTCGACGTCGCGGGCGAAGGTCTCCTCGGCGCCGATGCTCTTCTCGACGCTGCTCCGGGACGACCGGGCGCGGGTCCCGCCCCCAGGACAGCTCGTGCAGGTGGGTGCCGACGGCCTCGCCGAGCGGCGCGGCGCGAGGGTCTCGACCGGGGTGTGCGCGAGGTCGGCGACGGTGCGCAGGCCGAGCCGCTGGAGCGGACCTCCTCGGTCCGCTCCCCGACCCCCCACAGCGCGCCGACGGGCAGCCGGTGCAGGAAGGGCACGGTCTCGTCGCGCGGGACGACGAGCAGCCCGTCCGGCTTGGCCCGGCCGGAGGCGAGCTTGGCGACGAACTTCGTGGCGGCGACCCCGACCGAGCAGGTGATCTGCTGCTCGTCGGCCACCCGGTCACGGATCAGCTGGCCGATCGCGGCGGGCGGGCCGAGCCGGCGCACCGCGCCGGAGACGTCGAGGAAGGCCTCGTCGAGGCTGAGCGGCTCGACCAGCGGGGTGACCGACCGGAAGATCTCCATGACCCCGCGGGAGACCTCGCCGTAGCGATGCGTGGTCGGGCTCGAGGACGACGCCCTGCGGGCACAGCCGGCGGGCCCGGCCCATCGGCATCGCCGAGTGGACGCCGAACCGGCGCGCCTCGTAGGTCGCCGAGAGCACCACGCTCCGGCCGCCGCCGCCGCCGACGATCACCGGCATGCCGCGCAGCTCCGGCCGGTCGATCAGCTCGACGGAGGCGTAGAAGGCGTCCATGTCGACGTGCAGGACCGTGCAGCCGGTGTCGTCGCCGGACAGCCCGTCGTCGAAGCCGCCGGGCCGGCCGGCCCGGTCGAGCTGGCGCCGGCTCACGCGCTCACCTCACGACGGGGCGACGGTCGTCTCGGCCGGGTCGGCCGGGTCGGTCGCCGGTCCGCCGGGTCGGCCGCGGTGGACGGCCTCACGCTGGAGGACGACGTGGAGCTGGGCGGCGACGGCGGACAGCGACGGCGTGGTCGGGGTGCTCGCTGGCGGCGCGCTCGAGGTCGAGCAGGGCCTCGGCGGCCTCGGGGTCGCCGTCGACGAGGGCGCCGGGCAGCAGGTCGGTGAAGAGCCGGACGCCGTGCACGAGCCGGACGTCGACCGCTTCCCTGCGTCCGCCGAGCAGGGCGAGCAGCGCCGGACGGCGGCCTCGCCGAACCGCCGCGGCACCGGGTCGCCGTCGCCGCCGCGGCCCGTCGGGTCGTCGAGCAGCCGCCGGGCGTCGGCGAACCGGCCCGAGAGCGCACGGGCGAGCACCGCGCCGAGCCGCTGGGCGACGAGCACGCTGACGCAGCCCGCCGGGCCGGAGCGCTGTCGACGGCGTCGTGCAGCGCCGCGCGCGGGTCGTCGACGTACTCGAGAACGCCGTGGCACAGCACGAGGTCGGCGACGCCCGCGCCGACGACGGTCGGCGAGGGCGCCGGCGTCGCCCTGCTCGGCGCGGACCCGGCCGGCGACGCCGGCGTCGGCGGCCCGCCGCTGCAGCGCGGCCAGGGCGTCGGGGCTGGGGTCGACGACGGTGACGCGGTGCCCGAGCCCGGCGAGCGGGACGGCGAACCCGCCGGTGCCGCCGCCGACGTCGACGACGTCGAGCGACGGGCCGGCCGGTCGTCCGCGGACCGCTCGGCGACGCAGCGGCGTCGAGGGCGTCCCAGACGACGGCGGTCCGGACCGCCGAGCGCGGGTCGGCGCGCAGGGCCCAGCGGCGGGACGCGGGCGGTCGTCAGGGCCACGGTCGGTCTCCCGGGAGAGGGCGGGTCGGCGTCGTGCCCCACCCTAGTGAGCGCCCGGCCGACGGCGAGGCCGAGCCGCCGCGCGATCGCCGGACCGGCGGCGATGGGAGGGGTCACCGGCCGCGGCTCCCGGGGCTCGCGTGCCACAGCTTGCGCGGCGGCTCGCCGCGCCGGCGCCGCTGGTCGGCCGCCGCTCGCTGTCCGGACCGCTCGGGCGGCGGCAGCATCCGCCGGGTGTCGCGGGTGTTCTCCCCCGGCGGCTTGACGTCGGCGTACGGCGACTGCCGGTAACCCGCTCGCGTGGACGAGGACCGCGCCGGTGCGCCCGAGCCGCCGCCCATCCCGCCGGCCCGGGTTGCGCCGGCGCCGATCCCGCTCGCCGCTGCGGCGGCCGGCGGCCGACGTCCGGTCGCCGGCCGGTAGCCCGGTCCGTGCAGGCGGTCGCGTACTCCGCCTCCGGGGTCGGGCTGCCGTGGGACGGTGGCACGACGACCCGCCGCCGAACTCGGTGACCGGCGGCCGGGCCATGACCGGCCGCGACGACCGGCTCGCCGCCGCCCCGCGGACCGCTGGCCGGTGACGTCGCCGTCCCAGGAGCGCTCACGGGCGAGGAGCTCCTGCACCGCGCGCAGCCCGCCCTCGGTCCAGGCGTCCCAGAGCAGCGGCAGCTCCCAGGCCCCGGTCGCCCGCAGCGACACCCCGCGCGGACCGGTGCGGCGCAGCACCCCGCGCACGACGAGCAGCCAGGAGTGGAAGACCGTCGCGGCGTACGGGCCCTGGGCGTCCTCGAAGAACGTCGCGTCGACCGGACCGGTCGCGTCGTCGAGGGTGAGGAAGACGACCCGGCGGCCGGAGCGGACCGGCGGGGTCTGGGTGGCGACCTTGACCCCGGCGACGAGCAGCTCGGCCCGGCTGCGCCGGTGCAGCAGGTCGCGGGACCGGGTCACGCCGAGCGCGTCGAGCAACGGGGCGTAGAAGTCGAGGACGTGCCGGCTCACGTCGAGGCCGAGCACCTCGAGCTCGGCCCGGACCCGCTCGGCACCGGTCATCTCGGGCAGGCCGGTGCGGCACGGTCTCGTCGGGGGCGTCGCCGAGGTCGAGCGCGAGCTGGACGGCGTGCCGGTCCGGCGGGCGTCACCGCGCGCGGCGCCTGCGACTGCCGCGCGGCCGCCGCCCGGACGGCGTCCGTCGGGTCCCCCACGGGACGCCGGACCGTCGTCCCGACCGTCGGCGTGCCGTCCGGAGCGGCCCGGACGTCGCCGCGCGGGTCGCCACCTCACCCGCGTCCCGGCCGGCGGGCGGGTGCGCCGCGCACCGGTGCCCGGCCGGTTCCGGCGACCGACCGGCTCCACCGGTCGAGCTCGGCGACCTGGAGCAGCAGGTCGCGGCGGGTGACCCGGTCGCGACGGCGGACCGGCAGCGCCGACCCCAGGCCGTAGAGGGAGTCGAAGGCACCCGCGACGACGAGCCGCTCGACGACCGGCCGGGAGACGCTGCGCCCGGTGCCAGAAGTCGGCGAGCGAGTGGTAGGGCCGGCCGGCGACGATCCGGGCCACCTCGGCGTCGGAGATGCCCTTGACGTCGGCGAGCGCGAGCCGGATGCCGTACTGCCTGCCGTCCGGCAGCCCGTCCCCGGACGGGACCTGGGGGTCGCCTCGTCCACCACGTCCGGTAGGGGCTCGCTCGGAGCCGGCCGCGCCGGCCGGGTTGGTGCGCCTCCGGGACGGCCGGGCGTCGACCTGGTCGAGGATCCGCGGCGGCGGCTCGTCCCACCACGTCACCTTCTCGACCCGATAGGTCGCGTCGGAGACGGTTGACGTCGAGCGGGCAGGACGGCGATGCCGAGGTTGCGGGCGTCGTCGAGGATGAGCCGCTTGGGGTACATGCCGGGGTCGTGGGTGAGGACCCCGGCGAGGAACGCCGCCGGGTGGTGCGCCTTCAGCCAGGCCGAGTGGTACGTCGGCAGCGCGAACGCCGCGGCGTGGGCCTTGCAGAACCCGAACGAGGCGAAGGCCTTGAGCACCTCCCAGATCCGGTCGACCGTCGCGGCGTCGTAGCCGCGCTCGGCCCGGCCCGGGGACGCCACCACGCCTCGACCTCGGCCTGCCCGGCGGGCGAGCCCATCGCCCGGCGGACCTCGTCGGCCTCGGCGAGGCTGCACCCGGTGGTCACGGCGACGATCTGCAGCACCTGCTCGTGGAAGACGACGACGCCCGCGGTCTCGGCGAGCGCCGGCTCGCAGGTCGGGGTGGAGGTAGTCCGGCTCGTCCCAGCCCTGCCGGGCCCGCAGGAACGGGGTGACCATGTCGGACTTCACCGGCCCGGGCCGGAACAGCGAGATGTCGATGATGAGGTCGTCGAACGTCTCCGGCGCGAACTTGCCGACGAGCTCGCGCTGACCCGGGGACTCGATCTGGAACATGCCGAGGGTGTGCGTGGTGCGGATCAGCCGGAACGTCGCCTCGTCGTCGTGCGGGCACGGCGTCGAGGTCGATCCGCCCGGTCGCCGGGTCGAGGTACCCGGTCCCGGCGTCGGTCGCGGACGGCGGGTGGCCGCCGGCGGCGACCGCGTCCGGCCCGTCGACCCGGGCGATCTCGTCGAGGGCGTACGCCATCGCCGACTGCATCCGGATGCCGAGGACGTCGAGCTTGAGCAGGCCGAGCTCCTCGACGTCGTCCTTGTCGAACTGGCTCATCGGGAAGCCCGACGCCAGCTCGCCTCGACCGGGGTGCGGTCGAGCAGGCTCGGCGTCGGACAGCAGCACCCCGCACGGGTGCAGCGCGACGTGCCGGGGCAGTCCGTCGAGCTGCTCGACGAGGTCGAAGAGCAGGTCGAGCCGGGCCGCGCCGAGGCCCGAGGCACGCAGCTCCGGCAGCTCGCGCGAGCGGCGTGCCGGACGTCGCGGGCCCGGATGTGCGGGAACGACTTGGCGATCGTGTCGATCTCGCCCGGCGGCAGACCGAGCGCGGCGCCGACGTCACGGATCGGCGTGCCGGACCCGGTAGGTGTCCATCATCGACACGCAGGTGACGCGCTCGGCGCCGAAGCGCTCGAGGATCTCCTCGTAGACCTCGGTGCGCCGGGCGGACTCGACGTCGATGTCGATGTCGGGCAGCTGGGCGCGCAGCGGGGAGAGGAAGCGCTCCATGAGCAGGTCGTGCCGGAGCGGGTCGACCCCGGAGATGCCGAGCAGGTAGTTGACCAGGCTGCCGGCCCCCGAGCCGCGGGCCGCGACCCGGACGCCCAGGCCCCGGATGAGGTCGCACACCTCGCCGACGGTGAGGAAGTAGGCGGCGAAGCCGAGCTTCGGCGATCGTCGCGAGCTCGTCGTCGAGCCGCGTTCGGTGACGTCCCGCACCCGGGCCTGGCTCGCCCCCGGGGTACCGGCTGCTCGATCTGCGCCTCGCACCGCTTGCGCAGCACGGCGTCGGCGCCTCGTCGATGCCGAGCCCGAGCACCTCGGTCTCCGGCAGGTGCACCGGTGCCGATCCCGAGGTCGTCGCGCGGGTCGAGCCGGCACCGGTCGGCGAGGGCCTGGGTGGCGGCGAGCAGGTCGGCGGCCGCGGACTCGTCGCCGGCGGCCCGGGCGACCTCGCGGGCGACCTGGACGCCATGCGCTCGGTCGGCGGCGAGGTACCCCTCGGCGCTGACCCGGTCGACGTGCCGCGGTGTCGAGCGGGACGAGCCGGCGGGCGGCGTCGAGGACGTCGACGGTCGCGGCGCCGTCCGGGGTCGGCGTACCGGACGGCGTTGGTGAGGACGGCGGGCACGCCGGCCTCGCCGGGCCACGGCGAGCATGCGCGCGGCGTGGCCGAGGCTCGTCGGGCCGTCCTGGCGGCCCGTGGTGGCAGACGACCTCGACGAACACCGAGCCCGGGCGGCAGCGCGACGCGCCAGCGGTCGAGGACGGCGCGGGCGAGGTCGGGCCGCGCGGGCCAGGGCGGCGCGGCCCACCTCGGAGTCGGGGCCGAGCAGGACGGCCGAGCGCGCCGGCGCGCCGGCTCCCCGGGTCGGTCCGCGTGCTCGCCGACGCAGCGTCGCGGGTCGGTCGACCGGCCGACCGCTCGCTCCCCGCGCAGGTGGGTGGCCGACACCAGCCGGCACAGCCGCCCCCAGCCGGCGGCGGCCGGCAGCTCCGGCGCTCGGTCCGCGCCGAGCGCGAGGACGGTGACCCGGGGGTGCCGCGGGTCGACGCTCGCCCCGCCCCGCACCGGGGTGCGCCGCGCCGGGCAGCCCTCGGCGGTCCGTGGCGCCGGGTCGGCCCAGGCCGGCACCCCGGCGAGCAGGCCGGTCGGCTCGACGGCGAGGTCGACCCCGAGGATCGGGGCGATCCCGGCCGCCGCGGCAGGCCAGGGCGAACTTCACCGCCCCGTAGAGACCGTCCCGGTCGGTGAGCGCGAGCGGCGTCCATGCCGTGCCGGCGGCCGTCCTCGACGAGCGCCGCCGGCGTCGAGGCGCCGTAGCGCAGGGAGTACCCGGAGGCGACGTGCAGGTGCGTGAACGAAACGCCATGAGCCTGGCCTGTCCCCATCCGACGGCCGCGCGGACCGTACCCACGGCCCGGCGGACCGCACCGCCGCTGAACACCCACGCCGAACCCGCCGATGCGCCGCGGGCCCAGGTGCAGGTGGGCAGGGCGCCCGGCAGGACCGGCTGGTACGGCAGCCCGAGCGACGGTCTCGACGACGTGGTGGAAGGTCTCCACGTCGCGCAGGAGGTCGTCGGCGTCCCGGGCGGTGATGGCCTCGCCGCGGCCGGCCTCGACCGCCGCCCGGCGGGACGCGGTCGCCGCGAAGAAGGCAGCCCACTCGGTCAGCTCGGGAGCGACCCTCGGCAGGACCTCCCAGACGCTGCGCGGACCGCCCCGGGCTCGTGGCCGGCCCCGGACCGCGAGCACCGCGGCCGCGGCGCGGAGCGCGGCCAGGTGCGCCGCGACGTACCGCTCGCCGCAGGTCCGGGCGGCGCAGGCCTGCAGCAGCCCCGCCCGGGACCGCTCGAGAAGCACCCGTGCCGCCACGGAGACGGGTGGACGTTCCAGTGTCGTCGCCGGCATGTCGGCCTCCTCGCCGGCGGTCCCTGAACCGCCGCTCGTCTCGTCAGGTTCGTTCGTGCTGCTCGTGCTGCGTGTGTCGCTCGGGTCGCCAGTGGGTTCCATGACGCGGTCAGTCGGTGACACGCACCAGACGCCACGCGTCCTCGCGCGCTCCCGACGCCCCCGTGGTCACCGCCGCGTCGCTCCCGGTGCGGACACCCACGGAGAGGTCCCCGGAACCGACGACCTCACGGGACAGGTCGAAGACCCCCGTGCCGTGCACCCACCCCCGGCTGGCTTCGACCCGCCACACCTCACGCTCGCCCGCGAGGGCGGCCCGGGCGGCGCCCGCGGCGCCCGACACCGCGCCGTCCGACACCGCGCCGTCCGACACCGCGCCGTCCGACACAGGCTCCGGGCCGCCCATGGTCTGCCCCCCGTCGCCGTGGACGGCCCGCGCGGCCGCGGAGGTCCACCACGCCCGGCGTTCGCGCCAGTGCCCCAGGACGTCCCGGACCACGTACAGCCGCCCCCGCCACAGGAAGCTCCCCGGCCGGTCGCCGTCCGGTGCCGGACGGACCTCGACGAGGTCGTCGTACCGTCGGACCATCGAGCTGCCTCCCTCGTCGACACCGAATCGCTGACGCACGCACCCCGGATGCGGGTGGTGCGGGCGACGCCGCGGGGAAGCCGGACGCCGTGCCGGACCCACCCGGCGGGCGCGCTTCCCCACACGCCCGCCGAGCAAGGTCCGTTGTCGCGGCCCGTGGCGCGACGGGGTCGAGTCGCCGCGCCGCGGACCGCTGCCTACCGGGTCCGCGATCCCGGCAGGTGTTCGAACATGCGTTCGAACACCTGCGACTGTACACCGCCCCCGGCGCTCGCTCAACGGATTCGCGCACCCCCTGCGGACACCTCGGCGTGTCGTCCTGAACGGCCCCCGAGCGACCGCACCGTATGCCTGGAACTATCACGCCAACCATGCTGTACTTACACTTGACATCCACAAGGGTGAACGTGAGGAGGTGATGATGATACTTCTCGCTGCCATCGGCCGGCCGGAGGACCCCGACCCCTGGCCCGCCGTCGCGACCCAGCCCCGCCCGTGGGACTGGCCCCGGTCCGGGCCCAAGCCTCCCCGAGGGGACCGACAGTTCCGCGAGTTCGACGCCGCCGTCCCGCCCGCGATCGCGACCCGTGCCGTCCGGCCCGGCCCCGAGGCCCGCGCCGCACTCGCCGCCGCGACCGAGGCGGTCGCCGTCCTCGACCGGTCCGCGACCGTCGACCTCACCGCGCTCGCCGGGGCGCTGCTGCGGTCGGAGTCCGTGGCGTCCTCCCGGATCGAACACCTGCGCGCCTCCCAGCGCGACGTCGGCGTGGCGATGATCCGTGGCGGCGACCCGCACAGCGCGGCGACTCACGTCGCGGCCAACGTCCGGGCCATGACGCTCGCCGTGACCCGCGCCGCCGACGGCGGAGGGTGCACCGTCGACGACCTGCTCGACGTCCACCGCACCCTGCTCGCCGAGGACCCGGAACACGCCGACTGGGCCGGCCACCTGCGCGACCGTCCAGAACTGGATCGGCGGCAGCCTCCACTCCCCCCGGGACGCGCTCTTCATCCCGCCGCAGCCCGCCCTCGTCGGCCCGCTCATCGACGACCTCGTCCGGTTCTGCAACCGCACCGACGTCGACCCGATCGCCCAGGCCGCGATCGCGCACGCCCAGTTCGAGACCATCCACCCGTTCGCCGACGGCAACGGGCGCACCGGACGTGCCCTGGTCCACGTCCTCCTGCGGCGGCGCGGGCTGACCACGCACGACCGTCGTCCCGGTGTCGACCGTGCTCCTCGCCGACGTCGACGCGCTACTTCGCCGGCCTGACCGACTACCGCGCCGGCCGGCTCGACGTATGGCTCGCCCGGTTCGCGGCCGCGACGTCGCACGCGGCGTCCGCCGGGCTGCGGCTCGCGCGCGACCTCGCCGAGCTCCGCGCCGCCTGGTGGGACGCCGCCCGGCCGCGGCGCGGCTCGGTCGGCGCGGTCCTTCTCGAGGCGCTGCTGCGCCAGCCCGTCGTCGACATCGACACGCTCCGGGTGCTCGCCGAGGAGAGCGGGGCGGACGGCGCGGTCGCCGACAAGAACCTCTACCGCGCCGTCGACCGGCTCGTCGACGCCGACGTCCTCACCGAGGTCTCGGGCGGCGCCCGCAACCGGGTCTGGGCCGCGCTCGACGTCCTCGACCTCCTCGAGCGGTTCGAGACGGACCTCGGACGGCGCCGCGCACCGGTGTAGCGGCCGCTGATCCGCGTCGTCCACAGGCGTTCCCACCCGACAGGGATGTCGGCTGCACCGTCATGATCGGCATCACCCGACGTCCTCGTGCGCCGGGGTGGTGCGGGCCCGTGATCCGGACCCGGGCAGCGCCGACCCCGGGACCGTGGCTAGCCTGACGTCGTGACGTCCCCGTCCTCCCCCGGTGCCACGACGCTCGACGACCATCCCGCCGTGTCCCGGGTGCGGGGCGCCCTGCGGGTCCGTGGCGCCGCCGCGGACGTCGTCGTCCTCGACGACCACGCGCGGACGGCGCAGTCGGCGGCCGACCAGCTCGGCGTCACCGTCGCCCAGATCGCGAACTCGCTCGTCTTCGCCGTACCGGACGACGCCGCGCTCGACGGTCGCCGACCCTTGCTCGTCCTCACCTCCGGGGCACACCGGGTCGACACCGCCAAGGTCGCCGCGCTGGTCGGCGTCCCGCGGCTGGACCGGGCGGACGCCGAGTTCGTCCGGCAGAGAACGGGTTTCGCGATCGGCGGGGTCGCCCCGGTCGGGCACACGACGCCGGTCGAGACCCTCGTCGACACCGCGCTCGCCGGGTACGACGAGGTCTGGGCCGCCGCCGGTCACCCGCGGACGGTCTTCCGGACGACGTTCGACGAGCTCGTCCGGATCACCGGCGGCACGCCCGCCGAGGTCGCCTGAGGTCATGGCGCAGCGCACCGGGGACCGTGCCACGACGACACCCTCGTCGGCACCCACGACGACACCCTCGACCGACCACAGCGGCGACCCCGGGCCCACGGACGACATCGCCTCCGAACCGACCGACGAACCGACCGACGAACCGACCGACGAACCGACCGACGAACCGACCGACGAGGACCTGCCGTACGTCACCGTGACGTTCTGGGGCGTCCCGGGATCCGCGGTGCCGGCCGCCGTGTCCCGGATGGCTCTCGACCGCCGCCACCTGCGCCGCGCCGACGGACTGCGCTTCGCCAAGCTCCTCGGCACCGGCGACGGGCGCACCTTCACCGTCCGGGACGCCGACCCGCGGCACTGGGGCCTGCTCGCCGCGTGGGACACGTCGGAGGCCGCTGCGGAGTTCGCCGCCGGCGTGACCCACCGGCGCTGGGAGTCCTTCGCGGAGGAACGCCTCCACCTCGTCCTGCGGCCGCTCGCGAGCCGCGGGCTCTGGGCCGGCCGCACCCCGTTCGGCGACCCCCGCCCGCGCCGGGTCGACGGCCCGGTCGCGGCGCTGACCCGGGCCCGGATCCGGCCGACGAAGACCCGCACCTTCTGGCGCGCCGTGCCGCCGGTCTCCGCCGACCTGCACACGAGCGACGGGCTCCTGCTCGCCGTCGGGATCGGCGAGGCTCCCGTCGGGCTCCAGGGCACCTTCAGCCTGTGGGACTCCGCGGCGGCGCTCACCGAGTTCACGCACCGCCGCGCGCCGCACCTCGACGCGATCGCCCGGACGGCCCGCGAGGACTGGTACGCCGAAGAGCTCTTCGCCCGCTTCGAGGTCGTCTCCGCGGAGGGCCGCTTCGGCGGCGTCGCGTACGACGACGTCCGGACCCGGAACGCCCGCTGACCCGCACCCGACGTCCTCGTCCCGTCACGGCGGGTCGCCGCGGCACCGGCCTCGGCGGGCCGTCCGGGCCTCGCGGCACCTAGACTCCGGCCGTGGAGGGAGCGGCGACGACCAGGCCGCCGGCCGACGTGTCGTGGGCGGCACAGCTGACCGGCCCGGTCGGCCTGCCCGCCGTCCTCGCCGCCGGGGTCGTCCTCGTCCAGGTCACCTACCCGCTCCTCGACGGCGGCGCACTGCGCGCGGCCACGGTCCTCGCCGTCGTCCTCTTCGCGGTGACGTCCCTGACCCACGCGGCGCTCACCACGGCGCCGTGGGCGGGCGCCGCACTCCTCGGGGTCGCCGGCGGTGCGGGGCTCCTCGCCGAGACCGTCGGGGTCCGGACCGGAGTCCCGTTCGGCAGCTACCTGTACGCGGACTCCCTCGGCGCCAAGATCCTCGGCGTGCCCGTCGTCGTCCCGCTGGCGTGGACCATGATGGCCTACCCGTGCCTGCTCCTCGGCCGGCGGCTCGCGACCGCCCTCACCGCCCGGCCCCGTGGCGGCCGGCGGCGGCTCACGGTGGCTGCCACCGGCGGGCTCACGCTCGCCGCGTGGGACCTCTACCTCGACCCGCAGATGGTCGATGCGGGGCACTGGACGTGGCGGTACCCCGAGCCGGCGCTGCCCGGTGTCCCCGAGATCCCGCTGACGAACTACGCCGGCTGGGTGCTCGTCGCCGTCGTCCTGGTCGCGGCGCTCGACGCGGTGCTCCCGCGACGCCCCTGGACGGCCGCCGCGGACGGCCCGGACGGCATCGGCCCGCGCACCGCCCTCACGCAGGCCCGGGCCGAGCTGGTGCCCGCGTCGCTGCTCACGTGGA
This sequence comes from uncultured Actinomycetota bacterium, assembly GCA_963750565.1. Lineage (GTDB taxonomy): Bacteria > Actinomycetota > Actinomycetes > Actinomycetales > Kineosporiaceae > R-H-3. The sequence continues at coordinate 673,492 of CAVVRA010000005.1, read as the reverse complement.
CGTGGCTCGGGTCGGGCCTGGCGAACCTCGCGTTCTTCGACCGGCCGGCGGTCGCCGGCTACGGGCTCGTCGGGATGGGCGCCCTCGTCGGGCCGTACCTCTGGCTGCTCGCCCGGGACCTCGCCGTGCCGGACGGCGCGCGGCCGGGCCCGGTCGAGGGTGCCGTCGGGGAGACGTCCGGCCGGGTGGACCATGCCGGCGCGGGGCCTGCCGCATGAGCCGGCTGTGGCGTGGCCTGGTGTGGTCGGGCACGGTCGGCTCGGTCGCGCTCACGGCGCACACGTTCGCCAACCTCACCGCGCTGCGGGTGCCCGACCAGGACCCGCGGCCGGTCACCGAGAAGGTCAGTGTCCTCCTGCCGGTCCGGGACGAGGTACGCAACGTCGGCCGCTGCCTCGCCGCGATCCTCGAGCAGGTCGGTGTGCCCGACCTCGAGATCCTCGTCCTCGACGACGGCTCGACGGACGGCACCGCGGACGTCGCGCGGGCCACCGCCGCCGGGGACCCGCGGGTCCGGCTCCTCGAGGGGACGCCCCCACCGGCGGGTTGGCTCGGCAAGGCGCACGCGTGCGCCCGGCTCGCGGCTGAGGCGTCCGGGTCGGTGCTCGTCTTCGTCGACGCCGACGTCCGGCTCGCCCCGCACGCCGTCGCCGCGACGGTGAACCTCCTGCGGGACAGCGGCACCGACCTCGTCTCGCCGTACCCGCGCCAGCTCGCGCGGACCGGCACCGAGCGGCTCGTCCAGCCGCTCCTGCAGTGGTCGTGGCTCACGACGCTCCCGATCCGGGTCGCGGAGACCTCGCCCCGCCCGTCGCTCTCCGCCGCGAACGGCCAGCTCCTCGCCGTCGACGCGGCGACGTACCGGCGGGCCGGCGGGCACGAGGCGGTCCGCGGGGAGGTGCTCGACGACATCGCGCTCCTGCGGGCCGTCAAGGCGGTCGGCGGCACGGGTGGCGTGGCCGACGGCTCCCACCTCGCGACGTGCCGCATGTACGACGGCTGGGCCGACCTGCGCGAGGGCTACTCGAAGTCGCTGTGGTCGGCGTTCGGCTCCCGGCTCGGCGCCGCCGTGGCCGTCGGCGGGCTCGCCGTCCTCTACGTCGTCCCGGCGGTGGCCGCGCTGCGCGGCTCCCGGGTCGGGCTCGTCGGCTACGCCGCCGCCGTCGCCGGCCGGTACGCCGTCGCCGAACGGACCGGCGGCCGTTCGCTGCCCGACTCGCTGGCCCATCCGGCGTCCGTCGCCGTCCTCGGTTGGCTCACGGCGCGCTCGTGGCTGCTCCACGAGCGTGGCGGGCTGACGTGGAAGGGCCGCGCCCTCCCCGGGGCCGGAGGATGAGCCGTCACTCCGCGAAGGCGGACGCCGGGCGGACGGGCTCCGCGCGGAAGGCGCTCCTCGGCGTGGCTCTCCTCCTGGGCCTCGCCGTGCTCGTGGGCGTCGTCAGCTGCACCCGCGGCACCGACCGGGCGGTGCCAGGCCCGACGGCAGCGCCGGTCGCCGGCACCGTCCCCACCGGGACGACGGCGCGGCCGGCGGGTGCGCCGGACGGCTCGACGACAGCCCTCTCCACGCCGAGCGGCACCGCCACCGCCGGCCTCGTCACCGGGTTCCCCACCGACGTCGTCCCCGTCCCACCGGGCGCGCGGGTCACGGCGAGCGCCGTCCGGGCCGCCGGGACGTTGCTCGAGGTGTCCCTCAGCGGGACGTCTTCGGCCCCTTCCGAGGAGGTCCTCGCCTTCTACGACAAGGCGTTCCGGGCCCGGGGCCTGACGCCGTCGACCCGCGGGACGCTGGCGCCCGGCGCGGACGGCCGGGTCTACGTCCGTGGCGAGGAGGTGCTCGTCGTCGCCGTCGACGACGCCGACGGTGCCCGCTCCTTCAGCGTCGGCGGGACCGTGCGCACGTGAGCCGCGTCGTCGTCGTCGGGGCCGGGCTCGGCGGGCTGGCCGCCGCCGCGCGCCTCGCCCGGCTCCGGCACGACGTGACCGTGCTCGAACAGGCTCCGGTGGTCGGGGGCAAGCTCGGCTGGTACGCCCGCGACGGGTTCGCCTTCGACACCGGCCCGAGCCTGCTCACGCTGCCGGCCGTCTACCGGGATCTGTTCCTCATGACCGGCGGGCCGCTCGAGGACGTCCTCGAGCTCACGCCCGTCGACCCCGTGTGCCACTACCGGTTCGCGGACGGTGTCGAGCTCGACATGCCGAACGTCTCCCGGTCCCGGATCGCCGCCGCGTGGGACGATGCCGTCGGTGGCGGCGCCGGGTCGGACTGGACGTCGTTCATGGAGCGGGCGGCGCGGATCTGGGACGCCACCCGGGAGACGTTCCTCGAGGCGCCGCTCGACGGCCCGCGCACCCTCATGGAGCAGTCCCGGCGGCTCGGCGACCTGCGCACGATCGCGCCGTGGCGGTCGCTGCGCGGGCTGGGCCGGCAGTATCTGCGGCACCCGCACCAACGCACGTTCCTCGACCGGTACGCGACGTACACGGGCTCCGACCCGCGACGGGCGCCCGCGGCGCTGGCCACCGTGCCGTACGTCGAACAGGCGTTCGGTGCCTGGTACGTCCCCGGCGGGCTCCGGCGCCTCCTCGACGCCGTCCACGAGCGCGCCGTCGGCTGCGGGGCGACGGTGCGCACCGGCGCGGACGTCGTCCAGGTGCGAGTCGGCGCCGGGCGGGTGCGCGGCGTCCGCCTCGGTGACGGCGAGGAGCTGGCCGCGGACGTCGTCGTCGCGAACGCGGACGCCACACACCTCTACCACGACCTCGTTCCGCCCGAGCAGGCGGCGGCCCCGCTCGCGGCGCTGCGCCGCACCCAGCCGTCGCTGTCGGGCTTCGTCCTCCTCCTCGCGCTGCGCGGCCGGACGCCGGGCATGCCGCACCACACCGTGCTCTTCCCCGACGACTACGACGACGAGTTCGACTCCGTCTTCGGCACCGGTCCGCACCGGCTGCACGGGCCCCCGACCCGTGCCGGACCCGACGGTCTACGTCAGCGCGCCGGACGACCCCGCGCTTCGGCCGGACGACGACCACGAGGCGTGGTTCGTCCTCGTCAACGCGCCCCGGCACGTCCCCGCCGGCGCGGAAGCGCCCGCGGGTCGGATCCTCGGCCGGGCTCTCGGGATCGACTGGTCGGCACCCGGGATGGCGCACGGGTACGCCGACCGCGTCCTCGACGTCATGGCTGCTCGCGGCCTCGACGTCCGGAGCCGGGTGCTGTGGCGGGTCGTCCGCACCCCGGCCGACCTCGAGCGCGACACGCGCAGCGTCGGTGGCTCGATCTACGGCACGAGCAGCAACGGTGCCCGGGCGGCCTTCCTCCGCCCGGCGAACCGCTCACCGGTGCCGGGCCTGTTCCTCGTGGGCGGGTCGTCCCACCCGGGTGGCGGCATCCCGCTCGTCGGCCTGTCCGCCGCGATCGTCGCCGACCTCGTCGGCCCGGCCTGACCGGGTGCCCGCCCGGCTCTGGCGGGCCGTCGCGATCGTCGCCGTGACGAACGTCGACGACCAGCTCTCGCTCGCGCTGTGGTTCGGCCGGGCGGAGGGGAGGGCGAGGGCGGGGCGAGGGAACCGCCCCGGGTTCGGGGCCGTCCGCCCCGAGGTGCTCGCGGTCGCCGGGGGTCACCACGGCGAACGGCGGGGACAACCTCGGCGTCTACGTCCCCGTCCTCACCGCGGTCGGCCCGGGCGGCATCGCCGCGTACGCCGCTTCCTCGTCATGGTCGGCGCCTGGTGCGTCGCCGGGCACCGGCTCACGACCCATCCCTCGTGGCGCGGGCGCTCTCCCGGTGGGGCCACGTGCTGCTGCCGGTCGTCCTCGTCGGCGTCGGGGTCGCGATCCTCGTCGAGGGCGGCGCACTCACCTGAGCCGGCGCCGGACCACGACCGCGAGCTGGGCGAGGCCGACAACGCCGATGGTCAGCCAGGCCGCCGCACCCGCCGTCGCCCAGCGGTCCGCCGCCGCCGGGTGGAGCCCCGCGCCGAGCGCGAACATCACGGTGACGACGATCCGGGTCGGCCGCTCGGAGACGGTGACGACGCCGACCTCGGACATGCCGGCGCCGGCCGCGCGGGCACGCAGGTACTCGTGGAGCCAGGCGACCGCTCCGCCCGCGACCACGAGCGGGCCCGGCGCGCCGAGCAGCCAGAGGCAGCCGACGAACGCGGCGTCCGCCACCCGGTCGCTCATCGCGTCGAGGACGGCGCCGGTCCGGGTCACCCGGCAGGTCATGACGGCGACGGCCCCGTCGAGGTTGTCGAGGACGCCGGCGACGGTCACGACGAGTGCCACGAGAATGGCTGCGCGACCGCCCGCGGCCGCCGGCCACAGGGCGAGGATCGCGACCGCGAGCCCCACCGCGGTGACGGCGTCCGGGCCCATCCGCGCCCGGACGAGCGGCCGGGCGAGGGCGTGGGCGAGGGCGAGCCAGCCGCCGACGAGCCCGGACGTGCGGGCGCCGCCGTGCAGAGCCGTCCACCGGTCGAGGTACTCGGCGCGGGACATCCGGGCCCCGGACGGCGGCCTCGTCCCGGACACCGCTACTCGAGCTCCCACTGGACGGCGAGCCCCACCCGGACGTCGACGCCGCCCGGCTCGACGGCCACCTCGGCCGCGGCGAGCGCCATCATCCGCGGCGCCACCGGGACGGGCGGCGGCGCCACGTGGCCGCCGCCCTCCACCACCGAGACGACCCGGCCGAGCGGGCGGCCCGCGAGCGAGGAGATCTGCTCGGCCTTCCCGGCGGCGTCGCGCCACGCCGCGGCACGGGCCTCGACCCGCAGCAGCGCGTCGTCCTCGACGACGAACTCGACGCCGTGCAGCCGCACGTCGTCGCCGCCGGCGACGAGTGCCTCCCCGAGCAGTCGGCCGGCCGTGGCCATGTCCCGGACGGTGACGAGCAGCTCGTGGTCGGACCGGTAGCCGGTGACGCGCGAGCCCTGTCCCTCGGTCCAGACCTGCTCGGCGTGCACCGACAGCCCGCACGTCGCGGCGTCGTCGCCGGCGACGCCGCCGGCCGCGAACGCGGCGCGGACGCGGGCGGCGGCGGACTCGGAGTCGGCGAGCGCTGCGGCGAGCGCCGGCCGGAACGCGCTCGCGGCGAGCCGGATCCGCATCGCGTCCGGCGGCGCCGTCGCCGTCCCGGTGCCCTGGACACTCACGATCGAGGGGTCGGTCATGGGCCTATCATCGTCCGTGCACGGACCAAGCGTCCTCGGCGGGTGGGTCTGGTTGTCCGGCGTGTCTCACCGGACCTGCACGCCGGAGGACGCACCCGGGGCGGGGTGCGACCCGGGGCCGGGCACCCGGAGGGCTCAGCGGACGCCGACCCCGACCCCGAGGTTCGCGAAGACCTCGAGCGTCGCCGTCGACCGGTTCAGCGTGTAGAAGTGCAGGCCCGGCGCGCCGCCCGTCGAGCAGGTCGGCGCAGAGCTCGGTCGCGATCTCGACGCCGACCCGCTGCACGCCGTCCGGGTCGTCGCGCGACCGCGTCGCAGCCGGCTCGACGACCGCCGACGGCAGCGGCGTCCCGGACAGCTGCGGCGAACCGCTCGATCTGGCGGATGTTCGTCACCGGCATGATCCCGGGGATGATCGGCACGTCGCAGCCGAGCGCGCGCCAGCGCGGTCGACGCAGCCGGAAGTACGCCGTCCGGCGTCGAAGAAGAACTGGGTGACGGCGAAGTCCGCGCCGGCCTCGGCCTTCGCCGCGAGCACCCGGGCGTCGTGGTCGAGCGTCGGGGCTCTCCGGGTGGCCGTCGGGGAAGGCGGCCACGCCGACGCGAGAAGCCGCTGAGCCTGCGGACCAGCCGGACCAGGTCGACGGCGTGGTCGAGGCCGTCGGGGTGCGGCGTCCACGGCCTGCCCGGGCCGCCCGGCGGGTCGCCGCGCAGCGCGAGGACCGTGGTGCACGCCCGCGTCGGCGTACCCGCCGACGACCTGCCGCAGCTCGGCCCGCGACGCCCCGACGCAGGTGAGGTGCGCGACCGGGGTGAGCGTCGTCTCGCTCGGCGATCGGCTGCGGTGATCCGCGTCGTCCGGTCGCGGGTCGAGCCGCCGGCGCCGTAGGTCACCGACACGAACGTCGGGGCGAGCGGCTCGAGCCGGCGGATCGCCTGCCAGAGCGTCGCCTCGCCGGCATCGTCCTTCGGGGGGAAGAACTCGAACGAGAACGACCGCCCGCCGGCGGCGAGTGCGCTCGGTCAGACGGGCGAAGTCCGCCATGCCACGCAGAGTAGGTGCAGGTGCCGCACGCGCCGGACGCTACGCGCCACGCCGATCCGTCGTACCGCACCGGTGCCGCGGCGCCCACGCTCGACGATCGGTGCCCCGACTCGGCCGGGACCGAGCCGCTCGAACCGTCGCCGACAGCCACGCAGCGTGACGACGGAGCCGCCGTGAACCCGCTGGACGCCGAGGACCTGCGGGTCCGCGTGCACAAGGTCCTCGACGACTTCCTCGCCCGGCAGGCGCGACGTGCTCGACGCAGTGAGCCCCGACTGCGCGCCCGTGGTCGACGCGGTCGCCGACCTGCTCGCGCGGCGGCAAGCGGCTGCGCCCGGCCTTCTGCTACTGGGGCTGGCGCGGCGCCGGCGGCGCCGGACTGCGAGCAGATCGTCACGCGCGGCGGCCGCGCTGGAGTTCTTCCAGGCCGCGCGCGCTCATCCACGACGACGTCATGGACGACTCCGACACCCGGCGCGGGCATGCCCGCGGTCCACCGCCGGTTCGCCACCCTGCACCGCGGCGCCGGCCTGGACCGGCGACGGCGAGCGGTTCGGCCTCGGCGGGCGCCGTCCTCGCTCGGCGACCTGTGCCTGGTCTGGAGCGACGAGCTGTTCACCGCGAGCGGCCTCGACCCGGCGGCGACTGGCGCGCGGCCGCGCCGGTCTTCGACCAGATGCGCACCGAGCTCATGGCGGGCAGTACCTCGACATGCTCGAGCAGGCGCGTCGGCGCGCAGCGGCACGACCGGCGCCGTCGAGCGGGCCCGCCGGGTGATCCGGTACAAGAGCGCGAAGTACACGATCGAGCGACCCGCTGCTCCTCGGCGGCGCGCTCGCCGGCGCCGACGCCGAGCTGCTCGCCGGCGTACTCGGCGTACGGGCTGCCGCTCGGCGAGGCCTTCCAGCTGCGCGACGACGTCCTCGGCGTCTTCGGCGACCCGGCCGCAGACCGGCAAGCCCGCCGGCGACGACCTGCGCGAGGGCAAGCGCACCGTGCTCGTCGCCATGGCCCTCGAGACGCGCCACCCCGGCCCAGGCGGCGATGCGTCCGCGCGCTGCTCGGCGACCCGGGCCTCGACGCCGCGGGCGTCGAGGCGCTGCGCGAGATCATCGTCGCGACCGGGCGCGCTGGCCGCCGTCGAGACGCTCGATCGACGAGCTCGTCGCCGAGTGCCGGGCGGCGCTCGACGCCGCCGGAGGTCGACCGAGCCGGCCCGCGAGCGTCCTCGCCGGCCTCGTCGTCGCCGCGACCGCGCGGGCGGCGTGATGGCACGGCTCGCGCGACGCGCTCGGCCGGCGCCGCCGGCTGGCTGCCCGGTCGCGACCCGGACCGTCGTCGGCCCGACCGACCACGTCGTCGTCGTCGGCGCGGGGCTCGCCGGGCTGTCGGCCGCGATGCGGCTGGCCGGCGCCGGCCGGCGGGTCACGCGTGCTCGAGCGCGAGGCGGTGCCCGGCGGGCGGGCCGGCGTCGTGGTGACCGAGACCGCCGCGGGCCTACCGGTTCGACACCGGGCCCGACCGTGCTGACGATGCCCGACCTGATCGCCGACGCTTCGACGCCGCTCGGCGAGGACATGGACGGACTGGCTCGACCTGCGTCCCGGTCGACCCGCTCTACCGGGCGTTCTACCCCGACGGCTCGCGGCTCGACGTCCACGCCGACGTCGACGCGATGGCCGACGAGATCGAGCGCGTCATCGGCGCCGACGAGGCCGCCGGCTACCGGCGCTACGTCGACTTCGTCTCGAAGCTCTACCGCTACGAGATGCGCGACTTCATCGACCGCAACATCGACTCCCCGCTCGACCTGCTCACCGCTCAACCTCGCCCGGCTCGTCGCGATCGGCGGCTTCCGCAAGCTCGCCCCGAAGGTCGAGCAGTACCTGCAACGACCCGCGCACCGCAGCGGATCTACTCGCTTCCAGGCGATGTACGCCGGGCTGTCGCCGTACGACGCGCTCGCGCATCTACGCGGTCATCGCCTACATGGACTCCGTCGCCGGCGTGTTCTTCCCCGACGGGCGGCATGCACGCCGTCCCGCAGGCGATGGCCGCCGCGGCGGAGAAGCACGGCGTCGACGTTCCGCTACTCCACCGAGGTCACCCGGGTCGAGCACTCCGGGGGCCGGCGCCGTCGCCGTCCACACCGCCGACGGCGAGCGGATCGCCGTGCGACGTCGTCGTCCTCAACCCCGACCTGCCGGTCGCCTACCGCGACCTGCTCGGGCAGCGACGCCGTGGCGGGTCGAGCGGCTCGACGTACTCGCCGTCGTGCTTCCTGCTGCTCGCCGGCTCGACCGCGCGCTACCCGAGGCATCGCGCACCACAACATCCACTTCGGGCACGTCGTGGCGCGGGGTCTTCGACGAGCTGATCGACGCGGGCGGCTGATGAGCGACCCGTCGCTCCTCGTGACCAACCCGACGCACTCCGACCCCTCGCTCGCCCCCGACGGCAAGCACATCTACTACGTGCTCTTCCCGACCCCGAACCTCGACGCCGCCGATCGACTGGACGCACGGTCGGCCCGCGCTACCGCGACCAGGTGGTCCGCACCCTCGAGGCGCGCGGCTACGTCGGCTTCGGCGACGCGATCGAGGTCGAGCACGTCACCACGCCGCTCGACTGGGCAGGCCCGCGGCATGGAGCGCGGGGCGCCGTTCGCCGCCGCGCACTCCTTCCGGCAGACCGGGCCGTTCCGGCCGGGCAACCTGTGGGGCGAGAACGTCGTGTTCACCGGCTCGGGCACCCAGCCCGGGCGTCGGCGTCCCGATGGTGCTCGTCTCGGGCCGGCTCGCCGCCGAGCGGATCCTCGGGCCGGACCCGACGTACCGGTCGCGGGCGTGGCGGTGAGGGTGCCTTCGGGCGGATCGGCGGGCGGGTCCGCGCGGGCGGGTCGGCGGGCGGGTCGGCGGGCGGGTCGGCGGGCGGGTCGGCGGGCGGGTCGGCGGGCGGGTCGGCGGGCGGGTCGGCGGGCGGGTCGGCGGGCGGGTCGTCGGGCGGGTCGTCGGGCGGATTGTCCGCGGGCGGCAGGACTCGGGCAGGATGCCCCGGGTGAAGCGCAGCACCGCACGCTGTCTCGACGCAGCCGGGATCACCGACCCCTGGCTGCGGGACGCGTTCGAGCAGTGCCGCCGGCTGCACGCCGAGCACGGCAAGACCTACTACCTCGCGACGCTCCTGCTGCCGCCGGCGAAGCGGCCGTACGTCTGGGCGCTCTACGGGTTCGCCCGGTACGCCGACGAGTTCGTCGACTCCCTCACGGCGCCGGACCCGCAGGCCCTGCTCGACTGGGGCGCGGTGTTCCTCGACTCGCTCGCGTCCGGCTCGACGACGAACCCGGTCGGCGCGGCCATGATGCACACGATGCGCCGCTGGTCGATCCCGCGCGCACACGTCGAGGCGTTCCTCGAGTCGATGCAGATGGACATCACGGTCAGCGAGTACCCGACCTACGCCGACCTCGAGCACTACATGTACGGGTCCGCCGCGGTCATCGGGCTGCAGATGCTGCCGATCCTCGAGCCCGTCGCGCCGGAGGCAGGCGCCCGGGCCCGGGCGCTCGGCGAGGCGTTCCAGATGTCGAACTTCATCCGCGACGTCGGCGAGGACCTGCGACGAGGCCGGATCTACCTGCCCATGGAGGACCTCGACGTCTTCGGCGTCTCCCGGGAGATGCTCCAACGCGGCGTCGTGACGACCCCGGTGCGTGAGCTGCTCAAGTTCGAGATCGAGCGGACCCACCGGCTCTACGACTTCGCGGAGCCGGGGATCGCGATGGTGCACCCGACGAGCCGGGACTGCGTCCGGACGGCCTTCACGCTGTACGGCGGGATCCTCGGAGCGGTCGAGGCGGCGCACTACCAGGTGCTCACGCAGCGGGTCTCGGTCCCGAGGTCGAAGCGGCTCACGGTCGCCCTCCCCGCGCTGTACCGGGCCAGGGCCGCACGCCGGGAGGCCGACCGCTGGATCACCGTGCCGTGAGCCCGGCGGCGGGCACCGTGCTGCAGGTCGTGCTCGTCGGGGTGGACCCGCCGGTGCTGCCCGGATCACTGTCGGCGTTCGGCGCGGAGGCGACGTCGTCGACGAGCGGCCGGCGGACGGCGGGCTGAGCGCGGCGCTGCGGGCTTCGGTCCGTTCGGGCACCAGCTCTGTGCGCGTTTCGACGGCCGAGATCTCGAAGGGTGCAGCAGAACGGGTGCCTGAGCGTCGAGGGTCTCCAGGGGGCGCGCCGGAGAACCTCGACCAGCAGGTGCGGCGGGGTCAGAAGGCGAGCGCCTGGGCGCGGCGGCGGACCTCGGTCCTGCGGCCGGCGCGAAGGGCCGCCACCGGGGTCCCGGGCAGGGACTCGTCGGGCGTGAAGAGCCAGCGCAGAGCTTGGGTGTCGTCGTAGCCGGAGTCCGCCAGCACGGTCAGCGTGCCCCGGAGCTCGGGCAACGGCTCGCCGCCGGACTCGCCGTCGACGAGGAGCGCCTCGGGCACGGAGAGGACGTTCCGCTGCCCGCGCCGGACGGCGAGCAGGTTGCGGTCCTGGAGCAGGCGGCGCACCCTGCCGACGTCGAGGCCGAGCCGCTCGGCGACGTCCGGCAGCGTGAGCCAGGGGGCGGCGAGTGCGTCGAGGTCCTCGGTCGACGGGGCACCGGTCACGGGCTCGGTCACGGCCCAAGCCTGCCACGCGACGGGTCAGCATGCGGCGGGGTGGCCGCCGCGCCCGGACGGGAGCACAGCCGGTGCCGGCCCCTCAACGCGTGGATCAGCTCGGATCAACCTCGGAGTCTGTACGAGGACGGGCACGCGATCGGGAGCCGCCCCTCTCCGTCGGCGCGCTTCCGTGATCACGCAACGTTGCTCCGCTACCGTCACAGCAGTCTCAGTGATCACAACCGTCACAGGACGTGACAGGGAGCCGCGGACATGAGCAACAGACGACGCCCCCCGGGGGCTCGGACGAGCCCCACCGCGCCGTCGGTCTGGCCCGCCCCGGGGCCGGCCACCGTGGGGCCGGACGACCCCCGGACGACGCGCGCGCTGCGGGCCGCGGGGATCCCGCTGCTCGCGGCGGCCGTCGTCGGCGGCGGGGCAGCGCCGGCCCACGCGCAGGCATCCCTGCGTGGTGCGGTGCCCGAAGGCGGCTCGCACACCGCGGCCGGGGTCGCGGCGAGCGGGTCCGGCACCGCCGGACCGACGGCCGGACCCACGACCGGACGCACGGCCGCCGGGCACACCACCGCCGCGCTGACGACGCGGCCCGCGCAGAAGCCGGCTCCCCGCGGCGTCACCTACGTGGTCAAGCGCGGGGACACCCTGAGCGACATCGCGCGACGTTCCGGGATCCGGCTCGGCGCTCTGCTCAGGGCGAACGGGCTCCGGGCGAGCGAGTTCATCCACGCCGGGCAGCGGCTCGTGCTACCGGGCATCGCCGCGCCCACGGCGCGCAGAGCGGTCGCCAAGCCTCGGCCGGTCGTCTACGTCGTCCGACCCGGCGACACCGTGAGCGAGATCGCCCTGCGCTTCCGGGTCAGCCCCCACGCGGTCATCACGGCGAACCGACTCGGACCCGCCGCGCTCATCCGGGCGGGCCGAAAGCTCGTCCTCCCCGGCGCGAAGCCGGCCAGGCCGCGTCCCGCGGGGCGGGCGCACATCGTGACTGTCCGGCCCGGCGACACGCTCTCGCACATCGCGCGGCGGGAGCGGGTCGCCCTGCGCGAGGTCCTGCGCCTGAACCGGCTGCCCACGCGCTCGGTGATCCACCCCGGGCAGAAGATCCTCGTCCCCGGGCCGCCGCCGGTGCCGAACACCTTCGCCGGACGCACCTACCCCGACGCCGTGGCCCGGGCGGCCGCCGCGAACCGCGGCGTGCTCGCCCGGCGCAGGGTGCCCTCCCGGGCACGGATGCAGGCCCTCGTCGCGGCGACGGCCCACAGGTTCGACGTCGACCCGGCGCTCGCCCTCGCGATCGCGTACCAGGAGTCGGGCTTCCAGCAGCGGGTGGTCTCCCCCGCGAACGCCATCGGCTGCATGCAGGTCATCCCGTCGTCCGGGGTGTGGGCCTCCCGGCTCGTCGGACGGCGCCTCGACCTGCTCGACCCGGGGGACAACGTCACCGCCGGCGTCGCCATCGTCGCGGCGCTCACCCGCTCGGCCCCCGACGAGCGGACGGCGATCGCCGGCTACTACCAGGGGCTCGCGTCGGTCCAGAGGAACGGCATGTTCCCCGACACCCGGCGCTACGTCGCCGGGGTCCGACGGCTGCAGGCCCGGTTCGCCTGACGCCGTCCGGCCCTGAGGGGGGCGGCTGCACGGCACAGTAGGACGGCACAGTAGGACGGCACAGTGGGACGGCATACCGTGACTACTCGTCGACTGTCCGTGAGCACGCGGCATCTCCATCCGCGCCCCGGCGGAGCGGCGTCCAGCCGCTGCGCCGTGACCGCTCGGCTGCGAACGTAGACTCCCTGCGTGGACGCGACCCTCCAGGACCCGCTCGTCGGGCGGCTGCTGGACGACCGGTACCTCGTCCTCGAGCGCATCGACCGGGGCGGGATGGCCACGGTCTACCACGCGCTCGACCGCCGGCTCGACCGCGCCGTCGCGCTGAAGGTGCTCCACACCCACCTCGCCCACGACGAGGCCTTCGCCGCCCGCTTCGACCGCGAGGCCCGGTCCGCCGCGCGCCTGTCGCACCCGAACGCGGTGTCGGTGTACGACCAGGGTCAGGACGGCGAGCTGCACTTCCTCGCGATGGAGTACCTGCCGGGACGGACGCTGCGGCACGTGCTCGTCGAGCGCGGCGCCCTGACGCCGAGGGAGGCGTTCCGGGTCATGGACCCGGTGCTCGACGCCCTCGCGGCGGCGCATCGGGCCGGCATCGTGCACCGGGACGTGAAGCCGGAGAACGTCATCCTCACCGACGACGGCCGGGTCAAGGTCGCCGACTTCGGGCTCGCCCGGGCCGCGACGACGACGAGTGCAACGACCGGCGTCCTCCTCGGGACCGTCGCCTACCTCGCGCCCGAGCTCGTCGTCCGCGGGGTCGCGGACACCCGCTCCGACGTCTACGCCGCCGGCATCATGCTGTTCGAGATGCTCACGGGACGGCAGCCCTTCGTCGGTGAGATCCCCGCCCAGGTCGCCTACCGGCACGTCCACGAGGACGTCCCCGCGCCGTCCGAGGTCGCCGCGACGGTCCCCGAGGCGCTCGACGACGTCGTCCTCGCCGCAACCGCCCGCGAGCCGGACGAGCGTCCCGCGGACGCCGCCGCGCTGCTCACGATGCTCCGCGCGGCGCGGCGCCGGGTCCCGCCGGACGAGCTGGACCTGCGCGCCGCCGTCCCGCTCGCCGCCGGCGCGGCGGCCGGCACCGACCCCGCCGACGGCCTCGCCGCGACCCAGACCGTCGCCCCGGCGGTCCAGAACCGGACCCAGGCGCTGCCCGGGCTCGCCGCCGCGGGCCTCGCCGCCGGGGCGGCCGCCGCGGCACCCGCTCACCCCCGCGGGCGCCGGGCGCTCGTCCCCGAGGCGCTGCCGGTCAACGAGCCGGACGGCGCCCCGCCGCTCGACGACGAGGCTCTCGCCCGCCTGGCCGAGCAGCGGCGCCGGCGCGGGTTCGTCGTCATGGCACTCGTCCTCGTCACGGCGGTCGCCCTCGTCACCGGGGCGTACTGGTTCCTCGCGGGCCCGGGTGCGCAGACCGTCGTGCCCGCGACCGTGACCCTCACCCAGGCCGAGGCGACGCAGCGGCTCGAGACGGCAGAGCTCTCCGTCCGGGTCGATCCGGTCTTCAGCGACACGGTGAAGAAGGGCGTCGTCATGAGCAGCGACCCGGCCGCCGGGGAGACGATCCGCAAGGGCGGCCGGGTCACGCTCGTCGTCTCGCAGGGGCCGGAGCTCTTCGAGGTCCCCGACGTCACCGGCCGGAGCAAGGACGACGCCGAGCAGACGCTGAGGGACGAGGGCTTCCGCATCGGCGCGGTGACCGAGGAGTACAGCAAAGACGTCGACGCCGGGCTCGTCGTGGGCACGTCGCCGGCCGCGCCGACCGCGCGGCCCAAGGGCTCGGCCGTCGACCTCGTCGTGAGCAAGGGCAAGGCGCCCGTCGATGTCCCGGACGTCCGCGGCAAGACCCGGGACGAGGCCGCGCAGATCCTCGGCGACGCCGGGTTCGACGTCTCGGTCAGCGACGAGACCCGCGCCGACCCGGCGGTCCCCGAGGGGTCGGTCGTCGCGCAGGACCCGGAGGATGGCCGGCGGGTGCAGCCCGGCGCAACGGTGACCCTGGTCCTCTCCACGGGCGCCGACCTCGTCGCGGTGCCCGACGTCCTTCGACGCGAGGAGGAGAAGGCCCGGCAGGAGCTGGAGAAGGCCGGCTTCCAGGTCAACGTCGTGCGGCAGAGCGACTTCTTCAACCGCGTGGGCCAGCAGGACCCGCAGCCCGGGACGCAGCTCCCCCGCGGATCCGTCGTCACCATCGTCGTCTTCTGAGCGAGGCGCCCAGGCGTGTCCCTCCTCCCCCGGCAGTCCGTCCTGCTCCGGCCCGCCGCCCTCGGCGGCGCCGGGATCGGCGACTGGTTCTGCGTGACCGTCGTCCGACCACACCCGGCCGGGCCGCACTCCGCAGGGTCGGGACGGCACGTGCTCGCCACGCCGGACGACGCGACGGACGCCGTCCGCTCGCTGCTGCCCGACGTCGCCGCTCGGCTCGGTGCCGACCCGACGGCCCTCGCGCCCTGGGACCGCGACCTCGCGCGGTTCTGGGACGCCGACGGCGCGACCCCGGTGCTCGGGTCCCTGGCGCCGACGCACGACGGGTCCGTCGCCGTGGTCCTGCTCGAGGTCAACGGCTTCGAGGGGTCTCGGCCCGAGGTGGTCGAGGCGCTGTCCACCGGGGCGCAGGTGTGGTCGCTCTTCCGCGGCGTCCACTCCGGGCGCTTCTCGTATGCGGTGGACGGCCGGGTGCTCGTGACGTTCGACCCCGGCGCGGCGCAGCTGCGCGACGGCGCGGCCCCGGACACCCTCGGTGCCGAGACCGAGGCGATCGAGGAGGCCGCCCGGGGCGGCGACAGCGACCTCGCCACGGCCCTCACCATCGACCTCCTCGAGCGGCGGTCCGGCGTCCGCCTCGACGACACGTGGTGGCTCGGGGAGCACCTGCTCGCGGCGGTCACCCCGGTCGATGCCGGCGACCCCGACGCGGGGCTGCCCCGCGCGCTCCAGGAGGCGGTCGACGAGATCGGGCGGCAGGCCGCGGCCGACCCGGACGGCCGCGTGGCCGAGCTCGTGCTGTCGACGCTGCAGGACGCCGTCCGGGTGGCTCTGCACGTCACGGGGCTCGCGGACGACGACCGTCATGCGGCGCCGCTGGCCCAGGCCGTCGCCGAGGCCCGGCTCCTGCGCAAGCTTGCGGTCGAGGCCCGGCCCGCGGCCCTGGCGGCCGGCGGAGCCGGCGGCCGCCTCGCGCCCGACCCGATGGTGCGCGCGGAGTCGGCCGCCGCCCAGAGTCGCCTCGGCGCCGTCGTCGCACGCCTGTGGGAGGACTACGGCCCGAGCCGACCCGCCGAGCCCCGGGAGCTGGACCCACGGTGGCACCGGCTGCAGGCGGGGTTCGCGGCCACCGAGCTGCTCGCGTGGGCGGTCGCGCCCGCGGACCCGTTCGCCGAGGGGCACTCGCCGGCGGACGTGCTGCTGCACGTCCGGTTCGCCCTCGCCGACGGCTGGGCAACGTTCGAGGACGCGCTCGCGGCGCACCTCGAGGAACACCTCGCGTGACGGGTGCGCGGGCAGGGTCAGACGGTGCGGTACTGGTGGACGAGGTCGCGGCGGCAGCCCTGGCACATGTAGACCCAGATCTGTCCGGCGCCATCCGGGTCGGGCCGAAGGCCCATGTCGACGAGGGTTCCCCCGCACGTCGGGCAGAGATGCAGGTCGGTCGGCTGGACGGTCATGCCTTCGATGTACCCCACGGCGGACCCCCGCATGCGACGGAACGGACGTGCCGTTGCTCACTTCTGGTAGGAGACCGCGGCGACCCGTCTGCAGCCTCGCCTGCTGGTTCGTCCGGGCAGACAACGGGAGGTTATCGGCCTGCGACCTGTGAGTCAGCCAGCCGCTGGACAGCCTGGAGCACGTCGAGCCACTTGTCGACGACCTCGCTCAGAGGTGTCACCGCAAGGGCCGGGGCCTCCTCGGCGGCATGATCGAGCCATGCTCGCGCGACCCTGAGGACGTCAATGGCGTCATCCACAACGGCCCACTTCACGGGATCTTCGTCGACCCGATCCCACGTCAGGTGGCCGAGACGCCGGTTCACTCGTGGCTGCCGGGTTCGCAGTCGCTGGACCGCCTCGGCAGGCCGTGCAGACCACGAGCCGGGTACCAGCTGGTCGTGTGTGACGTCGGTGGCGAACGCCTTGCCCTGCAGGAGGAAGGTCGTCAGCGCACGGAGGTGGACCAGATGGGACTCCAGCAGCGCGTTTCGCATCGCTGAGCGCTCCGGCGGTTCCTCCGTGTGCGGCTGCGCAGACCCCGACTCCAGAGACGCCACCTGCAGTGCCGTCCACGCGCACATGTCGATCTCATAGGTGACGTGCTCCAGCGCTGTCGACTGCTTGTCGGCGTCGATCTGCGCCGGAGGACGCTCGTCCGCCTCGACGAGGCGCATGACCTGCCGGTACCCCTCGGATGTCTCCGGGATGTCGACGACCAGGTCTGGCGCCTGGTCCTTGTGAGCTGAGTGACCGTCAGCGACGAGAGAGACGGTCTTGCCCCGTTTCCAGACCTTCACTGAAAGGTGGACGGCCATCCAGGTGTGCCTCCTTGAGCGGGGGAGTCCGAATCCTTGCCGATCCTGCGGGGAGGCACCTGCCGACTCCACCCCAGCCGGTCGGCGACCTGGGCCTGACTGAGCCCGGCCCGGGGCCGCTCGGCGCAGATCGCCCTGCGCAGCACGACGGCCGGTCGCTCACGCTGGCGCCGTGCCGGATCGCGACATGATGCACACGTCCAACCTAGACAAGTTCGTCATCGTCACAGCGTCCGACCCCGCTCCGGGTTGCGCGCGTCCGGGCCGCCGTGCAGAGACCCCGGTGGTCCGCGGTATGAGCCCCGGGGCCTCCCCCTGTCCAGGGTCCCCCGGGGCTGCCCGGATCACGCATGTCGGACGTCGGCCGCCGGGATCTCGCAGGGGCGTCAGACGACACACCTGCGGACCACCGCGGCCCGACTGTCCGTGATCCGGACAGTCGGCCGCGTCGTTCCCCTCCGAGCATCGAAACGATCCGACCAGTTAGGGCGTTCACCCGCGGCCGGCGCGGTGACCGGACTACCGTGGCGGCCACCGGCGGCCCTGATGGCCCCCCGTGCGGGGTCGACCGGCCGAGGTGCCGGGCTCCGGATACGAGCCCGGCACCTCGAGGCGTTCAGGGCCCGGTGTCGACGGGCGGACGACCCAAGACCAGTAAGCACGCCGTGCGCTCCTACGGCGGTGGCTCCTCGCCTGGCCCGTCGGACGGGGCCCGGCCCTCATAGGGTCAGGTCGGAGCGCAGCGCGGGCTCCCTACTCCTGGTAGGAGTACCGCTCCTCGCGCCACGGGTCTGCGACCGTGTGGTAGCCGCGTTCCTCCCAGAACCCGCGCCGCTCTTGCGAGAGGTACTCGATGCCGCGCAACCACTTCGGGCCCTTCCACGCATACAGGTGGGGCACCACCAGGCGCAGCGGGTATCCGTGCTCAGGGGTGAGCGGCTCTCCCCCGCGGTGGGTCGCGAGGAGGGTCCGCGGGGACACGAAGTCGTCGATCCGCATGTTCGCCGAGTAGCCGTACTCCGCCCACGCCATGACGTGCGTGACGTCGTCCGCGGGCGGGACGACGTCCATGAAGACGCGGGCGGCGACGCCCTCCCAGACGTTGTCGAGCACGGTCCACCGGGTGACGCAGTGCATGTCCGCGTGGACCGTTGTGCGCGGCAGGGCGGTGAACTCCTCGACGTCGAGGTGTCGCTCCTTGCCGTCGGAGGTTGCGCCGTTGACGACGAGCCGCCACGAGTCGGGCTTGAACCGGGGCACGGGGCCGTAGTGGAGGACGGGGAAGTCCTTCGCGAGGCGCTGTCCGGGCGGCAGGGCCCGGGGCGGCTCCTCGGAGGCGTCCGTCACGCCCGCCATCCTTCCACCCGGCGCGGCGTCGCCCGGACGGGCCCCCCGGCCGGCACGGTCAGGTGGAGAGCACCTCGGCGAGGACGGTCGCGGCGGTGCGCGCGGCGCCCTCGCCGAGGTCGAGGTGGGTCACGGCTCGGACCATGTACGGGCCCAGCGCGGAGACGAGGACGCCGCGCGCGGCCGCCGCCGCAGCGACGTCGGAGGCCTTGCGGCCGGACGACGTCGTGTCGAGGACGACGATGTTCGTCTCGACGTCTGCGGGGTAGACGACGGTCGGGTCCGCCCCGGCGACGGTCTGCGCCACGAGCCGGGCCCGGGCGTGGTCGTCGGCGAGACGCTCGAGCTGGTGGTCCAGGGCATACCGGCCCGCGGCGGCGAGAACACCCACCTGGCGCATCCCACCGCCGTAGCGCTTGCGGAGCACCCGGCCCCGGGCGATCCGCTCCGCGCTCGACACGAGGACCGACCCGACCGGGGCGCCGAGGCCCTTGGACAGGCACACGGAGACGGTGTCCGCGAGGCGTCCGTACTCGGCGAGCGGGACGCCGGTCGCGACGTGTGCGTTCCACAGCCGCGCACCGTCGAGGTGGACGGCGATCCCGAGCGCGGTCGCACCGTCGCGCAGCCGGCGCAGCTCCTCGATCGGCTGGACGGTGCCGCCCCCGAAGTTGTGGGTGTTCTCGACCGCCAGCGCCGCCGTGGAGACGAGGTAGGGACCGGCGTCAGGGGTGGCCGTCGCGAGCATCGCGTCGGCGTCGAGCCGGCCGCGCACCGACGGCACGGTCCGGGTCGTCACGCCGCCGAGCGCGCCGTGGCCGCCGAGCTCGGCCCGGACGACGTGGGCGAGGGTGTCGCAGAGGAGCTCCTGGCCGGGTTCCACGAGGAGCCGGACGCCGAGCATGTTCGCCAGCGAGCCCGTCGGCGTGAAGAGCCCCGCCTCGTGCCCGAGCAGGGCCGCGACGTGCGCCTCGAGGGCGTTCACGGTCGGATCCTCGCCGAAGACGTCGTCGCCGACCTCTGCCTCGGCCATCGCCCGCCGCATACCCGGCGTGGGCCGCGTGAGCGTGTCCGAGCGGAGGTCCGCGACGATCGGCGTGGGCTGCTCGGCCATGGCGCTCCGTTCGGGTCAGGACGACGTCCGGGCCCGACCCTACGCGCCGCTCACCCGACCCCCGAGGGACCGGGGGCTCCCGCTCGAGGCAGCACAAGGGCCGGCCCGAGGGAGCAGCTCTACGCGGAAAGCATCTCCGCGACCAGGAACGCCATCTCGAGCGACTGCTGGTGGTTGAGCCGCGGATCGCAGAGCGTCTCGTACCGGGTCGCGAGGTCGGTCTCGTCGATGTGCTCGGAGCCGCCGAGGCACTCGGTGACGTCGTCGCCGGTGAGCTCCATGTGGACCCCGCCGGGGACGGTGCCGAGGCCGGCGTGCACCTCGAAGAAGCCCTTGAGCCTCGTCCATGACGTCGTCGAAGCGGCGCGTCTTGTAGCCCGAGGACGACTCGAACGTGTTGCCGTGCATCGGGTCGCAGACCCAGAGCACCTGCGGCGCCGGACGCGGCTGACGGCCTCGACGAGCGGCGGAAGAGCCGTCGCGGACCTTGCCCGCACCCATCCGGGTGACGAAGGTCAGCCGGCCGGGCTCGCGCTCGGGGTCGAGGCGCGTCGATGAGCGCGAGCGCGTCGTCCGGGGTCGTCGTCGGGCCGAGCTTGACCCCGATCGGGTTGCGGACCCGGCGACAGCAGGTCGACGTGGGCGCCGTCGAGCTGGCGGGTGCGCTCCCCGATCCACACGAAGTGGGCCGAGACGTTGTACGGGCAGACCCGGTCCGAGAGTCGATGCGGGTCAGCGGCCGCTCGTAGTCGAGGAGCAGCGCCTCGTGGCTGGAGTAGAAGTCGACGGTCCGCAGCGCGTCGAAGTCGCCGCCGCAGGCCGCCATGAACCGCATGGCGCGGTCGATGTCGCGGGCCATCGCCTCGTAGCGGGCGTTCGCGGAGTTCGCGACGAAGCCGCGGTTCCACTCGTGGACGTGCCGCAGGTCGGCGAAGCCGCCCTTGGTGAAGGCGCGGATGAGGTTCAGCGTCGCGCTGCTCGTGTGGTAGGCGCGCAGCAGCCGGCGCGGGTCCGGCGTCCGGGCATCGGGGTGAACGCGTAGTCGTTGACGGCGTCGCCGCGGTAGGCGGGCAGCTCGACGTCGTCGCGGGTCTCGGTCGCCTTGCTCCGTGGCTTGGCGTACTGGCCCGGCCATCCGGCCGACCTTGATGACCGGCATGCTCGCGCCGTAGGTCAGGACGACGGCCATCTGCAGCATCGTCTTGATCTTGTTTCGGATCCGGTCCGCGGTCGCGTCGGCGAACGTCTCGGCGCAGTCCCCGCCCTGGAGCAGGAACGCCTCACCCCGGGCGGCCGCCGCGAGCCGGGCCTTGAGGTCGTCGCACTCGCCGGCGAAGACGAGCGGCGGGTACGACGCGAGCTCGGTGGTGACGGCGCTGACGGCGTCGGTGTCGGGCCACGCCGGCTGCTGGGCAGCCGGCAGGTCGCGCCACGCGTCGAGGCCGGCGACCAGCGCGGCCTCCGGCGTGTCGGGGGCGGAGAGCGGGAGGATCGAGGTCACGCGCCCAAGGGTAGGTGACGGCGCGTCGGCGCCGCCGCGCTCGTTCGCCGTCCGGACGCCGCCGGCTGCGTCCGTGACGGCGCGGGTCGACCTCCCGGCCCCGGTCAGGCGTCGTCGAGGCCCTGCTCGATCGCGTACCGGGTGAGCTCGACGCGGTTGTGCAGCTGGAGCTTCGTGAGGACGTTCTGGGTGTGGTTCTGTACCGTCCGGTGCGAGATGACGAGACGGTCGGCGATCTGCCGGCTCGACAGGCCCTTCGCGACGAGGCGGAGGATCTCCGTCTCGCGGTCCGTGAGGCGCGGGGTCATGCCCTCGGGCTCGTCGGCGGGGGCGGCGCTCGCCATCCGGCGGAACTCGCCGAGGACCAGACCCGCGAGGCCCGAGGTGAAGACCGCCTCACCCTGCGCGGTGCGCCGGACGGCGTCGAGCAGCTCGGCCGAGGACGCCGACTTCACGAGGTACCCGGTGGCACCGGCCTTCACGGCCTCGAGGACGTCAGCCTGCTCACCGCTCGCGGTGAGGACGAGCACGCGCATCGAGGGATACCCGGCGACGACCCGCCGGGTCGTCTCCACCCCGTCGAGGGCGGGCATCTGGAGGTCGAGGACGAGGACGTCGGGCCGCACGGCGGGCAGCCGGCGCAGGGCCTCGGCGCCGTCGCCGGCGGTCGCGACGACGTCGAGGCCTGCCTCGGTGAGATCCCGGGCGACGGCCTCCCGCCACATCGGGTGGTCGTCGACGACCATGACCCGCAGCCGCGGGCCCCGAGTCCCGTCGGGATCGCTGCTCTGCTCGTGGCTCACGCGGTCCCTCCCGGTGCACCGTTCTGCTTCGGCACGCGAATCTCGATCTCCGTGCCCTCGCCGGGGGCACTGAGGACGTCGACCCGGCCGCCGACGTCGCTGATCCTGCCGCGGATCGAGGCCGCGACGCCGAGCCGCCCCTCACGCTCGGCGGCCTCGAGCCGGCCGGCCGGCATTCCCGCGCCGTCGTCCCGCACGGTGACGACGGCGGCGTCGATCTCCTCCTCGAGAAACACCCAGGCGGTGGCCGTCGGCCCGGCGTGCCGCTCGACGTTGTCGAGTGCGGCCCGGACTGCGCCGCGCACCGCCTGCGCCGTCCGGACCGGCACGAGGACCGGGTCGGCGGGTCCGCTCACGGTGACCCGCCCGGTCGCGACCGCGCCGAGGACGGCCCGCAGGTCCTGCTCGCCGCCGGCGAGGCTCGCCACCTCACCGGTCGCGACGAGCGCACGGAGCCGGACCTCCTGCTCCCCCGCGAGCCGGCCGATCTCCGCCGCCTCGCCGCCGACCTCGGCGCCGCGCTTGCGGACGTATGCGAGCACCTGGAGCACCGAGTCGTGGATGTCCGCGGCGAGCCGCTCCCGCTCCCGGGTCGCGGCCTCGACGGCGACGGCGCGGGCGAGGTCGCGACGCCCGGCCCGGAAGAGCTCGACGGCGTACCCGACGACCGTGCCCGCGAGGACGAGGAGCACCGCGTTGTTCACCGTCGTCGCCGACAGCCGGCCGGAGACCTCGACGACGTCCGCGGCGACGACGGCGAGCGCGGCGGCGAGCCCGGCGACCCATCCCCGCCACACCGCGAAGGCGAGCACCGGGGTCGCCGCGTAGATCGACGGCAGGGTCTGCGCGCCGTCCGAGATCCGCTCCGGCTCGTCGAGCACCCGGGTCGCGAGGACCGCAGCGCAGACAAGGGCGAGGTCGACCCCGAGTGCCCACGGCCGGCG
This sequence comes from uncultured Actinomycetota bacterium, assembly GCA_963750565.1. Taxonomy (GTDB): domain Bacteria; phylum Actinomycetota; class Actinomycetes; order Actinomycetales; family Kineosporiaceae; genus R-H-3. The sequence continues at coordinate 650,759 of CAVVRA010000005.1, read as the reverse complement.
GTCGCCACGGACGACGAGGTAGACCGTCCACAGGGCGAGCACGCCGAGCACGCCCCACCCCGCGGCGGCGTGGCGGTAGTCGGCGTCGACGCGGACGTAGAGTGCGCAGGCGTAGGCGAGGGCCGCGACGCGAAAGACGCCGACCGCACGCCAGAGCCGGTCGTCGGCGTGGCGCTCCGCCTCGGGGTCGGCGACGGCCGGGGGCACGAGCGGGGCGGTCAGCTCGCCGCGGCGGCCGGCGGGGCGGAGTCGGGCCCGTCCTCCGCGACGAGTCCGGCCTCCTCGGCCGGCACGGGCTCCGGCTGGATGCTCGGTGCCATCGGGATCTTCGCCTTCCTCGCGGCGTTGATCCGCTCCTTCATCGTCGCCGCGTAGACGTCCACGTACTCGCGGCCCGACAGCCGCATGAGCTCGTACATGATCTCGTCGGTGATCGAGCGCAGGACGAACCGGTCGTCCTCCATACCGTCGTAGCGGGAGAAGTCGAGCGGCGCACCGATGACGACACCGACCCGCCCGATGCGCGGGACGACCTTGCCGATCGGCTGCACCTTGTCGGTGTCGATCATGGCGACGGGCAGTACAGGCACCTTGGCCTCGAGGGCGAGGCGGGCGACGCCCGTCTTCCCGCGGTAGAGCCGTCCGTCCGGCGAACGGGTGCCCTCGGGGTAGATGCCGAGCAGCTCGTCACGGCGCAGCACCTTGAGGCCGATGCGCAGCGCCGCCTCGGACGCACGGCCACCCGACCGGTCGACGGGCAGCTGGCCGATACCCTTGAAGAACCCGGCGGTGAGCCGACCCTTGAGACCGGTTCCGGTGAAGTAGTCCGACTTCGCGAGGAACGTGACGCGGCGCTTGACGACGAGCGGCAGGAAGACCGAGTCCGAGAACGACATGTGGTTGCTCGCCAGGATCGCGCCGCCGGTCCCGGGGATGTGCTCCTCGCCCTTGACCCACGGTCGGAAGAGCGCGTGCAGGATCGGGCCGAGGACAATCCGCTTGAGCACCCAGTAGAACACCGCGCACCTCCTCGACGTCGTCGGCGCCGGAGCCCGACGTGCTCCTGCAGTAGCGCTGAGCGAACTCTACGGACTGTGGCTCCGCAAGTGCTGCAGTCCCCGCGGCGCGGACACGTGCGCCGGCGCGCACTCCCCCTCGACCACCTACGGCGCGCCGTGTCACGATGGCAGCACGCCGCCGCCCCGGCGCGCCGTCGTGACTGCCCCTGAGGAGACCTGGCGTGAGCGTCCTGCCCGGCGCGGAGCCCTTCCACCACGACGGTGGACGGGTCGGCGTCGTCCTGTGCCACGGGTTCACGGGGACGCCGCAGAGTCTGCGTGACTGGGCCGTCGCGCTCGCCGCCGCGGGCCACACGGTGCGGCTGCCGCTCCTGCCGGGGCACGGCACCCGGTGGGAGGACATGAACCGCACCCGCTGGCAGGACTGGTACACCGCCGTCGACACGACCTTCAGCGAGCTGCGGGCGACGTGCGACGACGTCTTCGTCGCCGGGCTGTCCATGGGCGGGGCGCTCGCGCTCCGGCTCGCCGAGGTGCACGCGGACGACGTCGCGGGCGTCGTCGTCGTCAACCCGGCCGTGCTCACCGAGGACCGGCGGGTCGCGCTGCTCCTGCCCTGGCTGCGGCACGTCGTCCCCTCCTTCCCGGGGGTCGCGAGCGACATCAAGAAGGCGGGCGTCGTCGAGCTCGCGTACGACCGGGCCCCGCTGCACGCGGCGCACTCGCTGAGCACCCTCTACCGCCTCGTCGCCGCGGACCTGCCGAAGATCACCCAACCGCTCCTCCTCATGCGGTCCGCGGAGGACCACGTGGTCCCCGCGTCGAGCAGCGCGCTCGTCCTGGAACGCGTTCGGTCGACGGACAAGACCGAGGTCGTCCTCGAGGACAGCTACCACGTCGCAACGCTCGACCACGACGCCGAGCTCGTCGTCAAGACCTCGCTGGACTTCATCGACCGCATCGTCGGGGGGCGGACGCCGTGACGAGCGACCCCGACCGCGACGGCGGCGAGGCGCCGCAGGGCGAGCGTGACGACCGGCCCGAGCTCGACATCGACAGCGCCTTCGCGGCGATCGTCGCCGGGCTGCGTGAGCAGCCGACGGGCGAGGTCGGCCGCTGGCCCGCCGCGGAGGACCTGCCGGACGACGACCGGGGGCGGATGGGCCGACGGGGACGACCGGGACGACCGGAAGGACGTCCCGGAGCTCGAGCCGGAGCCGACCCACCAGGTCGTCGCCGCCGGCCCGTCCGCCGGGTTCGGGACCCCGGGCGAGGTCATCGCGGACGACGAGGGCTACGTGCCGCCCGAGCCGCCGCCGCTGCCCCGCGGCGACCTCGTCTCGCGGCTCGCGTGGGCGGGCGTGCTCGGCGGCCCCCTGTTCCTCCTGCTCGCCGCGATCGTCTGGCGGGAGCTGCCCAAGGCCCTCCTGCTCGCCGCCCTCGCCGCCTTCGTCGGCGGCTTCGTCACCCTCGTGGCCCGGATGCCCGGCGCGACGCCCGACGAGCCGGACGACGGCGCGGTCGTCTGAGGCGCGGTCCCTCGGACGGGGTGCCGCGGGCGATCTGTGCACGGTCAGTTCCGCGGCGGCAGCCGGAGCACGGCGACGACGGGGACGTGGTCGCTGGCGGCGCGGACGTCGTCCGGGGCGGCGCAGCCGTCGTCGTAGGACAGGACCTCGACGTCCGGCGGGACGAGGACGGCGTCGATCCTGGCCCGCGGGGCGTGGGCCGGGAACGTCGGCGGGGCGTCCGGGCGCGGGTCGACGACACCGTCCCCCCAAGCCCGCCAGGCGGGGCCGTCCGGACGCTCGTTGAGATCGCCGCAGACGACGACCGGGCGGCCGGTGCCCACGGCGAGCGCCCGGACGGCGTCGCAGTGCCGCGCCCGCTCCTGCGCGTCGAGGCCGAGGTGGACCGTCGCGACGGCGAGCCGGCACGTCCCGGGCAGCCCGACCTCCGCGACGACGGCGCCGCGGGTCCGTGCGGTCCGGCGGGCGACGGGCAGCCGGACGGCGTGCACGGCCCCGACCTCGGCGCGCAGCGACACGAGGAGCGCCGTGCCGCCGGACGCCCGGCCGCCGGCGACGCAGAGCAACCCGCTCGCACGGGCGAGCGCTGCGACCCGCCAGCGGGAGCCCGGCCGTCGGGGCACCTCCTGGAGGCAGGCGACGTCCGGGGCGAGAGAGCGCAGCACCCGGTGGACGGCGAGCGGGTCGCCGAGCAGGTCGCGGACGTTCCACGAGACGATCCGCAGGGCCACGCCGCCGTCCGCGCCGAGCCCCGGCGGTGCACCGCCGTCCGGACCCTCTGCGCCAGCCGTCAATGCAGACCCGCCCAGGGTCAGCCGACCCGGGCGAGGTCGGCCGCTCCGACGAGTCCGGCCTCGGGACCGAGAGCGGCCTTGACGATCCGCGGCTCGGGCCGGAAGCCGCGGCCGGTCAGCGTACGGCGGAACGACTCGCGGGCCGGGCGCAGCAGCAGCTCGCCGGCGTCGGAGACCCCGCCGCCGACGACGAAGATCCCCGGGTCGAGCGCCGCCGCGAGGTTGGCGAGCCCGACTCCGAGCCAGCGGCCGACCTCCTCGAACAGCTCGATGGCGACCGGGTCGCCGTCCCGCGCCGCCTCGGTGACGACGGGCCCCACGAGCGCGTCGACGTCACCGCCGACCCGCTCCACGAGCGGCACGATGACGGGCGACCTCGCCCGCGCCATCTCCCGGGCCTCCCGGCCGAGCACGTTGCCGGACGCGTACTGCTCGAGGCAGCCACGGTTGCCGCACTCGCAGCGGTGGCCGTCGGGGACGACGACCATGTGGCCGAACTCGCCCGCCATCCCCCACTGGCCGCGCTGGACCCTGCCGTCGCATGACGATCCCGCCGCCGATCCCGGTGCCGAGCGTCACGCAGACGAGACGCGTCCTCGCCCTGGCCGGCGCCGAAGCGCCATTCGGCCCACGCGGCAGCGTTCGCATCGTTCTCCACGACGACCGGCAGCCCGACGACGGCGGCCACGGCGTCCCGCAGCGGCTCGTTGCGCCACGCGAGGTGCGGGGCGAACATCACCCGGGACCGCTCGGCGTCGACGAAGCCGGCCGCGCCGATGCCGACAGCGACGATCTCGTGGTCGGCCCTGAGCTCGTCGACGACCTCGCTGATCGTCGCCTCGACCGCCTTCGGGTCCCGGGACGGCGTGAGCCGGCGAGCACGCGCGAGCACCCTGCCGCGCGCGTCGACGACGCCGGCCGCGACCTTCGTGCCGCCGATGTCGACGCCGACGGCGAGCGGACCCACGGCGTCGGCGCTCACCGCAGCCGTGCCAGGTCCGCCGCGCCGATGAGGCCGGCGTCGTTGCCGAGCTCGGCAGCCGTGATCGTCAGGTGCGGGCGGTGCACGGCCGCGACGAGCTGGGCCTCGTAGGCCGCGCGGGCGGGCCCGAGGAGGAGGTCGCCGGCCTCGCTGACCCCACCGCCGATGACGACGACGGCCGGGTCGAGGACGTTCGCGATGTCCGCGATGCCCTCGCCGAGCCAACGCCCGATCTCGGCGAGCAGCGACCGGGCCGTCTCGTCGCCGGCGGCCGCGGCCTGGGTGATCATGCCACCGTCGATCGCGGACGGCGTGCCGCCGGCGAGCTCGAGGAGGGCCTTCGCCCCGTCCGGTTCGACGCGTGCGAGCGCTCGCGCCTCCCGGACGAGCGCTGAGCCGGAGGTGTACTGCTCCCAGCAGCCGCGGTTGCCGCAGCCGCACGGCAGCCCATCGGGGACGATCCGGACGTGCCCGAACTCGCCGGCGCCGCCGAAGGCGCCGCGCAGGAGGCGCCCGTCCAGGACGATCCCGCCGCCGAGACCGGTGCCGACGGCGATGAGGACGACGTCGGGGACACCGCGGCCGCCGCCGAACCGGTACTCCCCCCAGGCGGCGGCGTTCGCGTCGTTCTCCACGACGACGGGCAGGCCGACGAGAGGCTCGACGAGCGCACGCAGCGGACGCTCGACCATCGGCAGGTTCGGCGCGAACCGCAGCACCGAGCGCTTCTCGTCGACGAACCCGGCGACGGCCAGCCCGGCCGCGGTCACCACGTGGCGCGCCGTGAGCCGGCGGACCGCCTCGACGATGCCCGCCTCGACGGTCTCGGCGGTCGCGGCGGGCGTCGAGATCCGGACCTTCTCCAGGACCCGGCCCGCGGCGTCGACGACCCCGGCGGCGATCTTCGTACCGCCGACGTCGACCCCGATGGTCAGCTCCACGCGCTCAGCCTCTCCTCGGCCGGGCCAAGGCCCGGCGGTGCCTCCGGGGCGACCCTAGTCGGTCACGTCGATGCGCTGGACGGACGGCTCGGGGTCCCGGCCCGGCGGCGGGCCGGGCTCCGGCCGCGACCCGGCGACAGCCTCCCGCCACGCGCTGGCGAGTTCCGCGGCCGCGATCGCGAGATGCTCGACGGCCTCCGGCCGCAAGGTCCGGACGGCGGCGAGGACCCGGCACACCGGGCACACCCGGCACTCGGGACCGGTGTGCGGCGCGCCGAGGCCGCTGTCGGCCCCGAGGACGTCGCCGAACCCGAAGACGTCCGCCGACCCCGCCGGGTCTGACCCGGGCCGTGGCCGGCCCGCGGTGTCCCGGACGGCGTCCACGAACCGGAGCGCCTCGTCGACGAGCCGCCGTCCGGCCTCCGCACGTCCGCCGGCCTCCGCACCGCCGGACATCGGACCCCCGGTCACAGCGGCCGCCACAGATCGGGGTCGGGCTCGAAGCGGACCCGGAGCCGGCCCTCCCGAAGGTGCGCCCCGACGACCCGGCAGCGCCGCAGCGCGCTCGGCAACGCGATGACCCGCCGGGCGGTGCCGACGGCGACGACGAGGTCGTCCCCGCGGCGCCCGAGCTCGAGGTCGCTGCGCCGTGCGAGCGGCAGCTCGAGAACGAGCACGAACTCCGGCCCGGAGCGCTCGACCCGCAGCGGCTGCTCGCCGTTCGGCACGGCGAGCAGCCGCTCCGCCGCACCTGCACCCGGCGGGCCGTGGAGCACCTCGCCGAGGTCGGCGAGCGCATCGACCCCGACGGGCTCGGCCGCGGCGTACGGCAGTGTGAGCACCGGCACCGGTGCGAAGGACGCCTCGACGTCGGCGAGCCGGTCGGCCTGCGCCCGGGCCCAGCCGGCCCGCCAGGCGTCCCGGCCCTGCGCGGGGATGACGCGGTTCGCGACGACGGCGTCGACCCGGTACCCGTGCAGGGCGAGCGACGTCCACGTCCGGCGGGCCTCGGCGACGACGACCGACTCCGGAGTGAGCACGAGCCGCACCGAGGTGCCGGCGTCGGTCAGCACGTCGCGGACCCCGGCGAGCTCGGCGTGCAGCCGCTCGGCGGCCTCGACGACGGAGTCCCGCGGCGCGGGCAGACCGCTGCGGCCGAGCGTGCGCCCGGGCCGGCCGCCCCGGCCGCCCGGCTCGCCGCCACGACACCGGCTCGCCCGCGCCCCGCCGGCGAGGGCGCGCGCGACCCGGCGCTCGAGCGGCATCATCCGGTCCACGTAGCGGCTCAGCGCCTCGGGCAGCGCGAGGAGGCGGAGGGTCTCGGCGGTCGGCGCGCAGTCGAGGACGACGAGGTCCCAGGGGCCGCCGCGGACCTGGTCCCGGACCTCGAGGAGCGCGAGGACCTCCTCGGCGCCCGGCAGGACGGTGAGCTCCTCGGCGGCGACCGGGTCGACCCCGAGGGCGTCGAGGACGCCGAGGAGGTACTCCTGGACCTCCCGCCACGACCGCTCGCCACGGGCCCGCGCGTCGACCTGCTGGGCGAAGAGCCCGTCGACGACCTCGGTAGGCCCGGCACCCACGGCCGCGCCGAGTGCGTCGGCGAGCGAGTGCGCGGCGTCCGTCGACGCGACGAGGGTCTTGACGCCGCACCGCGCCGCGTGAAGGGCGGTCGCGGCTGCCACGGTCGTCTTTCCGACGCCGCCCTTGCCGGTCAGCAGCTGCAGGCGCAACGGGTCAGCCCTCGACCCGCTTCTTCAGCTCGTTGAGAGCCGTGTCGATGATGACCTTCTCCGCCTTGCGGCGGAGCATCCCCAGCATCGGGACCCGCAGGTCGACCGCGAGCGCGTACGTCACCTCGGTGCCCCCGTCGAATGCCTCCTGGAGCCGGTACGTGCCGTCCATCGCCTTGAGGACGGTCGCCTCGACGAGGGTCCACGAGACCGTGCCCGTGCCGTACTCGTCGACGTCCCACTCGTAGGCGAGGGTGTAGGTGTCCTTGAGCACGCCCGCGTCGAGGGTGAACCGGACCTGGCTCGCCCAGCCGTCCTCGAACTCCTCGAGGACGAACGCCTGCTGCACCGCGCCGGTCCAGTCCGGGTAGGCGTCGAAGTCGGCGATGACGTCGAGGATGTCGCCGGGGGCCGCGTCGACGACGATGCGCGACTCGGTGCGGTCGGCCATGGCGGCTCCTCGGCTGCGGGTCCGTAAGGGGGCGGGCGATCGCAGGCTACCGTCCGGTCGCCTCGCGCACACGGTGCTCGCCCGCCCTGGCCGACGTCCCTGCGAAGAGCCGCGACGGCCGGCCTGAGAGTCGGGCGAGCGCGCGGCCGTCCCGCTCGGCGGGCGCCCGGGTCGACCGTCGCGACGTGGGCGCCGGACGTCCTCGGGCAACGCGTCGGCGGGGGCCCGGGTGAATCGGTGGGCCGGCGCGGTCACCGGGGCGGTCAGAGGAACGCGCCGGCGACCGCCATCGCGAGGAGCAGGACGGCGAGGACGGCGAGCCCCACGCCGGCTGCGAAGCCGGCGCGCCCGCCGCGGGTCGAGGTCAGGGACGGCCGCCTGGGCAGACCCGAGCCGCGCTCGCTCTGGGCGAGGCGCTCGGCCCACCGGTCGGCCAGGGCCACGCTCGCGGCCGCGGGGTCGTCCCGGACGGCGGCCGCGGGACCGGCCGGTATCTCCGGAGGCGGGCATGCCGGTGCGGGCCGCAGGTCGACGTGGCACTGCCCGCACCACGCATCGTCCGGGTGCAGCCGGGCAGCGCAGCGCGGGCACCTCGTCGCAGCGGTCACGCTGGGATGTCTCGGCGCGACCGCCCCGGGGCTTGACCGGCCCACCCTGCCCCGCGGTACTGACCGGGGGCGCCAGGGTGGTTATCGTCGTCGGGACGGCACACCCGGTCGCCGACCCCCGCGGATCGAGTCCGACGTCCGCACCGGTGCCGACCGTCGCCGAAGCCGCCCGTCCCGAGGAGCCCCCCGTGCGCGAGTCCAGCGTTCCCGCGATCGTCACGCCGGATCCGGCCGACAACCTGACCGACCTCGTGGTCCGTGCCGCCCGGGACCAGGCCGACAGCGTCCTCTTCTCCCGCCGGTCGGGCGGTGAGTGGCAGGACGTGACGGCAGAGCAGTTCGAGGCGGAGGTCGTCCGACTCGCGAAAGGCCTCGTCACTTCGGGCATCCAGCCCGGGGACCGGGTCGGGATCATGTCGAAGACCCGCTACGAGTGGACGCTCGCGGACTTCGCGATCTGGTCCGCGGGCGCGGTGACGGTCCCGATCTACGAGACGTCGTCGGCCGAGCAGGTGTCATGGATAATGTCCGACTCCGGCGCGGTGGCCGTCTTCACCGAGACCGACGACCACACCGCCACGGTCGCCGAGGTCTGGGACACGTTGCCGGCGCTGCGGAACGTCTGGGCCTTCGACGCCGGGGCGGTGGAGATGCTCGGCGCGTCGGGCAGCGACGTCGCCGACGACGAGATCACGCGGCGTCGCCGGCACCTCACGGGCGCCTCGATCGCGACGATCATCTACACCTCCGGGACGACGGGTCGCCCCAAGGGCTGCGAGCTCACCCACGCGAACTTCGGGGATCTCGCCACGAACGCCGTCGCCCGGCTCGGCCACGTCGTGTCGATCGACGGCGCGAGCACGCTGCTCTTCCTGCCCCTCGCGCACGTCTTCGCGCGCTTCATCCAGGTGCTGTGCGTGGCGGCCGGCGCCCGGATGGGCCACAGCGCCGACGTGAAGAACCTCGTCGCGGACCTCGGCGCGTTCCAGCCGACGTTCGTCCTCGCCGTCCCGCGGGTCTTCGAGAAGATCTTCAACTCGGCCGAGGCGACCGCGGAGGCGGGCGGCAAGGGCCGGATCTTCCACGCCGCGGCGGACACGGCGATCGCCTGGAGCCGGGCCCTCGACACCGGCCGGGTGCCGCTCACGCTGCGGCTGCGGCACGCTCTCTTCGACCGGCTCGTCTACGTCCGGCTCCGGACGACGCTCGGCGGGCGGATCCAGTACGCGGTCTCCGGCGGCGCCCCGCTCGGTACCCGGCTGGGGCACTTCTTCCGCGGGGTGGGCGTCACCGTGCTCGAGGGCTGGGGCCTCACCGAGACGACGGCGCCGTGCACCGTCAACACGCCGGAGAAGATCAAGATCGGCAGTGTCGGGTTGCCGCTGCCCGGGGTGACGGTCCGGGTGGCGGACGACGGCGAGCTGCTCGTCAACGGATTCAACGTGCTCAAGGGGTACTTCAACAACCCGGCCGCGACCGCCGAGGCGCTCGGGGACGGCTGGTTCCACACCGGGGACCTCGGGGACATCGACGAGGACGGCTACGTCCGGATCACCGGTCGGAAGAAGGAGATCATCGTCACCGCGGGCGGCAAGAACGTCGCGCCGAGCATCCTCGAGGACCGGCTCCGGGCCCACGCGCTCATCTCGCAGTGCATGGTGGTCGGCGACCAGCGGCCCTTCGTCGCAGCGCTCGTGACGCTGGACGCCGAGATGCTCCCGACGTGGCTCGCGAACAGCGGCAAGCCACCGCTGGACGTCGCGCAGGCCGCCCAGGACCCGGACGTCCGCGCCGAGGTGCAGCGGGCGGTCGACCACGCGAACCAGGCCGTGAGCAAGGCCGAGTCCATCCGGGCCTTCCTCATCCTCGACACCGACTTCACCGAGGCGGCCGGGCACCTCACCCCGAAGCTCAGCCTCAAGCGGGCGGTCGTGCTCAAGGAGTTCGCCGAGCAGGTGGAACGGATCTACGCCTGACGCCGCCCGCCGCCCGGCCGCGGGAGGACGAGGTCCCGGCGCCGTCCGGCGCAAGGACCGAATGCACCGGGCGCAAGGACCGAATGCAACGGATCGGTACCGGTCTGTCCGGTGCCGACGGACAACGGACACATCGGTGGGGCACACTGTCCGCGGATCACGGGGGCGTGTGTCCGACGGCACGAGGATCGAAGAGCGGGTGACGAGCGATGTGGCGCAGCGGTGGCTCGGCGCGGTCTGCGGTCGCCCGCGCCCCGGCGCGGCCCCCCGAGGACCGTGGCGCGGCCGCCGTCGAGTTCGCCCTCGTCTCGCTGCCGCTCTTCCTGCTCATCTTCGGGATCATCCAGTACGGCTTCGTGTTCTACGAGGCGCTGGGGGCGGCCGCGACGGCGCAGGACGGCGCCGAATGGGCCGCAGAGGGCATCGAGGACTGTGACACCTGGCACGACGCGGTCCTCGCGCGCGCCGCCGGGTTCGGGGTGACCTCGGACCTGAGCCCGGCCGTCGACGCGGACTTCGACCTCCCAGGGTCCGCGGACTCGACCGTGACGGTCCGGTTCACGTTCACGCCGCAGCAGCTCGTGCCGCTCATCCCCGTGCCCGGCACGATCACCCGGACGGCGACCGCGGACGTCCAGAACATTCCGAGCGGAGGGATCACGACGCAATGCCCATGACGAGGGCGCGCCCGCTCCGGCTGCACCGGCTGGACCGGTGCCCCGACGACCCGTCGGACCGCGGTGTCGTCGCGGTGCTCGTGGCGATCCTCATCTCCGGCGTGCTCCTCGTCGTCGGAGCCCTGACGGTCGACCTCGGGTCGGTCTGGGCCGAACGGGCCGGCCTGCAGTCCGCCGCGCAGTCGTCGGCGCTCGCCGCGGCCGCCCTGCTCCCCGAGGACGCCAGCGGGCCATTCGACAACGCCGCCGTGGTCGACGCCGCCGTCCGGGTGCTCTGCAGCGACGGCAACCGGCGCGACCAGTGGGGGGCGACCGCCGCGGGGTGCGAGAGCGCCGCCCTGTCCGGCTGGGCGACGAACGCCGACCCGGCCGACGGAGCGGTCAGCACCGGGTACAGCCCGGCGTCCGACTACCCGGACATCAGCGACCCCGACCTCCTGCCGCGGGTCGTGACGGTGCGGACGCCTCCCGTCCGCGTCGACTTCGGCCTCGCGCAGGCCGCCGGAATCGACCACACGAATGTCGCGTCCTCCGCCACTGCCCGGCGCGGGCTCCCGTACCCGGCGGACAGCGACATGGCTCTCCGGGCGGGCAGCCTGTCGGCACGCTCGCCGTACTCGCCGTACTACCTGACGGTGCAGGATCTGCGGAACAATCAGAACAGCACGCTCCGGGCGCTCTGCCTGCGGACCGTGCCGCGGACCAGCGCGTCGTCCTTCCCCCAGCCCCCTGCAGCCGACCCGGGCTACCTGTTCGGCGACTGGGCGGTCGACGCCGGCACCGGTGTCGTCGTCGACGACACCGACGGTGACGGTGACCCCAACCTGTCCGACAACAACCCACGTTCGTTCACGATGACGGGAGCGCAGTTCGGGACGACGCCACCGGCGGTCGTCGATCCCGCCGCCGTGACCGTGTACGTCGGGATGATGGACGCCGCCCATGCCGCCACGACCGAGGCCGTGGATCCGGACGGGCCGGGGACCTGGCGCGTCACGTTCCGGACACCCGATCTCAGCTCCAACCGAGCGTTCGGACCGGTCCCGGTCTGGTGGGTCTACGACGACGGCACAAGGACGTGGACCTCCAGCGTCGCGACCCTGGACTACCCGGCGCCGACCGGGTCGGCGTCGGGCGACTGCGACACCGTGCCCACGGGCCGGGGCGTCGTCGACGCCGCCGCGCTCGACCCCGCCGACTCGACGCGGGACGCGGTGGCCGGCGGGCTGGCGACCCGGCTCGTCCCGTTCGGCGCCCGCCCCCGCGGGCAGGTGCTGCCCGACAGGGACGTGGCGTGCGACGACCCGGCCGTGAACGGCGAGGCGGTCCCCGCGACGGTCGGTGACCCGGCCCCTGACGGTGCGAACTGTGTGCCGCTCACGTCGGGAGGCGATGTCAGCACGACCGCGGACGCGCTCACCCAGGCGTGGCTCAGCACCGACCCCACCCGGCCCGGTCGGCTCCGCAGCCGGTGCAGCGGGCAGGTCGGCTCGATCTCCGGCCTCGGCGGCGGGTTCGACCAGACGGATCTCTTCACCCGATCGAACGGCCTGGTGACCTCGACGGTGAGCACGACGGGCCTGCGCGCCAGGATCCGGTCCGGGCTCGCCGCGGACCCGACGTATGCCCGGCAGGTGACGCCCTCGGTGTTCGACTGCCCGCGGCTGCTCCTCGTGCCCGTGATCGACGCCACCCCTCCGGCGGACGCGTCCAAGCGTTACGCCGTCGTCGGGTTCACCTACTTCTGGGTGTCCGACGTGAGGACGCGGGACTCCCGGGGCCGTCCCCTGCGCGGTCTCATGGTCACCCCGTCCCTGCAGGTCGTCGGGATCCGCGGCTGGGTGGTCGACCCCGGGTACGTGCAGGGCGGCGACTGGGTACCGAGGAACGGCGACCCGGATGTCGTGCTCCCGATGTCGGTGCCCAGGAAGGCCGTCCTCGTCGCCACGCTGTGCGACCACCCGGACCACCAATGCCCATAGTGATCGGCCTTGTACGGCCCGCGTTCGGCGTGTCCCCCCGTTCGCGGTAACGTCACGGGCGGTCCAGCGATGAACCGGAAGCCCCGATCCGAGCACCGACCGGGCGCCGGCGCCCGTCGGGCCGACCCATGAGCAGCTGACAGGCCTGACGCCGCGAGCGTGCGGGCCACGCCCGACGAACGCCCGAGAAGGAGCCCGATGGGACGCCGCACCATCCTGCTCGTCGCCGCCGTGCTCCTGGCCGCGATCGGCACGGGCGTGCTCTTCCTCTACGTGAGGTCGACGTCCGGCAGCACGACGAGCAGCGAGGGAACGGCGGCGGTACTCGCCCCGAAAGTGCCGATCCAGGCGGGTACCGGCGTGTCCGAGGGCCTCTTCGACCGGGTGTCCGTCGACAGGACGGCGCTGGCCAAGGGCCAGTACGTCACAGCCTTCACCCAGATCCGGGGGAAAGTCGCCACCCGTGACCTTCCGGCGTTCGTCCCGGTGGCATCGAGCCAGTTCGCCGGGACGGTGCAGAAGCCGACGGACCTCGGTGTCCAACCAGGCATGGTCGCACTGACACTCGAGGTCGAGGACCCGGCCAGGGTGTCGAGCTTCCTGCGGCCCGGCGCGAAGGTCGCCCTCTTCGTCGTCGACGCCGACGACGCGACGGGGAAGGCGCGGCACGAGGCTCGGCTGTTGATGTCTCCGGTCACGGTGCTGACCACGGGAACGAGCGGGACGCTGGTGACGAACGGCGGCACGAACGGGTCCAAAGGTGACAGCGGCTCACAGTCGCTGGTGACCCTTCTCGTGGAGCCGGACCAGGCCGGCCCGATCCTCGTCGCCCAGGCCGCGGGCGAGATCTACTTCGCCCTGCTGGGGCCCGGCGCGGCCCCGACCCGGCGGACGTACGACGATAAGGACATCCAGGTCGACTGACGACGCGCTGACCCACGCCCGACTCCGACAACCCGCTCACCTCTGGAGCCGCCTGCATGACGACGATCTGCGACCTCGACCCGGCGACGGCCGACGCTCTGCGCGGCGCCGTCGGGGAGGCTCGCGTCGTCACGTCGCTCGAGGCGCTGCGGGCCGTGGTCGAGACGGACCTTTACGAGGACGTCGTCGTCCTCGGACCGTCGGTCGACACGGGGTCGGCGTTCCGCCTCAGCGCAGCCCTGCGGGTCTCCCGGCCGACCCTGTCGGTGATCCTCGTCCGGCAGCGGATCGACACCGGCCTGCTCGCCGAGGCGCTGCGGGCCGGCGTCCGGGACGTCGTCGACGAACGCGACCTCTCCGGCTCAACGGCTGCCGTCCGGCAGCTCCAGACCTTCGCCGCGGCGCTGCGGGAGACAGCGGCCCCCGGTTCCGACGGCGGGCACGGGCCGCGCGGCCGGATCATCACGGTGTTCTCCGCCAAGGGCGGGTGCGGCAAGACGACGCTCGCGACGAACCTCGCCGCGACGCTCGCCGACCGCGGCCGGCGCCAGGTGTGCCTCGTCGACCTCGACCTGGCCTTCGGCGACGTCGCGATCGCCCTGCAGCTGTTCCCGGCGCACACGATCGCGGACGCCGTCCCGCTCGGCGGCAACGTCGACTTCACCGCCGTCCAGGCGCTGCTCACCCCGCACTCCCCGGGCCTGACCACGCTCGTCGCGCCGGTCGAGCCGGGCAGCGCGGAGTCCATCCCCGCGTCCCTCGTCGCGCACATCCTCGAGCTGCTCCGGGCGCACTTCGACTACGTCATCGTCGACACCCCGCCGGCCTTCGACGACCAGGTGCTCGCGGCGTTCGACCTCTCCGACGTCATCGCGCTGCATGGCGACGCTCGACATCCCCGCCCTGAAGAACCTCAAGCTCACGCTCGAGACGATGGACGCTGCTCAACTACCCGCGGGAGCGCTGGCGGGTCGTGCTCAACCGGGCGGACTCCAAGGTCGGGCCTGGCGATCAGCGAGGTGGAGAAGACGCTGCGCAGTCACCGATCGCCGCCGAGATCCCGAGCTCGCGCGACGTCCCGGCGTCGATCAACCGGGGCGTCCCGATCGTGCTCGACGACCCGCGGCACCCGGTGAGCCTCGGCGATCCGGGCGTTCGCCGAGCGCCACATCCTCGGGCAGCAGATCCCGGCGCCCGACGACAGGCGTGCCCGCCCGAGCTCCGCGCCGACCGGCGCGGACTCGCTGCGCCGGAGGAAGCCGACATGAGCCTCGCCGACCGACTCGCCCAGGCCCGGCTGGACCGCGCCGCAGGTCGACCCGCCCTCGGACGCCGGCCAGGGCGCCCGCCAACCGGGCCGCGGCAGCCCGCCGGCCCCGGACGACCCCTTCGCCGACCTCAAGCGCGAGGTCCACCAGGCGCTGCTGGAGACCCTGGGCCCGCAGCTCTACGACGCCCGGCTGACCCAGGCCGACCTCGAGCAGAAGGTCCGCCAGACCCTCCAGGAGGTGCTCGCCGGCGGCGACACCCCGCTCACCGCCGCCGACCGCGCCCGGATCGCGCAGGAGATCGCCGACGACATCCTCGGCTACGGCCCGATCGAGCCGTACCTGCGCGACGCCGACGTCACCGAGATCATGGTCAACGGCCCGCGACCAGATCTTCGTCGAGCGCGCCGGCCGGCTCTACCCGGTCGACGGCCACTTCGCCGACGAGGACCACCTGCGCCGCACCATCGACAAGATCGTCGGCCGGGTCGGGCGCCGCGTCGACGAGTCCAGCCCGATGGTCGACGCCCGGCTGCCCGACGGCAGCCGGGTCAACGCCGATCATCCCGCCGCTCGCCGTCGACGGCTCGCTGCTCACGATCCGCAAGTTCGTCCGCCGACCCGCTCGACGGTCGACGACCTCGTCGCGTTCGGCACCCTGACCCGCGCCGGTCGCGGACTTCCTCGCCGCGTGCGTGCGCGGCCGGCTGCAACATCCTCGTGAGCGGCGGTACCGGCGCCGGCAAGACGACGACGCTGAACGTGCTGTCGGGCTTCATCCCGGCCGACGAGCGGGTCATCACCATCGAGGACGCCGCGGAGCTGCAGCTCCACCAGGACCACGTGCTCCGGCTGGAGTCCCGTCCGCCGAACATCGAGGGCAAGGGCGAGGTGCAAGATCCGCGACCTCGTCCGCAACGCGCTGCGGATGCGGCCGGACCGGATCGTCGTCGGCGAGATCCGGGACGCCGCCGCGCTGGACATGCTCCAGGCGATGAACACCGGCCACGACGGGTCGATCTGCACCGTGCACGCCAACGGCCCGCGCGACGTCCTCTCCCGGGTGGAGACCATGGTGCTGATGGCCGGGATGGACCTGCCGATGCGGGCGATCCGCGAGCAGATCGCCGGCGCGATCGACCTCATCGTCCACCAGGCCCGCTTCAAGGACGGCTCCCGCCGGATCACGCACGTCACCGAGGTCGTCGGCATGGAGGGCGACGTCATCACCATGCAGGACCTGTTCGTCTTCGACCATCGTCCCGGCCTCGACGAGGGCGGCCGGGCGCTCGGGGGGCTGCGCGCGACCGGGCTGCGGCCGACGTTCATGGACGAACTCGCCGCCCAGGGCATCACCCTCGACCCCGCGACGTTCGCGCCTCCCGGCGGCTTCCGGTGACCGGGTCGCTCGCCCTTGCCTGTCGGGCTCGCACTCGTCTTCGTCGGGATCGCCACGACGGCCGCCGTCCTGCTCGGGGCCGCGACCCGGGCGCAGAGCCCGCAGGAGCAGTTCCGGCGCCGGCTCTCGATCTACACCCTGACCGGCCGGCAGGCCCGGCGGACAGGAATCGACCGCGGTGCCGTCGTCGTCCGTCCTCGGAGATACCGCGATCGCGCGGGGTGCGGTCGGGCTCGCCGGCCGGGTCACGCGCAGCCGCGGCCTCGACGCGACGATCGACGGCCGGCTCGAGGCGGCGGGCCTGCCGTTGCGGACCGCGGAATGGCTCCTCGTCCAGGTCGGGGTCGCCGTCGGCGGTCGCGGTTCTGTTCCTCCTGCTGTCCGCGCGGCGGCTTCGTCGCGACGGTCCTCGGGCTCCTCCTCGGCCTCGTCGGACCCTGGCTCTTCCTCACGTTCCGCAAGGACCGTCGGGAGAGTGCGTTCCTCGTCCAGCTGCCGGACACGCTGCAGCTGCTCGTCGGGCAGCCTGCAGGCCGGGTACTCGCTGCCGCAGGCCCTCGACACGGTCGTCCGCGAGGGCCGGCCGCCGATATCGACCGAGTTCAACCGCGCTCTCGTCGAGATGCCGGCTCGGCCGCTCCGTCGAGGATGCGCTCGAGGGCATCGCGACCCGGATGGACAGCCGCGACTTCTCCTGGGTCGTCATGGCGATCAGGATCCAGCGCGAGGTCGGCGGCAACCTCGCCGAGCTGCTCTCCACCGTCGGCGACACGATCCGCGAGCGACAGCGGCTGCGCCGCCAGGTCAAGGTGCTCTCCGCCGAGGGCAGGCTGTCCGCGATCATCCTCGGCTCGCTCCCGCTGCTCTTCGGCGTCTATCTCGTCGTCGTCAAGCCGGAGTACGTGCAGCCGATGGTCGCCAAGCCCATCGGCTGGTTCATGATCGGTCTCGCCGCGCTGCTCCTCGCCGTCGGTGCGTTCTGGATCAGCCGCGTCGTCCGGATCGAGGTGTGACGTGAGCAGCCAGGTGCTCCTCGTCGTCGGTCTCGGGCTCGTCTTCGTCGCGCTGGTCCTCGCGTTCTTGTGGGTTGCCCTGCGCCAGGTCGGGCTGACCGGCGTGGAGAGGTCGCTCGCCGTCATCGAGACCGTCCACACCGTCCCGCGGGACATGCGTGCCCAAGAGCTCGCACGGCCGTTCTCGGAGCGGGTCCTCGATCCGCTCCTCGCCTCGTTCGTGGGGGTGGGGCGGCGCTTCACCCCGGACGAGCGGATCACCCGGATCCGCCGCCGGCTCGACCTCGCGGGTAACCCGCCGGGCTGGGACGCCGACCGGGTCCTCGGGCTCAAGGCGTTCTTCGCCCTCGTCGGGGCCGTCCTCGGGCCGCTCGTCGCTCTCGTCCTCGGTGGCGGCCCCCTCGCCGCGCTGCTCACGGCCCTCGCCCTCGCCGCGGTCGGCTGGGCGGGCCCGTCGCTGTGGCTCTACCAGCAGGTGCACGACCGCTCCGACCGGATCCGCCGGGAGCTGCCGGACGCCATGGACCTGCTGACGATCTCCGTCGAGGCGGGTCTCGCCTTCGACGCGGCCGTCGCGCAGGTCGCCCGCAAGACCGGCGGCCCGGTCGCCCAGGAGTTCACCCGGGTGCTCCAGGAGATGCAGATCGGCACCGGCCGCGTCGACGCACTCCGCGGGCTCGCGGAGCGCACCGACGTCGCCGAGCTCCAGTCGTTCGTCGGCGCCATGGTGCAGGCCGACGCGTTCGGCATCCCGGTCGCGAACGTCCTGCGCGTCCAGGCCAAGGAGATGCGGACGAAGCGGAGCCAAACGGCCGAGGAGGCCGCCCAGAAGGTGCCGGTGAAGATCCTGTTCCCCCTGATCTTCTGTATCCTTCCCTGTCTGTTCCTCATCATCCTGGGCCCGGCGGTGATCACGATCCTCGACAACCTGCGAGGCACCCTCTGATGGCCCGGCTCCTCGTCGTCTCCCGGTCCATGGCCCTCGCACTGCGTCTCGCCGACTCCCACGAGGTCGTCGAGCACCCTGCAGAGGAGCTCGAGACCCTCGAACCGGACCCCCGGATCGACGTCGTCGTCCTCGACGTCGGCGAGCCGGCGACCGCCGTCGCGGTGCTGGACTCGCTGCGGCGACGCGGCAGCGGCGTCCCGCTGCTCATCGTCTCGGGCTACCAGCCCGCCTGGGCCGGCCTCGCCGCGCTCGACCTGCCCGGCGTCGTCGTCGTGCCCCTGCCGATCACCCGGACGGCGCTGCTCACCGGGATCGAGCGGCTGGAGTCCGGTCGCCGCGCAGCATCCGGCGTCCCAGCGGTCGCCCGCGCCCGCGGTGTGCCGCATACACCGATCGGCGTACCCGCGCCGGCACTCGCCGACGCGCCGCCCCCGGCCGGGCCGCCGCAGCGGCGCCCCGGCGCCGTGCTGGCCGGCGGGACCGCGCAGGCCCGGCCCCTGCCCACCGGCTTCCCCGGGATCGCACCGCCGCCCGGCTTCACCCTCCCGGCCGCCGGTCCGAGCTGGCGACCACCTCCTGACGAACGGCCCCCGTGGTCAGGTCCGACCGATGCGCCGCCGGCGCCGAGGCATGACCCCCGGCCGGCCGAGGACGCCGCCGCGACGCTCACGGCCGACACGGACGTGGCCGGGGGGCACGAGGAGCGCGACGCCTCGAGGGCAGGTCCCGAGCCGGTCGCGCCGACCGATGTCGCCGCACCGGACGTCGGGGCTGCGTCGGACCTCGAGACCCCGCAGGTCGCGGACGCGCAGTCCGTTGCGGGCGACGGACGGCGAGGCCCGGGCACGGGTGCGGACGGTGACGGCGGTGCGGACGGCGACGGAGGTACGGCCGACGAGACCGGGGCCGACCCGACCGTCCGGCCGACGATCGAGGAGGAGGTCGCGGAGCCGGTGACGGAGATCTCGGGGGAGGACGGGTCCGCGGCGAGCGGGGCTGCAGAACCGGGCGAGATGGGCATCGACACCGTGGCCGCCTTCGCGCCCGTGCTCCCGCCGGAGCTCCCGGACGACGCCGGCCAGTTCAACTGGTGGCTCGACGACCGGGGCCGCCAGCCCGCGAACCTCTTCGTGCCCGCCCGCCCGATCGGCCCCCACGAGGCGCTCACGGTCGCACTCGACCTCTCGACGCTGGCGGCACCGGGCGGTGCCATCGCGGGCGGTCCCGACGCCTGGCCGGCGACCAGACCCGGCGACCCGGACGAGCCCGCCGCCACCGAGGACGCCCACCCAGCCGTCGGTGCCGACGTCACAGCCGACCAGGCGACGGCCGCCGAGGAGCGAGGCGACGTCCGCGAGCCCGACGGCCGGGCGACTCACGACTCCCACGACCCGGCCGACGCCGCCGACAACGATTCGGCCGACGCCTCGGTCGACGGCTCCGAGCTCCTCGGGCACGACGACGCGGAGCGCGTCCAGGACGATGAGGCCGCCGAGGCCGCCGCCGAGGGCGCCGACCTCCTCGTGCTGGCTGCGCCGCCGGGCGCCCGCCTGCCGGCTCATCCCGACGTCGTCGACCTCCCGGCAGCGTTCCTCACCCCGGTCGAGCAGGCCGTCGACTGGACGCCGCCGTCCGGCGCCGCTGCGGGCGCCGTCGACCAGCGGGTGGACGTCCGCCTGCCCGCGCCGACGGAGCAGGTCCTCGACCTGGAGGCCACCGTGCTCAGCCGGCCCGGAGCGGCCGGGCCCTCGTGGACGGGCCGGGCAGATCCCGACGACGAGGGGCCCGCCGCGACGCTCGGCGACCCGGCGCCCGACGCCGGCCACGACGACGAACCGGTCGGCGGCACGGACCACGACGACGTTGACGATGACGACGTTCACGACGAGGACGACGTTCACGACGTTCACGACGAAGACGACGTTCACGACGTTCACGACGTTCACGACGTTCACGACGTTCACGACGCACGACGTGCACGACGACGACAACGACGACGACCAGGACGATGACGACGACCAGGACGATGACCAGGCGCTCACCGACACGTCGGGCGGCGCCGTCCCGGCCGAGTCGATGCCGTCGTTCGACGCCGTCCTCCACGCCTGGCCGGCCATCGTCGCGACGTCGCCGAGCGAGGGCGACCCGCACGGTGGCCGTCGTGGCGTGTTCGCCCGGCACGCCGCCCCGCTGGACGTTCCGGACGCCGAGCCCCTGCCCGCGCCCATCGGGAACACGCCTGCCGTCGCCCGGGACGAGGGCTCCGTCGACGAGTTGCTCCCGGTGGCCGAGCCCCCGGCCGCGGCCCGGGTCGTCGACGTCAGCGAGCGCGGACCGCTCCCGCCGGTCGCCACTCCGCCACCGTTCCCGTCGCGGTCCGACCTGCGGGCGGACATCCTCGCCGAGGTCCTCTCCCCCGCCACGGCGGTCCGCTCCGCCGACCCCGCCGGTGGAGTGGTGCCCGACCCGCTCGCGGCCAGAACGGCGGCGCCGGCGGCCGGCTCCGGCCCGGACCCCGGCACCGAGCCGGACGCCGGGCTGCGCACCGAGCGGGTCGACGACCTCGCCGACGACCTCGCCGACATCGCCCACGACCTCGCCCTCGAACGGGCCGACGCCCGGACGGACGACCTCGCCGACCAATCCGCCGATGATCATGTGGGTCACGTGGCGGGGGAGACGACCGTTCCGGCGGCCGACCAGCCGCAGGTGGCCGCACCGGACAACGGCGCCGTCGACGTCCGCGCACTCCACGAGGCAGCGGTGACCGGCTGGACCCGGGACGTCGAGGAGGACGAGGACCGCAGGTCGGGCGAGGACGCCAGGGCGATGCTCGCCCGGCGGCGGGCGATCCTCGGCCGTTCCGCCGCTCCGGCACAGCAGCCGAGCGCGCTGCAGCGCCGGCTCGGCGAGCGGGCGAGCACGGGCCTCGGCACCGGCGGCACGTCGCCCGAGCTCAGCGCGCTCGGTGCGTTCGGCAGTCGCACCGACGATCGGCGGACGCCGCCATCGAGTCGCCGCGAGCTCTGGGGGAGCCGCCCGTCGCAGCCGGCGGAGCGGCGGCCGGCACCGGGGGCGCGCGGACCCGTCGAGGGCGTCCGGGACGAGGACGAGTTCGGCCTGCCCGCACCGCTGCTCCCGCCCCATGGCGCCCGCCCCCCGCACCCGGACACCGATCGTGAGGACGTCCTCCCCGAACGCCATCTCCCCGAGCACACCGACGGGCACACCGCCGAGGACACCGAGCACGAGAGCCCCGAGGACGCGGCGTCGCCCGGGCCGCCACCCGCAGGACCGTTCCCGCCACCGGTCGAGGCCGCCTCGTGGTCGCCGCCGGGCGGCGGCGCCGTTCCCGCTCCCCCGATGTCCCCGCCGCCCTGGGCACCGCCGGCGCCCGACCTGCGGTCGGCGCCGCCGCCCACCGGCCCGGCGGCCGCCGGGCCGGTGGGCTACCCGCGGCGTGCGCCTGCCGCGACGCTCACGCCGCCGCCGCTGACCGTCAACCAGGACGTCGGCCGGCATCCGCTGTGGCTCGCGCCGCCCACGCACGACCCGCTCCCATCGCTGCATGCCCCGGTCGACCGGCCCGCCACCGGAGCCGCCCCGGTGACGGTCGACCCGGACGCCACACCCGTCACCGTCGACGGGGCGCCGGCCGAGCGCCGGACCGCGCCGTCCGTCCGCGAGCTCGTCCGGGCGCTCAACGAGCGCGGCACCGAGCTGTTCGGGGTCGGCGACACGTGTCAGGTGCTCGCCGAGAGGGTCGTCGAGCGGGCCTGCGCGGACGCCGCCGCCGTCGTCGTCCCCGACGGGGCGGTATGGCGCGTCAACGGCGGCGTGGGGCTGCGCCCGGTCGAGCGCCGGCTCGTGCTCGACGCCCTGCACTGGCTCGTCACCGAGGTTGCCCTCGGCGGCCAGGCGCTCGTCGTCGGGGACTCAGAGGCGGTCCGGCCGCGGCTCGTCGGCTCCCCGCTCGCCGGCTGGGAGCACCTGCTCGCCGTCCCGGTCCCGGATGTCAACGCCGCGGTCGTCGTCGCCCGCTCGCACAACGGGCGCCCCTTCGGCCGGACCGACCTCGAGGCCGTCGTCGGGCCGGTCCACGAGGCGGCCGGGCTGCTCTCGGCGGCGATCGCAACGCGGCGGCTCGCCCGGCTCCTCGCGCCGCTCGCCGAGGAGGACGGCGGCTGACGCTCGAACGGCCGAGGGACCCCGGGCTCGGTGAGCGGCGGGACGATCGGGCTTTCTGACGAGCCGCGCCATCCGCCGAACGACCGGGACAAAACGGCGACAGGCTGCCCCGAGCGCGCGCCGGTGTGGAAGATTGTGCGCGTGATGGCTCCGTTGCGGGTGGACACCGTCTACGTGCCGCTCTTCGTCCGCGCAGCGATCTTGACGCTGTGCGCCCTCGCGACGAGCCTCGTCGACGGTCTCGGCCCCGGGGTCGCGATCGTCCCGGCCCTCCTCCTGCTTCTCATCGGCGCGCTCGCGTCGATCCCGGTCCCGGCGGGGATACCCCGCGCGGTCCAGTCGCTCGCCGAGGGGGTGGGCGTCGCGATCGTGGTCGGGTCGCTCGCCGGCAAGGCCGACCTCTTCCTGCCCTTCATCCTCGTCCCGCTCGTCGTCGCGGGCCTCGTCGCGGGGGTCCGCGCGGCCCTCTGGGTCGCCCTCCTGTCCTCGGCGGTGCTCCTGCTCTCGGCAGGCCTCACGACCAGCGCGGGGTCGACCAGGTCACCGCTCGACCCCGCGAAGCTCGTTTGGTGGGTACCGCTGTTCCTCGCCGTGGGGCTGGTCGCCGCGTTTGCGAGACGCATCCTCTTCCCGGACCCGGTCGCCGCCGAGCCGGCCTACGCCGACGCGCACCGGCTGCTCTCCGAGCTCCACGTCGTCGCCCGGCAGCTCAGCCTCGGCCTGGACCCGCAGACGCTCGCCGCGGCGCTCGTGGACGAGACGACGCGCGAGGTCGACGGCGCGACCGGCACCGTCCTCGTGAAGTCGCCCGCCGGCCGGCTGGTCCCGCTCGTCGGCGAGCACCCGAGCAGCGGCGCCGAGTCCGTCGTCCTGGATGCGTGGGTCGCGGCCGACGTCGTCCGCCGCGCCCAGGACGGCGTGTCCTGCGCCGCCCTGCCCGTCCTCATGGGCGAGCGAGTAGTCGCCGTTCTCGTCCTCTCCGGCCGCGAGGCGTTCCAGGACGCCCAGCTCGACGTCGCCCGGCGCACCGTCGCCGCCGCCGGCCCGCGCCTCGCGTCGGCGCTCCTCTTCGACGACGTCCGGCGGCTCGCGACGGACGACGAGAGGGTCCGGCTCGCACGCGAGATCCACGACGGGATTGCGCAGGACATGGCGTCGGTGGGCTACCTCGTCGACGACATCGCCCGGGACGCCGACCCGGAGGTCTCGCAACGGCTCGGCAAGCTCCGCGAGCACATCGGCGGGCTCGTGAGCGAGCTCCGGCTGTCGATCTTCGACCTGCGCGCGGGTGTCGACGAGAAGGTCGGCCTCTCCCGGACGCTCGCCGACTACGTCCAGCGCGTCGGCTCGCAGGCCGGTCTGATCGTCCACGTCTCGACCGACGAGTCGTCGAGCCGGCTGCCGGTCGCGGTCGAGGTGGAGATCCTCCGAATCGTCCAGGAGGCGGTCACGAACGTCCGCAAGCACGCCCGGGCGACGAACCTGTGGCTGTCCGTCGTCGTCGACCCGCCGCGCGCCAAGATCCGGGTCACCGACGACGGCTGCGGCTTCCAGGACCGGCACACCGGCTTCACCCCCGTCCAGGGCATCCGGATGGGCGGGATGGGCGTGACCGGCATGCATGAGCGAGCCCGGCGGATCGGCGCCCGGCTCAGCGTCGGCGACCGCCCCGAGGAGTCCGGGACGGTGGTCGAGCTCGTCATCGACCCGGAGATCGCCCTGCGCCGGGCGAGGACCCGCGGGAAAGTACCCCACGAAGGACGGACCGTGACAGACTCACATCCCAGTGACCAGGCAGTGGTGGCTGCAGGGGCAGGTGGCGCGGGGGCCGACAGTTCCCTCGGCCGACTCCTGCGCAGCCTGCCGCGGAGCGGGAGGTGAACCGTGGGTGGTGACGAGCACCGGATCACGGTCCTGCTGGTGGACGACCACCAGCTGATCAGGGAGGGTCTGCGCCGGGCGTTCGACCGTGCGGGCGACCTCGAGGTCGTCGGCGAGGCCGGCTCGGTGACCGAAGCGACGGAGGCGCTGCGCGCTCTCAACCCGGACGTGCTCGTCACCGACATCTCGCTGCCGGACGGCGACGGCGTCGCGCTCGCGCAGCGGGCCCGGGCCAGCGTGCCGGACCTCGGCATCGTCGTCCTCACGATGCACGCAGGGGACGAGAAGCTCTTCGCGGCGCTCGACGCCGGTGCCTCCGCGTTCGTCGGCAAGGACTCCCCCGCCGAGGAGGTCGTCGCAGCAGCACGGCACGCGGCGGCGAGCCCTCGCACCTTCACCGCGCGCGACCTCAGCGAGGCCCTCCAGCGCCGGATGCACGCACCCGCGGGCCCGCGGCTGTCGCCCCGGGAACGGGAGGTCCTCGAGCTCCTCGTCGACGGGCTCGTCATCTCCCAGATCGCCCGCCGGCTCTTCATCAGCGAGTCGACCGCGAAGACCCATGTCGCGAACATCTACGACAAGCTCGGCGCCGGGAACCGTGCCCAGGCCGTCATGGCTGCCGTCCGGCTCGGGCTCGTGCCCCCGCACGACGGCACCGGCTGACGTCGACCCGGCCGGTCACGCTACGTCACTCCGGGAGGAATCGTCCGGACGGCGTCTCCGGCCTCGTCCAAACGGACGATCCTGCCGAGTGTGCGTTGTGTTCGGTCGTTTTCTCCCCCAGGGTGATCCCACGACCAACTCGGGGAAGCGACCACGCACAGTAACTCCTGCTGCTAGTTTCGCAGCAGAGCACGCTCAGTCGCTCACTCGTTACGCAAACAGCATGTCACTGCCCCCAGGGCCCGCGGCGCGCGCGCAGCAGGCCGACGAGACCGACCAGCCGGTCGGCCGTTCTCCCGATTTCGGACCTTCGGGTCCGGACAACCCTGTCGCAGATGAGAGGCTCTCGACGGCGCAGAACGCCCGGGAGACCCTGAAAGGACACCCAGCAGATGCTCGCCTACATCCGGAAGATCAGCCGTCGGGCCGCGGACCGAGGTGCCACGGCGGTCGAGTACGGCCTCATGGTTGCGGCGATCGCCGCCGTCATCGTCGCGATCGTCTTCGGCCTCGGTACCCTCGTGAAGAACGTCTTCACCGACACGTGCACGTCGATCAGTACCCAGGCCGTGGGGACGACCGGCTGCTGATGATGTTCCGTCGTCATGTGCTCCGTTGTGGGCGCCGCTGCAGACGCACGTTGCTCGACCGCGGGGCGTCCGCGGTCGAGTACGGCCTGATGGTCGCGGCGATCGCGGCCCTCATCGTCGGCGCGGTGTTCGCCCTCGGTGGCATGGCGAAGGCGACGTTCGAGCGGACCAGCGTCTGCGTCTCGGCGCAGGCCGCGTCGCCCTGCTGACGAACGACCATGCTCGCCCGGCCCCGTTCGGTGAAGGCCCAGGTCGATTCCATCGATGAGGCTCGGGCATCGACGCGAACCGTGTCCGGTGGCTCCGGGAACCCCCGTCCGGAGCCACCGGCGCGCGGGGCCGGCCACCACGACGCCCAGCACACGCAGGGCGACGGCGGCGCACGTTCGACGGCGCAGATCGTTCCACGACGCCGGCTTGCTGCGGCGAGCCCGCTCCACGTCGTCCTCGCGACCGCTGCCATCGGGACCATTCTCACGAGCAGCCGGGCGCTCATCGACTTCGACTCCTTGCTCCACGTAGCGCTCGGGCGCGAGATCCTTGCCGAGCACCGGGTCTCCGGCCTCGGCGCGCAGTGGTTGGCCGCGCCGGTCGCTCCGTGGCGCACGTCGCAGTGGCTCAGCGAGGTCGTCATGGCGGCCGGCGTCGACCAGTGGGGGTGGCGGGTCCTCGTCCTGGCCCGGTTCGCCGCGCTCGCCACGCTCTTCGTGCTGCTCGCGGCGACCCTGCTCCCCCGGCGGCCGGCGATGGTCACCACGCCGGTGCTGCTCCTGACGCTCGTCGCCGTCGGAGGCGGCGTCCAGGATCGGCCGCAGACCGTCTCCCTCCTCTTCACCGTGCTCCTCGGCGCACTGTGCGTCCGGATGCTGCAGGTGCGGACGTACCGGCCTCCCTACCTGCTGGTCGGGGTTGCGAGCCTGCTGTGGGCACAGTTCCACGGGCTGTGGGTGCTCGCCCCGGCGGCCTTCGCCGTCGTCGTCGTCGGTGCCCTGCTCGACCGGCAGGTCGGGACCGCCCGGCGGGCCGGGGTGGCCCTCCTCGTCAGCCTCGCCGGTCTGGTGAACCCGTGGGGTCCCGGTTCGTTGCTCCTCCCGGTCCGGTTCCGCGCCGCGGCGGGCGAGGCCATCTCCGAATGGGCGGCGACGCGCCTCGAGTCGCCCTACACCGTGGCGTGGGCCGCGATGGTCGCGCTCATGGTCGTCGCGTGGGCGCGGAGCGACCGGGTGCCGAGGTCCGAGCTGCTCTGGGGGCTCGCGTGGACGGCGTACGGTGCCACCGCCTACCGGAACGTCGCCCTGAGCGCCGTGCTCCTGGCGCCCGCGGCCGTCGTGGCGCTGGACCGGGCGTGGGGTGCCGGGGCACGCCGCTCCAGCCGTCCGGCGGGGCGGTACGAAGGCGCCGTCCTCGCCGGGGTCTCGGTCGCGATCGTCGTGACCGGGTTCGTCGTCGCCGTCGCCGGCGTCCTCCACACCGACCCGTTGCGGAACGCGCCGGCGCACCGCATCGCGCTGCGGCTTGCCGAGTCGCCGAGACCGTTGCGCGTCTTCAACGGCTACAACGCGAGTGGCAGCCTCGTCGGGCTGGCCGGCGACAAGGTCCGGCTCGCGATCGACGGCCGGTCGGACCTCTGGGGCGCGGCCGCGATCCGGCGCGGCGGCGACGTGCAGAGACTCGACCCCGGGTGGGAGGACGCGATCGCGGCGTTCCGACCCGACGCGTTCGTGCTGCCGCTGAACTCCCCTCTGACGACCGTTCTCGTCCGGGAAGGCACCTGGCGGATCGCCCAGCGCGACGGGAAGTACGTCCTCCTCCTGCCGGCTCCTCCGGGCACGGCGAACGGCGGCTGACCCGGACGGCTAGGCTCGATCGGTGCCTGCGCCCACGTGGTTCGGTGCCGTACGGCCGCTCCCCGCGGCTGCGACGGCGCAGGGTCGGCGCACTGCGCCTGCTTCCGCAGCTGCCGCCGTCCTCGTGGCCGCAATCGTCCTCGCGGCGGTCATGGCCTCGATGACGTACAGCGTGGTCAAGTACCGATGGTGGATCGTCGCGGTCTACGTCGGGGCCGGGCTGCTCCTCGCCGTCCGGCTCGTCCGGGACGGCGGCCGCCTCCGGCTGACCCGCACCGCGGGAGCCCTCCTCCTTCTCGCGTGCGGCGCAGTGACCCTCACCGTCCGCGGCTACACGTACCTGCCCTCCGGCGCCGCGTCCGGCATGCGGGTGGCGCTCGCCACGACCGCCACGCTCGCGGCAGGAGTCCTCCTCGTCCGCCGCCGCCGGGCCACCGACCTCGCCCTGCTCATCGCCGCGCTCGGGTACACCGCGGTCGTCGCGGCGCTGATCCGGCTCGACCCCGCACCGCGGATCGACGTCTGGTACACCCTCCAGGGCTTCGCCGACGCCCTCGCGTCCGGGCACAACGCCTACTCCCAGATCTGGGTCGGGCCGCCCGGCCCCATGCAGGCGTTCACGTACCTGCCGTGGACCGGCGCCCTCGTCGCACCCGGGCGCTGGCTGCTCGGGGACGTCCGGTGGGCCCTCCTCGTGACGATGCTCCTCGCCGCGCTCGCGCTGCGCGCCGCCGGACGCCAGGAGGCGGGCGGCACCGGAACCGATGACGACCGGGACTCGGACGAGGGCTCCGGCCGGAGCGGCGCGGTCCGCGGTGCGGCCGCGGCGGCGATCCTCCTCCTGCTCCCCGGAAGCCTGACGCAGGCAGAGCAGGCGTGGACCGAGCCGATCCTCCTGGCGTGCCTCGCGGGCGCGGTCTGTCGCGCTGCGCCGAGGCCGCGGGTGGCTCGCGGTGCTCCTCGTCGCGCTCGCGCTCGCGAGCAAGCAGCACATCGCCGTCCTGCTCCCGGTGCTCGCCGCGTGGCCCCGGTTCGGCGTCCGCCGGGCCGTCGCCGCGGGCCTCGGCGCAGCCGTCCTCGTGGCACCGTGGCTCGTCACGGCGCCCGCCGCCATGTGGCACGACACGGTGACCTACCTCGTGGACTTCCCGGCGCTGAACGTTCTCGAACACGCTCTACCTCCTCGCGGTCAACGACCTCGGGTGGAGCCCGCCGTTCTGGCTCACGGGGGTCGTCGTCCTCGGCACGCTCGCGACGGTGATGTGGGTCGTCCACCGACGCCGGCCCGGGTCGGCCGAGCTGCTGCGCTGGTGCGCCCTCGTCCTGCTCGTCGCGAACCTCGTGAACAAGCAGGCCTTCTACAACCAGTACTGGCTGGTCGTCGCACTCGTCGTCACGTCGTGGGCGCTGCCGCAGGACGACGCCCGGCCCGAGCCCGAGCCCAACCCCGCCGAGGCAGACCGCGCGGATCCGCAGCCGGTCAACGGCTGACCTGGTCGCCGGCGAGGATGCCCTGCAGCCGCAGGGCGAGGTCGTCCCAGCGCCACTGCCGGGCGACCCACTCCCGGCCCTGGGCACCGAACGCCTGCGCCAGTGCCCGGTCGGCGAGGAAGGTCGCACACGCGTCCGCCACGGCCCGCGGGTCCCGGCCGTCGACGACGAGCCCGTTGCGCCCGTCGAGCACGGCGTCCGGGGCGCCGCCGCTGTCCCCCGCGACGACAGGGAGCCCGGTCGCGGCCGCCTCGAGGTAGCAGATGCCGAGCGCCTCGGGCTCCAGGCCGAGGAGCCGGGTCCGGGTGGGCATGCAGAAGACATCCCCGGCGTCGTAGTAGGCGGGCGTGTCGTCCCACGGCACGCGGCCGGTGAGGACGACGTCGTCGCGCAGCCCGAGCTCGTCGACGAGCGCCTCGACGCGTCCCCGGTGCGGACCGTCCCCGACGAGCAGGAGTGCGGCGTCCGGTACCCGGCGCCGCAGGTGCGGCAGCGCGCGGACGAGGACGTCCTGGCCCTTGCGGGCCACCATCCGGGAGACGCAGACGACGACGGGACGGTCGGCGAGACCGAGCCGCCGCCGGACCACGTCGCCGCCGCAGCCCGGCCTGAACACCGCGTCGTCGACCCCGGGGGTGAACTGGACCATCCGGCCCCGGGCCGCCGGGCTGAGGGCTCGCGCCACCCGGCGCCGGCAGTACTCCCCGAGGTAGGTCACCACGTCGTTGACCTCGCCGATCCGGTGGAGCAGCGTACGCGTCCCGGGGACCGTCGCCCACCAGACCTCGTGGCCGTGCGTCGTCGCGACCGTGCGCTCCACGCCGGCCCGCCGCAGCGCCGGCGCCATGAGGCCGAGCGGCGCAGCCGCACCGAACCAGACCCGGTCGCACCCCTCGCTCCGGGCGATCTGCGCGGCCCGCCGCGCGATCGCGGGCGTCGGCACCATGAGCGGTGAGGGATCCCGGACGACGGGGACGTCGAGGCTCGCGTCGAACGCGACGTCGCCGCGCTGGCGCGCGGTGTGCACGACGACGGCACCCGGCGGGAAGCGCCGGGCCATCGCGACGACGAACGACTCGATCCCGCCGGTCCGGGGCGGGAAGTCGTTCGTCACGACGAGAGTGCGACCCATCAGCGGCTCCTCGGCTGGGTTCGGACGAGCTGCGCGACGCGCTCACGCCACCGGAGGACGAGTCGCTGCTCGTCCGTGCCCGCCGCGGCGAGCGCCGCCCGCCACGACGACACCACCCTGCCGACCTGCGCGGCGGGAGCCGTCGTCGGGCCCGGCCAGAGAACCGGCCAGAGAACAGGTGTGAGGGCAGGGGGCGGGGCGACCGCGGCGGTGCGGTAGATCTCGGCGAGCCGGGGCGTGCCGCCGTCGCCCGCGAGCGTGGCGCATCCGACGTCCGCACGGCCGTACGCGGCCGAGACGTCCCCACGGGCCGGGTCGAAGTCCGTCGCCGCCGGCAGGTCCCGCGTCGGTGCGCCGGCCCCGGCGCCGAGGAGGTCGGCCCCGACGACCTCCTCGGCCTGGGCCGCTGTGAAGCCGACGGCATCGAACGCCACGGCGTCGGCGAAGCACTCGGCGAACCACAGGGGGACGTCCCGCCGGCCTGCGGACCCCGTCGCCTCGTGGGTCAGCTCGTGCGCGAGGACGAAGCGGAGGCCCCGGTCACCGAGCGACGAGAGGGCCTGCGGCAGCACGACGAGCCGCTGGTCGCCGAACGCGGACCCGGACGGCCCTGCCGGGTCCGAGCGGTCTGCGGAGGCCGGGGGGCCGAAGGCGAACGCCGACATCTGCTCCCAGCCCTCCCCGGCGACGCCGGCGACCAGAGCGGCGTCCCGCGCCGACGCGGGTGCGAGGACGACGCTGGTCCGCCGCCACCCGGTCCCCCACACCCGGTCCACCGCGCGCGCGGCCTCGTCGACATCCCGGACGAGGGCCCGGACGGCTCCCTCGTCGAGGTCCGTCGCTGCGACGACGACGTTGCGCGCGCCGCGCTCGACCCGGACGGGCCCGAGGTCCCACAGGTCCGGGACGGCCGCGGAGGAGGTGTCCGGCCGGTCCACGACGAGTCGCCAGCAGCCGCCGCGGGACGACGCGACGACGACGCGGTCCCGGACGGTGTCCCGGACGTCGCCCGCTATGCGGTAGCGCACACGGACACGGACAGTTACGGACGGGTCGGCCGTCCGCGACACGCCGAGGCCTGGCACGGCGTCGCCCCCGCTCTCGCCGCCCTCACTCTCGCCGCCGCCCGACCCCGCGGGCGGCAGCCCGCCGTCGGCCGCAGCAGGGTCCTCCCCGGGCGTCGCGGCGAGGACGCGCGACGACCAGGCCGTGACCGGGACGTCGCGCAGGCGCTCGACGACGGCGGCCGCGGTCCCGGCGAGCGGCAGGCCGGCCGCCCCTCCGCGGGCGGCTGTCCCCGACGCCGACGTCACCGATGCGCCGGGCGTCCCGGGCGCACGGGCTCTCGCGGACGTCAGGACTGCGTCCCGGCCGGCGAGAAGCCTGGCCGCGAGCGCCTCCCGGGACCCGACGTCGTCAGGGCTTCGCACGCACGTCGTCGCGGCGGCGGGCCTCCCCGTCGCCGCGACCGCACGCGTCGCGACGAGGGCGGGCAGGCAGACGCAGACAGCAACCAGCACGGCGATCGCTCCCCGGCCACGGGCGCCGTGTCGCGACCCGGACGACCTCCCGGTGAGGTGGGCGACCGGGGCGGACACGAGGTCAGCCTAGACGGACCGCGCAGACTCGCGGCCGAGCAGTCCGGGACGGCGCGGAGCCGGGCCCGCCGCCGGGCCGCAGGGCCCGGCAGAGTCTCAGAGCCGGGTGACCGCAGTGAGCGACGCACTCCGCGCAGGGGCGATCTTCACGACGTCGCCGCTGTGCGGCGCGTGGATCATCATGCCGTTGCCGAGGTAGATCGCCACATGGCTGATCGGGCTGTAGTAGAAGAGCAGGTCACCCGGGCGCATCTGGCTCGAGGAGATCCGCGTGCCGTAGCCGGCCTGCATCCGCGAGCTGTGCGGCAGAGACACGCCGCCCTTGGCCCATGCGGCCATCGTCAGACCGCTGCAGTCGAAGCTGCCGGGCCCGTCCGCACCCCACACGTAGGGGTCGCCGAGCTGGGCGCATGCGTAGTCGATGACGGCCTTGACCCGGGCCGAGGGTGCGCTGACCCCGACGGACCCGCAATCCAAGCTGCCGCCCGGGCCGGAGGTGTCCGGGGTCGTGCTGCCACCGCCAGCCTGCTCGAGGGCACGCCGGGCGGCGTCGCGGCTGGCCCGCTCCATCGCACGGCGCTGCGCCGCGGTGAGCCGGTCGAGGAGCGCCTGGGCGTCGGCGAGCTTGGCATCGACGTCCTTCTTCGTCGCGGCGAGCTTGGCCTCCGCCGACGTGACCTTGGCCTTCTCGCGGCCGAGGGAGGCGGTGTCGGCGGAGAGCTTGCGCTGCGACTCCTTGAGTCGCATGATCGCCGCCACCTGACGGTCAGCGAGGGTGTCGACCACGCCGGCCTGCGCGAGCAGGACGTCCGGGTCGTCGCCGAGGTAGAGCTCGAGCGTGCCCAGGTCGCCGTTGCGATAGGACTCCGCCGCGATCTGCCCGACCGTCCGGCGGGCGGCCTGGACGCGCACCTGCTGCTGCTTCTGGCGAGCCTGTGCGGCCTCGACCCGCACCTGGAGGCCCTTGAGCTGCTCGCGGACGTCGTTGTAGCTCTCGGAGGCGACCTCCGCCTCGTGCCGGAGCTTGTCGACCTTGGCCTGGACGGTCGGGATCTCGCTCGTCGGCGTCGCCTGGGCGGCGGTCGCCAACCCGGCAACCGGGAGGACCAGCACCGCGGCCACGGCGAGACGAGTGATCCGGGCGGGCGTGGAGGAACCGGGGTCGGCCTTGAGCAACGACACTGGCCTTCGCTCCGTTCGTCGGACCCGCCGCTGCGGGTCTGCCGTCACGCAGCGCCGGTCCTACACCCTCGACCCCGCAGGGTGACTGCGGCCGCTGCGCGTCCGAGCGGGGAAGGTCTGTCGAGAGAGTTCCGACGAGCCCGGACGGTTTCCCCGAGGCCCTCG
Source organism: uncultured Actinomycetota bacterium (assembly GCA_963750565.1). Lineage (GTDB taxonomy): Bacteria > Actinomycetota > Actinomycetes > Actinomycetales > Kineosporiaceae > R-H-3. Next base: position 617,780 of record CAVVRA010000005.1, on the reverse strand, counting down.
ACACGCCCGTCGCGTGACCTCGTCGTGATGTAGCGACCCAGACCCTAGCCCGAACGGACGATGTCCTCCAAGTTCCGTTGACGGTCCGACACGGAATATGACCCCATGTCCAAGTGTGACTACCCAGCGTCATGCCCAGAGGCATTCCCGCAGGTGAGCGATCACATATCGTAAGATTCGTCTCATCCGGCCTCAGCGGAACAGCGGCCGGCGACACCTCCCTTTCCTTCGCAGGGTTCCTCCCGGCCAGGCCCGCGTCGCGTCGTCCGCTCCGGTGTGCCGTCCCGCGGGAGATCCCCGGCCTCGCGCTCGGCCCGCTCCTGCTCCGCCGGGACGAGCCGCAGCGGCGGCACGAGCCCGGACCCGGCAAGGACGGCGATGGCCGCCTGCTCCGCCGGGTCGAGGTCCAGCCCGTCCGGCTCCTGGGCCGCCCCCCGCCGGTCGACGGCCGGCGGCGCGCCGAGGAGGACGGTCACCACGCAGTCCCCGCACGCCGGGCCGCGCACCGCGCAGGTGTCGCAGTCGATGAGCATGCCGATCTCCCTCGTTGACCCGTCGTCGGCACCCGGGGCGACTGCCGGCCGGCGCGTCCCACCGGCACCGACGACGCTAGGCGGCACCACCGACAACCACGCCGGCCGCGCTACCCGCGGGCCAGCAGGCGGACGAGCGCGCTCGACGGCACCGGGCGCGCCCCCAGGGCGCGCACCCCCGAGGCGACCTCCGCGTCGGTCGAGACCACGACGACGACGCGGCCGGGCGGCTCGGCCCGGACGAGGCGGCGGATCTTCTCGTCCGCCGTGACCCCGGGCTCGGAGAAGATGACCCGCACCCCCCGCTGGAACCCGGTGGTCCGGGCCGCGACGTCCGCGCCGTCGAAGACGCAGGTGACCTCCGCACCGGTCCGCGCCGCGAGCGGCGCGAGGCTCTCGACGAGACGGCGGCGCTGCTCGACGAGCGGCACGGCAGCGTAGGCGGTCTTCGTGACGTTGTAGCCGTCGACGACGAGATGGGACTGCGGCAGCCGCACGAGCGCCTCGAGCGCGGCCGGGTCGTCGCCGGTGAGCGCGCGCGGGCGGACCGCGTCGTCCGTGCCCGGAGCCGCCGCGGCGTCGGCGGCCGGAGCCTCGAGGTCCGCGGGCCGGACGCCGCCGACCGGCGGCAGCGCGAGCTCGCGGCGCAGGCCGGTCGCCGCATCCACGATCGTGTCGAGCAGCAGGCGGGTCCGGACGTCGGCGAGGGAGCGGCCCTCCCGGGCGGCCCGCCGCGCGAGCTGCTCCCGCTCGCGGGCCTGCGCCAGCGCCTGCGCCGCCCGGTCGGCCTGCTCGCGCGCCGCGTCCCGGTCCGCGAGCGCCTCGGCACGGACCTGGGCGGCACCCTGCTCGGCCGCCCGCGCAGCGGCCCGGGCCCGGTCCGCGTCGGACCGGTGCCTGCGCAGCTCGCGGCGCAGCGCCCCGACCTGCTCCTCGAGGTCGGCGGACCGGGTCCGCTCGGCGGCCAGGTCGGCGCGCAGGCGGGTCAGCTCGCGCCGGCTCGCATCGAGCTCGTGGAGCACCTCGGCGCGCTCCTCGCGGCGGGCGCGCTCGCCGCCGTCGTCCGCGACGGCGGTCGCAGCGGAGGCGGCCACCTCCTCCCAGCCGGTGCGGCGGAGCAGGTAGGCACCGGCGAGGACGGCGTGCGGGTCCGCGGCCGGCAGAACCCTACCGGCGTCGAGGGCCTCGGAGAGCTCGGGGTGGAGGGCCCGCCACGCCGCGGTCACCCGCTGCCGGAAGGCGGGCTCGCTCTCGAGGGCCATCCCGAGCGGGACGGCTCCGGCCCGGGCACGGCGCGCAGGTGCGAACCGGCGGACCCGGCGCAGCGCGACAGGGGCCTCCGCCTCGTCGAGCTCGCCGAGCACGGCCGCGGCGAGCTCCACGAGCTGGCGGCGCACGACGTCCGGCAGCACGACCGGCCCGGTCCCGGAGCCGTCGTCGCCGGAGCCGTCGTCGCCGTCGTCGATCCCCGTGGTCATCCGCCGGCGCCCATCAGGCCTCGGCGCGGGACTCGCCCCGGGCCGCCTCCTCCACCGCCCGGCCGGCCACCTGGGCCTCGACGTCGGCCCGCGGGACGAGCTCGACGGAGTCGTCGGCGTCGCACCAGCGGCAGCGGACCCGCTCGACGACGTCGTCATGCACGGTCCGCTCCTCGACGGTCGCGGAGCCGGCGAGGTCGAGATGGACGAACTCGGTGACCCGGCTCGTGCGCGTCACGTCGAAGCGGGTCAGGTTGCCGCACGCCGTGCAGCGCCACCGCGTCGTCGGCGTCGGCAGGGGAAGGCTCACCGGACGAGCGTACTGACGCCCGGGCGCGGCGTCCCCGGCCTTGTCGGTGGCCGCCTCTACGGTGCGGGCCATGCCCCCCCGGCCGGTGCAGACGACCCTCGACGAGCTCGGGACCCCGCTCGTCGACGTGACGTTCGTCGTCGTCGACCTCGAGACGACCGGCGGCTCGCCGGCCGACTGCGGTATCACCGAGATCGGTGCGGTCAAGGTCCGCGGCGGCCAGGTCCTCGGCGAGTTCCACACCCTCGTCAACCCCGGCGCGCCGATCCCCGCCTTCATCGCCGTGCTCACCGGCATCACCGACGCGATGGTCGCGGCGGCCCCGCGGATCGAGGCCGTGCTCCCTGCGTTCCTGGAGTTCGCCGCGGGCTGTGTGCTCGTCGCGCACAACGCCGGCTTCGACGTCGGCTTCCTCAAGGCGGCCTGCGCCCGCGCGGAGCACGCCTGGCCGGGCTTCGCCGTCGTCGACACCGTCCGGCTGGCCCGGCACGTGCTGACCCGGGACGAGGCGCGCGACCGTCGGCTGGCGACGCTCGCCCGGCTCTTCCGGTCGGCGACGACACCCGACCACCGGGCCCTGCACGACGCCCGGGCGACGGTCGACGTGCTGCACGGGCTCATCGAGCGGGTGGGCAACCTCGGCGTGCACATCGCCTCGAGGAGCTCGCGACGTACACCTCGCGGGTGCCGCAGACCACACGGCGCAAGCGCCATCTCGCCGAGGGCCTGCCGCACGCGCCCGGCGTCTACGTCTTCCGCGACGACGCCGGGCGAGCCGCTCTACGTCGGCACGTCGGTCGACATCCGCACCCGGGTGCGCATCTACTTCACCGCCGCCGAGCAGCGCACCCGGATGGCCGAGATGGTCGCCGTCGCCGAGCGGGTCGACGCCGGTCGTGTGCGCCACGCCGCTCGAGGCCCGCGGTGCGGGAGCTGCGACTCATCGCCGAGCACGCGCCGCGGTACAACCGGCGGTCCCGCTTCCCGGAGCGCGCACCGTGGGTCAAGCTCACCGTCGAGCCGTTCCCCCGGCTGTCCGTCGTCAGCGGAGGTGCGCGACGACGGCGTCGGCGTACGTCGGGCCGTTCGGCTCCACGCAGCAGGCCGAGCTCGCGGTCGCGGCGCTCCACGAGGCGTTCCCGCTGCGCCAGTGCACCCGGCGGCTGCCGCGACGGGCCGCCGCGTCCGCGTCGGCATGCCTGCTCGCCGACATCGGCCGGTGCGGCGCGCCCTGCGTCGGGCGGCAGGGCGTCGAGGAGTACGGCGCCGTCGTCGACGACGTCCGATCGGCGATGACGGGCGACGTCCGCGGTGTCGTCCGCGCCCTGCTCGACCGGGCCGGCGTGCTGTCGGCGCAGCAGCGGTTCGAGGAGGCCGCCGTCGCCCGGGACCGTCTGCTCTCCTTCGTCCGCGGGGCCGCCCGCGCGCAGCGGCTCACGCCGCTCGCCGCCACCGCGCGAGCTCGTCGCCGCGCTGCGGACGTCGCGGGGCGGGTGGGAGCTCGTTGTCGTCCGCCACGGCCGGCTCGCCGGGACGACGACGAGCCCGCCCGGCGCCGACCCGCGCCCGTACGTCGAGGCGCTGACAGCGAGCGGCGAGCAGGTCCGGCCCCGCCCGCCTGCCGATGCCCGCGGCCCACCCGGAGGAGACCGAGCAGGTGCTCCGCTGGCTCGAGCAGCCCGGCGTCCGGATCGTCGACCTGGACGGCGTCTGGGCCTCGCCCGTGCACGGCGCCGGCGGCGCCCGGGCCCGGCTCGACCCGGTCGCCGCGGCGCGCACGTGGACGCCGCCGTTCGGCGAGCCGCGGGACTGGTCGCGGGCGGCCACCGGGGCCGAGGGCACCCAGGCGGCTAGGCTCGGCGACGGCCCGCCGGGCGGCGGGCGCCGGGACACCGCCGGCACCCGGTCCGGCGACAGGAGGCCCGCGTGATCACCGCGATCGTGCTCGTGGAGACGGACGTCGACCGCATCCCCGAGGTGGCGGCCGAGATCGCCGAGCTCGACGGGCGTCAGCGAGGTCTACTCCGTGACCGGCGACGTCGACCTCGTCGACGATCGTCCGCGTCCGCGAGCACGAGCAGCTCGCCGACGTCATCGCCGACCGGCTGAGCAAGGTGACCGGCGTCCGGTCGACGAAGACGTACCTCGCCTTCCGCACCTACTCCCGGCACGACCTCGACGCCGCGTTCTCCCTCGGCTTCGACGAGCTGACGCCCGACCCGGCGGGGCCGGGCTCCGGCCCGGCTCAGGCCCGGGTCGCCTCGACCCAGCGGTCGAGAACGGCCGCCGCGGCGCCCGAGTCGACGGCATCGGCGACGACCGCGAACGCGGTCCGCAACCGGTCGGTCGAGGTCGTCGGACACGACCTTCGCGGGGGCCGGGTCGCCGAGGCCGTCGACGGCGACGAGCGCGGCCGCCGCGTTGAGCAGCACCGCGTCCCGCACCGGGCCCGGTCTTGCCGGCCAGCAGCGTCGCGGACGACACCCGGCGTTGTGGGCGGCGTCGCCGCCGCGCAGGTCCTCCAGGGTCGCGCGCGGGCAGCCCGAGCGCGCGCGGGGTCGAGCCGTCGTCTCGGTGACCGTGCCGTCGCGCGACCACCCAGACCGGCGACGGGGCCGTCGTGGACAGCTCGTCGAGGCCGTCCTCGCCGCGGAAGACCAGGGCGGAGGCGCCGCGGGTCGGCGAGCACCCCCGCGACGATCGGACGCCATCCGGCGCGTCGGCGACGCCGATCGCGGCGGCGCCGCGGCTGCGCCGGGTTCGTCAGCGGGCCGAGGAAGTTGAACGCCGTGGGGACGCCGAGCTCGCGGCGGGCCGACGGCCGCGTGCCGGAACGACGGGTGGAACACCTGCGCGAAGCAGAAGGTGATCCCGACCTCGCTCGGCGAGCTCGGCCACCCGCTGCCGGCGGCAGGTCGAGCCGGACGCCGAGCGCCTCGAGCACGTCGGCCGCCCCGGAGGAGGAGGACGCCGCACGGTTGCCGTGCTTGACGACCCGGCGGCCGGCGCCGGCGACGACGATCGCCGCCATCGTCGAGATGTTCACGGTGTGCCGCCGGTCGCCGCCGGTGCCCGACGACGTCGACGCACGGGCCGGGCACCTCGATCCGGATCGGCGTGCGCGAGCATCGTGTCGACGAGCCCGCCGATCTCCTCGACCGTCTCCCCCTTGGCCCGCAGCGCGACGAGGAACCCGGCGAGCTGGCACGGGCGTGGCCTCGGCCGCTCATGACCTGCTCCATCGCCCAGGCGGTCTCGGCGCGGGACAGGTCCGCCCCGCCGAGCAGGGTCGGTGATGCAGCCGGCCAGGTCGGCGCCGCAGGGCCGCCGGCCCGCCGTCGGGACGCTCACGACGGCGTCAGCCGAGCCGTCGCCGCGCGAGGTCCGCGACCGCCTCGGCGACGGCGATCGGGTCGAGCGGGTGCGGCACCGCGACGTCGGCCCGCGACCACGTCGCGAGCCAGGCGTCCTGCGGCCGCCCGGTGAGCACCAGCACCGGCGGGCAGCGGTAGATCTCGTCCTTGAGCTGCTTGCACATCCCCAGGCCACCGGCGGGCACGGCCTCGCCGTCGAGGACGAGCACATCGAGGCCGCCGGCGTCCACGGCCGCGAGGACGCGCCGGCTCGGTGGCGCACCTCGGTCCAGCTGCACCGGCGGCAGGTCGGTGGCAGGTCGGCGGCCCACCGCGAGCTTCACCGCCTCGCGGGTGCTCGACGTCGTCGCTGTACAGCAGGACGGACAGCGTGCGGCGGTCGGTGCCTGCGGCGCCGTGCCCGGCCGGGGCGGGGGTGCTCGTCATCGGTGCTCTCCGTCGTGGGAGCGGTCGCCTGACCGCCGGGCGGCGTAGCGCGTTCGGCGCGATCGTACCGGGGGCCGGCGCCGCCGCGGGCCCTGCACACGCGCGCCGGATCGCCCCGCGCAGAGCACCGGGAGCACACCGGTGGAACGCCCCGGGCCGGCGGCACGTCGGGTTCCTTGCGCAGCCGCTTCCGGGCCTGCTCCAGGCCCCCCGAGCGGCCACCCGGACGGGTGCAGCGGCCGGGCCGGGCGGGTCGTCACCGTAATGTGACCCGGACGGCACGCCGAGAGGTCGTCCCCCCTCACGCGCGCACGGCCACGTACGGCAATAATGACGCCCGTGGCGACCGCATCCGTGGCTGAGGCCCCGCACGTGCACACGACCGTCAACCGGCCGAACATGGTCCAGGTCGGCACCATCGTGTGGCTGTCCAGCGAGCTCATGTTCTTCGCCGGGCTGTTCGCGATGTACTTCACGATCCGGGCCGTGCTGCCCCGAGCTGTGGAGACCGAGCCCGCAGAAGCTGAACATCCCCTTCTCGGCGGTCGAACACGATCAACCTCGTGCTCACCTCGGTCTGGTGCCAGATGGGCGTCTTCGCGGCCGAGCGGTTCCAGCCCGTCCGCGCTCGGCGCCTGGTGGACGCCGTGGACCCGCGAGCACGGCTGGCGCAACTGGGGCATGCGCGAGTGGTACACGCTGACCTACATCGCGGGCGCGCTCTTCGTCGCCGGCCAGGTGTTCGAGTACGCCAACCTCGTCCAGGAGGGCCTCACGATCGTCCTCGAGCGCCTACGGCTCGGTCTTCTACCTGACCACCGGTTTCCACGGCCTGCACGTCACCGGCGGTCTGATCGCCTTCCTGCTCATCATCGGCCGCAGCTTCGCCGCCAAGCGCTTCGGCCACGCGCGAGGCGACCAGCGCGATCGTCACGTCGTACTACTGGCACTTCGTCGACGTCGTCTGGATCGGCCTGTTCATCGTCATCTACGTCCTCCAGTAGCCGACGCCGACCGACGTCGCCCGCAGCGCCAGCCACCGTCCCGAGCCCACCGGCACCGTCGCCGCGTCGACCAGGAGACGACTCGTGACCGCACTCGCAGCCCGCCGGCGGCACCCGCTGGCGCCGGCGGCGCTCGTGCTGCTCGGCCTCGCTCGTCACCGGCGTCGTCGTACGCCGCCGTCGCGCCCGGCCGGGCCAGGCGCCGCCCAGGCCGCCGCGCGACGACGTCGCCGCGGGCAGGCAGCTCTTCCTCGCCAACTGCTCGACCTGCCACGGGCTCGAACGCCGAGGGCCGGCGACGAGCGCGCCGTCCCTCGTCGGCGTGGGCGCCGCCGCCGTCGACTTCCAGGTCGGCACCGGCCGGATGCCGCTGCAGGCGACCGGCCCGCAGGCTCCGCAGTCGCAAGGTCAAGTTCACCGACGAGGAGATCAAGCCAGCTGGCGGCCTACGTCGCGACGCTCGGCCCCGGCCCGGCGATCCCGACCGCCGAGGAGCGTCGACCCCGCGAAGGGCAACCCCTCGACGCGGCGGCGCGCTCTTCCGCACCAACTGCGCGATGTGCCACAACTTCGCCGGCAAGGGCGGTGCCCTGACCCGCGGCAAGTACGCCCCGAACCTCGACGGGCACGACGCCCAAGCACATCTACGAGGCGATGGTCACCGGCCCGCAGTCGATGCCGGTCTTCAACGACAGCACGATCACGCCGCAGGAGCAAGCGGGACATCATCGCCTACCTCACGACGATCGAGCAGCGCGCCGCTCGCCGGGCGGCTGTCACCTCGGCGTCGATCGGCCCGGTGAGCGAGGGCCTCGTCGCCTGGGTCGTCGGTCTCGCGCTGCTCGATCGGCTGCGCGGTCTGGCTCGGGGCGAAGGCGTCGTGACGCGACGGGCACGACAGACGGCATGACGCACCGACAGGACGCTCCCGACGACCGGGATCAGGGCCCGACCGGACATCGACGCCGCCACGGCGCACGCGGCCGGACCGCGTCGCGCGACGGCCGGCGGCTGCCGGAACGGTTCGCCAACCCGGGCCTGCCCGCGCACCGGCACCGCATGGCCGACGTCGACCCGAAGGCCGCCAAGCGGGCCGAGCGCCAGGTGGCCGCCCTGTTCGGCCTGTCGATCGCTCGGCACGATCCTGTTCCTCGTCGCGTACTTCGCGGTCCAGCTCGAGGGCGACGGCTGGCGTTCGACGCTCGCGCGCCAGGTGCAGCATCTCCAACCTCGCTGCTCGGGGTCGGGCTCGTTCCTCGCGCCTGTTCGGCATCGGCGCGGGCGCGGTCCACTGGGCCAAGACGCTGATGCCCGACGAGGAGCGGGTCGAGTACCGGCACCCGCTGCGCGGCTCCGACGAGGACCGCGCCGACGCCGTCGGCGATCCTCAAGGAGGGCGCCGCGGAGGCCGGCCTCGGCCGCCGGCCGCTGATCCGCAACTCGCTCGATCGGCGCGCTCGCGCTGCTGCCGCTGCCGCCGCGATCGTGCTGCTGCGGGACACCGGCCCGCTGCCCGGCGACCGACCTGTCGACGACCGTCTGGAAGGCGGGCACGCGCCTCGTGCGCGACCCGATCCCGGAGCGGCGGCGGCCGATCAAGGCCTCCGACCTGCAGGATCGGCTCGGTCGTCCACGTCATGCCCGAGGGCATCGACGAGCTGCCGCGACGAGCTCGAGCGAGACGCGCCAAGGCCGCCGTCATCCTGCTCCGGCTCGACCCGGCGGACCTCGACGCCGCAGTCGCACGGCCGGGCTCCTACGAGGGCATCGTCGCGTACTCGAAGATCTGCACCCACGTCGGGCTGCCCGGTCGGCGCTCTACGAGCAGCAGACGCACCACCTGCTCTGCCCGTGCCACCAGTCGACCTTCGACGTGACGCAGGACTGCAAGGTGATCTTCGGGCCGGCCAAGCGGCCGCTGCCGCAGCTGCCGATCACCGTGGACGACGAGGGATACCTGGTCGCCAAGGACGGCTTCGACGAGCCCGTCGGCCCGAGCTTCTGGGAGCGCGGATGAGCACGACGACCACGCGCCAAGCGGCTGCAGGCAGCCTCGGCAACTGCGCCGACGAGCGGGTCGGCGCCAGCAAGGGCGTCAAGTTCCTCGCCCGCAAGATCTTCCCCGACCACTGGTCGTTCATGCTCGGGCGAGGTCGCGCTCTACAGCTTCATCATCCTGCTGCTGACCGGCGTCTTCCTCACCTTCTTCTACATCCCGAGCGTCGGGCGAGACGACGTACGACGGGCGCGTACGCGCCGCTCGCGGGGCAGCGTGTCTCCGAGGCCTACGCCTCGACGCTCGCAGCTCTCGTTCGACGTCCGCGGCGGCCTGCTCATGCGGCAGATCCACCACTGGGCGGCGCTGATCTTCGTCGCCGCGATCATCGTCCACATGTTCCGGGTGTTCTTCACCGGCGCGTTCCGCAAGCCGCGCGAGCTCAACTGGGTCATCGGCGGCATCCTGGCCCTGCTCGCCATCATCGAGGGCTTCGCCGGCTACTCGCTGCCCGACGACCTGCTCTCCGGCACCGGCCTGCGGATCGCCGACGGCATCATCCTGGCGATCCCGGTCATCGGCTCCTACCTCGCGTTCTTCCTCTTCGGCGGCGAGTTCCCCGGCGAGGCGTTCATCCCGCGGCTCTACACGATCCACGTGCTGCTGCTGCCGGCGATCTTCCTCGCGCTGATCGCGGCGCACCTGATCCTGCTGGTCGTCCAGAAGCACACCCAGTACCCGGGCCCGGGCCGCACCGAACGACAACGTCGTCGGCTACCCGCTCTTCCCGGTGTACATGGCCAAGGCCGGCGGCTTCTTCTTCATCGTCTTCGGCGTCACCGCCCTGCATGTGCGGCGCTGTTCACAGATCAACCCGATCTGGATGTACGGCGCCTACGACCCGTCGCCGGTCTCCGCCGGCTCACAGCCCGACTGGTACATGGGCTTCATCGACGGCGCGGTCCGCCTGATGCCGGGCTTCTTCGAGTTCACAGCTGCTCGGGCTACACGCTCGTCGTTCAACATCCTCATTCCCGGCGCTGATCATGCCGGGTCTCGTGACCGATGCCGCTGATCCTCTACCCGTGGATCGAGGCGTGGGCCACCGGTGACAGGCGCGAGCACCACCTGCTCGACCGGCCGCGCAACGCCCCGACCCGCACCGGGCTCGGCGTCGATGGCGATCACGTTCTACCTGCTGCTGCTGGATCAGCGGCGGCAACGACATCATCGCCACCCACCTGCGGCTGTCGATCAACGACATCACGAACTCGCTGCGGCTGCTCGTCTTCGTCGTCCCGCCGCTGGTCTTCATCGTCACCAAGCGGATCTGCCTCGGCCTGCAGCGCAAGGACCGGGAGAAGGTCCTGCACGGTCGCGAGACCGGGCGTCATCTACCGCACCGAGGACGGCGAGTTCTTCGAGGTGCACGAGCCGCTCGACGACGCAGGCGCGCTGGGTGCTCGTCCAGCACGACGCGTACCGCGCCGCTCGAGCCCGGCCCCGGCCGAGGACGAACGCGGTGTCCGGCGTCCGGGCGCGCGTCGTGACCGGTGGAAGGCCAGCGCTGTCGCGGTTCTACTTCGAGGACCGGGTCGAGCCGGTCACCCCGGCCGAGCTCGAGGCTGCGCACCACGAGCACCACCCCGCCGGTGACCACGAGGCCATCGAGAGCTCGGAGCAGACCGAGCGCACGCCGGTCGCGGGCCAGTGAACCCGGACCGCGACTCTACGGCAGGAACCTGAAGGACGGACCCGTGAGGGCGCTCACCGCCTCCCGATCGGGTCGGTACGCCGCGCGCGGAATCCGGCGACGGCATCCTGCAGGTCGGGGTAGACGTGCTCGTCGGCGATGCGCTCGCGCAACGCATACACCTCCAGCAGGCGCACGAACGAGGTGTCTGCGCGGGCGAGCGCGAGCGTGATGTGCCGCGCGTCCAGCCAGTCGAGCAGGCCGGCAAGGCTGATCCCGGCCGAGTAGTCGATGTCGTCGATGGGGGCGGCGTCCAGCACCAGCCACTCGACGGGATCCGGCGCGTCTTGCACCAGGCCTTCGACGTCGTCGACGAAGCGGCTGACGTTGGCGTAGAACAGCTCCGCGTCGTACCGGAAGATGACGAGGCCCGGCTCGCTCTGGCGACCAGGTGTGGCGGGGACGTACGCCCGCCCGCCCTCCTCCGTGACGCCGACCACGAAGTCCTTGGGCCGGTACTGCCGTCGGATGATCTCGATGAGCGACCAGACGATGGCGATGACGACGCCCTGCTCCACGCCGCCAGGCGAACACGACGATCCCGGTGCCGGCGGCGATGACGAACTCGCTGCGACGGCGCTGGTAGACCCGGCGGAGGCCGTGAAGGTCGACGAGGTCGACGCCGATGAGGAAGACGATCCCGGCGAGCACGGCCTCCGGCATGTCGGTCAGCACGGTGGTGAAGAAGAGCGTCACCAGCAGCGTGGTCAGCGACATCGTCAGGTTGGCCACCTGGGTCCGGCCATGCTGCTCGTCGAGGATCTGGGTCTTCGTCGGGCTGCCGTTCACCACGAAGGTCCCGCTGAGCCCGGCCGCCAGGTTGGCGGCGGAGAGCCCGACGAGGTCGCGGTTGACGTCGGCGCGGTCACCGTGGCGCATCGCGAAGCTGCGGGACGTCGCGGCGCTCTGCGAGATGATCAGGACGAAGCAGGAGAAAGCGACCCCCAGGACGGCGAGCCCATCACCGGGCGAGAGACCCTGGGGCAGCCCGATCGGCGGGAAACCGCCGGACACAGCACCCACCGTCTTGACCCCGTTCGCGGAGGCGTCCGTGAGGGCCGAGACCGCGATGAGACCGATCACGGCGACGATCGCGCCCGGCACCTGCGGCAGGAACCGCTTGAAGCCCTGGATGATCAGGATGGTGGCCAGGGCGTACGCGGCGGTCGACCACGAGATGTCCGGCAGCTCCTTGATCCAGGCCAGCTGCTGCTGGAACCAGGTGCCCGGTGCCCTTCGGCACCCCGAGCATGCTCGGGATCTGGCCGGACAGCACCTGGATCCCGACACCGGACAGGAAGCCGATCAGCACCGAGGCGGACAGGAAGTCTCGAGGAAGCCCAGCCGGAGCAGCCGGGCCAGGATGAGCATCACGCCGCAGACGAGGGCGGTGAGCCCGCAGAAGGCGACCCACTCGGGCGACTCCGGGGTCAGCCCCGAGATCCCGGTCGCCAGGAGTCCCGCGGAGAGGATCGCCGCGGTCGCCGAGTCCGCCCCGACGACGAGCAGCTTCGAGGCACCGAGCAGGGCGAAGGCCATCGTCGGGAAGATGATCGTGTAGAGCCCGGTGACGATCGGCGTCTGGGAGATCGACGTGTAGCCCATGACCTCGGGGATGGCCACCGCTGCGAGCGTGAGCCCGGCGACGACGTCGCGGCTCAACCACGACCGCTGGTAGCCCCGCATCGCGACCGGCGTCAGGCGCTGGGCAAGACCCACGTCCCCCGAGCCCGCCACCGGCGCATCGGTGCTGCTCCGGGCCATGGCTTGCCTCCCCGTCACTGTCGGGCTTCCAGGAGCCCAGCCTGCTGGCGGGGGACCGAGTCGATCGTCATCCGCTGCGCATGAACCTCCGTCTGACCGCGCGGCGACAGCGATGCCGGGTCAGGCGTTGCCGGCCCACCTGGCGAACGACATGTTCCACGCCGTGTAGCCGTTGCCGTCCTCGAGGGCACGGCGCCCGTTCTTGTAGATGACGACGTCTCCGACCTTCGACCGTTCGAAGATCCACGCCGCGTTCGCGGTGCTCATCCCCGTACAGCCGTGGGACACGTTGGCCCGCCCCTGCGAGCCCACCGACCACGGTGCCGCGTGGACGAACTCGCCGCTCCAGGTGAGCCGCATGGCGTACTTGACGACGAGGTTGTAGTACTCGGGCGAGTCCTGCGCGACGCCCGTCGTGGCGGCGTCCATCCGGTGCGACGACTCGCGGCTGATGATGACCTTGACGCCGGTGCGGGTTGCGAGCCCGGGCTTGCCGGTGGTCACCGGGATGACGCGGATGACCTTGCCGTTCCGGCGGACCGTCATGGTGTGCGCGGCGATGTCCACCGTGCTGATCATCGACGACCCGACCTCGAAGTGCGCGGAGCGGGTTCGCTTGCCCCAGGCCCCGGGCGACACCTCGACCCCCTTGAGATCGGCGCGGACCGAGACCTTGGTGCCGGTCTTCCAGAACGACGCCGGGCGCCACTGGACCTGGCGGCTGCTCGTCCAGCGCCACGCCCCCTTCGTGGCGGGCGTCGCGGTGACCGTCAACCCCTTCTCCACCGCGGCACGGTTCTTCACGGACCTGCTGAAGGTCACGACGACGGGCATCCCGACCCCGACGACCCAGCCGTCGCTCGGCTGCAGCGACGCCGCGACCAGGGACGTCGGTCTGAGGGTGGAGAAGGTCGAGGTCTCGGTCCGGGACGTGCCGTCGGCGTTCTCACCGACGACCTTCACCGTGTACGTCGCGGACGGCGCGAGGCGTGCCGTGTTCCGCCAGACGAGACCGCCGTCGGTCAGGGCACCGGCGACCTTCGTGCCGTCAGCAGCGGTGACCTTCACCGCGGTGAGGCGGCCCTCGGTCGCCCGGACGACGACATCCTGGTCGGGGCGGACCTTCGTCGTCCGGTTCGCCGGGGTCACGGCGAAGGACACCGGCGCCACCTGCGGGGACGTCGAGGGCGAACCGGCGGCGACCGACGGTGCGCCGCTCTCGCTGCCCGCCCCCGGCTCCGGGGACGCGGCGGCACCGGCCCGGCACCCGGACAGCGCGAGGGCGGCGACCAGGCCGACCCCGACGACTCTCACGCTCCTGCGCACGGTTCTGGTGACTCCCCCGGGCCCGAGGGCCCTTCGACGTACATGCCCCGACGTCGGATGACGCGCCGGTCCCCCGGAAGGTTGCCTGCCGGCCCCAATCCTACGACGCGGACAGCAACTCCCCGAACACGCCGGGTGATCAGCCGCACAGTGCCGCCCGCCTCCGGGCGGGTGACGGGCGGCCGCGACGGCAGAATGGGTCGAAGCAGGCGTACGTGCACAGACGTTCGTGCGGCTCGCCGGGATACACCGCGTCGCGCAGAAGCAGCGTCAGTGCGCGTGCTCGCCCCGGTAGAACTCGAAGACCCAGCCCGACGAGGGCGAGCGCCGCGAACCCGCAGCCGATGTAGAAGAGCCACCAGCCGACGGCGAGCCCGGCGAACACGAGCGCCGAGCCGATCGCCAGCCACAGCGGCCACCACGAGTACGGCGCGAAGACGCCCTGTTCGCCGTAGCCCTGCCGGATGTCACCGTTCGGGTCGTCCTCGGGCCGGGCGTCGATCCGCCGCGACGTGAGCGCCAGGTACAGCCCCGACGAGCAGGGACAACCCTGCGGTGAGGAAGAGCGCGGCCACCCCGACGGGCTCCTGCCACTGCGTGACGATCCCGTAGATCACCGCGATCGGGGCGAAGAAGAGCACGCCCGAGGAGAAGAGCAGGGTCTCGACCTTCACCGGTGGCCGCCTCTCAGTCTCTCTTGACGTGCCGCGCCGCCGTAGATCCCGGCGAGCAGCGACGTGTCCGGCGGGGTCGCCCCGGCGACCGCCACCTCCGGGTGGTGCAGGTCGAACGCCGGGCCGCTCGGAGCGGATCCGCGGCAGCGAGTCGAAGTTGTGCCGCGGCGGCGGGCAGGACGTCGCCCACTCCAGCGAGCCGCCGTAGCCCCACGGGTCGTCGACGGTGACCTTCGGCGCCGTACCTCGTCGTCCGGTAGACGTTCCACAGGAACGGCAGCAAGCGATCAGCCGAGGATCGACCGCGCCGACGGTGGAGACCTGGTTCACCAGGTGAAGCCGTCCTCCGGGAGGTAGTCGGCGTACCGGCGAGGCATGCCCTCCACGCCCAGCCAGTGCTGGATCGAGGAAGGTCGTGTGGAAGCCGATGAACGTCAGTCCAGAAGTGCCACTTGCCGAGCGTCTCGTCGAGCATCCGGCCGGTGAGCTTCGGCCACCAGAAGTAGAAGCCGGCGAACATCGCGAACACGACGGTGCCGAAGACGCACGTAGTGGAAGTGGGCCACGACGAAGTAGCTGTCGGAGACGTGGAAGTCCAGCGGCGGCGACGACAGGATGATCCCGGTGATGCCGCCGAACAGGAACGTCACGAGGAAGCCCAGGGACCACAGCATCGGCGTCTCGAAGGTCACGCGAGCCCGCGCCACATCGTGCCGATCCAGTTGAAGAACTTCACCCCGGTCGGCACGGCGATGAGCATCGTCATGAAGGCGAAGAACGGCAGCGCGACCTGGCCGGTCGACGTACATGTGGTGCGCCCACACCGCCACCGACAGGCCGGCGATCGCGATCGTCGCGAAGACCAGGCCCTTGTAGCCGAAGATCGGCTTGCGGCTGAACACCGGGAGGATCTCCGAGACGATGCCGAAGAACGGCAGCGCGAGGATGTACACCTCGGGGTGGCCGAAGAACCAGAACAGGTGCTGCCACAGGACCGGGCCGCCGTTCTCCGGCTCGAAGACCACGCGCACCGAGCTTGCGGTCGGCGCCGAGCGCCGAGCAGCGCGGCGGCCAGCGAGCGGGAAGGCCATGAGCACGAGCACGCTGGTGATCGAGGATGTTCCAGGTGAAGATCGGCATCCGGAACATGGTCATGCCCGGTGCGCGCATGCAGACGATCGTCGTGATGAAGTTGACCGCGCCGAGGATCGTGCCGAAACCGGCCAGCGCGAGGCCGAAGATGCCGAGGTCGGCACCGATGCCCGGGCGAGTACGTCGCGTTGGTCAGCGGCGCGTACATGAACCAGCCGAAGCGCGGCGGCGCCCTGCGGGGTCAGGAAGCCGCGACGCGGCGATGAGGCCGCCGAACAGGTACAGCCAGTAGGCGAACATGTTCAGCCGCGGGAACGCGACGTCCGGCGCGCCGATCTGCAGCGGCATGATCGCGTTCGCCCAGCCGGCGAAGGCCGGCGTCGCGAAGAGCAGCAGCATGATCAGGCCGTGCATCGTGAAGAGCTGGTTGTACTGCTCCTTGGTCTGCACGACCTGCAGGCCGGGCTGCGAACAGCTCGGCCCGGATCACCAGCGCCATGCAGCGCCGCCGATGGCGAAGAACACCATCGAGGTGATCAGGTAGAGGTTCCCGATGACCTTGTGGTCGGTCGTCGTCAGCCACTTGGCGACGATGGCGCCCTTCGAGCGTGGCGACGGACCGGGACGCCCGAGGGTCGTGGTCTGGCGTCCGCTGTCCAGCGTCGTCATGAGGTGCTCCCGGTGTCGTCCGCGCCGCCGTTGTTCCGGCCGCCGTTGCTCGCCCTCGCGCGTGTCGCTCCGACCCAGGTTCGCGTCCAGCTCGCCGACCTGGCCACTGGTCCCGGAGCTCCTGGATGTGACGGTCGTACTCCGCCTGGGAGACGACCCGGACGTTGAAGAGCATCTGCGAGTGGTACTCGCCGCACAGCTCGGCGCACTTGCCCTGGAAGTCGCCGACGCGCTGCGGGCACGACCTGGAACCGGTTCTCGCAGGCCGGGGATCACGTCCAGCTTGTAGAGGAACGCCGGGATCCAGAAGGAGTGGATGACGTCCCGCGAGGTGAGGTCGAACTCGCACCCGCTTGTTCACCGGGAGGTAGAGCGTCGGCAGCTCCTTCTCCACGCCCGGCTTGCCGGTCGAGCTGGCCCTGGACGCCCGCCTCGTAGACGTCGTCCTCACGGTGGCGACGTCGCCCAGGTAGTTGAAGTCCCAGGCCCACTGCTTGCCGACGACGTTGATCGTGACGTCCGGCTTCGCGTCACCGTCGGCGATCGCCGCCTGGTCGCGGGCGGTGAAGTAGAACAGCACCGACACCATCATGAGCGGGACGATCGTGTACAGGATCTCGAGCGGGATGTTGTACCGCATCTGCGTGCGGGCAGCTCGTCTCGTCCCGGCGACGGCGGTAGGCGACGACGCACCAGAGAATCAGGCCCCAGACGAGGACCCCCACGGCGAGCGCGGCGATCCAGGACCCGTTCCACAGGTCCATGATCCGGCCGGTCTGGTTCGTGGTGTCCTGCGTGGAGGGCATCCAGCCGCGCTGCGCAGCCTCTGCAGCAGCCCGAGAGGAGCAGGACGCCGCGGATGGCCAGCACAGCCAGGCCGGCCCGGCGGGGTCGACCGCGCCGGGCGCGGGCCTCCTCGTGCGAACGCAACGAGTGGCCTTCCAGCGGATCTCGCCCGGCGACTCTCACCGGGGAACGGTCCTCGACGGGAGCAACCTTACTCCCTGCAGTCGTGCAGGTCGCCGTGGGATCGCCATGGTCGGCGTGGCGCACCGCCCAGGCGTCATTGCCCGTCCCGGAGGTGCTCAGGGGCCTTCAGTCCCGTGCTGTCCGCAACCGTCCCGGCACCCCTCGGAAGGCCTGCGGGAGCGGGGCCGGGAGCGCGCGTGCGAGCCGCCGGAGGTACTCCTGCCTGGGCACCGCGACGACGCCGAGGCTCGCGAGGTGGTCGGTGCGCCACTGGACGTCGAGGAGCCGGCGCGCGTCGCCGTCCGCCGCCAGCAGGTCGACGAGCGCGAGCGAGGGCCACCTTCGAGGCGTCGGTCTCCCGGTGGAACATCGACTCACCGGCGAACAGCCCCCCGACGGCCACGCCGTACAGCCCGCCGACGAGCTCGTCGTCCCGCCAGCACTCCACCGAGTGCGCCCAGCCGAGCCGGTGCAGCCGCCGGTAGGCCACGCGACCTCCGCGTGGTGATCCAGCGACCGGGCCGGGCCGGGTCGGCGCACGCGGACACGACGTCGTCGAAGGCGGTGTCGACCCGGATCTCGAACCGGCGCGCGGAGCGGCGCAGCGACCGGGAGACCCGCAGCGCCGCCGAGCGGGAGGACGCCGCGCGGGTCCGGCGACCACCAGCCCGATCGGCCCGCGGCCGCGCGCGGCCGAGCCCCATCGGGAACAGCCCGCGCCGGTAGGCGGCGAGCAGCGTGCCGGGCTCGAGGTCGGCGCCCACGCCGACGAGGTCCTCGCCCGGGCACGGCGGCGGCCAGGTCGAAGACGTAAGCGGCTCGGCGGCGGCTCGACGGGCGGTCCGGCACTCCCGCCCCGCGGGCTGCACGGAGACGGACGGGCGCAGGCGGAGCCGCAGGTGCGGCGTCGACGTCCGCGGCGGCGTCGTCGCCGTAGGACGCTCGGCGAGCCGGTCGAGGAACGCCGGCCGACCCGAGGTCGTACTCCTGGGTGCCGACGGTCTCGAGCACGAGCGTCGCGAGCAGGCGCCCCACCTGGGCGCACCGCTCCGGCGGCCAGCCCCCAGGACAGCCCGGCGAGGAAGCCGGCGCGGAACGCGTCGCCGACGCCGGTCGGGTCGGCGATCGTCCGCGGCGGCACGGCGGGCACCCGGACGACGCGGCCGTCGCCGCGGCGTTCGACGACGACGCCGTGCTCGCCGTGGGTCGTGACCCGGACGCCGACCCGGCGCCAGGACCTCGGCGTCGTCCCAGCCGGTCTTCTGCTGGATGAGCGCGGCCTCGTAGTCGTTGCTGAACAGGTAGGCGGCGCCGTCGACGAGCTGCCGGATCATCGGTCCGTCGCGACCAGGCCAGCTGCTGGGAAGGGTCGGCGACGAACGCGAATGCCGCGGTGCGCGGCACTCCTCGGTGTGCCGGAGCATCGCCTCGGGGTCGTTCGGGCTCGACGACGACGAGGTCGAGCGGCGCGTCCCGCGGCCAGCGGCGCCGAGCTCGATCTCGCCGGGCCTCGCTCATCGCGCCGGCGTAGAAGGAGGCGATCTGCGCCTGGTCGCGGTCCGTCGTGCAGATGAACCGGGCGGTGTGGAGCACCTCCGAGACCTGGACGCCGGAGCAGTCGACGCCGTGCCGCTCCAGCCAGGACCGGTAGTCGACGAAGTCCTCGCCGACCGCGCCGACGAGCAGCGGCCGCGCCACCGAGGTTGGCCAGCCCGAAGGCGATGTTCGCCGCCACCCCGCCGCGGCGGATCTGCAGGTCCTCGACGAGGAACGACAGCGCGACCTTGTCGAGCTGCTCGACGACGAGGCTGTCGGCGAAGCGGCCCTCGAAGACCATCAGGTGGTCGGTGGCGATGGACCCGGTGACTGCGATGCGCACGGGCGCCACGCTACCGGTCCGGATCGGCCGGCGAGGACGATGCCGCGCGCACGCACGTCGACGGCCGCGGTCACCCTCGGCGGGGCGGCCGCGGCCGTCGAGTCCGTGACCCGCACCGGACGGGTGCGGGCCGGTCAGTGGAAGCTGTCGCCGCAGGCGCAGCTGCCGCTCGCGTTCGGGTTGTCGATCGTGAAGCCCTGCTTCTCGATCGTGTCCGCGAAGTCGATCGTCGCGCCGTCGAGGTACGGCGACGCTCATCCGGTCGACGACGACCTCGACGCCGTCGAAGTCACGGAGCAGGTCGCCGTCGAGCGTGCGCTCGTCGAAGTACAGCTGGTAGACCAGGCCCGAGCAGCCGCCGGGCTGGACGGCCACCCGCAGGCGCAGGTCGTCGCGACCCTCCTGCTCGAGCAGGCTCTTGACCTTGCGCCGCGGCGACGTCGGTCAGCACGCACCCCGTGCTCCCTGGCCGCCTCCTCGGTGCGCTGCTCGATCGTCGGGGCCGTCTGGCTCCTGGACGGTCATCCGGATCGTCTCCATGGGTCGGCAGGTATGGCGGACTCGGGCGAACCGCCGATCGCGCGGACGCGGGGGCGGGCGGCCCGTCGGTGGGCACAGCGCCGGTCGCTGGGCGCCGCATTCCCGACCAGCGTACGTCGCTCGCGGCGCCTGCACCCGCCGGCTCACCCTCGTGCCGCCTGGCACCGGCGTCGCCCGGGGACGACCCGGGGTCGACCGACGTCGAGGCAGGTCAGCGCGACCAGGTGCGGGCGACCCGCTCGGCCCGGTCGGCGAGGGTCCCGTACGGGTCGGCGAGCGCCGCCGGCGACCTCGGCGGGCGTCCGGGCGACCGGGTACGCCGACTCGACGCCGAGCGTCTGCGCCTCACGCCGACCGACGAGGACCTGGCCGGCGACGACGACCACCGGCAGTGCCGACGGCGAGCGCCTCCTGCGGCGACCCCGGCGACGACCTTGCCCCGCAGGGACTGCCAGTCGAAGCAGCCCTCGCCGGTGACGACGAGATCCGCCCGGCGGAGCCGGTCGGCGAGCCCGACGGCGGTCGAGCACCGCGGTCGTGCCGGGGACCCGGGTCGCCCCGAGCAGCAGGAGCCCGAAGCCGAGGCCACCGGCCGCGCCCGCACCCGGTGTCCCGGCTGAGCCTTGGCGTCGAGGCCGAGGCGCCCGGGTCGCGGCGGCGGCGAAGTCCCCCAGACACCGCTCGAGCTCCTGGGCCTGCTCGGGCGTCGCGCCCTTCTGCTCGGCGAAGCCCGCACTGGCCCCGCGGAACCCGAGCAGCCGCGATGTCGACGTCGCTCGCGACCTCGACGGCGACCTCGCGCCACGCCTGCCGGACGGCGGGCAGCCCGGCGAGGTCTGCGGCGGTCACACCGCGTAGCGCCCCGCCGCCGGAGCCGAGCCGGTCGGGCAGCGCCGCCGCGTCGCCGCCCGAGCCGGACGCCGCGAGCGCGGCGAGCATCCCCGCACCGGCGTCGTTCGTCCCCGAGCCGCCCAGCCCGACGACGATCCTGCGGGCGCCGGCCGTCCCGGGCGGCGAGCAGCAGCTCGCCGACGCCGCGGGTCGTCGTGCGCGCCGGGTCGCGCCGGTCCGCCGGGACGAGGTGGAGCCCGCACGCCTGCGCCGACTCGACGTACGCCGTGAGCCCGCCGTGGTCGTCCTCGACGAGGAGCAGCGCGGCCGGCGCCGGGTCACCGAGCGGACCGGTGACGGTCACCGCCTCGAGCCGCCCGGGGACCGCCGTCCGGAGCACGTCGACGAAGCCCGGGCCGCCGTCCGACAGGGGGCAGAGGTCCAGCTCGTCGCCCGGCGGCGTGCCGCCGCCAGCCCTCGGCGAGCGCCCGGGCGGCCTGCGGCGCGGTGAGGGTGCCGGTGAAGCAGTCGGGGGCGAGCAGCACGCGCACGCACCGATCCTGGTGCACCCGCCGGCCGACGCCGTCACCGGGTCGGCGCAGCGTCCGGCGCGCTGCGGTCAAGGTCACCGCCCCGGACGCCGAGGATCCCCGCGAGGCCGGGTGTCCGCCCGGTGGTGCGCGCGTGCGGGGCCCGAGGAGGAGGCAGGGTGGACGCTCTCCTGTGGCCGGGCATGACGCTCATGCGCCGGATGCGGGTGACGGCCAAGTTCGCCACGGTGCTCCTCCTGCTTCTCGTCCCGCTGACGATCAGCCTCCTGCTCGGCGGGATCCGGACGACGCGCCAGATCGATGAGGCGGACCGTGAGCGGCACGGACTCACCTACGTCGAGCCGCTGGTCCGGCTCGTCGCCCAGATCGCCGAGGTGCGGCAGGAGGCCGCGGCCGGCCGGCTCGTCGACCGGGCGGCGCTGCCCGCCGTCCACGACGTCGACGAGGTCGACGCCCGGTACGGTGACGACTTCGGCGTCCATCCGCAGTGGTTGCGCCTGCGGGACCGGGTGCGCGAGCTGACGGGCGGGCTGCTGAGCTCCGCGGAGGCGGGCCGGTCCGCGGCGAGGCGCAGCAGACGGCGCTCGAGCTGGTCGGGGCGGTCTCCGACGCGAGCGGGCTCGTCCTGGACTCCCAGATCGACAGCCACTACGTCCTCGTGGCGCTCGCCGACCGGCTCCCCCGGCTGCTGCTGGCCGCGGCCACCGCACAGGAACGGTACGCGGTGGCCGGTGACACGGTGACCTCCGACATCCGCTGGCAGCTCTCGGTCGACTCCCTGCGGACGACGCTCCAGCGGATCGTCGAGGACCTGCGGACCGCGCAGGCGGCGACCTGGTGGACCGGCTTCACGGACACGGTCTCCCCGCAGGTCAACACGCTCTCGATCGCCGTCCGGCAGTACGTCGAGTTCGGCACCGCGCAGACGGACGGCGTGACCCGCGCCGACCTGACGTCGGTCTCCGCGTCGTCGACCGCCCTGTCGAGCGCGCTCGTCGGCGCCATGGACACCTTGCTCGTCCAGCGGCAGGGCCGGCTCTCCGGTGAGCGCAGCAGGCCTGTGCTGCTCACGCTCGGCGTGCTCGTCGTCGCGGTCTACCTTCTCGGGTCGCTGTGGCGGGCCACGTCCCAGGACGTCCAGGAGGTGCTGTCCGACATCAGCACGGTGACCACCGGCACCCTGAACCAGAGCGTGCCGTTGCGCGGCTCGGACGAGTTCGCGCAGATGAGCAACGCGATGGTCTACGCCCGGGACCGGCTCACCGCCCTGCTCGGCGACGCTGCGCTACCAGGCGACCCACGACGAGCTCACTGCGCTCGGCAACCGGGCGCTGTTCCTCGAGAAGCTCGCCGACGGGCTCGAGCCGGGTCACCCGCCGCTGGCCGTCGTCGTCGTCGACCTCGACGGCTTCAAGGACGTCAACGACAGCTTCGGGCACGGCATCGGCGACCGGCTGCTGCGCACCGTAGGCGCCCGCCTGCACCGGGCCGGTCGGCCGGCACGACGTCGTCGCCCGGCTCGCCGGCGACGAGTTCGGCGTCCTGCTCGGCGGGGTCGCGACCGACGCGGAGGCGCGCAGGCGGATCGACATGATCATGGCGAGCCTCAACCGGACCGTCGACGTCGGGGTCGGCTGCTCCAGGTCGCGGCGAGCGTCGGCGTTCGCCGCTCGGCGTCCCCGGCGTGTCGACGGTCGTCGAGCTCATGCGCGACGTCGACGTCGCGCTGAACGCCGCCAAGGCCGACCACAAGGGCGCGGTGACCGTCTTCGAGCCCGAAATGCACGAAGCGACCCGGGAGCGGACCGAGCTGTCCGGGGACCTCGTCCGGGCCGTCGACCGCGGAGACGAGCTGGAGCTGGTGTACCAGCCGATCGTCGACATCGCGTCGGGACGGATCGTCGGCGTCGAGGCGCTGGTGCGGTGGGAGCACCCGACCCGGGGCGAGATCACCGCCGACGGTGTTCGTGCCGCTCGCCGAGGCGACCGGGCTCGATCGTGCCGATCGGGCGGTGGGTGCTGCGGCGAGGCGGTGCGCCAGCTGGCGGCGTGGCGCGCCGAGTTCCCCGACGGCTACCCGCTGACCATCGACATCAACCTGTCCGCCGGGCAGCTCGGCGACCCCGCGCTCGTCGGCGAGGTGCTCTCGCTGCATCGACGAGACCGGCGTCGACCCGGGCCGGCTCGTGCTGGAGATCACCGAGTCCGCCCTCGTCCGGGACCTGTCGTCCGCACTGCGCCGGCTCGGGCCAGCTCACGGCCATGGGCGTGCGGCTCGCGCTCGACGACTTCGGCACCGGCTACTCGTCGCTGAGCTACCTCGCACCTGCCCGTGACCGTCCTCAAGATCGACCGGTCGTTCGTCATCGACCTCGACGACGGCGCGGCGGGCGCCGCGATGATGAAGGGCATCGTCGAGCTCGGAGCGGGCCTCGGCATCGAGATCATCTGTGAGGGCGTCGAGACCGTCGAGCAGCGGCGGCAGATCTTCTCGGCGGGCTGCCGGATCGGCCAGGGCTACCTCTGGGCCGAGCCGCAGAGCGCCGCAGCGATCAGCGAGATGCTCCGTCACGGCGTCCTCGGGCCGGCCCCGGAGCCCGGCGACGTCCCGGACCGGGCCGTGCGCAGGCGCCCGGGCGGCCCGGGCGGCCCGGCGATGCTGCCGGGCCAGCGGGACGGCGTCGAGGACCGGCACGGGTCCTGACGCCGGTCGGCCCGGCCTGAGTCAGCCCGGCCGGAGTCAGCCCGGCCGGCCCAGGGCAGCCAGGAGGAGGGTCTCGGCGACGCAGGCCCGCTCCAGCTCGGCGAGGTGAACCGACTCGTTCGTGCCGTGGGCCCGGGTGTCGGGGTCCTCGACGCCGGTGACGAGCACGGTGGCGTCCGGGATAGACCTCGCCGAGCGCGGCGATGAACGGGATCGAGCCGCCGACGCCCATGTGCACCGGACGCCGCCCCCACGCCTGCTCGAGCGCCCATCGGGCCGCGTCGTAGACGTCGTTCCGCGACCTCTCCCGACCACGGGTGCCCTGCCTCGCCGAGGGTGACCCGTACCCGGGCGCCCCACGGCGCCGATGCCTCGAGGTGCGCCCGGAGCGCCTCGAAGGCGGCGATGGGGTCCTGGCCCGGGGCGACCCGCATGCTGAACTTCGCCCGGACGCGGGGCAGCAGGGTGTTCGACGCGGTGGCGACCGACGGCGCGTCGAGGCCGGTCACCGTGACCGCCGGCCGGGTCCACAGCCGGCTCTCGACGCTGCCTGACGCCGAGGAGGCCGACCCCGTCGAGGACGCCCGCGTCGGCGCGCAGCACCTCCTCGCCGTAGCCGAGGTCGTCCGCCTCGGCCGTCACGAGACCGGGCACGGTGACGTCCCCGGCGTCGTCCCAGAGGCCGCTCAGGAGCCGGAGCGTGGCCGTCATCGCGTCGAGGACGGCGCCGCCGTACATCCCGCTGTGGACGGCGTGGTCGAGCGTGGTGACCTCGACGACGCCGTCGACGAGGCCGCGCAGGCTCGACGTGAGCGCGGGCTCGCCGACCCGCCAGTTGCCGGAGTCCGCGACGACGATGACGTCGGCCGCGAGCCGGTCACGGTGCGCGGCGAGGAACGCCTCGAAGGTCGGCGAGCCGATCTCCTCCTCGCCCTCGACGAAGACCGTGACCCCGACCGGGAGGTCGTCGCCCAGCGCACGCAGCGCCGCGAGGTGGACGGCGATGCCCGCCTTGTCGTCCGCCGCGCCCCGCCCGTAGAGCCGCCCGTCGCGCTCGGTCGGCTCGAAGGCGGGGGTGTCCCAGAGAGCGGGGTCGCCGGGCGGCTGGACGTCGTGGTGGGCGTAGAGCAGCACGGTCGGCGCGCCGGCCGGCGCGGGTCGGCGGGCGACGACCGCGGGGGCACCGCGGACGCCGTCGGTACCGTTCGTGCCGTCGGTGCCCTCCGTGCCGTCGGTGCGCCGGCTGGAGGGCAGGTCGACGGAGAGGATCTCGACGTCGTCGAAGCCGGCACCGCGCAGCAGGTCGGCCACCCGGACCGCGCTCGCATCGAGGTGCACGCGGTCGAACGCCGCGGCGGACACGCTCGGGATCCGGACGAGGTCCTCGAGGTCGGCGCGGACGGCCGGCGTCAGCGCCCGCACCCGCGCGCGCAGGGCCTCGACGTCCACCTCGGCGTGGCGACCCACCGCGTCCGTCGTGTGTGCCATGGACCCAACCTAGGGCGTGCGGCGGCCGGCGGCCCCGGCGCCCGCTCGGGAGGCGCGGCGTCCGGGTGCGTACCCTGGTGCCGTGTTCGGACGGAACAAGGACCGCCGCGAGGCGGCCACGCAGACGACCGAGGAGCCGGTCGTCCGGCCCGGCGCCAAGGGCCGGCCCACCCCGAGGCGGCGCGAGGCCGAGCAGCGGCACCGCCGCACCATCGGCTCGCCGTCCCGCGCGTCCGCCGTCCGTCCCGGCGCGACGAAGGACGAGAAGCGCACAGCGCGCGCCGCGGATCGCCAGGCCCGCGCGGCCGAGCGTGCGAAGCAGCGCGAGGCGCTCATGACCGGCGACGAGCGCCACCTCCCGCCCCGGGACAAGGGCCCGGCCCGCCGGTTCGTCCGCGACTACGTCGACGCGCGGTGGAACGCGGGCGAGCTGTTCATCCCTGTCGCCCTCGTGATCCTTCTCGCCAGCCTCGTCCCGGTCACCATCGTCGCCCGGGCCTCGCTCGTGGCGCTCTACGCGCTCGTGCTCTGGGTGATCATCGACAGCGTCCTGCTGCGCCGCCGGCTCACGAAGCTCACCACGGGAAAGTTCGGCGACAAGGCGCACGGTGCGGCGGGCTACGGCATGATGCGCGCGCTGCAGATCCGCCGCACCCGGCTCCCCCGCCCCCAGGTGAAGCGGGGCGAGTTCCCGGTCTGACCCGGGCGTCCCGGTGTGTTCCTGCTTCGCGACTGACCGGGTCCGACCGTCCTGACCCGGTCCGACCCGTCGAGCGTCCCGCCGCACTGATCCGTAGGGTCGTCGGCATGGAATTCCGATACCTCGGCAACTCCGGGCTCAAGATCTCGGAGATCACCTACGGCAACTGGCTCACCCACGGCTCCCAGGTCGAGAACGACGTCGCGACGCAGTGCGTGCGGGCCGCGCTCGACGCGGGGATCACCTCGTTCGACACCGCCGACGTCTACGCGAACACCGCCGCCGAGACCGTCCTCGGCGAGGCGCTCAAGGGCGAGCGCCGCGAGAGCCTCGAGATCTTCACCAAGGTCTACTGGCCGACCGGCCCGGGCGGCCCGAACGACATCGGGCCTGTCCCGCAAGCACATCATGGAGTCGATCAACGGCTCGCTGAAGCGGCTGCAGACCGACTACGTCGACCTCTACCAGGCGCACCGCTACGACACCGAGACCCCGCTCGAGGAGACGATGCTGGCCTTCGCCGACATCGTCCGGCAGGGCAAGGCGCTCTACATCGGCGTCAGCGAGTGGACCGCCGACCAGATCCGCGCCGGGCACGCGCTCGCCAAGGAACTGGGCATCCCGTTCGTCTCGAACCAGCCGCAGTACTCGATGCTCTGGCGGGTCATCGAGGGCGAGGTCGTCCCGACGTGCCGCGAGCTCGGCATCAGCCAGATCGTCTGGTCGCCGATCGCGCAGGGCGTGCTCACCGGCAAGTACCTGCCGGGGCAGCCGCCCCCGGCCGGGTCCCGCGCGACCGACGAGAAGGGCGGTGCGACTTCATCAAGCGGCTCATGACCGACGACGTCCTCACCCGTGTCCAGCAGCTCGAGCCGGTCGCCGACGGAGCTCGGGCTCACCCTGGCCCAGCTCGCCGTCGCCTGGGTGCTCCAGAACGACAACGTCGCTGCCGCGCTCGTCGGCGCGTCCCGGCCCGAGCAGGTCACCGAGAACGTCAGGGCCGCCGGGGTGACGATCCCCGCCGAGCTCATGGCCCGCATCGACGAGGTCCTCGGCGACGTCGCCGTCACCGACCCGGCGATGACCGCCAAGGGCGCCCCGCAGGGCCGGGTCTGACCTGGACTGGCTGGTCGGGATGCTGGCCACGCCCGCTTGCTCAGCCCGAGGATCCGCTCTCCCGGCAGTACCCCACGTGCGCGGTTCCCGTGAACGGGAGCAGGTGGTCGCGATCGCGGTCAGGTGCTCGTCGCGCTCGAGCAGCACGCCTAGCACCGCCTCGCGTTGCGGGGCACGCGCAGCTGGGACCGGCGCAGCAGGGCGGTCGCGGCCGTCTCACCGCGGCCGGGCCTGGTCGCTGTGCGGGTCACGGCCGCTCGCCTGCCCGGACGGGGTCGAACCTGTACGGCAGCTCGAGCCGATGCTCGCTCATGAGTGCCGCGTCGATGAGCAGGTCGCGGGTCTTGCCGTCGGCGACGATGACGCCGCCGGACAGGATGACTGACCGTTCGCACAGTTCGAGGGCGTAGGGCAGGTCGTGGGTGACCATCACGAGGGTGATGTCCAGGCTCTGCAGTACCTCGGCGAGCTCGCGCCGGCTGGCGGGGTCGAGGTTGCTGCTCGGCTCGTCCAGGACCAGGACGTCGGGGCGCATCGCGAGCACGGTGGCCACGGCGACGCGTCGTCGCTGGCCGAACGACAGGTGGTGCGGTGCCCGGTCGGCGAAGCCGGTCATGTCGACGGCTGCCAGGGCGGCGTGGACCCGCTCGTCGATCTCGTCCTTGGACAGCCCGAGGTTGGCCGGGCCGAAGGCGACGTCCTCGCGGACGGTGGGCATGAACAACTGGTCGTCGGGGTCCTGGAAGACGATGCCGACCCGTCGGCGTATCTCCTGCAGGTTCTCCTTGCGGACCTCCAGGCCGGTCACGGAGATGGTGCCGCTGCCCTGGCCGCTGCCGGTGTGGGCGCCGAGGATGCCGTTGAGATGGAGGATGAGCGTGGTCTTGCCGGCGCCGTTGGGGCCGAGCACGGCCACCCGTTCGCCGCGGTCGACGTGCAGTTCAACACCGAACAGGGCCTGGTGCCCGTCGGGATAGGCGTACGCGACGCCGTGGATGTCCAGGCAGGCGTCGGTCATCGTGTGACCGTCCAGGACAGGAGCAGGACGACTGCGGCCGCGACCGGCAGGGCGAGGGCGCCGACCCACTGTGCGGGCTGGGCGGTGGCGTCGCCGTCGAAGGGCATCCGGCCCTGGAAGCCGCGCGAGAGCATCGCCAGGTGGACCCGCTCGCCGCGCTCGTAGGAGCGGATGAACAGCGCACCGGCGGACTGCCCGAGCACCTTCCAGTGCCGGGGACCGGTGGCCTCGAAGCAACGTGATCGCCGGGCGACCGCCATCCTGGCCATCTCCGCGCTGATGACCTCCGCGTAGCGGATCATGAAGCTGGCGATCTGCACGATGATCTCGGGCATGCGCAGCCGCTGCAGGCCGAGCAGCAGGTCGTGGGCGGTCGTGGTGGCGGCCAGCAGGATCGAGGCGATCACACCGAGGGTAGCCTTCACCAGGATCGCGAACGCGGCCTGCAGGCCCGGCACGGACAGCTGCGTCCCCACGACCGTGACGGTCTCGCCGCTGGCGACGAACGGCATCAGCATCGCGAAGAGCACGAACGGCACCTCCACGGTGAGCCGTCGCGCCACCGTCGCTGCCGGGACGTGCGCGACCGCGGCGACCACGCCGAGCAGGGCGGCGTAACCGAGGAAGGCCCAGCGCATCGTGGGTGGTGTTGCCACGACGACAAGCACGAACGACGTCAGAGCGACGACCTTCACGTGCGCCGGCAGCCGGTGAACCCAGCTGTGGCCGGGCAGGTACAGCGCCCCGGCGGGTCCGTGAGCGTGGCCGCCACCCACGTCAGGCGCCGTGCCCGGGCTCGGCCGAGCCGTCGCTGCCGTCGTCGCGACGACGCACCAGCAGGAACAGCCCGCCGGCCACGGCGAAGGTCACCCCGACGCCGATCACGCCCGCCAGGCCGACCGACCAGCGCGCGTCCGGGACGCCAGAGACGCCGTAGTCCGCGAACGGCCCGTTGCCCAGGGCGTGATGCTTGGCATTGGCGTCAAGACCCTTGTCCGCGGCCACCTTCTCCAGCCCGTCCGGGGACGACGACGCGTAGTAGGACACCAGCCCGGCCAGCAGCAGCGCCACCGCCAGACCCACCGCGATCAGCCCCCACACCGTCGAGCGGCTGCGCGCACCGGTACCCGATGCCTGGGTCGTGCTCACGACGGGTCTCCGATCGCCGGGACAGGCGCAGCCGTCCGCACGTCGAGCGTGGGCAGCATGTCCCGCGCCCCGTACACCAGGTCCGGCCGCGCGGCCAGGACCGCACTCAGCGTCAGCGCCGTGATCACGGCCTCACCGATACCGATCAGACCGTGCACGCCCACCATCGCGACCAGAACCTGTCCGACGTCGAACGTCGCCGTGCCACCCAGCGCGTACTCCAGCGTGAACGCCAGCGCCGCAGCCGGAACCGACAGCAGCGCTGCCACCGCGCCCGCGGCCGCAACGGACGTGCGGGTCTTCGGCAGCACCCGCATCAGGCCCCGGAACACCAACCAGGCCACGACCGTGGTCACGAACGCCATGTTGATGACGTTGAGGCCCAGCGCCGACAGGCCGCCGTCGGCGAACAGCAGCGCTTGGACCATCAACACTGTTGTGACCGCCAACGCCCCCGCATAGGGGCCTATCAGCACCGCCGCCAGGGCACCTCCGAGCAGGTGGCCGCTCGTACCCGCAGCGACCGGGAAGTTCAGCATCTGGACGGCGAAGATGAACGCCGCCGTCAGCCCCGCCATCGGCGCCATCCGCTCGTCGAGGGTGCGCCGCGCGCCCCGGATGCAGATGGCGACTCCACCCACGGCGACCACCCCGGCCGCGACAGACACCGGGACATCGATGAACCCATCCGGCATATGCATAGCTCGAACCCTCCTGCAGCACGTCGCGCCCGCTACGCAATCGCGAACCCTTCGCAATAGTGCAGCACGCCGGCGCCGAGCGCACCTCACCCCTGACCTGACCTGTCGGATCCGAGGTAATCTCCGCGCGCCCCGGCGGCGAGGTCGTCCCGGACCCGGGCGAGCAGCCCGGTGCACGCGGCAGGAGGCGCGGCCGGGTTCTAGGCTCCCCGGCGATGAGCGCACATGCCTCGTACCTCAGGTTCCCGACCATCCGGGGCGAGCTCGTCGCGTTCGTCGCCGAGGACGACGTGTGGCTCGTCCCGGCGGCGGGCGGCCGAGCGTGGCGGCTCACGGCGGACGACGCCCCCGTCGCGTTCACCAGGCTCTCCCCGGACGCCGCGCGGGTCGCGTTCACCAGCCGGCGGGACGGGCCGCCCGAGGTGTGCGTCGCCGACCTCGACGGCGGCGGCGCGCGCCGGCTCACGTACTGGGGCGAAGGGTCGACCCGGGTGCTGGGCTGGCTCGACGCCGACCACGTCCTCGCGGCGTCCGCGGTACGCGCACACGACGGCGCGGCGACGTGGGCGTGGTCGGTGCCCGTCGCCGGCGACGTCCCGGTACGGCTCCCGTTCGGCCCGGTCACCGGCTACGCACCCGGCCCGGGCGGCGCACTCGTCCTCGGCGTGGACCAGGGCCGGCGCGGCGCCGCGTCGTGGAAGCGGTACCGCGGCGGCGACGCGGGCAAGCTCTGGGTCGACCCGGACGGCGCGGGACGCTTCGCCCGCCTCCTCACGCACCTGTGCGGTCAGCTCGAGGACCCGACGTGGGTCGGCGACCGGCTCGTGCTCCTGTCCGACCATGAGGGCTGGGGCAACGTCTACTCCGTCGCGCTGCCTGCCGGCGCGACCGCCGACGGCGTGGACGCGCTCGCGGCCCCGGTCGACCTCCGCCGACACACCGACCACGGCGACGCGTACGCACGGGCCCTCGGAGGCGACGGCGACCGCCTCGTCTACCAGTGCCTCGGCGACCTGTACGTCCTCGACGACCTCGCCCCGGACGGCGCGCCGCGTCGGCTCGACGTCCTCCTCGGCGGCCCGCGGACCGCGCGCCGCCCCCGACCGGTCGACGCCGGGCGGCACCTCGGCGAGGTCGCGCCCGACCACACCGGCCGGGCGAGCGCCCTCGAGGTGCTCGGGACGGTGCACTGGCTGACCCACCGGGACGGGCCGGTCCGGGCGCTCGTCGACACCCCCGGCGTCCGGGCCCGGATCCCCGTGGTCGTGCCCACCGCGGCGCCCGCACCGGGGGCCGTGGGCGACCGCACCCGGCCCGTCGTCGTGTGCGTCACCGACGCCGACGGTGATGACGCGCTCGAGGTCGTCGCGGCCGGGTCGGGACCTGCCCGTCGCCTCGCCGGCGGCCGGCTGGGTCGCGTCCTCGAGCTCGCCGGCTCTCCCGACGGCCGCCTCGCCGCCGTCGCGACCCACGACGGCCGGCTCCTCGTCGTCGACCTCACCGCGCCGTCCGGCGCCGACGGGACCGGGGACGGCGCGACCGACCCGGTCCGCGTCGTCGTCGACGACGCCTCGACCGACGTCTCCGGGCTCGCCTTCTCCCCCGACTCGCGATGGCTCGCCTGGTCGCACCCCGGTCCGCGGGAACCCCTGCGGCACCTGCGCATCGCCGACCTGCGGCCTCCCGACGGCGGACCCGTCACGGTCGACGACGCCACGCCGCTGCGGTTCCAGGACTCCGACCCGGTGTTCACCCCGGACGGCAAGTACCTCGCGTTCCTCTCGGTGCGCACCTTCGACCCGGTGTACGACGCGCTCGTCTTCGACATGTCGTTCCTCGCGGCGCAGCGACCGTACCTGCTGCCGCTCGCGGCGACGACGCCCTCCCCCTTCGACCCGGAGACGGGCGGTCGCCCGGTCGGCGACACGGACAAGGACGACAAACGCGCCGAGAACGGCTCGGCCCGCGACTCCGCCCAGGACTCGAGCGACGACGCCCCGGGCAACGACGCGGCACCGGCCGTCGCTGTCGACCTCGACGGGCTCGCTGCGCGCGCCGTCCCGGTCCCGGTGCCGGCCGGCCGGTTCCGCAGCCTTCTCGCGGTCAAGGACGCCCTGCTCTGGCTCGACGTGCCGCTCACCGGCGAGCTCGGCGAGGCCCACTCCCCGGACGCGCACACCGCCGCGACCCTTCGCCGGTACGACCTGCGCAAGCGGACCCGGACGACGCTGGCCGAGGGCGTCCACGAGGTCCGGGTCAGCGGCGACGGCAAGCGGCTCGTCGTCCACGACGACGACGGGCTGCGCGTCGTCCCCGCCGACCGCACGGTCGAACCGGACGACGACACCGCAGACGCGGTCGCCGTCGACCTCGGCCGGGTCCGCGTCGTCAGCGACCCGGGCGCGACGTGGCGGCAGATGTACGCGGAGCAGGGTCGGCTCATGCGCGACCACTTCTGGGTCGCCGACATGGGCGGCGTCGACTGGGCCGCCGCGCTCGAGAGGTACCGACCGCTCGTCGAGCGCGCGGGTTCCCGGGACGACCTGTCCGAGATCATCTGGGAGGTCGTCGGCGAGCTCGGCAGTTCGCACGCCTACGAGGTCCCGCCACCGCGGCCGGTCGAGGCCGCGCGACGGGTCGGGCACCTTGGGGCAGACATCGCGCGCGACGACGACGGGACGTGGCGCCTCGTCCGGGTCGTGCCCGGCGAGCCGAGCGTGCCGAGCGCCCGGTCCCCGCTCCTCGCGCCCGGCGTCGCTGTCGGCGCCGGGTCCGCCCTGCTCGCCGTCGACGGGCGCGCCGTCGAGCCGGACGCCGGGCCGTGGCCGCTGCTCGTCGGGACGGCGGGCCGGCCGGTCGAGCTGCGGGTCCGGGCCGCGGACGACGCGGCGCCCCGTGCCGTCGTCGTCGTGCCGCTGCCGGACGAGCGGGCGCTGCGCTACCACGACTGGGTCGCGGACCGGCGGGCGGCGACGCACGCGGCGACCGGCGGCAGGGTCGGCTACCTCCACGTGCCGGACATGATGGCCGGCGGGTGGGCGCAGCTGCACCGCGACCTGCACGGCGAGCTGGCCCGGGACGCCCTCGTCCTCGACCTGCGGGCCAACGGTGGCGGGCACCTGTCCGAGCTCGTCCTCGAGAAGCTCGCGCGGCGGATCAGAGCCCGGTCGGTGAACCGGTACGCGCCGGAGGAGACCTGGCCGAGCATCGCCCCCCGGGGACCGCTCGTCGCACTGACCGACAACCGCGCCGGCTCGGACGGCGACGTCGGCACCGCGATGTTCCGCGCGCTCGGCCTCGGCCCGGTCGTCGGCACCCGGACGTGGGGCGGCGTCATCGGCATCGACAGCCGGTACAGCCTCGTCGACGGGACGTCGGTGACGCAGCCGCGCTACGGGTTTCTGGACGCTCGCGGAGGGCTGGGGCATCGAGAACCACGGCGTCGACCCGGACGTCGAGGTGCCCGTCCCGCCGGACGCCTGGGGCCGCGGCGAGGACCCGCAGCTCGACACCGCGGTCCGGCTCGTGCTCGAGGCGCTCGCCACGGCCGAGCCGCTGCCGGCCCCCGACCCGGCGACCCGCCCCGACCGCTCAGCCCCGACATTGCCCCTTCGGCCCGCGGCCCGCTGAGGCACCGTGCTCGCACGGCTCGGTGGGGATCGGGGCGGTCGGAGGGGTCCCGAGCCGGGCTACTCGACCGGGCGCAGGCTCATGTGCTCGTAGACCGGCTCGCCGTCACGCAGGAGGGACACGCTCTCGACGCCGGACGCGAGCAGGTCCCGCCACGCCTCGCCGACCCAGGTCTCGGCGTCCGCCTGGCTCGGGAAGGCCGTCTCGGCCAGGCCCTCGCCGTGCATGACGCCACCGTCGACCGCCTCGTACCGCCAGGTCCACGCGCTCATGCGCGCCACCGTAGCTGGCCGCCCGACCCGTCAGGCCCGCACGCGGACGTCGGTACCCTCGCCCCGGTGACCCCCTCCGCGACCCCCGCCCGCCCGGCTCCCGCCGCGAGCCCGCTGCTCGCGGGGGCGCTGCTCCTCGGCGGGGCGGCCGCGCCGTGGCCCGTCCCCGGCTGCGGGTGCGTGACGTGCACGGCGTCCCCGGCCGCCGCGGCGCTCGGGCTCGCCGTCGGTGCAACGCTCGTCCTCGACGGGGACGGACCGCCCGCGGCCGGCGCCGCGCACCTGGCGACGTCGCCGGCCGCCGGCGCGGCCGCACCGACGGCACGTGAGCTCGCGATCGGCGACCAGGTCACGGCCGGCGGGCTGCGTGCCGTCGCGCTGCCCGGCCCCACCGGCGACCCCGACGCTGTGGCCGTCGTCGTCTCGGACGGGGTCGCGGCCCTCCTGTGGTCGCCGGGCCCGGGCCGGCTGCCACCGGCCACCCTCGAAGCCCTCGGCGGTGCCGCGCTCGACGTCGCCGTCGTCGACGTCCGGGACGCCGCCGGGCGGGCCGCGGCGACGCATGCCGCCCACCGGCTCGCCGACCTGAGGCGTGCGGACGCGCTCGCGCCCGGCACCCGGGTCCTCGCCGTGGGGCTCGACCACCGCGGGCCCGCCGCGGACCGGGTCGCCGCCGACCTCGCGGTCCACGGGATCACCGCCGCCCGCGGCGGCGAGCGGCCGGCCGTGCTCGACCCGGCCCGCCGCTCCCCCGCCGTCCGGCGCACGCTCGTCCTCGGGCCGGCGTCGTCGGGCAAGTCGGGGGTCGCCGAGCACCTCCTCGCCGGGCGGCCCGAGGTCGTCTACGCCGCGACCGGCCCGGGCCCGGACGGCGACGACGCGGAGTGGGCGGCGAAGGTCGCCGCGCACCGGTCGCGACGCCCGCCGGGCTGGACGACGGTCGAGTCGGCCGCCGCGGGGGCGCTCCCCGCGCTCCTCACCGCGGCCGGGCCTCCGGTTCTCCTCGACAGCCTCGGCACCTGGCTGACGGCCGTGCTCGACCGCGCCGGGGCCTGGGAGGATGCGCCCGTGCGCAGACGCGGCGACGTCGTGACGGATGCCGTCGAGGAGGAGGTGGCGGCCCTCGTGGAGGCGTGGCGCGGCACGGCGCGGGAGGTCGTGGCGGTCGGCGAAGAGGTCGGCTGGGGGATCGTCCCGGCGACCCGGGCGGGCCGGGTCTTCGCCCAGGCCCTCGGCGGGCTGACCCGCCGGCTCGCCGGGCAGAGCGAGCGCACCGTCCTGGTCGTCGCGGGCCGCGGCCTGGACCTCGACCCGGCCGTCGTGGAGGGCGCCCCGTGAGCAACACCCCACTGGACTTCGACCCTACCGAGGACGACCCGCTGGAACGGATCGGCGCCGACGTCGTCCCGCCGGACGACGCCGACGACCTGCGCGAGCGCTTCCGGACGACCGGCACGACCCGCGACCTGGGACGGCTTGCGGACCTCGCGCTGTGGTGGGCCGAGGTCCGCGGTGAGGACCGCCCGCAGGCGCCGTCCCGGGTCGTCGCGATCGGCGCCGCAGCGACGGTCGGGCTCCCGGACGGCGTGGCACGCCGTCCGCTCGACCCGCCGTCCGAGGTCGCCGACGCGGTCGCGTGGGGGGCCGCACTCGCCGACGAGCTCGCCGACACCGGCACCGACCTCGCGCTGCTCGCACTCCCTCTCGGGCTGCCCGGCCGGGCGCTGACCGGCTACCTCATGGGCCTGGACCCCGTCGAGACGAACGGCCCGCAGCCCGGCCCGGACCTCGACGACGAGGCGTGGATGCGCGAGGTGGAACACGTCCGGGACGACCAGTGGCGACTGCGCGGCCTGCGCGGCCGGCCGATGGCCATGGTCACCGTGCTCGCGGACCCACGGCTGGCCGCCGGCACCGCGTTCCTCCTGCGCAGCGCCGGTCGCCGGACCCCCGTCCTCCTCGACGGCCCCGGCGCCGTGACGACAGGCCTGCTCGCCGCCCGGTGCAGCAGGTCGGCGAGTCGGTGGTGGCTGCCGGCGGAGGTCGGCGACGTCCCGCTCCACGCGCGCAGTCTCGGCTCGCTCGGGCTCACCGCGGTGACGCGGCTCGACCTGCTCGTCGAGGACGGCACCGCCTGCACGGCCGTGCTGCCGCTCCTCGGCCTCGCGGCCGGCGTCCTCGCCCATGCCTGAGGCTCCCGCCGCGAGGAGCACCGTGCTCGACGGCGTCCGGCTCGCGGTCGGCACCCTGACGACGCTGCGGGTGCCCGCCCCGCGGACGGTCGACGCCCGGGCGGCGCGGACGGCGATGCTCCTCGCACCGGCCGCCGGGCTCGCGCCCGCCGGGGCCGCGGCGCTGACGTACTGGGCGTGCCGGGACATCGGGCTGCGGGCCGGGGTCGGCGTGCTGCTCGCCCTCGCCGTCGCCGCGCTGCTCACCCGCGGGCTGCACCTCGACGGGCTGGCGGACACCGCGGACGGCCTCGCCGCCGGCTACGACCGGGCCCGTGCCCTCGAGGTCATGCGAAGCGGGGACGTCGGGCCGGCCGGCGTCGTGACCCTCCTCATCGTGCTCGGCGTCCAGGCCACGGCGACCGCGCAGGCGGTCTCCGAAGCGGTCGTCGCGGGGCACACGGTCGGGATCCGCGGCGGCGTGGCCGGCAGCACCGTGATCCTCGTCGGGCTCGTGACCGGCCGGGTCGCGCTCACCGCCGCGTGCGCCCGTGGCGTCCCGGCGGCCCGGCCGGACGGCCTCGGCGCGGCCGTCGCGGGAAGCGTCCCGATCGCGGCCGTGGCCGCCGTCGTCGTCGCCTCCGCGGCTCTCGCCGGGCTCGCGACCGCCGCTGTCGGGTCGGGCGCGCTGCCCGGTGCGCTCGCCGTCGTCGTCGGAGTCGCGGCGGGCGGCGTGCTCGTCGGGCGGTGCGTGCAGCGGCTCGGCGGGGTCACCGGCGACGTCCTCGGCGGGGTCGTCGAGATCGGCGCGGCGGCCGCGCTCGTCACCCTCGCGGCGACCCTTTGAGGCCCACGGGTCGGTCAGAACGTCCTCTGGTGGGCTGGCTCGTGCGGTCAGTCCTTACGGTCGGTCCTTCGTCCGGTCCGGCACGAACGGCGGCCGGACGACCCGGCACCGCACGACCCGGCCGCGGACGTCGACGCCGACCTCGGCGCCCGGGTCGACCTCGGCGTCGAGGAGCGCGAGCGCGATCCCCTGCTTGAGCGTCGGGGAGAAGGTGCCGGACGTCGTCCGGCCGACGACCCGCGGCCCACTCTCCGACGACCCGTCCGACGCCTCGTCCGATGCCTCGTCCGACACCTGGTCGAGCGACACGACGTCGAGGTCCGCCCGCGGGACGCCGCGCTCGAGGGCGAGCAGTCCCCACGAACGCCGCGCCGGCCCCCGCTCTCTCTCGGCGAGCAGGACGTCACGGCCCCAGAACGCCGGCTTCGACCAGCCGACCGCCCAGCCCGCGCGCGCCTGCACCGGGGTGATCTCGAGGGACAGCTCGTGCCCGTGGAGCGGGTAGCCCATCTCGGTCCGCAGGGTGTCCCGGGCGCCGAGCCCGCAGGGCAGCCCGCCGCGGGCGGTGACCTCGGCGAGCAGTGCGTCCCAGAGCGCCGGGGCAGCCGGGCTCGGCACGAGCACCTCGTAGCCGCGCTCACCGGTGTACCCGGTCCGGCAGACGGTGACCGGGACGTCGGACGGACCGCCCGGCACGTCGTGCCGGGTCTCGACGAAGCTCATGTACCCGTGGCCGACCGGCAGGCCGACCGCGGCGAGCACCTCGTCGGCGAGCGGACCCTGGACGGCCAGCACCGCGACGGCCCCGTGCAGGTCCGTGATCGTGATGCCGTCCTGGGCCGCGGCTGACAGCCGGCGCAGCACCTCCGCCGCGTTCGCGGCATTCGGGACGAGCAGGACGCGGTCGTCGTTCCACAGGTAGACGATGAGGTCGTCGACGACCCCGCCCGTCGCGTCGTCGCAGCACAGCGTGTACTGCGCCTGGCCCGGCGTGATCCTGGACAGGGCGTTCGACAGGCAGCCGTCGACGAACGCAGCCGCGCCCGGGCCGGTGACGCTCGCGGCTTGCCCAGATGGCTCACGTCGAAGAGCCCGACCCGCTCCCGGACCGCGGCGTGCTCGGCGAGGACGCCGCCTCCGGGGTACTCGATGGGCATCTCCCAGCCGCCGAAGTCCGCGAGCTTCGCGCCGAGGGCGGCGTGGCGGTCGTGCGAGCGCCGTGTGCCGCAGAGCGGCCTGCCCGGCGGGGTCGGTGGCAGAGTCGGCGGCAGAGTCGGCGGCAGAGTCGGCGGCAGAGTCGGCGGCAGGTCGGCGAGGTCCGTCATGGCCCGCGAACATACTCCGGACCGGCCGCCCCGCGTCGCGGCGTCGCGCCGGCACCGGTCGTCCGGGTGGCGCACGGGCGCGGCTAGCATCGGCGCGTGCCGACGCTGACGCTCACGACCAAGGCCGCCGCGACCGTCCGGGCCGACGCCCTCGTCGTGGCTGTCGCCGCAACCCCGAGCGGGCCGCGCGTCCTCGGGGACGTCCTGCCGGAGCCGCTGCAGCGCACCCTGGCGCGGTCGT
This sequence comes from uncultured Actinomycetota bacterium, assembly GCA_963750565.1. GTDB lineage: Bacteria > Actinomycetota > Actinomycetes > Actinomycetales > Kineosporiaceae > R-H-3. The sequence goes on along the minus strand of CAVVRA010000005.1, from coordinate 579,249 downwards.
TCGCCGCCCTCGGTGTCACCGGGAAGGCGGACGAGGTCGTCCGGGTGCCGTCGGCGGGGGCCCTCACCGCGCCGGTCGTCGTCCTGACCGGGGTGGGCCGCCTCGCGGGCGGCCGGAGCGCGACCCCGGACGACGAGGCGCTGCGCCGGGCCGCCGGCGCCGCGACCCGCATCCTGGCGGGCCGGGCGTCCGTGGCGCTCGCGCTGCCGACGCCGGACGTCGACGCGCTCGCGGCTGTTGCCGAGGGCGCCCTGCTCGGGGCCTACACGTTCATCCGGTATCGGTCAGCGCCGGACGCCGAGCACGCGGTCGGAGCCGTCACGGTCGTCGAGCGTCCTCGGCCGCGGCGCGGCCGCCCGGGCGGCCGCGGCCCGGGCCGAGGTGCTCGCCGCCGCGGTTGCCGCGACCCGCGACCTCGTGAACACCCCGCCGGTCGACCTCTACCCTGCCGCGTTCGCGGAGGCAGGCGACACGGGCGGTCGCGGGCCTGCCGGTGCAGGTCACCGTCCTCGACGAGCGCAAGCTCGCCCGCGGCGGCTACGGCGGCCTCCTCGGCGTCGGGATGGGCTCGTCGCGCCCGCCCCGGCTCGTCCGGCTCGACTACGCCCCGGACGGCGCGACGGTGCACCTCGCCCTCGTCGGCAAGGGCATCACCTTCGACTCCGGCGGCCTGTCGATCAAGCCTGCCGCCGGCATGGACGACGATGAAGAGCGACATGTCCGGCGCCGCTGCGGTCCTCGCACACGGTCGTCGCAGCGGCCCGGCTCGGCCTCCCGGTGCGGGTCTCGGGCTGGCTCGCGCTCGCCGAGAACATGCCGTCCGCGACCGCGCAGCGGCCGAGCGACGTCATCACGATCCGCGGCGGCAAGACCGTCGAGGTGCTCAACACCGACGCCGAGGGACGGCTCGTCCTCGCCGACGCGCTCGTGGCCGCGAGCGCCACCGAACCCGACCTCGATCGTCGACGTCGCGACCCTGACCGGTGCGCAGATGGTCGCCCTCGGCCACCGGACGTCGGCGATCATGGCCAACGACGACGCGCTCCGGGACCGGGTGCACCGGCTGGCCGCGGAGGCGGGCGAGCAGTTCTGGCCGATGCCGCTGCCGCCGGAGCTGCGGTCGAGCATGGACTCCCCCGTGGCCGACATCGCGAACATCGGCGACCGGTTCGGCGGGATGCTCGTCGCCGGCCTGTTCCTGTCGGAGTTCGTCGGCACCCGGCCGGCGGGCGATGGCGGCCACGGGGAGGGCGGCCACGGGGACGGCGACGGCGACGGCGGCATCCGGCCGATCCCGTGGGCGCACCTGGACATCGCCGGCCCGGCGTTCAACACCGGCTCGGCGTACGGCTACACCCCCGCCGGCGGGACCGGCGTCGCGGTCCGGACGCTGCTGCGGCTCGCCGAGGACGTCGCGGCGTCCGGGGCCTGACCGTCCCCGCAAACGAGTCGCCGCCCCCGGCGCCGGCCGGCCCGTCGCGCCGCAGTGTCCTGCCCCGGACGCGCACCCGTGAGCACGGCGGCCGCGGCGCCGGCACACGGCGGGCTCGCCGCCCAGCCGCGCGGCGTCAGGCTCTGCCGGAGGCGCCCGGGTCGATGCCGGTCTCCCGGCCGGCGGCCTTCTGCCGGGCGGTCCAGTCGCGCATCCGTGCCGGGTAGCCGGTGAGCTGGACGTCGTACACCGGGACGTGCAGGTCGCGGGCGAGACCGCGGACGACGTCCGCGTCCGGGACGCGGCGCCGCGTCCACTCACCGGTGTCGGCGACGAGGACGACTGTCGGCGGCGTCACGGTCGTCGGCGGCTCGACGTACGCCTCGACCCCGGGTCGGCTGCGGACGAACTCCGTGAGGTGCGCGGTGACCGCGTTCACCTCGTCCCTGCGCCGAGCCCCCACCGACGGGCCGCCGGTACCGCGGCGTCGCCACCACACCATCCCTGAGACCTCCCGTGTCGAGCCCACCCGGCCGTCACGGTGTCCGAGCGCGGCCGTCCACCCGGCTCAACGTGCGAGGCGCGTGCAGCGTTCGCCGGCGTGCCGCTGCGTCGCGCGGCCGACGCCCGTCCCGGGTGCCGCCGATCTGCCGACGTGCCGGTCCGGCCACTCGTCGTACCCGCGTCCACCGGGACGCGTCAGTCGCTCACTCGCCGCGCACCGCCGGGTACCCGGATGGTGACCCGCACCGCTCGTGATGCAAGGATGCATAACCGCCGCGAAACGCCGCTGTGACCTGCCCGGGCCGTCCCGCCGTGCCCGGTCCCGCGCGCCGACGCTTCCCGGCACCGAAGCCGCCGTCCGCACCTGCAGGGCATGCGCCGTGCCCTGTCGTCCGCACAGGGAGAGCCCGTGTCCGAGACGTCCTCCGGCCAGGTCCACGACGTCGTGATCCTCGGCGGCGGCAGCGGCGGCTACGCCGCCGCGCTGCGCGCCGCCGAGCTCGGGCTGTCCGTCGCCCTCATCGAGAAGGACAAGCTCGGCGGCACCTGCCTGCACCGCGGCTGCATCCCGACGAAGGCGCTGCTGCACGCCGCCGAGGTCGCCGACACCGCGCGCGAGAGCGACGCAGTTCGGCGTCCGGGCGACGTTCGACGTCGATCGACATGGCCGGCGTCAACAAGTACAAGGACGGCGTCGTCGGCCGGCTCTACAAGGGCCTGCAGGGCCTGGTGAAGAGCCGAGCATCACCTACGTCGAGGGCGAGGGCCGGCTGGTCGCGCCCGAACGCCGTCGAGGTCGACGGCGCAGCGGTACACCGGCCGGCACGTCGTCCTCGCCACCGGCTCCTACGCCCGCTCCCTGCCCGGGCCTGGAGATCGGCGGCCGGATCATGACCAGCGACCAGGCGCTGACCCTCGACTACGTCCCGCAGCGCGTCGTCGTGCTCGGCGGCGGCGTCATCGGCGTCGAGTTCGCCAGCGTCTGGAAGTCCTTCGGCGCCGAGGTGACCATCGTCGAGGCGCTGCCCCGGCTGGTCCCGGCCGAGGACGAGGCGTGCTCCAAGGCCCTCGAGCGGGCCTTCCGCAAGCGCAAGATCGCCTTCAAGACCGGCGTCCGGTTCGCCGGGGCGACCCAGGACGACGGCGGCGTCACGGTGTCGCCTCGAGGACGGCGAGACGCATCGAGGCCGACCTCCTGCTCGTCGCCGTCGGCCGCGGGCCGAACGCGACCGGGCTTCGGCTACGAGGAGGTCGGCGTCGCGATGGACCGCGGCTTCGTCCTCACCGACGAGCGGCTGCGCACCAACGTCCCGGGCGTCTTCGCCGTCGGCGACATCGTGCCCGGGCTGCAGCTCGCCCACCGCGGCTTCCAGCAGGGCATCTTCGTCGCCGAGGAGATCGCCGGGCCTCAACCCGGCGCCGATCGACGAGGCCGGGCATCCCGCGGGTCACCTACTGCGAGCCCGAGGTCGCCTCCGTCGGCCTCACCGAGGCCCAGGCCAAGGAGAAGTTCGGCGCGGACGCCGTCGAGACCTACGAGTACAACCTCGGCGGCAACGGCAAGAGCCAGATCCTCGCGACGACCGGCTTCGTCAAGCTCGTCCGGCAGAAGGACGGGCCCGTCGTCGGCGTCCACATGGTCGGCGCCCGGATCGGCGAGCAGATCGGCGAGGCCCAGCTCATCGTCAACTGGGAGGCCTTCCCCGAGGAGGTCGCCGCGCTCGTGCACGCCCACCCGACGCAGAACGAGGCGCTCGGCGAGGCCCACCTCGCGCTGGCCGGCAAGCCGCTGCACGCGCACGCCTGACCACCGACAGGCACACTGGCCATGTCCACCGACAATCCCGCGACCGCCGGCCGACGCCGGAGCGAGCCACGACGAAGGAGAACGCACGACCCATGTCGGACTCCGTCAGATGCCGGCCCTCGGCGAGAGCGTCACCGAGGGCACCGTCACCCGCTGGCTCAAGCAGGTCGGCGACGCGGGTCGAGCGTCGACGAGCCGCTCCTCGAGGTCTCGACCGACAAGGTCGACACCGAGATCCCGTCCCCGGTCGCGGGCGTCCTGCGAGCAGATCCTCGTCGGCGAGGACGAGACCGTCGCGGTCGGCACCGCGCTCGCGGTCATCGGTGACGGCACCGGCAGGGCGGCGGGGTCGAACGGGGCTGCCCAGACGCCGCGGCCGGTCGAGCCGATGCACGCCGAGCCGCCGGCGCAGCAGGTACAGGCCGAGGCCGCTGTCCCGCAGCCGGCGGTCGACGCCCCGCCCGCGCGGCCGTCGTCCGCCGAGGTCGACGAGCCGGCGCACAGCCCGAGGCCCCCACGGCCGGCGGTGGCGTGGGCCAGCGGGTGCAGATGCCCGCCCTCGGCGAGAGCGTCACCGAGGGCACCGTCACCCGCTGGCTCAAGGCCGTGGGCGACACGGTCGAGGTCGACGAGCCGCTGCTCGAGGTCTCCACCGACAAGGTCGACACCGAGATCCCGTCCCCGGTCGCGGGCGTCGTCACGAAGATCCTCGTCGCCGAGGACGAGACCGTCGCGGTCGGCGCCGACCTCGTCGTCGTCGGGGGATCGGGTGGCGGCCAGGGCGCCGCGTCCGCTCCCGCGGAGGCACCTGCACGGCCGCCCGCGCCCGCGCCGGCTGCGGCCGAGGGTCCGGGCGACCGGCGCGCTCGCCGAGTACCCGGGCCCGACGCCCGCGCCGACCGGCGGCCCGCTGTCCCCCGCGTCCCCCGCGTTCGCCGCCGCCGCACCGGCCGCCGCACCGGCCGCCGCACCGACCGCCGCATCGGCGCCATCCGCGGCGTCCGCGGCGTCCGTGACCGTGGCCGACGCCGGGTACGTCACCCCGCTGGTGCGCAGGCTGGCGGCCGAGCACGGCGTCGACCTCGTCGACCATCGAGGGCACCGGCGTCGGCGGCCGGATCCGCAAGCAGGACGTCCTCGACGCCGCCGAGAAGGCCAAGGCAGCGGCCGCCGCCCGGCTGCCGCCGCGGCCGCCCGGCCTCCGGCCCCGGCGCCTCCGGCCGCCCCGGCCCGCCCGCGACCCGCAGCGGCCGTGTCCGCCATGCGCGGGACGACCGAGAAGATGTCCCGGCTGCGCAAGGTCATCGCCGCAGCGCATGGTCGAGTCGCTGCAGGTCTCGGCCCAGCTGACCACCGTCGTCGAGGTCGACGTCACCCGGATCGCGCGGCTGCGGGCCCGGGCCAAGGACGACTTCGAGGCCCGCGAGGGCGTCAAGCTGTCGTTCCTGCCGTTCTTCGCGCTGGCCGCGGTCGAGGCGCTCAAGCCGTACCCGGTCGTCAACGCGAGCATCGAGGGCGACGACGATCGTCTACCACGGCGAGGAGAACCTCGGCGTCGCCGTCGACACCGAGCGCGGCCTGCTCGTGCCGGTCATCCGCGACGCCGGCGACCTCAACATCGCCGGGCTCGCCCGCAAGATCGCCGACCTCGCCGAGCGCACCCGGACGCAACAAGGTCACGCCCGACGAGCTCGGCGGCGGCACCTTCACGCTGACCAACACCGGCAGCCGCGGGGCCCTGTTCGACACCCCGATCATCAACCAGCCGCAGGTCGCGATCCTCGGCACCGGCGCCGTCGTCAAGCGGCCCGTCGTCGTCACCGACGCGGACGGCGGCGAGACGATCGCGATCCGCTCGATGGTCTACCTCGCGCTGTCCTACGACCACCGCATCGTCGACGGCGCCGACGCCGCCCGCTTCCTCGTCGCCGATCAAGCAGCGCCTCGAGGAGGGCGCGTTCGAGGCCGACCTCGGCCTCTGACCCGCAGCACTGCCTGAACCCGCAGGAAGGGACGGCGTCGCCCCGAGGGCGGCGCCGTCCGCGTCGGATGCTGTCCGGAGCCGTCCGCCTGACGGGACGGCCACCCGCTCACACACCCGCTCAGTCGCCGCTCCTGCGCGAGTCGCTGACGACACGCACACGGACGTGGTGCCCGAGCCGGCCCAGGACGATCCTCCTCCATCCGGCGCGGGCGTCGACGACGCGTCGCGAGTGCCTACGAGCACCCGTGTCTCGGCGAGCGGACCACGACGCGACCGGCCACGATGGACCCGTGAAGATCGTGGTCACCGGCGCGACCGGGCTCATCGGCACCGCCCTCGTCACCCGCCTGCACGCCTCCGGGCACGATGTCGTCCGGCTCGTCCGGCGGACGCCGCGGGCGGCCGCCGAGGTCCAGTGGGACCCGCAGCGCGGCACCGTCGACCTCGACGGCATCGCGGGGGTCGAGGGCGCGGTCCACCTCGCGGGTGCCGGCGTCGGGGACCACCGGTGGACCGACGAGTACAGGCGTCAGATCCGCGACAGCCGGGTGCTCGGGACGAGAGCGCTCGTCTCGGCGCTCACGTCGCTCGACCCGCTCCCCCGGGTGCTGGTCTCCGGGTCGGCCCAGGGGATCTACGGCAGCCGGGGCGACGAGGTGCTCACCGAGACCTCCGCGCCGGGCGCGGGGTTCCTCGCGGACGTCGTCAAGGCCTGGGAGGCCGAGACTGCGCCGGCTGCCGAGGCCGGGATCCGGGTCGCGCTCGCCCGCACGGGCCTGGTCATGTCCCCCTCCGGCGGGGCCTTCGGCCGGCTCCTCCCGCTGCTCAAGCTCGGCCTCGCCGGGCCGCTCGGCAACGGCCGGCAATGGTGGTCGTGGATCACGCTCGAGGACGAGGTGTCGGCGCTGGAGTTCCTCCTCGAGAAGGATGTCGCGGGCCCGGTGAACCTGTGCGCGCCGAACCCGCAGCGGCAGGGCGAGCTGACGAAGGCGCTCGGCCGGGCGTTCCGCCGGCCGGCGCTGCTCCCCGCCCCCGCGATCGCGTTGCGGCTCGTGCTCGGCGAGTTCGCCGGGGACGTCCTGTCCAGCACCCGGATGGAGCCGCGCACGCTCCTCGACGCCGGATTCTCCTTCCGGCACCCGAACGTCGACTCCGCCGCCGAGTGGCTGCGCGCCCAGGGCTGACGCCCGCACGGGCCGGGGGCTCGGCCCTGTCGCCGGCCCGCACCTCAGACCGGCTCGGCCGAACGCACCCGCCAGCCGTCGCCGACCCGGACGACGACGAGCCGCACGACGCGCGGCGCCGTCGCCGGCACCGTCGTGACGACGGTGCCGTCGGCGCGTACCAGACGGTGGGCGGACGTCGCGACCCGCGCCGTGACCGTGACCGCCGAGCCGTCCCGCCGCTCGACCCGGACCGCACCCACGGTGAACCGCAGGCCGTCGAGCCGGAGCCGGGCCGCGGCGAGCCGCCGAACGAGCGCGGCGTCGGTGCCGTGCGCCGCCGAGCCCGGCTCGTCCACGCCGGCGAGCACCGCGGTGGCCGCGGCCGTCGAGGAGGCGCGGAAGGCGGCGGCCCGGCCGGCGGCGAGCCGCTCGACGACCCGCCGGGCCTCGGTGTCCCCCAGCCGGTCCGTGGCGCCGACCGCCCGCAGCCGACGCCGGGCCCCCGCCGCCCGCAGCCGACGCCGGGCCCCCGCCGGCCGCCGCGGCGCCGGCCGCCGCGGCGTCCGTGGCACGCCCGAGGCGGTGAGTGGTCGCCAACACGAGGCCTGCCCCGACGGTGACCGCCACGACGAGCCCGGCGGTCGCGCTGGCCACGCGGCGCGACCGCCGACGGCAGCGTTCGGCGGCGGCCGCCCGGGCCGTGTCCCGGGCCGCGGACGCCGCCCGCGCCGACTGCCGGATCCGCCGGGTCACGTCGCCCGCGCCGGGACCGCCGTGCGCCGTGGAGCCGACGACCGCGGCGAGAACGGGGTCCGCGTCCCAGCCCGGGGCGACCGGGGCGGCCGGCGGGACGAGCCGCACCGGCGCGGCGGGCGCCGCCGCCCACCCGTTCCGGGCAACCTGGGCGGCGTCCGGACGCCGGGACGGCTCCGGGTCTGTGCAGCGGTCGGCGAGCGCGAGCAGGGCGTCCGACCCCGGGTCGCCCGAGCCGGCGTCCGGAGTCGAATCCGGCGAGCCGGTGAGGCAGTACCGCACGAGCGCACCGAGCGCGTGGACGTCGCGCGCCGGGTGACCCTCGGGGGTGGCCGCCGGGTCGGCGAAACCTGGTGTCCCCCAGACCTCCCCGGCGCTGCGGCCGAGCACGCTCGCGACCCCGAGGTCGGCGACGAGCGGGCGGCCGTCGGCGGCGAGCAGGACGTTGCCGGGCGTGAGGTCGCCGTGGACGAGGCCGAGCCCGTGGAGGTCGGCGAGGGTCCGGGCCAGCCCGACGACGAGGGAGACTGTCTCCCCGGCGCCGAGTCGGCCGCGGGCACGGACGAGCTCCGCGAGGCTGCCCCCGGCGGCGAGGTCGAGCACGAGCGCGCGCGTGCCGTCCGGGCACTCGACGACGTTGCGGAGCCGGACGACGTGCGGGTGGTCGACACGCGCGAGGAGCGCGACTTCCCGGGCGCTCTGTGCGAGGTCTGCGCGCCGGCCGACCTTGACGGCGACGTGCTCGCCCGTCGCGGGGTCCCGGGCGGCCCAGACGGCGCCGTGTGCCCCGCGGCCGAGGAGCCGCCCGACGACGAGGCCCGGCACGAGCGGCGGCCGGACGGAGGACATGTCGTGATCCACGGGCCCAAGACTGCCCTGGATCGGCATGTGGGCGTGCCCGTCATCCACAGGCGCCGGTAGCGTCCGGACGGTGACGACGAACGCAGGGGCGGTGGGCGGTGGGGCGGACCGTGCGGCCGGCGACGCAGGCACCGACGACACGCGACCGGACGACACGCGACCGGACGACGCACGGAGCGGCCCGGCCACCGGCGACGTCCCGGTCCGCGCCGAGGTCGTCGTCGTCGGCGCGGGCCTCGCCGGGCTGGCGTGCGCGCGCGTCCTCGGCCGGGCGGGCCTCGAGGTCACCGTCCTCGAGGCGTCGGACGGGCCGGGCGGCCGGGTCCGGACGGACGTCGTCGACGGCTTCCGCTGCGACCGCGGCTTCCAGCTGCTCAACCCCGCCTACCCCGAGGCTCGCCGGGTGCTCGACCTGCCGGCGCTGCGGCTCCAGCCGCTCCCCGCGGGCGTCGTCGTCGCCGAGAGCGGCCGCCGTCACCTCATGGCCGACCCGCGGCGGACCCGGCCCGGGCAGCTCCCGGCCGCGCTCGTCGGCGGTCTCACCGGCCCCGGCGGCCTCGCCGAGAAGGCCGCGTTCGCCCGCTGGACGCGGCGTTGCGCGACCCGGGACCCGCACGACCTCCTGACCGATCCCGACGAGCCGTGGGGTGCCGCCCTCGACCGGCTCGGGGTGAGCGGGGCGCTGCGCCGCGAGGTCGTCGACGCCTTCCTCGCCGGCATCCTCGCCGAGGACGACGGGAGCACCTCCCGGCGGTTCGTCGAGCTCCTCGTCCGCAGCTTCGTCAAGGGCCGCCCGTCGGTGCCCTGGGGCGGTATGCAGGCGATGCCCGACCAGCTCGCCGCCGCGCGGCCGGCCGGCGGAGTGCACCTCGGCGTCCGGGTCGAGGCGGTGGCCGGCGACGGGGTCACGACATCCCACGGCCGGACGGCGGCCCGTGCTGTCGTCGTCGCCACCGACCCGCACGGTTCGGCGGGGCTGCTCGGTCTGCCCCGCCCCCGGATGCGGGGGCTCACGACGTTCTGGCACGTCGCGCCGCACGCTCCGACGGCGTCCGCGGCGCTCCACCTCGACGGCAGCGGCCACGGGCCGGTCGTGAACACCGTCGTCCTGAGCAACGCCGCGCCGTCCTACTCCCCCGACCCGCCGCCCGGCCGGCAAGCGCGAGACAGCGGTGGCGGGCGCGCGCTCGTCGCGACGACGGTGCTCGGCGACCGGGGCGACGTCGCGACCGAGAAGGCCGTCCGCGGGCGGCTCGCCGACGTCTACGGCACCGACACCTCGGGCTGGGAGCTGGTGCGGGCACACGCGCTCCCCGCAGCGCTCACCGTGATGGACCCGCCGCTCGACGTCCGGCGCCCGGTCGCGCTCGGCGACGGCCGGTTCGTCGCGGGCGACCACCGGGACAGCGCCTCGATCCAGGGGGCGCTCGTCTCCGGGCGGCGGGCCGCGAACGCGGTGCTCGAGCACCTCGGGCTGCCCGTCCCGCCGCGCGAGCCGCTCGACGCCGCCGCGAACACGACCGTCGTCCGGATGGCCTGAGGCCCTGGCACTACAGCCGCACGACCCGGCCCTCCGCGGCGGACAGCCGGGCCGCGTCGAGCACCTCGGCGGTGGCGACGGCGTCCCACGGGTCGACGGGCATCCCGGCCTGCCGGGCCGCCGGGTCGGCATGCCCGAGCGCGGCGACGACGGCGGGGTAGAAGTCCCCGGGACCGCCGGACACGGTCGGCACCGCGGTCCGCTCCTCGCCGGCGACGAGCCACCCCGTGCAGCCGGGGGGGTCGTCGAACCCGCCGAAGGCGTGCGCCTCCGCCTCGAACTGCGTGACGACGTACGCGGCAGCCGAGCCGAGTACCCGGGTGCGTGGACCGGGGGCACCGGCGACCGAGGATGCACCGAGATGGCTCCGGACGCCCCCGACGTGCTCGAGGGAGAGGAAGGCCTCGTCCTCCGCCGGCGTCGTCCACGCCGCCGTCTCGGCGTACACCGCCCGGACCGGACCGAAGAGGTGGAGCGCGGCGTCGACGAGGTGCGGCCCGAGGTCCAGGAGGATGCCACCGCCGCCCTGGGCCGTCGCGTTCTCCCGCCAGCGGTCCTTGGGTACCGGGCGCCACCGCTCCCAGCGACGCTCCAGCCGGTGCACCTCCCCGAGCGTGCCCGCCGCGAGCAGGGCGGCAAGGGTGAGGTTCTCGGCGTCCCAGCGCCGGTTCTGGAAGACCGTGACCGCGACGTCGCGTGACGCGGCTCGCTCGACGACGTCTCGGGCCCGCCGCGCGTCGGCCGCGAGCGGCTTGTCGACGACGGCGGGGACGCCGGCCTCGACGCAGGCGAGCGCGTTCAGCGCGTGGACCCCGGACGGCGACGCGACGACGACGAGGTCGACGCCCGCAGCGAGCGCGGCCTCGAGGTCGGGCACGACGAGCGCGGCGGGCAGGTCGGCGGCGACCAGGGCGGCCCGCTGCGGGTTGGCCGTCACGACGACCTCGGGCGGCACTCCGGCGGCGGCGAGCAACGGCGCATGGATGCCTCGGCCGGCGGACCCGTACCCGACGAGCGCGACGCGAAGGCTCATGGACCCACCCTGCCAGACCGCGGTGCGCCGATGATGTCGGGGACAAGGAGACCGCGAGGGCGTCCGGCACATCGCGCCCGGTCACGGGGGCGCCCATGCCGCCCGGCTCACGAACATCGGGACGAGCACCCGGACCCTCGCCCTGAACGACGTCGTGAACACGGTGCACCCTGGCCGGGCAGCTCGGACTCCTCGACCACCTTCCCGGCCGACGACGGTGTCGACTACCTGCGCGTCTACCGGCGCTGAGGCCGCCGCGGCGCGCCGTCCGACCGCCGGCGTCCGTCAGGTCCGAGCGGGCTCCTCGACCGACGGCGCCCCGCCCGGACCCGCTTCCACCGGGCCGTCGGTGCGGGCCAGCCTGCCCGGCCACCAGATCCGGCGTCCGATGTCGTAGCACAGCGCGGGGACGAGCAGCGACCGGACGACGAGGGTGTCGAGCAGCACCCCGAACGCGACGATGAAGGCGATCTGCGCGAGGAAGAGGATCGGCAGGATGCCGAGGGCGAGAAACGTCGAGGCGAGGACGACGCCGGCGCTCGTGATGACCCCACCGGTGACGGCGAGCCCGGTGAGGATGCCCGGCCGGGTGCCCTGCCGGGCCGACTCCTCCCGCACCCGGGTCATGAGGAAGATCGAGTAGTCGATCCCGAGCGCGACGAGGAAGACGAAGCCGAAGAGCGGGACGCTCGGGTCCGCGCCGGGCCAGTCGAAGAGGTGGTTGAACACGATTGCCGCGGCACCGAGCGTCGCTGCGAACGACAGGACGTTCGCCACGATGAGGACCACCGGCGCCGTGAGCGCCCGGAGGAGCAGGGCGAGGACGACGAAGATCACCGCGAGCACGACGGGGATGATGACGTTGCGGTCGCGCGTCGAGGTGTCCCGGATGTCGAGGTTGATCGCGGTGTTCCCGCCGACGAGCGCGTCGCTGCTCACCGCGTCGAGGTTCGCCCGCAGGGTCCGGACCGTCTCCTCGGCGGCCGGGGAGTCCGCGGCGTCGTCGAGGGTCGCCTGGATCTCGACGAGCCCGTCGACGACCTTCGGTGTCCCCGGCGGGGACCCGTCCGTCGTCGTGACGGCCGCCGACGCCACCCCCTCGGTGTCCTGGACGACCCCGAGCAGGTCCGCCGTGGACCCTGAGGGGCCGATGACGACGGTCGGCGAGCCCGACCCGCCCGGGAAGTGCCTCGACAGCGCCTCCTGACCGGTCACCGACTCGACCTCGACGAGGAAGAGGTCGGACTGCGCGACCCCGTCCGCCTTGAGGGTCGGGAGGAACGCCGCGATCGCGACGAGCGCGAGGGCCGTGAGGACCCATACCCGGCGCGGACGGCGGCCCACGAGCGCCGCGACCCGCGCCCACAGGCCCCTCGTCTCGCTGCCCTCGGAGCCGACGTGCGGCTCACCGGGCCAGAACACCCACCGCCCGGTCTCGAGGGCCGCGTGGTGCTCGGACCGGTCGCGGCGCCGAGCGGCGAGCCGGCGCGCTACGACCGCGACCAGGACGACCGCGAGGACGAGACCGCCCACCGCCCCGGCAACGGGCGCGCCGACGAGCGCGCCGACCACGGCGCCGCCCCCGACGAGGACGGCGAGCGCGACGAACGTCGCGGACGCCGCGGGCAGCAGGAGCATCGCCGGCAGCAGGGTGAGCGCGGCGAGCATCGCGGCGACGATCCCGATCGCCCCGACCGGGCCGAGACCCTTGTTCGACTGGAGGTCGGACAGCAGGAGGCAGAGCAGACCGAGGACGACCGTCGTCCCCGACGCGAGGATCGGCTCCACGGATCGTCGCCACGCCAGACCCATCGCCTCGTAGCGGTCGTCGTGCCGGCGCAGCTCCTCCCGGTACCGCGCGACGAGCAGCAGCGCGTAGTCGGTGGCGGCCCCCACCACGAGGATGAAGAGGATGCCCTGGCTCTGGCCGTTGAGGGTGATGACCTCGTTCTTCGCGAGCGCGTAGACCACCGCGCTCGCCGCAGCGAGGGCGAAGACGGCGCTGAGGATGACGAGGAACGGGACGATCGGGCTGCGGTAGACGACGAGGAGGATGACGAGGACGGCGAGCAGCGCGACGCCGAGGAGGATCCCGTCGATCTCGCCGAACGCGGTGACGAAGTCGGCGAGCTGCCCCCCGGGGCCGGCGACGTAGACGTCGACGCCCTGCTCCTTCTCGAGCCCGCTCTCGGCGGACCGGATCGACTCGACGGCGACCTGGAGCGCGCTCTCGCCGTCCGGCAGGTTGCGGGTGACGTCGTCGGCGTTGAAGTTCACGAGGACGAGCGCGGCCTTGCCGTCCTGCGACGGGACGACGGGCACCGGGCCGGGCGCCAGGAAGTCGCCGACCCGCCGCGCCGGGCCGTCCGTGACCGGGACCTCGAGGTCCGGCACCTGCTGGGCGAAGGCCTGGACGGCGGCGAGCTGGGCGGGGGTCAGGGCGGCCGACGACTCGACGACGACGAAGGCGGGGAAGGTCGCCGAGTCGGCGAACGTCGCCTGGAGGTCCGCGACCTCGGTCGACTCCGCCGACGCCGGCAGGAACGACGCGTTGTCGTTGCTCTGCACCTCGGCGAGCCTGCCCTGGTACTGCCCGCCGACGGCGCCGATCCCGAGCCACACGACGAGGAGGACGGCCGGGAGCAGCCAGCGCCACCGGGACGTGCGTGCGGCGGCCGGGTCGGACGCGGACTCGTGCTCGGTCTGGGCACTCACGGGTTGGACTCCGGCAGGTCGCGGGTCGGGCCGGCTGATGCACCGACGACGACTCGTTCAGCATGCTGACAGATTCGGGATCATACTGCTCCCGGGCCGCGGCGCCCGCATCTCGAAGTACTGCCACGCCGGGCGTACCGTTGCAGCGTGGACGCCCTCGAGACCTGGCCGACCGGGCGGCTGCTGTCGGCCGCGGCGCGTCTCGTCGAGCACGAGTGGAACACCCACCTCGCGCGCTGGGACCTCAACCATGCGAGCCTGGCCGTCCTCCACGTTCTCAGCGCAGGGCCCATGACCCAGCGGGAGCTCGCCGCGGCGGTCCAGGTCGAGGACCAGACGATGAGCCGGACCGTCGAGCGGATGGAGCGCTCCGGGTACGTCGAGCGCCGTCGCGACGAGGCCGACCGGCGCCGGGTCGTCGTGACGCTCACCGAGCCCGGGCGGCGCACCTGCCTGCGGGCGAGCGACGTCGACGTCGCGGAGAGCTACTTCACCGACTGCGTCGCGGACGTCGAGGCGCTGCGCCGGGCGCTCGTCGCCGTCGTCCGGCACCGGTCCCGCAAGCGGTGGCCGGAGCCCGCCCCGCAGGCCGCATCGACCGCCGGAGCCACCGCCGGGGCGGCCGGGCCACCGCCCACCGAACCCCCGGTGACCTGCAACGTAGGCTGACCGGCATGTCCGCCCCGACGTCGACGCCGGCCACCGCCGCCGGCCCGGCGGCCGCGTCCGTTCCGGCCCGCGTCGTCCGGCTCGGCATCGGCGCCGAGCGGGTCGGCTACGAATGCGCCTGGCGGCTGCAGCGCGAGCTGCACGCCGGGGTCGTCGCGGGCACCGTCGAGGACACGGTGCTCCTCCTCGAGCACCCGTCGGTCTACACCGCGGGCACCCGGACCGAGCCGCACGAGCGGCCGACCGACGGGACCCCGGTCGTCGACGTGGACCGTGGCGGGAAGATCACCTGGCACGGGCCGGGCCAGCTCGTCGGCTACCCGGTCGTCCGGCTCGCCGCACCGATCGACGTCGTCGCGTACGTGCGGCGGCTCGAGCACCTGCTCATCGACGTGTGCGCCGACCTCGGCGTGCGGACCGGCCGGGTCGAGGGCCGCTCCGGGGTCTGGGTCGCCGCCGACGCCCGGGGCCCGGAGCGCAAGGTCGCCGCGATCGGCATCCGGGTCGGGAAGCAGGTGACGATGCACGGGTTCGCCCTGAACTGCGACCCGGACCTCGCGTGGTTCTCCCGGATCGTGCCGTGCGGCATCGCGGACGCCGGGGTCACGTCGCTGTCCGCCGAGCTCGGCCGCGACGTCACCGTCGAGGAGGTGCTCCCGGTCGTGGAGCGCCGGCTCGCGACCGCGGACCTCGGCGGGTACGCCGCGCGACGCACCACCCGCTGACCTGACCGGGTCAGGGCAGCTGGGGAGCGACCTCGGCGGCGACGAGGTCGAGGTGGTCGAGGTCGTTCAGGTCGAGCACCTGCGTGTAGACCCGCTCGACCCCGAGCTCGGCGAGCGCGCCGATCCGGTCCACGACCTCGGCGGGGGTGCCCGCGATCCCCGTCCGCCGCAGCTCCGCGACGTCGGCCCGGATCGCCTCGGCGCGGCGGGCGACCTCCGCGTCGTCGCGGCCGACGACCGTCGTGCCCGCGAACGAGATCGCGAGCGTCGCCGGGTCGCGACCATGCCGCCGGCACACCGCGCGGACCCGCTCCACCCGGGCCCTGACCTCGTCGAGGTCGCAGAAGCCGACGTTGAACTCCGCGGCGTACTCGACGGCAAGCGCGGGCGTGCGCCGCCGGCCCCCGCCGCCGACGACGACGGGGATCCGCGGTTGGACCGGCTTGGGCAGGCCGGGGTTGTCCACGACCCGGTGGTAGGTGCCCTCGAACGTGTACCGCTCCCCGACCGGCATCTCCCACAGCGACGTGACGATCTCCAGCTGCTCCTCGAGCCGGTCGAACCGCTCCGCCGGCTCCGGGAACCGCAGCCCGAACGCGTCGTGCTCCGCCTCGTACCAGCCGGCGCCGAGCCCGAGCTCGACCCGTCCGCCGGACATGTCGTCGACCTGCGCGACCTGGAGCGCGAGCACCGCGGGTACGCGGAAGGTCGCCGGGCTCACGAGGGTCCCCAGACGCAGCCGGGAGGTGTCCCGGGCGAGCCCGGCGAGCATCGTCCATGCGTCGGTCGGCCCGGGGGCACCGCTGCCGGAGAACGTGAGGTAGTGGTCGGAGCGGAAGAAGGCGTCGAACCCGGTCTCCTCGGCCCGGCGCGCGACGGCGAGCAGGTCGGCGTAGCGGGCGCCCTGCTGGGGCTCGGTGAACACGCGCAACAGCATGGCCAGACCTTACTGAGGACAGGCGCTCAGGGCGTCGCGGCGGGACCTGCGCCCCCGAGGCGCAGCCGGACCGTCGCGACCTCGAACGGCCGTAGCGGCAGTGTCGCCGAGCCGTCGGGCTCCACCGCGAGCGGCGCGAGCGGGCGCTCCCGGACGTCGCAGCGCCACGCCTCCCGGACGACCGGCACGCCCGGACCGGCAGCCAGCGACACCTGCGTCGCGCCGCCCGAGGCCTCCCACACCCGCACGACGACCCCCGCGCCGTCCCACGCCGGCTTGACCGTCTCGGCGACCGCCGAACCCCCTGTCACCGTGAGCAGCGGGCGCGCCGGCCGGGCGCCCGGGACGACGCGCAGCGGCCGGGCGAGCTCGGCCGCGGCGCGGGCGGCGGCGAGCCCGTCGAACCGACCGTCGTGCGGCCGCAGCGCGTACCGGAGGGTGTGCTCGCCGCGGTCCGCCGTCGGGTCGGGCCAGGCGGCGGACTTCAGGAGCGACAGGCCGACCGTCGACCGGACGACGCTGTGCCCGTAGACCGCGTCGGTGAGCAGGGTGACCCCGGCGTCCGCGTCCGCGACGTCGAGGAACCCGTGCGCGGCGAGCTCGTACCGGGCCTGCTCCCAGCTCGTGTTGCGGTGCGTCGGCACCTCGATGCTCCCGAACTGGCGCCCGACCGTCGCGTGCGGCGCGTTCGTCCGCCAGTCGAAGAGCGCCCGCAGGAGCATCTGGTCCTCGTGCCAGTCGACGTGGGTCTCGACGTCGAGCCGGTCGGCGCCCGCGACGAGCCGGTAGGTCTGCCGCAGCGACGTCCTGCCGGTCGACCGGGTCACGGTGAGGCTCGCCCGCCAGGGCGTCCCGTCCTCGACGACGACGTCCGCGGTGCCGAGATCCGCCAGCCGCAGCGGCTTGTCCGGGTAGTAGGGGTCGATGTCCCAGGCGTCCCACGAGACGGGCCGGTCCTCGAAGAGCACGAGGCGGTTCGCGGAACCTCCGCCGGCGACCACCTCGCGACCCGCCTCCGTCCGCAGCGACACGACCTCGCCCGCTCGGTCCACCCGGGCCGTGAGCAGGCCGTTGGCCAGGGTCCAGCCGTCCGGGGTCGCGACGAGGGTGACGGGCCGGTCCGGGTCCGTCCCGCAGCTCGGTACCGCAGCGACGGCGAACCCCGGCACCTGCACCCGGCAGGGCGTCCCGTCGACGTCGACCACGCCAGTTCGGGTCCAGCCGAGCGGGTTGAGCACGAGTGCGCCGTCACGGTCGGCGTCGGCGGCGCGGTCGGGTGCCCCGACCACCTCGGCGAGTGCTGCGTCCGCGACCGCCCGCGCGGACGCGAGTACCGCGTCGCTCTCCCGCCGGACGTCCTCGTACACGACGCCGATGGAGCTGCCCGGGAGCACGTCGTGGAACTGGTGGCGCAGCACCGTCTCCCAGAGCGGGTCGAGCTCGGGCTGCCGGTCCGGCCCGCCGAGCACCGCTGCCCACGCGCAGAGCAGCTCGGCCTCGCAGAGCGCGTGCTCGGCGGCCCGGTTGCGGCGCTTGACGTCGGCCTGGCTCGTGTACGTGCCGAGGTGACCTTCGAGGTAGAGGTCTCCGACCCACTCGGCGAGCCGGTCGTCGCCGCGCACCCGCGCAACGAGCGCGTCGGCCCAGTCGTCGACCCGGCCGGGCCGGACGTCGGCGAGCACGGGGTACCGGCGGTGGCCCTCGAGGGCGGCGAGCATCTCCTCGGTCGGGCCGCCGCCGCCGTCCCCCATGCCGAAGAGAAGGAGCAGCTCGGGGTTGAGGTCCTTGGACCGGTAGTGCGCCCAGATCCCGGTCGTCTCGGCGGGGCTGAGCCTCCCGGTGTACGTGTGCCACGCGGTGTCCGCCGGATGCGGCACGGGCGCGGACGACGTCGTGACGAAGTGAGCGACGACGCTCGTGCCGTCGAGCCCGACCCAGGAGAAGGTGTCCTGCGGCATCCGGTCGACCCGCGACCACGACAGCTTCGTCGTGACGAGCACCTCGACCCCGGCCGAGCGGAGCAGCTGAGGCAGACCGGCGCTGAAGCCGAAGGAGTCCGGCAGAAACGCCACCCGGGGGCTGGCCCGCAGCTCGCGCTCGAAGAACTCCAGGCCGTGCCGGAGCTGGCGGACGAAGGACTCCCCGCTCGGGAGGTTGCAGTCGCTCTCGAGCCAGAACGCCCCGACCGGCTCGAGCCGGCCCCGGGCGACCGCGGCGCGCATCCGCTCCCACAGCGCGGGGGCGTCCGCCTTGACCCACGCCCACACCTGCGGCGCGGACATCGAGAAGTGATAGTCCGGGTCGGTCTCCATGAGCCGCAACGCCGTCGCGACGGTGTGCACCGCCTTCTGCCGCGTCCGCCAGAACGGCCACAGCCACGCGACGTCGAGGTGCGCGTGCCCGGACGCGACGACCCGGTGCATCTCGTCACCCCGCGCGTCGTCCGGGGGTTCTTCGCCGGACTCCTGCTGCCCGACGGCGTTGAGCGCAGCCTGGGCGGCAGGCACACTCGCGAGCAGCGCGTCGGACGACCAGCCGTCCCGCAGCCGCAGCGTCCGCCAGCCGGCGGTCAGAGCGTCGAGGAGCCGGCCGCGCTCCCGGGACGTCGCGGGCAGCGCCTCGACGACCTCGAGGAGGAACAGCGCCGTCGTCGCCCATCGCCACAGCCCCCGGTGCCGCCGCTGCAGGCCGAGCCCGCGGAACGGCCGCTCGTCAGCGAGGGTCACCCGGACGAGCACCTCGTGGGGCCGGCCGTCGCGGACGGCGTCCGGCAGCCGGACCGTCGGGTGCTGGTCGTCGAACCCGCCGAGCTCGGTGCCGTCGAGGTAGGCGAGCGCCTCGAGGGAGCAGCCCTCGCCGAGCTGGACGGACCGCGGGTCGTCGAGCCGCAGCAGCAGGTCGTCCGCGGCGTCGTCGCCGTCCGCACCCGCCGCGCGGTTCCGGCCGGACCAGGCGGCGGGGACCTCGAGCCGCGCCCGGAGCCACACGACCTGGCCGCCGTCGAGCGGGACACCCCAGATCCCGATCGGCCCACGCCGACCCCAGCGGTCACCCGCGGCGAGCGGGTGCCAGTCCGGGGAGCCGGTCGGTGGTGGCGGACAGAGCGGGTCCCGCTCGCCGGGCGGGGCGGGGTGGACCTCGACGTCCAGCAGGACGGTGTCCCGGACGGCGGCCGCGCGCGCCCCCGGCAGGTGGGTCCGCAGCCGCCCGAGGTGCCGCTGCGGGTCGAGCCGTCCCGGCCCGGGCTGCGTCATGGGTCTCAGCCTGGCAGTGCGGGCATAGCGCGGCGAGCGCAGGCGCTTAGGCTGGTCGAGGCCGCGCGGCGCTCGCCGGGAGTGCGCGCGGCACCGGCACCGGAGAGGAGCACCCTGTGACGGTGGCCCCCGAGGGGCGGCGCCTGCTGCGCGTCGAGGCCCGCAACGCCGAGGTCCCCATCGAGCGCAAGCCGTCCTGGATCCGGACGACGGCGCACATGGGCCCGGAGTACCGCGAGCTCACCGGCCTCGTGCAGCGCGAGGGTCTGCACACGGTGTGCCAGGAGGCCGGCTGCCCGAACATCTTCGAGTGCTGGGAGGACCGCGAGGCGACCTTCCTCATCGGGGGCGAGCGAGTGCACCCGGCGCTGCGACTTCTGCCAGATCCACACCGGCCGCCCCGAGCCGCTGGACCGCGACGAGCCGCGCCGCGTCGCCGAGAGCGTCGCAGGCCATGGGGCTGCGCTACGCCACCGTCACCGGGGTCGCCCGCGACGACCTGACCGACGAGGGCGCCTGGCTCTACGCCGAGACCGTCCGCGCGATCCACGCGCTGAACCCGGGCACCGGGGTCGAGATCCTCGTGCCGGACTTCTCCGGCGAGCCCCCGACCTGCTCGGCCAGGTCTTCGACGCCGCGCCGCAGGTGTTCGCGCACAACCTGGAGACGGTGCCGCGGATCTTCAAGCGGATCCGGCCCGCGTTCCGGTACGAGCGCTCGCTCGACGTCATCACCCAGGGTCGGGCCGCCGGGCTGGTGACCAAGTCGAACCTCATCCTCGGCCTGGGCGAGACCCGCGAGGAGGTCGTCGCACGCGCTGCGCGACCTGCACGCCGCCGGGTGCGACCTCCTCACGATCACCCAGTACCTGCGCCCGCGCCGGCTGCACCATCCGGTCGAGCGCTGGGTCAGGCCGGAGGAGTTCGTCGAGCTGCGCGACGAGGCCGACGAGGTCGGCTTCGTCGGCGTGATGTCCGGCCCGCTCGTCCGCTCGTCGTACCGGGCCGGCCGGCTCTGGGCGCAGGCGATGACGCCGCCGCGGGGAGACGATCCGCCGCCGAGCTGGCCCACCTCGCCGAGCCGGGTACCGCGCGGCAGGAGGCGAGCAGCCTGCTCGGCCGCTGACCGGGCGGTCCGCGGGGCACCGTGGCCCGCCGCGGCCCCGTATCCTCTCGGTCATGGCACGCGGATCCTCCGGCAGCTCCCCCGCGCCCGACGCCGCACGAAGCGGCGGGGCCTCCTGCGTCGTCGTGGCGGACGTGACGGCACGCCCGCCAAGCAGGGCCGGATCGCCCAGCTGAAGGCCGTGTTCCAGATGACCCGCCAGGCCGACCCGGCGGTGCAGTGGTGGATGCTCCTCGCCTTCGCCGGTCCCGTCGTCGTCGGCGTGCTCATCGGCCTCGCGGTCGGTCATCCGTACTACGTGCTCGTCCTCACCGTCCCCCTCGGGCTGCTCGGCGCGACGTTCATCCTCGCCCGGCGAGCCGAGCGCGCCGCCTACCCCAGATCGCCGGCCAGCCCGGCGCGACCGGCGCGGCGCTCAGAGCCTGCGCCGCGGCTGGAACGTCGAGCAGGAACCGGTCGCCGTGGACCCACGCACCCAGGACCTCGTCTTCCGCGCCGTCGGCCGGCCCGGCGTCGTCCTCGTCACCGAGGGGCCGCTGCCCCGGGTCAACCGGCTCGCCGAGGCCGAGCGGAAGAGGATCGCCCGGCTCCTGCCGAACGTCCCCGTGCACGTCCTGCACGCCGGGGACGGCGACGACCAGATCCCGCTGCGCAAGCTCAGCAGCAAGATCGGACGGATCCAGCCCGTCCCTGACGAAGAACGAGGTCAGCGAGGTGTCCCGGCGGCTGCGGGCCCTCGGCGGCGTCCGGCCGCCGATTCCCAAGGGCGTCGACCCGACGCGGGTGCGCCCCGACCGCAAGGCGATGCGCGGCCGCTGACGGCTCCCGCTCAAGGTCGCAGTGCCCGCCGCCGATGGATCGTCGTCGGCACATCGACCCCCGGACGGCGGACCCCATGACCTGGAGCGTCCGTCACCGACCGTGACAAGACCGCCGAGGACCGGACCGGCACGATCCTTGCGGCCGACCCATACCGACGGACCGACCCGCCGCGGACGGTCGACGACGCTTTTGCCGTCGCGATACCCAGCGGTAACACCGGGCGGCTTGACTGGAACCACGGACGGCGCCCGACGCCGTCCGAGGTCAACGGCGACACGTGCGGACAGGCAAGATCCATTCCCCGTTTGTTAGGCTCTCGATGTCCCCCGACCCCCTCGGAGGTCCCCCGTGATCCCCACCGGTACAGGTGGCGTGGCCCGACTCGTCAGCGGCCTGGTCCGCCGGGCGGACGCCACCCTCGCCCATGGCGCTGCGCGCAACGCCGCCATGGGCGTCGCCGACGGCAGGTCCCGGCACCTGGACGAGCTGAGGACGCTGCGCGACCTGCGTGCGCTCGAGGCATCCTGCGGCCCCGCGACCCATCGCGCACTGCCCGGTCCCCGCGCCTCGTTCCCGCGCTGACACGTCAACGATCCCGGCCGGTCCAGCGGTTGCGAGCGGATCAACGGGTCCGGACGACGAGGGTCCCGACCGCCTTGTCGTGCAGACCCCGCTGGTCGGAGTCCCAGATGAGCGCCGGCACGGCGAGCACGAGAAGCGCGCTGCGCCCCAGCGCGCGAACAGGCCCGGGCAGGCCGCCCTCGAGCGTCTCCACCCGGAGCCCGACGACGCGGTGACCGACCGTCGCCCCGAGCGTCCCGACCAGCAGGACGTTCTCGGCGAGCAGGACGGCGAGCGTCATGACGTCCCGGGGGCCCACCGACGCGAGGAGCCCCTGCGCGACGGCGAGGCACAGCACCCAGTCGATCGCGAGGCCGCCGAGCCGGCGCAGGAACGACCCGATCGACCCCGGCCCATCGGCCGGGCGGCCCAGCCGAGCTCCCGGGTCGGCGGCCCCGCGGACGGGCCGCGGCCCGGACCCACGCCCTGGTCCCTCGAGCCACGAGCCCACGTCACGGCGTCCGACCATGGCCGCCACGGTAGTCGAGCGGCCGCCGGCCGGCGCGACGGCCCTCGGCGCGGGCCCCACACCGAACCCGACATATGGTGAGGTGGTCGACACTGCCTGCGCGCCGAAACACGGTGGCAAGCGGGCACCGGGTAACGTCATACCGCCGTCATCCGGGGCCCTTCGGAGTTACCTCGCGGAAACAGTCGGGACACGCCGGGAAACCGCCGCTGCCATAGCGTCCAAGCGATCCGGCGGGACTCCCCGACGACGGCGGGCCCCGCGGCCATTCCTGCCCGTGTTGCTCCACTTCCCCCAGTCCGTGGAGGTTGGATGTTCAGCAACGCCGACGAGGTCCTCAAGTACATCAAGGACGAGGACGTCAAGTTCGTCGACGTCCGGTTCTGCGACCTGCCGGGCGTCATGCAGCACTTCAACGTCCCGGCCAGCTCGGTCGACGCGGAGTTCTTCACCGACGGCCAGATGTTCGACGGCTCGTCGATCCGCGGCTTCCAGGCCATCAACGAGTCGGACATGAAGCTCATCCCGGACCTCAACACCGCCTACGTCGACCCGTTCCGCGTCGAGAAGACGCTCAACATCAACTTTCAGCATCGTCGACCCGTACACGGACGAGCCCTACAGCCGCGACCCGCGCCAGGTCGCCCGCAAGGCCGAGGCGTACCTCAAGTCGACCGGCATCGCCGACACCGCGTTCTTCGCCCCCGAGGCCGAGTTCTACATCTTCGACGACGTCCGCTTCGAGACGAAGCAGAACGAGGGCTACTACCACATCGACTCCATCGAGGGCGCCTGGAACACCGGGCGCGTCGAGGAGGGCGGCAACCGCGGGTACAAGACGCCGGTACAAGGGCGGCTACTTCCCCGTCCCGCCGGTCGACCACTACGCCGACCTGCGCGACCAGATCAGCCTCGAGCTCGACAAGCTCGGGCCTCGCAGGTCGAGCGCGCGCACCACGAGGTCGGCACCGCCGGCCAGGCGGAGATCAACTACCGGTTCGACACCCTGCTCGCCGCGGCCGACAAGGTGCATGCTGTTCAAGTACATCGTCAAGAACGTCGCCTGGGCCGCACGGCAAGACGGCGACCTTCATGCCGAAGCCGCTCTTCGGCGACAACGGCTCGGGCATGCACTGCCACCAGTCGCTCTGGAAGGACGGCGACCCGCTGTTCTACGACGAGCGCGGCTACGGCGGCCTCTCCGACCTCGCCCGCTGGTACATCGGCGGCCTGCTGCACCACGCGCCGTCGCTGCTGGCGTTCACCAACCCGACGGTGAACTCCTACCACCGCCTGGTGCCGGGCTTCGAGGCGCCGGTCAACCTGGTCTACTCGGCCCGCAACCGCTCCGCCTGCGTCCGCATCCCGGTCACCGGCTCGAACCCGAAGGCCAAGCGCATCGAGTTCCGGGTGCCCGACCCGTCGAGCAACCCGTACCTCGCCTTCGCCGCGCAGCTGCATGGCCGGCCTCGACGGCATCAAGAACCGCATCGAGCCGCCGGCCCCGGTCGACAAGGACCTCTACGAGCTCCCGCCGGAGGAGCACGCCGCCATCCCGCAGGTGCCCGGCCTCGCTCGCCGGAGGTCCTGGACGCGCTCGAGGCCGACCACGCGTACCTGTCCGAGGGCGGCGTCTTCACCGAGGACCTCATCGAGACCTGGATCGACTACAAGCGCACCCAGGAGATCGACCCGATCCGGCTGCGCCCGCACCCGCACGAGTTCGAGCTCTACTACGACATCTGAGCCTCGGGTCTCCCCCGAGACAGGGACGACGTCGAAGGCCCCGGTCCGCGCCAGAGGCCGGGGCCTTCGGCGTCCCCGCGATGGTCTCGGCGGTGCAGGCCTGCGTTGCCATCGGGTGGCCCGACGTCTGCAGAGCACGGGTCAGGAGGGTCACTGTCCCCCGGCCGGGGTTCCGGGTGCCGCTGCGTCGAGGAGGTCCGTGAGGAGCCCGGGCATGGCCGAGACCCCCTCATAGGTACCGAGCCGGGCTCCGACGCGAGTGGCGAACGCCCGGGCCTCGTCCGCGTCGCCGGCAGGGGCGAGGACGACGAGCTCGGGCAGCCGGCGGGCGGCCGGCACCGGGTCCTCGTCGTCCGTCGCGCGGCAGTCCGAGAGCAGGACGACGAGCCGGCGGCTCGCCCGGGCGGCCGCGAGCTCGTCGTGCGCCCGCCGGAGCGCCGCCGCGAGGCCGGTCACGCCGTGCCCGGTCAGACGCAGCACCAGGTCGACGGTCACCCGGCCGGGCTGCGTCGACGCAAGTGGCTTGAGCACCACCGGCTCACGCGCGAAGGCGAGGACGGCGTGCTCGGCGGGCGCCCGGAGCGTGCACGCCGCGGCGGTCACTGCAGCCGCCGCGAGCCGGGCACCGTGCATCGACCCCGACCGGTCGACGAGGAGGCACAGGGCGAGGTCCGGGCGGCCCCAGTCCCGCGCGACGAGGTCGTCGAGGTGCGGCGGGCGGCGCTCCGCCCGGGCTGCGACGACAGCGTCGAGGGAGGCGTCCACGTCGAGGTCGCCGCCCCGGGAGGCGGGGACGACCCGCGGCCGCCCGACCCCGTGGCGGTACGCCCGGCCGAGCCGGGCCCGGTCGACGACGAGCCGCGGCGCGAGCCGGTGCACCTGACGCCGCAGCCTCTCGTCGGTCGCGGACATCATCGCCGCGAGAAGGGTCAGCGCGGCGTCCGGGTCCGCCGCGAGCGCGTCCCGCAGGGCGTCCTCGTCGAGCTCGCCGACCTGCGGCGAGACCTGCGCGAAGTACGGGTTTCGGGAGAGGTCGGCGCGGCCCGCCGTCCGGGATCGGGGAGCGTTCCGCCGGTCGGCGGCGGACGGCGGAGCGTCCGTGGATCGGCCCGCCGCCGGCGGGCTCAGCGTTTTCCCCGGTCCGCCTCCCCGCCGTCCGGGACCTTCGGGTCGACGCCCGGAGCGTCGTCCGGGTCCGGCCCGAACGTCGCGACGTACAGCTCGGTGACGACGTCCTCGACGCTGCGGCTGCACGACTCGTCGAGCCGCACCCGCCCCGAGAGGGCGACGAGCGCTGCGTCGAGCCCGGCGTGCCAGTCGCCTGACGGCACGCCGCGCAGCGCGGCGAGCTCGCCGGCGAGGCCGACGAGGTCGAGGGCGCCACGGACCGACGAGCCGACCCGGATGTCCGGGTGGCTCCGGGTCGCCCGGACGAGCTCGACGACCTGCCGGCGCCACGCCTCGTCGGCGGCGGGCCGCTGCCGAGAGACGATCTCGCACTCGGCCCCGGCGTCCTGGTACCCCATGGTGATCCGGCAGGTCCGGTCGTAGAGCGCCGACGAGATGCGCGCCGTCCCCACGGCGTCGTACGGGTTCATCGCGGCGACGAGGCGGAACCCCGGCACCGCGGGCACCCGGCCGAGCCGCGGGACGGCGATCTCGCCCTCGCTCATGACCGTGAGGAGCACGTTGATCGTCTCCTCGGGGACCCGATTGAGCTCCTCGACGTAGAGCAGGCCCCCACCGCGGAGCGCTTCGAGGAGCGGCCCGTCGACGAAGACCTCGGCGGTGTACCCACGGGCGAGCACGAGCGCCGGGTCGAAGTGCCCGACGAGCCGGGCCGGGGTCAGCTCGGCGTTGCCCTCGACGAGCACGAACGCCGTCCCGCGCCGGGCGGCCGCATGTCGCAGGAGGGTCGACTTGCCCGTCCCCGGCGGACCCTCGAGGAGCACGTGCGCGCCGCTGCGCAGGGCCGCCTCGAGGAGCTGCTCCTCGCGATCTCGCCCGACGACGCCGCCGACGACACCGGCGACCACACCACCGATACCACCACCCACGCTCTCGACGCTGCCACCACCGACACCACCACCCACGCTCTCGACGCTGCCACCGACCGCGCCGCCCGGCGCCCCCGCGGCGACGGCCGCGGGGCCGGACGGCGACCCGTCCGGCCCCGCGGGCCCGTGTGCCGGGGGTGCCGTCACGCGTGCTCGTGGACGACGATGCCGCGGACGTTCTTGCCGGCGAGCAGGTCGTCGTAGCCCTCGTTGACCTGCTGGAGCGTGTACGTCCGGGTGATGATCTCGTCGAGCTTGAGGTCGCCGCTCTGGTACAGCCCGAGGATCCGCGGGATGTCCGTCGTCGGGTTGCAGTCGCCGAAGAGGCTGCCGCGCAGCTGCTTGCGGAACAGCGTCATGAGCGTGCCGGAGAGCTGGATCGTCGGCGCCTCGATCTTGTTCAGCGCGGTGAGGACGACCTTGCCACCCTTGCCGACGGTGTTGAAGCCGTTCGCGACGATCTCCTCGGTCATGAGCCCCGGGGTGAGGATCGCGGCGTCGGCCATCTGGCCGCGGGTGAGGTCGGTGATCGTCGCGATCGCCTCCTCGGCGGTCGCGAACGCGTGGGTCGCCCCGAGCTCCATGGCCTTCTCGCGCTTGTTCTCCAGCGGGTCGACCGCGACGACGTGCTTGGCCCCGGCGTAGCGGGCGCCCTGGACTGCGTTGATGCCGATGCCGCCGACGCCGTAGACGGCGACCGTCTGGCCGGCCCGGACCTCTGCGGTGTTCACCGCCGACCCCCACCCGGTCGGCACGCCGCAGCCGACGAGCACCGCCTTGTCCAGCGGCAGGTCGTCGTCGACCGTGACGGCGGAGTTCTGGTGGATGACGCCGTACTGGCTGAACGTGCCGAGCATGCACATGCCGCCGTACTCGCCGCGCGGACCGGTCGCCGGGTAGCCGCCGCCAGGGAGCACGCCGTCGAGGATCGTCGCGCCCATGTCGCAGATCGACTGCTGGCCGTTCGCGCAGTACCGGCACGTGCCGCAGTTCGGGATGAACGAGCAGACGACGTGGTCGCCGGGCTTGACCCGGGTCACGCCGGGCCCGACCTCCTCGACGATCCCGGCACCCTCGTGGCCGAGGATCATCGGCAGCCGGGCCTCGAGGTCACCGTGCGCGATGTGGATGTCGGAGTGGCACAGGCCCGCGTAGGTGTACCGGATGAGGACCTCGCCCTCCACCGGTTTCCTGAGCTCCAGCTCCTCGATCTCGATCGGCTTGCCCGGCTCGTAGACGACGGCGGCGGTGGTCTTCATGCGGACACTCCTCGGGGGTTGCACAGCGTTGTGGGGTCCATGGTGTAGGCGCTGACACACTACGGCGGAGCCGACGACCGCAACAAGACTGTGGGATGTCGTCCTCAGGGCTCCGAGGAAACCCTCCTCCCCCGGCCCGGACGAGCGTCGCGGCGAGCAGGGTGTGGAGCTGGAAGGTGTCGCCCGACACCGGAGACGGTGAGCTCCCAGCCCAGACCGCTCGCCCGATGCAGGACGACGAGCGGCTCGTCGGGGCAGCGCCTGCCGGACGGTTTCGCGCTGGAGGAACGTCGGCGCTCAGAGCCAGCCGTTGCGGCGGAAGAGCCGGTGCAGCCCGAGGCAGGCGACGGCGATGACCCCGAGGACTGCGAAGTACCCGTAGCGCCAGTGCAGCTCGGGCATCCGGTCGAAGTTCATCCCGTAGACCCCGGCGATCGCGGTCGGAACGAGCGCGATCGCCGCCCACGCGGAGATCTTGCGCATGTCCTGGTTCTGCCGGACGGCGATCTCGTTCTGCCGCACCGCGATCCGGCTCTGCCGGGCGGCGACCCTGGCGAGCTCGGCCTGGAGCACGTCGGACAGGAGCCGATCGTGCCCCTCGATGGCCTCCGCGGCGCGCAGCAGGTGGTCGTGGACGTCGCGGAAGTACGACGACAGGGCGCCGCCGGCGCCGGGGACCTCGCCCGCCGCGAGCCGCTGGAGGGGCGTCGCGAGCGGGGTCACGGCGCGTCGGAACTCGGCGACCTCGCGCTTCAGCTTGTAGATCCGCTCGGAGTTCTCGTCGTCGTCGGCATCCTCCTGCTCGGGCCCGAAGACCTGGAGCTCGATCTCGTCGACGTCCTCGTTGATGAACGAGATCGCCTCCTCGTAGTCGTCGACGACGAGGTCCGCGGTGCGGTAGAGCACGCCCATCGCGCCGTGCTCCACAAGGCCGCCGGACGTGCCCGCGTCGACCTCCGTGCGCACCCGCCGCAGGACGTCGCTGTCGCCGTGCCGCACCGTGACGACGAAGCGGTCGCCGACGAACACGGCGATCTCGCCGACGTCGACGACCTCGTCGTGGTCGATGTAGCGGACGGGCTTGAGGACGGCGAAGACGACGTCGTCGTAAAGCTCGAGCTTGGGCCGCTGGTGCGCCTTGACGGCGTCCTCGACGGCGAGCGCCGGGAGTCGGAACGCCTCGGCGACGACGGCGATCTCGGCCGCGGTCGGCTGCTGCAGGCCGATCCACACGAAGCCGTCGGCCTGTGCGTCGACCGCGGCCCGGCCGGCGTCGGCCAGGGGAACTCTCCCCGGTCGGCGCCGGCCACCCTCGTAGACCGCGCAGTCGCCGATGACGTCGTCGATGCCCCGCGCCGCCTCCGCGCCGGGGTCGGCGGCGGGCCCCTCGTCGACAAGCGGCCCGGGCACGGGTTTCCCGGCCCGGACGCCCCGGGCCCGCCGCGCGGCCCGCCGCCACGTCGCGTCGTCCCGGCCCACGGTGCCTCCCCTCGGCGCCGATCGGCGGCGCCGTCCTGCGGGCACTGTACGAGGGCCCGCAGGACGGCGCCGCAACGCGCGCCGAGACGACGCGGCGCCGGTCGAGGGTTCGCGGCCGGCGGCCCCTCGACCGGCGGATCGTCAGCCGGCGAGCGCGAGCCGTGGGTCGGCCTGGAGCCGGGCGACGGCGCGGGCCCGCGTCGGGCCGAGGCTGCCGACCGGGATCCCGGTCCGGGCGGCGGTGGCCGCGTAGTCGTCGAAACCGTCCGCGGTGAGCGCGTCGAGCACCTCCCTCTGCCGGGGAGGCAGGTCGGCGATGGCGCGCCGCAGGTTCGCCAGCTCGTCGCGCCGGATGAGCTCGCGTGCGACGTCGTCCTCCCCCGATCCGGAACGGCCGCCGAGGCAGTGTGCCGAGAGGACGAGGGCCGTCGGGTCGACGGGTTCGCAGCGACGGCTACGGCTGAGATGCCGGGTGCACTCGCGCCGGCAGATCGTCGAGAGCCAGCCGGCGAAGGACGCGTCCGTGGAGAGCTGGTCGAGGTGCTGCACGCAGCTGAGCCACGTCTGCTGCACGACGTCCTCGACGTCGTGCGAGGGCAGCCGGTACCCCCGGGCGATGTGGCGGAGCAGCCGGTCGTACCGGGCGACGAGGGCGGTCCAGGCTGCCTGGTCGCCGCGGCGCGCGCGGGCGACCTCCGCGTCCGGGCGGACGGTCCGGGCGCGGTCCTGGCCGGGCTGTCCGCCGCCGGTGCCCGTGGTGCGGGTGTCCGTGGTGCCGGGGCACGCGGTGCCCGTGTCCGTGGTGCCGACGGCCGTGATGGCGGTGGCGGTGGCCGTGGCCGTCGTGGCCGTGGTCGTGGCCGTCGTGGCCGTGGCCGTGGCCGTCGTGGTCGTCGGGTGTGTCGTCCGTGCCGCGCGATCGTGCGGGACGGGCGTGTCGGTGAGCCGGGCCATGGATCTCTCCTCCGTCTGACCCCTACCCCTTGGGGTCTTCCGTCGCAGAGAGTGCGCGACGACCGCTGACACCCCGCTGACACCCGCTGCCGCGCCGACGCCGCCGGCCCCCCTGCCGGCGGCGTTCCCCTGCCCGACGTGAGCCGCCACGTGGCGCACAGATACCTCGTCCCCACCGAGACGACCGCGGGCAACCCGGTCTACGGGCTCACGACGAGGGGAGGCTCGGCCGGCGGCAGGCGGTCGGGCGGTCGGACGGCAGCGGTCAGCCCGGCCGGGTGAGGACGAGGTTGCGGAAGGTCACCTCGAAGCCCTCGCCCTCGGGGCAGGCGGCCATCGGGCCGACGAACGCCGGCAGGTCCGGCGGCAGATAGCACAGCCGGTGCGTCACCCAGGTGGCGCCGCGGTCGAGCGAGAAGTCGATGGTCAGGCCGTCCCCGGCGCGGGTCAGGCGCAGCCCGAGGGGCCCGTCGAGCCGGCCGACGGGCGTGATGCTCCAGTCCGAGACGCCGTGCGTGACGACCGCGCTCATCCGGTGGCTGCCGTCGACGAGCTCGACACCGGTCTTGATCCAGCGCTCGGCATCCATCCGGACCATGAACCCCGCCTGGTCGTACTGGTGCGCGTACTCGCCCTCGACCTCGACGCTCGCGACGAAGTCCCCCAGCATCCGGACGCCGAGGAAGTGCCCGTTGTCACGGACGTACCCGTGGTGCGTGTGCCGCCAGAAGTCGGTGCCCCTGTCCGTCGTGAGCATGACGTCCGGCCCGGACCGCCGCCAGCGGGCCGGCTCGTGGAACCACACGGGTTCGTCCCCGAGGACGCCGCGCGCAGGTGTCGGGTGCACCGGGCCATACTGTCAGCCGTAGAAGACCCGCTCGACGACCGCCCGGGCACGCCGCGTGACACGCAGGTAGTCCTCGTCGAGGCGGGCGGCGGAGCCGGGCGGGTAGCCGACGATCCGCGCGACACCGTCGAGCTCGCGGACGCCACGTCGGCAGCGCGTCGGAGGGCCGCCCCCGCCATAGCACCGTCGCGTTGCGGACCCGGGCGGCGAGCATCCACGCGGCGAGCAGGATGTCGGCGTCCGCGGGGTCGAGCAGGCCGGCGGCGGCAGCAGCCGCCAGCGCACCGGTCGTCGACGGCGTCCGCAGCCCGGGCACCGCGTGGGCGTGCTGGAGCTGGAGCAGCTGGACGGTCCACTCGACGTCCGACAGCCCGCCCCGCCCGAGCTTGAGGTGCCGGTTCGGGTCGGCTCCCCGGGGCAGCCGCTCGGCCTCGACCCGCGCCTTGATCCGGCGGATCTCCCGGACGGCGGTGTCGGGCAGGCCGTCCTTCGGCCAGCGCAGCGGGTCGATGAGCGCCACGAACCGCGCGGCGAGGTCGTCGTCGCCGGCGACCGGGACGGCCCGGGTCAGCGCCTGCGCCTCCCACGTCGACGACCAGCGCCCGTAGTACTCGGCGTACGAGTCGATGGTCCGCACGAGCGGCCCGTTGCGGCCCTCGGGGCGCAGGTCGGCGTCGACCTCGAGCGCCGGCTCGGGCCCGGGCATGATGAGCAGCCGGCGCAGCTCGGACACGACGGCCATGGCCGCGTCGTGGGCCTGCTTCTCGTCGGCGCCGGGCAGCGGGTCGTGGACGAACACGACGTCGGCGTCGCTGCCGTAGCCGAGCTCGCCGCCGCCGAGCCGGCCCATCGCCGACGACGAGCAACCGGGTCGGCAGCGTCCCGCCGAACCGTTCGGCGACCGCGGACGCTCGCGGCCCGCAGCGCGCCGTCGAGCGCGGCGACCGCGGCGTCGCGAGAGCCCGTGCCCGACCGCGGCGAGGTCGGCGAGGCCGACGAGGTCGGCGATCGCCGTCCGGACGATCTCGCGCCGGCGGACGGCGCGGGCGGCCAGCGCGGCCCCCTCCGGGTCCCCGGCGTGCCGGTCCGCGGCCCGCCGGACGGCGGCGACCATCGCCTCCCGGGTCCGCGGCGCGAGCTCGGCGTCGTCGCCGAGCATCGACACCGCCTCCGGACCGCGCTCGAGCAGCTCGGCGACGAGCCGGCTCGACGCGACAGCACGTGCGCCATCCGCTCGGCCGCGGCCCCGGAGTCGCGCAGCATCTTGAGGTACCAGTGCGTCGTCCCGAGCTCGTCGCTGACCCGGCGGAAGGCGAGCAGCCCGGCGTCAGGGTCGGCGCCGTCGGCGAACCAGCCGAGCATGACCGGCAGGAGCTGGCGCTGGATCGCCGCCCGCCGGCTCACGCCCGGCGGTCAGGGCCGTGAGATGGCGCATCGCGCCCGCCGGGTCGCGGTAGCCGAGGGCGTGCGAGCCGGGCTCGGCGCGGCCTCGGGCGTGAGCCGGGCCTCGTCGGTGGTGAGCCGGGCCGCGGCCGCGAGCAGCGGCCGGTAGAAGAGCTTCTCGTGCAGCCGGCGGACCTCCCGGGCCCGTGCCGGTGCCACGTCTCCTCGAGCTCGGCGGCCGGGTTCGCCGCCGGAACCCGAACGAGCGGCCGAGCCGGCGCAGGTCGGGCTCGGCGTCGGGGACGACGTGGGTGCGCCGCAGCCGGAACAGCTGGATCCGGTGCTCCAGCGTGCGCAGGAAGCGGTAGGCGCGGTCGAGCTCGGCGGCGTCGTCGCGGCCGACGTAGCCGTAGGTCGCTCAGCGCCTCCAGCGCCGTCCAGCGTGTTGCCGGTGCGCAGCCGCGGGTCGGCCCGGCCGTGCACGAGCTGCAGCAGCTGGACGCTGAACTCGACGTCCCGCAGGCCGCCTGCGCCGAGCTTGAGCTGCCGCGCGGCCTCCTTGGCCGGCACGTGCTCCTCGACCCGGCGGCGCATCGCCTGGACGTCCTCGACGAAGTGCTCCCGCTCGCGCCGCCCGCCAGACCAGCGGTGCGATCGCGTCGAGATACGCCTCGCCGAGGGCGAGGTCGCCGGCGACCGGGCGTGCCTTGAGCAGCGCCTGGAACTCCCAGGTCGCGGCCCACCGTTCGGTAGTAGCGAGCGGTGGCTGTCGACGGTGCGCACGAGCGGGCCGGCCTTGCCCTCGGGCCGCAGCGCTGCGTCGACCGGCCAGAGCGTGCCCTCCGGCGTCGCCGCCGAGCAGGCCCGGGCCAGGCCGGCGGCGAGCCGGGTGCCGGTCGCGAGCGCCGCGCGTCTCGGCGGCGGAGTCGCCGGCGAGCTCCTCGGGCGGCTCGACGACGTAGATGACGTCGACGTCGCTCACGTAGTTCAGCTCGCGGCCGCCGCACTTGCCCATGCCGATGACGGCGATCCGGCACGGCGCGGCGTCCGGCGGCAGCTCGCTGCGGGCGATCGCGAGCCCGGTCTCGAGCGCGGCGGCGGCGAGGTCGGCCAGCTCGCGGGCGACCGACGGCATCGTCGGCGACCGGGTCGGCGGTGACGAGGTCCCGGCCGGCGATCGCAAGCAGCCGGCGCCGGTAGGCGACCCGCAGCGCGTCCGTCGCCGCGTCGCCGGCCGAGGGTCGCCACGGGGTCGGCGGCGTCGGGGTCGGCGCCGACGGCGCGCAGCAGCTCGGCGCGCAACGCCTCCGGGCGTGCGGTGCCGCCTCGTTGTCGTCGACGAGGACCGTCCAGTGCTCGGGGTGCCGGGCGAGGTGGTCCCCGAGGGCGGCGGAGGCGCCGAGGACGGCGACGAGCCGGTCCCGGACGGGCCCGCCGGAGCGCAGGACGGCGCGCAGCCGCGCGGGGTGCGCGCGGTCGCTCTCCGGCACGTCGTCGGACGCCGCGAATGGGTCGTCGGGGCGGACCTGGAGGAGCCGCTCGAGGATCCGCACGAGCGACAAGAGCGCGAGGTCGGGGTCCGGCGCCTCGCCGAGGGCGGACAGGGCGCCGTCCTCGAAGAGGTCCTCGAACGGGTCGACGATCCCCGCGAGGGCCGGGTCGTCGAGGAGCCGCGCGGCCTTGGCCACGTCGACGAAGCCGAGCCGGGCGAGCTGCCCGCCGAGGCTGCTCTGCCGCGCGCCGGTGGTCACCTCGGCCACGGTAGCCCGTGCCGTCGCCGAACCTCAGGGGGCGGTCGTGGCCCTCGTCACGGCGTCGGCGAACGCGTCCGCGTGGAGCCGGGCGACCCGGGCCTGGTGGGCCTCGGCGCGCAGGAGGTCCGCCCGGATCTCGTCGGGGTGCAGACCGGCGGTCCGGACGGCGCCGTGGCCGCTCGCGAGCCAGTCCTCGAAGTCCTCGGCGGTCACCTCGGGGTGGTACTGAAGCGCCCACGCGCACCGCCCGAGTCGGAACGCCTGGTGCGGGTATCGCTCACCCGCCGCGAGCGGGACGGCGCCGGCGGGCAGCTCGACGACGGCGTCCTGGTGCCACTGCGGCACCGCGACCCGCGGGCCGAGGGCGGCCGCGACCGGGCCAAGCAGCGGGTCGTCCGCGGCGGCCGGCAGAAGCTCGACGTCGACGAGGCCGACCTCGAGCCCGCGGTCGCCCCGGCCGACCCGGCCACCCGTCGCGACGGCGAGGAGCTGGCCGCCGAGACAGACCCCCAGCGTCGGCAGACCGCGCTCGACGCCGTCGACGAGGAGGGCCCGGGTCGCGGGCAGCCAGGCCGCCGCGTCGTCCTCCCAGCACGCCATCGAGCCGCCGAGGACGACGAGCCCGGCGTACCCCGCCAGGTCCGCCGGGAGCGGGTCGCCGAGGTCCGGCCGGCGCTCGTCGACCGCGTCGGCGCCGAGCCGTGCGGTGATCACCGGTCCCAGCCGGCCGAGCCCCGCGTGATCCTCGTGAACGACGACGAGCAGTCGGTCGCCCGAGCCTTCCGCGCCGCCCTTCCCGCTCACAGCAGCGGCAGGTATCGGTTGAGCTCGAACGGGGTGACCTGGTGCCGGTACTCCGTCCACTCCGCCCGCTTGTTCCGCAGGAAGTAGTCGAAGACGCCCTCGCCCAGGGTCTCCGCGACGAGCTCGGACTCCTCCATGACGTGGATGGCGTTGTCGAGGCTCGTCGGCAGCGGCTTGATCCCGAGCGCCCGGCGCTCGGCGTCGGTGAGCGACCAGACGTCGTCCTCGGCGCCGTCGGGCAGGTCGAGACCGTCCTCGATGCCCTTGAGCCCGGCGGCGAGCAGGACGGCGAACGCGAGGTACGGGTTCGCGGCCGAGTCGATCGCGCGGTACTCGATCCGGGTCGAGTTGCCCTTGCCGGGCTTGTACATCGGCACCCGGATCAGCGCTGACCGGTTGTTGTGCCCCCAGCAGATGTAGCTCGGCGCCTCGCCGCCGCCCCAGAGCCGCTTGTACGAGTTGACCCACTGGTTCGTCACCGCGGTGATCTCCGCGGCGTGGGCGAGGAGGCCGGCGATGAACTGCCGGGCGACCTTGCTCAGCTGGAACTCCGCGCCGGCCTCGTGGAAGGCGTTGCGGTCGCCCTCGAACAGCGACAGGTGGGTGTGCATGCCCGAGCCGGGGTGGTCGGCGAACGGCTTGGGCATGAACGTCGCGTAGATGCCCTGCTCGAGCGCGACCTCCTTGACGACGCGTGCGGAACGTCATGATGTTGTCCGCCATGCTCAGCGCGTCGGCGTAGCGCAGGTCGATCTCGTTCTGGCCGGGGCCACCCTCGTGGTGGCTGAACTCGACGGAGATCCCCATCGACTCGAGCACCGTGATCGTCGGCCCGCCGGAAGTCGTGCGCGGTGCCGCGCGGGACGTGGTCGAAGTAGCCGGCGTGGTCGACCGGCTCCGGGCTCGCGGCCCGGCACGGACTCGTCCTTGAGCAGGTAGAACTCGATCTCCGGGTGCGTGTAGAAGGTCAGCCCGTGCCCGGCCGGCCCTGGCCAGGGACGCGCTTGCAGCACGTTGCGTGGGTCGGACAGCGACGGCTCGCCGTCCGGGGTGAGGATGTCGCAGAACATCCGCGCCGTGCCCGCGGTGGTCGCCCCGCCACGGCAGGACGGCGAACGTCGCCGGGTCCGGCTTGACGAGCATGTCCGCCTCGTAGACACGGGCGAGACCCTCGATCGCGGAGCCGTCGAAGCCGATGCCCTCGGCGAAGGCCCCTTCGAGCTCCGCCGGCGCGACGGCCACCGACTTCAGCGAGCCGAGGACGTCGGTGAACCACAGCCGGACGAACCGGATGTCGCGTTCCTCGATCGTGCGGAGGACGAACTCCTGCTGCCTGTCCACGCTCACACTCACTTGCACTGTCGGGGGCCTGCGCCCGGGACGGGTACGGACCAGAGCCTGGCAGAGCAGGATGTCGCCGCGGTAACAGGCTACGGCCTCGTGACCTGCCGTTCAGGGCGCGGCCGGTCTGCCGGTCGCACGGCGCGGTCGTCCTCCTCGCGACCCGCGACGCAGGTTGCGCCCGTGCGAGACTCGGGTCGTCCTCGTCGACGGGAAGGGCCGGCAGCGGTGAGCGAGACGTTCTTCGAGCCGGTCGGCGGCGGCCGCTTCCGCGGTCTGGACGCCTGCGTCGGCCCGTGGTCGGCCGACGCGATGCACGGCGGCCCGCCGTCCGCGCTCGCCGTCCGGGCCTGCGAGGAGGCCGCGAGCGTCACCGCGGCCGGCCGCGCGGCCGGCACCGCCCCGCTCGTCGCCCTCAGGGCGACCGTCGACTTCCTCTCCGGGGTGCCGGTCGACGAGGTCGAGGTCGCCGCCCGCGTCGTCCGGTCCGGACGGCGGATCGCGCTCACCGAGGCGACCATGACCGCGGGCGGTCGGCCGGTGCTCACCGCACGCACCTGGCTCCTCGCGACGGCCCCCGTCGACCTCGACCCGCATCCCCGCGACCCGCACCCCCGGGAGCGCGCGGCCGTGCCCGCACCGCTGGACTGCCCGCCGCTCCCCGGCAGCTGGACATTTCCGTACGCGCGGGCGATGGAGTGGCGGCTCGTCGACGGCGACCCGGTCGGCCCGGGCGACGCCGCGGTCTGGGTGCGGCCGCACATCCCTGTCGTCCCCGGCGAGGAGCCGTCCGGCCTGCAGCGCGCGGTGCTCGGCGCGGACTCGGCGTCCGGGGTGTCGGCCGGCCTGGACTGGGACCGCTGGCTGTTCGTCAACGTCGACCTCTCCGTGCACCTGTCCCGCCCGCTCGACGGCGACTGGGTGTGCCTCGACGCGACGTCCCGCTACGAGCAGACCGGGACGGGCCTGGCGACCGCGCGGCTCCATGATCCGTCCGGACCGGTGGGCCGGAGCGCGCAGGCGCTCCTCGTCACCCGGCGCTGAGCCGGTGCGCTTGCCTGCGACGCACCCCGGAGGGAATCACGGCCGCCCCGGCCGCCTTGAGGACCCGTATGACGCGTGCCGTGGTTGCCACCGCCTTCGGCGGCCCCGAGGTCCTGTCCGTCGTCGACGTCGAGGCCGGCGAGCCCCGCTCGGGCGAGGTCGTCGTCGACGTCCGCGCGGCGGGGGTGAACCCGATCGACTGGAAGGTCTACAGCGGCGCCATGGGCGCCGACCCGTCGGCGCTGCCGATGCGGCTCGGCTACGAGGCGGCCGGGGTCGTGACGACCGTCGGGCCGGACGCGACCGGCCCGACGGGGCCGGTCGCCGTCGGTGACGAGGTGATCGTCTACCGCGCCGCGGGCACCTACGCCGATCGGGTGCTCGTGCCCGCAGTCTCGGTCGTCCCCAAGCCGCGGAGCCTCGACTGGCCGGCAGCTGCGGGGCTCATGCTCGCCGGCGTGACCGCCGTGCACGCGCTGACGGCGACGTCGGTCGGCGAGGGCGACACCGTGCTGGTCCACGGCGGGGCGGGTGGCGTCGGCCTGTTCACGGTCCAGCTCGCCCGGCTGCGCGGCGCTCGGGTGGTCGCGACGGCGAGCCCGCGACGGCACGACGCCCTTCGCGCGCTCGGTGCCGAGCCGGTCGCTTACGGCGACGGGCTGGAGGGCCGGGTCCGGGCGCTTTGCCCGGACGGCGTCGACGCGGTGGTCGATGCCGTCGGCACCGACGAGGCGGTCGACGTCTCCCTCGCGGTGACCAAGGACCGCGGCCGGATCGTGACGATCGCGGCCTTCGGCCGCGCCGGGGCGGTGGGCATCCGGGCGATCGGCGGCGGGCCGGGGGCGGACCCGGGGACCGCCGTTCGGGACGCGGCCCGGCTGGAGCTCGTCGACCACGTCGCGGCCGGCCGACTCATCGTGCCCGTCGCGGCGACCTACCCTCTCGCGGACGCCGCCGCGGCCCACGCCGCGATCCGCGAGGGGCACACAGCGGGCAAGATCGCCCTCATCCCCTGAACCGGCGTCCTCTGCGTCCCGTACCCCGGCCACGACCGTACTCGCGTTCGTCACAAGAGCGCTCCACCGCGCGACACGCCGCACCGGGCCGCCCTTCGTGTGGAGTTCGGTACGCCCGGTCGAACGCGAGCATCCGGCCCTCGAAGGCAGGCGCCTCGCCGTCCGGGAACTCGAAGACGAGCGGCGCCCCGGCCCGTCGCTCACCGACGACGCGGGTCGGGAACCAGGCGGCGAGGTGCTCGTCCTCGGTCAGCGCGCCAGACCTTCTCCGGCGGGTGCGGCAGCCGCCGTACGAACCGGACCCGCCATCGGCCGGCATCCCGTCGGCACTCCCGGGGTCGCGGTCGAGGGCTCCGTACCGGTCGGCGGCCGCCTGGTGTTCGTCCATCCCGGGTCACTCCATCTCGTCGAGGTGCGCCTGCAGGGCGTCGAGCCGCTCCGCCCAGAGCGCGCGGTAGGGGGCGAGCCACGCGTCGACCTCGCGCAGCGGGTCGGGACGCAGCCGGTACACGCGCTGCTGGGCCACCGGCCGGACGTCGACGAGCCCGGCCTCGCGGAGCACCCGCAGATGCTTGCTCACCGCGGGCTGCGCCATCCCCAGGGCGTCGACGAGCTCGGCGACCGGCCGCTCCCCCTGCCGGAGCAGGTCGAGGATCCGCCGGCGCTGCGGCTCGGCGACGACGGTGAGCGCGTCCACCCGGGCAGCGTCTCCCCGACCTTATATGCCTGTCAAGGCATAAAGGGTCGATTTTCCGGTGACCGACGTCATCGACTCCCAGTCGGAAACCGTCGCTGCACACCGGTCGACCCCGCCCTACGCTGGGGCCATGCCGCAGCTGCGCCTCGCCCTGGCCCAGGTCGACCCCACGCTCGGCGACCTCGTCGGCAACGCCGCCGTCGTCCGGGAGTGGTCGGCGAGAGCGCGCGACGCCGGCGCCCACCTCGTCGCCTTCCCCGAGATGATGCTCACCGGATATCCGGTGGAGGACCTCGCGCTCCGGACGAGCTTCGTCGAGGCGAGCCGGGCGGCACTCGAGCGACTCGCCGCCGATCTCGCTGCAGACGGCCTCGGCGACCTCCCCGTCGTCGTCGGGTACCTCGACCGCGCCGACCCGCACGGCGACGACGTCGCCGAGGTCGACCGGCTCGGCGTCCCGAAGGGCTCGCCGCAGAACGGGGCGGCCGTGCTCGTCGACGGGCGCGTCGTCGCCAGCTACGCCAAGCACCACCTGCCGAACTACGGCGTCTTCGACGAGTTCCGCATCTTCGTGCCGGGCCGCGACCTCACCGTCGTCCGGGTGCACGACGTCGACGTCGCGATCGCGATCTGCGAGGACCTCTGGCAGGAGGGCGGTCCGGTCGCGCAGACGCGCGCCGCGGGTGCCGAGCTGCCTCCTCGTGCTCAACGGCTCGCCGTACGAGCGGGAGAAGGACGACGTGCGGCGCGAGCTCGTCACCCGGCGGGCCGCGGAGGCCGGCTGCGCGCTCGCCTACGTGAACATGGTCGGCGGCCAGGACGACCTCGTCTTCGACGGCGACTCCATCGTCGTCGGCGCGGACGGCGAGGTGCTCGCCCGGGCGCGCCAGTTCTCCGAGACGCTGCTCGTCGTCGACCTCGACCTGCCGCGCGACCCGACGCACGACGAGAGCCCGCAGGGGCTGACCGGTGTCCGGCACGTCGTCGTCACCGCCGAACCGGTGCCGGCCTACTCCCCCGACCCCGCGCTGCGCGCCCCGGCGACGATCGCGGACCCGCTCGACGGCGCGGCCGAGGTGTACGAGGCGCTCGTCGTGGGCCTGCGGGACTACGTGCGCAAGAACGGGTTCCGGTCCGTCGTCCTCGGGCTCTCGGGCGGCATCGACTCCACGATCGTGGCCACGATCGCGTGCGACGCGATCGGGCCGCAGAACGTCGTCGGAGTCTCGATGCCGAGCCGGTACTCCAGCGAGCACTCCAAGGACGACGCCGCCGACCTCGCGAAGCGGACGGGGCTCGACTACCGGATCGTGCCGATCGCACCGATGGTGCAGGCCTTCCTCGACACCCTCGGCCTCACCGGGATCGCCGAGGAGAACCTCCAGGCCCGGGTGCGCGGCGTGGTCCTCATGGGCCTGTCGAACCAGGAGGGCCACCTCACCCTGACGACGGGCAACAAGTCCGAGCTCGCCGTCGGTTACTCGACGATCTACGGCGACTCGGTCGGCGGCTTCAACCCGGTCAAGGACGTGCCGAAGACGCTCGTCTGGGCGCTGGCCCACTGGCGCAACGCAGAGGCGCTCCGGCGAGGCGACCTGCCGCCGATCCCGGAGAGCAGCATCACCAAGGCGCCGTCCGCCGAGCTGCGGCCGGGCCAGACCGACCAGGACTCGCTCCCGCCGTACGACCTGCTCGACGCGGCTCCTCGAGCAGTACGTCGAGGGGGCGCACGGCCGGTCCGAGCTGCTCGCGGACGGCTTCGACCCCGAGACGATCGACGCGGTCGTGACGATGGTCGACCGTGCCGAGTGGAAGCGCCGGCAGTCCGCGCCGGGGCCGAAGATCTCCCCGGTCGCGTTCGGCCGGGACCGCCGGCTGCCGATCACGAGCCGGTGGCGCGAACACGAGTCGTGACCCGGGCCACATCGGGCCCTGGCGTCGTCCGCCGGTCCGGGGCGGACAATGACCGGACGCCGCGAGCACGCGGCCAGGGTGGAGGCGAGAGATGACCGAGCAGACCCCGGCCGCAGGTGGCCCCGAGCAAGGCCGGGCGGGCAGCGGCGCCGAGCAGCCGAACCCCTACGGCGGACGGGTCATCGTTCCGGACGCCGCCGCACCGGGTGCGGTCCCTCCGCCGCGGCGGGTACGCATCCACCACCTGCGCGAGATGAAGCAGCGCGGCGAGAAGTTCGCGATGCTCACGGCGTACGACCAGTACGCCGCCGCCATCTTCGAGGAGGCCGGGATCCCGGTGCTTCTCGTCGGGGACTCGGCGGCGAACAACGTGCTCGGGTACGAGACCACCGTACCGGTCACCGTCGACGAGCTGATCCCGCTCGTGCGTGCCGTGACCCGCAGCGCCCGGCGCAGCCTCGTCGTCGCCGACCTGCCGTTCGGGTCGTACCAGTCCGGGCCGGAGCAGGCCCTGGCCACGGCGATGCGGATGATGAAGGAAGGGCTCGCGCACGCGGTCAAGGTCGAGGGCGGTGCGCGGATCGCGCCGAGCGTCGAGCACGTCGTCGGCGCGGGCATCCCTGTCATGGCGCACGTCGGCTTCACCCCGCAGAGCGAGCATGCCCTCGGCGGCTACCGGGTGCAGGGCCGCGGCGCGACGGGCGTCGAGAAGCTCGTCGCGGACGCGCTCGCGCTCGAGGCGGCCGGCGCGTTCGCCATCGTCCTCGAGATGGTCCCCGCACCTGCGGCGGCCGAGGTCACGAAGGCTCTGTCGATCCCGACGATCGGCATCGGCGCCGGCCCGGACTGCGACGGCCAGGTGCTCGTCTGGCAGGACATGATGGGTCTGCGCACCGGCAAGGCGCCACGCTTCGTCAAGCGCTACGCCGACCTGCACGCCGTCATGCTCGACGCCGCTCGTGCCTACGCGGACGACGTCCGTGCCGGGTCGTTCCCCGCTCCGGAGCACTCCTTCGAGAGCTGAGCGCCGCGCGGTGTCGAGCGGTCAGGCGTCCGACGGCTCGCCCCTCCACCCCGTGCTGCTCAGCCCTTCGAGCGCGGAGACGGCGTCGCTCACCCGCTCCGCCGGCACGAGCAGGTGGTCGTGGAAATACCCCGCGAGCACGTTGCAGCTGATCCCCTCGTCGGTGAGTGCGGCGGCCACGGCGGCTGTCAGGCCGACGGCCGCGAGCGCCGAGTGCACCTGGAGCGTCACCCAGCCGAGGACGAGGTCGTAGGGCCAGCCCTGCGGGTCGGCCGTCCCGCGCCGGACGACGAGGGTCAGCCCTTCCGGCTCCCGCACGCTCGCCTCGACGCCGTCGCCCGCGGCGGCCGCTGCTGCCGGGTCCACGCTCACGACCACGTACTCGCCCGGCCGGACGACGGGTCGCATCGACGCGACGAGGGTCGCGAGGTCCGTCTCGCCGGACGGCGGGCGCGCGCTCATGAGCGGGACCGTAGCCGAGGCCCGGTGCAGAGGCCGGTGCCGCCCTCGGGATCCACAGGGCAGAGCCTGCCACGCGGACGCGCCGGGACGGTCCCGGCCGACCTGGACCCGCGGTCGCCTCACGTGCTCGGCCGCGGGCGGCGGGACTCACCACGTCGTCGGCATCCGAGGCAACCCGGTGCGGACCAGCGACCGCGCGAGCTGCAGCGCGAACGCGTCCCGGTCGACGACCATGAGCGTGACCCCGCCGGGCTCCGGGAGCGGTCCACCGGCGACCGGCGCCGTCGGCCGCACCTCTCGCTCGACGGGTACGTCCGGGATGAGCGAGTCGACGATCTGCTGCGCCTGGAGCATCGTGAGCCCGGGTTCGGCGTCGATCCTGATACACCGGCTGATCCACGCCTCGCCGACCCACCGGGCCAGAAGCTGCAGGCGCACGCCGACCTTGAGCTCCTGCTCGGCCTCGGGGCCGGCGACCTGCTGCTGCCACACGTCGAACGTCCGCTTGACCTCACGCTCGACGTCGCCCGTGCCGGGGACGGAACGCAGGGCGACGTCGACGCGC
The DNA here is from genome assembly GCA_963750565.1 of uncultured Actinomycetota bacterium. Taxonomy (GTDB): domain Bacteria; phylum Actinomycetota; class Actinomycetes; order Actinomycetales; family Kineosporiaceae; genus R-H-3. The sequence goes on along the minus strand of CAVVRA010000005.1, from coordinate 536,486 downwards.
GCGAGGGGCTCGAACGCGGCGCAGAGGCCGACCCGCACGGCGGCGGGGCTCGCCATACCGGCGAACCGGCCGTCCTCCCGCGAGAAGACGACCTGCCGCACGCCGGTGAGCGCCTCGAGCAGCGTCGCGAGAAGGTACAGCCGTGTCGACCACCACGTCTCGTACGCCTTGAGGTGGATGAGGACCGACCGGGTGCTGCCGGCCGCCGCCCCGGCGACCATGGCCTGGATGCTGTCGAGGGCGCTCACGTCGTCCGTCGGTGTGTTGCCGTGCCCGAACATCGCCATGGCGTCGGACACCTCCTCGGGCACGAGCTGCCGCTCGAGCATCTGCTCGCGCAACCCCTGCCGGGCGACCGCCGCGGCGGCCTGGTTCGCGAGGTTGTCCGGCGAGCGGAAGATCCCCGCGAGGTAGCGGGTCCCGAGCCGGGAGCGGAAGGCCGTGACCGCCTCGCCGCCACCGGGCTTCATCGCGTCGACATGCGACGGCGGCCACGGCTCCTGCGGGTCGAGAAGGAAGGCCAGGACGGGCTTGCCGCTCGTCTCGGCCTGCTCGAGCTCGAGCTCGGTGATGGACAGGCCCTTCGGGTTGCGCACCTCGTCGACGGGCGTGTACCCGTACCGCCACGCGGCGACGACGAGGAGCACGTCCGCGGCCCGCACGTCCGCGAGGCACTTCTCCAGCGGCGTGCTCTCCTCGGCCACGTACTGCTCCATGCCCATGACGTCGTGCCCCATCCGTCGCAGCACCTGGTCGACCGCGGAGCGGTACTCCCGCAGGTCCTGGTTGCTCGACGAGATGTAGATCTTCATTCCCGCCTCCTGGGCCGGTCGAGGGCCACACCCGGTAGGAGGCCGGGCCGGCGGCATCGGATACTCCTCGGCCCCGGCCTGACCCGGTGAGAGCCGGCCCGCGACCCGGGCGGCCGGCGTTCTTCGAGATCGTGTCACGGCATGGCGCCGGGCGCGGTCGACCATCTCCGGTGCGAGGTCGACCCCTCGACGACCACGGCCGGGCAGCGGCCCGCCACGAGCTGCGGGCCACGCCCGAGGATCGGGGACCACCGCACGCACGGCACCGTGAGCTCCTGTCGGGGTTGACGCCGGACGAGCTGGACGCCCTCATGGTGGGGCTCACGGCACTGGCACGCGTGATCTCCGAGCACGACGACGACGGCAGACCGATGACCCGTGGACCTGGACCAGCGAAATGTTAGCCACTAACATTTGACCATGGCCGTGACGCCCGCACCCTCTCCGCGCGCGGCGCGGACCCGAGCCCGGCTCTACGCCGAGGCGATGCGGCTCTTCGCCGAGCACGGGTACGCGGGCACGACGGTCGGCACGATCTCCCGGGCAGCCGGCGTCTCGGAGATGACCTTCTTCCGGCACTTCGGCTCCAAGGAGTCGCTCCTTCTCGACGACCCGTACGACCCGCTCATCGTCGCCGGGGTCGCCGAGCAGCCGCGCGAGCTGCCGCCGCTGCTCAGGGCCGTGCGCGGCGTCCGTGCCGCCTGGGCGGCCGTCCCCCTCGAGGCCGACGTTCCGATCCGGGAACGGATCCGCGTCGTGGCCGCCGCGCCGGAGCTCCAGGGCGCCGTGCACGCGAACACCCGCCGTACCCAGGAGGCCGTCGCGGCACAGCTCGTCGCGGACGGCACCGCACCGCACGACGCCGCGGTGGCCGCCGCCGCCGTGCTCGCGGCGGTCATGACCTCGCTGCTCCTGTGGGCGCAGGCCGATCCGGAGGGCGACGGAGCGGCCGGCCCGAGCCTGTCCGCGGCGATCCTCGCCGCCCTCGACGTCCTGGAGGTGTCCGATGTCCGGGCGCCGTGACCGCGCGGGCGGCGGACCGCCCGCGCGCGCGGCGGACGCTCCCGTGCTCCGGCTCGACGACGTCGTCCGCGTCTTCCCCGGTGGTGCCGGCGTCCGCGGCATCACCCTGGACGTGCACCCCGGCGAGATCCATGCCCTCGTCGGGCTCAACGGGGCCGGGAAGACGACGCTCCTGCGGCTCGCGCTGGGGATGCTCAGGGCGCAGCGCGGTCGCGTCGAGCTCGACGGCCTTGCGCTCCCCGATGTCCCGGCGACGGCCTGGGCCGGTGTCGGAGCCCTCGTCGAGTACCCGTTCGCCTATCCCGAGCTGGACGCCGAGACGAACCTGCGGCTCGCCGCGCGGCTGCACGGCGTGCCGCTCGCGGACGTGCCGGCGACCGTCGTGGACGCCATGACGGAGCTCGACCTGCTCCGGTACCGCCGCGTCCGGGCTCGGCGGATGTCCCTCGGCAACCGCCAGCGGCTGGGTCTCGCCGTGGCACTGCAGCACCGGCCGCGGCTCGTCGTCCTCGACGAGCCGACGAACGCGCTCGACCCGGCGGGCATCGTCCTCGTCCGGGACCTCGTCGAGCGCCGGGCCGCGGCCGGTGCGGCCGTGCTCGTCTCCAGCCACCACCTCGACGAGGTCGCGCGCGTCGCGCACCGCATCTCCGTCGTCAACGACGGCCGGCTCATCGGCACGCTCGACCCGGCCGGCGTCGACCTCGAACGCACGTTCTTCGCGCTCGTGCACGCGGACGCCGTGGCGGCCCCGAGCGTGACGGTGGCGTCGTGACCGCGCTGCGGACCGCGACGGTGGTCGAGCTCGCCAAGGCGGCGTCGTCACGCGTGCTGCGGTGGACGTCCGGGCTGCTGGTGGTCGGCGTGTGCGTCCTGTCGGCCGCAATGCTCGCGGCGGTGCGCGCCGGTCGGGAGGACCTCACCCGCAAGCTCGGACCCGTTGCGGCGCTGCGGGACTGGGACGCTCTGCTCGCGGTCGCCACCCAGGTCACGGCCGCCGCCGGCGTCCTCGCGCTGGGGGTCGGGCTGGCGTGGCTCGTCGGACGCGAGTTCGCGGACGGCACCGTGGGCGGGCTGTTCGGCCTCCCGGTGCCCCGCGAGGACATCGCGGCCGCCAAGCTCCTCCTGTTCACCGCGTGGGCCACGGTGCTCGGCCTCCTGCTCCCCGCAGCCCTGCTGCTGACCGGCGTCATCGCCGGGCTCGGCGTCCCGGACGCGAACGCCGTGGCCGGGCTGGCGCGCCTCGCGCTCCTGGTCGTCCTGTCCGCCGGGGTGGCCTCGCCCGTGGCCGTGGCCGCCACGCTCGGTCGTGGGCTGCTGCCGGGAGTCGCCGTCGCCGTCGGGCTGCTCGTCGTGGCCCAGGTCGGCGCCGTGCTCGGGGCAGGCCCTTGGTTCCCGCTCACCGCTCCGGCCTTGTGGGCGACCGCCGCCGGCTCGGTCCCGTGGCCGGCTCTGGCCGGCCCGCCGGCCCTTCTCGTCGTCGCCTGCGCTGCAACGGCTCTCGCGTGGCGACGGCTCGAGCTGGACCGGTGACCGGCGATGCGCCGACCGCGGTGCGCCCGGCCGGGCACACCGCCCGCCGGACGGGCATAGTGTGACGCGACCCGGTCACTGCGAGCGGAGAAGGCGGCACGATGCCGATCGAGAAGCTCCCGAGCGGCACGCGCGGTGCGCGCACGCCGCCGTCGTTCCTGAACAGGCTGCTGATGCCGCTGATGGTCCGGGTGCACCGCCGCAGCGGTGACCGTTTCAGCGGCATGGATCTGCTCTACCTGACGACCCGGGGCGCACGGTCGGGTGAGCTGCGCACGAACCCCGTGGCCCGCTTCGACGACGGTCGCGGCGGCTGGGTGGTCGTGGCCTCGGCAGGCGGCGCCGCCAGCCATCCCGGCTGGTACCACAACATGGTCGCCCACCCCGACGAGGTGTGGGCCGAGGTGGCCGGGGCGAAGCACCACGTCCGGGTCGACCAGCTCGAGGGTGACGAGCGCGACGCCGCGTGGGCCCTGGTGACGAAGCAGGCCCCCCGCTTCGCCGGGTACCTGTCCAAGACCGACCGGCCGTTGCCCGTGCTCCGTCTCGTGCCCGCCTCGGACTCCCCGGCCGGCGGTACGTCCGGCGCTGCGTAGCGAGCGCCCGCCGGACGGCGCTCAGCCCGGCCGCAGCGCCGTCCGGTCCCCGGTGACCCGGATCCGGGACGGCGCGGTCATCGTGCCGCCGAAGTGGCGCCGTCCGGCCTCGGCGTCGCCGACGAGGGTCTCCGGGTCGCGGCCCTCCAGCTGATGGGCGTCGACGAAGCCGTAGGCGACGAGCTCCCCTGTCGCCCCGCCCGGCAGCACCATCCACGAGTACGCCTGGAACGGCTCCTCCGCCGGGTTGCACAGGACGAGCCCGCTGCCGTTGAGCGGCGCGTACGGGCCGAGCAGGCGGTCGGCGGTGAAGCCGTAGAGCCCCGTCGGGCCCGGGCAGTCGGGGTGGAACGTCCGGGACTGGGTCGAGAAGAAGAGCAGGTACTGCCCGTCATGGACGAGGACCTGCGGCCGCTCGAGCTCGTTGTTCACGCCGTCTGCCGTCATCAGCGGGTCGAGGAGGTGCCACGCGTCGCCGTCGTGGCGGGCCAGCCCGACGCAGCCGTTGAAGTCCGTCCCGGCGCAGGCCATGGACGCGGTGAAGAGCAGGTGGTCGGCGCCGTCCGCGGGGTCCCGGAACGGGAAGGGGTCGCGGAATGCCTTGATGAACCCCGGTACGCCGTCCGCGGCGTCGACGAGGACATAGCGCCTGCCGTCGGCGACGAGGACCTCGGTGTGCTCGGACCAGCCGCCGACCCTCGGGACCCGGTCGACGACATCGAGCCGGCCGGTCGCGGTGAAGATCCGCTGCCGGAAGGTCCGGGACGTCTCGCCCCGCGTCCCCGCGGCCGTGTAGTACGCCGTGACGACGCCGCTGCCGGCGTCGAGGAGGGTCGCGCCGGCCCACTCCCGGGACCCCGCGGACGCGCCGTCCGGGAAGAGCGGACCGAGGTCCTCCCACCCGCCGCCCACCGCCCGCCCGACGAGCCGGATCCGGGCCACGTCGTGCCGGCCTCCCGGGTCACCGACCGCGGCCGCGGACAGCCCGGCCCACACCTCGTACCCGTGCACGTCCGCGACCGCGCCGTCCGGCGTGCGCACCGGCCACAGGTCCCAGAAGTCGAGGCCGGGGACGAGCCGCGTCAGGCTCTCGGTCGCGATGACCGGTGTGCACGTCGCGTGGTCGTGCCCCAACGCCGCGACGTGCTCCCGGTTCCACGCGGTCGTCACCACGACGGCACCTCCGATCAGGCACGGTCGTGCCGTTCCGGCCGCGACACCCCGGCCGGTCGGGCCCGGGGTCCTCGCGCAGCGTAACCCGAGTCGCCCCCCAGGCCCAGCGTCGTCACGCGCCGCTCCGCCGGCGCGACCTCGTGGCCACGCTCACGCCCCTGGCGGGTGCAGTCATCGCCGATGCCGCGGCGCGGCCGACGCGACCTCCGGCCGAGGCGGCCCGCGCCGCGGCCGCCATGGTGGACGTCGCACGGGCGGGGCAGTGACACAGGGGACGGGGACGGGGCACGGGACCTCGACCCCGGACCCGACCGCGCACGCCGAGATCAACGCCCGGCGGGAAACGGCATTGGTTGTTCCGCGCCCGCACCTGGACGGCCCGGTCCTGCTCGCCGGCTGGGAGCCGTGCCCGATGTGCCTGGCCGCGTGGGCTCGTCAGGAGGCGGTGCTGTCGTCGCCAACACGGGCTGACGCCGCGGCGGTGGGGTGCCACGACGCCCGCCGACCCCACGGACACGACGCGCGTGGCGGCGAGGGGCCGCACGGCGCGTCCGTCGGCGAGGTCTCACGACGCAGCACCACCCGCCCCGGCGTCGGGGCGGGCGGCGCTCGCTCGATCGCCCGGCGGTCAGCTCACCTCAGCTGCAGCCGCTCGTGCTCCCGCAGCCCTCGCAGACGAAGCACGACCCGGCGGGGCGCATCTTCGTGCCGCAGGTGAAGCACATCGGGGCGTCGGAGGCGCGGCCCTGGAGCTTCTCCATGCAGCTCGGCCGAGGAGTGGACCTCGACCGGTACCGGCTTGACGGCGGCGGCGGTGACGTCGACGGGCTGCTCGACCGGCTTGCCCTCCACCTTGCCGTCGGCCTTCGGCTTCACGGACGGCGCGGACTGCGCGAGGGTCTCGAGGTCCTCCTCGACCTCGTCGTCGGTCGCCTCCTCCGAGATAGGAGCCGGTCTCGAGGTGGCGCGGCCGCTCGGCCGCGGTGTAGATGCCGTTGGCCGACCGGGTGTCGAAGTCCAGGTAGTCGAGCGCGAGCCGGCGGAAGACGTAGTCCATGATCGACTGCGCCATCCGGACGTCCGGGTCGTCGGTCAGACCGGCCGGCTCGAACCGCATGTTCGTGAACTTCTCGACGTACGTCTCCAGCGGCACGCCGTACTGCAGCGCGATCGAGACCGCGATCGAGAAGGCGTCCATCACACCGGCGAGCGTCGAGCCCTGCTTGCCGAACTTGAGGAACACCTCGCCGAGGCCGTCGTCCGGGTACGACCCCGCGGTGAGGTAACCCTCGGCGCCGCCGACGGCGAACGAGATCGTCTGGCTCGGGCGGCGCTTCGGCAGCCGCTTGCGGATCGGGCGGTACTCGACGCGGCGTCTCGACGACGGGCTCGTCCGCCGTCGGCGTCGGCCTTCTTCGCCTTGGCGTCCGACAGCGGCTGGCCGACCTTGCAGTTGTCGCGGTAGACCGCGAGCGCCTTGAGCCCGAGCTTCCAGCCCTGGAAGTAGACGTCTGCGATCTCCTCGACCGTCGCCGTCTCGGGCAGGTTGACCGTCTTGCGAGATCGCCCCGGACAGGAACGGCTGGCAGGCCGCCATCATCCGCACGTGGCCCATCGGCTTGATGGCCCGCTCGCCCATCGCGCAGTCGAAGACCTCGTAGTGCTCGCGGCTTGCAGGCCGGGCGCGTCGATGACGTGGCCGTGCTCGGCGATGTACTCGACGATCGCCTCGATGGTCTCCTCGGCGTACCCGAGCCTGCGCAGGGCCACTGGGACCGTCTGGTTGACGATCTGCATCGAGCCGCCGCCGACGAGCTTCTTGAACTTCACCAGGGAGAAGTCCGGCTCGATGCCCGTGGTGTCGCAGTCCATCATGAAGCCGATGGTGCCGGTCGGGGCGAGCACGGACGCCTGCGCGTTGCGCCACCCGTTCTTCTCGCCGATCGTGTTGCCGAGCTCCCACTCCCGGGTCGCGACCCGGTGCACGTCCTTGTCGAGGGAGTGCATCGTGCGGATCGCGTCGTTCGCTGCGGCGTGCTTGCGCATGACCCGCCGGTGCGCCTCGGCGTTGCGGGCGTAGCCCTCGTACGGGCCGACGACGCCGGCGAGCTCGGCCGAGCGGCGGTACGCGGCGCCGGTCATGAGCGAGGTGACGGACGCCGCGAACGCGCGCCCGCCGTCGGAGTCGTAGCCGAGCCCGGACGCCATGAGCAGCGCCCCGAGGTTGGCGTACCCGATGCCGAGCTGGCGGAACGCGCGGGTCGTGTCGCCGATCGGCTCGGTCGGGAAGTCCGCGAAGCAGATCGAGATGTCCATCGCCGTGATGACGAGCTCGACGGCCTTCACGAACAGCTCGGCGTCGAACGCGCCGTCCGTCCTTGAGGAACTTCAGCAGGTTGAGCGAGGCGAGGTTGCACGAGGAGTTGTCCAGGTGCATGTACTCCGAGCACGGGTTCGACGCGGTGATCCGGCCGGACTCCGGCGTGGTGTGCCAGTCGTTGATCGTGTCGTCGTACTGGATGCCCGGGTCGGCGCACTCCCACGCCGCCTCGGCCATCATGCCGAACAGCTCCTTGGCGTCGACGGTCTCGATGACCTCGCCGTCCGTGCGGGCCCTCAGGCCGAACCGCTCGCCGTTCTCGACGGCGCGCATGAACTCGTCGCTGACCCGGACCGAGTTGTTCGCGTTCTGGTACTGGACGCTCGTGATGTCCCGGCCGCCGAGGTCCATGTCGAACCCGGCGTCCCGCAGCGCGCGGATCTTGTCCTCCTCGCGCGCCTTCGTCTCGATGAACTCCTCGATGTCGGGGTGGTCGACGTCGAGCACGACCATCTTCGCCGCACGCCGGGTCGCCCCGCCTGACTTGATCGTCCCCGCGGACGCGTCGGCGCCGCGCATGAAGGAGACCGGGCCGGATGCCGTGCCGCCGCTGGAGAGCAGCTCCTTCGAGGACCGGATCCGGGAGAGGTTGAGGCCGGCCCCGGAGCCGCCCTTGAAGATGAACCCCTCCTCCTTGTACCAGTTGAGGATCGAGTCCATCGAGTCGTCGACCGACAGGATGAAGCACGCCGACACCTGCTGCGGCGCAGGCGTTCCGACGTTGAACCACACCGGTGAGTTGAAGCTGAACACCTGGTGCAGGAGCATCCACGTCAGCTCGTGCTCGAAGACCTCGGCGTCGGCGTCGGTCGCGAAGTAGCCGTGGTCGCTTGCCGGCCTTGGTGTAGGTGAGCACGACCCGGTCGACGAGCTGCTGCAGGCTCCACTCCCGGGCAGGCGTCCCGACGGCGCCGCGGAAGTACTTCGTCGTGACGATCGTCGAGGCGTTCAGGCTCCAGAAGTCCGGGAACTCCACGCCCTTCTGCTCGAAGATCGTCTCACCGGTCCTCCAGTTCGTCTGGACGACGTCTCGCCGCTCCCACGTCACCTCGTCGTACGGGTGCACCCCTGGCGTGGTGTAGACGCGCTCGATCGTCAGGCCCTTCCGCTGCACCTTCGCAGCGTCGCCGCGGGTCTTGCGGGCCCCAGGGCCGGACGCGGTCTCCGTCATGTCTGCTGTCCCCTCGTGCGCTGGCGGCTGAATGCGAGCCGCGCCACCTGGCCTCGATGGCGTGGACCGTCGGTGGCGCCGGTGCTGCGTGCCCGCGGGCCGTTGGTGACCGCCGGCGGCGTCGCCTTCCCCTGCGCGCCGCCGGCGGCGGTCTCTACGGTGCGCGTCGCCGGTGCCGGGCTCGACGCCGGTCGGCTCGCGCTCGGCCCGGAGCAGGGTGATGGCGGTCTCGAAGTCCTCCAGGGAGTCGAACCCCTGGTAGACGCTGGCGAATCGCAGGTAGGCGACCTCGTCGAGCTCGCGCAGCGGACCGAGAATGGCCAGGCCGATCTCGTGCGCGTCGATCTCCGCGGCGCCCGTGGCCCGGATCGGCTCCTCGACGCGCTGGGCGAGCAGCGCCAGGTCGTCCTCGCCGACCGGTCGCCCCTGGCACGCCTTGCGCACGCCGGACACGATCTTGGACCGGCTGAACGGCTCGGACACCCCCGACCGCTTGACGACGGTCAGGCTCGCGGTCTCGACCGTGCTGAACCGACGGCCGCACTGCGGGCACTGTCGGCGACGCCGGATCGCGGTGCCGTCGTCCGCGCTCCGGGAGTCGACGACGCGCGAGTCGGCGTTCCGGCAGAACGGGCAGTTCACGGTTCTGGCTCCTCTCGCGTCGTCCTGAAGGCCCAGCTGATCCGGTCGTCCATCCGCCTGTCGGAGCCCTCGGACCGACCGGATGTGGACGGACCTGGGGACATCGTGGGGGTAAGCACCGCTGCCCTGGGGACCGAGCTGGGGACTAGATGTGGATGGCTTACATCGGTGTAACTACTAGATGTTGGGGTAAGGCTAAGCCTGTCGACGGGACACGTGCAAGCGGGACACGCGCGTCGCCGGAACACTGTTGGTCACTCATCGTGTTGTCTCGATGACACAGAGAGATCGCCGGGGATCCGCGTGCCGTGACCCTGTCCAACCCGTCCCCCACCCGGCGAACCCGGACGGCGAGGGACCAGGAGGCCGTTCCGAGCGCGCGTCCGACGGCAGGTGCACCGCGGCGAGCCGGCGCCGCCTCAGCCGGCAGGGACGGCGATCCTGGTGCCGGCCGCGACGACACCGGAGGGGAGAGCGTTGAGCTCGACGATCCGGGCCACGGTCTCCCGGCGGTCGGCCCCGGGCGCCACGTCGCCGGCGATCTGCCACAGGCTCTCGCCGGGCAGGACGACGCGGTACTCCACGGGGACGGCATGGACCGACCGGTCCGCGCGTGCGACGCGACCACCCGCGAGCACGACAGCAGCGGTGACGACGAGGCCGAGCAGGACGACGCCCACCCGGACGACGACGCGCCCACGCCGGGTGATCCGCAGCGGCGCGGCACGCCGTCCGGATCGGGCCGCCGCGACCCGCGACGCGGAGGCCGGGCGCTCGCCGGGCGGGTGCGACCGGCGCGACGACGCGCAGGTGCGGGACGGCGCGGCGCTCGTGCGCCGTCGGGGACGAGGAGCGGAGAACGAGGGTGGTCATGACCGCCTCCGACGCGAGGACGAGATCGAACCGGTGTTCGATCGAACGTCTGTACGGTTCTACCACCGGGCACCGACAGAATCGAGACACGTTCGAACACGTGTTTGAAACGTGTCGCGCGGACCCCTAGCGTGACCACGACGGACCACGAGAGGGAGGCGCACATGGGCGGCGAGGGCGGCGGGACGCAGCGGGGGACGCGCGGCGCGACCGACCGGGCGACCGGCTCGCGGGCACAGGTCCACACGCTCCCGGACGGCCCTGCCGGAGGTGACGGGCTCACCGCTCGCCAGCGGCTCGTGCTGGAGACGATCCGGGACTCCGTCGAGCGCCGCGGCTACCCGCCGAGCATGCGCGAGATCGGCGAGGCCGTCGGGCTCACGAGCCCGAGCAGCGTCGCGCACCAGCTGACGACCCTCGAGCGCAAGGGCTTCCTGCGCCGCGACCCGAACCGGCCGCGCGCGATCGAGGTGATCCTGCCCGGCGAGCGGGCGGTGGTCGCCGTCGACGACGAGCGCGTCGACGAGACCGGAGCCGGACGACAACCGGCCGACGCCGTCGTACGTCCCCGTCGTCGGCCGGATCGCCGCCGGCGGCCCGATCCTCGCCGAGCAGGCCGTCGAGGACGTGTTCCCGCTCCCCCGCCAGCTCGTCGGCGACGGTCAGCTCTTCCTGCTCAAGGTCGTCGGGCGACTCCATGGTCGACGCGGCGATCTGCGACGGCGACTGGGTCGTCGTGCGTCAGCAGCCGGTCGCGGAGAACGGCGACATCGTCGCCGCGATGATCGACGGCGAGGCGACGGTGAAGACCTTCAAGCGCCGGGACGGTCACGTCTGGCTGCTGCCGCACAACGCCGCGTACGAGCCGATCCCCGGCGACGACGCGACCGTGCTCGGTCGGGTCGTCGCCGTCCTGCGCCGGGTCTGAGCCCTCGGCCTCGCCCACCTCGGAGGAGGCGCGCGAGCCCGCGGACGAGCGCGCGACGGTCCACCGACCAGCGCCACCCGAGGCACCGGCGTCGTGGAGTTGGTCACACAAGGCGAGGACAGGTGACTCTTGGTAGAGCTTTCGGGGTCACCTGCCCTCGCCGTCGGCGCCGGACAGGCTACGGTGGCTCCGTCGACGTTCACGTCCCCGGGCCTGGAGGGCTTTCCCGTGCACGCACTCGACCTCGACGGGACCGTGCGCCACGTCGTCGCCGCACAGCTCGACGTCGCTCCTGAGACCCTCACCCGCGATGTCCCGCTCGACGCGCTCGGCGTCGACGACGACCGCGCACTCCTCCTGCTCTGCGCCGTCGAGGACGCGCTCGACGTCCGGTTCCCCGACGACTTCTTCGACGGCGTCAACACCTACGGCCAGCTGACGACCGCGGTCCGGGTCGCCGTCGGCGCCTGACCGCCGACGTTCCCGGCGAGCGCTCCCGCCGCGCGGTCCACGTCGTCCTCGTCGTTCCAGACGTGGAACGACAGCCGCACCATGCCGGCCCGGCCCGCAACAGTGCAGCCGGACGCCGCGAGCGTCGTCCGCCGCGCGCCGTCCGGGTCCGGCAGCGACACGATGGCGCTGTCCCCCTGATCGAGCCCGACCCGCTCCCGGAACGCGTTCGCCAGCCGGACGTCGTGCGCCCGGACGGTCTGCCCCGGGACGGCCGCGAGCAGCTCGAGCGCCTCGGCGGCCCCGACCCAGCTGTGCCAGGCCGGCGAGACGTCGAACCGCCGGGCATCCACCGCGAGCCGCATGTCCGGCCCGTACGTCGACGACCACACCGACTCCCCCGCGTACCACCCCGCGCCCGTCGGGCGGATCCGGTCCCGGACGTCGGGGCGCACCGTGAGGAGCGCGGCGCCGCGCGGGGAGCACAGCCACTTGTACGCCGAGCACACGGTGACGTCGTCCGCGGTGGCGTCCACGGGGAGCCAGCCTGCGGCCTGGGTGACGTCGCAGACCGTCAGGGCCCCGACGGCGCGGGCGGCCTCGCGGACCGCTGCGGCGTCGGCGACCCGGCCGTCCGCAGACTGCACGAGCGAGTACGCGACGGCCGCGGTCTGCGGCCGGATCTCCTCGGCGAGCGCCTCGAGCGGGACGTGCCGCACCCGGACGCCACGGTCGGCGTGGACGAGGAACGGGAAGACGACCGAGGAGAAGTCTGCGTGCACCGCGAGCACCTCGGCGCCGTCCGGGAGGGACGACGCGACGGTGCCGACGAGGACGCTCGCCTGGGCGCCGACCGCGACGTCGGACGGCGGCACGCCGACGATGCGGGCGTAGGCGCGCCGCGACCTGGACACGTGCTCGTCGAACTGCACGGGGTCGCACCGCCCGGCCTGCCAGTCGTCGAGGGCACCGCGGACGGCGTCGACGACGGCAGCCGGCGGGAGGCCGAGCGTCGCCGCGTTGAGGTACCCCGGCACCGGGGTGAACTGCGCGCGGAGGGTGCCGAAGGGGTCGCGCCGGTCGGTGGTCCTCGGGTCCATGACGCCAGTCTGGTGGCCGCCCTGGCATCACACAACGACATGTCGACACCCAGAACCATCCAACGGCGTTATGTGTGGCTAGAGTGGCGGCGTGCGCGAGAACCTCGACGTCCAGTCGCTGCGGATCGTTCGCGCCATCGGCGACCACGGCACGATCACCGCCGCGGCGACCGCTCTCGGCTCCAGCCAGCCGGCCGTGAGCCAGCACGTGCGACGCCTCGAACGCCGGCTGGGGACCGCCCTGGTCGAACGCCGCGGACGTGGCGTCCGCCTCACGGAGGCCGGCCAGGTGCTCGCCCGGCACGGGGCGACGGTCACCGCTGTCCTCGACGCGGCCGTGACCGAGGTCGCCGCCCTGACCGGGCTACGCACGGGACGTGTCCGGCTCGTCGCGTTCCCGTCGTCGTCGGCGACGCTCGTGCCCACCGCGCTCGCGCTGCTGCGCCGCCGGCACCCCGCCCTGCGGGTCAGCCTCGAGGAGTGCGAGCCGCCGCAGTCCCTCCCGCGGCTGCGCGCGGGCGGCTGCGACGTCGCGCTCGCGTTCGACTACCCGGGGATCGACCTCGGCCGCGGGGAGGACGACCTCACCGGGCTGGACGTCCGCACGTTGCTCGCCGACCCGCCGGTCCTCGCCCTGCCCGCGGGCCACGCACTCGCCGACGTCCGACGGCTGCACCTGCGCGCCCTCGCCGGCGAGACGTGGATCGCCGGGTGCCCGCGCTGCCGGGGCCACCTGGTCCAGGCCTGCGCGACCGCCGGGTACACCCCGTCGGTCGCCTACGCGACGGACGACTACATGGCCGTGCTCGGCCTCGTCGCCGCCGGCCTCGGCGTCGCCCTGCTGCCCGGACTCGTGCTGCCGGTCGCGGCCCGGTACCCGGGGGTGGCCGTCCGCGCCGTCGGCGGGACGTCCCCGCGGACGGTCTCCGCGGTCACGACCCCCGACCTCCTGCGGGTGCCCGCCGTCGCCGCCCTCATCGACGCCCTCGCTGAGGCCGCGCTCGAGCAGTGACACCCCGGTTCGCTGCCCCCGTGGGATGCAGACCGCTCCTCCCCACCACCTCCCCAGCCCGGGTGGACGGCGGCTGCACGACGGCGATCCCTGCGAACGGCGGTCAGGTCAGCAGCACGAGTCCCTCGTCGTCGCCGGGGACGCTCTCGCGGACGTCGACGGCGAACGGGACCACGACGGCGAGGCCGGGCCGCGAGCCGGACGACGACCTGGTCGGGGGTCGCGTCGTTGCGCTCGGCGAGGACGGCGAAGCAGCCGCCTGCCGCGACGCCGGCGGCAGCCCGGCGTCATCCTCCGCGGTTCAGCCGCGGCCGCCGGTGATGCCGGACCGGATCGACGGCGGGGACGGCGCGCGCCGGCCCGCCCCGCCGGCCGTCGCGAGCGCCCGGTCGACGGGGTCGGCGACGGGGAGCACGGCGCGCGCCGACGCGCCGATCCGCCGCAGCGCCTCGAGGACGACGTCGCGGTCCGTCGTCGGCCAGAACGGCGGCAGGGACGCGCGCAGGAAGTCGCCGTACCGGGCGGTCGCGAGCCGGCTGTCGAGGACGGCGACGACCCCGCGATCGGCCCCCGTGCGGATGAGCCGGCCGACGCCCTGAGCGAGCCGCAGCCCGGCGTGCGTCGCGGCGACCGACATGAACCCGTTGCCCCCGGCGCGGGCGACGGCCTGGCTCCGCGCGGCGGACAGCGGGTCGTCGGGCCGCGGGAACGGGATCCGGTCGATGACGACGAGCTGGCAGGCGCTGCCGGGCACGTCGACGCCCTGCCACAGCGAGAGCGTCCCGAACAGGCACGTCGCCGCGTCCCGGGCGAACGCCCGCACGAGGGTCGGCGTCGCATCGTCGCCCTGGCACAGGATCGGGACGTCGAGCCGGTCCCGGAGCTCCTCCGCGGCGAGCTCGGCGGCCCGCCGCGAGGAGAACAGCCCGAGCGTCCGCCCGCCCGCCGCCTCGACGAGTGCCGCGAGCTCGTCGAGGACGGCCTTCGACATCCCGTCCCGGCCGGGCGGCGCGAGGTGCTTCGCGACGTAGAGGATGCCCTGCTTGGGGTAGTCGAACGGGCTGCCGACGTCGAGCCCGCGCCAGGCAGGCGCCCCCTCGCCCGTGAGCCCGACGCTGCCTGCGACGGCGTCGAACGACCCGCCGAGGGTCAGCGTCGCCGACGTGAGGACGACGGTGCGCTCGCCGAAGAGCCGCTCGCGCAGCAGCCCGGCGACGGACAACGGCGCGATGTCGAGCGCCGTCCGGACCGCGCCGTCCTGGCGCTGGTAGCGCGACAGCCACGCGACGTCCGGCCCCTGCGGCGTGGCCGAGCCGGACGCGAGCCGCTCGGCGACATCGAAGACCTCCTGGACGGCGGCCCGCGCGACCTGCCGGGCGCCGTCCGGACCGGACGTCTGCGGGTCGGCCTTGAGCCCGGAGAACACCGTGCGGGCGGCGTCCCGGACTGCGTCCACCGCGACCTGGAGGAGCTCCGGCAGCTCCCCGGTGAACCGGCCCTCGGCGGTCTCCTCGAGCGCCGCGGCGAGGATGTCGGCGGCGTCGTCGAGCCCGGACGTCTCCCCCGCACCGACCGTGCGCGCCCGCCTCGAGGCCTGCTCGACCGCCGAGACGGTGAGCTCGTCGGTGATGACGGAGGTGACCCGGTCGGCGAGCTCGTGGGCCTCGTCGACGACGAGGAGCTCGTGCTCGGGGAGCATCTGCCGGCCCTCGAAGGCGTCGATCGCGACGAACGCGTGGTTGCTCACGACGACGTCGACGTGGTGCGCCCGCTCCCGCGCCGCCTCGCTGAAGCAGTCCGCGGCGGCCGGGCAGCGCTGCCCGCCGAGGCACTCGTGCGCGCTCACCGACACCTGCCGCCAGGCCCGCTCGCTCACCCCCGGGACGAGCTCGTCACGGTCGCCCGACTGCGTCGTCCCCGCCCACTCCCGCAGCCGGACGACCTCCTTGCCGAGCCGGGACGACGCGCCGCCGAAGACTCTGCCCGGCAGGGCGTCGCCGTCCCCGCCGGGCAGGTCGAAGAGCGCATCCTGCTCGTCGGGGAAGCCGCCCCCGAGCTTGTGCACGCACACGTAGTTGCGCCGGCCCTTGACGAGCTGCCACGTCGGCCGGCGGCCGAGCAGCGGGGCGAGCGCGTCCGCGACGCGTGGCAGGTCGCGGTCGACGATCTGCGCCTGGAGCGCGAGGGTCGCGGTCGACACGACCACGGGCGTGCCGGTCTCGACCGCGTGGGCGATCGCGGGCACGAGGTACCCCAGCGATTTGCCGGTGCCGGTGCCCGCCTGGACGAGGAGGTGCTCGCCGGACGCCGCGGCCTGCGCGACGGCCTCCGCCATCTCCTGCTGCCCCGGGCGTGGCAACCCGCCCACGGCCCCGACGGCCGCCGCGAGGAGGTCACGGGTCGTCGGTCCGGCAGCCACCCGACGACCCTAGCCCGACAGGCCGACACTCCGGCCCGTCCGTCCCCAACCAGCCCGTGTGCACGTCCTGCAACCATCCCGCCTTCTCCGGACGTACCCGCCAGAGGACGGATCTGGCATCGTGACCTCGCTCCCGGCTGGAGGTCATATGGACGTCGTGGTCGTGGGGTCGGCGAACGCCGACCTCGTCGTCAGGGTGGAACGCCGCCCCGCCGCCGGTGAGACGGTCCTCGGCGGCGACGTCGTGACGGCCCCGGGCGGTAAGGGCGCCAACCAGGCGGTCGCCGCGGCGCAGGTCGCCGCCGGGTCGGGCGTCCGCGTGGCGTTCGTCGGCCGGGTCGGCGACGACGAGCACGGTGCGATGGTCCGGACGTCGCTCACGGCGTCCGGGGTCGACATCAGCGCGCTGCGAACGGCGGACCGCCCGACCGGGGCGGCGCTGGTCCTCGTCGACCCGGACGGCGACAACTCGATCGTCGTGTCCCCCGGCGCCAACGCCGCGCTCACGCCGGACGACGCGCGGATCGACGCCGTGGCGCGCGCCGCGGTCGTCGTCCTCCAGCGGGAGGTCGCGCCCGGGGCGAGCCTCGCCGCCGCCGAGCACACGACGGGCACGGTCGTGCTCAACCTCGCGCCCGCCGGCCCGGTGCCGGACGCGCTCCTCGCCCGCACCGACGTCCTCGTCGTCAACGAGCACGAGGCGGCACTCCTGCTCGGAGAGCCCGTCGGGGCGGACGGCGTGGAGCCCGGCGAGGCGGCGGCCCGGCTGCGCGACCTCGGGCCTGACACGGTCGTCGTGACCCTCGGCGGGGACGGCACGGTCGCCGTCGACGCCGCTGGCACGCACCGGGTCGCGGCGCCCCGGGTCGAGGTCGTCGACACGACCGGCGCCGGCGACGCCTTCGTCGGGGCGCTCGCCGCCCGGCTCGCCGGCGGCGCCGCGATCGGGCAGGCGCTACGGACGGCGGTTCACGTCGGGGCGCTCGCCGTGACCCGGGCCGGCGCCCAGCCGTCGTACCCGACCGCGGCCGAGGTCGAGGAGTCCCTCGCCACCGGGCCCTGACGGGCGCCGGATCCGCCGCCCGGGATATCGTCAGCCTGCTGAGCGTTGCCGCCGTGGCTGCTCCTCCACGGCGTCGGGGTCGGCCTGGCCACCGCGCAGCTCACCGGCGTGACCGTCGCCGACGTCCCGGTCGCTGGTCAGGGCCTTCGGCGGCTACAGGCGACGGAGTCCAGTTACGTGGACGACGGCTTCGCCGGTCTCGTCGGACGCATCGAGGTCGACGACGGCGTCGACACCCCAGTCGTGGTCGCCGTCCGGGTCGTCGACGACCTGCCGGACGACCCAGCGCCGGGTAGGCCCCTCGCCGTCGGGGTCGGGTGGTGGGTTCTCGTCGACGACGAAGAGCGCCGGACCGCGGGCGTCGGGCCCGGTGCCGATCTCGTCGTGCTCTGCGCAGTAGGCCTCGATCGCCGCCCGCCAGGCGTCCTCGTCGAACCCGGTGGGGCCGTCGAGCTCGCCGAGCGGCGTCCAGTGCCGAAGCGCCGCGAGCTCGACCCGGCGGAACATCGCGTTGCGGACGAGGACCCGGAAGGCTCGCCGGTTCGCCGTGACCGGCGGCGGGGTGTGCGCCGACCGGTGCACCGCCTCGACGTCCTGCTCGGTCGCCGCCGGGTTGCGCAATGCCTCCCACTCGTCGAGCAGGCTCGAGTCGGTCTGCCGGACCAGCTCGCCGAGCCACTCGGTGACGTCCTCGAGGTCCTCGGTCCGGGCGGCGTCCGGGACCGTCTGCCGCAGCGCCTTGTACGCGTCGGCGAGGTATCGCAGGACGAGGCCCTCGGTGCGGGCGAGGCCGTAGAACGAGACGAACTCGGTGAAGGACATGGCCCGCTCGTAGAGGTCGCGGGCGACGGTCTTCGGCCGGACCTCGTAGTCGCCGACCCAGGGGTGCCCGCGCCGGTACATCTCGTAGGCAGCCTCGAGGAGCTCGACGAGCGGCTGCGGGTACGAGACGTCCTCGAGCTGCTCCATCCGCTCGTCGTAGTCGAGGCCCTCGGCCTTCATCGCGGCGACCGCCTCGCCACGGGCCTTGAACCGCTGCGCGGACAGGACGTGCCGCGGGTCCTCGAGGGTCGACTCGATGACGGAGAGGACGTCGAGCGCGTACGTCGGCGTCGCCGGGTCGAGCAGCTCGAGGGCCGCGAGCGCGAACGGCGACAGCGGCTGGTTCAGCGCGAAGTCGGCCTGCAGGTCGACGGTGAGCCGCAGCGTGAGGTCGTCGCCGCGCAGCGGCCGGCCGTCTGGGCCGCGGACCACGCCGTCCGGCCCGGGTGCTCCGGCGACCCCAGGAGCCGGCACGCGCTCGACGACGCCGGCGGCGAGGAGCGCGCGGACGATCTGGATCGCCCGCCGGATGTGCGCGCGCTGCTTGGCGCGGGGCTCGTCGTTCTCCTCGAGGAGGTGCCGCAGTGCGCCGACCGGGTCGCCTGGCCGGGCGAGCACATTGAGCACCATGGCGTGCGAGACGGCGAAGCTCGACACGAGCGGCTCGGGCTCGGCGGCGACCAGCCGGTCGAAGGTCTGCCGGCTCCACGCGACGAACCCTTCGGGCGGCTTGCGGCGCACGACCTTGCGGCGCTTCTTCGGATCCTCCCCCGCCTTCGCGAGGAGGCGCTCGTTCTCGATCTCGTGGTCCGGGGCCTGGACGACGACGGTGCCGGCGGTGTCGTAGCCGGCCCGGCCCGCCCGGCCGGCGATCTGGTGGAACTCGCGGGCCGACAGGTGGCGCACCGTCGAGCCGTCGTACTTGCTCAGGGCGCTGATGAGTACGGTCCGGATCGGCACGTTGATCCCGACGCCGAGGGTGTCGGTGCCGCAGATGACCTTGAGCAGGCCGGCCTGCGCGAGCTGCTCGACGAGCCGCCGGTACCGCGGCAGCATCCCGGCGTGGTGGACGCCGATCCCGTGCCGGACGAGCCGGGACAGCGTTCTGCCGAACCCCGCGGTGAACCGGAACCCGCCGAGGAAGTCGGCGATCCGGTCCTTCTCGGCGCGGGTCGCGACGTTGACGCTCGTCAGCGCCTGCGCCCGTTCGAGGGCTGCGGCCTGGGTGAAATGGACGACGTAGACCGGCGCCTGGTTCGTCTCGAGGAGCTCGGTGAGCGTCTCGTGCATCGGCGTCATCGCGTAGAAGAAGCTCAGCGGCACCGGCCGCTCCCCCGAGGCGACGGTGACCGTCGTCCGGTCCGTGCGCCGGGTGAGGTCGCGCTCGAACCGGCTCGTGTCGCCGAGGGTCGCCGACATGAGGAGGAACTGCGCGTCGGTGAGCTCGAGCAGGGGCACCTGCCACGCCCAGCCGCGGTCGGGGTCGGCGTAGAAGTGGAACTCGTCCATGACGACCTGGCCGGCGTCGGCCTCCGGGCCCTCGCGCAACGCGAGGTTCGCGAGCACCTCGGCGGTGCAGCAGATCACCAGCGCCTCGGCGTTGACGCTCGCATCGCCGGTGAGCATCCCGACCCGGTCGGCGCCGAGCACGTCGCAGAGGGCGAAGAACTTCTCCGACACGAGCGCCTTGATCGGTGCGGTGTAGAACGTCCGCCGGCCCTGGGCGAGGGCCGTGACGTGCGCGCCGAGCGCGACGAGGCTCTTGCCGGAGCCGGTCGGGGTCGCGAGGACGACGTTCGAGCCGGTGACGATCTCCAGGAGCGCCTCCTCCTGTGCCGGGTACAGCGCGAGCCCCTGCGCGGCGGCCCAGGAGGCGAATCCCTCGTACGTCGCGTCGGGGTCGAACGCGCCGGCCGGGGCGAGCGCTGCGGCCGGGCGCACGAGGTCGCCGAGAGAGGTCGTCATCGCCGTCCATCGTTGCAGGCGGCCGGTGGCGCTCGCGGGGTCGGGGCCGCGGGTGCATCCTTCGGGGATGACGGACGACGCGGACGATGTGCGGCTGCGCTCGCGGCGAAGCGGGCCGAGCTCGAGGCGGAGATCGCCACACTCACCGCGCCGTCCGGCGACCTCGGCGGGATCGGCTTCGGCAGGCGGGTCGGCGAGGGGACCGCACTCGCCGTCGAGCGGCTCTCCCAGGTCGCCGCGAACCACCGGCTCTGCGCGCTGCGCCGGGACGTCGTCCGGGCCGAGGCGACGGTGGACGACGGCACGTACGGCGGGTGTGACACCTGACCTGCGGGCGGCCGATGCCGCGGCCCGGCTCGAGGCGCTCCCGTGGGCGATCCGGTGCAGGCGTGTGACCGGGGCCCGGAACTCGGTGATCGGGGTGACGTCGACGGCCCGTGGCCGCTGACGTCACCCCGGTCAGCGCCGAACGGCTCAGTCGCTTCCCGCCTCAGTGCTGCTGCGCGGGCGCGAACCGGGACAGCTCGGCGGCGAGCGCCGGACGCACCTTGGCGTGCAGTCGGGTGCCGTCGCCGGTGTGCTCCTCGCTGAGGACGTCGCCCTCGACGTGCACCTTGTTCACGAGGTCGCCCCGGCTGTACGGCACGAGGACGTCGACCTCGACGTCCGGGCGCGGCAGCGCCTCGGCGACCCGGTCGACGAGCTCGGTGATCCCCTCACCCGTCCACGCGGACACCGCGACAGCGTTCTTCTCCAGGCGCAGGAGCCGGCCGACCACCTCGAGGTCCGCGGCATCCGCCTTGTTCACGACGACGAGCTCGGGGACGTCGACGCGCACCGACCTCGCCGAGCACCTCCCGGACCGCGGCGAGCTGGCCCTCCGGGTCGGGGTGGCTGCCGTCGACGACGTGGAGCGACGAGGTCGGCGTCCGCGCACCTCCTCCAGCGTGGACCGGAACGCCTCGACGAGCTGGTGCGGCAGGTGCCGGACGAAGCCGACGGTGTCGGTGAGGGTGAACTCCCGGCCGTCCGGCGTCACGGCGCGGCGCACGGTCGGGTCGAGCGTGGCGAACAGCGCGTTCTCGACGAGCACGCCGGCGCCGGTGAGCCGGTTGAGCAGGCTCGACTTGCCGGCGTTCGTGTAGCCGGCGATGGCGACGCTCGGGACGGCGTTGCGCCGGCGGCTGTCCCGCTTCGTGACGCGGGCGGTCTTCATCTCCTTGATCTCGCGGCGCAGCTTGGCCATCCGGGTACGGATCCGGCGCCGGTCGAGCTCGATCTTCGTCTCACCGGGGCCGCGGGAGCCGATGCCGGCGCCGCCGGCGACCCGGCCACCGGCCTGCCGGGACATCGACTCACCCCAGCCGCGCAGGCGCGGGAGCAGGTACTCGAGCTGGGCGAGCTCGACCTGCGCCTTGCCCTCCTTGCTCTTCGCGTGCTGGGCGAAGATGTCCAGGATCAGCGCCGTCCGGTCGATGACCTTGACCTTGACGACGTCCTCGAGGCTCCGGCGCTGGGACGGGGAGAGCTCGCCGTCGCAGACGACGGTGTCGGCGCCGGCGCTCGCGACGAGGCCGCGCAGGTCCTCCGCCTTTCCGGAGCCCAGGAAGGTGCCGGGGTCGGGGTTCTCGCGGCGCTGGAGGACGCCGTCGAGCACCTGGGACCCGGCCGTCTCGGCGAGCGCGGCGAGCTCGCGCAGGGAGTTCTCGGCGTCGTGCGACGCTCCCGGACGTCCACAGGCCCGCGAGGACGACGCGCTCGAGGCGCAGCTGCCGGTACTCGACCTCGGTGACGTCCTCGAGCTCGGTGGACAGGCCGGCGACCCGGCGCAGGGCCTGGCGGTCGGCGAGCTCGAGCTGGTCGCCGTCGCGGTCGTGATGCCACGCGGTTGCGGGCACCGTGCTGTCAGTCGTGCCGTCGGACGGCGCTGCGGCATGCCGGGCGAGGATGCGCGTCACCGCGGCCGAGCCGCTCCCGGGAGCTGCCGTGGTCGCGCGGACGACGCCGCCGCCCTCGTCGGTCCGCCCGTTCGTCGTATCGGGCTCGTCGGTGATGGGCTGCGTGATCGGGTCCGTGGTGTGCTCCTCGGTCGGTGCGACGGCGCGGGCTCCGGCGGCCGGGGCGGCAGCCGGGCGACGAGCGCCCTGGGTCGTTGTCGTCATGCCTGGACTTCTCATGTACCTCCAGGCTCCCATTCCAACCAGAGCCGGTCGAGTGAGATTCCGCCGTCGCGGCCGGGCCGCGGCCCCGCCGGTAGCGTGGGTGCGTGAGCGAGGGGCAGGCCCACTACTTCCGGACGCCGACCGGCCAGGCGGACACCCGGCTCGTCGCGGTGACCCTTGCCGGGCGGGACGTCGAGGTGGAGACCGCCTCGGGGGTGTTCAGCGGCGACCGCGTCGACCTCGGGACCCGGGTGCTCCTGCGCGAGGTCCCCGACCCGACCGCGGCCGGGGACCTGCTCGACCTCGGCTGCGGCTGGGGTCCGCTGGCCCTGACCATGGCGATGCTCTCGCCGGCGGCGACCGTGTGGGCCGTCGACGTCAACGACCGGGCGCTCGAGCTCACGGCGCGCAACGCCGCCCGGCTCGGGCTGGGCAACGTCCGGACGACGCGTCCCGAGGACGTGCCGGACGACATCCGGTTCGCCACGGTGTGGTCGAACCCGCCGATCCGGGTCGGCAAGGCCGAGCTCCACGCGATACTCACCCGCTGGATGGGGCGGCTCGAGGACGGCGGCGAGGGCTGGCTCGTCGTCCAGCGCAACCTCGGCGCGGACAGTCTCCACGCGTGGCTGCGCGAGCACCTCGACGCGGACGTCGTCCGGGCCGGCAGCGCGAAGGGCTACCGGGTGCTGCGGGTCGGTCGCTGACGGCCGCGGACGCCGGCCGCGCGGCGCCGGCGCCGGCGCCGGCGGTCGGCCTCGAGCCGGAGCAGCAGCAGGTCGCGGCGGACGAGCCGGTCGGCGGTCGTCGGGGCGGTGGCCCGGGGCGCCGTGGGCTCCATGCGCGGTCCCTCCCTGAGCCGGTCGTCGGCCGGTCCTCACACCGTGGACGTCAACCGGTGGCCCTCTGCTCGGGCGGCCGCCGTGGGACCCGTATCGCCCGGTCACGGCTGGGTCTTGAGTCGTACCCGGGCGCCGGTTACGGCGGACGGCCGGGCAGGAGCGGGGAGGCGGTGAACGGACCGGCCCTCGGCCGATGATCTCGCCGGGAGGGCGAGGCGTGTCAGCGGGACGCCGCGGCGAGCCAGGTGGGGTCGAGGGTGCCCTCGGCGACGATGGTCGCCGGGCCCGCGAGCTCGACGCCGGGGCCGGCGAGGACGTCGTCCGCGGGCACGGTGACCCGCAGCCGGCCACCGGGCACGTCGACGTGCCAGACCCTCGGTGCCGCCGGACCGGCCCAGGCACGGGTCGCGAGGACGGCGGCGGCCGCGCCGGTGCCGCAGGAGCGGGTCTCGCCGACGCCGCGCTCGTGGACCCGCATCCGCAGCTGCCCTGTACCGGCACCGGACTCGTGGAGCGGCACGGTGAGCTCGACGTTCGTGCCACCGACCGGTACCGGAGCAACCCGGGGCGGGCTGGTCAGGTCGGCCCCGGCGAGCAGCTCCGGGGACGGCAGCGCGACGACGACGTGCGGGTTGCCGACATCGACACGGAGCCCGGGGAGCGCGACGAGCCTGCGGACTCCGACGGGGGCGTCGACCCATGCCGGGTCGGCCTCGATGCCCGGCACCTCGACGGTGGCGTCGGTGCCGGCCGCGACGGCCTCCGCACCACCGGCGACCCGCCACGGGCCGAGGTCGGCGGCGAGCAGGCCGCCGTCCCGCCGGACCCGGAGCACGCCGGCCCGGGTGCCGACCGGTAGGGACTCCCCGTCCGCGAGCCGGACGAGGCCGAGGCGCTCGAGGTAGGCGACGAACACCCGGATCCCGTTGCCGCACATCTCGGCGGAGGACCCGTCGCCGTTGCGGTAGTCCATGAACCACTCGGCGCCCCCGCTCAGCGCGACCCCCTCGGGCAGCGCCGCGGAGCGGACGACGCGGATGAGGCCGTCGCCGCCGAGCCCCGCGCGCCGGTCGCACAGCCGCGCGACGAGGGCGGGAGTGAGGTCGAGGCGACCGTCGACGTCGCGGACGAGGACGAAGTCGTTCTCCGTGCCGTGGCCCTTGGCGACCCGGACGGCGTCGGCCCCCGGGACGGCGTCGGTTCCCTGCGCGTCCACGCCGGACGGCGCGGCGGCGAGCGGGGTCGTGGCGGCGGGAAGGGTCACGGCAGCCAGGCTACGCGTCGGCGAGCAGCCCCCGCCGTCCGGCGATGGCGACCGCCTCGGCCCGCCCGGACGCCCCGAGCTTGGCGAGGATGTTCGACACGTGGACACTGGCCGTCTTCTCGCTGATGAAGAGTCGCTGCCCGATCGCGCGGTTCGTCAGCCCGTCCGCGACGAGACGGAGCACCTCGGCCTCGCGCCGCGTGAGCGGCCCGTCGACCGGCGGAACGCCTGCTCCGAGGTCGAGCCGGGCCCGGCGTCCGAGCGCCTCGACGGCATCCCGCAGCGGCCGCGCCCCGAGCCCGACCGCGGTCGAGTACGCGGCGAGGGCCGCGGTCGCGGCCCCGGCGCGGTCCCCGGCCACCGCGAGCGCCTCGGCGAGCCGGTACCGCGTGACGGCCTCCTCGTACGGCTGACCGCCGACGAGGTCGAGCACCTGGCGCCACGCCGCCGCGTCCCGGCCCTCCGCCGTGCCGCCGCGGAGAGTGCGGTCGTGCATGATCCGGGCGCGCGCGAGCCACGCCAGGGCCTCCGGCCCGACGGTCCGGCCGCGCAGGGGTCGGGCCCGCGCGACAGCCTCCTCGGCCCGGGTGAGCAATGCCTCGGCCTGCCCGGGCGCCGCGGGCTCGCCGACGACGGCGAGCGCGGCGAGCCCGGTGAGCCCGAGGGCGGCGATCCGGACCGACACGAGGTGCACGGGGTCGTCCTCGGCGACGAGCCGGGCGAGCGCGGCGTCGACGTGCGCGACGGCGTCGTGCGGCTGCCCGCACCACAGCGCCGCGGAGGCGCCGTGGATGTGCAGGGAGATGTCCGCCCACGGCGTGAGCACCGGTTCGCCCGCGTCCGCGACGGCCCGGACCCGCGCGGCCGCCTGCCCGACGGTCTCCGGGGCACGCTCGGCGACGACCCGCAGGGCAGCGACCTCGAGCGAGGCGGTGTCGCGACGTCCGAGCCGCAGGCCGTGGGCCTGGGCGACGTCGAGCGCCTCGTCCCACTCGCCGAGCCGGTAGAGCACCTCGAGCAGGGACAGCCGGACCTCGAGCGCGTAGAGGCTCGCCCCGAGACCGGACTGCGCCGCACGTTCATCGACCTCGCGGTAGTACCGGACGGCGCCGCGCAGGTCGTCGGCCTCGTGCCGCGTCAGCCCGAGGTTGAACAGGGCCCGCATCTCGATTCCCGGCTCGCCCGCGGCCCGGGCCCGGTCCCGGGCGTGCAGCAGCCGCGCGGTCGTGGCGTCGTCGACCCGCCCGGCCCCGTCGCGCCGGGGCCCGTCGGGCCCGGTGGCGTCCGGCCCGGCGGCGTCCTGTACGAGCGAGAGGGTCACGAGCAGGTCGGCCTCCGCGGCGGCGAGCCCGAGCTCACGGGCCCAGTGCAGACCGGAGGACGCAAGCTCCGCCGTCCGCGCCGGGTCGCCGCCGCCCGCGGTGGCGTGGGCGAGGATCGCCGTGGCCCACACGAGGTCCGGCGACGGCGGGTGCTCCAGGAGCGCCTCGCGGGCGAGCGTGGCCTCGCGGACGCACGCGTCGAGGTACTCCCCGGCGTAGAGATGCTTCGCGAGGTGCCGGCGGGCGTGGGCCACCCGCAGCGGGTCCCCGCCGGCGAGCGCCTCGTCGCGGGCGGCGGTCGCGAGGGCCTGCGCGCGGGCCCGTTCGCCGCTGTTCGCCGCCGCAGAGGCGGCGAACACGAGGAGCCCCACGTGGTCGACGTCGGCTGGCCGCCGGTCCGGCGGCACGGCGTCCCAGAGCCCGAGCGCTGTCTCGACGTGCTCGAGGGCGTCCAGCGGGGCGAGCCGGGTCTGCGCCTCCCGGGCCGCACACCACGACGCAGCGAGGGCAGCGGCGTTGTCGTGGCTGCGCAGGGCGTGCTCGGCGAGGTCGGCCGAGCTGCCGACCACGTCGTCGTCTGCGAGGTCCCCCGCGAGCAGCCGGGCGTAGGCGCCGTGGAGCCGGACCCGCTCCCCCGGGAGGAGGTCGCCGTACACCGCCTCCTGGAGCAGCGCGTGCCGGAAGGCGTACCGGTCCGGGCCGTCGGCGACGAGGACGTGCCGGTCGAGGGCCTCACGGAGGGCCCCGTCGACCTCCGCGCCCGACACCGTGTCCACGACGACGGCCCGGAGCAGGCGGTCGGCGACGCAGCGGCCGGCGACGGACGCCGCCCGGACGACGTCCACGGCCGGTGCCGAGAGGTCCTCGACCCGGGTGAGGAGGACGTCGGCCAGGGTCTCGGGGAGGTGGGCGAGGCCGGACGCCGAGAGGAGCTCGAGCGCGAAGAACGCGTTGCCGCCGGAACGGCGGCCGATGTCGGACACGACCTCGGGCGGGACCGCGGCGCCCGCCACGGTCGTCAGGAGCCGCCCGAGGTCACCACGGTCGAACGGCGCGAGGTCGAGTCGCTCCACCCCCGGCAGCCGCACCAGCTCGGCGAGCAGCGGTCGCACCGGGTGCCTGCGGTGCAGGTCGTCGGTGCGGACGGTCACGGCCACGAGCAACCGCTCGTCCCGCAGGCGGGAGAGCAGGAACCGTAGGAGGTCGCGCGTCGAGGCGTCCGCCCAGTGCACGTCCTCGAGGACGAGCAGGGTCGGCGCCACCTCGTCGGTGATCCGCGCGAGCAGGGTCCCCACGGCGTCGAAGAGCGGGAGCCGGTCCGCCTCGTCGAGCCGGCGGCCGTCGCCCCCCCGCCCCACGAGGTGGAGCAGCACCGGCCACTCCTCGGTGACGCGGCGGACGACGTCGGCGGCCGGGCCGTCGAGCCGGGTCAGGGACCGCACCGCGTCCACGAAGGGCAGGTACGGCAGACCGCCGGCGCCCAGGTCGACGCTGCGGCCGGTCGCGACGAGGAACCCGTGGCGCCGGGCGACGTCGTCGAGCTCGACGACGAGGCGGGTCTTGCCGACCCCCGCGTCGCCGCCGACCAGGACGCCGGCCGGCCGGCCCGCGGCTGCCCCGTCGAGGAGCTCGGCGAGGCGCTGCAGGTGCTCGGCACGGCCGACGAACGGCGCATCGACGACGAGCGGCGGCATGTCCCCCATCGTGGCACCGACCGCCGACAGGGCCCATGGGGCAGCGGTCATGCCGCGAGGTCGTAGCGGCTCCCCGTCCGGGCCGCGCGCCGGGTGCGCCACGGCCGGCGGCCGCGCCACAGCGGCCCCCAGGACCGCTGCAGCCGCGCGACCCGCTCCTCGTGGAGCGCAGACGCGGACTCGAAGGTCAGTGTGGTGATCCCGTTCATGACGTCTCCCTGGTCGTGTGCGACGGGAGAGACGCTCGTCCTGAGGCCCCGGGCGCCGCATCGGGAGGTCACGCAGACGTCGGGCCGGTCCGGCGGATTCACGACCCGGATCCGGGCACGGCGCCTAAGGGTGCCAGGCGCACCCGCCGTACGGCGCCTCGGCTGAGTAAGGGGTCCGGGTAAGGGCTGCGTCGACGACCGCGAGCGCCCGTCCGCACAGGTCAGGGGCGTCGTACGGGAGCCACGTGATCCGCCGGTCACGGCGGAACCACGTCTCCTGCCGCCGGGCGAACCGGCGCGTCGCCCGCACGGTCTCGGCGCGCGCCTCGGCCTGCGTGCACTCCCCGGCGAGGAACCGCAGGACCTGGGCGTAGCCGAGCGCCCGCGACGCCGTCCGGCCCTCGCGCAGGCCCGCCGCGGCGAGGTCCTCGACCTCGGCCACGAGGCCGGCGTCCCACATCCGGTCCACCCGACGCTCGATGCGGTCGTCGAGGACGTCCCGCGGAACCGCGAGGCCGACCTGGACCGCCGGCCGGGCGTACTCCTCGCGGGGCAGGCTCGCGCTGAACGACCCTCCGGTGAGCTCGACGACCTCGAGCGCACGGACGACGCGGCGTCCGTTCGTCGGCAGGATCCGGGCGGCGGCCTCCGGGTCGCGGCCCGCGAGGACGGCGTGCAGCGCGACCGGTCCCTCGGCGGCGAGCCGCTCCTCCCACCGGCGCCGCACGTCGGCGTCCGTCGGCGGGATGTCCAGGACGTCGAGCGCCGCTCGGACGTAGAGCCCCGACCCGCCGACGAGCAGCGGGGTGCGGCCGGCCGCGAGCAGCGCGTCCAGCACCGCCCCCGCGTCCCGCTGGTAGGCCGCGACGCTCGCATCCTGCATCACCTCGAGGACGTCGAGCAGGTGGTGCGGGACGCCGCGGCGCTCGGCGCCGATGAGCTTGGCGGTGCCGACGTCCATCCCGCGGTAGAGCTGCATCGCATCGGCGTTGACGACCTCGCCGCCGAGCTCGAGGGCGAGGTCGACGCCGAGGTCGGACTTGCCGGACGCCGTCGGGCCGACGACCCCGACGACGAGCGGCGGCGGGTGCGGCCGGCTCACGGTGGCAGTCTCGCAGTGCGGGCCGCGGCTGCGGGACGACCGGCCCGGGCAGGCGCGGGACCGCGCAGCACGCCCTACGATCGACGATGCCGGTCCGATCACCGGCGAGCCCCCTCGCGGTGCGTGACGCCACCCCGCGGTCACCCTCCTGGAGCAGCTATGAGCATGTTCGACGACCTGAAGAACAAGGCCGAGGAGTTCGTCAAGGACAACCCTGACAAGGTCGAGAGCGTCAGCGACAGCGTCCTCGACAAGGTCGCGGACCTCGCCGACGACAAGACGGGCGGCAGGTACCACGACCAGGTCGAGGGTGCGCAGGCGAAGGCGGACGACGCCATCGGGGAGTGACCGCCGGCCCCCGCCCGACCTCGTGGCCGTCCGCGACGTGTGTCGCGGGCGGCCCGTCGCCCGTGCTTGGGTGGGGGCGTCCGGGGTCGTCGACGAGGCCGACGTGACGCTGGCGCCGGGGTGCCGTCGCGTTGAGGTGCTCGTATCCTCGCTGAGTGATCACCCTCGCCGGGCTGGCCGCTCTCGCCGAGGCCCGGCGGGATGACCTCGAGCACTCCGTCCCCCCGCTGCGGCTCGGCGACCGGCTCGTCGACACCGACCGTCGTCCGGTCGTCATGGGCTGCGTCAACCTCTCCAAGGACTCCACGTACCGCGAGAGCGTCGCGCTCACGACGGAGGCCGCCGTCCGCAAGGGCCGGGTGCTCGCGGCGCAGGGCGCCGACCTCGTCGACGTCGGCGCCGAGTCGAGCACCGTGCGCGCGGACCGGGTCGACCCCGAGTCTCAGGCGGCCGCCCTCCTGCCCGTCGTCAAGGAGCTCGCCGCGACCGGCGTCGCGGTCTCCGTCGAGGCCTACCACCCGGACGTCGTCCAGGCCGCGCTCGACGCCGGCGCGGTCGTCGTGAACTACACGGGGTCGGCGGACGACGCCGAGGTCTTCCCCGCCGTCGCCGCCGCCGGCGCGACGGTCGTGCTGTGCGACGCCCCGGGGTCCGACGTGCGGGACGTCGCCGACGTCGACCTGGACGACCCCTTCCCGGGCCTCCTCGACCGGTTCGTGCGGCGCGTCGCCGCTGCGCGGTCGCTCGGCGTGGAGCACCTCGTGCTCGACCCGGGGATGGGCTTCCCCTACGGCAACCTCACCGACCCCGCGGTCCGGGTCAACCACCAGATGCACCTGCTCCTGGGCTCGGTCCGGTTGCGCCGCCTCGGCCTGCCCGTGTGTCAGTCCGTCCCACACGCGTTCGCTCTCTTCGAGGACCAGTTCCGGACGGCGGAGGGCTTCTTCGCCGTCTTCGCGGCCCTCGCCGGGGTCGGCGTGGTCCGCACCCATGAGGTGGCGCACGTCCGCGCCGTCCTCGGGGCGATGGCGGCCCTCGACGCGTGAGCCGCGCCGCACCGGTCAGTGCCGGATGGCGGGCATCCCCAGGCTCACCGCGGGGCGCGCCACGGGCACCGACTCCGCGGACGGCACCGCCGTGGCCGCTGCCTCCCGGCGCTCCCACGCGTCCCCGGCCCGGGTGCGCCGGACGGCGAACGGGCCGCCGGTGAGTGCGGCGTCCGCGACGAGATGGTGCGGCGCGCCGTACGTGACCGCGACCGTGACGAGATCACCGGGCCGCGGTGCCGCCTCTCCGCCCGGCACGACGCCGTCGGGGAGCGCGAAGTGCACGAGCCGGTTGTCGGGCGCACGGCCGGACAGGCGCCGGGTCGCCTCGTCCTTGCGGCCCTCGCCGGTCGCGACGAGGACGTCGAGGACGCGGCCCTCCTGACGACGGTTCTCCCGCCAGGAGATCTCCTCCTGGAGCGCGACGAGCCGTTCGTACCGCTCCTGGACGACCGCCTTCGGCACCTGGCCGCCCATCGTCGCGGCGGGCGTGCCGGGGCGGGCGGAGTACTGGAACGTGAACGCCTGCGCGAACCGGGCCTGCGCGACGACGTCGAGGGTCGCCCGGAAGTCCTGCTCGGTCTCCCCGGGGAAGCCGACGATGATGTCGGTGCTGATCGCGGCGTCCGGGATCGCCGCCCGGACCCGGTCGAGGATCCCGAGGAACCGCTCGGAGCGGTACGACCGGCGCATCGCCTTGAGGACCGCGTCCGACCCGGACTGCAGCGGCATGTGCAGCTGCGGCATGACGTTGCCGGTCACGGCCATCGCCTCGATCACGTCATCGGTGAACGCGGCCGGGTGCGGGCTCGTGAACCGGACCCGTTCGAGGCCCTCGACGCTGCCGCAGGCACGCAGCAGCTTCCCGAACGCGCCGCGGTCGCCGAACTCGACGCCGTACGTGTTGACGTTCTGCCCGAGCAGTGTCACCTCGAGGACGCCCTCGGTGACGAGCGCCTCGACCTCGGCGAGGACGTCCCCGGGGCGGCGGTCCTTCTCGGCGCCGCGCAGGCTCGGAACGATGCAGAAGGTGCATGTGTTGTTGCAGCCGACGCTGATCGAGACCCAGGCCGCGTAGGCGGACTCGCGCGCGGTCGGGAGCGTCGACGGGAAGACCTCGAGCGACTCGAGGATCTCGACCTGCGCCTGCTCGTGGTGGCGCGCGCGTTCGAGGAGCGTCGGCAGCGAGCCGAGGTTGTTGGTCCCGAAGACGACGTCGACCCACGGGGCCTTCTTGACGATCGTCTCGCGGTCCTTCTGCGCGAGGCAGCCGCCGACGGCGATCTGCATCCCGGGCCGGGACGTCTTGACCGGGGCGAGGTGCCCGAGGTTGCCGTAGAGCTTGTTGTCGGCGTTCTCCCGGACGGCGCACGTGTTGAGGACGACGACGTCGGCCGGTGCACCCTCGCCCGCGCGGACGTAGCCGGCGGACTCGAGCAGGCCCGCGAGCCGCTCGGAGTCGTGGACGTTCATCTGGCAGCCGAACGTGCGGACCTCGTAGGTCCGCACCGTCCCGTCCGGGGCAGCCGCGTTCGTCACCGAGTTCGGTGCTGTCGTCGTCATCGCCCGACCAGGGTAGATGGTCCCCGCGGGACCTGGCCGCACCGACGGCACGGGCTCGTGGGTCAGCGCTCCAGGCGGGTCGGCTTGAGCAGCGGCGCGACGGCGACGGCCCACCGGTCGACGGCGACGAGGTCGCGGAAGTCGCCCACGGGGAAGTGCTTCACCCGGGCCCGGATCCGCTCCGCGAGGCCGAACCGCTGCGGGTGGTACCAGCCGGCGAAGACCCCGACGTCCACGGGGAGGACACCGGTCTCCTCGACGAGGGCGTCCGTGCACCGCCGGACCTCGTCGGCGCGTCCGGGGTCGACCGCGAGCGTCAGCCCGACGGTGAAGAACGCGACCGGGGTGTCCCGCAGGACGTCGGCGTGCAGCCGCACCCAGTCTGCGGCCGCCGCGTGCCAGTGCCCGGACCGGACACCGCTGCCGACGACCACCGCGTCGTACCCGCCCGGGGAGTGAGCGGCGCCGGCCTCGGCGACGTCGACCTGCGGCGGTCCGCCGTCCGCCGGCCCCGGCGAGCCCTCGGGTAGACCGCGCAACGCCGCGGCAACCCGTTCGGCGATCGTCGCGGTGCAGCCGCTACGAGTCCCGTAGACGACGAGGATCCTGGACATGGGCGCCACCCTCACCACGCCGAGGCCCACCCCCGAGGGCCGGGGACGCCGACGGCGTCGTCAACTCCTCACGATCGTGCTCCGTCAGGCCACGCCGGGAGCCGGGTCGAAGGTCGCTCGGGCGGTCCCCGGGTCATCGGTTCTCGTCCCGCCCGGGCCTCGCCCGAGAAGCCGACGTCGCCGCCGGTCGTCAGACGTCCACGTCGGCGACGTCGTCGTCCGCGTCGCCGAGCAGCCCGTCGGCCTCGGCGTCGGCGACGCACTCACGGATCGCGCGCAGCGCGACGCCGGACGCGTAGCCCTTGCGGGCGAGCATGCCGGCGAGCCGGCGGGTCCGCCGGGCCGGGTCGTCGGCCGCCATGCCGGGGAGCCTGCGACGGACGAGCGCCCGGGCCGACTCGAGCTCGGCCTCGTCGTCGATCCGGCCGACCGCTGACCGGACGGTCTCGTCGTCGATGCCCCGGTGTCGCAGCTCGTGGGACAGGGCGCGCCGGGCCAGCCCGCGACCGGCGTGCCGGGTCTGCACCCACTGCCGGGCGAACTCGGCGTCGTCGACGAGGTCGACCTGCTCGAACCGGTCAAGGACCTGCTCGGCAACGTTCTCCGGGACGCCGCGCCGGGCGAGCACGTCGGCGAGCTGGGAGCGCGACCTCGCCCCCGTCGTCAGCTGCCGCAGGACGATCCCGCGGGCGACGGACACCGGGTCGGCCTCCGGGGTCAGGTCGGCCGGGGACCCGGGGACGGGCTCGTGTCCGCCGCGGGTCCCCGCCCTGGCATAGCTGCGTCCCACCGCTCTGCCTGTCCCCTCCCGGTGACCGCGCTCCCCGTTGACCGCCGTCGGGTCGCCCGGGCTCGGTCGGACCTCAGAAGTCGACGTCCGCCACCGCCGTCCCGGCCGGTGCGTCGATCCGGGCGCCGACGCCGAGCTTCTCCTTGATCCGCTTCTCGATCTCGTCGGCGAGGTCGGGGTTGTCCCGCAGGAACGAGCGCGCGTTCTCCTTGCCCTGGCCGAGCTGGTCGCCGTCGTACGTGTACCAGGCCCCGGACTTGCGGACGATCCCCTGCTCGACGCCCATGTCGATGAGGCCGCCCTCACGGGAGATGCCGATCCCGTAGAGGATGTCGAACTCCGCCTGCTTGAACGGCGGGCTCACCTTGTTCTTGACGACCTTGACCCGGGTCC
Source organism: uncultured Actinomycetota bacterium (assembly GCA_963750565.1). Classification (GTDB taxonomy): domain Bacteria; phylum Actinomycetota; class Actinomycetes; order Actinomycetales; family Kineosporiaceae; genus R-H-3. The sequence goes on along the minus strand of CAVVRA010000005.1, from coordinate 503,175 downwards.
GGGAGCCGACCGGCTCCGAGCCGTCCTTGAGGGTCTCGATGCGCCGCACGTCGAGGCGGACCGACGCGTAGAACTTCAGCGCCCGGCCGCCGGTCGTCGTCTCCGGCGAGCCGAACATGACGCCGATCTTCTCCCGGAGCTGGTTGATGAAGACCGCCGTGGTGCCCGAGTTGCTCAGGGCGCCGGTGATCTTCCGCAGCGCCTGGGACATGAGCCGGGCCTGGAGACCGACGTGGCTGTCGCCCATCTCGCCCTCGATCTCCGCCCGCGGCACGAGGGCGGCCACCGAGTCGATGACGATGATGTCGAGCGCGCCGGACCGGATCAGCATGTCGGCGATCTCGAGAGCCTGCTCACCGGTGTCCGGCTGGGACACCAGGAGAGCGTCGGTGTCGACCCCGAGCTTCTTGGCGTACTCCGGGTCGAGCGCGTGCTCGGCGTCGATGAACGCCGCGATGCCGCCGGCCCGCTGCGCGCTCGCCACGGCGTGGAGCGCGACGGTCGTCTTGCCGGACGACTCCGGGCCGAACACCTCGACGACACGCCCACGTGGCAGACCGCCGATGCCGAGGGCGACGTCGAGGGCGATCGACGCCGGTCGGGATCACCTCGATGGGCGGGCGGGACTCCTCGCCCAGCCGCATGACGGAGCCCTTGCCGAACTGGCGGTCGATCTGGGCGAGTGCGGCCTCGAGAGCCTTCTCGCGGTCTGCGGGAGCGGGCATGTCCTCACCTCGTGAACTGGCGCTCGCGGTGCGCCGGGGTGCCTGGGTCGGGTCGGTCCGGGTCGTCGTCGGTGCTCGTCTGGTAGCCATCGCCGACGACCGTAGGGCCCGGTGCCGACAACCGCCCTGACGCCGGCCGAGCCTGTGGACGGTGGGACGACGCCGGGAACTGTGGACGAGACTAGTCCGAACAGGTGTTCGACGACGACCGACACGCCGGACCGGTCCCGACCGCCGGGAACCTACGCCCGCGGACGACGCGGGCGGCGTCGCCGCGGTCGCTCATGACAGCAGCAGCCGTTCGAGGCGCCGGACGGCGACGAGGAGGCCGACGAGCCCGAGAACCAGCAGGTACGCGACGTCCACGAGCATCCCGGCGTCGAGCATGCCCAGGCACAGCCCTCGGACCAGCTCCACCGCGTGGTAGAGCGGCAGCACCCGGACGACCGGCTGCAGAGCGTCCGGGTACGTCGACAGCGGGAAGAACGTCGCGGAGAAGAGGAACATCGGTAGCACGACGAGGTTGAGCAGATCGAAGTCCTGCCACGAGCGCATCCACGTCGTCGCGGCCATCCCGACCGCGGCGAACGCGAGCCCGATGAGCACCGCCGCGGGCAGCGCGAGGAGCGCCCACCACGACTGCACGACGCCGGCCACGGCCATGACGACCAGGAACATGCCGGCGTAGAGCCCGCCGCGCAGCTGGGCCCACGCGACCTCGCCGACCGCGACGTCCCGCGGCCCCAGCGGGGTGGCGAGCACGCTGTCGTAGAGCCGCGCGTACTTGAGCTTGAAGAAGACGTTGAAGGTCGAGTCGAAGATCGCCCCGTTCATCGCGGACGCCGCGAGCATCGCGGGAGCGACGAACACCGCGTACGGCACCCGGACGCCACCGCCGGCGTCGACGTCGCCGACGAGCACGCCGAGGCCGACGCCGAGCGAGAACAGGTAGAACACCGGCTCGACGAACCCGCTCACGAGCAGCAGCCAGCCACGCCGGTAGACCCGCAGGTTCCGCTCGACGAGCATCCGCGCCATCCCGGCGCCGGCCGGCATCGGCACGAGCCGGGCGAGGGCACTCAGCGGGCGGGAGCCGCGCCGCGGCGCACCGGGTCCGCCGGCGCCCGCGGAGCCGCCGGTCGGGTCGGTGGCGCCGGAGACGGCCTGCGTCGTCCGGGCGCTCATTCGACGAGCCGCCGGCGGTACACGACGGACGCGGCCACCACCCCGGCGCCGGCCCACAGGGCCAGGTATCCGCAGTGCGCGGCGACGGCGGCCGGGTCCGGAGAGCCCAGGGCGAGGTCCCGGCATGCCTGCGTGGCGTGCCAGAGCGGCGTCACCCAGGCGACGGGCCGGGCCGCCGGTGGCAGCTGGTCGACGGGGAAGAACGTCCCGGCGAAGAGGAACGTCGGGACGATGACGAACCGGAAGAGGAACGCGAAGCCGAGGTCGTTCTCCTGGGCCGCGGCGAACGCCATGACGGGTGCCGCGTAGGCGAGCCCGCACAGCACCGCGACGGCGACGGCGACCACCGTCCACCACGAGGTGAACGCTCCGAGCAGACCGCCGACCACGCCGAACACCGCGCTCACGAGAACGAGGCGCAGCGCCATGAACGCGAGGTGCCCGAGGAGCACGTCGGTGACGCGCAACGGCGCCGCGAGCATCGCGTGGTACTGCCGCTGCCACTTCACCGCGCCCATGACCGGCCAGGTCGCCTCGCCGACCCCGGTCTGCATCGCCGTCGCCGCGAGCACGCCGGGTGCGACGAAGAGCACGTACGGGACACCGTCCACCCCGCCTCCGCTGCCGCGGTCGACGAGGGTGCCCAGCCCGAACCCCAGCGAGCCGAGGTAGAGCAGCGGCGCCAGGACGCCCGAGAAGACGCTGCCGCGCCACGTGCGGCGGTAGGCCCGCAGCCAGTACTCCAGCGCCCGCCAGGCCGACGCCGGGGTGCCGCCGCCGGTGGCCGGCGACGGCGGCGACGTCGCGGACACCGACGTGGGGGCGGGTTCCGCGGCCCGGGCCGGGGACGTCATCAGTCCACCAGGGACCGGCCGGTGAGCTGGAGGAACACATCCTCCAGCGTGGACCGCCGGACGAGCACCGACACCGGTCGCAGCCCGGCCGCGTGCACCACCTGGGCCGCGGCGTCCCCGTCGTCGGTGTAGACGAGGAGCCGGTCGGGCAGCACCTCGACCCGCTGCGCCGACGCGCCCGTGGCCGCGGTGACCTGCGCCGCCCAGGCCGCGTTGTCGTCGTCCGGGAAGCGCAGCTCGAGGACCTCGCGGCTCGAGTGCTCCTCGATGAGTCCCCGCGGGCTGCCCTCGGCGACGATCCGGCCGCCGTCCATGACGACGAGCCGGTCGCACAGCTGCTCGGCCTCGTCCATGTAGTGCGTCGTGAGCACAAGCGTCACGCCCTGCCGCTTGAGCCGGAACAGCCGGTCCCACAGCACGTGCCGGGCTTGCGGGTCGAGGCCGGTCGTCGGCTCGTCGAGCAGGAGGATCTCCGGGTCGTTGACGAGCGAGCGGGCGATCGTCAGCCGCCGCTTCATGCCGCCGGACAACGTCTCGACCCGGCTCCCGGCACGCTCGGAGAGCTGGGCGAACTCGAGCAGCTCGCTGGCCCGGGCGTGGGCCGCGCGTCGCGGGATGCCGAAGTACCTCGCGTAGACGACGAGGTTCTCGTGGACGCTGAGCTCCTCGTCGAGGGTGTCCCGCTGCGGGACGACGCCGAGCCGGGCCCGGATGCTCGGACCGGCGGACGCCGGGTCGAGGCCGAGGATCCGCAACGACCCGCCGGACGGCGGCGAGACGCAGCCGATCATCTTCATCGTCGAGGACTTCCCCGCGCCGTTCGGGCCGAGGAAGCCGAAGGCCTCCCCGCGCCGGACCTCCACGTCGATCCCGTCCACGGCGACGAGGTCCCCGAAGCGCTTGGTGAGAGCCCGCGCGCTGACGAGCACAGCCGCGGGCGCGGATCCCTCGACGGCGTCCGCTCGGCGCTCGGCACCGGACGACGCGGGGTCGTCCCCCTCGAGCGTCACGGCCCTCCCCTGCGTCACGCGAACGACCCTACGACGCGCCACCGACGGTCTCGACCCGCTGTCCAGGCCGGGCGAGCAGCGCCACCACGGGCACGAGCACTTCGACCAGCCGAGGCCGAGCAGGACGAGGGCGACGGTGCGCCGGCGGGCCCGGCCGGAGCCGGCCGGACCACCGGGACGGCGAGGAGCGCGGCACCCAGGACACCCGTCGTCCGTGCCGTCCCGGACAGCGCCGTCGAGCCGGAGATGTCCTGCGCGAGAAGGCGGTTGACCGCGATCCCGCTCGCGACGCCGACGCCGCCGAGCACCTGCGCGGGGGCGGGACGTCGTCGGGAGCCGGGACGCCGCGGCGGGGCGTCCGTCACCACCTCACCGCGAGCTGCCGCGCCGCGGCGTCCGGGCGGTCTCCTCGACGCCCCAGCGGCGCTCGTCCGGGACGTGCAGGTCGTCGCAGAGGGCGAACCAGACGGTCCGCGGCTCCTCCCCCGCGTCGAGCGCCTCCTGCGCCGTCCGGTGCCCGAGCGCGCCCAGGACGTGGTCGCGGACGAGGGTGCGCCCCTGGGTCCGGCCGAACTCGTCGTCCACGAGGGTCCAGAAGTCGCTCATCCGCACCCCGTGAGCATCGCACGTGCTGCGCAGAGATCGCCGTGGGCGGACCGCGCGGATGCTCGGCGGGCCGGTTGTCGGTGGCGGCCTGCAGGATGTCTGGCATGGCCCGACGACCGCACCACGACGCCCCCGGGGCGCAGACCGTCCTCGAGCGGTTCTCGCCGGCGGCCCGGGCCTGGTTCGAGGCGGCGTTCGCGGCCCCGACGCCGGCCCAGGTCGGCGCGTGGGACGCTGTCTCCCGCGGGCAGCACGTTCTCGTCGTCGCACCGACCGGCTCCGGCAAGACCCTGGCCGCGTTCCTGTGGGCCCTCGACCGGCTCGCTGCCGAACCACCGCCGGCCGCGGCGGCACGCCGCTGCCGCGTCCTCTACGTGTCCCCGCTCAAGGCGCTCGCGGTCGACGTCGAACGCAACCTGCGCAGCCCGCTCGCGGGCATCCGGCAGGCCGCGACCCGGCTTCGGCTGCCGGTGCCGGACCTGCGGGTCGGCGTGCGCTCCGGCGACACCCCCGCCGAGGAGCGGCGCGCGTTCGCCAGGACGCCGCCGGACATCCTCATCACGACGCCCGAGTCGCTCTTCCTCGTCCTCACCTCGGCTGCGCGGGCGTCGCTCGCCGGCGTCGAGACCGTCGTCGTCGACGAGGTGCACGCCCTCGCCGGGTCCAAGCGGGGGGCCCATCTCGCGCTGAGCCTCGAGCGGCTGGACGCCCTGCTCGACCGCCCCGCCCAGCGGGTCGGCCTGTCGGCGACCGTGCGGCCCGTCGAGGAGGTCGCGCGCTGGCTCGGCGGCGCGGGCGAGACCCCGGTCCGGGTCGTCCAGCCGCCGTCGTCCAAGGAGTTCGACCTGCGGGTCGTCGTCCCGGTGCCGGACATGGCCGACCTCGACACGGCGACCGGCGTGCCGACCGGCGGCTCGGGAGCGACGTCCGGGTCGGCCGACCCGGACGACGAGCGGCCGGGCGGGTGGGCCGAGCCGGACCTGACCGGAGCGGCCGCCGGGGCGTTGCGGCGGCCGTCGATCTGGCCGCACGTCGAGGAACGGGTCGTCGACCTCGTCGCCGCTCACCGCTCGACGCTCGTCTTCGCGAACTCCCGCCGGCTCGCGGAGCGGCTCACCGCACGCCTCAACGAGGTGTGGCACGAGCGGACGACGGGTGAGGGGATCCCAGACCCCGGGTCGCTGACCCCCGCGACGATCATGGGCTCGGGGGCCGCGGTGGGGGTGCCGGCGGTGCTCGCGCGGGCGCACCACGGATCGGTGAGCAAGGAGCAGCGGGCCCTCATCGAGGGCGAGCTCAAGGCCGGCCGGCTGCCCGCGGTCGTCGCGACGTCGAGTCTCGAGCTCGGGATCGACATGGGCGCGGTCGACCTCGTCGTCCAGGTCGAGTCGCCGCCGAGCGTCGCGAGCGGACTCCAGCGCGTCGGCCGGGCGGGCCACCAGGTCGGCGCGGTGTCCCGCGGGGTGCTCTTCCCGAAGTTCCGCAGCGACCTCGTCCAGACTGCAGTCGTCGTCGAGCGGATGCGGCAGGGCCGGATCGAGTCCCTTCGAGTCCCCGCGAACCCGCTCGACGTCCTCGCCCAGCACGTCGTCGCGATGCTCGCGATGGAGCCGTGGACGGTCGACGACCTCGAGGCCCTCGTCCGCCGGGCGGCACCGTTCTCGACGCTCACCCGGGGCGTCCTCGACGCGGTGCTCGACATGCTCTCGGGCCGCTACCCGAGCGACGAGTTCGCCGAGCTCCGGCCGCGCCTCGTCTGGGACCGGCTCACCGGCACCCTGACCGGCCGGCCCGGGGCGCAACGGCTCGCAGTGACGTCCGGCGGGACGATCCCGGACCGCGGGCTGTTCGGGGTGTTCCTCGCCGGCGGCGACGAACTGGCCCGCGGAGCCGGGCGGCGGGTCGGCGAGCTCGACGAGGAGATGGTCTACGAGTCCCGGGTCGGGGACGTCTTCACCCTCGGGTCCTCCTCGTGGCGGATCGAGGAGATCACCCATGACCGGGTCCTCGTGTCACCGGCACCGGGGCAGCCCGGACGGCTGCCGTTCTGGCGCGGAGACGCGCAGGGTCGACCGGCCGAGCTCGGCCGCGCGGTCGGGGCGTTCGTCCGTGAGCTCACCCGGCTCGACGACGACGCGGCCCGGGAACGGGCCAGAGTGGCGGGCCTCGACGACTGGGCGGCGGACAACCTCATTGCCTACCTGCGCGAGCAGCAGACCGCGACCCGGCACGTCCCGGACGACCGGACCCTCGTCGTCGAGCGGTTCCGCGACGAGCTCGGCGACTGGCGGGTCGTCGTGCACTCGCCCTTCGGCGGCCAGGTCCATGCGCCGTGGGCGCTCGCCGTGGCGGCGCGGTTCCGGGAGCGGTTCGGCGTCGAGGTGCAGGCGATGCACGGTGACGACGGGCTCGTCCTGCGGCTGCCGGACGTCGAGACCCCGGACGGCGGCGCGCCCGACGTCGCCGACCTCGTGACCCTCGACCCCGATGACGTCGAGGACCTCGTCACGACCGAGCTCGGCGGATCGGCGTTGTTCGCATCGCGGTTCCGGGAGTGCGCCGCCCGCGCGCTGCTGCTCCCCCGGCGGACACCGGGCTCGCGCCAGCCCTTGTGGCAGCAGCGGCAGCGGGCCGCCCAGCTGCTCCAGGTGGCGAGCCGCTACGGGTCGTTCCCGATCGTCCTGGAGACGGTCCGCGAGTGCCTCCAGGACGTCTTCGACGTGCCGGGGCTTGTCGCGCTCATGAGGGAGCTCGCGGCCCGCAAGGTCAAGGTCGTCGAGGTCGAGACCCCGGTCCCCTCGCCGTTCGCCCGTAGCCTGCTCTTCGGCTACGTCGCGCAGTTCCTCTACGAGGGAGACAGCCCGCTCGCAGAGCGGCGCGCGGCCGCGCTCGCTCTCGACCCCATGCTGCTCGCCGAGCTGCTCGGCCGCGGGGAGGGCGCGGCGCTGCGCGACCTGCTCGACCCCGCGGCACTCGCCCGCACCGAGGCCGAGCTCCAACGGCTCGACGCGGGCCGGCGGACCCGTGGGCTCGAGGGGGTCGCCGACCTCCTGCGGCTCGTCGGGCCGCTGACGACCGCGGAGGTCGCCGCGCGTGCGACGACGGGCGAGACGGACGACGCCGTGCTGCCGGACGTCGCGGCCGGTTGGCTCGAGGCACTCGAGGCCGCCCGGCGGGTCATCCGGGTCCGGGTCGCCGGCGAACAGCGGTGGGCCGTCGTCGAGGACGCCGGCAGGCTCCGCGACGCCCTCGGCACGCCCCTGCCGGTCGGAATCGCCGAGGCGTTCACCGAGCCGGTGCCCGACCCGCTCACCGACCTCCTCGCCCGGCACGCCCGCACCCACGGCCCGTTCACGGCCCACGACGCGGCGACCCGGTTCGGGCTCGGCCCGGTGGTCGTCACCGAGGCGCTGCGCCGGCTCGTGGCGGCCGGCCGCCTCGTCGAGGGCGAGCTGCGACCGCTGGAGTCCGGCGGCGGGCAGGGCATCGACTACTGCGACGCGGAGGTACTGCGCACCCTGCGTCGGCGGTCGCTCGCGGCACTGCGGGCCGAGGTCGAGCCGGCGCCTTCGGCCGACCTCGCCCGGTTCCTCCCCGCGTGGCAGGGCGTCGGAGCGCCCGTGCGCGGGCCGGAGGGGGTTCTCAGGGCGGTCGAGCAGCTCGCCGGGGCGGTCGTCCCGGCGAGCGCGCTGGAGTCCCTCGTGCTCCCGGCGCGGGTGCCGGGCTACACCCAGGCCCTGCTCGACGAGCTCACCGCGGCAGGCGAGGTCGTGTGGTCCGGGCACGGCGCACTGCCCGGGGAGGATGGCTGGGTCGCGCTGCACCCGACCGATCTCGCGCCGCTCACGTTGCCCGACCCGGACCCGGACCTCGTGCTCGGCGACCTGCACCGGGCCGTCCTCGAGGCACTCGCCGGCGGGGGCGCGTTCTTCTTCCGGGCCCTGTCCGACGCGGTGCACAGCACCGACGACACCGCGCTCACCGACGTCCTGTGGGACCTGCTGTGGGCCGGCCACCTCACGAACGACACGCTCGCGCCGCTGCGGTCCCGGCTCTCCGGCGGCCGGACGGCACACCGGTCCCGGCCTACGGCGCCGCGGGCGCGCTACGGCGGACGGCGCTACGCCGGGCTGCGCGCCGCGCGGGCCGGGGGTGGGTCGGCGGCGCTGCCGAGCCGTTCGGGACCGCCGATCGCGGCCGGTCGCTGGTCACTGCTGCCGGAGCGGGAGACGGACGTCACGCTTCGTGCGCACGCCGGCGCCGAGGTGCTCCTCGAACGGCACGGGGTGGTCACCCGAGGCGCAGTCACCGCCGAACGCGTCCCCGGCGGCTTCGCCGGTGTCTACCGGGTGCTGTCAGCATTCGAGGATGCGGGCCGAGTGCGCCGGGGCTACTTCGTCGAGGGGCTCGGTGCGGCGCAGTTCGGCACGACCGGGGCGGTCGACCGGCTCCGGGCGTCGGCCCGGCCGCTCGGGAAGGACATCGGCGACGGCACCGGTCAGACCGTGGTGCTCGCCGCCGCCGACCCGGCGAACCCCTACGGTGCAGCCCTCCCGTGGCCGGATCGTCCCGAGCGCGGCGACGCCGCAGCAGGTGGTGGCGGCAGTGGCGCCGACGAGGTCCGCGGCTCGGCCGCAGGGCACAAGCCCGGCCGCAAGGCCGGCGCCCTGGTCGTCCTCGTCGACGGCGCCCTCGTGCTGTACGTCGAGCGCGGCGGCCGGTCGCTGCTGTCCTTCACGAGCGACGAGCGGGCGCTCCAGTCGGCCGCGGACGCGCTCGCGCTGTCCGTCCGCGACGGCGCGCTCGGGCGGCTGACCGTCGAGCGCGCCGACGGCGAGGGAGTGCTCCGTGGCGACCACCCGCTCGCCCGGGCGCTCGCGGCCGCGGGGTTCCACGCGACCCCGCGGGGCCTGCGGCTGCGGGCCTGACGAGGCGGTCCCCGGTCCACGCGACGGTCCACGACCACACGTCCCCCGCCGTCCCGCCGACCCGAGTCTGCGTCGCGACGGGACGCTCCGGGTCAAGCCGCGGCCGTGCCTCGCCGATGACCCGTGGGTGCCGGCGGCTGCTGAGTTCGACGACCTGCTGCCCGCAGCCCAGGCCGGCGCCGGGTGGGCGCTCTCGGCGCTCTGGGAGGCCTACTCCCCCTCCGTCCGGCGCTACGCCGCGTCCCGAGGCTCCCTCGAGCCCGACGACCTCACGAGCGAGGTCTTCCTCGGCGTCCTCACCGGCATCGCCTCGTTCGAGGGCGACGCCGCATTCGGACGTGGCTGTTCACCGTGGCGCACCGACGGGTCGTCGACGAGCTGCGCAAGCGGTCCCGACGCCGGACCGACCCCGCGCCGGAGGTCGACGAGCCGCGCCGGCGCGAGCGCCGAGGACCGCGCCCTCGAGAACGACGGGACCGCCCGGGCCCTCGCGCTGCTCGCCGGCCTCTCCCCGGACCAGCAGGAGGTGCTGCTCCTCCGCATCGTCGCCGACCTGTCCGTCGAGCAGGTGGCGGCGGCGGTCGGGAAGCGGCCGGGAGCCGTCAAGGCGCTCCAGCGCCGGGGGCTCGACTCCCTCCGACGGGTGATTCCAGCACAGGACGTGTCCTCACTCGTACCTTCCGTAGATCTCGACGCGATGACGGAACCGAGATGAGCGCACACCGACGGCGAGCCGATCGCGTCAGCGACGCCCTTCTGCGTGGGGACGCCGAGGACCTCCGGGCTCTCGGCCACCCCGAGCTGACGGCGGTCGCGGAGGCAATGGCACCGCTGCGGAACACCGCTCGAGGCCGACCCGTGCAGCCGAACGCCGCACTGGCCGCCCTCCTCGAGCACGGCTTCGAGGGGCTCACCACCGACCAGGACGACCTGCCGGCGACGCCGGCGGGCGACGGCCGGAAGTCCGGCTGCACCGGCGACCGTCGGCGCGGTGCGGGCTTCCGCGACCCTCGAGGAAGGAACCTCGTGATCATCGAATGGCTCGGCGGCCTCGGGCTCGCGCGAAGATCGGGCTCGCATCCGCGGTGGCGGCCGCGAGCGTGGGAATCACCGGCGCCGCAGGGGCACTGCCGACCCCGGTCCAGGACGACTTCGACGCCGTCGTCTCGCAGGTGACCCCGTTCGAGGCCGGCACGGCCGGCGACGACCCGGCGGACACCGGGATCGCCGTCGAGCCGGGCGCCGACGACCCGGACCCCGAGGCGACGGGCGCGCCGTCCCGCGACGAGACCGCGTCCGACGACCCGCCGGCGTCCGACGACGCCGGGCCGTCCGACGACGTGTCGACGTCCGGCAGCGCCCGGAGCGCCACGCCGACCAACGGGGCCGAGGAGTCCGGGGACGACGGCCACCGTCGTGGCGGCGCGCGGGCGGACGACGACAGCGACGGCGACAGCGACGGCGACGGCGACGAGCACCGACGCGAGCGCGGCGAGGGCGCGAAGCACGACAACAAGCCCGGCGCGTCGGACCGGGCGACGTCCGGTCGTGGGCACGCCGACGCCGACGCCGACGACGGCGCCGGCGACCGATCGGGCTCGGAGCACACGGACGCGGCCGACGACGACCGTGCGGGCTCCGGCCACGACGACGCCGAGGACGACGACCACTCCGGTCTCGAGAACGACTGACCGGGGCCGCTGAGCCCGGCGGGCGACCGGACAGGGGACTCGCCACGCCGAACACGTCACCCTCGGGCAGAGTGTCACCGTGCCCGAGGGTGACGTGGTGTGGCGGACGGCGCAGCGGCTGCATGCCGCCCTCGCCGGCCGTCTCCTCACCGTCACCGACCTGCGGTGGCCGTCCCTCGCGACCGTCGACCTCACCGGGCGGCCGGTCCTCGAGGTGATCAGCGCCGGCAAGCACCTCTTGACCCGGATCGGGCCGGTGTCCGGTTCCGGTGCGGGCGGCAGCGCCGCGGCCGAGGACGCCCGGTCCGGCGGCACGGCGGAGTGGACCCTCCACAGCCACCTACGGATGGAGGGCTCGTGGCATGTCCACCGCACCGGGAAGGCGTGGCGCGGCGGACGCCCGGACCACGGCATCCGCGCTGTCCTCGCCAACGAGGACTGGACGGCGGTCGGGCACCGGCTCGGGATGCTCGACCTCGTGCCGGCCGACCGGGAGGCGACCATCGTCGGGCACCTCGGGCCAGACCTCCTCGGCCCCGGCTGGAACCCCACGCACGTCGTGCGCAACCTGCGCGCGGACCGGGGGCGCCCCATCGGCGAGGCGCTCCTCGACCAGCGAGTGCTCGCCGGTGCCGGCACGTTCTTCATGTGCGAGGCGTTGTTCATCCGAGGCGTCACCCCGTGGACGCCGGTGTCGCAGGCCGGTGACCTCGACGCCCTCGTCGCCCTCCTGCGCCGGCTGCTCACCGTGAACGCCGCACGCGCCGTCCAGTCGACGACAGGGGACACCCGGGACGGGCGGACGCAGTATGTCCATGCCCGCTCGGGCCGCCCCTGCCACCGGTGCGGGACGACGGTCCGGGTCGCGCCGATCGGCCGGGCACCGACCGACCGAGTCGCCTTCTACTGCCCCAGCTGCCAGCGCGGCCCGGCACCCACCGACACCGGCGCGCCGCAACGGCCGCTGGGCAGCACCCGGAGCGGCGGTGCTCCGGACAGCGCTACGGGCAGCGCTCGGGGCGGCGCCCGGACGGGGTACCGCCGGGGACGCTGACGACGTCACGGGTACGCCGCGGACCCGGACGAGATCGGTTCCACACGTCGTGCGGGCCCGCCCACCCCCCTGGACCGGGTTACGGTGACGTAGGAAACTCGACTGACGCCGTGCGCCGACGAGCCCGTAGGGGGCCGAGATGCCGCAGTTCACCCAGATGGAGCTCCTGCAGGAGCTGGAGCCCATGGTCGCCAAGGAGCTCGACCGGCACCTCGTGGTGGCCAAGGAGTGGATGCCCCACGAGTACGTCCCGTGGACCGAGGGCAGCAACTTCGACGGGCCGCTCGGCGGCGAGCCGTGGGACGTCAGCCAGTCCAAGGTCACCGAGACCGCGCGGACCGCGCTCGTCGTCAACCTTCTCACAGAGGACAACCTCCCGAGCTACCACCGCGAGATCTACCAGTCCTTCGGGCCGGACGGTGCGTGGGGCACGTGGATCGGCCGCTGGACGGCCGAGGAGGGTCGGCACGGGATGGCCATCCGCGACTACCTGCTCACCACCCGGGCCGTCGACCCGGTCGCGCTGGAGCGCGAGCGGATGATCCACATGACGCAGGGGTTCCAGAGCTCCTACGAGCTCGACATGCTCCACACGGTCGCGTACGTCTCCTTCCAGGAGCTCGCGACCCGGATCTCGCACCGTAACACCGGCAAGTTCACCGACGACCCGTTCTGCGACCAGCTCCTGGCCCGCATCTCCGTCGACGAGAACCTGCACATGGTCTTCTACCGCAACCTCCTCGCGTCGGCGCTCGAGATCGCGCCGGACCAGACGATCCAGGCCGTGTGGGACGTCGTCGAGTCCTTCGAGATGCCCGGCTCGACGATCGAAGGCTTCACCCGCCGATCGCTGCAGATCGCCCTCGCCGGGATCTACGACCTGCGGATCCACCGGGACGAGGTGCTCAACCCGGTGCTCAAGTACTGGAAGATCTTCGATGTCGAGGGCCTGTCCGCCGAGGGCGAGCAGGCCCGCGAGCAGCTCGCGACCTTCATGGACGGCCTCGACAAGAAGGCCGCCCGGTTCGAGGACAAGCGCGAGATGATTCAGGCCCGGCAGGCGTCCCAGCAGGCCTGAACCCGGACGACGCGCACCGGACGACAAAGCGCCGGCCCCTGCGGGACCGGCGCTTCGGTGTTCGTGGCCGCGGTTGACGCCCCGCGGTCCCGGGCGGCAGTTCAGGCCGCGCTGACGAGACCGCTCGCGCGCAGGTCCACGCCGTCCGCGAGGTCGTCCGGCACGGTGTCGGGGACGCGGACGTCGGTCATGCTCACACCGGCCGTCGCGACCTCCGGCATCGGCACGCCTTCGGCGGCCGCGACGCGCTGGCTGACCTCGCACAGGACTGACGACAGCGGGACGTCGAGGGCGCCGCAGATCGACGCGAGCAGCTCGGAGGACGCCTCCTTCTGCCCCCGCTCGACCTCGCTGAGGTACCCGAGCGAGACCCGTGCGACCGAGGAGACCTCGCGCAGGGTCCGCCCCTGCTGCCGGCGGGCGTCCCGCAGGACGTCGCCGATCTCCTGTCGGAGCAGTACCACGGGCCGTCCTCCCCTCGCCTGCACGCCGTCCGGTGGAACCTCGGCACCTCCGGGCTGCCGCTGAAGTCGGTGACTCGGCGTCATCGCCAGACCCCCCCGGGTGGGCCTGGGTCCCACCGTACCCCGCCGCACCGACGAACGCTCCGCATGGGCACGAGGAATCATGTCGTCGAAAACTCCTGACCGGCCCCTGGTGTTCCGCGGACCGCCCCACGACCTGCCCGTATCGCTCTCGGTGAACCGCGCGGATCGCTGAGGGCGAACGGCGCGGCGCGCCCATCGGCCGTCGGTCCCGTGACCCGGCTCCGCGCCGCAGCTCAGGGGCCTGCCGGCGCCGCCATCACGACCTCGAGGACGAGTGCGAGGGCCGCGGCGGCCGTCGCCGTCCGGATCGCCGCGCGGTCGCCCTCGAGGCGCAGCTCCCGGACGGCGTCCGGCGTCCACGCGGCGCTCGCGGCGACGAAGACCGTGCCGGCCGGCCGGCCGGCCTGAGGGTCCGGCCCGGCGACCCCGGTCGTCGCGACCCCCACGTCGGCGCAGAGTCGCTCGCGGACGCCGCGCGCCATCGCCCGGGCGACGTCCGGGTCCACGGGCCCCCGCGCCGCGAGGAGGTCCGCGTCAACCCCGAGGAGCCGGTGCTTGAGGTCGGTGGCGTAGGCGACGACGGCGCCGCGCAGCACCAGGGACGCGCCAGGCACGTCGACGACCCTGGCCGCGAGGAGCCCGCCGGTGAGTGACTCGGCGACCGCGAGGGTCAGCCCCCGGTCGGTGAGCGTCGTCACGACATCGCGCGCGGTCTCGTGCAGGGCCCGATCCGCGGCGGTCGCCTCCGGCCGGCTCACTGCCGGCTCACGGCCGGCGTGCTGCGCGCTCGGCGCGGCGGCGCGTCGTCCGCTCGCTCTCCCGCACGAGCCGGATCGCCTGGACGACGTAGTCGATGCCGGTCACGACAGTCAGGACGACGGCCGCGGCCATGAGGACGACCTCGACCGGGTGCATCCACACCGGCAGCGGCATGACGTAGAGCGTCACGGCGACCGCCTGGAGGGCCGTCTTCGCCTTGCCCCCGCGGCCGGCCGGCATGACCCCGTGCCGGATGACGAAGAAGCGCATGAGCGTGATGCCGACCTCGCGGGCGAGCACGACGACGGTGACCCACCATGGCAGCTCGCCGAGCACGGAGAGTCCGATGAGCGCAGTGCCCATGAGCGCCTTGTCCGCGATCGGGTCGGCGATCTTGCCGACGTCGGTGACGAGCCCGCGGCGCCGGGCCAGCTCGCCGTCGAGCCGGTCGGTGACGACCGCGACGACGAAGCAGGCCGCCGCGGCGATCCGCCAGCCGATCGACCGGCCGTCGCTGTCGAGGAGCAGCCAGCCGAAGACGGGCACGAGGACGATCCGCAGCAGCGTCAGCCCGTTCGCGATGTTCCACACGCTCGCACCCGGGACCGCTGGCACTGCGACGGGGTCGACGTCCTCACCGGCCCGTCGGGCCCGCTCGCGGGCCTCGGCCGCCCGCTCGGCCACCCGGGCGAGCGCCCGGGCCCGCTCTGCTGCGATCGACTGCGGGCGGGGGCTGCCGTGCCCTGCCCCGGGGTCGCCGTCGGGCCGCGGCGCCGCCGACCCGGACGACGTGCCTCGGGAAGCCTGCGGAGGGCGGGGCTCGTGACCGACACCGGCCCGCGGGCCGCCCGCGGTGCTCTCGCTCGGCGCCATGTCAGCTGCCCCCGACCGGGCAGGCGACGAGGTCCGGCCCGTCGGCGGCCACGACGACCGCCCGGACGAAGCGGCCGACGGCCGCGGTCGCCCCCCACGCCGCGTCGAGCGGCTCGCGGTCCGCGTCGGCCGCGATCTCGCTCGGGAGCTCGACGAGCCGGGTGACGCCGTCGACCTCGGGCCCCTGGTGGGCGGCGCGGCCGACGGGGACGCCGTCCGGTCCACCGGGCAGGCCGCAGTCCTCGGAGTCCTCGTGCTCCTCGACGAGGACGTGGACGACACATCCGACGCGCTCCTCGGCACGCTGCGCGACGAGCTCGTCGACGAGGGCGCTCATGCTCGCAACCCGCCGCGCGAGCTCCTCGCGGCCGACCGCGCCGTCGAGGGTCGCCGCCTCGGTGCCGTCCTCGTCGGAGTAGCCGAAGACGCCGACGACGTCGAGCCGCGCGGCGACGAGGAACGCCTCGAGCTCGGCCAGGTCGGCCTCGGTCTCGCCGGGGAAGCCGACGATGACGTTGGACCGGATCCCGGCGTCCGGTGCGAGGGCGCGGATCCGCTCGACGAGGCCGAGGAAGTCCTCGCGGCCGCCGAACCGCCGCATCCGGCGCAGGACGGCGGGCGAGGCGTGCTGGAAGGAGAGGTCGAAGTACGGCACGACGCCGGGTGTTCCCGCGATGACCTCGGCAAGTCCCGGTCGCATCTCTGCGGGCTGCAGGTACGACGCCCGGACCCGGTCGACCCCGTCCACCGCGGCGAGCCGCGGCAGCAGTGCCTCGAGCAGCCGCAGGTCGCCGAGGTCCTTGCCGTAGGACGTCGAGTTCTCGCTCACGAGGAACAGCTCGCGGACGCCCTGCCCGGCGAGCCAGCGCGCCTCGGCGAGGACGTCGTCCGCCGGCCGGGAGACGAACGCGCCGCGGAACGCGGGGATCGCGCAGAACGTGCACCGCCGGTCGCAGCCGGAGGCGAGCTTGAGCGGCGCCCACGGCCGGCCGTCGAGCCGGCGCCGGACGACGCGCGGGCCGCTCGCGGGCGCCAGACCGGCGGGCAGCTCTTCGAGCGCGGCGTGGCCGGGGACCGCGACGGCGTGGTTCTGCCGTGCCGCCGGACTGACTGGCAGGAGCGTGCGCCGGTCGACGGGTGCGTGGGACGCCGGCCGGTCGCCGTGGAGGATCTTCTCGAGCCTCGTGGCGAGGTCGGCGTAGGAGTCGAAGCCGAGGACGGCGTCCGCCTCGGAGAGGGTCGCCGCGAGCTGCTCGCCGTAGCGCTCGGCGAGGCAGCCGACCGCGACGACGGCCTGCGTCCGGGTCGACGGGTCGTCGCGCAGGTCGGCGGCCTCGAGGAGGGTATCGATCGAGTCCTTCTTCGCCTGCTCGACGAAGCCGCAGGTGTTGACCACCGCGACGTCGGCGTCCGCGGCGTCGTCGACGAGCTGCCAACCCGCCGCCTCGAGCCGGCCCGCGAGCTCCTCGGAGTCGACGTCGTTGCGGGCGCACCCGAGGGTGACGAGGGCGACGCTGCGCGGTGCGGACACCAGGTCAGGGTAGCCGCGCGCGCCGGTGGCGCCGTCCCGTGCCCGCCGTGCTGGCCCTGCGGTCGTGACGCCTCGTCGGGGTCCGTCGTCGGGGTTCAGTCGTGCGAGCCGTGGCCGTCGTCGAGGAGCGCCCGCATCGGGCGGGTCGGCGGAAGCCACGCCCCGCCCTCGGGCAGGTTGTCGAGGCGGATCCGGGGCAGCGGGTTCACGAACGCGCCCGGGACGTCCTCGAGGTCGACGAACGACAGCCGGTCGGACTCCTGCGCGTACCCGGCGACCTCGGAGAACGACAGGACGGTGACGTCGACCCCGGCCCGCGCGAGGTCCTCGAGCGGCCCGAGGAAGTTGCGGCCGTCGCCGCTCGCGACGACGAGCCGGCACAGCCGGTGCGTCTTGGCCCGGGACGCGATGTGCTCGAGCATGTCCGCGTCGATGTCGTCGTCCGGGCCGAGCTTCGGCCGGGCGAAGACGGCGTAGCCGAACGACCGGATCGCCTCGATCCAGCCGCGCATCGACACCGCACCGCCCGGCGGCACGTTCGCGAAGACGCAGCCCTCGACGTCCCGGTCCTCCGCGGCCAGGAGCAGCCACCGGGCGACGGCGTCGAACCTGGGCCGGCTCGCCGGGGTCGGCCGGCCGCCGATCACGTTCGACAGTGTCATGTCGATGTTCGGAGCGTCCCAGACGAGCAGGTCGAGCTCCGCGAGCGGCGGCTCCGGGACCGGCCCCCCCTCCGACCGGGTGTCCGTCGCGCCGTCCGTCGTGCCGTCAGTCGTCATGGCCCGGCTCCCACAGGTCCTCGACGCGCCCCGCGTCGTCGTCCGGCGGCTGCGTGCCGCGCATGAGAGCCAGTGTGGCCGGAAGGTCGTCGGGTTTCACGAGGACGTCGCGCGCCTTGCTCCCCTCGCTCGGGCCGACGACGCCGCGGGACTCCAGGAGGTCCATGAGCCGGCCGGCCTTGGCGAACCCGACGCGCAGCTTGCGCTGGAGCATCGACGTCGACCCGAACTGCGTCGTGACGACGAGCTCCGCGGCCTGGACGAGCAGCTCGAGGTCGTCGCCGATGTCGTCGTCCATCTGCTTCGTCGCGACCGGCACCGCGACGTCCTCGCGGTAGCTCGGCTGCGAGCTGCCCCTTGACGTGCTCGACGACCTTGTGGATCTCGGACTCGGTGACCCACGCGCCCTGCACGCGCATCGGCTTGCTCACGCCCATCGGCAGGAACAGCCCGTCGCCCTGGCCGATGAGCTTCTCCGCCCCGGGCTGGTCGAGGACGACCCGGGAGTCGGTGACGGACGACGTCGCGAACGCCATCCGGCTCGGCACGTTCGCCTTGATGAGACCGGTGACGACGTCGACGCTCGGCCGCTGCGTCGCGAGGACGAGGTGGATGCCGGCGGCCCGGGCGAGCTGGGTGATCCGGACGATCGAGTCCTCGACGTCTCGCGGGCGCCACCATCATGAGGTCGGCGAGCTCGTCGACGATGACGAGCAGGTAGGGGTACGGCGTCAGCCGGCGCTCGCTGCCCGGCGGGCGGCGTGACCTTGCCCGCACGGACCGCCTTGTTGAAGTCGTCGATGTGCTTGTAGCCGAACGCCGCGAGGTCGTCGTAGCGGGTGTCCATCTCCTTGACGACCCACTGCAGCGCCTCGGCGGCCTTCTTCGGGCTCGTGATGATCGGCGTGATGAGGTGCGGGATGCCCTCGTACGCGGTCAGCTCGACCCGCTTGGGGTCGACGAGCATCATCCGGACCTCGTCCGGCGTCGACCGCATGAGGATCGAGGTGATCATCGAGTTGACGAAGCTCGACTTGCCGGCGCCGGTGGCTCCCGCGACGAGCAGGTGCGGCATCTTCGCGAGGTTCGCGACCACGTAGCCGCCCTCGACGTCCTTGCCGACGCCCATGATCATCGGGTGCTCGACCTTGCGCGCCGCCTGGCTGCGCAGGACGTCGCCGAGGGAGACGGTCTCGCGGTCGGCGTTCGGGATCTCGATGCCGATCGCGGACTTGCCCGGGAATCGGCGAGAGGATCCGGACGTCGGCGCTCGCGACGACGTAGGCGATGTTCTTGCTCAGCGCCGTGACCCGCTCGACCTTGACCGCCGGCCCGAGCTCGACCTCGTACCGGGTGACCGTCGGGCCGCGGGTGAAGCCGGTGACCTGCGCGTCGATCTCGAACTGGTCCAGCACCGTCGTCAGGGCCTCGACGACCCGGTCGTTCGCGGCGCTGCGTGCCTTCGGCGCGCTGCCCGGCGCGAGGATGTCGGAGGCAGGCAGCATGTACGTGACGTCACCGGCGAGCAGGAGCTGCTCGACGCGCTGGGGCAGCTGTGTCGTCGGCGGCGCCTCGAGCCCGCCCTTCGCGACGACACCGGGCACGGCGTCTGCGCCGTCGGCGACCGCGGCGCGTCCCCCGGTCCCGGACGTCGACCCGGCCGAGGGTCCCGGACGGCCGGCGCCGTCCTCGACATCCTTGCCGTCGAGGACGCCGGCCCGCGCGGCGGCGAGCGCCTCGTCGAGCCCGGTCGGGCGCTTCTCCCCCGGCCGGGGCGTCCCGCCGGCGGCCCTGCCCTTGCCCGCGGCGGTGACGATGGCCTTCTCGTACGCCTCGTCGCCGACGAAGCCCTCGTCGTCGCCCTGGGCCACCCTGCGCCGCCGGCGCAGTGCGTGCCGGCCGGATGTCAGGTCGCTGTCGTCGACGTCCGGACCGTCGGGGTGCACGGTTCCGGTGAGCCGGTCGTGGAGGTACCGCAGCCGCTCGGGGATGGCGTGCACCGGGGTCGCGGTGATGACGAGGAGACCGAAGGACGCCAGGAGCGCGAGCAGCGGGACGGCGGCGTACGGCGTCACCGCTGACTCCAGCGGCGACGACGCGAGGTAGCCGATCATCCCGCCTGCGGCGCGCATCGTCGTCGCGCCGGACGGCGGCGACGGCAGGCCCGACGCGAGGTGCACCAGACCGGTCGCGGAGACCGTCATCGCGAGCAGGCCGACGACGACCCGGTTGTTCGCGTGGACCCGGTCCGGGTGGCGCAGCAACCGGACGCCGAGCCCGAGCAGCACGAGCGGGACGACGAGCCCGACGCGTCCGAACGTACCGGCGACGACGGCGTGGATGCCGTCCCCGAACCGACCCTGCAGCCCCCACCACTCGCGGGCGGCGACGATGATCGACAGGCCGATGAGGAAGAAGCCGAGGCCGTCCCGGCGGTGCGCCGGGTCGAGGTCGCGGGCGCCGGTTCCGATCCGGCGGGCGGTGCCGCCGACGAGGTGCGCCGTCCCCATCCACACCGCGCCGACGGCGCGGACCGGCCACGGCGGCCCGACCCTGCGCGGGTAGCGACCGGCCGGCCGCGACGAGCGGGTGCCGCCCCTGCCGGTGCCCGATCGCCGGCCGCTACTGGTCGTCCCGCCGGAGCGGGACGTCGTCCGGCCGGTGGCGGACGTCGCGCGCCCGTCCGTGCCGGAACCACCGGTCGCCACGGTGCGCCCCGACGACCCGCGCGCGCCGTTGCGGCTCGGACCGTCCGGGGCGCGCCCGCCGGGGGTAGACGTGCGGGTCGCCATGGTCGCGAGACTACGGGAACTTCACTCGTGCCACAGGTGTCACACGCCGTGGCCGGCCGGCCGACTGCCGGCCGGGTGGGATGACGCGATCACGCAGGGTGCACGGCCTCGGTCCCGTCCAGGAACCGCTCGACCGTGCCGGCGCCGGGCTCAGCCACCGAGCCGGGCCAGCGCGACCGCCGTCCGGGCGGCGAAGGCCGCGTTGTTCCGCACGAGCGCGATGTTCGCGGTGAGACTGCGGCCGCCGGTGAGCTCGTTGATCCGGGCGAGCAGGTAGGGGGTGACCTCCTTGCGGGTCACCCCGGCCCGCACGGCGTCCGCGAGCGCCTCACCGACCCGGTCGTCGATCTCCGCGGCGGGGATCGCGTCCGCCTCGGGGATCGGGTTGGCGACGAGGACGCCGCCGCGCTGGGCGAGCCGACGGTGCTCGACGAGGATCGCGGCCAGCTCGTCCGGGCTGTCGACCCGGTGGTCGACGGGCAGCCCGGACGTCCGGGAGAAGAACGCGGGGAACTCGTCGGTGCCGACGCCGATCACCGGGACGCCGCGGGTTTCGAGCACCTCGAGCGTCTTCGACAGGTCGAGGATCGACTTGGCCCCGGCGCATACGACGGCGACGGGCGTCGCGCCGAGCTCGTCGAGGTCGGCCGATACGTCGAAGGTGCGCTCGGCCCCGCGGTGGACGCCGCCGATCCCGCCGGTCGCGAAGATGCCGATCCCCGCGAGGTGGGCGAGGTACATCGTCGCCGCGACCGTCGTGCCCGCGGTCGCCCCGTGCGCGACGAGGGCGGGCAGGTCCCGGCGGGACGCCTTGGCGATCCCGCCGTCCGCGCCGTCCGACGCCTCGGCCGCCGTGGCGAGTCGCTCGAACGCCGCGTCATCGAGTCCGACCCGGGGACGCCCGTCGAGAACGGCGATCGTCGCCGGGGTGGCGCCGTGCTCGCGGACCACATCCTCGACCCCCCGGGCCGTCGCGAGGTTCTCCGGGTACGGCATGCCGTGCGTGATGATCGTCGACTCCAGGGCGACGACGGGCACGCCCGCGGCGAGCGCCGCCGCGACCGGGGGCGACGTCTGGACCGCGCCGGGGGCCTCGCCGTGCCGGACCGTGCTCTGCGTCATCGTGGCTATCCTTCGTCCGTCCCGTCCTGCCGCGCGCGGTCGCCCCCGGAGTACCCGCTCGCACGCAGTGCCTCGCGCAGGTCGGGCCGGACGCTGTGCTCGCTGAGCACCGTGAGCGCGGCGAGCCGGACGCCCAGCACCACCGCCTCGGTGAGGGTGTCACCGGCGAGGAGGCCGGCGAGAGTGCCCGCGACGAGGGCGTCGCCGGCGCCGGTCACGTCGACGGCGTCCTGGGGCACGGTCCCGAGCGCCGCCGCCCGGGTGCCGGTCACGACGAGCGGGCCGCGCGGTCCCCGGGTGAGGACGACGGCACCGGCACCGCGGCGCACCGGCGCCGCGGCGAGCTCGGTCTCCTCCCCCGCGACGTCCGTGACGGCGGCCCCGCCGAACGTCTCGGCGAGGGCACGCGCCTCGTCCAGGTTGCAGAAGAGGATGTCGACGCCGGAGAGGTCGGCGGGCAGCCGGACCGCCTTCGCCGTCGACACCGCGTCGGCGGCGACCCGGGCCCCGGCCGTCCGGGCGGTCGCGACACAGCCGGCGAGCGCCTGCGGGGTGAGGTTGCAGTCGAGGAAGACCCAGGCCGCGTCGCGCCGCGCGAGCACGCCGGTGAGGTCGTCTGCGACGACGCGGTCGAGGACGTCCATCGCGGCCACGCCGATCTCGAGCTCCCCGGACGGCGTGAGCACCGCGACGTACTCCGCGGTCGACGAACCCGGCACCCGACGCACCCCCGAGACGTCCACACCCGCCGCAGCCGCGTGGGCGAGCAGGGCAGGCGCCGCGATGTCGTCCCCGACGCACGACACGAGGGCGACGTCGACCCCGAGCCGTGCGAGGTTCTCCGCGACGTTGCGGGCGACGCCGCCGTAGGAGGCCGCCGCGCGGGCCGGGTTGGACGTCGCCGGCATCGGCGGCTCGAGCAGGTGGAGGAGCCGATCGACGACGGCGCCGCCGACGCAGACGACACCCGGCCTCACGGCCGGCTCGAGCGGCGGATGCACCTCGACGCCGTCGTCCCTCCTCGCCGGCAGACGAGGGGAGTGCGTGCTCGCGCGCCGGTCCGGGCGGCCGGCCCGCCCGCCGTTCTCGCCCACTAGGCCTCGACGACGAGGGGGATGATCATCGGTCGGCGCCGGTAGGACTCGTTGACCCAGCGGCCGACGACGCGGCGGACGACCTGCTGCAGCTGGTAGGCGTCGGTCATGCCCGTCGACACCGCCTCCGCGATCGCGTCCGCGACCCGGGGGCGGACCTCGTCGAAGACGCCGTCGTCCTCGGCGAACCCGCGGGCGTGGATGTCCGGGCCGGCGATGACCTTGCCGCTGCCGGAGTCCACGACGACGACGATGGAGATGAAGCCCTCCTCGCCGAGGATCCGGCGGTCCTTGAGGTCGACCTCGGTGATCTCGCCGACGCTCGCGCCGTCGACGTAGACGTAGCCGCACTCGACGGCCCCGACGACCTTCGCGACGCCGTCGACGAGGTCGACGACGACGCCGTCCTCGGCGAGGACGACCCGGTCCTCGGGGACGCCCGTCTTCACCGCGAGCTCTCCGTTCGCCACGAGGTGCCGGGTCTCGCCGTGGACAGGCATGACGTTGCGCGGCCGGACGATGTTGTAGCAGTAGAGGAGCTCGCCCGCGCTCGCGTGCCCGGAGACGTGGACCCGCGCGTTGCCTTGGTGGACGACCTTGGCGCCGAGCCGGGTGAGGCCGTTGATAACCCGGTAGACCGCGTTCTCGTTGCCGGGGATGAGGGACGACGCGAGGACCACGGTGTCGCCCCGCCCGACCAGCACCCGGTGGTCGCGGTTCGCCATCCGGGACAGCGCCGCCATCGGTTCGCCCTGGCTTCCGGTACACATCAGGACGACCTCGTCGTCCGGCAGGTCGTCGACGGCCTTGATGTCGACGAGGACACCGTCGGGCACCGAGAGGTACCCCAGGTCCTTCGCGACGCCCATGTTCCGGACCATCGACCGGCCGACGAGCGCGACCCGTCGGCCGTGCGACACCGCGGAGTCGAGGACCTGCTGCACCCGGTGCACGTGTGAGGCGAAGCTCGCGACGATGATTCGGCGCTCGGCCGCGGCGAAGACCCCGTCGAGGACGGGGGTGATCTCGCGTTCCGACGTCGTGAAGCCGGGCACTTCAGCGTTGGTCGAGTCGACCATGAACAGGTCGACGCCGGCCTCGCCGAGCCGGGCGAACGCGCGCAGGTCGGTGATGCGCCCGTCGAGCGGGAGCTGGTCCATCTTGAAGTCGCCGGTGTGCAGAACGGTGCCGGCACCGGTCCGGACGGCGACCGCGAGCGCGTCGGGGATCGAGTGGTTCACCGCGACGAACTCGCACTCGAACGGGCCGAGCCGCTCGACCCGGCCCTCGGTCACGGCGAGGGTCAGCGGCGTGATCCGGTGCTCTCGGAGCTTGGCCTCGACGAGCGCGAGGGTGAGCTGGGAGCCGATCAGCGGGATGTCGTCGCGCAGCCGCAGCAGGTACGGGACGGCGCCGATGTGGTCCTCGTGGCCATGGGTGAGCACGACGGCGACGATGTCGTGGAGCCGGTCGGCGATATACCCGAAGTCCGGGAGGATGAGGTCGACGCCGGGCTGGTGGTCCTCCGGGAACAGCACACCGCAGTCGATGACGAGCAGCCTGCCGGCGTGCTCGAGGACGGCCATGTTCCGGCCGACCTCGCCGAGCCCGCCGAGCGGGACGACGCGCAGGCCACCGACGGGCAGCTCGGGCGGCGGCCCGAGCTCGGGGTGCGGGTGACTCACAGCAGGCCCGCCGCCACGAGGTCGGGGCGCAGGCCGGCGACCTGCTCGTCGGTCGCGGGCAGCAGCGGCAGCCGGGTCACCCGGTTGGTGAGCACGCCCTGGAGCTCGAGGGCGGCCTTCGCCATGATCGCACCCTGCGTCCTCGTCATGATCGCGGTGACGGCGGGGATGAGCCGGTCGTGGACCGCGCGGGCACCGGCGACGTCCCCGGCGTCCATCGCCCGGACCATCTCGGCGTACTGCACGCCCGCGACGTGCCCGACGACGCTGACCACGCCCGCGGCGCCGTGCGCGAGCCACGCGAGGTTCAGCGCGTCGTCACCGGAGTAGTACACGAGGTCGGTGCGGGACATGACGTCCGAGCCGGCGAAGAGGTCGCCGGTCGCCTCCTTGACCGCGACGATGCGCTGGTGCTCGGCGAGCCGGAGCAGCACCGGGGTCGTGATCCGCACCCCGGTGCGGCCGGGGATGTCGTACACCATGACCGGCAGGTCGGTGGCGTCCGCGACGGTCGTGAAGTGCGCGACGAGGCCGTCGGCCGGCGGCTTGTTGTAGTACGGCGTGACGACGAGCAGCCCGTGCACGCCGGTCTTGGCTGCCTCCTGCGCGAGCTCGACGGAGTGCCGGGTGTCGTTCGTCCCGACGCCTGCGACGACGCGCGCCCGGTCACCGACGGCCTCGAGGACGGCGCGCAGCAGCGCCTCCTTCTCGGCGTCCGTCGTCGTCGGCGACTCCCCCGTCGTCCCGGAGACGACGAGCCCGTCGTGCCCGGTGTCCACGAGGTGCGTCGCGAGCGCCTGGGCCGCGGCGAGGTCGACCTCGCCGTCCGGCGTGAAGGGCGTGACCATCGCGGTGAGCACCGCCCCGAAGGGTCGGGCTGCAGTGGGCTCGCGCATGGCGCTAACGGTACCGCCCGACGGGCCGACGACCGGCCGGGTCGCTCACCCGACCGGACGTCGTCGAACCTCGGCGCTGCCCGCTCGGGGGTCCGCGCAGCGCCGAGGTTCACCCTGTCATCGACGGGGGCGCCGCAGGTGTTACACGGGGTCCACGCGGGGCACTGTGACCTGCGTCACGTAGCACATCGTGGAGATCGCGAAGGACAGCCCCGTCGTCGACAGGCTCCACCCCTGCACCGGCTCCCGCCGCGCGAGCGACCACCCCGCACCGAGCACGGGCGCCGGGACGTCGCCGTCGACGTCCACGTCGACCGTGGTGACGACCGCCGTCGTCGCGACGTCGAGGAACGCCGCGTAGACGCCCGAACCGCCGATGACCCAGAGCTCGGGGTACCGGGCGAGGACGTCGTCGACGCCGCCGAGCATCTCGGCCCCCGGCGCGACCAGGTCCGGGCTGCGGGTGAGGACGACGTTCGTCCGGCCGGGCAGCGGCCGGGACCGGACGGGCAGCGACTGCCAGGTCCGCCGACCCATGACGACGACGGAGCCGGCGGTGAGACGGGAGAAGTGGGCGAGGTCCTCCGGCAGGTGCCAGGGGAGGGCGCCGCCGCGGCCGATGAACCCGTCCCGGCTCTCCGCCCAGACGAGCCCGACCGTCACACGGCCACCGGCGCCCGCAGCGCGGGGTGGTGTTCGTAGCCGACGAGCCGGAGGTGCTCGTACGTGTAGTCGAAGAGCGACGGCGCGGGCGCCACCTCGATCCGCGGGAACGGGTACGGCTCGCGGCTCAGCTGCTCCTCGACCTGCCTCACGTGGTTGGAGTAGACGTGGCAGTCGCCGCCGACCCAGACCAGGTCACCGGGCACGAGCCCGACCTGCTGCGCGACGAGGTGGGTCAGGAGGGCGTAGCTCGCGATGTTGAACGGGACACCGAGGAACATGTCCGCGCTGCGCTGGTAGACCTGGCACGAGAGCCGGCCGGCCGCCGCGTAGAACTGGAAGAGCAGGTGGCACGGGGCGAGCGCCATCTGCGGCAGCTCGGCGACGTTCCACGCCGAGACGATCATCCGTCGGGAGTCGGGGTCTGCGCGAAGGGTCCGGAGCACTTCGGAGATCTGGTCGACCGTGCCGGACGGCGTCGGCCACGACCGCCACTGCTTGCCGTACACCGGGCCGAGCTCACCCGTCTCGGAGGCCCATTCGTCCCAGATCGTCACTCCCTGCTCCTGCAGCCAGCGGACGTTCGTCTCCCCGCGGAGGAACCACAGGAGCTCGACGGCGAGGGACCGGAAGTGGACCCGCTTCGTCGTG
The DNA here is from genome assembly GCA_963750565.1 of uncultured Actinomycetota bacterium. Classification (GTDB taxonomy): domain Bacteria; phylum Actinomycetota; class Actinomycetes; order Actinomycetales; family Kineosporiaceae; genus R-H-3. The sequence continues at coordinate 476,651 of CAVVRA010000005.1, read as the reverse complement.
ACCAGGGGGTAGCCGCGGCTCAGGTCGTAGCGCAGCCGCTCGCCGAAGCTGCTGACGGTGCCGGTCCCGGTGCGGTCGCCCTTCGCGACCCCGGTCTCGAGGATCCGCCGGAGCAGCCGCTCGTACTGGTCGTCCACCGCCGGCCCCGCCACGTGCACCGACAGCCGGTCCGGGGGCGCCTGGATCACGTCGTCCGCCACGTCCGGCAGCCTAGACCGGCGCACCGTCGATCGCCGCGACGACGCGGACGCCGTCCGGCGCGGGGACGAACCGAACCTCCGCGAGCGTCCCGACGACGGCGTGGGCCTCGATCTGCGCCGGGCCGTGCGTCGTGAGTAGCCCGAGGGTGAGGGCCCCGGCCGCACGCCCGGACGCCAGGCCCGCGGGGGCGTCCTCGACGACGAGGCAGCGCGCCGCGTCGACGCCGAGCCGCCGCGCGCCGAGCAGGTACGGCGCCGGGTCGGGCTTGCCGACGGCGACGTCGCTCGCCGTGACGACGATTCCGGGCGCGGCGAGCCCCGCCGCACGGATCCGGGCCCACGCGAGCGCTGTCGTGCAGGACGTGACGATCGCCGACCGACCGGCCGGCACGGCGGCGAGCGCCTCGGCGGCGCCGTCGAAGACGACGATCCCGCTCGTCGCGTCCTCGACCTCGATCGCCTCGATCCTCGCGAGAGCCTCCTCCCGGCGCGTCGGGTCGACGACCGTCTCGACGATCTGCTTCGCCGGGACGCCGTGCCAGCCGACGAGCCGCTCGGCGGGCACGCCGAACTCCCCCGCCCAGTGCAGCCACGACCGCTGCACGGACTCGGTGGAGTCGACGAGCGTGCCGTCCATGTCGAAGAGCACCGCCGCGAAGACCGTGCCGTCGAACAGCGGACCGCCGTCGACGGCGGAGCCCGGGGAGGTCATCCCTCGACGCTAACCGCACGCAGCGCGCCCGCGCCGTCCGGGGGAGACTTCCGGTGTGGACACCGGTGACGTGACGACCCCCGGGGTCGCGGACGCCTCCGTCCGCCCGGCCCGGGCGGCGGACGCGGTGGCGATCGGCGCCGTCCAGGCCCGGGCCTGGCGGACGGCGTACGCGTGCGTGCTCGAGCCCGACGCGCTCGCCCGGCTCACCCCCGAGGCCCTCGCCGAGCCGTGGCGGGCCGCCGTGACGCATCCCCCGACGGGGCGGCACGCCGTCCTCGTCGCGTGCTCCGGCGGCACCGTCGTCGGGTTCGCCGCGGTCGCACCGAGCGACGACCCGGACGCCGACGCCGACGACGGCGCCCTCGTCGTCCTCGCCGTCGACCCGGCGCACCACGGCGCCGGGCACGGTTCGCGGCTGCTCGCCGCGAGCGCGGACACCTTGCGGGCGGGCGGCGTCAGGCGGCTGCGCGCGTGGGTGCCGGACGACGACGCGCCGCTGCGCGACTTCCTCGCGTCCGCCGGTGCGGCGCCGGACGGCGCGCACCGCAGCTACCGGACGACGGACGGCCGCGACGTGGGCGAGACCCGGCTGTCCGCCGCGCTCGCGGACTGACGAGCCGGCCGTGCGCCCGTCGCGGATCACCGGGCTCGACGCCGCGCGCGGCGTCGCGCTCGTCGGGATGGTCGCCGTCCACGTGACGCCGGGCGGCTCCCCGGGCGATCCGGTGCCGGTCGCCCACGTGGTCGCCGGCGGCCGCGCCTCGGCCCTCTTCGCCGTCCTCGCCGGCTGCGGGCTCGCGCTCGCGACCGGCGGCGCCCAGCCCTGGACCGGGCGCCGCCTCGCGGGCGCTCGGCGCGCGGTCGCCGCCCGCGCCGCCGTCGTCGCCGCCGTCGGGCTCACCGTCGGCGGCCTGTCGACCCCGGCCGCGGTGATCCTCGCGTACTACGGGGTGCTCTTCCTCGTCGCTGTCCCCGTGCTCGGCTGGGGACCGCGCCGGCTCGCGGTGACTGCCGTGTGCTGCGCCGTCGTCACCCCCGTCGTGAGCCATCTCGTCCGGCGGGCGTCACCGCGCGGACCCGGCCCGAACGTCAGCTGGGCCGACGCCTTCGTCGCCCCCGGCGACCTGCTCCGCACGCTCGTCCTCGACGGGTACTACCCGGTCCTCACCTGGACCACCTACCTGCTCGCCGGGCTGGCCGTCGGCCGGCTCGCGCTGGGGTCGGGCCGGGTCGCCGCCCGGGTCGCGGTCACCGGGCTCGTCCTCGCCGCCGCCGGCCTGGCGATCGGCGCGCTGACCCTCGCCGCCGCCGGCGGACCCGCCCGGCTCGGCCGGACGACCGGCGAGAGCCCGGACGCCGTGCTGCACCGGCTCGCGACGTCGTCGTACGGCACGTCCCCGACGACGTCCTGGTGGTGGCTCGGCACCGCCGGCCGGCACAGCGGGACGACCCCGGACCTCGTCCACACCACCGGCAGCGCCCTCGCGGTGCTCGGCGGCCTCGTCCTGCTCGCAGCGGCCGCGGACCGGGCCGCCGCCCTCGGCCACCGGCTCGGTCGGCGCACGCTCGCACCGCTCGTCGCCCTCGGGACGACGACGCTGACGCTCTACGCGCTGCACGTCATGCTCCTCGGGGCGAGCGCGGACCGGGCCTGGCTGCGCGAGGTCGGCGCGCCGACGCTGGTCGTCGCGCACGTCGCGTTCGCGGTCGTCGTCGTCGCGCTCGTCGGGGCGCCGGCACGGCGCGGACCGCTCGAGGCGCTCGCCGCGGCGGCCGGCCGCTGCGCGGCCGGGAGCGTCATCCGGAGCGGGCTCACGCCCCGACCCGAGGACGCCGACCCCGCCCAGGACGGGGCCACCGAACGGGCACCGGACCGGGCGTCGGACCCGGCCCCGCGCCCGGACCGGGAGCGCGGTGCGGCAGACTCCGAGCCGTGACCGACGCCGCCCGTCGCGCCGTGTGGCGGCAGGCCCTGTCCGTCGGCGTCGCGTCTGGGGCCTACGCGATCTCCTTCGGGGCCCTGTCGGTCGCGGCCGGGCTGTCGGTCCTCCAGACGTCCGCCCTGAGCGTGCTCATGTTCACCGGCGGGTCGCAGTTCGCGTTCATCGGCATCGTCGGGGCGGGCGGCAGCGGCGCGGCGGCGATCGCGGCGGCCGGCTTCCTCGGCGCCCGCAACGGCTTCTACGGCCTCCAGATGGCCCCGCTGCTTCGCGCCCGACGGTGGCGACGGCTGCTCGCCGCGCACCTGACGATCGACGAGTCGACGGCGGTGGGCACGGCGCAGACGGCGCTCGCCCCGGGGCGGCCCGACCTCGTCCGGGTCGGCTTCTGGGCCGCCGGGCTCTCGGTGTTCGTCTTCTGGAACGCGGCCACCCTGCTCGGCGCCCTCGTCGGCGATACTCTCGGCGACCCCCGCCGCTACGGCCTCGACGCCGCCGCGGCCGCGGCGTTCCTCGCGCTGCTGTGGCCGCGGCTGACCGCGGTCCGGCCGCGCGGGGTCGCCGCCACGGCCGTCGCGCTCGCGCTGGCGCTCGTCCCGGTCGCCCCGGCGGGAGTGCCCGTGCTCGCCGCCGTCCTCGTCGGGGTTGCCGCCGGCTGGGCCGGCCCGCGGGACCCCGGCGGTGACGGGCCGCGGCGCCGGACGGCGGCACCGTGACCGGCTGGGCCGTCGTGCTCGCCGGCTGGGCCGTCTGCTACGGGGCCAAGCTGGCCGGTTACCTCGTGCCGCACGAGCTCCTCGAGCGGCCGCGCGTGGTCCGGGTGGCCTCGCTCGTCACCGTCGCGCTGCTGTCGGCGCTGCTCGCCGTCCAGGCCCTCGTCACCGACGGGCGGGTCGTCGTCGACGCCAGGGTGCCCGCGGTCGCGGTGGCGGCGGTCCTTCTCGTACGCCGGGCGCCCTTCGTCGTCGTCGTCCTCGCGGCCGCCGCGGTGGCGGCCGGGCTGCGGGTCCTCACGTGAGCACGTCGTCGTGCGACGCGTCCATGGCACGCCGCCGGGTGGGGTGCCGCAGAGCCCTTTCGTTAGAGTCCAGGCGTGTTTCGTTAGAGTCCAGGCGTGACGACGGTTGAGGGCGTCCCCCTGCCCGAACGGGTCCGGCTGTTCCACATCGGGCCGCCGAAGACCGCGACGACGGCCGTCCAGAACGCGGCCGCTGCCCGGCGCGCAACCTTGCTCGAGCACGGCGTGCGCTACCCGGGGCGCGCCCGCAGCCAGCGCTCCGCGGTCGCCGCTTTCGTGGGACGCCGGATCGGCTGGGCGGCGGAACCGCCGGACATGCGGCACTGGGACGAGCTCATGGCCGAGGTCGAGGCCGAGACGTCCCGGCGGGTGCTCTTCGGCCACGAGTTCGCCGCGGGCGCCGACGACGCGGCGGCACGCCGGTTCGCCGAGGCGATCGGGCCGCGGACCCATGTCGTCGTCACGCTGCGCAGCTACGGCGCAATGCTCCCGTCGATCTGGCAGGAGCACGCCAAGGCAGGCAGCAGCCGGCCCTTCGACGCGTGGCTCGAGGAGGTGCTCGCGCGGCCGCGTCCACCGCAGACCGTCGAGCGGTTCCACGTGCGGCACGACCACGGCGGCCTCGTCCGGCGCTGGGCGGCCGCGGTCGGGCCGGAGAACGTCACGGTCGTCGCGCTCGACCCGGCCCACCCCCGCTTCGTCGTCGAGGCCTTCGAGGCGCTCCTCGGGCTTCCCGACGGGCTGCTCGGCGACCCCGACGCCGGCGGGTCGGCGAACCGCGGGCTGTCGGTGCCGGAGATCGAGCTCTTCCGGCGGCTCAACGCGGGCCTGCAGCCGCACACGGTCCCGTGGGCCGACTACGAACGGCTCGTCGCCCGGGGCGCCGCCGCCCGGCTCCTCGCCGAACGCCGTCCCGCCGAGCGCGAGCCGCGGCTGCGGCTGCCCGACTGGGCCGCAGACCGCGCCGACGAGGAGGCGAAGCGGCACATCGCCGAGATCGCCGAGACCGGGGTCCGGGTCCTCGGCGACCTCCCGGCGCTCGCGCAGCCGGCCGCGCGCCGCGGCGTTGGCCTCGACGAGAACCACGAGGCCGTCGAGCAGGTCCCCGTCGAGGTCGCCGTCCGGACGCTCGAGGGGCTCGTCTCGGCCGCGCTGGGCCGCGGTGCGGACTTCGGGGCGTCCGCGGCCGCCCGGCCGGTCGCCGAGCGCCGGGTCTGCGACGTGACGACCCGGGACCTGCTCGGGGTCGTCGTCGGCCGGGTGCGGCGGCGGGCCCGCTCGGTCCGCGGACGGCGCTGACGGGCCAGGCCGCCGCACGGCTGCTGGACCCGACGTGGCGGTCAGCCCTCGGCGCCGTCGTGGAGCCGGACGGCGTGCCGCATCGCGGCGCGCGCCCGGCGCCGGTCCCCGGCCGCGTCGTAGGCGAGCGAGAGCCGGAACCAGGCGCCCCAGTCCTGCGGCGCCGCGTCGACGTCGGACCGGCGGCGCTCGTAGAGGGTATCCGCGGCGGCCCGATCCACCCGGCCGGACGGCCGCCGCGGCAGGTCGTCGACGGGGAGGCCGCCGGACGCCGCGAGCTCGCCGCCGAGCCGCTCGGTGTCCCGGCCGAACCGCAGCTCGCGCAGCACGGCCCACGCGCCGAGGACCGGCAGCACGAGGAGCCCGACCCCGAGCCCGACGCCGGCGGCGCTGTCCGATCCGAGGAGGAGCACGCCCCGCCAGCCGAGGGCGACGAGGTAGACGACGACGACGCCCGCGAGGACGAACGCCGTCCAGCGTGCCCGCACCCTGTCTCCCAACCTCCCGCGAGCGTCAGCTCCCGAGGTAGTTCTCCAGGCCGACGGTCAGCCCCGGGCGGCTCGCGACGGTCCGGACGCCGAGCAGCATCCCGGGCATGAACGACGCCCGGTCGAAGGAGTCGTGCCGCAGGGTCAGCTGCTCCCCCGGCCCGCCGAGGAGCACCTCCTCGTGGGCGACGAGGCCGCGCAGCCGCACGGCGTGCACCCGGATCCCCGTCGACGTCGGCGCCGCGGGCGCCGTCCAGGGCGGTCGTCGTCGCGTCCGGGACCGGCGCCCATCCCGGCGTCCGGCCGGGCCGCGGCGATCATCTCGGCGGTGTGCCGGGCGGTGCCGCTGGGGGCGTCCACCTTGTCCGGGTGGTGCAGCTCGATGACCTCGACGGACTCGAAGTGCGGCGCGGCCATCGCCGCGAACCGCATGAGCAGCACCGCGCCGAGGGCGAAGTTCGGCGCGACGAGCACGCCGACGCCGGGAGCGCCGGCGAGCGCCGCCCGGACCGTGTCCGAGCCGCCTCGCCGTCCAGCCGGTCGTCCCGACGACGGCGTGCACACCGTTCCGACGCAGGCGAGCGTGTGCTCGACCACGACGTCCGGCACGGAGAAGACGACGGCGACGTCGGCGTCCGCCAGCGCGTCGAGGTCGTCGCCGACGTCGATCCGCGGCCCGAGCTCGAGTCCGTCGGCAGCCTCGACCGCGGCGCACACCTGCCGGCCCATCCGGCCCCGCGCGCCGATGACCGCGACCTTCGTCGCCGGCCTCGTCGGCGTGGTCGCGTGCGCGGTCGGAGTGGCCATCAGTCCTCGCCCGCGCCGGCCGTCGCGAACGCGCGGTCGGGGTCGAACGGGCCGACGACGGCGAGCGAGCGCGGCCGGGCCGGCGAGGTCGACGGCGAGCTTGCGGACCTGCTCGGCGGTCACCGCCCGGACCCGGGCGAGCGACTCGTCGAGGTCGGCGAACTCACCGTGCACGAGCTCGGCCTTGCCCAGCCGGGACATCCGCGACCCGGAGTCCTCCAGGCCGAGCACCAGCCCGCCGCAGATCTGGCCGTGGGCGCGGCGCAGCTCCTCGCCGTCGACACCGTCCGCGGCGAGCCGCTCCAGCTCGGCGCCGCAGCAGTGCGAGGACCTCGTCGACCTTGGCCGGCGCGCAGCCCGCGTACAGGCCGAAGTAGCCGGAGTCGGAGTAGCCGGAGGCGAACGAGTACACCGAGTAGGCCAGCCCGCGCTTCTCCCGCACCTCCTGGAACAGCCGGCTGCTCATCCCGCCGCCGAGGACGGCGTTGAGCACGCTCATGACGTACCGGCGCTCGTCGGTGGCGGTGAGCCCGGTCGTGCCGAGTACGACGTTGGCCTGCTCCGTCGGCCGGCGAACCACGACGGTGCGGCCCCGCGCGTCGATCCGGACCGACGCCGCGCGGTGACGGCCGGCGCGGCAGCGGCGCGGACGCCGTCCGGTCGGGACGGCCACGCCCATCGGGACGTGGCGACGTGCTCGGCGACGAGCGCGCAGACGCGCGTCGTGGTCGATCCCGCCGGCGGCGGTGACGACGAGCCCAGGCGCGGTGTAGTGGCGTCGGTAGTGGTCGGCGATGTCGTCGCGCGCCGACCGCCTCGATCGTGTCCGGCGGTGCCGCCGATCGGGCGACCGAGCGGGTGCTCGCCGAGGACGAGCCTCGGCGAACCGCTCGTGGACGACGTCGCTCGGGTCGTCGTCGTTCATCGCGAGCTCTTCGAGGATGACCCCGCGCTCGCTCTCGACGTCCTCGGCGTCGAGCCGGGCGCCGAGGTGACCATGTCGGCGAGCACGTCGACGGCCAGCGGGATGTCCTCGTCGAGCACCCGCGCGTAGTAGCAGGTGTGCTCCTTGCCGGTGACGGCGTTGGCCTCGCCGCCGACGGCGTCGAACGCCGACGCGATGTCCATCGCCGTGCGCCGCGCGGTGCCCTTGAAGAGCAGGTGCTCGAGGAAGTGCGTCGAGCCGAGCCGGCCGTCGGCCTCGTCCCGCGAGCCGACGCCGACCCAGCAGCCGAACGGTTGCCGAACGCAGTGCCGGGCATCGCCTCGGTCAGCACCCGGACGCCGCCGGGGAGGACGGTACGGCGCACGACGGCGCCGCCCGCCTCCCCGGTGACGATCTGCTCGGCGGGCCCTGCGGGGCCCAGCGGCGACGAGCGGGAGTCGGAACCGCCACGTCAGGCGTTGGCGCCGGCGTGCTCGGGCTCCGCGGCGTCGCGCCTTCGGCCGTGCCAGCCTCGGCCTCGGCGAGCACGGGGATCAGCGAGAGCTTGCCGCGCGGGTCGATCTCGGAGATCTCGACCTGGACCTTCTGGCCGACCGCGAGGACGTCCTCGACGTTCTCGACCCGCTTGCCGCCGACCATCTTGCGGATCTGCGAGATGTGCAGCAGGCCGTCCTTGCCCGGCACGCAGCGAGACGAACGCGCCGAACGTCGTCGTCTTGACGACGGTGCCCATGTACCGCTCGCCGACCTCGGGCATCGTCGGGTTCGCGATCGCGTTGATCGCGGCCCGCGCCGCCTCGGCCGACGGGCCGTCGGTCGCACCGATGTAGACCGTGCCGTCGTCCTCGATCGAGATGTCGGCGCCGGTGTCGTCCTGGATCTGGTTGATCATCTTGCCCTTCGGGCCGATGACCTCGCCGATCTTGTCCACCGGGACCTTGACCGTGATGACGCGCGGAGCGTACGGCGACATCTCGTCCGGGCCCGTCGATGGCCTCGTTCATGACGTCGAGGATGTGCAGCCGCGCGTCCCGGGCCTGGGTCAGCGCACCGGCGAGCACCGACGCCGGGATGCCGTCGAGCTTGGTGTCGAGCTGGATCGCGGTGACGAACTCGCGGGTGCCGGCGACCTTGAAGTCCATGTCGCCGAACGCGTCCTCGGCACCGAGGATGTCGGTGAGGGCCGCGTACGGCGTCTCGCCGTCGACGGTGTCGGAGACGAGGCCCATCGCGATGCCCGCGACCGGTGCCCGCAGCGGCACGCCGGCGTTGAGCAGCGACAGGGTCGAGGCGCAGACCGAGCCCATCGACGTCGACCCGTTGGAGCTGAGCGCCTCGGAGACCTGGCGGATCGCGTACGGGAACTCCTCGCGCGTCGGCAGCACCGGCACCAGGGCCCGCTCGGCGAGCGCGCCGTGGCCGATCTCGCGGCGCTTCGGCGAGCCGACCCGGCCGGTCTCACCGGTCGAGTACGGCGGGAAGTTGTAGTTGTGCATGTAGCGCTTGCGGGTCTCCGGGGCGAGCGTGTCGAGCTGCTGCTCCATCCGGAGCATGTTCAGCGTCGTGACGCCCAGGATCTGGGTCTCGCCGCGCTCGAAGAGCGCCGAGCCGTGCACCCGCGGGATGACCTCGACCTCGGCGGAGAGCGTGCGGATGTCGGCCAGGCCACGACCGTCGATGCGGACCTTGTCGCGCAGGATCCGCTGCCGGACGAGCTTCTTGGTCACGCGAGCGGTAGGCCGCCGAGACCTCCTTCTCGCGGCCGGCGAACTGCTCGGCGAGCTGGCCCTTGACGGCCTCCTTGATCTCGTCGAGCCGGCTCTCGCGCTCCTGCTTGCCGGCGATCGTGCAGTGCCGCGGCGAGGTCGGCGGTCGACGCGGCCTCGACGGCGTCGTAGACGTCGTCCTGGTAGTCCGGGAAGAGCGGGAACTCCGCGGTCGGCTTGGCGGCCTTCTCGGCGACCTGCAGCTGCGCGCGTGCACAGCGTCGCGATGAACGGCTTGGCGGCCTCCAGGCCGGCGGCGACGACCTCCTCGGTCGGGGCGCCCTGCGCCCTGGTTCTTGATGAGGTCCCACGACGTCTCGGTGGCCTCGGCCTCGACCATCATGATCGCGACATCGTGGCCGCCGTCCTTCGTCGTGACGATCCGGCCGGCGACGACCATGTCGAAGACGGCGCGCTCGAGCTCGCTGTGCCGCGGGAACGCGACCCACTGGCCGTCGACGAGCGCGACCCGGACGCCGCCGATCGGGCCGCTGAACGGCAGGCCGGCGAGCTGGGTGGACATCGAGGCGCCGTTGATCGCGACGACGTCGTACAGGTCGTCCGGGTTCAGCGACAGGACCGTGACGACGACCTGGATCTCGTTGCGCAGGCCCTTGACGAACGACGGGCGCAGCGGCCGGTCGATCAGCCGGCAGGTGAGGATCGCGTCCGTGCTAGGGCCGGCCCTCGCGGCGGAAGAACGAGCCGGGGATCCGACCCGCGGCGTACATCCGCTCCTCGACGTCGACCGTCAGCGGGAAGAAGTCGAACTGGTCCTTGGGGTTCTTGCCGGCCGTCGGTCGTCGACAGGAGCATCGACTCGCCGTCCAGGTAGACGACCGCGGAACCGGCGGCCTGCCGGGCCAGCCGGCCGGTCTCGAACCGGATGGTGCGAGTGCCGAACGATGCCGTTGTCGATGACGGCCTCGGCGAAGGTGATCTCGGGACCCTCCACGTGAGAGTCACTCTCCGTTCTGCGACGCGGGCGTCGTGCCCGTCGTCCGTCGTCACGGAGCGCCTGGTTCGTCCGGGCGTGGGGTCCGGTCTTCGATCGAGGCCCTCGGGGCGACCGCCGTGCGGCGCGTCCCGGGGACCACTACCGAGGACCGGCGCTGCGGAGAACCCGACGCTCCTGGTGGTGGTGTGCCGTGCCGGTGGCGGGATGCCGCCGGCGGGTGGTGCGGACGCCCGGACGCGAGGTCCGGACCGGCCGGGCACCGGTGCGGCAGGGCCGCGGCCCCCGAGGGGAACCGCGGCCCGAGTGGTCACCGGCGCAGGCCGAGGCGCTCGATCAGGGAGCGGTAGCGCGCGATGTCGGTGCGCTGCAGGTACTGCAGCAGCCGGCGGCGCTGACCGACGAGGATCAGCAGGCCGCGACGGCTGTGGTGGTCGTGCTTGTGGGTCTTGAGGTGCTCGGTGAGGTCCTTGATCCGCTGCGTGAGCATCGCGATCTGGACCTCGGGGGAGCCGGTGTCGCCCTCGGCGGTCGCGTACTCGGCCATGATCTTCTGCTTGCTGGCGGCGTCGAGTGCCACAGTGCTCCTTCGTGAACTCGTTGCGCGGCGCTCCGGGGCACGTTCACCCGGGCTCTATCGGTCCGCGGCCGATCTGACGGCACCGCCCACGGTACCAGCCGGTGCCCGAGGTCACCGAATCGGTGCAGGTCACGGCGCGGCGGGCGGCGTCCCCGGCGGCCTCCCGACGGCCTCCCGAGCTGCCTCGTCGCGGTGCGGGTGGACCGCTCGGACGCCGACCGCGCGCTCGAGCTCGGTGTCGAGCTCGGCGAAGAACTGCTCGCGGTACGCGGCGGCGTCCCGGACCGTCGTCGCCGGGTCGGCGGCGGGGACGGCCGCCGCGTCCCTCACGGGGTCGCGGCGCCCGCCCGCAGCACGGAGCGGCACTCCTCGACGTCCGCCCGCATCTGCTCCACGAGCGCCCTGACCCCGTCGAAACGCAGGGTGGGCCGCAGCCGACGGACGAGCTCGACGGCCACCGTCTCGCCATAGAGGTCCAGGTCGTCCCGGTCCAGGACGTAGGCCTCGACGCGGCGCTCGTGCCCGTCGAACGTCGGGTTGGTGCCGATCGAGACGGCCGCGGGCAGCCGGCGGTCCACGTCGTCCTCGGGAAGGCCGAGCCGGACGAGCCACCCCGCGTACACGCCGTCCGCCGGGACGAGCCCGACGCTGTCCCGCCCGAGGTTCGCCGTCGGATACCCCAGCCCGCGACCGCGGTGGTCGCCGTGGACGACCGTCCCGGTCACCCGGTGCGGCCGCCCGAGCACCTCGGAGGCGGTCTCGACGTCCCCCTCGGCGAGGAGGGCGCGGACCCACGTCGAGGACCACCGGCGGCCCGCAGGGTGCTCGGCGTCGGTCGAGCCGAGGTCGTCCACGAGGTCGACGGCGAAGCCGCGGTGCGCTCCCAGCTCGCGCAGCGTGCCGGCGTCGCCGGAGTTGCGGTGCCCGAACCGCATGTCGTGGCCGACGACCACGAGCCGGGCGCCGAGGCACGCGACGAGCACCTCGTCGACGAAGCGCTGCGGGCTCCACGTCGCGAGCGCCCGGGTGAACTCCATGACGAGGACGGCGTCGAGCCCGCAGCCCGCTAGCAGGTCGAGCCGGCACGCCAGGGTCGTGAGCGGGGCGGGCGCGCGCTCGGGGTGGAGCACGGCGAGCGGGTGCGGGTGGAAGGTGATGGCGACGGCTGCGAGGCCCTGGGCGTGGGCGGTGTCGACGAGGCGGCCGAGGACCGACTGGTGCCCGCGGTGCACGCCGTCGAAGTTGCCGATCGTGACCGCCGACGGGCCGAACCCGGCCGGGACGTCGCTGAGGTCGCGCCACCGCTGCACGGTCCAACTGTGCCAGCACCGCTGCTCCGGGCGCTTCCGGGGCGTGCCGGCCGCGCGTCGGACGCCGCAGGCGCAGCCGGGGTCGGGAGCACACCGCCCCTACGATCGGGGGATGCGCGCTCCGGCCGGATGGCGCCCGGCGCTCGGGGTCACGCTCGTGCTCGCACTGTTCGGCGGCCGCTACGGCTTCCACCGCGACGAGCTGTACTTCGTCGAGGCCGGCCGGCATCCGGCGTTCGGCTACCCCGACCAGCCGCCCCTCGTGCCGCTCCTCGCGGCGGGGTGGCACACGGTCGTCGGCGGGTCGCTCACCGGGTTCCGGCTCCTGCCGGCGCTCGCCGTCGGGCTCGTCGCCCTCGTCGCCGGCGCGACGAGCCGCGCCCTCGGCCGCACGCCCCGCGAGGCGGAGTGGACGGCGATGGTCGTCGGCCTGTGCTCGGCGGTGCTCGCGATGGGTCACCTGTTCTCGACGTCGACGTTCGACCTGCTCGCGACCTCGACCCTCGTCTGGCTGCTCGTCCGCGCGGTCCACGGCGACGGCGGTGCGTCCCGGCGCCGGTGGCTGCTCGTCGGCATGGTGGCCGGGGTCGCCCTGCAGGTGAAGACGCTGCCAGTGCTCGTCCTCGTGGCGTGCGCCGTGGGGCTGCTCGCCGCCGGACCGCGGACGCCGCTGCGCCGGTCCGGCCCGTGGCTCGCGGCTGCCCTGGCCGGCCTGCTCGCGGCGCCGAACCTGTTGTGGCAGAACGCGAACGGCCGGCCGCAGCTGGAGCTGTCCGCGGCGATCGCGGAGGGGTCGTCCGGCACGAGCGTGGAGCGCTGGCTCGTCGTGCCGCTCCAGGCCGAGCTCACCGGGCCGGTTCTCGCGGTCCCGTTCGTCGTCGGTCTCGTGGCGCTGCTGCGGTCGCCCGCGCTGCGCCCCTACCGCTGGCTGGCCGTGGCCTACCTCGTGCTGCTCGGGCTCGTCGTCGCCACGGGGGGCAAGCCGTACTACACGATCGGGCTGCTCCCGGCGCTCGTCGCGGCCGGCGTCCCGGGCGTGCTGCGGTGGATGGACCGACGGCGGTGGCGGCGCGGCGCCGTGGCGGCCGCCCTCGTCGTCCACGTTCTGGTGAGCGCCGTCCTCGTGCTGCCCCTGCTGCCGGTGCGGGTGCTCGCCCGGACTCCCGTCGTCCTCGCGGTGAACTACGACGCCGGGGAGACGGTCGGCTGGCCGCGGTTCGTCGCCACCGTGTCGGACGTCGTCGCGACGCTCCCGGCCGCCCGGCGGACCTCGGCGGTCGTGCTCGCCGAGAACTACGGCGAGGCGGGGGCGCTCTCCCGGGCCCGGCGGGCCGGTGCCCCGCTACCGCCGGTCTTCTCGGCGCACAACGGGTACTGGTGGTGGGGACCGCCGTCGGACGCCGCGGCGCCGGTCGTCCTCGTCGGGCGGTGGGACGACGTGCCGCTGGACGGCCTGTTCACCGGATGCCGGGTCGCCGCCCGGGTCGACGACGGGGTGGGGCTGGAGAACGACGAGCAGGGCGTCCCGGTGCGGGTGTGCACGGCGGCGGCGCGGCCGTGGCCGGCGCTGTGGCCGCAGCTGCAGCGCCTGGGCTGACTTCTGGGCGGCGCCCGCCCGCCGCGCCGCTGCGGCCGGGGCCGGGTCGACGTCCGTCCGGACCCGGCCGTCCACACCCCGCCCCGGGGCCGGAGGCTGTGGACGACGCCTGCTCGGTGTCTCTGCCCGGGCGTAACGTGCGACGCATGACGACGACATCGACGAGAGGCCGGGCAGCGGGAGGCGACGAGGCGGCTCTCCCGCGGTTCGCGGGCTTCCCGGACGAGTCCCTCGCGTTCTACGAGGGCCTCGAGGCGGACAACAGCAAGGCGTACTGGAACGACCGCAAGGAGGTCTTCGAGCGGGCCGTCCGTGGTCCGATGCTCGCGCTGCTCGCCGCCCTCGAGCCCGAGTTCGGCGAGGCGAAGGTCTTCCGGCCGTACCGCGACGTCCGCTTCAGCGCGGACAAGTCGCCGCACAAGACCCACCAGGGCGCGGTGATCTGGCACGGCGAGGGGCAGGACTCGCTCTACGTCCAGATCTCCGCCGAGGGGCTCATGGTCGCCGGCGGCTACTACCAGATGACCAAGGACCAGCTCGCTCGCTACCGCGCGGCGGTCGAGGACGACGCGGCGGGCGAACGGCTCGTCGCGGTCGTCGCCGCACTGCGGGAGCAGGGCTTCGAGCTCGGCGGGGAGACTCTGCAGCGGGCCCCGCGCGGCGTCGATCCGGCGCACCCGCGGATCGACCTCCTCCGGCACAAGGGCATCGCGGCCATCCGCCGGCACGGCAGCCCACGCTGGCTGTCGACGCCGAAGGCCGTCGACCGGGTTGCCGCGGACTGGCGTGCCATCGGCCCGCTCAATGCCTGGCTCGCCACCGAGGTCGGTCCGGCCGAACCGGTCCAGGGCGATCCGCGGGCGCCACGGCGGGGGGTGGGGCGAGCCGGCGCGGCGGCCGGGTCTGACGCCGGCTGAGGAGAGGCACGCCGCGCGGAACGAGCATCCGCTGTGCCTGGGCGGCGGCCGCGCGGCTCTCATCCCTGGAGCACGAGGAGCGGCCGGGCGGTCGGGCCGGTCTCGCTGATGATGGCGACGAGGCTGCCGTCGGGGGCGAACGCGGCCGTCGGCTGCTCGCCGAGACCGACGGCCGCGAGCCGCCGGCCGTGGACGAGGCGTCGGGCCTCGTCGACGTCGAGCTCGCGAACCGGGAACGCGGCGCGCGCCGCGGCGGCGATCGGCACGACGGCGAAGCTCTCGGCGAGGTCGTCAAGAGTGCGCGCGACGTCGAGGCCGTAAGGGCCGACCGGCGTCCGGCGCAGCGACCGTGAGATGGCCGCCGACGCCGAGCGCGGCGCCGACGTCGCGGGCGAGCGCCCGGACGTAGGTCCCGGAGGAGCAGTCGATGCGCACATCGACGTCGACGACGGAGAGTCGTCCGCGTCGACCCGGCGCACGTCGACCACATCGAACCGGCTGACGCTGACCGTCCTGGCGGCGAGGACGACGTCCTCCCCCGCCCGGACCCGCGCGTACGCCCGCTTGCCGTCGACCTTGACGGCGCTGACCGCGCTCGGCACCTGCTCGATCGTCCCGGTCAGCCGACGGACGGCGTCGGCGACGGCGGCGTCAGTGACGGCCTCGACCGCCGACGCGTCGGCCCGGACGACGACCCGCCCTCGGCGTCGTCGGTCACCGTCGAGGACCCGAGCCGGATCGTCGCCTCGTAGCTCTTCTCGGCGCCGACGAGGTAGGTGAGCAGCCGGGTCGCCCGCTCGACCCCGAGCGACGAGCACGCCGGTCGCCATCGGGTCGAGGGTGCCGGCGTGGCCGACCTTGCGGGTGCCGGCGAGCCGGCGGACCCGGGTCGACGACGTCGTGCGACGTCCAGCCCGCCGGCTTGTCGACGACGACCAGCCCGTCGGAGCCGACCGACCGGTGTGCGCGGCTCACGGGTGTGCGGCGCCCCCGTCCGCCGACGCGGCGGCGTGCGCGCCGTCCGGGCCGTCGTCGGCGTCGTGCGCGTCGTCCCGGTCGTCCTCTGCCTCGTCGTCGTCCTCGTAGTCGTCGTCGTCCTCGTCGTCGACGGTGGCGAGTCGTCGTGCCGGTACGGGTCGGGGTCGCCGGCGTACTGGGCCGTCGCCGCGAGGGCGGCGACGTCGGCGTCCCGCTGGGCGGCGACCGCGCAGCAGGTCCTCGATGTGCGCGGCGTTCTCGGGCACGGCGTCCGCGACGAACTCCAGGGTCGGGGTGAGCCGGATCCCGGTGCGTCGGCCCGACCTCGGAGCGCAGCACGCCCTTGGCGCTCTCGAGCGCGGCCGCCGAGGCCGCCTTCTCCTCGGCGTCGCCGTAGACCGTGTAGAAGACCGTCGCGTGCTGCAGGTCGTTGGTCACCCGGGTGTCGGTCACCGTGACGAAGCCGAGCCGCGGGTCCTTGATCGCGCTTCTCCAGCGCCTCGGCGACGATCTCGTGGATGCGGTCGGCCAGCTTGCGGGCGCGTGCCGTGTCGGCCATCGGTGGTCCTCACTCGTACGGTCCGGCGGCGTCCGCGCGCCGGCGGGTGCTGCTCCCGGGTCGTGCAGCTGCGGCTGCGGTGCCGGGGCTACTCGTCCTCGTCGTCCCAGATCCGGCTGCCGCGCGGCGAGCAGCTCGACCTCCGGACGGGCGGCGACGAGCCGCTCGCAGGCGTCGAGGACCTCGCGGCAGTGCCCGGCGTCGGCGGCCGACGACGGCGACGCCCGACCTCGGCGCGCCGGTGCAGGTCGAGGTGACCGGTCTCGGCGGCGCTGACGTCGAACCGCCGCCGCAGCTCGGCCACGATCGGCCGCACGACGGAGCGCTTCTCCTTGAGCGAGTGGACGTCGCCGAGCAGCAGGTCGAGGCTCAGGGTTCCCAGATACATGTCGTCATGCCGTGCAGCCGGCCGCGGCGGCCACGCCGGTCCGGTCGGTGACCGGACGGCGGTCGGCGACCTCGCGGCGTGCGGGCGCGTCAGGCGCGCGGCTTCTCCCGCATCTCGAAGGTCTCGATCGACGTCGCCGACCTGGATGTCGTTGAACGACCCGAGCCCGATACCGCACTCGTAGCCGTCGCGGACCTCGGTGACGTCGTCCTTGAACCGCCGCAGCGACTCGATCGCCAGGCTCTCGCGCGACGACGACGCCGTCGCGCACCAGCCGGGCCTTGGAGTTGCGGCGGATCTCGCCGCGACCGGACGAGGCAGCCGGCGATGTTGCCGAACTTGCTGGACCGGAACACCTCGCGGACCTCGGCGGTGCCGAGCTGCGACCTCCTCGTACTCCGGCTTGAGCATGCCCTTGAGGGCCGCCTCGATCTCCTCGATCGCCTGGTAGATGACCGAGTACTGCCGGATGTCGACGCCCTCGCGCTCGGCCATCTCGCCGACCTTCTCCGCCGGGCGCACGTTGAAGCCGACGATGATGGCGTTGGAGGCGACCGCGAGGTTGACGTTGTTCATCGTGATCGCGCCGACGCCGCGGTCGATGACCTGCAGCTCGACCTCCTCGCCGACGTCGATCTGCAGCAGCGCGTCCTCGAGGGCCTCGACCGAACCGGAGACGTCGCCCTTGAGGATGAGGTTGAGGGTCTCGCACCTTGCCCTGCTCGAGGGCCTTGGTGAAGTCCTCGAGGCTGATCCGCTTGCGGCGCTTGGCCAGGACGGCGGCCCGCTCGACGGCCTCCCGCTTCTCGGCGATCTGCCGGGCGGTGCGGTCGTCCGGCGCCACGATGAACGTGTCGCCGGCGCGCGGCACCGACGTCAGACCGAGCACCTGGACCGGCGCGCGACGGGCAGCGCGACGTCGATGCGTCTCGCCGTTCTCGTCGAGCATCGCCCGGACCCGGCCGTACGCCGTGCCGCGACGATCGAGTCGCCGACCGCGAGCGTGCCGGACTGGACGAGCACCGTCGCCACCGGACCGCGGCCACGGTCGAGGTTGGCCTCGATCGCGACACCGCGGGCGTCCTTGTCGGGGTTGGCCGGCAGGTCGAGCGCGGCGTCCGCGGTGAGCAGGACCGCCTCGAGCAGCGCCGTCGATGTTGATCCGCTGCTTCGCCGAGACGTCGACGAACATCGTGTCGCCGCCGTACTCCTCGGCCACCAGGTTGTACTCGGTGAGCTGCTGGCGGATCTTCGCCGGGTTCGCGCCCTCCTTGTCGACCTTGTTCACCGCGACGACGATCGGCACGCCGGCCGCCTGGGCGTGGTTGAGCGCCTCGATGGTCTGCGGCATCACGCCGTCGTCGGCCGCGACGACGAGCACGGCGATGTCGGTGACCTTCGCACCACGGGCACGCATGGCCGTGAACGCCTCGTGACCCGGGGTGTCGATGAAGGTGATCGCCCGGTCGACGCCCTCGTGCTCGAAGTGCACCTGGTAGGCACCGATGTGCTGGGTGATGCCACCGGCCTCGCCGGCCACGACGTTCGCGTGCCGGATCGCGTCGAGCAGCTTCGTCTTGCCGTGGTCGACGTGACCCATGACGGTGACGACCGGCGGCCGCGGCTCGAGGAACTCCTCGTCGCTCCTCCGCCTCGCCCTCGATGTCGATCGACGAAGCGCTCGAGGAGCTCGCGGTCCTCGTCCTCCGGGGAGACGATCTGGATGTCGTAGCCGAGCTCCTCGCCGAGCAGCCGGAACGTGTCCTCGTCGAGCGACTGGGTCGCGGTGGCCATCTCACCGAGGTGGAACAGCACCGTGACGAGGCTCGCCGGGTTGGCGTTGATCTTCTCGGCGAAGTCGGTGAGCGACGCGCCGCGGCGCAGCCGGACGATCGTCGAGCCGTCACCACGAGGGACCTGCACGCCACCGGCGATCGGCGCCTGCATGTTGTCGAACTCTTGACGCCGCTGCTTCTTCGACTTGCGGCCGCGGACCGGACGGCCGCCGGCGCGCCCGAAGGCGCCCTGCGTGCCGCCGCGACCGCCGCCGCCCTTGCCGAACCCGCGGCCGCCCGCGGGGGCGCCCGGACCGCCCGGACCGCCGGGGCCACCGGGCCGACCGGCACCGCCGCCACCGCCGAAGCCACCGCGACCGCCGCCGGCACCGCCACGAGTGGGTGCACCGGGACGGCTGGGGCCACCGGCACCGCCGGGTCCGGGACGCCCGACGGCCGAACGGCCCGGCATCATGCCGGGGTTGGGCCGCGGCGCGCCCGTGCCAGCCGGCGCGCGGGCCGCGGACGCGGGCCGCCCGGACGGTCGCCGGCCGGCGGCCGCGGGGCCACCGGGCCGCCGTCGCGCGCGGCGGGACGCTCACCGGGCCGGGGCATGCCCTGGCTCGGGGCGAACGGGTTGTTGCCCGGGCGCGGTGCACCGCCGTCGCGGCCGCCGGGCCGGGGCATGCCCTGGCTCGGGGCGAAGGGGTTGTTGCCCGGGCGCGGTGCGCCGGGACGCGGACCGCCCTGACGCGGAGGGGCCCCGCCGTCGCGGGCGGCGGGTGCCTGCGGGACGGCGGCCGGCGCAGGCCCGGAGGGCCGTGGCGCGGGGCGGGGCCCCGGGCGCGGACCCGGACCGGCCGGCGACGGGGCGGTCTCGGACGGCGCGGTCTCGGACGGCGCCGTCGTCGGCTGCGGGGCCGGGGCGATGACGGGTTCGACGGGGCCGACCGGCGCAGCCGCCGGCCGGCCGGCGGGCGGGGCCGCCGGCGTGGCCGGGGACGCCACCGAGGGTGCGACCGGGGCGGCCGGCGCCGCAGGGGTGGCCGGCTGCCGCAGGGGCGGCCGGCTCCGCAGGGGCAACCGGCCGGGGGCGTGGACGGACGGGCAGCCGGCTTGGCCGGCGCCGCAGGTGCTGGGGGTGCCGACGACGGCACGCCTTGGCCGCCAGCTCGGCGGGCATCGTCTCGCGGAGCTTACGGACGACGGGGGGCTCGACGGTCGACGATGCCGACCGGACGAACTCGCCGAGTCTCCTGGAGCTTGGCCATGACGACCTTGCTCTCGACCCCGAGCTCCTTCGCGAGCTCGTAGACCCGGACCTTTGCCACGTCTCTCCTGTCTCGGTCCGGGCCGGACAGGCGCGGACCGTCGTTACGGCTGTGGGGCGTTCATCGCTGCGCGCTCATCGGGTGCTCATCAGCGTCAGACCCGCTTCCGGTGAGGACGGTTACTGGTTGGACGTGAACGCTGCTGCGACGTACTCGACGACCGCCGCCGGTGTCGAGAGGTCCGCTCCGGCGCAGGGCCCGAGGGAACGCCCGACGGCGTTCGGCGAGGTCGAGGCAGTCGGGGTTCGGGGTGCAGCGACGCACCCCGGCCCGGCAAGCCTGCGGCCGGGGTCGGGGACGACGGACCAGACCCCGTCGACCTCGGCCGCGACCACTCGCAGCAGAACCGACCGGCGGTCACGCTCCCGGCACCCCACACAGGTACGTACCGGTTCCCGAGGGGAACCTGCACCGTGCCGTGGATTGCCGAACCGCGTCACCGGCCTGTGTCAGTCTAGCGCCTCGACGACCGCCGCTGTTCCCGCGCTCCGGGCGTGGCGGCGCGTCGTCCGGGGTCGGCGCGCCGCTGGTCACGTCACTGGCCGTCACGTCGCTGCGGGTCACGTCGGTGCGCGTCATGTCTGTGCCGATCTGTGCGGATCACGTCACCGCGTCGGCCGTCGCCCCGCTCACGACGTCCGGCCGGATGTCGATCCGCCATCCGGTGAGCTTGGCGGCGAGCCGTGCATTCTGGCCCTCCTTGCCGATGGCCAGCGACAGCTGGTAGTCGGGCACGACGACGCGCGCCGACCGGGCCGCAAGGTCGACGATCTCCACCGAGGTCACCTTGGCCGGCGACAGTGCCGCGGCGACGAACGTCGCCGGGTCGTCGCTGTAGTCGATGATGTCGATCTTCTCGCCGTGCAGCTCGGCGACGACGGCACGGACCCGCTGCCCCATCGGCCCGATGCAGGCGCCCTTCGCGTTGACCCCCGGGACCGTCGACCGGACCGCGACCTTCGATGCGGTGCCCCGCCTCGCGGGCCAGCGCGACGATCTCCACCGTGCCGTCGGCGATCTCGGGCACCTCGAGCGCGAAGAGCTTGCGCACGAGGTTCGGGTGGGTCCGGGAGACCGTGATCGACGGCCCCTTGAGGCCCTTGCGGACGCCGACGACGTAGCAACGCAGCCGGTTGCCGTGCGCGTAGCTCTCCCCCGGCACCTGCTCCGGCGGCGGCAGCACGGCCTCGACCGTGCCGAGGTCGACGTGGACCATCCGGGGTCGCTGCTCTGCTGGACGATGCCGGAGACGATGTCGCCCTCGCGGCCGCGGAACTCGCCGAGCACGCTGCTCGTCCTCGGCGTCGCGCAGCCGCTGGAGGATCGTCTGCCGGGCCGTCGTGGCGGCGATCCGGCCGAACCCCTCGGGCGTGTCGTCCCACTCCCGCACGATCTGGCTCGCGGCGTCGACCTCCTGCGCCCACACGACGACGTGGCCGCTCGTGCGGTCGAGGTCGACCCGGGCGTGCGGCTCGGCACCCTCGGTGCGGTGGTAGGCCAGGAGCAGCGCCTGCTCGATCGTCCGTACGAGGAGGTCGAAGGGGATCTCCTTCTCCCGCTCGAGCGCGCGCAGGGCGGCCATGTCGATGTCCATCACGCCTCCTCCTCCCCGTGCTCGTCCCCGTCGGTCCCCTCGCTCGGGTCGTCGCTCGGGTCGTCGCTCGGGTCGTCGCTCGGGTCGTCGACCGGGTCGTCGCTCGGGTCGTCGACCGCATCGAGGTCCGGGTCGAGGCCCGCGCCGTCGACCCGGTCGAACTCGACCTCGACCCGGCCCCGCCGCACGGCGTCCCAGCCGAGCAGCCGGTCGCCGACGACCACGCCGTCATCGCCGACCTCGACGAGCCGCCCGGTCACCGATCCACTCTCGGCGAGGGTTACCGCGACGAGCCGCCCGCGGGCCCGCAGCCAGTGTCGGCGCTCGGTGAGCGGCCGGTCGACGCCGGGCGAGGTCACCTCGAGGACGTAGGGTGCGCCGCCCATGACGTCGCTGTCGTCGAGCGCCGTGGACAGTGCCCTGGCCGCCCGCTCGACCGCCTCGACCGGGACACCGCCGAGCGCGTCGTCCGGCAGGTCGACGACGACCCGGAGCACCCGGCGTCGGCCCGCCGGTCTCACGGTGACGTCCTCGAGGACCAGCCCCGCGGAGTGCACCACCGGTGCGGCGACGGCCCGGACGTCGTCCGGCGTCGTCGTACCCATGGCAAGGCCTCCTCGAGACGTGCGCGGCCGCGCTGCTCGCTGCTCCGGACGCCGCGTCAGCCTACCCAAGGAGAAGGGCGCACCGACGACCCCGTGTCGGCCCAGCAGTGGCCGACCCTCGGCACCGAGGGTGAGAGGATCCGGACCGTGAGTATCAGCAACGTGGGCGCGCCCCGGGGGACGACCCGGCGCCGCGTGCTCGCGCTGCTGTCGGCGCTGCCCGTGATCGGCGCCGCCGCGTTGCTCGCGGGGTGCACGTCGGGCGACGGGGGGACGCGGCAGGGCCGCTCCGCGACCGTCGCGCCGACGTCGGTGGCGCCGTCCGCCGACGACCTTGCCCGGGCCCGGGCCGTCGCGACGTCCCGGCGGCTCCTCCGCGACGTCTCCGCGGCGACCGGGCTGCCGGCCGGCGTCCGGTCGGCGGTGGCGGCGGGCCACCGGGCGCACCTGGCCGCCCTCGGGGCGGACGTCGAGGCGTCCGGGACGGCGTCCGGCACCGGCTCGACCGCACCGGCACCCGACGCCGAGTCCACGTCCACGTCCACGCCCACCGTCCCCGACGGCGCGGCGACGACGGCGACGGCCTCGACGTCGACGTCGAGGGCGGCCGCACGGCCGACCCCCGCGGACGTCGTCCGCGGCGAGATCTCCGGCGCCCGGCAGGCGTTGGCGGACGTCGCCGGCGTCAGCCCTGAGCTCGCGACGCTTCTGGTCCGGGTCGCCGCCGGCCGGGCCGCGCACGCCGACGTCGTGGCCCGCGCGACGGATGTCGCGGTCCCCGGTGCCCCGCGGGCACCCGCCGGCACCCCGACGCCGACGGCCACGGACGGCGCAGCGGCCTCGGGCGGCGCGCCCGACGAAACGACCTCACCGCGTGCGACGACCGGCACGGGTCCGGTCGCCACCCTCGAGCCGGAGCCGACGACGACGCTGGACCCGGCCGACCTCGACGCCCTCGACCGCCTCACCGAGGCGGAGCACGCGGCGGTCTACGGCTATGCGGTCGTCGTCCCGCGGGTCGCCGCCGCCCGGGAGGCGCGTGGACGTGCCCTGCTGGACGCCCACCGGGTGTCCCGGGACGCGATCGAGGAGCGCGTCGTCGGCGCCGGAGCGACCCCGCCCGCGGCGCTGCCCGGGTACGACGTCGACACGCCCACGAGCCCCGCGGACGCCGTCGCGCTCGCCGCCCGGATCGAGGCGGGCGTCGCCCGGGTGGGGGCGTGGGCGGCCGGTCGGAGCGGGCGCGACGTCCGTGCGCTGGCGGCCGCCCTCGCCGTCACCTCCACCCGGCGCCGCGCGGAGTGGCTCGGCACCGTCCCGCCCTTCGAGCCCTGACCCGCCGCCCGCATTCCCGCCCCACGGGGCTACTAGCCGGTCTGCCCGCTGAAACCAGGCAGACCCGCTAGTAGACGGGAGGGCGGTCCGCAGGGCCGGCCGGATCCGATTCCCGGGTAGGCCGACGAGCAGCGCCAGCAGCTGGCTGAGCCCTCCCCCGCCGACGAAGGCGTCGACCCACCCCGCCGCGGCGCCGCGACCGGCAACCAGAGCTCAGCTTCAAGTCAGTCCAGGAGCCCCGGACGGCCGGAGGCCCATCCGTCGACGACGTCGAGCACGTCGACAAGACGGTGCACGACGGCGTCCGGGACGACGTCGACGGGGACCTGCTGGTCGGCCGGGATGTCCGAGTGCGGGACGAGCACCGCCCGCATGCCCGCCCGCTGCGCACCGTGCACGTCCTCGTACGGACGGTCGCCGACGTAGACGCACGCGGCGGGGTCGCTCGACGCCGACGGCGCGCCAGCGCGGCGGCGGAACGCCTCGCGGTGCGGCTTGGCGTGGGCGATCTCGGAGGTGTAGACCGCGCCGTCGATCAGGTCGAGGACGCCGTCCCGGGCGAAGACGCCGCTCGTGGTACTCCCGGGACCAGATCGTGTTCGACAGCACGCCGACCTTGATCGCCGCGCGCCGCGCAGCCCGCGGAACAGCGGCACGACGTCCGGGTCGGTGTAGGTGTGCGGCTCCCAGAACTCCTCGTACGCCGCCTGTGCGCGGCGCTGTGCCCGGGGTGGTCGCTGTCGACGCCGGCCTCGGCGAGCACCTCGGCGAGCCGCGCGCTGCCGCCGGTCGTCGCGCTGGCGCTGCCAGGCCCGGCTCCTCGGCGTCGAGGATCCGCTCGCGCGAGGCGACGGCCGCCTCGGGCCGGGGTGCGTAGGCCTCGGCGTAGACGTGCCACTGCTCGGCGAGGTCGACGGTGTGCCACGGCGTCAGCGTGCCGCCCCAGTCGAAGATGACCGCGCGCACCGGCAGGCCGCCGGTGCGTCGCGCGCGGCGTCCGCCGGTCAGCCACGGACGACGGACGCCAGGTGCGCGACGGCGTCGCGCGACGGGCACCTCGCTGCGCTCGCCGCTGCGCGCGGTCCTTGACCTCGACCGTCCCGTCGGCGAGGCCCTTGCCGACGACGACGATGGTCGGCATCGCCGAGCAGCTCGGCGTCCTTGAACTTCACCCCGGGCGACACCGTGCGGCCGGTCGTCGTAGAGCACCCGGACGCCGGCCGCGTCGAGCTCGGCGGCGAGCCGCTCGGCCGTCGTCGAAGACCGCGTCGTCCTTGCCGGTCGCGACGACGTGGACGTCGGCGGGCGCGACCTCGCGCGGCCAGCACGAGCCCGAGCTCGTCGTAGGTCTGCCTCGGCGATCGCCGGCGACCGCGCGGGAGACGCCGATGCCGTAGGAGCCCATGGTGACCGTGACGAGCTTGCCGTTCTCGTCGAGCACCTGCAGGCCGAGCGCGTCGGCGTACTTGCGGCCGAGCTGGAAGATGTGGCCGATCTCGATGCCGCGGGCGATCGTCAGCGCGCCGCCGCAGCGCGGGCAGGTGTCGCCGTCGCGGACCTCGGCCGCCTCGATCGTGCCGTCGCGCGGTGAAGTCGCGGCCGGCGACGAGGTCGAAGACGTGCCGGCCCGGCTCGTTGGCGCCGGTGATCCACGCGCGTGCCGGCGACGACGCGCGGGTCGAGCAGGTAGCGGATGCCGCTGGCGTGCCTTCTCGCCGAGCACGCCCGGGCCGATGTAGCCCTTGACCAGGGCCGGGTGCTGCGCGAAGTCGGCCTCGGTGAACGGCTCGACCTCGGCCGGGTGCGACGGCGGCCTCGAGCCGCTTCAGGTCGACCTCGCGGTCGCCGGGCAGGCCGACGCACGAGCGGCTCGCGGGTGCCGTCGGGGTGCGACGAGCGTGACGACGACGTTCTTCAGCGTGTCGGCGGCGGTCCAGGGCCGGCCGTCGGCGCGGGGGAACCGGTCGTTCGCCAGCGGCGACGAGGGTCTCGATCGTCGGGGTGTCCGGGGTGTCCTCGACGTGCGCGGCGGGGACGCCGTCCCAGTCGACGGGCGGGCGGCACGCGGCGTCGTCGACGGCCTCGACGTTCGCCGCGTAGTCGCACGTGCGTGCACCGCACGAAGGTGTCCTCGCCGACCTCGGTCGGCGCGAGGAACTCCTCGCTCTGCTGCCGCCCATCGCCCCGGACATCGCCGAGACGATGACGTAGTCGAGGCCGAGCCGGTCGAAGGTCCTGATGTAGGCGTCGCGGTGCTGCTCGTAGGAGCGCTCGCAGCCCGGCGTCGTCGACGTCGAAGGAGTACGAGTCCTTCATGACGAACTCGCGGCCGCGCAGGATGCCGGCGCGGGGCCGGGCCTCGTCGCGGTACTTCGTCTGGATCTGGTAGATCGACAGCGGCAGGTCCTTGTACGAGGAGTACAGGTCCTTCACCAGGAGCGTGAACATCTCCTCGTGGGTCGGGCCCGAGCAGGTAGTCGTTGCCCTTGCGGTCCTTGAGCCGGAAGAGGTTGTCGCCGTACTCCGTCCAGCGGCCGGTCGCCTCGTAGGGCTCGCGCGGCAGCAGCGCCGGGAAGTGCACCTCCTGGAAGCCGGCGGCGTCCATCTCCTCGCGGACGATCCGCTCGACGTTGCGGTAGACGAGGTAGCCCAGCGGCAGCCAGGAGTAGATGCCGGGCGCGGCGCGGCGGATGTAGCCGGCGCGGACGAGCAGCCGGTGGCTCGGCACCTCGGCGTCGGCCGGGTCCTCGCGCAGGGTGCGCAGGAACAGCGTCGACATCCGCAGCAGCACGGGGGGCCTCCTCGGGCATCGGGAGAACGACCACGACAGGCTACCCGCGTGGGCTCGGCGGTCCCGACCGGATATCTCCCGCCGCGCTGACATCACCGGCGGCCATCACCGGCGGCGCGGTGCAGCCGTGCGGCCGCCTCCCGCATCGGACCGTCGCCTGCCAGCCGTCCGGGGACGCCCGGACGGCGTCCTGGCACGCGACGGCGAACGTGGCGAGCCGGCCCGGCGGCCCGGCGGCGGCCGGGCTGGGAAGCGCGACGGAGCCGAGCGTCCGGAGCCGGTCGACGTCCCGGCGGACCGTCCGGTCGTCACCACCCAGCCGCGCCCGCGAGTGCCGGGCCGGTCCACGTCCGCCGCTCCTGGAGCACCACGAGGAGCACGGAACGGCCGGGCGGTGGGTCTCGAGCACGCCCCAGGTCCGGCGCAGCAGGCGGACCGAACCTGTCCGCTGTCCTGATGTCAGGCATGACGACCGACCACCTCTCCACCGCGGTCCCCCGCAGCGCCCGCACCGAGCACAGGCCTGGACCGGAGCAGCGCGCTCCTCGACCAGCTGACGTGGCACTGGGAGCAGCAGCGGCGTCCGCGGCTGGCCGGGCTCACCGACGAGGAGTACCTCTGGGAACCGGTGCCCGGCTGCTGGAGCGTGCGCCCGCGCGGGACGTCGTCGGCGCGGTCCAGGTCGGCAGCCGCGCGTTGACGATCGACGTCGCACTCTCCGAGCCGGTCCCCGGCACCGGCCCCGCCGAGGGCCCCTTCGCCGAGCGCACGCTCGCCGAGCTGGTCCCCCACGACCCATCGCGAGATCCACCGCGAGCTGATCCACCACGGCGCGGAGATCGCTCTCCTCCGGGACCTCTACGCGTACCGCGCCTGACGCCTGCCTCGTCCTCTGGTGCGCCCGGTACGTCCGAACGACGCCCCGATATCGGATCCGCCCGCCAGAGGTCGTCCGCCCGGGTCGGCCCGCCCGGGCCCGAACAGCGCTACCCCGCACCCTGGCTGTGACTCAGAACAGCACGGTCGCGAAGGTGCCGACCTGGCGGAAGCCGACCCGCTCGTAGGTCCGGACGGCCCGGACGTTGAAACCGTTGACGTACAGGGTCACCAGCGGGGCGACCTCGGCCTGGACGACCTCGACGACCGCGGCCATCCCGGGTGCGGCGAGGCCCGCGGCCGCGGCTGGCCGGGGTCGACCCACACGCCCTGGACCTGGACCGCCGCGCGGCGTCACCGAGCCGAGCTCGGCCTTGAACGATCTCCCGCTGGCCCGGCGCACCGGGGACGTCGTCGATCCGGACGAACGACCGGCCGCCGGCGACCAGGGAGCTGACCTGGGCCTGGTAGAGCGCGCCGCCGTCCGCGGCGACGGGCGAGTACCCGACCTCCTCGGTGAACATCGCGACGCAGGCCGGGACGACGACGGCCAGCTCGTCGAGCCGGCTGCGCCGCACCGCGTGGGTCGGCAGGCGACCAGAGGCGGGGTGTCCATGGCCATCAGCGGCTGGTCGTGCCGCACCTCGCGGGCCGGCCCCCAGTAGCGGCTCGAGCCGGCGCCAGAGCCCGAGGACGGCGTCCGCGGGCCCGACGATGGACGAGCAGTGCCGCCCGTGCCGGCGGGCCCGGTCGGCGAAGGCCTCGACGGCGTCCGCGTCGGCCTCGACCGGCACGAGGTTCGCCCCGGACCAGCACAGCGACGCAGGTCCGCCGCCGTCGTAGTAGCCCCACAGCTCGCCGCCGGACCGGCGACTGGATCCCGTCCCGAGCAGCCGCGCAGCGACGAAGAGGTTCGCCGCGACGTCCCGGGCGCAGACCGCGAGCGCCTCGGCGACGTCGTGGCGGTCGAGGAGCCGCAGGGACGAGCGGAGCACGCTCGCATCCTCCACCGCGGGCCTGCCCCACCGCGAGTGAGCGTGCCCCGTCGGGTCGGCCGGCCCGTCACCTCGTCCCTCCGCGGTCCTGGCGGGACGGGACGCCCGTCGCGGTCCTGTCCGGGCCGTCGTCGACCGGGCGCTCAGCCCACGCTGACGACCGCGGAGCCGTCGCCCGCGGCCTCGCCCATCTCCTCGGCGATCCGCATGCGCCTCCTCGATGAGCGTCTCGACGATCTGCGACTCCGGCACGGTCTTGATGACCTCGCCCTTGACGAAGATCTGGCCCTTGCCGTTGCCGGACGCCACGCCGAGGTCGGCCTCGCGCGCCTCGCCCGGGCCCGTTGACGACGCAGCCCATGACGGCGACCCGCAGCGGCACCTCCAGCCCGTCGAGCCCGGCGGTGACCTGCGTCGGCGAGCTTGTAGACGTCGACCTGGGCCCGGCCGCACGACGGGCAGGAGACGATCTCGAGCTTGCGCGGGCGCAGGTTCAGCGACTGCAGGATCTGCAGGCCGACCTTGACCTCCTCGACCGGCGGCGCGGACAGCGAGACCCGGATCGTGTCGCCGATGCCCTGGCTCAGCAGGGCGCCGAAGGCGACCGCCGACTTGATCGTGCCCTGGAACGCCGGGCCCGGCCTCGGTGACGCCGAGGTGCAGCGGCCAGTCGCCGCGCTCGGCGAGCAGCTCGTAGGCCCGCACCATGACGACCGGGTCGTTGTGCTTGACCGAGATCTTGAAGTCGTGGAAGTCGTGCTCCTCGAACAGCGACGCCTCCCACACCGCCGACTCGACGAGCGCCTCGGGGGTGGCCTTGCCGTACTTCGCGAGCAGCCGCTGGTCGAGCGAGCCGGCGTTGACGCCGATCCGGATCGAGACGCCCGGCGTCCTTGGCGGCCTGGGCGATCTCCTTGACCTGGTCGTCGAACTGCCGGATGTTGCCGGGGTTGACCCGCACGCCGGCGCAGCCGGCGTCGATCGCGGCGAAGACGTACTTCGGCTGGAAGTGGATGTCGGCGATGACCGGGATCTGCGACTTCGTGCGCGATCGCCGGCGAGCGCGTCGGCGTCGTCCTGGCTCGGGCAGGCGACCCGGACGATGTCGCAGCCGGCCGCGGTCAGCTCGGCGATCTGCTGGAGCGTGGCGTTGACGTCGGTGGTCAGGCGTCGTCGTCATCGACTGCACGCGAGATCGGCGCGTCGCCGCCGACCGCGCACCTTGCCGACCCGGATCTGCCGGGACTGGCGGCGCGGGGCGAGGACCGGCGGGGGGCAGTGCGGGCAGACCGAGGTTGACGGACATGCGATCGAGTGAGCCTTCCCGATGGCCGCCCGCGTGTCGGGCGGCGCGCACACGATCGCCGGTATCTCGCGGAGCCGTCCGCGCCACCCGGTCGAGGGCCGTCATCCCGTCGCTCGGCCCGCGGACGGGTCGGCTCAGCCCGTGAGCCGGACCGGGCTGACGATGTCGGCGTACGATGAGCAGCACCGACATCGCCGATCAGCACCGACGCGACGGCGTAGGTGAGCGGCAGCGCCCGGGCGGTGTCGACCGGGCCCGGGTCCGGACGGCGCCGGCAGCCGGGCGACCTGCCGGCGCAGCCCCTCCCAGAGCGCCCCGGCGACGTGACCGCCGTCCAGCGGCAGCAGCGGGACGCAGGTTGAACACGAAGAGCGCGAGGTTGAGGCCGGCGATCAGGCCGAGCAGCGTGACGAACCGGTCCGTGAAGCCGATCGGACTGCCGGCAGTCCCCTGCGCGGCTGGCCGACCTCGCCGGCGACGCGGCCGACGCCGACGACGCTGATCGGCCCGTTCGGGTCGCGCTCGCCGCGACCCGAACGCCGCCTTGGCGACGCCGACCATCTTCTGCGGGATGCGCACGACGACGGCCGCGGTCTGGCGCGAGCGGCGTCCCCGATCATGGCCGGGGACGGCGGTCGACCGGGCTGCGGCACCGCTCGCTCGGCGGGCGCGATGCCGAGGAACCCGACCGGCTCGAGCTGCGGTCTGTGCCGTCGGCGTCCGCGACCGGCGTTGCCCTCGGCGTCGAGCACGGGCCGGCTGGTCCCGCACGGGCGTGACCGTCAGCGTGACCTGCCGTCCGCCGCGCTCGACGACGACCGGCACCGGCCGTGCCGGCGTTGGCCCGGATCAGCCGCTGCGACCTGCGTCCCAGCTGCGTCGACCGGCGTGCCGGCGAAGCTGACGATCGCGTCGCCGGGCTGCAGGCCCGGCCGCGGCCGCCGGGGCGGCGGGGTCGCTCGGCGTGCACGTCGCGGTCGGCCGGCGCGGTCGACGGGGAGCACGCACTGCGAGACCGACGCCACGACCGTCGTGGTGGTCGCTGCGGCATGCCGTACGCCGATGAGCGAGCACGCGCGAACAGGACGACGGCGAGCAGCAGGTTCATCATCGGGCCGCCGAGCATGACGACAAGCCGCTTCGGGACCGAGCGCTGGTAGAAGAGCCGGTCGTCGTCCTCGGGACCGACCTCGCGCTGGGCGTCGCGCGCGGGCCTGCTCGACCAGCAGGCCGACCAGCGGCCCGGTCGAGTCGGCCCGGCCGGCCGGCCCGGCTTCGGGCGGGAACATCCCGATCATCCGGACGTAGCCGCCGAGCGGGATCGCCTTGACGCCGTACTCGGTCTCGCCGAGCCGGCGCGACCAGACCGTGCGGCCCGAAGCCGATCATGTACTGGGTGCACTTGACGCCGAACCGCTTGGCCGGCACGCAGGTGCCCGATCTCGTGCAGGGCGATCGACAGCGGCGACGCCGACGCACGATCGACGAGCGACGCCGAGCAGCGTACAGTCACGGCGGTCCCTCCACCTGCGACCCACCGTCGACCCGCCGACCCGCGTCGGCACCGACAGCACGCTCGCCGGGCCGCGCTCGCGTGCCCAGGTGTCGGCGCGCGAGGACGTCGTCCAGCGTCGGCGGCCCCGGCACCGGCTCGTGGGCGGCGACGCACGCGCGCGACCGTGTCGACGATGTCGAGGAACCGGATCCGGCCGGCGAGGAAGGCCTCGACGCACTCCTCGTTCGCCGCGTTGTAGACGGCAGGATACGTGCCGCCGGCCGCCCCGACCCGCCGCGCGAGGCGCACCGCGGGGAAGGCGTCGTCGTCGAGCGGCACGAACGTCCCAGCGTCGCGGCCGTGGTCCAGTCGAGCGCGGGCGCGGCGTCCGGGCACCCGGTCGGGCCAGCCGAGGCGAGCGCGATCGGCAGCCGCATGTCCGGCGGGGAGCCCTGGGCGATGCGTCGAACCGTCGGTGAACTCGACCATCGAGTGCACGATCGACTGCGGGTGGACCACGACGTCGATCCGGTCGAACGGCGACGCCGAACAGCAGGTGCGCCTCGATCACCTCCAGCCCCTTGTTGACCAGCGTCGCCGAGTTCGTCGTGACGACCGGGCCCATCGCCCAGGTCGGGTGGGCCAGCGCCTGCTCGGGCGTGACGTCGCGCGAGCTCGGCGCGGGTGCGGCCGCGGAACGGGCCGCCGCTCGCGGTGAGCACGAGCCGGCGCACCTCGTCGCGCGCGCGCCGGACCGCAGGCACTGCGCGATGCGCGGTGTGCTCGGAGTCGACCGGGACGATCTGCCCGGGCCGGCGCCGCGCCGTTGACCAGCGGGCCGCCGACGATGAGCGACTCCTTGTTCGCCAGGGCGAGCAGCGCTGCCGGCGCCGCAGCGCGGCCAGGGTGGGCCGCAGGCCGATCGAGCCGGTGATCCCGTTGAGGACGACGTCGGCGCCGCGGCCGGCGAGCTCGGTCGCGGCGTCCGGGCCGGCGAGCACCCGGACGCCGGCTCGCGCCGCGGTCGGCGCAGCGCCCGCGCGCAGCGGCTCCGCCGCCTCCGGGCGGGCGACGGCGACGGTCCGGACGCCGAGCGCGGCGGCCTGCTCGGCGAGCGGCGTCGACCCGGGTCGCCCTCGCGCGGCGAGGCCGACTGACCCGGAACCGGTCCGGGTGGCGGACGACGACGTCGATCGCCTGCCGGCCGATCGAGCCCGGTGGACCCGAGCAGGACGACGTCGCGCGCGGTGGTCACGGCGCCGATTGTCACAGACCGCTCCCGGGGTCAAGGGATCGGGGAAACGCGACGAGTACTCCTGGGGCACCGTCGCGGGGGGCGGACCACCAGGCAGGCCGTGGGGACGGCTCGAACGGGCGGGAGCGGTGAGGATGGTCCAGAACAGCGCGCGGCACCGCCGTGCGGTCGTCGCGGTGGCCGTGGTCGCCCTGCTCGCCGTCGCCGTGACGACCGAGGCGGCCGCCGCCGCGACCACTCGTCGCGTCGGGCGGGCGGCCGAGTCCCAGCGGATCCTGCGCGACCGGGGCGGCGCCCGGGTCGGCGTCGTCGTCGCGGCGGCGACGACCCCGGCCCGCCGGCGCGCCGTCCGGACCTACTGGACCCGGCAGCGGATGCTGTCCGCGCGGCCCGTCCCGCTCAGGGTCGGGCCGGCGCGACCGACCGTCGCGGGCACCGCCGCGGCGACCACGGGACGCCGCGTCGGCCGGGACCGGGCGGCGGACGACGCGGTGCGCCGCGCCTCCCCGTCCCGGGCCGCCGTCGTCACCGGCCTCACCTGGCCCTACGCGGCGAGCGCCGCCGCCCGGACGACCGGCAAGGTGTTCTTCTCGATGCCGGACGGCGACTACGTGTGCTCCGGCAGCGCCGTGGCGTCGGCGGACGCGTCCACCGTGCTCACCGCGGGGCACTGCGTCCTCGACGGCGGCACGACGGTGACGGCGACGAACTGGGTCTTCGTCCCCGGCTACCGGGACGGGCTGGCGCCGTACGGCGAGTTCCCCGCGACCCACCTCGCGACGACGACCGGCTGGCGCACGAGCGGCGACTTCGACGCGGACGTCGCGTTCGCGAACGTCGGGACGAACGGTGCCGGCCTGACCCTCACCACCGCGGTCGGCGGCCAGCAGATCGGCTTCGGGCATGCGCGCAGCGGCAGGGCCACAGCGCTCGGCTACCCGGCGCAGTCCCCGTTCGCCGGCGAGCGCCTGACCTTCTGCCGCGGCCCGCTCGTCGACGACACCGTCGGCAACCCGCCGACCGCCGACCTCGGGCTGGCGTGCGCCATGACCGGCGGGTCCAGCGGCGGCCCGTGGCTCGCGGACTACGACGCCGCCGCGGGCAGGGGCACCGTCGTCGCGGTGACGAGCTTCTACTACCCCGACCACCCGGGGTGGCTCTACGGCGCCTACCTCGACGCAGCCGCGAGGACCGTGTTCGACGCCGTCGCCGCGACGACCGGGGACTGACGCGTCCGGGTCATAGCGCGATGCCGACGTACTTGGTCTCCAGGTACTCCTCGATGCCCTCGGCGCCGCCCTCGCGGCCGAATCCGGACTGCTTGACGCCGCCGAACGGGCGCCGCCGGGTTGGACACGATGCCCTGGTTGATGCCGACCATGCCGGTCTCGCAGGCCCTCGGCGACGCGCAGCGCGCGGCGAGAGGTCCTTGCGTGAAGACGTAGGCGACCAGCCCGAACTCGGTGTCGTTGGCGAGCGCGAGCGCCTCGTCGTCGGTGGCGAACGTCGTCACCGGGGCGACCGGGCCGAAGATCTCCTCGTCGAGGAGCCGGGCGTCCGGGGCGACGTCCGGTGAGCACGGTCGGCGCGAAGAAGTAGCCCGCGCTCGCCGACCGGGCCGCCGCCGGTGAGCACCGTCGCGCCCGCGGTCGACGGCGTCCTGCGACCAGCTCGCCGACCTTGCGCTGGCTCGGCGAGGTCGACGAGCGGGCCGACGTCGACGCCGTCCTCGGTGCCCCGGCCGACGATGAGCGCGCCCATCCGCTCGGCCAGCCGCCGGGAGAACTCGTCGGCGACCGACTCGTGCACGATGAACCGGTTCGCCGCCGTGCAGGCCTCGCCCATGTTGCGCATCTTCGCGAGCATCGCGCCGTCGACCGCCGGCGTCGAGGTCGGCGTCGGCGAAGACGAGGAACGGCGCGTTGCCGCCGAGCTCCATCGAGACCCGCAGCAGCTGCTCGGCGGACTGCTCGACGAGCCTCCTGCCGACCTCGGTGGACCCGGTGAAGGACAGCTTGCGCAGCCGCGGGTCCCGGATGAGCTCGGCTCCATGACCACGCCGGTGCGTCGACGTCGTGATCGACGTTGAGGACGCCGTCCGGCAGCCCGGCCTCCGTGCATGATCCCGGCGAGCGCGAGCATCGACAGCGGGGTCTGGGTCGGCGGGCTTGACGACCATCGTGCAGCCGGCGGCGACCGCCGGGCCGATCTTGCGCGTGCCCATCGCCAGCGGGAAGTTCCACGGCGTGATGAACAGGCACGGGCCGACCGGCTGCTTCATCGTGAGCAGCCGGGTCGCCCCGTTGGGGGCGACGGACCAGCGGCCGGAGATCCGGACCGCCTCCTCGGAGAACCAGCGGAAGAACTCGGCGGCGTAGGCGACCTCGCCGCGGGACTCCTTCAGCGGCTTGCCCATCTCGAGCGTCATCAGCGAGCGCGAGGTCCTCGGCACGCGCGGTGATCAGCTCGAAGGCGCGGCGCAGGATCTCGCCGCGGTCGCGCGGCGGGGTCGCGGCCCACCGGCTCCTGGGCGGCGACGGCGGCGTCGAGCGCGTCCTGGCGCGTCCGCGACGCTCGCGTCGGCGACCTCGGCGATCGGCTCGGTCGTGGACGGGTCGTCCACGGCGATGACGCCCTCGGAGCCGGGCCGCCACTCCCCGCCGATGAACAGCCCGGTCCGGACGCCACCGAGCACCGCGCTCTCCCGGCTCGTCAGACCCGTCGTCGTGGTCATGGCTCGGGACCTCCTCGTCGTGCCTCGACGTCTCTGCGACGCCCGCGGACAGCGGCCCGCGCGCCCCGTCATGCTGTCACCTCCGCGCCACGACGCGAGTCGCCGTCCCGGCGAGTCCGGGCCGAGCGGCTCGCCCGGCCGGAGAACGTGCGCATGCCGGTCGTCCACCTGGAATCCTTGGACCGTGGTGCAGGGCGAAGCGGAGACGACCGGCGGCCCGGTCGGGGACGGTGTCGACGGGATCGACCCGGCGGACGCGGCGGACGCGGCGGCGGCCGACCTGCGCTGGGGCGACCGCCGGCACCGGGAACGCCGGCGGACGGACGCCCGGCTCGCCCTCGTCCAGGACGTCCTCGCTGGCGGAGGCCCGGACGTCGAGTTCCAGCCCCTGCTGTCGTTGACCCGTCTCGAGGTGGCCGGCTACGAGGCCCTCGCCCGGTTCCCGGCGCCGGCCCCCGGGGAGCGCCGACGGGCCGCCCGCCCCGGCGACACCGAGCAGTGGCTCGCGGTGGGCCGTGCTGTCGGGCTCGGCCCCCAGGTCGAGGCGGCCGCTGTGGCCCGCGCGCTGCGGCTCGGCGCCGATCGACCGCCGGGCACGCTGCTGTCGGTGAACCTCTCCCCGAGCTCGCTCGGCGCTGCGGAGGTCGAGGCGGCGCTGCCGGACGATCTCACCGGCCTGGAGGTCGAGCTCACCGAGAACGAGGCCGTGGACGACCTCGCCGACCTGCGCGGCCGCCTGGGCGCGCTGCGCGAGCGCGGCGCGCTCGTGGCCGTCGACGACGTCGGCGCCGGCTACGCGGGCCTGCGGCGCGTCATGGACATCGCACCGGACACCGTCAAGCTGGACCGGCACCTCGTCGACGGCGTCGCCGGCAACGACGCGCGGACGGCGCTCGTCCGGGCCGTCGTGCACCTCGCCGACCACATCGGCGCGCGGGTGTGCGCCGAGGGCGTGGAGACCGCGGCCGACCTCGTGGCGCTCGCCGAGCTCGACGTGGCCCGTGCCCAGGGCTTCTTCGTCGGCCGGCCCGCTGCGGTACCCGGCGGGGTCGCCGCCGAGGCGGTCGAGGCGTGCCACCGCTCGCTGCAGCGACTCTTCACCGCGAGCCCCCGGCAGGGCGACGTCGCCTCGCTGCCCGACCTGCTCGCCCGGCTCACGGACGTCGGCACGCTCGCCGACCTCGCATCGCTCGCCGCCGCCGCGGCGCCGCTGCTCGGCTGCGCCGAGGTCGTTCTCGGCGGGTGCAGCCGGGAGCACGACGAACTGGCGCCGATCGCGCCGGCGGCCGGCCCGGCATCGGTGCTGCGGCTCGCAGCCGACCCGAGCGTCCGGTCGCGGCTGCATGCGGGTACCGTCGTGCCGGTCTTCGACGACGCCGCGCTCGCCGCGACCGGCCCGCCCGCCCCGCGGGCCGCGCTCCTCGTCCCGGTGCGCAGCCGCGGCGTGGGCGTCGGCGTCCTCGTCTGCACGCTCGCCGCCCCGGTGCCCTGGACACGGCAGCAGATCTCGGGAGCGCGGCTCCTCGCGACGGTCCTCGGGCCGGTCCTCGACACGCTCACCAGGGCCTGACCGAGGCGACCGCGGTGGCCGCCCGCAGGGGCGCGTACGTCACGGCTGCCGAGGACGAGGATGCGGATGGGCGAGCTCCTCCTCCGCAGGGCCTTGACCATGATCGGGCCTTACGCGAGCTGGGCCTTCCGCGCTACGGTTTCTTGCGTTGTCTCGCGAAGCCTGCCCCTGATCCGTCGAGTGAGGCGGACACCGCGACGGAAACAGCAGCTATGGAGGGGGACCCATGGCCATCGACGACAGCGCGGCACCGATCGGCTATCCCGAGGTCGCCTCGGACAAGGGCCTCAAGGCGGGGGCGCTGGGCCTGCTCTCAAGCGTCGTCGTCGGAATGGCCTCGACGGCTCCCGCGTACAGCCTCGCGGCGCAGCCTCGGCTTCGTCGTCGCGGTGACCAACGGCGACGGCATCGTCGGGGTCAAGGCCCCGGCGATCATGCTGCTGGCCTTCGTCCCGATGCTGCTCATCGCGATCGCGTACTCCGAGCTCAACAAGGCCGAGCCGGACTGCGGGACGACCTTCACGTGGGCCGCTCGCGCCTTCGGGCCCTGGGTCGGCTGGATGGGCGGCTGGGGCATCATCGCCGCCGACGTCATCGTCATGGCGAACCTCGCCGCAGATCGCCGGATCGTACGGCGTTACCTGCTCTTCGGCCTCGACGGCCTCGCCGACTCGACGTTCTGGAGCATGGTCGCGGGCGTCGTCTGGATCGTCGTCATGACCTACATCTGCTACCGCGGCATCGAGGTCTCCGCCCGCCTGCAGTACGCGCTGCTCGGCATCGAGGTCGTCGTGCTCGTCGCTTCTCCGGCATCGCCCTCGCGCAAGGTGTACAGCGGCAACGCGACCGCGGACTCGCTGACACCCGACCTGTCAGCTGGCTGTGGCCGACCGGGCTGACCGTGCAATGCGCATCGTCACCGCGACGCTCATCGCCGTCTTCATCTACTGGGGCTGGGACACCGCCGTCTCCATCGAACGAGGAGACCGCGACCCGGCGAAGACCCCGGGCCGGGCCGCCATCATCTCGACCCTGCTGCTGCTCGCGACCTACGCGATCGTCAGCGTCGCCGACGGTCGCCTTCGCCGGCGTCGGCACGACGGGCATCGGCCTGGGCAACGAGGACGAACTCCGACGACGTCTTCCAGGCGCTCGGCCCGACCGTCTTCGGCGACTCGCGCACTCGGTCACGCAATCGAGACGCCTGCTGCGTCGTCAGCGTCCTCACGTCGGCGTCCGCGTCGACCCAGACGACGATCCTGCCGACCGCGCGCACCGCGCTGTCGATGGGCGCCTACAAGGCGATCCCGCGAGCGGTTCGCCCGGATGCACCCGCGGTACCTCACCCCGACCGACGCGACCGTGTGGATGGGCGTGGTGTCGATCGCCTTCTACGTCGCGCATGACCCTGTCAGCCCGAACATCCTCGGCGACTCGATCGCCGCCGTCGGCCTGATGATCGCCTTCTACTACGGCATGACCGGCTTCGCCGCGGTCTGGTTCTACCGCACGCACGCTGACGCAGAGCCCACGCAACCTCCTCATGCAGGGGCTCCTGCCGCTGCTCGGCGGCGCTGCTGCTCCTCGCCGCCTTCGTCATCGCGTCGGTGCAGTACGCCGACCCCGGACTACGGCAACACGACGTTCTTCGGGATCGGCGGGGTGTTCGTCGTCGGCATCGGCGGCCTGCTGCTCGGCGCTCGTCGCTCATGGTCGTCTAGTGGTCCGCGTCTCGCCCGACTTCTTCCGCGGGCGAGACCCTGCCCCGTCGCGGCGCCCACGACCTCGTCCTCGCGGGCTGGCCGAGGAGGGCGCGACCGTGCGGCTGCCCGACTCCGGGCTGCCCGAGATCGTCATCGCCCCGGACCTGTCGAACCTGCCCGAAGGCGTGACGGCGCTCGACCTGGAGACGCGGCGAGGAGTTCCGCCGCCCGGACTGACCGCGCCGGGTGACCGTGTCCCGGGCGGCCCGCTCGGTCAGCCGGGGCGGGTCCGGGTGCCCCGGGTCGGCGACGACGCAGAGCAGGTTGCCCTCCGGGTCGGCCATCGGCTGCCACCAGATACCGGCACTCTCGAGCAGGTCGGTGACCGGCGGCCCGACCCGGGTGCCGCCGAGCCTCTCGAGCGCCGCGACATGCGCGAGGACGTCCGGCGGGTGGACGTCGAGGTGCACGCGGTTCTTCCCCGCGCGCGGCTCGGGCACCCGCTGGAGGACGAGGACCGGCCGCCCGTCCCGCGGCGCCCCGTCCGGACGTTCCGGCACGAGCACGACGTACTGCCCGAGCCGGGAGTGCACGAGGTAGCCGAGCCCCGTCGCCCAGAAATCGGTGATCACCTCAGGAGCCACCGAGTCGATCACGACGCTCAGGTTCACACCGAACACCTCCCGAACACGATGGGCGAAGTATTCCGGGCCTCGTCCCCACCGAGATGGGACGAGGCCGTGGCAGACGCCTGTCAGGTGTGCTGCGGGAACCCGAGGTTGATGCCGCCGTGGCTCGGGTCGAGCCAGCGCGACGTGACGACCTTGCCGCGGGTGAAGAAGTGCACGCCCTCGGTGCCGTGCGCGTGGCTGTCGCCGAAGAGCGAGTCCTTCCAGCCGCCGAAGGAGTAGTACGCCATCGGCACCGGGATCGGCACGTTGACGCCGACCATGCCGACCTCGACCTCGTACTGGAACCGCCGGGCGGCGCCGCCGTCGTTGGTGAAGATCGCCGTGCCGTTGCCGTACGGGTTGGAGTTGATGAGGTCCAGACGCCGCCTCGTACGAGGGCACCCGGACCACCGACAGCACCGGGCCGAAGATCTCGTCGGTGTAGACCGACATCGCCGGGGTGACGTTGTCGAAGAGCGTCGGGCCGAGGAAGAAGCCCTCGCCGTCGGCGTCCGGACCGGACGTCGCGGCCGTCGACGACCAGCGTCGCGCCCGCCTCGACCCCGGCGTCGACGTACGAGGCGACCTTGTCGCGGTGCTGCCTGGTCACCAGCGGACCCATGTCGCAGCCGCGCCGGCGCCGCCGTCGCCGGTGCGCAGCGTCGGCGATCCGCTCCTTGATCTTGCCGACCAGCTCGTCGCCGATCGGGTCGACCGCGACGAGGGCCGAGATCGCCATGCACCGCTCCCCCGCCGAGCCGAAGCCGGCGTTCACGGCGGCGTCCGCGGCGAGGTCCAGGTCGGCGTCCGGCAGCACGAGCATGTGGTTCTTCGCGCCGCCGAGGGCCTGCACCCGCTTGCCGTTGCGGGTGCCGGTCTCGTAGACGTACCGGGCGATGGGCGTCGACCCGACGAACGAGACCGCCTGCGACGTCGGGGTGCTCCAGCAGCCGGTCGACCGCCTCCTTGTCGCCGTGGACGACGTTGAGCACGCCCGGCGGCAGGCCCGCGTCGGCGAACGCCTCGGCGATCAGGTTCGCCGCCGTCGGGTCCTTCTCGCTCGGCTTGAGGACGACCGCGTTGCCGCAGGCGATCGCGATCGGGACGAACCACAGCGGCACCATCGACGGGAAGTTGAACGGCGAGATCACCGCGACGACGCCGAGCGGCTGACGGATCGAGTAGACGTCGACCCCGGTCGAGACGCCCTCGCTGAACCCGCCCTTGAGCAGGTGCGGGATGCCGCAGGCGAACTCGACGACCTCCAGGCCGCGCTGCACCTCGCCGGCGGCGTCGGAGAGCACCTTGCCGTGCTCGGCGGTGATCGCCGCGGCGATCTCGTCCCGGCGCGGCGTCGAGCAGCTCGCGGGCGGCGAAGAGCACCTTCTGCCGGGTCGCGAGGGAGGAGTTCCGCCAGGCCGCGGCCGCGGTGACGGCGGAGGCGACGACGTCGTCGACGTCGCCGGACGACGCGAGCCGGACCTGCGCCTGCTGGGCGCCGGTCGCGGGGTCGTAGACGGGGGCGGTCCGGTCGCCGGAGCCGCTGTACGGCTTGCCGTCGACGAAGTGGACGATGGTCCGGAGTTCGGTCATGCCTCCAGTGTGACGCCGTACCCGCGCCTCCCGTGGCTACATGTCGTTCCCATGTCACCTTGCGGATCGACATGATGTAAGATTCCACGGCTCGAATGCCTGCACATGGGTCCGCTCAGGAGTCGAACCCGAGCCCGAGCCCGTCCAGCGTCCGCAGCCAGCGGTCCCGCCGCCCGCCGGAGGCGTCGGCGCGGGCGATGCTCCGCCGGGTCAGCTGGATTCCCGCCCACCGGATCGGCTCGGGCGGGAAGGGCACCGGCTTGCGGCGGACCATCTCGAGCCGGGTCCGCGGCGTGACGGCATGGTCGAGGAGGTCGAGGGCCACCTGCGCGCCGAAGCGGGAGGCCCCGACCCCGAGCCCCGTGTACCCCTGGACGGACGCGACCTTCTCGCCCATCGCGAGCGCCCAGAACGCGGTGAACCGGGTGCAGGTGTCGATCGCGCCGCCCCACGCATGGGTGACCTTGACGCCCTCGAGCTGGGGAAAGGTCTCGAGCAGGTGCTCGGCGAGGATCTGCTCCGTGCGGGCGTTGCGGCGGCGGCGGGCCCCGAGGTCGGACCCGAAGTAGTAGAGGGCGTCGTAACCGCCGAAGACGAGCCTGTTGTCGGTGGTGAGCCGGTAGTAGTGGAACTGGTTGCCGGCGTCGCCGACCCCCTGCCGCCCGGCCCACCCGATCGCGTCGAGCTGCGCCGGCGTCAGCGGCTCCGTCGCGAGGACGTGGTCCCACACCGGGACGACGTACGACCGCAGCCGGTGCAGCGGCGAGGGGAACGCGCTCGTCCCGAGGAGCACCCGGCGGGCCCGGACCCGGCCGCTCGTCGTGTCGAGCCGGACCCAGCTCCCGTCGTCGTGCATCCCGGTGACGCGGGTCCGCTCGTGGAGCGTCACGCCCGCCTGTTCCGCGACGTCCGCGAGCCCCCAGACGAGCCGGGCAGGGTCGAGGACTGCCGTCGAGCGCGGGTGGTGCAGCGCACCCAGATAGGTCGGGGAGTCGACGAGCGCCCGTGCCCGCGCGGCGTCGAGCAGCTCGACCTGCTCGCCGAGGCCACGGGCCTTCTCGTAGAGCTCGGCCAGGTGGGTGAGCTGCCAGGGTGCCACGGCCACGGTCAGCTCGCCGGAACGGGTGAAGCCGCAGTCGATCGCGTGCTGGGCGATCGTCGCCTCGATCGCGTCGAGGTTCTCCTGCCCCATCCGGAGCAGCGTCGGCATCTCGTCCCGCCAGCGGGACAGGCCGTTGGCGAGCCCGTGGGTCAGGCTCGCCGAGCAGAACCCGCCGTTGCGCCCGCTCGCCGCCCACCCGAGGTCGCCGCCCTCGAGCAGCGCGACGGTCTGCGCCGGGGCGTCCTGGTGCGCGAGGACCGCGCCCCACAGCCCGGTGAGCCCGCCCCCGACGACGGCGAGGTCGACGACGAGGTCGCCGTCGAGCGCGGGCCGGCGGACCGGCCGGTTCGGGGTGTCGAGCCACACCGGGACGTCACCCGCCCCCGCGAGCGCAGCCGCGGCGGCCCCGGCGAAGGGCGACCCGCCGGGGGACGCCGGGGCGGTCGGGGGGCTCACGAGGACGAGCCTATGTCCCCTGCTTCGCCGCGCGGGTACGCCGGACGGTGTCGGCGACGAGCACGATCATCAGGGCGAGGAAGAACATGAACGCGCCGACGACGTACGCCTGGGCGGGGATGCCGCGCTGGGCCGAGACGTAGACGAACTTCGGGAAGGTGTTCACGTTGCCGGAGTTGAAGTTGGTGATGATGAAGTCGTCGAAGGACAGGCTGAACGCCAGCAGCGCGCCGCCGGCGATGCCCGGCGCGACGAGCGGCAGCGTGATCCGGCGGAACGCCTGCGACTCGTTCGCGTACAGGTCCGTCGCCGCCTGCTCCAGCCGCGGGTCGAGGCTCGGCGATCCGGGCCTTGACCGTGACCACGACGAAGCTGATGCAGAACATGACGTGCGCGATGATGATCGTCGTCATGCCGAGCGTGATGCCGATCGGCGCCAGTCTGCAGGAACAGGGTCAGCAGCGACGCCGCCAGCACGACCTCGGGGGTCGCCATCGGCAGGAAGATCAGCAGGTTGGTCGGCGGTCCGGCCGCGGAACCGGTGCCGGGCCAGGGCGAACGCCACCATCGTGCCGAGGACCGTCGCGATGACCGTGGCCGATGAGGCCGATCTTCAGGCTGTTGCCGACGGCCGGGCAGACGTCCGGGCGCACCGCACGGGTTCGCCCAGTTCTTCAGGGTGAAGCCGCGCCAGACGAGGTTGGACTTGCCGCCGTCGTTGAACGAGAAGACGGTGATGTAGGCGATCGGCGCGAACAGGTAGGCGAACGCGAGCACGCCGTAGATCCGCAACGCGTTGCGGCCGAGCCACGCGCGCGCGCAGCAGAGTGGCGGGGTCGGCGCCGGCCCCCGCGGGTTCGCGCGCCCCGTGGACGGTGCGCTCGACGGTGGCACTCATGCCTGCTCCCGTGTTCGCCACGCCGCGCCGCTCGGGCGCGCGTCCCTCATCGCTCACACCAGCTCCTCCGTCCCGGCGCGGCGGATGTAGACGAAGACCAGCACGAGGATCGCCGCCATCAGGATGAACGACAGCGTCGCCGCCGTCGGGTAGTCGACGATCCGGAAGAACCGGCTCTCGATGACGTTGCCGATCATCGCGGTGTCCGGCTGGCGGCCGAGCAGCGCGGCGTTGACGTAGTCACCGGCCGCCGGGATGAAGGTCAGCAGCGTCCCGGCGACGACGCCGGGCAGCGACAGCGGGAAGGTCACCTTGCGGCAGCACCGTGAACGCCGTTGCCGTACAGGTCGGCGCCGGCCTCGAGGAGCCGCGGGTCGATCCGCTCCAGGCTCGGCGTAGAGCGGCAGCGTCATGAACGGGCAGGAAGTTGTACGTGATGCCGGCGACGACGGCGACCGCGCTCGCCGTCACGCGTGGCCGACTCCGGGATCACGTGGAGGAACTTCAGGGACTTCACGACCCAGCCCTCGTCGGCGAGGATCTGCCGCCACGCGATGGTGCGCAGGATGAAGCTCGCGAAGAACGGCGCGACCACGAGGACGAGCAGCAGGTTGCGCCAGCCGCCCCGCCTTGAACGCGATCATGTACGCGAGCGGGTAGCCGATCAGCGAGCGCGAGCACCGTGGCGAGGCCGGCGTAGACGAACGACCGGAAGAACTGCGCCGCAGTACTCGGTCACGGCGTCGAGGTAGTTCGCGAAGCGGAAGGTCTGGACGTACGACGCCGGTCTCACCGCCGGCGACGGGCGTCTGCAGCGACGTGCCGAACAGCGTGACGATCGGCACGACGAAGAAGATCACGCAGCCACGCGATGCCGGGCAGCAGGAGCAGGTACGGCGTCAGCCGCGCGGCTGCGGCGGGGGCGGCCGCCGGCCCGGGCGCCGGCGCCCGCCGGCATGGGCGACCGAGGCGATGGCCATCGGCTCAGCCCACCGCGGCCGCAGCGGGAGCGAGCCTCGCTCTCGACCCCGGCGGTCGGCGTCGCCGGCGAGCGCGAAGGTGTGCGCCGGCTCCCAGCTCGAGGACGACCTGCGAGGCCGCGGGGAACCGCTCGCCCAGGCCGCAGGTTCTGGGCGAACACGGTGAGGTCCTGCCCCCACGGCATCCGGACGAGGTACTGGGTGGAGACCCCCGATGAAGCTCGCGTCGCGACGACGCCGCCGACGAGCCGGTTGTCCCGGCCGGCGACGTCCGCACCGTCCGCCCGCGAGGTGGATCTTCTCCGGCCGGACCCCGACGAGCACGTCGCCGTCCCCGCTCGTGCATCCGGCTCCGCGGGACGCCGCACGGTCTGGCCGTGGCACTCGACGTCGACGATGTCGCCGCCGCCACCCGCTCGCTGTCCGGCGACGAGGTTGGACTGGCCGAGGAAGTTCGCGACGAACGTCGTCGACGGGCGACTCGTAGAGCTCGTCGGGGCGGCCCATCTGCTCGATCCGCCCGTGGTTCATCACCGCGACGGTGTCGGCCATCGTCATGGCCTCCTCCTGGTCGTGGGTGACGTGGACGAACGTGATCCCGACCTCGGTCTGGATCCGCTTGAGCTCGATCTGCATCTGCCGGCGCAGCTTGAGGTCGAGCGCGCCGAGCGGCTCGTCGAGCAGCAGCACCTGCGGCCGGTTGACGATCGCCCGGGCCAGCGCGATCCGCTGCTGCTGGCCGCCGGACAGCTGAGCCGGCTTGCGCCGGGCCAGGTGCGGCAGCTCGACGAGCTCGAGCGCCTCCTCGACCTGCGCTTCGACGTCCTTGACGCCGCGGCGGCGCAGCCCGAACGCGACGTTCTCGAAGATGTCCAGGTGCGGGAACAGCGCGTAGTTCTGGAAGACCGTGTTCACCGGCCGCTGGTACGGCTTGGCGTAGGTGATGTCCGAGCCGCCCGAGGTGGATCGACCCCGCGGTCGGCTCCTCGAGACCGGCGATCATGCGCAGGGTCGTGGTCTTGCCGCAGCCCGACGGGCCGAGCAGGGCGAAGAACGAGCCCTGCGGGATCGTCAGCGTGAGGTCGTCGACGGCGACGAACGTGCCGAACCGCTTCGTGACGTCCTCGAGGCGCGAGGTCGCCGACCGCTCGTCGTGCGCCGGCATCAGGTGCCCAGCACCTTCTGGAAGGACTCGGTGAACGTCGGTCTCCTCGTCTGGGGTCGAGCGAGCGGAAGACCTGGACCTTCGCGAGGTCGGCCTGCGGTGGGGAAGATCAACGGGCTCTTCGGCGAGGTCGGCGTCGATCTTCTCCATCTCCTCCTGGGCGCCCTGGACCGGGCAGATGTAGTTCACGTATGC
Organism: uncultured Actinomycetota bacterium; assembly: GCA_963750565.1. Lineage (GTDB taxonomy): Bacteria > Actinomycetota > Actinomycetes > Actinomycetales > Kineosporiaceae > R-H-3. The sequence continues at coordinate 431,763 of CAVVRA010000005.1, read as the reverse complement.
GGCGACCTCGGCGGCCACCTTCGGGTCGTAGTAGTAGTTCATCAGGATCTCGGCGTTCTTCTTGTGCGGCGACCCGATCGGGATCATCAGGTTGTCGCTCCAGAGCATGCCGCCGGACTCCGGGATGGCGAAGCCCCACTTGCTCGCCGTTCTCGGCGTTGAGCTGGAAGATGTCGCCGGACCAGGCGATGACGGCGAGGGCGTCCCCGCTGATGAGGTCCTCCTTGTAGGAGTTGCCCTTGACCTGGCGGATCTGGCCGTCGTTGAGCTGCTTCTCGAGGACGGCCAGCGCGTTGTCGAACTGGTCCGCGGTGAACTGCTGGTCGATCCGCGTGCCCTGCTCCATCATGATCAGGCCGAGGGTGTCCCGCATCTCCGAGAGCACCTCGACGCGACCCTTGAGGGCGGGGTTCCACAGGTCGCTGACCTGCTTGAGGCCGCCCGGCACCTTCTCCTTGTTCCACGCGAGCCCCGCGTAGCCGGACTGCCACGTGAGGGAGTTCTTGCGGCCCTGGTCGTAGGAGACGTTCGCGAGGGTGTCGAGGATGTTCTTCTTGTTCGGCATGCACCGACTCGACGAGCTGGTCTGGACGAGCCCCTGCCGGATGACCCGGGCGGCCATCCAGTCGGTGAAGACGATGACGTCCTTGCCGATGTCCTGGCCGGCCTTGAGCTGGGCCTGGATCTTGCCGTAGTAGCTGTCGTTGTCCTCGATGTCCTCGGAGTACGTCGCCTTGATGCCCGTCTGCTTCTGGAACGCCTCCAGGGTCGGGTACTTCTTGGTGTCCTCGTCGAAGTCGAGATAGAGCGTCCAGTTCGCCCAGTTGACGACCTTGTCGGTGTCGGACCGGTCGGCAGCCGGGCTCGGCCTGCCGGACGGTGCGGCGCTGCCGCCCGTCCCGGACGACGTGCCGGGCGCCGAGGTCGAGCAGGCGGTGAGGAAGGCGCCGAGGCCGACCGCCCCGGCGCCGGCCAGCATCGAGCGACGGGACAGCCGCCCGGCCTGCATGGCTCGGACGATCTGGGCCGCCTCGGGCGACAGCGGGGGCCTGCGGTGGGAGCGCGACATTCTCGTGGTCCTTCCGGTGCGCCCGCGGGAGGGGCACTGTGCTGGGCTGAGGGCATGCGGTGCTGGGCGGGGCGGTGCTGCGGCTCGCTTCTCCGTGCTGGTGCGGTGGCGCTGGTGCGGTGGCGCTGTTGCGGGTGGTGCTGGTGGTGCCCAGGCCCGTGAGGGGACGGGCGGCCCACGACATAACGGCGGGTCGACGCGATCGGTGCCGGTTCGGGCGTCACGTGACGCAGCGTGATCCGTGACCGATCGCGCCTCGTCCCGGATACTCGCACGATGCCACGCCTCGACTCAACCGCGTGTGTCGTTTTTCGTCGTGTCAGCGTCAAGCAGCAACGGATCCGTTACATCCCACAGGCACCGAGTAGCGTGGACGGCAGGATGGTCGCGGCAATCGACGACTTCTGATTACTTGCGCACATATCGATGCGTTCAGTTACTGGATGACTTCGTACCGGAGGCACCATGGCGCCGACGATGGTTGACGTGCTCGGGTTGCCGGCCGTCGCTGCCGGCGGTCCCCGCGTCGTCGCCGGGGCCGACCGCCTGGACACCCCGGTCCGCTGGGCCCACGTCAGCGAGATCCCCGAGATCTCCATGCTGCTGCGTGGCGGCGAGCTCGTCCTCACGACGGGGATCGGGCTGCCGACCGACGCCGCCGGGCGGGGGGCGTTCCTCCGGGCTCTCGCCGACGTGCCGGTGGCGGGCCTCGTCGTGGAGCTCGGCCGGGCGTTCGTCGGCCGGCTGCCGACGGCGATGGTGAAGGAGGCCCGACGCCTCGGGCTCGTCCTCGTCGAGCTGCCGCGCGAGGTCGCCTTCGTCGAGGTCACGGAGGCGGTGCACGCGCTCGTCCTCGACGCGCAGATCGCCCAGATGCGGGCCACCCAGGCTGTCCACGAGGCCTTCACCGAGATGTCCGTCGAGGGTGCCGAGCCCGAGCACGTCCTGCGCGTCGTCGCTCGCCTGGCCCGCTCCCCCGTCGTCCTGGAGAATCTCGCGCACCAGGTACTCGCGCACGACGCGGCGGGAGGCGAGCCCGGGCGGCTCCTCGACCGATGGGAGGTGCGGTCCCGCCGTGCCCGGCCGGACGGTCGCACCGGCTGGGACCCCGACGCCGGGTTGCTCGTGACGATGGTGGGCGCTCGCGGCCACGACTGGGGCCGCCTGCTCCTCGTCCGGGAGGCCGAGCCGGAGCCGCTGGATGTCGTCCTCCTCGAACGCGCTGCGGCGACGCTCGCGCTCAACCGGCTCCTCGCCCGTGACCTCGAGAGCCTCGAGCGGCAGACGCACCGCAGCCTTCTCGCGGCGCTCCTCGCGCACACCGAGCCGGACGCGGACGTCGTCCTGCGTGCCCGGGCGCTCGGCGTCCCGCTCGAGGGCCGCCGGCTGCTCGGGGTCGTCGTCCGGCCGTGGAGCCCGCCCGGGTCGCCGACCGGGGGGCTGGAGGGCCAGGCCCGGCTGCGGGACCTCGGCGAGTGCGTCGCGTACGCGACCCGGGCCGCGGGGGTCGCGGCGCTCATCGGGGCGCTGGACGACCGCAGCATCGGGGTGCTCGCGGCGCTGTCCCCCCGGCAGCGCGACGTCGACGTCCTGCCCGCGATCGCCGACGAGGTGCGGCGCAGCGTCAGGGGCCGGCTGCCGTACGTCGACGCCGACCGGCTGGTCGTCGCCGCCGGGTCCGTCGTCGGCGGCCCGAGGGACGCCCGCCGGTCGCTCGTCGAGGCCGGCCAGGTCGCGGACGCCGCCGCGCACCTGTCGACGACCGCGCCGTTCCTCCGGCTGCCCGACCTGCGGTTGCGCGGCCTGCTCCAGCTGCTCCGCGACGACCCGCGCGTGCACACCTTCACCGAGCGCGAGATCGGCGTCCTGCTCGCCCACGACGCCGCGACCGGCGAGGACCTCACGGGCACGTTGCGCACCTACCTGGCGGCCGGCCGGAACAAGTCCGTCGCCGCCCAGCAGGCCCACCTGTCCCGACCCGCGTTCTACGACCGCCTCGCCAAGGTCGAGCAGGTGCTGGGCGCCGACCTCGACGACGTCGAGACCTGCACGAGCCTGCACGTCGCCCTGCTCGCCCACGACACCCGCTGAGCTGAGGTGACGCGAGAGGGGCAGCGCGCCCTCTCGCGTGCTCGCCGCAGGCGCGGGCCGCGGGGGGCGGTTGCTCAGTCCAGACGTGCCATGACGTGCTTGATCCGGGTGTAGTCCTCGAACCCGTACATCGACAGGTCCTTGCCGTACCCGGAGTGCTTGAAGCCGCCGTGCGGCATCTCGGCGACGAGCGGGATGTGCGTGTTGATCCACACGCAGCCGAAGTCGAGGCGGCGGGCCATCCGCATCGCGCGGCCGAAGTCCTTCGTCCACACCGACGACGCCAGGCCGTACTGGACGCCGTTGGCCCACGCGAGCGCCTCGTCCTCGTCGGTGAACCGCTGCACGGTGATCACCGGGCCGAAGATCTCGTTCTGGATCATCTCGTCGTCCTGCGCGCAGGTCCGCGACGACGGTCGGCTCGACGTAGAAGCCACGATCCCCCTGCCGGACGCCGCCGGCGACGACCTCGGCGTGCGACGGGCTTGCGGTCGAGGAAGCCGAGCACCTGGTCGAGCTGGTTGACGTTGTTCACCGGTGGGACGAGCGCGTCCTCGTCCGACGGGCCCTTCTCGAACGTCGTCTTCGTGGCCTTCGCCTGCTCGGCGAGCGCGGCGACGAAGTCGTCGTAGACCTTCGGGCCGGCGAGCACCCGGGTCGCCGCGGTGCAGTCCTGGCCGGCGTTGAAGTAGCCGGCGACGGCGAGCCACTCGGCCGCCGCCTCGACGTCCGCGTCGTCGAAGACGACGACCGGCGCCTTGCCGCCGAGCTCGAGGTGCACCCGCTTGAGGTCCCTGGACGCCGACTCGGCGACCTGCATGCCCGCGCGCACCGAGCCGGTGATCGCGACCATCGACGGCGTCGGGTGCTCGACGAGCGCACGGCCGGTGTCCCGGTCACCGGTGACGACGTTGAAGACGCCCGGCGGGAGCGCGTCGGCCTCGGCGATGATCTCGGCCATCCGGACCGTGGACACCGGGCGTCGTGTCGGACGGCTTGAGCACGACCGCGTTGCCGGCGGCGATCGCCGGGGCGAACTTCCAGACCGCCATCATCATCGGGTAGTTCCACGGGGCTACCTGGCCGACGACGCCGATCGGCTCGCGGCGGATGCATCGAGGTGAAGCCGCTCATGTACTCGCCCGCGGCGCGGCCCTCGAGCACGCGCGCCGCGCCGGCGAAGAACCGGATCTGGTCGACCATCGGCGGGATCTCCTCCGCCGTCGTCAGCGCGAGCGGCTTGCCGGTGTTCTGCGACTCCAGGGCGACGAGCTCCTCGGCGTGCGTCTCGACGGCGTCGGCGATCTTGAGCAGGGCCTTCTGCCGCTCGGACGGCGTCGTGTCCCGCCACGTCTCGAACGCCGCGGCGGCCGCGGCGTAGGCGCGCGTCGACGTCCTCGGCGCCGCTGATCGGCGCGGTGGCGAACACCTCGCCGGTCGACGGGTCGACGAGATCGCTCGTGCGGCCCGTCGACGCCGTCGACGGTACTCGCCGTCGATGAAGTTGCGCAGCGACGCGCTTGACGGACTCGCTCACCGGGGATCCCTTCCTGGAGCAGCTCGATTCGGTGCCGTACGTGGGGGACTCGTCGACGACTCTACGCCAGACGTCGCCGTAATCGACAGCCCCGAGGCGGCAAAACTGAAGATTCAGTGCCAGAAAGGCCCTACGAGCGACGGATTCACTTGCGCCCGCCCCGGTCGACCCGTCAGGATCAGATCCGTGGTGAACCACTCCCCGCGGATCCGCGCGCTCCCGCCACTGCTCGACGAGACGTCCAAGCGGATCATCGAGCAGCTGCAGGAGGACGGCCGCCGCGCCCTACGCGACGATCGGCAAGGCCGTCGGCCTGTCCGAGGCCGCGGTGCGGCAGCGCGTCCAGCGGCTGCTCGACAGCGGCGTCATGCAGATCGTCGCCGTCACCGACCCGCTGCAGGTCGGCTTCTCGCGGCAGGCGATGATCGGCCTGCGGGTGTCGGGCGACATGATCGAGGTCGCCGACCGGCTCGCCGAGCTGCCCGAGGTCGACTACGTCGTGGTCACCGCCGGCTCGTTCGACGTCCTCGTCGAGGTCGTCTGCGAGGACGACGACCACCTGCTCGACCTCGCTCACCCAACGGATCCGGTCGCTGCCCGGCGTGCGAGTCCACCGAGACCTTCGTCTATCTGAAGCTGCGCAAGCAGCTCTACAACTGGGGTACCCGATGACGATCAGCCCGCAGGCCTTCACCGAGGCCGGACCGGACACCCTCGCCGACGAGGCCCGCGACCACCTCTGGATGCACTTCACCCGGCACTCGACCTACGAGAGCGGCTCCGGGCACGTCCCCGTCATCGTCCGCGGCGACGGCGCCTACATCTGGGACGACCAGGGCACGGCGCTACCTCGACGGGCTCGCCGGGCTGTTCACCGTCCAGGTCGGCCACGGCCGCCAGGAGCTCGCCGACGCCGCCGCGATGCAGGCCCGCGAGCTCGCGTTCTTCCCGCTGTGGTCCTACGCCCACCCGCGGGCGATCGAGCTCGCCGAGCGGCTCGCCGCGGCGCGCCCCCGGCGACCTGAACCGGGTCTTCTTCACCACCGGCGGCGGCGAGGCCGTCGAGACGGCGTGGAAGCTCGCCAAGCAGTACTGGAAGCTCGTCGGCAAGCCGATGAAGCACAAGGTGATCTCGCGGTCCGTCGCCTACCACGGCACGCCGCAGGGGGCCCTGTCGATCACCGGCATCCCGGCCGCCAAGGAGATGTTCGAGCCGCTCGTCCCCGGCGGCCTCAAGGTGCCGAACACGAACATCTACCGGGCGCCCGAGCACCTCCGGGACGACCCGAAGACGTTCGGCGCTGTGGGCGGCCGACCGGATCGCCGAGGCCATCGAGTTCGAGGGCCCGGACACCGTCGCCGCCGTCTTCCTCGAGCCGGTGCAGAACTCCGGCGGCTGCTTCCCGCCGCCGCCCGGGTACTTCGACCGGGTCCGGGAGATCTGCGACCGCTACGACGTCCTCCTCGTCGCGGACGAGACGATCTGCGCGTTCGGCCGGATCGGCGGGATGTTCGCCTGCGAGGACCTGCGCATCCAGCCAGACATGATCACCTGCGCCAAGGGCATGACGAGCGGCTACTCCCCCATCGGCGCGATGATCGCGAGCGACCGGGTCTTCGAGCCCTTCCGGCACGGGACGACGTACTTCCCGCACGGCTACACCTTCGGCGGCCACCCGGTGTCGGCCGCGGTCGCGATGGCCAACCTCGACATCTTCGAGCGCGAGGACCTGTACACCGCACGTCCGCGACCCAGGGGCCGGTCTTCCGCGCGACGCTCGAGAAGCTGCTCGACCTGCCGATCGTCGGCGACGTCCGCGGCGAAGGGTTCTTCTACGGGATCGAGCTCGTCAAGGACAAGGCGACGCGCGAGACGTTCGACGACGACGAGAGCGAGCGGCTGCTGCGCGGCTTCCTCTCGAAGGCGCTCTTCGACGCCGGCCTCTACTGCCGCGCCGACGACCGCGGCGACCCCGTGATCCAGCTCGCGCCGCCGGTCATCATCGGGCAGAGGGAGTTCGACGACATCGAGAGCATCCTGCGTTCGGTGCTCACGGAGGCGTGGAACCGGCTGTGACCGACGCCCCTGCCGCTCGGACCGCTGCGGCGAGGGCGACCACGGCGACGCGGCCTCGCACCGACGTCCGGCGTGCACCGGAGAAGCAGGTGCGCGACCGGACGACGCTCGACGCGCTGCTCGACGCCGCGCTCGTCGCCCACGTCGCGGTCGTCGAGATCGCCCGGACGGCGTCGCGCAGCCCTTCGTCGTCCCGGTCGGGGTCGCCCGCGACGGCGACCGCCTCCTGCTCCACGGGTCGACGGCGTCCCGTGCCTTCCGCACGCTGGCCGCCGGGGCGCCGACGTGCGCAACTCTGACGATCCTCGACGGGGTCGTCGTCGCACGCAGCCAGTTCGAGTCGTCGATGAACTACCGCTGCGCCATGGTGCTCGGCCGCTGCACCGAGCTCACGGGCGAGGACAAGGAGAAGGCGCTCGCGGTGCTCGCGGAGCGGCTCCTGCCGGGGCTCGACGACCGCAGGTCGCCGAGCCGCAAGGAGCTCGCCGCGACGACCGTCCTCGCGCTGCCGCTCGAGGAGTGGTCGCTCAAGGTCTCGGCGAAGGCCGGGCCGGAGGACGACCCCGCCGACCTCGGCCTCCCCGTGTGGGCCGGCATCGTCCCGCTGCGCCACGTCTGGGGGGAGCCCCTCGACGCGCCGGACCTCGCGGTCGACGTCCCGGCGCCGACCGCGATCAGCGACTGGCCGGGGGGCCGCACGTGACGGACCGCTCGTCCCACGCGACGTACCGCTCGCTGTCGCTCTGGCACGACACCCTCGCCGCCTCGGGAGAGGACGACCTGCTTCCCCGGCCCGCCCTCGACGGCGACGCCGACGTCGACGTCTGCGTCGTCGGCGCTGGCTACACCGGGCTGTGGACGGCGTTCTACCTCCTCGCCGCCGACCCCTCGTTGTCGGTCCTCGTCGTCGAGGCCGAGGTCGCCGGCTTCGGCGCGAGCGGGCGCAACGGCGGCTGGTGCTCGGCGCTCTTCCCGGCCTCGGCGGCCGCCCTCGCCCGCAGGCACGGCCGCGGCGCCGCACTCGCGATGCGCCGCGCGATGAACGCGACGGTCGCCGAGGTGGGCCGGGTCGCTCAGGCCGAGGGCATCGACTGCGACTGGGCCGCGGGCGGTACGGTCGTCCTCGCGCGCACCCCGGTTCAGCTCCGGCGGGCCCGCGCGGAGGTCGTGGCGGACGCCACGTTCGACGGCGTGGACGGCATCGCGCTGCTGTCCCGGGAGGAGGCGACGCAGCGGGTCGGCGCGACCCGCGTCCTCGGTGGCACGTTCACGCCGCACTGCGCCCGGGTGCACCCGGCGCGGCTCGTCCGCGGCCTGGCCCGGACCGTCGAGCAGCGCGGCGGCCGGATCGTCGAACGGACCCGGGCGCTGCGCGTCGAGCCGGCCGCGGCGCCACCGTCATGCATCGGGAACCCCCTGCGGGACAAGGGCTCCGGCCCACGGGTCGTCACGACCGGTGGCACCGTCCGGGCCCGCTACGTCGTCCGCGCCACCGAGGCCTGGACCGCGACGCTGCCCGGGTCGGAGCGCGACGTCATCCCCGTCTACTCCCTCATCGTCGCGACCGAGCCGTTGCCCGCGTCGTTCTGGGCGGAGGCGGGACTCGGCCGCGGGCGAGACCTTCTCCGACCACCGTCACCTCATCGTCTACGGCCAGCGCACGGCGGACGACCGGCTCGTCTTCGGCGGGCGCGGTGCGCCGTACCACCACGGTTCGCGCATCGAGCCGGCCTTCGACCGGGAGCCGGCGGTGTTCGCCGGGCTGCGCCGTGCCGTCCACGACCTGTTCCCCGCGGTTCGCGGGCACGCCTTCACCCACGCCTGGGGCGGGCCGCTCGGGATCGCCCGCGACTGGCACGCGAGCGTCGGCCTCGACCGGCTCACCGGCGTCGCGTGGGCCGGCGGCTACGTCGGCGACGGCGTGGGCACCACGAACCTCGCCGGCCGCACCCTGGCGGACCTGCTGACCGGCCGCGACGACGGAGCTGACCCGGCTGGCCTGGGTCGGCCACCGTTCGCCCCGCTGGGAGCCCGAGCCGCTGCGCTGGCTCGAGGTCAACGCCGGGCTGCGGACGATGTCGCTCGCCGACGGCGAGGAGCGTCTGAGGCGTCGGGAGTCCGTCGCCGCCAGGCTGCTCGCGCCCATGCTCGGGCACTAGAGCCTAGCGTCGCCCACCGAGCCGGCGGGTTGACGCGTCCGCACGGGAGGCGGCACGATCCCCGCAGCGCGCACCAGGGCGCCTCCTGTCCGCGGCAAGCACCGAGTGCACCTGGACGCTCCACCACGCGGCGAGGACCCCTCTTGCGGTCCCGACTCAGCGGACGCGGGATCTGCCGCAGGAGGCAGCCATGAGCGACACGGCCACGCCCGTTCCCGTCCCCGACGCGCCGGACCCGCGCGCGCCGCACGGCCACGCGCCGGACGATCCGGCGCACGACCACGACCACACCCGGCACACCGGGGACGTCGTGCCCCTGCCCGGGAACCCGAACCTCAGGCAGCTCGCGGCCCAGGCGAAGGACCTGCGCCGCGGCGTCCGCCGCGGTGTCCCGGACGATGTCGCGGCGGTCGCCGCCCACCACCCTCGCGGTGCCGCGCTCACGGCGTCCGAGGAGTCCCGCGCCGGGCTCACCCTGCGGGACGCCCAGCTCGCGCTCGCCCGCCGGTACGGCTTCGAGGGCTGGCAGGCGCTCGTGCAGAACGTCGGCCGGTCCCGCGTCGAGGAGCGGGACATGCACCGGTGGTTCGGCGTCGAGCTGAACAACGAGGTGTGGAGCCTGCTCGACGACGGCATCTCCCCGCAGAGCCCGCAGGACGACAAGGACCTCGTGCTCTACGGCGCCTACGCCGCGGCGCGGCACTGGCGTGAGTGCGGGACCGTCGCGAACGTCGCCCGGGCCGAGCACGCGATCGCGCGCGCCGCGACGGCGGTCGGGCTGCCCGACGTCGCGCTGCGGCACGCGCGCCGCTGCCTGGAGCTCGTCGAGGCGCACCCCGAGGCGATGGCCGACTGGGACGCGCCGTTCGCGCACGAGGCGCTCGCGCGGGCGCTCGCGGCGGCCGGGGACCTGGCGGGCGGCGCCGAGCACCGGCAGACCGCCGTCCGGCTCACGGCCGCGGTCGCCGACCCCGGGGACCGCGAGGTCCTCCAGGCCGAGCTGGCCCGCGACCCGTGGTTCGGCCTCGCGTGATGCGGGCCTGAGCCACCGCGTCGTCGCCCGGCGGGCGAACCGGGCCCGCGGTGTCCGCCCGGATGTCGCCGCTGCGCCGTGTCCCCGCCCGGTCGGCGGTGCGACGATGAGTCGCATGACGACGACGTCCCCCGACGACCTGCTGGCCCTCGACGCGGTGCTCACGGACGACGAGCGTGACACCGCGAAGACCGTCCGGGCCGTCCTCGACGAGCACGTCCGCCCGCATGTGGGCCGCTGGTACCTCGACGGCAGCCTGCCGACCCGCGACCTCGCCGCGCTCTTCGGCGACCTCGGGCTACTCGGGATGCACCTCGAGGGCTACGGCTGCGCCGGGACGACCGCGACGATGTACGGCGTCGCCTGCCGCGAGCTCGAGGCGGCCGACGGCGGGGTCCGGTCGCTCGTGTCGGTGCAGGGGTCGCTCGCGATGTACGCGATCCACCGCTTCGGGTCCGAGGAGCAGAAGACACGGTGGCTGCCGGAGATGGCCGCCGGCCGGGCGATCGGCTGCTTCGGCCTCACCGAGCCGGACGCCGGCTCCGACCCGTCGTCGATGCGGACCCGGGCGCGGCGGGACGGCGCCAGCGACACCGCCGACTGGGTGCTCGACGGCGCCAAGATGTGGATCACGAACGCCCCGGTCGCGGACGTCGCGGTGGTCTGGGCGAAGACGGACGGCGGTGTGCGCGGGTTCGTCGTCCCGACGGAGACGCCCGGGTTCAGCGCTCCCGAGGTCGAGGGGAAGCTCTCGCTGCGGGCGTCGGTGACCGGGCAGATCGTCCTCGAGGGGGTCCGGCTGCCGCACGACGCCGTGCTGCCCGGAGTCGTCGGGCTGAAAGGGCCGCTGTCGTGCCTCACCGAGGCCCGGTACGGGATCATCTGGGGCGCGACGGGCGCGATCCGGGACAGCCTCACCGTGGCGCTCGAGTATGCCGGCACACGGGTGCAGTTCGACCGGCCGATCGCCGGCTTCCAGCTGACCCAGGCGAAGTTCGCCGATGCCGAGGCCGCCTATGTGAAGTCGGTGCTCCTCGCGCTGCACCTCGGCCGGATCAAGGACGGCGCGGTGCCGGGCGCCCGGGTCACTCCCGAGATGATCAGCGTCGGCAAGATGGACAACGTCCGGGCTGCGCTCGAGGTCGCCCGGTCGATGCGGACGATCCTCGGCGGGTCTGGGATCACCGTCGACTACTCGCCGCTGCGGCACGCGACGAACCTCGAGACGGTGCTCACCTACGAGGGCACCCAGGAGGTGCACCAGCTCGTCGTCGGCAAGGCGCTCACCGGGCTCGACGCGTTCTCCGGCTGACGGCTGGCTCGCCGGCTACGCCGTGCGCAGGCTCTCGACGGACACGGCGTCGGCCGGCCGGGGTCATGCTCGGCGCAGCACCGGGGCGAGCGCATCGAGGACGCTCGCGTCCTCGATGGTGCTCGGCACCGTCGGCGTCTTGCCGTCGGCGATCTCGCGCATCGTCTTGCGAAGGATCTTGCCCGAGCGGGTCTTCGGCAGCGCCGGCACGACGTCGATCTCCCGCAGCGCCGCGACGGCGCCGATCTGGTCCCGGACCGCCTGGACGAGCTCCCTCCGCAGCGCCTCCGGGTCCGCCTCGACCCCCGCCTTGAGCACGACGAAGCCGCGCGGCACCTGGCCCTTGAGCTCGTCGTGGACGCCGACGACAGCGCACTCGGCGACCGACGGGGTGCCCGGCGAGCACGGCCTCGATGGAGCCGGTCGAGAGCCGGTGCCCGGCGACGTTGATGACGTCGTCGGTGCGGCCCATGACGTAGACGTAGCCGTCGGCGTCCTTGTAGCCGCCGTCACCGGTGAGGTACCAGCCCGGGGAAGGCCGACAGGTAGCCGGCGACGATAGCGCTCGTCGTCGTTCCACAAGGTCGGCAGCGTGCCCGGCGGCATCGGCAGCCGGATGCAGATCGCACCCTCGGTGTCCGGCCCGACCGGCTCGCCGAACTCGTCGAGCACCTGGACGTCGTACCCGGGCACCGGCACGGACGGCGAGCCGGGCTTGATCGGCATCGGCTCCAGGCCGCGCAGGTTCGCGCAGATCGGCCAGCCGGTCTCGGTCTGCCACCAGTGGTCGACGACCGGGACGCCGAGGGTCCTCGACGCCCACTCGTAGGTGTCGGGGTCGAGCCGCTCGCCGGCGAGGAAGAGCGTCCGCAGGCTCGAGACGTCGTACCTCGCGAGGTGCTCGGCGTTCGGGTCCTCCTTCTTGATGGCCCGGAACGCGGTCGGCGCGGTGAAGAGCGCGTCGACCTTGTGCTCCTCGATCGACCCGCCAGAACGCCCCGGCGTCCGGCGTGCCGACCGGCTTGCCCTCGTAGAGCACGTCGTCGCCCCGAGCAGCAGCGGGGCGTAGACGATGTACGAGTGGCCGACGACCCAGCCGACGTCGCTCGCGGCCCAGAACGTCTCGCCGGGCCGGACGCCGTAGATGTTCGTCATCGACCAGTGCAGGGCGACGGCGTGGCCGCCGTTGTCCCGGACGATGCCCTTCGGCTTCCCGGTCGTCCCGGACGTGTAGAGGATGTACAGCGGGTCGGTCGCCGCGACCGGCACGCACTCGGCCGGCTCGACGGCGTCCGGCGTCATCACCGTCGCCCAGTCGACGTCCCGCTCCCCCAGCTCGGCGACGACCTGCGGCCGCTGGAGGATGACGCAGTGGTCGGGCTTGTGGGTCGCGAGCTCGATCGCGTGGTCGAGCATCGGCTTGTACGCGATCGTGCGGCTCGGCTCGATGCCGCAGGAGGCGCAGACCGATGACCTTCGGGGTCGCGTCGTCGATCCGGACGGCGAGCTCGTTCGGCGCGAAGCCGCCGAAGACGACGGAGTGCACCGCGCCGATGCGCGCGCACGCGAGCATCGCGACGACGGCCTCGGGGACCATCGGCATGTAGATCGACGACGCGGTCGCCCTTCTCGACGCCGAGCGCCCGCAGGACGCCGGCGAACCGCGCCGACCTGCTCGAGGAGCTCGGCGTACGTCAGGGTCCGCTGCGTCCCGGTGACCGGGGAGTCGTAGATGACCGCGGGCTGGTCGGCGCGACCTCCGACTACGTGCCGGTCGAGCGCGTTGTAGCACGTGTTGAGGACGCCGCCGCGGAACCAGCGGTAGAAGGGAGGAGCGTCGTCGTCGAGCACCCGCTCGGGAGCCTTGATCCAGTCGATGCCGGAGGCTGCGTCGCCCCAGAAGCCGGCTGGGTCCTCGATGCTGCGGCGGTACGCCGTCGCGTAGGCGCCGTTGCCCTGCGTCGTCATGGGCAGCATCGTTGCGGGTCGACGGTCCGCCGCCAAGCCGCGGCGGTGTGACCGCGACGACGTGCGCCGCTACTCGTGCATCGTCGCGGGTCGGGCAGGCTGTCCGCGTGGCCTTCGACCCCGCAGCGCTGCCGGACGCCGTCCGGACCTTTCTCACCGACCGGCACCTCGCGACGCTGACGACGCTGCGCGCGGACGGCAGCCCGCACGTGGTGCCGGTGGGGTTCACGTGGGACGGCGACGCCCGGACGGTCCGGGTCATCACGAGCGACGGCTCGGTCAAGGCGCGCAACGCCGTCCGTGGCGGCCGGGCGGTCGTGTGCCAGGTCGACGGCCGGCGCTGGCTCAGCCTGGAGGGCCGGGCCGAGGTCCGGAGCGCGCCGGACGAGGTCCGGGACGCCGAGGACCGCTACGCGCACCGCTACCGGCGGCCGCGGGCGAACCCGCGACGGGTCGTCGTGACGATCGCGGTCGACCGGGTGCTCGGCTGGGTCCCGGAGGACCCGTCCGGCGACTGACCGCGCCCCCGGTGGACGGACGCCTCGGTCAGACTCAGACGGTCGCGACGACGAGCAGCTCGACGACCCGGTCGAGGAACGCGTCGACGGCCGCCTCGCGGTAGCCGCGTGCCGCCGCGCCGGCTCTTGAAGACCGCGAGCCGCACCGAGTCCGGTGGCAGCGGGCGGCCCATCGAGAAGGCCTCCTCGATCCGGCGGCACAGGTCGTCGACCTGCTCGAGGTCGTAGGTGAGCTCGAGCCCGGAGCCCCGCGGGAAGCGCTGGCCGTCCGGGCGGGCGAGCTGGGCGCGCAGCGACTGCTCCTGGGTGCGCAGCTGGCTCTGCCAGCCCGACGACCCGGCGCGCTCCTCGCCCCGCTGCTTCTCACGGCGGGCGAAGGCGTCCTCGATCCGGTCGAGGGCGGCATCGACGGCCTCGACCTCGTAGCCGCCGCGGACGAGGTCGAAGCCGACCGTGCGCACGTGCCACGACGTCATGGCAGGGCCACGGCCGGCGTCCTCGTACGCGGCGCGGGCGCGGGCGAGGAAGGCCTCGACCTGCTCGACGTCATAGCCCTTGGCCATGCGGCTCGCGTGCGGGAACGTGTCGGTCACCCCCTGATTGTGCATCATCGTCGGGGGCGACGGCTGTGTGCCGGACCAGCCGAGGCTCCGCCGTTCGGGTGAACGTGGTCAGCGGGAGCCGGTGTGTCCGCACGGCGTGTCACGGCGTTCGCCGCGTGCCGACGATCACGAGGCCGGGGCTCAGCCCGCGGTCGCGGCGAGCTGCCCGCACGCCCCGTCGATCTCCCGCCCGCGCGTGTCACGGACCGTCGTCGGGACGCCGTGGGCGCGCAACCGCGCGACGAACTCGTCCTGGACCTGCGGGTCGCTCGCCGTCCACCGCGAGCCGGGGGTCGGGTTGAGCGGGATCGGGTTGACGTGGACCCAGCCCCGGCCACGACGGTTGAGCAGGCGTGCCGAGCAGGTCGGCCCGCCAGGTGTGGTCGTTGACGTCCCGGATGAGCGCGTACTCGATGCTCACCCGGCGCCCGGTCGTGTCGAAGTAGCGCCGGGCGGCGTCCAGGGCCTGCGTCGACGGTGAAGCGGGTGTTGACCGGGACGAGCTCGTCCCGCAGCCCGTCGTCCGGGGCGTGCAGCGACAGCGCAAGCGTCACGGGCAGCCCCTCGCCGGCGAGCCGGTCGATCGCCGGCACGAGACCGACGGTCGAGACCGTGACCCCCCGGGCGGACATCCCGAAGCCGTCGGGGCGCGGGTCGATGAGCCGGCGGACGGCGTCGACGACGGCCCGGTAGTTGGCGAGCGGCTCCCCCATCCCCATGAAGACGACGTTCGAGACCCGGGCGGCGGGCGCGGCATGAGGGTCCGGCCCGCGGTCCGGCCCGTCGTCGCCGGTCTCGTCGCCGAGCCCGAGAGTGTCCGCGGTCGTCGCCCCTGGCACGCCGGCGGCGTCCGGGACGCCGGGCGGACCGAGGGGCCGGCCGCCGCCGGCGAGCAGGCGCGCCGCTGCGAGCACCTGCTCGACGATCTCGGCGGTCGACAGGTTGCGGGTCAGGCCCGCCTGGCCCGTCGCGCAGAACGGGCAGTTCATCCCGCAGCCGGCCTGGCTCGACACGCAGACCGTGGCCCGCCGCGGGTACCGCATGAGGACGCTCTCGACCAGCGCCCCGTCGAAGAGCCGCCAGACGGTCTTCACGGTGGCACCGCCGTCGCAGTCGAGGGTGCGGACCGGGGTGAGCAGCGGCGGCAGGAGGTCGGCGGCGAGCCGGTCGCGGGACGCCGCGGGCAGGTCGGTCATCGCGGCCGGGTCGTCGACGAGCCGGTCGAAGTAGTGCACGGACAGCTGCCGGGCACGGAACGCCTTCTCGCCGAGGGCGGCGACGGCGTCACGACGGTCTGCGGCCGACAGGTCCGCGAGGTGCCGCGGCGGCTTCGCCCGGCGGGGCGCGACGAAGGTCAGCTGCCCCGAGCGGGGACGGGCGGCGGGGCCGTGGTCGTCGGACATGAGGTGCCCATTCTCCCATCCGTCACCGAAGCTTCGTCCCGCGGGAGATACCGGCGCTCCTCTGCCGACGGGTTCCGGTGGCATGCTGCCGGGACGGTGGAAGCATCTGCGGAACGACCGACGAGGCACGAGCGGAGCGCGATGTCGACGAGCGAGACCACGAACCCCGGCACGAGCACGGATGCGACGACGGCCGGCGGGTCGGGCACCCCGGCCACCGGCGCCGTCATGGACGCCCCGAGAACGCCCCCTCGCCGCACGACGGTGCGCCCTCCGGAACGCCGGGCAGCGGGTCCGGCGGCCGGCGCGCCGTCCAAGGCCACGAGGAGTCGCCGGCGGCGCACGTCTCGCACGACCCGTACCTCGGTGACGCCGACCTCGGGGCGCTCGACGCGTGGTGGCGGGCCGCGAACTACCTGTCGGTCGGTCAGATCTACCTCATGGACAACCCGCTCCTGCGCGTGCCGCTCGCACCCGAGCACGTCAAGCCGCGGCTCCTCGGCCACTGGGGGACGACGCCGGGCCTCAACTTCGTCCACGCCCACCTCAACCGCACGGTTCTCGAGCGCGACCTGGACATGATCTACATCTACGGCCCCGGCCACGGCGGACCGGGCGCCGTGGCGTCGGCGTGGCTCGACGGCCGGTACAGCGAGGTGTATCCGCAGGTGCCGCAGGACGAGCACGGGATGAAGCGGCTGTTCACCCAGTTCTCCTTCCCCGGCGGGATCCCCTCGCACGTCGCCCCGGAGACGCCCGGGTCGATCCACGAGGGCGGCGAGCTCGGGTACGCACTGTCCCATGCGTTCGGCGCGGCGTTCGACAACCCCGACCTCGTCGTCGCGTGCGTCATCGGCGACGGTGAGGCGGAGACCGGGCCGCTCGCGACGTCCTGGCACAGCAACAAGTTCCTCGACCCGGTCGGGGACGGCGCGGTGCTGCCGATCCTCCACCTCAACGGCTACAAGATCGCCAACCCGACGGTGCTCGGCGCGGATCCCGGACAGCGAGCTCGTCGCCCTCCTCACCGGCTACGGCTGGGCGCCGGTCATCGTCGCCGGGCGACGAGCCGAAGGGCATGCACCACGCGTTCGGCCGGGCGCTCGACGGCTGCCTCGACATGATCCAGCAGATCCAGGGCGAGGCACGCCGCGGCGGCGCGACGCTCCGGCCGCGGTGGCCGATGATCGTCCTGCGCTCCCCCAAGGGCTGGACCGGACCGGAGAGCGTCGACGGGAAGCAGACCGAGGGTCGCTGGCGCTCGCACCAGGTGCCGTTCTCGGACACCCGGAAGAACCCCGAGCACCTCGCACTCCTCGAGTCGTGGCTGAAGTCGTACAAGCCCGAGGAGCTCTTCGACGACACCGGGGCACCGGTGCCCCTCGTCCGCTCGCTCTCCCCGGACGGCGCCCGGCGGCTGATCGGCGAACCCGCACGCGAACGGCGGCGAGCTGCTGCGCGAGCTGCGGATGCCCGACTTCCGCGACTACGCGGTCGAGGTCGAGCAACCCGGGACGGGGGCGGTCGAGGCGACCCGGGTGCTCGGGGAGCTTCCTCCGCGACGTCATGCGGGACAACCTCGACCAGCGCAACTTCCGGGTCTTCGCCCCCGACGAGAACAACTCCAACCGGCTGCAGTCGGTGCTCGAGGTGACGCCTCGGGCGTGGACGGCGGAGACCCTGCCCGGCGACGACGACCTCGCCATCGGTGGCAGGGTCATGGAGATCCTCTCCGAGCACACGTGCCAGGGGTGGCTCGAGGGCTACCTGCTCACCGGCCGGCACGGCTTCTTCTCGCTGCTACGAGGCGTTCATCCACATCGTCGACTCGATGTTCAACCAGCACGCGAAGTGGCTGAAGACGACCCGGCACATCCCGTGGCGGCGGCCGGTGGCGTCCCTGAACTACCTGCTCACGTCGCACGTCTGGCGCCAGGACCACAACGGGTTCAGCCATCAGGACCCGGGCTTCATCGACCACGTCGTGAACAAGAAGGCCGACGTGATCCGGGTGTACCTGCCGCCTGACGCCAACACGCTGCTGTCCGTCGGCCGAACCACTGCCTGCGCAGCCGCAGCTACGTCAACGTCATCGTCGCGGGCAAGCAGCCGGCGCTGCAGTACCTGTCGATGGACGAGGCGGTCGTCCACTGCACCAAGGGGATCGGGATCTGGGAGTGGGCGAGCACCGACGCCGGCGAGGAGCCCGACATCGTCCTCGGGTGCGCGGGCGACGTCCCGACCCAGGAGGCGCTCGCCGCGGTCGACATCCTCCTCGGGTGCTTCCCCGAGCTGAAGATCCGGTTCGTCAACGTCGTGGACCTCATGCGGCTCCAGGACGACCGGGAGCACCCGCACGGCCTGTCCGACACCGCGTTCGACGCGCTGTTCACGAAGGACAAGCCGGTCGTCTTCGCCTACCACGGCTACCCGTGGCTCATCCACCGGCTCACCTACCGGCGGACGAACCACTCGAACATCCACGTCCGCGGGTACAAGGAGGAGGGCACCACGACGACGCCCTTCGACATGTGCGTCATGAACCAGGTCGACCGCTTCCACCTCGCGATGGACGCCATCGACCGGATGCCGCAGCTCGGCAACCGTGCCGCCCACTACCGCCAGCAGCTCGAGGACACCCTGATCCGGCACCGGCAGTACACCCGGACGTACGGCGAGGACCTCCCCGAGGTCGCGCAGTGGACGTGGACCCGCGGCTCCGGCGCGGAGGCGGGAGAGCGGAGTTCCAGGGGGACCTCGGAGGTCAGCGCCGCCGCGGCCACGGCGTCCGACTGACGCCCATCCCGGCTCAGCCCGTGACCGGCGGCACGAGCAGGGTGAGGACGAGGAAGGCGACGGGTGCAGTCAGCAGGAGCGAGTCGAGCCGGTCCATGATCCCGCCGTGGCCCGGCAGCAGCGACCCCATGTCCTTGACGCCGAGGTCGCGCTTGAGGAGGGACTCCGAGAGGTCACCGAGGGTCGCGGTGACAGCGGTGGCCCCGCCGACGGCGAGGCCGGCCCACCACGGCCCGTCGAGCAAGAGCACGACGGCGGCGACGCCGGCGACGGTGCACAGGGCGACCGAGCCGGCGAAGCCCTCCCAGGACTTCTTCGGGCTCACCGCTGGGCGCCATCGGGTGCCGGCCGAGGAGCACGCCAGCGGCGTAGCCGCCCACGTCGTTGCAGACCGTCACGAGGATGAAGACGACGACCCGCATCGGCCCGTCGTCCTCTGCGAGCATGAGCATCGAGAAGCCGGCGAGGAACGGCACGTAGGCCGCGGTGAACACCCCCGCCGTCACGTCCCGGACGGCACCGTCGAACCCCTCGATGATCCGGTACAGCAGCACGCCGAAGGCGGTCAGCGCGAACGCCACCATGAGGCCTGGTGGGCCGGCGACGAACGCCGACACGAGCATCCCGACCGCGCCGACGGCGAGCGGAGGTATCGGGATCGCGATCTGCTTGGCCGCGAACGCGGTCGACAGCTCCCACACCGCGACGACGACGGCGGCCGACACGAGCCCGACGAACGCCTCCTTGCGGACGGCGAGGGAGGCGACGACGGCGCCGGCGAGCAGCAGCCCGACGCCGATCGCGACCGGCAGGTTGCGACCGGCCTTCGGTGGCTCGCTCGGAGTCGCGTCACGCCGCGAGCGGCCTGAGCGCGGGCGACGCGCGGGCGGCTCGTCCCCGCCACCGGTGCCCGCGGCGGCGCCCTGTGCGGCGACGGGGAACGACGACAGGTCCCGGTCGCTCGTGAGGTCGACGAGGCCGGCAGTCTCCACCCCGTCAGTCCCCGGCGGCGAGACGTCGTCCCGGCCCGCGGCGTCGTCACCGATGCCGGCGGTCGCCCGGGGTGCTGGCGGGCGGAGCAGGTCCGGGACGTCGTCGGCCACGCCGCGGCGCACGGGCTCGGACCAGACCCCGGACGCCAGCGGGCCCCGCTGTCCGACGGGCACGCCCAGCGGCCCGGTGCCTGGGGCACGCAGCGTCGGCCCGGCAGGCACCACCGGCGGCCGCGCGGCGACGCCGGGCAGTCGCTTTCCCTGGGCCGTCCGGGCTGCACCCGCCAGCCCCGGATCCGCCGGCCCCGGACCGGCCGTTCCAGCACCCGACGGCCTGGCGATCCGACCGGTCCCGCCCTGGCCTCGGGGGGACGCCGGAGGCGCCGACTCGAGTGCGCGCAGGTCGATGACCGTCCGCTCGCCGTCGCCGGAGCGCACGACGCCCGGCGGAGGGAGGGTGACCCGTCCGGCCGCGGCCACGACGTCAGGGCGCGGCTCCTGGAACGGGTCCACGCCCGACGAGCCCATCGGGACCGGCTCGACGACCAGCTCTGCGTGCATCGGTTGGACGTGCATCGGTTCGACGTGCATCGGTTCGATGCGCATCGGTTCGACGCGCATCGGTTCGACGCGCATCGGATCGACGCGCATCGGTTTGACACGTACCGCCTCGGCGCGGGTCGGCCCGGCCGGCGTCGGCTCCGGACGCATCGGCTCCGCGGCGTCGAGGGCCGGCGGGAGCGGCAGGGGCGCGACCCGGGATGCAACGCCGGTGAGGTCCGCGACGTCGAGAAGGGCTCCGGACGACACCGGGTCGGGTGCGCCGGGCGGCGGGTCGGCGGCGCCCGACCCGAACCACGAGACGTGGGTCGTCGCCACCGGGATCGTGGTCGTCGCCTCGACGGCCGTCGTGGCCGCGGTCGACCCGGCGCTCCACCACTGCCGCCCGGAGGGTGGACCCTCCGCGCCCGACTCCCCGGGCCTCGCCCCGACGGCGGGCATCCTGGCGAGCGACGCGGAGAACAGGTCGCCCATCGGCTGGGAGGACGGGTCGGCGGCCTGCACCGGCGTGACCGCCGCCACCGGCTCGGCGGCGTCGCGGCGACGAGACCGTCGGGACGGCAGGATCTGGGTCTCCTGCTCGGCGAGCACGTGACCACCCTGGCCCGCCGACGAGCCCTGGCCCCAGGCCGGGGCGCCGACCACGTCCGCCCAGGAGGCGTCGTCGTCCGGGCGTGGCCGCGCACGGCCGCCACGCGGGCGGCGCGCGGTCCCGGAGTCGTCGGCGGCCGTCACGGTCACACCTCCAGAAGCTCGGACTCCTTGTGACGCAGCAGATCGTCGATCGTCTCGACGTGCCGCTTCGTGGTCACTGCTCGAGCTCCTTCTCGGCCCGGACGACCTCGTCCTCGCCCGCCTCGCCGTCCTTGACGATCCGGTCGAGCTCCTCCTTGGCCCGGCGGCGGATGTTGCGCACCGAGACCCGCGCCTCCTCGGCCTTGTGCTTGGCGATCTTGATGTACTCCCGGCGGCGCTCCTCGGTGAGCTGCGGGAGCACGAGCCGGATGATCGTTGCCGTCGTTCGAGGGGTTGACCCCGAGGTCGGAGTCACGCAGGGCCTTCTCGATCGCCGTCATCGCCCCGCGGTCGTAGGGGTTGACGATGACGACACGGGCCTCGGGGGTCTGGAAGGACGCGAGCTGCTGCAGCGGCGTCGGTGCCCCGTAGTAGTCGACCATGATCTTGCTGAACATCGCCGGGTTGGCCCGGCCGGTGCGGATGGCCGCGAAGTCCTCCTTGGCGACCTCGACCGCCTTGTCCATCTTCTCCTCGGCCTCGAGGAGGGTCTCGTCGATCACCGTCGCTCCTTCGTCCGCCGGGCCGGTGATCCTCCGGCGCGCCGCTGGGGTGCGCACCGCTGCCGGTGCGCCGTGGTGGTCTCGTCCGATCCGACGGCGGGTCAGCCGGCGGTGACGAGCGTCCCGATCCTCTCACCTCGGACGGCCCGCGCGACGTTGCCCTCGCCCTCCATGCCGAACACGATCATCGGCAGCCGGTTGTCCATGCACAGGCTGAAGGCGGTGGCGTCGACGACCTTGAGGCCGCTGCCGCAGCGCGTCGGCGTAGGTGACCTCGTCGAGCTTGCGGGCGTCCGGGTCCGTGCGCGGGTCGGCGCGTGTAGACGCCGTCCACGCCGTTCTTGCTCATCAGCACGACGTCGGCCTTGCACCTCGAGCGCCCGCTGGGCGGCCGTGGTGTCGGTGGAGAAGTACGGGCGCTCCGAGGCCGGCCCCGAAGATGACGACGCGGCCCTTCTCCAGGTGCCGGATGGCGCGGCGCGGGATGTACGGCTCGGCGACCTGGCCCATCGTGATCGCGGTCTGCACCCGGGTGTCGATGCCCTGCCTGCTCCAGGAAGTCCTGCAGCGCCAGGCAGTTCATGACGGTGCCGAGCATGCCCATGTAGTCGGCGCGGGCCCGGTCCATGCCGCGCTGCGACGAGCTCGGCGCCGCGGAAGAAGTTGCCGCCGCCGACGACGACGGCGACCTGGACGCCCTCGCGGACGACCGTCGGCGATCTGCTCGGCGAGCCGGCTGCACGACGTCCGGGTCGACGCCGAGGCTGCCCGCCGCCGAACACCTCACCGGACAGCTTGAGCAGCACCCGGCGGTACCGGCGGCGCAGAGCCGTCGGACCCGAGGTCGGTCAGCTCCTGCCACGGTCCACGGCCAGTCCTTCCGCGGTCATGTCCACTCCTGCCGTCGACCCCCGGTCTCCGCGTGCGTCGTCGCCTGCGCGTCCGCGGGCCAGTCTGCCGCACTCCGGCCGATCGGGTCGCGCGGGACAGCCCGACGCCGCGGGCTCCGCCGCGCCATCGGGCCGGCCGGGCAAAGCGCGGCGGCGGTCGCACCCTGCGACTCGGGTGCGACCGCCGCCGGGCGGCTCAGGCGCCGACGCGGAACCGGGCGAACCCGGTGGCGGTGACGCCCGGCCTCGGTGAGGACCTGCTGGACGGTCTTCTTGTTGTCCTTGGCGAACGCCTGCTCGAGGAGCACGTTGTCCTTGAAGAACCCGTTCGACCCGGCCCTCGACGATCCGGGGCAGGGCCTGCTCGGGCTTGCCCTCCTCGCGGGCGGTCTCCTCGGCGATGCGCCGCTCGGTCGTCGACGACGTCGGCGGGGACGGCGTCGCGGGTGAGGTACGTCGGGCGACATGGCGGCGATGTGCATCGCGACGTCGCGGGCCACGTCCGACGGTCGCCGTCGGTGCCGACGAGGACGCCGATCTGCGGCGGCAGGTCGGGGCTGGTGCGGTGCAGGTAGCTCGCGACGTACGGGGCCTCCACGCGCGCCACCCGGCGGACCTCGATCTTCTCGCCGATCGTCGCGTTGGCCTCGTCGATGAGCTGCCTGCGACGGTCTGGCCGGGGTCGAGCTCGCTCGCCAGCAGCGACGCGACGTCCGTCGGCCTCGACCGTGACGGCCTGGGCGAGGACCTGCTCGGCGAGCGCCGTGAACTTCTCGCCCTTGGCGACGAAGTCGGTCTCGCAGTTGATCTCGACGAGGGTGCCGACGCCGTCCGCCGACATGCGCCGGCGACCAGGCCGTTGGACGCCGTCGCGGCCCTCGCGCTTGGTGACGCCCTTGAGGCCCTTGACCCGCAGGAACTCGACGGCCTTGTCGAAGTCGCCGTCGCTCTCCGTCGAGCGCGTTCTTGCAGTCCATCATGCCGGCGCCGGTCAGCTCGCGCAGACGCTTGACGTCAGCGGCGCTGAAGTTCGCCATGACTTGTCCTGACTCTCCTGTCGGATGGGTGTCTGCGAGTCGGCGGGCGGTCCGGCCCGCCGAGCGCACTGCGGCGCCGGTCCTCGGCCGCACGCGGCGTCGGCTGGACGGCGGCGTCGGCGACCGGCCGGCTCGCGACGGCTGCCGGAGCAGCCGACGTCGGCTGCTCGGCCGCGGCGGCCTCGCGCCGGCCTCGCGCAGCGGCAGCGGCTCGACCGGCGGCCTCGACGCGGCCGCGGCAGCCTCGACGGCAACGGCGTCCTCGACCGGAACGGCGCCTCGCACCGGCAACGGCGCCTCGGCGGCCACGACCGGGCTCGGCCGCCGGCGCTCGGCGGCCGCTGGCCCTCGAGCAGCTCGCGCTCCCACTCGGCGAGCGGCTCGTCGGCGGCGACGGCACCGGCCTCCGGCTTGGCCTCGCCACCACGGGAGCGCGCCATCAGGCCGTCGGCGACGGCGTCGGCGACCACCCGGGTCAGCAGGGTGACCGAGCGGATGGCGTCGTCGTTGCCGGGGATCTTGTAGTCGACCTCGTCGGGGTCGCAGTTGGTGTCGAGGATCGCGACGACCGGGATGCCCGAGCTTGCGCGCCTCGTCGACGGCGAGGTGCTCCTTCTTGGTGTCGACGATCCACACCGCGCTCGGCACCTTGGCCATGTCGCGGATGCCGCCGAGGGTCTTGCTCGAGCTTGTCCTTCTCGCGGCGCAGGACGAGCAGCTCCTTCTTCGTCATGCCGCTCTTCGCGACGTCGTCGAAGTCGATCTCCTCGAGCTCCTTGAGGCGCTGGAGGCGCTTGTGCACGGTGGTGAAGTTGGTGAGCATGCCGCCGAGCCAGCGCTGGTTGACGTACGGCATGCCGACGCGGGCGGCCTGCTCGGCGATGGGCTCCTGGGCCTGCTTCTTCGTGCCGACGAACAGGACCGTGCCGCCGTGGGCGACGGTCTCCTTGACGAAGTCGTAGGCGCGGTCGATGAACGACAGCGACTGCTGCAGGTCGATGATGTAGATGCCGTTGCGCTCGGTGAAGATGAAGCGCTTCATCTTCGGGTTCCAGCGGCGGGTCTGGTGCCCGAAGTGGACGCCGCTCTCGAGCAGCTGGCGCATGGTGACGACGGCCATGGCTGAACGCGCTCCTGCCGGCGCCCCGCCGGACTCACCAGCTGCAGGCGCCTGTCGGTTCCTCACGCCGGCCGGTCGGACGGCGCGCCTGGCGCCCGCGGCCGCACCGCACCGGCCGTCGCCGCGAGGCGTCGGCCGGACCGAGCGGTGCGCCCCGCCGTTCGGACGGCGGTGTGCGGGCGCGCGATGTCGGCCGGACGAGCCGGCCGCGAGGTCATCGTACGCCGCGGCACGGTGGGTGACCAAACGACGCAGTTCGTGGCGGCGTCCGCCGATCGGCGTGGCGCAGGCACTTCCCCCCACCGGATGGGGGAGATCGGCGGCACGGCGCGGACCGGCGCAGACGGGGAGGCCGCGAGCAGCGGGCAACGGCTCCGTACCCTGCCCTCATGGCCGACGTCCACGTCCCCGCCGTCCCCGCACGCGCCCCGGTGAGGGGCCGCTGGCGCGAGATCGCCCGACAGTCCAACCTGCTCGGGCCCGACGGCAGCCTGGCCTCGACGATCTTCGCGGAGATGAGCGCGCTGGCCGTCCGGACGGGCGCGGTGAACCTCGGCCAGGGGTTCCCAGACACCGACGGCCCGCGGAGCATCCTCGACGACGCGGTCGCGCAGATCCTCGGCGGCAACAACCAGTACCCGCCGGGGCGCGGTGTCCCGGAGCTGCGCCGGGCCGTCGCCGAGCACCAGCGCCGGTTCTACGGCCTCGACGTGGACCCGGACACCGAGGTGCTCGTCACCGCGGGGGCGACCGAGGCGATCGCCGCCGCCGTCATGGCCCTCGTGGAGCCGGGTGACGAGGTACTCATGCTCGAGCCGTACTACGACTCCTACGCGGCAGCGGTGGCGCTGGCCGGCGCGGTCCGGCGGACGGTGCCGCTGCGGTTCCCCGACTACCGGCTCGACGTCGACGCACTCGCGGCAGCGGTGACGCCGCGGACCCGGCTGCTGCTCGTCAACAGTCCGCACAACCCGACCGGGCACGTGCTGTCCCGCGAGGAGCTGGACGCGGTCGCCCGGGTCGCCGTCGCCCACGACCTCGTCGTCGTGACCGACGAGGTGTACGAGCACCTGACCTTCGACGACGTCGCCCACGTGCCGCTCGCGACGCTGCCCGGGATGGCGGAGCGCACCGTGACGATCTCGTCGGCCGGCAAGACGTTCTCGGTCACCGGCTGGAAGGTCGGCTGGGTCGTCGCCCCCGCGCCGCTCGTGGACGCGGTGACGACCGTCAAGCAGTTCCTCACCTACGTCAACGCCGGGCCGTTCCAGCCGGCGGTCGCCGCAGCCCTCGCGCTCGACAACGCGTTCTTCACCGGGGTCGCACAGCGACTGCGGGCCGGCCGGGACGCGCTCGTCGAGGGGTTGCTCGACGTCGGCTTCACCGTGAGCGTGCCGCAGGGGACGTACTTCGTGGTCGCGGACGCGGCGCCGCTCGGGTACGAGGACGGACTCGCCCTCTGTCGGGAGCTGCCCCGTCGGGCCGGGGTGGTCGGCGTGCCGGTGCAGGTGTTCCACGACGACGTCGACGCGGGCCGGTCGCTCGTCCGGTTCGCCTTCTGCAAGCGGCCCGAGGTCATCGCGGACGCCGTCGAACGGCTCACGGCACTCCACAGCGGCTGACCTGGCATCTCGGTCGACATCTGACGCGACACTGACCGGACCGACACCTGCGCCGGACCCGACACCTGCACAGAGCGTCGGCCTCATCGGTAGACATCGGGACGGCGTCGGTCCGTCCACAGCGCGGCGGTCCGTCACGTCGTCCACAGCCGCGGTCGCGACCGGAGCAGCGACCCGCGTGCGAGCGGCATTCTCGCCGCATGCCCGGTCCGACCGCTCCGATCGCCCTCGCAGCCGCCGTCGCCCTCGCCCTCGGCGCCGTCTCTGTCTCGTCCGCTCCGCGGGCAGAACGCCGCGCCGAGCCGAGTCGAGCCGTGGCAGCCGGTGCGCCCGCTGTCGATGCGGTCGCGGCCGGGTCCCCCGATCGGCCCGCCGCGGCGGTGAGAGCCCCCGCTCCCGCCGCGGCGGCGCCTCTCGTCCCCGGGCCGCCGTCGTCCGGCCCGGCGCCCCGGCCGGGCCGTGGCTGGATGTGGCCGCTGCACCCGCGCCCGGCGGTCGCCGCGACGTTCCGGGTCGGGCCGCACCGATGGTCGGGCGGCCACCGGGGTGTCGACCTCGTCGCGGCCGGCGGCGCGGAGGGCGTGCCGGTGCTGGCCGCAGGGCCGGGATCGGTCCGCTTCGCCGGTATGGTCGTCGGCCGCGGTGTCGTCTCGATCGACCACGGGTCGGGACTGCGGACGACGTACGAACCGGTGACCGCGACGGTCCGCGCGGGCCAGCTGGTCCGGGCCGGCCAGGTCATCGGTTTCTTCGCCGGCGCACGCTCGCACTGTGCAGCCGTCGCGTGCCTGCACTGGGGCGCGCTCGTGGGCGAGCGGTACATCGATCCCCTGACTCTGCTGCGTCCCCGCGACCCGCCGATCCTTCTGCCGTTGCACTGACCGCCCGGCGGACAGCTCGTCCCGGCGCGGCTCGATCGACGCCCCCTGCACGACCGTTCGGGGAGAGTCCGAGGTGCAGGGCGACCATCCCGGTGTTCGAGACCGATCACTAGCCTGGAGCTTGACGAGGACGAGCGAGGGGGTGCGGCATGAGCGGGACCCAGGCGCAGCGATACGTCCACGGGCATGCGGAAGCGGTGTTGCGGTCGCACCGCAGCCGCACGGTCGACAACTCGGCCGCCTACCTCGCCCGGTACCTGCGACCGGGAACCTCGGTGCTCGACATCGGATGCGGCCCGGGCACGATCACGGCCGACATCGCGGCGCGGGTCGCGCCCGGCGAGGTCATCGCGATCGACCCCGCGGCGGACGTCGTCGCCGCCGCCGCGCGGTTCGTCGAGGAGTCGGGCGTGACCAACGTGCGAGTCCTCGTCGGTGACGTCAACGCGCCACAGGTGGCGCCAGGGGTCGACCGCCGGTTCGACGTCGTCCATGCCCACCAGGTGCTCCAGCACGTCGCCGACCCGGTCGGTGCGCTGCGCCGGATGGGGGACCTCTGCGCACCCGGCGGCGTCGTCGGAGCGCGCGACGCCGACTACGCGGCGTTCACGTGGTTCCCGCAGATCCCGGCGCTCGACGAGTGGCTCGCCCTGTATCGGCGGCTCGCCCGCGCGTCAGGCGGCGAGCCGGACGCCGGGCGCCGCCTCCTGTCGTGGGCGCGCGCGGCCGACTTCTCGGACGTCGCGGCATCTGCCTCGGTGTGGTGCTACGCGACGCCCGAGAGCCGGACCTGGTGGGGCGGCATGTGGGCGGACCGGATCGTCGACTCGGCGATCGCGGCGCAGGCCGTCTCCTGCGGTGACGCGACCCGCACCGACCTCGAGCGCATGCGCGCCGGCTGGCTCGAGTGGGCCGCCGCGGACGACGGCTGGTTCCTCGTCCCCCACGGGGAGATCCTCTGCCGTCCCTGACCGGCCCGCCCAGAAGTGCGTCAGGGCACCGGGCGGACCGCCCCGGGTCAGCCGACCTCGGCGAGCTTCGCCCGCAGCTGGAGCACCGCCTTGGTGTGCATCTGGCAGATCCGGGACTCGGTGACGCCGAGGACCCGGCCGATCTCGGCCAGCGTCAGGCCCTCGTAGTAGTAGAGGGTGACGACGATCTTCTCCCGCTCGGGCAGCTGGTTGATCGCCCGGCCGAGCAGGAACTTCGTCTCCTCGGTCTCGAAGGCCGTGACCGGGTCCTCCGCCTTGGTGTCCTCGAGCGTGTCGACGAGGGAGAGCTTGTCGCCCTTCTCGCCACCGACCGTGAGCAGCTCGTCGAGCGCGACCACGTTGACGTAGGACACCTGGGAGAAGATCTGGTGCAGGTCGTCCAGCGCGATCCCGAGCCGCTCGGCGACCTCGGCCTCGGTCGGCGTCCGGTGCAGCTCCCCCTCGAGGGCGGCGTAGGCGCGCTCGACCTCGCGGGCCTTGTACCGGACCGAACGCGGGATCCAGTCGATCGCCCGGAGCTCGTCGATGATCGCACCGCGGATCCGGGAGATCGCGTACGTCTCGAACTTGATCGCGCGCTCGATGTCGAACTTCTCGATCGCGTCGATGAGGCCGAAGATCCCGTACGAGACGAGGTCGGCCTGCTCGATGTTCGGCGGGAGACCCACTCCGACCCGGCCCGCGACGTACTTCACCAGCGGCGAGTAGTGCAGAATCAGCCGCTCGCGGGTCGCCGGGTCGCCGGTCGGCCTTGAACTGCTCCCACAGCCGCGCGCAGCGCCGCCTCGTTCGCGGCGACCTGATCGGCGGCGTCGTCCTCCACCGGCGCCACGTCGGCGACCACGGCTGCCCCCTCCTGACGTTCAGGCCCGCGGGTGGGCCTGCTGGTAACTGGCACGAAGCCTCTCCACCGAGACGTGCGTGTAGATCTGAGTCGTTGACAGCGTAGCGTGACCGAGCAACTCCTGAACGCTACGGAGGTCCGCGCCACCGTCCAACAGGTGGGTTGCAGCCGAATGACGTAGCCCATGTGGGCCAATCGGTGGAGCCTCGTCCACCGCCGCGACGAGCCGGTAGACCGCCTCCCGCGCCTGCCGGGGGTCGAGCCGGCGTCCCCGCACGCCGACGAACAGCGCTGTCCCGCCGTCGAAACGCTCGCGTCGACGCCCGGCCCGTCGGCTCTCCACCGCCGGCGGCGTCCCGGGCGCGGCGGCGCTCTCCCCCGAGGCGGCGAGCACCGGACGTCCGTGGGCGAGCCAGTCCCGCACGGCATCACCGGCGGGTACGCCGAACGGCACGATCCGCTCCTTGGCCCCCTTGCCGAGCACCCGCACGGTCCGGCGGTCCGGGTCGACGTCGTGGATGTCGAGCCCCGTGAGCTCGGACACCCGGATACCTGTCGCGTAGAGCAGCTCGACGACGGCCCGGTCCCGCAAAGCGAGCGCGTGCACCGTCGCCTGCCGGGCAGTGTCCTCGGCCCCGCGCTCGACCGGTCGCTCCGGTTGGGCTCGCACCGACGTCCCGACGTGTGCGGCCGGTGCGACGTGTGCGGCCGGTGCGGCGTGTGCAGCCGGTACGGCATGTGCGGCATGTGCGGCGTGGGACTGTCCGCCGGCCACAGTCGCGCGCGTGGTGGCTCCGTCGACCCGACGGCGGGCCTCCGCCATGAGCTGCACGGCCTGACGCTGTCGGAGCACCTGGGGCAACGGTCGGCGCGCCTTGGGGGACCGGAGGCGAGCGCCCGGGTCGGAAGCGGCCCGGCCGGTCCGGCGTAGCCACGCCGTAAAGGCCCGGGCGCTCGCCCCCCTGCGGGCCACGGTCGTGCGGGCAGCGCCGTCGGCTGTCATCGCGGCGAGCCACGCCCGCAGCACGGCGAGGTCGAGGTCCGCGGGGTCGTCCATGCCCTCCGCGGCGGCGAACTCGAGCAGGACGCGGACGTCACCGAGGTACGCCCGGACGGTGTTCGCCGACCGCCCGCGCTCGACGGCCAGGAACCGCTGGAAACCCGCGAGGGCCTCGCTCGCGGCCTCGGACAGCACCGTCGCGCCATCATCGGGGCTCACCCTGCGCCGCGCTGCGGCACGGGCGGTGGCCGGTGGGGCGGACCGGGCGCCGGGTGCAGCAGCAGGCCCGGGCGCCGGGCGCCCGGCGGCTCCCCGATCCGTGGCCACAGCTCCACCGTGGCCCCCGCGCGGGACCGGCTCAAGCGGGCGCGCCGCTACCGCACGGTCGGCGTGAGCGTCAGGCTTCCATGAGACGGTCCGAGCGGAGGGCGTGCCCCGGGCACCCGGGGCTCACGCTCGCGTCCTTGCCATCCGGTGCCAGCCGCTGCCGTGCCGGTCGACGAGCCCGCGCAGCTCGAGCCGGCCGAGGGCGGCAGCGACGTCGCCGACCTCGAGGCCGGCGGTCCGGGCGACGGACTCCGAGGTCGCCGCCCGCCGGAGGGGGACGGCGTCGTAGACGCGCAGGTCCACCGCCGAGAGGTCGTCGTGGTCGGCGCGGGGCGTCGACCGCGGCCCGAGGGCGGCCTGCCCGAGCGGGGCGACGAGCTCGTGCGCCTCGGCCGCGTCGGTCACGCAGACCGCGTTGCGCTCCCGCAGGAGCCAGTGGCAGCCGGCGACGCTCGGGCGACGTCGACCGAACCCGGGACCGCACCGACCGGGCGGCTCAGCGCGTCCGCCTCCCGGGCGGTGATCGAGCGCCCCCGACCGCAAGGCCGCCTCGACGACGACCGTCGCACCGGCAGAGCGCGGCGATGAGCCGGTTGCGCTCGACGAACCGCCACCGGGTCGGCGACGACGCCGGCGGGACCTCGCTGACGACGGCGCCCTCGGCGGCGATCCGCTCGATGCAGCCCCTCGTTGCCCCGCGGGTAGGGCCGGTCGACCCCGCAGGCCAGCACCGCAACCGTCGCACCACCGACGGCGAGCGCGCCGCGGTGCGCGACGGCGTCGATCCCGTAGCGCCGCGCCCGACACGACGGTGCAGGCCGCGCTCGGCGCAGCCGGCCGCGACGGACGCGGCAACGCTGCTCGCCGTAGCTCGGTCGCCGCCCGTGCACCCGACGACGGCGACCGCCGCCCGACAGGCGGTCGCCAGGTGCAACGGCCCGCGGACCCACAGGCAGAACGGGGTGCGGTCGCCCGAGGTCGTCGAGAAGCTCCGGCCACTCGTCGTCGCCTGGGACGACCAGCCGGCCGCCGAACCGCTCCAACGGTCCGGAGGTCGCGTCGCGGGTCGGTCGTCGCGAGCCGGACCCGCCAGCGCGGTGCCACCTCGGCGTCCGTCGGCGACCGTCGGACAGAACTGCCGGCGAGCGCCCGGGACGCCCCGAGCCGGGCCACGAGCCGGACGGCGTCGCGGTCCCCCGGCTCGGCGATCCGGCTCCACGCCGCGCGGGCCGTCCGGTCGTCGTCCGGGACGAACCACGCGGACCGTCCGCCGCGCCCGCCGGAAGCCTCCTCGCCGTCGGCGCCGCCGGTCATGCCGCGACCCGCGCCCGGTGACGCAGCAGGAGCGCCCGGCCGACGTCGTCCCGGTCCCGGGCTGCCTGCGCCCGTCGAGATCGGCGATCGTCCAGGCGAACCGCAGAACCCGGTCGTAGCCGCGGATGGACAGCCGGCCGCGGTCGAGCGCGCGATCCAGGTCCGCGCGTCACTGCCGGGCTGCAGCCGCAGCGCGTCCCGCAGCCACGACCCGGGGACCTCGCCGTTGCGTCCGACCACGCCGGCGGCGAGCCGCTCGCGTTGCGCCGACCGGGCCTGCCAGCACCCGGGCGGCGACGACCGCACTCGGCTCCGGCGCGACGTCGAGGGCCATCTCGGCGCGGGACACCGCGCGCACCTCCACCTGGAGGTCGACCCGGTCGAGCAGCGGGCCGGACAGCCGGCCGAGGTAGCGCCGCCGGGCCAGCGGGGTGCAGGTGCAGTCCTCGCCCTTGCCCGTCGGCCTCCCGCACGGGCACGGGTTCGCGGCCAGCACGAGCTGGAACCGCGCGGGGAACCGGGCCGCACCCATGGGCCCGGTGGATCACGAGCTCGCCGTGCTCCAGCGGCTGCCGCAGCGCCTCCAGCGCCGCGGACGCGAACTCGGCCGCCTCGTCGAGGAACAGCACGCCGCGGTGGGCCCGGGACGCCGCCCCGGGCCGCGGCAAGCCCGCTCCCGCCGCCGACGAGGGCGGGCACGGTCGCCGTGTGGTGCGGGTCCTCGAACGGCGGGCGGCGGAGCAGGCCCGCAGCCTCGGGTCGAGGGTGCCGGCGACCGAGTGGACCGCCGTCACCTCGAGCGCCTGCTCGTCGGTCGAGGTCGGGCAGCAGCCCGGGCAGCCGCGCGGCGAGCATCGTCTTGCCGGCGCCCGGGCGGCCCGAGCAGGAGCAGGTGGTGCCCGCCGGCGGCGGCGACCTCGAGGGCCTGGCGGGCCGTCGGCCTGCCCGACGACGTCGGCGAGGTCGGGCCGGCGTCCGACGCGCGCGCGGACTCCCCGGCCGCACGCGGGGCTGCCGCACGCGCCTCGACGTCGCCGTCCGGAGGGCTCGTGCCGGCTTCCGTGCCGTCGCCCGCGTCGTCGCCCGCGTCGTCGTCGGGTGTCCGGCCGCGGCTCGCCCCGGTGCAGCGCGACCACGTCCGCGCAGGCGACCGGACGGCGACGACCTCGGCGCCCGGCACGAGCCTGGCCTCGGCCGGCGTTCGCCATCGGGACGACGAGCCGGGGCCGGCCGGCGCGGACCGCGGCGAGCACCGCCGGCAGCACCCCCCGGACCGGCTGCACCCGGCCGTCGAGCCCGAGCTCGCCCAGGTGCACGCGCCCGGCCACGGAGGCCGCGTCGACCTGCCCGGTCGCGGCGAGCAGCGCGACGGCGACCGCCAGGTCGAACGCCGGTCCCGGCCTTCGGCAGCGCCGCCGGCGACAGGTTCACGGTGATCCGGCGCGGCGGCAGCGGGCAGCCGGAGTTCGCGGTCGCCGCGCGGACCCGGTCCCGGGCCTCGGTCAGCGCGGTGTCCGGGCAGCCCGACCAGGGTGAACGCCGGCAGGCCCGGGCGACGTCCGCCTCGACCTGCGACCAGGTGCCCCTCCAGGCCCGAC
This sequence comes from uncultured Actinomycetota bacterium, assembly GCA_963750565.1. GTDB lineage: Bacteria > Actinomycetota > Actinomycetes > Actinomycetales > Kineosporiaceae > R-H-3. The sequence continues at coordinate 398,722 of CAVVRA010000005.1, read as the reverse complement.
CAGCGCGACCGCCAGCGCCCGTCCGAGCGCCATCACGCCACCCCGCGCAGGTGCTCGACCTCGGGCCGGCCCCGCGTCGGGGCACGACGCACCGCGACGACGTCGATCCGGACGTCGGCCTAGCCCTGCGTCCTGCGCAGCGAGCCAGGCCGCCGCGAGCCGCCGCAACCGCAGCAGCTTGCGCCGGCGTGACCGCCTCGACGGGCACCCCCGCGACCGACGACTGCGCCGCGTCTTGACCTCGCACACGACCAGGCAGTCGCCGTCCGCGGCGACGATGTCGATCTCGCCGAAGCGGCACCGCCAGCGGCGCTCGAGCACCGTCATCCCGTCGGCCAGCAGATGCTCGGCGGCGAGCCTCTCGCCGTAACTCCCCCACGACGTCCCTCACCCGCACGGTGACCACCTCCGGACGTGCACCCTTCCGGCGGGTGGACGGTGGTCCGCGGGACGGCGGCGCGCGGCTGTGGACGATGTGACGACGGGCTGATCTGGGGACGGGTCGAGGCCGGACGACCGTCAGGGTTCGAGCCGTGATCGATCTCGTCCATGCGGCTGCCCGCCCGTCGACGACGTCATGCAGCAGATCCCGGACGTCCTGCCCGTCGCCGGCCACGGAGCCGGTCGCCGCCTCCCTGACCGGGTGCGTCAGCCGGGGAAACCGCCGGACTTCGGCAGCTCGAGGTCGCTCTTCGCGAGCTCCTCGACGTTGACGTCCTTGAAGGTCACGACTCGGACGGACTTCACGAACCGGGCCGGCCGGTAGACATCCCAGACCCAGGCGTCGCTCATGAGCGACCTCGAAGAAGACCTCGCCGTCCGCCGAGCGGACCTGCAGGTCGACCTGGTTGGCCAGGTAGAACCGCCGCTCGGTCTCGACGACGTACGAGAAGAGTCCGACGACGTCCCGGTACTCCCGATAGAGCTGCAGCTCCATCTCGGTCTCGTAGTTCTCGAGATCCTCGGCGCTCATCAGGGCGGCTCGCTCCGCTGTCGGTGGTGGGCGCGCGTCGGGCGCGCCGTCCGGGTGCGCCTGCGGGAGGCGCCTATCCATCATGGCGCAGCCGCCGCGGTCCGGCCGAGCCGCCACCCGGGGAGCGCGCCCGATGCCCGCTATGCGACGAGCCTGGAGGCGGCGACGACCGCGGCGAGCCCGGCGGAGACGCTGCCTGCGACGTTCGCGGCGGCGAAGCGCCGGGCCCGCGGCCGCAGGAGCCCGACGGTCTCGTAGCCGAAGGTCGAGAACGTCGTGAGGGCACCGCAGAACCCGGAGCCGACCACGGCGACGACCTCCGGCGACAGGCCGCCGTCCGCGGCGAGACCGCCGAAGACCCGAAGACCACGAAGACCACGAAGACCACGAAGCGAGGACGAACGACCGACGCCGTTGACCGTGAACGTTCCCCAGGGCATGAGCGAGTCGTGGAGCGACTGGACGAACAGGTCCGTGAGGGAACGCAGCGTCGCGCCGACGGCGGCCCCGGCGACGACGAGCCGCGCGGTCATGACGGCGCCCCCCGCCGCAGCGCCCCCCGCCGCAGCGCCCCCCGCCGCAGCGCCCGGGCCGGCGCCGGTGCCCGCGCCGAGTCGGACGACGGTGACGTCCTCGAGCGTGACGAGTCGCCGGACCGGGGCCTCGAGCGGGCGAGGCTGCCGAGCCTCCCCGGCGGCGGCGAGGAGGCGGCGGCGGCGGCGGAGGAGGAGGAGGAGGAGGAGGAGCAGGAGGAGGAGGAGCAGGAGGTACCGTCCGCGCACGACCCGGACGGCGTGGCCAGGAACGCCCGTCGTCCCGGCCCGCCCCGTCACGGGACCCGTAGCCCGTCGGGCTCGTCGAGGGCCGCGAGGTCCTGCACAGCTGCCTCGTCGTCGTCCGCGTCGTCGTCGGTGCCGCCGTCGTCACTTCCGCCGTCGTCGTCGTCACTTCCGTCGCCGTCATCGTCGTCCAAGGCGTCCTCGAAGCCGTCGTCGAGCTCACCGAGGGCGTCGAGGTCGAGCAGCTCACCCTCGTCGGACTCGAGCAGCCCGTCGTCGAGCGCCGCCGCGGCCGCGGCGTCCGGGTCGACGGGACCGCCCTGCCCGGGCAGGCTCCACGACGTCCGGTGCTGTGCGCACGGGCCGAACGTACGGATCGCCTGCCCGTGCTCCGGCGCGGAGTAGCCCTTGTTGCCCTCCCACCCGTACTGCGGGTGGGAGGTCGCCCGGGCGACCATGATCGCATCGCGCGCGACCTTGGCGAGGACGCTCGCCGCCGCGACCGCGGCGCACCGCAGGTCCGCCTTGACCATCGTCACGACGGACGGCTCGGCGGCCAGGGGGAGGTGGGGCGCCGCCACCCGACCGAGGAGGTCGAGGTCGAACAGCGTCGGCGGCGTCGCGGGCGGGGTGAGCCAGTCGTGCGACCCGTCGAGGATCACGCACGAGGGGACGACGGGCAGCGTCGCGAGCGCGCGCCGTCCGGCGAGGCGTAGCGCAGTGATGATCCCGTAGGCGTCGATCTCGTCCGGCTCGGCGTGTGCGACGGCGTGCGCGGGCGCCCACCGCCGCAACCGGGGCACGAGCGCCTCGCGGGCCGCGGGGGTGAGCAGCTTGGAGTCCCGGACGCCGGTCGGCGCCGTCCGGACCGCGATGTCGACGACGACGACCCCGACGGTCACGGGGCCGGCGAGCGCACCGCGGCCGACCTCGTCCATCCCCCCGACGAGCAGGTGCCCGTCCCGCAGGAGCCGGCGCTCCTCGCGGAGCGTCGGGATGCCACGCGCCGGGAGCCGGACGGAAGCCCGGCGTCCCCCGCCGGCCCGTCCCGTGCGCCCCTTCTGCCCCGCCTGTCCCGTGCGCCTCGCGGGGACCCGGTCGCTGGTCACGGGGTCGCCGCCGGAGCGGGCACCCCCGCGAACACGCTCTCGGGGCGCCCCAGCCCGGTCGCCCGGGACAGCGGCCACACGAGGACGAACGCCCGGCCGACGACGTCCTTCTCCGGGACGAACCCGTGGATCCGGGAGTCCTCGGAGATCTCGCGGTGGTCGCCCATGACCCACAGGCTGCCCGCGGGCACCTTCGTCGCGAACGTCCGCTGGCTGGGCACGTTGCCCGGGAAGAGGTAGGTCTCGTCGATCGCGACACCGTCGACGGTGATGCGCCCCGCGGCGTCGCAGCACGCGACGGTGTCGCCGGGCAGGCCGATGACCCGCTTGATGAGGTGCTCCCCCGAGTCGTGCGGGAGGAGGCCGACGAAGGTGAGGACGTCGCGGACCGTCCGCCGGACCGGGCCCTCCTGGGGCTGGACGGGCGGCGGCAGCCAGCCGCCGGGGTCCCTGAAGACGACGACGTCGCCGCGCTCCAGCTCGAAGGGACCCGGCGTGAGCTTGCTGACGACGACCCGGTCGTCCTCGAGCAGCGTGTTCTCCATGGAGCCCGACGGGATGAAGAAGGCTTGGACGAGGAACGTCTTGACGACGAGGGAGATCGCGAGCGCCATGGCGACGACGACGACCACCTCGGTGACGGCGCCCATCGCCGCCCGCAGCGCGGAACGACGCCCGGGTTCTGGCGGCGTCGTGGCCGACGGCGGCCCCGGGGCCAGAGGCCCGGTGGCGGGTGTCTGGGCGTCGTGCATCCGTGGTTCTGCCTCTCCGGCCGGCGGCACCACCGGCCCGCGCGGCACCGGTGCGCCGTCGTGGTGGTCGTCGCTCACGGTGCTCATGAACCCCCGTCGCTCGTCGGGACGTCGTCGAACGTCGCGCCCGCCCCGGTGACCCCGCCCGCGCGGGTGAACGGCCACACGACGCCGAAAGCCCTGCCCACGACGTCCGACACCGGCACGGTGCCCCCCGCGAGGTCGGGGTGGTACCGCGAGTCCTCCGAGAAAGGCCGGTTGTCGCCCATGACCCACAGGCGTCCGGCGGGCACGGTCGCCGAGAAGCGCGTCGTGCTCGGCGCGATCTCCTGCCGCAGGTAGCGCTCGTCGACGGGGACCCCGTCGACGGTGAGCCGGCCCTGCGCGTCGCAGCATGCCACCTTGTCACCGGGCAGGCCGATGACACGCTTGATGAGGTGCTCGCCGGAGTCCTGCGGCAGCAGGCCCACGAAGGTCAGGGTCGAGCGGACGGCGTGCCGGACGGCGTCGTCGCGCGGCTCGGACTCCGGGTCGAGCCAGCCGCCGGGGTCCTGGAAGACGACGACGTCGCCCCGGTGGAGGGCGAACGGGCTCGGGGTCAGCTTGCTCACGAGCACCCGGTCGCCCACGAGCAGCGTCGTCTCCATCGACTCCGAGGGGATGTAGAACGCCTGCACGAGGAAGGTCTTGACGACGAGTGCGAGGATGAGCGCGAGTCCCACGACGACGACGACCTCCGCGGTCGCGCCGATGACCCCGCCGCGGCTGCCGCGCGTCGACGGGCGGTGGGCGCTGTCGTCGGCCGTGTGCCGGTGGTCGACCCGCCCGGGAGGCGGCGCCGCCGTAGGACCGGGCGCAATGCCGCCGGGCTCGTCGAGCGGCGGGCGGTGGAACCGCATGTGCTCCGTCGGCGGCAGCGGCGGGGACGGCGCGGGCCCGGGCACCGCACCACCGGTCGGGTACCCGACGGGCACGGCGGCCGGTGCCGGCCCGAGGCCTGCGACCCGCGGGACCGAGCCGTACTCCCCGCTCGGGTACGGCCCCGCCGCGTGCCGGATCGGCAGCCGACCCTCGGAGCTCGACGCCGGCCGGCGCCCGCCGTCCGCGGCGTGCCGTGCCGCTGGCCGGGGCACCGCTCGGCGGCGGCCGCCGGCCTGGTCCGGACCAGCTCTCACCGTGCACCGGAGCCCGGGTACGGGTCGCGGGGGACGCCCCCGACGTGCGCGGTCGGCCACCACACCGCGACGACCCGCCCGACGACCCTGTCGACGGGGACGGTGCCGCCCCCGGGGTCGCCCAGGTGGGCGCGGGAGTCGCCGGACTCGCTGCGGTGGTCGCCGAGGACGAAGAGCCGCCCCGGCGGGACGACGACGTCGAAGGGATCCGCGCTCGCGGCGTCGCCCGGATACAGGTACGGCTCGTCGAGCGGTCGGCCGTCGACGGTGACCCGGTCCTGCGCGTCGCAGCACACGACCCGCTCGCCGGGCAGTCCGACGACCCGCTTGACGTAGTCCGCCTCGCCGACGGGCGAGCCGAGCAGCCGAGCGACCGCTGCGCCGGCTGCCGCCAGCGTGGACCGGGGGCCGCGCTCCGCGTCGAAGACCCCGCGCCCGTCGAAGACGACGACGTCGCCGCGCCGGACCTCGTCGGTCAGGGCCGCCCAGCGCGAGACGACGACCCGGTCCCCCACCCGGAGCGTCGGCTCCATCGACGTGCTCGGGATGACGAAGGACTGGACGAGGAGGACCCGGACGAGGACGACGCTCACGACGACGGCGGCGGCCCAGGCGAGGATCCGCAGTGCCGGGCGGACCAAGCCGTCGTCACACCCGTCGTCATAGCCGTCGTCGTCGCGGGGGTCTGCGTGGTCGTCCGCGGGCGCGCCGTCCACGACGTCGTCCGGTGCGACGTCGACGGCGTCCGGCGCGGCGCCCGGGCCGGCGTCGACGGTCTCGTCCGGAGGGTCGTCCGGGGAGGCCGTGCGCCTCATCCGGTCCGCTCCCACGTCCGCGAGCCTACGTCACGCGCAGTTGCCGCCGCGGACGCACCGCAGGGCGAAACGCCCAGTCCGCGGCCGCTCAGCGGGAAGGGACGCCGTCGCGCTTCTCCTTGATCTTCGCGGCCTTGCCGCGCAGCGAGCGCAGGTAGTAGAGCTTCGCGCGACGCACGTCACCGCGGGTCACGACCTCGATCTTGTCGATGATCGGCGAGTGCACCGGGAAGGTGCGCTCGACGCCGACGCCGAAGCTGACCTTGCGGACGGTGAACGTCTCGCGGACGCCGCCGCCGGAGCGCCGGATGACGACGCCCTGGAAGACCTGGATGCGGGAGCGGTTGCCCTCGACGACCTTGACGTGGACCTTGAGCGTGTCGCCGGCCCGGAAGGCGGGGACGTCGCCCCGGAGCGAGGCGGCGTCGACGGAGTCGAGCGTGTGCATGGTCTGTCGCTCTCCCGCAGGTGCCACAGGTCATCCGCGCAGGTCGGTGTTCGCGGCGGGTCGCCGCGGTCGGGTCGAAAGCTGCGCCGTTCCCGTCACGGGACCCGGTTACCGGCCCGACACCCCCCTGTGGCAGGGCGCGGCCGGCCGGCGGCACGAGCGTTCAGTCTGCCACAGGGGGGTGTCGGGCCAGAAATCGGCCCGTGTCGTCCGGGCCGACCGGCCCGACGACGGTCCAGCCCTCGTCGGCGAGGACAGCGACGTCCCGGACGTCGAGCACCGTGACGTCGAGCGCCGCGACCAGGTCCGGACGCCGCCGCGCCGTCCGGCGCAGCCGCTGCGTCCCGCCGCCAGCGCGCGACGAGCCGGTGGTGGCCCGACATGAGGACGGCCGGGCACGTCGCGGCCGCGCCACGTGGCCGGCCTGGTGTAGACGGGGTACTCGAGCAGGCCGTCCTCGTGGCTCTCCTCGACGAGGCTCTCGGCGTTGCCGACGACGCCGGGCAGCAGCCGGGCCACCGCCTCGACGATCGCGAGCACCGCGACCTCGCCGCCGTTGAGCACGTAGTCGCCCAGGCTCACGAGCCGGATGTCGAAGCGCTCGGCTGCGTCCTCGACGACCCGCTCGTCGATCCCCTCGTAGCGCCCGCACGCGAACACCAGCGCGGCGTCGGGTCGCCAGGTCGCGGGCCATGGCCTGGGTGAAGCGCTCGCCGGACGGCGTCGGTACGAGGACGACGGGCAGCTCCCGCGCATCGTCCGGTGCGTCCTCGTCGGGTGCCTCCTCGCCGGGTGCCTCCTCGCCGGGTGCCGCGTCGTCCGGTACCGCGGCGAGGACGGCGTCGAGCGCCTCGCCCCACGGCTCGGGTCGCATGACCATGCCGGCACCGCCGCCGATCGGCGTGTCGTCGACGGTGCGGTGCCGGTCGTGGGTGAAGTCGCGCAGGTCGTGGACGACGACGTCGAGCAGGCCCGCGGCCCGCGCCTTGCCGATGAGCGAGAGCTCGAGCGGCGCGAGGTACTCGGGGAAGATCGTGACGACGTCGACCCGCACGGCTCAGCCTTCGTCGAGGTCGTCGAGGTCGTCGAGCAGTCCGCGCGGCGCGTCGACGACGACCCGCCCGCCTGCGACGTCCACCGTCGGGACGATCGCGGTGACGAACGGGACGAGCCGCTGCGCGCCGTCCGGACGCCGGACGACGAGCAGGTCCTGCGCGGGCGGGTGCTCGACGGCGACGACCTCGCCGAGCGGGGCACCGGTCGGGGTCGACGACCTGCAGCCCGACGAGCTGGTGGTCGTACCAGGCGTCGCTCCTCGCCGGGTTCGTCGGGGACGTCGGCCTCGAGGAGCACGCCGCGCAGCCCCTCGGCCGCGGTCCGGTCGGGGACCTCGTCGAAGGCGAGCAGGAGCGTCCCGTTGTGGTCGCGGACGGACTCGAGTGTCAGCGTCGTCGGCAGCGCGCGGCCGGCAGGCCCGCGGCGCGGGACGACGTGGAGCGTCGCCCCGAGGACGAACCGCTGCTCGGGGGCGTCGGTGCGCACCTCCACCGTCACCTCGCCGCGGATCCCGTGGGCGCGCCCGATCCGGGCGACGACGAGCCGCACTGCTTCCTCCCGGTGCTGCCTCGCGGTGCTGCCTCGAGGTGCTGGCTGCGCGACGGCCCCGCGCCGCCGGGGCGGTGCGGGGCCGTCGCGTCGCGTGGTGCGCCTGACCTCAGCGGCCGCGGTCGACGTCGACCACGTCGACCCGGATCGGCTTGCCGTCGGCGAGCGCCTTGACGACGGTCCGCAGCGCGGTCGCCGTGCGGCCGGAGCGGCCGATGACGCGCCCGAGGTCGTCCGGGTGCACCCGGACCTCGAGGAGCGTCCCGCGGCGCAGCGGCTTGCTGCGCACCTGGACGTCGTCCGGGTTGCCGACGATGCCGCGGACGAGGTGCTCGAGCGCCTCGACGAGCACGTCAGCCCTCGGCCTGGCTCGTGTCCGCCGCGCCCTCGGTCTGGGCCGAGGTCTCGCGGCCGCCGGGCGCGCCTTCGTCGGCCGCGTCGGTCCCGTCAGCCGCGGGCGTCTCCGCCGCGGGTGCCTCCGCGGCGGGTGCTCGACAACGGGTGCCTCGACAACGGGTGCCTCGGCCGCGTGCTCGGCCGCGGTGCCTCGACAACGGCTGGCTCGACAACGGCTGGCTCGACAACGGCTGGCTCGACAACGGGTGCCTCGACAACGGCTGCCTCGACCGCAGGTGCCTCGGCGGCGCGTGCCTCGGCCTTCTTGACGGCGGCACGCCTCTTCGGGGTCGTCGCGCCTTCCTTGGCATCGCCGAGGCTCTCCTTGGCGGCGGCCTCGAAGACGGCCTTCTTGTCGGCCTTCGGAGCGGCGACCTTCAGCGTGCCCTCGGCGCCGGGCTCGCCCTTGAACCTCTGCCAGTCGCCGGTGATCTTGAGGATCGCGAGCGACCTGCTCGGTCGGCTGCGCGCCGACGCCGAGCCAGTACTGCGCCCGCTCGGAGTTCACCTCGATGAACGAGGGGTCCTCGGTCGGGTGGTACTTGCCGATCTCCTCGATCGCGCGACCGTCACGCTTGGTGCGGGAGTCGGCGACGACGATGCGGTAGTACGGCGCGCGGATCTTGCCCAGGCGCTTGAGACGGATCTTGACGGCCACGGGTGTGGTCACTCCTGTTTCTGTGGGGGTGAGCCGCGTGGCACCGGGTGGGGACCGGGTGCGATGCGGGCTCGGGACACGTCCGGGCGCGGAGAGAGGGTCCGCGGACGGACGGGTACGGCCGCCCATTCTGCCAGACTCCGGGCAGTGCCCCGACGCCCCCGGCACCGGGGAAGGTCAGCCGGCGAGCAGCAGGCGCAGGTTCGCCGCCTGGGCCCCGGCGGCGTCCCAGCGCAGCGCCGGCTCGCTCGCCCGCTGGATCGTCTCGTAGGCGAGGGCCTGGACCACCGCCGCGGCGGGCAGCGCCGCCTCGACGGCCCGCCGGACGACGGTGAGGTCGGCGCCGAGCCCGGTCGCCCACGCGGTGCAGGCCGCGCCGACAACGCCATTCCGGCTCACCGCGTCCGGCGTCCGGCCGAGGACGGGCTGCAGGTCCGTGCCGACGACCCCGACAGCGGCGTCCGTCCAGTCGATCGCGGTCTCCTCGCCGGCCGCCCAGCCCGGGTGCCGGGCGACGTTCCACGGGTGGTAGTCGCCGTGAGTGAGGACGGCCGGAAGCCCGGACGACGCGAGCTCGAGCAGGCGGTCGGTCCACCGGGGGACCGCAGCCCGCAGCGCCGTCCGCTCGTCGGCGTCGAGGAGGCCGAGCTCGACGCCGTCCTCGGCGAGCCGGGCCAGTCCGGCGGCGAGCGCCCAGGGGGTCCTGTCGTCGAGCCGGGCGTCCCGGACCAGGCGCGGCACGTCGGACGCGCTCGCCGCGGTGAGCCGGGCCAGCCCGGCGGCGATCCGCTCCCGCTCGCCCGGCAGGACATCGTCAGGGACCGGGCCGACGTCGGTGGTGACCATGAGGACTCCGCCGCCGACATCGTCCCGGCGGGCGACGACGCGCGGCACCCCGGGAAGGGGGATGCCGTCCGAGCGCCCGCGGTCGACGAGGTCGCCGAGCGCGTCGACCACTCGGGCTTCGCGCGCGAAGTACGGCGGGAGAGCCTTGACCCACAGGCTCCCGGCGGTGGTCCGGACCTCGCCGACCGCGGAGATCGACCACAGCGTCACCGGGCGCAGCGGGCCGCTGCGTTCCTCACCCTGCACGGCGAGGACGCCGTCCACCCAGGCGGTCGTCTCGTCCCACCAGCCACGGCGCATCCATGGCACCCGGCGGGCGTCGACCGGTGCCCGGCCGGCGTCCTCGTCGAGGACGTCGGCGACGGCGGCCCGGACCGGCTCCGGCCAGCCGGACGGCGGCCGGTCGACCCAGGCCGCTCCCCCGGCCGTCCGGTCGGTCCGCGCCACGGCGGGATGCACCCGGCCGGCTGACGTCGAGCGGCCCAGGCCGAGCGGCCACGCGCCGTCCGGGGCGAGCGCGTCGACCGGGGCGAGCAGCTCGTCCCACTCCGGGACGTCGGAGCCGTTCCCGACGGGCACTGCGGCGTCGAGGACGAGCGGGCGTGCGGGGTGGAGGACGACGACCCGGTCGGGGTCACCGGCGATCATGCTGTCGACGATCGCAGACCGGCAGCGGTCAGGCCACCGGTTTCCCGCGGAGCACGACCCGGGACGGGTGGGCGAGCACCGCGACGTCCTCGCGCGGGTCCTCCGCGTAGACGACGAGGTCGGCCTGGGCGCCCTCCTCGAGCCCCGGCCGGCCCAGCCAGGAGCGCGCGCCCCAGCACGCGGCGTCGAGAGCCGACGTCGCCGGGCAGCCCCGCCGCGACGAGTTCGGCGACCTCGGCGGCGACGAGCCCGTGCGGCGAGGGAGCCGCCCGCGTCGGTGCCGACGAAGACCGGCACGCCGGCCTCGTAGGCGCGGCGCGACGGTCTCGTACCGCCGCGCGTGCAGGTCGCCGCATGTGCGCCGCGTAGACGCGGGAACCTCTCCTCCCCGGCGGCCGCGAACTGTCGGGAAGTTGTCGATGTTGACCAGCGTCGGGACGATCGCGACGCCTCGCCCCGCGACCGACCGCCACGGGTCTCGTCGGTGCAGCCCGGTGGCGTGCTCGATGCAGTCGATGCCGGCGGCGACGAGGTCGGGCAGGCAGTCCTCGCCGAAGCAGTGCGCCGTCACCCGGGCGCCCTCCGGCGTGCGCGGCGTCGATCGCCGCCTGCGAGCGCCTCCGCGCGGCCAGCAGGGCGCGAGGTCGCCGATGTCCCGGTCGATCCAGTCGCCGACGAGCTTGACCCAGCCGTCCCCGCACCCGGGCCTGCGCGGCGGCGTACTCCGGGAGCTGCTCCGGCTCGATCTCGTGGCCGAGGCCGCGGAGGTACCGTCGGGTGCGGGCGAGGTGCCGGCCGGCCCGGACGATCCGGGGCAGGTCGTCGCGCTCGTCGATCCACCGGGTGTCGACGGGCGAGCCGCAGTCGCGGACAGCAGGCGTCCCGGCGTCCCGGTCGGTCGAGGCCTGCTGCTCGGCGGTCGCCCGGTCGACCCCGCCGCGAGCCGTCGAGCCCGACGTGGCAGTGCGCGTCGACGAGGCCGGGCAGCACCCAGCCCGTCGACGCCCACGGCGTCCGCCGCACGGCCGACCGGCGCGGTCGAACGTGACCCGGCCGCCGAGCACCCAGGCCTCGGCGCGCACCTCGTCGGGCCCGACGAGGACGTGCCCCCGCAGGTGCAGCACGACGTCGTCCGACATGGCGGAAACCTAGCGCCGCCGCGCACGCCGACACGCCGGCGCGCGGCGACCCTGTCGGGCCCATCGCCGCTCAGCGACCGAGGAACTTCTCGAAGCCGGGCGGCAGCTCGAGCGTTCGCCGGGTCGACGGCTCGCCGGGGACGTCCGCCCCGCCGAGGCCGAACGCGCTGCCCTGGCCCGCCGGCCCGGCTGGCCGCCGGCAGAGCGCCCGCTGCGCCGCCTCCCGCTCCTGCTGGGCGCGCTTGGCCGGGTTGCCGGACTTCGCCTTGCCCTTGCGCGGCGGCGGCGCCGTCCTGCCCCGCGACTTCTTGCCGCCCCCGCCGATCCCCGGCATGCCGGGCATCCCCGGCATGCCCGCCAGCCCTTGCGCATCTGGCGCATCATCTTCTGCGCCTCGGTGAACCGTTCGAGCAGCTGGTTGACGTCGCTGACCTGGACGCCGGACCCGCGGGCGATGCGCAGCCGGCGCGAGCCGTTGAGGATGCGCGGCTGTCGGCGCTCCTGCGGCGTCATCGACGTGATGATCGCCTCGACGCGGTCCATCTCGCGCTCGTCGAAGTTCTCCAGCTGCTCGCGCAGCTCGCCCATGCCGGGCAGCATCCCGAGCATCTTCTTGATGCGAGCCCATGTTCTTCAGGGCGGCCATCTGCTGCGAGGAAGTCGTCGAGGGTGAAGTCCTCGTCGGCGGCGAACTTGGCCGCCATCTTCTCGGCCTGCTCGGCGTCGAACGCCTTCTGCGCCTGCTCGATGAGGGTGAGCACGTCACCCATGTCGAGGATGCGCGAGGCCATCCGGTCGGGGTGGAACAGCTCGAACTCGTCGAGCTTCTCCCCCGTCGAGGCGAACATCACCGGCCGGCCGGTCACCCCGACGACCGACAGCGCCGCGCCGCCGCGGGCGTCGCCGTCGAGCTTGGTCAGCACGACGCCGGTGAACCCGACCCCGTCGCGGAACGCGCTGCGCCGTGGTGACGGCGTCCTGGCCGATCATCGCGTCGAGGACGAACAGGATCTCGTCCGGGCTGGACGGCGTCGCGGATGTCGGCGGCCTGCTGCATCATCTCGGCGTCGATGCCGAGCCGGCCGGCGGTGTCGACGATGACGACGTCGTGCTGCTTCTCCGCGGGCGAACTCGACGCCGTCGCGCGGCGACCGCGACCGGGTCGCCCGGCCCGGCGGCCGGGTCGGCGAGCTGCCCGGACACCGACGTGCCCGGGTGCGGTGCGAACACCGCGACACCGGCCCGCTCGCCGACCACCTGCAGCTGGTCGACGGCGTTGGGGCGCTGCAGGTCGCAGGCGACGAGCAGCGGGGTGTGGCCCTGCTCCTTGCAGCCAGCAGGCCGAGCTTGCCGGCCAGGGTGGTCTTGCCGGCGCCCTGCAGACCCGCGAGCAGGATGACCGTCGGCGGGTTCTTCGCGAACTCGCAGCCGGCGGGTCTGCCCGCCGAGCACGGCGACCAGCTCCTCGTGGACGATCTGGACGACCTGCTGGGCCGGGTTGAGGGCCTGCGACACCTCGGCCGACAGCGCGCGCTCGCGGACCGTCGCCGCGAACTGCCGGACGACGGGCAGCGCGACGTCGGCGTCGAGCAGGGCGCGGCGGATCTCGCGGATCGTCGCGTCGACGTCGGCCTCGGAGAGCCGGCCCTTGCCGCGCAGGTTCTTGAAGGTCGCGGTGAGGCGGTCGGACAGCGTCGCGAACACGTGGGTCCTCGCAGGGGTCGGCAGGCGCGCTCGGCGGGTGGCGGGGAACGCGCCTGTCCAGCCTAACCGGCGTCGGTCCCGCGAGCCGCACGACGGTGGACGTCCGGTCGGGGCGCGCCGGAGGGCGCGTGACCCGGATTCAGGTCAGGACGGGCTCGGGGACGGTCCCGGCGTCGACCAGGGCGGCGACGGTGGCGGCGACCCGGGGCGGGGCGAGGGCACGCCACCGCCCGGCTCGCCGACGTAGAGCACGTCGACGGCCTGCCCGGCGTGGGTGGCGACGTGCGCCGACCGCAGGTCGACCCCGACCTCGGCCAGCGCCGTCCCGACGCGCGTGCAGCAGGCCCGGCCGGTCGGCGGCCCGGACCTCCAGCACGGTCGACTCCGCCGACGCCCCGGGGAGCAGCACGACCCGGGGCCGGGCCGGCGCCCCGGACGGTCGGCCGGTACCCGGCGTCGCGGCGGCGCAGCCGGTCCAGCACCGATCGGTCGCCGTCCGCCGAGCCGGCGCAGGTCGGTCTCGAGGGTGGCCGGCGGTCGGCAGCGATCCGCGGCCGCCGCTGTCGACCCACCAGGTGTCGACGGCGACGGTCGCCGCCGCCGGCCCGTCGCCGGCACGGTCCGGATCAGCGCCGACTTCACCGTGAGCCGGGACGACGCGAGGGTCCCGGCGATGTCGGCGAGCAGCCCCGGCCGGTCGACGCGCGACGACGGTGACGGCGTGCAGCTCGTCGAGCGTCGAGATCGCGACCCGGGGCCGGCCGTCGGCGACCACCGAGTCGACCAGGGCCGCCTCGGCGCGGGTGATCGGCGCCGGACCGGGCGGCTCCTCGCCGCGCAGCGCCGTCCGGGCCCGCTCCACCAGGTCGTCGACCAGCCGGGCCCGCCAGCCGACCAGGCGGCCGGCCCGGCGGCCACGGCGTCGGCCTCGGTCAGCGCCCGCAGCATGTCGAGCACGTCGGCCCGCTCGCCGACCGCGGCGACCAGCGCCTCCACGGTCCGCGGGTCGTCGGGGTCGCGCCGGGTCGCGAGCTCGACCAGGGTGAGGTGCTCGCGGACCAGCCGCTCGACGACCTCGGCGTCGTCGGCCGACAGCCCCATCCGGCTGGGCGGCGCGGTACGCCAGCGGCGCCCCGACCGCGGCTGTGGTCGCAGCGCCCCCGGCAGCTTGCCGATGTCGTGGAGCAGCGTGGCGAGGAGCGAGCAGGTCCGGCCGGGGCACGTCCCGCAGGAACCGGCTGACACCTCGACCACCGCCTCGACGCTGTGCCGGTCCACGGTGTGCCGGTGGACCGCGTTGCGCTGCGGTCGGTTGCGCACGCGCCGCCCACTCCGGCATCCACGCGCGTCGGTCAGCCCGGCGAGGTCGAGGGACTCCCAGACGCCGACGAGCGCCCGGCGCCCCCGGCGAGCATGTCCACGCAGGGCGTCCCGGGCGGCGGCCGGCCACGGCTCGGGCAGCGGCGGGCAGTCCGGCCGCGAGGTGCTCGACGGTCACCGGCGAGAGCGGCAGCCCGGCCCGGACGGCGGTCGCGGCGGCGCGCAACGGCAGCACCGGGTCCTCCGTCGGGGCGCACGCCCGACCCCGAGGACGACCTCGCCGTCATGCTCGACCAGGCCGTGCCCGAGCGGGCGCAGCCGGGGCCGGCGCGGTCCGCGGCGCAGCCGGCGCGTCGGCACCGCCTGCCGGGCCCGACGGACCGTGGTGTCGACGGCGTGCGCGATGGTCCGGCCCGCCTGGGCGACCGCCGCGAGCAGCTCGTCGGCGTCCGTCGAGCCCGCAGGTGACGGCGACGGCGTCCTGCTCGGCCAGCAGCAGCCGGTCGGCGGAGCGGCCGGTGACGGCCTGCAGGGCGTCCCGGACGTCGAGCAGCCGCGCGTGCGCCTCGTCGACGGCGCCGTGCGGGCGGTCGGTGACCCAGCTCGCGGCCAGCGCCCGCAGCGACGGTGACGTCGCGCAGGCCGCCGCGGGACTCCTTGAGATCGGGCTCGAGCAGGTAGGCGACCTCGCCGAACCGCTGCGCCGCGCTCGATGAGCAGGTCGAGCAGCTGCGGCAGCCGGCGGCGGATCCCGCCGCGCCAGTCGCCGAGCAGGGTGGCCCGGGTCGCGGACGACGAGCGACGGCGTCCCCCGCGAGCGGCGCGCAGGTCGAGCAGCCCGATGGCGGCGGAGAGATCCCCGGCGGCGACCTCGCGGCACTGGGTCGGGGTGCGCACGGAGTGGTCGAGCCGCAGCCCGGCGTCCCACAGCGGGTACCAGAGCCGTCTCGGCGAGCTCGCCGACCCGTGCCGCCGGCCAGGAGCGACCGTCGTGCATCAGGACGAGGTCGAGGTCGGTGGCCGGGCCGGCGTCGCCGCGGGCGACGCTGCCGACGACGGCGAGCGCGACGCCGTCCGGGCCGGGCGGCGATCGGCGGCTGTCGCGACGGCGGGGATCCCCTCGGACGCGGGTGGCGCTGAGGCCGCCCGGCGGGGTGAGCGGGTCACGTCGTCCGAGCGACGCCGTCCGCCGTCGGCACCCGACGCGCCGGTTCCCACGGCGCGGGCGCCTGGCGACGTCCTGCCACGCGGTCAGCAGGGCCCGCTCGACGAGGTCGGTAGACGCCTGCCGGCGCTGCGGGCCCGGGGCCGGTGGAGCGGACCGCGAGCGCGAGCCGTTCGCGGCGCAGGTCCCGGGACGCCGATCCGGCGGCGGAGGTCTGGCCAGCTCGGTCATGGACGCGGTAGTCCTCCGGGCTCGGACGCGCGGCTGCGCCGATCCGACCGGACTCGACGGGCGGCGCACGGCGTGGCCCGGTCCGGCGCCATCCGAGGCGGCAGAGCGGACCCGCCCGTGGGGGACGGGCCCGACCCGCGCTCCGCGGCGCGGAGCGCGGCCGATCGCTGGCGGACGAGCAGTGCCGGTGTCTCAGAGCGCGTCGGCCCCGTGTTCGCCGGTACGGACCCGCACGACGTCGTCGACCGGGACGGTCCAGACCTTGCCGTCGCCGATCCGCCCGGTCTGGGCGGCCTTGACGATGACCTCGACGACGTCCTCGGCGTCCGCGTCGTCGACGAGGACCTCGATCCGCACCTTCGGCACGAGGTCGACGGTGTACTCGGCGCCGCGGTAGACCTCGGTGTGGCCGCGCTGGCGGCCGTAGCCGCTGGCCTCGCTGACGGTCAGGCCCTGGACGCCGAACGCCTCCAGCGCGGCCTTCACCTCGTCGAGCTTGTGGGGCTTGATGATTGCCGTCGAGCAGCTTCATGCGGACACCTCCGCGTCGCTTTGACGGTCTTCGGTGCCGGGGACGGCGAGCCGCGCGGACCGCCTGCCGCCGCGGCAAGGCTCTCGTAGGCGGTCTCAGCGTGCAGGGTGATGTCGAGACCCTCGACCTCGGTCTCCTCGCTGACCCGCAGGCCACCGAAGATCGGCCTTGACCACGAAGGCGATGATGAACGTCACGACGAACGAGTACACCACCGTCGACGCCCGACCGCGGCAGCCTGCTTGCCGAGCTGGGTGAAGCCGCCGCCGTAGAAGAGGCCGTCGGGCCGCGGCGCCGGTGGTCGACTTGCGCGGTGCCGAGGAAGCCGACGAGCAGCGCGCCGAGCGACGCCGCCGACGAGGTGGACGCCGACGACGTCGAGCGCGTCGTCGTAGCCGAACTTGAACTTCAGGCCGGTCGCCAGGCGCAGACCGCACCGGCGATCGAGGCCGAGCACGATCGAGCCGAGCGGGCTGACGAACGCCGCAGGCCGGGGTGATGGCGACCAGGCCGGCGACCGCGCCGGAGGCGGCGCCGAGCGTCGTCGGGTGACCGTCGCGGATCTTCTCCGACGAGGACCCAGCCGAGCATCGCCGCGGCGGTCGCGGTGCTCGTCGTTGATGAAGGCGAGCGCGGCCAGGCCGTTGGCGCCCGAGCGCGGAGCCGGCGTTGAAGCCGAACCAGCCGAACCACAGCAGGCCGGCGCCGAGCAGGACGAACGGCAGGTTGTGCGGCCGCATCGGCTCCTTCGGCCAGCCCTTGCGCTTGCCGAGCACGAGGGCGAGAGCCAGACCGGCGGCACCGGCGTTGGCGTGGACGACGGTGCCACCGGCGAAGTCCTCACGCGCCGAGCTTGAACAGCCAGCCGTTCGGCGCCCAGCACCCAGTGCGCGACCGGGGAGTAGACGAGCAGCGACCACAGGACGATGATCGCGATGAACGGACCGAACTTGATCGCGGTCGGCGATGGCGCCGGTGAACAGGGCCGGGGTGATGATGGCGAACATCGCCTGGAACATCGACGAAGGCCAGCGACCGGGATCGTGCAGCCTCGAGCCCGAGGTCGCGACGGTTGCTGCGGTCGCCAGCTCCGAAGTGCTGAAGTCGCCGATGAAGCGCGCCCGCCGTCGCCGAAGGCGAGGGTGTAACCGACGAGCACCCAGAGAACGCCGACGAGGCCGATCGTGATGAAATTCATCATCAGCATGTTCAGGACGTTCTTGCCGCGGACCATGCCGCCGTAGAAGAACGCCAGACCGGGCGTCATGAGCAGCACGAGCGCCGCGCTCACGAGCACCCAGGCGGTGTCACCGCGTGTCGGGTTTCGCCGCGAAACTCAGATATGCCACGGTGCCTACCATCCGCACCCCTTGGAAGATGTGTGGTCGTCGTGACGGGCTGCGCCCGCCCCGGTGACCAGGCCAGAAGATTCGGCACCTCGCTCACTGAGGTCGCCGTCGATCGCAAAGTTCGCCGGCGCCGTTTCGGCTCGGTCCGTGACGGTTACGGGCGGTGTGACGGAGCAGTCACGACTGTGAAACCTGCGTTACAGCGCCGTGCTGGTTCACCCGGCCGCAACGATGAGTGACGGAAGGCGACGAGTCGTGACAGTGCGTCCGGTCCCGGTGTGACCGAGGCAACCGCGGTGGACCTCCCGGTGATCCGGCGGTGAACCCTCTACGTCAGCTGAGCAGCGCGTCCACGAAAGCCTCCGGCTCGAACGGCGCCAGGTCGTCGGGGCCCTCGCCGAGCCCGACGAGCTTCACCGGGCACGCCGAGCGGTCCGCTGCACGGCCACCACGATGCCGCCCTTCGCCGTCCCGTCGAGCTTGGTGAGCACGATGCCGGTGACGGCGACGACCTCGGAGAAGACCTTCGCCTGCTGCATGCCGTTCTGCCCGGTCGTCGCGTCGAGCACCAGGAGCACCTCGTCGACCGGGCCGTGCTTCTCGATGACGCGCTTGACCTTGCCGAGCTCGTCCATCAGCCCGACCTTGTTCTGCAGCCGGCCCGCGGTGTCGATCGAGGACGACGTCCGCCTCGGCCTCGATGCCCGACCCGGACGGCGTCGAAGGCCACGGACGCCGGGTCGGCGCCCTCCCGGTCGCTGCGCACCGTCGGGACACCGACCCGCTCCCCCCACGTCGTCAGCTGGTCGGCCGCGGCCGCCCGGAAGGTGTCGGCGGCGCCGAGGACGACGTCCTTGTCCTCGGCGACGAGCACCCGGGCGAGCTTGCCGACGGTCGTCGTCTTGCCGGTGCCGTTGACGCCGACGACGAGGACGACGGCCGGCCGACCGTCGTGCCGGTCGACGGCGAGCGACGCGGTCCATGCCCGGGTCGACCGCATCGAGCAGCTCCTCGCGCAGCATCGCTCGCAGCTGCGCGGGCTCGCGGGTGCCGAGGACGGCGACCCGGGCGCGAGCCGGTCGACCAGCTCGCCGCGTCGGGCCGGCGCCGACGTCGGCGAGCAGGAGGGTCTCCTCGACCTCGTCCCACGTCGCCTCGTCGAGGGTGTCCCGGGACAGCAGGGCGAGCAGCCCCTGGCCGAGGGCGCTGTTCGAGCGGGCCAGCCGGGCCCGCAGCCGCACCAGCCGGCCCTGGGCGGGCGCCGGGCGCTCGAAGACGGGCACCTCGACGTCCGGCAGCGGCGCCGGCTCGAGGACGGCCGTCCCCGTACCAGGCCCCTCCTCCGGCAGCGTCACGGACTCGACCGTGCGCGTCGGGGTGTCACGCGGAACCTCGGCGTCGTCGCCGACCCCCGGCGCGTAGTCGACGCCGGGAGCGGGACGGCCACCGGCCTCGCGGTGCGGACGGCGGCTCCGGACGACGAGCGCGGACACCGCGCCGATGACGACGGCGACCACGGCCAGGGCGAGGAAGAGGTACTCGGCTGTTGTCACCGGACGATTCTGTCGTCATCCCGGCCCGGCCGCCGGACCGGGGTCACGCCGGCGCGGGCGTCGCCGGCTCAGCGCGGCTGGTCGACCCGATGCCGGTCGCGCTCCGCGGCGGCGGACGCGTCGGCGTCGCCGTCGGCGACCCGGGGCGTGCCCGGCGCCGGGGTCGCCGCGGCCGACGGCACCTGGCGCGGCGGCCCCGCCGGGGCCGGCCGGGTCGTCCCCGTGATCGCACCGGAGTCGTTCCGGGGCAACGGGTTGCGGCCCTGCTCGACGTCAGGGTCGCGCCCCATCACCGCTGCGGTGATCTTCTCCCGGAACACGGCGGCCCGGGATGACGCCGTGCCCGCCGCTCGGGAGGCCCGCCGTCGGGCCTGTGTCGCAAGGCGTTCCCCCTCCGGCGCGAGGAGCGGGGCACCCTCGCGCAGATGGGGAAGCGCCACGAGAACGATCACGGCGACAGCGACACCGACACAGACGAGCAGTCCCACGAGCAGAGCAGTCACGGTTACTACCCTGCCGTATGACGACCGTCACGCACGCGCCGGGTCCGGCTACACACGGCGACCTGTGACGCGATCGTTACCCGGCGGGCGGCGAAGCGGGCGCGCACCGTCACGATGGGTCAGGCGGGCTGCTCCTCGCGCAGGCGCTGGGAGACGACGGTGGTGACGCCGTCGCCGCGCATCGTCACGCCGTACAGGGCGTCGGCGACCTCCATCGTCCGCTTCTGGTGGGTGATGACGATGAGCTGGCTCGACTCGCGCAGCTCCTCGAAGAGCGTGATGCAGCCGGCCGAGGTTCGTGTCGTCGAGCGCCGCCTCGACCTCGTCCATGACGTAGAACGGGCTCGGCCGCGCCTTGAAGATCGCGACGAGCAGCGCGACCGCGGTCAGCGACCGCTCGCCCCCGGAGAGCAGCGACAGCCGCTTGACCTTCTTGCCCGGCGGCCGGGCCTCGACGTCGAGGCCCGTGGTGAGCATGTCGGACGGGTCGGTGAGGACGAGCCGGCCCTCGCCACCGGGGAACAGCCGGGCGAACACGCCGCTCGAACTCGCGCGCGGTGTCGTGGAATGCCTCGGTGAAGACCTGCTCGACCCGCTCGTCGACCTCCTTGACGATGTCGAGCAGGTCGCGCCGGCTCGACTTGAGGTCCTCGAGCTGCTCGGTGAGGAACTTGTGCCGCTCCTCGAGCGCGGCGAACTCCTCGAGCGCGAGCGGGTTGACCGTGCCGAGCAGCGCCAGCGCGCGCTCGGCCGCCCGCAGCCGCTTCTCCTGCTGCTCGCGGACGAACGGCGTCGGCGGCAGGGGCTCGGTCGGCTCCGGCTCGCCGGCGGCGGGCATGGACGGCGGGATCGGCTGGTGCGGCCCGTACTCGTCGACGAGAACGTCGGGCTCGATGCCGAGCTCGTCGATCGCCGCGCTGGCGCAGGTTCTCGATCCGGCATCCGCTGCTCGGCCCGGGCCACCTCGTCGCGGTGGACGGAGTCGGTAAGCCGGGCCTGCTCCTCGGCGAGGGCGGCGACCTCGCCGCGGACGACGTGCGACCTCCCGCTCGCGGCGGCGGCGCTCCTCGTCGGCGGCGGCCCGCACCTGCTCGGCCCGGGTCAAGCGAGCCCTCGAGGAGCGACCGAGCGCGTACTCGGCCCCGGCGAGGACCGCGCGAGCCGTCGACGGCCTGCCGGCGGCGGCGCTCCTCGCGGGCGGCAGCCCGGGCCCGGGCCTCGCGCTCGGCGTGCGCCGCCTTCTCCAGCGAGTCGGCCCGGCCGGCGAGGGCCCGGGCCCGCTCCTCGCGCGGTGCGCAGCGCGAGCCGTGCCTCCATCTCGGCCGCCCGGGCGGCGGTCGCGGCCGCGGCGAGCCGGTCGCGCTCGACGGTCGACGGCTCCTCCTCGGTGCTCTCCTGGGCGACCTCGAGCCGCTCCTCGAGCTCGCCGAGCGGCCTGCCGGTCGGCCGCGAGCGGCCTCCTGCTTCGCGACGACGGCCGCGCGCTGCCGGTCCGCCTCGGCGCGCGCGGCGCGCGGCCGTCGAGCCGAGCTGGCCGAGCTGCTCGGCGACGGCGGCGAGCCGGGCGTCGGACTCGTGGAGCCGGTCGAGCGCGACCTCGACCCGCTCGGCGGCGGCGTCCCGGCGCGCGGTCGCCCCGGCGAGCGCGAACCGGGCCTGCTCGCCCCGCCGGCCCGCCTCGGCGACCTTGTCCGCGGCCTCGTCGACGGCGGCCTGCACCTCGAGGAGGGACGGCGCGGACGCCGAGCCGCCCTGGAGCAGCCCGGCCGCGACGACGTCGCCGGCGAAGGTCACCGCGGTCGCGGTCGGGTCGGCGCGTCGACGAGGGCGCGGGCGAGGCCGAGGTCGGGCACGACCGCCGTCCGGTCGAGCAGCCGATCGACGGCGCCGTCGAGGGCCGCCGGGGCGTGGACGAGCGTCACGGGCCCAGCGCGATCCGGCGGGCAGCGCCGGCGCGGTCGGCGCCGGCGGCGAGCCGGGGCGACCCGCGCGACGAGGACGGTGGCCCGGCCGGCGTCCTCGTCCTTGAGCAGCCGCAGCGCGGCGTCGGCGCGCGCGGCGTCCGCGACGACGACGGCGTCCGCGGCGGCTCCGAGCGCGGCCGCGACGGCACTCTCGTAGCCGCTGCGTGACCTGGAGCAGGGCGGCGACCGAGCCGAGCACGCCGGAGACCCGCTCGCCCGCCGCGAGCAGCGCGCCGGCGCCGTCCTTGCGTCGCAGACCGAGCTCGAGGGCCTCCCTGCGGGCCGTCCAGCGTCGCCCGGTCGCGCTCGGCGTCCCGCTCGGCCTGCCGCAGCCGCTCGACCTCGGCCTCGACGTCGGCGAGCGCGACGGCGGCCGCCTCGTGCTCGGCGTCGAGCCCCTCCTCGCCGGCCTCGTGGCCGGCGACCTGGGACTCCAGCGCCGTGAACTCCCGCTGGGCGGCCTCGGCGCGCTGCTCGGCCTCGACGATGCCGGCGGTGAGCCGGCTCGAGCTCCTCCTCGCCGGCCTCGACCCGGCTGCGGCGCGCGGCGACCTGGCCGGCGAGCCGGGCGAGGCCCTCGCGGCGGTCGGCGGCGGCGCGCTGGAGCGCGACCAGCCGCCGCTCCTCCTCGCCCTCGGCGCGCTCGGCCTCGTGCCGGGCGTCGACGCGCGTCGTCGAGGACGGCCCGCGCCTGCGGCGACCTCCTCGGCGAGGGCGTCCTCCTGCTCGCGGACGGCCCGCGCCTGGGCCTCGAGCTCCTCGGGGTCGCGGCCGGGCGTACGCTCGGGCTCGGCCTCGGCGAGCAGCCGCAGCCGGTCGGCCGCGAGGCTCGCCGTGCCGCGGATCCGCTCGCGCAGGCTCGACAGGCGGTACCAGGTCTCCTGCGCCCGGGCGAGCCGCGGGGCGGCCGCGGCGGCGGCCTGCTCGAGCTCGGCGAGCCGGGCCCGGCCCGTCGGCCAGCTCGACCTCGACCTCGTCGCGTGCGCTGCCGCAGCGCCGTCTCGTCGGCGACCTCCGCCTCGAGCGTCGCGGTGAGCTGGACGAGGTCGTCGGCGAGCAGCCGGGCCCGGGCGTCGCGCAGGTCGGCCTGGACGACCTGCGCCTCGCGGGCGACCTCGGCCTGCCGGCCGAGCGGCTTGAGCTGGCGGCGGATCTCGGCGGTGAGGTCGGCGAGCCGGGTGAGGTTGGCCTGCATCGCGTCGAGCTTGCGCAGCGCCTTCTCCTTGCGCTTGCGGTGCTTGAGGACGCCGGCCGCCTCCTCGATGAAGGCGCGGCGGTCCTCGGGCGCGGCGTGCAGGACGGCGTCCAGCTGGCCCTGGCCGACGATGACGTGCATCTCGCGGCCGATGCCGGAGTCGCGACAGCAGCTCCTGGATGTCGAGCAGCCGGCACGGGCGTCCCGTTGATCGCGTACTCGGAGCCGCCGGAGCGGAACATCGTCCGCGAGATGGTGACCTCGGTGTAGTCGATCGGCAGGGCGCCGTCGGTGTTGTCGATCGTCAGGCGCGACCTCGGCCCGGCCGAGCGGCGGGCGGCCGGACGTGCCGGCGAAGATGACGTCCTCCATCTTGCCGCCGCGCAGGCTCTTGGCCCCCTGCTCCCCCATCACCCAGGCGCAGGGCGTCGACGACGTTCGACTTGCCCGAGCCGTTCGGCCCGACGACGCACGTGATGCCCGGCTCGAAGCGCAGCGTCGTCGCCGACGCGAAGGACTTGAAGCCCCGCAGGGTGAGGCTCTTCAGGTGCACGCGGGTGTCTCCTCGACGACGGGTCACGCGGTGGGGCGGGCGCCGCCCGCCCGTGCCCGGGCGGTCGGCGAGGACGGACGCCGGGGGAAGGTACCGGCCAGACTACAGGCCCGGTCCGCGCCGTCCGGCACCGATCGCCCATGTCCCCGATACCCGTTCGCGCCGTCCGGGGGCCGCCGGTCGACCGGCCGGGCGCCCTCAGCGGCACGTCTGCCGGTCAGCCCTCGCGGAAGCCGCTGAGGCCGCCGCGGGCCTCCTCCCAACCGGGGACGACCTCCAGCACGACGCCCGGGCGGCGGTACCAGGACCGGGGCGCGCGCGCGGGCGGGTCGCGGGGCGGTTGCTCGGAGAGCAGCTCGAGAAGCCGCTCGCACGCCGTCCGGAGGCCTTCGGCGACGACCTCGACGGTGCCGTCCGGACGGTTCGTCGCCGTGCCGACGAGACCGAGCTCGAGCGCCCGGGACCGCGTCCACCACCGGAAGCCGACCCCCTGGACGGTGCCGTGGACGTGCGCGACGAGCCGTACCGACCGCTCCCGGCTGCTGCGGGCGGCGGCGCCGTCCGCCCGGAGCGCCGGACGGCGGAGCGCTCCCGCGAGGTGCGGGCCCGGCTTGGGGATGGGACGACGGTTCACGACCGGGTGACCATGCCCACCCTCACTGGTACCCCCGGTGGTATCCGGGGGTGCGCTGCCGTCGTCCATGAACACACGGTAAACGAGGCCGCCGCAGCCCACCGGTCGTGCCACCCCGTCGGCCGCCGACCAGGTGGCGCGCGGGACTCAGGTCCCGCAGGGCCCCGGGGCCCCGGCCCTACTTTCGAGCTGGCCCCGGCGGTCGCCGGCGCCGTGACACGTAGCGGGAGCAGCAGTGAGCGCACTCGACCTGGCACGGTGGCAGTTCGGCATCACGACCGTCTACCACTTCATCTTCGTGCCCCTCGACGATCGGCCTGTCGCGCCCTCGTGGCCGATCATGCAGACCGCGTGGGTACCGCACGGGCGACGAGCGGTGGCTGCGGCTGACGAAGTTCTTCGGCAAGCTCTTCCTCATCAACTTCGCCATGGGCGTCGTGACCGGCATCGTGCAGGAGTTCCAGTTCGGCATGAACTGGAGCGAGTACTCCCGCTTCGTCGGCGACGTCTTCGGCGCGCCGCTGGCGATGGAGGCGCTCCTGGCGTTCTTCCTCGAGTCGACGTTCCTCGGGCTGTGGATCTTCGGCTGGGACCGGCTGTCGAAGCGCGTCCACCTCGCGACGATCTGGGTGGCCGCGATCGGCGTCGAACGTCTCGGCCTACTTCATCATCGCCGCGAACTCGTTCATGCAGCACCCGGTCGGCGTCGTCTACAACCCCGAGACCAAGCGCGCCGAGCTCGACAGCATCTGGACCGTCCTCACGAACCCGACGACCCTGGCCGCGTTCCCGCACACCGTGGCCGCGGCCTTCCTCACCGCCGGCACCTTCGTCGCGGGGATCGCCGGCTGGCGGATGGTCCGCGAACGCCCGCGCGGGCCGGGACGCGCAGGCGCACGCTGTACCGCCCGGCGATGCGGCTCGCCCTGGTGGTCATGGTCGTCGCCGGCCTCGGCGTCGCGGTGACCGGCGACCTACAGGCCAAGCTCATGTTCGAGCAGCAGCCGATGAAGATGGCCGCCGCCGAGGCGCTCTGCGAGACCGAGACCGGCGCCGGCGTTCAGCCTCTTCGCCGTCGGCGACTGTCGGCACGCAGCTGCGACGTCCGGACCCTCGGCGATCCCCGGCCTCACGTCCTTCCTCGCGACCGGCGACCTCGAACGCGACCCTCAAGGGCGTCAACGACCTCCAGGCCGAGTACGCGCCAGAAGTACGGCGAAGGCAGCTACATCCCCATCGCTGCCGATCACCTACTGGAACTTCCGGCTCATGATCGGCTTCGGGGTCTTCGCCGGCGCGCTCGCCCTCGCCGCGCTCTGGCTACACCCGCAGGGGCGCGGTCCCGACCGACCCGGTGGTTCGGCACACCTCGCGCTGCTCGCGGTCTTCACGATGCCGTTCCTCGCCAACGCCACCGGCTGGATCTTCACCGAGATGGGCCGCCAGCCGTGGATCGTCGCGCCGAACCCGACCGGTGACGGCAACGATCCGCTTCCTGACGGCCGAGGCGGTCTCGCCGTACGTCGACACCGTGACCGTCGCGCATCTCGCTGATCGTCTTCACCCTGCTCTACGGCGTCCTCGCCGTCGTCTGGTTCGGCCTCATGCAGCCGCTACGTCCCGAGCGGTGCACCACCGCAGGTCGCCGACCACCGGGCCGATCCTCGGACGAGGACGAGCCGCTCGCCTTCGCCTACTGACCGCGGTCACCTCGACCAGGAGCCTGACGTGGACATCGACACCCTTCGCATCATCTGGTTCGGCCTCATCGCGGTGCTCTGGACCGGCTACCTCGTCCTCGAGGGCTTCGACTTCGGCGTCGGGATGCTGCTGCCCGTCCTCGGCCGCGACCGACACCGAGCGTCGCGTCCTCATCAACACCATCGGCCCGGTCTGGGACGGCAACGAGGTCTGGCTGCTCACCGCCGGCGGCGCGACCTTCGCGGCGTTCCCGCTGTGGTACGCCACGCTGTTCTCCGGCGTTCTACCTGCCGCTGCTGCTCATCCTGGTCGCCCTCATCATCCGCGGCGTCGCCTTCGAGTACCGCGGCAAGATCGACGACGACGGCTGGCGGGCCCGCTGGGACTGGGCGATCATCGTCGGCTCGTGCGTCGCCGGCGCTGCTGTGGGGCGTCGCCTTCGGCAACATCGTCCACGGCGTCGACGTCGACCACGGTGCAGCAGGGCCCGTTCAGCGGTGCTCATCGCGGCGCTCAACCCGTACTGCCTCGCTGGTCGGGCTCGTCGCCGTCGGCCTGTTCCTCCTCCACGGCGCGCTGTTCCTCGGCCTCAAGACGACCGGCGACCTGCGCGCCCGAGCCGTGCGGCTCGCCGCGACCCTCGTCCGTCCCGGTGCTCGCCGTCGCCGCGGTGTGGGCGATCTGGACCCAGCTCGCCTACGGCAAGGCCTGGACCTGGGTGCCCGTCGCTCGTCGCCGCCGTCGCGCTCGTCGGCGCGGTGCTCGCGGCCCGGGCCGGGCGGGAGGGCCTGGGCTTCGCTGCTCACCAGCGTCGTCACCGTCATGGCCGTCGTCCTCTCTTCGGCTCGCTCTTCCCGGACGTGCTGCACATCACCGACGCGCCGGACTCGCTCACCATCGACAACGCGTCGTCGACCCAGTACACCCTGACGGTCATGACCTGGGTCGCGGTGATCATGACCCCGGTCGTCCTGCCTATACCAGCCTGGACCTACTGGGTGTTCCGCCGCCGGATCGGCCTCGGCGACATCCCGGCACCCACCGGCCTGAACGTGGACGGCGAAGGTCACAGCGCCGGGATCATGACCGGACCCGCTCCCGACCCGGACACGTCTGTTCGCCGTCCACCGGAAGGATGTGCAGTGCGACCCCTCGATCCCCGGCTGCTGCGGCACGCGCGTGCCGCCCGCGGCTACGTCGTCCTCACCGCCGCGCTCGGCGCCGCGACGGCCGCGCTCGTCGTCGTCCAGGCGCTCCTGCTCGCCCGGGTGATCGCCGGGGTCGCCGTGACGACGGCGAGCGACCTCGGCGCCGCTGACCGGCTCCCGTCGTCGCCCTGGTCGCCGTCGTCCTCGGCCGGGCCGCTCGTCGCGTGGGCCCAGGAGCGCTTCGGGCACCGAGCCGCGACGGCCGTCATCGGCGAGCTGCGCGGCCCGGTCGTCGGACACGTCGCCGGCGCTCGGCCCGGCGGCCCTGGACGGCGACCGCGGCCCGGCCCTCGCCACCCTGACCACCCGCGGTCTCGACGCCCTCGACGGGTACCTCGTGCGGTACCTGCCGCAGCTGCTGCTCGCCGGCCACGGTGACCCCCGCGGTGCTGGCGGTCGTCTGGTGGCAGGACACCGTCGCGCGGCCTGACCATGGTCGTCACGCTCCCGCTGGTCCCGCTGTTCATGGCGCTCGTCGGGCTCGTCGACCGGCGATCGCCGCCGACCGCCGGCTGCGGACCATGCAGCGGCTCGGGCGCCCAGGTGCTCGACCTGGTCGCCGGGCTGCCGACGCTGCGCGCCCTCGGCCGCGAACGCGGGCAGGCGGCGCGGGTCCGCGAGGTCGGCGACGCCTACCGGCGGGCGACCATGCGCACCCTGCGGCAGGCCTTCCTCTCCGCGCTCGTGCTGGAGTCGCTGACCACGCTGTCGGTCGCGCTCGTCGCGGTCGGGATCGGGCTGCGGCTCGTCTACGGCGAGCTCGACCTGCGCACCGGGCTGGCGGTCCTCATCCTGGCCCCCGAGGTGTACCTCCCGCTGCGGATGGTCGGCGTCCACTACCACGCCAGCGTCGACGGCCTCGCCGCCGCGACCGAGGCGTTCGCCGTGCTCGACACGCCAGCTCCCGCCCCGCGGCGGGCTGCCGTGCCCGCCCGACCTGCGGACCGCCGTCCGTCCGGCTCGAGGGCGTCGACGTCGTCGCACCCCGGCCGCGACCGAGCCACCCCCGCACGCCTCGACCTGCACGATCCGGCCCGGGCGGGTGCGTGGCCCTGGTCGGTCCGAGCGGCGTCGGGCAAGTCGAGCGCCGTCGTCGGTGCTGCTCGGCCTGCGCCGGCCGGACGCCGGGCGGGTCGTGCTCGAGTCCGACGCCGGCGACCGAGTCCGACGCGCGTCGACCTCGCGGACGTCGACCCGGCGAGTTGGTGCGCGCCAGGTCGCCTGGGTGCCGCAGCGCCCGCTCGCTCGTGCCCGGCACCCTCGCCGAGAACGCTGCCGGCTGCGCCGGCGCGCCGACGCCACGGACGCACGACGCTGGCCGACGCGGCGGCTGCGCGAGCGGGCTCGACCGACGTGGTCGCGCCCTCCCGCGAGGGCTGGGACACCCGGATCGGCCACGGCGGGCACGGCCTGTCCGCCGGGCAGCGGCAGCGGCTCGCCCTGGCCCGCGCGCTCCTGCGCGACGCGCGCCTCGTCGTGCTCGACGAGCCGACCGCGCACCTCGACGCGGCGACCGAGCAGGTCGTGCACGACGACGGTCTCGCCGGCTCGCGGGACGACGGGCCGGGCCGTCGTCCTCGTCGCCCACCGCCCCGCGCTGCGTCGCCCTCGCCGACGAGTCGTCACCGTCCATGACGGACCGGTCCCGGGCGGGGCGCCCGCCGCGGGTACACCCGTGGACGGCGCGGAATCCGCCCGCACGGTCGCCGCGGTGGCCGCGCCATGAGCGCCACCGCGACGGTGCCGGCCGGGCCGTCGCGCCTCGTCCGGCTCCTGCCCGCCCGGATGCACCGCGAACCGCTGCGTCCGAGCGCTCGTCGCCCTCGACCCCGACCCGCGACGGCTGCTCCTCGCCGTCCTCGCCGGCACCGCCGCGCTCGGCAGCGCCATCGGGCTCATGGCGACGTCCGCCTGGCTCATCTCCCGGGCCGCCGAGCACCCGCCGGTGCTCTACCTGCGAGGTGGCCGTCGTCGCGACGCGGGCGTTCGGGATCGGCCGCGGCGTCCTGCGCTACGTCGAACGGCTCGTCTGTCACGACGTCGCGCTGCGCGGCGTCGTGGCCCTGCGGGAGCGGCTCTACCGTGCGGCTCGCCGCGGCCGACCCGGCCACCGTCGCCGGGCTGCGCCGCGGCGACCTGCTCGCCCGGGTCGGGGCGGACGTCGACACCCTCGCCGACCTCGTGGTCCGCTCGCTGCTGCCGTTCGCGGTCTCGCTGGTGACGGCGGTGGCCTCGGCGGCGCTCATCGGGGCGCTCCTCCCGTCGGCCGGCGTCGTCGTCGCCGCAGGGCTCGTCGTCGCCGCCCTCGTCTCGCCGTGGCTCGCGGCGACCGCGGCCCGGCGGGCGGAGGGCGGTGCCGCGCAGGCCCGGGCCGACACCGGCGCCGAGGTCCTCGCGCTGCTCGACGGCGTCGCCGAGCTGACCGTCGCCGGCGCCGTGCCGGCCCGGGTCGCCCGGCTGCGCCGGCTCGACGCCGTGCTCGCCCGCCGGCTCGACGAGGCCGCGGCGCCGGCAGCGGCCGCGGTCGGCCTCGGCAGCGTGGTCACCGGGCTCGCGATGGTCGGCGCGCTCGTCCTCGGGGTCCGGGCGGTCACGGACGGCGGGATGCGCGCCGGTCCTCCTCGCCGTCGTGGCGCTCACCCCGCTCGCCGCCGCCGAGGCGGTCACCGGACTGCCGGCCGCCGCGACCGGACTCGTCCGGGCCAGGACGGCGGCGGAGCGGGTCCTCGCACTCCTCGACGCCGCGCCGGCGCCGGGCGCGGGCGCCGCCACCGCCGGACCGGCTGCCGGCCGACCCACCGACGCCGAACCCGCCACCGCCGAGCCGGCCGTCGTCGCCCCCCGGACCGGCCTCGCGCGACCGCACCTGCGCGCCACCGGGCTGGCCTGCGGCTGGCCGGGCGCCGCGCCGGTGCTCACCGGGTTCGACCTCGACCTGGCGCCCGGCCGCCGGGTCGCGGTCGTCGGCGGGAGCGGCTGCGGCAAGACGACGCTGCTGCTCACGCTCGCCGGGCTGCTGCCGCCCCGCGCGGGCGCGGTCCGGCTCGCCGCGGACGACGAGCGGCTGCCCGGTGGGGACGACGGATCCGGGGCGGACCTCGCGGACGTCGACCCCGCGACCGTGCGCCGGACGGTGAGCTTCACGGCCGAGGACGCGCACGTCTTCACGACGACCCTGCGGGAGAACCTGCGCGTCGCCCGGCCGGACACGACGGACGCCGAGCTCGACGCCGCGCTGGACCGCGCCGGCCTCGCGGCCTGGCGGGCCGGGCTGGCCGACGGCCTCGACACGATGCTCGGCTCCGGCGGGGCGGGCCTGTCCGGGGGCGAGCACCGCCGGCTCCTGCTCGCCCGGGCCGTCCTCGTCGGTGCGGGGGTGCTCCTTCTCGACGAGCCCGGCGAGCACCTCGCCCCGTGGACCGCCGACGCGCTGCTCGCCGACGTCCTCTCGGGCGGGGGTGACCTCGCGGGTACCGGCGCCGCCGTCGTCGTCGTGACCCACCGGCTCGCCCCGCTCGCGGCCGCCGACGAGGTCGTCGTCCTCGACGGCGGCCGGGTGGCGGCCCGGGGGGCGCACGAGTGGCTGCTCGCGCACCACGCGCCGTACCGTGAGCTCCTCGAGGCCGAGCGCGGCACGCCCGTCGCCGCGTGAGACACCCCCGTGCGGGACAATGGACCCGTGAGCGAATTCGCGGTGCAGACCCCGGCCGCCGTCGACCGGAGGCTGCTCGACGCGGTCGTCGCCGTCGCCGACGGCCTCGAGCTCGACCCGACGCTGCGCCGGATCGTGCGCGCGGCGTCCGACCTCACCGGCGCGCCGTACGCCGCCCTCGGCGTCCTCGGCGACGACGGCCTGCACCGGGCGTTCGTCCACACCGGGATGGACCCGGAGCTGGTCGCGCCGGATCGGCAGGCTTCCCCGCGGCCATGGTGTCCTCGGCCACATCACCCGGGTGGGGCGCGCCGTCCGGGTCGCGGACATCGGCGAGCACCCCGCGTCGGTCGGGTTCCCCGCCGGGCACCCGCCGATGAAGAGCTTCCTCGGCGTGCCGGTCGGGATCGGCGAACGGGTCGTCGGCAACCTCTACCTCGCCGACAAGGCCGGCGGGTTCACCGTCGAGGACGAGGACGTCGTCGTCGCGCTCGCCGCAGCCGCCGCGGTCGCCGTCGAGAACGCGCGGCTCTACGAGGACGGTCGGCGCCGGGAGGCGTGGCTCGCGGCCGCCCAGGAGGTCTCGACCGTCATGCTGTCCGGCGCCGAGGAGGACGAGGCGCTCCGGCTCATCGCCCGCCGGGCCCGGGAGGTCGCGGCCGCGAGCTCGGCGGGGCTCGTGCTGCCCGGCTGGGACGGGCACTGGGTGCTCGAGATCGCGGACGGCGAGCGCGCCGACGAGCTCGTCGGGCTCCGTCATGCCGGAGGCGGGCCGCGCTGTGTCCGTCGTGCGGTCCGGCCGGGGGCTGCGGGTCCCGGACCTGTCGCAGGACCCCTCCCTGCTCGTGCCGATGATGCGGAACTGGGGGCCTGCGCTCTACGCCCCGCTCCTCGCCGGCGACGAGCGCGTCGGGGTGCTCGTGCTCCTGCGGCACGTCGGGGCCCGGGAGTTCACCGACGACGACCTCACCACCGCCCAGACATTCGCCGGTCAGGCCGCGCTCGCCCTGCAGCTCGCCGACGGGCGCCGCCGCAGCGAGGAGGCCGAGCTGCTCGAAGAACGCGCCCGGATCGCCCGGGACCTGCACGACCTCGTCGTCCAGGAGCTCTTCGCGATGGGGATGCGGCTCTCCCGGCTGCGCGACCGGCTCGACACGGGCGCGCTCTCCGACGTCGACCTGTCGCTCGAGAGTCCTCGACCGGGTCGTCCGGCAGATCCGCTCGACGATCCGGGCCCTGCGCGACCCGGCCGAGGTCATCGATCTGGTCGACCGCCTCCACGGCGAGGCGAACCGCGCCCACAGCGCCCTGGGCTTCCACCCGGTGCTCACGATGCGCGACGCGGAGCTCGTCGACGAGCAGGTCCCGCCCGACGTCGCCGACGACGTCATCGCGGTGGTCCGGGAGGGTCTGTCGAACGCGGCCCGGCACGCCCGGGCGGGCCGCGTCGAGGTGACCGTCGCGGTCGACGGCGGCGTCCTCCTCGTCGAGGTCTCGGACGACGGCCGCGGCCTCGACCCGGCGACGTCCCGCCGGTCGGGCCTGGAGAACCTCGGCGAGCGTGCCCGCCGGCACGGCGGCACGTGCGTCACGGGTCCGGGCTCGTCGGGCGGGACCAGGCTGCGCTGGACGGCGTCGCTCGGCGGCTGAGTCAGCCGTCCGTGGTGTTCCAGCCGGTGCCCTGCCGGTGCGCGGCGACCCACGCGGCGGCCTGGGTGCGGCGGCGGAAACCCATCTTCGCGAGCAGCCCGGTGACGTGGTTCTTCACCGTCTTCTCCGCGAGGCCGAGGTGGTCGCCGATCTCCCGGTTGGACAGGCCTTCCCCGATGAGGTCGAGAACCTTCTTCTCGGTCGGGGTCAGGGCGTCCGTCGGGTCGGCGTGCTGCGCACGGCGGCGGGCGAGGGCCCGCTCGTCGAGGAGGTTGCGGCCGCCCGCGACGGCGCGGACGATGTCCGCGATCTCGGTGCCGCGGACGGTCTTGAGGACGAACGCCGAGGCGCCCGCGTCGAGGGCCGCCGCCACCGCCTCGTCGTCGTCGAACGACGTCAGGACGACGCAGCGGATCGCCGGATGGTTCTCCTTGAGCTTGCGGACGAGCTCGATGCCGGTGCCGTCGGGCAGCTTGAGGTCGACGACGGCGACGTCCGGCCGCACGGCGGCCGCGCGCCGGACCGCGTCGAGGACGTTCCCCGCCTCGGCGACGACGGTCAGCGCCGGGTCGGCGTCGACGACATCGACGACGCCGCGCCGGACGACCTCGTGGTCGTCGACGACCAGGACCTTGATCGAGCCATCGGGTTCCACGGGGCCAAGGTTATCCGCAGCCGCCGGGAACTCGACGACCGCGTCCGGCACGCCGCCGCAACCGTCCCCGCACCTCACCCGTGGGCGTTGCGGGGTCTGGGCTGGCACCGCGGGCACGTGAACGACGACCGGTTCATGAACGCGTCCCGGCGCATCGAGGGTGCCGCACCGCGGGCACGGCCGGCCCTCCTGCCCGTAGACGGCGAGCGACCGGTCGAAGTACCCGCTCTCGCCGTTGACGTCGACGTAGAGGCGTGTCGAAGCTCGTGCCGCCCTCGCCGAGCGCCGCGACCATGACGTCGCGGACGTGCGCCGAGCAGCGCGCCGGCCGCCGGCCGGGTCAGCGGTCCGGGTCGGCCGGGCGTAGTGCAGCCCGGACCCGCCAGAGCGCCTCGTCGGCGTAGATGTTGCCGATGCCGGAGACAAGCGTCTGGTCGAGCAGCGCGCGCTTGATGCCGGTCCGCCGGGCCCGCAGCCGGGCGGCGAACCCGGCGCTCGTCGAACGTGCGGGTCGAGCGAGGTCGCGGGCGATGTGCGCGACCGGCGGCGGGATGCAGCGGGGCGGACGGCGTCCACGTCGCCGGGTCGGTGACGTCCCCGAGGCCGCCCGCGGCGCAGCGCCGTCGCGGGGTCGGCACGAGCGGGACGACGGCCAGGCCGCCGAACATCCGCTGGTCGACGAACCGCAGCTCGCGGCCGTGCGCCGCGACGGCGAGCGCCGTCCGGCCGCCGGCATCCGGGACGGGCACGGCGCTCGGGGCGGACGCGGCGTCAGCGTCGGGGACGTCGTCGATGCTGAGTCCGAGCCGCACCCGCAGGTGCCGCTCGGCGTCGGCGTCCGGTGGGCTGCAGGAGGAGCTGGCCGCTCATCCCGAGATGCGCCAGCAGCGCCTCGCCGGAGTCGAGCGCGAGCCAGAGGAACTTGCCGCGGCGGACGACGTCCAGGACGCGCCGCCCGGTCGAGCCGCGCGGCGAAGTCGACCGGGCCGGCCTCGTGCCGGCGCACCGGGCGGGGATGGAGCACCTCGACGTCGTCGATCGGGCGCCGGTCGACCCAGCGGGCCAGTCCGCGCCGGACCACCTCGACCTCGGGAAGCTCGGGCACGAGGGAAGTCTGCACGGGTCCGAGGCGGTGCCGGACCGGGTCCGTCGGCACGCCCACCCGCGCCGTCGGCCTCAGCCGGTGGCGGACGCGCCGTCCGGCTGCGGCCGGTACATCGGCTCGAGCAGCTGGAACGCCGCGGCGGCCGCCTGCTGCTCGGCCTCCTTCTTGCTCCGGCCGCCGCCGGTGCCGCGCGCGCTCGCCGGCGACGACGACCGTCGCGTGGAAGATCTTGGCGTGGTCCGGGCCCTCCTCGGCGACGACGTACTCGGGGACGCCGAGGCCCGCGGTCGCGGTGAGCTCCTGCAGGCTGGTCTTCCAGTCCAGGCCCGGCGCCGAGCGCGGCGGAGGACATCGAGCAGCGGGTCGACGAGCCGGTGCACGAAGGCGCGCGCCGACGTCGATCCCGTGCTCGAGGTAGACCGCGCCGATGAGCGCCTCGAGGGTGTCGGCGAGGATCGAGGACTTGTCCCGGCCGCCGCTGGTCTCCTCGCCGCGGCCGAGGAGGATGTAGTCGCCCAGGCCGAGGCGCGCGCGCGACGTCGGCGAGCGCGCGCATGTTGACGACCGCGGCGCGCAGCTTGGCGAGCTGGCCCTCGGGCAGGTCCGGGATGCCGGCGGTACAGCGCGTCGGTGACGACCAGCCCGAGCACGGCGTCGCCGAGGAACTCCAGCCGCTCGTTCGTCGGCAGGTTGCCGTTCTCGTACGCGTACGACCGGTGGGTCAGCGCCCGCACGAGCAGGTCCCGGTCGACGGTGACCCCGAGCGCGTCGCTCGAGCGCGACCGGGGTCGGCCGGTGATCCGCGTGCGGCGTGTCACGGCCGGACCGCATCGATGCCGACCCTGCGGCCTCAGAGGTCCTTGACCTTGCGGCCCTTGTACTCCAGGTACAGCGGGGTGCCGGCGGAGTCGGTGACCACGCGGGCCCGGTGCGGCCGGGAGTAGGTGAGCTGGCCGCTCTCGACGCGTCGTGGTGAGCGTCGTCGGCCGTCGCCTTCCACTGCGAGCGGCGGGACCGCGTGTTGCTGCGGGACATCTTCCGCTTCGGGACGGCCACGGTCAGCTCTCCTTCGTCGTCGTCGTCAGGAGCCTGCTCGGTCGAGGTCCCTGCAGCGCCGCCCACCGTGGGTCGACGCTCTCGTGGTGGTGGTCCGGGTCGTCCGCCAGCCGCGCCCCGCACTCGGAGCACAGACCCGGGCAGTCCGTCCCGGCACACCGGTTGGAACGGCAGCGCGAGCACCACCGCGTCCCGCAGCGCCGGCTCGAGGTCGATCAGGTCGTCCTCGAGCTCGCGCAGCTCGTCGTCGTCCTCCTGCCCTCGCGGCGCCCGGCCCGGGTAGACGTACAGCTCCTGGAGATCGGCGTCGAGCTCCAGCGTCGACCTCGCCCAGGCACCGCACGCACTCCCCGGTCGCACGTCCCCGCACCGTTCCCGAGACGAGGACCCCCTCCATCACCGACTCGAGCCGCAGGTCCAGCTCGAGCGTCGGAGCCTTCGGGGACGCCGATCGACGTCCGTGCCGAGGTCGGCAGGCGCCGCGACCGTCCGCTGGACCTTCCGCATCGTTCCCGGGCGTCGGCCCAGCTCGTGGGTGTCGAGCACGAGTGGGCGACCGGGGATCCGAGACGGATGACAGGCTCCTGGACGTCGTGGCTACGGCGGACTCGGCCACGCGCGCACGGCGACGGGCCAAGGCGAGAGGTTACTGCAGGTCGGGGGCCGCCCAAACCGGGGCCGGCTCAGCCACGGCCGGCGAGCCGGTCGCAGCAACCGCAGGCAGGACGACGTCCGGCACAGACCGCTGACGTCGCCGCCGTGCGCGCGCGACCTCCTTGACCAGGCTGCTCGACACGTGCTCGAACTGCGGCTCGCCGGGCAGGAAGACGGTCTCGAGCCCGGTGAGGTGCCGGTTCATGAGCGCCATCGGGCAGCTCGTAGGCGAAGTCGCGTGCCCGACCGCAGCCCCTTGACGACCGCGACGGCCCCGACCCGCCGGCAGTAGTCGACGAGCAGCCCGCCGTCGACGGCCTCGACCCGGACGCCGTCCGGCAGGTCGCCGGCCGAGGCCGAACTCGGCCGAGAGGCATCTCGACGATAGGTCTGCTCGCTCCGAGGGCTGAAGATGCCGGCCTTCGCCGGGTTGGTCAGGACGGCGACGACCACCTCGTCGAACAGCGCCGCCGCCCGCCGGACGACGTCGACGTGGCCGTTCGTCACCGGGTCGAAGCTCCCCGGGCAGACGCAGACCCGGCCGCTGCCCGTCGCCGGGTCACCCGTCGCCATGCGGTGAAGTTAGCAGCCGTCGCCCGGAGGACCCTCCCCGCACTCCTGCGGCGCCCACCGCCCGGGCCGTCGGCGGCTCACGGACGCCCCGCCCGCATGCCCGAGGTCACTCAGTCCCGGGGCGGGACCGCGAGCCAGATCGTCGTCTCGCCGTAGCGGCGCACCAGGTCCGGGTGAGGCCCTCGGGCCAGCGCGGCTCGGGGCTGCGGCTGGCCCGCTCGACGACGACGAGGGCGTCCGGAGCGAGCCAGCCGTCCGGCGAGCGCCGTGAGGACGTCGCCGAGGGCCTCCTCGCCCAGCGCGTACGGCGGGTCGAGGAAGACGAGGTCGAACGTCCGCCGCGGCCGACCCTCGACGTGCCGCAGGGCGTTGGCGACGGACGACGGTGACCCGGGGCATCCCGAGCGCGGCGACGTTCGACCGGGCCACCTCGATGGCCTGCCGGGGGAGTCGACGAGGACGACGTCCGCCGCACCGCGGCTGGCCGCCTCCAGGCCCAGGGCACCCGACCCGGCGAACAGGTCGAGGACGGCGCGCCCCGCGGACGGCGCCGCGCGCCTCGAGGAGCGAGAAGAGCGCCTCCCGGACCCGGTCGCTCGTCGGCCGGGTGGTCTCCCCCTTCGGCACCTCGAGCCTGCGCCCGCCGGCCGAGCCGGCGATGATCCGCGTCACGCGGGCCATTGTCCCCGACCCGCACCCGCCCCCGTGGGGGCGTGGGCCCAACCTGGTCAGCCCCGTTCGAGGTACGCCTGCTTCTCCTCGTCGAGCAGCGCCTCGAGCTCGGCCGCGAGCTCGGGATGCCCGGCGAGGTCGGGGTCGGCGGCGACGACGGCGACGGCCTCCTGGCGGGCGTCCTCGATGACCTTCTCGTCGCGGAGCACGCGGAGCAGGCGCAGTGACGTCCGGCCGGACTGGGTCGGCGCCGAGGACGTCCCCCTCGCGGCGCTGCTCGAGGTCGACCCGGGCGAGCTCGAACCCGTCGAGGGTGCGGGCGACGGCGTCGAGCCGTTCCCGGCCGGGTAGCGGGCCGACGACGTCGGTGACGAGCAGGCAGACGCCCGGGGCGCGCCCCCGGCCGACCCGGCCGCGCAGCTGGTGCAGCTGGGAGACCCCGAACCGGTCGGCGTCGAGCACGACCATCGCCGTCGCGTTCGGGACGTCGACGCCGACCTCGATGACGGTCGTCGCGACCAGGACGTCGACCTCGCCGCGCGGCGAACGCGCGCATCGTGGCGTCCCGCTCGTCGGCGGGCAGCCTGCCGTGCAGCGGTTCGATCCGCAGACCGGCGAGCGCGGGCGTGCGGCGCAGCTCCTCGAGCACCTCGAGCACGCCGCGCATCGGACGCCGTGCGGTGTCGTCGTCGTCCGGCGGCAGGGGCGCGGACCCGACAGCGCCGTCGTCGCCGACCGGTCGCCGTCGCCGACCTCGCCGACCTCGCCGATCTCGCCGACCTCGCCAATTCTGGGGCACACGACGTAGCCCTGGTGGCCGGCGGCGATCTCCTCGCGCAGGCGCGTCCACGTCCGGTCGTACCAGCCGGGCTTCTCCGCGGCCGGCACGACGTGGGTCGCGATCGGCGACCGGCCGGCGGGCAGCTCGGACAGGGTCGAGGTCTCGAGGTCGCCGAACACGGTCATCGCGACGGTCCGCGGGATCGGGGTGGCGGTCATGACGAGCAGGTGCGGCACCGTCCGGCCCTTTCCGCGCAGCGCGTCCCGCTGCTCGACGCCGAACCGGTGCTGCTCGTCGACGACGACGAGGCCGAGGTCGTGGAACTCGACGTGCTCCTGGAGCAGGGCGTGGGTGCCGACGACGATGCCGGCGTCGCCGCACGACGGCGTCGAGCAGTGCGCGCTTGCGGGCCGCCGTCGGCATCGACCCGGTGAGCAGGACGACCCGCGTGCCGCGCTCGTCGCCGCCGAGCATGCCCCCGGCGGCGAGGTCGCCGAGCATGTCGGTGATCGACCGGTGGTGCTGGGCGGCGAGGACCTCGGTGGGGGCGAGGAGCGCGGCCTGGCCGCCCGCGTCGACGACAGCGAGCATCGCCCGGAGCGCGACGACCGTCTTGCCGGAGCCGACCTCGCCCTGGAGCAGCCGGTGCATCGGGTGGTCGCGGGCGAGGTCGTCGGCGATCTCCGCAGCGACAACGGCCTGCCCGGCGGTGAGCGCGAACGGCAGCCGTTCGTCGAACGCCTCGAGCAGCCCACCCGGCCGCGGCACGCGCGGCGTCGCCTGCTGCGCACCGTCGACGAGCCGGCGGCGGGCGAGGGCGACCTGGAGGACGAACGCCTCCTCGAAGCGGAACCGACGGCGGGCGGCCCGGTGGTCCTCGGCGTCGTCCGGCCGGTGGATCTTGTGGAACGCCTCGGCGACGCCGATGAGCCGGTGCCGCGCACGGATGTCGGCGGGGATCGGGTCCTCGAGCGGAGGCAGCGCCGCGAGCTGCACCTCCATGCAGCGGGCGATGGCGGCTGACGTCAGCTTCGCGGTCGCCGGGTAGATGACGATCGGCTTGTCGATCTTGGCCAGGGCCGCGGACTCGGCGGACTCGTCGTCGACGAGCTCGATCGTCGGGTGGGTCAGCTGCCGGCGGCCCTGGTAGACCCCGACGGTGCCGGAGAACATCCCGCGCCGGCCCCTGGCGAGCTGTCGCTGCGGCCCGCGGTCGCTGAAGAACGTCAGCTCGAGGTCGCTCTCGCCGTCCGTGACGACTGCGGTGACCATCGTGCCGCGGCGGGCCCGCATCGGGCGGACGGTGACCGACCGGACCTCCGCGAGGATCGTGACGTTCTCCCCCACCGGCAACGCGGACAACGCCGTCAGCGTGCCCCAGGAGTCGTACCGCCGCGGGTAGTGCCTCAGGAGGTCCCCGACGGTACGGACCTCGAGCTCCTTCTCGAGCGTGGCGAGCGACGAACCGTGGACGGCCTTCGACAGCGGCTCGTCCAGCGGTGAGGCCACGCGGGCGGCGGTCACGGGCTGTCCACTCCTCACACGGCTCGCTCGAATCCTTGCTCGAATCCTTGCTCGACTCCTCGCTCGACTCCTGGTCGGCCCGTTCTCGGCCCCTACTCGACCCCGACGAGCAGCGGGTAGCGGGCCTGCCCGCCCTCGTGGATCACGACCTCGACCTCGCGTCGCACCCGGTGCAGGTGGTCGGCGACCGCCGTGACGAGCCCGGGGTCGGCGTTTGCGCCCGTGACGAGCGTCACGAGCTCGCCGCCGCCCGAGAGCAGCCGGTCGACGACCTCGACAGCGACCTCGGCAAGATCGGTGCCGACGACGACGAAGTCGCCCTGGACGACGCCGAGGACGTCCCCGGCCGAGCACGGGCCGGCCGTCGTGATGGCGTCCCGGGCGGCGACCGTCACCGCGCCGTCCCGGGTCGCGCCGGCTGCCGCCGACATCCTGACCACGTCGTCGTCGACCTGCCGGGACGGGGTCGTGGACGGCCGCCGCGGCGAGGCCCTGCACCTGGGCACGGGTCGGCGACGACGGCTGACCCGGGTGCCGCCCTCGCGCGCGGCGCGGGCGGCGGCCTCGGCGACGGCGAGCGTCTCGGTGTCGTTCGGGAGCACGACGACCGCGTCGGCCCGGGCCCGGTGGATGGCGTCGAGCAGCTGCGCCGTCGACGGACGCTGCCCCGGACCGGCGTGGACGACGACGGCCCCCGCCTGAGGCGAAGAGCTCGGCGAGGCCGGGCCCCGCGGCACAGGCGACGAGGCCGACCGCGGCGCGCCGCATGTCCCGGCGGTGCCGGGCGGCGGCGGCGTTCTGCTCGGCGAAGTGCGTGATCCGGACCCGGTACGGGCGTCCCAGCCTCGATGCCCGCCTCGACCGCGGCGCCGGGGTCGTCGACGTGCACGTGGACGTGCCACAGGCCGGCACCGCCGACGACGACGAGCGAGTCTGCCGAGGGGTGCGAGCCGCTGCCGCAGCCGGGCGACGGCGTCCTGCGTGGTGTCGAGCAGGTACATCACCTCGTACGCCGGGCCGTCCTCGCCGAGGTCGGAGCACTCCGACAGGTCGGCGACCGGCAGAGCCGGACGGCGGTGCGAGCGTGCGGCGCGGGACGGCGTCCGGCCCTGGACGAGATCGTCGAGCGCCTCGAGGAGGACGACGCAGCCCGCGGCCGCCCGCGTCGACGACGCCCGCCCGGCGCAGCACCTCCAGCTGCTGCGGGGTGCGGTCGAGCGCGACCCGGGCCGCGGCCACGATGTCCGCGACGACCTCGGGCAGTGCGGTCGCCGCGCGCGACGGCGACCTCCGCGGCCTCCGCGGAGGCCCGGCTCACCGACAGGATCGTGCCCTCGACCGGTTCGGCGACCGCCGCCCAGGCCTGGGTCGTCGGCGCGGCGCATCGCGTCGGCGGCCGCGGCGGCGTCGAGGACCTCGCGCTCGGCGAGCACGTCGGCCCAGCCCGCGCAGGAGCTGGGCGCGCGATGATCCCGGAGTTGCCCCGCGCTCCGAGCAGGGCGCCGCGGGCGAACGCGTCGGCGACGGCGCCGAGTGCCGGCGTCCGGCGGCAGGGCGAGGACGGCGGAGCAGGCCGCCTCGACGGTGAGGTAGAGGTTGGTGCCGGTGTCGCCGTCCGGCACCGGGTAGACGTTGAGGGCGTCGATCTCCTCCCGCGCCGGCCCAGTGCGGCGAGGCTGCGCACGGCCCACCGCCGGGCCGCGCGCGCGTCGAGGACGTCGAGCATGCGTGGCAGGCTATCCGCCGGGACCGACGCCGGACGTCGCTGCGGCCGTGCCCTGCGGACAGGGCGGTGGCCGGCAGGCCCGGGACGGTGCCGGTCCGGGACGCGGCGCCGCCGGTTTGGGGCCGGGCGCGCGCGTCGGATATCCTGTCGGGTTGCCCGACTCGTCGGCCCGTCACCGGGCGAGGGTCACGCGGCGCGGAGCTCTGCGCCCGGCTGGGCCGCCCGCACCGTCGAACGACTGTCAGGAGTACTTCCCGTGGCTGCCAACTGCGACGTCTGCGGCAAGGGGCCGGGCTTCGGTCACAACATCTCGCACTCGCACCGTCGCACGAAGCGGCGCTGGAACCCGAACATCCAGCGGGTCCGCGCGATGGTGGGTGCCACGCCGAAGCGGCTCAACGTCTGCACCTCGTGCCTGAAGGCCGGCAAGGTCACCCGCTGACCTCGACCTGCTGAGCGCTCGCGCCGGGCCGGACCCCTCGGGGTCCGGCCCGGCGCGTCTGTCCGGCGCCCGCTGCACCCCGACCTCTGGCGAGATCGTCAGGGCCGTCGGCGCGTTCGGTCGGACTCACACACCGGAGGACGGACCGGTGAAGTGGTGCCAGCCGGTCGGGCCCGTCCA
This sequence comes from uncultured Actinomycetota bacterium, assembly GCA_963750565.1. Classification (GTDB taxonomy): domain Bacteria; phylum Actinomycetota; class Actinomycetes; order Actinomycetales; family Kineosporiaceae; genus R-H-3. The sequence goes on along the minus strand of CAVVRA010000005.1, from coordinate 357,097 downwards.
CGGGTGCCCGCCGACGAGCACGGCCGGCTCCGCGCCGTCCGGGACCGGCCGGACGACGCCGACCCGGCGGAACGGCTCGGGCACGGCGACGCCGGGCGGGAAGCACGCGAGCAGTGCGTGGTCCTCGCCGCCGGTGAGCACCCAGGACATGGCGCGGACCGCGGGGTCCTCGGTCCCCGGCCGTCGGTCGGCACCGAGCAGCCGCGCTGCATCGAGCAGGGCGTCGTCCGGCGGGAGCGTGGCGGGGTCGAGGTCGACGACGACCCCGGACGCCGCCGCGACCCGGCCGGCGTCGCGCAGCAGGCCGTCGCTGGTGTCGATGAGGGCGGTGGCCCCCGCGGTCGCGGCGACCGGACCCGCCGGGTAGGGCGGCCGGGGCGCGAGGTGCGCGGCCACCAGGCGGGCGACCTGCTCCGCGACCTGCTCGGCGACCGGCCCGGCCGCCTCCGTCCCGGCGCCCGGCGGGTGCCCGGCGAGGAGCAGGGCGAGCCCGGCGGCCGAGGCGCCGGTCCGACCCGCGAGCGCGACGACGTCCCCGGGCCGCGCCCCGGAGCGCGGCACGGCGGTCCGTCCGCCGTCGAGGACACCGAGCGCCGTCCCGGTGAGGACGATCTCGCGGGCCTCGCTCACGTCGCCGCCGACCACGGCCGCGCCGGCCCGCGCGCACTCCTCCTCGAGGCCGTCGGCGAGGTCGCGGGCCCACCCGGCCGCCAGGTCGGCGGGGGCGGCGAGGCTCACCAGCAGGGCCAGCGGGCGGGCGCCCATGGCGGCGACGTCCGCGAGGTTCTGGGCGGCGACCTTGACCCCGACGTCGCGGCCGCAGGACCACTCGCGGCGGAAGTCGAAGCCCTCGACGAGGGTGTCGGTGGACACGACGACCGGTCCCGGGAGCGTCGAGGACCGCGGCGTCGTCGCCGGGGCCGACGAGCACGCAGGCGGGGGCCGGGGCGTACCGGGCGAGCACCGAGGCGACGAGCTCGTCCTCGCCGACGTCGCAGCGAGCGTGTCGTCCGCCCACGTCCCTGCGCTTCACCACGGCGGGCCCGACACGGTAGCGTGACCCGCTCCGGATGGCGGGCAACCCCTGCCCCGGGGTGCAGGCGGCCCGACGAACAGACGCTCGAGACGAACAGACGCTCGACAGGAGGACCCGTGGTGGTGCAGGCCTACATCCTCATCCAGACCGAGGTGGGCAAGGCGGCGGACGTCGCGCGTGATGATCGCCCGGCTCACCGGGGTCACGCTCGCCGAGGACGTCACCGGCCCCTACGACGTCATCGCCCGCGTCGAGGCGGCGCAGCGTCGACGAGCTCGGCCAGCTCGTCATCGCCCGGATCCAGGACGTCAAGGGCATCACCCGCACGCTGACGTGCACCGTCGTCCACGTCTGAGCCCGCCTCGCCGTCCTGCCGCTCGTCTCGCGCTCGCCGTCGCCCTGACGGCCGGCCCGCTCGTCGCGTGCGCCGGTGGTTCCGACACCGTGCAGCCCGCGCCGTCTTCCACCGGCCGGGCCTGCGCCGGCGCCCTCGCGGCCGCGCCGTCCGCGGTGCTCGGCGCGGGCCGGACGCCGCTCGCCGTCCCCGGGGCGCTGTGCGTGGGGTCGCCGCCGATCGTCGTCCGCGCTGCGGTCTGCCCGCGCTCGCCCCGACGTCGCAGCAGTGCCTGTCGGTCGACGACGTCGACTGGGTGCTCACGTCAGCGACGGACGCCGACCCGCTGACCTTCGTGACGTTACGGCCGGGCGCCGGCCGTCGAGGTCCGGGTGCCCGCCTCGTACGGCCGGGAGAACGCCGTCTCCGGGGTGCTCGTGGACCTCGCGCCGGTCGCCCGGGCGCTCCCCACGAACGGCCGCGCCTGCGTCGGCTGACAGCAGGATCTCCGTCAGCCGGCGCGTCTCCCCCCACCGGACGGCGGCGAAGCGGCCGCAGCCGGAAGATCAGCGCAGGCCGGTCTGGCGGCCGAGCGCGAGCCGCAGGAGCCGGTCGACGAGCGCCGGGTACGACAGGCCGGTCTGCCTCCCACATCCGCGGGTACATCGAGAACGGCGTGAAGCCCGGCATCGTGTTGATCTCGTTGACGAGGACCTCGTCCGTCCGGGTCACGAAGAAGTCGACCCGGGCCAGGCCCTCGCAGCCCAGCGCCTCGAACGTCGCGGGCCGCCAGCTCGCGGACGCGGTGGACGACCTCGTCCGGCAGGTCGGCCGGGCAGTCGAGGTCGACGGCGTCCTCGTCGAGGTACTTGGCCTCGAAGTCGTAGAACTCGTGCCCCGGACGCACCCGGATCTCGCCCGGCAGGCTGGTCGCGGGCGGCCCGCCGTCCAGCGACTCCGAGCACCGCGCACTCGATCTCGCGGCCGACGATCGCCGCCTCGACGACCACCTTGGGGTCGTGCCGGCGGGCCGCCTCGATCGGCGGCGTCGAGGTCGGCCGGGCCCTTGACCTTCGTGATGCCGAGGCTCGACCCGGCCCGGGCGGGCTTGACGAAGACCGGCCAGCCGAGCTCCTCGACGTCCTGCGCGGACCTCGTCCGGACGCCGCTCCCACTGCCGCGGCGGTCACCACGAGGTACGGCCCGACCGGGCATGCCCGGCGCCGGCGAGCAGCAGCTTCATGTAGTGCTTGTCCATGCTCGGCGGCGCTCGCGAGCACGCCGGAGCCGACGTAGCGGACGTCGGCGAGCTCGAGCAGGCCCTGCAGCGTGCCGTCCTCGCCGAACGGCCCGTGCAGCAGCGGGAAGACGACGTCGACCGCGCCGAGCGCCCGCGGCACCTCGGCCGGGCTCGAGGACGGTCAGCTCACCCGCGCCCGCTCTCGAGCGGGACGACGACGCCGGGACCCTCGTCGTCGGCGACCTCCGGGCAGCTCGCCCGCCGTCGAGCTCCCAGCGGGTCGGGTCCTCGCCGGCGAGCACCCAGCGGCCGGTCGGGGTGATGCCGATCGGGACGACGTCGTAGACGTCGCGGTCGATCGCCCGCAGCACGCCGGCCGCGGTGACGCAGCTGATCGCGTGCTCGCCGGAGCGGCCGCCGAAGACGACGGCGACGCGCGGACGGCTGCCCTGCGGGGTGCCCGGGAGGGCGTGCGGGCGGGAGCCGGGGACGGGGTCGGTGAGCTCGTTCATCGTCCGCGAGGCTACCCGCCCCGGGTGCCGGGCGGGTACGCCTCCTGTCAACGCGGCAGCAGGCCGGACGACGGGCGTGGTCGCGGCGCCGTCACGCGAGTTCGTACTTGCGCGGCCGACCGAGCAGCCGTGCGGCCATCTCCGTGACCGGCAGCCCTTCATGGACGACCGCGACGACCTGCTCGGTGATCGGCATGTCGATCGCCGTGCGCGCGGGCCAGCTCGAGGATCGGCCGGCACGACTTCACGCCCTCGGCGGTCTGCCTGGTGCGCGCGACGACCTCGGCGACGGTCAGCCCACGACCCAGCTCGACGCCGAACGTCCGGTTGCGCGACAGCGGCGACGCGCAGGTGGCGACGAGGTCGCCGAGCCCGGCCAGCCCGGCCATGGTCGCCGGCTCGGCGCCGAGCGCCAGCCCGAGCCGGGTCGTCTCGGCCAGTCCCCGGGTGATGATCGATGCCTTCGTGTTGTCCCCGAAGCCCATCCCCTCGGCGATGCCGACGGCGAGCGCGATGACGTTCTTCACCGCCCCGCCGAGCTCGACGCCGACGACGTCGGTCTGGGTGTACGGGCGGAAGTACGGCGCGGAGCAGGCGGCGGCGACCGGCTCGGCGACGGCGAGGTCCGCGCACGCGACGACGGTCGCGGTCGGCTGCCGGACGGCGATCTCCCTGGCGAGGTTCGGCCCGGAGACCACGGCGATCCGCTCCGCGGCGACCTTCGCCGCCTCGGCGATCACCTCGCTCATCCGCATGCGTCGTCCCGAGCTCGACGCCCTTCATGAGGCTGACGAGGACGGCGTCGGCCGGCAGGTCCGGCCGCCACGCCGTCGAGGTTCGCCCGCAGGGTCTGCGACGGGACGGCGAGCACGACGATCTCGCGCGCCCGCGAGCGCCTGCGCCGGCGTCCGTCGTCGCGGTGATCGCGGGCGGCAGCGGGACGTCCGCGAGGTAGCCGCTGTTGCGGTGCTCGCTCATGATCTCGGCGCAGACCTCGGGGCGGCGACCCCACATCGTCACGCTCGCCCCGGCGTCCGCGAGGACGATCGCGAAGGTCGTCCCCCACGAGCCCGTCCCCATGACCGTGACCCGGATCACGCGCCGCCGCCCGCGGCGGGCGGGTCCAGGACCTCCGGATGGGTCATCCTGCCTCCCGGTGGTCGGGACGGACCCGGTTCGGGTCGCCTGTTCTGGGTTGTCCGTGCTCGCGGGGGTCCCAGCGCCGAGCCGGCGGCCGCTCCCCGCGGAGCCCGAGCAGGACCTCGATGATCGCGTCGATGATCGCGTCGGTCGCGCCGCGCAGCGTCGTGGTGTCGAGCGGACGCCCGGCGAACGCCGAGAGGTCCACCGGCGGACCGGCCGCGATGCGGACGCTGCGCCGCGGGAGCAGGTGCAGCCGGCGGGAGTACGGCGCGAGGACGTCCTGCGGCCCCCACTGCGCGATCGGGACGACGGGGCAACCGGTCGTCAGCGCCACCCGCGCCGCGCCGGTCTTGCCGATCATCGGCCACAGGTCCGGGTCCCGGGTGAGCGTCGCCTCCGGGTAGATCGACCACGCACTCGCCCTGCGTGGACCGCCTCGACCGCCGCCGAGAGCGCGCGGCCGGCGTCCTTGCTCTCGCGGTAGACCGGGATCTGGCCGGCTCGCCGTGACGAGCTGGCCGAGCACCGGGATCCGGAACACCGCCTCCTTGCCGAGGAACCGCGGCGGGCACCCGTGGTCGTAGAGGAAGTGCGCCAAGGTCAGCGGGTCGACGTGGGTGATGTGGTTGGACGCCGCGACGAAGCCCCCCTCCGGCGGCAGGTGCTCGGCCCCGTGCCAGTCGCGACGGGTGAACGCCAGCAGAGGCGGCTTGAGGATCGCCGCCGCGGTAGCGGAAGGCCGGGCCGTACCGTCGAGCGCTCACTCGTCCTCCGGAGCCGGTACAGGGACGGCAGTCATCCTCTCCCCCGCCCCGGCAGGTGTCGAGACGGGTGACAGGATCGGGTGCCGTGAGCCCCGGACGGCGCCCCTGGACGGTCGTTCTTCCCTTCAAGGGCGGCGCCGCCGCGAAGTCGCGGCTCGGCGGCCCGCCTGCGCTGGCCCGCGCGTTCGCGCTCGACACCCTCGACGCGGTCCTCGCGACACCCGTGGCCGCTCGCGCGGTCGTCGTCACTGCGGACGCCGCACTCGCCGCCGAGGCGCGCTCGCTCGGCGCCGCGGTGGTCCCCGAGAGCCGGCCCGGGGCCGGCCTCGACGCCGCGGTCCGGGACGGGCTCGCGGCCTGTCCGGAGGCACCGACGGCGGTCCTCCTCGGCGACCTCCCGGCGCTCCTCCCGGAGGACCTCGCCACGGCGCTGACCGCGTGCGCCGGCACCCTGCGGCACGCCTCGGCCGTCGTCGTCCCGGACGCCGACGGCATCGGGACGGTGTTGCTCGCCGCGGCCCGGCCGCACGACGTCGACCCGGCCTTCGGCCCGGCGTCCGCGGCCGTGCACGCCCGGCGCGGCGCCGTCCGGCTCGACCTCGACCTGCCGCGGCTGCGGCGGACGTCGACACCGCGACCGACCTCGACGCGGCGCTGGCACTCGGGGCGGGACTGCGCACCCGCGCGCTGCATCCACGCGGCCGTCGCCGCGGACGACCGCCTGGCGCTGAGGGCGTGACGAGGCGGGCACCACGTCCGTCAGGGCATGGCCCGACGGGTCGGCACGACGCCGACGGTCTCCAACCGCATCGCGACGACGGCGGCGGCTTCGCCGGTGCCCTCGACCCGAACCGTGAGCCGCTGTCCTGGGCGGACGTGCCGCAGCCCGCTCGTCCCGAACGCCTCCCGGCCGAAGGGGAGCACGAGCCCGGCGTCGGTGACGACGTCGCCGGTGGCGGACGCGGCCTCGAACCGCGCGACGGTGGCCTGCACGACGCCAGGCTAGACCACGTGACCTACACGGACGCCGGTACCGGCGACTCGTCCCGGGACCGCTCGTAGTTCGCGCCGAGCGCGTCGAGCTTGGCCTGGAAGTGCTCGTACCCACGGTCGATGAGGTCGATGCCGCGCACCCGCGAGGTGCCCTCGGCGGCCAGCGCCGCGATGAGGTGGCTGAACCCGCCGCGCAGGTCCGGCACCGTGATGTCGGCGCCGTGCAGCTTCGTCGGGCCGGAGACGACCGCCGAGTGCTTGAAGTTGCGCTGCCCGAAGCGGCACGGCAGGCCGCCGAGGCACTCGCGGTAGAGCTGGATCTGCGCGCCCATCTCGCGCAGCGCGTCGGTGAAGCCGAACCGGTTCTCGTACACCGTCTCGTGCACGATCGACAGCCCGTTCGCCTGGGTCAGCGCGACGACGAGCGGCTGCTGCCAGTCGGTCATGAAGCCCGGGTGCACGTCGGTCTCGAGGACGAGCGAGCTCAGCTCGCCGCCCGGGTGGCTGAACCGGATGCCGTCGTCGCCGACGTCGAGCATCGCCGCCGACCTTCCGGAACACGTTGAGGAACGTCATCATCTCCAGCTGCCGGGCGCCGCGCACGGTGATGTCGCCGCCGGGTGGCCAGCGCGGCGCAGGCCCAGGACGCCGCCTCGATCCGGTCCGGGAGGGCGCGGTGGGTGAAGCCGCCGAGCCGGTCGACGCCCTCGATCCGGATGACCCGGTCGGTGTCGACGCTGATGATCGCGCCCATCTTCTGCAGCACCGCGATGAGGTCCAGTGATCTCGGGCTCGATGGCCGCGTTGCGCAGCTCGGTGACGCCCTCGGCGCGGACCGCGGTGAGCAGCACCTGCTCGGTCGTGCCCACGCTCGGGTACGGCAGCTGCGAGCTTGGTGCCCTGCAGCCGGTGCGGGGCGCTGAGCCGGATCCCGCTGGGCTGCTTGTCGACGACTGCACCGAACTGGCGCAGCACGTCGAGGTGGTAGTTGATCGGGCGGTCGCCGATGCGGCAGCCACCGAGGTCGGGGATGAACGCCTCACCCAGGCGGTGCAGCAGCGGCCCGCAGAACAGGATCGGGATCCGGCTGGAGCCGGCGTGCGCGTCGATGTCCGCGACGTGGGCCATGCTCGACGTTGCTGGGGTCGAGCACCAGCTCGCCGTCGCGGAACTCCTGGCGCCACCTGTGACGCCGTGCAGCTCGAGCAGGCCGGTCACCACCGCGACGTCGCGGATCTCGGGGACGTTGCGCAGCCGGCTCGGCCTCTCGCCGAGCAGCGCGGCGACCATCGCCTTGGAGACGAAGTTCTTCGCGCCGCGCACGGTGATGGTGCCGCGCAGCGGCGTGCCGCCGTGGACCGTGAGGACGTCGTGCATGGCGCCATCCTGACGCACGAGGCGGGTCACCTCGAAATCCGGTGACCCGCCTCACGGACGTGCGAGGTCGGTGCTGCGCGGTGCGAACGGGCCACCGGCACACAGTGCCGGACCGGCGGCCCGGGCCGAACGCGAGCCGCGTCAGGCCTTCTTGGCGGGCGTGCGACGCGTGGTCGTCTTGGCCGACGTCTTCGCCGGGGCCTTGGCCGCGGTCTTCGCCGGGGCCTTGGCGGCGGTCTTCGCCGGGGCCTTGGCGGCCGTCTTCGCCGGGGCCTTGGCCGCGGTCTTCGCCGGGGCCTTGGCCGCGGTCTTCGCCGGGGCCTTGGCCGCGGTCTTCGCCGGGGCCGTCCGGGCGGCCGTCTTCGCCGGCGCCTTCGCCGCGGTCCTGACCGCGGTCGCGGTGCGGGTCGTCGCCTTCGCGGGCGCCTTGGCCGCCGTCTTCGCCACGCCCGTCGTCCGGGCGGCGGTCTTCGCGACCGTCGAGGCGGCCGCCTTGGGCAGCGACCGCGGGTCGGCCACGTAGCCCTTGAACGCCGTCCCCGGCTTGAAGCGCGGCACGGACGTCTTCTTGATCTTCACGGTCTCACCGGTGCGCGGGTTGCGGCCGGTCCGAGGACCACGGATCGCCTTCTCGAACGAGCCGAAGCCCGAGATGGCGACCTTCTCGCCGCGGGCCACGGTGCGCTGGATGGTCTCGACGATCGCCTCGAGCGCGTCGGTGGCGACCTTCTTGCTCCCCAGCCGCCCTTCCAGGGCTGCGACGAGCTCTGCCTTGTTCACTGATGTCCTCCGGTGCACGTGGTCGAGCCGGTGCTCGACATCGCATACGAAGGTAGGACCGACTGACGTTCTAGTCCAATATCAACGCCGGGCGATGGCTTGTGTCGCAAGGGTTCGGCGACCCCTCCGGCGCCCCGGTCAGACCCGTCGCCGGTGAGCGACCGGGCGTCCAGGACGATCTGCTCGACGATCGTCACGGCCATGTCGACGTCGTCCGCGGCCCCCCGCACGGCCTGCCTCGCGGCACGGCTCAGGTCGACGACATCCTGCTGTCGCGCACCGGATCGACCGGCGTTCGCGAGGCAGTCGTACGTCTCGCGGAGCAGATCCGCAAGCTCCCCCCATGCCCCGGGGAAGGTGCGCGATTCGTTGGCGCACAAGGCTTGTCCTCCGCCCTCGCAGTGACCGACCCGTGCGGCCACGACCTTTCCCCCACCTCATGGTGACCTATCCGCAGCCCGGCCGCGACGAGGGCGCGCCGGGACGATCCGGCTGGCGCGCAAGGGGATGGGAGCCCGCCGCGGGTGCCCGCGCCTACCCCCCTCGGGCGACCCGACGGGCAGGTCGGCAGCGGCCGACCGGCCGGCGGCGGGCCCGCCCACGACAATGCCTGCGAGACCCGTGACGACCGCGAAAAAAACTTTGGCGACACGCCGATGGCAACCGTCCAAAGACCCGCCGCCGGCTCCCTCGAGGGGCCGGCGACGGGTCGGACGTCGCTCAGCCGACGGGCTGCGTCCGGGGCATCCAGGACGGTCGCGAGGCCTCGAAGGCGTCGATCGCGTCGACGTGCTGGAGGGTCAGGCCGATGTCGTCGAGGCCCTCCATGAGCCGCCAGCGCGTGTAGTCGTCGACCTCGAAGGCGACAGGTCGTCCTCACCGCAGGTCACTGTCCGCGTCTCGAGGTCGACCGTCACCTCCGTGCCCGGGGCGGCCTCCAGGAGCGCCCAGAGCCGCTCGACGTCCGCCTGCGCGACCACGCCGGTGAGCAGGCCCTGCTTGCCGCGAGTTGCCGCGGAAGATGTCCGCGAACCGCGACGAGAGCACGACCTTGAAGCCGTAGTCCTTGAGCGCCCACACGGCGTGCTCGCGGGAGGATCCCGTGCCGAAGTCCGGGCCGGCGACGAGGACCGAGCCTGTCGCGGTAGCCGGCCCGGTTGAGGACGAAGTCGGGGTCGTTGCGCCAGGCCGCGAACAGCCCGTCCTCGAAACCGGTGCGCGTGACCCGCTTGAGGTAGACCGCGGGGATGATCTGGTCGGTGTCGACGTTGCGAGCGCCGCAGCGGCACGCCGACACCGGTGTGGGTCGGTGAACTTCTCCATGACTGGTTGCCTTCTCTCCGGCGGTCTTCGGGCCGCTCAGACGGTGACGGGCTCGGTGGCCGGCGTCGCGAGGGCGTCGAGGTCGGCCGGGCTCGACAGCGTGCCGCGGACGGCGGTCGCGGCGGCGACGAGCGGCGAGACGAGGTGGGTGCGGCCGCCCTTGCCCTGACGGCCCTCGAAGTTGCGGTTCGACGTCGAGGCGCTGCGCTCGCCCGGGGCGAGCTGGTCGGGGTTCATGCCCGAGGCACATCGAGCAGCCGGCGTTGCGCCACTCGGCACCGAAGTCGGTGAAGACCTTGTCCAGGCCCTCGGCCTCGGCCTGGAGCCGCACCCGGGCGGAGCCGGGCACGACGAGCACCCGCACCGACGTCGGCCTTGCGCCGGCCCTGGACGACGGACGCCGCGGCGCGCAGGTCCTCGATCCGGCCGTTGGTGCACGAGCCGATGAAGACGGTGTCGACGGCGATGTCGCGCAGCGGCGTGCCGGGCGCGAGGCCCATGTACTCCAGCGCCCGCTCGGCGGCGATCCGCTCGTTCTCGTCCGTCGATGTCCGCGGGGTCGGGCACCGCGCGCGGACAGCGGCAGGCCCTGGCCCGGGTTGGTGCCCCAGGTGACGAAGGGCTCGATGTCGGCGGCGTCGAGGACGACCTCGGCGTCGAACACCGCGTCGTCGTCGGTGCGCAGCGTCGTCCAGTACTCGACGGCGGCGTCCCAGTCGGCGCCCTTCGGCGCGTGCGGGCGGCCCTTGAGGTACTCGAACGTGGTCTCGTCCGGAGCGATCATGCCCGGCCCGCGCACCGGCCTCGATCGACATGTTGCAGACCGTCATCCGGCCCTCCATCGACAGCGCCGGATCGCCTCGCCGCGGTACTCGAGCACGTAGCCCTGGCCGCCGCCGGTGCCGATCCTCGCGATGACGGCGAGGATGATGTCCTTGGCCGTCGAGCCCTCCGGCAGCGCGCCCTCGACGGTGATCGCCATCGTCTTGAACGGCTTGAGCGGCAGCGTCTGCGTGGCGAGGACGTGCTCGACCTCGCTCGTGCCGATGCCGAACGCCAGCGCCCCGAACGCGCCGTGCGTCGAGGTGTGCGAGTCGCCGCAGACGACGGTCATGCCCGGCTGGGTGAGGCCGAGCTGCGGGCCGACGACGTGCACGATGCCCTGCTCGACGTCGCCGAGCGAGTGCAGCCGGACGCCGAACTCGGCGCAGTTGCGTCGCAGCGTCTCGATCTGCGTGCGGCTCACCGGGTCGGCGATCGGCTTGTCGATGTCGAGCGTCGGGGTGTTGTGGTCCTCGGTCGCGATCGTGAGGTCGGGGCGGCGCACCGGTCGCCCGGCCAGCCGCAGGCCGTCGAAGGCCTGCGGGCTCGTCACCTCGTGCACGAGGTGGAGGTCGATGTAGAGCAGGTCGGGCTCGCCGTTCTCGCCGCGACGGACGACGTGCGCGTCCCAGACCTTCTCGGCCAGCGTGCGTCCCACGGCCGGGGCCTCCTCAGACGGTCGAGGTCCGGCCAGCCCGTTGCGTCTCGCTCTCCGAGACGGCGGTGCAGACGCCGGCCGCAGTGGCCGTCCGCGCTGTAGTGCCGCGAGTCCGCCGGCGTGCTTGCGTCTCATGACATGAGACGGCAGTATCGCCTCATGGACAAGAGTAGCGGAGTCGGCGTGCTCGACAAGGCCGCCGTGGTCCTCGGCGCCCTCGAGGCGGGGCCGGCCACCCTGGCCCAGCTCGTCGCCGCCACCGGCCTGGCCCGGCCGACCGCGCACCGGCTCGCCGTCGCGCTGGAGCACCACCGCCTCGTCGGCCGCGACATGCAGGGCCGGTTCGTCCTCGGCCCGCGGCTCGCCGAGCTCGCCTCGGCCGCGGGCGAGGACCGGCTGCTCGCCGCCGCCGGGCCGGTGCTCACGGCCCTGCGCGACCACACCGGCGAGTCCGCCCAGCTCTACCGGCGCCAGGGCGACCAGCGCGTCTGCGTCGCCGCGGCCGAGCGGCCCGTCGGCCTGCGGGACTCGATCCCGGTCGGCTCCGCGCTGACGATGCTCGCCGGATCGGCGGCCCAGGTGCTGCTCGCCTGGGAGGAGCCCGACCGGCTGCACCGCGGCCTCCAGGGCGCCCGCTTCACCGCGACCGACGCTGTCCGCCGTCCGCCGGCGCGGCTGGGCACAGAGCATCGGCGAGCGCGAGCCCGGCGTCGCCTCGGTGTCCGCACCGGTCCGCGGCCCGTCGGGGCGCGTCGTCGCCGCGGTCTCGATCTCCGGGCCCGTCGAGCGCTTCACCCGGCAGCCGGGCCGGGTCCACGCCGCCGCCGTCGTCGCCGCGGCCAACAGGCTCACCGAGGTGCTGCGCCGCGCACCGCAGTAGCGGTGCCGCGGATCAGCTTCGGTCGGGTCGCGGGCGGTCGGGCGGGACCGGTCCGTCGTGTTCCTCCGACCGGGTCGGGCGAGGTCGGTCGAGATCAGTCGGTCGGCGCCGCGGCCGCGGCACCGAGCCGGCCGCGCGCCGTCCGCCGGGCCCCGTCCGCGTGCCGGGCCCCGAACGCCGCGAGGAGCCCGCGGTCCGGCATGTCCACGTACAGCGACTCGTGACCCCCGGGCGGCACGACGTACGTCTCGTGCCAGATGCCGACCGCCCCGTGGGAGTCCCGGACCGTGTGGTTGAACGCCGCCCACGCCGGCCGGTGCGCGTGGTCCGGGGCGCTCGCGTAGGCGAGCAGGCTCTCGGCGTCACGCCAGTACTGGACGACGGTGACGGTCCGCGGCCCCTGGAGCGCGCTCCACGCGCCGAGCAGGCCGAGCGACGGGTCGGCGTCGAGCTCGCGGAGCATGCGTGGCATCGCGACGAACGCCGGCCACCACGACCGCACGGCGCGGAACCGATTGACCCGCATGCCGATGTGGAAGACGACGACCCCGCCGTCGTGGGCGTGGGTCGTCCGCCCGGGCCGGATGCTGCGCATCGGTCCTCCTCGTGCCGGGGCGGGGAGCCACCCAATTGGACAGTGAGAGTATCCAATATTGGGTAGTGGTACTCTCCAAGTCAAGATGCGCATCTCCGAGCTGTCCCGAACGACGGGCGTCCCGCTGCCGACGGTGAAGTACTACCTGCGCGAGGGCCTCCTGCCGGCGGGCCGCGCGACGGCCGCGACGCAGGCGGAGTACGACGACGAGCACGTGCACCGGTTGCGCCTCGTCCGGGCCCTCGCGGACGTCGGCGGGCTGCCGCTGGCGGCTGTTCGCGCCGTCCTCCAGGCGGTCGACGCAGGTCCGGAGGACAGGATGCGGGCCGTCGGGACGGCGCACGAGGCGCTGCCCCCGGCGCCGGACCGCAGCACGCCGCCCGAGCGGGCGCGCGACGTCGTCGCGGCACTCGGCTGGACGGTCGACCCGGAGTCCTCCGCGCTCTACCGGCTCCAAGCGGCGCTCGACGCCACGCTGTCGCTGGGGGTGGGGCCGAGCGAGGAACGGTTCGCGACGTACGCGCAGGCGGCGCTGCTGGTCGCCCGGGCGGACGTCGAGAGTGTGCCGGACGCCTCACCGGCTGACCAGGTGACGCACATCGTGGTCGGCACGGTGCTCTACGAGCCGGTGCTTCTCGCGCTGCGCCGGCTCGCGCAGCAGCACCTGTACGTGACGCAGCGCGGCCGGCGCCCTGACCCCCGGGCGCTCGACCCGTCGGAGGGGGCGGGTCGAGCGCCCGGCTGACACTGCGCCCGCGCGCCGGCCGGGAGCGAGCGCGACGGCCGAGCGGGAAGACCGGCCGTCCGAGGAACGACGAAGGCCCCCGGCTGAGTGCCGGGGGCCTGTCGCACGCGTAGCCCCGACGGGATTCGAACCCGCGCTACCGCCTTGAGAGGGCGGCGTGCTAGGCCACTACACAACGGGGCCATACCTCGGTCATCGCGCCAGCTCGCGTCGCCCGCCGATCCTAGCCCGCGCAGGGCCGGACCGACGAATCGCTGGGGTACCAGGACTCGAACCTAGACTGACGGAACCAGAATCCGGCGTGCTGCCAATTACACCATACCCCATCAGGGTATCGCCGCCGCTCCGGGAGCGGGCCACGACCCGACGCAGAAACGATACCGGCCGGGCCCCCGGGCTCCAAACAGGTTGCCCGCGCGACAGTGGCCGACGGTCAACCGGTGCCGATCCCGAGCAGCGACGGCACGTCACCGAGCGTACGCGCGACCGGGACATCGTCCGGCTCTGCGCCCGTGCCGTGCCGGTCGAGCCAGATGCCGAGGAGCCCCGCGTCCCGCGCGCCGCGAGCGTCGACGTCGAGCTCGTCGCCGACGTACGCCGTCCGCTCCGGCGGGCTGCCCAGGCGGCGGCACGCGAGCTGGAAGAGCCGCGGGTCGGGCTTGCCCCGGCCGAGGTCATCCATCGAGCCGAGGACCGGCACCCGGCGCAGGCCGACCCGGGCCAGCTTCTCACGCTGGTACGGGCCCTCCAGGTTCGTCACGGCGCCGTAGGGCAGCCCGGCGGCGTCGAGCGCGTCGAGGAGCGGAACGGCGTCAGGGGCGGGGCACCATGCCGTGCGGAAGGCCTCCTCGTAGCCGCACTCCCAGCGCAGGTACGCAGCGTCGTCGAGCTCGGCGCCGCCGAAGGCCGCGTGCAGGTCGGCGCTGCGCAGCCGGCGCTGCCCGCCGAACGACAGCTCGCCCTGCGTGTAGGCGCGGAAGTGCCCGCTCCCGTCGCGGGCCCAGTGCAGCACGGCCGCCTCGCGGCCGGCGTCGTCGAGGTGGGCCAGCCAGATGTCGACGACCTGCCGGATCGCGACGCGGAAGGCCGCGCGGGTGTCGACGAGGGTGTCGTCGACGTCGAGGAGCACCGCGTCGACGCGCGGCTCAGGCACCGCCGTGGCCGTCGGCGTCGCGACGCTCCCGCGCCCACGGGTCGTCCGGCGGGGAGGCACTCCCCCAGGCGGCGGGCGGGCCGGCAGGCGGTCCGGTAGGCGGCCCGGTGCGCGGTCCGGCAGGCGGTGACCACGGCGCCGGGGCCGCGGCCTGCTGCGGCTGCGGCTGCGGCTGCGGCTGCGCGAGCACGGCGTAGGGACCCCACGCTCCGGATGGCACCGGCGCCCAGGCGTCCGCGATCCCGCCCGGCTGCATCGCGGGCTCGTGCAGGCGCTGCAGGTCGCGGCGGCGCGCACGCCAGGTGATCACCAGCGCGAGCAGCGACATGAGGACGACATCGACCACGGCCGCCAGCGGCGGGTAGTCCGTCGCGGTGACGCTCTCCGCCAGGGTGCCGGTGACGAGCGCGATCCCGATCGCATAGAGGTTGTTCACGCTGTGCAGCGCGATGCCCGCCTCGAGCCCGCCGGTCCGCCACGTGAGGTACGACGCGACGACGCCGAACGCGAACCGGTCGGCGAACAGCCACGGCGACTGGCCGCCGTGGGCGAGAGCGAAGAGCGTCGCGCTCACGGCGCCGCCGACGACGGCCGACAGCCACGCCCGCGCGAACCACGAGCCGACCGCCTGGGTGAGCAGCCCGCGGAAGGCGTACTCCTCCCCCGCCGCCTGCAGCGGCTGGGTGAGGACGACGACGGCGACGAAGACCCAGAACTGCCGCTGCGGGTTCCAGGCGACGGACTCGTCGGTCACGAGACCGATCGCGACGAGCAGGCCGACCCAGAGCATCGACCATCCCGCGCACTCGAGCATCCAGGCCCAGCGCACGCCCGGCCGCACGGAGGCCAGCCAGCGCGGCCGCCAGCGGTGGACGAGCCAGACCGTGCCCATCGACACCGGGACGAGCGCCGCGAGCGAGAGGTTGTTCAGCAGGAAGCCCCACGGCCGGGTGTAGAACTCCTCCTCGGAGAGGCGGGCGGTCACGGTCTCGAACGACTCGAGCCCGCCGGTCGCCGCTATGACGACGAGGGCGAGGACCGACGCGCCGACGATCACGGCGAACGCCGCCACGGCCTCGACGACGATGCTCACGAGCGGACGCCACCACCGGTGCTCGGGCCCGCGCAGGAGCTGCGGGTACGGCCTCGGCCGGTCGGCCTCCGCGGGCCGCGGCCGCGGCCGCGGCGGCGTCGGCACAGCCGGGTACCAGGGGCCGTTCGGCGGGTACCCGCCCCAGCCGGGGGCCGGCGGGTGCCCGCGCCAGCCGGGGGACGCGGGCGGCGGTCCGGCCGAGGGGCCGGACGGTGGCGGATATCCCGGTCCCGGATATCCCGGTCCCGGGTACGCCTGTCCCGGGTACGCCGGGCCGGGGTACCCGGGTCCGCGGTATGCCGTTCCCGGGTACCGAGGACCGGGATCCGCAGGACCGGGATACACCGGGCCGGCGGTCGGCGGGGCGGGTGCCGGCGTCGGCGTTGCGTCAGGTCCGGGGTCCGGTCCGGGGTCGGGCGAACCGGACGGCGGGGCCCAGCCGCCGTCACTCACGCGGGGAGCCGCGTCCGCAGCGCCGCGACCCGGGCCAGCGTCGGGGCACGGCCGAGGATCTCCATCGACTCGAAGAGCGGCGGGGACACCCGGCGGCCGGTCACGGCGACGCGCAGTGGCGTGAAGGCGAACTTGGGCTTGATCCCCAGGCGCTCGACGACGACCGTCCGCACGGCGGCCTCGACGGCGGCGGCGTCCCATCCGGGGAGGTCGGCGAGCGCGGCGGCGGACGCGTCGAGCACCGCGGCGGACTGCGCGGCGTCCTTCGTGACGGCGGCGAACGCATCGTCCTCGACGACGAGGTCGCCGTCCGGCACGAGGAGGAACGAGAGCATCGGGACCGCCTCGGCGAGCACCTGGACCCGGGTCTGCAGGAGCGGCGCCGCGGCCTCGACGAGGGCGCGGCGCGCGGCGTCCGGCACGCCGTCCGCACCGACGGGCAGGACCCCGCGGTCGCCGAGGTACGCGACGAGCCGGGCTGCGAAGTCCTCCGGCGCGAGCCGGCGCAGGTGCTCGGCGTTGATCGCGTCCGCCTTGGCCTGATCGAACCGTGCCGGGTTGCTGTTGACGTCGACGATGTCGAAGGCCCGGACCATCTCGGCCATCGTGAAGACGTCGCGGTCCGCGGCGATGGCCCAGCCGAGGAGGGCGAGGTAGTTCAGCAGCCCCTCAGGGACGAACCCTCGGTCCCGGTGGTGGAAGAGGTTGGACTGCGGGTCGCGCTTGGACAGCTTGCGGGTTGCCCTCCCCGAGGACGTATCGGCAGGTGCCCGAACCGCGGCACGAACGTCGTGACCCCGGTCGCGACGAGCGCGCGGTAGAGCGCGAGCTGCCGCGGGGTGGAGGACAGCAGGTCCTCCCCCCGGAGCACATGGGTGATGCCCATGAGCGCGTCGTCCACGGGGTTCACGAGCGTGTAGAGCGGCTCGCCACCGGCCCGGACGACGACGAAGTCGGGCACCGTGCCCGCCGGGAACGTCACCGGGCCCGCGGACGAGGTCGTCGAAGGCGAGGTCCTCGTCCGGCATCCGCAGCCGGAGCACCGGCTCGCGGCCCTCGGCGCGGAAGGCGGCCTTCGCCTCCTCCGCGAGGTCGCGGTCGACGTTGTCGTACCCGAGCTTCGGGTCACGGCCGGCCGCCAGGTGCCGCGCCTCGACCTCGGCGGGCGTCGAGAACGACTCGTAGACGTGCCCCCCCGCGACGAGCTTGCCGACGACGTCGGCGTAGATCTCGCGGCGCAGGCTCTGCCGGTACGGCTCCTGCGGACCGCCGACCTCGACGCCCTCGTCCCAGTCGATCCCCAGCCAGTGCAGGGCGTCGAGGATCTGGTGGTAGCTCTCCTCGCTGTCCCGGGCCGGGTCGGTGTCCTCGATGCGGACGACGAACGTGCCCCCGGTGTGCCGGGCGTACGCCCAGTTGAAGAGCGCGGTCCGGACGAGGCCGACGTGCGGCGTTCCGGTCGGCGAGGGGCAGAACCGGACCCGCACGTCGGAGCCCGAGGCGGTCGTCACGGGGGCTGCCGGGGAGGAGGTGTCGAAGGCGCCGTCCACGGCGCCGGCAAGGTCGCTCATGATGCGATCCAGCCTAACCGCGGATGGTCGCCGCCCCGCGCCGAGAGTCCAGGGCCACGGCCTCGGAAATCCGCTTCGGCCGGGCGGCTCGCCGTCGTACCGTGGCGGTGCGCCGCAGCGACGGGCCTGACGAACCCCGAGCGGCGCCGGCCGGCCCCCGTCAGCGGGCCGAGAGGCCGACCGGTCCGGTCGGCGAAGGTGTGGTGGCACCGCGAGCGACCCGATCGCCCACACCTCCCGGGCAGAGCTCCCAGGAGGTGCCCACCGTGGAAGAGACCGGTTCCGGCAGCGGACGCGTGCTCGCGTCCGCGCTCGCGGCGCACGCCGGTGAGCAGGTCCGGCTCGAGGGCTGGGTGCACCGGCGACGCCGGCTCGCCGCCGTGACGTTCGTCGTCGTCCGCGATCGCAGCGGGCTCGCACAGGTCGTCGTGACCGAGGAGTCGGCACGGTCCACGGTCGACGGCATCGGCGAGGAGAGTGTCGTCCGGGTCACCGGCACGGTGACGGCGAACCCCAAGGCACCGGGCGGTGCCGAGCTGACCGCGCCCGTCGTCGAGCTGCTCTCGGTCGCAGGGACGCCGCCGGTCGAGCTGTGGCGCCCGGACGCTCGACGTCGGTCTGTCCACGCTGCTCGACCACGCGTCGACGACGTGGCGGCACCCCCGGCGACAGGCGGTCTGGCGGCTCGCCGCGGCGTCCCTGCGGGGGTTCCGGACGACGCTGGACGGCCTCGGCTTCACCGAGATCGCGACCCCCAAGGTCGTCGCCTCAGCGACGGAGTCGGGGGCGAACGTCTTCGGCATCGACTAGTTCGGCCGCCCGGCGTACCTCGCGCAGTCCCCGCAGTTCTTCAAGCAGGCGATGGTGGGGGTCTTCGAGCGGGTCTACGAGGTCGGGCCGGTGTTCCGCGCCGAGCCGCACGACACCGTGCGACACCTCGCCGAGTACGTCTCTCTCGACGTCGAGCTCGGGTTCGTCGCGAGACCACCGCGACGTGCTCGTGGTGCTCCGCGAGGTCCTCGCCGGGATGGTGGCGTCGGTGCGAGGCACGGCGGCCGACGCCGTGGGGCTCACAGGGGCACGGCTCCCCGAGGTGCCGGCGCAGATCCCCGTCGTCCACTTCTCCGAGGCGCTGCGGATCGCGGGCGCCGACCCGGACGAGCCGGATCTCACGCCCGGGCACGAGCGGGCACTCGGCACCTGGGCGCTCGCCGAACACGGGTCGGACTTCGTCGCCGTCGAGGGCTACCCCGCGCAGAAGCGGCCGTTCTACACCCACCCGCAGACGACCCCCGTGCCCGACCCGCGATGGACGAACAGCTTCGACCTGCTCTTCCGGGGCCTCGAGCTCGTGACCGGTGGGCAGCGTCTTCACCGGTACGAGGACTACGTCGCGGCGCTCGCCGTGCGCGGCGAGAGCCCGCAGGCGTATGCGAGCTACCTCGAGGCGTTCCGGCACGGGATGCCGCCGCACGGTGGGTTCGCGATCGGCCTGGAGCGCTGGACGGCGCGCCTCGTCGGCGCGGAGAACATCCGGACGACGGCTCTGTTCCCGCGCGACCTGCACCGCCTCACCCCCTGAGGTGAGGTCCCAGGCGCGGGTCACGAGCGGGCGACGACGGGGTTGGCGAGCACGCCGATGCCCTCGACCTCGACCTCGACCCGCTGGCCGGCGCGCATCGGGCCGACGCCCGCCGGGGTCCCGGTGAGGATGACGTCACCGGGCAGCAGGGTCATCGCGGACGATACGTACGCGACGACGGCCGGCACGTCGAAGACCATCTGCGACGTCCGGCCGTCCTGGACGGTCTCACCGTCGAGCCGGGTCGTCACCCGCAGGTCGCTCACGTCGAGGTCGGTCACGAGGTACGGGCCGAGCGGGCAGAACGAGTCGAAGCCCTTGGCCCGCCACCACTGCCCGTCGGACGTCTGCAGGTCGCGGGCGGTCACGTCGTTGGCGACCGTGTACCCGAGGACGACCTCGGGGACGCGCTCGACGGGCACGTCACGGCACAGCCGGCCGATGACGACGGCGAGCTCGCCCTCGTAGTCGACGCGCTGCGACTGCGGCGGCAGCACGACGGGGTCGTCCGGTCCGACGACGCTCGTGTTCGGCTTGAGGAACACCAGCGGCTCCGCCGGCACCTCGTTGCCGAGCTCGGCGGCGTGCGCGGCGTAGTTGCGGCCGATCCCGACGACCTTGCTCCGCGGGATGACCGGGGCGAGCAGCCGGACGGCGTCGAGCGGCACCCGCTCGCCCGTCCGCTGGACGGGCATGTAGAGCGGGTCGCCGGTGAGGACCTCGAGGTCGTCCCCGTCGACGACGCCGAACCTCGGGTCACCGCCGGACGTGAACCTCGCGATGCGCACGCGCCTCACCCTAACGAGGCCTCGACGCCGCCGGAGGCCGGGCGGCCGCTCGTTACCGTTGTGGGGTGCGGACGACGGAGGCGACGACCCCGGGACGCAGCCCAGCCGGGCTCGAGCTGCTGCGCGGGCTCGAGGTGCTCGAGGAGCCGGAGTGGCTCGCCCGCGCGGCTGCGCACGCCGAGCGCGTCGACGCCCTGACCGCCGGTCACCGCGGGCGGGCCGGGCGCAAGCACCCCGTCGAGGACTTCCTCTTCACGTACTACTCCCTGCGGCCGGCCGGGCTGCGCCGCTGGCACCCCGGGGTCGGCGTCGCCCTCGCCGGCCGGGGCGCCCATGAGCGGCTGTCGTGGCGCCACCACACGACCGGCGGCGGCGCATCCGGCAGCGACGCAGCCGGCAGCGGCCCCCTTGGCGGTGGCGCACCCGACGAAGCGGCACCGGTGACGCTTGACGTCGCGGCGTTCCTCGAGCGCCGCGGGGGCGCCGTCCGGCACATCCGCGCACTGCTCGCCGCGACGGCCTCCCGGCCGGCCCGGCTCGGCTGCTTCGGGCTCCACGAGTGGGCCATGGTGTACCGGCTCGACCCGTCGGACGTCCGGCACGCCGGCTGGCCGCCGCGGCTGGGCTCGGCCGGGACCGACGCGGTCGTCGAGAGCCACCGGATCCGATGCAGCCACCATGACGCGTTCCGGTTCTTCGCCGCCGCCGCCCGGCCGCGCAACGCGCTCCAACCGCGCCGGGAGGACCAGGTCGCGCTCGAGCAGCCCGGCTGCCTGCACACGACGATGGACCTGTACAAGTGGGCCTACAAGCTCCTGCCGGCGACGCCGTCCGAGCTCGTCGCGGACTGCTTCGAGCTCGCCCGCGACGTCCGGACCCTCGACATGCGGGCCTCGCCCTACGACTTCTCGGCGCTCGGCCACGACCCGGTCCGGATCGAGACGTCCGACGGCAAGGCGGAGTACGCGGCCGCCCAGCGGGGCTTCGCCGAGCGGGCCGCACCGGTGCGGGCCGCCCTCCTCGCCGTGTGCGACCGGCTCCTCGTCCACGACGACGTGGTGCGCGATCGCCCGAAGGGGTGAACGATCCTGGGGGCATCGTTGTCGGCGGTGTGTCGTCCGGGCTGTCCCTGACCCACCGTCCGCCGCACGAGGAGTGATCGATGAGGCTCCGAGCTCGGACCCTGGGCGTCGGGCTGGCCGTCGTCGCCACCGCGGTGTCGCTCACCGCGGGACCCGCGAGCGGGGCCCTCGTGGCGGCGACGCGCCGGACGCACATCGCGCTCGACGAGATCGCGCTGCAGGTCGGCCGGCAGCCCGAGGGCATCACCTCCGGCCCGGGCGCCCCGGCGCCCGCTTCCTCAACGACGTCGTGACGACCCGGGCCGACGCCCGGGTGACCGACTCGTTCAGCCGGTCCGTCGTCCGGATCCGGCTCGACCGCGAGCGTCTTCCGAAGGGGCCCGACGGTGCTGCCGATGCTCGACCCGTGGCCGCCGACGGGTGGCTTCGAGGCGAACGGGATCCGTTCGTCGCCGGAGGGCAGCCTCCTCGTCGTGCACAGCGGCGCCGGGCTGTTCCGCCACGTGCCCGAGACCGGGACGGACGCACCCCTGCCCGTCGAAGGTTCGCCCGCGGTCGTGTCCGGCGACGGGCTCGAGCTCGGGGCGACCGGCTCTGGGTGGTGCGCGGAACCGGCGCTCCCGCGTGGACCCCGCCGTGATGCCGCCTCGACCCGACGGACCCGTGCCGCTCCCGGGGCGCGACAGCGGTACCGGCCGGGCTCGTCCACCGGGTCCTCGCGCTCGTGGCGGTCGTCGCCCTGCTCGACGACCTGCGCCTCCTGATGGGGCGGCACTGTCACCACGGCACCCCTCGTGGGCCTGCTCATGATCGGGGCGCTCGGCGCGACCCTGGTCCTCGGCGTCCTCGCGGCCGTCGCCCGCGGATCCCGGCTCGCCACGGCCGTCGACATCGGCGTGCTGTGCGTTGCCGTCCTCGAGCTCGCCGCCCGCGCCCGGGTCGCCCTCGTGGCCGGTCGCATCTCGGTTGTGACCGACGTGGGGATGGTCCTGCAGTCCGCCGCGCAGGGGCTCCTCGACGGCCAGCACCTGTACGGGGTCGGGCATCCGGACGCTTCTGGCGATACGCCGCCGGGGACCCGGTCCGGCCCACGGTCGCCGCGGACGGCGGCGTCGTGAGCCAGTTCGGATACCCGCCGCTCGGTGCGGTCCTGTCCGCCCTCGTGCTTCGGCTCGCACCGTCGCTGACCGCGCCCGTTGTCGTCTCCTTCGTCGCGACGGTCGTCGCCGCTGTCGTCATGTTCGTGCTGCTCCCTCGACCGCTGCGGCCCGCGGCCGCCCTGACGTGCCTGCTCGTCGGGCGGATCGCCCGGCGTACGCCGTCCTCGGCCACGCGGCGCTCGTCGCGCTGCCCTTCCTCGTCGTCGCGCTCGCCAGGTGGCCGGGGACCGGTGCGAGCGGGCGGCTGCGCCGGTGCGACGTCGTCGGCGCCGTATGCCTCGGGCTCGCTGCGGCAACGCACCAGCTCGCGTGGTTCCTCGTGCCGTTCGCCGTTCTGGGGATCCTGCTCGTCCGACGCGGTCACCTCCCGGCCCGGGCGGCGCTCGCGGTGACGGGCGCGTACGCCGCGGTCGCCGCGGCCGCGTTCGCGGCTGCCGCGCGTTCTACGCGTCCTCGCGCTCCCAGGACAGCTACTCCGTGCTCCTCGCGCCGCTGTGGGTGGTGGCAGCCGCGGCCGCCTGGGGGTCGCCGTGGGTGCGGTCGGCGGCGGCGCTGCGGCTGCCCGGCGCCCTCACGGCCACGACCGCCGGGCGACTCGCCGTCGCGGCCCTGCTGCCGGTCGTCGCGCTCGCCGGCGTCGTCCGGACGGTGGCGGAGCCGCCGCCGCTTCACGTGCGCGAGGTGAGCGTGGACCTCGACCGCGACGGCGGACTGTGGCGGGTCCGCGCCGCGGTGACGAACCGGACGGCGCGCAGCCTCGAGCCGCACTTCGCCGTGACCACCGACGCGGACGACATCCTCAGGTTCTGGTGGCCGATCGCGGGGTCGGCGACGCTCGGGCCGGGGACGACGGCCACGTACACGATCGTGGCTCCCGGGGAGCCGCAGACCGCGCGGCCCGGCCAGCGGCACCGCCTGTGCGTCGTCACCGACGACCCGCCGCCCTCACCGTGGCGCGTCTCCCGGTCCGCGCGGTGGACCAAACGGCTGCAGGTGGGCGTCGTCGGGCCGCTCGCGGTCGACCCGTTGCCCCCGGGCCAGCCCTCCGTGTTCGCGCTCCAGCTCCGCGACGCGAGGGGCCGCGAGGTCCGGCGGGCGGGTGTCCCGGTCACCCTCGAGGTGGTCCGCGCCGGGACGCTCGCGCCGGTGGGCGACGAGGTGCTCCTCGACGGCGCACCGCTCGACCGACGGCAGGGCGACCCGGACGACGGACGCCGCGGGCCGGGTACGCGTGACGCTCACGGCACCCGGCCCGCTCGAAGCGCCGGCCGTCGTCCGGGGCCTCACGCCCCGGACATCCAGTCCGCTCGTCCTGCTCTGGCGCTGACCGCCGTCAGCGTGCCTCGACGTGCTGCCGGACGAGGCCGAACACGAGCCCGTCGCCGAGGGCCTCCCACGACGCCTCGACGATGTTGGCGCCGACGCCGACCGTCGCCCACGAGCTGTGCCGCCGTCGCGAGGTCTCGATGAGCACCCGGGTGACGGCGTCGGTGCCGTGGCGCGGCGTCGAGGATGCGCACCTTGAAGTCGATGAGCTCGAGCTTCTCCAGCTCGGGGTAGACCGGCAGCGAGCGCCTTGCGCAGCGCGTGGTCGAGCGCGTTGACCGGGCCGTTGCCCTCGCCGATCGCGACCTGCCGCGGCGCCGCCGGCGACGAGCTTGACCGTCGCCTCGCTGACGGCGTCGCCGCCGGGCCGGGACTCGGTGATCGACCCGCCAGCTCTCGACGTCGAAGTACGCCGGCCGGGCGCCGTCCACCTCCTCGCGCAGCAGCAGCTCGAACGAGGCGTCGGCGGCCTCGAAGGTGTAGCCCGCCGCCTCCATGGCCTTGACCCGGTCGGTGACCCGGGTGAGCAGCTCCCGGTCGCCGGCCAGGTCGAAGCCGAGCTCGCGGCCCTTGAGCTCGATGCGAGGCCCGCCCGGCCATGTCCGAGACCAGCATCCGCATGTCGTTGCCGACCGTCGTGGGGTCGGTGTGCTGGTAGAGGTCGGGGTCGACCTTGATCGCGCTGGCGTGCAGGCCCGCCTTGTGGGCGAAGGCGCTCGCGCCGACGTACGGCTGGCGGGAGTACGGCGGGACGTTCGTGATCTCGCTGACCGCGTGCGCGATCCGGGTCGCCTCGGCGAGCCGGCCGGCGGGCAGCACCTGCCGCCCGAGCTTGAGCTCGAGGTTGGCGACGACGGTGAGCAGGTCGGCGTTGCCGGTCCGCTCGCCGTAGCCGTTGAGCGGTGCCCTGGACGTGGATCGGCGCCCGCGTCGACGGCGGCGAGCGTGTTCGCCACCGCGCACCCGGTGTCGTTGTGGCAGTGGATGCCGAGCGCCGCCCCGAGTCGCGTCGCGCACGTCGTGGACGACGTCCGCCGACCCAGTCGGGCAGCATCCCGCCGTTGGTGTCGCACAGGGCGACGACCTCGGCGCCGGCCTCGACGCCGCGACCCGGACCACCTCGACGGCGTACGCCGGGTCGGCGCGGTAGCCGTCGAAGAAGTGCTCGGCGTCGAGGAAGACCCGGCGGCCCTCGCCGACGCAGGAACGCGCACGGTGTCGCGGATCATCGCCAGGTTCTCCTGCCGGCGTCGTCCGCAGCGCCCGCTCGACGTGCCGGACGTCGCTCTTGGCGACGAGGGTGACGACCGGGGCGCGGGAGTCGACGCAGGGCGCGGACCTGCGGGTCGTCGGCGGCGACGACCCCGGCCTTGCGGGTCGCGCCGAACGCGGCGAGCGTCGCGTTGCGCGAGCGTCGAGCTCCGTCGGCCGCGCGCCGGAAGAACTCGGTGTCCTTGGGGATCGCCCCCGGCCAGCCGCCCTCGATGTAGCTCGACGCCCAGCTCGTCGAGGTGCCGGGCGATGGCCAGCTTGTCCTGCGACCGAGAGGTTCAGGCCCTCCTGCTGGGCGCCGTCGCGCAGCGTCGTGTCGTAGACGTGGAAGGCGGAGCCGTCCGGGTGGCTCGGTCGTGGTCACGGCTGCTCTCCGGGGTCGGGTCTCGGTGGCCGCGCAGGCGCGTGACACGAAAAAGACCCCTCGCGGGTGCGAGAGGTCTGCGCGTCGGCGATGCCGGGACGGTTGGTCGGTCCTCAGGCGGTGCCGACGCGCCTGCCGATAATGACGAGGCTGCGCATGGTGACCACAGTGTGGCACACCGCCGGGGTGCTCGTGACCACCGTCCCGGGCCGGGCGCGCCTCCGGCCGGCCGGCCACCGGAGAACCTTGCCGCCGAGCGACCGGCAAACCATGCGACCGGCAGACCGAGCTCCGGCCCGACGTCGCCGGCCGGTCAGCGCGCGACGATCCCGAGGATGTCGGGGACGGCCCGCTGCCGGCCGGTCGGGCCGTCGACCCGACGCAGGCCGCTCCTGGTCCGAACGACCATCGTCGTCGACCCGCCACCGTCGACGAGGACGGCGTCGGTGGCGCCGAGTCGCTGCGCCACGAGTGCCATCTGCCGGTAGCTCGCACCGACGAACATGCCGAACCGGGCGGTGCGCTCCCCGCCCGTCGCGGTGACGAGCCACAGCGCGCCGGTGCGGCGGTTCCAGGCGACCATCGTCCGAGGCCGGATCGGTGCCCGCGTGCACGAGACCGTGACCCGGCCGTCGACGAGCAGCGTCGTGCCGCTCACCGTCGCCTCGGTCACGACGCGGCCTGCCCTGTCGACGGCGCGGGCGGTGTACGTCACGCGCTGGCCGACCCGGACCCGGCGAAGAGCCGCGACGGCGCCGCCGGACGCCTGGACGAGGAACCGGCGCTCCGCGGCGGGCGACTCGACGAGCGACGCGCGCAGCGAGCGCCCGCTCGCGATGACCACACCGCGCCGGACGAGCAGCTCCCAGCCCACGACGACGCGCGGATCCGAGCCGTTCCAGCCGTTGGTGTAGACCGCCACACCGTCGCCCGCCGGCGCGGAGTTCACCGCGACGACGGGCAGCCGGGCGCCGGGAGCCGTGTCGCGGGGCCTGACGACGACGCTCCCCTCGACGTGCGTGACCCCCCTGCGGACGACCCCGCCCACGTCGGCCCCGACGTACCGGGTCTCGCCCGCCCGGTGGTAGAACACCCGGCCAGCACGGACCTGGGTGCCCTTGCTGAACTCCCGGCCCGTGTCGCTGCGCCAGAAGTACCCGCCGTTGACCCCGACGACCACTGTTGGCGCGGCGGCCATCGATGCGCTCGTCGTCCGGATCGTGCCGACGACGCGCGGCCCGCGGGCGACGAGCCGGTACGCGCGGGCCCGGCCCGCGGCGACCGTGACGACGAGGTCCCGGCCGCCTTGCTGCCGCCCCGTGTACCGGCGCACGACCACCGCCGGGTCGGAGTGGAGCACCCGCGGGCGAGCCCAGTCGACCGGGACCGGGTCGGGGCACGAGACGCGGTTCGACACCTCGGTCGCCGAGGTGACCGGCGCCGCGGGCGCGACCCGCGGTCCGGGCGCGCCGCCCGCCGTCGCGGCGGCCGAGGGCGACGTCACCGACGCGGCCGCGACGGCGAGCGCGAGGGCGGACGCCATGACCGCCGCTGGGACGACGAGGCGTGGTGTGGGCACGCGGACCTCCGGCTTCCTGGGATGCGGGAGGCCCGTCGGCGTGCGGGTCCGGCGATCCAGCCCGCGCCGGACGACGTCGGCCGTCCGGGTGGGTGTCGTCGTGACCTCTACCCGCACGGCGCAGCGTCGGCGCCGCACCGCGTCCGCTCGCGGGCCGCCTGGGAGGTTGGTCCGGGAGGTTGGTCCGGGAGGTCGGTCCGGGAGGGTCGGTGCGCGAGTCAGGCCAGGCGGCGCAGCCAGCCGTGGGTGTCCGCGCGCCGGCCGTACTGGATGTCGACCAGCGCCTGCGCGCAGCCGGCCGGTCACCTCGCCGGTGCCGCCTCGCCGTCGCCGGCGAGCCGACCTCGCCGCCGTCCCAGACGAGCCGGCCGACCGGGGTGATCACCGCCGCGGTGCCGCAGGCGAAGACCTCGGTGATCTCGCCGCTCGCCACGCCGTCGCGCCACTCGTCGATGTCGACCCGGCGCTCCTCGACGTCGAGCCCCTGCTCCTTGGCCAGGGTGAGGATCGACGAGCGGGTGACGCCCTCGAGGATCGTGCCGGTGAGCTCCGGGGTGACGAGCCGGCCGTCGGCGTAGCACGAAGTACAGGTTCATCCCGCCGAGCTCCTCGACCCACCGGCGCTCGACCGCGTCGAGGAAGCACACCTGGTCGCAGCCGTGCGCGGCCGCCTCGAGCTGGGCGGCCAGGCTCGCCGCGTAGTTGCCGCCGCACTTGGCCGCGCCGGTGCCGCCGAGCGCGGC
This sequence comes from uncultured Actinomycetota bacterium, assembly GCA_963750565.1. Lineage (GTDB taxonomy): Bacteria > Actinomycetota > Actinomycetes > Actinomycetales > Kineosporiaceae > R-H-3. The sequence continues at coordinate 329,729 of CAVVRA010000005.1, read as the reverse complement.
CCGGGTGTACGTCGGTGGACAGCCAGATCGAGACCGGCTTGATCCCGCCGGCGAAGTACGAGCCGACCGGGCAGGCGATGACGCAGTAGCGCGACCTCGTGCGCCGGCCGGACGCCGAGGAAGGCCTCCGAGGCGAACATGAACGGCCGCAGGTAGAGGCTCTTCTCCCCGCCGGTCGGGCACCCAGTCGACGTCGGTGCGCACGAGCAGGTCGATGCGACGCCGAGGAAGTCCTCGACCGGCAGCTCCGGCAGCGCCAGCCGGCTGGCGGAGCGGGCGATCCGCTCGCCGTTGGCCTCCGGGCGGAACGCCCAGACCGATGCCGTCGGCGTGCCGGTAGGCCTTCAGACCCTCGAAGATCTCCTGCGCGTAGTGCAGGACGGCGGCGGCCGGGTCGAGCGTGATCGGCCCGTACGGCGCGACCCTGCGCGTCGTGCCAGCCGGCGTCCGGCGTCCAGGTGGCGGTGACCATGTGGTCGGTGAAGTACTTGCCGAACCCCGGGTTCGGCGAGGATCTCGGCGCGGCGCTGCGCGGTCGGTCGGGTGCGGCGGTGAGGTGCTCGGTGAACTGCAGCGTCACTGGGCGCTCCCTCGGTGCGTCACCGACGGCGACGGCCGTCGGCGGTGCCGCCGGGGTGACCGCGGCACCGGGGTCGTGTCGGGACGTACCAGCGCCTGGCCGGGTGCGCCGCTCACCGGCGTGACCGCTGCGGCGCCGTCGACGCGGCGGTGCGACGCGGGTCCGGACGGCGTGGCGTCCGGGGTCAGCCCGCCGCGCGGGCCGCGATGGCGTCGCCGATCTCCGCCGTCGCGCGGGGTACTCGCGCTGCGCCGCGCTCGGCGAGGTCGGCGGCGACGGCCTGCTCGACCCGCGGTGCGGCCTTGTCGAGGCCGAGGTGCTCCAGCAGCATCGCGACGGACAGCACCGTGGCCGTCGGGTCGGCCTTGCCCTGGCCGGCGATGTCGGGCGCCGAGCCGTGCACCGGCTCGAACATGCTCGGCGCCGTCCGGTCCGGGTTGATGTTGCCGGACGCCGCGAGCCCGATGCCCGCCGGCGATCGCGGCGGCGAGGTCGGTGACGATGTCGCCGAAGAGGTTGTCGGTGACGATCACGTCGAACCGCGCCGGGTCGGTCGACCATGAAGATCGTCGCGGCGTCGACGTGCTGGTAGTCCGTCGTCACGTCGGGGAACTCGGCGCCCGACCCGCTCGACGGTGCGCCGCCACAGGTGACCGGCGTAGGTGAGCACGTTGTGCTTGTGCACCAGCGTCAGCGTGCCGCCGCGGCCGGCGCGGCCGCGCGGCGGAAGGCGTCCCGCACGACGCGCTCGACGCCGAAGCGCGGTGTTGACGCTGACCTCGGTGGCGATCTCGTGCGGCGTGCCGACCCGGAGCGCGCCGCCGTTGCCGACGTACGGGCCCTCGGTGCCCTCGCGGACGACGACGAAGTCGACGTCGCCGGGGTTCGCCAGCGGCGACGGTCACCCCGGGGTAGAGCCGGGCCGGGCGCAGGTTGACGTAGTGGTCGAGCTCGAACCGCAGGCGCAGCAGCAGACCGCGCTCGAGGACGCCGCTCGGGCACGCCCGGGTCGCCGATCGCGCCGAGCAGGATCGCGTCGTGCTCGCGGATCTCGGCGAGCACGGAGTCGGGCAGGGTCTCGCCGGTGGCGTGCCAGCGCCGGGCGCCGAGGTCGTACTCGGTCGTGCTCGACGGCGACCTCGCCCGTCGACCGCGGCCCGCAGCACCTTGAGGCCCTCGGCGACGACCTCGGGACCGATGCCGTCGCCGGCGACGACGGCGAGGCGGATCGGCTGCGGGCTCGGCTCGGACATGGGTCCACCCTACCCACGGCGTCCCGTATCGCGGGAACGCCGTCTCGTCATGCGGTCGGTCGGGCGGGCGGTGGCCCGTCAGGCGTAGGCGACCGCACCCGCCCGCCGCGGGTCGGCCGCGGCGACGAGCCGTCCGGCGCCGTCGGACAGGGCCGCGCCGACACCGCCGAAGTACATCGACAACGGCTCGTGCACCCGCCGGGCCATCCCGGTGAGCGCCGCCGCAGCGGGTCCGTCGGGCAGCAGGACGTCGGGCTCGTGGTGCAGCGTCTCCTCCCCGGACTCGGTGCGGCTCACGTGCAGCCGGGGAGCGTCGACGGCGTCCTGCAGGGCGGCGCCGCCGTGCGCGAAGGCCGCGAGAACCTGGGTGAGCGCCGTCGTGATGCGGTCCGCGCCGGGGCTGCCGACGGCGAGCGCGGCGCCGTCCGACCGGTGTGCGACAGAAGGCGCCATGTTCGACGCGAGCCGCTCCCCCGGCGGCAGGCTGTGCAGCCCGCCACGGTTGAGCTCGTGCTCCCCGAGGCAGTTGTTGAGCCAGATCCCGGTGCCGGGGACGGCGATCCCGGCGCCGTAGCCGCAGGAGGCGGTCACCGCGCACGCGAGACCGGCCGTGTCGACCGCGCTGACGTGCGCGGTCGACGGCGCGGCCCCGAGCCACGCCTGCCCGTGGGCGAGCACGTCGTCGAGGAGCGCCTGGCCGGCCACGACCCGGTCGGCGGCGATGTCCAGCTCGTCCGCCCGGTGCCGCAGGACGGCCCGCAGCACGGTGACCAGGTGCGCGACGTCGTCCGGCGCCCACCCGCCGTCCTGCTGTTCGGGGCCCGGCCGGGGCACGGGCCGGGCCCCGAGGAGCAGGAGCATGGCGGCGAGGACGGGGCCGCCGATCGCCGGCGGCGGGTTCGTCGCGAGCCGCCACCGGCCGACGTCGACCTGCACGGCGCGGCGCACGACCGGGGTGAACGCGGCGAGATCCTCCTCGGTGACGAGTCCGCCGTGCTCGGCCATGTCCGCCGCGAGCAGCTTGGCGACGTCGCCGCGGTAGAACGCCTCGGACCCCTCGTCGGCGACGCGGCCCAGGAACTCCGCGAGGTCGGGGACGTGGACGGTCTCGCCGGTGCGGACCGCAGTGCCGTCGGGGTGGTGCAGCGCGGCCCGGACGGCGGGGTCGTGGCCGAACACGAGGTCGCGGGCGTAGCCGAAGTAGTAGTCCGAGGCGGCGCCGAGCGGGAACCCGTCGCGGGCCGCCTCCCGGGCGGGCTCGACGACCTCGCGCCAGGGGGCGCGGCCGAACATCGCGTGCGCGCGCTCGACGGCGGCGAGGACGCCCGGCGTGGCGACGGAGCCGTGGCCGACGGTCATCGGAGTGCCGCCGCCGTACTCGGTCCAGACGTCCCGGACGCCACGCCCGAAGGCGGACGGCGGCAGGCCGCGGCCCGGCATCTGCACGTAGCCGTCGACGGTGACGGGGTCCTCGCCGGGCCGGCCCACCGTGACGAAGGCACCGCCGCCGAGCGAGACGATGCCCGGCTCGGCGACGAGGGCGACCATCATCGCCGCGAGGGCGCTGTCGACGGCGTTGCCGCCCTCCGCCGCGACCCGGGCACCCGCCTGCGCGGCGAGCGGGCTCGGCGCGGCGACGGCGACCCTGGGCCGCCCGGGCACGGGCTCGCGGGCGGCGTCGGCGCTCAGGTCGGCTGGGACCACGGGGGCATCCTCCCACCACCCGCCGGCGCGCACCCGCCGGTCAGGCGGTCAGCGGCTCTCGCCCTGGTCGCGGCGGTCCATCGACTCCTGCACGGCCTTGCGGGCGTCGGTGTCGTCCATGGGTGGCTCCTCCACTGCGGCCCCCGGCAGCCGTTGCCGGCCCGCGTCACGATGGGTCTTCGATGCGGTTCCCGGCCCGGTCGCGCGGGCGCGCGACCCACTAGCGGGGAACAGGTCTCGGGATCCGGCCGGTCGGCCGGTGCAGGCCCGTCCACGGACGGGCGTCGCCGGGTGGGCGACGGGCAGGGCTGGAGTGTCGGCGCGCGGTGTCCCCGCGACGGGTGCCGACCGCTCAGACCCCGCCGCGGCAGCCGATGAGGAGTGTGCGCCGCATGATTACCCCACGGTAGCAACTGGTTCCTCACCCAGCGCCGGCGTTTCGCGATGCGAGACGTACGTCTCGCGGTCGGACGGGTCTCAGCACCGTGTCCGTGACCCGGTGGCGTGGCCTCCGGCCATGACCGACGTCCTCCACCCCGGTCTCTGCACTGCACCGGATGCGGACGGCGGACCGGGCGGCCCGCACCCGCCCGGCCGCCGTCGTGGCCCGTCAGTCGTCGAGGTCGACGAGCCGGGCCGAGCTGGCCCCGATCTCGCGGGCGATCTCGTCGAGCGACGGCGGCCGGGCGGGGCCGGAGTCGAGCGTGAGCACGCCGACGGCCTCGCCGCCCTCGGCCGCCCGCGCCGACCTGCATGGCGGCGATGTTGACGCCGGCGTCGCCGAGCAGCCGGCCGAGCGTGCCGATGACGCCGGGCCGGTCGGTGTAGCGCAGCACGAGCATGTGGTCGGCGAGCGGCATCTCGAGGTCGAGGCCGTCGATGCCGACGAGCTTCTCCACCTGCTTCGGGCCGGTCAGGGTGCCGGCGACCGACACCCGGGTGCCGTCGGCCAGCGTGCCGCGCAGGATGATGACGTTGCGGTACTCGGGGCTCTCCGGGTCGGTGAGCAGCCGGACGTCGATCCCGCGCTCGCTCGGCGAGCACCGGTGCGTTGACGTAGGAGACCTGGTCCTCGACGACGTCCGCGGAACAGGCCCTTGAGCGCGGCCAGCCGCAGCACGGACACGTCGTGCTCGGTGATCTCGCCGCGCACCTCGACGTCGAACTGGGCGGGCACGCCGCCGGCGAGCGCGGTGAACACCCGGCCGAGCTTCTCGGCGAGCGCGATGCCGGGGCGGACGTCCTCGGCGATGACGCCGCCGGACACGTTGACCGCGTCCGGCACCAGCTCGCCGGCCAGCGCCAGCCGCACCGACCTGGCGACGGCGATGCCGGCCTTCTCCTGCGCCTCGTCGGTGGAGGCGCCGAGGTGCGGGGTCACCACGACGTTCTCCAGCTCGAACAGCGGGGAGTCGGTGCACGGCTCCTTGGCGAAGACGTCGAGCCCGGCGCCGGCGACCCGGCCCTCCTTGAGCGCGGCGAACAGCGCGGCCTCGTCGACGATCCCGCCGCGGGCGGCGTTGACGATCCGCACGGTCGGCTTGACCTTGCGCAGCGCCTCCGTCGCCGATCAGGCCGACCGTCTCGGGGGTCTTCGGCAGGTGCACGGTGATGAAGTCGCTGCTCGGCGAGCAGCTCGTCGAGGCCGACCAGCCGGACCCCGAGCTGCGCCGCGCGGGCGCTGGCTGACGTAGGGGTCGTAGGCGATCACCTTCATGCCGAACGCCGACAGCCGCTGCGCGACGAGGACGCCGATCCGGCCGAGCCCGACGACGCCGACGGTCTTCTCGTACAGCTCGACGCCGGTGTACTTCGAGCGCTTCCACGCCCCGCGCTTGAGCGACTGGCTGCGCCTGCGGGATGTTGCGGGCGGCGGCGAGCAGCAGCGCGATGGCGAGCTCGGCGGCGGAGACGATGTTCGAGGTCGGCGCGTTGACGACCATGACGCCGGCCTGGGTGGCGGCCTTGACGTCGACGTTGTCGAGGCCGACGCCGGCCCGGGCGACGACCTTGCAGGCTGCTTGGCGGCGGCCAGCGCCTCGGCGTCGACCTTGGTGGCCGAGCGGATCGAGGATCGCGTCGACGTCGGCGATCGCCGACAGCAGCTGGCCGCGGTCGGACGCCGTCGCAGGAGCGGATCTCGAAGTCGGGCCCGAGCGCCTCGACGGTGGCGGGCGAGAGCTCCTCGGCGATGAGCACGACGGGCTTGGTCACGACGGTCCCTCTCGGTGCGGGCGGACCGGGTCACGCACGGCGTCAGGCGGCTCGGACGGCGTACGACAGTCGCCTGCCGCGGAGTCTACGGACGGCTTGTGAACGCCTTCACGAGCGTCCGACGATCGCGGACGTCGCGCGGTCACAGCGCGTGTGCCGCACCGAGGTCGCCGGCACCGCGACGCCGTTCAGCGGGCGGCGGTGCCCTCGACGTAGTCGGAGTCGGTCGACTTGACCCAGCTCATGAGCTTGCGCAGCTCGCGGCCGGTGGCCTCGATCGGGTGCTGCTCGCCCTCGGCGCGCAGCCGCTTGAACTCCGGCGCACCCGGCGTCCTGGTCGGCGATGAACCGGGCGGCGAACGAGCCGTTCTTGATGTCGGCGAGGACCTCCTGCATGCGCTCCTTGACCGAGTCGTCGATGACGCGCGGGCCGGACACGTAGTCGCCGTACTCGGCGGTGTCCGAGACGCTCCAGCGCTGCTTGGCGATGCCGCCCTCGTACATGAGGTCGACGATGAGCTTGAGCTCGTGCAGGCACTCGAAGTAGGCGACCTCGGGCTGGTAGCCGGCCTCGGTGAGCACCTCGAAGCCGGTCTGGACCAGCTTGCGACATGCCGCCGCAGAGCACGGCCTGCTCGCCGAAGAGGTCGGTCTCGCACTCCTCGGTGAACGTCGTCTTGATGCCGCCGGCGCGCAGGCCGCCGATCGCCTTGGCGTAGGACAGGGTGAGCGGCCAGGCCTTGCCGGTCGCGTCCTTCTCGACGGCGACGAGCACCGGGACGCCGCGGCCGTCGACGAACTCGCGGCGCACGAGGTGGCCGGGGCCCTTGGGGGCGACCATGCAGACGTCGACGCCCTCGGGCGGGGTGATGTAGCCGAAGCGGATGTTGAAGCCGTGGCCGAAGAACAGCGCGTCGCCCGTCGACGAGGTTCGGGGCGATGGCCTCGGCGTAGAGGTGGCGCTGCACGTGGTCCGGCACGAGGACCATGACGACGTCGGCCTCCTCGACCGGCCTGGGCCGGGGTGACGACGCGCAGGCCCTGGGCCTCGGCCTTGGCCGGCTCTTGCTGCTCTCGGGCAGGCCGACGCGGACGTCGACGCCGGAGTCGCGCAGGCTCAGCGAGTGCGCGTGGCCCTGGCTGCCGTAGCCGAGGACGGCCACGTTGCGCCCCTGGATGATCGGACAGGTCGGCGTCGTCGTCGTAGAACATCTCGGCCACGGTGGAGCTTCTCCTTCGACGAGGTGGAGCATTCGGGGCGACCCTAGCGGTCGCCGATCAGGTGCAGGACGCGACGTCCTGCGTCCTCTGGCGGGCGAGTCCGATCGCACCGGTGCTCTCCCGGCTGTCACACCGCAGGACGGTCGGTCGGGACTAGGCGGAGCGCAGGGCGCGGTCGGTGATCGAGCGGCTGCCCGCGGCCGATGGCGACCAGGCCGGACTGGACGAGCTCGCGGATGCCGAACGGCTCGAGCACCCGCAGGAACGCCTCGAGCTTGTCCGGGTTGCCGGTCACCTCGATCGTGACGGCGTCCGGGCGCGACGTCGACGACCTTGGCCCGGAACAGCTGGACGGTCTCCAGGACGTGCGAGCGGGTCTGCAGGTCGGCCCGGACCTTGACCAGCAGCAGCTCGCGCTGCACCGACGCCGACGGCTCCAGCTCGACGATCTTGATGACGCTGACCAGCTTGTTGAGCTGCTTGGTGACCTGCTCCAGCGGGCAGGTCCTCGACGTCGACCACGACGGTCATCCGGGACACGTCCGGGTGCTCGGTCGGGCCGACCGCCAGCGAGTGGATGTTGAAGCCCGCGGCGGGCGAACAGGCCGGCCACCCGGGTCAGGACGCCGGGCCGGTTCTCCACCAGCACCGACAGGGTGTGCTTGCTCATGGCGGAAGTCCTTGTCGGTGACGGCTTGTCGGTACGGCTTGTCGGTGACGGGCTTGTCGGTGACGGGCTTGTCGGTGAAGGCTGTCGGGTGACGGAGTCCGGGCGACCGGGAAGCTCAGTCCTCGCGGTCCCAGGTCGGGCTCATGCCGCGGGCGACCTGGATGTCGTCGTTGCTCACGCCGGCCGGCACCATCGGCCAGACCATCGCGTCGCGGTGGACGACGAAGTCGACGACGACCGGCACGTCGTTGATCGCCATCGCCTTCTCGATCGTCGCGTCGACGTCCTCGGGGCGCTCGCAGCGCAGCCCGACGCAGCCGTAGGCGTCGGCGAGCTTGACGAAGTCCGGGACCCGCGCCGCCCGCGGGAGGTGTGCAGGTCGGTGTTGGAGTAGCGCTCGTTGTAGAAGAGCGTCTGCCACTGCCGGACCATGCCGAGGCTGCTGTTGTTGATGACCGCGACCTTGATCGGGATGTCGTTGATGACGCAGGTGGCGAGCTCCTGATTGGTCATCTGGAAGCAGCCGTCGCCGTCGATCGCCCAGACCGTCCGGTCCGGCATGCCGACCTTGGCACCCATCGCGGCGGGCACCGCGAAGCCCATCGTGCCCAGGCCCCCGGAGTTGATCCACGTGTTCGGGTTCTCGTACCGGATGAACTGCGCGGCCCACATCTGGTGCTGGCCGACCCCGGCGACGTACAGCGACTCCGGGCCGGAGATCTCCCCGATCCGCTGGATGACGTGCTGCGGCGAGACCTCGCCGGCCGGCGGTGCCGCGTAGCCGAGCGGGTACGTGGTCCGCAGCGCGTCCAGCTGCGACCACCACGACGACAGGTCGGCCCGGCGTCCCGCGGCGTGCTCGGCCTGCGACGGCGGTCACGAGCTCGGCGATGACCTCCTTGGCGTCACCGACGATCGGCACGTCCGCGACCCGGTTCTTCGAGATCTCGGCCGGGTCGATGTCGGCGTGGACGATCGTCGCGTTCGGCGCGAACGTCGAGAGCTTGCCGGTGACCCGGTCGTCGAAGCGCGCCCCGAGGCTCACGATGAGGTCGGCCTTCTGCAGCGCGGTGACGGCGGCGACGGTGCCGTGCATCCCGGGCATGCCCGAGGTGCTGGGGGTGGGAGTCGGGCAGCGCGCCGCGAGCCATGAGCGTCGTGACGACGGGAGCGCCGGTGAGGTCGGTGAGGAGGCGCCAGCTCAGCGCTCGCCCGGGCCCTGATGACGCCGCCACCGACGTAGAGCACGGGCCGCTTGGACTCCACGAGCAGCCGGGCCGCCTCGCGGACCTGCTTGCCGTGCGGCCGCGCGACCGGCCGGTAGCCCGGCAGGTCGATCCGGTCCGGCCAGGAGAACCGGGTCATCGCCTGCAGGGCGTCCTTGGAGACGTCGACGAGGACCGGGCCGGGCCGCCCGCTGCCGGCGATGTGGAACGCCTCGGCGAGGGCCCGCGGGATGTCCGCGGGGTCGGTCACGAGGTAGTTGTGCTTCGTGATCGGGATCGTGATCCCCGAGATGTCCGCCTCCTGGAAGGCGTCCGTCCCGATCGCGGACGACGGCACCTGGCCGGTGATCGCCACCATCGGCACCGAGTCCATGTACGCGTCGGCGATGGGGGTCACGAGGTTCGTCGCGCCCGGCCCGGAGGTCGCCATGCAGACCCCGACCCTGCCCGTGGCGTGCGCGTACCCCTCGGCCGCGTGCCCGGCGCCCTGCTCGTGCCGTACGAGGATGTGCCGCACCGAGCGGGAGTCCATGAGCGGGTCGTACAACGGCAGGATCGCGCCGCCGGGGATGCCGAAGACCACGTCGACCCCTACCGCCTCCAGCGAGCGGACGAGGCTCTGCGCCCCCGTCATCGCCTCGCCGTCGTGGGCGTGCGCCCCCGGCGCGCTCGTCGTCCCGGCGTCGTTGCCGCTGCGGTGGCCTGACATCTCGGCCTCTCCTCTACTCGCCGTCGGCGTCCGCCGGTGGCTGCCGGCGGACCGTCCGACGGGCTGGCTGTCGGTCCCGGTCGGTGTCGCCGGCCGCCTCGCGGCGGCCGGCGGCGTTGGTCGCTGCCCTGCCGGGGTGCCCGACCCCGGAGACGAGAAGACCCCTCGGCCCACGGTGGGCATGCGAGGGGTCGCGCGCTCGGCGGGGTCGGGGAGACCTCAGCCGGCGCGCCGTCCGAGTACGAGGGCCAGACGCACACGCCCACAGTCGTCCGCGCCACTCTGCGTGTCAATCGCCCTGCGTCCCGGTCTCGCCATCCGAGACGCGGCGCGGCGGCAGGACGACGCCACCGACGCCGCCGGACCCGCCCGTGTGCCTGGGCGCCTCGCCGACCGGGCCGTGCGCGCGGAACCCGCCGGTGGCCAGCGGCCCGGTGGCCGGACCGGACGTGGTGCCGGCCGGCGCGTCGCCGGAGGCCGTGGGCCCGGGCTCGGGACCCGTCCGGTCGGCAGCCTCCTCCCCGGACGCCGTTCCCGCTGACGCCGCTCCCCCGGACGCCGACCGGGACGGTGCCGCCCGGGACGCCGGGCCCGCGGGCACGGACCAGGACCTGGACAACCGGGGCGACGCGGCGGCCGGTGTCCCGCCGAGCGCAGCCGTCGTGGCGTCCGTGACGTCGACGACCCGCGGCCGGACCGGACCGGAGCGTGCGCCGAGGTCGAGCGGCGTCGAGGAGAGCACGGCGAGCAGCTCGTCCTCGCGCAGCGGCGGGTGCAGCGCGAAACCCTGCCCGGCCCACGCGCCGAGGTCGCGGACGAGCCGGGCCGCGTCGAGGCTCTCCAGTCCCTCGGCGACGACGACGAGCCCGAGCGCGCGGGCGACGCCGACGACCGACCGGGCGAGCGTCGTCGCGCGCGGGTCGGTGCCGATGCCGTCGAGCAGCGTGCGGTCGAGCTTGATCGCCCGCACCGGCATCGTCTTGAGGTAGCTCAGCGACGAGTAGCCGGTGCCGAAGTCGTCGATGACGAACTGGACGCCGTCGCGCTGCAGGTCCTCGATGACGCCGCGGACCGGGTCCTCCTCACCGACGAGCTGACCCTCGGTGATCTCGACAACGAGCTTGTCCGCGGCGAGCTCGGAGTCGGCGAGCGCCCGCCGTACCGTCCCGACGAACCCGTTCTCCGACATCTGCCGCACGGACATGTTCACGGCGACGAAGAGGTCGTGGCCGAGTGCCCGCCACAGCGACGCGCGCTGGGTCGCCTGCCGGAGCACCCACTGCCCCATCTCGGTGATCTCGCCGGTGTCCTCGGCGACCTCGACGAGCTCCGCGGGGCTGACGAAGCCGGGCAGCCGGGACAGCGCCCCGGGCGCGTCGTCCCCGCCGCCATCGAACCGGATGAGCGCCTCGACGCCGACGACCTCGCCGTCGGAGAGCCGGACGAGCGGCTGGTAGGCGAGGGCGAGCCGCCCGGTGTCGAGGGCCTGCCGCAGCCCGATCGCGATGTCGACCCGGCGCAGGGCGCGCTCGGAGACGTCGGGGCCCCAGCGGGCCACCTTGGCCCGGCCCGCGGCCTTCGCCTCGAACATCGCGAGGTCGCCGCGATGGAGCAGCTCGGCGGCCGCCGACGCGGCACCGCCGACCTCCGATGCCTCGTCGACCGGCTCGACCCGCTCGCGGTCGAGCAGCTCCTCGAACCCGTCGAGCCAGTCGTCGCCCTGCCCCTCGACGGGCTCGACCCGGTGGTCCGCACGCCTCCCGGTCCGGTCGTGAGCCCGCTCCCCTGCCCGGTCGTGAGCTCGTTCGCCGGCGGGCCGCGGCCGGTCCCCGGTGCCGGGGCGGCCGGCGCCCCGGGCCGGACCGAGCGGGAGCGGCTCGGCGTCGTCCGTCCCGGAGACACCGACACTGATCCCGAGCCGCACCGTGCGGTCGCCGACCACGAAGTTCGACCGCATCGCCGCCACGAGCCGGTCGCCGGCGGCGAGAGCGTCCCGCCCGGCGACCCCGCGCAGCGCGATGACGAACTCGTCGCCGCCGATCCGACCGAGCACGGCGTCGTCCGCGACGATCCCGCGGACCGCGGTGCCGAGCCGGCGGGCGACCTCGACGAGCACCTGGTCGCCGGCGAGGTGGCCGAACCGGTCGTTGACCGCCTTGTAGCCGTCGAGGTCGCAGTAGAGGACGCTCACCGGGTCACCGGTGTCGAGCCAGGCGCGGACCGTGTCCAGGACGACGGCCCGGTTGACGAGTCCCGTCATGAGGTCGTGACGGGCGAGCAGCTGGAGGCGCTCGCGCAAGAGCACCGCGTCGGTGACGTCCGAGACGACCGCCACCGCACCACCCTCGACGCCGCGCAGCCGCATCTCCGCCGTGCCTTCGGCGGGGGCCGCGAGCCGGAGCTCGACCTTCGCGCTGGGCCGCCGGCCGTGGACGACGTCCCGGACCGCCTGCCGGACCGCGGGACGGTCGTCGAGCACCGCGATCTCCGCGACGTCGCGCCCCTCGAGATGCGCACCCGGCAGGCCGAGCAGCCGTTCGACGGCGGCGTTCGCCGCGACCACCCGGCCGCCGGGGTCGAGGCCGAGGATGACGTCCTGCGCGTTCTCCACGAGCGCCTCGAGGCGCTGCCGGGAGACCTCGAGGTCGCTGAGGACCACGGCTCCCGCCCGGAGCGCGAACGCCTCGACGACGACGACGACGCCGGCGACGAGGAGGACGAGCACACCGGTGACGAGCCCCGCCCGGCCGCGGGCGGCCTGCACCCCGACGGCGGTCATCGCGACCGCGAGCACGGCGTACGGCAGGAGGAGAACGCCGAAGGTCGGACGTCGGCGCAGCAGCGGCGGGGTGTCCCGGACGTACGGCACGAGCGCCGCGACGAGGAACCCGGCCGCGGCTGCGAGCCCGGCCGCGACGACGGGCACGCGCGCGGGCAGCGCGTCGAGGAGGCAGGCGACGAGCATGAGGAACAGCGCGACCGCGCTGACCCGGACCCGGCCGTGGTACCGGTCGTCCACGACGCGCCCGCGGGCGGCCACCGGCAGCCGCAGCACCGTTGCGAGCAGCGCGGCGACGCCGACCGCCACGAGGACGGGGACGAGCTGCCGTGCGGGCGGGCCGGTCGGCGCCCCGAGGACCGCCCACAGCGCCGTCACGCCGGCCGACCCGATGAGCAGCCCCTCGGCGACCGCAGGCCCCACGCCGCCGCGGGGCAGCACGCTGCGCACGATCCCCGCGACCCCGACGGCGCCGAACGCCAGCGCTACGACGAGAAAGCCCCGGGCGCCGGCGGTGAGCCAGCGGTCCGGGCCGGGCCGGCCGAGGACGAGCAGGAACGCGATCGCCGCGGCGGCGGACCCTGCCGCGACGGCCGCCGCGGCGCGCGCCGGGAACGCCCGCGGACGGCGCGTCTCGACCAACCACGAGGCGGCCGACAGCGTCGCGCACGAGGCTGCGAGCACGACCGCCACCACGGTGATCACGGCGGGAGACTAACCGGCCGCGGCGGCAGACCGCGCGCGAGCGCCGCCACGGGGCCGCCGTGCGGCACGTCGCGCACCCGATCTCGCCGACCGCCGCTCAGCCGCAGACCGCTCCTCCCGACGCCGAGCCGACGAGCCGGGTGTACTTCGCGAGGACGCCGCGGGTGTACCGAGGCGGCAGCGGCTCCCAGCCGATCCGGCGCTTGGCGAGGACCTCCTCGTCGACGAGGAGGTCGAGGATGCCGTTGGCGACGTCCAGCCGGATCCGGTCGCCGTCCTCGACGAACGCGATCGGGCCACCGTCGACGGCCTCCGGCGCGATGTGACCCACGCACAGGCCCGTCGTCCCGCCGGAGAACCGGCCGTCGGTCACGAGCAGGACGTCCTTGCCGAGCCCCGCGCCCTTGATGGCACTCGTGATCGCGAGCATCTCGCGCATCCCGGGGCCACCCTTGGGGCCCTCGTACCGGATGACGACGACGTCGCCGGCGGCGATCGTGCCGTCCTCGAGGGCGTCCATGGCGGTCCGCTCGCGGTCGAAGACCCGAGCGGTGCCCTCGAAGACGTCGGAGTCGAAGCCGGCGCTCTTGACGACAGCGCCATCGGGCGCGAACGACCCGCGCAGGACCGTGATGCCTCCGGTCCGGTGGATCGGCTCGGCGAGCGCCCGCAGCACCGTGCCGTCGAGGCCCGGCGGTGCGACGTCCTCGAGGTTCTCCGCGAGAGTCTTGCCGGTCACCGTGAGCACATCGCCGTGGAGCAGGCCGGCGTCGAGGAGCGCCTTCATGACGACGGGGACGCCACCGACCCGGTCGACGTCCGTCATGACGTACTGCCCGAAGGGCTTGACGTTCGCCAGGTGCGGCACCGTGGCACCGACGCGGGTGAAGTCGTCGAGGGACAGGTCGACGTCCGCCTCGTGCGCAATCGCGAGCAGATGGAGGACGGCGTTCGTCGAGCCGCCGAACGCCATCACGACGGCGATGGCGTTCTCGAACGCCTCACGCGTGAGGACCTGGCGCGCGGTGATGCCCAGGCGCAGGAGGTTGACGACGGCCTCGCCGGACCTACGGGCGTAGCCGTCCCGGCGCCGGTCGGTCGCGGGCGGCGCGGCGCTCCCCGGCAGCGACATGCCGAGCGCCTCTGCCGCGCACGCCATCGTGTTCGCCGTGTACATCCCGCCGCAGGCGCCCTCGCCCGGGCAGATCGCGCGCTCGATGGCGTCGACGTCCTCCCGGCTCATGAGCCCGCGGGCGCACGCGCCGACGGCCTCGAAGGCGTCGATGATCGTGACCTCGCGCTCGCTGCCGTCGGACAGCCGGGCGCGGCCGGGCAGGATCGAGCCGGCGTAGAGGAACACGCTCGCGAGGTCGAGCCGCGCGGCGGCCATGAGCATGCCGGGCAACGACTTGTCGCACCCGGCGAGCAGGACCGAGCCGTCGAGCCGCTCGGCCTGCATGACGGTCTCGACGCTGTCGGCGATGACCTCCCGGCTCACGAGGGAGAAGTGCATCCCCTCGTGGCCCATCGAGATGCCGTCGCTGACGCTGATCGTCCCGAACTCCATCGGGTAGCCGCCCGCGGCGTACACGCCGTCCTTGCTCGCCTTCGCGAGCCGGTCGAGCGAGAGGTTGCACGGCGTGATCTCGTTCCACGAGCTGGCGACGCCGATCTGCGGCTTCGCGAAGTCGTCGTCGCCCATGCCGACGGCGCGCAGCATGCCGCGGGCGGCGGCCCGCTCGAGCCCGTCGGTGACGTCGCGGCTGCGGGGCTTGAGGTCCGGTGTCTGGGTCACGCGGCGAGTCTAGGACCGTGCGACGGCCGACCGGCACCTGCCGCGGCCATGCGCTCCGGCTTCCGCGTCGCCGCCCTCGGGGCGCCGGCGGCCGGGATCGTCGCCGGGTTCGACGGGCTCGGCGCGGACGTCGGGGACACCGCCCGGCTTCCGCAGCGGCACGATGGACCCGTGGCGCGTGACGACCTCCCCGTGCTCGTCGGCTGCGGGCACGGCACCCGGGACACCGCGGGCCGGCGCGCCGTCGCCCGGCTGCGTCTCGACGTCGCGGCGCTCCGGCCCGGCCTCGAGGTCGTCGCGGCGAGCGTCGACGTCCAGAAGCCGGCGTTGTCGGACGTCGTCGCGCAGCTTGCGGCGGCCGGCCGACGCTGCGTCGTCGTCCCGTTCCTGCTGTCGGCCGGGTACCACGTCCGCACCGATGTCGCGCGCGCCGTCGCGGCGTCCGGGGGGCTCGCGACGGCCGCCGGCGCGCTCGGCCCCGACGGCGCGCTCGCCGACGTCGTCGTCGAGCGGCTCGACGAGACCGGCCCGCGGCCCGGGGCCGACGAGGCGGTCGTCCTCGCCGCTGCGGGGTCGAGCGATCGCCGCGCCGTCGCCGACGTCGACGCGGTGGCGGCCCTTGTGGCACACCGGGTCCGAGCGCCGGTCACGCCGGCGTACCTGTCGGCGGCCACCCCCGTGGTCGCCGACGTCGTGGCGGACCTGCGCGCCGGGGGTCGCCGCGTCCGCGTCGCGAGCTACCTGCTCTCCCCCGGGTTCTTCGCCGACCGCCTCGCCCGCCTCGCGGAGGGCGACGCCGTGACGGTCTCGGCGCCGCTGGCGCCGCACCCGCTGCTCGCCGACCTCGTCCTGCGCCGGTTCGACGAGGCGCTCGAGGCCGCCGCCGGCCGGGGCTGATCGGGGCCAGCCTCGGCGGCCCGACCGGCTACGCCATCAACCCCGGCTGCGACCTCGGCCCCCGCATCGCTCACGCTCTGCTGCCGATCGCCGGCGAGGGCGGCAGCAACTGGCGGCACGCCCTGTGTGTGCCGGTCGTCGGTCCGCTCGTCGGCGCCGTCCTCGCGGCCCTGGTCCTGCATGCCATCACGGGACGCAGGCCGCGATGCCCGGCCGTAGGCTCGACGCACTCCGAGCCCCGGCCCGTCCCGTCCGCCGATCCGCCCGCCGACCGACGACCCGAGAGGACGACGATGTCCGACTACGTAGCCGCCATCGACCAGGGCACGACGAGCACCCGCTGCATGCTCTTCGACCGGGCCGGGACCGTGGTGTCCGTCGACCGGATGGAGCATCAACAGATCTTCCCCCGCGCCGGCTGGGTCGAGCACGACCCCGCCGAGATCTGGAACAACACCCGTGAGGTCGTCGCCGGGGCGCTCGCAAAGGCGAACGTCACGGCGACGGACATCGCCGCCGTCGGCATCACGAACCAGCGCGAGACCGCCGTCGTCTGGGACCGGACGACGGGCAGCCCCGTGTACAACGCGATCGTCTGGCAGGACACCCGCACCCAGAAGATCTGCGACTCCCTCGCGGCCCTCGGCGGTGGCGCGGACCGCTACAAGGACACCGTCGGCCTGCCGCTCGCGACGTACTTCTCGGGCCCGAAGATCCGCTGGATCCTCGACAGCGTCGACGGCGCGCGCGAAGCCGCCGAGCGTGGCGACCTCATGTTCGGCAACACCGACACCTGGCTGTTGTGGAACCTCACCGGTGGTGTCGACGGCGGACTGCACCTCACGGACGTCACGAACGCCTCGCGCACCATGCTCATGGACCTCTCGACGCTGTCCTGGGACGAGGACATCGCCGCCGAGATGGGCGTCCCGACGTCGATGCTTCCGCAGATCCGCTCGTCCTCGGAGGAGTACGGCACGGGCCGCCGCGGCGGGTTCCTCGAGGGCGTTCCCATCGCGGGCGACCTCGGTGACCAGCAGGCCGCGACCTTCGGGCAGGTCTGCTTCGACGTCGGCACGGGCAAGAACACGTACGGCACGGGCAACTTCCTCCTGCTCAACACCGGAACCGAGCGGGTGAGGAGCGAGAACGGCCTCCTCACGACCGTCTGCTACCGGGTCGGCGACAACGCCCCGGTGTATGCGCTCGAGGGCTCGATCGCGGTGACCGGCTCGCTCGTCCAGTGGCTGCGGGACAACCTCGGGATGATCTCCTCGGCGCCGGAGATCGAGACGCTCGCGAAGACGGTCGAGGACAGCGGCGGCGCGTACTTCGTTCCGGCGTTCTCCGGCCTTTTCGCGCCGTACTGGCGCTCGGACGCCCGAGGCGCGCTCGTCGGCCTCACGCGGTACGTGAACAAGGGCCACATCGCGCGGGCCGCGCTCGAGGCGACCGCGTACCAGACCCGTGAGGTCGTCGACGCGATGCGCGCCGACTCCGGCGTCGAGCTCACCGAGCTCAAGGTCGACGGTGGCATGGTCGTCAACGAGACGCTCATGCAGTTCCAGTCCGACATCCTCGACGTCCCCGTCGTCCGGCCGAAGGTCAACGAGACGACGGCGCTGGGCGCGGCCTACGCGGCGGGGCTCGCCGTGGGCTACTGGACCGGCGAGGACGACCTGCGCAAGAACTGGTCCGAGGGCGCTCGCTGGGAGCCCGACATGGACGCCGAGCTGCGCGAGAAGAAGTATCGGCAGTGGAAGAAGGCGGTCACCCGGACGTTCGACTGGGTCGACGACGACACCGACTGAACCCGCAGGCGAGCTCCCTGCCGGCCCCGGTGAGCTCGTCGAGCCACCCCGCGACGGCGACGACCGTCGCGAACGGCGCCACGATCCACAGCAGGACCGCCCGACCGTGCAGCCGATCGAGGTTGAGGAGGGCAACCAGTGACTCGGCCGCGGGAGCGGGTCCTCGAGCCGGGCGACCCCGGTCCGCGTCGTGGGCGGTCAGCCGCCGGCGATGTTCGGCAGAAGGGTCACCTCCGCCCCGGGTGGCACGGGGGTGTCCTGGCCGAGCAGCCCCCGGGTGTCGTCACCGGCGACGAAGACGTTGACGTGCCGCCGGACGACGCCACGCTCGTCACGCAGCCGGCGCTCGAGTCGCGGGTGCGCCGCCGCCAGCGCGTCGAGGACGTCTCGGACGACGGGCGGGCGCGGCCCCGCGACGACCGCGACCCGCACCGTCGACGCACCCCCGGCCTCGTCGCGCAGCGCCGCGGGCAGGACGACGACGACCTGCTCGCTCGTCGGTCCGGGTGCGGCCGCGCCACCCTTCCCGGTCACAGGACGACGGCTGCGCGGACGCTGAGCACGTCGGGCAGGTGGGACGCGACCTCGACGAAGGACGCGCCCTCGTCGGTGCTCGCCCAGACGAAGCCGTCGCGGGAGCCGAACGCGAGCAGCGGCGCGGCGTCCGGGCCGGCGTCGACGACGGTGGCGGCGTCCCGCAGCACGGACGTCCATGCGGCGTCCGGCAGGCCGGCACCGACCTCGGTCCACGACCGGCCACCGTCACCCGTCCGGTGCAGCCGGAGCCGGCCGTCCGGCGGCACCCGCCGGGCGTCGGCCTCCAGCGGCAGCACCCAGACCGTCCCGGACCGGCGCGGGTGGGCGAGCATGACGAAGCCGAAGTCGCTCGGCAGGCCGTCGGCGATCGACGTCCACGTCGCGCCGGCGTCGTCGGACCGGTAGACGCCGTGGTGGTTCTGCGCGTAGAGCACCTGCGGGCCGGAGGCGTCCGGGGCGACCTTGTGGACGCACTGGCCGTACTCCGGGTACGGGTCGGGGAGGAAGTAGGCCGAGATGCCCGTGTTGCTCGGCCGCCACGTCGCCCCGCCGTCCGCCGTGACATAGACCCCGCCGCTGCTCATCGCGACGAGGACCCGGTCGGCGTCCTTCGGGTCGGTGACGACGGTGTGCACGGCGGCGCCGCCGAACCCCGGCGCCCACGGCCGGTGCGGGTGGTCCCACAGACCCCGGACGAGCTCGAAGGTCTCTCCGAAGTCACGGCTGCGCCACAGCGAGGTCGGCTCGCACCCGGCCCAGACGAGGCCGGGCCGGGCGGGGTCGCCCTGGAGCTGCCAGACCCGTTCGAGGGCTGCGTCCGTACCGTCGGGGAACCGCACGGCGCCGCGCTCGGACTCCTCCCAGGTCGCCCCGAGGTCGTCGGAGTGGGCGACCGTCGGGCCCCAGTGCTCGCTGCGGACGCCGACGAGCAGCCGCGGCGCGACGTCCGAGGCGGCGTCCGGACCGGTGACGAAGCCGACGGCGGGCACCTCCCGCATGAGGAACTGCGGGCCCTCGACCTTCCACGCGGCGCCATCGGCGCTCTGCGCGAGAAACAGGCACTTACGGGTACCGATCGCGAGTACGAATGTCATGGGTCACATCCAAGTCCTGGGCACCGACAGTTCGCCAGGCCCGGGGCGGACCGGTGTGGCCGGCCCGGGCGGTCGTGCGCCTACTCTGACTCGTCGGACACCGCGGAGTGAGCGGCCCCGGGCGGTTCGAGCGTCACCGACTCCGCCGCAGAGCTGCGAGACGCTCTCGACCACCTCGCCCCGGACCGCGTCCGGCGGCCCGAAGAACCCGAGCCGGAACCATCCCCTCTGCGCCGGTCAGCGAGCCGGGCCGGCGACGACGTTGTGCAACGGCTCCCCCGCCGCCCAGCGTTCGAGCTGGTGCCGCAGGAAGCTCCGGGCCCGCGGCGGGAACGCCGTCGTGTCGCCGCCGACGTGCGGGCTCACGAGGACGCCCGGCACCTGCCAGAGCGGGTGATCCGGCGGCAGCGGCTCGGGGTCGGTGACGTCGAGCGCGGCCCGCAGCCGGCCGGACGCCGTCTCCGCGAGCAGCGCGTCGGTGTCCACGATGGGCCCGCGGGCGACGTTGACGAGCAGCGCGCCGTCCGGCATCGCCGCGAGGAGCGCCGCGTCGACCATGCCGCGCGTCGCCTCGGTCAGCGGGACGACGAGGATCACCACGTCGTGGTCAGGCAGCAGCGCAGGCAGCTCGTCGACGCCGTGGACGTGCCCACGGTCGTCGTCCCGGGCCCGGCTCGCGACCCGGGTGAGATGTACCTCGAACGGCGCGAGCCGGTCGGCGACCGCCGAGCCGACACTGCCGGCGCCGACGAGCAGCACCCGGCGGTCGGCGAGGGCCGGCCGGGTCCCCGAGAGCCACGCTCCGGTGGCCTGCGCCCGGGCGAACTCCCCGAGGCCACGCAGCCCGGCGATCGCCAGGCCCACCGCGAGCTCGGCGGTCGAGGCATCGTGGACCCCGGCGGCGGTGCACAGCGTCACGCCGTCCGGCAGGTTCGGCAGGACGTTGTCGTAGCCGGCGGTGAGGGTCTGGACGACCTCGAGCCCGTCGATCCCGCGCAGGCGCGGCAGCGCGCGGCCGGAGTCCATGTACGGCAGGACGACGAACCCGGTCGGACGCCCCTGCGGGTCGGCGGGCGGGTCGCCCTCGAACGACCACACGACGACGTCCAGCGGCTCGTCGTGCCCGGGCCACAGGCCCGACCAGCGGTCGTCGGGCACCGTGACGAGCCTGCGCCATCCGCCGCCGGACATCGGGAGATCGGCCATCGGCGCAGGTTACAGCCCGATCGCCGGACGGGACGCCGTGACGTCGCCCCGACCGGCCGGCCGCCGCGGCCCCCGTCGCCCCGTCCGCCGCGCGGCCTGCTCCGACCGCGTCGTACCGTCGAACGGTGCAGCCGCCGACCGCCCGCCGCCGGTTCCCCGGCCGCCGTCACCGCCCGCTCGCCGCCGCGCTCGTGATCTGTGCGGCCTGGGCCGGTCTTACCGGGTGCTCTGGCGGGACCGGGGACGGGCGGCCGACGGCGACCTCGACGGCAACGAGCCCACACAGAAGCGCCGCGCCGCCCGGCGGGACGCCGTCCGCGAGCGGGTCGTCCCGGTCCCCCGCCGGTGACCGGGCGGTGCTGCCGATCGTCGCCGGCACCGTCGCAACCGGTCTCGAGGTGCCGTGGGGCGTCGCGTTCCTCCCGGACGGCTCCGCGCTCGTCGCGCAGCGCCCCACCGGAGACGTCGTCCGGATCCGGGACGGCGAGTCCTCCGTGCCCGTCGGCCGCGTCCCGGGCGTCGCGGACCTCGGCGAGGGCGGCCTGCTCGGGCTCGCGCTCGCGCCCCGCGACCCGAGGACCCTCTACGCCTATCTCACGACGGAGCGGGACAACCGGCTCGTCGCGATCCCGCTCGACGTCGACGCCGCACCGGGACGAGGGCTCGGGACGCCGCGCGTCCTGCTCTCCGGGATCGCGAACGGCGGCCGGCACAACGGCGGCCGGATCGTCGTCGGACCCGACGGCAGGCTGTGGATCGGCACCGGGGACGCCGGCGACACCTTGCTCTCCCAGCGCCGCGAGAGCCTCAATGGCAAGATCCTCCGGATCAACCTCGACGGCTCGGTGCCGGCCGACAACCCGTTCCCCGGCTCGCCGATCTGGTCCCTCGGCCACCGCAACGTCCAGGGCCTGGCCTTCGACTCGGCAGGCCGGCTCTGGGCCACCGAGTTCGGTCAGAACACCTGGGACGAGCTCAACCTCATCGAGAAGGGCCGCAACTACGGCTGGCCGGACGTCGAGGGCGAGGGCGGGCGCGCGGGCTTCGTCGACCCGCAGGTCGTGTGGCGCACCGACGAGGCGTCCCCGAGCGGGCTCGCGATCGTCGACGACGTCGGGTACGTCGCGGCGCTCCGGGGCAGGCGGCTCTGGGTGGTGCCGCTCGGTGGCGGCCGGGCCGGCACGCCGGTTCCCGCGCTGACCGGCGACCTCGGCCGGTTGCGCACCGTCGAGCCGGCCCCGGGCGGCGGGTTGTGGCTCGCGACGTCCAACCGGGACGGCCGGGGCGACCCTCGCGACGGCGACGACCGCGTCGTCCGTCTCTCGCTGCCCACCGCCGGCTGACGGGCACGGAAGGCATCCCGGCCGGCCGCTGCCGCCGGCTGATGCCTCGTCGACGGGACGACTGTGGCGGTGTCAGGCGCTGCGCCGGCCCTCGCCGTGCGGAGGCTGCAAAGACGTGTGCAACGGCATCTGTAACGACGTCTGCAACGGCGTCATCCGGTCCGCGAGCGCGACGAGGTCGTCCCCGGACATCGCGGGGCCGTACACCGCCCCCTGCCCGTAGCCGGCACCGAGCCGGGCCACGAGGTCGGCGATCGCGGGCGACTCGACGCCCTCGACGACGACGGACACCCCGATGCCCGCGCCGAGCTCGACGACGGCGGCGGCGATCGCGCGCGCCTCGGCCTCCTCGGCGAGCGCGCATGTCAGCGACCGGTCGATCTTGAGCACCTGGGCGGGGAGCCGGAGCAGGTAGCCGAGCGCCGAGTACCCGGTGCCGAAGTCGTCGATGGCGATCGTCACGCCGGCGTCGGCGAGCCGGCGCAAGGTCCGGACGCCGGGTCCGTCCTCCTCGACGAGCACCGCCTCGGTGACCTCGACGACCAGCGTGTCGGGCCGAACCGCGTGCGCCGAGAGCGCCTCGGTGACCACCTGGTGGAAGCCGGGCACCCTGAGCTGGACGGGCGAGACGTTGCAGCTGACACGCATGCCCCGGCCACCGAGGTCGAGCCGGGCGGCCTCGGCGAGGGTGCGGTGGAGCACGAGCTCGCCCAGCGCGACGACGAGCCCGGTCTCCTCGGCGACGGGGATGAACTCGGCCGGGTCGACGACGCCGAGCTCGTCGTCCCGCCAGCGCGCGAGCGCCTCTGCGCCCGCGACGCCGCCGCGGCGCAGGTCCACGATCGGCTGGAAGGCGACCCCGATCCGTTCGGCGGCGACGGCGGCCCGCAGCCGCTCCTCGACGAGCAGCCGGCGCCGGCGCACCGTGGACGCCGCGTCGTCGAAGACCTCGACCCGGTCCCGCCCGCCGCTCTTGGCGGTGCGTAGCGCCGCACCGGCCGCGGAGAGGGCCGCGAGCGGGTCGGCGACCTCGGCGGCGGAGCCGGACGGGACGCCGGGCCCGGACACGGACGCGATGCCGACGCTCGCGGACACCCGGACCCGGTCGACCCCTGGCACGTCGGAGGCCGCGAGCCGGACCGCGGTCACGAACTGCTCCCCGACCGCGACGGCGGCCGCGACGTCGACGGGCACGAGGACGGCGAACTCGTCGCCGCCCACCCGCGACACGAGCGACCCCGCCGGCACGGCGTCGGCGACACGCCGCGCCGCGGCGCCGAGGAGGAGGTCGCCGACGGGATGGCCGAGGACGTCGTTGACCTCCTTGAAGCCGTCGAGGTCGATGCAGAGCAGGGTGCACGGCCGATCCGGCGACACCGAGGCGAGCCGGTCGACGAGGACCCGGCGGTTCGCGACACCGGTGAGCGGGTCCGTCGTGGCCTGCTCCTCGAGCCGGACGAGCAGGCGGCCGCGCAGCCGGGTGTTGAGCCATTCCCGGACGGCGAGGACGGTCAGCGCGGCGACGACGAGCCACAGCGAGACCGGGTCGGCCCGGGGGGCGGGGAACACGATGAGGCACACGACGCCGACGACGAGCAGCGCGAGCCCCGCGCAGGAGGTGCCGAGGACGACCCGGGCGTCCGGGTCGACGTCCGATCGATCGGCTTCGACGCCCCGGAGGTCACCGAGCCTGGCGGCGTCCATGAGCCGCAGCGGGTCGTACCGCAGCAGGCCGCCGGCGATGAGCGGTGCGGCGAGGCACCAGAGCAGGCAGCCCTGCCAGGGCCAGACGCCGTCGCGGAGCATCTCGAGCAGGGTCATGAGGTCCCCGGCGGCGTAGCAGGCGATGCCGACCCCCACCAGGAGCAGGTTCGGGTCGAGGTCCCGGGCGGCGGTGAGCACGACGAGCGCCGTGACCGTGAGGTCGGCCAGAACGATGACGAGCGCGAAGGCGCTGTCGGGGTGCAGGGCGAGCGCGGCGCCGGATGCGAAGTGGTGCAGCAGGGCGAACTGCCACACGAGGACGCCGGCCGTCGCGGCCAGCAGCACGGAGTCCACGGGCAACCGCCAGCGGGGTCCTGGAACGGCCGGTGCCCGGGCCGGCGGGCGGGCCCTGCGCGGGATGCGCAGCACTCCGACGACGGCCAGCGGGGCGGCGAGGAACGACACGACGTCGCCGGAGGCCGGGAACGACGGCGTCCCCACGACGGCGACGACTCCCTGGACGACCTGCCCGAGGCCCCAGACCGTGATGGCCGCCCCGAGCCAGCGCCGGAACGAGGTCCCGGCCCCACCGGCCAGCTCGGCGGCGAGCACCAGCAGGCCGCACGCGACCGCGACGATGCCCGCCGTCGTCGTCGCGACGGGCACGAGGACGCCGGGGCGGGCCAGCGCGGACCCGGCGACGAGGAGGACGCCGCCGACGGCGAGCGCGGGCAGAAGGACGCGCGCGAGCGCCGGCGACGACAGGGCGGGCGACGACGAACCCCGCGACGACACGCCCGGCGACGGCGGCACCGAGGACGAGGTAGGGCACGCCCCACCGGTTCGCGGCCGTCGCGCCACCCGTGCACCCCCCGCCGTCCGGAGCGGCGTGGCCACTCCCTCAGGACATCGAACTGTCCGTGCGAGTGTTGTCAGCGGGGGCCAACCGCTCGGTCAACAGAGCCTTGACCCTAGCGGCATCGGCCTGGCCGCGCATCTGCTTCATGACGGCACCGACGAGCGCACCGGCCGCGGCGACCTTGCCGCCACGCACCTTGTCCGCGACGTCGGGGTTGGCCGCGATCGCTCGGTCGACGGCCTCGCCGAGCGCCCCGTCGTCCGAGACGACCCGGAGCCCGCGCGTCGCGACGACCTCGGCCGGGCTCGCCCTCGCCGGCGAGCACCCCCTCGAGCACCTGCCGGGCGAGGGTGTCGTTGAGCGTGCCCGGCGTCGACGAGCGCCTGGAGCGCGGCGACCTGGGCCGGGGTCACCGGCAGCGTCGGTGAGCTCGACCCCGTCGAGCGTTGGCCCGCCGCGCCAGCTCCCGCGTCCACCACTTGCGGGCCGCCGCCGGCGTCGCCCCGGCGGCGACCGTCGCCTCGACGAGCTCGACGGCGCCGGCGTTGACGACGTCGCGCATCTCGAGGTCGGTGAACCCCCACTCGCCCTGGAGCCGGCGGCGGCGCTGGGCGGGCGGCTCGGGCAGGCTGCCGCGCAGCTCGCTCGACCCACGCCGGGTCCGGAGCGATCGGCACGAGGTCGGGTTCGGGGAAGTACCGGTAGTCCTCGGCGTCCTACTTCTCCCGGCCGGACGTCGTCGACCCCGGTGTCCTCGTGCCAGTGCCGGGTCTCCTGGACGACGCTGCCCGCCCGCGGCCAGGACGCGCCGCCTGCCGGCTGATCTCGTACCGGACGGCGCGCTCGACGCTGCGCAGCGAGTTGACGTTCTTCGTCTCGCTGCGGGTGCCGAACGGGACGGCGCTCGGCTGAGTCCGGCGCCGCCCGGCGACCTTCGGCCGCAGCGACACGTTGGCGTCGCAGCGCAGCGAGCCCTGCTCCATCCGGACGTCGGACACGCCGAGCGCGCGCAGCAGGTCACGCAGGGCGGTGACGTACGCTCGGGCGATCTCCGGCGCCCGCGTCCCGGCTCCCTCGATCGGCTTGGTGACGATCTCGATGAGCGGGATGCCAGCGCGGTTGTAGTCGACGAGGGAGTAGTCGGCGCCGTGGATGCGCCCGGTCGCGCCGCCGACGTGCAGGCGACTTGCCGGTGTCCTCCTCCATGTGGGCGCGCTCGATCTCGACCCGGAAGGTCGTGCCGTCGTCCAGCTCGACGTCGAGATAGCCGTCTGAGGCGATCGGCTCGTCGTACTGCGAGGTCTGGAAGTTCTTCGGCATGTCCGGGTAGAAGTAGTTCTTCCGCGCGAACCGGCACCACGGCGCGATCGTCGCAGTTCAGCGCGAGACCGATCCGGATGGCCGACTCCAGCCCGATCGGCGTTGAGCACCGGCAGCGCGCCGGGCAGGCCGAGGCAGACCGGGCACACCTGGCTGTTCGGCTCGGCGCCGAAGTCCGTCGGGCAGCCGCAGAACATCTTCGTCGCGGTGTTGAGCTCGACGTGGACCTCGAGCCCCATCACCGGGTCGAACGCCGCGATCGCCTCGTCGTACGGCAGCACGGCGTCTGCCGCGGCGGTCACGTCATCGCTGCACTCCGTCGAGGCGACCTCCGAGTGCTCAAGAGGTCGTCGGGAGCGCCGGCCTCAGCAGGACGCGCCGCCCCACCGCTGCTGTGAGCATCGGCCTCGAGCGCGGCGCCGACCCGGTAGAGCCGGTCGTCGGCCCCGGCCGGGGCGAGGATCTGCAGGCCCGACCGGCAGACCGTCCTCGTCGGCCGAGCCCGCTCGGCAGCGACATGCCGGGGACGCCGGCGAGGTTCGCCGGGATCGTCGCGACGTCCTGCAGGTACATCGCGAGCGGGTCGTCGAGCTTGTCGCCGAGCGGGAACGCCGTCGTCGGGCGAGGTCGGCGAGACGAGCACGTCGGCCTCGCTCGAAGGCCGCGGCGAAGTCCCGCTGGACGAGCGTGCGGACCTTCTGCGCGCTGCCGTAGTAGGCGTCGTAGTACCCCGACGACAGGGCGTAGGTGCCGAGGATGATCCGGCGCTTGACCTCGTCGCCGAAGCCGGCGGCCCGGGTCGCGGCCATGACCTGCTCGGCGGTCGGCGTCGTCGACCCCCTCGGGCTAGACCCGCAGGCCGTACCGCATCGCGTCGAACTTGGCGAGGTTGCTGCTCGCCTCGCTCGGCAGGATCAGGTAGTACGCGGCGAGCGCCGACCGTGAAGCTCGGGCAGGACACCTCGACGACCTTCGCGCCCGGCGTCGACGAGCGCCGCGACCGCCTCGTCGAAGCGGCGCAGCACACCCGCCTGGTAGCCGTCGCCGGACAGCTCGCCGGACGACGCCGACGGTCACTCCCGGTCGACGCCGATCCGCATCCCCGAGACGTCGCCGCGCCGGGCGGCGGCGACGACGTCCGGGTACTCGCCGGTCAGCGACGTGGAGTCCATCGGGTCGTGCCCGGCCATGACGTCGTGGAGCAGGGCGGTGTCGAGCACCGTGCGGGCGCACGGGCCGGCCTGGTCGAGGCTGCTGGCGAGCGCGACGAGGCCGTACCGGGACACCGCCGCCGTAGGTCGGCTTGACCCCGACCGTGCCGGTGACCGCGGCCGGCTGGCGGATCGAGCCGCCGGTGTCGGTGCCGGTCGCGAGCGGGGTCTCGAACGCGGCGAGGGCCGCCGCCGAACCGCCGCCGGAGCCGCCGGGGATCCGGTCGAGGTCCCACGGGTTGCGGGTCGGGCCGTACGCGGAGTGCTCGGTCGAGGAGCCCATCGCGAACTCGTCCATGTTCGTCTTGCCGATGACGACCAGCCGCGCCGTCACGGAGCCGCCGGACGACGGTCGAGTCGTACGGCGGGACCCAGCCGCGCAGGATGCGGCTGCCGCAGGTCGTCGGCAGCCCCTGCGTGGTCATGACGTCCTTGACGGCGATCGGCACGCCGGCGAGCGGCGGCAGGTCCTCGCCGGCGGCCCGGTCGTCGTCGACGGCCTTCGCCTCGGCCAGCGCGCGCTCCGTGGCCACGTGGAGGAAGGCGTGAACGGCGCGGCCGGTCGCGACACCGTCCGCGTCGCGCGTCGCCGTCGACGGCGGCGATCCGGTCGAGGTGCGCCTGCGTCACCTCGACCGCGGAGACGCCGCCGGCCGCGAGCGCACCGGCGAGGTCGGCGGCGGTGGCGCGCGTGAGGTCCGACGGCAGGGCGGCCGCGGCGGTCGTCGGCCATCAGTCCTCCTCGAGGATGCGCGGGACCCGGAAGCGCTGCTGCTCGGCCGCGGGCGCGCCGGCGAGGGCGTCGTCGGCGGACAGGCACGGGCGCAGGATCGTCCGGGCGGGTCACGTTCGTCAGCGGCATCGGGTGGCTCGTCGCGGGGACGTCGTCGCCCGCCACCTCCTGGACCCGGGCCACGGCGTCGAGGATGACGTCGAGCTGGCGGGCCAGCCGGTCGAGCTCGTCGGGCTGCAGGTCGATGCGAGCCAGCATCGCGAGGTGGGAGACCTCCTCGCGCGAGATGGCGGACATGCGCTCTCCCAGGGAGGGGAACGGTGTGTCGGTCGACGCCCGCCGCGTCGGCTCGCCGGCGGTCCGGCCGCCCACCCCGTCGCCGGACGGCTACGTCAGGCTCCGAGTCTAGGGGTACCCGGTCAGCCCTCCGGCGGGCCGTCCGCCGGCGGCCGGACGGCGTCCGGGCCGCCCTCGAGGAGCGCGACGAACCCGGCCTCGTCGAGGATCGGCACGCCGAGCTTCGCGGCGTTCTCGGCCTTGGTGCCGGGGTTCTCGCCGACGACGACGAAGTCGGTCTTCTTCGACACGCTCCCGGAGGCCTTGCCGCCGCGGGCGAGGATCGCCTCCTTCGCCTCGTCCCGGCTGAAGCCCTCGAGCGACCCGGTCACGACGACGGTGAGCGCCCTCGAGGGTTCGGGGCGTCGAGGCGTCGGCCTCGTCCTGCCGTCCGGACGCCGGCCGCGCGCCACTTCTCGACGATGCTCGGCGTGCCAGTCGACGGCGAACCAGTCCCTGACGGCCTCGGCGATGACCGGACCGACGCCGTCCACGGCGGCGAGCTCGTCGGCGGCCGCGGCGCGGATCCGGTCCAGCGAACCCATCGCCTGCGCCAGGGCCCGCGCCGCCGTCGGCCCGACGTGCCGGATCGACAGCGCGACGAGCACCCGCCACAGCGGCTGGCTGCTTCGCCTTGACGAGGTTGTCGAGCAGCTTGAGCCCGTTCGCGCCGACAGCTCGCCGTCCTTGCGGGTGTACAGCGGCACGCGGCGCAGCGTGTCGGCGTCGAGGTCGAACAGGTCGCCCTCGTCGCCGGACGACCGGCGGGTCCGGCCTGGAGCAGCGCGATCGCTCCCTCGTAGCCGAGCGCCTCGATGTCGAACGCGCCGCGGCTCGCGACGTGGAACAGCCGCTCCCGCAGCTGCGCGGGGCAGCTGCGCGGCGTTCGGGCAGCGGATGTCGGCGTCGCCCTCCTTCTCGTACGCCAGCTCGGTGCCGCACTCGGGGCAGTGCGTCGGCATGACGAACTCCCGCTCGGTGCCGTCGCGAACGTCGACGACCGGCCCGACGATCTCCGGGATGACGTCGCCGGCCTTGCGCAGGACGACGGTGTCGCCGATGAGCACGCCCTTGCGCCGGACCTCGCTGCGCGTTGTGCAGCGTCGCCATCGCGACCGTCGACCCGGAGACGAGCACCGGCTCCATCACGCCGTACGGCGTGACCCGGCCGGTCCGCCCGACGTTGACCCGGATGTCGAGGAGCTTGGTGTTCACCTCCTCGGGCGGGTACTTGAACGCGACGGCCCACCGGGGCGCGCGGCTGGTCGAACCGAGCCGGCGCTGCAGCGCCGACGTCGTCGACCTTGACGACGACGCCGTCGATCTCGTGCTCCTGGTCGTGCCGGTGCTCCCCGTAGCTGCGTCGACGAACGCGACGACGTCGTCGACGGTCGGCACCACCCGGTAGGACGGGCTCACCGGCAGCCCCCACGCGGTGAGCAGCTCGTAGGCCTGCGACTGGCTGTCGATGTCGAAGCCCTTGCGCGCGCCGATACCGTGGACGAGCAGCCGCAGCGGCCGGGTCGCGGTGACCCGGGGATCCTTCTGCCGCAGCGAACCGGCGGCGGCGTTGCGCGGGTTCGCGAACGGCGCCTTGCCGGCCTCGACGAGGCTCGCGTTGAGGTCGGCGAAGGCCGCGATCGGGAAGAAGACCTCGCCGCGGACCTCGACCTGCTCCGGCATGCGGCACCCGGGTGTCGGCGAGGACCTGCGGGACGCCGGCGATCGTCCGGACGTTGAACGTGACGTCCTCGCCCGTGCGGCCGTCGCCGCGGGTCGCGGCCCGGACGAGCCGGCCCTGCTCGTACAGCAGGTTCGACCGCGAGCCCGTCGATCTTCAGCTCGCACAGGCACGCCGGCTGCTCTGGCGTCCGGCCGACCGCTCGCGCGGACCGCGCGCTCGGCCCACGCGCGCAGCTCGTCGGCGCTGAAGACGTTGTCGAGGCTGAGCATCCGCTCGAGGTGGTCGACCGGCTCGAAGTCGGTCGACTAGCGTGCCGCCGACGTTCTGGGTCGGCGAGTCCGGCGTCCGCAGGCCCGGGTGCTCGGCCTCGAGCGCCTCGAGCTCGCGCATCAGCCCGTCGTACTCGGCGTCCGAGACCGTCGGCGCGTCCCGCACGTAGTAGGCGAACTGGTGCGCCCGCACCTGCTCGGCGAGATCGGTCCAGCGGTGCCGCGCGGCGTCGGGGACCGGCGCTTGCGCGCCGTCCGTGATCTCTCCCCTCACGACGCCGTCGCCGGTCGCGACGTCCGTGTCATCGCTCGCCTGGCTCACGGCGGTCATCCTGCCCGATGCCCCCGACAGTCTCAGGTCCGGACGGCGGTGGCCGGTGCGCGCGCGCCGCCATCCCCGACTACACCGCCCGGAGGGGCTCTCCCCGGTAGGTGCCGAACGACCACAGGTTGCCCTCGGGATCGGCGAACGCGACCTCGCGCGAGCCGTAGTCGGTGTCGCGCGGTCCGTAGCGGGTCTTCGCGCCAAAGGCGACCGCCCGCGCGTGGAGCCCGTCGACGTCGTCGGTGACGACGTAGACGCCGGACGTCCCGGGCTCGCGCGACCAGTCGTCGTCCGGCGCACGGTCGCCGGCCGAGCCGAGCATGACGCCGCCGCCGAGCGGCCAGCTCAGCTGCGCGTGGCCGACGTGGTCGCCGTCGCCGAAGACGGCCGTCTCCTCGAAGCCGAAAGCCTCGACGAGGAACCGGATGAGGCCGCGCGCGTCGTGCGCGCGCAGAGTGGGCCAGCAGGTGGGGGCGGGCGCGTCGGCCCGCGTCACGGGTTCGGTCATGGGCTCAGCCTGCCGCGAGGTCGGGGAACGGCACTTGGACGTTTCGGAGCTCCTCGGCGAGCCAGGTCGACGGCGGGCAGCCGGCAAGGGCGCGGAACTCCCGGTCGAGGTGTGGCTGGTCGTAGTAGCCGAACCGGACCGCGGCCTCGGCGAGCGACGGGCTGCCGGCGCCGTCCGCGTCCCGCGCGGCGGCGAGGAGCGACCGCCGGGTGCGGTCGAACCGGACGATGCGGGCGGCCTGCTTCGGCGACAGCCCGACGTCGGTCCCGAACCGGTGCGCGAGGTGCCGTGGCGTCCAGCCGACCGCGGCCGCGAGGCTCGCGACGTCCGTCCGGCCGCCCGAGGTCGAGAGGAGCCGCCACGCCCGGAGGATCTGCGGAGCCGGCAGCGGGTCGTCCGGCCCGGCGGCGAGCCGGCGCAGCAGCGCCGCGTCGAGCGCTGCGAATCGCCGCGGCCAGGTGCTCGGGCCCCGGACGGCGTCGAGCAGGTCGCCGGCGGCCCGGCCGAGGACGGCGTCCGCGTGGACGTCGACCATGACGAGCTCCCCGGCCGGCACCCCGAGCAGGGCCGGCGCGCCCCACGGCGTCAGCGCCACCTGGACGCCGGACTGCCTCCCGTCGTGCCGGATCGTCGCCGGTGCCGTGTGCA
Source organism: uncultured Actinomycetota bacterium (assembly GCA_963750565.1). Lineage (GTDB taxonomy): Bacteria > Actinomycetota > Actinomycetes > Actinomycetales > Kineosporiaceae > R-H-3. Next base: position 298,388 of record CAVVRA010000005.1, on the reverse strand, counting down.
GCCCGCCGACGAGCGCCTCGAAGCGCCCGCCCGGCTGGTCGGGATCGGGGTGGGCCGCGACGTCGAGCGGGTCGTCCAGCGTGAGGATCATGGTGAGGTGCGGCGACGGCAACCCCCGATGCGTCCCCGGCCCGACGCCGGCCTCCCGGAAGCCGAGGTACCAGGCGACGAACGGCCGCAGCGCCGGGTGCGGCAGGCGACCCGCGGCTTCGGTGACCGGCTCCCCCATGGCACCACTGTGCCTGCGCGCCCCCCGACCGGGCCACCACACGCCAGAACCGGCCTGAACGGGGTCGGCCGCCGCAGCCCGGGGCTCGGGTCGCGTCGCGGCGGATCATCGCGGCGGATCAGTCCTCCGCGGCGCGCTCCGCGAGCGCGGCGGCGGCCTCCCGCAGCCGGGCGAGGGTCGCCCGGGCCGCGGCCGGGGTGGCTCCGGCGAGCCCGCACGTCGGGGTGAGCACGATGCCGGCGGCGAGCCCTGCAGACAGGCCGAGTCGCCGCCAGGGCGCCCACACGGTGTCCGCGAGTGCGGTCGCCCCGGCCCGCGGGCCGGTCAGGTCCGTCGTCGCCCCGACGGCCCCGGCCCACAGCGTCATGCCCTTCTCCACCGCCTCCGCGACGGCCTCCCAGCCGGCCACCCCGAACCGCGCGACGTCGGCCGCCAGCGCGTCGGCGCCGGCCCGCACGATGCCGGCGACCGGCACGTCGTCCGCGCAGCAGTGGACGCAGGTGCCGAGGGCGCCGGCCGTGACCGCAGCCTCGAGGACGGCGCGCAGGCCGTCGACGACGACCGGCTCCTCGACGGCGCGCAGCCGGCCGAAGCCGCTCGCCGTGGGCAGCCGACCGGCGAGCACCGCGGGCAGCGACGGCTCGTCGAGCTGGACGACGACCTGCGCGCCCGGGACGAGCCGGTGGACCTCCTCGACGTGCCGGGCGACCCCCTCCGCGAGGCTCGCGACGACGTCCCGCGTCGCACCGGGATCGACGACGACGCGCTCGAGCCGGGGCAGGTGGAGCGACGCGGCGAGCGTCCACGGGCCGGCGACCTGGACCTTGAGCGGCCCCGCGTATTCCTCGGCGGCCTCCGCGAGGACGTCGAGGTCCTGTCGCAGGTACGCCTGGGCCCGGCCGAGATCGCGCCCCGGGTGGTCGACGAGCCGCCAGCCGGAGGGTTGCAGGTCGACCGGCAGGTCGACGAGGAACGACGCCGAGCGTCCGATCACGTCCGCGCCCGGGCCCCGGGCCGGCAGCTCCGGCAGGTACGGCACGTGCGGCGGCTCACCGAGCTCGCCGAACGTCGTCCGCATCGTCTCGACGACGTCCGTGCCCGGCCAGCTGCCGATCCCCGTCGCCCGTCCCGGCACCGCCTCCAGCACGTCCCGAGCCTATGCGCGATCCGTCGCCGACGCCGCCGGGGCCTGCGAGTGCCCCGTTCGCGTCGCGCGTGCCGATCAGGCCGTCGACCGGATGGTCGCCGAGCCGACGACACGGGTGCCGTCGTAGAGCGCGAGGGTCTGGCCGGGGGCGACCCCGGTCACCGGGCGGACGAGCCGGACGACGACGGCGTCGCTGGCGAGCGACGTGACGATGCACGGCACCTCGTCGCCGTGCGCCCGCACCTGGACCCCGAGCGCCTGTCCGACCGTGGGCGCGGGACCGCACCAGGTCGCGCCGTCCGCGACGAGCTCGTCGACGGCGAGGGCGTCCCGCGGGCCGACGGTGACGGTGTTCGACACCGGCTCGACCGACAGGACGTAGCGGGGCCGGCCGTCGGGGGCGGGCCGGCCGAGCCGGAGCCCGTGCCGCTGCCCGACCGTGTACGCGTAGGCGCCCTCGTGCTCGCCGACCGCCTCGCCGGTGGTGTCGACGACCGCGCCTGGACGGCGTCCTAGGCGCGCCCCCAGCCAGGATCGGGTGTCGCCGTCGGCGACGAAGCAGATGTCGTGCGAGTCGGGCTTGTCGGCGACGAGCAGGCCGCGCGCTGCGGCCTCGGCGCGGACGTCGCCCTTGACGGTGTCCCCGAGCGGGAACAGCGCGTGCGCCAGCAGCTCCGGGCGCAGCACGGCGAGGACGTAGGACTGGTCCTTGCCGGGGTCGACCGCCCGGTGCAGGGTCCGGACGACGCCGGGCTCCTCGGCGGGACGCCGCGGGTGCCGACGTCCACGCCGTCCGCCTCGACCCGGGCGTAGTGCCCGGTGCAGACGGCGTCGAAGCCGAGGGCGAGCGCCTTGTCGAGGAGGGCGGAGAACTTGATCCGCTCGTTGCACCGCACGCACGGGTTCGGGGTGCGGCCGGCGGCGTACTCGGCGACGAAGTTCTCGACGACGTCCGCCTCGAACCGCTCAGAGAGGTCCCACACGTAGAACGGGACGCCGAGGACGTCGGCGGCGCGGCGGGCGTCGTGGGCGTCCTCGACCGTGCAGCAGCCGCGGGCCCCGGTGCGGTCGGTCGCCGGCTCGCGGGCCAGCGCGAGGTGGACCCCGACCACGTCGTGGTCGGCGTCGACGGCGCGCGCGGCGGCAACGGCGGAGTCGACGCCCCCGGACATCGCGGCGAGGACACGCATCGCCGTCACGCCCCCGCTGCGGCGGACAGCCCCGCGCGCCGGGCGCGCTGGACGACCGGGCCGATCGCCCCGGCGAGCGCGGCGACGTCGTCCGCGGTCGACGGCCAGCCGAGGGAGAACCGCAGCGCGCCCCTGGCCTCGTGGTCCGGCACGCCCATCGCGAGGAGCACGTGGCTGGGCTTGGGGACGCCCGCCTGGCACGCCGAGCCGGTCGAGCACTCCACGCCGCGAGCGTCGAGCAGGTACAGCAGCGAGTCGCCCTCACAGCCGGGGAAGGTGAAGTGGGCGTTCGTCGGCAGCCGGCCGGCCGGGTCGGGGTCGCCGCGGAGCACGGCGTCGGGGACGGCGTCGAGGACCGCACCGACGAGGTCGTCCCGTAGCCGGGCAACCCGGACGGCCTGCTCCTCGCGCCCCTGGACGGCGGCGGCCGCGGCCACGGCGAACGACCGGACGGCGGGTGCGTCGAGGGTGCCGGACCGGGCGCCGCGTTCCTGGCCGCCGCCGTGGAGCACCGGGGTGAGGTCGCAGCCCGCGCCGGGCCACGAGCGCGCCGGCGCCGACGGGGCCGCCGAGCTTGTGCCCGCTCACGGTGAGGCAGTCGACCCCGGACTCGGTGAAGTGCACGGGCAGCCAGCCGACCGCCTGGACCGCGTCGGTGTGCACCGGGACGCCGTGTGCGTGCGCGACCTCGACGACCTCGGTGACCGGCTGCGACGTCCCGACCTCGTTGTTCGCCCACATGACGCTCACGAGCGCGACGTCGTCCGCCCGCTCGGCCAGCACCGCGCGGAGCGCGTCGACCTCGAGCCGGCCGTCCGCGTCGACCGGCAGCAGGACGACCTCGGCGCCCTGGTGCGCGCCGAGCCAGTCGACGGGGTCGAGGACGGCGTGGTGCTCGACCGCGGTCGTCACGACGACCGGTCGGCGCCGACGGGACTGGCGGGCCCAGTACAGCCCCTTGACGGCGAGGTTGTCCGCCTCGGTGCCGCCCGCGGTGAAGACGACCTCGCTCGGGACCGAGCCGATCGCGGCCGCGAGGCGCTCCCGGGCCTCCTCGACGGTCCGGCGCGCGCGCCGTCCGCTCGTGTGGAGGGAGGAGGCATTCCCGGGGTGGGCGAGCTCGGCGACCATGGCGTCGAGCGCCTCCGGACGCATCGGCGTGGTCGCCGCGTGGTCCAGGTAGGCGGTCACGACGGACGAGTCTAGAGCGGGGAGGGCGAAGGGGCCGTCCGAGCGGGAGCGGCGTTCCCGATCGGCCGCGGTCAGCCCTTGCGCTTGGCGACCTCCTCGGTGGCCTGCGGCAGGACCGTGAACAGGTCGCCGACGACGCCGAAGTCGGCGAGCTCGAAGATCGGCGCCTCGGGGTCCTTGTTGATCGCGACGATCGTCTTGGAGGTCTGCATCCCGGCTCGGTGCTGGATCGCCCCGCTGATGCCGCATGCCACGTACAGCTGCGGGGAGACCTGCTTGCCGGTCTGCCCGACCTGGTTCGAGTGCGGGTACCAGCCCGCGTCGACCGCGGCCCGGGACGCGCCGACGGCCGCGCCGAGGACGTCGGCGAACGCCTCGACCGCGGAGAAGTCCCCGTTCGTCCCCCGCCCGCCGGAGACGACGATCGTCGCCTCGGACAGGTCCGGCCGGCCGCTCTTGGCCTTCGGCTTGCGCGCCACGACCCGGACCGCCTTCGCCAGGTCGGACGGCGTGACCGAGACCGGCGTCACCGACGGCGCCGTGCCACCCGCGACCGGCTGCGGCTCGACCGCGTTGGGCTTCACCGTGATGACCGGGAGCCCGTGCGTGACCGTCGCCGTCGACCGCGAACCCGCCGGCGAACGCCGACTGCGTCGTGACGACCCCACCGGCGCCGCCGCCCCGGGCGCGGACGTCGACCGCGTCGGTGATCAGGCCGGAGTCGAGCCTGATCGCGAGCCGGGCCGCGATCTCCTTGCCCTCCGCGGACGAGGGCACCAGCACCGCCGCGAGGCCGCCCGCTCCGCCGGCGGCTTCGACGACCGCCTGCAGCGCCTCCGCCTTGGCCAGCACGAGGTAGTCGTCGACGTCCGCCGCCGACCGTGTAGACCGTGGTCGCGCCGTACTCACCGAGCGCGCTCAGCGTTCTCGACCGCGGCGTCCCCGCCGTCGCCGACGAACACCGCCGCCGGCTCGCCCAGCCGCGCGCGCGAGCGTCAGCAGCTCGAACGTCGTCTTGCGCACCGCACCGTCGACGTGGTCGACGAGAACCAGAACCTGCGCCATCGATAGCCTCCCAGTCCGTCGGTTCTCCTCAGACGAGCTTCGCGCCGGCGAGGAACTCCACCAGCTTCACGCCGCCGTCGCCCTCGTCGGTCACGACCGTGCCCGCCTGCCGCGGTGGCCGCGCCGTCGACCGACGTCCACCGCGGTCCACGCCGCCGCCAGGCCGACCTCGTCCGGGCTCGACCCCGAGGTCGGCCAGCGACAGTGTCGTCACCGGCTTCTTCTTCGCCGCCATGATCCCCTTGAACGACGGGTAGCGCGGCTCGTTGATCTGGTCCGTCACGCGACACCAGAGCCGGCAGCGTCGACTCGACGACCTCCGTGGAGGTGTCGCCGTCGCGCTCGATCCGCACCGTGGCGCCCGGCCCGTCGCCGTCCACCTCCAGCGACGCCCGCGAAGGTCACCTGCGGCAGCCCGAGCCGCTCGGCGAGCATCGCCGGCACCACGCTCATCCCGGCGTCGGTCGAGGCCATCCCGGTCAGGACGAGGTCGTACTCCAGCAGTCCCGATCGCCTTCGCCAGCACCAAGCGAGGTCGCGAACGCGTCGGACCCGTGCATCGCCGTCGTCGACCACGTGCACGCCCGCGTCCGCGCCCATCTGCAGCGCCTTGCGGATCGCGTCACTCGCGGCGTCCGGCCCCACGGTCAGCCACGGTCACCGTCGACCCCTCGCGCGTCTCGGCGAGCTTCAACGCCTCCTCGACCGCGTACTCGTCGAGCTCGGACAGCAGCCCGTCGACCCCGGCCCGGTCGACCGTGTTGTCCGCCGGCGAACCGGCGGTCACCCTGGGCGTCCGGCACGTGCTTCACACAACGACGATCTTCATGCTCCTGCACGACCTCCTGGCTCACCCGGCCGGCGTGCGGCCGACGACTCGTCGCGACGGACCGGCGTCCGCGCGCACCTGACCATTGTTACCGAGAGTAGAAGATCCTCACCTGCTCGCCCATGACGTGCCGCACCACACTGCTCGGCGCCGCGGGACCTGCGCCGTCGGAACTGCTCAGCGCCCCTCGAACACCGCCTTGCCCGGGCCGTGTTCGACGAACGAGGTCATGCCGACCTCCCGGTCCCGGGTCGCGAAGAGACCGGCGAACAGCTGCCGCTCGATCTCCAGACCGGTCGCGAGGTCGACGTCGAGGCCGTGGTCGACCGCCTGCTTCGCGGCCCGCAACGCGACCGCGGGGCCCCGGACGTACCGCGCGACGCGCCGTCGCGCCGCCGCGTACACCTCGGCGTCCGGGACGACCTCGTCGACGAGCCCGATCGCGAGCGCCTGCGCCGCGTCGACGGACCGGCCGGAGAAGATGAGGTCCTTGGCCTGCGCCGGGCCGACGAGCCTCGCGAGTCGCTGGGTGCCGCCCGCCCCCGGGATGATGCCGAGCTGGATCTCCGGCTGCCCGAGCTTCGCCGATACCCCCGCGACCCGGAAGTCGCAGCAGAGCGCGAGCTCACAGCCACCGCCGAGTGCGTAGCGGGTGATCGCCGCGACGGTCGGCTTGGGGATCTCGGCGACGGCGGTGAAGGCCGACTGGAGTGCCCCGGAGCGCTCGACCATGTCGACGTACGACATCGCCTGCATCTCCTTGATGTCCGCACCGGCGGCGAACGCCCGCTCGCCGCCGTAGACGACGACCGCGGCGACGTCCCGGCGGCCGGCCGCGCGGCCGGCCGCCTCCCGGATCTCCTCCTGCATCGCCGCGTCGAGCGCGTTGACCTTGGGCCGGTCGAGCCGGATCGTGCCGATCCCCGCGCCGACCTCGAGCCGGACGACCGCGCCGGACCACACGACGTCCGCGCCCTGTGCCGGGTCCTCGCGGGGTGCCACGCCGGCCGTGCCCCCCGTGCCGCCGCTGCCTTCGCTCACGTCGCCTCCTCGCGTCGGTGCGGACCCCGCGAGCCTACCCAGTGCCGCCGACGGTCCGGTGCGAGGGAGGTCACCCGAGCGGGACTCCGCTCGCCGCGCTCGCCGGTCATCTCCCGGACCGTCGCGTGCCACGTCTGGACCGAGCCGACGACGGCGTCGACGGTCGCAACGAGCAGGGACCCCAGGTCCAGGCCGTCGGAGACGACGAGGTCGACGGCGACGACGAGCCGGTCCTCGTGGACGGTCGTCTTCACGAGGTTGAGCGCCCCCGTGACCGCGTTCGCGGCGCGCAGCCGGACGAGCTCGTCCCCCGGGACCTCGTCGCCGATCTGCCACTGGCCGAACACCCGCATGAGCGGCGGCACCGAGTCGATGCACCGGACGAAGAGCTGCTGGCCCTGCGCCTTGAGCGCCACGTCGCCGTCCTCGTCGATCGCCGGCCGGTAGCCCTCGTCGAGGAGCGCGTCGAGCACGCGGCCGCGCAGCGGGTGCTCGTCCATCGGGGGCGGGAAGCTGGGCAGGGACGTCGGGTCGCTCACACGCCAAACCTATCCGGCGGGCCGGTGGCCGGCCGTGGGACGCCGCCCCCGCCTCCGCGGCCGGCCGCCCGGCCCGGCCCCGACACGCTCGGGCCGCCGCCGAGGCGGTCGTCCGAGGCGTCGGGCAGACTGCCCGTCGTGTCCGCGCGCGCTCGCCACCACCGTCTCGGCGTGCACCCCCGTGCCGGCGGCGTCGACGTGGCCGTCCTCGCCGCGCACGCGGACGCCGTCGAGCTGTGCCTCGTCGAGCGGGTGAACACCGGACCGCTCGCCCCGCACGTGGTCTCCGAGCGCCGGGTCCCGCTGACCGGGACGACCCACGGCGTCTGGCACGGCCTACGTCCCCGACGTCCCCGTCGGCACCGCGTACGGGCTGCGGGTCCACGGCCGCTGGGAGCCGGCGCGCGGGCACCGGCACAACGCCGCGAAGCTCCTCCTCGACCCGTACGCCCGCACGGTGGACACCCCGCTCCGCCTCGTCCCCGAGCTCTTCGGGCACGCGGTCGACGCCCAGCTCCACGGCGACCCGACCGTCGCCGACCACCGCGACTCCGCGCCGTACGTGCCGCTCGCTGTCGTCGCCGGCGACGACTTCGCGTGGGACGGCGACGACCAGCCCGGACGTCCCGTGGGCGGACACCGTCATCTACGAGGCGCACGTGCGCGGCCTCACGAAGCGGCTGCCCGGCGTGCCGGAGCACCTGCGCGGCACGTACGCCGGCCTGGCGCACCCGGCGACCGTCGAGCACCTGCTCTCCCTCGGCGTGACGACCGTCGAGCTGCTCCCCGTGCACGCTGATCGGCGACGAGCCCCCGCTCGTGCGGCGTGGCGTCCAGAACTACTGGGGGTACAGCACCCTCGGGTTCTTCGCCCCGCACCCGGGGTACGCGGCGACGACCGACCCGCTCGGCGTCGTCGAGGAGTTCAAGGGGATGGTCAGGCTCCTGCACGCCGCGGGGATCGAGGTCATGCTCGACGTCGTCTACAACCACACGTGCGAGGGCGGCAACGGCGGCCCGACGCTGTCCTGGCGCGGCCTGGACGCCGCGACGTACTACCGGCTCGACGGCCACGGCGAGCACGTCGACACGACGGGGTGCGGCAACAGCCTCGACTTCCGCGAACCGCGGGTCGTCCAGATCGCGCTGGACTCGCTGCGGTACTGGGTCGCCGAGATGCACGTCGACGGGTTCCGCTTCGACCTCGCGACCACGCTCGCCCGGGGCCGGGACGGCTACGACCCCGACCACCCGTTCCTCGTCGCGGCCCGCGACCGACCCCGTGCATCGGCGCGGCGTCAAGCTCATCGCCGAGCCGTGGGACGTCGGACCGCACGGCTGGCGGACCGGGCAGTTCCCGCCGCCGTTCGCGGAGTGGAACGACCGGTTCCGGGACAGCGTGCGCGACTTCTGGCTCGTCGGCGGCCGCCGGGTCGCGCACGGCCAGTCCGGCGGCGGCGTCCGGGACCTCGCGACCCGGCTCGCCGGCTCGGCCGACGTCTTCTCCGCCTCCCGCGGCCCGCTCGCCTCGGTCAACTTCGTCACGGCGCACGACGGGTTCACCCTCGCCGACCTCACCGCCTACGACGTCAAGCACAACCTCGCGAACGGCGAGGACAACCGGGACGGCACGTCCGACAACCGGTCGTGGAACCACGGCGTCGAGGGCCCGACGGACGACCAGGCCGTGCTCGCGGCACGGCGCAGGACGGCGCGCAACCTCGTCGGCACCCTGCTGCTCGCGACCGGTGTCCCGATGCTCGTCGCCGGTGACGAGCTCGGCCGCAGCCAGGGCGGCAACAACAACGCCTACGGCCAGGACAACGAGATCTCCTGGGTCGACTGGGACCTCGCGCCGTGGCAGCAGGACCTCCTCGAGACGACCCGGTACCTGCTCGCCCTGCGCAGGGAGTACCCCGTGCTCCGCCAGGACCGCTTCTTCGCCGGTCGCCCGGTGCACGCGTGGCGGCACGAAGGACCTCGCGTGGTTCGCCGCCGACGGCACCGAGATGGAGCACGAGCGCTGGCACGACCCGACCAGCGGGTCCTCCTCATGTACCTGCACGCCGTCGTGCCCGACGGGCGCGGCGAGCACAGCGACGGGTCGCTGCTCGTCGTCGTCCAGGGCGCGCCGCACCCGGTCGACGTCCGGCTGCCCGGCGCACCGTGGGCCCGCTGGTACCGGCTCCTCTGGGACAGTGCGCAGGACCGCCCGCCGACCCCGGCCGAGCAGGTCGAGAGCCGCGGCGGGTCCGCCGTGACCGTCGACGCGAGTTCGCTGCGGGTCTACGCATCGCACCGCCGGCTGCGTCACGGCTGAGCCGGACCACGCCGCGGCCGTGACCGGCGGATGTGACCGGCGGATGTGGCCGCAGTGGCCGGGCTACGCGTTGGTGACGAGGCCCAGCTCGGCCGGCGACGCCAGCAGGTCGGTCCGCGGCAGCACCCGGACCGTGTAGCCGAACGGGCCGGTGCGGCGCAGCTTGAGCGCACCGTCGAAGCGGTGCCGGCCCGCCTCGTACGCCTCGGCGTGCCAGAGGGTCGCCGTCGCGGTGTCGACAAGGGTGTCGGACGGCGTGACCCGCCCGTAGACGACCTGGACGTCGACGTCCTCCGGCGACAGCTCGCCGAGGGACACGAACGCGCGCAGCGTCACCTCGTCGCCGACCTGCGGGCTGTCGCTCACCCCGTCGGACTCGACGTGGTCGACCCGGACCGACGGCCACTGCCGCCGCACCCGCGCCTTGAACGTCGCCAGCTCCTTGGCCACGCCCGGGGACGTCGTCCGCCCGCGCGTCGGCCGCGGGCACGTACAGCGTGGTCACGTAGTCGGCGACCATCCGGCTCGCGAGCACCTTGGGCCCGAGGGACGACAGCGTGTGCCGGACCATCTCGAGCCAGCGGGTCGGCAGGCCCCGCTCGTCGCGGTCGTAGAACCGCGGCGCCACCGAGCCCTCGATGAGGTCGTAGAGCGCCGCGGCCTCGAGGTCGTCGCGGTGGTCCGGGTCGTCGACGCCGTCCGCGGTCGGGATCGCCCAGCCGTTCTCGCCGTCGTACCACTCGTCCCACCAGCCGTCGAGGATCGACAGGTTGAGGCCGCCGTTGAGCGCGGCCTTCATCCCCGACGTGCCGCAGGCCTCGAAGGGCCGCAGCGGGTTGTTCAGCCAGACGTCGCAGCCCGGGTACAGCGACAGCGCCATCGCGATGTCGTAGTTCGGGAGGAAGACGATACGGTGCCGGACCGCCGGGTCGTCGGCGAACCGGACCATCTGCTGGATGAGCTTCTTGCCGTGGTCGTCGGCCGGGTGGGACTTGCCGGCGATGACGAGCTGGACGGGCCGCTGCGGGTGCAGCAGCAGGCGGCGCAGCCGGTCGGGGTCGCGGAGCATGAGGGTGAGCCGCTTGTACGTCGGCACCCGGCGCGCGAACCCGATCGTCAGGACGTCGGGGTCGAGGACGCCGTCGACCCAACCGAGCTCCGCGGGGCTCGCACCACGCTTGAGCCACGAGGACCGCACCCGCTTGCGGGCCTCCTCGACGAGCGAGACCCGCATCTGGCGGCGGACGGTCCAGATCTCCTCGTCGGGGATCCGGTCGACGCCCTCCCAGCCGCGCGCCTCGCTCGTGATCTGCGGGCCGAGGTACTTCTCGCCGAGCTCGACGACCCGCCGGTCGACCCAGGTCGGGGCGTGCACGCCGTTCGTGATCGAGCGTGATCGGCACCTCGCCCGGGTCGAACCCCGGCCACAGGCCGTCGAACATCTCGCGGCTCACGACGCCGTGGAGCGCGACTCACACCGTTGGCCCGCTGCGCGAGACGCAGGCCCATGACCGCCATGTTGAACACGCTCGGGTCGCCACCGGGATAGTCCTCCGCGCCGAGGGCGAGGATCCGCTCGACGGGGACGCCCGGCTCGGTGTTGTCGCCGCCGAAGAACGCCTCCATCTGGTCACGGCCGAAGCGGTCGATCCCCGCGGGGACCGGGGTGTGCGTCGTGAAGATGGTGCCCGCGCGGGCGACCTCGAGCGCCTCGTCGAACGTGCGGCCCTCCTCCGTGACGAGCTCGCGGATCCGCTCGAGCCCGAGGAAGCCGGCGTGACCCTCGTTCGTGTGGTAGACGTCCGGGGCCGGCGCACCGGTGAGCCGCGACCACACCCGTAGGGCGCGGACACCGCCGATCCCGAGCAGCATCTCCTGCTGCAGGCGGTGCTCGCCGCCGCCGCCGTAGAGCCGGTCGGTGATGGCCCGGGCCGCCTCGTCGTTCTGCTCGACGTTGGAGTCGAGCAGGAGCAGCGGCACCCGGCCGACCTGCGCCCGCCAGATGTGCGCGGTGAGGGTGCGTCCGCCGGGGAGCCCGACCGTCACGGAGGCCGGGGTGCCCTCCGCCTCTCGGACGAGCGCGATCGGCAGCTCGTTCGGGTCGAGGATCGGATAGGTCTCCTGCTGCCAGCCCTCGCGGGACAGAGACTGCTTGAAGTACCCGTGCCGGTAGAGCAGCCCGACACCGATGATCGGCACACCGAGGTCGCTCGCCGACTTGAGGTGGTCGCCGGCGAGGATGCCGAGGCCCCCGGAGTACTGGGGCAGCACCGCGGTGATGCCGAACTCGGGCGAGAAGTACGCGATGCCCTTCGGCACCTCGTCGCCGAGGTGCTGGTACCAGCGCGGCTCGGTGAGGTAGGTGTGCAGGTCGTCGGCGGCCGCCGAGACGCGGGCGACGAACTGCGGGTCGGACGCGAGGGCGTCGAGCTCCTCGGGAGACAGGGCGCCGAGGAGGGCGACCGGGTCGTACCGGGAGGCGGCCCAGCGCTCGGGGTCGAGGGCGGCGAAGAGATCACACGTCGGCGGGTGCCAGGACCAGCGCAGGTTGCTCGCGAGGTCGCCCAGCGCCGCGATCGGCGCGGGTAGCACGGTGCGGACGGTGAAGCGACGGATGGCTCTCACGCGGGCAGCGTACGGCAGGTCACACCGCACGACTGGCTGCCGCGGAAGACCGGTCGGGAAGTTGGAAGCGCTTGCAATGCGTCGTGGAACGTGCGGTGTGTAAACGTTTGCTACCCAACCCGGGACCGGTACGTTCAGGGCAGTGACGGCACGCAGCCGGACGCCGTGTCAGCCCTCTCCGGCGACGACGTTCGGTCGCACTCCGTGACGAAGATTGCCGGTTTTCCGATGCGTTGCGTGATCTTCCGACGTCCGCACCGGCCCGAGCGCGCGCCACCCCGGCTCCGCCACCTGCCCCGGCCTGTCCCACCCTGTCCTATCCTGTCCCGCCCAACGAACCAACGGCCGGGTCCTCGGGCGGCTCCTGCCCGACCCCCGTTCCGGCCCCTGTTCCGACCCCTGTTCCGACCCCTGTTCCGACCCCTGTTCCGACCCCTGTTCCGACCCCTGTTCCGACCCGCCGTACCGCCCGTCCGCCCCGGTCCGGCGAGCCGGCTCCGCGACCTGTCAAGACCCGGGCGGGCGAACGCTGAAGTTACCGACCGATTGTGCCGACTCAGCGACGACGGTTCGCTGGAGAGCCCGCGCGGGTGCGGCTGCACCCCGCCGACGTGAATGGTGAGGTTGTGTCATGACCGAGGCAGCAGCCAGGACCGGCGCCGGGGCGAGCGGGACCACCCCGGCGGGTGCCGGGACGACCGACCTGCCCGCGGCGACAGCCGACGGAGGGACCGGGACGGCCGGGGCCACCGGGACGGTCGAGCCGCTCGTGCGCGCCACCGCGCCCGGGTCGCCCGTCGTCGGCCGGATCCCGGTGCTCGCCGTGACGCCGGTCGTCGACGGCGGCCGCTGGCCGGCCAAGGCGGTCGTCGGCGAGCCGGTCCCAATCGAGGCGACCGTCTTCCGCGAGGGTCACGACGTGGTCGCCGCGACCGCCGTCCTCGTCGACCCGGGCGGCGCGGAGGCTTCCCGGGTGCGGATGACGCCGCTCGCGCCGGGCACCGACCGCTGGGGTGCGACCGTCGTCCCGGACCGGCAGGGCATGTGGTCGTTCCGGGTCGAGGGCTGGAGCGACCCCTACGGCACATGGGAGCACAACGCGGTCGTGAAGATCGCGGCCGAGCAGGACGTGGAGCTCATGCTCGAGGAGGGTGCCCGGGTCCTCGAGCGGGCCATCGACGAGGCCGGGCCGTCGCTCGGCGGCGCCCGGGTCCTGCGGGACGCCATCACCGCGCTGCGCGACCCGGACCGGCCCGCCCAGGCTCGGCTCGCCGCCGGCACGTCGCCGGAGGTCGAGCTCGCGCTGACCCGCAGCCCGCTGCGCGACCTCGTCTCCGCGTCGGCGACGTACGCGCTGCGCGTCGAGCGCCGGCTCGCGCTGTTCTCGTCGTGGTACGAGATGTTCCCCCGGTCGGAGGGCGCACACGTGGACGAGCAGAGCCAGACCTGGGTCTCCGGCACGTTCCAGCAGGCCGAGACGCGGCTGCCGGTCATCGCCTCGATGGGCTTCGACATCGTCTACCTGCCGCCGATCCACCCTGTCGGCCGGGTGAACCGCAAGGGCCCGAACAACACCCTCAACCCCGGCCCGCACGACCCGGGCGTGCCGTGGGCGATCGGCTCCGACGAGGGCGGGCACGACGCCGTCCACCCCCACCTCGGGACGATCGAGGACTTCGACCACTTCGTCGGATCCGCGAGGGAGCACGGGTTGGAGGTCGCGCTCGACCTCGCGCTGCAGTGCGCGCCGGACCACCCGTGGGCCCGCGAGCACCCCGAGTGGTTCACCACCCGGGTCGACGGGACCATCGCGTACGCGGAGAACCCGCCGAAGAAGTACCAGGACATCTACCCGGTGAACTTCGACAACGACCCGGCCGGCATCTACGCCGAGATCCTGCGCGTCGTGGAGCACTGGATCGCGCACGGGGTCACGGTGTTCCGGGTCGACAACCCGCACACCAAGCCGGTCGAGTTCTGGGAGTGGCTCATCGGCACGGTCAACGACCGGTACCCCGAGGTGATCTTCCTCGCCGAGGCGTTCACCCGGCCGGCGATGATGCACACCCTCGGTAAGATCGGCTTCCAGCAGTCGTACACGTACTTCACCTGGCGCACCACGAAGACCCAGCTCACCGAGTACCTCACCGAGCTCACCGGCGAGCCGGCCGCCTACATGCGGCCGAACTTCTGGCCCAACACCCCGGACATCCTCCACGAGTTCCTCCAGTACGGCGGGCCTGCGGCGTTCAAGCTGCGCGCCGTTCTCGCGACGACGCTGTCACCGTGCTGGGGCATGTACTCCGGCTACGAGCTGTGCGAGCACGTCGCCGTCCGGCACGGCAGCGAGGAGTACCTCGACAGCGAGAAGTACCAGTACCGGCCGCGGGACTGGGCGAGCTACGAGCCCGGCGGGGCGAACGAGGGCCGCTCGATCGCGCGGTACCTCGCCCGGCTCAACCAGGTCCGGCGCGACCACCCGGCGCTGCAGCAGCTGCGCGGCACGACCTTCCACGAGGCCTACGACGACCAGATCCTCGTCTACTCCCGCCGGCTCACCGCAGACGTGTCGCCCTCCGGCCGCGAGGACTGCATGATCGTCGTCGTGAACCTCGACCCGCACGGGGCCCGGGAGACCACGGTGAAGATCGACATGCCGGCGCTCGGGATGGACTACAACGACACGTACACCGTCCACGACCTCATGACGGGGGACACGTACCGCTGGGGCGAGTACAACTACGTGCGGCTGGACCCTCACATCCAGCCCGCCCACGTGTTCCACCTCAGGAGGATCTAGGTGCAGGGCTTGGAGCTCACCGGGCCGGGGCTGCGGAACGACCCCAACTGGTATCGCAAGGCGGTGTTCTACGAGGTGCTCGTCCGCGCCTTCGCCGACTCCAACGGGTCCGGGTCGGGGGACTTCACCGGGCTGATCTCGAAGCTCGACTACATCCAGTGGCTCGGGGTCGACTGCATCTGGGTGCCGCCGTTCTACGCCTCCCCGCTCAAGGACGGCGGCTACGACATCAGCGACTACTGCGCGGTGCTCCCCGAGTTCGGCACCCTGCCGGACTTCGGCGAGCTCGTCGCGCAGGCGCACGCCCGCGGCCTGCGGGTCATCACCGACCTCGCCGTCAACCACACGAGCGACCAGCACCCGTGGTTCCAGGCGAGCCGCAGCGACCCCGACGGGCCGTACGGCAACTTCTACGTGTGGTCGGACACCGACGACCGGTACGCCGACGCGCGGATCATCTTCGTCGACACCGAGACGAGCAACTGGACGTTCGACCCGGTCCGGCGGCAGTACTACTGGCACCGGTTCTTCAGCCACCAGCCGGACCTCAACTTCGAGAACCCGTCGGTGCAGGAGGCCGTCCTCGACGTCATCACGTTCTGGATGGACGTCGGCATCGACGGCGTCAGGCTCGACGCGATCCCCTACCTCTTCGAGGAGGAGGGGACCAACTGCGAGAACCTGCCGAGGACGCACGACTTCATCCGCCGGGTCCGGCGGCTCGTCGACGACAAGTACCCCGGCCGGATCCTGCTCGCCGAGGCGAACCAGTGGCCCAAGGACGTCGTCGAGTACTTCGGCACCGAGGCCGAACCCGAGTGCCACATGGCCTTCCACTTCCCCGTCATGCCGCGGATCTACTACGCGCTGCGCGAGGAGAAGGCCGCCCCGATCATCGACATCCTCGAGGGCACCCCGGCCATCCCCGAGGGCGCGCAGTGGGGGACGTTCCTGCGCAACCACGACGAGCTCACCCTCGAGATGGTCACCACGGAGGAGCGCGCCGCGATGTACGGGTGGTACGCGCCCGACCCGCGGATGCGCGCGAACATCGGCATCCGGCGGCGGCTCGCGAGCCTGCTCGACAACAGCCGCGCCGAGCTCGAGCTCATCAACGCCCTGCTTCTGTCGCTGCCCGGCAGCCCGTACCTGTACTACGGCGACGAGATCGGGATGGGCGACAACATCTGGCTCGCGGACCGGGACTCGGTCCGGACCCCGATGCAGTGGACGCCCGACCGCAACGCGGGCTTCTCCGCCGCCGACCCCGGCAAGCTGTACCTGCCGGTCGTGCAGTCCCTCGCGTACCACTACGGCGCGGTCAACGTGGAGGCCCAGCTCGCGACGTCCGCGTCGCTGCTGCACTGGACGCGCGCGATGCTCGCCGTCCGCAGGCGGCACCCGGTGTTCGGGCTCGGCACGTTCGAAGCCGTCGAGGCGGACAACCCGCACGTCCTGGCGTACCTGCGGGTGCTCGACGACGACGTCTCCGGCGAGGCACCGGAGGCGGTGCTGTGCGTGAACAACCTGTCCCACTCCCCGCAGGGCACCCGGCTGTCGCTGCCCGGTCACGCCGGGGCGGCGATCTCGGACATCTTCGGCGGCACGGGCTTCGCGCCCGTACCGGACGACGGCGTGCTCCCGGTGACCCTGGGTTCCCGGGACTTCTTCTGGCTGACGCTCGAGCGACCTGTCGCGACGGGGACGACCAGCGCGTGACGACGTCCGGCCCCCACGACGAGCTCACCGCCCTCCTTGCCGGGTGGCTGCCGCAGCAGCGGTGGTTCGCGGCGAAGGGCGGCGGGAACGTCGCGCTGCAGCGGGTCGGCGGCTGGCGGCTCGCGGACGGACCGTCGGACGGCGCGGACGGCGCGGACGGCGCGGACGGCGCGGACGGCGCGAACCGGGTGGACCGGCAGGACGACGGCGGACGCGCCTGCTTCGAGATCCACCTCGTCACGGTCACTGCGGCGGCGGACGCCCCGGGCGGCCGGACCGTCTACCAGGTGCCGCTCAGCGACCGGGCCGCGCCCGTGCCGGGCCTCGAACCCGCCCTCGTCGGCACCTTCGAGGACCCGGCACGCGGCCGGCGCTGGGTCTACGACGGACTTCACGACCCCGCCTTCGTCCGGGCCTGGCTGCGGCTGATCGTCGCGGGCGGCCGGGCGGTCGGCATCGACGGTCCCCGCTCGGGCCGCGCGCGCGGCGTCCGGCAGCCGGGCGGCCGCCCGCTCGACCCGGACGCGCCGGCCAAGGTGCTCTCCGGCGAGCAGTCGAACACCTCTGTCGTCGTCGGCGGTCCCTCGCCGTCGATCGTCAAGCTGTTCCGGGTGCTGGCGGCCGGGGACAACCCGGACGTCGTCGTCCAGTCCGCCCTCGCGGCGGCCGGCTGCGCGCGGGTGCCCGCCCCGGTGGGCTGGGTCGAGGGCACCTGGCCCGGCCCGGACGGCACGCTCGTGCGTGGCGACCTCGCCGTCGCCACGGAGTTCCTCGACGGCAGCGAGGACGCCTGGCGGGTGGCCTGCCGGGCCGTCGACGCCGGCGCCGGGTTCGAGGAGCAGGCCCGAGGGCTCGGCGCCGCGACCGCGCAGGTGCACACCGCGCTCGCCGCGGCGCTGCCGACCCGGCGGGCCACCCCCGACCTGCTCGCCGCCCTCGCGGACGGCCTGCGCGACCGGGTCGGCTGGGCGGTCGCGCAGGCCCCCCAGCTCGCCGACCGGGCCGAGGCCGCCCGCCGGGCCGTCGACGCAGTCCGGACGACGGACACGAAGGGCCTGCTGCTCCAGCAGGTCCACGGCGACTACCACCTCGGCCAGGTGCTGCACTCCCCCGGCCGCGGCTGGGTCCTCCTCGACTTCGAGGGCGAGCCGCTGCGTCCGCTCGCGGAGCGGCTCGCCCCCGACCTCGCGCTCCGGGACGTCGCGGGGATGCTGCGGTCCTTCGACTACGCGGCCCGGCATGCGACCGTCGACCTGCCGGACGGCGACCCGCGGGTCGCGGCCGCCGACGCCTGGGCGGCCGGCTGCCGCGAGGCGTTCCTCGACGGCTACGCGGACGCCGGCGGCCGCGACCCGCGGGCGGACGCCGCGCTGCTGCGGGCCCTCGAGCTCGACAAGGCGCTCTACGAGGTCGTCTACGAGATCCGCAACCGGCCGGGGTGGCTCGCGGTGCCGCTGCACGCCGTCCGGCGGCTGCTCCCGACAACCGGCTGACGACCCGCCCCCGCGTCCGGTCGCCCCCCGGTCGCCCCCCGGTCGGCTCCGGTCGCCCCCGCCCGGACGATGCCGGACGGTGGGCGGCGTGCGGTCACCTCGCCGCCTTCATCGCGGCCGCGAGGTCGATGCAGATGCCCACCTGCGCCTTCTTCAGCTGCTCGATCCGGCCGGGCAGCAGCTGCTCGAGGTCATGGCGGGCCTTCAGCCGGGCCCGGAGCGCCTTCGCGACGTCGGTCGTCCCGGCGGCCTCTGCCTGCGCGATCCGGGCCTCCAGGCGGGCGAGCGACCGTGCGTCGCCGCGTCGCCCGGCGAGCCGCTGGGGTCCAGTCCCCGCCTCCCGCATCCGAACGGCACACCTGGGTGCCGTCCATGCCTGGCAGCCCGACGCCGAGCAGGACGATGCTCGGGCGGCCGCGACGGACCGCGTCGAGCGCCGTCACGCCGTCCCCGACGACGCGGACTGCGAACCGCTCGCGCTCGAGGTATGTGCGGACGAGGTCGGCGATCGCCGGCTCGTCCTCGACGACGAGGACGGTGCCGAGACCCGCCGGAGCCGCCGACGCAGGGCTGGGATCCACCACGGCGACCATGCTGCCGTGCCCGCGGCAGGCGCCGGGTGAACGGCGCGTCAGGAGGTCGCGGCGGTCGCGGCGGGATCCCGCCGGCGACGCACCGGGCCACAGACGTTGGCGCGGGGGCGTCGATGACGAAAGACTGCCGCCCATGGCCGACGAACCGCGCGCAGCAGACCTCCCGGAGACGACCGCCGGTATCCCGGCGAACGGGGCCACGGCGGCACCCGAGACGGCGCCCGCGCCGGCGGCAGTCCCGGCCGCCGCGTCGCGGCCGGCCGGCCCGAAGACCCCGGCGCCTCCGCCCCGAGGCCCGGTCGTCACGACGTCCGGACCCGGCGCCTCGACCCCGCCGGACCTCGTCCCGGAGACCACCTCCCAGGAGCGGGCCGCCGCGGACGCCGCCGCGCAGACCCCGGCGGGCGGGATCCCCCGGATCCACCCGAACCGGCCGGCCGGCGTGGAGGCCGCGCCGGTCGACGCCGAGACGCTCGCCCGGGTCGCGGCGGGGGCGCACCACACCCCGCACTCGGTACTCGGCGCCCACCCGCACGGCGGGCACGTCACGGTCCGCGCGCAGCGCCCGTTCGCGGCGTCCGTCGCGGTCGTCCAGCCGGACGGCTCCGTCGTGCCCATGGAGCACGAGTGGGACGGCATCTGGGTCGCGGTCCTGCCGGCGAGCACGGTCCCCGACTACCGGCTCGACGTCACGTACGACGGGATCGGCACCGCCCGGGTCGACGACCCGTACCGGTACCTGCCGACGCTCGGCGAGATCGACCTGTACCTCATCGGCGAGGGCCGGCACGAGCAGCTGTGGGACGTCCTCGGCGCGCATGTGCGCCACTACCGCCGGCGGCGATGGGCGACGTCACCGGCACCGCGTTCGCGGTCTGGGCGCCGAACGCCCAGGCGGTCCGGGTCGTCGGCGACTTCAACCACTGGGTCGGGCGCGGGCACGCGATGCGCAGCCTCGGGTCGATCGGGGTCTGGGAGCTGTTCGTGCCGGGTATCGGCGCGGGCACCCGGTACAAGTTCGAGATCCTCGGCCGGGACGGGCTACTGGCGGCAGAAGGCCGACCCGATGGCGTTCGGCACCGAGGTGCCACCGGCGACGGCGAGCGTCGTCGTCGAGTCGCCGTACACGTGGGGCGACGACGACGTGGATGACGGCCCGGGCGCAGCCGCGACCCGCATCGACGAGGCCGATGAGCGTCTACGAGGTGCACCTCGGCTCGTGGCGGCAGGGCCTGTCGCTACCGCGACCTCGCCGACCAGCTCGTCGGCTACGTCAAGGACCTCGGGTTCACCCACGTCGAGTTCATGCCCGTCGCCGAGCACCCGTTCGGCGGGTCGTGGGGCTACCAGGTCACCTCGTACTACGCGCCGACGGCGCGGTTCGGGCACCCGGACGACTTCCGCCACCTCGTCGACCGCCTGCACCAGGCCGGGATCGGCGTCATCGTCGACTGGGTGCCCGCGCACTTCCCGAAGGACGAGTGGGCGCTGGCCCGCTTCGACGGCGAGCCGCTCTACGAGTACGCCGACCCGCGCCGCGGCGAGCACCCCGAGTGGGGCACGCTCGTCTTCGACTTCGGCCGCACCGAGGTCCGCAACTTCCTCGTCG
Organism: uncultured Actinomycetota bacterium; assembly: GCA_963750565.1. Classification (GTDB taxonomy): domain Bacteria; phylum Actinomycetota; class Actinomycetes; order Actinomycetales; family Kineosporiaceae; genus R-H-3. The sequence goes on along the minus strand of CAVVRA010000005.1, from coordinate 277,998 downwards.
CCAACGCCCTGTACTGGCTCGAGGAGTTCCACATCGACGGGCTGCGGGTGGACGCCGTCGCCTCGATGCTCTACCTCGACTACTCCCGCAAGGACGGCGAGTGGGTGCCGAACATCTACGGCGGCCGCGAGAACCTCGAGGCGGTGTGCGTTCCTCCAGGAGACGAACGCGACCGCCTACAAGCGGGTGCCCGGGGATCGTGATGATCGCCGAGGAGTCCACCGCGTGGCCCGGGCGTCACCCGGCCGACCCACCTCGGCGGCCTCGGCTTCGGCCTGAAGTGGAACATGGGCTGGATGCACGACTCGCTGCATCTACATGAGCAAGGAGCCGATCCACCGCCAGTACCACCACCACCAGATGACGTTCTCGATGATGTACGCGTTCACCGAGAACTTCGTGCTGCCGATCAGCCACGACGAGGTCGTGCACGGCAAGGGCTCGCTGCTGCGCAAGATGCCGGGCGACCGGTGGCAGCAGCTCGCCAACGTCCGCGCCTACCTCGCGTTCATGTGGGCGCACCCGGGCAAGCAGCTGCTGTTCATGGGCGCCGAGCTCGGCCAGGAGGCCGAGTGGGCGCGAGTCCCGCAGCCTCGACTGGTGGCTGCGAGGAGACCCCGTGGCACGCCGGCCTGCAGCAGCTCGTCCGCGACCTCAACGCGCGTCTACCGCGAGCACCCGCAGCTCTGTGGAGACTCGACAACGAGCCCGCCGGCTTCGAGTGGATCGACGCGAACGACGCCCCGCACAACACGTTCTCGTTCCTCCGCTAGGACGCGCCGCGCCGCCCGCTGGTCTGCATCGCCAACTTCTCCGCGCATCCCGGACGAGAACTACCGGGTCGGGCTGCCGTTCGCCGGTCGCTGGCGTGAGGTGCTCAACACCGACGCCGAGGGCTACGGCGGGTCGGGCGTCGGCAACCTCGGCGCCGTCGAGGCGATCGAGGAGGAGTGGCACGGTCGGCCGGCGTCCGTCGTGCTCCGGGTGCCGCCGCTCGGCGCGGTCTGGCTGGTCCCGGAGGACGACGCGTAGCACGTCACAATCCCTCGCAACCCCTCGCCCGTGCCCCCCTCGGGGTGATCCGGCCCGGTACGGCTCACGTCGGGGGCCGCCCGGACGACGAGTCCGGCTGTGGTGAGAGGGCAGGTCGTGACGGCCGTGGCAGCGGTGCTGTCACCGGTCGTGTTCGGTCTGGCCGCCCCGGCGGTGCTGCCTGCGTCCGGCTCCGCGACGAGCGGCCACGTCGTCCGCAGCCAGCCGCCGACGGAGGCCGACCCGCGGCTGGTCGCCCCCTCACCGCGCGGCGCGAAGCTCTGGGTCGACCCGGGCAACGCCGCTGCGCGCGCTGCGGCGGGCACCGCCGCGCGGAACCCGGCGCAGGCCGGGCTGCTGCGCAAGATCTCCTCCCGGCCGCAGGCGACCTGGCTCGGCGAGTGGGTCCCGACGTCCGCGGTCGCCACCCGCGTCGCCGCGACCTCGACCCGGGCCGCGGCGGGCGGAGGGGTCCCGGTCTTCGTCGTCTACGGCGCCCCGGTGCGCGACTGCGGCGGGTATGCGGCAGGCGGCCTGGCGACCCCGGCCGGCTACCGCGCCTGGGTGGACCAGGTCGCCCGTGGCCTCGCCGGCCGGCGAGCGGTCGTCGTCGTCGAACCGGACGCCCTGGCCTCCATGGACTGCCTCACGAGCGCCCTGCAGCAGGTCCGGATCGCGCTGATCTCCTACGCGGTCGACGCGCTCCGCAGGAACCCGAAGGTCTCGGTCTACCTCGACGCGGGGAACGCCCGCTGGCAGCCCGCGGAGGTCATGGCGGCGCGGTTGCGGGCCGCCGGGGTCCTGCGGGCCCGGGGCTTCGCGCTCAACGTCTCCAACTTCGACACGACGACGTCGGAGGTCGCCTACGGCAAGCGGATCGACATCGCGCTCGGCGGCCCCGTGCCGTTCGTCGTGGACACGAGCCGCAACGGCCGCGGGCCCTACGCCGGGACGCTCGACTGGTGCAACCCCCCAGGACGGGCACTCGGCAGCCCACCGACCACGATGCACGCCGAGCCGCTCGTCGACGCGCTGCTGTGGGTCAAGGTGCCCGGGGAGTCCGACGGGCTGTGCCGAGACGGACCGTTCGCGGGCACCTGGTGGCAGGCGTACGCGCTGGGCCTGGCCTCCCGGGCGACCTGGTAGCGCGTCACGGCAGCTCGTGCAGGGCGGCGGTCACGAAGGCCGGGGCGAGCGTCCGGACCGCGGTGTCGGTGAGGTGGGTGTTGTCCCGGTAGAGTAGGACACCGCCGCGCACCGCCGGGCACCGGCCCGCGCCCGCGACCGGCGGGCAGATCTGCGCGGTGAGGTCGACGAGGTACACGCCCGGGAAGCGGCCCTCGCGGACCGACTCCGCCGTGGGGTCGGGGCGCCGGGCCGTATTCCACGGGAAGACGCACCGGCTCCAGTCGTCGAGCGCGCCCGAGACGCAGGCCGGGACGTCGAGCCCCGGCTCGGGGTTGTCGGCGACGTAGAGCACCGGGACGCCGAGCCGGCCGAGCCGCTCCAGGGTGCTGCGCCACTGCTGCGCCTTGAACGCCGTCCGGTCGGAGTAGCCGAGGAACGACGAGACGACGACGAGCGCCGGGCGCGGCCCGGACTCCAGTCGCCGCCACGTGTTCTCCCGCCAGCGGTCGCACTCGGCGAGCGCGGCCGGGCCGCCGGCCTCGTCGACCTTGATGTCCGGAGCGGGGCAGCCGGCCTTCGTCAGCTGGAGGACGCCCGTCCCGCGGGCGCGGGCCAGCCGGACGACGGCCGGCAGCCACTGGTCGGCGTGCGAGTCGCCGAAGAGCACGACGGGCCCCGCGTCGGAGATCCGGCCGATCCGGCACGCCGGGTTCGTCTTCGCACCGTCGAGGGCGAGGCAGCCGGCCTGGCCGCCGGTCGGGAAGTCGGTCCGGGCTGCGACGGGCGTCGGCACGACGGCGCCGGACGTCCGGGTGTCGTCGAAGGCGACCGTCACCGCGGTCGTGCCCGCGACGCCCCCGCCGAGGTCGTCCGTCGCCGAGGTGGTCAGCAGCGTCGCGGCGACGACCGGCACCGTCGTCGCGACGACGCCGAGGGCGATCCCGACCCGGGGCCGGGACCCGACCACCGGGCTGCGGCGCAGCGGACGCTCGAGCCACCGGGTCGTCAGTGCGGCCGGCAGCAGGGCACCGACGGCGACGGCGAGCCGGACCGACCAGGTGACGTCCCCCCATCGGGCTGCGACGAGCACGACCGCCGGCCAGTGCCACAGGTACCAGGTGAACGACCAGACCCCGAGCCGGCGCGGCAGACCCGAGGACAGCAGCCGGGTGACACCGCGAGCAGGGGCGTCCGGCAGGTCGCAGCCGGCGGCGAGGACCGCCGCGGCGGCCATGGTCGGGACGAGCGCGGCGGTCCCGGGATAGTGCGCGTCGTCCACGGACGCAGCGCTCCAGCCGAGAGCCGCGAGGCCGACCACGCCGAGGACGACGCGCACGGCACCGGCGAGTCGCCCGCGGAGTCGGGCGGCGACGGGCAGGAGCAGCGCGAGCCAGGCGCCGACGGCGAACTGCCAGGCCCGGCTCGGGCTCGACAGGTATGCCAACGGCGCGGACGTCGTCGTCCAGCGAAGACTCGCCGCGAACGATGCAGCGGTGAGCGCGGTGAGGACGACGGCGAGCGCCGTCGTCCGGCCGATCCGGAGCCGGCGCGCCACCGCGAGCGCCGCGACGAAGGCGACCGGCCACAGGAGGTAGAACTGCTCCTCGACGCCGAGGGACCAGTAGTGCAGCACGGGGCTGGGGTCGCCGCCCGAGCGCAGGTAGTCGGTCTGTTCGGCGATGAAGTGCCAGTTCGCGCCGTAGAACGCGCTCGCCACCACGTCCCGGGCGAGGTCGAGCCGGGCCAGCGGCGGCAGCAGCACCGCGCCGGCCGCGCAGGTTGCCGCGAGCACGAAGCCCGCCGCCGGCAGGATCCGTCGGCAGCGCCGGGCGTAGAACGCCACGAGCCCCACCCCGCCGCCCTGCCGAACCTCGGCGACGAGGAGCGAGGTGATGACGTACCCGGACACAACGAAGAAGGTGTCAACGCCGACGAACCCGCCCGGCAGCCACGGCAGCCCACCGTGGTAGAGGACGACGAGGAGCACGGCCAGCCCGCGCAGCCCCTCGACGTCCGGCCGGAACGCCACCCGGGGCTCGGGCGCAGCGGGCGCGGGAGCCAGTACGGGCGGCGGGACGTACGGTGTCAGCGCCGCCCGCCGGGGCCGAGGAACGACGGGACGCCGCGCCCGGGCGAGGTCCGGGACGGCCGGCGGGGCGAGCACGGGCGCGGTCACGGTGCTCCCGACAGCGGCAGCAGGGCATCGACCGCTCCGTCGGCGAGGAGCAGGACGACGACGAACAGGCAGACCGCGGCGAGCGCCTCCGGCCAGGTGACGGCCTCGACGACCGGTGCGGTGGCGGCCCGGGCGGCCGCCAGCCGCCGGACGACCGGGGCGAGCGGCGCCTGGAGGGTGGCGACCCGGGCCGCGACCCGGCGACGCAGCCGTCGCGGCGCGACGAGCCGCTCGAACGCGGCCTCGGGCCAGGCGACGACGACGACCGGAAGGAAGACGACCGTGCTCAGCATGCCGAGGACGGCGCTCAGCCAGAAGCGGTCGATCCCGTGGACGAGCACGCCGCGGACGATCCCGACCCAGCCGAGGACGAGGAAGAGGCTCAGCCAGCCCGCGGTGATCCGGCAGACCGCGCGCGGCAGCGGCAGGCCGCGGCGCGCGGCGTTCGTCGGCACCCAGTCTGCGCTCGACCCGAGCAGCATGTGCCACATCGCGACGGCGTGCGCGAAGCTGTACAGCGTCTCGACCCGCATGACGTTGAGGTCCCAGCGGGAGAGGGTCACCCGGTTCCAGAGCCAGAACATCGTCCACGCGAGCGCGACGAGCGGGAGGTACCGCGCCGGTTCGATCTCCTGCGGAAGGAACCACAGGAGCACGAGCGCGGACGCCGGGCCGGCGAAGACCGCGATGCCGGTGGCGATGTAGTAGAGGAAGCCGGTCCAGAAGCAGAGCCGCTGCCGCAGCGGCAGGCCCGCGTTGTGGAAGGCCTGGTCCGCGAGCAGCGCCATCGAGCCCGTGCACCAGCGGTACTGCTGGCTCACGAAGCCGGCGACGCCGTCCGGGCACAGCCCCTTCGCAACGAGCACCGGGACGTAGCGCAGGTCGTAGCCCTGCTTGAGCTGGGCGACCCCGGTGTAGACGTCCTCGCTGTGGTCGACCTGGGCGAAGCCGTCCGTGGCGTCGAGCGCGCTGCGCCGGTACAGCGCGTTCGTCCCGACGCAGATCGCACCGCCGACGGCGTCCCGGCTCGGCTGCACCCAGCGGTAGAAGATCTCCTGGACCGAGCCGGCACCCCGCTCGAGCCACGTGCGGGGGCCGCGGGTGTCGAAGTACTGCGGGGCCTGGACGATGCCGACGCGCTCCTCGTCGAAGTACGGGACGAGCTCGCGGAGCATGTCCGGTACCGGGCAGAAGTCGGCGTCGAGGACGAGCACCAGGTCCCCGCGGGACCGCTCGAGCCCGAAGGCGAGGTTGCCTGCCTTCTTCATCCGGCCGCGGTCGGGCCGGGTGAGGTAGGTGAACCGGTGCTCGCGGGCGAGCAGCTCGACGTCCGGCCGGGCCGAGTCGTCGAGGACATAGACGCCGATCCGGCCCGGCCACCGCAGCTGCGCGACGTGCACGTACGTGTTCCTGAGCAGCTCGAGGTCCTCGCCGCAGCTCGGCAGGAAGACGTCGACCGACGGCACCCGAGCCGGGGCCCAGGCCGCGACGAGCGCCCGGTGCGCGTCGACGTCGACCCTGCGGCGGTAGGTGGTCGTCCGGAGCGAGACGGCGGCGTAGACCGCGTTCAGCCCGAGCGGCACCGCGAACACCGCGAGCTCGGCGTGCTCGGCGTAGTACGCGATGAGCACGACGGTGATGGCCAGGCTCGTCAGGGCCTGGACCACCGCGTACCGGCGCAGCTGCGGGCCGAGGTACAGGTACCGCTCCTGCGGTGTCGGCGCGGACGGCAGCCCGGTTCCCGGACGGCCGGCGCCGGCCGGCGCCGGACCGGCGGCGGTGCCTGCCGGAGCGCGCTCCGTGCCGGTCGTGCCGGTCGTGCCGGTCGTGCCGGTCGTGCCGGTCGTGCCGGTCGTCGTGGTCATCGGGCCACCGCCTCGGCCGTCCGGACGTCGAGGACGCGCCCGGCAACCCGGTTCGCGGCCTCGAGCAGCGCCCGGGCCATGCCGGGATCGACGGTCGTGGCGCTCCCGGCCGCCCGGTTCCCGGCGGCCCCTCCGGGGACAGGGGTCGGGACACCGCCGACGAAGATCGCGACCCGCTCGTAGCGGACGCCGTCGGCCGTGGAGACCGGCCATTCCCAGTACAGCGACTGCCAGCGCTCGCCGTCGGGCTGCTCGACGACGACGAGCCGCGCGAGGAAGCGGCCTGCCACCCGGTGGGTGCCGCCGTCGACGACTCGGGCACCGTGGAAGCCGTAGCAGGACAGGACGTCGTGCGCGCGCAGCGCGCGGACGTCACCGACGACGAGCGAGTCCAGCCAGACGCTGCGGCCGCCGCCCGCGCCGTCGGACGTGACCCGGTACCGGTTCCACACCGAGTCCGGGCCGAAGTACGCCTTCGACCAGTCCTGCCGTCCGAGCAGCCGCGCCCCGGGACCGACACCCGCGACGTCGGCCAGCGTCACGACGCGCCGCGGGACCGCCGTCTGGAGGCCGCGCTCCGGACCTGCGGCGTGCAGGTCGGCGACGAACAGCACGGCGGCGAGACTGCCGGCCAGGAGCACGCGCGCGCCGACGGACCGCAGCGACGGCGGTGTCGTCGGGATGACGAAGCCCGGCACCGTGGTCGCCGCGGACGCGCCGGGGTCCGCCCGGGTCGGCGCCGCCCAGCGCAGCCCGAAGCGGGACAGCGACGCGACGAGCAGCACGACGACGAGCGCGTCGAGCGCGAGACCGGCGACCGGGTGGAGCAGGTCGAGGGCGACGTCCGCCCCCCACACGCGACCGGCGGCGGCGAGCCCGACCACCCGGACGACGTTCGCCAGCCACACCGCAACGAGTCCGCACAGCATCCACCCGGCCCGGGACCGGAGCCGGCCACGAGTCAGCGCGAGCACGGCCCCGGCGACGACGAGGTACGCGGTCATCCCGGCGACACCCGAGCAGGCGGGGGCGACGGAGATCTCGAAGGCGTGCTCCCCCGACCCGACCCGCAGCGTGTTCTCGGCGCCGATGTCGACCATCTGCGCCGTGCCGAGCCATTGTGCGAGGTGGCCGGAGACCTGGTACGTGGCGTCGGTGAGCGGCGCGACGCCGCGGACGTCGAGCCAGGTGACGGGCCCCGGCCACACGAGGAGGCCGAAGCTGAGGGGCACGACCGCGACGGCCAGGACGCGCAGACCGAGCAGGAGCACCGCGCAGGACGCAAGGGCGATCGGGTGGGCGAGCAGGTCGAGCCGGCCGAGGGAGTGGGTGTTCGTCGTCTGCCCGGGGGCGAGCAGGAGGACGAGCGTCGCGGTCCCGAGGGCGGCCGCGGCAACGAGGTCGCCGTGGCCGAGCCGCCCGGCCCAGACGGTGCGCCGGGACCGGACGACGGCGTCGAGCATGACCGCCGCGACGACCGGGACGACCACGAGGTCGCCGGTCGGCGCGCCGTACCGCAGGTCGGCCACGAGCCCTGCCAGGCTCGGGGCGGACGCGACCGCGGCGGCGAGCACGGCGAGCACCGCTCGGACCCGCGGCGGCACCGACCGGGGGGCCGGTGCCGCGGCGGGGACGTCGGACGTCGCCGTCGGGGCGGTGAGGGTCATGGCTCAGCCGGCGGTCCTGGTACGGGCCGCCGAACGGGACCGGACCCGGTAGACGACACCGGCCGCGGCGCCCATGACGAGCAGGAGCAGCCCGGCGGTGCCGGCCTCGGAGACCTGGGCGGGCGGCGCGCACGTCGGGTCGCCGACGGCCGCCGACGTCCGGCTCGAGCCGCCGATCGTCGCCGTCACCCGGTAGAAGGGTGCGTGCTCGGGGAGCGTGAAGGAGTACGAGACCTCGTTCTCCCACTCGCTCGTGGAGACCGTCCGCTCGCCGAGCTTCGTGCCGCTCTTCCGGCTCGCCTTCTGCACGGCGAAGAGCTCCACGAGCATCGTGCCCGGCGCCGGGTGGGTCATCGTCACGTGGCCCGCGACGACGTCGCCGGCGCAGTCGATGGTCACGTCGCGCACGCGGGAGGCCGCCAGCGCGGGCGCGGCGGGCAGCAGCGAGCCGACGGCGAGTGCGACGAGGATCACGGCCTGCGTCGCACGGCGCCATCTGCGGTGGCCTGGAGCGGGGATCATGGCGTCCTCCTGAAGGCTTCCGCGCCCGTTCGGGTGCGGCCTTCAGGGTGATCGGCAGTGTCCAGCGCGACCCTTAGCGACGCCGTCACCCGGAAGGGCGTGCAGGCGGCCCGCCGTGACAAGGACGTGGCCGCACCGCGGGACGCGGACCGCGGGACGCGGGACCGTCGGACCAGAGGAGCCGGGTCGACAGGCCGGGTCAGCAGGCCGGAGCAGCAGGCAGCACCAGCAGTGCGCGAGCAGTCCTCGACGAGCGGTGCCGGTCAGAAGAGCGCGTTCGCCAGGGCGATCCGCGCGGCGCCGACCCGCGGGTCGTCAGCGCCGACGACGTCGAAGAGCTCGACGAGGTGCGAGCGCACCGTGTCCCGGTCCGCGCCGGACGTCGCACGGACCGTGTCGACGAGCCGCGAGAAGGCGCCCTCGATGTGGCCGCCGAGGACGTCGAGGTCGGCGACGAGGATCTGGGCCTGGACGTCGGTCGGCGCGGCGGCCGCAGCGGTCCGGGCGGCCTGCGGGTCGACGTCCGCAGTGCGCTGGAGGAGCTTGACCTGGGCGAGGCCGACCCGCGCCATGTCGTCCGCGGGGCTCTCGTTGAGCGCGGCCTCGTACGCGGCGATCGCGGCGTCGTAGTCGCCCGCGTCGATGGCGTCGTAGGCGGCCTGGTGGTGCGGCGGCAGCGGCTCCTCGACGGGCTCCTCGGGGGTCTCGTCGTCGCTCCCGGCGACCTCGACCCGACCGTTCACGCCGTTCGCCTCGGCGGCCTGCATGAGCTGGCCGAGGACCTGGCGTACCTGCGCCTCGGGCAGGGCCCCCTGGAAGAGTGCGACGGGCTGCCCCTTGAGGACGGCGAAGACGCTCGGGATCGACTGCACCTGGAACGCGGCCGCGAGCTGGCGGTTGGCGTCGACGTCGACCTTCGCGAGGAGCAGCCGGCCGTCGAGCTCCGTGGCGAGCTTCTCGAGGATCGGGGACAGCTGCTTGCAGGGCCCGCACCAGTCCGCCCAGAAGTCGACGACGACCGGCACGGTCTGCGACCGCTCGACGACCTCTGCGACGAACGTGTCGTCCGTGACGTCGATGACGACGCTGGCTGCGGCCGGCCCGCCCGGGGCCGGGGCGCCGTTGGCGGCCGGCGGCTGCCCGTTCGCCAGTGCCGACAGGTCGACCGCCCCGCGAAGCGACATGGGCTGTGCGGGCCGCCCGGACTGCGTGGTCATCGTCGTTTCCCTCCCGTACAGGACGCATTCGGCTCCCCGCGATGGTCCCACGACGCGGCGTCCGTTCGTCCGGCGGGCTCGAGGATCAGGAACCGGCGACCGCGACGTCGCCCTTCGACGCCGCGACGACCCGGACGAGACCGCCGTCCACGGGCGGGACCACGAGCACGACGACCTCGACCGACGTGCGGGTCATCGTCCGTGTGTAGGTGGTCCGACCGCCGAGGGCCGCGAGCTCGGCATCGACCCGCACCGTCCCGGCGCCGTCCTTCACGGCGACCCGGTACGTCTGGCGCAGCGCGGCGACGACGACAGCGCCGCCGCCGGCGGTCCGCACGGCGAGGACGGGCTTCCGGTCGAGCACATGGGTGCTCGTGACCGTGCCGAGCCCCCCGACGTGCTTCCGGTCGACGGCGAGGCGCGAGGCGACCTGGCGGCGGAACTCGTCGGGGGCGAAGAGCGTCGCCGACCCGCTCGCGGTGCCCCGGGTCAGAACGTCGGCGTAGCCCCGGGCCGCCTGCTCGGGAGTCGCGACGAGCCCCTCGGCGTCCGGCGGCAGCGCCGACGCCCCGGTCGTCGCGGCGGCGACCTCGGGCACGGTCGCACCCGGGAGGAGGACCGGCTCTGCCCACAGCCCGTACGGGTCGCGCGCGGAGGGCGAGAGGAGCACCTGCAGCGCGGGCGTCGTCAGGCCGGGCACGGAGCCGGCGACGAGGAAGAACCGGGGCCAGCCCGCCTGCCGGGTCAGGATGATCCGGTCGCGCGCCGGGCTGCCGGTTCGCGGCCGGCTCGAGGTGCCTGCTGCCGCGCTCGCGCTCCGTGCGTCGATGCGCAACCGGGCGGCGAGCCGCTCGCCGAACGGGCCGACGACCCGTCCATCCGTGGTGTCTACCCGGCCCGCCGCGATCGCGGCGTCGACCGCGGCGTCGACCTTGTCGAGCACGGCGTCGGCCTGCGAGACGAGCAAGGCCGGGTGATCGGGAACCTCGGTGGTGGCCCGGGCTGCCGCGGGGCCCGTCGACCGGGCCGCCGAGGCCGTCGACGCGGCGTCCGGGGGCCCACCGGTGCACCCCGCGAGCCCGAGCGCCGTCACGGCCGCGAGGCCGGCGGCCCGGGCGCTCCACGGCGGCGTCCCGGCCTTGCGCCGGCCGTGGATGCGCGGGATCAGCGTCGTCTCGTCGGCGTCCGTCGCGGCGGTCGTGCCCCGGGGCCGGCCGCCGGTGCCGCCGGACGGGCCGTCGCGGCGGTCGTCGTGGTCGTCCTCGTCGTGACGGTGCCGGGCGTGCCGGTCGTGCCGGTCGTGCCGGTCGCCCCGGTCGTGGTCGTCGTGGTCGTCGTGGTCGTCGTGGTCGTCGTGGTCGTCGTGGTCGTCGTGGTCGTCGTGGTCGCCGTCGTCGGCAGTCTCGGCGATGTCGTCGGGGCGGGCCGCGCCCCGGCCGGACAGGTGCAGGACGAGCAGGGCGCACGCGCCGGCGAGGAACAGCACGAGCCCGATCGCCACGAGGGCCGGCTTCCCGAGCCCGCCCACGGACCGGGTCCAGACGACGTCGACCCGCTCGAGGCCGCCGGCGTCACGCCCGGCGACGACGACCGCCCGCCACTGCCCGGGCGACGGTGTCCAGTCGAGCTGCGCGGCGCCCTGGCCGGTCGCCGTCGCCGCCCAGACGTCGGCGTGGCCGGCGTCAGGGGCGGACACGGTGCCGTCGGTCCGTCCGATGTCGAGGACGCCCTCGTCGCCCGGGCCGCGCACCTCGACCCGGCCGAGGTCGCCGAGCCAGGACTCGGCGTCGTTCGCCCGAGCGACCCCGATGAAGACGGAGCGCTCGGCGGTCGTCGCGGTGGCTCGCAGGCGGACCCGCGCCGTGCCGGACCCCCCTGCGAGGACGCCGGAGCTCGTCGTCGCGGCTGCGACGCCGTCGAGGCGGGTCGTCCGGGCCGCGGTCTCCTGCGTCCCCGCGGATCCGGCGCGGGCCACGCCGAGGACCAGCAGGACGATCCCGAGCAGGGCGGCGAGGGCCGCGGCCGCGGGTGCCGCGACGTCACGGGCACGAACGGACACCTCAGGGGCCGCCGGTCCCGTCGGGGACGTCGGCCGCGCCCGTGCGGTGGGCCAGCGCAGCCTCGAGCCGGTCGAGCTTGGCCTGCATCTCCCCGGTCCGGCCGGCCCGGACGTCCGCCTTGAGCACGAGGGACACCCGGTCGCCGTGCGCGGCGCAGGCCTCGACGGCCCGCCGCACGACGTCCATGCAGGCGTCCCAGTCCCCCTCGATCGTCGTGAACATCGAGTCGGTGCGGTGCGGCAGTCCGCTTTCGCGGACGACGCGCACGGCGTCGGCGACGGCCTCGCTGACCGAGTCGCCGACGCCCGACGGAGCTACGGAGAAGGCGACGAGCATGGTCACGACCTTAACCGAGCGCTCCGCGGGCACACGTCGGCGAGAGCGGCCCTGAGCACGGACGCTGTGACCCACGCGACGCCGCCCTCGCGCCTACTAGCGCGTCTGCCCGGTCGGACCGGGCAGACGCGCTAGTCAGTAGGCGGTAGGGCAGGGAGGCCGGGAGCCGCCACTCGGGTGGGCGCTCATGTCCGCCCGGGCAGCGCCGACAGGTCCCGCGTGAGCCAGGAGGGCTCACGTTCCGCGCGAGCCAGGACGGCTCGCGGTCTGCGGCGCCATGGAGGGCCGGATGCGTCACGTGGCATGGGCACGACGGGCAGGGTCCTTCGCGACCCGGCTCGTCCTCGCCGTGCTCGTGACCGCGTGCCTCATCGGTGCCGCCCAGTCCGTCCTCGCGAGCCGGCTCGCCGTCCGGGCCATGGAACGGGACGCCGTGAGCGGGGTCGTCGACGTCGCGGCCGGCGCGCAGGTCCGCGTCCTCGCCCGGACCGCCGACGGCGCCCCTGACCTGGCCGCCGACCGGGCGGCGCTCGCCGCGGACGTCGCGGACCTCGCCGTCGAGCGCGGCGTCCCGACCGCCGAGGTCGTCGCGCCCCCGGCCGACGACCGGCCGCAGGTCGTCCGGCAGGACGACGGCGACCGCGAGCTCCTCGTCGTCACCGCACCGGTGCACCTGCGGTCCGGCCCGGTCGGCCTGCGGGTCAGCCTCGATGCCGCCGAGGCGCGGGACCGGTCGGCGGCGCTGCGCCGCAGCCTGCTCGTCGTCATCGCGGTCGGCGCGGCGAGCGCGGTGCCGCTCGTCCTCCTCCTCGGCGGTCGGCGGCTGCTGCGCCGGCACCGGCGCGAGGTGCTCCTGTCCGGCACCGACGACCTCACGGGCGTCGGCTCCCGGCGTGCCTTCCCTGTCGACCTCGGCGCCTGGGTCGGCGCGGCCCGGGCCGCCGAGGAGCCGCTCTCCGTCGTCCTCGCCGAGGTGCACGGCCTGTCGGTCGTCACCGCGGCCGTCGGACGCCGACGCGCCGACGCGACCCTCACGGACGTCGCCGCCCTGCTCCACAAGCGGCACCCCAACCGGGTCTACCGCCTCGGTGGCTCGGTCTTCGCCGTCGTCGTCCCGCGGATCGGCGCCGACGACGCCTTCCTCCTCGCGGACGCGCTACGCGCCGAGGTCGCCGACCGGACACCCCCGCTCGCCCTGACCCTCGGGGTCGCCGGCCTCGACGACCGGTGCACTGATGCGGAGACCCTCCTCATCGCCGCCGACGCCGCGCTCGACGAGGCGCGCTCGCTCGGCGTCAACCGCGTCGTCGGCCCGGGCGACGGCGCCTTCGGGCTGCGCTGGCTCGCGAACGGCCCCGGGGAATGAACCGCGGGGTCAGCCGGACGTCGTGAGGGCGGCGAGGAGCCGGTCGGACGCCGCCCATGGGTCCGTGCTGCCCGCGACGACCTGGGCCGCGAGGTCGTCGAGCCCGTGACCCGTGCGCAGGTCCCCGATCCGGGCCCGCAGCGCCGTCACCGTGATGGCCTCGATCTCACAGGCAGCCCGGCGCAGGCGGCGCCGCTCGCGCTCGCCGGACTCGCGCGACCAGTCCGCGTGGGCCCGGAGGGCGTCGACGCAGCTCGTCGACCCCCTCGGCCCGGGCCGCGACCGTCTTCACGACGCGCGGCCGCCACGCGCCGGGGCCCCGGCCCGCGCCGCCGAGCCGGATCATGTGCCGCAGGTCGCGAACGGTCGCGTCCGCGCCCTCCCGGTCCGCCTTGTTCACGACGAAGACGTCGCCGACCTCGAGGATGCCCGCCTTCGCCGCCTGGACCCCGTCGCCCATGCCCGGCGCGAGCAGCACGAGCGTCGTGTCCGCGAGGGCGGCGATCTCGACCTCGCTCTGCCCGACGCCGACGGTCTCGACGAGGACGACGTCGCAGCCGGCGGCGTCGAGCACCCGCAGCGCCTGCGGCGTCGCCCAGGCGAGCCCGCCGAGGTGCCCGCGGGTCGCCATCGAGCGGATGAAGACGCCCGGGTCCGTCGCGTGCTCCTGCATCCGGATCCGGTCGCCGAGCAGCGCACCGCCGGAGAACGGCGACGACGGGTCGACGGCGAGCACGCCGACCCGCAGGTCCCTGGCGCGCAACGCGCGTGACCAGGGCCGACGTCGTCGTCGACTTGCCGACTCCCGGCGCGCCGGTGAGCCCGACGACCCGCGCCCGACCGCCGAACGGCGCGAGCGCGGCCATCACCTCGCGCAAGTGCGGGGTGGGCGTCCTCGACGAGCGAGAGCAGCCGGGCGACGCGCGCGCGGGCCGCCCGCGCGGGCCTGCCCGACGAGGGCCGGGACGTCGACGGTGCGGGTCACGGACGGCGACCCTGCCACGGACGGCTGCCCGCTCACGACGTCCCGGCCCGGCGTGCCGTCAGGCCTTCGGCACCCGAACGACGAGCGCGTCGCCCTGGCCGCCGCCGCCGCACAGCGCCGCCGCACCGACCCCGCCGCCGCGGCGCTTCAGCTCCAGCGCGAGGTGCAGCGTGATCCGGGCGCCGGACATGCCGATCGGGTGCCCGAGCGCGATCGCGCCGCCGTTGACGTTGACCTTCTCCGGGTCGATGCCGAGCTTCTTCGGTCGACGCGAGGCCGACGGCGGCGAACGCCTCGTTGATCTCGACGAGGTCGAGGTCGGCCGGCGTGATCCCCTCCTTGCCGCAGGCGGCGGCGATCGCGTGCGCCGGCTGGTCCTGCAGGGTCGAGTCCGGGCCGGCGACGACGCCGTGGGCGCCGATCTCGGCGAGCCAGGTCAGCCCGAGCTCGCTCGGCCTTCGCCTTGCTCATGACGACGACCGCGGCCGCGCCGTCGGAGATCTGGGACGCCGAGCCGGCGGTGATCGTGCCGTCCTTGCGGAACGCCGGGCGCAGCCGGGCCAGCGACTCCGCCGTGGTGTCGGCGCGGATGCCCTCGTCGTCCTTGAAGACGCACGCGGGTCACCCTTGCGCTGCGGGATCTCGACCGGCGACGACCTCGTCGTCGAACAGGCCGTTCTTCCAGGCCTGCGCGGCGCAGCTGGTGCGAGCGGGCCGAGAAGGCGTCCTGCTCCTCGCGGGTGAAGTGCCGGTCGGCGTCGTTGGCCGCCTCGGTGAGACCGCCCATGGCCTGGTCGGTGAAGACGTCCCAGAGCCCGTCGTAGGCCATGTGGTCGTTCATCGTCACGTCGCCGTACTTGAAGCCCTCGCGGGACGCCGGTGAGCAGGTGCGGCGCCTGGGTCATCGACTCCTGGCCGCCGGCGACGACGACGTCGAACTCACCGGCACGGATCAGCTGGTCGGCCAGCGCGATCGCGTCGATACCGGAGAGGCAGACCTTGTTGATGGTCAGCGCCGGGACGGTCATCGGGATGCCGCCCTTGGCCGCGGCCTGCCGCGCCGGGATCTGGCCCGCGCCCGCCGTGAGCACCTGACCCATGATCACGTAGTCGACCTGCTCGCCGGCGCACGCCGGCCTTCGCCAGCGCGCCCTTGATCGCGACGCCGCCGAGGTCGGCGCCGGAGAAGTCCTTGAGCGAGCCGAGCAGCCGGCCCATCGGCGTCCGGGCGCCGGCGACGATGACGGACGTGCGGTCGGTGTCGGTCATGGGGTCCTCCTGCGGGACGACGTCGGTGTCTGCGGGGTCGCTGCGACGATCGGTCGCGGTGATCGGTGCGGCCATCCGTGCGACCGCCGGCCGCGTCCGTCCGCACCCTCCGACCCACACGTAACCACCACGCCCGGGCCGGCCATCCCCCGCGCCCGCGACGTCTCGTCACACGCCCGCCCGGGACCGCCCCGCCTACCGTGGCAGCATGCGCCGAGCTGTTCACCGCCATCGACCACGTCGGCGTCGCCGTCCCCGACTTCGACGCCGCCGTCGCCTTCTACCGCGACGTCATCGGCATGACGCTGCTCCACGAGGAGACCAACGACGAGCAGGGCGTCCACGAGGCGATGATGGCCGTCGGCGGCTCCGGCTCGTGCGTGCAGCTCCTCGCGCCGCTCACGCCCGAGTCGACGATCGCGAAGTTCCTCGACCGCAACGGGCCCGGCCTTCAGCAGGTCGCCTACCGGGTCGAGGACGTCGACGCCGTGAGCGCGGCGCTGCGCGAGCGCGGCGTGCGGCTGCTCTACCCCGAGCCCACGCGCGGCACGGCGAACAGCCGGATCAACTTCATCCACCCCAAGGACGCCGGCGGCGTCCTCGTCGAGCTCGTCGAGCCCGCGAAGGACCGGGCGCACTGAGGGGCGCACTGAACCGGGCGCACTGACACGATACGGGGATGGCCGTCGTCGGCGCGATCTTCGTCCCCGCCCTGCCCCCGGAGCGGCTCCGCCCGGTCGTCGTCGCGGCGGACGACGCGGGTGTCGACGAGCTGTGGCTGTGGGAGGACTGCTTCCGTGAGGGCGGGTTCACGTCGTCCGCCGCGGCACTCGCCTGGACGGCGCGGGTGCGGGTCGGGATCGGCATCCTCCCGCTGCCGCTGCGCAACGTCGCGCTCACCGCGATGGAGGTCGCGACCCTGGCTCGGATGTTCGGCGGCCGGTTCGTGGTCGGTGTCGGGCACGGCGTCCAGGACTGGATGGGCCAGGCCGGTGCCCGGCCCGCCTCGCCCTTGACGCACATGCGCGAGCACCTCGTCGCGCTGCGCGCGCTCGTCGCCGGCGAGCGGGTCACGACGTCCGGCGCCTACCTCAGCCTCGACGACGTCGCGCTCGACTGGCCGCCGGCCGGACCGGTGCCACTCCATGTCGGCGCGACCGGCCCGCGGACGCTCTCCCTCGCCGGCGAGCTCGGCGACGGGACGGTCCTCACCGGGGGCACGAGCCCGGAGGAGGTTCGGCGGGCCCGGGCCACGGTCGACGCCGGCCGCGCGACCGCTGGCCGGACGGACCCGCACCGGTCACCGTGTTCGTCCCGGTCGCCTTCGGCCCGGACGGCGAGGAGCGGCTGCGTGCCGACGCGCGGCTGTGGCCGGGCGTCGACCCGGACGCCTTCGGCGTCGGCGGCGATCCGGCCCGGGTCGCCGCCGGGCTGCGCCGCTGGCTCGACGCGGGGGCCGACGCCGTCGTGCTCCAGCCGACGCACGACGTCGGCGACCACGAGGACTTCGTCCGGACCGTCGGTGAGCGTGTGCGCCCGGTGCTCGCCGGCAGCTGAGGGCCGCAGCCCGCCGGGCCAACCCGCCCCGTGGTGACCCTCGTCACCGGCGGGTCCGTGTCCTCGCCCCGGGTGCCTGGCTACGTTTCGCTGAGGGGCCGTGCTCGCGTCCTGCCCCCGAGCGAACGCGATCCGAGTGGAGGGCCGCCCGTGAAAGAGATCCGCGACGCCATCGTGTCCGGCACCGCGACGAGCGCGGACTTCGCGGCGATGGAGGTCCCCGACCATTACAGGGCGCTCACCGTGCACGCCGACGAGTCGGGCATGTTCGAGGGGGTCCCGCGCCGAGAGAAGGACCCGCGCAAGAGCCTGCACGTCGAGGACGTCCCGACGCCCGAGCTCGGCCCCGGCGAGGCGATCGTCGCCGTCATGGCGAGCGCGATCAACTACAACACGGTCTGGACCTCGATCTTCGAGCCGGTCCCGACGTTCGGCTTCCTCCAGCGGTACGGCCGGACGTCGCCGCTCGCGAAGCGGCACGACCTGCCGTACCACGTCGTCGGCTCCGACCTCGCCGGTGTCGTCCTGCGGGTCGGGCCGGGGGTCCACCTGTGGAAGCCGGGCGACGAGGTCGTGGCCCACTGCCTGTCCGTCGAGCTCGAGCGCCCCGAGGGGCACGACGACACCATGCTCGACCCCGAGCAGCGGATCTGGGGCTTCGAGACGAACTTCGGCGGGCTCGCCGAGCTCGCCCTCGTCAAGGCGAACCAGCTGATGCCCAAGACGGCCCACCTCACCTGGGAGGAGGCGGCCGTCGCCCGGGCTGGTGAACTCGACCGCCTACCGCCAGCTCGTCTCCAGCCACGGGGCGCGGATGAGGCTCGGCGACGTCGTCCTCGTCTGGGGCGCCTCCGGCGGGCTCGGCTCGTACGCCACCCAGATGGCCCTCGCGTCCGGCGCGACCCCGGTGTGCGTCGTCTCGAGCCCGGCGAAGGCGGAGATCTGCCGGCGGATGGGTGCCGAGCTCGTCATCGACCGCGCCGCCGAGGGCTACCGGTTCTGGAAGGACGAGGAGACGCCCAGGACCCGAAGGAGTGGAAGCGGTTCGGCGCCCGGATCCGCGAGCTGACCGGCGGTCGGGACGTCGACATCGTCTTCGAGCACCCCGGCCGGGAGACGTTCGGCGCGAGCGTCTACGTCACGCGCCGCGGCGGGACGATCGTGACGTGCGCGTCGACGTCCGGGTTCATGCACGTCTACGACAACCGCTACCTGTGGATGAACCTCAAGCGGATCATCGGCTCGCACTTCGCCAACTACGCAGAGGCATGGCACGCTAACGATCTGATTGCACGAGGTCTCGTTCATCCCACCGCTGTCGAAGACCTACCCGCTCGATCAAGCTCCGGAGGCGGCATTGGCGTGCATCGCAACCTCCATCAGGGCAAGGTCGGGGTACTCTGCCTCGCGCCGGGTGAAGGACTCGGCGTGCGTGATCCGGAGCTTCGGAGCGGCACCTCAAGGCGATCATGCCGCTTCCGGAACGTATAGGCCCTCGGCGGAGGTCGGGGAGGTCTCGACAGTGGCCGGGGACCAGAGCCAGACCGGGTTCCAGATCGTGATGCGCGGTTACGACCGCGACCAGGTCGACGAGCGCATCGCTTCCTCGAAGCGGCTCTGCGCGATGCCCGGGCCCGGGTCGAGGAGGTCGACTCGCGGGCCATGAAGCTGGCCGGCGAGGTCTCCGAGGCGCACCGCCAGCTGCGCGAGGTGGAGCGGCCGTCCTACGCGGCCTGGGTGCCCGCATCGAGCAGCTGCTCCGGCTGGCCGAGGAGCAGGCGAGCGACGTCATCGCCGCCGCCACCAAGGACGCCGAGGAGGCCCTGGCCCAGGCCCGGGTCGAGGCCTCCCAGGTGCGCGCCGCCGCCCAGAACGAGTCCGCCGAACTGACCGCCACCGCCCAGCGCGAGAGCAACGACCGAGGTCCGCCAGCGCGGCGACCGAGGCCGAGGAGATCGTCGCCACCGCCACCCGCAAGGCCGAGGAGATGCTCGCGGTCGCCGAGCGCGAGGCGGCCAAGCTCACGATCGGTCACCGAGCACGAGACGAGCGAGAAGCGCACCACGGTCGACCGGGAGCTGGCCCGGCTGCGGGCCACGGTCGAGCGCGAGGTCACCGAGCTGCGGGCCGCACGCCAAGCGCGAGGTCGACGAGCTGCGATCGCCGCCAAGCGCGAGGCCGAGGAAGTCGGTCACGGCGAAGAAGGAGGCCGACGAGCTCCGGGCGGCGGCGCATCAGCCTCACGAGGAGACCCGCCACGGGTCGAGCAGATGACGCACCGACCTCGAGGTCAAGCTCGCCGCCCGCCGGGAGGAGGCCGAGCGGCTCGACGCCGAGCGGCACGAGCAGGCCGTCGCCCAGGCCACCCAGCTCGTCGCCGAGGCCGAGCAGCGCGCGGCGGCCGCCGAGCAGCGGGCCGCCAAGGCCGTCGAGCAGGCCGAGGCCGTCCGCCGCGACGCCGACGAGCACGCCAAGGGCCTGGTCTGGCACCGCCCGCCGCAACGCCGACCAGGTCGTCGCCGAGGCCCGGGCGCACGCCGACAAGGTCGTCTCCGAGGCCAAGGCCGAGGCCGAGCGTCACCGCCGCGCCGCGCAGCGCCAGGTCGACGAGCTGATCCGCCAGCGCGACAGCATCACCGGTCACCTCGACCAGCTGCGTCACCTGCTCGGCGCCGGCCCCGCCCCCCAGCTCGACAAGCTCGCCGCAGCCGCGGCCGTGCCCGGCCAGAACCACGAGCGTCGAGACCGCCGGCGACATCGCCGACAACAACAAGACGATCGTGCTGCCTGACGACGAGCACGTCCGGGCGAACTGAGGCACCGGCTCGACGGGTCCCCGCGCATGGCCCGCGGACGGCGCCGGCCCCTCTCGGGGACGCCGGCGCCGTCCGGTGCTCTTCGTGCGCATGGGTCCGTGCGTACGCCCGGCGGTGCGTACCACGCTACGGCTGCCTGCGCGGGCACGGTCATCTCGTCGGTCCCGGGCGCACTCGGAACATGAGCCCGGTAAGGGCCGCCGCCACCGCCTCGGGGCGCTCCACCGGGGACAGGTGACCGCACCGCGGGACGACGGTGAGGACGGCGTCGGGCAGGGCGGCGGCCGCGGCCCGGGCGAGGTCGGGGCCCGTCACCGCGTCGTCCTCACCGACGACGACGGCCGCCGGGACGCTGAGCCGACCGAGAAGGTCGGTGGCGTCCGGCCGGGCCGCCATCGCGCGCTGCGTCCAGGCGACGGCTGCGGGGTCGGCCCGCAGCAGCGTCGACCGCACCGCCCCGACGACGTCGGGCCGCTCGGCGCGGGTCGCCGGACCAAGGAGGGTGTCGAGCATCGGCAGGAGCGCGCGGGTGCCCGCCTCGCCGGTCACCGCCTGGGCGATCCGCTCCCGGTTCTCCCGTGTCTCCTCGCCGTCCGCCTCCGCCTTGCTGTCGACGAGGGCGATCCCGGCGAGCCGCGCCGGGGCCTGCCGGGCGAACGCGAGCGCGACGTAGCCGCCCATCGAGCAACCCGCCAGCACCGCCTGCGACCGGCCGAGGCCGTCGAGCGTGGCGAGCACCCCGGCCGCGGCGACGTCGAGGGACGGCACGGCGGCCGGCAGGGGGGTGGCTCCGAACCCGGGCAGGTCGACCGTGATGACGCGGCCGATGCCGGGCAACGCGGGCAGCACGCCGTCCCACATCGTCGCGTCGAGCGGGAAGGCGTGCAGGAGAACGAGCGGCGGGTCGGGCGTCTCCTCGCCGTACATGCGGACGGCGAGCCGCAGAGCACCGACCCCGGCGTCCGGCCCGCCCGGTCCAGTCTCGTCAGCGGTCACGCCTGCGAATCTACGGCGTTCCGACGGCCTGCACCGGTCTGGTCCTCACCACGCCGTCACCGGCTCGCCCGCCGGGGCCCGCGACGGCCGCGGGCGCCCCAGCACGGGGTGTGCCAGTGCCGCCGGTCGGCGACGCCGCCGAACGCCACGACGGGGTCGGCCCGCCAGACGACGACATGCGGGGTGCCCGGGACGACCTCCTGGTCGCACCCCGGGCAGCGGTAGGCCTTCGTCGCCGCCGCGCCGCCCACCGTGCGGACGAGCCAGTCGCCGTCGGCGTGGGTCTCGCGGCGGCCGACCCCGCCGAGGAGCCGTTCGCGATCGGCGAGGTCGTCGCCGCCCACTTCCGGTCCTCCCGGACGGCGGCCCCGGCGGCGGGGACGGTTGCTGCGTGGCACCCCTGCAGTGTCCCGGCACCGCCCTGCCGACCTCAGCGCAGGGTTGGGTCGGCGTCCGCCCGCGCGGCGAGGTCCGCGAGCCGGGTGTGGGCGCGGACGAGGAGTGACCGCGCCCGCTCGACGGCGACCGACCGGCGGACGGTGAGGCCGGGGGCGGCGTCGGCGGGCACGACGACCTCGACCTCCGCGATCGTGCGACCCCGGCGGACGACCCCGACGGCACGGACGTCGCCGCTGCCGTTCGGTGGCAGCACGGCCAGCACGACGTCGTCGCCCGGCAGCCCGGCCACCGTCTCCCGCGCGGCGCCCGCCGAGCCCGGGCAGACCCCGACGTCGCGGCGCAGGGCCGCGAGCTGCCGCGCGGCGCCGTCCCCGGCGAAGACCCGGGCGGCGGTCGACACCTGCCACACCGCGCCGCCGTCGTCGGCGCCCGACCACGTGCGGGACCGCCCGCCGACGACGGCATCGTCGCCCGGCAGCGGCCGGGCGCACAGCGCAGCGCCGGACGTCGCCGCGTCCCGGCCGCGCGCCTCGGCGAGCATGCGCACGGGGTCGAGACCGAGCTCCCCGGCGGCGAGCAACGCGTCGTCCGGCACGACGGCGTCACCGGCAGCACGCGCCAGCGGCGCCACGGTCGGCGCGTCGACGAGCGTGTCCGGGCTCCCGGCGGCAGCACCGGACGTCGCGGCCGCAGCCGCACCGCCCGTCGACCCGTCGGCCGAGCCGCGCGAACCACCCGCCGTACCGCCGATGGCCCCTTCCGGCCCCGCCTGCGCGGCCGAGTACTCCGACGAGGAGTCCGAGGCCGCGCCGGCAGCGCTCGGGCTGCCGCCGGCGTCCGACGCGCCGCGCAGCGTGGACAGCCCGACGGGCACGAGGGCGACGACGACGACCGCGGCGACCGCCCCTCGGACGGCGGTGCGCCGTCGGTGGATCCGCCGGGCCCCGGAGTGCGCCCCGCGGACGAGCACGGCGGTGTCGACGTCCCCGCCGACCGCCCTGCTCAGGCCCGTGGCGAGCGCTCGGCCCAGCTCGTCGTCGCCGGACGAGGACGTCGCGCGGCCGCCCGCGGCTCCGCCGCTCACCGTCGCTCGCCCGTCCCGCTCGTCGTCCCGCCCGACCGCCGGCCGACGTCCCGGACCGCGGCCGCGTCGTCCGACTCGACCATCCGGCGCAGCGCGGCGAGGCCGCGGTGCGCGTTCGTCCGCACCGTCACCTCGCTCGTGCCGAGGATCGCGGCGATCTGCACGTCCGGCAGGTTCTCGTAGTGTCGCAGCACGAGGACGGCCCGCTGCTTGGCGGGCAGGCGGCGCAGCATCCCGACGAGCCGGTCGGCGTCGTCGACCGCCGACGTCGGGTCGGCGAGGCCGTGGTCGGGCAGGGTGTCCGGCCCGTGGGCGAACTCGCGGCGCCGGGACGCCCGACGGAAGAACGACGTGCACGCGTTGACGACCATGCGGTGGACGTAGGCGTCCATGTCGTCGGCGCCGCTGACCCGGCCCCACTGCAGGAGCACCTTCGCGAGGACGTCCTGGACGACGTCCTCAGCCTGGTACGGGTCGCGGAGCAGACCGCGGGCGAGGCGGACGAGCGCCGGGCCGCGCTCCGCCGCGTAGGCGCTGAACGCCTCGCTCACGCCCGCGTCGACCGCTGCCACACCACCCGCACCTCCCGCCCGACGCGCCGGCCGCTCCGGCGCGTCGCCCCCGGCCGGCACGGCCCGCACCGGCCCCCGCCGGGTCTGCCCGGTGGGCCCGGCGAGCCAAGGCAGCTCGAGGACGGCGGTGTCGACGCTCACCTCCGGACGACGCCGCCGCGGCGCCACCCGTTGCACGCCGGACCCGATCAGCTCACGCCGTCGGCACGTGCCACCACCGGTCACGCTACCGCGGTGCATGGTGGATGGGCGTGAAGATCGCCTTCGCCTGGCCCACGACAGGGCCGACCGTGCATCATGGGTGCGTGCCCACCTACGACGTGCGCTGCCGCGCCTGCGGGACGACGTTCGAGGTCTCCCGCCCGATGGCCCGGGCAGACGACCCAGCGCCCTGCCCGCACGGCCACGACGACACGGTCCGGCTGCTGCCGACCGTCGGCGTCCTCGGGCGGGCGTCCGGCACCCCTGCGCGTGCCGCGTCGGGCGGCGGCGGCTGCTGCGGCGGGGGCTGCTGCAGCTAGGAGACCGCTGAATAGGGCGTGTCGTATATCAGATGGTTTGTGATGATACGCGAGAATGTCCTTATGCAGGGTCGCGAAGTCATGGACCGCGGTTTCCTGGACGCCGCCAGCGTGGCCGGGCACCTGATCGACCCGGGCAGCATGTTCGCGTTCCTGGCCGAGCATCGGGGTCACCTGTTCCCGGACGAGATGTTCGCTGATCTGTTCCCGTCCGGTCAGGGCGCGGAGTCGATCCCGGCGTCGGTGATGGCCTCGGTGATGACGTTGCAGACCCTGCACGACTGTTCCGACCGGGAGACCGCCGAGGCGGTGCGGTGCGATCTGCGGTGGAAGGTGGCCTGCGGGCTGGCGGTGGACGATGCAGGGTTCCATCCCTCCACCCTGGTGTACTGGCGGCGCCGGCTGGCCGGCTCGGATCGTCCGCACCGGATCAGCGACGCGGTCAAGGCGGTGATCACGCAGACCGGGGTGCTGCGGGGCCGCCGGCGCCGGGCGATCGATTCCACGATCCTGGCCGACGCGGTCGCCACCCAGGACACCATCACCCAGTTGATCGCCGCGGTGCGTCGGGTGGCCCGGACCGTGCCCGGTGCCGGCGACCTGGTGGCCAGGGTGTGCACCGGGCATGACTACACCAAGCCTGGCAAGCCGCGGATCGACTGGGACGACCCGCAGGCCAAGGACGACCTGGTCTCGGCGCTGGTCAACGACGCCCTGGCACTGGTGGACGCGCTGGCGCAGGACGAGATCACCGCCGAGACCTGTGACGCGGTGGGGTTGCTGGCCCTGGTCGCCGGTCAGGACGTGGAACCGGCCGAGGGATCCGACGGCACCGATGGCCGGTGGAAGATCGCGCACCGGGTCGCCGAGGACCGGGTGATCTCGACCGTGGATCCCCAGGCCCGCCACACCCGCAAGTCGCCCGAGGCCCGCCGGGACGGCTACCGAGCCCACCTGGTCGCCGAACCCGGCACCGGGCTGATCACCGACGAGGAACTGACCCAAGCCGCCGGAAGCGACAACTCCGACGCCGCGATCGGCGAGGCCTTCCTGGCCAACGACATCCACGCCGACCCGGCCACCGACGCCGAGGCCACCGACGCCGAGGCCACCGACGCCGAGGCCACCGACGCCGAGGCGGCCGATGGGGAGGCGGGCGATGGTGAGGCGGGCGATGGTGAGGCGGGCGATGGTGAGGCGGGCGATGGTGAGGCGGACCAACCGGCGCCGGCCGGACCCACCCCGACCGCAGAGCCGTCCGGGGCCCCGGCAGCGCAGGAGCAGACGGTTGGTGACCAGGCGCTGGCCGAACGGGTGCGATCGTGGTTCGCCGACTCCGCGTACGGGACCGGGGACCTGAGGGCGGCGATCGGCGCGGCCGGGCACCGGGCCGTGATCAAGCCGAAGCCGTTGCAGGTCGCGGTCCCGGGCGGGTTCACCGTCGACGACTTCATCGTCGACGAGCCCGCCGGCACGGTCACCTGCCCGAACCAGCTGGTCCGCCCGATCAGCCCAGGGCGGGTGGCCACCTTCGGTGTGGCCTGCCGGACCTGCCCGCTCGCCGAGCGGTGCACTACGTCCAAGACCGGCCGGAAGATCGTCCTGCACGAACACGACGCCGAGCTGCGGGCCGCCCGCCGTACCTGGGCCGACGATCCCGACCTGCGCACCGAGTACGCCCAGCACCGGCCCAACGTCGAACGCACCGTCGCCCAGGTCGCCACCCGCGGCGGACGCCGACTGAAACTGCGCTACCGCGGCACCATCAAGAACAACGCCTGGCTCAAGCGCCGCACCGCCGGCCTCAACCTACGCAACCTGATCGGCCGCGGCCTGACCCACCGAGAGGGAACCTGGACCCTGGCCACGGCTTGAACCCCCGGGAACGGCTCCCAGGGGCCCGAGCCGAACCCAGACCGCCGCTCGCACCAGCTCCGGCAGTCACCGCCGCGCCCGGGATACCGGCATCCGCCGCAGCCCCACGGCCACAGGCCTTCCAGCCCGGGAAACCCGACCCGAAGGCCTCCCAGAACCCGGTCAATTCAGCGGTCTCCTAGGTGCGGCTGAGCAGCCGGCCGCGCCGGTGCTCATGGCCGGCGACGCGGCCGCCCGCGCCGGTGCTCACGGCCGGCGGCGCGGCCGCCCGGGCCGGACGAGCTGCACCGAGCCGATCGGCACGAAGCCCGCGCCGAGGGCGGACCGCAGAGACGCGGCGTTGCCCGGCACGACGGCGAGCAGGACCGGGTCCGCGGCCGGCACGAGGCCGAGCGCCTCCCCCAGCAGCGCCCGGCCGTGGCCACGGCCGCGGCGGTCCGGCGGCACCTCGAAAGACATCTCCGCGAGCCCTCCGAGCCCGTGCGCCACCGTGACGAGACCGCGCGCGTCGCCGTGGACGTAGACGTCCTGCCGCCAGGTCCGCGCGTGTCGCACGCGCGGGTGGTCGACGAGGTCGGGCCGCTCGGGCAGGAGGGACCACCCGGTCCCCCGGTGCACGAGGAGCACGTCGAGGGTGTCGACGTCGCCGTACGGCCCCGCGAGCACGTCGAGGACGGCGCCGCACGTCGCGCCGCCGTAGCCGTCGGCGCCCGCGCCGACGAGGGACTCCGGCGGCAGGGTCGTCGCCGCGACCGCGTGCCCGGTGAACGCCACTACTGCCTCGACGCCTGGCAGGTACGGCGGGACAACCTCGACCGCCCCGTCCTCGACCGGGAAGCTCCCGTCCGCCGCCGCACGCAGCACATCGCCGAGCCCCCGACCCATGCCCCAACCCTTCCACCGGGCACGGGCTCACCGCGAGGGCAGACGTCCCTGCGTTCCGTGCGGCTCGTCACGTCGTCCACACCGCGCGCCGCTCCACCGGCACGGCCGGACGCCGTCGAGATCCCTTGCCCGCCAGGAGATCTCGGGAGTGCGGAGCTCGACGCCCGAGCTCGCGGTCAGGTGTAGGTGCGGAAGCCGCGACCGGTCTTGCGGCCGAGGTAGCCGGCCGTGACCAGGTGCTCCAGCAGCGGCGCCGGCGCGAACCCGCGCTCGCGGAACTCGAGGTACAGCGTCCGCTGGATCGCCAGCGAGACGTCGAGGCCGACGACGTCGAGCAGCTCGAACGGACCCATCGGGTACCCGCAGCCCTTCTTCATCGCGAGGTCGATGTCGTCGGCGGTCGCGTAGTGCGCCTCGAGCATCCGGACCGCGTCGTTGAGGTACGGGAACAGCAGCGCGTTGACGATGAAGCCGGCCCGGTCGCCGCACGTCACCGGGTGCTTGCCGACCCGTCGGCACACGTCGACCGCGGTCGCGACGACGTCCGGCGCGGTGGCCACGGTGCGGACGACCTCGACCAGCTTCATGACCGGCGCCGGGTTGAAGAAGTGCAGCCCGACGACGTCCCTCGGGCGACCGGTCGCCGCGGCGCACTCGACGACCGGCAGCGAGCGAGGTGGTCGTGGCGAGGATGGCGCCCGGCTTGCAGATCTCGTCGAGGTTCTCGAACAGCGCCGTCTTGACCGACGAGGTCCTCGACGACCGCCTCGACGACGAGGTCGACGTCGGCGAGGTCGTCGAGCGACGGTCGTCCCGGTGACCCGGCCGAGCGCCGCGTCGCGGGCCTCCTCGGTGAGCTTGCCGCGCTGCACCGCCTTCTCCAGGCTCTTCTCGAGCGCCGCGCGACAGCCTCGCGACCTTGTCCGCGCCGCGGGCCACGTACGACGACGTCGTAGCCGGCCTTGGCGAAGACCTCGACGATGCCGGTGGCCATCGTGCCGGAGCCGACGACGCCGACCCTGCGCGACGGGTCGCGGCGCCGCACCTCGCGGCGCGCCGTCGACCGGGCGTCAGCGCGTCGGCGACGACGGCCGAGGAGTCCGGCCTCGCTAGGTGTAGAAGCCCCGGCCGGTCTTGCGGCCGCTGCAGGCCGGCGGTGACCATCTGCTTGAGGATCGGGGTCGGCGCGTGCAGGCGGTCGCGGCCCTGCTTGTACATCGTGTCGAGGATCTCGTAGGCGGTGTCGAGCCCGATCAGGTCCAGCAGCGCGAGCGGGCCCATCGGGTAGCCGCAGCCGAGCCGCATCGCGGCGTCGATGTCCTCGCGGGTGGCGTAGCGCTGCTCGTACATCGACACGGCGTGGTTGAGGTAGCCGAACAGCAGCGCGTTGGCGATGAAGCCGGCCTTGTCGCCGACGACGACCGGCTGCTTGCCGAGGCGCTCGGGCGAGCGCGACGACGTCGTCGACGACGTCCTGCGCGGTGACGACGGTGCGCACGACCTCGACGAACGTCTGGACCGGCGCCGGGTTGAAGAAGTGCATCCCGACGACCCGGCGCGGGTGCGCGGTGGCGACGGAGATCTCGGTGACCGACAGGCTCGAGGTGTTCGTGGCGAGGATCGCGTCCGGGCCGCAGATCGTGTCGAGCTTGCCGAAGATCTCGCGCTTGAGGTCGAGGTGCTCGGGCACGGCCTCGACGACGAGGTCGGCGGTCGGCGACGTCCTCGAGGTCGGTGGTGAAGCGGATCCGGCCGAGCAGGGCCTCGCTGCTCGGCCTCGGTGAGCTTGCCCCGCGCGACGGCCCGGGCGGTCGAGTTCTGCGACGTGGTCCCGGCCGCGCGTCAGCGTGGCCGCTCGTCGACCTCGACGGCGACGACGTCGAAGCCGCTGCGGGCGAGCACCTCCGCGATGCCGGCACCCATGGTGCCGAGGCCGACGACGCCGACGGTGCGTGATCTCGCGCGACATGGTTCGCTCCTCGACACGGTGCGTTCGCTCGCGAGTCTTGCACCGCCCGGGGGTCGCCGGACCGGCGCCGAAGGTGCGGCGCACGCCACATCGGGACCGCGGGCGCGCGACGGCGGCTCCGGCGGACCGCGGGCGCGGACTAGGCTCGCGCGGTGCGTCTCGTCATCGCCCGCTGCTCCGTCGACTACGTCGGCCGGCTGTCCGCCCACCTCCCGCTGGCCACCCGGCTGCTCCTGGTCAAGGCCGACGGCTCGGTGCTCGTGCACTCCGACGGCGGCTCGTACAAGCCGCTGAACTGGATGAGCCCGCCGTGCCGGCTCGTGGTCGCCGACGCCGGACGACGACGCGCGGGCGGCCGGCACGCGAGATCTGGACCGTCCAGCACGCCAAGACCGACGACCGCCTGAGTCATCCACGCTCGCACGAGGTGCTGCACGACTCCGCGCACGAGCTCGGCGTCGACCCGGGCTGGTCAAGGACGGCGTCGAGGCGCACCTGCAGGAGCTGCTCGCCGAGCACGTCGCACACGCTCGGCGAGGGCTGACGCGCTGGTCCGGCGCGAGTACCCGACCGCGATCGGGCCGGTCGACCTGCTGTGCCGCGACGCCGACGGCGCGCGCGGTGGCCGTCGAGATCAAGCGCCGCGGCGAGATCGACGGCGTCGAGCAGCTGACCCGCTACCTCGAGCTGCTCAACCGCGACCCGCTGCTCGCCCCGGTCGCCGGCGTCTTCGCCGCCCAGGAGATCAAGCCGCAGGCGCGGGTCCTGGCCGACGGACCGCGGCATCCGCTGCGTCGTCGCTCGACTACGACGCCCTGCGCGGCCACGACACCTCCGAGCACCGGCTGTTCTGACCCTGATGCATCTGACGCTGATGCATCCGACCCTGATAACAGGTCGTCATCGCGGGTGAGCCGGTGGGTGGGGGGCTGTGGTCCTCCTCGCAACGCGCCGGGCCAAGCGTGCGGTCCTCGCCGGCGGTGCCACTGGTCCGCTGCTGCCGGTCACCCCGGACCAGGCGGATGACGCGACCCGAGCCGGGGGTGCACCATGTCAGGCGTGCAGCGGGTGATCGTCGTCGGAGCGGGGGTCGTCGGGCTGACGTGTGCCGTGCGGCTCGCCGAGGCCGGGCATCGGGTCGACGTGCTCGCCCGCGACCTGCCGCCCGAGACGACGTCCGCGGTGGCCGGCGGCCTGTGGCTGCCTTACCTCGCCGAGCCGGTCGACGACGTCGTGCGATGGGCGCGGACGTCCCATGCGGAGCTCACGGCGCTCGCCGACGACGAGGCCAGCGGCGTCCGGATCGTGCCCGGTCACGTCCTGCGCCGGGACCCGGCGAGCGAGCCCGGATGGCTCACCGCCGTCCGGGACCTGGTCGACGTCCGACCGGCCCCCACCCCCGTGGCGCCGTGGGTCCGGGCGTGGGCGATGACCGTGCCGCTCGTCGACACCGGCCGCTACCTCGACCATCTGGTACACCGGCTCGAGGTGGCCGGCGGGACCCTGACCCGGATGCCGTTGCCCGCGCTGCCGCAGCGTGGCGTCGTCCTGAACTGCAGCGGGGTGTCCGCCCGGGCGCTCGCCGCCGACCCGACGGTCCGGCCGGTTCGCGGGCAGGTCGTCGTCCTCGACGACCCCGGTCTGCCGCAGTGGTGGTGCGACGAGGCCGACGGGGACGGCGAGCTGACGTACGTCCTCCCCCGCGGCCGGGACCTCGTCGTCGGCGGCACCGCGCAGGACGACGTGTGGGACACGACGCCGGACCCGGCGATCGCACGCCGGATCCTCGAGCGGGCCCGCGCTCTCGTCCCGCAGATCGGCTCGCTGCGGGTCCGGGCGCACCGCGTCGGCCTGCGCCCGGCCAGGCCGCGGGTCCGGCTCGAGGTCGAGCAGAGGCGCGACGACGACGGGCGCCCGTCCCCGGTCGTCCACTGCTACGGGCACGGCGGCTGCGGGCTCACGCTGTCGTGGGGCTGCGCGGACGACGTCCTCGCACTCGTCTCCCGGATCGGCGAGCCGAGCGCCGCCGCCCGCTGACCCTCCCCTTCCGCCGGCATGATCGCGGCACCTGCCCGGATGAGGCCGAGAAGGCGGCAGGAACGGGACCGGATTCCCGGCGGGAGTGGACGGACGGCGCGTGCGAGACTGCGCCCGTGACCGGACCCGCGCACGCCGACTTCGACGTCCCTGACGAGGAGCTGCGGGCGGCGGCCTCGGTGAAGTGGACGTACTGCCCGCCGGACGTCCTGCCCGCGTGGGTTGCTGAGATGGACGCCCGCCCGTGCCCGGCGGTGCTCGAGGCCGTCCGGGCCGCCGTCGACCGCGGCATGTTCGGTTACCCGTCGCTCGACCGGGACACCGGCCTGCGCGAGGCGACCGCCGGCTTTCTCGATCGCCGCTTCGGCTGGGAGGTCGACCCGGGCCTCGTCCTGTCCTGCGGGGACGTCATGACCGGCATCCGGCTCGTCCTCGAGGTGCTCTGCGCCGACGCGCCGGTCGTCGTCCCGACGCCGACCTACCCGCCGTTCCTCGACGTCGTCCCGCTCACCCGCCGCCAGGTCGTCCAGGTGCCGTGCCTCGGGGTCGGCGGGTCGGGCGGCGACACGCAGCCCGCGCTCGACCTCGCCGGCATCGACGCGGCGCTCGCCGCGGGGGCCCGCAGCGTGCTCCTCGCCCAGCCGCACAACCCGCTCGGACGCACGTTCACGCCGTCCGAGCTCGCGGGACTCCGGGACGTCGTCACGAGGCACGGCGCCCGGGTGGTCAGCGACGAGATCCATGCCCCGCTCGTCCTGCCGGGCGCGGTCCACACCCCGTACGCGAGCGTCGAGGGGACGGCCGGACACGTGACCACGATCGTCGCGGCGTCCAAGGCCTGGAACATCCCCGGGCTCAAGTGCGCGCAGGTCGTCGCAGGGACCGCGGCCGACCTCGCGGCACTCACCGGGATCTCGCACGTCGCGAACCACGGGGTGTCCCCGCTCGGCGTCGTCGCGTCCGTCGCGGCGTACATCGACGGCGAGCCGTGGCTCGGCGCCCTCCTGGAGCACCTCACCGCCCAGCGCGACCGCTTCGGCCGGCTCCTCGCCGAACACCTGCCGCTCGCGACCTGGCGGCCGATGGAGGCCACCTACCTCGCGTGGGTCGACGCCCGGGGCTACGACCCGGTGGACCCGGCCGCGGTCGCGCTCTCCAAGGGCCGGGTCTGCGTCAACCCCGGGAAGGACTTCGGCACCGGCTACGAGGGCTTCGTCCGGGTCAACCTTGCGACGTCCGCCGAACGCCTCGGCGAGGTCGTCACCCGCCTCGCGAAGGCCTGGACGACGTGACCGTCGTGTGACGGCCGCGGGACGTCGTGACGGGCGGCGTTACCCCGAACGGGTGACGCTCGGCTCCCGACCGTACGTCGTGACACCCGGACGGCCGATCACTGCGCCATGACCATGACCCAGGACACCGAGCTCCGGGTGGCGGACCACCGGATCCAGGCGGAGGTGCGGCGGCTCGGCTTCTTCGCCGCCCTCGACAGCCTCACGTGGCACGCCCGCTCCCGGGTGACCGAGCACCTCGCGGACGTCGCCGCCGCCTCCTCCCGCGCCGCGTACGTCGCGTGGCTGCGCCGGGTCGCCGCCGGCTGGGCCGTCGTGCCGCTGCCCACCGGCCCGGCCGCCACCGCGCAGTGGCCGGTGCCGAGCGTCGACCCGTCGTGCACCGGTGTTCGCGCCATGCTCGCGGCGGACCTCCGTGACCACGCGCCTGCGACCCGGCCGACGCTCGTCACCGTCCCCGTGCTGCCCTCGGACGACGTCCGGTGCGCCGCTGCGGTCTATGTCGTCGTCGCGACCGCGCACACCGTCGCCGCGCTCGCCCCGGGCGTCCTCGAGCTCACCGTGAACCTCGGCCAGCCCGACACCGGGACCCGGTACGTCCGCTGCTGCCTCGATCTGGACGCCGTCCGCGACGAGGTCCGGCACGACCTCGTCTCGTGGGCGGACACCGCGGGCGCGGACGTCGCCGACCGGATGATCCGGACCGCAGGCGCAGTGCTCGACACCCTCGGCACGGCGCTCGATGCGCACCGCCGGGGCTGGTGACCCGCCGCCCCGTCCCCCGCTTTCGATCTACTAGCGAGTCTGCCCCCGAACACCGGGCAGACTCGCTAGTAGACGCGGAAGGGGGGACGGTCAGGACTCGAGCGGAGGCAGGCCGCGGGCGGCCCGGACCTCCTCGACGACCCGGCGCATGATCTCGGTGAGGCCGTAGTCCTTCGGCGTGAACACCGCGGCGACGCCCTCGGCGCGCAGCACCGCCGCGTCGTCCGGCGGCATGATGCCGCCGACGACGACGGGGACGTCGTCGAGCCCGGCAGCACGCAGCCCGGCGAGCACCTGCGGCACGAGCTCGAGGTGCGAGCCGGACAGGATCGACAGCCCGACGCAGTGGACGTCCTCGGCGACCGCCGCGGCGACGATCTGCTCCGGGGTGAGCCGGATGCCCTGGTAGACGACCTCGAACCCGACGTCCCGCGCCCGGACGGCGACCTGCTCGGCGCCGTTCGAGTGGCCGTCGAGCCCCGGCTTGCCGACGAGGAACCGCAGCCGGCCGCCGAGCTCGGAACCGGTGCGCCGCACCGCCTCCCGGACCGCGGCGAGCTCGCGGCCCGCCTCCTCGGCGGCCGCGCGGCCGCCGCACCGGCAGCACCGGGCTGTGCCCCGCCCCGGCCGAGCCACGCGGTGTGCTGCACCGCGCCGGTCACCCCCGTCGGCGCCCGGTACTCGCCGAACACCTCGCGCAGCGCGCCCGCCCACTCCCCCGTCGTCACGCCGGCGCGAGCGCACTCGAGCGTCGCGGCCATCAGGTTGGCGTCCGTCTTGGCGTCCTCGACGAGCCGGCGCAGCGCGTCCTCCGCGGCCGCGCGCCCGTCGGGCGTCGCGTCCCGCGCGGCCCGCCAGGCCCGGACCGCCTCCACCGCGTGCGCCTCGACCGCCGGGTCGACGGTCTGGATCGCGGTCGTCGAGGTCGGCCGTCAGCGGGTTCGGCTCGGTCGTCGTGAAGGCGTTGACCCCGACGACGACGTCCTCGCCGGACTCGATCCGCTGCCGCCGCAGCGCGTGCGACGCGACCAGCGCGGACTTCATGTAGCCGCTCTCGACGGCGGCGACCGCGCCGCCCATCGCCTGGACCCGGTCGATCTCCGCCCGCGCACCGTCAGCGATCTCGCGGGTCTTGTGCCTCGACGACGGCGGAACCCGTCGAAGAGGTCGTCGTACTCCAGCAGGTCGGACTCGAAGGCGAGCACCTGCTGGATCCGCAGCGACCACTGCTGGTCCCACGGCCGCGGCAGGCCGAGCGCCTCGTTCCACGCCGGCAGCTGGACGGCGCGCGCCCGGGCGTCCTTGGACAGCGTCACGGCGAGCATCTCGAGCACGATCCGCTGGACGTTGTTCTCCGGCTGCGCCTCGGTCAGCCCGAGCGAGTTCACCTGGACCCCGTACCGGAATCGCCGCTGCTTCGGGTCGGTGACGCCGTACCGCTCGCGGGTGATCTCGTCCCACAGCTCGACGAAGGCCCGCATCTTGCACATCTCCTCGACGAACCGCACGCCCGCGTTGACGAAGAACGAGATCCGCTGGACGACGTCACCGAACCGCTCCGGGCGGCACCTGACCGCTCGCCCGGACCGCGTCGAGGACGGCGATCGCGGTGCACATCGCGTAGGCGACCTCCTGGACCGGCGTCGCCCCGGCCTCCTGCAGGTGGTAGCTGCAGATGTTCGTCGGGTTCCACTGCGGCATCACCGAGACGGTGTAGGCGACCATGTCGGTGATCAGCCGCAGGCTCGGCCCGGGCGGGAACACGTACGTCCCGCGCGACAGGTACTCCTTGATGATGTCGTTCTGCGTCGTGCCGGCGAGCGTCGCGACGTCCGCGCCCTGCTCCTCCGCGACGACCTCGTAGAGCGCGAGCAGCCACATCGCCGTCGCGTTGATCGTCATCGAGGTGTTCATCTCGGCGAGCGGGATGCCGTCGAAGAGCGCGCGCAGGTCCCCCACGTGCGCGACCGGCACCCCGACCTTGCCGACCTCACCGCGGGCGAGCGGGTGATCGGGGTCGTACCCGGTCTGGGTCGGCAGGTCGAACGCGACCGACAGGCCGGTCTGCCCCTTGGCGAGGTTGCGCCGGTACAGCGCGTTCGACTCCGCCGGGCTCGAGTGGCCGGCGTAGGTCCGCATGACCCACGGCCGGTCCTTCGGGTGGCGAGTCGTCGTCGGCTCGCTCATCGGGACCTCCCCTGGTGCCGCACACCGCGTCGTACCCGCGACGCTACCCGCGGGTACCCACCACCGGCAGCCGCCGACGCGTGAGCAGCCTCACCCCAACGCGCTGTCGACGTAGCACCAGCGCCACGCCTCACCGAGCTCGACGGACCGCATCACGGGGTGGTCGGACGCGTGGAAGTGCGCCTCCGCGTGCCGGCGCGGCGAGGAGTCGCAGCACGCGATGTGGCCGCAGCGCAGGCACATCCGCAGCGCGACCCACGAACGCTCGTCGATCCGGACGCAGTCCTCGCACTCGTCGGCCGGGGTCGCCGGGACGGCGAGGAGCGGCTCGTCGCGCAGGTGCTCGCACGCGTCGGTCTTGTGCGGCGCGAGGAACTCGTCGGCGCGGGCGGCGGAGTCGTCGGAGAACGACGCGAGGAGCGCCTCCTCCTCGTCGAGCCGCTCCATGACGCTCTCCAGGACGTCCGCGGGCACCTTGCCGGAGCGGTGCACCTTGACGACGACGTCGCGTTCGGCGGCGAGCATCGCGATGCGCAGCCGGCGGAACGCCGCGGCCGGAGTCTCCTCGTCGGGGCGGCTGCGGCCGAGGCGCTCCCAGACGGAGTTCGCGAGCCGCTCGCCCCAGGCCCGCAGCGACAGGACGACCTCCCGCGGGCTGTCGTCCCCGGCGACCTCGTCGAGCCGGTCGCGGCCGGCCTCCACGGCGCGCTGCATGACGAGCGCCTGCTCGAGGGCGTCCTGCGCCGGGTCCGGCCCCCGGACGCCGAGCAGCCGGACGACGGCGGGCAGCGTCGTCCCCTGGACGAGCAGCGTGCCGGCGACGACCCCGAAGGCGGCGATGACGAGGACCTCCCGGTACGGGGTGTCCCCGGCGAGGCTGAACGCCGCGGCGAGGGTGACGACGCCGCGCATCCCGGCCCACGCGACGAGCGCGACGTTGCGCGCCGGCGGCGCCTCGGGCTCGGCCCGACGCACGCCGGGGAGCAGGCGCGGCACGTACGTCGCGGGGTACACCCAGACGATCCGGACGACGACGACGGTCACGACGACCGCGACGACGAACCCGAGGATCGTCCCGTTGTCCGTCGAGCTCCCCCGGGCCGCCTCGACGAGACCGCTGAGCTGCAGCCCGATGAGCAGGAAGACGACGGACTCCAGGACGAACAGGACCGTCCGCCAGATGATTCGCTCGGTGACCCGGGACTGCGCCGACTGGATCTCCGGTGAGCGGTGGCCGAGGATCAGGCCGGCGGTGACGACGGCCAGCACGCCCGAGCCGTGGACCTCCTCGGCCAGGAGGAACGCGGCGTAGGGGACGACCAGCGACAGCGTCGTGTCGAGGACGGGGTCGCTGACCCGGCGCCGGACGGCGCTGGCGACCTCCGCGACGAGCCAGCCGCCCGCGACGCCGAGGACGACGGCCCGCACGAAGTCGGTGCCGACCTCGACGAGGGTGACGCTGCCGAGGAGCGCGGCCGCCGCCGTCCGGAGGGTCACGAGCGCGGTCGCGTCGTTGAGCAGGCTCTCGCCCTCGAGGATCGTCACGACCTTGCGCGGCATGCCGACGCGGCGGGCGACCGCGGTCGCGGCCACGGCGTCCGGCGGCGCGACGATCGCCCCCAGCGCGAGGGCGGCCGCGAAGGGGAGGCCGGGCAGCAGGAGCATCGCGACCACGGCGACGGTGAGCGCGGTCACGAGGACGAGCGCGACCGAGAGGAGGCCGATCACCCGCCGGTTGCGCTTCATGTCGACGAACGGGGTGCGGATCGCCGCGGCGTAAAGGAGCGGTGGCAAGAAGCCGAGGAGAACGACGTCCGGCGTCAGCGGGTACTCGGGAACACCCGGGAGGTACGACGCGACGATGCCCACGCCGGTGAGGACGAGCGGCGAGGACAGCCCCCACCGGGATGCCAGCCCGGCGACCGCCGCCGAGCCCGCGATGAGCGCGACGATCTCGAAGGGCTCGACCACCGGAGCACTATGGCACGCGCCTGCGCCACGGGCCCGCGAGGTTCCGCGCCACGAAAGGACGCTGGTTCAGGCGACCGCGAGCGGCTCCAGCGTGAGCACCCGGTGCAGCCGCATGGCCCGCAGCAGCCGCAGCTGGCGCGGCGGGACGTCGACGAGGACGAGCCGCCGTCCGGTCTGCTGGGCCCGGCGGTGCGCGCCGACGATGACGCCGAGACCGCTGGCGTCCCAGATCTCCAGGCCGCCGAGGCGCAGGAGCACGTCGCCCTCGCCCTCGTCGACAGTGGAGTGCAGCACCGCCCGGGCGACGGGGGCGTTGCGCCCGTCCAGCCGACCGGCGACCTCGATCTCGGCACCGCGACGTACGACCTCGATCGACAGGTCGTTCCCCATGTCGCGCCCCTCCCCTGCGTCACGACGGGACGGTCCGTCCGTCGTCAGAGACGACGCCGTACGAGCCGGATACGTTGACCTGGCCGAGCCCCTTCCGTCAGCCGGGACGTGGAATACCCATGGACAGCACGGCACGCCATCGATGTGACCGTCACCCCGCGACGCCGACGACCCCTCGTCCGGCGTCGCGCGCGGCCGGACGACGGGTCCCGGGCCGACCGGGTCGTGCACCGCCGGTCCCCTGGCCCCAGACTGTGATGCGTGACCGGCTGGGGCAGCCTCTCGTTCGCCCTCGGGCCCGTGATGGCGTTCGGGGTCGTCGGCGTCATCGTCCTGCTCCTGCGCTGGGCCTTCGGCCACGGCACGTCACTCGTCGAGCGCCGGCCGGCCCGGGGGAGCCCGCAGGAGTACGGCCTGCTCGTGCCGGTCGCCGAGCCACCCACGTTCGTCGAGGCGGAGGTCATGCGCCGCGAGCTCACCGAGGCCGGTCTGCGCGCGACGCTCGCCCCGACGACCGCCGGCCCCCGGGTCATGGTCTTCCCGGAAGACCTCAAGAACGCGCGGCTCGTGCTCCGCGCCGCCGGCCACGACCCGGGCTGACTGTCTCAGGCGAAGGCGAAGTCGGCCTGCTCGATCCGCGAGACCTGGGCGCCGAGGCCGCGCAGCGCGCGGTCCATCCTTTCGTAGCCGCGGTCGATGTGCCGGGCGCCGGTGACCGTCGTCTCGCCGTCCGCGACGAGGCCGGCGATGACGAGCGCCGCGCCGGCCCGGATGTCGCTTGCCTCCACCGGCGCGGCGGACAGCCTCGGGACGCCGCGGACGAACGCGTGGTGGCCGTCGACCCGGACCTCGGCGCCGAGCCGGGCGATCTCCTGGACGAACCGGAACCGCGCCTCGAAGAGGTTCTCGGTGACCATCGCGGCGCCCTCGGCGACGGCGTCGAGCGTGATGACGAACGGCTGCAGGTCGGTCGGGAACCCCGGGTAGGGCAGGGTCGCGACGTCGATCGCCCGCGGCCGCTGCGGCCCGATGACGCGGAACCCGTCGGAGAGGGTCGAGATCTGCGCGCCGGCGACGGCTCAGCTTGTCGAGGACCATCCCGAGGTGGCTCGGCTCGCCGTTGCGGACGACAACGTCGCCGCCGGTGATGGTCGCGGCGAACGCCCACGTGCCCGCGACGATCCGGTCCGGGACGACCCGGTGCTCGACGGGCGCGCAGCACGTCCACGCCCTCGATCGACGAGGGACGACGTCGCGACGCCGTCGATCCGGGCGCCCATCCGGCGCAGCATCCGGCAGAGGTCGACGACCTCCGGCTCGCGGGCGGCGTTCTCGATCGTCGTCGTGCCGCGGGCGAGCACGGCGGCCATGAGCAGGTTCTCGGTGGCCCCGACGCTCGGGAAGTCGAGCCGGACGTCGGCGCCGTGCAGCCCGCCCGGGGCCTCCGCGACCAGGAAGCCGTGGTCGACGCGGATCCGCGCGCCGAGCGCGGTGCAGCCCCGAGACGTGCAGGTCGAGCCCGCGGGAGCCGATGGCGTCCCCGCCGGGCAGCGCGACGTCCGCGACGCCGCACCGGGTCACGAGCGGCCCGAGCACGCTGATCGAGGCGCGCATCGCGCGGACGAGGTCGTAGTCCGCCCGGTGCCCCGGCGTCGGCGGGACGGTGATGGCGACGACGCCGCCCGCGGCGTCGTGCGCGACGTCGCAGCCGAGCCGGCGCAGCAGCTCGGCCATGATCCGGACGTCGACGATGTCGGGGACGTCGGACAGCGTCGTCCGGCCCTCGGCGAGCAGCGCGGCAGCCATCAGCTTGAGCACGCTGTTCTTGGCGCCCGGAACTCGGACGTCGCCGACGAGCGGGGTGCCGCCGACGACCCTGAACGCTTCCACGCGCCGCATCGTAGGGCCAGCGCGGCCGCCGGCCGGGCACCGGACCGGCAGTCCCTGGAGCGCGACCGGCACGGACGATGCAACACCAGGACGCCGCGCGACCGGACCGGCCGCGTGCATAGGCTGACGCCCATGGTGAACCTGACGCGGATCTACACCCGGACCGGCGACGACGGCACGACGTCCCTCGGCGACTTCAGCCGGACCTCGAAGAACGACCCGCGGCTCGTGGCCTACGCCGACGTCGACGAGGCGAACAGCGCGATCGGGGTCACCCTGGCGCTGCGCCGGAGACGGTCTCGACGACGACGTCGGACGCGCTCCTGCGGCGGATCCAGAACGACCTCTTCGACGTCGGCGCCGACCTCTGCACGCCGCTCACCGGCTCCCCGGCGCACCCGCCGCTGCGGGTCACCGACGAGTACGTCGCCGACCTCGAGGCGGCGTGCGACACGTACAACGAGCGGCTCGAGCCGTTGCGCTCGTTCATCCTCCCCGGCGGCGACGCCGGCGTCCGCCTACCTGCACGTGGCCCGAACGGTGACCCGCCGCGCGGAGCGCGCGGTCTGGGCTGCCGTCGACGCGTACGGCACCGGCGAGGAGGGCGGCGTCAACCCGCTCACCGCCCGCTACCTCAACCGGCTCAGCGACCTGCTCTTCATCCTGTGCCGGCACGTCAACCGGCGCACCGGCGACGTCCTGTGGTCCCCCGGTGGCGGCCGCACCGCCGCACCCCCGGCGCCCTGACTGCCGGAGCCCCTGAGTGAGACCTGGACCCTCGGGTCAGGTGAGGTGCACGGGCTGTCCGGGCGGGGCGGACTCCACCCAGGCGGCGAGGCCGGTGTAGGCGCCCTCGCTCATCGCGAGCTCGATCGTCAGCGCGCCGTAGGCGAGACGCACGACCACCCAGCCCGGCAGCACCGAGTGCGACTCCGGGCTCGGCGGGGTGTGCCGGCCGAGGATGACGAGCCGGCCGCGTTCGAGAGAGCGGGCCGGGCGCAGGCTCAGGGCGAAGAACCGGAACCAGTCCAGCCGGTCGCGCTCGTAGCGCGCGAGGCCGAGCATCCAGCGGCCCGCGACGTGCGCGCTCGACGCCTTCGCCTCCTGGCGCATCGAGCAGTCGAAGGTGCCGACCTCACGGCTGAGCAGGATCCGGCGCAGGACGAGTGTGCCGAACCCGACGACGAGAAGGAGGACTCCGGTCGCCAGCGCTGTCAGAGGTACGACATAGTCCGCCACGCCGCCGCCGTCGCGACGTCAGCCGGTGGAGGATCCGGAGACGACCGTCGCATGGTCGGACACGACCGTCACCCGGTCGTGCTCCACGGACAGGAAGCCGCCTTCGGCGGAGACGGTGAGCTGCTCGCCGGACGTCGGACGGATCTTGATCTCGCCCGTCGCGAGCACCGCGAGCACGGGAGCGTGCCCGGGCAGGACGCCCATGTCGCCCTCGACGGTGCGCGCGACGACCATCGACGCCTCGCCGGACCAGACCTTGCGGTCGGCGGAGACGAGCTCGACCTGCAGGGGCACGGGTTCCTCCAGGAACAGGGGGTGCTCGTAAAGAGTAGATCAGGCGCGTGACGTGTGGGACCGGGCGGGCCGGGGTCCCACGGTCATCGACGGTCGGCTCAGGCCCCGGTCTGCTTCTTGATCTCCGCAGCCTTGCGCTCGACGTCGTCGAGGCCGCCGCACATGAAGAACGCCTGCTCGGGGACGTCGTCGTACTCGCCGTCGGCGATCTTCGTGAACGCCTCGATCGTGTCGCCGAGCGGCACGAACGAGCCGTCGAGACCGGTGAACGTCTTGGCGACGAAGGTGTTCTGCGACAGGAACCGCTCGATCCGGCGGGCCCGGTGGACGATGATCCGGTCCTCCTCGGACAGCTCCTCGACACCGAGGATCGCGATGATGTCCTGCAGCTCCTTGTTGCGCTGCAGGATCTGCTTGACCCGGACCGCGGTGTCGTAGTGGTCCGCCGAGATGTACCGCGGGTCGAGGATCCGCGACGTCGAGGTCAGCGGGTCCACGGCCGGGTAGATACCGAGCGAGGCGATCGTCCGGGAGAGCTCCGTCGTCGCGTCGAGGTGCGCGAACGTCGTCGCCGGGGCCGGGTCGGTGTAGTCGTCGGCGGGCACGTAGATGGCCTGCATCGAGGTGATCGAGTGACCGCGGGTCGAGGTGATCCGCTCCTGCAGCACGCCCATCTCGTCGGCGAGGGTCGGCTGGTAGCCGACGGCGCTCGGCATCCGGCCGAGCAGCGTCGAGACCTCCGAGCCGGCCTGGGTGAACCGGAAGATGTTGTCGATGAACAGCAGCACGTCCTGCTTCTGCACGTCGCGGAAGTACTCCGCCATCGTCAGCGCCGACAGCGCGACCCGCAGCCGGGTGCCCGGCGGCTCGTCCATCTGGCCGAAGACGAGCGCGGTCTTCTCGATGACGCCGGTCTCGGTCATCTCCGCGATGAGGTCGTTGCCCTCACGGGTGCGCTCGCCGACGCCGGCGAACACCGACACGCCACCGAAGTTCTCGGCGACCCGGTAGATCATCTCCTGGATGAGCACCGTCTTGCCGACGCCGGCACCGCCGAACAGGCCGATCTTGCCGCCGAGCACGTACGGGCGTGAGCAGGTCGATGACCTTGATGCCGGTCTCGAACATCTCGGTCTTGGTCTCGAGCTGGTCGAAGGCCGGCGCCTTGCGGTGGATCGGCCAGCGCTCGGTGATCTCGAGGTGCTCGCCCTCCTTGAGGTTGAGGCACTCGCCGATGGTGTTGAACACGTGGCCCTTGGTGATGTCACCGACGGGCACGGTGATCGCCTCGCCGGTGTCGGTCACCGCGGTGCCGCGGACCATGCCGTCGGTCGGCTGCATCGAGATGGCGCGGACCAGGTTGTCGCCGATGTGCTGGGCGACCTCGAGGGTCAGCGTGCGCTTGCTGTCGCCGAGGGTGACCTCGACGGTGAGCGCGTTGTAGATGTCGGGCATCGCGTCGGCGGGAACTCGATGTCGACGACCGGGCCGATGACGCGGGAGACGCGGCCGACGCCGGCGGCGCCGGCCTCGGCGGCGTTCTCGACAGCAGTGGCAGTCATGTCTCTCTCACTCTCGGGTCGTACCCACGTCGGTCTGGCAACGGCGGACTGCGATGGTGGTGCGGGTGCCGGCCGATCAGGCCGACGCGGTCGCGTCGGCGAGGGCGTTCGCGCCGCCGACGATCTCGCTGATCTCCTGGGTGATCTCGGCCTGGCGCGCGGTGTTCGCCAGCCGGGTGTAGCGCTTGATGAGCTCCTCGGCGTTGTCGGTCGCCGACTTCATCGCCCGCTGCCGGGCGGCCAGCTCGCTGGCGGCCGACTGCGAGCAGGGCGTTGAAGATCCGGCTCTCGACGTACTTCGGCAGCAGCGCGTCGAGCACCGCGGCCGCCGACGGCTCGAACTCGTAGAGCGGCAGGACCTCGTCGGGCGCGGGCGGCTCGTCGCCCTCGACGACCTCCAGCGGCAGCAGCCGGACGACCTCGGGCGCCTGCGTGACCATGTTGACGAAGCGGGTGTAGACGATGTGGATCTCGTCGACCCCGCCCTCGCTCGGTCGGCGCGAGGAACGCCTCGATCAGCGTGTCCGCGATCTCCTTGGCGTTCTCGAACTGCGGCGCGTCGGAGAACCCGATCCACTCGCCGCGCGACCGGACGACGACGGAACCGGTAGTACGCGACGCCCTTGCGGCCCGCGATGATACGGCACGACCTCCTTGCCCTCGCCGCGCAGCAGCTCGGCGAGCTGCTCGCCCTCCTTGAGCACGTTGGAGGAGTAGGCGCCCGCCAGCCCGCGGTCGGAGGTGACGAGGAGCATCGCCGCCCGGCTCGACGCTCGC
The DNA here is from genome assembly GCA_963750565.1 of uncultured Actinomycetota bacterium. GTDB lineage: Bacteria > Actinomycetota > Actinomycetes > Actinomycetales > Kineosporiaceae > R-H-3. Next base: position 235,297 of record CAVVRA010000005.1, on the reverse strand, counting down.
CTTCTCCGTGGTCAGCGGGTGGTCCTCGTTCGAGTACGTCGCCACGGCGGAGACGGCGCGGGTGATCGCCCGCGCGTACGGCGTCGGACGCCGCGGTGCGCTGCTGCGCCTTGACCATGCGCGACGCGGCGATGAGCTCGAACGCGCGCGTGATCTTCTTCGTCGCCTGCACCGACCGTGACTTCGGCGCGGTAGACCCGGAGCTGGGCTCCCATGTCGTCGTCCCTCCTCGCCTGCGCCGGAGCGTCAGCCGCGCTTCTGCCGGACGATCTTCTCCTGCTCGACCTCGGCCTCGTCCAGCGCCTCGGCGCTCTCCTTGCCGACGGCCGCCAGAGCGGCTTGCCCTCGCCGGTCTGGAAGTCGCGCTTGAAGTCGCGCGACGCGCCTCCCGCAGCGCGGCCTCGGTGTCGTCGCGAGACTGCCTGCGTCTCGCGGATCGTGTCGAGGACCGTGGTGTGCCGGCGCAGGTGGTCGAGCAGCTCGCGCTCGAACCGCAGGACGTCCTCGATCGGGACGTCGTCGAGCTCGCCGCTCGTGCCGGTCCAGATCGAGACGGCCTGCTCCTCCATCGGGTACGGCGAGTACTGCGGCTGCTTGAGCAGCTCGACCAGCCGCTGCGCCGCGGGCCAGCTGCGCCCGGGACGCCGCGTCCAGGTCGGAGGCGAACATCGCGAACGCCTCCAGCGCGCGGAACTGGGCCAGGTCGACCCGCAGCGACCCGGAGACCTTCTTCATCGCCTTGGTCTGCGCCGCGCCGCCGACCCGGGACACCGAGATACCGACGTCGATGGCGGGCCGGACGTTGGCGTTGAACAGGTCGGACTCGAGGAAGATCTGGCCGTCGGTGATCGAGATGACGTTGGTCGGGATGTACGCCGAGACGTCGTTCGCCTTGGTCTCGATGATCGGCAGGCCGGTCATCGAGCCGGCGCCCAGCTCGTCGGACAGCTTCGCGCAGCGCTCGAGCAGCCGGCTGTGCAGGTAGAAGACGTCGCCGGGGTAGGCCTCGCGACCCGGCGGGCGGCGCAGCAGCAGCGACACGGCGCGGTAGGCCTCGGCCTGCTTGGTCAGGTCGTCGAAGACGATCAGGACGTGCTTGCCGGCGTACATCCAGTGCTGGCCGATGGCCGAGCCGGTGTACGGCGCGAGGTACTTGAAGCCCGGCGGCGTCGGACGCCGGGGCGGCGACGATCGTCGTGTACTCCAGCGCGCCGGCCTCCTCGAGGGCGCGGCGCACCGACGGCGATCGTCGAGCCCTTCTGGCCGATCGCGACGTAGATGCAGCGCACCTGCTTGCGTCGGGTCGCCGGACTCCCAGTTGTCCTTCTGGTTGATGATCGTGTCGATCGCGATCGCGGTCTTGCCGGTCTGCCGGTCACCGATGATCAGCTGGCGCTGGCCGCGGCCGATCGGGGTCATCGAGTCGATCGCCTTGATGCCGGTCTGCAGCGGCTCGTTGCACGCTCTGCCGCTGGACGACGCTCGGCGCCTGCAGCTCGAGGGCGCGGCGGGTCTCGGCCGCGATCTCGCCGAGGCCGTCGATCGGGGTGCCGAGCGGGTCGACGACGCGGCCGAGGTAGCCGTCGCCGACGGGGACCGAGAGGACCTCGCCGGTGCGGCGGACCTCCTGGCCCTCCTCGATGCCGCTGAACTCACCGAGGACGACGACGCCGATCTCGCGGACGTCGAGGTTCAGCGCGAGGCCCAGCGTGCCGTCCTCGAACCGCAGCAGCTCGTTGGCCATGACGCTCGGCAGGCCCTCGACGTGGGCGATGCCGTCGCCGGCCTCGCTGACCCGGCCGACCTCTTCGCGGGACGGCCGCGCCCGGCTCGTAGGACTGGACGAAGGCGTCCAGGGCGTCCCGGATCTCCTCCGGACGGATCGTCAGCTCCGCCATGGTGAAGTCCCTGCTCTCTGTCCTGTGGACCGTCTCGCCGGCCCCTGCCGGGGACCGAGGTGGTCGTTGTCGCTGACCGCTTGAAGAGCCGTCGGTGCGGGTGGTACCCGGCCGAGGACCGGCCGCTGTGGCCGTCGGGCGGCCGGTGGACGTCAGCCGGCGAGCCGGCGGCGGGCGTCGTCGAGCCGGGCCGACGACGGTGCCGTCGATGACCTCGCCGCCGACCTGCACCCGCAGGCCGCCCGACGACCGCGGGGTCGACGTCGACGTTGAGCCGGATCGGCGCGGCCGTAGATGCCGCTGCAGCGACGGCGGCCAGCCGGTCGCGCTGCGCCGTGCGTCAGCGGCATCGCGGCGACGACGTGCGCGACGAGCTGGCGGCGACGCTCGGCGGCGGCCTCGACGATAGCCCTCGAGCACCTGCTCGGTCCGCAGCCCGCGCGGGCTGCGTCGCCGCCTGGACGGCGAGCCGCACCGTCTCCGGCGCGGCCTTGCCTTCGAGCAGCCGGCGGACCAGCGCCGCCTTGCGGTCGGCGCCCTCGGTCCGGCCGGAGAACGCGTCCCGCAGGCCGTGGTCGCCGCGCGACCGTCCGGGCGAACCGGAACAGCTCGTCCTCGACGGCGTCGAGCCGACCGGCCCGCTCGCGCCGCGGCGAGGACGGCGGAGCACCGCGAGCGCCTCGACGGCGTCGGTGAGGTCACCGGCGCGCGACCACCGGGCCCGGACCAGCCCGGCGACGCAGGTCGAGCGGTGGAGCCGCCGACCTTGCCCGCGAGCAGCCGGGTCACGAGCTGCCGCCTTGGCCTCGCCCGTCGCGCGACGGGTCGGTCAGCGCACGGCGCAGGCCGGCGCTGACGCGGCGAGCAGGTCGGTGACACCGAAGAGGTCCTCGCCGACCGGCGTGCCGGGTCGCGCCGCCCGGCGACGGCCAGCAGCGCCTCGAGGCGCTCCTGACCCGCCGCGAGGGACTCCCGGCTGACGCCCTGCACATCAGGACCCCCGGCCCGCCGGCTCGGCGCGCCTCGAGGTCGGCGAGGAACCGGTCGACGACGCGCGCTGGCCCGGGCCTCGTCCTCCAGGGACTCCCCGACGATCCGGCGACGCGAGGTCGGTCGCGAGCGTGCCGACCTCGGCCCGCAGCTGGACGACCGCCTGCTGGCGCTCGGCCTCGATCTGCTGCTGCGCGGCCGCGGTGATGCGGTTCGCCTCGTCCTGCGCGCGCTGCGCGCATCTCCGCGACGATCGACGCGCCCTCCTCGCGGCGCCTCCTCGCGGATCCGGGCCGCCTCGGCCCGGGCGTCGGCGAGCTGCGGCCTGGTACTCCTGCGAGCGCTGCCGCGGCCTCGGCCTGGGCCTGCTCCGCCTTCGCGATGCCGCCCTCGATGGCGGCGGTCCGCTCGGCGAAGACGCTGCTCCAGCCGCGGCACGACGTACTTCGCGACGACGCAGTACAGGATGGCGAAGACGATCGAGGCCGAAGATCAGCTCGCCGGGGTGCGGGATGATCGGGTACGCGGTCTCCCAGAAGCTCTCGCTCTGCTTCTCCTCGGCGGTCCGAGCCACAGGGTCGCGGCGAAGCTCACGCTGGCCTCCTCGAACTCGTCAGGTCGGTGGACGTCGGCGGCAGGATCAGCGGAAGACGAACGCGAGGGCGAGACCGAAGATGGCCAGCGCCTCGGCGAGCGCGAAGCCCAGGAATGGCGATCGGCTGCAGCATGCCGCGGGCCTCGGGCTGGCGTGCCACGCCGTTGATGTAGGCGGCGAAGATCAGGCCGACGCCGATACCCGGGCCGATCGCGGACAGGCCGTAGCCGAGGATCGCGATGTTTCCGCGTCATGGTCCTCCTGCTTCCTTTCGTTCCGTCGCTTGGGGCGCCGGGTCGTCGTGACGGTGCTCCGGTGCGGCGGGTGCCGACGCGGTGGTCTCCGGTGGATCCGGTGGTGCCGGTGGTGCTCGGACGCGTCCGGGTGCTGCGCGCGACGCTCGAGCGGTTCAGTGCTCGTCGGCGAGGGAGCCGGCGATGTACGAGGCGGTCAGCAGGGTGAAGATGTAGGCCTGCAGGAACTCGCACGAGCAGCTCGAAGATCGTCATGACGAAGGCCATCACGCAGGAGAAGGCGCCGACCGGCGATCGTACGCCGGCACGCCGGCGTCGAACATCAGGTACTCGCCGCCGGTGACGAACAGCAGCGAGCAGCAGGTGGCCGGCGAACATGTTGCCGAAGAGCCGCAGCGCGAGCGTGACCGGGCGGGTGAAGAAGTACGGTGAGCAGCTCGAGCGGGAAGATGAGCAGCACGATCCAGCCCGGCAGCACCCGGGCGGCACCAGTGTGCTTGAAGTAGCCGCCGAGACCCATCCTTGCGGATGCCGATGACGTGGTAGACGACGAAGACGACGAGCGCGAGCGCCACGGGGAAGCCGATCCGGCTCATCGTCGGGAACTGCATCGGCGGGATGATGCCGAAGAGGTTGTTCACCAGGATGAGCACGAACATGCGAGAACAGCAGCGGCACGAACTTGCAGGAAGTCGCTGGCTGCCGATGATGTCGCGGCGCGAGCCCGTTGCGGACCAGTCCGTAGACCTCTCGGTGAAGAACTGCGCCTTGCCCGGGACGACCGCCAGCCGTGCGCGTCGTCGCGAGCAGCCACCAGCGAGATGAGCGCCACCGAGAGCAGGATGACGACGCACGGCGCGGGTGATCGCGAACGCACCGTCGGTGCCGAACAGCGGCTGCCAGAAGTCGGCCGTGCGTGGGGGCCTCGAAGCCGCTGCCTTCGCCGGCGGCGAGCAGGACGCTCACGAGGTCTCCTTACTCAACGTGATCACCGGCGTCCGAGGACGCCGACGGCGGGCGTCGGTCGTGCGCACCGTACCGAAGCCACACCACGTAGAGCGCCAGGGCCATGCCGCCGAGGATCCCGACGAGGACGAAGACCGGATCCGTGCCAAGCCATCGATCCACCAGCCAGCCCAGCCCTCCGTACAGGAGTGGTCCCGTGATCAGGTACGCGAGGACGGTCCACGCCGCTGCCTCGCCGACCGGGCCGGCTGGGCGCGTGGGCGTCGTCGTCCATCGGGCCAGAGCCTATCAGTGCGACGAAGGTCCGTGGTGACTCTGCGGAGCCGGCGTGACCTGCGACGTCATGCGTTCCCGCGCCCTCCGCAGGACTGCCGAAAGCGAGCACCCGCAGCCGCCCGACGGCCCGCAGCATGGCCGGTCGTCCACACCAGCGCGCAGACGACGATCGCGACCCCGGCGGCCGGTCCGGACAGCCACGAGGCACGCTCGAGGAGCGACGTACGCCAGCCCCAGGACGGCGACGCTCATCCCGTACGCGAGCAGCGCCAGCGCCATCACCGCAGGTGGTGAGCGTCGTGCACCGGTACGCAGCAGGAGCGGGCCGACGACGAAGGTCGCGAGTGCGAGTACGACGCCGACCGCAGCCCCGGCGACGGCGCGTGTCCCGAAGGCTGCGCTGACGGCGACGACCAGGGCTCCGGCGACCAGCGTCGGCACCGCCGGCACCGCGCAGAACGGCCGCCTCGGGGCGCCGTGTCGCGCCGTCCGGGCCGGTGTCCGGCATGCTCGGGCGACCTCTCACGAACCGCTTGTGAAATCTGTCACGAAGTCCCGGGTGGGCCTCCGTCCCGGTCACGATACGTGTCCTCCGGGCAGTCCGCTGGCCGCCCACCGGCCACGCAACGGCCCGAGGGTCACGAGCGTCGCCACGGTGACGGCGCCGGCTCCGAGCGCGATCGCCGTGAGCGGCTCGAGGAAGGCCGCCGACGCGACCCCGAACGCGAAGGTCGCCGTCCACACGTACATGATCGAGGACGGCCTGCGCGTGGCTGTGCCCGAGCGCGCAGCAGCCGGTGGTGCAGGTGCATCTTGTCCGGGTGCCACGGGGACTTGGCCGGCCCGAGTCCGGCGGACGATCGCCCAGCAGCAGGTCGACCAGCGGCAGCGCGAGGACGGCGAGCGGCAGCACGAGCGGGAAGAACGCCGGGACGACCTTCGCCTGCGACAGCTCCGCCGGGGTCGACCTGGCCGGTGATCGAGATCGTCGCCGTGGCGAGCAGCAGCCCGATGAGCATCGACCCGCTGTCGCCCATGAAGACCCGGGCCGGGTTGAAGTTGTGCGGCAGGAAGCCCAGGCAGCAGCCGACCAGTCCCGGCCGTGATCGAGCGTGGCCAGCGAGGAGTAGTCGGTGGGGTCGAAGGTGTACCGGGAGAGCAGGTAGGAGTAGACGAAGAAGGCCGACTCCGGCGATCGCCGACGATCCCGGCAGCGAGCCCGTCGAGTCCGTCGACGAAGTTCACCGCGTTGATGGTGACCACGACCGCGACGACACGGTCAGCACCAGATCAGCCCGGTCCGGCTGAGGATCGTCTGCCCGGCGATCGGCAGGGCGACGAGCTGGACGCCCCTTCCAGGCCATCAGCCCGGCGGCGATCGCCTGGCCCGGCGAGCTTGGTGACGGCGTCGAGGCTCCACAGGTCGTCGGCGACGCCGAGGGCGCAGACCGCCGTCGCGCCGAGCAGCACCCCCCACGGCGCCCCGCCGTCGGCGAAGATCCGGTCGAGGAAGGGCATCCTGCTCGGCGACGAGGAGCGCGACCGCGAACCCGACGAGCATCGCGAGTGCCGCCCATCCGCGGCACCGGAACGCTGTGGACGTCCCGGTCGCGGACCGGGGTGATCGCCCCGATCCGGCGTGCGAGCCGACGCACCAGCGGCGTCGTCAGGTACGTCACCGCGGCCGCGACGAGGAGGACGAAGAGGTAGGCGCGCACTAGCCGGCCGCCTCCCGTTCGACGGGCTCGGGCCCGGCCGGCTCGGGCCTGGCCGGCTCAGGCCCGGCCGGCTCGACAACGCTCGCGTCGATGTCGGCCACGACGGCGCGCAGCGTGTCGAGCCCGACGGCGCCGAGGCGCAGCACCTTCGGCGGCGCGTCCGGGTCGCTGCCGTCGACGACGGTCGACGCCGGCCGGCTCAGCCGTCCGGCGTCGAGGTAGACGTCGACCTGGGTCGACAGCGCCGCCCACGCGTCGTCGTACGTCAGCGGCGGTCCGGCGTGCTCGGTGCCCGGCCGGTTCGCACTCGGTGACCGCCATCGGCCCGGTCTTCTCGAGCAGGTCCAGCGCGACCGGGTGCAGCGGCATCCGGAGCGCGACCGTCCGGACTCGTCGCCGAGGTCCCACGTCAGCGTCGGCTGCGCGCGGCAGACGATCGTGAGCGCGCCCGGCCAGAACGCCTCGGCGAGGTCGCGCATCGCGCTCGTGACCCCGGTCGCGAGCCCGTCGAGCGTCCGGCCGTGGGCGATGAGCACCGGCGGCGCCTGCCACCGGCCGCGGGCCTGCGCCAGGAGCGCGACGCCGCTCGTGCGAGAACGCGTCCGCGCCGACCCCGTAGGCGGTGTCGGTCGGCATGACGACCAGCAGCCCCTCAGCGACCGACACCGCCGCCCGGGAGACCCCGCGCTCGCGCTCGCGCTCGGTCGGAGCAGTCGAAGCGGTAGCTCACGAGGAGGAGTCTCGGCACTCCGCGGCGGGCCACCGAGCGTCGCGTCGGGCGCCCCGCGAGGTCGTGCCAGCGAGTCGGTCGGGTGCGGCCCAGAGTCCAGCCGGCGCGGGCAGAGCCCGGGCCGCCTCGCCCTGGACGTCGGCGTGCTCCATCACGAAGCAGGCCGCCGGCGCGCAGAAGGACGGCAGCGGTCGCGACGACGGCGCGCGGGACGGCCAGGCCGTCCTCCCCGCCGCCGTACAGGGCGACGTCCGGATCGTGGTCGGGACCTCCGGCTCGATCGGCACCATGCCCGGGCGGGATGTACGGCGGGTTCGCAACGACGACGTCGGCCCGGCCCGCGAGGTCCGCGAGCACGCCGTCCGCTGCGCCCGCGACGTCCCCGGCCCGCAGCGTCGACCCGCGCCGCAGGCCCGAGCCGCTCGACGTTGCGTCGCGCCCAGGCGAGCGGCCGGCGGGTCGAGCTCGAGGGCGACGACCCGGCGCCTGCGGCACCTCGCGGGCGACGGCGAGCGCGATCGCACCGGAGCCCGTGCACAGGTCGACGACGAGCGGCCTCACCCGCCCCCGCGGCCACGAGCCGGCCCGCCTCGTCGACGCCGAGCCCGGCGAGCAGCTCGGTCTCCGGACGCGGGACGAACACCCCGGGCCCGACCGCGAGCTCGATGCCGCGGAAGCCCGCCCGTGCCGGTGAGGTGCTGCAGCGGCACCCGGTCGGCCCGGGCCTCGACGAGCTCGTCGAGCCGACGGTCCTGCTCCGCCGTCAGCGACTCGCCGAGGACGACGCGCCGCGACAGCTCGCCGCGCGGGACGCCGAGCACGTGCGCGGCGAGCGCCTCGGCGTCGCCCGACGGTGACGTGACCCCGGCCCGCGCGAGCCGGGCGACGGTCTGCGCCAGCGCCGTCCGCAACGGCAGCCCGACGCACGGCACCGCCGGTCATGCGGATCCCTCGGCGGCGGCCAGCCGCGCCGCCTCGTCGGCCGTGACGCAGGACTCGATGACCGGCTCGAGGTCGCCGGCGAGCACCTGGTCGAGGTTGTACGCCTTGTAGCCCGGTGCGGTGGTCGGCGATCCGGTTCTCCGGGAAGTTGTAGGTCCGGATCCGCTCGGAGCGGTCGACGGTGCGCACCTGGGAGCGCCGGGCCTGCGCGGCCTCCGCCTCGGCGGCCTCGACCGGCGAGCGCGTGCAGCCGGGCCCGCAGGATCCGCAGCGCCTGCTCCTTGTTCTGCAGCTGGGACTTCTCGTTCTGGCAGGAGACGACGATCCCGGTCGGCAGGTGGGTGATCCGGACCGCGGAGTCGGTCGTGTTCACGCTCTGCCCGCCGGGCCCCGAGGAGCGGAAGACGTCGACCCGCAGGTCGTCGGGGTCGATCGTCGACCTCGACGTCCTCGACCTCGGGCAGCACCAGGACGCCCGGCCGCCGAGGTGTGGATCCGGCCCTGGCGACTCGGTGACCGGCACCCGCTGCACCCGGTGGACGCCGCCCTCGTACTTGAGCCGCGCGAAGACCCCCTCGCCCGGCGCCGGGGGTCCCGCGGGACTTCACCGCGACCGAGACGTCCTTGTAGCCGCCCAGGTCGGTCTCGGTCGCGTCGAGCACCTCGGTCCGCCAGCCGCGCCGCTCGGCGTAGCGCAGGTACATCCGCAGCAGGTCGCCGGCGAACAGCGCCGACTCCTCGCCGCCCTCCCCCGCCTTGATCTCGAGGATGACGTCGCGGTCGTCGTCCGGGTCGCGCGGGACGAGCAGCCGGCGCAGGTGCTCGCGGGCGCGCCTCGTCGGCGGCGTCGAGCGCCGGCAGCTCGGCGGCGAACGACGGCGTCGTCGGCGGCGAGCTCGCGACGCGGCCTGGGCATCGCCACCGCCGCGCGCCAGGCCCGGTAGGCCTCGACGACGCCGGTCAGCTCGGCGTATCGACGGCCGAGCCGTGCGGGCGAGCGCCGGCGTCGGCATGCACCGCCGGGTCGGCGAGCCGGCGCTCGAGGTCGGCGTGCTCGGCGAGCAGCGGCGCGACCGCCTGCTCGAGCGCCTGCTCGGTGGCGTCGACGGTCCGACCGGCCATGTCGTCCTCTCGCGTGGCGCGGTCCGTGGGCCTCGGCGACGGCGGTTCCGCCGGGCACAAGCGGAACGGCGCCGGCCGCCGCCCGCCGACCGGACGGCGGGTGCCGTGCGTCGGGCGGCGACGACCGGCGCCGCGAGGCGTGCTACTTGCCGGCCTGCTCTCTTGCCGTAGCGCTGCTGGAACTGGGCCACGCGGCCGCCGGTGTCCAGGATCTTCTGCTTGCCGGTGTAGAAGGGGTGGCACTGGCTGCAGACGTCGGCGTGGATGACGCCGTTCTTCGCCGTGCTCCGGGTGGTGAACGTGTTGCCGCAGGTGCACGTCACCTGGGTCTCCACGTACTGCGGATGGATTCCGCTCTTCACTGACGTTCTCCTCGGGTCTTCGTGGCCGCCGGGTCGTCCGCGCCTGGTGCGCGAGACGTGAACCGGAGCCGTCGTCCAGTGTGCCAGACCTGCAACCGTCGTCCTGCCACGGGCATTCCCGGCGTCCGGCCCACCGTCGGCCCGCGTCGCACCCGCTCACACCGGGAGCGTCGCGAGCACCCGCCCCCCGGACGGCGTCGCCCTGCACTCGACCGACCCACCGACCTCGGCGGCCCGTTCCCGCATCGAGGCCAGCCCCACGCCGCCCGGCCAGGGCCCGCCGCCGGCGCCGTCGTCCCGGACCTCGACGACGAGCCGGGACGCGTCGTCCCCGGACAGCCGGACGTCGACCCGGCGCGCCCCGGAGTGCCGGGCCGCGTTCGTCAGGGCCTCGACGACGATGCGGTAGGCCGCTACCTCCACCGCGGCGGGCAACGGGTCGGGCGCTCCCGCCGCCTCCACGGTCACGGCGAGCGGCGCGCCGTCCGTGCCGCGCAGACCTCCGGACTGCTGCCTCAGCGCGCCGACCAGGCCGAGCTCGTCCAGTGCGGGAGGCCGCATCCCGTAGACGATCCGGCGTACCTGCTCGATCGCGGCGACGGTGTCCGCGCGCATCTGCGCGAGCAGGGCCGCGGCACCGTCGGGGTCGGTGCGGAGAGTGTTGCGCACCGCGTCCACGGTGAACGCGATCCCGGTGAGGGTCGGCCCGAGTCCGTCGTGGAGGTCGCGGCGCAGCCGGCGCCGTTCGTCCTCGACCGCCGTGACGACCTGGCCGCGGGACGCCTGGACAGCCTCGGCGAGCGCCTGTGCCCGGAGCACCTGCCCGAGCAGCGGGGCCACGACCCGCAGCACCCGGCGGTCGGACTCGGTGAGCCGGAGGTCGCCCGGTCGGAGCCCCACGACGAGCCGCGCCGACCGGGGACCGTCGGCGGCGTCCGCCCGGAGCGGGCCGTCCCCGGCGCGAGCATCGCCGATCGGGGCATCTGCGAAGGGTTGCTCGCGCACCGGGAGCTCGTCGCGCTCGGGCACCACCTCGGGGCCCGTCGGAGGTCCCGGACGGAGGCCGATCCGCCCGCGGCCCGGGTTGCGTAGTCGTCTCCCGACGTCCGGGCGCCTGGGGCGGGGCGCCCGGACACCCGGGTCCGCTCAGTCGTCGTCGCCGCGACCGGGAACCGGCGTTGTCTTCTGCACCTGCATGAGGAACTCGACGTTGCTCTTGGTCTGCTTGACCCGGTCGAGCAGCAGCTCGATCGCCTGCTGCGGCTCGAGCGCACCCATGACCCGGCGGAGCTTCCAGACGATGTTGAGCTCCTCCTTCGACATGAGGATCTCCTCACGCCGGGTGCCGGAGGCGTTGACGTCGACCGCGGGGAAGATGCGCTTGTCCGCGAGCTTGCGCGACAGCCGCAGCTCCATGTTCCCGGTGCCCTTGAACTCCTCGAAGATGACCTCGTCCATCTTCGAGCCGGTCTCGACGAGCGCGGTCGCGAGGATCGTCAGCGAGCCGCCGTTCTCGATGTTCCGAGCGGCGCCGAAGAACCGCTTCGGCGGGTAGAGCGCCGAGGAGTCCACGCCACCGGACAGGATGCGCCCGCTCGCCGGCGCGGCGAGGTTGTAGGCGCGGCCGAGCCGGGTGATCGAGTCCAGCAGGACGACGACGTCGTGCCCGAGCTCGACGAGCCGCTTCGCGCGCTCGATGGCGAGCTCGGCGACCGTCGTGTGGTCGTCGGCCGGCCGGTCGAAGGTCGAGGCGATGACCTCGCCCTTCACCGTGCGCTGCATGTCGGTGACCTCCTCCGGTCGCTCGTCGACGAGGACGACCATGAGGTGGCACTCGGGGTTGTTCCTGGTGATCGCGTTGGCGATCGCCTGCAGGACGAGCGTCTTGCCGGCCTTCGGCGGGGAGACGATGAGGCCGCGCTGGCCCTTGCCGATCGGCGCGACGAGGTCGATGATCCGCGTCGTCAGCTGATGTTCGGCCTCGGTCTCCAGGCGCAGCCGCTCCTGCGGGTACAGCGGGGTGAGCTTGCCGAACTCGGGCGCGGCTGCGGGCCTCCTCGGGCGCTCGCGCCGTTGACCGCGTCGATCCGCACGAGCGCGTTGAACTTCTGCTGCCGCTGGCCCTGCTGCTCGCCCTCGCGCTGGGCTGCCGGACGGCGCCCACGACCGCGTCGCCCTTGCGCAGGCCGTACTTCTTGACCTGGCCGAGCGAGACGTAGACGTCGTTCGGGCCGGGCAGGTAGCCCGAGGTGCGCAGGAACGCGTAGTTGTCGAGGACGTCGAGGATGCCCGCGACCGGGAGCAGGACGTCGTCCTCGGCGACCTCCGGCTCGTCGACGCCGGCCGGGCCGCCCTCGCTGCCGCGCTGACGGCGCTTGCGGTCGCGGTAACGGCCGCGGCGACGCCGGCCGCCGCGCTCGTCGTCGTCCTCGTCTCGCGACCCGGTGTCGCGGTTCTGGTCGCGGTTCTGGTCGCGGTTCTGGTCGCGGTTCTGGTCGCGGTTCTGGCCGCCGTCACGGGCCTGGCCGCCGTCACGGCCGTTGTCCCGATTCTGCCGGCCCTCGCCGCCGTCGCGATTCTGGTCGCGGTTCTGGTTCTGGTCGCGGTTCTGCCGGATGTCGCCGACCTCGCGGTCGCGGCGATCGCCGCGCTCGCGCCGGGACCGGCGCTCGGCGCTCGGCTCGCCGCCGTCCACGGGCAGCGCCTGCTGGCCGGGCTCGGCCGGCGCGGTCGGCTCGCGACGCGCCTCGGTCACCGGGCGCTCCGGCGAGGTCGGCGTGACGACGCCGTTACCGGAGGCAGCTTCGGCGCCGTCCGCCGGGGCGTCCGGATGCGCTGCCGGCGGGCCCGCGGGAGCCGCGGCGCGCCGGGAGGCGCGGGCCGCCGGTTCGGCGGCCGGCTCGGCGCCGCCGGACTGCTTGGCCTTGATGGCCTCGAGCAGGTCCGACTTGCGCATCCGGCCCGTGCCGCTGATCCCGAGCTGGGCGGCGACGGCCTGGAGCTCGGGGAGCCGGAGCGCCGAGAGGTTGGTGCGCGGCCTCGGCTCGGAGGTGACGGGCGTCGCCTCGGCAGCGGCGATCTCGGTGGTGTCTGTCAACGAAGGGTTCCTTCCCCCTGGTCGCCGCGCAGAGATCCGCGGCAGTGGGACGTGCCCCGGGGGTCGGCCCCCGGGACGAGGTACCTCTGGCGCACGCGCCGACGCTCATCGGACAACAGGAGATGGCAGCCGGATCGCGGCGGGGTCAGCGGCGGCGGCTCTGGGTGGAGCCTCTCCGCGGCTGCGCACACACTGTAACACCGCCTGGTCCCGGCGTGCAGTACCGCCACCCGGGGGAGCCGCGGACGGCGGCCGGACCGGCTGTCGCGGCCCGGGCGGACCACGACGACGACGGTGCGTCGAGCAGTGAACACAATGTGCTGCACGGGGATTCCCGGGGGCGTCCGCGGCACCGCCCGGGAGGGCGCTCGCCACACCGGGAGACGCTCAGGGCAGGAGCACGGCGCCCTCGTCGTCCACCGCGGGCTCGAGGACCCGCCAGTGCTCCTCCGCCGCGGCGCCCAGCGCGTCGTCCACCGCGGCCCGGGGCTGCTCCCCCTGGCCGACGACGAGCACGCACGGACCCGCGCCGGACAGCACTGCCGCCCCGCCCGCCGTCCGGACGGCGCGCAGGAGCGCCCACGTGTGCGGCATCGCGTCCGCGCGCTGCTCCTGGTGCAGCCGGTCCTCGGTCGCCGGCAGTAGCAGGTCCGGACGCCGGGACAGCGCCTCGACGAGCAGCGCCGACCGCCCGGCGTTGAACGCGGCATCCCCGTGGGGCACGGACGCGGGGAGCATCGCCCGCGCGCGGGACGTCGCGAACTCGCCGTCCGGCACGCAGACGACGACCCGGACGCGCGGGTCGACCGGCACCCGGACGGCGCCCGCGCGGCGCAGCGCCATCCGGCCCGCAGCCGGGTCCATCCACGAGACGGTGAACCCGCCGAACAGCGACGCGGCGGCGTTGTCCGGGTGGCCCTCGGCGGCGGTCGCCAGGGCCAGGACGGTCCCGTCGTCGAGGATCGACCGGTCGGCGAGCAGGCCACGGGCCGCGACGAGCCCGGCGACGATGGTCGCCGCCGACGAACCGAGGCCGCGCCCGTGCGGGATCGCGTTGCGGCAGTGCACCCGCAGCCGGGGCCGGCCCGCGCCCGCGTGCGCGAGGCCGGCGCGCAGCGAGCGGACGAGCAGGTGCGACTCGTCGAGTGGTACGTGCCCGGCGCCCTCACCCTCGACGGCGACCTCGACGTACGGCGCACCCTCCGCCGGTGCGAGCGCCTCCACGGTGACGACGTCGTGGACGTCGAGCGCAAGCCCGAGGCTGTCGAAGCCCGGCCCGAGGTTCGCGCTCGAGGCCGGTACCCGGACCGTCGCCGGGACGCCGAGGACGACCTCGGCCCGGCCGGCGGTAGCCCGGGTGGTGGCCGGCGCGCTCATGCTCAGCCCTCCAGGCCGAGCGCACGGGCGACGCTCACCGTGTCGACGCCGACCCGCTCCGGCTCGACGGGCGACCCGTCGGGCCGGCGCAGCGCCCACTGCGGGTCCTTGAGGCCGTGCCCGGTCAGGGTGCACACGACCGTCTGGCCGCGGTCGAGCAGCCCCGCCTCGTGGCTCGTGAGCAGGCCCGCGACGCTCGCCGCGGACGCCGGCTCGACGAAGACGCCCTCGCGGGCGGAGAGCAGTCGGTGCGCGGCGAGGATCTCGTCGTCCGTCACGGCGTCGATGAGGCCCGCGCTCTCCTCACGGGCCGCGACCGCCTGCTTCCACGACGCCGGGTTACCGATCCGGATCGCGGTCGCGATGGTCTCCGGGTCGTCGACGGGGTGCCCCAGGACGATCGGCGCGGCCCCGGCGGCCTGGAACCCCCACATCCGGGGCCGGTGGGTCGCGACGGGGAGGAGCGGCCGGTCCCCCGGCGCGTCGTTCGGGGCCGGTGTCGCCGTGGCGTACTCGACGTAGCCCTTCCAGTACGCGGTGATGTTGCCGGCGTTCCCGACCGGGAGGCAGTGGATGTCGGGGGCGTCCCCGAGGAGGTCGACCACCTCGAACGCGGCAGTCTTCTGGCCCTCGATGCGGGCCGGGTTCACCGAGTTCACGAGCTCGACCGGGTAGGCCTCGGCGAGCTTGCGCGCGAGCATGAGGCAGTCGTCGAAGTTGCCGTCGACCTGGAGCAGCGTCGCGCCGTGGGCGACCGCCTGGCTCAGCTTTCCCATCGCGATCTTGCCGTCGGGGACGAGCACGGCGCAGGTCATCCCGGCCGCGGTCGCGTAGGCCGCGGCGGACGCCGACGTGTTGCCCGTCGAGGCGCAGATCACGACCTTGGCGCCGACCTCGGCGGCCTTGGTGATGGCCATCGTCATGCCGCGGTCCTTGAAGGACCCGGTCGGGTTGGCGCCCTCGAACTTGAGCCAGACCTCGCAGCCGGTCCGCTCGGACAGGGTCCTGGCCGGTGTGAGCGGGGTGCCGCCCTCGCGGAGCGTCACGACCGGCGTCGTCGACGACACCGGCAGCCGGTCGCGGTACTCCTCGATGACACCGCGCCACTGATGGGCCACGACCTGCTCCTCCTCGTCTCGTCCTGACTGCGCGCGGGGATCCGCCCCGTGCTCGGGCTCGCCGCAGACCCGGCTACTCGCCCTCGACCCGCATGACGCTCGCGACCGCCTCGACGATGTCGAGCCCCGCGAGCGCCTCGACCGTCGCCGCGAGCGCGGCGTCCGGCGCCGTGTGCGTGACGACGACGAGGGCCGCCCGCCCGGTCGCCCGGTCGCCGTCCTCGGCGGCGTCCTCACGCGGCACGAGCTGCTGCTGGCGCACCGTCTCGATCGAGACGTCGTGCGTCGCGAACACGGCCGCCACCTGCGCGAGGACGCCCGGGCGGTCGGCGACGTCGAGGCTGATGTGGTAACGGGTGAGCACCTCGCCCATCGGCCGCACCGGCAGGTCGGCGTAGGCCGACTCGCCAGGCCCGCGACCGCCCGCGACCCGGTTGCGGGCGACCGCGATGACGTCGCCGAGGACGGCGCTCGCGGTCGGCTGCCCGCCGGCGCCGCGGCCGTAGAACATCAGCTCACCGGCGGCCTCGGCCTCGACGAAGACGGCGTTGAACGCCTCCCGGACGCTGGCGAGCGGATGGCTCACGGGGATCATCGCGGGGTGGACCCGGACCGAGACGGCCTCGGGCGCGCCGTCCCGGCCGCCGCCGGTGCGCTCGCAGATCGCGAGCAGCTTGACGACGGCACCCATCGCCCTGGCGGACGCGACGTCCGCGGCGGTGACCGCCGTGATGCCCTCCCGGTGGACGTCCGCGGCCCCGACCCGGGTGTGGAACGCGAGCGACGCGAGGATCGCCGCCTTCGCCGCGGCGTCGAACCCCTCGACGTCGGCCGTCGGGTCGGCCTCGGCGTAGCCGAGCGCCTGGGCCTGGGCGACCGCCTCGGCGAACCCCATGCCGGTGGAGTCCATCTTGTCGAGGACGTAGTTCGTCGTGCCGTTGACGATGCCGAGCACCCGCCGCACCCGGTCGCCGGCGAGCGACTCGCGCAGCGGGCGCAGGAGCGGGATCGCCCCGGCGACCGCGGCCTCGTAGTACAGGTCGACGCCGTGCTCGGCCGCCGCGGCGTAGAGCGTCGGGCCGTCCTCGGCGAGAAGCGCCTTGTTCGCGGTGACCACGCCGGCGCCCTCGGCCATCGCGTCGAGGATGAGCGAGCGGGCCGGCTCGATGCCGCCGATGACCTCGACGACGACGTCCGCCGACTTGACCAGTGCGGTAGCGTCGGTCGTGAAGAGCGCCGGGTCGACGTCCAGGTCCCGGGCACGGCCGAGCCGGCGGACGGCGATCCCGACCAGCTCCAGCGGTGCCCCGACCCGTTGCGCCAGCTCGTCGCCGTGCTGCGTCAGCAGGCGCGCGACCTCGGTGCCGACGACCCCGCACCCCAGCAACGCCACCTTGAGCGGCTCCACAACCCTCTCCTCCGCCTCGAACTGCATCTCCGGCCGGCCGCCCGGCCCCGGCTGTCTGTCACATCGGCGCGGTGACCGGTCGCCTGGTCTCACGATCCGGCTGGTCTCACGATCCGGACGGTCGGCCGCCTCGCCGCGCCCGCTCCTGGCACGGGTCCGCTCCAGTGTCGCAGCCCGCCCGTGCGCGTCCGTCCGCCGACCGCGACGACACCGTCACGGCGACGCGGTCCGCTGCAGCAGCAGGTAGCCGCCGTACCACGCGGAGACCAGGGCCGAGCATCCCGACGACGACCGCGGTCCGGATCGGGGCGGCGGCCAGGCCGGAGGCGGGGCGGCAGCGGGAGCGCGAACGCGGGGACGAGCAGCCGGCCTTGGCGTGGATCTACCCGTGCGAGCCCGCCGACATCACGAGGACGGAGGCGGCATACGCGAGCTGCGGCCACGGGTACCGGTCGAGGACGGCGAGGACGAGCAGTCCCTGTCGCCACGACGAGCGTGGCGGCGACGACGTAGTGCTCCCGCGGGCTCCGCCGGGTGAGGATCCGGCGGAGCTGGTCGACGGTGTAGCCGCCGCCGTCGAACCAGGTGCCCCACGTCGCACGCTGTACCCAGAGGCACGCTGTACCCAGAAGTAGGCGTCGGCCCGGCCGACCACGACCGCTTGCCAGGCGGTGAACCCGAGGGTCCCGGCCGATGCGAGCACGAGCGCGGACCAGGTGCTGCGGCCGCCGTCGCCGGCCCGCCCCCGGTGACGGACGAGGTCGGCCGCGGCGGCGAGGCCGACGGCGACGACGACCGCGACGCCGGTCGCACGGGTGAGCCCGGCCAGGATGCACAGCGTCCCCGCGAGCAACCAGCCCCGGCGCAGCACGGCGTGCAGGGACCAGGCGGCGAAGGCGGTGAACAGGCTCCCGGTGTAGGCCATCGACTGCACGACCGCGGAGCGGACGACCGCCCAGAGACCGGCGAGGAGCACCCGGTCCGCCGGTCGCGCACGCGGCTGCCCACGGCGAGGAACCCCCATGCCGCAGCGAGTCCCTCGCCCACGACCACGATCGCCGCGGTCGTCCCGCCCGGGAGCACGGCGTCGGCCGCGCGCACGAGACCCGGGTACGCCGGGAAGAAGGCGAGGTCGCTCCGCCAGGTCGTGCCGTCCGGGGAGCGCTGGGGACGCGCGGTGCGCGCTCGGTCGCGGCTCTCGGCCGTGGGACCCCCGGCCATGGGTCCTGCGGCCATCTGCCCTCCCCTGTCCGGATCAGCCGACGTCGAGGGCGAGCAGGTCCTCCTCGGTCTCCCGGCGGACGAGCACCCGCGCCACGCCGTCCCGCACCGCGACGACCGGCGGCCGGGGCACGTGGTTGTACTGGCTCGCCATGCTCCGGCAGTAGGCCCCGGTCCCGGGGACGGCGAGCAGGTCGCCGCGCCCGACGTCGCCGGGCAGGAACTCGTCGCGGACGACGACGTCGCCGCTCTCGCAGTGCCTGCCCGACCACCCGGGCGAGCACGGCGGCGCCGTCGGACGCCCGCGAGGCGAGCGTGCACGAGTAGTCGGCGTCGTAGAGCGCGGTGCGGATGTTGTCGCTCATCCCGCCGTCGACGGCGACGTAGCGGCGGCTGCGCGCCGTGGTCGAGCCGCACGTCCTTGACCGCGCCGACGCGTGTAGAGCGTGAACGTGCTCGGCCCGGCGATCGCCCGGCCCGGCTCGATCGACACCCGTGGCACGGCGATCCCGAGGCCGCGGCACTCCCGGCCGACGATGTCGGCCAGCTGGTCGGCGAGAGCCTTGGGCTCCAGCGGGTCGTGCTCGCTGGTGTAGGCGATCCCGAAGCCGCCGCCGAGGTCGAGCTCGGGCAGCACGACCCCGTGCTCGCGCTGCGACGTCGGCGTGCAGGCCGAGCAGCCGCCGGGCCGCGACCTCGAACCCGCCGGTGTCGAAGATCTGCGAGCCGATGTGGCTGTGCAGGCCCGAGCAGCTCGAGCTCGGGCCGGGCCGAGTACGCGCCGGACCGCCTCGGCGGCGACGCCCGCCGGCGAGCGACAGACCGAACTTCTGGTCCTCGTGCGCGGTCGCGATGTACTCGTGGGTGTGCGCCTCGACGCCGACGGTGACCCGCAGCAGCACGCGGCGCCCGGACGCCGAGCTCGTGCCGCGAGCGTCCGCGACGCGGTCGACCTCCTCGAGGGAGTCGACGATCGATCCGCCCGACTCCCGCCGCGAGCGCGCGGTCGCATCTCGGCGTCGGACTTGTTGTTGCCGTGCAGGGCGATCCGCGCCGGCGGCGACGCCCGCCGCGCAGCGCCGACGGCGAGCTCGCCGCCGCTGCAGACGTCGAGGCCAGCCCGTCCTCGGCGATCCAGCGCGCGACCGCGGTGCACAGGAACGCCTTGCCGGCGTAGAAGACGTCGGCCCCGCCGAGGTCGGCGAAGGCCGCCGCGAACGCGTCGCGGAAGGCGACTGCGCGGGCCCGGAAGTCCGCCTCGTCGAGCACGTACGCGGGCGTGCCGAAGCGCGTCGGCGAGCTCGCGGACGTCGACCCCGCCGACGTGCGAGCACGCCGTCCTCGCGCCGTCGGACCGTGCGCCGCCCACAGCTGCGGCAGCAGCTCGTTGACGTCGGCCGGGCGGCCGCAGCCAGGCCGGGACGGTCGCGACGCCGCCGTACCCCGGCGCGTGCAGCGCACCGGCCTCGTGAGCACCATGATGGAGATCCGTTCTCGTGAAGGGGTTGCGGCCTCGCAGGCCGGGGACGGCGCTGCCCGGCGCGTCACATCCGCTCCGGCGCGCTGACGCCGAGCAGGGCCGAGGCCGTTGGCGAGGACGTGCGGGTGGCCTCGGCGAGCCACAGCCGGGTCGCGGTGCGACGTCCGTCGACGGGCTCGTCAGCCCGTGGGGTGACCCGGCAGGCGTCGTACCACTTGTGGAAGTGCCCGGCGAGCTCCTCGAGGTAGCGCGCCACCCGGTGCGGCTCGCGCAGCTCGGCGGCCTGCGCGACGACGCGCGGGAACTCGCCGAGCGCGGCCGAGCAGCACCGACTCGGTCTCGTGGTCGAGCAGCGCCGGGTCGAAGGCGTCCGCGCGACCGCACGCCGAGGCCTCGGCGCGTTGCGCGACGATGCCGGCGATGCCGGGCGTGCGCGTACTGCACGTAGTAGACCGGGTTGTCGTTGGTGTGCTTGACGAGCAGGTCGAGGTCGATGTCGATCTGGCGAGTCCACCGAGGAGCGGGCGAGGGCGTACCGGGCGGCGTCCACGCCGACGGCGTCGACGAGGTCCTCCAGCGTGACGACGGTGCCGGCCCGCTTGCTCATCCGGACCGGCTGGCCGTCCTTGACCAGGTTGACCATCTGCCCGATGAGGATCTCGAGGTTGACGTCCGGGGGTGTCGCCGAACGCCGCGCACATCGCCATCATCCGGCCGATGTAGCCGTGGTGGTCGGCGCCGAGCATGATGACGACCCGGTCGAAGCCGCGCTCGCGCTTGTCGAGGTAGTAGGCGAGGTCGCCGGCGATGTAGGCGGCGTCGCCGTCGCTCTTGATGACGACCCGGTCCTTGTCGTCGCCGAAGTCGGTGGTGCGCAGCCACGATCGCGCCGTCCGCCTCGTAGATGTGGCCCAGTTCCCGCAGCCGGTCGACCGCCCGGTGCGACCGCGCCGGACTCGTGCAGGTCGTTCTCGTGGAAGTAGACGTCGAAGTCGACGCCGAAGTCGTGCAGCGACGCCTTGATCTCGGCGAACATCAGGTCGACGCCGCGGGCGCGGAAGACCTCCTGCGCCTCGTCGTCGGGCAGCGTACGGGGGTCGGGCTCGCCGGCCGCCGCGACGTCGGCGAGCACCCGGGCCGCGATGTCGTCGATGTACTGCGCCGCCGTAGCCGTCCTCGGGGGTCGGCTCGCCCTTGGCCCGGGCGAGCAGCGACCGGGCGAACCGGTCGATCTGGGCGCCGTGGTCGTTGAAGTAGTACTCGCGGGTCACGCTGCGCGCCGGTCGCCTCGAGGATCCGGGCGAGGCTGTCGCCGACCGCGGCCCACCGGGTGCCGCCGAGGTGGATCGGCCCGGTCGGGTTCGCGGAGACGAACTCGAGGTTGATCCGCTGGCCGGCGCCGACCGTCGCTGCGGCCGTAGGCCGGGCCGCGCCTCGACGATCGTGCGGGCGAGCTCGCCGGCCGCCGCGGCGTCGAGGACGACGTTGAGGAAGCCCGGGCCCGGCGACGTCCACGCTCTTGATCCCCGGGCACCTCGGCGAGCCGGGTCGGCGAGCACGCGCGGCGACCTCCCGCGGCGGCCGGCCGGCCTGCTTGGCCAGCTGGAGCGCGACGTTCGTCGCCCAGTCGCCGTGCTCGCGCTGCTTGGGTCGCTCCACGCGGATCTCGTCCGGGACGGCGACGGTCAAGGTCACCGGCGTCGACGGCGGCCTGCAGGCAGGCGCGGATGGCGGAGGAGAGCTCGGCGGGGGTCACCCGTCCAGGGTAACGGTCCGTGCTCGGGCGTTCGCGCCGTCGAGATCGTCGTCGACGAGACGGCCGTTGCCCGCGAGCCACGCCCCGGCGACGACGGCCACCATGGCCGCCGCCGCGAGGAGGAACGGCAGCGTCCAAGCACCCCGTCGCGGCGTGAACGGCGCCGGCGACGACGGGCCCTGTGCCCGCGACGAGGTAGCCGACCGAGCCGTGGGCGAACCCGGAGACGCGCCGGCGCCCGCGGGCGTGCGGGTCCAGAGGTTGACCAGGGTGAGCGAGAGCGGGAAGAGCCCGCTCCCCCAGCCGGCGACGAGCACCCTGAGCAGGGTCGCCGGTGCCGGGGCGAGCGCGAGTCCGACGAGCCCGGCGGCGAAGCACGCCGCGAACGCGGCGACGAGGCCGAGGGCGCTGCGGACCCGCGCGGTGAGCCGCGGGACGGCGAGCGAGGCGGGCAGGCCCATGGCGGCGAAGACCGCGAGCATGACAGCGGCCTCCTGGTGGCCGACCCGGCGTCGGTGAGCCGGGTCGGCAACCAGGTGAACACGATCTGGGCGGCGAAGGACGCGAACCCGAAGACGACCGCGACGCCCCACGCGACCCGGCTGCGCCACGTCGGCAGGTGCCCCGGGCCGGGGCCAGGCCGCCCGCCGTCCGCGCCGTCCGGTGTCCCGCAGGGCTCCCGCGGGTGGGCCGCCGGCACGATCCAGGCGAGCGCGGCGATGATGCCCCAGAGCGGAACCGAAACCCGCCATCCGGCGGCGGCCGCGCCCGGACCGACGGCGTCGGTGACCGGGACGGCGACGAGCGGCGGGATCGCGGTCCCCGCAGCAGCAGGACGGCGATCCGCTCGGCCGACAGCCGACGGGACAGCCGCGGCACCAGCAGGCCGGCACGGCGGAGCGGGAGGGCGGCAGCGACCCGAGCAGGCCGGCCCCGGTGACCGACAGCGGGACGCCCTCCAGGACGCGCAGCAAGAGCGATGACGTCGCGGTGACCGCGGGGCCGCAGCGTGAGCGCGCCGGGGATGATGGCGAGCAACACCGTGCGTCGTCGCCCCCGCAATCGTGCGCGCCGCCATCCCGCGAGCGTAGCGACAGATAGGATGACCAGATGACGTCGGCTCCGAGCTTCTCGGCCGGCTCCTCGGGGGAGCCGCCCGCGCTGCGCGCCGCCCGGCGCAGGGGCCTCATCGACCAGGTCATCGAGCAGCTCCGCGAGCAGATCACCAGCGGCACGTGGGCGATCGGGGCACGGATCCCGACGGAGGCCGAGCTCGCCGCGCTCACCGGGACGAGCCGCAACACGGTGCGCGAGGCGGTGCAGTCCCTCGTCCACGCCGGCCTCCTGGAGCGACGCCAGGGGTCGGGCACGTACGTTCTCGCCGCCAGCGAGCTCGCCGGCGCCGTGAGCCGCCGGGTTGCCGGGGCGCACGAGCACCACATCCTCGAGGTCCGGCGGACACTCGAGGTCGGCGCTGCCCGGCTCGCCGCCCACCGCCGCACCGCCGAGGACGTCGCGCGGCTGCGGGACCTCCTCGCCGAGCGGACCCAGGCGAACCGCGGCGGTGACTACGAGCAGGCAGTCGACCGCGACGTCGCCCTGCACCGCGCGATCGGCCAGGCCGCGCACAACCCGGTGCTCACCGACCTCTACGAGAACTTCCTCGACGCGCTGTCGCAGAGTGTCCGGACGAGCTTCGCCATGCGCGGCCGCATCGACGACCAGGAGCACGTGGCCCTCGTCGACGCGATCGAGTCGGCGACGCCGAGGCCTCGGCCGCCGAGGCCGCCTGCTTCCTCGACGTGCTCCTCGACGAGGTCCCCGGCGATCCGGCGTGACCCGGGGACACCGGACGTGACGCGCTCAACCCTTTTCGGGTCGGCACAGCCAGCCTGGTAAGGTCGCTGACGTCCTGAGCCCCCGTAGCTCAGGGGATAGAGCACCGCCCTCCGGAGGCGGGAGCGCAGGTTCGAATCCTGCCGGGGGCACCGCGTCTGACCTGCAGTTTCTCCGGTGAGCTTGCTCCATTGGCCCGATCGTGGAGCAACTCGTGGTGCAAGTCGCTCGTAAGTTGGCTCCATGCCCCCTCGCTCGCGCCGCGGACGTGGCTACATCGAAGAGCTCCCGTCGGGGAGTTTCCGCGCCGTCGTGCCAGCCGGCCGCGACCCCCTGACCGGACGGCGGCGCAGCCTGCGGGAGACCGTCGACACCTACGCCGAGGCGAAGGTGGCGCTGACCCGGCTCCAGAGCCAGGTTGACGAGAACCGCCACCCCAAGTCAGCGATCACGCTGTCCGAGCTCATCGAGCGCTGGCTCGAGGTCGCGGACCTCGAGGAGACGACGCGAGACCGCTACGAGGACCTGATCCGGCTCTACGTCCGCCCGACGTTGGGCTCGACTCAGGTCGGGCGGATCGACCCGGAGACCCTCGAGTCCTTGTACGCGCGACTGGAGCGCTGTCGGCATCTGTGCGGTGGCCGGCCGCCCCAGGGTCATGTGTGCAGCCCGCTGTCGACGAGCACGACTCGGAAGATCCACTACATCGTGCGCGGCGCCCTCGAGCGGGCCGTTCGCTGGCGATATGTCACGGTGAATGTCGCGACGATGGCCGAGGCGCCGTCGCCACGCAAGACGCATCCCGACCCGCCCTCCCCCGCCGAAGCCGCGACCCTTCTCAACGACGCATGGACCGACCCGGAGTGGGGGCTCGTGGTCTGGCTGACGATGGTCACCGGCTGCCGGCGTGGCGAGCTGTGCGCGCTGCGCTGGCGCGACCTCGACGTCGAACGATCGACGCTCTGGGTGTCGCGGTCGACCTCACAGCCACGCTCGGGAATCAAGGAGAAGGCGACCAAGACGGAGGGACAACGACGGATCGGCGTCGACTCCGAGACGCTCGACCTGCTCGCCGAGCACCGGAAGCGGGTGGAGGCACTGCTCGAGCAGCTCGGCGTCTCTCTCACTGAGGACTCGTTCATCTTCTCCGCGTCTCCCGACTACTCGACGCCGATGGCGCCGAGATCTGTCAGCCAGCGTTATCGACGCGTGGCGACGCGCCTCAACCTCAGAAGCACCCGACTGCATTCGCTGCGCCACTACTCCGCCACCGAACTCCTGGCCGCAGGCGTCGACCTCCGCACCGTCGCCGGGCGACTCGGCCATGGAAGCGGCGGGGCGACCACACTCAAGGTCTACGCAGCCTGGGTCGACGAGGCAGACCGCAAAGCCGCCGAGACGATCGCGAACATCCTTCCGACACCTGTGCCCACTCCACCGCAGCCGCGAGGCCCGTACGTGAACGTCGCTGACGCCCTGCGAGCCGACATTAGAGAGGGCCGCCTTCGGCCCGGGGACCAGCTGCCCACCGTGGTCCAGCTGGCCGGCCAATTCACAGTCGCAGCCGGCACGGCCCACCGCGCTCTCTCGTCCCTCGCTGCCGAGGGCTTGATCAAGGTCGCACGTGGCAAGCGAGCGGTAGTGGTCGATCAGGCGACCAAGGGATTATGAGGCCCCAAGAATCCGTCACACTGGACCACTTTGGACCAGCTCGACCACGTTCCCGGTCACTCCGGTCGCCACCAACCACGCGGTCTGGCGACGTTTCGCACCACGAATGATTCCACGCCTAGCCGCCGTCGCGCGGCACGCTCGGCCACCCGAGCCCACCGGTGGCGGTCACACACCGTTACGACCCAGCTGCCGCTGCGATCCGACGGCAGATCGGTCCCGACGCGGCCGTCACCTTGCAGCTCGCCCCAGAGAGGTCGTGAGCTTCGATACATCCAATAGCGCGTCAGTGAACTCCACGGTGACCGGGATGTCGTGGCTGGTGTCGGGACCGTATCGGGCGAAGGTCTCGGGGTGGACTTCGAGGGCAACTTGGGACGACCGACGGTGGTTACGTCGACCACCCGTTCCGGTGGTGCGACAACCAGTCAAGCAACGATCCCGCAGTGCTGACCTTCATGTCGAAGGCCTTCGCGGCCATGGTCGCGAAGATCGCCTTCGACACAACGCTGGTCATGCAGCCCACGGGGAAGCACCATGGGGCCTCCCCCGCCACGAGGCACGGGGCCATCCCGACTCGTGACCCTCTGAGGTGATCCCTCCCGGACGGACACGGATCTTGGACGACACCTGCTGTGTGGACGGCGACCCAAACCACCAGTCGTGCATACGGCAGCCCTCGACGTGCGCTACCCGTGGGGTTCCGTGGGCGCCGCGCAGGCGGCGCCGACCGCGGGGATAACAAGGCGGGTCCGGGCCACCGGAGTTGCCCGGAAGTCCTCTCTCCCTACGGACGCGAACTTCCGGGCAGGATAGGCCGATGAGACCAGGGGGCGGAGGGCTGGATGATCGCACCGGGGGCCAGGATCGCCGTCGTGACGGGCGCGGGCAGCGGCATCGGCGCCGCCACCGCCCTCGCCCTGGCGGCCGACGCCTGGACGGTCGTGCTGGCGGGGCGCAGGCGCGAGGCCCTCGCCCAGGTAGCCCGGGACGGTGCCGGCCAGCCCGGCGCCCTCGACCCGGCGCCCGCCGACGTCAGCGACGAGGGCAGCGTGCGTGAGCTGTTCGACGGCGTCGTCGACAGGTACGGGCGGGTCGACCTGCTGGTCAACAACGCGGGCATCGGCGCGCCGGCGCGTGACTTCGACGAGGTCTCGTTGACGGAATGGCAGGCGGTAGTGGCGGTGAACCTCACGGGCGTCTTCCTGTGCTCTCGCGAGGCGTTCCGCGTGATGCGCAGGCAGCGCCCGCAGGGTGGGCGCATCATCAACAACGGCTCGCTCGCCGCGCACGCGCCGCGGCCGCGGGCGGCCGCGTACACCGCGACCAAGCACGCCGTCACCGGGTTGACGAAGGCCACAGCGCTCGACGGACGCCCTTACAGCATCGCGTGCGGGCAAATCGATATCGGCAACGCCCGCACCGAGATGACCCAGGGGTCCGAGTCGGGCGCCCTCCAGGCCGACGGGAGCATCCGCTCCGAACCCCTGATGGACGTGGAGCACGCCGCCGCCGCCATCTGCTACATGGCCAGCCTGCCGTTGGACGCCAACGTGGCCACCCTCACCGTGATGGCCACGAAGATGCCATACACCGGCCGCGGCTGACGTCCCTGAGGTGTTCCTGCCGTCTGGCGGACTGACGAAAGCAGAATCTCCAACGCCGGAAGCCGCGCGTCCATGCGAAGGGCGGCGGGGAGGCCACTGCCTGCCATTTAGCCCGAGGCCGACGCCCCCAGGGAGCCGCCCAGCTCGTCCTCGATGTGCACCCTGATGATCTCATCGAACGAACCCTCGGCGGCGAAACCCAAGCGCAGCGCCCGGGTCGCGTCCAGGGCCATGGCCCAGGTCTGGACGATCCGCATGATCGACTCATCCGGCTCGCGGCGGATCAGCCGGACAGCACGGCTTCCAGCCACCCGACGCAGCGCATCGATCTGCTCTCCGACCGTGGCGCTCAGGCCGGGCATCGCCAGCGTCCGCCGCGGGCCGACGTCCTCACCATTCAGCGTGGCGGCTCGGATCAGGAACTCTACCGCCGAGCGGGGCGAGGCGTGCCAGTGCCGGACCGTCTCCGGAACCGGCAGGATTGCCTCCTGCCCCACCAGCGGCTCCCGCAGAATGCTCGAGAAGAACCCGGAAGCCGCCTTGTTCGGTCTGCCGGGACGGATGCAGATGGTGGGCAGCCGGATCCCGATGCCGTCGACGAAACCACGCCGGGTATAGTCGGCCAGCAACAACTCCCCAATCGCCTTCTGGGTGCCGTAACTGGTCAGCGGCGTGTGGTGGAAGTCTTCGGGGATGGGCTCGGGGAGCGGCGCGCCGTAGACGGCGATCGAGGACGTGACGACCAGCCGAGGGTGGTACCCGTCAGCGGTGTACCCCGTCCGAACCGCGTCCAGCAGCGCCCGGGTCCCGTCCAGGTTGACCCGGTAACCCTTCTCAAAGTCCGCCTCAGCCTCTCCCGATACCACCGCGGCGAGATGAAAGATCAGATCGGGGCGGCCCTCAATCAGACGCTCCGCCTCACCTCGCGCGGCTACGTCCGCGCCGACCACCTCGACCTGACCCTGCACGCTCGCCGGGCACTCCGCGAGAGCCACGTCAGCTAGCGTCAACCGCTCGACCGGGTGGCCACCGACGTTCCCGTCCGCAACCAGCCGGGCGGTGAGCTTTCGACCAATCATGCCGGCCGCGCCAAGGATCAGGATATGCACAGAGCCTCCCCTCACGCAGACATGATCGCGCACTGGCCTCCCCTGATCCTGGCACGGGGCGGTGATCGGTGACTCTTCCGATCAGCGCATTACGAGCCAGTTCCCGGATGCGGGTGCAGCACCCCATCCTTATGGTGTTCGAGGCGTAAGGATTCCGGAGGTCGTTCATAGGAGTGCGGGGCACCAGGGGGTATGCACGCCGACCCTGCGCGTCGTCCTCGCGCCGTGTCGTGGAGTGTCGCCTGGGAGGCGTTCCTGATCAGGGCCGGCCGGCTCGGCTGGACCCGGTCAGTGCCGATCGGCACGAGGCGCCCCAGTTCACCCACGGCGCTTGCGTCGGCCTTGGAGCGGCCGGGCGGGGCCGCCGGTCACGCTCCTCGCGATGTACCACGTGAGCCAACAGAACACCTTCACCGGCAAGCTCACCAGGCCATGCTCCACCATGTCCTGGCCTGCCGGTGTGCCGAAGCGCGTCCGACTCAGGTTCGGCGAACTGAGCCGCGCTGGCAGGATGCGACGATGCCATTCCCACCGCTGCCACCGGACCGATGGCCGAGCGCCCCGCCCCGGTACCCCGATCCCGCGCTGCGCGCCCTCGACCCACGATTCGAGCGGCTTCTGCTGTTCAACGCCGCCGTCGAGCGCATCGCCACCGGGTTCCGATGGGTCGAGGGCCCGGTGTGGTTCGGCGACCATCAGTGCCTGGTATTCAGCGACATCCCGGCGAACCGGCTGCTGCGCTGGGACGCGCTGACCGGCGCCGTCGGCGTCTTCCGCGACCCGTCGAACCACGCCAACGGCAACGCTCGGGACCGGCAGGGGCGCCTCGTCACCTGCGAGCACCTGACCCGGCGAGTCACTCGGACCGAGCACGACGGGTCGATCACGGTGCTGGCCGACAGCTACCACGGCAGGCCGTTGAACGCGCCCAACGACGTGGTGGTCAGCCCCGACCGCGCCGTCTGGTTCACGGACCCGGGTTACGGGATCTTGAACGACTACGAGGGACGGTCGGCGACGGCCGAACTGCCCACGGCGATCTACCGAGTGGACCTCGACGGCGGCGATCCCGGGCTCGTACTCGACGATCTCGACCGGCCCAACGGGCTCTGCTTTTCGCCGGATAGCTCCCGCCTGTACGTCGTCGATTCCGGCCGCACGAGGAGCCTGCACGTGTACGACGTGAGCGGCGGTCGCGTCGCCGCCGGCCGCCCGTTCGCCGACATGGGTCCGGGCACCTCGGACGGCATCCGCTGCGACGTCCACGGCAACGTGTGGGCGACCGCCGGAGGGGGAGGGGACGGCTACGACGGCGTGCACGTCTTCGACCCCGACGGCACCCTCATCGGTCAGATCGTGCTGCCGGAGATCTGCGCGAACCTCTGCTTCGGCGGCCCCGCGCGGAACCGGTTGTTCATGGCGGCCTCGCGGTCCGTCTACGCCGTCCACCTGAACACGACAGGCGCCTGAGCACTGCGTTCCCCGCCGTCCCGGCGGACTCGAACGGCAAGATCATGCAATCAGCCCGGCCCCACCCTCATCTGTGATGAGCCTCCAATACGTCGTAGCGACGTCAGGTGCGATCCGCCGCACTACAACGGCCGCACCTGAGCCACAGGTGACCCCACTCATCACGCGATTTGCCGCGCTTGACACTGTCGCCCGGCTGCATTCCGCCAGCGTCGACGCCTACGATGCAGACACAGTCGCACTAGCCGTGCGCTTGGCTTGGCCCGGCGAGGTCACCCACAGCTTCGGATCAAGCTTCGACCGTCACTCCAGAAGAGCCGCACCCATATCAGTGAGCAGATCTGGGGAGAATCACCACCTGAGCGCCGTCAACCGGGAAGACCGGCCCCGGGGAGGGGCCTGAAGCGGGCGAATAATCCAGCGGCTACGAAGCCCGGTCGTCGCGACCGGGAAGGCGTTCACGGCGGGCATGGCGACCGCCGCGAAGACCACGCCGCTACGGAGCCCGGTCGTTGCGGGAAGTCGGCCTGTCCCAGCGGGCGGTACCCGGACGGTGCAGATGCCCGCTACGGAGCCCGGTCGTCGCGACCGGGAAGACCCGGGGACGGGACCAACACCTGGCGTGCACGCCGCCGCTACGGAGCCCGGTCGTCGCGACCGGGAAGACGGCGGACGGCGGGATCACGGCGTTCGCTGACGGCGCGGCCGCTACGGAGCCCGGTCGTCGCGACCGGGAAGACGACGTCCCGGTGGGTCGCGCGCTGCGTGAGGAGTGGGTGCCGCTACGGAGCCCGGTCGTCGCGACCGGGAAGACGTGGCGCGGCGCCGGATCACCGTTTACGCAGGGCTCATGCCGCTACGGAGCCCGGCCGTCGCGACCGGGAAGACTTCGAGCCGCTCCGGGACCTGATCGAGACGCTAGGGCCGCTACGGAGCCCGGTCGTCGCGACCGGGAAGACGTCGACAAGCCGGGCGGCCTGTCCATCGAGTTCATCCCGCCGCTACGGAGCCCGGTCGTCGCGACCGGGAAGACGACAAGAAGACGCCTGCCGCGGGCCTGCTTCCGGACCTGCCGCTACGGAGCCCGGTCGTCGCGACCAGGAGGACGCCGCGGACCACTTCACCGTCCCCGGGACCGACGTGCCGCTACGGAGCCCGGTCGTCGCGACCGGGAAGACTCGCCCTCCCCGAGGACCGCCTTGTGCGCCGCCTTGCCGCCGCTACGGAGCCCGGTCGTCGCGACCGGGAAGACACCTCGCCCGTCTGACCCGCCCCTATCGACGGCTACCTGCCGCTACGGAGCCCGGTCGTCGCGACCGGGAAGACCTTCCTGGCGCAGCACGCGGCAGCCGCGGCATCAGCCGCTACGGAGCCCGGTCGTCGCGACCGGGAAGACCTTCCTGGCGCAGCAAGCGGCAACCGCGGCATCAGCCGCTACGGAGCCCGGTCGTCGCGACCGGGAAGACCTTCCTGGCGCAGCAAGCGGCAGCCGCGGCATCAGCCGCTACGGAGCCCGGTCGTCGCGACCGGGAAGACCTTCCTGGCGCAGCAAGCGGCAGCCGCGGCATCAGCCGCTACGGAGCCCGGTCGTCGCGACCGGGAAGACTCGTAGACGCCGCCGCAGTGCGTGCACTGGACCGGGTGGCCGCTACGGAGCCCGGTCGTCGCGACCGCGAAGACGGGCCGCGGCGAAGGCCCGCGCGGGTCACCGCAGCGAGCCGCTACGGAGCCCGGTCGTCGCGACCGGGAAGACGGCCGCTCGGTCGGCGTGGGCTAGGGCACGGTGACCATGCCGCTACGGAGCCCGGTCGTCGCGACCGGGAAGACCTTGCTCCTTCCGGTTGCATGCTCGCCCGTCAGATGCCAGCCGCTACGGAGCCCAGTCGTCGCGACCGGGAAGACAGGTCGCCTCGCAGAACGGCTACCCGGCGAACAACGTGCCGCTACGGAGCCCGGTCGTCGCGACCGGGAAGACACGCGCGGCACGCCTTCGAGTCTTCGACGTCAACCTCGCCGCTACGGAGCCCGGTCGTCGCGACCGGGAAGACGCCCGACCGCTCTCGCATCGGGCGGCACCGCGTCCACGCCGCTACGGAGCCCGGTCGTCGCGACCGGGAAGACGGGCGACGGCGCTCTTCGACCACATCGAGTCCGAGGCGCCGCTACGGAGCCCGGTCGTCGCGACCGGGAAGACCCGGCTTCTTGCGCGGCTTGCGGGCGACGCTCACGCCGCCGCTACGGAGCCCGGTCGTCGCGACCGGGAAGACGGGCAGGTGGATGGCGTCGCGGGCGACCCGGAGCGCCTGCCGCTACGGAGCCCGGTCGTCGCGACCGGGAAGACCTCGGCGCTGGACAAGCACCGGACCAAGCTGGCCGACCTGGCCGCTACGGAGCCCGGTCGTCGCGACCGGGAAGACCTGCCCTGTCTCGGGTTGGCGTGTCCTTCACGCGCCGCTACGGAGCCCGGTCGTCGCGACCGGGAAGACGGGTCCGCGCCGGCGCCTACGCTGCGCATTACCTCACAGCCGCTACGGAGCCCGGTCGTCGCGACCGGGAAGACCTGCAGGAGAAGCTCCCCGTCGCCATCGACAAGACCGCGCCGCTACGGAGCCCGGTCGTCGCGACCGGGAAGACGGCGACTACCCCGTCGGGCACGCTGCTCGGCACGCACCTGCCGCTACGGAGCCCGGTCGTCGCGACCGGGAAGACGCCTCGTGTGACGTCGTCATCGCCCCGAGCCAGGACAGGCCGCTACGGAGCCCGGTCGTCGCGACCGGGAAGACGACGGTGCCAACGGTCCCGTTCCCGATACTGATGTTCGCCGCTACGGAGCCCGGTCGTCGCGACCGGGAAGACGCCGCCATCGTCGCGGGTGTCGCGTCTGGGCCACGCCGCCGCTACGGAGCCCGGTCGTCGCGACCGGGAAGACCAGGCGTCGCCGCGTAGGTACATGTCGACGATGGCCGGGCCGCTACGGAGCCCGGTCGTCGCGACCGGGAAGACCGGGGGTGGCGTCCCACGGGTCCGGGACCGGAGCTCGGCCGCTACGGAGCCCGGTCGTCGCGACCGGGAAGACGCGGCGCTGCGCATTACCGGCGACCTGGACGTCATCCTGCCGCTACGGAGCCCGGTCGTCGCGACCGGGAAGACCAGGCGGATGCCGCTCGACGTCGACCCGCACCCCGACGGGCCGCTACGGAGCCCGGTCGTCGCGACCGGGAAGACCAGGACGACGTGGATGGTCTCGAGTTCGTGCGGGGCGCAGCCGCTACGGAGCCCGGTCGTCGCGACCGGGAAGACGACCGGCGCCTACTCCACGGAAACCCTGACCGTCCGGCCGCTACGGAGCCCGGTCGTCGCGACCGGGAAGACCTGCTGCGTGCTGGTCGGGGTGACCTCGTCGTGAGGCTGCCGCTACGGAGCCCGGTCGTCGCGACCGGGAAGACCTGCCACGCGTCCCAGGCCCGGTGCTGGCGGGTCTCGTCGCCGCTACGGAGCCCGGTCGTCGCGACCGGGAAGACGGCACCGCTGTCGATCTTCGCGCTCGGCACCACGATCTGGCCGCTACGGAGCCCGGTCGTCGCGACCGGGAAGACTAGCTAGGCGGCCGGCGCCGTCGAGCCGGGAGGGTTCAGCTGCCGCTACGGAGCCCGGTCGTCGCGACCGGGAAGACCGGGGGTGACCGGGCCACCCTCGGAGACCGTCTGCCAGCCGCTACGGAGCCCGGTCGTCGCGACCGGGAAGACGCCGTTCGCGGCGGTCATCGGCAGGGACACGGCGTACGCCGCTACGGAGCCCGGTCGTCGCGACCGGGAAGACGCCGCCGCCCCGACGGAGCCGCGCCACAGCACTCCTCGCCGCTACGGAGCCCGGTCGTCGCGACCGGGAAGACGGAGATTGTTCGTCTCGACGAGATCGCCCGCACGGTGCCGCTACGGAGCCCGGTCGTCGCGACCGGGAAGACTGACGAGGCCAGCAGTTTCCGGACCGTGTCCTCGTTGCCGCTACGGAGCCCGGTCGTCGCGACCGGGAAGACTCCTCGCGACGTTCACTGGCATACAGAACAAGGTCGGGCCGCTACGGAGCCCGGTCGTCGCGACCGGGAAGACCCGGCGCCCTGCCGTCGCCCGCGGCGTCTCTACTGTCGCCGCTACGGAGCCCGGTCGTCGCGACCGGGAAGACCATGGGTCATCGGGCATAACGGCGAGTGGGACGGCTGGCCGCTACGGAGCCCGGTCGTCGCGACCGGGAAGACGCGGTTCCAGTGGTCCGAGTTCGTCAACGGCCGCCGCGGCCGCTACGGAGCCCGGTCGTCGCGACCGGGAAGACGTCGAACGGCAGCCCGGCAAGGCCCTGGTTCGCGTAGCCGCTACGGAGCCCGGTCGTCGCGACCGGGAAGACGTCAGCGACGGCGGCCACGTGCGGCTGATGTTCAGCCGGCCGCTACGGAGCCCGGTCGTCGCGACCGGGAAGACAACCAGCGGCTCAACGGCATCGACGCGATGGTCCGGCCGCTACGGAGCCCGGTCGTCGCGACCGGGAAGACCCCCACTCGTCCCAGGCCCGGTGCCCGCGGCTCTCGTCGCCGCTACGGAGCCCGGTCGTCGCGACCGGGAAGACGGCTCGCCCAGAATAGCGGCTTCGACCTGGGCGTTCGGTGACGCTTGCGAGCGGTGCTTGCAGTTGACGTGTCGTTGAGGCTCGACTTCCTGTCGCGGCAAGCCCATCGGGTCGTTGACCTGCGTGCGAGCGGTCGCGCCCGGCCCTGCGGCCACCGGAGTGCTCGCGCGTCAGATGATGCGAGGTCCGTGGTCGGGAAGGGGTCGTCTGCGTCCGACGAATGTGAACTTGGCGCTGTCCGTCTCACCGAGGTCGACGATGACGACGGAGTCCTCCGAGAGATCCATCTGCCGTTCGACGGTGGCGCGGGCGCGGACGAGTTCGCTCCGGCTGAGATCGCAGACGAAGACGGAGTACTGCAGGCGTTCACCGTAGGCCTCCATGGTCTTGCAGACCTGGCGTAGTCGCCTGGATTCGCAGATGTCGTAGGCGATGAGGAATCGTCGTCGTGCCATGTCATCTTCTCTGACCGGAGGTCATCTCGTCGTGAACGGCGTGTACTCGTCGAGTTCGCCGGTGCGCAGGCCGCGGGCACGGGCGGCGAGCTGCGGGCGCAGCCGGGAACCCTTGCAGCGGATCGTGGCGGCGTGCTGGCCGACGTCGGTCCACGTCGCCACCCCGCGGCCGTGCAGGCTGGCGTCGTCACGGCGGTCGACCCACCGCCGCGTGGAGATCGCCGGCGCCAGCCACCGCAGCACCCAGAACCCGACCACCACCCCGCCCCACAGGACACCGGCGGAGCGGGCGTGATCGGTGAGGGCGTGCAGGCGGGGCTGGTGGCCCGTCAGCCACGCCAGCCCGAGCAAGATCACCGCAGCAGACAGCGCCCGCAGCGGCAGGTGCCGCAACGCACGCAAGATCGGGTACGTTGAAGACATCGCGAAAGCTCCTGGGGTGGAAGGCATGCGCCGCTCCCCAGTTCGAGGCCGAGCCGGGTCAGGGCGTGACGGACTACCGCGGCGGCATTGACGCGTACGCGTCAACCCGAAGCGGTTACGGGACAGTCGGTTCCGTGGTCGCTCGATCAAGCGGGCTGAACGGGTGGAGCCGGGTGACGCCCAGGGACGGGGGTTCCTCCGGGCGCCACCCGGGCCGAAGGGGCGACCGGTCCGGGCGCAGTGGGCGCGGTCGCGGCTGGCGCAGTCGAGCAGGGGCGGCAGGTCGGTGCGGACGCCCGGCTACTCGGACGTGTCCGGGTGGCCGCCCTTGCGGAACGGGCTCAAGGCAGCGAGCTGGTTGTCGGCGAGGATGCGCTGGAGGCGGCGTCGGTCGCGGCGTCCGAGCAGCCAGGCGTCGACCGTCGCGGTGACGAGGAACCCGGCGACGCCGACGAGGACCATGTGGACGAACGCGCCCTGGTCACGACCACCGAACCAATACGTCGCCAGACACGACACCGCGACGGCGGCGAGCAGGCCGACTGACGTCAAGACGTCGGCCCAGCTCATCGGCAGCCGGATCGTCCCCGACCAGCCCATGGGCGGGACGTCACCCTCCCATCGCGGCCGCCGCTCGCCCGGGGCTGCGGCAGCGCCAGCGACGGGCTCGAACTGCTCCCCGGACACCGGTGTGGTCGGGAGTTCGGCCGGCATGGCGTCGCGGACGACGGTGAGCCGGCCAGGGCGTGCCGTCCAGACCTCCGCGTCGAGCACCGACGGCCCGTCCATCGGCGGCAGCAGCGGGCTGCGGCGGGCCAAGTTGGGCGTGCAGTTCCCGCAGACCGCGAACGGCGGAGCGTCAGGCAGGACGACCGCCGCGGTTGACGGCCGCAGCCCGCACGACTCGCACGTCATCGACGCGACGATGACCGTCCGCTCGAGGTCACCGAACACGTCCGCGCGGAGCTCGGCCAGCGCGCCCCGCAGCCGCTGCGGCTGCCGGCGAGGCGTCCGCCACTGCGGGGAGCCGGGGGCGCTCACGGCGCACCCGCCAGGTGCGACAGGACCCGGTCCAGCAGCGCCGGACCCGCCCAGGCCACCCCGAGCACGACCGCAGCTAACAGGTAGCTGACCGGGTCAGCCAGCGGCATCCACCGCCGCAGGGTCGACCGCCACGCCGGCGGCTCGCCGGTCTTGGCCAACCTGCGAGCGGCCCGTTCCGAGTAGGGGCTGGGTGCGCGGTTCACAGGGCACCTCGCTCTCGTCCCGTGCCCTCGCCCGCCGCCGCCGCGTAGCGGGGCTCTTCGCGAAGCCATTCGGCCGTGTCGAAAACACCTCCGCTGGCGAGTGCCGCGGCCTCCATGGCGTCGACGGCGCTCGACGGAATGACGTAGCGGCCACGGACCTTGATGGCCGGGAACTCGCCGTCGTGGATGGCCCGGTAGATGGTGACTTCCGAAACGTTAAACAGTCGCGCTACGGAGGCCACTGTCTGAAATCTCCTCGGCGCTCGAGGAGGCTTCTCCTCATCTCGCATAATTACTCCACTCCTCACTCGATGGATAACCGTGCGACCCCTGATGTGGCGGCGCAAGAACAGACAACTACGTCGTCGGTGGAAGTGACAGCAGTTGGAGGGGCATGGAGGTCAACATCGGTTAGCGCGAAACTCAAGGGATTAACACAGGTCAACTTGTCAGACCCTCGTGTTAACATGCGGAACACACGGAAACTCCAGCAGACGGAGGTCTGTCGCATGGCTCCGAAGGCAGCGGTTGCCAATCAGCTCAGGGCCTATCGCCTCACGAGGCGGCCTCGGTCGTGGACACAGGACCGCCTGGTGCTGGAGCTTGAACTGGCCGGTCGGGCACTGGGAGTGCCGGTGGCATCCCGAGCGAGCCTGAAAGTACAGATCTCGCGGTGGGAAAACGGGCACCATCCGGTTAGTGAGAGTTACAGAGCGCTTTTTCGGCGCATCTACGGTGCTACCGACGAACAACTCGGCTTCATATCGATTCCCGCCAGTGGGAGGATTGAGGACGAGGTGGCGCCCGTGTCGTTCAACACGGCGTGGGATGTCGCGTTCGGCCAGGCGGCAAGGGATTGGGAAAGAAAGCGACATGGAACGTCGTGATTTTCTAAGGAACGTAGTATTCGCCGCCGGCGCGTCCACGTCACCAGCGCTTCAGTGGTTGCTCAGCGAACCGGAGGCCGTCGTTCGCGCAGAAGGCGCACCTGTCGGCCACGCCCATGTCGAGAGCATCCGCGAGATGACCGCAGCGTTCCGGCGCCTCGACAACCGGTTCGGCGGCGGCCATGCCCGCCAGTCAGCGATCCGATTCCTTGCACGTGAGGTCTCCCCGCTTGTCAGGGAAGGCCGCTACGACACCCGCACCGGCTCTGCCCTCCTCAGCGCAGCCGCCGAGATGCTTCAGCTGGCCGGATGGATGACCTACGACGACGGCAACAACCGACTGGGTCAGCACTACATGACGCAGGCGCTGCGGCTCGCACGAGCAGCGGGAGATGAGCCGCTCGGGGGTGAGATCCTCGCCGGTCTGAGTCACCAGGCCAGCTACGTGAAGGACGGACCCGCTGCCGTCGACCTCGCTCGAGCAGCCCGCAAGACAGCCCTGACTCACGGCCTGGACGCCCTGCTTGCAGGGGCGTGGGTCATGGAGGCACACGGCCACGCCTGCGCCGGTGACGAAGCTGCCTGCGCGCATGCGCTCTCCGAGGCGGAGACCGCCCTCGACCGAGCGGACAGGGCCGGGGATCCTCAGTGGATCGGCTACTTCGATGACGCCTATCTCTCAGCGAAGTTCGGCCACTGCTTCAAGGAGCTTCGACGTCCCGCGTCCGCGCAGACCTTCGCGTTGCGCTCTCTGGACATGGATGCTGACTACGTGCGTGGTCGGGCCTTCAATCTGGCTCTGCTGGCGACCGCTGAAGCGCAGGCCGGCGATTTCGAGGCAGCATGCAGCACGGGCCGAGAAGTACTTGAGCTCGTCTCGGATGTGGACTCGTCGCGGCTGCATCAGTACGTGCACCAGCTGGTCGACGAGCTCGAGCCCGCCGGCGGATCGGCGACCGTAGCCGGCTTCTGCTCGGACGCCACTCAAGTCCTTCGCGCCTAGCGTCAATGTGGTGACCCACGCGGGGCACCGACGCGGCTACAGTCGGCACATCGCGGCGAGCAGGCCGACTACAGAGGCGGACCCGACGATCTCTCCGCGCTCCATCATGGGCATGACATCGTCGAGCCCGATCCAAGCGACGCGCTCCGCCTCGTTGATGTCCGTCGGCTCGCCGACGTACTCGGCGCCACGCGCCAAGAAGACGATGTTCTCTGCGTCCAGCGTGGAGACCATGGGTTGGAACGCGAGAAGACGCTCCATGGCTAGAGGTCGCCAGCCGGTCTCCTCCTCGACCTCGCGCGCGGCAGTCAGCGCTGGATCCTCGCTCTCGTCGACGTAGCCGCCAGGCAACTCCCAGACCCACCGATCGATCACGAACCGATGCCGCCGCATCATGAGCACCTCGCGGTCTTTGACCACCACGACGATCGCGCCCTTGCGCAGCTTGAGGACGTATTGCTCGAAGGTCACCCCGTCTGGGAGCTCAACCTCGACAATGCTGAGCCGGCCCCGTCGGCTGTCATCGACCACGCGCTCGCCGTGGATCTTCCATCGGGTCGCCTCGCTGATCTCACCTGCCTGAGCCACGTCCACAGGCTATCGAGTGCGCCATCGCGACGGCGGGCAGCGCAGGCTCACTGCTGAGGTGGGCCGCAGCCTGTTGTGCGTGGCGTTGGGCCGCTCATGGATGCTCCCCTGGGGCAACCTGAGGAAACTGCGCGGCAAGGACCTCGTCATCAAGCCCGGACGCACCCGCCACTACCAGGTCCCGGCCGCCCGCACCATCGCTGCGCTCCTCACGCTACGCGACCACATCATCGCGCCCATCCTCGCCGGCGTGCGCAGCCCACGACGCGGACGCAAGCCCAGCACCTGGACCACCATCGACCGCGACTACGAGACCCTCCGCGTTGGCATGCACACCCTCTTTGACCACCTCGGCATCAGCATCGACGTGGCGGCCGCATAGACAACACTTTGTCGATCGGATTCCCGCAAGTCGTTAGCAGCCTGAAGCGGACGCATCGGACATCGAAACCACTTGCTCCGCGCCGTTGACCACGTTCCAGGGCCCCGGCGTTGTTGCGATGTGTCCGGTTGATGGTGATCCTTTGGTCAGATTCCGAACGCGTTGAAGGCGTTGTCTCGGTCGTGCAGGTCGCGGCGGGCGTGGGCGATGTTGGCGCGTCCGGCGAGGCGGAAGGTGCTGATCGCGAGGTTGCGGAAGGTGGCCAGGGCTCGGGGTGCGGTGCCCGTGCGCAGTTGGGAGCCGTCCTCGCCGAATGAGAGGTCGCGCACCCAGTGCAACCGGTTCTCCACGACCCAATGCCGTCGTTCGTAGTAGTTCGGGTGTGTCGGGCTGGCCAGGTCGGCGGGCAGGCTGGTGATCCCGTACACGATCTCCTTGTGGGTCCAGACGCCGTCCAGGTCGCCGGTGTCGCGGCGCAGCCGAAACGCCTGGGCTGCACCGGGAAACAGGGTGTTGTCGGCGGGTGCGACGCGGATGGTGCGTCGTTTCGCACGTCCGTGCCCGCGGTCGTCCTCCACCGCGGTGGTGGCGACCCAGTCGGTGTCCGGGCCGGTCAGCAACGTCTGCGCGGTGGCCCGGGCGATCGGCTGGTTGCCCTTGATGATCAGGACGTAGTGGCCGTGCAGATCCCGAGTGATCAGCCGGGCGGTGGTCCTGGTGGTATGCAGGGCGTCCAGGGGTCCACACCATCCCGGGCGCGTCCAGGCCGGTCAGCAGGTCGCGGGCGGCCACCCCCTCGCCGCGCTTGCTGGGGACCTGGCGTTGTCCCAGGACCGCGCCGCTGGCGTGGTCGATGGCGGCGACCAGGAACACCGGCCCAGTCTCGGTGCGGGCACCCCGTAACGCCTTCCCGTCCACCGCGGCGCCGGCCAGCACCCCTTCGGGGACAGGGTGTTCGGCTGCCCGTTGGACCGCACGTCGCTGCTCCCGTTCAGCCGGGCCCGGAGTGTCCGGCACGACCGGGACCGGTGCCGCACCCCGCGCGACGTCGGCGACCCAGCCGCCGACCGCGGCGTCGAGGGCGTCGCCATCCAGCCCGCCCAGCACCCGCCGGAACGTCCGCTCGCTGGGCACCACGAACCGGCGCGTGAACGGGTTCCACCGCGCGCCCAGACGCGCGAGCTTCTCCCGCGGTGCCCGCGCCGCCCATTGCCAGATCGCCGTGACCCAGTCCGAGCCCACGACCAGTGTCGCGCACACGGTCAACGCCAAGATCACCACCAGCCGGTGGCGCAATCCCTTGCGCCGACGCAGGTCGAGAACCTGCGAGAGCCTGGCCACCAGCACGGACTCCGCCTCGGCGGGGTCGGCGGCCAGTTCCGCCTCCCACCGGGCCCAATCGGCCAACTGGTCAAGAACAGGCTTGGAGGGGCAGGATGCAGACACGAGCGCGGCTCCCGGAACGATCTTCAGGCTTCGACACCCGAAAGATCATCAGGAGCCGCGCTCCTCCGTCACCACGCCACGCCGCACACACTCAAACCGGACGCTCCACCTCAGATCGCAACAACGCCGGGGCCCTGCCTCGAAGGTGCCGTCCTCAAAGTAGGGATGGATGGCTCTCGCCGCCTGGCCGAGGGTCGAGGATTCCACCTCAGAACCAGAGGTCGCAGGTTCAAATCCTGCCCCCGCTACCAACGTAAGTGCAGGTCAGAGGCATGACCACCGATCTTGGTGGTCATGCCTCTTGTCGTGGTCAAGCAATGGTTAACAGCCGATCCTTCGATCCTTCCGCGCGCTGCAAACGTTCAGCCCGACTGCGCGGCGGATTGTTCGATGGCAGCGTGTAGTGATCGGGGTCGGTGGGTGCCGCCGGTTGCCGGTGTGAGTGTGGGCTGGTCCTTCAGGTGACGGTGGCCGCGTCGGGGATCCAGATGCGGCCGTGGAAGGTGTCGAGCAGCACGGTGAAGCGGTCGAGGCCGTGTTTCGCGGCGGTGACGAGGTAGCCCAGGATCCGGTACCGGTCTTCGGTTCTGGCGATGCTGGTGAGCCGACCGGAGATCTTCTGCTGGATCTTGGAGGGCCGCAGGCCACGTTCGGCGTCATTGCTGGTCGGGGGGATGGTCAGGTCGTCGACGAAGCGCAGGATGTCGGCTTGGCGGTCGCGGAAGGCTTCCAGCAGCAGCCGGGCCTTGTTCTCACCGGGGGCGTCGCCGTGACCGGTGGTGGCGGACAGGCCGACCAGTACGCCTTGGCGCAGTAGGTGCATGTGCTTGGCGCGTTCGTCCGGGTCGATCGCGTCGCGGCCGTTCTCGCGGGCGAGGTTCGTGGCGTGGATCAGGCTGCGCAGGGCGTCGGCGATCTGGCCGGGCCAGATCGCCTCGGGGTAGGTCTCACCCGCCGCAGCAAGATCACGGAGGAGGTGGGCACAGCACAGTTGGTGGACGATGTGCTCGAAGGTCTCGTGGTCGTAGAGGGTGTACCGGTCGTGGACCACGGTCGTGCCGGGGGCCACCTCGGCCAGCACGGACGTCTTGAAGGTGGCCAGGTCCCGGTCCCCGAGCAGGAAGTGGGTGTACAGCCTCGTGCAGGCGATCAGCAGGTACTTGTCGGCCTTCTTCCGGCCCGGGCGTGGGGTCTTGGACCCGACCCGCAGCGGGGTCTCGTCCATGCACAACACGGTCACCAGGGTGATCAGGGTCCGGATCCGCCGGTCGGCCTCCCGCAGCACTCTGGAGGTGCGTGCGAGCAGGCCGTGCACGAACCCGATGCTCGGCTCGGCGCCGGTGAGGGCTTCCAGCAGCTGCCGGCAACGGTGGGTCGGGATGTGGTGGACCACCATCAGGTAGACCGCCCACGCTTGCAGGACAGGCCCGTATTCCACCTTCCCCGTCCCGGCGCCCTCAGGGCGGGATGCGGTGTGCGTCCTGCCGCACCCGCACAGCACCGCGTGCTGGTCGTACTGGGTCACCTTGGCCCGTACCTGCGGGATCTCGATCTGCTGGAAGGAATCGACCACGCCCAGATCCCGCGCCCCGGCCAGCTCCGCCCCGCACCCGCAGCTGCCCTCGGGGAACCGATCCCGCTGGTCGTCCGGGGCATCCGACCACGACAGATTCGCCCCCGGCGCGCCCTTCTGCTTGCCCTTGGCCCGCTTCGCCGTCGCCCGCCCCTTCGCCTTCGGGGGCGTCTTGCCCGGCTGGTCGTCCGTGCTCGGCGGCATCGAGGAGTTCCCGCTGTTGCGCGACAACAGGTGCTCCAGCCGCGCCACCTTCACCGCCAGCTCGTCATACCGGCCCTTCAGCTCCTCGTGCGCCAACGTCAGCTGCTCGTGAGCCGACGTCAGTTCCGTCAGCCTGCCCTCCTGCTCCAGCGCGTGCGCCAGCAGCGCCTCACGCGACAGATCGGCCAGACCGGACACGAGGTGATCAAAACCGCTCCGGACTCCTCAAGCAAGCACCGGCACCGCGTGTCACGCACAGCTACACGCACGCCGCCGCACATCACGTTCCGAATTCCCGGTGAATGTTTGCCGCGCGCTGAACGATCCTTGCGTGCCCCCACGTGCTCGATCGAGGTCACCCAGTACAGTGATTGACTCTCGCCAATATCGGTGGGCACGGTAAGGATGTTGCATGCACATCGGCCTCGTAGGTTGCGTCAAGGAGAAGGTGCGCCACCCGGCACCAGCCCGCGACCTCTACTCTTCGGCGCTCTTCCGCAGTCGACGGTTCGTCGAGGGAAGGTGCGACCGCTGGTTCATCCTCTCGACAGGGCACGGGCTCGTTGACCCCCTTCAGGTACTTGACTACTACGACGAAACACTCGCGAATCTCCCGCGATCCGGAGTCAACTCATGACCAAGACCGGTCTGGACGTCCAACGGGCCCGACGAGACACACCGGGGTGCGAGAACGTGGCACACCTGAACAACGCCGGGGCGGCTCTACCACCCGAATGTGTGACCGAGGCGATGATCTCCCATCTCCGCCTCGAGGCGGAGATGGGCGGGTATGAGGCGGCCGAGCACGCAAGCAAGGTCGTGCAGAACACCTACGCAGCGATCAGCCGTCTCATCGGATGTGACGCTGGTGAGGTCGCCGTTGTCGAGAACGCAACCCGGGCCTGGGACCAGGCCTTCTACGGGATGCACTTCGAGGACGGCGACACCATTCTCACCTCGCGGGCCGAGTACGCCAGCAACGTCATCGCGCTCCTGCAGGTGACGGCCAGAACCGGTGCTCGCATCGTGGTCGTCGACGACGACGAGCACGGCCAAATCTCCGTCGATGACCTGCGCCGCCGGATCGACTCGTCCGTCAAGCTCATCGCTCTCACGCACGTGCCGACCCAAGGTGGTTTGGTGAACCCGGCTGCCGAGGTCGGCAAAGTAGCCAACCAGGCCGGAGTTACCTATCTGCTCGACGCTTGTCAGTCCATCGGCCAGCTGCCCGTTGATGTCCGTCAGATCGGTTGCGACATCCTGTCGGCCACGGGACGGAAATACCTGCGCGGGCCGCGCGGCACGGGCTTCCTCTACGTGCGCAGCACGCTGCTGCCGCGGCTGGAGCCGCCCTTCCTGGACCTGCACGCGGCCGCCTGGACAGCACCCGACCACTTCGCCATCCGTCCTGACGCGCGTCGCTTCGAGAACTGGGAAAACAACTACGCGGCCAAGATCGGTCTCGGCGTGGCGATCGACTACGCCCTGACGTGGGGCCTGGACGCCATCGAGGAACGGGTCACGATGCTCGCCGAAAACCTGCGCGCCGGGCTACTGGGCATCCCCGGGGTGTCCGTCCACGACCAAGGCGTCCGGCGGTGCGGCATTGTGACGTTCACGGTGGACGGGACACCAGCCCAAGCCGTTCAGCAGCACCTGTCCGAGGCCGGGATCAACACCAGCGTATCCCTGATCGAATACGCGCAACTCGACCTGCCGACCCGAGGCCTACCCGACCTGATTCGAGCCTCGGTGCACTACTACAACACCGAGGACGAGATCCAACGCCTACTCGCGGTGTTGGCCGAGTAGCGCGTCGTGTCCATCCCGTGAGCGCTCCCGATGAGGTGGGCCACCGACTCGGCCTCGACCTCGGAAGGGGCGCGGCTCGGCGGGTCCGAGACGCGAGTGCCGTCCTGGGACGGTTGTGCGTCAAGGAGCACACGGGCCAGCTCGTGGCCCAACGTCTTCACTTGGGCGGCCCGTCCCAGGGCTCCTCGAGGCCGCACCCGCGAGCAGTCGAGGCATCGGCGGTACGGGTAGATCCGCGCCGGAGGTTGCGACATGGC
The DNA here is from genome assembly GCA_963750565.1 of uncultured Actinomycetota bacterium. Lineage (GTDB taxonomy): Bacteria > Actinomycetota > Actinomycetes > Actinomycetales > Kineosporiaceae > R-H-3. The sequence goes on along the minus strand of CAVVRA010000005.1, from coordinate 191,397 downwards.
GAGGACATCGCCGATGGTCCAGCCCACCAGCGACGGGCGACTGGTAACCGGCTCGCCCGGGCGGGTCTTTTGGCCCCGGGGTCGGAGACCGGCGGACCAGGCGGGTCACGGCTGGCTCCCGATGGCGGACGCATCCTGGCGGTGGCGGCGCAGTTGGGCACCGCGGATCAGGATTCCCCCGGCGATCAGCCACCAGCCGGCGGCGGTGAGCAGGCCGAGGCTGGTCTTGTCGGCGCCCTGGAACAGTTGGCTGGCGAACTCGCCACCGACGGCGTTGTTGGTGGCGTGCAGAAGCATCGCGAGCAGGACGCTTTCTCGGGCGGTATGGAATACCGCAGCGATCACGACGCTGGCGGCGGTGATCACCAGCACGTCGGTCCACAGGATGTCGCCGGTTAGGAACAGCGGACCATGCCAGAGGACCCAGAACACGCCCAGCACCAGCGGGCCTGCCAGCCTGCCGAACCGCTGTTCCAGCCGACCCAGAGCGAAGCCACGGAACCCGGGCTCCTCCCACGCCCCGCCCAGACCCGGGACCAGCAGGACCAGCAGGATCACAACCGGGATGTTCGTCCACGTGGCGAGGTCAGCCCTGTCGGGTCGGGCAGCACCGAGCGCGAGGGTGCCCAGGATCGCCGTGCCGGAGACCAGGACCGGCAGGCCGACCGCCGCGGCGTAGCCTCGGATCGGGACCCGCCAGCGGACCATCGACCGCAACAGCTGACCGATCCCGGTGCGTCCCTCGGTCATGCCCAACACGATGACGGCGGCCAGGAACGGGCCGAACCCGGCTATCGGTGGGGCGGCGGACCATCCGGCCGCGTACAGGGCCGCCGGCCACCAGGAGAGCAGACAGGCCAGCACCAGGAAGGACGGCAGCGACGCTCGCCTGATCGCGCTACGCAGTCGTGCGGGTTGCCTCGGTGTGGTCGAGTCCGAGGTGGCGCCCGACGGTTTGTCGATGGAGCGGGTCAGCGTTGGCATCTGGATCTCCTCGGTTTGCGGATCGTGGTTTGCCACTCTGCGGGGTCGGCGGCGCAGCGCGCGTCGGCCCGCGGTCCAGAGTCCAGGCCCCGACGACGGCACTGCGGACCCGCCGCGGCAGTACCCAGGGCGCGACTGGGGCGTCGGGTCGGCCCTGCGGACCGGGTCGGTGTCGTTGGGTGTCGGTCTGCAGACCTCGGTCTGCAGACCGAGGTCCGGCGCGGTGGCAGGGCCTTACTGTGAATGGGCGCCCGCACTGCGCGGGGCGCCGCAGACGTCAAGTAAACCTAGGGCGGGCGCCGATGCACTTCCTCTCATGGACCGGGCCGAGGCGGGCCGTCGAGGCTTCGACCCCCCCACGGCTCGGCTGGACACCGGCGGTCTGGGATTTGGTGCTGGCTGCTCTCTGTGTCGCCGTCGCGGTCACCGTTCAGGTGGCGAGCCTGGACTCGATCCCTGTGAACCGGCCGCCGGATGTGTGGTCGGTGGTGTTGACGGTGTCGGCGGTCGCGCCGTTGGTGCTGCGGCGCCGGTATCCGCTGCCGGTTCTGATGGCCTGCGTCCCCGGCCTGCTTGCCCTGGTGGCGGGGCGGTACGCGGTCGGCGCAGCCCCGCTGGGGGTTCTGATCGCCTTCTACACCGTGACCGCATGGGGCACGTCCCGTGACGCCGCTCGCGGTCTTGGCGTGCTGGCCGTCGGGGTGGCCGGCGTGCTGGCACTGAGGCCGGTCGATCTGAGCATCGAGGGGGCCTTGTCCAACACTGCGGTCCTGGTCGTCGGGTGGGTCCTCGGCACCGGGGCCCGGGAACGCCGGGCCCTGCACGCCGCCCAGGTCGCCGAGGCCGAGCGGCGGATCGAGCTGGAGCACGAACGCGGGTCACGGGCCGCCGCGGAGGAACGGCTGCGGATCACCCGAGAGCTGCACGACGTCCTCGGGCACGCGATGAGTGTGATGGTGGTCCAGGCCGGTGTCGCCGAACACCTCTTGGACACTCAGCCCGAACAGGCCAGGGACGCGCTGGCCAGGATCAGCCAGACCGGCCGCTCCTCCCTGCAGGAGATGCGTCAACTCCTTGCCACATCGCGGGACGACGCGGACGGCTCACCGCGTCGACCGCAGCCCCGATTGTCCGATCTACCCGCACTGGTCGCCCAGGTCGAAGCCTCCGGGCTACCGGTCCAGCTGACCACGTCGCCGCCCGGCGTCTTGAGCCAGGGCACCCCGCCGGGGGTGGAGCTGGCCGCCTACCGGATCGTGCAGGAAGCGCTGACCAACACCCTCAAACACGCCGGCCCCGCCCAAGCCCGGGTCCGGATGACCAGGCCACCCGGAGCGGTCGAGATCGAGGTCATCGACAACGGCCGCGGCCCCCGAACGGCAGCGTCTGGCCCGGACGTACCCGTGGTGGACGGGCCGGGATCGCGGCCGCCCGGATCCGAGGGGCCGGAGGCCGGACAGGGCCTGATCGGTATGCGGGAGCGGGTCGCGGTCTATGCCGGTGAACTGGTCACCGGCGCCGCACCAGGTGGCGGGTTTCGGGTCTGGGCACGGTTCCCCCTGCCCGGCACCGCCGCCAACGGCGGCGACGACCCACGACCGGAGCCGGCGTGATCCGGGTGGTGGTCGCTGACGACCAGGTGCTGGTCCGCAGCGGCTTCGCGCTGATCCTGGACTCGGACCCGCTGATCGACGTGGTCGCAGAAGCCGGCGACGGAGTCGAGGCCCTGGCCGCCGTGCGCGACCACCGCCCCGACGTGGTGCTCATGGACATCCGGATGCCCGGGATGGACGGCATCGAGGCCACCCGGCACCTGACCACCAGCCCGGCAACCGCCGGGAACACAGAAGGGGGACAGGCCGGTCGGACCCGGGTGCTGGTGCTGACCACGTTCGACGCCGACGAGTACGTCTACCAAGCACTCGAGGCCGGAGCGAGCGGCTTCTTACTTAAGGACACCACCCCCGCCGACCTGATCGCCGCCGTGAAGACCATCGCCCGCGGCGACGCGCTGCTCTCACCGACCATCACCCGCCGCCTCATCGAGAGCTACCTCCAGAGCGGAACTGCCGCAGCCGGCACCCCGGCCGCCGCCGCTCCCGCAGAGCTGGCGGACCTGACCCCGCGCGAGCGGGACATCTTCGTCGCCGTCGCCCGCGGGCAGTCCAACCAGGAGATTGCCGACGACCTGTACCTGAGCTACTCCACCGTCAAGACTCACATCAGCCGCCTGCTCACCAAGCTCGGCGCCCGCGACCGCACCCAGCTCGTCATCCGTGCCTATCAAGCCGGCGTCACCACCGACAGCGGGCAACCCGGCGGCGTCATCGAGGCACCGGGGTGAACACCCGGACGCCGCCTGCGTGGACGTCAACAGTGCCGCCCCGTACCGCCCCGCCGGGGGAATTCCAGCGTGCAGACACAACAGGCCCAGGCGTCAGGCCTCACCAGGGCGAGAGCACAGGTTTCGTTCCTGGCCGAGTCGAGCAGGTGCTGGCCGGCGATGCCCTAGGGCGGATCGTGGTGGCGACACAGACAGTGGCTGCGCGGTTCGTCGTCGTGGATGCCCTGCATGAGCGCGCCGCGGCTTCTACGAGGACCACGGCTTCCGGCGCACCCCCGGCACGCTTCGGCTCGTACAGAAGGTGCCGGACATCGCAGCCGCGATCGATCGATTGTGACCCAGGCGCCGGACGCGTCCGGGCTGGTCAACCGCCGGTCAACAGCCTCGGCGTGGACGATGCCGGACCCGTCTGGACGTTCAGCGACCGCGCGGGTCGTTGACCTGCGCGGATGTCGTTCCACGCGCGTTCCCCTGGCGTCGCCCATGGCCCAGAAACCATCGCTCATAACCCAGAGGTCGCAGGTTCAAATCCTGCCCCCGCTACAAAGTAAAACCGCAGGTCAAAGCCGGGTTCGTGGATCACCACGGGCCCGGTTCTTGCGTTCCGTGTCAGCAACGTGTCTGCTGACATTGCCTCGAGATAGGCCGGGAGAGGGGGCTTCAGCCCGACCTCGAATCCCTTCCGGAATCCTGCAGCGGTCACCGCGCCCGGAGCGCGCCAGCACGGGAGGGCCCGACGGGCCGGACCGAGTCCGCCGGCGAGGCCCGCGCCCAAGTCATTCACCGGCTGACCAGACCTCCACACCCTCGGACCAAGCGCCCGGGTCGGGCGCGCGAAAGCGTCCCGGCCCCGGGCCCTGCGGGTCCGACCGGTCCTGGCACTCCGGTCGCGCCTCGTGGCCGCGAGGTCCCTCCGGGCCGGTGATGTTGCGCCAGCGGTAGTAGCTGGTCCTTCTTGGAGCTCAGGAATGCTGGCCTCCATACCGTCCAGCGCCGGGCTTCCGCGCGCCCGACGGCGCGCCACAGTGACTCGACCTCTTCGGTGCTGAGGTTGGTGTCGGCCGCCTTCCAGGTGGCGACCGCATGCAACTGGCTGACGAGGCCGTCTCGGTCGAACTGGCCTAGGAAGCGGCTCGTCAGGAGAGTGCGGCCGAACCCGAGCAGCCGAGACTTGAGTCTGCCGCCGGGTATCGCACCCGCGGACATGAGCAGCCACGCCAGCGCGACATCAGCATCCGGATTACCGACACACGCGCTCGTCCAGTCGATGACCACGGGCCCGGCGCTGGTGACGAGCCCGTTGAGCGGATGCAGGTCTAGATGTCGGACGCTCGCACCTTCGGTGACCGGGGCCGGTGAGAGGAAGTCGGGGGCCGGTATCTCGTGCAACCGCCGGTGCAGCACCGCGAGCGTGTCCGCTTGGTGGTGAACCGCCCATGGCGCTCGACCCAGCGCTTCGACCATCGACAGGCCGGCGATGCGCTGCATCACCAGGTCGCAACCGTTGTCGGACAGTCCCTCTACCGCGGGTACCGGGTAGCCGTGACCGGCGAGGTAGGCCATCGTTCGGGCCTCGATTGCCATCGACCGGCGCGGGAGCGGCGCAGCACCAAGTTCGGGCCGTACTCGAAGATGTCCGAGTCCCGGCCTGACGCGAGCAGCCGCCCGGGAAGTTCACCGGCGGCACCGGGATCCCGGGTCAGCGTTCGGCGACAGCAACATGCCATGCGATCCTGCGGTGGACGGTGGCCGCGCGCAGGCCACGTGTCGCGAGCACGTCGAGCATCGCCTGCGGTGGGTGGGTGAAGACACGGAACTCGCTGCCGCGCAGCCGGAAGGCCAGGTTCTGCGCGCCGAAGACGGTGCGGGACAGGGGGTTGCGGGGTGGGTGGCTGAACACGACTTGCCGGCGGGCGTGGTCGGCGACCGCAGCCAGCAGCTTCGTGTACTCGGGGTAGCAGCACACGACCCGGTGCAGCACGACGATGTCAGCGGGTTCGACCTCGTCCGGTGCGGCGGCGATGTCGACGATCCGCCGGTCGACGCGGTCGGCAAGGCCGGCGTCGGCGAGCAGCTGCTGCGCCTGCGGCTCGTATGCCGCGGACAGCTCGAGGTTCATGGCGCGGGCCGCGCCACGCTTGAGCAGCTCGACCTGGATCTCGCCGACACCACCGCCGACCTCGAGAACTGTCGCGCCGTCGACACCGTTGGCGGCGATGAGTTCGACGATCCGCTTCGCAGTCTTGTCCAGGCCGCGTTTGCGGTAGCGGTTGGCCATGCGGCGGGCGAACCGGTCGTTGAACGTGCGGTCGCAGCCGCGCGGGTTGCAGCAGCTTGCCATGGGGTGACTATCGCACTGGGACGGCGCTACGGCGGTGGGTCTCGTACGTTCGGATGGCGACGATCACGCCGGAGGTGGCGGTGAGCGGGCGATGACCCAGGCGGCGGTGACCATGTTGAATGCGTCGGCGAGGATGCCGGCTGTTCGCGCGGGCCTTCGCCGACGCCTACCGGCAGCGTTCACCCGATTCGCTGGGCCAGGTCGACTCGTGGGCCCTCGGAGAGCGGCAGTGGCTGGATCTTGGCGGGCGTGGCCGGCCGAGCCGGGCTCAGTAGCCGGGCTCAGTAGCCGGGCTCAGTAGCCGGGCTCAGTAGCTGAATGTGGTGGCCGCGTCATCGCCGATCCAGGCCCACAGCGGAACGGTCCCCTGGAGTTCGGCGGGCGCGATGAGCGAGTCCGGGTCGAGTTTCTTGGCGTTGAAGCAGACTCGTGTTTCGCAGTTTCGGGGCCGCACTTTGCGAGTCAGTTCGTGATCTTTCCGGGGCCGGCGTAGAGGATGAAGGTGCGGTCGATGCCTTCTTCGGGGGTGCCGGTGCGGGGCCCGCTAGTCGGGAGTTCGGCTTCGGTGTAGCTCTCGGTGCTGTACTTGTAGATCGCGATCTTCCACCGGTCGATGTGGCCTTGGTAGCGCAGGCGCAGCACGGGTGAGGGTGGCGCCGGTCTGCGCCAGCGCGCACGGCGGCGGCCGGGGAGGGCGACGTAGCAGAACTGGCCGCGGAAGGTGACGACCACGTCGTCCAGGTGGGGCCAGCCATGGCGGACATGAGCGATGATCCGCGCCGTGGTGGCGTCCTTGGTGGCCTGGTCAGGGGTGGCGGGCACGGAACCCATGATGGTGGCCGCCTTTGCCGGGTACGGCCCGTTCACGGCGTGTCGGACATGGCCGGTGATGTCCGGTTGCCTACGTTCCGTTCATGATCCTTCCGGAGTCGTGGGCCGCGGTGCTGCAGGTGTTCGGGCCGGTGTTCGTCCGGCGGGGCACGTTCCGGATGTTCACGGTGCTGGCCACCGGGATGGTCGCGCAGACCGGCCGGCGGACCGTGGTCGGGATGCTGGCCGGGGCCGGGATGGCGCAGCGGCTGTCGTTCCATGCTGCGTGCCGGTTCTTCTCCCACGCGGTCTGGGACATCGACCGGTTGGGGCTGGCCGCCGCCGACCTGATCGTGCGGTGCCTGCTCGCCCCGGGCGAACCGATCGTCGTGGCGGTCGATGACACCCTGTTCAAGCGTTGGGGCCGCAAGGTCCACCACGCGTTCTGGACCCACGACGGGGCCGCCCAGGGCAAGAACAAGATCGGACGGGGCAACCGGTGGATCATCGCCGGGATCGTGGTGCGGCTGCCGTTCACCACCACCGCGGTGTGCCTGCCGGTCCTGTTCCGACTCTGGGCGGGCAAGGGCAGCGACTCTCCGGTCGTGCTGGGAGCAGTTGTGCTGCAACAGATCCGGGACGCCTTCCCCGACAGGGCGGTGCACGGCGTCGGCGACGCCGCCTACCACGGCAAGCCCCTACTGGTGGGCGGCACCACGTGGACCACGCGGCTGCCGGCCAACGCCGCCTTGTTCGCACCCGCGCCGCCGCGCACCGGCAAGCGTGGCCGACCACGCCTGAAGGGCGCCAAGCTGCCCACGCTGAAGGACATGGCCGGCGCCGCCGCCTGGGTGCGCACCCAGGTCTACCGGTACGGGCGCACCGAGATCGTGGACGTCGCCGTGATCCCAGCGATCTGGTACGGGCCGTTCGGCAACACCACAGGCCACCTCGTGCTGCAACGCGACCCCGACTCCGCCAACGCCTACGACCTGGCCCTGTTCAGCACCGACACAACCGCCACCGGCGAACAGATCGTCGAGCGGTACGCGGTGCGCTGGTCGATCGAGCCGTCCAACGCCAACGGAAAGCAGCAGGCCGGCGTCGGGCAGGCCCGCAACCGGCTGCCCAGAGCCGTCGAACGCACCGTCCCCTTCGGCATGATCATCCAGTCGATGGTCATCACCTGGTACGCCCTGCACGGGTACGACCCGGCCGACGTCACCGACCGGGCCATCGCCCAGCCCTGGTACCGGACCAAGACCGAGCCCTCGTTCGAAGACATGATCCTCAAGCTGCGCAAGACCATCATCGCGGCCCGGTTTACGACCGTTACCCCAGGTCAGCCAGACCCCGACCTATTGCACGACTACGCCCTGGCCTGCGCCGCAGCCGCCGCGTAACTGCGAAACTCGAGGCAGATCGGGCAGACGTAATACCGCCCCCCCGCCGCCTCGTACCGCTTGAACAGGTCCGCCAGCGGAGGGCAGCCTTCGCAGGCGACGCCCGTGGCAATGCCCTCGGTGGCGATCCGGACCGCCTCCTTGGTCATGAACATCATCGTCGGGCGACCGGACTCGGCCGCGCCGACGGCGACGAGGAACGCGACGGTGACCTTCTCGGGGTCTTCGAGCCCGGTGGTCAGGCTGATCACGGCTTTGCCTGGCATGGACGTGCCTCCTTGGGTGGCGGGGCCGGAACCGGCCCGACGAGGTGCACGCTAGGCAGGCTGCGGCCTGGTGTCGTCCGGGATTCTCCCTACAAATCGAGCGGGCTGAGACTGTCCAGCAGGCCGTGCTGCATCGCGAAGAGGGTGGCGGTCGAGCGGGTGGAAGCCCCGATCTTGGTGTAGATCCGTTCGATGTGGGTCCCCGCGGTCTTGGCCGAGATGCCCAGGACCTGAGCCACTTGACGGGTGGAGGCGCCGCGGGCGATCAGGGTGAGTACCTCGATCTCGCGGGCGGTGAGTCCGGCAACCCCAGCCAGGCGCCTGGTCCGCCGGTGCCCGGTGGCGGCGAGCACGGCATCCACCGCGTCGGCGGCCAGGCGGCCGGATCGAACCTCGTTCCGCAGCTGGTCGGTGATCTGCTTGGCGGACAGCGCGGGCCGGTGTGAGCGGGGCTCGCCCATGGCCCGATAGGAGTCCGCCGCTGCCAGGATCCGGCCGGAGGCTGGGATCGCGGGTGCCGACAGGCCGCGGTGGTAGCCGGAACCGTCGAGCCTCTCATTGACCAGGGAGGCGATCGCGCCGATCCTGGCCAGTGCCGGCGGCCGGGACAGCACTCGTGCTGTCCAGTAGGCGTGCAGGCGCATCCGCTCCCACTCGGCGTCCGCTAGAGGCCCGGGCTTGTCCAGGATGGACGCCGGTACCCCGTGCATGCCGACGTCGTGCAGCAGCGCCGCGCGGCGCAGGGTCGTGACGTCCTCACCGGGCAGGCCGTACAGCTCGGCCGAGGCGACCGCGAGGTCGGCCACGGCCCGGGAGTGCCCGGCACGGGCCGGGGAGCGCAGGTCGGTGAAGTCGGCGACAGCCTCGAGAGCCGAGTCCAGTTCGCGGTCGCTGAGCGTCCGCCGCAGGCCGGGTTCGGCGTGGATCAGTGCCCCGAACTCTGCGGCGGTATCCAGGTCGGTGAGCACCTGCCGCGCCGCAGGACAGAACAGGTCGACGACCGCGGGGTCGAAGTGCGTCCCCCGGCGGGATCGGGCCACCTCGACGGCCGCCTTCACACCCCCGGCGCGGTGAAACACCTCGACGGTGTCAGCCAGGTGGAACAGCCGGATCGGGTGCGCGATCGCCTCACCACCCACTCCGTCCGGGACACCCCTGGCATCCCAGCGGGTGAAGACCTGCATCAGTGGCTCGCGCACGTCGGCGGGCAGCCCCAGGCGCCCGGCCATGTTGGCCGTGGTCAGGCAGTGGGACATCAGCCCTCGCTCCACCGCCCGTCCGCCGGTCAGTACGAGGGAGGTGGCCAGCCGCAGTCGGTGCAGGAAGGGCGCCCCCGATCCGACCCGTCCCAGGGCGAAGCCCATCAACGGCAGCCCGGCCAGATCGACCCGGTAGCTGTCGCCCCGGAAGGCGATGTCGTCGCCGAACCAGGTCGCCACCTCAGCGGTGTCCGCGACACACCCTGTCCAGGCCAGCGCCATGACGTAGTACAGCGACACCCGAGCCTCGGCACCCAAGCCGAGGCGCTCCCCCAATCGGGCGGCGATCAGCCAGGACCGCAGCACGTGCTCCATCGGCTGGCCCATCCCCAGATCGGTGGCCAAGGAGAACGCCCCCACCAGTTCAGCCAGCCGCAGCCCCGAGTCGCGATCGTCCGACTCCACGAAATCATGCTAAGGCTCTGTTCCCGGATCCCGATCTTGATTCCTGCATGTCCGGTTCAGCCAGGCCAGCGCCGCCTCACGTCGCGCAGTTCCCGTAGCCGCGGTGGGCGCGCAGCAGGCACTCCTGCACCAGGTCTTCCGCCTCGTCGTCGACCAGTTGGCGCGCCAGCGAGTACAGCCGCGGCAGTTGCTGCCGCGCCAGCTCGGTAAACTCCATGGCGTCTCCCGGTACACCTCTCAGGACGCCGAGGCGACGTGCGCGATTATCCGCGCACCGCCGAGCACGCCAGCGCCGCCCTCACCCGGACAGGGACGTCGAGGCGGCGACTTGCGCCCCGCAACTGACGCTGCGGTTCTTGCCGCCCGGGGCGGCGAGGTGCGTTGGAGATTCCGCCGCCGGTCTGCCTCAGGGCTTGACGGCGAGCAGGGAGACGCTCTTGATCCCGTAGGTCTCGGTCGCCCCGCGCGCGGAGCCGGAGAGGAACTCGTAGGCGGTGTTGTTCCTGGTGGTCTCGACGCGCAGGCCGGCCTGGGCGATCGCGCCGAGGTAGTCATCGATCTGCGCGGCGCCGCCGAGCACGCCGCCCACAGCTCGGCGTTGCAGGTGATCGATTCGGCCAGGGGACGTGCGGCGACGATGTCGGCCAGGGCCAGCCGCCCGCCCGGGACGAGCACCCTGGCTGCCTCGGCGAACGCCGCTGCCTTGTCGGCGGACAGGTTGATCACGCCGTTGGAGATCACCACGTCGCACGAGCCGTCAGCCAGGGGTAGGTCCTCGATGTGCCCCTCGACGAAGCGGACCTGCTCGAGCCCGGCGGTATCGCGCAGTCGCTCGGCCTTGGCCAGCTGCGCCTTCGTCATGTCGACGCCGGTGACGTCGCCGGTGGGACCGACGAGGGCGGCGGCGGCGAAGGAGTCGGTTCCCGAGCCGCTGCCCAGATCCAGGACCCGCTCGCCGGGCTGCGGGGCGGCGAGGTCGAGGAAGTAGCCGACGCCGGCGAAGGACTCCAGCGCCTCCACGGGGAGCTTGTCGAGGAGGTCGACCGGGTAGCCGAGCCGCAGCGCCAGGCCCCGGCCCAGCTCGAAGTGGTAGTTGCGGTGCGGCTGCTGCGCGACCTGCTGGTAGACGTCCTGGACACGGCGTTGCAGATCCGCGACATCGAGCCGTTCGGTGGACGCTGCCATCGCCAGGACCTCCTCATATCGTCAAGCAAATACTTGAATACCGTGTCACCGACCGCTTCCCCTGTCAACGACGCCGGCCCAGCCGATCGCCCAGATCGGGGCTGCTTGGGTCAGCCTGTCCGGGTATGCGCAGTTCGTTCGGTGACTCTTCGTTCGGCGGCCGGCTGCCCGGTCTCGACCGGCAGCCCGGCGCGGGCCCACTCCGGGAAGCCGTCCTCAAGGCGTGCCGCGCGGAACCCGCGCCAGTTCAGGGCGCGGACCGCGTCGTCGGCGTACACGCAGAAGGGACCCCGGCAGTAGGCGACGACGTCGGCGTCGTCCGGCAGCTCGCGCAGCCGGCGCGCCAACTCGTCAAGCGGCACCGACAGTGCCCCGGCGATATGACCCGCCTCGTACTCCACTGCGGGACGCACGTCGAGGACCACGATGTCGCGGCGGCCGAGGCGGCGCTTGAGCTCGGCCCGGCTGATCACCTCGAGCTGATCCCGGTCGCCGAGGTAGGCGGCCGCGAGCCGGTCGATCTCGACGACGTGCTCGGCGGCGACATCGCGCATCAGTGCCCACAGCTGCGCCACCCGATCGCTGGCCAGCGCGTAGTAGATCCGGGTCCCGTCCCGGCGGGTGCGCAGCAGGCCGGCCCGCAGCAGCAGCTGCAGGTGATGGGAGGTGTTGGCGACGCTCTGCCCGATCTCGCCGGCGATCTGCTCCACCGAACGCTCGCCCTGGGCGAGCACGTCGATGATCTCGGCGCGTCGCCCGCTGGCCAGCGCCTTCGCGGCGGCAACCAACCCGTCGAACAGCGCGTTCTTCGCGATCCGGTCGGCCATGCGTAGCCTCCATGCGACTCTTCAAGAGAGTACTTGACAACGCCGCCCGGTCTCAAGATTATTCAAACCATCACTTGAGGAGATGGAGGCGGGATCATGTCGCAACTGTCGGCCCAGCAGGTCCGCGAGCTCGACCCCTACGCCTTCCTCGCGGTTCTGGGCAAGCGGGTGATCCACCCGGGTGGGCGGGAGTCCACCGAGCAGCTGCTGGAGTGGGCCGCCCTAAGACCAGGCGAGCGGGTGCTGGACATCGGGTGCGGGGTGGGAACCACCGCGATCCGGATCGCCCGCCAGGCCGGCGCCGACGTCGTGGCCGCCGACATCTCCCCGCTGATGCGCCAGCGGGCACTTCGCAACGTCGCCCACGCCGGGGTTGATCGGGTGCAGGTCGAGGCCGCGGACATCCTCGCCCTGCCCTACGACGACAACAGCTTCGACTGCGTGGTCGCAGAGGCGGTCACGATGTTCGTCGACCGGGACCGCGCGGCCAAGGAGCTGGCCCGGGTGTGCAGGTCGGGCGGCCGGGTGCTCGCCACCGAGTTCTGCTGGCGCCGCCCACCCACCGACGAGGCGCGGGAGATCTTCCTGGGCCAGGTCTGCCCCGGCCTGCAGTTCGACACCGTCGAGGAATGGGTGCGGATCTACTCCGGCGCCGGCCTGACCGATGTCCGCACAGTCGGTGGGCCGTTCGCGATGATGACCGCCCGCGGATTCCTCACCGACGAGGGACTGCACGCCGTGACAGTGATGGCGCGGGTGACGACACGGCCGGCCTATCTGCGGAAGATGGCCTGGCTGATGCCGCGGATGGCCCGCGCCGTGCCCTACCTCGGGCTACATCGTCGTCGACGCCCGCAAACCACCCCTGAGCGTCGACCCGCGGGCAGACCGATGACCCAGCCGTTCGACGCAACCCACCGGCTCACGCTCCAGTGCTCGCGGGGACGCCTCGGCCTGCGCCGGACGGGCGTGATCTGCGGTGCACCAACGGAATCCGTCGCGTTCGGTCAGGGCGCCTGAGCGGTCCCGGCCAGCACCTGGCTGTCGTCGCGGAAGTCGTCCGGCCCCAGCTCGGCGAGGCGGGTGCGGACCCGCCGGAGGAACGTCGTCCGGTCTCCCGGGTCTAACAGCGCCAGCCGCCGGCCGGTGACGCCGAGACTGGTGTGCCGCTGGATGAACTCCTCCGGCGTCGGCTGTTCGGACCACGTCACCGGCTCGACGGTGGCGGCGATGAAGCCGGCATCGTTCAGCAGCGCCTGGACCTTCGCAGCGGTGTCCATCAGCTCGTGCCGCGCGACCAGCGTGTCCGCCGGCGGCGTGCCGGCGCGGTCGAGTTCCTCGTTCCAGACCTGCACGGCCGGCACGGGCTTGTCCGTACCCCAGGTCGTCAGGCCGAGGTGCCCTCCCCGACGGAGAACCCGACGTACCTCGCGCAGCCCGCTGGACGGGTTGGGCAGGTGGAAGAGCACGAAGGCCATCACGACCACGTCGAATGACGCCGACGCGAACGGCAACGCCGCGGCGTCGGTGACGACGCGCGTGAACCCGGACGGGGCGCGACGCAGCATGCCCTGGGCTCGGTCGGCGGCCACGACCGACGCCGAGGGAGCCGCCCGCCGGAGCGGGGGAAGCAGCGTCCCGACACCGGATCCGAGGTCGAGGACTCGGCGTGCTGAGGCCAAGGGCAGCCGGGCGAGGAGTTGTTCGCTGGCGGGGAGCAGTGTGTTCGTCCACAGCTGCTGGTAGGCATCCGCGTGCGAGGTGTAGTACGCCGCGAGCGCCCGCGTTGCGTCACTGGGGAAGGTCACCGCGGGTCCGGATCGAGCATCGCGTACCGCGCGGACTGCGGGTCACGCGCCGGCGCGTCCTTGACCCGCCTGATGACAGAGGGGTCGAGCAGTTGGTTGGCGGACCGGACGAGCAGGTCGGCCGCCCGGTCGATGTCGTCCCGGCTGGTCCAGCGGCCCACGGAGAACCGCACCGCGGCCAGAGCCCGCTGGTCGGGCAGTCCCATGGCGTGCAGGACCGGCGAGGGCTCGGTGGCACCGGTGTGGCAGGCCGACCCGGTCGATGCGGCGACCTCGGGGACGGCGGCGAGCAGGGCGTCCCCGGAACTACCGTCGATGCTGAGGTTGAGGGTGTTGGGGAGCCGGTGGGCGGGGTGGCCGTTGAGGGTGACGCCGCCGGGCAGGGCGTCGTCCAGCCTGTGGTGGAGGCGATCGCGCAGCCGCTGCAGCCGGTCGGGGGTGCCGTCGGTCAGGTCGGCGGCGGCGTGGTCGGCGGCGGCGCCGAGCGCGACGGCGAGGGCGACGTTCTCGGTTCCGGCTCGCAGGCCGCGTTCCTGCCCGCCGCCGGGGATCAGGGGTTCCAGGCGGACGCCCTCGCGCAGGTAGAGGGCGGCGATCCCTTTCGGGGCGTACATCTTGTGCCCGACGAGGGTGAGTAGGTCGACACCCAGCGCGGTGACATCCACGGGGATCTTGCCCGCGGTCTGCGCGGCGTCGGTGTGGAATACCGCACCGGCCGCGTGCGTGATCGCCGCGAGCTCGGGGATGGGTTGGATCACCCCGGTCTCGTTGTTGGCGTGCATCACCGACACCAGGACCGTGCGTGGTGTGATCGCGGCGGACAGATCCCCGGGGTCGACCAGCCCGTGACCGTTGACCGGCAGCAGGGTGACCTGGATGCCGTGCAGACGCTGCAGCGCCTCGCAGGCTCGCAGCACGGCGGGGTGTTCGGTGGCCTGAGTGATGACCTGCGGCCGGCCGCTCCTCCAACGTCCGGGTTCGGCGGTCAGCGCCATCAGGACGGTGCCGCGGATGGCCAGGGAGTCGGCCTCCGACCCGCTGCCGGTGAAGACCACCTCCTCCGGGTGGGCGCCGATCAGCGCGGCGACCTGGGCGCGGGCCCGAACCAGCGCGGCACGGAGCCGCCCGCCGTAGGAGTGGCCGCTGGAGGGGTTGCCGAAATGGGCGTCCAGGTATGGCAGGAGCGCCTCGACGACACGCGGGTCGACGGGGGTGGTGGCGTTGTAATCCAGGTAGATGGCGCCTCCCGCCAGGGCGGGGTGGCCGGCTGCTGGGGACGACGTGGACGGCGGGCCGAACCCGCTGTGGCTGGTCACGCGATGTCCTCGCTGGACACGGGCAGGTTGGCCAGGCGCCATTCCAGCATCCCGTCGGCCAGCCGCCGGGCGCGGCGGCCGTGGCTGGTCAGCAGTCGGACGGCGTCGTGGGCCAGCACACAGTACGCGCCGCGGCAGTAGGCCACGAACTCGCTGCCAGAAGGCAGATCGGCCAGCCGGCCGGGCAACTCGGCCAGCGGCACCGAGATCGCGCCGGGAATGTGCCCAGCGAGAAACTCCTCGGCCGGGCGGACGTCCAGGACCGTGACCTGCCCGGCACGTGCGCGGCGCAGCAGCTCGGCGCGGTCGACCTGTTCGGTGTCGGCCGGTCCGAGATAGGCGGCTGAGGCGGCTGTCACGTCGGCAAGGTGTGCCGCGGCGACCTGCTGCAGGTGCCCGTACAGCGCCGCGACGTCCGGGCCGGCGAGCCGGTAGTACACCTTGGTGCCCTCCTTGCGGGTGGCCACCAACCGAGACTGTTTGAGGGTTTGCAGGTGCGCCGAGCAGCTCGTCACACCCAGGTTCGCCGCCCGAGCAAGCGCTTCCACAGTCCGCTCCCCTTGGGCGAGCAAGTCGATCAACTCCAGCCGTTTCGGGCTGGCCAGCGCCTTGCTGACCCGGGCGAACTGCTCGAACACCGCGTCCTTGCGTTCCCAGCGGGTCATCACGCCTCCCAATGGTCTGTGCCCGCCGATCTTCGTCGTGGGCAGGTCCGGTGAACGGGGTTTCGCCCGACTGGTCAGAAGGTGAGGACCTGATCGGCCCACAGGGTCCAGTCGGTGCACTCCTCCAGGGTTCCCCGGTGAGCTCCGTCGACCAGGGGGACCTCGGCCAGGCCGCGGGCATCCAAACAGGTTCCGCAGCAGCCGACCTGCCCGCCGTGCCCGGCGACCGCTCTGAGCATCCGGTCCAGGTGGTAGTAGCCGTCGGGCACCTTCTGCCCGGCCACCGCCGCGCCGACCGCGTCGCCGAACAGGAACACCCGCACCTCAACGCCGTCCCGGCGGGCAAGCGCCCCGCCCAGCCGCAGCCCGTTCCACACCCGCTCCGACCCGTACGGCGGGCCGTTCAGGATCACCAACACCTTCACACCACACAGCGTACCTCTACTATTCCATAGATCAATGGAGTACTGTGACGGTCTTGTTAGTTGATGTCAACGCCGGGAGCAGGGGGCTGACCGTGAACGTGCCGAACGTGATCCCGGTGGTGGATGAGGGGCTGGGCAATTCGGCCTACCTGGTGGACCTCGGAGACGGTCGCGCCCTGGTGGTGGATGCGAGCCGGGACCTGCGCGCTGTGCGCCGGCAGGCGGAGGTCGCGGGGATCCGGGTGGCGTTCGCCGCGGACACCCACCTGCACGCCGACTTCCTCTCCGGCGCGGTGCAGCTCGCCGCCACCGACGGGGCCACCGTGGTCGCGTCGGCGTCGGGCGGCCGCGAGTTCCCGCACACCTGGGCTGCGGGACGGCGACGAGTTGGATCTGGGTGGGCTGCGGCTGCGGGCGCTGGCGACGCCGGGGCACACGCCGGAGCATGTCGCGTTCCTGCTGCTGGACGGCGAGGTGCCGGTCGGGGTGTTCACCGGCGGGTCGCTGCTGGTCGGGTCCGCGGCCCGGACCGACCTGGTCGACCCCGACCGGACGGTTGAGCTGGCGCGGGCGCAGTACGCGTCGCTGCAGCGGCTGCTCGCGCTGCCGGACGGGACCGCGGTGTGGCCCACGCACGGCGCGGGGTCGTTCTGCTCCGCCCCGCCCGGGGCCGAGCGCACCACCACGATCGGGCGGGAGAAGGCGACCAACCCGTTGCTGGCCGGTGCGGATGAGGACGCGTTCGTGGCCCGGCTGCTGGCCGGGCTGGGCAGCTACCCGCCGTACTTCGCCCGGCTCGGGGAGGTCAACCGGCGCGGCCCGTCGGTGGTCTCCGAGCCGGTCGCGCTGGCGGCCGTGGACGTCGAGGCGGCGCAGTCGCTGATCGCGCGGGGTGGGCAGGTGGTGGACGTGCGCCCGATCGGCGACTACGCCGCCGGGCACATGCCCGGTTCGGTGTCGATCCCGCTACGCGACGCGTTCGCCACGTGGCTGGGCTGGCTGATCGACCCGGTCGCGGCCGATCCTGATCGTCGGCAACCCCGATCAGGACCTCGAGGAGATTCTCTGGCAGGCGCTCAAGGTCGGCTACGAGAACCTCGCCGGGGAACTCGCCGGAGGCATCGAAGGGTGGCGGGCCGCCAGCCAGCCGATCACCGGCACCCGGCTCGTCGGCCCCGACCAGGTCACCGGCCAGGCCGTGCTCGACATCCGCCAGGACACCGAGTACGCCGCCGGGCACGTGCCCGGCGCCGCGCACGTGGAACTCGGTGACCTCACCGCCAGCATCGACCGGACTGCCGCCGGGGCCGCTGGTGGTGATGTGCGGCCACGGGGAACGGGCGATGGGCGCGGCGAGCCTGCTCGAACGCGCCGGCCGCAGCGACGTTGCCGTCCTGCTCGGCGGCCCCGAGGAGTGGTCGGCCGCCGCCGGGACCCCGCTGCAGACCGGCTCCACGGCC
Organism: uncultured Actinomycetota bacterium; assembly: GCA_963750565.1. Lineage (GTDB taxonomy): Bacteria > Actinomycetota > Actinomycetes > Actinomycetales > Kineosporiaceae > R-H-3. Next base: position 173,899 of record CAVVRA010000005.1, on the reverse strand, counting down.
GGCACGCGACCCGACAGGTCGCCCGCCGCGGCCCAAGGGTGAGCGAGTCCCCCGCTGCCGAGGCCCGCACGACCGCGTCCGGCGGGCCGCGGCTGGGGCTGCGGGCCAACGCCGCGCAGTTCACGCTGCTGGTCGCGGTCAACGCACTGGTCGGGGGGATGCTCGGGCAGGAGCGCACGGTACTGCCGCTGCTGGCCGACCAGGTCTTCCACGTCCCCGCCTACACCGCCGCACTGGCCTTCATCGCCGCGTTCGGGATGGTCAAGGCGGCCACCAACTACCTCGCCGGCACCCTGTCCGACGCCTACGGCCGCAAACCGGTGCTCGTCGCCGGCTGGCTGGTCGGGCTCCCGGTGCCGCTGCTGCTGATCTGGGCGCCGACCTGGGGGTGGGTGATCGCCGCGAACGTGCTGCTCGGGATCAACCAGGGCCTGACCTGGTCCACCACCGTGATCATGAAGATCGACCTGGTCGGCCCCGCCCGGCGGGGCCTGGCGATGGGCCTGAACGAGGCCGCCGGCTACGGCGCCCTCGCCGCCACCGCGCTGGCCACCGGCTACATCGCCGCCCGATACGGGCTGCGCCCGCAGCCGTTCTACCTCGGCATCGCCTACGCCGCCCTCGGCCTGGGGCTGTCGACGCTGTTCGTGCGGGAGACCCGCGGCCACGCCCGCATGGAGGCCGCCGCGCAGCTAACCCACCGCAGCCGGCGACACGAGCACCTGCACGGCGGGCTGACCAGCCGGCAGGTGTTCACCAAGACCAGCTTCACCGAACCGGCCATGTCCGCGGCCAGCCAGGCCGGGATGGTCAACAACCTCAACGACGGTCTGGCCTGGGGACTGTTCCCGCTCCTGTTCGCCGCCGCCGGGATCTCCATGGCCCGGATCGGGATCCTCGCCGCGCTCTACCCGGCCGTGTGGGGCCTGGGTCAGTTGGTGACCGGAGCCCTGTCCGACCGGTACGGCCGCAAGTGGATCATCGCCACGGGCATGTGGCTGCAGGCGGCCGCTCTGGCCGGGGTCGCGCTGGCCCACACCTTCCCCGCATGGGCGGTGGCAGCCGTGCTCCTGGGCGCGGGGACCGCCCTGGTGTACCCGACCCTGCTCGCCGCCATCGGCGACGTCGCCCACCCCGCCTGGCGGGCCCGCGCGGTCGGGGTCTACCGGCTCTGGCGCGACGGCGGGTTCGCCGTCGGCGCCGTCCTGTCCGGGTTGATCGCCGACGCCTGGGGGATCCGGCCCGCGATCTGGGCCGTCGCCGCACTCACCGCCGTCTCGGGCGCCGTCGTGGCGGTCAGGATGTACGAGACTCTGCACCGCCCCTCAGTCGACCGTCCGTGATCGTGACCATCCGCCACAGGCACTCTGGCCCCCGCTGACGCTCGCCCACAACCCTCGATCGCGTCAAAGCCGAGTGACTGGAGAGCACTGCAGCAACTCCCGCCGGGAGTGAGCACCGCCCAAGCGGAGCCGGGCCGACGCCCAGCGCCTCGATAACGGCGTGCACATCGTCCACCTGGACCGTGGGCGCATTGTCGATCCGGCCGTCTTTGCGTGGGTGCTGAGGGCGCTGAGCTACCGGGACATCGCCGCGCGGATCTCGTGCACCGATCCGCGTCACGCCATGGCCCGCAGCACGCTGGCCGGGCTGCCGGCCGGGAACTCGCTGCGGCGACCGTGCCAGCTCGCCGTGTTGATCCAGGTACTGGCCGCGGAGCTGAACGAGCCCGGCCACGTCCCGCGCTACATGCTGGCATGGTCGCGTCTCATCACGGCCCGCAGCGAGGCCGACCAACGCGCGCTGCGCCGGGGCCGGCTGCGTCGGGGCCGCCTGTCGCGTCAGTGCCGCGGGCACTGGCTGGCCGGCCCGCCGCGTCGGTGCCGCCGCCACGGCCTGACCCGCTCGGGGGCGCCGCGACCTCGCCGGAGGAGAGCTGGTTCAGCGGGCCGCAGCTGAGGGGGCTGCTCTTCTGGCTGACGCTGATCACCGTCACCTCGATGTGGGTGATGCTGCTGCCCGGTGGCATGGCCCTCTTCTTACTCAGCGGGCGCGTCGTGCAGGCTGACTCGGCGCCGCCTGCCGTCTCGCCCAGCCAGTTGATCAGCCCCGCGAGCAGCAGCGGAGACACGCTCCGGCTGGCGCGCGAGGTCGGCCAGAAACCGGCGGCGGGGACGATCGTTTACCGGCAGGAGCCGCTCCGGCGACGAGGCCGGCGAGGTCACCGCCCTGAACGGCCTCGGCGAGTCCCTCCTGGCCGCCGGCGACCCCGACGTGGCGCGCGACCAGCGATCCCGCCGTCCAATTCGCCACCGCCCTCGGCGACCGCTACGAACGGGCCAGGACGCACGCCGGGCTGGCTCGGGTCTCGGGGGCCCGCGGCGAGGCCGAGGCGGCCGACAACCACTGGCACCGCGTGCTCCGGGTCTTCGAGAGCCTGGCGGTCCCAGAAGCCGACCTCGTCCGCTATCGGCTGGCCGTCCTCACCGCCACCCAGCCATGACGATCAGCGGTTCGTGGAACGGTTCGTGGAACGAACTGCGGCGTGCTGGAGTGTCCAGAGAGTGCAGGGAGCATGGAGGAGGGTCCGGGTGTGACTCCAGCGTGCTCAGGAGGCTCCTGCGGGCGTTGAGCACCGGCCTCCGGAGGCCCAGGAGCGCAGGTTCGAATCCTGCCGGGGGCACCCCTTAATCAGCGCAGGCAGGGTTGCAGGCTACGGCCCGCGCCGAGGTTCCTGCGCAGGGCTCGCTCCAGTCCGGTGAACTCACAAACGGACGACGGGAGTGCAGGCAGGAGCGTGGCCGCTTCGTTGGCCCGTTGCCCCTGCAGACCGCTCCACGCTGGAGACCCGAACGACGACAGGGCTGCTGGCGTACCAGGCGTACCGAGGGTGGGCACCGACAGCGACGGACGCCTCCCCACACAGCTGCGGCTCATCCTCGAAGACATCGTCCAAGCCGAGGGACCCGTCCTCGGCGCGCGGCTGCACACGGCCTACGTCGAGGCATCCGGCGGACGTTGGGTTGGTCCTGTCATCGCAGAGGTCCTGAACCACGCGATGACCGACCTCGCACGACGCGGCGTGCTCGTCGGCGACGACCCACTCGGCCGGCCCGGTGTGCGGCCCCGAACCTTCCGACTGCCTGAGCAACCCGAAGTCGTGCAGCGCGAGCTTGGCCCGCGTGACCTCGACGAGGCGCTGCCCGGGGGGCTCGCCTCACTGCTGCGCCATGCCGCAACGGTCACAGGCTGGAACAGTACTGAGAACCTCTGTCCGCGAAGCCCTTCGCCGCCTCGGCCGCGTCCGCCTCACGTCCGGCGTGCAGCAGACGCTCGCAGCGGTCTTCCCCTCGCGATGGTTGATAGCGACGCGGATCTGATGGATGAAGAGGGCGCCGCCGGCTGATTAGGGTCGCCGCGGAGGTCCGTGCCCGCTGTGTGGCCGGGCGCCGTCACTCACCAGTGCGGCCGCGCCAAGGCCGAGCTGCAGGAACGCGGGCGGAGGCAGGCCGTCTGCCGTCCACAGCCGGGCAGCCGATGGCTGGTCAGTGGCGCGCACGCGGCCCTGTCAATCCATGCCAGACATCAGTTCCTCTGTAACGGCAGTCCTCGAGCCGCGGCTGGCCGCGTCGGGCTGCTCGGTGCCGATCCAGCACGTCACCCGTGCGGGTAGTCCCCGGCGGGCCTCAGTGCGACCGTGGAGCGGTCGGAGGGAGCGTGTGAAGCAGCACGCCGCTCAGCATCTGAAGGAGGCAAGGAATGCGCTGGAGCACATACGTCGGCGACGATGGGGTCGTGCATGCCGCGGTGTGGGAGGGTGATCACCTGCACGCGGTCCCCGGCCCGGTCACCCTCGTCGACCTGCTGGGCGACGATGGAACGCGGCTGCGCGAGGCCGCCGAGCGTGCCTTCTGCGAGCCCCCGGTAGTTGCGACGACCGTCCGGCTGCTGCCGCCGGTGCCTCGGCCGCCATCGATCCGGGACTTCATGGCCTTCGAGGAGCACGTGGTCACCGCGAGCGCCGCGATCGGGCTGACAGTGGACCCGCTGTGGTACCGGCAGCCCGTCTTCTACTTCACCAACCCCTTGTCACTGCGTGGGGCCCACGACCCGGTCGCGGTCTCCCCGGGCAGCCGGGCCTTCGACTACGAGCTGGAGGTCGCGGCGATCATCGGTCGGGAGGGCGCCAACCTGAGCCCGGAGGAGGCGGTCGACCACATCGCCGGGTACATGATCTTCTGCGACTGGAGCGCCCGGGACCTCCAGGCCGAGGAGATGAAGCTGAATCTCGGACCGGCCAAGGGGAAGGACTCGGCGTCGAGCTGCGGGCCGTGGATGCTCACCCCCGACCAGCTGCCCGTGTCCGCTGCGATGGCCGCCTCGGTCAACGGCAGACCCTATAGCGCGGGCAGCCTGGACTCCCTGTACTGGAGTTTCGGCGAGATGATCGCCTATGCCTCACGCGGCACCCGGGTGGTGCCCGGCGACTTGATCGGCAGTGGCACGGTCGGCACCGGCTGCATTCTTGAGCTCTCCCGCGTGCACGGCACCGAGGCCTACCCGTACCTGGTCCCGGGCGACCGCGTCCGGCTCGAGGTCGACGGGCTCGGGGCGATCGATGCCGCGATCGTCGAGGGCGCACCTGTTCGTCCGCTGCGCACCACCACTGGCTCGACCACCATGGAGGCCCGCGCTTGAGCACCTACGCGCACGACATCACCACCCCCGGGCCACCGATCCTGGAAGAGGTGTCGGACGGGATCTGGGCCTACGTCCAGCCGGACGGCACCTGGTGGATCAACAACACCGGCTTCGCCGTCGGCCCGCAGGGCGTGGTCGCTGTCGACTCGTGCTCCACCGAACGGCGCACCCGCGCCTTCGCCGCCGCGATCGGATCGGTGACCTCCGCCCCGGTCCGGACACTGGTCAACACCCACCACCACGGTGACCACACGTGGGGCAACGGGCTGTTCCGCACCGCGACGATCGTCGCCCACGAACGCGCCCGCGGCGAGATGATCGCCTTCGGGCCCGCCCCGCGAGCTGCCCTTCTGGGACAACCCCGACTGGGGTTCGCTGCCCCTCGACCCGCCCTTCCTCACCTTCACCGACAGCGTCGCGCTGCACCTCGGCGACCTGCGCGCCGAAGTCCGCCACGTCGGCACCCCCGCGCACACCACCAACGACTCCTTGGTGTGGTTCCCCGAGCGATCGACGCTCTTCTGCGGCGACCTGGTGTTCAACGGCGCCACGCCGTTCCTGCTGATGGGCTCGGTCGCCGGCGCTATCGACGTGCTGGAGAACATCGTCGCGCCGCTCAGCGCTGCGACCATCGTCCCGGGCCACGGGCCGGTCTTCTACGACCAGGCCCCGATCCACACGACCCTGGACTACCTGCGTTTCGTCGTCGACCTCGCCGAACGTGGCCGAGCCGCTGGCGTCCCGCCGCTGCAGGCCGCGCGCGACACCGACCTCGGCCCCTTCGCCGAATGGCCCGACGCCGAACGGATCGTCGGAAACCTCCACCGCGCCTACGCCGAGCTGGGCGGGGCGGAGCGCGGCGCACCCATCGACATCAGGACGGCCCTGGCCGACATGGTCAGCTACAACGGCGGACGCCCCCTCACCTGCCTCGCTTAAGCGCGCCGTGGCTCGCGTCGTTCCGCCAGAGCAGCCGGCCGTTCCGCTCGGGTACTACGACGACGAAGCGAAGACCGCCGAGGCGTTCCAGGGTGGGTGGTTCCACTCGGGCGACCTGGGAGTGATGACCGAGGACGGCTACCTCACCATCGTCGATCGCAAGAAGGACATGATCAAGATGGGTGAGGAGAACGTCGCCAGCCGCGAGGTCGAAGAGGCGATCTACGAGCTCGACGGTGTCGCCGAGGTCGCTGTCTTCGGGATCAACCACCCTACTGGATCGAAGCGGTGACAGCGGTGGTCGTGCCGAAAGCCGGAGCTTCAGTGACCGCAGAGGACGTGGAGGCGCACGCGCGCGCCCGGCTCGCCGGGTTCAAGCGCCCGAAGTACGTGGTTTCGCCGAGGCACTCCCGAAGAACCCCAGCGGCAAGATCCTCAAGCGGCAGCTCCGCGAACAGCACGCGCCGCTCGCGGACCAGCCCTGACGCGGACGGCCACCAGCCCTCGATGAGCAACCTCGCGTTCGGACCTCGCGCTGTCGGCGTCCGGCTCGTGAAGCACCGGCGCTCACCATGGTGCCCTGGGTCCTGGCTAGGCCAGCTGCTGTGCTCAGAGCAGGATCGAGCAGTCCCATGGACCCGCCGGTCATCCCATGGGCATCATGTCGCCGGAGGGGACGGTCAGCGCCGGCAAGACATCGGGGGCTGCCAGGACCATGATCCTTTAACACACAGGCTTACAAGATCATCAATTGGAGCCCTCCGACTATGCGGGATCACCCGCGGACCTTTTGGATGAGGCAACGAAGCAAAGCTCCCGGACCTATTGACGTGAGCCTCCCAATCCCTGTCGGGGACGCCTCGCGGGCGTGAAAATGGGGTCGGGTTGCCCGCCGACGCCGACCTGTTACCTGGGCTTGGAGCCCGAACGTGAGCCTGGCGCTGGGGTCCCGACCTGAAGGGTCACGCACTGTTGCCTCGAGCACGCCGGTCAGAATTTCGGTTCCCGACCGAGGCCCCCGGGCAGCCCGCCTGTGTCCGCGAGGAGGAAGGGAGTATCGGCGTGAGGACTGTGCCCCAGGAGATCCCCGACGAGGATCATGAACGGGTGATCGAGCGGGTGTGCGCGATCGACGTGGCCAAGGCGTCGGGCACGGTGTGCACGCGGCTGCCGAGCCAGGGCGGTTCGGGCCGGCGGGTCAGCCGGGTCTGGGACGTCGTCGCGACCACCGAGACGGTGCTCGCGTTGGCCGTCCAGTTGGTGGCGCTGGGGATCGAGAAGGTCACGGTCGAGTCAACCTCCGACTACTGGCGGATGTGGTTCTACCTGCTGGAAGCCGCCGGTCTGGACGTGCAACTGGTCAACGCCCGCGATGTGAAGAACGTCCCAGGAAGACCTAAAACAGACAAACTGGACGCCGTGTGGCTAGCCAGTGGGCGAACGGCCGCCCCACCGTGCGTGGCCGGGTGCTGGCCACCCGCACCAGGTAGTCCTCGTCGTCTGCGGTGATCCGTCGTGGCCGACCGCCGCCCCAGTGCGGGTCCAACGCGTCGAACCCGTTGTCGTTGAACGCATGGATCACATCCCGGACGGTGTCCGGGTCCGCGGCCAGCAGTCGGGCGATCACCGGCACCCTGATCCCCACCGCTGAGGCTCGCACCATCACCGCCCGCCGGACTCGGATGGAGCTTTGCCGACCGGCGTTCCGCAGGATCCGCAGCAGGTCCTGGTCCTCTTGCTCGCTCACCGGGCGAGCCAGAACTGGCCCAGCCATGACACTCGCCTCGACTCAACCTCAAAGCCTCGGCCCCCGGCAAGATCAAGTTTGGACCTGAGAATCACGAAATGCACGCACCGGCCACGGCGTGTCGCCAAGCCGGTTGATCTTCACGGACAGGGCACTAGCGAAGCTGACGGAGAAGGGACTCCTGCGGCCCTCGTTCGTCCCACCAGCACCGATCCGGATGCTGCGGTGACTACACCCGGCTACGAGTCGATCTGACCCATGAATGCACCCGGCATTGGCAGCGACTGGAGAAGCTGCTCGAAGACGCGTTGATCAAGGTGTCGTCCGTGGCCGGCACGCTGACCACGCTCTCGACCCGGGACATGATCGAGGCGTTGATCGTCGGAGAACGTGACCCGCGGGTGCTGGCCGGGCTGGCCCGCGGCCGGATGCGCGCCAAGAACACCGAACTGGTGGCTGCGCTGAACGGCCGGTTCGACGACCACCACGGCGAACTCGCCCGGATGCTGCTCGACCAGATCGACGCCCTCACCACCCAGATCGACAAGCTCACCACCCGGATCGACGAAACGATCGCCACCTTGCCGCCCGCCCCTGCGGCACCCGAACCCGGCGAGCATGCCGGTGACAGGCACCCGGATGCGCGGCACGACCCATCTGCGGGCGGTGGGGGCCTATCGGTGCTGCAGCGGTTGGCGGAGATCCCCGGTCTCAGCGAGCGCAGCGCCCAGATCATCGTGGCCGAACTGGGACTGGACATGACCCGGTTCCCCACCGCCGGACACCTGGCCTCCTGGGCCAAGCTCACGCCGCGCACCATCCAGTCCGGGGCCACCCTCCGCAACGGGAAGATCGGCAAGGGAAACCCCCTACCTCAACGGTGCCCTCGGTGAGGCCGCCGCGGCAGCAGCCAAGACCAACACCTTCCTCGGCGAGCGCTACCGACGCCTGGTCAAACGCCGCGGCAAGCTCAAAGCCCTCGTCGCCGTCGCCCGGTCCATCCTCGTGATCGTCTGGCATCTGCTGGCAGACCCCACGGCCCGCTTCCAAGACCTCGGCGCCGACTACCACACCAACCACCTCGACAAGAACAAGAAGATCCGCAGCCACGTCCGCCAACTCCAAGCGCTCGGCTTCACCGTCACCCTGGAGCACGCCGCCGCATAACCTCACCACCACCCCCTCCCGGCTCCGCTGCGCTACGCCGGGACGCTGCCGCGCGCCCACTCACCAAGGTATTTTCCGGTCAGGCAACAGGGAGCTCTCGAGCCGCGACGCCCTGGGGGTGAACCGTTCTGCGCGGCGGCCGTCCGTGCAGTCCGTCCGCCGGACTCAGCAGCGATGAGTCTGCCGGTGACCCCGCGTCCACACTGGTAGAACCGTTCCATCTGATTCGAGCCGGGAAGGCATCTTGAGACTTCTTCTCACGTCCGCGGGCGTCAAGAACGTCAGTATCCGCAACGCCTTGGTCGACCTCCTGGGCAAGCCGATTGCGGACTCGAGCGCGCTGTGCATCCCCACCGCGGCGTACGGCCACCCCATGGTGGGCCCCGGTGTCGGGCCCTGGAAGTTCATCAGTGGCGCGTCCGAGCTTCCGATGGTCGACCTGGGCTGGAAGTCCGTCGGCGTGCTGGAGCTCACCGCCCTGCCCAGCATCGACGAGGAGCGCTGGGTGCCCCTGGTCCGGGAGACAGACGTCCTGCTGGTGGCCGGCGGCGACGCCCTCTACCTGTGCCACTGGATGCGGCAGTCCGGGCTGGCGGACCTGCTTGCGTCGCTGGACGAGACGGTCTGGGTGGGACTAAGCGCCGGGAGCATGGTGATGACCCCCCGGGTCGGCCAGGAGTTCGTCCAGTGGACACCGCCGACCGGTGACGACAGCACGTTGGGCATCGTCGACTTCTCGATCTGTCCGCACCTTGCTCCGGACGGCATGCCGGGTAACTCCATGGCCGCGGCGCAGGAATGGGCGGCCGGCATCTCGGGGCCGGCGTACGCCATCGACGACGAGACCGCCATCGAGGTGGTCGAGGGCACGGTCAGGATCGTGTCGGAAGGGCAGTGGAGACACTTCCCCTCCTAGCCACCAACCCCGGCCGTGAGAGGGCGACGCGATCCTGACGGCGGCGTGTGTACAACGGCACGGGCGCACGCGGTCATCCGGAACAAGGCCATGAGCCTGGTCGTCGTCCTCGTCGCCGTTCCGGGGTCGCCGCCAACCCCCTCTCAGGCAGCCTCGCCGGCGCCTGGGCAGGAGCGACCTGGGTGACAAGGATGCGCTCCACGACGCTTTCCCGAGTTCTGGCCGGACTGCTGCTCCTCATCGCCACCACCCTCGTCGCGACCAACCTCTCGGTGATCCCGACCGCCGACCTCGCCCGACCGGTCCAAGTCATTGCCGGCGTCGTGGCCGGCTTCGGGATCGGATCGTCGCCGCCCTGATGGGAGTGGCCGGCGGCGAACTGCTCATCCCGACGATCGTTCTGCTGTTCGGACAAGACATCAAGCTCGCAGGCAGCCTCTCTCTCGCCGTATCCCTGCCCACGATGCTGGTCGCCTTCGCCCGCTACTCCCGGGACTCCAGCTTCGTCGTGCTCCGCGAGAACCTGAGATTCGTGACGGCGATGCCGCCGGGTCGATCGCCGGAACACTGGCCGGCGGCCTACTGCTCGGACGCGTCCCGACCGGGATCCTCATCCCCGGCCTGGCCGCACTCCTCGTCCTCTCGGCCATCAAAGTGTGGCAGCACCGCTGACCCGCCTCGCGGCCGCCCACACCTTCGTGAACGACTCCTGTCCACACGGACCTCGGAATCCCCAAGCTCACGCCCTGTGACCGCAGTGGGGGCGATGGAAGCCACCTCGGCTTCCACCGCCCCCGAAACTGCGTCGACCCGTGGGGCGGGTGGGGCTTGAACCCACGGCTTGAGGATTATGAGTCCGCCGAAAGTCGTTGCAGGAGAGTACTTTCTTCCACTTCGACCACGTTCTTCGTCACTCCGTTCCACATCTTCCACCGGCTTCTGCGTCAGTTCGCACCATGAGTGATTCCACGCGACGGCTCCCCGGGGTGAGCCCGAAGGCGGCTCTGCGCCGTCACGCTTGCACTCACGCTGCGTGATGGCGCCGTCAGCGGTTTCGGGCGGCGGGCAGAGTGAGCTGGGCCCAGTGAGACATTCCGCGCAACCGGCTGGTCACTGTTGGTAGCTGGACTCCGCTGCGTCATGTCCGGGTGATTGTGATGCCAGCGGGTCGCGCGGAGACGGCAAGCTTCCGCGCACGTCGTTGCCGGGGACATCGATCTTCTGGCCTGGCTCTGATACTGAGAGCATGGACGGAGGCGTCTACGACCTTGGTGATGCGGCGCAGGGCGTGCGGTCGAGTGAGCTGATGGGGTTCGGGCCCGGCGTTCGAGTATTGATCATCAACTGTGATGACTTTGGCATGTACGGCGCGATCAACGCCGCGGTCGTGGATTCGATCGAGAGCGGGATCGCCAGCTCGTGCAGTTTGATGGTGCCGTGTCCGGGCGCGGCTGAGGCGATGCGGCTGCTGCGTCAGCGGCCAGCGATCCCGTTCGGGATCCATCTGACTTTGGTGTGTGATGCGTTCCGCGACCGGTGGCTGCCGTTGATTGCGAGGGAGAGGGTGCCTTCGTTGCTTGACGAGGCGGGTGAGTTGTTCGCCCCCGACCGTACCGGCGAGTTACTCGCCCGCGCTCGTGCCGACGAGGTCGAGCCTGAGCTTCGGGCGCAGGTCGCCGCCGTGATTGATGCGGGTCTGATGCCGACTCATCTGGACTGGCACTGCCTGGCCGATGGTGGACGGGAGGACATCTTCGACCTGACGCTGGCGTTGGGAGAGGAGTACGGCCTGGCGGTGCGTGTGTGGCTTGATCCTGCACGCCGCAGGATGCGGCGGCGAGGACTGCCGGTGGTCGACAACGAGTTCGTGGACAGCTTCCGTCTGGATGTCGACACCAAGGCGGCCACGTACGCTCGGTTGTTGCACGATCTGCCCGCCGGTCTCAGCGAGTGGGCGGTGCATCCCGGACTGGGGACCGAGGAGGCGCAGGCGATCGTTCCTGGGTGGCGGGTACGCCACACAGACTACGAGTTCCTGACCTCGCCACGAGCCCGCGACCTTCTCCGACAGGAAGGAATCGTGGTGACCGACTACCGGTCGCTGCAGCGGGCGTGGACAGGACCCACCGGATAGACCGGCTGCCAGCCGGCGTGATGAGACTCAACGGCAGCCGAGCCCGCGTGTCGCCCGCCAGCGAGATGGGACCACCTTGAGGTGAGTTCCGCCAGCAGCATGGGACCACCCTTCTGAGTGATCCCGAGTTTGGTTGAGGCTGGCTTATCCCGCAGGTTCGTATCTGCGGGGGTTGATGTCCCGGTCGTTGTCCCGTGGGAGGTAACGTCCGTCGGGTCCGCGGAGCGCCTGGTCTTCGGGCTTATCCCCGGGCTTGGGGAGTTCACCGTTGTAGTAGGCGTTCTCATATTCTATCGGCGTCCGACCGCCCAGGCTTGAGTGTGGTCTCACCGTGTTATACCAGGCGATCCAGGAGCTCGTGTCGAGCTCGATCTCCGGCGCATCCTCCCAGGATTCTCTCCGGTTATAGCACTCCGATTTGTAGACGCCATTCAGCGATTCTGCCATGGCATTATCGTACGAATCCCCGACCGTGCCGATCGAGGCCAGAGCCCCGAAATCGGCCAGCACGTTCCGGTACCGGATCGCGGTGTACTCCGCGCCGGCGTCGGAGTGGTGGACCACGTCCCGCACGTCCTGCCCGGTTCGGGCGCGGGCGTACAGCGCCATCTCCAGAGCGGCCAGCGGCAGCTCGGTCAGGTGGTGATCGGCCACGGCCCAGCCGACGATCCGGCGGGAGAACACGTCCTGCACGAACGCCGCGAACGCCTTGCCCGCCTCGGTCTCGAGGTAGGTGAAGTCGACCACCCACAGCTGGTTCGGCGCGGTCGCGGTGAAGTTGCGGTCGACGCGGTCCGGCGCCCGTTCCGCGGCCGGGTCGGCGACGGTGGTGCGGTAGAAGCAGTCCCCGCGGCGGGCACCGATCAGGCCCAGGTCGCGCATCAGCCGCTCGATCGTGCACCGCGCGACGGGCCGCCCGTCCACCCGGATGCGCAGCTTGTGCATCAGCTGCCACATCTTGCGGGCGCCCAGCAGCTCCCGTCCCCGGTCAGGGTCGTGCCAGATCGACAGCACCACCTCCTTGATCTTCTCGTCCCGCAACTGGCGGGCACTGGGCGGGCGCTTCTTCGCGGCGTAGTACGTACCCGGGGCGATCTTGCACACGAACTGCGAGAGCACGTGGCAGACCGGCTCGACCCCGAACCGCTCCCTGACTGAGTCGATGAACGCGACCATGACCGGCGTGGACAGGTGGGTCCCCAGCGCGGTCACCGCCAGCGGCGCCCCCGTGCCCTCGCCGGTCGCGTCGCCCTCACCGGCCGGCGCGTCGAGGCTGGGAATGCCGCCGCATTCAGCAGGCGATTCCGTTTCGTTTTCTACCAGGGAAGGCGCGGGTCGAGCTCCCGCGCGAAGAAACTCGAGGCTGCCAGGAGAATCTCGTTCGCCCGCTTCAGCTCACGGTTCTCCCGCTCCAACTCACGGGCCCTGGCCGCGTCCGGAGCCGGAATCCCCGGCCGTCGCCCGGCGTCGATGTCAGCCTGCTTACACCAGCCCCGCAACGTGTCCGGACTGATCCCCACCCTGGGCCCAATCCGTTTGGCAGCTGCGTTCAGCGACAGCCCAGACTCCTGCTCACGCGCCTCCGTCACCAGACGGATCGCCCTGTCCCGCAACTCCTGCGGATACTTCCTCGGTGCTGGCATACCTGATCCTTCGGCGAATCAGAGCCTCAACTTTAGCTGGGCGGAATCAGGTAGTTATGCCGGGTCGGTCTGGCCGGGCGGGTATCGCTGCTGGTCGCGGCGGGTGGGCGCGCTGATCTGTCCGGCATAACGCGGTGGTGGCCACGCTCCTTTCGGGATCTCTCGAAGGGAGCTGAGTCATGGTGGTGTCGAGGATTCGGGCGCGGGGGCCGCTGGCCGGGCACGTGGAAGACGTGCGTCGGCATCTGCTGGTGGCGGGCTACCGCCCGCAGACCGCCCAGAGCCACGCGTTCGTTGTGGCGCACCTGAGTCGTTGGTTGGTCCAGGAAGGGTTGGCGCCGTCGGCGTTGACGCCTGAGGTGTTGGAGCGGTTCGTCGCCTGTCGCCGGCGGGACGGGTACTGCCGGTGGCTGTCGGTCCGGTCGCTGCGGCCGGTCTTGGACTACCTGCGGGCTGCCGGTGCGGTGCCGCCGGCGGAGGTGCCGCCGAACGGGCCGGTGGAGGAGGTGGTGGACAGCTACCGAGAGTTCTTGCAGCGGGGACGGGGTCTGGCGGCCTGCACGGTCGCGGCTCATGAGGGTGTCGCCCGCCACTTCCTGTCGCGGTTCCTGGTCGGAGACCGGCTGGACCTGGGCGTCCTGGACGCAGCCGCGGTGACGTCGTTCGTGCTGGCGGAGACGCAGCGGTGCAACGTCGCCTCGCTGCAGAAGTCACTGTCACCGTTGCGCGGGTTGCTGCGGTTCCTGTCCGCCACGTCGAGAGTGCCTGAGGATCTGGCCGGTGCCGTTCCGCGGGTGGCCGGGTCCGGGCGCAACGGCCTGCCCCGGGGTGTGGACGCGGCGACGGTGGCGGCCTTGCTAGACAGCTGCGACCGGGCGACGACGGTGGGCTGTCGTGACTACGCCGTGCTGACGTTGCTGGTCCGGCTCGGCCTGCGCGCCAAGGAGGTCGCAGCCCTGACGCTGGAGCACCTCGACTGGCGGGCCGGGGAACTGGTGGTGCACGGCAAGGGCGCCCGGCTGGACCGGCTCCCGCTGCCGGCCGATGTCGGAGAGGCGATCGCCGACTACCTGCGGCGCGCCCCTGCCCGGACCCGGTGCCGGGCGGTGTTCCTGCGCTCATGCGGCCCCGAGGCGGGCATGTCCGCCCGGGCGGTGGTGATGATCCCGCAGTCGGCGTCACGGCGGGCCGGGTTACCCGCCATGGTGGGTGCACATCGGCTGCGGCACACCGCGGCCACCGGGATGCTTCGCGCCGGAGCGAGCCTGGAACAGGTCGGTGAAGTCCTGCGGCACCGGGATCCGGCCTCCACAGCGCTCTACGCGAAGGTGGACCAGGCTGCCCTGGGACTACTGGCCCGCCCCTGGCCGGAGCCGATCCGATGAGCACGCCGCAGCACCGTCTGCAGGACCACTTGCGGGACTACCTGGCCCTGCGGCGCGGGCTGGGATATCAGTTGCGACAGGAAGGCCGCCTGCTGACCGCCTTCGTCGCCTACCTGGACGGCCAGGGCCTGGACCGGATCACCGTCGATGCCGCCGTCACCTGGGCCGAACTGCCGGCTGCTGCGGCCCCGGCCTGGCGGGCCCGACGGCTGGGGATCGTGCGAGACTTCGCCCGCTACCTAAAGACCGGCCGGCCCGAGACCCAGATCCCGCCGGCCCGGCTGCTGTCCGGCGGGACATCGCGGATCAGGCCGTACCTGTACTCCCAGGACCAGATCACCACCCTGATGATCTCCGCCGGCGAGCTGGCGCATCCCTTGCGAGCCGCCACGTTCCGGACCTTGATCGGGCTGCTGGCCGTCACCGGGCTGCGCCCGGGCGAAGCGATGCGACTGGACCGCGACGACGTCGATCTGCACGATCCGGACGCTGCGACGCTGACTGTGCGGCGCTCCAAGAACGGCGCCGCGCGGCAGGTTCCGCTGCATCCGACCACGGCCGCCGCATTGGCCCGCTACGTCGCCGACCGGGACCGGCTATGTCCCGCCCCGCCGGCCACGGCGTTCTTCCTGTCCGGCGCCGGGACCCGGCTCAATCACACCAACGCGAGTACCACGTTCGTGTCCTTGCTGGCCGCGGCCGGGATCACGGCCCCACCCGGGCGACGTCCTCCCCGGCTTTACGATCTTCGGCACACCCTTGCCGTCACCACCCTGACCAGGTGGTACGGCGACGGCGGCGACGTGCCGTCGCGGCTCCCGCTGCTGTCCACCTACCTCGGACACGCCAAGCCATCCAGCACCTACTGGTATCTGGAAGCCACCCTCGCCCTGCTCACCGCTGCCGCATCCCGACTGGAACACCACCTCGACGGCCCGCACCGCGACAGCCTCCCCGACGGTCAGGACGGCCTGCCGTGACAGCACTCGCGCCGACGTTGCAGGCCTACTTCACCCAGCAGCTGACCGGGCGCCGGGCCAGCACGCACACCATCGCCTCCTACCGGGACACGTTCCGCCTGCTGCTGCACTACACCTACCGGCAGCTCGGCAAGACCCCCGCGGTCCTCGACTTCACCGACCTGGACGATGTCTTCATCACCGGGTTCCTGGACTACTTGCACCGCGAACGCGGCAACAGCGTGGCGACCCGCAACGCCCGCCTGGCCGCGATCCACTCGATGTTCACCTTCGCCGCCCTGCGTCACCCCGAGCACGCCGACCTGATCGGCAGGGTTCTGACCATCCCGCATCGGCGAGACGACATCACGATCGTGTCCTTCCTCACTCGACCCGAAACCGAGGCCCTGATCGCTGCTCCTGATCGCATCACGATGCTCGGGCGCCGCGACCACGCCCTGCTCGTCGTCGCCGTCCAGACCGGCCTACGGGTCAGCGAGCTGACCGGACTGACCTGCGCCGACGTGACAATCGGCAGCGGCGCCCACGTGCGCTGCACCGGGAAAGGCCGCAGGGAACGAGCCACGCCGCTGACCCGCGCCACCGCCCGGCTCCTGACCGGCTGGCTGCGCGAACGCGCCGGCCAGCCCACCGACCCGCTGTTTCCCACCCGCGCCGGCGGGCGGCTCAGCACCGACGCCGTCAGCGACCTGGTCGCCAAGCACGTCGCCACCGCCACCCGCCGATGCCCGTCCCTGGCCGCCAAGCACGTCACGCCACACACCCTGCGTCACACGGCCGCGATGAACCTGCTGCAGGCCGGGGTCGACACCGCCACGATCGCTCTCTGGCTCGGCCACGCCGGAACCAAGGCCACCCAGATCTACCTCCACGCCGACCTGACCGTGAAGGAGGAAGCCCTGGCCCGCACCGCGCCCCCCGGCACCACCGCTACCCGGTTCCGGCCCAGCGACCACCTGCTCGCCTTCCTCGAGAGCCTGTAGATATGCCGGACAGATCAGCGCGCCCACCCGCCGCGACCAGCAGCGATACCCGCCCGGCCAGACCGACCCGGCATAACTACCCGCCCGGCATGATTGCCAGCGTCGTAGCCGCGTCGGCCCTTCCCGACCGTCTCGGCGCCCTTGACCGACTGGGAATCGATCACTGCCGCCGTTGGCAGCGGGTCACGGCCCTCCAGGAGGCGGACCTGGTCCCGCAAGGCGTCGTGGACCCGCTGCCAGGTGCCGTCATCCCGCCAGCGGGTGAAGAAGCCGTACACGGTCTGCCACGGCGGGAAGTCCTTGGGCAGTGCCCGCCACCGGACCCCCTCCGCGACCAGATAGAACACCGCGTCAAGGATCAACCGGCGCGCGTGGGCTTCCGGCCGCCCAGGCCCGACCGCGCAGGCCTGGGGCGGTAGTACCGGCTCGACCGCCGCCCACTGCCCGTCCGACATCGACGACGGATACAGCTCACACTCGCCCCGCGGGTGGGTCGGGCATGACAGG
Source organism: uncultured Actinomycetota bacterium (assembly GCA_963750565.1). Taxonomy (GTDB): domain Bacteria; phylum Actinomycetota; class Actinomycetes; order Actinomycetales; family Kineosporiaceae; genus R-H-3. The sequence goes on along the minus strand of CAVVRA010000005.1, from coordinate 156,797 downwards.
CACGTGCAGACAGACAAGACTGGCACCGGAACTCCTGGTGTGGCGGGGATTCGACAACCACCGCTCTACCAGGAGTTCCTCACTTCCTGATCATGACTCGCCGATGCGCGCCGGCGAGATCCAAAACAGGCTCTGGGAGGTTGGGAACGCACCCCTGGCAAGGTCCGCGGTCAGGGCTCCGGCGCCGCCATCGGCGAGCGCGACAGCGACAAGGCGGCGTCGTGGAACCCCGGCGGGGCCGCAATACCCTTGTGCGCTCGTGACAGATCGTAAGCGTTTTCATCTGGCGTCATCGGTCGACAACGATGTCTCTGCAACTTCTTGCACTGATTCTGATGAGTCCCTTTCTGCAGGTCAGAGGCTTGTGACTAGTTTCACTAGGCGCCCACCGGGGAAGTGTTCCCATCGCAGACACCCACTCGTACGGTGGATGGACAGCCGAAACACCCCGGTAGCCCTACCGCGACGTCACGCTAGGTAACCACGACTTCGGCGGGTCACAGACGACCGCGGCCACCCGACGCCGTCAACGACGACGAGTCGTCGGCCAGGGCATCACGGACGACCGGACACCCCGGCAGCGCGCCGACCGCACATCCGAAGACCGAGGAAGGGCCACGCAGTGACCATGACCGACGAGACCCGGACCACCACGCCGGCCACCGGCATCGAGCTCGACCTGACCGCCGCCGACCTCGCCGCGACCGGACTGGCCGAAGCCGTCACCGGCTCCGCGCCCACGACGCATGCCCGTCTCCTCGCCTGGGTCACCGATGTCGCCGCGCTCACGACGCCGGATCGCATCCACTGGGTGGACGACAGCGACGCCGAGGCCGACGAACTGACCGCCGGCCTCGTCGAGGCGGGAACCTTCGTCCGTCTGGAGAAGAAGGCCAACTCGTACTGGTGCGCGAGCGACCCGAGCGACGTCGCCCGCGTCGAGGACCGCACCTTCATCTGCTCCGTGGACCCCGCGGACGCCGGGCCGACGAACAACTGGAAGGACCCGGGCGAGATGCGCGCCCTCATGTCCGACCTGTACCGCGGCTCCATGAAGGGCCGCACGATGTACGTCATCCCGTTCGTCATGGGCCACCTCGACGCGAAGAAGCCCTTCTTCGGCGTGGAGATCACCGACAGCCCGTACGTCGTCGCGAGCATGAGGGTCATGGCCCGCGTCGGCGCGGACGTCCTCGAGGTCATGGGCGAGAGCGCGGACTTCGTCCCCTGCCTGCACTCCGTCGGCGCCCCGCTCGAGCCGGGCCAGGCGGACGTCACGTGGCCGTGCAACGACACCAAGTACATCGTCCACTTCCCCGAGGCCCGCGAGATCTGGTCGTACGGCTCGGGCTACGGCGGCAACGCTCTGCTGGGCAAGAAGTGCTACTCGCTGCGCATCGCCAGTGTCATGGCCCGTGACGAGGGGTGGCTCGCAGAGCACATGCTCATCCTCAAGCTGACCAACCCCGAGGGGAAGGTCCACTACGTCGCCGCCGCCTTCCCGAGCGCCTGCGGCAAGACGAACCTCGCGATGCTCCAGCCGACGATCCCCGGTTGGACGGTCGAGACCCTCGGCGACGACATCGCGTGGATGCGCTTCGGGGACGACGGCCGGCTCTACGCCGTCAACCCCGAGAACGGCCTGTTCGGCGTCGCGCCCGGCACCGGCTGGGACACCAACCCGAACGCGATGCACGCGATCGCCAAGGGCGACAGCATCTTCACGAACGTCGCGCTCACGGACGACAGCGACGTCTGGTGGGAGGGCATGACGAAGGAGCCCCCGGCCCACCTCACCGACTGGAAGGGACGCGACTGGACGCCGGACTCCGACGAGCCGTCGTCGCACCCGAACAGCCGCTTCTGCACGCCGATCCGCAACTGCCCGATCCTCGCGCCGGAGTACGACGACCCGAACGGCGTGCCGATCTCGGCGATCCTCTTCGGCGGCCGCCGCAGGACGACGATCCCGCTCGTCACCGAGGCTCGGGACTGGGCGCACGGCGTCTTCATGGGCTCGACGATCTCGAGCGAGACGACGGCCGCGGCGACCGGTGCGGTCGGCGTGGTCCGTCGCGACCCGATGGCGATGCTGCCGTTCATGGGCTACCACGCGGGTGACTACTTCCAGCACTGGCTCGACGTCGGAAAGTCGGCAGACGCGTCGAAGCTTCCGAAGATCTTCTACGTCAACTGGTTCCGCCGTGACGACGAGGGCCGTTTCGTGTGGCCGGGCTACGGCGAGAACAGCCGCGTGCTCAAGTGGGTCATCGAGCGCATCGAGGGCACCGCGGAGGCGACCGAGACGTGCATCGGACACGTCCCGACCCCGAGGCGCTCGACACCGAGGGCCTCGACCTCACGCCGGAGGAGCTCGCGACCGCGCTCGCGGTGGACCCGGAGGAGTGGAAGGCCGAGGTGCCGCAGATCGAGGAGTGGTTCGCCAAGATCGGCGACAAGCTCCCCTCCACCCTCCTCACGGAGCTCGATGGCCTCAAGGCGCGCCTCGGCATGGCCTGACGCGACGCGGCCGAACCCGAAGGGCCGGACGGCGCAACGGCGCGACGTCCGGCCCTTCGCCGTCTGGTGCGCAGACCGTCGAACCGCTCGTCCTCCGGGGGCGCAGACCGTCGGACCGCTCGTCCGCCCTTCCCCTCGGACGTCCCGGCAGCGCACGATGGGGTGCCAGGGCCATCCGGCGCCAGCGGGGGACGACCCATGCACGGAGACGAGGACGTCTCGACGGCGGACGCGCGCGTCGCGTTCCTCAACGACGAGCCGGTCGGCGGCTGCGCCGTCCGGCCGTCGATCCTCGCCTCGTGGACCCGGTCCCGGGAGTTCCACGTGCCGCCCGACCGGATCGACCTCGGCGCCGAGGCCTCCACGCACCGCTCGTCCCCGCTCCGCGAGGTCGCCGCGCCCGTCGTCGAGGGCATGACCGACCTGCTCACGACCGAGCCCGTGAGCCTCATCCTGTGCGACGACGCGGGCGTCGTCCTCGAGCGTCGCACCATGGACGCCGCTCTCGCCCGGCACCTGGACCGGGTCTGGCTCGCCCCGGGCTTCAGCTACGCCGAGCGGGTGGTCGGCACGAACGGGATCGGGACGGCCCTGGAGAGCCGTGGCCCCGCGAGCGTCTTCGGCCCCGAGCACTGGGCCGAGGGGCTCGAGGACCTCGCGTGCGCCGCCGTCCCGGTCCGACACCCCGTCACCGGCCGGATCGCCGGCGTCCTCGACCTCACCTGCTGGCGTCGGGACGCCAACCGCCTCCTGCTGGCGACGGCCACCCTCGCCGCCCGCCAGGTCGAGCAGGGGCTGCGCGACCACGTCGGCCGGCGCGAGTCCGCCGTCATGACCGACTTCCTCCTCGCGAGCCGACGCACCCGGCACCCGGTCGTCGCGGTGAGCGGTGACGCGGTGATCCTCGACGACGCCGCCCGCGAGCACCTCGACCCCGGCGACCACGACCGGATCGTCACGGCCGCGACCGAGGTGTTCGCGTCCGGGCGTCCCGCCCGGGTCGTCGTCGACCTGTCGAGCGGCGTGTCGGTCCGGCTCGACTGCCGCCCGACGTGGACCGAGGCGAAAGCCGGCGGCGGGGTCGTCGTCGTGCTGCCCGGCGGCGTCCCCGGGCCGGCACCGGCCCCGGACGTCGCAGCAGCGGAGCACGCGCCCGAGCACCCGGCGGCGACGCCCCGGCGGGCCGCCGGGTCGGCGTCCGTCGCCGTCGGCGGCGGCACCCACTGGGCGATGTGCCGGCAGACCGTCGACCGGTACCGGGCGGCGGGCGAGTGGCTCGTCCTGCGCGGAGAACCGGGGGCCGGCCGGCGCACGCTGGCCCGGGCGGCCGCCCGGGCCCACGCCCCGACCGGTCGGCTGCGCGTCCTCGACGCCGCCGACGCCGACCCCACGTGGCCGCGCCAGGTCGCGGACGAGCTCGTACACCGGCACGGCACGCTCATCGTCTCCGACGTCCACCGCCTCCCGGCCCCGATGGTTCAGGCGCTCATGGAGACCCTCGAGCCGCACCGATGGTCGACGGCGCCGGACCGGCCGTGGGTCGTCGTCACCGTCGGCGCCACCCACCTCGGCGCGGATGTCGCCCGGCTCGTCGAGCGGCTTCCCGCGACGGTCGACGTGCCTCCCCTGCGGCACCACCCGGAGGACGTGCCCGACCTCGTCCGGCACCTGCTCGGCCGGCTGGGCCACCCGGGCCTGGCGATCTCCGCCGAGGCGCTGAGAGTGCTCGGCAGGTACCGCTGGCCGGGCAACGTCGGGCAGCTCGAGCAGGTGCTCGGCCGGGTCGTCGCGCGGCGGCGCGCGGGCGTCGTCGGCGTCGACGACCTGCCGCCGGAGCTGTTCTCCGGCGTCCGGCGGCTGCTCACACCCGTCGAGGCCCTCGAGTGCGACGCGATCGTCGGCGCGCTCCGGCAGAGCGGCGGCAACAAGACGAAGGCGGCCGCGCTGCTCGGGCTCTCCCGGGCGACGGTGTACCGCAAGGTTCGGGAATACGGCATCAGCCTGCCCGCCGCCGAGGTGCACGGCTGACCCCGCGAGCCCCCGCCCCCTGGCGGTCGCTCCACCGAAACGGCGCGTTCTCGGGCCTGCACGCCCGGGGACGCAGGCAGGGCTACCGGTCGCTGCCGTAGCGGGCGGCGTACAGGCTCTTGCAGTACTCCCCGTTCGTCTCGATCCCGACCCTCTGGAGCCGGGCCCGGCGCAGATGCAGGGGCACCTGCTCCACCGGCACGGCGGCGCCGTCCGAGGTCATGAGGAGCAGCGCGGCGTCGTCCGCGGGAAGGCCGAGCAGCCGCCGCCGGTGCCGGAGGCGGTCCAGGTCCTCGGACGGCGGGACCGCGCCGAGCGTGAGCGCGGCGAGGTCGGTCGGCGTGGCCCCCGCATCGACGAGCGGCCGGGCGACCCGGTCCTGACCGGCGAGGACCGCCTTGGTGAGGAACTGCGCCCGCAGCTCGTCGAGCTCGGCCGTCGCCTCGCCGTCGAACGTCCCGACGAAGCCGGAGCCTGCCGCGACGCCGCCGTTGATCTCCGCCGACGCGTGGTGGTCGAGGAGCGCGACGTCGGCGGTCCCGACCCCGGGCACCGCGCGGACGGCGTCGTAGGCGTCCGCGACCATGAGGTAGGAGAAGTTCGGCGCGCAGTAGAACGTCGGCAGCCGCAGGCGTACCGTGGCCAGGCCGTCCGGCCGGACCGCGCACTCCGCGACGAACCCGAGGTCGGTGACCGGCTCGTCGAGCTCCGGGTCGAGCACCGTGCCGAGCGCCGCCCACACGGCGTCCCGGACGGCGGGCGCGCCGCCCGGGCCCGGGGCCACCGGGTCCGGACGGCGCGCGAGAGCGGGCGAGGCCATCGTCAGGACCCGGCGACGAGCTGCTCGCCCGGGGAGTCGGGGACCTCGACGACCTCCTCGGGCAGCCGGCACTCGACGGGAACCTCGATGTCGTAGAGCCGGGCCGCGTTGAGGCCGAGGATCTTCTTCTTCGTGGCGGCCGTCAGCCGCGGGTAGTCGTCGAACGCGTCGTCGTCCGGCATCTGCCAGGCGAGGAAGCCCTCGATCTGCCACTTCGGCGTCCAGATGTGGTAGTCGCCGCCGTACGTCATGCGGTCCTCGCCGACCCAGAAGAGCAGCTCGCCCATGACCTTCGCGAAGAACTTCGGCCGGGAGTGCATGAGGCCGCCGATGACGACGGACAGGCCGGCGTACACGTTCGGCTCCTGGACCGCCATGAAGGCGAAGTCCTCGATCCGTGGCAGGCCGACGTGCTCGACGATGAAGTTGAGGTTCGGGAAGTCGGTCGCCACCTGGTCGATGTCCGACATGTCGAAGGCGTCCTTGTTGAGCGGCCAGATCGTCGGGCCCTTGTGCGCGTGGATGTTCTTGATCCCGAGCTCCTGGCACTTCTCCAGGTAGCGGTAGGACATCGGGTCCGTGAGCTTCCAGCCGCGTGAGCCGTCCTGCCACTCCGCGGTGTACACCTTGACGCCCTTGATGCCGTACTCGGCGCTGTCCTTCTCGAGCTGCTCGAGCCCGGCCTCGCCGTCACGCGGGTCCCAGCGGCCGTTGGCGATGAGCCGGCCCGGGTACTTGCGGGCGAGCCCGCCGTTACGCTCCAGGGTGTTGAAACCCTCGGTGTACCAGTCCTTGAGGTACGTCGACTGGAAGATCGCGACGTCGACGTTACCTTCGGTGAACATGTCCCGGACAAAGTCGTCCTCGTCGACCTTGAGGTAGCGCTCGTAGTCCCAGTGCGTCTCGGGCGGCCCGAGCTGGTGGTAGCCGTAGAAGCAGTCGATCCAGCCCTTGGCGTACTCCTCGCGGCCGGGCTTCCAGTTCTCCCGGCTCGCGTCCCAGAAGTGGCTGTGGGAGTCGACGATGAAGTACTTCTCGCCGTCCTTCTCGTACATGGGTGTCCTCCGGACGTTTGGGGCGGTACCGGTGCAGGGGCGACGGACCGGCTCGGCGCGGCGACCATGTCGGGCTGGGCGTCGGGTACGGGGATGCTGCCCCTCAGGGGACCAAGATCGCGCGGCCGCGGACCTTGCCCGCGTCGAGGTCGTGGAGCGCGTCGAGCGCGTTGGCCAGCGGGTACTGCTGGGTGTGGAGCGTGACCTTGCCGGCCTGGGCGAGCACCATGAGCTCGGCGAGGTCGGTGTACGTGCCGACGATGTTGCCGATGACGTTCTTCTCGCCGGCGACGAAGTCGAGGGTGGGGATCCGCAGCTCGCCGCCGTAGCCGATGACGAGATGGGAGCCGGCGGGCGCGGTCATCGCCCACGCCTTGTTCTCGGCGCCCTGCTCGGCGACGAAGTCGAAGACGACGTCCGCCCCGCGGCCGCCCGTGAGCTCCTTGACCTGGTCGACCTCCGTGCCGTCGGCGACGACGGTCGCGTCGGCACCGAGCTTCTCGGCGAGCGCGAGCGCGTCCGGGCTCCGGTCGACGACGACGATCCGGGTCGCGGTGAGCGCGGCGAGGCACTGGATGCCGATGTGACCGAGGCCGCCCGCGCCCTGGACCACAGCCGTCGTCCCGGGAGGCAGCATCGGCACCGCCTTGCGGACCGCGTGGTAGGCGGTGATGCCGGCGTCGGCGAGTGCCGCGACGTCCGCCGGGTTCGTCGACGGCTCGAGCAGGACGCACGCCCGGGCCGACGTCCGCAGGTACTCGGCCATCCCGCCGTCGTTGTTCGACAGCCCCGGGAAGAAAGCGTTCGTGCACTGCATGTCGCGGCCCGCCCGGCACGGCAGGCAGAGGCCGCAGCTCGGCTGCGGGTGCAGGATCACGGTGTCGCCCACGGCCACGTTCGTGACCCCGGCGCCGATCTCGGCGACCGAGCCCGCGTTCTCGTGGCCGATGACGTAGGGCAGCGTCGGGGACATCGCTTCGGCCCATTGGCCCTCGAGAATGTGCAGGTCGGTCCGGCAGACGCCGGCGCCGCCGATCTTGACGATGACGTCGAGCGGGCCCTGGAGGGTCGGCTCGGGCATGTCGTCGACGGTCGGGTCGACGTGGTACTCGTGCACCCGGACGGCCTTCACTGCCACCTCCTCGTGACTGTGCGCCCGGTCGGGCGGCCTGTGCGGGAAGGCTACGGAGCAGGTGACGACGTCGACCGTCTCACTTTGAGACGGCGGGCCCGAAGTCCCGGGTCGAGCCAGGCCGGTCAGCGGTCCGGGAACGTCGTCCGGAGCACCGGCACGAGGTCGGCGAGCCGCCGCGCGACGTCCGGGGTGACCGTGACGGTCCGGGTGACGTCGGACGCCGTCGTGCACGGGACGGAGCGCAGGACGACGCGCAGCACCGCGCCGGTCGTCGGTGTGCGACCGGGCCGGTAGCGGAACAGGACGACGGCGACGGTTTCGCCGGACGCCGCGGCCGCGTCCGGTCGGGTCGCGATCTCGGCGCAGTCCGGCGGGGCGTCCGCCAGCGGGTGGAGCAGCCCGGCGAGCTCGGCGGTCGCCGTCGCGTCGAGCACCGTGCTCGCCCCGGCGGCGGCTCTCCCGGCGTCCGAGCCGGACGACGTCCGGTACGTGCACACCCGGGCCGTGATCGGCCCCCACGGCACGAGATCGTCCGACGACGGGCCGACCCGGGGCAGCGCCTCCGCGAGCACCCGCGGGCACGTCGGCGCCGGAAGGACCACCGGCGCCGACGGCGGGCCGGCGACGGCGCGACCGACACCGGCCGCCGCCACGAGCGCGCCCGCCACCCCGGCGGCGACCGCGGCCCGCCGTCCGAGCGCGCGGGTCGGCGAGCCTGTCACCGCGCCATTCTCTCGTGCGCCGTCCGGTGCGGGTCACGGCGGCCCCGGGAGGCCGCCCTCGTCGCCGCCGCGCACCGGACCGAGGATGGAGCGTGGCGCCCCTCACGCAGCGGTCACCGAGATCACAGTCGACGACGTCGCTGGTCAGAGCGTTCTTGGGACCTCCGTCTCGGATAAGGCAAGCCTGCGTAGCCCTACCGTCGAGGTGATCCGCACACGAAGGCACCGCGAGGCCACGAGCTACCGGTGACAGGTCGCCGGGGAGGTCCCCCGGCGGCTCGCGATGCGAGCACGAGGAAGGGCAGCCCCGTGACCACCACCGACACGAGCACCACGAGCAGCGCCCTCACGGCGCACGCGGCCCTCGCCGCGTGGGTCGAGGAGGTCGCGGCCCTGACGACCCCCGACGCCGTCCACTGGGTCGACGGATCCGACGAGGAGAACGCCCGGATCGTCGACGCCCTCGTCGACGGCGGGACGTTCGTCCGTCTCGCCGGCAAGCCCGACAGCTACTGGTGCGCGTGCAACCCGAGCGACGTCGCGCGCGTCGAGGACCGCACGTTCATCTGTTCCCGCCTCGAGGAGGACGCCGGCCCGACGAACCACTGGATGGACCCCGACGACATGCGGGCGACCATGACCGGGCTCTATCGGGGCGCGATGGCGCGGCCGCACGATGTACGTCATCCCCTTCGTGATGGGCCGGCTCGACGCCGACCGCCCGTTCTTCGGCGTCGAGATCACCGACAGCCCCTACGTCGTGGCCAGCATGCGCATCATGGCGCGGATCGGCGCGCGAGGTGCTCGACCGGATGGGCACCGGACGCCCCGTTCGTCAAGTGCCTGCACTCCGTCGGCGCCCCGCTCGAACCCGGGCCAGGCGGACGTCGCGTGGCCGTGCAACACGACGAAGTACATCACCCACTTCCCGGAGACCGCGAGATCTGGTCCTACGGCTCGCGGCTACGGCGGCAACGCCCTGCTCGGCAAGAAGTGCTACTCGCTGCGGATCGCCTCGCGCGATGGCCCGCGACGAGGGCTGGCTGGCCGAGCACATGCTCATCCTCAAGCTCACCGAGCCCGGAGCAGAAGGTCTACTACGTCGCGGCGGCCTTCCCGAGCGCCTGCGGCAAGACGAACATGGCGATGATCGAGCCGACGGTGCCCGGCTGGACCGCCGAGATGATCGGCGACGACATCTGCTGGATGCACTTCGGCGAGGACGGCCGGCTCTACGCCCAGAACCCCGAGGCCGGCCTGTTCGGCGTCGCCCCGGGCACCGGGTGGCACACCAACCCGGCCGCGATGCGCGCCGTCGACAAGGGCCGCTCGCATCTTCACCAACGTCGCCCTGACCGACGACGGCGACGTCTGGTGGGAGGGCATGACCAAGGAGCCCCCCGCGCACCTGACCGAGCTGGAAGCAGCGAGGACTGGACGCCGGAGTCCGGCGTCGCCGTCGTCGCACCCGAACAGCCGGTTCTGCACCCCGATCGCCAACTGCGACATCCTCGCCCCCGAGTACTACGACCCGAAGGGCGTGCCGATCTCGGCGATCCTCTTCGGCGGGCGGCGCGCGTCCGTCGTCCCGCTGGTCACCGAGGCCCGGGACTGGGCGCACGGCGTCTTCCTCGGCGCGACGACGAGCAGCGAGACCACCGCCGCCGCGGCCGGTGCGGTCGGCGTCGTCCGGCGCGACCCGATGGCGATGCTGCCGTTCATCGGCTACCACGCCGGGCGACTACTTCCGGCACTGGCTCGAGATCGGCAAGGGGCACGACGACGTCGAAGCTGCCGAAGGTCTTCTTCGTCAACTGGTTCCGCAAGAGCGACGACGGCCGCTTCCTCTGGCCGGGCTTCGGCGAGAACAGCCGCGTCCTCGACGTGGATCATCGGCCGGATCGAGGGGACGGCGGACGCCGTCGAGACGCCCGATCGGCCTCGTGCCCACTCCGGGCGCGCTCGACACCGAGGGCCTCGACATCGACCTGCGCCGACCTCGAGCAGGCGCTCGCCGTCGACCCCGACGGAGTGGCAGCGCGAGGTCCCGCTCATCGAGGAGTGGTTCGCCAAGATCGGCGACAAGACCCCGACCACCCTGGTCAACGAGCTCGATGCGCTCAAGGTGCGCCTCGGGGTCGGCTGACCCCGCCCCGCGGGCCGGTCGGGTGCACCGGTCGGCCGAGAGGCCGCGGCACCAGCGGCGCCTTCCGGACACGCGTCCCGGGACGGCGCCGCCTCGTGCTGCGTGTAGGTGACCCGTCCTCTGATGGGTAGCTCGCGTCACGCGCGAGCCGTTCGCCAGCTGAGGTATCACCAGACTGAGATACCAGAGGACGGCTCAGAGGGATCACTCGTAGCAGACGTAGTCCGGAGCGGGCCTCAGCGCGAGCACCTCGGCGGGGGTCATGAGCCGGGATGCGCCGCGCTCGTCCTCGACGAAGAAGAGCTTGAAGCCGGTGGACATCACGCCGGGCCCGGACGCCGCACGGCCGGCCGCCGTGGTCGGCACGCCCTGGACGTGGCGCCACGAGCTGCGTTTCTCCGCCACGGTGCCGATGCCGTCGGCACAGCGGACGACGCGCACCCCCGGACGACGTCGCAGCGGCCGCAGGTCCCGGACGACCCGCGGCGCGAGCACGTGGACGACCATGAGCTTCTCCGGCAGGTCGTGCCGCGCGACGAGGTCGGCCAGCCAGGCCGAGACGCCGTCGAGCTCGCGGCCGGTCGCCGAGCCGAAGACCTGCCCGGGTCGGGCCCGGCCGCGGACCGCCCACTCGGGGTCGAGCGCGAGGCCGACCTCGGGTTCGCGAAGCCAGCGCTCGTGCGCGCGTACCTCGTCGAGGAACGCCGCCTTGCCGGGCTGGATGTTGAGCAGCAGGAGGGCTTCTCGGCGCCTGGCGGCCGCGAGGTGGGCGCCGACGACCTCCGGGTCGACCCGCACCCGGTAACGGCCGTCGGCGCCGGGCTTGCTCTGCGCGACGACACTGATGAGCTCCAGCGCCGGCAGCGGCTGCCGGCCGCCTGTGGCGTACCGGCTCGTGATCCCGTCCAGCTCGGCGGTGCGGGCGTCGAGGTCGCCGATCCCGAGCCGGCCGAGCGTCGGCACCCCCGGCAGGCCCGCGTACGCGACGATCCGGTAGCGCGGGAAAAGGGTGCGGCCGCCGCGCGGCAGCAGCGCGCGCGGTGCCGGCGTGACGGACGGCGGCGGGCTGGCCGTCGGGGTCCGCACGGTCGCCCGGGCGGGGGGCCCCCCGTCTGCCCGCGCCGCCGCCCCGCCCGCGCCGGCGACGCGGACGTCCGGCCCGGGCGCGACACCGTCCCCACGCGCCGCGACCCCGGCGACACCCGCCACCGCGGCGAGCGCACCGAGGGTGAGCGCGCGGCGAGTGATCTCAGTGATCTCAGGGACGTGACCGGACACGGAGCTCCTCAGCGGCGGGACTGCGGGCGGGGGCCGCGACGTCCTTGCACGATCTGGCACCAGCCTCCCCGACGGTGCCGGACGGCGCTGCACCGGGCGGCCCGGTCCGTGGGATGAACCGGCGGGACGGTGACGCCGGTGCAGCGCCCCGGACCGGTTGGCGCGACCGCGGCCGCCGGAGATCATCCACCGGGCAGCGGGCGGGATCGAGGCGGACGCCGTGCGGCGTCGCTTCGAGGGAGGCGGCGGGAACCGTCGCCGGCTCGTTCCTCTCCGGCTCCTCCCAGATCACTCCCAGATCCCACAGGTTCACTGTGACACCCATTCGATCCGACGCCGAGGTCCCCCGGGAAACGACGCCCCTGGGGGACCTCGGCGTCAGCGGAGGCGGCGGGATTTGAACCCGCGATGGGGTTGTTGCCCCAAACCCGCTTAGCAGGCGGGCGCCATAGACCGGACTAGGCGACGCCTCCCCGTGACCGGGAAAGGGTAGCGGCCGCGACGCGGCCCGGGCAAAGCGGATCGTCGCCCCCGCACGGCCCGCAGTCGGCGCCGTGCACCGGGAAACACACCGGAGTAGTTCTGGCCGGACTGTCCGTCGGGGGCCCGGAGGTGCAACGATCCGTCCGAGTCGCGCGTCCTGCCGTGTGACAATGTCCGACGTCTCTCCAGTGCTGCGGGGGCGTGTCGACGGCGGGACTGGCGGCCCGGCGCGCCTGCGCCTGAGGAGAGCACGCCGGCCCGAGACACGTTCCAGCCGAGAAGCGTCTCCCGGCCGACAGGCCGCGACCAGCCGACCGACGAGCGAGGAGGAGCGCGTGACCCAAGTGGCGCCCGACTCCCACCGGTCGCGGAGCAGGACGCGCTCCCCCCAGCGACGTGAGGACCTCGACGGCGGGCCCGGCGGCGCCGGAGGCAGGGCGGGTGACGAGGCACACGACGACGGCGCCCGTGGCCGGCACGCGACGACGTACGGTCAGGGCTTCGGCGGCGTCGTCCGGTGGACGATCCTCGGCAGCATCCTCCCGGGCACCGGGTTCATCGCCGCCGGACGCCGCACGCTGGGGTGGACCGTCCTGCTCGTCAACCTCGCCCTCGTCGGCGGCCTCGCCGGCGCGCTCTACGTCGCCGGGTTCCGGGGCCTCGTCACGTTCGCCGCGTCGCCCCAGCGGATCGTCGTCGCGGCCGCGGCGCTGCTGGTCCTCGTCGTGCTCTGGGCGCTCGTCGTCCTCGGGACGCATGCGTCGCTGCGCCGGTACGCCCACCTCACCCTCCCGCAGCGGATCTTCTCCAGCGCGCTCGTGGTCTCCATCGTCGCTCTCGTCCTCGTCCCGGCCTCGCGCGTCGCCGACTACAGCCTGATCTACCAGGACGCGACGTCGACGATCTTCGCCGGCGGCTCCGGCGAGACGACCCCGGCGAAGAACCGGCCGAACGTCGCCAAGGCCGACCCGTGGGCCAACATCCCCCGGATCAACGTGCTCCTGCTCGGCTCGGACGCGGGCTCGGACCGCACCGGCGTCAGGACCGACACGGTGATCGTCGCGAGCATCGACACGAAGACCGGGCACACGATCCTCTTCAGCCTCCCGCGCAACCTCCAGGGCGTCCCCTTCCCGCCCGGCACCCAGCAGGCCGCCGACTACCCCGACGGCTATCGGTGCCCGGACCAGAGCTGCATGCTCAACGCGCTCTGGCAGTTCGGTGTCGAGCACCGGTCGCAGTACTACACGCAGGCCGCCGACGACACCGATGCCGGCTACACCGCCGTCCGACAGGGCGTCGAGCAGGCGCTCGGGCTCCAGATCGACACCTACGCGATCGTCGACATGAAGGGCCTGCAGCAGTTCATCGACGCGGTCGGCGGCGTCACCGTCAACGTCACCGAGAAGCTCGCGGTCGGCGGTGCCCACGACGGCAGCGGCCGCGTCATACAGAGCCCGAAGTCCTACATCGAGCCCGGCGTCCAGCACCTCAACGGCTACTACGCGATGTGGTACGCCCGGTCCCGGTTCAACACCGACGACTACAGCCGGATGACCCGGCAGCGCTGCCTCCTCGGCTACGTCCTCGACCAGACCGACCCCATGGACGTGCTCCGCAGCTTCCCGGGCATCGCGAAGGCGGCCAAGGGCAACATCCGCACCGGGATCCGGCTCGCCGAGCTCGGCCCGTGGGCCGAGCTCGCGCTGCGGGTGCAGAAGGGCGGGGTGAGCAGCCTCGCCTTCACGAACACGGTGCTCGGCTCCACCGCGGACCCCGAGTACACGTTCATCCAGGAGCGGGTCCAGAACGCGATCACGGCGCCCGTGAAGACGCCCGCCGCGACAGGGACCGCGACCGCGACCGCGAGCACGGGGGCGACGAAGCGTGGCGCGTCGCCGAGCCCCTCGTCGACCGTCCCCGCCGCGGACGAGGCGGCGAGCCTCAAGGACGTCTGCGCACCGGTCGGCTGAGCCTGTCGGCGGAGCCGGTTCAGGCGCGGAAGACCTGGTCGAGCCGCTGCCCGACGAGCGCCAGCGCGCCGTCCGGGGTGCACGCCCCCACGAGCACCGGGCCGATGAGGCCTTGGACGAGGAAGAACACGGCTGCCGCCTCGTCGTCGACGTCGACGCCCGGGCGGAGCAAACCCTGGCGTCGCGCGTCGGCCAGCTGCACCCGGGAGGCCGCGAGCAGGCGCTCGTAGCCCTCTCGGAGCAGCTCGACGAACGGCGGGCGGGCGACGGAGGCCGCGACGAAGGCGACGTTCACGCGCGCCTCCTCCCGGCCGGGCTCGTCGAGCGGGAGCATGACCCGGGCCGCGGCCATGATCCGTTCCCGGGGCGAGGGGTCCGGCAAGGCGGCGACGTCCCGCGCCAGCCGGGTGAGCACCCGCTCGCGCATCGCCGCCAGCGCGAACAGCAGCATGTCCTGCTTCGTCGAGAACCAATGCTGGACCTGCCCCATGGACACGCCCGCCTCGGCCGCGACGTCCCGCAGGCTCACCGCCTCCAGCCCGCGGGAGCCGATGAGCCGGAACACCGCCTCGGCGATCCGGCGCCTCCGCTCCTCCGCGTCCACCTGCCTCGGCACGACCCCTCCCTCGTTGCAATGCGAGCGTATTGCATCCTGCCCGATCCGGATACGATGCACATGCATGGAAACGAGGTGGGACGTGCCCCAGGACCACGAGACGCGCGTCACCCGCAACGGTGACGTCCGGATCGCCTACGAGGCGTTCGGCGACCCCGCCGCCGGGGAGCCGCTCTTGCTCGTCATGGGCCTGGACTTCCAGATGGTGTGGTGGCCGGACGGCCTCTGCGAGGCCCTCGTCGGGGCCGGCTTCGCCGTCGGCCGGTTCGACAACCGGGACACCGGCTTGTCCACCAGGTTCTCCTCGCCCGCCCGGCAGAACCCGTTCCGGGCTCTCCTCGGCGGCGTCCCATCTGCCTACTCGGTGCTCGACATGCTCGACGACGGGCTCGCCGTCATGGACGCCGTGGGCTGGCGCAGCGCGCACGTGATGGGCGGCTCGATGGGCGCGGCCCTGGCCCAAGGCCTCGCCCTGCTGCACCCGGAGCGGGTCCGCTCGCTCGTCTGCGTCATGGGGTGGGGCTGCCGGTCGACACCCCGACCCGGAAGACGCTTCGCTGCATCAAGCCCGGCATCTTCGCCCGTCTCATGCGGATCCGGCCCGGCAGCAGCCGGGACGAGCAGATCGAGGCGCTCGTCGCGGTCTACCGGGCCATCGCTTCGCCAGGGTTCCCGTTCCCCGAGGCGTGGGTCCGTGCGACGGCCACGACGGCGCACGACCGCAGCCCGCGCGACCCCACGTCGACCCAGCGCCAGCTGGCGGCAGGCCGGGCGGACCGGATGCCGTCGATCTCGGGCATCACGGCGCCGACCCTCGTCCTGCACGGCGAGGCCGACCCGCTCGTGCGGGTCGCCGGCGGTCGCGACACCGCGCCCCGGATCGCGCAGGCCTGCCTCGTCACGTATCCGGGGATGGGTCACGACCTGCCCGAGGCGCTGTGGCCTGACGTCGTGGAGCGGGTCCGGGCCAACGCCGCCCGGGCCGCGCGGACGGCGTGAGCGCGGCTCAGGCCGCGGGAAGCAGCGCCGCGATCTCGGCCCGGTAGCCGAGCAGGCTCTTCATGAGGCCGATCCCGACGACCCCGACGAGGACGCCGGAACGCTCGTAGCCGGTGATGAACTCGCCGTCGAGGTCGCCTTCGAGGAGCTTGACGGTGTCGGCGATCCCGAGCGCCCCGAAGGACTGCAGCCGCAGGCCGTACTGGTCGCTCCAGAACGACGGGACCGGGCCGAAGGGGGCGGGGTCGAGGTCGGCGCCGGTGAGGCCCGCGACGAGCGCGGGAGCGGCCCGCTTGGCGGTGTCCGTCGGGATGCTCCAGTGCTCGACCCGCCGGGAGACGTCGTCGAAGAGCGCGTTCGGGAACCGGGCGACGTCACCGACCGCGACCACGTCCGACCGGGCGTGCCCCTCCGGGTCCGTCGCGCGCAGCCAGCCGTCGGTCCGCACGCCGTCGCTCACGTCGAGACCGGTCGGCACGAGCCACTCGGTGTTCGGGACGCAGCCGAGCGCCTCGACGACGACGTCGGCGGCCAGCCGGGTCCCGTCGTCGAGGACGACGGCCCCCACCCGGCCGGGGTCGGACGACGACGCGTCGACGTGCGCGGGCAGCCGCCCGAGGTGCATCCGGACGCCGTGCGCCGTGTGCCGTCGGAGCATCGCGCCACCGACGTCGGTGCCGAGGGGGCGCTGCATCGGCACCTCCTCCGGTGCGACGACGTCGACCGCGCAGCCGAGGCCCACCGCGGTAGCAGCCACCTCGCAGCCGATGAAGCCGGCGCCGATGACCACGACGCGGGTGCCGGGGTGCAGCTCGGCGCGCAGCGACACGGCGTCCTCGAGGGTGCGCAGAGCGTGCCGGCCACCCACGGGCGCGGGCAGGGTCAGCCGGCGCACCCGCAGCCCGGTCGCCGCGACGAGCCCGTCGAACGACAGGACGCTGCCATCGGCGAGGACGACCTCCTTCGCGGCGAGGCCGGCCTCGGCGACGGGTGACCCGAGCCGCCACACGACGTCGGCCACGCCTTTGCGGCGCCGGAACTCCAGCGACTCGAACGGCACGTCACCGGCGAGCGCCTCCTTGCTCAGCGGCGGCCGGTTGTACGGCAGGTGCGGCTCGTCACCGACGACGACGATCTCGCCGGAGAAGCCGGCGGCGCGCAGGCCCTCGGCGGCGCGCAGCCCGCCGAGCGAGGCCCCGGCGACGACGACCCGCTGCGCGGTCATGCCCGGTCAGCCCTCGACCGTGATCGCCTGCAGCGGGTAGAGGTCCGCCGCCTCCTCGACCCGGTCGCGCGCAGAGCGTCGTCGAGCTCGCCGGCCTCGTAGACGAGCTCGACGGCGTCGCCCAGCCGGAAGACCTCGGGCGCCGCGAAGACGCATTGCCCGTGGTCGGCGCACCTGTCGCGGTCGACGACGACCCTCATGACGATCTCCTCGTTCTCGGTGGACGCGATCCTGACACCGGCGGACCGCCGGCACCGCGCCGGCTCTGTCGGCGAGTCATAGTCGAGCGTCTCGAAAGACCTCCGCGCGCAGCCGCTCGAAGCCGGCGACGAGCGTGGTGTCCGCGCCGCCGTTGAGCTCCCGGCGCTCGCCCTCCGGCAGCATGATCGTCGGCACGTGCGCCAGCAGACCGGCCCAGACAACCTCGCCCATTGTCCGTCCTCGTCCTGCTCGTCCCCGTCACCCAGACAGCGCCCGCAGCGCTCCCGCAGCACGTACCTGCCGGCTCGAAAGTTCCTGCCGCGACAGGTACCGATGGTTCCCGACGCCGGTCGGCGCCACCGTGCGACGCCGGAGCGACACACAGTTTGTCTGGCCCCGAACGATTTGCGCGAGCGGGTGGGTCAAGTTGCCGACCGCCGGGATGCCACCGGGGACGGCCCCACCACCTGCGCCGACGCCGCGCATCCCGACGGCACGGCCCGCGGGAGACTGCGGCGACCCACCGCGGGTACCGCCGGCGACGAGGCCCCCGACGAACCGGCGCAGCGCGTCCGCGCAGGGTCTTGCGGGCCGCGTCACTCGACCGTATGGTTCGGCCCCAAACGAATCTCCTGGAGGCCCCGTGGCAGAGCACACACCCGGGATCAGGACGCCGCCGGGTCCGGCCCGCCGCGCTCGTCGACACCTTCCTCGACCGGGTGGCGAGCCGCGAGGTCGCGGCGCGCTGACGTCCCGGCCTCCGGACCCCGGCTCGACAGCGTTGTCGCCACCAGGCAGCATCCTGGGGTGCCCCCTTCGACCGCGCCGGCGACCCCGCCCGCGGACCCCGCCGCCCCGACGTCCGAGCCCGCGGGCCGCGCCGAGCTCGGCGCGGCCCTGATCGACCTGCCGCTGACCGAGCTCACGGTACGGGCACGCGCCGTCCGGGATGCCCGGACCGGCACCCGGGTCACCTACTCGCCGAAGGTCTTCGTGCCGCTGACCCGGCTGTGCCGTGACCGGTGCGGGTACTGCACGTACGCCACCGCGCCGCGCCGGCTGCCGGCGCCGTTCATGTCGCCGGACGAGGTGCTCGCGGTGGCGTCGGCGGGCGCCGAGGCGGGCTGCCACGAGGCGCTGTTCACCCTGGGGGAGTCCCCGGAGACCCGGTACCCGCAGGCCAGGGCCTGGCTCGACGAGCACGGCTACGCCTCGACCGTGGACTACCTCGCGGCGATGTGCACGCTCGTCCTCGACGAGACCGGGCTGCTGCCGCACGCGAACGCCGGCGCGCTCTCCGAGCCCGAGCTGGCCCGACTCCGCGAGGTGTCGGCGTCCCAGGGGACGATGATCGAGAGCTTGCGGCCCGACCTCCCCGCCCACCGCGGTGCGCCGGACAAGGCCCCCGAGCGGCGGCTCGCGACCCTCGAGGCCGCGGGCCGGCTCGCCGTCCCGTTCACGACCGGGATTCTCGTCGGGATCGGCGAGACCGCGGCCGACCGGGTCGACGCCCTCGTCGCGATCGCCACCTCGCACGCCCGGTTCGGCCACGTGCAGGAGGTCATCGTCCAGAACTTCCGACCCAAGCCGGGGACCCGGATGCGGGCCGAACCGCCCTGCGCGCACGACGAGCACGTCCGGGCGGTGGCGCTGGCCCGGCTCCTCCTTCCGCCGGACGTCCACGTCCAGGCGCCGCCGAACCTCTCGGACGCCGCCGAGCTCGCCGGGCTGCTCGACGCGGGGATCGACGACTGGGGCGGGGTCTCCCCCGTCACCCCGGACCACGTCAACCCGGAGCGGCCGTGGCCCGCCGTCGACACCCTTCGGGCGGCGACCGAGGCCGTCGGGCTGACGCTCGCGCCGCGGCTGGCCGTGTACCCCGAGTTCGCCACCCGGCCGCAGGTGTGGCTCGACCCCGCGCTGCGGTTCCCGGTGCTCGACCGCAGCGACGCCGAGGGCCTGGCGCGGGACGACCCCGGCGCCGTCTGGCCGGAGCGGCACCAGGCCGCGGCGAACGTCGGGACCGGGGCCGAGGTGGTCCAGGTCGGGCGCCGCTCGACCGCCTGGTACTCCGGCGCGGACGCCGTCCCTCAGCGGCTGGTGACGCCGGCCGGACCGCACGGCCCCCTCGGGACGGCCTTGGGCGCCGTCGGTGAGGTGCTCGACGGTGTGCGGCTCGGCCAGGAGGTCGGCGAGGAGGAGATCGTCACGCTGTTCTCCGCCCGCGGGCCCCAGGTGCCTGCCGTCGCCGCGGTCGCGGACGGCCTGCGGGCCGAGGCCGTCGGCGACGACGTGACCTTCGTCGTGAACCGGAACATCAACTACACCAACGTGTGCACGTTCCGGTGCACCTTCTGCGGGTTCTCCAAGGGCCCCCTGTCGCTCAACCTCCGGGGCAAGCCGTACCTGCTCACCCTCGACGACATCGCCCACCGCGCCCGGCAGGCCTGGGACGCCGGCGCCACCGAGGTCTGCCTCCAGGGCGGCATCCACCCGTCGTTCGACGGGAACTTCTACGTCGACGTCGCCGCGGCCGTGCACGCCGAGGTCCCGGGCATGCACATCCACGGCTTCACCGCGCTCGAGGTCACCGAAGGCGCCCGCCGGCTCCGCGAGCCGCTCGCGGACTACCTCGGCCGGCTGCGCGCCGCCGGCCTGAAGTCGCTTCCCGGCACCGCCGCGGAGATCCTCGACGACGAGGTCCGCGCCGTGCTGTGCCCCGACAAGATCGACACCGAGGAGTGGTTGGAGGCGCACCGGACGGCGCACAGGCTCGGCATCCGCTCGAACATCACGATCATGTTCGGGGCGGTCGAGAACCCGCGGCACTGGGCCCGGCACCTGCTTCGGACCAGGTCCGTGCAGCGCGAGACCTGCGGGTTCACCGAGTTCGTCGGGCTGCCGTTCGTCCACATGGCCGCGCCGGTCTACCTCAAGCGCGGCGCCCGCCGGGGACCGACGTGGCGCGAGGTCGTGCTCATGCACGCCGTCGCCCGGATCGCCTTCACCGGGCTCGTCGACCACGTCCAGGCGTCCTGGGTCAAGCTCGGTGCGGAGGGTGCGGCGCAGCTCCTGCGCGCCGGTGTCGACGACCTCGGAGGGACTCTCATGGAGGAGAACATCAGCCGCGCCGCGGGCGCGGCCCACGGCCAGGCCATGGACGCGGACACGTTCGCCCGGCTCGTGGCCCCGCTCGGCCGGCGCGCCGTCCAGCGCACGACGCTCTACGGCCGCCCCGACCGCCCGGCGGACGCCGCACTTTGACGAGCCCTTCGGAGCAGACAATCATTTGGCACCAAACGTGTTGTGCGGCGTCATGGGTGCACCGGCCGGGACGGCGAGATCGAGGGTGTCGAGGTCGACACCCTCCACTGGAGCGGCGGAGGCCGGATCGCCTCGGCCGCAGGCCCGGCGGCGTCCTGGCGGCCGCGACCTTCGAGGACTCCTCGCCGATCGACGAGGAGCCGATCGCCCGGGGGCCTGGGGCGGGGCGGCCGAGGCGGACGGCCGTCGCACTGGCGAACACCACCGACTACGGCCTCGCCGCGACCCTCGTGAGCGGCGACCCCGAGCACGCCCAGCGGGTGTCGTCCCGGCTGTCCGCCGGCACTGTGTGGGTCAAGTGCTCCTTCGTCCGGGACCTCTCGGCGTCCTTCGGGGGCAGCGGCCGCAGCGGGATCGGCCGGGAGGGCGGCACGTGGTCGTTCGACTTCTACTGCGACGTCAGGAACACCTGCACCTCGCCGAAGGGCTGGGCGACGACCCCCGCCTGGGCCGCAGGCCGAGGGCTGACCGGAAGGACATCTGCATGAGCACCGAGACCGTCGAGTACCGGCGGATCCTCCTCGACGGCGCGGGCAGGTCGTCCGGGACGGCGACATGCTCGCCGCCGGCGACGGCCGGGGGTGCACGTGGCTCAACGGCGACGGCAGGGGTGCACGTGGCTCAATGACGAGGGCGAGGTCGCGATCGTCATCGGCCGGACGGTGCGCAACGTCGCCCCGGATGACGCCGGCGCCTGCATCGCGGGCTACACAGTCGGCAACGACTTCGGCCTCCACGACTTCCGCGACACCGACGCGGGCTCGATGCTGCAGGTCAAGGGCTCCGACACCCTCGCGCCGCTCGGCCCGGGCCTCGTCGTCGGCCGGGACTTCCACGACTAGCCCGATGGCGCAGATGACGTGACGAGAATGCCGGTGAGTGTGGGTAGTTGACCGTCTGGCACACGGCTCATCGTCCCCAGGGTCGCCCGCACATGCCGATGAGCGAGCAAAGGATCAGGCTTGATCACAATACCTGGAACTTGGGCAGATTGCGCTCCTTGCTCGCGGGGCTTGACCTTGACGCAGCGTCAACCCTGCACGCTGTCGTCATGTGCATAGAAACCCAGATCACAACCGAGCAGGTCCGATGACAACCGGGCAGGTCCGGGGGCCCGCGATCCACGTGCGCGACCTGGAGAGGTCGTATGGCCAGCTGCGCGTGCTGCGCGGCGTGGACTTCGACGTGGCGCGGGGCAGCATCTTCGCCCTGCTCGGCTCCAACGGCGCGGGCAAGACCACGGTCGTGAGGATCCTGTCCACGCTGTTGAAGGCGGACGCGGGGACGGCCGCGGTCGCCGGCTTCGATGTCGCCACGCAGGCGGCGGACGTGCGGGAGTCGATCAGCCTCACCGGGCAGTTCGCGGCCGTGGACGAGGTCCTCACCGGGCGGGAGAACCTGATCCTGATGGCCCGGCTGCGGCGCGTGAAGGACGCCGGCCGGATCGCGGATGACCTGCTGGCCCGCTTCCAGCTCATCGACGCGGCCCGGCGGAGGGTTGCGACGTACTCCGGAGGCATGCGCCGCCGACTGGACATCGCCATGAGCCTGATCGGGAGTCCGCCGGTGATCTTCCTGGACGAGCCGACCACCGGGCTCGACCCTCAGGCCGGATCGAGGTGTGGAACAGCGTCAAACAGCTCGCCGCGCGGGGCACCACGGTGCTGCTCACCACGCAGTACCTGGACGAGGCCGAACAGCTGGCCGACCGGATCGCGATCCTTCACGAGGGCCGGATCATCGCCAATGGCACCCTCGCCGAGCTCAAGCAGCTCCTCCCGCCCGCCACGGTCGAGTACGTCGAGAAGCAGCCGACCCTCGAGGAGGTCTTCCTCGCCATCGTCGGAGCCACGGGCCAGGACGCCGACGCCGGCGACCGCAGCGTCGGCATTAACACGTAGGGAACAGCGATGACCATGCGCTTCTTGGGTGACACCGCCCTCCTGACGGGACGGTCTCTGCGCCACATCATGCGCAGCCCGGACACCATCATCACGACCGCGGTCATGCCGATCGCGTTCATGCTGCTGTTCGTCTACGTGTTCGGCGGCGCGATCCAGACCGGGTCGGACTCGTACGTGAACTACCTGCTGCCCGGCATCCTGCTGATCACGATCGCGTCAGGCATCTCTTACACCGCATACCGGCTGTTCCTGGATATGCAGAGCGGGATCTTCGAGCGCTTCCAGTCCATGCCGATCGCACGCTCGTCCGTGCTGTGGGCGCACGTGCTGACCTCGCTGGTCGCCAACGTGATCTCGCTCGTGGTCGTCGTGCTGGTCGCCCTTCTCATGGGCTTCCGCTCGGGGGCGGGAGCGCTTGCCTGGCTCGCGGTCGCCGGCATCCTGATCCTGTTCACCCTGGCGTTGACGTGGCTCGCCGTCATCGCCGGCCTGTCCGCGAAGACCGTGGACGGCGCGAGCGCGTTCTCCTACCCGCTCATCTTCCTGCCGTTCATCAGCTCGGCCTTCGTGCTCACCGCAACCATGCCCGGCCCGGTGCGGGCCTTCGCCGAGAACCAGCCGGTGACATCCATCGTCAACACGATCCGCGACCTGTACACACAGCAACCAGTCAGCACCGACATCTGGATCGCCCTGGCCTGGTGCATCGGCATCCTCATCGTCGCCTACGCCCTCGCCATGGCCATCTACCATCGCAAGATCAGTTGAGGACGTGTCTCGTTCGGGGCGGCTGACATCATGCTGACGATCGGACAGCTGGCGTCCTACGCCGGGGTGACCATCCGCGCGGTGCGGCACTACCACCAGATCGGGCTGCTCCCGGAGCCGGAGCGCGACGCCTCCGGCTACCGGACGTACGACGCCGCCGCGGTCGTGCGACTCATCCGGATCCGCACCCTGGCCGAGGCCGGCGTCCCGCTGGCCCGGGTCCGCGAGCTACTCGACGCTGACCCGGAGACGTTCGCCGCCGCGACCGCCGAGATCGACCGGCAGCTACGTGCGCAGATCCGCGCGCTCCAGGAGCACCGCCGGCGGATCGCGCAGCTGGGCACCGGCGATTCGTTGGCTCTCCCGAAGGAGGTGGTCCGACTACCTTGACCGCCTGCGTGCCACCGGCGCACCGGAGGCGATCATCGAGCCCGAGCGAGATGCCTGGATCCTGATGGCGGCGCGATATCCCGAAGTGATCCCGGCGCTCATGGCCGACAAGGTGGCCCAGCTGGCCAACCCGAAGGTCGTCCGGCTCTACCAGCTCATCGGTCGGATCGCAGAAAACTGGCAGGACGAGGAGCTCCTGCGCGAGACGGCCGACCTGATGAGCGAGCTGCTCGAGCAGGCCGCGGACAGCGGGGAGCTGGACCGGCAGGACGAGCACATGCCGGACGAGGCGTTCATCCGCCTGATGGACTCGTTCGCCGATGCTTCCCACCCCGTCGTCGCGCGGCTGCGGGAGCTGATCGCCGAGCGTGGTTGGACCGGGTGGACTCGGATCGAGAAGCGCGAGCCTGAGGCGTCACGCCGCGCCGATGGCCGCGTCTGAACAGACGCACTCATCTGCCGCATAGTGTGCGTTTGCGGAGGTCCCCGCAACGAGAGGTACCGAGAACGCCCTAC
Source organism: uncultured Actinomycetota bacterium (assembly GCA_963750565.1). Taxonomy (GTDB): domain Bacteria; phylum Actinomycetota; class Actinomycetes; order Actinomycetales; family Kineosporiaceae; genus R-H-3. Next base: position 132,694 of record CAVVRA010000005.1, on the reverse strand, counting down.
CGTGGCGGATGCACGGTCGATACGACGACGGGAGGACGGGCCTATGTCACATGTACGACGCTTCGACCACGTCGGCCTCACGGTCGCAGATCTCGACGTCGTGACCGCCTTCTTCGTGGCGCTGGGCCTGGAGGTCGAGGGCAGGACGTTCGTCGAGGGCGAGTTCTTGGACACCGTCTGCGGCATTCCCGACTCCCGCACCGAGATCGTCATGCTGAAGCCGCCCGACGATGGCACCCGGCTGGAGCTCTCGAGCTTCGTGCGACCCGACTCCGTGCCGGGCTCACCGGCCGCCATGGCCAACGAGCTGGGATTGCGCAACGTGGCCTTCGAGGTCAACGACCTGCAGGCGGCTGTCGATTGGGCAGCTACCGAGGGCTACGGACTGGTCGGTGGCATCGGCGAGTACGAGGGCGCTTGGCGGATGGCCTACGTCCGGGGGCCGGAAGGGATCATCGTCTCGCTGGCCGAGCGCATCGGCTGAGCCTCGCAACGCCCGCATCTGCCGCAGCCGGGACGCGCGGGTCACACCAGTGGTGCGCCGCCGGGCTAGATGTCCGCTCGTCCCGCTGACCGGGTGCGCCGATCGTCGAAGCGTCCGTCCTGCTTCGCGTCGTCCTGCCCAACTGCCGGTCGATCTTCTCCACGGGGGGTCGTTGGGAATTGATGATCTCAGCCGGCGGAGCTTCCAGGATCACCAACGGCTCTGATGTGCTCGTCGGATACCTCGGCCTCCCGCCACACATCGCCACGCCAGTACAGCGCCCGCATCGGCGGCTGTCGCAACGTCACCAGCCAGACGTCGCTGATCCCGTCCGGCAGCGTCGGCGCCAGAGCTGGCATCGGACCGTGCTGTATTCCACCGAATGGTCCGACCCAGTCCGGCGTTACCACAACGATGACGTGGCACTCCGGCCGGCCCGATGCAGTGGAGTTGTTGCGTAACGTCAGGGACCGCTTGGATGAACTCTTCGCAGCGGCGCACGATGTGATCGCCGTCACCATCCCACTCGAACTTCCAGTCCGAGAGCAGGTAGAAGCCCGGCCGCCGCCGACCGTCCCCGGACGGAGTCCCCCGTTCACGTCGCGTGACGCCCGGTCGCCCTAAGATCTCCGATCACGGGGCAGCAGGTGCGGAAGGGGATGCCGTGACCGGTCAGTACACGCTGGGGCAGACGGAACAGGCGGTCGAGAGACGGTTGAGCGGGTTGTCCATCGACCGAGGGGCGATGGCGGCGATCGGCAACCTCTACCGCGCCGCGGGGGTGGTGCGGAACCACTTCGAACGCACCGTGCTCGCCGAGCAGGGGCTCACGTGGACGGCATGGGTCGTCCTCTGGGTCGTCTGGGTCTGGGACGACATCGAGACCCGGCACGCCGCGTCCGAGGCGGGCATCTCGAAGTCGACGCTCACCGGAGTCGTATCGACGCTCGAGGGACGCGGCCTCGTGCGGCGGCGACCGCACCCGGCGGACGGCCGGCGGGTTCTGCTCAGCCAGACGCCGAAGGCGCGGCGGCTCATGGAGGAGCTGTTCCCGGTCTTCAACAGCCACGAGGCACAGGCGGTCGAGTCGCTGTCCGCGGCCGAGGTCGAGGCGTTCACCGCCTCGCTGCGCAAGATCATCGAACATCTCGAGCAGCTGAACGGCCTCGCACCGGCGGAGGACCCGCAGGCATGAGGCGGTGGCCCGGGCCCGCTGCGCCGTGATGCGGCGTCCGGGTGACGGCGGCCAGCGGCCGGGCGCGGGGTGGACCCCTGCCCCTACCGTCGATCCATGATCGGTCCGCGGCGTGCACGGCGGGTTCACTGGAACGTCGTCGCGGCGGTGACGGCGGTGCTGGCGGTCGCAGCGGTCGGAGTACCCCCCGCGGCCGCGTCGGTCGCCACGACGCCGACAGCGACGTGGACGCCGACGACCGGCCGGGTCTACGCCGTCGCCCGGGTGGGCGACGCCGTCGTCATCGGCGGCACGTTCACCGCGCTGTGGAGCCCGACCGGCGGGACGACGGTCGCTCGCAACCGGCTCGCGGCCTTCGACGCGACGACCGGTGCGCTCCTGGCGTGGAACCCGGGGGCGGATGGCGAGGTCCGCGCCCTCGAGCCGTCGGCCGACGGCACCGCGGTGTACGTCGGGGGCGCGTTCGCCGCGGTCGGCGGGGTCGCCCGGTCCCGGCTCGCGCTCGTCTCGCTGTCGACCGGAGCCGTCTCGACGACGTTCCTGCCGAGGCCGGCCAGCACAGTGCTCGCCCTCGAGCGGGTCGCGGGACGGGTCTTCCTCGGCGGCTACTTCACCAGCGTCAACGGGTCGAGCCGGATGCGGCTGGCCGCCGTCGACGCGACGACGGGCGCCCTCGTGCCGGGCTGGGCCGGGAGCGCCGACTCCAGCGTCCACACCCTCCAGGCCTCCCGGGACGGGAGCACGCTCTACGCCGGGGGTCAGTTCCGCACCCTTGCCGGGCAGAGCCGCGACTACCTCGGCGCCGTGTCCGTCGCGACCGGCGCGGCGACGTCGTGGCGGCCGCCGGCGGGGTGCATCGACACGACGAACCCCTGCTACGTGTTCGACCTCGCCGTGGGCGACACGGCGGTCTATGCCGGCGTGGGCGGCCCCGGCGGGCGGGCCGTCGCGTACGACGTCGGGAGCGCCGTCCGGCTGTGGCAGGCGACCACGGACGGCGACGTCCAGGCGGTCGCCCTCAGCGGCGGCACGCTCGTCGTCGGCGGCCACTTCGACACCGCGTTCGCGGGCCGGCCGAGGGCGGGGGTGGCCACGCTCGACGCCGTGACGGGCGGCGTCCTCGACGGCTGGGAGCCCAAGCTGCTTTACGACCTCGGGGTCTTCGACATCGCCGCCGAGGAGACGACGTTGCGGCTCGGTGGCGGCTTCACCCGCGTCGACGCGAACACCGTGCGGCAGCGGTACACAACGTTCGCCGTCAGCCCGGACCCTGCGGACACCATGCCGCCGGCCCGGGTGACCGGGGTCGTCGCCGCCCCGGTCCGGGACACCCGGGTGACCCTCGCATGGGGGGCGACGACCGACGACCGGGGTGTCTCCGGCTACCGCGTCACCCGGGACGGCACCGTGGTCGCGCTCCTCGGAGCCACGTCCTGGGTCGATCGCGAGGCCGTCCCGAGCACGACGTACACGTACGCCGTCGAGGCGCGGGACATGGCCGGGAACTGGTCGGAGCCGAGCGCCCCGCTCGCCGTGACGACGAAGAGGCTCTCGACGTCCCTGGTCACCCCCCAGACGGCGTGGAGGTACCTGTCCGACGGCACCGACGCCGGGACCGCGTGGCGCGACCCTGCCTTCGGGGACGCGGCGTGGTCCGTCGGGGAGGCCGAGCTCGGGTACGGCGACGGCGACGAGGCGACCGTCGTGAGTCCCCGCGGTCTCACGAGCTACTTCCGGCGCTCGTTCACCGTGAGCGACCCGAGCCAGGTCACCGGGCTCACTCTGCTCCTGCAGCGCGACGACGGCGCGGTCGCCTACCTCAACGGCGTCGAGGTCGCCCGGTCGAACATGCCGGCCGGTGCCGTGACCGCGACGACCCCGGCGTCGAGCGACGTGTCCGGGGCGGCGGAGAAGTCGTTCGTCGCCCTGCCCGTCGCGACGTCCGCGCTCCGCGCCGGGACGAACGTGCTCGCCGTCGAGGTGCACAACTCCACGGGGTCGAGCGACCTGTCCTTCGACGCCGAGCTCGTCCCGAGCTATGTCGGGACCGGACCGCTCGTCTCCTCCGGGGACACGTGGCGATGGCTCGACGGCCGGACGCCGCCGGCGACCGGCTGGACGGCGGTCGGCGTGGCGGACACGACGTGGTCCAGCGGCCCGTCGCAGCTCGGATTCGGCGACGGCGACGAGCGGACGGTGCTGCCGAGCGGCGCGACCGCGTACTACTTCCGCCGGTCCTTCGACGTCGCCGACCCCGGCCGGGTCACGGCGCTGACACTCGGTGTACTCCGGGACGACGGCGCCGCGGTCTACGTCAACGGCGTCGAGGTGCTCCGCTCGAACCTGCCGACGGGCACCCTCACCCCGACGACCCGGGCGACGGCCAGCCTCACCGGCGCGGACGAGAACGCATGGGTCGAGATCGAGGTGCCCGTGAGCCTGCTGCGGGCCGGCGCGAACGTCGTGGCCGCCGAGGTCCACCAGTCGAGCCCGACGTCGTCCGACGTGAGCTTCGACCTGCGGCTCACCGCGTCCTGACCGGGCTCTGACCTGCCAGGCCGGCCCAGGGGGCCGGCGGGGCACGGCGGCGCGTGCTCGGGCGCGGGCCGACGGCGATCACCCGCGCGGGGAGGGCCTGCCGCACCGGGAAAGGAGCCGGACGGGCAGCGGCAGCCCGGCGGGCCGCGTCGCCCCCGACGCCGTCGGTCCCGGACGGCCGGCCGCAGAACTCGTCGCGAGGCCGAGCTCGTCGAGCGCGTGACGGTCGAGGCGTGGACCGTGTCGCCGCGGACGTCCCGGAGGGAGTCCGCAAGCTTCTCGAGCACGGTCAGCTCGACACCACCCCGCGCGAGCACGAGGCCGAGCACGAGCCTGCCGGCCCGCCGTCGACGACGCAGACCTGGGTGGCCGTTCGCCTGCACTATTCACCATGCGATGAAAATACGTCGGACGCCGGACGCCCGCCCGCCAGCCAAGCGCAGCAGGGCGGAATGCGGATCAGCGCACGGTGGTGGCGGCCGCCGCCCGGCGTTCCCGCGCGGCAGCGACAAGGGCGTCGAAGAGCGCCTGCTGGCCGGGGTCGGAGTGCGCGGTGTCCTCGGGGTGCCACTGGACGCCGACGAACCAGCCGGGGCGCCCGGGCGCGGTGACCGCCTCGACCGTGCCGTCGGTCGCGGTCGCCGCGACGGCGAGGCCGGCGCCGAGCCGGGTCAGGCACTGGTGGTGATAGCAGGACGCCTCGATCGACCGTGCGCCGACGACCCCGGCGAGCAGGTCGTCCACGATCGCGACATGGTCGACGCGGTGCCGGTGCGGCTCAGCCATGTGCTGCTCGAGCCCGCCGCCGAGGGCGACGTTGACGACCTGGGTGCCGCGGCAGATCGCGAGCAGCGGGACGCCGGCGTCGAGCGCCCAGCGCGCGACGGCGAGGTCGAAGGCGTCCTGCTCGCCGTCCACGTCGTAGACCTCGTCGTGCGCACCCGTCTCGCCGTACACGGACGGCGCGAGGTCGCCGCCGCCGGGGAGCAGCACGGCGTCGGCGAAGGTGAGACGCGCGGCGATCTCCACGACGTCCACGACGTCGTCCGGCGCCGACGGGTGCACGGTGAGCGGCTCCCCGCCGGCCCGCAGCACCGCCTCGGACAGCGCCCGCGCAGTGACGACCGCGCGGTACCGCAGCGCCGACGCCGACTCGGAGAACCGGGCCGGGACGACGACGAGCGGGCGACCGCGGGTCACGACGCCTCGCCCCCGGCCTCCCCGGTGGCCCCCTGGAGCCGGCCGAGGAGCCGAACGAGCTCGGCGCGCTCGGCCAGGGTGAGACGGGAGAACAGCTCGCGCTCGAGGTCGGCGAGGTGCAGACGGGTCGCACGCTCGGCGACCTCCCGGCCGAGCGGGGTGAGCACGACCCACTGGACACGCCCGTCGTCCGGGTCGGGCTCCTTGACGGCGAAGCCCTGCGCGACGACCCGGTTGACCAGCCTCGTCGCACCGCCGGTCGTCACCGCAAGCGCGGCAGCGAGCTCGGTGACCTTCAGCCGGTTACCGGGCGTGCGGGCCAGCCGCAGGAGGAGCTCGTGGACGCCGCCGGTGATGCCGACCTTGCGCTGCAGCGTGCTCTCGCAGACCCGCTCGATCCGGCCGTGAGTCTCGTGGAGCAGCTCGTAGATCCCGATCCGCTCGTCGTTGACATGGCGGACCCCGCGCTCCATGGATCGATCCTAGCCGCAGCCGACCCGTGGAGGACATACCTTCCACGGAAGGTGGTAGGCATCTTGTCACCTCTGCTTCCAGGAGAGTGTGCAGCGCCACCCGGAGGTTCGTACGTAGACGAACGAGCAGTCGGGTGGCCGGGGAGGGCCGCAACGCCAGCCGGTGGAGCGAGTCGTCAGGCGTCGACCGAGCGGTCGCTGTTCCCGGCGGCGAGCGCCCGGATCGCGTGGACGACGACGTCCTCGGCGACCCCGACGACCGGTACGACCGCCGTCCGCAAGGCGATCGGGCCGAGCCCCGACGCACGCAGGTCGAGCGCCGCGACCGCATCGGTGAGTCGGCGCGCCACGGCGGGCGCCTCGTCCTCGCTCGTCGCAGGCAGCAGGACGGCGAGCTCGTCGACGCCGAACCGGTATGCGACGTCCCCGACCCGCAGAGTCTGCGCGACCGCGGCGCCCACACCGGCCATCGCCTCGTCGGCGACGGGCCGGCCGGCGGTCTCGCGGACCTGCGCGAGGCCCGCGATCTCGACGGCGACAAGAGTCGTCGGCATGCCGTGGGACTGGGCCGTCCGCAGCGCCGAGCGCAGGTCCTCGAGGAGCCGCTCGCGGCGCCCGAGCCCGGTGACCCGGTCGACCCGCCCTTCGCCGAGGAGGATCCCGCGCCGGGTCACCGCGTCGAGTGCCGTGCCCGTCATCCGGGCGAGCCGCTCGAGGCAGCCCTGCTCGGCGGGCGAGAACGCCCGGCCCGTCCCGCGGCGCACGATGAGCGTGCCGGCGATCGAGCCGCCGGCCGGGACCGGGACCGCCAGGAGCGCGGTCTGGCCGCCGCCGGAGAGCGGGTCGCCGTCGATGACCTTGCGCAGCGGCCGGCCGAGATGCATGAGGGCGGCCAGGGTGCGTGCACCCCAGATGCCGGTGCCGTCCGGATCCTGGCGCAGCACGCGGGGGCCCTCGACGGACCGCACGACGAGCGAGGCGATGTGACCGTCGACGAGCACACGGGCCTCGGCGCACGCGACGTTGGCGATCGCGTACCGGTCGGTCGCGGCCTCGAGGCGACGCGACGCGCGGCGGAGCACCTGGCGCTGCCGGGTCGACGGCTGCCGCGGGCCGCGCGGGATCGGGACGGCGGGACCGGCGGGTGCGGCCTCCGGGACCCGCTCGGTGACGGCGACGTCCGCCGTACCGGACGAAGTCTCGACGGACGATGCCTCGACGACGACGTCCGCGGGCGCCTCGACGACGTCCATCGCCGGGTCGTCCTCATTCCCGGTGTGCCGCCCGGGTGCGACCGGCGCCACCGGCGCACGCGGTGTGCCTTCGTCGATGACGGCGCCCTCGATGACGGCGGCTTCTTCGACAACGGTCTCGTCGGCGGCGGCCTTCTCGACCGCAGCCTCGACCGCGGCCTCGAGAGCGGCCTCGACCTCGTCGGCGCTGGGCGGTGTCGTGAGCTCGACGACGTTCACCGGACGGCGCGGGCCGGCGGCGCCCCAGAAGGACCCAGCCGTCTCGGGGCTGTCCTCGCAGGCCGCAGGGGTGGCTTCCGCGGCGCTCGGGCGGCGGTGCCACCAGCCGCCGGGATCCGACGTGCCGCCCGAGGCCCGCGACATGACGGCGGAGCGGCGCGACCGGCCGCGGCCGTCCGGCGCCTCGTCGTACCACGTGGGCGCGGCGTCCTCGGCCGGCTCCGGTCCGGCCTCGAAGGATCCGGCCACGGCTACGGCATCCACGGCTACGGCATCCACGGCTACGGGATCCACGGTTACGGGATCAACCGTCACCGTCGCGGGCTGCGGCTCCTCGGCGTCCGGGGCGGCCCCGCTCGGGTCGGCCCCGGTCGTGTCGTCGCCGGTCGTGTCGTCGCCGGTCGTGTCGTCGCGGGTCGTGTCGTCGCGGGTCATGTCGTCGCGGGTCGTGTCGTCGCCGGTCGTGTCGTCGGCCCGGACGGCGTCGGCGTCCGGAGCGGGCTCGGCGGCGCGGTCTCGGCCGGCCGGCCGGACGGCGTCGGCGAACCGCTGCCACAGGCCACGGCGCACCGGGGCGGGCCAGTCGGGGGGAGCCTCGACCGGTCCGGCGGCCTCGACGGCCTCGACGAACTCGGCAGTCTCGACCGGTTCGGCGGCGTCGACCGGTTCTGGCGGCCCGACAGGCTCGGCCGTCGCGACCGGTACAGGGGCGGGCAGCGGGTGGGCCTGCGCCGACGGCGTCGCGTCCTCCTCGTCCGGCGACGGCACGGGTGCCAGCTCGACGGAGGGCTCGGCGGAGATCTCGACGGAAGGCTCGGCGGAGATCCCGACGAAGGGCTCGGCGGAGATCTCGACGAAGGGCTCGGCGGACATCTCCACGGAGATCGCGCTGCCGTCGGCGCCGTCGACCAGGGCGTGGCCCTGCACGAAGGCAGCTGCCGGAGCTGCGGGCTCGGGCGTGGGCTCCGTGGCCGAGAGCTCGCCTGCTGCAGGCTCGGCGCGGACCGGCCCGGCGACCGGCTCGCTGACCGTGGGGTCCATGACGGCAGGCGGCGCCACCGGCTCGGCAGCCTCGGCACCCCCGGGGGCCCCGGCGGTGTGGTCGGCGAAGAACCGCTCGCCGTCGCCGGTCGTGCTGACCGGCAGCTCGATGCCCTCGAGGTACGCCTGCCAGTAGCCGGTGGGCGTCGAGGGCCGGCGGCGGCTGACCACGGCGAGGGGACGCCGGTGCCGGCCGAGACCGCAGACGGGGTGGTTCTCACCGACGAGCTCGACGAGGCGCCGGGTGGGCAAGGACGCGACGACGACGTTGAGCGTCGACCGCGGGATCGGCGTCCGGCCGTTCGACCGCCGGCCACGCGACGGCAGGACGTCGCCGAGCCGGGTGTCGCCAATGAGCCGCTGGAGGTCGGCCGCTGTGCGCCCGACGAAGCGCGCGTGCCGGCGGCGCGTCAACGGACGCGCGACGAACACGCCGACCAGCGCGCAGGCGAGGACGGCAAGGAGCGGGAGGGCGAGCGACGCACCCGACTCCGGGCGCGCCTCCGCCAGCAGGATGACGTGGCGCACGTGCTCTCCATCGGCACGCTCACCCGCGAGGTGTAGTCGCTGCACGAGCCCGGGTCGCGCCGCACGTCCGGCGATGTCCGGCCGATCGGAGGTCCCCGTCGCGCCCGTCCTGCAGTCGCCCGACATCAGGCGCAGGGGTGGACGTCGGTGCCAGGCGCGGGACGGGGCGCCGGTCGTGCTCTCCCTCCCCGCAGGCGTACTCCACCGACGGGACCGCCACCGCGCCGCGCGGCGGGAGGTGATGCCGGCCCTCAGTGGGCCGTGTCCGCCCGGGGGGTGCGCAGCATGACCCGGACGATGAGCGGCCCTGGGCGCACGGCATCGGCGTACACGGTTCGGCCGGACCCGTCGGCCCCGCCCTCGGCGTCGGGCGAGCAGTCGTGCGTCCTGTCGGCCGGCGCGAGTGCGGCCTGATGGAGCACGCTGAAGCCGCGCCGCGTGTAGTAGCCGACGTTCGCCGCGTTCGCCGTCTCCAGCACGATGGGCACCCCTGCCCGGTCGGCGGCGGCGAACACCGGTTCGCACACCGCCGTCCCGAAGCCCGCCCCACGCCACGCCGGGTGGCTCGCGAGCACGCCGAGGTACCAGTGCGGCTCCGTGGGCAGCAGTGCGTCGATGACGTCGTCCGTCGCCGCGATGCGTTCGAGGCTCCGTGCGGGCATTCCGGACACGACGTCCACGTACCGGGAGGCGGCGACGTCCGGGCCGATGAGGTTCCCGCCCGGCGGGACCCACATCGACACCGCCCCCGGGCAGCCGTCGCGGCCGGACGCCAGACCGTTCGGCGGGCCGTCCGGCGTGTCGACGACCCAGACCTCACCGCCGTCGAGCCGCGTGTCGAGGAGCACCCCGAAGAAGCGCCGGGCGAGGTCGGGGTAGGTCAGGTCGTCCGGGAACCACCAGCGCACGAGCGGGTCGGCGACGAACGCCGCGACGACCGTCGTCAGCGCGGCGTCGCGCTCGCCGGGGAGCAGGCGTCGGACCGAGGGCACCTGACCATCCTCACCCGCCCCCCGATCCGGCCCGCACGGGGGTGGGCGGACGGCGCCGCCCGGCCGGGCAGCGCCGGGTGCCCGGCCGCGCGGGCGGCCACCGGGTACGGCCATCAGGTCATCGCCAGAACGCCCCATCCCGGCGAACGGAGAGCCTCCTGCCCGAGCACGGCCCGAACGACGACGTCAACGTCGTCCGGGAGCGCGGCCGCGACGAGGTCGAGGACGGTGCTGCTGAGCCACGCACCGACCGGGACCTGGAGTGCGGGATGCAGCGGGTGGCCGAGCCACGTGCCGCGGAGGGCGTCGCGGACGGCGAGCGGCAGCGTCTCGGCGAGGGACCCGACCCGCTCGATGGCCGGGTCGAGCGGCGTCCGAGTCGTCAGCCGGTCGACCGCGGGTCCGTGGCTCATCCCCGCCAGGTGCCCCGCCGCCGCCGGACCAGACCCGTCACCCGTCACCCGTTCCAGGTCCGGATCGTCGGGGTGCCGCGGTCGACCCCGAGCACGCTGATGCGGGCCGGTTCGAGCTCGAGGTGCGCGCCCGTGACTGCGGGAAGGCCGCACCACCGCGCCCCCAGGACGCGCAGGAAGTGCCCGTGCGCGACGAGGAGTGCACGCTCCCGGGTCCGCTCGCGCAGCATCGCTGCGACCTCGTCCGCCCGGGCGGCGACGTCCGCGAGCCGCTCGCCGCCGACGACCTCGTCCTCCCACGGCGACCAGCTCTCCACGCCGAGCCGGTCGCTGATCTCGGCCCGGGTCATGCCCTCGAAGTCGCCGTAGTCCCACTCGCGGACGCGCGGCTCGACCTCGAGGTCGACGACCCCGGCGAGCTCCGCAGTCCGCCGCGCGCGCTGCAGAGGCGAGACGAGCCGGACGTCGAACCCCACGCCGTCGAGCCGCTCCTTGAGCGCCACGGCCTCCCGCTCGCCCTCGGGCGTCAGCGGGATGTCGCTGCGCCCGGTGTGCCGGGAGACCGCGCTCCACCGCGTCGGCCCGTGCCGGATCACCCAGATCTCGATGCCGTCCGGTTCGCTCACCCCCCGATCATCGACGGCCCGCGGCACCCCCGCGACGCGACGCGGCAGTCCCGGGCGACTCCGAGCCGCTCAGAGGTCGAAGCCGGGCAGCAGCCGACGCAGCTCCGGTCGGACCGGCACGGTGGCTCCGAGCTGGCACAGCACCCCGACGATGCCAAGCCACACCCGGTGCGTGAACAGCTGCTCCGGCGGGATCGTCAGCTGGAGGGCGACCGCGAACTCGGGGTTGCGCGGATCGTCGACTCCGGCGAAACGCTGACGCAGCCACTCCCGGGAGTACGTGAAGACCTCGTGCCGGGCCGGCTCGCTGAACGGCGCGAGGTAGGCGCGCAGCTTGGCGACCTCGATCCGCGCCCCCGGCCGGACGAGGCCCTCCTCGCGCAGGGCTGCAGTGACGTCGTTGTCGTCCCCGGCGAGGAGCGCGGTGATCAGCCGGCCGAACGTGCGGGGGAGCCCGCCCGGCAGGGCGAGGCACGACCCGAAGTCGAGGGCGCCGAGCCGGCCGCCGGACATGAGCCGGAAGTTCCCCGGGTGCGGGTCGCTGTGGAGCAGCCCGCACCGGGCCGGGCCGGAGAGCAGGAACCGCTGGTAGAGCAGCCCGATCCGGTCGCGCTCGCGCTGCGTGCCGGACGTCGCGACCCGGGCGAGCGGGACGCCGTCCAGCCAGTCCTGGACGAGCACCCGCGGCGTCGCCCGGACGACGCCCGGCACGACGACGTCCGGGTCGTCCCGGTAGGCGGCGGCGAACCGGCGCTGGTGCTCGGCCTCCCGGATGTAGTCGAGCTCTTCGAGCAGCCGGGTCCGCAGCTCGGTGACCAGCGGCGGGAGGGCGAGCCCGCGGGCGACGACGGACACCGCGCGAGTCGCCACAGAGAGCGCCCGGACGTCGGCGACGATCGCCTCCCGGACCCCGGGGTACTGGACCTTGACCGCGACCGGCCGGCCGTCCCCCGTCCAGCACGCGCGGTGCACCTGGCCGATCGACGCCGCTGCGGACGGCACGGGGTCGAAGCTGTCGAAGAGCTCCGCCCAGTCCGGGCCGAGGTCGGCGGCGAGCACCGCGCGCGCGGTCGGCCACGGCATGCCCGGGTTGTCCTCCTGGAGGCCGGTGAGCGCCTGCCGCCAGGTCTCCTCCGGGTCGGCGGGGAAGAGCGCCTCGACCGTCGATAGCAGCTGTCCGGCCTTGAGCGCGCCGCCCTTGAGGTCGCCGAGGACGCGCCGGGTCCGGGCGACGTTGCGCTCGCGCTGGCGGCGGCGCACGAGCTCGGGGTCCTGGCCGGCGGCCCGTCGGACGGCGCCCTCGACGGTCAGGGCGACCGCGCCGGCCGGCAGGGCGAGCAGCCGGGCGGAACGGACGCAGGAGCGGACCGCCTCGCGGAAGGACCCCGCGGCGTCGTCGAGTCGCCGGGCCCGCACGGGCCGATCCTCCCGCATCGGGGACGGGACCCTCGAACGATGCACCGGACGGGCTGCTGCAGCGCACGAACCATCACGCTCGGGCTCGTCGTGCTCGTCGTGCTCGTGGTTCTCGTCGCGCCGCTGCCGTTCGTCCGGGCCGGTCATGACCCGCTCATCTCGGCCGCCCCGGTCACACCCGTCCGCTGAGCACCGAGAAGGTGTGGATCGTGAGCCCCGCGAGCGCGCCGACGACGGTGCCGTTGATCCGGATGAACTGCAGGTCGCGCCCGACGTGGAGCTCGATCCGGCGCGACGCCTCGGCACCGTCCCAGCGCTCGACGGTCTCGGAGATCAGCGAGGACACCTCGTCGCGGTAGGTCGAGACGACGTGTCCGACGGCGTCGACGACGTACGTGTCCACCTTCCCCTGCAGCCCGATGTCGCGGGCGAGGCGGTCGCCGAAGGCGAGCAGACCCGCCCGGGTCCGCAGGCGCAGGTCGCTGTTCGGGTCCTCGGTGGCCTCGATGAGCACCGCACGGGCGGTGGCCCACAGCTGCTCGATGCCGTCCCGCACGCCCGGGTGGGCGACGACCCGCTCCTTGAGCGCCTCGGCCCGGGCGATGGTGTCCGGGTCGTCCTGCAGGTCCTTCGCGAGGCGGCCGAGGGCGTCGTCGAGGGCGAGTCGCGCGCGGTGTCGCGGATCGTCCCGGACGTCGACGACCCACTTGCATGCCTCGACGTACGCCCGGTGGGCGATCCTGTCGTCGAGCCATTGCGGCGTCCATACCGGCGCCCGCTCCAGCACGAGAGACGTCACGAGGTCCTCGTGCTCACGCAGCCACACCTCGAGCTCGACGATGCCGAGGTCGACGAGACGGTGGTGCGCGCCGTCCGCGACGATCCGGTCGAGCAGCCGACCGGCCGGCGGCCCCCAGGGCCGGGCGAGCACCGGACGCAGGACGACCTCCTCGAGCAGGGTCGCGACTTCGTCGTCCCGGAGCACCCGCAGGGCGCCCCGGGTCGCGGTCGCGAGCTCCGCCGTGACGCGTTCGGCGTGCCGCGCGTCGGCGAGCCAGACCCCGACGCGTTCGGCGATCCGGGCCCGGGCAACCCGGTCGCGGACGACGCGTTCGGCGAGGAAGTTCGTCGCGACGAACTCCTCGAGGCTGCGGCCGAGGGCGTCCTTGCGGGTCGGGATGAGCGCGGTGTGCGGGATCGGCAGGCCGAGCGGACGGCGGAACAGCGCGGTGACGGCGAACCAGTCGGCGAGGGCGCCGACCATCGCGGCCTCCGACGCGGCGTTGACGAAACCCCACCCGCCGTCGAGGCCGAGCGTCAGCGCGTACACGACGGCGGCGAGGAGCAGGAGCGACAGCGCGACCGCCTTCATCCGCCGCAGCCCGCGGCGGCGATGCTCGTCGGCCTCCGACACCGGGATGACCGGGCCGTCCCGCAGCTCGCTCACCGTGCCACTCTCCTGCCAGGTCCGCGCGGCGTCCACCGTGGTCGCCCCCACCCGCATGACGAGCGGGGCATGCTCCGGCGTTCCCCGCAGCGGCCGGTGAGGGTCGGCGCGAGGGTCAGCGCGGCGCCATCCGGATCGCCCCGTCGAGCCGGATCACCTCGCCGTTGAGCATCGGGTTCGCCACGACGTGCTCGACGAGCGCGGCGTACTCCTCCGGCCGGCCCAGCCGGCTCGGGTGCGGCACCTGGGCTCCGAGGGACTCCTGCACGTCCTCGGGCAGCCCGGCGAGCAGCGGGGTCCTGAACAGCCCCGGCGCGATCGTCACGACGCGGATCTTCAGGGTTGCGAGGTCCCGCGCGATCGGCAGCGTCATCCCGACGATCCCGCCCTTGGAGGCTGAGTAGGCGGCCTGCCCGATCTGGCCGTCGAACGCGGCGACCGACGCGGTGTTCACGACGACGCCGCGCTCCTCGCCCGTCGCGCCCTCGGCGTCCGGCCCGATCGACGCGGGCACCGGGTCGGTCGCGGCGATCGCCTGTGCGGCGAGCCGGATGACGTTGAAGGTGCCGATGAGGTTGACCCGGACGACGGTGCGGAACAGGTCGAGCGGATGCGGGCCGGACGTGCCGACGGTGCGGCTCGCCGGGCCGATGCCGGCGCAGCTCACCACGACCCGCAGCGTCCCGAGGCCGGTCGCACGCTCGACGGCGGCGGCGACCTGGTCCTCGTCCGTGACGTCCGCCGGGGCGAAGACAGCGCCGTCGAGACTCGCGGCGACGCTCGTACCCTCTGAGGCCGGCAGGTCGACGATCACGACCGTCGCGCCGGCCGCCGACAGCCGGCGGGCGGTCGCGAGCCCGAGCCCGGAGGCGCCGCCGGTCACGAGCGCGACGGATCCTGCGACGTCCATGGCGTCCTCCTCAGCCCAGGCCCTCGCTGCGGCGCTCGTCGGCGAGGAGCCGCGCGAAGTCGTCCGGGTACTCCGCCGCGAGCCGGTCCAGCGCCCGGACGCGGGCCCGCCGGGCACGCACCTCATGATCGCCGCGGCCGCGCAGGTCACGCGGCGCGACGGTCCGGACGACGGGTGCGGGCGCCTCCGCCGCGCCAGCGGCCGCGTCGATGCCGCCGGTCGCCGGCTGCGGTTCACCGGCGGCCGCCGAGACCCGTCGGGTCGTCACCGCGCCGGCGCGGCTCGGCGTCTTGCGGGCCGGCGCGGTGAGGCACGTCCGGCACGCCTGCTCGTCACCGTCGAAGTCCTCGACCGGCTTGACCTTGCGGCACTGGGCGCACCGCCGCCACTTCTCGGCCACCTGTTCCGCCTCCCACGCGCCGCGGCCCGGGAGCCCCCCGCCTCGCGACCGGGTCCACCCTACGAGTCGCCGGGGGTGCGGTGCACCAGGGTGATGCCCTCGTCGCCATCGTGGTCGCCATCGTGGTCGCCATCGTGGTCGCCATCGTCGAGGTCGTCACCGTCCGGCGGCGAGCGGGTGCAGCGGCGGCGTCCCGAGCCGGCCGAGCGCGTCCTCGGCGGCCCTGGCGACGCGCAGGAGGAACCGGTCGGCGCCGTGCCGGGCGGCGAGCTGCAGCCCGACGGGGACATGGACGCCGTCCGGCGTCGGCGCCATCCCGGCGGGCAGCGACACCGCGGGGACGCCGAGCACCGAAAGCCGCGTGCAGATGCGCATCCAATCGGTGTAGCGCTCCATCGGGACGCCGTCGACGACCGTGACCCACTCCTGCTCGACGGGGAACGGCAGCACCTGCGCCGTCGGCGCGAGCAGGACGTCGTAGCGGGCGAAGAACTCCGCCGCCCGCTGCGCGAGCGTGGTCTCAGCGGCGAAGGCGTCCGCGACCTGGTCGGTCCGGATCGCGAGGCCCTCGCGGATCTCGAGCTGCACCGTCTCCTTGAGCCGCCGGACGTCGTCCGGTCCCAGCCGACGGCCGAGGTCGCCGGCGTACATGAACGCCCGGAGCGCGGCGAAGCACTCGTCGGCGCCGTCGAGCGGCGGGTCGGCCTCCTCGACATCCCAGCCGAGGACCGCGAGGGTGTCCGCGGCGGTCCGGACGGCGAGCCGGACCACGGGGTCGACCGGCAGGCCGCCGAGGTCGAGGCTCAGCGCGACCCGCAGCGGGCGCCCGGTCCGCTCCCCCGGCCCGGACGCCGCGAGCGCAGCGAGGGGCTCGAGCGGCGGCGCGAAGCCGGAACCCGGCTCCGGGAGCGACAGCAGCCCCCGCGGGTCGGGGCCGGCCATCACCGACAGGCCGAGAGCGACGTCGTCGACACACCGGCCGATCGGGCCGTGCGTCGGCATCCGGTGGTGCTGGTGCCCGGGGCCGGTGTTCGGGACGCGGCCGACCGACGGGCGCAGTCCGACGACCCCGCAGAACGCCGGCGGGTTCCGCAGCGAGCCGCCGACGTCCGAGCCGTCCGCGAGCGAGAGCATCCCTGCGGCGACCGCCGCCGCGGCGCCCCCGCTCGACCCGCCGGCGGACAACGCGGGTGCCCAGGGGTTCCGGGTCACCCCGAAGACCGGGTTGAACGTGTGCGAGCCCGCCCCGAACTCGGGGGTGTTCGTCTTGCCGACGGTGACGACGCCCGCGGCGACGAGCCGGGCGACGACCGGGTGGTCGACGTCGGGCACGTGGTCGGCGAAGACGGGCGAGCCGTACGTCGTCCGGATGCCGCGGGTGTCGTCGAGGTCCTTGAACGCGGTGACGAGCCCGTGGAGCGGGCCGCGCCAGACGCCGCGGGCCGCGGCCGCGTCGCACGCGGCCGCGTCGGCCTCGGCGCGCTCCCAGGTCCGCGTGACGACGGCGTTGACGATGCCGTCGAGCGCCTCGACCCGCGCCCGGTGGGCGGCGAGGAGCTCGCTGGCCGACAGCTCGCGGGCCCGCAGGAGCGCGACCTGCTCGACCGCGGGCAGGTCGCAGACGGCCGTGTCTTCGAGGAGGGTCACACGGGCCATCCTGGCGGAGCGGACGCCGAGGGGGCAGGCCCGGTGGCGGTCCTGTTCGAGGAGCGCGAGGCTCTTCCGCTGCCGAGGAGGTCGTCGAGCGTCGACGGCGCGAGGACTCGGCAGGCGAGGCGACGGGGCCGCTCCCGTCGTGCACACGCTGTCCGCAGCTCTGCCCTCACGACCGGGGCGGCGCGTGGCGCGGGTCACCCCGGGTCCCCCGCGACGGTCGGGTAGAACGGTGGGGCCGCGACGCGCGCGGCGGACACCGAGGCAAGGGAGCCAGACCCATGAGCCAGTCCCCGCAGCAGCAGCCCGCCGGCCGGGTCGCGATCGTCACGGGCGCCGCACGCGGGATCGGGGCGGCGGTGGCCCGGCGGCTCGCGGCCGACGGGTTCGCGGTGGGCGTCCTCGACCTCGACGAGGCGGCCTGCGCGGGCACGGTCGGCGAGATCGAGGCGGCCGGAGGCCGGGCGCTCGCGGTCGGGGTGGACGTCGCCGACGCGGACGCCGTCGCCGCGGCCGTGGCCCGGGTCGCCGAGACGCTCGGGGGCGCCGACGGTGCTCGTGAACAACGCGGGGATCACCCGGGACAACCTGCTGTTCAAGATGACCGAGCAGGACTGGGACGCGGTGATGAACGTCCACCTGCGCGGGTCGTTCCTCATGAGCCGCGCCGTGCAGACGTACATGACGGACGCCAGGTCCGGCCGGATCGTCAACCTCTCGAGCACCTCTGCCCTCGGCAACCGCGGCCAGGCGAACTACTCGGCGGCCAAGGCAGGCCTGCAGGGCTTCACGAAGACCCTGGCCATCGAGCTCGGCAAGTTCGGCGTCACGGTCAACGCGATCGCGCCCGGGTTCATCCAGACCGACATGACGAAGGCGACGGCCGAGCGGCTCGGCGTGCCGTTCGAGGCCTTCGTCGAGCACGCCGCGAAGGAGATCCCGGTCGCCCGGGTCGGCCGGCCGGAGGACATCGCCGCGGCCGTCTCGTTCTTCGTCCGCGACGAGGCCTCCTTCGTCAGCGGTCAGGTCCTCTATGTCGCCGGCGGCCCGAAGGACTAGAAGGATCATCGGATGGGCAAGGCCTGAGGTAATACCTCCGGAGGGTATCGCTGGAGTCGCCATGACCGAACACGCCCACCACCCGACATCCACCGGCACGACACATCCAGCCCCGGCTGTCGCGCCGCACGGCATGACCGGGCTCGCCGTGGTCGCGACGCTGCACTGCCTCGCCGGGTGCGCCATCGGCGAGGTCCTCGGTCTCGTCGTCGCGACCGCCCTCGGCTGGGGCAACGGTCCGAGCATCGTGCTCGCCGTCGCCCTCGCGTTCGTCTTCGGCTACGGTTTCACGCTCGTGCCGATGCTCCGGTCGGGGCTCGCCCTCGGCGCGGCGCTCGGCATCGCGCTCGCGGCGGACACGGTCTCGATCATGACGATGGAGATCGTCGACAACGCCATCGTGCTCGCGATCCCGGGTGCCACGGACGCCGGCCTGTCGTCGGCCCTCTTCTGGGGCTCGCTCGCCGTCTCGTTCGCGATCGCCTTCGTCGTCACCGTGCCGGTCAACCGCGCGCTCATCAAGCGCGGCAGGGGCCACGCCGTCGCCCACCGGTACCAGCACTGACGGGGTCGACGTCCGGGTCGTCGCGGTCAGGGTCCGCGCAGCCGCGCCGTCAGCCGGACGACGGCGGGGCGAGCTGCGGGATGCGGCGACCCTCCCGCGAGCACTCGATGAGGGTCTCGAGCCGGCGTAACCGGGTCTCGGGCTTCTTGGCGCTGACGACCCAGTACGTCGCGGTGCGCCGGTAGTACGGCGCCGCAGCGGAGAACCATGCCCACGCCGCGCGGTCGGCCCGGAACATCGCCTCGTGCTGGGGCTCGAGGACTGCCTCGGTGCGCTGTTCGTAGGCGAACTTCGCCGTCCGTTCCTCGGTTCGCGCCGCGAAGGCCGCCCGCCCCGCGTCCGTCATCCGGCCCTCGGCCTCGAGCCGGCCGACGAGGTCGACGTTGACCCGGCTCCAGTGGCTGCCCGGACGGCGCGGGCTGAACCGGATCGTGTACACACCGTCGCCGAGGCTGCGCCGGACGCCGTCGATCCAGCCGAAGCACAGCGCCTCCTCCACCGACTGGGCCCAGGTCAGCGACGGCCGGCCGGTCGCTCGCTTGTGGAGCCCGACGACGACCTCGGACGCCGTGGCGGCGTGGGCCTCGAGCCATCGGCGCCAGTCCTGGGGCGTCGCGAAGAACAGCGCCTCGGCGCCCGGGTCGGACGTCATGGCCCCCACGATGCCATCCGCGGCCGAGGGTGGCCGGTGGCACGAACCCGGGGCGTCGCCGGTGTGCCCTCGCGCGAGCGTGCCGAACGCACCGAGCCCGCCGTCCCCCTCGCTGACGACGCTGTGCACGGCGACACTCCCGCCGCCGGACGCCGACCCGCGGACGGCGGTCAGGGCGGCGAGGGACGCCACGATGCCGGCCTTCATGTCGCACGTCCGCGACCTATCACCGCCTCGCCGTCCCCGGTCGGGACGACCCTCGCGCGGAACGGGTCGCGTCCCCGCGAGCCCGCCGGCGACCAGCGCTGGGCGTCGGCCTCGGCGAAGGTCCCGTGACGCTCGGATCCCGACGAGGTCGCCGAGGGCGGCCACGAGCAGGCCGCGGGACCTGCGAGGGACCTGCGCCCCTCGACGACGCGGCCCCCGACGGCCAGCCTGGATCCGGGCCCGGTCCCGGGTCCGGTCCCGGCGTTGCGGGGTGGCGATGAAGGCGCACAGGACGTGGTCCGAGCTCACCGGGTGGCAGCAGGCAGCGATCCTCACCCTGGGTTCGGTGGAGGTCGCGCTCACCGCGACCGCAGCCGTCGACCTGTGGTTCCGGCCGCGGTCGGAGGTCAAGGGCGTCAAGGCCCGGTGGTGGCCGGTTCTCGTCATCCAGCCGGTCGGGCCGATCGCCTACCTGGTCTGGGGCCGTCGTCGGCACCCGCACCGCGCGCTCGTCACCTGACAGGCCCCGCGCCCGGAGGCTCGTGGCGGCGTCAGCGACCCTCGAGGAGCGGCCGAGCAGGGTCGAACGGCGGCATCGTCCCGGCCTCGACGGCACGCTTGCGAGCGATCGCCGACAGTGCCTCCAGGACGACGCGGCTGCCGAGCATCGCGGTGACGTCGGCGTGGTCGTGGTCGGGCGACACCTCGACGACGTCGAGGCCGACGACGGGCAGCTCGAGGCAGATCCGCCGGACGGCGTCGAGCAGCTGCCGGCTCGTGAGGCCGCCCGGTTCCGGCGTCCCGGTGCCGGGTGCCATGCCGGGGTCGACGACGTCCACATCGACGGACAGGAACACCCCGCCGCACTCGTCGGTCGCGATCGCGAAGGCCTCCGTGAGGCAGGCGTCGAGACCGCGATGGACGATCTCGGTCATCTCGTAAGAACGCATGTTCTGCTCCGCCATCCACGAGAGCGTCTCCGGCTCCGGCCAGTAGCCGCGCAGCCCGAGCTGGAGGAACCGGTCGCCGCGGGCGGCGCCGGACTCGATGAGCCGGCGCATCGGCTGCCCGTGCCCGAGGAGCGAGCCGAACTGGAGGTTGCCGGTGTCGGCGTGGGCGTCGAAGTGGACGACGCTCACCCGGCCCCAGCCGACGGCCCGGGCGCAGCCGGTGACGTCCGGCAGGGCGATCGAGTGGTCGCCGCCGAGGACCACCGGGATCTTCCCCGCGGTCGCGACCTTCGTGACGACCTGGTCGAGCGCGTCGAGGGAGCGCGCGATCTCGCCCGAGTACATCTCGACGTCGCCCATGTCGACGACGCGCAGGTCGAGCAGGGCGTCGGTCCGTAGGGCGAGCGAGGGCCGGGAGCCGTCGTGATCGAGGTAGCAGGCGGCGCGGATCGCGCGCGGGCCGAACCGCGCGCCCGCCCGGTTCGACGTGCCGCCGTCGAACGGGGCCCCGATCACGACCGCCTGCGCGTCCGCCCAGGTGGTCTCGTCGTCGAGGTTGCACATCGGCACACCGAGGAACGTGTAGTCGGGGCCGAACATCGTTCCGTAGCGCGCCATCGCGAACCTCATCCGCCGTCAGGACCACCGTCGGCCCTCGCCGCGAATGTCTACCACGGGCGCGTCCGGACAGCATCGGGCCCGGAGCCGCCGAACCGTCGACAAGGTCGTGGCAGATGCTGCCATGCCGACCTGGCCGCGGCGTGGGCCCGGGGTACGGCGTGGTCGGAGGTCAGCGACCGAGGCCTGCCCTGCCGACCTTGCGGTGCAAGCGCATCCCGGCGAGCCCCCCCCCGCGATCGCGCCGAGGAGCGCCACGACGGCGGCGAGCAGGATTCTCACGATGCCCGCGGTCGTCACGCTGCCCTCGACCGGGATCCGCGGGAACGCGTTGAGCCGGCCGAGGACGTCGTACTCGATGCCGGCGGCAGCGCCGACGCCCCCGACGACGAGCGCCACGAGCACGGTCCACAGCCACACCGCGACACGCTGCTCGACACCGCTGAAGCGGGCCATCCAGCCCCGCGACGTACCCACCGCAGTAGTAAGCGACGAAGACGATGACGAGCAGCGCCACAGCGCCGCCCATCCCGACCGTCGCGACTGCCGGCCTGGTCGACGGCCTGCTGCGGGTCGGTGTTTCGTGAGCTGGTTGCGGCCGGACGCCGGCGTCATCTCAAGGTCCCCTCGTGGACGTCGTCGAGGACCCGCCAGTACCCAGCCGGCGGCACCGACATGCACTCCCGGTGACTGCCGTCGGCCGTCGACGTCCCCGAGGCGACCCCGGGACCGGCCTACAGCGGCCCGGCGCGCCGTCCGGTGAGCTCGGTGATCTCGAGCCGGAGCACGGTGTCCCGCTCGCCCCGGGCCCACGCCTCGATCCGTTCCCGTGCCGCAGCGACCCGCGCAGGGTCGCTCTCGCGGTGCAGCAGGCCCGTCGCGATGACCGACCACCCCGACCGTCCCGGCGTGAACGCGTTGTCGACCTCGTAGCACGCATGGACGGCGTGACCCTCGTCGGTGAGGGTCGCGAGCGTCGCGTCCGCCCGGGTCCGGAAGAAGATCTCCTCGCCGTCGAGCACGTGGTTGAGGACGACGAGGACCGGCCGGCCGTCGACGACGACGGCCATCCGGCCGACGTCGGTCGCCGCGATGAGCCGCAAGGACGCCGCAGGGTCGATCGGCTCGAGGAGCTCCTCGGTGCCGGGGGGTTGAGTCATGCCCCCAGCCTCCGGGATCGCGGGGCCCGGTGGAAGGCTTTGCCCGGCCGGCGCGTCGGGTGACGCCGCTCAGCCGTCGCCATGGTCTCTGCCCTTGCCGGCCTTCTTGCCCTTGCCGGCCTTCTTGCCCTTGCCCGCCTTCTTGCCCTTCTTCGTGTCACCGCCGGCGGCGTGGCCGACCCGGCGATCGCTCACAGTCGTCCGGGCGTCCCGGGCGCGCGTGGACGTCGTCCGGACGGGGGGTGGCCGCGTCGGTGCCGCGGAGGTCGTCCGAACGGCGACGGTCCGGGCCGTCGGTCCGCTCGTCGGCGGCGGCGGTAGGGCCGCCGCGCCTGCCGTGGTCGGCGCCGGCCGGGGCGTCCCGGATCCCGCCGCGGAGGACCCGTCGCCGCCGCCGACGGCCTGCCCGAGCCCGACCCCGGCCGCCGCCGCGGCGAGCACGACCGCCGCCGCCGGCGCGAACCGCCGGAGCGGGGAGGGCGGCCTGGCCGGACCTGCGCCGGTGCGGTCGGCAGGAGCACCGACGAGTCGCTCGAGGAGCGCGACCCCGGAGAGGCCGCCGAGGACGGTGGTTCCGTCCGCGGACCCGGCGCCAGGCCCGGGACCCCGTGCCGCCGGCGCTGCGAGGTCCGCCCGTCGTTCGAGCGCCTGCCCCACGAACGCAGCGAGCATCGGGTCGCCGCGCCCATCGGTCGGCGGCAGCGTCGCCTCGAGGGTCCAGCGGAAGGTCGCGGCGTCCGGCCGGTCCGCCGGTTCCCGCGCGAGCGCGGCGGCGACGACCCCGAGGACGTCGTCGGGCAGGTCGGGCCGCAGTGCGTCGAGCGGCGGGTGGTCGCCGCGGAGCACCGAGAGAGCGGCGGCGATCGGGCTGTCCCCGTCGAAGGGCCGACGCCCCGAGAACGCCTCGTACGCCATGACCCCGACGGACCAGACGTCACACGCCGCGGTCGGCTCCGCGTCGTGCAGGCGTTCCGGCGCGAGGTAGGGCGCCGTCCCGACGACGTCCCCGGAGCGGGTGAGCCGGGTGTCGTCGACGGCGGTCGCGATCCCGAAGTCCCCGAGCTTTGCCCGGCCGTCCTCGCTGAGGAGCACGTTCGCCGGCTTCACGTCGCGGTGCACTACGCCCGTCGGGTGCGCGTCGGCCAGCGCGGCGAGGACGTCGACGAGGACCGCGGTCGAGGTGGCGTCCCCGGGGACCGCGTCGCGGAGCACATCGGCCCACGTCACCCCGGGGAGCCGCTCCATGACGAGGTACGGCGGCTCGGCCGTGGGGTCGACGTCGAGCACCGCGACGACGCGCGGGCCGCTGAGCCGACCGGCGGCCCGGGCCTCCCGGGCGAGCCGCTCGATCGTCCGCGGGTCGCCGTCCGCACCGCGCCAGACCTTCACCGCGACGTCACGCTCGAGCACCGTGTCGTACGCCGCGTGCACCGTCCCGACCGCGCCGCGGCCGAGCAGACCTCCGAGCACGTAACGGCCACCGAGCACGATGGGCGCGCTGCCTGTCGACGAAGCCACGTCGCCACGGTGCCAGCAGGGGGCGGTGACCGCCTCCGCAGCCGCACGCCGGTGGGTCGGGGTCAGCGCAACACCCTCGTGTTGGTGCGCGCATCCGCAAGTGCTGTCACTCCTGCGCTGCGACGACCCGGGACTGCCGGCCGCGCTGGGCCCAGACGATCGACGCGATGACCGCGCCGGCGGCGAGCATGGCGGCGAGGGTCACGGTCTCGCCGAGGAACAGCGCCGACCAGACGAGCGTGCGGAGCGCCTGGAGCTGCTGCACCTGCCCGCCGTGCGCTATCCCGGCATGGCCAGTCCGCGGTACCCGGCGAAGAACCCGAGATGCATCGAGGAGACCCCGAGCCCACCAGGCACAGCCACTCGGCCCGGCCGGGGTCGTACGCGTCGTGGGTCGTGAACGCGATGACCACGGTCAGGGGAATGGTGACCGGCAGCGCGAGGGCGTCGACCCATGAGATGACGTACCAGCCGCGCATCGCGCGTGGGGACGGAGGCCCCTCGACGTAGCACCAGGACGAGCCGACGACGGCTCCGACGACGAGCAGGTCCGCGACCGAACGCGCCCGCGATGCCGGCCCGGCCGGTCGCGGTGAGGAGCGGGTCGAACCCGCGAACGGCGACCTTCGTCATCGGCATCGAGAGCGAGAAGAGCAGGACCCCGAGCAGCGCCCACCCGAGCCTGCGCCGGTGCCGCGTCCGGTCCGGCACGAGCTGGGTCTGCGGGGGCGCCGTCATGGACGACGGTGCTACCGGCTACTCGACGACGTCGTGCTCCGCGGGCCCGAACACGCAGAGATGATCGAGGAACGGCTCCGGGTCGGCGGACCAGTCCATCGCCGCGAGCTGTGCGCGGCTGCGCCGCCCGAGCCGCCAGCGGAACGCCTCGAAGTCCGTCGTCCGCAGCAGGACGTGCTCCGCACGCTCCGGGTCTGCGTGTTCCGGCCCGACCCGGACGTCGTGGTGCTCGGTGACGACACGCAGCGGCGCCTCCACCGTGAGCGTGCCGAGGAGGAGCTTGGCGCCGAGGACGACCCCGACACTGTCCCGTGCGCCGCGGTCGCCGACGGCGCCGCGGACGTCGTGCTCGTGCGCCGTCGCGTCGAAGACGAGCGGCCAGATCGGCGTCCGGTCGAGCAGGGCCTCGACGGCAGGCGACGCCACGGCCCAACGGTCGAGGAGCTCGGACGTCGTGGCGTCCCCGCCGCGTGCAACGTGACCCGCCGTCCACTCCGGCGTCGGGCCGGCCGTCGGGACGCGCCCGCTCGCGGCGTCCTCGGCCGCCCCGGTGACGTGCGCGACGACGTCGTGCAACGTCCAGCCGGGCGTGGCCGGGACCGGAACGCTGTCGTCGTCGACGCTCGCGGCGACCCTCGTGAGCCGCTCGCGCGCCTCGCGGTAGAGCAGGGACAGCGGCACGCGGTCAGCCATGGCTCGACACCGTAGACGGTTGCCCAACCGTCGGCCGTACCGCCGGGTGAGCTCGCGGTGTCTGCGTCACGTGGCGGCGCATCGTCCGACAGCGCCCGCTGCAGCTCGCGGCGCTACCGCCCCGTCCGGCGGCGGATCTCCGCCCGGGCCAGGGACATCCGGTGCACCTCGTCCGGCCCGTCGGCGAGCCGCAGGCTCCTGATCGCCGGCGAAGGACTCGGCGAGCGGGAAGTCCTGCGACAACCCGCCGGCGCCGTGGATCTGGATCGCCCTGTCGAGGATCCACTGGACGGTCTCCGGCACCGCGATCTTGATCGCCTGGATCTCGATGTGCGCGCCCCTGTTGCCCACGGTGTCCATGAGCCACGCGGTCTTGAGCACGAGCAGGCGCAGCTGCTCGATGCGGACCCGGGACTGCGCGATCCACTCCCGGACGACGCCCTGCTCGGGCCAGCGCCGTGCCGAACGCGACGCGCCCGACGGCCCGTTCGCACATGAGCTCGACGGCGCGCTCGGCGATGCCGATCGAGCGCATGCAGTGGTGGATCCGGCCCGGCCCGAGCCGGGCCTGCGCGATGCCGAAGCCGTCGCCCTCGCCGCCGATCGAGGTTCTCCGCGGGGACCCGGACGTCGGTGAAGAGGATCTCCGCGTGACCGCCGTGGTCGTGGTCGTCGTAGCCGAAGACCTCCAGGCCGCGGACGACGTCGACGCCCGGGGTGTCCCGTGGCACGAGGATCATCGACTGCTGCCGGTGCCGGTCGGCGTCCGGGTTCGGTCTGGCCCATGACGATGAAGATCTTCGCGTCCGGGTTCATCGCGCCGGTCGACCACCACTTGCGGCCGTTGACGACGTACGTCGTCGCCGTCGCGGACGATGCTCGTCGCGATGTTCGTCGCGTCGGACGACGCCACGTCCGGCTCGGTCATCGCGAACGCCGAGCGGATCTCGCCGGCGAGCAGCGGATCGAGCCACTCCTTCTTCTGCTCGGGCGTGCCGAAGAGCGCGAGCACCTCCATGTTCCCGGTGTCGGGAGCGGCGCAGTTGAGGGCGGGCGGCGCGAGGTGGATGCTCCGGCCGGTGATCTCGGCGAGCGGGGCGTACTGGAGGTTCGTCAGCCCCGCCCCGTGCTCCCCGGGCAGGAAGAGGTTCCACAGCCGCTCGGCCCGGGCCGCCGCGCGGAGCTCGGCGAGCACCGGCGCCCGGCTCCACGCCCAGCGGTCGTCGAGCGCCGCGACCTGGTCGCGGAAGGTCTGCTCGTTCGGGTAGACGTGCTCGTCCATGAATGCGAGCACCTGGCTGCGCAGCTCCTCGGTGCGTGCGTCGAACCCGAAGTCCATCAGGCGTTCTCCTTCGTCGCGCTGCTGTCGTCGGTGCTGTCGTCCGTGCTGTCGGGGGCGTCGTCGGCGTCGTGGACGTCGAGCCTGGCCTGGAGCTTGCGCATCCCGGCGAGCCAGCGCTCGGGCCGGGTGGCGCGCAGGGCGTAGTAGTCGCCGACCTCGGGGTGCGGCAGGAGGAGGAAGCGCTCGTCGTCCCGGAGCCCGTCGACGAGCACCGCCGCGACGTCGTCCGGCGCGAGCACGGTCTCGCGGCCGAGCACCTCCTGGGCCGGGCCGGCCTCGGCGAGCATCCGGGTCCGGACGCCCTGCGGGCACAGGGCCTGGACCACGACGCCGCGGTGCCCGTACGTGGCCGACAGCCACTCGGCGAACGCGACCGCGCCGTGCTTGGTGACCGAGTACGTCGGGCTGCCGAGCATCGTGAGCAGCCCCGCTGCCGACGCCGTGACGACGAAGCGCCCGCGGCCTCGCTCGACCCAGCCGGGCACGAGCAGGCGCGCGGCACGGACGTGCGCCAGCACGTTGACCTCGATCGAGAGCGCCCAGTCCGCCTCGCTCGCGTCGAGCCCCCGGCCGACGTCGACCCCCGCGTTGGCGACGTAGACGTCGATCTCGCCGAGCGCGTCGCGGGCCGCGGCGACGAGGGCGGCGACCCCGGCCTCGGACGCCGCGTCGCCCGGCGCGGCGACGCCGCCCGCGTCAGCGGCGACCGTGCGCGCGGCGTCCGCGTCGAGGTCGTTGACGACGACCCGCGCCCCCTCGGCGGCGAGCCGGCGGGCCATCGCGGCGCCGATCCCCCGGCCCGCCCCGGTGACGACGACTCCAGCGCCTGCGACGTCCACGACCCCTGCCCCCGCCTCCTGCGGTCGGTGCCACGACGGTCCCGAGCGTACGGGGCGCGGTCGCGCCCGGGCAGGCCCTCCGGCCCGGGTCGGCGCCGCCGGGCATGAACCCCGCATGCAGCGGGGCATCGCCCACTGTCAGACCGACGACGACCGTCCGAGTGCCGAGGAGCCCGTCCCGATGCCGCAGCAGGACCAGCAGCCACCGCAGGACCAGTTCACCGCGACCGACCCGAATGTCGCGCTCGAGCCGTCGCCCGCGAAGGCGCCGACGTCGTGATCGTCCACCTCGAGGCGCAGGAGAGCGACGCGAAAGAGACCGCCGGGCTCGTCGAGGGTCCGCTGCGGACGGCAGCCTCGATGCGCTCCAAGTGGCGGCGCGTCGGCCTACCGTCAGTCGCCGGCCGGCGGGACGTCGTCGGTGTCGTCCGCGAGCGCCGCCTCGACGGACGGGTAGCGGAAGAACACCCGGTCCAGGGAGGTGATCTTCAGGACGGCGCGGGCGGCCGGCTGGGACGCCGCGAGCCGCATGGTGCCACCGGCCATGCGTAGCCGCTTCAACCCGGTGACGAAGACCCCGAGGGCGGAGGAGTCGAGGAACGGCACTGTCGACAGGTCGAGGACGACGTGCCGCACCCCCTGCTCGACGAGGGAGATGAGACGGGCACGCAGCTCAGGGCCGGTCGCGAGGTCGATCTCGCCGTCCACCCGGACGACGGCCCACTCGGACGTCTCCGACGTGTCGCGGTCCGGCGCGGTGACCATCACCGTCTCGATGTTCAGGCTCGGTTCCGGCAGGGGTCCTCCTCCTCCTCCTCATCGCTCGCTGCATGGTCACACGCGCCCGGCCGATCGTCGGCCCGCCGCCGCAACCCCCGCAATACGAGCCCGCCAGGCGCCCGGAGAGGCATACCTGCAGCAGTAATCCGGAAACGAGAACACCGAAAGAGGGTTGAGACATGGTCATCGGGGGAATGGTTGCGGCGCGACGGTCCCGAGGCACCGTCCGGGACGGCGAACGGCGCCCGATGCCCTGTTCCCGACCGGCCCGCCCCGAGCCAACGACCGATGCCCGTGCCCCCAGAGGAGCTCTGCCATGCCTCGAGCACCCCGCCGCCGCGCAACCACCGTCCTGTGGGAGGGGCGCCGCCGGATCACCGTAGCGACCCTGCCCGGCCGGGGGCTGTACGTGCGGCACCTGGCGAACCCGGAAGGCGTGGACGCCGTGCACCGGCCGACGGTGAGCCTGCCCGGCGGGCCCTCGCGCGGGGGCGCCTTCTCCACTGCATGGCTGCGGGCCAGGCTCGGCGAGACGGACGTCGTCCACGTCGCCGGGCTTCGCCCCGGCCAGCAGCCGGACGAGGTCCGCGCCGCCGTCGAGCTCGTCCGGGCCACCGGTACCCCGCTCGTCGTCACCGGCTACGCGCTCGGCGACCCGGAGACCCCGGACGGCGCCCGGCTCGCCGCGCAGCTCGACGTCCTCGTCCCCGCCGCGGACGCCGTCACCACCCTCACCGAGCCTGGGGCCCAGGAGATGCGCAAGCGGTGGGACGTCGAGCCGCTCGTCCTGCCGCACCCCCACGTCGTGAACTTCGTCCGGATGCGCCAGCCCCGCCCCGCGACGCGGCTCGGAGGCCGCGGCCGGCTGCGCGTCGGGATCCACCTCGGGAGCCTGCGGGTCGGGCAGGACCCGGTGACCCTCGTCGCGGCCCTCGGTCAGGCGGTCCGCCGGTCCCCCGGGACCGACCTCGTCGTCCACGCGCACCAGACCGTCCAGGACGCCGGAGCCCTGAGCTACGCCCAGGCCGTGCTCGGCCGGGTCGACTCCGTCGTCCGCGGTGCCGGCGGCTCGCTCGTGCTCCACGACCGGCTCAGCGACCAGCAGCTGTGGGACCACCTGTCGAGCCTCGACGTCTCCGTCGTCCCCGGGATCGCTGGCTCGCACTCGATCTGGCCCGAGGCGTGTGCAGACCTCGGCACGTGGGCGGTGCTGCCCGCGGACAGCCCGGCGGCCGCCCAGCGGCCATGTCTCACGTACAACCGCGGCGGCGGCACCGCCGTCCTCGTCGACAGCCTCGAGGCCGCCCTCGCCGCAGCCCGGGAGACCACCGCACCGCGCTCGGACACCGCGAAGCGCTGGGTCGAGCGGGTCCGGGTCGCGGAGGCGCTGCGTGCGACGTACGAGCGGCTGCTGGGGCTCACCGGCAAGCGGACGCTGCGCTACACGGCCTGACGGCCGGGCCCCCGGAGCGACCCGACCCACCACCCCACCCTGCGCCTCGGCGGCGCCGGGAGCCCGCGAGGCCCCGGCGCCGCCGACTCAAGTCCTGGCCCACGGACGCCGAGACAACAGCGAGTGGGAGGTGTCATGGGCGTCGAGCTCGTCGCGTTCCTGCGTCGCCGGCTCGACGAGGACGAGGTGGCCGCGCGCGCCGGGTCGAGCGGGCCCTGGTGGCTCATCCAGAACCACTTCGAAGGGGACAACACCGTCCAGATCCGCTCCGCGCAGAGCGCGGGGGAGGCGGTCGACGGCCAGTGGGCGCTCGTCGCCCGGCTCACCGCGATGCCGGACACCCCGGTGACCCGTAACCGGATGGCCGCCGACGGGCTGTACCTCGAGCGGTTCTGCCCGACCCGGTCGCTCGCCGACATCGCCGCCCGCGGGGCCGTCGTCGACGTCTGTGAGCGGATCGTCACCGCGGGCCTCGCCCCGGCGCCGTGCTCGACCGACGTGCCCCGACGGGAGCGCCGGAACGCGACCACCATCCTGCGGGCCCTCGCCCAGGTCTACCGCGGCCACCCGGAGTTCTCCGCCGAGTGGGCCGACGAGCAGCCCCCGCCCGAGCACGGGACGGCCGCGCCGGAGCCGGTCACCGCGGAGCCGTTCGTCCCCGAACGGGTGCACGAGCCGATCCGTGCTGGCGAGGCCGCGTCCCTGCCGTACGCGCCGCTGTTCGCCGCCCACCCGGTCGACGACCCCGAGGTCCCGTCGCCGCGGTCTCCCGAGCCGGACGATGCGTCGGCCTTCTACCCGCCGCCGCCCAGTCTCTAGCCTCAACGGCCGCCGAACTGGTGCCGCGGGGAGCAGAGCCTCGGCGGCCTCCTCGGCGAGCATGTCGTCTCCCCGGACCCAGCCCGAATCGGAGACCGCGACGCCGCGGACGTCGATCCGACGCGGGTCGACCGCGGGGGCGACGTCGGAGTGGGTGTCGGCCTGAACGTCGGCCCGGGCGCCGAGCCGACCGCCGTCCTGGTCCGCCGCGTCGTCCACCGGTCCTCGCAATCCTCGGCGGCACAACGTGGTGCCGCACGCTCGTGCCGTCCATCGGTCGTCCGGCGCCCACGTCGGCCCACACCAGGTCGGGGCGAGCGACCGGACCGACCTGTGGCCTGCCCCGCAACGGCGCAGGACCTTGACACCAACGCGCGGCGGCACCGGCCCGTCACACGTGACCCTCGCGCACGCCGTCGACAGTGAGACTGCTGAACGCACCGTCGTCGCCCTCAGCGCTGCGGGTCGGCCCGGAGGGTGAGCGACGTCGTAAGGACCCGGCCGTCCGCCGTCGGGGACTGGCCCCAGTGCCATGGCACCCTCGGACGCCGCCCGCTCGTCGCGCTCGGGGCGGCGCTGGTCATCGGCGCCGTCGTCGCCGTCGGGTCCCGTCCGCCCGCTCGGATCGCGCGACGACATGCTCGGCGGGGTGCCGCCGGCCGTCCCGCGCGACCGGGCCGGCCAGCTCGACGTCCTGCGGGCGATCACGAGCCCGTGAGCCCGGCCCTGCCGAGATCGCCGATGATGCGGGGATGAGCTTCCTGCAGGAGTACGGCCTGTTCCTCGCCGAGGCGGTCACCGTCGTCGCGGCCATCGTGACGGTTCTCGTCGCGACGGCGGTGATCGTCGACCGGTTCGCCCGCGGACGACGCTCGGGGCGACACGGTCTGCAGGTCCGCAACCTCAACCGGACCTACGA
The DNA here is from genome assembly GCA_963750565.1 of uncultured Actinomycetota bacterium. Taxonomy (GTDB): domain Bacteria; phylum Actinomycetota; class Actinomycetes; order Actinomycetales; family Kineosporiaceae; genus R-H-3. The sequence continues at coordinate 101,594 of CAVVRA010000005.1, read as the reverse complement.
GGACCTCGCGTTCGCCCTCCGGCGGCAGACGATGCCGGCGAAGGCGGCCAAGGTGCAAGCGAGGGCGCTGCGCAAGCAGCGCAAGGCCCTCGACGCGCGGCGCCCGGGACCGGACGGCGCTGTGCTGTCCGGTCCCGGGCCGTCCGGTGCCCGGGCGCGGGTGTTCGTCCTCGACTTCCACGGCGACATCCGGGCCACCGAGGTCGCCGCGCTCCGCGAGGAGGTCACAGCGGTCGTCGGGGTGGCCCGACCCGGCGACGAGGTCGTCGTCCGGCTCGAGAACCCCGGCGGTCTCGTGTCGCACCAGGGGCTCGCGGCCGCCCAGCTCCTGCGGGTGCGCAGCCGCGGGGTGCGGCTCGTCGTCGCCGTCGACACGGTGGCGGCGAGCGGCGGCTACATGATGGCCTGCGTCGCCGACCGGATCCTCGCGGCGCCGTTCGCGGTCGTCGGCTCGATCGGCGTCATCGCCCAGATCCCGAACATCTACCGACTCCTCGACCGGTCGGGCATCGAGTTCGAGCAAGTCACCGGCGGCGAGTTCAAGCGGACGGTCACCCCCTTCACCCGCACCACCGAGGAGAAGCGGGAGAAGCTCACGAGCCAGATCGCGGACACCCACGCACTGTTCAAGGAGTTCGTGGGCCGGAACCGCCCGCAGCTCGACGTCGAGCAGGTCGGCACCGGCGAGTACTGGTACGGCACCCGCGCCGTGGAGCTCGGACTCGTCGACGAGCTCGTGACGAGCGACGACTACCTCCTCGCCCGGTCGGCGGAGGCGGACGTCTACGCGGTGAGCTGGTCCCAGGGCCGCGGCGCGACGCGCAGGCTCGCGGCCCTCGTCCGGTCCCTGACGGCGCTGCCCGGACTCGACGCAGAGCCGCCCCTACGCTGACGGCCATGGCCGAACTGCCCGTCCTGGATGCCGTCGAGCAGAGGGTGCTCGGATGTCTGCTCGAGAAGCAGGTCACCGTCCCGGCGACGTACCCGCTGACGCTCGCCGCGCTGCGGACGGCGTGCAACCAGACGTCGAGCCGCGACCCGGTCATGGACCTCGACGAGCGGACCGTCGAGACCACAGCGCGGGCGCTGCGCGACGGGGGTCTGCTCCGCGTCGTGTGGGCGGACACCGGACGCCGGACGCTGAAGTACCACCAGACCCTGGACGAGGTGCTCGGACTCTCGGCGGACGAGCGGGCGCTCGTGACCGTGCTGCTCCTGCGCGGCGCGCAGGCGCCCGGCGAGCTGCGGACGCGGACGGAACGGCTGCACCCGTTCGCCGACCGGGAGGCCGTCGAGGCCTGCCTCCAGCGCCTCGCTGCGCGAGAGAGCCCGCTCGTGCTCCGGCTCGAGCGCCGTCCTGGCCAGCAGGACCACCGCTGGGCGCACCTGCTCGGCCCGGTCCCCGAGTCGGCAGCTGCCGCCCCCGCCGCCGGCCTCGCGGTGGACCGCGAGCAGCCCCTCGCGGACGGCGCCGACGCGCGGGACGCCCGGGTCCGCGCCACGTACGGCGCGATCGCCGCCGGCTACGCCGACCGGTTGGCGACCGAGCTCGACGGTCTGCCGTTCGAGCGGTGGCTGCTCGACCGGGTCGCCGCCGGGGCCGGTGCCCGCCCCGCCGTCGACGCCGGCTGCGGCCCCGGCCACGTCGCCGCGTACCTCGCCGCGGCCGGCGCGGACGCCCGCGGCATCGACCTCACCCCGGAGATGGTCGAGCAGGCTCGGGCGCGCTACCCCGGCATCCGCTACGACGTCGCCGACCTGACCCGGCTCATCCGCCCCGAGACCGCCGACGGCTGGGGCGCCGTTCTGGCCTGGTACTCGCTGATCCACCTCGCCGGCTCCGAGATGCCCACCGCCGTCGCCGCGCTCGCGCGTCCCGTGGCCCCCGGGGGCGTCCTCGTCCTCGCGATCCACGCCGGCGAGGAGGTCCGGCACCTCTCGTCGTGGTTCGACCACGACGTGGAGCTCGACGTCGTCCTGCACGACCCGGCAGCCGTCGTCGCCGCGGTGTCGTCGGCCGGGCTGGTGGACGTCGAGTGGTACCTGCGCGGGCCGCTCGCGGCGCGCGAGGAGACGACGGACCGGCTCTACGTCATCGCCCGGCGTCCCTCGTCCTGACGTCTGCCGTCTGAGGCCTGACGTCTGCCGCCTGACGTCTGCCGCCTGACGTCTGCCGCCTGACATCTGCCGCCTGACGTCTGCCGCCGGCCGAAGGCGTGGACACTGGTCCGGTGGACGTCGGCAGCCGGCCCTGGGTGCTGCACGTGGACCTCGACGAGTTCATCGCCGCCGTCGAGGTGCTGCGCCGTCCCGAGCTCGCCGGGCTGCCCGTCATCGTCGGCGGGCGGGGCGACCCGACCGAACGGGCGGTCGTCTCGACGGCGTCGTACGCCGCCCGCGAGCGCGGGGTCGGGTCCGGGATGCCGCTGCGGCTGGCCGCTCGCAAGGCGCCGGACGCCATCCTCCTCCCCGTCGACGCGCCCGCCTACGAGGCCGCGTCGGCCGAGGTCATGGCCGTGCTCCGGAGGTTCGAGGGAGTCGTCGTCGAGGTACTCGGGTGGGACGAGGCGTTCGTCGGCGTCCGGACCGACGACCCCGAGAGGTTCGCCCGCCGGCTGCAGGAGGCCGTGCTCGCCGGGACCGGGCTGCACTGCTCGGTCGGGATCGGCGACAACAAGGTCCGAGCCAAGATCGCCACCGGGTTCGGCAAGCCGCGGGGGGTGTTCCGGCTGACCCGGGCCAACTGGTTCGAGGTCATGGCCGACCGGCCGACGATCGCGCTGTGGGGCGTCGGGTCGAGGGTCTCGGCGCGGCTGGAGAAGCACGCGATCGGCACCGTCCGGGAGCTCGCCGACGCCGACCTCGAGGTCCTCGTCGCTGAGTTCGGCCCGCGGATGGGTGCCTGGTACTCGGCCCTCGGGCACGGCCGCGGGTCGGACGTCGTCGACGACTCACCGTGGGTCGCACGCGGGCACAGCCGTGAGACGACGTTCCAGCAGGACCTCACCGAGCCCGCCGACGTCGACGCCGCGGTCCGTCGGCTCGCCGAGCAGGTCCTCGCGGACGTCGAACGTGAGGGCCGACCTGCCGTCCGGCTCACCCTCAAGGTCCGCTACAAGCCCTTCTTCACCAAGACGTTCAGCCGCACCCTGCCGGAGCCGACGACCGACCCGGACGTCGTCGTGTCCGAGGCCCTCGCCCTGGCTGCCAAGCGCGAGACGGGACGGCCGATCCGGCTGCTCGGGCTCCGCCTCGAGATGACGATGCCCGAACCCGACGACGGCGACCGGGCGCCGGCCCGCGGGCGGCTCTGAGGGCCGACAGAGCCGCCGTGCGGCTACCGTGGCCCTCGTCAGTCCGTTCCGCGGGAAGCGGGGTCGCTCATGGCTGGTGGTCACGTCGTCGTCGGTGCCGGGATGGCCGGGGCCAACGCGGTGAAGACGCTGCGGGAGGAGGGCTTCGACGGGCAGGTCGTCCTCGTCGGTGCGGAGGACGAGCCGCCGTACGAGCGGCCGCCGCTGTCCAAGGGCTATCTGCAGGGCAAGGACACCCGCGAGTCCACGTACGTCAACCCGCGGGAGTGGTACGCCGACAACGACGTCGACCTGCGGCTCGGCAACCGGGTCGTCCGGCTGGACCGCGAAGCCCGTCGTGTCGTCCTCGCCGGCGGGGACGCCGTCGAGTACCACAAGCTCCTCCTCGCCACCGGGTCGTCCCCGCGCACGCTGCCGGTGCCGGGCTCAGACCTGGACGGCGTGCACTACCTGCGCACCCTTGCGGACAGCGACCGGCTCAAGGCGGCCCTCGGCGCGTCGTCCCGGATCGCTGTCGTCGGTGCCGGCTGGATCGGTCTGGAGACCGCAGCCGCGGCGCGGGAGGCCGGCGTCGACGTCGTCCTCCTGGAGATGGCCGAGCTGCCGCTGCTGCGCGTCCTCGGCCGGGAGGTCGCGCAGGTCTTCGCGGACCTGCACCGCCGGCACGACGTCGACCTGCGGTTCGGCATCTCCGTCGCCGAGCTGACCGGCGAGCGCGGCCGAGCCACCGGCGTGCGCCTCGGCGACGGCACGCACGTCGCGGCGGACTGCGTGGTCGTCGGCACGGGCATCACCCCGAACGTGGAACTCGCCGAGGCGGCGGGCCTCGTCGTCGACAACGGCGTGAAGGTCGACGAGCACCTGCGCTCGTCCGACCCCGACATCTTCGCCGCGGGGGACGTGGCGAACGCCTTCCATCCCGTGCTCGGCAAGCACATCCGGGTCGAGCACTGGGCGAACGCACGCCACCAGCCGAAGACCGCGGCCCGGTCGATGCTCGGCCGGGACGAGAGCTACCGAAGGCTCCCGTACTTCTACACCGACCAGTACGAGCTCGGGATGGAGTACACCGGCTACGTCGAACCCGACGGGTACGACGAGGTCGTCTTCCGTGGCGACCCTGGCTCCCTGGAGTTCGTCGTGTTCTGGCTGCGCGACGGCCGGGTGCGCGCTGGGATGAACGTCAATGTCTGGGACGTCACCGACCACGTCGAGGCCCTCGTCCGACAGGCCGGGCCCGTCGACCGCGCGGCCCTGGCCGACCCGTCCCGGCCGCTGGAGTCCCTCGCCACCCCCGGGTGAGGCGTGTGGCGTCCTACCCGCCCACGGCCGGCTCCTCGAGCCGGAAGCCGAGCTTGAGGCCGACCTGGACGTGGGCGACCGTGCCGTCGGCGATATAGCCGCGGATCTCGGTCACCTCGAACCAGTCCAGATGACGCGTCGTCTCGGCGGCCCGGGCCACGGCGTTGCGGATCGCCTCGTCGACCCCGTCGGGAGAGCTCCCCACGACTTCGACGACGCGGTACACGTGGTTGGTCATGGTGTCCCTCCAGGGAAGCGCGCTGCTCCGGGTCCGTGCCGGTCAAGACTCCAACCGGCCCGGATCGCTGACAAGCCTTCGGCCGCAGGGCCGGGCCGTGGGGACGCCGGACGTCTCGGCCGGTGGACGCCGCCGGACGTCGACCTGCCCTACCTTGACCGGCGCCGCCGGGAACCCCTAGCGTCCTGGTCGCGGTGTTTTGCCCGTTTGGCGCCAGGTTCGGCGCCATGTCGTCCGGGGAGCCACCGCGCGGGGTGCTGCACCCTCGACGAGGAGGACGCCATGGCACGTCGTCTCCGGGCCGCCGCCCTCGGCGCCCTGGTCCTTGCGATGTCCGCATCCGGGGTCGGGGCGCTCCCCGCAGCCGCGGCGTCGTCCGGCACGGCGTCGTCCGGCACGGCGTCGTCCGGCACGGCGTCGTCCGGCACAGGGTGGTCCGGTGCACGGCCGGTGGTCCGGACCGACAGCGGCGCGGTCGCCGGCGCCTCGAGCGACGGCGTGCAGCGCTTCCTCGGCATCCCGTACGCCGCCGCACCGGTCGGTGCGCTGCGCTGGCGGGCACCGAGGCAGGCACCCCGGTGGCACGGGGTCCGCGATGCCACGCAGTTCGGCAACTCGTGCCCGGTGCTGCCGAGCACGAACGGCCCGCGCAGCGAGACCGAGGACTGCCTGGTCGTCAACGTCTGGCGCCCCGCCGGCACCACCGCCCACGGCCGCCTCCCGGTGCATGTCTTCATCCACGGTGGCGGTCTCGTCAACGGCAGCAGCGCGCAGAACGACGAGTCGAAGCTCGTCCGCGAGGCCGGCGTCATCGGTGTCTCGTTCAACTACCGGCTCGGCGTCCTCGGCTTCCTGCGCGTCCCGGGCCTGGCCGCCGAGAATGCGGACGCCGGCAACTACGGGTTCCTCGACCAGCAGGCGGCGCTGCGCTGGGTCCGCCGCAACATCGGGGCGTTCGGCGGGCGGGCCGACCGTGTCACCATCGACGGCGAGTCGGCGGGCGGCTGGTCGGTCTGCGGTCACCTGGTCTCACGGGGGTCCCGCGGCCTCTTCGCCCGGGCGATGATCCAGAGTGGCTCCTGCTCGAGCCAGTCCCCGGCCCGTGCCGTCGAGCGCGGCACCGCGTTCGCCACCGCCGCCGGCTGCGCCGACCCGGCCACCGCCGCCGCATGCCTGCGCGCCGCACCGGTAGGCCGGCTCCTCGATGCCAGCAGTGACTTCGGCGCACGCTTCGTGTCCGGGACGCCGAGCTTCCCGAAGGCTCCGGCGTCCGCCGTGGCCGCCGGCCGCTTCGCCCGCGTGCCGCTCGTCATCGGCGCGAACCGCGACGAGGGACGCACGTTCGCGCAGGACTTCATCGGCGCCGACCGCGCCTCGTACGAAGGCATCGTGCGCTCGGTCTTCACGACCCGGGCCGACGACGTTCTCGCTCAGTACCCCTGGCCCGCGACGCCCGACCGGTTCACCGCTGCCTACCTCGTCGGCGCGATCGAGACCGACGCAGGGCTCATCGCCGGCATCGGCGGGTGCACGAACCGCAGCCTGACCAGGACGTTCGCGCACTGGACGAGGACCTACGCCTATGAGTTCGCCCACCGCACCGGTCCCGGGCTGACCCCGATCCCCGGGTACGTCTGGGGCGCGGGGCACGCCGCCGAGCTCGCGTACATCTGGCCGTCCTTCGACAACGGGACGCCGATCGCCCCGCTGTTCGACGCCGGGGAGCGCCGGCTGGCGCGCGAGATGACCGGGTACTGGGGCGCCTTCACCCGGCACGGGCACCCCGGCGTGCCGGAGCAGGTGCGGTGGCCGCGCTTCGACAAGCACGGCTCGACGCTCTCGCTGCGCGCGGGAGGCCGGAGCACCGTCATCACGAACGCCAGGTACGACGCCGAGCACAGGTGCGGGTTCTGGGCGACGATGCCGCCGCTGGACCTCACCGCCTGAGACGGCGGCGGGACGCAGGCACCGGGTTCGGGCGCCAGGAGGCGGCGGCAGGGCCCGCCAGCCCGTCCGTCAGATCCGGTCACGCAGCCAGGCGATGTCCGCGGCCTGACCCTCGACACCGCCCGGGGTCTCGCAGATCACCGGTGCACCCGCCTCCCGGACGACGGCGACGAGCGCCTCGGCGTCGACGAACCCGGCGCCGAAGTTCGTATGCCGGTCGGCCCTGGAGTCGAACTCGTCCCGGGAGTCGTTGGCGTGGACCAGGTCGATCCGGCCGGTGATCGCACGGACCCGCTGCACGACGTCGGTCAGGTCGATGCCGCCCGCGTGCGCGTGGCACGTGTCGAGGCAGAAGCCGACCCGGTCCGCGCCCGACGCCCTGCCCACGGCCTCCCACAGCCGGTCTATCGCCTCGAGCCGACGGGCCATCGCGTTGTCGCCGCCCGCGGTGTTCTCGATGAGCAGCGGGACCGGCAGCTCGAGCCCGTCGACGCACTTGCGCCAGTTGTCGAAGCCGACGGCCGCGTCCTCGCCGACACCGAGGTGACCGCCGTGGACGACGACCCCCTTGGCGCCGATCTCGGCAGCGGCGAGCACGTGCTGCTGGAGCAGCTTGCGCCCCGGGATCCTGATCCGGTTGTTCGTCGCAGCGACGTTGATCGGGTACGGCGAGTGGACGTAGAGGTCCACGCCCGACGCGTCGGCGTCCGCCCGCAGCGCGACCGCCCCTCCCGGGTACGCGACGACAGGCCCTTTGTAGCTCTGCGGGTCCCCGAGGAAGAACTGGACGACGCTCGTGTCCCGCGCCCGGGCCTCCGCGATCGGATCGGCCTGGTCGACGTGCGCGCCGATGGCGACTCCACCCATGGCACCACCCTAGGAGCGGGCGACACGTCCTGGTGTACGGGCCTCGGACGGCGCGAGAATCGTTTGCGAGAGGGGTGCTGGGACGGGAGTGCTCATGAGTGCCGACCCCGGCGTCGCCCGGCGGGCCGTCCTCGTGGCCGCGCTGTCCCAGGGCGTCGTCGTCACCGGGTGTGCCGCCCGCGGCAGCGGGCCGCAGAGCGACGTCGTCCTGTCGTCGCTGCCCGCGCCCCGCCGCGACGGTGGCCCGGCGCTCACCGACGTGCTGGCGCGGCGCAGCTCGGTCCGGACGTTCACCGCCGAGTCGCTCAGCCGGACCGAGATCGGTCAGCTGCTCTGGGCGGCGCAGGGGGTGACCCATGGAGCGGGGTACCGGACGGCGCCGTCGGCCGGGGCGCTATACCCGCTCGACCTGTACGTCGCGACCCGGCCGGCGACCCTGCACTACCTGCCCGACGGGCACCGCGTCGAGGAGTGGCGCCCGGCCGGCGGCTGGGAGTTCCTCGTCGTGGCCGCGACGAGCTCGGAGCCGGTGCGGCAGGCCGCCGCCGTCGTCCTCGTCGCGGCGGCCGTGCGGCGCACGGCCGTGAAGTACGGCGGGCGCGCGGAGCGCTACGCCACCCTCGAGGCGGGGCATGCCACCCAGAACCTCGTTCTGCAGGCGACCGCGCTGGGCCTCGGCGCTGTGACGCTCGGCGCGTTCGACGAGACCCGGGTGGCCACCTACTTCGCCGTCGCGCCCGGTCGCACACCGCTCTACCTCGTCCCGGTGGGCCGTCCCACCGGGTGACGTCGTCGGACGACACGGCGCCGCGGGCGTCGTCCGGCGGTCGCACCGACAGAGAGGCGGTCGTCATGACCCACGAAACCCACGAAACCCACGAAGCGCAGGACAGCCACGAGTCTCACGACACCCATGGCACCCGCGAGGTGGAGCTCGTCGAGCTCCGGCCGCAGCCCGCGGCCGTCGTCCGCACCCACATCACCGTCGCCGAGATCCCCGCGTTCCTCGGCGGTGCCTTCGGGGAGGTCATCGAGACACTCGGCCGGCAGCGCCTCGCCCCCGCCGGGCCGCCGTTCGGCCGGTACGTCCCGGCCGGGGGCGGCTTCGACGTCGAGGCCGGGTTTCCCGCGACGGGCGCCGTCACGCCGTCCGGCCGTGTCGTCGCGTCCGCCCTGTCCGGCGGGCCGGCCGTCACCGTGCTCCACCAGGGCGACTACGGGAGCGTCGCGGCCGCCTACGACGAGGCCTTCGCCTGGGCGGGTGCGCACGGGTACGTCCCGTCGGGACCACCGTGGGAGTCCTACCTCGACGGGCCGGAGGTGGCCCAGCCCCGGACGGTGGTCCACCTGCCGTGCCGCCCACGATGACCGTGCCGGGGGGCCGGTGCACCGTCGGACGTCTCGAATGGTTCGGCGGGTGACGGGGTACTACGGGCGTGATGGGGTGATCCGCGGACGAGGACACCGCCGCCCGCACGGGTGGTCCGGTCGTCCCGCAGGTCGGCGCAGGATCGGCGGCGGGATCGGCGGCGGGATCAGCGGCAGGATCAGCGGCAGGATCAGCGGCAGGATCAGCGGCAGGAGGAGTCGATGACGACGAGGCTCACCGTTCTGCCCCGGGCCGTTGTCTCGGACCGCACGGGAGGACGCCGTGGCTGACGACTCGGGCGGCGGGGGATGGCTCCTGCTCGCCGTGGTGATCGCGGTCATCGCCGCCTCTGCCGGCGGCGACATCGGGTCCGGGTCCGCGAGCAGCGCCTCGACGACCTCGAGCCCGACGGCCGCCGACACCTCCAGCTGCGACAGCACCGGCGTCACCACTCTCTCGCTCGGCGACGAGGGGTCCGACGTGGCCGACCTCCAGGAGTGCCTGCGGGGCCTCGGGTACGACGACTCCCTCGTCGACGGCATCTTCGGCACCCGAACCCGCAGTGCAGTCACCGACTTCCAACGGGCCGAGGGCCTGGTGGCCGACGGCATTGTCGGCCCCGACACCCGCCAGGCGCTCGAGAACGCAGCCTAGGGCTGCGGGCCGGGGACGGATGTTCTGCGGCAGGGTGACGCTGGAGCAGACTGTGCGCCGTGCGAGGTACGCCGCGGCGAGTCGCCCTGATCGCCTGCTGCCTGCTGGCCGCCGGCTGCAGCACCGCCCCGTCCGGGGCGTCCTCCGCGACAGGGGCCGGCGCGACGTCCGCCGGCGCTCCGGCGACTCCGACGCCGTCTCCGACGCCGTCCGGTCCGGCGGCGAGCGCGACGGCGAACCCGACGAGCGCCGACCGGCCACGACGCTTCACGCTCGTCGCGACCGGAGATGTGCTGCTGCACCCCGCGCTGTGGAGGCAGGCCGAGGCGGATGCCGGGTCGACCGGTCGGGGAGACCTCGACTTCGCCCCGATGCTCGCTCCGATCCGGCCCCTCGTCGAGGGGGCCGACCTCGCGCTGTGCCACCTGGAGACCCCGCTCGCGAAGGCGTCGGGACCGTTCCTCGGGTACCCGCTGTTCTCCGGCCCGCCGCAGGTCGTCGACGGCCTGGACCGCACCGGGTACGACGCCTGCAGCACGGCGAGCAACCACACGTTCGACCAGGGCTCGGCGGGGATCGAGCGCACCCTCGACACCCTCGACGCGGCCGGCATCGCGCACACGGGCTCGGCGCGCACCCGGGCCGAGGCCACCCGGACGACGATCGTCGATGCGGCCGGGGTGAAGGTCGCCCTGCTCTCGTACACCTACGGGTTCAACGCCCGCTCCTACCCCGGCGGGGATCGCTGGCGCGCCAACGTCATCGACGTCGACAGGATCCTTGCCGCAGCGGCGACCGCGAGGAAGCACGGCGCCGAGGTCGTCGTGCTCTCGCTGCACTGGGGCACGGAGTACGTGCAGCGCCCCAGCCGCCAGCAACGGGACCTCGCGCCCCGGCTGGCGCGGTCCCCCGACATCGACGTGATCATCAGTCATCACGCGCACGTCGTGGAGCCGGTGCAGAGGATCGGGCGCACCTGGGTCGTCTACGGCCTGGGGAACCTGCTCGCCTGGCACAGCACCCCCGGCGACCCGAACGCCGAGGGCCTGCTCGTCCGGTTCACCCTCACCGAAGGCGCCTCCACCCGAGGAACCCGCCGGTTCGCCGTGACCAAGGCCGAGTACGCGCCGATCATGGTCGCGCGGGACACGCCGATCCGCGTGCTCGACGTGCGACGGGCCCTCGCGCAGGAGAAGTACGGCAGCTCCACCCGCGCCCGGCTCGAGCAGGCGCTCGCCCGCACGACCCGTGTCGTCCGCAGCCTCGCCGCCGACGACGCCGGGCTGGTGCCCGTCACGGGCTGACCTGCGGTCGCCCTCGCCGATCCCCTCTCCGCCGCCTGAACCGATGAGCTGCCGGGCGGGCGCGGAGTCGGATCCGCCCTCACCAGGACATACGACCCGAGGACATCGCATGACCGCCATCGACTGGACAGCAGACACCCGGGGCGCCGGCCGGTACGTCGAGGTCGACGGCGTCGACCTCGACGTCGAGACGCACGGTGAAACCGGCAGGCCGATGATCCTCCTGCACTGCACGGTGGCCTCGGCTCCGGCGAGATGCTCGGGCCGATCCTGCCGCCCTGTCGCAGCGGCACCAGGTGCTCACGGTGGACCTGCAGGGTCACGGACGGACGGCGGACGTCGACCGGCCCCTCGACGTCCGGCTGATGGCCGACGACGTCGCCGCGCTCGTCGAGCAGCTCGGCCTCGACCGGCCGGGCACCGGTGAGCTGCGCGACTGGCAGAAGGCACGGCGCGACTGGGTCGAGGCGCCACGGCAACGCTCGGCTGACCCAGTTGCGCCTCACCGGCCCGGCCTCCCAGAGACGGCCTCCGGCACGAGCACGCCCTCATTCGAAGCGCAACGGCTGGCCGGTCGCCTCGAGCACCGAGAGCCACAGGTCCCCGTGCGGGTCCACGGTGTTCCGGTGGTTCGTGGCCACCGGGATCGGCAGGTGCACGAACCGGTCGTGCCAGCGGCCGACGACCATACCGGTTCGACCGGCCATGGCGGCATGCACCGCCGCCTGCGCGAGCCGCACACAGTAGACGCTGTCGTAAGGGTTGGCCGGCACGCTACGGATCTGGTAGCTCGGGTCGATGTACCGGATGTTCAGCTGGGCTCCGTGCTCGGCGAAGTCCGCTACGATGCGCCGTCGCAGCACGGCGGCGATGTCCTGCAGGACGACGTTGCCCGAGGCATCGGTGACCTGCTCCTCGGAGGCAAGGAGGTCCTGGCCGGCCCCTTCGGCGACCACGACGACGGCCCTCCCCTGGGCCTCGACCCGACGACGGACGTTCGCGAGGAGGCCGTTCTCGCCCTCGAGGCGGAAGGACACCTCAGGGATGAGGACGAAGTCGGCGTCGGTCTTCGCGAGGGCCGCGTGGCAGGCGATGAAGCCGGAGTGCCGCCCCATGAGCTTGACGAGGCCCACCCCACCGGGGGCCGACTGCGCCTCGACCCGCGCGGCCCGGATCGACTCCATGGCGGCCGCCGTCGCCGTCTGGAAGCCGAAGCTGTGGTCGATGAACGGGATGTCGTTGTCGATCGTCTTGGGGATGCCGACGACCGCGATCTTCAGCCCGCGCCGGGCCACCTCGTCCTGGATCTTCCGGGCGCCGCGCAGCGTGCCGTCCCCGCCGATGACGAAGAGAATCGAGAGGCTGAGCCGCTCCAGGCAGTCGACGATCTCGACGGGGTCCTGCGCGCCGCGCGACGTGCCGAGGATCGTCCCACCGACCTCGTTGATCCCGCGGACCCGCTCCACGGTGAGGTCGACGACGTCGTGGCCATAGGAGGGCACGAACCCCTGGTAGCCGTTGCGGAAGCCGACCACGTGCCGGACGCCGTACACCGCCGTCAGCTGGTGGACAAGGCCACGGATGACGTCGTTGAGCCCTGGGCAGAGGCCACCGCACGTCACGATGCCGGCACGGGTCTTCGCGGGGTCGAAGAAGATCTTCCTGCGTGGTCCGCCGGCCTCGAAGCCGGCGAGGTCGGCGACCCGGCCGCCAATGCCGTCCACGTGCGAAGGGACGATGTCGTCGACGAGCACCCGGTCCGACTCACGGACGTAGTGCTCGCTGTTGAGCCGGGCGTCGAGCAACTCCGCGAGCGGCGAGTCGATCCGGCAGGGACCGAGCGAATCGACGATGAGGTCCAGGCCCTCGTGCATGGGCATCAGCGGCTCCCGGGCGGGGTCGGCGGTCGGCTACCTCCCGAGGATCGGGGCCGACGCCGCTGTCGACGACGCCCACGGTATCCGGCTGCGGCTGACCCGGCAGAGGGCGATCCGGGTCAGCAGGACCGATGGCCCGACCCAGCGAGCGCGTCATCGCCGATGAGCCACCGATCTCCCGGCCGAGCAGCGGGCGGCTGGACTCGTTCGCCGAGCCCGACGCCTGCTCTCCTCGGCCGCCACCCACCCGAGCCGTCTGCCGCTGATCGTCGCGCAGCATGCCTGCGCTCAGGACCTGCTGACCGGCGCGAGCACCGGCAGTGCGACGTAGTCTCGGCATCGGATCACCGTGCGCAGCAGGAGACGTTGCGGGTTCGGCACACGAGCCAGACCCTCGGCCGGATCGAGTCGGCGAGGCGCACCCAGGCTCAACCACTGCCCACGCAGCCGCATCCGACACCCTCCTGCCGCGGTGATGTTCTTCAGCCACTGGACGTCCGGTCCGTAGGTCAGCGCGACGGTCACGATGTCCCCCTCACGGAAGGCCATCAAGGGCGTGCGGAACGTCCGGCCCGACGTCCGGCCGACGTGCTCCAGCTCCACCATCGAGCCGTGTCCAGCCAGGTGAAGCGTCAGCGGATTCAGGAAGCGCCTGTTGAACGAGGTGATCCGCTGGGGAATGGGCATGCGTCGAGCCTGACGCAGCTCGGACCGGCCCGGCAAGCCCGACGACGTCGTTGAGGCCTGTCACGCACAGCTGGGGCTGGTCATCGTTCCCATCGCCGAGTGGGTCTGTGGCAGCGGTACATCCACCTGCCGGGCTTGTCGGCGTCGAGTCCTCGCTGACGTTCTGCCGGGAGCACGGTGACGGTGTCCGTCAGTGTGCCCGGTCCGGGTCAGTCTGCCCGGTCCGTTGAGGGGGAAGGTGTGGCCGTGTACGTGCATGGGGGTAAAGGGCACGCGCTGTCGTTCAGCATCTGGAAACGCATCCGGTCGCCTCGGTGACCCGCAGCCGAGCCGGGCGTCGACGCGTACGCACCAGGTCACCGCGTCCAGACAGGCCGGGCCGCCGCTCGCCCAAGCCGATGATCGGTGTGGACGTGGTCGCGAGAGGAGAGGGATCACTCGGGCCGCCGGCCCCTCGACCCGGCGCTTCGCGGTCCGTGGAGGGAGCGCGCCCGACGATATCCGTTACTGATCGCTCACAATTCTCGCTCTACGTAGTCCGTGATGGCGGAGCAGGAGAGGCGTCGCCGGGCTCGGGACGTGGCGGAGTGAGACGGTGCGCGATTGCGGCAGCCTCGTGCCGGTTGGGTGCGTTGAGCTTCTGCAGGATGTGGGAGACGTGCACGCTGGCTGTCTTCTGGCTGATGGTGAGCTCGCCGGCGATCTCGCGGTTGGTGTACCCGCGTGCAAGGAGGGTCAGGACTTCACCTTCGCGCCGCGTGAGCCCGAGGGCAGGGCCGCAGCCGGGGGTCTGCGCCGGTGCCGGCCGCGGCTCCGCGAGATCGAGGCGGGCACGCCGCGCCAGGGCCTCGAGTTCCCGCATCAGGGGTCGCGCGTCGATCCGGGTCGCGGCCGTGTATGCGCGCCGGAGCGGGACGGTCGCGTGGGGCCGTGGCGCGCCGGACGCGACGAGTGCCTCCGCCTCACGCCATCGGCAGTAGGCGGCCAGCGGCGGCCGGTCGAGCCGTTCCCAGGTGTCCGCGGCCTCGGACCAGGGGTCGGATCGTTGGACGCCGCCGGAACGCCGGTGCTCGGCCTCGGCGACGGCGAGCCAGCCGGTGGCATTCGGGATGATCGATGAGGCCTGCTGTGCGGCACGTCGAGCGTCGGCGAGGAGCATGTCGGCGCGTTCACTCCAGATCCGAGCGGCGTCGGGGTCGCGGCGGGCGCGGGCGAGGGCGGCCAGCTCCGCCTGGGCCCGCAGTCCCTTCGCGCAGAACCACAAGGCCTGCTTCGAGTTGCCGCCGCGGCGGGCCGGGAAGTCACCGACGCATTCCTGCGCGCTACCGCCGAGCTGCCGGAGGGCGAGGCACGCGAAGCGCTCCGCGAAGCGGTCGACCAAGGCATCCTCGTTGTCGAGCGTGAGACCGGCAGCTTCCGGTTCCGCCATGCGCTCCTGGCGGACGCCATCTACGCGACGATCCTGCCCGCAGAGCGCGAGGATCTGCATGCGCGGCTCGCCGAACAGCTCGCCAGCAGCGCAGCCGCCTCACCGGCAGAACTCGCACCGCACTGGGCGGCTGCAGGTCGCCCGGCCGAGGCGCTCGTCGCAGCGGTGGAGGCAGGCCGACAGGCGGAGGCGGTGTTCGGCCTCGCCGAAGCCCATGCCCACGTCGAACGGGCTATCGGGGTATGGGCACGCGTGCCGGACGCGTCCGCGCGCGCCGGGCTCGACCTGGCTGCTCTGTGCGCCTGGGCCGCGGAGCTCGCCAGCAAGACCGGTGCGGCCCCCGCGCAGTCGAGCTCATCCAGACAGCGATCGACCTCGTCAGCGCCACCGACCCGCACCGTGCAGCGCTGCTGCACGTGCGCCTCGGGGAGTACCTCCACGAGACCGGTCGCACCGACGCCGGACTGGCCGCCCTCGCGCGGGCGGTCGAGCTCGCCCCGCAGCAGCCGCCCTCGCCGGAGCGCGCGTACTCGTTGGGTTCACTAGCCGGCGGCCGGATGGTGGCCTGGCGGCCCGCAGAGTCGCTGCCGCTCGCCGAGGAGGCGCTCATGCTGGCTCGCCGGATCGGGGCAGGCGAGGCGGCCGTCCGCGCAAAAACCGTGATCGGCAACGACCTCGCCTACCTCGGCCGCGGGTGAGGCGGGAATCACCCACCTGCGTCAGGCACTGCACCTGGCCGAGGAGATCGGCGATCACATCGGCCTGGAACGCGCCTACATCAACCTCACCGACGCGCTCACGATGCTCGGGCGGCCCCGAGAGTCAGCGGCCGTGGCGCAGACCGGCCTGGCGGTGATGCGCCGATCCGGCATCCACAGCAGCGCGCTGCTCGCCAATCACATCGAGGCGCTTGCTCGCCATCGGCGACTGGCAGCAAGCAGACCGCGCCAGTACGACGGCGCTGCGCACCATCACCGGCAGGTCCAACAGGCGGTTAAATGCTGTGGTGACGCGCACGGGCCTCACCCGCCTTCCGCAGTCTTGGTCGACCACGGAACGGTAGGCACACCTCGTGCGCGTCCGCTTGCCACCGCCCGGGCTGGAGCGGGGGCCGGCGCAGCGTACGGGCCCGCCCTCACCCCTCAAGAGCGCTCCGCGTCGCAAGCGACCGCCTCCGGCGGCTCTTGACCGGTGAGCCTCCACGGGCCCTACCAGGGCAGGAACGGACGGGCCAAGGCCTGCCCCATCATCACACCGGCCCCCACCCCACCCCTACCAACCTGTGCACACCCCACAAGCCACGACCGACACGCAACGCCCTCCACCAGCAACGAGAATCGATCCGATCACCCAGATGTGGATCAACATCCATGCCGGTAGGCCCCGAGATCGACTGCGACGACGTGCTGCGCTCCCTTCACCCGCCGCTCGCCTCGCGGCCGCCCCGGGACACAGCGCGGGTATCCAGAGTCACTCTGCTCACGGAGTGGTGGTGTCCGCGGGCTCAGCCTTCGCTGCCGGAGCCTGCTCGACGTCCTCGGTCTCGGCTGCCCTGGCCTCCGCCTTGATGTCCTCGGCCACGGCCTTGTCGACTGCCTTCTGCACGATCCGATTCGCCTTCGCCAGCGCCTTCTGTACCTCCACCGCGGCCGGGTCGGAGACCAGGGCAAGCAGCCCCGAATGGCCAGGGTCGATAGCGAGTGCGAGCTCCTCGGCCAGTTCGTTGCGCCGATGCACGTGACGCAGCCGGCCGATGCCGGCGCCGGCCGCGCCGAGCACGGTGGCGCTGCCGAGGATCGACGGCGGGAACAGCACGCCGAGCACGACCCCACCGACCACGCCCCACGTCAAGCCCTGACGCGTCTTGTAGTCCGTGGCCTTCTGAATCTCGATCTTCCCCGCATTGTCACACTTGACGACGAGCACCCCCTCGATCTTGAGGCGGGTCGCATCCGCCAGCCCTTGGAGATCCTCGTACGCATCCCAGGCCGCTTCGGTCTCGGCAAAGTCGGCGACCAAGACGGCGTACGCCCCATCGGTGATGACGGCGGCGGCATCCTGTGGCTGGGGCACAGGCTCTTGATCGGTCACAGGTGGCTGAGCCACCTGCTCGTGCGCCGGGCTGTCCGTCATGCCGGTCCTCCATCATCCAGTTGAGCTCGTCCTGGCTGCAGGGCACGACGCGGTTGCCCACCGACCGCACCGAGTGTGCACCGCGTTGCCCGGCGGGTCCGGTCTATCACGCTCCGAGTGCGGAACCACAATGCCAGGAGCCGATCGGGCCGTCGAGTCTGGCCGATCGGGCCGTCGAGTCTGTCGGTCTGCGCGATCCTTCCATGCGATCCTTCCACGGGACGTCGAAGCAGGTCACGTGTGGGCGGCGTCGGCCGCCTCCGCGACCGCGTCCGTCACCCCGACACGAGGTCCTGGGAAACCTGGGTGCCGGACACGACCTGCAGCTGGTGGGTGACCTCGCCGGTTGTCGTGCCCTCGGAGCAGAGGCCGATCACCCGCTCGTCGAACGTCGCGACGCTCATCATTCTGCCGTCTGCCCTCCACCTGCACCATCGCGCGATGCGCGCGTCATGAGCCGTCTCGTCGCCTTCGGCACCGGCCAGATCGGCCGCTCGTCGTCGAGCATCTCGTTCGCAGCGGCCACGAGGTCGTCGCCGTCAACCGCGTCGGCCGGGACGCATCCCCGGCGCCGAGGTCGTCGGGGGAGACGCCACCGACCCGGTGCTCACCACACGGGTGGCGACCGACGCGGATGTCGTCTACTTCCGTCGCAGCCCCCCGAGCTACCGGCATCGGCGCAGGAGTTACCTTCGCCAAGACGCGCCGTCCTCGATGCCGCGACGGCCCCGGCTGATGATCACTCGGCGCCACGGGGCACGTCTGCGGCATGTTGCCCATCCCCGACGCGGCGAAACCCGTCGCCCTGGAACGGCAACCCGATGGCGTCCGCACGAACCCTGGGGCGGGGCGATGGTTCGGGGGGCGCAGCCCAGGCTCGGTGCGGCCGAGATGGGGCTCAAGACGGCCAACCGTTCGACGCAGTTGCCGGTTGCCGGCGAGGGGTGCTGGGCTGATGTCCCACACGTGGCGGGAGGTGATGTCGTGACGGGCTCCGGTCGTCGTCCGCCGACGCTGTGGATCGTGCTGCCGTCCGGTGAGCAGGTGCCGCACCGGCTCGCGCCGGGCAGCACGCTGGTCGGACGCGACCTCGACGTCCGCGTCCGGATTCCTTCCGAGGAGGTGAGCCGGCATCACGCCGAGCTCACCTGGGACGGCGAGCACCTCTTCGTCCGGGACCTCGACTCGCGCAACGGGACCCGGGTCAACGGCCGGCCCGTCGAGGGCTGGGTTGAGGTGCACGACGGGGACGTCGTGCGGTTCGCCGGGGCCGATGCGCTGGTCGAGGCGGGCGGCGAGGCGTCCGAGCCCACGCACGTGCCGCCGACCGTGCCGCCGTTCCCGCCGTCCCCGCCGCGGAGGTTCCCCGACCTCGCCGGGGAGACGCCGCCGTACCCGGTCCCGCCGAGCGTCGTCGCCGCCGGACCGGCCAGCCGCGGCGGCCCGCGGCCGAGCCAGGTGCCGGTATTCGTCAGCCACAGCTCGGAGGACAAGCGGGTCACCCGCATGATGGCGGACTACCTGCGCCGCCACGGTTGGAAGGTCTGGATCGACGAGGTCGGGATCGCCGGCGGCAAGCAGTGGCACAGCGAGCTGATCCGAGCGCTCGAGTCGAGCTGGGTCGTCCTGCTCCTGGTGACCTACCACTCGATGCGCAGCCGCTGGGTGGTCCGCGAGATCCAGGCCGCCGACCGCCTTGGCCTGACCGTCATCCCCGTCGTCGTCGAGGACGCCCCGTACTCCGACGAGCTGCGGATGATCCTCGCCGGCGTTCAGCGCGTCGAGATCACAGAAACCGACTCCGACCGCCTGCGCGCCCAGCTCGCTCGTCTCGACGAGGCACTCGCGCTCGCCGCACGCCGAGGCCGCCCGACCCGCCCCGGGCGCGTGCTGACGACCGTGGGCACCGCCGTCCGGACCGTCGGCATGATTGGCGCCCTCGCCGGCTTCCTTCTCTTCGCCTACCTCGGCTACCTCGAGGTCAGCGACCCGCAATGGCCTGAGGGTGGGATCCCGCGACCGTTCTACGGTTGGGGCGTGTTCATGCTCTTCGTCGTCGTCACAGGGATCGGCGAGGGGATACGCCGAGCGGGCCTGCGCAAGGGGATCTGAGCCACCTGCGCGCACCGAGTCCGCACCTGATTGCCGAGGCCGGTGATCGAGTCCACGATGGGACCTGGTCCTTGACGTGGTCACCGAACCCGGCTGCCGCACGGTGGCGCCGGTCAGTCCTGTCGGCGACGGTACGACGCCGCACCGGTCGATCACGTTCGTGGAGAGTGCGAGTACGGTCGAGGAGATCACGGAGCAACAGCCCGGACGCTTTGGAGGCCGAGTTGGCATCGCGGCGAGAAACCACCCAGGACCGGCACGCGAGGCAGCGCCTGTTCCAGCTGATCTGGATCGCGCTCGCCGCGGCGGCCGTAGTGAAGGAACTTCGAACCCCAGCTGAGGAGCGGACGTGGCACGGCGTCGTGGCCAGGTTCGTCCCCTACGACTTCCGGCCGCCCACCATCACCCGTGTGCGGGAGCGGCTGTGGGCTCCGGACGACGAGCGCATCGTCGTGCCCCAACCGTTCGGTGTCGGGTGGACGGTCAACGTCGGCAGGGTCGTGGCGCTGGTCCGGCAGGTGGCCGTCGGATCAGCGGAGTCGGGCACACACGCTGCGCAGTAGCCCGTAGACGCAGGCGGCGTCTGCCGCGTCCAGATCGCCTGCCAGCCGCCCGGGATGTCGCCGGTCGGTGGCTGCCGCCACGACGGCGCAGCTGCGAGGGAGGTGTACGACGACGAGGCGACCCAGCAACTCGTCCTCCTGCTCGAGGACGTCACGACACACCTGGCCAACGACTGGCGCACCGCACTCACCTGCGCCACGTCCGCCATGGGGTCGGAGTGGCATCCGGCAGGCGCGATGTCAGCGCTTGCACCGCTCCGATGCGCCCGGGCTCACGCTTCCGCTTCGCGACCTCGTCGGTCGCCTGCGGGAGGACGGCGAACAGGTCGCCGACGACGCCGAAGTCGGCGAGCTCGAAGATCGGCGCCTCCGGGTCCTTGTTGATCGCGACGATCGTCTTGGACGTCTGCATGCCCGCCCGGTGGTGGATAGCGCCGGAGCAGCGTCACCTCGTTGGGTCCGGCCGCAGGGTCGGCAGGACGGCCGGGACACGGCGACCATCCCACCCGTCGCCATGAAGTCCTCGAAGGACTGCGTGCCCCGGCCGGGCGAGCCGTCGACCATGAGGACGTGCCCCTGGGCCGGCCACGCGGGCCGCAGCTCGTCGACCATCGCGACGTCGTCGAACCCGCGGAACTGCTCGGGGACGACGATGACCTTCGACCCGGGCCAGGCCGACCATGAAGGACACGCCTCGCGCTGGGTCGATCGCGATGAGCGGTTGCTGATCGCGCCGACCCGGCTCGCGGCGTAGGCGACGACCACCCACTCGACCCAGTTCGGGAGCTGGAAGGAGACGACGTCGCCCGGCTGCACGCAGAGCTCGAGCAGGCCGAGGGCACAGCGCTCGACCTGGGCCTTGAGACTCGACGTAAGTGACCTGGCGGCGGGGTCGACGAAGGCGACCTTTGTCCGGCGTGCGGGCGGCGACCTCGTCGAGGAAGTCGATGATCGTACGGTCCACCCGGTAGCCCGCGCTGGTGTACTCGTCGACCAGCTCGGCGTGAGGATGGTCTCGCCCATGACCCTTCAGCTCATGGTGAGGCCGCCGCTGACGCTGACGGTCTGGCCGGTGATGTAGCAGGCCTCGTCGGAGGCGAAGAACGCGACCGCATTGGCGAGGTCGAGCGGCTGCGCCAGCCGGCGGAAGGGGATGGCCTTGGTGAGGGCCTCGCGGAGCTTGGGGTTGTCCCCGCCCATCGAGGCGAAGAGCGGGGTGTCCGTCGGACCGGGGCAGATGCAGTTCGCGTTGACCTGGTGCCGGGCCATCTCGCGCGCCGTCGCCTTGGTGAAGGCGATGACGCCGCCCTTGGCCGCCGAGTAGACGGCCTCCCCGGACGAGCCGACCCGGCCCGCGTCGGAGGCGAGGTTGACGACCGTGCCGCTGTTCTGGGCGGCCATGATCGGCAGGACGGCCTTGGAGGTGTGCAGGACGCCATAGAGGTTGATGCCGATGACCCGGTTCCAAACCGCGGGGTCGGAGTCGACGAACGGGCCGGCGGTGTCCCAGCCGGCGTTGTTCACGAGCACGTCGATACGGCCGAACCGGCCCATGACCTGCTCGACCATGCCGGTGACCGACTCGAGCGAGGTGACGTCGGCGTGCAGGCCGAGGCTGTCCCCGCCGAGCGCGCCGGCGGTCTCCTTCGCGGTCGACTCGTTGACGTCGGTGACGACGACGGTCGCGCCCTCGGCCGCGAGCTTCTCCGCGATGGCCCGGCCGATGCCCTGACCGGCACCGGTGACGATCGCGATCTTGTGGTCGAGCTTGCCCATGGCAGGTTCCTTCCGGGGGGGGTCGGTGGGGTCGCGCCCGGTCATGGCGCGTAGGCGCGGCCGAGCATGCTGCGGGAGATGACGAGCTTGGAGACCTGCGCGGTGCCGTCCCCGATCTCGAGCCCGATGACGTCGCGCAGCCGCTGGCCGACCGGGCTGTCAGTGCTGTAGCCCAGGTGGCCCAGGGTGAGCAGGCACGCGTGGATGACGTCGACCGCCAGCTTCGGCGCCCAGAACTTGGCCATCGCGGCCTCGGTGCTGTGCTCCAGGTCATTGTCCTTGCGCCAGAGCGCCTCGTAGCAGACGTGTCGGGCGCCGCGCAGGTACGTCGCGGCCTCGGCGAGCGGGAACGAGACGCCCTGGAACTGGCCGATCGGCCGGCCGAACGCCTCCCGGTCGCGCGCCCATTGCAGCGCCTCCTCGAGGGAGACCTGCGCCGCCCCGAGACAGGCCAGGCCGATGATGGCCCGCGAGTAGTCGAACCCCTGCATGACGGAGACGAACCCGTCGCCCTCGGCGCCGATGAGCTGGTCGCGGGACACCGTCGCCCCGTCCAAGTGCAGCGAGGCCCGGCCGATGGACCGGCCGCCGAGGTCGTCGAAACCGCCGCGGGTCACATGCTCGGTGCGCAGGTCGACCCAGAACGCGCTGACCCCGCGGGCGCCCGGGCCGCCGGTCCGGGCCAGCACGACGCCGACGTCCGCTGCCATGCCGAGCGTGATCGAGGTCTTCTCGCCGTGCAGCCGCCAGCCGTCGCCGTCCGGCACCGCTCTGAGCTCGAGGTTCGCGGCGTCAGTGCCGTGCCCGGGCTCGGTGATGCAGAGGCACGGCAGCGTCTCGCCCGAGGCGATCCCGGGCAGCCAGGCAGCCTGCTGCTCCGCAGTCGCGTGGCGGACGATGACGTCGCTGATGAGCGCGGTGTTGATGATGAGGTAGGTCGCGTTGAAGTCCGCTCGGCCAACCTCCTCTGCCGCGAGGCCGGCGACGACCGCGGTCGCCTCTTGGCCCCCGAACCGGTCGGGGATCCGCAGACTGGTCAGGCCCATCGAGGCCATGTCGAGCGCCAGCTCGCGGCGGAACGTCGCGGCCTTGTCGTCGGACTGGTAGTGCGGTGCGAGGGTCTTCGTCGCCCAGCGCCGCAGCTCGGCGCGGAAGGACTCCTCGTCCTCGTCGAAACCGAAGTTCATCTCAGTGCCAGTTCACGTGGGAGGCGAAGTCGGGCTTGCGCTTCTCGGCGAACGCCGACGCACCCTCGAGCCCCTCGGGCGAGGCGGTGAATAGGTCGAGGGCGGTCATCGCCATGTTCGAGAAGCCGGCCTGGTGGTCGGTGTCGGCGTTGAACGACTGCTTGAGGAACCGCAGCGCCGTCGGGCTCATGAGCGCGACCTCGGCGGCCCACTCCTTGGCCACCTTGAGTAACTGGTCGGCCGGGACGACCTTGTTGACCAGCCCCATCGAGCGAGCCTCCTGGGCGTCGTACATCCGACACCAGAACCAGATCTCGCGGGCCTTCTTCTCGCCGACGACGCGGGCGAGGTAGGCCGAGCCGAAGCCGGCGTCGAACGAGCCGACCCGGGGGCCGGCCTGGCCGAAGCGCGCGGTGTCGGCGGCGAGGGAGACGTCGCAGAGGACGTGCAGGACGTGGCCGCCGCCGACCGCGACGCCGTTGACCGCCGCGATGACCGGCTTGGGAATGTCCCGGATCAGCTTGTGGAGGTAGCCGATCTCGAACATGCCGCTCTCGCTCGGGCCGTAGTCGCCCGTCTCGGCGCGCTGCTTGACGTCGCCGCCGGTGCAGAACGCCTTGTCACCGGCGCCCGTGAGGATGACCGACTGCACGGCCGGGTCGGCCCAGGCGAGCCGGAGGGCCTTGATGAGCTCTTCGACGGTCCTCGCCCGGAACGCGTTGTGCCGGTGGGGTCGAT
This sequence comes from uncultured Actinomycetota bacterium, assembly GCA_963750565.1. GTDB lineage: Bacteria > Actinomycetota > Actinomycetes > Actinomycetales > Kineosporiaceae > R-H-3. The sequence continues at coordinate 78,097 of CAVVRA010000005.1, read as the reverse complement.
TGATGGTCACGATCGCGGCCGACTCCTCGACCGAGTAGGTGATGTCCTCGAAGTCCGGCATCGGCACTGGCTCCCGTCGAGAGATCAGAATGAATGGGGATTCACTGACGGTGAATCTAGATTCACTCGACGAGTGCGTCAAGGGGTTCGTTCGTCTAGAGTGAACGACGGTTCACCGCGCGGCTGGAGGGCGATGACGAGCGAGGCGACGGTCGGGCGGCCCCGGGCGGTCCCGCCGGGCGAGGCGGCCCGCGAGACGCTCGCGCGGCGGCGCAGCGAGCAGTTCCTCCTCGCGGCCGCGCGGCTCATGGAGCGCGACGGCTCGCAGGCTGTCTCCATGCAGGCGGTCGCCGACGAGGCGGGGGTCAGCGTCGGCCTCATCTACCGGTACTTCGGCGGCAAGCAAGACCTTCTGCTCGCCGTCATCACGAACGTCCTCGACACCTTCGCTACCGTCGTCCCGGCCGCCGTCGAGGCCGCCGGGGAGGACCCCGTCGATCGGGTCGTCGCAGCATTTCGGGCCTACTGCGAGGTCATCGACGAGCACCGCCACGCCGCCGTCCTCACCTACCGGGAGAGCAAGCTGCTCACCCCCGAGGGTCGGGACCGGATCAAGGGGCTCGAGGTCTCCACGAGCGAACCGCTGCGGCGGGCCGTCCGCGATGGCGTCGCGGCGGGGGTCCTCGTCACTGAGGACCCCGACCTTGTCGCCTACGACCTGCTGCTCCTGGCCCATGCGTGGGCACTCAAGCACTGGTACTTCGAGCGCAAGCTCACGCTCGAGGAGTACGTCCGTAAGCAGACCGCGCTCGTCCTCTCCGCGGTCGTCGAGCCCCGGCGCAGGCGCTCCTACCGCCGCTACCTCGATCTCGCTGCCGCGGCCGGGATCACCTAAGCAGGCGTACGGTCCGGTAAACGAGTTGATGTCCGGGGTGAGAGAAGGTGGCGAGTACTTCACCATCACCGTTCCCGCGGGTGCGTCGCAGCGTCGGTTCGAGGCGCTGCGCGCGTACTTCCTGGACGGGATGCCCGCCGCGGAAGTGGCCGACCGGTTCGGGTACTCCACTGCCAGCGTGCACCGGATGGCCATCCTGCTGCGGACGGGCAAGCTCGCGCTGTTCGCCGAGACCAAGCCGGGCCCGAAGGGACCGCGAAAGGTCACCGGCACGGTGCGGACCCGGGTCCTGGCTGCGCGCTGAGGGGCATTCGGTGGCCGAGATCGCCGACGCGTTGACCGGTGAGGGGCTGCCGGTCAGCGCGCAGACGGTGTGGCAGATCCTGGATGCCGAAGGGATCCCACGGCTGCCCCGCCGTGACGAAGCCCGCCGCGGACCCCCCGGGACGCCTCGACACGGTCAAGGCCGCCCGCCGACCTGGCTGGCCTGACCGCGAGATGACCATCGCATGTGATCATACTGGGCTGCTGCTGTTGTTCCCGGCGATCGCCGACCTCGGCCTGCCCGATCTGGTCGCCGCGGCCGGGTACCCGTCCACCCGGGTGCTGTCGGCGTGGCAATCGGTCGGCACGCTGCTGGCCAAGTGCGCCCGCCGGGCCCGGGTCCACCACATCGGCACCCTGACCGACGACGCCGGCCTGGCGTTCGCCCTCGGGCTGACCGCCCTGCCCAAGGCCACCCACCTGGGCAGCTACTCCGATCCGATCTCGCACCCAAGGTCAACCTGGCGCGCGGGCAGCTCGCTGTCCCCCTCGACTATGCCCATCTCGAGGGTGAACTGATCGGTAGCGTGTCGTTCCGTTGAACAAGGCTGTGGATCTTGTATCACTGCAGGCAGTCCCGTTGGGTGACCGAAGGGTTTCTGTCTGTGTCTGGTACGAGACTCGCGTTGACGGTCGATCTGCCGGTTCTGGACCGGGAGATGTCGTGGGCGCAGCATGGAGTGGTTGATGGTGGAGCTGGGGCATCGCGCTCCGGCCGAGGTGCTGGCCCTGGTGCTCGACGAGGCGCAGGAGCGGCTGGTCGAGCGGGTGTGCGGGCCGCGGCGGGCGCCGCGGGCACGCGGTGGCGGTGACGGGGAGCAGGCGCCGTTCGGGTGCCCGGGGTGCGGGGCGCGCGGCGGGTTCGTGCGCAAGGGGCGGCGGACCCGGCCCCGGAAGCTGCGCACCGCGGCCGGGCTGCTGGCGTTGCGGGTGTGGCACGTGGGCTGCACCGGGCCGGGGTGCGGGAAGGTGTTCTCTCCGCTGCTGGTGATGCTCGGGCTGTCGGGCAGGCGGCGTACCGACCGGCTGACGCTGGACCTGGCCAAGCTGGGCACCCAGATGTCGTTCGCCCGCTCGGCTGCGGTGGACCGGATGCTGGCCGGCACGGACGCCACCGCGGGGCAGGCCCACGCGGCGATGGCCGACCTGGCCGTGGTGCTGGCCGCCGGCGGCGAACCCGAGCCGGCCGGGCCGGACGCGATCGAGCCGGACCCGGTCGAGCGGGGTGACCAGGGCAGGGACGAGGACCGGGACGAGCCGCCGGACGAGCCGCCGGACGATGCGGCTGCCGGCGGTCGGGATGTGCCGGTCCCGGCGGAACCGGCGACGGCAGGCGCCTGAGGAGACGGGCGGGCGTTCTTCACCGAGCCGTCGCGGGTGCTGGGTCCGGCGATCACCCGGCCGCTGGTGGTCATGCTGGACGGCACCGGCGCCCGCGCCGGCCGCACGAGCAACGGGGTGCCGGTCAACCTCGCGATCGGGCTGACCGGCCGCTCCAGCCCGCCCCCGGCGCCGCCGGGCGCACACCCACCTGCTCGGCCTGACCGTGGACCAGGACTGGTCGATGATGGGCGCCCAGCTGCAGACCGTCGCGCCACCGGCCCTGGTCGTGGTCGACGGCGAAACCAGCATCACCGTTCTCGCGCAACGACTCTGGCCCGCTACCCCGATCCAGCGCTGCTGGTGGCACCTGCCCCACGGGCTGCGCAAGGCGTTCTACGCCGACGACGCCGCCGACCGGCACGTCAACCCCCGCTGGGCCCGCACCACGTGCGACCGGCTCGCCGAACTACTGCGCGAGCAGATCCGCGCCGAACACACCACCGCCCAGGCCCTGACCGCCTGGGACGAGTTCACCGCGACCATCCCCGCCGGGCTCACCTCCGCACACGCCTACCTGGCCGCAGCCCGCCCGCACGCCTTCACCTGCCTGGACCCCACGGTACGCACCGCCCTGGCCCGCCTCGGCGGCCCCGAACTGGGAACCGGCGTCCTGGAACGGCTCATGCGCGAGATCAACGCCCGCACCGACATCGGCGGCGTCCGCTGGACCCCCGCCGGCCTACGCGACACCCTCACCGTCACCTACGCCCGCATCCCGCATCCTGCACCACCCCGCCTGGAATGGTGTTGGCGTGTGCATCGCGGAGGCGAGTACCGGCGCGGCGATCTTGCCGAAGCCCGAGGACTCACCCCGGTTGCGAAGTGTCATCCTCGTCCGGGAGGAGTCGAGAGGCTCCCAGCTCCCAGGTGTACGTGGTTTCCATGGGGAACGGTCCCTGGGCAGTGCGCATGACCAGACGCTCGCCAGGGCCGAGGTGGGCCGAGGTCCACGACTTCGTAGGTGCAGACGAGCCGTCGGCCGAGGAATCGGGCCACAAAGTCCATGCGTGATCCCAGGACCAGCGGCGGCGGTGTCCGCCAGGTCACCGACTCGATAGTTTGGTACCGCGCGGGCGCGTGCGATGCCAGCGTAGGCAGCGACCTCGGTGGCGGGACGCTCAATGGTGGTCTCGGTCAGCACATCGACGGGCACCCGGACAACCTCCTCCGTGGCACGTAGCGGCGCCGGGACGCACGGACATGGCCGACAGCGCGGCACCAAGACAGGCCACCCGAGCCGTTGTCGAGTCGGGGTCCTGACCGGCAGAGAGTCGTTCCAGGCCGGCCGGCGCCCTGCCCGGTGAGGGTGCCGGTCCGGACGGGGGCGCCGGAAGCATAGGTGTCAGCCGTTGGCGGCTACGCCGATTCTGTGGCCCTGGGCGTCGGCGAAGACCCCGAAGCTGGTGCCGGGGACGTGCTGGACCGGCTGGATGATGGTGCCGCCCAGACGTTCCGCCTTGGCCAGCGTAGCGGCCACGTCCTGGACGGCGACGAAGAACAGCACCTCGTCCTCGGCGCTCTGCCGGGGACTGACCGCGACGTAGGTGCCGCCCTCCGCGCCGGTGTCGATGAAGGTGTAGCCCGGGAAAGCGCCTTCAGAGGCGACCGTCCAGCCGAACAGGTCGGCGAAGAACTGACGGGTCGCGTCGGGGTCGGCGGAGCGGATCTCGGCGTGGACGACGGGGTGGGCCATGGCAAGTCTCCTCGAGAAGGAACCCGGCCTGAAGCCGGTGTCGGACGACGGGCCGGCGTGCGCCCCTCACCCAGTACGACGAACACCGCCCGGTCAGATCGACACCCAGCCAGCACCGCCTGCACGAGCCGGATCTTCGTCTCCGCGGGATGACCGGCAGAGGTCCCATCAAGGTCCCATCGACACCTGAGCACGCCGGGTGGGGGGTTCGCTCATCGCGGCTGGGGCCGATTGCTCCGGGCAGCGTGAGCACCCGCGACCGGACCTGCCCCCCGGGTGGCTTGGACGCCCCGCCAGTTGCCCTGAGCGCCAGTGCGAGTCGTTCGTGGTGGGCGGCGGTCAGGTGGTGGGCGTGGCGGCGGACTTGTGGGCGGGTTGGAACAGCTCGATCAGGTTGCCGGCGGGATCGGCGAGCAGGATCTGGCGCCCGCCGGGCCCGGAGACCGGCTCGCTGCGGAAGGACAGCCCCGCGCCACGGAGGCGGTCGATCTCGGCGTCCAGGTCGTCGACGATGAGGTGGATACGGTTACGACCCGGGCTGGTGGCGTCGTCGGGGGTGGCGCGGGCGCCGGAACTGGCCGGCCCGGACAGCAGCAGCCGCAGCGGGCCGCGCACCACGTCAGCGAAGGCGGGCAGGTTGGTGTTCGCGGTGAAGCCGAGATGGGTGGTGTAGAAGTCGACGGCCGTTGGGACGTCGTCGACGAGGTAGCGGACACTGGCGTACTGGTCGGATGCGGTCACGGCTGAATCTCCTTCAAGCGACGAGGCGGTGAAGCCGGGCAGCAGGTGCCTGATGCGGGCGTCGATCTTGGTCGCGGTGTGCTGGAAGGCGGGGTAGTCGGTCTGGTCGGTGTCACCGGCCGTGGCGGGGTCGGGGATGCTCCAGTGCACCCGCCGGGGATGGTCCGGACGGTCGGGGCAGGTCTCGCGGGCCTTGTCGCACAGGCTGACCACGTAGTCGAACCGGTGGTCGGTTAACGCGTCCACGTGCCGGGGGCGCTGGCCGGTGATGTCGATGCCGAACTCGTCGTGCAGCACCCGTACGGCGTTGGAGTGAAGGTGGGGGTTGGGTCGGCTGCCGGCGCTGGCCACCTCGACCTGGCCGCCGGTGCGGTGGTGTAGCAGGGCCTCGGCGATAGGTGAGCGGGCGCTGTTGCCGGTGCACACGAACAGGACGCCCAGGCGGGGTGGCGGCGCAGATCGACCGGGGTATGTGCGGTGAGGACTGTCGGCGCAGCGCCGGGTGCAGCGCGTCGCCGGTATCAGCCAGCGCATCCGTGCAGCGATCCAGATCCAGATGGTAGTAGCTGTCGCGGCCCTCGAAGCTGCTGCGCGTGGCGGTGACCAGCCCGCCGTCCCGTAGCAGCCGCAGATGGTAGGAGACAAGGTTCTGCGGCTCACCCACCAGCGTCACCAGTTCCCGGACCCGGTAGATGACATGCATCGGTTCGGCGCCGTTGGGTCTGGCGCTCTCGCTGAGTTGCGGCGGGGTTGAGGGGGGCCCTCCCCAGCTCAGACGCGGGGGATGCTTGCGGTACCAGTACCGACCCGGCGCGTCGTGGGGCGTGCCCGGAACGTGAGGAGGGTCCCTGTGAGCATCGTAGGCGGGCTTGACATTCACCGGCAGCAGATCACGTTCGACTATCTGGACACCGACACTGGGGAGGTGTCGGTCGGGCAGATCCCGGCCGCGGACCGGCGGGCGTTGGCGGCCTGGCTGGCGCGCCGGTTCGCCGACCGGGAGGACCGGGAACGGATCGAGTTCTCGGTGGAGGGGTGCACCGGGTGGCGGTACGTGGCCGAGGAGTTGACGGCGGCGGGGATGGTGGCGCATCTGGCGGAGCCGGCCGAGACGGCGAACCTTCGGGGGCGCAAGAAGCGGGCCAAGACCGACCGGGCCGATGCCCGCCATCAGCGGGACCTGCTGCTGGCGGGCCGGCTGCCGACCTGCTGGATTCCGCCGACCGAGGTGCTGGAGGCGCGGGCGTTGCTGGGCTGCTACCACGACCTGCGCCGTGATCACACGGCCTGGCTGCAGCGGATCCATGCGGTGCTGTTCCACCAGGGCGCCTCGCCGTGCACGGACCTGGGCACCTCGGCCGGGCGGGCCGAGCTGGCGAAGGTCGCGGCCGAGCAGCTGTCCCCGGCCGGGCGGACCCAGGTCGCCGCCGCGGTGTTGATGCTGGAGGCCACCGAGGCGCAGATGGAAGTCCTGCACCGGCAGCTGTTGTGGACCGCCCGGCACATGCACGGCCCGAAGGTTCTGGTTGAGCGGTTGTACGGGGTCGGGCCGATCACCGCCCTGGCGTTGACGTGCTGGCTGGGCGGGGCCGGCCGGTTCACCTCCGCCCGCAAGGCGGTCCGGTTCACCGGCCTGGACATCACGGTGTACTCCTCGGCGGGCAAACGCAGCCCGGGCCGCCTGTCCCGGCAGGGCCCGGCGGTGCTGCGCTGGTGCCTGTACGAGGCCGGCAAGACCCACGCCCGCCCCTCCGCCCCGGACTACGCCTACTACGCGGCGACCAAGAGACGGATCGACGGGAAACGCGCCGCGCTGTCCGAGGCCCGCAAGCTGGTCCGTCAGGCGGTGCACATCCTGACCGAGCTCGGGGACGACGCCTTCACCTTCGCCTGAGCGGGGGGTTCATGGCGTCCAATCCTGTGACGGCAGAACGAGAAGGGCCCGAGAAGCCACCGATGAGCTGAGCGGCTGGTTCCCGCAACAACGATGTCAGACCGTCACCGGAGGTTCTTGCCGGCAAGAACCCAGTCACGGGCGGCCTGGGTAGTTTGAACGGCCGCGCTCCCGCCGGGCGGGAGTCCCAGCACGGGAGAAGGCCTCCCCATCCATCATCATGTGACCGGACCACGACACGCAGGTCCGAGCGCCAAGGTAAGCCTGGTTGCCGACCTCGATCTGCCATCCCGTCCAGTACTACGATCTCTGCCCTTGGAGGTGACACATCCCCGGACGTGACCGCCCACATCGACGGCGAACATACTCACCTCACCAACCGGCTTCCCCTCCCCGGCCCAAGCATCCGCTCCCGGACGGGCCAGTCAAGGGCGACCCCTACGGGGACCGTCGCTCCGCGATCGCTACGCGACCCCTGACACCCCCGCCCGATCGCAGAACCGGCCCGGAACGAGGGTAAGCCGGAGAACCGAGCACGCCCTCAACCCCAACCAGTCCCACCTTGCCAGGGAAGGGCGATACAGGTAAGTCGCTGTCGACGAGTTCGGTCAGCAGCCGCCACCGCAGTGGATGCGCGGCCAGGCGTACGAACGCCGGGGGAGCTTGACTCGACAACGCCACAGTCAGGACGGTACATCGACTGGATTTGACTGACGTTCCGCACTTCTCGTGACCGATTTGGCCCCCCACTTGTGCCTGGTCAGGGGACCTTTGGGTGGTTGGATGGCGGTGCGAGGGGTTCCTGACTGAGCATGATCTCGGCGGCTTCTGCCGAGACCTGCTTCATCTCGGTGATGATCTGTTCGAGGCGGTGCCGGTTGGCGATCCATCCGCGGTAGAGCTCGGCCTGGCGGGCGTCGAGTCGGCGGCTGACGGTCTTGCCCGCCACCGCGCGGCTCCACTGGTAGTACGGGCCGTGGCGTTGGGGTGGGTCGGCCTGGCAGCGGCAGCCCGGTTTGCCGCAGGACGTGGTGCGGACCACGACGCTGCCCGGGCTGATCAGGCCGATCTCGGCCAGTTCAGCGGCCAACGCGCGGTAGCTGCGTTCGTAGCGCTCGAGTCGGGTCGGCACGACACCTCAATTCGTTGATCGGCGGGTCCCCCGATCAGGATCTGTCAGCGCATATGCTGACCGAAACCGTGACTCGAGGTCAAGGAGGCACCGCGATGGCCACACCCGCGGCACCGCAGCGGTTCGGCCTACGCAGTCAGAGGTTGGGGTGCCTGCCCGTGGTCAACTTCTTCCTGGCTCGCCTCGGCCTGGCCGAGCACCTGGACGCCTCCCTGCCCCACAACGACGCCCGGCTGCGGCTGGCCCCGGCGACGGTGATCCAGGTGGTAGTGGCCAACATCGCCGCCGGGCATCTGCCGGTGTACGCGCTCGGGGACTGGGCGGCGTCCTACGATCCGGCGGTGCTCGGGCTCGGTCCCGACGACGCCGTGGCCCTGAACGATGACCGGGTGGGCCGGATGCTGGACCGGCTGTTCGACGCCGACCGGGCCAGTCTGATCACCGCGACGGTGCTGCGGGCGATCCGTGAGTTCGACCTGGACGTCACCCAGCTGCACAACGACTCCACCACCGTGACCTTGACCGGCGCCTATCCCGAGGCCGATGGCTACACCCGCGGTGGGAAGGCGACCCCGGCGATCCGGCACGGTCACAACAAGGACTTCCGGCCCGACCTGAAGCAGTTGCTGCTGATCCTGACCGTCTGCGCGGACGGGGCGGTGCCGATCGCCTACCGGGTCGGTGACGGGAACACTCCCGATGACGTCACCCACATCCCGACCTGGGACGAGCTACGTGCCCTGGTGGGTCGCCCGGACTTCCTGTACGTCGCGGACTCCAAGCTGTGCTCCTCCGACGCGATGGGCCACATCGCCGCCCGCCAGGGCCGGTTCGTCACCGTCATCCCGCACGGCCGGCGCGAGGACACCTGGTTCCGCGACTGGGCCCAGACCCACGCCCCGGTCTGGGTCGAGGCCCACCGCAGCCCCGGCGCGCGACTCGAGGACCCCGACCGGGTCTGGCGCACCTTCCAGCCCCGACACCGTCGGTCGACGGCTACCGGGTGATCTGGGTGCACTCCAGCCCCAAAGCCGCCCGCGACGCAGCGGCCCGGGCGGCCCGGATCGAGGCCGGCCTGGCCGCCATCGAGACCGTCCAAGCGCGCCTGTCCAGCCCCAAGTCACGGCTGAAGACCCTGGTGGCCGCCGAAGCCGCCGCCACCACCGCCCTGGACCAGGCCGGCGCGACCCGCTGGGTCGCCTTCACCCTCACCCAGACCACCGAACAGGTCTACCGGCAGGAACGCCGCGGCCGACCCGGCAGCCAAACCCGTTACCGCAGAACCGAAAAGCCGGTCTTCACCATCACCGCCACGGTCCGCGCCGACACCGTCGCCTACGACGCGGTCACCGACGGCTGCTACCCCCTGACCACCAACGACCAGACCATGACCCCCGCGCAGGTCCTGGCCGCCTACCGCTACCAGCCCAACCTCGAACGACGCCACCACATCCTCAAAGGACCCCAGCAGGTCGCCCCCGTGTTCCTGGAGAACGCCCACCGCATCGAGGCCCTCCTGCTCTGCCACTTCCTGGCCCTGCTCACCGAGGCGCTCATCGAACGCGAGATCCGCACCTCGATGCACAACGAGCAGATCGCCGGGATCCCCCTCTACCCCGAACTGCGCAACTGCACCCGCGCCCAGCGCCGCACGCGTCCTGGAGATCTTCAGCCACGTCGAACGCCACCACCTCATCCACGGCGAGGAGGTCGTACAGACCTTCGAACCCGAACTCACCCCGTTACAGCACAAGGTCCTCGACCTGCTGCACGTCCCCGCCACCGTCTACACCTCGACCCCACCCTCCTGAGGTGGGGGGCCAAATCGATCACGAGAAGTGCGGAACGTCAGATTTGATGGAGTGGGTTATCCATTTCACTGCCAGGCGCGTATGGTCGATCTGCGCCGTCGCGTGGCCTGCAGTACCCGGGGTCGTACGCCGAGCTGCGGGCGTGGTTCCCGGACGACGAGGCGTGCATGGACTACGTCGACTGGCTGCGTTGGCCGTCTGGTCCGGTCTGCCCGGCCTGCGGTCACACGGCGTCGGCGGCCGTCGGTGTCCGGCCGGGTGTGGCGGTGCGGCGGGTGCACCAAGGGGGTCTCCCGGACCGCGGGGACGATCTTTCAGGACACCCGGACGCCGCTGACGGTGTGGTTCGCGGCCGGCTGGTACATGACCGCCGACCCCGGTGGGGTCTCGGCGTTGACGATGCAGAGGCTGCTCGGGCTGGGTTCGTACCAGACGGCGTGGGCGATGCTGCACAGGTACCAGCAGGAACGCGCGCAGGCTGAGGGCTGAGGCGTCGGGGATGACGCTCATCCGGGCTCGGCCGTATCCCTTCGGCTCCAGCAGTTCCACAGCGATGACCACCAGCGTCTTGCCCAGCGCGCCGCGGCCACGTGGTCCGGGCTGCTCACCGCCCAGGAACGTCTCGTCGACCTCGACCCGCCCGGACAGGAAGGGTTCCGTCCGGAATCCTGGTTAGCGTGGCGAGCCGAGGCTGCCGTCATATGCCCTGGTCTCGCCGAGCGCGAAGGAGACGATCGATGAACGATGTCACGACCTGGCTGCTGGACGCCGATCCGGCGATTCGGTGGCAAGTGCTTCGCGACCTCACTGACGCGTCGGCCACCGAGGTGGCCGCAGAGCGAGCGCGGGTGGCTGAGACCGGCTGGGGCAAACGGCTGCTCGATATGCAGGCCAACGGCCAGTGGGCGGGTGGGGCATGTTTTCCCAGCCGTGACTGGCGGCCATCGCAGCCGATCGTCGGTGACCCGGATGGCCAGCCATGGACCGCGACGCTGCCGACCCTGCGGCTGCTTCGTGACCTTGGCGTCGATCCGGCCGATCCCGCTGTGCGCGCGGCCGTGCACGGCGTACGGGAGCACTGCCAGTGGGAGTATGCCGGTGAGCCGTTCTTCGAAGGCGAGGTCGAGCCGTGCATCAATGGTGGCGCAGTGGCGGTCGGGGCCTACTTCGGCGAGGACGTCGACGGCATCGTCATCCGGTTGCTTGGTCAACAGCTCGAGGATGGTGGATGGAACTGCGAAGCCGAGAACGGGTCGACCAGGTCGTCGTTCCATTCCACGATCTGCGTGCTGGACGGGTTGCTGGAGTACGAGCGCGTGGGCGGGACTCATCCGGTCGCGGAAGCGCGGCGGCAGGGTGAGGCATACCTGCTGTTGCGCAGCCTTTTCCACCGCGCCAGCACCGGAGAGATCATCGATCTCGACTGGCTGCAGTTCTCCTTCCCCACGCAGTGGCACTACGACGTCCTGCGGGGACTCGACTACTTCCGATCCGTTGGTGGCGCCCCTGACTCACGGCTGGCCGAGGCGGTACGACAGGTCCGCGACAAGCAGCAGTCGGATGGCAGCTGGCTCCTGGAGAACACCCACCCGGGTCTTGCACACTTCGAGTTGGAGGATGGCGACGGGAAGCCGAGCCGCTGGAACACCCTGCGAGCACTGCGCGTGTTGCGCTGGTACGACGCCGCTCAACCCTAAGGACACCGGCACCTGCTCGGCGTCCGCATGACGATCCCTCGCGGGACGGGGAGGGGCAGGTCGGGTCACACAGCGGCGGTCTGACGAGCCGTTCTCCGCGCACTGTCCGCGGCGTCGTCTCAAGGAGCCCGCAATGCCTGACGAGATCAGCCCGCGAGGATGAGGCCGCATCCGACCGGCTCCCAAGCAAAGTGCCTGGTCAGAGGCACTATCGAGCAAGCGGAGGGCGTGGGATTCGAACCCACGGATCAAGGTTGGGACCATGATCAGCGATCTTCAAGACTCGTTGCGAGATCGCGCTGACCTGCATGTTTGCCGTTGAGAGGCTGGCTGTCCCCGCGCGGTCCTCGCAGCCGGTGAGGGCTCACCGGTGCCTACCGGCGACCACCGGACGTCCGCCACGGAGTTGACGCTCGCCACCATCCAGTCACCGCAACCCCGCGGCCGGAAGTCTCGTGTCGGCAAGATCGTCGACGAGGGTGTGGGCGTCCGCGCGCTCATGCCGATGAGCGGATCTTCCCGGATCTGCCGCGGTCACCCGGCAAGGGGGTGCGTCCCCTGCCTGCCCTCGTCCTTCGGCAACGCGGTGGGCTGGGGTTTTGCCAACAGCACCAGGACGGTTCGGGCGATGCCGAGCGGGGGTCCGAGTGGCAGGCCGAATCCGATCCAGAAGACAAGTTCGAAGGGCAGCAGGGCGTAGCTCAAAGCCGCCGCGTGGGGAGCGCCGGTCCAGAGCATCACGGCGAGAGCGACCTCGACAACGCATACCGACAGGAACCCGACCAGCAGCGCGGTACTGGTCGTTACGCCGATCCGTTCAAACGGGCCGTTGCCGTAGGTCGGGAAGCCCATGAATGTCCACACCTGCCCGGTCTGCGCGAGGTGCAGGGCCATTGCGAAGTCGTGGTTGAGGCGGTCTGACCTGGGAAGTTCGGTTCGCGACACGCCGGGCGAGTGACGAAGCGGGCACGACCCTGGCCTTGATCATTGGGGTTCCACACACCTGATGATCACCAGGAAGTCGTGCCCGCCAATGCCATCTTCCCCCATCGCGGCCGTGTCCGACGCGCTGCTCAACCATGTCCCAAGCGTCACGACCGAGCTCGGTGAGGTCACCGATCGTGACCGACGGACCCTTGCCGAGGTGCTGGCGACGCTGCCGGGCCCACGCCGACGCAGGGGCGTGCGGCATCCGTTCACGCCGCTGCTGGCCGCCTCGGTCTGCGCGATGCTGGCTGGGTCCCGATCGTTCGCCGCGATCGCCGAGTGGATCGCCGACCTGCCCGCCGCGGCACGAGCCGACCTGGGGCTGAGCGGCCCGGTCCCAGCCGGTACCACGCTGTGGCGGCTGCTGACCGCCCTCGACCCGACGGCGCTGCAGGACGCGCTGGGTGCCTGGTTACGGGCCCGCCTGACGTGGCGCCCGAGCCGGGCCGACCGGCGTCGGCGCCGAGGGCGGCGGGTGCTGGCCGTCGACGGCAAGGCCATGCGGGCCACCTTGCGCGGGCTGAACCCGATGCACCTGCTCGCCGTCCTGGACCACGCCACCTCGATCGTCCTCGCGCAGGTGAACGTGGACGTCAAGACCAACGAAATCCCTTGCCTGAAAACGGTCCTGGACCAGATCGCGGACCTGAAGGACGTCCTGATCACCGTGGACGCGCTATGCCGATATCGGCATAGCGCGTCTTATGCCGACCCCTCCGTTATGCCGATGAGAGAGGCATCGCTGCTGGTTGGGGCCTTGCTGAGCGCGGAGGTGTCGGCATAATCCCGGCTTGATCGACAGTGGTTCTCCGATCCGAATCGGTGAGGAGACGATGATGAGGGATCTGTCGCGTGTCCGGGTGGCGGGGCCGTTGGCACCGTCGGCGGAAGGCTTCCGGCGGGAACTGCAGGAGCGGGGGTACTCGCCGTTCACGGCTGTGCGCTACTTGCAGTTGTTGAGCCATCTGAGCGGGTGGCTCGGCGGTCGTCGCGGTGCGGTGTTGCCGCTGACGGCCGCGGGGGTGGACAGGTACCTGCGGGCTCGTCGTGGTGCGGGTTACCGCAGCTTCTTGACCGTGCGCGCGTCGGGTCCGTTGTTGGACTACCTGCGCCGACAGGGTCTGGTGCAGGCCGCCGGCGGAAAGGACGCTGCGGCCGAGGGCGCCGCGGATGGTCTGCTGATGCGCTTCGCTGAGTACCTGCGGGTGGAGCGCGGTCTGGCCGATGTGACCATCGAGCGGCGGGTCTTGCTGGCCGAGCGGATCCTGTCCGCCTGGCAGCGGGGTGGTCGAGCGGACCTGCGGGCTCTGACGGCCGGCGATGTGACCGCGTTCGTGTTGGAGCGCAGCCGCACCCACGAGGGTTCGGTGTCGGGCGTGGTGACGGCGTTGCGGTCGCTGCTGCGGTTCCTGCACGTGGCGGGGGTGATCGATCGGCCTCTGGCGTCGGCGGTGCCGCAGTTGGCGTCGTGGAAGTTGGCCGGGCTGCCGAAGGCGGTTCCGGCCGAGCAGGTGAGCGCGTTGCTGGCGTCGTGCGACCGCGACAGCGTGGTCGGCCGCCGTGATGCCGCCATCGTGACGGTCCTTGTCCGGCTCGGCCTGCGCGCCGGGGAAGTCGCTTGTCTGCGGTTGGCGGACGTGGACTGGCGGTCGGGCCAGATCACGGTGCGCGGCAAGGGGAACCGGTCGGAGCGGCTCCCGCTGCCGTGCGACGTGGGTGGAGTGTTGGTGGCGTACTTGACCGGCGGCCATCCCGGGGCAGCGGCCGCCGGGGACAGGGTGTTCGCGCGGGTTCGGGCACCGCACGGGCCGCTGACTCGTGGAGCGGTCACCCAGGTTGTCGCCCGGGCCGCGGGGCGGGCGGGGTTCGAACCGTTCTATGCGCATCGGCTGCGGCACACCGCGGCCACCGGGATGCTGCGCGGCGGGGGTTCGCTGGACGAGATCGGGCAGGTGTTGCGGCATCACCACCGTTTCACCACCGCGATCTACGCGAAGGTCGATCTCGAGGCGCTGCGCACGGTGGCCCGCCCGTGGCCCGGGACGACGTCATGACCGCGCCGGGGCTGGGGCAGGCCGTGGCCGACTACTTGAGCCTGCGCCGGGCGTTGGGGTTCCGGCTGGAACGGGCCGAACGGTTGCTGGCCCAGTTCCTGGGCTACCTCGCCGACAACGACATCGAGGTGATCACGACCGAGGTGGCCCTGGCATGGGCCGTCCTGCCCACCGACGCCGACCCACGCTGGTGGGACCACCGGCTGACGACGGTGCGCATGTTCGCCGCCTACCTACACACCATCGACTCGCGGGTGGAGATCCCGCCGGCGGGGATGATCCGCTGCCGGCCTCTGCGGGCCACGCCCTACCTGTATACCGACGCCGAGGTGGCGGCGCTCATCGCGGTCGCGGGGACGCTACGTCACCCGCTGCGGGCTACGACCTTTCAGACTCTGATCGGTCTGTTGGCGGCCACCGGGATGCGGGTCGGCGAGGTCATCGGCCTGGACCGTGCCGACTTCGACGCCTCGTCCGGGACGTTGACGGTGCGGGACGCCAAGTTCGGCAAGTCCCGGCTGATCCCGCTGCACCTCACCGTCGTGGACGCGGTCAGCGGTTACCTGCGCAGCCGCGACGAGCTGCTGCCTACCCCGGCAACCCCGGCGCTGTTGGTGTCACTGCGCGGCACCCGGTTGCGCTACAACGACGTCTGGCGCACCGTCCACCGCCTCACCGAGCGGGCCGGCTTGACCGCACGGTCGGCGTCCTGCCGGCCCAGGGTCCACGACCTCAGACATAGTTTCGCCGTCGCCACCGTGCTGGACGGGTACGCCCGCGGCGACGACGTGCAGGCCCTGCTGCCCCGACTGGCGACCTACCTGGGCCACGCCGATCCCAAGCACACCTACTGGTACCTGTCCGCGGCGCCAGAGCTGATGGCCCTGGCCGGGCAACGTCTGCAGAGAGATCGGCGGCGGTTGCGGTGAGTACGCTCGCGCCGACCCTGCAGGCGTTCTTCACCGATCGACTTGCCCGCCAGCGGGGGGCCAGCTCGCACACGGTGGCCGCCTATCGGGACACGATGAAGCTGCTGCTCGGCTTCGCCGAGCGACACACCGGCAGGTCGCCGTCCCGGCTGGATCTGGCCGACCTGGACGTTGACCTGATCGGCGCCTTCCTGGACCACTTGGAGAACGAGCGCGGGAACAGCGTGCGCACCCGCAACGCCCGCCTGGCGGCGGTGCACTCCCTGTTCCGGTTCGCCGCGCTGGCCCACCCTCAGGATGCCGCCGTCATCCAGCGTGTCCTGGCCATCCCACCCAAACGAGTCGACCAGAAGCAGGTCACCTACCTGTCCGACGATGAGGTCGACGCGTTGCTGGCAGCCCCCGACCGCACCACCTGGACCGGCAGGCGCGACCATGCCCTGCTCGCCCTCGCCGTGCACACCGGGCTACGGCTGTCCGAGCTCACCGGCCTGACCGGGGCCGATCTGCACCTGGGCACCGGGGCCCACGTCACCTGTCTGGGGAAAGGCCGCAAGCAGCGGATCACGCCGCTCGACCCTGGGACCGTCGCCGTCCTCAAGACGTGGCTGACCGAACAAGCCGCCAGTCCCACCGATCCGCTATTCCCCACCAGCCGTGGCCGCAGGCTCAGTCCCGACGCCGTCCAACGGCGTCTGGCCAAGCACGCCGCCACCGCGGCCCGCACCCAGACCTCCCTGATCGACAAGCGGGTCTCGCCGCACACCCTGCGGCACAGCTGCGCCATGAGATTGCTGGCCGCAGGCGTGGACAGCACCGTCATCGCGCTCTGGCTCGGCCACGAAACCGTTGCCACCACACAGATCTACATCCACGCACACCTCGCGCTCAAAGAACGAGCCCTCGCCAGAACCACACCCGCAGGCACAGCGCCGGGTCGCTACCGCCCACCCGACACGCTCATCGCGTTCCTGGAGAGCCTCTGATTATGCCGACCTCCCGAACCCGATCCCCACCCCCACCGACAGGGCCAACAGGCCCCATCGGCATAACGGAGGGGTCGGCATAAGACGCCCTGCACTGCCAGACCGCGCACATCACCTACCTGCGCGGCCGAGGAGCGCACCTGCTGGTCTGCGTGAAGGGCAACCAGCCCAGCCTGCTGAAGCGGTTGAAGGCCCTGCCCTGGAAGCAGGTCCCGGTCGGGCACACCAGCACCGACCGGGCCCACGGCCGGATCGAGGAACGCACCCTGAAGGCCGTCACCGTCACCGAACAAGCCGGCGGGCTCGGCTGGCCCCACGCCGCACAAGCCATCCAGATCACCCGCCGGACCAAACGGATCACCCCCAAGCCCGGCAAGAAGAATGCATGGCGGACCGAGACCGTCTACGCGATCGTCACCCTGCCCGCCGAGCAGGCCACCCCAACCGAGCTGGCCACCTGGATCAGGAACCACTGGTTCATCGAGAACCGGCTGCACTGGGTACGCGACGTCACTCTGGGTGAAGACCTCCATCAGGCTCGGACCGGCCAAGGTCCCCATGTCCTGGCCATCCTGCGCAACCTCGTCATCAGCGTCCTGCGCCTGGCCGATCACGACAACATCGCCCGCGCCCTACGCCGCTACAGCAGGCACGCCGACCAAGCGATCGCACTGCTGACCAGGACATTCGCGACTTCGCAATGACCCTGGCGCGAGGTGGCGAATCCCGACGGCGCAAGGAATCCCGAATCCCAGACCCAGGAACATGGACACGGAGCCGGCTGCCCACCTCATTCGCGCGCTGCGGCTCGTCGTTCGACGGCGTCACGCAGGTGGCCCATGTTGGCCCTCTCCTCGCGACGCATGATGACCAGGAAGAGCGGGAAGATCAGCCGGAACCAGCCGTGCGGTGTCGGCTCGAAGTCGGCGTGCAGTCGGGTGCCCTCCGAGACCGCCTCGAGGCGGCAGGTCAACGTGACCTCGATCGGGCCGCCGTTGTGCATCGTCCAACTGTGCGGCCGCTCGAACGCCACGGTCTCGAGTTCGACGGACGGGCTGTTCCTCCACTTCGCCCGATACCTCGTGCCCACGCCGACCGGCCCCTTGGTCAGCTTCTCCATGCGCTCGCACTTGGGGTTCCATTCCAGTTCCGCCCGGTGGTCCGACAGGTAGTCGAACACCACCTCCGGCGTACAACGCAAGATCACGGAGTTCCTGATCACCGGCATCAGGCTCACCTCCCGGTGCAGTCGTGTCACTAGAGCATTCACTAGTGGAGTCTCTAGTAAACTCGTGCTCATGGGAGCGGTCAAGAATGCAAGACCCACCAGGGCTGAGCGCGCGCGGCAGACACGTCGTCGGATGCTCGACAGCGCGCGTGTCCTCTTCATCCGCGACGGGTACGCCGCGACCACGATGGACCGCATCGCCGAGCACGCGGGTGTCGCCGTCCAGACCCTGTACTACACGTTCCGGACCAAGGGCCAACTACTCTGCGAGGTCGTCGAGGTCACCGCTGCGGGCGATCAGGACGCGCCCCCCGTGCGGCAGCGCGCCTGGGTCCAGGAAATGCTCACGGCCACCTCCGGCCAGCGGGTGCTGGCGCTGGCAGTGGAGTACGGCGCCGACATCTTCGTTCGGGCCGCGCCGCTCTGGCCGGCCGTGGCGGCGGCGACTGGGGACCCCTACGTCGCGCGCTACTGGCGGGATGTGGCCGCCGACCGGCGCGCCGGCCAGGCTCGGATGGTGGCCAAGCTGGACGAGCTCGGCGCGCTGCGTCAGGGGCTCGACGTCCACCGAGCGACTGACATCGTCGTCGTGCTCTTCGGCCACGACGTGTTTCGCAGCCTGGTCCGTGAGGCCGGCTGGAGCGTTGCGGAGTACAAGAATTGGCTGCTCACCGCGCTGGCCCAACAACTTCTGCAGCGGCCCAAGCTCGCTCGCACCGCCTACTCAGACCTGTCCTACGCGACCTGATGAAGACCGTGGAGCCGACAGCGGTCCTATTGCACTCTCATGCCGCGGATAGTGTGGGCTTCGCCCGCGCTATCGAGCCCGCGGCCCGCGGCGTCAGCCCCATCCGGACATGGCCGCGAAGTGCGCGTAAACTGGTGGTGCTGAGCTGCTTTCGTTGGGCAGCTCATTGCTGGCGTCAAGGAGGATTATGCGAAACCCTTGACGGCATAGGACAAGCCAGTTCTTCCCGAGAGGTTTCCGGGCAATAGGCGACACGCCGCTACAAATGCAAGGCAACGGCTTCCCCGATCGATACAAAGGAGGTGAGTAGCCAACCTCTGATGATGGAGAAGCCGTTGCGGTTCGAGCGTATGTCAGGACTGGACGAAGAGCAACTCGACGAGTTGGAGTGCCGGGTGACGAGATTGCTCGAACGGCCGTGGGACAAAGGTGAGGGTCGCCCGCGTGAACTGTCCCTGCGAGAAGCTCTCGTCGTGACCTGCGGGTATCTGCGGCAGAACATCATCGAGGATGTGTGGGCCGACATCTTCGACGTCGACCAGTCAACGGTATCGCGGTACATCACCTTCCTGACACCGCTTGTCGAGAGGGCGACGCAGGAGGACCGGCCGACAGCGGAGGAGGCGGGCGAGGCCACCAGGGACGCGATCGCGCTGGTAGACGGCACACTGTGGCCGTGCTGGTCCTGGGACGGCGAGGACGAGCTGTGGGCCGGGAAGTACAAGACCACCGGGCACGGCTCCCTGATTGTCACGAATCTTCAGGGGCGCATCACGTTCGTCTCCGAGCCCGTCACCGGCAATCGCCACGACATGGCGAAGTTGAAGGGATCCGTTGTCGAGAAGATCCTGAAGAAGGCAGGAGGGGTATTCGGTGACAAGGGCTTCATTGGGACCGACTACATCACCACTCCTATCCGCAAGCCGACATGCCGCAAGCTTCTGGAATGGGAACATGAATGGAACGGCCAGGTGAGTTCCTTCCGCGCACCAGTCGAGCGGGCCGTCGCCACGCTCAAGGCATGGCGGAGCCTCTTCACCGACTACCGCCGACCGCTGAAGACCTTCAAGTCGTCATTCCGCGCAACAATCGGTCTCTACTTCTTCAGAGAGGGTTTCGCATAAGCCTCAAGGGTTCGTCTTCGATCCTCGAGGCCCGGGCGACTCATGCCTGTACGTGGTCGCGGTGCTCGACGTCGTGATCGCGTGGGCGCTCCTGAGGGTTTTCAGCACGTGAACAGAGACCTCTCGAGGCTGGCGGCATGGTTCAGGCTCGCCTACGCGGGGTCTTCATGGTTGCCCTCAGCCAGCTCGCGGGCGTCCCACAGGCGTTGAACGGCACGGGGGGTACTCGGCCCTGTTCACTCCGGACCAACGACCTGCCCAGGCCCTGCTGAAGATCGACACCTTCAACGACATCTGGTTCGCCGGGCTCATCCTTTTCGGCGTCCACATCGTCCTGATCGGATACCTGGCCTACCGGTCGGGCTACGTTCCCAAGCTGTTGGGCGTCCTGCTCGTCATCGCAGGCGTCGGCTACGCGTTCGACAGAGAGGGGTTTCGTCGCGGTCTTCTCCGACGGTTCCCCGTTCGCCGTCTCCACCGTCACGTTCCTCGGCGAGTTCCTGGGGAGCACGTGGGACGAACCCGCGCAGGACGAGCCGAGCGACGAACGTCCTATGCCGCGATCGTGATGCTTCGAAGGCGACCAGCGGACGCCTGGCGACCAGCGTGCTGCGGACTGTCCGATCGTTTGAGATGCTGACCAGAGATGGGCAGGTGATCGGATGCGCGAGCGGGACCCCAGTGGCCGTCCTCGGAATGCGCGGCCCCGCGATGGCCTGGGGCCTGCGCTGCCTCGTGGCAGCGCAGGGGTCAACCGCGTGCCTGACGGGCTGGTTCTGCCACCGAGTCAGGCCCTGGCTGAGGCCCAACGGCTGCTGGACGAGGGCCTGCCGTTCCACGCCCACGAGATCCTGGAGGGGGTGTGGAAGGCCGCCCCGGACAGCGAACGCAACCTGTGGCAGGGCTTGGCCCAGCTCGCGGTGGGACTGACTCACCTGTTGCGCGGTAACCCGACCGGCGCCGCTGCGGTGCTGCGCCGCGGGCAGGCCAAGATCGCCCCTTACGCGAGCCACCCGCCCCACGCGATCGATGTCCCGGGGTGCTCGAGTGGACCCAGCAGACGCTAGTGCGCTGACCTCGAAGAACCACGGTGCTGAAGTTGACGACATGCCGTGACCGGTGCGTGATCTTCGTTGTCGGATCGGTCCACTCTTGATCTTGCGGGGGTGGATCGAGGTGCGTCATGTCCAGACCTGTCAGGGCGCGTCGATTGACCCAGGATGAGGGCCAGTTCCTGCTGCGGCTGGTGCGCCGGGGCCGTGCCGATGCCATCCGGTACCGCCGGGCGTTGATCATCCTGGCGTCGTCGTCCGGCACGCCGGTCCCGGCGATCGCGCGGCTGGTGGCCGCGGATCCGGACACGGTGCGAGACGTGATCCACGGCTTCAACGCCCACGGGCTGGCGGTGCTGGAACCACACTGGGGGTCCGGGCGTCCGCGGCGGATCACCGACGAGGACATCGCGTTCGTCGTCACCGTCGCGCTGACCCGGCCCAAGCGGCTCGGGTTGCCGTTCACGCACTGGAGCACTGCGCAAGCTCGCCGCCTACCTCAGCGGCCGGTACGGCCACCACGACCCGGACCTGGTCCCGGCCCGGACCGTGCGGATCGGGCGGGAGCGGGTGCGGCGGATCCTGCACGAGAACGGGATCAGCTTCCAGCGCACCCGGACCTGGAAGGAGTCCACCGACCCGGCCAAGGACGCCAAGCTGGACCGGATCGACGAGGTGATGTCCCGGTTTCCCGACCGCGTGTTCGCGTTCGACCAGTTCGGGCCGTTGAGCATCCGGCCCTGTCACGGCACCTGCTGGGCCGCCCGCAAGCACCCCGACCGGCTGCGCGCGACCTACCACCGCCGGCACGGGATCCGCTACTTCCACGGCTGCTACGACCTGTCCGCACGACCGGCTGTGGGGTGTGCTGCACGAGCACAAGGGCGGCGGCGCACACCCTGGCCGCGCTCGAAGACGATCCGCGCCGCCCGCCCGGACGGCGCCCCGATCTACGTCATCGAGGACAACCTGTCCTGCAACACGACCCCGGCGATCCGGACCTGGGCCGCGGCGCACAAGGTCGAGTTGTGCCTGACCCCGACGAACGCCTCCTGGGCCGACCCGATCGAGGCGCAGTTCGGGCCGTTGCGGATGTTCACGATGGCCAACTCCGACTACCCCAACCACGTCGTCCTGGCCCGCGACCTGCACGCCTACCTGCGCTGGCGCAACGCCAACGCCCGCCACCCCGACGTCCTGGCCGCCCAACGCCGCGAACGCGCCCGCGTCCGCAGCGAACACCACCACCGCTGGGGCCGCCCTCAACCACACGCCGCCTGACTGAAGCGCCGGTGATCCTTCGAGGCCAGCGCACTAGCCGCCACCGACACACCGGCTCCCGGCAGCCGGACCCGCGAACCGTCCCCTCCGCGGCTACAGCGCCGAGAAGTGAACACGTAGGAGTCCAACCCCTCGACGTCGAATGTCCTCTCAAGCCGCACTGAGGGCGGCTCCGCTCGCCCGGATCTGCCGCATGGAGCGCGGTTCCAGGCTCTTCACCATGGCAGGAGTCGCCGCCCTGTCCCTGTCGGGGCAACGCTTACGAAGGCACCTCGCGCTCGTCCGCTGTCCGAGCGGGGGGTGATCCCCGTGGCGTGGCACCAGTGCCGCCACCCCTGGTGCGCCTTGAGGTGCTTGCCGCTATCGGTGTCCAGTTCGGTGGGATGCACCAGCAGCCGGCGTTCGAGCCTGTCGGCGGCGCGACGATCAGACCGGTCCAGCACGACAGGCTCCCCGGCCGCATCGATCTGATCCAGCACAGCCAACGTCCTGCGGTCGAGACCGTCGAGTTGCCACGGATCGCGCCCCAGCCCGACACCGGCCAGGTCCGACCATAATCTCTGCGCCACCAGCGTGTTCTTACCCGCCAACAGCTTGACGGTGGCGACCTGGTCCTCGACCTCCCCGAGCGCGTTGTAGATGGTGTTCGCCAGCGGGTGCGACCACCACGACCCAGCCACTGGGCCACCAGCGACGATCGCGGTCACTGATGGGAGGACCCGATCATGGACCAGCAGGACTCCGTGCCGCTCGACGGCCGCAAGGATTACGCCCGCGCCCGCGACCTCACTCAAAGCCACCCGCCGAGCATCCCACGCCACCAGACGACACCGGGCCCAACGACCGACCATGCCGCGGTGAGCGCGGCTGCACGCTCATGGCGCTGACCTGGCCCTGTCATTTCGAGGGCATCAGCCGGAGTGAAGGCCCACGACACCCGCCGGTGCCCCCGAAGCGCCATCTGTCGGCCAGGGCGAGCTGACGAGCTGACTCCCAGCAGTTCCCTCACCCAGTTGGGCGGGGTGTGGATGCGCGACCTGGACCTGGGGGCGAAAGTCGGGCCGAGCGCTCGCGCCCCGTGGAGAGGGTTCGGCGCAGCTTCCGAGTGCCAGGATCGTCGCCGGCCCGACAACGCCTGGCGCCGTTGGCATCATGCCCGTGTGGTGAGACCGCTCAGACCAACTCGCCGCGCTTCCTGCTCAGGTAGGCGCGCTCGGCGGAGTTCTGGGTGGCGGCGATGGCGGCGTCGTAGGCCTCCTTCGCCTCGGCGGTCCGGCCGAGCCTGCGGAGCAGGTCGGCGCGGGCGGCGTGCCATGCGTGGTAGCCCGTGAGCGGCAGCCGGTCGACCAGGGTGAGGGCGACCTTCGGGCCGTCCAGCTCCGCGACCGCGACCGCGCGGTTGAGTGCGACGATCGGCGACGGGTCGAGCCGGGTCAGCTGGTCGTACAGTGCGACCACCTGCGACCAGTCGGTGTCCGACGCGGTGGGGGCGTCGGTGTGGACGGCGTTGATCGCGGCGAGTATCTGATAGCGGCCGGGTCGGTTGATCGCGAGGCACTCGCGGACCAGGTCGTGGCCCTCGGCGATCAGCCCGCGGTCCCAGCCGGCACGGTCCTGCTCGCCGAGCGGGACCAGCTGCCCGTTCCGCACGCGGGCCTCACGCCGGGCCTCGGTGAGCAGCAGCAGCCCGAGCAGACCGGCCACCTCCGGCTCCTCGGGGAGCAGCTGGCGGAGGACCCGTGTCAGCCGGATGGCCTCGCCGGTGAGCTCGGCGCGCACCGGGTCGCCGTCGCCGGTGGCGAGGTAGCCCTCGTTGAAGACGAGGAACAGTACCGCCAGCACGCCGCCGAGCCGCTCGGGGAGGTCGGCGGCCTCGGGCACCCGGTAGGGCACCTTCGCCGCCGCGATCTTCTTCTTCGCCCGGGTGATCCGCTGCGCCATCGTGGTCTCGGGCACGAGGAACGCCTGCGCGATCTCAGCCACAGTCAGCCCACCGAGGAGGCGAAGCGTCAGCGCGATCCGCGCCTCCGGTGCGAGCGCCGGGTGGCAGCAGGTGAACAGCAGCCGCAATCGGTCGTCCTCGACCGGTCCGGTGTGCTCGTGGGGCGTGTCGTCGTGGTACATG
Source organism: uncultured Actinomycetota bacterium (assembly GCA_963750565.1). Classification (GTDB taxonomy): domain Bacteria; phylum Actinomycetota; class Actinomycetes; order Actinomycetales; family Kineosporiaceae; genus R-H-3. The sequence continues at coordinate 54,013 of CAVVRA010000005.1, read as the reverse complement.
AAGGCCGCCTGGTGCTTCGCGTCGCGCTGCTTCTCGCGGCGGATCCGGTCGATCGCGCGGTTGCCCGCGGTGGTGGTGAGCCAGCCGCCGGGGTTGGGAGGTACGCCGGACTCCGGCCACTTCTCCAACGCGGCCACGAGCGCCTCACCCGCCGCCTCCTCTGCGATGTCGATGTCACCGAAGCGGCGGACGAGCGAGGCGATCAGGCGGCCGTACTCCTCGCGGAAGACCCGCTCGACGGCCGCCGTTCCGCCCTGCATCGATCAGTCGTCGTTCGGGCCGGCTCAGGCGAGGCCGTCGAACGGACGGACCTCGACCTTGCCCCGGCACGCCTTGGACCCCTCGGCCGCGAGCTTGAGCGCCACGTCGAGGTCGGGCGCGTCGATGACCCAGAAACCCCCGATGACCTCCTTGGTCTCGAGGTAGGGGCCGTCGGTCATCACCGGCGTCTCACCCTGGCCGTCGACGACGGTCGCGGTCGATGCCGGCTGAAGCCCACCGGCGAAGACCCAGTAGCCATCGGCGTGAAGCTTGTCATTGAAGGCGCCGGTCGCGGCGAACGCCTCCTCCATCTCCTCCTTGGAGCCGTAGTTGCCGAACTCGTCCATCTCGGCGGGGCCGTGCACGGTCAACAAGTAGTGCGTCATCCCACTTCTCCTCAGTTCCGGGCGGTCCCGATGACCGCCTTCCACCCCCACCACGAACGGCATCCCGCCGATACGACAACCTGCCACAGAAGGCCTTGCGATCGGGTTCCTCAGTCAGAGGCCAACTGCCCGTTCGACGCTCTGTAGCAGTAACACCGGGTGGCAGAAGCACCGGAGCCTCAGGCACAGCCGCGACGACGTCCAGCGCGTCGCCGACGGGACTGGCTGCGCCGGCGTCACGGCCGGGCCTCGCGCCCGACCCGTGGCGGTGCTGCGTCACCGGGCATCGACCCGAAGGACACTCCTTCTCGCGACCTGTCGGATCCGTACCCGGCCGTTCGTAGAGGGGCATGAGCGGGTCGCACCGGGCACCCCGCCGAGGAAACGGAGCTCGACACGTCCACCACCACGCAGATCCCCACCCGCACGACCCCCAGCGCGCCGACCCCCGCGGCCGAGCGGCAGCCGGTATGGAAGCACGGAGTCGCCGCGGCCGTCGGCGCCTCGGTCGCCACGACCGTCCTCGCGGCGATCGCGTCGGCCGCCGGCGTCTCGTTCGCCGACAGCACAGGCGCGAGCATCCCGATCGCCGGGTTCGCACAGCTGACGCTGGTCTTCTCGCTCGTCGGCGTCGGCATCGCCGCCGTCATGGCGCGCAAGGCGCGGCGGCCGCGGGCCACGTTCGTGCGGACGACGGTCGCCCTGACCGCGCTGTCCTTCGTCCCGGATCTCACATTCGGGTTCGACGCCGGCTCCGCCGCCACCCTGATCACGCTGCACACCATCGCCGCGGCCATCGTGGTTCCGAGCCTGGCGAGGCGGCTCGGCGCGCGCGCTGACCAGGCTCGAACCGTGCCACTGCCCTTTTTCGCCAGGTCGACGCCATCAGTCCCACCCCACTCAGGGGCAACCCCGGTTGCGGCGACGAGACGCGCACGAAGGGACGGAAGGGCAGGTGGCCGCGCTCGCACGAGGGGCTCGCGGGCCCGGCGCCGACAGGTCACGACGATGAGCATCCAGCGACATTCGCGTTCAAGGTCGGCCAGCAGGCGCGCGTGGCGAGACTCGAAGCGCACACACATGGCCCGGTCTGGCGACCTCAAGTAGCCGATGAGCGTGCACGGCCCGAGGATTCAATGAGAGTCTCGCGGCGGCGACGACGCCCCGGCGCGGCGGCAGCGGGTGGCAGCCGCGCTCACCCAGCAGGTGCACCTGGCCCGCGACGCGGCGACCGAGCCGCCGGCCCCCGACCAGACCCAGGCGGCCCGCTACGTCGAGGCGGACGACCTGCTCGTGCTCGGCGCCGGGCCGCGCTTCGAGGACACCCCGGCGTTCCTGTCCGCGCACAAGCTGCACGACACCAAGCACCGGCGGATCGCCTACCGGGCCTCCGCGACCCCCCGCTTCCGCGAGTACTTCCAGCCCGGGACCCGGTTGCGCCGGAGGGGGCGCTCACCCGCGAGTCGGAGCCGGTCGTGGTCGAGGTGCCCAGCTCCGCCCGGCCACCCGCGCCGCACCTGCTCTACGCCGTGCCGCTGTTCGGCTGGGAGCGCGCCGAGGAGGGCCGGACCCGGACGGCGCGCCGTCGTGGCGGCGGGTTGCGGCTGTTCCTCGCCCGGCCGTGGTTCGCCTCGGGCGACGGCGAGCTGCCGGGCGCGGTGCTGTGGCCGGGATCGGCATCGTCGTGCCCGATCCCGGGGCGCTCGACCGGCTGGTGACCCGCTGGGGGTACGACCCGGGTGTGCTGCAACCGTGACCCAGATTCGGTAGCGATCGTGCGATCTTCCCCGGGCCGGGCGATCGCCTCGGTGCCTCGAGGCGGTCGTTCCTCCGAATGCCTCGAGGCACCGAGGCATGCCAGCGAGCCGCCGGCACGCAGCCCGCTAATGCGGCGCCCGCCCCGCACCTCCAGCTGGTCGACCAGGGTGAGGTCGAGCAAGACCGACCGCGCCCGTCGTCCCTCCTGCACGGTGCCCGGCACGTGCTGGGCTCGCCGCGCTGCGCGACCACCCGCACGTCGACACCGACACGGTGATCCCGCTGGTGCGGATCGATCACTCGGCCGTCTCGACGGCCGGGTCGGCTGAGCGTCCGAGACGTCAGATGTTGCCCAGCCGGTCGAGAGCTGCGCCCGGTCGTCTCCCCTTCCGCCGTCCAGCCTTGATCGCTCTCGATGTCGACCCCGCCGTCCGCAAGGCGGGCAACGGAGTGGGAATCAGGCGCTCCGGCGGGCGTTGTTATGTGGGACGACCACGAGAACGAGAACTGAACGGGTCGTCCGACGCGGACCTTCCCCTGCGGTGGTCAGCAGGCCACCCATTGTCGGCTCGGGGTCCCCGCGGGATGCCGGCCGAGGCCCACGCCGTCCATCACGGGGGGCCGCACGTCGGCTCGGCGTCCGGGCACAGCCCTCCGCGCGGGGCACGTTCCTCGTCCCGTTCACGAGATCGTGCGGCATGCTGCTGCGGCCACCGTGCCCGGCATTCCAGAGGAGGAGTCTGTGGCTCGACCAGGCCAGCGCCAGACGGGCGCTCGTCGTACCGTCCCGCGGACACGGCGACCCGTCCGCCACCGCGGCGACGTCGTCTCGGTGCTCGCCCAGAGCGTCGGTGAGGTCGAGGCGGCCGTTCGACGCGGCCGGGTGACGCCGGCCGTGCGCACGACGTTCCAGGCCGTCGCCCTGCTGTTGCGGGAGGAGCGCGCCCGCGTCCGGGCGGACGCGGCCGGCAGCGACAGTCATCGAGCCGAGCAGCTCAAGCGCCTGGACGGCATCGCGGCGATCCTGGTCAGGATCGCCGTCCGGGACGCTGGGTTGCTGGCGCTGCTCGCCGAGGACGCCGGCGTCTCGGACGGGGCCCGCTCGCTCAAGCGTGACCTGCTCCACGCGGCCGGGATCGAGGCGGCGACCGATGAGGAGTCGCCGGCCGCGCGCCCGGTCACCTTCGCCGCCGAGCGCCAGGTCGTGCCGCAGTCGGTGACCTCCCGTCAGCTGGCTAATCCCTTCCTCGCGCCTGACTTGTCCGCGCCTCGACCGGTCCAGGCCCGTCCGCGCCGCCTGGCCGGCTGGGAGCTGCTCGGCCCGCTGCTGAGCTCGTTCGAGCGCGCTGGTGGGACGGTCCCGGCGTGCATGGCGCTGCCGGCACCGACGGCCCAGTTCACTCCGCCGGGTCAGGAGCTGATGCCGCACCAGGGGCAGCTGGTCGCGGCGGCCGCTGCCGGCCACCGGACGTTCCTGCTCGCCGACGAGCCGGGTCTGGGCAAGACGGCCCAGTCGCTGCTCGCCGCCGAGGCGGCGGACGCCTACCCGTTGCTGGTGGTCGTGCCGAACGTCGTCAAGACCAACTGGGCACGCGAGGCGGCCCGCTGGGTGCCGCACCGCCCGGCGACCGTGGTCCAGGGCGATGGCGGACATGGTCGACGGCTTCGCGGACATCGTCGTGGTGAACTACGAGGTGCTCGACCGCCATCTGGGCTGGCTGGGTGACCTCGGCTTCCGCGGCATGGTCGTCGACGAGGCGCACTTCATCAAGAACAAGACGTCCCAGCGCTCCAAGCACGTCCTCGCGCTGTCGGAGCGCGTCCGGTCCCGCACGGCGCGGCCGCTGCTGATGGCGCTCACCGGTACGCCGCTGATCAACGACATCGAGGACTTCCGGGCGATCTGGCAGTTCCTCGGGTGGATCGACGACAGCAAGCCGGTGGGCGACCTGATGGATGCGCTCGAGGACGCGGGTCTGACGCCCGCCGACCCCGGCTTCTACGCCGCCGCGCGCCAGTGCGTCATCGACCTGGGCATCGTGCGGCGCCGCAAGGTCGACGTGGCCGCCGACATCCCCGCTCGGCGCATCGCCGACCTCCACGTCGAGCTGGACGGGGCGGCTGGCCGGTCGGTCCGGGCGGCGGAGCGGGACCTCGCCCGCCGGATGGTGGCGCAGTACCAGACCGTGCTGGCGGCACGTGCGTCCGACGCCGTCGTCGAGGGCATCGACCGCGACCTCGTGCGCCGGGTGGCCAGGTCCGAGCTGAAGCAGGCGATGGCAGCACAGTCCGGCGAAAACGTGTTCACCATGATGCGACGCATCGGCCGCGCGAAAGCGGAGCTGGCCGCGGACTACGCGGCGCAGCTGGCCCGCAGCGCCGGCAAGGTCGTCTTCTTCGCCAAGCACGTCGACGTGATGGACGCCGCCGAGGGGACCTTCGCCCGGCAGGGGGTGCGCTTCTCGTCGATCCGTGGCGACCAGACGTCCGCGGCGCGGCAGAAGAACATCGACGCCTTCGTGAACGACCCCGACGTCGCCATCGCGGTCTGCTCCCTGACGGCTGCCGGTGTGGGTCTGAACCTGCAGGTCGCCTCGAACGTCGTGCTCGCCGAGCTCTCCTGGACCGACGCGGAGCAGACCCAGGCCATCGACCGCAGCCACCGCATCGGCCAGACCGAGCCGGTCACCGCGTGGCGCATCATCGCCGCGCAAACCCTTGACGCCCGGATCGCCGAGCTCATCGACAGCAAGGCGGGCCTCGCCGCCAGGGCGCTGGACGGGTCGGACGAGGAGGTCTCCTCGTCGGCCGATGTGCAGCTCGAGGCGCTGGTCGCGTTGCTCACAGATGCGCTGCGGGCGTCCGGGTATGCAGACGCCCCGGGTTCCTGACCGTCAGGAACGAGCCGGACGCGACCGGGGTGGCGAGCATCGACGACAGCGCCTCTCCGGGCACCAGTTCCGTCACCAGGTAGGCCACCGGCTCGCCGTCCCGGTCCCACTCTGGCACGCAGGGGGTCCCCGTCCACGCCCACCCGAGTCTCGCCGTAGTCGTAGGTGGCGGCGATCCCATTATGGGAAAGACCGATGACAGTACGCGCCCGGGCACGGACCGCCGGGATGAGAGCGTCGGTCCCGCACCACGACGGCCGAAGGACCTTCACCGCCACGGGGCGGTCGAGCACCTCGTCGGTGGCCCTCCACACCTCGGCCCTGTTGCTGCCGCCGAGCCGGTCAACCAGCAGGTACCTGTCGTCGGACCTGGATCCCGCTCCCACACTCTTCGGGCCTCGGCCTCCATCACCTCGTGGGCGATCGGGACGAACGCGGTACCGCCTACGACCCCGCCGCCCAGTCTGCCACCGTCGCTCACCACACCGCTGCCGCGAAGGGCGCCCGCCCCTCCATGCCGTTCGCCGCCGTCGGTACCCCTTCGACTCACGCCCCTTTGGGCCACGTGGTCGCACGGCAGGACAGCACCAGCCGGTGGTGGCCAGCCACGAGCTGGGCCACCGCACGATCGTCCCGGCAGTTGCTGCGTCACCCGCGCAGACGCACGATCATGCCGCTCTGAGGGCGGCTACGCTCGCCCGACTCTGCCGCGAGTGGCGCGATGCCCATGGTCCGACACCGCATGCCTTCACCCTAATGCCACGTCGCGGCGCCGGTACCGGCTCGCTCGGCACGCCAACCCGAGCCCTGACTGGGTGCAGTGGGCCGGGCTTGCCCGCGTCTCGAGGGGTGAACCAGGCCCGCTTGTCCGGTCTCAGCGTTGGCGTGCATCGATAGGAACGGTTCAATCGCCCGTGGTGTGCTTGGCCCGGGCGACGATCAGCGGGTCGGCGGCGTACACGATGTCGGGATCCTTGCCCTCGTAGTCGAACTGGTTCAGGAAGGCACGCATCGCGTTGAGCCGAGCGCGCTTCTTGTCGTTGCTCTTGACGGTCAGCCACGGCGCGTGCTTCTTGTCGGTGTGGTCGAACATCGCCTGCTTCGCGGCGGTGTAGTCCTCCCAGCGGTCCAAGCTCTCCATGTCCATCGGGGACAGCTTCCACCGCCGCACCGGGTCGATCTGCCGGATGGCGAAGCGGGTGCGTTGCTCCTGCTGGGTCACCGAGAACCACAACTTGGTGACCGTCGTCCCGGACTCGACCAACATGCGCTCGAAGGCAGGCGCCTGACGCATGAAGATCTGGTACTGCTCCTCGGTGCAGAAGCCCATCACCCGCTCGACACCCGCCCGGTTGTACCAGGACCGGTCGAACAGCACGATCTCGCCCGCGGTCGGCAGATGCCCGATGTAGCGCTGGAAGTACCATTGGCCGGCCTCGCTGGAGGTCGGCTTGGTCAGCGCGACCACCCGCGCGGCCCGTGGGTTGAGATGCTCCATGAACCGCTTGATCGTGCCGCCCTTGCCCGCGGCGTCCCGGCCCTCGAAGACCAGCACGTGCTTGGCCCCGACGTCCTGGGTCCAGTACTGGAACTGCAGCAGCTGGGTCTGCAGTCGGTACTTCTCCTCCTCGTACTCCTCTGTTGAGCGACACTCTGGGTAGTGACCTGCAGGGCCGACCGCGTCGTCGGCAGTGAGGACGCGGTCGGCCAGGGCGTCCTTATGCTGTCGTCGCACACGTTGCCGGGCTCGGGTGTCCAGCGCGGTTGCGCCTGGCCGGCTTGGTCGAGTGGTTCGTGGGCACGCTGTCGCTGGACTTGCAGTTGATCAACGAGGGCTTCAGGCTGCAACACCGACTGCCCCTGCCGCCCGTGCGCGTCGTGGGGCGAGGATCGGGCGATGCGAGGTGAGACCGAGGTTGTTCGTCGTGATCGACGAGGCCGTGGTGCCTCGCTGCTGCGATGGCTGCGGTTCCTCCTTCAAGCCGTGGGGGTACGCGCGGGAGCGGGCCATCCGCGAACGCGACGGTCGGCGGCGCCTGGTGCGGCCGCGGCGGGTGCGGTGTCGCGGCTGCCTCGTCACCCACGTGCTGCTACCGGCGCACGTCGCACCCAGGCGCGCGGACTCGGCACCCGTCATCCTCGGCGCCCTGCTGGCCAAGGCCGGCGGACGCGGTCACCGGTCGATCGCCGCTGAACTGTCCCTACCCGCGGGCACCGTGCGCGGCTGGCAGCGTCGAGCGACAGCGAACGCCCAGCGCACGCGGGCCGAGGCGATGCGTCTGGCGGTCCAGCTCGACCCGCTGCTCGGCCAGGTCGCCCCGACCGGCAGCCCGTTGGCCGATGCCCTCGAGGCACTGGGAACCGCCGTGGCCGCGGCCCGGCTGCGTCTGGGGCTGAGCGTCGGCTCGCCGACCGCCCTGGCGATGGTCATCGGCAGGTCACTGCTCATCCGCTCCGCACATGATCGACTGGCGTCGTCTCGGGCACCCGTCTGCCCCGACGTCGCCGACAACCCGAGGATGAGTCCGGCACCGTGAACACCTCGCCGCTCGGCGGTGCTCACACTGTCGCCGTGGTGCTCAGGCTGTCGCCCGAAACGCGCCACTTACGTCATCACGACGGACGCCGCCTCCGTCCTCATCTGGGGCGCCGGCTGTTCTCCTCCCGGTCGAGCAACTCGTCATAGGGGTAGTGCTCACACCAGGTCTCGACCGCCCGACCGTCCGGGGCGATCAGGGTCGGATCCTCGCCCTTGCTGGGGTCTACTGACGCTTCCGTGGGTTGGTCTGAGGGGGCGATGACGGCGACACGCCATGTCCCGGTTAGGTTTCCGAACTGTCGAAGGTAAGGGAACCGTTGCCGGGAGCATGGCGTGTCTGGTGTCAGGGTAGTATGGAAGGTGCTGCTCGGGGTCGAGCGGCACGTGGTGATCGAGGATGTCGAGTTGGAGGTCGCCGGCGGCGGGGAGGTCGTGGTGGTGGCCTCGGTGCGGGTGGCGAGGCGGCGCAGGCTGCGCTGTGGGCGGTGCCTGCGGGCGTGTCCGGGGTATGACCGTGGGGACGGGCGACGCCGGTGGCGGGGCCTGGATCTGGGCTCGACGCAGGTGTTCCTGGAGGCCGAGTCGCCGCGGGTGCGCTGCCGCCAGCACGGGGTGATCGTGGCAGTCGTGCCGTGGGCTCGGCACGACAGCCCGTTCACCGCCGCGTTCGAGGACCAGATCGTCTGGCTGGCCGCGCACACGGCCGCGTCCACGGTCGCGGAGTTGATGCGCTCGTCCTGGCGGGCGGTGACCTCGATGGTGACCCGGGTGGTCGCTGAGGCCCGGGGGAAGACCGACCGGCTGAGCGGCCTGACCAGGATCGCGATTGATGAGAAGGCCTACCGTAAGGGTCAGCGGTACCTGACGGTGGTGACCGACCTGGACACCGGTCGGGTGGTGTGGGCGGCCAAGGGGCCGCTCCCAGGCCAGCGTGGAGGCGTTCTTCACCGCCCTGGGCACTGACCGGACGGCCGGGCTGACCCACGTGGCCTGCGACGGCGCGGACTGGATCCACCCGGTCGTGACCGCGAAGGCCCCGCAGGCCGTGCTGTGCCTGGACTCCTATTATGGCGACCTCCGGGTTATGGGTTATGCCGATGTCGGGTCCATCGGGCCTGGCGGCAGGGGTGTCGGCGGCCCGGGGGTCGGCATAATCAGAGGCTCTGGAGGAAGGCAAGGAGCTTGTCGTCTGTGGCGATGTAGCGTCCGGGCTGGGTGCCCGTGGGTGCGGTCCGGTCCATCGCTCTCTCTTTGATCTTCATGTCGGCGTGGAGGTAGATGCGGGTGGTGTCGATGCTCTCGTGGCCGAGCCAGAGAGCGATGACGGTGCTGTCGATTCCTCCGGCAAGCAGTCGCATTGCCGCTGAATGCCTCAGGACGTGCGGGGTGATCCGCTTTCTGGCCAGGGTGGGAGCAAACCTTCAGCCCGATTACGCGCCGGGGAGTTTGATGGCAGCGTGTAGTGACCGGGTCGGTGGGTGCCGCCGGTTGCCGGTGTGAGTGTGGGCTGGTCCGTCAGGTGACGGTGGCCGCGTCGGGGATCCAGATGCGGCCGCGGAACGTGTCGAGCAGGACGGCGAAGCGGTCGAGGCCGTGTTTCGCGGCGGTGACGAGGTAGCCCAGGATCCGGTACCGGTCTTCGGTTCTGGCGATGCTGGTGAGCCGACCGGAGATCTTCTGCTGGATCTTGGAGGGCCGCAGGCCACGTTCGGCGTCATTGCTGGTCGGGGGGATGGTCAGGTCGTCGACGAAGCGCAGGATGTCGGCTTGGCGGTCGCGGAAGGCTTCCAGCAGCAGCCGGGCCTTGTTCTCACCGGGGGCGTCGCCGTGACCGGTGGTGGCGGACAGGCCGACCAGTACGCCTTGGCGCAGTAGGTGCATGTGCTTGGCGCGTTCGTCCGGGTCGATCGCGTCGCGGCCGTTCTCGCGGGCGAGGTTCGTGGCGTGGATCAGGCTGCGCAGGGCGTCGGCGATCTGGCCGGGCCAGATCGCCTCGGGGTAGGTCTCACCCGCCGCAGCAAGATCACGGAGGAGGTGGGCACAGCACAGTTGGTGGACGATGTGCTCGAAGGTCTCGTGGTCGTAGAGGGTGTACCGGTCGTGGACCACGGTCGTGCCGGGGGCCACCTCGGCCAGCACGGACTTCTTGAAGGTGGCCAGGTCCCGGTCCCCGAGCAGGAAGTGGGTGTACAGCCTCGTGCAGGCGATCAGCAGGTACTTGTCGGCCTTCTTCCGGCCCGGGCGTGGGGTCTTGGACCCGACCCGCAGCGGGGTCTCGTCCATGCACAACACGGTCACCAGGGTGATCAGGGTCCGGATCCGCCGGTCGGCCTCCCGCAGCACTCTGGAGGTGCGTGCGAGCAGGCCGTGCACGAACCCGATGCTCGGCTCGGCGCCGGTGAGGGCTTCCAGCAGCTGCCGGCAACGGTGGGTCGGGATGTGGTGGACCACCATCAGGTAGACCGCCCACGCTTGCAGGACAGGCCCGTATTCCACCTTCCCCGTCCCGGCGCCCTCAGGGCGGGATGCGGTGTGCGTCCTGCCGCACCCGCACAGCACCGCGTGCTGGTCGAACTGGGTCACCTTCGCCCGAACCTGCGGGATCTCGATCTGCTGGAAGGAATCGACCACACCCAGATCCCGCGCCCCGGCCAACTCCACGCCACACCCGCAGCTGCCCTCGGGGAACCGGTCCCGCTGATCGTCCGGGGCATCCGACCACGACAGGTTCGTCCCCGGTGCACCCGGCTGCTTGCCCTTGGCCCGCTTCGGCGTCGCCCGCCCCTTGCCCTTCGGGGGCATCTTGCCCGGCTGGTCGTCCGTGCTCGGCGGCATCGAGGAGTTCCCGCTGTTGCGCGACAACAGGTGCTCCAAGCGCGCCACCTTCACCACCAGTTCGTCATACCGGCCCTTCAGCTCCTCGTGCGCCGACGTCAGCTCCGTTAGCTCGGCCTGCCGCTCGGCGAGCCTGCCCTCCTGCTCCAGCGCGTGCGCCAGCAGCGCCTCACGCGACAGATCGGCCAGATCGGGCACGAGATGATCAAAACCGTTCGGGACCTATCAGGCAAGCACCGGCACCGCGTGTCGCTCACGCACAGCTACGCGCACGCCGCCGCACATCACGATCCGAATTCCCGGTGAATGTTTGCGGGTGGGACAGGTTGTGCCGGCGGTGGCGGTGTGCTGGGTCAGGCGGGCCGCGACGGCGTCGCGGCTCATGCGGGTGCCGGTCCGGGTGGGGAACACGAAGCCGGTGCCTGGAGGCAGGGCGGCGGTGTAGGCGCGTAGGACCTCGACGGTCTGAGCGTCCAGCGGTGTGACCCGGTTCTTGCGGCCTTTCCCGCGGCAGACGACGTGGGCACCTGTGCCCAGGTGGACGTCGTCGAGTGTGAGACCGGTCAGCTCGGACACGCGCAGGCCTGCGGTGACCGCCACCTGCAGCAGAGCGTGATCGCGTCGCCCGGCCCGGGTGGTCTGGTCCGGAGCGGCGAGCAGGGGCGGTGATCTCGGGTGGGGTCAGGTAGGTCAGGTCGGTGCGGTGATGACGCTTGGCCGGGATGGCCATCACCTGACTGATCGTGGCGGCGCGCTCGGGGTGCCGGTAGGCGGCGTAGCCGAAGAACGCGTGGATGGCGGCCAGCCGGGCGTTGCGGGTGGAGACGGCGTTGCCTCGCACGACCTCCAGGTGGGCGAGGAATCCGCTGACCTGCTCGGCGGTCACAGCGGCCAGGTCGAGGTTCTGCGGCGGGGTGCCGGTGGCGTCGGCGAGGTAGGTCAGCAGCAGTCGCCAGGTGTCGCGGTAGGCGGTCACGGTGTGTGGGCTGGCCCCGAACTGGCTGGCCATCCTCGTGGTGAAGAACGCTTGCAGGGTGGGGCGCCAGCAACGTCACGACGACTCGCCCTCCCGCCGTGCGGCAAGAGGATCGAGGCGCTGCATGGCGGCCTCGAGCAGCTCGGCCGTCCCGGTCAGGTACCAGTAGGTGTCGCCCGGGTCGGCGTGTCCGAGCCAGGTGGCCAGGACGGGCAGGACCGCGGCGGGATCCCGTCCGGACCGGTAGGCGTGCAGCATGGTGCGCATGGTGAGAACGGCGAACCGGTGCCGCTTATGTGGAAGTTGGTTATCCATTTCACTGCCAGAAGCGTTGAGCCGCTTGACCCCGTTGCCAGGCTGCGCCTCCCTACGAGCGTACGTCGAGTTGACGGCTCGATCCGAGCCGGATGAGGGGGTGCGGGACGACCTGAAGTGGCTGCGGTGGGCCGCAAAGGCACCACTGCCCGGCGTTAAGATGCCCACCGGGCAGCGCACTTGAGCCAGTCAGGTGACACTCGTCGGCTGGCAGTGAAATGGATAACCAACATGTGGAATTCCACATAACCGGCATTAGGCGGACGGCTGGGTTATGCGCCCTGCTGTGACGTTTCCGCTGGTAGGAGCGGCGGAGCTCGTGTTGTTGTCCGCATAATCTCGGTGCGCTGCATGCCTGCGTCGGCGAAGAGTCACCTTGTTCGTTCATTCCGCTACTGAACGTAGAGGTGGTTCTCATGGGAGAGGCAGATGTCAGGGCGGCCGTGGGCCGTGTCCTGGCGGCGCTACGCGAGGCTGGGAGGTCGCGAGGGCACTATCCGGCGCCACCAGGTTGTGCTGGACCGGTTCGCGGCCTTCCTGGCCGGACGCGGCCTGGACACGGCGAGCGACCAGGTGTGCGTGGATTTCGTCGCCGAGCCAGACCGGGACCAGGCTGGGGGCGTTGCGGGAGTCGGTCGCGGACAGGGATGTCCAGGCGGTCCGCCGGCCGGTGGTGCTGATGGCGGACGCGCTGGCCGGCCGGGCGGTCGTCGATCGACCAGTCGGTGATCCCGGCCAAGGACGGCTGTCCCGCCCGGTTCCGTCCGCTCCGAGACGACTACGTTGCCTCGTGCCGCGCGCGCGGCAACGCCGAGGCGACCGTGGCTGCGAAGGACAAGGCGGTCAGCCGGTTCCTGGGCTACCTGGACGACATGGGTGTCGATGACCTGGCCGCCCTCGGCGTGCGGGACGTGTCGGGTTTCCTTCTGCGGCAACGCGGGCTGCGCCGCAAGACCATCGCGGCTATGAGGTCGTGCCTGGCGGACTTCCTGGTCTTCCTGGCCGCCGCGGGCCGGGCACCGCAGAGCCTGGCCGACCGGCTGCCGCCGCACCGGCACGTGCGCCACGAGTCCGAGCCGCACCTGTGGACTGCTGAGGAGATCCGGCGGCTGCTGGCCGTGATCGACCGCCAGTCCGCCACCGGCAAACGCGACTACGCGATGATCCTGATGACCGCCCGGCTCGGCCTGCGGATCTGCGATCTGCGTCAGCCTCGAACTCGGCGACCTGGACTGGCGGGCGAAGACCATCACGATCGTCCAGCACAAGACGGGCCGGCCGTTGAGCCTGCCGCTGCTGGACGACGTCGGCTGGGCGATCATCGACTACGTCCGGCACGTCCGCCCGGAGACCGCCTGCGCGAAGGTGTTCGTCAAGCACCGCCATCCCTTCGACGCGTTCGGGTGCGCCTCGTCGGTCGCCTGCCGGCTGTCGCGCCACGCGGCCCGCGCGGGGATCGAGTTCCCGCCGGACCAGGTGTGCGGGATGCATTCCCTGCGTGGCGCGCTGGCCGTCGCCATGATCGGCAACGGTGCGCCGATGCCGGTGGTATCGGCCGTGCTGGGACACGCCTCCAGCGATACGACCCAGGCGTACTACATGCGCTTTGACGTCGAACGGCTGCGCTGTTGCGCGCTGGACGTCGAAGACGTCCTCGGCCAGGCCGGGGCGGGTGAGCGCGGTGCCTGAGGCGACGCTGCAGGGCCTGGTCGCCGAGCTGGTCGCTTCGCGTCGCGCTGGCGGATACAGGTTCAAGGTCCAGGAACGGGTGCTGCGCCAGTTCGCCGACCACTGCCGGCGGGAGGGCTACCCGGACGGGTCGATCACCAAGGAAGCGGTCGACGGATTCCTCTACGGCGGTCACCTGCGGTCCTCCACGATCCGGCGTAACGAGCTGGCGCTTCGCCAGCTGGCCGAGTACGCCCAGGCTGCCGGCTGGGACGCCTGCACCCCGGCCACGGCAGCACCGGTCCGTGTCCGCCACCAGCCCCCGTATGTGTTCACCGACGACGAGGTGACCCGCTTGTTCGCCGCGATCGACTCCCAGCCCCTGTCCAGCTACTCGAACAAGGCAATGGTCGACCCGGTCCTGTTCAGGGTGCTCTACGGCGCCGGGCTGAGAGTTTCCGAAGCGCTCAACCTGACCCTGGCCGATGTGGACACCGATGCCGGGACGCTGCGGATCCGCGACTCCAAGAACGGCCAGAGCCGGACCGTGCCGGTCACCGGCCGGCTCACCGCGACCCTGGCGGGCTACATCGCGGCCGCGCACCCGGCCCCCGAGCCCAGCGACTACGTGTTCTACAGCGTCGCCGCGCGCAGGCCGATCAGCCAGTCGACCGTCTACATGCGGTTCCGCGGCTACCTGGCCGACGCCGGCATCCCCCACTTCACCGGCGGCCCCCACCCGCACTCGCTGCGCCACGGCTTCGCGGTCGCCAACCTGCGGCGCTGGGCCGCGCAAGGCGCGGACCTGGCGGTGATGCTGCCCTACCTGGCGTGCTACATGGGCCACGCCGACCTTCGCGGCACCCAGTACTACCTGAGGCTGACCGCGGACGCCTACCCCGAGGTGATGGCCAAGGCCCAACTCCGGTTCGGCTACGTCATCCCCGCCCCGCCCGAGGACGAGTCGTGACCCCGCGGCCTGCGCCGCCCCCGGAGCTTGCCGGGCGCCTGCTGTCGAAGTTCTTCACCGATCACCTGGCCGGGGAGCGGGCAGCCTCTCCCAGGACCGTCGCCTCCTACCGGGACGCGATGAAGCTGCTGCTGATCTGGTTCAAAGACGCCGAGCGCATACCGCCGGAGAAGCTGCGCCTGGCCGACATCGACCGGCACCGCATCCTGCGGTTCCTGGACTGGCTGCAGGCCGAACGCCGCTGCTCGACCGCCACCCGCAACCAGCGCCTCGCGGTGATCAAGTCGTTCTGCCGCTACACCGCCGTCGAGCAGCCCGACCATCTCGACCAGGTCACCCAGGTCCTCGCGATCCGGCAGAAGAAGACCCCGGCCCCGCAGCTGAATCACCTGACCGGCGACGAGGTCAAGCTGCTGCTCGCCGAACCCGGCACGGGCAGCGCACGCGCTGTCAGGGACACCGTTCTGCTCGCCCTGGCCTACGACACCGCCGCCCGCGTCCAGGAGCTCTGCGACCTCGACGTCGCCGACATCCGCCGCGCCAGCCCGATGACTGTGGTGATCCGCGGGAAGGGTTCCAAGATCCGGTACGTGCCCGTGATGGACCCGACCGCCCAGCTCGTCGCCGACTACCTCGACCACCGCGATCGGCATCCGGGCGTCGGCGCAGACGCGAACCCGCTGTTCGCCGGGCCGAACCACTCCAGATTGACCCGGTCCGGGGTGGCCAAGCTCCTGGCCCGCCACGTTCGGGCCGTCCGGGCGCGCGACCCCGGCTGGGCTCCCGGCCTGCCGGTCACACCCCACACACTCCGGCGGACCCGGGC
Source organism: uncultured Actinomycetota bacterium (assembly GCA_963750565.1). Classification (GTDB taxonomy): domain Bacteria; phylum Actinomycetota; class Actinomycetes; order Actinomycetales; family Kineosporiaceae; genus R-H-3. Next base: position 38,588 of record CAVVRA010000005.1, on the reverse strand, counting down.
CATGCACCTGATCCAAGCCGGTGTCAACCTGATCTACATCCGCGACCTGCTCGGCCACGCCGACGTGTCCACCACCGAGATCTACGCCCGCGCAGACGCCGATCCTGGTGGTCAATTCGCGACATGCCGAGGGGCTTGCCCGGCTGTCGGGGTTGTGACGTAGATCGTTCTGTCCTGTGGTCGGTTCCCTTCCCCGTTCCGGCCGCAGGATGGAGTGGTGGTGTCGGTTCAGCCGCGGCCGTGGCCGCCGGTTCCGCAGGTGACCGCTCGGGCAGCGAGGGCTGCTGCGGGCAAGGGCGTCTATCCGCTGGCGATGCGGGTGCGCGATGAGCTGGGTGAGGTGTTCCCGGACGTCGAGTTCGAGTCCGGGTTCGGGCAGCGGGGCCACCCGGGGTGGTCACCGGGCCGGTTGGCGCTGATCACGGTCCTGCAGATGGCCGAGAACCTGACCGATCGCGGTGCGGCCGAGCGGATCCGGTTCGGGCTGGACTGGAAGTACGCCCTGGGGTTGGAGATCGAGGACCCGGGGATCGACCACAGCGTGTTGAGCGAGTTCCGCACCCGGGTGGTCGAGCACGGTCTGGAGGAGAAGGTCCTGGACCTGCTGCTGGCCAGGCTGGTCGAGGTGGGACTGCTCGGGCGGGGCGGCAAGGCCCGCACCGACTCCACCCACGTGATCAGTGCGGTGCGGGACCTGAACCGGTTAGAACTGGCCGGGGAGAGCGTGCGGGCCGCGCTGGAGGCGTTGGCGGTGGCCGCCCCGCACTGGCTGGCCGCGGTGATCGATGTATCCGCCTGGTCGGGCCGGTACACCGCCCGGGTGGACTCCTGGCGGCTGCCCAGCTCCGAGACCAGGCGGACCGAACTGGCCCTGGCCTACGCCCGTGACGGATACGCCCTGATCGACGCCGTCTATGACGCCGAGACGCCGGTGTGGATCCGTCAGGTCGAGGCGGTGCAGGTGCTGCGGGTCGTGCTGCTGCAGAACTACACCCGCAGCATCGACGAGCAGGGGCGGGAGGTGGTCACGCGGCGGGAGGCGGACGTGGACGGTCTCCCGCCCGGCAGATCCCGGCTGGCCAGCCCGTACGACACCGACGCCCGCTGGGGGGTCAAGCGCGACACCTTCTGGAACGGGTACAAGGTCCACCTGACCGAGACCTGCCACGACGCCCCCGAGACCAGCCAGGCCGTGCACGACCAGACCGGGTCGCGGCCGTCCCGGCCGAATCTGATCACGAATGTGTCCACCACCGACGCGAGCGTGGCCGACGCGGCGATGACCGCGAGCATCCATCAACGGCTGGCCGCCCGGGGGCTGGCCCCCGAGGAGCACTACGTCGATTCCGGCTACCCCAGCGCCCAACTGGTCGCCGACGCCGCCCGCCTGCACGGCATCACGTTGATCTCCCCGATGCTGGCCGACGTCTCCCGGCAGGCCAGGGAAGGAAACGGGTTCCACGCCGGCGCGTTCACCATCGACTGGGACCACCAGCAGGTCACCTGCCCCCAAGGACAACGGTCGGCGTCCTGGATCCCGACCACTCAACGCGGTCGCGAGGGGATCGTCGTCCGGTTCGACACCGCCACCTGCCGGGCCTGCCCCGTCCGCGAGCAGTGCACCACCGCCAAGCGCGGCGGACGAGCGCTGACCCTCAAACCCCGGCCCCTGCACCAGACCCTGCGAGCGGCCCGGACCGAGCAAGACACCGATCATGGCAGCCAAGTACCGGATCCGCGCCGGAGTGGAGGGCACCATCCGCCAAGCCGTCGCCGTCACCGGCACCCGCCGCGCCCGCTACCGCGGCCAGGCCAAGACCCACCTCGAGCACGTCTACTCGGCCGTGGCCCTCAACCTCATCCGCCTGGACGCCTACTGGAACGGCCAGCCCCTCGACCGACACCGAACCAGTCACCTGACCCGACTCGGACAACGACTCCACGCCGCCTGACGAATTTGGCCACCAGGGTCGACGCCGAGGCCAAACGCAAGGCGATCGAAAATGCCTACGAACCGCTCGCCCCAGACGCCTTGCCAGATTGGACCCTCGACTCATCCCTGATCGGCTGGCTCGACTCGCTAGGGCGCTGACGCCGACGCACCGAGATTATGCGGACAACAACACGAGCTCCGCCGCTCCTACCAGCGGAAACGTCACAGCAGGGCGCATAACCCAGCCGTCCGCCTAATGGCGCAGGTCGTGTAGCCGGGGCCGGCAAGCCGAGGACACATCGGTGATTCCGGCCCGATCGGTCAAGGTGCGGAAGACCGGGTGCACCGACTGCGGTTTGAGCCGGGTGCCGCGGCTGGTGACCAGGAGCGCGGGACACGACGCGGCCGGCAAGAGCCGCTGACGCTGGAGCAGGTAGTCGATCAGGCCGTCACGGACGCTGGGGTGCAGCGGAAGCCGGCGGGTCTTGCCGTACTTGCCGGTGACCGTCAACGTCGAGGCTCGCTGATCGAAGTCTGTGACGTCCAGGCCGATCGCCTCGCCGGTGCGGATCCCGGTGGCGGCCATCAACGCGATCAGGGTGTGGAAGGTGACGGCGCGGATCTGCGCGTGCAGCTGGCCGGTCGCGTCAAGTAGAGCCGCGATCTCGACCTCGGAGTAGATGTAGGGAGCGGCCCGGGTCACCCGAGCCGGCAACAACCGGGGCGAAGGGACCTGGATGCTCGGGTCCTGCAGATGCGCCCACCGCGCGAAACAGCGCACCGCCGACAACCGCAGCGCCTGCCAACGGGGCGAGGCACCGGGTGGGGCCATGGCGAACCCGACCGCGTGCTCCACGGTTGCCGCCGGCGCACCCACGGCGTGCAGGTAGTCGACGAACGCGAACAGCAGCCGCTCGGTGTACTCCAGCTTGTAGCCCAACGAGCGCCGCACCTGCAGGTAGTCGGCGACCTGGCCCCGCAGCCGCACTGTCATCGCCGTGGCTGCGGCCGTCGACGTCGGAGTGGTCATCGGGTGCCCGCCGTCCCGGTGGGCCACGGGCGGGCCAACTGGGCGAGCCGGTTCTGGTCGGTCTTGGCGTAGACGACCGTGGTGGCCACCCCGTCGTGCCGCAGCAGTTGGGCCACCTCTTCCAGACTCGCCCCGGCACTCAGCGTCTCGGTCGCCGCCGTGTGTCGCAGCCGGTGCCCGTGCACGGTGCCCAGCCCCGCCCTCCGGGCAGCCCGCCCCACGATGCAGCTGACACTGCTGGACTCAAGAGGTGTGAACGCCGCCTTCGCGCGGACGAACACCGTGCGGGCCGGTGTGTCCGGCCGCCCGTGCTGCAGGTAGTCCACCAGCGCCTGACCGGCGTCCACCGGCAGCGGCATCCGGTCGATCCGCCCACCCTTGCCGCGGACGGTGACGGTCCCCGCCGTCCAGTCGATGTCCTCCAGCCGCAGCACCGCCACCTCCGCGCAGCGCAGCCCCAGCCGACGCATCAACATGATCACCGCGAGGTCGCGTCGGCCCACCGGAGTCGAGCCGTCACAAGCGGCCAACAGCATCTGGACCTGCGTGCCGGTCAGCGGCTGGGGCAGCCCGGACAGTCTCCAGAAGGCCACCCTGAGGACCGCATCGGCCAGCGCCGTCTCGGTCATCGCTTCGGCGTGCAGGAACCGCAGCAACGACCGCAGCGCGCACGCCGTCATCTGCGCCGACTTGCGGGACATCACCGGTAGCCGGGCCGTCAGGAACGCGGCCACCTCACCGGCGCCGACCTGACCGACCCGGTCGACACCCGCCGGGCACAGCACGTCGTCGGCGAAGGGACGCACCCAGTGCAGGTACGCCCGCACCACTGGCGGTGTCAGCGCCCGCTGCCCGGCCAGATGGGCGGCGAACCGCGCCAGCAGCACCTCGGCCGCGTCCACCGGTACGGGCGGGGCAGCCAGTGCCGGCACCGCACCAACCCGCCGCAGGTGACCCACGATCGGGGTCAGCGCCCGCAACGAGTAGTGGCCGGTGTGCCGTGCCCGACGCTCGGACAGGAACCGCTGCATCACCGGCTCGGTCAACGCGTCCAGGCTGATCCCCGCAGCGAGCAGCCACCGTGAAAGCGAGGCCGCCAACTGCATCTGCATAGTCGCCGACGTCGTCGTGTATCCCAACGACGCCAACGTTTCCACCAGTCCAGGCGCGAACGGGGCCACAGGCCCGGTGAACCGGACTCGGGACGGATCGGGAACGCTGTGCACAGCCTGCTCCTCTCAAGAAGATCACTTGGAGAAGACAGCCTGCGCCCGTTCGACGCCGGGTTATGCCGACCTCAGGACCGCCGACACCCCTGCCGCCAGGCCCGATGCACCCGACATCGGCATAACCCGGAGGTCGCCATAATAGGAGTTGTTGGTTATCCATTTCACTGCCAGCCGACGAGTGTCACCTGACTGGCTCAAGTGCGCTGCCCGGTGGGCATCTTAACGCCGGGCAGTGGTGCCTTTGCGGCCCACCGCAGCCACTTCAGGTCGTCCCGCACCCCCTCATCCGGCTCGGATCGAGCCGTCAACTCGACGTACGCTCGTAGGGAGGCGCAGCCTGGCAACGGGGTCAAGCGGCTCAACGCTTCTGGCAGTGAAATGGATAACCAACTAGGAGTTATCCCGACGTCGGGATAACCACTTCCACGTGGTGGCCTGGGCATCCGAGGCCGTGGACGAGGTCCGTCGCCGGATCGTGCGGGACCTGAACCTGGGTTCCACAGATAACGGATCTTCTAGTACACGAAAACGGGCTCTGACCTGCGCAGACATGGGTGTGGCCGCCTAGTGCGTCCGGCGTGCTAGGAGCGCAGCAGCCGGCCGTCGTGCTGGCAGCGGCTTGTCGGTGGGTTGGGGTGCTGGTCGGTGAGGTCACTCATGGCGACTGGCGGTCCAGTGTGGACACAGGCCGCCGAAGTCGATGCGCAGGGCGGGCTGGTTGCAGTCCGGGCACCACTGGGTTCCCAGGGTGCGGGTGGCGCAGCCGGGGCATTCGTAGATGGTGATCTGCCGTCGCCGGGTGCGTGGGGGCAGAGGACGGCCGGTGCCGGGGTGGGGTGGTGACGGGCACGCCGGCCCCCTCGCGGCAGGCGGGGGTGCGGTACTTCGGCGCCGGATCGGGGTGACAGTCGTGCTGGCAGACCGCGACACGGGATCCTCGTCGTGGTGGCCTCGTCGAGGCCGGCGTCGTTGAGGTCGTTACGGATGTCGTTACGCGACGGGGGCATCGGTGGCTCCGGGGTCCGCGGCAGCGATCTCGATGATCTTCTTGGGTGCCTCGAGGTTCACGGGCCGAGTACAGGTCGCGTTGGGGTTTCCGTCGGTTCGGTGGTCTGCCGGAAGGTGCCGGCCGGGCCGGTGAAGGTGATCAGGTGCAGCCGGTCGAGGCGTGGCGCGGATGGTGGGCCAGGTCGCCCCGGTGCTGGTCTCGGCGACGCGGACCAGGAGCAGGGCCAGCCAGCACAGCAGGACGTGGGCGCGGATGCGGTCTTCGAGGCGGTGGTGGACCGGGCGCAGGTCCAGGACGGACTTCATGTCCCGCCAGCCGCGTTCGACCTCGAGGAGTTGCTTGTACCCGAGAGCGATGTCCTCGGCCGACAGGGTGGGGTCGGAGCTGCGTAGCAGGTACTTGCCGTCCAGACGCTGCTCGGCCGTGGCTGCGGCGCGGTCGATGCGCAGCAGGCCGGCGTCGGTGACGCGCAGGTACCGGTTCAGGCCCGGTTTGGTCGCGATCCGTGCGCGGAGTTCGGTGCGCTTGGTGGCGTCGAGGCTGTCCGTTCCCGTGATCTTCTCGGCCAGGTGGGCGACCAGGTCCTCGCGGATGGCCTGGTCGCGGGTGGCCGCCTCGGGGTTGTAGCAGATCACGAACCGGTCCCCGGCGTCGGGGATCTTGACTTCCTTGACCGACATGTTGTCCCGCACGCTGGCGTAGCGGCCCGGACGGGACAGGGCGGCCTGCACCTCGGCGGAGCCGGTGCGTAGTTTCTCCCCGATGATGTAGTGCCCGCCGCCGCGTTGCAGGTAGATGACATGCATCGGTTCGGCGTCGCCGTTGGGTCTCGCGCTCACGTTGAGTTGCGGCCGGGGTTGAGGGGGCCCTCCCCAGCTCAGACGCGGGGATGCTGGCGGTACCAGTACCGACCCGGCGCGTCGTGGGACGTGCCCGGAGCGTGAGGAGGTCCCGATGGGCATCGTAGGCGGGCTGGACGTTCACCGGCAGCAGATCACGTTCGACTATCTCGACACCGACACCGGGGAGGTGTCGGTCGGGCAGATCCCGGCCGCGGACCGGCGGGCGTTGGCGGCCTGGCTGGCGCGCCGGTTCGCCGACCGCGACGACCGGGAGGAGATCGAGTTCTCGGTGGAGGGGTGTACCGGGTGGCGGTACGTCGCGGAGGAGCTGGCGGCGGCGGGGATGGTCGCGCGGCTGGCGGAGCCGGCGGAGACGGCGGCGGCTCGGGGCCGCAAGAAGCGGGCCAAGACCGACCGGGCCGATGCCCGGCTGCAGCGGGACCTGCTGCTGGCGGGCCGGCTGCCGACCTGCTGGATCCCGCCGACCGAGGTGCTGGAGGCGCGGGCGTTGCTGGGCTGCTACCACGACCTGCGCCGTGATCACACGGCCTGGCTGCAGCGGATCCATGCGGTGCTGTTCCACCAGGGTGCCTCGCCGTGCACGGACCTGGGCACCTCGGCCGGGCGGGCCGAGCTGGCGAAGGTCGCGGCCGAGCAGTTGTCCCCGGTGGGGCGGACCCAGGTCGCCGCCGCGGTGTTGATGCTGGAGGCGACCGAGGCGCAGATGGAAGTCCTGCACCGGCAGCTGTTGTGGACCGCCCGGCACATGCACGGCCCGAAGGTTCTGGTTGAGCGGTTGTACGGGGTCGGGCCGATCACCGCCCTGGCGTTGACGTGCTGGCTGGGCGGGGCCGGCCGGTTCACCTCCGCCCGCAAGGCGGTCCGGTTCACCGGCCTGGACATCACGGTGTACTCCTCGGCGGGCAAACGCAGCCCGGGCCGCCTGTCCCGGCAGGGTCCGGCGGTGCTGCGCTGGTGCCTGTACGAGGCCGGCAAGACCCACGCCCGCCCGTCCGCGCCGGACTACGCCTACTACGCGGCGACCAAGAGACGGATCGACGGGAAACGCGCCGCGTTGTCCGAGGCCCGCAAGCTGGTCCGTCAGGCGGTGCACATCCTGACCGAACTCGGCGACGACGCCTTCACCGTCGCCTAGACCCGGCCCCTGCCCCGGGCTGGTTCACGGCACCCGAATCCTGTTACGGCAGAACGAGAAAGGCCCGAGAAGCCACCGATGAGCTGAGCGGCTGGTTCCTGCAACGCCGCTGTCAGACCGTCACCGCAGGTTCTTGCCGGCAAGAACCGAGTCACGGGCCGGCCTGGGTAGTTTGAACGGCCGCGCTCCCGCCGGGCGGGAGTCCCAGCACAACGGGAGAACGCCTCCCTATCCATCATCATGTGACCGGACCACGACACGCAGGTCCGAGCGCCAAGGTAAGCCTGGTTGCCGATCTCTTCTGCCACTTTCCCATCAGCACTCCCGCTCACGACCTCGGGAGGTGACACCTCCGGACGTGACCGCCCCGCCTCGACGGCGACACGAACATCGGCCGGTTTCCGCTAGGCCGCAACCCCCTGACCTGCATCTTCACACGATCCATGCCCAATGCCCCCAGGTGATCCGTTATCTGTGGAACCCAGGCTGAAGACCGACGGGCGCACCGAGGAAGCCAAGGCGCTCAAAGGCTCCCGCTGGGCGGTACTGAAGAACCCCCGCAACCTCACCGGCGGCCAGAGCGAATCCCTGGCCAGCATCAAGGCCACCAACGCGCCGCTGTACCGCGCCTACCTGATCAAGGAGCAGTTGCGGGAAGTGTTCCGGGTCAAGGACAAGCACGGCCGCGCCCTGCTCGCCGGCGTGATCGCCTGGGCGTCCAGATCCAGGCTCCCGGAGATGGTCGACCTGGCCCGCAAGCTGCGCCGTTTCCAGAATCTGATCCACAACACCCTCGACCACGGCGTCACCAGCGCCCTGGCCGAGAACACCAACACCCACATCAGCGTGCTGGCCCGACGGGCCTACGGCTTCCACAGCCCCGAGGCACTCATCGCGATGATCGAGCTCACCCGCGGTGGGCTGTGCCCGCCCCTACCTGGGAGAGCCGGGTAACCACCGCGTTGCGGCAGTGGGGCTCGTGCGATCGGCGCGGCAGGCCCTGGCCTGCCGACGTTCCCTGCCTCAGGGGGCCGCGGAGGCTCGGGGTCAAGGGCGGCCGCAGGCCGTCGCGCAGCGATGCGAAGCACCCTGGACGCCGAGAGGCCCCCGTAACCAGCGCGAGCCCCACTGCCGCAACGCCTCCGCCCACACCTGCCCGGCTACCTCCCCGAGACCAATCCACGGAAGCGACAGTAGAGCCCCTTGCTGCCCTGCACGGTGTAGCCCTCCGCGCGCAACGTGTCGATGTACTCGCGAAGGCCCATCTTCTGCGTCATGAACCCATTCCAGCGCACCCATGACCCGTCAGCGCTGCGGACGGACGAGAGGGTGCACGGCGTGTTCACTCGGTGGAAAGGTGACCGAGCCGTGGTCGGCCAAAGCGGCCTCAGCGGCGCGAGCCATGCCCCGACAGCCCCGCCATGCCGCACCACCACCACCTCATCCTCGCGCGATCCGCCGCGCCCCAGACTGCCCGCCAGAACCGCGTCACGGAAGCGCCCCGATGACGACATTGGGGAACCGACTCTCCGAAACGTGTGTGTGCTGCCCGTAGGCTTTACAGCGAGAGATCGTACGAACGGAGGATGGATGGGCGGTGCGGATGGGTCGCGCAGCACACCCTCGCCCCGGACGGAGCTCGTCAACGAGCAGGAAGGCTGACGTCCGCTCGTGCCGCATGGAGCGCGGCGCTTACGCTCATGGCTCCGCGAAGAGTGCTCGCGCGGAGGTCGAAGCCGTCGGCGGGCTGGGTATCAGCGCAGGTGTCGGATCCCTCCTCGGTACAGAACCGATGAGAGGGATCATGTGGTAACTGTGAGTACCGACCTCTTCGACCTGCGCAAGGACATCTTCGTGCTGTGGCGGGCATCGACCAGCTCGCCTCCTGCCCTGGTCATCGGGCAACTGCAGCCCGGTGCGCCGGTCGGCCTGGCCGGCGAGCAGCAGCTCAGCCTCACGCAATCGCCGGAGTTCTCCGACTTGTGGACGATCCCCGCGGCGGACTGCAACCTCACCGACGGTCAGGTGTACCACTACTGGTTCGAGGTCACCGACACCCACCCGGAGCGCACCGGTCAGCGCATCCGCATCACAGACCCGTTGGCCCACATGGTGGACTGGCGGCTTCGCGCCCCGCGGCCGGCCGGACCGGCGTACACCCGGGACGACAGCTACCCCGCCGCCGTCGTCAAGTTCGAGGGCGGCAACCTGGTGCCCTGTGACGCCGGTGGCGAGACCGGCCAGCTTGCCGACCTGGCGCCATCCACGCTGCCACCGAACAACCGCGGCGTCATCTACGAGCTGCCCACGGCGTGGACTCGGGTCGGATCCGACGGCGGCCGGGAGCGCGCGGTCGGCACCTTCCGCGACGTCCGCGCGCTGATCGAGCACGACGAGCCGGGCGCCAACTTCGCCGGGGAGGCCGTCACTGCGCTCGGACGTTCGTACCTCGTCGACGAGCTCGGGATCAATGTGCTGGAGCTGCTTCCGCCGGCGGACAGCCTGTACGACCGCGAATGGGGATACGGCACCACGAACTTCTTCGCCCCCGACTTCGACCTCGGATTCCCGTCTGACTCCTCGCATCCGACGCCCAACCGTGACCTGAGGGAGCTGGTGGCGGCGTGCCACGGGCATGCCATCCGTTTCTTCCTGGATGTCGTGATGGCCTTTGCACGGACCAGCCCGTATCTGGTCGCGGCGACCAACGACTTCTTCATCCTGCACCCAGGGGCGAATCCGGCCGATCCGGACGCCCGCGACTCGAGGGGGGCTTCCGGGACGGTTTCGGCAGCACCCTGTTCCGGTACGAGACTCCTCAAAGCGGGTACGACCCGCTGTCCGGGGAGTCCGGGACGTTCTCTCCCGCCTCGCACTTCATGCAGGCCGCGCTGTTGCGGTGGATGGACGGCTTCCACGTCGACGGTATCCGGATGGACAGCGTGGAGAACGTCTTCAGCTGGAACTTCATCGGTGAGTACACCGCACGCGCCCGGGCCGTCTGGCGCCAACGCTTCGGCGTGAACGGGCCGGCGGGAGACGCCGACGCGCGTTTCCTGGTCGTCGGCGAGGAACTGCAGGAGCCTCTGGAGATCCTCCGCCAGAAGCGGCTGGACGGCCTGTGGCACGAGAGCTTTAAGCGGTACATCCGAGCAGCGCTGATCGGCCAGGGCATTGAGGGGCAGAGCTTCGAGCAAACACTGCGCAGAGCGCTGGACTGCCGCGCCTTCGGCTATACGGATCTGGCCCAGGCGGTCATCTACCTCGGATCCCATGACGTCGAGGGGTTCCGCAACGAGCGGCTGTTCAACTTCTTCGAGTCCAACGGAGTAGTGGACATCGAAAAACGCACCAAGCTGGCATTCGCCTGCCTGCTGACCGCCGTCGGCATCCCACAGATCCTTGCTGGTGACGAGTTCGCTGACCAGCATGACCTGTTCGACGCCAACGGCAAGGTCACGCAGGACGGCGGGAAGCAGGTCGACCCCGTGGACTACTCCCGGCTACACGAGGACTGGCGGGCCAGGATCAAGGACTATGTAGGCCGCCTGATCAAAGTGCGGACCAGCCACGACGCGCTGTCAGTCAACGACATCGACGTGATTCACGTGGACCTGGACGGCAAGCGAGTGCTCGCGTGGAAGCGCGGGGTGCCCGGATCTACCCAGGTGGTCGTCGTGGTGGCGAACTTCTCCGACTTCACGACCGCTCCAGGCCCGGGCGCCGAATACATCGTCCACAACTGGCCAGCCACCCCGCCGGGCAAGACATGGCGAGAAGTCACCCAGCAGCGGAACGTGCCGCCGGAGTGGGTTGGTCGTGAGCCCATCTTCTCCTGGGAAGCGAAGGTGTACACCCTGGTGTGAACCGTGTGACCGCGGTCCCCCGGCACCGTGGCCGGGGGACCGCGCGTTCGATCGGCTGCAGAGCTCTCGTCTGGAGCTCGCCTGAGTATTCACCGGACGAGACCGAGGAGACCGAGGATCGTGGGACTCAGTGAGCCGCAGGTGAGCGCGCGGGTCGAACAGCGGCATGCAGCCATCGGGGCCGTCGCCACGATGGCCTCGATCAGTGAGGTCCTCCCGCAACTGTTCGGCGAGGTTGTGGCCTGGACGGCCAAGGTCGGCCCGGCTGGGCCACCGTTCGTCAAGTACGACGTCATTGACATGCAGGGCGAGCTGTAACTGGAGGTCGGCGTCCCGGTGCCGCCGGGCGGCGTGATCGGTGTCGACCGGGTCCGCACCGGCACACTGCCGGCGGGCCGGTACCTGTCGGCCACCCCTGTCGGCCCGTATGACCGTTTTCAGCAGGCGACGGCCCAGTTCCTGGCGTGGGCGCTGGACAACGGCCACGCGTTCGACGTCGAGAGCACAAACGCCGGTGAGCGCTGGGCCGCCCGGCTGGAGCTCTACCCCACGACTCCCTCGGTCGAGCCGGACGCGCGGACGTGGGAGACAGTGCTGTGCTTCCGTCTGCGACAATGACCCGGCCAAGCCACCAGGTTGGTGCCAAGTGGTGATCGTCGTCAGCGCGACTGCCTCGGGCAGGAGAGGAGTCCACGCCGCAGGAGTCACCGCGCGACGTCGGGAACCACAGCCAACGACCGGGTCTGCCGCCCTGCGCGGGACGCGCGACTCTGCCGCATGTTGTCCGTGACGAGCGGTCAATGGGCGCGATGGGGAACGTCTGCCTTGCGTGTGCTCGTGGGATGTAAGCGTTCATCGCGTCCACGGAACTGGCCGGCCGATACGTGCCGCCAGTCGTTCGATGGCGGGTGCGTCGTCGGGGATCGGCTGCGGATCGGCGAATCGTCCGGCGCGCGGTTGGCTGGGTAACTGGGCCCGAACGAACGTGAGCGCCTGCTCGGCGAGGTCGTCGGGCAGTTCGGCCACAACACCGGTGGCCTGGACAAGGTCCCACCCATGCGTGAGGAGATCCGCGATGCGCCACTGCAGCCGCTCGGCGCCGGTGGCAAGGCCCACCTGGGTCGCCTGGCTTCGCTCCAGAACCCCCGGGCGGGCGGCGGCAGCCTGCAACGCTGCGGCGGACCGGCGGTAGGCCTCAGCCGGGTCGGCGCCGAGGCGGTCGGCCCCGCGTTCGGGCATCGGGCTCTCCTCGAACATCGCCACGAACACGAAGTTCATCCCCACGAGATGATTGACGACATCTCGCACGTTCCACTCCGTGCTGGGGTCGGCGCCGTCCACTGGTCAGCAGCTGTGCGGTCGATCAGGTCGCCCGTAACCGCGGATGCACGTGCGAGACCGTCCAAGATTGCAGACTTTGTCACTCGGCGACGCTACGACACGACCGGCCCGGCATCACACTGGTTTCGGCGCTTGTCCCGTCCGGTCAGGCCGCGTGGAGGGCGGCTACCCTCGCCCGGAACTGCCGCGCTGACCTGCGTTCCACAGATAACGGATCACCTGGGGGCATAGATCGTGTAAAGATGCAGGTCAGCGGGTTGTGGCCTAGCGGAAACAGCGAGAACACCTAGTGACACGAATTTGTTGTGTCCGCTTGTCTGGCAGCATGTCTGGCCGTATCGTCTAGCGGCGTGTACATACGGGCGTCGACGCGGCGGAACAAGTCCGGGCAGGTGGTGCGGTACCTGCAGTTGGCGCACAACGAGTGGGACGGCGCGGCCGGGGTGTCACGGACCAAGGTGGTGTACTCCTTCGGCCGCGAGGACGAGCTGGACCGGGCCTCGATCGAGCGGCTGATCGGGTCGCTGACCCGGCTGCTCGACCCGGGCGCGGCGGCGGCGTTGACCGGACCGGCGGACCTGGCGTTCACCGACTCGCGTCCGATCGGCGGGGCGCACGTCCTGGACGGGCTGTGGCGGAGGCTGGGCATCGACACCGCGATCGGCAAGGCCCTGGCCGGGCGGCGGATAGACAGCGACCGGGTCGAGCGGATCCTGTTCGGGCTGACCGCGGGTCGGGCGTTGAGGCCGTCCAGCAAGCTCGCCGCGACCGACTGGATCGCCCACGACGTGCACATCGACGGCCTCGACGAGGTGGTCGACGAGGCCTGCTACCGGGCGATGGACGTCCTGCTGGCCATCGAGAAGGTCCTGGCCAGGCAGGTCTACCACCAGGTCGCCGACCTGCTGAACCTTGAAGTGGATCTGCTGTTCTTCGACACGACGTCGACCTATTTCGAGACCGAAGCGGGCGACGAGCCGGTCGCCCGGGACGAGCACGGCCGGGTCAACCCCGATCCCGGGGTCGAGCCCACCGACCCGGTGCGGGACGTCGGGTTCGGCACCCACGGCAAGAGCAAGGACCACCGCGACGACCTGCCCCAGGTCGTGATCGGGATGGCCGTCACCCGCGAAGGGATCCCGGTCCGGGTGTGGTCCTGGCCGGGCAACACCGCCGACTCCGAGCTGATCCGCCAGGTCAAGAACGACCTGCGGGACTGGAGCCTGGCCCGGGTCGTGTGGGTCGCCGACCGCGGGTTCTCCTCCGCGGCCAACCGTCGCTACCTGCAACGCGGCGGCGGGCACTACATCATCGGGGAGAAGCTACGCACCGGCAGCGCCGACGTGCAGGCCGCCCTGTCCCGCCAGGGCCGCTACGCCAGCGTTCGGGACAACATGTTGGTCAAGGAAGTCAAGATCCCCGACGCCGGGGACCGGTTCGTGATCTGCTACAACCCCGACCAGGCCACCCGCGACCAGGCCATCCGCGATGACCTGATCGCCCGGCTGACCGAGAAGATCACCGGGACGGACAGCCTGCCCGCCACCAAGCGCGCCGAACTACGCGCCCGGATCGCGACCACACCAGGCCTGAATCGGTACCTGCGCCTGACCGACTCCGGCCTGCTGCGCATCGACCGCGCCGCAGTCACGGCCGAGCAGCGTCTGGACGGCAAGTACCTGCTGCGCAGCAGCGACCCCACCCTGTCGGCCGAGGACATCGCCGTCGGCTACAAGCAACTCCTGGAGGTCGAACGCGGCTGGCGGGACATGAAGTCGGTGCTGGACCTGCGCCCGGTCCACCACCGCCTCGAAGACCGTATCCGCGCTCACGTCCTGCTGTGCTGGCTGGCCCTACTGCTGGTCCGGGTCGCCGAGACCACCACCGGGGCGACCTGGCCGACCATCCGCGCCACCCTCGACCGCCTCCACCTGATCACCTTCACCGGCCCGGCCGGCACCTTCCGGCAGACCACCGAACTGACCAAACCCCAACGCGACCTGTTCACCGCCCTCGCCCTGGAGGTACCCAAGAAGATCCTCGAGGTCACCGCCGCGGACCCCGGAGCCACCGATGCCCCCGTCGCGTAACGACTTCCGTAACGACATCAACGACGCCGGCCCCGACGACGCCGCCACGGCGACCATCCCGTGCCCGGTCCGCCGGACCGCCTTCACCCCGATCCGGCGCCAGAAGTACCGCACCCCCACCTGCCGCCAGGGGGCATGGCGTGCCCGTCACCATCCCGCCCCGGCACCGGCCGTGGCCCTGCCCCCACGCACCCCGAAGCGGGAGACCACGATCTACGAATGCCCCGGCTGCGCCACCCGCAGCACTGACGGCGACAGGCTGGGCGCCCTGGGGGCGCAGTGTGGGCATAGGCCGCCGTAGTCGATGCGCAGCGCGGGCTGGTTGCAGTCCAGGCACCACTGGGTTCCCAGGCTCACCGACCAGCACCCCACCCCACCGACAAGCCGCTGACCAGCACGAACCCGGCCGCCTAGTGACACGCCCATCTAGTCCTCAAACAAGCGAGTCTGCGGCGAGCGTGTCTTCGGTCGAGTTGATCACTTCGAGTTGTCGTCGTGGTGGGCGGTGGCGGTGTTCTCCGGTGACGCTGTCGGGGCGGTCGGGGCAGCAAGAGCCTCCGGCAGCGCTTCACGAGGCGTCACGCCGTAACCGCGGCCGCTGGGACCGGGCGGTCTCCGGTGTCCGGGCAGGCGTGGTCGCCGTGGCGGGTCCGCCACGGTCGGGGAGTGCAGGGTTTGTGATTTCGGGTCGGGGGCCGCTGTGAACGGGGGGTCAGCCGAAGCGGGTGCGTTCGGTGGTGGCCCAGACGCTGAACAGCCGGTCGATGGCCGGGGTGTAGCCGATCAGCCGGACGGTGATGGCCCGGGCCCGGCGGCAGATCATGGCGGGGATCAGGATGATGGTGTTGACGAAGCGGCGGAACTCCATCCGGATGTAGTCGCGGCGGTCGGCCTTGCGGTGCATCATCAGCGCGAACCAGGACTTGAGGTTCCAGGCCAGGGCGGCGATGACCATGTAGGCCCAGTTGGAGACCAGGTCGTACAGCGGGACCCGCAGCGCGTTGACCCCGTTCTTCAGCTGCTCGATCACGTTCTCCTGGTCGCAGCGCTCATTCGCCAGGTCGACGACCTGCTCGGCGGTCAGGTCGGTGCGGGTGGTGATGTAGAAGAAGTAGCGGATCTCGTCGAGGAGGACCTGTTCGCCGCGGGCGCGGCTGATGTTCTTGCGCAGCGCGATGACCCGGTAGGGGCGGGCGCACTTGCCGGGCCGGTAGTCGAACTCGGCGACGTCCTCGTGGTTCAGCTGCAGGTTCAGGTACTCCCGCTCGGCCACGATCGCCGCCTTGGCGTCGGCGCGGCGGGCCCGGACCTGCCCGGTGCCGGTCTGGTACGGGGCGGGGCGGTGCAGCCGCCGCCAGGCCTGCTCGTCCAGGGCCTCGGCCCGGGAGCGTAGTGCGGTGGAGTTGTCCATCCCGAAGATGAAGTCGACCCGCTCGGCCCAGGCGTCGAAGTGGGCGGTCAGGGAGAAGTCGGTGTCCCCGCGCAGACACACCCGGGGCGCGTGCGGGGCGACCAGGTCGATCGCCTTGTCGATCCAGGCCGCGGCGCCTTGGTGGCTGGGCGCGTTGCCGGACCGGTTGACCAGGTACAGCACCTCCTTGGTGTTGGCCAGCGACACGATCAGCGGCGCGTACCCCCAGATCCCCTTGTAGGACATGTCCATGCCCTGCTTGCGCTTGCCGCCGGTGGGCGTGATCGTGCCGTCCACGTCCAGGTAGGCGACCGGGCCGAGCAGGTCCCGGCCCCGCCCGGCCCACAGCTTCGCCCGGATCGTGTTGACCGCCTTCATCAGGGCCGTCACGTCATCCTCACCGAAGCGGCGGCAGAAGTCCCCGGCCGTGGTCGGGTCCGGGATCAGGTCGGCGCCCAGGGCGTTCATGTACGCGGTGTCGTGACGCAGCCGTTCGATGTCCTCCAGCCTGGTCCCGCCGCACAGCACGTTGTAGGCCAGGTTCAGCACGTGATCGGACTCGTGGTAGGGCAGGTGCACCTTCAACAGCGGCACGTCCTGGTTGATCTGCTCGGGCAGGCCCAGCCGACACACCAGCCGGTGCACCGCGGCGATACCCCCGAAGCAGGTCGCATCCACGTTGCCGCCGACCTCGTACCCGATCGTCCCCGTGGTCAGCATCGGCGCTACCTGCGGGCTCCAGTGCCCCGCCTGGGCGTGCCGGGCCGCCACCCGGCGCCGCCGTCGGGCCGCGTTCCGCCGGCTCTGATCCTGAGGTATCTTCTTCACCACAAAGGCCTTCCCTGCTGGGCTGCGTTGACGTCGCAAACCCGTGCAAGGTAAGGCCTTTGCTCTACCTCAAGCCCTTCCGACACGCCGACACGCTTGGTCAAGGACTAGCGTCCAGGCCCGAGATGCTGGGCGTCGGGGTTGCCGTGCGAGTCCAGTCGTCAAGGTTGACTTGACGAAGACTGGGGACGTCAAGGCAAACTTGACGCCATGACGAACGATGTGGGCGCCAACGCCAGCCCGATCGCGCTGGGCGAGTTCACCGTGCAGGAGCTCACCGATCTCTTGGAAGCCGTCTCCGACGAGCTTCGCCGCCGCAGTCGGGGCGACGCGGTGCCGCTGAGTGCCCTGGACCGGTGGGGACGATCGATGGGCGCGCTCGGCCGCTCGCTGGGCGCCGGCTACGCCCGGGCTTGGCTGCCGGCGCCGGCGCCGGGCGTGAGGCCGTCCAGGGTCTGCACTCTGGCGCCCGCTTCGTCGGAGGTCGTCCAGCCCGTCCGTCCGGTCCATCGGGCTGGGTCCGAGCGGCTCCATCGGATGACGATGTACGGAATCCGGGAGGAGCGGCCGGGGCGTCGGTGGAAGGCATTGTTCGAGGCGACCTGGGATGCCTATCGCGCCTGGTACGTCTCAGAGGGACTTCAGCGGCGCCCCGACCTGGCGGACAGCCGCCGGGCGTTGTCCCGGTACATGCCGGAGCTGGTGCCGACGTGGGAGCGGCTGGTTCGGCTCGGCGGAGGCGACGAGCTGGCTGCCCGGATGCTCAGTCTCTGGAACCCGCCGGCGTTCGCCCCGGGCTGCAGCCAACTGGTCACCGCCGGGCCGTCGCGCGTGCTGGTGCGCAACTACGACTACGACCCGCACTTGTTCGAGAACGTCGTCTACTCGAGCCGGTTCACCCATCGGGGAGTGATCGGAACGGGCGACTGCCTCTGGGGACTGCTGGACGGCATGAACGACGACGGGTTGGTGGTGTCCCTGACCTTCGGCGGCCGACGGGGGACCGGTGTCGGCTTCGCGATCCCACTCGTCGTGCGCTACCTGCTCGAGGTGTGCGCGACCGTGGGTGAGGTCCGGGCCGTGCTGGAGCGACTGCCGGTCGCGGCGGCGTACAACCTGACGTTCTCGGACCGCTCGGGGGCCGTTCTCACCGCCTTCGTCGCGCCGGGTTGCCGGCCCGAGTACTTCACCGCCGGGCTGGCGACGAACCACCGGGGGCTGGTGCCCGACGATCCGGAGCGCGCTCGACGGCTGGGCAGCGTGGTCCGGCAGGATGCGCTGCGCGCGCTGGATGGGGCGGCTGCCCCCCCTGACCAGGTGGTCGAGGCGTTCCTGAAGCCTCCGCTGTACAACACGTCCTTCTCCCGAGGGTTCGGCACGCTGTACACGGCGGCATATCGTCCGGAGGAGGGCGTCGTCGACTACGTCTGGCCGGACAGCACGTGGACCCGCTCCTTCGACTCGCCCGAGGGGACGTTGGAGGTCATGCTGCGAGAGCCGGTCGGCGCCTAGCATGACTGTCCGGGTGAGCCGGGAAGAGGGCCAGCATGACGTCAGAGGCAGGCCAGCCGGAGGAGGCGACCGTCTCGGAGCTCGGCGAGAGGGCCCGAGCGGCGCTGTCCGCGCTGGCCGGAAGGACCGATCTGCAGGCGTTCCAGGAGCTGCTCGTTCTCAGCGAGTTCGCCGGTGAGTGCCTCGGGGAGTCGGCCCGCATACTGGCGGCGCACGGGTCCTGGTCGCTAGTGGCGGGCGCAGCGGGTACGACCAAGCAGGCGGCCTGGTCCCGGTGGCGCAGCTGATGGCGGTCCGCCACGTGCGGTGAGGCGGCGGTCGAGGTGAACGGTCTGGTGATCGGTCTTGCCTCCCTCGACCACGGGTGTTGAGCAGTACTCGTCGAGATTCCTCCGCGGAGGCACTGCCCTCGAGTTTCGCAGTAAGGACTCGCGACAAATTAACTTCTGATCGTTACGGCGTGTCGTTCGGGGAGCAGCGTGTAGTTCCATTCGCCGTGGAAGTCGTGGCGCTGCAGGGGGAGGGCGGCGACATCCTTGTCGGTGTAGCTGATCCCGGTGGGGTACTGGTCGGTGTCGAGGGTGGCGTGCACGGTCAGGCCGGTGGCTGTGGTGGTGCTGTTGATCAAGTCGACGATGATCTGGTGGGTCTTCAGTGGTCGGCCTCGCCAGTTCATCGTGATCTGGCTGAACAGCCGGTGCTCAATCGTGTTCCACTTCGAGGTTCCCGGGGGCAGGTGGGCGACCGTGACCTGCAGGCCGGTGTCGGCGGCGAAGGCAGCGAGCTCGATCTTCCAGGCCCGGACCCGGGACCCGTTCGAGCCGCCGCCGTCGGCGCAGATCAGCAACCGGTCGGCGCTCGGATACCGCGATCTGCCCACGGTGTCCCACCAGCTGCGCAAGGTTGCGACCGCGAACGCGGAGGTGTCGTGATCGGTGCCGACGCTCACCCAGCCGGTGTTGGCGGACACGTCGTAGATGCCGTAGGGGATCGCCTTGCCCAGGTCCTTGTCGGGGAAGTCGGGCACGTTGACCCGTTCCGGCTGCCCGGTCGGTTGGTACTCCCGGCCGCCGTTCTTGAACGCTCCGACCAGCTCCTTCTTCTTGGCATCGACCGAGACCACGGGCTGGCCGGCCCTGGCGTGGGCGGCGACTTGGTCTGCCAGGTACCGGAACTGGGCGTCCCGGTCGGCATGCTGGCGGCCCTGGGTCACCGTGGTGTTGGCCTGCAGGCAGAAGCCCTGGGCGCGTAGCATCCGGGCCACCGTCCGGTCCGACACCGGATGCCCCCTCGCGGCGAGCGCACCGGCCAAGTTCTTCGTCGACTTCGTCGTCCAGACCAGCAACGACATCGGATCCCCACGGGTCTGGGGGTCCACCAAGGCAGTCAGCTCCGCAGCCAGCTCCGGGTCGGTCTCGGTCAACTTCTTGCGACCACCCCCGGGCGCCCGCACCCGGGCCACCGGCTCGCTGTGACCCTCCACCTCACGCCGTCCCGGCCCGACCGTGTCCGGATGCGCCCCGGTCGCCTCCGCGACCAGCTTCACCCCACCTCGTCCCAGCTCGGCGGCCTCGGCCCCCAACAGCAGCCGACGCTGCCGCTCATCCAGATGCGGCCGCAGCAGCGCATACCGACGCCCCACAGACTCCGACACCTGCGCACCCTCGGCCATAGCACAACCGTAGAGCCGTCACTCACGAAAACCTAGGTTATTCTGTCGCGATTCCTTACGCGGCTGCTGCGGCGCAGGCCAGGGCGTAGTCGTGTAATAGATCGGGGTCTGGCCGGAGTTCCGCAGTTGGTAGGCATACGAATGCTCCCGGTGTGGAATCGTTGCAGTTCAGGGGCGTGCGGCCGCCGCTGACGCGTCGAAAGTCTGTAGGCACGCGCGTTTCGGCGTGTCGCGCTGCCTACCAGCGGGTTTGATGGTTCGCTGTAGGTATGTACCTGCGGGAGACGCGGCGACGGAACCGGGACGGCTCCACGGTGAGCTACTTGCAGCTGGCGCACAACGAGCGGCACCCGGTGACCGGGGCACCGACCGCCAAGGTGATCCACAGCTTCGGGCGGGCCGATGCCGTGGACCGGGCTGCACTGTCCCGGCTGGTGTCCTCGATCTCCCGGTTCCTGGACCCCGAGCAGGCGGTCGCGGCCACCGTCGCGGCTGGCGGTGGCGAGGGTGCCGGGATCGAAGTGCTGGACTCGCGGCGTCTGGGCGGGGCCTGGGTGCTGGACCGGCTGTGGGAACGCCTCGGGATTGGGGCGGCGATCCGCCGGGTTGCGGCCGGCCGCAAGCTCGATGGTGCGTTCGCCGAGCGGGTGATCTTCGCGTTGGTCGCCCAAAGGGCCTTGCGGCCGGGCAGCAAGCTGGCCTGCACCACGTGGGTGGCGCAGCGGGTGTTCATCGAGCAGCTGCCCGCCTTCAGCGACGATCACGCCTACCGGGCGATGGACTTCCTGCTGGACGCCCTGAACGAGGTCGCCGCCGAGGTGTTCGCCTCGGTCGCGCACCTGCTCAACCTGGACGTCGACTTGGTCTTCGTGGACACCACCAGCACGTACTGGGAGGTCGAGGTTCCCGACGAACTGGCCGATGCGCTGCGCGCCGAGCCCGCCGACGACGAGGAGTCCAGTCCGCTCGAGGCAGGGACGCGGGCGTTCGGGCACTCCAAGGACCATCGCGGTGACCTGCCGCAGGTGGTGATCGCGATGGCGGTCACCCGGGACGGGATCCCGATCCGGTGCTGGACCTTCCCCGGTGACGAGGCCGACAGCAAGATCATCCGGCGGGTCACCGGCGACCTGACCGGGTGGAACCTGCACCGGCTGGTGTGGGTGGCCGACCGCGGGTTCGCCTCCGCCGCGAACCGGGCCTACCTGACCCGCGGCGGCGGGCACTACATCCACGCCGAGAAGCTGCGGCACACCACCATCGAGGCCGCCGCCGCGCTGGCCCGCGCCGGCCGCTACAAGACGGTGGCGGGCAACTTGCGGGTCAAGGAGGTCCACGTGGCCCCCGGCGGGATCGGGGACGGCGACGACGGCGCCCGGGCGGTCCGGTTCGTGGTCTGCCACAACCCCGAGCAGGCCGACCGGGACGCCCAGGTGCGGGCGAACCTGATCGGCCACCTGGAGCAGCTGATCGACGGGTCCGACGCCTGGACCGCCCGCAGCCGCGACGAACTGGTCGGTGCGCTGCGCGGCAAGCCGGGGCTGCGCCGCTACCTGCGCCGCACCCCGGCCGGGCTGCTGCGCGTCGACCACACCGCCGCCCGGCGGGAGGGCCACCTGGACGGCAAGTGGCTGCTGCGCACCTCGGATGCCACCTTGACCCCGGACGACCTGGCCGCCGCCTACACGCAGCTGCTCGCGGTCGAACGCGGCTGGCGGGACATGAAGAGCTCGCTCGATCTGCGCCCGGTCCACCACCGCCGCGAGGACCGCATCCGCGGCCACGTCCAACTCTGCTGGCTGGCCCTGCTGCTGATCCGCGTCATCGAGACCACGATCGGCGACACCTGGCGCAACGCCCGTCACGAACTGGACCGGATGCACCTGGTCACCCTCGCCACCGATCACGGGACCGTCGCCCAACGCTGCCAGACCACACCCGGCCAGCACACGATCCTGTCCGGCCTATCCCTGACCGAGCCACCCCAGTTCTACGACTTCGCCCCCACCACCGGACAGCCCTGACGCCCGGACCATCGAGGGTGTCCCTCCGGCCAGCCGGCCATGGCCTGTAGTAACGCGACCCCTCCAGCCGCACTTGACGTTTGCCCAGGTCAGCCCCTGATTTCGCGGGATCGTGTGCCCACCATCTGCGGAACTCCGGCCTGGCTGACCTGGGGTAACGGTCGTAAACCGGGCCGCGATGATGGTCTTGCGCAGCTTGAGGATCATGTCTTCGAACGAGGGTTCGGCTTTGGTTCGGTACCAGGGCTGGGCGATGGCCCGGTCGGTGACGTCGGCGGGGTCGTATCCGTACAGGACGTACCAGGTGATGACCATCGACTGGACGATCATCCCGAAGGGCACGGTGCGCTCGACGGCCCTGGGCAGCCGGTTACGGGCCTGCCCGACGCCGGTGTGCTGCATGCTGCTGGCGTTGGACGGTTCGATCGACCAGCGCACCGCGTACCGCTCGACGATCCGCTCACCGGTGGTGTCCATGTCGGTGGAGAACAGAGCCTGGTGGTAGGCGCTGGTGGAGTCCGGGTCTTGCTGCAGGACGAGGTGGCTGGCGGTGTTGCCGAACGGCCCGTACCAGATCGCTTCGACCATGGCGATGTCCACGGTCTGGGTGCGCCCGTACCGGTAGACCTGGGTCCGCACCCAGACCGCTGTGGCCGCCAGCGTCTTCAGGTCCGCCAGCCGGGCGCCCTTGAGACGGGGCTGGCCCAGGGCTGGCCCCGCTTGCAGGTACGTGGCGGCGCGGGCGCGGACAAGGCGGCGTGAGCTTGTCAAGTCCTCTGTGTAAGAGTCACTCGTTTCGGTTAGTTGATGTTGGTCAGTATGTCGGGTTGATGCTGAGGGCGTTGATCGCGGCGTTCCAGCCTTGGACGGTGCCGCCTTCGACGAGGCGGCCGGGGGCGATGCGCTGGCTGGCGGGCTTGCCGCGGTCCTTCTCGCGGGCGCGTGCCCGCTTGTCCTCGATGTCGCGGATGGCCAGCCAGAGCAGCTTGATGACGGCCACCCGGGCACCTGCCAGTTCGTCCCCTCGGACCAGGCGCACGACCACACCGCTGCCGCCAACGGCGAGACCCTCTGAGCATGGACTTCGTGCCCAGCCAGCCGGACGAGCGGCCCCGGATGCCGACTGGTACGCGGGATCTCGGTCTCAATGAGCGCGAGGTGTCCGGGGGGTGGTCAGGTCGGGGACGGCGGCGGGGTCGCTGATGACGGCGTAGGCGAGGTCGACGAGGCGCCGGTTGTGGTTGCGGGCGTAGCCGCGCAGTAGGGCGAAGGCTTGGTCGACGTCCACTCCGTGGACTCCGGCGAGCAGGCCTTTGGCCTGCTCGATCACGATCCGGCTGTTCAGCGCGCCTTGCAGTTGCTCGGTCAGGACCTCGCCGTTGTGGATGGCCCGTTCCTGCAGTAATCCGATCGTTGCCACATCGGCCAGGGCTTGGACGAGCATGACGTCCTGCACGTCCAGGGCCCCGGCATCGGCGCCGAACAGGTTCAACGCACCGATCACCTGGCCCCGCAGCCGCAACGGGATCGCGTGGACCGACCGCAACCCGCGGGCAGCAGCCTGCGGGGCGAACACCGGCCACCGGCGTGAGGCGCTGCGCAGATCGGCGTTGACCACGGGCTCACTGGTGCGGAAGGCGTCCAGGCAGGGACCCTCGTGGTTCTGCAGCTGGAATAGTTCCAGCAACCGGGTGGCCTCGTCCGAGGCCGCCATGAACTGCAGCTCCCCGTGGTGGTCGGCCAGCAGCAACCCCACCGCGGCCACGTCGATCAGCTCTGCGGTGCGGGCGGTGACCATCTCGAGGAACTCGACCAGGTCGAAGTCGTCGACCAGGGTGTCGGCCATCTCGACGAACACTTCAGCTAGTCGTTCGCGCGAAACCGTGCCCATCATGGCCTCCGTAACGGGTCCATCGTAGTCCGCGGGTTAGGGGCTGTCGGCCTCCACCCGTAGCCGGCCCGCCACGACGTCGCGGGCAACGTCGGTCAGGAGCCGGTCGGTGGTGTAGGCGTGGGCTCGCAGCCGTGCCATCGCGTCGACCAGGGAGCACCCGAGGTGTGCCATCACCATGCCCTGGGCCTGGTAGACGACATGGCGGTACCCAAGTGCCTCGGCCAGTCCGTCGGCGACCTGCCCGGCCGCGGCATGAGCCTGAGCATCCAAGATCTGCTGCACCGCGACCTCGGCGAACGTCAACGCCTGCGCCAGCGACACGGCTGACAGGGAACCGGCCTGGCGACGGTAGACGTCCAGGACCCCGAGGCGCGCGGCCCCGACCTGCAGGGGGAACGCGAACACGGCACGGACACCAGCCTGATAGGCCGCCGGCGCGTACCCGGGCCAACGCAGCATCCCGCCAACCCCTAGGTCGGTCTCGAGAACGGGCCGCCGAGCGTCGTGTGCGTCCGCACGCGGACCCTCACCCACGGTGAACTGCAGCTCCTCGAGTGCGCGGCTGACCGGGTCCGAGGCCGCGGCCACCCCGTCGAGGGCGCCCCAGCCCATCAAGCTGACCCCGGCACCCGAAGCCGGGAGCTCTCGCACCGTGACCCGGCACAGGCGCTGCAGCCACCCCGCAACCCCCGGAACAGGAGCGCTGCCCGCGGGCTCCTCGGCGACCAGCGCACGGACAGCTGCCACCCGCTGCCCTACCTCATCCACCACGACCGCCGACGAACGACCCCCACGGCCGGCCGGACGAACCCACAGGCCAGGAAGACGCTCGCAGCAAGCCCTGACCACCCTCGCCTCGCCCGTCCACTCAGGGCACCCTTCTCACAATGGGTGCCACCGGGGTCCAGGGCAGCGCAGGTCGACGACCCGCCACACACCACGATAGCCACACCTGACGTTCGGCCCTGCCGGAGCGCCCTGGCCGACGCGCGGGGTCGTAGATGTCGCCGTGGTGCCGGGCACCACCAGCACGGGCGCCCCAGCGGGCGGCGCGGGAATCCGCCCGCCGTCGCGGACAGGGTGCAGAACGGTGTCGCCGGGCGGGACGTCACCGCGCAACGCCGAGAAGCAAGGACCTCGACGACGACGCCGGGTGACGGCGCCGCGGCCGGGTCGCTGACCTGTACCGTTGCGGGACGCGTCCGCCAGCACGAGCGCCCCGAGGTCCGCGACGGCTGCCCGCGGAGAGAACGCGGAGACACACCAAGGGGTGAATGGCATCACTGCAGGTCGCAGCCGGTTTGGGAGTCTGTCTTGAAAACCGCAAAGCGGACATAACGTCCTGCTTCGTGGGTTCGAATCCCACGCCCTCCACTGACTCAATTGTGTGCCTGACCGTGCCTGACCAGGTGCCTTGTCGACGCAGACACCGCCCGCGGGTGTGGCTGCGGTCCGCTGCGCTGTTGGGTCGTTCGGGAGGTCCGCGGACAGGTCGCGCGGAGAACGGTTCGTCAGACCGCTCGGTCGGAAGGGACTTCGTCCGGTGGCGAAGTTACGCCGCGAGGAGTCGTTCGTACGCGTCCCAGTCCTGGGTCTGTCCGACGATTGAGTGTGGTCGCCTGATCTGGCCCCGGCTGTCGGCGACGAGGGTGGGGCCAGGTCACTTGACGACACTCAGACGATCGGTGTTTCCGCATCGTGGGGGTCTGCAGCGCCAGGCCGCGCTTGGTCCAGCCACCGAAGACTGGTCGCGACGCGGCCCGACGCTCCGTGGAAAGAGGCGGAGACGGGATGGTGGATCGGGACATCGCTGCAGGTCGACCCTGAGGCTCGTTAGCGCCGATTTTCGCGTCGCGAGTTGGCCCTCAGTTCTGGACA
This sequence comes from uncultured Actinomycetota bacterium, assembly GCA_963750565.1. GTDB lineage: Bacteria > Actinomycetota > Actinomycetes > Actinomycetales > Kineosporiaceae > R-H-3. The sequence continues at coordinate 12,873 of CAVVRA010000005.1, read as the reverse complement.
TCCGCCCCCGCTCGCAGTGAGTTGCGGGCACCGCCAGATCCGTTGTGCGCGTGTCCCACGCAGCGCTGACCTTGACCTCTGCCGCGGCTGTCCGGTTGAGGGCCATCCGCTGACTGGTCGAGGGCGACAGTTGTCGCCTGCCACGGTCATGGGACCGTTCTGAGCCGGTTCTTGCCACGTTCATGGGACCACCCCGGTTGCCAGTTATGGGACCACCTGCGGCGTGTCACGCGCTGTGGGCGGTTCGAGGGGCGTCCGCTTCGTCCAGGTCGAGGGATCTGGAGGCGGACGATGGCGTTCCGGGAGGTGGACGTGCTCGAGGTGCGTGAGGTGCTGCGGTGCTGGTTGTCCGGTGCGGGGCTGCGGACGGTGGCCGAGCGGGCCGGGGTGGACCGTAAGACGGCCCGCCGGTATGTGCAGGCCGCGCGGGCGGCCGGTGTGGTCCGGGACGGCGGGGACGGCCAGTTGACCGACGAGCTGATCGGCGCGGTGGTAGCCGCGGTCCGTCCGGTGCGGACGGCTGGGCACGGGGTGGCGTGGGAGCTGCTCGCGGGCGAGCAGGTCCGGATCGGTGAGTGGATCACCAAGGACGGGCTGGCGCTGACGAACATCCACGGCAAGTTGGCCCGCCGCGGCGTGGCGGTGCCATATCGGACGTTGCACCGGTTCGCGGTCGAGCGGTGTGGGTACTCCCGCCGCCCGGCCACGCTGCGGGTCGCCGACGGTGAGCCGGGGGTGGAGTGCCAGGTCGACTTCGGCCGGCTCGGGCTGATCGCCGACCCGGTGACCGGACGGCGCCGGGTGACCCACGGGTTGATCTTCACGGCGGTGTACTCGCGGCACATGTTCGTGTGGTTGTCGTTCTCCCAGACCCTGTCCGCGGTGATCGCCGGGTGCGAGGCGGCCTGGGCGTTCTTCGGTGGGGTCTTCCCGGTGCTGATCGTGGACAACCTGTCCCCGGTGGTGGCCGACGCCGACCCGGTCAACCCGAGGTTCTCGCCCGGCTGGCTGGACTACGCCGGCGCCCGCGGGTTCGGCACCGACCCGGCCCGGGTGCGCCGGCCTCAGGACAAGCCCCGGGTGGAGCGGAGCGTGCAGTACGTGCGGGAGAGCTTCTTCCGCGGTGAGGCGTTCACCGACCTCGGCGCAGGCACAGTCCCGGATCGAGCACTGGTGCGCGGTCACGGCGGGGCTGCGGATCCACGGCACCACCGCCGCCCGGCCGGCCGAGGTGTTCGCCGAGCTCGAGGCGCCGCGGCTGCTGCCCCGACCAGGGATGCCCTACGACCTGCCGGTCTTCGCCACCCCGAAGGTGGCCCGGGACCTGCACATCGAGGTCGCTCGCGCGCTCTACTGCGTGCCCGGGGAGCTGATCGGGCAACGGGTGCAGGTGCGCGCGGACTCGGCGCTGGTGAAGGTGTACTCCCGCGGGCAGCTGGTCAAGACCCATCCCCGCCAACCGCCGGGTGGGCGCTCCACCGACCCAGGCGACTACCCCCTCGAGCGGGCCGCCTACGCCCTGCGCGACGTGCACGCGTTGACCCGCAAGGCATCCCTGGCCGGTGAGCACGTCGGGGTCTACGCCGCCCGGCTGCTGGACGTCCCGCTGCCCTGGACCCGGATGCGCACGGTCTACCGGCTGCTCGGCCTGGTCCGCTCCTACGGCGAGGCCGCCGTCAACGCCGCCTGCGAGCGCGCCCTCGAACTGGACGTCGTCGACGTCACCAAGGTCACCCGGATCCTCGAGCTGGCCCGCGAACACGAACGGCAGACCCCTGCTGCAGCAGCCGCAGCAGCCGCCGCTACCGGGCCAGCCTCCCGCCCTGCCCGGTTCGCTCGGGACCCGGATGCGTTCGCCGTCACCCGCAGACCCGGCGCCGACCACGGTCGCGCCGGTGGTGGCGAGGCGGTCCAGCTACCGCTGACCGGGCTGGAGGTGGTGCGGCCATGACCGCCACCCCGACAACCCCCGCTACGACGACGGGCCCGGCCTCGAGGCCGACCCCGGCGACCGTAGCCCAGACCACCGCTCGGGCGCCCGGCCGAACCCCGCCACGCGGGCCGGCCCCCGGGATCGACCCGGACCTGAAAACGCTGCTGCGCCGGCTCAAGCTCGGCCGGATCCTGGACACCCTGCCCGAACGGCTCACCCTGGCCCGCACGAACGCGTTGCCGCACAGCGACTTCCTGTCCCTGATCCTGGCCGACGAGGTCGAACGCCGGGACCGGGCCTCGGCCGAGCTCCGTGCCCGAGCCGCCAAGCTGGACCCCACGATGCGGCTGGACACGTTCAGCAGCGACACCGGCGCGCACTTCGACCGGCAACTGTGGAACGAGCTGTGCTCCCTGCGGTTCGTCGCCGACGCCCGTGGAGCGCTCGTCCTCGGTCCGGTCGGCGTCGGCAAGACACACCTGGCCACAGCGTTGGGGCACATCGCCGTCCGTCGCCGCCACACCGTCGCGTTCTACCGCGCCGACCAACTGTTCCGCCGACTCAAGGCCGCCCGGCTGGACAACACCCACGAGGCCGAGATGCGCCGCATGGCCCGCCTCGACCTACTGATCATCGACGACTTCGCGCTGCAGGCCATGGACCCCATGCAGACCACCGACTTCTACGAGCTCGTCGTCGAGAGGCACCAGACCGCCGCCACGATCACCACCTCCAACCGAGACCCGTCGGAGTGGATCGGGCTGATGTCCGACCCGCTCCTGGCCCAGTCCGCCGTTGACCGCCTCGTCGCCACCAGCTACGAACTCGTCGTCGAGGGCGAGTCCTACCGCCGCAGGCAGCGGCCCACCACCCACCACCACGACACCCGCAACGGCGTGTTCGATTGACCGAACGGAGGAGCAACGATGACCATCATCAAGCGACCCCGGTGGTCCCTAGGTCATGGCAACCCGGTGGTCCCATCTCGCTGGCAAGCGACAGTGCCAGTGACGGCGGCCATGTCGTCGTCCACCAGGCGCAGCGTCGGCGAACCAATCTACGACACGAACTACTCCGTTGTAGTTCAACCGGAACGGCCTGTCCGGCTTCCGGCCCGATGAGATGGGAGAGGCCCGCGGGGCTGCGCGGCGCGGTCCAGGCGTGGTCCAGGCGGGCACCGACCTCTCAGCGATCACGCTCACAGGAGCCCGGGCAGGGACGCCCTCTTCCCTTGCGGTGCAAGCTTGCCGGCCGCGGGACATCGGCGGCGGTTGAGGGCAGATTCGCTGAGTGGAAATCGGCGTTAGTCGGATAGCACTTGGACGAAGTTGAGACGCCAGGGTCGGCCGTGGCGGGCCCGCACTCCAGTTCGTGCACTAGCCGGCTGCTCGGCGCTCGGACTAGCCGCCAACCCGGTTGTGCTGCAGGGGATGGCGGTCGCGATCTCGATCGTGACTGTGGCCGCTGAGCTTGGGCGATTCGTGGTCTGCGACTGCTCGTTGGGGTTGTTGGCGGGGCGCGGGTCGGTCGAATTGGTGACGGCGATGACGTGGTCGCTGGCTGCGTCTGGTGGGCGGCATCTGCGTTGGATGGCGGTGACGGTGAAGCCGGCCTTGCACAGTGTTGTCAGCCCGGTCCACCAGAAAGTGTGAATTGCGATCTCACTGGAAAGACGAGGGGGAGAAGTGGCGGCTGTGGCGCAGGCGGCGGGGATGTCCGATCCGTCCATCGGCATATCGACAGAGGCGACAAGCTTTCCCGAACCGTTGGGGGAGAGGACGGTACGCCATGGAGGTAGGTCGGCGACCTGGATCTGCGGCGTGGTGCTGTTCGGACTCACTGTGGCGGTGAACAGGAACTGACACTGCCCCTGGTGGTGGCCTTGGCGGTCACGTACGTCGACCCAGCGCCCGCGGCCCAGTTCGCCTGCTCCCAGGACCGAATCGGTCGTTGGGTCGATGAGCGCGAACCCTGCGCCCGCCACGAGGCCGCTGGTCCAGGATCCGCGGCCTCGAGGGGCCCACCCGCTGCATCCCCCGTCCCCGACCCGGACCGCGTCGCTGTGGGGGTCGGTGTGATCGGGTCCGAGACCACCGGACCCTCCCGCGACCAGCAGACCTGACACGCGCGCCGGAGAGGGGGAAGTATGCCCGGGTTGGGCCGAGACAGGGGGCGCGCTGGGCGACGGCGGCAGAGTCTGGTCAGGGGCGGTGGAGACGCTGTTCACTTCGCCGCACCCGGTCACGAGGGTGATGGTCAGCGCGAGAACGACGGCCCGCTGCGGGTCGGCCCTGATGCGGGCTTGCTTGTCGTGGTCTCGGGGTCGTCGGTGCCGGGATTTGGTCACGGGGTCCCACCTGCCCTCGTCGGTGGTTGTCGAGGAACGGTCGAGGGAGAAGACGCGTAGCCAGGGGATCTGGGACCCCTCGATCCCTGGTGGAGTATTGGATGGAGAACCTCTCGAAGGGAGGGTCCCTGTCGTCCCCGACAGGCGTTTGTATGCACGGAAGGTTCCCTCTGCACGGGCGGTGAGTGACGATGTGCGCAGGTCGGCAGGCTCGGACCGTTCGGGCATCCGCCGGGCCAAGCGGCGCCGGCCAAGGCGGCTGCGCCAGACGGTGCATGGGTCGGACGCCTCGAGGAGTCGATAGTCGAGTCGAGCAGTTGCCCGATGCCGAGAGCACCGAGACCCCGTGGTGCCGGGCGTGCCTGCCGGGATGAGTCAGTTCACCGACGACCCGGTTCCGGAGCCCAGCAGCCAGCGCCAGGACGGGTCGAGGCCAGACACGTCTCCGGGCCTTGACGTTGGCCCTGACGTTGGCCCCGACATGGGCCCGGACGTAGGCCCAGACATCGATGCTGAATCCGAAGTCGCAGGGACTCCGGCGACCCGCGAGGTGCTGGATCTGTACTCGTCGGTGACGACGGTCAAGCCGCTTGGCCTATACGCCCGGATGGAGGACGCGTGTGCTGTGGAGTACCCCCGCCTGGTCCGGCTCCTCACTCTGTATTGCGGTGACCGTGAGACGGCTCTGGACCTGGCCCAGGAGACCATGGCCCGCGGTTGTGCGCACTGGACGCGTGTGGGGGTGATGAGTGATCAGCGGGCCTGGTTCACTCGGGTGGCCCTGAACCTGGCCAACTCGCGGTGGCGACGCCTCAAGCTCGAACGCACCAGACTCACCTCCTTGGCCCAGCCGCCGCCTGCGCAGCAGGTCCCCGACGTGGCCATGGTCATCACGGTCAGGGCGGCCGTCAATGCGCTGACCGAGCGTCAGCGGATGGCTGTCGTTCTGCGCTACTTCGATGACCTCGACCTGCTCACTACCGCCGCGGTCATGAGCTGCAGCCCCGGCACGGTCAAGAAGCTCACCGCCCGCGGACTGGCCTCCCTCAGGCTGCAGCTGGAATTGGATGACCTCGGGGAGGGAGGCGACTCATGAGCGACCTTCGACACCTCTTGGACCTCGCCGCGGGGGAAGACCCGCCGATCGTTCCGATGTCGGCGATCCGACGCCGCGCCGCCGCCCTGACTCGGCGTCGACGCATTGCGGCGGGTGCCGTCGCGGCCGCTGTTCTGGTCCTTGCCGCGATCGCCGCACCGCGCCTGACCGCAGGTCCACCCCCGCCGGCGAAGAACATCCAGCCGCGGCAAGTCACCGTCGGCAAGCTGGCCGCAGGTCGTCAGACCGCTCAGGTGATGGGTCAACAGTTGAACTTCACCGTGCCGACCCAGCCGCCGTGGACCGCCGCGATCGTCACCCCCAGCAGGCTGCTATTGACCAGCCCCAGCACCCGGGCCGAGGTTGAAGTCCTACCCTGGACAGCGATCCACACGTTCACCTCCGACGGCGTCCCGCGCAAGACGACCAGCCCCCCGCCCGGTGACCTGACTGCCTGGCTCACCCAACGCCCCGGGATCCTCACCCTGGAAGCTGCGGTCACCACCACCCTGGCCGGCCAACCGGCGCACAAGCTGCGCATTGCGGTGCGAGACGACTACCTGCCCGTCTACGACCCGGCGCACCCCGCAACACTGGGCTGCAGCCTGCCGGCCGACTGCATCATGCTCGCCGAAACCCCCGACCATCCCATCATCCTCTACGCCGGAACCACCATGACCCTCGTCATCCAGGACACCCCCAGCAAGGACCGCCTGATCGCCGTCGCGCCGTCCCCGAACGAAGCACCCCTTGCCGAATCCAGCGCAGACACCGTGATCAACTCATTCTCGGCAGCTAAATAGAAGATCAACTGGGTCCTGACTGAGATGCAGTCACCGCTCGGACCGCTCACGGCTCCGGTGCCAGGCCGTCGCCTTACCCTGACGGTTTGGGCTCCCCGCTATGCGGCTGGGGCAGCGACTCTGGGCGGCTGTCGACCTCGCCGCCCAGACCGTAAGGACTGTTGTCCCGTGGGTGCGTCGTCGTCCGACGCACGAAGGGGCTGCCGCGATCGGATGATGCGTGTGATCTCGCCCGGGTGCTGGCATCCGGCACCCCGCTGACACATGGACGCGGGTCGCCGCCGACCACACCGTGCAATCCCTCGTTTGTCCGCGCGCCTGGGCACCTCGACGTGCCCTGCGATCCTCATCGACCTCCGGGGGGGTTATGGGACCTAGAATCGGACCCGTGAGCACACCCCGAGAGGAATTGCGCGAGCTCGTCGAGCAGCTGCCCGACGAGCAGGTCCCTGCTGCCGTGTCCGACCTGCGCGCCCGCCTGACGTCGGTGCCACCGTCGAGGACCTGGCCGCCGGCCTGGTTAGGGATCGCCGAGGGCTCCGCGGACGACGTGTCCGAGCGCTCCGAGGAGATCCTCGCCGAGGGCCTCGGCCGCCGCCCCGCCTGAACGCTGCCGCGTGATCCTCCTCGACACCGGCCCCATCGTCGCCGCCGCGCTGACCCGAGACACCCACCACCGCGCCTGCGTGGACCTATTCACCGCCGCCCACCTCGCCGGGACCAGCTCTTGATCGCCTCACCGGTCGTGACCGAGGTCTGCTCCTCCTCGAACGAGAGGCGGGCCCGCGCGCCGAGGCGGCGTTCCTGTCCTCACTCGCGAATGGGAACCTGACCGTAGTGGACCTCGAGCCCACTGACTGGCAGCCGCCGCGGACCTGGTCGCCCAGTACGCCGGCCTGCCCCTCGGTGCCGTCGACGCATCCGTCGTCGCGGTCGCCGAGCGCCTCGCCATCCACGAGATCGCCACCATCGACCGACGCCACTTCAGCGTCGGCCGCCCCAGACACGTCGATGCCTTCACACTCCTGCCCCGTTGCCAGGCAGCCTCAACCGGCAGCAGTCCACGCGTCCACGATCAGCAGCGACGGAACGCCACTGTCACCCGGCCGCACCTGGCGGCGGTCTGGATGAGAGAAATCCGGCTGCCGTGTCTGTGCAGGTCACGAGGTACTTCCGACCCGATCTTGAAAACCGCTAGACGAGTGATTCCGATCGTCAGTGGTCGTAGGCGATCAGTGAGCGGCTGATGGGCTGGCCGGTGTGGAAGTTGTGCCAGATCCCCGCGGACATGGCCAGCAGTCGTTGGGCGACGCGGACGGCGACGCCTTCGACGGTGCGGCCGCCGTGGTGTTCTAGGTCGAGCTGGCCTTTGAGGGTGTCGTTGACGGACTCGATCAGCTGGCGGATCTTCTTCAGGACCGCTGCGCCCCAACGCTTCTTCTCGCTCTTGCGGGCCGGGCGGAGCAGGCTGATGCCCTGCTGTGCGAGCCGATCCTCCAGGTCCGTGCCGGAGAAGCCCTTGTCCCGTGATCAGGATGATGCCCTTGCGGGAGGCGACCAGAGCGGCGTCGCGGTCCAGCATCGCCTCCAGCACCTCGCGTTCGCCGATCTTCGGGTTGGCCAGGGCCCACAGGATCGGCATCCCGGCCGGGGTGCAGATCAGGTACAGGCGCAGGCCCCAGAAGTAGCGGGAGTGACTGGCGCAGTACCCGTAGGCGGCCCATCCGGCCAGGTCGCTGCGTTGCACGGTGGGCCGTGAGGCCCCGCGCGGCACCGGGGTAGAGTCCAGCAGCCAGTGGTCGTCGAACCAGAAGTCGGTGTCGAAGGCCAGCAGCCGGATCATCCGCTGGATCAACGGCAGCGCGGCCCGCAGCCGCTTGTTGTATCCCGGCTGGTTGGGCAGGTCGGGGAACAGGTGCCCGATCTGCTTACGGGCCGCGCGGATCCAGTGCCGCTCGCAGTCGTGGCCCAGCAGGACCTGGGCGACGGCGACGGTGACCAGTTCGGCGTCGGTGAACCGGGGTGGACAGCCCTGCCGGGGCTGGCCCTTCAACTCGTCGTCGATCTTCACGTAGAGTGCGGTCAGGAGGGTGTCCAGGTCAGTCTTCACAAACCGACCAATGGACGCCCTCCACCCATGTCGATCAAGCCGCCACGCCGCCGAAGACTGGAATCACTCGTCTAGGGCGGTACCCAACCCGTCCTCAGGGGTTCGAATCCCTTGCCCTCCGCGACCTGGTCAATTGGCGTGAAGTCGCTGGTCACAGCCCCCTTGGCCCGCTCGTTGGACCGTTGACCTGGGTCCAGCCGTCACCGGCGGTGTATGGCGCGATCCGGCGGTCCACGGCGGTCCGCGGACAAGACGCGGACACGTTGCCCACCCCCTGGTCCACGCCTGCGGCCGGTCGTGCCTCCCCTGGGGGTTTCCGTCCGCAACCATGGACCCGTGGGTGAGCGCTGGGTCGGGGTCATGGACGTGTTGCGCTACGCCAAGGGTGCCGACACGGTGACGGTCCAACTCGACGGGTACCTCAACTACCACTTCCTCACGGCAGCGCCCGGTCGACGCGACGCGAAGCTCATGCTGGAAGCCGGGATCAACCGCGCGGCGGAGGTCCTCGACCCGGAGGGTCTTCGTCGGCGACCGGTCATCGCCATCAGATCGAGTCCGTGGAAGGCCGGTCACGACAGCAACCCGTGGCATGACGAGTTCGATCTCGATCATGGGCACGTCCGCTACTACGGCGACCACAAGCCGTCGACCTTGGGCCCGGTCGGTTCAACGGTGGGGAACCGTGCGCTGTTGGACGCCTGGCAGTTCCACGCCGGAACCGACCGTTCTGAGCGTCTGCTGGCACCCCCGCTGGTCCTCTTCCGTGCGCAGACCGTGACTCGGGCCGACGGCGTCCGAGTCCCGAAGGGACACGTTGAGTTCTGCGGCGCGGCCGTGATCGAGAGAATGGAGCACGTCGTTCAGCGCGATCCGAACAGTGGACGCAGCTTCCCCAACATCGTCCTGGATCTAAACGTTGTCGATCTCTCCGCTTCCGATGACCAGCTGGACTGGCGGTGGATCGATGATCGCCGAGATCCGGCCGTGTCGCTTGAGGACTGCCTGCGGTACGCGCCGCCGACCTGGCGTCGATGGGTCGACGAGGGGAGGGTGGCGCTACCCCGCATCCGACGGCGGGTGATCAGCTCTCGCGTTCTTTCGCCGTCGGATCAGCAACCCTCGCCGGGATCCGCCGATGCCGAGGTCCTCGACCAGGTGTATCGGTTCTTCGAAGGTCGGAAGCACAGCTTCGAGCAACTGGCGGCACGCGTGGCCGGCGAAGTGCTGGGCCGCTCCGGGATGGCCTACCGGCAGGGGTGGCTGACCCGTGCGGGCGGTGACGGCGGAATGGACTTCGTCGGTCGACTGGATGTAGGTGCGGCGCCCGCGTCTACCCCGCTCGTCGTTCTCGGACAGGCGAAGTGCGTTGCCCCGACGTCGTCGATCAGCCCGGATCAGGTGGCGAGGGTGGTGGCCAGGCTTCGTCGAGGGTGGATCGGAGTCTTCGTCACGACGGGATCGTTCTCCCGACAGGCGCAGGTCGAGGTCATCGATGATCAGTACCCGCTCGTCCTCATCTCCGGCGGAACGCTGGCGCAGGAGGTGCGCAGGCTTGCGTACGCGTCGTACGCGGGGGACGTACAGGCGTTGCTAGGCCTCAAATAAGCGTGTCGGCGGCGACCGGTCGTCGTGGCCGAATGGATCACTGAGTGTGGTCATCTTGAGGTCGGTTCGGGGCCGTGAGCGTGGTCTGCGAGGCTCGTGGAAGGCTGGTCTGGCGTGCGGGCCTGGTGTGCCGACCGGATGTGTAGCTGCCGCGGTGTTGCCTCGGACGGTTGGTTCGATGTCGGGGCAGGGTCGGCGCCGCGGCCGGGTGGCCGCGGTGACAGGCGGGTGTTCGGTTCCGGGGTGGCGCTGTTGCGTGGTCAGCCGAAGCGGGTGCGTTCGGTGGTGGCCCAGACGCTCAGCAGGCGGTCGATGGCCGGGGTGTAGCCGATCAGGCGGATGGTGATGCCGCGGGCGCGGCGGGTGACCATGGCGGGGATCAGGATGACGGTGTTCAGGAACCGGCGGAACTCCATCCGGATGTAGTCGTGCCGGTCGCTCTTGCGGTGCATCATCAGCGCGAACCAGGACTTGATGTTCCAGGCCAGCGCGGCGATCACCATGTACGCCCAGTTGGAGACCAGGTCGTACAGCGGGACGCGCAGGGCGTTGATCCCGCTCTTGAGTTGGGCGATGACGTTCTCCTGGTCGCAGCGTTCGTTGGCCAGCTCGACGATCTGCTCGGCGGCCTGCTCGGTCAGGGTGGTGATGTAGAAGAAGTAGCGGATCTCCTCGAGCAGGACCTGCTCGCCGCGGGAGCGGCTGATGTTCTTGCGCAGTGCGATCACCCGGTAGGGGCGGGTGCACTTGCCGGGCCGGTAGGTGAACTCGGCGACGTCCTCGTAGTTCAACGTCAGGTTCAGGTACTCCCGTTCGGTGACGATGGCGGCCTTGACGTTCTCCCGGCGGGCCCGGACCTGACCGGTGGCGTTGACGTAGGGTTCCGGCCGGTGCAGCCGCCGCCAGGCCCGCTCGTCCAGGGCCTCGGCCCGGGTGCGTAGCGGGGTGCTGTTGTCCATCCCGAAGACGAAGTCGACCCGCTCGGCCCAGGCGTCGAAGTGGGCGGTCAGGGAGAAGTCGGTGTCCCCGCGCAGGCAGACCCGCGGCGTGTGCGGGGCGACCAGGTCGATCGCTTTGCTGATCCAGTCGGCGGCCCCGGCGTGGCTGGGGACGTTGCCGGGCCGGTTGACCAGGTACAGCACCTCCCGGGTGTTGGCCAGCGACACGATCAGCGGGTGATACCCCCAGATCCCCTTGTACGAGATGTCCATCCCGTCCTTGCGGGACCCGGTGGTGGGGGTGATGGTGCCGTCGACGTCGAGGTAGGCGACCGGGCCGAGCAGGTCCCGGCCCCGAGACGTCCACAGCTTCGGGCGGACCGTGTTGATCGCCTCCATCAGCGTCGTCACGTCCTCGGTGGTGAACCGGCGGCAGAAGTCCCCGGCGGTGGTGGGGTCGGGGATCAGGTCGGCGCCCAGGGCGTTCATGTACGCGGTGTCGTGCCGCAGCCGTTCGATGTCCTCCAACCGGGTGCCGCCGCAGGCCACGTTGTAGGCCAGGTTCAGGACGTGGTCGGACTCGTGGTCGGGCAGGTGGACCTTCAGCAGTTCCAGGTCGGCGTCGATCGCGGTGGGCAGGCCGAGGCGGGTGACCAGCTGGTGCAGGGCGGCGATCCCGCCGAAGCAGGTGGCGTCCACGTTGCCGCCGACCTCGTAGTGCACCGGCCCGGCGGTCAGCATCGGGGCCGGCTGCGGGCTCCAGTGCCCGGCCAGCCGATGCCGGGCGGCGACCCGCCGACGTCGTCGGGCCGCGTTCCGCCGGCTCTGGTCCTGCGCTATCTTCTTCACCACAAAGGCCTTCCTTGCTTGGGCTGCGTTGAGACCGCAAACCCATGCAAGGTAAGGCCTTTGGCTCGTCCAGGGCCCCTCCGACACGCCGCCACGCTTACTGAAGGGCTAGAGGACTGCGTGACTGACTACGACGCCGCGGTGACTCACAGGCGCCCCGAGGAGATCCTCAGCAGTTGACCGATGAGCCGATCAGGCGACGTGCTCCGCTTTAGATGCCCTCGGCAGGACGTGCGCGTCCAGTTTGACCGCGAGGTGTTGGGCAATCGCTCGTGCCAGAGGAACAGGAACGGCGTTGCCGATCTGTCGGCCGATGGCGGTCTTGGATCCGAACCATTCGAACGTCGGCGGGAAGCCCTGGAGTAGGGCCGCTTCGTAGTGAGTGATCGGTCTGTTCTCGGTGGGGTGGAGGTATCGACCCTTCTCGGGCTTGTAGAACTCGGTCCTGATCGTGACGGACGGCTGGTCCCACCGCAGCCGGCCCATGACGTCCCCGCTGCCGGTGGTGTGGTTCTGCCAGCACCTCGGAAGCAGGTGGCCCGGAATATCGAAGCGGTTGCCGCCATAGGGGATTGCAGCGAATCTCTCGCCTGACACCGAAGTGAACCGCCGGGTGAGATGCAGTTCGGTCGTCAGGTAGGGGCCGTGTGCTCTGGGTAGCTCGATCTCCGTGACCTGGTGTGTCACGTCTCTGAGTACGTCGGCGACGGTGAGCGGGGTCTCATGCGTTTCGTCCGGTAGGCCGATGTGCGGCAGTTGCCGCAGTCGGCCGACGACGAGTGCCCTCCGGCGCTTCTGCGCGACGCCATACCTCGACGCATCGAGGACGTCGTGGACGAGTTCGTAGGGTACCGACAGCCTGCTCGTTGGGCTGCTTTCGGTCCGCGTGATCGGTGTTGAGGACCTGCCGGGAACCAGGCCGCTCGTGGTCCTTGTCGAGACGGTTGAGGAGCGGCCGAGGAGCGGCCGGCTGCAGCGTGTGCGGGTCCCGGGAGCAATCATCGAGACCTGTGGATGCGGTCCTCGGCGGGGTGACGTGAGTGGGTGCACCTTTCCCGAGGATGATCCGAAGTCTGATGGGTCCTCGATCAGGCCGACGTTGACGCGTCGGTCGGGAAGGTACGCCCATGCTCACGGTAGTCGATGGCACCCCGCGGGAGCCGTCTGGTGCGTAGGTGTCGATGTTGGG
>CAVVRA010000004.1:0-405203 GCA_963750565.1 uncultured Actinomycetota bacterium | reverse complement strand
TGTTCTGTGCATCTACTACTTGGTACGGTTTCGTATTGCTCCCTCCGCGAGCGATATGAGAGACGGCGTCCACCGACAGCGTTTCGGCGGCGTCCCAACCGCGATCGAAGGAGCGATCGATCCGCATCCCGCGAGGAACTCGGCCTGCGGCTGGACCCGCTTCGTGAACCTCCGGCCACGATGGCGGTTCACTCTCCTCGGCGAGGCGCTCGGCGATCCTCCAGAGTCGTCCGGCCCGTTCGAAGTCCCCTCGACGCACCGCCACCTCCGCGAGCCCGCGCACCGATCCGACGGCCGACACGTCCCCCAGCTCGACGTCGTCCTGAGGGCGTCTCGGAACCTGCCGCTGCGCTTGGTCGAGCTCTTCCGTCGAGAGGTCGAGGTCCCCGAGCGCTTGCAGAGCGCCCGAGGCCCCCATGGCGTCCCCTTCGTCTCGGGCCGCCGACAGCGCTCGCTCGAACCATCGGCGCGCCCCAACGTGGTCCCCTTCACGCACCGCGATCGTGCCCAGATCGACGAACCGCGTGGCTACCGCGTGGCCGAGCTTCGCGAACAGCTCCACCGCCTCCTCGAGTGCAGCGCGAGCCTCTGCGAACTCGCCTCGCTCGAGGTGCAGCCACGCGAGTCCCCGCAGGGCAAACGCGAGCCCCTCCTCGTCCTCGAGCTTGCGAAGCGCGGGGATGCTCTCGGCGAACCGGCGTTCTGCGACCTCGGGAGCTGGCCGCGAAGATCCCTCCTGTAGCCAACGCCCGTGCGCGAAGGATCGGTCGAGGGGGATCGTCGAAACGCAGGGTGAGCTCGAGCCACCTCGACGCCTCGGTCCACCTGACCGCGCGCACCCAGAAGACCTCCAGTGCGAATGCGAAGCGGAGCGCGATCTCAGCGTGCCCCCCGTCTACAGCCCAGGTGAGCGCGTCACGGATATTGCCTTCCTCTGTGAACATCCGATGGAGCCACGCCTTCTGCTCGCCACCGCGGAGGAGCGTTTCGCGATCGCTCGGCGAGGCCGAGGAACCACACCGCGTGCCCGCGCCGAATCGCGTCTGCTTCGCCCGAGTCATCGAGTCGCTCGGCCGCGAGCTCGCGGATCGTCTCTAGCATCCAGAACCGCTCCCGCGTGTGTCGCACGAGACTCTTGTCGACGAGCCGCCTGCATCGCGTCCAGGTCGGCATCGGCAACGGCCTCGGCCGCGTCCAGCGTGCAGCCGTCGGCGAACACCGCTATCCGAGCGAAGAGCTGCTGCTCCTCCTCTCCAAGGAGGCCGTAGGACCACTCGATCGTGGCCCGGAGCGTCTGTTGCCGAGGGTCGGCGTCGCGGCCACCCTTGAGCAGGTCCAGCCGCTGGGACAACCGCTCCAGGATCTGGGCGGGCGAGAGCACGGTCGCCCTGGCAGCGGCCAGCTCGACCGCGAGCGGCAGGTTGTCCATCTCCCGGCAGAGCTCATGGACCGCCTCGTCCGGCTCCATCCGCGCTCGGGCGCAGAACAACTCGATCGCCTCGTGCTCGGCGAGCGGTGCGACCGGATACTCGACCTCGCCGCGGACACGCAGAAGCTCCCGGCTGGTGACGAGCATCCGAAGGTTCGGGCAGTTCTCCACCAGCGTGGCCAGGTCAGGCGCCGCGTCGATCACCTGCTCGAGGTTGTCGAGCACGAGCAGCATCTCTCGCTCCCCGATGTGCTGAGCCAGACCATCCTGTGCTCCGAGGGTCCGGGCGACCTCCTCGGTCACAAGGGTGGGATCGCGCAGCGGGGCGAGTTCCACCCAGAACACGCCCGCCTTGAACCCGGGCACAAGTTCGGCGGCGGCTTCGATCGCGAGCCGGGTCTTGCCCGTTCCGCCGGGCCCGGTGAGCGTCGAGCAGACGAACGCCATCGCCAAGGAGCGCGGCGACCTCCTCGATCTCGAGTTCCCTGCCGACGAACGAGCTGGCCGGGTGCGGCAGGTTCGTGTTCGAGATGGTCTTGAGTGGCGGGAAGCGCGTGGACCCGAGCTGGAAGATCTGAACCGGTGCCTCGATGTCCTTCAGACGATGCTCGCCGAGGTCGGTCACCTCGGCCTGGATCAGCTCGAGCGTTTGAGCGGACACCAGCACCTGGCCGCCATGTCCCACCGCGGCGATCCGCGCGCCCTCGTGCACGACGTCTCCCACGTAACCCTCGTCGGTGACGTGCGGCACGCCCGTGTGCAGTCCCATGCGAGCGCTGATGGGACCGGAGGCGAGGGCTTCCTGCGACTCGGCCGCCGCTCGTATCGCTTCTGTCGCATCCGCGAAGACGACGAAGAACGCATCGCCTTGCGTGTCGATCTCGACACCACCGTGACGAGCGAACGACTCCCGAACGAGACGCCGATGCTCGGTCAAGGCTTCGGCGTAGGACTCGGCGCCGAGCGCGTGCAGGAGCTTCGTCGAACCCTCGATGTCGGTGAACAGGAAGGTGACCGTTCCGGACGGAAGATCGCCGCGCACGCCGCATCATGCATCGAGGGGCTATGCGCAGGTCAAGCGGGTGGGCGAGGGGGGAGTTGAACCCCCACGTCCTTTCGTCCGCCCGAAGGTCAACGCGCAGCTAGACGCTCTCCACCAACTTCCAGTACGAGTCCTTTCGGATGATGAGCCCGTCTCCGACTCCCGAAGGTCGCGCCCGCGCGGCCGCAGACGACGCCGTCCGTCGTCGTGCCAGTCAGCTTCCCTTCCGATACACCCCGGTCGCCGCAGACGAAGTGTTTGTCTTCTCCATAGTGCACGTCGGGAATGCCTTCGAACCTCTTGCTGCGAGTCCGGCGAACCGCTTCTTTGCCTTCAAACCCCGCACCCGACGGATGTCGGGCCGCGCGCAGATTCGAAGACAGCGTCATCGGCGAAGAGCGCCAGGATGCCGTCGAGATCATGCCGGGTTGATCCTCGAGACCTACAGATGGTATTGGCTGAACTCACTTCGTGACCCGGACGGTGCGGTGCTGCGGCTCCCGGCCCCGACGTCGCAGACGGGGCCGGGAGCTCGGTGCCGGGGTCGGTCGCTCAGTCGAGGATCGTCACGGTCCCGTTGTTGCCGTCGACCCGCAGCCGCTGACCGGTCTTGACGTTCTTCGTCCCGAACGCGGTCCCGGTGACGGCGGGCAACCCGTACTCGCGGCAGACGATCGCAGCATGGCTCATGATCCCGCCGACGTCGGTGACGGTGGCCGCGATCTTGCCGAAGACCGGCGCCCAGGACGGCGCGGTGAGCGGCGCGACGAGGATCTCGCCCTCCCGGAGCTCACCGATCCCGTCCGCGCTGAAGATGACCCGGGCGGGCCCCTCGGCGATCCCGGGGCTCGCGGCGAAGCCCTTGAGGTCCCCGCCGTCCTCCGAGCCACCGAGCCACTGCTTGACGCTGTCGGACGTGATGCCCCACAGCATGACGGTGAACGGCTCGGTGATGACCTCCGGCGGGGCGCCGAGCGCCGGCGGCGGGGACCACTGGCGCAGCGCGTTCATGATGCCTTTGCGGCGCTCGATCTCCGCGGGCCAGTACCCCGCGCCGCGGCTCGGGATGCCGACGGCCCACCCGTGGTAGGCGTCGAAGAGCGCCGTCGGCACCTCGTTGCGCTGGAGGAGGAAGATGTCGTCGGCGGAGGCGAAGAAGCCCTCCTTGACGAGCACCTCACCGAGCTGGCGCATCTTGCGCCAGATCACGGAGTGCGCCCAATGCTCGATGTAGAAGTTGTGGTTCTCCACGTAGGGAAACACGACGCGGGCCAGCCCGAGCTTGCCGTCGAACGTCGCGCGGTCCTCGTCGGAGTCGATGAGGTCGCGGTACTCACCGACGATCCGGTCCCGCTCGGCGGCGACGGCCTCGGTCGGCCGCTCGAGCGACTCCCCGCGCCGGACCTTGGCGACGTAGTGGCGGATGAAGCCCATCGGGATGTCGAGGTTCTCCAGCCACACCCGGTCGGAGTGGTAGAACCCGCTGCCCGCGGAGAAGTTGAACCACGGGTTCTTCGCAGCCTCGAACGCCGCGACCCACTGCCGGCCCGCGTCGTCCGCCGCCATCGCGGCGAGCACGTCGGCCGCGGCGTCGTTGCCGTCCACCCGGCCGTCGACGCCGAGCTGGACCGCGAGGGCGGCGAGCTTCTTGAGCTCCTCGTCGGGCTGGAAGAGGTCGACGTGGATGCCCGCGACCATCTTCGCGATGGCCTGGTCGGGGATGCTCGGCCACAGGCCCTTGCAGAAGCCGAAGAAGTCGAGGTACGCGGCGTAGCCGAGGTTGAGGAACTCGAAGTGGTGGTTCCAGGTCTGCAGCGTGAGGTCGAGCAGGCGGTTGTAGGACTGCATGAGATGCATCCCGCTGCCTGTGCCGCGGCCCTCGGTGAGGACCGCCATCTCCTCGCGCTCCGGGAGCGGCTCGAAGGTGATCTCCTCGAGGTCTGCGATGAGCGCCGTGACCTTGGGCAGCCACGCGTCCTCGAGCGTCTTCCAGTTCGCGAAGTAGTGGCCGGCACGCTCCATGAACTCCGGGATCCGGGACTCGATCTCCGCCGGGTCCGTGACCGGGACCGGGGCCAGGTACATGTAGCCGTTGAGGATGCGGATGTCGACGCCGCGGGCCGGCGGGATGACGTAGTGCCGGGTGTTGTACTGCGAGAGGCTGATGAGCGCGTACTCGACGATCGTCGCGTCCCACGGCTCGATGACCTCGGGCGTGTGCACGCCGTCCATGAACCAGAAGGCGGCGTCCTCGTAGTCCTTGCGCTCCTTCGAGAACACGACGGAGTACGAGTAGAGGTCCTCCCACCCCTCGGCACCGGCTGGGGTGCTCGATCTCGAAGGGGCTCGGGAAGCGGTCTGCCATGGTCGTCCTCCTCGACGCCGTGCTGGGCCATGCGGTGCGCGCGGCGGGCCGGGTGGCCGCCGGTGGTGCTCGGTCGGTCAGCCGACCGGGGTCTGTTCGTCGTGCGCGGGCCCGGTGGCGTGCGGGTGGGCGTGGTGGGTGTCGCCCGCCTGGCCGTGGTGGCCGTCGAGAAGGGTTGCGACGATGCTGCGGAAGGTGTCCTTCGCGACGCCGTTGAGCAGCGGCGTCCGTGGCCTGCGGCTCCATACCGTCTCCGGGCGGGCCTGCAGGAGGAGGATGTTCTCCCCCTCGGGCAGCTGCGCGTCGAGGGCCCACTCGACGTCCTGCGGGCAGCCGTAGTGCTTCTCGGCCCGGCGGGCGAGCGACGCGACGGCGCGGATCTCGTCGTCCGACAGGCACTGGGCGTCCCGGCGTTCGGGTTCGACGTCCGTCTCCACGACCCGACCGTCCTCGCCGAGCCGGTGCTCGATGTGCTTCGGCGAGATCGTCCGGCTCGTGACCTGGCCCATGACCTTGTCGACGAGGAAGTTGTCCGGGGTCACCGAGCCGGAGACGACGGCCTCGCCGAGCCCCCACGAGGCGTCGATCGCGACCTGGGACCGGTCCCCGTTCGTCGGGTTCAGCGTGAACGCGACCCCGGCCGTCCGCGGCGTGACCATCTTCTGGATCCCGACGCTCATCGCCGCGACGGAGTCGACGTAGCCCATCTCGCGCCGGTAGGTGATCGCCCGGTCGGTGAACAGGCTCGCCCAGCAGCGGCGGACGTGGTCGAGGACGCTGTCGTGGCCGCGGACCCACAGGTAGGTGTCGTGCTCGCCGGCGAACGAGGCGTCCGGCTGGTCCTCGCTCGTCGCGCTGGAGCGGACGGCGACCCCGACCTGCGGATCGTCGCACCGCGCACCGAGCGCGTCGTAGGCGGCGACGATCTCGTCGGTGAGCCACTGCGGCAGCGGCACCGCGGTGATGGCACCGCGGCACTCGGCGCCCGCCCGGGCGACGGCCGCGCCGTCGGTCACGTCGAGCCCGTCCAGGAGGTCCGCGACCCGCGTCTCGAGGCCGGACTCGGAGAACACCCGGCGGTAGGCGTCCGCGGTCACTGCGAAGCCGGGCGGGACGGGCATGCCTGCGGAGGTCATCGTCAGGAGGCTGGCGTTCTTGCCGCCGAGGTGGCGGACGTCGCCGGGATAGGGGTCGGAGAACCAGACGATGTAGGACACGAGCCCCTCCTGGCATTCCGAGGCATTCCGCGACGTTGCAGGTGCCGTACGCACCGGTCGGCGGGGAGGAGACCCCGCCGGCGATCGGTGGTAGGGCCCAGTGAAGGGGCCTAGGTCCTCCACGGCAATGCTGTTGTCCCGCATAGCGGGACGGTGAGGCTAGGATTTCCTCGGTGGAGCCCGATGTGGAGCCCGATGTGGAGCCCGATGTGGAGCCCGACGGCGCCGGCGCCGGCCGCCGGGACCCGACGCTCGGGTCCGTCCGGACCGCCGCCCGTGCGCTGCGCGCCTTCAGCGGGGTCGACACGGACCTCGGGGTCGCCGACCTCTCCCGGCGGCTCGGGATCAGCACGAGCACCGCGCACCGGGTGCTCGCGACCCTCGCCGCCGAGCGGCTCCTCGAGCAGGACGCCGGGACCGGCCGCTACCGGCTCGGGCTCGCCCTCTACGAGCTCGGGACGGCGGTCAGCGAGCATGTCGATCTGCACCAGGCGGCCCTGCCGGTGCTCACGACGCTGCGGCACCGGACCGGGGAGATGGTGCACGTCGCCGTCCTCGACGGGCTCGAGGTCGTCTACGTCGAGCGGCTCGAGAGCCGGCACATGCTGCCCGTCTTCCGCCGGGTCGGGCACCGGCTGCCGGCGCACGTCACGAGCTCGGGCAAGGCGCTGCTCGCCGCGGTGCCGCGCGAGGAGCTGCTCGCCCGGCTCGAGCGGCACGTGCTCGTCGCCCGAACGCCGAAGACGATCACGAGCCGGACGGCGCTGCTCGCCGAGCTCGACCGGGTGGCCCGCCGCGGCTGGGCGAGCAACCTCGAGGAGGGCCAGCTCGGGATCTCCTCGGTCGGCGCCCCGGTCCGCGGCCCGGACGGCGTCGCCATCGCCGCCGTGAGCGTCGTCGGGGACGTCGCGCGGCTGCGCGGCGCCGCCCTCCACCAGGCCGCTGCCCTCGTCGTCGAGGCCGCCGGCGTCATCAGCGCCCGACTCGGACACCGCCCGCCCCGGCACTGACGCCGCCCACATCACCGGTGCGCCGGGCAGGGAGCGGCCGGGCGTCCGGCCGGTCAGTGGATGCCGCGGTGGCCGCCGGCGTCGAGGTAGAGCACGGAGCCGTGGAGCAGGTCGGCCTCGGGATCGAGGAGCACGGTGACGCCCCACGCAACCTCGGCGGCGGTCGGGAGCCGGCCGAGGCTGTTCTCCGCCGCGTACGTCGCCCAGACCGCCTCGAACGGCTCGCCGCGCTCGGCGGCGACGGCCTCGACGATCCGGCGCAGCCGCGGGGTGTCGGCCGGGCCGGGGCTGATCGTGTGCGTCGTGACGCCGCGCGGGCCGTAGATGAGCGACAGCTGCCGCATGAGGTTGAAGACGCCCGCGTTGATCGCCCCCGGGCCGGCCTCGGTGGCCCGCGGCTCGAGCCCGAGGGACCCGGCGAACGTGACGATCCGGGAGCCGCGGACGAGGTGGTCCCGGACGGCGTGGACGAGCCGCAGCAGGCCGCCCAGCTTGATGTCGGCGCCCTTCGCGAGCAGCGACGGGTCGATCGTCTCGGCCGAACCGCGAACCGGCAGCCCGGCGGCGAACACCGCCATCCGGACGCCGCCCGGCCGCTCGGCGAGCGCGGCCTCCACCCCCGCGGCGATCGCATCGACCGCGGAGGCGTCCGCGATGTCCGCGACGCACGGCAGCACGCCGTCGACCCGGTCGGCGAGCTCGTCGAGCGCGTCCTTGCTCCGGGCGACCGCGAGCACGCGGAGCGCGCGGCCGGCGAGCCGCTCCACGACCGCCGAGCCGATCGCCCCGGTCGCGCCGACGACGACAACGAGGTCGGCGTGCGGGAGCACCGCCCCGCCGTCCGGGACCTGGCCGCCGTCCCGGGCCGGAGCGCCGTCCGTCACGCGCCCTCCTCGCGGGCGAGCGCCGCCCGCCGGCGGGCCTCGACCTCCGCGCCCCGGGCGACGTCCGCAGGGACGCCACCGATCCCCCACGCGTGCGGCGGGAACTGGGTGATGTACGTGCGGACCCGCTCGATCGGGGCGTCGAGGATCTCCGCGACGAGCGCGGCGACCCGCTCGTGCAGCTCGCGGATCATCTCCGGCGAGCGGCCCTCCATGATGTCGATGCGGACGAGGGGCACGACTACCTCCAGGGAAGTCCGGACCGGGTCCCGGTCACGTTCTCACGGCCGGACGGCGAGCGGGTCGCCCGTTCCGGCCTGCGCGACGAGCCCCAGCGCGGCCCGGACCTGCGCGAGGGCCGCGGTGGCGTCCCCGTGCGGCATCCGGACGGCACGCAGCCCGGCGGCGAGCGCGCCGTCGACGTTCCAGGGCATGTCGTCGAGGTAGACGATCTCGTGCGGCGGCAGGCCGAGGGCCTGCGCGCCCGCCAGGAACGCGCGCGGGTCGGGCTTGAGCACGCCGGTCCTCGACGCGTCGACGACGGCGTCGAAGAGGTCGACCCACCGCTGCTCGGCGACCCACGCGTCCCCGTGGAAGTCGGCCATGTCGTTCGTCAGCGCGCCGAGCCGCAGCCCGGCAGCCTTGACGTCGACCATGAGCTCGAGCGTCCCCGCGCGCAGCCACGCGCTCGGCGGTCCGGCGTAGAGCCGCTCCATGAGCGCCCGGGTGGCGCCGTGGGCGGCGTCCAGGCCGAGCGCCGCGGCGAGCTCACCGCCCCGGCGTGCCCAGTACGCACGCTCGGTGACCTCGCCGGCGAGCATCTGCTGCCACAGGTCGTCGCCAGGCCCGGCGACCCCGCCGAGCGGACCGACGACGCGCGCGACGGCGGGCTCGTCCTCGGCGAGCCGGTTGACCAGGACCGGACCGGCCTCGAGGACGACACCTCCGACGTCGAGGAGCAGCCCGCTCGGCCCCCCACCATCGGGTCCCGTCGTCGTCGGACTCACCGTCCGACCGTACGGTCGCCGCCGCGGTGCGGCGGCCGAGACGTTCGGCTGTCGGGAACGCCGTACCGACGGGGCGAGGAATCCCCCTGCCCGGAACCGTTGGTGATCCTCGCCCGCTCGTCGCGCGTCCACCGATCCATGGAGCCGCAGTGCCCTCCCCCGCCGACACCCCGATCAGAGCCCTCCGCACGGGCCAGACGACCTCGTCGCCGTCGTCCGTGCCCTGATACCCGACGACCTCACGAGGCAGTCCGTCGACACCGAGTGGGACGTCTCGCAGGTGGTCAGCCACCTCGGCAGCGGCGCCGTGGAGCGGCCTGAGGGGCTCGACGACGACACTCGGGAGCACCTGCGGATCGACCTCGGCTTCCTCCCGCGGGCGTGGTGGCGACCGGCTCGGTCGACCTCGACACGCAGCGACGCGTCCGCGGGCCTGTACTCACGGCGGCCCTGCTGGCCGCCGTGACGGTCCCGGGCGTCCGGCGACGACGGACGCGGGGCGGGATCAGGCGATCGGCGACAGCACGAGGTGGACAGGGTCACGACCACGTCACCCGAAGGAGGAGTCCTGAGCCACAGCGAGATCCACGGCGGTCACCATGGGGGGATGAGCGCGACCTCCGACCACCAGAGCGGCCCGTCCGGCGGGATGGACGAGGCCGCACACGCGGCCATGCACGCCCGGATGTCGCAACCTGCCCGGGCCGTCCCGGCGTGGCTGCGCCGCACGGCCGGTGAGCCCCGGTGGCAGGCGATGCTCGCGGTCACCGCGATGATCGCGCTGCAGCTCCGGCTGCCGCCGGAGCTGTCCCCCGGCGTCCACCTGCCGTTCGGCCGGGACACCGTCGGGCGCTGGCTGCTGCCCGGCATCCAGGTCGTGATCGGCGTCGTCCTCGTCGTCGCCAACCCGGGCCGGATGGACCGGGCCTCCCCCCGGCTGCGGACACTCAGCCTCGTGCTCCTCGGGGTCGCCAGCGTCGCGAACGCCATCTCGGCGGTGAACCTCGTCGTGGCGATCGTCAGCGGGAGACCGGCGCTCGGCGCGCAGGAGGTCCTCCTCGACGGTGGCACGATCTGGCTGACGAACATCCTCGTCTTCGGGCTCTGGTACTGGGAGCTCGACCGGGGCGGGCCTGCCGCCAGGGCCCGCGGCGAGCGCCGGCACCCGGACTTCCTCTTCCCGGAGATGACGACCCCGGACCTCGCGGACCCGGAGTGGGAGCCCTACGTCTTGGACTACCTCTACGTCGCCTTCACGAACGCGACGGCGTTCAGCCCGACCGACACGATGCCCTTCTCCCGCTGGGCCAAGCTGGCGATGACCGTCCAGTCCACGGTCTCGCTGGCGATCGGTGCGCTCGTCATCGCCCGCGCGGTCAACACCCTCGGCTGAGCTACCCGGCCTGCGGCTGGAGCAGGCCGAGGACGTTTCCGTCCGGGTCCGTGACGAGCGCGACGAGCCGCCCGCCGCCGACGTCCCGGACGTCCTGGAGCACCGACCCACCCGCCTCCACAAGGGCCGTCACCCGCTTCGCGACGTCGTCGACGTGCCAGTACGCGATCGGCCCGGGTGCGGCCTCTCGGTGCCCGTTCGGGTCGAGCCCGACGTCCTGCCCGTGGGCGTCGTCCCCGACCCGGTACTGCACGTAGTACAGGGCGTCCATGACCGGGCCTGCCCCCAGGAGGGTGCCGAAGACCTTCTTGGCCGCCGCCAGGTCCGTCACCGGGTAGATCAGGGTGTGCACGCCGTCCGTCATGTCCGGTCTCCTCGTCCGTTCGTGGTGTGGGCCGTCCCGTCACATCGGTGCGACACCGTCCGTCGTGTGCATGACGACGGACGACGCGAGGATGTGACGGATGGACGACGCCACCCCCCACGGGGCCACCCTGGCCGAACGGTTCGAGGAGGCCCGGCCGCACCTGCGGGCGGTCGCGGTGCGCATGCTCGGACCCGGCGGCGACGCGGACGACGCGGTGCAGGAGGCGTGGATGCGCCTGAGCCGCAGCGACACGGCCGAGGTCGACAACCTCCGCGGCTGGCTCACGACGGTCGTCGGCCGGGTCTGCCTCGACATGCTCCGCTCCCGGCGGACCCGCCGGGAGGAGCCGCTCGACCTCGTCGACGCCGCGCAGGCACCGGGGCTGCGACCCGTCCCGGACGTCGGCGTCGGGCCGTCCGTCGGACCGGACGGCCCCGGGGACGCCGACCCCGAGCAGCAGGCGATTCTCGCCGACTCGGTCGGCGCGGCGCTCCTCGTCGTCCTCGACACCCTGTCCCCGGCCGAACGGCTCGCGTTCGTGCTCCACGACCTCTTCGGGGTCCCCTTCGAGGAGATCGCCCCGGTCGTCGACCGGACGCCGGCCGCAGCCCGCCAGCTCGCGAGCCGCGCCCGGCGCCGGGTGCAAGGCGCCGATCCTGCGACGTCCGCGCCGGACGACGCGCGGCGCCGCGAGATCGTCGAGGCGTTCCTCGCCGCGTCCCGGGGCGGCAACCTCCGGGCGCTGCTCGAGCTGCTCGACCCGGACGCCGTGCTCCGGGCCGACGCGACGGCGGTCGGGTTCGGTGCGCAGCCCGAGGTGTCCGGCGCCCGGGCCGTCGCCGAGACCTTCGCCGGCCGTGCCCGGACCGCACGCGCCGCCCTCGTCGACGGCGTCGTGCAGGCGGTGTGGATGGTCGCCGACCGGCCCCGCGTCGTGTTCGCGTTCACCGTCGCCGACGGCCGGGTCCGGGCGATCGACCTGCTCGCCGACCCCGCGGTTCTCCACGGACTCGCCGTCGTCGTCGACGACTGAGAGACCTCGCCACCGTGGCTGCGGCCCCGGCAGGATGGGGCCATGGCCCTCTCCGACCACGCTCGCGTCCCGCTGCTCTTCGGCCCGTCGCCGGTGCACCGTCTCGAACGGCTCACCGCGCACCTCGGCGGCGCCCAGCTGTGGGCCAAGCGGGAGGACTGCAACTCCGGCCTCGCGTTCGGCGGCAACAAGGTGCGCAAGCTCGAGTACCTCGCGGCGGAGGCGCTCGCGACCGGCTGCGACACCCTCGTCTCGATCGGCGGCGTCCAGTCCAACCACACGAGGGCGGTCGCCGCGGTCGCGGCCCGGCTCGGGTTGCGGTGCGTGCTCGTCCAGGAGTCCTGGGTCGACTGGCCGGACGCGGTGTACGACCGGGTCGGCAACATCCTGCTGTCCCGGCTCATGGGCGCCGACGTCCGGCTCGTCCAGGCCGACTTCGGCATCGGGTTCAAGGAGTCCTGGGAGCAGGCCCTGGCCGACATCGCCGCCGCGGGCGGGACACCGTACGCGATCCCCGCGGGGGCGTCCGACCACCCGCTCGGTGGTCTGGGGTTCGCCGGCTGGGCGGCCGAGGTCGCGCAGCAGGAGGAGCAGCTCGACGTCTTCTTCGACACGGTGGTCGTCTGCTCGGTGACGGGCAGCACCCAGGCCGGGATGGTCGCCGGCTTCGCCGCGGTCGAGCAGGCGGGCGGCCGGCCACGCCGGGTGCTCGGCGTCGACGGCTCGGCCAAACCCGCCGAGACCCGCGACCAGGTGCTCCGGATCGCCCAGCGGACGGCGAAGCTTCTCGACGTCGAGCGCGAGCTGACCCTCGACGCCGTCGAGCTCGACGAGCGCTACCACGCGGGTGTCTACGGCATCCCGGACGACCAGACCCTGGAGGCGATGCGGCTCGCCGCGCGGACCGAAGGGATGATCACCGACCCCGTGTACGAGGGGAAGTCGATGGCCGGGCTCGTCGACCTCGTGTCCCGCAAGGAGATCGGCGCGGACTCGCACGTCCTGTTCGCCCACCTCGGCGGCCAGCCGGCGCTCAACGGGTACAGCGCGCTGTTCCGCTGACGGATCTCGGCCGCGCAGCCGTTCTCCCCCGGCGACCGCGCCGACGCTGCTCGGGCGTTGGCGCACGCTTCCCCGCAGCCGTGATACTCACCGTGCAGCGGTCCTCCCCCACCCCGTGGGGGAGAACGGCTGTCTCGCGGAGACCACGGGGCAGGACCGCACCGTCAGGCGGGCGCGGCCACGTTGTGGAGGTTCGCGGGGCTCTCAGCGCCCAGCAGGTAGCGCACGACGTCGGCCGCCGTGTACCCGCCGTCCGGCTCCGACGAACGCGCGAGCATGGCCGCGACGCCGGCGAAGTCGCTGCCCGAGGTGACGATCGGCGGCTCCACATACCCGTCCGCGCGGTGCTGCGGGAAGCCCGCCGTCGCGAGGAGCGCGTTGCACAGGCAGCGCCGGCCCTCCCGGTTCGCCGTCCGGCCGCCCTTGCGGCCCACGTAGACAGCCTCCGGCTCGCTCGGGCAGCGGTAGCCGATCGACCCGTCGGGGCGCCGGTACGCGGCCCGGAGCACCCCGAGGTCGCACAGGGCCGGTCGGGCGGCCGCGACGCCCGGGTCCGAGAGCGAGCCGTCGAGGTCGACGACCTTGAACGGGAACCCGGTCGGCGAGACCCGCGAGTCGGTCCGGACGACGAGGTCGCCGGCGCGCAGCCGGTCGAGGACGCCGGCGCGCAGGTCCGGAGCCATCCCGGACTCGCGGCAGTACGCGAAGAGCGTGCCGACCTGCACCCCGGCCGCCCCCGCCGCGACGGCGGCCGCGAGCGCCTCCGGCGAGCCGTAGGAGCCGGCCATCCAGAACGGCAGGCCGAGCCCCGCGAGGTCCGCCGGGTCGACGACGTCCCGCTCGGCGTAGACGGGCTGACCGTCGCCGTCCAGGCGCAGCGGGCCGCGCGGTGGTGCGTTGTGCCCGCCTGCGGGCGGACCCTCGACGACGAAGCCGTCGGGACGCGTGCGCGGGTCCTCGGCCAGCGCCCGGGCGAGGTCGACCGAGGCGACGATCGCAAGGAAGGCGGGACGGCGCAGCCACGCGGGCGGCACCGGGAGCAGCGCGGCCGGGTCGAGCCGGACGACGAAGTCGCCGTCAGCGGACGTCGCCCCCTGGACACGCACCGGCATCTCCGCCGCCTCGTGCGCGACGAGCGCGTCGAGGGCGCTGGGCAGGTCGGCGGGGTTGCCGGCCCCGACGAGGACGCAGTCGACGCCGGCGAGCAACGCGCCGTAGACGGTGGCGAGGATCGGAAGCTCGATCTTGCGCAGGATGTTGATCCCGACCGGCCCGGTGTGGCCCTCCTTCGCCAGGCTCACCTCGACGAAGGCGCCCGCGACGGCGAGCTCGGTCGCCACCCGGGACGGTTCGAGCGAGAAGCGCAGGACCGGCCGGTACGGCGCGTCCGGCGGCTTCCCGCCGGGGACGAAGTACGTGTGCAGGATCCGATCGGCGACCCCCGGTAGCGGCAGCCGGGCGAGCGCCCGGCGGACGTCTCCGGCCGGGTCGCCGTTCTGGAGCCGGCGGGCGAGCAGGAGGTCGACGGCGGTCCCCGACACGACGCCGAGCTGCCCCGTGGTCGCCACGGCCCGGGCCAGCCGCCAGTCGGACACGGCCACCCCCATGCCACCCTGGATCACCCTGGGATGCGGGACCTTGGCGCTCATGCGACCACCTGACCTACGTATGCGTAACTTACGGCAGCGTAGGTTACGAAGTCGTCGCCACGGGAGACCGAGGTCCCGGGGTCAGCCGACGATGGTGCAACCGCCTCGGCGACCGCGGCCTGCTGTTCCTGCAGCCTCACGTATTGTACTCCTCGACGCCGCCCGCGACGTGGTCGGCCACCGTGAAGCCGCGCATGACGACGCCGACGCCGCCCTCCTCGAGGACGACCGAGCGGCGGTCCGTCGTCATACTGATCAGCCGCAGACGGCGCGGCGCGGCGCACGCGTGCCACGCGACGAGGACGGGCCCGAGCCGTCCTGGCTCAGTCGTGAACCTGCTCCGTCCGCGACCGGTACACGAGGTCGCCGTACTCCTCGATGTGGCGGCCGACGAACCCGGACACGAACGGGCACACGGGCAGCACGGAGAACCCGCGGGACCGGACGTCGTCGAGCGCCCACCGGACGAGCTGCGAGGCGACGCCCTGGCCCTCGAAGGTCGGGTCGGTCTCGGTGTGGGTGAAGACGACGAGCTCGGGCGTCTGCATGAACGCGGCCAGCGCGGCGACGTGCCCCTCGACGACGGCGGTGAACTGCCGGCGTTCGTCGTCGCGGGAGAGCTCGACGGTCCGGCCGTCACGGGTCGTCGTTGCACCAGTGGTTGTCGGCATAGCGCGATTCTCGGGTGCGGATGCGCAACGCGCCATGTGCGAGGGGCCGGTGCACGTCTGCGACGATCGGCCCCATGAGTGACGACACGCACCGGTGGGTCACCCTCGACCGTCTCGACGAGGGCGTCTACCTCGCGCGCAACGCCCGGGGCCACGAGCTGCGGTTCGGTAGCAAGGACCCGGACGGCTTCACGCCGGTCGAGCTGCTCCTCGCCGCGATCGCGGGCTGCACCGCGGTCGACGTCGACGTCGTCACCGGACGCCGCAGCCCGGCCGAGACGTTCGGCGCCCGGGTCGACGCGGAATACGCCCGCGACGACACCGGCAACCGGTTGCGGGACATCACGCTCACGCTCTCCGTGACGTTCCCTCCGGGCCAGGACGGCGACGCCGCGCGGGCGATCCTGCCGCGGGCCGTCCGGACGTCGCACGACCGCACGTGCACCGTGTCGCGGACGGTCGAGGCGGGCACCCCGGTCGCGGTCCGGGTCGAGGGCTCCGGCCCGGTCTGACGAAGTCACCCCCGACCGGCATCACAGTCGGACGTGTCGGGGTGCCTGGGGACCGCGCGAGTAATCTCTTCACCGTCTTCGCGACCGAGCACCAGATGCACCCTTGAACCGGCCGCCGGGCGACCCGCCGGCCTCGCGGATGGTGCTTGTGCCGGCGGGGCTGTTACGCTTCCAGAAGTTGCAGCTTTTCCGTACGTTGCCAAACGCCCGCGGAGTTGTCCTCCAGCGGGCGTTTTCGTCTATCCGCCGGAAGTCGGTCAGGGCGAACGGACGTCGGTGCAGCAGCGACTCGGGGCCGTTCACCTGACGTCCCCGAAGATGTGCCCGAGTGGGCACGCATCGAGGAGAGCACAGCATGACGCAGGGCACCGTGAAGTGGTTCAACGGCGAGAAGGGCTTCGGCTTCATCACGCCGGACGGCGGCGCAGCCGACGTCTTCGTCCACTTCTCCTCCATCCAGGCGGACGGTTACCGTTCGCTCGACGAGAACCAGCGCGTCGAGTTCGAGATCACCGCAGGCCAGAAGGGTCCTCAGGCGTCCAACGTCCGGCCCATCTGAGAACCCCGAACTTCCTCGCGGGCGGGTACCCCTTTCCAGGGGTACCCGCCTGCGGGCGTCTCAGCCCCGGACCGTGTCGCTGATGGATTTCACCCCGCCCCGGGCGGTCATGCCGCCGTCGACGGGGATCTCGGCGCCGGTGATGAACGCGGGGTCGTCGCTGAGCAGGAAGACGACGAGAGGCGCCACCTCGTCGACGGTCCCGGGCCGGCCGAGCGGGATCTCGGCGACGTTCGCCGCGAGGAGCGCAGGGCACGCCGACGCCGTCATCGGGGTCTCGATGGAGCGGGGTCGATGGTGTTCACCGGGCACCGCGCAGCGAGCTCGAGGCAGGCTACCCTCGCCAGGCCGCGCAGCGCCCACCTGGTCGCGGTGTACGCGACGGGGGGTGGCCGGTGACGGGGGCTTCGACGCCCGCGACGACCCGGGTCGTCCCGTGCCCGTTGGACGCCCTCGCGCTCGTCCAAGCGCCGTGGTGGCACCCGATGCGCGAGCTCGACCCGGCACACGCGTGGCTGCGCGACCTGCTCGTCGAGGCGTGCTCGACGCCGCCGCCGGCCTGACCGGCGTCAGGACCCGGGTGGCGGGGCGACCGACTCGCGCTCGACGAGCGAGACGATCTGGCAGGACGGTGGCCGAGGCGGCGGCGCACCGTCCAGTGCCGTCCGCAGGAGGGCGACGGCGTGGGTGGCGACGTCCCGGAAGTCGTACCGGAGCGTTGTGAGCGCCGGGCAGAGGAACCGCGCCATCGGGTCGTCGTCGACCCCGATGACGGACAGGTCCCCCGGGACGTCGAGCCCGGCCGCGCGCGCGGCCGCAAGGGCCACCGCGGCGTAGAGGTCGTTGTAGCAGGCGACGGCCGTCACGGGGTCCGGCCCCGCGGTCCAGCGGGTCAGGGCCGGCGCGACGGCGGCGTCGTCGGGCGCCGCCAGGGAGAGCACCTCCGGCTGGTCGAGACCGAGGTCGACGGCCGCCCGCCGGACACCCTCGAGGCGGTTGGCGGCGAAGACCACGAGCCGCGGGTCGTCGACGGTCAGGACGGCGACCTTCCGGTGCCCGGCGACGGCCAGGTGCTGCAGCTGCAGGGCCCCGACGTACAGCTCGACGAGAGCGAGCGGCTCGTCCCGTTCCGGGCCCGCCCCGGCGTCGGGGGCGAAGGTCAGGTGGGCGACGGGGATCCCGGCCGTCCGGACGGCCTCCGCGTCGTCGGGCGCCAGGGGCAGGGACCCGAGGACGACCTGGGGGTCGACGTGCGCGAGGGTTTCGCGCAGGCCGGGGCCGACCCCCGACGTCCACGTCACGAGCGAGCGGCCGGTCGCCGACACGGCAGCAGTGAGGTCGGCGAGGAGCTTGCCGAGGTTCGCGCTGAACGGCAGGTCCCCGAGGACGAGGAGCACGACACCGGACTGCCCCGTGCGCAGCGCCCGGGCCGCGGCGTGCGGGGTGTACCCGAGCTCGGTGGCCGCGGCGTGCACCCGTTCCCGCGTCGCCTCCGGGATCGAGTGCCGGGGGCTGCCGTTCAGGACGTAGCTCACCGTGGCTCGGGACACCCCCGCACGCGCGGCGACATCTGCGCTCGTCGCGCGCCGCATCGCGCCCACGGCCACCTCCTCGACGCCGGGTCGCCGGCCGAGCCGGCGCGGTACGCCCGATCCTGATCGACGTCCTGATCGACGTCCTGATCGACGTCCTGATCGACGTCCTGATCGACCTCTTGTGCGCTCCGACAGGCTCAGTCTACTGTGGTCACACGTGAAAGTGACACGTGTAACCTCATCGACCAGGCCGCTGTCCGCAGCACCTGGAACGCCCTGTTCGTCGCGGCGATGGTGTTCGCCGCGATCGCCGTCCTGACGATCCTCCCCGTGAAGAAGGTTCGATGACGAAGACTCCCACGGCTGCATCGACGGCCCGGCCGTCACAGCCGCTCCCCCACCCCGACACGACCGCGCTCGACGCCGTGCTCCGCGAACGGATCGCCGGCCTGACCCTCGAGGAGAAGGTCCGCCTGCTCACGGGCACGGACTTCTGGTCGATCGACCCCGAGCGGAAGGCCGGGCTGCGCCGGTACGTCGTCTCGGACGGCCCGGTCGGCGTCCGTGGCGAGCGCTGGGACGACCGCGACCCGTCGGCGAACATCCCGTCGCCCACCGCCGTCGCGGCGTCCTGGGACGAGGACCTCGTCCGCCGGCTCGGCGCCCTTCTCGCCGCCGAGGCCCGGCGGAAGACGGTCGACGTCCTCCTGGCCCCGACGATCAACCTGCACCGGACGCCGGTCGGCGGCCGGCACTTCGAGTGCTACTCGGAGGACCCCGTCCTCACCGGCCGGATCGCGGCCG
Source organism: uncultured Actinomycetota bacterium (assembly GCA_963750565.1). Lineage (GTDB taxonomy): Bacteria > Actinomycetota > Actinomycetes > Actinomycetales > Kineosporiaceae > R-H-3. The sequence continues at coordinate 386,664 of CAVVRA010000004.1, read as the reverse complement.
CCTACGTGCACGGCCTGCAGGAGAGCGGCGTCGCCGCGTGCGTCAAGCACTTCGTCGGCAACGACCAGGAGGCCGAGCGGATGACGGCCGACAACCGGATCGACGAGCAGACCCTCCGGGAGCTCTACCTCGCACCGTTCCAGCACGTCGAGGAATACGCCCGGCCGTGGTCGTACATGGCGGCCTACAACCAGGTCAACGGCACGACGATGACCGAGAACGCGCTCATCGACGACGTCCTCAAGGGCGAGTGGGGCTCGGACGCCCTCGTGATGTCCGACTGGTTCGCGACCCACTCGACGGACGCCGCCGGCAACGGCGGGCTCGACCTCGCGATGCCCGGGCCGGTCAGCCCGTGGGGCGATGCTCTCGTCGAGGCGGTCCGGGCCGGCCGGGTGCCCGAGGCCAAGGTCGACGACAAGGTGCTGCGCCTGCTGCGCCTCGCCGCGCGGACCGGCGCCGTCGAGGGCGTCGACGCCGGGACCTCCGCCACGGCGCCGGTCTTCGACCCCACCACGCACGAGGGCCAGGTCGAGGTGCTGACCCGGGAGGCGGCCGCTGCCGGGTTCGTCCTCGTGAAGAACGAGTCCGTCCTCCCGCTGCCGAAGAGCCTGCGATCGGTCGCCGTCATCGGGCCGAACGCCCTGCGCGGCAGGACTCTGGGCGGCGGTTCGGCGACCGTCTTCCCGGCGTCCGTCGTCCACCCCGTCGACGGGATGGCGTCCGCGCTGCCCGACGTCGACGTCCGGCACGCGCTCGGCGTGTCCTCGACGCACCGGGTGCCGCCGGCCGAGCTCCGCACGCTGCAGCTGCCCGACGGCTCCGGCGACGGGATCGAGCTGACGTTCATCGGCGAGGACGGCGTGGCCATCGAGACCGAGCACCGCCGCAGCGGGGCGTACACGTGGATGGGTGTGGTCGCCGCGTCGACGCCGATCACGTCGGTGCGGCAGGCGGTCGCGCGCGGCACACTGACGGCGACGAGGTCCGGCGCCCACCGCATCGGGGCGTCCGGGATCGGCAGCTTCTCGGTCACCGTCGACGGCGAGCAGGTCGCCGCGACGACGCTCACGCCGCGCCCCGGGGCGGACATCGTCGAGTCGTTCATGCTGCCGCCGCAGCTCGTCGCCGAGGTGGTCCTCGCCGAGGGCCAGTCGGCCGACGTCGAGATCCGGTTCACGCCGATCAGCCTCGAGATGCCCCTCATGACGTTCCAGGTCAACGTCGGCGAGCCCCGCGGCACGGACGACGAGGAGATCGAGGCGGCCGTCGCGCTCGTCCGCTCGTCGGACGCCGCGGTCGTCGTCGTCGGGACGACGGAGGAGGTCGAGTCCGAGGGCTACGACCGCAGCAGCCTCGCGCTGCCCGGCCGGCAGGACGACCTCGTCCGCGCCGTCCTCGCGGCGAACCCGAACACGGTCGTCGTCGTGAACTCCGGTGCCCCGGTGCTCATGCCGTGGCTCGACGACGCGAGGGCCGTGCTCCTCTCGTGGTTCCCCGGCCAGCAGATGGGCACCGCTCTCGCCGACGTCCTCACCGGTACCGTCGAGCCCGGCGGCCGGATGCCGACGACGTGGCCCGCGCCGGGTGCAGTCGTCCAGCCGGAGAACGACCCGACGGACGGCGTCCTGGAGTACACCGAGGGCCTCGACATCGGCTACCGGCGGTACGTCAGCGACCGGATCGCCCCGGCGGTCCCGTTCGGCCACGGCCTCGGATACACCACGTGGGAGCTCGGCGCACCGCGTGAGACCGAGGGCGGGGTCGTCGTCCGGGTGACGAACACCGGTGACCGGGACGGCGCACACGTCGTCCAGGCGTACCTGTCGCGCCCGGGGTCGGCGGTCCGCCGTCCGGCCGTGTGGCTCGCGGGGTTCACGAGGGTGCACCTGGCGGCCGGCGCGAGCGAGGACGTCGTCGTCGTTCTGCCGGAGCGGGCGTTCCAGCACTGGGACGCCGCGGCGCACGCCTTCGTCATCGAGCCCGGTGCCTTCGAGCTCGCCGTCGGGTCGTCCGTCGCCGGCCTGCCGCACCGGCTGACGGTCAGGGAGCCCTGACCAGTCCTTCGCTCATGCTCGCGCCGTGTACCGGAATCGTTGGGATGACAGCGTTTCCCAGGTACACGGCGCGAGCATGAGTCGGGTGGGTCGGGTGGGCAGGTGGACGTCGAGTCAGGCGCCGAACGGCATGCCGGTGTAGTTCTCCGCGAGGCCGGCGGCGGCGCGTTCGGACGTCGCGACATAGCGCAGCTGGGACAGCTGGAGCTGGTCGTCGAACGGGTCCGATCCCGGCGACCGGTGGAGCATCGACGTCATCCACCACGAGAAGTGAGTCGCCCGCCAGACCCGGCGCCAGGCGGTGTCGGAGTATGCGTCGAGCAGGTCGGTCCGCTGCTCCTTGGCGAACGCGACGATCGCCTCGGCGAGCACCCGGACGTCGGCGACGGCGAGGTTGAGGCCCTTCGCCCCTGTCGGCGGCACGATGTGCGCGGCGTCGCCGGCAAGGAAGAGCCGGCCGTGCCGCATCGGCGCGCTGACGAAGCTGCGCATCGGAAGGATGCCCTTCTCCCGCACCGGCGCCGTGTCTCAGCTCCCATCCGGGCAGCGCCATCCGGGTCGCGAGCGCCTCCCAGATCCGGTCGTCGGACCAGTCCTCGATCCTCTCGGCCGGGTCGACCTGGACGTAGAGCCGGCTCACCGACGGCGACCGCATGCTGTGCAGGGCGAAACCGTCGGGGTGCCAGGCGTAGATGAGCTCGTCGGTCGACGGCGCGACGTCCGCGAGGATCCCGAGCCAGGCGTACGGGTAGACCCGCTCCCACGTCGTCCGCAGGTGCTCGGGGATCGCCTCCCGGCTCGGCCCGTGGAAGCCGTCGCAGCCGGCGACGACGTCGCACTCGAGGACCTGCGCGACGCCGTCCGCGTCGGTGAAGGTGACCTTCGGGCGGTCGGTCTCGACGTCGTGGACCGCGGTGTCCGAGATCGTCGAAGTGCAGCGGCCCGTCGGAGAGGCGGGCGTCGATGAGGTCCTTGACCACCTCGGTCTGGCCGTAGACCCATACCGAGCGGCCGCACGAGCGCGGGGAAGTCGAGGCGGTGCCGCTCCCCGGGCCACTGCAGGTAGATCCCGTCGTGCTGCAGCCCCTCGCGGTGCAGCCGGTCGCCGACGCCGGCCTCGGTGAGCAGTCGACGGTCTGCTGCTCGAGGACCCCGGCGCGGATCCGGGCCTCGACGTAGTCCCGGGAGCGGTTCTCGACGACGACGCGAGTCGACGCCGTGGTTCGCGAGGAGCCGGGCGAGCAGGAGGCCGGCCGGCCCGGCGCCGACGATGCCGACCTGGGTGCGGATGACGTCGCTCATGAGGCAAGGCAAGCCTCAGCGGGGCGGGACCGCCAGAGGTGGCTTCCGCTGAGCGGAAGCGCGACCGGTGAGTGGACGGTCAGCGGCCGCACCCCCGGTGCGCCGCGACGGCGTCCCGCAGCCCCGCGGCCGGGTCACCGGCGTGGTAGACCCGTTCGTCCGGCTCGATGTGGTCGAGGAACCGTTGCCACTGCAGGGCGGCGCGCAGCGGGGCGAGCGGCCGGACGGAGTCGACCGCCTCTGCGAGGTCGTCCAGGCCCCGGACCGCGGCGGCCGTCGCGACGACGTGACGCCGGCCGGCCGCGTCCAGCCCCGCACCGGCCGTCACGAGGTCGACCAACGGTTGGCCGACGTAGCTGTCGCCCCAGTCGAGCACGACCCACCGGCCGGGGACGCCACGGACGTTGCCGGCGTGGAAGTCGCCGTGCACCAGGGCGTCCGGGACGCCGCACTCCCGCGCCCGGGCGACCATCGCGGGGACGTCCTCGGCGAGCACGTGCGCGCCGTCCCGGGTCGCGTCGTCGACCTGATCCGACACGAGGTCGACGAGCCGATGCGCCTCGAGGACGAGCCGATACGGGTCGCTCCGGTCCGGGACGCCGAGCGCCAGGAGGTCCAGCAGCTGGTCGGCCGAGCCCAGCTGGACCGCCGTCAGCGCCGCGGCGAAGGCGGCCACCCGGTGGGCCGGGGCGCCGTACTGGTCCTCGCCGCGCACGTCCTCGAGCAGGACCCGGCCGCAGCCGTCGCGATCGTCCACCCACGCGTGGAGCGTCCGCGGCAACGCCGCCGTCTCGCCGAGGAGCCTCAGCACGCGACCCTCGTGGGCCATGAACGGGGGCACCGCCTTGAGCCACACGTCGCCCGTTCCCCCCCTGCGCAGCACGGGCAGCCGCCAGATCGACGAGAGGTTCCACGTGCGGAGCTGCTGGGGTGCCCCCGCGGCGCGGAACTCGTGGGCGCGGAGCACCTCGTCGGCGAGGTACAGGTCCTCCGTCGGCCCTCCGGGCCGCGCCCACGGCATCCGGAACCGTTGCTCGGCGAGCGGGTCGGGGCCCGTCCACGGTCCGTCGACGGCCCGCTCGGCGTCGTCGACGTCGTCGGCGCCGACCTCCGCCAGGTAGGTCACGTCCCCGCCGCGCGGCGGGGACTCCTCGGCGGCGCACAGAAGCCGGAGCACGGTGACGTCGAGCCCGTGCCGGGTGCGCGCCGCCCCGACGACCTCGCGGACCTCCTGCCAGTACGGCGTCGCCACCTCGAACGGCGGCAGGACACCGAGGACGCCGTCCGCGGCGGTGCACAGCACGAGCGTGACCCGGCGCGGCGGCAGCGGCATGCGCCCACCTTCGCAGCCCGTCCGGCCCCGATCCACCGGGTTCTCGGCATGGTCGGGACAGGGCACGATCATGCCGAGAGGGCGGCGGGGGCGGGGTCAGCGGGGTTCCCAACCGGGGGGCAGCTCACGGCCGATCGCCCGGGCGGCGACCTGGAGCACCGGCACGAGCCGGACGAGGTCACGGCGCGGGCTCGCGACGACGATCCCGAGCGCGGCGACGACCCCGCCGTCGGGCAGCGCGATCGGCACCGCGACGGACCACGCCCCGAGGGTCATCTCCTCGGCCGTCCGCGCGAAGCCTCGGCGGTGGCACTCGGAGACCTCGCGGTGCAGCCGACCCGGTTCGGTGATCGTGTGCGGGGTGACCCGGACCGGGTCGGCGAGGGCGGCCCGGACGACGTCGGGCGGCGCGTGCGCGAGGAGCACCTTCCCGACGGCGGTCGCGTGCAGCGGCAGCCGCGCGCCGGCTCGGCTCAGCACCTGGGCGGTCGTCCGGTCGACGATCCGGTCGACGTACAGCGCATGGGGGCCGTCCCGGACGGCGAGGTGCACCGTCTCGCGCGTCGTCCGGTGCACGTCCTGCAGGTACGGGGAGGCGACGTCGCGCAGGTCGCGCTCGACCCGTGCAAGGGTGCCGATGTCCCACAGCCGACGGCCGATCTCGTAGGCGCCGTCGTCCGCCCGGGTCAGCCCGCCCCACCGCTCGAGCTCGGCGACGAACCGGTGCGCGGTCGCGAGCGGGAGCCCGCTGCGTCGGGCCAGCGCCGACAGCGTGAGCCGCTGGTGTCCGGCGTCGAAGGCGCCGAGGACGGCGAGCAGCCGGGAGGCCACCGTCACCCCGGGCTCGCGGGCGTTCCCGGCCACGTCCGCCTCCCGACACTCGGCCGTCCCGCCAACCGGCAGGTGTCCACCGGCAGGGCTTCCGCTCAGCGGAAGGACGACGTTGGAGCCTACCGCCGCGGTCCTTAGCCTCGACACCATGGCGACGGACCCCCACCCGCCCCCGGCCGGCGACGGCCCCCGGGCCGTACTGCCGCGGTACGAGCGTCCCGTCGGGGTCCACCCCCCGCTGGACTTTCCCCCGTATGCCAGTACGGCACTCCGGCACCCCCGGGAGCCGCTCGTCCTCCTGCCGCACACCCTGACCGAGGTGACGGGCCCGGCGCTCGGCGACGGCCGGGTCACCAAGGACGACGCCGACCTCACCCGGTTCGACGGCGGCGAGGCGATCGGCCAGCGGATCGTCGTGAGCGGCCGGGTCCTCGACAGCGACGGCCGCGCCGTGCCCGACACGCTCGTCGAGATCTGGCAGGCCAACGCCGGCGGCCGCTACCGGCACCTGCGCGACCAGTGGCCGGCGCCCCTCGACCCGCACTTCAACGGCGTGGGCCGGGCGGTCACCGACTCGGACGGCCGGTACGCGTTCACGACGATCAAGCCCGGCGCCTACCCGTGGAAGAACCACGTCAACGCCTGGCGGCCCGCGCACATCCACTTCTCGCTCTTCGGTCGGGCGTTCACCCAGCGGCTCGTGACCCAGATGTACTTCCCGGACGACCCGCTGTTCTTCCAGGACCCGATCTTCAACTCCGTCCCCGAGCGGGCCCGGCCGAGCATGGTCTCGGCCTTCGACTACGCTGCGACCCGGCCGGAGTGGGCGCTGGCGTTCCGGTTCGACGTCGTCCTGCGCGGCCGGGACGCCACCTTCTTCGAGACAGCGGACCCCGATGGCGACGACGAGTGACGGCGGCGCCCCGGGACAGGCCCCGACGGCGGGCGAGCGGCTGCCGCTCACCGCGTCCCAGACCGTCGGGCCGTACCTCGCGATCGGGCTCACGTGGGAGCACGGCGACGAGGCCGTGGACCCCGGCCGGCCGGACGCCGTCCGGATCTGCGGTGTGCTCCTCGACGGCGCCGGCGACCCTGTCCCGGACGGGATGGTCGAGACCTGGCAGGCGCACCCGGACGGCCGGTTCCACCACCCGGACGACCCCCGCGGCGCCGAGCGGGCGCCCGAGGGCTTCCGCGGGTTCGCGCGGTCGCAGACCGGTCCGGACGGCGGCTGGTCCGTGCTCACCCTGCTGCCCGGTGCGGTCCCCGGGCCCGGCGGCACGTCCCAGGCGCCGCACCTCGACGTCTCCGTCTTCGCGCGCGGCATGCTCGACCGGGTCGTGACCCGCATCTACTTCTCCGAGCACGCGGACGTCGCGGCGCCCGGCGGGCACGCGGACGACCCCGTGCTGCAGGCGGTCCCCGCCGCGCGCAGGCATACCCTCGTGGCGCAGCAGGTCGACGGCGGCTACCGCCTCGACATCCGCCTCCAGGGGGAGAACGAGACTGTCTTCTTCGACATCTGAGCCAGGATCGTCCGAGCTGCGGCTCTTCGCGGCCGCAGCGTCGACGCCCGAGGTCGACGCCCTGACGAACGACGCCGCCTGGGCCCGGGCGATGGTGCGGTTCGAGGCAGCGCTCGCCCGGGCCGCGGGCGACGTGGGGCTCGTCGACGCCCGCGCCGCCGCGACCGCCGCGACCGTCTGTGCCAGGGCGGAGCGCGACGTCCACGCCGCCCTCGACCTCGGCGCCCTCGCGGCGGGGACCGCGACGCAGGCGACCCCGGTGATCTCCCTCGTCGCGCAGCTGCGCAACCTCGTGCCACCGAGCGCCCGGGACGCCGTCCACGTCGCGGCGACGAGCCAGGACGTCCTCGACACCGCGGCGGTGCTCGTCGCCCGCGACGCCGTCGCGGCAGTCCACGAGCGCGTCGCCCGGGTCGTCGAACAGCTCGCCGAGCTCGCAAGCATCCACCGCGAGACGCCGATGGTCGGCAGAACCCTGCTCCAGCACGGGGAGCCGACGACGTTCGGCGCGGTCGTCGCCGTCCGGCTCGTCGCCCTTCTGGAGGCGGTCGCGAACCTGTCGCTCGTGACGTCGCACCGGCTCGCGGTCCAGCTCGGCGGCGCCGTCGGCACCCTCGCGGCAGCCGGCCCGGACGCCGAGGCGTTCGTCGCCGCGGTCGCCGCCGACCTGGGGCTCGCCGCGCCCACCGTCCCGTGGCATGCGACCCGGGGGCGGATCGGTGAGCTCGGCGGCGCGCTCGGCGTCCTCGCCGGTGAGCTCGCCGGCGTCGCGCACGACGTCGTGCTGCTCGCCTCGACCGACGTCGCGGAGGTGTCCGTCGCGCACACCGGCGGCTCGTCGGCGATGCCGCACAAGCAGAACCCGTCCCGGGCGGTGCTCGCGCTCGCGTGCGCGCACCGCGTGCCCGGGCTCGTCGCGACGCTGCTCGCCGGGATGCCCGGCGAGCTCCAGCGGGCCGCCGGCCGGTGGCAGGCGGAGGCGCCGGTGATCGTCGAGCTGCTGCGGCTCGTGGACGCCGTCGCCGAGCACACCCGGGCGACCCTCGACGGGCTCGTCGTCCACGCCGACCGGATGCGCGCCGCGGTCGACGCGCTCCTCGCGACGCGCGGAACCCTGGACACCGCGGCTGCGGCCGCAGTCGTCGACCGGGCCCTCGGCGCACCCGAACCGGCCTGACCGCGACGAAGGGAGCGCGGCGATGACGGCAGGGCTCGGGTACGTCGTGCACGGCCCGGACGGCGCGCCTGTCGTGGTGCTCGGCAGCTCGCTCGGCACGGACCGGCGGATGTGGCAACCGCAGCTCGACGCGCTCGCCGACCGGTTCCGGGTCGTCAGGTACGACCATCGCGGCCACGGCGGGTCCGAGGTACCCGAGGGACCGTACGGGCTCGCCGACCTCGCGCAGGACGTCGTCGCGCTCCTCGACACCATGGGCGTCGACCGCTTCAGCGCGGGCGGGCTGTCGCTGGGCGGCATGGTCGCGATGTGGCTCGCCGCGCACGTCCCGGACCGGGTCGAGCGGCTCGCGCTCTTCTGCACGTCGGCGTACCTGCCGCCGGCGGAGGGCTGGCTCGACCGGGCGCGCGCGGTCCGCGCCGGCGGGACGCGGGCGGTGGCGGACGCCGTCGTCGCCCGCTGGTTCACGCCGGGCTTCGCGGCGGCGAGCCCGGACGTCGTCGCGGCGCAGCGCGCGATGCTCGTCGCGACCCCGGCCGAGGGCTACGCGAGCTGCTGCGAGGCGATCGCGGCGATGGACCTGCGGGACGCCCTCGTGAAGGTGACCGCTCCGACGCTCGTGGTCGCCGGCCGCGACGACCCTGCGACGCCGCCGGAGCACGCCCGGACGATCGCGGCGTGCCTCGGGGACTGCGTCCCGTGCCGGGTCGAGGTCGTCGACGGCGCGCACCTCGCGACCGTCGAGAGTCCCGACGCGTGCACCGCGCTGCTGCTCGAGCACCTCGCCGGCCGCCAGGACAGGCGCTAGGCCGCGTCCTCGTCGGTCGTGCCGAGACCGAAGGCCCACGGCGGCTCGGCGGCCACGAGGCGGGGGCTCTCCTGGCAGACGCCACAGCGTCCGACACGGGTGTAGAGCAGGACGGCCCAGAACCGGCAGCAGCGCGCCGTCCCGATCACGGAGTCCATTCGAGCGGGAGCCTCATCGGTCCGCGGTCACCTCGCTCTCGCCAAGATCCCCCGTGCCTGGCGCACAGGCTGGCACGAATCGGTGCGGTGGCGTGGCGAAAGACGACAAAGGTGTGACGCGCGTCGGCGTCGAGGCGTCCGTTTCGCGGTATTACGACCTGGTTCATCCACCGGTGACGGCTGCGAGCCGTCCCCCGAGGAACCGCCGCTCGGCGGCGTTCTGGGCGAGGTCGACTGCCCGCCGGTACGCCGCCGCGGACTCCTCGCGCCGGCCGGACCGGCCGAGCAGGTCGGCCCGGGTCGCGTGGAACAGGTGGAAGTCCTCCAGCGGCAGGCCGTCGAGCGCCGTGAGCGCGACGTCCGGGCCGTGGACCTGCGCGACGGCGACCGCCCGGTTCAGCGCGACGACCGGGGTCGGGGTCAGCGTGAGCAGCAGGTCGTACAGGGCGATGATCTGTCCCCAGTCCGTGTCGTCGCCGGACGTCGCGTCGCTGTGCACCGCGTTGATCGCCGCTTGCACCTGGTAGGGCCCGGGAGCGCCACGGCGAAGGCACTCACGGACGAGCGTCCGGCCCTCCGTGACGAGGGCCTGGTCCCAGCGGGAGCGGTCCTGGTCCGGGAGCAGGACGGGCGTGCCGTCGGTCGCCGTCCGGGCAGCATGCCGGGCGTGCGTGAGCAGGAGCAGCGCGAGCAGTCCCTTGGCCTCGGGCTCGTCCGGCATGAGGTCGACGAGCAGGCGGGCGAGCCGGACCGCCTCGGCGCACAGCTCCGACCGGACGAGATCCTCGCCGACCGTCGCCGTGTAGCCCTCGGTGAAGGTCAGGTAGACCACGGCGAGCACCGGCGGGAGCCGCTCGGGCAGCGCCGCGTCGTCCGGCACCCGGTACGGGACCCGGGCCGCGGCGATCTTCTTCTTCGCGCGGACGATCCGCTGCGCGACCGTCGCCTCCGGGACGAGGAACGCGCGGGCGATCTCCGTGGTCTGCAGGCCGCACAACAGCCGCAGGGTGAGCGCCACCTGCGCAGGCTGAGCGAGCGCGGGGTGGCAGCACGTGAAGATGAGGCGGAGCCGGTCGTCGCGCACGGGCCCCACCTCCTCGGGCTCGTCGGGGGCGTGCAGGAGCAGCGCCTGCCGGTGCCGGTCGTCCCGGGACGCCTCGCGGCGCAGCCGGTCGATGGCCCGGTTGCGGGCGGTCGTCGTGAGCCAGCCGCCGGGGTTGGGTGGCACGCCGGCCTGCGGCCAGCGCTCGGCGGCGACCGTGAAGGCCTCCTGGACCGCTTCCTCGGCGAGGTCGATGTCGCCGAGGAAGCGGACCAGGGCGGCCACGCAACGGCCGTACTCGACGCGGAAGACCGCGTCGAGGTCGGGCCCGGAACGGACGGTCACTCGCTCTGGAACGGGCGCACCTCGACCGGCCCCTCGCACGCCGCGGAGCCCTTGCGGGCCCACTCGAGGGCGGCGTCGAGGTCCTCGGCCTCGATGATCCAGAACCCGCCGAGCACCTCCTTGGTCTCCGCGTACGGCCCGTCTGTCGTCACGACCTCGCCGCCCGTCGCCCGGACGACGGTCGCCGTGCTCGACGGGTGCAGGCCGCCGGCGAAGACCCAGGCGCCCTTCTCCCGGACCTCGGCGTTGAAGGCGTCGACCTGCGTGAACAGGCGCTGCATGTCCTCCGGCGCCATCGCCGCGTTCGCGGCCTCGTCGCCGTAGACCGACAGCAGGTACTGCGTCATCGCTGGCTCCTCTTCGAGGGGAGCCCCGGTGGCTCCCTCACCCTGGCTACGAACGGCCCGGGACGCAATCGACACCTGTCGACACCCTTCCAGGAGATTCTTAACGCCGTCCGGCGGTCGGTCGGGCGCGAGGTCACGCTCGGGTCGCCCGACGGGCCCGGAATGCGGCGACGTTGGTCCGGTTGGCGCACGTCGTGTCGCAGAAGCGGCGGGACCGGTTCTTGGACAGGTCCACCATGACGTCGCGGCAGTCGCCGGCGGCGCAGACCCGCAGCCGGTCGAGCTCCTTGCTCCGGATCACGTCGATCATGGCCATCGCGGCCTCGACGGCCATCCGGTCGGCGAGCGGGGCGTCCGGCGACGTCGCGTGGACGTGGTAGTCCCAGCCGTCGTGCCGGACGAGCTGGGGCAGCGCCGAGGCGTCCCGGAGCAGCCCGTTGACGAGCGCCACGGCGTCGTCCTCGTCGAGCTCCCACAGCCGCTCGAGCCGGGATCGCAGCGCGCGGACCGAGTCCAGCTCGGCGGCGTCGTGGGCCCGGCTCCCCGTCCACCGCCAGGTCGCGACGTAGTCGTCGAGCGCACCGAGGTCGGGGAGGCCCTCCGCGTCCCCGCGGCCGGTGTTCACGAGGGCGGCCAGCGCCCCGAGCGCGACCTCAGTGTCATGGGCGAAAAGCAACTTGACCCCTTTCGGCACCGAGCCTACGCTGGTCCTGTCATAACCAATGAACGCTTTGGCTATTACAGCGGTTCCCCGGCCTGGTCCGGGAGGAGCAGCGGAGGCTCGCGTGGCGCCCACATCGTCCCCCTCGGCCACGAGCATCGGCCAGCCGTCCGGCGCGGCGGGCGTCGTCGCCCGCCCGACGACCGGGCGGCGCCCGCTCTGGCTCGGGCTGCTCCTCGCCCTCGTGTCGTTCGCGACGTTCGGTACCTCGGGGGTCTTCGCCTCGGCGCTCATCGCGTCCGGCTGGTCGGCCGCCGGCGCCGTGACCGCCCGGGTCGGCATCGCCGCGCTCGTTCTCACGGTGCCCGCCCTGGTCTCGCTACGCGGCCGGTGGCACGTGCTCCGCCGGACATGGCGGCCCGTCCTCGCGTACGGGCTCGTCGCCGTCGCCGCGTGCCAGGTCGCCTACTTCAACGCCGTCGCCCACCTCGACGTCGGGGTCGCGCTGCTCATCGAGTACCTCGGCACGATTCTCGTCGTGGGCTGGATGTGGCTGCGGCACGGCCAGCGGCCGTCGGTGCTCACCGTCGCCGGTGCGGCCCTGTCGGTGTCGGGCCTCGTGCTCGTCCTCGATGTGCTCGGCGCCGTCCGGGTGGACGTCGTGGGCCTCCTCTGGGGGCTGGGTGCCGCGACCGGACTGGCGGTCTTCTTCGTGCTCTCGGCGCACACGGACGACGACCTGCCGCCGATCGTCATGGCGTGGGCCGGGCTGTCCGTCGGAGCCGTGAGCCTGCTCGCCGCGGGCGTCGCCGGTCTGGTGCGGCTCGCCGCGCCACGGGTCGACGTCGAGTTCCTCGGCCGCACCGTGAGCTGGGCCTGGCCCGTGCTCGGGCTCTCGCTGGTCGCAGCCGTCGTCGCCTACGTCGCGGGGATCGCCGGCACCCGGGTCCTCGGCGCCCGGCTCGCCTCGTTCGTCGGGCTCACCGAGGTGCTCTTCGCCGTCGTCTTCGCGTGGGTGCTCCTCGGCCAGTCGCTCGGCCCGCTGCAGCTCGTCGGGGGCGCGGTCATCATCGGCGGCGTCGCGCTCGTGAAGTACGCCGAGCAGGCCTGACGACCATCAGGGTGTCGTCCTTCCCCACCCGGGGGGGGGGGGGGGGGGGAGAACGGCTGCGTGAGACCGATCAGGAGGAGGGTGCTCGGCTCTTCCGGGCAGCACCGGTGTCGTCGGCGTCGCCGACCCAGACCTGCGGGTCGAGCTCGAAGACGATCTCGAGGCCGTCCTCCTCGTCCCACTGCTCGCCGACCCGGACGAACCCGAACGACGCCGTAAGAGCGTTCGACGCGACGTTGCCGGGGGCGACGGAGGCCCGGACGACGCAGACGTCGGGCTCGGCCGCCGCGCGCCGGACGAGCGCCGCGAGCGCCGCCCGGGCGTAGCCGCGCCGACGCAGCTCCGGCGCGATCTCGTACCCCACCTCGACCATGCCGCGCTCGTCGGGCGGCCCGTGGAAGCCGGCCTGCCCGACGACCACGCCGGTGCGATCGTCGACGACGACCCCGGTCACCCAGGCGGCCACGGAGGGGTCCTGCGCGGCCTGCGCCCCACGGATCGCCCAGATCTGTCGCCAGCCGGGATCGACGCAGATCGGCGCGAGCAGCACCGGACTCGCTGCGTTCGCGGCGTCGAGGTCACCGGCCGCGAGCGCCTCGAGCACGGCGGCCGGGAGGTGGACGACGCGGATCTGCTGCTCAGGCCGACGTTCCGGGCGCTGATGGGACGGCACCCGCCGACGCTAGCGCGGCGTCACGCGCCCTCGCGGTCGGGATTCTCGAGGCGGAAGAACGTCGAGGTCCGGCCCTCGCTGCACTCCTCCTGGTGGACGACGTTCAGCCGGCGCTCGTCGTACGTGCGGCTACTCGAAGCGGCTGACGTCCCCCGCACCGACCCGGACCACCTCGACGCCGTCCGAGAGGTCGACGACGGTCGTCGGCTCGGTCCCGCAGTCGCCGCCGTCGAGGACGACGTCGACGGCCGCGTCGAGCTCCTCCTTGATCGACCAGCCGTCGGTGAGGGGCTCCTCATGACCGGGCAGCAGCAGCGTGCTCGACACGAGCGGCTCGCCGAGCTCGGCGACGAGGGCCTGGGCCACGGGATGGCGCGGGATCCGGACGCCCACCGTGTGCTTCTTCGGGTTGAGCAGCCGGCGGGGGACCTCCTTCGTCGCGGGCAGGATGAACGTGTACGGGCCGGGCGTGCACGACTTCACGAGCCGGAACGCGGCGTTGGAGATGTTCACCAGCTGGCCGAGCTGGGCGAAGTCGGCGCAGACCAGGGTGAAGTGGTGCCGGTGGTCGAGCCGGCGGATCTCCCGGATCCGCTCGAGCGGGCCCCGCTCGCCCATCCGGCAGCCGAGGGCGTAGCAGGAGTCCGTCGGGTAGACGACGAGCCCGCCGTCCCGCAGCACGCGCACGGTCTGCGCGACGATCCGCGGCTGCGGGTTGACGGGATGGACGTCGATGTACCGGGCCACCCCCCGATTCTGCCCCGTGCCGCCCGCACGCCCGGACGACGAGGACGCAGGCAGGAGGACCCGCGAGGCGCAGGGACAACCGGGACCTCGCCGGCGACACCGGGTTGTCGGACCCGGCCCCTAGGCTCGCGGCCATGACGAACTCGAACACATCGGTCCTCGCCGGCGAGCGGGCCGACCTCCTCGACGCGCTGAACAAGCACCGGTTCTTCCTGCGCTTCCCCGCCCGCGACCTCACCGACGAGCAGGCCGCGCTCACGCCGACCGTGAGCGCTCTGAGCGTCGGCGGCCTGGTCAAGCACGTCGCCCACGTCGAGTCCGGCTGGGCCCGGTTCATGCAGGGCGACCCGGGCGCCGTCGGCGGCGGGGACCCGGCGGCCTTCGAGACCCACGCGAACAGCTTCCGCATGCTCCCCGGTGAGACCCTTGCCGGGCTCCTCGCCCGCCACGAGGAGGTGGCTGCGGCGACCGACGCGCTCGTCGCGACCATCGACCTCGACTCGAGCGTCGAGCTGCCGCCGGCCCCGTGGTTCGAGCCCGGCGCCAGCTGGACGGCCCGCCGGGTCGTGCTGCACATCATCGCCGAGACGGCGCAGCACGCCGGGCACGCGGACATCGTCCGGGAGGCGATCGACGGCGCGAAGAGCATGGGCTGACAGTGCCTACGAACGGCCCTGATGGCGGTGCACGCGTCGGCGTGGCGCATGTCACCGTCGTCCGAGCTGGTGACGAAAGGCCAGGTCAGCGGACCCGCGCCCGGGCGACGGCACTCCTAGCCGCTGCGGGACGGCCCGGGCAGGAGGCCTAGGACAAGTACGCTACGGACCGTGATCAGCGCTTCCCCGGTCGACGTCTCCATCGTCAGCGCCGTCTACAACGTGGCCCGCTACCTGCCCGGATTCCTTGACTCGCTCGAGGCCCAGCAGGCCATCGACCTGGCCCGGATCGAAATCATCGCGGTCGACGACGGCTCGACGGACGACTCTCTGTCGGTGCTGCGGGACCGCGAGCAGACGACGCCGCTGCGGCTCACCGTGCTCACGAAGCCCAACGGCGGCCAGGGCAGCGCACGCAACCTCGGGATTCGGCACGCGTCCGGCGAATGGATCACCTTCCCCGACCCCGACGACACCTTCACCCCGGAGTACTTCGCAAAGGTCCTCTCGTTCGTCACGGCGCACCCCGAGGCGGAGATGCTGGGAACGAACCGGCTCGTCGACTTCGAGGCCACGGGCGAGATCAAGGACTCGCACCCGCTGCGTCACCTCTTCACCGAGGACCGGGTCGTAAACCTCGACCTCGAGCCGATGTACTTCCAGGGGGCCGCGCCGTCGACGTTCGTTCGGCGATCCCGCCTCCTGGAGACGGGGGTGCGCTTCGACGAGACGATCCGGCCGAACTTCGAGGACGGTCACTTCTGCTCGGCGTACCTTCTGACCTGCACGGAGCCGTTGGTCGGGTTCGTCTCCTCGGCGAAGTATCTCTACCGCAGGCGGGCGGACGGCTCCGGGGCGATGCAGTCGAGCTTCATGAACCCTGACCGGTACACCACCGTCCCCCGCCAGGGCTACCTCGACGTGCTCCGACGCGGGGTCGAGCGGTACGGCCGCGCACCCGAGTGGCTGCAGAACTTCATCCTCTATGAGCTCTCCTGGCTCTTCAGCCAGGAGGTGACCACGAGCGGCGCGGCGACGGCCGCCGTTGGTGTGGTGGGCGAGGAGTTCCGCGGCCTGCTTAAGGAGATCCTCGGGTCCATCCACCCTCAGGTCATCGAGTCGTTCCAGGTACGCAGGCTGCCCGCCGCGCTAGAGCCGGTATGGCGGCAGATCCTCCTGCACGGAGTCCACGGCGAGCCGTGGCACAGCCCGTGCGCCGTCATTGAGCGGGTGGATGCCCAGCAGGGCCTCGCCATGGTGACGCACCGGTTCGTCGGGCCCGAACCGGAGGTCGTCTACGCGTCGGGCGGTCACGGCGTCCGGCCCACGCACACCAAGCTGCGCAGCCATGTCTTCTTCGGCGCACCCCTGCTTAGAGAGCGGATCGCCTGGCTGCCTGTCGACGCCGCATTGCGCGTCCAGGTCGACGGCCGTCTGCTCGAGATGCGCTCCGAGTGGCCGACGCCCACGACGACGGCACTCGAGCCGCTGCCGCGGAAGAAGACGACGAACCAGTCGCTGCTCCGGATCGCCGTAGAGGAGCCGGACCGCCTCCTCGCCGCGGCGTCCCGGCGGGCGGTCAAGCGGCTCGCTGCCACGCCCGCGGCCCGCCGCAAGTACGCGAAGGCGTGGGTGCTCATGGACCGGATCGACAACGCCGACGACAGCGCCGAGCACCTGTTCGTCTACCTGCGGGAGAACCGGCCAAACGTCAACGCCTGGTTCACCGTCGAGGCGGGCACACCGGACTACGTGCGGCTCAAGGCCGGGCGGCACGGCGACCGGGTCGTCGCGCACGGCTCGCGCTCCTGGCAGATGGTCATGCTGAACGCCGACCACCTCATCTCCTCGCACATCGATAACGGCATCGTCCGGCCGCCGACGATCATCCAGGCGCTCAAGCCGGGCAATCCGAAGTGGAAGTTCACCTTCCTCCAGCACGGCGTCATCAAGGACGACCTGTCGCGCTGGCTCAACCGCAAGGCCGTGGACCTCTTCATCACGAGTACGCCAGGGGAGTACGCCTCGATCGTCGACGACGGCTCCACATACTCGTACACCGGCAAGGAGGTCAAGCTCACCGGGCTCCCCCGGTTCGACCGGCTGCGCCGGATCGCCCGCTCGCTGACCCCCGCCGAGCAGAACCTCGTTCTCGTCGCGCCGACGTGGCGCGAGTGGCTGCACACGCCGCGCGAGTCCGCGACTGCGCACCACCGCGTTGTCCGGGAGGACTTCACCGACACCGGCTACGCAATCAACTGGCTCGATGTGCTGCACTCCACGGAGCTCGAGCGGATCGCGAAGGAGCACGGGCTGCGGGTCGGTTTCCTGCCGCACCCGAACCTTCAGTCGATCCTCGGGTCGCTCGACCTGCCGCCCCACGTCGAGCCGTTGACCTTCGAGGGTGCCGGCGCGCAACGGCTGTTCGCCTCCGCGGCCGTTCTCGTCACCGACTACTCCTCGATGGCGTTCAACTCCGCCTACGTGGACCGCCCCGTCGTCTACTTCCAATTCGACGGCGAGCTGGTCCGCAACGGAGGCCACCTGGGCCGCGCCGGTTACTTCGACTACGAGCGCGATGGTTTCGGCCCGGTGACCCTCACCGTCGAGGACACCGTCGCCGCGATCGGCGAGATCGCCGCCCGCGGGAATACGCTCGCCCCGGAGTACGCGTCGCGCGTCGAGAAGACGTTCGTCCTGCGCGATGGGCGCTGCTGCGAGCGGGTCACGGCGGAGATCGAGAAACTCCAGCGGCGTGCCCCCAGACCGGTCCCCGGTCCGGTGTGGCGGATCGGACTGACCGGCACGCGACCCGCGAAGCAGGGCGGCGTCGGCGTCATCGCGGCTGTCGCCCCGGACCGCGCGTCGGCGGCGGAGCACGCCGATGGCATCGCTCAGGACCGGGTCCCTGCGGGGGTCGTCGAGCGGGTCGCGGTGGAGATCGCCGACCTCGACGGCAGTGTGCCCCCCTGACCCGGGGTGGCGCCGCCGCCTGCTCGGAACGTCCGTGCGCGGAGCGGCGGTCAGTCAGTGCCGCTGTGGCTTCCCGGCCACCACCTCGAGCACCGCGACCGCCCGCGCCAGCGCCGGAGTCTCGTCGTCCGCCCGGGGTGCAGCGACGAGCTCGACCCGGTGCGCCGCGGGCAGCGGGCGGTGGACGACGCCGGGCACGCCGAGCGCGGTCACCGGGTCCGGCACGACCGCCACCCAGGGGCCGGCGGCGACGAAGGTCACGAGCGTCGACGTCTCGGACACCTCGTGCCGCAAACCGCGGGGCGAGCATCTCGACGCGGAAGGTCACGTCGACGCCGGGCAGGTCCTCTCGGAGCCGGCGCGCGAGGGCGGGGAGCAGGTGTACGTCGCCGACCCCACGCAGCCGATCCGCAGCCGGCCGACGAGGCCCTCGGCGACCCGACGGGCCTCGTCGGCGGCGCTGTCCACCGAGGCGAGGATCTCCCTGGCCCGGTCGAGGTACGCCGCGCCGGCCACGGTGAGGTCGACCTGCCGCGTGGTCCGGTGCAGCAGGCGGACGCCGAGGTCCGCTCGAGCCGGCGGATGGCCTGGGACAGCGGCGGCTGGGCCATGTCCTGCCGCGCCGCAGCCCGACCGAGGTGCCGCCAGCTATACGGATCGCACAAGACTTTGATGCTTATCGATATCTCTGGGCGCGCCTACCGTGGACGGCGTGGAACAGGTCGTCATCTGCGCACCCCTACGGACCCCCGTCGGCCGCTTCGGCGGCGTGCTCTCCGCGCTGTCCGCCGCCGACCTCGCCGCCGGCTTGCTCGCCGAGCTCGTGCAGCGCACGGGGCTCGGCGAGGGCGATGTCGACGACGTCGTCCTCGGCCAGTGCAACCCGAGTGGTGAGTCGCCCGCCGTCGGCCGGGTCGCCGCCCTCGACGCGGGCCTCGGCACCGGCGTCCCGGGCCTCCAGCTCGACCGGCGCTGCGGCTCCGGCCTGCAGGCAGTGCTCTACGCCGCGG
Organism: uncultured Actinomycetota bacterium; assembly: GCA_963750565.1. Classification (GTDB taxonomy): domain Bacteria; phylum Actinomycetota; class Actinomycetes; order Actinomycetales; family Kineosporiaceae; genus R-H-3. Next base: position 367,907 of record CAVVRA010000004.1, on the reverse strand, counting down.
GCCAGGTCGCGACAGGGGCGGCCCGCCTCGTCGTCGCGGGCGGCGTCGAGTCGATGTCCCAGGTCGAGCACTACGCGCTCGGGCTGCGCACCGGCGTCAAGGCCGGCGGCGTCCTGCTCATGGACCGGCTCGACCGGGCTCGCGAGACCGCGGGTGGCAGGTACCACCCGGTGCGGGGCGGGATGCTCGAGACCGCCGAGAACCTGCGCCGCGAGTACGGCATCGGCCGCGACGAGCAGGACCAGCTGAGCGTCCGGTCGCACGAGCGGGCCGTCGCCGCGCACGAGGAGGGCCGGTTCGCCGCCGAGCTCGTCCCTGTCACCGTGCCGGGACGCCGCGGCGCCCCGGACGTCGTCGTCGACCGCGACGAGCACCCGCGGCCGGGGACGACCCTCGCGGACCTCGCCCGGCTCAAGCCCGTGCGCGCGAAGCTCGACCCGGAGTCGACCGTGACCGCGGGCAACGCGAGCGGCCAGAACGACGGTGCCGCGATGTGCATCGTGACGACCACGCGCGAGGCCGAGCGCCGCGGGCTGCGTCCGCTGCTCGTCGTCCGCTCGTGGGCCGTCACGGGCGTCGGGCCCGAGGTCATGGGAATCGGACCCGTGGCGTCGACGGCAGCGGCGCTCTCCCGTGCGGGCATGACGCTCGACGAGATCGATGTCATCGAGCTCAACGAGGCGTTCGCCGCGCAGGTGCTCGCCGTGCTGCGGGAGTGGAAGGTCGACGCGACCGACGAGCGGCTCAACCCCAACGGGTCGGGCATCTCGCTCGGCCATCCGGTCGGCGCCACCGGCGCCCGGATCCTCGCGACGCTCGCCTACGAGATGGACCGGCGGCAAGCCCGGTACGGCCTGGAGACGATGTGCATCGGCGGCGGGCAGGGCCTTGCCGCGGTTTTCGAGCGAGTGGCGTGAGATGACCCAGAGCGTTGCTGCAGAAGGGGTCGTGGTGTGGGTGAACCGGGTGGTCACCGACCTCGCCGTCTCCTCGTCGACGCTCGCCCGCGTCTGATCCCCGTCGCGCAGCGGATCTCCCCCATCAGGTGGGGGAGATCCGCTGCAGCGCGCGGCCCAAGGGTTCGGCTGACCGATCGGACGGCCCCTGGACAGGAAGTACGACGCGGTGTCAGGTCCATGTCGACCTCGAGCCGACCGCTCTCACAGGCCTGGCCCAGCGCGACGGGGATGTCCCGCGACTCGGAGAACCCGTAGCGCACGGTCACGTGGACGATAGCCGCGGCGAAACGTCGGCCGTAGCCTGGCAGCCCGCGGAAGGAGCCCGATGCCCGCCCCTGGCAGCCTCGACGTCGCCGTCACCGTGGACTTCGACGCCGAGGAGGTGTGGATCGGCAGCGACCCCGCCAACGCCGAGCGGCCGGGCACCCTCTCCCAGGGCACCTACGGTGCGAAGGTCGCCGTCCCGCTCGTCCTCGACGTGCTGGCCCGGCTCGACCTGCCGGCGACGTTCTTCGTCCCCGGCCGGGTCGCCGAACGACACCCGCGGCGGGTCGAGCAGATCGTCGCGGCCGGGCACGAGCTCGGCCATCACGGGTACACGCACACCCACCCGGCCCGGCTCACCCCGGAGCAGGAGGAGGTCGAGCTCGTACGCGGCCTGGAGGTGCTCCGCGGCTTCGGAGCCGACGTCACGGGCTACCGGTCGCCCGCCTGGAGCTTCAGCCCGGTGACGCTCGACCTCCTCGTGCGGCACGGGTTCGACTACACCTCGAACCTCATGGACGACGTCCGGCCCTACCGCCACCCCGACCACGACCTCGTCGAGCTTCCGGTGCACTGGACCCTCGACGACGCCCCGTTCTTCTGGTTCGACAACGCCTCGTGGAGCCGGACGATCCGCAGTGCCGCGGAGCTCCGGGCGATCTGGGACGAGGAGGCCGAGGGCTACCGCGCGCTCGGCGGGCTGCTCGTCCTCACCGTGCACCCGCAGATCATCGGGCGTCCCGGGAGGATCCGGATGCTCGAGTCGTTCCTCGTCGACCTGAGGGCCCGGCCGGGCACCCGGTTCCTCCAGGCCCACCAGGCCGCCAGGGAGGCGCTGCGGTGACCGGCTTCCCGCACGTCCGGATCGAGGGATCGCCGCGCGAGCGCGGCCGGCAGTACGGCGCGCAGGCCGCCGACCGGGTGCGCCGGAGCGTCGCCGCGTACGAGGGCGTCTTCCGGCACTACGCCGGCTGGGACTGGCCGCAGGTCGTCGCCGAGTCCCGGCGTTTCGTCGCGCCGGTCGACGCGTTCGGCCTCGCGTGGGTCGAGGAGATGCGCGGGATCGCGGACGGCGCCGGAGTTCCGTTCGAGGACGTCCTCGCGATCAACGTACGCACCGAGGTGATGTTCGCCGCCAAGGCCCGCAGCGCCGCGGCGACCCTGCCGCGGACGCTCGAGTGCACCGCCTTCGCGGCCGTCCCCGACGACGGCCGCCCGGTCCTCGCCGGGCAGAACTGGGACTGGAAGACCCACGCGTTCCACACCGTGGTCGTCCTCGAGTGCACCCCGGACGACGGGCCGCCGTTCGTCTCCCTCGTCGAGGCCGGGCTCCTCGCGAAGACCGGGTTCAACGGGGCGGGGCTCGGCGTCGTGACGAACGCGCTCGTCTGCGACCGCGACCGGGGCGAGCCGGGTGTGCCGTACCACGTGCTCCTGCGCGCCCTGCTCGCCGCGGCCACTCCGGCGCAGGCGCTCGCGACCGCGCAGGCAGCAACCCGGTCGTCGTCCGCGTCGTACGTCCTGGCGCACCGGGACGGGCTGGCCCTCGGGGTCGAGGCGACCCCGGGCGGCTTCGACCGGCTGCACCTCACCCCGCCCGACCGGCGAGGCGTCGTCCTCCACGGCAACCACTTCACCCACCCCGGGTTCCGGGACACCGACGTCGGTCTGTGGCTCTCGCCGAGCTCGGTGTTCCGGGTGCAGCGCGCCGACCGCCGGCTCGACCAGGAGGACCCGTTCGACCCGTGCACCTACGAACGGCTCCTCGCCGACCACGCGGGGCATCCGGACTCGGTGTGCTGCCATCCCGAGCCGGGCGTCGTCCCCGCCGAGGAGGACTCGACGATCCTCAGCGTCGTCATGGACCTGTCCGCGCTGACGATGCGGGTCGCCGACGGCCGCCCGTGCGAGCACCCGTACCGGACCCTCGAGTACGCACGCTTCCTCGGCGGCGGACGCACGACGTGACTGTCAGGCGTCCGCGGCGGGCGGCGCGGCGGACCCGCGGACGACGAGCCGGGTCGCGAGCTCGACGTGGTGGGACTCGATCGTCTCGCCCGCGGCGAGCCGCAGTGCGGTCCGCAGCGCGACGCCGCCCATCTCCCACAGCGGCTGGCGCGCCGGGTTCGACCGGCACCGCGCCGGGTTCGGGGGCTCGTACCTGCCCGATCAGCGAGGTTCCGTGTCCCGATGCTCGGGTGACGCCCTTCCGTCGTCCGTGGCGTCGTCGGGTGCGTCGTCGCGTGCATCATGGGTGGTCGACGGGCCGCTGGGGTCGGCGTCCCAGCCGGTGTTGGCGAGGATGACTGCGACGGGCGGGATGACCATGGCGACCAGACTGAGGACGACCGCCGCGGTGGTGGAGACGAGGCGGACCCAGAGCCAGGCGAGAGCGATCAGTCCCAGGCAGATCGCCATGAGGACGAGGTACGTGCGCTGGCGTGCTCGTCCGGACGGCGGGCGGCGGCGCGGGGACGGCTCGCGCGGCGGGCCGTCGACAGGGCGGTACGGCGGGACGTCGCGGCCGGGCTGGAAGTGCGGGCCCTGACGGATCCGCCGGACGACGACCGCGGCGTCGACGAGCGCGATCACACCGGCCACGGCGAACAGGAGCGCGAGCACGGTCCGGCCCTCGGCGGACCAGAGCGCGACCCCGGCCGCCGCCACGACCAGACCGAACACCGCCAGCGACAGCCGCAGCCGCAGGGGGCTGCGTGCCTGCATCGGCTCGTCACCGCTGCGTCCCATCGCCTGTCTCCCGCCCCTGCCGGCCCGGCGTCGACACCTCGCGGACGACCGAGCACGCACGACCCGCGCGGTGCCGCCATCACCCGGCAAGCAGCCGTCGGCTCTGACCCAGGCTCCCGCTCAGCAGCCCGGACCGCACGGCGACGCGACAGCCACACCCGTGGTGACCGTGGTGACCGTGATGCCACCGCCTCACGTCGGCATCACCGGGCCGCAGCACGGCTCCCACCCCCGGGATCGCCTGCGCCCGGGCGAGCTCGAGGAGGTGGTGCGCCGCCGTGGCGCCGTTCTCCCCGGTCACCGACATCCGCGCCGCGACGAGCCCCGCGACGAGTGGCGTGGAGAACGACGTGCCGCTCCAGCGCGCCATTCCGGCGAAGTCCTGAGTCCGGGTGCCGTCGTCGGGCGGCTCGGTGTAGGCGTACGTGCCGTGCGCGAACGCGTTGACGAGGTCCTCGCCGAGCGCGTAGACGTCGACCCAGCCGCCGTGGTTGGAGAACCAGGCGAGATCGTCGCCGCGAACCGAGAGTGCACCGACCGAGACGACCCCGCGCATCGCCGCCGGCAGGAAGGGGTCGGAGAGCGAGTCGTTGCCCGCGGCGGCCACGAGCACGCTGCCCTTGTGCAGGGGCAGGACCTGCTCGACGACACCCCGGAGGATCAGCATGTCCTGGGACTCGAGCTCGGCGTAGGACCCGGCGGACAGGCTGACGACGTCGCAGCCCGCGACGAGCAGGTCCTGGATCCGGTGCGCGATCTCGCTCTCGAACGCACCACCCGCGGCGTCGTCACCGGCCTTCAGCGTACGCAGGACGTGAACCTCCGCCCGCGGCGCCATGCTGCGGATGACCCCGGCGATGAAGGTTCCGTGACCGGCGTAGTGCGGGACGACGCCGTTCTCGTCGACCTCGGGCTCGAGCTCGCCGGTCACGCCGGCGAGCCACGGGTGTTCCGCCGGGGCGTGCTCGAAGAGACCGGTGTCGATGACCCCCACCCGTACTCCGGCACCGTCGGAGCCGCCGCTGCTCACGGGCGGCCAGGGGCGCGCGAGCTCCGGGGCGAACTGCGGCTCGGTGGCCGGGCACCGAGACCCGATCGGTGTGATCGACAGCAGGTGGTCGACAGCGACGACGCGGCGCCCCAGCGCGGCCCGGAGGCGACGCACGGCGCCGAGCGTGTCGATGTCCCCCGGCAGCGCGACCTGGCCCACGCCGGCGACGAGGTCCTGCTCCGCGAGCTCGAACACCACGCGGTCCCGGTCGTAGACCCGGGCCAGCGCGTCGAGCGCCCGGTCCAGGTATGGGTCCCGCACGACAATCCGGTTCCGACGGAAGATCGCTCGCGGCGCGACGCCGCGGTCCTCACCCTCCGGTACGTCCGGCCAGTTCGGCGGGTCGGTCTCCACCTGGTCCCCGAACCCGTTGATCAGCAACCGCGCCTGGGCGATCCTGACGTCGTTGCGGTCGACCGGCATCCCGACTCCTTCGCCCCTGTGAACCTGGACCCGCGCGTGCGGCAGTCTGTTCGGAAATGATCGACTTGTCTATCCTCTCTTGCATGCCGACAGGCACGGATCGTCGGCAGTCGCTCGATCGGGACGCGCTGCTCGCCCTGGCCCTCGCGCAGCCGGGCGAGGCGCTGCGACGCGCCGAGCACGTGGTCGCCTCCGGCGCCGGCCCGGTGGACGAGGCGGTCGCGCGGCAGGCGATCGGGATCGTGCTGCGGGACCGTGGCGACACCCCCGGGGCGCGGACACAGCTGCGGCTGGCGTTGCGTCTGCAGCGCCGTGCGGGGAACGCCGACGGAGTCGCCGACGTCCTGTCCAGCCTGGGAATCACCCACGCGCTCGCCGGCGACTTCGTCGCGGGGATCGACTGCCTGACGCAGGCACGGTCGCTCGTCCGGGGCGCGACGGCCGGTCGGGTGCTCGTCCGGCTCGGGTACGTCCTCACTCTCAGCGGCCGGTTCGACGAGGCCTTGGCCGAGCTGACCACGGCGGTGACGCTGCTGCGCCCGGCCCGGGACCCGGTTTGGCAGGCCCGGGCCCACAACAACCGTGGGCTCGCAGCGCTGGCCCTGGGCAACACCCGGCTGGCGGAGGCCGACTTCTCGTTCGCGGAGGACTGCTTCGACGCCGCCGGCCAGCACCTGGAGACCGCCATCGCGCGGTACAACCAGGGCACCGTGGCCGCCGCGGCCGGTCAGCTGCCGAAGGCGCTCCGGCTGTACGACGAGTCGGGGCAGCAGTTCGCCGAGCTCGGCCTGTTCTTCTCCGAGGTCTTCACCGACGAGTGCGTGCTCCTCCTCGCGGCCGGGCTCGCGCAGGACGCCCTGCGGACCGCGGAGACGGGTCTGGACCGGGCTCGGTCCCTGCGCGGGCAGGCCACGTCGGTCGCGACCCTCGCCCTGTTCGCCGCACGGGCGGCGAGCGCCGCAGGCCGCCCGAGGGATGCCCGGGACCACGCGCGGCGGGCGCGGCGGATGTTCGCCGCCCAGGGCCGCGTCGTGGGGGCGGACCTGGCCCGGGTCGCCGAGCTCGAGGCGGCACTGTCCCTCGGACCGACGCGGCGTACGGCACCGGCCCTCGCGAGCGAGGTCGCGGACCGGCTGAGCCTGCTCGCACCCGACGAGTCCGTCCGGGCCCACCTGCTCGCCGCCCGGCTGGCGCTCGCCGCGCGCCGTCCGGAGAGGGCGCTGCCGCACCTGCGGGTCGCGGCGGGCTCCCGGCACCGCGGGTCGGCGATCGACCGGGTCACCGGCTGGCTCGCGCAGGCGATGCTGTGCGACGTCGAGGGCCGTCCGCGGGCCATGCTCGCCGCCTGCGCGCGCGGCCTCGACGTCCTCGACGAGTACCGGATCTCCCTCGGCGCCACCGAGGCCCGTGCCACGGCGACGACGCACGGCCGCGACCTCGTCCGGCTCGCCCTGCGGTACGCCGTCGCCCGGCGCGACCCACGACTCGTCGTCCGGTGGAACGAGCGGCTCCGCTCGACGCTGTGGCTGCCGCCGCCGGCCACCGAGCGCGAGGACCGGGTGCTCTCGGCGGAGCTCGCTGCGCTCCGGGACGTCAGCCGGCAGCTCGAGCGGCAGGGCGACGAGGAGACCGCGCGCCGGCTACGCCGCCGCCGGGACGCCCTCGAGGCGTCCGTCCGGGCCCGGGCACTGCGCCGCGAGGGCACGCCGGGACGAGCCGGCCGCGCTCACACCGTCGCACCCGACATCTCGGCCGACGTGGTCGTCGTCGAGCTCGTCGAGGTCGACGGCACGCTCTTCGCCGCGACGGTGCACGGCCGGCGGGCTCGGCTCCACGAAGTAGGCCCCGCGGAGGCCGCGGCGACCGCCGTCCAGCACGCCCAGGCCCTGCTGCGCCGGATGGCCCGCGGCACGGCCCGGCACGGCGACGTCCTGCTCGCCGCCGCCGGTCGCGAGCTGCAGGCCCGGCTGCTCGGCGGCGCCACCGCCGAGGTCGAGCGCACGAGCCAGGACGACGCCCCCGACGTCGTCCTGGTCGCCCCCGCCCGGCTCTACGCGGCGCCGTGGACCCTCCTGCCCGCCCTCACCGGCCGGGTCGTCGCGCTCGCCCCGTCGACCCGGCTGTGGGCCCGTGCCGCGGCGACGCAGCCGCCGGACGCCGGGCACGTCGTCCTCGTCTCCGGGCCGGGCCTCGCGACCGGTGGCGGCGAGATCCGCCCGCTCGTCGCGGCACACCCCGACCCCGCCGTCCTCACCGGGCCGGACGCGACGGCCGAGCGGGTGCTCGCGGCCCTCGACGGCGCCGCCCTCGCCCACGTCGCGGCGCACGGGGTCTTCCGGTCCGACAACCCGCAGTTCTCGGCGCTCCAGCTCGCCGACGGCCCGCTGACCGTCTTCGACCTCGAACGACTCGCCCGTCCGCCGCACCGCATGGTCCTCGCGAGCTGCGACTCGGGGCGGATGGCCCCCGCCGGTGCCGACGAGCTGCTCGGGATGGTGACGTGCCTGGTGTCGCTCGGCACGACCGGCGTCCTCGCGCCGATCTCGCCCGTGCACGACGAGGCGACCGTCCGGCTCATGGTCGACCTGCACGCGGGCCTCGCCGAGGGGCTCGGCCTGCCCGCGGCCGCGTTCCGGGCGCGGGCGTGCAGCGCCGGCGACCCGCTCGCCGAGGCGACGGCCGCCTCGTTCCTCGTCTTCGGGGCCTGAGCGTCCCGAGCCTGGTCCGTGCGTCACACCTCGACTACCGTCGCTGCCGAGCCGACGGTGTGCGCACGCACCCGGGCTCGAGGACCAGGACCTGCCGAAGGACCCGCTGAAGGAGCCCGTGATGCCCGTCAGACGTCGACAGGAGTGGTACGAGACCGTCGCCCACGCGCAACGGCTGGCCAAGAAGCGGCTGCCCAAGAGCGTGTACATGGCGCTCGTGGCCGGCTCCGAGGCCGGTCAGACCCTCCGGGACAACCTCGCGGCGTGGAGCGAGCTCGGGTTCGCCCCGCACGTCGCGGGCTCGGCCGCGGCCCGCGACCTGTCGACGACGGTCATGGGGCAGGACGTCTCGCTTCCCGTGCTCATCTCCCCGACCGGCGTCCAGGCCGTGCACCCCGACGGCGAGATCGCCGTCGCCCGCGCCGCGGCCGCCCGCGGGACCGCGATGGGGCTGTCCTCGTTCGCGTCCAAGCCGATCGAGGAGGTCGTCGCCGCCAACCCGAAGACGTTCTTCCAGATCTACTGGTGCGGCAGCCGGGACGAGATCGCCCAGCGCCTCGACCGGGCCCGCAGCGCGGGCGCGGCCGGGATCATCGCCACCCTCGACTGGTCGTTCTCCCACGCCCGCGACTGGGGCTCGCCGAAGATCCCCGACAAGGTCGACCTCAAGACCATCGTCACCCGGATGCCCGAGGCGATCACCAAGCCGCGCTGGTTCCTCGAGTGGGCCCGCACCCTGGGACCACCCGGCCTCGAGGTGCCGAACATGGCCCCGCCCGGCGACCCCGCCCCGAGCTTCTTCGGCGCCTACGGCCAGTGGATGGGCACCCCGCCGCCGACCTGGGACGACATCGCCTGGCTGCGCAGCCGGTGGGACGGGCCGTTCATGCTCAAGGGCATCATGCGCGTCGACGACGCCAAGCGGGCGGTCGACACCGGCGTCTCGGCGATCTCGGTCTCCAACCATGGCGGCAACAACATCGACGGCACCCCGGCCTCGATCCGCGCCCTGCCCGTACTCTCCCGCGCGGTCGGCGACCAGGTCGAGCTGCTCCTCGACGGCGGCGTGCGCCGCGGCAGCGACGTCGTCAAGGCCCTCGCCCTCGGCGCGAAGGCCGTCATGATCGGTCGCGCCTCCCTCTGGGGACTCGCCGCCGGCGGCCAGCACGGAGTCGAGAACGTCCTCGACATCCTCCGGCTCGGGATCGACTCGACCCTCCTCGGCCTCGGCCACGCGAGCGTCAGGGACCTGTCGCCGTCCGACCTGATCATCCCGGAGGGCTTCGAGCGCGCTCTGGGTGGCTGAGACACGCTTCACGACCCGGGGCAGCGAAGCCGGGACACGGGCCTGCGCTCCACGCGGCGTGCACCGCTCCACGACGCGAAGCGGGCACGAAGCGGCGGGCGCCGGTGCCGGCCGGCTCGACGTCCACCTCGGGCCGTCACGGTGGTCCGCTGCTCGCCCGGGGATGCCGGGTTGTCGCCCGCGCTCCGCTCCGCCCTCCTGCCACTCGTGGAGCAGTGCACGCCTCGGTGAGTGGACCTCCCCCCGTCCCGGACGCCTGGCTCCTCTCCACCTCCCGGACCCTGGCGTTCGAACACATGTTCGAATACGCTGGTGGGATGCGGGCGGGCCCGACGATCCTGCACGCCGACCTCGACGCCTTCTACGCCTCGGTCGAGCAGCTCCTCGACCCGGCGCTGCGCGGCAGGCCGATCGCGGTCGGCGGCAGCGACCGCGGCGGGGTCGTCCTTGCCGCGTCGTACGAGGCGAAGGCGTTCGGCGTCCACGGCGGGATGCCCGGATGGCGGGCGCGCCGGCTCTGCCCGGCGATCCGCTTCGTCGGCGGCCACTTCCGCGAGTACCAGCGGCTCGCGGACGACGTCATGGCGGTGCTCCACGACATGACGCCCGCCGTGGAGCGGATCTCCATCGACGAGGCCTTCCTCGACGTCTCGGGCGCGACACACCTCTTCGGACCGCCGGCGACGATCGCCGCCCGGATCCGGCAGCGAGTGCGGACCGAGATCGGGCTGCCGATCTCCGTCGGCGCGGCCCGGACGAAGCACCTCGCGAAGGTCGCCTCCCAGGTCGCCAAGCCCGACGGGCTCGTCGTCGTCGAGCCGGACACCGAGCGGGAGTTCCTCGCGCCGCTGCCCGTCGGGCTCATGTGGGGCGTCGGTCCGGTCGCGCGGCAGCGCCTCGCCGACCGCGGCATCAGCACGATCGGCGACCTCGCGTCGACGCCGTCGTCCGCCCTGGAACGCCTGCTCGGCGAGGCCGTCGGGGCCAAGCTCAGCGCCCTTTCGCACAACGACGACCCACGCCGCATCGTCACCTCCGGGCGGGCGCGTTCGGTCGGTGCGCAGTCCGCCCTCGGACGGCGCGACCCGAGCCCCGAGCTCGTCCGCGCCGTCCTCGCCCACCTCTGCGACCGGGTGGCGACCCGGCTGCGGGCCAAGGAGCGCGCGGGTCGCACGATCACCGTCCGGGTCCGCTTCACGGGCATGCGTTCGGTGACCCGGTCCGCGACGCTGCCCGCGGCCGTCTGCGCGACCCTCACGCTGACCGAGGTTGCCGAGCGTCTGGCGTGGCAGGCCATCCGCGATCAGGGTGACCCGCTGCCCGAGATCACCCTGCTCGCGGTCTCGGTGTCGAACCTCGACACCCAGCGGAGCCTCCAGCTCGAGCTGCCGCTCCAGCCGGACGACCCGCACCGGCCGGGATCGCGCACGGGCTCGGCGCGCTGGGCCGTCGACCGCACCGTCGACGCCGTCCGGGAGAAGTTCGGCCGGCACGCCGTCGGGTACGTGCCCGACGAGCTGACCCGCGCCGGCGGCGTCCCCGACGACTTCCGCGAGCTCGCCGAGCGCGAGCTGTGAGCGGCATCACCCGGACGTGCGTGGCCCGGCAGCCGGTCCCGGCGCCCGCCCCGGCGACCCCTCGCCGAGACCGCACCGGCTGCGTACGCTGCGAGAGCCGGTCGTTCAGACCGGCGCCCCCCCACCGGCGAGGGAGCCCGACGATGCGACTTCGGCTGTCCCCGGGGGACGCCGCCTTCCGCGAGGAGATGCGGGCGTTCTTCACGACCCGGGTGCCGGAACGGATCCGTACCGCCGTCGCCGAGCGGCGGGAGCTGACGAAGGACGACGTCGTCGAGTCCCAGCGCATCCTCAACGCGGCGGGCCTGGCAGTCCCCGCGTGGCCGGCCGAGTGGGGCGGACGGGGCTGGACGTCGCTGCAGCGGCACCTCTGGCACGAGGAGATGCAGCTCGCGTGCGTTCCGCCGCCGCTGTCGTTCAACACCTCCATGGTGGGCCCGGTCATCGCGACGTTCGGGTCCCGCGCGCAGCAGGAGCGGTTCCTCCCACCGACCGCCAACCTCGACATCTGGTGGTCGCAGGGCTTCTCCGAGCCGGACGCCGGCTCGGACCTCGCCTCGCTGCGCACCGCGGCGGTCCGGGACGGCGACCACTACGTCGTCAACGGCCAGAAGACGTGGACGACGCTCGGCCAGTACGGCGACTGGATCTTCACCCTGGTCCGGACCGACCCCGCGGCACCGAGGAAGCAGCTCGGCATCTCGTTCCTCCTCGTCGACCTGACGTCCCCCGGCGTGACCGTCCGGCCGATCAAGCTCATCGACGGCGGCCACGAGGTCAACGAGGTCTGGTTCGAGGACGTCCGGGTCCCCGCGGAGAACCTCGTCGGCGAGGAGAACACGGGCTGGACGTACGCGAAGTTCCTCCTCGGCAACGAGCGCGTCGGGGTCGCGCCCGTCGCGGCGACGAAACGCGTTCTCGCGCAGGCCAAGGAGCACGCGAAAGACCGGCTCGCCGACCCCCTCGTGGGGACCCGCATCGCTGCGCTGGAGAACGAGCTGCTCGCGCTCGAGCTCACCGCGCTGCGGGTCGTCGCGACCTCCGCGGACGGCAGGCTGCACCCGGCGTCATCGGTGCTCAAGCTCAAGGGCAGCCAGCTGCAGCAGGCGGTCAGTGAGCTCCTCGTCGACCTCGCCGGGCCCGGCGGGATCGCCTCCGGCGCCGGCGCCGGCTCGGGCGTCGAGGAGTGGGCGCGGGTCTCGGCCCAGCGCTACCTCAACCTGCGCAAGGCGTCCATCTACGGCGGGTCGAACGAGGTCCAGCGACGGATCATCGCCGGCACGATCCTGGGACTGTGAGGGGCCGACGATGGACTTCGAGCTCGACGCCGAGCAGGAGGCGCTGCGCGACGCCGTCCGCAAGCTGCTGACCTCCGCCTACGCCGGCATCGACGGCCGCCGCGCGGCGACGGCGAAGGACCCGGGGTTCGACGAGTCGATGTGGCAGAAGCTCGCGGAGATGGGCATCCTCGGGCTGCCGTTCGCCGAGGCGGACGGCGGGATGGGCGCCGGCCCCGTCGAGGTCGCGCTCGTCGCCGAGCAGGTCGGCCGCATCCTCGCGCCGGAGCCGTTCGTCGAGGCGGCCGTGCTCACCGGCGGCCTCGTCGCCGCGGCAGGCACCGCCGATCAGCGCGCCCGGATCCTGTCCGCCGTCGCCGAGGGCGCTCTCCTGCCTGCCTTCGCACACGTCGAACCCGGCGCCACCTGGGGCGCGGCGCCGTCCGCGGTGACCGCCGCCGGGGACGGCGACGGCTGGCGGCTCGACGGCGTCAAGGAGCCCGTGCCGAACGGCGCGCGGGCCGACCTCCTCGTCGTCTCCGCGGCCGTCGACGGCCGGACGGCGCTGTTCACCGTGGAGCCGGACGCCGCCGGCCTCGACCGGGTCGGCTACCCGACCTACGACGGCGGCCGGGCGGCCCGGGTGACCTTCGCCGGCACCCCGGCGGCCCCGCTCGGCGAGCCGGGCGCGGACGCCACCGACGCGCTCGCCCTCGCGACGGCGCACGCCCACGTCGCGTACTGCCACGAGGCGGTCGGCGCCATGGCCACCGCGCTCGGCCTCACGACGGAGTACCTCAAGACCCGCACGCAGTTCGGGGTACCGCTCAAGGCGTTCCAGGCCCTGACGTTCCGCGCCGCGGACATGTACGTCTGCGTCGAGCTCGCCCGGAGCGTCGCGCTCTGGGCGACGCTCGTGCTCGCCGACGGCGGCGACGTCCGGACGGCCGCGGCCCGCGCCGCGCTGCAGGTCGGCGTCGCCGGTCGGCACATCGGCCAGGAGGCGATCCAGCTCCACGGCGGCATCGGGATGACCGACGAGTACGCCGTCGGGCACTACACGACCCGGCTGACGTTCATCGAGCAGGTCGTCGGTGACCGGACCCACCACGTGTCCGGGCTCGCCGCCCACGTCGGCGACTACGACGTCGTCGACCCGCTCGCCGTCTGAGCCCCGCCGCCCGGGCCGCCGCCGGGCGGGGTCAGCCCGAGCTCGGCGAGGACGGCCGCGGTGTGCTCGCCGACCGCGGGCACCCGGCCGAGCGCCGGCTCCGTCCCGGCGAACGTGATCGGCGGCCGGACGGCGAGGAGGTCACCGACGGGTGAGCCGATCGTCGCCCACCGGTCGCGGGCGACGAGCTGCGGGTGGTCGAGAACCTCGGTGACGTCCCGGAGCCGGGAGTGCGCGATCCGGCCCGCCTCGAGGCGGCGCTCGAGCTCCGCGCCGTCCGTCCCGGCGAGCGCCCCGTCGATGACTGCGTCGAGCGCCGGGCGGTGCGCGACCCGGCGGGCGACGGAGTCGAAGCGGGGGTCGGTCGCGACGTCCGGCGCCCGGAGGACGTGGGTGCAGAACGAGACCCATTCGCGCTCGCTCTGCACCGACAGGACGACCCGGGTGCCGTCGCCCGCGGCGTAGACGCCGTACGGCGCGATCGCCGCGTGGCTCGTGCCCGCCCGCGGCGGCGGGGTGCCGCCGTAGCGCGTGTAGTAGAGCGGGTAGCCCATCCACTCGACGAGCGCGTCGAAGAGGCTCACCTCGACGACGACGCCCTCGCCCGTCCGCCCGCGCTCGAGGAGCGCCGCGAGGATCCCGGAGAACGCGTACACCCCTGCCCCGATGTCGGCGACCGGGATGCCGGCCTTCGCGGGCTCCTGCGGCGACCCGGTCACCGCGACGACGCCGGTCTCGGCCTGGACGAGCGCGTCGTACGCCTTCGCGTCGCGGTAGGGCCCGCTGCCGCCGTACCCGCTCACCGAGCAGACGACGAGCCGTGGGTAGCGCTCGCGCAGGCGCTCGGCGCCCAGGCCCAGCCGGTCGGCGGCTCCCGGCGCGAGGTTCTGGACGAAGACGTCGGCCCGGGTCAGGAGGGCCTCGACGACGGCGAGGCCGGCGGGGTCCTTGAGGTCGAGCTCGACCGACTCCTTGCCCCGGTTGAGCCACACGAAATGGCTCGACATCCCGCGGACGGTGTGGTCGTAGTCGCGTGCGAAGTCGCCGCCGCCCGGACGCTCGATCTTGACCACCCGGGCGCCGAGGTCGGCGAGGTGCCGGGTCGCGAGCGGCGCGGCCACCGCCTGCTCGAGCGCGACGACCAGCACCCCGTCGAGCGGCGGCATCGACCCTCCCGGCCTCGCGGGGCCGGATCCGGCCCGCCCGTCCCTAGCGTATTGACGGCCGAGGTTGGACGGGCTCGTCCGCGCTCGCTGTCCTCCTCCGCCGCCAGCTGCTCGTCGATGTCCGTCCGCGGAACGGTTACAGCGGCGTCCCGCGGTCGAAACATGCGTGTGATGGGGTCGAAGGGACCCGGGGGCCGTCACGGTGCCCCCGGGTCCGCCACGACGGCCACGCTCGCCCCGGTCGGGTCGGCCGTGCCGTGGATCTGGCCGCCGGCCGTCCGGACCTGCTCGACGATCCGGACCGCCTCCTCGGTGACGACCGCACCCGGCACCATGACCGGGACGCCGGGCGGGTACGGCGACACGCACTCGGCGGCGACCCGGCCGACGGCGTCCGGCAGCGGGACCCGGGTCCACGGACGCTCCAGGGCGTGGGACGGCGGGAGCAGCTGCTCGCCGCGGGCGCGGGCCCAGAGCGGCCCGCTGAACCGGAGGCGCTCGGGGCCGGCACCGGCGGCACGGACGTCGGCGCCGATCGCGTCGAGCGCCGCGATCAGGGCGTCGTGGGCGCGGACATGCGCCGTGAGTGCCTCCGCGGTGACGTGCGCGGGGTTCACGAGGTAAAGCCGCTCGAGGTCGGCGCCCTCGACGAGGACACCGCGTCCACGCAGGCCGGCGGCGACCTCCCACCCGGTCCGGGCCAGGCCCGTCACGTCGACGACGAGCTTGAGCGGGTCGACCCGGAGCTCCCCGCGGTCTCCGGCGGGTACGGCGGCGGCCATATCCGCCGCGGTGACGACCCGGACGCCGGCGACCTCCTCGAGCCGACGGGCGAGTGCCTCGACGAGCGCGACCGCCCGACGGACCCCCGGACCCCCCACGGTGCTGAGCGCACGTCGGGCCAGGTCGGACGAGACGAGCACGGGCAGCAGCGGGCTCGTCGAGCGCAGGTCGCCGACGGCCCGGGTGATCCGGTCGACGCGGTCGGGGTCCGCGCCCCGGGCCGCGAGGAGGACCGCCGCCCCGCTCAGGGCCGACCCGGTCTTGTGCTGGCTCACGACCATGCCCGCCGCCCCCGAGCGCAGGCCGTCCGCCGCCTCGGCCGTGAGCGCGAAGTGCGGCGCCCACGCCTGGTCGACGTAGAGGTCGACACCGCGACGCCGGCACACGTCGGCGATCTCGGCGAGGTCGCTGACGACCCCCGAGTACGTGGGACTCGTGACGACGACCTGTCGGACGCCGTCCGGCGCCGTCCGCAGCACCGCGTCGACGTCTGCGGCGCGCAGCGGCATCGGCAGGCCGAGGTCGGGGTGCAGGTCGCGCGGCACCCAGAGCGGCCGGGCGCCGTACCGGGCGCCGAGCGCCGCAAGGACCGAGGTGTGGCACGCGCCGTCGACGACGACCGTCTCGCCTGCGCGGACCGTGGCCGCGACCCAGGCGTGGTTGCCGCCGGTCGCGCCGCTCGTGAGCAGCCATGCGTGGGCGGCGCCGTACGCCTGGGCCGCGAGCGCCTCGGCGTCGCGCAGCGCCGCGGCGAACGCGGTCTGGTCGGGCCAGAGGTCGGCCCGGTGGATCCGCTCGCCGAGGAGGCCGAGCGCCTCACCGCAGGCGGCGGTCCCGCCGAGGTGTGCCGGGACCGTCCAGCGTGCCTCGGCCGCGATCTCGCGGCGCAGCAGGTCCGCGAGCGGGGCGGCGGTCTGCGGAAGCGGCGCGGTCGCGGTGCCGGGCGGCGTCCCGTTGCCGGCGGTCCGCAGGACGACCGGAGGTCCGGCAGGTGCCGGTGCGGCAGGCAGGGTCGTGAGCATCGTCGTTCGAGCTCCTCGGCAGCGGTGGCGGGGCGGCATCCGACCCGCCGCCCGTGTGACCGTCACGGATCTGGCGTCCGCCCGACCCGCCCCCGCGGGTCGGGGGCGTGGCTCCCGACATGCAGAGCGACGTCCGGTGGACCGGATACGACGGACGGCCCGACCGTTCGGTGGGTCCCGGCGCGACACACCCCGGCAGCTTCCCCGCGGGGTGTCGTCATCGTGTCACTTTAAGTTCCCATTCACATACCGAAAGTGACAACTGAGGAACGGCTCTCCTCGCCACGTCGTCGCGGGTGCGGGAGGATCGTCGGCGACGTCGACGAACGGGAGTGCGGACATGGGTGGCCTCGGCTGGAAGGTCCTCGGAACCGGATCGGCCGTGCTCGCGGCAGCGGCCGCGCAGAGGGGCCTCTCGGCTGCCTGGCGGGTGGCGACCGGCACGCCGCCGCCGACGATCCCGGAGGACCCCGACACCGACTGGGGCGAGGCCGTCGCCTGGGCCGCCTTGTGCGGCGTCGTCGTCGGCGTGGTCCGCCTCGTCGCCGTGCGGAAGGCGGCGAACTACTACCGCCGCTCGACCGGCTCCCTGCCGAAGGCCCTCGTCCGCAGGGCCTGACCGTCCGGCGGGGCTGCGCAGCCGCGGCGACGGCGGAGCATGACCCGCGTCGCGACGCTGTGCTGCAGCGGTCGCTGCGCGAACCACGCGACGACGTCGCAGCTGTACGGGGCCTCCGGGACGACGACCCGGTAGCCGACCTGGTAGTCGCTGAGCGGCCGGACGCGGCGCAGCACCGTCCCCTGACCGAGGGCGTCCTCGAGGTCGTGCCGGGTGATGTCCGGCTCCCGGAAGGTGAAGAGCAGGGAGCGGAAGCGGCCCTGGACGACGCCGACCTCGCACCGCGACGTCCCGAACGGCGGCGGTTCCATCCGGCCCACCCCGCGGATGTACGCCGCCGGCGCGGTCCCGACCCCGAGTGCGGCGACGACCCGCAACGGGTCGACGTCATCGAGGCGGCACAGCCGCACGCTCCAGACCTTGAGCTGGATGAGGTCGAGGGTCCTCGTGGCCACCGCACCTCCCCGTGCTTCCCCAGGCCGCCGCCCGGATGCCCTGCGCCGCAGGCCGTTCCAGCACTCTAGGCGCGCGCCGGCGATGCGTCGACCGGCCTCGTCGCGGGGACTCGGCACTCAGCCCGTGATGAGGGACGGCTCGGGGACGCCCCCGAGCACCACCCCGGCGACGAGCGGCACGCCCGGCCGGTAGGCGAGGTGCACGAACGAGGGCGCGTCGAGGACGGCCAGGTCGGCGCGGGCGCCGGGCCGGACCACCCCGACGTCGTCGCGGCCCAGCGACGCGGCCCCGCCCGCGGTCGCGGACCACAACGCCTCGGCCGGGGTCATCCGCATGTCCCGGACGGCGACGGCGATGCAGAACGGCATGGAGGAGGTGTACGACGAGCCCGGGTTGCAGTCGGTGGCGAGCGCGACGGTGACCCCGGCGTCGAGGAGCCGGCGGGCGTCGGGGTACGGCGAGCGGGTCGAGAACTCCGCGCCGGGCAGCAGGGTCGCGACAACCCCGGCATCGCGCAGCGTCGCGACGTCCGCGTCGGTCAGGTGGGTGCAGTGGTCGGCGGAGACCGCACCGCACTCGGCGGCGACCTGGACGCCCGGCCCCTCGCCGAGCTGGTTCGCGTGCACCCGGACGAGCAGCCCGCGGGCGGTACCGGCGCGCAGGACGGCGCGCGCGGCGTCCGCGTCGAACGCGCCGCGCTCGCAGAACACGTCGACCCACCGGGCGTGCGGCGCGCACGCGTCGAGCATCGGACCGGTGACGAGGTCCGACGTACCCGGCCGGGTCGTCGGCGTACTCCGGCGCGACGACGTGCGCGCCGAGGTACGTCGTCTCCGGGGTCAGGGTGGCGGCGACGGCGAGGCTGCGCGCCTCGTCGTGCACGGTGAGCCCGTAGCCCGACTTGATCTCCACGGTCGTCGTGCCCTGCCGCCGCATCTCCGCGACGAGCCGCGCCGCGCGGGCCTGGAGCGCCTCGTCGCTCGCCGCCCGGGTCGCCGCGACCGTCGTCCGGATCCCGCCCGCGGCGTAGGCGGTGCCGGACATCCGGGCCTCGAACTCGACCGCCCGGTCCCCGGCGAAGACGAGGTGGGCGTGCGCGTCGACGAACCCCGGGACGACGGCCCGGCCGCCGACGTCGACCGTGGCGTCGGCGTCCGGCGCGGACGCCCCGCGCCCGACCCAGGCGACCCGCCCGCCGTCCACCACGACCGCGCCGTCATGCAGGAGCCCGGTCTCGGGGTCGTTCGTCGTGAGCTCGCCGATGCCGGTCACGAGGAGGCTGCGGGACATGGACGAAACCTAGCCCGCGATGATGGCCCGATGTCCGCCGCGCCGACCGGCACGCTCGCCGACGCCCTCGCCGCGGGGACCGTCGTCCTCGACGGCGGCCTGTCGACCCGGCTCGAGGAGATGGGTCACGACATCTCCGGCGACCTGTGGTCGGCGGTGCTCCTGCGCGACGCCCCGGACGCCGTCCGCGCGGCGCACGCGGCGTTCGCGTCCGCGGGGGCCCGGGTCGCGACGTCGGCCTCGTACCAGGCGACCTTCGACGGCTTCGCCGCGGCCGGGATCGACCGCGCCGAGGCCGCGCGGCTCATGCGGCTCTCGGTGCGGCTGGCCCGGGAGGCGATGGACGACGCGGCGACGGACGGCCTGCCTCGCTGGGTCGCCGGATCCGCCGGCCCGTACGGCGCGTACCTGGCGAACGGCGAGGAGTACGTGGGCTCCTACGCGGCGACGATGACGGCCGCCGAGCTCACCGCATGGCACCTGCCCCGGCTCGAGGCGCTCGCCGGGGCGGGGGCCGACGTCCTCGCGTGCGAGACCGTCCCGGTCGCCGTCGAGGCCGAGGCGCTCGTCGCCGCGCTCGACAGGGTCGGCGTCCCGGGCTGGGTGTCGCTCACGACGGTCACCGGTCCGGACGGCGTCGCGCGCACCCGCCGCGGTGAGGACGCGGCGTCCGTCTTCGCGCTCGCCCGCGGGGTCGACACCGTCGTCGCGGTCGGTGTCAACTGCACCGACCCGGCCGGGCTGCTGCCGGCGATCGAGGCAGCGCGGTCGGCGGAGAAGCCGGTCGTCGCCTACCCGAACAGCGGCGAGACGTGGGACGGCGCGGCCCGGGTCTGGCGGGGGACGCCGGACTTCGCCGCATCGGACGTCGCGTCGTGGGTCGAGGCCGGCGCCCGCCTCGTCGGCGGCTGCTGCCGGGTCGGCCCGGCCCAGATCGCCCGGATCGCCGCCGCCCTCCGCGGTTGAGGGGCGCGGTCACGCATCCATGGTCCCGGACGCCGGGACCGCGCCCGCTGCGGGTACTGCGTCCGCAGCGGCGTCCGGCACCCGCACCCGCCCGGGCACGCCGCGCCACACGACGGGAAGCGCCGCGGTGAGGACGACGGAGACCGCCGCGACGGCGACGAAGGGCACCCACGGGGCGATCGCGAAGAACCCGCCGCTGACCCCTGCGGACGCCGCGACCGCCGCGGTCTGGATGCTCGCGAAGAGCCCCATCGCCCGGCCGGCGGCCGCCTCCGGCGCGGCCTGCGCGAGGAGCGACTGGGCCGCGGGCATCGCCATCGCGACCCCGATCGACTCGATCGCGCCCAGCCCGATGAGCCACGGCAGCGACTCGATGAACGGGTACACGACCCCGAGGACGACGGACGACACGATCGCGCCCACGACGAGCACGCGGCGGTCGTAGTGGTCGGCCAGCCAGCCGGCGAGGGGGGTGACGACGACGAACGGGACGGCCCAGAGCGTCCACGACAGGCCGATCTGCCACTCCAGGGCTCCACGGTGGTCGAGCAGGAGCGTCCACACGGCGTCGTAGACCCCGGTGAGGATGCCGCCGACGACCGCGGCGACGAGGACACCGACGAGCGCGCGGCCGCGCCAGCCGGTCCAGTCGAGCCCGGCCCGCTCGGCGGCCGCGGGCGCCGCGGCGACCGGCCGCAGCCGGGCGAGGAGCACAGGCACTCCGGCGAGCAGGGCGCCGACCGACGAGACGACGAACAGCTCGGCCATGTTCGCCAGGCCGACGACGGTGCCGACGATCGGGCCGACGGCGACCCCGGCCAGCTCACCGCCGTAGACGGCGGCGAAGGCCCGGCCGCGCAGGTCGGCGCGGACGGCGCGCGCGACGAGCGCGAGCATCGCCACCTGGGCGGCGCCGGCCATCGCACCCTGACCCGCCCGGAGCACGAGGTACCCGGGCCCGGCGACGTCGAGGAGGAACCCGCAGCTCGCGACCGCGTAGCCGACGAGCCCGGTGAGGAGCACGGTGCGGTGCCCGATCCGGTCGCCGAGCCGGCCGGCGACGTACTGGGCGACGAACGCGCCGACGAAGTACGCCGACATGACCGCGCCGATGAGGGCGTCGGAGCTGCCCCGCTCGCGCAGGAACAGCGGCAGCAAGGGCAGGACGGCGGCGGCGCCGGTCCACTGGAGGAAGCTCGCGGCGGCGAGGGCCACGACGACGACCGTCGGGGACGACGCCCTGGCGGTGCTCGTGGACTGCAGCATCTCAGCTCACCATCCTCAGCAGCTCGGCGCGGACCGCGTCCTTCATCTGCGGCGTCACGGCGTCGATCCCGAACAGCTCCGAGAGCCACATCCCGTCCGCGGCGAAGCGGACGATCGTCGCGGCGACCGGGTCGGCCGCGTCCTGCTCGATCCCCCGCTGCCACCCGGCGAAGGCCTCCCGAAGCGGGCCGAGCAGCTCGGGCTGGCTCGCGATGGCCGCGAGCAGCGCGGCGCCGACCCGCTCGTCGCGGATCTCGTCCGCGGTGACCGGCTCCGCGAAGCACTCCTCGACGTAGGCGCGGGCGAACGCGCCGGGCTCCGGACGGCGCGCACGGTGGGCCCGGATACCGTCCTCGAAGCGGTCGGCGAGCCGGTCGACCATCGCCGCAACGAGCGCGTCCTTCGTGCGGAAGTGGTAGAGCACACCCCCCTTGCTCATCCCGGCTCGCGCGGCCGCCTTCTCGAGGGTCAGGCAGGAGACGCCGTCGGTGAGGACGACCTCCTCCGCGGCGACGAGGATCCGGTCGCGGGTGCTCACGGTGCTGCCGGCGTCGGTGGACATGCCGAATACTCTACCGTCCGGACTGTACCGTCCAGACGGTACAGTTGCCATCGTCACGCCGGGCCCGCGCCACACCCGGTCAGTGGTCGCCCCACGCGCGGCTCACCGCGGCGGCGAGCCGGTGCGCGACCCGGGTGTCGGCGTCCGTCTCGAGCAGGACGTGCCGGCCTCCGGAGACGACGGTGCGGCCGGAGACGACGACGGTGTCGACGTCGCCGCCCGCCGCGACGAGCGGGACCTGGGCGGGCAGCGCGCCCGCCGTCCGGACCGAGTCGAGCCGCAGGCATACGAGGTCGGCGAGACAGCCGACCTCGATCCGGCCGGCCTCCGGCCAGCCGAGCGCCGCGTGCCCCGCCGGCGCGAGCGCCTCGACGAGCTCGCCGACGGTGAACCGGCCGCGGTGGCCGGACCGCAGCCGCTCGTGCATCTCGAGGCCACGGCTCTCGGCGAGCATGTCGACGACGACGTGCTGGTCGCTGCCGAGCGCGAGCGGCGACCCGGCGTCGCGGAGAGCCCGCGCGGGCCCGATCCCGTCGGCGAGGTCCCGCTCGGTCGTGGGGCAGATACAGATCGTCGTCCGGGAGTCGCCGAGGAGGGTGATGTCGTCGGCCGTGAGGTGGGTCGCGTGGACGGCGGTCGTCGCCGAGCCGAGGACCCCGTGGTCGGCGAGCAGCTTCGTCGGCGTGCAGCCGTAGACCTGCAGGCACGCCTCGTTCTCGGCGGGCTGCTCGGACAGGTGCACGTGGAGCGGCCGCGGGCCGTCGTCGTCCTCCGCGGCCTCGACGACCACGTCGAGCTCCTCGGGCGGGACGGCGCGGACGGAGTGGACGGCGGCGGCCACCCGGAACGCCTCGTCGTCCTTCATCATGCTCACCCGGTCGGCCCAGCTCTCGGCGTCGCCGTCGCCGAACCGGCGCTGGACCCCCTCGAGCTGGACGTCGATGGCGCCGGTGAGGTAGCACGTGTCGAGCAGCGTGAGCCGGATCCCCGCGGCGTGCGCGGCGTCCCGGAGCGCCTCGCCCATCGCGTTCGGGTCGCCGTAGCGGGCGCCGCCGGGGCCGTGGTGCAGGTAGTGGAACTCTCCGACGCACGTGATCCCGGAGAGCACCATCTCCCCGTACACCGCGGTCGCGAGCTCGCGGTAGGAGTCGGGGTCGAGCCGGTCGGCGAGGACGTACATCCGGTCGCGCCACGTCCAGAACGTGCCGCCGTCGAGGTTCGTCCGGCCGCGCAGCGCGCGGTGGAAGGCGTGCGAGTGGGTGTTCGCGAAGCCCGGGACGACGAGGCCGGCCAGCCGGGTGTCGCCGTCGCCCGGCGGCAGGTCGGTCGTCACGGCGGTGATCCGGCCGGCGGCGTCGGCCTCGACCCGGACACCCGCCGCGGGTCCGCCCGGCAACCAGGCGTGCTCGCACCACCACATTCTGGTCACGGCGCCGATCCTCCCCTACCGAGCGGCAGTCGCGCGAGCACGATCTGCGCCGCGACCGCGGGCGCGGTCACGGCGTGCGGAGCGAACAGGTCCCCGGTCACGCACAGAGCTCGGCGAGCACGGTCGCGAGCGCGCGGACGCCGGTCGTCCGGTCCGCGGGCTCGGCGAACTCGTCCGGGGCGTGCGACGTCCCTGTCGGGTTGCGGACGAAGAGCATCGCCGCCGGGACGCCGTGCTGGGCGAGGATCCCGGCGTCGTGCCCGGCTCCGGTCGGGATGACCGGGACCGGCGGTGCCGCGGGGTGATGGCCGACGGCCCGCCCGGCGGCGGCCGCGACCCGGTCGGCGAGCGCCGGGTCAAGACGGGTCACCGGTGTCCAGGACTCCTCGACGGCAGCGAACCCCTGTCCGGCGAGGTCGGCGAGGACCGCGCGGACCTGCTCCTCGGTGTCCGCGCGGACGTCGAGCCAGGCCGTGACGCGGGACGGGATCGCGTTGACCGCGTTCGGCCGGACGTCGAGCTTGCCGACGGTGCCGACGGCGGCCACCGCGGCCGCCGCTGCGCGGACGGCGGGCACGAGCCGGGCGAGCTCGAGCATCGGGTCCTCGCGGTCCTCGAGCCGGGTCGCGCCGGCGTGGTCGGCCTTGCCCAGCAGATCCGCCCGCCAGCGACCGTGGGCCCGGATCAGGCTCGCCGCGGCGACGGGCCGGTCGACCTCGGGCCGCGACAGCCACCGCCCCTGCTCGACGTGGAGCTCGACGAAGACCCCGACCCGGCGCAGCGTCTCGTCGTCCCGGCCGGCCGCGTCCGGGTCGACGCCGACGGCCCGCAGCCCCTCGGCGTACGTGGACCCGGCGGCGTCCCGCAGGCCGAGCACCGACTCCGGCCGGGAGATCCCGGTGAGCAGCCGCGAGCCCGAGCACGCGAGGCCGTAGCGGGCGCCCTCCTCGTCGACGAACCGGACGAGGCCGAGCGGCCGGGCCGGCGTGAAGCCCTGCGAGCGGAGCAGGTCGAGCGCCGCGAGCGCGGACGCCGTACCGAGCGGGCCGTCCATCGGTCCGCCGTCCGGCACCGAGTCGAGATGGCTGCCGGTGACGACCCCGGGCCGGCCCGCGGCGGCCGCGGCGTCCGGGTCGCCCCACCAGGCCCACTGGTTGCCGCACCGGTCGGTCGTGACGTCGAGGCCGCGCGACCGGCACGCGGCCTCGAACCACGCGCCGAGCTCGACGTCCTCGCCGGTGAAGGCGAACCGCCGGTAGCCACCGGTCTCGGGGTCCCGGCCGATGTCGGCGATCTCGTCGAGCAGCCGGTTCACCTCGGAGCCGTCGTGCGTCGCCCCGTCCGTCGTGCCGTCCGTCGTGCCGTCCGTCGCGCCGTTCAGAGTCCCATCCACAGGGACATCCTCACCCCTCGCGCATCGGCGTGCGGACCCCGCGCTCGGCGGCCACCTCCACGGCCCGGTCGTAGCCGGCGTCGACGTGCCGGATGACGCCCATCCCCGGGTCGTTCGTGAGGACCCGCTCGAGCTTGGCGGCAGCGAGCGGCGTGCCGTCGGCGACGCAGACCTGGCCGGCGTGGATCGACCGGCCGATGCCGACACCGCCGCCGTGGTGGATCGAGACCCAGGTCGCCCCGGACGACGCCGCGACGAGCCCGTTGAGCAGCGGCCAGTCGGCGATGGCGTCCGAGCCGTCGAGCATCGCCTCGGTCTCCCGGTACGGCGAGGCGACGGAGCCGCAGTCGAGGTGGTCGCGGCCGATGACGATCGGGGCGCCCACCTCGCCGCGCGCGACGAGGTCGTTGAACGCAAGGCCCGCCTTGTCCCGCTCGCCGTAGCCCAGCCAGCAGATCCGGGCCGGCAGGCCCTGGTAGGCGACCTTCTCCTGTGCGGCACGGATCCAGCGGTGCAGACGGTCGTCGTCCGGGAAGAGGTCGAGGACGGCGCGGTCGGTGCGGGCGATGTCCTTGGGGTCGCCGGACAGGGCCGCCCAGCGGAACGGGCCCTTGCCCTCGCAGAACAGCGGCCGGATGTACGCCGGGACGAAGCCGGGGAAGGCGAACGCCCGGTCGAAGCCGCCGAGCCGGGCCTCGTCGCGGATCGAGTTGCCGTAGTCGAAGACCTCCGCCCCGGCGTCCAGGAAGCCGACCATCGCCTCGACGTGCCTGGCCATCGAGGCCCGGGCCCGGTCGGTGAACTCCTCGGGCTTGCGCTCGGCGTAGTCGTGCCAGTCCGCGAGGGACACGCCCTCGGGCAGGTACGACAGCGGGTCGTGCGCGCTCGTCTGGTCGGTGACGACGTCGACGTCGACGCCACGGCGCAGCAGCTCGGGGAGCACGGTGGCGCAGTTGCCGACGAGCCCGACCGACAGCGCCCGGCCCTCGGCCTTCGCCGCGAGCACCCGGCGGACCGCGTCGTCGAGGGCGGCCGACGTCCGGGCACCCTCGCCGTCCGGGACCGCACCGTCGACGACCTCGTCGAGGTAGCGGGTCTCGACCCGGCGGCGCAGCCGATGCTCGTCGACGTCGACGACGAGGCAGACGCCACCGTTGAGCGTCACGGCGAGCGGCTGGGCACCGCCCATCCCGCCGCAGCCGCCGGTCACCGTGAGGGTGCCCGCCAGCGTGCCGTCGAACCGCTTGGCGGCAACGGCGGCGAACGTCTCGTAGGTGCCCTGGAGGATGCCCTGGGTGCCGATGTAGATCCACGACCCGGCCGTCATCTGGCCGTACATCGTCAGGCCGAGGTGCTCCAGGCGGCGGAACTCCGGCCACGTCGCCCAGTCCCCGACGAGGTTGGAGTTCGCGATGAGGACGCGCGGCGCCCATTCGTGGGTGCGCATCACCCCGACGGGCCGGCCGGACTGCACGAGGAGGGTCTCGTCGCCCGCGAGCCCGCGCAGGGTGCGACAGATCGCGTCGAACGACGCCCAGTCCCGCGCGGCCTTGCCGGTGCCGCCGTAGACGACGAGGTCGTCCGGGCGCTCGGCGACCTCCGGGTCGAGGTTGTTCATGAGCATCCGCAGCGGCGCCTCCGTCTGCCAGGAGCGGGCGGACAGCGTCGAGCCGCGGGGGGCCCGCACCGGGCGCGGGCCGGCGGCCGAGGGGCTCGCGGGGGAAGGGGTGGTGGTCATCGCAGGTCTCCCGTGGCGGTCTGGACGCCGGCGAGGACGGCGCCGGAGCGGACGAGGTCGGTGACGGCGCCGATCTCCGGCGCGAGGTGACGGTCGTGGCCCGGGCCGGCGACCCCGTGCTCGCGCAGGAGCGTGAGCACGGCTGCCGTCGCGGGCGCGGGGACGAGGGCGGGATCCGTTGCGGCGCACCGGAGCTCCAGGGCCCGCAGGGCGGTGAGGAGCTCGATCGCGAGGACCGACGCCAGGCCGTCGACGGCGCGGCGCAGCTTGCGCGCGGCGTGCCAGCCCATGGACACGTGGTCCTCCTGCATGGCCGAGGACGGGATCGAGTCGACGGACGCCGGCGCCGCCAGCCGCTTGAGCTCGCTGACGATCCCGGCCGCGCTGTACTGCGCGATCATGAGCCCGGAGTCGACGCCGGCCTGCTGCGCAAGGAAGGGCGGCAGGCCCTGGTTGCGGGCCTTGTCGAGGAACCGATCGGTGCGGCGCTCGCTCATGCTCGCGACGTCCGCGACGGCGATCGCGAGGAAGTCCAGGACGTACCCGACGGGCGCGCCGTGGAAGTTGCCGTTGGACTCGACCCGGCCGTCCGCGGTGACGACCGGGTTGTCGATCGCGGCGGCGAGCTCCCGGTCGGCAACGGCCTGCGCGTGCGCGACGGTGTCCCGTGCGGCGCCGTGCACCTGCGGGGCGCAGCGCAGCGAGTAGGCGTCCTGCACCCGCGTGCAGTCCGGCGTCCGGTGGCTCGCGACGACGCCCGAGCCGGCGAGCACCGAGCGCAGGTTCGCCGCCGAGGCGGCCTGCCCCGGGTGCGGGCGCAGCGCCATGAGGTCCGCGGCGAACGCGCGGTCGGTGCCGAGGAGCGCCTCGACGCTCGCCGCCGCGGCGACGTCCGCGACCCGGAGCAGCCCGCGCAGGTCGGCCAGGGCGAGGGCGAGCATCCCGAGCATGCCGTCGGTACCGTTGATGAGGGCCAGGCCCTCCTTCGCGGCCAGCGTCACCGGCTCGAGCCCGGCGGCGGCGAGCGCCTCGGCGGCGGGCAGCAGGGTGCCGGCGGCGTCCCGGACGTCCCCCTCGCCGGTCAGCGCGAGGGCCACGGCGGACAGCGGCGCGAGGTCGCCGGAGCAGCCGAGCGAGCCGTACTCGTGGACGACGGGGGTGATCCCGGCGGAGAGCATCGCGGCGTAGGCGCGCGCCGTTCCGGTCCGGACCCCGGTCCGCCCGGTCGCGAGGGTGTGCAGGCGCAGGAGCATGAGGGCCCGGACGACCTCGCGCTCGACCTCCGGGCCGGTACCGGCGGCGTGCGAGCGGACGAGGCTGCGCTGGAGCCGCTCGCGGTCCGGGGGCGGGATGTGCAGGGTTGCGAGCGCGCCGAAGCCCGTCGACACGCCGTACACCGGCTCGTCCTTCGCGGCGAGGGCCTCGACGGCGGTGCGACTCGCCGCGACCGCGTCGAGCGCTTCGGGGGTCAGGGTCACGGGGGCGCCGTGCCGGGCGACGGCGACGACGTCGGCGACCGTGAGCGGCGCAGGCCCGACGGCGACCGGTGCGGGAGCCGCGGCATCCGGGTCGGTGGCGCCGGCGGGAAGGTCGGTGAGCGTCATGTCTCCAGGTCACACCCTCGGCACCGTCCGCGTCACCAACCGCGGCGCGCCTGCTGTCTGGGATCCCAGACGATTCTGCCGGTACGGACAGCGGGCGGCGATGGACGGCCGGTCACCCGTTTTCCACCTCTCGCGGCGTTCCGCTCCGCTCGGCGCGCGTGGTAGCGTCTTCGCTGGTTGCACAAGCAGTTCCCCGTACGTTCATGAACGCCCGCGGAGCACCGATCCGCGGGCGTTTGCCACATCTGGGGCAGGTCCGCCGACAGGCGGAGGCTTCGCGGAAGTGGGACGGCGAGACCGCGGAAGCAGCCGCGGGACCGGCACGGAGCCGGACCCGCACCGCACCCACTCGAGGAGCAGGAAGATCACCATGGCACAGGGAACCGTCAAGTGGTTCAACGGTGAGAAGGGCTTCGGCTTCATCACCCCGGACGGCGGCGCGGCCGACGTCTTCGTCCACTACTCGGCGATCCAGTCGACCGGCTACCGGACGCTGGAGGAGAACCAGCGGGTCGAGTTCGACGTCCAGCAGGGCCAGAAGGGCCCGCAGGCCGCG
This sequence comes from uncultured Actinomycetota bacterium, assembly GCA_963750565.1. Classification (GTDB taxonomy): domain Bacteria; phylum Actinomycetota; class Actinomycetes; order Actinomycetales; family Kineosporiaceae; genus R-H-3. Next base: position 339,573 of record CAVVRA010000004.1, on the reverse strand, counting down.
AACGTCCGGCCCCTCTGATCAGACCCCCTGATCCACCGGTCGCGCGGTGACGCGCACCGGGCCGACGGCCCCCGCCGCACCCGCGGCGGGGGCCGTCGGCGCTCCCGGCGCTGCTGGTGCCCCGGAGTTACAGTGAGCCGTGGAGATCCTCGGTGACGACGAGGCCGGGCTGCCCACGCCTGCGCCGCGACGGTGGCCGATCGGCACCGACGACCGGCGCGCGCCGCCTGCCCTCGGCGGAGACCTCGACGTCACGCCCGATCCCGACGGCACGCGCGACGAGTGGCCGCCCAGCGGCGCGGACGACGACCAGGTCGTCACCACGGGCACGACGGACGGCACGACGGACGGCCAAGGGCCGGCCGACGTCGCGGCCGGCCGCGCCCGGCTGTGGCTCGACACCGTCTTCGCCCCTGAGGCACTCGGGATCGCCGGGCTGCTCGTCGCGGTCGTCGGCGCGACGACGACGGGCTTCTCGCCGTTCGTCGTCATGATCCACCCGGAGCTGCTCGACGGGACCCCGAACTCCGAGCGGTCCCTGCCGGACCTCTACGGGTCGCTCGTGGGCCTCTTCGGGCTGCTGGCGCTCGCCCTCGGCGTCGCCGCGGTGCTGCGGGTCCGGCCCACGTCCTCGGCCTGGACCCGCGGCGTCGCGGGCGCCGCGGTGCTCCTCGCAGCCTTCATGCTCCTCGCGACGGCGTACGCGCTCTGGACGACCGGCGATCCGACGGCACCGTCCGACGCCGTCGGCTGAGGGCGCGGCGGGTGTCCCGGGCCCGTCAGGGCGTGATCCCCGCCCCGAGCACCGCCGCTGCGGCGTCCGGGTCGCCCTCGACGACGACCCCGGGGGCGTCGAGCGCGACCCGCCCCCAGAGCGCCCCGACGAGCAGGTGCGCGGGACCGGCGAGCGTCGCCTCGGCGTCCGGCAGGTCGTCGGACGGGGTCGCGCCGTCACCGGCGAGCACCCACCGGAGGCCGCCCGACTCCTTCGGGCGGAGGGCGAGCGAGCGGGTCAGGGGCGGGATCCGGCGCAGGTGCACCTGGCGCGGGAGGAACAGGGTCACGACCTCGTCGACGCCGTCGACGGCAAGGTCGGTCGGGACCGGCCGCCGCGGCAGGTGCGGCACGGCGAGCAGCGCGTCCTGGCCGTGCATCGCCGTCTCGTGCGCCTGCCGGCGCGACCAGAACCGTGCCGTCCGCGGCTTCGGGCCGAAGCTCCAGCACTCGGCGTCCGGCGGCGTCCGGTCGAGGACGGCGAGCAGCGCGTCCGCGGCACCGGCGTACCAGGCGACGAGGTCGTCCCGGTCGGTGGGGCCGCCCTCCTCGAGCTCGTGCGGGCGGCCGTCGGCGACGGCGCTCGCGGCCCACCGGTGGACCGTCCCGAGGTGCCAGGCCAGGTCCCGGAGGGTCCAGCCCGGGCAGGTCGGCACGGGTGCCGTCAGGTCGCCCGCTCCGAGCACCGCCACGAACCCCGCCTGCTGCTCGGCGAGCCGGGCCCGCGCGACGTCCGGGGCCAGCACGGTGAACCCCTGCGGGGACGCGACGAAGCCGGTCGGCGCGCTGCTCATCACGGCTCCTTCGTCGGGCAGGGAGCACGACGCCGCCGACCGCGCGCCGCACCCTTCGCCGACATCATCGCGCGCTGCGCGGGAAGAGCAGCACGGCGCCGACGAGGAAGCACAGACCGCCGAGCACGGTCCCGACATTGGACCAGGTGAGGCTGACCAGCTCGCCCGTGGACGGGTCGGTCCACGCACCCACGGCGCTGATGCCGAAGAACACCGAGCCGAGCAGGTTGACCGCGGCGATGGCCCAGGACCGGTCGCGCGCGTGCTGGTGGCGCCGCCACCGGACCTCCGGGGCCAGGGCCGCGGCGCTCGCCACGAGGAACAGCACCGAGCCGACGGCGTCCGGGCGCCAGACCGCCGAGGAGTCGTAGGACGCCCGCGAGGCCGCGTCGAGCGCGCCGCGCAGCGTGGTCACGTTGAACGCCACCGTGCCGACCCACTGGACGAGTGCGGCGAGCAGGTCGAGCCGGTCGGTGCGGCTCCACCGATGCCGGTCGCTCCCCAGCGGCTCGTCGACCGGGCGGCGGGCGTCGACCACCTGGAGCGTCCCGGCCGCGGTGAAGAAGACCGAACCGACGAAGAAGGTCCAGCCGCCGACCGCGGGCGGCAGCGAGCCGTCCATGCTGAGCGGGACGCCGACGACGAACAGCACCGAACCGACGGCGAAGCCGAGGGCGGCCCACACCATGAGGCTCCGGTGGCGCGCCACCACCTGCGTCTGCCGGGCCGAGGTCATGTCCACGTGCTCGGTCATGTCCGCGTGTGATCAGTGGGAGAACCCACTGGCCTCCTCCGCCGTGAGCGGGCTGGTCACCGGGTGCTTCCCGAAGTGCTCGAGGGCGCGGCGGTAGTCGTCGAGCAGCAGCGTCGCCAGCTCCCGGCTGCAGTCGTGACGGACGAGGATGCGCTGGATCGCGAGGTCCTGGCGGTTCGTCGGCAGCGTGTACGCCGGGACCTGCCAGCCTGACGTCCGCAACCGGTCGGCGAGGTCGAACAGCGTGAAGCCGTGGTCGACGCCCTCGCGCAGCTTCCAGGCCAGGGCCGGGATGCCGGTGCCGGGGTCGCCGTCGTAGATGATCTCGAAGGGTCCCATCGCCCCGATCTCCCGGGCCAGGAACTGCGCGGTGGCGTGACCGGCCTCGTGGATCTTGCGGTAGCCCTCGTGCCCGAGGCGCAGGAAGTTGTAGTACTGCACGGCGATCTGGCCGCCGGGACGGGAGAAGTTCAGCGCGAGGGTCGGCATGTTCCCGCCGAGGTAGTTGACCTTGAAGACGAGGTCTTCGGGCAGGTCCTCGGTGTCGCGCCACACGACCCAGCCCACACCGAGGGGGGCGAGGCCGAACTTGTGGCCGGACGCGTTGACCGACTTCACCCGGGCGATCCGGAAGTCCCACACGAGGTCGGGCCGGGTGAACGGTGCCACGAACGCCCCGCTCGCACCGTCGACGTGCATCGGGACGTCGAGACCGGTCGCGGCCTGGAGCGCGTCGAGCGCCGCCGCGATCTCGGCCACCGGCTCGTACTGGCAGGTGAACGTGACGCCGAGGGTCGGGACGACGCCGATGGTGTTCTCGTCGACCCGCGAGACCACCTCCTCGGGGGTGAGGATGAGTCGGTCGCCCTCCATCGGCATCTCGCGGTGCTCGACGTCCCAGTAGCGGGTGAACTTGTGCCAGCAGATCTGCACCGGCCCGGTGACGAGGTTGGGACGGTCGGTCGGGCTTGCCCTCCGCACGCCGGCGCGCGCGCCACGTCCACAGCAGCGCCATACCGCCGAGCATGGCGGCCTCGCTCGACCCGGTGGTCGACGTCCCGATCGTGTTCGCGGCGTCGGGGGAGTTCCAGAGGTCGGCGAGCATGTGCACGCAGCGCGCCTCGAGCTCCGCGGTCTGCGGGTACTCGTCCTTGTCGATCATGTTCTTGTCGAGGCACAGGTCCATCAGCACGTGGACCTCGGGCTCGAGCCAGGTCTGGCAGAACGTCGCCAGGTTCTGGCGGGAGTTGCCGTCGAGCATGAGCTCGTCCTGCACCACCTGGAAGACGTGGCGCGGGTCGTGCTCCTGCGGCGGGATGCGGTACTTCGGCATCGCGACCGAGAGGTCGACGGAGGCGAAGACGTCGTCGTCGAGGGTCTCGCGGACCGCGTCCTTCTCGTGCAGCATCTGGGCCCTCCGGGTGCGGCGTGGTGCGGCGTGTCACGAGCCTGGCCGCAGGTCGTGCGTCACGAACCATCCCGAACGGGTGAGAGCGACCGCGTCGAGGTGAACGTCGCGTGAACGCGACGCGCCCGGTGCGGTGCTCAGTGCGGCTCCGTCGGCGGGCGGCCGGCGAGCGCGGACGGGTCGGACGGGACGGCGTCCGCGGGGACGTCGACGGCGATCTCGCCGCCGAGGTCGTACCCGTTCACGAGGTCCAGGCCGTCGCCGCTCCAGAACCGGCCCGGGTCGTACCAGCTCGGTCGGCGGCCACCCGGCAGCAGCCCCATCGCCTCGTACGTCAGCGCGACGACCTCGGCGCAGTACACGGTGTCGAGGGTGGCGTGCCCGTCCTGACCCGGGAGCAGCTCCGTCGGGGTCTGGGGTCCGCCGTCCGCGCGGGCCCGCAGGAGCGGGAGGGTGCCGGCGTTCCGCAGCCGGGCGGGCAGTCGATGGGTGGGTACCCGCCCGCCGAGCCACCGGCCGGCCAGCCGCGCCGTCGACGGGAACGCGGTGCCGTCGAGCCGGGCGACCGTCTGCAGCACGGCGTCCTCCATGTCGAGGGTGACCCGCGGGGTGAGCTGGCGCAGCCAGCCGCGCTGGCCGTACTTGCGCGACCAGACGACGACAGCGTCGTGGAGGTCGTGCAGCTGGACGCCGCGCTGGCGCTTGCCGGACCACAGGTCGACGAGCGAGCGGCCCAGCTCGGCGTGCCACAGCAGCGGTGGCAGGTCGTCGAGGACGACGGCCATCCCGACGTGGTTGACCGGCGCGTTCGTCAGCGCCTGGATCGCCCGGTCGGCCGCGCTGCGACCGCGGAAGATCCACACGTCGCCGGTCCGGGTGAGGTCGACGGCGTCCTGCAACGACAGCTGAGCGGGCTGCACGGCCGTAGCCTAGGGCGATGCGCTGGTACAAGTGGCTCGGTATCGCCGGGACGATCGGCGTCGTCGCGACCGGGGTCGTCGTCGCCCGCTCGGAGCGAAGGCGCCGGGCGTACACGCCGGACGAGGTCCGGTCCCGGCTTCACGAGCGGCTCGCCGAGGCCCGGGCCCGGTCCGGCGCCTGACCCGCGGACTGCGCGCCGGATCCGGCGCACGGCGCGACCTCAGCCTGACAGCAGCGCCTCGGGCGGGCCGTCGAGCTCGAAGAACCGCGCGCGCGACGGCGCGACGGCAGCGCACGTGAGCAGGTGCGGCCGGGTCAGGGACGCCACCAGGCGCAGACGGTAGTGCTGCACGACGTCGACGCCGTCACGATGAGCGACGTCCACGGTCCACGTCTCCCCCGGCCGCTCCTCGACCGTGAGCACCCGGATGGCGTCGACCCGGTCGTCGCCGAGCGCGACCGCCGCCTGGGACAGCGCGGCCTGCTCGACCGGCGACCGGCCGTAGCGGCCGCGCCAGTGCTCCGGCGTCACCCGGCCGGCGTCGTACCGCCGGACGGCGTCGACGGCGCCGGCGGGGTCGAGCCGGCCGAAGAGGTGCCCGGACGGCAGGAGGAGCAGGTTCGCGGCGAAGCGGTCGCCGCCGACGTGCGAGCACTCCCAGACGTCCCAGTCGGTTCCGGCGGCGACGGCGGCCGCGACCGGCCGACCGCGCACCGCGCAGCAGACGTCGTGCCGGGCGTGGGTGCACACGAGCGCGACCCGCTGCGGTCCGGACGGCACGACCGCCGCCCGCAGGTCCACCTCCATGAGGGCCCGCGGCCGGGCCCAGGTGCCCCACGTGACGGCCTCGCGCCCCGGCCGGACGTCGGCGAGCGCCCAGGCCCGCCCGACCGGCTCGTCGCCGTTCCCCGACGCGTGCCGGCCGGGGCGGCGGACGAGCAGCACCCGGACCCCGGCGTGCCCCGCGGCCTCGGCGAGCCGGCCCGCGACGTAGTGGTCGAGGCGGCTCTCGGTGAGCGCCGTCCTGCCCCACGGCCCGGGCACCTCGACGAGGAGCAGCCGCGACGCCGGCGGTGCGGACGCCGCAACGTCGTCGCCCCGCTCACGGCTCGTGTCGGAGCACCGCCACGGCGGCGTCCGGTCGGGGTTCACGCAGGCCTCGTCGTTCGCGGTCGGGTGGTTCGGTGGTGACCAGGATGCCGCACGCTCTGCTGTGTCGACTGCTCGCTCCAGCGGCGGGCGCTCCCTCACGCCGGCACGACGAGCGCCTCGCGGAGCAGTGTCCGCGCAACCTCGAGGCGGTCGCCGTCGGCGAGGGTGCCGTCCGCGGGCGTGCCGTCGGCGCCGGCGAGAGCACCGATCTCCGCCGGGATGAGGACGTCGCCCGACAGGAGCCGGTCGACCGCCTCGCGAGCCGCGGCGGGGACCCGCACGGTCGCCTCCGGGGTGCGGACGACGAGCTCCTGCGCGCCGTCCGGACCGGTCTGCGTCGCGAGCCGCGCCCGCAGGTGCGGACGCCAGCGCAGCCGGGTCCACAGGTCGACCGCGGCGAGGGCCCGGGCCTGCGCCATCGGCCCGACCGGGGCGGCTCGGGAGGCGCCGTCCGCCTGGCGCTCGAGGCGACGGGCGACGTCCGCCGCCCGGACGTCGGCCAGCGCGGCCGTGAGCGCGGAGATCGTCGCCTCGAGCTCTGTCGCGATGGCGGAGGGGTCGGTGACGTCGACGCCGAGCGGCAGGCTCGTCCGCAAGCCCTCCGCGGCCGGAGTGTCCGGCCGGGCGACGCCCGCGACGAGCTGCTCGACGAGATGGCTGCGGGTCCACGGGTGGATCCCGACCGTCAGGTGGGCACTCGTCTCACCGAGCGCCTGCGCGGCGTGCAGGTAGCCGCGCGGGAGGTACAGGGCGTCCCCGGGGCGCAGCGTGACGTCGAGGAGCGGCTCGGTGACCGCGGCCCGCTCGACGGCGGCGCGGCGGTCGCCCCACGGCTCGTCCCGCAGCGGCGCCGGGCGCACCGGCTCGTGGATCATCCACCGCTTCTCGCCAGCGACCTGGAGGACGAAGACGTCGTGGACGTCGTAGTGGTCGCCGAACCCCTGCGACTGCGGTGGCGTGACGTACGCGTTGACCTGGACGGGGTGGCCGAGGTCTGCCATGAGGTCCTGGGCGAAGTCGACGACCGGTGACCAGACCCGGTGCACACCCTGGAGGACGATCGTACATCCGTCGGCGAACAGCCGGGCGAGCTGGTCGTCGGCCACCTGGTCGGCGACGGTGGCGCCGACCCCCCCGCCGCGGGTGAACCCCGCCGGGGGCAGGGTCTCGCCGTTCTTCGCGACCCGGAGGAACGGCGTGCGCAGGCCCTGCCGGCTCACGAGCGCGTCGACCGCGTCGAGGGAGAACAGGTCTGCGAAACCGGCCGGCAGGTCCTCCCGCCGGCTCAGCGACGCGGACCGGCCCCAGACCTCCCGGGCGAACGCGTCCGGGTCCAGGCTCGTACAGCGTCGCAGCGCGGGGCGGTCGGGCCCGCTCGATGCCGGCCCGACCGCCCCGTCCGTCCCGGAGCCGAGATCAGCGGCCTGCGCCACTGTCCGCGCCGCCGTCGGCACCGCCGTCGGCACCTCCGTCCGCGCCACCGTCTGCGCCCCCATCGGCACCTCCGTCCGCACCACTATCGGCACCGCTATCGGCACCACTGTCGGCACCACTGTCGGCACCGCCATCGGCACCGCCGTCCGCGCCGCCGTCCGCGCCACCATCACCGAGCGGGTTCGCGCCGCCGTCCGCGGGACCCTCGGGGCCTGTCTCGCTCATCTCACAGCTCCTTCGTGCCGCACGACGCGGCGTCGGTCGGTTCAGGCTCGCAGGCTAGGCGCGGCGCTCCGCGTCCGCAGGTCGAACCGCACGAACCCTGAGTTCCGCGCCGAGAGCACCGCTGTGTTGTGACGACGACGTTCTCCTCCGAGGTAGGCTCGGCGGGTGCCCGACGTCCTCCCCGGCCTGCAGACCCGGCGCCGCGAGGGGGTGCTCGCCGCGATCCGGGCGGGGCGGTGACGAGCACGGTCCCGGCCGCCGAGCACACGCTCGCCGTGCTGCGCCACCTCGCCCGGCAGGCCGGCCCGGTGCCGGCGGCGGCCGTCGCGCGGGAGTGCGGGCTCCCCCGGTCGACGACGTACCACCTGCTCGCCGTCCTCGCCGAGGCCGGGTTCGTCGTCCACCTGCCCGAGGAGCGCCGGTTCGGCCTCGGGGTCGCGGCCTTCGAGCTCGGGACGGCGTACGCCCGGCAGGCCCCGCTCGCCCGGCTCGCGCGGCCGGTCCTCGCCCGGCTCGTGGACCGGGTCGGGGAGTCCGCGCACCTCGCGGTGCTCCACGGCCGGGAGGTGCTCTACGTCGTCGAGGACCGGGCGGCCGGGCGGCCACCCCTGGTGACCGACGTCGGGGTGCGGCTGCCCGCGCACCTCACGGCGTCCGGCCGGGCGATGCTCGCCGACCTGCCGGCCCCGCAGGTCCGCGCGCTCTTCCCGGATCGGACGGCGTTCGTCGACCGGACCGGGCTCGGCCCGGCCGGCCTGCCCGACCTGCGACGGGTGCTCGGCGAGGTCCGCCGCCGCGGGTACGCCGTCGAGGACGGCGAGGTGTCCCGCGGGCTGGCGTCCGTGGCCGCGGCCGTCCACGACCACACCGGCCACCCCGTCGCCGGGGTCGCCGTCACCTACCCCGCCGAGCCCGGCCCGCCGCCCGCCCGCCCGGTCGCTGAGCGGGACCGGCTCGTCGCCGCCGTCCGCAGCGCCGCCGCGGAGCTGACCCGCCGGGTCGGCGGCGTCCCGCCGAGCCGCTGACCGTGGTCATCCGCCGCTGGACAGCGACGAGATGACCGCGACGTTGAGCGCGCCTGCGGCACCACGTCGAGGACCTGCGGGTGTGTCGGTCGTACCGCCGGGCCTGCCGCGAACGTAACCGGCGCGCTACGGTCCCCGCATGGCTAGACCTGCCAAGAGTGGCCCTGACGCGGCCCACGAGTTGCCAGTGCCTGGCGGAACGGACCCGGTCGTCGCCCGTCGGCTGCCGCGCGCCCTCAGCGTCCGGGAGGTGCTCGACCTCCACGAGCTGCGCGGCTCCCGGGTGCTCGCGGGCGCCGCGGGGCTGGACCGGGCCGTCGAGCGGGTCAACGTCATGGAGGTGCCCGACATCCTCCCGTGGGTCAAGCCGCACGAGCTGCTCCTCACGACCGGCTACCCGCTGCGGGAGGACCCCGGCGCGCTCGCCCGCCTCGTCGTCGACCTCGACGACCGGGGCCTCGCGGCGCTCGGGGTCAAGCTCGGCCGCTATCTCGACGAGCTCCCCGCGGAGATGCTCGCCGAGGCGGACCGGCGCGGCTTCCCGGTCGTCGCCGTCCGCGACGACGTCGCGTGGGACGACGTTCTCGAGCACGTCCTCACCGACCTGCTCGACCGACAGGCGAGCGCCCTGGCCCGGTCCGAGGAGGTGCACCGGGCGCTCGTCCAGGTCGTCCTCGACGGCGGCGGCCTGCCCGAGCTCGCCGCCGGGCTCGTCGGCCTGCTCGGCGGGGCCGTCGTCATCACGACGCCGGACGGGCGGGTGCTCGCGGACGGCGGGGACGTCGAGGCCCTCGAGGCGGCCTACGGCGGGCGCTGCTTCGAGGCGTCCGGGCGGCTGCGCACCGAGGCCGAGGCGACCGGCCTGACCGGGCACGAAGGGCTGGCCGGCAACCACGTCGTCGTCCGGGTCGTCGCGGGCCGGGTCGACCACGGCCGGATCGTCGCGTTCTCCCCGGGGGGCACGCTCACGGCGGACGACGTGCACACGGTCGAGCGGGCGGCGACGGTCGCCGCGCTCGCCGTCACCAAGCAGCTCGCCGTCCGGGCGGTCGAGAGCAAGTACCAGGGCGACTTCCTGCGGGACCTGCTCACGGGGCAGGTCGAACCCGAGCTCGCCGTGACGCACGCGGCGAGCCTCGGCTGGGACGTCGACCGGTCGGTCGTCGTCGTGGTCGCCGAGCTCGACCCGCTCGACGACGAGCCGCTCCGCGCCGGTCCCCTCGGCACGGGATCGGTCGGCACGGGATCGGTCGGCACGGGATCGGTCGGCACCGGATCAGTCGGCACCGGATCGGTCGCCCTGGTCGGGCGGCCCGCCGTGGAACGCTTCGCGGCCGCCTGGCAGAGCGTCGTGCGGCCACGCGACCCGCACGCCCCGGTCGTCGGGTTCCACCGCGAGGTCGTCGCCGTGCTCGGCGCGCCGACCGGGCCGCACGCGGCGGCGGGCGTCGACCGGCTCGTCCGGGAGATCGTCCGGGAGGTGTCGGGGGACGGCGGCGGCGGACGGCGCTCGTTCGGCACCGGGGTGAGCCGGGTCGCGGCGTCCCCGGCGCAGATCCCCGCGGCCTACGAGCAGGCACGGACGGCCGTGCGGGTCGGACGCCGGATGAACGGCCCCGGCAGCCTCGCGCACTTCGACGGACTCGGGGTGTTCCGGCTCCTGTCCCTCGTCGAGGACGCGAACGAGCTCGCGTCGTTCGCCCAGGAGTCGCTCGGCGACCTCGCCCACGTCGACGACGAGGAGGCCCGGGACCTGCGGCGCACCCTCGAGGTGCTCCTCGAGACGAATCTCAACGTCGCCGAGACCGCCCGGGTGCTCCACTTCCACTACAACACGCTGCGGTACCGGATCGCGAAGCTCGAGCGGATGCTCGGCCCGTTCACCCGGGACGCCCACCTGCGGCTGTCGCTGCACCTGGCGCTGCAGGTGCTCCAGATGCGCGGGGCGTGAGCCCGACGACAGGGTGGGGTGACCGCGGCACGAGGACGCCGTCCACGTCGTCCGGACCCGTTTCACCCCGAACGCGGTTCCGCCCTGCACAGAGGTTCGCGCCGGGTCTTGGCGAACGATGCCAATGCCGAAGGAATGACCCGGCGGTTCCGTACCGGAGGACGTGAGAGGACAGGCAGGATGCACCTGTGAAGCCGTCGCCGTTCGCCTACCACCGGCCGGAGAGCATCGAGGAGGCCGTCGCGGTGCTCGCCGACGTGGGCCACGACGCCAAGGTGCTGGCCGGCGGGCAGAGCCTGCTGCCGATCCTGTCGATGCGGCTCGCTGCTCCGGGGCACCTCGTCGACATCGACCGGCTGCACGAGCTCGCGTACGTGCGCAGCAGCCCCGACGGCGTCCACGTCGGTGCGCTCGCCCGGCACTCCGCGGTCGAGCGGGACCGGGAGGCGGCCGCGAGGCTCCCGCTCCTGCGGCAGGCCGTCGAGCACGTCGCCCACCCGACGATCCGCAACCGCGGGACGAGCGTCGGCTCGCTCGTCCACGCCGACCCGAGCGGCGAGCTCACGGCGGTGCTCGTGCTGACCGCGGGGCAGGTCGACGTCGCGTCGGCGTCTGGACGACGGACCATCGCCGGGGCCGACTTCTTCCTCGGGCCGCTCGAGTCCGCGGTGCGACCCGGGGAGCTGGCCGTCGAGGCCTGGTTCCCGGCCTTCCCGCCGGGCACCGGGACCGCCTTCGTCGAGGTCGCCCGCCGGCACGGGGACTACGCGATGGCCGGGCTCGCCGCCGCGGTGACCGTCACCGACGGCCGGGTCGCCCGGGCCCGCGCGGCGTACATCTCCATGGCGCCGACGCCCGCCGTCGTCGACCTCACCGCGGACGCGCCGACCGACCCGGACGTCGCGCAGAACCCGCGCGCGTGGACCGGCGCCGCCCAGGCCGCCGTCGGCCGGCTCGAGCCCGAGGGTGACCTCCACGCGAGCGCCGCATTCCGGGCGCAGCTGGCGCGCACCCTCACCGCCCGGGCCATGGCCCGGGCCGCCGCGGCCGCCGTCGGCGTGCAGGACAAGGAGGTCGTCGCGTGATCGCCGCACGAACCGAGCAGCAGCTGGATCTCACGCTGTCCGTCAACGGCACCGCGCACGCGGTCCGGGTGCCGGGCAGACGGCTGCTGTCCGACTGCCTGCGGCACGACCTGCGGCTCGTCGGCACCCACGTCGGCTGCGAGCACGGCGTCTGCGGCGCGTGCACGGTGCTCCTCGACGGCGCCCCGGTCCGCGCGTGCCTCGTGCTCGCGGCGAGCGCCGAGGGGCACCACGTCACGACCGTCGAGGGCCTCTCCCCCGCCGGTGACGGCCGGGCGGCCCACGGCGCGGACGACCAGCCGGCGCTCTCGAGAGTCCAGCAGGCGTTCCGGGAGTGCCACGCCCTCCAGTGCGGCTTCTGCACCCCGGGCTTCCTCACCACGGTGACGGCGTTCCTCCGCGAGAACCCGGCGCCGACGGCGGACGAGGCCCGGCACGCGATCGCCGGGAACCTGTGCCGCTGCACGGGCTACCAGAACATCGTCGCGGCCGTGCTCCGCGCGGCCGAGCTGCAACGCGCCGACGGGGTGGAGGTGCACCGGTGAGCGAGACAGGCGGCACGGCCGTTCCCGGACCGCCGAGGGCGAAGAAGGCCGCGCCCCGCCGCCGGACGAAACCGGTTGCGCCGCAGGTCGCCGCCCCCTCCCCCTCGACGCAGACCGCCCCGACGCAGACCGCCCCGACGCAGACCGTGCTGCCGGACACCGGCGGGTCGTCGCTCGTCGGCAGCCGCGTCGTCCGGCGCGAGGACGCCCGGCTGCTCACCGGGAACGGCCGGTTCCTCGACGACCTCGGCCACGACGCGCTCGGCGTCGCGTTCGTCCGCAGCACGGTCGCACACGCCCGCGTCACGGACATCGACGTCACGGACGCGCTCGACGTCGACGGGCTCGTCGCGATCTACACCTACGACGACCTCGCGGCGTCCGACGCCACCGAGGGCACCCGGGTCGCCGAGCCCTTGCCGCTGCTCATCCCGCACCCCGCGCTCACCCACGGCAGGACGGGCTACGCGCTCGCCCGCGACGAGGTGAAGTACATGGGCGAACCGGTCGCGATGGTCGTCGCACGGGACCGGTACGTCGCCGAGGACGTCGCCGAGCGGGTCCGGGTCTCCTACGAGGTGCTGCCGGCCGTCGTCGGGGTGGCGGCGGCCCGGGACGGCGAGGCCCTCGTCCACGCCGACGTGCCGGGGAACGTCGCGGCGCACCTCGTCCAGGAGGTCGGCGACGCCCGGGCGGCGATCGGGGCCGCCCCGCACGTCCTCGAGCTCGACCTCGACGTCGAGCGGAGCGCGAGCTCGCCGCTGGAGGGCAAAGGGGTCCTCGCGCGCTGGCACGCCGACGAGGGCCGGCTCCAGCTCTGGTCGTCGACCCAGACGTCGACCGGGGTGCGCGCCGCGGTCGCGGCCAAGCTCGACCTCCCGCTCGTCAAGGTCGACTGCATCACCCCGGACGTCGGTGGCGGCTTCGGGATGAAGATCGTGCACCCGTGGCCCGAGGAGGTGCTCGTTCCGTGGGCGGCACGCCGCCTCGGGGCCGACGTCAAGTGGTCCGAGGACCGCCGCGAGCACTTCGTCTCGAGCGCCCACGAACGCCAGCAGCTGCAACGGGTCCGGGTCGGCTTCGACGACGACGGTCGGGTGCTCGGCCTCGACGTCACCCTGTGGCACGACAACGGGGCGTACACCCCGTACGGCATCATCGTCCCGATCATCACGGCCACCCAGCTGCTCGGGCCCTACAAGCCCGGCGCCTACCGGGTCGAGTTCAGCTCGCTCTACACGAACACCGTCATCGTGACGCCGTACCGCGGAGCCGGCCGCCCGCAAGGGGTCTACGCGATGGAGCGGACGATGGACGCGATCGCCGCCGCCCTCGGCAAGGACCGGGCGGCGGTGCGCGCGTCGAACTTCATCGGGCCCGACGAGTTCCCCTACGACCACGGCCTGACCTTCCAGGACGGTCGCCCGTTGATCTACGACTCGGGCGACTACCCGCAGATGCTCGACAAGCTCAAGAAGCTCGTCGGGTGGGACGACTTCGCCGCCCACCGCGCCGAGGCCGCGGCGAGGGGACGCCGGGTCGGGATCGGGATCGCCTGCTACGTCGAGGGAACCGGGGTCGGGCCGTACGAGGGCGCGCACGTCCAGGTCGAGACCTCCGGGCGGGTCAACGTCGCGATCGGGCTCACCACCCAGGGGCAGGGCCACGAGACGGCCTTCGCCCAGGTCGCCGCCGACGTCCTCGGCGTCCGGCTCGAGGACGTCCACGTGACGTCCGGCGACACCCGCCGGTTCGGCTACGCCGTCGGCACGTTCGCGTCCCGGGCCGCGGTCATGAGCGGCAACGCGGTCGGCCTGGCCGCGCGCAAGGTCCGGCAGAAGGCCGTGCGGATCGCGGCGGACGCGCTCGAGGTCTCCCCCGACGACCTCGAGATCGTCGACGGCGACGTCCGGGTCAAGGGTGCGCCGGACACCCGGATCCCGCTCAGGACGGTCGCGGTGCTGTCGAACCCGCTGCGGTACGCGTTCGACGCGAGCGCCGCCGCCGCAACGCAGTTCGCGGGCGGCGGTTCGGTCGACACGCCCCCGGTCGCGGACGACGACGAACCCGGTCTCGAGGCGACCGACTACTACTCACCGGTCCGCTCGACCTTCGCCTCCGGGATGCACGCCGCGGTCGTCGAGACGGACCCGGACACGTGCGAGATCCGGGTACTGCGGTACTGCGTCGTGCACGACTGCGGCACTCTCGTGAACCCGATGATCGTCGAGGGTCAGGTGCACGGCGGCGTCGCGCAGGGCGTCGGCGGGGCGCTGTACGAGCGGATCGCCTACGACGAGAACGGCCAGATCCTCAACGCGTCGTTCATGGACTTCCTCATGCCGTACGCGACCGAGGTGCCGACGGTCGAGACCGACCACCTCGAGACGCCGTCCCCGCTCAACCCGTTGGGGATCAAGGGGGCCGGCGAGGCCGGGGTCATCCCCGGGATGGCCGTCTTCGCCTCCGCGATCGAGGACGCCGAGGGGTTCCCGATCCGCCGGATGCCGATCTCGCCGTCCGAGCTCTTCGACCTGCGCGCCGCACACCCGGGCCAGGAGCACCCAGGAAGCCCCTGACGCCGGGCCCGCACACGTCAGGACCGGCGCCATGGGTCGTGCGGCGCCGGTCCCGGCCGGAACCCGCATGCCTGCGCGAGCCGCGCCGCCGCCGCGAACCCGCGCGCCACGTCGTCCGGCCGGTGCGCGTCGCTGCCGAAGGTCAGCTCGCGCCCTCCGCACTCGCGCCACCACCTCAGGATCCGCGGGTCGAGCGGCAGCACGGTGTTGATCTCGAGGGCGCGGCCGGACCCCGCGAGCGCGCCGAGCACCTCACGGAACTCCGTTTCGAACGGGACGACGTCGAAGGGGCCGGAGCTCACCTGCCGCCAACCCCGCAACGGGTAGTCGAGGTGCGCGAGGACGCCCACCGGGGCGGACGACGTCGCGAGCGCGTGCGCCTCGGCGAGGTAGTCGTGCAGGACGTCCGGGCCGCGCTCGACGAGCAACGCCCCGGAGTCGGCGGCACCACCGCGGGCGAGCAGGGAGTGCAGCGACCCGAGGAGCCGGTCGAACCGGCCGCCGACGACGAGGGCGGCGACGGCCTCCGGGTGCCAGTGCGGCTCGCTGATCTCCAGCCCGGTGAGGATCCGCAGCCCGGGGAACCGCTCGCGGCACCGCTCGACGGCCGCGAGGTAGGCCTCGACGTCGAGCGCCGGTGCGCGCAGCACGAGGTCGTCCCCGAGGTGCCGGGCCACGTGCTCCGGGACGTGCGGGAGCTCGTGCGGGAGGACGACGACCTCGGTCGGGTCCACGTGCTCGGTGAACGAGACGGTCGCCAGGCCGAGCTCGACGGCGCGGGCGCAGGTCGCCGCCATGTCACCGGCGGCGGCATCCCAGGAGAACTCGGTGTGGACGTGCGAGTCGGCCGGCAGCGGCGCGTCGGACACGTCCTGCGGCCCGTCCCCGGGGACCCGGTCCCCCGCGGACCCGTCGCCGTCGGCACCGCTCACCGGACCCACGGTACGGGCCGGCCGACGTTGTCAGGGTTCGCCGACCACGACCCGGGGCGCCCGCAGTAGCGTCGTCCCACCGACCCGGCCGCCGCGTCGTCGAGGAGTTCGAGGAGCCCCCGTGAAGGTCAGCGGAACCGCCACGCTGCACGCCAACCCCGCGCAGGTGTACGCAGCGCTCAACGATCCGGCCGTGCTCGTCCGGACGATCCCCGGCTGCGAGCAGCTCGAGGCGGTCGCACCCGACCGGTACAGGATGACCGTCACCGCGGGCGTCGCGAGCATCAAGGGCAGCTACCTCGGCGACGTCCAGTTCGCCGACGGCGCCCCGCCGTCCGCGTTCACCCTCAAGGCGTCCGGATCGGGTGCACCGGGGACCGTCTCCGCAGACGTCAAGGTCCGGCTGGACGACGGCGCCGACGGCACGACGGTGCTCTTCTACGACGCGGACGCCGTCGTCGGCGGGGCCGTCGGCGGGGTCGGCCAGCGGGTGCTGACCGGCGTGGCCCGCAAGACCGCTGGGGAGTTCTTCGCCGCGGTCGACACGCTGCTCCTCGCCGGTGGCCCGGATGCCGTGACCGCTGCGGAGGCGGCTCCCGCGCCGGCGGCCCGGGTCTTCACCCGCCCGGGGCCGGCCCGACCGGAGGGCGTGCGCGTCGACGTCCGGTCCCAGCTCGGCGGCGTCCTCGTCGGCGCGGCGATCGCCCTCGCCGGGGTCTGGGTCGGCGTCCGGCTCGCCCGTCGCGGCGGCTGAGCGGTCCGCCGACCGGGTGACTTCGCGGCCGGCGAACACAGGTTCACCCGTTCGGCCGCTCATGGCCCCGCCCGACCCGGCCGACAACGGCGTTATCGAGAGATCCGGCCCGGACATGAGGGGTTCGGGCCGACGGCCGGGAGGAGGAACGCGATGAACGTCACGAGTGTCGGGGCAGCCCCGGTCCCCGCGCCGGCCCCGTTCCCGGTGCAGCGGCCCGCCGCCGCCCGGTCCGCGACGGACTCGGGCTCGCACGAGACGGAACACTCCTTCCCGCGACAGCAGCGGGCCGAGCCGGAGAAGGTCGAGCTCCCGCCGCTCAAGCCGGTGACCGTCCAGGAGTTCCGGGTCATCGTCGGCGCGCTGCCGGCCAACGTCCTCCTGCCCCGCAAGAACACCGGCGCCGAGCTCGACGTCTACGCGTAGGGCGCCCGGCCCGGGCAGTCGCGCCAGTCCGAGCAGTTCTCGAGCAGCCGCGCCCGACCCCACTCGCCGGTCACCCGGCCGGGCGACCGCGTCGCGCGCAGCGGCCCCGACGTCGCGGGCGGAGCAGCCGTCACCCATACTTGAAGGCCGCAGTTCGCGACCCGGCGTCCCCGTGACGGCGGGCCGGACAGCCGACGGCCCCGGGGAGGACGCGCTGAGCACCGCCGACCTGCACCGCGACCTCGACCGCGAGGTCGGGCGCGAGCAGGCCTACGTCGACCGGCTGTACGACCACCTCGACGCGCTCCGGGAGCGGACCGCCCGTTCGCTCGAACAGGTCCGCCGGTCCCCCGTCGTCCCGACCCCCGGCGGCCGGGCCGAGCGGGACGCGTTCGACGCGCTGGCACACCGAGCGGCTGCGCCAGCTCGGCGCCGTCGAGGAGCGGCTCGCGTTCGGCCGGCTCGACCTGCGCACCGGCGGAGAGCCGCTACGTCGGGCGGATCGGGCTGTCGGACGACGAGCGCGCCCAGCTCCTGCTCGACTGGCGCGCGCCTGCGGCGTCCGCGTTCTACCAGGCGACCGCCGTGAACCCCCAGGACGTCGTGCGCCGGCGGCACATCGCACTGCGCGGCCGCAGCGTCACCGGCCTCGACGACGAGGTGCTCGACGCCGACGGCGCTCGCCGACGCCGTCGCGGCCGGCGCCGACCTCTCGCAGATCACCGGTGAGGGCGCGCTCATGTCGGCGCTCACCGCGCACCGGACCGGGCGGATGCGCGACATCGTCGCGACCCTGCAGTCCGAGCAGGACCGGGTCGTCCGGGCGCCGCTCGGCGGCGTCCTCGTCGTCCAGGGCGGCCCGGGCACCGGCAAGACCGCTGTCGCGCTGCACCGGGCGGCCTACCTGCTCTACACGCACCGGGAGCGGATCGCCCGCAGCGGCGTCCTCGTCATCGGCCCGAGCGCGGTGTTCCTGCGCTACATCGAGCAGGTGCTGCCGAGCCTCGGCGAGACCGGCGTCGTCCTCGCCACGCCGGGTCAGCTCGTCCCCGGGCGTCGACGCGACCGGCCGGGACCGGCCCGAGGTCGCCGTCGTCAAGGGCGACCTGCGGATGGCGGACGTCGTCACGGTGGCGGTGCGCCGGCGGCAGCGCCGGCTGATCCGGCCGCTGCCGCTGACGATCGACGGCGATGTCGATCGAGCTGCGGCCGCGGGTCGTCGCCGACGCGCGCGGCCGGGCGCGGCAGTCGAGCAAGCCGCACAACGAGGCCCGGGTGACCTTCGTCCGGCACGTCCTCGACGACCTGGCCGCGCAGCTCGCCGCCGCCAGAGGCGTGAGCGACGAGGCCGACGAGCGCGGCCCGATCCTGGAGGAGCTGCGGACCCACCCGGACGTCCGGCGCGAGGTGAACCTGCTGTGGCTGCCGCTGTCGGCGACCGGCGCTGGTCACCGAACTGCTCACCCGGCCCGACCGGCTCGCGGCGGCGGCGACGGGGATCCTCTCCGAGCGGGAGCAGGCGCTCCTGCTCCGCGACCCGCTCGCGCCGTGGACGCCGCACGACGTCCCGCTCCTCGACGAGGCGGCCGAGCTCGTCGGCCCGGACGTCGCCGCGTCCGACGCCGCCCGCAAGGCCGCCCTTGTCGCCGCCGCCGAGCGCACCGAGGCCCTCGAGTTCGCCCGGCGGGTGCTGCGGGAGTCCGGCGAGGCCGCCGAGATGGTGACACCCGAGATGCTCGCCGACCGGTTCTCCGGCAGCCCGTCGTTCGGGCCGCTCGCCGACCGGGCCCGCGAGGACCGCTCGTGGGCCTTCGGGCACGCCGTCGTCGACGAGGCGCAGGAGCTGTCGCCGATGCAGTGGCGGCTGCTCGTCCGGCGCGTACCCACCCGGTCGATGACCGTCGTCGGCGACGTCGCGCAGACCGGGTCGGCGGCGGGGACGACGACGTGGGCGGGCCTGCTCGACGAGCACGGGTGCCGACCGGTGGCGGATCGAGGAGCTCACCGTCAACTACCGGACGCCGGCCCGGGTCATGGCCGTCGCGACCGCCCTGCTCGCGGCGCACGGCATCTCCGTCACGTCGCCGAACGCCGCCCGCGAGGGCGACCACCCGCCGCTCGCCGTCCGGCTGCCGGACCGGTCGGTCGCGGGGGTCGCCGCGGTCGCCGCCGAGGCGGTCCGGGCGGACGACGTCGCGCTCGACGGCGGCCGGTTCGGCGTCGTCGTGCCCCGGGAGGGGTACGACGGCGTCGCCGACGCCGTCCGGGCCGCGCTCGGGCGGCGGGACGACGTCGCGCCGGCGGCGGACGACCCGCTGCCCGGCGTCGGGCGGCTCGCCGACCGGGTCGAGGTGCTCACCGTCGACGAGGTGAAGGGCCTGGAGTTCGACGGCGTCACGGTCGTCGACCCGGCCGCGGTCGTCGCGCAGTCCGCACGCGGGGTCAACGACCTCTACGTCGCGCTGACCCGGCCGACGCAGCGGCTCACCGTGCTGCACCACGGGGACCTGCCGCCCGGGCTCGAGGGGCTGCAGCCGGCGGCGGGCGGCCCTGCCACGGAGGACGAGTACCTCGACACGCTCTTCTGACCGGATCGACGTCGGGTCACGGCAGGCCGTGGAGCATCCCTTGCCACACCGTCGCGCGGCGTCGGGTCAGCGACCGCGACGCCAGGCGGTCGTCGCGGCGTCCAGCGAGGCGACCTCGTCGTGGGACAGGGTCACTGAGAGTGCCTGAGCGTTGGCGGTCGCCTGAGCCGCGTTCTTCGCGCCCGGGATCGGGAGGACGGAGTCGTTCTCGATCAGCCATCGGAGGGCGACCTGGGTCGGGCCGACGCCGTGGTCCGCACCGATCGCGCTGAGCAGGTCGATCACCGCGCCGATCGATTCCTTCTGGCTCCGGCGGAAGTGGCGCATGAACCGGCGAAGTCCCGTGGGCCGTGGGCCGTCGAGGTACTTGCCGGTGAGGGCGCCGCTCGCGAGTGGCTGGTACGCGATGAGGGTGATGCCGAGCTCGCTGCAGGTCTCGAGCACGCCGTTGGTCTCTGGTCGTCGGTGCAGCAGCGAGTACTGCACCTGGTTGGAGGCCAGTGGGATGCCCCTGTCGGCGAGAGCCTTGTGGGCCAGTCGCATCTGCGCTGCGGAGTAGTTGCTGACGCCGACCGCCGAGACCTTGTCAGCCGCGACCGCGTCGGCCATGAACCCCATCAGCTTCACGATGTCGACCCTTTTGGTGGGGTAGTGGTGCTGGTAGAGGTCCACCCTGTCGCGTCCGAGTCGGCTCAGACTGGCCTCCAGCGCGCGCGGCATGTCATCGGCAGTGGCCCGCATGCCGGGCGGGAACTTGGTGGCGATGATCGCGTCCGTCCCACGGGCAAGCTCACCGAGGCGTCGCTCGGACGCGCCGTTGCTGTACATGGCAGCGGTGTCGAACAGACTCGCTCCCAGGGCGAGACTCGACTCGAAGGCACGGGCTTCCTCGTCGGCCCCGTCGGCGCCGCCGTACGCCAGCTTCGCCGGAGTGAGACGGCTCAACCCTGATGGGTCACCCCATGTCATCGTGCCCACGCCGAGCCGGGGCACCTGCAGCGTGCTGCGGCCAAGCGGTCGTGTGCCACTCATGCGAACCTCCTGGGTCTCGCAGGGCCGCCCGCCCGGACAGGGTCAGTCCTGTCGCGGCCGGGTCGGGATGCCCGTCCTCGCCGGGCGGGTGACGGGCTGCTGGCATGCACGGTCGACGAGCAGTCTCGCGGCGTCCCGTGCCGCCTCGGCCGTGACTGGGTCTGCGTCGAGGACGCCGGATGCGAGGCCTCCGTCGATGAGCAGGGTGAGCTGGCGGGCGAGCAGGTCCGGGTCGCCGGCACCCGCGCGGGTGGCCAGGTCCGTGACCCAGGCGCGTACGACGTTCTTGTGTTCGACGGTGCGCCGGTGCACGTCGGACCCGGCGTCGGACTCGGCCGCGGTGTTGATGAAGGCACACCCGTGGAAGCCGTCGCGACGTGCTGCCTGGGTGAGGGCGTCGAACATGCCGACGAGCTGATCTCGAGGGGCCGCGCCGGCGTCGCGCGCGGCCGCGCGGAGCTGCCCGAACCAGGTCTGGTCGACCTTGTCGAGGTAGGCCAGGACGAGGTCGTCCTTGCGGGGGAAGTGCTTGTAGAGCGTCCCTTTCGCCACGCCGGACTCTGCGAGGACGGTGTCGATCCCGACGCCGCGCGGGCCGTGCGCGTAGAACAGCCGGAACGCGGTGTCGAGCAGGCGCTCACGAGCCACGCTCGGGGCGCGCACAGGTCCTGACGCCATGATTCCTCCGGTTCCGGTGCCCGCAGATGATACTGCACCGATCTGTCTAGCACCAATCCCCTGGCATCGCCAGTCGAGCAGACGATCACTAGTGCGGTGGGATAGATTCGTAGTGGACCAATCTGTCTATTATCTGTTCCTATCTGTCTTGTCTGAGCCGCTCGTGAACGCCGCGTCCGGCTCAGTGTCGATCGAGGTCCTGCGCGCCGTCGGGTGAGGCGAACCCACCGACCCGCTGTCCGGCGACAGGCGCGAGGATGATGCGGTGACGGGTTCGCAGGCCGAGCAGCCGCTCGCGGGCGGGATGGGCTCCGGCGGCGCCGTCGTCCGGGTCGGCGACACGGTCCGCCGTCCGGTCCGGCCGCACAGCGCGAGCGTCGCGGACTTCCTGCGGCACCTGGAGTCGGTCGGGTTCGAGGGTGCGCCGCGGCACCTCGGGCACGACGCGCAGGGCCGCGAGGTGCTCACCTGGGTCGAGGGGGACGTCGGGGTGCCGCCGTTCCCGACCTGGACCGCGGACGACGGTCTGCTTGCCTCGGTGGCGCGGCTCCAGCGTGACCTGCATGCCGCTGCCTCCTCCTACGTGCCGCCGGTGGACGCCGTGTGGGACATCGCGAACCTGCCACCGACGCCGGGGACCCTGGTCTGCCACAACGACCTGTGCGTCGAGAACGTCGTCGTCCGGGGCCGGCGCGCGGTGGCGTTCATCGACTTCGACTTCGCCGCCCCGTCCGACCGGCTCTTCGACGTCGCCGTCGCGCTGCGGCACTGGGCGCCGGTGCGAGACCCGGCCGACGTCGACCGCGGACGCCGCGGCGTCGACCCCGTGGTGCGCTTCGGTGCGTTCTGCGCCGTCCACAACCTCGACCCCGCCGAGCGGGCGCAGGTCGTCGACACCCTCGGCCGGTTCCTGGACCGCGCGCTCGGCTCCATGCGCGCCCGGGCCGAGGCCGGGATGCCGGGCTACGTCGCGGCGTGGCGGGCCGGGTACCCCGGGCAGAACCGTCGCTCGCGGGCCTGGCTCGACGCCCACGCCGCCGAGCTCGCCCAGGACGCGTAGGGCTCACAACCCCCAGTGGTGACCCTGCAGGTGCAGGGCATGGCTGATGGCGCGCAGCGCGTCGGTGTGCAGCGGCACCCTGGTGCCCTCGCCGAGCACGCCGTAGACGTACGGGAACTCCGGCGACCCCTCGAGGACGACGTGCGTCAGCCGGGCCTCCGGCGACCCGGCCTCGGTGAGGCCGACGGCGCCGGCCGTGACGACGGCGCCGTCGCCGAGGCGTTCGTTGATCTCGGCGACCTGCCGCTGGTCGAGCGTGTGCGTGGTCGGCGGGGCGGCATGCGGGCGGCCCTCCGCCGGGCTGGTTGACGATGCCACGGGACACCCCCAGGTACGAGCAGCGGCTGGAACGATCGGCACGAACGATAGCCAGGAACGATAGCCAGGAACGATAGCCGGGCCGCTGTGGTCGAGGAGGGTCGCCCCGCGTTCGAGACCGTGACCCGCCGCGACGGACCTGCCTCGGTTCGCGGCATGGAGGCGCCGGTCGACCGGGCACGTCGCCGAGCACAGCTCAACGGCGCCGTTGGCTCGGCCGGGAGTGCGCGGCTATCCCAGCTGGTCGACGACGGCCCGGAACACCCGGGGGAGTCGGGCGGCGGCCGGCACGATCGTGCGGCGCAGGGCCGGCCGGCGCGCCGCCTGGAGCAGGCCGCCGGTGAGGATGCGGTAACGGCGGGTCGTCCGTCGCCACGCGGCGTCGTAGTCGTCGGGCCGGCCGTCCACGAGGCAGCGGACGAGCTCACGGCCGCACGCGAGGCCGACCGAGATGCCCTCCCCGGTCAGGGCGTCGACGTAGCCGGCGGCGTCGCCGACCAGCAGGACCCGGCCGTGGACGCGGCGGCGCGCCGTCCGGCGCAGCGGGCCGGCGCCGCGGACGGGCGTCGCGGGCTCGGCGCCGGCGAGCCGGTCGGCGAGTGCCGGGAACCGGGCGAGCCACCGGTCGTACGTCTCCCCGCCCGGGCACAGGAGGGCGACCCCGACGAGGTCCTCGGCGACGGCAGTCACGTACGCCTCGGCGTCGTCCGCCCAGTGCACCTCGACGAGGTCGGTCCAGCGGGTCGTCCGGTAGTGCCGGCGCAGCCCGTACCGGACGGCCGGCCCGCCCCGCCCCGGGCGGTCACGTCGTCCGCTCCCGACGTCCAGCCCGAGCGCGCGACGGGTCGGCGAGTGGAGGCCGTCGGCGGCGACGAGCCAGGGCGCCCGGACCCCGCCGGCCTCGACCCAGCCGTCCCCGAGGAGCGGCGGGCCGGCGGTCGCTGCCACCCGCGTGACGCCGAGCACGTCCGCCCGGGCCCCGAGCGCCGTCGAGAGCGTCGTCCGGCGGACACCCAGCCCGGGGCCCGCGGAGAACAACGCGGTCGCCGTCCGGTCGCCCGACAGGTAGCGGATCCCGCGGAACTCCACCCCGTCCGGCGCGACGCCGAGCCGCTCCAGCGCCGTCCGGGCGGCAGGCATGAGCCCTTCGCCGCAGGCCTTGTCGACCGGCCCCGGTCGGCGTTCGACGACGGCGACCCGCATCCCCGCCTGCGCGGCCTCGATCGCCGTGCCGAGGCCGACGGGGCCGCCGCCGACGACGACGAGGTCCGCATCCACCCGCCCATCGTCACCGAGCAGGTGCGGTCCCCGCGACCGCTGGCGCCCACGGGACGATCAGTCGGCCGGCCGGCACCGGGCGGAGCTGCCTCAACCCGCGGTCCCGAGGGCGGCGTTCTCGACCCGGAGCCGCACGACGAGCAGGGCCGCGTTGAGGACGGTGAAGACGAGCGCCGTCACCCACGCGGTGTGCACGAGGGGGAGGGCGACGACCTCGGCGACGACGGCGACGTAGTTCGGGTGGTGCAGCCACCGGTACGGCCCGCGGGTCACGAGCGGCACCCCCGGGACGACGACCACCCGGGTGTTCCACTGCATGCCGAGGCTGCGGATGCACCACCAGCGGAGCGCATGCGCACCGACGAGCACGATGAGCATCGGCCACCCCAGCCATGGCAGGAACGGCCGGTCGGCGAGGAACACCTCGGCGAGGCACGCCGCGAGGAAGGCGCCGTGCAGCGCGACCATGACCGGGTAGTGACGAGCGCCGTACTCGACGCCGCCGTGCTCCCGGGCCCACACGAGGTGGCGGCGGGCGACCCCGAGCTCGACGAGCCGGACGGCGACGACGAGCAGCACGAGCACGGCGTACCAGGCCTGGCTGCTCACCACGCCGACGCTACCGACGCTGCGTGCGTCGCGCCGGGAGCGCTCACCACTCCAGGAGGACGAGCTCCGCGCAGAACCCGGGGCCCATCGCGAGGAGCACCCCCGGCGTCCCGGGCTCCGGCGGCCCCGCCGCCAGGGTGTCGTGGAGGACGTGGAGCACCGACGACGACGAGAGGTTGCCGATCGCCGCGAGGCTGCGGCGGGTGACGTCGAGCGCGGCGGGGTCGACCTCGAGGGCGCGGACGATCGCGTCGATGACCTTGGGACCGCCGGGGTGCGCGACCCAGGTGCCGACGTCCGGCACGGTCAGCCCGTGGCCGCCGAGGAACGCGTCGACGTCGTCCCGCAGGTACTTCTCGACGACGTCCGCGACGGTCGCGGCGAGGACGATCCGGAAGCCGCTGCTGCCGATGTCCCAGCCCATGACGCGCTCGGTGTCGGGGTAGAACCGGCTGCGGGTGTCGAGCACGCGCGGCCCGGCGGCCGCGAGCGGGTGCTGCGCGCCGACCATGACCACGGCTGCCGCACCGTCGCCGAAGAGCCCGCTCGCGACGAGGTTCGCCGTGGAGTCGTCGTCCCGCTGGAACGTCAGCGAGCACAGCTCGACGGACAGCAGCACCGCGACCCCGCGCGGGTGACCGCGCAGGTAGTCGTGGAGCCGGGCGATCCCGGCGGCGCCGGCGACGCACCCCAGACCGAAGATCGGGATCCGCTTGACGTCGTCCCGCAGCCCGACCCGGCCGACGAGCCGGGCGTCGAGGCTGGGCGCCGCGACCCCGGTGACGGACGTCGTCACCAGGAGGTCGACGTCGGAGGGCACGAGCCCGGCCGCGTCGAGGGCGTCCGTCACGGCGCGCTCGCCGAGCGACGTCCCGACGGCGATGAACGCGTCGTTCGCCGCGCCGAAGCCGTCGAGGCGGAGGTAGTCCTCGAGCGGGAGCGCGAGGTGCCGGGTGCGCACCCCGGCCGAGGCGTGCACCCGGCGCAGCAGTGCGACCTTCTGGGGGACGTCCCGACCGCCGAGCACGACGTCGGCGAGCACGTCGGTGACGTCCTCCTGGGCGTGGACGTACCCCGGCAGCGCGCCGCGGACCGCGGCGATCGTGCGACATTCACCGACGGTACCCGCGCACCGGCGCGGTGCGCGCGTCGAGCGACTGCCGGCGGCCAGCACGCCGGTCGGCACGTGGCCTCGTTCAGTGCGCGACGTCGACGACGAGCCGGTCGGGCGAGGACAGGCGCAGGACGCGGAACCCGGTCTTCGACGCGACCCCGATCCCGAACGTCAGCACCGCCTCGAAGTCGCCGGCGTCGGCGACCTCCTTGACCGCCGGCAGGTTCGGGGTGAGCTGCCGCGGCCCGCCGTACGTGGCGCGCGGGTTGCTGCCGTCGGTCTGGAAGGAGTTGTCCAGCGTCGCGCCCTGGATGTTCACCGCGAGGACCGCACCGCCCGCGAGCTCGACGGGGTCGCCCGTCGGGTCCTCGGTGAGGGCGGAGACGTACTTCACGGTGTACCCGCCGAACGGGCGGTCGAACTCGAAGACGACCCGGTCGTACGTGCCGTGGTCCGCGGTCCGGATCGCCCGGAGCACGGCTGCCGGCGCGGTCGGTCCGGCCGGGTTCGTCACCGGTCGGGTGTTCGTCGGCGCGGGCACGGCGGCGATCGACGACGAGCCGGACGTCGCGGCGGGCGACGGGGAGCGTCCAGCGGAGGTCGTCCCGCCGCCGGACGGGGTCGCCGACGTCGTGGCGGCGCCGGTCGACGCAGTGCCGGTCGACGCAGTGACGGTCGCGCCGCCCGCCTCCGAGCCGGTGCCGCAGGCGGTGAGGAGCACGGCGACGGCACCGAGGACGACTGTGCGGACGGCCGGGCGGACGGCCGGGCGGACGGCCAGGCAGAAGGGGTGGGCGATCGGGCCGAGGTGCGTGGTCGGCATGGCAGGCCTCCTGGCGGTGCCCCACCCGGGCCGTCCGCGGTCGCGGACGCGGGTGGACGCACCAGTGACGCGCCCCCGGCGGCAGCGGTTGTCCGGCGCAGCACGTTAGCGCCGGTTCCCCTCCGTTCGGGGGAGGTGCGCTCCTCGATCCTCGCTGCGTCGCGCCTGCGCGGACTGGGACCTGCGCCCTGATGAAGGCACCGCGCAGGCCTTGGCAGGTTTGGCCGGGGAGCGCCCCGCGGCGGCCGGATTCAATGAGACCGTGCCAGCACGCGAGCCAGGGATCCGGATCGGGGTCGACACCGGCGGGACCTTCACCGACGTCGTCGGCTTCGACGAGCGCGACGGCCGGCTCCTGACGACGAAGACGCCGTCGACACCGTCCGACCCGGCGGTCGGGTTCCTCGCCGGTGTCGAGAAGGTCCTCGCGCTGCTCGGCGCGGACGGCGGGGAGGTCACGTCGGTCTCGCACGGCACGACCGTCGCGACGAACCACCTCCTCGAGGGTCGGGTCGAGCGGCTCGGGTTCGTCACGACCGAGGGCTACGAGCACCTTCTCGAGATCGCCCGGCAGTCGGTGCCGGACGGCTACGGCAACAGCTACTTCTGGGTCAAGCCGCCGCGGATCGTGCCGGCCGACCTCGTGCGCACCGTGCGGGGCCGGCTCGACGTCACCGGCGCGGAGGTCACGCCGTTCGACCGCGAGCAGGCCGTCACCGTTGCGCGGTGGTTCCGCGACCGAGGCGTGTCGGCGATCGGGGTCTGTTTCCTGCACTCCTACGCCGACCCCTCGCACGAGCACGCGATGCGCGAGGTGCTCGCCGCCGAGCACCCGGACGCGGTCGTCTCGATCAGCAGCGACGTGCTCCGCGAGTACCGCGAGTACGAGCGGAGCATGACGACGCTCGTCGACGCGGCGGTGAAGCCCCGGGTCGCCCGCTACGTCGCCGGCATCGCCGAGCGCCTGGAGTCGCTGCGCTCCGGGGCACCGCCGCGCCCCGCCGACTCCCGGCATGATCGCGGCAGCCGTCCCGATCATGGCGAGAACGGCGCAGATCCGGTCCCGTTCGCCATCATGAAGTCCAACGGCGGCGTCATGTCCGCGGCCGAGATCGTCCACCAGCCCATCACGACGGTGCTCTCCGGGCCGGCCGCCGGGGCGCTCGGGGCCGCCCTCGTCGCCCGCGACCGCGGGGTTCGACAAGGTCCTCACGCTCGACGGCGGCGGCACCTCGACCGACGTGTCGCGTCGTCCTCGACGGCGAGCCGACCGTCACGACCGAGGGCTCGGTCGGCGCCTACCCGAGCCGGATCCCGATGATCGACGTCGTGACGGTCGGCGCAGGTGGCGGCTCGGTCGCGTGGATGTCCGCCGAGGGCACGCTCAAGGTCGGCCCACGCAGCGCGGGCGCCGACCCCGGGCCGATGTGCTACCGCAAGGGCGGCGACCGAGCCGACGATCACCGACGCCCACCTCGTGCTCGGCCGGATCCCGCCGCACCTGCTGGGCGGCGAGATCCCGCTCGACGCCGACGCCGCCCGAGCAGGGGATCTGTGAGCTCGCGGCGACGCTCGGCCTCGGCGTCGAGGAGTGCGCCGGCGGCATCCTCGAGATCTCGGCGTGGAACCAGGCGAACGCACTGCGGCAGATCAGCGTCAAGCGGGGCCTCGACGTCCGCGACTTCGTGCTCGTGACCTTCGGCGGGTCCGGGTCGCTGCTCGCGTGCCGGCTGCGTCGACGTCCTCGGCCTCGCGGGCGTCGTCGTCCCGCCGGACCCGGGCAACGTCTCGGCGTTCGGGTTGCTCACCGTCGACGTCCGGACCGACCACGTCCGGACCGCGGTGCAGCGCGACGACGCCGCTCGACCTCGACCGGGTCGCGGACGTGTACGCCGACCTCGAGGCGCAGGCGGCCGACGCCCTGACGGCCGAGGGCTTCACGGCTCAGGAGTGGAGCCTGCTGCGCAGCGCCGACCTGCGCTACGCCGGCCAGGCGTTCGAGGTACGGGTGCCGGCGCCGTCCGGTCCGGTGGACGTGTCGTTCGCCGCCGACGTCGTCGCCGCCTTCCACGTCGCGCACGAACGCCGCTACGGCTACTCGTTCGCCGGCCGCGCCGACCAGAGCGTCGAGTGGGTCAACCTCCGGGTCACCGGCGTCGGGCCGATCGAGCGCCCGGACCTCGTCGAGCGGCCGCGGGTCGCCGAGCCGGACGCCGACCGGGCCCGGACCGGCATCCGCCGGGTCGTCTTCGACGTCGTCCACGACGACGCGCCGGTCTACTGGCGCCCCGACCTGCGGCCCGGCGACGTCGTCCGCGGGCCGGCCGTCGTCGAGGAGTACGGCTCGACCGTGCCCGTGCACCCCGGCTTCGCGGCGTCCGTCGACGGCTTCGGCAACCTCGTGCTGCGCCGGGCGGAGGACGGCGACCCTGCTGCCGCCGAACGGGCGTCCGGCGCGGACCCGGTGCTCGTCGAGATCGTCGAGGGCACCCTCGCGAGCGTCGAGAAGGAGGTCGAGACGGCGATCGGCCGGACGTCGCGCAGCCCGATGATCCGGGATGCGCACGACTTCCGGGCAGGGATCCACGACGCCCGGCTGCGCAAGCTCACCGGCCGCTCGTACAGCGCGCTCGTGCACCCGGTCGCCCGGGACTTCCCGCTGGAGACGATGCGCCCCGGCGACGTCTTCTTCCACAACGACGTCTACGAGTCCGAGGGCGGGATCGGCCACCTGCCGGACCTCTGCGTCACCGTGCCGGTCTTCCACGACGACGGCGCGACCGCCCCGGACGGCGCGCCGCTCGGCCGGCGGGTCGTCGCCTTCGTCCAGGCGTTCGGCCACCACGACGACATCGGCGGCGCGTGCCCCGGGTCGATGCCGAGCGGGGCCCGGTCGGTGTTCGAGGAGGGCCTCATGGTCCCCCCGATCCGGCTGTGGGACCAGGGCGTCCCGAACGCCGCGGCCCTGCGCATCCTGACTCGCAACTCGCGGATGCCGGACTCGCTCGCGGCCGACCTCGACGCCGAGTGCTCCGCGTGCCTCATGGGTGCCCGCCGGCTCGCCGAGCTCTACGACCGGTACGGCCGCGACGTCGTCGAGGCCTGCGTCGACGAGATCCTCGCGAGGACGACGCGCACGTACCAGCGTGAGATCCTCGCGAGGATCCCGGACGGCACCTACGTCTGGGAGGACTACGCCGAGCACGACGGTGTCGACGAGCCCCGGCTGCACACCCAGCGGATCACATTGACCAAGGCGTCGACGGGCGGCCCGGACCCGGCCCTGCCCGGCGGCGGGCCGCGGCTCGTCCTCGACTTCACAGGAACGGCACCGCAGGCGAAGGGGCCGATCAACCACTGCGGCGACTACGCCGACGGCAACTTCCTCGCCAAGTGGCTCGCCCCGATCCTGCGCAACCTCGCCGACACCCCGCAGCGGATGGCCGAGCTCGACGTCAACGAGGGCGTCGTCCCGCTCGTGGAGATGCGGTTCCCCCCGAAGGGAACGCTCCTCACACCGGTGTTCCCGGCGCCGACGAACGCGCGGACCTTCGTCATCCTGCGGCTCCTCGGCGTCCTCGCGGGGGTGCTCGCGAAGGCGACGGGCGGCCGGATGCCCGCCGACCAGGAGACGATCCGGTACACCGGCGTCCACGGGCACGACGCCGACGGCCGGCCTTACCTCATGCGCGAGGTGCTCGGCGGCGGCTCGGGCGGGCGGTACTACGCGGACGGCGAGGACACGATCCACGTCGTCCCGGACTCGCGGAACATCCCGACCGAGTTCAGCGAGTCCCGCTTCCCGCTGCGGGTCGAGCGGCTCGGGCTCGCCGTCGACTCCGGCGGCGCCGGCCGGTACCGCGGCGGGCTCGGCTACGAGAAGCACGTCCGGATGCTCCGGGACGCGTCCTTCATGTCGATCGCCGACCGCTCGATCCTGTCGTGCTGGGGCGTCGCGGGCGGGCGGGCGGGCCGGCCGTTCCAGGTGACGGTCGACCCGGGCGGCCCGCGCGAGCGCGAGGTCGACGCCCTCACCGACGCCGAGCCGGTCCGGGCCGGCGAGGTGATCCGGATCCGGACGACGGGGGGTGGGGGCTGGGGCGACCCGCTGCTCAGGCCGTACCACGAGGTGCTCCGGGACGTGCTCTGGGGCAAGGTGTCCGACGCCGGCGCTCGCCACGACTACGCGGTCGTGGTCGTCCGCGGGGACGGCGCGGGCGCAGCGACGGTCGACGCCGCGGCGTCCGACGCGCTGCGTGCTCGGCGACGGGCCGACAGGGACGCCGACGAGGCGCCCGCACCCTTCTTCGACCGCGGTCCGGGGTATGCCCGGCTCGCGCCCGACGGGGCGAGCGCCTCGCCGTACGACTACCTGTGATCGTCGGCCGGCGATCACGACGTCCGGGGCGGCGAGCGGGCCGGCGGCGACGAGCTGCAGGTGCGACAGCGCGCCGTCCGCGTTCAGGCCCTGACGGATCCGGGATGAGGCCGCGGGGACGGCGCGCAGCGTGACCGGCGTCGCGGCGGACTGGACCGATCGCGTGATCTCCGGCGTCGTGGGTCAGGCCCCGGGGGCCGTCACCGATACATCCCGGCGAGGGGTATGGCTCGGTCCCCGTCCGGGGTCACGAAGACCCCGTCGCTCATCTCACGGAGGAGAACCACCAGATGAAGCTCAGTACCCGCGCGACGCGGCGTTCGGCCCTCGGGGCCGTGGCTGCCGTCGGTCTCGCCGCGCTCGCCACCGGCGTGTCGGTGGCCCCGGCCTTCGCCGCGGCGGCCGCCGGCACGCTCAGCTCGGCGTCCGGCCCGGCCGGCGGCGGCAACGCGCTGACGATGGTCATCCCGTCGACCGCCAGCCCGAAGTTCGCGTCCGGCTTCGCCGTGTCGTTCCAGCCGAAGGCGACGACCACGACGGTCTGCTCGGCGAACTACACGGCGCCGCCCGGCACGCTCGCGAACGGCCTCCAGGTCAACGCGACGTCGCCGAAGCTGCTGTCCTCGACGAAGATCGCCTTCACGGTCCCGTCGCAGGTCAACTTCGCGGCCAACAGCACCCTGACGAGCTTGGCGTGGCTGGTCTGCGTCTACCCGGGCACGACGAACACAAGCGCCCTCCAGGCGAACGCGACCTACACGATCGCGGCGAAGCCGACCCTCGCGAACAGCCCGATCACCCCGGCGAGCGCCCCGGCGCTCGGCGGAACGACGGTCACCGTCACCGGGACGAACTTCATCACCGGCCTCACCGCCAAGATCGGCACCGTGCCGCTGACGAACATCTCGATCGCGGCGAACGGCCAGTCGTTCACCGCGACCGTGCCGCCGCAGGCGGCCGGCTCGGCGCTCCCGCTCTCGGTCACGACGACCGGTGGCAGTGCGACCAAGGCCGCGGTGTTCACCTACACCAACGGCATCGTCATCGCGCCGAACACGACGCCGACCGCGACCACGGCGACGGACGTCGACGTCCAGGGCGTCGGGTTCAGCACGCTCGACTTCTCGACGACGACGGGTGCCAACCCCGACGACACGAACGCGCACGTCTACCTCGTCAACGGCGCGTACGACCCGACCGACGACACCAACGGCGCGAAGACGAGCGGCGAGACGGGTGAGTGCGTCAACGTCATGGTGATCAGCGACACCGAGCTCATCTGCACGCTGAACACCGCGAAGGCCTACGACCAGACCAATGACGCGGCGATCGCCAACGGCGTCTACACCGTCTACGTCGTGAACGACGGCCGGGTCGACGTCCAGGGCGGCAACACGCCTGGTGCGAACTTCGACGCGAACGACCCGTTCAACCCGACCATCATCAGCAGCGGCTCGACCTTCACGGTCGCTCCCTACTGACGGACGGCAGCACGAACCGGTCATGACCTGACCGCGGGACTGCACGCGGCGGCCCGGGCCTCACGGCCCGGGCCGCCGTCGTCGTCCCGGCCGTTGGACCGGGGTCGGCACGGACCCCTCAAGGTCGCGCGCGGACCGCCCGACGTTCCGAGTGACCGCACGACACCCGAACGGTCCGCACCCGGAGGAAGCATGTCCATTCAGCACGACGAGCAGACCGCCGCCGGCAACGTCGTCCCGTCGCAGGCCGGCCGGCCGAGTGACAGCGGGGGCCGCGGCCGCCTCCTCGTCGCCGCGGCCGTCGTCGCGTCGGTCGTCGGAGGCGGCGTCGCGGCCTGGTCCGCGGGCGTCTTCGAGCAGGTCCCCTCCGGCCCGGTCACCGCTCCGGTCGCCGTCCCGGACAAGGTCGGCGGACTCGCACCGGCCCCGGAGGCGCAGGACTTCAGCAAGCAGAGCGCATGGCAGGCCGAGGCGCAGGCGGCCGTCGGTGACGCGACCGTCATCGGGCGGCAGTACGGCTCGGCGAAACAGCGCAAGACGATCCGCGTCGTCGCGGCCCGCACCGACCTCACGAACAAGCTCGAGCTGGCCTGGCCCGCCGACAAGGGCACGAAGGTCGGCAGCGCCCGCTGCACCCAGAACTTCGTCCTCACCGAGGG
Source organism: uncultured Actinomycetota bacterium (assembly GCA_963750565.1). Taxonomy (GTDB): domain Bacteria; phylum Actinomycetota; class Actinomycetes; order Actinomycetales; family Kineosporiaceae; genus R-H-3. The sequence goes on along the minus strand of CAVVRA010000004.1, from coordinate 306,795 downwards.
CGGGACTCCCCGCGTCCGGCCGACGATGCTCATGTGCTGGCGGACGAGCGCGACGTTCAGTGCCTACAGCATCGTCATCGACTTCGACACCAAACCGTCCGAGAAGGACGCCGTCACGGCGATCGACGACGTCTGGGGGAAGGCCTGACGGCGGCACCGGCGGTCGGCACACCAGCGACGCGGACGGCGCGGTTCCCACGGGGGAGCCGCGCCGTCCGCGTCGCTGCCTCTCGGAGCTCGGCGCCGCTGCGCCGCCGCCGCGACGGCCATCAGGAGAGCCCGACGATCTCGCCCTTCTCGTCCAGGTCGATGCCGAACGCCGCCGGCTTCGTCGAGAGCCCCGGCATGGTCCGCATGTCGCCGCAGATCGCGTAGACGAAGCCGGCCCCGACGGACGCCCGCACCTCCCGCACCAGCAGGCGCCACCCCGTAGGCGCGCCGAGCAGCTTCGGGTCCGAGGAGATCGACAGGTGGGTCTTCGCCATGCAGACCGGGAGAACGCCGAACCCGTTGCGCTCGGAGGAGTCCAGCTGGCCCGACGCCACCGACGAGTAGTCGACCCCGTCGGCTCCGTAGACCTTCGTCGCGATGGTCTCGATCTTCTGACGCAGCGACACGTCGTCCGGGTAGAGCATGCCGAACGACGTCGGCTCCGCCGCCGCCTCGGCGACCGCCTCGGCGAGCTCCACGGCGCCCACGCCGCCCTGCGAGAAGTGCTTGCACACCGCTGAGCGTGCCCCGGCCCCGGCCGCGACCTGCGCGATCGCGTCCCACTCCGACGCGTGGTCGGTCGGGAAGGCATTGATGGCGACGACCGGCGGGACGCCGTGCAGCCGGATGTTCTCGATCTGCTTGCGCAGGTTCGCCGCGCCCGCGAGGACGTCGTCGGGGTTCTCGGCGAGGAGCTCCGGCGGGAGCGGCCGGCCGGCCACGATCGCGTACTTGCCCGAGTGCGCCTTGAGCGCCCGGACCGTGGCGACGACGACGGCGGCGTCCGGCTGCAGCCCGGACACCCGGCACTTGATGTTGAAGAACCGCTCGGCACCCATGTCGGCGCCGAAGCCGGCCTCGGTGACGAGGTAGTCGCCGGCGTGGATGCCGATGAGGTCGGCGATGACCGAGGAGTTGCCGGTCGCGATGTTGCCGAACGGCCCGGCGTGCACGAGGACCGGCGTGTGCTCGAGGGTCTGCAGGAGGTTCGGCTTGACCGCGTCGCGGAGGATCGCGGCCATCGCGCCCGCGGCCTGCAGCTCCTTCGCCGTCACCGGGTCGCCCGCCCGGGTGTAGCCGACGACGATCCGCTCGAGGCGGGCCTTGAGGTCGGCGAGCGAGGAGGACAGCGACAGCAGGGCCATGACCTCCGAGGCCGCGGTGATGTCGAAGCCGGTCTGCCGCGGGACGCCGTCCGCCCGGGTGCCGAGGCCGACGATGACGTTGCGCAGCGCCCTGTCGTTGACGTCGAGCACTCGGCGCCACGTGATGTTGTGGGCGTCGAGGCCGAGCGCGTTGCCGTGGTAGAGGTGGTTGTCGACGATCGCCGAGAGCAGGTTGTGCGCCGCGGTCACGGCATGGACGTCGCCGGTGAGATGGAGGTTGAGCAGCTCCATCGGGACCACCTGGCTGTAGCCACCGCCGGCTGCGCCGCCCTTGATCCCGAACGTCGGGCCCATCGAGGGCTGTCGGATCGCGATCGTGGCGCGCTTTCCGAGGTGCTTGAACGCCTGGCCGAGGCCGACGGTCGTCGTCGTCTTGCCCTCGCCGAGCGGGGTCGGCGTGATCGCCGAGACGACGACGTACTTGGCCCGCGGCCGGTCCGCGAGCTCCTCGACCGCCTCGAGCCGGATCTTGGCAACCTCGTCGCCGTGCGGCTCGAGCAGGTGCGAGGGGATGCCCATCTGCTCCGCGATGTCCGGCAGCGGCTTGAGGGTCGCGGCCTGGGCGATCTGCAGATCCGAGGGGAAGGACATGGCGACACCCTTCGACGTGGCGGGGCGCCGCGCAGTCGGGCGCCCCCGCCGGACGGTAACCGGGGTGATCCGCCGTCGTCCACAGTCCCGTTCGGCTGCTGACCCCGTTCCCGCTCAGCGCGCCCAGGAGTTCCACATCGTGGGAATTCAAGCACGCGTGATCCATGATCGAAGTTCCACGGACGCGTCCGGTTGCCCGTAGGCGTGCCGGGCTCCGGACGGCCAGGCTCGTCGCCTAGGGTGACGGCCATGCCCGAACCCGCCGCGTCGCTCCCACCGTCCGCCGGTCCCGCGCCGCTGCCGAGGCGACCCTGCACCGGCCCCCTCGCCGGGCTCGTCGTCGTCGACCTGACCCGGGCCCTCGCCGGACCGCACGCGGCGATGATGCTCGGCGACCTCGGCGCCCGGGTGATCAAGGTGGAGAGCCCGGGGACCGGTGACGACACCCGGGGGTGGGGCCCGCCCTTCGTCGACCCCGCGCAGCGCCACGGCGTCGAGCCGGGCACGGCCGGGCCGCGCGAGGCGACGTACTTCCTGTCCTGCAACCGGAACAAGGAGTCGGTCGCGGTCGACCTGAAGTCGGAGGACGGCCGCGAGGTGCTCACCCGGCTCGTCGAGCGCGCCGACGTGCTTCTGGAGAACTTCCGGCCCGGCGTCCTGGACCGCCTCGGCTTCCCCGTCGAGCGCCTCCACGCGCTCAACCCCCGCCTCGTGGTCCTGTCGATCAGCGGCTTCGGCCACGACGGCCCGGAGGGCGGTCGCGCCGGGTACGACCAGATCGCCCAGGGCGAGGGCGGGCTCATGTCGCTCACCGGCTCCGACCCGGACGACCCGCAACGGGTCGGCGTCCCGATCGGGGACCTCCTCGCCGGGATGTACGGGGCGTACGGCGTCCTCGCGGCGCTCCTGGAGCGGGAGCGGACCGGCCGCGGCCAGGTCGTCCGGACGAGCCTGCTCGCGTCGATCGTCGGCGTCCACGCGTTCCAGGGCACCCGGTACACGGTCGCGGGCGAGGTCGGCCGTGCGCAGGGCAACCACCACCCGTCCATCTGCCCGTACGGCCTGTTCCACTGCCGGGACGGCGCGGTCCAGATCTCCGTCGGGAGCGAGGGCCTGTGGCGCCGGTTCTGCGCGGGGTTCGGGCTGGAGCCGGACGCCGACGGGCTCGCGACGAACGCCGGACGGGTCGCGCACCGGAGCCGGGTCATCGAGGTCGTCGAGGCGGCGTTCGCCGACTGGGACGCCGCCGACCTGCTGCCCCGGCTCGCCGAGCTCGGCGTCCCGGCCGGGCGGGTGCGCACCCTCGACGAGGTCTACACCTGGGAGCAGACCCGCTCCCAGGGCCTGCTCGTCGACGTCGAGCACGCGAGCCTCGGCCGGCTCACGCTGCCCGGCCCACCGCTGCGCTTCTTCTCGGACGACGCGGAGGTCACCCGCACCGAGCATCTCCCGCCACCGGTGCTCGGCCAGCACGGCGCCGCGGTCCGGGAGTGGCTGGGGCTCGCTGGCTCCTGACCTGTCGACGGCCGGCACCCTGCGGCGGCGGACCGTCCGGGCGAACTTCCTCGAGCCCGGCGCGGCGTCTGCCGATGGACACCGCATGCCAGGTGGACGACACACGCTCCGACACATGCCCCCACGACCCGCCGGTCCGGCCCGCCGCCGACTGCGGTTCGGGGTGCTCGCCCCCTGTGCTCCGCGCTCGTCGCGGGTCTTGCTGCCCCGGCGGAGGCGGCCTCGGCCTGGCCGAAGGCCAAGCCGTCGACACGTCCGGTTCACCGCCGTCGGGGGCACGTCGTTCGTCGTGACGATGTCCCCGACCGCGAACACCGACTCCTACCGGGTCTGGGTGTCGCCGAAGCGGTCGGACGTGTGGGTCCGCTCGCTCGGCACCCCGTCCTCGGCGCGCAAGGTCTTCTCGTCGAAGACGCCGCGGGTCGTCGTCCGGGGCCTCAGTACTCCCCCGGGCAGCTCTACGTGCGCGTCGCCACGGTGAAGGGCAAGAACCGCAAGCACAGCGGGATCCTCACCGTCGGCCTGGCGCCGCAACGCCCGGTCGTGACGGCGTCCGCGACCGCGCAGGGGGTGTCGCTGCGCTGGGTGGACCTGCCCGTCGGCGGGTACGAGATCACCCGGGCGCTCGACCCGGCGTTCACAACGGGCCGCGTCACCGACTGGCACCGCGGTCGCACGCGGCAGTTCACCCCGTACGGGCTCATGGCCGGGACGAGGTACTGGTTCCGGGTCCGGGCGCTGAACGGCGCGACCCGCTCCGCGTGGTCGTCGGCGGTCTCGGCGACGCCGCAGACGGGTGAGGCGCGGATCCGCGTCGTCGCGTACAACCTGCTCGGGATGTGGGCGGACGGCGAGCGCGGCGACTTCGGCAAGGGTGAGGTCGTCAAGCCGTGGATGACGTCCCGCCGTCCCGCCGCCGCGGCGCTCGTCCGGCCGGTCACCCCCGACATCGTCCTCGTCCAGGAGGCGTCCTCGTGGACGGCGGGCTGGGCCAGCCCGTGGCAGGTGGACACCTTCGCCTCGACCCTCGGCTCCGACTACCGGGTGGCCCGCACTCAGGGCCGCGCCGGCGAGCCGGACTACATCCGTACAGGCAACCACGTCGTCTACCGGGCCTCGGTGTTCGACGCAGTCGGCAACGGCGGCCACTGGTCTCTCGGGAATGGCCGGTACGCGGCGTGGCAGCTGCTGCGCCACAAGGCGACCGGCGCCGAGCTGCTCGCGGTGAGCACGCACAACACCTCGCTCGCCGGGGCGAGCTACGACGTCAAGCGGCGGGCCGAGTTCGACCGGCTGCTGTCGCTCGTGACGCACTACCGCAGCACCCGCGGCCCCGTCCCGGTCGTCTACGGCGGCGACGTCGGCTCGGTCCGCGCGCGCTGGCACCCGTACGACCCGCCCGGCGTCGTCATCCGGGGGTCGGGGGGCGTCGACACCATCGAGGCCGCGCAGCGGGTGACGAACGCGAAGTACAGCAGCTACAACCACTACACACGGGTGCCGAAGCAGGCGACTGGCTCCGGCGACCGGATCTTCGTCTCCGCGGGGGTCGGCGTCCGGGCGTGGGCCCAGCTGCTCCGGCTGTCCAGCGGCAAGTTCGTCGGGACGATCCCGTCGGACCACAACCCGGTGCTCGCCGACATCACGGTGCCCTACGACGTGTCCTGACCGCCGGTGGGCCGACCGGGTGACGTGCGGCGCGCGGTGGGGTGATCCCGCTGCTCCGACCGGGCAGCACCGGCGCCGTACCCGGGTGGCGGGGTCGTCACGGTCCGTACGGTCGATGCATGGCCGACATCCCGGACCGTGCTGCGCTCGACGAGGCCGTCGCGCTCGTCGCCGACCCGGCGGCCCGGGTCCGGCTCGCCGGGCTGCAGCGGCTCGTCCGCCTCGCCGACGAGCACCCCCCGCTCCGCCAGCCGGTGGTCCGGGTGCTCGGTGCCTACCTGCGCCGCCCCGGCGGGGCTGCCACGTCCGGCGCCGGCCACGGCCGGCCCCGGGTGACCCCCGTCCCCACGGGGCCGTCGCGCCCGCCATCCCGGACGAGGCCGGCTCGCGCGTCGTCTGCGCGCGCGTCGTCCGGCACCCTGCGGACGGTCGTCGGCAAGGCCGCGCGCCAGGCCGCGGCCCGGGAGGCCCGCGCGGAGGCCGACGTGCGGCGCGCGGTGCTCGCCGCCGTCCGGGACCACCTGAGCGACCCCGACGAGCCGACCTCGTGGTGCGGGCTCGACGTCGACCTGCGCGACACCGTCCTGTCGGGTGACCTCTCCGGGGTCCGGGTCACCGACGGGGCCTTGCGCCTGGACCACGTGACCGTCCCCGCCGGGGAGACCCTCGACCTGGGCGGCGCGCAGGTGTCCGGCGGAGTGCTCTCCCTCGACCGGCTCACGGTCGCCGGCCGGCTCCACGCAGCCCGCCTCGCGGTGGAGGGCGGTGAGGCCTCGTTCGACCGGGTCGTCGTCAGGACGGCGGCCGAGGTCGTGCTCGACGCGGTGAGAGTGCGCTCCGGAGCCCTCTGGCTGCGGCACGGCGTGGTCGCCGGCGGCCTCTCGCTGCGCGGCGCGCACCTGTCCGGCGGAACGGTCTCCCTGCACGACACCCACGTCCGGGGCGGCGACCTTCACCTCGACGACGTGCACGTCGACGGCGGCACCCTCCACGTCGGGGCCGCCACCGTCGACGGCGGAACGCTGCGCCTTGACGGCACCCGGGTCACCTCGGGGGCGGTGTCCCTGGCCTTGACGGCCGTCCGAACCGGCACGCTGAGCCTGACGGGCGTCACGGTCGACGGCGGCGGCGTCGGGCTCGACGGGCTCGTCGCCGAGGAGCCGGACGGGGTCGTGCTCTGGGGACCGTTCGACCCCGTCGGAGTGGCACCGGCGGCGGCCGCGCGCCCCGGCCAGGACATCGACCTGCGCGGGCCTGCTCCCACCGACCGCTGGGCGTGGCTGCGCGACAGGACACGCGCGAGCAAGATGCCAACCGCCTCGCGTCCGCGGCGTCACGATCTGCCGTCCCGCCGGGCGCGCGCGGCATCGTAGCCTGCGCCCATGCGGGTGCTCATCGCGGTCGGCGGCAACGCCATGACGGCGCCCGACGGCAGCGCTCGACCGACGGACCAGCGGGCGGCCGTCGAGGATGCCGTCCCGGCGCTCGCCCACGTCGTCGCGGCCGGGCACGAGCTCGTCGTGACCCACGGCAACGGCCCGCAGGTGGGCAACCTGCTCGTGAAGAACGAGCTCGCCGCCGCGGTCGTCCCGCCCGTGCCGCTCGACTGGTGCGGCGCCCAGACCCAGGGCACGATCGGTGTCCTTCTCCTCGACGCCCTCGAGGCCGAGCTCGCCTCCCGCGGCGTCGACCGCCGGGTCGCGGTCCTCGTGACGCGGACCCTCGTCGACGGCGACGACCCGGGCTTCACCCACCCGACCAAGCCGATCGGCCGCTACCTGCCGCGCGAGGAGGCCGCGGAGCTCGTCGCGCACGGCCAGGTCTGGCAGGAGCGTGGCGAGCGTGGCTGGCGGCGGGTCGTCGCGAGCCCGGAGCCGCTCGAGGTGCTCGACGGCGCGGCAGCGGCCGCGCTGCTCGCCGCCGGGTTCGTGGTCGTCTGCGCCGGCGGTGGCGGCGTCCCGACCGTGCGGGCCGAGCCGTCCGGCGAGGACCGGTTCGTCGGCGTCGAGGCCGTCATCGACAAGGACCTCACCGCCGCCGTCCTGGGCGCGGCGCTGCGGGTCGACGTCCTCGTCGTCGCCACCGACGTCGACAACGCCGTCCTCGGCTTCGGCACGCCGCACGCCCGCCCGATCGGCAGGACCACGCCGTCGGAGCTGCGCGCCCACGCCGCCGAGGGCGCGTTCGGCGGCGGCAGCATGGGCCCGAAGGTCGAGGCGGTCTGCCGGTTCGTCGAGGCCGGTGGCGCCCGCGGCGTCATCACCTCGCTGCGGCGCATCGACGAGGCGGTCGCCGGCACGGCCGGTACGGTCGTCACGCCGGACGCCCCGCACGACGGCCTGCCCTGAGACGGAGCACGTTCTACCTGTGGATCGTCGAGCACCCGTTCCAGCGCAACGAGCTCGTCACGGGCCGTCTCGTCGTCGAGGGCCGGGTCGTCGAGCTCGGCGCGATCGCCGAATCGCTCGCGACGACCACGGACGCGCTCTACGCGGAAGCCGGCTTCGTCGCGCCCGAGGAGGCTGACGAGCCGGGCACCGGTTCGCTCCTCGACGCCATCACGGCGGCCGAGGAGCTCACGGCGGCCCAGTGCAGGGCGTTGGCAGAGGTGTACCGCGGCTTCGTCGACGCGAACGCCGTCCGGCGGCACCGCGAGCGGTCCTGAGGACCAACCGTCCCCGCCCTCGCAGTCAGGCGCCCGCCCCGCCACGCTGATCTCCGCGACAGGGCCGGTGCCCGGCGGGACCTGCCGTGAGAGCGTGTGCGCCGTGACAACCGATGCGACGGACCACGGCTCCGCCGCCGCCGAGGCCGACCTCGACACCGTCGTCGAGGAGCGGCTCGGTCGGCTCGACCTCGCGACGAAGGTGCGACTGGTCCAGGGCGAGACGAACTGGCGGCTCTTCGCGGCACCGGCTGCGGGGCTGCGCCAGGTGGTCACGAGCGACGGGCCGGTCGGCGTCCGCGGTGAGGCATGGGACGAGCGCAACCTCGGCGCGAACCTGCCGTCGCCGACGGCGCTCGCGGCGACCTGGGACGAGGACCTCGTCGAACGGCTCGGGGCGCTGCTCGCCGGGGAGAGCCGGCGCAAGGGCGTCGACGTCCTCCTCGCTCCGACGGTCAACCTGCACCGCAGCCCGCTCGGCGGCCGGCACTTCGAGTGCTACTCGGAGGACCCGCTGCTCACCGCCCGCATCGGCGCGGCGTACGTTCGCGGCGTCCAGGGCGGCGGCGTCGCGGCGACGGTGAAGCACTACGTGGGCAACGACGCCGAGACCGACCGCATGACGGTCGACGTGCGGATGGACGAGCGGACCCTCCGCGAGGTCTACCTCGCCCCGTTCGAGCACATCGTCGTCGCGGCCCGGCCATGGGCTCTCATGGCCGCCTACAACAGCGTCAACGGCGTCACGATGACGCAGAGCCCGCTGCTCGCCGACCCGCTCGAGAGCGAGTGGGGCTTCGACGGTCTCGTCATGAGTGACTGGACCGCGACCCGCTCGACGATGGCGGCGGCGAACGCCGCCCTCGACCTCGCGATGCCCGGCCCGACCGGGCCGTGGGGCGACGCTCTGCTCGCGGCCGTCGAGGCCGGGGACGTCCCCGAGCCCGCGGTCGACGCGAAGGTCCGGCGCATCCTCCGGCTCGCCGCCCGGGTCGGCGCGCTCGACGGCGTCCTGCCCGCGGTGCCCGGGCCGGACCCGGCTGACCTGCCGGACCCCGCCGCGCCCGCCGTCCGGACGACGTTGCGGGCGGCGGCCGCCGAGGCGATGGTGCTCGTCCGCAACCAGAGCCTGCTCCCGCTCGACCCCGGCACCGTGCGCCGGGTCGCCGTCGTCGGGCCGAACGCCGCCACCGCCCGCACCCAGGGCGGGGGCAGCGCGACCGTCTACCCGCCGCACACGGTGTCCCCGCTCGACGGCCTGCGTGCGGCACTCGGCCCGGACGTCGAGGTCGTCCACGCACCCGGCGTCCGGACCCGCGACGTCGTCGCGTTCGCCGACCCGGGCCTCGTCCGCGACCCCGTGACCGGCGAGCCCGGCGTCCGGGTCACCTACCTCGGGCCCGGGGGCGCCGAGCTCGCGAGCGAGCACCGCCGCTTCGGCCGGGTCGGGTGGGGCGACCCGGGGCTCGAGCACGGCGCCGCGACCGCCCGGATCGAGGCGCTCGTGGCTCCGGGCGTCGGCGGTGCCTGGCAGGTGGCCGCCGGCGGCCTCGGCCAGGTCCGGCTCGAGGTCGACGGCCGGGTCGCCGTCGACACCGAGGTCGTCGTCCCGGACGGCGCCGAGCCGGACTTCATGCACTTCGTCACTCCGCCGCAGGTGGCGACGACGGTCGACCTCGAGGCCGGCCCCGAGGTCCTCGTGGTGCTGCACACGGACCCGCTGCGGATGCCCGGCGCGCTCGCGGTCGCCGAGCTGTGCGTCGAGCCACCCGCCCTCGACGCCGTCACCGGGATGGCCGAGGCCGCCGACCTCGCGGCGTCCGCGGACGTCGCGGTCGTCGTCGTGGGGACGACCGAGGCCGTCGAGAGCGAAGGGTTCGACCGGGCGACGCTCGCGCTGCCCGGCGCGCAGGACGACCTCGTCCGCCGGGTCGTCGCCGCGAACCCGCGGACGGTCGTCGTCGTCAACGCGGGCGCCCCGGTGCTCCTGCCGTGGCGCGACGAGGTGCCCGCGGTGCTCCTCGGCTGGTTCGGCGGCCAGGAGTTCGGGGACGCCCTCGCCGACGTCGTGCTGGGGGCGGCCGAGCCCGGTGGCCGGCTCCCGACGACGTGGCCGGCCGCGGAGGCGGACTGCCCGGTGCTCTCCACGACGCCGGTCGACGGCGTCCTGGGGTACCGGGAGGGCCTGCTCCTCGGCCACCGGGCGTGGGCGCGGCAGATCGGCGACGGCGGCCCGGCGCCCGCGTACTGGTTCGGCCACGGGCTCGGCTACACGACGTGGGACTACTCCGCGCTCGAGGTCGTCGACCGCGGCGACGCCCCGTACCTGCACGCTCGCGTGCAGGTACGGAACACCGGGGACAGACCGGGGCGCACCGTCGTCCAGGCCTACCTGTCGCGGCCGGACTCCGCCGTCGAGCGGCCGCCGCTGTGGCTCGCGGGCTTCGCCGCGGTCGACGCCGGGCCCGGTGAGCGGCGGACCGTCGACGTCGTCCTGGCGCCGCGGGCCGTCGAGCACTGGGACACCGCCACCCGCCGCTGGGCCGTCGAGCCGGGCGCGTTCACGCTGTCCGTCGGACCGTCGTCCGTCGTCCGGCCGCTCACCACCCGACTCCCGGTGACCGGTCATCGGCGACATAGTGTGAGTCGAACCACCGGCGCGCCGGGAGACGCCGCACCTGCCCCACCGGGAGAGTCGGAGCCATGAACCTCAGCGGCCTGCAGATCGCCGTCGTCACGCTCATCGCGGTGCTGTCCGTCATCGGTGTGGCACTCTTCGCGCGGACCGTGGGGCATCTGGTCCGGGTGATCCGGATCGGGCAGCCGGATCCGACCCGCGGCGGGCAGGCCGGCGCGCGGGCGTACAGCCTCTCGCGGAGTCCCTCGGGCACGCGCGGCTCGGCAAGTGGCCGCTGGTCGGGATCATGCACTGGTTCGTCTTCGTCGGCTTCGGGGCGCTGTTCCTCACCCTGGTCACGGCGTACGGGCAGCTCCTCGACCCGACGTTCGCGCTGCCGCTCATCGGGCACTGGCGTGGTCTACGAGTGGCTCACCGAGCTCATCGCCGTGGCTCACCCTGCTCGGGATCGCCGTGCTGATCGGGATCCGGCAGAAGAACCACCCTCGCCGGTCGGCGGGCGAGGGCGGCCGCCGCTCGCGGTTCTTCGGCTCGACGTTCTGGCAGGCCTACTACGTCGAGGCGACGATCCTCGTGGTCGCGGTCTGCGTGCTGCTTCTGCGCGGGCTGGAGTACGCACTCGGCCAGGCGGCGGCGAGTCGGGGACCGGCTCGGCGGGCGAGCTCTCGCCGCCGTCCGCGTGGCACTTCCCGCTCGACCGCCTGGCTCGGCGGCCTCTTCTACGGCGCCTCGGTCGGCGCGCTGGAGACGGCGATCGTCCTCGTCGCCGCTGTCAAGATCATCGTGTCGATGGCCTGGTTCATCACGATCGCCCTCCAGCCGACGATGGGCGTGGCCTGGCACCGGTTCCTCGCGTTCCCGAACATCTGGTTCAAGCGGCACCCGGGCCGCGACCCCGAGCGCGGCCTCACCCCGTCCCTCGGCCCGCTGCAGCCGATCATGGTCGAGCGGCGACCCGCTCGACTTCGAGCAGATCGACGAGCTCGACGAGGACGACGCCGCTCGGCGTCGGCAAGGTCGAGGACTTCACCTGGAAGGGCCTGCTCGACTTCACGACCTGCACCGAGTGCGGTCGCTGCCAGTCGCAGTGCCCGGCCTGGAACACCGACAAGCCGCTGTCGCCGAAGCTCCTCGTGCTGACCTGCGCGACCACGCGCACGGCAAGGCGCCCGTGGCTGCTCGCCGCCGAGGTCCCGGCCGGCGAGGCCGGCCGCGACGCGCGTCGACGAGGCGACGAGGCCCAGGCGGGGCGGCCGCTCGTCGCGCCGGTCGACCCCGAGAACCCGCTTGCGCGGCGGCGTCATCGACCCGGACGTCCTGTGGTCGTGCACGACGTGCGGCGCGTGCGTCGAGCAGTGCCCGGTCGACATCGAGCACGTCGACCACATCGTCGACATGCGCCGCTACCAGGTGCTCATCGAGTCGGCGTTCCCGACCGAGCTCGGCGGCCTGTTCAAGAACCTGGAGAGGAACGCCAACCCGTGGGGCGATGACGCCCGCGGCCGCGGATGGACTGGGCGAAGGACCTGCCGTTCGAGGTGCCAGCAGGTCGGCGCCGACGTCGAGGACCTCACCGAGGTCGAGTACCTGTTCTGGGTCGGCTGCGCCGGGCGCCTTCGAGGACCGGCAGAAGAAGACGACCCGGGCGGTCGCCGAGCTGCTGCACATGGCCGGGCGTGACGTTCGCCGTCCTCGGCGACGGCGAGTGCTGCACCGGCGACCCGGCGCGCCGCGCGGGCAACGAGTTCCTCTTCCAGATGCTCGCCCAGGCGAACGTCGAGATGCTCAACGAGGCGAAGGCGACCAAGATCGTCGTCACCTGCGCGCACTGCTTCAACACCCTGAAGAACGAGTACCCGCAGCTCGGCGGCGAGCTACGAGGTCGTCCACCACACGCAGCTGCTCAACCGGCTGGTCCGCGAGCGGCGGCTGCTGCCGGTGTCCCCGCTGTCGGCGTCGCCGATCGACTCCGGGGCCGCGCGGGCGAACGCCGTGCCGGCGCACGGCGCGACGGCGACCGTCACGTACCACGACCCCTGCTACCTCGGCCGGCACAACGGCGTCTACGCCCCGCCGCGCGAGCTCATCGGCGCCCTGCCCGGGGTGACGCTCGAGCGAGATGCCACGGCACGGCGACCGCTCGTTCTGCTGCGGCGCGGGCGGCGCGCGGATGTGGATGGAGGAGAAGCTCGGCACCCGGATCAACGTCAACCGCACCGAGGAGGCCGTCGCCACCGGCGCCGACACAGATCGCCGTCGCCTGCCCGTTCTGCCGGGTCATGCTCTCCGACGGGCTCACGACGCGGCAGGCCGACGGCGACGGCGTCGGACGACGTCGAGGTCGTCGACGTCGCGCAGATGCTGCTCGCGGCCGTCAAGCGCAACGACCCGCGCGCCGAGGCCGAGCCGGCGACCGCGGGCTGAGCTCGCCGCCCGAGCAGCGCACGGCCGCACGCCCGCCCGCGCGGGCGGGGCTCAGCGGTAGGTCCGCCACCCGAGGACGGCCGCGACCGCAATACCGCAGGAGGCGACGAGGGCGCGGAGCAGGCTCTCCGGCAGCAGCCGGGCGACGCCCGGCCCGACACGGCCACCGGCGAAGAACCCCGCGGCGAGCGGCGCGACGGACCACCAGTCGACCGGCCCGAGAAGGACGAAGGCCGTTGCTGCGACACCGTTGGCGACGCCGGCGAGAACGTTCTTCACGGCGTTGAGCCGCACGAGCGGGACATCGAGGATCGCGCCGAGGACGACAAGGGTGAGGACGCCGCCCGCGGCTCCGAAGTATCCGGTGTAGGTCGCGGCGAGGAACAGGGCGGCCGTCGTCGCCGGCGTCGCTCCCCGCGGGTGGAGCGGCAGCCGTTCGCGCAGCAGTGGCTGGAGGAGGAGCAGTGTCGAGGCCGCGGCGATGAGGACCGGCGCGACGTGCTCGAACGCGCGGCCCGGGAGCAGGAGGAGCAGCGCCGCCCCGGTTGCACCGCCGAGGCCGGTCGTCGTCGCCAGCCGCAGCACCGCCGGGCGCAGCCCGGCGAGCTCGGGCCGCGAGCCGAGCGTCGCGCCCATCCCCGTGAAGGTCAGGCAGACGGTGTTCGTGACGTTGGCCGCGACCGGCGGCAGCCCGAGGGCAAGCAGCGCCGGGTACGAGACGACCGACGCCAGGCTCACGACGACGCTCACGACGCCGGCCACGACGCCCACCCCGAGCAGGATCAGCGCGTCGAGGGCCTCCGGCACGCCCCCAGCCAAGCAGACGTCGAACGGCGCGCCCGTCAGAGGCCCTCCCCGCGCACCGACCGCCGCCACTGGTCGTTGTTCCGCGCGACGTGCCCGAGCAGCGCACCGCGCGGCCCGTCAGGGGCGCCGGTCGGGCGCGACCTCGGCGAGGCGGCGAGCGAGGAACTCGCGCTCTGCCTCGTTGCGGGTCACTGCGAGCGCCTCCTGGTACGCGTCGGCCGCCTCGTCGCAGCGCGCCAGTCGGCGCAGCAGGTCGGCCCGGGTCGCAGGCAGGTAGGGGTAGCCGTCGAGCCGGGGGTCGGCCGTCAGGGCGTCGACCTGCGCGAGCGCGGCCCGCGGGCCGCCGTCCGGCCCGGGGAGGAACGCCACGGCGGCGGCCCGGTTCAGCGCGACGACGGGTGAGTCCCAGACGACGAGCAGCCGGTCGTAGAGCAGGACGACCCGGTCCCAGTCGGTCCGCTCGAACGACGGGGCCGCGGCGTGCACCCCGGCGATCGCCGCCTGGAGGGTGAACCGGCCCGGCGTCGGGGTCGCCGTCAGCGCCTCGGCGGCGAGCGTGAGCCCGTCGGCCGATCGAGCACCCGGTCCCAGCGGGTGCGGTCCTGGTCCTCGAGCAGCACGATCCGGCCCGCGGCGTCGGTGCGCGCCCGGCGGCGGGCGTCGGTGAGCAGGAGCAGGCCGAGCAGGCCGCGGGCCTCCGGCTCGTCGGGGAGCAGGTGCGACGAGCGTGCGGGCGAGGTCGATCGCACGGTCGCACAGGTCGTCGCGGACGAGCGCGCCCCCGGACGGCGCGGTGTGGCCGGTGCTGAAGAGCAGGTGGACGGTCGTGAGCACGCTGTCGAGCCGGTCCGGGCAGCTCGGCCCGTCCGGGCACCCGGTACGGGATCCGGGCGCCGGCGATCTTCTTCTTCGCCCGGGTGATCCGGGCCGCCATCGTCGGCTCGGACACCAGGAAGGCCCGCGCGACGTCGGGCGTCGCGACGCCGCAGACGAGCCGCAGGGTCAGCGCGACCTGAGCCTCCGGCGCGAGCGCCGGGTGGCAGCAGGTGAAGACGAGCCGCAGCCGGTCGTCGGGGACGCCGGCAGTCCCGTCGTCAGCGCCGTCGGCCGAGTCGTCCACGACGTCCCCCGCGACCCTGCCGGTCGCGTCGACCTCGACGGGCTCCACGAGGAGCGGCAGCTTGCGCCGCAGCGTGCCCTCGCGGCGCAGCGCGTCGAGCGCCTTGTGCCGCGCGGCGGTCGTCAGCCAGGCGCCGGGGCTGCGCGGCGACACCGTCGCGCTCCCACGCCGCGAGCGCGCTGACGTACGCCTCCTGCGCGCACTCCTCGGCGAGGTCGAGGTCGCCGGCGACGCGCACCGTCGCGGCGAGCACGAAGGCCCACTCGCGACGGTGCGCGTCCGCGAGCGCATCGGCGACGTCCGACCGTCTCCCGACGTCCGCCTCCGCTACTCCCGCGGCCGTCCGACGGCCGCGGGCGCCGGCGTCGGCAGTGCGGCCGGACCGGTCGTCGAACTCCATGATCGGCCGGACCTCGACGCCGCCGCCGGCGCCGGGCAGCCCTTGGCGATCTCGAGCGCGTGGTCGAGGTCGCGGGCCTCGACGAGGTAGAAGCCGCCGAGGGCCTCCTTGGTCTCGGCGAAGGGCCCGTCGGTCGTCGCCGCCGCCGCGGATCGACGTCGCCGTCCCGGTCGGCTGCAGCGCGTCGCCCGTCGAGGATCTGACCGCCGAGGTCGACGACCGCCTTGGCGAAGGCGTTGTGGGCGTCCATGACGGCGGCCATCCCCTCGGGGGACAGCTTCTCGTAGTAGGCCTCGTCCTCGTAGATGAGGATCGCGTACTTGGCCATGCGTATGCCTCCGTCTCGGTGCGAGGCGGCCCGTCCGCCCCGACAGCTCCTCGACGGACAGCCTGCACCCGGATCGACAGACGTCGCAGAAGAATCTCGGCCGAGGTGTCGAACGGCGCCCGCCGCGTTCGTGGAGAGGGTGGGAGGGCCCGGCGGGTGGAGGGGAGTCGTCGAGCCCACCGCGGCGCCGAGGTCATCGGCGTCCGACCGGGTCCGGGGACTGTCAGTCGTCCGTCACTGCGTCGGCCGAGGCGTCCGTCGGTGCCCCGCTCGAGCCGGACGGCGTGTCCCGGACGGGCGCTGACGGCGGCCCGGTCCTCCCGGCGCGGGCCGGCGGGCGCGGCTTGGGCCGGGCGAGCCGGCTCAGCCGTCCCGCGACAGACTCGAGGTCCTCGGAGCGGCTCACGGCGGCGGCGTTGGCGGCCTGGACCTCGGCGTAGACCTCGGCCCGGTGCACCTGGACACTGCGGGGCGCCTCGATCCCGAGCCGGACGGTGTCCCCCCGGACGTCGAGGACGACGACGCGGACCTCGTCGCCGATGACGATGCTCTCCCCGGCACGGCGAGTCAGGACGAGCACTGCGGGCTCCCTCCGTGGACCCCTGACCGCTGCCGGTGCCCCCGGTGGGCAGCCACTACGCGACGACGGCTCGGACCGGCCAGTCGGCGCCGGAGAGGATCACCTGGGCGGCGGTCCGCAGCCGGGCATTGATGACGACCGGTGCCAGAAGGTTAGCGGTCGTCAACGTTCCGTCACCGGAGGTCGCAAGAACGACGAGCACGAGCGCGTCGTCCGCGGAGTCGAGCGCGAGGTCGGTGCACGTCGCGTCGTCGAGCTCGACGGCGTAGTCGGCGAAGAACGCGTCCGGGACGCCGACGAGGAAGCGGACTGCGGGGTTCTCGAGGCTTCGCAGCTCGTAGAGCACCGCCCCGTCGCCGACGTCGCCCTCGCCACCGTCGGCCTCGCCACCGTCGTCACCCCAGCCGCCGAGCCGGACGAGCACGTACCGGGTGAGGTCGGGAAAACCCAGGACGGGCCGGACGAACCGGATCTCGGGCAGCTCGTCGAGCACGGGCGTCACCGTAGTGGACTGCCGGTCCTGCGCGCCGGACGTCACCGTCGTCACTTGAGGAAGTCCGCGAGGGAGGTCGAGAGGACCTTCGCGGCGGCCCCGAGGGCGGACTGGTACGCGACCTGCTGAGCCTGCAGGTTCATGATCGTCTCGGGCAGGTCGATGTCCTCGTTCTCACTGATCCGGCCCTGGAGGTCCAGGCGCAACGAGTCGACCTGCTCCCTCGCCGCGTCCACCCGCGACGCCCGGGCGCCGACGTCGCCGAGGCTCCGAAGCACCTGGGACCGGGCCGCGTCGAGGGCCGCGAAGGACGCGTTCGTCACCCCGCCGGGCGCGGTGACCTCGGCCGCGAGCTGGGTGAGCAGCGCAGGCACGGTGTCAGCCGCCACGTCGGTGCCCTTGACGTCGACCCGGACCGTGGCGTCCCGGGAGATCCGTACGTCGACCGGCTGGTCGTTCCCGACGTACGTGCCCGTCGCGTCGAGGGCGACGTCGCCCGCCGCCGTGCCGCCGAACACCGGGCGGTCGAGGTACCGGGTGTTGTAGATGTCGACCACGTCGCTGCGGATCGCGATGATCTCGGCGCCGAGCGCGCTGCGGCCCTCGTCGGACAGCGCACCGTTGCGGGACTGGACGAGCAGCTCCCGGACCCGGTTCAGCCGGTCCGAGAGGTCGGTCAGTGCCGAGTCGGTCGTCGCGAGCCGACCCCGTGCAGCGTCGATGTTGCGCAGGTGCTGCTCGGCCGCCGACCGCTGCGAGCGGAACGTCATCGCCGAGGCCGTGCCCGAAGGGTCGTCGCTCGGCTGGGAGATCTTCCGGCCGCTCGAGAGCTGCTCCTGCAGCTGGGCCGACCGGTCCAGGCTCGCCTGGAGGCCGCGCAGCGTCGTGGTCGAGATCGCCCGCTGGGTGATCCTGCCGATCATCTAGGTCACCGCCCCACTATGCCCGTGCGGTTGATGAGCGTGTCGAGCATCTCGTCCACCGTCGTGATGACCCGCGCCGAGGCCTGGTAGGCACGCTGGAACATGATCATGTTGCTCATCTCCTCGTCGAGGCTCACCCCCGCGTTCGCCTCGACGGCGTCGTCAGCGGCCTGAACCACCGCTCCTTGGACCTCGGACGCGGTGTTGAGACTCTTGAGCCGGACGCCGAGGGACGTCGTGAGCTCACGCCACCGCGCTGACGGCCCTGGCCCGCCGAGGACGGCGGACGCGACGCTGTCGTCGGTGACGTCGCCGATCCGGGCCGCGACCGAACCGTCGACGATGCCGGCCGCCGACGCGACGGCGAGCTCGGAGGGGTCGCTCACGGCCACCGACAACGAGAGGGCGTCGGTCCCCGCGAAGAAGTCGGTCCCGGTCGCGCCGCCGAGGGTGAACCCGCTCGTGTGCAGGGTGTTCACCGCGTCCCGCAGGGCAACGGCGACCTGGTCGACGGCGGCGAGGGCGCCGGGCAGGTCGGTGCGCAGGCCGGCGAGCTGGCCGAGCGCCGTCCCGGACTCGACGGGCACGGCGCTGGTGCCCCAGTAGATCGTCGGGGGGCTCGTCGTCGCCGCGACGAGGTCCTGCGCGCCGCCGACGGTCAGGGTCTCGGCGTGGGTGCCGGAGACGACGGTCACGCCGCCGACGGCCACGCAGACCATGCCGTCCTCACCGGCCGTCGCGACCCCGCCGACGAGGTCGGCGAGCCGGCGGACGAGGACGTCGCGGTTGTCGAGCAGCTCGTTGACCGGCCGTCCGGCGACGACGCCCTCCTGGATCTTCCCGTTGACGAGGGCGAGGTCCTGCACGGCCTGGTTCGCCTGGGCGACGGTGTGTCCGAGCGCCGCGTGGGTCGTCGCCCACTGCCCCGCGAGGCCGTTCGAGATGGCGTGCAGCTGCGCCGCGACCGTGGTGCCGTTCTGGATGACGACCGCGCCCGGCGCGGTGTTCTGCGTCGAGGGGTTCACCGCGATGTCGTGCCAGGAGTTGAAGAACTCGTCCAGCGACTTCTGCAGGCCGTTGTCGCCCGGCTCCGCGAGCAGCTGCTGCGCGCCCGTGAGCCCGTTCGCCTGCGCCGTCAATGCCTGCTGCCGACCGCCTGCGGCGGCCCGGGACGCCTCGAGGAAGGCGTCACGGATCCGGGTGACGTCGGAGACGCCGACGCCGCCGAAGGTCGCCTGCTGGCCGCTGAAGAACGTCGCCGACGTCGCTGGGCCGGCCGAGGCGAGGACGACCCGCTGCCGCGAGTACCCGGGCGTGTTCGCGTTGACGATGTTCTGCCCGGTGACGTCCATGGCCCGCTGGGCCGCGGACAGGCCCGTCCCCGCGGTGTTGAGGGTGCCGAAGCCGGTCACGGCGCGCCCCTCACAGCGACCGGTCGACGACCGCGTTGCCCGGGGCCGAGATCATCTCGGAGCGGCCGTGCGCGTCGTAGCCCATGGACGTCGTCCCGTGCCGCAGGCCGAGCCCGGCGAGGGTGGACTCGACGGCCTTGAGCCCGGCCGCCATGAGGTGCCGGTTCGTCTCCGCGAGGGCCGCGAGCTCGCCGGTCACGGCGACCAGGGCGTGCCGGTGCTCCAGGAGCACCCCGGTCCACGGCGGCTGTGCCGTGCCGGCGAGCTCCTCGAGCGTCACACCGACCTCCAGCCCGAGCTCGCGGGCCACGGCGTCCGTGGTCGCGGCCCGCTGCAGCTCGACGACCTGCAGCTCCTCGATGAGGGCCTCCACCTCGCTCGTCGCGGTGGCCAGGAAGCTGGTGCGCCCGGCGGCGAGCAGGAGCTGCTCGCACTCCAGGCGGTACACGAGCCTGTCCAGCAGCTCGCGCTGCCGCCAGAGGATCGCGGCGAGGTCGGGCATGCTCATGTCCGGCTCCTGGTCGACGGGCGCGGCCGACGGCCGCGCAAGGGCTTCCCCGTGGTCTCCTGTCGGCATCGCCGCGGCGGACCTGAGGCGTTCGGCGCGAGAAGGTGTGCGCCGACCGGGTGAACGGCGCCCCGGCGGCGTGCCGGTCGGGTGACGCGGACGAAAGCCGGACCGGGCGGCGGCCGACAACGTTTGCGTGTCTGCACCCGTCCGATCCGCCGAGGCCGCGCAGGCGGTCGAGGAGCTGGTGACCGCTCACCTGCCCCTCGTCGGTCACATCGCGCGTGAGGCCGCCGCCCGGCTGCCCCGCCACCTCGACACCGACGACCTCTACGGCGCCGGTGCGCTCGCTCTCGTGCAGGCCGCCCAGAGCTTCGACCCGAACCTCGGCGTTCCGTTCGCGCGGTTCGCGGCGACCCGGATCCGCGGGGCGATGATCGACCAGATGCGTCAGCGCGACTGGGCGACCCGCTCGGTGCGCAGCCGTGCGCGGGCGCTCGCGGCCGTCACCGAAGAGCTCACCAGGGCGCTGAACCGGATGCCGACGGGCACCGAGCTCGCCGCGGCCAGCGGGATGTCCGAGGCGGAGGTGCGACAGGTGCACGAGGGGACCGACCGGGCCGCGCTGCTCAGCCTCGACCCGCTCGCGACGGACGACGAGGGGCTCGGTGCGCATCTCGTCGACCGCTCCCCGCGACCGGACGACGCCCTCGTCGCGGCCGAGCGGTTCGGCTACCTGCGGGACGCGATCGCCGAGCTGCCCGAGCGGGTCCGGCTCGTCGTCACCGGCTACTACCTCGAGCACCGGCCGCTCACCGAGCTCGCCGATGAGCTCGGCGTCACGCAGTCCCGCGCGTCCCAGCTGCGCGCCGAAGGGCTGGACCTGCTGCGCGAGGCGCTCTCGAAGCTCCTGCCCGACGACGGCCGGGCCGGTGCCGCCGGGGGTGACCCGGACGGCGTCCGGGCCCGCCGGCGGGACGCGTACGTCGCGGCCGTCGCGAAGCGGTCGACGGTGCGCGGCCGGGCGGACGTCCAGGCCTACCTCGACGGGGCGGCGCTCGCCGCGGCCCCGCCGTCCGGTGCACGGCGGCAGGAACCGACGTCCTTGCACCGCGCGGGCTGAGCCGACGCCGGGCTGCGCACACATCACCCGCAACGGACCATCGGCGGCTCCTCAACACCGAGGTCGCGGCGCCGATAGGAACGACAGGCCGGTCCACGGACGGACCGGTAGCTGGACCCGAACCAAGGAGGACATCATGGGTCTTCGCATCAACAACAACATCGCGGCGTTCAACGCCTACCGGAACCTGTCGGTCACCGACGGGCAGATGTCGAAGTCGCTGGAGAAGCTGTCCAGCGGCTACCGGATCAACCGGGCGGCCGACGACGCCGCCGGTCTGGCCATCTCCGAGGGTCTGCGTGCGCAGATCGGCGGGCTCAAGGTCGCCGTCCGCAACGCCCAGGACGGCATCAGCGTCGTGCAGACCGCTGAAGGCGCCCTGACCGAGACGCACTCGATCCTCCAGCGCATGCGCGACCTGGCGGTCCAGGCGTCGAACGACGGTGCACAGAACGCCAGCTCGAAGGCGGCGGCCAACGCGGAGTTCCAGCAGCTCGCCCAGGAGCTCGACGACATCGCCGGCAAGACGACGTTCAACGGCACCAAGCTGCTGGACGGCAGCTACACCGGCACGTTCCAGGTCGGGGCCAAGGAGACCGAGACGCTCGACGTCACGATCGACAACGGCTCCGGCGGCGGTCTGGACGCGGCCGGGCTCGCCGTCGACGCGCTCGACCTCACGACGGGTGCGGCCGCAGCCATCACCGCGGTGGACACGGCGATCGACACCGTGAGCGACACCCGGGCAGCCCTCGGTGCGTCGCAGAACCGGCTCGAACACAAGATCAACAACCTCAACGTGACGGTCGAGAACCTGTCCGCCTCGGAGAGCCGGATCCGCGACACGGACATGGCGCAGGAGATGGTGAGCTTCACCCGCTCCCAGATCCTGTCCCAGGCCGGCACCGCGATGCTCGCGCAGGCCAACCAGGCTCCGCAGTCGGTCCTCAAGCTGCTGCAGTGAGTCCGAGCCCGGTCCCGGTCCCGGCGCCCTAGGCGCCGGGACCGGGGCCGGGCGCAGCCCACGTCGACCCGGGACCGGAAGGGAGGGCCGCCATGGCGAACGTGTCGATCTCCGGAGCGGCCTCCGGGCTGGACACCGCGTCGATCATCAACAGCCTCGTCTCGGTGCAGGCCAACCAGCAGGCGCTGCTGAAGAGCCGGCAGGCCAGGGTCAAGAAGACCTCCGACGCCTTCGGCTCGCTCATCACCTCACTCGGCTCGCTCGCCACCCGGGCGAAGAAGGTCGCCGACACGGGCGCGTGGGCCGGCCTCACGGCGACGTCGTCCACGGCGTCCGTCACGGCGACCGCGACCGGCACCCGGCCCGGCTCACTGGCGTTCGACGTCACCGCGCTCGCCGCCCGGCACGCCCTCGTGTCCGCCGAGCCCGTGGGCTCCGCGGCGTCCGTCGTCGCCTCCGGCCCGCTGACGCTCACGACGTCGGACGGGACGGTGCGGACGGTCGAGGTGGGCGGCGGGACGCTCGACGACGTCGTCGCCGCGATCAACGACGCGAAGGCGGGCGTCACGGCGACCGCCGTGCAGACCGCGCCGGGCCAGTACCGGCTGCAGGTCTGCGCGTCCTCGACCGGATCGGCGTCGCAGTTCACCCTCGACGGCCTCGACGGCTTCACCGCGATGAACGTCCTCCAGCAGGGTGCGGACGCGACGGTCCACGTCGGCGACGCGCTGACCGGCTACGACGTGACGTCCGCGAGCAACACCTTCACCGGCGTCGTTCCCGGCCTGTCGTTCACCGTGAGCAAGGTCGAGCCCGGCGTCACGGTGTCCTCCGCGGTCGACGGTTCCGCGGTCGCGACCGACCTCCAGGCCCTCGTCGACGCCGCGAACACGCTCCTCGACGACGTCGCGAGCAAGAGCACCTGGGACGCGACGACGACGTCGGGCGGGCCGTTCACCGGGCAGTCCGCCGTCCGCCGGCTCGCCCAGTCGATCCTGTCCACGGTCGCCGGGGCGGGCGCAGCGGGCCTCGAGTTGACCCGGGAGGGGCGGCTCTCGTTCGACACGGGCGCGTTCACGACCGCGTTCGCCGCCGACCCGGCGGCGGTCGCGGCGCAGTACGGGGCGTCCGTGACGTTCAGCCCGACCGCCGGCGTGACCGGCCGGCTCGGTCTCGTCCGGGCCGGCGACACGGCCGAGCCCGGCACCTACGACATCACCGTGACGGGGGTCGCGGCCCACGAGCAGTGGCAGGTCACCGCCGGCGGCGGATCGCTCGGCGGATCGACGCTCGCGCTGACCCGGACCGGCGGCACGTCGTTCTCCTACGTCGTCCCGGGGGGCGAGATGCTCGCCGACACCGTGACGGCGCTCAACTCGCGGCTCGCGGCGTCCGGCTTCGGGGTCGGCGCGTCGCTGTCGGGCGACGGCGACCTCGTGCTCACCGCGACCTCGGCGGGCTCCGCCCCCGCGTTCGAGGCGACCCTCGACGGCCTGCCGCAGTCCAGGGTGACCGTCGGCGCCGACGTCGCCGGGACGATCGACGGCCAGCCCGCGACGGGCAGCGGCAACGTGCTGTCCCTCACGACCGGGACGAGCGCCGCGAAGGGCCTGTCGCTCTCGGTCGACGTCACCGAGGCCGACCGTGTGACGAGCGGCGGCGCCGTTGGCGCGGTGACGTACGGCCAGGGGGTCGCCCAGCGGCTCGCCGCGCTCGTCGCCGACGTCACGGCGACCGACGGGCTGCTCGCGGCGGCGAAGGACGGCAACGACGCGACGGTCAAGGACCTGCAGTCGCAGATCGACCGCTGGGACAGCCGGCTCGAGACGTACCGGCAGATGCTGACCCGACAGTTCACCGCGATGGAGACGGCGATCGCGACGCTGAAGTCCCAGACCAGCTTCCTGTCCAGCCTGTCGACGAGCATGCTCGGCTCGTCCGACTCGTCGAGCAGCTGACGCGGATCGAGGAGACGCCATGTCCTACGGTCTCGCGCAGGCCCGGTACGCCAGCGACGCGGCGCAGACCGCGTCGCCGGGGCGGCTGCTCACGATGCTCTACGACCGCGCGGTGAACGACCTCACCGTCGCCGAGGAGGCCATGCGGCGCGGCGACGTCGGGACGACCGGCGACCGGGTCGGCCGCGCCCAGGAGATCCTCCTCGAGCTGCACTCCACGCTCGACACGACGGTGTGGCCGCAGGGCGAGGCGCTCGCCCAGCTCTACGTGTGGATGGTCGGCGAGCTCATGCAGGCCCGGCTGCGGCAGGACCCCCGGCGGGTCGCGGACTGCCGGGCGCTCCTGGTGCCGCTGCGCGACGCGTGGCACGAGGCCGCCCGCGACGGCGCGGGCACCGGCGCCCCCGGCGTCGACGGGGCGGCATGAGTCCGGGCGGCGGTGCCGGCGGCACGAGTGACTGGGCGGCGTACCTCGGCGCCCTCGAGGCGCTCGCCGCCGGGGTCGAGGCGGCGCTGACCGCGGCCGAGGCGGACGACCGAGCCGACGCCCGCTCGGACACCTGGCTGCCGACCGTCCCGGACCTCGCCGTGCCGCTGCCGTCCGGGCCGCCGCCGGAGGGGACGCAGGAGCGCCGCGAGGCCCTGCTCGCCCGGCTCGTCGTGCTCACCGCACGGCTCGAGCGCCGGCGCGACGATGTCGCGCACACCCTCGCCGCGCTCCCCGCGCGCCGTCCGCGTCGCGCCGAGCCGTACGCCGGCTCCCTCGGCGGGGGCCTCGACCTCGTCGGTTGACCCGCAGCGCCCGTCGCACCCGTCCTGCGGCGGGTGAGTCCGGTCGACACGCGCGTCGTGCAGGACGGACCCGCCGGACGACGTCACCGGGGGCGGCGCGGGCGGCGGACCCCGGGCGGACGAGTCCGGGCCTGCTCGGTGACGCAGCGCGACGGCGGGGACGGGGGCGGATCGGCCGATCGGTGAGACCACCCGGGCCACCCGGAGAACATCTCAAGAGGCTCCCCGCCCCCACCGATCGATCTGTGAGCGACGGACCGCTCACCACCGCGCAGGGACTGGCGCGCAACGCTTCTCGTCAGCTCCACCGCCACCGGCGGAGGACGCGTTGGGGGTCCGTTCCATGCTCGAGGACGTCTCGGTCGACGCGCTGCAGTCCGCCCTGCGCGGGCTCGCCCAGCGCCAGCGTGCCGTGAACGACAACATCGCGAACGTCAACACGCCGTACTTCCGGGCCCGTCGGGTCGAGTTCGAGGGCAGCCTGAAGTCCGCGCTCGCGGACGGCGAGAACCCGCTGACCTCGGCGGCGTCCGTCCGGTACACCGACGACCCGTCCGGGCTCAACGAGAACAACGTCGACCTCAACGCCGAGACACTCATCGGTGTCCAGACCCAGCTCGCCTACGAGCTCGCGCTCCGCGCGACCGGCGACCGGTTCACCCTGCTGCGCACCGCGGTGAAGGGGGTCTGAGGGCCGTGTTCGACGCGCTCAACATCTCCGGCACCGGGATGCAGGTCCACCAGAAGTGGATGGACGCCCTCTCGGACAACATCGCGAACATCAACACCGTGCGGCCGACGGACGGCGCCGCGTTCCAGGCGCGGTACGTCGTCGCGCAGTCCGTCGAGGACGGCGGCACCGGCCGCGGCGTCGAGGTCGCCGGTGTCGAGCTCGGCAGCGCCGAGGGCAGGCTCGTCTACAACCCCGACCACCCGCTCGCGGACGCCAAGGGCTATGTCCGGCTGCCCGACATCGACCTCGGCGAGCAGATGACCGACCTCATCATGGCTCAGCGCGGCTACCAGGCGAACATCGCGAGCCTCGACCGGGTTCGGGCCACCTACCAGGCAGCGATCCAGATGGGTCGTAGCTGATGGCGGTCGGCGCCGTGGGGCCGGTCAACCTCAACCAGCTGGCGCAGCTGTACCGCCAGCAGGTCGTCTCGGGCACGGACGGCGCGTCCGCGGCCCGGTCGACGGCCGGCGCCGACGCGGCCGCGGCGACCCGCGGCGCGGACTTCGGGGCGGTCGTCAAGGACGGCCTGTCCACCCTGGAGAACCTCGACCGGACCGCACAGGGCAAGGCGGTCCAGGCCGCGACCGGTGACCTCACCGACGTCCACGACTACGTCATCGCGGCGACCCAGGCCCAGACCGCCACCGAGCTCACGACGACCGTCCGGAACAAGGCCCTCGAGGCCTTCAACGAGATCATGAGGATGCCGCTGTGAGCCGGATGACCGTCGCCCTCGGCCGCGCCCGCGGTCTGCTCGCGGGCTTCACCCCCGGGCAGCGCGGCGTCATCGTCGTCGCCGTGGTCGCCCTCGTGCTCGGGGCGATCGGGCTGAGCCGCTGGGCGGCGCAGCCGACGTGGACGCCGCTGTTCAGCAACCTGTCCGGCCCGGACGCCAACGCGATCGTCGAGCAGCTGCGCGCGGACAGCGTCCAGTACCAGCTCGCCGACGGCGGCGCGACGGTCCTGGTGCCGCAGTCCCAGGTCTACGACCTGCGGGTCTCCCTGGCCGGCAAGAACCTGCCCGGCGCGGACTCCGACGGCTACTCGATCCTCGACAAGCAGGGCATGACCGCGACCGACTTCCAGCAGAACACCGCCTACCAGCGGGCGCTGGAGTCCGAGCTGTCGAAGACCCTGCAGGCGATCACCGGCGTGCAGACGGCCCTCGTCCACCTCGCGATGCCGAAGAAGGACGTCTTCGCGACCGAACAGGACAGGCCGACCGCGTCGGTGCTCCTGGCGCTCAAGCCGGGCACCGAGCTCTCCGACGGGCAGGTCCGCTCGATCACCCACCTCGTCGCCGGCAGCGTCGCCGGCCTCGACCCGAGCGACGTCAACGTCAGTGACTCCAAGGGCACGCTGCTGTCGACCCGGGAGGACGGTGCGGACGGCGCGGCGTCCCGGGCGAGCAGCACGGACGAGCAGACCGCGAAGTTCGAGGACCGGATGAGCTCGTCGGTGCAGCAGCTGCTCGACCGCGTCCTCGGCCCGAACAAGGCCGTCGTCCGGGTCAACGCCCAGCTCGACTTCGACACGAAGGACACGACGAGCGAGCGCTACGTCAGCGAGTCGCCGCAGCCGCCACCGCTGTCGGAAGCGACGTCGAAGGAGCTCTACTCCGACGGCGCGAACGGCTCGGGCGGCAGCCTCGGCGTCACCTTCCCGACGCTGACCCCCGCGGGCGGTGCGACGGCCGGCGCCTCGTACCTCAAGGAGAACCGGACGGTGGACAACGCCGTCGGCAAGGTCGTCGAACGGGCCCAGGCCGCGCCGGGCTCGGTGCAGTCGGCTCACCGTCGCCGTCGTCCTCGACTCCCGGGCCGCCGGCACCGTCGACCCGACCCGGGTCCAGGCGCTCGTCGCGAACGCCGTCGGGCTCGACCCGCAGCGCGGCGACACGGTGCAGGTGGACAAGCTCGCCTTCGACACGACCGCCGCGCAGTCGGCGGCGAAGGAGATCGCCGCGGTGCAGAAGGCCGAGCGAACCGCGGGGTACCTCGAGCTCGGCAAGAAGGCGGGCATCGGCCTGCTCGTGCTCCTCGCGCTCTTCCTCCTGCACCCGGCGACGCAAGGGCGACCCGACGGTCGAGGCCTACGCGGCGGACCTGCCCGAGCCGCCGATGCTCGTCGGCGGCCCGGAGGGCCCCGACGGCCTGCCCGGGTTCGGCGGCATGCCCGCGGCGCTCGAGTCCGCCGCGCCGGCGGCCGACCCGCTCTTCGCCCGGGACCAGATGCGCGACGAGGTCGCCGAGCTCGTCGACAACCAGCCCGACGAGGTCGCGGCCAGTCATCCAGAGCTGGCTGTCGGAACGGAAGGGCTGACACGTGACCGTCGCGACCACGGCCGCAGCTCCGACGAGCCAGATCACCGGCCTGCGCAAGGCGGCCATCCTGCTGGTGCAGCTGGGCCGGGACCAGGCCGCGAAGGTGATGTCCAAGCTGCCCGAGCATCGATCGTCGAGGAGCTCACGGCCGAGATCGTCCGGCTGCGCGACGTCACGGCGTCGGAGGCGTCGAGCGTGCTCTCCGAGACGCACACCCACCTGTTCTCCGACGACAACGCCGGCCGCGGCGGACTCGATCTGGCCAAGGCAGCTGCTCGCCGAGAGCGTCGGCAAGGAGCGCGCCGAGGAGATCCTGGAGCGGCTCGGCGCGACGCTCGCCGAGATGCCGTTCGAGAGCGATGCGCCGCGCGGACGCCGCGGCAGCTCCTCACCTTCCTCGCCGACGAGCACCCGCAGACGATCGCGCTCGTCCTCGCGCACCTGTCGCCGCAGCAGTCGGCGATCGTGCTGTCCGGGTTCGAGCAGCGGCTGCAGGCGGACGTCGCGCACCGGATCGCGCTCATGGAGCGGGCCAGCCCCGACGTCATCCGGATCGTCGAACGCGAGCTCGACCGGCGGATGTCGACCGTCTGACTCGGCCCGCAGGAGATGTCCGCGGTCGGCGGGGTCGACCCCGCTCGTGGCCATCATCAACCGCGCGGACCGCTCGACCGAGCGGCATGATCCTCGAGGGCCTGGAGACGGTCAACTCCGAGCTCGCCGAGCAGGTCCGCAAGCAGATGTTCATCTTCGAGGACATCACGACCCTCGACGACAAGGCGATCCAGCTGGTGCTGCGCAACGTGGAGAGCGGCGACCTGTCGCTCGCGCTCAAGGGCGTCAGCGCGGCGGTCCGCGAGAAGATCATGCGCAACCTGTCGACCCGCGCCGCGGAGAACCTGGCCGAGGAGATCGAGCTGCTCGGCCCGAAGCGGCTGTCCGAGGTCGAGGAGGCCCAGGCGAAGATCGTCACCGAGATCCGCGCGCTCGAGCAGTCCGGCCAGATCGTCATCATGCGAGGCGGCGATGAAGCCTTCGTCGAGTGACGTGCCCGCGCCGCGGACCCCCGCACACGAGGTCGTCCCCGCGCGCCTCGACCGCCCGCTCGTCTCCGGTGCCGTCGGCCCCGGGTGGGCGCATCCGCAGATCGAGCAGCAGATCGCCCGGGCCCGCGCGGCGGCCGCCGAGGCGGCCCGGAGCGAGGGCTACGCCGCAGGCTGGGCGCAGGGCCGCCGCGCCGCCGCCGAGGCGGCGCAGGAGGAGACGCTCCGGCTCGGGGAGCGGGCCGCTGAGCAGGCCCGCCGGGACGCCGCCCGCGTCGAGCAGCTCGTCGGCGCGCTGGCGGACGCCCTGCAGCGTGTCGACGAGGCGGCGGTCCCCGCGTGGCACGAGGTCGCCGACGCGATCGTCGACGGCGCGATGGGCATCGCCCGCGCCGTGCTCGCCCGCGAGCTCGGCAGCCTGGACGCGACGACGCTCGAGGCGCTGCACACCGCCGTCCGCTGCCTCGGTCACCCGCCCGAGGTCGCCGTCCAGGCGCACCCGGACGACGTCGCGCTCCTCGACGCTGTCGCCGCCCGGACGGCGCCCCTCGGCCTTGCAGCTCGTCCCCGACCCGACCCAGGCCCCGGGCAGGCTCGTCGCCAGGACCGTGAGCCAGCGCGTGGCCGTCGGCATCCCCGCCGCCCTGGCCGCCGCGGAGGAGGTGCTCCGGGCGTGAACCGACCCAGCCGTCGCTACGGCGAGGACGCCGCACACCGGGCCGCGGCCGCGGCCCGGGCCGCCGAGGGCACCGTCTCGGACGCGCTCCTCGCGCTCGCCGTGCAGGTCCGGGCCCGCGGCGCCGCCGCGGCGGGGCGGCAGCCCCCGTCGTGGAGGGCGTCGTCGCGGACGTCGTCGGGCTCGGCATCCGGGTCGCAGGGCGTCCGGTGCGGGGTGGGCGCCCTGCTCACCGTGGTCACGGCGTCCGGCCGGGTCCCGGCGCAGGTCGTCGCCGTGCACCAGGACGGCGCGACGTGCATGCCGCTCGGCGCGACGACCGGGGTCGCGGCCGGTGACCAGGTCGTGCCCGCGGGCGACGCCGTGCGGGTGCCGGCCGGCTTCGGACTGCTCGGCCGCGTCGTCGACCCGCTCGGCCGCCCGATCGACGGCGCCGGCCGCGCCGTCCGACGTCGAGCTCGTCCCGCTCGAGGCGAGCGCGCCGAACCCGTTGCACCGCAGGCGGGTCGACACCGTCCTGCCGACCGGGGTCCGGGTGCTCGACACACTCGTGCCGGTCGGCGCCGGGCAGCGCGTCGGCATCATGGCCGGCTCCGGGCGTCGGCAAGTCGACACTGCTCGGGATGGCGGTGCGCGGGCACCGCGGCGCCGGTCCGGGTGGTGGCCCTCGTCGGCGAGCGGGGCCGTGAGGTCCGCGAGTTCCTCGAGGACACCCTCGACGAGGCCGCCCGCGCCCGTACCGTCGTCGTCGTCGCGACCGGCGACGACCCGCCGATGCTGCGGCTCACCGCGGCGTTCACCGCAACCCGGATCGCGGAGTGGTTCCGCGACGCCGGCGTCGACGTCCTGCTCGTCGTCGACTCGGTGACCCGGACGGCGCTCGCCCAGCGCGAGGTCGCGCCTGGCCGCAGGAGAGCCGCCGGCGACCCGCGGCTACCCGGCGAGCGTCTTCGCGATGCTGCCGCGGCTGCTGGAGCGGACCGGGCCCGGCGAGCGCGGCAGCATCACCGCGCTCTACACCGTGCTCGTCGAGGGCGACGACCTGCAGGACCCGATCGGCGACACCGTCCGAGGCATCCTCGACGGCCACGTCGTCCTGTCCCGGCGGCTGGCGACGGCCGGGCACTTCCCGAGCATCGACGTCCTGGAGTCCGTCTCCCGCGTCGAGCGGGCGATCCTCTCGGAGCGGCCGGCTCGCCGTGGCGCAGACCGTGCGGCGGCTGCTGGCGCGCCTTCCGCGACGTCCGCGAGCTCGTCGAGGTCGGCGCCTACGCCGCGGGCAGCGACCCGCAGACCGACCTCGCGATCGGCCTGCGCCCCGCCCTGGAGGGCTTCTGCCGCCAGGACCCGCAGGACGTGGTGCCGGCGGACGCGGCGTGGGCCGAGCTCGCGGCGACGCTCGGAGTGGAGCCCCCCGACCCCGAGGCGCGGTCGGCGAGCCGCGGGGCGGCTCGGGTCACCGAGCGGGTCGGTGCTCCGGTCGGCGTCCCGGTCGGCGCCGCCGCAGGGGTGCCGCTCGGCGGCGTCCCGGCCCGCGGCGGCGCGCAGCCGGCGGGGGCAGGCGCGACCCCCACCGTCCCGGCGCGGGACACCGCCGGGTTGCTCGCCGGGTCGGTCGCCGGGCCCGGAGGCGGTGACCGGTGAGACGTACCTTCCGGCTGGCCACCCTCGAGCGGCTGCGCGTTGCGCGCCTCGACGACGCCGGGCGCGGCCTCGCCGTCGCCCGCCAGGAGGTGGCCGCGGCCATCCACCGCCGGGACGCGCTCGCCGCAGCGCTCGCCGGCTGCATCGGCCCGGGGTCGACGACAGCCGAGCTCGAGACCGCCGGGGCCCGCCGCGCCGCTCTCCGCGAGCAGGTCGAGGCGGCCGGCCGCGAGGTCACGGCCGCCCGGGAGCGGGCCGCCGCCGCGGTCGGCGCGTGGAGGGCGGCCCGGGCCGACCTGCGCGCCGTGGAGACCCTCCACGAGCGGCACCGGGAGGCGTTGCGGGCCGACGACGCCCGGCGCGAGCAGCGCCTCGTCGACGACCTCGCGAGCACCCGCCGCCGGCTGCTCGGCGAGGGGGAGGTCGCGTGAGTCCGGAGGGTGCGCTCGTGCCCGGGCTCGGCGCCGTGAGCGCCCGGATCACCGAGATCCAGGCGCGGCTCGGCGTCGCCCGGGGCACGACGACGACCACGGGCACGGCGTCGGCGACCGCCTTCGCCGCCACGCTCAGCCGGGCGCTCGGCGCGGCGGACGCCACGACGGGCTCGACGGGCTCGCTCGCCTCGGCGCCGGGCTCGCCGGTGGGCTCATCGGTCGGCTCATCGGTCGGCTCAGCGGTCGGCTCAGCGGTCGGCTCATCGGTCGGCCCGGCGTTCGGCCCCGGAGCCGACGACGGCGAGCGGGCGGTGGCGCTGGCGGCGTCCTACACCGGGGTTGCGTACCTGTGGGGCGGGACCGACCCGGACGAGGGGTTGGACTGCTCCGGCCTCGTCCAGCTCGTCTACCGCACGCTCGGCGTCGACCTGCCCCGGACGAGCCGCGAGCAGTCCCGGGTCGGCGAGCGCGTCGCGTCGCTCGCGCAGGCCCGGCCGGGCGACCTCGTCTTCTTCGGGTCGCCCGTGCACCACGTGGGGATCTACGCCGGCGCCGGGAGGATGGTCGACGCGCCGAAGCGCGGCCAGACGGTCGGCGTGCACAAGGTCTGGTCCGACGTCACGGCGATCCGCCGACTGACCCCCGAGGCCGGGTCCGGGGCCACGACGACGACCGGCGCGACCCGCGCGGCGAGCCCGACCGGCACGACGACGACCGTCAACCACCTGCTCGCGGCGACCCGCGGGTTCGGCTCCGCAGCCCCGGGCGGCCTGCTCGGCTCCGCGGGCGACCACCCGGTGCAGCTCGTCGCCCCGCCGGCCACCGTCGGGTCGGGTGCCACGGCCGGCACGAGCCGGGCGGCGATCCGGCCGTCGGTCTCGGCGGCCGGTGACGCCGGCTGGCGCTCCCGGCCGTACGCGGACCTCTTCGCCGCCGCCGGCGCGAAGCACGGTGTCGACCCCGCCCTCCTGTCGGCGATCGCCAAGGCCGAGAGCGGCTACCGCGCCTCGGCACGCAGCCACGCCGGCGCGATCGGCCTCATGCAGATCATGCCCGGGACCGCGCGCGACCTCGGCGTCGACCCGAGCGACCCGGCGGAGGCCGTCGACGGCGCCGCCCGCCTCGTCTCGCGCTACCTCGAGCGCTACGACGGCGACGCCGGCCGCGTTCTCGCCGCCTACAACGCCGGGCCGGGCGCCGTCCGCCGCTACGACGGTGTGCCGCCCTACGCCGAGACCCGCGCGTACGTCCGCCGCGTGACCGCCTACTGGGAGGACCTGCGATGACCACCCCGACGACCCGGGTCGCGCCCGCGACCGGCACCGCGCTCTGGGCCGAGGCCTGCGACACCCCCGGCGCCGACCGGACGGCGGCGACCGGCTTCTCCGACCTGCTCGCGGTCGCGAGCGGGTCGGGGTCGGTGTCTGCGTCGGACGCCTCGGGGCGGACGCGGACCGACACGGCGGACCGCAGCGACCGGGCACCGTGCACCGGGCGGACGAGCACCGGGCGGACGAGCACCGAACGGACGGCCACCGAACGGACGGGCCGCACGCCGTCGGCCGAGAGGGCGGACCGCTCCGACCCGGCCGCCGACGCGGCGGTCGACCGGCCGGCGTCGGACCGGCCACGGACGGCGAAGCGGGCGGCGGCGCGGGCCGCCTACCGGGAGCGCTCCGGTGCGGAGCCGACGGTGCGCCCCGGGACCCGGACCGCCCGTCGGGCTGCCGACGAGGAGACCGTGGACGCCGAGGTGGTCCCGGCCGCGACCGTGGGCGCGACCGCCGGTGCGACCGCGCCCCCCGCCCGGCCGGCTCCGGACGCCGTCGGGACAGCGGCGGAGCCGGTCGACGGGCCGGCCGAGGCCGCCGCAGGTGCCGGGCCCCTCGGGACGCCGGTCACCGGACCGGACCCGACCCCGACGGTCCCCGGGGGTGGTCTCGGGTGGGGCGGTTCCGGGGGAACGGCGCACGTCGGGGCATCGGGGGTCACCCCGTCGGCGGCCGGCCCCTCCGCGACCGCCGCCGCGGCACGGGGAGCGGCAGGCTCCGACGGCGGCATCGTGCCCGGGACGTCGGGGGCCGCTCCGGCGCCGCACGTGCCGGCGGCAGCACCGGAGGCCGGTGGCCAGGACGGCGGTCCGGTGGCCGCGGCGAGCGGGCTCGCTCACCGTGCTGCGTCGCCGGCGGTCCCGGCGACGGGCCCCGCACCGGGCGACGGCATCGCGGCCACCGGCCCGGTCACCGGCCGGATCCCGACGGACCTCATGCCGTCGACGGCGGCCCCGTCGGCACCCGGGGCGGCCGCGCCGGCCCCGGGAGCACCCTCTGCGCCGGCGGCCCTGGTCGCCGCCACCGGCGACCCCCGGCAGCTGGTCGGTCCTGCGGTCGACGGCGTCGGCGGCCCGGGCCGGACCCCGCCCGCCGCACCCGCGTCCGGCGCACCGGGCACGCCCGGGTCGGCCGGTCCGGTCGGACCCGTCCGTGCCGCTGGGGCCTTCGGCGACGTGGCCTCCGACGGCGCGGCGGCGACCGGGCCGCGCACGGCGCCGACGGGGACCGCGCCGACCGGCCCGGACCCGGGGGCGGCCGGCCACCTCGCAGCGCTGCCGCCTGCCGTCGACGACGCGGCGGCGACCGCCGCGCCCCCGGCCGACGCCCCGGGCCGGCCGGCGGCGAACCCCGCCGCACAGCCCGCCGCACCGGCCGTCGCACCGGCCGTCGCCGCCCAGCCGGGAACCGGTCGCCCGGGGCCGGACCGGTCCGGCATCGCGACGTCGGCCGCACCGACCAACGCTGCCGTCGGGGCGGTCGCCGCGGGCCGCACGTCGACCGACGGCTCCGTCCGCGGCGCACGGTCCGATGCCGAGGAGGCCGGGGCGTCGTCCCCGACCACCCGGGCCGGCACCGAGGCCTCGGCCATGCCCCGCACGGCGACGGCGCCAGCGGCCGCCGACGGCACCACCGAGACCACGGGCACGTCCTCCGGGACCGCGCTGAGCACCCCCGACCCGGTCATCGACCAGGTGACCCGGCACCTCCTCGCCGCCCGCACGCTCCGCGACGGCACGCAGCGGTCGGTGCTCCACCTGGCCCCGGACCACCTCGGCGCCGTCCGGGTGACCGTCGACGTCCGCGCCGGCCGGGTCCGGCTCGACCTCGCGGCGTCGGGCGACGCGATCAGCGCGCTGTCGAAGGACCTTCAGCAGCTGCGGACCCAGCTCGCCGACGCCGGGCTCGACCTCGCCGACGTCACCTTCGGCCGGCCGGACGCCGGCCCGGGCGACGACCGCCGCCCCGGCCAGGAGGCGGCGTGGCAGGCCGGATCCGGCCCGGGCAGCCCGGCCGACAGCGGGTCCCGGCAGGGTCCGGCCGCCCGGACCCGGCAGCCCGCGGACGGCGGTGCCGGGACACCGGACCTCCCGGCCGGGGTACCGGTACCCGGCGCGCCGGCCGGCACCGGGCCGCTCGACGGGCCGCTCGACGGGCGGCTCGACGTCCGGGTCTGACCGGCCGCTCCAACCCCCTCCACGACAGCGACCCGACAACACCCCGCACCCGACGGAAGGACCGCTCCATGACCTCGATCCAGGCGACCTCGATCCAGGCGACCTCGATCCAGGCGGCCGGCGCCTCGGGCGCCGCGTCCGCGACGTCTTCGGCGACCGACGGACCGTTCGGCACGGTGGGCGTCTCGCAGCAGGCGACCGGATCCTCGGGGCCGACGGCGAGCACGCTCGGCTCGCTCGACCAGGACGTGTTCCTCAAGCTCCTCGTGGCGCAGATGAAGTACCAGGACCCGACGAACCCGACGGACTCCACCGAGATGCTCGCGCAGACGGCGCAGTACACCGTCGTCGAGAAGCTCGAGGCCCTGTCGGACCTCAACCAGAAGGTGCTCGACGCGTCGACCGCGCAGTCCGCGGCGGCGATGCTCGGCAGGACCGTGACGTGGAAGGACCTCTCCGGCGTCACGCGGACCGGCGTCGTCACCGCGACGACGTTCGGCAGCCGGACGCCGACGCTCACCGTCGGCGGCGCGAGCGTCTCGATCGACGACGTGACGAGCGTCGCCACCACCTGAGCCGCACGTCGAAGACCGCTCCACCCGCTCCACCCTGCGCGCACGGACTCGCGCAGCCTCACGGCACGGATGCCGCCGCCTCACCCGATCCAGTGGAGGATCCGTGCTTCGCTCCCTCTTCTCCGGCATCACCGGCCTGCGTCAGCACCAGACGCTCATGGACGTCGTGTCGAACAACATCGCCAACGTCAACACGACCGGCTTCAAGAGCAGCTGCCGTCATCTTCGAGGACACGCTGAGCCAGCTGCGTCAAGCCGTCGGCAGCCGCCACGGCGACGGCGACGGCGGCATCAACCCGGCGCAGATCGGCCTCGGCGTCCAGCTCGGCGGGATCGCGACGAACTTCGGCCAGGGCTCGGCGCAGAACACCGGCCGGGCGACCGACCTCATGATCCAGGGCGACGGGTTCTTCGTCGTGCGCTCCGGGCAGGAGACGGCGTACACCCGGGCGGGCGCGTTCACCTTCGACGCGAACGGCACGCTGGTCACCCCGGAGGGGAAGGTCGTCCAGGGCTGGACGGCGACCGCCGGCGTCGTGAACACCGACAGCCCGACCGGCGACATCAGCCTGCCCGCGGGAACGCTGCTTCCCCCGACCGCGTCGAGCGAGGTCATCGCCGCGGGGAACATCACCGCCGGCACGACGACGCCGTTGACTCTCGGCGCGACCGTCTACGACGCCCAGGGCAAGGTGCACCCCCTCACGATCACGCTGACCTGGAACGGCACGACGTACGACGTCGCGGTGACCGACAGCGGTGACCCGACGAGCACCGCGACCGCGGGCGTGCTGGCGTTCGACAACACGGGCGCCTACGACGCCACGAGCTCGGTGGCGCCGACGATCCAGTTCAACGACGGCCCCGGCGCCTCGCCGCTCACGTCGGTGCTCGTCGACCTCACGGGGGTCACGAGCTTCGGCGGTCCCAAGTCGCTCGCGATCACCCAGACGGACGGCGCGGCCTCCGGGACGCTGCAGCAGTTCCAGATCCAGTCCGACGGCAGCGTCCTCGGGATGTTCAGCAACGGCCAGCGGCAGATCATGGCGAAGATCGCGCTCGCGAACTTCAACAACCCGATGGGCCTGGAGAAGGCCGGCGACACGACGTTCCTCGCGACGACGAACTCCGGGCTGCCTCAGGTCGGCGTCGCCGGCACCGGCGGCCGGGGCGACCTCCTCGGTGGCGCGATCGAGATGAGCAACGTCGACCTCGCCCAGGAGTTCACCAACCTCATCGTCGCCCAGCGCGGCTTCCAGGCGAACTCGCGGGTCATCACGACGTCCGACCAGATGCTCCAGGACCTCGTCGACCTCAAGCGCTGACGACGCCGGCTGAACGCCGGGCCCGCCGCCGCACCGGCGGGCCCGCTCCCGGGGTAAGGGACTGCTCAACACGACGGCAGCGATGCCGACCAGACACGTGGGACCACGGAACGGTCCCGCCGGCTACTTCCAGGGACGGACGCCGTGATCATCCTCACCCGCCTCGGCGGCCTCGAGATGGCCGTCAACCCAGACCTCATCGAGAGGGCGGAGTCGACGCCCGACACCGTCATCACGATGGTGGACGGGCACAAGCTCGTCGTGGCCGAGTCGGTCGAGCAGGTGGTCGAACGGGTCCGTCGCTGGCGCGCGTCCGTCGCGGCCGAGGCGTTCAGCATCTCCCACGAGGAGGAGAGCGCCACGGCGGCCGGCGGCACCCGACCGGCAACCGACGGCTCTCACGCCCTCGCCCAGGTCCTCGTCATGCCCTCGCGGGAGGTGTGAGACGTGGATCCGGCAACGATCGCGGGGTCGCTGTCGCCTTCGTCGCGATCGTCGGCTCGATGATCCTCGAGGGTGGCAACCCGGCCGCCCTCATCGCCCCCGCAGCGCTGCTGCTCATCTTCGTCGGCTCGTTCTGCGCCGCGCTCGCGTCGACGACCGTCCCCCAGATGCTCGGCTCCATCAAGTGGCTCGTCTACGGGATGACCGCGAAGAAGGTCGACCTCGAGAGCGTCATCGAGCCGCTGGTGAAGATGGCCGAGCGGGCGCGGCGCGAGGGGCTCCTCGCGCTGGAGTCGGAGATGGAGAAGGTCGAGGACCCCTTCATGCGCAAAGGGCTCCAGATGGCCGTCGACGGCACCGACCCCGACGACCTCTACGACATCCTCGCCGCGGAGGTCAAGGCGAAGAAGGCGTCCGCCAAGGCCGGTGCGGCGTTCTGGACCGACGCCGGCGGGTATGCGCCGACGATCGGCATCATCGGCACCGTCATGGGTCTGATCCATGTCCTGGAGAACCTGTCCGAGCCGGAGAAGCTCGGCCACCTCATCGCCGCGGCGTTCGTCGCGACCCTCTGGGGCGTCCTCTCGGCGAACATCATGTTCCTCCCGTTCGGCAAGCGGATCGTCGCCGTTGGCAACAGCGACGCGGCGCGCATGGAGCTCATCATCGACGGCGTCCTCGCGATCCAGGCCGGCTCGAACCCGCGCGTCGTCGCGACGAAGCTCCGTTCGAAGATGCCGCAGACGCTGCCGACCGGCGTGCCGGAAGCCGCGTGACCGGCCATGCGGACCACTGAGCCGGTCGGGGGGCGGTCGTGAGCGACGCCGGCCGTCACGGCGGCGGCCGCCGCCGGGGGCACGACGAGGAGCACGAGGAGCACGAGAACCATGAGCGGTGGCTCGTCTCCTACGCGGACATGATGACCCTGCTCATGGTGCTGTTCATCGTCATGTTCGCGATCAGCCAGGTCGACCAGAAGAAGTTCATGGCGCTCAAGACCGGGCTCTCGGCCGGGTTCGGTGCCCCGGTCGCCATCCTGATGGGCGGCGACCAGATGCTCGACCCCGGCGGCGCCGTCGCCCCGGACAGCGTCAACCTCTCGGGGTCGAACCAGGGCAGGACGCCGACGTCGATGATCGACCCGCAGACGAACGTCGACCCGGACGCCGTCGCTCAGCTCACCCGGGCCACCGAGCAGGCCCAGGTCGCCGAGGAGGTGCAGCACCTCAAGAAGGCCGAGTCCGAGCTGCAGCAGGCCTTGTCCACGGCGGGTCTCGAGGACGGTGCGACCTTCCGCTTCGACGAGCGCGGGCTCGTCGTGACCATCGCGACGGACAAGGTGCTCTTCGCCGACGGCGAGGCGACCCTGCTCCCGGAGGGGCGGCGGATCCTCGCGACGGTCGCGCCGACCCTGCGCGGCCTGCCGAACCGGCTGTCGATCGACGGCCACACGAACTCGATTCCCATCAGGACGTCCCGGTTCCCGTCGAACTGGGAGCTGGCCACCGATCGGGCGACCGGCGTTCTGCGCTACCTCGCGACTGCGCAGGACATCCCGGTCGACCGGATGTACGCGACCGGGTTCGCCGACACCAGACCGTTGCTGCCCGCCTCGAACCCGCGTGCGCTCGTCGCGAACCGCCGCGTCGAGATCGTCGTCCTCGCCCGGGTCGACAACTCCGCGGGACGTGCGGTCGCCGAGCTCGGCAACGCGCCACCTGTGAAGGCAGCTACCGGCGCCGGGCACGAGTGACCGATGCAACCACCGAACGAGCCCGCGACCCAGACATCGAGCAGGACATCGAGCAGGACATCGAGCACGACATCGAGCACGACAACGAGGAGGAGAGATGGCCGGCAGGAACACCGAGGCCGATGAGGACGACACGGAGGCCAAGGGCGGCGGAGGCGGCCGCAAGCTCGTCCTCGTGCTGCTCCCGACGCTCCTGCTCGTCGTGGCTGTCGGGTACTTCCTCTTCCTCAAGCCGTCCCCGACGCCGCAGGACCACGCAGCCGCAGCGGAGGAGGCCGCCACTGCGACACCCGGCGAGGTCGTCCCGCTGGACGCGATCACGATCAACCTCGCCGGCGGGCACTACCTCAAGCTCGGCCTGAGCCTCCAGGCGTCGGCGGACGTCAAGGAGGCGCCGTCCGGGGCCAAGGCCCTCGATGCAGCGATCTCGCTGTACAGCGGCATGCCCATCGACGAGATCGCCGCGGAGAGGGGCCGGGAGAAGACGAAGAGGGAGCTCGTGGAGAAGGTCTCCGAGCTCTACGAGAACGAGATCTACGACATCTACTTCACGACCTTCGTCTACCAGTAGCGCGCGGGCCGCCGTCCCCCTGCCGTCCCCCGCGGGCTCAAGAAAGCCCGTGGGGGGGCCGATTCTCCCTTCGTGGGCTCCACGGACCAGGCGGCCGCGGTCGGTCGCCGCCGGCGCGGCGAGGCACGCACGTACGACTTCCGTCGTCCCGTGCGGCTCGCGCGGGAGCACGCCCACATGCTCCGCGTCGCGATGCAGACCTGGAGTCGGCAGGCGACGACGCTGCTCACGACGAGCCTGCGTGTCGTGTGCCAGCTCGGCACCGCCCGGATCGAGGAGCTGAGCTACGACGAGTTCCTCGGCGGGATGCCCGACCAGAGCGTCTGCGCGGTCGTCTCGCTCGAACCGCTGCCCGGCAAGGCGCTCATCAGCCTCGAGCTGCCCGCGGTCCTCACCATGATCGACCACCAGCTCGGCGGCCCCGCCGGACAGGACCAGCCGGACCGGGCGCTGACCGACATCGAGCAGGCCATCATCCGGCAGCTGCTGACCCGGCTGCTCCGTGAGCTGACCTACGCCTTCGAGCCCATCGCGCACGTCGAGCCCCAGCTGCTCGCGATCGAGTCCGACGCCCGCTTCGTCCAGGCGGCACTCGCGACCGACCCGGTCGTCGTCGCCCGGCTCGACCTCACGATCGGCGCCCGGGAGAGCTCGATCGGGTTCTGCCTCCCGTTCGCGATGCTCGCGCCGTCGCTCGAGGCGCTCACCCGGTCGACGGAGAACGGCGACAAGGCGCGGATCCGGCTGGACGCCGCGCGCCGCACCCAGCAGCGGCTCGCGGACGTCGCCGTCGACGTCCGGGTCCGGTTCGAGCCGGTCCGGCTGCAGAGCGAACAGATCGGTCGCCTCACCGTCGGCGACGTCATCTCCCTGCACCACCCCGCGACCCGGCCGCTCGCCGTCACCTCGGCGTCGACCGTGTTCGCCCGTGCCGTGCCCGGTGCGTCGGGGCGCAAGCTCGCCGTGCTCATCACCGACGCCCTCGCGGAGACCCCGTGACCGCGCCGGCCGACGACCCGCACGTGCGCACGCACCACGTGAAGGACACGCCATGACGTTCTCCGCCTCTCCACTCGTCCCCGACCAGGCCGAGCCGGTCGACGACGCGTGGAAGCAGGCCGCCCAGCTCGTGCTGCCGGCGGTCACCGAGGCGTCGGCGCAGATCCCGAGCGCGGAGCCGGTCGTCCCCGACGCCCCGGTCGCGGACCCGGCCGCGGTCGCGCTGCCCGCCCCGGCCGGTGCCGCGGTCACCGGCGTCGTCACCGGCCGCGTCGACGCCACCCTGCTCGTCGTCGTCGGTGCCGACCTCGTCGAGGCGCTCCAGGGCACACCCTTCGGCGACCTCGAACCCGCGCAGGCGCTGCGGCCGGCGCTCGAGGCCGTCGCGGCCGGGCTCGGCGGCCGGCTCGACGGCACCCCCGTCGCGGTCGACGTCGAGGGCTGCCTCGACGTCGTCGCCGGCCGGCTCACGGTCTTCGTCCCGCTGCTCGGCGGCGACGCCGTCCGGGTCCTCG
This sequence comes from uncultured Actinomycetota bacterium, assembly GCA_963750565.1. Taxonomy (GTDB): domain Bacteria; phylum Actinomycetota; class Actinomycetes; order Actinomycetales; family Kineosporiaceae; genus R-H-3. The sequence goes on along the minus strand of CAVVRA010000004.1, from coordinate 265,963 downwards.
TCGGCGTCCGGCTCGCGGCCCTGCCGGCGGCGCCCGCGGAGGTCGCGGCACCGGCCGGTCAGACCGCGGGCAGCGCGGCCCGGAGCTGGGGCATCGACATGCTCCGCGACGTCGAGATGGAGGTGACGTGCGAGCTCGGCAGGACGAAGATGACCGTCCGCCAGCTACTGGCACTCGCCCCCGGCGACGTCGTCGAGCTCGACCGGCTCGCCGGTGCCCCCGCGGACCTCCTCGTCAACGGCACGCTGCTCGCTCGCGGCGAGGTCGTCGTCGTCGACGAGGCGTTCGGCGTACGTATCACCGAGATCGTCACGAAGGACGCGCAGTGACGTCCGCGGCGGCCCTCGGATGACCGCCGACGACGCGACGACGGCGGCCAGGGCGCTCGCCTCGCTCGTCGTCGTCGTCGTGCTCGTGGTCGTCTCGGCGCGGCTCGCCCGCCGCGCCTCGGGGCGCGGCGACGGCCCGGGCCTGCGGGTCGTCGACCGGGTCGGGCTCACCCGGGAGACCGCGATCGCCGTCGTCGAAGTCGGCGGCCGCGGCCTCGTCGTGGGCACGAGCGCGCACGGCGTCACCCTGCTCACCGAGCTCGAGCCCGCCGAGCTCGCCGCCGCCCGGCGGGAGCGGCGCGGCACCGACCCCGGCCGGGTCGGCGTGACCCGGGTCGTCGCGGCGGACACCGGCGCCCCGCGGGCACCGGCGCAGACCCGGGCCGACAGCCCGGCGGGCCGGACCCGCACCGCATCGGCCGCAGCCGCCCCGAACCGAACCGCCGCCGCCGCCCGGGCCGGGACCCGGACGGCGCCCGTGCCCGAGCCGCGGAGCGCCGGCACCGGCTCGGTCCTCGACCCGCGGACGTGGCGGCAGGGCGTCGACGCGGTCCGCGACCTCACGGTCAGGCGGGGGTGACCGCCGTGACCCGGGTCCGCCGCACCCTCCGGCTCGGCGGCGCCGCGGCCGTGTGCGGGCTCGCACTGGTCACAGCCCCGACGGCGACGGCAGCCTCCCCGGCGCCTCTCCGGCAGCCGGCCACGACGACCGCTGCGCCGGCCGCGGACGCCGGCCGGCTGGTCACCGCCGCCGTGCGGCCCGTGGCGTACGGGCTGCCCCGCGCTGCGCCGTCCGGTCCGACCGGTCCGACCACACCGGACGACCCCGGGATCACCGTCGACGTGCCCGGGCAACCGAGCCGTGTGGTGCAGATCATCGTGCTCGTCACGGTGCTCGGCGTCGCGCCGTCGATCCTGCTCCTCTGCACGTCGTTCACGAAGATCGTCGTCGTACTGTCGCTGACCCGCAGCGCCCTCGGCACGCAGAGCATCCCGCCGAACCAGGTGCTCGTCGGGCTGGCCCTCTTCCTCTCGCTCTTCGTCATGGGCCCGACCCTGGACCAGATGCAGGCGCAGGGCCTCAAGCCCTACCTCGACGGCACGAAGACGTCCCAGCAGGCCTACCGCGACGGCGTCGACCCGCTCCGGGAGTTCATGCTCGAGCACACCCGGGACTCCGAGCTCGCACTCATGACGAAGGCGGCCGGCCGGCCGCTGCCGAAGGACCGCACGAGCGTCGACCTGCGCACCCTCGTGCCGGCCTTCGTGCTCTCCGAGCTCCGCGCGGCCTTCATCATCGGCTTCGTCGTCTTCCTGCCGTTCCTCGTCGTCGACATCGTCGTGAGCGCCGTCCTCATGTCGCTCGGCATGGTCATGCTCCCGCCGTCCATCGTGTCGCTGCCCTTCAAGCTGCTGCTCTTCGTGCTCGTCGACGGCTGGTCCCTCATCGTCACGACGCTCATCGGCAGCTACCGGTAGGGCGGGGGCGGACACCCATGGACGCGGACATCGTCCACATCGTCGCGACGGCGCTGATGACCGCCGTGAAGGTCGCCGGCCCGATCCTCGCCGCGACGCTCGTCGTCGGGCTCGTCGTCTCGATCGTCCAGTCCGCGACGCAGATCCAGGAGCAGACGCTGACGTTCGTGCCGAAGCTCATCGTCGCCGCGGTCGTCCTCGTCGTCACCGGCTCGTGGTGCCTGCGCGTCCTCGAGGGCTTCACCCGCGAGCTCTTCACGAACGTGCCGACCCTGCTCGGCAGCTGAGCCGGGGCCGACCGATGACCGGGTTCGAGATCTCGTTCGGGCAGGCCCAGCTCGCCGGCTACCTCGTGGCGCTCGCCCGGTGCGCGGGCTTCGTCCTCGTGAGCCCCCCGTTCAACACCCGGAGCGTGCCGGGCCGGGCCCGGGTCGGCATCGCGCTCGCCCTCGCCCTGCCGCTCACCGCGTTCACGGCACCGGTCGCGCCCGCGCTGGACTCCACCGCGCTGCTCCTCGCGATGGTCTCCCAGGTGCTCATGGGCGGCCGTCCTCGGGTTCTTCGTGTTCCTCGCGCTGGCGACCGTGCAGGCGGTCGGGGACATCATCGACGCCGTCGGCGGCTTCCAGATGGCGATGGGCCTCGACCCGCTGCAGCTCGTGCAGACGTCGGTCATGGGCCGGCTGCACCAGCTCACCGCGGTCACCCTGCTCTTCGTCACGGACGGCCACCTCATGGTGCTCCACGGCCTCGCCCGGTCGCTGCAGACGATGCCGACGCCGCGGATCGACGCCGAGAAGGTGGCGCGTGCCGTCGCGGAGGGCGTCGGGAACCTCTTCGCGGGCGCTGTCGAGGTCGCCGCGCCCGTGCTCGCCGTCATGCTCGTCGCCGACGTCGCCCTCGGCCTGCTGACCCGGGCCGCCCCCGCGCTCAACGCCTTCGCGCTGGGCTTCCCGATGAAGATTCTGCTCACCCTCCTCGTCGCGGGACTCGTCGTCGCCCGGCTGCCGGACGTCGTGGCGGGCCTCGTGGAGCAGGCGACGCTGACGAACCTCCAGCTCTCCGGCGCGTCCGGGGGGTGAGACGCGGTGGCGGACAAGGACGGCAAGACCGAGAGGCCGACTCCGAAGAAGCTCCGGGACGCCCGCAGGGAGGGCCAGTTCCCGCGGACCCCGGACGCCGCCACGTGGCTCGGCGTCGCGGGCGGCGCGGCGCTCCTGCCGTTCAGCGCCCGGCTCGTCGCGGACGACGTCCGCGACCTGCTCCTGCGCCTCCCGGACGTCGCGGCCGACCCGACGCCGGAGCGCGCTCTCCGGCTGCTCTCGGCGCTGCCGAACGACGTGCTGCTCGGGGCCGCACCGATGTGTCTCGGGGCGGCGGCCGGCGCGCTCCTCGGTGCGGCGGCCCAGGGCGTGCACATGTCGTCCAAGACGCTGAGGTTCAAGGCGAACCGCCTGAGCCCCAAGGAGGGCGTCAAGCGGATGTTCGGGCCGCGCGCCGCGTGGGAGGCGGCCAAGGCAGTGCTCAAGGTGGCCGCGGTCGCGGTCGTCGTCTGGGTGCTCGCGCAGTCCCTGGTCCCCGAGCTGCTCGCCGGGGCGCTGCCGCTGCCGGCGGTGGCGCAGCGGGCGGGGGACGGCCTGCAGACGCTGCTCTGGTCGGCGACGGGGGTCGGGCTGCTCCTCGCCCTCGCGGACTACGCCGTCCAGCGGCGGAACGTCATGAAGCAGCTCAAGATGACCCCGCGAGAGGTCAAGGACGAGGTGCGGCAGACCGAGGGCGACCCGATGGTCAAGGGCGCCATCCGGTCCCGGCAGATGGCGATGAGCCGCAACCGGATGCTGTCGGCGGTGACGACCGCCGACGTCGTCGTCGTGAACCCGACGCACTTCGCCGTCGCGCTGAAGTACGAGCCGGCCCGCGGCGCGCCGCGGGTCGTCGCGAAGGGTGCGGGTGCGCTCGCGCTGACGATCCGCGAGCGGGCCAGGGAGCACAGGGTGCCGGTCGTCGAGGACAAGCCGCTGACCCGTACCCTCTACCGGGTCTGCGACCTCGGCGACGAGGTCCCGAGCGAGCTCTACCTCGCCGTGGCGCGGATCCTCGCGTTCGTCATGGCCGCCGGTCGTCCCGGTGGCGGCGGGGTCCGGCGGCCGCAGCCGAGCACCGGCCTGCCCGAGCTGCCGACGAAGGCCCAGCTGCGCGCCCGGCGCGCCCGCGAGCAGCGCGAGGCCCGGGTGGGCAGCCGCTCCTGAGCGACGACCACCCCGAGTCCCGCCGGCCCGCGCAGTCCCGGGCGCGACGGCGGTCATAAGGTCGGCAGCTGTCGCGACCGCCCGGAGGGACCGTGCGAACCGTCACCGTAGTGATCCACCTCAGCCTCGGCGGCGGCATGCAGGCCCGGACGCGGCGGACGACGACCGGACGCCCGGACGCCCGGGCGGCCGCGCACGCCGGGGCGTGACGTCGACGTGACCCCGCGGCTGCGGGTCGAGAACGCCTGCGCCCGGCTCGGCGCGCCCGCCGTCGTGTCGGGCTGCCTCGAGCTCCTCGCCGGCGGGGCGGGCGACCCCGGCATCGTCGAAGTGCTCGGCGGCGAGCACGGCAGAGTCGTTCTCGCCCAGGGGGTGCCGCCTGTGCACGCGTACTGGCTGCGGGTCTGGGGAGCCCGCGGCCTGCTCTACGCGTGGGACCCCGACCGCGAGCCGGACGTCGTGGCGGCGCTCGTCGCGGCAACGGCGGACGATGCCTGGCGGGTCCGGGAGGCGGTGTGCAGGGTCGTTGCCGGACGGCTCCTCGGCGACGCGCTCGACGCGGTGGCGGCGCTGCGTCACGACCCGGTGCCCCGGGTCCGCGAGGCGGCGTACCGGGCGCTCGTCCGGCTCACGGCCGCCGGTGCGTGACGCGGCGCAGCCGGCGCGGGTCGGATGCGGGAGAGACTCAGACCCGGGTGCGGTCGCGCGGGCGGTCGAGGGTGCCCTCGAGGTGGGCGACCGCCATGATCAGCAGTGACACGACGGGCAGCGCGGCGAGCGCGACGACGATGGGCACGGTGTCCTCCCCTGCGGCCCCGAGCCGGCGGCTCCCCGCCGGTCACGTCCGGATCGACGTCGTGACCGAGCGGCCGGATCCGTCCGGGCCCGCCCTCTCCAGCGGTCTTGCTGTGACGTTCGGTGCCGGACGCCACCCCCGCGGCGTCCGTGGACAGACCTACCCGTGACAGACAGTCACACACCGGGTGGTCGTCGACGTCCTGTGATCACACAGGGCGACCGCCGTCCGGAGGCGTGGCCGGGGGCGGGTACACCCGGACGGCGCACCCGCGCCCGGGGGAGCCGCTCAAGGCGCCGGGCCGCCGGGCCGATGAGGAGGACAGCCACGGACGGCTGCACCAGCGCGCACGGACCCCTACCGCGCGCGCCTCACCGGAGGGTCCCGCATGCCGTCCAACCGGCTCGCCCGGCTCGCCGTGCCGATCATCGTCGTGCTCGTCGTCGTGATGATGGTCGTGCCGCTGCCGGCCGCCGTGCTCGACCTGCTCATCGCCTCGAACATCGCGATGTCGCTGGTCGTGCTGCTCGTCGCGATGCAGGTGCGCAAGCCGCTCGACTTCGCGGTCTTCCCGACCATGGTGCTCGTCGGCACGATCCTGCGTCTGGCCCTCAACGTCTCCTCGACCCGGCTCGTGCTGCGCGACGGGTACGCCGGCAACGTCATCGACGCCTTCGGGCACATCGTCATCGGCGGCTCGCTCGTCATCGGCCTCGTCGTCTTCGCGATCCTCGTCATCATCCAGCTGACCGTCGTCACGAACGGTGCCGCCCGCGTCGCCGAGGTCGGCGCCCGCTTCACCCTCGACGCGATGCCCGGCAAGCAGATGGCGATCGACGCCGACCTGAACTCCGGCCTCATCGACGAGGACGAGGCACGCCGCCGCCGCAAGGAGGTCGCCGCCGAGGCCGACTTCTACGGCGCGATGGACGGCGGCACGAAGTTCGTCAAGGGCGACGCCATCGCCGCCGTGATCATCACCCTGGTCAACCTCATCGGCGGCTTCGCGGTCGGCATGCTGCAGCGCGGCATGTCGCCCGGCGAGGCGATCAGCACCTACAGCCTGCTGACGGTCGGCGACGGCCTGGTCTCGCAGATCCCGGCGCTGCTCATGTCGGTCGCGACCGGCGTCATCGTCACCCGCTCGACGAGCGACGGGCGACGTCGGCAACGACCTCGTCGGACAGCTCTCCCGGCACCGGGAGGCGCTGCGGATCGGCGGCGGCGCCCTGCTCGGCGCTGTGCCTCGTCCCGGGAATGCCGAAGCTGCCGTTCCTCGTCGCAGGCGGCTGCTGCTGCTCGCCTCGACCCGTTCCGGACGCCGCCCGCGGAGCGGGACGCCGGTCCGGCCGCGCGTGCCCGGCCGGGCGCGCTGCCCGCCGCGCCCCGGCAGCCGGACGCCCCCGAGTCCGACCCGGTCACCGAGTCGCTCAGGTCGACCCGCTCGAGCTGCTCCTCGCCCCCGACCTCGTCGACCTCGTCGACCCGACGCGTGGCGGCGACCTGCTCGACCGGGTCCGGGCGCTGCGCCGCAAGACCGCGCTCGACCTGGGCATCGTGCTGCCGCCGGTGCGCACCCGGGACGGCGCGACGCTCGCCCCCGGCAGCTACGAGATCCGGATCGGCGGGGTCACCGCGGCGACCGGCGAGGCGCCCCCCGGGCACATCCTCGCGATCGGGGACGCCCCCGACATCGCTCCCCGGACGGCGCACCACCGAGCCGGTCTTCGGCCTGCCCGCCGTCTGGGTCGCCGCTGGAGCACCGGGCCACCGCCGAGATCGTCGGCGCCACCCTCGTCGAGCGCGCCGCCGTCGTCACCACGCACCTCGCCGAGATGGTGCGCCGGCACGCGTCGCCGACTGCTGTCCCTGGACGACGTCCGCGAACTCGTCGACGTGCTCAAGGCCGAGCGGCCGACGACCGTCGAGGAGCTGGTCCCGGGGCTGCTGCCGCTCGTCCGCCGTCCAGCGCGTGCTCCAGGGCCTGCTCGACGAGCAGGTCTCCATCCGCGACCTCGGCCGGGTGCTCGAGGGCGTCGGCCAGCGGGCGCGGGTCACGACGGACGCCGACGCGCTCCTCGAGGCCGCCCGGGCCGCGCTCGGCCCGGCGCTCACCGTCCCCTACCTCACCGAGCGGCACGCTGCACGCGATCACCCTCGAGCCGGCTGTCGAGCAGGAGTGCGCCGAGGCCATGCGAGCCAGCGAACAGGGTGTCGTCCTCGCCCTCGACCCCCGGTCGGCGACCCGGCTCGTCCACGACCTGGCCGCCCTCGTCACCCGCTGCCGAGAACGACGGCCTCAGCCCCGGTGCTGCTCGTCGCCGGGCCCTCTGCGACTTCCACTGCGACGGCTACTGCGTGGCAGCCTTCCCCACTCCCGTGATCGGCTTCGCCGAGACCGCAGGAGTGCACATCGATCGAGACCGTCGGACAGGTGAGCCGTGGCCACGAACTTGCTGCTTGAGGGTGACGACCTGGAGGCGCTGCTCCTGCGCGCGGCACGCCGAGGGCGGTGCGAACGCGCGGATCGTGCGCGCCGAGAAGGTCCGCCACGGCGGCTTCCTCGGTTTCTTCGCCCGGGAGCGCTTCGAGGTCGCCGTAGAGATCCCGGACGCCGTGGATCTCGACGAGCCGGACGGCGGGTCCGTCGACGACGTCGCCGGCGGCGCCTCCGGATCCGACGGCCGAGGGGACGGCGTCCGGCCGCAAGGCCCGGGGCGGCACGGCGTGGCGCCGGCCGCCCGGTCCGCGCCGCGGACGTCGCCCGCGGGGCCGACCCCTGGGACGTCCGCGTCCGGCGGCGCCCGGCCGACCGCGCCGATGCCTCCGCCGGGCCTGATCGGTTCCTCCCGGGACGGCGCCCGGGCGGGGTCCCGGGCCGAGCAGATGCTGGCCACCGCCGACGACGACGTCGTCGCGGCGCTCGTCCGCTCCCTGGCCGAGGACTCCCCGGCCGGGTCGCCGGGCGCCCCGGGCTCCGGCGGCCTGCCCGCCGAGAGGCTGCTGGGGCTCGCCGACCGGGCCAGCGCCGCCGAGCTCGCCGCATCCGGCGTCCCGACGCCTGCTGGCGGCCTGCCGGTCGCCCGGGCGCGGACCGCGTTCGAGCGCTACCTGCCTGCGGCCACGACCGCCGGTGGTCCGGCCGGAGGCGACGACGCGTCGGGCTGGTGGGCCGGGGTCCCGACCCCCGCGCACGGCATCGCGGCGCTCAGCGCCCGCGGCGGGATCGACGGCCGGGTGCCGTGGACCGACCCCGCGGCGGCTGCGGTGGCCCGCGCGGTCGACGAGCAGCTCGAGGCGGACGCCGCGGCGCGCCGGCACACCGGGGCCGCCGGGGTCCGGGTCCTCGCCGAGGTCGACGAACAGGCCGCCGCCGAGGAGGTCATCCGGGCCGCGGTCGAAGGCCGCGGCGAGCTCGCGCCGGACGCCACCGGCACGGTGCCGCCGGCGGCGGCGCAGCCGGAGTTCCGGACCCTCCTGGACACGCTGCGGCCCCGGGTGCCCGAGCCGCGGACCCCGGCCGCCCCGTGGAGCACCCCGCCCGCGACCGGTGCCGCCCTGCCGCCGCTGCAGCGCGGGCCGGCCGCTGCGACGAGGCCCGTCGCGGTCCCCGAGCACGTGCCCGTCGACCGGGCCGCCCGGGAGGCACTCGCCGCCCGGATCGAGCCGCTCCCCGAGCAGGCCGGTGAGGACACCCCCGACGAGACGGCGAGCACCAGCGCTCCGCCCGACACCGCTCCGCCCGACACCGCTCCGCCCGACACCGCTCCGCCCGACACCGCTCCGCTCCGACACCGCTCCGTCCGACACCGCTCCCTGCGACACCGCTCCCTGCGACACCGCTCCACCCGACACCGCTCCACCCGACACCGCTCCACCCGACACCGCTCCACCCGACACCGCTCCCCCCGACACCGCTCCCCCCGACACCGCGCCGCGCGACACGCCGTCCGAGACCGCGCCGACCCAGACACGGAGCGAGATCGCGCCGACCGAAGAGCCGACCGGAACCACGGCGACGAGCGACACGACGTCCGGCGAGCCGCTCGCGCCGGTGCACCCGCTGCACGTCGCGCCCCAGGACGAGGTCGCCCGGATCGGTCAGCCGGTCGCGCTCGTCGCGCCGCAGCGCTCCCCCGTGCCGCCGGTCAGCCGGCTCACTGCCGACCGGACCGGGCACGCGGCCAGGACCGTGCTCGTCGCCCTCGACTCCGGGGACGACACCGAGCCCACGCGCCGGAGCACTCCGAGCCCGACGGACCGGGCCGCGAGGCGGAGATCGGCGTCGAGCGGCGGGCGCTTCGCCGGCTCGGCATCCCCACGTCGTGGATCCGGCGGTACCGCGGCGGCGACCGGTTCGCCGGGGTCATGCGGATGCTCGACCGCCTGCCTGTCCTCGACATCGACCCGGACACCCGGATCGTCGCAGTCGTCGGGCCGGCCGCGCTCGTCACGCTGGAGGCGCACCGGACGGCGCTCGACCTACCGGTCGGGGACCGGCCGCGGACCGTCGTCGTCGTACCGCCCGGCAAGGGCCAGTCCCGCCGCACGGTGGTCGCCCGGGTCCAGAAGCTCGACGCGGGCGTCGTGGCGATCGCGACCGACGGGTACGACGACGTCGAGGCGGTGCTCGACACCCTCCAGGCGGTCGGCGCCGGTGCGGTCGTCGCGGTCGTCGAGGCAGGCCGCGACTTCGAGGCGACCCAGGCCTGGCTGGAGGCACTGGAGGACGTCGACGCCCTCGTCGTCGAGGGTGCGGCCGCCGTGAGCGACCCCGCCGCCGTGCTCCGGCTCGACCTTCCCGTCGTCCGGCTCGACGGCATCCCCGTCGACCGGGTCACCTGGTCGGCGCTGCTCTGCGCCCGGCTGGTGACGGCCACTGAGGACTGACCCGCACTTCCGGTAGGACGACGCGGACCCGCGAGGCGTTACTCGCCGGTACATGGAAGGTGGCGCGCGTCGCCCCCGTGTGCTCCCTCACGACCACGTGCTGACGTCCTGTGGCGCTCGCCGCGCCGCCGTTAGGGTGACGGTGACCTGGTGTCCACCCGTGAGGTCGAGGAGCGGAGGCGCCGTGCTGCGTCGAGTGGCGATCGTCAACCGTGGCGAGGCGGCGATGCGGCTCATCCACGCCGTCCGCGAGCTCAACGCGCGCGACCGGCAGCGCGATCGAGACCGTCGCCCTCCACACCGACGGCGAGCGGGCGGCGATGTTCGTCCGCGAGGCGGACCACGCCTACGACCTCGGCCCGGCGTCCGCACGCCCGTACCTCGACCACGCCGTCCTCGAGCGTGCGCTGCTCGAGACCGGCGCGGACGCCGCGTGGGTCGGCTGGGGCTTCGTCGCCGAGGACGCCGGCGTTCGCCGAGCTGTGCGACGCGGATCGGCGTCACCTTCGTCGGGCCCGAGCGCCGGAGGCGATGCGCCAGCTCGGCGACAAGATCGGGGCCAAGCTGCATCGCCGAGCAGGTCGGCGTCCCGGTCGCGCCGTGGAGCGGTGGTGCGGTCGACGACCTCGAGGCGGCGCACGCGAGCACGCCCGGCGGATCGGCTACCCGCTGATGCTCAAGGCGACCGCGGGCGGCGGCGGCCGCGGCATCCGGGTCGTCACCAGCGACGCCGAGCTCGCCGACGTCTTCGACCGCACCCGCGACGAGGCGCAGCGCGCCTTCGGCAGCGGCGTGGTCTTCCTCGAGCGGCTCGTGACCGGCGCCCGGCACGTCGAGGTGCAGGTCATCGCCGACGGCCAGGGCACGGCGTGGGCGCTCGGCGTCCGGGACTGCTCGGTGCAGCGCCGCAACCAGAAGGTCATCGAGGAGTCGGCGTCGCCGGTGCTCGACGGCCGAGCAGGTCCGCCGAGCTCAAGGACGTCGGCCGAGCGGCTCGCGCTCGCGGTCGGCTACCGCGGTGCGGGCACCGTCGAGTTCCTCTACCAGCCGTCGGAGCACGCGTTCGCCTTCCTCGAGGTCAACACCCGGCTCCAGGTCGAGCACCCGGTCACCGAGCTCGTCACCGACACCGACCTCGTCAGCGCTCCAGCTCCACGTCGCCGCCGGCGGCCGGCTCGAGGGCGAGCCGCCCGACCGAGACCGGGCACGCCATCGAGGCCCGGCTCAACGCCGAGGACCCCGACCGCGACTTCGCCCCCGCCCCGGGCCGGATCGCGCTGCTCCGGCTGCCCGTCGGGCCCGGCGTCCGGGTCGACACCGGCGTCGCCGAGGGCGACGTCATCCCCGCCGACTTCGACTCGATGATCGCCAAGATCATCGCCTACGGCCCGACCCGCGACGAGGCCGCTGCGCCCGGCTGCGACGGGCGATGGCCGACACCACCGTCGTCATCGAGGGCGGGACGACGAACAAGACGCTTCATCCTCGACCTGCTCGACCAGCCCGAGGTCGTCGACGGCAGCGCCGACACCGGCTGGATCGACCGGGTCCGCGACGACGGGCGGGCTCGTCACCCACCGCGCACGCCGGGGTCGCGCTCGTCGCCGCCGCGATCGAGGCCTACGACGACGGCCGAGCGCGCCGAGCGGCTGCGTTTCCTCGCGACCGCGCACGGCGGTCGGCCGCAGGCCCGGCACGACGTCGGCCGCGCCTTCGACCTCAAGCTGCGCGGCGTCGTCCTACCAGGTCGACGGTCGCCCAGGTCGGCCCGCACCGCTTCCGGGTCGGCGGTCGACGGGCACACGGCGTCGACGCCGACGTCGAGCGGCTCGGCGACTACGCCGGCCGGCTCACGGTCGGGGACCGGACGCTACCGGCTCGTCACGGCGACCCACGGCGCCGACCACCTCGTCGAGGTCGACGGCGTCGGTCCACCGGGTCACCCGGGACGAGGGCGGCGTGCTGCGCTCGCCGGCGCCCGCGCTCGTCGTCGCCGGTCCCGGTCGCGGTCGGGCGACGAGGTCGAGGCCGGGCGCGCCGGTCCTCGTGCTGGAGAGCATGAAGATGGAGACGGTGCTCGCCGCGCCGTTCGCCGGGCGGGTGCGCGAGCTGCTCGTCGCCGCGAACGACCAGGTCGGAGCCGGGCCAGCCGCTCGCTGCGGCTCGAGCCCGCCGGCGACGGCGAGGCCGCGGCGCCGGCGGCCGCCGGCCGACGCCCGCAGCGAGCCTCGAGCTGCCCGCGAGCCGGCGCGGCGGGCCGTCCGGCGTCGACCGCGCGCTCGCGGCGCTCGCGCGACCTGCGCAGCCTGCATGCTCGGCTTCGACCTCACCGGCCGACGACGGTCGCGCGGCGCTCGCCGGCTACCACGCCGCGCGAGCCGAGCCGACCGACCGCCGGCGACGTCCGGCTGCGTCGACGCCGAGATCGACGTGCTGTCGGTGTTCGCCGACCTCTGCGAGCTGACCCGCAACCGGCCGGCCGACGAGGACTCGCGGCGACGAGCCGGGTGCACAGCCCGCGCGAGTACTTCCACACCTACCTGCACTCCCTCGACGTCGACCGGGAGCGGCTGCCCGAGCGGCTTCCGGGACCGGCTCGCCCGGGTGCTCGCGCACTACGGCGTCGACGAGCCTCGACCGCACCGCCGCGCTCGAGGAGGCGGTGTTCCGGGTCTTCCTGGCCCAGCAGCGGACCGGCCTCGCACCTGCCGTTCGTCACCGCGCTCCTGCAGCGCTGGCTCGCCGCGAACGCCGCCGTCCGCGAGCGAGGGCTCGGCCGGACGTCGTGAACGGGCCCGGGAGGTGCTCGACCGGCTGGTCCTCGCGACCCAGCTGCGCTTCCCGGTCGTCGGCGACCTCGCCCGCAGCGTGCGCTTCCGCTGGTTCGAGGCGCCGGTCGTCGAGGCGGCCCGGCAGCATGCCTCCGCGGCGTCCGCGAGCGAGCTCGGCTACCTGTCGAGCAACCCGGACGCGCCGGACCACGCAAGGCACCGTCGACGCGCTCGTCGGCATCCCCGAGCCGATCGTCCGGTTCCTCGCGGAGCGGATCGCGACAGGGTATCCCGGCGCGCGAGCCGCTGCTCGAGGTGCTCGCCCGCCGGCACTACCGCGAGTACGACCCTGCACGACCTGCGCGACGCGGCAGCTCGGGGGCCGGCCCGTCGTGACGGCCGACTACGCCCTCGACGGCCGGCCGACCCACCTCGTCGACGCACGGTCGCGCGCGATCGGACGAGCTCGACGACGTCGCGCGGCTGCTCGACGGCGACGGTCGAGGCGGCCGCCCGCCCGGCACCAGAGCGTCGTCGACCTCTACCTGCGCGTGGCCGGAGGCGCCGGCGTCGGCCGGAGGAGTCCGTCGAGGCGCTGCGGCGACGTGCTCGGCGGCCTGCCGTTCGCCCGCAGGGTGCGCCGGGTCGCGGTCGCGGTCTGCCCGGCGGCGACCGGTGCACGGTCTGCACTTCACCTTCCGGCCCGCACCGGACGCCGCGCTGCCGGGAGTCCTCGAGGACAGCCTGGTCCGCGGCGTGCACCCGATGGTCGGCCGCCGGCTCGACCTGTGGCGGCTGCGCGACTTCGAGCTCACCCGGCTCGACGGCGCCCGAGGACGTGCTGCTCTACCGCTGCGTCGCGCCGGACAACCCGAGCCGACCGCCGGCTCGTGGCGCTCGCCCAGGTCCGCGAGCTGTCCGTCGTCCGCGACGACGACGGGCACGGTCACGTCGCTGCCGCACGCCGAGCGGGCCGTCGCGCAGCTGCCTCGACGCGATCCGCCGGGCCCGGGCGCGCTGGCCCGGCGGTGCCGGCTCGACATGAACCACGTGTGGCTCCACATCTGGCCGGTCATCGACGCGCCCGTCGCAGGAGCTGACCGCGCTGCAGCGGCATCGTCGCGCCGCTGACGGTCGGCGCCGGGATCGAGGAGGTCGTCGCCCAGGGCCGGATCGCGGCCCGCGACGGCGGCCGTGCCGTCGGTGCTCGGCGCGCGTTCTCCTACCAGCCGGGGTCCGGGGTCGTCGCGTCGGTCGAGCGGGCCGCCGACCGAGCGGCTCAAGCCGCTGGACGACTACGCCCAGAAGGTGCTGCGGTCCCGTCGCCGGGGCACGGTCTACCCGTACGAGCTCGTCCCGCTGCTCGCCGGCGACGGCGGCTCGTTCGTCGAGCACGACCTCGACGACGACCGGCCGGCTCGTGCCCGGTCGAGCGGCCCGCCGGGCGCAACACGGCCGGGCTCGTCGTCGGGCTGGTCACCACGCCGACCGACCGCTACCCCGAGGGTCTCACCCGGGTCGTGCTGCTGGGCGACCCGACGAAGGCCCTCGGCGCGGTCGCCGAGGCCGAGTGCGCGCGGGTCGATCGCGGCGCTCGACCTCGCCGAGCAGCGTCGGGTGCCCCGTGGAGTGGTTCGCGCTGTCGGCCGGCGCCCGGATCTCGATGGACTCCGGCACCGAGAACATGGACTGGGTGGCCCGCGGCGCTGCGCCGGATCATCGAGTTCACCCAGGACGGCGGCGAGATCAACGTCGTCGTGGCCGGCATCAACGTCGGCGCCCAGCCGTACTGGAACGCCGAGGCGACGATGCTCATGCACACCAAGGGCATCCTCGTCATGACGCCGGACAGCGCGATGGTGCTCACCGGCAAGCAGTCGCTCGACTTCTCCGGCGGCGTCTCGGCCGAGGACAACTTCGGCATCGGCGGCTACGACCGGGTGATGGGCCCGAACGGCCAGGCGCAGTACTGGGCGCCCGACCTCGCCGAGCGCCGTCGACGTGCTGTTCGCGCACTACGAGCACACCTACGTCGCCGCCGGGCGAGGCCGTTCCCGCGCGAGGCCGCCGACCGACCGACCCGCGCGACCGCGACGTCCGCGCCTACCCGCACGACGTCGCCGGACAGCGACTTCCGCACGGTCGGCGACATCTTCTCGCCGGCCACCAACCCCGACCGCAAGAAGCCGTTCGACATCCGCACCCTGATGCGCGCGGTCGCCGACCAGGACCACCCGACGCTCGAGCGCTGGGCCGGCATGGCGGACGCCGAGACCTCCGTCGTGTTCGACGCCCACCTCGGCGGGTACCCGGTGTGCCTGCTCGGGATCGAGTCCCGGCCGGTGCCGCGGCGCGGCTTCCCGCCGAGCGACGGCCCGGACACCTGGACGGCGGGCACGCTGTTCCCGCGGTCGTCGAAGAAGACCGCCCGGGCGATCAACGCCGCGAGCGGCAACCGGCCGCTCGTCGTCGCTGGCGAACCTGTCCGGGCTTCGACGGCTCGCCGGAGTCGATGCGCATGCTGCAGCTCGAGTACGGCGCCGAGATCGGCCGGGCGGTCGTCAACTTCGACGGCCCGATCGTGTTCTGCGTGGTGTCGCGCTACCACGGTGGCGCGTTCGTCGTGTTCTCCAAGGCGCTGAACGACAACATGACCGTGCTCGCGGTCGAGGGCTCGTTCGCCTCGGTCATCGGCGGGGCGCCGGCCGCGGCGGTCGTCTTCGCCGGCGAGGTCGACGCGCGCACCGGCGCCGACCCGCGGGTCGCGGCCCTCGAGGCTCCGGCTCGCCGACGCCGCCGGACGTCGAGCGGGCCCGGCTTGCGCGCCGAGCTGGCCGAGCTGCGCGCCGCGGTCCGGTCGGAGAAGCTCGGCGAGGTCGCGGCCGAGTTCGACGGCGTCCACTCCATCGAGCGTGCGGTCAAGGTCGGCTCGGTCGACGCGGTCATCCCGGCCGCCGAGCTGCGTCCCCGCCTCATCGACGCCGTCGATGCGGGGCTCGCCCGCGTCCGCTGAGCCGCCACCGATGCCTGGGCGGGCGGCGGGCCGGGCGAGGACCGCGCATGTCGACGAGCTCCACGCACAGGGGGCGCACCGCACGGTCGGGGCGTCGTGGCGACCGGGTCCACGCCGAGCAGCGCGAGAGCGGCCGTCCGCCGGTCGCCGTCAGCCCTTGCCGAGCAGGTCGTGGACGAGCTGGAGCGACTCCGACAGCGACTCGAGGTAGGCCCGGGAGACGTCGAACGGCACGAGCCCGGCCTCCGCGACGGCCGCGGCGTCGTCCCGTTCGTGCGCGAGGACGGCTCGCAGCGCGCGGCCGGCCTCGCCGTCGCCGTCGACGAGCGCGTTCCGGGCCTCAGGACCGACCCCGGAGCCGTCGGCGACGTCGGCCGGCTCGGTCCCGAGCAGGTCGGCGCAGCCGGAGAGCAGGCCGACGGTGAAGGCCAGGTCGCCCTTGACCTGGGCGAGCCGCTGGCAGGTGTGCGCCCGGGCGAGGACGCTCCACAGGTCGTCGGACGTGTTCCGGGTGGTGCCGCCCTCCAGGAGGGTGAGCACGACCCACGAGCGCAGCCGGCGCGGTCCGATGAGCACGAGCGCCTGCCGCAGCGACGTCACCTCGGTGCTCGACGAGACCGCCGCGGAGTTCGCGGTCCGCAGCAGGCGCAGGGTCAGGCCGGGGTCGCTGCCGACGAGCTGCTCGATACGCTGCATCGGGACCTCGGGGTCGGCGAGGTCGTTGAGCAGCCGGACGCAGATGAGCTGGCTCGGCGACAGGGTCCGCTGCTCGAGCACGGTCGGTCGACCGAGGTGGCGGCCCTGGAACAGCTCGAACCCGAGCTCGAGCACCGCGCTGGAACGTCGCGGCGTCCTCGACCTCGGTCGCGACGAGCGTCGCGCCGGCCTGGCGGCACTGCGCGACCAGTCCGGGCACGACGAGCGACGGCAGCGCGTGGACGTCGATCTTCACGAAGTCCGCGATCTCGAGCAGCGCGCTGCGCGCCACGTCGCCGCGGTAGTTGCTCGACCGCGAGCCGGTACCCGGCCTGCCGCAGCTGGTTCAGCCCGAGCAACAGCTCGTGGTCGACGTCGACCGGTCTCGCCGACCTCGACGACGACGTTGTCCGGCTCGACCGGGATCGGGATGACCCCGGTGAGGAACGCGCGGGTGAAGTTGATGAACACCGGCCGGCCGTCGGAGATCACCTCGAGGCCGAACGTGCCGAACGTCGACGCGATCACCTGGCTACGTCGCCTGCTCGCCGGCGACCTCGGCGTGCCCGAGGTCGACCTCGTTGCGGAACAGCAGCTCGTACGACACGAGCTGCCGCTTCGCGTCGTAGACGGCCTGCCGGCCGATGCGGACGTGGCGCACCATGCCCGCGCGGCCGGCGCCGTCCGGGTGCGTTGCGTGCCCACCGGCGGCAGGGCCGTCGGTATCCAGCGAGTGTGCGGTCATGGTGGTCCTCCTCAGCGGACGACGAGGGACAGCAGCCCGTCGCCGTAGCCGGCGACGGTGAGGAGACGTCCATCCGCCGGCCGAGCATCGCCGAGAGCTGCGCGACGTCGGACGGGACGGACTGCGTTCGGGCCGTACATCTCGTAGAGCCGCACGTGCGGCGCGTTCGCGACGTTGAAGACCGCCGCGAGCACGTTGAGCACCTCGTGGCAGTTGTCCCGCATCAGGCCGGACAGAGCGCGGCTCTCGATGGCGTCCTCGACGCCGCCCTTCGGCAGCATGCCGAGCGCACCGCCGAGCCGGGCGGCGCCCTCCAGGTCGACGACGCACGACGGCGGACGTCGCGAGCCGGTCCGTGACGTAGACGGCGACGACGTTCGTCGACTTCGGCGGCACCGGCTTGCCGTCCCGGATGTCGACATCGCGTCCGATCAGGTCCTCGAGGAGTCTGCGGACGGCGTGCCGGCTCGGCAGCGGCGAGTGCTCGGTGGTGAGGCTCACGGGTGGCTCCAGTGGGTTCCGGTGGTCTTGTCGGGCGGCCGTCAGGAACCACCGCGCCCAGGGCCTCGGCGAACGCCTCGGCCGTGAACGGCTTGGCGATGAGGCCCATCGCGCCGGCAGGCCGGCCAGCTCACGCATCTCGTCCGACCCCTCCGACGTCACGAAGCAGAACGGGCACGGTCGATCCCGCCGCGCGCAGCGCCTCGAGGAACTCGATACCCGTCATCTCGGGCATGTTCCAGTCCGACAGGATGAGGTCGAGCGTCCTGGGCCTTGACGATGTCGAGGGCCTGCCTTGCCGTTCTCGGCCTCGACGATGTCGTGGCCGCCGAGACCGGCCTGCCGCAGAGTGCGGACGACGATCATCCGCATCGCCTTGCTGTCGTCGGCGACCAGGATCTTCATGGCTGGTCTCCGCACGTGCCTCGCGTGCCGCACCGGGCCAGGAGAGGCCCTCGACGGCCGGCGGCCGAGCGGACCGTGAGCTCGACGACCTGGCCGAGGACGGCCGCCCGCACCGTGACACCCTCCGCGGTGCCGTCCGTCGTCACCGATCCCGTCCGACATCTGCGCAGTCGGGCAGCGACAGCCGGCACGAGTGCCGCAGCAGCGACTTCACGTTGCCGCCGACGATGTTGCCGAGCTCGCCGACGGCGTCGAGGAGGTCGTCCGGGCCGGGGTCGGGCGGTGAGGAGCATCCGGCTGGCCAGCACGCGGGCCACGACCGACGCTCGTGCGGATCTCCACGACGGTGTAGCCGTCGTCGACCTCGTCGTGGATCGCCAGGCGCGCGGTGACGACCGGGCCCGGGGCGAGGCCGTCCGTCCCAGACCGGTGCCGCCTCCTCGTCGAAGACCGAGCCGAGAACCTCGATCAGCAGGGCCTCGAGGTCCTCCCGAGCCTCCTCGAACTCGTCGATGGTCGCTCACGCGCGCACCTCCCGTGTGCCGGAAGACGACGGCCTTGGCCCAGCTCCGGTCCGCTGGAAGGCGTCGTCGAGGTTGAGGGTGCTCTCGGCGCCACCGAGCACGAGGAACCCGCCCGGACGCAGCACGCGGCGCACGTGCGCCAGCACGGTGCGCTTGCGTGTCCAGGTCGAAGTAGATGAGGACGTTGCGCAGGAACACGATGTCGCACGTCGGGACGCCGACCGGCGGCAGCGCGAGGTTGCCCGCGCTCGAAGCGGCACAGGTCGCGCAGCGGCGGCTCGCAGCACCCAGTCGCGGCCGATCTGGTCGAAGTACTTCACCAGGTACGGCGCCCGCAGTCCGCGGTTGACCTCGAGCTGGGAGAACCGCGCGGCCCGGGCCCGCTCGACCATCGTCGGCGAGATGTCGGTGCCGACGATCTGCGCGGTGAAGCCCGGGTTGCGCCGGCAGCCAGTCCAGCAGCAGCATCGCCAGCGAGTACGCCTCCTGCCCACTCGAGCACGCCGCCGACCAGATGACGATCGTCACGGGTCGTCGACGTCTGCGGCGACCTCCGGGAGCAGGTGCTCCGTGAACGCGTCGAACGGGTGCGAGTCGCGGAACCACGACGTCTCGTTCGTGGTCAGCGCGTCGACGACCGCGTCGCTCGAGCGCTGGGTCGCCGTGGCGCAGCCGGGCCACCAGACCGGCGACGTCCTTCTCGCCCAGCGAGCGGGCGATCGGGGCGAGCCGGGACTCGACCAGGTACTCCTTGCCCGGCTGCAGGTCGATCGAGCTGCGCTGGCGGACCATCTGGGTGACGAACGAGAAGTCCGCCGCGGACAGGGTCACGAGCCACCCCCACGGGTGTCGGGCCGCGGGTGAGGGTCGCGGCGACTCCGGCGCCGATCCGGGGCAGCGGGAGGACCTTGTCGGCCTGACCGGCCATGGCGACGGCGCCGGGCATGCCCCACACGACGCTCGTGGCCTCGTCCTGCGCGTAGACCTCGCCGCCGGCCGGCGCGGATGACTCCGGCCCCCTTCTCGCCGTCCCGGCCCATCCCGGTCAGCACGCAGGCCAGCAGGCGGTCCCCGTAGACCGAAGCCGCCGAGCGGAAGAGCACGTCGACGGCCGGCCGGCAGAAGTTCTCCGGCGGGTCCTCGGTGAGCTGCCCGACGACCGTCGGTGCCCTCGCCGGCGCACGACCAGGTGCTTGCCGCCGGGGGCGATGAGCACCTTGCCCGGCGACGACGTGCTCACCGTCGACGGCCTCGACGACCGGCAGCCGGCACGCGGCGTCGAGCCGCTGCGCGAGCAGCCGGGTGAACAGGGGCGGCATGTGCTGGACGACGACGACCGGCACCGGGCAGGTCGCCGGGCAGCGCAGGCAGCACCTGGGCGAGGGCGTCCGGGCCGCCGGTCGAGCAGCCGATGACGAGCGCGTGCGAACGGCTCACGTGCGGGGCCGGCGGGGCGCCGGCGCGGCACCGGGATCCGGCGTCGGGCTGCGCTCCGGCCGCCACGGACCGGCGCGCGTCCCGGTCAGCGCCTTGAGCTTCGGGATGAGCTGCTCGCGGATGTTCCGCTGTGCTCTCGCGCGAAGCTGCCGATGTTCGACGGCTTCGTCACGTAGTCGCTGGCGCCGGCGGCGAGCGCGTCGAGGGTGGCCGACGCGCCGCGCTCGGTGAGCGTCGAGAACATCACGATCGGCAGCCGGGGCTGGGTCCGGCGGATGCGCCGGACGGCCTCGATGCCGTTCATGTTCGGCATCTCGATGTCCATCGTCACCGCGTCCGGGCGCAGCTCGGCGACCTTCGTCGACGGCGTTCCGGCCGTTGCGCGCGATGCCGACGACCTCGATCTGCGGGTCGGCGGCCAGGGCCTCGGTCACGATCTTGCCGGATCACGGCCGGAGTCGTCGACGACGAGCACCCGGATCTCGCGCGGGTGTCGATGGTCATGCCGCCACCAGCCCCAGCAGCGCGAGCTTCTCGGCGATGACCTCGTCGGTGAACGGCTTGATGACGTACTCGTGCGCACCAGCGGCCAGCGCCCGGACGATCTGCCCCTGCTCGCTCTCGGTCGTGACCATCATGAGCGAGATGTCCCGCAGGTCCTCCCGGGCCCGGACGTTCTTGATGAACGTCAGGCCGTCCATGACGGGCATGTTCCAGTCGACGAGGATGACGTCGGGCCGGGTGCCGGCGTCCAGCACCGACAGCGCCTCGGCACCGTCACCGGCCTGCGCGACGTCGAACCCGAGCCCGCTCAGGCAGCCGGGTGAGGATCGACCGCATGGCCCGCGAGTCGTCGACGACGAGTGCCAGCATCGTGAGCTCCTTGAGTTGTCGTGCCGTGCTGAGCGTTTGTCGGCAGGACCGGTCGTTCTGGAACGACGACGTGTGGAACGAGGTCGTCCGTCGCGCGGCCGGGCGAACGGCAGCCCGGCCGCGCGACGGGAAACGCCGCTGGACCGTGATCTGACTAGCCGGACCGTGATCTGACTAGACGGTGAAGCGAGCGACGATCCCCTTGAGGTCGCCGGAGAGCTGGGCGAGCTCGGCGGCGGCCCGCTGGGCCTCGACGATGCCGGTGCTCGAGGACTGGGCCGCGGAGGCGACGTACTCGATGTTCCCCGCGATCGACCCCGCGCCGGTCTGCCGCCTCGGACACGTTGCGGGCCATCTCCGACGTCGTGGCGGTCTGCTCCTCCACCGCCGAGGCGATCGTCGTCTGGTAGGAGTTGACCTCCTCGATGATCTCCGAGATCCGCGCGATCGCCGCGACCGCCGCCTGGCTGTCGGACTGGATCGCCTCGATCCGCCGCGAGATGTCCTCGGTCGCCCGCGCCGTCTCCTGCGCCAGGTCCTTGACCTCGCTGGCGACCACCGCGAACCCCTTGCCGGCCTCCCCGGCCCGCGCCGCCTCGATCGTCGCGTTCAGCGCCAGCAGGTTCGTCTGCTCGGCGATCGAGGTGATCACCTTGACCACGTCGCCGATCTCCGGCTGGAGTCTCCGAGCTTGGCCACCGTCCCGGTCGCGTGCTGCGCCTCGTCCGCCGCCGCCTGCGCCACCCGCACCGCATCCGTCGACGACTGCGAGATCTCCCGGATGCTCGCACTCATCTCCTCGGTCGCCGTCGCGACCGTCTGCACGTTGAGCGACACCTGCTCCGCGGCCGCCGCCGCCGTCCCCGACTGCACCGACGTCTCCTCCGCACTCGCCGCCACCCGAGCGCTCACCGCGCTCAGCTCCTCCGCGCTGCCCACCAACGTCGTCGACGACGACATGATCGTCGTGATGGACTCGCGGAGGACGTCCTGGGCCCGGCCCAGGGAGGCCGCCATCCGGCCGATCTCGTCCCGGGAGTCGACGTCCGCGCGGGCGGTGAGATCGCCGTCCGCGAAGGCGTCGACCGCCGCCTTGATCCGCAGCACCGGGCGGGTGATGAGCCCGGCCACCCACCAGCCGGCGACGACGAGAAGCAGGGAGCCGACGATCGCGGCGGCAAGGAGCTCGGTACGGGCCTGCCGGCCCGCCCGCTGCACCTCGAGGACCCCCGCGCGCAGGTCGGCCTTCTTGTCGTCCTCGAGCGCGTCGAACGCCTTCGCGGCGGCATCGGCGACGGTGCCGAAGCCACCTGTCGCGAGGTCCGACAGGGCCGACTCCTCGGCGCCGGACCGGTCGGGTCGGCCCGCCCGCTGCTCGATCCTGTCCCGGAAGAAGCGCTTCTGCGCCGCCCAGGCGTCGACCGCCCGCGGTATGTGGACCATCTCCTGACCGTCCTTGTTCGCCTGGAGAGCGGCCACGTCATCGTCGACCTGCTGCTCGACCTCGACGATGCGGTCGAGGGTGCCCCGGATGTCGTCCGGATCCTCGTCGAGGATGAGCTGGAGCACCAGCCGGCGGTGCACGGCGAGCTCCATGCGGGCCTCGGTCGCCGTGACCGCGGCGAGCGCGTCCCGGTCGGCGAGATCCTGGACTGTCCGGTCGAACGCCCTCAGGGCGACGAACGCCACTCCCACGCACAGCACGGTGACGACGACGGACGCACCGAGGAGGCCCAGCAGCTTCGTGCGCAGACCGAGGTCGTCGAACCGGAACCGGCTGCGGGCCCCGGACGGCGCGGCCGCGGCGCTCGGCGGGACACTGGCGTGGACGGACATGATCGGTCTCCAGGGGGTGGGTCGTCGTCGAACGCGCCCCGGGCGCGACGGGCGGGCGGGCCTGAGGTCAGGCGGAGGCGCGGTCGTCCTCGGTCAGTGCGAGGACCCGCTGCGCGTTGAGCGCGAGCAGCAGCCGGTCGGGCAGGGTGTAGGCGCCCAGGAGCAGGTCCCGGACCCGCTCGTCGACCGTGCTCGGCGTCTGCTCGAACGGGCACCTGGGACACCTCGAGCACGCCGCCGATCTCGTCGACGAGCAGGCTCACCGGCTCGTCGTCCACCCGGACGACGACGTTGACCGGCTCCCGGTCGCCGTCGGTCGCGCGGCAGGCCCGAGCCGGGCCCGCAGGTCGATCGCCGTGAGCACCTCGCCGCGCAGGTTGATCAGTCCGGCGATCTCCGGCGTCGCGAGCGGGACCGGTGTGATCGACTGCAGCCGGACGACCTCCTGGACGAGCGACACGTCGACGCCGAAGAGGTACTTGCCGACGACGGAACGTGGAGAGCTGGCTCATGCCAGGGCCTCCTCGTACGCGTTGCACCGCGGGTCTCGTGGTTGCCGGCCGGCGCCCGGCGGCGTAGAAGTTCGGGTCGGCGGCGAGCACCGCGCTCTCGACGTCGAGCAGCTCGACGACCTTGTCGCCGACGACGACGCTGCCGACGAGGGCGTGGTCGTCGATGTCGCTGCGGGTGCCGAGCCGCTCCGACTGGCGATGTCGAGGATCCGCTCGACGACGAACCCGACGCTGCGCTCGCCCCGGGTGTAGACGACGAGCTGGACGCCCTCGCCGCCGGGCGCGCTCGCCGTAGGCGCCGAGCAGGGTCGACAGCCGGACGAGCGGCATGATGTGGCCGCGGTACTGGACGACCTCACGCCCGCCGACCCGCTCGATCGACGACGCCGGGATCTCCTCCAGCCGGGTGACCATCTCCAGCGGGATCGCCGCCCGGCGGTCGCCGGCGAGCTCGACGACGAGCACGGGGTCGACGACCTCGGTCTCGTCGCGCCGCGTCGACCGTCGTGAGCCGCCGACCGGAGTTGGCGAGCACGTTCGACCGCCGGGCCAGGGTCGCGGCGTCGAGGATGAGCACGACGGTGCCGTCACCGAGGATCGTCGCGCCGGCGTAGACCGGGATGCCCTTGAGCTGCCGGCCGAGCGGCTTGACGACGATCTCCTGGGTGTCGAGCACGTCGTCGACGACGAGCCCGAACCGCTGCTGCTCGGCGTGCAGGACGACGATGAAGCCGCCGCGCTCGTCGGGGATCCCGTTGAGTCGTCCGTCGTCGGACCGCGGCACGAGCCCGAGCTGCTCGTCGAGCCGGACGAGCGGCAGCAGCATGTCGCGCAGCCGGTAGACCGGGGCGCCGGAGATGAGCTCGATGCCGCCGCGGGCGTGCTCGCCGTGACAGCCGCACCAGCTCGAGCACGCTGACCTGCGGGACGGCGTATCGCCGTCCCGCGCAGCCGATGGTCAGCGCCGGGATGATCGCCAGCGTCAGCGGGATCGTCGAGCCGGAAGGTCGACCCCTGACCGAGCGTGCTGCTGACGTCGACCGAGCCGCCGATGCCCTCGATCCGGGTCTTCACGACGTCCATGCCGACGCCGCGGCCGGACACGTTCGTGACCTTGGTCCGCGGTGCGAGAACCCGGGCAGGAAGATCAGCTGCATGATCTCCCGGGTCGGTCATCGTTGCGAGCTGGGCTTGCGAGACGAGGCCGCGCTCGATGCGCCTTCTCCGCGATCCGTCTGCGGGTCGATGCCGGCGCCGTCGTCGATGATCTCGAGGTGGACCTGCCCGGCCTCGTGGTAGGCGCGCAGCCGCAGGACGCCCTCCGGCCGGCTTGCCGGCGGCCGTGCGGACGTCCGGGGCCTCGATGCCGTGGTCGACCGCGTTGCGGACGAGGTGGGTCAGCGGGTCCTTGATCGCCTCGAGGACGGACCGGTCGAGCTCGGTCTCCCGGCCCTCCATCTCCAGGCGGACCTGCCGGCCGCACTGCTTCGCGAGGTCGCGGACGACGCGGGGCATCTTGCTCCACACCGAGTCGACCGGCTGCATGCGGGTCTTCATGACCTGCTCCTGCAGCTCGCTGGTCACCAGGCTGAGCCGCTGTGCGGACCGGGCGAGCGAGGAGTCCTTCACGTGTCCTGTGGTGTCGTCCAGCCGGGACACGAGCTGGTTGCGCGCGAGCACGAGCTCGCCGACCAGCCGCATCAGCGAGTCGAGCAGCTCGACGTCGACCCGGACCGAGCTGTCGACGACGGACCGGTGGGCGTTCTGGGTCTCCAGGGCGGTCTCCACCGCGGCCGGGGTCGCGGAGCCGTGGTCGACGAGGATCGTGCCGAGGGGTCGCTGCGTCGCCGAGCCCCTGCTCCATCCGGGCGATCTCGACGGCGTCCCGTGTCGTCGCTCCGGCCTGGACGAGGACCTCGCCGATCGGTGCGGCCGGCTGCCGCCGGCGACGGGCTCGGGGGCGTGATCGCCGGTCGGCCGGTGGCCGTGCTCGTCATCCTGCTCGGCCGCGTCGGCCGCGTTGTCGGCGGCATCCGCGCCGTCGGCGGCGTCCGCGATCGGCGCACGCGACGCACCGTCCTCGAGCAGCCCGGACAGCGTCGCGATGAGCTCGCGGTGGTCGGCGTCGCCCTCGGTCCCGGTCGCCTCGATGTCGGCGAGCAGCCCGCGGACCGCGTCCACCATCGTGAGCAGCGCGGTGGCCCGGTCGTCGGTCGAGCGCGATCCGGCCGTCCCGCAGCCGGCTCAGCAGGTTCTCGCCGACGTGCGTCAGCTTCTCCAGCTTGTGGAACGCCAGGAACCCGCTCGTGCCCTTGATGGTGTGGATCGTCCGGAACACGCTCGCGAGCAGCTCCCGCGACCCGGGATTCTGCTCCAGCGCGAGCAGATCCCGGTCGAGCTGGTCGAGGTTCTCGTGGCTCTCGACCAGGAACTCGGCGACGATCTCGTCGATCGCTTCCATCCGGTGCTCCTCCTCGCGGACTCGGACGAGGAGTGCATCGGCGCGCGGTCTACCAACTTGAGAGCGTGCGCGACGGGGTGGGCCCGTCGCCCGTCCGGCGTCCGGGTCCGCCGCGCGGCGACGTCCGGCACGGTGCGGTGCGACCGTTCGGGACCGGTCCGGAACGACGGGGTCGGCGCCTCAGAGCCGGTAGCGGTCGAGCCAGAACCCGTCCTCGTCCGTGACGATGCCGCTCGTCGCCTCGACGACGGCACGGGTCACCGCGACGACGACGGGCGCGACCCGCGGCGCGGACGGCGACGTATCGCTCGTCGGGCCGCCGTCGCTCGCGCTCCTGGGCGTCCGGCTCGGCGCACAGCCACCGGACCTCGTAGGTGACGAACGGCCGCGAGCCCCACTCCTGCGCGTGCGCCGCGGGCTCGTCAGGGTCGGCGACGTGGACGAGCACCTCGAGCGCGCCGTCCTGGCCGCCGGGGCCGAGCGCTGCGATGACCGCATAGTCGTCGACGACGTCGCTCGCCCCGAGGCTCGCCAGGTCGACCGGGCCGCCGGCCGCGTGCCGGGCGGTCACGCCGACGTCGTCGCGAACGTCTCGGGCGATGTCGGCGAGGATCAGCGCCCCGGTGTAGGCGGCGTCGGTCGGGCCCTTCCACGTCTCGCCCTCGACGGCGAGCTGGGCGGTCGGCACCTCCCGGGCGACGACGCCGCGCAGGATCTCCGGCTCGAGCCAGTACGGGGAGTGGACGATGTGGTCGACCGCGCGGTGCGGGTCCGGCTGGATCAGCCGCGGTGCGGCGGGTCGCCGCCGACCCGGACGGCGCCACCGAGCCGGCGGGCCATCGCCACGAGGAGACTGCAGAGCGCGGCCCTCCTCGCGCCACGGCAGCCCGTCGGGAAAGGCGTGGGCGAAGCCGTCCCGGTCGTCGACCCCCGCGAGCGGAGGGTCCTCGCGCTCGACCGGGGTCTCGAGGGCGTAGACGACGGTCCACGGCATGGGGACGCCGGCCGTCGACGGCGTCCTCCATCGAGAGGTCGTACGGCCCGGTGAGCCGGCTGTGCCGGCCGAGCGCGACCTCGCCGTCCGCCGCGAGGTTGCCGGCCCGCGGCACCCGGGCCCGGACGAGGTCGCTCACCTCGTCGACGGTCGCCGTCGTCGGCACGAGGAGGACATGGGTGGACCGCAGCGCCGCGAGCACCTCGGGGTCGAACGCGGTGGCGTCCTCGGAGGCGCCGCGGCGGCGCCATCTGCCGACGGTGGCCATGGGGTCAGCCTCGCTCAGACCGGCGTGCGGTGGAAGGCGCGGTACGACAGGCTGGCCGTGGGACCGCGCTGGCCCTGGTAGCGGGAGCCGTAGGCGGCCGCGCCGTAGGGGTGCTCGCGCGGGGCTGGACAGCCGGAAGAAGCACAGCTGGCCGATCTTCATCCCGGGCCAGAGCTTGATCGGCAGGGTCGCGACGTTGCTCAGCTCGAGGGTGACGTGGCCGGTGAAGCCCGGGTCGATGAAGCCGGCCGTGGAGTGCGTGAGCAGGCCGAGCCGGCCCAGGCTCGACTTGCCCTCGAGGCGGGCGGCGACGTCGTCCGGCAGGGTGACGACCTCGAACGTCGAGGCGAGCACGAACTCGCCCGGGTGCAGGACGAACGGCTCGTCGGCGTCGACCTCGACCAGCCGGGTCAGCTCGGGCTGGTCCTCGGCCGGGTCGATGTACGGGGTACTTGTGGTTGTCGAAGAGCCGGAAGTACCGGTCGATGCGCACGTCGACGCTCGACGGCTGGACCATCTCCGCGTCGAACGGGTCGAGGACGACGCGGCCGGCCTCGAGCTCGGCGCGGATGTCCCGGTCGGAGAGCAGCACGGGCTCAACCTACCCGGGCGTGGGCGGGGCCGAGCCGAGGCGGTCGACGCCGGACGGCGCCGCTCGCCGCCCACACGGCTGGTTACCTTCTGCCGCCGAACGGGCACGAGTGGTGAAGGTCGTGCTCCGACGGCCCACCTCCCGTCGGGTACGGGAGCAGACCGAGGTCACGAACGGGTAACGTCGCGACGTATGGCCCCGCAGGACCCTGTGACGGCGCTCCAGTCGCTGGACAGGTTCGTCATCCGACAGCGGATCACACCGATGGTGAACCGCTACGAGATCCGGGCGCCCG
Source organism: uncultured Actinomycetota bacterium (assembly GCA_963750565.1). Classification (GTDB taxonomy): domain Bacteria; phylum Actinomycetota; class Actinomycetes; order Actinomycetales; family Kineosporiaceae; genus R-H-3. Next base: position 238,297 of record CAVVRA010000004.1, on the reverse strand, counting down.
CCGGGAACGGCGACGCGAACGGTGAGATGCTCGCGCTCGCGCAGCAGAAGCGCGTCGCCGTGCGCGAGCAGATCACGTTCTTCGCCGACGAGCAGCGCAAGGTACCCCTGTTCGGGTTCAAGGCGCGCAACGTCGTGGACGTCGCCGGCGCGGCCGACGTCGTCGACGGCTCCGGCCAGATCATCGGGGTGTTCCGGAAGGACTTCGGCGCGAGCCTGCTGCGCTCGACGTACTACCTCGAGCAGCCCGGCCACCCGATCGCGAAGGGCGTGGAGCGCAGCCAGGCGATCGCGATCGTCCGCCGGTTCCTCTCAGACTGGCTGCCGTACCACTTCGACTTCACCCACCCCGACGGCACCGTGGCGATGTCGGTCGTCAAGCGCTTCGCCCTCGGCCGGGACCGCTACGAGGTCACCGTCCCCGACCCAGGCCTTGACCGTCGCCTGGCGGCCGCGATGGCCGTGGCCCTGGACGCGCTGCCGGGACGCTGAGGCGGGTAGCCCGGCGTCCGGCCGGGGCTGCCCGATCACCGCCTGGGCGACCCTGCGGCGCACCGGGCCGCGGCCATGATCGTGACAGCGGGAGGATCCGCCGCATCCCGGTGTGCGGATCCTCCACCATGCGCCCTCGACCGACTCCCGGGCCGCGGGGGCACCCCTGCCGAGCACCGGAACGCGGCCCGAGACAGCCTCGTCGCTTGGTACGCTGAGCCCGCTCGGCCCTCCGTGGGCCGTTCGCGGGTGTAGTTCAATGGCAGAACATCAGCTTCCCAAGCTGACAGTGCGGGTTCGATTCCCGTCACCCGCTCCAAGGCTAAGGCCCAGGTCAGGGCCAATATGCGGCCGGGGCCTTCCCCATTCGGGAGCACCGCCCGTACCCGTCATGCAACTAGCGTGCAACAGCGTGGTGACGGTCTTGGAGATCGCCGGCACACCGTCAGCCCACCCTGATCTTCGCTGACCAGCTCGACGCGCACTCGGAGACACAGCCATCCATCGTGACCTTTCCACCGACCGCGACCCCCTTGAAGACCATGGTCACGATGGAGGAGGAGTCAGCGGCTATGTCCGTCGGTCCCATGGCGTCGGTCGCGGTGCGCTGCTTGCCGTCAGGGGATCGGTAGACGGCACTGTAGTTATTGACTGAGATCGGCCGATTACCCGACTTGACCTTTACGGTCACGAAGAGAGCGTTGCTCATGATCGACTTGTAGGCTGTCAGGAAAGTGAACTTGGCGCCGCCAGTGGTCACGGCACTTCCGTTGCCGACGGTGATCCGATCACCAATGCTCTTACCGTTGACGGTGAGTTCCGAGATCTTGCCTGCGGGCGTGATCTTGAATCCGGCGAATGTTGCGCAACTGGACTCGTCGCCGGGGTCGTCGCAAGACTTGAAGGAGTCACCGGTGCGCTCGACCGTCTGCTTGACGCCGGATCCTCCCCCGTCCAGCGTCGACTCGACGACATTGGCAAGATGACGAACGTATGCCTCCGCAGAGCTGCCCGGTGCGGTCAGCTTGAGGGCTGCCCTCATCGCGTCAGGATCGTCTTCGCTTCCGATGGCATCGACGAACGCAGCCAGGTCGACCTTGGCTTCCCGAGACTCGGCCGGCGACGAGGATGCGCTGGCGCCGGTGCCAGCAGTCTCCTGATCCACTGTGGGGGCTGTCGCAGCCGTGGAGACCTGCGTAGGAGCGCCGGCGCTCGACGAGCAGGAAGACAGCGGAACGGCCGACGCAATCAATGCGATCGATATCGCGACCTTCTTCCGCCGCCGGGACTGCCAGCGCAGCATGCGTACCCCACCCCTAGTCCGCCCTCTTCCAGCATTCCAATTGCTCGTGCCCTCGAAGAGGTTATTGGCGTCGCCGTGATTCTTTCCGCGGAAGCGCCCAAATCGCGTCGGCGTGTCGGAGTCGATTCACGATTGCTGAGGCTTGCGCTGAACGTCAGCGCTCCGACCGATCGACCGGCTCGACACCGTCCGGACTCCCGCCTGGGCCAGGCGGATGAGCCTCCAGATCCTCTGCAGCGATGACGGCGTCCAGGGCGTCCGCGATCCGGCGATCGCCGGTGTCGCTGGCGTGCTGGTAGATCAGCGCGGCGCGCATGCTGTCGTGGCCCATCCGGAGCATGAGGTCGCGCAGCGAGGCGCCGGTCTGAGCGGCGAGGTGGTTACCGGTGTGCCGCAGGTCGTGGAAGTGCAGCCCGGGGACGGCGATGGCTGCGACGGCGTCCTTCCACCGGGCCTGCTTGTTGAAGTTGCTGCGACGCAGCGGCCCGCCCTTGTCGCCGGTGAAGACCAGGGCGTCGGGGTCGTCGCCGGTCCATGTAGCCAAGTGCTCGGCCAGAGCGACGACGATCGGACGCGGAAGAGCGACGACGCGGACGCCGGCTCGGGACTTCGGCGGACCTATGATCAGTTCGCCGGTCGACCGCTCGGAGAACGAGCGCCGAACGTACACCGAGCCCGCGTTAAGGTCGACGTCGCGTCGGCGAAGGGCGGCCGCCTCGCCCCAGCGCACGCTGGCGAACGCCGCAACGAGCACCATCGCCGAGAACCGGGCCGGCACCCTCCCGGCGAGCTGGAGGACCTGTTGAGCGGACAGGACCGGCCGCTCGGGGGATGGTTCGTTCTGCGCGCCGCGGATCCGGCATGGGTTGCGGGCGATGGTGTCGTCGTCGACGGCGGTCATGAGGATCGCCCGCAGAAGGCGATACGCCTTCGCCACCGACGAGGGCGAGACGCCGGCCGCGAGAAGGTCGGCCCGCCAGCGCCGGATCCTGGCCGGGTCGAGGTCTCCGATTGCGACCCTCCCGAGCCACGGCTCGATGTGCTTGCCGAACTGCCACCGGTACAGATCGAAGGTGCGCGCCCGTAGGCCCGGACGCTCCTCGATCCAGCGCTTGCCGAACGAGGCTAGCGGCTCGCGCTGACGGTCCGGGTCGCGCCACTCACCGCGCAGCAGCTCGGTCTCGACGACACTCAACCATCGCTCGGCATCCCGCTTGGTCACGAACGTCTGCGCGCGCGGTACGGCGGCATCGCATCCGGGTCCATGTAGCTCGCCTGGTAGCGGCCCGACGGCAGCCGTCGGACCATGCCGAACCGGCGACGACGAGCGGCCATCAGGCGCTCCACCGCGGACGGATGCGCGCACGTGGCTCGACGGTGTTCTCGGTGACGAACTCGATGACCGCCGACTCCGGTATCCGGACGTAGCCGACCGACCTTGACGAACCGGATGCGTCGCTCGGCGATGAGTCGGCGGGCGGAACCGGGGACCGGTGCCGAGGAGTTCGCCGGCCTGGTCGACGGTCAGGAGCGGGTCGCGGTTGCCGTGCACGGTGTCTCCTTCGGGTCAGGCCGCGGGTGCGGCGGGGTCGGTTGCCGAACTGTCGTCGAGGCTCGGTCGTTCGCGTTCTCGCGCCGCCTGGGCGGTGCGGTAGTCGGTGCGTTGTCGGACGGCGCGGGCGATGGCGAGGTGCAGGCGGGTCTCGGCGGGCGGGACGTCGGGGTCGGTGGGGCGGGCGAGTTCCCAGGCGACGCCGGTCTTGGCCGTCGGGGTGGTCGCCGCGTTCGAGGGCGGCGAGCTCGTCGAGGCGGCCGAGCACGCGCAGGACGTGGGCTTTGCGGTCGTGGCGGTGGTCGGCGAGGTCCTTGCCGGTCCACTTCCGGGACGCGAGGACCCGGCGGCCGCCGTACCCGAGGTGGGACGGGCGGTGGGCCTTGCCCTTGCAGGCGCCGGGGACGCAGCCCGGGCCGGGGGTTCTTGGGTTGGATGCCGTAGCGGAGCCAGTTCGCGCACCGCGGCGAGCACGGCTCGTGGCGCAGGGCGTCGACGAGCCGGGCGCGGTGGTCGGCGCGGCGGGCGGCGGTGGCTCGTTCCTCCGGGGTTCGACCACGACGCCGCACCCGACCGAACCAGAGCCGTCGGGCGCGTCGTCGGTGGCCGGGCCGTCACTCACCCCGCCGTCCCCGGACCCGGTCGGGTCGTCGTCGTCGCTGGGCGTCGAGGTCGTCGCCGAGGTCCTTCATCAGGTACTTGACGAGGTAGCCGATGCGTCTTCTCGGCGGCGGGGGTGCCGGCGAGGACGCCCTTGACGTCGACCTGGCGGCCGAACCGGACGCAGTGGGTCGGCTCGACCGGCTCGCCGGTCTCGGCGGCCGTCGCGTGCTCGTGGTCGAGCTCGTCGAGCGCCTCGCGCCCAGGTCGGCAGCGGGCTGGCGGGTGTCGGGGTCGACGTACCCGCCGACCGGGATGGCCGGTGTGTCGTCGACGAGGTGGGGTCCCAGACCGGCCGGTGCACCGTGTCGTAGACGGCCGGGCCGGTGGTGGGCCACCAGACGTTGGCGTAGGTGGCGGCGACGACCTGCTTGACGACCGCGCGGGGGAGGGTGCCGCGGATCGCGAAGTGCGCGTGCGGTGCGAGCGCGGCTTCTGGGGTTCGACGACGGCGAAGTACTGCAGGTCGTACCCGGCGACCCGGCGCAGGTTCTGGATCAGCCGGTCGAGGGCCTTGCCGAAGTGCAGCGCGTCCCGCGCCGCCCGGACGTAGTCGTACGTGGCGGGGTCGACCGGGGTGCCGTCGTCCCGGACCGGGCCGTAGGAGTCGAGGGTGACGGTGAGGAACAGCGACGGCCGGAACGTCTTCCCCGCATGCCGGCTGCCCGCGGGTGGGGTGTAGACCCGGCCGACGGTGGCGCCGGTCGAGGCGACCCGGGGCAGGTCCGGGGCGTCCTGCCGGCGCCGGGTGGACCGGGCCCGCCGCTTCACCGCGGTGACGGGTCGGGTTCGGGGCGGCCCTTCACCCCGTGGGTCGGCGAGCTCGGCGTCCAGGTCGGCGATCGCCTCGACGATGGCGGCCAGGACGTCGGCCTTCGCGGGGTCGTCGGGGTGCACCGCGCACTCGTCCTCGGCGGCCTGCCGGGCCTCGACGAGGGCGGCCCGCTCCGTCGACGAGGTGTGCGGTGGGTGCGGCTGCCGGGGTCGGGGGTCAGGTCGGGTTCGTCGGTCAGGTGCCAGCCCTCCCGGCACTGCTGCGCCCGTACGCCCGGGCCTTCGTCGCGCAGGGTGGGCAGACCGTGTCCCGGGTGGACCCGCACGGGGTCTCCACCACGTCGGTCTCCCCCGTGGTCAGGTCGGTGCGGCGCAGCAGCACCGGGCGGACGCAGACCCCGAACTCGACCGCGAGGTCCCGCAGCACCCGCTTGGCCCGCGGCGCCGGGCCCGGTCCTCCCGTGACCCCGGCCGCACCCAGACGCCCTCTGCCGCAGACCGTCCCGAGCCGTCCGGGTCGTCGGCCGTCGGGGTGTCGGGTGTCACGGCGGTGTTGACGGTCGACGTGGTCACCGGGCCTCCCCGGACCCGACGCCCGGACCGCCCTACTCGGGCCGCTGAGCGGCGCCACAGGCCGTCCCAGCAGAGTGCGCGCAGCGAGCGGCGCGGAGCGCCTGCGCGGTGCGCCGGGCGCCGTGGTGCAGGGTGTCGTGGACGGCGGCGAGCTGGACCGCTTCTGGCCGCCGACAGCGCTGGCAGTGCCGACCAGCCGGCAGCCGGCGCAGGCCCACACCCACCCGTCCACTGCCGCCTGCTGATCGCGGCTCGACGGGGCCGGGTGATCGTCGACGATGGCCACGCGGACGGCGACGGCGTCCGGCCGCGGATCCGTTGTCGTGGCGCGTATTTGACACCGCGCTGTCAACGGCGAGCCCGTCCCCGTACCCCAGCGGGGTGCCGGTCCGGCGGGCGCGGCGGGTGGCGGCCAGGTGGGCGCCGGTCAGGCAGGTGAACGCGGCCAGGCCGGCGCCGACGATGATGCCGACCGGTCCGGCGACCGCGCGGCCGAGGACCGGCCCGGCGAGCACGACGACGGCGACGACCAGGCCGAAGGCGCGCAGCGAGGGCCAGTCCGGGCCGAGGGTCATCGTCATCGACGGCGCCACCCCGTCGGGCCGGCAGCCCCGGCCGGCTCCCGACGCCGACGCCGGAGCCGTCGCAGCCGTCGGACGAGCGCGCGGTGCCGGCGGCCGGTCGGCGCGAGGGCGCGGCCAAGAGCCGCAGGCCGGTACCGGTCAGGGCGCTGGTCAGGGGGCTGGGCAGGTTGTCGGTCATCGGGTCACCGCCTGCACGAGCAGGCCGACGCCGGCCGCGAGCAGCCAGGCGGCGACCAGGACGAGCGGGGCGAGCAGGTAGCCGAGGGGGCGGCGGACGTTGAGGGTGCGCATCGTGGGCTCCTTCCGGCTCACCGCTCGGTGCGGGTCAGGTCGTGGGTCAAGTCGGTGCGCGTAGGTGCTGGTGAGGTCGATGACGTCGACCCGGACGTGGGTCGGCTCCTCACGGCCCGGCTCTGGCGGCCTGCTCGCGGCCGCGTCGGTGGTGCCGGTCCACCCGTCGAAGGGCCAGGACTCCTCGCCGCCGTCGCTCGACGGCTGCGCCGGCCGGCGGGGGCTGGGGAGGCCGTGGGTGAGGGTGTGGAGGTCGGTGTCGGTGATCTCGGCGGCGCGGAACCGGACGGGGTCGCGGACGCCGTCGAGCTTGAGGTAGGCGACGCCGGGGGTGTCGGGGTTGATGTGGTCGCAGGCGGCGCCGCGGTCGCGGGTGCCGTCGCCGAGGACCATGTCGGTGTGGGACTCCTCCTCCAGCCGGAACCCGACCCGGACGGCGTGCAGGGCGCGCCAGCGGACGACCTCCTTGGTCGGTTCGACGGTGGTGACGATGACGGTGAAGCCGGCGGCCCGGCCGCGTGACTCTCGAGGTGGCCGAGGCAGGCTTCGATCCGTTCCCGGTCCTTGCGGTCGGCGAGCGCGGTGATCGAGGCGAGCTCGTCGACGACGATGACCCGGTGCGGCTGCACCACCGACGGGGTGTGCTTGCGGGTGACGCCTTCCATCTGCGCGCACCGGTGGTCGAGGTCGCGGACCTGGCCCTCGAGGAACGCGGCCATCACGTCGGCGTCCTTGACCACGACGCCGAGGGGGTGGGGTCCGTCGGCGAGGGCGACGAGCTCGATCCGTTTCGGGTCCAGCGCGACGACCTCGACCAGCCCGGCCCGGACGGCGGGGGCGAGCGCCCAGAGCAGCGCCCAGAGCAGCCCGGACTTCCCGGAGCCGGTGGTGCCGGCGACGAGCAGGTGGGCGCCGCGGACCCGGAGCCGGGCGATCTGGCCGGTCTCGGTGACCCCGACCGGGACGGCGTCCAGGAGGTCGGCGACGTGCGCCCTCCCGGACCTCCGGTGAGGCGGCGAGGTCGTGCGCGTCGCGGACCGCCGCGCGAGTACGTCGGGTGCGATGGTGGGCACGGGCCGGGCGAGCGGGTCGTCGCGGAGGAAGGTGACCAGGACCCAGCCGGGCTGGTGGCTGGTGACGTCGACCCGGAAGCAGCGGTAGACGTGGGCCAGGGCTTCGCCGATGCCGGCGAACTCCTCCGGGGTCTGCCCGGGGAGCAGCTCGACGGACATCACGTCGCGGTCCCGGGTGGAGCGGACCCGGTCGACCTGCGGGGCGTGCTCGACGCCGTCCCAGACCCGCAGCAGGCCGACGCCGCCCATCGCCTTGCGCCACCGGCCCCGGTAGACGGTGTGCCACCGCCACGCCCCGAGCGCCGGCATCGAGACCCGGCGGGCGAACGAGACCGGGTCGGCGTGCCGCCACACACGACAGCAGCCGCCGGCGGTGCCGAGGGCGAGGGCGACGGCGGTGACGATCAGGCCGCGGATGCCCCACCGGGCCCACACGACCAGACGGACGGTGAGGACGGCGGTCGGGATCGGGTACCGGGCCGCGGTCCGGACCGTCCACATCGTCGCGCGGATCGCGAAGACGACGATCTCCCAGAGTGCGCCGACCCAGAACGGGATCCGGCTGCGTTCCCGGTAGAACAGGCCCGGACCGACACCTGGATCACCTGACCGTCCCCGGACCGCACCCCGGTCCGGACCCGGGTCCCGCGGCCGGTCCCGCCATACCGCCGCCCGGTCACCGCACACCCTCTACGTCGGCGTCGCCGACGGCTCCGCCGCCGGCGGGGTCGGGGGCCGGGCCGGTCAGGTGGCAGGTTTCGGTCCTCGCGAGGTGGAGCGCGTCGCGGGTCCAGGTCGCGTAGGTGCTGGCCTGTCGCAGGTGGTTCCAGGCGATCGAGACGGCCTCGTCGACGTCGACCGGGCCGTCCGCGGTCTGCGGGTCCTGGCCGACCCGGCCGGCGTCCCGGGCGGCGAGCAGCCACGCCTGGGCCTGGGCGAGGGCCTGCGGGAGCCGTTCGATCATCGTCTCCAGCTCGGCGACCACGGCGTCCACCTCCGCCGGTGACACATATCCGCCGGGGCCCAGGGTGGCGTCGGTTCAGCCCGCGGATCGCCTCCGCCGCGGCCCGCGCGTACCCGCCGGGGTCACCGCCGGCGTCTGCGGTCCCGGGTGGGCTGCCGTCTCGGTGGCGCTGGTCTCATCAGGCAGGTTGATCACCGGGAGGTCCCTTCGGCGTGCGGGTCGGCGTGCGAACGGGTGCGGGTGATTGGTGCAGGCGCGGCCGGTGTGGCGGACCTGCGGCCGCCTCGACGGCCGGCCACCGGTGCGCGGCGGCGGACACGATCTGGTCGAGCAGCACGGCCCGGCGGGTGAACCACGCGGCCCGCTGCACGTCGTCCACACCCGGCCCCGAGGGTGCGGGCTGAGACCGCAGCAGCCGGGCGATCGCGCGGCTCACCGCCTCCGGGGTCTGGTCCTCGGATGACTTGGGGACGGTGGCGGCGGAGCCGGCGGCGGTCATCGGTCGTCGTCCCGTCTGCCCCGGACGGGTGCGGTCGGCCGGGACGGCGACGGGCTCGGCCCGTGCGTCAGGCCCGGCAGGAACCTCCCGCCCTCCCCGTGCAGCGGCAGGGCCTGCAGGCCGGCGCACCGCTCGCACTGCCCGTTCACCAGGGAGGCGGCGACGAACCCCCGCCGGCACGAGGTGCACCGCGACCAGCGGGTCATCCCCCGCCGTGCCGCGGCCGACGTCGGCGGCGTGGGATCAGGAGTGGCGGCGGAACCGTCGTGGCAGTCGTCGGCGGCGGCAGCGCGGCGGGTGGAGGGTCTGGGGGTACGGTGAGCAGGCATCGCGAACGTGCTCCCTTGGCATGGCGGTCGAGGACCCCGCAAACGCGGGGGTGAGCGTGTCGAGCGGTGCAACGCCCCCGGCCCGGCCGCGATATCCAGGCCGGGGGCCACCACACCCCTCCATCGACTCCCCAACGAGCCCCCGAGCGCCGAGGCCGCGGACGGCAGAAGAAGCCGCCCACCAGACGGCGGGCTCAGCCGGCTCGCTCGAGGAGTGCTTCTGAGGTCCGCGCCCGAGGCCGGGCCATCACTGGCGGGCCACCTCGGGCGCGGACCGGACAGCAAGCGCGGCGAGCGGGGGACTCAGGCCGCCTTGCCGTCCCCGGACGGCCCACCCGAGGGCGCCGGCCCACCACCCCGACCCTGCGACGAAGCGGTGGGGGCCTTGCCCTGAGCGTGCAGCCCGGTCGCCCGGATCGAGTACGCCAGCCGCGCCCGACGCCCCGCGGCACCCTCGGACACGTACGGGGTGATCGTCATCCCCTCGAAGGTCACCGGGTGCAGATCCGTGCCCGGCGCGATCTCCCCCGGCAGCACCGGCTGGTACGGCGCCGTCACCTTGACCTTGACCTCCTTCGACCGAGCCTCCGGGTCCCGGTCCATGCACGACACCACCCAGACCAGCTCACCGCTCTGCTTGTCCTTGGACGGGGTCCGCCGACCCGACCTCTCGTCGTAGTCCAGCGCCTGCTCCACCCCCATCGCGTACACCCCGAACGGGAACACCTCGTCCATCGACACCGCGAACCGGTGCCCACCCTGAAGCGCCATGGCGCATCACTCCTCCACTTGTCTAGGTGAGTAACTGTAGAATGCAACTCACCTAGACGAGTGTCAAGGGGCGAAGGCGCGCCGTGTGTGGCCTACTCGGCAGGGACCCGGTACTCGAGCACGTAGCTCGGTCCGGCCTTGACCGTGTCACAGACCTCGACGGCGTGTCCGTGAACGTCGAGCGCGGAGCGCAGGACCGTCATGACAGGTACGCCGGGACCGAGGCGAAGCCGGCGTCGCTCCTCCGGAGTCGGCATACGCACGGACACTTCCTCGACGAACTCGGTCAAGGTGTGACCAAGCTCTTCCAGCCGCGCGTAGATGCCGCCCGGACCAGTGTCCTGCTCCGCGATCTTCGTGCCGCGGGCGATCGAGGAGGGAACGTACGAAACGGCGACCTCGACCGGTTGGCCGTCGAGCAGGTAGCGGCGAGACCGCACGACGGCCCGGGCCCTGGACGTCAGGCCCAGGAGTTCACGCACCCGCGCGGGCGGGACGGACTCCGCCACGGAGATCTCATCGACCGACGGCTTCCCGCGACCCTCAGCCTCAACGATGAACGCGGCCTTGCCAGCCTGGCGGTGACGACGGGCGAACCGGTCCGACGCGAGCCGGCGCACCGGCGGACGCGAGCGAACGTACACGCCCCGGCCATGCTCAGCGACAACCAGACCTTCGGCGCGCAACTCGGCGAGCGCCTGCCGGACAGTCATCCGAGCCACACCGTAGTGGTCGAGCAGCTCGGTCTCGGACGGGAGCTTGTCCCCAGGCCCCAGCTCCCCTCGGCCGATAGCTTCGCGAAGGTGCGCAGCGATCTGGCGGTACGGCGGTGCGTCCGCGTCCCGCTCGACGACCCCAAGGGTCACCATCACTCCTCCACTTGTCTAGGCATCATCTACGATGCCATAGGAGGTGCACACCATGCCTGCGCAGCCCGTTCACTCCGTCAGCGTCGCTGGCGTCGTCATTGACGAAGCTGGACGAGTACTGGTCATCCAGCGCCGAGACAACGGGCACTGGAACCCCCCGGCGGCATCCTGGAACGCGAAGAGACCTTCGAGGAAGGCGTCCGGCGCGAGGTCATGGAAGAGACCGGGATCGACGTGGAGGTTGAGCACCTCACCGGCGTCTACAAGAACATGACACGCGGCATTGTCGCCCTGGTTTACCGCTGCCGGCCTACCGGCGGCGCCCCGGCCACCAGCGACGAGTCCCGGGCCGTCCGCTGGCTGCAGGCCGACGACATCACGGCCAATATGGCGCCCGCATACGCTATCCGCGTGCTCGACGCCCTCCATGGACCGACCGCCAGTCGTGCCCATGACGGCTACGTGCTCATCAGATGACTTGACCAAGCGATCATGGGCGGCCGAGGGGGAGCGCCGGGTTGGGAAGCAACGTGGAGAGCGTCGAAGCCCAGCATGACCGCCTCCGAGGTACGCCGCCTCGCTCGCACGTCAGCGCCTGCTGGCCCTGTTACTGGCCAACATCGCCTCCGCCATCGCGTGGCCGTCGGACAGCGGGTCGAGTTGCGGCAGGTACGGAGCCGCGACGGTCATCCTCATCTGCCGATGAGCGAGCGAAGGATCGGGCTTGACCCCACTCCCGGAACTTGAACAGACTGCGCTCCTCGCTCGCAGGGTTTGACCGTGACGCAGCGTCAACCCTGCACGCTGTCGTCATGTCCATAGATACCCAGATCACAACCGAGCAGGTCCGATGACAACCGGGCAGGTCCGGGGCCCGCGATCCACGTGCGCGCCCTGGAGAGGTCGTATGGCGAGCTGCACGTGCTGCGCGGAGTGGACTTCGACGTGGCGCGGGGCAGCATCTTCGCCCTCTGGTGGTGTGACGTCCCGCTGAGGAGGTCGCGCAGGCTGGCGGGCAGCCTGCCCACGACGGCGGCCAGCACCGCCACCTGGTCGCTCGCTTCGAGCGCCACACCGCCGCTGACTACGGCACCAGCATCACATCGCCGCCGGGCTGGTCATCGAGGAGCGATCGACGACGTCGAGCCGATCGAACGGTTCTGTATCGCTGCGGGCGGCTCGGTGGCCGCCGATGCGGACTACGGCGGCGCGCCCCGGTTACGCAGAATGTTGTTCCAGTGCTGCGAGATGACCCGAGCGTTGCCGTAGCCGTTGTCGCCGCCCATTGAGCGCGGCTTGATGTGGTCGACGGCGGCCATAGCTCGGGCCTGCGGCGATCCCCCCATGCCCGGGCTCACGCTGCGCACTGGCTCGGAGAGATCAGGGAAGGGGTCCATGGGGTCGTCAGACTTCAGTACGCCGCCGTTACGCTGCCGGTTGGCTTCGAGGATCCGCTGCTTCTGCGCCTGCGTGAACTCGCGACCCGGACGGATCTGCGTCCCGTCCCGGAGCTGCGCGTACGGACCTTGCGGCTGCGGCGGCGGCCCCCCGCTGGAGCCACCGGACGAACCCGATCCACCGCCACCGGCCTGGCTTGCCATCGCCAGGACGTAGATGGCGCCGGGGGCGCCAGCCACCGTGGTCGCGACCGTGCCGACCGGCACGCTCACGGTGGCCACGGTGAGCGTTCCCCCGGCCTGAAGCCGGAGCACGTTGACGGTGATCTCCGAGACGTCCGCGGCCGCCGCGGTCAGGCGCGTCGTCGTGCTGGCTGCCGACCCATAGGTCAGCGCCAGTGTGGTGACCAGCTCCGACACCGCCTGCACCTGATCGCCGACCGGTCGGACTCGGAACCGCTCCCAGTACTCGGGGCTGTTCGCGATGAGCTGTGCGACCGCGCCGGGCAGGGCGATGAGCCCTTCGATCGTCTGGATCGGGTGCGTCATGAGTCGCGCGAGACCGGTCGCGGCCGCGACGACGGCGTCCTGCACACCGTCGAGGACCCGGTTCGGCAGGTCATGCTCCAGTCCGAGCTCGCCGATCGGCGGACCCGTGCGACCCAGCTGCGCATCGGTCTCGTACATGACGCCGCCGTCGGAGTAGTACAGCCGGCCCAGCTCGTACGGGCCGACGCGGGCGGCGCCGGCGGGATCGACGGCGATGCCTGGGCCCGCCCTCTGGATCGCTGCGCCGGTGCTCGCGCGCACCAGATAGCCGTCGGCGCGCACGGTGACGAGCCGGTCGTATCGCCGGGCGCGTGCCTCGAGCTCGGTGCGGGGAACGGTGGCCGGCGCCGTGCCCACCTCGTTGAGCAGGTGCAGAAGGCAGCGTCGCGGCCCGAACTCCGCGAGCGAGCCGGGCCGGACGCGACCTGCGCCGCGAGGCTCCGGGCGTTGACCGGATCGAGGTCGCCGAACGTCATCCGCGCCACCTGCTCCAGGTCCGCGAGCGACCGCTGCACGGTGACCGTCGGCAGCCGGTGTGCCCCGGCGAGCAGCGTCTCGACGGCACGGTTGCCGGCGGTCCGCTGCAGGCCCAGAACGGCACCAGGGGTCCCAGCGATGCGGGCCGCGCCGCCGGCGTCCGCGTGGCCGGCCTCCGCCGCGGTCCGCGGTCGGTCGCGCCCGCCGGCGGATCCGCCGTCGTGCCGGGTCCTCATCGGATCACCGCCCCTCCCAGTGCCCGGCTCCATCGTCCGTCACGGCGACGCCCGGCGTCAGCGTGCGGCCGGACGGAATCCGATGCCCGAAAGGGCGGCCGAGACCGAACCCAAGGGCGGCGAACCCCAGCCAATCAGGATGCGCGGTCCCGGCAGCGCGCCGGCCGCGACGCGGCGCGCCGCGCTCATGGCTGAAGCTTCCCGGCTCGTCCGTGTCAGTCCGGTCAGGAGGACCAAATACTGCGCGCTCATGCCGCGGATAGTGTGGCCTCCGGCCGCGCTGTCGAGCCCGCGGCGTCAGCCCCATCCTCCGCCACCACAAGACCCCGGCGATCAAGGCCTGGCTGGGCCGACACCCCCGCGTCCACCTGCACTTCACGCCCACCGGATCGTCTTGGCTGAACCAGGTGGAACGCTGGCTCGCCTACCTGACCGACCAGATGATCCGCCGCGGCGCCCACAGGTCCGTCCAAGCCCTCGAAGCCGACATCCGGACCTGGATCGCCGGCTGGAACGACGACCCCAAACCCTTCGTCTGGACCAAGACCGCCGAAGAGATCCTCGACTCCCTCACCCGATATCTTCAACGAATTTAGGCGCGGGACACTAGCGCCTGTCGCGGAAAGTTGCCAGGGCCTGCATGACGGCCTTGGTCATGTCGCTGCCGCCATGACCGGTCTCGTCCAGGACCACGAGCTGGCTGGCGGGCCAGGCCTTGTGCAGATCCCACGCGGTGTCCAAGGGTCCGGAGATGTCGTAACGGCCGTGGATGAGGATGGCAGGGATGTGGGCGATCCGGTCCATGCCCTCGGCGATGGGGGTGTCGTCGAGGAAGCAGCCGTTGCTCCAGTAATGAAGTCACGAGCCGGGCGAAGATCTTCCGGAACGTCGCGTCCTGGTAGCGCAGCCACGGCTCCCATCCCGGCATTAACGACACATGGGTGTCCTCCCAGATGCACCACTGCTCGGCCGCCATCTCCGTGACCGCAGGGTGCGGGTCGGCCAGTAACCGCGCATACGCCGCGGACAGGTCGCCGACTCGTTCGCTGGCCGGCACGTGAGAGGCGAACTCGTCCCACTCCCGGGGGAAGACCCGCCGCATCTCCCGAGTGATCCAATCGGTCTCGCGCCGTGTCCCGGAGGTGACCGCGGCCAGCACCATCGCGCTGACCCGGTCCGGATGACGCTGCGCATAGGCCAGAGCCAGGGTGACTCCCCACGAGGCACCGGAGACCAGCCACCGGTCCACCCCCACGTACTCACGCAGGGTCTCGATGTCGCCCAGCAGATCGTCGGTGGTGTTCTTCCACAGACCAGCGGCAGTATCGGCCAGCGGCCGGCTCCGCCCGCACCCACGCTGGTCGAACAGTACTGCCCGGTACGCGTCAGGATCGAAGGTCCGGCGCTGGCTGACACTGCTCCCCGAGCCCGGGCCGCCATGCAGCCACACCGCGGGCGTCCCGCTCGGGTCGCCGAGTGCCTCCCAGTAGATGTTGTGCCCGTCACCAACATCCAGCCGACCAGACGCGTACGGCTCGATCTCCGGATCAAGCTCAGCCACCCATGGAGACTACCAATCCGACACGCGCCTGGATCCGCGAGCAGCAGGCCAAGGAGTGCAAGGCGGTGCGCACCATCATGCCGCGGGTAGTGTGGCCGTCGGCCGCGCTATCGAGCCCGCGGCGTCAGCCCCATCCGGACATGTAGCCGCTGTCCGCGATGTTAATGGCTGAGCCATCCGAGACGTCAGACGTTGCCCAGCCGGTCGAGAACAGCGCCCGGTCGTCGTCCTTTCCGCCGTTCAGCCTTGATCGCTGTCGATGTCGACCCCGCCGTCCGCAAGGCGGGCAACGGTGTGGGAATCAGGCGCTGCGGCGGGCGTTGTCATCCGGGGAGGACCACGTGACCGAAACGGTTCGTCCGATGCGGACCTTCCCCTGCCGTGGTGAGTAGCTCACCGGTTGCCGGGTCGGGCCTGTGCGGGATGCCTGTCGAGGCCCACGCCGTCCATCGACGGGGATCCGCAGGTCGTTTCGGCGTCCGTGCACAGCCCCCGCGTGGGGCGTGTTCCTCGTTCCGTTCGCGAGATCGTGCGGCATGCTGCTGCGGCCACCGTGCCCGGCATTCCAGAGGAGGAGTCTGTGGCTGGACCAGGCCAGCGCCGGAGGGGCGCTCGTCGTTCCGCCCCGCGGACACGGCGACCCGTCCGCCACCGCGGCGACGTCGTCTCGGTGCTCGCCCAGAGCGTCGGTGAGGTCGAGGCGGCCGTTCGACGCGGGCGGGTGACGCCGGCCGTGCGCGCGACGTTCCAGGCCGTCACCCTGATGTTGCGGGAGGAGCGCGCCCGCGTCCGCGCGGACGCGGCCGGCAGCGACAGTCATCGAGCCGAGCAGCTCAAGCGCATGGACGGCATCGCGGCGATCCTGGTCAGGATCGCCGTCCGGGACGCTGGGTTGCTGGCGCTGCTCGGCGAGGACGCTGGCGTCTCGGACCGGGCTCGCTCGCGTAGGCGTGACCTGCTCCACGCGGCCGGGGTCGAGGCGGCGCCCGACGAGGAGTCGCCGGCCGCGCGCCCGCTCACCTTCGCCGCCGAGCGCCAGGTCGTGCCGCAGTCGGTGACCTCCCGCCAACTGGCTAATCCCTTCCTCGCGCCTGGCACGTCCGCGCCTCGACCGGTCCAGGCCCGTCCGCGCCGACTGGCCGGCTGGGAGCTGCTCGGCCCGCTGCTGAGCTCGTTCGAGCGCGCTGGTGGGACGGCCCCGGCGTGCATGGCGCTGCCGGCACCGACGGCCCAGTTCACTCCGCTGGGTGAGGAGCTGATGCCGCACCAGGGGCAGCTGGTCGCGGCAGCCGCCGCCGGCCACCGGACGTTCCTGCTCGCCGACGAGCCGGGTCTGGGCAAGACGGCCCAGTCCCTGCTCGCCGCCGAGGCGGCGGACGCCTTCCCGCTGCTGGTGGTCGTCCCGAACGTCGTCAAGACCAACTGGGTACGCGAGGCCGCCCGCTGGGTACCGCGCCGCGCGGCGACCGTGGTCCAGGGTGACGGCGACACGCTCGACGGTTTCGCAGAGATCGTCGTCGTGAACTACGAGGTGCTCGACCGCCATCTGGGCTGGCTCGGTGACCTCGGCTTCCGGGGCATGGTCGTCGACGAGGCGCACTTCATCAAGAACAAGACGTCCCAGCGCTCGCGGCACGTCCTCGCGCTGTCGCAGCGCGTCCGGTCCCGCACGGCGCGGCCGCTGCTGATGGCGCTCACCGGTACGCCGCTGATCAACGACATCGACGACTTCCGGGCGATCTGGCAGTTCCTCGGGTGGATCGACGACAGCAAGCCGGTCGGTGACCTGATGGACGCGCTCGAAGACGTGGGTCTGACGCCCGCCGACCCCGGCTTCTACGCCGCCGCGCGTCAGTGCGTCATCGACCTGGGCATCGTGCGGCGGCGCAAGGTCGACGTGGCTGCCGACATCCCCGCCCGGCGCATCGCCGACCTCCACGTCGAGCTGGACGGGGCGGCTGGCCGGTCGGTCCGGGCGGCGGAGCGGGACCTCGCCCGCCGGATGGTGGCGCAGTACCGGACCGCGCTCGCGGCACGTGCCGTCCGACGCCGTCGTCGAGGGCATCGACCGCGACCTCGTGCGCCGGGTGGCCAGGTCCGAGCTGAAGCAGGCGATGACCGCCAAGTCCGGCGACAACGTGTTCACCATGATGCGACGCATCGGCCAGGCCGAAGGCGGAGCTCGCCGCGGACTACGCGGCGCAGCTGGCCCGCAGCGCCGGCAAGGTCGTCTTCTTCGCCAAGCACATCGACGTGATGGACGCCGCCGAGGCGACCTTCGCCCGGCAGGGCGTGCGCTTCGCCTCGATCCGTGGCGACCAGACGCCCGCGGCGCGGCAGAAGAACATCGACGCCTTCGTCAACGACCCCGACGTCGCCATCGCGGTCTGCTCGCTGACCGCGGCCGGCGTCGGTCTCAACCTCCAGGTCGCCTCGAACATCGTGCTCGCCGAGCTCTCCTGGACCGACGCCGAGCAGACCCAGGCCATCGACCGCAGCCACCGCATCGGCCAGACCGAGCCGGTCACCGCGTGGCGCATCATCGCCGCGCAGACCATCGACGCCCGGATCGCCGAGCTCATCGACAGCAAGGCGGGCCTCGCCGCCCGGGCGCTGGACGGGTCGGACGAGGAGGTCTCCTCGTCGGCCGACGTGCAGCTCGAGGCGCTGGTCGCGTTGCTGACCGATGCGCTGCGGGCGTCCGGATATGCAGACGCCCCAGGTTCCTGACCCTCAGGAACGCGCCGGACGCGCCGGGCCGGAATACTGCGGCCCCGGTCAGGAGCACGTTCCCGCGAGGCCGACGGCGGTGAGTTGGGCTTCACCCACCACCGGCGTGCGCCCTTCAGGGCCAAGGGACGAGGAGCGACGGTTCAGCTGCGGCTTCCGCGAGGGCCCGACCGCGCGCAGGCCCGGTCAGGGAACCGCTCAGCGAGGTGAAGCCGGCTAGATCCACGCACGCCGTCCCGCGTCGATCGACGATCACCAGCACGAGGGTGGCGCACTCGGACAGCGCGCGGCGACGCCCGGGCGCACGAAGACCACGAGCTCGGCAGACGGAGTGCACGCTCATGCCGCTGTGTGGGACTTGATGTCACGGCCAAGTGACTCCGTGGTGGCCGTAGTGTGAGCACGGTGGACCAGGTGGCCGAATGCCTGCACATGACCTCGTGGGGCGGCGGGGAGCGGGTTGTGGTGCTGATCCATGGGATGCTGGGCAGCGGCGACAGCTGGTGGCAGATCGCGCCCGCGCTGGCGGCTCACGGGTACCGGGTGGTGTCGGTGGACCTGCCCGGTCACGGCCAATCATCGCCGGATCCCTCGGCGACGATCGAGCGGGTGGTACTGCCGTGGTCGGGTCGGTCCCGGTGCCGCTGCTGGCAGTGGGCCACTCGCTCGGAGGCACGGTGTTGGCCGCGGCTGCCGCGCAGTGGCCCAGCGCCTGCCTGGTGTACGTCGACGCCCCGTTCACCGCCTCTCGGACAGGATGGTCGAGAGAACAGTTGCGTGACCACTACTCCACGGCGAAGGCCAGCCGGAATGCCTCATTGCTGCGCGAGCGCCGGCCCGACTGGAGTGATCACGATATCGAGGTCGAGGTCGCGGCGGGGAAGGCGTTCGACGTGGGCACTGCGGTCAGTGTGTCGCTGACCTTCGCAGGCCGGGATCTGACCGGCCATGCCGTCGCTGCTGCGCAAAGGTCCCTCTTGATCCTGGCAGATGGCGATGCCTCGGCTGTGCCTGCCGCGACGGTTGAGGCGATGCGTTCGGCTGGTGCAGGCGTGGTGACAGTCCCAGGTGCCGATCACGCCGTCTGGTGCGGGCACGAGTCCGAGTTCCTCGCCCTGCTCCAAGCGCGATTGAGAATGGGCCCTGGCGGCTGACCGTCCAGTTGTGATGGCGACCAGTCACCGCCAGGCCGCCCCAGGTGCGTGTTGGCATGCGCGGATGACGTGACCGCGGTCGGTGGCTCTACGCTGTGGCGGTGAGTGACGTGCTGGACGAGGGGCCGTTCTTCCACGGCACCAGAGCGGACCTGCAGGTGGGCGAGCTTCTCTCGGCGGGCTTCCGGTCGAACTACCGACCTGATGTCGTGATGAATCACATCTACTTCAGCGCGCTGCCTGACGGTGCCGGCCTCGCCGCGGAGCTAGCGGTAGGCGAAGGTGCTCCGCGCGTCTATGCCGTTGAGCCGACAGGGCTGTTCGAGGACGACCCGAACGTGACCGACAGGAAGTTCCCCGGCAACCCGACCCGGTCCTACCGCAGCACTCAGCCGCTGCGGATCGTCGGCGAGGTGACCGACTGGACGCGGTTGACCCCTGCAGCGCTGCAGGTGTGGCGCGACCGGTTGGCGGCGATCCTCACGGATGAACGCGGCGAGATCATCAACTGACCGTGTCCAGCACGTCACGTCTGCGGCCGAGGGTGCGGATCTGCGTGCACGCCTCGTAGTGTCCTCAGATGCCAGGCATGCATTTCGAGCGCATGGCCGAGGAGTACGCGGTGGCGCGACCGCCGTACCCGAGGGCTGTCTTTGCCGCGCTTGCCCGGCTGGGTGTGATCGGGCCCGGGGTGCGGGTGCTGGAGATCGGCGCCGGCGCAGGGTTGGCCACTGGAGATCTCGTCGCCGCCGGAAGTCTGGTCACCGCCCTGGAGCCAGGCGAACGACTGGCCCAGCTGTTGAGATCCGCCGTCCCCGCGGCGGACACCGTCGTGGCGCGGCTCGAGGATGCGGATCTTCCCTCCGGTTGGTACGACTCCGCCGTCGCTGCGACTTCCCTGCATTGGGTCGATCTGCACGTCGGTCTCCCGATCCTGTACCGCGCCCTGCGCCCGAGCGGGCGGCTGGCCGTCATCCGGACGATCTTCGGCGACGACACCGTGCCCACCACCGCATTCCGGGAGCGGGTCGAGCGCGTCGTGTCGGCTCGTCTTGGGCAGCCGGAGACGGGGGCACCTGGTGAGGAACGACCCACGGTGGAGGAGCTGACCCGCACCGGCTGGTTCACGCACGTCGACACGATGCGCTGGGGATGGTCGGTGGACCTGTCGACCGCACAGGTCCGCCGCCTGTTCAGCACATTCAGCAATTGGACCCCCACCGAGGTCGAGGCGGCGGCCGCAGCGGCCGCGGAGTGCGGGGGCACGGGGACCGAGCACTACCGCACGATCCTGCATGTCCTTACGGCCACGCCGCCGAACACCCGCAGCTGACAGGTCACCATCCGGTTCTGCTTGCCGATCGGGCGTGAGCAACCGCGGCGCCCTTTCCGATGTGCGGGTGCCGTCGTGGCGACGGGCGTTCGAGGCGCAGGATGTGGTCATGGAGACTTGGGACGCGCTGCGGGCGCGACGCAACGTACGGCAGTTCAGCGACCGGCCGGTGCGTGAGGAGGGGCTCGACCGGATCCTGGAAGCGGGGCGACGCGCGCCGTCGGCGAGCAACTGGCAGCCGTGGGACTTCGTTCTGGTCACCGACAGGGCGCAGCTGGTCGAGCTGGCGAAGGTGTGGCAGGGCGCCGGGCACGTCGCGGGGGCCGCGGCCGCGATCGGGATCGTCGCGCCGGTGGCGCAGGACGACCGGCAGTCGGCTCTGCTGCAGTTCGACCTTGGTCAGGCGACGTACGCGATGACGGTTGCGGCGGCTGACCTGGGGATCGGAACGGGTCACGCGGCGGTCGCCGATCAAGGGCAGGCCAGGGCCGTCCTGGGCTTCCCGGAGGGGCGCTTCCTTGCCTACGTGCTGTCCGTCGGGTATCCGGCGGACAAGCCGTTGGCCGTTATCGATCGGCTGAACCGCCGTCCGTTCGATGAGGTGGTGCACCGCGGTCGTTGGTGACCGCCTAGCGCGACCGGCACGTGGGTCCACCGCGGACAGCACCGCTGCCGCCGCGCGGTCGAGCCTCTCGCGATGCCGCCTTGTCCCCAACGCGCCGACAACTGCTCGTTCAACCCCGCGGTTCCGCATGACGTCCGCTTCTGCCGCTGTCCGGCGCCGCAGGTGTCAGGCGGGGTTTCGCACCGCGTAACGGACGTAGATCACGCCGTTGTCGAATCGTCGGTGGTCCAGCAGCTCGAGGCTGAGTCGTACGCCCCGAGGCAGCGCCGGCTTGCCGCCGCCCACAAGGACCGGGCACAACAGCAGCACGCACTCGTCGACCAGACCGTGGCGGAAGGCCTCCGCCGCGATCCCCGCGCCTCCGATGCTCAGGTCCGAACCGGAGGTCTCCTTGAGCTGTCGCACCGCCTCGGGCTCGAACTGCCGCTCGATCCTCGTGCGCGCGGTCGAGACGTCGGTGAGCGATGAGGAGTAGACGACCTTGTCGGCGTCACGCCAGATCTCGGCGTACTCACGGACCACCACGGGCTCGTTCGTCAACCAGTCGTCGCTCTCCCAGACACGCATCGTCTCGTACATGCGTCGCCCATAGAGCGACGTGCCGATGCGCCGCTCGTGCTCGTTCCAGAACGCGTGCACGTCCTCGTCAGGCACGGACCAGTCGAACGAACCGCTCTCATCCTCGAGGAAGCCGTCGAGCGAGATGTTGGCCGCGTAGATCAGCTTGCCCATGGAGCCCTCCGCCCGGACGAGGGCCAAAGCATGCAGCGTCACGCCGATACCGGCAACACGTCCGAGTGTGAGTTCACTGAGCCCCACGCAGAAGAGAAGGAGCCAGGGCGCCGCCGCCGACGGTCGGCGATCCGCACCCACGGTCATGCCACGTAGCGTTCCGCTGGCGACGCGACCGAGCGCTCATGCCGCTTCGCGTGCGACCACGCAGCCGCGGACAGGGTCAGCGGTACGGCCAGTATCCCCGACCCGTTGGCCGGGCCTCGATGCCGCGGGCCGCCGGGGGGCGCACACGGCCCGGCCGGTCTTGCCGTGGCCGCAGAGGACAGCGGTCACGAGCCGAAGCGTCGCTGCAGGTCGGCGTACGCGATCGCACCGTCGAGGAAGCCGAGCGTTCCGGAGTCGAGCAGCTCCCGGCCGGCGCGCTCCACCATGCTGAGCGCGGCTCGGGCCAGGCTGCCGCCCAGGCTGACCCGCTTGACGCCGAGCGAGAAGAGCGTGGGCGCGTCGATGATGTTCGCCAGCCCGGCCACCACGTTGAGCGGGCCCGGGATGGCCGCGGCGAGCCGGCGGATCGTGTCCTCCTCGACGACGCCGGGCACGAAGACGCAGTCGGCCCCCGCTTCGACGTACCGGACCGCCCGCTCGACCGTCTCGGCGAACGCGTCGCCGGTCGTGCCGGCGAAGTAGGTGTCCGTGCGGGCGTTCAGCACGAAGGTGCCGCTGGGCGCCGCGGCCCGGGCGGCCGCGAGGCGGTCGACGGCCTCATCGATGCCGAACAGCCCGCCCTTCCCGGCGTCCTCGAGGTTGCCGCCCACCGCCCCGAGCTCCACGGCCCGGGCCACGGTGCGGCCGACGTCGTCCGCGGTGTCGCCGTACCCGGCTTCGAGGTCCGCGGTCACGGGCACGCCCACCGCGGCCACGATGCGACCGACGTGCTCGAGCATCCTGTCGCGGTCCAGCGCTCCTCCGTCCGGGACTCCGCAGGACCAGGCGATGCCCGCGCTGGTCGTGGCGATGGCCGGGAAGCCGACCTGCTCGAGGATGCGGGCGGACCCGGCGTCCCAGGCGTTGGGGAGCACGAAGCCGGGACCGGCGTGCAGGGCAAGGAGGGCGGCTGCCTTGTCGGTCGAAGGTCCGGTGGTCACGAGCCCACCACGTCGACGTCGGCGTACGACACACCGACCGCAGAGCCGGGCGTACCCGGATCCCCGGTCGAAGAAGACCTCGGCCGGGGCCGGCCGCGATGCGCGTGCGGCATCCGTCGCTGCCGCGTCGTCCGACACCACGTCGTCGTCCATCTCTCCGGTGAGCACCACCCCATTGTCGGCGATCGCGGCCTCTCGCGACACCCACGCACGGTCGTGCCGCCGAGCGCGCTCACACGCCGTCAGGCCCCCACCGTGCGGCCATCTGGATCTGCCGCTCCGCACGTGCGCTTCCGATGTCGCACGCTCGTCGCAATCCGCCGTATGGGTAGGCAAGAGGGGCGGTGTTTCAGGTTGGTGTTCGGGCGACGGCGATCAGGTGGGCGCTGAGTCCCAGCAAGGTCGGCTCGGCCTCGACAGCGGCGACGGCGTCGAGGATGACGTCCCGGCCCTCGACGGTGTCCCACCGGTCGGCGAGGTGATCTAACCATCCTGGGAGGCCCTCGACGCCGAGCACAGCGGTGACGCTCAGGCCGGCGTCCTCGCACTCGGTGCGGAGCTCCTCGGGCCGGTGGAAGTAGGCGGTGGTGAACCAGTCCGGGTTGCCGGTCGGGTTGCGGTGCTGCCCGGTGGCCAGGTCGTCGGCGACGACGGCGGCGAAGACCGGGTCGAACAGGTCTCCGCCGGCGAGACCGTCGAACAGGGAGGCGAACCGCGAGATCGCGGCGGCGAAGATCACCCCGCCGGGGCGGACGATGCGGGCGGCCTCGCCAAGGGCGGCCACCCGATCGGCGCGGTCGGTCAGGTGGTACAGCGGGCCCAGCAGGAGGGCGGCGTCGAAGCTGTGGTCGCGTTCGGGCAGGTGACGGGCATCGGCCCACGTCGCCGTCACCGCCGCCGTCCCGGACGCGAGCCTTCTCGCGGCGTCGACGTGGTCGGGGTGTGCGTCGAACACCCGCGCCGTGTGCCCGTCGCCGGCCAGCCAGGCCGCGTGCACCCCGGTTCCGCCGCCGATGTCGGCGATCCGCAGCCGCCCGCCCGGCAAGTGTCCACGCACGATGTGCTGCGTACGCACCAGCTCCAGCCTGCGGTAGCCGTGCCGGATCCGGGCGTCCTCGTCGACGAGGCGGTAGTGCCGGGCCACCTCGGCGGGCAGCCCGCCGGAGCCGGGATCGACCATGACCGTCAGACTACGAACCTGACCACGTGCACCGCACGCCGTTTCCTTGGCCCTCAAGAATCGCTACGCGCCCACGGCCGCTCCTGCTGCTCCGCGTGCGCACCCTGCTCGGGCCGCACGCTCATGCCGCGAGGGGGGCGGCGGCCTTCGCTGAAGGAGTGACCCTGAGTGAGCGTTGAACGCCGCAGGATGACGGCCGCAGACTGGCGCTGTGACAGTGTCAGCCGGCGGCGTTCCCGTCGTTCAGCGGTGGGTCCGACGGTTCGCGGCCTCATCGATGGGCGGCTGGCTCTTCGCCAAGGTTCTGCACCGCGCGGACCGCGCCACGTTCGCGGTGACCGGTGGCCGAGGAACCTTGACATCCCTGGTAGCCGGCCTTCCCGTGATCATGCTCACGACCAACGGTGCTCGAACTGGGCGGCCACACACAATGCCCGTGCTGGGGTTCCCGATCAAGGAGGGAACGGCCATCGTGGCGGGGAATTTCGGTCGACGACAGGAGCCCGGATGGTGCCTGAACCTGCGTCACGACCCACGCGCCGTCGTCGTAAGGGGCGGGCAGGCCTTCGCAGTACGTGCCGAGGAACTGAGCGGCACGGCGCGCCAGACGATCTGGGAGCAATGCCTGGCGATCTACCCCGGTGGAACGACATACGAAAGACGGGCGGCCCCTCGAACCATTGGCGTGTTCCTACTGCACCCAGACATCGACTGACGATTCTCCCGGCAGCGACCACGACGCCCGCTCGCGCCGCCGAGCGTCCATGGGACATGGCGCCCAGCGCGGTCGGCTGCCGAAGCTCAGCTCAGGCTGACCCACGCCCGCCTTGTATCGCGTATCGCAACACGATACACTCGGCGGGTGATCGTCAGCTTCCGGCATAAGGGCCTGGAGCAGCTGTATCGCGGGGGCTCGAAGAAGGGCGTGCAGGCAGCTCACGTCCGGAAAACTGCTGCGTATCCTGTCGGCGCTCGATGTGGCGCAGACCGCCGAGGACCTCGCGATCGCATCGTTGCGGACCCACCCGCTCAAGGGCGACTTGGCTGGGCACTGGTCGATCTGGGTGAACGGCAACTGGCGAGTGACGTTCCGGCTTGTGGAGAGCGACGTTGAACTTGTCGACTACCAGGACTACCACTGATCAGGAGGTGACGATGATGATGAAGAATCCGGTGCATCCGGGCGAGATCCTCCGTGAGGATGTACTCGCCGATCTCGGCCTGAGCGTTGGAGAAGCCGCTTCCCGGCTGGGGGTATCCCGGGTGACGTTGAGCAGGGTGCTCCACGGCCATGCTCGGGTGAGCCCCAACCTGGCCGTGCGCCTGGAGGAGGCGGGCGTCGGAACGGCCCGCGCGTGGCTGGCCATGCAATCCGCTCACGATCTGGCGGCCGAGCGGGCCTCGGGCCGGCCGAAGGTGCGCAGCCTCGACTCCGTCGCCTGACACCATCCTCTTCTGCCGCGGAGAGTGTGGCCTCCGGCGGCGCTATCGAGCCCGCGGCGTCAGCCCCATACGCTCAATGCCGCCGACCGGGCGGCAATAGCGTGACCGCTCATGACGCCGAATCGTGGCCTCCGGCAGCGTAGAACGCGGCGCCAGCACCGTTCGGACATGGCCGCTGTGCGGGTGAGGTCGGCCTCGAACGGGTCAGGGGCTGAGGCGGTCCCGCGGGCGTCGTGGCCACACGGATCCCTCTTTCGTGGGGCTCGCGGGCGAGGTCAGAAGTTGCCCGTCGCGATCTCCGACAACAGCAGGGCAAGGGGAAGAAGTCCGAGAACGGTGGCCAGCATGACCATCCAGGAGCGCTCGTGGTGCCGCACGATCGCGACGACGCCGGTGATGACTGCGCCGATCCCGCACGCCCAGATGCCCAGGCCCCACACGAGCTGTGCCCAGCTGTCGCTGTAGCTCTTGGCTGGTTCGACGACGTTGAGCGCGAAGGCAAGCACGACCAGGACGACACCCGCGACGCAGAGACCTGCGAGCCTGACCGCCCACCGGCCGACGCGAGACACCGGCCGCCCCCGCACGTCGTGATCAGTGCTCGAATACGTAGTCATATCTTGAGTCTCGTCGTTGCGTTGCCGATCTCCAGGTTCCGAAGTCCCAACCGAAGTCCCAACTCTCCCCGCCCCCGCCGTCCAGTCCAGTGGTTCGGGGAACTGGACCAGGATGCCTCGCGGCGATGCGCCCCAGGTCACACCGCCGCCGTTCGACCAAGTGCACCGAGCGCCCTCATCTGGCCGCGAGTAGCGCGGCCATACGCTTCTGCCGCGTAGCGTTCGCTGGCGACGCGGCCGTCCGGTAGCCGCGATCCGCTCGCCCGCGAGGTGCGTCTAGCCGCGAACTGGGCGGGTCATGACGCGTGTGAACATGTCGAGATCACGCAGTCGGCTCCGTCCCCGGACTGGGTCGACAAGAACGAGCACTGGACGAGGCCATCCCATGTCACACGTACGACGTTTCGACCATGTCGGCATCAGCGTCGCGGACCTCGACACCGTGACGGCGTTCTTCGTCGGGCTGGGTCTCGAAGTCGAGGGCACGCGGATGCTCGTGGAGGGCGAGTTCCTGGACACTGTCATCGGCATCCCCGAGTCCCGCGCCGAGATCGTCATGCTGCGGCCGCCCGACGGAGGTGCCCGGCTGGAGCTCTCGAGCTTCGTCCGGCCCGACCACGAGCCCGGATCGCCCGCCGCGATGGCCAACGAGCTGGGGCTGCGCAACGTGGCCTTCGAGGTCGACGACCTCCAGGCGGCCGTCGACGGGCTGGCCGCGGACGGCTACGGGCTGGTCGGCGGAATCGGCCAGTACGAGCACATCTGGCGGATGGCCTACGTGCGCGGTCCGGAGGGGATCATCGTGTCCCTGGCCGAGCAGATCGGCTGACACGCCGTTGGCGTCCGCTCTTGCCCGCTGTGCACGCGGGACGCGCGACCGTGCCGCGTTGCGACCGAGTGATCTCGCGCGCCGCACCTCAACTCGCGGAGAACTGTCCGACATCACTCGACGGACCAAAGTGACGGCACCAGCGTTTGCTCTGCCGAATCTGCCTGTATCGAATCAAGGGCGGCCGCTCCGCGGCCGCCGCGCGCCCTCGCCTCCCGCTCCGCTCCGGCCGGGCGCGCGCGTGGAGAAGAGGGAAGGAAAGAAGGATCAGGAGAAGGAAGCGGCAGCATCGTCCGGGTCCGGGACGACGCGAAGCAGCAGCGCCGCAGTCGCCGTCACCACCAGGGCAGCAACGAGCGGTCGGGAGATGCCCGGGTCTACGGCCAGACCGTTCGCACCCAGGCAGGTCACGAAAGCCATGCCGAGGGCATCTGCCGCGTGCCGGACGCGGGCTGGCCACGACGGCTGGCGCGACCGCAGCAGCTGCCGGCCTGCGAAGAAGCCCGCAGCGGGCCCGAGCAGCAGAGCGCTGGCTACGACGTCATCCCAGGGCCACGCCGTCACTGCCCAGTATTGCGCCCGCCACGGCGGCGAGGCTGGCGCCGCATCGACGCCTCCGGCAGGCTGGGGAGCGTCCGGGGTCGAGCCGCACAGCCTGCACGGGAGCGCGCCATGACCCCGTCCCCGAACTCCTCGGCCAAGCCCCTCCTGTCCGGGTCGGCCACAGCGGTCCTCCGCAGCGGCGCGTACGACGGAGCGACCGTGAGCCCGACGGTGCGGCGCATCCTACCCAGCCCATCGATCTGGGTGTGCAGCTACGACGGAGCCGCCGTCGCCCTCGACTTCCTGCACGACGACGACTGGACCCACGTCGACGAACTGGCCGCCACCGGTTGGGTGCAGTACTTCCGCCTGCCCCTGCTGAAGAACCCCCGCCCCGTCGACCCCTGGGAGTACGCCCCCGCCTGACGCATCGTGCGAGATGGCCGGCTTCCGTTCGGCCCGCGCGGGACATGTCGCCGGGTTCGTTCGGGTGACGCGCGGGACCGATCACCTTGGGTCCCGCGGCTCGCCTTCCGGTACCACCGTCGGTCTCCCCGTCAACCCCGCCGGGCTCCCAGCAGGGTCGGGGAAGGTGCTCCGCACCTGCGCGGGGCCGGGTTCTCGAGGCAGGGGGTTGACGGCGAGCCTCGCGGACGGAGGTACCTGCCGCCCACCAGATCCACATCAGCCCGGCCCTGCCGGACGACGTCAACGACGCCTTGACGACCGCCAGCACCACACGGAGCACGTCCACCAGGACGCCGGTCCGGCGCAGCGGGGGCCGCAGGCGCCGTCGGGGCAAGATCGAGAACACCGACTACGCCGCGTTCGCCGCCCGTGTCATCCGAGCCCACGCCCGCCGGATCGCCGACGGCGACGTCGACGGCCTGGCCGACCTGCTCGCCCTGCGCGACGAGCTCGACACCGCCACCCAGGTCGCCGTCACCGGCCTGCGCAGCTTCGGGTACTCCTGGGGCGAGATCGCTTCCCGGCTCGGCACCACCCGCCAGGCGGCCCAACAGAGATGGGGCAGATAGCCACTCGGGAGGGCCCGCGTCGTTACGCCGTTACAGAATCGTGCTGACGCTGTCCCGTTGTTCTCTCGTCCGCCAAGATCTGCCAGAGGTCACCTTCGGTTAGGACCTCGATCGGGATGCCCTTGGCCCGGTACTTGGCGGCCTTCACAGCCTTACCGGTATGGAACTCCTCGGGCGTCTTCCCCGCGAAGCCGTCACCGATCACGAGGAAGCGTGTGTCCTTGGTGACGCCCGCGGCCGGGGCTCCTCCCACTGCGGCAACGAGCGCCCAGGCCTCGCGGCGGACGATGGACAGACCACCTGTGAAGACCACCTCTGCTCCAAAGAGCGGATGATCGGGGTCTGCGTCGGGGTTCGCGTCGGGCGGCGCCGAGCGTCCCCATGGACCGGCGTTCCGGCCAACACAGCCGGCCCAGTCGAAGGCAGTGAGCTTGCCGACGCGGACGAAGAGGCTCGCCGCGAGGTCATCCAGCGATTCAGCGTTCGCCCGCTCGGCAAGAAGCATGGTGATGCGGGCAGCCGCCTCAGCGTCACTGCCGGCGTCGTGATGCAGCTGCATGTCGATTCCGAGGTGCTGACACACCAATGGAAGGCGATATGACAGCAGGTCAAGGCTGCGGCGGCTGATGACCAAGGTGCACGCGTATGACAAGGACGGCCAAGGCAGGCCCGAGAGAACGCAGGCTTCACGGATCGCCCCAACGTCGAAGGCCGCATTGTGCGCAACGACTGGACGCGTGCCGATGTGCTCAAGCACGGCAGGAAGCACTTCGGCAAAGGTCGGCGCGTCCGCGACGGTCTCCGCGGTGATGCCGTGCAGGTAGACGTTCAGACCGTCGAAGTGGTCATACGGAGGGGACGGCTTGACGAGCCAAGTGAGCCGCTGAACGATCCGGCCGTCTTCAACGACGGCGATGCCGATGGAGCAGATCGAGCCTCGGCAGGAGTTCGCTGTTTCCACGTCGAGGGCGACAAAGTCCAGCCCGCCGGCTGTCCGAGGGATCGGCACAGGTCCGCGATCTGCCCGCTGGCCCGTCATACGAGCGTCACCGGCAGGGGCCGAAGAGAAGCACCACCAAGGTCTCGCAGGAAGACCCGGGCAGTCCGCTGGGTCTCCATCTCAGACCACGCATCAGCGAGTCGCGCCAGCCACTGTCCGATTGCGAGTGCTACGCCGACCTCCGGTGCCGCCCCCTCCACAGCGGCCCAGGCTGCTGGGGGCACCGGCACGGGCGGCAGGGACAGTTCCACGAGCTGCTTGGACTTGTCCCGACGTGCCTGCTCGTCATCGAACGCTGCTTCCAGACGCGCGCGCTCTTGACGCACCGCTTCAACCGTCGATTCGAGCGAAACGACGCCTTGGCCCGGAACCAGCCCAAGCTGAGCGAGTGCCTTCTCGCCGGTCGCGGTCGGAAGCCAGGACTTGGCGGCCACCACGCTCCGAATCTCCGCCATGCGGCTGAGCGGAAGCAGCCAAGCACCCGTCAGGCGTCCCCCCGCGCCGCTCCCCCAGACGCTGAGATTCGCGTGCCACACGACGATCCCGTCCTCAGCACCATCGACAACGGCCACTGTGGGTGAGGCGGTGAGCACTCCCTGCATCCTGCAATGCTGGCATACACAGTTAGGAGTTGCGGTGCGTTCGCCGGGAACGGCGAATGAGCTCCCGACCGGATCGCCCGGGACACTTTACGGACACAATTGGGTCGCGAAGGACCACGATCAGCCGCCACCCGCCGGACCGCTAGAGCCGCATCACCGCAGGTGAAGGGCACTCTCCATGGTTGATCCCGACGACGGATCAAGAATCCGCGGGTTGTCGGTTGGCCGGGCGGGGCATGATGAGCGCGTGGCACGAGCCCTGACCGCTCGCGAACGAGACGTGCTCAACGTCTTGCTCGCAGTGGACTTCGACGGCGTTGCCGAGCTACGTCGGCAGGTCGCCTCAGTTGAGCTTTGTCGGCGGCTGCGGATGCGGCTGTCCGTCCATCGGCTTTGGCCACCCACCCGTGGAAGACCCCGGCATGCACCTTCGCGTGAACGCGGCTGTGCGTGGTACGCAGGACGGGCTGTTCCTCTACACCGTCGGCCCCTGGCTTGGCGGGATCGAGTACGTCGGGACGAGTGGCCACGATCCCGAGGAGTTCCCACCGGCCGACGCCTTATCGGTGACCCTCGCCTGAGACTCACAGCGACTCCGCCGTTCGTGCAGTTCGCGTGCAACAAGTGCAGGTCGGACGGGGTCTCGTGCGGTGCGTCACGGGCAGTCCTGCGCGCACGGAACGGGCGGTCTCACAGGCTCTAGATCGTTTTCCCAAGCTGACAGTGCGGGTTCGATTCCCGTCACCCGCTCCGATGTGAGAAGGGGACCCCTACGCGGCGACGGGGTCGGCACGCGCGTCAGGCCGGGCAAGGAACTTCCCGCCCTCCCCGTGCAGCGGGCAGGGCCTGCAGTCCGGCGCACCGATCGCACTCCCCGTTCACCAGGGAGGCGGCGACGAACGCCCGCCGGTCCGTCGACGAGATCCGCAGCGAACCGGCGGCGCAGAGCACGAGGGCGGCCGATATGGCGCCCGCATACGCTATCCGCGTGCTCGACGCCCTCCAGGGACCGACCGCCAGTCGTGCCCACGACGGCTACGCGCTCATCGGATGACTTGGACAGAGCGATCATGGGCGGCCGAGGGGGAGCGCCGGGTTGGGAAGCAACGTGGAGATCGTCGAAGCCCAGCATGACCGCCTCCGAGGTACGCCGCCTCGCTCGCACGTCACGCCTGCTGGCGCTGTCCAACATCGCCTCCGCCATCGCGTGGCCGTCGGAGAGCGGGTCGAGTTGCGGCAGGTACGGAGCCGCGACGGTCATCCTCACATGCCGATGACAGGGCGTTTCACTTCGGAGCGCCCGCTGCCGGATCGGGCCCTGGGTGAGGCCCGTTGAGGCGGCGCAACGGCGCAGTCGAGCGTTCAGGTAAACGCTCAGCGCGGGGATGCCACCTCATGCCCTGGGGGCCCGCAGAGGCAGCCGCTGTCTTGACGGTTGGGCCGTTGGCCCCTTGTGGCCATGGCGGGGACGGCCTAGGACCGGTGGGTGACCGGTCAACGTAGCAGCCGGTGGGCTGCAGCACCCGAAGGTGATCCGATGAGCTTCGATCCGGCTTCTCGCGTGCAGGACTACCTCGTCTTCGGTGAGTTCGGTGACGTCAACCCGTCGATCACTGACTCCTCCACGTTCACATTCCTCAGCCCGGCACGGATGGAGGAGGTGTTCGAGCACGAGATCGAGGGGTGCTTCCTGTACTCGCGGCACTGGAACCCGTCGAACAAGTTCCTGGCCGAGGCCCTGGCCCGGATGGAGGACGGGGAGTCGGCGCAAGTGATGGCGTCGGGGATGGCCGCGATCAGCAGCACCGTGCTGGCCCTGTGCTCGGCCGGTGAGGAGGTGGTGGCAAGCCGGACCGTCTATGGCGGCACCTACGCCCTGCTGAAGAATCTGCTGCCGCGCTTGGGCATCACGACGCGCTTCGTGGACATCTGCGACGCCGAGGCGGTGCGGCAGGCGATCACGCCGCGCACCCGGGTGCTGTTCGCCGAGTCGATCACCAACCCACTCCTCGACGTGGCCGACTTGCCGGTCCTGGCCGGCCTGGCACACGAGCGAGGCGCGCGCCTGGTGGTGGACAACACCTTCAGCCCGATGATCCTTTCGCCGCTGCGGCTCGGCGCCGACGTCGTCGTGCACAGCCTGACCAAGTTCGTGAACGGGACCAGCGACTGTGTGGCCGGGTGCGCGGTGTCCACGCACGAGTTCATCACGCAGCTCAACGACGTCACCACCGGTACCAGCATGCTGCTCGGTCCGGTGCTCGACAGTCACCGTGCGGCCAGCATCCTGAAGAACCTGCACAGCCTGCACATCCGGATGCGTCAGCACGGTGCCAACGCCGCGTACCTCGCGGCGGGCCTGGTCGAGCGTGGCTACACCGTGCACTACCCCGGCCTGCCCACGCATCCTCAGCATGAGCTGCTGAACCGCTTGATGAACCATGGGCTCGGCTACGGGGGCGTCATGACGCTGGACGTCGGCAGCTACCCGCGCGCGGCCCGGCTGATGACCCGGATGCAGCAGGAGCGCGTGGGCTATCTCGCGGTGAGCCTCGGCTACTTCAAGACCCTGTTCAGCGCTCCCGGATCGAGCACCTCCTCGGAGATCCCGACCGAGGAACGCCACGCCATGGGACTTACCGACGGTCTGATCCGGTTCTCCGTCGGGCTGGACAGCGACATCGAGCGCACCCTGGAGACGATCCTGACGTGCCTGACCGAGCTCGACGTGCAACCTGAGACCGCCCAGGCCTGATGGCCGGCATCCGCGCCCTCCTGCTCGACATCGACGGCGTCCCTCACCGTCTCGTAGCGGCCGGGAGCAGTCAGGGCGGCGCTCGAACGGCTATGGCTCGCCGCGGCGGGGTCTGGCCGCCGCGGCGATCAGCTCCAACGAGACCGCGGGCTCGCGCTGGAACCAGCTCACCTCGGTGACCGACCGCCGGCCGTACACGTCGCCCCAGTGCCTCCTACGATCGCTCACCACCCCAGCATCCTCCCCGGGCGGCCCCCACACGGACCCCCCCGCGGAGCGTCCGCCGTTCGTGGTCCGTCCGGACATCAGCGTGAGGCGTTGTCTGTCAAGTGGTGTGGCTTCTGGATCTTGATTGTGGTGCGGTTGGTCGGTGCCTCGTCCGTCGTCTGTGCCCTGCATAGCGGTAACGGGGGTGGTCCCGGCAGCGTGTAATCGGGTTGGTCAGACGACGGGCGGGGCTGCCCTTGATGTCCGGCGAGGTAACGCGAGGTTCCTCGATGCCGCGTGGGGCTCGCCCCGACCGTCAGCTCTGTGCGGTAGTGCAGTCCTGGGTCGTGGCCGTTGTGCAGCGGTGGTCGGTCAGGCGGCTGCTGTCGTTGCGGCTCGCCGGCCGGGGCGGGTGCCGTGGGCGGCGATGTCGGGGTCCCACCCAGGCGCAAGCCGTGATCGCTGCGGCGATCCTGCGGCAGCTACACGCCGTCGTCGTCACCGGCAGGCGCGTGAGAACCGCCATCAAAGCCCCACAGGCCACATCCGTCTCATACGCCACACCGGTCACCGGGCAACAGGATGCCTGGTCAGAGCTTGATCAACTGACTCTGCCGTGACCCTGGCACTCCCGTGAGCACGCCGAGGCCTCGACACGCATACCGAGATCGTCTTCCCAAGCTGACAATGCGGGTTCGATTCCCGTCACCCGCTCCAAGACAAGAGGCCCACCCATGAGGGCCGGGCCTGTCAAGCAGACGTGCCTCATCGACCCGGTGGCTGTGGCTGTTGCCGGGCTGAGCGAGTCGTTGTTCGGGCTTCTTCGTAGACGATGAACGGCACGGCGAGTGGCCCCAGTGCGGTGCGGGTGGGAACCAGTGAAGGTTCCCCCCCGCGCACCAGATCCGGGGTCTCCGAACAGCTCACGGTCCGGATGGCCCGTGCCCCTGGCTGGTCCGGCTCCGCAGGACCTTGTCGATGGCCGCATCCAGACCGGCGGGCTCCGATCCCAGCTCGCCGATGACGGCGGCGCGTACGGCGCGGCGCAGGCTGTCACCCGTCGGCGCGGTCGATGACGGCGCGGTCGATGGCGCTGTCGATGGCGCTGTCGATGGCGCGGTCGATGACGGCGCGGTCGATGACGGCACGGGGCGAGCGGGCGCCGTCGCCGTCCCGTCACGCTCGACGCGGACCCCCAGGTCCGCGGCGCGCTGAGCGGCCTCGTCGGTGAGGACGTCGCGGCCGCGCAGGCGGACCGGCTGCCCCGCCGCCGCGGCGTCCTCCACGTGGGTCCGGGTGACGAAGCGGCGTGCGGCGTGCCGGTCAGGGCGTTCAGTCGCGGCCATCGATGCCCTCCAGTGCGGACACCGCCGCGTTGCGCGCGGCGACGATGTCGGACTCGGTCCCGGCCATCCAGAGGCGGCCGAAGACCCCGACCGACGAGATGTGCATGAGGTTCACGGAAGCGGCCTTCTCGGCCTCGTTGGCCGCGAGGTTGATGTACGCGGCCGGGGTGCACTCCAGCACGAGCATCGTCTGGCCCGCGACGAGCATCATGCCGCGCGTGAACCGGTTGAGCAGCTGTGACTGGTAGGGGCTGACGTTCGTGATGACCTGCAGGGAGGCGATCTCGGGCCGCTTCCGGGCGGCCACGTCCAGCTCCAGTTCGGCCAGGACGGCATCGCCTGCCTGGAGCACCTCGGCCTGGGACTCCGAGTGCAGCTCGAACATGCCGAACTGGCGCTCGACGATCTGCGCACCGGGCCGGGCCATCGTCGACTTGACCGCGACGTCCACCACCCGGAAGACGTGGTTGCCCGGTGCCATCTCGACGTACAGCGCCGCCATGCCTTCGACCGGCAGGTCCCCCTGGGTGACGGTCCCGACGAACGAGGCGTACTGCGGCTGCATCCGGTCCAGGTAGCAGTAGGCACGCAGCTCGAAGCCATCAGCCACGACGGCACCTCTTCCTCGTGAGGTCGGCGGGTGGTTCCCAGCAGGCGCAGCGACTCATCACCGGGCTCCGTTCGGGGCGGTGGGCGGGGCGCAGCGGGCGATGCCCAGGGGCGTGACGAACAGCGGTGCGACCGGGACGACGGCGTCCAGCCCGGCTGCCCGCGAGACGGCGTCGGCGAACCCGGGGAAGGAGGCGCTGCCCCCGACGAGGTAGACCCGCGGCACGGGCCAGCCGCGGGTGCTGCGCGCGACGATCGTGGCGACCTTCTCCATGACGGGGCGTACCAGGGGGAGCAGCCGCTTCTGCTCCCGCGGGTCGGTCTTCAGCCGCTCCGCCTCCTCGACACCGATCCCGAGCGCGCCGGCGATGACGAGCGTGAAGTGGGTGCCCCCGGTGGCCTCGTCCGCGGTGTGCACCACCTCGCCGTCGGCCAGGACGGCCACCCCGGTGGTCCCTCCGCCGACGTCGACGACCACGCCGTCGCGCAGCTGCAGCACCGCGTTGGCCGCCGACGGCTCGTCGACGAGGCCGCTGCACTCCATGCCGGCTGCCTCGATGACGTAAGCCACCGCCCGCACCTCGCTCGGTGCGACGCCGGGGGGTAGGCGCCGTGGGCGGAGGTGATGCGGACGCCGAGTCGGCCCTCGAGGTCGCCCTTGAGCCGGCGCACGAGGTCGACCGCGCCGGCGAAGTCGACGACGACGCCGTCGCGCACCACGTCCGCGAACTCGTGGGTGGCGGCGAGGGGACGGTCCTGCGCGTCGAGAGCGACCAGCACGGTGAAGGCGGTGCCCAGGTCGACCCCGACCTTCAGCTCCGCCGGCCGCTCGGGGAGCGCGGGCGCGTGGAGCGATGCCTCGAGGGCGGCCATCGTCGCCGCCAAGCCGCTGTCGGGATCGGGCCGGCTCACGAGGCGCCGGTCCAGTCCGCCGGGTAGGTGACGTAGAGGAACTTGGCCCAGCACGGCGTCCCGAAGGTGATGGAGGACCCCTTGGGGACGGCGATGACGTCGCCGGGGCGCCCGACGACCCTTTGATCCGCCGTTGTGATGTGCAGCTCCCCCTCCAGGACGTACTCCACCTCGTCGTAGTCCAGGTGCCAGGGGAAGCTTCCTTCGCGCAGGCTCAGGACCCCTGCGGCCATCGGAAGCCCGTCCTCGCCGGTGACGACGTCGCGCAGCCGCACGTCCATCTCCGGGCGATGCAGCTCGACCGGGAACGGCCCGAGCTCGAGGGTGTGCACCGAGGGCACGTGCGTGAGCCGCCTCTCGCGCCGGAGGTGGCCCGGAGGGCCGGGAGAGCCGCCGGCGCCGGGATCGTCCGCCGCCACCACCCGCACGCCGCGCTCGGCCGCGACGTCGCGCGCCAGCGGGGTGAGCAGGTCGCCCGGGCCGACGACGAGCTCCGTCGCCCCGTTACGGGCGTGACGGAGCACGTCGGCGGCGGTGTGCACCCGGCGGCTCATGACGGCGTCCCGTGGTCAGTCGCTCACTTGGCCTCGGGCGCGGTCCCCGGGTTCTGCGCCGGGAGGATGAACTCCACGTCGCCGTGCGGGCGCGGGATGACGTGCACGCTGACGAGGTCCCCGACGCGCTGCGCAGCAGCGGCCCCGGCGTCGGTGGCGGCCTTCACCGCCCCGACGTCGCCGCGCACCATGACGGTGACGTAGCCGCCGCCGATCTGCTCCTTGCCGATCAACGTGACGTTGGCGGCCTTGACCATCGCGTCGGCGGCTTCGATGGCGCCGACAAGTCCACGCGTCTCGATCATGCCGAGCGCGATCATCGCTGGGTTTGCCACGGGACTGTCCTCTCACTGTGACTGCGTCGGGGGGCGGGTTGAGGGGCGGGCGGGTCCGGACGGGCGGTGCGGGGCCGCGGATGTCGGGCGTCGTCGTCACGGCCCACCCCCGAGCTCGGCCATGACGCGTCGCACGATGCGGTCGACCCGCTCGTCAGGCCTCTCCCCGGCCTGCTCGCCGGTGCGACCGGCCGCCGTCGGAGCGTGCGGGGGCGCGACCGGCAGGCCGTCGTGCCGGGGGGCGCCACGGACGTCGGGCGCGTGCTCGAAGGCACGAGCCGGCGGGGCGTGCAGGGCGTAGGCGAGCCGCTTGATGTTGAGCAGGTGGTGGACCGTGATGTTGTCGCTCACCACCGCGCCGCCGATCCCGCCCGGGGCCAGCGTCATGGCCGGCATGACGCCGGTGGTGGCACCGATCGCCCCGAGCGTGCCCCAGGTGTTGACGAGGATCCGGAACGCGGGCTTCTCGATCCCGAACGCCAGGAGGACGTCCTCGTCGCGGGCATGGATGACCAGGGAGTGGCCGTCCCCGCCGTAGCGCAGCAGCGCGATGCACCGCTCGCACCCGGCCCGCCAGCCGTTCTCGACGTACCAGCCGAGCACGGTCGTCAGCTTCTCGGCGGACAGCGGCTCCTCACGCCCGACACCGGACAGCTCGGCCACCAGGATGCGCGCGTGCGCCGGGACGGTGATGCCCGCCAACGCGGCGAGCTGCTGCGGCGTCTTGCCGACGGCGGCAGGGTTCATGGCGCCGCCGGCGGTGAAGACCGTGCGCTCCAACGCCGCCTTGTCCGCCGGTGACACCCAGTACGCGCCGAGGCGTTCCATCTCCGTGCGCAGCGCTGCGCTGATCGGCTCGTCGGCTACGACGGACTGCTCGGTGGCGCAGATGGTGGAGCAGTCGAACGACTTGCTGTTGACGATCGCCTCGGCCGCCGCCGCGACGTCGGCACTGCGGTCGACGTACACCGGCACGTTGCCGGGGCCGACGCCGAGCGCCGGCTTGCCGGTGCTGTGCGCGGCCCGGACCATCGGCGTGCCGCCGGTGGCCAGGATCAGCGAGGTCGCGTAGTGCCGCATGAGCTCCTGGGACCCCGGCAGGCTGACCTCCTGCATGCACGAGACCAGCCCCGGTGGCATGCCGGCCCGCTCACCGGCCTCGGCCATGAGACGGACCGCCTCGTACGTGCTGCGTCGGGCGGACGGGTGCGGGCCGATGATGCATCCGTTGCGGGCCTTGACCGAGATGAGCACCTTGTAGACGGCGGTGGAGTTGGGGTTGGTCGAAGGGCACAGGCCCACGATGACGCCGACGGGCCATCCGATCTCGACCACCCGCCGATCGTCGTCCCGGCTCAGGACGCCGACGGTCGGGATGTCGCGGATCGACTCCCACACCGTGCGGGAGGCGAACTCCACCTTGATCTGCTTGTGGGCCGCCACACCGTACCCGGTCTCCTCGTGGGCCAGCCGTCCCAGCCGCTCCGCGTCCCGGAACACGGCGTCCGCCATGGCGGCGCAGACGCGGTCGACCTCCGCCTGGGTCGCTGTCGCGAACTGGCGTTGGGCGCCGCGGCAGGCCAGGGCGAGGCGACGTGCCTCCTGCACCGAGCGCAGGTCGGCGTCGTACTCCGGCTCCATGTTCACACCTCCCGCGGCGTGGCCGCGACCTCGAGGACGGCGTCGCGGAAGGCATTGCAGGCCGCCACGACCGCGCTCTGGGAACCCACCAGGTGACCACCGGAGAAGTTGGTCTCCGACGGCGGGGCGAACCACACCTTGAGCTCGACGTCCGCCGCCTTGAGCGCCGCGTCCAGTGCGTACGTGGCCTCCAGAGGCGGGGCGATGAGGTAGGCCAGCGGCGTGCCCGCAGGCACGCCGACCTCCTTGCTGAGGTAGGTGCCGGTGCGCGAGATCGGGTGGGCGAAGAAGGCGAGGTCGCCCGCGTCGTCAGCGCTGGTGAACCAGGCCTTCTCGTGGGCGTACTCGATGCAGGCGAGCAGACCAGCCTTGGCCTCGGCCGGGCTGGGCCCGGCGAGGATGCCGATGATCTCGCCCGACAGGGGGCCGGAGGCATGGGCCGACCCGGCGTAGAAGCTGCGGGCGTAGGCCACCTCCACGTCGGCCGCCTTGGTTGCCTCGTCGAGGGAGACGTACAGCGCGTCGTCGATGTCGCAGGTGACGACCGCCAGGCTCCGCTGGTCCTCGCGCAGCTTCAGCTCGGCGGCGAACGCCCTGTCCACGTTGGGGATCAGCCGCGTGGCCAGGATGGTCGGCTTGATCGGATCGAGCACGGCCATCAACGGCTCCCGCTCTGCGCGAGCCGCAGCTCGACGCCGCTGGCCTGGTGCTGCAGCACGTTCTTGACGTGCTCCACCACGAAGGCGCCGGCCTCCAACGGGTTGGTCCCGCCGTTGGCAGTGATCATGCAGATGACGTCGCGGTGCGCGTCGGTCTTGCCCGCGGCCGGTCGCCAGCCGGAGTAGACGCTCAGAGCGTCCGCCACCCCGAGGCCGGGCCGCTCGCCGATGAGGAGCACCACGACGTCCGCGTGCATCAGGTCGTTGACGTCGTTCATGACGCCGACGCGGCAGAAGCGCACGAAGAACGGGGTGCCCACGGTCAGGCCGGCGCCGGTCAGGCCCTGCTCGACGACGGGGTAGATCTGCGGCAGGTTGTTGGTCACCGCGGCGGCCGAGAGCCCGTCGCCCACGACGATCTGCACCTGTGGGTTGGCCACGCACCGCTGGGTGATCGTCTGCTTGGCCTCGTCGTCGAGGAGCCGGCCGAGGTCGGGTCGCAGGAGGTACTCCTCCTGCGACGTCACTTGCGTCTGCACGGTGAAGAGGCCGAAGGAGTCGAGCAGGTCGGTCGGAACGTCCCCGAAGATCGCATCCTGGGTCACCGCATGGTCGGCACCGAACAGCAGGACGGCTCGCGTCGGGGGCCGCGACCCGGCCCGACCCACGGCCAGCCGGGCTCCCGTGGAGGCCGCGAGGTTGGCCAGGCCGCTGGCGTTCGCCGGGTGCTCGACCCCGATGACGTGCCGGCTCTCCGGCGTGGTGGGGTCGCTGACCTCGATGTCCGGCACGGGTGGTGCTCCGCGGGGCGGTCCGGCACCCTCCGGGGCCGGACGTGCTGCCGGCGCGGGTCCGCGAACGGTCGGGGCCGGTGCTGGTGTCGGTGCTGCTGCCGGGGCCGAGGCTGGGGCTGCGGGGGCGGACAGCTCGGCGAGCACCGCCTCGACGATGCTGCGGATCTCGGTTGCCGACACGACGCTCATGACCCGCCCCTATCGGCTCAGGAAGAAGGAGGCGTCGCCCGCCTTCTCGGTCAGTCGGCCGTCGCGCAGGAGGCCGAGCCCTTCCATCCACGCCTCGAACTCCGGCAGGGGCCGCAGGCGCAGGAGCTGCCGCAGGCTGGGCGCGTCGTGGTAGCTGGAGCTCTGGTAGCTGAGCATCGAGTCGTCCCCCATGGGGATGCCCATGATGTAGTTGACACCGGCCGCCCCGAGCAGCACGGCGAGGTTCTCCAGCTCGTTCTGCGTCGACCGCGCGTGGTTGGTGTAGCAGACGTCGGCGCCCATGGAGATCCCCGTCAGCTTGCCCATGAAGTGGTCCTCCAGCCCGGCCCGGGTGATCTGGGTGGAGTCGTAGAGGTACTCCGGGCCGATGAAGCCGACGACGGTGTTGAGCTGGAAGGGGTCGTACCGCTTGGCCAGCCCGTAGCAGCGGGCCTCCATGACCACCTGGTCGGCGCCGTGGTGGGCGTCGGCCGACAGCTCCGACCCCTGCCCGGTCTCGAAGTACATGAAGTTCGGCCCGGTGGCGACCGAGTAGCGCTTGGCGAGGTCGTTGGCCTCGTCGAGCATCGCGACGTCGATGCCGAACGACTCGTTGCCCTTCTGAGAGCCGGCCAGGCTCTGGAACACCAGGCCGACCGGGGCCCCCTTGCGCATCGCCTCCATCTGGGTCGACACATGGGCGAGCAGGCAGTTCTGGGTCGGGATCTCCCACCGGATGATGACCTCGTGGGTCATCTCCAGGAGGCGGGATACGCTTCCCAGGGAGTCGTCCGAGGGGTTGATCCCGATGACGCTGTCGCCCGAGCCGAAGCTCAGTCCCTCGTAGATGGCGGCGCGGATGCCCTCGACGGAGTCGGTCTGGTTGTTGGGCTGGCACCGGGAGCCGAGGGTGCCGCGCAGCCCGATCGTGTTGTTGCAGTGCTTGACCACGCGGATCTTCGCGGCGGCGAGCATGAGGTCCATGTTGGACATGAGCTTGGTGACGGCCGCGATCATCTCGGCGGTCATGCCGTTGCTCGCCCGCTTGATCATCTCCTCGGTCGTCGTATCGGCGAGCAGCCACTCCCGCAGCTCACCGACCTGCATCCCCTTGATCTCGGCGTAGACGCTTTCGTTGACCGCGTCGTCGATGACCCGGGTGACCTCGTCGCTCTCGTAGGGGACGGCCGGGTTCTGCCGCAACGTCTCCAGGGTCACCTCGGACAGGACGCAGCGGGCCGCCATCCGTTCGGCGGCGCTCTCCGCGGCGACCCCGGCGAGGTGGTCCCCGGACTTGTCCTCGTTGGCCTTCGCCAGCACGTCCTTGATGTCGCGGAACGTGTAGCGATGGCCGAACAGTGTCGCGGCCAGCGTCATCGACACGCACCTCCTGCGGTGGCGGGCCCGATGATGGCGAGGGTCCTAGTCATAGAAGACCAGAGTCTTGATGGACAGCGGGACGGCGCGCCCGTCGAGGACGGGGAGCCCGATGTCGATGAAGTCGCCCTCGCCCAGGCCGACCTGGTCGATGACGAGCAGGGGCAGGCCCGGCCGGATGCCCTGGATGGTCTGCCCCAACACCTGCGCGTAGTCCTGCTGGAGGACGAGCACGAGCGGCCGGTCCCCTCGCGCCTGGGAGTGCGCGGCGTCGTGGAAGTCGACGATGTCGCCCGCGATGGCCTGGAGCCCTGCGTACCCGAGCTCGGCGGGCAGGTCGACGACGATCGCCACCTGCCCGGCGTCGTGCAGGTCCCAGCGGCTCATCGCCTCGTGGACAGCGGCGGCGAAGGAAGGCCCGCCCGCGCGTCCGGGCATGGCCGGCCGCAGCACCGGCAGGTTGCGCAGCGGCAGGAGTGCCCGGTCCGCCCAGATGGTGGAGCCGCTGAGGGTGACGGTCTGGCCCGCCGCGCCGAGCACCGTCGCCCGCAGGGTCTCCGGCGGTCGGCGCACCTTCAGCCGCTGCAGCCTGGCGTTGTGGTGCAACGCCTCGGCGAGCAGCGGCCCGACGTCGCCGTAGTGGGCCACCTCCGCCACGGTCGTCACCGGCGGCCGCTCGTAGTAGCAGGCACCGATGCCGCCGGTGAGGAACACCGACGACGACGCGTCCGTCCCGACGAGAGGAGGCGTCAGCTGCAGGCCCCGACCCACGCGGACCTCCACGCCCGTCGCCAGGTCGACGATGAGGTCGGCAAGGACGTCGCAGAGGGTGCGCAGCTGCGCCAGCGTGGCCCGGCTGCCTTCGCGCAGCCCCAGGCCGAGCTCCTCGATGACGGACCGGCCAGGCGGGGCGATCCGCAGCACGGTGCCGTCGGCGTCGATCTCCAGCTGGTGTCCGCCGACCGCAGCGGCAGACGAGCCCAGATGGCGCCCCACCTTGAAGATGGCGGCGTTGGAGGTGCCGCCACCGATGTCAATGCTCGTCACCTGTTCGTAGTGGTCCGTGGACCACCGGGCGACGCCCGAGCCGCGGCCGGCGATCTGCGCCTCCGCGTTGGGGCCGGCGATGGTCACCACGAAGTCGCCTGCCGCGGCCGACAGCGCGCGCAGGATCGCGTCGGCGTTGCGGGTGCGGGCCGTCTCGCCGGTGACGATGACGGCGCCGGTCTCGATGTCGGACGGCAAGACCCCGGCCGTGGCGTACTCGCGCCGCACCAGCTCGGCCAGCGCCTCGGCGTCCACCTCGTCGGGGGCCGAGAGGGGTGTCAGGTGGACCTCGCCGTGGTGGACGACGGACTTCTCGTCCACCTGGATGCGCGGCACCTGACCCGGCCGGGCCACGTCGTGCAGCACGAGGCGCGAGAACACGACCTGGGAGGTCGTTGTCCCGACGTCGATCCCGACGCTGAGCACCTCGCGCTGCGCGACCGGCATGGCCGATCAGGCCTTCCGGAAGGTGACCGTGCCGTCGACCTCCAAGGAGTCGAGGATCCCCATGATGACGGCGTCGACCGGCTGCCCGGAGGTCTTGGTGGTGTGGCGGGCCGCGCTGCCTTCCGCGATCAGCACCAGCTCGCCGGTACCGGCGCCCACGACGTCCACCGCGACGAACACGGCGCCCGTGAGCTTGTTGGTCTCATCGCTCTCGCGCACGAGCAGCAGCTTGTGTCCCACCAGACTCGGTTCCTTGACGGTCGACACGGCGCTGCCGACGACGCGTGCGATACGCATGGACTGTGCCTCCGTTGACCGTGGCCACCCCGCCCGGTCGGCGGGGTGGCCCCTGCTGTCGCGGTCGAGAGGAGCTGTCAGTGCAGCTCTTCCTCTGCGGCCTCGATGAGCTCGAACTCCTCCTCCGGCGCCGACGCCACGATGTGGTGGCGGCTGTACAGACCGAAGTAGGCGATGGCGACCACGTAGACGGCCGCGGTGATGGCGAGCACCCGGGTGTCCACCAGGAAGCCCGCGACGAGCGCCACGATGGCCAGCACGAAGGCGATCCCGGTGGTGACCACGCCACCCGGCGTGCGGTAGGGGCGCGCCAGGTCCGGCTCCTTCACCCGCAGGATGATGTGCGAGGCGGTCATCATGATGTAGGAGATCGTCGCGCCGAAGACCGCCACGAGGATCAGCAGGTCGCCCTGGTTGAGCACCGCCATGACGAAACCGATGATGCCGGGCACGATGAGGGCCAACGTCGGGGTCTTGCGCGACCCCGTGATGGACAGGATCTTCGGCAGGTATCCGGCGCGGGAGAGCGCGAAGGTCTGGCGCGAGTAGGCGTAGATGATCGAGAAGAAGCTGGCGATCAGGCCGAGCAGACCGACCACGTTGACGAAGGCGCTGACGGCGGTCTGGCCGTCGTAGGCCAGCGGGGCCTCGAGGGCCTCCACGAGCGGGTTGCCGGACTCCTTGAGGTAGTCCGCGCCGGCCGCGCCGGGGGCGGTCACCAGGATCGCCGCAGCGAAGAGGATCAGCGTGAGCATTCCGGCGATGATGCCGCGCGGCATGTCACGGGCCGGGTTCTTGGACTCCTCGGCGGCCAGCGGGACGCCCTCGATGGCGAGGAAGAACCAGATGGCGTACGGCAGCGCGGCCCAGATCCCGATGGCCCCGAAGGGGAGGAAAGTGCTGGACCCGATGGCGTCCGGGTCGGCCGGGATGTCGCTGAGGTTGGACGGGTCGAACTGGAGGGCCGCCGCGACGACGAACACGGCGAGGGCCAGGACGGCGATGGCCGTGATGGCAAACATGAGCCTGAGCGCCTCGCCCACGCCGTACAGGTGGAGACCGACGAAGACCACGTAGAAGAACAGGTAGACGTACC
The DNA here is from genome assembly GCA_963750565.1 of uncultured Actinomycetota bacterium. Classification (GTDB taxonomy): domain Bacteria; phylum Actinomycetota; class Actinomycetes; order Actinomycetales; family Kineosporiaceae; genus R-H-3. The sequence continues at coordinate 194,106 of CAVVRA010000004.1, read as the reverse complement.
AGCCGTCGAGCCCGATGAGGCTGTTGACGTAGGCGCCGATGAAGTTGGCGATGGCGGCCGGGGCGATCGCGTACTCGATGAGGATCGCGGTGCCCGTGAGGAACCCGCCCCACGGTCCCATGGCACGCCGCGCGAAGGCGTACCCGCCGCCCGTGGTCGAGATGGTGGAAGACAGCTCCGCCAGGCCGAGCACCATGAACAGGTACATGACGGCCATGACGATCGTGGCGACGAGTAGGCCTCCCCACCCACCCTCGCCGAGACCGAAGTTCCAGCCGGCGAAGTCTCCGGAGATGACGTAGGCGACACCGAGGCCGGCGAGCAGCACCCAGCCGGCCACACCCTTCTCGAGCTGCCTCTTCTGGAAGTACTCGGCGCCTTCGATCGTCGACTCGACGCCGGCGTGGCCGCGTCTCGGGGTCTGGGCCATCACAAGACCTCCTCCAGGCGCCGCAGCGCCGCTGCTGCCAGATCGGCGACCCAGGTCCACACCGGCTCCGATCGGCACGGTAGACCTTCGGCACGGTAGAGCTCAGACCTTCGGCACGGTAGACCTCGGCGCGCAGGACCCACCCGGGACCGCAGTCCCGGGTGGGACGCGCTGTGACGGCGGCAGCGGACGGCCCGGGGTGCCGAGCGGTCCAGGCAGCGGGCAGGCTCACCAGCGACCCGACCCCAGGTCGGCCTCCATCCGGTTCTGCACGCTCGCGACGAGCCGGAACGCGTCCCTGAGATAGCGTCGCATGAGCGGGCTGAGGTCGCGCGGGTCGAGGTGGTCCTGCGGCTGCTCGCCGTCGGCGCATGCCGCCAGATGGAGGTCGAGCCGCAGCGTCATGAGCAGGTCCATGACCTCCACCAGCGACTCGGCCTCCGGCTCGGGCAGCAGCCCCGCTCGGGCTCCCGCGCGCAGCCTCTCGACCGTCCCGCGCGCGGGGCTGCCCGCGGCCAGCCCCGCCCACCTGCCCAGGCTCACCACAGGCCGCAGGCAGCCGCGCTTGAGGTCCAGCTGGCCGCGGTGCTCACCCGAGTGGGCGACCACGAGGCCGCGGACGAAACCCGTCGGCGGCCGGTGACGCACAGCGTCGCGCGCCAGCAGCCGCAGGAGGCGACGGTCGGGCGGGACCGTCAGTGCGTCCAGCCCCGGACCCTGCTCGCCGACCTGCCGGGCATCGGCCAGAACGGACAGGTAGGTCACGGCGTCATCGACCTGCGGCTCGTGGACCCACGTGCGCACCGCCGTGCGCCAGCCGGTCACCGACCGCGCGAAGCGCGGGTCGTCGACGTCCACCCCGTTGGGGTCGGGTGTGACGCCGCAGGCACGCAGGCCCGTCATGACATCGGCGCCCAGGGCTGCACACCACGGTTGCGCGTCGTCGTCGGGTCCGTCCCAGACCAGCGCGGTGTCCACGTCCGACCCGGGGAAGTCCTCGCCCCTGCCGAGACTGCCCAGAGCCGCCCAGGAGACCTGCGGCTGCGACGCGGGAGGCGGGATTCGATCCTGCGCCAGGGTGGTCAGCCGTTCCAGGAGGGCATGGACGAGCACGGACCGGGTGGCGACGACCTGGCGTGCGGGCAGCTGCGCGGCGGCGGCGTCGCGGGTCCAGGTCAGGATGCCGGGAGCCAGAGCCTGCAGCGCAGCCACGTCGGAGGCGCGCCCAAGGGACCGGCGCAGCCGGAAGCTGTCGCCCCCCTGGGCCCCCAGGAGGTCGACGTCCTCGACGATGCCGAGCACCCTCCCGGCGGCGTCGAGGACCGGTAGGTGGCGGATCGAGCGGGTGAGCATGAGCAGAACGGCGTCGGAGACCGTGGCGTCCGCAGGCGCCGTCACGGTGTCGGGCGTCATCACGGTACCCAACGTCACGTGCGTGCCCCGTCCGGGCGCCAGCACGCGGCGGCGCAGGTCCTGGTCGGTGACGACGCCCAGGCCGCCGTCGGACCGGCGCACGAGGACGCTGCTGGTACCCACGTCCTCCATCTGCGTGACCGCCTCGCCCACGGTGGCGTCGGCACCGCACACGACCACGGGTCGGACCAGCGTGGCCAGGGGGCGCTCCGGTGCCGCGGCGCGAACGCCTTCGCCCGGTCGGGGGACCGCGGGGCGCGCGACGAACCGCTGGCCGTCGGGGCGTGACAGAGCCGCGACGAGGAGGTCGCCTGGGATCCGGTAGAGCACGACGTCGTCCGCAGCCCGCGCCGTGACCGCCACGCGGTCGCCGGTCAGGAGGGCGGGCAGGCCGAACACCTCGCCGGTGGTGACGGCGTCGAGCAGTCGACCCTCGGCCAGGAGCTCAACCTCGCCGGCACGGACGACGTAGCCGATATGCGCAGCGGCGTCTCCGCCGGACGGGATCGAGGCCCCGCGTGGGTGGTGCTCGATCTCCGCGGCATCCGCCACGGCGGCGAGAGCGGGTTCGTCCAGGGAGTCGAACGGAGGGTGGCGGCGCAGGAAGTCCGCGACCTCGTGCACGCGTGACCACCTCCTCGGCGACACCCTAACCAGGCGGTCGGGTGGACCGACGGTGATCTCCGCCGTGCGGCGGTGGGCAGCTCCAGGCCAGGGCGACGATCACCATGCACGCCCAGGTGGAGACCAGGTCGTACAGGGGTACCCGCAGGGCGTTGATCCCGCTCTTCAGCTGGGCGATGATGTTCTCCTGGTCGCAGCGCTCGTTGGCCAGCTCGACGATCTGCTCGGCGCATTCGGCGGTTCGGTGCGGGAGCCCTGGCGCCACCGGGCCAACGTGGCTGGTGCCCCCGCTGGCCGAGTTCGTCGAGCATCTCCAACGCCATCAACCACTTCGGCCGCTACCGCTGCGCGTCAAGGGTCCGCGAGGCCGCCCTGCGCAGGCTGGACGGTGGCGAGCCGGTCCCGGCAGGGACCTGCGTGCGTACCCGTGGCTTCGCCCCGCCTCATCGATCGTGGTGCCGTTCTCCTGCAGCCGCTTCGCGTGGGGGTCGGCCACCCGCCTCTGCTCCGTCCGGCACGCAGGTCTCGTCCCCGGACTGCGGCACGAACAACCGCCAGTCCGGCACCACCCCGTTCGGTGACCGCGTGCATGGCCCCCGCGGATACCGGAACCCGGTGGCCCGCTGATCCGAGCGGGGAGCCCCGCCGCGAACTCCTCCAGCTGAGCCCGCACCCGCGCCACGCCCGGTCGTTCACACCCGGAGCCGACAAGTACCACACGCCTCCAATGAGCCGAGACGCCAGGCACCTCACAGCGCACTACTGGTCGTCCGGGAGACTTTCGCCACGGAGGCTGGGCCGATCGGTATGGTGACGGATGGGATCAGTGAACGGACCGAGGAACCGGACGGCGATGGATCACCCGATCCTGCAGGGCGGCGAGTCGGCCGATCGAGGGCGAGCCGCCCGGGGAGTCGTTCCGAGGTCGGCCCATGGCGACTGGAGGCCGTCACCGGGACGGTCTGATCCGGTCGAGGTGCTCCGTGCTCAGGCTGCGACCCGCGTCCAGGAACTCGTACCGATCCGGTACGGGCGGATGTTGGCGTCGCCGTTCACTTTCTACCGTGGCGCGGCGGCCATCATGGCGGCCGATCTCGCAGCGACTCCGGACTCAGGCATTGTGGTGCAGGCGTGCGGTGATGCACACGTCTCCAACTTCGGTGGTTTCGCGGCCCCGGACCGCAGGCTCGTGTTCGGGCCTAACGACTTCGACGAGACGTTGCCCGGCCCCTGGGAGTGGGACGTCAAGCGCATGGCGGCCAGCGTGGAGATCGCCGGTCGCGACGTCGGGCTGTCGGCTGGCCGCCGACGGCGTCTCGTGACCGCATGTGCACGCGAGTATCGCCTCGGAATGCACGGGTTCGCCAACGAGAGCCATCTGGACGTCTGGTATGACCGGCTGAACGCGACTGAGCTCGTCGATCGCTTCGGCGGGGCGCTGGACCCCAAGGGGCGGATCATGTTCGCGAAGCCGTTCGCCAGGGCGAGGCGCAAGACGAGCCTGCGCGCAGTCAAGAAGCTCACCCACCGGGTGGACGGCAAGCTGTGCTTCCGCAGTGTTCCGCCGCTGCTTGTCCCCTTCCGGGAGCTGCTTGACCCCAGGCATGCCCACCGTGAGGAGGACTACGTCCGCGAGCTGCTTGCGCAGTATGCCGCGGGTCTCGACGAGGACCGCCGGTATCTGTTGGGCACGTACCAGTTCGTCGACCTGGCGCGCAAGGTCGTGGGGGTCGGTAGCGTCGGCACGCGCGCCTGGGTGGCTCTGCTCGTCGGTCGAAATGGCCTGGATCCGCTGGTGTTGCAGGCCAAGGAGGCTCAGTCGTCGGTTCTGGAGCCCTACCTGGGCGCCAGCACGTTCGACAACCACGGCGAACGAGTCGTGCAGGGCCAGCGGATCTCGCATGCAGCCACCGATATCTTCCTCAGCTGGCAGAGAAGTCGGGGCCTTGAGGGCAGGGAACACGACTACTATGTGCGCCAGCTCTGGGACTGGAAGGCGTCCGTAGACCTTTCGACGATGCCTGAGGCCGGTCTGCACGCATACACAAGGGCCTGCGGCTGGTCGATGGCCCGCTCGCACGCCCGGTCCGGCGACCGGTTGGCGATCGCTGCGTACCTTGGCAGGGGCCCCACGTTCGACGACGCGATCGCCCGGTTCGCGTCGGCCTACGCCGACCAGAACGAGCGAGACCACCAACGCCTGGCGGACGCGGTGGCCAGCGGAGAACTCGAGGCTCGGACCGGCGTGTGACGGATCTGCCCTGGCCGACGTCCCGCCGGCCGTCCTCCAGCAAGGCCCAGCTGCTCGAGGCAGCTCCTGCGCAGCGCCGGCGCCAGAATGGCCCCCATCACCCACGAGAACACCGCCCCCGACCGGGACGCGCCGCATGGACGAACCCCCACGATTCGGGAGGGACTACACATCTGACGCCCGCCTCGAGAACCGCTCCCCGCGAAGGACCGTCGTTCACACCCCTCGCACTGGATCAACTCCGATGGTGCTCCCTCGGCGAGACCCGCCAGATACACCTTTCGTCCATCCGGACCGGGTTTGGTTTGAGTTTGACGCTCTCCTCTCCTCGTCGTGGTTTCGTGGGTGGCGGCCCCGGGTTGAGCGGTAGCAGCACTCGCGGGCGAGGTAGCACGTGAGGCAGCGGAGGATCTCGAGTCTGGAGTGTCCTTCGGCGGTCTTGCGGGCAACGTTGGCCTGGGTCTGGGGAGGTCTTGGGGGCCAGGTGGACTCCGGCATCATCCGCGCCAGGTGATGCTGTCCGTCCCGGTCGGCGGAAGGCTCAGCAGCAAGAGCCGCCCAGGACCGGTCGCGACACCGGGGCCCGCCTCGATCGGCCGGACCGCTCGGCTGGAAAGGAGCACGTCGTGGGAAACCTACCGCCACGTCCTGGGAGGCCGTTGGCCGTGGCTGGGTCATGGGTTCTCGGGTGGTCGGTCGTCCTCGGCGCAGCCCTGCTGGTCGCCGGGCGCCGGGCGAGCCTCGTGCTCGGCGCGTGCGTCGCTCAGCGCGGTGTTCTTGCTGGTGGCTGTGCCAGCGTTCCCGCTGTTCGCGCTGACGGCGATCCTGCTCGGCGCCCTCGCCGTCCACTGCCTGCTCGTCCCCGGCCGCTGGAGCTGGCCTGACCGTCCTGACCATGGCTCCCGGGACTTCCTACGCGCGCTCGAGGAGGCACCTGCGACGCTGACTGAGTGCCGGACATCGTGCGGCATCGTGGTGCGACATCACTGGATCTCCGGAAAGGGGACTGGATCGATGGGCAAGAAAGGCAAAAAAGGCAAGAAGGTGGACACGGCGGCGTCGTCGGACGTGACCACGCCGGGTTCCGCCGAGGGGGACGCAGCCTCTGCCGCAGAGCCCAGGATGAAGAGGAAGGAGTACGAGAAGGAGATGCGCCGCCTGCAGGGCGAGTTGGTGGCCATGCAGGAGTGGGTCAAGTCCTCCGGGGCCAAGGTCTGCATCGTGTTCGAGGGCTTGGACTCAGCAGGCAAGGGCGGCACCATCCGGCGAATCACCGAGCGGACGAGCCCGCGGGTGTTCAAGCACATCGCCCTGCCCACCCCGACCGAGCGCGAGAAGTCGCAGATGTACGTCCAGCGCTACATCGCCCACTTCCCGTCGGCCGGCGAGGTCGCCATCTTCGACCGCAGCTGGTACAACCGCACCGGCGTCGAGCCGGTCATGGGCTACTGCACCCGGGAGCAGACCGCGAAGTTCCTCGAGCAGGTGCCAGCTGTCGAGAAGGCGATGGTCGACAACGGCATCATCCTGGTCAAGTACTGGCTCAACGTCAGCGTCGACGAGCAGACCCGGCGACTGGAGAACCGGATCGAGGACCCACGCAAGATCTGGAAGCTCTCCCCCACGGACCTGAAGTCCTACAGCCGCCACTACGACTACTGCCGGGCGCGCGACGCGATGTTCGCCGCGACCGACACCGCATGGGCGCCGTGGTTCGTCGCGGACAACAACGACAAGAAGCGCGGCCGGCTCAACATCATCTCCCACCTGCTCAGCCAGATCCCGTACGAGCCGCTCCCACCCCAAGACGTGAAGATGCCCAGGAAGCCGAGCGCCCGCGGATACGTGGAGCCGGACCTGCCCCTGCACCACATCCCGACGCCGTTCTGAGTGCGCGGACCCGAACGGCAGCCCATGACGGAGAGGAGACCGACGATGACGGAGAAGACCGTGGAGTCAGGTATGGGTGGCGCTCCGGCCGCCGCCGGCGGGGCAGGGAGAAGTGGTACGCGCTCTCACCTGAGGAGGTCGCCGACAAGCTCGGCGTCGACCCGGCCAGCGGTCTGTCCGCGGCGAAGGCGGCCGAGCGGCTGACGAAGGACGGACCCAACGCCCTTCCCGCCGAGAAGGCGCCGCCCGGGTGGAAGCTGTTCGTGGCCCAGTACAAGTCCTACATGCAGATCATCCTCGTCGGCGGCGGCGATCGCGTCGATCCTGATCGGCGAGATCGCCACCGGTGTGGTGGTGCTGCTGATCACGGCGCTGAACGCGCTGGGCGGGATGCGCCAGCAGGGCAAGGCGGAGAGCGCCATGAACGCCCTGCAGTCGATGCTCAAGACATCAGCCCGGGTCCGTCGCGACGGAACCGAGGTCAAGGTCGACGCCGACCAGGTGGTCGTGGGCGACGTGGTCCTGCTCGCGGCAGGTGACGACGTCTGCGCCGACGGGCGGCTCGTCGAGGCCACCTCCCTGCAGATCGACGAGTCCGCGCTGACCGGTGAGAGCGTTCCCGCCTCGAAGAGCGCCGAGGTCATCACCGATCAGAACCCGGTCCTGGGAGACCAGTCGAACATGGCGTTCATGAACACCCCGGTGACCCACGGCAGCGGCAGTCATGATCGTCACCGGGACGGGCGCCGACACCGCGGTGGGCAACATCTCCGGGATGCTGAAGTCGGCTCCCACCCTCAAGACCCCGCTGACCAAGCAGCTGGACACGTTGACGCTGTGGATCGCGGCAGCCGCTGGCCTGACCATCGCGATCATGTTCGCTCTGGGGATCTCCCGCGGGCAATCGACCGAGGTGATCTTCACCACGGCCATCGCGCTGGCGCTGGCGGCGGTGCCGATGGCCATGCCGACCGTACTTCAGGTGATCTTGTCCAGCGGGTCCCGGGAGCTCGCTGCGCACGGCGCCGTGGTGAAGAGCCTCGACTCGGTCGAGACCCTCGGCTCGACGTCGGCGATCAACTCCGACAAGACCGGCACGCTCACGATGAACCAGGTGACGGTCGTCGAGGTGATCGACCCCACGGACCGCTACGCGATCAGCGGGATGGGCTACGGCCTCGACGGGGAGGTCCACCACAGCGCGGGCAACACCAACACCATCGAGGACGCGATCCTGCCGTTCCTGATCACCAACGACGCCACGCTCGTCGACGGCAAGGTGGTGGGTGACCCCACCGAGGGTGCGCTCCTGGTCCTCGGGCACAAGGCGAAGCTCGACATCGAAGGCACCCGGGACGCCTACCCCCGGCTGGCGACCCTGCCGTTCGATCCCACCTACAAGCTCATGGCCGCCTTCTGCGATACCAAGGACGAGTCGGGGAACACCGTCGTACGCGTCTTCGTCAAGGGCGCCGGCCCGGCCGTGATCGGGCGGGCCACCTCCGCCCTCGCCAAGGGCAGGACCGTCCCCTGGGGTCCGGAGCAGAACGCGCGGGCAGACCAGGAGATGGAGCGCCTCGGCGGCAAGGGTCTGCGAGTGATGGCCGCAGCCATGAAGGATCTCGACCCCAAGGACTTCGACCCCGAGGGCGACCTGCTGTCCACCGTCCAGGGCCTGCAGATGACGGCACTGGTCGGGATGATCGATCCTCCCCGGCCAGAGTCGTTGGATGCCGTCCGATCCGCCCAGGACGCCAACATCCGCGTGCGGATGGTCACCGGAGACGACGTGGTCACTGGTGCGTCAGTCGCCAAGCAGCTCGGCATCCCCGGAGAGGCCATCCTCGGCACCGAGCTGGCGGCGATGTCCGAGGCCGAACGTCTTGATCGCATCGACAACATCGGCGTCGTCGGCCGCGTGGCCCCCGAGCACAAGGTGCTCATGGTCGAGACACTGCGCAAGAAGGACGACGTAGTGGCCATGACCGGTGACGGAGTGAACGACGCCCCGGCCATCAAGGCCGCCGACATCGGCATCGCGATGGGCACCGGCACCCAGGTCGCCAAGAACGCCGGTCGCATGATCCTCACCGACGACAACTTCGCCACCATCGTGCGTGCCGTCTCCGAGGGCCGCAAGCTCTACGACAACATGCTGAAGTACATCCGTTTCATGCTGGTCGCGCTGGTCACGTACGTGGTGACCTTCCTGATGGCCAGCGTCCTCAACATCGCCGGTGGGCAGCCCTTCTCCGCCGTCCAGATCCTGTGGGTCAACTTCCTGATCACCGCACCTGTCGGTATCGCGCTGGGCCTGGACAAAGAGACCCCCGGGCTCATGAAGCGCAAACCCCGACCGCGCGCAGCGTCGATCATGTCCCGCGCTGTCATCACGACTGTGGGTACGGTCGGCGTATTCATGTCCGTGGCGATCAACCTGTTGATCGTCTTCGGCGAGAACCAGTACGACAAGGTCGAGATCGGCAGCACCATGGGCCTCGTGGCATTCTCCCTGATGCTCGTCGTCGCGGCCTTCGAAAGCCGCGACGAAAAGGCGTCGATTCTGCGCGTGGAGACCTTCGACAACCGGACCGTCAACATCACGGCACTGGCGGAGGTCGCCCTCGCACTCATGATCGCCCGTGGCGGCGCGCTGACGTCGCTGCTCGGCACCCAGGCCCTCTCCGGCGGCCAATGGCTGATCGGCGCCGCTCCGGCCCTGGTGCTCTTCATCGCGTGGGAGTTCGGAAAGTGGATGGCCCGTCGCGGGACAGCAGGTGAGCAGGATGCGGTGCCGGCGCACGTCATGGCCGCCACGGCGGCCGCATGACGACCAACTGACCGGGAGCGCCGGCGCGCCACATGGCTGGGCACCCGTGCGGAGTTGGCTCCTTCGACCGAGGAAGTCGGGCGCGGTGATCTGCTGTAGTGCAGGTCGTGTGCGGGATGATGGCCTCGACCCTTGGGCTGGACGGGATCGAGGCCATCGTCTTGCGTACGGTGGGCGATCACCCAGTGGTTGTGGGTCGAAGAACCCCGCGAACCGGCGCCAAGGAGTCGGTACTGCCGGCTGAGGTGCTGGCGCTCCCCGTCGAGCTGGCTCGGGTGGAACACCGGATTGTCCCAGCAGCGCGTCCGGGCACGGGTGGGGCACGGGCGGCCGTCGACGCCGAGGCAGACCTGCCTAAGCCTAAGTAGACCGCTGGGCTGTTGGAACGGTCGACCCGCTCCGGCCCTGAGCTCGGGGCAACCCCTCGTCCTCGCAGGGCGGCCAGGTGCTCGCTGACGCCGGGATGCGGGTCGGCAGGATTGTGGTGCGGCCGGCTCGTGGACCCTCGTCCGAAGTCGGTGACGCGCGGGGTCCTCGAGATGCTCGCTCAGGGCCCCTCACGGTGGCAGGATGCCCGCGTCACCGCATGGGATCCCACTCCGACCAAGGAGACCAGGTATGGAAGGCTCCGTCATCGGGACCATCGTGGGTGCGACGCTCCTGCTGTTTCTCGGCAGCCTCGTCGCATTCGCCGGCTACCGCCTGTTCCTCATCCTCCTGCCGATCTACGGGTTCTTCTTCGGCGTGTCGTTCGGTGCCCACTCGGTCCAGGCGCTGTTCGGTGACGGGTTCCTGTCCACCACGACCAGCTGGGTGGTCGGCTTCTTCGTCGGCCTGCTCTTCGCCGTCCTCTCCTACCTGTTCTGGATGGTCGCGGTGGCCATCGCCGCCGGGTCGCTCGGGTACACCCTCGTCGCCGGCCTGTTCAGCCTGATGGGGGCCGACCTGGACGTGATCATGTGGATCCTGGGTGTCGCCGTCGGCATCGCGTTCGCGATCGCGGCCTTGGTCCTTAACCTCCAGAAAGCCCTTGTCATCGTCTCGACCGCGGTGCTGGGCGCGTGGGCGATCGTCGGGACCTTCCTGCTCCTCATCAGTCCCGCCACGCCCGAGTCCATCGCGGAGCGCGGCGCGAAGATGGTCCTCGACGACCACCCACTGTGGTTCCTCATCTTCGCGGCGGTGGCGGTGTTCGGCATGGTGTTCCAATTCCGCGTCAACCGCGGCTACGAGATCGAGCGGTACAACCGTTGGACGGAGTACTCCACGAGCTGATCTCGGTACGGGCCGGATCAAACCTGGGTCCTTCGGCGCCGGCCCCGGAGCTTGCCGAGCTCTCAACGACGCGAAGCGCGCCCCAGGTTCCGGTCTCGGTGCGCCGCCGCACAGCGACTCCTTGGACGGCCCGGTCGTCACGGCGAGCGCGCACGGTTGACGCCGACGATCACCCTGCCCTGTGCACGGTCGCGATGACGACGTTCGCCTCAACCGCCCGCAGGTGCAGCCCGCGCCGCGGACAGATGCCGATCGGATGCAGATCGAGGAGCGAGACAGCCGCTCCGGCATCCATGCCGGCCACGCGCACGACCGGATCCGTCTGCGCCCGAACCACGCACTTCCCGGTGACGCCGACCGCGCGCTGCACGCGGTGACCATGAGGCCGCGGACGACCCTCATGCTCACGTTCTGCTCGCACTGATGAACCTCGCGCGTGGTGGAGCGGGCCTGGCGCCTATGACCCGTCCTGGCACCGGACGCCAGCAGCGCAGGGATCCAGACCGCCGATGACGCGCCCGCGATACCCCGCAGGCCGAGCAGCGCGGGCCGCGTCGTACGGGCCCGTACCTGCTCGTTGCGATCGCGGTCATCGCGCTGATCACGGTGCCTCCACGGGCACCGCTGCGAGGTCCGCAGACCGGAAGCGTCATCGGTACCTCGCCGTTCATGGACAGCCTGATCGTGATCATCTCGCTGCTGTTCCTGGCCGCCGGCCTCGGCTACGCGCGCGGGGCCGGCGGGCACGGTACGCACGAGCACGGAGGTCATCGACGCCGGCACAGAGTCGTGGGCCGGCCTCGCAGCACGGCTGCTGCAGTCCCTGCTCATCGCCCAGTCCATCGCCTGCTTCAACTACTCGACGATGCCCCGGGTCGCGGCCGTGTATCGGAACGCCGCACGAGTGCGAACCCCAGCCTCAGGGTCGGCCGGTTCCTGTCGGGCGCCGGTGCGGGTGGAGAGCGGCCTTGCGTCTGTCGCCCTCGTCGTCACGAGACCCGTCACCTGGTCAGGTCTCGGGCGGCTGGCTCGTCGCGTGCGACCTGAAGGATCGGAACGGGACGACGTAGAACACCGCGATGGCCACATGTCCCAGGACCGCAACCACCGGCAGAGGGATGCCGAGCAAGATCATCACGACGAGCCCGCCGAGGCCCGGAACTGGAGTGAGCCTCTCGGACAGGGGTCACGCTCTCGGCCAGCAGCCTGGTCGGGAAGGGCAGGATGGACACCACGAGGAGGAGGAGGAGGAGGAGGACAGGTGGAGCCGCAGAAGCCACACGTCGGCGTGGTCCAGGTACTCGGTGATGCCGTCCTGGCCCGGCCGTAGTGTGCCGACGGTCGAGAGGCTGAGCGGCGGTCGAGCGACCTGCATCGCGGCCCCGCGGTGGATGCTCCGGACCGGGCCAGGAAGGGCGGGCTGAGCCGGGTGGGGACACGTCGTTCGACCCTGCAGCAACCGTCGCGTCGACCACGGTGTCCCGGGCGGAACCCTCGACACCTGGACGGTCCGGGTGAACGTCGCGGGGTCACGGCTGTCGTCACCGCGCTGCCTTGTTCGACCTCCTCCTGGAGATGGCAACCAAGGCCACGCCCACCGCGATCACCGCGATCCACAGGCCGGGGGCTCCCACGCCCGCGACGAGCATGACCGCGCCGATGCCCAGCAGCGCAATGGCGATCCAGATCAGAGGCCCCATCACAACACCTCCGCCGCCCCACCGGACGACAAATCTCGACAACGCCAGGGTCGAACGTCCGAGGCCTCCCGACCAGGGCCGTACGTCACGCATCTGATGAGCCTGGGTGGCCTACGGCCTCGTCGCGCCAACCCAGCGCGCGGATGTCCGACGGGGCACACCGCCCATGGACAAGCGATAGATGCCCGAGGATTCGTCCGTCGGCAGTCCTGCGGCCGTCCTCCCCACGTCCTCCCCACGTCCACCCCCTCGGGCCTCCCTCGAGGGTGGCGACGTCCAGGGCTGCCTCAGCGCCGCTACGAGCGTGAGCCTTGGCGTGCGATAAGCCGCACCGTCTCGCCGGCCCTGTCGGCGGGGTTCTTCAGTCCCCGTCCACGAAGGACGCTGATGCCCGACGGTCACCCCGCCCGGTGCGCGGTCGCGACGACGACCGTCGCCTCGACCTCGTCGCTGGACACGACGGAGGGCGCCAACCCGTTGTTCGCGAACGCCTCCGCGGCGGCAGGTGCCTGGGCGGCGGTCGTCTCGACGAGCGCGGCGCCACCCGGGGCGAGCCAGCCCGGAGCGAGTACGGCGACCCGGCGGACGACATCGAGCCCGTCTGGTCCGCCGTCGAGCGCGACAGTGCGCTCGTGCAGCCGGGCCTCGGCGGGCAGCGTCGCGATCGCGGCCGTCGGCACGTAGGGCACGTTGGCCACGAGGACGTCGACCCGGCCGGACAGGTGGCCGGGCAGTGCGCCGTCGAGGTCCCCCTCGTACACCGCCGGCGGCGGCGACCCGGCGAGCAGCGCGAGGTTCACCGTCGCACACGCCACGGCCGCCGGGTCGACGTCCGACGCGTGCAGCTCGACCCCGGGCATCCCGGCCGCGACGGCGAGCCCGATCGCACCCGTCCCGCAGCAGAGGTCGACGACGACCGGCCGCGGGCCGTCGGGCCGTCGGCGTCCGGCCCGCTCCGCGCAGCGGACCGCCTGGTGCGCAAGGAGCTCCGAACGCACCCGCGGCACGAAGACCCCCGGGGCGACGACAATGCGCAACCCGCGGAACGACGCCCAGCCGAGGACGTGCTCGAGCGGCTCGCCCGCCGCACGACGAGCCACGAGCGCGTCGAGCTCCGCCGCCGACCCGGCCTGCGCGACGACGAGCGCCGCCTCGTCCTCGGCGAACACGCAGCCCGCGGCACGCAGCCGGCGGACGACGTCCTCGATGACGTCCGCCGCGACCTCGCCGCCGCTCAGCCGACCCGCCGCGGCGACGTGAGCTCGCTCGGGGTGTCGCCGGTGTTCACGGTGGCCGAGGGCTCGAGGAGCAGGACGTCCGCGTCGCCCGGGGAGACCGGCTGGTGCCTGACGCCCCGGGGGACCACGTACAGCTGCCCGGCCCCGAGCGTGACGTCGCCGTCGTCCGTCCGGATCGTCAGCTCGCCGGAAAGGACGAGGAAGAGCTCGTCGGTCTCCGGGTGGCTGTGCGGTGTGAACTCGCCGCGGGTGTGGACGACGCGCACGTCGTAGTCGTTCACCGTGGCGACCGTCCGCGGGCACCACGTCTCGGTGAACGAGGCGAGCGCGGCCGCGAGGTCGACACCGGAAGGCTGCATGCACCCAGGATCACATGAGATGCGTGGTCTCCCGCGTCCACCGGTACCTGGCGAGGGCGTCGTGGAGCCGGCAGCGCGCGTCCGCCGCCGGGTCGTGCCGGTGCCCGGTGCCCGGCGGTCCGTCGCAGGCGCAGCCCGCCGCGGCGACCGCGTTCGCCAGGCTGTCGGCCGCGCCGACGGTGTCCAGCAGCCCGAGCACGAGGGGGGCCTCAGCGGTCAGCGTGCGCGGCCGCAGGTCCACCCCGTACCGCTGCTGGTGTCGGCGGTTGTACTCCGCGCCGCTCCACGCATCGATCGCCAGCCGCTGCAACGCATCCATCGCGACTCCCTCGTCACGACCGGGACACCGACCACCGGGCCCGGCCCCGGCGATCCCAGCGTCTCACCGGCCCGGACGGCGGGCCAGACCCCGGCGGGCCACGGACATCGCGAGCGCGCCCGCCACCGTCGTGACCGCCCCCAACCAGACGAGCGGTCGGACGTGGACGAGGAGACCGAGCGCGAGGACGCCGACCCCGACCGCCTCGGTGAGCGCCGCCGCGGCGCGCCGCCGGACGTCGCGGACGTCGCGGACGACACCCGGTTCGCGGGGCCGGAGCTCGACGCCGCGCCGCAGCTGCACGAATGCCCCCGTGGCCACCCCGAACGCACCGACGAGCAGAGCAAGACCGAGCAGGACGCGGACCGCGGGCACGACAGGACTGTACGGCGCGGCGACCGGACGCCGCGGCCGGGCCGCGTCGGCCGCGGGTCACAGCCCAGCCACAGCGACGACCGACAGCGGACACAGCCCCGACCCGTCCTCTGGGACCACGCGGGCGGCGACCGCAGCCCGCACCCGAGGAGGACAGTGCAATGGAGCAGTACATCCCGCCCACCTCGCCGCCGTCCGGACGGCGCGGGCGACACACGGCTCTCGCCGTGGCCCTCGTCGCAGCAGGTGCGCTCGGCGGCGGCGTCATCGCCGGCACCCTCAGCGCGTCCGCGGCGTCGTCCGGCTCGTCGAGCACCCAGAGCCCGTCGACCGGGTCTTCCGAGCAGAGCCAGACCCAGCAGGACCGGCAGGGCGTTCCTGGTCGGCACGGCGGGGGCGACCACCACGGCTCGGCCTCCGTCCGCGACGACGAGACGGTGCTCACCGGCGACACCGCGGCCAAGGTCAAGGCCGCGGCGCTCGAGGCGGTGCCGGGCGGCACGGTCTACCGGGTCGAGACCGACGCCGGGGACGCCGAGTACGAGGCCCACATGACCAAGGCCGACGGCACCGAGGTGACGGTGAAGCTCGACAAGGACTTCACCGTCACCGCCGTCGAGGACGGGATGGGCAAGGGCGACCCGGCGCCGGCCGGCGCTCCCGACGGCCAGAGCGGCCAGGGTGGCCAGAGCGGCTCCGAGCAGGCGCCGAGCACCTCGCCGTCCGCCTGAGCCGCCCGCACCTCCCGCACCGCGAGCCGCGTCGCTCCGGGTCCTCGCGCCCGGACGGCGCGGCCCACGCCGGGCGGCGTCGTCGTGCCCTGCTCGGGCGGCGCGGGGCGTGCCACGACTGGCAGGCCGCACGCCGTCCGGAGACGATCGCACCGTGCCGACCCCCGAGACCTACGCCACCGCTGCCCGGTCCTCCGTCCCAGGATCAGGCCCCCGGGCGGGCGCCCGACCCGGCCCGCCGACCGGGCACGAGGTCCCCGACCAGCTCGCCGAGCACCTGGCGCGGTGGGCCGGGGCGTGGCCGCCCCGACGGCCGCTCGACGTGGTCGCGAACCCACGGGCCGCGCAGCCGCGCTGGGACGGCGGCCGCTCCCCCGCCACCGGCGTCATGACGGAGCGCGGCTGGGCGGTCCTCGGCGTCGACCCCGACCGCGCGGACGGCGTCGCCGAGCTCGCCGCGGCCGTCTGCCCGGGTCCGGACGGCGTCCGGCAGCTCCTCGACGCCCTCCCCAGCCTTCTCGGGCGCCCCGGCGCGGGCGTGCGCGGGGCGTTCCGCTGGACGACGTCACCCGCTCCGCTGCCGGACGCCGGGATCTGGCTTCCCGTGGACGACCCGCGCGTCCCGGCCTGGCTGCACCCGTTCGGCGGCGAGGTCCTCGTCGCCCTCGAGCACGACGCCTACGTCGCCGGGGTCGGCGTCAAGAAGCACGACGCATTCGGGCACGAGCTCGCCGTCGTCACCGACGAGCGGGCCCGGGGCACGGGCCTCGCGAGGCGGCTCGTCGCCCAGGCCGCGCGCCGGGTCCTCCAGGAGGGGGCTGTCCCGACCTATCTCCATGCGCCGGACAACGTCGCGTCCGCCCGGGTCGCGCAGGCGTGCGGGTTCGTCGACCGAGGCTGGTCGGTGCTCGGGTTCTTCCCTGCCGGTTGAGCGCCGTCAGGGACGGCGCAGCTCCTCGTCCGCCGCGACGCCCTCCTGCCCGACCGCGGCGTCCCGCACCACGCTCTGCCGGGCCACCGACGCCGCCGGGGCGCTCTGCCGGGCGGCCTCCCGCGCCGCGGCCTCGGCGGCCGTCGCCACGATCTCGTCGGCGACGGCCTCGAGCACGGGGGCCGACTCCACGGGCCCGCCGACGAGCGCCGCCCGCTCGGCCGCCTCCCGCACCTCGAGCTCAGCCTCCAGCGTGCGCCCGGTGAGCCGGGCGACGAGGAGGCTGAGTCCGGCGGCCAGGGCGAAGGCCGCGATGCCCATCACGACGAGGCGGGCGACGACCGGCCGGGTCAGCACCGAGTCGACGACGAGGAGCCCGGCGGCGGCCGCCCCGAGCAGGCCGGTCAGCCACCACAGGCCGACCGCCCCACGGGCGAGCAGCCGGATGTGCAGCGGCCGGGCGAGGACCGCCTCCGGCGGGGGCCGGAGCGGCCGGCCTCGCGAGGCCGTGTCGACCGTCGTCACGCCGAACAGAATGACAGCAACTCAATGTGATCGGTCGATTACTTTGTGGACTCATCCGGACGTGCGAGGGACCACCCCCTCCACCGGCCAAACCAGCCGTCCGGGGGATACCTACTGTGGCCCCACGCGATCTGTGGCCCCACGCGGCAGGAAGGAGCGCCGGATGCCCGCGGTGACGGTGGAACGGGACCCTGCCGAGGTCGGGGTCGACGAGGTACGGCTGGGGCGCGCCGACGCCCTGCTCGACCGCTACGTCGACGCCGGGCGGCTGCCCGGCTACGTGCTCGTCGTCGCCCGCGGGGGCAGCGTGGTCCACGTCGGCGTCGGCGGCCGCCGACACGTCGAGGACGGGCTGCCTGCCGAGCCGGACACCGTGTGGCGCATCTACTCCATGACGAAGCCCGTCACCTCGGTCGCGGCGATGATGCTCTACGAGGAGGGCGGCTTCGAGCTGACCGACCCGGTGAGCCGGTACATCCCCGCGTTCGCCGACCCGCGGGTCTTCGCCGGGGGCACCGACCTCAAGCCGGCGACGGTCCCGGCGACCGAGCCGGTCCGCGTCTGGCACCTGCTCACCCACACCGCCGGCCTGACGTACGGTTTCGCGCGCATGCACCCCGTCGACGCGATGCTGCGCGCCAAGGGCTACGAGTGGGGGTCGCCGCCGGACACCGACCTCGCCGCCGCGGTCGACACGTGGGCCTCGCTCCCGCTGGTCTTCGAGCCCGGCACGCGGTGGAACTACTCCTACTGCACCGATGTCGTGGGGCGGCTCGTCGAGGTCGTCTCCGGCCGGCGGTTCGACACCTTCCTCGCCGAGCGGGTCTTCGGCCCCCTCGGGATGACCGAGACCGCTTTCCACGCCGGCTCGCCCGAGCACCCGGACGGCGCCGGTGGCGCGACGGGAGCCGGCCGGCTCGCCCGGCTCTACCTCGCGACGACGGGCGGCATGACCCCCGGCGACAGCCTCGGCAGAGCGTTCACCCGGCCGCCGGCCCTGCTCTCCGGCGGCGGCGGGCTCGTCTCGACGGCTTTCGACTACCACCGGTTCACCCAGTTCCTCCTGCGCCGCGGGGAGCTCGACGGCGTCCGGCTGCTCGGCCCGCGGACCGTCGACTACATGACCCGAAACCACCTGCCCGGCGGCCAGGACCTCGAGGCGTTCGGGACCCCGGTCTCCGCCGAGAGCCCGATGCGCGGCATCGGCTTCGGCCTCGGCTTCGCCGTCGTCGACGACGCCGCCGCACAGAAGAACCTCTGCTCGGCGGGCGAGTACAGCTGGGGAGGCGCGGCCAGCACCGCGTTCTGGGTCGACCCCGCGGAGCAGCTCACCGTCGTCCTCATGACCCAGCTGCTGCCGAGCAGCACGCTCCCCGTGCGACCGCAGCTGCGGCAGGCGGTCTACCAGGCGCTCGTGGACTGAGCGGCCCCGCCCGCCGTGGCGCCGCGATGTCATCAGTTAGGCGGGCGCGCCCTCCGGAGTGGCGGCGCGGGAGCGGCGGGTCGCGAGCCACGAGCCGAGAAGCACGAGCGGGAAGCCGAGGAGGATGCCGGCGGTCACCGGCTCGTCGAGCACCGCGACGCCGAGCGCCACGGCGACGGCCGGGTTGAGGTAGGTGATGACGGTCGTCCGGGCCGGGCCGACCTCGGCGACGAGGGCGAAGAACACGAGGAACGCGAGCGCGCTCGCGACGAGGCCGAGATAGGTGATCGAGACCCAGGCGGACGCCGGGACGGCCTGGACGTCGTCGGGTCGGGCCAGCCACGCGAACGGCGCGTACCAGATCGCGTTGAGCGCCAGCGCGACCGCGGTCACCGCGAGGCTCGGGACGTCCGAGAGCCGGGCCGCGACGATGATCGGGCCGAGCGCATAGCCGAACGCCGTGACGAGGACGGCGAGGACGGCGAGCAGGTCGCCGCCGCGGACGTCGACGCCGACGAGCGCGACAACCCCGGCGAGCCCGACGAGGAGGCCCGCGAGACGCCGTCCGTCGAGCCGGTCGTCCAGGCCCAGCCCCCACGCGAGGAGCGCCCCCATGAGCGGCACCGCGGCGACGAGGAGGCCGGTGAGGCTGCTCGTGATCCGGGTCTCGGCGAACCCCAGGCAGCCGAACGGCACGGCGATCTCGACGACGGCGAAGGCGGTGACCCACCGCCACCGCGCGAGCGTCGGCCGGAGCTGGCCGCGGACCGCCGCGACCGGGAGCAGGAGCGCCGCCGCGATCGCGACCCGGGTGCACACGACGTACGCGGGATGCAGCTCCTCGACCGCGATCTTGATGAAGAGGTACGGCGTTCCCCAGATGACGGACAGCGTTCCGAAGAGCAGCCAGCCGCGGCGCGTCACGTCGGGCACGGTAGCCGCTCCCGTCACCCGATCCCGTCACCCGCTCCCGTCACCCGCTCCCGTCACCCGCTCCCGTCACCCGCTCCCGTCACCCGGTCCTGTCAGCCGCTCCTGGCGCCGCCCGGGTCCCGCCGCCCCCGCACCGTCCGGCCGCGGCAGGGCTCGCGACGGGTATCACGGCGTCGGCGGGGCCACCGACGATTGGACCCACAGTCAGATGGGTATCCCACAGACAGCGGACCCCACGAGGGGGCCCGACGAGCTGCAGGAGCACCCAGTGACTGTCACAGGCATCTTCACCGCGATCATCGTCGGTCTGATCATCGGTGTACTCGGACGTGCCGTGGCACCCGGGCGCCAGAACATCCCGATCTGGCTGACCATCGTCGTCGGCATCGTCGCCGCCCTCATCGGGAGCGCGATCGCGGGTGCGTTCGGCGTCGCGAGCACCAACGGCATCGACTGGATCGAGCTGCTCATCCAGGTGGTCCTCGCCGCTGTCGGCGTGAGTGTCGTCGCCGGCATGCGACGCAGCAGTATCAACCGCTGACCCCCGTCGCCGCCCGCCCCTGAGGGGGAGGGTCTGCGCCCGGGTCCCCGTGAACGGGGCCCGGGCGCGGTCGTGTCCCGGCGGTGGTGGTCGCCCAGATCCGGGAACCCCGCGGGCATCGAGTCGTTGAGCAGGACAGGGGCGGCCGGTGAGGGAGTTGGAGGCCTCCGGGCACCGGCCGCCCCTGCCGCGCACGAAGGCTCGCGGGCCTCGGGAGCCCGCCGCGCAGAAACGACGAAGGGGAGTCGCGTGACGCACAGGCGCTCGGCGCTGCCCGCGCCGACCCTGGTGACGCTGCTCGTCGCCGCGCTCGCGACCCTCGTCACGCTCGTCGCCGCCCCGGCCGCGCACGCGGGCTCGCAGACCTCAGCGACCGCCGTTGCCGGCTCGCTCCCCGCCCCGGCGGGCGGCGCCGCAGCCATCCCGCGGTTCCCCGGCGTCCGCTCCACCGCGGGACGCCCCCACCTCGTCGCGCCGTCCGCAGGCTCGGGCCCGGGCGGCGCGCACCAGACGTCCCACCCCACCTCGCACGCAACGGCGGACGACGCGTCCGGACGCACGGTCCGCTCCGGGTGGCCGGCCTCCGAGCAGCACGGGGGACCCCGGCACGTCCCCCCGCCCGACGACGACCCGTTCGCCGCGCCTGCGCCCCCGGCCGCGGGCGTGCACCGCCTCCCGCTCCCCGCAGGCATCGTGCCCGCGGGGCTCGCCGTCGCCCCCGCCTCCGGCCGGTCCCCGCCGGTGCTCGACGCGCTGCGCACGCAGCAGACGCGCCCCGATCACCTGCAGACCTGAGCGTCGCGGCCGACCCCCGCGGCGTCGCCCCGCCTCCGGAGGCCGCTGTGCCGCGCACCGACCGCACCCCGCCCGACGACGACCCGTTCGCCGTGCCCGCCGACGTCCGCGGGTCGAGCCGCCCGGACCCGGGCCACCCGAAACCCGAGGACCGCCGCCGGGAGACGCTCGGCCGCAAGGAACCCATGGGTCGCGGCACCGTCGTCCGCGCCCTCGCGGCCCTCGCCGTCGTCGGCGCGACCCTCGCAGCCGCCCTCATGATCCCTGCCCGGCTCGGGCTGGACCTGCGCGGCGGTACCCAGATCGTCCTCGAGACCCGCGACGGGGCCGGCGTCGTCGCGAACGCGGAGAACACCGACCGCGCGCTCGAGGTGCTCCGCAGGCGGGTCGACGCGCTCGGCGTCGCCGAGCCCACCCTCGCCCGCTCCGGTGAACGCCGCATCATCGTCGAGCTGCCCGGCGTCCAGGACCCCCGCGAGGCCGCCGCGGTCATCGGCCGGACGGCGCAGCTGACGTTCCACCCCGTGCTCGGCGCGGGCGATCCCGCGGACCTCCGGCAGCCGGACGGCGCGCAGGGCAGCACGACACCACCCGGCGACCCGACGAAGGAGCAGACCCTCGCGGACGAGGACGGCCGGCCGTTGCGGCTCGGCCCCGCCGCGCTCAGCGGGTCCGCCGTCGAGGACGCCGCACCGCAGACCGACCCGCAGCAGGGCCCGCGCTGGTTCATCACGATCGACTTCACCGGCCCCGGCGGCAGCCAGTGGCAGCAGCTCACCGGGGGCGCCGCGTGCGCGGCGCCGGGCGACCCCCGGCGCCGGGTCGCGATCGTTCTCGACGACCAGGTCATCTCATCGCCGCAGGTCGACCCGTCGATCGGCTGCACCGCCGGCATCGGCGGCGGGTCCACCCAGATCACGGGCAGCTTCACCGACGCCGAGGCCCGGGACCTCGCCGCGCTCGTCCGCGGCGGGTCGCTCCCGCTGCCGGTCGAGGCCATCGAGCTGCGGACGGTCGGCCCGACACTCGGCGACGACGCCATCGAGGCCTCGACCCGGGCCGCCCTCATCGGTCTGGCGCTCACCGCGCTGTTCATCACCATGGTCTACCGGCTCGTCGGGTTCCTCGCGACGTTCGCGCTCGCGTCGTACACGCTCCTCGCGTACGGCGCGCTGGCCTACCTCGGGGCGACGCTGACCCTCCCCGGGCTCGCCGGGTTCGTCCTCGCGATCGGGCTCGCCATCGACGCGAACGTCCTCGTCTTCGAACGGGCCCGCGAGGAGTACGCCGCGAGTGCCACGACGGCCCGCGGCAGCGCCCGGACGCCGCGGGCCCGGCTGGGCAGCGCCCTCACTGCGGGCTTCGACCGGGCCTGGACCGCGATCCTCGACTCCAACGTCACGACGCTCATCGCCGCGGGGCTGCTCTTCGTCCTCGCATCCGGACCGGTCCGCGGGTTCGGCGTGACGCTCGGGATCGGCGTCGTCGCGTCGATGGTGTCCGCTCTCGTCGTGACCCGGGTGCTCGCCGAGCTCGCGCTGCGTACCCGGTACGCCGCCCGGCACCCCGGCGTCACGGGTATCGCCGGGACCGGACGGGTCCGGCGCCTCATCGAGGAGCGCGGGCCGGACCTGTCCCGCAAGACCGGCGCGTTCCTCGCCGTCAGCGGTCTCGTCGTCACCGTGAGCATCGCCGGCATCGCGCTGCGCGGGCTCAACCTCGGAGTCGAGTTCACCGGCGGACGGTTGCTGCAGTACACCACGTCGACGACCCTCGACGTCGAGCAGGCCCGGGCGGCGGTGAGCGATGCCGGGTTCCCGACCGCCGTCGTCCAGGTCACCGGCGAGGGCGGCGAGGAGGAGATCAGCGTCCGGACGCGGCCGATCGGCAACGCCGAGGCCGCGCAGATCGAGACCGCGCTGAAGTCCCTGGACCTGCAGCTGACCAAGGAGTCCGACGAGCTCGTCGGCCCGACGCTCGGCGAGGAGCTTCGGAACAACGCGCTCCTCGCGCTCGCCGTCGCACTCGGGGCGCAGCTGCTCTACCTCGCCTTCCGGTTCCGGTGGACGTTCGGGCTCGCTGCGGTGCTCGCGATGCTCCACGACGTGCTCGCCGTCGTCGGGCTCTTCGCCTGGCTCGGCCGGCCCGTCGACGGTGTGTTCCTCGCCGCGGCGCTCACGATCATCGGCATCTCCGTCAACGACTCCGTCGTCGTCTTCGACCGGATCCGGGAGGAGTGGCGCCAGCGACCGGGCGAGCCGTTCCGCGTGGTCGCGTCCCGGGCCGTCCTGCAGACCCTCCCACGGACGATCAACACCGGGATCGGCGCGATGGTGATCCTCGCCGCGCTCACCGTGCTCGGCGGCGACTCCCTGCAGGACGTGTCGCTCGCGCTGCTCGCGGGGCTCGTCATCGGAACCTGGTCGACGGTCACGACCGCCGTGCCGCTCGCCACGGTCTTCGAGCGGCGGCGCGCGCGCCGACTCGGGGCGTCCGGACCGATCGGGGCCGACGCGAACGGCGCGGCGCCGGGTCGCCAGCCGGTGTCGGCCGGTCGCGGGCGCCGGGCCCGCTGGGCGGATGCCGAGGACCCGGCGGACCCGTACGCGTTCGTCGATCGGACGTCGCCCCGCCGAGGCCCGGCGGACTGAGCCAACCCGTCGGCACAGAAAAAGCTGCCGCGCAGCGGCCGCGGCCTGCGACCCTGGAGCCGGCCGCGTCGCCACGGCGGGCGGACGGCCCGGGACGAGGGGCGAGACGTGGCCGTCGTCGTGCGCGAGACCTCGCGCGGCAGCTGTCCGGGACGGCGCGCGTTGCGCCGCGGGCGGGCCGTGCTCGGCGGGCTCCTCGTCGTCACCGCGTCCGCCACAGCGATGACCTCGGTCATCCTACTCGTCCCCGCGGTCGCCGGACTCGCCGACCCCCAGGTGCCGGCGTGGACCGGTTCGGCGTGGGTGCTCGCCGTCCTCGTCACGGCGTCCGGGCTCGTCGCCGGCCGCCGGCTCCTTGCCGTGCGTCGCGGCACGGTCCTGTGGCTGCGCCGGTTCCGGTACGAGGAGGGGACGATCGCGCTGTCCGCGGCCCTCGACCACATCGGCCGGTCGTGGCGGGTCGTCACGCTCGACGACGCGCAGACCGCGCCGGTCGGAGTCGCGCTGGGCCTCCGGCTGCCGGCGCGCGGGCTGCGGGCGCTGCGTCGGACCACGCCACGGGTCGTCTCCGCGGTGTCGGCGACCGGCCGGGGGCTGACCCGGGTCTGCGTCGCCGGCCTCGTCGTCACGGCCGGCTGGGCGCTCGTCTCGGGTGAGGGGTTCGCCTTCGTCGACGGTGTCACCGCACCGTGGGACGTGTGGGACGGGCCCGTCACCGCGACCGCAGCCCGGGTGCTCGTCGGCCTCCTGCTCGCAGAGTTCGCGATCCTCCTCGTGAGCCTGCTCGTCATGCTCGCGGCGATCCCGCTGCTCGGGCTCCTCCAGCTCGTCGGGCAGGTGTCCGACGACGCGCTCGCGGCGGAGGCCGTCACGACGGGCCGGGTTCGTAGCCGGGCCGACGTCGAGGCGGTCGCGGACGCCGTGGACCGGACGGGGCACCGGCTGCTCGCACCGCGGCTCGCCGTCCTCGCCGTGGACACCGCGGTCTGGCAGGACACCGTCGAGGCCCTCGCCCGCCGGAGCACTGCCGTCCTCGTCGACGTCTCGCGCAGCAGCGAGAACCTCGTGTGGGAGCTCGAACGGACGGTGCACCACGATCTGCCGGTCGTCCTCGTCGGGCACCGCGACCTCGTCGCGCCGCTCGCCCTCCCGGACGGCGGGTCGGCGCCCGACCCGTCGGTCCACGCGCTGCGCGGGCTGCTCGACGGGCACGAGATCCTTGCGTACACGAACGGAGCCATCGGCCGGTGGCGGTTCGAGCGGGCCCTGTTCTGCGACCTCGAGAGCGTCCGACCGCGGCGTCCTCGGACGGGCCGGGACGTCGTCCGCACGCTCGTCGCTGCCGCCGCGCTGGCGACGTTCGCGGCTGCCGTGGTCGCGACGGTGCGCCTCGTCACCGGCCTGCTGTGAGCGCTGCGCCGGCGACTGCGCCGACCGACGACCCCGGCCGGGGCAGGCTCCGCCGGACCCGCCCGAGCAGCTGGGTGAGCGCGTCCCGCTCCGTCGGCGTGAGGCAGCCGACCGCTTCCGCCTCCTGCGCGGCGACCGCCGGGAAGAGGTCGGTCACAAGATGGCGGCCGGCCGCGGTGGGCTGGAGGACGGCCAGCCTGCGGTCCTCGGGGTTCGGGTGGCGGGTCAGCAGGCCGCGCCGCTCGAGCGTCGCCGCGACCCCGCTGAGGGTGGCCCGGGAGACGCCGACCTCCGCGGCCACCGCCCGGGCCTGCGACGGGCCGTGGACCCAGAGCACCCGGAGCACCTCGAACGCCGTCCAGGACAGGTCGGCCTCGTGGAGCACGGTGCCCTCGAGGTGGCGGCGGACCGCGGCGGCCGCGTGGTGCAGGCTCCGGACGGCGACGAGCGCGTCGAGGTCGACCGTCCGGTCGGCCCTGTCCAGCACCCGTACGAGCTGCACGCCGGCCTCCTCGCCGGCCACGGCCGGTCGGCGACCGATCCCGTCGCCGACCCCGCGGTCGATGTCCGTCCAGTGACGGTAGGCACCCGCGACGGCCGCCCGACGCGGACCTTCGTCGCCGCCGTCCGGATGACACCTCGTCACGGCCCCGGACCAGGTCTTGCCTGGGTTACCCGCGAGTAGCATCATGTTGTTACCGGCGGGTAACAAGGCCGTCGCTGCACCGACTCGCGCCCACCCGACTCACCGCCCCGGGGCCCGACCCACCCGGCACCGACGCCGTCGCGACACCGAAAGAGGGCCAGATGAGCCACTACAAGCACAACCTTCGGGACCTCGAGTTCAACCTCTTCGAGGTGCTGGGCCGCGACCAGGTGCTCGGGCGCGGCGCGTACGAGGACGTCGACGCCGGTGTCGCCCGCGACATGCTCGCCGAGGTGGCCCGGCTCGCGACCGAGGACCTCGCGCCGTCCCTCCTCGAGAGCGACCGTAACCCGCCCGTCTTCGACCCGGCGACCCACTCGGTGACGACGTCCGAGGCGTTCCGGAAGAGCTACCAGGCCTACCTCGACGCCGAGTTCTGGCGCGCCGACGTCCCCGCCGAGCTCGGCGGCACCCCCGTCCCGCCGTCCCTGCGCTGGGCGATGGCCGAGATGGTCCTCGGCAGCAACCCGGCCGTGCACATGTTCGGCTCGGGCTTCGCGTTCGCCAAGGTGCTCCACGCGCTCGGCACCGACGACCAGAAGCTCATGGCGAAGCACATGATCGAGAACCGGTGGGGCGGCACGATGGTGCTCACCGAGCCGGACGCGGGCTCCGACGTCGGCGCGGGCCGGGCCAGGGCCGTCCAGCAGCCCGACGGCACCTGGCACATCACCGGCGTCAAGCGGTTCATCTCCTCGGCCGCGAGCGACTTCCAGGACAACATCGTCCACCTCGTCCTGGCCCGTCCCGAGGGCCACGGCGCGGGCACGAAGGGTTTGTCGCTGTTCTGCGTGCCGCAGCTCCACGTCGACCTCGCGACCGGCGAGACGGGCGAGCGCAACGGCGTCTTCGTCACGAACGTCGAGCACAAGATGGGCCTCAAGGTCTCGACGACGTGCGAGCTGCGGTTCGGCGAGCTCGACGGAATCCCGGCCGTCGGCACCCTCGTCGGTGACGTCCACAACGGCATCGCCCAGATGTTCAAGATCATCGAGGGTGCCCGGATGATGGTGGGCACGAAGGCCATCGCGACCCTGTCGACGGGTTACCTCAACGCCCTCGCGTACGCCAAGGAGCGGGTCCAGGGCGCGGACCTCACACAGATGGCCGACAAGGCCGCGCCGCGAGTGACGATCATCCACCACCCCGACGTCCGGCGCTCCCTCATGACGCAGAAGGCGTACGCGGAGGGCCTGCGCGCGCTCGTCCTCTACACGGCGAGCCAGCAGGACGCCGTCGCCGTCGCGGACGCCTGCGGCGGCCGGGACGAGCTGGCCGAGCGGGTCAACGACCTCCTCCTGCCGATCGTCAAGGGCGTCGGCTCGGAGCGGTCCTGGGTGCTCCTCGGCACGGAGTCGCTGCAGACCTTCGGCGGCACCGGCTTCCTCCAGGACTACCCGCTGGAGCAGTACGTCCGGGACGCCAAGATCGACACCCTGTACGAGGGCACGACGGCGATCCAGGGGATGGACTTCTTCTTCCGCAAGATCGTGCGGGACAAGGGGCAGGCCCTCCAGCACGTCGCCGGGCAGGTCGCCGAGTTCGTCAAGGCCGGCGGCACGGACGACGCGCTGTCGGTCGAGCGCGAGCTCCTCGGCACCGCGCTGGACGACGTCCAGGGCATCGTCGGCTTCATGGTCGGCTCGCTCATGACGAGCGACCCGCGGGCCGAGGGCGGCGACGTCCGCGCCGTGTACAGGGTCGGTCAGAACACGACGCGGCTGCTCATGGCCACCGGCGACCTCGTCATCGGCTGGCTGCTCCTGCGGCAGGCCGAGGTCGCCCGGGCCCGGCTCGGCGACGGGGCGTCCGACAAGGACCGGCCGTTCTACGAGGGCAAGGTCGCCGCGGCCCGCTTCTTCGCCCGGACCGTGCTGCCGCGGCTCGCGGCCGAGCGGGCCGTCGCCGAGGCGACGGACAACGCGCTCATGGAGGTCGACGAGTCGGCCTTCTGAGCCTCTCCGAGGGTATCGGCGGCGGCGAGCGCCTCGCGCGGGGTCACCGGCGCAGGGCCAGCGCCACGCTGGCGTCCGCGAGGCCCTCGCGCAGCCGGCGTTCGAAGAGCATCCCCCAAGTGTCGGGGACCCGCCCTTCCCGTGCAGCGGGGCCGGGCGGGCTCAGCTCATGGCTCGGCGGCCGTCGCCGTCGAGTGGTCCGGCAGCACGATCGTCCGGACGGCGCGCGCGGACGGCGCGACGACCGTGCGGCAGCGGCCGCTGCGCTTGGCGGCGTACAGTGCGGCGTCCGCGCGCTCCACCGTCGCGCCGGGCTCCTCGTCGAGGTCGCAGACCGCGAGCCCGACCGAGGCCGTCTGCCCGTCCGGGACGACGGCAAGCAGCCGTCCGGAGACCGCGAGCGCCTCCTCGGCGCTGCACCCCGGGAGGCAGGCGGCGAACTCCTCGCCGCCCCAGCGGGCCAGGAGGTCCCCGGGGCGCAGCACGGCCTGCCACGACCGGACGGCATCCTGGAGGAGGCGGTCGCCGGCAAGGTGGCCGCGGCTGTCGTTGAACGCCTTGAAGTGGTCGAGGTCGATCATGAGGACGGCGACCGGACGGCCCTCGGTCGCGCAGCGACGGTGCACCGCGGTGTACGACTCCTCCCACGCGCGCCGGTTCGGCAGCCCGGTCAGCGCGTCCGTGCCGGACAGGCGCAGGAGCTCGAGCGCCTGCTCCTCGACGTCGCGCAGGAGCCGCGAGACGTGCAGCAGCACGAGGACAAGCGTCGCCGCGACCGCTGCGGCGACCGCTGCGGCGCCCGGCCGCCGCTCCAGGACCGCGTACCCGAGGTAGGCCAGCGGCCCGGCGAGCCCGCCGATCCACAGCGGGACGAGGGTCGGCCGGATCAAGGGCCCGGGCCCTCCGCCGGCCGGCCGGCCGCGGGCCGACCGGGGGGACCACCCGCCGACCGGTCTCCGCGCCCGCACCATGCGCCCACCTCACCGTCGTGCTGTCGCCGCGCCCCACCGACACGGCGGCTCCGACCTTCGTCACGCGCGCCGGGAGATCGCAACGCGGTCGCGCGTCCCGGACGGCACGCGGCGGCCGAGGTCGGTGGCGGCACCGTACTCCCGTAGGCGTTCCTTTCATGGTGATACGCGCTGTCCAAGGCTATCGCACCAATAGTGCGTGTCGCTCTCCGCGTTCGATCCATCACACAAGGCGGCCATCCCCGGAGTCCGGATGACCGAGGGTGCGGGCCCGCCGCCGGGCTCGGACGCCGATCGTGCGACCAACAGGACACGCCGCCACGCATGTCACGCGCAGTGATCGCGGGCGCGGCCGCTGCTCACCGGTGCCGGACCAACCACTCGTCACAGCACATGCGTCACGCCCCACTCGTCACATCGGGCACACCGTCGGGACGCCGCGGTCCCGACCGCTGTAACGAACCCCCCGCCTCGAGCGCTGAAGCATCTGCCACTGCCGGAGACGATGGCGCGCGCCGGCGCGCGGGCCCTCCTGCCCGGGCTCAGCACACGGCGCTCGCCGGTGTCCGCCGCGAGCGCGGCGCGTCCCCGTCGCGCCCCCGACGAGGCGGAGGAGGCCGGGTGCGGGAGGGCGGACAGGTGACTCCCGACCAGACGCGCGACGAGCTCGACGACGTCCTGGAGCAGGCTCTCGCCGTGCGGACCGCCTACCGGCTCGACCCGGGCGCGCACCCGGAGGTCGCGGCGGCCGGCGCCCGGGCCGCCGCGGCGCGCGGGCTCGACGTGACCGTGACCGTCTACCAGCTCGAGGCCGCCGACAACCGGGCCGGCGGGAGCGGTCCGGCGGGCAACGCCCACCTCGTGCACGCCCCCGGCGAGGCCGCCGTCGTCGTCAGCGGGGGACTGCTGTCGTTGCTCGCCCCGGCCAGAGCTCACCGCCGTCCTCGGCCACGAGCTCGCCCATCACATGCTCCAGACCCATGACGGGGGCACCCTGCACGTCGCGGACCGGCTGCTCTCCGCGCTCGCCCTCGACGCGCGCACCCCGCCCGCCTACGTCGAGACGGCCCTGCGCTGGTCGCTCGCCACCGAGCTCGCCGCCGGCCGTGCTGCGTGCCGCCGGCTGGCAGGTCGCCCACGTGCTGACGAAGGACCGGTACGAGGACCCGGCACGGGTCGTCGAGCGGCTCGTCGCCCTCGTCCCGCCGACCGAGGGGTGACGCGCCGCGCTCAGGACGCCGAGCGGCGGCGGGCGCCGGGGCCGAGCGCTCCCGCGACCTCGCGGGTGTTCGTGATCTCGTGCCCGTCGGCGCAGCGCATCACGAGCTCGACCGGCTCCCCGCAGTGGCGGTGGACGAAGACGTACGGCGGGCCCTCGGGGTCGACGAGGTAGCGGTTGCCCCACTGCTGCAGGGCGATGAGCACCGGGTAGAGGTCCAGGCCCTTCCGGGTCAGCCGGTACTCGTACCGGACTCGCTGGCCGGGCTCGCGGTAGGGCTCGCGGCGCAGGATCCCCGCGTCGACGAGCCGGCGCAGCCGGGACGTGAGCACCTGCCGCGGGATCGCCGTCCGGACCGTGAGGTCGTCGAACCGGCGCACGCCCTGGAAGACCTCGCGCAGGAGGAGCAGCGACCACCGATCGCCCATCTCCTCGGCGGCGCGCTGGATGGTGCAGTTCTCGACCGACCACTCGAGCGCGGGAGGCCTGCTCACGGAATCACTATAGCCCCGAACAGCCACCTGAGTCTCCTTGACAGACTCAGTCGGGGAGTGAACCCTGAGTTCATGTTGCAGACCCAGAAGGCGGGGCTCCTCGCCCGGCCGCCTCTGCTCGATGTGACCGGGTCCGCCCCGACCGCACCCGAGCGGCTCGTCGTGACGGTCCGCCGCGGCGACCCGGCAGACGCCGGGGTGCTCGCGGCCATGCTCCGCGGGCTCTCCCCGACGTCGGGGTTCCAGCGCTTCCTCGTCGGCTTCGGCGAGCCGAAGCCGGCCCTCGTCCGGACCCTCCTCGCCACCGGGCCGCAGCGCGGCGCCCTGCTCGCGGTCCTCCCCGACGGCCGCACCGTCGGGCATGCGTGCTGGAGCGTGAGCCCGGACGCCGTGGCGGACGTCGGGGTCGTCGTGACGGACGCCTGGCAGCGGCGCGGGCTCGGCCGACAGCTCGTCGAGACGGCCGTGTTCGCGGCGGGCTCGGCCGGCGCGCGCCGGCTGCACCTCGACGTCCACCCGGAGAACCGGCTCGTCGTGCGACTCCTGCGCGAGCGGCTTCCGCGCGCCCGGCGATGGTTCGCCGACGGTCTCGTCCAGTTCGAGGCGGCGATCGAGTCACCCGTCGAGGCAGCCGTCGGCATCGCCGTCGAGGTGCCGCCGGCGGCGGTCAGCCGGTGACGTCCCAGCCGTAGGCCCGCTCGACACGGGCCACCCGCAGGTCGTAGCGGTCGTACCACTCGGCCCGACCGCGTCCACGGGTCAGCGTGTGCTCGACGTCATCCCGCCAGGCCCGGATCGCCGCCTCGGACGCCCAGTACGAGACCGTGATCCCGAAGCCGTCCGCGTCGCGGGCGCTCTCGATGCCGAGGAAGCCCTCGCACGTCGCAGCGAGCTCGACCATCCGCTCCGCGGCCGGGCCGTAGCCGTCGTCCGGGCCCGCGCCGCCCTCCCGGCGCCGGGACGCGAAGACGACCGCGTAGTACGGGGGGTCACCCGGCCGGGCGAAGGATGCGTCGCGCATGCGAGGAGCATGCGGCGGTTGCCCACAGGTCGCCATCCGGCGTCGGGAGGACCCGGAAGGACGCCACTCGGCGTGAACAGGGCCGTTCGATATCGGTTCCTATGCCAACCCAGATCACCACGAAGGGTCATGCCCGCTGCGCATCATCAGCTCCGATCGGCCCTGCCATCGACCACCTCGTGATGGTGGCCGAGCGATGGCCGCGGACCGCCCCGGTCCGTTGGCCGACGGCGTGCGCTGCCCTGCGGGGCTCGTCCCCGAGCCCGCGCACGACGACGGCGGCGCGGACCGCCGGCCCGTCGGCGGCCATGTACGTCGCTCTACCGCGGGGAGACCTTGTCGGAGCTCGCACGCCGGTTCACCATCTGACGTCCGGTCATGTCCGACGTCGGGTCGACGTGCCGGCGAGACGGACCGGCGTGCGCGCTCCCCTGCCGCTCCCGCACTCAGCGCAGGATCTCGGGCACCTGCCACGGCCTACCGTGCACGGTCGTGTCGAGGAACGCGAACACCGTCGCGTACCAGACCTTCGCGTGCTGGGGGCTGAGGATCCAGTGGTTCTCGTCGGGGAAGTAGAGGAACTTGTGCGGCATCCTCCCGTCCGCGCCGCCCCGCTCGGCGAGCTCGGACCACAGCCTCAGGCCCTCGCCGATCGGCACCCGGTAGTCCTTGTCGCCGTGGACGACGAGCATCGGTGTCCGGATCTCGTCGACGAAACGGTGCGGGCTGTTCGCCAGAGCCATCTCGGCGGTCATCTCGCGCCGCCAGTAGTACGCGGCGTCCGTCGTCGGCCCGAACTGGTCGAGCGCCCAGAGGCTCGCGTGCGTGACGATGCCGGCGAACCGGTCGGTGTGCCCGGCGACCCAGTTCGCCATGTAGCCACCGAACGAGCCGCCCATCGCCGCCGTCCGGGACTCGTCGACGTCCGGCCGCGCCACCGCGGCGTCCGTGATCGCCATGAGGTCGGTGAAGGGCTCGCTGCCCCAGCGACCCCAGCCGCGCTCGATCATCCGCTGTCCGTACCCGGTGGACAGCGCGGGGTCGGGCAGGACGACGGCATACCCGTGCGCGGTGGCCAGCCACGGGTTCCACCGCCACGACCAGGAGTTCCACGACCCGAGCGGCCCGCCGTGGATCCACAGCAGCATCGGCGCCGGCGCGCCGGGCGAGGCGTCCGCGGGCAGCGTCACCCAGGCGCGCAGCGGGGTGCCGTCCTCGGCGGTCGCGGTGACCTCCTCCAGCCGGCCCGGCAGCACCGCGGGCGGCACCGGCCCCGGCAGCAGGGTGGGCTGCTGGTCCGGCGCGCTCGCGTCGATCCGGACCGGGGCGGGCGCCGCGTCGACCGCGGACCGGAGGGCATACAGCCACCGTCCGTCGGGCGAGACGACGACGTCGGAGTACGCGCCGTGGTCGCCGGTCAGCCGGGTCACGGCGCCGTCGGCGACCTCGACCCGGAAGATCGGCGCCGCGCCGTCGGAGTCGGCGACGAGGACGAGTGCCTGCCCGTCAGGGGTCCAGCGGACCGCACCGGGCCAGCGGTCCCACTCGTCCGCGACGACGGTGAGCTCGCCGAGCGCCACGTCGTACACCCCGACCCGGACGACGGGCGGCCGGTTCGCGGCTGTGCGCCGCTCGAGGGAGACGGCGATCCGCAGCCCGTCCGGGGAGAACCGCGGGGCGCCGTAGTCGACCTCCTCGTCGTCGAGGACGACCCGGAGCTCGCCGGACCCGACGTCGACGAGAGCGAGGGCCTGCCGGCGGCCGCCGCGCTCGCCGAGGAGCCATGTCGTCGCCACCGTGCTGCCGTCCGGGCTCAGGTCGAGGTCGATCTCGTCGAGGGCCCGGCCGGGCAGCGGGGTGAGGTCGCGCAGCCGGATCCGGCCGGGCTGCTCCTCGGCGGCGACCTCGGCGGCAACCTCGGGCGCGACCGTCCGGTCCACCCCGTCGACGGCGCCGGAGGTCATGGGCGCCGTGCTCCCGGACGCCGTGGCGCTCGCGGGCGGGACGACGACCGACGCGGGCGCGGCGGGCACCGTGCCGGCGAAGAGCCGGTTCTCCTCCGGGCCGAGGTCGTGGTCCCAGTACCGGATCGGGTACGTCTCGTGGAGGATCGCGCTGACCTTGCGGTCCGTGCGCTCCTTGCGCCGGGTCGCGTCCTCCGCCGCCGTGGTCGCCGACGGCATCGTCGCGGACACCAGGACGACGGTGTCGCGCTCGCGGGCGACGGCGAACGCGCCGATCCCGCCCGGCCGGCTCGCGACGACGCGGGCCTCGCCGCCGCCGGGCTCCAGGAGCCACAGCGCGGGCTTGGCGTCGTCCGCGGTGCCGCCGGTCTCCGGGTCGGGCCGGGCGGAGACGAAGAGCAGCGACCCGTCGAGGAGGAACCGCGCCGAGGACTCGCCCTTCGCGCTGCGGGTGAGCCGGCGCGCCGGCCGCTCGCCGCGCGCGTCGACCTCCCAGATCGCGCTGACATAGCGGGTGCGGTCGGCGTCGATCGTCGCGACGGTCGTCACGAGTCGCTCGCCGTCCGGGCTGACCTCGAGGCCACCGACCCGGGGCAGCGCGACGTATGCGTCGAGGTCGTGGAACGGCGTGGGCGGTGCGGCCGCCCCGGAGTCAGCCTGCGGGGTCCGGGGAGCGCCGGTCGCGGAAGGCTCAGTCGTCACCACTGAGTGCTATCACGTCGGGTCGGTCGGTCGCTCGCCGCGACCCCAGGTCCGAGCCGTCGGGTCGGGCGGCTGCGGCGGGTCGAGTGCGGCAGGGTCGGGTGCGGGAGGGTCCGGTCAGGCCCGGGGGTGCTCCTCGGCCCGCCGGCCGTGTCGGGCGGCCTCCTCGGCGTCCGCGGCGGACATCCGGGCGAGCATCGCGTTGTACGCGTCGAGCTCGGCGTCTCCGTCCCGGTCGGCGGCGCGGTCCCGCCGCCGTGCCTCGCGGGCGTCGGACATCGACCATTGGACGGCGAGGATCATCGCGAGCGCAAGCGTCGGCAGCTCGCCGATTCCCCAGGCGAGGCCGCCGCCGTCGCGCTGGTCGGCGAGCAGGGCAGGCCCCCAGGTGCGCCCGACGGACACCCAGTACGACTCGGCGAGGACCCTCGTCGACTCGATGAGCGCGACGCCGAAGAACGCATGGAACGCCATCGTCACGAAGAGGACGACGAGCAGGATCGGCGGGGCCGGCCGCTGCGGGCCCGGGTCGACACCGATCATGAGCCATGCCAGGAGGAAGCCCGCGGCGAGGAAGTGCGCGTGCATGAGCTCGTGCCCGACGTGCGTCGTCAGGGCGACCTCGAACAGCGGCGAGAAGTAGAAGACGACGAGGCTGCCCGCGAAGAGCACCGCGACGACGACGGGGTGGGCCACGACGCGCGCGTACGGCGACTCGAGGACGGCGAGCACCCACTCCCGTGGACCTCGGCTGCCGTCCCCGCGGGGCGGCACCGCGCGCAGCAGCAGAGTCACCGGAGCCCCGAGCACGAGGAACAACGGCGCCGCCATGCTCAGCGTCATGTGCCCGACCATGTGGGCGCTGAAGAGCACTCGGCCGTACGCCGCCGGGGCGCCGCACGTCACCCAGCCGAGGATCGCCACCCCGGCGAGCCAGGCGACCGTCCGCAGCACGGGCCAGGCGTCGCCACGCCGGCGGAGCCGGACGGCGCCGGCGAGGTAGAGGCCGACGGCCAGGCCGCAGACGACGGCCCAGAGCAGGTCCGGCTGCCACACGGTGACCCAGCGGGAGGCCGTGAGCGGCAATGGCATCGGGTAGCCGGTGACCGCCTCGGTCGGCGTGAGCGGCGTCGTGCTCGCCGCGTCGGGCACCGGGGACGGCGACCGTGCAAGGGCCACCGCGAGTCCCACCGCGAGCGCCATGACGGCCCCCTCGACGGCGACGAGCCGCCAGAAGGCCGACGGCCGGCCCCGCCCGAGGTCGGCGAGCGTCGTCCGGCGGTGCAGCCAACCGGCGTAGCCGAGGACGGCGAACGCGCCCAGCTTGGCGAGGACGACGACGCCGTACCGGCTGTCCAGCGCACCGATCCCGCCGAGGTGGACCCACGCGTTGACGACGCCCGACACCCCGACGGCGACGAACGCCCAGAGCGCGAGGGCGGAGTACCGGCGCGCGACGGAGGCGACGTCCGGGCCGAGCACCCCGCGCAGGACGACGAGCCCGGCGAGACCGCCGACCCACACGGTCACCCCGAGGAGATGGAGCCCGAGGGACGTCACCGCCGTCTCGTGGCTGCCCTGCGCGGACGCCGCGTGCCCGGCGAGCGCGGCGGGCACGAGGCCCGACACGGCGAGCAGGAGCAGGAGCCCGACGCCGCGCAGCCGCCGGGCGAGGAGCGCCCCGAGGTTCACGGCGGCGGCGACGACGAGGGTGAAGAGCAGACCGCGCCCGGCGTCGATCGTCCGCAGGAAGATCCACAGCTGGGTGCCGTAGGTCGGGTCGTCGAGCGGCCGGCCCGAGAGGTCGGCGTAGCCGAGAACGGCGACGGCGAGGGTCGCGAGTGCCCAGACGCCCGCGGCAGCCGAGGCCACACGCAGGGTCCGGGCGAGCGCGGCGCCCTGGTCCCTCCGCAGCCCCGTGGCGGCGAGTGTGAGAACGCCGATCGTCATCGCGGCCGCGAGGTCGGCGACGACCCGGACGACGGGCAGCCCCCAGCGCACCCCAGGGCCCGGGTCGGCGAGGAGCAGCGGGGCGGCGCCGCCCGTCCACACGAGGGCACCCGCGCAGGTGGCGACCGCGAGGGCCACCGCCCCGGCGAACCCCAGCGGCCTCGAGCGCACGTCTGCCACGGTACGCGCGGCGGCTCAGCGCGACCCGCGCCGGGCGGCGAACCAGGCAGCGGCGCCGAGGGCCGTGACCACGACGAGCAGGGCGGCGAGGACCGGTGCGAGCGGGTCGCCGCCGGACCCGCTCGTCGGCTCCGTCGCCGGCAGGGCCGCGGTGGACGGAGTGGCCGAGCGGGACGGAGCCGTCGACGACGGGCTCCCCGGCGCGGTGACCCGGAAGGTCGTCGTCCCGCTCACCGGGTGGCCGTCCCGGCTCACGACCCGGTAGGCGACGACGTAGCGGCCGGGACCGCGGTCGGGCGGAGTCACGGCCACCACCGGACCGGCGACCGCCGGGTCGACCGCGACCGCGACGCCGCCCGGACCGGTCACCCGGACCCGGACGAACCGCGGGTCGAGCGGGTCGCTGAAGGTGAGCCGGACGACGTCGGGCACGGCGCCCAGCCGCGCGCCGTCCCCCGGGCTCGTGCCGATGAGCTGCGCGTGCGCGGAGCCGGCCGTCGCACAGACACCGACCACGAGGCCGGCGAGCAGCAGGGCGGCGAGCAGCCGCCCGACGGCGTGCCGCCGCCGGAGGCCCGTGCTGCGACCTGTGCTGCGGTCGGGGCCGTGCGCGCTGCTGCCGGTCACCCGGTCAGCGTAGGCAGCGGCCCGGCGGGGCCGACGGTGAGGTCGGCACCACGTGCTGCTCCGACCTGGGAGCTCAGGCGAGGTCGGTCACGGTTGCCCCGAGGACGACCCCCCCGCGCGAGGTGGTCGTCCGGAGGCCGCGGGAGGTCGCCGCCGGGAAGACGAGGGCCGTGACGGACGTCGCGCCGCCGGCGGCGAACACCTCGACGCTCGAGGTGTCGACGACGACCTCGACGCCCGCGGTGACCGCGCCGTCCAGGTCCGGCACGACGCCGGGGAGCGGTGCGCTCACGGCGACCGGGAACCCGGGGTGGACCTCGACCGTGCCGGAGCGGGTCCGGTCGACGACGAGGACCGGCGGCCCGCCGTCCGCCGGGTTGCGGACGACGACCCGGGTCCGCTCGTTCCCGCCGGCCGCGCCGGCGCCGACGAGGAGGTCGGTACCGGCCTCGCCGCCCGGAGGCACCCGGACGTCGAACCGGACGAGCGCAGCGTCCGGCAGCCGGGTCGCCGCGCCCGACCCGTCGACGCCCGGCGGCACCGGACGGGCGGCCGGGAGGTCGGCGAGGACCGGCCGCTGGACGAGCCGGAGCCGGCCCTCGATCTCCCGGAGGGCGAGGGATCGTGCGATGGTCGCCGCGCCGCGCCACGGCGCGGTGGGGGTGCGGTCGGCGTAGAGCCAGTTGCTCATCCAGCCGATCCACACCGGACGCCCGTCGGCGGGCAGCTCGCCCGGAGGGTCGGAGAACGTCGACGCCGCGTAGAGGTCGGGCCCGTGGTCCGCCCACGAGAACGGCCCGAAGGCGTCGCCCTGCACCGGGTCCGGCAGGAAGGTGCGGCCGTCGAACGTGCCGACCGCGTACGCCTGCCCGGACCCGCCGGCCGGCCCGCCGGGGTTCACCGACAGGAGCAGCGCCCACTCCTCGCGCCCGTCACCGCGCCCGCCACCGCACCCGTCGCCGGTCGTCGGGTCGTCGACGACGGGCAGCCGGACGAGGTCGGGCACCTCCCAGTACAGGCGCTCCGACACCGGTGCGCCGTCCGGCCCGGGCGGGTTCTCGTACGGGCCGACGGTGCCCGTGAGCTCCCAGGTCACGAGGTCTTCGGACCGGTACACCTGGACCACGTGCTCCACGGCGAGGACGACGACCATGACCCAGGCCCCGCCGTGCCGGAAGACCTTCGGGTCCCGGAACTCGGTGGAGCCGACGTCGAGCACAGGGTTCGCCGGGTGCCGCTGCCACGTCGACCCGCCGTCGCGCGACGTGGCCAGGGCCTGGGTCTGCCGCCCGGTCGCGGGGTCGACGGCGGTGTAGACCGCGACGAGCCGGTCCTGTTCCGGCGCCGGCTCGTGGACGGCGCAGCCGGAGAAGACCCACTCGGTCGGGGTCGCCGGGATCGCGACCGGGTGCTCGGTCCAGTGGACGAGGTCCGGGCTCGTCGCGTGCCCCCACGACATCGGTCCCCAGACGACGCCGTCCAGGTGGTGCTGGAAGAACAGGTGGTAGCGGCCGCCGTGCCGGACGAGCCCGTTGGGGTCGTTCATCCACGCCCGGCGCGGCGTCGCGTGGACGACCGGCCGCCACCAGGGCGTCGGCCGGTGGGTCGTCGCCGGGTCCGTCGGCGGCGGGCCGGGAACCGCCGGGGCGTCGGCGGTGGCGGGACGCGCGGTCACAGCCGGCGGTCGGCGAGCACGGGGAACGCGCGCCGCCACGCCGCGACGTCCGCGAGGTCGAGGTCGACGACGAGGACCTCCTCGCCGTCACCGGCGCGGGCGACGACGTCGCCCGTCGCCGCCACGACCTGGCTCTGGCCGCCCATCGGGTACCCGGCATGGGTGCCGGCGGTGTTGCACTGGACGACGACGAGCTGGTTCTCCATCGCCCGGGCCCGGCCGAGGAGCGTCCACGCCTCGACGCGCGGCAGCGGCCACGCGGCGGGCACGAGGACGACCTCGGCGCCTGCGTCGAGGAGCCGGCGGAACAGCTCCGGGAACCGCAGGTCGTAGCAGGTCGCGAGGCCGGCGACGGTGCCGTCGGGCAGGCGGAACGTCACGACGTCCTCGCCGGCCTCGAGGAGCTTCGGCTCGCCCTCACCGAACCCGAACCGATGGATCTTGCGGTACGTGGCGAGGACGGCGCCGTCCGGTCCGACGACGACGGAGGTGTTCCACAGCCCGCGGCCGGTCTCGCCGCGGGCGTCCACGGGCGCGTCGTCGGGCACGGTCTCGACGACGCTGCCGGCGTGGACGACGGCGCCGATCTCTTTCGCCGCGGCGGCGACCGCGCTCACCGTCGGGCCGTCGACGGTCTCGGCGTGGTCGGCCCACCCGCGGTAGGCGAACCCGCCCTGCGCCCACAGCTCGGGCAGGACGACGACGTCGGCACCGCGCTGGGCCCGGACGAGGTCGGCGACGCGGGCGACCCGGTCGGCGACCGGCTCACCGTCGCCGTACGCGACCTGGACGACATGGAATCGCACCCGGCCAGCCTACGGCCGAGGCCGCGTCGCCCGAGGCACGTGCGGTCAGCCCGACGCGGGCGTTTCGTCGGTCGGGCGGCGGCCGTGGGCTCGGACCGACCGGTCGGCCCGGCGGGCCTTCGCCGCGTAGAGGTCGGCGTCGGCGGCCGCGAACAGCGCACGCGGCTCCCACGGCGCCTCGCCGACGGCGATCCCGACCGAGACCGTGGGCCCGTCGCTCCCCAGCGCGGCGAGGCTGTCGTCGACGAGCCGGCGCAGCGCCGGTGCGGTGTGGTCCGGCGCGGCGACGCAGAACTCGTCGCCGCCGAGCCGACCCACGAGCGCCCCGCGCGCGGTGGACGTCTGGCTCGACAGGACGTCGGCGAGCCGGATGAGCGCCTGGTCGCCGTACGCGTGGCCCTCGCTGTCGTTGATCTGCTTGAGCCGGTCGACGTCGATGAGCGCGAGCGCGACGGGCCGCCGCTGCGCCGCGAGCTCGGTGAGCCCGTCGTCGATCGCGCGCCGGTTGCCGACCCGGGTCAGCGGGTCCTCGAACGCGAGCCGGCCCGCCCGGTCGAGGCTCTCGGCCTGGACGACGACGGTGCCCATGAGCGTCGCGAC
This sequence comes from uncultured Actinomycetota bacterium, assembly GCA_963750565.1. Taxonomy (GTDB): domain Bacteria; phylum Actinomycetota; class Actinomycetes; order Actinomycetales; family Kineosporiaceae; genus R-H-3. The sequence continues at coordinate 154,592 of CAVVRA010000004.1, read as the reverse complement.
CGCGGTGAGCAGCTCGATGTCCGCCGCGGTGAAGGCGGGCTCGCCGACCTCGGTCGTGAACCACAGCTGGCCCCACACCCGGCCCTCGAGGTAGAGGGGCACGGCCGCGGACGAGTACTTGTGCAGCCGCGTCAGGAGGTCCTGGTCCTCGGAGCCGAGCTCGGGGTCCTCGACGGTGACGATGTACGGCAGACCGTCGAACATCGCCCGACGAATCTGGGTGTACGTGCGCAGCGGGTACACCTCGTCCTCGGGGAAGGTCTCCTCGCCGGGCCCGAGGACTCCGACGTTGACGAGCGTCCGCAGCTGCGCTGCGTCCCGCTCCCACCTCTCCAGCGACGCCGACGCCGCACCGACGATGCGCCGCACCTCCTCGAGGGCGACCCGGAGCAGCTGCCGGATGTCGCGCGAGCTCGCGAGCACCCGGGTGATCCCGACCAGCGATCGCAGTCGCTCCTCCATGCCGCGGCGGCCGAGGCGGCGCCGGTCGAGGTCGTCCAGAAGGTCCTCGAGCGGAACGACGTCCGGCGGGTCGACGCCGAGCCGGACCAGGAGCGGCACCGCGAGGTCGTCGACGACGAGCTCCGCGAGTCCCTCGTCCGGCCCCGTTCCGTCGTCCGGGGCCTGGACCGCGTAGTGCGCCGCGACCGCGCGGGCCCCTGCCGCGAGCGCCTCCGGCGGGAGCGCCGGGTCGACCGCGGCGGCCCGGGTCACCGCCTCGACGGCATGCAGGAGGAGGTGCAGCTCCGTGTCGCACCGGACGGCGTCGTGCGCCCCGCATGCGCCGGCGACGGACAGCTCCCAGCGGCCGGGCGCGGACGGTGTCACGCCCCGCCGGCCCCGGCGCGGCGGCGGGGCGAGCACGTGGGCGAGGCGGCAGAGCCGGGACGATTGCGCGAGCGCGGCGGGCAGCGCGCCGTCGACCGCCAGCCGGTGCACGTCGTGGACGAGCGCGAGCCGGCCCACGGACCGCACCGAACCCTCGGAGAGCCCCGCGTCGCGGGCGGCCTGGGTCGCGAAGGCGTGGACCGCGGCCCTGGCCCGGTCGTCGGCACCGCCGAGCAACCGTGTCGCAGCGAGGACGGCGGCGTCGAGGGCGGGGTCCCAACCCGCGTCGGGCTCGTGCCGTTCGCGCGGCCGGGGTGGCCCCAAGCACGCCGCGACGCCGGCCGCCAGGGCCTCGGGCGAGGCACCGGGGGCGGCGAGCAGGTACCCCTGGACGTGCGCGCACCCGAGGCGCAGGAGGACGTCCGCCTGCTCGGCGGTCTCCACGCCCTCGGCGATGACGGACAGGCCCAGGCTGTCGGCGAGGTCGACGACGACCCGGACGATCGCCCGGTCGGCACCCGGTCGCACGACGCCGGCGACGAAGCTGCGGTCGAGCTTGAGCACCTGGACCGGCAGCCTGCGGAGGGTGTCGAGGGTGGCGAACCCGATCCCGAAGTCGTCGAGGGCGACCCGCACGCCGAGGGCCGCGAGCCGCTCGAGCAGCGGCCGGACGGCCGAGGAGGTCGCCACGGACTCGGTGATCTCGAGGACGAGTGCGGCGCCGGGCAGGTCGTGCTCGGCGAGCAGGGCGCGGACGACGTCGAGGAAGTCCGGCTGCTCGAGCTGCGGGGACGCGACGTTGACGCTCACCGTCGCCGTCGCGAGCGAGGAGCCGGACCGCCAGCGTGCGGCGTCCGCGACCGCGCGGCGGAGGACCTCGAGCCCGAGCGGGACGACGAGCCCGGACCGTTCGGCCTGCGGAACGAACCGGTCGGGCGCGACGAGCCGGTCGTCGGGCAGCCGGATCCGGGCGAGCGCCTCGAACCCCACGACGTGCCGGGAGGGCAGCGCGACGACAGGCTGGTAGTGCACCTCGACGAGGCCACGCTCCAGCGCCGCGGCGACCTCGACCAACTGCAGCGGCCCGTCGTCGGCGAGCCCGCCGAGCGGGTCCTCCGCGACGTCGCCGACCACGGCCCGTGTCCATCGGAGAGCGTCGAACTGCGACGGGACCTCGACCGCCGGACGGTCGACGGCGGGCACCATCGGTTCCTGCCCCGCCTCAGCCGCCATCGCCAGCCTCTCGTCCTGCCCGTCGCCCCCGACCGGATCCCCGCCGGACGAGACCGGTCGCCACCGACCCATCGACCACCGGAGCCGCTCGCTCCCGCACTCACGCAGCGTGCTCGCCGGGCAGAGTCCCCGGTACGTCCTGACGCATTGTGCTCCATCCTGTCGGCGGGACCGACCGCCCGGGTCGCGACCGGACCGTACGACCGATGCCCGAGCGGTCTGATCGTGTGAGCGTGCGATCATGCCGAGCAGTTTGATTGGCGCATACAAGTAGTTGGGTGGTACAACTAAGTTCGTGTCTACGACCACGTCCCGACCTGCGGCGCCTCTCGGCGCCGACCCGCATGCGGACGCCGTCACCGGTCTCGCCAACGAGCTGGTCCGTCACGCCCGGCTGCTCCACGTCATCAAGACGAGCATGGGGAGCTGGGCCCCGCAGGGCCTCGAGGGCGCCGCGATCGGCCTGCTCATGCAGCTCGTGAAGTGCGGCCCCCGGCGTCAGGGCGAGCTCGCGGACGTCGCGATGCTCGACCCTTCCACGGTGAGCCGCTACGTCGGCCAGCTCGTCCGTCGCGGCCTCGCCGAGCGCCGTCCGGACCCGGACGACGGTCGCGCCGTCCAGCTCGTCGCGACCCCCGCCGGCCACGACACGGCGCGCAGCATCGTCGAGCGGCGCAACGAGGTGTTCCGGCACGTCCTCGCCGGCTGGAGCGAGGACGACCTGCGTCACCTCACCGTCTCCGTCACACGCCTCAACGACGACCTCGACGCCCGGCGGGAGCTCTTCGCCCGCCCGGGGCCGATCGGACCGCCCGGCACAGAGCACAGCGCGGTCGCCCCGCACAGCACGCAGACCTCCGCTGCCGGCCCGTCCGGCGCGCCTCCTGAGGAGAGCTGAATGTCCACCGCACAGCCGGCAGCCGTCGACGGCGCCACGGTCGCCTCCCGTGGCCCCGCCGACGGCCGCATGACGCACCGGCAGATCACTGTCATCCTCGTCGGCCTCATGTCGGGGATGTTCCTCGCGGCCCTCGACCAGACGATCGTCGCGACCTCGATCCGGACGATCGCCGACGACCTCGACGGGCTGAGCCTGCAGGCGTGGGCGACGACGGCGTACCTCATCACGTCGACGATCTCCACGCCGCTCTACGGCAAGCTCTCCGACATCTACGGGCGTCGGCCGTTCTTCCTCGCGGCGATCGGCATCTTCATCGTCGGCTCCTTGCTCTCCGGCTTCTCCCAGACGATGTACCAGCTCGCCGGCTTCCGGGCGGTGCAGGGGGTCGGCGCGGGCGGTCTGTTCGCCCTCGCGCTGGCGATCATCGGCGACATCGTGCCGCCCCGGGAGCGAGCGAGGTACCAGGGGTACTTCCTCGCCGTCTTCGGCACCTCGAGCGTGCTCGGACCGATCGTCGGCGGGTTCTTCGCCGGCGCGCAGACCATCCTCGGGATCGCCGGCTGGCGCTGGGTCTTCCTCGTCAACGTTCCGATCGGCCTCGTGTCGCTCGCGCTCGTGGCCCGGACGCTGCACCTGCCGCACCACCGGAGCGACCACCGGATCGACTATCCCGGCGCCGTCGCCCTCATCGTCGGCCTCGTACCACTGCTGATCATCGCCGAGCAGGGCCGGGCCTGGGGCTGGACGTCACCGCGCGCGCTCGCCTGCTACGCCATCGGCGTCATCGGCATCATCGCGTTCCTGCTCGCCGAGCGCGCGTACGGCGACGAGGCGCTCCTGCCGCTGCGGCTCTTCCGGGGCAGGACGTTCGGCATCGGCAGCGTCCTCAACTTCATCGTCGGCATGGGGATGTTCGGCGGGCTCGCCGCGCTGCCGCTGTACATGCAGATCGTCAAGGGGAAGACGCCGACCGAAGCGGGACTGCTCCTCCTCCCGCTCATGATCGGCATCATGACCGGCTCGGTGATCTCGGGCCAGCTCATCGCCCGGACCGGGCGCTACCGGATCTTCCCGATCCTCGGCCTGACGCTGCTCGTCATCGGCCTCGGTCTGCTGAGCCGGATCGGCGTGGACACCCCGATCTGGGTCGTGGACGTCTACGGCCTGATCTTCGGGCTCGGGCTCGGCCTGAACATGCAGACCCTCGTGCTCGCGATCCAGAACGCGGTGCCGCCCCAGGACATGGGGGTCGCGACGTCGTCCGCGACGTTCTTCCGCCAGATGGGCGGCACGCTCGGCACGGCGATCTTCCTGTCCGTGCTCTTCAACTCGTTGCCGGGCAACATCTCGCAGGCGTTCCGGAACATCGCCCCGAGCCCTCAGTTCCAGGCGGCGCTGCAGGATCCCGCGGTCGTCGCCGACCCCGCGAACAGACCGGTGCTCGACCTGCTCAAGGGGGCGGCGTCCGGCGCGGCGCCGACGACGGGCGCGATCAACGACTCCTCGTTCATCAGCTCGCTCGACCCGCGGCTGGCCCGGCCGTTCCTCGTCGGCTTCGCGGACTCGATCGCGATGGTGTTCCTCCTCGCGGCCTGCGTCATGCTCGTCGCCTGGGTCATCGTGTGGTTCCTGCCGGAGGAGAAGCTGCGCACCCAGTCCGGTATCGAGGCCCGGCAGTCCCAGGAGGCGGCGGCAGCCGCGGCGCTCGGGGACGGCGGAACGGGCGGGTCCGAGCCATGGTCCGAGCCGGTCGCCGAGGCCGCCCGCGAGCGGGCGACAGCCAACGGAACAGCAGCCCACGGCACCCGGTCCGACGGCGCGTCCGGGTACAGCCGCGGCGAGCCCGAGGCGGTCGGAGAGCCCGAGGCGGAGCCGGTCGGCGAGCCGCGCGGCTGAGGCACTCGCTCCATTCGTCGCACCGACCCACAGTGCCGACCAGACGCACCGACGGACCGGTCCTGCCGGCCGCCGTCGAGCTGGTACTGCTCCTGCGGGCTACGGGTGCGTCACGGGGTGGTCAGGGTGTACGACCAGCGGTAGGTGCCCGGGTGCAGGAGGTACTTCGGGAGGGTGTCGGGCCCGCAGGACGCCGTCCCCAGGCCGCGGTGGGCGGCATCCAGGTGGACGACCGTTTCGGGCCGGGGCACGAGCTCGGTGTCGTGCCGTGCGACGGCGAGGTCGAGGACCCGATGATGGGTCACGCTCACCTGCCGGGGCTCGTCGAGGTGAACGGCGAGAGCTCGGCTGCCGGCGTAGCCGGACGGTGACCCCGGGCCGCCGTCGGACAGGGTGAGCCAGCGGACGCCGTGCCGACCACCGCTCTCCTGCGGGCGCACGTACGGGGTGAACCAGTCCTCGACGTCCATGCCGAACCCGCCGATCTCAGCGGCGGCGCGCCGGTCCGGGTAGGTCTCCCACGGGCCGGCACCGAACCAGTCCACCCAGGTCAGCCCGGGGACGGTCGCCAGGACGGTGCCGACCCGGGGCAGGTCGTCGAGCTCGCCGGGGACCTCGGCCGTCTCGGTGACGAGCAGCCCGCCGCCGTCGAGCCGCACGACCTCCTGGTCGTGCCGGACCGCCACGCCCGACCCGGTGACGACGTCCGCGACGACGCGGACGGCGCCGCCGTCGCCCCGGTCGACCGAGACGACCCGCCGGGTCGGCTCGGCGAGCCCCAGGGCGTCCCAGCGCGCGGCCATCCCGCCGATCCGGTCGTTGTCCGTCGGCGCGCGCCACAGCGCGAGCCGTGGGGCCGCCGCGAGCAGCGGGTGGACGAGGAGCGCGTCGTCGTCGAGTCTGACCTCGCGGGTCGACGTCACCGCGGGGGCGCTCTGCCCCGTGTCCGGGCCCGCAGCCGAGACCGCGCCGGTCGTCGCGGCCCGGACGGCGAGCGTGCGGCTCTCCGGGCGGACGAGCAGCTGGCTGTGGCACACCGGCGTCCCCGCCTCCGCCCACGGCTCGTCGACGCCGACGACGACGCGCAGGGTCAGCCACGCCTCGCCGTCGGCGGGAAGGTCGGTGAGCAGCTCGGCCGGGACGGTGACGGTGGCCCTGCCGCCCGGGGGGACGTCCGGCAGCACGGCCGGGACGCTGCGGACCGCGGCGGGCGCGCGCTGGCCGCCGTCGACGTGGAGCACCCACTGCGCGGCGAGCCGGGAGAACCCGCGCCAGTGCTGGGCGTTGCGCAGGACGACCTCCCCCCAGCGCGGCCCGGCGTACACCCGGACCGGCGCCGCGAGCTGGCGGTGCTCCCACATCGCGGGCTTCGGCGCCCCGTCCGGGAAGAGCATCCCGTCGGTGACGAAGTTGCCGTCGTTCGGGGTGTCGCCGAAGTCACCGCCGTACGCCCAGCGGTACCCGGCCGGGGCAACCCCCGGCCGCCGCGAGGGGTCCGAGAGTCGTTCCGCTGCAGCGGTTCCGGCGGCCGGACCGCCGCCGGCCGGCTGGAGGACGCCGTGGTCGCGCATCTCCCAGACGAACCCGCCCTGCAGCCCGGGCGTCGACTCGATCGCCTCCCAGTACTCGGCGAGCGTCCCGTTGCTGTTGCCCATGGCGTGCGAGTACTCGCACATGACGAGGGGCAGCCGCTGGGTACCGGACGTCGTGTGCGCGACGATCGCGTCGATGGGCGGGTACATCGGGCACGCGACGTCGGTCGCGGTCTGCTCCCACCCCCAGTCGAACATGATCGCGCCCTCGTAGTGCAGCGGACGGGTCGGGTCCGCCGACCGCACCCAGCCCGCGGCCGCGTCGTGGTTGCTGCCGTACCCGCTCTCGTTGCCGAGGGACCAGAGGATCACGCTCGGGTGGTTGCGGTCGCGGCGCACCATCCGCGACACCCGGTCGACGAAGGCCGCGAGGTACCGCTGGTCTCCGGCGACGTGGTGGGCGTAGGCGTGGCACTCGATGTCGGCTTCGTCGACGACGAAGAGCCCGAGCTCGTCGGCGACGCCGAGGAGCGCCGGGTCGTTCGGGTAGTGCGACGTCCGGACGGCGTTGAAGCCGAACCGCTTGAGCGTCCTGAGATCCTCGCGGATCCGGCCCTCGGTCACGACGCGACCGGTCAGCGGGTCGGTGTCGTGACGGTTCATCCCGCGCAGGAGCACCCGGACGCCGTTGACGAGCAGGTCGCGGCCCACGACCTCGACGGTGCGGAAGCCGACCCGGTACGAGGTGGTCTCGACGACGGCGCCGCTCGGGTCGTGGAGCGACACCACGAGGCCGTAGAGCACCGGGACCTCCGCCGACCACGGGACGACCCCGGGGACCTGGGCGTCGAGGCGGAGCCGGCCCATTCCGAGCGGACGCCGCACGCTCCTCACCGCCTCGGCGACGAACGTCTCGCCCTCGTCGAGCGGTGCGCCGGCCGCGCGGCGGTACACGAGGCTCATCGCGAAGCGCGAGTCGACCGGCGGCGGCTTCTCGCCACCTTCTCCCCCGACCGGTCCCCCGACCGGTCCCCGACCGGTCCCCCGATTGGCGGCCCGGAGTCGACGGGTGCTGACGGCGGCACGGAGGCAGCGAGGACCGGAAGATCGACCAAGGGCACGCGGACGCCGGCGACGTCACCGGCCGGCCCGGCGAGCCGGGCCCGGACGGACCAGCCCAGGGGTACGCCGTCCGGCCCCTCGACGTCGACGTCGACCCGAAGGGTTCCGATGCACGGCGCTGTGCCGCCCGCCGGGCCTCCCGTCGGACGGTCGTCGCCGGCGCCACCGCGGGTCTGGCTCGTGTCGAACCCGGCGTCGACCCGGACGTCGGCGAGGTGCACGGGGGCGGTCGCGTAGCAGAAGACCGGCCGGGTGATGCCGGCGTGCCACCACTGGTCCTGGTCCTCGATGAAGCTCGCGTCGGACCACTTGACGACGACGAGCCGCAGCAGCGACCTGCGGCCCGGCCGGACCACGTCCGTGAGGTCGAACTCGGCGGCGAGGTGGGAGTCCTTGCTCACGCCGACGTCGACCCCGTCGACGCCCACGAGCACGACACTCTCCGCGGCACCGATGTGGAGGACGACCCGGCGTCCTGCCCAGTCGGCGGGCAGGTCGAGGTCGCGCTCGTAGACCCCGGTCGGGTTCGCCGCAGGCGGGTGCGGCGGCAGGTCGGGCCAGGGCATCTGCACGTTGGTGTAGTGCGGCAGGTCGTGGACGCCGTGGACGTCGTCGACGGGCTGCATCGTCCAGCAGCCGGGTACCTCGAGGCTCGCCCGCAGGCCGACCGGCGAGGCCCCGGCGCCGACGGTCGCGGCGAGCGCCTCCTCCGGGGTCGGGAAGAGCTCGAACCGCCACGTCCCGTCGAGCGGGAGGCGCGGCACCCCGTCGGACTCCCGGTGAGCGAGGGTGTGCATCGGCAGCCGCCGCCACGCGGTGAGCTCGGGGCAGTCCCAGGGGCGCGTCGTCGTCACGCGCCCATGACTACCATCCCGGACGACCGCCCTCGCTGCCAGGAGGCGGCGAGCGCCTGCTCCCCGACCGCTCCGCGACCGGGCGCATCACGTCGAGCCGCCGCGTCGCGCGCCGGCCGGAGACGTCGAGCGGACACGCAGCCCGTTCTCAGGCTGGGTCCAGGAAGGGGGCGCATCGTCACGTGTGCGCCGGCCCGGCCGGCGTGACGCACTCCGCCCGGGAGCCGCAGCCCGACCCCGACGTGCGCCTCGATGACCAGCGGTCGCCGCCGCTGCGCGTCGAAGGAGTGAGATGTCTGCACGACCTGTCGTCACCGAGCCGTCCGCGCCCCCCGTCGTCAGCACGCCCACGTCGATCGCCCCGCCCACGCGGAGCACTCCGCCGACGCCGAGCGCGCCGCCCACGCGGAGCGGATCGTCCGTGCGCCGGCGCTCCTGGGCGACGGGGGTGGTCGCACTCGCCGCGGCGGGCGCCCTCGTCCTGCTCGGCGTCGTCGGGATCGGCGCGTTCGGTCAGGGCACCGATGCCACCCTGGACATCACGACGGCCGAGAACGCCGCGAACGGCACGGTCGGGGCGCTGCGGGTCGACGACGCCTACGTCGTGAGCGCCGGGACGTCCGCGTCCGTCGTCCGGGTCGCACTCGCCAACGACGGGAGGACGCCGGACCGGCTCCTCGCCCTGACGACCGGCGGCCCGGTCGGCGGGTCCGCGCTCACCGCCCCGCCCGCAGGCCGGGCGGCGCGACTCGTCGGCCCGACGGCGCTGCCCGCCGGCTCGTTCGTCGACCTCGAGAACGGCAGCCCGGGGATCGTCCTGGAGGGCGTCCATGCGACGCCGGGGACCGTCCTGCAGCTGACGTTCAGCTTCGAGCGGGCGGGCAGCGTAACCCTCGACCTGCCCGTCGTCACCACACCCGTCCCGACCGGAGGAGGGTGAGCGGTGCTGCTCCGCTCAGGCCGGCGGCGCTGCTCCGGCCGGCGGCGCCGCTCCGGCGGTCGGCACGACGTCCGCCCACCAGCGCTGCGCGACCCGCGGGTGCGACCGCAGCCAGCCCCTCAGGGTGTTCTCGCCGAAGTGCGGCACGATGTCGTCCGGCGGCCCCGCCGCGACGCCTCGGGCCCGGGGGGCGAGGCCGGGCGGCAGCGTGAGCGGGGTGACGACGGCGTCGAGCCGCGGCCCGAGGAACGCCGGGACGCTGTACCGGTCGCGGCCCGGCGGCGGGCTCACGACCCGGTGCCGGGTCGCGCGCAGGTAGCCCCGCGTCGCGATCTCGAGCATCTCACCGATGTTCACGACGAAGGCCCCCGGCACTGGCGTCGCGTCGACCCACGAGCCGTCGACGGCCTCGATCTGGAGGCCGCCGACGTCGTCCTGGAGGAGCAGGGCGAGGTAGCCGTAGTCCTTGTGCGCGCCGACGCCCTGGTCGGTCTCGACGTCGTCCCGGCCGGGGTAGCGGACGACCTTGAGGTTGAGCCAGGACTCCTCGTCGAACCACACGTCGAAGCGGTCCTCCGGCTGGCCGAGGGCGGCCGCGAGAACGCGGAGGACCTCGCGCATGACCCGCTCCGCCTCGGCGAGCCAGCCGAGCACCGCGGGCCGCAGCCCCGGGACCCCGTCCGGCCACTGGTTCGGGCCGACGAGCCGCAGGTACGGCGGGTCCCCGGGGTCGAGGTCGAGCGTGGACCGCTCCGGCCCCACGTCGAGCTGCTCGCGCTGGTCGGCCGCGCCGGCCGTCAGCTCCCGGCCGACCCGGGTGTACCCGCGGAACTGTGGCGACCGGACGTTCTCGATCGCGAGCTTCGCCTCGAGCGGCAGCGCGAAGAACTCCCACCCGGCGGCGAGGACGGCGGCCGAGTCCGCGGGGTCGACGCCGTGCCCTGTGACGAGGAAGAACCCGACGTCGTGCGCGGCATGCCGGACCTCGGCGAGGAACGCCTCCCGGTCCTGCGGCCCGGCGCGGAACCGGCGCAGGTCGAGGACGGGCAGCGAGGTCTGGGCGAGGGCGGCGGTCATCCCGGGATCCTCACCGCAGCGCGCGGCTCGCCGCAAGAACCCGGACGGTGCGACGGACGGCGGCCCGACGTCCGCTGCGTCCCGTCCTCGAGGACGTTCCAGTAGTCGCTATCCCCCACGGTCGAGCTCCCGCCCGGACAGGACACCGAGTGCGTCGACGGCGGGCCCGGGCGGAGCGCGGTCGAGACATGGACGACGCAGGACGTCCCGCAGTGGGTCGCCCGGCACTTCCGGGTGGTCCCCGACCGGCGCGCATGGGCGACGATCGGGCTCTCCGCGGGCGGTTGGTGGTCGGCGATGGCCACGATGCTCCACCCGCATCAGTACGGCGCGGCCGTCGTCATGGGCGGCTCCTTCCACCCCGAGTTCTTCGGGCCGCCCCCGTTCGCCCCGGGTAGCGCGGCGGGGCGACGCTACGACCTCGTCCGGCTCGCCCGCACCGCGTCACCACCGGTGGCGATGTGGCTCGAGACGTCGCACGCCGACCGGCTGTCCTTCTCGTCGAGCACCGCGCTGCTCGCGGCGGAACGGACCCCGATGTCCGTGCACGCCGTGATCCTCGGGCACGCCGGGCACCGGATGAGCGTGTGGCGGGCCCTGCTCCCCGACGCCGTCGCGTGGCTCGGCCGGCAGGTGCCCGGCGTCGCGCCGACGGGGGCGCCGGTGGCCGGGCCGGCGCAGGCGAAGGGGTAGCCGGTCGCGACCACCGGGGCGCCTGGCGGCCGCGCTGCTGCTTGCGGCCGTCCTCGCCCCGACCGACCCGGGCTCGCCAGCGATGTCCAGGTCGAGGGAGCCCGTCGAGGAGCGGCACCCGACCGCCGACTTGTCGCCGCGGCGCCGGGGACCCAGGCTGGCGGCCATGAACCTGCTCCCGGACGCGTCCGGTCCGATGTGGACGTTCCTCGCCGGCCGCACCCTCGGCACCCTCGCGACGATCAAGCGGGACGGTCGGCCGCAGCTGTCGACGATCGCCTTCCGCTACGACCCCGGCAGCCGGACGGTCTCGGCGTCCGTCACGGACGGCCGCGCCAAGACGGCGAATCTCCGCCGCGACCCGCGCGCGAGCCTCCACGCGGCGTCCGACGACGGGTGGACGTACGTCGTCGCCGAGGGGACGTCGGACCTGTCCCCCGTCGCGAAGACGCCGGACGACGAGACCGTCGAGGCGCTCGTCGGGGTCTACCGGACCCTGCGCGGCGAGCACCCGGACTGGGACGAGTTCCGGCAGGCCATGGTCGACGAGGGCAGGCTGTTGCTCCGGATCCACGTCGAGCGGGTCTACGGCCTCGTCTGACGACGCACTCGCGCCCCGCCCGCGATCGGCGCAGTCGCCATCATGGGCACTGCGCGGCAGATCCGGGCCGGAAGCGCCGTGGCCGTGGGGCGTCTCGGGCCTCGCACGCCGTCGACCACCTCAGTGGCAAGCCGTCGATCCGCTGTCGGAGTAAGAGCCGACGGCGGCGGCGTACCGCCACGAGTACGACGAGGGCGAGAGCGTGAGGAAGAGCGCGCCGAAGGTCGTGTCGTCCTTGGCCTCGGTGTTCTGCTTTCCGCTCACGGTGTAGAGGTTCTTGCCCCCGCCCCCGACGACGAACTGCCGGACGCCGCGCGCGCGGTCGAGGACGCCGTCCGGGTTCTGGGGCGCGAACCGTTCGTAGTCATGGTCGTGCGCGCTGAGCAGGACGTCCACGCCGCCCGCGTGGAGGGCCTCGACGAGCGGCGCGACGCTCGTGCTGTCGCCGTGCTCGGAGCCGCTGCTCCAGCGCGGCTGGTGCCACAGGGCGAGCGTGCAGCGGCTCCGGTTGCGCGCGAGGTCGGCGCGCAGCCAGCTCTCCTGCTCGGAGCCGGCCCTGCAGGACACCTCGCCGCAGTTCGCGTTCAGCGCCACGACGTGCCAGGCGCCGAGATCGACCGAGTACCAACCCTTACCGCGCGCCCCGGCGCGGGCGCCGAAGTAGTCGAAGTACCCCGCCGCGCCGGCCGTGTGGTACTCGTGGTTGCCGACGACGGGGTAGGTGATCGACCGGAACCGGCCGAACGCCTTGTCGTAGGAGGCACGGAACGCCGCGAGCGTGCCGTCTTCGTACTGGATGTCGCCGAGCGGGAGGAAAGCGGCGGGGCGCCGGCTGGCCACGAGGTCTGCGACGGCGCGCTGCCGGCATCGCATCCCGGAGCCGACGCCTCCTGCGAACGACGACGACCCGGGGTCGCACGCGATGTCGCCCACGGCCGCGACCGTCACCGTCCGGCCCGGTCGCGGGACGCTCGACACCCGACCGCCCGTGCGGGGCGACGTGGCGCCCCCGGCGGCCGCCCCCCGCGGTACCCGGGTTCCGGCCGACGGCGCCGGGCTCGCCGTCCCGCCCGTCGTGGCGTCGTGCGTGGGCGTCGTCGGACCGGTCGTCTCGCGTGTCGGGTCGGTCGGCGCCGGACCGCCCGATACCAGGCCCGCGGGGACGACCGATGCGACGCCGGACGACCGGAACGGCGGCCAGCCGAGCGACCACGCGACGAGGCCCACGACGACGGCCGCCACGGCCACGGCCGTGGCGACCCCCCGGAGGCCGCGGACCCGGCGGGTCCCACCGGTCCGCCCGGTCGGCCTGGTCGTCGGGGCGCCGTTCCCCGGGGCCGCGGGCCGGTTGTCGTCGGGGTCGCTCATCAGGGTTCGATCCTCGCTCACGCGCCCGGGGTGGGCACCACCGGACGACGGGAACCGTGCGCAGCGATCGTAGACTGTCGCTCACCGTGGCGACGGTGCTTCTCGGCATCGGGCGCAGCCCCACCGGGCCACCTCGCGGCCGCGACGACCCTGACCTGAGAACGAAGCGCGGCGACGACCTCCGCCACCGCACCCCTGGCTCTGCGTGCGGCGGGTGACGGCCGGCATCCGTCGGCGCGCGGGCCGGTGCTCGGCCGTCGCGCGACGAGGGTCAACTCCGTCGTGATCCACGTCGGGCTCGGCTCGGGTCGTCCTGCAGTCCCAGGCCGTGTTCCCGGTGGCGTTCGCCGCCCCGACGACGACGGTCCCGTCGGCGATGCGTTGATCACGACCCTGACGAGGTGCTTGACGACCGACCACGGACGGGCTTGCGCTCCGCAGGGCCGCGGACTAACGTACAACCAAATGGTTGTACGTCAGGAACCGGCGGACCGGGTCGATCGGCTGTTCCACGCGCTGGCCGACGCGACACGGCGGGAGATCGTCACGCTCAGCCTCCGCGGGGACCACTCGGTCTCCGAGCTCGCCCGGCGGTTCCCGATGAGCTTCGCGGCCGTCCAGAAGCACGTGGCGGTCCTCGAGAGCGCCGGGCTGGTCGTCAAGGAGCGACAGGGGCGCGAGCAGCGGGTGCGCGGCAACCCCGAGGTCCTGAGGGAGGTGCACCGGATGCTCGACGAGCTCGCGGAGACGTGGCGCGGCAGGCTCGACCGGATCGACGCCGTGCTCGCCGAAGGCGCCGGTGCTCCCGACCCGTCGACCGACCGCACGTCCTACCGGCAGACAGGCACCACCGATCGGCAGACAGGCAGCACCGACCAGCAGACAGGCACCACCGACCAGCAGACACGACAGGAGACCTCGCCATGACAGTCACGGACGTCCGCAAGGACGCTGAGGCCCTCACGATGACCCTCACCGCCCGCTTCGACGCCCCGCCCGAGCGGGTGTGGCGGGTCTGGGCCGACCCCCGGCAGCTCGAGCGCTGGTGGGGTCCGCCGACCCACCCGGCGACCGTCGTCGACCACGACCTCACCCCGGGCGGCGCGGTGCACTACTTCATGACCGGCCCGGAGGGCGAGAAGTACCACGGCTGGTGGCGGGTGACCGCCGTCGACGCCCCGAACGGCCTGGAGTTCGAGGACGGCTTCGCGGACGACACGGGCGCCCCGAACGCGGACATGCCGACGACGACGACCCGGGTGCGGCTCGACGCGGACGGCGACGACGCCACCGTGATGACCGTCGAGAGCGCCTTCGCGACGCTGGAGGACATGGAACAGCTCGCGTCCATGGGCATGGTCGAGGGCATGACCCAGGCGCTGAACCAGATCGACACACTGCTGGCCGGGTCGGCGTGACCGAGCCCGGCCGGGTGCCGGTGGCACCCGCCGCCGGCACCGGGGCCGCCGATACCTGGCTCGCTCGGGCAGACGCTGCTCGGATCAGACGAGAGCGCGGGCCGGGTCCTCCAGGACCGTGGCGACGTCGGCGAGCGCGCGGCTGCCGAGGTCGCCGTCGACCATCCGGTGGTCGAAGCTCAGCGCGAGGGTCGTGACCCAGCGCGGCGTGACCCTTCCCTTGTGCACCCACGGCATCCGGCGGATCTGACCGACCGCGAGGATCGCCGCCTCGCCGGGGTTGAGGATCGGCGTCCCGGCGTCGACCCCGAAGACGCCGACGTTCGTGATCGTGATCGTACCGTCCTGCATGTCCGCGGGCGGGGTCCGGCCCTCCCGGGCTATGGCGGCGAGGGCATTGATCGCGGCGGCGAGGTCCCGCAGGCCGAGCCGGTCGGCGTCCTTGACGTTCGGCACGACGAGCCCGCGCGGGGTCGCGGCCGCGATCCCCAGGTTCACGTAGTGCTTGACGACGATCTCCTGCGCGGATCCGTCCCACGTCGCGTTGACCCCGGGATTGCGCTTCACCGCGTGGAGGAGCGCCGTCGCGACGACGACGAGCGGGCTCACCTTCACGCCGTCGAAGGCCTTGTCGGTGCGGAGCCGGTCGACGAGCTTGATCGTCCGGGTCGCGTCGACCTGCACCCACTCGGTGACGTGGGGGGCGGTGAACGCCGACGTCACCATCGCGTCCGCCGTGAGCTTGCGGACCCCTTTGACCGGGATCCGTGTCCTCGCGTCCCCGATCGGCCGGTGCCCCAGAGGCAGCGGTCGGCGCCGCGACCGGTTCTGCGGCGGACGCCGCGGTCTCGACGTCCTCCCGGGTCACGACGCCGTTCGGACCGGACGGCGTGAGGGTCGCCAGGTCGACGCCGAGCTGCTTGGCGAGAGCCCGGACCGGCGGCTTGGCGAGCACGTGTGCCGGACGGTCGCCGCCCCTGTCGGTTCGCCGGGGACTCGGGAGCCCCGACCGCTTCGGAGGTCGAGGTCCGCGCCTTGCGCGGACGCCGCGCGGCGGCTGTCGTCCGCGGCCCGTACCCGACGAGCACCGCCGTGCGGCCGCCGCTCGCGGGGCCGCCGATGAGGCCGGGCTCGACGGCACCCTCCGCCGGCGGGACCTGCACGGCTGTCGTATCCGCACCCGGCGCGGGCGGCTGCGGACCGCCGGCCGGCGGCACCGGCGCCGTCTCCACGGAGCTCGCCGCACCGTCCTCCGGGCCGCCCGGTGCGGCACCCGACGGGTCGGTGTCCACGGCGATGATCGGCGTCCCGACCTCGACCGTGACGCCCTTCGGCACGAGCAGCTCGGTGACGACGCCGGCGAACGGGCACGGCAGCTCGACGAGCGACTTCGCGGTCTCGATCTCGACGATCGTGTCGTTCACCTTGACGGTGTCCCCCACCCGGACCTTCCACGACACGATCTCGGCCTCGGTGAGGCCCTCGCCGGCGTCGGGGAGCCGGAACTGCTTGACGGCAGGCATGTCTGGCACCTCCTCAGTACGCCAGGGCGCGGTCGACGGCGTCGAGCACCCGGTCGAGGTCGGGCAGGTACTCCTCCTCGAGCCGGCTCGGCGGGTACGGGGTGTGGAACCCGCCGACCCGCAGCACGGGCGCCTCGAGGTGGTAGAAGCAGCGCTCGGTGACCCGGGCTGCGATCTCCGACCCGAGCCCGAGGAACGTCGGCGCCTCGTGGACGACGACGAGCCGGCGGGTCCTCTCGACGCACCCGACAAGGGTGTCCATGTCGAGCGGCGACAACGAGCGCAGGTCGACGACCTCGACGCTGCGGCCCTCCGCCTCGGCGGCGGTCGCCGCGTCGAGCGCGGTGCGGACCATCGGCCCGTACGCCGCGACGGTGACGTCGGTGCCCGGGCGGACGACGCGGGCGGCCCGCAGCGGCAACGGCTCGGCGTCCGGCGTCGAGCTCGCCCTTCTCCCAGTAGCGCCGCTTCGGTTCGAAGAACATGACCGGGTCGTCGCTCGCGATCGCCTGCTGGATCATCCAGTACGCGTCGGCGGGGCTCGAGCACGTGACGACCGTCAGCCCGGCGGTGTGGGCGAAGTACGCCTCAGGGCTCTCCGAGTGGTGCTCGACGGCACCGATCCCGCCGCCGTACGGCACCCGGACGACGACGGGCAGCGTGACGCTGCCGCGCGGACCGGTAGGCCATCTTCGCGAGCTGGGAGACGATCTGGTCGTAGGCGGGGTAGATGAAGCCGTCGAACTGGATCTCGCACACCGGGCGGTAGCCGCGCAGGGCGAGCCCGATCGCCGTGCCCGATGATGCCGCTCTCCGCGAGCGGGGTGTCGATGACGCGGTCCTCGCCGAAGTCCTTCTGCAGGCCGTCGGTGACCCGGAAGACACCGCCGAGCTTGCCGACGTCCTCGCCCATGACGACGACCTTCGGGTCGTCCTCCATCGCGCGGCGCAGGCCCTCGTTGACCGCCTTGGCGAGCGTCGTCGTCCGCGGCCCGGTCCGGCCGTCCGCCGTCCCGCTCATCGAGCACCGCCGTCCGCCGCCGCGGTGTGCTCCGCGGCGTCCGCGAACCCCGCGTGGTACTCGGCGAACCACGCCCGCTCCTCGGTGAGGAGCGCGTGCTCGTCCTGGTACACGTGGTCGAACAGGCTCAGCGGCTCGGGGTCGGACAGCGACAGGCACGCGTGGCGCACGTGCTCGGCGAGGCCGGTCGGACTCGGCGTCGACGGCGGAGAGGAACGCGTCGTCGGCCTGCCCGGTCCGGACGAGGTGCACCTTGAGCCGGGCGATCGGGTCCTTGAGCTTCCACTCCTCGACCTCGGCGGCGATCCGGTACCGCGTCGGGTCGTCGGACGTCGTGTGCGCACCCATCCGGTACGTGAACGCCTCGATGAACGTCGGCCCCTCGCCCCCGCGGGCCCGCTCGAGCGCGGCCTTCGTCACCGCGTGCACGGCGAGGACGTCGTTGCCGTCGACGCGGACGCCGGGGAAGCCGAAGCCGCGCGGCGCGCCGGTAGAGCGGGATCCGGGTCTGGCGCTCGTTCGGCTCCGAGATCGCCCACTGGTTGTTCTGGCAGAAGAAGACGACGGGGGCGTTGAAGACGCTGGCGAAGACGAACGCCTCGTTGACGTCGCCCTGGGCGGTCGCGCCGTCGCCGAAGTACGCGATGACGGCGGCGTCCCGCGTCGGGTCGCCGGTGCCCACCGCGCCGTCGCGCTGGATGCCCATCGCGTAGCCGGTCGCGTGCAGGGTCTGTGCGCCGATGACGATCGTGTAGAGGTGGAAGTTGTGCTCGGCAGGGTCCCACCCACCGAGGTTGACCCCGCGGAAGAGCCCGAGGAGAGTCACGGGGTCGACGTGCCGGCACCACGCGACGCCGTGCTCACGATAGGTCGGGAAGACGTAGTCCTGCGGGGCGAGGGCCCGGCCCGAGCCGATCTGCGCCGCCTCCTGGCCGAGCAGGCTCGCCCACAGCCCCAGCTCGCCCTGGCGCTGCAGCGCGGTGGCCTCGGCGTCGATCCGGCGCACGAGGACGAGGTCGCGGTAGAACGCGTGCAGCTCGTCCGTCGTGACGTCGACGGCGTAGTCCGGGTGCTCGACGCGCTCCCCCTCGGGCGTCAGCAGCTGGACCAAGGGGGGCCGGCCGGGCGTCGCGGCACCGGTCCCCCCGACGGCGGATGTGGTCACAGGCTCTCCATGTCTCGGGCCCACGGCGGGTTCGCCGCCTTGGGCACGGCCGGGACGGCGCCCGCCTCGCCTGGTGAGCGGCGCGGCCGCCACGTGCTGCAGACACAGCACATCGCCCAAACTACCGAGGCGGACGACGGACGCGACCTCCGCGATCGCACGGATGCCTCCACGACGAGCCCGACGACTCTCAGCGAGACCCGTGCGCCGTCGCGTGCGTCCCGCCGTGCTGGTTGCCCGCCCCGGCGCCGCGCTCGGTACGGTGCCGGTCGCCGCCACCCGTCGTCTCGCGCTGACCGTCATCGTGGCGTCCCTGCGTGTGCTCTTCGGTCGTATGCCGGCCAGCTCTCGTGCCGGGCTTCGTGCGCTCGTTCGTGCCCGCGGTGGTGGCCGGCTTCTTCGCCGCGTGCTTCTGCCGGCGCTGCCGCTTCGGGTCCGGCTCGCCGGCAGACCGTCCGCGTCCCTGGTGCGGTGAGGTGCACCACCCGCCGGCGGCCGACCCGCGGTCGTGACCGCGAGCGTGGTCACCGTCGTCGTGGTCACCGTCGTCGCCCCCCGTCGTGGTCACCGCCGTCACCGGGCGAGCCGCCGACCGCCCCGCCGTCCGCACCCGCGGAGACGCCGCCGCCACGCCCGTCGTCCGGGTCGGACGTCGAGGGCACCGGGGTGACCGGCCTGCCGGCCTCCGGCGCAGCGACGTCGGGCGCGGAAGCACCGGACCCGGCGGCCTCGGACCCCGCCATGCCCGCCGTCGAGACGCCGGGCCCGCGGGACGGCCCCTCCGCGGGACGGGTGCGGCGCACGAACACCGCGGGGACGGCGGTCACCGGGTCGTCGTCGGACGGTCCGGTCCTGGGGGCCCGACCCGCGGGCGTCCGCCCTGGGCCCGGCGTCCGCTGCGCGGACACCGCGGCCGGCACCCGGACCCGCGGCAGCGCGCCGTCCGCCCCGCCGTCGGACCGCTGCCCGCCGGCGACGCCGTGGACGGCCACGCTGCCCGACAGCACGAGCGCGAGCATCGACCCTGTTCCCACCACGACGGTGAGAACCGTGGGCACGACGACCCCGAGGGCGCGGACCGGCTCCGCGGCCTCCCGGGTCCTCGATGGCGCCATCCGATCCTCACTCGTCCCGGCGCGTGACGGTCACATCACGCCTACTCCCGGTATCGACCCACGCCGAATGCGACTGAAGGAGCGACACCCTGCCATGGTGAGGAGTGACCCCCGACGTCGTCCGCGCGACCGACCCCCCGGCGGGTGCGGCCGAGCCTAGGGGTCACGGACCCGACGGCGGCAGCCGGCGGGCGCCGAACCCCACGAAAGGACGAGCCCTCTCTCGACGCAGCGTGGTGGCCCTTGCCCGTGAGGTGCGCGCGGATCGCCGACGCTCGCCGACCCGTCGCGGCGCCGACCGGCCGGTCAGGACGGCGCCCCGCTCCCGCGGCCGGTGGCGGCGAGCCTGCGTCCCGGCTCACGCGGCTGTTCCGGATCGGCGCGCCGAGCCCGGTTCCCGTGGTCTAGCGTCGAGCGGTGCACGCGCTCCAGCTCCGCGGCCTGTCCAAGCGCTACGGCGACGTCCAGGCGGTCGCCGGGCTCGACCTCGACGTGCCGCTCGGCTCGTTCTTCGGGCTCGTCGGCCCGAACGGCGCCGGGAAGACGACGACGCTGTCGATGGCGACCGGCCTCGTCCGCCCCGACACCGGCACGGTGCGCGTGCTCGGCACGGACCTGTGGGCCGACCCGCCCGCGGGCAAGCGGCTGCTCGGGGTGCTGCCCGACGGCGTCCGGCTGTTCGACCGGCTCACCGGCCGGGAGCTCGTGACGTACCACGGCCTCCTGCGCGGCCTGCCGCGCGACGTCGTCGAGGACCGGACGGCGCAGCTGCTCGCGGCGCTCGGGCTGGTGGACGCCGCGGACGGGCTCGTCGTCGACTACTCGGCGGGCATGACGAAGAAGGTCGCGCTCGCGTGCGCGCTCGTCCACGCGCCCCGGCTGCTCCTGCTCGACGAACCGTTCGAGGCCGTGGACCCGCTGAGCGCGACGACGATCCGCACGATCCTCCGTCAGGTCGTCGCCGGCGGCGGCACCGTCCTGCTCTCGAGCCACGTCATGGAGCTCGTCGAGCGGCTGTGCGACCATGTCGCCGTCGTCCATTCCGGCCGCGTCGTCGCGGCGGGCACGCTCGGCGACGTCCGGGGCCCGGGGACGCTCGAGGAGCGCTTCGTCGACCTCGTCGGCGCCCCGCAGCAGACCGGGGACCTCACATGGTTGCACTCCTGACGGGGCTCAAGCTCCGCCTGCTGCGCAACCGGTTGCGCGCCGAGACGTGGGTGCTCGTCGGCCTCATCATCGCGGCCGTCATGGGGCTCACGGCCGCCGCCCTCGCCGTGCTCGGTGCGGTGACGCTCGCCGCGGCCGACACCGCCGTCGCGGCGACGGTCGTCGTGCTCGCGGGCAGCGCGCTCGTCGCCGGTTGGGCGATCGTGCCGGTGCTCGCGTTCGGGGTCGACGAGACGCTGGACCCGTCCCGGTTCGTCACCCTGCCCGTGCGGGCGCGCGACCTCGTGCCCGGGTTGACGGTCGCGGGCGCGGCGGGGGTGCCCGGCGTCGCGACCGGGTTGGTGTGCCTGTCCGTCGTCGGCACGTGGAGCGGGACGCTCACGGCCGCCGCCGCGGCGCTCGTGTGCGCCCCGGTCGCCCTCGCGACGTGCGTGCTCGCGTCCCGGACGACGACCACGCTCGCCGCGCGCGCGTTCACCCGCCGCGGCCGGGAGCTGAGTGCGGTCCTCGGCGTCGTGGTCTTCATCGGCGTGACCATGGTGCCCGGGCTCGTCGCGAGCAGCCGGCTCGGTCGAACGCTCGACGGAGAGTCGTTCGAGGGGGCCGCGAGGGTGCTCGGCTGGACCCCGCTCGGGCTCGTCTGGGCCGCCCCCGCGGACCTCGCCATGGGGCACGCCCTTCGAGCCGCGCTGCGGTTCACCCTCGCGCTCCTCGTCGTCCTCGCGCTGGCGCTCGGCTGGGAGCGGCTCCTCGCCGCGCAGCTCGAACGCCCGGTCCCGGCGTCGGCGGGCCGGCCGCGGGTGGGGGCGCACGGGTGGCGTCCGCTCCTCGACCGACTGCCGGACGGCGCGACCTGGGCGGTCACGGCGCGGTCCCTGCGGTACTGGCGCCGCGACCCGCGCTACGTCGTCGTCGTCGTGACCTCGGTGCTCGCGGCGATCGTGCCGCTCGTCGCGATCAGCGTGGGCACCGCGCGGGACCCGTTGGTCGTGACGGGTCCCTATGTCGCGTTCCTCCTCGCCCTGTCGACGTCGAACGGGGCCGGGTACGACGGCAGCGCGTTCGCGGCGCACATCCTGGGGTCCGTGCCGGGGCGGGCCGACCGGGCCGGTCGCGCGCTCGGACTCCTCGCCTGGGGGCTGCCGCTCGTCGTCGTCATGGCCGTCACCGGCGCGCTGCTCGGCCGCCGGCCCGAGCTCGTACCCGCATGCATCGGTGCATCGGTCGGGATGCTTCTCGGCGGGACCGGGGCGTCCGCCGTCATGGGCGCGGCGCTGCCGTACCCGGTCGTCGAGGCCGGGGGGAACCCGTTCCAGACCAACGCCGGCGGCGGGGTGCAGGCACTCGTGGCGCAGCTCGGCACGATGGCGGCTGCCCTGACCGTGAGCCTGCCGGGGCTCCTCGGGCTCCTCGTGAGCGCCCTGTGGTGGGACTGGCTCTCCTGGCCGACCCTCGTGCTCGGCACCGTCTTCGGCGCCGTGGGTCTCGTCGCGGGGGTCCTCGTCGGCGGCCGCCTCGTCGACGCCCGCGGCCCGGAGATCCTCGCCGCCGTGCGCCGGAGCACCTGAGCCGACGCCCCCCGGCGGTCCCAGGACGTCGGCCTCTGGAGACTCGGCGGCGGCTCTGCTGGGCTCGAGGTGACAGGCAGCCCCGGGCGCGAGCGGGGCGTTCCCAGCACCTGGAGGGGGCCGTCGACCATGACCATGGACAGCATCGTGTGGCCGATCACCTGGCTGGCGTGCGGCGTCGCGACGGTCGTCGCGGCTGCTCTGGCGGGGCGGTCCGAGCGGGCGAGGCTCCTCGGACGGGCCTCGGTGGGCGTGCTCTTCGTCCTCGGCGGGGCGCTGCTGCACGTCATCAACCTCGCGACCGGGCAGGACTACACCGGCTTCGCGGACCCCGCGCACTTCGACTGGGTGACGGATGCCTGGCGCGCGGTCGTAGCCCCGCACCAGGTCTTCTTCATCGGCGTGCTCGCCGTCTTCGAAGCCACCGTCGGGGTGCTGGCGGTGAGCGGCGGACGGTTGACCCGGCTCGGCTACGCCGGGGTGATCGGGTTCTACCTCGCCCTGTGGCTGTTCGGCTGGTTCGAGACGGTGTGGTGCATCGTCATGCTCCCCGCGATGGCGCTCCTGCTGCGGGCGGAGCGGCGCGCAGCGGGTCCGCAGATGTCGGTCGGGACGGCGGAGCCGACGCAGCCGGCCGGCATCGGCTCGTAGCGCGGGCTCGTCGGGACTTCTCAGGACCACTCGGTGCGCACGTGGCTCACGTGCTGCCGCATGGCTTCGGCAGCGCCGTCGGGGTCGCCCGCGGCGACGAGGTCGAGGAGGACGTCGTGCTCGCGGGCGGTCTCGCCGAGGACGCCGGCGCGGGCCAGACCGGGCAGGCCGTAGAGCCTGGACCGGTCCCGCAGCCGCATGACGGTCTCGGTGAGCACAGGGTTGCCGGCGAGGTCGAGCAGCGCTGCGTGGAACTCCCGGTCGGCCCGGACGTGCGCGACGACGTCCCCGGCGTCGGCCGCGTCCACGATGCGTCGCGCCACCGGGCGCAGCCGGTCGACGACGGCCCGCCGCTCGGCGTCCGGGCGCGCGGCGGCGCGGCCCGCGGCGGCGGGCTCGAGGAGGAGCCGGACGTCCCCGGTGGCGTCGAGCTCGGCCGCGGACAACGCCGTGACCCGGAACCCCTTGTTGCGCACGGGTTCCATCAGCCCGTCGCGGACGAGATCGAGCAGTGCCTCGCGTACCGGCGTCGCGGACACGCCGAACCGCTCGGCGAGCGCGGGCGCGGAGTGGACCTCACCGGGCGCCATCTGCCCGGCGACGACCGCTGCGCGCAGGCTGTCCGCGACCAGGTCGCGCAGCGTCCCTCGCATCGCGACGACCGGCGCGACACCGGGCACTCCTTCCGGCACGCTCACCGCCCCCGGCCCCGCATTCGGGTCATCCGATGCCGCCCAGCCGGATCCCACGAGCCGCCGTGTCGCCGATGAGCCGGTCCAGCGCCTCCCCGGCGACGACGAGGTCCTCCCACGCCTCGCCGACGCTCTTGAAGAACCGCGGTCGGTCCGGATCGACCCGGGTGACGCCCCGAACGAGCCCGGCGAGGTCGCCCGCGATCACGTCCGGGCCGACCTCGCCGTCCCGGATCGGCATGACGATGTCCCCCGCCTCGCGCAGGGCGGAGTCCTTGCCCTCGACGATGACCGTCGCCCGGGCGACGAGCTCGGAGTCCACCTCGCGGACGTCCGGCTCGTGGCTGCCGACCGCGACGACCGTCGCGTCGTCCTTGACCCACCGCGAGTCGAAGAGCGGCCAGCGGGACGTCGTCGCGCACACGACGACGTCCGCACTCCGGATCGGGTGCTCGAGGTCGTCGGGGAGGTCGGACCCGGCGACGATGTCGGTCCGGAACCCGTTGTCCGCGATCCAGCGCGCCATCTCGGTCGCCTTCCCCCGGTCGCGGCCGACGACGGTCACGTGTGTCACGGGGCGGACGGCGGCGACGGCCTCGACGTGGCCCTGGCCCTGCGGGCCGGTCCCGATGACGACGAGCCGGACGGGCTTCTGCGGTGCGAGGTGCCGGATCGCGACCGCCGACACCGCGGGCGTCCGCAGGCTCGTCAGCGCGACCCCGTCGACGAGGGCGCGGGGGGCGAGCGTCCGGGCGTCGAGGAGCACGTAGATGCCCTGAACGCGGGGCAGACCGAGCTCGGCGTTGTCCGGGGCGATGCTGACGAGCTTCACCCCGACGTACCGGCTGGTCGCCGCGGGCATGAGGAGCACCTGCCCGGCACCGGTGAGCACCGTCGTCCGCGGCGGTGTCGCACCGGGCACCGCACCGTCGAGGAGGGCCGCCTCGAGCGCGACGACCGCGGACGTCATGGGCACGAGCGAGCGCAGCTGCCCGCTGTCGATGAGGGGGAGGTCGCGCAGGTTCGGGTCGCCGGTCATCTCAGCTGGAACCCTTCGCCGATCTCGTCGTGGGGGTCGAGGACGAATGCGTGCTCCCCCGTCCGGTACGCCGACCCGCGGACCGTCGTGACGACACCCTCGGGCCTGCCGGGCGTCCCGGGCAAGGTCCGCTCGACCCACGCCTCGAACCGCGAGCCGACGACGCTCTCGTGCCGGAGCGTCGCGTCGGTGCCGAACCACCGGATGTCATGGCGAAGCACCGCGAGGCGGGCGGACGTCCCGCTGCCGCACGGGCTGCGGTCGACCTCGCCGTCGGCGAAGACGGTGACGTTGCGCTGGTGCACCAGTGGCGGGTCCGGGTGTCGGACAACGTCCTCGAACCAGATCGTGCCGTACAGCCCGGACAGCCGGTCGTCGTCCGGGTGGGCCACGGCGGCGCGGCCCGCCGGATCGGCCTCCATCCAGCCCTTGATCTCCCGGCTGAGCGCGATGAGCCGCGTCAGGTCGGCGGGCCGGACGGCGGCCCCGAGGTCGGCTGCCCGGACGCTGGCGTAGAACGCGCCGCCGAAGGACACCGCAATGTCGACCGGGCCGGCGGACGTCGGGACGGTGAGCCGGCCGGACGGCACCGACACCCACGCCGGGACGTTCGTGAACGCGACGTCGACGCAGCGGCCTTCCTCGCGCCGGACGGCGACCCGGACCGGGCCGCTCGGCACCTCGACGCCGAACTCGACCGTCCCGTCGTCCGGGGCCTCGACGACCCCGGCGTCGACCGCCCACGTCGCGAGCGCGATCGTGCCGTGCCCGCACGCGGTCGAGAAGCCGTCCTTGTGCCAGAAGAGCACCCCCAGGCGGCAGCCCGCCGCGGCGGCGCCCGGGGACGGCGGGACGAGGAAGCCGCCATACATGTCGGCGTGGCCGCGGGGCTCGGAGCACAGGACGCGCCGGGCGCGCTCGGCGGCACCGCCGTCCGTCCCGATCACGGCGGCGTGCCGCCGGTCCGCGACGGTCCGGCCCGGCGGCGGCTCGACTCCCTCGACGACGATCCGGAACGGCTCACCGGCCGTGTGGTAGTCGGTCGTCCGGTAGAGCAGCTGGCTTCTCACGGGTGCGGGCTCATGGTGATGGTGCGCGTCGAGGCGTAGAAGTCGAGAGCGGTCAGGCCCTGCTCGCGCTGGCCGTAGGAGGAGTCCCGCTCACCGCCGAACGGGGCCCAGAAGTCGACGCCGGTCGTCGGAGCGTTCACCTTGACCATTCCGGTCCCCACCCCGCGGACGACCTCGAGGAGCTGCCCGAGGTCGCGGCCGTGGACGCTCGTCACGAGGCCGTACTCGACGCCCTCGGCGAGCGCGACCGCCTCCATGACGTCGGCGGCGCGCTGGACGACGGCGAGCGGCCCGAAGGTCTCGGTCGTCGCGACGGGGTGGTCGGGGGCCAGGCCCTCGACGAGGGTCGGCGTGACGTACCAGCCGCCGCGGTCGGGCACGGTGCCGCCGTGGAGCACGCGGGCGCCCGCCCTCGTCGCAGCGTCGGCCGCGTCGACGACCTTGTCCCGGGCGTGCGGCGCGATGACCGGGCCGACGAGGACGCCGCCCTGCGCCGGGTCTCCGGGCTCGAGGGCCCGGACGGCGGCGACGAGCGCGTCGACGACCTCCCCCGCGCGCCGGTCGCTGCCGACGACGACGACCCGGCGGGTGGCGGTGCACTTCTGGCCCGCGAACGCCATGGCGGCGCCGGCGACCTGCGCCGCAGCGACCTCCGGGTCGGCGTCGCCGAGGACGATCGCCGCGTTCTGCCCGCCCATCTCGGCCTGGACCGGCACGCCGCGCTCGGCGGTCCGGACGACGACCCGGCGGCCGACGGCGACGGACCCGGTGAAGCTCACGACGTCGGCGGCGTCGCAGACCGCGGTCCCGGTGTCGGGGCCACCAGGGAGCACGCGGAACAGCCCCGGCGGCAAGGCGTCCGCGAAGAGGTCGGCGAGCCACACCGCGGAGGCCGTCGCGTCCGGCGAGGGCTTGAGGAGCACGGCGTTGCCCGCGGCGAGCGCCGGGGCCGCCTTCCACAGCGGGATCGCGAGCGGGAAGTTCCACGGCGTGACGAGGCCCGCGACGCCGTGCGGACGCCGCTCGGTCCAGAGCAGGCCCGGCAGGCTCGGCGGCAGCGTCTGCCCGAGGGGGGCGTACGTGGCCTGCGCGTAGTAGTCGAGGATCGCCACGGCGCGGGCGACCTCGCCGACGGCCTCGACCTTCGGCTTGCCGACCTCGCGGACGACGAGCGCGGTCGCCTCCTCGGCGTGCCCGCGCAGCGCGGCCGCCGCGGTGGCAAGGGCTGCCGCCCGCGTCGGGGCCGGCGCCCGCCACCACGTGCGCTGCGCCGTCCGGGCCTCCTGAGCCGCCGTCGCGACCTCGGAGGGCGACGTCTCCGGGATCTCCACGACGACGTCGTCGGGGGCCTGCGGCGACACCGAGGTCACCACGCTCATCTCGTTGCCTTCCTTCGTGCGGCGGGGTGGCGGTCGCCGTCCGCGATGCCGGGTGCGGCGTCGGATTCCGCCGGGGGCGTCACGGTCAGCGGTCATGGTCGGGGCGTCAGAGCTCGAAGCCCTCGGGGAACGGGTCGGTGGGGTCGAGGTGGTACTGGGCGGTGCCGGTGATCCAGGCCCGGCCGGTGATCGTCGGGACGACCGCGTCGAGCCGCGTATCGCCGGCTGCCCGCCGACGGTCGTCGCCTCGACGGCCCGGCCGACGAAGCGGGTGCCGATGAACGACTCGTTGACGAAGTCCGTGTCCAGCGCCAGCTCGCCGCGCGCGTGCAGCTGGGCCACCCGGGCGCTCGTGCCGGTGCCGCACGGCGACCGGTCGAACCACCCGGGGTGGATCGCCATCGCGTGCCGGGAGTGCTGCGCGTCGACCCGGGGGCGAGGAACTGGACGTGGTGGCAGACGGCGATCTCCGGGTTCTCCGGGTGCACCGGTCGGTCCTGCTCGTTGATCGCCGTCCATGAGGGCCAGCCCGGCGTCGAGGATCCGCTGCTTCTCGCTGCGCTCGAACGGGATCCCGAGGTCGCTCGAGCGGCAGGATCGCGTAGAAGTTGCCGCCGAAGGCCAGGTCGTAGCGTGACCGTCGCCGAGGCCGTCGACCTCGACGGTCGCGTCCCGCTCGGAGGAGGAACGACGGCACGTTCCTGATCGTCACCGCGCGGGCGGCGCCGTCCTCGACGTGGACCGTCGCGACGACGAGCCCTGCCGGGGTGTCGAGCCGGATCGTCGTCACCGGCTCGGTCACCTCGACCATGCCCGTCTCGACGAGCACCGTCGCGACACCGATGGTTCCGTGGCCGCACATCGGCAGGCAGCCGGACACCTCGATGTAGAGCACGCCGACGTCGGCGTCCGGCCGGGTCGGCGGCTGCAGGATCGCCCCGCTCATCGCCGAGTGCCCGCGCGGCTCGTTCATGAGCAGCCGGCGCAGACCGTCCGCTGTTCGCCATGAACCAGCGCCGCCGGTCGAACATCGTGTCGCCCGGGCAGGACGCCGACGCCGCCGGTGACGACGCGGGTCGGCATCCCCTCGGTGTGCGACTCGACGGTGTGGATCACCCGCCGGGATCTCATCGCAGGCCCTCGGCGAGCGCCTTCTCGGTCGCGGTCGCGGACGGCGGCCTCCTGCTCGGGCAGCAGCGGCAGGCGCGGCGGGCGGCACGGACCGCCGTAGCGGCCGGCGAGGTCCATCGACAGCTTGATCGCCTGGACGAACTCGGTCTTGGTGTCCCAGCGCAGCAGCGGGTGCAGCGACCGGTAGAGCGGCATCGCGGCCGCGAGGTCGCCGGCGAGCGACGCGCTCGTAGAGCCGCACGCAGGACTCGGGCAGGGCGTTCGGGTACCCGGCGACCCAGCCGACGGCACCGGCGACGCCGAGCTCGAGGACGACGTCGTCGGAGCCGATGAGCAGGTCGAGGCCCGGCGCGAGCTCGGCGATCTCGTAGGCCCGCCGGACGTCGCCGCTGAACTCCTTGACGGCGACGATGAGGCCCTCGCCGTGCAGCCGGGCGAGCAGCGCCGGGGTGAGGTCGACCTTCGTGTCGAACGGGTTGTTGTAGGCGACGACCGGCACGCCCGACCTGGGCGACCTCGCGGTAGTGCTCGACGACGGTCCGTTCGTCGGCGCGGTAGGCGTTCGGCGGCAGGAGCATGACGCACTGCGCGCCGGCCTCGGCGGCCTGCTCGGCCCACCGTCGCGCCTCGCGGGCGCCGTACGCCGCGACGCCGGGCATGACCGTGAGGCCCTCCGGGCGCGGCCTCGACCGCCGTCCGGACGACGGCGGCCCGCTCGTCGGGGGTCAGCGTCTGGTACTCCCCGAGCGAGCCGTTGGGGACGACGCCGTCGCAGCCGTTCGCCGCGAGCCAGCGCGACGTGGTCGGCGTAAGCGTCGAGGTCGACGGCGAGGTGGTCGCCGTCCCGCTCGCGCAGCGGGAGCGCGGTCGCGACGAGGACGCCGTGCCAGGGCTTCGTGCGGCGGGTCGGGTCGGACATGGGGACCTCCGGTGGGGTTCGGGTCGTCAGCTGGGGTTCGGTTCGGGGTCGGGCGAGCAGGCCGAGCGTGATCGGGGTGGCGACGGGTCGGGAGGCGGCGCGGGTGAGGTCGGCGACGAGCCGGTCGGCGGCGTCCGGCGCGGCGGCGCCGGCGCGGCCGGCGACGATCCGGGAGACCGCCTCGCCGCACATCCGGCCCTGGCACCAGCCCATGCCGCAGCGGGTGAGGAGCTTCGCGGTCCGGGCGTCCGTCGCGCCGAGGTCGTCGACGGCGGCGTGGAGGGCCGCAGAGCGGCACCTCCTCGCAGCGGCAGACGAGGGTGTCGTCGGTGAGCCAGCTCCGCCAGCCCTCGCGGACCGGGTGCGCGGCGTGCATCGCGGCGGCGAAGTCCCGCATCCGGCGCAGCCTCGCGAGCCGCCGCGGGTCGGGAGTCCCGGCCACGTCGAGCACGGCGCGGGCCGCGGCGGCCCCGGCGATCCCGCCCTCGACGACCGCGGCGTCCGCGCCGGCGACGCCGGTCGCCTCGCCCGCCGCGTAGCACGCCGGGCACGGCTCGTCCGCTGCCGCGCGTCGACGACGACGGCGGGGACGCCGTCCGGTCCGGACGCGAGCGCGCACCCGGCGCTCGCCGCGAGGTCGAGCCGGGGGAGGAACCCGAAGCCGACGGCGACGGCGTCGCAGTCGACGCGGCGCCGCGACCCGGGCACGACGGTCCAGTCCGGGGCGAGCCGGGCGAGCTCGACCCCCTCGACGCGGTCGGCGCCGTGCGCGGCGACCACGGCGGTCCGCAGCCGGACCGGCACCCGGTGTCGGGCGAGTGCCGCGGCGTACCGGGTGGCAGCCAGTGCCTTGGCCGGGGCCCCCGCCACGGCCCGCGCGCCGCGCCAC
Organism: uncultured Actinomycetota bacterium; assembly: GCA_963750565.1. Classification (GTDB taxonomy): domain Bacteria; phylum Actinomycetota; class Actinomycetes; order Actinomycetales; family Kineosporiaceae; genus R-H-3. The sequence continues at coordinate 124,800 of CAVVRA010000004.1, read as the reverse complement.
CAGCCTCGGCCGTCGCCCGCCTCGCACACGGCCGCGACGTCCGCGCCGGCGGCGGCGAGGCCGACGGCGACGGGGAGGAGGAACGGTCCGGTGCCGGCGACGACGACCCGTCGACCGGCGACGACGCCGTGCTCCTTGAGCAGGGCTTGCGCGGCACCCGCGGTGAGGACGCCGGGGAGGTCCCAGCCGGGGAAGGGCAGCACCCGGTCGTGTGCGCCGGGGGCGAGGACGAGTGCGCGGGCCCGCACGGTGACCGCGACGTCGTGGCCACCCGGCACCGACCGCACGGCCGGCCCGGACCGCACGGCGTGGACGGACCGCACGGCGTGGACGGAGGCCGGCGCGGAGCCGTCGGGCGCCGGCGGCTCGACCCGCCAGACCCGGTGCCCGGGGAGAACGGTGACCCGGCCGTCCCGGACGAACGCGTCGAGGCCGTCGGCGAGCCGGCGCCACACGTCGACGTCGTGGTGGTGCGGGCCCGGACCGTCCGGACCCTGCCGCCAGTACTGGCCGCCGGGGCGCTGCTCGCCGTCCACCACGACGACCCGTGCGCCTGCCGCCGCGGCCTCGATCGCCGCGGCGACCCCCGCCGGGCCGGCGCCGACGACGGCGACATCCACGACGTCATCCACGACGTCCACGACGCCCGGCGGCGCGAGGGGCTCAGAGGGCCAGGTCGGCACGGCCGCTGCCCTCCTGGGTCCGGACGTCGAGACCGTCGTCCGCGGGGACGACGCAAGCCCGTTCGTCGGCGCGGCCGTCGACGACGACGAGGCAGTCGAAGCACACCCCGATGCCGCAGAACAGCCCCCGCGGGCGGCCCTCGACCCGCGTCCAGCGCCACGACCGGACGCCGGCGGCCCAGAGCGCCGCACCCACGGACTGCCCGTCGGAGAACGGGATCGGCCGCCCGTCGAAGGAGAAGTCACTCATCGGCTGCCTCCTCGAAGCGCTCTGGCCGGAACGGCGTGAGGTCGAGGTCGGGCGCCTCGCCCGTGAGCACCTGAGCGAGGAGATGACCGGTCCCCGCGGCGAGGCCGATGCCCGCACCCTCGTGGCCGCACGCGTGGTGCAGGCCGGGTGCGCGCGGGTCCGGCCCGACGACGGGCACGTGGTCTGGGCAGTACGGCCGGAACCCCCGGTACGCGCGCAGCACGGGGACGTCGGCGAGCACCGGGAAGAGCCGGACCGCCTGTGCCGCCAGGCGTCGCAGGACGTGCACGGGCATCCCGGGGTCGAAGCCGACGCGTTCCCGGCTCGCGCCGACGAGGAGCGTGCCCGCGGGCGTCCCTTCGACGACGGCACTGCTCTCGAGGTCGGTGTTGTCGCTCGCGACGTCGGCGACGTACTCGGCGGCGTACACCTTGTGCCGCACGAGAACCGGCACCGGCCCGGTCACGAGGATGACGCCGCGCCGCGGCAGGACAGGCACCCGGACGCCGGCGAGCGCGGCCACCTCGCCGCCCCAGGTCCCGGCGGCGTTGACGACGGCACCGGCCGGGACGTCGCCGCGAGTCGTCCGGACGCCGACGACCCGGTCACCCGCGCGAAGCATCCCGACGACGTCGACGCCGGTCCGCACCCGGGCGCCGAGGGCGCGCGCGCCGGCGACCATCCGGGCGGCCGCGAGCATCGGCTGCACCTGGCTGTCCTGTGGGTAAAGCACTCCGCCCGCGAGGCCCTCGGCGAGGTGCGGCTCGTGGTCGCGCAGACCGTCCGCGCCGACCTCGTGCGCCTCGACCCCGGCCGCCCGCTGCTTGGCGGCCAGCGCGGTGAGCGCCGGCAGCGCGGCGGCGGCCTCCGCGACGGCGAGCCCGCCCTTGGGCTCGAGCTCGAAGCCGCCGGCGGGCAGCCCGGTCCGGCCCGAGAGGTGCGCGGCGGCGTCGGCCCAGCACCGCAGGCTGAGCAGCGCGAGCTCGAGCTCGGGGCCGGGCGGCTTGTCCGAGACGAGCAGGTTCCCCTCGCCGGCCCCGGTGGTGCCGCCCGCGACCGGCCCGCGGTCGAGGACGGTCACCGCGAGCCCGGCCCGTGCCGCGGCGAGTGCACACGCCGCACCGACGGCCCCGGCACCGACGACGACGACGTCCGGGTGCCGTTCGGCGACGGACGACGACGACGGCGGCGAGGCCGGCACGGCGGGCGGGGTGGGCGGGGGCACCGCAGTAATATGTCACACATCACTGGGAATGGGGAGGGGTATGGGAACCTGTGCGAGCGCGCGCCTGGCCTCGCCGGTGCCTCTCCTCCCGGACGACGATGGAGAGATGACGGTCGACCTCGCCGTCGGCGACCCGGTGCGACGGGACCTCGGTCGGGCGGTGCTCGGCGGGCTCGCGCTCGGGTGCGCGTTCTGGCTCGTCACCGGGCTCGCCAAGGAGATCCCGGCGCTGTACGCGCCACAGCCCTGGCGCGAGGACCCCTACGACGCGCTCGTCTCGTTCGACCTCGTCGCGGTGCCGGTGCTCGTCGCAGCGAGCGCCGTGCGGGTTGCGCTGTGCCGCCGCGCCGAACCGCTGCCCGTCGTCCGGGGACAGGACCTGCTCCGGGCCTCGGCCGTCCTGCTCGGGCTCATGACACTGACGCTCGCCGCCGAGTGGGCCGCGGTGCTGCTCGACCCGCTCGGCCTGCCGTCGACCGGCATCTCGAGGGCGGAGGTCGGCGTGCTCGCTGCGCTGAGCGTCGCGGCGCTCGTCGCCTGGGCCGCCTGGCGCACGGCGGCGCGCCGTGCGCCGTCCGCCCGGGCCGGGCCGGGGCCGGACCCGGACTGGCTCGCCGATGCGCTCACCCTCGGACGGCGCACTGCCGGCCGGCTCGGGCCGCTCGCCGTGCCCGGCAGGCGGCTCGTCGACGCCGTCGACCACCTCGTCGTCGCCCGCGTCCGGGCCCGTCCGCTCGCGGCGGCCGCGGTCTTCTCGCTCGCCGCCGGGGCGGCACTGGACGTCCCGAAGGTCGTGCTCGAGGGCTACCCACCCACCCTGCTCGCCGTCGTCCTCGTCGTCGAGACGGAGAGCATGTTCGCGTTCGTCGTGCTCACCGGGGTGGCCGTCCGGCTCACCGGCCGACCGAGGGGCCGGACGTCGGTCGGAGTCTCGGCGGTCCTCGCGGCGTGCGCCGCCGGACCGGTCGCGGCGGCCTTCCGTGCCGACCTGTGGTGGCTCCTCGGGACGACCGACGCGCGGGCCGGGATCCGCGAGCTGGGCCTGCTCGTCGTCGTGGCGTCCCTCGTCGCAGCGGCGGTGGCCGTCGGGGCGCACGTCGTCGTCCCCGCACTCGGACGCGGCATCGTGTCCGTGACGGGCCGCAGACGACCCCACCGAGGGTGACCGCGGGGAGTCCCCAGCACCGGCCGCGTGGCAGGATGCGCATCAGTGAGGATTCTCTCGAAGATCGTCGTGAACGCCGTCTCGATCTGGGTGGCGGTGCTCATCGTGCCCGACGTCGAGCTGACCGCCGACAGCACGGCGCGGGCGATCGGCTTCTACCTCGTCGTCGGCGCGATCTTCGGGCTCGTCAACACGTTCATCAAGCCGATCGTCATGCTCTTGACCCTCCCGTTCATCATCCTCACGCTCGGGCTGCTGACGTTCGTCATCAACGCGTTCATGCTCGAGATCGTCGACTGGGTCGCGAACGCCATCGGCATCGCATTCGACTCAGGGCCGTTCTTCTGGTCCACCCTCGCCGCCGCCGTGATCATCACGCTTGTCAGCATGGTCCTCAACATGCTCATCCGCGACGACGACTGAGGAGCCGGCCGGCACCGGCACGCGGACGAGGTCGTCGTCGTACGCCGGGCTCGGGCTCGGGATCAACGGGTCCGCGAGGTGGGACGACGAGACGCCGACGACGGGCGGCTCCTCGGTCTGGAGCGGGAAGCGGCTGTCGGCGAACGCGAGGAGCTCCTCCGGCGGCAGTGCCTTGGAGAAGTACCAGCCCTGGGCGAGCGAGCAGCCGCTCGCGACGACCTCGGCGAGGGTGTCGGCGTCCTCGATGCCCTCGGCAACCACCCGCATCCCGAGGTTGCGCCCCAGCTCGACGGCCGCCCGGACGATGACGGCGTCCTGGGCGTTCTGGGTCATCTTCTGGACGAACTGCTGGTCGACCTTCATCTCGTCGACGGGCAGCTGGCGCAGGTGGGTCATCGACGAGTAGCCGGTGCCGAAGTCGTCGAGCGAGAGCCCGACCCCCATGTCCCGCAGGCGTTGAAGCATGGGCAGGGTCTCGCCGGTCGCGTTGAGCGCGACGGACTCGGTGATCTCGAGGCGGAGCAGCTCCGGGGGGACGCCGTGCGCGGCGAGCATCCGGGCGACGACGTCCGGCACGTCGGCGAGCTGCAGCCACCGCGGCGACAGGTTCACCGAGACCGTGAGCGGCCGGCCGCGGCTCGCCCAGGCCGCTGCCTGGGTGATCGCGCTCTCGAGGACGATCCGGGAGAGCGGGACGACGAGGCCGGTCTGCTCGGCGAGGTCGAGGAACGTGCCGGGGTAGAGCAGGCCGCGCTGCGGGTGCTGCCAGCGGACGAGGGCCTCGACGCCGGCGAGCCGACCCTCGAGGACGTCGACGACGGGCTGGAAGTGGAGCACGAGCTGCCCGTCGGTGATCGCCCGGCGCAGCTCGGCCGACAGCTCCAGGCGCGACCGGCTCTGCCCGCCGTCCCGTTCCGGGTCGAACGTCGCGATGCCCTGCCCGGACTCCTTCGCGCGGTACATCGCGACGTCCGCCTCGCGCAGCAGCCCCTCGACGGTCGGCGACGGGGGCTCCTCGTCGGACGGCAGGTCGTCCCGGTGGCTCACGGCGATGCCGATCGAGGCGTCGACGTGCAGGTCCATGTCGTCGACGACGAACGGGTCGTCGAGCTGGGCGGCGAGCCGCTCCGCGACGCGCCGGGCCGCGACCGGACCGGCGCCGGGCAGGAGGACGGCGAACTCGTCGCCGCCGAGTCGGGCGAGCACGTCGCTCGGCCGCAGGATCGAGCGCAGCCGCGGCCCCACCTGGGCGAGCAGCTGGTCGCCGACGGCGTGCCCGAGGCTGTCGTTGACCTCCTTGAAGCGGTCGAGGTCGATCATGAGCACCGCGACGGGCCTCTCGCTCGTCGCCTCGTTGACCGCGACCGCCGCGAGCGCGAGGAGCGCCTTGCGGTTCGGCAGCCCGGTGAGCAGGTCGTGCGTGGCCTGGTGGAGGAGCTCGCTCTCCATCCGCAGCCGTTCGGTGACGTCGCGGCCGATGAGGACGACGGCGCCGAGGTCGACGTCCCGCCGTCGCGCGACCGCCCACTCGACGACCCGCCACTCGTCGTTCGCCGCCCGGACCCTGACCCGGGGACGCTCCGCCTCGCCGGCCACGACCGCGCCTGCGGCTCGCGTCGGGGCCGCGCCCGACCCACCCGACCCGCCCGACCCGCCCGACCCGACAGACCCGCCCGACCCACCCGACCCGCCCGGCGCGCCCGACGCGACGGACCCGACGGGACCCGGCCCGCCGGGCCACCCGCCGTCGAGGAGCCGCAGGAACCCCACGAGGTCGGAGGCATGGACGAACGAGGCGAGGGGCTTGCCCACGAGGGAGTCGGGCGTCCAGCCGAGGGTCGACGTCACCGACTCGGAGGCGAAGGTCACCCGGGCCGCCTCGTTGAGCACGACGACGAGGTCGCCGGAGGCGTCCAGGACGGCGCGGAACGCGTGCTCGGCCTCGAGGGCGTCGATGAGCCCGTTGACCGCGCGGACGAGCCGGCCCACCTCGTCGTCGCGATGCGCGGGCACGGCGAACGCCCTGAGCCGCCCGGGCTCCCAGCCGTTGAGGGCACCCGTCGCCGTGACCTCGCGGACGACGTCCGCGACCTGCGAGAGGCCCGACGAGAGGCTGTCGAGATGCCGTCGCATGACCCGCTTCTGCGCCTGGAGGTAGGCGAAGGTGACGACCAGGCTGGCGCCGAGCGAGCCGAGGAACGCCGCGGGTGTGAGCTCGCAGTCGACGCCGAGGAGGGGCATGAGCAGCGGGTACACCAGCCCTGCGCCGCCGCTCAGCCCGTAGGTGACGATGCGACGCTCGGTCAGCAGGGAGGCGCGCACAGGCGCACCGCCGTCCCCGCGGCGACCGTGGTCTGCGACGCTCACCTGTGCGTCATCGGTGCTGCGAGCGGCGTGCTTGAGGAGCGCGGCCGACCGGCTGCGCGGGGATTCCGCGGCCGCCACCGGCGGGTCGTCCCCCGACGGGCGGCCGCGGCGATGACGATGGACCGGTGGCCGAGCAGCCGACCCGGGGCGGCACGGACGGCGCCTGGTCCGGCCCTCCGGCCGGCCGCGCGGCGGACGAGGTGACAGACGTGACGCAGGACGCGGAGCCCTCCGTCGAGTCCGACATCGAGGCCGCCCCGGGGCGGCTCTCGCGGCGGACCGTCGCGCTCCTGGCGCTCGTCGTCCTCGTGCCGCTGACCTCGGCGATCGCCGTCGCGCTCCTGCTCTCGGCAGGCACCGGGCAGACCCTCGGCGGGGCCGGCGAGACGCCCACCGCACGGATGGACGGGGCGGCGGCAGCCGACGGGGACACCGGTACCGATGGGACGTCAGACCCCATGAAGGCGGCGAGCACCCCGGCCGGCCACGTCGAGCGGGTCGGGCGTGACGACGCCGCGGACGCCCTGCGGACCGCGGGCGTCCGCCGGCTCGGTGCGGTGGTCGCCGCATGGACCTGGGACGACGGCGACAGCACGACCCTTGTCGCCGTGACCCGGCGCGTCACCCGGCGCAACCCCGACCTGTCGCCCCGGGCTGTGACCCTGCGGGCCACGACCGTCGCCGACCCCGGCGGCCGGGCGACGCTCCTCGCGACGAGCGTGGACGTCGGTCCGGCGTGTGCGCGCGGGGTCGAGATGACGATGGACGTCACCGGGGACGTCGTCGTCCGGGACCTCGACGGCGACGGCCGCCGGGAGGCGGTCCTCGTGTGGTCGCGCGGGTGCGGGGACCGGACGTCGCTGCGGACGACGGTGCTCGCCGGCACCGCGGCGTACGTGCTCGCCGGGCAGGGCTCGGTGCTCGCCGAGCCCGACCCGCCCCGGGCCGACTGGCCGGCCGGGTTCCTCGACGCGGCGTCCGCCGCCCTCGACTCCGCCCGCCGACCCGGCGCCGGGCCGAGGTGACCCGCGCCGCCGCGGGACGTGCGGTCAGCTGTTGAGGAGCTTGGCCTTCTGGGCCGCGAACTCCTCCTCGGTGAGGATGCCCTGGGCCTTCAGGTCGCCGAGCTTCTGCAGCTGGTCGAGCATGCTGCTGCTGTCCGGCGCGGCGGCGGGTGCCGGTTCCGGAGCCGGTTCCTGGTCGCCACCCTGCTGCTGATCGCCGACCTGCTGCTGGTAGGCCTGCTCGCGCTCGGCGGCGATGTTGGCGTCGCGGCCGGCGAACTTCTCGGCCTGACGGCGCTGGACCCGGCCGCTCACGGCCGTGGCGGTCCCGGCGACGACGGCGGTGCGGGCGATGCCCCGGATCAGTCCTGGCACGGTGTCTCCTGTCCTCCGCCCCGGAGAGCGGATCAGCGGTCCGACGGTTTGCGTGTCGAGCCTGTTCGGCTCAGGCCTGCTCGATCGCGTCGAGGGCATCCATGATGTCCTGGGCCGGGATCCGGGCACTCGCCACGACCTGACCGCCGGCCCGGCGCGCGGCGCCCACGAAGGGGGCGGCCCACGTGTTCTCGTAGACGATCAGCGCGGCGACCGTCCCGGGCTCGAGGGCGTCGGCGGCCTCCTTGAGGTCGTCGTCGCCCAGGAGCCCGGACCGGGCCCCGGTGAAGCCGGCGAAGGAGCCGTCGAGCTCGTCGAGGCTGATCCCCGAGAAGGAGCCGTCGGCCTCCTTCCGGACGGCCACCAGGTCGTAGATGGCCACCACGCCCTTGTCGACGAGATCCATCAGGGCCCCGGCCGTCTCGTCCAGGGGCTTGTCCCCCGGGAACTCGAGGAGCAGGTAGTCGATCGGGCCGAAGACGTCGGTCTCACTCATGGTTCGCAGACTCCCTTTCGGTCATGGACATGCTGCCGCTTCGCCGGTCGAGGTTCCAGCCGGTGCCCGGGTCGCTCAGCCGTGCAGGTGCTTCTGGATCTCGGCCTCTTCCTCGTCGGACAGCGAGGTCTTGATCACGTTGCCGCCGAACTTCGACAGACCGTCCAGCGCCTTGTCGGTGGTCATCTGCTCCACGATCATGAACAGCGCCGAGGTGCCCGGCTTCATCTGGGCCCGGACCTGTTCCTGGAACTCCTTGTTGATCGCGTTCTTGGCGAGCTTGCCGCCGAGGGCTCCGAACGCCGCCCCGACGGCCATGCCGAAGAACGGCACGAAGAACAGGATCCCGAACAGCAGGCCCCAGAACATGCCCCAGGTGGTGCCGCCGGCGACCTCGTGCTGGTTCGTGATCGTGCGGAACGTGCCGTCCTCGCTCCGGATCACCGCGGCGACCGCGTCCGGCTGGATGACGAGGTCGGCCGAGAGGCGCTGCACCTCGTCCATGGCGGCCGTGGCGGTCGTGGTGTCGTCGTATCCGATGGCGAGCAGGTCAGGCACGCGGGTCTCCTCCGAGTCGTCGGGTCGCCCGCAGGCGAGGCACCGCGCCAGGGGCCGGCATCACCCTCGACGGGTGAACGAACCGGATCCGTCCTCGACGGGACGGATGACCCGACGGCGCCCTTGCCCACGGGCGATTCTTCGTCGCCGAGCGACCCTATCGGAACCGCCGGGGGACGGGCCGAACGCGTCGATCCCGACCGAGGTACTCCCGCGCCGACGGCACGGCCGGTTCCGCATGACCGGTTCAGACGGTGGCCGGGTGGGTGGCCCGGGCGAGGTGGGCGATCGAGGCGGCGACGTCGGCGGCGGCCCGCGCCGCGTGGGCGGGGTCGCCGTCCGGGAGCGACGTGTCCTGCTCGAGGACGTACCAGCCGGTGTAGCCGGCCGTCTCGAGGACGCGGACGATCTCGCCGACGGGGACGTCGCCGGCCCCGAGCGGCACGTACATCCCGGCCTGGACGCCCTGCATGTACGTGATCTCGCCGGCCCGGACCCGGGCGGCCACCGCGTCGTCGACGTCCTTGAGATGGACGTGCGCGACTCGGTCGGCGTGCTCGCGGGCGAGCTCGAGGGGGTCGGTGCCGCCGATGAGCAGGTGCCCGGTGTCCAGGCACAGCGGGAGGTCGCTGTCGGCGAGGAACCGCTCGACCTCGGCGCGCTGCTCGACGTGGGTTCCGACATGCGGGTGGAGCGTCGTCCGCAGGCCGTGCCGCGCCGCGACGTCGCGGACCTCGGCAGCGGTCGCGACGAGCCGCGCCCACTCGGCGTCCGTGAGCCGGGGCCGCTCGTCGTAGCCGTCGAGCCCGGTCGCCGCGGCGAGCACGAGCACCTCGGCACCCACGGCGGCCAGCTGCCCGCACGCCCGCTCCGCCTCGGCGAGGGTGGCGGCGTGCGCCGCCTCGTCGTGCAACGGGACGGCCAGGAAGCCGCCGACGAGGCTCAGGCCCGCCTCGCCGAGGACGCCGCGCAGCGCCGCGGGGTCGTCGGGGAGGAACCCGGGCGGGCCGAGCTCGGTGCTGCGCAGGCCGAGGCCCGCCATCGCGCGGAGGACGAGGTCGACGGGCAGGACGTGCCCCCAGCCGGGGACCTCGCAGACCCCCCACGAGATCGGCGCGCCCGCGACCCGAGCACCGAGCAGAGGCGGCCGTGTCCACCGCGGGCGCAGACCCGGGTGCCGACGCGGGCGGCGACGTCGACCCCGTGACCGGGGTCGCCGACGCGGGCGCGGCCCGCCGCCCGGACGGCTCGACCGCGAAGGCGGACGCCTCGATCGTCACCGGGGCGCCGGTGCGCACCGACTGCTCGCACGCCTCGGCGAGGACCAGGCTGACGACGCCGTCGCCAGCGGGTGAGGGGTTCTCCGCGCGGCCGGCGACGACGTCGAGGAAGACCGCGACCTCCCGGGCGTACGCGGGCGCGTACCGCTCCTGGAAGCCGGTGTACGCGTCGTCCCCGGGGTCCATGCCGCCCGGCTCGAGGCTGCGCAGCGGCGTCCGGGCGTCGTAGCCGGCCGCGAACGCCGCGGCGCTGCCGATCGCCTCGATCCGGTTGTCGTAGCCGGTGCCGTCCTTGCGGCCGCCGATGAGCTGCGCGACGACCCCGCCCTCGAAGACGAGCGTGATCGCCGCGGTGTCGACGTCACCCGCGTCGGCGTAGGCCTGGTCGACGAGCACCGACCCGGTCGCGTGGACGCCCACGACGCGGCGGCCGACGAGCCACGGCACGCAGTCGAGGTCGTGGACGAACATGTCCCGGAAGATCCCGCCCGAGGTGGGGATGTACTCGTTCGGCGGCGGCACGTGGTCGAACGCGGTCGCCCGGACCGCGTACAGGTCGCCGATGTCACCGGTGACGATGCGCCGCTTGAGCTCCGCGATCGCCGGGTCGAACCGGCGCTGGAACCCGACGACGAGGGGCGCGCCCGCGCGGTCCGCGTGCGCGGCGAGCTCGCGCATCGTCGGCAGGTCCCCGGCGAGCGGCTTCTCGCAGAGCACCGCGACGCCGGCGTCCAGCGCGGCGTGCACGACCTCGGCGTGGGTCGGGGTCGGGGTCGCGACAACGACACCGTCGACCACCGCGAGCAGGTCCGGGAGTGTGTCGACGGCGCGGACCGCTACCGTGCGGGCGCCGGCCGGGCCGGCCGCGAGCTCCGAGGCGACCTCCGCGGCCCGTCCCGGTGCCGGGTCGTGGAGGACGACCTCGGTCACGCCGTCCGTCGCGACGACGTTCGCCGCGTGCATCCGGCCGATCCGGCCCACACCACTGACACCGATCCTCATCGATCTCCACTCCCGGGCGGTTCCGACGGCCGTGTTAGAGCGCTCTAACTCTGGGTCGCCTCAACCATGACGCCCCGCGCGGAAGGGTGTCAAGCACATGCGTCGCAGCCGTCGCCGAGCGGTCGGCCTACGATCGGAGCCGTTGCGGGTGAGGCGGTGGAGCGCTCCACCACGAATGGTCCCGGCACGGCGGCGCGGGCAGGACCCGACGGAGGTGAGGCGTGCGCAGACCGACGATGGATGACGTGGCGCGCCGGGCCGGGGTCTCCCGGGCGCTCGTCTCCCTCGTCATGCGGGAGTCCCCGAAGGTCAGTCCGCAGCGCCGGGCGGCCGTCCTCGCCGCGGCCGCGGACCTCGGCTACTCACCGCACGTCATCGCGCGCCAGCTCGCGAGCCGGACGCCGAGCGTGCTCGCGGTCCTCGTGTCGGACCTGCACAACCCGTACTTTGCCGACGTCGTCGAGGCGGTCGAGGCCGAGGCGGCCGCGAACGGGCTCGACATGATCCTCAGTACCGGTGGCCGGCGGCCGGCCGCGGAACAACGCGCCGTCGAGACCATGCTCGGCTTCCGCCCGGCCGGGCTCGTGCTCCTGTCCCCGGTCGTGCCGCTCGCCGTCCTGGAGCGGGCCAGCACCGCGGCGCCGGTCGTGGCCGTCGAACGGGCCGTGTCCCTGCCGGGCATCGACACGGTGACCGACGACGGCCGGGCCGGGTCGCGGCTCGCCGTCGACCACCTCGTCGGGCTCGGCCACCGTCGGGTCGTCCATCTCGACGGTGGCCAGGGCGCCCAGTCCTCGACCCGGCGGCGCGGCTACGCCGACGCGATCCGCGCGCACGGCCTCGAGCCCCGGGTCGAGCCGAGCGAGTACACCGAGGAGGGCGGTGCGGACGCCGTCGCGCGGCTGCTCGCTCGCGGCGAGCGGTTCACCGCACTCGTCGCGGCGAACGACATCAACGCGATCGGGGCGACGGCGGCGTTGGAGGACGTCGGCCTCGCCGTCCCCGGGGACGTCTCCGTCGTCGGCTACGACAACACCTCCCTCGCGGGCCTGCGGCACATCGGGCTGACGACGGTGGACCAGCCGCGGGCCGAGATGGGCCGCCTCGCCGTCCTGGCGGTGCTCGAGCGGCTCCGCGACGGCCGGACGGCGCCGACACGGCGGCGGCTGCGGCCGACCCTCGTCGTCCGGACGACGACCGCGCCGCCTGCCTGACGCAGCCCACGCGGGGCCGGCGGTCAGCCGGGCGACGACACCGAGCGCGAGGCCCGGGGAGCGGGGCCGAAGGTGAGCCGCACGGTCGTCCCGCCGACACCGGTCTCGAGGTCCACGTCACCGCCGTGCGCGTCGACGACGGCCCGAACCACGGCGAGCCCGAGGCCCGTCGAACCCTGCCCGCCGCGGGCGAAGGGCTCGAAGACCCGGTCCCGGAGCGGCTGCGGGATCCCCGGGCCGTCATCGGTGACCGCCGCCTCGAGCACGCCCCCGACCGACCGCAGGCGGACCTCGACGCGGGTGCCGGGCGGTGTGTGCCGTCGGGCGTTGACGACGAGGTTGAGCACCGCCTGGAGCACCCGGTCGAGATCGACCCGGACCGTCAACGGTTCAACGGGGGCGCTCGTCGTCACGTCCCGAACCACGCTCACGTCGTCGAGGTCGAGGCCGACGAGCCGCAGCCGGACCTCCTCGACGACCCGGGCCATCGTGACGTCCGTCGGCACGAGGAAGGCGTCGCCGTCGGCGGCGGCGAGCAGGAGGAGGTCGTCGAGGAGGCGGGAGAGCCGGGCCAGCTCGGCACCGACGAGCCGCAGCGAGGCGTCCCGGTCGCTCGCCACCCCGGCCTCGAGCAGCTCGAGGTGCCCCCGGGCGACGGCCACCGGGGTCCGCAGCTCGTGCGACACCGAGGCGAAGAGCGCCGCGCGCGCCGAGACCTCTCCGGAGAGTCGGTCGAGCATCGCGTTGAACGCGCGAGCGAGGTCGGCCACCTCGTCGGCGCGGTCCCCCGGGTCGGGCACCCGCGCGGTGAGGTCGGCGATCCCGCTGCCCTCGGCCGCGGCGTGGAGCGCCCGCAGGGGACGGGTCGCCCGCCGCATGAGCACGGCCAGCGCGACGCAGCCCAGCGCGCCCGCGAGCCCCGCCGCGGAAGCGACCCGGCGGGCGAGGGCCGCGGCATCGGCGTCGACGGCGTCGAGCCAGCCGTGCACCTCGAGGACCGCGACCCGGCGTCCGTCGACGGAGACCGGGGCGCTGAGCACCCGCACCGTGCCCACCGGGGTCCGCCGGGTGACCACCCGCCCCGGGACGCCGGTCGGGAGCAGCCCCCGGTCGCGCAGGGACACCACCGGAGCAGGGCCGGTCGCCGTCGTGAGCAGCGGACCACCGTCGACCCGGATCGCGGTGAGGTGCACCGCGCTGCCCGGCTGGGTCGCGAGGTACGCCCGGAGGCGGCGCTCGAGGTCCGCGGCCGAGCCGTCCCCGGCGAGCAGCCCGGGGGCACGCGCGGCGAAGACCTGGCGCTCCCGCTCGAGCCGGTCGTCGACCGCGGCGCGGCCCTGCAGCCGGACCAGCTGCCACGCCAGGACCACCGTCGTCGCGAGAACGACCGCGAGGACGACGGCGGACAGCGCCGCGAACCGCACCCACGTCCGGCGGAGCACCGCCGTCCGGACTCCACCCCTGCGCGGCGGGCCCGCGCGCCGCGTCATGCCGGCAGCCGGTACCCGGCCCCGCGCACGGTCCGGACGACGTCCGCGCCCAGCTTGCGCCGCAGGTACGCGACGTACACCTCGACGACGTTCGACCCGGGGTCGAAGTCGTAGCCCCACACGAGGTCGAGCAGCTGCTGCTGGGACAGCACCTGCCCCGGGTGCCGAGCGAGGACCTCGAGCAGCGCGAACTCGCGCGCGCTGAGGTCGACCGTCGTGCCGCCGCGGGTGGCCGTGCGGCGGGTGAGGTCGACGGTGAGGTCGCCGACGGTGAGCGCCGTCGCACTCGCCTGCTGCCCGGACCGCAACCGGGCCCGGACCCGCGCGAGCAGCTCGGCGAACGAGAACGGCTTGGTCACGTAGTCGTCCGCGCCGGCGTCGAGCAGCCGCACCCGCTCCGGGACCCCCGTGCTCGCGGTGAGGACGATGACCGGCAGCTCCGGCCGCCTCCGGCGCAGCGCGGAGAGCACCTCGTCGCCACCGATGTCGGGCAGCCCCAGGTCGAGGACGACGAGCGCGGTCGCCGGGTCCAGCCCCTCGGCGAGGCCCTCGGCGCCGGTCCCGGCGACGACCGGACGGTATCCGGCGGCCTCGAGCCCCTGAGACACGAACGAGGCGATCCCGGGCTCGTCCTCGACGACGACCACGCGCATGCGCTCATCGTCGGGGCGACGCAGCCGGTCTGCCAATCACCTGAGAGGTTTCTCAGGTCGGTCCACGACCGGCGCGAGCACGAGCGGTCGATGCCGGGACCGCCACCTTGGAGGCGTCTCAGAGCCGTCCAAGGAGCACCTCAGACCCCGGACCCACCATGGAGTGCGCCGGAGGTCCGGCGCCCGAGCACGAGGAGGAGTCTCATGAGCCGCAGCAGCACCGTCGCGGTCACCGTCGGGGCGGTCGCCGTGGGCCTCGCCGCGTCCTGGGTCGTCTGGGGCGTCGTCGCGCCGAGCGACACCCGGGCCGTCGCACCGGTCTCGGTGTCGTCCGCGCGCGGTACCGCCGACCCGTCGGGCGGACCGGCCGCGGAGCCGTCGGGCGCGACCGACCCCGTCGTGACGGCCGGCCCCTCCGGAGCGGACGACGTGTCGGACGACGCCTCGGCGGTCGCCGTGCCCGAAGGGGTCACCGTCGACCGGGCGCGGGCCATCGCCGTCGGGGCCCGCCCCGGGCAGGTCGTCGAGGCGTCCCTCGACGACGAGAACGGCCGCACCGTGTGGGACGTCGAGCTCCGCAGCACCGACGGTGTCCGCTGGGAGATCACCGTCGACGCCGTGAGCGGAGCCGTCCTGAAGGCCGAGCGGTCGTGACGACGGAACGGTCCTGACGACGGAACGGTCCTGACGACGGAACGGTCCTGACGACGGAGCAGGCTTCGATGCTGCCGACTCACGGGTCAGGACGGGCCGACGGGCCGGGGATACCCTCGCCCTCGTGACCACCCCCGTCCTGCCCGCCCGCGCCCGCGCCGTCGTCGTC
This sequence comes from uncultured Actinomycetota bacterium, assembly GCA_963750565.1. Classification (GTDB taxonomy): domain Bacteria; phylum Actinomycetota; class Actinomycetes; order Actinomycetales; family Kineosporiaceae; genus R-H-3. The sequence continues at coordinate 109,792 of CAVVRA010000004.1, read as the reverse complement.
GGCGGCGGTGTCATCGGCTCCTCGGTCGCCTACCATCTCGCGCACGCCGGGTGGCGGGACGTCATCCTCCTCGAGCGGGACCGGCTGACGTCCGGGACGACGTGGCATGCGGCGGGCCTCATGGTGACGTTCGGCTCGACGTCGGAGACCTCGACCCGGATGCGGCAGTACACCCGGGACCTGTACGGCCGGCTCGAGGCCGAGACCGGCCAGTCGACGGGGTTCAAGCCGGTCGGCTTCATCGAGGTCGCGACCGAGCCCGGGCGGCTCGAGGAGTACCGGCGGGTGTCGGCGTTCAACCGCTACCTCGGGATCGACGTCCACGAGATCTCCGCACGCGAGGTCGCCGAGATGTTCCCGGTCGCCCGGACCGACGACGTCCTCGCCGGGTTCTACGTCCCCGGGGACGGCCGGGCCAACCCGGTCGACGTGACGATGGCGCTCGCGAAGGGTGCCCGGCTGCAGGGCGCGACCGTCGTCGAGGGCTGCCCGGTCACCGAGGTGCTCACGCGGGACGGCGCGGTGACCGGCGTCCGGACGCCCTCCGGGGACGTCGAGTGCGAGGTCGTCGTGAACTGCGCGGGGATGTGGGCCCGCCAGCTCGCCGCGCGGAACGGGGTGACCGTCCCGCTCCAGGCCGCCGAGCACTACTACCTCATCACCGACGAGCTGCCGGGACTGTCCCCGGACGCGCCCGTGCTCGAGGACCCCGGCTCGTACGGCTACTTCCGGGAGGAGACCGGCGGCCTCATGGTCGGGCTCTTCGAGGCAGAGTGCGCGCCGTGGAAGGTCGACGGGATCCCGGCCGACGCGTCGTTCCTCACGCTGCCGCCGGACTGGGACCGGATGGCCCCGTACCTGGAGAAGGCCATGCAGCGGGTGCCCGCCTCCTTCGAGGTCGGCGTGCGGACGTTCTTCTGCGGCCCGGAGTCGTTCACCCCCGACCTCGCGCCCGTCGTCGGCGAGGCTCCGGAGGTCCGCAACTACTTCGTCGCGGCCGGGCTCAACTCGATCGGCATCCTCACCGGCGGCGGGATCGGCCGGGTCGTCGCGCACTGGGTCATGACGGGGCGGCCGGACGTCGACGTCACCGCGATGGGTGTCGACCGGCTGCACGCCTACCAGACGACCCCGCAGTACCGCCGCACCCGGACCGTGGAGTCCCTCGGCCTCGTCTACGCCTGCCACTACCCCGACCGGTCGCCGACCACCGCGCGCGGTGTCAAGCGCTCCCCGTGGCACGACCGGCTCGCCGCCGCAGGCGGGTACTTCCGCGACGTGAGCGGGTGGGAGAGCCCGGCCTGGTACGCCCCGCCGGGCAACGCGTCGGGGGTCGAGCCGCTCACCTCGGACCTCACCTGGGGCCGGGCGCCGTGGTGGGTCTGCTGGGAGGCCGAGCACCACGCCGTCCGGGAGCGCGTCGGCCTCATGGACATGTCGTTCATGGCCAAGCTCCGGGTGCAGGGCCGCGATGCCGGCCGCGTGCTCGACCACGTGTCGGCGAACGCCGTCGACGGCGAGCCCGGCGTCATCACGTACACCCAGTGGCTCGACGAGGCCGGCCTGCTGCAGGCCGACCTCACCGTGACCAAGCTCGACGACGACGACTTCCTCGTCGTCGCGTCGGACACCGCTCACCGGCACGTCGAGACCTGGCTGCGGCGCCGGCTCGCGACAGGCCCGTTCGCGGGGGCGCACGCGGTCGTCACCGACGTGACGTCGGGCCTCGCGCAGCTCAACGTCCAGGGGCCCCGGTCGCGCGAGCTCCTGCAGTCCCTGACGTCGGTGGACCTGTCGAACGAGAGCTTCCCGTTCCGGACGGCGCGCGAGATCGACCTCGGCTTCGCGCAGGTGCTGTGCGTCCGGATCACCTACCTCGGCGAGCTCGGGTACGAGCTCTACGTGCCGGCCGAGCACGGCGTCCACGTGTACGACCGGGTCGTCGAGGCGGGCGCCGGCTTCGACCTCGCCCACTCCGGGCTCAAGGCGCTGTCGTCGCTGCGGCTCGAGAAGGCCTACCGGGACTACGGGCACGACATCGACAACACCGACTCCGTGCTCGAGGCCGGCCTGGGCTTCGCGGTGTCGCTCGACAAGCCCGGCGGGTTCGTCGGCCGGGACGCCGTCCTCGCGCGCCGCGCGGCCGAGGCGGACGGCGCGCCGCTGCGGCGCCGGCTCGCCCAGGTCCTGCTCCGCGACCCAGACCCGCTCCTCGTGCACGCCGAGGTCGTCCGCCGCGACGGCGTGCCCGTCGGGTACGTCCGGGCCGGGTCGTACGGCTGGACGCTCGGCGGCGCGGTCGGCCTGGCCATGCTCGAGCCGTCGACCGACGTGCTCCCGGACGGCGAGCCGCTCGACCGGGCGTGGCTCGACGCCGCCGCGTGGGAGGTCGAGGTCGCCGACCGGCGGGTCCCCGCGACCGTCTCGCTGCGGGCGCTCCACGACCCCACGAACGCGCGGATCAAGGCCTGACGCTGCCCGCTCCGCCGGTCCGCCGCGCGGCCGCTGTGGCAGGCTGCTGCCGTGCAGCCGCTGACGCCCGACATCGTCGTCGCCGTCGTCGGCACGGGGACGATGGGCGAGGGGATCGCCGAGGTGGCCGCCCGCTCGGGGCACGTCGTCCGGCTCCTCGACAGCCGCGAGGGTGCCGCCGCCCGGGCCGCGGAGTCCGTCGCGGCGCGCCTCGCGCGGGACGTCGCCCGCGACCGGCTCACGACCGGCGAGGCCCGAGAGGTCACCGAGCGGCTCGTCCCCGTCGGCTCGGTCACCGACCTGGCAGGCTGCGGGCTCGTCGTCGAGGCCGTCGTCGAGGACCTCGCCGTCAAGCGCGACCTGCTGCGCGCCGTCGAGGACGTCGTCGACAAGGATGCCGACGCCGCCGGGGGCACCGACGACGTGCTCCTCGCGACGAACACCTCGTCGGTGTCGGTGACCGGGATCGGCGCGGCCCTGCGCCGTCCGGAGCGGTTCCTCGGCCTGCACTTCTTCAACCCGGCGCCGCGGATGGCGCTCGTCGAGGTGGTCCGCGGCGACGCGACGTCCGCCCGGAGCGTCGAGATCGGCACCGAGCTCGTCCGTGCCTGGGGCAAGACGCCCGTCGTCTGCACGTCGACGCCCGGGTTCGTCGTCAACCGTGTCGCCCGGCCGTTCTACGGCGAGGCGCAACGGCTCGTCGAGCGGCGGGCGACGGACCCCGCGACGGTCGACGCGGTGCTCACCGAGGCGGGCGGGTTCCCGCTCGGGCCGTTCGCGCTCACCGACCTCATCGGCCAGGACGTCAACCTCGCGGTGTCCCGGTCGGTGTGGGAGCAGACCTACTACGACCCGCGGTACACCCCGACGAACTTCCAGAGCCGGCTCGTCGACGGCGGCCGGCTCGGCCGCAAGACCGGCCGCGGCGTCTTCACGTACGACGGCGGGGTCGCCCTCGACGCGGCACCGCAGACCGCGCCGGCGCGGCGCACCCCCCGCCGGGTCGAGGTGCACGACTACGACTTCGGGCCGATGGCGCCGTTCCTCGACCGGGTCTGCGGCGGCGGGGTCGAGGTCGAGCACGTCGCGCTCTCCGACGAGGAGGTGCTCGAGGAGCTGCCGGGGCTGCGACTGCCCGGCGAGGGGCTGCTCCGGGTGACGGACGGGAGCACCGCGCGGTCGTGGGCGCTCGAGGCACCCGGCGGCGTCGTCCTCCTCGACTGGGCGCACGACCCCGCGACCTGCACCCGGGTCGCGCTCATGGCCCCGCGCGACATCGAGGTCGAGGTGCTCGACGCGGCGATCGGGCTCTGCCAGGCCGCCGGGGCAGAGGTCAGCGTCATCGGTGACGTCGCCGGCGGAATCGTGGCACGCACCGTGTCGATGCTCGTCAACGAGGCGGTCGACCTCGTCGCCCGCGGGGAGGCGAGCGCGACGGACGTCGACGTGGCGATGCTCCTGGGGACCGGCTACCCGTCGGGCCCGCTCGAGTGGGGCGACCGGCTCGGCGGGATTCGGGTCGCGGCCGTGCTCGGCGAGCTCGGGGACGAGACCCCGACCGGCCGCTACCGGGTGAGCCCCCGGCTCGACGAGGCGATCGTCACCGAGGAGAACCTCCGTGACCTCTGACCGACCGAGGCCCGGTGACGACGGTGGCCCGCGGGACCGCCCCCGGGTACCGCCCGCCCGCTCGACCCCGCCGGACACGTCGTCGGCTCCGCCGGGAGCACCGCCGGTGGAGATCCCCCCGGAGCTCACGTTCGACCCGCCCTACGCCGACCCCGAGCGGCCGCGGTGGCAGGACGTCTGGCGCGAGATCGGGTCGGGAGTCCTGGTCAAACGGCACCGCGTCATGGACCTCAACGTCACGCTCGTCATCGGTGACGACCGGTGCCTCGTCGTCGACACGCACTGCCACGACGGTTATGCGCGCGAGCTCATCGCGTCGATCCGCTCGGTGACGCCGCTGCCGTTCGTCGTCGTCGACACCCACGCGCACTTCGACCACGCCTTCGGCAACGACGCTTTCGCGCACGCCCAGCCGGGCCTGGAGATCTGGGGGCACGTGGACTGCCGTCGCAACCTCCTCGAGTTCGGCGAGCTCCAGCGCCGGCTCACAGTGCAGTCGATGCGCGAGGCGCAGCGCGACGAGGACGCCGCGGCCGTCGAGGCCGTCCGTATCCTGCCGCCGAACCACACGTACACCGCCGACACGAGGGTCGACCTCGGCGGCCGGCACGTCGTCCTGCACCACCCGGGTCGGGCGCACACCGGCCACGACACCGTCGTCGACGTCGCGGACGCCGACGTGAGCGTCGTCGGGGACATCGTCGAGGAGGGCGCACCGCCGTCGTTCGAGGACTCCTTCCCGCTCGAGTGGCCCGCCACCCTCGACGCCGTGCTCCCCCGCCTGCGGCGCACCGTCGTCCCCGGCCACGGCGACGTCGTCGACGCGGCCTTCGTCGCGGAGCAACGGGCCAAGATCGCCGAGGTCGCCGAGGCCGCCCTCGGGCTGCCCGCCGGCGCCGACGACCTCGTCCTGGCCCGCGCCGCCGTCAAGCTCTCGCTCGGCCGGCAGGCCGGCTTCGTCGGGCTCCAGCGCGCGCTCGCGACCCGGGGCTGACCGCGTCACGGGCCCGGCAACCCGGCGGCGGGTGCCGTCGACCGGGTGGCGGTCACCTCCACGGTCGTCGCGGTGACGCGCGGGCCGGGCAGGAACGGGGCGAGGCGGTCGCGGGCCGCGACGACGCCCGGATCCCGGGAGGCGTCGACGAGGGTCGCCGTCCGGACGTAGCCCTCGAGGTCGTGCGCGACCCCGGGGTCGGGGGCCACGCCCGGCGGCGCCGCCGTCCGGCGCACCGTGACCCACGTGCTCCGGTCGGGGTTCGGCGCCCCGTCGAGCGCGGGCACGAGGTCGTCGGTGTGCTCGAGCGCGAGGACCCCGACGTCCCGTGCGAGGGGGTACTCGGCGACCGGCGACCCGAGGGCCACCACCTCCCGGACGGCGAACTCGGACCGGACCGCGGGATCGGCCGCGACCTCCGCCGACACCATGCCGCCGAGACTGTGCCCGACGAGGCAGACGGGCTCCCCGGACCGCACGCCCGCGGACCGCATCGCGGCGACGACGGCGGCCGCCGCGGCGGAGTCACGGCCGGCGATGCTGCGGATGTCGCTCGTGACGTCGAACGGGTTCCGCCCGGCGCGCGGCGTCCAGACCTGGGTGCCCGGCACGGCGACGACCCAGGCCCGACGACCGTCGGCGGCGTCGAGGCGGGTCACCCGGACCGAGCCGGGCGTGCCGCCGCCGTCCGGCGAGGCGGCGGCGACAAGCCGGGCAAGGTCCGCAACGCCCCCCGGTGCTGTCGTCCGGCGCGGCGGGGACGAGCGGACCGACACCCGCGCCGGGTCGGCGAGCAGGCCGCCCGCCGCAGCCACCGCGAGGAGCAGCGCGGCCGTCTGCGGCACCGTTGTCGGACCCGGCCTCGGAGCCGTCCTCAGGCCAGGCCCCGCGGGGACGCCCGGCACGAGGCCGCCGACCAGGCCGGGCACGGCGGCGACGAGGCGCTCGGTACGACCAGCGGCACGGGTGAGCACGTCGCCGGCCACCGCACCGGCGACCCGGCCGGCGGCCGTGCGACCGTCGGGCCCCGCGAGCACGACCGCCGCCGCCGCGAGCGGCGCGGGGGTCGCGAGCGTCAGGGCGGCGAGCCCGCCGAGCTGCGCCCCGACCGCGACGTCGACCGCTCGGGCAGCAGCCGCCGCCCCGGACTCCGCCGCAGCGTACCCCGCGGCCGTCGCCTGGAGCGCGACGCCGAGGGCGGTGACGTGCCCGGCCGCAGCGAGCAGGCCGTGCGGCCCGCCGACGGCGACGGCGACGGCGTGCTCGGCGCGGGCGAGGGTGCGCCCGAGGACGACCGGATCGGTGATCGCGCTCGCGACGAGGCCCGCGTCGGTGCCGACCCGGCCGACGGCGGTGGCCACGCCCGCCAGGTCCACCGCGCAGGCCATGAGCAGTCGCGCCGCGGCGAGCAGGTCCTCGATCCGGGCGGCGGTGCCCGCGGGACCGCCCGCCACGGTCAGCCCGTCGGTCGCCGTCACCGCAGCCACCGCGCATCGAGCGCCGCCGCGTGCGCCAGCAGGGCTGCCACCGCGTCGTCGAGCAGCGCCGCCGTCCGCCCGACGTGGCGGCTCTGCGTGACGAGCCGCGCGCGGAACTCGTCGGCGGCGACCGACGTCCACGACACGCCGTGCGCGCCGGACAGGCGCACAGCGGTGCCGCGGACACCGTCCGCCATCTCGTGCACCGAGCGCGCGAGCACCCGGACGTGGCTGCCGTCCACCGGGCTCCTCCCTCCGACGTCTGCGTCGACGCCGACCAGTGCGGGACGCTAGAGGCGCCGGACCGGCGACGGGGTGACCCGAGGAGGGGCTGTGGACGACGTGACGACCCACGAAACGGTGGACGGGTCGAGACCGGATCACCGGTCGGAACGAGCGCCAGTACGTCACCATGCGTACATGAGTGAAGACTCTCCGTATCGACTCTGCTTCGTGTGCTCCGGCAACATCTGCCGTTCACCGATGGCCGAGATCGTCATGGCGCGGCTCGTGGAGTCCGCAGGGCTGTCCGCCGTCGTCGTCGTCGACTCCGCAGGGACCGGTGACTGGCACATCGGGGAGCGCGCCGACCGGCGCGCCCTGAACACTCTCGCCGCCCGCGGCTACGACGGCGCCACCCACCGGGCGAAGCAGTTCGACCCGAGCTGGTTCCGGGAGAGGGACCTCGTCATCGGGCTCGACCGGGGCCACGTCCGGACGCTGCGGGCCTGGGCCACGGACGAGCACGCCCGGGACCGGATCCATCTCCTGCGGTCCTTCGACCCGTCGGTCGCCCCGGACGCCGGTCACGACCTCGACGTCGCCGACCCCTACTACGACGGGCTGCCGGCGTTCGAGGCCGTCCTCGACCAGATCGAGGCCGCGTGCACCGGGCTGCTCGCCCGGGTCCGGGACGACCTCGCCGCCGGGGCGAGCGTCACGCGGCCAGTGGGGCGCCGGCTCGACATGACCGAACCCGGGAGGTCCCAGGTGGCCGGCACGACGGGCTGATCCCCGGGGAGATCCGGACGGAGCTGCCGAAAGACGGAGCTGCCGAAAGACGGAGCTGCCGAAAGACGGAGCTGCCGAAAGACGGAGCTGCCGAAAGACTGGAGCTGCCGAAAGACGGAGCGATCGCGGCCGGGCGCGATCATGCCGATCTCTCGGGGTGAGGGTGCGGGTGGACGTGGTGGACGGGGGTCGGACGGTGCCCGAAGAGGTCTTCACGAAGCGGCGGCCCGACGCGCCGCCCGGCTTCTTCGCCGTCGAGGCCGCGGGGCTCGCCTGGCTCGGTGCGGCGATCCCCGACGGTGGCGTCCCCGTCGTCCGGCCGCTCGAGGTGTACCGCGACCGGCTCGTCCTCCCCCGGCTCGTCGAGGTGCCGGCCGACGAGGTCGCGGCGCGGACGCTCGGGCGGCGCCTCGCCGCGACGCACGCCGCGGGAGCGGCCGGCTTCGGTGCGCCACCCGACGGCTGGGACGGGGACGGCTTCATCGGCCCGATCGGACTGCCGCACGCGGTCGCCCCCGCCGACCGGTCGGCGACGTGGGGCCCGTTCTACGCCACGTACCGGCTCGCGCCGTACGCCCGGGCCGCGCGGGACGCCGGCGCGCTGACGGCTGCCGGAGCCCGTGCGGTCGACGCCGTCTGCGCGCGCCTCGCCGCGGACGACGAGGAGCTGGCTGGGCCGCCGGAACCACCGGCGCGGCTGCACGGCGACCTGTGGAGCGGCAACGTCCTGTGGACGTCGGCCGGGGCCGTCCTCGTCGACCCCGCGGCGCACGGCGGGCACCGGGAGACCGACCTCGCGATGCTCGCGCTGTTCGGGCTGCCCGGCCTGCGCACCGTCCTCGCGGCGTACGACGAGGCCGCGCCGCTCGCTGCCGGATGGCGGGAGCGGGTGGGCCTGCACCAGGTCCACCCGCTGCTCGTGCACGCGGTCCTCTTCGGCGCTGGGTACGGCGCGCAGGCGGCGGCGGCCGCCCGTCGGTACGCCTGACTGGGTCCTGTCCGCCGGCGGACACCGGGAGGAACCGTCCACGGCGGTGCGGGCGGAGCGGATCGACCCGCTCGTCGACGGCGTCCGGGCGGACGGGACGGTCGTGGCCGACCCGCCGCGGCGACGAGTTCGTCCTGGCGCAGGCGTAGCGTGCCGACGTGATGGTTCCCTTCGAAGCCCCCGACCGGACGGAACCGCGCGGCGTGGAGCCGGACGAGCGCCGGTCGTACGAGGCGTGGCTCGACTACCACCGCGCCACGCTCCTGGTGAAGTGCGCCGGCCTGGACGGCGAGCAGCTCGCCCGGCGCGCGGTCCCGCCGTCGACGCTGTCGCTGCTCGGCCTCGTCCGGCACATGACCGAGGTCGAGCGCGGCTGGTTCCGGGAGGTGCTCGACGGGCAGAAGGTCGCCGGCCCGTACTCGACCCCGGAACGACGTGACGCGGACTTCGAGGATCTCGACCAGGCTCGGGCTGCCGACGACGTCGCGGCCTACCGCGCCGAGGTCGAGGAGGTACGCCGGGTCGCCGCCCGGCACGACCTCGACGACCGCGGGCCGGACCGGCTGCACGGGCAGGTCGACCTGCGGTGGATCTACCTGCACATGATCGAGGAGTACGCCCGGCACAACGGGCACGCCGACCTGCTGCGGGAGTGCATCGACGGCGCGACCGGCGACTAACGCCGATCAACCAACGCCGATCAACTCAAGCCGCGAGCGGCGGTGCGGCGCCGCCCAGGGCCTCCTCGGACGGCGAGCGCCAGCGGGGCTGGACGACGGCGGCGCCGACCGCGGCGCAGGCGACCGCGGTGCATGCGCCGAGGAACGACAGGGACGGGCCGCCGGTGTCGACGAGTACGCCGGCGACCGCCGTGCCCGCCGCCGCGCCGGAGGTGAACGCCGTGTTGAGCCACGACTGGGCCTCGCTGAGCCGGTCCCGCGGGGCGAGGTGGTCGACGAGGTTCTGGGCGACGATGAGCCCCGGTGCGATGCACAGCCCGGTGACGAACATGAGCGGCAGGACGGCCACGAGCGATGGCGCGTCGAGGCTGGCGAGGAGCAGCGACATCGCGCCGAGGCCGGCCGCGAAGCCGGCCAGCGTCACGGGGTAGCGGGCCCGCTCCGGGCGCCGCCACACCCGGGCGCCGTACCAGAGGCCGCCGGTCGCACTGCCGCCGGCGATGGCCGCGAAGAGCAGCCCGACCCGGGCCTGGCTGCCGAGGACCTCGCGCGCCGTCGCCGCGATGGACACGTCGCACAGACCGAACCCGACGGCGAGGCCGGTCGTCACGAGCAGGACGGCGACGACGCCGCGAGACCGCAGCGGGGAGGCGCTGCGGTGCCCCGCGCCGGCGTGGTGCGGCTCGGGCCGGACCGCGCGCGCCGCGCCGGTCAGGGCGTAGGCGGCGCCGCCGCCTGCGAGCAGCGCCGCGGTGACGAGGAGCGGGACGACGGGCGGCGCGACGACGAGCAGGAGGGACAGGAGCAGCGGCCCACCCACGAAGATCGTCTCGACGGCGACGGCGTCGAGCGCGTACGCCGCCCGGCGGTCGATCTCGCGGTCGAGGACGACCCGCCACGCCGCACGCATCGCCGGCCCGATCGGGGGGAACGTCAGGCCGACCCCGGCGGAGAGGGCGAGGAGCACGCCGTCCGTGGCGCCGCCGACGGTGCACAGCGCGAAGGCCGCGAGAAGGACGCCGGAGGCCACCGACGTCGTGCCGATGACGCGCGGCTGCCCGAACCGGTCGAGCCACCGCCCGAGGAGCGGCGTCGCCACCGAGGAGCTGAGTGCCCACGCCGCGGTGACGACCCCCGCGATCGCGTAGGAGCCGCGGACCGACTGGACGAGCAGGACGACTCCGAGCGGCCCCATCGCGATCGGCAGTCGGGCGACCACAGCAGCGACGAAGGGCAGGAGCGCCCCTCGCCGCCGCAGGATCGCCAGGTAGCGGGACATCCCTGCACCCAATCACGGGGCGATGGGGGTCGCGGAACGGGTTTCCGGACCCGATCCCGCACCGCACGGCCGCCGACCGTCGCGACCGACGACCGACGACCGACGACGGACGACCGACGACCGACGACCGACGACCGACGACCGACGACCGACGACCGACGACCGACGACGGACGACCCGGTCGGCGGCCCGGTCGAGGCAGAGGTCACAGGCCGACGCGGGGCGGGGTCAGCGAGCGGTGGCGGCGAACCGGTCGGCGGCGAGCACCCGGGCCGCGACGGTGTCGAGGGCCGTGGCGGCGGCGCGCAGGTCACCGGCGGGGGGTGGAGTCGGTCCGTAGAGCAGGCGTTCGAGGACGCCGAGCGCGACGACGGGGTCGCCGTCGGGTGCCACGTCGATAGCGCCGTGGAGCGTCCCACCGGGCTCGGTCGGCCGGGCCCCCTCGACGGCCTCGGACGGGCCGGCCGCCTCGGTCGCCACCGCCACCGCGGCCTCTTCGGCGACCCTTGCGTCCCCGCGCGCGAGCCGGACCCCGAGCTCGGCGAGGGTCTCCGCGGTCAAGCGCGGCGCACCGACCGCGACGAGGGCGGCCTCGAGCCGGTCGAAGGCCGCGAGCAGGTCGACGGCACCGCCGACGGCGCGCGGACCCGGTGCGAGCGACCTTCCATCATCCGAACGACGCCGCCGCCGCGCCACGAGCACCCCGAGGCCGATCGCGAGCGCGGCCTGCGCGACGACGACCGTGACGAGGACGGCGTGCTCGCGCAGCCACCCGCCGACCCGGTCGAGGGCGGGCGGGTCGGCGAGGGTCGCGCCCGCCGTCGGGTCGGACGACACCCAGCCGACCCCGGGGAACCACACCTCGACCCAGGCATGCGCGTCGGTGCCGCGGACGACCCGGGTGTCACCGACCGCGGCAGCGGTGCCGTCCGCCACCGCGCCCTCCGCTGCGGTGCCGTCCGCCACCGCGCCCTCCGGCAGCGAGCCACCCGGAGCCGAGCCGCCGGCGAACCCCACCGCGAGCCGGGCCGGGATGCCGACCGACCGCAGAAGCACGATCTCCGCGGTCGCGTACTGCTCGCAGAAGCCCTCACGCGAGTCGAAGAGGAAGTCGTCGACGATGTCCTCTCCGTCGTCGGGGACCGGGGCGTCGAGGGTGTACCGGGTCGTCGCCCGGAGGTGCGCCTCGACCGCCCGGACCGCGTCGTACCGCGTCCCGGTGCCGGCGACGAGCCGACGGGCCAGGGCGCGGGTCCGGTCGGTCTCGGTGCCCGACTGCTGGATCCAGCGCCCGACGTCCGCGGCGCGGGGGTCCCCCGCGACCGGCCCGAGCCCCGGGGCGGCCGCGCGCAGCGCGTGGGCCGTGACCGGCGACGAGGCGCGGTCCGCGTCGGCGACCGTGGCCCGCGGCCGGGACGTCACCCGGTAGCCGAACCCGTCGGGTGCGTCCCCCGAGCCGCCGGACACCACGACGACGGTGCCGTCGTCCGCGAGCATCGCCCCGAGGCCGACCGGCAGCGAGAGGGTATCGGCGACCCCGGGCCGGGGCAGGGTGACCGTGCCGGACGCCAGCCAGCGGACGGCGTCCGTGCGCTGAGGGCCGCCCCGGGGGGTGGGGTCGTCGTCCCGCGAGAGGTCGACCTCGCCACCCACCCGCCGGGAGCCCGCGCCGAACATCGACGGCTGGGCCCACGTCTGCCCGGTGTAGGTGTCGAGCGCTGCGGAGCGCCACAGCGTGGGGGACTCGGCGGGGACGATCATGACCGGGGTGTCCGGCAGGTCGCCGCGCGCACGCAGGTCGAGCGTGCCGCCGGAGTAGGTCCCGGTCACGCTGCGCGGCGCGGCCGCCCCCTCCCGCGAGAGGCGGCCGCCGAAGAGCCCGCCGTCCGCCGGCCCGCTCACCTCGGCGTTCTGGGACGCCTGCGACTGCGGCAGCCGAGTCACGAGCGCGAACGCGAGGAGCGAGACGGCCATCGTCGCCGCGACGACCCCCGCGGTGCCGCGCCACCGCGCGGTCCGGGGCGTCGACGAGCCCGGCCGCGGGACGGCCCGCACCGGCCCTCTGCGAGCGGCCCCGCCGCCGGCCGGTGACGCGGCCCGAACGCCGGAGCGCCCGCGGGCGTCGACAGCGACGACGGGGTAGCGGCGGGCCGCCCGGACGAGCGCGACGAGCGCCGCCGCCCACCCGACGAGCAGCGCGACGGCGAGTGACGCGTCCGGCGACGACCGCGCGAGGAACGGTGCGAGTCCGGCGCCGAGAGCGAGCACCGCGAGCCCCAGGGCGAGGTTCATGAGCATCGCCCGGCGCGTGCCGTCCTGGTCGGCGGACGTCGCGGCGAGGAAGCCGGCGACGAACACCCCGAGCACCGTCGGCGGGTCGAGGCCGCGGGGGCCGGCGACGAGGAACGGCATGACGAGCGTGAGCAGCGCGACGGTCGCCCACAGAGTGATCCGCAGCGTGCCGAGCCACGGCCGCGTCAGGCAGGCCCGGGCGAGGAGCGACAGGCCGACCGCGACCGCGGCGGCGACGACGGCGAGACCGGCCGGGAGCACGCCGGCGACGACGAGCGCGGTCATCGCCGACCCGTGCACCACGAGGACGGCGACCCGGAGAGCTCCGTCGTCCGGGCCCTCGCTGCCCGGGGCCGGCCGGGCGGCGAGCGGCCGCCAGAGCGCTGCCGGCTGCGGAGCGGGCGCCCCGGCGTTCACGGCGCGCCGTCGCTGGTCAGCGGGGTGAGCCGGACGTCGATCGCCGCCGCCCGCGCGGTGACGTCGTCCCACCACGTGGGCTCGAAGGGGCGGGTCGTCGCGACGACGACGTCGGCGCCCGCGCCGGCCCAGGCGGCCGCGGACTGCAGGTCGTGCCCGTGCGGCGGCGTGACGTCATCGAGCGCGGCGACGAGGTCGAGCAGGTCTGCCGCGTCCCGGGCGACGAGGCCGGCGAGCCCGTCGGCGTCGCGGCAGTCCTCGACGCCACCGGCGCCCCCGCCCGCCGGCCAGCGCGCCGCGGCCCGGGCGTCCCGGGCGAGCAGGAGCACCTCACGGTCGGCGCGGACCGCGGCGACGACGGTGCCGGCGACCCGCTCGAGCAGCGGCTCCCACGCGTCGGACCCGCGCTCGCCGGCGACGAGGATCGCGAGCCGCCGGGCGACCGTCCGCTCCGGCTCGACGACGACGACCCGGCCGTGCCGGGCGGTGCTGCGCCAGTGGACGTGCCGGGCATCGTCGCCGGGCCGCCACTCCCGGACGGCGTGCACGTCGGCGCCCGTGCGGGCGGGCACCCCGGCGAGGTCGTCGCCGTCCCCGCCCCGGGCCAGGACCTCCGCGGGCCGGCCGAGCGGTGGGTGGACGACGCTCGTGCGCCGGTTCGCGAGGACTCGGCGGCGCTCGACCATCCCGAACGGGGCGGTCGTCGAGAGCGTCACCTCGTGGCCGTCGGCGAGACCCCGGCGCCGCGCCGGCCGTGCGGTGCGGACGTGCGCCGTCCCGCCGGGCGCGATCGGCCCGACGAGGACGCTCTGGTCGTCGTACCCGGCGACCCGGTCGACGAGGAGCAGCGGCGGGCTCGTCCGCCGCCCGTCGTTGCGGACGACCGCGACCCAGGCCGCTGGCTCGCCGACGACCGCCCGGGGCGCACCCCCGGAGGCGACGCTCATCGTCTCCAGCCGCGGCCGGCCGAGCCACGAGATGACGAACGGGCCGGCCGCGGCGCACGCGAGCAGGATCAGCCACGCGTTGGCGGAGCGGTACCCGAGGAAGCCGAAGACGAGCACGCCGAGCATCGGTGCGACGGCGAGCGGGCGCAGCCCGACGGGTTCGACGAACGGGCGGCCCGGCGCCGGGCCGGCCGCGGCGTCGTCCTGCCCGGTCACGGCGCTCAGATCTGAACCGGGACCGCGAGGGTCCCGGCGATCTCCGCGACGAGTGCCTCGGCGGCGCTGCCGCCCGGCGACGACGCCGGCAGCGAGAGCCGGTGGGCGAGGACGGGGACGGCGAGCGCGCGGACGTCGTCCGGCGTCACGTAGTCGCGTCCGGCGAGCGCGGCCCGCGCCTGCGCGCTGCGGACGAGCGTGATCGCGGCGCGGCTGCTCGCCCCGAGCCGGACCCGAGGGTCCTCCCGGGTCCGCCGGACGAGCGCGAGCGCGTACACGAGGACCGGCTCGGCGATGTAGAGGGTCCGGACCGCGGCCCGGACGGCGCGCAGCCGGTCGGCGTCGACGACGGCGCCGAGCTGCTCGACGGTCGGCGCGACGAGCTGCTCCCGGACGACGAGGAGCTCGCTGTCGACGTCGAGGCCGCCGAGCCGGAGCCGGACCGCGAACCGGTCGAGCTGGCCCTCGGGCAGCGGGTACGTGCCGTGCTGCTCGAGCGGGTTCTGGGTGGCCACGACGAAGAACGGGTCTGGTACCGGGTGCCGGACGCCGTCGACCGTCACCGCCCCCTCGTCCATCACCTCGAGGAAGGCCGACTGGGTGCGCGGCGGTGTCCGGTTGAGCTCGTCGACGAGGACGACGTTCGCGAAGACCGGGCCGGGGACGAACGTGAAGCGCTGCGCGGCCGGGTCCCACACCGACGAGCCGGTGATGTCCGCGGGGAGCAGGTCCGCCGTCGCCTGGATCCGGTGGAAGCCGCCGCCGACGGACCGGGCGAGCGCCCGGGCGAGCGTCGTCTTGCCGGTGCCGGGGACGTCCTCGACGACCACGTGACCGCCCGCGAGGAGCGCGAGGGCCACGAGCTCGACGGCCTCGCGGCGGCCCCGGACGACGCGCTCGACGTTCTCCACGACGGCGCGCGCGACCCGGGTCACCTCGCCGAGGGCCGCGGACGGCCCCGCGGGCAGGTCCTCGTCGGCGCGGGCGGTGTTGCCGGCGGCGCCGAGGGCGGTCACAGCGGGCGACGCGGGGGTGGGCGGCCAGGGCACACCGGGCCGGGAGCCGGCCGGGTCGTCGACGGTCGTCACCACCTCACTGTATGTGGGCGTCCTCGCGGTCGCGCCGGGCGCCCGTGGGGACCACCCGGTGGGCGGTCATCGCACGGTGGCGACCGGGCAGGGCGCGGCCGCGACGAGGTGGACGCCCTGCGGTGGCAGCTCACACGAGACGGCAGCCCCTGGTCCGGCCACCCTCCCTGGCCGACCACCGGTGTCCGGTTCGACCGGCGGAGGGAGCCGGACACGCGATGATCCCGCCGTGGACGACGTGCTGAGCCGGTCCGGGAGCCCGTCGCGGCCCGGCCCGCACGACAGCACCCACCGGCCGGTACCGCGCGGTTCGGCAACGAGCCGCTCGAGATCTGCGATGACGTCGTCCACGCCGGCATCGCTGCGGCACTCGTCGTCACGCAGCGGCTGCGTCCATGACGAGCGCGAGCAGGGTCGACGATGACGATGAGCAGCAGCCCGGCCACTCAGCTCGCGAGGAGCACCCGGAACCGGTCGACGTCGATGTTCCCGCCACTGATCATCACGCCGATCCGGCGGCCGTAGACCCGCTCGGGCTCCTCGCGGGCGAGGCGACGGACCGCCGCGAGGGCGAGGCACCCGGTCGGCTCGACCACGATCTTCAGGTGGGTGAAGAGCAGCCGCATCGTGTCCACGAGCTCGTCGTCGCTCGCCGTGAGGACCTCGTCGACGCCCGCCCGGATGATCGGGAAGGTCCACTCGCCGAGATGGGTGGTCTGGGCGCCGTCCGCGATGGTGCGCGGGGTGGGGATCGTGACGATCGAGCCGCGCGCGAGGGACTGCCGGCCGTCGTCGCCGGCTTCGGGCTCGACGCCGTAGATCGCGCAGCCGGGCGCGAGCGCCGAGACCGCGACGCACGCGCCGGAGAGCAGCCCGCCGCCGCCGAGCGGCACGTAGAGCGCGTCGAGGGCACTGACCTCGCTGAGCAGCTCCCGGGTGGCCGTCGCCTGCCCGGCGATGACGTCGGGGTGGTCGAACGGCGGCACGAGGACGGCGCCTCGTTCGGCCGCGAGGCTCGCGGCGATCGCCGCCGGGTCGCCGTCGTAGCGGTCGTACGTGACGACGCCCGCTCCGTAGGCCTGGGTCGCGGCGAGCTTCGACGCCGGGGCGTCGAGGGGCATGACGATCGTCGCGGGCATCCCGAGCAGGGACGCGGCGAGCGCGACGGCCTGCGCGTGGTTGCCCGAGGAGTACGTGACGACGCCGGCCCGGCGGTGCTCGGCGCCGACCCTGGCGAGCGCGTTGTAGGCCCCGCGAAACTTGAAGGCGCCGACCCGCTGGAAGCTCTCGCACTTGAGCTTGACCTGACCGCCGACCATCTCGTCGAGGAGCCGTGACGAGAGCACCGGCGTCCGGTGCGCGACGCCGTCGAGCCGCCCGGCCGCCGCGACGACGTCGGAGTACGTGGGCGAACCGAGCGGCAGCTCCCGGACGGCGTCGCGCCCGGGCGCGCGGTCGACGGCGCCCGTGGACCAGCCGAACCCGCCGGAGCCGTCCTCGCTCATGGCAGGACCCTAGCTCCGAGCCCCCCGTCGGCTCCCGCACGGGCTGCGACGACGCACCGGGCGGCCGCCCACATCCTGGGACGACGCGCGCGGCGGCGCCACACCGAGGTGCGGCTCAGTGCCCGACGAGCCGGTGCAGTCGCCAGAACGTGTCCCGGAAGCCGAGGCGCGGCCACGTCCGGGAGGACAGCAGGTTCGCCGCGCGCCAGTCCGTGACGCAGCAGGTGAAGCCGGCCTCTCCGCACCAGGTGAGGACCGCCTCGCCGAGTGCCCTCCCCGCGCCGAGCCCGCGAGCCTCGGGCAGGACGGCGGCGAAGCCGAGGAAGGCTGCGGACGGCGGGACGGCGAGGCCCTCGTGGGCGCTCGACTTCGTCAGCGCGCAACCGACCGACGCGCCCACGACGCGCGCCGCGCCGTCCGCCCCGGGCACCTCGGCGACCCACGTCGGGAAGTCGGGGTCGCCGAAGGTCTCCTCCCAGTCCTTCGTCTGCTCCTCGACGGTCGGCACCCGGGCGCCGCCGAAGACCGGGGACCGCACCTGGTGCTCCGGGAGCGCGACGT
Source organism: uncultured Actinomycetota bacterium (assembly GCA_963750565.1). GTDB lineage: Bacteria > Actinomycetota > Actinomycetes > Actinomycetales > Kineosporiaceae > R-H-3. The sequence continues at coordinate 92,235 of CAVVRA010000004.1, read as the reverse complement.
CGAGCACGCCGAGCACCGGCACGTCCCGCCGCTCGGCGTGCCGGACGACGAGCGGCGGCCGGGGTGGCGGCGCCGCGGCGGGCTCCCGGACGCCGTGCACGTGCTGGAGGCCGAAGGCGAGCCGGAACCACGCGTCGACGAGCGCCCCACCGCCCGCGGTGCCGGCGGGCAGGAGGACGTAGTGCGCCGTCCGGCCGGCGGCGACCCAGTCCGCGGCCGCGGCGGCGTAGAGGTCCCGGGCGACCTCCTCCTCCCCCGCCGCGACGGCATGCCCTGCGGAGTCGACCCACACGTTCTCGCCCCACGTCGCCGCCGCCTTCGGGGCCCCGACGAGGTACCCCACGACGGTGCCGTCCCGGACCGCCACGGCACCGCGTGCGCCCTCCCGCTCGGAGAGGGCACGGACGGCGGCCGCTGCGACGTCCGGCGCCTCGAACGCGGGGTCGAGCAACGGTTCATGCCGCCGATGCGCCGCGTGCCGGGCGGCGAGCAGCCGGCCGGCCGCGGGGACGTCGTCGCCGGTGAAGGGGCGGAGCGCGACCCGGGGCACGGCCGCACCGTAGTCACCGCGGGCGGCGTCGCCCACCGGCTTTTCGGCGGCGCGCGCCGCCTGCGCCGACCGGCGTGGACGCCGCCGGCGGAGCGTGGGCACCGCATCGTCCGCTCAACCCACCCACGCGAGGAACGCGAGCGTCCGCTCGAGGAGCAGTGTCGCGGCCCTCTCGTCGTAGGACGCCAGGCTCGGGTCGGCGAAGAGGTGCCCGTCGCCGGGGTAGACGAACAGCTCGGCCCCCGGAGTCACCTCGACGAACTCGCGGGCCGCGTCGAGGTCGCCCTCGCCGGCGAAGAACGGGTCGTCGCTCATCCCGTGGATCTGCACCGGCAGCCCCGCCGGCCAGCCGCCGAACTGAGCCGGTCGGACGAACCCCTCGTAGAGCAGCGCGCCGCGGGCGCCGGGCCGGGTCTGCGCGAGCCGCTGCGCGGGCACGACGCCGAGCGAGAAGCCGGCGTAGACGAGCTCGGCGGGCAGGCCCTCGGCGAACGCGGCCGCTCGGTCGGCGACCTCGGCGAAGCCGATCCCCTCGACGTGCGCCGCACCCTCCTCGATGGAGCCGAAGACTCGGCCCTCGAAGTAGTCCGGCTCGTGCACGGTGTGCCCGGCGGCCCGGAGCCGGTCGGCGAACTCCCGGATCCCTGACGTCCGCCCGGCGATGTGGTGGAACAGCAGAACCTCGGCCACGACGACCCTCCCGTTGCCCAGCCGCGGACCCGCTGCCCGCAGCGCGAATCCTCCCGCCTGCCCCCGACACCCGCCGTCCGACCCATCACCTCAGCCGCTACTAGCGCGTATGCCCGCCCAGACCGGGCAGACCGGCTAGTAGATCCGGGGGTGGGATTGCGGCAGCACGGGGTGCTACAGCGCCTTGACCGCAGCGAGCACCTTCGTCAGCGAGTCCTTCGCGTCGCCGAAGAGCAGGCTCGTCTTCGGGTCGTAAAGCAGCTCGTTCTCGATGCCGGCGAAGCCCGGGCGCATCGACCGCTTGAGGAAGATGACCTGCTGGGCGTCCGAGACCTCGAGGATCGGCATGCCGTAGATCGGGGCGCTCGGCGTCGTCTTCGCGGCCGGGTTCACGACGTCGTTCGCGCCGACGACGAGGACGACGTCCGCGGTCTTGAACTCGGGGTTGATGTCGTCCATCTCCTTGAGCGCCTCGTAGGGCACGTTCGCCTCGGCGAGCAGGACGTTCATGTGCCCGGGCATCCGGCCGGCGACGGGGTGGATGCCGTACAGCACCTCGATGTCCTTGCTCTCGAGCACCTCCGCGAGCTCGCGGATCGTGTGCTGCGCCTGGGCGACGGCGAGCCCGTACCCCGGCACGACGATGACCTTCCGGGCGTAGCCGAGGAGGATCGCGACGTCGTCCGGGCTGACGCTCTTCACCGGGCGGTCCGAGATCGCCGTGGAGCCGGCCGTCGAGCCGCCGCGCAGCGCGCCGAACATGACGCCCATGACGGAGCGGCCCATCGCCGCGGCCATGAGGCGCGTGAGGATCGTGCCGGACGCCCCGACGAGGGTGCCTGCGACGAGCAGCAGGGTGTTCCGGAGGACGAACCCGCCCGCCGCGACGGTGAGACCGGTGAACGCGTTGAGCAGCGAGATGACGATCGGCACGTCCGCCCCGCCGACGGGCAGCACCAGCATGACCCCGAGTGCGAGCCCGGACACCATGAGGAGCAGACCCAGCCACAGCTGGCCCGCGACGAAGAGCCATGCCGCGAGACCCACGGAGACGACGAGCCCGCCGACGAGGAGCGGGGCGGCGCCGGGGACGATGACCGGCCGCGTCGTCATGATCTCCTGGAGCTTGAGGAACGTCACCATCGAGCCGGCGAACGACACCGACCCGACGAGCACCGTGAACGCGACCGCGGCGAGGTTGCCCCGGTCGTCGGCCGCACCGCCCGCCGTCAGGCTCGCAAGCTCGAGGAGCGCGACGACCGCCGCCGCGCCACCGCCGACGCCATTGAAGAGCGCGACCAGCTGCGGCATCTGGGTCATCTGGACCATGCGGGCCGCGGGGACGGCGATCGCGCTGCCGACGACGATCGCGACGAGGATCCACACGAGGTTGTCGAGGTCGTTGCCGAGGAAGGTCACGAGGAGCGCGAGGGCGGCGCCGGCCGCGCCGATGAGGTTGCCGCGCCGGGCGGAGCGCGGGGACGACAGTCCCTTGAGCGCGAGGATGAAGCAGACCGCGGCGACGAGGTAGAGGAGCTCTACCCAGGTCTCGGAGAGGACGCTCATCGGTCGCCCGCCCTCCCGCCAACAGCGGGCCTGGCCTTGAACATCTCGAGCATCCGATCGGTGACGACGAAGCCGCCGACGAGGTTGACCGTCGCGAGCACGGTCGCGAACAGCCCGACGGCGAGCTCGAGCCCGTTGTCGGCCTGGCCGGAGACGATGACCGCGCCGACGAGGATGATCCCGTGGATCGCGTTCGCACCGGACATCAGCGGGGTGTGCAGCGTCGTCGAGACCTTCGAGACGACCTCGAAGCCGACGAACACGGAGAGCACGAAGATCGCCAGCAGTGCGATGCCGTCCATCAGGACTCACCTCGGGTGTCGGTCGGGCCGGTGTCGGTCGGGGCGGTCTCGGTCGAGCCGGTCTCGGCCGGGCCGAGATCGCCGGCACCCGGGGCCGCGGCAGCCGCGGCGGTCGGGCCGGGGTCACCGAGCGCCTCGGCGGTCGGGGCGTGCACGACGACCCCGTCGTGGGTCAGACAGGTCCCGGCGACGACCTCGTCGTCGAAGTCCGGGATGACCTCGCCGTCCTTCGTCATGAGGAGCAGGAAGTTCGCGACGTTCCGCGCGTAGAGCCGGGACGCGTCGGCGGGCATCGTGCTCGCGGTGTCCTTCATCCCGACGAGCGTCACACTCCTCGAGGGATCCTCCGCGCCGTCCGCGACGGACGCGCCGCCGAGCGGGACGACGACGTCGACGCCGGCGACCGAACCCTCGACGTTGCCGCCGGACTCCGCGGCGAGGTCGACGACGACGCTGCCCGGCTTCATTCCCGCCGAGCATCGCGGAGGTGACGAGCAGCGGGGCCTGCCGGCCCGGAACCGCGGCCGTCGTGATCGACGACGTCGGCCTCGGCGATGTAGGGCGCGAGCGCCTCCTGCTGCCGCGCGGCCCGGTCCTCGGTCATCTCCCGGGCGTAGCCGCCGGTGCCCTCGACGACGTCGAGGTCGAGGTCGATGAAGGTCCCGCCCATCGAGCGCACCTCGTCGGCGCTCGCCGGCCGGACGTCGTACGCCGAGACGACGGCGCCGAGCCGCTTGGCGGTCGCGATCGCCTGCAGGCCCGCGACGCCGGCACCGAGCACGAGCACCTTGGCCGGCGGCACCGTGCCGGCCGCCGTCATGAAGAGCGGGAAGAACCGTGGCAGCCGCATCGCCGCCTCGAGCACGCACCGGTAGCCCGCGACGAGCGCCTGCGACGTCAGCGCGTCCATCGACTGGGCCCGGGAGATCCGCGGGACGAGCTCCATGGCGAACGCCGTGATCCGGGCGTCGCGCAGCCGCCGGACCGTGTCGAGCTCCGCGGACGGTGCGCAGAACCCGATCGTGATCGCGCCGGGCTTGAGCTTGTCGACCATCGCCGGGTGCAGCGGCCGGACGTGCAGGAGCACGTCGACGGTCGAGCCCTCGAGCGCCTGGACGACGGCTGCACCGGCCGCCGCGTACGCGGCGTCCGTCGCGAGCGCGTGCACCCCGGCACCGGTCTGGACGGCGACCTCGAGGCCGGCGCGCGTGAGCAGGGGGACGACGTCGGGCAGGATGGCGACCCGACGCTCCCCAGGGACTATCTCTGCGGGGACGACGACCTTCACGCTGGGAAACCTATCGGGGCAGCGCAACAGCCTCCGGTGAGACTCGCCACCCCGCCGGGTGTTGCTTGTCCGTTTTCGCCCTCGGGGGCCGCAGCGTCGTCTCCGCCAGTGACCATTGGTCTCCCAGGGTCAGCAGGGCGCCAGAAGGTCGGAGGGTCGCGCTTGGACGTCGACCCGGAGGTGCCGGCGTTCATCGTGTCGCCGGGGAACAGCTACTCGTCTGCCGCGATGATGGCGGGTATGGGGCAGACGTGGGCCATCCCTCCCGGGCGGCGGGCGGCAGCCGTCCACGCGGCTCGTCTCGCGTACGCCGCGCTCGCGGTGGCGGACACCGTGCTCGCGGTGTCCGGCACCCCCGGCGCGGCCCGGGCCCGGTGGGTCACCAAGCCGTTGCTCATGCCCGTGCTCATGGTCGGCCGGGACCGGGAGACCCGGACGGCGCTCGCGCTGTCCGGCGTCGGCGACGTCGCGCTCCTGCGCTCCTCGGACACCGCGTTCACCGCGGGGGTCGGGGCGTTCCTGGCCGCCCAGCTCGCCTGGGTGCGTGCCCTGCGGGGACGGCGCGGACCCGGCGACGAACACGGGGTGACCCGCGGGCTGCGGCGTCGTCCGGCCGTCGCCGTCCCCTACGTGCTCACCGCCCTCGCGCTCGACGCGATCATGTGGCGACGAGCCGGGAAGGACCGCTTCCCCGCCGTCGTCTACAGCGCGGCCCTGACCGCGACCGCGCTCGCCGCGGCCGGCACCGGCGACCGGGTCACGGCCACCGGCGGGGGACTGTTCATGACGTCGGACGCGCTCATCGCGCTCGACCGGTTCGCCGGCGTCCGGCTGCCCGCGCACGAGGGCTGGGTCATGGGGGCGTACGCCCTTGCACAGGCTCTGCTCGCTCGTGCTCCGCACGGTGCAGCCGATCTCCCCTGCTCGACAGGGAAGATCGGCTGCACAGGCTCGATCACGGGCGGGCGGCCGTTCGTACGCGCGCGGTAAATATCCTGTTTGCCCCCGGGAGCCGCCGGGTTAGGGTCGAGGACCCATGCCTTCTGTCCCTCCCGCTGCGGCCGCCCGGCCGGTCGGCGGCCGTACCGGCGCGCGCCCGCCCGCGGGGCCGACGGCGTCGCTGTGGCGCATGCGGACGTACGCACGGCCGTACGCGGTCCAGATGGTCGTCATGGTGCTCGCCGCGCTGCTCGGGGTGGGCGCCGCGATCCTCGTGCCGCTCGTCATCCGACAGGTCGTCGACGGGCCCGTCGCCCACGGGGACCGCGCCACGCTCGTGCCGCTCGCCGGGCTCGCGCTGCTCCTCGGGATGGTCGAGGCCGGCCTCGCGTTCACCCGCCGCTGGATCCAGAGCACCTCGACGCTCGGGATGGAGCGCGACGTCCGGGACGCGCTCTACCGGCGCCTGCAGTCGCTGCCGCCGTCGTTCCACGACCGGTGGCTCTCGGGCCAGCTGCTCTCCCGGGCGACGAGCGACCTGTCGGCGATCCGGCGCTTCTTCGGCTTCGGCCTCATCTTCATCGTCGTCAACGTCGCGACGTTCGTGGCGATCTGTTCGGTCCTGGTGCACATCGACCCCGTCCTCGGCGCGGTGGTCACGGCGTCGCTCGGCCCGGTCGCGGTCTTCTGCGCGCGGTTCGAACGCCGCTACTCCCGGGTGTCCCGACAGGTGCAGGACCGCACCGGTGACCTCGCGGACCGCGTCGAGGAGGCCGTGACCGGCATCCGCGTCGTCAAGGCGTTCGGCCGCCGCCGGTTCCTGCTCGACCAGTACCGCCGGGACGCCGAGGCCGTCCGCGGCACGCAGCTGGAGAAGGTCGGGCTGCGGGCCGGGCTCGTCGCCGTCCTCGACGTCATCCCGAACGCGACTCTCGGCATCGTCCTCGTCGGCGGGGCGCTGCGGGTCGCAGGTGGCGGGATGACCCTCGGCGACCTCGTCGCCTTCATCACCCTCGCCCTGCAACTCGTGTGGCCGGTCGAGGCGCTCGGCTTCATCCTCGCCTCGGCGCAGGAGGCCGGCACCGCCGCGCAGCGGGTCTTCGAGGTGCTCGACACCGTGCCCGACATCGCGGACCGGCCGGCGCGCCCACCCCTGCGCGGTCCGGACGGCGCGGCCGCGGGGCACGTGCGGTTCGAGGACGTCGCGTTCCGGTACCCGGGGGCCCCGGACGACGTGCTGCACGGCGTCGACCTCGACGTCCGGCCCGGCGAGACCCTCGCCCTCGTCGGCGCGAGCGGTTCGGGCAAGACGACCCTCGCGATGCTCCTGCCCCGGCTCGCCGACGTCACCGGCGGCCGCGTCACGGTCGACGGTCACGACGTCCGGGACGTCGCCCTCGCCGACCTCAGGACGGTGGTCGCGACGGCCTTCGAGGAGCCGATCCTGTTCTCCGCGAGCGTCCGGGAGAACGTCACCCTCGGGCGGCCGGAGGCGACCGACGACGACGTCCGCACGGCGCTGGAGATCGCGCAGGCCGGGTTCGCGTACGACCTGCCGTGGGGTCTCGACACCCGGGTCGGCGAGCAGGGGATGTCGCTGTCCGGCGGCCAGCGCCAGCGTCTCGCGCTCGCCCGCGCGGTGCTCGGCCGACCCAGGGTGCTCGTCCTCGACGACCCGCTATCGGCGCTCGACGTCGAGACCGAGGCCCTCGTCGAGGGCGCGCTGCGCCACGTGCTCGCGACAACGACGGCGATCGTCGTCGTCCACCGGCCGTCGACTGTCGCCCTCGCCGACCGGGTGGCCCTCCTGCGTGACGGCGCCGTCGAGGCGGTCGGCACGCACGCCCGGCTCATGGCGACGAACCACGCCTACGCCGAGCTCATGGGGGATCCGGGCACGGGGGCAGTACCCGAGCAGCGGCGGGAAGGGGTGCGTACGTGACCGACACCAGCACCGCGGAGGGCGTGGAGGCGCTGGACCGGCCGACGGGACCCGCAGCCCCGACGACGGGACCCGGGGCAGCCGACGACGGCTGGCGGGGGGTCGCCGCCGAGCAGCGCGAGGACCTGTCGGCCACCCAGTCGCTGCGCCTGCGCGAGCGCAGCCGGCGGCTGCTCGCCGACCTGCTCCGGCCGCACCGACGGGCGCTGTGGGTTCTGCTCGTGCTCGTCGTCACCGAGAACCTCGCCTCGCTCGCCGGGCCGTACCTCATCGGCGTCGGGATCGACCGCGGTCTGCCGTCGCTCCTCGACAGCAGCGACGGCAGTGGTGGAAGCGGAACGGCGCTCGCCCTCGTCGGGGCGGCGTTCGCGGTCGCGACCGGTGTCCAGGTCGTGACCCAGCGCGCGTTCCTCCGGCTCACCGGCCGGATCGGCCAGGACGTCGTGCTCGACCTGCGGAGCCGGGTCTTCGACCACTTCCAGCGGCTGAGTACCGCGTTCCACGAGGACTACACCTCGGGGCGCGTCATCTCCCGGCAGACCTCGGACATCGACGCGATCTCGGAGTTCCTCGAGGAGGGCGTCGATGCCGTCGTCATGGCCGTGCTGTCGATCGTGAGCATCGGGGTGACGATGCTCCTGCTCGACGTCCCGCTCGCGTTCGTCGTGCTCGTCTCGTTCGTGCCGCTCGTGCTGCTCACCCTGTGGTTCCGCCGCGAGTCGGCGAAGGCGTACCGGGCGACCCGCGAGGCGGTCGCGCGGGTCATCGTCCAGATCGTCGAGACGCTCAACGGCATCCGCGCCGTCCAGGCGTTCCGCCGCGAGCCGCGCAACGAGGTGATCTTCGCCGAGCTCAACGGCCGGTACCAGGAGGCGTCCCGGCGGTCGTTCAAGCTCATGGCCGTCTACGGGCCCGGGATGAGGCTCGTCTCGAACGTCACGGTCGCCGCCGTCCTTCTCTACGGCGGCACCCGGGTGCTCGACGGCGCGCTCGAGGTCGGCGTCCTCACCGCCTTCCTGCTCTACCTGCGCCGGTTCTTCGACCCGCTGCAGGACCTCGCCCAGTTCTTCAACGCGCTGCAGTCGGCAACGGCCGCGCTCGAGAAGCTCTCCGGCGTCCTCGAGGAGGAGCCGTCGGTACCGGACGCCACACGGCCGCGTCCGCTGCCCCGGCCGCGCGGCGCCGTCCGGTTCGAGAACGTGACGTTCGGCTACAAGGAGCGGGTCGTCCTTCCTGCGCTCGAGCTCGCCGTCCCCGCCGGGCAGACGGTCGCCCTCGTCGGCGCGACGGGCGCCGGCAAGACGACGGTCGCCCGGCTGCTCGGCCGGTTCTACGACCCGGTCTCCGGCCGGGTGCTCCTTGACGACGTCGACCTGCGCGACCTCGCCGCCGACGACCTGCACCGCGCCGTCGTCACCGTGACCCAGGAGAGCTTCCTCTTCTCCGGCTCCGTCGCGGAGAACATCGCGTTCGGCCGGCCCGGCGCCAGCCGCGCCGAGATCGAGGAGGCGGCCCGGCGGATCGGGGCGCACGACGTCATCGCAGCCCTGCCCGAGGGGTACGAGACCGACGTCCGCAAGCGGGGCGGCCGGCTCTCGGCCGGGCAGCGCCAGCTCGTGTCGTTCGCCCGGGCCTTCCTGGCCGACCCCGCCGTGCTCGTGCTCGACGAGGCGACGTCGTCCCTCGACATCCCGCACGAGCGGCTCGTCCAGTGCGCGCTGCGGACGATCCTGGCCGAACGGACCGCGCTCGTCATCGCCCACCGGCTGTCGACAGTGGAGATCGCCGACCGGGTGCTCGTGCTCTCCGACGGGCGCGTCGTCGAGGACGGCCCGCCCGTCGAGCTCGCCGGCGGGACCGGGCCATACGGGCGGCTGCACCGGGCCTGGCGGGAGTCGCTGCACCGCACCGGCGCCGCCTGACGGCCCTCCTCCTGCTCAGGACCCTCGCGGCCGTACGCCCAGCCGGCTCCTCGTCGGACGGGTCGTCGCGTCCCGTGACACCACCTGAACTGCACCGACCACTCGGCCGCCGAGACGTTCTACACCGCAGGACGGTCCGCGAGCTGAGCGGCACGCGGACCGTCCCCCGGCGGACGTGGAAGCATGCTGTACGTGACCTCGACGCCGACCGCCACCGCCGGGAGCACCGGCCCCCTGGGCTCCGAGGCCGACGCCCCGGCGCTGCTCGACGCCCCGCTCGGGCCGCTCGACGGCCGCTACCGGGCCGCCGTCGCGCCGCTCGCCGAGCACCTGTCGGAGGCGGCGCTCAACCGGGAGCGGGTCCGGGTCGAGGTCGAGTGGCTGATCCACCTCGCGTCGACGGACGCCGTGCCCGGGCTGCGTGCGCTCACGGACGACGAGATGGTGCGGCTGCGCGCGGTCGTCGACGGGTTCGACGCAGACGTCCGTCGCGGAGCTGGCCGCGACCGAGCGGGTGACCCTGCACGACGTCAAGGCCGTCGAGTACTTCCTCAAGCAGCGGATGGAGGGGACGTCGCTCGCCGACCTCGCCGAGATCGTCCACCTCTTCTGCACCAGCGAGGACGTCAACAACCTCGCGCTACGCGCTCATGGTGCGCGGCGCCGTCCGGCGAGGTCTGGCTGCCCGCGGCGCCGCGCTCTCGTCGGCGACGTCGCCGCGCTCGCCCGGGAGCACGCCGGCGTCGCCGATGCTCGCCCGCACCCACGGCCAGCCGGCGACCCCGACGACGCTCGGCAAGGAGCTCGCCGTCCTCGCCCACCGGCTGCGCCGCCAGCTGCGACGGATCGAGCGCGCCGAGTACCTCGGCAAGATCAACGGTGCGACCGGCACCTACTCGGCGCACGTCGCCGGCGCGCCCGGACACCGACTGGGAGGCCGTGTCCCGGACGTTCGTCGAGCAGCTCGGCCTGACCTGGAACCCGCTGACCACGCAGATCGAGTCCCACGACTGGCAGGCGGAGCTCTACGCCGACGTCGCACGCTTCAACCGGGTGCTGCACAACCTCTGCACCGACATCTGGACGTACATCTCGCTCGGCTACTTCGTCCAGGTCCGCGGCCAGGGCACCGTCGGGTCGAGCACGATGCCGCACAAGGTCAACCCGATCCGGTTCGAGAACGCCGAGGCCAACCTCGAGGTGAGCAACGCGCTGCTCGACGTGCTCGGGCTCGACCCTGGTGACGTCCCGGCTGCAGCGCGACCTCACCGACTCCTCGATGCAGCGCAACATCGGGACGGCGTTCGGTCACTCGCTGCTCGCGATCGACAACGTCCGGCGCGGGCCTGGCCGGCCTCGACGTCGACGCCACCGCGCTCGCCCGGGACCTCGACGCGACGTGGGAGGTGCTCGGCGAGGCGGTGCAGTCCGTCATGCGGGTGCACGGCCTCGAGCCAGCCGTACGAGCGGCTCAAGGAGCTGACCCGCGGCCGCCGGGTCGACGCGGCGGCGATGCGCGAGTTCGTCCTCGGCCTGGGGCTGCCGGACGACGCGCAGCAGCGCCTGCTCGACCTCACGCCGGCGACGTACACCGGCCTCGCCGAACGGCTCGTCGCGCACCTCGACGACTGAGCTACCTCCACGACGCTATCTCCGCGACGCTGCCTCCACGACGCTGCCTCCACGACGCTGCCTCCACGACCGACGTGCGGAGGTGGCTCCGGTCCCCACACCCCGGGCGCACGGTCGCAGCCGGGACCTCGGGCCCGCTGCGCGCCCGCGCCGGGCTCATAGCGTCGAGCCAGCGGTCCGGCGCGAAGAGCGCCAGGACCGGGCGAGGGACCACCTGAGGAGGCCGCCGTGGAAGACCGAGAGATCCTGGAATGCATCCGCGGCCTCGTGGCCGAGGAGCACTGGCTGCGGGAGCAGCGCGACCGCGGACTCCTCAGCGAGGACGTCGAGGTCCGCCGGCTCGACGAGCTGGAGGAGAACCTCGACCAGCTCTGGGACACCCTGCGCCGCCGTCGTGCCAGGCGCGCGGCGGGCCTCGACCCGGACGCCGTCGAGCAACGGCCGTCGATGCAGGTGCAGTCGTACGTCCAGTAGACCGCGCCGAAGCTCCGGGCCGATGCTGCCCGCGGACGTCAGCCGGGGTCGGACAGGACCTGTGCGGCGTCGACGAGCGTGATGTCATCGCGCGCCGCGGCGTGGGCGCGCGCACGGCGAGGACGGGGCGCCCGTCCTTCTGCCCCCACATAGCTCGGCCGCGACGGACCTCGGCCACGCCGCATCGGACGCTGCCCCCGCGCTGATGTCGTCGACGACCGACTAACACGCGTCGAGCCGATTGCGGACTTCCTGCTGCTCCGGCGCCCGGCGGCTCGACGACGAGGCCGAGGGCGACGGGGCGGTTGTCGTGCCGGACACCGTGGGGGCAGCCCGCTCGAACCCGACCCGGAGTCGCCGCCGCCGGCAAGCACGGCCGCCGCGAGGAGGGCCGTCGCGAGGAGGGCGACAGGGACCGGACGGGACACCGGTCGGGCGGAACGGATCTCGCATCGACTCGTGACCACAGGTCGTCCTCCTGCAGTCGTCGTGATCGGCGGAGATCTTGCCACATTCCGGGAAGGACGAAGGTCACACCCGCGAAATACCCTGCTGGGGTATGGTGTCGTCAAGGATGCAGCAAGGGTCGAGGAGGATCATGGCCGGCTACTCGGGCTCCAAGGACGACTACTTGCGCCGGTTGCGGCGCATCGAGGGTCAGGTCCGGGGTATCCACCGGATGGTCGAGGAGGACGCGTACTGCATCGACGTCCTCACCCAGGTCGCTGCCGTGACGAAGGCGCTGCAGGCGGTGAGCCTGGGGCTGCTCGAGGACCACGTGGGGCACTGCGTCGTGGACGCCGCCCGTGAGTCGGACGACGCCGCGCAGGCGAAGGTCCGCGAGGCCGCGGACGCCATCGCCCGCCTCGTCCGCAGCTGACCCCGAACCCGGTCTGACCCGGATCCGGGTCTGACATCGCCCGCAGCACCGCAGAGCAATCCGTTCGGAGGTTTCCGTGACCACCACGACCGTTCACGTCGTCGGGATGACCTGCTCGCACTGCGTCTCCGCGGTGACCCAGGAGCTCCGGATCCTCGACGGGGTCCAGGACGTCTCGGTCGACCTCGTCGCCGGCGGCACCTCGACGGTGCAGGTCACGAGTGACGACCCGCTGGACGACTCCGCCGTCCGGGCAGCAGTGGACGAGGCGGGCTATGACGTCGTCGACGACTGAGCCCACGACTGACACAACGACCCCGCCCACGACTCACACAACGACGCGGCCCGCGACCGAGGCCACCCCGGGCGAGGAGCCGACCGTGCCGCTACGCACACTCGACCTCCCCGTGGCCGGCATGACGTGCGCCTCGTGTGCGGCCCGGATCGAGAAGAAGCTCAACCGGATGGACGGGGTCGCCGCCTCGGTCAACTACGCGACCGAGAGCGCCCACGTGACGTTCCCCGAGACGCTCGACCCGCACGCGCTCCTCGCGACGATCGAGAAGACCGGCTACCGGGCCACGCTGCCGCCGGTGCCCTCGACGACCGGGCCTTCGGCCCCGGACGGCACGACTGTGCCCGACCTGCCGGCACGGCGGAATGACCTCGTCACCCGGAGCGATCATGCCGAGGGCGCGGCGGCCGCGCAGGACGACGAGCACGCCCGCGCGCTGCGGCAGCGACTCCTCGTCAGTGCGGCCCTCGCACTCCCGGTGCTGCTCCTCGCGATGGTGCCGGCGCTGCAGTTCCCGAACTGGCAGTGGATCAGCCTGACCCTCGCCTCCCCGGTCGCGGTGTGGGGCGCCTGGCCGTTCCACCGGGCCGCCGTCGTCAACGCCCGCCACGGCACGACGACGATGGACACGCTCGTCAGCATCGGCATCGCCGCGGCGTACGGCTGGTCGCTCTACGCGCTGCTCTTCACCCCGAGCGGCGAGACCGGCATGACCATGGCACAGATGCGCGAGACGGGCGGTGCGGACCTCTACCTCGAGGTCGCCGCCGTCGTCACCACGTTCCTCCTCGCCGGCCGGTACGCCGAGGCCCGGGCGAAGCGTCGCTCGGGGGCGGCGCTGCGGGCGCTGCTCGAGCTCGGCGCGAAGGACGTGGCGCTGCTGCGTACCGGCCCGGACGGCGTCCGGACCGAGGATCGGGTACCGGTGGACCGGCTCGCGGTCGGTGACCTGTTCGTCGTCCGGCCGGGGGAGAAGGTCGCGACCGACGCGGTGGTCGCCGAGGGCACGAGCGCGCTCGACGAGTCGCTGCTCACCGGGGAGCCGGTGCCGGTCGACGTCGCCCCCGGCGACACCGTGACCGGCGCGACGGTCAACACGTCCGGGCGGCTCGTGCTGCGCGCGACCCGTGTCGGCGCGGACACGCGGCTCGCCCAGATCGGTCGGCTCGTGACGGCCGCGCAGAGTGGCAAGGCGCCGGTGCAGCGGCTCGCTGACCGCGTCTCGGCGGTGTTCGTCCCCGTCGTCCTCGCGCTCGCCGTCGCCACCCTCGTCGCATGGGTCGCCCTGACCGGGGACGTCACCGCCGCGTTCACCGCAGCCGTCGCCGTCCTCGTCATCGCCTGCCCGTGCGCCCTCGGCCTCGCGACGCCGACCGCGCTCCTCGTCGGCAGCGGCCGGGGCGCCCAGCTCGGCATCGTCATCAAGGGTCCCGAGGTGCTCGAGCAGACCCGACGCGCCGACACCGTCGTCCTCGACAAGACCGGCACCGTGACCCAGGGTCGGATGCGGCTCGTCGACGTCGTCGTCGCAGACGACGCGTGCGCGGCGGGGGTCGGGCCGGACGACGTGCTGCGGCTCGCGGGCGCCGTCGAGGCGGGCAGCGAGCACCCGATCGCCACAACGGTCGCGGACGCCGCCCGGAAGCGGACGGGCGCCCTGCCCACGGTCGACGGGTTCCGCTCGACCCAGGGTCGCGGCGTCGAGGGCGTCGTCACCGGCACCGCGGTCGTCGTCGGCCACCGGGGGTGGGTCGAGGAGCGGACGAGCGAGCTGCCTGCCGACCTCGCCCAGGCGCTCGACACCGCCGAGGCCGCCGGGCGCACCGCCGTCCTCGTCGGCTGGGAGGGCGCCGCGCGCGGCCTGCTCGCCGTCGCGGACACGGTGAAACCCACGTCGCGCGAGGCGATCGAGGCGCTGCGAGGGCTCGGCCTGCGGCCGGTGCTGCTCACCGGGGACAACGCCCGGGCCGCGGCCGCCGTCGCTGACGACGTCGGGATCGCGCCCGAGGACGTCGTCGCCGGCGTCGCCCCCGAGGGCAAGGTCGCGGTCGTCCGGCAGCTGCAGGAGCAGGGCCGGGTCGTCGCCATGATCGGGGACGGGGTCAACGACGCCGCCGCACTCGCCCAGGCCGACCTCGGCCTGACGATGGGCAGCGGCACCGACGTCGCGATCGAGGCGGGCGACCTCACGCTCGTCCGGTCCGACCTGCGCTCCGCCGCCGACGCGATCCGGCTCTCCCGGCGCACCCTGTCGACGATCAAGGGCAACCTCTTCTGGGCGTTCGCCTACAACGTCGCCGCACTTCCGCTCGCCGCCCTGGGCCTGCTCAATCCGCTCGTCGCGGGTGCGGCCATGGCGTTCAGCAGCATCTTCGTGGTGACGAACTCGTTGCGGCTGAGGCGGTTCACGCCCTCCCGCTGACTCCTCCGCGGCCGTCGCGGACCACCTGCCCGCGCGCGCCCCGCACCCGACGGCGGGCGCGAGCGGCGGCGTCCCCGGCGGTCGCTGCGGTCATCGCGAGGACGGGCGTCGTCCGCATGAGTGCCGCTTCCTCGACGACGTCCGTGCCGCCGTCGAGGAAGCGGAGGACGTCGGCGGGCCGGTTACGGTCGAAGAGGTCGGCGAGCAGGCGCGCGCCGTCGACGTGGCCGTGGTCGAGCGCACGCAGGAGCACGGCGTCCATCCACCGGTGCCGCCGCGGGTACGGCCGGGGCGGCACCGGGTCGCGGCCGTCGAGCAGGGCGGCGGCGACGGCGTCCGCCTGGCGCTGCATCGCGGCGAACGTGTACCCGGTGGACGGCCGGGTCGCGCCGCCGGCGGTGCCGATCCGGAACCGGCGCGGGCCGGGCCGGACGTCGAGCACGGCGTCCGACATCGGGATCGCGCCGTCCTCGACCTCCTCGACGACGGCCGTCCGCGCGGCCGGGCCGAACCGGCTCGCGAGGTAGCGGCGCAGCGCCGCGTCGTACGCGGCGTCGCCGAGCCGGGCGCGGGAGAACTCGGTGTACTCCACGAGCGCGCGCCGCGCGTCGAGCGGCAGCACGTAGCCGAAGCTCACCGCCCGCTGAGGCTGCGGGGTCGTGAAGTCCATGAAGACCGGGACGTCGGGGTCGAGCGACCCGGCGGGCAGGGCCGCGGGGTCGAAGGCGACCGTCCAGCCGCGGAAGTGCTGCAGCCACGCGGTGTTCGCACACCGCCTCGGCGGGCTCGGCCGGGAGTCGAGGACCCAGCCGGCGCGGACGACGCGCCCGTCCGTCGTCCGGACGATTGCATGCGACTGCCCGGGCGGCCCGTCCACGACCTCCTCGACGCCGGCGACCACACGGACCGCACCGAGCGCCGCGACCGACTTCTCCGCGAGGACGTAGAAGTCCGCCGAGCGGACCATGACGTACCGCAGCGGGCCGAGGTCGTGAACCCGGCGGGCACCGTCCGGCCGGACGACCTCGACCCGCCGCCACTGGCGGTGGACGGCCTCGTCGACGTCGCTGCGACCGGCGTCCCAGAAGCACCAGGTGCGGTCCGTCCCGGCCCGGACGACACGGTCGACGAGCGCGACCGTCGGCACCCGGACGACGTCGCCGCGGGAACGCCGCTCGCGGACGAACCGGTCGAGCGCGATGACGACGGACAGGCCGGCGCCGCCCGCGCCGACGATCGCGAGATCGACGTCAAGCTCGGCGCCGCCGCCGGCGCCGACGTCACGGGAGCTCACGGGGACAGCCTGCGGCATCCGCGCCGTCCACCGCGCGTCGGGCCTCCGGGCGTCCGCCCCGACCTGGCGCACGACCGGCATCATTTCGGCAGCTGGCGCGATCATGCCGGCGATGCGTGGGCCCGGCCGGCGGGGCGGCGAGGCGGATCAGCTCCCGGGGGACGGCGGCGCTTGGCCGGGGACACCGCTGACCGGGCGTCGCCGGGTCGACGGAGGGGCCGCGGGCGGGGCCTGGTCGGCGACCGCGGCCTGCTCGCTGAGCAGCGTGAGCTGCACGGGGTCGGCGTCCGGGGCCGGGCGCCGCGGTGTGCGGCGGCGGGCGCGCTTCGTCGCGTACATGGCCGCATCCGCGCGCCGGACGACGGTGTCGCCGGACTCGCCGGGGCGGCTGAGCACCGCGCCGCAGCTCGCGCCGACGCCGACCTCGGCACCCTCGACCGGGATCGGCGTCGCGAGGGCGTTCTCCACCCGCCGCAGGATCTCGCCGAGCGCCGTCTCGTCGACGACGTCCCCGGCGACGACGAGGAACTCGTCGCCGCCGAGCCGGCCCGCGGTGTCGCCGGCCCGCAGCACCCGGGTGAGCCGCTCGGCGACCGCGACGAGCAGCTCGTCGCCCGCCGCGTGCCCGAACGTGTCGTTGACCGTCTTGAAGCCGTCGAGGTCGAGGTAGATCACCCCGACGGGCAGCCCGGACGCAGCCGCGCGGGTGAGCGCGGCGTCGAGCCGCTCGTGGAGCAGGGTGCGGTTGGCCAGCCCGGTGAGCCCGTCGTGGAGCGCGAGCCGGACGAGCCGCTGCTCCTCGAGGCGGCGCCGGGTCGTGTCGTCGAGGTGCGTGAGCAGGTACGGGTGACCGCCGAGGACGATCCGGACGGCGGTGACGTCGAGCCAGCGCGCCACGGCGTCCGGGGCCGCGACGGGCAGCTCGGCCCGCACGAGGTCCCGCTCGCCGGACCGGACCGCGGCGAGGTCCTCGTGCCAGCGCCGGGCCTCGTCGCTGCCCCGCGCGGTGTGCCGGACGAGGTCGGCGAGCGAGCCGACGTCCGAGTCGATCCCGGTGCCGACGAGGAGGTCCCGAAAGGTCGGGTTGACGTCGACGAAGTGGCCGTCGGGGTCGCACAGGGCCACGCCGACGGGAGCGTGCTCGAAGAGGGCGCGGAACCGTGCGTCGCCGTGCTCGCGAGCGTCGGCGGCCTCCGCGGAGACGAGGTCGACGACGGCCTCGGGCGACGAGGCGGTGGGACGCGTCATCGGCTCCTCCTCGAGTCCCGGAGACTATCAGTGATCGTTCGATTGCAATGAGTAACGGATGTGGTCTTCAGGCTAACCAGCCGCGGGCTCGACCCCCGGGATTGACCGGTGCGCCGATCGGGTGAACGTCCTCACGGCCCCGGTGGCGTACGGGAGAACACGGGAACGACCCGCCGGGGCGGCGTGTCGGCACCGACAACGTTGTTGTGACGAACGGCGGTACGGCGGGGTTGGGGGCGGCGGGCCGCGCCGTCGGCGGCAACGGTCGGCTACCGTCACCAGGTGCTCGCTCATGCCTTCGGTGAGAGGTACGACAGCCCGGTCCCGCTCAGCCTGTTCGTCCTGGGCGGCGCGTTCGTCGTGCTCCTGTCTTTCGCGCTCGTGTACCGGCGCGAGATGACCGCGGACGGTTCCCTGCGCGAGGACGTCGTCGTGCCGCCGTCCGGGAGCCGCGCCGCGGGCGCGGCGTCCGTCGTCGTCCTCGCCCTCCTTGTGCTCGCGGGGCTGCTCGGCAGCCAGGAGGTCTCGGAGAACCTCCTTCCGGTGTTCTTCTGGCTCGTCGTCTGGGTCGCGCTGCCGCTGGCGGTCGGGCTGCTCGGCGACTTCACCGGCCCGCTGAACCCGTTCGCGGCGATCGTCCGGGCGGCCGGGTCACCGCGACTGCGCCGGCTCGTGCTCAACCGGACGGCGCCGCTGCCATGGCCGCGCCGGCTCGGCTGGTGGCTCGTCGCGGCGACGTACTTCGTCGCCGTCGTCGGCGAGCTCGTCGTCAACGCGACGGCGACCCTGCCCCAGGTCACCGCGGTCGCGCTCGTCGTCTACGCGCTCGTCTGCGCCGTCGGCGCGCTCGTCTTCGGCTCCGACGCCTGGAACACCCGCGGTGAGATGTTCACCGTGCTCTTCGCGACGTGGGGACGCCTCGGCTGGTGGCGGTTCCGGGCGCCCGGCCGGCGCGGCTTCGCCGGCGGGCTCGACGTGCCCTTCGAGGCCTCCGCGAGCCGGGTCGTCGGCGTGCTCCTCCTGCTGGTGTCGGTCTCCTTCGACGGGCTGCTCTCGACGCCGCAATGGGGCACCTTCACCGGCGGGCTGCCCGCCGGGGTCGCGCCGGGCAGCGACGGCTACGACGTCTTCGCCACGCTCGCGTTCGCCGGGCTCACCGCGGGGACGCTGCTCGTCTTCGGGGGCTTCGCGGTCGGCTCGGGGCGGGCTGGCCGGCACGGTGTCGGTACCTTCGCCGCGCTGACCGGGCTGCTGCCCTCCCTGCTGCCCATCGCGTACGGCTACCTGCTCGCGCACTACCTCCAGTACGTCGTCGTCAACGGCCAGCTCCTCCTGCCGCTGCTCGGCAACCCGGTCGGGTCGCCCAGCTGGCCGCTGACCCTGCCGTACCCGTTCAACGACGACTACGCCGTCGCGACCGGGTTGCTGCCGACGTCCGTCGTCTGGTACCTGCAGATCGTCGTCATCGTCGTCGCCCACGTCGTCGCCGTCGTCCTCGCGCACCGCCACCTCGGGACGAGCGCACCGACCCCCGAGCTCGGTCGCCGCTCGGAGTGGCCGTGGCTCGTCGCGATGGTCGGCTACACGATGCTCAGCCTCTGGTTGCTCGCCCAGCCGCTGGTCGAGCACGACGAAGGCGGCCGAGAGGCGCGCGGCGCGGCGCGGACGGCCGTCGCGGTCGGCTCGCGGGCGGGGACGGCACCGTGACGGCGACCCATGCGACGAAGGTCGCCGCGACGAATATCACCGCAGCGGCAGCGTCCCCGCCGGCAGCGTCCCCGCCCGGCCGGCGGGCCGCGGTGCTGCTCGCCGGGCTCGCCGGGGCGCTCGCCGTCCGGCTCGGGGTCGCCGGAACGGCCGGCGTCCGCAGCGCTCTCGCCGGCGCCGTGTTCGCCGTCCTGCTCGCGGCGCTCGTGCTCGTCGCCGGCACGACCGGGCTGCAGCCGGGCCCGTGGCGCCGACAGGTCGCCGTCGGTGTGCTGGGGACCGCGGCACTCTGCGTCGTCCCGCTCGTCGTCCACCTCACCGGGGACGGCGGGGCGCTGCCGCCCCGCGGGTTCATGCTCTGGGCGGTCGTCGTCTCGGCAGTGGCGGTCGCCGAGGAGGTGCTCCTGAGGGGCGTCCTGTGGTCGGCGCTCGTCGCACGGCACGGCGAGTGGGTCGGGCTCGGGGTGACGACGGTGGCGTTCGCCCTGCTCCACGTGCCCCTCTACGGGTGGTCGGTCCTCGTGCTCGACCTCGTCGTCGGGCTGCTCCTCGGCGGGCTGCGCATGATCGGCGGCGGCTGGGGCGCGCCGGCGGTCGCACACACGCTCGCCGACCTCGCCGGCTGGTGGCTGCGGTGACCCGACCGACCGCCCCGGGTCACCGGGCCGCGCGGGCGGCGCGGAGACGCGGCTGGCTCGTGCTCCTCGTCGCGGTTCTCGCGCTCGGGGCGTCGGTCGCCGTCCGGCCACCGCACGCACCGCCGCTCTATGACGGCATCGGCTTCCCCGACGAGCCGTACCGCTGGGTGCAGCCGCCGCCCGGGCAGCCGCGGACCGCCGCCGCACCGACCCCGGCCCGGGCGACGGTGTCCGTGACGGCGGGCGCCGACGGCCCGGTGAGCGCGGCGTCCCGGGGCTTCAGCAGCGAGCAGGGCCCGCAGGTCGCGTTAGCCGTGAACCCCGGCGCCTTCGCCCTGCCCGCGGGGGTCCGCGCGGTCGAGCTCACGGCGACCCCGGAGGCCGTCCCGGACGTCGAGCCCGCCGACGGCACCGTCGTGAGCAACCTCTACCGGCTGACCGCCAGCGCGGACGGGACGGCCGGCGCCGACGTCCCGCTCGCGCCGGACGGGGTCGTCGTCGTCAACCTGCGGGCGTACGCGGCGACCCGGCAGGCGGTCGTGCTCTGCACCTGGGACGGCTCCGCATGGCACCAGGTGCCGACGAAGCAGGTCGGCACGGAGATCTACGCCGCGGAGCTGACCCGGATCGGGCCATTTGCGCTCGTCCGGCTCGACGTCGGGGTCGCGCCGACGGTCGCCGCGCCGACGCCGTCCGCGAGTGCGGGCGGGTCGGGCGACGTGGCGTCCGGATCGGGCGGGGCGTCCGGGTCGTCCGGTGCGAGCGGCGGAACGCTGCTCCTCGTCGTCGGCGGGGTCGTCGTGCTGCTCGCCGGGGCGCTGCTCGTGCTGCGCCGCGGTGCAGGCGCGGACGCCGGCGTCGCGACCGACGGCACGTCCGATGGCACCGGCGACCCCGGCGGAACGACAGGCGCCGCCGACCGGGACACCCGCGACGAGGGGACGACACCGTGACCGCACCCACCGCGTCGAGCGGCGAGGCTCCCGGGCTGCGCTGGGGCATTCTCGGGACGGGCGGCATCGCCCGGGCGTTCGCGACCGACCTCGCGAACCTGCGGTCCCACCGGCTCGTGGCCGTCGGCTCCCGGACGGCGGACGGCGCGCAGGCGTTCGGCGAGCGGTTCGCCGTCCCGCACCGGCACGCGTCGCACGAGGCGCTCGTCGAGGACCCGGACGTCGACGCCGTCTATGTCGCGACCCCGCACACCGCGCACGCTGCGGGGGCGCTCGCCGCGGTCGCCGCCGGCAAGCACGTCCTCGTCGAGAAGCCGTTCACCGTCGACGCCGACGAGGCGCTGGCGGTCGCGGACGCCGCCCGGGCGGCGGACGTCGTCGTCCTCGAGGCGATGTGGACCCGGTTCCTGCCGCACGTGCTCCGGCTCCGCGAGCTGCTCGCCGAGGGCGCGGTCGGCGACGTCCGGACCGTCGTCGCCGACCACGGCCAGCGGTTCGCCCCCGACCCCGCGCACCGTCTCTACGACCCGGCCGTCGGCGGCGGCGCGCTGCTCGACCTCGGGATCTACCCGGTGTCGTGGGCGTCCATGGTGCTCGGCGCGCCGGCGTCCGTGCATGCCGTGAGCGACCCCGCGTTCACCGGGGTCGACGCGCAGACGTCCGTCGTCCTGCGGTACCCGGGCGGGGCGCACGCCGTCCTGACGACCACCCTGGAGTCGCTCACGCCGCGCCGGGCGTGGATCGCCGGCACCGAGGGGACGATCGACGTCGACCCGACCTTCTACGCGCCGACGTCGTTCACCCTGCGCCGCGACGACGGTCACGTCGAGCGCTACGAGACGCCTGACGCCCTCCTCGTCGGACCCGTCGACGCGGTCGGCAAGGGCCTGCGCTTCGAGGCGGCCGAGCTCGCCCGCTGCGTCGCCGACGGTCTGTCCGAGAGCCCGCACCTGCCGCTCGACGAGACGGTGCAGATCATGCGGACCATGGACGAGATCCGCCGGCAGATCGGCCTCACGTACCGCTGACCGAGCGTCGTCGCGGCCTGACGCGCGCGGGGGGTGGTGACCGCGGGCGGAGGCGGTTCCGGCCCGGTCGAGCGGGTGGGATCAGGACGGCGGCCAGCCGACCCCTGTCCTGCCCGCGGGGACGGCCCGCGGCACGGTCGGGGCGACCGGGCTCGTCGGGGTCGCCGGGACGGCCGGTGCAAGGGTCCTGTCCCGCCCGGACGGTGCACCCGCGTCGGCGTGCCCGGCGGGTGCCAGCAGCGCGTGGACCGCACGGCCGTACGCGTCGGTGTCGACGTCGCCGACGAGGAGCTGCTGGACGACGCGGCCGACGACGAGGGACTGCAGCACCTGGGCGGCCGCCTCGACATCGAGGTTCGTGGGGAGTCGCCCGCGCTCCTGCGCCCCGAGGACGACTTGGGCGAAGCCACGACGCAGCCGGACCTGTGCGCCGTTCGCCGCCCGCATGACCCCGGGGGCACGCAGCGCCTCCGCCCAGGCCTGGAGGGCGATCCGCCGCAGGTCGACCGGGCCGCTCGTCGCGGCGTCGTCCAACGCCTGGACGAGGGCCGCGACGATGTCCGCGACGTCGGGCGCCGTCTCCCCGGCGAGGAGCTCGGCCAAGGTCTGGGACGGCGCACCGAGGGCGCGCTCGGAGATCGCCTCGACGAGCTCGTCCTTGCCGCGGAAGTACCGGTAGACCGCACCCGCGGAGAGCCGGGACTCCTCGATGACGTCGGCCATCGTCGTCGCATGGAAGCCGTTGCGACCGAAGCACACGGTCGCCGCGGCGATGATCTGCTCCCGGCGGGCGGCGAGGTGTTCGGAGGAGACCTTGGGCACCACGCGAGCTTAAAGCGAACGTTTGTTCCGCAGATGCGTGGCGCGCCGGTGCTGAAGCGGTCATTCGTTCTCCGCCCGGGCACATCGGCGCCCGCCGACGATGTCGCGGAGATACCGGTCGCCCGCGCGTCGCCGCGTCCGGTCGTCGTGGCGTCCAGCATCATCACGAGCGTGATGGGTCCGACACACCGTGTACTCGGCGCGTCGTTCGGACTCGGCTACGGGGTCTGGGCAGGGCTGCCCGTCGTGGGCGTCCTCGGCTGCGGGCTGCTCGGGACGCTCACGGCGGCCGGGGCGACCTCGCCGGACGTCGACCAGCGCCGCGGCTGGCGGCTCACCGACAGGCTCACCCCGGACGAACTGCTGGGCCGGGGCGGTCCGATGCAGCACCGGGGTATCACGCACTGGTGGGGGGCGGCGCTCGCCGTGACGCTCGCGTGGTGGACGGCGCTCCTGCCGCTCGAGGGCGACGGCGGCCGGGGGAGCCTCGTCGCACACGGCACCGGCGCCCTGCTCGCCGGCTGGTGGTCGCACCTCGCCGGCGACTTCGTCTTCGGCAAGGCGGACGTCCGCAGCGGTCGGGGTCCTGGGATCCCCGTCCTGCCCTGGTGGGGGCACGTCGGACTCGCGCTCGACTGCGGCGGCCGGCTCGAGCGACTCACCCGGACCGGGCTGTGGCTCGTCGTCATGGGTCAGGTGCTCGGCGACGTGGGGCTCCTCGAGCCCTTGCTCGCCGCCGGCCGGACGGTCGTCGCCGCTCGCTGAGTCCGGCGCGGACGCACGGTCCGGCTCTCGGGTCCTGTCCTGCCGAACCCCGTCATGATCGTGACGAAGGCCGTGACCAGGGGGCTGGCAGCGCAGTCGGCCGCGGGCGAGGGCCGGGCGCGCAGGGTCCGGCTCCGGTCAGCACTCGATGACGTTGACGGCGAGCCCGCCGCGCGCGGTCTCCTTGTACTTGACCTTCATGTCGGCGCCGGTCTCGCGCATCGTCTTGATGACCTTGTCGAGCGAGACGACGTGCGTGCCGTCGCCGCGCAGCGCGATCCGGGCGGCGTTGATCGCCTTGACCGCGGCGATCGCGTTGCGCTCGATGCACGGGATCTGCACGAGGCCGCCGACCGGGTCGCAGGTGAGCCCGAGGTTGTGCTCCATGCCGATCTCGGCGGCGTTCTCGACCTGGGCCGGGGTGCCGCCGAGGACCTCGGCGAGCCCACCCGCGGCCATCGAGCACGCCGACCCGACCTCGCCCTGGCAGCCGACCTCGGCGCCGGAGATCGAGGCGTTCTCCTTGTACAGGACGCCGATCGCCCCGGCGGTGAGCAGGAAGCCGGACGACGCCGTCGTCGGCGGCGCCGGGCACGAACCGGGTGTAGTAGTGCAGCACCGCGGGGACGATCCCGGCCGCGCCGTTCGTCGGGGCGGTGACGACCCGGCCGCCGGCGGCGTTCTCCTCGTTGACGGCGAGCGCGAAGAGGTTGACCCAGTCCATCGCGTGGAGCGGGTCGCGCTGGGGAACGCCGGACGGCGGAGTCCGGCCGGCCGCGACGTGCTGGGCGTAGGCCGCCTGCTCGGCGGCGTGGACCTGGTCGTCCCGGTGCAGCTGGGCGTGCAGCTCGCCGGCCCGTCGCCGCACCTTGAGCCCGCCGGGCAGCACGCCCTCGGCCTGGCAGCCGCGCCGGACGCACTCCCGCATGACGTCCCAGATCGCGAGCAGCCCCGCCCGGACCTCGTCCGCCGACCGCCACGACAGCTCGTTCGCGAGCATGACGTGGCTGATCGCCAGGGCCTCCTTCGTGCAGATCTCGAGCAGCCGCTCGCCGGTCGTGAACGGGTACTTCACGGGGGTCGTGTCGGCGACGACCCGGTCCGCCGCCCGTCGCCGACCCGTCGACGACGAAGCCGCCGCCGACCGAGTAGTACGTCGCGGAGTCGAGCTCGGCCCCGTCCGCGGCGAACGCCGCGCACGTCATGCCGTTCGGGTGCGCGGGCAGGCTGCGCCGCCGGTGGAGGACGACGTCCTCGTCGGGGTCGAAGTCGACGACCGGACCGCCCAGGGGCTTCTCACCGCCGAGCCTGAGCCGGTGCGTCGTCCGGATCTGCTCGACGTGGCCGTCCGCCGCGAGCGGGTCGACGGTCTCGGGGTGGTACCCGGCGAGGCCGAGGATCACCGCCTTCGGGCTGCCGTGGCCGTGCCCGGTCGCGCCGAGCGAGCCGTACAGCTCGACCCGCACCCGGGCCACGTCGTCGAGGAGGCCCTCGGCCCGAAGCCGCTGGACGAAGAGGACGGCCGCCCGCATCGGGCCGACCGTGTGGGAGCTCGACGGTCCGATCCCGATCGAGAACAGGTCGAAGACAGACAGGGCCATGGTCTGCCCACGCTACGACCCGCCCTCACGCCGGGCAACGCAGGGCCGCACCACCTCGTGGAACTCTCGCCGGTGCCGTCCCCTGGCGGGTTGGTGCGATCTTTCGGCGCCATCTTCCGGATGCGCCACCCGAGGACGCTCCCCCACCGACCCGCCTGCGGCGCACGAGGCGCCGGCTCACGACGTCGCGCATGGGCGGGACGACGACCCCGCGGCGGGCCATCCGCAGGCGCACCAGCCTGCGGGTCCGGATCATGCCCACGAGCCCCATGGCCCAGATCACGTACCGCGCGACGACGAGCAGGGTGAGCAGCCACACCGGTGCCGGACCTGGCCAGGCGAGCACCGCCGTCCAGGCCGCTGCGTTCGCGAAGACCACCGTGAGCACGAGCCACGACCGGCGCAGCGGGTGCCGCTGGACGAGCACCCCGACCACCGGACCGTCCACGAGGCCGACGAGCGCCATCGTCGTGAGCAGCCGGCCGGCGGTCGACCGGGTCATGCCCTCGCCGGAAACGAGGAACGGGTCCCTCCCACATGAGGGCGAACGCCACGCCGGCGAACTGGGTGCTGACGTGGGTCCACAGCCCGAGCCGGGTGCCGGGGTGCAGCCACGCGATCCTCAGGTCGCGCCAGACCCGCGTCACGTCCACCGGACGTCCGCTCGCCGCGCGCACCCCCGCGCGTCGTGGACGGCGACGGCTGCCGCGAGCGCGACGACGACGCCGGCGGCGGCGGCGACCCCGATGAACGCCGTCGTCCAGCCGCGCGCGTGGAGGACGGCGACGAGCGGCACCGCGGACAGGATCTGGCCGACCTGGCCGGTGAGGCCGGTGAGCTGGGTGAGCACCGGGACCCGGTTCGCAGCGAACCACGCCGCGACGAGGCGCAGGACGCTGATGAACGTCGCAGCGGTCCACGGCGCCGACGAGCGCCCGGCCGAGGTAGGCGACCCCGAGGGTGTGGGTCATGGCGAGGACGACCTGACCGGCCGCGGCGGTCGCCGCAGCGGTCCCCGGCACGCGTGGCATCGTGGACCGGGTGACCCCGGTGCCGCCGGTGACCCGGCTCCTGCGCCTCGAGGACGCACCTGCGCTGACCGAGCTGGTCCGGGCGAACCGGGCGTTTCTCGCCCCGTTCGACCCCGACCGCGGCGGGGAGTGGCTCACCCTCGCCGGGCAGACCGCGGGCGTCCGGGAGTCGCTCGCCCGGCACGCCGACGGGCTCACCGTGCCGCACGTCGTCCTCGCCCCGGACGGCCGGGTCGTCGGGCGGGTCGGCCTCAACAACGTGGTCCGCGGCGCGTTCCAGTCGTGCTCGCTCGGCTACTGGGTCGACGAGGGCCACACCCGGCGCGGGCTCGCGACCGCAGCGGTCGGCCGGATGCTCGGCGTCGCGTTCCGCGAGCTCGGGCTCCATCGGGTCGAGGCGGGCACCCTCGTGGACAACGTCGTCTCGCAGAGGGTGCTGGAGCGCAACGGGTTCGAGCGGTTCGGGCTCGCCCCGAAGTACCTGAGGATCGCCGGCCGCTGGCAGGACCACGTGCTGTTCCAGCGGTTGGACCCGCTCGCCGGCTGAGCGGCCGGGGCAACGGAGTACCCAGCCGGCGAGAGGTCGTCGGGGCGAGCGCACAGGACGCCCGAGCGGGACGGCGCGGAGCGGAACGCGCCGGCGGACGGGACCGGGCGGAACGCGCCGGCGGACAGGACCGGGCGGAACGCGCCGGCGGACAGGACCGGGCGGAACGCGCCGGCGGACAGGACCGGGCGGGCGGCACCGCCGGCGCCGGAGGTCAGCGCTGCGGCACCTGGGTGAGGTCGACGAGGGGCGGCGGCTGGAGCTCGCGCGCGCCGAGGAGCAGCTGCTCGACGAGCCAGGTCTGGACGGCGGTCCACGCCGAGCCGAGGGTCGTGGTCCACTGGCCGTTGTAGCGCTCCCGGACGGCGCGCACGAGCGCGAAGCCGACCTGCGGCAGGTCGACGAACGGCAGGCCGGCGTCCGTCAGCGACTGCCCGAGCGCGCGGACCTGACGGTCGGCGACGGCTGGGTCGGGGGCCTCCGCGAACGCGTCGACGCCGCGCAGGAGCGCCGTCACGAGTCGCTCCTCGCCGGCCGCGCGGCGCTCGAGGAGCGCGATCCGGGCGCCGGGCGCGAGGGCGATGAGGTTCGCCTCGAGGCGGTCGGCGAGCAGCTGAACGTCCCCGAGGTACCACCACGAGTCGCGGACCGTGGCCACGGTGCGGCGCATCGGGCGGCGGTTCGCGGCCGTCGCCGACCGGGACTCACCGGGGGCCCGATGCCGGGGGACCGACACGGCGACACCCGGCTCGTGGTCCGACCTCTGGGTCATGGGGAGCCGGCTGGACGGGATGGGAAGCGAGTAATCGACGCCGCGCACCCGCCGTTGTGTAGTCGAGCCCCTACTGACTGTCAACACGATACAAACGGAGTCGATCTTCGCGTGACCCGGTACGCGCAGGCGCCGGCTCCGTCAGTGCAGGTCAACGCACTGACAGCGTGTCATCAATCGCTCACAAATTGATTCGTGCTCTGTGGCACCGTTCGGGAGCGGACGGCGCCGCTGCGGGGGAGCCGCGGCGGGCCTGCGGCCTCAGCGGCGCTGCGGAACCGGACGCCGGGAGCGGGCCAGGAGCGTCGCGGCGACGACGAGGCCGGCGGACAGGCCCGCGGCGACGACGACGATCGGGTCGGCGTCCGGTCCCGAGGCGCGCCCGGCGGCGATCCAGGCGAGGCCCCAGGCGAGCGCGGCACCGTAACCGAACCAGCCGTTGGTCACCGAGGCGACGTAGGTGCCGACGGCGGCGGCGACGGCGACCATCACGACCGCCCAGGTCTGCGCACCGAGGATGCCTTCGGTGACTCCCGCGTCCTTCAGGGCGGCCGCGACGTTCGCGATCGTCGCGACGCTGACCCACCCCGCGTAGAGCCCGAACGTGCCGTCGACGAGCACGCGCTCGGCGCGGGTCGCCGGCGGTGCCGCGACGAGGCGCCCGACGATCGCGACGAGGACGGCGAGCAGACCCGCGACGATGACGGCGCTCAGCACGACGGCGCCGGCCTGGGCGACGAGGATCCAGACGGCGTTGAGGACCAGGCTCGCGGCCGCGAGCCAGCCGACGGCGCGCTGCCTGGGGTCGCTGCGGTACCGGGGCAGCGCCTGCCAGACGGCGTAGGCGACGAGGCCGAGGTAGATGAGCGACCAGATCGAGAACGCGGGGCCGTCCGGTGCGACGAGAGTGGCCTCGGCCGAGAGCGCGCCCCCGCCCGCCTCGGCGATCGGCGTGCCCCACACGGCACCCGAGCCGATCGCGGACCCGACGACGGCGACGACGGCGCTGACGACGACCGTGACCTGTCGTGCGAGGTCGGTCGCCGTGCCGGTGTCCGTGCGATGCATGGCGGGGGTCTCCTGGCTGGTCCGGCTGCCCTCGGTCATGCGCCCATCGTCAGCGGGCTGACGGTTCGGCGCATCCCGACATCCGGTCCGGAAGCCGGCCCAGGACCGAGGACCGTTGCTCCCGCGGGGGCGCCCGCCTAGCGTGGAGTGGTCATCGGATCAACGGAGGCAGCGTGGCCGACCGTCCGACCCTCATCACCTCAGTCCGGCGGGCTTTGCACCTGCTGGACGCCGTCGGTGCGGCCGGACGCCCGGTCACCGCAAAGGCGCTCGCGCGCGCGACCGGCGAGCCGCTCCCGACGACGTACCACCTGCTGCGCACGCTCGTCCACGAGGGCTACCTGCACCGGTTCGAGGGGGGCTACGTCCTCGGCGCGCGGGTCGCGACCCTCACCGCCGCGGCCGTGGCGGACGCCGGCTCGCCGCGAGCCGTCCGGGAGCGGGTCCGGCCCGCGCTGAGCGTGCTCCACGAGGACGTCGGCGCGGCGGCCTACCTCGCCGTCTACGACGGCGGCGAGGTCCGGCTCGTCGACGTCGTGGACTCCCCGACGACACCGCGGGTCAACCTGTGGGTCGACCTCGACGTCGCCGGGCACGCGACGGCGCTCGGCAAGGCGGTGCTCTCGGCGCTCGACGAGGACGCCCGCGGGGAGTACCTGAGCCGGCACGACCTCGCCGACCTCACGCCGTACACCCTCACCGACCGCCGGTCGCTGGAGCAGCTGGCGCGCACACCGTCCCGACTCGTCGTCGACCGGCAGGAGTACACCCTCGGGATCGCCTGCGTCGCGACGCCGCTGCGGGTCGGGGACGCCGTCGGCGCGGTCGCGGTGTCGGCCCCGGTCCCCCGGCTCGACCGGCTCGTCGACCACGCGGTCGACCTCCGCCGGACGGCGCGGCTCGTCGCCCTCGAGCTGGCCAGCGGCTGACGCCTGTCCGCCGCGCGTTATCAGCATGTGAAAACTCCGCCCTTGGCCGGTCGGCCGGCGCGGCGTTGGATCACCTCGAGACCGGCCGGACGCTCCGGGCGGTCCCGACCCTCGTCGCGCACCGGAGCCGACGGTCCCCTGCCCCGGCGGCGTGCGCGGCGCCCGCTGCGAAGGGAGGAGGAACGCCGATGACCGTCACCTCGGCCCCCGCCGGGACGAGCGCGCTCGATCCCGCCGTCCGGCGCGACCTGTACCGGCAGATGGTGCTCATCCGCACGTTCGAGGAGGCGATCCTCGCGCGATACCACGCGGACAAGAGCCCGGTCTGGGACATCGCCGCGGGGCTGATCCCCGGGGAGATGCACCTGTCCGCCGGACAGGAACCGGTCGCCGCCGGGATCTGCGCGCACCTGTCGACGGACGACGCGCTCACCGCGACGCACCGCCCGCACCACCTCGCGATCGCCCACGGGATGAGCCTGCGCAAGCTCGCCGCGGAGATCTTCGGCCGCGAGACCGGGCTCGGCCGCGGCCGCGGCGGCCACATGCACCTGTTCGACCCCGACACGCACTTCTCGTGCAGCGGGATCATCGCCGAGGGCTATCCGCCGGCGCTCGGGATGGGGTTCGCATTCAAGCGCCGTGGCACCGACCGGGTCGCCGTCGCCGTGACCGGTGAGGGGGCGGCGAACCAGGGCGCGTTCCACGAGTCGCTGAACCTCGCCGCGCTGTGGAAGCTCCCCGTCGTCTTCGTCGTCGAGGACAACGACTGGGGGATCTCGGTGCCGCGCAACGCCTCGACGGCGATCGCGAGCAACGCCGACCGGGCCGCGGCCTACGGCATGCCGGGCGAGCGCGTCGAGGACAACTCGGTCGAGGGCGTCCACGCCGCGGCCGCGCGCGCGGTCGCCCGGGCCCGCGCGGGCGACGGGCCCAGCCTCCTCGAGGTCCACACCCTGCGGTTGTGGGGGCACTTCGAAGGCGACGCACAGGGCTACCGGCCGGGGCTGTCGACGGTCGCCGAGCACGACCCGATCCCCCGCTACGAGGCCGAGCTGCGGTCCGCCGGAGCGCTCGACGACGCCGGGGTCGAGGCGGCGACGGCGGACGCGAAGGCCGCCGTCGACGACGCGATCGAGTTCGCCACGAGCTCGCCCGTGCCCGACCCGATCGAGGCCGGCAAGTACGTGTTCGCCTGAGCCGGCGGACGCATTCCCTCTCGCGCAAGGACTTCCGGAAGGAGGACCACCCGTGACCGTCACCGAACCCGGCAGCGCCACGGACACCCCCGTCGTCACGACGACCCGCCG
Organism: uncultured Actinomycetota bacterium; assembly: GCA_963750565.1. Lineage (GTDB taxonomy): Bacteria > Actinomycetota > Actinomycetes > Actinomycetales > Kineosporiaceae > R-H-3. The sequence continues at coordinate 61,620 of CAVVRA010000004.1, read as the reverse complement.
GCTCACGACCGCCAAGGCCATGGTCGAGGGCATCGCCCAGGAGATGGAGGCGAACCCCGAGGTGTTCTACCTCGGCGAGGACGTCGGCGCGTACGGCGGCATCTTCAGCTCCACGACCGGTCTGCTCGAGACGTTCGGGCCCGACCGCGTCATCGACACCCCGATCTCCGAGACGGCGTTCATCGGCCTCGCGATCGGCGCGGCCACCGAGGGCATGCGCCCGATCGCCGAGCTCATGTTCGTCGACTTCATGGGCGTCTGCCTCGACCAGATCTACAACCACATGGCGAAGATCCACTTCGAGTCCGGCGGGAACGTCACGGTCCCGATGGTGCTCACGACCGCTGTCGGCGGAGGGTACTCGGACGCCGCGCAGCACAGCCAGTGCCTGTGGGGCTTGTTCGCCCACCTGCCGGGTCTGAAGATCGTCGTCCCGAGCACGCCGTACGACGCGAAGGGCCTGATGATCAGCGCGATCCGGGACGACAACCCCGTCGTCTACATGTTCCACAAGGGCGTCATGGGCCTGCCGTGGATGGTCAAGAGCAAGTCCTCGACCGGACCGGTGCCCGAGGAGCCCTACACGGTGCCGATCGGGAAGGCCCGGATCGCCCGGCCCGGAGCCGACGTCACCGTCGTGACCGTCTCGCTGTCCGTGCACCACGCCGTCGAGGTCGCCGACCGGCTCGCCGCGGACGGCGTCTGCGACGCCGAGGTCGTCGACCTGCGCAGCCTCGTACCGCTCGACCGGGAGGTGATCCTCACGTCGGTGGCGAAGACCCGCCGGCTCGTCGTCGTCGACGAGGACTACCTGTCGTTCGGGATGTCCGGCGAGGTCGTCGCGACGGTGACGGACTCCGACCCGTCGCTGCTGTCCGCACCGGTCAAGCGGGTCGCCGTCCCCGACGTCCCGATCCCGTACGCGCACGGGCTCGAGTCCGCGGTGCTCCCCGGCCCGGACCGGATCGAGGCGGCGCTGCGCGCCGTCGCGGGGGCGTAGATGCCGGACGTCGTGTTCCCTGCGATGTCGGACAAGGAGCCGGACGCCGAGGGGGTCGTCGCGACGTGGTTCGTCGCGGACGGCGAGCAGGTGACGGCCGACCAGCTCGTCGCCGAGGTCGCCGTCGACAAGGTGTCCGAGGAGGTGCCTGCCCCGGCGGCGGGCACCGTCCGGCTCCTCGTCGGGGAGGGGGCCGTCGTGACCCAGGGGACGGTGATCGCCCGGATCGAGTAGACCCGCTCCGTCCCGACGTCCCGGACCGTGCTGCCAGGGCGCGGCGACCGTCTGCCGGTCTCAGTGCCCGCGCAGCCGGGTCAGGGTCACGACGAGCGGCACGCTGTAGCGGGCCGCGAAGCTCTCGGGCGTGTGTCCGATCCGGCTGATGTGCTCGCCGTACTTCGCGACGTACTCGGGGACGGCGTCCGCGGCGGGCCCGCTCTCGTCGATGCGCGCGATCCCGCTGAGGACGACGATGTCGCCGCCGCGGCCGTTGCCGTCGAAGTGGAGGCTGACGTTCGGGTTCGGGCCGACGTGGCCCACCCGGGCGGCGGTCGGCAGGCTCCAGACCCGGACGACCCCCGCGCCGTCCCACAGGAACCACACGGGGTTGGGCGACGGCGCCCCGGACCGCCCGACGGTCGTCAGCCACACCACGACGTCCTCGCGGAGATGCCGTGCCGCGCGGACGCCGAACTCGGTGCTCTCGTCGAGCCGGAAGGCGTCGTCGGGCTGCGTCATGACCCGATCGTAATCACCCGATCGTCGGGTCCGACGACGACATGGCGACGGTTCGGCCCGGTGTTCGGCCCGGTGTTCGGCCCGGTGTTCGGCGCGGCAGCGTCCCGCGCTCGACGGTCGGGCGCCGTCATCGCGGCCGACGGACCGGTGCCCGGGCGGGCGCCCGCGTCGTTCAGCCCGGGCCGCGGTCGGCGCGCAGCGCGGCCCGGTCGGCGGCGAACCCCACGGCCCACGTCGGGGCCAGCCGGTACAGCCGGATGTCGTCGCCCCAGCCCAGCGGCGACTCGCCGTAGTACCGGGTCCAGTGGTCGAGCAGCTCCCCCCACCCCCGGTCGTCCGGCCGGACCTGCTGGGCCTCGCCGTGCATGAAGAGCGCGAACGTCTCGCCGTCCACGTGCGCCACGCTCACCGCGGGGCGGGCCTGGATGTGGCGTGCCTTGGCGGCGCCGCCGTCGGTGCTGAAGGTCCACGTGCCGTGGACGAAGTGGCCGTCGAGGGCACTGATCCGCGGTTCTCCTCGGGCGGTCACGGTGGCCACCGTGAGCACCCGCATGCCGGTCAGGAGCGCGACGAGGTCCTCGGCGGTGAGGGTGCGGTCGTCCCCGACGATGCCCCGCAGGTGAGCCGTGGCGCCGGTGCGGGAGGTGTCGAGCAGCCGTTGCAGGGCCTCGACCTCGGCCGGTGTCTCGTACACGGGCACACCATACGACCGCCCTCCGAGACCGCGACCCGGGCGGCGCGCGCTCCCCTCGGCACGGCCCGACCGCACCGACCACCTCACGTCGCCATGTCGACGAACCGCGAGTAGTGCCCCTGGAACGCCACCGTGATCGTGTCCGTCGGGCCGTTCCGGTGTTTGGCGACGATGAAGTCGGCCTCTCCCGCGCGCGGCGACTCCTTCTCGTACATGTCCTCGCGGTGGAGCAGGATGACCATGTCGGCGTCCTGCTCGATCGAGCCGGACTCGCGCAGGTCCGACACCATCGGACGTTTGTCGGTGCGCTGCTCGGGGCCACGGTTCAGCTGGCTGAGCGCGATGACCGGCACCTCGAGTTCCTTCGCCAGGAGCTTGATCGCCCGGGAGAACTCCGAGACCTCCTGCTGGCGGGACTCCACGCGCTTGCCCGACGTCATCAGCTGCAGGTAGTCGATGACGACGAGCCTGAGGTCGTGCTTCTGCTTGAGCCGGCGGGCCTTGGAGCGGATCTCCATGAGTGACAGGTTCGGGCTGTCGTCGATGAACAGCGGCGCCTCGCTCACCTCGCCCATCGTGCGGGCCAGGCGGGTCCAGTCCTCCTCGCGCATCGTGCCCTTGCGCATGTGCTGCAGCGGGATCCGGGCCTCGGCGGAGAGCAGGCGCATCGTGATCTCGTTCTTGCCCATCTCCAGGCTGAAGATCACCGAGCACAGGTTGTGGCGGATCGAGGCGCTGCGCACGATGTCCAGCCCCACGGTCGAATTGTGCGTCGGCACCATCGTGCGCCCTGCGAGGTACAGGTGGTCGTCGTTGTCGACCTGGATGCAGCGGACCGGCACGCTCGGCACCGGGCGTACGTCCGAGACGAACCGGGAGTCCCGGCCGTGGAACCGCCGCTGCCCGCGCGCCTTGTGCAGCAGACGCTTGCGCTCGAGCCCGAAGACGTCGTCGTCCGTCGAGAACGTGATCGTGTAGGCGGCCGAGGAGCGGAGCCTGCGGCGGCCCGCGATCTGCTTCTCGCTCCAGCCGGACCGGTAGCCGAGGCTGCTCACGAGCTCGCGGAAGCCCTCCGCCAACCGGCGCGACGTCACCGAGAACTGCACCGCTCCTGCGGCGGTGACCGTGCCGTGCGTGTCGAGCAGGCCCGCCAGGAGTGCCCTGCGCTGGCGTTCCGACGCCCGCAGGTAGCCGGTGGGGACGTGCTTGTCCCCGAGAACACCGACCTCGCGCAGCCGTGCCGTCAGAGTGCCGTACCGGTTGCGGCAGTCCTGGCAGCGGACGAGCTCGCGCATCGCCCGCCCGCAGTCCGGACACGGCCCGTCGGGCACCGGCTCGGACGCCGTCGTGACCCTGCCGCCGCACGCGAGGCCGCATGTCGTTTCGGTGGACACCTTCGGGAGGAAGGGGGTGCCGCACACCTCGCAGCGGCGCTCGGCGACCTCCTCGGCGACCTCCTCGGCGGGCAGCGTGAGCGTGTACGTCGGCCGGGCGGTCGTCCTCGCGACGACGTCGATCCCCACACCCTCGATCCGGGCGACGATCTCCGGGTCCGCCGTGGTGAGCTGGGCCGTTCCGGTCGAACCGTCCCCGAGCCAGGCGCCGAGCACGTACGGGGGGACGAGCAGGTCCGCGTCGGGGAGCTCGAGCGGGGCGGGGTTGACGATGTCGTGGTTCAGCCGTCCGCCTGCGGTCCCGTACCGGAGTGTGGCGGCGATCTCGGCGGTCGTCCGGACCTCGCCGCGACCCGTCGTCCCGGCGGCTCGCCGGAACGCGCGGCTGCGCGTCACCCAGCGGTGCTCGGCGTCGGCGACGATGACGGAACCGTCGGAGAACTCGACCTCGAAGCACGGCCGGTCGGTCATGACCTCGGTCGCAGCGCGCACGCGGGTCGGTCGGCCGTCCGCGCCGAGAACCTGGTCGCCGACCGCCAGCCGACCGATCGTCGTCCAGCCCGTCGGCGTGGGGATCGGGGTGTCCAGAGCCAGGGCCTTGCCCACGGCGGGGCGCGCCGCGATGACGATCATCTGACCGCCGTGGAGGCCGTTCGTCAGCCGGTCGAGGTCGGCGAACCCGGTCGGGACACCGGTGAGGCCGTCGCCGCGGTGGCTCGAGGCCTCGATCTCGTCGATCGTGCCCTCGATGATCTCGCCGAGCACCTGGTAGTCCTCGCCCTGCCGGCGCTCGGAGACCGCGTAGACCTCGGCCTGGGCCTGGTTGACGATCTCCTCGACGTCGCCGCCTTCCGCGGCGTAGCCGAGCTGGACGATCTTCGTGCCGGCGGCGACGAGCCGGCGCAGGACCGCCCGCTCGTGGACGATCCGGGCGTAGTATCCCGCGTTGGCCGCGGTCGGGACCGACGAGATGAGGGTGTGCAGGTAGGCGTGGCCACCGATGCGGCCCAGCTCGCCGCGCCGGGTCAGCTCGGCGGCGACGGTCACGGCGTCCGCAGGTTCGCCCCGGGCGTAGAGATCGGTGACCGCGTCGAAGACCGTCTCGTGGGCGGGCCGGTAGAAGTCGTTGGCCCGGAGCGCCTCGACGACGTCGGCGATCGCGTCCTTGGAGAGCATCATGCCGCCGAGGACGCTCTGCTCCGCCGCGACGTCCTGCGGAGGTGTGCGCCCGAAGTCCTCGGAGGGGGTCGTCCCCGGCACCTCCAGGTCAGCGAGAGACACCCAACCCTCTTCCGCCCTCACGCCGGCACCGCCGGGCACCTGCGCACCGCCGTCCGGCGGTGCACCGACAGATCTACCTTCGGCCACCGACAAGTCGGCGCCGCCTCCCCGACACGTCCCGCCGGCCGGCCGGGAAGGTCTGGACGGCACGCTAGGGGTGCGGGCGCGGCGACCCCAAGCGGTCGAGACGGCGAGGTGTGGACGGGTCGACGCCCACCTGTGGACAGCGGGTGGACAACCCGGCGCGACCGTCCACACGCTGTGGAAAACTCTGTTGACCGAGGTCCTCGCGAACGCCGTCACAAGGCGCTGACCGGCGCCGATGCCGTCCACCGGATGTGGAGCAAAACTTCTCGGCAGGTTGCTCGGCGGCTGTCGGCGTGTCGCTCCGGGGCGCGCCGGGTGCCCGCCGACGTCCTGCGCCACCGCTGTCCGGGCGCCCCCGTACCGTGCCCCTGTGGACGACGCCGCGGCCGACGAGGTGGCGCCGGAGCGCTCCGGCCCCCGGCACGAGCCCGCGGACGCGCGGCGCATCCTCGCGCTCGCCGTGCCCGCCTTCGGGGCGCTCGTCGCCGAGCCGCTGTTCCTCCTCGCGGACTCCGCCATCGTCGGTCGGCTCGGCACGGTGCCGCTCGCCGCGCTCGGGGTGGCCGGCGCCGTCCTGCAGACCGCGGTCAGTGTCTTCGTGTTCCTCGCGTACGGCACGACGGCGGCGGTGGCACGCCGGACGGGTGCCGGTGATCTGCCCGGTGCCCTGACCCAGGGCGTCGACGGGATGTGGCTCGCCGCGCTCCTCGGCGTCGCGACCGCCGCGGTGTGCTGGCCCCTGGCGCCGTGGCTCGTCGGCCTCTTCGACCCTCCGCCGGCCGTCGCCGCCCAGGCCGTCGACTACCTGCGCTGGTCACTGCCCGGCGTGCCGGCCATGCTCGTCGTCCTCGCGGCGACCGGCGTGCTGCGCGGCCTGCTCGACACCCGAACGCCGCTCGTCGTCGCGACCGTCGGCGCGGTCGTCAACGCCGGCCTCAACCTGCTGCTGGTCCACGGTCTCGGCTGGGGGATCGCCGGCTCCGGCGCCGGGACGGCGCTGACCCAGATCGGGATGGCGGTCGCCGTCAGCGTCGTCGTCGTCCGCGCCGCCCGGCGGCACCGGGCGTCGCTGCGGCCGGCCCGGGCGGGGATCCTCGCGTCCGGACGCGCCGGGGTGCCGCTCGTCGTCCGGACGCTCGCACTGCGCGCGGCGTTCCTCGTGACGACGTACGCCGCGACCGCCAAGGGGCCCGACGCCCTTGCCGCGCACCAGGTCGCGATGAACGTCTGGTACCTCCTGGCCCTCGCGCTCGACGCCCTCGCGATCGCCGCGCAAGCGCTCACGGGGACGGCGCTCGGGGCCGGGGACGTCGCCGGCACCCGCGCCGCGACGAGCCGGATGGTCCGCTGGGGGGTCGGGGCGGGTGCCGTCATGGGTCTGGTCCTGCTCGCCGTCCACCGGTGGGTCCCGGTGCTGTTCACCGGCGAGCCCGGCGTCCGGGAGGCGCTCGTCGCCGCGCTGATCGTCGCCGCGGTGACCCAGCCGCTGTCCGGCTACGTGTTCGTCCTCGACGGGGTCCTCATCGGCGCCGGGGACGGCCGCTACCTCGCCGTTGCCGGGGTCGCCCAGGTCGTGCTCTACGCCCCGCTCGCGCTGTGGGTCGCCGCCGTCGCCCCGGACGGCGTCCCCGGCCTCGTCGCCCTCTGGGTCGCCTTCACGTGCGGCTTCATGGTCGTTCGTGCCGTGCTCCTCGGCGTGCGCGCCCGGAGCAGCGCGTGGCTCGTCACCGGTGCCACCCGCTGACCGCTGATCACGGCTGGCGCTCGCGTCGCGTACCGCTTCCGGGCCGGACACGCGCCGAGCCGTTCGACGGCGCGGGCACGAGCGGTTGGAGCGGCGGGCCGTGGGAGGTGACGAGTGACGAGCACACGGAAGAGTCCGGACCCACGAGAGGACCGGACCCTTCCGAGCGAGGGCCACGGACAGCGGCCCGAGGTTCTCCGGCGACCGAGGCTGGACGCCGGGGGCCGTCGATGAGCACCGCCGCAACCGCGGGTCCCGAGGGCAGAGCCTTAGGAGCCCGCCACCACCGTGAGGGCGACCTTCGCCTGCACCTGCGGGTGGAGCCGGACGAGGACGGTGTAGTCGCCCGTCGACTTGATCGGCCGGCCGACCTCGACCTTGCGCCGGTCGACCTTCGGGCCCCCGACAGCGGCGACCGCGTCGGCGACCGCGGCCGGGGTGACGGCGCCGAAGAGGCGGCCGTTCGCACCGGCGCGGACCGACAGCTCGACCGGGGTGCCCTCGAGCTGGGCGCGGACCTGCTGCGCCTCCTCCAGGGTCGCGATCTCGCGGGCCGCGCGCGCCGTGCGGATGCTCGCGACCTGCTTCTCGCCGCCCTTGGTCCACGCCACCGCGAGGCCGCGGGGGACGAGGTAGTTGCGGCCGTAGCCGTCCTTGACCTCGACGACGTCGCCCGGGGCGCCGAGGCCCGATGACCTCCTGCGTGAGGATGAGCTTCATCTCGTCGTCCTCCGCCTCAGCGCGCCGAGCTCGAGTACGGGAGCAGCGCCATCTCGCGAGCGTTCTTCACCGCACGGGCGATCTCGCGCTGCTGCTGCACCGTGACGCCCGTGACGCGACGCGCCCGGATCTTGCCACGGTCGGAGATGAACTTGCGCAGGAGGCTGGTGTCCTTGTAGTCGACCTTCTCGACCCCCGCGGTCTTCAGCGGGTTCTGCTTCTTCTTGGGCTTGCGAACAGGTGGCTTCGCCATCGTGGTGCTCCTCCTCGGGGAGCCCGGGCCGCGCCCGGGATGGTCGGTGACCGGGAGTGGTGCCCCGGTCGCGATCTTCTGGTCTGTCTCACGCAGGCCCGTGGTGACCTGCTCGTCGTCCACCGGAGAACCGGTGGCCGGCTCGGAAACGAGCCCGGAACGGGCTCAGAACGGAGGCTCGTCCTGGGAACCGCCGCCGTACCCGCCCGAGGGGCCGGTCGCCCAGGGGTCGTCCGCCGGCGCCTGCGATCCACCGCCTCCTCCGCTGTAGCCGCTGCCACCGCCGGAGAACCCGCCGGCCGCGCCGGCCCCGCCCCCGCCGGCCCCGCCATGGCCGCCGGCCGGGCCGTAGCCGCCGCCCCCGCCGCCGAAGCCGCCGCCCCCGCCGCGGCTGGTCTTGTTGACCTTGGCCGTGGCGTAGCGCAGCGACGGGCCGACCTCGTCGACCTCCATCTCGACGACCGTGCGCTTCTCCCCCTCCTTGGTCTCGTAGGAGCGGCTGCGCAGCCGGCCGCTCACGAGGACGCGGGTGCCGCGCTGACGAGCGACTCGGCGACGTTCTCGGCCGCGTCACGCCACACCGAGCAGCGCATGAAGAGGGTCTCGCCGTCCTTCCACTCGTTCGCCTGACGGTCGAACGTGCGGGGAGTCGACGCGACGGTGAAGTTCGCGACCGCGGCCCCGGACGGTGTGAACCGCAGCTCGGGGTCGTTGGTGAGGTTGCCGATGATGGTGATGACGGTCTCGCCGGCCATGGGTTCTTCGCCTTCGACAGTGGGTGGGAGCTCGTCGGGGAAGGTACGGGCCGGGTCCGACAACCTGCCGTGCGCCGTCCGGAGGACGCGGACGTCGACGCGGCGGCCACCGGCCCCGTCCGCTCAGCGAGCGTCGGGACGGATGAGCTTGGTCCGGAGCACGGCCTCGTTGAGGTTGAGCTGCCGGTCGAGCTCCTTGGCGACATCGGGCGTGGCCGTCATGTCGACGACCGCGTAGATCCCCTCGGTCTTCTTCTTGATCTCGTACGCCAGGCGGCGACGGCCCCAGATGTCGACGTTCTCCACCGAGCCGCCGCCCTTGCGGACGACGTTGAGGAACCGGTCGAGCGACGGGGCGACGGTGCGCTCCTCGAGATCGGGGTCGAGGATGACCATCAGCTCGTAGTGACGCATGCGTGAACCCACCTCCTCTGGTCTTGGCGGTCACGGTCCGTCCGTGACAGGAGGGCTGGTGCGTCGGTGCGGGACGCTGGCCACGGCCGGGTGGCCGAGCGACGTCCCACTGCGCGCCAAGGCTACCCGGCCGCTCCCCCACCGCCGAAATCCGCTGTCCACAGCAGCACGTCGGCCCGGTCCGGCCGCCGGACCGGCATGATCGCGGCAACGTCACGATCATGCCGAGGTGGAGGGCCGGACGTGGGAAGGCGTCGGGGGGGAGCAGCCGGCCGAGGGTCAGACAAGGCGGACGACGAGCGCATCCGGGGCGTCGGCGGCCGACCCACCGAGCGGGTCGTCCGTTCCGGGTCCGCCGTCCTCGGGCCGGCGCACCGGGTCCCGCAGCGGATCCCGCACCGCCCGGACGGCCTGGACGGCGAGCCACACCATCGCGCCGAGCCGGATGAGCAGGAGGAGCACGTAGAGCCCGCCCGGCACGCCCCGGTCGGTGTTCGTCAGCCCGCCGATGTAGAGCCAGACCCCGACGAAGTAGACGAGCTCGGCCGTCGCCCACACGAGATGGTCGCGCCACCGCAGGCCGGCCCACGCGACGAACGGCAGGAGGAGCAGCGACGCCTGCACCGGTACCGACTTGGCGACGAGCAGGCAGCCGACGACTGCGAGCAGGGCCAGGTGCGCCGTCCGCGGCCGGCGGCGCGCGGTGAGCGCGACCGCGACGACTCCGACGGCGACCAGGGTCAGGCCGAGGAGTGACAGGACGGTGCTGCTCGTCGGCCCGAGCCCGTCGCCGCCGAACCACACCGGCGCGTTGGCGGGCTTGCTCTGCGCGAGCAGCTGCGGCACGAGCCACACCGACCCGTAGCCCGGCTGGCTCCGGCGCCAGGTCGAGAAGGCGGTGCCGAGCTGCCCGAGCCAGCCCGGCAGGAGCAGCACCCGCAGCGCGAGGCAGGTCGCGACGCCGACCCCGACGGCGACGCCTGCGCGCGCGAGGACGCCCGCCCGCAGGGCCACCGCCCCGAGGACGACCGCGAGCACGGCGTACGTCGGGCGGACGGCGACCGCCAGCCCGAGCAGGACTCCGGCCGTCGCGACCCGGTCCCGGCTCCACGCGACGAGCCCCGCACAGGCGAGCGCGACCGCGAAGAGGTCGTAGGAGATGAGGCCGGCGGTGACGACGACGGGCGCGACCGCGAGGTGCGCTGCGTCCCAGCGGCGCCGGCCGGCGACGACGGCGACGCAGACGACGGCGACGGCGAGCGCGCCGCCGAGCAGAGCCGCCGAGAGGTCGAAGAACATGCGCGGCGCGTCGGCGGCGGCCGGTGACGGAACGGCGGCCGACACGACCCACAGCAGCGCGGACGTCAGCGGCGGCTGGGCCAGCGGTCCGTCGGCGGCGACCGCCTCGACCAGCCCGGGCCGGTCCGGCCCGCCGAGGCCCGCGCTGCCGTAGAGCACCGGGACGTCGCTGTAGCAGAGGTGGAAGAACTGGTCCGGCGACGACCAGCCCTCCGCCCGGCAGTGCTGCCGCTCGACGACGGCCAAGCTCATCGTGACGATCGCGAGGAGGACGAGGACGGTGGCCGCCCGCCAGAACCCGGAGGCCGCCGCCGCCCGGCGGCCGGCCGGGCCGCCGATCACTTGGCTCGCGAGGCGGACGACCGGGTCGCCTCGGGACGGCGCGAGCACGCCGACCGGCCCCTGGCGGGCAGCGGCGTGGGCAGGGGCGTGCGAGCCGTCGTCCGGAGCGCCGTCGCCGCGGGGCAGGTCGAGGGACGCGGTGCGGAGGTCGCCGAACAGCTCCTCGGCAGTCGGTGCCGGCGCGCCCGGCCGGGTCGGCCGGTGCGGCACCCGACCGTCCGGCACCTGCGGGTCCGGTCCCGCAGGGCGGTGCTCCGGGTCGTCCCGCGGCACCCCGTCCGTCATGGCGACGCCGTGGTCGCCGCGAGGGTCGCGGTCGGGTTCCTCGTCCGGGTCCGGGTGCGCGTCGCCGTCGGGGTGTCCGTCGGGTTGTCCGTCGCCGTCGGACTGCCCTTCGGGGTCTTCGTCGGCTCCCGCGTGACCGTCGTCGTCGCCGTCGGGGTCGGCGTGCTGGTCCGGGTCGTCGTCTGCGGGGCGGGCACGGTCGACGGCGCAGGGTTGACGTCCTCACCGATCGGCTCGGCGTCCGGGAAGTCCGTGACCGGCTGGCCCTTGACCGCTGTCGACATGTAGTCGGTCCAGATCCGCACCGGGTAGCTGCCGCCGGTCACCTCGCTGTACCGGCCCACCCGGCCGATCTCCACCTGGCCGCCGTCCTCCCCCACGCGGTACATCGCGACGGACGTCGAGACCTGCGGGGTGAAGCCGACGAACCAGGCGGACATGCTGTCCGACGACGTCCCCGTCTTGCCCGCGACGGGCCGGTCGAGCCGCGAGGCGTAGCCGCCGGTGCCGCCCGTGACGACCTGCTCCATCGCGGAGATCGCGTTCGCTGTGACGTCCCGGTCGAAGACCTGCCGGCGCTCGGCGGTCGCCGCGTACACCGTCTTCTTCGTCTGGTGCCTGACGATCTTGACCAGGACGTGGGGCGGCGTGTGGCGACCGTTCGCGGCGATCGTCGCGTACGCCGACGCCATGTCGATCGGATGCACCGAGGCGGTACCGAGCACGTTGGCCGGGTTGTCGTCGAGGCCCACGGCGTCCTTGGGGATCCCCGCGCACACCGCGGCGTTCATCGTCTGCCTCGGGCCGATGTCGACGTTGAGCTGGGCGAAGACCGTGTTGACCGAGTGCGCGGTCGCCCGGCGCAGGTCGATCTGGCCGAACTGCTCGTTGCCGAAGTTGCGGACCGGGCGTCTGAAGCCGACGACGCGGCGCGGGCTGTGCCCGTCGAAGCGGCTGTCGAGGCCGATCGAGCTGTCGGTGATCGTGGGGCGACACTCGCCGGTCGGTGCGCTCCGCTTGCCCTGCAGCGCCGCGAGGAGGGTGAACGGCTTGAACGTCGACCCGGCCTGGGCGACGTCCTGGGTCGCGGCGTTGCGCTGCCGCTCGAGGTAGTCCTGCCCGCCGTAGATGGCGCGGACCTCGCCGCTGGCGACGTCGATCGACGTCAGCCCGACCTGGAGCCCCGACGGCCACTTCGAGCGGTCCGGCATCACGTCCTCGACGGACTCCGCCGCGGCGTCCATGAGCTTCTTGTCGACGGTGGTGTAGATGTCGAAGCCGGCCGTGTCGAGCTCGGTCGCGGTGAACCCGTTGGCGAGCGCCTCCTTGCGGACCATCTGGAGCAAGTACCCGGCGTACCCCTTCGGAGTGGTCGACGGGCGGTACTTGACGGTCTTGGGGAACGTCATCGAGGCCGCCTGCTCGGCGGTGAGCCAGCCCTCGGAGACCATGCCGTCGACGACGAACTGCCAGCGCTCCTTCGCCCGCGCCGTGGCCTCCTTGCCGTCCCGCGGGTCGTAGAGCTCCGGGCCCTTGATGATGCCCGCGAGGTAGGCCGACTCGCTCGGCGTGAGCTTCTCGACGTTCTTGCCGAAGTAGGCCCGGGCCGCGGCCTCGACGCCGTTCGCGCTGCGGCCGAAGTAGATCGTGTTGAGGTACCCGGTGAGGATCTCGTCCTTGCTCTGGGTGCGGCCGACCTTGAGCGCGATGAAGAGCTCGCGGACCTTGCGCTTGTAGGTGCGGTCGGGGTTCAGGTAGTAGTTCTTGACGTACTGCTGGGTGATCGTCGAGCCGCCCTGGAGCGAGCCGCCCTGGGCGTTGTTCAGCAGCGCGCGGACCATGCCCGTGACCGAGATCCCGCTGTTCGACTCGAAGGTGCGGTCCTCCGCCGAGTACACGGCGTACCGCAGGTGCTGCGGGATCTTGTCGATCGTGACGTTCGTGCGGTTCTCCTGCTGGAACCGGCCGAGCGTCGAGCCGTCCCGGTAGTAGACCGTCGACGTCTGGTAGGTCGCGCTCACCTTGCCGTCGGGGATCGGCGTCGTCGCGTACGCGAGGAAGAACGCGAGGACGACGAACGCCGCACCGGCGAGGACGAGGGTCCCCACGAGGCGCCACGACGGGATCCCGCGGGTGAAGCCGGTCCGGCCCGCGCGCGGGGGGTCGACGTAGCCGCTGCGGCCGCCGGCGCCCGGGCGGGACACGCGGCCGTGCTGGGCGACGGCACGCTGCCCGCGGGACCGGGCGGCGACGCCGCCGTGGGCGTAGCCAGGGTCGCCGGACTGCCGGTAAGGGGCGCGGCGACCGCCGTACCCGGCGTCGCCCCGGCCGCGTGCTGCGTCCGGGTAGTCCCGTGAGACTCCTCGTCGGCCGGAGGGCCGTGCCACGTCGTCTGTCCTTCTGTCGTCGTCGGGACGACCGCCGCCCTGTTCGGCGAACGTCTCGGGCGCAGCCGATCCGCGCCGGTCCAGTATGCGGGCACCCCCCGAGGGACGCCGAACCAGCACGTCAGGGCGCGGGTCACGGGCCGGTCGGCTCCGTGCCCGGTTCGCCGGACACCGCCCCTGCCCACGGTGTCGTCGACCCCGGGTCATCGACCTGCCACGGACGGTTGCCTGGCGAGGCTCGACGCCCGTGCCGACACGACACGCACCGGCTCGCCGGGACCCGTGTCCGTGCCGCTCGAAGGCCGCTCGAAGGCCGCTCGAAGGCCGCTCGAAGGCCGCTCGAAGGCCGCTCGAAGGCCGCTCGAAGGCCGCTCGAAGGCCGCTCGAAGGCCGCTCGGTGCGGGGGACGTCACCTCACACGTCGACGACTGGACAGACGGGACGACTGGACAGATATATCGAGCCGATACATCATGGCGATGCAGACACGTGTGCACGCATGTCAGGTGCGAGCTGTTGACCTGCAGTGAAGCACCCGTGCTGAGCAGCTGCCAGACCGGGTGCGGCCGGACGAGGCGGTCGGACCGTCGGGGAGGGGTGCGATGAGCCGCAGGGCGGACGTCCTCGAGCTCGCCGTCCTCGGGCTGCTCCACGACGTCCCCGATGCACGGCTACGAGCTGCGCAAGCGACTGAACAGCCGGCTCGGCGTGTTCCGGGCGCTCTCGTACGGAACCCTCTACCCCGCGCTGCGGACCCTGCTCGCGAAGGGCTGGATCCGTGAGGCGGTCGCCGCGACGGACCCCGGGCGTCCGCGCTGCCGGCACCCGACTGGCCGTCCGGCCGGCGGGCCCGGATCGTCTACGAGATCACGGCCGACGGCAAGGAGCACTTCCAGGCGCTCGTCTCCTCGCCCGGGCCGGACGCCTGGGAGGACGGCACCTTCGACGTCCACTTCGCGTTCTTCGCGCGCACCGACGCCGCAACCCGGCTGCGGATCCTCGAGAACCGGCGGCTGCGGCTGCACGAGCGCTGGAGGCGGCCCGTCAGGCGCGGATGCGCGCGCCGGGAGCGCCTCGACGAGTACACGCTCGCCCTGCAGCGCCATCGGCGCAGGAGTCCGTCGAGCGCGAGGTGCGATGGCTCACCGAGCTCATCGACTCCGAGCGCGCCGGGAACATGACCCACCTCGCCGACCCGGACCGGCACCCGCCGCCGACCCCGGGAACCGGCTGAGCCCTGAGCCTGGAGCCCGGAAACCATCCTGCCCGCACGCCCGTCCGGCGTCCGGCCCGCGCCCCACCCCACTCACCGCACCGCTGTGGCAGCCCGCAGCAGAGAGGAGCACCACATGGGATCCGTCCGTGTCGCCATCGTCGGCGTCGGCAACTGCGCCGCCTCGCTCGTCCAGGGCGTGCACTACTACCGGGACGCCGACCCGGCGGCCACCGTGCCCGGGCTCATGCACGTGCAGTTCGGCGACTACCACGTGCGCGACATCGAGTTCGTCGCGGCGTTCGACGTCGACGGCAAGAAGGTCGGCCTCGACCTGTCCGAGGCGATCGGCGCCAGCGAGAACAACACCATCAAGATCTGCGACGTCCCGCCGCTCGGCGTCACGGTGCAGCGCGGCCACACCCTCGACGGGCTCGGCAAGTACTACCGGGAGACGATCACCGAGTCCGACGAGGAGCCGGTGGACGTCGTCCAGGTCCTCAAGGACGACGCAGGTCGACGTCCTCATCTCCTACCTGCCCGTGGGCTCGGAGGAGGCGGACAAGTTCTACGCGCAGTGCGCCATCGACGCGAAGGTCGCGTTCGTCAACGCGCTGCCGGTCTTCATCGCGTCGGACCCGGAGTGGGCGAAGAAGTTCGAGGACGCCGGCGTCCCGATCGTCGGCGACGACATCAAGAGCCAGGTCGGCGCGACGATCACGCACCGGGTCATGGCACGTCTGTTCGAGGACCGCGGCGTCGTCCTCGACCGGACGTACCAGCTCAACGTCGGCGGCAACATGGACTTCAAGAACATGCTCGAGCGCGACCGGCTGGAGTCGAAGAAGATCTCCAAGACGCAGGCCGTCACGAGCAACCTCGACCACGACCTGGGCGCGAAGAACGTGCACATCGGCCCGTCGGACTACGTCCAGTGGCTCGACGACCGCAAGTGGGCGTACGTCCGGCTCGAGGGTCGCGCGTTCGGCGACGTCCCGCTCAACCTCGAGTACAAGCTCGAGGTCTGGGACTCGCCGAACTCCGCGGGCGTCATCATCGACGCCGTGCGCGCGGCGAAGATCGCCAAGGACCGCAGCCTCGGCGGCCCGGTCGTCGCGGCGTCGGCATACCTCATGAAGTCCCCGCCGGTGCAGATCGAGGACCGGCAGGGCCGGGAGGACCTCGAGGCGTTCATCCGCGGCGAGAGCTGACGGTCCGAGCGCACCGCCTCATCGCACCGACCAGACGGCGCGGCACCCCGCTCGGGTGCCGCGCCGTCGTCAGCTCCGGGGACGCCGCGCGCCGTGCCGCCCGCCTGCTGTACCCCTGTCGCGCGCCCCTGTCGCGCGCCCCTGTCGCGCGCCCCTGTCGCGCGCCCCTGTCGCGCGCCCCTGTCGTCCCCCGTCGTCCCCGTGGAGTTCGTACGGCGCTTACCCTGGCGCCGTGACGAGCGGCACGTTCCACGGCGACCTGCGGATCGTGCTGCGGGGCAGGGACTTCCGCCGGCTCTTCGCGACCCGGCTCGTCTCCCAGGCGTCGGACGGCGCGTTCCAGGCCGGGCTCGCGAGCCTGTTCTTCTTCTCCCCGGAGCGGTCGACGACGGCCGCCCGGGTCGCGGCGGCCTTCGCCGTCGCCGTCCTGCCGTACACCGTCGTCGGGCCGTTCGCGGGCGTCTTCCTGGACCACTGGCGACGGCGGCAGGTGCTCGTCGCAGCCAACCTCGTCCGGGCCGTCCTCGTCGTCGCGGTGGCCGCCCTCGTCGCGGCTCACGTCGTCGGGCCGCAGCTCTACGTCGCCGTGCTCGTCTGCCTGTCGATCAACCGGTTCATCCTGGCCGGGCTCGGCGCGAGCCTGCCGCACGTCGTTCCCGAGGACGAGCTCGTCATGGCCAACGCCGTCTCCCCGACGTGCGGCACGCTGGCCGCGCTCGCCGGCGGCGGGGTCGGCGTCCTCGTGCGGCTCGCGCTGACCCCCGGGGACTCGACGGACGCCGTGATCCTTCTCCTCTCCGCGTTCGGCTTCGCCGCCGCCTCCCAGGTGGCCCGGCTCATGGACCGTGACCTGCTCGGGCCCGAAGGCCCGCGGGTGCCGTGGCACGACGTCGCGCAGGCTGTCCTCGGGGTGGCCCGCGGCTTCGTCGCAGCCCTGCACTACCTGCGCCACCGCCGGCAGCCGGCGCTCGCGCTCGCCGCGATCGGCGGACACCGGCTCGGCTACGGCGCGACGACGGTGGCGACGATCCTGCTGTGCCGCAACTACTTCACCGACCCGGCAGACACCGACGCCGGCGCCGGCCTGCTGGCCCTCATCCTCGTCGCGTCCGGGCTCGGCTTCTTCGCCGCCGCGGTCGCGACCCCGCTCGCCACGCTGCGGATGCGGCCGCAGACGTGGATCGTCACCTGCCTCGTCGTCGCAGCGCTCGTCGAGGCGGTGTTCCTCGTCGTCCTCACGTTTCCCGTCGCACTCGCCGGCGGCTTCGTGCTCGGGGCCGCCGCGCAGGGGATCAAGATCTGCGTCGACGCGACGGTCCAGCACGACACCGAGGACCAGTTCCGCGGCCGTGTCATGTCCTTCTACGACGTCGTCTTCAACGTCGCGGCGGTGGCGTCCGCGGCCGTCTGCGCCGCCGTCCTCCCCGCGGACGGCTACTCGCTGGCGGTGTACGCCGCGATCGCACTCGTCTACGCGAGCACGGCGCTCGCCTACGGCCGGCTCAGTCGGCCGGACCGGCTCGGCGTCTCACCGGCCGGGTCGGCCTGACCCGCGGCGTCGCCGGGCGACGCTGAGTCTGAGCCGAGAGGCGGCGGAAAATGAGTGGTCCGCCCGATCCGCCCGGTGCTGCACTGGCAGGATGCCCACGCAGGCCCCCAGCATCGTGACCCTCGACCTCTCCGACCCGGCCGACGAGGCGCTCTTCCGGCGCGGTCATGAGGTCGACGTCGCCGCCGAGCGGCTGCTCCTCGGGGACCGCAGCGCACCGTGGACCGCGGACGAGGAGCTCGCATCGGACCGGAACGAGTCGAGCAGCCGGTCGGTGCGCGGGATCGCGCTGGTCGGCGACGACACCGCGGTCGGGACGTGGTACGTCGGTCTCTCCCTGCGGGACAACCTCGACGTCGCGTCCTTCGACCTCATCGTGCACCCCGACCACCGGCGCCGCGGCGTCGGCAGCCACCTGCTCGACCAGGTCGAGCAGGTCGCCCGGGATCACGGCCGGCGGATCCTCCAGACGTGGCAGGGGCACCCGGTCGACGCCGGTACCGACGACCCCACGGAGGCCTTCGCCGGGCGGAACGGCTTCGTCTCCGCGCTGCCGAGCCTGCGCAGCGACCTCGACCTCGAGCCCGACCCCGACGGCGTCGTGAAGGCCCTCGCCCCGCTCGACGCCGAGCTCGCCGGCCGGGCGAGCCCGGGCTACCGGCTCGTCACCTGGTGGGACGCCTGCCCCGAGGAGTGGCTCGACGACCGGGCCCACCTCATGCAGCGGATGAGCACCGACGCGCCCGCAGGCGACATGGCGATCGAGGAGGAGGACTGGGACGGCGCCCGGGTCCGCGAGCACGAGGCCGTCGCCCGCGCCCAGGGCCGGCACGTCGTCGAGACCGCAGCCGTGCACCTGCCCACCGGCCGGCTCGTCGCGTTCACGATGCTCGCCGTCCGGGATCGCTCGCCGGAGCACGCGTTCCAGTGGGACACCCTCGTCCTGCGCGAGCACCGCGGGCGCCGGCTCGGCATGGCGGTCAAGGCCGCGAACCTGCGGGCGCTCACCGCCGGGTACCCCGCCGTACGCCGGGTCACGACGTACAACGCCGAGTCGAACACGCCGATGCTCCGGGTCAACCGGGCGATGGGCTTCCGGCCGGTGCTCCGGACGACGTGCTGGCAGCGCACGCTGGACTGACGGTGGCGGGCGTCAGCGGCGTCAGTCGCCCTGCTGCTGCCGGGACCACCACCCGAGCAGCTCGGCCCGCGCCTCGTCGGGGCCGAGCGGCCCGCGGTCGAGCCGCAGCTCCTTGAGGAACGACCAGGCCCGGCCGACGTCGCGACCCGGACCGATGCCCAGGATCGCCATGATGGCGTTGCCGTCGAGGTCGGGCCGGACGGCGTCGAGCTCCTCCTGGGCGCGCAGCCGCGCGATCCGGGCCTCGAGGTCGTCGTATCCGGCGGACAGCCGGGCCGCCTTGCGGCGGTTGCGGGTCGTGCAGTCCGACCGGGTCAGCTTGTGCAGCCGGTCGAGGAGCGGACCGGCGTCCGATACGTACCGGCGCACCGCGGAGTCGGTCCACTCGCCCTCGCCGTAGCCGTGGAACCGCAGGTGCAGCTCGACGAGCCGGGCCACCTGCTGGGTCGTCTCCTTGTCGAACCGCAGCGTCTTGAGCCGCTTGGCGGTGAGCTTGGCGCCGACGACCTCGTGGTGGTGGAACGAGACCCCGCCGCCGGGCTCGAACCGGCGGGTCGCCGGCTTGCCGATGTCGTGCAGCAGCGCCGCGAGCCGCAGCACGAGGTCGGGGCCCGGCACCGGGCCGTCCGGGCCGTCCTCGAGGGCGATCGCCTGCTCGAGCACGGTGAGCGAGTGCTCGTAGACGTCCTTGTGCCGGTGGTGCTCGTCGACCTCGAGCTTGAGCGCCGGCAGCTCGGGGACGACGTGCGCGCAGAGCCCGCTGTCGACCAGCAGCTCGAGCCCGCGGCGCGGCTCGGGGGCGAGGATCAGCTTCTCCAGCTCGACCCGGGACCGCTCGACGGCGACGATCCCGATCCGCTCTGCCATGTCGCGCATCGCCGCGACCGCGGTCGGGTCGACGTCGAAGCCGAGCTGGGCGGCGAACCGCGCGGCCCGCATCATCCGCAGCGGGTCGTCGCCGAAGGACTCCTGCGGGGTGCCGGGCGTCCGCAGCCGGCGCACCACGATGTCGGCGAGGCCGTCGTGCGGGTCGACGAAGGTCATCGACGGCAGCTCGACGGCCATCGCGTTGACGGTGAAGTCCCGACGTCGCAGGTCACCCGCGAGGGAGTCGCCGAACGCGACCTCGGGCTTGCGGGACGCCGGGTCGTACCGCTCGGAGCGGTACGTCGTCACCTCGACGACGACGTCGCCGCGGCGGGCGCCGATGGTCCCGAACTCCTTGCCGACGTCCCAGTACGCATCCCCCCAGCGCCGCAGGATCTCCTGGGTCGCGTCCGGGCGGGCGTCGGTCGTGAAGTCGAGGTCGGGGGAGCTCCGGGCGAGGACGGCGTCCCGCACTGGGCCGCCGACGAGGGCGAGCCGGTGCCCGGCCTTCTCGAAGAGGGCGCTGAGGTCGCCGACGACCGGATCGAGCACGAGCAGGGCTGCCGCGAGCCGGCGGCGCGCCTCGTCGACAGATGCGGGCACGAACAGCGGCGGGGAGGTCGGCGGCACGGGCTCCAAGCCTGCCAGACCTGCGACCGGCGCACCCCACCCGCGGCGCGTCCGGCAGCGCCGAGACACCCCGGGACCGAAGATCGTCCGACCGTGGGGCGACCGCCCGCGACGAGGCCGGACGGCGGCCCGGAGCAATTACAGTGACGACATGTCCCGCCCGTCCCGGCCGTCGCGCGCCCCACGCCGGCCGATGCCCACGGTCGAGGAGATCTCCGCAGGTGGGCTCGTCGTCGACCGGGCCCAGCCCCGGCCGTGCGCGGCGGTCATCGCCCGGGTCAACCGGGCGGGCCGGGTCGAGTGGTGCCTGCCCAAGGGGCACCTCGAGGCGGGCGAGACGCCGGAGCAGGCCGCTGTCCGGGAGATCGCCGAGGAGACCGGCATCGAGGGCAGGGTCATCTCCTCGCTCGGGACGATCGACTTCTGGTTCTCCGCCGAGGGTCGGCGCATCCACAAATGTGTGCACCACTACCTCCTCGAGGCGACCGGCGGCATCCTGAGCGTGGACGGCGACCCCGACCGGGAGGCCGTCGACGTCGCGTGGGTCCCCCTCGACGACCTGGCGCGCGTGCTCGAGTTCCCGAACGAGCGCAAGATCGCCAGGACGGCGACGGCGCGGCTCGCGGACAGCGCGTGAACCGGACCGCGATCCACCCCCTCGCGCGCCACGGCGCCCGCTCGGCCGTGGCGACCGCGGGCGACGGTGCCGCCCTCGTCGCCGCCCTCGTCGCCGCCCTCGTCGCCGCCCTCGTCGCCGCCCTCGTCGCCCTCCTCGTCGTCGTGCCGGCGGCGGCCACGGCGGCGGGCCCGACGACGAGGAGGGCGACGGTGCCGACGGGGACCCCGCGCTACGCACCCCGCGCAGGTCCGGTCGTCACGATCGACCTCACGGGCGTCACCCCCGCGACCCTGACCCCGGGCGCGACCTTCACGGTGTCGGGCATCGTGCGCAACAGCGGGACGGCGCCGCTCGCAGCACTGCGCGTCGAGGTTCGGATCCGACCCGAGCGGCTGACGAGCCGGGCCGCGATCCGCGGCTGGGAGAACGGAACGGACGCCGACCGGACGAGCCAGCTCGTCCTCACCCAAGCGCTGCCCGGCCGGCTCGGCGCCGGCCAACGGGCGCAGTTCTCCGCGAGCGCCCGCGTCGACGCGAGCTTCGGGCTGCCCCCGGGGTCGGCGTCGTTCGGGCCCCGTGCGGTGGCGGTCGCGGTGACCGGCGGTGCCGTCCCGCCCGGCGCGCGGGCGGGCGCCGACGCCCGCCTCGAGCGGCGCACCCTCGGCGAGCGCCGGACGTTCACCGTGTGGAGCCCCGACCAGAACCCGCCGACGGTGCGGCTCGGCGTCCTCGTACCTCTCGTGACGGCCCGGCCCACGCCGGACGTCGCCGCGCCGGACGCCGCGACCCTGGCCGACCTCGCGCCGACCGGGCGGATCGGTCGGCTGAGCCGGGTCGGTGCGGGCACCCCCGGGCTGACCTGGGCGGTCGACCCGGGGCTGCTCCTCGCGGCGCGGCGGGCCACCGAGCCGGTGGTGCCGGAGGACGGCACCGGCCCGCCCTTCGCGACCGGCACGGACGGCGCGGGCAGCGGCACCGTGGGCGACCCCGGCCCCCGGCCGGCCACGACGGGGACCGGAGCCGCGGGCGCGTCGCAGCCCGCGACCGCGCCCGCCGCGACGGACGGCGGCGACAGCAGCGGCACGGACGGCACGTCGTCCGGCCCCGACACTGCCCAGGTCGCCGCGGAGGCGGTCGGCGCCCAGGAGTGGCTCGACACCGTCCGCGAGGCCCGCAGCAGCCAGGACGTGTGGGGGCTGCCGTTCGGCGACACCGACCTCGCGTCGCTCGGGCACGCCGGCCGGACCGACCTGCTCCCCGCAGCGCGGACCGCCGGTGACGACGCCGCCCGGCGGGCCCTCGGGAGCACCCTGCCGTCATCGCTCGCCTGGCCTGCCGGCGGGCTCGCGGACGCCGCCACGACCGACCTGGTGGCCCGCTCCGGGATGACCGACATCCTCCTGTCCTCGACGCAGCCGACGACGAGCGCGGCGGGCCCGCGGACGACGGTGGCCGCCGGCCGCCGCACGCTCGGCGGCCTCGTCGCGGACGGCGTGCTCTCCACCGCGTTCGCCGACTCCGGCCGGGCCGGTGGCACCCTCGCCCAGCAGCGGCTCGTCGCCGAGCTCGCCGCCGTCGCCCGGGAGGGGTACGGCGGCACGGCCCGCAGCGTCGTCGTCGCGGCCCCGCGGGACTGGCGGGTCGACGGGACCGCGCTCTCCCGGACGCTCGCAACGCTGCGGTCGACGTCGTGGCTCGCGGTCACCCGCGCGTCTACGCTGCTCGACGAAGCCCCGTCGCCCGGCACCACCCGCGCCCCGGCGTACCCCGCGAGCGCCCGCGCCGCCGAGCTGCCGACAGCCGCGCTCCGGGCGATCGCCGACGCCCGGCGCCGGCTGGCGGACTTCGCGCCGGCCCTCATCACGCCCGCCCCCGTCGTCGTCCCGCTGCAGCAGGAGTCGCTCTCCCTCATCGGTGTCGCCTGGCGGTCGGCGCGACCCCGGCTCGTCAGCCGCGCGGCCGCGCTCCGGCGCGACGTCGAGGCCCTCTACGACGGGGTCAGCGTCCCCGAGGGGAGCTCGAAGAACCTCCTCGCCCAGACCGGGAACCTCCCCGTCACCGTGGAGAACCGGCTCACGGTGCCGGTCCGCGTCGTCGTCGCGCTGCGCCCGCGGTCCGGCCGGCTCGTCGTCACCCGGCCGACGACGGTGACCGTCCCCGCGCAGGCCCGGACCGCGGCGCTCGTGCCGGTCCGGGCGATCGCGGACGGAGACGTCGAGGTCGAGGTGTCGCTCCTCACCCCCGAGCTGGTCCGGATCACCGAGTCGACGCCGATCAGCGTCCGGGTCCGCAGCGACTGGGAGAGCCGCGGGATCGCCGTCGCCGGCACGCTGCTCGTCGTCCTCCTCGTCGCCGGCCTCGTCCGCGGCGTCCGGCGCGGCCGGCGTCCGTCGGTACCGCTCGACACCGTCCCCGACCCGGACGACGTCGGGCGGGTCCTCGTCGACGAGGAGGGGAACGTCGTCGCCGAGCACGTGGCCCACGTCGCCGACCTCGACGGGGGCGGGAGCGGCGTCGCCGACGAGCCGTCCCGGGGCCCGGACACCCGGCCGCTCGACCTCCTCCCGGGGGAGGACGAGCCCGGCGAGACAGCCGGCGCCCCGGTCGACGACCGCCCCCCGGTCGGGACGCACCGCCCGCGAGGGTCCCGGTGAGTCCGCCGAACGCGGCGCACCGGCCACGGCCGCGCGGCCGCCACGTCGCCGAGAAGCGTGCCCAGGAGTTCTCCTGGGAGGCGCCGCTCGCGCCGGCCCCCGGTGCGCTGCCCGTCGTGCAACCGCCCGAGACGATGCCGACCGGCATCGACCTGTCCGAGCTGCCGAGAACGGCGTACGCGGAGCACCTCGCGGCCGGCGCCGAAGGGACCTACCCGAGCCGCCGCTCCCTGCGCGCGGCCCCGGGGGTGGGCGTCGACGAGCTGCCGAGGCCACCGGTCCCGGTCGGCGGGCGGGGACCGGAAGCGGAACCAGAGGAACCAGAGGAACCAGCGGGACCAGCGGGACCAGAGGCTGCGGGCGCCGCGGAGGCGCCCCGAACGCACGACGGCGCCACCTCCAACGCGTCGATCATGCGCAGCAGCGCACTCATGGCCACGGGCACGCTCGTGTCGCGCATCCTCGGCATGGTCCGGGCCATCGTCGTCACGTGGGTGCTCGGGACCGCACTGACCGGCGACGCGTTCGGCATCGCGAACACGCTGCCGAACAACATGTACGTCCTCATCGCGGGCGGGGCGCTCAACGCCGTGCTCGTGCCGCAGATCAGCCGGGCGATGCGGCGCGGCGAGGAGGGCCGGGTCTACGTCGACCGGCTCCTGTCGTCGTCCCTGGTCCTGCTCGGCATGGCGGCGCTCCTCGTCACCGCCCTGGCGCCGGTCCTGGTCTCCTTGTTCTCCCACAACCTCAAGCCGGACCAGTACTCGCTCGCCGTCGCGTTCGCGTACTGGTGCCTGCCGCAGGTGTTCTTCTACGGGCTCTACACCCTGCTCGGGCAGGTGCTCAACGCGCGTGGCAGCTTCGGGCCCTACATGTGGGCGCCCGTGCTGAACAACGTCGTGGCGATCCTCGGCATGCTCTGCTTCGTCGCCGCCTGGGGCGCCGGGACGGCGGCACCCGCGCTGGGCGAGTGGTCGGCCTGGCAGATCGCGCTGTTCGCCGGCACCGCGACCCTCGGGGTGGCCTCGCAGGCACTCGTCCTCATCCCGGTGCTACGGCACACCGGCTTCACGTTCCGGTTCCGGTGGGGCTTCAGGGGCGTCGGGCTCGGCGCCGCGAGCAAGATCGCCGGCTGGACGTTCGCGGCGGTCGCCGTGGGGCAGCTCGGCTACCTCGTCGCGTCGAACGTCGTCAGCGCCGGCGGCGTCGACGCGGTGGACGCCGGCAAGGCCGGCGCGGGCATCGTCGTGTACGGCAACGCGTACCTCATCTTCGTCCTGCCGCACTCGCTCGTCGCGGTGTCCGTCGTCACGGCGATCTTCACCCGGATGTCCCGCTCCGCGTCGCGGGGCCGCGTCGACCTCGTCCGCGCCGACCTCTCGCTCGGACTGCGGACGGTCGGCGTCGCGAGCGTGCTCGCGACCGCCGTGTTCGTCGTCCTCGCCCGCGACCTCGCCTACGTCATGTTCGTCGGGACGCCGCGCTCGGCGACCGACCCGATGGGCTGGGTCGCGACGATGATGGCGATCGGGCTCGTCGCGTACTCGGCGCAGTACCTCGCCCAGCGGGTCTTCTACGCGTTCGAGGACGCCCGGACGCCGTTCTACGTTCAGCTCGTGCAGACCACGACCTGGGCGGCGGCGC
The DNA here is from genome assembly GCA_963750565.1 of uncultured Actinomycetota bacterium. Classification (GTDB taxonomy): domain Bacteria; phylum Actinomycetota; class Actinomycetes; order Actinomycetales; family Kineosporiaceae; genus R-H-3. The sequence continues at coordinate 36,699 of CAVVRA010000004.1, read as the reverse complement.
TGGGCATCGTGAGCCTCACCCTCGACGACGTGCAGATCGTGATCGGCGCCGGGTTCGCCCTGGCACTGTCCCTCGTCGCAGGTGCGAGCGTGTCGCTCGTGCTCGCCCGGCGCCGGCTCGGCGGCATCGACGGCACGGCGGTGCTCCGCACCCACGTGCGGCTGCTCGTCGGAGCGGTGCTCGCCGCGATCGCGGGCTGGTCGATCAAGGTCGCCGTCACCGCGTGGCTCGGCGACGGCCGCGGCGCGGCGTTGGTCGGGCTCGTCGCGGCCGGGCTCGTCATGGCCGGCATCTACGCCGCGGTGCTCCGGGTGCTCCAGGTCCGCGAGCTCGACGACCTCGTCGCGCCGGTCGTCGGGCGGCTCCGGCGAGGCTGACCGGCCGACCTCCGCGACGAGCCGCCCCTCGTCGGTGAGGGGACCGTCCGCCGTCCGGGTGACCCTGCTCAACCCGAGGGCGTGTCGTGCCGACACCCTGCCGCATGACACCGGGACCGGGGTGCCCGCGCGACCAGGGCGGGATCGTCCTCGGCTGGCTCGCGCGGCTCGTCGTCGTGATCGCCGCCGCCGGTCTCCTCGCCTTCGACGCCGTCTCGGTCGGCGTCACCCGGCTGGCGGTCGCGGACGCCGCGCGGACGGTCGCCTCCCGGGCCGCCGGCGCGTGGGGCGAGAGTCACGAACGGCGCCGGGCCTACGAGGCGGCGCTCGCCGCGGCCCGCGCGAGCGACCCGACGGCGCAGGTGCCGCCCGACCGGTTCCGGATCGACCCGGACGGCGCGGTGCACCTCGAGCTGCGTCGGACCGCGCACACGGTCGTCCTCGGTCACGTCCCGGCGCTGCGCCGATGGGTGGACGTCGGGGCGTCCGGCTCGGCTCCCCCGGCGTCCTGAACGGTCCCTCGCCACCGACGCCGACCGACCCGGTCCACGGCTGCGACCCGCCGGCACGTCACATGTCCGGGGGACCGGGATCACGACGTGACAGGCAGTGACCCCGTGAGGGGGACGCGGCCGCCGTGTCGCCGGCCACCACGCAGCGCTCATGACCGACCGTTGGCGGTGCGGCGGGGAGGTCGCCAGTGCCACCACCGTCCCGGTCGGCCTAGCATGGGGGCCGCCGGACGCCCTCGGACGGGGTGGGCGCCGGTTCGCGGAGGGAGTGCGGGCTGGACGGCGTCGGCCAGGGGTTCGTCCTCGCGGGACGGTACCGACTCGAGGAGCGGCTCCAGGCCGACTCCCGCGGGTCCCAATGGCGTGCCGTGGACCAGACGCTCGAACGCCAGGTCGTCGTCCGGGTCCTCGACGCGACCCACCCGCAGGCCGAGGACATCGTCGACGCCGCCCGGCGCGCGGCGCTCGCGGAGGACCCGCGCCTCGTCCGAATCCTCGACGTCGGGTCCCAACCGGTCCCCGGCGGACACGCGACGTACATCGTCAGCGAGCACGTCAACGGCCGGACCCTGGCCGAAGCCGTGGCGGCCGCCGCGCTGCCCGCGGAGACCGCCCGCAGGATCGTCGGGGAGGCGTCCCAGGCCTTGGCCCGGGCGGGTAGCCGCGGGCTGCACCACCTCCGGCTCGACCCGTACGCGGTGTGGATCACGTCCGACGGCTCCATCAAGGTCTCCGGCACCGCGATCGACGCCTCGATCGCCGGCACGGAGCCGGAGACCTCCCAGGCCGCCGAGCGGATCGACGCTGTCGCGCTCGTCGCAGTCCTCTACACCGCGCTGACCGGCCGCTGGCCCGGCCCGGCGTCGTCCCGGCTGCGCCCGGCCCCCCGCGTCCACGGCCGCACCACTGCGCCAGGCGACCTCGTGGCCGGCATCCCGAACGACCTCGACACCCTGTGCTCGGTGACCCTCGGCGACCACGACGACGGGCCGCGCTCCCCCGCCGAGCTCGCCGACCAGCTGGCCCCGTGGGCCCGCAGCGCCCAGCTCTCCGACCCCCGCGGCCTGACCCTCACCGGCCCGGACCGGCCGGCCCCCCGGGCCGCCCCGCGGCCGGTGCAGCACCCGCCCGTCCGTCCGCCGGCGCGGACCGGCACCTCCGCGCCCGTCGCCGCAGCCGGGCGAGGCGACGTCCGGGCGGCCGACCCAGCCGCGGCAGGAGCCCCGGCCGCGCTGGCCACCCCGCCGTCCGTCCCTCCGGCCGTCGCGCCGGCCGGCTCGCCTGCCCACGCCGCGGCGGACCCCGAGCAGGCTGCGACACAGGTCCGCCGGTCCGCGGACGCCGACCCCGTCGCGTCGTCCGGAAGGTCCTGGCGGCCGGGCGCAGCCGATGCGGCGACCGCGGCTCCGACCCACGGGCCGCACCAGACCCAGCAGACCCAGCAGACCCGTGCGACGCATGCGAACGCCGCCCCGGCGTCCGGCCCTGGAGCACCCGCGACGACGGGCTGGCAGGGCCGGCACGCCGCGAGCGGTGTCGAGGCGCTCGGGGGACCGACGGGGAGCGGCGGTGCACCGGGCGGCGCGCCGGGCAGGGCGGACGACGACACGAGTCAGTTCGACGCGCCGTTCGGTGCCGTCGGGGCGGCCGCGGGAGGCGGCCCGTGGGCGGGCCTCGGTCACGCCGAGGAGGGCGAGGAGTACCTCGGCCCCTTCCTCCCGCCGGCGCCGCTGACCCGGCCGCCGCAGGACCAGTCCCGGCTCGTCCTCCTGATCGTTGCGGCCGTCGTCGTCCTCGGGCTCCTCGTCGCGCTGTGGTCGCTGCGTGACTTCGGCGGCGAGGACGAGGCCGGCGGGCTCGTCACGACCCCAGGCCCCACCGCGTCCGCGCCTCAGTCCACCGCACCTCAGTCCACCGCGCCTCAGGAGTCCCCGTCCCCCCCGGCCTCGGGGACGCAGCCCTCGGCGACACCGTCCGGGCCGGCACCGGCCATCGCCGGCGTCCGCGCGCTGGACCCGCTCGGGGACCAGGAGGAGAACGACGCCATCGCCACCCGGGCCATCGACGGCGAGCCGGGTACGGCGTGGCGCAGCTCGCGGTACAAGAGCCAGCTCTTCGGCGGCCTCAAGGACGGGCTGGGGCTCGCCGTCCAGCTCGAGGACACGGCGACGGTCCGCCAGGTCCTCGTCGCCTCGCGCGGCAGCGACGGCGTCGTCGAGCTCCGGGTCGCCGACGGGCCCGACGTCGAGGGCTCCACGGTCGTCGCCACCGCGAACGTCGAGGGCGGCAAGGCCGTGCTCACCCCTGCCACTCCCGTGACGTCCCGGTACCTCCTGCTCTGGGTGACCCGGCTGCCCGAGGTCGACGGCGAGGGCCAGATGTTCGTCTCGGAGATCGAGCTGCGGTGAGCCGAGGAGCCGGCGCGTGACGCCGAACGACCCGCGCGACGACCGGACCCTCGTCGCCGACCACGTGGCGGGCGACCCGACCGCCTTCACGGCGCTCGTGGCCCGGCACCGGGACCGGCTCTGGGCGGTCGCCGTACGCACGCTCGGCGACCGGGAGGAGGCTGCGGACGCCCTCCAGGACGCCCTGATCTCCGCGTTCCGGAACGCCGGCAGCTACCGGGGCGAGGCCGCCGTCACGACGTGGATGCATCGCGTCGTCGTCAACGCGTGCCTCGACCGGGTTCGCCGCCGGCAGGCCCGTCCCACGGTGCCGCTGGGGGAGAGCGAGGTCGCGGTCCGCCGGGACGAGCACGCCGCGACCGAGGTCCGGCTCGACGTCCGGGCCGCCCTCGCGACGCTTCCCGCCGCCCAGCGGGCGGCGATCGTGCTCGTCGACATGGAGGACATGTCGGTCGCCGAGGCCGCCCAGGTCCTCGGCGTCGCGGAGGGGACCGTCAAGTCGCGGTGCTCGCGCGGACGGGCCGCCCTCGCCGCACTGCTGCGACCGCAGCGCGCCGTCCGGTCGGCCTCGCCGGCGGGGAACCGCTCTCGGGGACCGCGCGTCGCACACCCGGAGCTGCGCCCCGGCGAGCCGGGCCCTCCGACCGCGACGAGCGACGGCAAGGGCTGGTGAGCGCGACGTGACGAACGACGGACCGGGACCCGGGCATCCCGACGTCAACTCCCTGGCAGACCTCGCGGCCGACGTGCTCCCGGTCGAGGAGGCCCGCGTGGTCGAGGCCCATGTCATCGCGTGCCCCGACTGCGCAGACCTGCTCGCCGACGCCGAGCGCGTCCGGCCGCTCCTGCGTGCCGGCGACGAGGACCCGATGCCGGACGACGTGTGGGCCCGGCTCTCCGCCGTCCTCGCCGAGGAGGCCTCGGTCCGGTCGACGCTCCAGGGGCCGCCCGTGCCGATGTCCCCGACGCCGCCGCCGGCCGAGACCCCCTGGGACCCGCACTGGGTCGGCCACGACCGCGCCGGTGCCGCGGCTGCCGTCCCGCACAACGGGGGCATCCGGCACGGGGACGACGTTCCCGACGCCACGCTCCCGAGCCGCCGGTCGCGGCGGGCCCGGCGCGCGGCCGAGGACGCCGTCGACCGGTCCGACGGGTGGGAGGACGTCGACGCCGCGTTGCGGCAGCAGGCCGCCGTCGCGGACCCGTTCCCGGAGCCCGGTCCGAACCGCCGGGACATCGGCCCCGACCGTCGCCCCGACGACTCCGATGCCGACGATGATGCGTCGACCGGCTACACCCGAGTCATCCGGCCGCTCGCCGACCTCACGCCGACGTCGTCCCCCACCGAGCGCACGACCGAGACGACGAGCAGCCTGCCGGCCCTCGGTGGGAGCCGGGTCTCCGGGCTGCGACGTCCCGGTCGGTCGGGCGGCCCGAGCCGGCGCGACGTCCGGGACGGCGACCGCGGGGAGAACGCGGTCGTCGAGGTGATGAGGAACGTCCGGGTCGGCCGACGAGGGGCGGTTCTGGCCGCCGCGGCCGGGGTCGTCGTCGTGGCGAGCCTCGGCGGGCTGCTGTGGAGCGTCGTCGGTGGCGGCGACAGCGCCGGCGACCCGAGCGCCGCGAGCTCGCCCACGGCCCCGATCGTCGTCGCGCCGGTCCTCGAGACGAACAAGAACTACCGCGAGAGCGAGCTCGGCAGCCAGGGGGCGGCGCTCGTCAAGCAGGCCACGGCGCCGAACGCTCCCCGGGTCGCTGCCTCGCTCGCCTCGGGCAGCACCGCGGCCGACCCCGGCTCCGAGCCGCTCGCCCACCCCGCGGTGCTGGCCCGCTGCCTCGACGCCCTCGACGCGTCCGACCAGCGCCCGCTGGCCGTCGACCTCGCCCGGTTCAAGAACCGGGAGGCGGCGATCATCGTGCTCCAGGGCGAGGACGGGAGTACCGAGGTGTGGGCGGTGTCCCGCGACTGCGGCTCCGGTGACGAGACGCCGCTCGCCTTCGTCGCGGTCCCGAAGAGCTGACCGGACCGGGGTTGGGCTTACCGGACGTCCCGGTCGGGACCACCGGGGGAACAGCGGCCCCGTACGATCGGTTGACGATTCCGGGCCGGCGCGCCAAGAACAGCACACCCAGGCGGAGCGGCCCACCGCACCCACCCCGGCACTCCGACCGGGCATCCTCGATCACCCGCAGGGAGAACAGCGTGAGCAGCGACGTCAGCCGGACCGCCGATCGAGCTCGCGGGCCGATCCGGGACGTCATCGTCGTCGGCTCCGGTCCCGCGGGGTACACCGCGGCGATCTACGCCGCGAGGGCGGATCTGAAGCCTCTCGTCTTCGAGGGCTCGGTGACCGCCGGCGGCGCCCTGATGACCACGACAGAGGTGGAGAACTTCCCCGGCTTCCCCGCGGGCATCCAGGGCCCGGAGCTCATGGAGAACCTCCGCGGCCAGGCCGAGCGGTTCGGCGCCGAGCTGGTCCCCGACGACGTCGTCGCGATGCGCCTCGACGGTGAGGTCAAGGAGATCGACACCGGCGACGAGCAGTTCGGCGGCATCACGACCCACCGGGCGCGCGCCGTCATCCTCGCGACCGGCTCCGCCTACCGCGAGCTCGGCCTCGAGAACGAGAAGCGGCTCTCCGGGCACGGCGTCTCGCTGGTGCGCGACCTGTGACGGCTTCTTCTTCCGCGACCAGGACATCGCCGTCGTCGGCGGCGGCGACTCCGCGATCGAGGAGGCGACCTTCCTCACCCGGTTCGCCCGGTCGGTCACGCTGATCCACCGCCGGGACGCGCTGCGCGCGAGCAAGATCATGCAGCGGCGCGCCTTCGACGACCCGAAGATGCGCTTCCTGTGGAACAGCGAGGTGGTCGACGTCCTTGGCGAGGACAAGCTCGCCGGCGTGTCGGCTGCGCAACGTGAAGACCGGTGAGGTCTCGCACCGTCGACGTGACCGGCCTGTTCGTCGCGATCGGTCACGATCCCCGGGTCGAGCTCTTCGCCGACCAGGTCGCCCTCGACGAGGCGGGCTACGTCGCCGTCCAGGGCCGGACGTCGCGCACGAGCCTGCCCGGCGTCTTCGCCTGCGGGGACGTCGTCGACCACGAGTACCGGCAGGCGATCACCGCCGCCGGCTCCGGCTGCGCCGCGGCGCTCGACGCCGAGCGCTACCTCGCCGCCCTCGCCGACGAGGACGCCGCCGACCGCGCCGGCGCGGCGCACTCCGCGGCGGTGATCGCCGCTGCCGTCAGCGCCTGACGCCGGCCCGGACGCCTCCGCGTCCGGGATCGCGTTCCGCCAGGCACGTCGGGCAGGCGGCCGCGACGATATCTGGCAGCATCATCCGGACACTCCCGCCGGCCGGTACGAAACCGGCACCGAGCCGACCGCACCACGCACGTGACGTCAGACACACCGACCAACGCACCGAGCACCAGGCACCACGGCGGCCCGCCCGGCCGGCCGCCGCCGACGGAGAAGGAGAGCAACCCCATGAGCACGAGCAAGGCCGTCACCGACGACACGTTCGACAACGAGGTCCTCCAGGCCTCCAAGCCCGTCGTCGTCGACTTCTGGGCGCCGTGGTGCGGCCCGTGCCGTCAGGTCTCGCCGATCCTCGACGAGATCGCCGGCGAGTACTCCGGCAAGATCGACGTCGTCACGGTGAACACCGACGAGAACCCGCGGGTGGCCGCCCAGTACGGCGTCACTGCGCTGCCGACGATCGCCGTCTACAGAACGGCGAGCTGGTCAAGACGATCATCGGGGCGAAGCCCAAGGTCATGCTCCTGCGGGAACTCTCGGACTGGATCGGCTGACCGGCCGAGTGTCGTCCCTTCGCACCCGGGCACCCAGGGACGTCGTGCTCGCGGCGCCGTTGCGGCGTGGGGACGGCGGCCCGCTGGTCGTCGCCCTGCGCGGCATGCTCACCCGCGCCTCGACGGGCGATGCCGAGGTGGACGCCGCCGTCGCCGCGGCTGCGGAACCCGAGGTCTTCGACGAGACGCTCGAGCACGCCGTGCGGGCGTTCCAGCAGCGCCGCGGCCTCGTCGCCGACGGCGTCGTCGGCCCGCAGACGGCCCGCGTCCTCGACGGCGCGCGGTGGCGGCTCGGCGACCGGATCCTGCTCTTCACCCCCGGGCACCTCATGCGCGGGGACGACGTGGCGGCCCTCCAGGAGCGGCTCGTCGTCCTCGGCGTCCACGCCGGGCCGGTGGACGGCGTCTTCGGCGCCGCGACCGAGTCGGCGCTGCGCGAGCTCCAACGAGGGCTCGGGCTCGAGCCCGACGGCCTCTGCGGCCCGGCGACGCTGCGGGCGATGGGCTCCCTCTCGCGCGCCGTCGGCGGCGGCGACCCCTGGGCGTTGCGGCAGCGGGCGACGGTGGCCGGCGCCGGCCCGAGCCTCGCGGGCAAGGTCGTGGTCCTTGATCCCGCGGGGGGCGTCGACCGGCCGGGACCGTCCGCCGGCTACCTCACCGAGGCCGACGTGATGCTCGACCTCGCCTACCGGGTCGAGGGGCGGCTCGCCGCGACCGGCGCAACGCCGGTGCTTACCCGGGGGGCGACGACGTGCCCCGAGGACCAGGCACGGGCCTCGCTCGCCCGGACCGTGCGCGCCGACCTGTTCATGTCCTTGCACTGCGACTGGCACCCCAACCCGACGGCGTCCGGCGTCGCGACGTTCTTCTGGGGCGACGACCGGGTGGGCGCGCGCTCCGCGACCGGGGAGGCGCTCGCCGCCCGGATCCAGCGCGAGATCGTGGCCCGGACCGGCCTGGCCGACCTGCGCACCCATGCGTGTGCCGTCGACATCGTCCGGATCACGCGGATGCCCGCCGTGCTCGTCGAGCTCGGCTACCTGTCGAACCCGGACGACGCGGCCCGCCTCGCCGATCCGGTCTTCCGGGACGTCGTCGCCGAGGCTCTCGTCGTCGCGATCCAGCGGCTCTACCTCGCGGAGGACGACGCGGCGACCGGCTCGCTGCACCTCGCGGACGTGCTCGCCCATGCCGGCCGGGCGTGACGCGCCATTCCCCGGGATGGCAATCCCGCTGACAGCACTGACCGGGAACGACAGTGACCGGCACGACGGACGACGTGGTCGCCGGTCACATGGGCTCAGCCGCCACCCGACGACCGTTGGCTCGTGAGTGCCGGCGCGCGGACGGTGCCGAGGATGCGCTCGAGCGCCTGCTCGACGTCCTCCCGCCAGGACAGGGTCGTCTTGAGCTCGAGCCGCAGCCGCGGGTAGCGGCGGTGCTGGCGCACGGTCTTGAAGCCCACGGCGAGCAGCAGGTCTGCCGGGACGAGGCACTGCGATCCGGGGCCCTCGCCGTCCGGGCCGTCGGAGTCCACGGCGAGCCCGAACGCCTCGACGGCCTTGACGCCGCGCCGCGTGAGATCCTTGGCCGTCGCCTGGACGAGCATCCGCGCGAGCCCGCCGCCGGCGTAGAGCGGCAGCACCCGCGCCGTCATGAGCAGGACGGCGTCGGCACTCACCGGCGATGTCGGGAAGGCCATGGAGCGCGGCACGAACGCGGGCGGCGCGTAGAGGACGAACCCGGCCGGCATCTCGTCGACGTAGGCGATCCGGCCGCACGAGCCCCACTGGAGCAGCGTCGCGGAGATCCAGGCCTCCTTCTCGAACGCGGTGTCCCCCGCCTCGGCCGCGCGGCGCGCAGCGACCGGGTCGAGCTCCCACGTCACGCAGCGACGGCACGGGTCGGGGATGTCGGGCAGCGTGTCGAGCGTCAGCGGGGCGAGTCGGCGACCCATCAGCCGTTCGCCCTGCGAGACGGGGTGCCGGCGACGGCGGCGGCGGCGGCCTCGGCCACATATGCATCGACATCGAGGACGCGTTGTGACGGTGCCTGGTCGGAGGATGCCTGGTCGGAGGATGCCCGATCGGAGGATGCCTGATCGGAGGATGCCTGGTCGGACCCTGCGTCGTCCGACGGGCCGCCGGGTGCCTCGGCACCCGACTCGTCGAGGCCGGCTCCCGGTGGGGCGACCGGCCGGACCCGGACGTCGTGCGTGGACCAACCCGTCGACAGGGCGGTCGCCGCGGCAAGGTCACCGGACAGCCCGCGGACGGGGCGGGCGGGAGGTCCGTAGACGTCGACGCTGCGCGGGCGGAGCAGTGCTCCGACGAAACCGGTGACCGCACCGGCGACAAGACCCGCTGCGACCAGCCGTCCGAGTCGCATGCGACACTCCCTGCAGTGGCGGGGTCGGAATCGGACACACCGTGAAGCCTTCGGACATCGTACGCAGCCGACCTCGACGCCGTGAAGGACACGCTCAGTCGTTGATCCAATAGCGTTGAGCAATTGCGGTGACGACGGCCACCCGTAGCCGCGAGGATCGCGGAGGGCGAGTCCGCGAGCCCCGCCCCGCCCGACCCTGCGGCGGAGGACAGCACCGACGACCAGAGGATGGGAGGCGCACGATCATGCCACCGGAGGGACACCAGGCCGCTGCCGGCTCGAGGCTCGACCGTTGGGTCGACACGTACGCCGCCCGCACCCGAGGCATGACCGCCTCGGAGATCCGCGCCCTGTTCGCGGTCGCGAGCCGGCCGGAGGTGGTGTCCCTCGCCGGCGGCATGCCGTTCCTCTCGGCACTGCCGCTCGACGTCGTCGGCGAGGCGTTGTCGACCCTCGTCGCAGAGCGCGGTGCCGTCGCGCTGCAGTACGGCTCGGGGCAGGGCGACCCAGGGCTGCGCGAACGCATCCTCGACGTCATGGCACCCCAACAGGTCGACGCCCACCCGGACGACATCGTCGTCACGACGGGGTCCCAGCAGGCCCTCGACCTCGTGACCCGGATCTTCGTCGACCCCGGTGACGTCGTCGTCGCGGAGGCGCCGTCGTACGTCGGTGCGCTCGGCGTGTTCCGGGCCTACCAGGCGGACGTCGTCCACGTGCCGCTCGACGACGACGGCCTCGTACCGGCGGCGCTGGAGGATGCTCTCACCCGGCTCCGCCGGGAGGGGCGGCGGGTCAAGCTCCTCTACACGGTGCCCAACCACCACAACCCCGCGGGCGTCACGTTGTCCGCGGCCCGCCGTCCGGAGATCGTCGAGATCGCCCGCCGCCACGGCGTCCTCGTGCTCGAGGACGACCCCTACGGCCTCCTCGGCTTCGACGGCGACCCGCTGGCGTCCATGCACTCGCTCGACCGCGAGGGGGTCGTCTACCTGGGGTCGTTCTCCAAGACCTTCGCGCCGGGGTTTCGGGTGGGCTGGGCGGTGGCGCCGCATGCCGTCCGGGAGAGGCTCGTCCTTGCGAGCGAGGCCGCGATCCTCTGCCCGAGCGCCTTCAGCCAGCTCGCGGTCTCGCACGTACCTCGACACCCACGACTGGAAGCACCAGGTCGGGGTCTTCCGCGACCTGTACCGGGAGCGCGCGACGGCCACCCTGGACGCCCTGGCCGACCTCCTGCCGACCGCGACGTGGACGACACCGAAGGGCGGCTTCTACGTGTGGGTCACTCTTCCGGCGGGGCTCGACGCGACGGCCATGCTCCCCCGGGCGGTCACCGAACGCGTCGCCTATGTGCCGGGGACGGCGTTCTATGCGGACGACCAAGGCCATCAGTGCCTGCGCCTGTCGTACTGCTACCCGACGTCGGAGCGGATCCGTGAGGGGGTGCGCCGGCTCGCAGGGGTCGTCGAGACCGAGCTCGAGCTTCTCGACACGTTCGGCGGCCCCACCGGTACCGCGGGTCTCGGCGAGCTGCACGCAGGTCGCGGGCAGGTCCAGTCCCCGTCGCCAGATCTCACCTGACGTCTCCGGACGCGTCCGGCATCGCCCTCCCCTCTCCGGCCCAGCCCGGGCCGGCCTGCCCAGTACGGAGGTTCACGTGGAACATCCTCCCCGCGTCGTCGTCCTCGCCGGCGGCCTCTCCCATGAGCGCGAGGTGTCGCTGCGCTCCGGACGGCGGGTGGCCGAGGCGCTGCGGGACGCCGGATGCCTCGTCGACGTGCGGGACGTCGATGCCGCACTCGTGCCTGCGCTGCGGTCGGCGCGGCCGGACGTCGTGTGGCCGCTCCTGCACGGGGCGACCGGCGAGGACGGTGCGGTCCGGGACGTCCTCGACCTGCTCGATCTGCCGTACGTCGGCGCGACGCCGGCGGCCTGTCGGATGGCATGGGACAAGCCGGTCGCGGGGTCGGTGGCTCGCTCCGCCGGGCTCCGGGTCCCCGACTCGGTGGCCCTCCCCCACGGGACGTTCCGTGAGCTCGGGGCGCAGGGGGTGCTCGCGGCGATCGTCGAGCGTCTCGGCCTGCCGCTCGTCGTGAAGCCCGCCCGCGGTGGGTCGGCCCTCGGCGTGAGCGTCGTCCGCGAGGCGGTCGCACTCCCCCGGGCGATGGTCGACTGCTTCGCCTACGGGGACGTCGCGCTCGTCGAGCAGTTCGTCGCTGGTGTCGAGGTGGCGGTCAGCGTCGTCGACACCGGCTCCGGGCCTCGCGCCCTGCCCGCGGTGGAGATCGTCGCGGACGGCGGCGTCTACGACTACGACGCCCGCTACACCGCGGGGGCGACGGAGTTCTTCTGCCCGGCACGGCTCACCGACGCCTCGGCGCGGGCGGCGACGGACGTCGCCGTGCAGGCCCACAGCGCGTTCGGGCTGCGGCACCTGTCCCGGACAGACCTCATCGTCGACCGGGACGGCACCCCGTGGTTCCTCGAGGTGAACGTCGCCCCCGGGATGACCGAGACGTCGCTGCTCCCACAGTCCGTCGAGGCCGCCGGCGAGGACGCGGGTCGGCTCTACCGCAGCCTCGTCGAGTCAGCGTCCACCTCCGACGCCGCGACGCCGTCGGGCGTCTGATGGGACGGCGACGGGCCGATCGGGGCATCGCTCGCTGGCCGTCCCCCCGAAACGCCGCGCGGCCCCCACCAGGTTTCGGTGGGGGCCGCCTCGCGTCATGGGCTCGGTCAGTGCACCTCCTGGAAGGCGCCCTTCACCTCGGGGGCCATCAGCGCGACGATGCGGTTCAGGTCCTCGACGCTCGCGAAGTCGATGCTCAGCCGTCCCTTGTTCCGGCCGAGAGCGACGCTCACCCGGGTGTCGAGCCGGTCGCCGAGCCGGGACGCGAGCTCGTCGAGCTCCGAGGTGTGGCTGCCCGCGCGGGGCCGCTTCTTGGCCGCCTTGGCCACGGGCCCGTCGCCGAGCGCGACGACCTCCTCGACGGCCCGGACGGACAGCCCCTCGCTGACGATCCGCTGGGCGACCCGCTCCATCGCCGCGGCGTCATCGAGCCCGAGGAGCGCTCGGGCGTGACCGGCCGACAGGACCCCGGCCGCGACGCGGCGCTGCACGAGCGGTGGCAGTCGCAGGAGCCGGATGGTGTTGCTGATCTGCGGACGGGAGCGGCCGATCCGGGTGGCCAGCTCTTCGTGCGTGCACCCGAAGTCGTCAAGGAGCTGCTGGTACGCGGCCGCTTCCTCAAGCGGGTTGAGCTGGCTGCGATGGAGGTTCTCGAGAAGCGCATCGCGCAGGAGGCTGTCGTCAGAGGTCTCTCGAACGATCGCGGGGATGCGCTCGAGGCCGGCGTCCTGGGTGGCCCGCCACCGGCGCTCGCCCATGATGAGCTCGAACCGCGGCTCCCCGTCCTCGTCCGCGACCTGACGGACGACGACCGGCTGCAGGACGCCGATCTCCCGGACGGAGTGGACGAGCTCGGCGAGCGACTCTTCGTCGAAGACCTGACGCGGCTGCCGCGGGTTCGGCCGGATGGAGTCGACCGGCAGCTCGGCGAACCGGGCGCCCGGAACCGGCACGAGGTCCGGCCCTGTTCCGGGCGCGGCGCCGTTGCCGGCCACCGCATCGGCTGCGGCCACACCCGCTGCCACGGCGGCCGACGCGACCGAGTCGACCGCGGGCGAGGGTCCGGACTCAGCGGGCTCGGCCGCGCCCACTCCGTTCTCCGCGGAGGTGGACTGCTCCCTCGGAGCCGAGCGCGCCGCGGGAGCCACCGGCCCGTCGGACCGACCCGGGAAGAAGACGTCGACCGGACGATCGCCGGCCGGCTTCGTCGCCGTCGTGCTCGGGATCAGCGCTCCGAGTCCACGGCCGAGTCCCCGTCGCTTCTCGCTCACACTCGCTCCTCAGTCATCGTCCGGTCGGTCCAGGACAGCACCTGCTCCGCCAGTTCACGGGCCGCCTCCAGGTAGGAGAGCGCGCCGCTCGAGGCCGGGTCGTACGTCATGACGGTCTGGCCGTGGCTCGGCGCCTCCGAGATCCGGACGCTGCGGGGAACCGCCGTCTTGACGACCTGCTCGGGGAAGTGGCCTCGCACCTCGTCGGCGACCTGCGCGGAGAGCCGGGTCCGCCCGTCGTACATGGTGAGCAGGATCGTGGACACGTGGAGGTCGGGGTTGAGGTGTCCCCGGATGAGGTCGACGTGCTTGAGAAGCTGCGACAGACCCTCCAGGGCGTAGTACTCGCACTGGATGGGGATCAGCACCTCGCGAGCTGCGACGAACGCATTGACGGTGAGGAGGCTCAGGCTGGGGGGGCAGTCGACGAAGACGTAGTCGATCTTCGACAGCCCCGCGGCCGCGCGCTCCTCGAGGTACGTCGCGAGCGCCTTCTGCAGTCGTGTTTCACGTGCAACAAGGGACACGAGCTCGATCTCGGCACCGGCGAGGTCGATCGTCGCCGGTGCGCACCACAGGTTCGGAACATCCGGGCAGGCCTGGAGCACCTCACGAAGAGGCATCCCCTCGACGACGACGTCGTAGAGGCTCGGGATGTCGCTGTGATGGTCGATGCCCAGAGCTGTCGACGCGTTGCCCTGGGGGTCGATGTCGAGGACGAGGACGTTCAGGCCGGCCTGGGCGAGGGCTGCCGCGAGGTTCACGGTCGTCGTCGTCTTCCCGACACCGCCCTTCTGGTTCGCGACCGTGAGCATGCGCGTCCGCGGGGGCGACGGGAATGGTCGGCCGGACAGGGTGATCCGCCGACGGGCGTCCTCGGCCACCTCGACGGCCAGCGGGGTCGTCTCGTCGAACGACGGCAGTGAGCGGACAAGGTTCACCCGCTCCAGCTCGTCATAGGTGACTTCGACATCTCCGGCGGTATCCACCGCCGCTTTGGCCTGCTCGCTCATCTCTCCCTGCGGCGCTGACGACGCGATGGCCACGCTGGGGCGGCCGTCCTCGTCGTCGCTACCGGCGCTCCCATCGATCGGCCGTGAGGACCTCGGGACCGAGGTCTCCCGCGCTGACATGTGCCCGGCGGGGGACTCGACGGAACGTGACGGTGCGCTGGGCACGTCGCCGCGGTTGTCGTCCTCCCCCGAGGCCAGATCTTGCCACGCGCCGACCGGCGCCTCGCCGACAACGGCGACCGACTCGCCGTCCGGGGTGAAAGAGGTTTCACGGGAAACACGAGAGTCACGCTCGGGAGCAGCGCCCCCCTCACCCCCCCGGTCCGCCACATCACGCCGGTCCGCCACACCACGCCGGGTCGTCACGTTCTCCGCGTCGACGGTCACCCGTCCGGCGCGCGTCATCCGGTTCTCGGCGTCCACTGCACCCGAACCAGGCCCCGACGCGACGCTCGACTCCGTACCGACGGCGCCACGAGCAACCGGCGGTGGTTCATGGGACGACACCTCGTCGTGGGCCGCCGTGCCGGGCACCGCCGGCCCGGACAACGCCCCCGCGACATCGCCGATCGTCCGTGGTGCATCAGCACGCGGTGGCGTAGCCGTCGTTTCACGCGCAACGGCAACCTCGGAAGCGGAAGACTCTTCGCTGGCATCGGGGACGCCGTCGTCCAGGGCCGGCCGTTCCCCGCCGTGGAGGAGGCTGGCCAACGTGGGCCGTTCCACGGCAGCCTCCTCAGCGCCGCGACCCTCGTCGTGTCCGGGGCGCCCACCTCCCACCATCGGCCCGTTCTCCTGCCGGTCGTCGTCCCCCTCGGCTCCGCGGGGCGGGGCGGCGGCGTCCGGGCTGTCCGGACGACCATCGTCGACCGGATCCGGAGCCTCAGGCCTCACATCGCTCACGTCGATCGGCCGGCCGGGCGAGCGATCGCTCACTTTCTCTCCCGGAGGCACTCCGCGAGCCTCAGCCGAACGGTTCTGGGCAGGAGTCATCCAGGAGAACGAGCCCTCGCTTGCCCTTCCGGGCTCGAGACCCTGCGTGGCCTGTGCCCAGCGCGTCGGCAACGATGGCGACGGCAGCGGCGACGGCGGCACCGAGTGCCGCCGCATCGGCGACGGCGTGTCCGCCGCCGCATCGCGGACCTCCGCGTCATACGTCGCGACATCCTCTTCGTGAGCGATCCCCCGATGCACGCTCAGTCGGTCCACGCGGAGCTCATCGCTACCGAGGGAGTCGTTCTGACCCCCGACTCGTGTTCGCACCGGCAGCTGGCCCTCAGTCAGCAGCTGGTCGCCCGCTTCCGTGACGTGCCGGGTGGCAGAGCCTTCCTGGTCCAGGCCTTCCGCCGGGGCGACTCCGCCCCGTTCCACGTGAAACGCCCCGCCGGATTCGCCAGTCTGCCCCGTCTTCTCGGTTGCAGGCCCCATGTGCGTGAGCGCTCCGACGAGGGAGGGCCCGGGTGCCGTGGCAGCACCCCAGCCGCTCGCCGCCAGGGCTGTCCTCTCCAGTGAGACCCTCTGATCGGCCGCCTCGACGATCACGGGAGCCCCGTCGTCCGCCTCGGCCATCGCCACCGCGCCCGAGGACCCGGTGGACTCCAGATCCTCCTCACGCTGGGACTCGTCGGCGTGCAGGGCCTCCCACCACAGGGCCCCCTCGGCTGCCGCCCGGGAGCGCGCCGGGGTGGACGCCCTCCCGACACGCTGCGCCGTCAGGTCCACCTCGACATCGCTCAGCTCGGACTCGACGACGCCACTGCCGCCGCGCCGATGCGGCTGCCCATCGCTGCCTCCCGGCCACCCGAGACCCGCGCGCTCGACCGCTGCGTCTCCACCGGGCCAACCGATTCCGCTCACGAGCCCTCCCGTCCGCTCCCCGTTGCGTGTCCGCGGATCCCCTCACCGGCCTCGACGCGGGACACGTGCGACCCACCCAAGCAGGGCACCCACGGCCACGCAACGAACGCGCCGGAGGGGTTGTGGACATGTCGAGACGCGTCGCCCAGCGGTCTGCTCCGCCGTGAGGCCTCCCCGCGTCCCACCAGGTTGCACGGACTCTCGCTGCCACGTTTCCCGTGAAACATCGAGACCGGACAGCCACCCGGCTCCTCACCACCGCCGGCGACGGCCGGCGATCCCGACACCGACCTGGCTCAGCGTCCTCCGCCGGGCCGACCGGGCGAGGACAGCCCGGCGGGGCCACGGCGACGATTCGCCCGCCGCCGCTGCCGAGCCGGCTTTCCGAGGCCTCGACGTTGCGACGTGGACGCTCGCCACCCTTCACCACCGACGCGCTCCCCGACCGCCCCTCCAGCTCGCGCTGCGGGTCTCCGCGGCGCCTTCCCACCACCCCGGTGGCGCCCTGCACTCGCCACGGTCCCCTCGGCTCCCCGCCGCCGCCACGGCATCCGGCGTACCCGGTGTGGCGGCCAACCTCCCGGTGGTTTCCCGTGAAACACGGCGTCCGGGGCACGGGGTGGGACGATCGCACACGACCCGACTGCGGCGACCCGCCCGCGGCGCACCCTGAGACGCGGCCTCAGCAGTAGGAGGGTCAGCGGCGGCGGCGCGTCGGACGCGGTGCCCGACCCGGCCGAGCTGCCACCGAGGACCCGGCCGTCACGACGACCACCGTCGTCGGCTCGGCCAGCACACCGACCCCGCACTCCACGATCGACCTCTCGGCCGCTCCGAGCGACGTCAGGATGCCCTCCGCGGCCTGGAGTTCCTGGGCCGCGGACCGACCCTTCAGCGCGAGCAGCCGGCCGCGGGGCACCACGAGCGGCAGGCACAACCGGGCGAGCTGGTCGAGGGAAGCCACCGCCCGGGCGGTCGCGACATCGAAGCGCGGCCTCGCCGCGTGCAGCTCCTCCGCCCGAGCCCGGACGACCTCGACGTTGCCGAGCCTCAGGTCCGCGACGACCTCCTCGAGCCACACGACGCGCCGCAGCAGGGGCTCCACGAGCGTCAGCACGACGCCGGGCCGGGCGAGCGCGAGGGCGAGTCCGGGCAGGCCCGCTCCGGACCCCACGTCCACGATGCGCTCGCCGTCCCCGAGGAGCTCGGCGACGACGCCGCAGTTGAGGATGTGCCGCTCCCACACCCGAGGTACTTCGCGAGGACCGATGAGGCCGCGCTCGACCCCGGACCCCGCCAGGTGCGCGGCGAACCGCTCCGCGACCGCTGCGCGTTCCCCGAACACAGCGGCGACGGCGCCCCCTGCGGGCGGTGGGGGCGCCGTCCGCCGGCCGTCGCCGGTCATGCCTCGTCTCCGCTCAGGATCTGCGGCCCGGGGCGACCCCTCGCTCCAGCCGCGTCTCCTCGTCGTCAGGCGGATGCCGGATAGTCGTCAGGCGGATGCCGGATACACGACGACCCGACGCGACGGGTCCTCGCCCTCCGACTCGCTCATGAGACCGGCCTCGGCGACGACGTCGTGGACGACCTTCCGCTCGAAGGCCGACATCGGCTCCAGCCGCACCGGTTGGTTGGTCTTCTGTACCTCGTGGCACACGCGAGCCGCCTGCTCCTCGAGCGCCCGGCGGCGCGCTGCCCGGAAGCCTGCAACGTCCAGCATGAGGCGGCTCCGCTCCCCCGTCCGCGCCTGCACGGCAAGCCTCGACAGGTCCTGCAGCGCCTCGAGGACCTCGCCGCGTGCACCGACGAGCCGGCGCAGCTCCCGCTCCGACCCGGCCTCCGCGACGATCGCCACCGATGCCCGGCCGTTCTCGACGTCGATGTCGATGTCGCCGTCGAGGTCGACGATGTCGAGCAGCTCCTCGAGGTAGTCGGCCGCGACCTCGCCCTCCTCCTCGAGCCTGCGCAGCGACTCGCCGCCGCGACGGGCGCGCCGGGTCGACGTCTCGGACGGGCCGGCGGCGTCCTCCTCGTCACCCTCGTTCTCGTCGTCGCTCTCGTCGTCGGCCGCGACCTCGGCGGAGTCCTCGACGACGTCGACGCCCGGTGCGTGGCCCGAGTCGACGACCGAGTCGACGACCGAGTCCGCCGCCGGCGCCTCCGTCAGCGCGACGCGCACGGAGTCCCCCCGTTCGTCCGCCGCCATCGCGTCCGACGACTCCTCGTCCTCCGTAGCCCGGGTGTGCTCCACCGCGTGCGTGTCGCTCACGATGCTTCCTCCCACGTGTTGGTCCTCTTCACGGGCGACGCCCGTCAGGTCTCTCGCCGTCCCCGGACCGCGCGCCCGGCGCACCGGGAGCAGGCGCGTCGACGGGTCGGATCAGCGCTTGGGCCGACTCGGTCGGCTCCGCCGCGGCTGCGACGGGTTCTTCGACTGACCGCTCCCCCCGGGCCGGCCGACGCCGTTGCCGCGAGGTGCGGCACCCGCGCCGGTCACCGGACCGGACGGCGTCGAGGGCGCCTTCGGGGTCGCCGGAGTCTTCGGGACCGAGGGCGCGTCCGTCGACCCACCGGGTCCTCCCGTCCCGGTGCCCTTTCCGGTCGGTGCGGGCACCGCCGTCGACCCGTCACCCGAAGCCGGCTCCGCCGACTCGTCCTCGGTGCGCCTGGGCGCGGGCGTCCCGGGCGGCGTGCGCTTGCTCCGCGGCTGGCGCTTCGGCTGCTGCCGCTGGCCGGTCGGGAGGGCCGGGGTCGACGACTCAAGGGTCTGCGGCGAAGCCTTGCCGTGCTTGCGGCGGCGCTCCTGGAGCGCCTTGTCGGCCGGCGAACCGGGAGCCGGCATCCGCCGGATGACGTAGAACTGCTGGCCCATCGTCCACAGGTTCGTCGTGAGCCAGTAGATGAGAACGCCGATCGGGAAGTTCACACCGGTCACGGCGAAGATCACCGGAAAGACGTAGAGCAGGATCTTCTGCTGCTGCGCGAACGGCCCTTCGAGGGCCGCCGGCGGCATGTTCTTCATCATGAGCTGGCGCTGCGTCGTGTACGTGGTCAACGACATGAGCACGATGAGCACGACGCTGAGGATCTTCGGGGGCAGGGTGTCGGCCGACATGAAGCTCTCGGAGAGCTGAGCTCCGCCGAAGAGTGAGGCGTTGTCCGCCTGCGTCACCAGCGCCGCGGTGAGCGGGCCGATGACCTTGCCGCTTCCGATCCCGTTGAGCACCCGGAAGAGCGCGAAGAACACCGGTGACTGGAGCAGGATCGGCAGGCACGAGGCGAACGGGTTGGTCCCGGTCTCCCGGTACAGCGCCATGATCTCCTGCTGCTGCGCCTGCCGGGACGCGGTGTCCGTCTTCCCCTTGTACTTCTCCTGGATCTTCTTCATCTCCGGCTGCAGGAGCTGCAGACCTCGGGACGCCTTGATCTGCCGGACGAAGAGCGGGATGAGCAGGATCCTGACGACGATCACGAGGCCGACGATCGACAGTGCCCACGTCCAGCCGGACCGGGGGTCCATCCCGAGCGTCGTCAGCGCCGAGTGCCAGCCGACCATGATGTAGGCGACGGCGAGCTCGAGAGGGTGGAGGACGGTGTCCAGGAAGCCGCTCATGAGGTCCTCGGGTCAGGCAGCACGCCGCTGCTGCGGCGCCGGCTGCTCGGCGGGCACGGCGCCGGACGGCGTGCACGGGTGCGCGCCGGCACGACGGCCGCTGGCAGGGGGAACGGGATCGACGCCACCGGGGTTCCACGGGTGACAGCGGCCGATCCGACGGATCGCGAGCCACCCGCCCTTGACCGCCCCGTGGGTGCGGACCGCCTCGACGCCGTACTCGGAGCACGACGGGTAGAACCGGCAGACGTCGCCGTACGTGGGCGAGACGAGAAGCTGCCACACCCGGAACACGAGAAGCAGCACGAGGCTGGGCACCCGGACGACGAACCGGCAGACGACCCGGGCCCTGCTCCCCACGCCGCGGCCCGTCACGACGGCCGACCTGCGGCGCGACCGGGGCGGAGCCGGTCGAGCAGCCTCGTCACGTCGTCCGAGAGCTCGGCGAACGTCGCGGTGGCCGCGGGTGGCTTGGCGCGGACGACAAGGAGCGTCCCCGCCGGCAGCGACGCGAGGTGCGGCCGCACGGTCTCCCGCATCCGACGCACGACCCGATGCCGGACGACGGACCCGCCGACCGCTCTCGACACCACGAAACCGACCCGTGCGACGTCCGTTCGATCCGACGACGCGCAGTGGATGACGACGCGAGGGCTCCCGGCGCGCCGTCCGCGACGGACCGCCGACTCGAAGTCTGTTCCGGCGCGCATCCGGGACGACGCGGGAAGCACGGGCGACCGGCCCGGCCGCGTCAGGCGGAGAGCTCTGCGCGGCCCTTGCGCCGGCGCGCGGCCAGGATGGCGCGACCCGCACGGGTGCGCATGCGCAGTCGGAAGCCGTGGGTCTTCGCCCGACGCCGGTTGTTCGGCTGGAACGTCCGCTTGCTCACCTGAGAACTCCACCTTGTTTTTTGCGTACGGGCCCGGGCGTTACCGCACCGGCCCGGAGAGGCGAGGCGAGGCGCAACGACCGCGAGGACATCGGGGGAAGGTCACCGTGCCCGAACCGGGGCAGGAGTGACCTGTCGCTGTCAAGCCTCCTCACGGTACGGCCCGGCGGAGCACAGGGTCAAACCGAGCATCCACAGGCCGTGACGACCCTCGGGTAAGAACCAGGCGTAGTGCTCAGACTACATAGAGTAGGATCACGGACCGGGTCACGGAAGCCAGGCCAACAGGCTATGGTCCTGTGGTGCTGGTCTCGGGAACGTGCGACACGCCGAGAAACCTCGGTCCGTCGCACGAAGGCCGCACACCCAGGGAGCGGATCCGATGCAGGCGGGACGACCGCCGGACATCCGTCGCCGCACCACCTCTGAGGCCTGGCGCGACGGACCTCGTACACAGGATGTGGACAACTGTGTGGACCGTGAGGACCCGTCCGTGACGCGACAGGGAGGCGTGCTGCAGTGACGACGTCCTCGGACGACTTCCCCGCGGTCTGGCTCCGCGCGCTCGAGGCACTCGACGCCTCCGGGGTCACCCCGCAGCAGCGCGCGTTCGTTCGGCTCACGCGGCCGCTCGGTCTCCTTGACGGCACCGCGCTCCTCGCCGCGCCGAACGACCTCACGAAGGAAGTCCTCGAGCAGCGCATGCGCGACGTGATCACCGGTGCCCTCGCCGCCGAGCTCGGCCGCCCCGTGCGCCTCGCGGTCACCGTCGATCCCACGCTCGGGGAGTCGGCCCCGACCCCCGTGACCGCGTCCGGCCCGGCGTCCGCGCCGGCCGGTGCCACCACGGGTCCGGACGGCGGACCGTCGACCGGCGGCCTCGCGACCGCCCGCGAGGCCGGTGGGCACAACCATCCGGTGCTCCGGGGCGACGTCCGCGGCTTCGGTTCCGACGTCATCGACATCCGCGGTGTCGAGGGACGAGGTGCCGGCCCGGCTCCCGTCGGGGGCGGGTTCGCCGGCTCGGCCGCGGCGTCCGGCACACCGACCCGACCCGACCCCGACGCCGGGCGGCGCGGCGAGCAGACGTTCGCCTACCCCGAGCTCGCCCATCCCGAGCTCGACGCCGCCGAGGTGGCCCGGCCGGGAACGCGCCGGTCGAACGCGCCCCGGACGGCGTCCGAGCCCGCGCGGCTCAACCCCAAGTACACGTTCGAGAACTTCGTCATCGGTGCGAGCAACCGCTTCGCGCACGCCGCCGCGGTCGCCGTCGCCGAGGCACCGGCCAAGGCGTACAACCCGCTCTTCGTCTACGGGGAGTCGGGGCTGGGCAAGACCCACCTGCTCCACGCGATCGGGCACTACGCGCACAGCCTGTACCCGGGCGTCCGGGTGCGGTACGTGAACTCCGAGGAGTTCACGAACGACTTCATCAACAGCATCCGGGACGACAAGGCCAGCTGCGTTCCAGACGCCGCTACCGCGACGTCGACGTCCTGCTCATCGACGACATCCAGTTCCTCCAGGGCAAGGTGCAGACCCAGGAGGAGTTCTTCCACACCTTCAACACCCTGCACAACGCGAACAAGCAGGTCGTCATCACGTCCGACCTGCCGCCGAAGCAGCTCGCCGGCTTCGAGGAGCGGATGCGCGTCCGCTTCGAGTGGGGCCTCATCACCGACGTCCAGCCGCCCGACCTCGAGACCCGGATCGCGATCCTGCGCAAGAAGGCGATCGGCGAGCGGCTCCAGGTCCGGGACGACGTCCTCGAGTACATCGGCTCGAAGATCTCGACGAACATCCGCGAGCTCGAGGGCGCCCTCATCCGGGTGACCGCCTTCGCCAGCCTCAACCGGCAGCAGGTCGACCTGTCCCTCGCCGAGATCGTGCTCAAGGACCTCATCCCGGCCGACGACACCCCCGAGATCACCGCCGCGACGATCATGGCGCAGACGGCCGCGTACTTCGGTCTCACGATGGAGGACCTCTGCGGGTCCTCCCGGTCCCGGGTGCTCGTCAACGCACGGCAGATCGCCATGTACCTGTGCCGCGAGCTGACCGACCTGTCGCTGCCGAAGATCGGCCAGCAGTTCGGCGGTCGCGACCACACCACCGTCATCCACGCGGACCGCAAGATCCGGCATCTCATGGCCGAGCGGCGCTCGATCTACAACCAGGTCACGGAGCTCACGAACCGGATCAAGCAGACGGCCCGCGGCTGACCGCGGCCGGTCACCCGGCCCCGCGCCGCCGTCCTCTCTGCTCCTCTCCTCTCCTCGCCACGCCTTCCTCCTTGGGCCCTGACGCCCCATCTACCGCTCGGGTCCTCGTCCCCATGCCGCGGCGCACGCCCCCCTTCTTCTGGTCCGGCTGCGGCCCCCCACACGTCTGCGCGGCCCGATGCAGCACCGCCTGTCGCTCCCGGGTTGTCCACAAGGTTTCTCCACAGCATGTGTGGGTAACCCACGGTGCCGGAGGGGGTCGGACGAACCGCAAGAACCGGACACCCTGCAGACGCTCGCCACGTGGCGCGACTTCCCACAGATTTCGTCCACAACCCACAGGCGCTCGACGGACGACGGACGCCGATCGCGGTGAGATTCGGACTCTTCAGACTTATGCCCCCGAGCATGTGCCTCTGAGTCAGCAACAAACAACTGTGAGTAGACACTGTTCGATGGATGCCCGATTTAGTACACAGCGTGGGGACAACTCTGTGGACACAGAGCGATCCCCGAGTCACTGTGCGGTAACTGCCGGACGGTAACGGTTGTAGAGCCACAACCCACAGCTCGGTGGACAACCTGTGGACAGCGGTGGACGGGCCAGTCCCTGCTGTGGAGGTCCGCGGCACCGTCGGTGCATGCCGGGCCACGGACGTCGTGGACGACGGCCCGCCGTCCACGACGCATCCTCCGTCGACGGACTCGTCGTCGACAGGCCGTCGACAAGCGGCCGGTGGGTTGACCTGGGGGAACGGTCGTTCTCCACAGCATCCACAACCGTGATGACAAACACTGAAGAGTCCAACCCGATGAACCATCCACCCACAGTTCCCCTGACCGACCGACCGATCCACCACAACCGGAGCCACGTGGGATGAGCTGAGTGAACGCTCGTTCCCGGTTCTGACCCTCGTCGCTCGTCCGAGGTCCGCTCGACAGACCGGTACCGTCCACCGCTGCACCGGTCCGGTTCACGGTTGTCCCCCGACTCGCGTACTGTCGTGCCCTGCATCCGCGGGGGTGCATCGCGCAGGCAGGCTCGGTCCCCGACCGGCTCGGTCCCCGAGTGGTGGGCCCGTCCTCGGGCCCGACGTGGCCTTCCCTCTCCCGGGGCTGGTGGCCGGAGCCGCGATGCAACCCGCAGCACCGGTACGACGAGAGGCGGTTCCGGCGTGAAGTTCCGCGTCGAGCGTGACGTCCTGGCGGACGCGGTGACCTGGGCCGCCCGGGCGCTGCCGAGCCGGCCGCCGGTGCCGGTTCTCGCCGGTCTGCTCCTCGAGGCCGACCCCGAGGGCGTGCTTCGACTGTCGAGCTTCGACTACGAGGTCTCCGCCCGCGTCGAGGTGCCGGCGGAGGTCTCGGACGGCGGCACGGTGCTCGTCTGCGGCAAGCTGCTCGCCGACATCGCGCGGTCCCTGCCGGCCAAGCCCGTCGACGTCGCGACGGACGGCTCCCGGGTGTCGCTGACGTGCGGCGCGAGCCGGTTCACCCTGCTCACGATGCCCGTGGACGAGTACCCGACCCTGCCGACGATGCCCGAGGGCAGCGGCTCCGTCGCCGGCGACGTCTTCACCCACGCCGTCGCGCAGGTGACGGTCGCGGCGAGTCGCGACGAGACGCTGCCGATCCTCACCGGGGTCCGGATGGAGATCGAGGGCGACGTGCTCACCCTCCTCGCGACCGACCGCTACCGGCTCGCGATGCGCACCCTGCCGTGGCGGCCCGCCTCGCCGGGGATCAGCACCGTCGCGCTCGTCCGCGCGCGCACCCTGTCCGAGGTGTCCAAGGCGCTCGGGGCGGCCGGCGACGTCACCCTCGCACTGTCCACCGGGGGCGAGCACCGAGCTCATCGGTTTCGAGGCGGGCGGCCGGCGGACGACCTCCCTCCTCGTGGACGGCGAGTACCCCAAGGTGCGTTCGCTCTTCCCCGCCGAGTCTCCGACGCACGCAGTGGTCGACACCCATGTGCTCATCGAGGCGGTCCGCCGCGTCGCGCTCGTCGCCGAGCGGAACACCCCGGTGCGGCTCGGCTTCACCGACGGGATCGTCACGCTCGAGGCGGGTCAGGGCGAGGACGCCCAGGCCTCCGAGGCCGTCGAGTGCAGCCTGACCGGCGAGGAGATGTCGATCGCGTTCAACCCGCAGTTCCTCCTCGACGGGCTCGGCGCGCTCACGACACCCTTCGCCCGGCTCTCGTTCACCCAACCGCAGAAGCCCGCCGTCCTGTCCGGCCAGGCCGAGGCGGACGGCGAGGACGACGAGACGTATCGTTACCTGATCATGCCGGTCCGGCTCGCCGGGTGACCTGTACCGACCCCGCCTACCGGAGCCCGGGGACGAAAACCCGCACCCGACCCCATGACGTCTCGGACGCGCCTGCCGCAGCCGGGCGCCGATGGCAGACTGGGCGCCGCCCACGATCATCGACTCCGTGACCACGGGGAGAACAGCGTGCACATCGGACTCATCGGCCTCGGCAAGATGGGCGGCAACATGCGCAGCCGGCTGCGCCGCGCCGGGATCGAGGTGACGGGGTACGACCGCAACCCCGACGTGAGCGACGTCGGCTCGCTCGCCGAGCTCGCCGCTGCGGCTCCCGCTCCTCGGGTCGTGTGGGTCATGGTCCCTGCCGGCGGGGCGACGACGGCGACCGTCACCGCGCTCGCCGACGCTGCTCGCCGAGGATGACCTCGTCATCGACGGCGGCAACTCCCGCTTCACCGACGACGCGGCGCACGCCGCGCTGCTCGCCGAGCAAGGGCATTCGCTACCTCGACTGCGGAGTGTCCGGCGGGGTCTGGGGGCTCGAGAACGGGTACGGCCTCATGGTCGGCGGCGACGCCGCGGACGTCGAGCGTGCGATGCCGGTCTTCGACGCGCTCCGCCCGGAGGGCCGCCGTGAGGAGGGCTTCGTCCACGCCGGGCCGGTCGGCGCGGGGCACTACGCGAAGATGGTCCACAACGGCATCGAGTACGGCCTCATGCAGGCGTACGCCGAGGGTTACGAGCTGCTCGCGGCGAAGGACATCGTCGACGGACGTCCACGGTTGCTTCAAGGCATGGACGCGCGGGACCGTCGTCCGGTCCTGGCTGCTCGACCTCCTCGTCAAGGCGCTCGAGAAGGACCAGGACCTCGCCGAGATCCGTGGCTACGTCAACGACTCCGGCGAGGGCCGGTGGACCGTCGAGGAGGCGATCGACGAACGCCGTCCCGATGCCGGTCATCTCCGCGGCGCTGTTCGCCCGCTTCGCCTCGCGACAGGACGACTCCCCGGCGATGAAGGCCGTCGCCGCCCTGCGCAACCAGTTCGGCGGCCACGCCGTGACCGCCGCCGGCCCGTCGTCCGGCACCGGCTCGACATCGCCCTGACCCATGGAACGTCCTGCGCCGTACCCGTCCGGTGCGACACGCCTCGGAACCCGGACCACCCCGCCAGAGGACGGCATCCACCGGTCGCCTGCGTCGTCCGGGCGCCGTGACAGGATGCGAGCACCACCCCGCCTGCGCCCGGACGGCTGCCTGACGTGCACCTGACCCACCTGTCCCTCGCGGACTTCCGCTCCTACCCCGCCACCGAGCTGCCGCTCGAACCCGGGGTCACCGCGCTCGTCGGGCCGAACGGGCAGGGCAAGACGAACCTGGTCGAGGCGGTCGGCTACGTCGCGACCCTCGGCAGCCACCGGGTCGCCGACGGACGCCCCGCTGGTGCGGCTCGGCGCGCAGCGCGCCGTCGTCCGCGCGGCCGTGGAGCGCGGCGGCCGGTCGAACCTCGTCGAGATCGAGATCGTCCCCGGCGCGGCGAACCGGGCCCGGATCAACCGGGCCCCCGTCCCCCGGGCCCGCGAGGTGCTCGGCCTGCTGCGCACGGTGCTCTTCGCCCCCGAGGACCTCGCCCTCGTCAAGGGCGACCCGGACGGCCGGCGCCGGTTCCTCGACGACCTGCTCGTCGCCCGCGCCCCGCGGTTCGCCGGGCGTGCGTGCCGACTACGACCGCGTGCTGCGGCAGCGCAACGCCCTGCTCAAGTCCGCCGGCGCGACGATCAAGTCGGGCCGGGGCGACGTCCGGACGCTCGACGTCTGGGACAGCCACCTCGCGACCGTCGGTGCCGACCTGCTCGCCGGCCGGCTGCGCCTCGTCGCACGCGCTCGGCCCGTTCGTCGCCGCGGCGTACGAGGCGGTCTCCGCCGGGCAGGGCGAGGCGGCGCTGTCGTACAAGCGCGTCGCCTCGGCGAGGACGTCACCGCACAGGACGCCCCGGGTCGCGAGCTGCTCCAGGCCCGTCTGCTCGACGCCCTCGCCACGGTCCGCGCCCAGGAGCTCGAACGCGGCGTGAGCCTCGTCGGCCCGCACCGCGACGACCTCGTCATCACCCTCGGGGCGTTCCCCGCGAAGGGGTTCGCCTCGCCACGGGGAGTCCTGGTCGCTTGCGCTCGCGCTGCGCCTGGCCTCTACGAGCTGCTCCGCGCGGACACCGGCGCGGACGGCGACGGCGAGCCGGTCCTCATCCTCGACGACGTCTTCGCCGAGCTCGACACCGGACGGCGCGACCGCCTCGCGGGGCTCGTCGCCGGTGCCGAGCAGGTGCTCGTCACGGCGGCTGTGCCCAGGACGTCCCCGAGGCGCTCGCCGGGGCGCGCGTCGACGTCATGGCGGGCGAGGTCCACCGTGTCCGCTGACGAGCCCGCTGGCGAGCCCGACGACGCGACCGGCCCGGACGCCGTGAAGACCGCGCTCAACCGCGCCCGCACCGCTGCTCGGGCCCGCGGCCTCACCCCCGGGACCTCTGCGCCGTCGTCCGGCCGCGCGGCGGTGGACCGGCGACGGCGACGCGCGTCCGACGACGGCACCCGCTCCGGCGCCGCCCCGGACGCCCGCGACCCGCAGCTCGTGGGCTCGAGCATCGACCGGCTCGTCGCCGAGCGCGGCTGGGACGCCCCCGTCGCCGTCGGCGGCGTCATCGGCCGCTGGCACGCGGTCGTCGGCCCGGACGTCGCGGCGCACTGCACGCCCGGAGTCCTTCGAGGACGGCGTGCTCGTCGTCCGCGCCGACTCCACCGCGTGGGCGACCCAGGTCCGCCTGCTCGTGCCGGCCCTCATGCGCCGGCTCGCCGAGGAGGTCGGCGAGAGGACCGTCACGAAGGTCGTCGTTCACGGCCCGACCGCGCCGTCGTGGAAGCGCGGCCCGCGGGTCGCCCCGGGCAGTCAGGGGCCTCGCGACACCTACGGCTGACGGCGCCCGCGACGAGGGCCGGCCCGCCACGACCGGTGTCGACCGCGGCCAGAGCGTCCCGGAGAACCGCTTGGCCCCCGGGTGCGTATCGGGAGTCAGCCCGTACCGCACCGGCGCACCAGACACGCCCTCCAGGGCCGCCGAACGACGGGTGGAGGGCCGCTGAAGGGGTAGAATCGCAGGTGAAGCGGCGGTCCCCGCCCCGAGGGGTGAGGACCGCCCGTCCGCGCACGGGGGGAGCCGGTCCGCGAGGGCCCTCCCGCCGTCCGGCGGTCGAGGTCACGGGCGCGCACCCGCGCCCGTGCCGACGCCCGCGAGGGCCGATGCAGGACGAGGAGCCGAGCCGCCCGTGACTGACCAGATGACGCCGCCCGTCGAGGGTCGGGAGTACGACGCCAGCGCCATCCAGGTCCTCGAGGGGCTCGAGGCGGTCCGCAAGCGGCCCGGCATGTACATCGGCTCGACCGGTGAGCGTGGCCTGCACCACCTCGTGTACGAGGTCGTCGACAACTCCGTCGACGAGGCGCTCGCCGGCTACTGCGACGGCGATCGAGGTCACCCTGCTCGCGGACGGCGGGGTCCGGGTCGTCGACAACGGCCGCGGCATCCCCGTCGACATCGTCGAGACGGAGGGCAGGCCCGCCGTCGAGGTCGTCCTCACCGTGCTGCACGCGGGCGGCAAGTTCGGCGGCGGCGGCTACGCGGTCTCCGGCGGCCTGCACGGCGTCGGCGTCTCGGTCGTCAACGCGCTGTCGCGACCGGCTCGAGGTCGAGGTCCGCCGGCAGGGGCACGTCTGGCGGCAGGCGTACCGGCGGCGGCGTCCCGGACGCCCCGCTCGCCGAGGGCGAGGCGACCGACCGAGACCGGCACGACGGTCACCTTCTGGCCGAGCCCCGACATCTTCGAGACCACCGTCTTCGACTTCGAGACCCTGCGCTCGCGCTTCCAGCAGATGGCGTTCCTCAACAAGGGCCTGCAGATCACGCTCGTCGACGAGCGGCCCGACCACGCGGACGAGGAGGGCACCGCGCCGGCGGTGACCTTCCGCTACGACGGTGGCCTCGTCGACTACGTGCGCCACCTCAACGCGCTCGAAGAAGACCGAGCCGTCCACCCCGAGATCATCGACTTCGAGGCCGAGGACATCGACCGCAAGCTGTCGCGTCGAGATCGCGATGCAGTGGACGACGGCGTACTCCGAGAGCGTCCACACCTACGCCAACACGATCAACACGCACGAGGGCGGCACCCACGAGGAGGGCTTCCGCGCGGCGCTGACCGACGCTCGTCAACGAGTACGCGCGCGACGAAGAACCTCCTCAAGGAGAAGGACGACAACCTCACCGGCGACGACATCCGCGAGGGGCTCACCGCCGTCATCTCGGTCAAGCTCGGCGAGCCGCAGTTCGAGGGGCAGACCAAGACCAAGCTCGGCAACACCGAGGCGAAGGCGTTCGTGCAGCGCGTCGTCCGCGACCGAGCTCGGCGACTGGCTCGACCGGCACCCGCGCGAGGCCCGGGACGTCATCCGCAAGTCGATCCAGGCCGCCGCGGCCCGGATCGCGGCCCGCAAGGCGCGCGAGGCGACCCGGCGCAAGGGCCTGCTCGGCGGCGGCGGCCTGCCGGGCAAGCTGTCGCGACTGCCAGTCGACCAACCCGGAGGAGTGCGAGATCTTCATCGTCGAGGGCGACTCGGCCGGCGGCTCGGCGAAGTCCGGCCGCGACCCGCGGACCCAGGCGATCCTGCCGATCCGCGGCAAGATCCTCAACGTCGAGAAGGCCCGGATCGACAAGGTGCTGGCCAACCAGGAGGTCCAGGCGCTGATCAGCGCCTTCGGCACCGGGGTCGGCGAGGACTTCGACCTGGCGAAGCTGCGCTACCACAAGATCGTCCTGATGGCCGACGCCGACGTCGACGGCCAGCACATCAGGACGCTGCTGCTCACGCTGCTGTTCCGGTTCATGCGGCCGCTCGTCGACGACGGGTACGTCTACCTGGCCCAGCCGCCGCTCTACAAGATCAAGTGGCAGCAAGGCTGCGCCTGAGTACGTCTACTCCGACCGGGAGCGGGACGCGCTGGTCGCTGCCGGGCTCAGCCGCGGGCAAGCGGCTGCCCAAGGAGGAAGGCATCCAGCGCTACAAGGGTCTCGGCGAGATGAACGCCGACGAGCTGTGGGAGACCACGATGGACCCGACGCAGCGGATGCTGCTCCAGGTCACCCTCGAGGACGCCGCGGCCGCCGACGAGATGTTCGCGATCCTGATGGGCGAGGACGTCGAGTGCCGGCGCTCCTTCATCCAGCGCAACGCCAAGGACGTCCGCTTCCTCGACATCTGACCTCCATCGGACTCCTGCACAGCCAGCGGTCTCCGTCCCAGGATCCACAGACCGTTCCACTGCCCTGCGTAGCAGTACACGGAACCATCGCGAAGGACCGATGTGACGACAGCCGCCGAACGAGCCGCCCGTGACTCCCGACGACGCTCAGGGCGTGGTCGTCCGACGGGCCGCATCGAGCCGATCGACCTCCAGCTGGAGATGCAGCGCTCGTACCTCGACTACGCGATGAGCGTCATCGTCGTCGCGGGCGCTGCCCGACGTCCGGGACGGGCTCAAGCCGGTGCACCGGCGCGTGCTCTACGCGATGTACGACGGCGGCTACCGGCCGGACCGGGGCTTCTCCAAGTGCTCCCGCGTCGTCGGCGACGTCATGGGCCAGTACCACCCGCACGGCGACTCGGCGATCTACGACACCCTCGTCCGGCTGGCCCAGCCGTGGTCGCTGCGCTACCCGCTCGTCGACGGCCAGGGCAACTTCGGCTCGCCCGGCAACGACCCGGCCGCCGCCATGCGGTACTGCGTCACCGGCGACACGCTCGTCGCGACCCCGGACGGCCAGGTGGCGATCGTCGACCTGCTGCCCGGCGCGGCCCCGCACACGACGACTGACGTCGACCTCAAGGTCCTCGGTCGTGACGGCAGCCCGGTCGCTGCGTCGGCGTTCCACCACTCCGGCCTGCAGCACACGCTGCGGATGCGCACCGTCGACGGCGCCACCCTGACCGGCTCGCGCAACCACCCGGTGCTCTGCCTCGTCGACGTCCTCGGCGTCCCGACGCTGCTGTGGAAGCTCCTCGGCGAGCTGCAGCCCGGCGACACCGTCGCCGTACTGCGCGCCGGGGCACCGCTGCCGATCCAGGTCGCGGTGCACGCGAACACCCGGCTCGTCGACGCGTTCGCGCGCCGCGACGACGTCTCGGACGCTGAGCGTCGCGCCGTCCTCGAGCCGCTCAGCGACGGCCGGTACACCTTCCTCGACGTCGCGGACGTCGAGGACGCCGGCCTCGCCGACGTCTACAGCCTGCGGGTCGACACCGACGACCATGCGTTCGTCACCAACGGGTTCGTCTCGCACAACACCGAGTGCCGGATGGCGCCGCTGGCCATGGAGATGGTCCGCGACATCGACAAGGACACCGTCGACTTCGCGCCGAACTACGACGGCCGCACCCAGGAGCCGACCGTCCTGCCCAGCCGGTTCCCGAACCTGCTCGTCAACGGGTCGTCCGGCATCGCCGTCGGGATGGCGACGAACATCCCGACCGCACAACCTGCGCGAGGTCGGCGAGGGCGTCCAGTGGCTGCTCGCGAACCCCGAGGCCGACGACGACGAGCTGCTCGCGCCAGCTGCTGCTGCGCGGTCAAGGGCCCGGACTTCCCCACCCGCGGGCTCATCATGGGCACCCGCGGCATCGAGGAGGCCTACCGCACCGGCCGCGGCCCGATCACCATGCGCGCCGTGGTCGAGGTCGAGGAGATCCAGGGCCGCACCTGCCTCGTCGTCACCGAGCTGCCCTACCAGGTCAACCCGGACAACCTCAAGATGAAGATCGCCGAGCTGGTCGACTGCGGCCGGGTCGCAGGGTATCGCCGACCTCAGCGACGACACCTCGGGCAAGACCGGCCTGCGGATCGTCATCGTCCTCAAGCGGGACGCCGTCGCGAAGGTCGTGCTCAACAACCTCTACAAGCACACCCAGCTGCAGGACACGTTCGGCGCGAACATGCTCGCGCTCGTCGACGGCGTCCCGCGCACGCTGAGCCTGGACAAGTTCGTCCGCTACTGGGTCGACCACCAGATCGAGGTCATCGTCCGCCGGACCCGGTACCTGCTCGCCGAGGCCGAGCGGCAGGCCCACATCTACCGCGGCTACGTCAAGGCGCTCGACGCGCTCGACGAGGTCATCGCGCTGATCCGCAGCTCGCCGTCCGCCGAGGAGGCCCGCGGCGGGCCTGATGGCGCTGCTCGACATCGACGAGGAGCAGGCGCTGGCGATCCTCAACCTGCAGCTGCGCCGGCTCGCCGCCCTCGAGCGCCAGGAGATCATCGACGAGCTGGCCGAGCTCGAGCGCAGATCGCCGACTACCACGACATCCTCGCCTCGCCGGCAGCGGCAGCGGCAGATCGTCTCCGACGAGCTCGCCGAGATCGTCGACAAGTACGGCGACGAGCGGCGCACCCAGATCCTGCCGTTCGACGGCGACATGGACGTCGAGGACCTCATCCCCGAGGAGGAGGTCGTCGTCACGATCACCCGCGACGGGTACGCCAAGCGCACCCGGTCGGACGCCTACCGGGCGCAGCGGCGCGGCGGCAAGGGCGTGCAGGGGCGCCCAGCTGCGCAGCGACGACGTCGTCGAGCACTTCTTCGTCACGACGACGCACCACTGGCTGCTGTTCTTCACC
The DNA here is from genome assembly GCA_963750565.1 of uncultured Actinomycetota bacterium. Taxonomy (GTDB): domain Bacteria; phylum Actinomycetota; class Actinomycetes; order Actinomycetales; family Kineosporiaceae; genus R-H-3. Next base: position 3,716 of record CAVVRA010000004.1, on the reverse strand, counting down.
AACCTCGGCCGGGTCTACCGGGCCAAGGCCTACGAGCTGCCGGAGGGCGGCCGGGACGCCAGGGGTCAGCACGTCGCGAACCTGCTCGCGTTCCAGCCCGGCGAGCAGATCGCCCAGGTGCTCGACATCCCCGACTACGAGGCGGCGCCGTACCTCGTCCTCGCCACCCGGGAGGGCAGGGTCAAGAAGACCCGGCTGGAGGAGTACGACTCGAACCGCTCCGGCGGTGTCATCGCGATCAACCTGCTCGAGGGCGACGAGCTGGTCGCGGCCCGGCTCGTCGACGACGGCGCCGACATCCTGCTCGTCTCCCGCAAGGGAATGTCGGTCCGGTTCACCGCCGACGACGACGCGCTGCGGCCGATGGGCCGGGCGACGTCCGGCGTGACCGGGATGAAGTTCCGGGACGGCGACCAGCTGCTGTCGATGGACGTCGTCCGGGACGACGACGCCTTCGTCTTCGTCGTCACCGAGGGCGGCTGCGCGAAGCGGACGGCGCTCGGCGAGTACCGGGTCCAGGGCCGCGGCGGCCTCGGGATCAAGGTGGCCAAGCTCACCGAGGAGCGCGGCGACCTGGTCGGGGCCATGGTCGTCGGCGAGGACGACGAGGTGCTCGTCGTCATGGAGCGCGGCAAGGTCGTGCGCTCGGCGGTCGCCGAGGTGCCGGCGAAGGGCCGGGACACGATGGGCGTCGTCTTCGCCAAGCCCGACCCCGGTGACCGGATCATCGCCGTCGCCCGGAACACCGAGCGCGCGCTCGGTGGCGACGACGACGAGCCGGGCGACGGCCCGGGCGACGGCCCGGTCGTGACCGACGGTGTGGCGCTCGCCGTCGAGGCCGCGCTCGACCCCACCGCGCCGCTCGCCGGCTCCGCGGCGTCCGATGTGACCGACGTCACGATCACGGACGACGCGGCGCCGGGCGACGACGAGGCGTCCGGGGACGCGCCCTGACCAGGGCCTCCGCGCACCGTCCGCGCGGAGGTTCTGCCGGGGAGCAACCCCGGACGTGAGGTGGGCGTCCGACGGGTAGCATCAGGTCGATCGCGAGCGGTGAGCACGGCAGGCCGCTGGCCGTCGAAGGGGGAACGAGGGCGCCTGACATGGCGTACCGTCAGCAGGAGCAGGTCCAGCGGAGGTGAGGCGTGAGCCCGTCCGACCAGGTCTACCAGCCGTCGACGGCGCCACGGGTGGGAGCCATGCCGACGTCCGCGTCGGCGGGACGGCAGGAGCGCGTCGGCACCACGGCGACCGCGCCGACACCTCCTGCGAGCGACGGACGGGGGGACTCGATGCCGTCCTCGCGCACTGCTGCGCCGCCCCCGGGCTCCGTCGCCGCGCAGACCGGCCCCCGCACGGTCCGGCTCACCTCGCCCGGGTCGACCCGTGGTCGGTCCTGAAGCTGTCGTTCCTGCTGTCGGTCGCCCTCGGTATCGGCCTGGTGACCGGCGCGATCGTCCTGTGGTCGGTCATCGATTCCATGGGCGTGCTCGACGAGCTCGAACAAGGTGCTGCAGGACATCGACGGCACGAACTCGACCTTCGACCTCTACGACTACGTCGGACTCGACCGGGTGATCTCCCTGTCGACGTTCGTCGGCGTCATCAACGTCGTGATCATCATGGCGCTGTCGACGCTCGGCGCGTTCCTGTACAACATCGCCTCCAGCCTCGTCGGCGGCCTGCACGTCACGCTGTCCGACGACTGACCTGCACGGGAGCCCCCGAGCCCCGCACCCGTTTGGGTCCCTGCCCGGCGCTGGGGTAACCTCCTACGGCGCAGCCGTCGCAACGGCCGCGCCTCGGGCCTATAGCTCAGTCGGTTAGAGCGCTTCCCTGATAAGGAAGAGGTCACTGGTTCAAGTCCAGTTAGGCCCACCCCAGAAGCCCAGGTCAGAGGCGGCACCGCGAGCCATCACTCCCCCTCCGAGTCACCCGACTGAGTGACTATCTGCGTGACTACGCGCCGCGGGGGGCCGAAGAGACCATCCATCGCGACTGCCCCGGCCTGCATCACCGGGCGCAGCTGCTTGCGAACGATCTCGGTCACGACGGTCGTCTTGTGGCCGATCAGGCGGGAGATCTCCTCCAGCGGGACCCCTGAGTCGGACAGCAGGGACACGAAGCTGTGCCGCAGCTCGCGCGGCGTCCACTCGGCGGCGGTCACGCCCTTGGCCTTGGCGATTGCCGAACGGAGGCCCGCCGAACGTTCGCGGTATCGAGCGGCTTGCCGTCGACCGTGCAGAACACGAGGTGGGCGCCGGGCCCTCGACACCACGGTCGCGGCGCCGCTCGACCTGCAACCGCCGGTGGTCGGACAGGACCTCCACACAGCGGGCGAGAGCGAGGGTCCGCGGGGACTTCTGCGGCTTGGTGTCGCCGTCCGCCCGAACGGACCGCCAGAGGTGCATGTGCGGCGGGACCGGCGGGTCGAGGTCCGGCCGGCCGAGCAGGTCGACGTGTTACCACGTCCGGGCCCGCAGCTCCTCGGTCCGTGCCACGGGCAGGAGCGACATGACGACGTAGGCCTCCATCAGAGTGCCGGCCACCGCCTCGAGGACGGCCTCGGCCTGGTCGACGGTGAGCGCCTTCGACGGCCGCTCCGGCTGACCGTCCGGGACCGAGCACAGCGACACCACGTCGCGCTTGACCTTGTCCCGGGCCATCGCCCGCCTGATTGAGCGGTTGAGCGCCGAGTGCAGCGTGGAGAGGTGCTCCAGCTGAGGTGCCCGGCACGGTCGGCGAGCCACCGGTCGACGTCGTCCGCGCTCAGGTCCCGAAGCCGACGAACGCCGAGGAACGCCGAGGAACGCCGAGGAACGCCGAGGAACGCCGAGGAACGCCGAGGAACGCCGAGGAACGCCGAGGAACGCCGAAGAACGGTAGCACGTGCTTCTCGCACAGACTGAGGTTGTTCTCGCGGGTCGAGCGTCGCGGTCGTTGAGCCCGTGCTCGAGCCAGTCCCGGACCGCGCCACCCACGGTGTAGTCGGTCGGCGCGATCGCCAGCCCGTCCTCGTAGTCACGCAGGATCGCCTTAAGTTTCGCCTTGGCCTCGGTCTTCATCCGCCCGCTGCCCCGCTTCACGACACGCCTGCCGGCACCGTCGTAGCCGAGGCTGGCGGTGACGATCCAGCGTTGCCGGGTCTCGTCTCAGTGCAGGCCGCCGTCGCCGCGGCTTCGTCGAGCGGCCATCAGGCGATCTCCCGTTCCAGGAGCGCGACGTACTCGCGAACGGCCAAGGCCGGGAGCAGCCGGGGTGCGGCCTTCCTTGACCGAGCGCAGCCGGCCGGTGCGCAACAGGTCGAAGACGACCGTGCGGCTCAGGCCGAGCAGCTCGGTCACGTCCGAGACCCGGTAGAGCAGCGGCTCGCTCTGCCGGCCGTTGCCGAGAAGGTCCGGTGCCGTCGCGGTGCCGGAGGCCCGGAGGTCACGCACGTTCTTCACGTCTGTCTCCTTGGGGTCAGGCCGCGGGTGCGGCGGGGTCGGTTGCCGAACTGTCGTCGAGGATCTGTCGTTCGCGTTCTCGCACCGCTTGGGCTTGGCGGTAGTCAGTGCGTTGGCGGACGGCGCGGGCGATGGCGAGGTGCAGGCGGGTCTCGGCGGGCGGGATGTCGGGGTCGGTGGGGCGGGCGAGTTCCCCGGCGACGCCGTCTCGGCCGTCTGGGTGGTGGCCGTGTTCGAGAGCCTCCAGCTCGTCGGTGCGGCCGAGCCCGC
>CAVVRA010000003.1:0-128382 GCA_963750565.1 uncultured Actinomycetota bacterium | reverse complement strand
CACCCGCGGCCCGCGCTCCTCCAGCCCGGCGAGCAGGTCGCCGTCCGTCCGCAGCCGCTCGACGACCTCGGTGTGGTCGAGCTGCTCGAGCATGTCGTCGAGCTCCTCCCAGGCCCGTGGCGCCGCGACGTGCGGCAGCGGTCTGCCCCGCAACGAGTACGGCGCGATCGTCGTCTTCGCCGGGTGGTTCTGCGCCAGTCGAGCAGCACCTTGCCCGGCCGCAGAGCCTTCGTCATGCGGGACGTCACGAGCTTCGGGCGGGCCTTCTCGAGCTCCTCGGCGATCCGGCGCGCATAGCCGTGGACGACCATCGCGTCCTGCCGGCCGGAGACCGGCGCGTACAGCTGCATCCCCTTGCTGCCGCTGGTCACCGGGTAGCACGTCGAGGGCGTCGTCGGCGAGCCGCTCCCGGACGAGCGTGCGCCACCTCGACGCACTCCGCCAGCCCTGCCGGTGCCCCGGGGTCGAGATCGATCGACGAGCCGGTCCGGGCCGCGGACCGCACCGCGCGGCCCGACCGTCCACTGCGGCACGTGGAGCTCGAGGGCCGCGAGGTTGGCCGCCCACACCAGCCCGGCGACGTCGTCGACGAGCGGGAAGGTGATCGTCTCCCGGTCCCTCGTCGACCCGGGCACCGGCAGGCGTGACGCGCCGCACCCAGTCCGGCGTCCCGAGCGGCAGGTTCTTCTCGAAGAAGACGAGCCCGTCGACGCCGTCCGGCCACCGCTTGCGCGTGACCGGCCGGTCTTTCATCACGGCGAGCAGCGGCTCGGCGACGGCCGTGTAGTACGCGAGCACCTCGCCCTTCGTCGTCCCGGTCAGCGGGTACAGCACCTTGTCGAGGTTGCGCAGCACGATCCGCCGGCCGCCGACCTCGACGGGCTGGTCGGGTCCGTGGTCGGCCCGGGCGACGCGTGCCATGCCCCCACTGTTCCCTGCGGTGCGCGGGCCCGCCAGCAGGCTCGGCGACAAGGGCGCCGCGACGAGGGCTCCGCGAGGCTCAGCGACCGGGGCTCCGTGGCGACGACCCGTCAGGGCTCGTCGGTCACCGTCGCCGGGTCGACGTCCGCACGCAGCCCGCGGAACACCGGTTGCCGCAGCCGGCCGTTCTCGCTGCGCCCGAGGTAGCGCACGTCGACGACGACGCGCGGCTCGAGCCACCGGGTCCCGACGACGTCCTCGCGCGGCAGCGGTGTGCCGAACGGCGAGGAGTCCCGGGCATGCGGCGCGAGAGCGGCGACGAGGTCGTCCTGGTGCGCGGTCGCGAGCCCGGACCCGACGCGGCCGACGAACCGGAGCGCCGGCCCGCCGCCGTCCGGAGCTCGAGGACGGTCCCAGACGCCGAGCAGGAGCGCCCCGATCCGGCGGGCGTCGTCCGTCTCGGTGCGCCAGCCCCCGACGACGCACGTCTGCACCCGGCGGTGCGGCAGCTTGAGCCAGTCGCCGTTGCGCGCGCCTGGCGCGTACCGCGACGCCCGGCGCTTCGCGACGACCCCCTCGAGGCCCTGGTCCCGGGTCGCCTCGAGGAGCAGTGCACCGTCGTCGTACACGGGCGAGAGCTGCCACGCCCGCCCCGATGGCTCGAGCCGTTCGAGCGACTCGCGGCGCTCCTGCCAGGGCCGCCGCGTGAGGTCGACCCCGTAGAGCCGCAGGACGTCGAAGACGATGAACGTCGCCGGGGACGCCGCCGCGAGGGCCGCCGCCCGGCGTCGGTCGCGCACGTGCATCCGCTCGGCGAGCGCCCCGAAGCTCGGCACCCCGCGGCGGAGCACGACGATCTCGCCGTCGAGCAGGACGTCGGGATGGACCTCGCCGAGCGTCGCGAGCTCGGGCCAGGCCACGGTGACGTCGTTTCCGAGTCGGCTCGTGAGCCGGACGGTGCCGTCGTGGACGTCCGCCAGCACCCGCATCCCGTCCCACTTGACCTCGTACGCCCAGACCGCTCCGTCGGTCGGCAGCCCGGCGTCCGGGTCGATCGGCGCCGCGAGCATCGGCTTCACGCCCCCATGCTGCCCCCGCGGCACAGGTGGACGGGGACGGATGGGGTGGCGCACCCCCGCCCGCAGCAGCCATGCTGCGAGGGTGGGCCCATCGGCCGCACGGGGTGCCGCCTGCGCCGATGACATCCGCCGTGGGGCCGGGGTCGGACCCGGGGACGACGTCCACCAGGAGGGAGCACGGCATGCGGGCGATCTGGAAGGGGTCGGTCTCCTTCGGCCTCGTGAGCGTGCCGGTGCGGGTGTTCGCCGGCACGCAGGAGCACGACATCCGGTTCCACCAGGTCCACGCCGAGGACGGCGGCCGGATCAAGATGAAGCGGACGTGCAGCATCGACGGCGAGGAGGTCGCCTACGACCAGCTCGCCAAGGGCTACGAGTCCCCTGACGGCCGCCTCGTCCTCCTCACCGACGAGGACTTCGAGCACCTGCCGCTGTCGACGAGCCGCGAGATCGACGTCGTCGAGTTCGTCCCGGCCGAGCAGGTCGACCCGATCCTGTTCAACAAGACCTACTACCTCGAGCCCGAGGCGCGCGCGGCCAAGCCCTACCAGCTGCTCCGCGAGGCGCTGACCGCGACCGACCGGATGGCCGTCGTCAAGGTCGCGCTCCGCCAGCGCGAGACGCTCGCGGTGCTCCGCGTCCGCGAGAAGGTCATCGTGCTCCAGACCCTGCTCTGGCCGGACGAGATCCGGGCCGCGGACTTCGACGTCCTCGAGACCGACGTCGAGGTCCGGCCGCAGGAGCTCGCCATGGCGCAGTCCCTCATCGAGAGCCTCGCTGCCGACTTCGAGCCCGACCAGTTCGAGGACGCCTACACCAGGGCCCTCACCGAGCTCGTCGAGGCCAAGCTCGAGGGCGCCGAGCCGGCGCCGGCCGCGGCCGAGGAGGCCGCGGACACCGGCGAGGTCGTCGACCTCCTCACCGCACTCCAGCGCAGCGTCGAGCGGGCCCGGCAGGCCCGCGGTGAGGCACCGGCGGCCGACGACGCCGAGACGTCCCGGACGGCGACGAAGACCGCGGCGCGCAAGACACCCGCCACGAAGGCGACCGGCACGGACGGCGCGGCACCGGCGAAGACGGCGGCGTCGAAGACGCCCGCCAAGAGCACGTCGAAGACGCCCGCCAAGAGCACGTCGAAGACGCCCGCCAAGAGCACGTCGAAGACGCCCGCCAAGAGCACGTCGAAGACGCCCGCGAAGAGCACGTCGAAGACAGCGACCAAGAGCGCCACGAAGGCGACGAAGAAGGCCGCACCGCGCAAGAGCGCCTGATCCGGACGGCGCGTCCGACACGCGTGTCACGACACGCCGGGCGCTGCCGGCTGCATCGAGGCACCGCCGAGCACGCGCCGCCCATGACAGCGGTGTGATTACCGAGAAGGGGTTGCAGGTGACCCGCGGTCACCGCAAGGGTGGGTCGCGGCCGGGGGCCACGAGGCACACCTCCCGCCCGACCCGGGCGGCCTTCCCAGGGATGTTCCTGTGCTCAGTCCTACCCCGGGCCGCGTCACGCGCGCCCTCATGATCCTTACGTGCGTCGCCGTCCCGGCGGCCGCGCTCGGCGCGCCCGCGTCGGCGGCCCCCGCGAGCACGCCGACCCCCGGGAGAACGGCGACCCCGGCGAGCCCCGCGGCCGCTGCCGCCCCGCCACTGCGGCGGCCGGACCTGCGTCCGCGGGCCGAGGCCCGACGGGTCGACCGGGTCCCCACCCCGCGACCGCGGTGGTTCGACTGCAGCGCGCTCTACGTCCCGCGCGCGCAGTGCGCGCTCGTCGCGCTCCCGCTCGACTACGACCGACCGAAGGGCCCGACGACGCGGGTCGCCGTCCTGCGCATCCCTGCCGCGGACCCGGCCCGGCGGATCGGCAGCCTCTTCGTCAACCCCGGCGGCCCGGGCGGGTCCGGGGTCGAGCTCGCGACGGCCGCGCCGACGTTCCTCGACACGAGCGTGCTCCGCCGCTTCGACGTCGTCGGGTTCGACCCGCGCGGGACGAACCTGTCCGACCCGGTGCAGTGCTGGAACGACGTCGGCGCCCGCGCCCGAGCGCTCACCGGTCTCGCGCCGGCGTTCCCCGTCGGCGGGGCCGAGGAGGCCGCCGCCGTCCGGTCCGCCGAGGCGTTCGGGCGGGCCTGCTCCACCCGGGGCGGCGCACCGGCCGGCGCCATGTCCACCGCGGAGGTCGCCCGCGACATGGACGTTCTGCGTCGCGCCGTCGGCGACCGCCGACTGACCTACCTCGGCTTCTCCTACGGCACGTACCTCGGTCAGGTCTACGCGAGCCTGTTCCCGTCGCGGGTCCGCGCGATGGCCCTCGACGGGGTCGTCGACCCGGTCGCCTGGGCCGGCACCCGGGCGACCCGGGACGTCCCGCAGACCGCCCGCCTCGGGTCGGCGCAGGCCGCGGCCCGGGCCCTCGACGAGGCTCTCGTCCGGTGCCGGGCCGCCGGCCCCGCGTACTGCGCGCTCGCCTCGCGCGGAGACCCGCGCGCCACCTACCGCCGGGTCACGGCGTCGCTCCTGCGGACGCCGATCGTCCTGCGGGACGGCGACCTCGTGCAGACCTACACCTATGCCGACGTCGTCGCGACCCTGCTCGACATGCTGTACAGCCCGCGCGGCCCCGAGGACGTCGACGCCTTCCTCGGTTTCCTCGCCGAGCTCCAGGACCCCGCCGAAGCACCGGCCCGGGCGGCCCGGGCGAGAGCAGGCCTGCGACGGATCACGCTGCAGCGGAAGGCCTTCCGCGCCGTCGGGCTCGTCACGACGGCGGAGCGGACGGCGTTCCGGCGTGCCGCGGGCCGCGCCGGCTACGCCTTTGCGTACCCGAACGGCCCCGAGGCGTACCAGGCCGTGCTGTGCAGCGACGGGCTGCACCCGGGGCGGGCCGACCGGTGGCCCCGGTACGCGACCGCGGCCGACCGGACGGCGCCCGGCTTCGGGCGGCTCTGGACCTGGGCGTCCGCACCGTGCGCCCGCAGCACGTGGACGGTCCGGGACGAGGACGCCTACCGCGGCCCGTTCACCCGTCGGACGGCAGCACCGGTCCTCGTCGTCGGCGCCGTGCACGACCCGGCGACGCCCTACGCGAGCGCGGTGACGGCGGCCCGGCGGCTGCCGGGCAGCCGGCTCCTCACGAGCGCCAGCTGGGGGCACACCGCGTTCGGCACGTCGGCGTGCGTCGACCGCGCGGTGCAGGCCTACCTCGTCGCGACCACCCTGCCGGCGGCCGGTGCGCGCTGCGTCGGGGCCGACCAGCCGTTCGCCGTGCCTGTCGACGACCGGGCGGACGACGCGAGCCGGGCCGCGGTCGCGACGAGCGCCACGCGGTCCCCCGGCACGACCTCGGGGGCCGGGTCCGGACGGGGAGCCGGCCGGGTGCGGCCACCGGTGGTGCCGCTGCGACCGTGACGCCGTGGCGTCCCGAGCCGCCTCAGCCGAGCATGTCGTGCCGGACGACGGTCGCGTCCCGGTCCGGGCCGACCCCGACGGCGGAGATCCGGCTGCCGGACATCTCCTCGAGCGCGAGGACGTACTGCTGGGCGTTCTTCGGCAGGTCCTCGAAGGTGCGGGCGCCGCTGACGTCCTCGTCCCAGCCTTCGACGTACTCGTAGACCGGCCGGGCGTGGTGGAGGTCGCTCTGGCTGAACGGCATCTCCGGCGTCCTGACGCCGTCGACGTCGTAGGCGACGCAGACCGGGATCCGCTCGAAGCCCGTGAGGACGTCGAGCTTGGTGAGCACGAAGTCGGTGACACCGTTGATCCGGGCCGCGAACCGGGCCACCGGCGCGTCGTACCAGCCGCATCGCCGCGGCCGGCCGGTCGTCGTCCCGTACTCGTGGCCGACCGACCGCAACCGTTCGCCGTCCGCGTCGGACAGCTCGGTCGGGAACGGCCCCTCGCCGACCCGGGTCGCGTACGCCTTGACCACACCGATGACCCGGTCGATCCGGGTCGGCGGGACGCCGCTGCCGGTGCACGCGCCGCCCGCGGTGGGGTTCGACGACGTGACGAACGGGTACGTGCCGTGGTCGACGTCGAGCAGGGTCGCCTGCCCGCCCTCGAACAGCACGGTCTCCCCGCGGTCGAGGGCCCGGCCGAGCGCGAGCGAGACGTCGGCGACCATCGGCCGCAGCCGATCGGTGTACGCGAGGAGCTCCTGGACGACCTCTGACACGGTGATCGCGCGCCGGTTGTACACCTTGACGAGCAGGTGGTTCTTCTGGTCGAGGGCACCCTCGACCTTCTGGGCGAGGATGTGCTCGTCGAAGAGGTCCTGGACCCGGATCCCGACCCGGTTCATCTTGTCCGCGTAGGTCGGCCCGATCCCGCGGCCTGTCGTCCCGATCCGGCGCGCGCCGAGAAAGCGCTCCGTGACCTTGTCGATCGTCCGGTTGTACGGCGCGATGACGTGCGCGTTGGCCGAGACGAGGAGCCGCGAGCAGTCGTAGCCGCGGGCGGTCAGCGCGTCGATCTCCTCGAAGAGCACCGAGAGGTCGACGACGACCCCGTTGCCGATGACCGGCGTGCAGCCGGGGGTGAGGATGCCGGACGGCAGGAGGTGGAGCGCATACTTCTCGCCGCCGACGACAACGGTGTGGCCGGCGTTGTTGCCGCCGTTGTACTTCACGACGTAGTCGACGCGGTGTCCGAGGGCGTCGGTCGCCTTGCCCTTGCCCTCGTCACCCCACTGGGCCCCGACGAGCACGATCGCGGGCATCTCGGACCACCTGCCTCACCGGTACCGGTACTCGGACGGGACCCCCGGCGGTCCCTGCGGAGACTATCAACGGGCGTCAGGCGAGCCGTTCGACGAGCTCGGCGGCGAGAGCGTGGCCGGACAGGAACGCTTGCTCCACGCGCGACCGGTCGCCCCACGCGTCGCCGCAGACGCCGACGAGTGCCGGGTGCAGGCCGAACCGCGCCGGGTGCGGGTGCAGCGGCGCAGCGAGCGACCAGCGGTGGGCCCGGGCGAACTGCGGCTCGGGCAGCTGCCCCGCGCCGAGGAGCCGGGCCACCTCGTCGAGGGCGGGCTGGACGGCGGACCCCGGGTCCTCGAGACGACCTGCGGCGAAGACGGACGTCGTGTGCACGACGAGGACGGGCGCGCCGTCGCCGCGGCGGCGTCCGTCGTCCGCGACCCACGAGACGACGGGCGAGCCGTCGACGAAGGCACCGTCGAGGTCACCCCACCAGCGCTCGTCCCACGCGGCCCAGACGGCGATGGCCGGGGACCACTCGAGCCCCCGGTCGAGCTCGAGCCACGTGGAGACCGGCTCCGGCAGCAGGTCGTCGGCCTGCGGGTCAGGCATCGCGAGGACGACTGCGCGGGCCGGCTCACCGTCGACCTCGAGCCTGTCACCGGTGACGAGAACCTCCTCGACCTCGTGCCCGCTGGAGACGTCGAGCCCGTCGGCGAGGTGCTCGACGAGGCTGCGCAGGCCTCCGGATCGCGCCCCAGCGCGGCAGCCCCGTCGTCGTTCCGACCCGGCCCTCGGGCGAGACGAGCTGGAACGTGTCGGTCCACACCCGGGCCAGGCCCGCGTCCCGCCACGCGTCGACGACAGCGGCGAAGCGCGGGTCTCGGACCGTGAAGTAGGAGGCACCGACGTCGACCGGGTGCTGCGCGCCGCCCAGGTCCTCGGTGCGCACCGCCATCCGGCCGCCCAACCGGTGGCCGCGGTCGAGCACCCGGACCTCGTGCCCGGCGTCGGCGAGGACCCGCGCGCACGCGATGCCGGAGATGCCGCCGCCGATGACGACGACGGGAGCGTTGCGCCCGCCCATCAGGCCAGGCCGAGAGCCCGAGCGGCGGCCGGGTCGCAGTCGGCGAGGAACGTCGTACACCGTTCCCGCTCGGGCTCCTCGCCGATCGCGTCGGCGGCCCTGGCGAGCGCAGCGAGGGCGCGCAGGAATCCCTGGTTCGGCTCGTGCGACCACGGGACCGGACCCCGGCCGCGCCAGCCCGCCCGGCGCAGCGCGTCGAGCCCGCGGTGGTAGCCGACCCGGGCGTACGCATAGGCCTCGACCGCGCGGCCCGCGTCGAGCGCCGCTTCGGCGAGCACCGCCCACGGCAGGCTCGCTGCCGGGTGCGCGGCGGCGACGTCGGCCGGCGCGGTGCCTGCGGCGAGCGCCGCGCGCGGCGCGGCGTCGTCCGGGAGGTGGGTGGGGGGGATCCCGAGGAGGTTCTCGCCGAGGCTCATGGGGCCATCCTGCACTCTGCCAGGCACTCCGCCCGCCACCGAGGTCGGCATGATCGCGGCAATGCCACGGTCGGGCCGACCTCGGGCTGAGGGAGGGAATTACTTGATCTTGGTGCCGGCGGAGCGCAGGTCCTGGCACGCCTCGACGACGCGGGCGGCCATGCCGGCCTCGGCGGCCTTGCCCCAGGCGCGCGGGTCGTACGGCCTTCTTGTTGCCGACCTCGCCGTCGACCTTGAGCACGCCGTCGTAGTTCTTGAACATGTGGTCGGCGACCGGGCGGGTGAACGCGTACTGGGTGTCGGTGTCGATGTTCATCTTGATGACGCCGTAGTCGACCGCCGCGGCGATCTCCTCGGGCAGCGAGCCGGAGCCGCCGTGGAAGACGAGGTCGAACGGCTTGTCCTTGCCGTACTTGGCGCCGACCGCGTCCTGGATCTCCTTGAGGATCTCGGGGCGGAGCTTGACGTTGCCCGGCTTGTAGACGCCGTGCACGTTGCCGAAGGTCAGCGGCGGCCATGTAGCGGCCGTTCTCGCCGAGGCCGAGCGCCTCGACGGTGGCGAGGCCGTCCTCGACCGTCGTGTAGAGCTTCTCGTTGATCTCGTTCGCGACGCCGTCCTCCTCGCCGCCGACGACGCCGATCTCGATCTCGAGGATGATGTGCGCCGCCTGCGTCAGCGCGAGCAGCTCCTGGGCGATCTCGAGGTTCTCCGTCAGCGGCACGGCCGAGCCGTCCCACATGTGCGACTGGAACAGCGGCGTGCCGCCGGCCTTGACCCGCTCGGCGCGATCGCGAGCAGCGGCCGGACGAACCCGTCGAGCTTGTCCTTCGGGCAGTGGTCGGTGTGCAGCGCGATGTTGACGTCGTAGTTCTTGCGCGACCTCGTGCGCGTACGCGGCGAGCGCGACCGAGCCGGTCACCATGTCCTTGACCGTCGGGCCGGACGAGGTACTCGGCGCCCCCGGTGGAGACCTGGACGATGCCGTCGCTCTCGGCCTCGGCGAAGCCGCGGATGGCGGCGTTGAGGGTCTGGGACGACGTCACGTTGATCGCCGGGTAGGCGAAGGACCCGGCCTTCGCCCGGTCGAGCATCTCGGCGTACGACCTCGGGGGTTGCGATGGGCATTCGACCGCTCCTACGGGTGATCGTCCGCCGCACGCGGGTCGCGCCCGGCGGTGTCTGCTGCGCCGCCTCGCCGGACGACGCGCCTCGCGCTGCCGCACTGCAGCGTGTCCGGGCGCAATCCTTCCAGATCCGCGGGCAGGTTCCCGCCTCCACGCTCCTCCGAAACGGTCGACTGGTCGAGGTCGCGCCCCGCGGCACCGATGAGATCCTGCTGCCGTGCCGCTGACGGACGCCGACCTCCCCGACCTCCTCGCCGCCCGCGGCGTCCCCGGGCTCGTCGACATCCACACGCACTTCATGCCCGAGAACGTCTTGGCGAAGGTGTGGGCGTTCTTCGACGCCGGCGCGGACGACGGCCGGCGGTGGCCGATCGCGTACCGGGCCGACCCGCAGCGGCGGCTCGACACGTTGCGGTCGTTCGGCGTCCGGGCCTTCGCGCCCCTGGCGTACCCGCACCGGGCGGGGATGGCGACGTGGCTCGACGACTGGCTCGCGGACTTCGCGGCCGCCACGCCGGACGCCGTCCGGACGACGACCTTCCACGCCGAACCCGAGGCAGCGCAGTACGTCCGGGCGGCGCTCGAGGACGGCGCCCGATGCGTCAAGGTGCATCTCCAGGTCGGCGGGTACGACCCTCGCGACCCCGTCCTCGACCCGGTCTGGGGGATGCTCGCCGATGCCGGCGTGCCCGTCGTCACACACTGCGGCGACGGCCCCCGACCGGGTGCGTTCACCGGCCTCGACATCTTCGAGGGGGTGCTGCGCCGGCATCCGCTGCTCGTCGCCGTCCTCGCGCACGCCGGGCTGCCGGACTACGACGCCGCGCTCGACCTCGTCCGCACGTACCCGAACGTGCACCTCGACACGACGATGGTCGGCACTCCCTTCACCGAGGCCTTCGCCCCGCTGCCGCCGGACTGGCCGGCCCGGCTCGTCGCGATCGCCGACCGGGTCGTCCTCGGCACCGACTACCCGAACATCCCCTACCCGTACGCCACCCAGGTCGAGGCCGTCGTCACCTGGGCCGACGCCGGCCCGCGGCTCGGGGACGCCTTCCTCCGCGCCGTCCTCCACGACACCGGGGCCCGGCTGCTGCGCCTGCCGCCCCGATGATCTCGTCCTCACCGGGTCGACCGCTCGGCGGCGTTCACGCAGTGATCGCGGATCGTCTCGACGACGACCCCGGGGGCGCGCAGCTGCGGCAGGTGGTCGGCCCCGACGAGCCGGACGAGCCGGCAGCCGGGGATGCGCGCGGCCATCTCCTCGTTGAGCGCGACGAGCGGGGCGAAGTCACGCTCGGCGAGGACGAGCACCGTCGGCGCGGTGACGTCGCCGAGACGGTCGAGGGCCGGCGGCAGCGGGCGGAGGAACTCCTCCTCGCCCGCTTCCGCGGACAGGCTGGACCGCACGAGGTCCCGGACGAGCTGGTCGTGCCCGGCGGCGCACCACAGGTCGAGCATGAGCGCGACCATCGGCTCGTCCTCGCCCGCGGCGAGCGCCGCGGCCGCCGCCTCCCAGCGCGCCTCGACCTCCGGCGGGCCCTCGAGCGGGTGGCCGCCGACCGCCGGGGCGAGGAGCACGAGCGAGCGGACGGTGTCCGGCCGGGAGAGCGCGAGCTCGACCGCGGTCGCGCCGCCCTGGCTGTTGCCCACGAGGTGGGCGCTGTCGAGCCCGAAGAACTCGAGGACCGCGAGGACGTCGTCGGTCCAGGCGTACGGCTGCGTCGCTGCGGGGGACCGCCCGTAGCCGCGGAAGTCGTAGCGCACGACGCGGAACGTCTCGGTCAGCGCGGGCCAGACCGGGTCCCACGAGCGCAGGTCTCCGATGCCGGGGTGGAGCAGCACGAGCGGCTCGCCGTCGCCGCCGGAGTCCTCGGCCCACACGGCGTCCGCCCCGATCGGGATCATCGTCCTCATCGCCGCGACGCTACGCGGCACAGCCGTTGAGCGCCAAAGGTCTGCACCTCAGACGAGGCGGGACGGCGGCAGCGGGGCCTGCGCGAAGAGGTGACCGGGGCCAGGCTTCGGCCGGCGCGGCTCGCGGACGCCGGCGAGGCCGCCGTCGTCCGGTGGGTCGTGCGGGCCCCGCGGGTCCGAGCCGGGACCAGCGTCCGGGCCGCGGCCGCGTCGTCCCGGCCACCGACGCTCCCGGACGTCCCGCTCGCCGAACACCGGCAGCCCGGCGCGACGCGGCAGCAGACCGGCGGGGACGCCGACCGGCGCCGACCGCGGGACGACACGGCACTGCTCCGGCGCACCGAGCGGCTCACCGGCGACCGCCTGCCACGCGAGGACCGCACGGCCGGCGACGAGGGCCCGGGCGTCCTCCGGGCTGTCGGCGCGGACGTCGGCGACGACGGTCAGCGACCGGCCGTCGAAGAGGCTCGCACGCAGCCCCCGCGGCCATACGGCCGCGAAGAGGTCCGCGCCCTGGGGCACCTTCGGATGCTCGACGCGCCACACGGCGACGACCTGGTACGTGGCCACGGAGCCTCCCCGGTCCGGCGGCGACCCGTCCAGCATGCGCCCGTCCGGGCGGCCGCCGCCACTGCTGCCCGGACGACCGCCGGTCACCCGCGAACGGCGTGCGCCCGCACCCAGGAGTGCATCGCGATCGCGGCGGCGGCCCCGGCGTTGATGGAGCGGGTCGACCCGAACTGGGCGATCGAGAGCACCGCCGAGCACGCCGTCCGGGCACCGCCGGAGAGCCCTGGGCCCTCCTGGCCGAAGAGCAGCACGCACCGTCGCGGCAGGGTGAAGGTCTCGAGGGGCACCGACCCGGGCAGGTTGTCGACGCCGAGCAACGGCAGGCCCTCCGCGCGCGCCCACGCGGCGAGCGCCGCGGCGTCCGGGTGGTGTCTGACGTGCATGTACGCATCGGTGACCATCGCGCCCCGGCGGTTCCAGCGGCGCCGGCCGACGACGTGGACGCCGGCGGCGTTGAAGGCGTTCGCGGTGCGGACGACGGACCCGATGTTCAGGTCGTGCGCCCAGTTCTCGACGGCGACATGGAACGGGTGCCGACGGGTGTCGAGGTCGGCCCGGATCGCCTCGACCGTCCAGTACCGGTAGCGGTCGACGACGTTGCGCCGGTCGCCGTCGCGCAGCAGCTCGGCGTCGTAGTGGGGGTCGTCCGGCCACGGACCGGGCCACGGACCTACCCCGACGTCTGCCCCGACGTCTGCCCCGACACCTGCGTCCGTGCCGACCCGAGCCCGCGCGTGCGCCGGGGGCACCGGCGGCTGCGAGGTCGCCGTGAGTCCGCTCCCGGGGTGTCCGTCCGCCACGGACCGGCACCCTACGGCCCGTACCCTGGTGGGGTGATGTTCGGACCCCACGCCCTCGGCCCGTCGTGGCTGGACCCGCAGACCCTGCTCGACCAGCTCGGCACCTGGGCCTTGTGGGGGGCGACCGGGGTCGTCTTCGCCGAGTGCGGGCTGCTCATGGGCTTCTTCCTGCCGGGGGACTCCCTGCTGTTCACCGTCGGGCTGCTCATCGGCCAGGGCGCGATCCGGCAACCGCTGTGGCTGGCCTGCCTCGTGCTCACGGTGGCAGCGTTCGCGGGCAACGTCATCGGCTACGAGATCGGCCGTGCGGCCGGGCCGGCGATCTTCCGCCGTCCGGACTCCCGGCTCTTCCGCCAGGAGTACGTCGACAAGACCGTCGCGTTCTTCGACCGGTACGGGCCGCGGGCCATCGTCCTCGCGCGGTTCGTCCCGATCGTGCGCACCTTCATCACCGTCATGGCCGGCGTCGGCCGGATGGACCGCCGCCGCTACCTCACGTACAGCGCGATCGGCGCCGTGCTGTGGGCGTCCGGTGTCACCGTGCTCGGCCGGCTCCTCGGCTCCATCCCCTTCGTGCGGAACAACATCGAGGCCATGCTCCTCGCGATCGTCGCCGTCTCGGTGCTTCCGGTCGCCTTCGAGCTCGTCCGGGAGCGGGCGCGGCAGCGCCGCACCGTCCCGCTGACCCGGCCGAAGGCCTGACCGCCGCTACCCGCCCTGGCCGACCGGCACGGGCTCGACGGCCGCCCCCGCGCGCAGCGCCCGGAGGACGACCACGACGACGACGACCGAGACCGTCGTCCCGACCAGGCCCGTGACGACGTACGCCCGCCGCGGGTCGAGCACGTCGCCGAGGACCGCCGCGGCGCCGAGCCCGACGACGGTCGCGAGCTGGGTCGTCCCGGCGACCGCCGCGAAGACCCGGCCGCGGACGGCGTCGGTGCTGCGGGCCACCGCGAAGGCACCGACGGCCACGTTGAGCAGGCCGTTCGCGACCCCGACGAGCCCGAGCACGACGGTGAGCCAGACGAGCGACGGCGCGAGCCCGCCGGCGACCGCGCAGACCGAGATCCCGACGAGCGACCCGACGATCCCCCACGCCTGCGCGACGACCGTGCCCAGCCGACCCGCGAGCATCGCCCCGACGAGGTTCATCACGGCGAAGACGAGCCCGACGAGCCCGTAGGTCGCCGGCCCGGCGCCGAAGACGGACCGGACGAAGAACACCTCGACGACGACCATCACCTGGATCACGAGGAGGATCGCGAGGATCCCGCCCAGGAGCGCCGCGAAGAGCCGGTCGTCGCGGATGAGTGCGAGGCCCGCCCACGGGCTGTCCCCGCCGGCCCCCGGCTCGGGCCGTCGCACGGTCCGGACGGCGAGCGCGCCCGCGACGAGGACGAGGAACGTCAGGCCGTCGACGAGCAGCGCGGTCTGCGCCCCGCCGTGGGCGACGAGGAGGCCGCCGAGCGCGGGACCGGCCACGGCCGCAAGGGCTCCCGTCGCCTGCGACGCGGAGACCGCACGGGGGACCTCGTCCGCCGGCACGATGTGCGGCGTGAGCGCCGACCACGCCGGGTTGGACGCCGCCTGTGCCGTCATGAGGACGAGCACGAGACCCAGCACCGCAGCGACGGTCCACGGCGAGCCCGGCCGGCCCACCCAGAGCACCGCTGCGGCGGCGACGGCGGCAGCCGCCTGGACCGCCGCAGCACCGGCGGTGATGCGCCGGGAGTCGACCCGGTCGACGTACCGGCCGACGAGGGGGGCGCCGAGCGCGAACGGCAGGCACGCGGCGACGAAGATCGCAGCCACGCCCGCTGTCCCCCACCCCGCATCGTAGGCGTACAGGGCGAGGGCGATCGTCGCGATCTCGTCACCGAGGAACGACACCGACCGGCAGACGATCCCCAGCCGCAGGTCACGGTGCCGCCACACGCTGCGCTGATCCACGGGACGTCCCTTCCCCGTCGGCACCGCGGCGCCGTGCCCCGGAGCCCGGGACTCCTGTGCGCCGCGACCACTATGACCGATGCGATGACTGTACAGTCAATGCGCCTGTCACAATCCAGTCCGATGCTCACGATTCGAGGCAGCGCGTCACCCCAGCGTGCCGGTCCGCGCGCTGCGGCACCGGGTGGACGCGGTCGGGGGACCGCGCAGGCACCGCGACGTACGCTGCGCTCATGAGAGCGCGGACCGGGGTCGGCTGATGTCCGACTGGCTCTCCGACCTCACCGAACTCCAGAACCTCTCCGCGGCTGCCGTCTACGTCGTCCTCTTCTCGCTCGTCCTCATCGAGTCCGGTCTGCTCGTGGGGTTCTTCCTGCCCGGTGACTCGGTGCTCTTCACCGCGGGCCTGCTCGCGGCCGAGCCGGGCAGCGGCCTGTCCCTGCCGGTGCTCCTCGTCGGCGTCTTCGTCGCGGCGGTCGCCGGTGATGCCGTCGGCTACTGGGCCGGGCGGCGGCTCGGCCGGCCGTGGCTGCTCCTGCGGGCCGGCCGCGCCACCCGGCAGGTCGAGCGCGCGGAGCGCTTCTACGCCCGGTACGGCTGGCGGGCGGTCGTCGTCGCGCGCTTCATCCCATGGGTGCGGACGTTCACGCCGATCGTCGCGGGCATCGCCCGGATGAGCTACCCGCGGTTCCTGTCGGCCAACCTCGTCGGCGCCGGCTGCTGGGGCAGCGGGCTCGTCGCGCTGGGCTACGTCGCACACTCGATGCCGGCGGTGAAGTGGGCGGCGTACGTCGTGGCGGGCACGGCGATCCTCGCCTCGGTCGTCGTCCCGGTCGTCGCCTGGGCGCGGGGCAGGCGACGTGCGACGGACGCCCGACCGTCGGACGCCCCGGTGGCGCGCGACCGCACACCGTAGGCTGCCGTTCGTGCCAGTGACCCACGTCGACGAGGCGAGCGGCGGCCCGGACGGCGGCAGCGGCCGGATCGCCTACCAGGGCGAGCCCGGTGCGAACTCCGACGCCGCGTGCCGCGAGATCGTCCCCGGGCTCGACCCGCTGCCGTGCCCGACGTTCGAGGACGCCTTCGACGGCGGTGACCGGTGGCGACGCCGATCTCGCCATGATCCCGATCGAGAACTCGATCGCCGGCCGGGTCGCCGACATCCACCACCTGCTGCCGGACTCCGGGCTGCACATCGTCGGCGAGCACTTCATGCCGATCCACTTCCAGCTCATGGTGCTGCCCGGCGCCACCCTCGAGACGATCCGCACGGTCCGCAGCCACACGCACGCCCTCGGGCAGTGCCGGCGGCTCCTGCGCGAGCAGGGCTGGCGCCGCGGTCGTCGCCGACGACACCGCCGGGGCCGCGCGGGAGGTCGCCGACCTCGGCGACCCGACGGTCGCCGCGCTCGCGCCCCGTCTCGCCGCGGGCCTCTACGGGCTCGAGGTGCTCGCCGAGGACGTCGAGGACGAGCACCACAACACGACCCGGTTCGTCATCCTCGCGCAGGAGCCGCACGAGCCGCCGCCGGACAACGGGCCGGTCGTGACGACCTTCGTCTTCCGGGTCCGGAACGTCCCGGCGGCGCTCTACAAGGCGCTCGGCGGGTTCGCGACGAACGGCGTGAACATGACCAAGCTCGAGAGCTACCAGCTCGGCGGCACGTTCTTCGCGACCCAGTTCTACGCCGACGTCGAGGGCCACCCGAAGGACACCCCGCTCGCCCTCGCGCTCGAGGAGCTCGAGTTCTTCTCGGCGTACCTGCGGGTCCTCGGCACGTACCCGGCGAGCCCGTTCCGGGCCGAGATCGCCGAGCCCGCGGAGAACCGGATCCTGCGCCCCAACCGCCCGAGCTGACGGGCCGGGGAGCTGTGCGGTCAGCCCGCGCTGTCAGCCGGCGGGCGGCGGCCGGCGTCGGCGGCGGTCCGGCGGCCGGCGCTCACCGAGCCGGCGCGCTCGCGCGGCCCGACTCCCGCCGGCCGCGCGACGACGGACGCCGGGAAGCTGGCGAGCCGCGCGTTGAGCCGCACGACGTTCGTGTTGTAGAGGCGGCGCGCTGCGGTCGCCCGGGCCTCGATGTCGGTGAGCTCGCGGTGCAGCGCGCGGTAGGACTCGTCGGACCGCAGGCCGGCGAGGCGCTCTGCCGCCGTGAAGAGATCGTCCAGCGCCACGGACAGCTCACGCTCTGCGGCCGCCCGGTCCGGCACGGTCGCGACCGGGGGACGGGCCGCCGCCCGGACGGCGGCCCGGGCCGCCGCGACGGCCCCGACGGTCCGTTCCTCGACCCGGGCGCGCGCCCGGACGGCGGCGAGCAGGTCGGGCACGAGCTCCTCACGGCGGCGCAGCTCGTCGTCGACCTGCTGCCACGAGCGCGCCACGAGCCGGTCCAGCCCGACCAGCGCCCGGAACGCGCCGAAGAGCCACAGCGTCGTCACGCCGACGAGGAGGGCAAGGGCCGCAACGGCCCCGCTCCACGGCATGAGTTCCACGGACGGCTCGTCCTCGGGGGGCTACCGGACGCCGCTCACCGCGTGCGTCACCGGCCGGCGAGACCGAGATCGACGAGGTCGAACGCCGCGCGGTACTGCAGTCCCTCGGCCTCGATCGCCTCCCGGGCACCCGTCCCCCGGTCGACGACGACCGCGACCCCGACGACGTCGGCGTCGGCCTCGCGGAGAGCCTCGACGGCCGTGAGCACGGAGCCACCGGTCGTCGAGGTGTCCTCGACGGCGAGGACCCGCCGACCCGCGACGTCCGGGCCCTCGATCCGGCGCTGCAGCCCGTGCGCCTTGCCCGCCTTCCGGACGACGAACGCGTCGAGCGACCCGCCACGGGCGGCAGCAGCGTGGAGCATCGCGGTCGCGACGGGGTCGGCGCCCATCGTCAGACCCCCGACGGCGTCGAACCCCAGGTCGGCGACGAGGTCGAGGAGCACCCGGCCGACGAGCGGCGCCGCCCGGCCGTGGAGCGTGATGCGCCGTAGGTCGACGTAGTAGGCGGCCTCCCGCCCGCTGGACAGCGTGACCCGGCCGTGGACGACGGCACGGTCGCGGATGAGGGCCAGCAGCGCCCCGCGGTCGGTGACCAGGGAGTCCGTCGTCGTGGTCATGGTCCTCAGCCTAGGGGTGGTCCCTGTGCGGTCGGCAGCGGACAGGCTCCGCGGCGGTCCCGGCTCGCGGCCCCCCGGCGCTCCGCCGCCGGGAGGAGCGGGTGCGGCCGAGCCGCTGCTGGAGGCCGAGCGGCAGGTGGCGCAGGGCCATGACGGCGGCCTTGTACCGCAGGCTCGGGACGCTGACGACGCGGCCCTTCGCGACGTCCGCGAGGCAGTCGTCGACGAGCCGATCGGCGTCGAGCCATGCCCACGACGGTCTGGAGTCCATCCGCCGCCCTGCCCGCCGGTGGAACTCGGTACGGACGAAGCCCGGGCACAGCGCGGTCGCCCGGACGCCGGTGCCCGCGACCTGCGCGGCGACGGATGCGGTGAACGTCGTCGCCCACGCCTTCGCCGCCGAGTACGTCCCGCGGGGCATGAAGCCGGCCACCGAGCTCACGGTGACGATCGTGCCGCGCCGCCGCCGGACCATCCCGGGCAGCGCGGCGTGGGTGAGGACGAGGACGGCCGTCACGAGGAGCGCGACGACCTGCTCCTCGACGGCCAGGTCGCCCTCGTGGATGCGCTGCCTCGGGCTGAAGCCGGCGTTGTTCACGAGGACGTCGACGGGGCGCTCGGGGTCGCGGATGCGGTCGGCGACCCGCTCGACCTGCTGCCGGTCGGTGAGCTCGGCTGCGATGACCTCGACCTCGACGCCGTACCGCTCACGCAGCGCCGTCGCCACCTCCCCCAGCCGCACGGCGTCCCGCGCGACGAGAACGAGGTCGTGCCCGTCGGCGGCGAGCCGGCGCGCGAAGGCGTGGCCGATGCCGGCCGTCGCTCCGGTGACGAGCGCCGTCGGCCTGCGCGCAGGTGTGCCGGACGACGTTCCGGACGGCGGTCCGGACGACGGTCCGGACGACGGTCCGGGCAGCGCGTCGGACGAGTCGGACGGCGAGTCGGGCATGACCGGCATCGTAGGTGCGGCGCCCGGTGCGGTGTTCTGCGCGGTCCGCGGTGTCGGCGGCCGCGGGTAGCCTCACCGGCGTGCGCCTCGCGACGTGGAACGTGAACTCGGTACGGGCCCGGCTGGACCGGGTCGCCGGGTGGCTGGAACGCAGCGACCTCGACGTCGTCGCCCTGCAGGAGACCAAGTGCCGGGACGACCAGTTCCCGGAGGACACGTTCAAGGTCCTCGGCTACGAGGTGGCCCACGTCGGGTTCTCGCCGTGGAACGGGGTCGCGATCCTGTCCCGGGTCGGGCTCGACGACGTCATGGTCGGCTTCCCGGGGATGCCCGGCTGGGGCGACCCGCCGGCTGCGGAGGCCCGGGCGCTCGGGGCGATGTGCGGCGGCGTCCGGGTGTGGAGCCTCTACGTGCCGAACGGTCGCACCCTCGACGACCCGCACCTGCTCTACAAGCTCGACTGGCTCGCTCGGCTCCGCGACGCCGGGGCGGCCTGGCTCGCGGCGGACCCGCAGGCGCAGATCGCCCTCGTCGGCGACTGGAACATCGCGCCCGCAGGACGACGACGTGTGGGACATGTCGGTCGTTCGCGACGTCGACGCACGTCTCCCCCGCCGAGCGGGCCGCCTTCCGCGCGATCGTGGACGCGGGCTTCGCCGACGTCGTCCGGCCGCACGCGCCGGGCCCCGGTGTCTACACCTACTGGGACTACACCCAGCTCCGCTTCGCCCGCCGGGAGGGGATGCGGATCGACTTCGTCCTCGCCTCCCCCGCCCTCGCCGCGCGGGTCAGCGGCGCCCTCATCGACCGTCAGGAGCGCAAGGGCAAGGGCGCGAGCGACCACGCGCCCGTCATCGTCGCCCTGGGCCCGACGGACCAGCCGGACTGAGCGCCGACCGCCGCCCCTCCACGCCGTCCGGGTCGGGGGACGCCGGCTCGAGGTCCGTCACGACGTCGGCGACGTCCACGAGCACCGGGTCGTGGCTCGCGACCAGCACCGCGCAGCCGCCGGCGGCGGTGCGACGCAGGACCCCGGCGAGCCGCTCGGCGGACGCCTCGTCGAGCTGTGACGTCGGCTCGTCGAGGACGAGGAGCGCGGGCGCCACGGCGATCGCCCGGGCGACGGCGGTTCGCTGCCGCTCACCGCCGGAGAGCAGCCGCACCTCCCTGTCGGCGAGCGGCAGCAGCCCGAGACCGTCGAGGAGGACGTCTCCGGCGACCGGGTCGGGGCCGAGACCGCGGACGGCGCGGGCGAGCTCGAGGTTCGTCCGCAGGTCGACGGTCTCCGCGAGGTGGACGTCCTGCCCGACGACGGCGGCCGCCCGGCGCCGCACCGCGGCGAGGCCGGGGCGGTCGAGACCCGCGAGCGGGGTGCCGTCGAGAACGACCTCCCCGGCGTCCGGGCGTTCGAGGCCGAGGAGCACCCGCAGCAACGTGCTCTTCCCTGAGCCGGACCGGCCCCGGACGACGTGCAGCACGCGCCGCCGGACGTCGAGGTCGACCCCGGCCAGGACCCTTCGGTCGCCGTATGCCTTGACGAGCCCGCGGGCGCAGGCGACCGGACCGTCCTCGAGCCCGGGCTCTCCGGGCGGCGCGGCACCGACGAGCCGGGCGGTGGCCGCCTCCCCGGCGTGCCCGGTGCCGGTCGCGCGCACCGTCCCGGATGCCGCGCCGTCGCCCGGCGCCGCCCCCCGACCCGGCGTCCGTCCCGGCCGCAGGACGATCGCGCCGTCCGGGCCCGGGGCAGCGGTCAGCGAGGCCGCCGCGCCACCGGCCCGGCGCAGTGCGTCCGGTAGCCGCACCCAGCCCCGGTCGTCGACGACGAGGCGCTCGCCCTCCCCCGGGGCCCACGTCTCGCTGAGCCGGCCGTCGCGGATCCGGACCACCCGGTCGGCGACCCGGGCCGCCCGGCGGTCGTGGCTCACGAGCACGAGACAGGCACCGGCCGCCGCCACGGCGTCGGCGAGGGCGTCGTAGACCTGGTCGGCGGACCGCGCGTCGAGCTGGCCGCTCGGCTCGTCGGCGAGCACGAGCGCAGGGCCGTGCGCGAGGGCGGCGCACACCGCGACCCGCTGCGCCTCCCCGCCGGACAGCGTCGCCGTGGTCCGGGCCGCGAGCGTCGCGACCCCGAGCCGGTCGAGGAGCTCGCGGGACCGGTCGCGCGCGACGTCCGCGGGCACACCCGTGAGCCGCTGCTGGAGGGCGACGTTGTCGAGCACCGTGAGCTCCGGCCGCAGCGTCCGGGCCGGGAACTGGTCGACCCAGCCCAGCAGCGACCCCCGCCACGCGGCCAGGTCGTGCGTCGTGGACCCGACGTCCGCACCCGCGACCACGGCCCGCCCTGCCGACAGCCGCTGCTCCCCGGCGAGGACCCGCAGCAGCGTCGTCTTCCCCGACCCGTTCGGACCGTGGACGACGACCCGCTCCCCCGCGGCGACCATGAGCGTCAGCCCGCGCAGCGCGGCAACCGCCCCGCCGGGCACCGGGTGGAGGCAGAACGCGTCGCGCACGTCGACGACGGTGTCGATCGGCGGGCCCGCGCGGCGCCGCACCGGGTCGTGACTTCTCCCCCCCTTCACCGCAGCGCCCCCGCCCTCACCACAGCACCGCTGCGTCGCGGACCGGGAGCGGCTCGCGGAGCGCCCCGAGGGCGACCACGCCGGCGAGGGCAAGGGCGAGGACGACCCCCACGACGGCGGCAGCGAGCCCCCAGCCGAGCCCGGTGCCCGGTACGAGGGGCGGCTGCGGGGTGGTCGCCGTCGCGGTGACGGCGACCAGCCGGGACGTGGCGCGGGACAGCACGACTCCGACGAGCACGCCTGCCGGCACCGCGGGGAGCACGACGGCAACCGCCCGCCACCACAGCGCCCCGCGCAGGGTCCCCGGCGCCACGCCGTCCGCCTCCCAGGCGTACGCCTGCGCGGCGTCGTCCGAGGCTTCGGCCGCGACGAGGAGGACGAGCGCCGCGGCGCCGACGAGCAGCGTGAGCAGCGCGCCGGCGGCGAGCAGCCCGCGCGCACCGACGGCGATCGGGTCGCTGCGCAACCCCGCCACGACGACCGCCTGCTGCCGCACGTCGAGCCGGTCGAAGGGCGTCGCGCCGAGCGCCTGGGGTGCAGCGTCGCCTGGTGCGGCAAAGGGTGCCGCGACGTCCTCGGCGCCCGGCAGGTCGAGCCACAGCTCGGACGGCGAGCCGGAGCCCGGCTGGCCGAGGTCGAGCAGCCGGCCGAGCGCGGTGACGTCCGCGACGGCGAACCGGCCGTCCGGCATCGTCGGGAACCGGGGCAGCACGGCGACGACCCGGGCCGGCACGGCGCGCCGGTCGAGGACCAGGCTGACCACCCCGCCACGGGCGCCTGCCGCCGTCGCGGCGTCCACCGCGACAGCCAGCGGAACGGGCGCCGTCCCGGGGCCGCGCGCCCGCGGGGTGAGCTGCACCGAGCCCGTCGTGATCCGGTATGCCAGGTCGGCCGAGGCGCCGTCTCCGGCCACCGTGAGGCCCGCCCCGGTCCAGCCCTGCCACGGGGCGGCCAGCGTGGTGCCGTCGACCCGCAGCGCCGCGAGCCCGAAGGCGCCGTTCGGCACCGTGAGGTCCCGGGTCCGCTCGCCGAGGGCGTGCTGGGTCCGCGTCGCCTCGTCCGCGGGCTGCCGGACGTCGAGTGCGACGAGGTGCAGCGGAACCGGCGCTCCACGGGCGTCCCGCCACGAGGCCGGGGCGGTGCCCGAGCCGGCCGCGGTGGTGAGGTCGCCGGTGAGGGTGGCCGGCCGCCCGGGCGGACTCACGACGAGCGGCACTCCCGCCTCGCGCCCGTCGTCCGCCCGGACGTAGGCCGTCACGGCGACCCGGACCCGCGCACCCGTCGTCGCGACGACGAGCCGGTCCCCGGGCGGCAGCGCCGTGCCCTCCGGGACGGCCGCGCCGGACGCCGCGAGCCGCCGTCCGAGGTCGGCTGCGGCCACGGTGCCGCCGGTCACGGCGTCCCAGCGCGCGACGTGCGGGAGGGCCGCGGGGTCGACGCCGACGAGCCGGATGCCGGCGCCGTCCGTCGACGAGATCCGCAGCGAACCGGCGGCGCGGAGCACGGGGTACGCGCGCGCTCCGGGCAGCCGCTGCTCCACGACGTCCGGCGGGGCGGCGTCGAGCGGCCGGACGAGGTCGCGGCCCGCCGCGACGCGCGCATCGGTCGGGACGGCGAACGCGGCCTGGTCGGCGGCGCCCCGGTCGAGCGTGGCCCGGTAGGCGCCCGCGAAGACGGACGCCGCGACCGCGGCGGTGAGGACGGCCGCGGTCGCGACCGGCCGCAACGGGCGCCCGGCCGCCGCGGCGAGCCCGAGCCGGGCCGCGAGGGCTCGGCGCGGAACGGTCCGCTGCGCGAGGTGGGTCAGTGCCGGCCACACCCGGGCCAGCGCCAGCGCCCCGGCGACGAGGACGAGCACCGGGAGCGCCGCGAGGAGCGGGTCGGCGCGCCCGACCCCCACGGTGCCGCGGGCTGCGAGGAGCACCGCGACGGCGACACAGCCCAGCGCCCCGGCCTCGACGGCCCGCCACACGCCCGGGGGTGCCACCCCGCCCGGCCCGGACGGCGTGGCGAGGGTCAGCGCGAGCAGCGCCGCGGCTCCGGCGGCCAGGGCGAGGACGACAGGCAGCCCGTCGACGACGCTCGCGCCGGCCACCGCCGGCGGGTCCAGCCCGGCCCGGGCCGCGACGGCCGCGGCCAGCGCGGCGCCCGCGGCAAGCCCGAGCAGCGTGCCGCCGACCGCGGCGGCGGCGACCTCCCCCGCCAGGAGCAGGCGGAGGACACCGCGCCCGGCCCCGCGTCGACGTAGCGCACCGACGAACGCCTCGTGGTCGCGGCGCAGCGCCGCGCCGCCGACGACCGCGGTACC
Organism: uncultured Actinomycetota bacterium; assembly: GCA_963750565.1. Taxonomy (GTDB): domain Bacteria; phylum Actinomycetota; class Actinomycetes; order Actinomycetales; family Kineosporiaceae; genus R-H-3. The sequence goes on along the minus strand of CAVVRA010000003.1, from coordinate 104,872 downwards.
GAGCAGAAGGACCGCGGTCGCGCTGCCGAGCACGGTGAAGCGGCCTGCCGACGCCCGCGCCCGGGCGTTCTCCTGCCGGAGGGCGTCGTCGACGGTCGTGAGCACGAGCCCGGCGCGGGCCATCCACAGGTCGTCGGCGACCCGCGTCGACTCCGCGAGCCAGGCATCGACGCCGAGCCGGCGCACCTGCTCGATGTCGAGCCCGGCGACCCAGCCGATCGTCCGCTGGCGCACCGACAGCGAGGCCACGGCACCGGCCCGGGTGACGCCGTCCGCGAGCAGCACCTTCGCGTCCGGCCCGGGGTCGAAGGTGCCGGTGAGGAGTAGCGGGTCGGTCCGGACGGCGTGCCCGACGACGACGATCCCGAGGTCGGCAGGCACGTAAGGGTCGGCGCCGGGCGCCGAGAGCGAGACGACCTCGCAGCGGGTCGGCGTGCACGACGCGGGCAGCCGGCCGTCGACGAGCCGGACGCCGCGCCGCAGGTCGTCGGCCGCGCCGAGGACGTAGCCGCCTCCGCGGTCGTCGGTGAACTCGCGGAAGATCAGCTGGCGGTGCAGCGCGAGCCCGGTGAGCCGGGGGAGGTTCTGCCGGACCGCCGCGTCGAGGTCGGCGAGCTCCGCGGCGTCCGGCAGCCCGTTGTACGACACGATGACGGACCGGTCGCCGACCGGGCGCGTGGCGAGCCCGCGCTGCAGCACGGCGTCCGTCGTCGTCGCGGTGAGCGCGGCGGCCAGCACCGGCAGGACGGCGGCGACGGCCAGGCCCGCGGCGACGAGGAGCCGGCGCCGGCCGGCATGCCGCACACGCGCGCCGAGGAGGCCGGGGACGACGGCCGAGGGACGCGGCACCGGATCACCTCCTGCCGGCGGGGAGTAACCGGTAACGTAGCATCAACCGGTTAGACGGGGCAGTACTCCCGGGATGCAACCAGAAGGCACCGACAGAAGGCACCGGCAGACGGCACCGGCAGACGGGGATCGGGACGGGAGGCGGCGCGATGTCCTGGCGGCTCGTCGACGGCGTCCCGCTGCCCGACCCGGTCGGCGGGCACCCGGCGCTCGACTTCTGCAACACCCGGGCCGGCTGGGGCACCGACCGCCCCAAGGAGTACCTGACGTCCGTCCGGGCGCTCGGGCTCTGGGTGCGCGAGGCGGGCCTGCTCGGCGACGACGCCATAGCGTCCCTGCTGGGCCTCTCCCCGGGCGGCCCCGCGCAGGCCGCCGCCCTGCTGCGCGCCGGCGCGCTGCGGCAGGCGCTCTACGCGTGCGCGCTACGCCGCGGCACCTCGGGCGACTGGGCCCTCGTCTCGGCCGAGGTCGCCGCCGCCCGCGCGGCGTCCATGCTCCGGCCCGGATCGGACGGTGCCCCCGCCGTGTGGTGTCTCGCCGCCGGCGACCGCCGGCCCGGCGACGGGGTGAGCCCGCTCGACCTGCCGGTGCTCGCCGTCGCGGTGGCCGCCGAGGACCTCCTGACGTCCGCGTTCGGCACCTGCGTCGCGGCCTGCCCCGGCGTCGGCTGCGGCTGGCTCTTCGCCGACCCGCGGCGGCGCCGACGCTGGTGCTCGATGGCCGTCTGCGGCAACCGCGCGAAGGCGCGGGCCTATGCCCGGCGGAGGCGGGCCTGACACCGGGAGCACCCCGAGCGGGACCGGTCACCGCAGCCCGAGCCGCATCGGCAGACTCCGCGGAGCGGGGTGGGCCCGTTCGGAAAGTGGTGACCCGATCGTGACCAAGTGGTGAGCGGCAGCTTATTGACAGCCTCCCGTCCGAGTTGAGAGAACTTGGCGTCGACCTGCCTTCACAAGGGCACGCGCGCCCCGAGAGGCACTGATGCTCCAGCCGCGGTCCACGCCCGTGGGCCACGAACGAGAGGTGGCCAGGCATGACCGGACGACGGGGGTACGACGCGATCCGCCGCGCCGCGAACCCGCTCGAGCTCGACCTCATCGAGTCCTTCATGGCGGGCAGGCTCCCCCGTCGCGAGTTCGTCCGGCTCGGCCTCGTGCTCGGCATGTCGAGCGCTGCGATCGCCGCGTGCGGCGGCGCGAACCAGACCGCGAAGAGCACCGGGTCGGCCACCCAGAGCACGGGCATCGGCGTCGGCGGCGGCACGGCCGGCAACGTGAAGCAGGGCGGCACGATGAAGTTCGCGAGCGTGAACCCCTCCGGGCCGCTCGACTCGGTGAAGATGGTCGATCTCGCCTCGTACGGCCTCATCGCTCAGTGCTACGAGTTCCTCGTCTACACCGGCGGCGACCTCCAGCTGCAGCCGGGGCTCGCGACCGAGTGGAAGCCGAACTCCGACGCCACCGAGTGGACGTTCACCCTCCGCGAGGGCGTCACGTGGCAGAAGGACGGCGCCCCCCTCACCGCGGACGACGTCATCTCGACCTTCGAGCGGCTCGTCGCCGCGGGCAACTCCGCGCTCAAGGGCGTCATCGACAAGGGCTCGGCGAGCTCGTCCGACGGCAAGACCGTCGTGTTCAAGCTGAACAGCGCCAACGGCAACTTCCCGTACCTCGTCTCGACGGACAACGCGCAGGCCGCGATCATCCCCAAGTCCCAGGCGGAGGGCGCGACGCTCGACAAGGAGCTCAACGGCACCGGCCCGTGGAAGATGACGAAGTACGACGCCAAGACCGGCGCGACGTTCGTCCGAAACGACAAGTGGTGGGGCGGCAAGACGCCGCTCGACAGCGTCGAGTGGGTGTTCTTCGGCGACCTGCAGGCCCAGGTCGTCGCGCTCCAGTCCGGTCAGGTCGACGGCATCATCCAGTTCTCCGTGCTCGGCGGCGAGGGCCTGCTCAACAACAGCAACCTCAACGTCATCGCGCTCAAGGCGGCGACGCACCGCCAGGTCTGGATGCGCACGGACAAGGGTCCGTTCAAGGACCCCCAGGTCCGCGAGGCCCTCGCGTGGACGCTCGACCGCACGGCCATGGTGCAGACCCTCTTCAAGGGCACCGCCGACGTCGGCGCCGACACGGTCATCGCGCCGGTCTACCCGTACGCCGACCCCAGCCTGCCGCAGCGGAACAAGGACATCGCCAAGGCGAAGTCGCTCCTCCAGGCCGCCGGCGTCACGAACATCACCTCGACGTTCAACGTCGTGAAGCTCCAGGAGATCCCCGACCTCGCCGCGCTCATCAAGGCGGGTGCGCAGGAGGCCGGGATCACCCTGAACATCAAGGTCGAGGACGGCAGCACCTTCTACGGCAGCGCGTGGTGCCCCGAGAAGCCGGCCGACCCGCCGTGCTCGGGTGCGACCGACATCGGCATCGTCGACTACGGCCACCGCGGAACGCCGGACGTCTACCTCAACGCGGCGCTCTCGACGGGCGGCGTCTGGAACTCCTCGCAGTACAGCTCGAGCGAGTTCGACGCGGCCTTCAAGGCGTTCCAGGCCGCGATCGGCGTCGACGCGCAGAAGACCGCCGCCCGCAACATCAGCAACATCCTCCAGCGGGACACGCCGATCATCGTCCCGTACTTCTACCAGTACCTCTCCGCTCACTCCACGAAGTTCACCGGCGTCGCGATCACGGCCCTCGGCCAGCTCGACGTCTCGAAGGCCGGCCAGGTCGCCTGAGCGCTGGTCGCCGGAGCACCGAACCGCGACACTGAGCCGGTGGTGGGCGGGTACCGCCCACCACCGGCGTTCCGGCACCTGCCGCCGAGCTGGGGGTCGCCCATGCTGGTCTACGTCTTGCGACGGATCGGGCTGGCGTTCATCACGCTGCTCCTGCTGTCCGTCATCGTCTTCGCCATCTCCAACGTCCTGCCGCAGGACGTCGGCCGCGCGATCCTCGGGCCCTTCGCCTCCGCGGAGGCGGTCGCCGACCTCAACCGGCAGCTGGGCACCGACCAGCCGCTGGTCACGCAGTACCTCAGGCTGCTCAGGGGGCTCGTGACGTTCGACTTCGGGACGTCGTACCAGACCGGCCAGCCGGTCGGTCAGGTGCTCTCGGCGACGCTCGCGAACTCGGCCAAGCTCGCCTTTCTCGCGCTCTTGCTCACCGTGCCGCTCGGCATCGTCGGCGGGGTCGTCGCCGCGATGCGGAAGAACCGGCTCCTCGACCGCGTCATCGTCACGCTCGGGCTCGCCGGCTCGGCGATCCCCGAGTTCGTGACGTGCACGTTCCTCATCTTCCTGCTGGGCCTGCGGCTCAACGTGCTGCCGGTGCTCGCCAACTGGCCCGACGGCTCGGGCGTCGCCACCCAGGCCTACTACCTCACCATGCCGGCGCTCGCGCTCGTCCTCGTCTACTTCGGCTACATCGCCCGGATGGCGCGGGCCGGCACGATCACCGCGCTGGAGGCGGACTACACCCGCACCGCCACGATGAAGGGGATGGCCCGCACCGAGGTACTGCGCAAGCACGTGCTGCGCAACGCCCTGCTGCCGACGATCTCGGTCGTCGCGACCCAGATCGGGTACCTGTTCGGCGGGCTCCTCGCCGTCGAGACCATCTTCAACGTCAACGGCCTCGGCCGGCTCATGGTCACCGCCGCGAAGGCGAAGGACCTGCCCGTCCTGGCCGCCGGAGTCATGATCATCGGCGTCATCTACATGGTGGCGACGTTGTGCGCCGACCTGCTCATCTCGTATCTCAACCCGCGGATCCGGCTGGCCTCGGCATGACCGCCGCGCAGCGCCACGACGCACAGGGGGGAGCCCGATGAGCGACACCCGAGTGCCCGTTCCGGCGGACGGCCCCGGCGATCCCGTCGAGAGCGGCCCGGGTCCGACCGGCGACGACCCGATGGCCCTGCGGGACCTGCCGGTGTCGCACCACATCGTCGACAGCGAGATGGACGAGCAGCTGCCCGTCCCCGCGGGGCCCGGCATGACGGTGTCCGCGGTCGCCCTCACCGCGCGCCGGACGGCGCGGCGCGAGATGTTCCGCCTGCTCCTGCGCCGGCCCGAGTTCATCATCGGCAACCTCATCGTCATCTTCTGGATCGTGTGCGCGATCGGCGGCCAGGCGATCGCACCGCACGACGCCTTCGTGAGCAACGCGTCGGCGACCCACGTGCCGCCCGGTGGTGAGTACCTCCTCGGCACCGACCGGCTCGGCCGCGACATCCTGTCCCGGATCATCGTCGGTGCCCGGGACGTCCTCATCGTCGCGCCGCTGTGCGCCATCATCGGCGTGGCCCTCGGCACCGTCCTCGGCATCGTCATGGGGTTCTTCCGCGGCGGGGTCGACGACGTCCTGTCGCGGATCGTCGAGGCGTTCCTCGCGCTTCCGGTCACGGTCGTGGCGCTCCTCGCACTCGTCGCGCTCGGTCCCTCGAACTCCACCGTCGTCCTGGTGGTCGGCGTCCTGTTCATCCCGATCGTCGCCCGCACGGTCCGCGCCGCCGTCCTCGCCGAGCGCGAGCTCGACTACGTGCAGGCGGCCCGGCTGCAGGGCGAGTCGCCGCCGTACATCATGTTCCGGGAGATCCTGCCGAACGTGACCGGCCCGATCATCGTCGAGTTCACGGTCCGGATCGGCTACGCGATCTTCACGGTGGCCACGCTGTCGTTCCTCGGCGTCGGCATCCAACCGCCCTCCCCCGACTGGGGTCTGATGATCGCCGAGGAGTACAGCCAGATCATCAACGGGTACTGGTGGCCGGTCGTCTTCCCGGCACTGGCGATCGCGAGCCTCGTCATCGCCGTCAACCTCATCGCCGACGCGCTGCAGGGGGTGCTGTCCCGATGACGGAGACCGCCACGGAACCGCTCGCGGCCGACCCTGCGACCGCCGCCCTCCACGTCGAGGACCTCGACGTCGACTTCCTCGTCCGCGGCATCCCGCGCCGGGTGCTGCGCGGGGTCTCGTTCTCGGTACGTCCCGGCGAGTCGTACGGTCTCGTCGGCGAGTCCGGCTGCGGCAAGTCCACGACGGCGTACGCCGCGCTCCGGCTCCTCGCCGAGAACGGCCGGCTCGCCGGTGGCCGGGCGCTCATCGCGGGCAAGGACGTGACGTCGATGTCGGCGTCCGCCCTGCGGGACGTCCGGCGCCGCGACGTCTCGATGGTCTACCAGGACCCCGGGGCCGCGCTGAACCCGACGCTGCCGATCGGCACCCAGGTCGTCGAGGCGTTCACAGTGCTCGGCGTCGGCCAGAGGCAGGCGCGGGACCGGGCCTTCGAGGCACTGCGCCGGGTGCGGATCAGCGACCCCCGGGGGGTCATGGACCGCTATCCGCACCAGCTCTCCGGCGGCATGCAGCAGCGGGTCGTCATCGCGATGGCGCTCGCGAAGGACCCGAAGCTCCTCGTCCTCGACGAGCCGACGACGGGGCTCGACGCGACGGTCGAGGCGGAGGTGCTCGACCTCGTCGAGTCGCTGCGCGCGGACACCGGGGCCGCCGTCCTGCTCATCGCGCACAACCTTGGCGTCATCCGCCGGATGTGCGAACGGGTCGGCGTCATGTACGCCGGGAAGGTCGTCGAGCAGGGCCCGGCCGGGGACGTCTTCGACGCCCCGTCGCACCCGTACACCCTCGGTCTGCTGCGCTGCCTGCCCCGGCTCGGCGCCCGCAAGAGCGACCGCCGGCTCGAGACGATCCCCGGCTTCCTCCCGCAGATCGGCGAGCAGCTCCCGGCGTGCGTCTTCGTCGACCGGTGCCCGCTCGCGACCGACATCTGCCGGACGACGACCCCGCCGGTCGTCCCGACGCGCAGCGGGTTCGCGCGGTGCCACCACGTGGACCAGGTCTCGGCCATCCCGACGACCGGCGGCGTCCACGGCGCCGCGGAGCCCGTCTCGAGCGAGGCCGAGCCGATCCTGCGCCTGGAGAACGTCAACGTGACGTTCCACCAGAACCGGCGCGACATCCACGCCCTCGTCGACGTGAGCCTCGATCTGCACCAGGGCGAGACGCTGGGCCTCGTCGGGGAGTCCGGGTCGGGGAAGACGACGCTCGCGAAGGCGATCCTCGGCATCCAGCCGCCGGACGGCGGCAGCCGCATCGTCCTCGACGGCACGGCGCTGCCGGGGTCGACGAGGCAGCGGCAGCAGTCCGCCCGGCGGTCGATCCAGATCGTGTTCCAGAACCCGGACTCCGCGCTGAACCGGGCTCAGTCGGTGCGCACCATCCTCACCCGTGCCCTCGCCAAGCTCGCCGGCATCACCGGCAGCAAGGCCGAGCAGCGGCTCGACACGCTCATCACCCACGTCCGGCTCACCCCGCGGCACCTCGACCTCAAGCCGCGGCAGCTCTCCGGCGGCCTCAAGCAAAGGGTCGCCATCGGGCGCGCGTTCGCCGGCGACCCGCGGATCGTCGTCTGCGACGAGCCCACGAGCGCGCTCGACGTCTCGGTTCAGGCCGCCATCCTCAACCTCCTCGCGGACCTGCAGAGGGACGAGAAGTCCAGCTACGTCTTCATCTCCCACGACCTCGGCGTCGTCCGTTACCTGTCCGACCGGATCGCGGTGCTCTACCTCGGTCGCATCATGGAGCTCGGCAGTGCGGAGCAGGTCTTCTCCGGCCCGCACCATCCGTACACCGAGGCACTCCTGTCGGCCGTGCCGCGCGTGGACGGCGCACCGGAGTCCCGGATCCGGCTCGAGGGCGAGGTGCCGAGCGCCGCGGACCCGCCGAGCGGCTGCGTCTTCCACACCCGGTGCCCTCGCCGGATCGAGGGCCTGTGCGAGACGACGGTGCCGCCGCTCGTCGAGGTCGAACCCGAGCACCGGATGGCCTGCCACATCCCCGTCGACGAGCTGCGCCGGCTGCAGACCGCCGAGCCCGTGGACGCCTGACGGCGTTGCGGGGACGGGCGACGTGGCCCAGAACGGTGCCGCGCGCGGCGGACGGGTGGACGTCCGGACGACGCAGCGCGAGAACCAGTCGGTCCGCAAGGCGGCCGCGCTCCTGCGCGCCGCCGCGGACAACGGCGCCGGCTCGACGGTCTCGGCGCTCGCCCGGGCCGCGGACCTCCCCCGGGCCACGGCGCTGCGGATGATCGAGTCCCTCGTCGCGGAGCGGCTGCTCGCGCGGCTTCCCGACGACCGGATCGTCATCGGCCCGGGCCTGCACAACCTCACCCGGACGACGACGCTCACCGAGCTCCTCCTGGACTGCGCCCGCACGCCGATGGAGGAGCTCGCCGAACGTGTCCGGGAGTCGGTGACCCTGACCGTCGCCCTCCCGGACGGCTCGCTCTCCCTCGTGCGGCAGATCGACGGCCCGCACATGCTCGGCATGACGAACTGGGTCGGGCGGCCGTTCGCGCTGCACACCTCGAGCGCGGGTAAGCTCGCCCTCGCATTCGCCGACCCGACGCGGGTCGCGACCTTCCTCCGCGCCCCGCTGGCCAAGGTCGCGTCCCGGACGATCACCGATCCCGACGCCTTCCGGGCCGAGCTCGCCCGGATCCGGGAGGCGGGCTGGTCCCAGATCGAGGACGAGATCGAGGACGGTATCGCCGCCATCTCGTGCGGTGTGTTCTTCGACGGGACCCTCGTCGCGAGCCTCAACATCACCGGCCCGACGACCCGCCTCACCGAGCGCGCCCGGTCCGCGGCCCTGCCCGCGCTGCGCCGGGCGTGCGCCGCCGTCGAGGGGAACCTCGGCTCGACCCGGTCACGCCCCCGGGCCCGGCGGTGCTGACCGGGCCGGCTGCACCGACAGCGGGCCGGCTGTGCCCGTCGCCGTCACCCGAGCGGGAACAGGGTTCCCGCGTTCATGATGCCGTTCGGGTCGAACGCGTCCTTGAGGGCGCGGAGCAACGGCCACGCCGACCCGTGCTCGGCCTCGATCCACGCCGTCCGGTGCTTGCCCACGCCGTGGTGATGGACGATCGAACCGCCGTGGCGCAGGGTCTCCTCGCAGATGATCGCGTTGATCGGGGTGTGGTACCGGGTGATCTCCTCCTCCGGCGGGCAGTCCCCGACGTTGTAGTAGTACACGAAATACATGTTCGTGCCGTTGACGTAGCTGTGCGAGGAGTGGCCGCCGACCAGCTCGAGGTCGGGGATCTCGGCCCGCACCCGGTCCCGAGCCGCGACGTAGATGGCGTGGATCGTCGACCAGCCGGCCGACACCTCGGTCGTGAAGCCGATGCTCCGCGTCGCGCGGATCTCCGCACGCTCGGCGGCCACCTGCTCCGGTCCCCAGTTGAGCCGGTCGAACCACGCCTCGACGAGCGCCCCGTCCACGGGACGACACGTCCCCCGGGCCGCGACGAGGTCGGCGATGCCGGCCGCCGTCGCGTCGGCGATCCGGATGTTGCCCTCGGCGACGAAGACGAGGACGCACTCGTCGGGCCCGGCGACGTGCGAGAAGTGCATCGCCGCGTCGGCCGGGTCGTACAGCCGGGCGACCGACGGCCGGTAGCCGTCGGCCATGACCTCGCGGAGGATCGCGAAGCCCTCGGCCATCGAGTCGAGCGTCCAGCCGAGGTACCGGTTGTTCCCCGGCCGGTACGGGAAGATCTTGACGGTCACCTCGGTGACCACGCACAGCGCGCCCTCGCTGCCGATGACGACGTGCCGGACGTCGGGGCCGGCCGCCCGCCGCGGCACGTTCTTGACCCGCGCGACGGTGCCGTCGGGGAAGACCGCCTCGAACCCGACGACCATGTCCTCGATGCCGCCGTAGAGCGTCGAGAGCTGGCCGATGCTCCGGGTCGCGACGAGGCCGCCCATCTGGGCGAGCGGCTTGGACTGCGGGGAGTGCCCGGTGGTCCAGCCCAGCGTCCGCAGCGCGTCGTCGAGCTCCTGGAGGCCCACCCCGCACTGCGCGGTCACCTGCATGTTCTCCACGTCGATCGACCCGACCTGCTTCATCCGCGAGGCGTCGAGCACGACGGAGTCCTCGACGACGGTCTCGAGACCGCCTTCGGTCGCCGACCGGCCGGTGCGTGGGACGACGTTGACGCCGTGCGCGTTCGCGAACGTCAGGACGCCGACGACGTCCCGCGTCGACCCGGCCATGACGACCGCCGCCGGCTGCGGCTGGGTCCAGACCCCGCAGATGTCCTCGTACTTGCGGAACCGGTCGATGCTGCTGCGGCGCAGCACGTCGGGGTCCGTGACGACGTTCTCGGCGCCGACGAGCCCGGCGAGCGCCTCGACGATCTGCTCGCGGGACAGGCGGCTGCGCGCGTCGCTCGGGGCGGCGCTTGTGGCGGGCACGGACATCTGGACACCCTTCAGCCGAAGATCTCGTAGGACCGCGCGAGGACGGGGTCGGTCCGCTCACGGATCGACGCGTGGACGGCGCGCAGCCGCCCGTAGACCGCGACCGCCCCGGGCTCCGGGGCGAACCTCTCGCCGAGGCGCACCATGTGTCGGGCCGCCGTGACGACGTCCGGCTGGAGCCCGGCACCGACGGCTGCGCAGACGGCCGCGCCGAGGCTCGCGGCGCTCGCGACGGCGGGCCGGGCCACGGGCATCTCGAGGACGTCGCCGAAGATCTGCATCGTCACCGCGCTCGCGGCGCCGCCGCCGGAGACGACGGCGCGGGCCGGCGACAGCCCGAGCTCGGCGTCCATCGCGTCGACCCGGTCGCGCATGGTCAGCGCGATCCCCTCGACGACCGAGCGGTACATGTGCGGCCAGCCGTGCCGTTGGTCGAAGCCGAGCATGACCCCCTTGCGGAACGGGGCGTCGGTCGGCGCGAGCCAGTCGAGCACCGTCATGAGCCCGTCGCTGCCCGGTGCTACGCGCGCGGCAGCGTCGTTCATGACCTCCTCGACGCTGCGCCCCTCGGCCTCCGCCCGGGCGGTGAGGGTCTCGCCGAGCAGGTCGCGCAGCCAGCTCACGGTCCACATCCCGCGACGGATCCCGTGGCTCTCGAAGAGGTAGCGGCCGGGCACGCACGCGTAGTTCGTCCACGCGTGCTCCAGGTCGGTCGCGTACCGGTCGCCGACGACCATGCCCGCGATGTACGTGCCGAGCGACACGAGGAGCGTGCCGGAGTCGACGAGCCCGCAGCCGAGCGCCTCGACCGCCTTGTCGTTCGCCGTCGCGACGACCGGGACACCTGCGGGAAGCCCGGTCTCGGCGGCCGCGGCGGCGGAAAGGGGGCCGAGCACCTCGCCGGGCCGCACCAGGTCGGGGAGCATCTCCCGCCGGACGTCGGTGCCGGCGAACCCGCCGTCCGGCCCGGTCGGCGCCCAGTACCAGGCCCGGCCGTCGAAGGGCCACTGGCCGGCGTAGTTCGCGGCGGTGTCCCGCAGGAGCCCCGTGAGCCGGTGCGTCATGTACCCCGACGACGCCGTCACGGCCGCGACGTCCTGGTCGACGTGCTCGTACGGCCGGGACACCCGGGCGTCCATCCAGCTGAGCACCGGGCCGGCGAGCCTGCCGTCCGCGCGCAGCATCGCGCGGCAGAACCGGATGGTGCACAGCCCGATCCCGGCGATCTCGTGCAGCTCCCCGGGGAACCGGCCCATCGCCTGCCGGCAGGCAGCGACCAGGGAGACCCACAGATCGTCGTCCGGGTGCTCGGCGACCCCCGGCTCCGGCATGTGCATCGGCCGCAGCGGAGCCCGGCCGGCGCAGACCGGCCGGCCGTCGGCGTCGTGGACGACGACCTTCGTGCTCTGCGAGCCCTGGTCGATCCCTACGAGGTAGGCACCCTGCGTCATCTGACGAGATACCCGCCGTCGACGACGAGCAGGTGCCCGTTGACGTAGTCCGAGGCCCGGCCGGCGAGGAAGACCAGCGCCCCCATGAGGTCGACCGGCTCCCCCCACCTCCCGGCAGGGACGTGCTCGAGGACGCGCCGGTTCGCGTCGGGGTCCGACCGGGTGCGGGCCGTGATGTCGGTCGCGAAGTAGCCCGGCGCGATCCCGTTGACCTGGACGTTGTGCTGCGCGAGCTCGTCGCAGTACGCCTTCGTGAACCCGGCGAGGCCGTGCTTCGTCGCCGCGTACGCCGGCGACCACCGCCCGCCGAGGAAGGTGAAGACCGAGCAGACGTTGACGATCTTGCCGGAGCGCTGGGCGACCATGTACCGCGCCGCCTCGTGGCCCAGCTCGAACGGCGCGGTGAGGTTCACCGCGACCATCGGGTCCCACAGGTCGCGGCCGAACTCCTCGACCTCGGCGCGGTGGCAGATCCCCGCACTGTTCACCAGGACGTCGATGCCGCCGAAGGTGTCGACGCACGCCTCGACGACGCGGCGCGGTGCACCGGGCTCGGTGACGTCGACCTCGAGGAACTCCATCCGCCGTCCGGTCGCCGCGACGAGCGCCTGCGTCGCCCCGTCGTCCTCGGCGAGCCCGGGGACGAGGACGTCGGCACCGGCCGTCGCGAGCGCCACCGTGAACGCTCGACCGAGGCCGGTGTTGCCGCCGGTGACCACCGCCGTCCTCCCCTCGAGGGAGAAGAGGGACATGGAGAAGTCGCCGATGTCCACCCGGGCTCAGTCACCGAGCTCGGTGCGGCGCCGGTTGACGAACTCGAGCAGCTCGGCCCGGACGTCCTCGTCGAGCGGCGGCGGCTCGTACGCCTCGACCGCAGCGCGCCAGAGCTCGCCGGCCCGGGCCGCGGTGTCCCGGCCGCCCTTGCGGACCCAGCGCTCGTAGTTCTCCGTCGAGGTGAGCATCGGCCGGTAGAAGCAGGTGCGGAACCGCTCCATCGTGTGCGCGGCGCCGAGGAAGTGCCCGCCGTGCCGGACCTCGTCGTGGGCGCCGAACGCCAGCGCCTTCTCGTCGACGACGAGCGGGCTGAACTGCTCGCGGAGCACCCGGAGCAGCTCGACGTCCATGACGAGCTTGTCCGGCGAGGACACGAGGCCGGACTCCAGCCACCCCGCCGACTGCACGACGAGGTTCGCCCCGGCCTGGAAGGCCGCCAGGAGGGTGTTGAAGGCTTCGTAAGCGGCCTGCGCGTCGAGGGTCTGGCTCGCGGTCAGCCCGCCGCCGCCGGCCCGCCAGGGCAGCCCGTAGCGGCGCGCGACCTGCCCCGAGGCGTAGAGCCCCTTGGCCGACTCCGGGCCACCGAAGGACGGCGACCCCGACTGCATGTCGATCGTCGAGAGGAAGGACCCCATGACGGCGGGCGTCCCCGGCCGGACGAGCTGCATGAGTGCGATCCCGGCGAGCGCCTCGGCGGTCTGCTGGGCGAGCGCGGCGACGATGCTCACCGGGGCCATCGCGCCCATGAGGAGGAACGGCGTGACGACGACGCCCTGCCCGGCCTCCGCGTAGCGCAGCAGCGCCTCGAGCATCCGCTCGTCGTACCGCAGTGGCGAGTTCACGTTGACGATCGTCATGATGGACGTCGTCGGGCGGCCGTCGTCCCCGGCCTGTTCGTCCCCGCCGGCGACGAACAGGTCGTGGCCGCGGTGGACGATCCTCGCCGCCTCGATGGAGTCGAGCGCGTTCGCGTTCGACAACGCCGAGCCGAAGATCGGCTTGTCGGTGAGGGTGAAGCTCGCGTACAGCATGTCGAGGTGCCGCGAGTCCAGCGGCCGGTCGTTCGGCTCGACCATCGGCATCGTTGCCATGTCGAGCTCCGGGTAGTGCTGGACGAGCTTCGCCATCAGCTCGTAGTCGGCGAGCGTGCCGTCCCGGCGCTCGTCGCCGGCCCGGAAGAACGGCGGCCCGGACACGCACGGGAAGACCATGTTCCGGCCGCCGAGGATGACCGAGTGCTCAGGGTTGCGGGCCCGGAGGTGGAATTCCCGCGGCGCCTTGGCGACCTGCTCGAGGACGAACTCGGGGTCGAGCCGGACGACCTCGCCCTCGATCTTCTGGCCCGCGGCGCGGAACATCTCGAGCGCCTCCTCGTGGAGGAACTCGATACCGATCTCGCTGACGAGCCGCTGCCAGCCGCGCTCGATCGTCTCCAGACCCTCGGGCGAGACGATCTCGTAGTAGGGCATGTCGTTGCCGAACACCGGGGGTTCCTCCACTCGTCGCGCGGGCCCCGGGGCCCATGGTCGGGACGCCGGCCCTCGCCGTCAACTAGCGGTGACCCCGCCACCACTAAGTGGTCGAACGGTCCGCCAACACCGCGCTACTAGCCGGTATGCCCGGTCTTCGCGGACATACCGGCTAGTAGCCCGTGGAGCCGAGATCGACCCAGGTCGTCTTGAGCGCGGTGTAGCCGTCGATCGCGTGCAGCGAGCGGTCCCGACCGGAGCCGGAGTCCTTGAAGCCGCCGAAGGGCGTGATGACGTCCTGCGCGTCGTAGGTGTTGACCCACACCGTGCCGGCGCGCAGCGCCCGGGCGACCCGGTGCGCGGTCGAGACGTTCTGGGTCCACACCGACGCGGCGAGGCCGTAGTGCGTCGCGTTCGCCAGGCGCACCCCTTCCTCGACGCCGCGGAACGTCACCGTCGCGAGCACCGGACCGAAGATCTCCTCCTGGGCCACCCGGGCGCCGTTGTCGACGCCGTCGAGGACCGTGGGCGCAACGTAGGTGCCGCCGGTCGCCTCGAGGTCGCTGCCGGCCAGGGCCGCCTTGCCGCCGACGGCCACCGTCGCGCCCTCCTCGGCGGCGATATCGAGGTAGCCCTCGACCCGGGCCTTCTGCGCCGTGTCGACGAGCGGCCCCACCTGGGTCCTGGGGTCGAGCGGGTCGCCCTGGCGCAGCCGCCGCGCGACGGCCACGACCCGGTCGAGGAGCTCGTCGTGGACCTGCTCGTCGACGAGGAGCCGGGAGCCGGCGTTGCAGGTCTGGCCGGCGTTGTAGAAGATCCCCCACGCGATCGCGGTCGCCGCGGCGTCGAGGTCGGCGGCGTCGGCGAGGACGAGCTGCGGGGACTTCCCGCCGAGCTCGAGCTGCACCTGCTTGCCGTTGCTCTGCCCGGCGGCGGTCTGGACGAGCCGGCCGACGGCCGTGGACCCGGTGAACGCGATCTTGTCGACATCCAGGTGCCGGGCGAGGGCGTCCCCGGCGACCTCGCCGGTGCCCGGGACGACGTTGAGCACGCCGTCCGGCAGGCCGGCCCGGCTCGCGAGCTCGGCGACGAGGAGCGCCGACAGCGTCGACTGCTCAGCAGGCTTGAGGACGACGCTGTTGCCCGCCGCCAGCGCGGGGCCGAGCTTCCACGCGGTGATGATGAGCGGGTAGTTCCACGGCACGATCGCGCCGACGACGCCGAGCGGCTCCCGGGTCACGAGCGCGAGCGCGCGCCGGGTCACCGGCGCGACCTCGTCGTAGATCTTGTCGACGGCCTCGCCGTACCACTGGAGGCAGTTCGCAGCGCCCGGGACGTCGACGCCCGTCGTGTCCCGGACCGGCTTGCCGACGTCGAGGGACTCCAGGAGGGCCAGCTCCTCGCGGTGCTCGCGGAGGAGGTCGGCCCAACGGATCATGACCTTCTTGCGGATCCGTGGGTCGGCCTGCGACCAGGTGCCGGTGTCGAACGCTGCACGCGCCGCCCGGACGGCGTCGTCGACGTCCTCCGGCTGGGCCGCGCTCACCTCGGCGAGGACGCTGTCGTCGCGCGGCGTCCGGGTCTGCATCACGGTGCCGGACCGGGCGGGCCGGAACGCCCCGTCGACGAACAGCTGCGTCCGCGGCTCGACGGACGCCGCCCGGTCCGTCCACTCCTCGTACGTCGTCGTCGCGGCCATGGGCCCTCCTCGTCACCGGGTGCCGGGCGCCCTCGCGCCGTCCGGACGACGCTACGACAGTCCCGTCAGGCACGCTGTCGCAGCCCCCGCGGGTCGTGCGGGCTGTCCGCGACGACGGTCGCGGGCGTCCGGGTGCCTACGACGTGGACCTCGAACGGAGTGCCGGGCTCGGCGAGAGGCGCGTCGACGTACGCGAGCGCGAGGCTACGCCCGACGCTGTGCCCGTACCCGCCGGACGTCACGAACCCGACCCGGCGTTCCCCGGACCACACGGGCTCGAAGGGCCCGGCGTCGGCGCCCTCCGCCTCGACCTCGAGGGTCACGAGCCGTTGCGCCGGTCCGGTCTCCCGTTCCCGCAGCGCGGCGTCCCGGCCGACGAAGGCCGGCTTGTCGAAGGCGACGAATCTGTCCAGTCCGCTCATGCCCGGCGTGTAGGCCCAGGTGAACTCCTTCGACCAGATGCCGTACGACTTCTCCAGCCGCAGCCCGTTGATCGCGTTGTACCCGATGTCGGCGACGGGGACGCCCCTCGCCGCGAGCGTCGCCCCCGCCTCGCGGAGCGTGCGGTAGAGCCCGCGCAGCTCGGTCGCGGGGACGTTGAGCTCGTAGCCGAGCTCACCCGTCACCGAGAGCCGCCCGACCCTGGCCCGGGCGAGGCCGACGTCGAGCGCCGTCGCGCGCATCCGGCGCAGGGCGCCGTCCGAGACGTCCTCCGCCGTGACGAGAGCGAGGAGGTCGCGCGACGCCGGGCCGGAGAGCGAGATGCCCGCGACGTCGTCCGAGATGTCCCGCACGCTGACGCTGCCGACCGGCGCGGCGTCGCTCGCGGCGCCGCCGGCGCCCGGCAGCTGGGACTCGAACCAGCGCATGTGCCACTGCCGAAGGTAGTACGAGCCCATGACCCAGAACTCGCCGTCCGCCCAGCACGTCAGCGTGAGGTCGCCGAGGAGCCGACCGGACGCGCTGAGCATCGGCGCGAGCCGGATGCCCCCCCGCGTCGGGACCTTCGAGGCGACGAGCTGCTCGAGCCAGGCCCGGGCGCCCGGCCCGCGGACCTGGTAGCGGGAGAACGCGGTGGTGTCGAGGATCCCGACGCCCTGCCGGGTGGCCCGGACCTCCCGGCCGACGACGTCGAACGCATTGCTGCGCCGCAGGGTCGGGGTCTCGGTGAACCCGGGGTCGTCCGGGACGAAGTACAGCGGCGTCTCCAGGCCCCACGACACCCCCCAGCGGGCGCCGACCCGCTCGAGGTCGGCGTGCACCGCGGAGACCTTGAGCGGCCGCCCCGCGGGCAGCTGCTCGTTCGGGTAGGTCATGACGAAGCGGCGCTTGTAGAACTGGCCGGTCGTCGCCTCGAGGTAGCCGCGGCTGCTCGCGAACTCCCCGTACCGCGCGACGTCCATGCCGTAGACGTCGCGGCCAGGCTCACCCCCGACCATCCACTCGGCGAGCGCGAGCCCGACACCGCCGCCCTGGCTGAAGCCGGCCATGACGCCGCAGGCGACCCAGTAGCCGGGCAGCCCGCGGACCGGGCCCACGAGCGGGTTGCCG
The DNA here is from genome assembly GCA_963750565.1 of uncultured Actinomycetota bacterium. Classification (GTDB taxonomy): domain Bacteria; phylum Actinomycetota; class Actinomycetes; order Actinomycetales; family Kineosporiaceae; genus R-H-3. The sequence continues at coordinate 87,787 of CAVVRA010000003.1, read as the reverse complement.
TCCGGGGTGAAGGTGAACGCGCCGTTGACCCAGCGCTTGATGCCGGCGCCGTCCAGGCACGGGTAGCGCTCGAAGCCGACGGCGAGCTCGGGGGCGATCCGGTCGACGTCCTGCGGGATGAGCTCGAAGCCGTAGTCCCACGGGACGCCGTCGAGGTTCCAGTGCCTGGGGTTGAGCTCGTAGACCCCGAGGAGCATGCCGCTCTGCTCCTGGCGGGCGTACGTGTAGCCCTCGAGGTCCATCATCATCGGCAGCTCGCGGGTCAGCGCCGCCACCTCGGGGAGCGCCTCGGTGACGAGGTAGTGGTGCTCCATCGGTGTGACCGGCAGGTCGACGCCGGCCATCCGGCCGACCTGCTTGGCCCACAGGCCCGCGGCGTTCACGACGTGCTCGGCGGTCACCGTGCGGTGCTCGGTGACGACGGTCCAGCCGCCGCCCGGGCGCGGGGTCAGCTCGAGCACCCGGTTGTGGAGCACGATCTCCGCACCGCGCTGCCGAGCCGCCGCGACGTAGGCGTGGGTCGTGCCGGACGCGTCGAGGTGGCCCTCGATCTCGTCGTAGAGCGCGCCGTGCACGCCCTCGACGTCCATGACCGGGCACAGCTCCTTGACCTGCGTCGGCGAGATGAGGTGCACCGTGTCGATGCCCAGGGTCTGGTAGACCGCCCACTGCGCCTGCAGCCACTCCCAGCGTTCCGGGGTGCCGGCGATGCTCACCCCTCCCGGCATGTGCAGACCGCACGAGCGACCGGTCTCGGCCTCGAGCGCCGGGTAGAGGTTGATCGTGTAGGCCTGCAACGCCGCGACGTTCGGGTCGGCGTTGAGGGCGTGGAAGCCGGCGGCCGCGTGCCACGTGGAACCCGCGGTGAGCTCGGACCGCTCGAGGAGCACGAGGTCGGTCCAGCCGAGCTTGGCGAGGTGGTAGAGCACGCTCGCACCGACGACGCCGCCGCCGACGACGACGCACCTGTAGTGGTTGCTGTTGATGGCGGGGCACTCCTTGTCGGACGGGTCGGTGACGGACGCTCGCGGCCCCGGTCAGCGGGCCTCGCGAAAGGTCAACCCATGACGGTGAAGCTGCTGTCTGGGTTGACGACGCGGCGGCGGCCGAACGCCGAGAGGTCGACGCTCTGCCCGCTGTGCTCGAGGGCGACGGTCACCGGCACCGCGTCGTGGTCGGTGCCGTTCTCGCAGGCGTTGATGATCCGCTCGAGGTAGAGCCCGGCGACCGGTGCGTTCTTGAACTGGTTGCCGCTCGTGCCGATCGCGACGTAGTAGCCCGGCAGCGCCGTCCGGTCGTAGATCGGGATCCAGTCGTCGGTGACGTCGTAGACGGCCCCGATCCCCTTGGGCCGGTTGGGGACCCGCAGCTCGGGGAACCGCCGGGCGGCCCGGTAGACCTGGGCCTGGTACAGCTCCTCGGTGACGCCGGGGTCGTACTCGTCGGCGTCGACGAGCCAGTGCATCGGGTCGCACGCGGGCTCGGTGCCGCCGACGAGGATCTCCCCGTTCGGGGTCCCCCGCCAGTACGTACCGAGGTCGAGGTCGGCGGCGACGGGGCCGGCGACCCGGCCGGCGCCGTAGCCCGGCGGCTCGGGGACGTAGTGCACCTCGTTGCGCAGCGGCCGGGTCGTGACGCCGAAGTCGCCGAGGACGTCCCCGCCCGAGTCCGCGAGCACGTTGACCTTGCCGGACGCCGGTCCCGCGCAGTTCACGACGACGGGCGCGAAGACCCGGGAGCCGTCGGCGAGCCGGACTCCCGAGACCCGGCCACCGGTGCGCGTGATGCCGGTGACCGTCGCCTTGAACAGGAACGTCGCCCGGAGCCGGCGGGCGGCGGTCGCCAGGTTGTGCGCGGCGAACTGCGGATCGTCGACGAAGCCCGCCTCCGGCATGAAGAACGCGCCGAGCTCGCCGTCCGGGTCGGCCCAGAACTCCTCGCTGTCCACGGGTTTCGGCGGGTAGAACCGCCCCGGGTCGAGGCTCGGCACCCGTTCCCGGAGGGTGGCGGCGTCCCAGACCTCGTACGGGACGCCGACCCGGTCGAACAGCGGGAGGACGCGCCGGGGGTCGAGACCCGGCGAGTCGAGGCAGAACGCGCCGACCTGGAGGAACCGGGCGACCCGGCCGTCGTCGTCCGGTCCGCCGAGGAAGTCCTCCCACGCCTCCCAGAGGAACTTGCCCTCCCAGGAGGTCGCGACGCCGGCGAATGTCGAGTAGTTGAACCGGATGATCGCGGACGACGCACTCGTCGACCCGAGGCCCGGCGCGCCCTCCCGGGCGACGACCGTCACGGCCAGCCCGGCCCGGGCCAGGGCGTGGGCGACGGCGCAGCCGATGACGCCCGCGCCGACGACGACGGCGTCGGCGGTGCTGTCGGGCATGCGGCCTCCTGGGCCTGCGGCGGGGTCGGCGGGCCTGGCCCCGGACCGCCGACGCACCGGTGTTCTACCAAGGAGTCAGGGGCCCCGGCTAGAGCGGGCAGCACGCAGGGCGTGACCACTGGATGGCGACACTCGATCACACAGTGGACGTCCGGTGATCGGCACCCAGGGAGGCGTGCGGGCACCCGGCGCCCCACGGGCCGCCACGACGGTGAGCATGAGCGATGGGTCAGCGGACGACGTGCAGGTGCGGCCCTCCGCCGTCGTCCGCGTCGCCCCCGGCGGCAGGCCGTGCGGACGCACCCACGGTGTCGGTCCTCTCGGTGCCCCGCAGGTCGACGGCGGCGCTGTCGCCGATCCAGGACCGGGACGACCACGTCTGGGCCCAGCCGACGATCTCCTCGCCGGGCATGGGCTCGGCGAAGTAGTAGCCCTGGGCCAGCCGGCAGCCGAGATGGCGCAGCATGGCGGCGGTCCGGGCGTCGCTGACCCCCTCGGCGACGACCTCGACGGCGAGGTTCTTCCCGAGGTCGATGATCGACCGGATGATCGCCTCGTGGCGGCTGCCGGCGCCGAGCCGTTGGACGAACGACTTGTCGATCTTCACCTGGTCGGGGGCGAGCCACGACAGGTAGGTCATCGACGAGTAGCCCGTGCCGAAGTCGTCGACGGCGACCTGGACGCCGAGCTCACGCAGGTCGCCGACGACGGCGAGGGCACGCTCGGGGCTCGCGATGACACCGCCCTCGGTGAGCTCGAGGCACAGGAGCCGGCCGGGGACCCCGTACTCCTCGAGGAGCCGGCCGACCGTCGTCGGGAGCCACGCGTCGCCGAGGGTGCGGGCGGCGAGGTTCACCGCGACCTTGACCTCGACGCCGGCGTCGAGCCACGTCCGGCACGCCGCGAGGGACTGGTCGAGGACGACCCCGGTGAGCTCCTGGACGAGACCACCCCGCTCGGCCGACAGCACGAACGACTCCGGGTCGACGAAGCCCAGGGCCGGGTGCCGCCACCGGGCGAGCGCCTCGACGGAGTGGAGCAGGCCGGTGTCGAGCGCGATGAGCGGCTGGTAGTACAGCGAGAGCTCACCGCGGCCGAGAGCGAGCCGGAGGTCGGCGGCCAGGGAGAGCGGGGCGTCGTTCGCCGCCGCCATCTCGTGGGCGTAGAACCGGTACCCGCCGGCCGCCTGCTTCGCCGAGTACATCGCGACGTCGGCGCTGCGCAGGAGCGCGTCGGCGTTGCCGCCGTCCTTCGGCGCGACGGCGAGGCCGAGCGAGCCGCCGAGCCGCACGTGCTCCCCACCGACGACGAGCGGCTCCTCGAGGCACGCGATGAGCCGGCGGGCGACGGCGGTGACCCGAGAGGGTTCGGTGGCATCGCGGACGAGGACGCCGAACTCGTCGCCGCCGATGCGGCCGAGATCGATGCCGGGCCCGGCGGCGCGTTCGAGCCGGTGCGCGACCTCGGCGATGACCTGGTCGCCCGCGAGGTGGCCGAGCGAGTCGTTGATCGTCTTGAACCCGTCGAGGTCGAGGACGCCGACGGCGATCGGCGGCCCGCCGGCGAGCGCGGCCGCGGCGGCCTCGTCGGTGCGGCGGCGGAAGACGCCGCGGTTCTCCAGGCCGGTGAGGTGGTCGTGCAGGGCCTCGAAGCGCAGGCGTTCGGCGACGGTCGCGTGCCGCAGCGCGACGTTGACGTGGTTGCCGACGGTCTCGAGGGTCCGGACATCGTCGGAGGAGAACCCGCGCTCCTCGCCGAGCTTCTCGCCGACGACGAGGACGCCGTCGAGGTCGTCGGTGAGAGGCAGGTTCACGACGACCGCCTCGCGCTGACCGAGCGCGTCGAGCAGCGCCCGCTCCGGTTCGCTGCCGCCGCGGACGGCACGACGCGGCCGGACGTCGAAGGCGGGGTGCGGCCACGCGACGTCGTCCTCGTGCCGGACGCGGTCGCCGTCGGCGACGCTCCAGCGGCTCACCCGGGCTGCGCCGCGACGGTGCACGAGCAGCTCGGCGGAGCGGACCCGCAGGACGTCGACGGCGCGACTCACCCCGACCCGCGCGACCTCGTCAACGCTCGCCGCCGCCTGGAGCGCGTCGCAGAGCCCGAAGAGCCTGCTCACCGCGGCGTGCCGATCGGTGAGCAGGGCGTACGCCCGGTACCCGAGAAGGACGAGGACGCACGCGAGGACGAGCGGTGGGACGGCGTCCGAACCGCCCATGAGGGCCATCGTCGCCACGACGCCGGCGATCGAGACGGCCGCCGGCAGCCCGAGGGAGTGCAGCATCTGCTGGGCGACGACCCGGCCCGGCGGCCAGCCGTCGTACCAACCGATGACGAGGGTGAGCATGAGTCCGTCGAGGGTTCCCGCCGCGGCGGTCGCGGCGACGGCGGCGAGCCAGCCCCGCGGGCTCGCGGCGTCGGCGCCCTGCCCGACGAGGGCGAAGGTCACGGCGGCGACGACGGTGCCGGCCCCGACGAGGGCGAGGTTGAACGAGGTCTTGAGCCGCGTCGTCCGGTGGAACCAGAACGCCGCGGCGCTGCCGAGCAGCCGGGAGGCGACGAGCAGCCACGGCGCGAGCGTGAACAGGCCGATGACGAGCGGGAGCTCGCTGATCGAGACCGACTGCTCCTCGCGCCGCACCCGGATCCGGACGACGAAGATCTCCGTCGCGGTGAAGACGACCGCGAGCACCCACCACGGGACGAGGACCATGCCCGGCGGTGGCTGGACCGCCGGTACCCGGACGACCGCGAGGCAGCTGACGGCGAGCAGACCTGCAAGGATCGCCACACGCGTCGACAGCGGCACTCGGGGGCGCGGGGGCGCGAGACCCGGCCGGGGGGCTCCTTGCGCGGTGTGCGCCACAGCGCAGGCCTCCCCGAGGTCCGGTGGTGCGGGCCGGCAGCCGGTCCGAGGGGTCCGGCGCCAGGCCCGCGGACTGTCCGGGACGCGGTGTCCCGTCCGGATCATCCCGGTGGCGTGCGGACACTGTCAGGCGATTGACACGATTGTGGCCGAGCGGGGGACGTCGTCCCCGGCCGGATGAAGGAGTGGTGCCGGTGCTGGGCGACATCGCGCTCGTCCTGGCGTTCGTCGTCATCGGCGGCATGTTCGCGGCCGCGGAGATCGCGCTCGTGTCGCTGCGCGCGGGGCAGGTGAGCCGGCTCGCGGCGACGCACCGCCGCGGCCCGACGGTGGCCCGCCTCACCGAGGACCCGAACCGGTTCCTGTCCGCCGCGCAGATCGGCATCACCCTCGCCGGCACGCTGTCGTCGGTGTTCGGCGCCGCGAACTTCGAGCAGCCGCTGCGCGAGTGGCTCGTCGGGCTCGGCGTGCCGCCGGGGCTCGCGCGCAACCTCTCGCTCGTCGTCGTCGCGGTGGTCGTCGTCTACGTCACCCTCGTGTTCGGCGAGCTGTCGCCCAAGCGGATCGCCCTGCAGCGCGCCGAGCCCGTCGCGCTCGTCGCCGCGGGGCCGCTCGACGCGATCGCCCGGGTCACCCGGCCCGTGATCTGGCTGCTCGGCCGGAGCAGCGACGTCGTCGTCCGGCTCCTCGGTGGAGACCCCAAGGCATCCCGCGAGGTCGTCACCGAGGCGGAGCTGCGCGACATGGTCGCGACGAACGAGGAGCTCAGCCTCGACGAGCGGCGGCTGATCGCGGAGGTGCTCGACGCCGGCGACAGGCCGGTCCGGGAGATCATGGTGCCGCGGCTCGACGTCAGCGCCCTCGACGCGGGGATGACCGTCGAGGAGGCACTGGACGTCGTCAAGGGGCAGCCGCACTCGCGGTACCCCGTCGTCGAGGGTGGGCTCGACGACGCGGTCGGCTTCGTCCACGTGCGGGACCTGTTCTCGGCGCGCGCCCGGATCGACCCGGACCCGTCCCTGCGGTCCCTGGCCCGGCCGCTGCCGCGCGTGCCGGACAGCCGCCGCGCGCTGCCCGCGCTCGCCGAGATGCGCCGGGAGGGCCACCACGTCGCACTCGTCGTCGACGAGTACGGCGGCGGGGCCGGGATCGTCACGATGGAGGACCTCCTCGAGGAGCTCGTCGGTGACATCACCGACGAGTTCGACGCGGCGCTCGGCGCCCGCGGCGAGAGGTCCCGGCGGGACCGCGGCGGGGCGGACGGCGGGCCGCGGCCACTGCCCGACGGCCCGGTGGACGCCCAGCTGCGGCTGGAGGAGTTCGAGGAGGAGACCGGCGTCGCCCTCCCCGGGGGTCCGTACGACACCGCCGCGGGCTGGATGCTCCACGCCCTCGGCCGGATCCCCGCCGTCGGCGACAGCGCAGCCTTCGGGGACGTCCTGCTCAGCGTGAGCCAAATGCGCGGCCGCCGGGTCGAGCAGGTGACGCTGACCAGGGTCACACCACGTGAGCCGGTCGTGGACGCCGCCGACCGCGCCGACGGCGCGGACCCCACGGCGCCGGACGGCGAGCGACCCGCAGGACGCCCCGGTCGCCGTCCGAGCAGGGCGTGAGGACGCGGGGCAGGTCGTGCGTGCCGCGAGGCCGCCCGGGGTCAGGCCGGCGTGGGCGCGGACGGCGTCCCGGCGCGGCCGACGACGAGACCGGACGCCGCGCCGTCCGCCCGGCACGACGTCCACGAGCACCCGGTCGCCGTCCCGGATCTCGCCGGCGAGCAGCGCCGTCGCGAGCCGGTCGCCGATCTCGCGCTGGACGAGCCGGCGCAGCGGCCGGGCGCCGTACGCCGGGTCGTAGCCCGTCGAGGGCCAGCCACTCCCGGGCCGCCGGCGTGACGTCGAGCGTGAGCCGCCGGTCCGCGAGCCGCTTCGCCGAGCCGCGCCGACCTGGAGCTCGACGATCCGGGCGAGCTCCTCGGTGCCGAGCGCGTCGAAGACGACGACGTCGTCGAGCCGGTTGAGGAACTCCGGCTTGAACGCCGCCCGGACGGCGGTCATGCACGGCGTCGCCGCTTCGCCTCGTCGGACAGCGTCGGGTCGACGAGGAACTGCGAGCCGAGGTTCGAGGTCAGCACGAGGATCGTCGAGCGGAAGTCGACCGTGCGGCCCTGGCCGTCGGTGAGCCGGCCGTCGTCCAGCACCTGGAGCAGGACGTCGAAGACCTCGGGGTGCGCCTTCTCGACCTCGTCGAGCAGGACGACGCTGTACGGGCGGCGCCGCACGGCCTCGGTGAGCTGGCCGCCCTCCTCGTAGCCGACGTACCCGGGCGGCGCACCGACGAGCCGGGCGACGGAGTGCTTCTCGCCGTACTCGCTCATGTCGATGCGGACCATGGCCCGCTCGTCGTCGAAGAGGAAGTCCGCCAGCGCCTTCGCCAGCTCGGTCTTGCCGACGCCGGTCGGGCCGAGGAAGAGGAACGAGCCGGTCGGCCGGTCGGGGTCGCTGACCCCGGCGCGGGCGCGGCGGACGGCGTCGGACACGGCGCGGACGGCGCGCTGCTGGCCGATCAGCCGCTCGCCGAGGACCTCCTCCATGCGCAGCAGCTTCTCGGTCTCGCCCTCGAGCAGGCGGCCGGCGGGGATGCCGGTCCAGGCGGCGACGACGTCCGCGATGTCGTCCGGGCCGACCTCGTCCTTGACCATCGGTGCCGGCACGGGCGCCGCTCGGGCGGCTTCTCGGCGGCCTGCGCCTGCGCGAGCTCCTTCTCGATCGCCGGGATCTCGCCGTAGAGGATCTGCGACGCGCCGCCGAGGTCGCCCTCGCGCTGCAGCCGCTCGGCCTGCGCCGCGCAGCGCGTCGAGGCGCTCCTTGAGCTCGCCGACCCGGTTGAGGCCCGGCCTTCTCCTGCTCCCAGCGGGCGGTGAGCGCGGCGAGCTGCTCGGACGGTCGGCGAGGTCGGCGCGCAGCCGCTCCAGCCGGGCCCGGGAGGCGGGGTCGTCCTCGCGGGCCAGCGCCATCTCCTCCATCTTGAGCCGGTCGACCTGGCGGCGCAGGGTGTCGATCTCCTCCGGCGAGGAGTCGATCTCCATGCGCAGCCGGGAGGCGGCCTCGTCGACGAGGTCGATCGCCTTGTCCGGCAGCTGGCGGCCGGTGATGTAGCGGTGCGACAGCGTCGCGGCGGCGACGAGCGCGGCGTCCGAGATCGCGACCTTGTGGTGCGCCTCGTAGCGCTCCTTGAGCCCGCGCAGGATGCCGACGGTGTCCTCGACGGTCGGCTCGCCGACGTAGCACCTGCTGGAAGCGCCGCTCCAGCGCGGCGTCCTTCTCGATGTGCTCGCGGTACTCGTCGAGCGTCGTCGCGCCGACCAGCCGCAGCTCGCCGCGGGCGAGCATCGGCTTGAGCATGTTGCCGGCGTCCATCGCGCCCTCGCCGGTCGCGCCGGCGCCGACGACGGTGTGCAGCTCGTCGATGAACGTGACGACCTGGCCCGTCGGAGTCCTTGATCTCCTCGAGGACGGCCTTGAGCCGCTCCTCGAACTCGCCGCGGTACTTCGCGCCGGCGACCATCGCCGCCGAGGTCGAGAGCGACGAGCCGCTTGCCGCGCAGCGACTCCGGGACGTCGCCCGGCGACGATCCGCTGGGCGAGCCCCTCGACGACGGCGGTCTTGCCGACGCCGGGCTCGCCGATGAGCACGGGGTTGTTCTTGGTGCGCCGGGAGAGCACCTGGACGACGCGGCGGATCTCGGCGTCGCGGCCGATGACCGGGTCGAGCCTGCCCTCGCGGGCGCAGCGCCGTGAGGTCGTTGCCGTACTTCTCGAGGGCGTTGAACGTGCCCTCGGGGTCGGGGCTGGTCACCCTGGCCGACGCCGCGGACGCCGGGCAGCTGCGGCGAGCAGGGCCTCGCGGGTCGCGCCGGCGGGCTGCGGCGAGCGTCGAGCCGACGGGGCCCCCGTCCGTCGCCAGGCCGATCAGCAGGTGCTCGGTGGAGACGTACTCGTCGCCGAGCTCGCGGGCGACGTCACCGGCGGCCGATCACGCGCCTGGTACGTGCGGCCGGGCCGAGGCTCGGGGAGCTCACGCGTCGACCCGCTCGCGCTGGGCAGCGCCGGCGAGGCCGCGGTCGGCGGCCCGGCGCAGCGCGGCGACGTCGACGCCGACGGCGGTCAGCACGCCGGGGCGACGCCGTCCGGCTGCTGCGAGCAGCGCGGCGAGCAGGTGCGCCGGCTCGACCTGCGGGTGCCCGTCGGTCGACGCCCGACGGACCGCGGCGGCCATCGCCTCCTGGCTGCGGGTGGTGAGCTTGAGATCCATGGTTCGAGTGTCCTCCGGGACGGCGGATCGGTGCCGTTCGGTCCAACGTGAGCAGAGTTGAGTCTGTTCCACTCAACTTTAGCGGCTCCGGGCGCCACAGACCTTCCGTGCCGCGCCCGGACCCGCCGGAGTGCCCGACCGGGCCGCTCCCGCGCGATCCACAGGCGGGGATCGTGCCGATCGCCCTCCGAGTCGCTATGGTCCCGGTGTGAGCGAACAGCCGTCGGCGTCGCGCTCGACCGGTCCGCAGGCGTCAGCACCCGCCGGCCGGCCCGGCCCGCCCCGACCGCGGACCCCGCAGGGGCAGACGCCGTTGTCCATGAGCGAATCGGTGAGCGAGAGGGTGTTCGGCACCATGGGCGGTTCGTCGGACCCGTCGGGACTGCCGGCCTCGTGCTCACTCCCGAACCCCTCGCCCCGCCGGCCCGGACCGACCGGGTCGCCGTCGCCGCCCTCGTGTCCGGCGTCCTCGGGCTCGCGCCCGTGGCGGTCGTGCTCGGCGCCGTCGGCCTGGCCCGGACCAAGAACCCCGAGGTCGGAGGTCGCCGGCTCGCGCTGGCGGGTCTCGTCCTCGGCGTCCTGTGGTCGGTGGGCCTCGTCGCGGTCCTCGTCTTCGCGCTGCTGCTCGGCAACCGGTTCGTGAGCTCGGTGCAGGATCTCACCGCGCCCGGCGCCGACGCCGGCGTCGCGGACGGCGCCGCGAAGTCCGCCTCGGAGATCGAGTCCGGCGACTGCCTCCTGGCGTGGGACCCGGCCGCCGCGACCGGGGACATCGACCCCGACGTCGTCGTCCTGGACTGCAGCGTCCCGCACCGGGCGCAGGCGTTCGGCGAGGTCGACCTGTCCGACGGCTACCCCGACGCCGCACCGTACCCCGGCGCGCAGGCCCTCGTCGGCAAGGGGACGGCGGCCTGCCGCGGCCAGCTCCCGACGAACGTCGACACCACGCGGGCGCCGTCGCTGGACGTCTCGTCCGTCCCGCCGCCGAGTGCAGGCTGGGCGCAGGGCTCGCGGACCGTCACGTGCCTCGCCGTCGCGACGACGACCGACCTGACGACGTCCGTCACGCTCTGACCCGGCGCCACGCTCTGACCTGGCGTCACGCTCCGGCCGCGGCGTCCGCCCGGAGCCCGCTCGACGGCCGGCTCGACGGGCGATCGGCGCGCCGCCGGGGTATCCGAAGGTCATGACGCGCGTGCCGGACCGGGACGTCGGGCCCACGCAGCCGGACCCCGTGGACCCAGCACCCGTGAACCCAGCACCCGTGAACCCAGCACCCGTGGACCCAACACCCACGGACCCAGCACCCGTGAACCCAGCACCCGTGAACCCAGCACCCACGGACCCAGCACCCACGGACCCGCGGGCCGAGCCACTCGTCCTCGAGGCGGCGCCCCGGGAGGCGACGGGCTGGTTCGACCTCGCACGGGTGCTGGCGATCCTCGCCGTCGTCGTCGTCCACGAGACGAGTGTCGCGGTCGGTGCCCGGGCGGCCGGTGAACCCGCGACCGCGACGTGGTGGACCGCGAACGTCCTGGACTCGGCCTGCCGCTGGTGCGTGCCGGTTTTCCTCATGGTGAGCGGTGCGCTGCTCCTCGACCCCCGGCGGACCGACCGGCCCCGGGACTTCTACCGCAAGCGGCTCGCCCGTATCGGCATCCCGCTCGTCGTCTGGACCGCGGTCTACCTCGCGTTCCGCGCCTTCTACCTCGAGGACGATCTCGACGCCGAGCAGGCCGCCCGCGACGTCGCCGCCGGCACGCCGTTCCTCCAGCTCTACTTCCTCTACGTGCTCGGCGTGCTCTACCTGCTCACGCCGTTCCTGCGCCTCGTCGTCCGGCACGCGACGCACCGGATGCAGGCGGCGTTCGCTGCCGTCCTCCTCGGCCTCGGCGCGGTGGACCAGGTGCTCTCGTCGTTCTTCGACGTCGGCGGGGCGTCCGCAGCCACCCGGTTCCTGCCCTACGCCGGCTACTTCACACTCGGGTGGCTGCTCCGTGACGTCCCGCTGACCCGCCGCGTCGTCCGGCTCGCCGCCGTCGCGTTCGTCGCCAGCGTCGTCGCGACGGCGCTGCTCGTCGCCGTGAGCGCCGTCGCGGTCGGCTGGGGGACCCCCGGGAAGTATCTCTACGGCTACCTCTCGCCGACCGTCGTCGTCATGTCGGTCTCCGCGTTCGTCCTCCTGCGGGCGTGGGGGCTGCGGAACCCGCCCGGCACCCGGTGGTCCCCCGGACGACGGGCAGCGGCGCTGTCGGCGTTGACGTTCGGGGTGTACCTCGTCCACCCGCTCTTCTTCTACCCCCTGCGACGGCTCTGGCCCGCCCCGGAGGATCTCCTCGGCTACGTGGGCGTCACGGCGGCCCACCTCGTCGTCACGGTCGCCGGGTCGCTCGCGCTGACGTGGCTGCTCGTGCGGGTGCCGGTCGTGCGCCGGACTGTCTGAACCGCGCACGGATCGTCTGGGCCACGTCCGATCCGGGACCTTCGGCGCCGGGTGGTGCCCGTGGCGCTGGAACGCTGGACGGGGGCCGGCCCGGTCCCCGTCCGGCATGCGAGGTGGGTCCACCGTGCACACCGCGCTCGTCTTCCTCAGCGAGCAGCCGCTCATCCTGCTCTTCGTGCTGTTCTGCATCGGCTCGGCGCTCGGCGCGGTCCGCCTGGGCGGCGTCTCGATCGGCCCGGCCGCGGTGCTCTTCACCGCGATCGCCGTCTCGGCGCTGGCGGCCGCGAACGGCGTGAAGCTCACGCTGCCCGAGATCGTCGGCACGCTCGGGCTCGTCCTCTTCACGTACACCGTGGGCATCATCAGCGGGCCCACGTTCTTCGCCGCGCTGCGCAGCGGGTGGCGTCCCGTCGTCTCCGTCGCCCTGGTGCTCACCGCCGTCGCCGGTGTCGCCGCGGGGCTCGGCCGCCTGCTCGGGCTGCCGATCGCGACCGTCGCCGGCACCTTCGCGGGCGCCCTGACGAACACCCCGGCACTCGCCGCGGCGACCGAGCGGTCCGGCGACGCGGCCGCGACGACCGTCGGCTACTCCATCGCCTACCTGTTCGGTGTCGTCGGGATGCTCGTCGCGACGGCGACGGTGCTGCGCCGGCGACGTCCGGACGAGGACGCCGAGCACCCGTTGACCAACCTCACGATCCGGGTGGAGCGAGCCGACGGGCCGACCGTCGCGGACGTCGTCGAGGGCCGCCGCGGAGAGGTCGTCTTCTCGCGGGTGAGGCACGGCGAGTCGAGCCCGGTGCTCGTCGCGGACGACGAGGAGCGGCTGCGAGCCGGCGACCTCGTGACAGTCGTCGGGCCGCGGGACGTCGTCGCGGCCGTCGCGCGCGACCTCGGCCACCGGTCCTCGCACGCGCTGCCGGCCGACCGCCGGGACCTCGACTTCCGCCGGATCACGCTGTCCCGCAGGGTCCTGGCCGGTCGCACCGTCGGCGAGCTCGACCTCGGTCACCGGTTCGGGGCGACCGTGACCCGGGTCCGTCGGGGCGACGTGGACATGGTCGCGTCCGACGACCTCGTCCTGCTGCCCGGCGACCGGCTGCGGGTCATCGCACCGGCGACCCGGATGAACAAGGTCTCGTCCTACCTCGGCGACTCCGAGCGCGGGTTGTCGGACATCAACCCGGTCGGGCTCGCGCTGGGCCTGTCGCTCGGCATGCTCCTCGGCACGGTACACATCCCGCTGCCCGGCGGCGGGTTCGCCATCGGCGCCGCGGGCGGCACGCTGCTCGTCGGGCTCCTCTTCGGCCGGATCGGGCGGATCGGCCCGCTCGTCACCTCCCTCGCACACCCCGCGGCGTCCACGCTCTCGACGTTCGGGATGCTCACCTTCCTCGCGTACGCCGGCACCCGGGCAGGGGCGTCGTTCACCGCTGCGGTGACGTCGAGCCTCGGCTGGCGGATCGCCGTCCTCGGCGTCGTCCTCACCGTCCTCGCCGCGGTCGCGGTCGCCGTCGTCGGAGCGGTGGTCCACCGGATCGACCCGACCCGGCTCGCGGGTGTCCTCGGCGGCGTCCAGACCCAGCCCGCGATCCTCGCCTTCGGCCAGGAGCGGACCGGCTTCGACACCCGGGTCGCGCTCGGGTACGCGCTCGTCTACCCGGCCGCGATGATCGTCAAGATCGTGCTCGCGCAGCTCCTCGCCGGCGGCTGAGCCGGGCGGCGGTCCGCGAGCCCAGGACGCGCGCCCGTTGGTGCGCCGCCGCGTTCGTCCACGACGATGGCTGCGTGGCGACGACCGACGAGGCAGCGGACCGGACCGTCGGCGATGCCGACCTCGGGAGGTCGTGCGGCGCGAACGGATGCTCCTCGACCCGGCGGTCCGCGCGGACGCCGCGGCCGTCGACCGGCTGCTGCACCCGGAGTTCTTCGAGTTCGGCCGCTCCCGGCGCCTCTGGGACCGCGCGGGCGTCCTCGCGGCGCTGGCCGCCGACCCGGGCGTCGACGGCACCCCGGCCGGATTCGTCCCGGTCCGGGTGTCGGACGACGTCGTCCTCGTGACGTTCCGGTCGCAGGACGGCACCCGGCGCAGCTCGCTCTGGGTCTACGACGCGGACCTCGGCTGGGTGATGCGCTTCCACCAGGGGACGCCCGCCCCGCCGCGCCACGGGCCCGCATCGACCGACGGGGAGCCTGCCCCGTGACCGAGCGGCACGATACGGAGCGGCACGACACGGGGCGGCACGATACCGAGCGGCACGAGGACGTCTACACGTTCGGCACCACCGCGGACGCCGCCCACCGACTCGAGCTGCTCGCCGATCTCTTCGCGCCCCGGACCCGGGACCTGCTCGCCCGCTGGGTGCCGCGGTCCCCCGGGCACGGCGTGGACCTCGGCTGCGGGCCCGGGCACACGACACGGCTGCTCCACGAGGCCAGCCGGGCGCGACGGACGACGGGTGTCGAGCGGTCGGCGGGATTCCTCGCGCTCGCCCGGGCCCGGCCCGTCGCCGGGATCGGGTACGTCGAGGCCGACGTGACCCGCCCGCCGCTTCCCGTCGACCCCGCGGACGTCGTCCACGTGCGGTTCCTCCTCACCCACCTCGCGGCACCGGTCGAGGCGCTGCGGGTCTGGGGGGCGGCGCTCGCCCCGGCCGGGCGGCTCCTGGTCCACGAAGTGGCCGCGCTCGACAGCGCGGACCCGGTGCTGCACCGCTACTACGGTCTCGTCGCCGACCTGCAGCGACACCACGGCCAGGCCCTCGACATCGGCGCACGGATGGCGGCGCTCGGCGAGGCCGCGGGGTTGCGCGTCGTCCACGCCGACGTCGTCCCGTGGCAGCCGGACACCGCCGCGATGGCCCGGCTCCATGTCGTCAACCTGCGGGCATGGCGGCACGACCCATCCGTCGCCGGCTCCGTCGACCCCGCCGAGCTCGACGCGGTCGACGCCGGCCTCGTCGCGATCGCCCGCGGCCGGCCCTGCGCGCCGGTCGAGCAGTCGCTCGGCGAGGTCGTGCTCACCCGGTGACGACGGCCACGTGGCGTACCGCAGAACACACGAGGGCGCCACGAGCGCGGCGTGTCGGCTCTGACACCGTTGTTGTGACGAGTGGGGGTACACGGGTGGGCGGACGTCAGCGGCCGTGGATGAGGCGGCGGCGGGTCAGCGCTGCGGCGGGCGCCAGACGACGAGCGCGCCGGAGGAGCCCGGGAACCGGTCCGGACGGCGGCCGGGCGGGACGGCGACGATGTCGCCGGCGGGGCCGGCGGCGAAGACCCGGTGGGACGTCGCGAGCCGGACGTTGAGCGCGTCGAGCTCCGCGCACAGCCGGGAGACCTGCTCGCGCAGGCGGGCGTTCTCGCGGCCGAGCTCGAGGATCCGCTTGATGCCGGCGAGGTTGACGCCCTCGTCCTGGGAGAGCCGCTGCACCTCGCGGAGCATCGCGACGTCCCGCGCCGAGTAGCGCCGGCCGCGGCCCCGCGTCCGGCCCGGGCGCACGAGGCCGAGCCGGTCGTACTGCCGCAGCGTCTGCGGGTGCATCCCGGCGAGCTGGGCAGCGACGGAGATGACGAAGACCGGGCGTCGTCTCGTCGAGACCGAGACCGACCTCGACCCGGAGGTCGTGGATCGCGTCGCCGAACGCGACGTCGGCATGCAGCCGCGCGTCGGGCTGGCCCGGTGTCAGCCGGTCGGCGGTGGCCCGCTCACCGGACATGACCGCCGCCCGGAGCGTCGCGCCGGGCCCGCGCGACGAGGTCGGCCCGCGGGTCCTCGCCCTCGGTGGCCGCCGCGAACGTCTCGAGCGCCTCCCGGGCCGCGCTGTCGAGGCGCTGCGGGACGACGACCTGCACCTGGACGAGCAGGTCACCGGTGCCCTTGGCGGTCCGGACACCGCGGCCCTTGACCCGCAGCGTCCGCCCGGACGGCGTGCCCGCAGGCACCTTGACCCGCACGGTCGCGCCGTCGAGCGTCGGCACCTCGACCTGGGCGCCGAGCGCGGCCTCGGCGAACGTGACCGGCACGGTGACCCGCAGGTCGTCGCCGTCGAGGGCGAACACCGAGTGCGGCTCGACGTGGACGGTCACGACGAGGTCGCCGTCCGGCGCGCCGAGCTCGCCCGGGCGGCCCTTGCCGCGCAGCCGCACCTTCTGGCCGTCCCGGACGCCGGCCGGGATCCGGGCGTTGACCGTCCGCACCCCGGTCGCCGGGTCGTCGACGCGCAGAGTCAGCTGGGCGCCCTCGACCGCCTGGCGGAAGGTCAGAGTGACGTCGGCGGTGAGGTCCTCGCCGCGCCGCGCCCGGGCGCCGGGGTACCCGCCGCCGGTACCTGGCGTCCCGGCGCCGCTGCCGAACATCCCGACAGGATGTCCTCGAAGCTCGCGCCTCCACCGCGCCGCGGCCGCCGCCCGTCGTCGTGAACCGGACGTTGCCCGCGGCACCGCCGCCGAACAGGCCGCCGAAGAGGTCCTCGAAGCCGGCGCTCGCCGCCACCCGGCGCCGCCGGCCGTGAACCGGGCCCCGCCGCGCGCCATCGCCCGGACGGCGTCGTACTGCTTGCGCTGCTCGGGGTCGGACAGGACGGCGTACGCCTCGCCGACCTCCTTGAACCGCCGCTCGGCCGCGGCGTCCCCCGCGTTGGCGTCGGGGTGGTGCTTGCGGGCGAGCTTGCGGTACGCCTTCTTGATCGTCGTCCTGCGGAGGCGTCCGCCGGCACGCCGAGGACCGCGTAGAAGTCCTTCTCGAACCAGTCCTGGCTGGCCATCGGCGCCCCTCCCTCGATCCCTTCGACACCGCTCCCTCGAACCTACCCGGCCGCACCGGCCGTCACTGCGGGTCGGCCACGGCGACCCGGGCGGCCCGCAGCACCCGCTCGCCGGCCCGGTACCCGGGCTGCAGCACCTGGACGACGGTCGTGTCGGTCGTCCCCTCGGCGAGTTCCGCCTCGGTGTGCATGAGCGCCTCGTGCACCGTCGGGTCGAACGTCTCGCCCGGCTCGCCGTAGCGGACCAGCCCGAACCGGCCCGAGGTCGTTCTCGAGCTTCTCCGCGATCGCCGCGAACGGCCCGGCCTCGAGGTCGCCGTGCTGGCGCGCGAGGTGGACGTCGTCGAGCACCGGCAGCAGCGCCTCGAGCACGGAGGCCACCGCCGAGTCGCGGGCGACGTCCCGGTCGCGCTCGACCCGGCGGCGGTAGTTGACGTACTCCGCCTGCAGTCGCTGCAGGTCGTCGAGGCGCTCCGCCGCGAGGGCCTCGAGCGCCTCCACGTCCGCCGCGGCGCGCCGGCCACCACCGGGTCCGCGATCGTCCCGCCCGGCGAGGAGGCGTCGTCGAGGGTCGCCGGCGGCTCCGGGGTGCTCGCCGTGCCGCTGGTCGGCGCGCCGCGCCGTCCGCCGGGCGGCCTCGCCGCCACGCCGTACGCCTCGCGGACCTGGCCGGTCTCCGGGTCGAGCCGGCGACGGTCCCGGATGACCGGCCCTCGGTCTCCGTGCAGCCCGCTCCGGCGTCGCCTTGTCGTCGCCCGTGCGCCGGCGTGCGGCCGTCGTCCGCCGGCCGGCCGGGTGGCGCCGTCGGACCGTCCGCTTCGGTCACTTGTCCTCGTCGACGATCTCGGCGTCCACGACGTCGTCGTCGGACGCCGTCCTGCTGCTCGCCGAGTCGGTGCCGCCGCTGCCGCCGGCGCCGCCGGACCGGCCGAGCCGGCCTCGCGGACTCGCCTGGCCGCGGCGTACATCGCCGAGCCGAGCTCCTGGCTGCCTTGGCCAGGGCCTCGTGCTTGGCCTTGACCTGCGTCGACGTCGGTGCCCTCGAGGGCCTGTCTTCAGGTCGTCGATCGCCGACTGGACCTTCGTCTTGCCGTCCTCGGGGAGCTTGTCGGCGTTGTCGGCGAGGAACTTCTCCGTGGAGTAGACGAGCTGCTCGGCGGAGTTGCGGGTCTCGGCCTCCTCGCGGCGCTTGTGGTCCTCCGCGGCGTGCGCCTCGGCCTCCTTGACCATGCGGTCGATCTCGTCCTTGGGCAGCGCGCGCCGCCGGTGATCGTCATCGACTGCTCCTTGCCGGTGCCGCGGTCCTTGGCGGACACGTGCACGATGCCGTTCGCGTCGATGTCGAAGGTGACCTCGATCTGCGGGACGCCGCGCGGCGCCGGCGCGATGCCGGTCAGCTCGAACGTGCCGAGCGGCTTGTTGTCCCGGGCCAGCTCGCGCTCGCCCTGGAACACCTGGATGAGCACGCTCGGCTGGTTGTCGTCGGCGGTGGTGAAGACCTCGGACGCCTTGGTCGGGATCGCCGTGTTGCGCTCGATGAGCTTGGTCATGATCCCGCCCTTGGTCTCGATGCCGAGGCTCAGCGGGGTGACGTCGATGAGCAGGACGTCCTTGCGCTCACCCTTGAGGACGCCGGCCTGGAGGGCGGCGCCGACGGCGACGACCTCGTCCGGGTTGACGCCCTTGTTGGGCTCCTTGCCGCCGGTGAGCTCGCGGACGACGTCCGCGACGGCCGGCATCCGGGTCGAGCCGCCGACGAGGACGACGTGGTCGATGTCGCTGACAGCGACACGCCGGCGTCCCGGATGACCGTGCGGAACGGCTCCTTGGTGCGCTCGAGCAGGTCGGCGGTCATCTTCTCGAACTGTGCCCGGGTGAGCTTCTCGTCGAGGTGGACCGGGCCGTTCTCGGTCATCGACAGGTACTGCAGCGAGATCGTCGTCGCGGTGGAGCTGGACAGCTCCTTCTTCGCCTGCTCGGCGGCCTCACGCAGCCGCTGCATGGCGATCTTGTCCTTGGACAGGTCGACGACCGGTCTGCATCTTCACCGTCTTGACCAGGTGGTCGACGACCCGCTGGTCCCAGTCGTCGCCGCCGAGGTGGTTGTCGCCGGAGGTCGCGCGGACCTGGATCGTCGAGAAGTCGTCCTCGTCCTTGCCGACCTCGAGCAGGGACACGTCGAACGTGCCGCCGCCGAGGTCGAAGACGAGGATGAGCTCGTCCTCCTTGCCCTTGTCGAGGCCGTAGGCGAGGGCGGCCGCGGTCGGCTCGTTGATGATGCGCAGCACGTTGAGGCCGGCGATCTCGCCGGCCTCCTTGGTGGCCTGGCGCTGGGCGTCGTTGAAGTACGCCGGGAACGGTGATGACGGCGTCGGTGACCTTCTCGCCGAGGTACTGCTCGGCGTCCCGCTTGAGCTTGCCGAGCACCCGGGCGGAGATCTCCTGCGCGGTGTACTTCTTGCCGTCGATCTCGACGTTCCAGTCGGTGCCCATGTGGCGCTTGACGGAGCGGATGGTGCGGTCGACGTTCGTCACGGCCTGCCGCTTGGCGACCTCGCCGACCAGCGGCTCGCCGGTCTTGGCGAACGCGACGACGGACGGCGTGGTGCGGCCGCCCTCGGCGTTCGCGATGACGGTGGGCTCGCCGCCCTCGAGGACGGCGACGACGGAGTTCGTCGTGCCGAGGTCGATGCCGACCGCTCGTGCCATGTCCGATGTCCCTCTTCCGTGTGGCGGTGCGCGGCGGACCCGCGCAGAGTTGAGTAGCCTCCACTCAGGTTGGTCGTCCGTCCCGAGCCTGTCAACTTGGGGCTGACCAATCTTGAGTCCGTCTGGCTCAACTCTTCCGCCACCCGGGGTGTTCCCGGGTCAGGGCCCGGGCGGGCCGACGTCGGCGAGCCACTCCTGGACGGCGTCCACGACCTCCTCGGCGGAGTCCACGAGACGCACGACCGGGTCGACGGAGCCGACGTCCGGGGTCGCCCAGACCCGGGCGGCGAGCCCACCGTGGTCAGGGCCGGCCCGCCAGGCCCGGACGACGAGCAGCGCATGGACGTTCGGGTGGTCGTCCTGGCGGTCGTCCTGGTGGTCCGGCGCGCCCGTCGGTCCGGTCGGGCCGGGCGGTCCGGTCGGGCCGGGCGGTCCGGCCGGGGGGCCGTCGAGGACCTGCTCCGGGTCGCCGTCCGGGACATGGGCGGTCATCGCGACCGGCCGTGGGCCTTGTCGTGGGAACGGCGAACCCGAACGGTCACCCCGCTCCCCGACGGTGCCGACCGGGTGCTCGGTGCGCTCGAGGCCGCGGCGTCCGGCGCCGTCCGCTCCCGGTCGACGACGCCGGTCCGCAGCACCTCGGCGACCCGGGCGGCCAGCGCGTCCTCCTGCGCGGGGAGCGTGTCCTGCGGGCCGTGCCGGGCGAGCCGGCGCATCTGCCGGCGCAGGTCGGCCAGCTCGGTGCGGGCTTCCCGGGTGAGCCCGAGCCTGCCGGCGCCGACGACGACGAACTGGTAGGCCAGGGCGGTCGACGCGCAGCGGGTGCAGTCGAGCGTCACCGCGTCCGCGGCGTTCGTCGCACTGACGTCGCCGACGTTGCGGCTCGCGACGACGACCTGGACCGACACGGCCACCGCGTGGCAGTCGGTGCAGCCCCGGGTCACGGCGCTCGCGTAGTTGTCCGCGACGAGCGTCTGCGCGGTCGTCTTCTCGAGCTCCCATGCCGACCGCCGCCGGGTCCGGTCGTCACGGTGCACGTCGACGACCGCGGAGGTCGTGACCTTCCGGGTCCGGTGCGGCCGCCGTTCGTGGCCCGTGTCCTCGTGCTGGTCGTCGCCCTGCCCGGACGCGCGCGGGGCGACGACCGTCGCCGCGAACGGCACCCGGCCGCCGGCCGCGCCGACCGGGCCGAGCGGCACAGCCGACACCGACGGCGCGACGAACGCCGTGCCGCCGACGACCGCGGCCGCGAGCGCGGCGAGCAGCCCGAGGGCACCGCGCGGGCCGGTCACGGCCGGACTCCCCAGCTCGAGAAGCGGTCGGCGACGACGCCGGCGAGCTCGAGGTACGCCTGCCGCGTCGCGGGGCGCAGGCCGTCGAGCCCGACGCAACCGCCGGCCTGGAGGCCACGGTCCCAGGGGATCCGCACGGTCGCCGAGCACCGGGCGTCGAAGTGTCGTTCGATCTCGTCGAGCATCACGTGCCCACCCTCCCCCTTGACGGCGTTGATCACGGCGACGGCGCCGCGGACGAGCCGGCGGTGGCCGTGCTCCTCGAGCCAGTCGAGCGTCGAGGCGGCGACCCGGGCACCGTCGAAGGCCGGCGGCATGACGACGACGACCTGGTCCGCCTCGCGCAGGATCTGCTGGATCGCCTCGTCGAGGACGCCAGTGCCGGTGTCGACGATGACGAGCGAGTAGTGCCGGTCGAGCAGGTCGAGGGCACGGTGCACGTCGTGCGCCCCCAGCGCCTGGCTGATCGTCGGGTCGTCGTCCGACGCGACGACCTCGAGCCGGCTCGGCGCCTGCGAGGTGTACCGCCGCATCGCCGAGTATCGGTCGATGTGGTCGGCGTCCGCGAGCAAGGTCGTGATCGTCGCGTCGGTCTGGCGTTCGACGCGCAGCGGCAGCGACCCGGCGTCCGGGTTGGCGTCGAGCGCCACCACCCGGTCGCCGCGGTGGGTCGCGAAGACGTGCCCGAGCATGACGGACGTCGTCGTCTTGCCGGCGCCGCCCTTGCGGGACAGGACGACGATCCGGCGCGAGCGCGTGACCGGTGTCCGGACCCGTTCGACGAGCGCGTCGTGCCGGCGCTGCGCCGGGCTCGGCGGCGGGGTGAGCAGGCCGCCGCTCACGCGGTGGACGCCGCGCCGCCAGCCGCCGGGCGGCGCCGGCCGGCGGTGGCGGAGCATGACCTGCTCGTCGAAGTCCTCGGCGGACGGACCGCGGACGGTCACGGGGTCGCCGAGGTCGGGGTCGGGAGCGGCGGGTGGCGGGGCGGCGGCGAGCATCGGCAGCTCCTCGGGGGCGGGGCTCGGGGCCGGCTCGGCCTGCGAGCGGTGCGGAAGCACGCGTGCGGCATGACGGGCGGCGATCCGCGATCCGCGTTGGGCCAGGCGGAAGAAGAGCGCGGCCATGCCGACGAACGGCAGGACGAGCAGGACGATGCTCAGCCACGCCAGGACCAGGGCGGCCAACCCCGACCCGCCCCGCGCGTCGGCCCCCAGCAGCGTGAGCTCCGACCAGGCGTTGGCGACCAGTCGGGGTGCGGACCACACCAGCCAGACGAGCCCGAGAGCGAGCGCCGGGACGGTGACGGCGACCCAGCCGACGACCGCCGCCCGGGTGCCGGGTTTGAGGGCCCGCACCTGCGGCGACATCGACTGCCCGGGCAGGAGGCCGCGCAGCACGGAGCGGACGAAGGCGAAGAGGTTCGGCACCCCGGTGAGGTCGCCGTAGAGGTAGTACCCGTCCATCCGGACGATCGGCATGAGCTGCTGGAGGATGACGAAGTGCGTCATCAGGGCGGCGGCCGCCGCCGGCGTCCAGTGCGTCAGCCAGGCCACGCCGGTCGAGACGACGATGAAGATGACGTTGAAGTAGATCCCGCCGAGATCGGTCCGCAGCCGCCCTGCCCGGTCGAGCCGGTAGGCGTCGGTGACATCGGTCCAGAAGACCGGGACCCAGAGGTAGAGGCCGGCCCCGATGGCCCCGGGTCGTCCCCCGCCGTAGACGCACCCGGCGGCGTGCCCGAACTCGTGGAACGTCGTCGAGAAGAAGAGCAGCCCGAAGACCGCGAGGAGCGCGCCGGGGGAGCCGAGCACCCAGACGGTCTCTCCGAGCAGGCCGGACGGCGAGAACATCCACAGGTCGGCGACGACCAGCAATGCGAGGACGAGGGCCACGACGGGCGGGTTGAACAGCGGCGCGAGGACGCGCCCCACGCTGCGGACCACCCGGGCGGTGACGAACGGCCGGTCCAGCGTCATGGCGAGGAGCGGGTCGGCGATCGGCAGGCCGGCCTGGTCGGCCCGGGCCGGACGCGGTCCCGCCATCGGCGCGGCGCCCGGCCGGCCCGCGCCCCCCGTGCGCGGCGTCCCCGGCATGCCGTCCTCCGCCGGCACGACGACGGCCAGGCCGGCGGGGACGAGCCGGCCGAGGACGAGCGCGGAGAGCACGGGCAGCGCGACGTCCCGGCCGATGTCGTCCCCGACGAGCGCCGCGACCTGCGACGCGTCGTTGTCGCCGTCCGCGTGGTGCAGGACGTGGTGCAGCAGCGGGGTGAGCATGACCGTCTGGCCGTCGCCGCGGACCGCGAGGTAGCGCTCCTCGACGTAGCCCGACCCCTCGTACCGGCCGACGAGCCGCAGCCCGGGCGCGCGTTCGACGACATCGCTCGACCGCAGGCCGGTCTCCGCTGGTGCCGCTGGTGCCGTGCTGCGCCCGGCGGGCAGGGCGGGCGGAACCATCGAGAGCGCCACGGCGAACCTCCGGGAGAAGCCTGTCCTGGGCAGGACGGGAGAATGCCTGGCCGGGGGTGCGCGGCTCGCGCACCCCCGGCCCGCGCACGTCAGGCGTGCGCGCTTAACCCTTGCATCGCCGCAGCCCACGCCGACCCGTGGATCGTGCCGGCGTTGACTGCGATCGCGATGTTGATCCCCGTGATCGTCGTGATGTTGATCCCGGACAGAGCCGAGCGGGTCGGGAGCATCTCGACGACCTCGGTGTGCGTCTCCTCGAACGTGAGGACAGCGTGCTCGGGCATGAGCCCTCCTTCGTGACGACGGCCCGCCGACGGTCGTCCCACCGCCGGCGGGACAGCACGTCAGCCCTAGCCGACGAGGATGTTCTGGTTCGCGTTCGCCACGGCGGTCGAGAAGTGGCTGCCGGCGTTCAGGGCCAGCGCCTGGTTCGAGGCGTAGATGTTGACCCACTTGCTGCCGCAGCACTTCTTGTAGCCGTGGTAGCCGAGAGCCGCGCGTGCGGGCAGCAGCTCGACGTCCTGCTCCTCGAGCTCGGCGAGGGTGAGTTCGGTGCGCATGGTTCACCTCCGGTTGACTGACCGCCGGACGGCGGCCGCGCCCCCACGAGACAGGATCGGGCGTCGGCGGGGCGTGACTCGCGCGTGATCGGCGCGTGATCGGCTCCGCCCGGTTCGGCGGGACCGTGTGCTCCGCGTCGCCCATTCATCGGAACAACCGTTGACAAAAGCCACCGGTTGGTGGGACACCTGAGACGGAGAGTGATCCATCCGGACCGGGACACGAGGGCTCACCGGGCCGGCCGCCATGACCATCCGACTCGACCGCACCATTGCCCGCACAGGAACCGACGACGGGAAAGCATCAGGGGCTCAGTCCGGACGCTCCCTTCTGCGCGGGGGCGGAACGGACCCGCCGACCTGCTCCAAAAGCGCGGCATCTCGGGGGCGCGATGACCACTCGGATCGCACAGCGGTACGCGGTGACACTGCTCGGCGGCTTCGGCCTCGTCGGCAACGGTGTGCCGCTGCCGCTCACCGCCCGCGAGCAGCGACTGACGGCCGTGCTCGCGCTCCACGGCGCGCAGCCGCGCGCCGTGGTCGCCGGCCTGCTCTGGCCCGAGACCGATGAGCACCGCGCGCGGCAGAACCTGCGTACGGCGGTCGCGACGCTGTCCCGGCTCGCACCGGGGCTCGTCGTCGTGAGCCACCTCGACCTCGCGCTCGACGCGACGGTCGACGTCCGGGACTTCGTGGCCGCCGCTCAGGACGTCCTGCGGTCGGCCGCGGACGTGGTCACCTCCGGGGCACCCGGCGACGACCGGAAGGTCCCGCCGCCGGAGGGGCTGGCCCGGGACCCGGCGCGGCTGGCCGCCCTGGGCACGGCGCTCGTCGGGGACGGACCGTTCGCCGGCGAGCTGCTCCCCGGCTGGTACGAGGACTGGGTGCTCGTCGAGGGCGAACGGCTGCGCCACCTACGCCTGCACGCGCTCGAGGGGCTGTCGGCGCTGCTCGCGGCGAACGCGCGGTACGGGCTCGCGCTCGAGGTGGCGCTCGCCGCGGTGGCCCTGGACCCGTTGCGGGAGAGCGCGCACCGGGCGGTCATCGAGGTGCACGTCCGGGAGGGGAACGTCGCCACGGCGCTCGCCCAGCACGAACGCTTCCGCCGCCGGCTGGAGCAGGAGCTGCACATCGCGCCGAGTCCGCACATGGACGCCCTCGTCGCACGGCTGCAGAGACGACCCGGCACCGAACCGATCCAAGGGAGGCCGGCATGGCCACCGCAGCACGCCCCCGTCCGTCGCGCCCGGCAGTGAGCCGGGGCTCGTTTCCCTGGCGTCGCCGCAGGACCGCGGTCGTCGCCGTGGTCGCGGCACTCGGCGTCGTCCCGCTCGCGGCGTGCACCCCGACCGACTCCTCCTCCTCGTCCAGCTCCTCGACGAGGACGACGTCCTACCAGACGGTCGTCGTCATCTCCGCCCCCGACGACACGTGCTGGACAGCAACGGTCGACGGCCGCAAGCGCACGGGCTGCGGCGACGCGAAGTTCACCGACCGCAAAGGGTCGGCGGGCGCGACAGTGGTCAAGACGACGGACGGTTCGCGGGTTCGGGTCAGGATCGTCGTCGACGGCCGGACCGTCGAGTCCGGGACCATCTGGGGCAGCAGGCACTCCGTGAGCGTCGTGCAGAGCCAGAACGTCGAGAGCAGCTGAGCGCCCGACCGTCGGCGCTCGACCTGCGGGCGTCACTCGTCGTCGTGCACGTCGACCGTGGTCCGTGGGCGGCCGTCGAGGCACGAGAGGTGGACGTCGATCTCGTCGGCGCTGCGGGCGAAGACGATGGTCGCCTCCTGCGGCCCCTGCCGGTCGGCGCGCGCCCCCCAGCCCTGGGCGGGCTTGACGTTGTAGTCCATCGGCTCGTCCGGACGGCACGTCACCGAGACCGACCCGCCGCGGGTGAACACCGTGCTTGACGTCGCGGCGTCGCGGCCGGTGCGGGGCGATGTCGTGGCCGTCCACGGCGGTGACGTCGTCCAGGACGGCGGCGAGGTCCCCGTCGCGGGCGGCGTCCGGGTCGGGTCGTCCTGCGCCGGGCCCCCGGCGGTCCCGTCGTCCGTCCCGACGTCGGCGGAGGTCGCCGTCGGCGGCCCGAGCGCCGTGGGCGACGTGGTGGCCGGCGTCGAGGTCGTGGCCGGGGCCGAGGTCGTGGCCTGCGCCGTCGTGAGCGGCCCGGGCACCCCGCCGCCGGACCGGACGGCGTCCGAGGAGATCACCTGCACCTGCTGCCCGGCCGAGTCGATGGCGTACCAGGCGGCGGCCGCGACGGCCCCGACGCACAGGAGCCAGAGGGCCCCGACGACCGTCCAGCGCGTCAGCCGCACGCCGCCACCTCCCCCGTCCTGCCTCCGGCAGGCGCCCGCGGACCGGTGCACACTCGGTCGGCGGCGGCACCGCACGCCGACGACGCGCCACCGCCGGACCCGGACCTGGCCCGGGCCGCGTTGCCCCCTCCCTGGCCAGGGGGCGTAGCGTCCCCGTCGTGGCTGTGATCCTTCTCGTCGAGGACGACGCGGGCATCCGCTCCGCGCTGACGCGCGCGCTCACCGAGCGCGGGCACGCCGTGCACTGGCAGCCCGCGGGTCTGCCCGGCCTGCAGTCGGTCATCGACGACCGTCCGGACGTCGTCCTGCTCGACCTCGGCCTGCCGGACGTCGACGGCCTCCAGGTGCTGCCCATGCTGCGCTCGGTGAGCGACGTCCCGGTGATCATCGTCACGGCCCGCGAGGACGACGCGGACGTCGTCAAGGCGCTCGACGCCGGCGCGGACGACTTCGTCGTCAAGCCCTTCGGGGCCGATCACCTCGACGCCCGGATCCGCGCGGTGCTCCGGCGCAGCGGCGCGGCCCGCAGCGACGGGCCGATCACGGTCGGCGGCCTCGTCGTGGACGCCCGCACCCGGACGGCGACCCTCGACGGCCGCACGCTCGAGCTCTCCCGCAAGGAGTTCGACCTGCTCCTCGCGCTCGCCCAGCGTGCCGGCGAGGTGGTGACCAAGCGCGACCTCCTCGCGGAGGTGTGGCGCCAGCCGTACGGCGGTGGCGACCGCACCGTCGACGTCCACCTGTCGTGGCTGCGCCGCAAGCTCGGCGAGACCGCGGCCGAGCCGCGCTACCTGCACAGTGCGCGGGGCGTCGGGATCCGCCTCGCCGCCCCCGACGAGGCCTGAGGCCGCGCACCGTGCGACGGCAGGTCGCGCTGCTCGTGGCTGCGGTGACATCAGCGGTCGTCCTCGCGTTCGTCATCCCGCTCGGCCTGCTCGTGCGCACCCTCGCCGAGGACCGCGCCATCCGGACGGCGACGAGCCAGTCCCAGTGCCTCGCCGGGGTCGCCCAGAGCGTCCCGGACCCGAGCCGGCGCGCCCAGCTCTTCCAGGACTGCTCCCTCGACCGGCCCGGCGCCCTGCAGCCGACCGTGGTGCTCGCGGACGGCGACGTCCTCGGCCCCGAGCCGCCGCCGAACGACCAGGCGCTCCTCGCCGCCCGGATCGACGGCCACGCGCAGACGGTCAAGACCCGGACCGAGGCCGTCGTCTACGTCGTGAGCATCACCACGGCGGGGACCGTCGTCGTCCGGACCGTCGTGCCGGACGCCGAGCTGCACCGTGGCGTCGTCCGGGCCTGGGTCATCCTCGGCGGGCTCGGGCTGCTGCTGCTCCTCGTCGCCGTGGTCGCCGCGGCCCGGCTCGCGGCCCGGATCAGCCGGCCACTCCAGGACGTCGCCGCGGCCGCCGAGGCGATGCGGGCCGGCCGGCTCGAGACCCGGGTCCCCGAGCGCGGGCCGCCGGAGGTCGTCGCGCTCGCCGGGGCGCTCAACGGGCTGGCCGAACGCGTCCAGCAGCTGCTCGCGGCGGAGCGGGACGCCGTCGCGGACCTCTCGCACCGGCTCCGGACCCCGGTGACCGCGCTGCGGCTCGACACCGAGGCGGTCGCCGACCCCGAGGTCGCCGAGCGGATCCGGGTGCACGTCGGAGCGTTGGAGCGGACCGTCGACGCGATCGTCCACGACGCCCGCCGGGTGTCGCGGACCCAGCCCGGCGCCTCGTGCGACGTCGGCCGGGTCGTCGCCGAGCGGGTGCAGTTCTGGTCGGCCCTCGCCGACGACCAGGGCCGTCCGCTCCAGCTGTTCCTCCCCGAACGGGCACTGCGTGCCCGGCTCGACGCGTCGGACCTCGCAGACATCGTCGACGTGCTCGTGGACAACGTCTTCGCGCACACCGACGAGGGCGTCGCCCTCACGGTGTGGGTGGTCGCCCGCGGGGACGGCGCGGTCGTGCTCAGCGTCGAGGACGCCGGGGCGGGGCTGCCGGAGGGCGACGTCGTCGCGCGCGGCAGCTCCGGCGCAGGCTCGTCCGGCCTCGGCCTGGACATCGTGCGCCGCCTCGCGATCGCGTCCGGCGGGGGGCTGGAGCTCGGCCGCTCGCAGCTCGGCGGCGCGACGGTCCGCGTCGTGCTCGGCGGCGCGGGGTAGCGGCACGCCGGGACCCGCCCGTCCGGCGGCGCCGGTGCGCCCGGGACGGCGTCTGCGCCGGTGCTCAGTCGTCCCCGTGGTCGTCGTCCCCGTGGTCGTCGTCCCCGTCGGAACGGCGCACGTCGCCGGTAGCCGGGACGTCGCCGGTAGCCCGGACGGCGCCGGTCGCCGGGTCGGCGGGCGTGGTGCGGGTGTCACGGCAGGCGCTCCGTGGCTGGCGGACGGTCGACCGGGACAGCGACCTCGGGACAGCGACCCTGTCTGCCGGGCCGTCATGACGGCGTCGTGCCGCCGTCAAGCCTTCGTCAAGCAGCCTACCGGCAGTCACGGACAGTGAGCGAGCTCAAGCCCGGACCGGTTCGTGCCGACACCCTTCCGCACGGCCCCGCCCGTCTTGACCTGACCTTGACCCGGCGCTGAGAGCACCTTCACCTGGGTCCCAGGATGCTGAGCCCCATGAAGCACGTCACCCCCCGGGACCGGGACCGGACGCTCCGTGTGGTCTCGGGGCTCACCGGCGGCCTCACCGCGCTGGCAGTGGCGGCAACGGGGTTGACGACCGCGCTCGCGGCCCGGGCCACCGAGCGCCAGGAGCTGCTCCGACTGCAGACCCGGCAGGCGGCGGACGCGGGCCTCGCCGCCGAGCCGGGACCGACGCCGTCGGTCACGTCGGATGCCGACGAGGAGACCGCTTTCCCCACCGCCGCCCCTCGCACGACGAAGCGGACCACGGCCGCGCGGACGACGACCGCGAGCCGGACGAGCACGAGCACCCGCCCCCGGACGTCGACGACGACCCGGAGAACGACGACCTCGAGCCGGCCGAGGACCACGACGACGACGGCGCCCAGGCCGAGGACGACGACCACGACGACGAAGCCCAAGGCGACGACGACGACGTCGACCTCGGCCTCTTGACGTCCGTATGACGGCCATGGCCACCCGGCTCGACCTCGCGTTCACGTTCGACGAGACGACGTGGCGTGCGCTCGGCACCTACGTCCAGCTCTCCGTGGCCGACGCCGCGCGGCTGACCGACGCCCGCCGGCACGCCCAGGTGCTGCTCGCGCACGTCGACCGCGCGTGCAGCCGGTTTCGCGCCGACTCCGACCTCACCCGCGCCAACGCCGCCGCCGGACGCTGGGTGCAGGTCGACCCGCTCCTCGTCGCCGCGGTCGAGGCCGCCCTGGGGGCCGCCGAGGCGACCGACGGGCTCGTCGACCCGACACTCGGCCGTAGCCTCGTCGCCCTCGGGTACGACGCGGACCTCGGCCGGGTGCAGGCCCGCGCCGACGACCCGGCGGCCGTCCCGCTGCCGGCGGTCCCGCAGGCCTGGTGCCGCGTCGGGGTCGACCCCGACGGCGCCCTGCTCGTCCCGCTCGGCTGCGCGCTCGACCTCGGCGCGACGGGCAAGGCCTTCGCCAGTGACCTCGTCGCGACCCGGCTCGCCGCCGAGGGGGTCGCGTGCATCGTGAGCCTCGGCGGGGACATCGCCGTCGGCGTCCCCGACGAGCTCGCGGACACCGAGGGCGCCGGCCCGGTCGACTGGCCGGTGATGATCACCGAGCGTCCCGGGGACCCACCGCAGCAGACGGTCCTCCTCGACCGCGGCGGGCTGGCGACGTCGTCCGTGGTCCACCGGCGGTGGCAGCGCGGCGGGGAAGGCGTCCACCACCTCCTCGACCCGCGGACGGGACGCCCGGCGGAGGGCGTCTGGCGCACCGTGAGCGTCTCTGCGGCGACCGCCGTCGAGGCGAACACGGCGACGACGGCGGCGATCGTCCTGGGCACGCGGGCGCCTGGCTGGCTCGCCGCGCGCGACCTCGCGAGTCGGCTCGTCGGCCGCGACGGGTGGGTCCGGCACGTCGCCGGCTGGCCCGCCGACGAGGACGACCTCGTGCCCGTGGTGGAGGGCTGATGCTCGAGGCGTTCATCGACGAGAAGTTCGTCTGGTACCTCATGCGGGGCACCGGGATCACGCTCATGGTGCTGCTCACCGTGTCGACGGCGCTCGGCATCCTGTCCACCGCCCGCGCCGGGAACCGGGTGTGGCCGCGGTTCGCCACCCAGGCCCTGCACCGCAACGTCTCGCTCATCACCGTGGCGCTGCTCGTGGCGCACTGCATGACGGCCGTGGCGCACACGTTCGTCGACATCCGGTGGATCGACGTCTTCGTGCCGTTCGCCGGCCCGTACGAGTCGCTCTGGGTCGGGCTCGGCGCCCTCGCGACGGATGCCGTGGTCGTCGTCGTCGTGACGAGCCTGGTCCGCGAGCGCCTCTCGCACCGCGCGTGGCGCGGCATCCACGTCTCGGCCTACGCGGCCTGGGCCTTCGGGGTTCTGCACGGGATCGGCCTCGGCACGGACGCGACGTCGACCGCCTGGGGCCTCGGCGCGACCGTCGCGAGCATCGGCATCGTCGCCGCGGCCGCCGTGGTCCGGTTCGCGACCCTGACGAACGAACGGAAGTACGCGGCGTGAGTGCCATCCGTCGGAGCCCCCCGTGAGCGGCTACGTCGTCGCGCGGGCGGGGTATGCCTCGGACGTCGCGGTCGTCGTCGGCGAGCGGCTGCTGTCGGGCATCGCGCGCGGGCCGGGTCTCGCTGAGCACCGCGAGGTCTGGGCGGCGCCGCCGAACCTCCACGCGAAGGACCTGCTCGCGCTCCTGACGGCGACCGAGATCCGCGGTCGCGGCGGGGCCGGGTTCCCGTTCGCGCGCAAGCTCGCGACGGCCGTCGAGTCCGGGCGGCGACGGGTCCTCGTCGTCAACGCGAGCGAGGGCGAGCCCGGCAGCGCGAAGGACAGCGCGCTCATGATGACCGCACCGCACCTCGTGCTGGACGGCGCCGAGGTCGTTGCGCGGGCGCTCGGGGTCAAGCACGTTCGGGTCGTCGTCCCCGGCGAGCGACCCGCGGTGCTGCCGTCGGTCGAGGCCGCGGTCGCCGAGCGGGCCCACGCCGGTCACGGGTTCCGCTACGACGTCCTCACGACGTCCGGCGGGTTCGTCGGCGGTCAGGCACGCGCCGTCATCGAGCTCCTCGAGGGCCGGGAGAACCTGCCCGTCACCGCGTGGCAGCCGGAG
Organism: uncultured Actinomycetota bacterium; assembly: GCA_963750565.1. Classification (GTDB taxonomy): domain Bacteria; phylum Actinomycetota; class Actinomycetes; order Actinomycetales; family Kineosporiaceae; genus R-H-3. The sequence goes on along the minus strand of CAVVRA010000003.1, from coordinate 56,439 downwards.
GCGGTCGCCGGGTTCCGCGGCCGGCCCACGCTGCTGTCGAACGCGGAGACCTTCGCGCAGGTCGCGACGCTCGTCGCGCTCGGGCCGGCCCGCTACGCGCACGTGGGCACCCCGGACGAGCCCGGCACCACGCTGCTCACCATCGCGGGAGACGGGCCGGGCGGGGTGGTCGTCGAGGTGCCCCTCGGCATCCCGCTCGCCGACGTGCTCCGGCTCTGCGGGTACGAGCCCGACATCACGGTCCTGCTCGGCGGGTACCACGGCACCTGGCTGCCGCCGCACCAGGTGGTCCGGGTCCGGATGAGCCGCGCGGACCTCACGTCGGTCGGCGCGACGCTCGGGGCCGGGATCGTCCTGCCGCTGGACCGCCGCGCCTGCGCGGTCACGCTGACCGCCGCCGTCGTCGACTACCTCGCGGGCCAGAGCGCCCGCCGGTGCGGCCCGTGCAAGAACGGCCTGCCCGCCCTCGCCGAGGCATGCAGCCGGCTCGCGTCCGGCGCCGGGCCGGACGCCACCGAGAGGATCTCGGCGCTCGCGGGGGTCGTCACCGGGCGCGGTGCGTGCGCGCACCCGGACGGCACCGTGCGCCTCGTCCGGTCCATGCTGACGAGCTTCCCGGCCGAGGTGGCCGCCCATGAGCGCGGCCGGTGCGAGCTGGCCGCCGGAGTCGGGGTGTGAGGGGACACGATGACCGAGCTGCCGAGACGGCGAGACCTGCGCGCCGAGGGGTACCCGCCGCCGCCGCTGGGCTTCCACGAGCCACCGCCGGCCGGCCCCGCACTCCCGAGGCTCACGACGGCACCCGGCTGGCAGACGGTCGCGACCGCGCCCTCGCGTCGTCCGGCCGGGCCGTCCCTGCGGGTCGACTGGCCGATGTGCAAGGCGCACGGGCTCTGCGCCGAGGTGCTCCCGGAGGCGGTCCACCTCGACGAGTGGGGCTACCCCGTGGTCGACGCCGGGGTGTCGCTCGTCGGCGAGACGCTGGACGGCGCCAAGCGCGCCGTCCAGGCCTGCCCGACCCTCGCGCTACGTCTGGTCCAGCCCCGATGACCCCTCGCAGGTGAGTCGCCGGCCGCGGTCCGCGGCCGGCCGGAGGACCGGCCGGAGGGTCATGCCCCTTCCTTCGGCCACGCCGCCCCGTGACGTCCCTGACACGGGCCGGCAGAGACGGTCCCGTCGCGCCAACCCCTGCGAGCGCGACGGGGCCGTCTCGTCTCGCGTGTTCCGCGGGCTTGTCCCGCCGGAGAACGGGGTGACGCCGCTCCCGACGTTCCTGACGTCAGGCGAGGAGGAACTCCCAGGTGCCCGCAGCCATCCCGGCCGCGGTCGCGGTGACGGCGACGGCGATCCCGCCGAGGACGACGACGGTGTCCCCGAGGCCGAACGGGCTCTCCCGGGCCCAGGTCCGGCCGGCGACGACCCCGAACCCGCGCGACTCCATGGTCGTCGCGAGGACCGTGGCCCGGCGCAGGGCGAGGACGAGCAGCGCGAGCACCCGGCCGAACGTCGTCCGGAGCCGGCCGAGCGGGCCGTCGTCGCCGAGCCCGCGGGCGCGCCGCGCCGCGGACAGCGTCTGCCACTCCTCGCCGAGGACCCCGAAGAGCCGCAGCGCCGCGAGCGCCGACAGGACGAACCGGTGCGGCAGGTGCAGCCGTTGCGCGAGTGCGTCGGCGAGGTCGGTGGGGTCGGTCGTCGCGAGGAGGACGACGCCGGGCAGGCCGATCGCGAGCACCCGCAGGCTGATCGCGACCCCGCTCGCGAGCGACCCCTCGGTGACGGACACCGGACCGAATGCGACGAGCTCCGGTCCCGCGTCGACACCCCAGAGCGCGGTCGCCAGCCCGGCGGGCAGCGCGCCGGCGAGCACGACCCAGCCCCGGGACACGAGGGCGCGGACCCCGAGGCCGGTGAGCGGCAGCGCGAGCAGCTCGAGCCCGAACGCGACCGCCGCGGTCACGGGGTCCACGGTGAGCAGGAGCGCCAGACCGATGCTCGTCACGACCGCGAGCTTGGCAACGGGGTTCGCGCGGGCGAGCGGCGCCCGCAGGTCCACCCCGACCGGGCCGTCGAGGACACCGGCGCTCATGCCGGGGCCTCCACGGGTGCGGGCGGCTCCGGTACCGCCGGGGCATCGTCGGGGCCGGCCGTCGCGCGGCCCCGGTCGAGCCGTACGACGTCGTCGGCGAGCGCCGCGACGAGTCGCTCGTCGTGGGTCACGGCGACGACCGCCGCGCCGTCCGCGACGAGCCCGGCGAGCAGGTCGACGAGCTCGGCCCAGGTACGCGCGTCCTGACCGAACGTCGGCTCGTCGAGGACGAGGACGCCCGGCCGGGTCGTGAGCACCGTCGCGACGGAAAGCCGTCGCTGCTCGCCGCCGGAGAGCGTGAACGGGTTCGCCCGGGCCAGGTGGGCCAGCCGCAGCCGGTCGAGCAGCACGGCGACGCGCTCCCGGGTCATGGCCTCGCCGGCGCCGGTGACCCGCAGCCCGACCGCGAGCTCGTCGGCGGCCGTCGCGGCGACGAACTGGTGCTGCGGCTCCTGGAACACCGTGCCGATCCGACGGACGAGCTCACGCGGCCGCCACCGGTGCGGGTGCGGGGAGCGGACGCCGTCCGCGAGCGCTCCCCGGGCCGTGACCGCACCCATGGCCGGCTCGACGAGCCCGGCGAGCGCCAGCGCGAGGGTCGACTTGCCGGCCCCGTTCGGCCCGACGACGCACGTCGTCCGGCCGACCCGGACGTCGAGGTCGACGTCTGCGACGACCGGCTCGGCCCGGCCGGGACGGCGGACGGCGACCCCCCGCGCGTCGAGCACGACCTGCCCGAGATCACCGTTCCTGCGCCCGGAGGGGCTCCCGGGCGCCCGGTCGGCTCCGGGGACGCGGACCGGGCCAGGGGTGCGCAGCCGGCCGGCGAGAGGCAGGTGCCCCGGCACCCAGACCCCGGACGCCGCGAGCGCGGCTCCCCGGACCCGCAGCACGTCGTCCGGCGAGCCGTCCGCGACGACCCCGCCGCCCGGCTCGAGGACGACGACGCGATCGACGAGGTCGAGCCACGGGGCGACCCGGTGCTCGACGAGGAGGCACGTCGCGCCGGTGGCGGCGAGGACGTCCGCGACGCACCCGCGCAGCAGCGCGGCGCCGTCCGGGTCGAGCATCGCCGTCGGCTCGTCGAGCAGCAGCAGCCCGGGCCGCAGCGCGAGGACGCCGGCCAGGGCGAGCCGCTGCCGCTCGCCGCCGGACAGGCGCGACGTGAGGTGGCGGCGGCCGTACGGGAAGCCCACGGCGGCGAGTGCCTCGTCGACCCGCGGCCAGATCCGCTCCCGCGGTACGGCGTGGTTCTCCAGGCCGAACGCGACGTCGTCCCCGCAGCGGGCGAGGACGGTCTGGGCGAGCGGGTCCTGCAGGAGCAGCCCGCTGCGCGCCCGGCCGGCGACGACGCCCTCGACCCGGGCCCGGCGCGCCGGGACACCGTCGAGGAGGATCTCGCCCTCCTCCTCGCCGGCACCGTCGACGTCGCGGGGGCCGTCGCCGGGGTCGAGCAGTCCGGCGAGCCCGGCGAGAAGGGTCGACTTGCCCGAGCCGCTCGCCCCGAGCAGCAGCACCCGCTCGCCCGGCCCGACGCCGAGGTCGACGCCCCGGACCGCCCAGGCGCGACGGGAGGCGTGCCGCCAGCCCCACCCGCGGGCCCGGACGGCGACCGGGGTCCGGTCCGGCACGTCCGGCACGGGATCAGACGAGCTCGCGGGTGCGGCCGGACGCGAGCGCGGAGAGCGCCCCCGTCGCGGCGAGCGCCCGGGCGAGCGCCCACGACCCGAGGCCGGCGATGACGGCGCCGGACGCGATCGCAATGACGACGTACGCGAGCTTCTGGGACGCCGGGAAGGTCGGGTAGTACAGCGTCGTGTCGAGCAGCCCGCACGCGAGGCCCGAGCCTGCGCCGGCCGCGAGCGCCACGAGGGCGTCGAACCGGCGGTAGAGGAAGGCGGCGAGGACGAGCTCGGCACCGAGGCCCTCGAGCAGGCCGTAGTAGACCGTCGAGAAGCCCCATTGGTTGCCCAGCAGCGCCTCGAGCAGGGCCGCGACGAGCTCGGTGTAGACGGCGGCGCCGGGCTTACGGACGACGAGTCCGCCGAGGACGCCGGGCACGAGGTACAGCCCGACGAGCGCGGCGGACAGCGGTGGCCAGACGGCGAGCGGCTTGGTCAGCGGCTCCCAGGCGACGGCGACCCCCCAGAGGAAGAAGCCGCCCGCGACGCCGAGGACGCTCGCGACGACGATGTGGACCACCCGCCACGAACCCCTGCTCGGGGCCGTGCGGCGGGTGACGGACTTGTCGGTGGTGCTCATGGTTCCTCCTGAAGGTCAGGAGGGGAGGTGGCTGAGAAGGCCCGACTCCCTTCGCCGGCATGACCCGGATCAGGTTCGAGGGTCTGCGGTTCACCGCACTCTCAGCGCCGTTCGGCGCTCCCCTGTCGCACCTCGACGTTAACACCCTGTGGCCGGGTACGCATCGGACGGCGCGGTCTGCGACGCTTGGTGAGTGCTCCTGAGGATGCTCCGCGAACCCTCGACCGGCCGGCCCGCCCCGCTGGCCCGGCTGCTCGCCGTCGTCGTCGTCATCGGGCTGATCGGGATCACGGCGCCCGTCCTGTTGCCGATGATCGGCTGGGTGCTCGGGCTGCTCTGACAGCCGCTGCTCCGAGGATGGCCTCGCCACGCTGCGGACCGGCTGGGCGGCAGGTCATCGCGCGGTCGAAGGCGGCACCACGGCCGCGTCGGATCATCGGAACGGGGTCACCAGGAGGTCGGCTTTCCCGGCGTGTAGAGCCACGCGTCGAAGAAGGCGCCGAGGTCGCGGCCGGAGACCTTCTCGGCGTAGCGGGTGAAGTCCTCGACGCGCGCGTTCCCGTACAGGTTCGAGGCGTACCAGCCCCGCATGATCCGGAAGAACGTCGGTCCGCCGACCGTGACCCGCAACGCCTGCAGCGTCATCGCTCCTCGCTCGTAGACCGAGCCCGCGAAGATGTTCTCCGGGCCGCCCGGGTCGCCGGGCGGCGGGTTCCAGAAGTCGTCGTCGTCGGCGGAGTGGGCGTGGTAGAGCCGGGTGAAGAACTGCTGCGCACTGCGCTGCCCGATGTGCTCGCTCCAGAGCCACGCGGAGAACTCCGCGAACCCTTCGTTGAGCCAGATGTCACGCCACCTGCCGAGCGTCACGCTGTCGCCGTACCACTGGTGGGCGAGCTCGTGGGCGAGGGTCAGCTCGCTGGGCGGCCCGTCGAACACCGGCTTCGTCTGGTTCTCCAGCGCGTACCCGACCTCGGGCGCCGGGTCGACGACCGCGCCGGCCGAGGAGAACGGGTACCGGCCGTAGACCGACTGGTAGAAGTCGACCATGGCGGGCAGCTTGCCCAGCACGGTCTTGCTCTGCGGGGCGACGGTGGGGTCGACCGCCACGTAGTAGGGGATCCCGGACGGCGTCGCGCCTGTGGACACGTCGAACCGGCCGATCGTCACGGTCGACAGATAGGTGGCCATCGGCTCGCCGTTGTGCCAGCGGAACGTCGTCCGGCCGTGCGCGGTGCGCGGGGGGGCGACCAGGTCGCCGTTCGACACCGCGACGAGGCCTTCGGGGACACTGACCCGCACGTCGTAGATCGCCTTGTCGCGCGGGCTGTCGTTGCACGGGAACCAGCCCGGGGAGCCCTGCGGCTCACCGACGGTGTGCACCCCGTCCTCGGTCGGGACCATCCCCTCGATCGAGCCGTCCGGGTCGGTGATCACCGGCGGCACGCCGCCGTACGTGACGACCACGGTGAACCGCTCTCCGCGCCCGAGGCTGCGGGCAGGGGTGACGACGAGCTCCTGCTCGAGCTGCGCCGGCTGGCTGAACCGCGCCGGGACACCGTCCACGCTCACCGCCGACACGGTGAGGTCGCGCCGCAGGTCGAGGTCGAACCGGGACAGCGTCCCGGTCGCCCGTGCGGTGATCGCCGCGCGGCCGTCCAGCCGGCCCGACACAGGGTCGTAGCGCAGGTCGAGCCCGTAGTGGGCGACGTCGTAGCCGCCGTTGCCCTGGAGCGGGAAGTACGGGTCCCCGGCACCCGGTGCACCCACCGAGGCTGCGGCCGCCGGGCTCGCGACGAGCCCCAGCACCGCACCGGCGACCGCGAACGCCCCCGTCGCAGACCGGACGAGTTGTGTGAACATGACGCACCACCCCGGGCGAGGCTGTCCCTGTCGCGAGGACTGTAGCGGTTCGTCCAGGTTCGGGGCGCGCGTCGCAGGTCACGGTCGTTTCGTCCCTCCCGGATCGGACCCCGCAGCGAGCAGCATGGAACGGGAGGTGACGCGATGCGCGCCTGGGTGGTGGAGCAGCCAGGACCGGTGGCGACGACGGCGCCGTTGCGGCTCGTCGAGCGGGAGGACCCGGTCCCGGGGCCGGGGCAGGTCAGGGTCCGGGTGGACGCCTGCGGGGTCTGCCGGACCGACCTGCACCTCGCCGAGGGCGACCTCGCACCGCGTCACCCGCGGACGGTCCCGGGTCACGAGGTCGTGGGCCGGGTCGACGCCGTCGGGTCCGGCGCGCAGCGGTTCACCGTCGGCGACCGGGTCGGCATCGCGTGGCTGCGGGGGACGTGCGGCGGCTGCCGCTGGTGCCGGTCGGGCCGCGAGAACCTCTGCCCGGCAACGCGTTTCACCGGGTGGGACGCCGACGGCGGGTTCGCCGAGCTCGCCGTGGTCGACGCCGCCTTCGGCTACCGGCTCCCCGAGGGGGTCGACGACGTCCACGCCGCCCCGCTGCTCTGCGCGGGCATCGTCGGGTACCGGGCGCTCACGCGGGCGGCGCTGCCGCCGGGCGGTCGGCTCGGGATCTACGGCTTCGGCGCGTCGGCGCATCTCGTCGCCCAGGTCGCGATCGCCCAGGGCGCCACGGTCCACGTGCTCACCCGCTCCGCAGCCGCGCAGAAGCTCGCGCTCGAGCTCGGCGCCGCCTCGGCGGCGGGCGCGGACGACGAGCCGCCGGAGAAGCTCGACGCCGCCGTGCTCTTCGCGCCGGTGGGCACGCTCGTGCCGGTCGCGCTGCGCGCCCTCGACCGCGGCGGTGTGCTGTCGATCGCCGGCATCCACCTGTCCGACGTGCCGAGCCTGAACTACGCGCGCGAGCTGTTCGAGGAACGTGAGATCCGCAGCGTGACCGCGAACACCCGGGCGGACGGCGAGGAGTTCCTCCGGCTCGCGGCCGCCCTCCGCGTGCGGGCGACGGTCGACGTCCGGCCCTTCGGGGCCGCGGACGCCGCGTTGCGCGACCTCGCCGGCGACCGGGTGACCGGCGCCGCCGTCCTCGCACTGCGGTGACGGCGCCCGCTGTATTCCGCCCACCTCGGCCGCCCTCTCCTGAAGCAGGGCCGGGTCATCTGCCCGGACCGATCAGCGACGCCTGGGGCAGGTGGGGCCATGCCCGTCTTCATGAGCTACTCGCGCCGGGACGAGACGGTCGTCAAGCAGCTCGTCCAGGGTCTGGAGGCTGCACGCCGCGCGGTGTGGTTCGACCACGACCTGGGCGGCGGGGACATCTGGTGGAAGTCGATCCTGGACCAGATCCAGGAGTGCACGGTCTTCGTGTTCGCGCTGTCCGACGCCTCGATGGGCTCCAAGCCGTGCCTTACCGAGCTCGAGTACGCCAAGGAGCTGCGCAGGCCGGTCCTGCCCGTGCAGGTGGGCCCGGCGGTCGACCTGCGCACGAGCCCGTTCGCCGAGGTGCAGGTCGTCCGGTTCGACCCGCACGACGCGACGTCGGCGTTCGCCATGCTCGCAGCCGTAGACGCCGCCGCGAGGTCGGCCCCACCGCTGCCCGAGCCGCTGCCCGAGCGGCCGCCGATCCCGTTCGCCTACCTGCTGGCGATCGGCACCCAGATGGACAGCACGCAGCTGTCCCCGCAGGCGCAGCAGGACGTCGTCGAGCAGCTGCGCCGGGCCCTCCTCGAGGAGACGGACCGGTCCGTGCTCGAGAGCGTCGTGGCGATGCTCAAGAAGCTCGACAGCAAGCCGTACGCCACCAAACGGGCCAGCGAGGACATCGCCTGGCTGCTCAACCACTACGGGAGTCCCGGACCGACGGTCGCATCCAGCCCGTCCCGCCCGTCCGGCAGGACGGGCGGGACGGGCACGACCGGCACGAGCGCGACGCCGGACCCGACGCCGAACCCGACCCTGACGAGTCCGACGCCCACTCCGGCACCAGGTCCGGCCCGGGGGCCCGCCGAGGGTTCGACGGCGAGCGCAGCCGGCGGCCGGACGACGAGTGCGGGCGCGGGTGCGACGACGGGTGCGACGACGACGCCCGCCCCCAGCGGCGACCACGCCGCCGCGACCGGCTCCACCCCCGGTCAGCCGTCGCAGATCGCGCCGCTGTGGGGATCGCCGCGGCCGGAGCCCCCGCAGGCGAGCGTCCCGGCGCCGCCGTCCGAGGACGAGCAGCGCAGGTGGTTCACCAGCCGGCTCACGCAGCAACCGGGTGCGACCGGCCCGGGGGCCTCCGGCGGGAGCCGGACCGACGGGTGGCCGCGGACCACCGAGCCCGTGAGCCGGAGGGGGCAGCGGGCACCGGGCACGCCGACGCCGGGGACCGCTCACGCGTCGTTCGCTGCACCCAGGCCGTCCTACTTCGCCGGACTCGGCACACCGGCGCCCGCGGCGCCGGCGGCGCCGCTCGCGGCGTCCACCTCGTCGGGACCGCATGCGGCGCACGGACATCCGACGTCACCGGGCACGGGGGCGGGGCAGCCGACCGCACCGACGGCACCGACGGCACCACCGACGGGGACACCAGTCTCGACCCCGGAGCGACCGCCCTTGCCACGCGAGTACTGGGGGCTGACCCTCCTCGCGGTCGTGCTCACCGGACTGACGCTCGGCGCCCCGGCGCTCTACTTCTCCTGGCGCGTGGGTCAGCGCTACCGGGACGGTGACGTCCCCGGTGCCCGGCGCGCGTCCACGCTCGCCAAGGGATGGGGCCTGGCCGCGGTCGCCGTGTTCGGCCTCGTCGTCCTGGCCTACGCCGCCACCACGGGAGGCTGACCATGATTTCGCGCATGCGCGCCTGGGGGCTGCCTCTCGTAGCCCTCGTGGCGTCGTTCCTCCTCGTCCTCGTCGTCGGCTCTTTCGCCCCGGGCAGCTCGGCATCGTCGCAGAGACCCACGCCGCCGCAGAAGACGACGCCGCAGAAGGCCGGGCCCGTCGTCGTCCGGGTCGCCGTCGACGTGTCGGGAGCGTCCTCGGGCACCGACGCGCAGCAGGGAACAGCACGCTCCGTCCCGGACGGCGCTCGCGTCGCGGGCGACGTCGACGGCACCGCACCCGGCTCCGGGAGCGGCACAGACGCCGGGACCGGGACCGGCACGCAGGTCCACGTCTGCGTGACGCCGGACGGCGGATCGGCCGAGCAGCCCTCGGAGCAGTGGACGGAGAACGGCGGGACGTGGTGCGCGACCACCGACCCCGGGTCGGGTCAGCATCTCGAGCTCACACTGAGGGCCCGATGAGCACGGAGTCGGCCGCCGAGGCCCGCACCCTGTCACGGGTCGGGTCGGCGGCTCTCGTCGGCGCCTCGTGCGGCGCCATCGTCGTCGCCCGCGGCCTGGACGGCGCCCCGCTCCTCCGGCTGGCGACGGTGGTCGCCGTCGCGTCGGCGGTCGGCGTTCTCCTCTGCCTTCTCGTCGCATCGGCGGTCGTGGACGCGACGACCGAGGCCGGGTGGAGCACCCACGGCACGACGCCGGCGCGCCGGGCCGCTGCGCAGTCGTGGCCGTCCGCGGCCCCCGTCGAGCCTCCCGCCCGCCCGGCCGTGCCGATGCTCCGGTCGACGGCAGCCGTCGGCGGTCCGGCCGGCTCGCACACTGCCCGCCCGGCGGCCACCGCCCGGACGGTCGCACCCGTCGGAACGTCCCAAGCGGTGCCGACCGGTCCGCAGTGGTGGCAGGCCACGTCCACCGACCACCTGCAGGACCTGGCACCCGTCCACGAGGTCGCCCGGCCGGGAACAGCCGCCGACGAGCTCTCGCCGGCGTCGTGGCCGGACCTGCCCGCACCGACCACGCCGGTCCGGGTCGTCCAGTGCCCGCGGTGCGGCGACTTCGCCGTCGACCAGGAGCAGCAGCGCATCGGGTACGCCTTCCGGTGCCGGGGCTGCCGCCACCCCTGGCGCTGGCAGCCCGGTGCCGCCTGGCCCGTCACCGTCGTCCGTCCCCGGCTCGCGCGTCACGAGCCGACAGCCCCGAGTCGCCGACCCGGCTGAGCCCGTCAGGAGGTCCCATGTACGAGCAGCCCTTCTCCCGCAGCACGCCCGGGTGCTTCATGTTCCTCGTCGACCGCTCGGACTCGATGAAGGCGCGGTGGGCCGGATCCCCGCTGTCGCTGGCGCAGGGAGCAGCCCTCGCGGTGAACAAGGTCCTCCTGGAGCTCTGCGTCCGGTCGACGAAGGAGGCGAACGCCCCACTGCGGCTGTACTTCTACGTCAGCGTCATCGGGTACGGGCTGTGCCCCGGTCACGGCCGCGAGGGGGTCGAGGTCGCGCTGCCCGGACGGCTGGCCGCCCGGGGGATCGTCCCGCTGCCCGACCTCGCCGAGCAGCCGGTCGCGGTCCGGGAGGAGCCGTCGGTCGACGAGCCCGCCGTCCGGTCGATGGTCCCGGCGTGGGTCGAGCCCTGCCACGGCTGGCGGACACCGATGTGCCAGGCGATCGCCACGGCGGGCGCCTACCTCTACGACTGGACGAAGTGCTTCCCGCACTCCTTCCCGCCGGTCGTCATGAACATCACCGACGGGATGAAGACCGACAGCCCGTACCAGGGCGCGGACCTCGCGACGTGGGCGGAACGACTGACCGGCATCCGCACCCAGGACGGCGCCGCCCTGTTGTTCAACGTGTTCCTGTCACCGGACGCCCGCATGCCGGTGTGGTTCCCGGACGACGCGGGCGGCCTGCCGGCGCCCGGTCCGGAGCTGTTCTCCATCAGCAGCGTCATGCCGGATCCGTTGCTCGAGAACGCGCGCGCGGCGCAGATCGACGTCTCGCCCGGCGCCCGTGGCTTCGCCTTCAACGCCACGGTCGAGGCGCTCGTGAAGTTCCTCGAGATCGGCACCCGCTTCGAGACCCGGGACCGATGAGCGGCCATGTACACGGCGCGGATGGTGGTGTTCCACGAGCCGAAGCTCGGTGGCACGCAGGAGGAGTGGGAGGACGGAGCCGGCTTCGACCCGGGTGACGCGCGCACCGCGCGCCCGGCCCGCTGCGTGGTGCTCGATGGTGCCACCGAGGCGTACGAGGCGGTCCGCTGGGTCGCCCAGCTCGTCGACTGCTTCCTCGGGACCGACGCCGACGGCGGGCGACCGGAGCTGACCCTGGCCGCTCTCGACACGTGGTTCGGACACATGCAGGAGCGCTGGCAGGAGACCGGACCGCGGAGCTTCCGCACCCTGTTCGAGGAGCGCAAGTTCCGCGAGGAGGGGTCGTTCGCCACGTTGCTCGGCTGCGACATCGACGGGCTCGACGCCGGCCGCCCCGCGTGGACGGCCGTCGCGCTCGGCGACACCGTGATGTTCCACGTGCGCGGCGCCGCCGTCCTGCAGCAGTTCCCGGCGATGTCGGCGGAGGACTTCGGGCTCAGCCCGGACGGCGTCTTCACGGCACCCGGCGCCCGGGACCGGATGCGCAGGGCGATGGTGTTCGCCCGAGGGAGGCTGCAGCTCGGTGACCGGCTCTACCTCGCCACGGACGCCCTGGCGGCCTGGATGATCCGGCGTGCCGCCGATGACGGAGCCCGGTTGTGGGCCTTCGTCGACCGGGTGCGCGACCCCGTGATGTTCCGCGACCTCGTCGACGACCGGCGTCGCCGGCGCGAGATGACGAACGACGACGTGACCTTGATGCGGGTCGAGATCGCCGACAGCGAGGCGGAACCCCTGGTGGTGGGTGCGTGATGTCCTACCCGAACTCCCAGGACTACATCGCTGCGGTCCAGCACCCGACGCGGGCCTTCCGGCTGCCCGAGCTGCAGCGGTCCGTCTTCGACGTGCACCCGACCTTCCGGATCCCGTTCCCCGCCTCCGGCAACGCGGCCGTCGTGTTCAAGGCGGCCGTCGACGGTGCGCCCACCGCGCTGCGGTTCTTCATCCGCGAGGACGTCTCGACCCGGGAGCGGTACACCGCGCTGGACCGGCACGTGGACGGCACCGGTCTCGGCGACTGCGTCGCGCACGCGACGTGGGTGGACGACGCCATTGTCGTCAAGGGCCGCCCGTGGCCCATGGTGCGGATGGACTGGGTCCAGGGCAGGACCCTCGACGCCCACGTCGGCCGGCTCGCGGAGCAGGGCGACGTCGATGCGCTGGCGGACCTGGCGAACCGGTGGCGCGGGCTGCTCGGCCGCCTGCAGAAGGCGGAATTTGCCCACGGCGACCTCCAGCACGGGAATGTCCTCGTCGACGATGCGGGCCGGCTTCGGCTCGTCGACCTCGACGGCTCCTGGGTCGAGGCGTTCGGGGGCAGCGCCCCGTCGGCTGAGACCGGCCACCCGAACTATCAGCGCACCGGGCGGGAGTGGGGCCGGTGGATGGACACGTTCCCCGGGTTGGTGATCTACACCGCTCTGCTCGTCCTCTCCCGGCGCCCGGAAGCGTTCGGGGAGCGACACACCGGGGAGAACATCCTCTTCTCAGGTGCCGACTTCGACCCCCCGTTCACGACCCCCACGTGGAACCTGCTCGACGGCGTGCCGGACCCTCAGGTCCGGTCCGCGGCCGACCTCGTCCGCGCGGCCTGCACGCCGGGCCGACTCCCGGACGGACCGCTCGACGCGCTCCTCGACGGCGGGCCGTCGGTGACGGTCACCGGTCCTCCTGCGCCCCGCCACGCTCCCGTCTACTCGGCGTCCGCGGTCTCGCCGTCCGCCGCGTGGTGGGCGGGCGGTGGAGCGGCACACGCGGGCGCGACCGCCGGGGTCGGGCCGGGCGCGGCGCCAGGCCATGCGCCCTCCGGCCCATGGCCGGCAGCCGCGGGAGCCGAGCCCCCGCAGTCCTTCGACGGCGACCCGTCGCGGTGGTACCCGCCGGCGGCCGGGCCGGCGGTCTCGAGCTCGGGTCCTGCGGGCCCACCGCCGGCGCCCCTGCCGACGCCACTGCCGAGGCCGCCCGGAGGACCGACCGCCCGCGGCCGCCTGAGGGCCGACGAGCTGCTCGCGCTCCTGCTCGTCGTCGTGCTCGGAACGGCTGCGGTGTCCGCAGTCGTCGTGTCCGACCAGGGCGGGAACGCGCCGGCGGCCGCACTCGTGAGCGCGCTGGTGGCCGCGGTCCTCATGCTGCTGTTGCTGTTCCGCGGGAGAGCCCGGTGAGCGAGCCGTCGACCGCCGGTTCCCGGGCCGCACTCCTGCTCCGGGCGCTGTGCGTCGCAGCCGTCGCGCTCGGGGTGGGGGTGATCGTCGGGCTGACCGGCGGTCGGGGAGGCGGCGGGGCAGGGTCCGGCAGCGCGCCGACCGTACCGGTCTGGCCGTCCACGACCGATCACGACGTCACGCCGTCGGTGACGCCACCCCCGCCGGGGCTGTCGGCCGCAGAGACCCGACTCTGGCGTGCCCTCCCGATGGGTGGTGTGCACGCGGCCGGCTGCGCCCCCTACCCGGCGGGTGAGCGGAGCTTCGTCGGGGTCGAGGCGTCGCTGAGCTGCCCGATCGTGGATCCGTCGATGGAGCAGCGGATCATCTACTACCGGTTCGACGGCGCCGAGGGCCTGCAGGCCTACCTCGAGGAGCGCGCCCGAGGGGTGGACCGCACGGGCGACTGCGCGGCTGGTGCCGAACAGGTGACGCGCTGGAACGCCCCCGGCCACGCGGACGTGGGTTCGCTCGTCTGCGTCGACACCACGAAGGGCGGCACCACGTACTTCAAGATGGTCTTCACGTGGGACGGGTCGTCGGTCGCCGCCGTCATCCAGGACGAGTCACCGTCGGACACCGTGACGTGGTGGACCTCCCACGCCGCAGAGCAGTTCTGAGAAGATCAGCATCTCGGTGACGAGCTACTCATGGCCTTCACGCCCCGGGGCGGCTCGCGCAGGAGCTCGGCGCGCTCGGCCGCTGGGCCGACGCCGCCGGCGTCGACACCCTGTGGGTCGCCGACCACCTGCTGCAGATGGACCCGCGTGCCGACGTCCGGGAGCCGATGCTCGGGGCGTCCACGACGCTCACGTCCGGCCGCGCGGCTCGGCGTCGGTGCCGGCTGCCAGGCTCGGCGCCGGACCCGCTCGCACCTCACGGCGGATCCGGCTCAGACGTCGGGCAGCGCGAGCCACTGCGGCCAGGTGAGGTCACGGCCGACGTACCGCGGACGGCGCAGCGGCCACTCGGCGGCGATCCACCGCGGCACGAGCTCGTCGAGCGCCGCCTCGACCGTTGACCCGACGAGGGCGTCGACGACCCACCAGGAGATCTCTGCGTCGGCGGCCTCCTTCTCCGGCGGGTCGACGTAGACGCATCCGAGCAGTGCCGTCTCGTCGGCATCGAAGAGCGCGTAGTTGAACGACTCGTGGGCGTCGGCCTCCCGCTCGTGCCGAGCGAGGTCCGCACGGTCCTGCTCGACCGTCATGGTCTGCGGCGGCCACCCCCAGGCCTCGCCGTAGATCGACCAGAGCCGCTCGCGCGAGCCCATCACCGCCGGGAAGTCCAGGTCGACGTCGCTCGCACGGATCGGCCGCAGGTGGTGCCCCGTCACCAGGTCGACCCGGGTCGGGTGCGACCAGTCGTCCGGCAGCCATCGAGTCGGCCCCGTCATGCGCTCATGACACCAGATCGCCGGCCCGCGGAGTCCGAGGGGCCTCGGGACGGCGAGGCTGGACGCTGTGCGCGCCCCGGGCGGCGAGACGGGTCGATGATCCTCCCGTGCGCCGACGCCGCCCGGGCGTCGGACGTCGTCCGGAGGTGCCGCATGACCGCTCGGTGGAGTTCCGTCGTCGCCGACTTCGCCGAGCGGGCCGGATGGACCGCCGGGCAGGCGTTCTTCGCGGTCCTCCTGACGAGCGGCGCGGGGGACGGCACCGTGAACGTCCCGTGGCGGTTGGCCCTGGCGATGGCGGCCGGTGCGGCGCTGACCAGCGTCGTCACAACGATGATCCAGTACCTCACGCCGTTGCGCGGCATCGGGTTCTGGCCGGACCTGCTGGTCCGTCTCGCGAAGACGTTCCTCGCTTCGCTCGTCGGCTCGTTCGGGGCGGGGGCGTTCGACGTGCTCACCTTCCGGTGGTCGAGTGCACTCGACCTGGCCGTCGTCACGACCCTCGGAGCGCTCGCCAAGGGGTTCCTCGCCGCGGGCTCCGGGCCGCAGGCGAAGGCCACGCCGTCGACGCTGCCGGAGGACCTGTACGCCCGGGCCACCCGGCACCGTCGGGGCGTCCGGTAGCCGTCGGAGAGGGTCGACACCGGGCCGAACACGAGGGCCGAACACGGGGGCGAACACGGGGGCGAACCGGACCGACCACCGGCCACACCGGGCACCCGGCCGGCGAGGCGGACCCTGCCGCCGCAGCACGCCACAGGCGGGTGGCCGCCTGCGGCGGTCGGCGTCAGGATGAGGGCGTGGAGATCGAGGGGATCGACCCGGCGGTACCGCCGAGCGGACCGGGCTGCAGCGACTGCGAGGCATCCGGGGGCTGGTGGTTCCACCTGCGCCGGTGCGCCGCCTGCGGCCACATCGGCTGCTGTGACTCGTCGCCGTCCCAGCACGCGACGCGGCACGCCCGTGAGCAGGGCCATCCGTGGGTCCGGTCCTACGAGCCCGGTGAGGCATGGTTCTACAACGTCGACGACGAGCAGATGTACGAAGGCCCGGCGCTCGCGCCGCCGCAGCACCGCCCCGTGGACCAGCCGACGCCCGGGCCGGCGGGCCGGGTGCCGGCGAACTGGCGGGCCCTCCTGAACTGACACGACACGTCCGACCGGGAGCCGGGCGGGCCACCGCGATGACGGCTGCCCTGGCCGTGGCGCCGGACACGACGCCCGACCTGCCGGCACCGACGGCGACCTCGGGAGGTCCGTCTCCCGCTCGCGCGACCGCTCACCTCCTCGTGCGGGCCCGGGCGCGCCCACCCCGTGACAGCCCGGGCCCGGTGGAGGAGCCTGGGGAGATGGTGACGGCAACGCCCCCCGGACCACCGGCGGACGACAGCGGGGACCTCGAGTACGACCTCGCCCACGAGGCGGTCTCGCCGCCCGGACCGGCCGGTGCGGCGAGCACACGGCGCACGCACGGGCCGTCCGCCGAGGTCCCGACCCGGACGGACGACGCCGACGGCGACCTCGGGTACGACCTCGCCCACGACGTGCCCGGCCGCTGACCCGTCCCGCACCCGCAACCGGCCGAGAGGGCCGTTCGGCCTCACGGACGCCGTCGACCGCCAGGTCGGTCCGTCGGCATGTGCCACGGTCGAGCGGCGGTCTTCACCGGCCACCGCACCGCCGGGGGGCGCAGCCCGCGGATCCCTGCGCGCCCCCCGGGCGGACGCCGGCCACAGGTGGCTCGTCCCGCGGGTTGTCAACCACCTGCCCGGACGGGCGGGCCGTACGACGACGAGGTCGCGCAGCAGTCCCCGGCCTCGCCGGGGTCCTGTCGTCCCTGTCTCGTCGGGACCTCCGGCCGGCTGATGTGACCCCGTCCACCAGCCGTGACGAGGCCCGGGTTCAGGGCGCGTTGGCGGGATGCTCCACCAGGGCGATCACCCGGCTCGCCATGAACCGCGCGGTGCGCACGGCGGTGCCGCCGCGCGTCACCTCGGTCACCTCGATGACCCCGCGGCCCTGGCTGATCTCCACCCGCCGACCCGCGCGGGTCGCGGCGATCTCGTACGTGCGGATCTCGCCGCCGGCGTCCACGACGATCTCGACCCGGTCACCCCTCATGCCCATCCACCTCCAGGTCGGCCCCTGCCACGGGATATCACACCGCGCCGGCCACGGGCCGCGGTCCGCCGTCGGCCCGGGCCCGCTCGGCCTCACACGACGGGTCACACGTCGGGTCCGTAGCGTCCCTCCGTCGTCCGGTGGTGGCCGCCCGCCCCGCCGACCGCCAGAATGAACCGGGGGTGGTGTCGACGTGGCGCTGACGGTCCGCCTGCTGGGGCCGCCCCGGATCGAGGGCGACGGGACCGAGATCGGCCCGCCCCGGGGCCGAAAGGCCTGGGCGCTGCTGGCCTACCTGGTGTAGAGCTCGCGTCCCGTCCCCCGGTCGCAGCTCGCGGATCTGCTGTTCGCGGACGCCGACGACCCGTCGGGCGCACTGCCGTGGACCCTCGCCGAGCTGCGCCGCGCGCTCCGGAGTCCCGAGCTGTTCCGGCGCGACCCCGTCGACCCCGGGCTCGGCGGCGACGTCGCGCTCGACGTCGGGTTGCTCGGCAGTCCGGACGACGACCCGTCGCACCTGCTCGACCTCGGGACGGAGCTGCTCGAAGGCCTGACCGTGGCGGGCTGCCCGGCCTTCGAGTCGTGGCTGATCGTCGAGCGCCACCGCCTCTCGGCCCAGGTCGAGGCGCGGGTGATCGCACCGCGGCCCGGCGCCAGGTCGCGGTCTGCGAGCGCCTGCTACGCGACGCGCTCGGGCTCGAGCCCTCCGCGGCTCTCCGGGCCGCCGGGCCGTGGAGGCCGGCATCGACTGCCTGCACCGAGCCGTCGGCGAGGCGGCCCGCTGCGGCGACGCGATGGCGCACGCCCGGGCTCTGACCGCGCTCGGCGGCGCCCTCGTCCACGCCGTCCGCGGTCGCGACGGCGAGGGGTCCATCGTGCTGCACGAGGCGCTCCGGGTCGCCCGGGCAGCCGGCGACGACGTCTCGGCGATGACCGCCTGCCGCGAGCGGGGCGTCGTCGAGGTGCAGGCCGGGCGGCCTGCCACCGCCGCAGCGTGGCTGGAGCGGGCGTGGGAGCTGGCCGACACCGACGATGCGCGGGCGGCGGTCCTCGGTGTCCGCGGGATGGACGCCTCCGACCAGGCCGACGACCCGACCGCGATCGACGTCCTCCGGCGGTCGATCGCCCTGGCCGAGCGTTGCGGCGACGCCCGGCAGCAGGCCTGGTCCGCCTCCCTCCTCGGTCGCGCCCACCTCTTGCGCGAGGCGCACGACCTGGCGCTGGCTACGGTGACCCGGTCGCTGCAGCTCATCGTCGAGCAGCGATGGCTCGCCTTCCTGCCCTGGCCGCGAGCCCTCAAGGCCGAGCTCGACCTGCTCGCCTCGGCGGCCACTGCCGGGTAGTCGCCCGACGCCCACATCGCGCGGTGCTTCGCCTTCAGCGCGCGGTCGGTGTCCGTCCCGCTCAACAGCTCGGTCATCGCTGCTCCTGTTCCTCGGTGCGGCGGTCCCGGCGCGCGTCGGCGCCCGGCAACCCGCCGCGTGAAGCCGCCCTTCGGCCTCTCACGGTCGAGGTTGGGCTGCAGGCGTGTGCGCCCGCGTGTGACGGCTCCGCGTGGTGCGAGACGCGCGGGTACCCTTCGAGCCTGCGCCGAGATCCCGCCCCACCGTGCCGCCCCACCGTGCCGCCCCACTGTGCCGCCGGCGAGTGCCCCGAGGAGTACCCATGAGGCTGGACCGTCTGTGCGACGTCGAGTGGCGCTACGACCTGATGCGGAGCGTCGAGCCGTCCGGTGCGGGGGACGGGCGAATGTACGGGCAGGGCACGGCCGTGTTCTCGGGCCGGGTGGCCGGCGTCGCCACCTGGTCGAACCATCCGCGGCTGCGCGGCAGCCACGCCTTCCCCGACGCGCGCGGGACCGTCGACCTCCCGGGAGACGCCTTCGCGCTCTTCACGCTGACAGGGCTGTCGAACCTCGCCGACGGGACCGGGATCCACGTGATGACCTTCACGACCGAGTCCGATTCCTACGCGTGGCTCAACGGGACGATCGCTGTGGGTGAGGGCGCCGTGGACGCGGCCGCGGGGGCACTCTCGATGCGCTACTACTCCTGCCACATCGAGTATCGACCGGACCTCCCGGTCGTCCGGAGCGACTGACGAGAACCACGGACGTCGCGTCGTCACCTCCGCGGGGACGACCACAGCACCGCGATGGACCGCGCCCCCACGGTCCACGATGCGCCGTCCACGACCGTCGCGGTGCTCCCGGGGACGCCGTCCGGGGCGGACGTGTCGATCCCCGGTCGCCACACGTGCGGTGGGCCGACGTCCGGAACGGTGAAGGCGACGGGTTCCGGGCCCGCGTTGACGAAGACGAGGACGTCGTCGTCCAGAGTCGGCCGGCCGAACTCGTCATGGTCGGGGGCGACCGCTCCGTCCACGAAGATCGCAACGCTGCGTGCGCGTCCGGACGGCGCCACGCCGCGACGGTCATGGCCGCGCCGTCGGGCATGAACCAGACGACGTAGCCGGGGTCGGCGAGGTAGCGCCGACGGCGCAGCACCGGGTGCGCCCGCCGCATGGCGACCACGCGTCGGGTGAACGCGAGCAGGTCGATGTCCGCGCTCGCCCAGTCCAGCCAGGACACCGGCCCGTCCTGGCAGTACGCGTTGTTGTTGCCGCCCTGGGAGTTGCCGATCTCGTCCCCGTGCCGGAGCATCGGCACCCCCCGGGAGAGCACCAGGGTTGCGAGGAGCGCGCGCGACAGCCGGGCCCGCAGCGCGAGGACCTCCGGGTCGCCGGTCGGGCCCTCGACGCCACAGTTCCACGACCGGTTGTCGTCGAGGCCGTCCCGGTCGCTCTCGCCGTTCGCCTCGTTGTGCTTGTGGTCGTACGACCACAGGTCCCGAACGGTGAAGCCGTCGTGGGCCGTGACGAAGTTGATCGAGGCGGCCGGGCGACGTCCGGTCGCGTCGAACAGGTCCGAGGAGCCGGCGATCCGGGTGGCGAAGTCCGCCAGGGTGCCGGGCCTGCCGCGCCAGAAGTCGCGGACGGTGTCCCGGTAGCGGTCGTTCCACTCGCTCCACAGTTCGACGGGAAACCGCCCGAGCGGTAGCTGTCCGGCTGGCCGACGTCCCACGGCTCGGCGATGAGCTTGACCTGGGACATCACGGGGTCCTGCGAGACGAGCGCGAAGAACGCGGCGAGGTGGTGGAAGCCGCCCTCGCGTCGGGCCAGGGACGTCGCGAGGTCGAACCGGAACCCGTCGACGTGCATCTGCTCGACCCAGTACCTGCAGCGAGTCCATGATCATTCGCAGGCAGGTGTGGTCGTCGACGTTCAGCGAGTTGCCGGTGCCGGTCGTGTCCAGGTAGCGCGACGCGTCGTGCGGGTCGAGCCGGTAGTAGCCGGCGTTGTCCAGACCGCGATGGCACAGGGTCGGCCCGCGGTGGTCACCCTCGCACGTGTGGTTGAAGACGACGTCGAGCAGCACCTCCAGCCCCGCAGCGTGCAGGGCTCGCACCATGTCCTTGAACTCGGCCACCTGCCCACCGGCGAGTCCGCCCCGCACCGCTGCCGAGTACGCCGTCGTGCGGGGCGAAGAAACCGATCGTGTCGTACCCCCAGTAGTTCGTCAGCCCCCGCTCCACGAGGTCCCGCCGGGGGTAGAACTGCTGCACCGGGAGCAGCTCGACGGCCGTCACCCCCAGGTTCGCCAGGTGGGCGACGGCAGCGCGGGTGGCGCCAGCCCGGCGTAGGTTCCGCGCAGGTGCGGCGGGACGTCGGGATGGGTCTGGGTGAACCCCCGCACGTGCAGCTCGTAGATGACGCTGTCGCCGTACGGGACGCGCGGCTGCGACGTCGTCCCCCCAGTCGTAGGCCGGGTCGACGACGAGCGAGCGGGGCATCGCGGCGGCGGAGTCGAGCGTGCTTCGGCCGTGGGGGTCCTCGCGCGGGTACCCCAGCAGGCTGTCGTCCCAGCGGAGCTCACCGACCGTGGCCTTCCCGTACGGGTCGAGCAGCAGCTTGGCCGGGTTGCAGCGCAGACCGCGCCGCGGCTCGTAGGGGCCGCTCACCCGGTAGCCGTACCGCTGGCCGGCGGCAACCCCCGGGACGAACGCGTGCCAGACCCCGCCGTCGACATAGGGAATCGTCACCCGGCGCACGCCGTCACCGTCACCGTCACCGTCACCGTCGCCGACGCTGTCGGGGTCGCTGTCGAAGAGGTCGAGCTCGACCCGGGTGGCCGGTGGGCTCGACACGGCGAAGTTCGTGCCGCCCTCCGCGAGCGTCGCGCCGAGCGGGAAGGGTCGGCCGGGCCACACGGTCACGGCCCGCTGCGGGTGCCCATGGGGACAACGTCCACACCGTCACCTCCACCGGCAGCTCCGTCGGCGGGCGGCCTCCCGCTGCGTGCCTCCAGGTCTACCCGCTCCCGGTGCAGACAGTCCAGGGCCCATGGCCTGCACCATCCGGCCGCCCTCGGGAATCCACCGACTGCGTCGTCGGGTTGGACCCGGCGTGACGAACAAGATGGTCCTGCTGCCCGGTCCCAGACATCCGATCATCGTCCGGCAAGCTCCTGTCCGGGTCGTCGTCCGTGTCGCCGGACGGGTGATCGCAGACAGCACGTCCGCCCTGACGGTCCATGAGGCGGACTACGCACCGGTTCTCTACATCCCGCGCGAGGACGTCGACATGACAGCCCTCGACCGGACAAGCCACGTCAGCTACTGCCCCTTCAAGGGCGAGGCCGCCTACTACAGCATCCCTGTGGCGGGCGAGCGCGGGATCAACGCGGTGTGGACGTACGAGGAGCCGTACGATGCGGTCGCCGGCATCGAGGACCACCTGGCCTTCTACGGCAACCGCGTGGACTCGGTCGACGAGCTCGCGCTCTGAAGCGATGTCGCCGAGCACGCCCGACGCCCAGGTGGACCACGGTCGTCGGTGGCTGAGCGGGCGGTCAGGGGGACGGTGTCGCAAGCTCACGCGCCGCGATGGCGACGATCTCGTCCGTCGTCTGTGCCCGCCCGCGCGCCCAGTGCTCCTCGAGGCGCTCCTGGCCCAACGCGGCACTGAGCGCGTCCGCCCGCACCGCCCTGAGCCCGTCCAGCTCGACCGACCAGAGCGGCCGCCTCTCCGTCGAGACGAGACGTGCGCCGCCCAGCAGCTCCGCCGCGAGCTCGCGACGTCCGGCCACGAACCCGACCGTGGCCAGGAGCTGCAGCACGGACGCGACCGCGGGCCGGCTCTGTGCGCGGCGCGCGGAAGCCAGGCTCTCGAGCAGCAGGCCGACGGCGTCCTGCAGCGCCCTGTCCTTGATCGCTGCGCCGGCGAGCCCTTGCAGGGCCCATGCCTCGCCCCAGGCATCCGAAAGCCGACATTCCCAGGTCGCCGGTTCGCCGACTGGATCGGTCACAGCGGCGGCTGGCCGCGCGCGTCCGGTACGCGGTCGGCCCGGCGGCGGGACCGCAGGTGGCACATAGCATCGGGGGGTCATCGGGGGAATCGGGAGGATTCGACCACCCTCATCGACGACGTCGATAGCGATGTGCCGGGCCTCTCGCACCTCGTCGCCCGAGCCGCCGAGGTCGGCGCAAGCAGCACGGACGCTGCGGGTGCCGGCCGGTCGACGAGCGCCGGTCGTCGTCCGGCAGGCACAGGACGGTGACGATGCTCGGGCCGCGGGAGGACCACCCGCGAAGACTGTCGACCCGGCAGGACGCGAGAATGACGACCCCGGAACGCGGGCGGCACCGTCCTCGGGCGGGTTCGAGGGAGGGCACCGATGAGCAAGTCCCATCCGCAGCAGTGGGCCGTCGTCGAGCCGGGCCAGCGTCCGGACGCTGACCTCGTCGCCGCGCTCGGCCGGTTCCCGACGACGCAGATCGCGGACTGCGGTGGCCCGGTCGGGGTCGTCGGGCCCGGGATCGGCTGGGTCGCCGGTGGTCGGGAGACATGTGGCGTCGCGGTGACGCTCTGGACCAGGCCCGGCGACATCCTCTTCGTCCTCAAGAGCCCGGACGCCGTCCACCCCGGGGACGTCCTGGTCGTCGACGGCGCCGGACGGACGGACGCGGCGGTCATCGGGGACATCGTCGGGGCGGCGATCCACGAGCGGGGCGCGGTCGGGCTCGTCGTCGACGGCGCGGTCCGGGACGTCGACGGCCTCGACGAGGTCGGCCTGCCCACGTTCGCCCGCGGCACCCACCCGGCGACCGGGTCGAACGAGGGGCCGGGCGCGCTCAACGTCACCGTGCAGTGCGGCGGGGTCGTCGTCGAGCCCGGGGACGTCGTCCGCGGCGACCGTAGCGGGCTCGTCCTGGTCCCCCGGGCGCACCTCGCGGACGTCGTCCGGCTCACCGGGCGGGTCGCCACCCGGGAGGCCGCCTGGCGCGAGCAGCGCGCAGCCGGCCGCGCGCTGCCGGAGATCCTCGGCGTCGACGCCGTGATCGACGCCGGACGGCGCGCGCTGCGCGTCGGAGAGGGCGAGGCATGAGCCCTCCCGTCGCGGCCAGGATGTCCCGGGTCAGGCCGAACGCCATCCGCGAGCTGTTGCGCCTCGGGGACGACCCGTCGATCACGTCGTTCGGCGGGGGCTACCCCGACCCCGCGTTGTTCCCCGTCGAGGAGCTCGCGAGCGTGTACGCCGACCTGCTCACCCCGCGGCACGCGAGCGCCCTGCAGTACACGGCCTCCGCGGGAAACCCCCGGCTGCGCGAGCAGGTCGCGCAGCGGCTCACGAAGGACGGCATGCGCGCCGGTGCGGACGACGTGCTCGTCGTCCAGGGCGGGCAGCAAGGGCTCGACCTCGTTGCGAAGATGCTCCTGGACCCCGGCGACGTCGTCCTCACCGAGAACCCGACCTTCCTCGGCGCGCTGATCGCGTTCAACCCCTACGAGCCGCGCTACGTCACCGTACCCACGGATGACGACGGCCTGGACACCGACGCCCTCGAGGACGTCCTGACGTCCTGGCCGGCCGGCGGGCGTACTCCGACGTTCCTCTACATCGTGCCGGAGTTCCAGAATCCGACCGGCGCCTCGCTGTCACTGCGTCGCCGCGAGCACCTGGTCGAGCTCGCGGGCCGCTTCGGGTTCGTCGTCCTCGAGGACACCCCCTACCGCGAGCTGCGCTACGACGGTGATCGGCTGCCGACGCTGCGCAGTCTCGCGCCGGACCATCGGGTGATCCACCTCGGGAGCTTCTCGAAGATCCTCGCACCGTCGATGCGGCTGGGCTGGGCGCACGCCGAGCCGGACGTCCTGACAGCGCTCACCTTGCTCAAGACCGCGGCCGACACCCAGTGCAGCACGCTGAACATGGCCGCGACGTCGGCCTACCTCGACCGGTACGACATCGACGCGCACATCGGCCGGATCTGCGCGTCCTACCGGCACAAGCGGGATGTCGCACTCGGCGCGGTCGAGCGATGGTTCCCGCCGTCCGTACGCTGCACCCGTGCAGAAGGCGGGCTATTCACATGGGTGACGTTCCCCGAGGGCTTCGACGCCGAGGATTTCATGCGAGACCGGATGCTCCCCGAGGCGAAGGTCGCGTACGTGCCCGGTGCGACGTTCTTCCCCGTCCACGAGGAAGCGAACCATGCCCGGATGAGCTTCTCGGCGCTGCCGGACGACCGGCTCGAGGACGGCATCGAGCGACTCGGACGCCTGCTCGCCGACGAGCTGGGCGAACGGAGGGGCTGACGTCCCACCCGTCGAGGCTCCGCATCGCCGATCTCACGATTCGAGCGTGCCGGCCTGTGCGCTCAGTCGGCCTCGACCGAGCCGGCCAGCCCCAGCCGGCGCTGCGCCCTCTGGTAGAAGGAGGTTCCCCCCAGCCGGACGACGTTGGCTGCGGACGGCACCATGGCGACCTCGACCACGTCGCCGGCCCGGACCGTGCCCATCACGCGGCCGTCGGCCTCCACGGCGAGCTCGGCGCTGGCGGGCAGCACGGTCAGGCTCAGGCCTTCTCCCGCAGACAGGAAGAGAGCCCGGTTGAAGGCCGAGTGCGGGGCGGCCGGGATGACGAGTAGCCCCTCGGCCCGGGGGGAGACGATCGGCCCGCCGGCGGAGAAGCTGTAGGCCGTCGACCCGGTCGGTGTCGCCACCACCACCGCGTCCGCCGCGTGACGCAAGAAACGGTGCCCCTCCACCGCGAGCTCGATCACCGCGGAGCCCCCGCGGCCGGGGATGCGCACGAGCGCGATGTCGTTGAACGCGGTGGCCGTCCGGCCGTCGAACGTTCCTCGAGCCGCAGACCGCCCCTCGACGACGAACCTGCCCTCGTCGATGGCCGACAGCGACGCGTCGAGCTGAGGAATGTCGATCTCGGCGAGGAACCCCAGCCGGCCGACGTTGACTCCCAGGACAGGCGCTCGGTGACCATGCGCGAGGCGCATGGCGCGCAGCATCGTGCCGTCACCGCCCATGCTCACCACGAGATCGACCTCGGCCAACCGCTGCTCGTCGACCGGGACGGCGTGGGCGTCGATGCGCCCCACCTCGTCGGCCAGTCCCAGCACGGTGACGTTCCGACGACCTGCCCAGGTCGTGATCGCGGCCATCGCGGACGAGCAGTCGCGACGAGGGTGCAGCACAAGCCCGACGCTTCGGATGGTCCCCACCCGCGCGATCATTCCACCGGACGTGCCCGTCCGCGCCGCGGGAACTCGTGCCCCGTTGCCGGCCGAGCACCCGCCCGACGCGAACCCAGGAGCGTCTGTGCCGGTCGGACAGCTGCGACGGGGATCACTCGCCCCCCACTGCCGCACGAAGGCGATCGTCGACCAGGGTCAGGGCTCTGTGCAGCGAGCGTCGAGCCGTGTCGGGATCCGGCGCGGTGACGAGCGCTCCGTAGAGGAGGCGCAAGAGCAGGATGACGTCGTCAGGCTCGAGCCGGTCGTCGACCCTCCCCGCCCGCTGCGCGCGCGCCAAGGGCTCGGTGAGCACGGTGACGAGTCGCTCGACACCCGACCACTCGGGCCGGTCCCCGGCGTGGATGAGCGCGTCGACGAAGGCCGACGACTCCAGCATGTGCTCCACGACCCTCCTCCAGAGGACGAGGAAGCAGTCAGGGCCGGGGTGGTCCGCGGCCAGCTGCTCGATCTCGGTGATGTTGTCGCTGAACACCGCGAGCGCGAGATCTGTGCGCGTCGGGAAGTGTCGGTAGAGGACCCCCTGCCCCACCCCCGCCTCGCGGGCGACGGCGCTGAGCGGTACCGCATAGCCCTGCTCGGCGAACAACCGTCGTCCCGCGGCCACGAGCGCGGCCCGGTTCTCCGCAGCTGCTGCCGGGCCCCTGTTGCGCGGGCGCATGGTCGACGGCATGCTGGGATCATATCCGGACAACATTGTCCGGATACGAGCGGAGCGCAGAGGTGGCCTTGAGCCTGAGCTGGAACGACGCCGACGGCGACCGCTCCCGCGACGAGGCCCTCCAGCCGCGGCAGCAGCTCTGCCCCCGTTCGACCCTGGGGCCGCTGCCGCGACGTCGGCCACCTCGACGCCAGGCACCCTCGCCGGAGCCCTCGTCACCCCTGACCTCACCTCGACGCGCCAACCCCCATCGGACAGGAGCGGACATGCAGCTCAGGGACAAGGTCCTCGTCGTCACCGGCGGTGGCAACGGCATCGGGCGGGAGGTCGCTCTGGGGCTGCTGTCGCGAGGCGCCCGAGTCGCCGCTGTCGACCTGAGCACGGAAGGCCTGGCGGGGACGAGCGCCCTCGCCGGCGCCGGCGCTGCCCGCCTCAGCACGCACGCCGTCGACATCACCGACCGGGACGCTGTCGACGCCCTCCCCGAGACGGTGAACGTCACGCACGGTCATGTGGACGGACTGTTCAACGTCGCCGGCGTCATCCAGCCGTTCGTGCGGTTCGCCGACCTCGAGATCCGCCAGATCGAGAAGGTCATGGCCGTCAACTTCTGGGGTGTCGTCCACACGACCAAGGCATTCCTGCCGCACCTGCAGGCCCGCCGCGAAGGCTGCTTGGTCAACGTCTCGAGCATGGGCGCGTTCGTCCCGGTGCCGGGACAGAGCGCCTACGGTGCCTCGAAGGCGGCCGTCATGCTGCTCACGGAGGGCCTCTATGCCGAGCTGCGCACCACCGGCGTCACCGTGACCGTCGTCTTTCCCGGCGGCGTGGCCACACACATCGCCGAGAACTCCGGCGCCGCCATCCCGGGCCGAGCCGCCGAGTCCGCGGCGGCGTCCGCCGACAGCCTCACCACCCCGGCGGAAGCCGCGCGCCAGATCATCGAGGGGGCCGAGAGCGGCAGCTTCCGCGTGGTCATCGGCAAGGACGCGAGGGCTTTGGACCGGCTCTCGCGCCTGTCGCCGCGCCGCGCGACCGACCTCGTCGCCAAGAAGATGGCCTCGCTGCTGGCCTGATGTCCGGGTGCACCACAGTCCCTGACTCTCCATGGCGGGAGCGCTCTCGCGTGTCGTGGCGGGGGGGTCTGCTGCCCGGCGGTTTCTTGACTGACTCCAGAAAAATGGTCCAGACTCGGGCCGTGCGCTCCACGTTGGATGCCGAGCCCTTGCTGCGCGGGGCTGCTCTGCGTGTGACCCGTCCCCGGGTGGCGGTGCTGACCGCGGTGCACGAGCACCCCCACGCCGACACCGACTCGATCGTTCACATCGTCCGCGAGGATCTCGGTGAGGTGTCCACCCAGGCGGTCTACGACGTGCTGCGGGCGCTGACCGCCGCAGGCCTGGTGAGGCGCATCGAGCCGGCGGGCTCGGTGGCCCGCTACGAGTCACGGGTCGGGGACAACCATCACCACGTCGTCTGCCGGTCGTGCGGTGACATCGCCGACGTCGACTGCGCCGTCGGCGATACGCCCTGCCTGACCGCGTCGGACGGGCACGGCTACACGATCGACGAGGCCGAGGTCGTCTACTGGGGCCTGTGCCCGACCTGTTGCGTCTGCGCTGACTCTGATCCACCTCCCGCCTGATCCGCACGGTCCCAGGGGATTCCTGCGACCGGAACCGTTTCTAGCTCACAAGGAGAGCACCGTGGAAAGTCAGAACACGACCCCCGCCCTGACCGCCACCCCCGGGCGCACGTCGCGGGCCAGGTCGAACCGGGACTGGTGGCCGAACCAGCTGGACGTCAGCGTCCTGCACCAGAACCCGGCCGCGGGCGACCCCATGGGGGCGGAGTTCGACTACGCCGAGGAGTTCAAGACCCTCGACCTCGAGGCCGTGAAGGCGGACATCGAGGCGGTGATGACGACGTCGCAGGACTGGTGGCCGGCCGACTACGGCCACTACGGGCCGCTGTTCATCCGGATGGCCTGGCACAGCGCGGGCACCTACCGCATCAGCGACGGCCGCGGCGGCGCGGGCTCCGGGGAACAGCGCTTCGCGCCCCTGAACAGCTGGCCGGACAACGCGAACCTCGACAAGGCGCGCCGGCTGCTCTGGCCGGTCAAGAAGAAGTACGGCAGGAAGCTCTCGTGGGCCGACCTCATGGTGCTCGCCGGCACCTGCGCCCTGGAGTCGATGGGGCTGCGGACCTTCGGCTTCGGCGGCGGTCGCGAGGACGTCTGGGAGCCCCAGCAGGTCGACTGGGGCAACGAGGCCGAGTGGCTCGACGACCAGCGCTACAGCGGCGACCGTGAGCTCGCCAACCCCCTCGCCGCCGTGCAGATGGGCCTCATCTACGTCAACCCGGAAGGCCCGAACGGCAACCCGGACGCGCTCGCCGCGGCCCGGGACATCCGGGAGACGTTCGCTCGGATGGCGATGAACGACGAGGAGACCGTCGCACTCATCGCGGGGGGGCACACGTTCGGCAAGACCCACGGTGCCGCCGTCCCGGTCGGCAACGTCGGGCCCGAGCCGGAGGCCGCCCCCCTCGAGGAGATGGGCCTGGGCTGGAAGAACCGCCACGGCACCGGCAAGGGGGACGACGCGATCACGAGCGGTCTCGAGGGGGCGTGGACGCCCACCCCCGTCACCTGGGACAACAGCTACTTCGAGACGCTGTTCAGCTTCGAGTGGGAGCAGACCACGAGCCCGGCCGGCGCGAAGCAGTGGAAGCCCACGGATCCGGCTGCGGCGGACCTGGTGCCCGACGCCCACGACCCGTCGAGGAAGCACGCCCCGATGATGCTCACGACGGACCTCGCGTTGCGGGTGGACTCGAGCTACGAGCGGATCTCGCGCCGCTTCTACGAGAACCCGCAGGAGTTAGCCGACGCCTTCGCGAAGGCGTGGTTCAAGCTCACCCACCGCGACATGGGGCCGATTGCGCGCTACCTCGGCCCGCTCGTCCCGGGCGAACCGCAGATCTGGCAGGACCCCGTCCCTCCCGTCACCCACGAGCTCGTCGGGCCCGGGGACGTCGCCGAGCTCAAGACAACGATCCTCGACTCGGGACTGTCCGTCTCCGAGCTGGTCGCGACCGCCTGGGCCTCGGCGTCGACGTTCCGTGGCACCGACAAGCGCGGCGGGGCCAACGGGGCGCGCATCCGGCTCGCCCCGCAGAACCAGTGGGAGGTCAACGAGCCCGCCCAGCTGGCGAAGGTCCTGCGCACCCTGGAGGGCATCCAGCAGCAGTTCAACGCCCGGGCCGGCGCCAAGCAGGTCTCGCTCGCGGACCTCATCGTGCTCGGTGGGTGCGCGGCAGTGGAGACGGCCGCCAAGGCCGCCGGCGCCGACGTCGTCGTCCCCTTCACGCCCGGCCGCACGGACGCGTCGCAGGAGCAGACGGACGTCGAGTCCTTCGCCGTCCTCGAACCGACCGTCGACGGGTTCCGCAACTACCTCGGCAAGGCGAACGGACGGCCGACCGAGGCGCTGCTCGTCGACAGGGCGCAGCTGCTGACGCTGACGGTTCCCGAGATGACCGTGCTCGTCGGCGGCCTGCGGGTGCTGGGCGCGAACGTCCAGCAGTCCAAGCACGGCGTCTTCACGGACACGCCGGAGGTGCTGACGAACGACTTCTTCGGCAACCTGCTCGACCTCGGCACGACGTGGACCGCGACGTCCGAGGACGAGGAGACGTTCGAGGGTCGCGACGTCAGCACGGGCGAGCAGAGGTGGACGGCCACCCGCGCCGACCTCGTCTTCGGCTCGAACTCCGTGCTCCGTGCGGTGGCGGAGGTCTACGCGAGCGACGACTCGAAGGAGAAGTTCGTGCGCGACTTCATCGCCGCGTGGGACAAGGTCATGAACCTCGACCGGTTCGACGTCTGACCCGCCCCGGAGGTTCTTGGTCGACGGATTTCGCCGTTCCGTCACCGGACCGACCGCGGGGCACCGTGGAGCTGCTACCGGCTCGCGCGGTGCCCCGCAACCGCACGAGCGAGGCTGCGGCGACGACCGCAGTCTCGGCGGCGCGGGGCTGGGCGGCCGAACCGATGCGCCGTCCGGTCGCTGTCGGCGCGAGCCCGACGGCCGTCACGAGGATCGCCGCCCGGTCCGGCCCGGCGCTCCCTCCGGGGTCCGGCCCCGACCCGCGACCCGGTCCAGGACGCAGACGACGAGGAGACTGCCGGCCCGGCAGGCAGCGCGGACGTCGCGCAGCCGACGGTTCGGCGGGTTCATCGCACGCCCACCAGATCCGACCGCGCGGCCCCTCGCGCACCCGCCTGCCTGCGCTGGTGGACGGTGATGCAGACAGCGGCGACGACCCACCAGCCGGCGGCCTGCAGCCAGCCGACGAGCGCCTTGTCCGAGCCGGTGAACAGCTGGCTGGCGAACTCGCCGGACACGGTGTTGTTCGTCGCGTGCAAGAGCATCGCGATGAGCACGCTCTCCCGCGAGGAGTGCATCACTGCCGCGAAGACGACGCTCGCAGCGGTGATGATCAGGACGTCGGTCGGCAGGATGTCGCCGTTCACGAAGAGCGGCAGATGCCAGAACGTGTGGACGAGGCCGAGGAGCAGCGGGCCGACGAGCCAGCCGAACCCGGTGCTCGAACCGGCTCAGTGCGTAGCCGCGCCAACCGGGCTCTTCCCACGCCCCGCCGATGCCCGGCACGACGAGCAGGAGGACCAGGACGATCGGAAGCTCGGCGATCCCGCTCAGGTCGGGCCGCGGAGCACCGGCCACGACCACGCCGACGACCGCCGTGCCGCTCACGAGGACGGGCAGACCGATCGCCAGCAGGTAGCTGCGTGCCGGGACGCGCCAACGCACCATCCGAGCGAGGAGGTCCCGCACCCCAGCGCGACCGTGCGTCGTCGCGAGCACCACGAGCGCGGCGAGGCAGGGACCGAACGGTGCAATGGGGAAGGGGAAGAGGCCCGCCGCGTAGAACGGCCAGGGGATCCAGGACAGCACGCAGGACAGCAGGAGGAACGCCATGAGGGGCCGACTGCGGACCGTCGCGAGGACGGGGGCGCTCACGACGCCACGCTCCGGCGGACGGCGCGGGTCAGGCGGTGACGGCGGGCTTCGGACATGGCGACACGGATGTGCCCGTGTGCCAGGTCGAGGCTGGTGATGGGGTGCACTGGGCTCTCCCGAGGTGAGGGCCCGGACCGGTTGTCCGGGCCGGTGCTGGACGAGGTGCCGAAGCGTTCAGGTCAGTGCGGTGAGCGAGGTCGCCGCGGGGACGCTGCGTCGCGCGCGCCAGCAGGGCCAGACGCTGCCGCAGACGCTGCAGAAGCCTTGCTCCGCGCGGTGGGTGTGCGTGAGGTAGCCCGGTCCGGGCCGGGTCGGTGTCGACGTGGTCGTCATGGCTTGCTCCGCGTGCGTCTCGGTCGGCCGGGACGGCCGACGCTTTCGAACACGTCGATCGTCGTCCGGACAGTGCGACGGATCGGCTGTGCGAGCCGCACGTCGGCCGGGGACAGGCGCCGACTCGCGGCGGGGAGGCCGAGCCCGACCGGGCGGCCACCCCGAGCGGCGGGGGTGGGGTTGGCCGCCCGGCGCGGCTAGAGTTCATGGATGCCGCTGCGCGTGGTGTTCGCGGAGGACAATTACCTGGTGCGCGAGGGCGTGGCCGCCCTGCTCGGCGACATCGACGAGATCGATCTGGTCGCGACCGTTCGCGACCCGCAGTCCCTGCTCCATGCGGTCGCAGAGCACTCACCGGACGCGGTCCTCACCGACATCCGTATGCCGCCGACGCATACCACGGAGGGGATCGACGCGGCGAAGCGAATCCGGGCCGAGCACCCGGACACCGGGGTGCTCGTGCTGTCTCAGTACGTCGAGGACGACTACGCCTTCGACCTGCTCCAGAACGGCGTCGCCGGTCTGGGCTACCTGCTCAAGGAGCGTGTCGCGCAGATCGAGGAGCTGGTCCGTGCCCTGCACGACGTCGCGCGTGGCGGCTCCGCACTGGACCCGAAGGTCGTCGAGCGGCTGCTCGCGCGGTCGTCCGCGCAGGCGACCTCGCCGCTGGCCGGTCTCACGGAGCGCGAGCGCGAAGTGCTCTCCGCGATGGCTGAGGGACGCAACAACGCCAGCATCGCCAAGCTCCTGTTCATGAGCGACCGGGCGGTGGAGAAGCACATCGGCTCGGTGTTCCACAAGCTCGGTCTGGCCGAGGAGACGGAGGTCAACCGGCGTGTCATGGCCGTGCTGGCCTTCCTCGAGGCGACCGGTCCCGGACGGGGACCGTGATCCGGCCCTTCGTGCCGACGTCGCGTCGATCGCGACCTCGCCCGGACCGGACGGGGACCCGGTCCTCCGCGGCTCACCGACCCGACTAGTTGCCGGGAATCGAGGCTAACTCGCCGGCCGCCATCGTGACGCTGACGTCGCGAAGGACGTGGACGGCGGACTCGCAGGCCCCGTAGGGTCTTGCCGGCCCCGACGGCGCGTGCGCGGCGACGGTCGTGGTCGTCATGCTCGTGGTGGACGTCGATCGCTCCCGTGACTGGGCGCCGGCCCAATCAGGCTGTCGCGCAGTCGCGCACCCGACGGGGACGTCCTCCGGGCGCACCGTCGGCCTGGGAGCGGCCAGCCGCACCCCGCAGGTGCGGACAGGGCCCGTGCCGATTGCCGCCGGCGGGGGGACACTCCTGCGTATGCACGGGCTGCGCGTCGCGCGCCGCGGCGGTCGGGTCCTGGCCGCCGACGTCGTCGTCCTGACGGGGATGGCCGCCTTCGTCGGGACGGTCTACTCCGTCGTCGTCGTCGGGGGCGGTCGCCTGGCCGGCAGCCCGAGGACCCCGAGCGCCGTGCTGTCCGTCGCGGCGACCGCGCTCGTCGCCATCGGCTTCGACCCGCTGCGCCACAGGCTGTCCGCATGGACCGACCGTTGGGCCGGACGGCCGTCGTCCCCGGTGCGGGTACTCACGCGCTTCCTGTCGGGCACGGCCGGGCAGGCCTCTCCGGAGGATGCGGCGGCCCGGATGGCCCGCGCCCTCGTCGACGGCCTCGGCGCCGAGGAGGCCGAGGTCTGGGTCGTCGTCGGGGAGCACATGCAGCCGGCCGGCGCGTGGCCGCGACCGATCGGTCATGCCGAACCCCCCGAGCTGGTCCGGGCAAGTCCGGACGGTTACGTGCGCGCCGTGTGGCACGGCGGCGAGCTGCTCGGCGCCCTTCGGGTGCGGACCCGCGAGGGCGCACCGCTCGCGCCGGTCGAGGAGCAGCTGCTGGACCGTCTCGCGGCCAGCGCCGGGCTCGTGCTGCGCAACCTCGCGCTCGCTGCTGAGCTGCAGGAGCGGTACCGCGTGGTGCAGGCCCGGGCGGACGCCCTCGCCCGGTCACGGCGGAGGATCGTTGCACTGGAGGACGAGGAGCGGCGCAGGCTCGAACGGGACATCCACGACGGGGCGCAGCAGCAGCTCGTGGCGCTGGCCGTCAACCTGCGTGTCGCGCGCTCCCGGCTGGCGCGCGGCGATCGGGGCCCCGACCTCATCTCAAGCCTGGCGGACGCCGTCGACGTCGCGCAGGACGAGCTGCTCGGCGTCGTCTCGGGGCGGGCACGGCTCATCGCGACAGCGGGTCTTGAGGCGGCGCTGCACGCGGTCGCGGACACCTGTCCGGTGCCCGCCGAGGTCGTCGGAAGGCGACTGCCGCGGTACCCGGCCGAGGTGGAGCAGGCGCTGTACTACTGCTGCGCGGAGGCTCTGCAGAACGTCGCCAAGCACGCGGACGCCGGCCGCGTGACGATCGAGCTGGACGGCGACGCGCGCGGCGTCCGAGCGGTCGTCGGCGACGACGGGCACGGCTTCGCGCCCGACGAGGTCGGCGACGGCGGCCGCGGGCTACGCAACATCGCCGAGCGGATCGCCGCTGTGGGAGGCACGGTCGACATCCGTTCGACGCGGGACGCAGGGACGCGCATCGAGCTCGCCGTGCCGGTCACGTCCGTAGGGGACCCGTCGTGACGGGGCCGGTCGTCAAGGGACCGTCCGGGACGCGGCCCGTCGTCACGTGGCCTCTCATGACGCTGCGGCCTCCGGTCGATCGCCTGGCCTGGACGCTGTTCACGGTGACCGCCGGGGCGGTCCTCGCCCAGGGAGCGCTCGTCCTGACCGGCTCCGCGTCCCTTGTCGATCCGGTCACCGGGCCGAACTCGTTCCCGATCATCTCCGCCGGCGCGGTCCTCGGGTCGCTCATCGGAGCGCTGGTGGCCACCCGGCACCCGCGCAACCCGATCGGATGGCTGTTCCTCGTCGGCCAGCTCGGGCTCGCGGTCGGCCTGGCCTGCCAGGCCTTCGGGTACCGGGTGCTCGTCGACGGTGACCTCGTACCACGCCGGACGGGGCAGGTCGTCGAGCTCGTGAGCGTCGCCCTCGATGCGAAGTGGACGCTGTCGGTGCTGGCCGCGGCGTTCCTGCTGTTCCCGGACGGACACCTGCCGTCGCGCCGGTGGCGTCCGCTGCTCTGGGCGATCCCGCTCGCCGAGGTCTGCACCGTGGCCGGCATCCTCATGGTCCGGCTCGACACCGTCGCCGCGCGCGGCCTGACCGTCCCACCGCCCGCCGTCGTATCCCTGCTGGACCTGGTGTCGGCGCTGCTGAGCGTCCTGTTGCTCGCACTGGCCACCGCGAGCCTGTTCGTGCGCCGCCGCCGGTCGACCCGCGTCCAGCGGCAGCAGCTGCGCTGGCCGACCGTCGCCGCGCTCGCGCTCGTGGCCGGCTTCGCGCTGGCACAGTACGACGACTCAAGCCCCTGGGCCGTCGTCCCGCTGTTCGTGGCGTACGCGTGCGTCCCGGCGGCCACGGGGGTGGCGATCCTGCGCCACCGGCTGTACGACATCGACATCGTCATCAACCGGACGGTCGTCGGCGCGCTCGCCGTCGTCTTCGTCACGGTGGGCTACGTCGCCGTCGTCGTGCTCGTCGGCGCGCTCGTCGGCGGGCAGGTCTCGCAGCGGTACTGGGTCTCGGTGCTCGCCACCGCGGTCGTCGCGGTCGCGTTCCAGCCCGTACGCGGTCAGGTGCGCAGGCTGGCCGACCGGGTCGTCTACGGACGCCGCGCAGCGCCGTACGAAGCCCTCGCGGAGCTGTCCCGGCAGCTGGCCGACTCGGTGTCCGTCGAACAGGTGCTCCCAGCCGTCGCCGAGGCCGCGGCCCTGGGCACCGGGGCAGCTCAGATCACGGTACGGCTCTACGTCCCGGGCGGGGAGGACCTGGTCGCGAGCCTCCCCGACGGTGGTGCCGGAAACGGGTCCCGCAGCGCACCGGCGGACACGACCGTCACCGTCTGGCACGGAACCGCGCAGCTCGGCGAGATCGCCCTGACGATGCCCCGGGGTCGGCGTCTGTCCGCCGCGGACGGCGCGTTGCTGGCGGACATCGCGACGCAGGCCGGGCTGGGTTTCCGCACCGTCCGGCTCACCGCCTCTCTGGCCACCGGGATCGAGACGGCGCGGAGCCAGGCTGCCCAGCTGGAGGCGTCGCAGCGTCGGCTGCTCGCCGCTCAGGAGTCCGGGCGCCAGCGGCTGGCGCGCACGGTCCACACCGAGGTGCTGCCCCACCTCGATGCGCTTCGGCAGACCCTGAAGCGTGCCGACGGCATGTCCGACACCCGGGCGGCTGTCGCGCTCGTCGAGAACGGTTCCGAACGCGTCGCCCAGGCCCTCGACGCCTTGCGCGAGATCGCCCGTGGCGTCTACCCACCGGTCCTGGCCCGCCGCGGCCTGGCCGACGCACTCATCGACTACGCGGCCC
The DNA here is from genome assembly GCA_963750565.1 of uncultured Actinomycetota bacterium. GTDB lineage: Bacteria > Actinomycetota > Actinomycetes > Actinomycetales > Kineosporiaceae > R-H-3. Next base: position 20,450 of record CAVVRA010000003.1, on the reverse strand, counting down.
GTCATCCCGGCCGCATGGACCTCACCATCTCGGGACTCGCCGCCGGAACCCGCTTCCGGCGGCGCATCGAGCTCGCGACCTACTTCTGCGCCGTCGAGTCGGCGCGGGCGCTGGGAAGCGTCACCGTCGACCTCGGCGTCGGGTCCGGGACGCCGGGCGACCGCGTCGTCCTGTCGGTGACTGCGAACGACCCGACGCGCGCGTTCTCCGACGACGGGCCGGGGCTGACCGACCGGGTCGAGGCCTGTGGCGGCCATGTCATGACGGGCCCCGATCATGCCGAGCGCACCCGCCTCCTCGTCGAGCTGCCCATCGACGAGGACGAGGACGAGCAAGACGATGTCCCGGCCGCCGCGGCGCCTCCCGACGGTCACCCGGGCGTTCAGCCCGCCGCGGCCCACAGCTCCCTGAGCCGCTCCGGCCCGAACGCCGACTTCGGGACGTAGGCGAGCGCACCGCCGTCGTCCGCGAGGCCACCGAAGTCGGCCTCGTCGTACGTCGAGAGCAGGATCACCATCGCTGCTGTGGCGCGCTGCCGCAGTCGGCGGGCGGCCGTGATGCCGTTGATCCCCGGCAGGTTGACGTCCATGAGCACGAGATCCGGAGCGAGCTCCTCGGCCGCGACGAGCGACTCCTCGCCGGTCGACGCGTAACCGACCACGACGAACCCCTCGGTCTCGGACACGACTGCCCCGAGCGCCCGGCGAAAGATGTCATGGTCGTCGACGACCAGGACACGGACACGCTGATCCACAGCTGCACCTCCTGAAGCCATCGTCGACCCCAGGACACCGACTTCGGAGGGGGTCACCCGCACGACCGGCGGCCGGGTAACCCTCGCCGGGCGCGTGCACCCACCGGCTCGGGTGGCCCCAGCCGAGCCGGGGTCAGGGACCCGGCACGCAGACGTAGGCCAGAAGGGAGACTGCGCGCCGAAGGACTGCCACAAGCTCGCGAACTCGACGCCGACGGAACCGGCACCCACGATGATCGCGCTCGCCGGCGCCTTCTCAGGGCCGGCGCGTGGTCGGACGTGATGACCGTCGTCCGGTCGACGTCCCAACCGGACGGCACCGCCGGCCGGGAGCCCGTCGCCAAGACGACGGCTCGGCGCGCCGGTCGCGGTGGATCAGCCGGCCCCGGCCGGTCAGCTCTGCACGGTCTGGGATCGGTGTTCCAGGGCGAGTTCGCGGATCTTGGTCATGTCTTGCGGGGTGTAGACGCCGTTGACGCCGGAGATCACGGCGAGTTTCATGCCGTGTTTGAGTCCCAGTTTGTAGATCTCCTTGACCTTTTCCCATTCGATGTTGCGGCCGACGGTGAAGGTCTCGTAGCGCCCTTCGAGGGCCAGTACGACGGTCTCGGCCAGGCAGGCGTAGGCCACGCCGGGTGGGAGGCCGATGTTCCGCATCTTCACGTCGCCGGGGAGTTGGATCTCGCCGGACTCGATCACCAGCACATCGGGGCGCTTGGCCACGTCGTCTGCGGAGAGGTCCAGCGGGCGGGCGACGTCGGTGATGACGCAGCCCGGTTTGACCGCCATGATGTCCAGGACGCGCTTCCCGGCCCCCGAGGTGGCGGTGACGACGAGGTCCATGTCCGGAAGATGCTCGTTGGGGGTGGCCGCGACATGAACCTGCGCCCGGGGGGTGCTTCGCTCGATGTCGTGTTTGAGGGCCAGCAGCTTCGCCGACTCGGGCGACACCAGCCACAGCTCGTCGCTGGACAGCGCGAGCAGCCGGGCGCAGACGGAGCCGATGGCCCCGGTGGCGCCCACGACCATGGCCTTGCCCTTGATCCGTCCCCGGTCGTCGGTCTCGGCGAGCCCGAGCTGCAGCAGCGCCTCGTGCGCCGCCCACAGGGCACCGGAGGCGCTGTAGCTGTTGCCGGTCGTGATCGGCAGCGGGGCCCGCTTGGCAACGGTCACGCCGGCGTCACCGACGACCTTGGTGAATGCACCCAGGCCCATGACCTGGGCGCCCAGCTTCCGGGCGGTCTCGGCCGCGGCGAGCAGCCGTCCGTAGGTGAACTCGGGGCTGTGGGCCATCAGCTCCTTGGGGGTTCCGCCCACCGTGATGAGCCAGCCCTCGGCCTCTGCGCCGGTGGGGGACGTGATGCCGGTGACGTGGCTGTAGGTGAACGGCGGGGCGTAGGCCAGCGCCTTCTCCACGACGTCCATCACCACCGCGGGCGCTACCTTGGCGATCGTCCCGAGCGGCTCGACGCTGCGGAAGTACTCCTGGGACAGGGGGTGGATGACGAAGGCGAACCTGCTCTTGCGCTTGGGCCCGTTCGGGTAGAGCACCCGGGGCTCCAGACCCGCCGAGACGATCATGTCGAGCAGGTCGTCGTCGGTCAGCCGCCCGGAGCCGGATGTGATCGCCAGCATCATGGCCTCCAGGACCGCCGCCACGACGGTCACGTGGAACGGCTGCGGGGTGGCGTCGAGCACCATGTCGACGCCGCGGCCGCCCAGCTCGGCGAGCCGGTCGTCGGAGACCGCCGAGGTGACGACGGTCTTGCCGGCCAGGTCCTCCAGCCCGAACCCGACCAGCTCGTCGTACGTGGCGACCACCACGTCGGCGCTGCGCGCGGCCTTGCGCGCCATCGCGTGGCTGATCCTTTGGCCCGGTGACTTGATCTGCGACTGCACGGGGCCCGGCAGCCTGCGCATCGGCCACAGTCCCACGGTCGCCGCGAGCCCGAGCACGGGGTTGGCATCCAGCCTGGCCGGCAGGTCCCATCGCAGCAGCGGGTCGGCGAACTGCAGGTTCTGGGTGAACTCGCGAAGGATCCGGGTGGTCCGGTCGTGGTTCACCCCGCCCAGGACCACGATCCGCGCATTGGTGAAATAGCCCGGCATCTCGCTGTCGACATGCCGGATCGCCCACTCCTGCAGCACGTCGCGCAACGCATGCCCGTCAGTCACCGGCACCGTCGAGGTGGCCCGCTTGACCCGCTCGACCGCCGCCAGGCTCCCGTCGTAGAGTCCCGCCGCCCGTGCCTCCCGGACACCGGTGACGGCGATCGCGGCGGCCATGTCGGCCCACCGACGCACGAGTGCCTCCGCGGCCGCGACGTCCCCGTCGGTCCCCAACCGCACGATCCGGAAACGATGCCCGAGGAAGGTCACCTGCTCGTCGTAGTCCCGGTCCGACCCGGTCAGGCTGACATTGACGACGAGCGTGGGCCTGGGCCTTGACATCGTGACTCCCTTGGGTCGTACCTACCCGCCGTGTTCTACTCGGTCAGACCATCGCCGAAGAGTCGATCTCCGGATGCTCGACCATGAAGTCCAGCAGCCTCCCGGCGTAACTCTCGAACGGCGGGCACCGCACCCCACTCCCGGCGAGGTCCGCGACCGTGTTCACGGTCGAGTAGGTCGTCGAGGTGGCGAAATAGTCCAACGCCTCGGCCGGCAGCCCCAGCACCCGTGCCAGCCCCGGCACCCAGGCCAGCGCGACCCGGGTGACACCCAGCGGCAACGGCACCCAGATCACCCGCCTGCCCAGGTGGGCGGCGAACACCTCGGCGACCCGCCGCGCCGTCGGCGGGTCCGGGTCCGTCAGGGCGTACGTCTTCCCGACCGACCGATCAAGCACCGACAGCCGGTCCATCGCCTCGATGACGAAGTCCCGGGGCACCAACGACGTCGTGACGTCCTCACCCACGGCGGGCAACACCGCCACCGGGAGCTGCCGACGCAGGAACGCCGCCACGAAGTACGGGCCGTCATACTTCTGGGTCTCACCGGTGCGGGAGTCCCCGACGACGATCCCCGGCCGGTAGACCGTCGCCGGCAGACCGTCCGCCATCGCCTTGCGGACAAGAACCTCCGCCTCGAACTTCGAGGACTCGTAATGGTTGTAGAACGTCTGCCCCTCATCGAGCGCATCCTCGGTGAACTCGCCCTCATACCGCCCGCTGACGAAGCACGTGCTGACATACTGCAACCTACTGAACCCCGGACGCGACCGGCAGAACTCCACCACCCGCCCCGTCCCATCCACGTTGACCCGACGGGCCACCCCCTCGCGGACCCTCAGATCGTAGACCGCCGCCAGATGCCAGACCTCGTTCACCTCCCCGACCGCATCGCGCGCCGCCGGATCCAACCCCAACCCCGGCGCGGTGATGTCCCCCTCCACCAACACAACCCGGCCCACGGTATCCGGAAACCCGATCTCGATCTCGAGGACCCGACGCCGCGCCACAACCATGTGCTGAGGCTGAACCACACAGAACGCCCGCACCCCCACGCGACGTGCCAGCAACCGCGGCAGCAGAGCAGACCCCAGAAAACCAGGAAAACCCGTCATCAGAAGTGCAGTCACACGCGTCGCCTTCTCGTCTCCCCTCGCCCGGGCCAGACACCCGGACGACGCTTGCGATCACCGTGCGAACCTTCGACTCCGGCCCACCGTGGGTCGCTCTCCGACCGGCTGCCCCCAAGCGGACCGACCTCGACGGACGGCACGGTGCCTCCGTGCAGGCACCCACTCTCGGCGATGCGGAGGTGGCCTCACCCGGGACCATGAGCCCGAGACCAGGAGCCGATCGCCACATATCCAAGGACGAGCCCAGCGCCGAAGGGAACGTCCAACCGCGTCGGGCGCTCGACGGGCCGCGCAACGGCAGTGCGACGAGGACGCCGGCGCGGTAGGCACGGCCGAAACGCTGACCGTGGGCACCGCACCCGGCCCGCCACAGTCGCAACCCCACCCCGCCACGGCCACGGCCCGACCTGCCTCGCTGCACTCATGGCCTGCGGTGTCAACTGCGACGCCCGGCGGCTGCCGAACGGGGTCCGCGCTCGGCCTTCGCGGTCGAGACGTAGCCGGACAGCGTCGAGGGACGCCCGCCGTGCGCAGGCAGCCAGCCACCGGTCGGTGGTCACCGACCTGGATCCCCGCAGCCGCCCGGCGGGTCGCCCGGAGCACCTCGGCGCTCGCCGCTGACCGACCCGGAGCAGCGTGCGCGTCGTCCTGGTCACCGTGCAGCGTCGGGGACCGCACGAGGCCTGCCCGAGTCGAGATCCGGGCCGAGCGCGACCTGCAGCCCGCACGCCGCGGATCAGCGTTCAGGCAGCGACCCGGCACCTCGAGGTCTGTTCGACATGTCCGACGCTGGGCGACGTCCGCGTCGATGCGTGCCGGGTGGGGCGGGTCACTGGTGGGACAAGTGCAGGTCAGCGACCACCCCGGCCAAGCTGACCAGCTCCCCCGGCACCCTGCGACAGTGGCCGGTCACGCGGAGCCAGGGAGGTCCGCTCGGTGCGGGGCGGCAGGTAGTGCCGGGTGCGCGGGGTGCCGAGCACGTGGGCGAACGCGGCGTTCTCGATCGCCTGGTCCTCGGCGGTGAGGCGTCCGTCGTGCTGGCGGAGGTGCTCCTGCCAGGTCGGCACCTGGAACTGCTCGACGAACACCTCCGGGCTCTCCCCAACCCGGTGGAGCTCCCAGCGTGACGCGCCGCTGCGCAGCCGGGACAGCCGCAGGTGCTCCATGGCGGCCAGGAAGGCGGCCTCCCGGTCGTCCGCGACGTCGTACTCGATCGCCACCACGACCGGGCCGGTCTGCGGCTCGGGTTCGAGGGTGATGGTGGCCGGTCCCCAGTACGCGGCCGGGGTGCGGTCGAGGTGCGCGTTGTCGGGGATCTTCCAGATCAGCCCGCCGGCGGCACTAGCCACAACAAGCACCCCGGCGGCGAGGACCGCGGGCCGCAGCCCGGCGTTCTCGGTGACCAGGCCCCAGACCGGGGAGGCGGCCGCCTGGGACCCGAGGAACACGATCAGGTAGATCGCGATGGCGCGGGCCCGCACCCACGAGGGCAGGAACAGCTGCAGCTCGGAGATCACGGTCGACACCGTCGCCGTCCAGCCGAACCCGCAGACGACGAGCAGCGGGATCGCCCACCAGACGGCCGGCACCACGACCAGCGAGGCGAACGCGATCCCGAAGCAGACCGCGGCCAGGCCGACGACCGCGTTCGACGACAGGTACCGCTTGACGTGGCCCAGCCCGAGCGCCCCGGCCACCGCACCCGAGCCCAGGGCGGCGAACAGCAGCCCGTAGCCGTTGGCGCCCAGCCCGAACTGCCGGCTGGCGATCAGCGGTAGCAGCGCCCAGACGGCGCACGCCGGAACGACGAACGACGCGAACCGCACCAGCAGCCGCTGGACGACGGGCTCGTTGCGCACGTAGCGGCCACCTGCGACCAGGGCCGGCAGGAAGGGGTCACGCTCACCGGTGACCACCCGCGGACGACGCCACGCCAGCAGGACGACCGCGAGCACCCCGGCTGCGACGGCGGTCACCGCGAAGACCGGCGGCACACCCCGGCGGGCGATCACCACGCCGGCCAGGGCCGGCCCGGCGGCCCGGGCGACGTTCACGCTCACCATGTCGAGCCGGGTCGCCGCCGCCAGCTCGGCCCGCGGCACCAGCTCGGTGATCATCGCCTGCCAGGTCGGCGACAGCACGGCCTGCCCAGCGCCGATCGCGAACGTGAACGCCAGCAGCAGCGCCGGCGGCATCAGCCCGGCCCCGGTGAGCACCGCGAGCAGCACGGCGGTCACGACGAAGTAGACCTGCACGCCGAACATCAGCCAGCGCCGGTCGAACGCGTCGGCGAGGACGCCCGCCGGCAGGGCGAGCAGCATCATCGGCAGCGTGCTCGCCGTCTGCACCAGCGGCACGATCGTGGCGGCGTTCGGGTCGTTCACGAACAGCCACTGGGCACCGACGGTCTGCGCCCAGTACCCGACGCTGGCCACCACCACCCCGAGCCACAACCAGAAGAACGCACGGCGCCGGAACGGCGCCAACGCCGACACCGGTGCCGACGTCGCATTCGTCATCGAAGCGTCCAGCTGACCTGCCACCTCCTCCGTCCGGCACGAGCCAACCACCTGTCATCGCCGGAGGGGAGGCCCGCCGAAAGGGGTACCGGCAGTAACTCCCGCGGCCGTCTGGGACCGGTGAGGATCGCGGCGAACCTGTGACCACCACCGGGGACGACTCACGCGGGTGCAGGCCAGGGCCTGGCGACACGGCGCTTGGGCCAGGAGGCCTTCGACGCCTCTGCCGGCACCACCCTCCGCTGGCTCGGCATGGCCGGGTTCCTGGTCATCAGCCGCAGCACGACCCTCATGGTCGGCCCCCTGCTCCAGGTCTTCGACATGCCCATCATGATCGAGATGCCGCTGGCGGCCCACGACGTGCCCCGGCTGGACGCCGTCCTGGTGACCCACAGCGACAACGACCACCACGGCGTCCCGACGTGCCGGGGCTTGCCGGGGTCGCCGGAGCCTTCCACTCCACCACCAGGTGCATGGCTTCGCTGCTCGTCGGTGCCTTGGTCGGGGCCGGCCGGCATGGCGAGGCCCGTCCGCCGTCCGGGCCGGACACGACGGGATGGACGACCGAGCACGTCCGTACGGACCGCCCTCGGGAGCCGATGGCGCCCGAATTCCTGCGCGGCGAGCAGGCGGCGGGACGCTCGAGCTGTGAGGCATGCTCGGCCGCCTCGGCTATCCCCGGACGCGAGCGAGGCGGCGAGCCGGCAGTGGTGGCGGCGGTCCAGTCGGCGGTGGATCCGTGGGTTGAGCCATCCAGGTGTCGCCCCGTCATCGGTCGCGGTCTTTGTGGACGAAGGTCAGGACCTCGCGCGTGAACAGGTCGGGGGCGGTGAGCATGGCGACGTGCCCTTGACCGTGGAGGGTGACGATGCGCGCGCCGGGCAGGGCTGACGCGAGCAGGGCGGTGGAGGCGGCATAATCGGGGGGGCTTTCGGAGCCGGTCAGCAGCAGGGTGGGCAGGGTCCAGGCGGCGAACCGCGCGGGGTCGAACCGGTAGGTGTCGTGGGCGCGCAGTTCGCGGACCACGGTGTGGGCGGCGGCGACCCGGTGCGGCCAGGACGGCGCGGCCGTGGCCAGGGCGAGTTGGTCTTCGGTCATTCCGGCGAGGTCGCGCAGGACCATGGTGACCACTTCGGCCCGCCGGCCGCCGGCGATCAGTGCGGTCATCCGGTCGATGAGGCCAGGCGGGATCGGGACGGTGCCGGCGCCGGACTCGTAGAGCACGAGGCGCCGGATGTTCGTGGTGAGCAGGGCGGCTTCGAGGGCGCAGGTGGCGCCGTAGGAGTGGCCGAGGACGTCGACCGGGCCCGTGGTCGAGTGGGCGACGGTGTCGACGACGGCGGCGACGTCGGCGGCCTCCCGAGCGAGCGAGTACTCGGGGGTGTCGCCGCTGCCGCCGCGTCCGCGGCGGTCCATCGCGTAGACGGTGACGTGCGGGCGCAGCAGCGGCAGCACGTCCTGCCAGCGGGTGTGGTCGGCGGTGGTGCCGTGGACGAGGACGAGTGCCGGGCCGCGGCCGCTGCGCCAGTAGGCGATCGGCGTGCCGTCGGCCGAGGAGGCTAGCGCCGGGGCGTCGGCGTCGACGTCAATGCCGACCGGGTGCGCGTGGGCGGTGTGGTGGCTGGTCATGGTCCCTCCCGTGGTCGTGGACCTGACGAGGGTGACCGGCGCCCCCGCGGGCGCGCATCGGGTGAGTGCCCCATCGTGCCGAGACCCTGCGCCCAGATCTCACGTGCCCGACGCCATGTTCACGCGTCATGCAGGAGGTCGTGCTCCATCGCGAACAGCGCAGCGGCGGGACGGGTGGTGACGCCGATCTTGGCGTAGATGTGCTCGACATGGTGGCCGGCGGTCTTGGCGGTGATGCCCAGCCGGGTCGCGACCTGGCGGTTGGTGCGCCCACGGGCGATCAGGGCCAGGACCTCGACCTCGCGCTCGGACAACCCCGCCGGACGGGCCGCCGGCGTGGGCCGCCCGCCGCCGTGGCCGCCGACGGCCAAGACCGCGTCGACGGCGGCGGCGTCCAGACAGCCCGCGCGTGCCTCGGCGTGCAACACGTCCCTGGCCTGCGCCGGAGCCAGCGCCGGACGGTGGGCGCGGTCCTCACGCAGCGCCGTCCACACGTCAGCGGCTGCCAGCAGCCGCGCCGGGCTCGGCAGGTGGGCCGCCCCCGAACCGCGGTGATAGCCGGTGCCGTTCAACCGCTCGTGGTGCGCCCCGGCCAGCGCGGCCACCGGCCGCAGCCCGGCGCAGCGGCCCAGCACCCGTTCGGACAGGTAGGGGTGCAGCCGGACCCGCTCGGTGTCCTGCACGCCCAGACCGGCGGGGCGGTCCCAGATTCCCGCCGGAACACCCACCGCGCCGAGATCGGCCACCCACGCCGCACGCCGCAACAGCCCTACCTCGGCCGAACCGAGACCACAGGCGCGGCCGGCGACCGCCGCGGTCTCGGCAACCCGATGGGAGCGGCCCCGGGTCCAGCGCGACCTCAGGTCGGCGAAGTCGCCGACCGCGGCCAGCGCCCGGTCCACCGCCACCGGGCCGATCCGCAGGACCGGCTCGGGTTCCGCCTCCAGCACTTCCTCCCAGACCGGGCCCGCGTCGGCGTCGGCAATGCCGACGCGCCCGACTGCATCGACCACGGCCGGGTCGAAGGCCCGCCCCCGACGCCGCGTCAGGACCCGCTGCGCTTCCTCGGCGCCGGCGGCCCGCTGCCAGAGAACGGCGTCCCGCGCGACCACCACCACCCGGACGGCGATGGGGACACCCTCACCGGACAGCCCAGCGGGCAGCCCGCGGCCGTCCCACCGCTCGTAGGCGTGTGCCAAGGCGTGTGCGACCCCGTCACCCAGGCCCATTCGAGTCGCCAGTCGTGCCCCGACCTCGCAGTGGGAGACCACCGACCGCGCGTCGAGCATCGCCTCGCCCAACAGACGCGCCCGTCGTGCGGCGGACTGGCCGCGACCGACGCTGCGGGCGAGCCCACGAAACGCCTCGCCGGGTGAGCCCATGAACACCGGAGCCATCGCAGCGTTCAGGCCGGTCTGGTCGCCGCCGGCATAGCGCGCCGTCTGCGGCGCATCCGCCGTACATCCGAGGAACCGTAGCAACGCGACGTAGTAGACCTCGCTCACCGCACCTGGGTCCAAGCCCAGCTCGCCCGCCACACGCACCGACAGCCGGCAGGTCCGCAAGGCATGCTCCATCGGCTGGCCCGTCCCCAGATCGGTGGCCAGGGAGATGGCCGCGACCAGCTCGCACAGGCGCGGCCCGTCCGCCTCGGCGTCCACGCACTCAAGTATCGGTCATGATCTCCGACCTGACGGGTCCGCCAGGGTGGTCACGGGCCACCGGCCGTACCGGCGACATCCCTGCGTCTGCAGACGGACGGTCGACGGAGGCGACCCGACCAGCAGCGATCAGGCGCCGCTCGGCGTCCTTGCACGCCTTGGACTGCACACCGACGCGGACGCCGTCCCATCCCCGAGCCCAGGGTCGCCCGGCGCAGCGCCTCCGAGGGCTCGGCGAACGCGTCGCTGCACGCGATCACCTCGACTGGAGCGACCATGGCGAGACGCCATCTACTGGTGATCAGTCGTCCCGTGGACCCGCAGCTACTCCACGTGCCGGCCGTGTTGGCCACGGGCGGCGCGCAGCCCTCGCGCACGGTGGACAGCGGTCGGTCCAGGTCAGCCGCGATCCGCCGCTGGTCGTGGCCAAGGCCTTGGAGACCAACGTGGCGCCGATCATCTCGGTGGCATCGGCACGTCGCGGCAGGCAGTCTGCCGGCAGCACCCGGGTCCTGCCGCAGCCGCTGCAGCGAACCCGGCGCGGACGGACCCTGCGGGTGCCGCCGACCAGCGGACGCACGGTCCGGCGCTGCCTACCACAGCATCCGATCGACGGGAGCAACCTCGTGCTGATCGCCACCACGACCCAAGGGAGCCGTAGCGGGGCAACACGACGGAGACCAAGGCGCAGTCGACCCACCGTTCAGTCGAGCCCCGGATTCACATCACCGGGCACGGTCAGCGGCCGCCGCGCCGTCTCCCGATGCTCTTGCCTTGCCCGGAGCTGCCCCGCGGGCGTCGTGCGCCGGAGCGCAGGGAGGGGTTGCCGCTGCGCCCCGCCAGTGCCTTGCGAAGGGCACGTCTCAGGTCCGGATCGTCCAGCTGCGGCGCGGCGGCCTGGAGAACCTCGCGGGCGTGGGGATGGTCCAGGCCGACGGCTTCGGCGAACGCCGAGTGTTGGGCGAGCAGTTCCTCCAACGGTGAGTCCTGCAGTTCCTCGGCGAACGCATCGGGGTCGTCGAGCGTGGGACTGAGCCCGTCGACGATGAGCCAGAGCAGCTGGCCGAGGGACGGTTCCGGACCCAGACCGAGCTGGTACCGGGCGACCGCGAGCACCGGCGCCAGCCACGGGTCGCCCGTTGCGGCGTCCAGAACCGGGGCCACGCGCTGCCCCGCCGCGCCCAGCACGGTCGGCAGCACGCCACGGCGGGCGGGCCCGTCCTCGCCCTTCACGGCCGCCGACCACATCACCTTTTCCACCGCGCGCGCCCAGCCCTCACCCCGGGCGTCCAGCCAGCGCGCGGCCTCTTGTTCGGCGTCGGGCAGCAGGTAGGCCACCAGACGGTCCAGCAGTTCCTCGGGTTCGGCGTCGAGGCAGGCGCCTGCCTGGGGGACGTGCCAACCGTGAGCGGTCAGCACTCGGGCCAGCCCGTAGCTGCCCAGCGGCGTCAACCGCACTGCGGGGCCGTCCAGCAGCGCCCGTGCCACGCCCTGCAGCCCGGCCCTCAGGTCCGTCACCCAATCCGAGCCCGCCGCCGGAGCCATCAGCAGGGCGAGCTGTTCCTCCACCCCGGCCTGCAGCTCAGCCACCCGGTCGATCAGCCCGTCGGCGTCTTCCCGGGGGAGGGCTGCCTGCTCCACGACCCCGGCGACCAGCCAGTCCTCCATCGCACGGCCCAGCTCGGCAAGCATGATTGGCAACCGGCGCAGCAGCGACAGCCCGAAGGCATCCTCGAGCTCGTCCAGGTCGGCGAACGCCAGGGACAACGCCCCCACCGGGACCGGCTCGCGGGCCATGGTGTAGAGCAGCGGGATCCCGAGCTGCAGCACCTGCCTGCGGATCCGCGACAGGCGATCGCGACCCGCCCGCGCGGCATCGTCACGGGCCCGCATGTAGCCGCCCAGCAGGGCGCACCATCCCTCAACCTGCGCTGTGGGATCCGCCGGGACCTGCCACACGGCGAGGCCGGGACCGGGGTAGGCCTTCCCGCCGCGGATCTCGATCAGTCCGGCCGCCAGGCAACCCGTCCATAGGGGCTGCAGGGACGGCAGGTCCTTCGCACTGCGGACGCGGCGACTTCCGGGGGGTCGGTCCAGGACTTGGTCGGTAACGGTCGGCCCTTCGGCCTCGCCGAAGAGCGGGATGACCTGTTGGCCGCGCCCTTGGCCGTGTTCTCCTGCGGGATGACGCGGGCTTCCCTGGCGTGCTCCTTGGCCGTCGGCGGGTGAAGCGGCGTCGGTGGAGGGGGCGTCTGCCTGCAGGAACGTGCCGTCAGCGGTTTCCGCGTCGGCAGCGGACGCCGGGGCGCCGCCACCCGGGAGCGGCGGCAGGACCAGCGTCAGATCCAGTTCGTCGACGGCCCGGACGGCGTCCGCCGGGCGGAGCAGGTGGCTGGGGGTCAGGGCCCGTCCCGTACCGATCCAGGTCGCCAGAGCGACCGACCGCTGCACCAGGGGCGACCCGGCCGCCAGCCTGGCGAGCTCCTCGTCCGGCACGGGGTCCAGCATCGGCAGGACGGGCTGCGCCGAAGCGCCTGACGTCTCACCGCAACCGCACGGGCACTCCCCCGCGACGGCGTCGTCCAGGTCGGGGAACAGACCGGTGAAAGGCGGATCCGCCGGGACGTCTTCCACGGGCAGGTCGCGTCCGACGGCCCCGAGCCTGCGCAGGCGCCCGTTGAGCCGGTGGCGGGCATGATCGCCGAACTGGCCGGGTCGTGTCCTCCCGGTGTCCTCCTCCGGGGCCAACCCCGCCCCATCGGTGCACTCGGGGTACTGGACGTCAGGGCGGGCCAGCTCGACGCGCTCCACCTCCAAGCGGTGCTGCCAGTTGTCACCGAAGTCGTAGGTGTAGTCGACGACGTCACCCGGTCGCGGCGCGACGCGCCCCAGTGACGCCAGCTCCTCGTCCCGGCTGGGCTCGCCGAACACCGCGGGGCCGACCGGATCCGGACTCGCCGGCGCATACCGGATCCCACGGACCTCGAAGTCGTGCAAGTGATCGTCGCTCCAGTCGAACGCCGCCTGCAGTACGAGGTGCAACTGCCCCAACGTGATCGCCGACGGCACCGCCAGACGACGCCACACCGCAGGACGCACGTCTCGCAGGGTCACGCGCAACACGTGCACCGACGCGGCGCGCCCGGAGCTGTCCGTCACAACCTGCCTCCATGAAGTCGGTAGGACCGGCCTGGCCGCGCCGGCCCCCAATATCGGTCACCTGCAATCCTTGGCCCGCGGTCCAACGATGTCCAACGTGCGACGTCAGGCGCCTCCGGCACCGATCTGGCCGATCATCCCGGACCCACTGCGACGGTGGTGGCTCTCGCGGCGCGGGCCTGCCGCTACAAGCCCGGCCATCGCCCAACTCGTCGAAAGAGGCAGAGCAAAGGGGGGAGGCCGAGGTGGCGTCACTCATCGTGTCGTGCACGCAGGTGTCCGCTCGACTCCCCGAAGGACTCCCGTACGGCGACGTCGGCGCCCGCCAGGACGGGATCTCCTCGTCGGTGAACCAGCACAGGGAGTCGAGCATCCTCGCCAGGAAGCGGGGGTCGAACCCCGGGTCGACCGCCGAGGCCAGCTCGACCAGTCGTTCGGTTCCGTTGCGTGCGGCAAGAACGTAGACATCGGCGAAGTCACGTGCGTCCGCCCAGTCGAACAAGGCGATCACCTTCCGGCCGGCGAGCTCTTCCGGCCAGGTCGGCCCTCGAAGGTCGCCGACGAGGGATGCTGAGCTGAGGGCTCGCGTCCACGGCTACAGCGATGACCACCGCATCCGGCCCGCGACACACGACCAACCGGGTGAACGTGTCCCCTCCCGGACGACCTCGCCCCGACCACCGCCGGCCGCCCCAGCTGCGGGTGCGCAGCGCGGCCTGGATCTCGGCGGCCCGCCGGTCGCGGTGATGACGGCGGGCCCGCCTGGGCGCGGCGGTGATCTGGGTGATGGTCAACCGGGCCGCACTGGCTGGGTCGGGCCTTGCCCGGCAACTCCAAGGTGTCGGGCGCGGTCAGATCCTCGAACGCGACCAGGGCCGCGGAAAGTACTCCGGCTACGTACTGCGCAGCCGCAGGGCGTGCCGGGTCCGTTCCCCAGGTCAGCGTCTTGCGTGCCCGGGTGACCACCTTGACCGCCTCGGCCAGCTCGGAGTCGCCGGCCACCACCCGCAACTGGTGGGAATCGGTGCGGACCATATCCGCCCACAGGTGCCCGTCCGCGGGGTCGCTCTCGGCACCGGAGACACTGTGGCGTTCCCGGTACCGGGCGGCCTGCGACGGGTTGACCGCGTACACCTGATACCCGGCGGCGATCAACGCCTGCACCCACGGACCCCGGTCGGTCTCGATCCCGATCAGGACCTGCCCGGCCTGGGTGTCCAGGTCGGCGCCGGGGTCCAACTGCGCGGCGATCATCGCATGCAGCCGGGTGATCCCGGCGATCCCCTCGGCAGCGTCGCCTTGCTCAACCGCCGCCCGGCCTCGTTCATCACCTCCACATCGTGGTGGTCCTCGGCCCGGTCGTCCCCAACGAACAGCAGCCACCTCACCCGTCCTCGTCACCTGCACGGACCTACAGCAGCCTGTGGGACAGACTCGCAACCTAATGATCAAGTGCTCAGGCCTCCAAGCTGCCTTACGAAGCGGGTAGGGCGCTGGGGGAGCTCGTCTGGGACGAGCTCCCCCAGGACGCCCACGGCCGGAAGCGCGGAGCCGGGGGTCGCGGTGTGCGGGTGCCCGGGACCGCGCTGGCGGCCCGAGAGTGGATCGTGGCGCCGGCGGACAGGCTGATCGATGCGATCGGTCCCAGCGGGACTGCCCCACCGCCGGCGGTGGGGCAGTCCTACTTGACGAACCGGGAGATGAAGTCCAGGCAGGTCTGGGCGACCTGCTGCCAGCCGGAGTCGATCGTCAAGGAGTGCCCGCGGTTGGGGATCTCGACGAACTCGGTGACGGCGGTCTGGTTCTTCTGCTGCTGCTTGAAGGTGGCTTCGGCGATCGCGCTGGGGGCCTGGTGGTCCTTCTCACCGGAGATGATCAGCATCGGCCCGCGGTCGGGGGTGGTCTTGTCGGCCTGGACCTCGGTACGCGGGTTGATGTTGGCGAAGGCGGCCTGGAACAACGGGATCCCGGAGCCGGCGACATGGAACTGCTCGTACAGCTCGTGGGCCTCCTGCTCGGTGACGGCGTTGGCGAACCCGAAGCGGAACTGCTCATAGGTCAAGGTGATGGCCCGGTGGCGGTTGGCCGGGTTGAGCAGCACGGGTGCGGCGGC
The DNA here is from genome assembly GCA_963750565.1 of uncultured Actinomycetota bacterium. Lineage (GTDB taxonomy): Bacteria > Actinomycetota > Actinomycetes > Actinomycetales > Kineosporiaceae > R-H-3. The sequence goes on along the minus strand of CAVVRA010000003.1, from coordinate 5,032 downwards.
CCTGAGCGCGTCCAGTGGTAGTGGCAGGACGCCGCGGGACGGTGCCGGGTCGACAGCGCAGGTGGCTGCGGACAGACCTCGCCCTGCCAGCATCTGCACGAGCACCCCGCCGAAGGAGTGCCCGATGATGGCCGGCTTGCGGGTCAGCCGGCCGATGATCATCTGCTGGTAGACGGCCACGTCGCCGACGCTCTTGCCGGCGAACACGTCGGGGTTCTGGTGTGCCCGCTCGACGCTCGTCGGGTCGTCAGGCCAGCCGGGTGTGACCGCGACGTAGCCGGCCTCCTCGAAGAACGCTGCCCACCGGTCCCAGCTGGAGTCCAGCAGCCACAAGCCGTGGACGAACACGACGGGCTGCTTGCCGGAGGCGTTGGCCCGGTCGATCTCGTCCTGCTCCGACGGTGTGGGGTTGAGGGTGTGTTCGGTCATGGCTTGACTCCTCGAAGTAGTCGAGCAGATCAGCGATGAAAGGCGTCCTGACGGGCGCCACAAGGCCGTGCGGTGCGCCGGGGTAGACCCGGGGCAGCATCTGGCGGCTCTACGTTGGCGAGGGCTGCAGTGGGCATCCGAGCCTGGGGCGCGTCGCAAGGGCTTCGGGGCCCGTGGCGTCTGTCGTGGCGGCCGTAGGCCGGCGCACGTCCGATGGCATGGGGATCCAATCAGCCGAGCAGCTCGCCGGGTAGGTAGGTGCGCTCGGCCCGGGGCCGGCCCTCGGGCCGGTGTACGGGTAGGCGCCACGGACGCGTTTCGAGCTCAGCAAGACGTTCCCGGCAGTGCTGCAGCGCCATGGCCGCCCGTGACCGCCACTCGCTGGGCTGTTCTTCCTGCCCGACGCCGTCGCTGCGAGGACGGGAGATCAGGCCGGACAGCAGCGCCACCATGGAGGTGTAGCGCGCGTGAAGGCCGTCCTCGGTGGTGCTGGGGACGGCCCGGTCAAGATCCGAGCCCAGACCCGACGGGGGGCCGGCGCCGCCCGTCTGGGCGTCGGCCGCGAGGCTGCAGGCCAACTGGATGTCCTCGTTCACCCAGCGACGCCACGGCGGCTCGGACCCCCGCGACTGGCTCGAAGCGGCACCCACGGTCAAGAGCAACGCGTCCAGTTGCAGATCGAGGCAGAGCCTCAGAACATGCAGGTCACTGCCGTCCAGCGTGAGCCCGCTCGTGGTGGCGGCTGTGGGAGGGGGATTGGCTGTCTCCAGGTTGATCGACGACATCGGACTCCTCGAAGATGTGAGCGATCGGATCCGCTGCAGGGCGAGAACGCCACAGCGGCTCCCCCGATCGATTCGAGGGGCCCGGCCCGAAGCCGGAAGATGCACTCGCCTACGACAGTACAGCCCAACGCGGTCCAGCGGCTGAACGGGCTCATCCCAATTGTCCCTCTTCGAGTGTCGCCAGGCTTCGCGCCTCCGCGGCCCGTGGCGACGGACAGCCGCGGGAAGCCGCAAAGATCTGCCGCGACGGTTCGCGGCAGCTCGCAACCCATTGCTCGGTGAACTGCCTGATCGCGGCGGCCGGGGCTGTGACGCTGCGCGGCGGTGAGCTGCTACGGGTCCGGTAGCGTCGCGCGATGGGGTCGGTGAGTGGTCGGCACTTGTCGGCGTTGATCGAGCAGGCGACGGTGGACGGTTACAAAGAGGCCGAGCAGATGACCGGCTTCTTCACGATGATCGAGGACAACGTCGCCATCCCGTTCGCCACGAAGGTGTTGGGCGTGGAGGTGACGGTCGAGGCGGTCGACCCGACCGAGGACGAGCAGATGGGTCGCTGTCTGTTCCCGGGGTCGGTTCCGGCAGCGTCTGCCGATCCTGGACCTGCCGTTGCCGGATCCGGCGCCGGCCGGCGCGGAGTGGATCGAGGTGTACCGGGCATGGTCGACCGGGTCCTGGTCGTGACCGGGAAGCCGCACCGGTTGCCGCCACAGGTGCAGGTGTGGGTGGACGCGCGTCGGCGGTACCGGCTCTCGCACGAACAGCTGGCGACACCATGATTGGGTGTTGGCGACGCCGAGCTGGTCGTGAACGACGTGTCCGACTGGACGGCTAGTACTAGCGTGTCAGTGAGCGTGGCCGGAGATGAGTCGCCCGATGAGTGAGCTGTGGATCGATCTCGAGCACCCCTTCGTAGACCACTACTCGCGACGCCGTTCCCCAGCTTGGTCAAGCTGTGCAGGTGCAGCGTCGCCGTAACCCGTCGAGGCCGCCCTCGTCGCCCTCGAGTTCGACATCCTGAGCGTGGCAGCGTCAGGCCTTCTGGCGCGATCTGCGGGCTCGTTCGAGGCCGTCGAGAATGAGGTCGAGCCCGAACTCGAACTCGTCGCCGTAGTCGTAGCCGGGTAGCAGGACGTGCTGGATGGTCAGTTCGGCGAGGTGGGGGAACTGCTAGGCGGGGAACTGGTCGAGGAAGGTCTCGGCCATCGCGGCGGTCTCTTCAGGGGTGTGGAAGGGCAGGTTGAGCTCTTGCATCGCGAAGCCGTAGAGGTAGCTGTCGATGGCCGAGAAGGCGTGAGCGGCCAGGGCGACGGTGAAGCCGGCGTGGCGTAGGCAGCCGATGACCGCGTCGTGGTGGCGCAGGCTGGCGGGGCCGGGGTTGGACCGGGACTCCATCCGGCCGACGGCCCAGGAGTGTCGACGCAGCGCGGCGCGGGCGGAAGCGGCGCGGTCGCGCATGGCGGTTTTCCAGTCGACGTCCGTCGAGGGGAGCTCGATCTCGCGGAACACGACGTCGACCATCCCGTCGAGGATCTCGTCCTTGTTGGCGACGTGGCGGTACAGCGACATCGGCTCGACCAGCAGGCGGTCGGCGAGCCGCCGCATGGTGAGCGTGCCGATCCCGTTCTGGTCGGCATGGGCGACGGCTTCGACGATGATCCGCTCTCGGGTCAGCGGTGCGCGTTGTGGTGCGCTGCGCTCGGTGCTCGACCCCACGGGCGTCGTCCTTCCTGACCTGTTGACAGCCTTACGGCGTACGCGTACCTTGACGTCATACGAGTACCCTACATTATAGGAGATTGTGGAACGAGGTGCGGCGTCCGCGTCAAGGCCAGCGGCCCGCCAGGTCAAACGGAGGAGCTCACCGCCATGCCGATCCAGCCCAGCGAACCGCGCCCGGACGCCGAATACACCCAGCCCACTCGGCATGCTCAGACCGGCGATCCCACCCGGGCCACGATGCAGGCCATCGTGCGTGACGCCTACGGGTCGGCGGACGTCCTGCATATCCGCGACGTCGCACGGCCCACAGCCGCCGCGGGCGAGGTGCTGGTACGGGTCCATGCCGCGGGCCTGGACCGCGGTGCCTGGCACTTCATGACCGGGCGCCCCTACCTGATGCGACTCGCCGGGTTCGGCGTGCGGCGGCCCAAGGATCCCGGGCTGGGCACCGAGCTCGCCGGCGTGGTCGAGGCGGTCGGCGCTGACGTGACGGGTTTCTCCGTCGGCGATGCGGTCTACGGGCAGGCAAGAACACCTTCGCGCAATACGCGTCGGCGCGCCCGGGCAAGCTCGCCCGCAAGCCGGCCAACCTGAGCTACGAGCAAGCAGCCGCAGTGCCCGTCTCCGGCGTGACCGCGCTACAGGCCCTGCGCAACCAGGGCCACATCCAGCGCGGCCAGTCCGTGCTGGTGATCGGGGCCTCCGGTGGCGTCGGCTCGTTCGCGGTTCAGATCGCCAAGGCACTCGGCGGCCAGGTCACTGGCGTTGCCAGCACCGCCAAGCTCGACTTCGTGCGGTCTCTAGGCGTCGACGACGTGATCGACTACACCGTCGGGGATCTCGCAGACGGCAACCACCGCTACGACCTCGTCCTGGACATCGGCGGCAACCGCCCGCTTGCCACACTACGCCGGCTACTCACCCCGAAAGGACCCTCATCTTCGTCGGCGGAGAGGGCGGCGGCCGCGTGACCGGCGGCCTCGGTTCGCCAGTTCCGGGCTATGACCCTGTCCCCGTTCGTCGGGCAGCGACTCGGGTCGTTCTGGGTCGCGATCTCCAACACCGCCGACCTCGACACCCTCCGTGCGATGATCGAGGACGGCGCCATCACCCCGGCCATCGACCGGGTCTGCGCCCTGCCCGACCTCCCCGACGCGATGCGTGACCTCGAAGCCGGCCAGGTCCGGGGCAAGGTCACCGTCACCACCGAGCACCAGCCCGGGACGTGGCTCCTGATCGACTCCTGCGCACCTGCCTGCGAAGACCACGCGGTCGCGCGGGTCAGGAGTTCGCGGGGAAGGCGGGCTTGACTACGTAGTCGTCGGCGCCGATGCAGGTCCGACGATCTTGTCGACGTCGTCGCCGCGGGCGGTGAGCATGAGCCGTACGCCTCGGGCGAGCCTGACACCAATCAGCCGCTGCCGGCTTCGCCAGACGACGGGAGTCTTCTCTCCATGTCGCCGGCTGCCCGTTGCGTGCCCGTGCCGGTGAGGCGGCTGCTCAGCGGCTCGCGGGTCGTGATGTCGGTTCACCGCTGGGCGGGCGGGAGGCTGAACGCAGCCCTCGCGGATCGGTGGGGTTCGAGGTCTCCGGTCTCGGCGGCTGTCGTTGTCCTACTGCCAGCGGAAGACGCGGACGGCGACAGTGGTGCCCGCGACCAGGATGGCGGTGAGGATGGCGATGTCGAGGCGGAGGCTGGTCCAGGGTTCGCCAGCCCAGAGACCGCGCATGAGGGTGACGACGTGGGTGAGGGGGATGAAGTCGGCGACGTGGCGCAGCCCGGTGGGGAGCAGCTCGAGCGGGAGGGAGGCTCCGGACAGAAACATCATCGGGTAGGCCAGGAGCATCCCGATCGTCTCGGCGGCGCGCGCCGAGGGCGCCAGGCCGGCGATGAGGTAGCCGAGGGAGAAGAACGACAGGGCGAGGGTGGATCGGTGAGCACGGCGGGCAGGCTGCCGTCCAGGCTGGACGCCGAACGCAACCCTGCCCACGACGATCAGCAGGACCGTGCCGGTCAGGGTCATCAGGTAGTAGGCGGTCACGTCGGCGATCAGGTAGGTCAGCGGCCGCAGCGGAGTGACCCGGTAGCGGCGCAGGAC
>CAVVRA010000002.1:0-121080 GCA_963750565.1 uncultured Actinomycetota bacterium | reverse complement strand
CTGCCACACCGACGGCCGGTAGAACACGGCCCACGGGTAGTAGTTGTAGGGGACGAGGTACTGCTTGCCGTCGTCCCCGGTCGAGGCGGACTTGAAGCCCTCCGTGTACCCGCTGAGGTTGGGCCAGACGTCGCTGAGGTCGCCGGCGAGGCCCTTGTTCGCGAAGAACCGCATCCGGTAGCCGGCGAACCACGTGAACACGTCGTCCGGCTTGCCCTGCAGGTAGGTGTTGATGTTCTCCTGGAACGTGTTGTGGTCCACGGTGTTGATCTTCACCGTGTTGCCGGACTTCGTCTGGTAGGCGTCCATCATCGCGGCGAAGTACTTCTTGGGGACCTCGTCGGATCCGTTCGAGCCGAACGTGATGGTCTTGCCGGTGGTCCCACCGCTCGACGCACTGCTGGAGCCCGCCTCGGAGTCGGACCCGCCGCACGCGGCGAGCAGGCTCGCCGCACCGAGGGCAGCACCGACGCCGCCGGCGCCCTTGAGAACGGATCGACGCGACGTGCGCAGCGCCTGGACCGACGGGGGAACCAGACGGGCCAGGTACTCGGCCTCGGACTGGGGTCGGGACATGTAGTGCCTCCTTTGGCACGGGCCGGGGTCGGAGGTCGAACACGACCGGTCCAACACAACCGGTCGAACACAACCGAACATGACCTCCCACAATGCTGCACACCTTCGTCGTTGAACGAGGGTGTGTCAAGGGACACCGGGGCGTCGTAACCGAACCGAGTCCGAGGTCGACGGCTCGGCACGGGCCGGCCGTGCGGCACCCGGGCGGAAGGGCACCGGTCCGGACCGTTCGGTTCCGGTTGGGTTCCGTAGAGTCCCGCGAGCCGGCGCGCATCGTCGTCCCGCGCGTCACGCTCACATCTCGGGACAGTCTCGTCCTGCGAACCAGGTTCCCAGCGGTGGCCCGGGGCTGGGCCCGGGGCTGTCCCGGGGCCGGCGCAGCCCCTGGACGGCAGGGGGGCGGAGGCTGGATCACCACGGGCGCGACGCCGCCGGCGGCATGCGCGCATGGGTCCGCGGCCGCGCCGGCCCGGCGTGACGGCACACGAGGACCCTGCCCGGCGGTCGCGGGATCCCGCGCGAGCGTCGCAGCGTGGTTGCTCTCGAACGGAGCGTCGTGTTCGACTCTGTTGACTTCGCCGCGCGACAGGGCCAGGCTTCCGACGTGAGCAGCGGCGCGCACGCGACCTCCGCCGACCCCGTGCCGGGCCGTCCCGGCACGCCCCCGCCGCTTCCCGGGGTCGCCGTCGGCGGCGACTACACCCCCGAGCAGTGGCCCGACGAGGTCTGGGCGGACGACGTCCGGCTCATGCGCGCGCGCAACGACGCCTGGGGCACCGCGTTCTGGAGCCTGCGGTACTCCGACGGCCGCGTCGCCGACCCGCGGCACGAGCTCGCCTGCTGCGCCGACCTCACGCGCGGGGTGGCGGGCGGCGGACCGTGGTTCCTCGTGGGCGGCTGCGCCGTGGTCCGGGAGCGGCGAGGCGTCTGATGCTCGCCCGGCAGCGCCAGGAGCGCATCCTCGAACAGGTGACCCTGACGGGCGGCGCCCGGGTCAGCGACCTCGTCGAGCTGCTCGGCGTCTCGGACATGACGATCCGCCGCGACATCGCTGCACTCGCGCGCAAGGGTCTCGTCGCCCGGGTCCACGGCGGCGCCACGGCGGTCTCCGGGCGCAGCGCCGACGAGCCGGGCTTCGCCGCGAAGTCCGGACTGCAGACGCTCGAGAAGCGGGCCATCGCGGCCGCCGCGGCGTCCCTCGTCTCCGCCGGTGACAGCGTCGCGCTCTCGGCGGGCACGACGACCTACGCGGTCGCCGCGCTGCTGCGGCGGGTGCCCGACCTCACCGTGGTCACGAACTCGCTACCGGTCGCCGAGCTGCTCCATACGAGCGCCCGGGACGACCTCACCGTGATCCTCACCGGCGGTGTCCGGACGCCGTCGGACGCGCTCGTCGGGCCCGTCGCGGTCGCCGCGCTGCGCACCCTCCACGTCGACTGGCTGTTCCTCGGCGTGCACGGTTTCGACGACCGGGCAGGCTTCACCACACCGAACCTCGTCGAGGCGGAGACCAACCGGGCGCTCATCGCGGCTGCCCGCCAGGTCGTCGTCACCGCGGACAGCACGAAGTGGGGCGTCGTCGGCCTGTCGTCGATGGCGCGGCTCGACGAGGTCGACGTCCTCGTCAGCGACGAGGGCCTCGACCCGGACGCCCGGCGGATCGTCCAGTCCCGGGTCGGACGGCTCGTCGTCGCACCCCACCCCGGGGCCGCGCCGGCGCGCCGGACGATCGGGCTCGTCCCGGAGAACCTCGACCCGGACGAGCACGACGAGCCGGACGGGCACGGCGACCCGAGCGACACCAGCAGCGACACCGACGAGGAGGGGTCGACGTGACCACTGCACTGGCCGGAGGGCGGGTCCGGCGCACGAGCGCGCACCTCGCCGACGGGCGGGAGATCATCTACTTCGACGACTCCCCCGACTACGTCGGCGGCGAGCTGAGCCGCGACCCGCACGACACCCGGCCGCTGCCGCCGGCGGGCGGGGGTTCACAGCTGCGCTACGACGTCCTCAGCGGCGAGTGGGTGGCGATCGCCTCGCACCGCAACGAGCGGACGTTCCTGCCGCCCAAGGACGAGTGCCCGCTGTGCCCGACCGGCCGGGGCGTCGTGCCGTCGGAGGTGCCGGCGAGCGACTACGACGTCGTCGTCTTCGAGAACCGGTTCCCGTCGCTGAGCACCCGCGTCGAGGACGCGCCGCGGCTCGTCGACGGCGAGGCGCTGTTCCCCGAGCGGCCCGGGGTCGGCCGCTGCGAGGTCGTCTGTTTCACCTCGGACCACTCCGCCTCGTTCGCCTCCCTGGCGCCGCAGCGGGTCCGCACCGTCGTGGAGGCGTGGGCCGACCGGACGGCGGAGCTGTCCCGGATCGACGGCGTCGAGCAGGTGTTCTGCTTCGAGAACCGCGGGCAGGAGATCGGGGTGACGCTGCACCACCCGCACGGCCAGATCTACGCCTACCCGTTCGTCACGGCGCGGACGTCGGCGATGCTCCGGCAGGCCGCGGAGCACCGCGGCACCACCGGCGGGGACCTGCTCCGCGACGTCCTCGAGGCCGAGCGGCGGGCCGGCAGCCGCGTCGTCATGAGCGGCGAGTACTGGACGGCGTACGTCCCGGCCGCGGCGCGCTGGCCCGTCGAGGTGCATCTCGCGCCGCACCGCGACGTCCCGGACCTGCCTGCCCTCGACGACGCGGAGCGGGACGAGCTGTCGCACGTCTACCTCGAGCTGCTCCGCCGGGCCGACCGCTACTTCGAGGGCGTCGCCGCGCTGCCGTACATCGCCGGCTGGCACCAGGCTCCGGTCGGCGCCGGCCGCGACCTCGGCCGGCTCCACCTCCAGCTCTTCTCGCTGCTGCGCGCCCCGGGGAAGCTGAAGTACCTCGCGGGCTCCGAGAGCGGGATGGGCGCGTGGGTCAACGACGCCTCCCCCGAGCAGATCGCCGTGCGCCTGCGTGAGGTGGCTTCGTGATCCTGTCGCCCCGCTGGTACCCGACGCCGGACGACGCGGGGCCGGCGGCCGAGGCCGCCGACGCGTTCCGGGCCGCGTACGGCCGGGACCCGGCCGGCGTGTGGGCGGCACCGGGGCGGGTCAACGTGATCGGGGAGCACGTGGACTACAACGGCGGGCTCTGCCTGCCGTTCGCGCTGCCGGTGCGGACGTACGCCGCGGTCGCGCTCCGGGACGACGACGTCGTCCGGGTCCGGTCGACCCAGCTGCCCGGTGGCGAGGACGGGTCCGGTGACCCGGACGGCGGCTGGCAGGGATCGCTCGCGCAGGTCGCACCGGGCACCGTCGACGGCTGGGCAGGATACGCGGTCGGTGTGCCCTGGGCGTTGCAGCAGGAAGGCTTCGGGGTCGGCGGGCTGGACGCGGTCATCGACGGCCGGGTGCCGTCCGGCGCCGGCCTGTCCTCCTCTGCGGCGCTCGAGTGCGCCGTCGCGGTCGCCGTCGACGAGCTCTCCGGGCTCGGCCTCGGCGCGGACGACGCGGGGCGGGCCGAGCTCGCCGCGGCATGCGTCCGGGCGGAGAACGAGATCGCCGGCGCGCCCACCGGCGGGATGGACCAGGCGGCGTCCCTGCGCGCCCGCGCCGGCGGCGCACTGCTCCTGGACTGCCGCGACTTCTCCGTCGAGCACGTTCCCCTCGACCTCGCCGCCGCACGTCTGGAGCTGCTCGTCATGGACACCCGGGCGCACCACACGCTCGTCGACGGCCAGTACGGCAGCCGCCGGGAGGCGTGCGAGACCGCGACCCGGCTGCTCGGCGTGACGGCACTGCGCGAGATCGTGCCCGACGCGCTCGGCGCGGCGTCCGACCGGGTCCGCGCCCTCGTCGACGACCCGGAGCAGGCCGACGAGGCAGTGCGCCGCCTGCGGCACGTCGTCACGGAGATCGAGCGGGTCCGACGGGCCGCGGAGCTGCTGCGGGCCGGGCGGGTCCGCGACCTCGGGCCGCTGCTCGACGCCTCGCACACCTCGCTGCGCGACGACTACGAGGTCTCCTGCGCCGAGCTCGACGTCGCCTGCGAGACGGCCCGCGCGGCCGGTGCCCTCGGCGCCCGGATGACCGGCGGCGGCTTCGGCGGCGCGGCGATCGCGCTCGTGGACGCCGACCGGACCGACGCGGTCGCGGCGTCGGTCGCCGAAGCCTTCGCGGTGAAGGGGTTCGACCACCCCGCGTTCCTCCGCGCCGTGCCCGCGGCGGCGGCGGAGCGGGTGCTGTAACCCGGCGGACGCTCACGGTCCGTGGCGGACACTGGGCCGTCCGGACGGCGGCTCTGCCCCCGTCCGGGGGACAGCCGAGCCACTGCGCGACCTGCACGGCCGGGCACCGCCGCCCCGGAGCCTGCGCCGGTGTACGGCGAACGGGGCATGGGGACCGCACCGGGGTGATCCATGACCTCCGCTCTTCTCGTTGAGTAGTTCCTCAGTCACTGTTAGTTGCAGGAGACGGGGAGTGCCGGTCTCACGACAGAGAAGAGGACGTCCCATGGTGAAGAGCGCAGTGTCCAGGGCCTTCGTGGCCGCGGGCACCATCGCGGTCATCGTCGCGACGGTGGGAGCCGGGGTGAAGTGGTCGTGAGCCGACTGCGGAGCCTCCACGAGAGGGTCGTCGTCCGGACCGCCGCCTACGCGGGGGTCATCACCGTCCTCGTGGCGGTGACCGAGGCCGGCAAGAAGTGGGTCTGAGCCCCTCGCCATGAGGCGGCCTGACCCGGCGCCGGGGTTCGTCCCCGGCGCCGGGTCAGGCCGCCTCGGAACCCGGCTGGAGCAGGCCCGGCAGCTCCTCACCGGCCGAACCAGCGCAACGGGCGGGTCAGGGACGACGAGTGCTCCCGGGTCACGAGCCGGTGCGCCCCCCACTGGGCGACGGGGACGACCGGGCAGCCGGCGGCCAGCGCGAGCCGGACCGCACCGGTCCGTGCCTGCGCCAGCGGCCGGTAGTCGGCCTCGGTCGTGATCCTGCCCTCGGGGTAGAGCGGGTCGCTGACGGACACATGGTTGGAGACGACGACGGCGGGGCCGGTTGCGGGGACCCGGTCCAGGTGCCGGTGCTCGCGCCGGGTGGTGAGACCGAGGACGGCGTCGGCGACGGTGGTCGCGACCGGGTAGAGACTCACGATCCGCATCATCGGCACCCGGCGGCGCCGTGCACAGAGGTAGCCCTACTCAGCCTGACCCCCCCGGGCGGAGAGCGGGGCTGCGGGGCTCTCCCCTCGCCGGACCCCGGGCCCGCACCTAGGGTCGGCCCGGTGGAGAGCTTCGCGCGGGATGGGCTGCGGTTCGACGTCCGGGACCGCGGTCCGCACGGCGCCGAAGCCGTCGTCCTCCTCCACGGCTTCCCGCAGGACCGCTCGGCGTTCGACGCCGTCGTGCCCGCCCTCCACGACGCGGGACTGCGCACCCTCGTCCCGGAGCAGCGCGGCTACTCCCCGGCCGCCCGGCCGCGCGGGCGTTCGGCGTACACGCCGACCGAGGCGGCGCTCGACGTCGTCGCCCTCCTCGACGCCGCGGGCGTGCGCCGGGCGCACGTCGTGGGGCACGACTGGGGCGGGGCCGCGGCCTGGCTGCTCGCGGCCCGGCATGCGCACCGCCTCCGGACGGTGACCGTGCTGTCGACCCCGCACCCGGCGGCGTTGACGTGGGCGCTCGCCCGGAGCTCGCAGGGGCTGCGCAGCTGGTACATGGCGTTCCTCCAGCTGCCCGTCGTCCCCGAGCGGTTGTTGCGCCACAGCCTCGCGCCGATCCTCGTCAGCAGCGGCCTGCCCGGGCCTGTCGCCGATCGGTACGCGACGCGCATGCGCGAGCCGGGCGCACTCCGCGGCGCCCTCGGCTGGTACCGGGCCATCCCGGTGGCTCTCGGGACGCCGACGCCGCCGGTCGCGGTCCCGACGACGTACATGTGGGGCCGGTGGGACGTCGCCCTCGGCCGGGCCGCGGCGGAGCGGACGCAGCACCACGTCGTCGGGCCCTACCGGTTCGTCGAGCTCGACGCCGGGCACTGGCTGCCCGAGACGCGGCCCGACGAGGTCGCGGCGGTCGTCCTCGACCGGGTGCGGGGCGACTGAGGACTCGGCGCGCGGCCCGACGATCTGACCGGACGAGGAGCTCAGCGCCGGACGACGAGCAGGGTCTCCCTGCTCGTCGCGGTCGGCGCGGTCGGCGCGGTCGGCGCGGTAGGCGCGGTCGGCGCGGTCGCCGCGGTCGCCGCGGTCGGTGTGCTCGGCGCGGTCGGCGCGGGCCGGGGGGCCGGCACGAGGTGCGGGCCGGGGACCTCGAGGACCCCGGCGCTGCGCGGGCCGAGCCGCGCCTCGACCGCCCGGTCGACGGCCGCCCGGGACCGCCGCGCCACGAGCAGGTTCTGCTCCGCGGCCCGGACGACGGCGAGCGGCCGCATCCCCGCGGCGGCGGTGGCCCGGCCGGCACTCGCGACGACGGACAGCCGGGCGCCGTCCGGCAGGGCGACGGGCGCCCGGACCGCGGTGAGCAGGGTCTCGACGAACGCGCCGAGGTCCTCCTCCCGGACGCGGCCGGGCCGGACGACCGCGAAGGCATCCCCGTCGAGCCGCCCGACGACGTCCGCGGGGCCGGCGAGCCGCGCGACCCGGCGGGCGACCTCGGCCAGGACCGCGTCGCCGACGACCTCGCCGTGCCGCTCGTTCACGAGGGCGAACCCGTCGAGGTCGACGACGACGACGGCGAACCCGGCGCGGCCGTCGAGGGCCTCGAGACGGTCGCGGACCGCGGCACGGGTCGCCACACCGGTCAGCGGGTCACGGCGCAGCGCACGGCGGTGCCGGTCGCGCTGCCGCCGCAGGGCACGGTGGAGCCGGCGCACGTGGAGGGCCACGGCGACGACCGCGAGGGCGACGACGACCACGGCGATCGCGGCGACGGCCGCGAGGGCGCTGGCGGTCCCGGCGGCGACGCCGGGGACGAGCGGGTCGATGCTCATGACCAGCACCATCGGCCCGGAGCGGGCGCGGCTTGAGCCGACCGGGTGACGATCGTCGCGCTGGTGTTCGGGCGCGCGCCCTGTCGGGGACGCCGGTTAGCCTCGCTCTCGTGCCCGGACTCTCGTGGTTGGTGACCCTGCGCGACCGCGAGCTGGCCGACGCGGTGCGGGAACTGCGGGCCACTCTCGCCGCGGCGGGGCTCCGCGACGCGGGCGACGTGACCGCGTCGTCCTGTTCGGCCCCGGGCCCGGCCGTCGTGGCGGCCACCGGTGCGGACGCCGTCCTCGTGTGGGCGGACACGCCCCTGCCGGAGCCGACGATCGAGGCGCTCCTGGCCGCCGGGCGGCGGCCCGTCGTGCTCGCCGGTCCGACGCTCGACGCGGCCGACACCGCGGGGCTGCTCGCCGCGGCGTCCGGGGTCCGCGGCACCGGTCGGACGCCGTGCCACGACATCCGTGTCCGGGCCGGTGCGGACGGCGCACCGCTCGCGCCGCGGGTCCTGGACCACGGCCACGACGGCGGCGCCCACGTCGGCGAGCACACGCACGTCGGCGACCGGGTCCTGCTCGTCGACAAGACCGGCGACGGCGTCGAGCACCTGCTCGCCGCCCGGGTCGGGCTCACCGAGCACCCCGTCGCGACGTGGCGCCCGGCGACCGGCGTCCTCGCGTGGACGCTCGGGACGACGCCGTCCGCGGTCTCGAGCCGGTCCGCCGTCCGGCTCCTCCTCCTCGCGCTCCGGCACGTCCTCGGCACCCCACCGCCGAGCCCGGTCCGGGTCGGCCTCCTCGGGTACGGGGCCATCGGCCACGAGCACAGCCGCGCCGTCCGGGCCGTCCCCGGGCTGGAGCTCGCAGCGGTCTGCGACGTCTCCCCCGAGCGGGTCGCCGCGGCGCTCGCGCGGGCCCCGGGGATCCGCGGCCACGCGACCCCGGAGGCGCTGCTCGCCGACGACGGCGTCGACCTCGTCGTCGTCTCGACCCCGCCGGCGTCGCACGCGCCCTGGTCGCTGGCCACCCTCGAGGCGGCCAAGCACGTCGTCGTCGAGAAGCCGTTCGCCATCACCACCCAGGAGGCGGACGGCGTCCTCGCGCTCGCCGCCGACCGCGGGCTCGTCGCCGTGTGCTACCAGAACCGGCGCTTCGACGCCGACCACGTCGCCGTCCGGCGCCGCGGCGGACGCCGGCCTGCTCGGCGAGATCTTCCACGTCGAGGCGTTCGTCGGCGGGTACGGTCACCCGTGCAACCTCTGGCACTCCGACGCCGCGGTCTCCGGCGGCGCGTTCTACGACTGGGGCGCGCACGTCCTCGACCAGCTGCTCGACCTCGTGCCGGACGACGTCGAGCACGTGACCGCGGTCGAGCACAAGCTGCGTGTGGCTCGACGTGACGAACGCCGACCACTCCCGGGTCACGGTGTCGTTCGCCGGTGGCGCCGAGGCGACGTTCGTCTACTCGCGACCTCGCCGCGGCCCTCAAACCGCGCTGGTACGTCCTCGGCACCCGGGGCGCGGTCGTCGGGCACTGGCGGACCGAGAAGGTGGTCTCCCGCTCGGACATCGGCACGCTCAGCGAGGACGTCCTCGCGCCCGCCGACTCCCCGCCGCTGCTCGACCTGCACGACGCGGCGGGCTCGGTGACCCGGCTCGCGACTCCCGGGCACCCGGCCGTACCGGTTCCATGCCGAGCTCGCCGACCGGATCCAGCTCGGGCTGGCGCCGACGGTCACCGGCGAGCAGTCCCGCCGGGTGCTCGCCGTCATGGAGGCGGCGAGCCGGTCGGCGGCGGAGGGCGGCGTCCCCGTCGTGCCGCGGTGACCGGCGGCGGCGACCCGGGCCGGACCGTCCGGTTCGGCTTCCTCGGCGCTGGCTGGGTCGCGCAGCGCGCGCTCGCGCCGGCGGTGCACGCGGCGGACGGTGCCCGGCTCGCAGGCGGTCGCGGCCCGGGACCCGGCGCGAGCCGCCGGGCTCGAGCCGGCCGGGCGGGTGCACGCGGCGTACGCCGACCTGCTCGCGGACGACGACGTCGACGTCGTCTACGTCAACCTCACGAACGAGGCGCACCGGCCGTGGATCGATGGCCGCGCTCGCCGCGGGCAAGCACGTGCTCTGCGAGAAACCGCTCGGGACCGGTGCCGCCGAGGTCGCCGCGATGACCGTGGCGGCGCGCGCCGCCGACAGGCTTCTCGTCGAGGCACTGTGGTTCCGGTGGCACCCGCGGACGAGGCGGCTCGTCGGGCTCGCGGCGTCCGGCGGGCTCGGACCGGTCCGCGAGGTCGAGGCGGAGTTCTGCTTCCAGGGCGAATTCGAGGGGGCCGAGGCGGGCAACTACCGCCTCGACCCCGGCCGCGGCGGCGGCGCCCTCCTCGACACCGGGTGCTACGCGCTCTCGGCCGTGCACGCGGTGCTCGGTCCCCGGCTCGACGTCGAGGCCGCGGGGGCGTCACTCGGCCCGACCCGGGTCGACCTCGTGACCCGGGCACGGCTCCGGGTGCCCGACGGCGACGCCGGCACCGGTGGCCGCGCCGACGTCCGGTGCGGCATCGCCGCCCCGGACCGACAGGTGCTGCGGGTCCACGGGGCGGCGGCCGTCGGCGCGACCGGGCGCGGCGAGGCGTTCACCGCATGGCGTGAGCCGACGTCACTGACGATCAGCACCCCGGACGGCGCGGAGCGGGTCGAGGAGTTCGCCCCGGTCGACGCCTACGTCGTCATGGTCGAGGCCGTCGCGGCGGCGGTCCGCGGCGATGCCGAAGCCTTCCTGCCCGGCCTCGACCACAGCGCCGCGGTGGCCACGACGTCCGACGCCGTCCGCGCCGCGGCCGTCGGGATGTGACCCGTCCTCTGGCGGAAACCGTGTCTCGCGGCGCGTTCTCGCGCACGTGCGCACCCGGGGACCCGTTCCCGGGTCGTGGTCCGGCCATGGATGAGGCCCCCGGCATCGCCGAGGGCCTCGCGCCTGCAATGGGGGTCGTCGGAGGTGCGTCGGCCCGCTTCGAGGTGTGTCAGGACCCGCTGCGCGGGTCGGTGGTCCGAGGTGAGTCACCGGAGGTTGCGGCGGGGGTCTCCCGCGCCTGCACGGCGGTGGTGAGCTGCGCACCCTTCTCACGGATGGCCCTGATGACGGCCTGCTGCTTGTTCCGGGTGCCCTCTTCGCGCATGATCCGCTCGAGGATCCGCTCTTCCTCGGCACTGAGCCAGAGCGTGAATGCCATGGCGCAAAGGTAAACCTTTGCACGGGTGAGCGCGACCACGTCGGGACGGCGCGGCGGTGTCCGGACGGTGGACCAGCGGCGCCTGAGGTGCGTCACCGGCACGATCACGCTCGGTACGTGGCGTACGCCAGGTTCGTCCAGTTCTCTCGGAGCGAAACCCGGGTCGGCGTGGTCGCAGTGTGTCGTCGCCGTCGCGGAGCGCGACGACGTCGTGCCATTACTCCCGGACGTCCCGGCGCTCGTCCCTCGGCTCGCCGTCCTTCCCCGGCCGGTCGGGCGCCGACGCCGCCTCATGCTCGGCGAGCCGGGTCTTCAGCCCGGCGATCTGCCGCCGCCGGCGACGCAGGAACCACAGGAGCCACCAGAGGCTCACCGCGAGCAGCACGCCGACGACGGCACCGGCCAGCGTCGCGCCGCGGAAGCCCGGGGCCTCCCGGTCGAACGTGTCTCGCGCGGCCTGGGCGGCCGAGTTCGTCCCGAGCTCGATCCCCAGCGTGATGAGGTTGGGCACCGCGAGCAGCACCGCGAGCACGAGGATGACGAGCCGGGCCGTCCAGGTGGCGCCGCGGCGAACCGTGCCGCGGAGCACGAGGAGCGGCACCAGCGTGAACACGACTCCGCAGACGAGCCCGGCCGCGACGCCCGCGCTGACGGTCCCGTCGGAGACGTCGCCGATCTGGCGTGCCCACCACTGGGGCAGGAACCGCGTCGCGGCGAGGTAGCCGGCGACGCCGCCGAGCGCGGCGAGGAGCAGCACGGTCAGGCGTGCGCCCCACGCCGTCCTGGTCACCGGCGGGACCGGCGGCGTCGGTGACAGGCCCGCGTCGGGGCCGGCGAGCGGGCGCCGCTGCGCCGGCCGGTCCGGCGCAGGCGGCCCGGGCGGCCCGGTCACCGACGCCGGGGGACGATCCGGCGTGGCCGGCAGCGGCGGAACATCCCCCGCGGCCCGGCCGGACGGCGTCCCCGCGCCGGGTTCGGACGGGTTCGGCATATCGCTCACGCCGCGCATCATGGCACCGGCACGCCTGTCCCCGGTACCAGGCGCCCCTGGGCCACCGTCCCTGTGCCACTCCGTCCTCCGGCTACTAGCGGGTCCGCCCGGTGTTCGCGGGCAGACCCGCTAGTAGCCGGAGGGGGCCGCTTGCTTAGGGTTCGACGTGTGCCCCCTGCGCCTGCCGGGTCGTGACCCTCCCGACGCCCGGCCGCGGCGACCCGGGACGCCGTCCGTGCAGCCCTGCACCGGCTGCCGCTGCGGCACCGTCCGGTGGTACCCCGGCGCCGACCACGACGCGCACGCCCAGCACCCGGACGCCCTGGCGGTCGATCTCACTCGCCCTCGCCGCTCGCATCGACGGCGACTCCCACAGCGACTCCCACGGCGACTCCCACAGCGACTCCCACAGCGACTCCCACAGCGACTCCCACAGCGACTCCCACAGCGACTCCCACAGCGACGGCGACCCGGACGGCGCCGTCGCGACCGCTCCGACCGGCACCCAGGAGGCGACGCCGTGAGCCTGCTCGTGATCATGGGGTCGGGCGAGACCGCCCCGACGATGGTCAAGATCCACCGCGAGGTGCTCGCCCGGTCGACCGCGTCGGCCGCCGACGGCCCCGCCGTCATGCTCGACACCCCGTTCGGGTTCCAGATGAACGCCGACGACCTCGTCGCCCGACCCGCGGCCTACTTCGCCGAGTCGGTCGGCACCGCCGTCGAGGTCGCCGGTGGCGCCGCGCCGACGCGCCGGTCGTGGAGGCGGAGCGCGCCCTGGCCCTGCTGCACCGGGCGGCGTGGGCGTTCGCCGGCCCGGGCAGCCCGACGTACGCCCTGCGGCAGTGGGTCGGCACCCCGGTGCCGCGAGGCCCTGCTCGACGTCGCGCGGCCCGCGGCGGCACGCTCGTCTTCGGCTCCGCGGCGGCGTGCACGCTCGGCACCCACGCGATCCCGGTCTACGAGATCTACAAGGTCGGCGAGGAGCCGCGCTGGGAGCCCGGGCTCGACCTGCTCGGCCGGCTCACCGGCATCGAGGCGGTCGTCATCCCGCACTACGACAACTCCGAGGGCGGCGGCCACGACACCCGCTTCTGCTACCTCGGCGAGCAGCGGCTCGTCGCGCTCGAGGCCGAGCTGCCGGAGGCGGTCGGGGTGCTCGGCGTCGACGAGCACACCGCGCTGCGTCGTCGACCTCGACGCCCGGACGGCGCCGGTCGCGGGCAACGGCGTCGTCACCGTCCGGCGGCGCCGGCGGTCGCGGACCTTCCCGGCCGGCACGCAGCTCACGCTCGACGAGCTCGGCGCGCTGCTGCGCGGCGCCTCGAACGGCACCGCGACGAACGGCACCGCCTCGAACGGCACCGTGACGAACCCCGCCGCGACGAACGGCACCGCGACGGACGCCGCGGACGGCCGGAGCGGCGGCCCGGGCGCAGGCACCGGGACGCCGGACGGCGCACAGAGCGTGGCCGGTGCAGTCGCTCGCGGCGGACACCTCCCGCGCCCGGGAGCGGTTCGACGCCGCGCTCGCGGTGCGCGATGTCGACGGCTGCGTCGCGGCGATCCTCGACCTCGAGGCGGCGATCGTCGCGTGGAGCGCCGACACCCTGCAGAGCGACGAGGCGGACGCGGCGCGGCGTACCCTGCGCGCGCTCGTCGTCCGCCTCGGCGAGCTCGCGCACGTCGGCGCGCGCGACCCGCGCGAGGTCGTCGCCCCGTACGTCGAGGCGCTCCTCGAGGTGCGCGGCCGCGCCCGCGCGGGCAAGGACTTCGCGACGTCGGACCTCGTCCGCGACCGGCTCGGCGCGGCGGGGGTCGAGGTCCGGGACACTCCGGACGGCGCGACGTGGCTGCTCCGCGAGGGGTGACCTCCGCGAGAGGTGCCGACGAGGCTCTGGCCGGGGACGGGAGGCGAGGAGGCACCCCGTCACCACCGCGCCCCTGCGTGGCGGTCGCCAGGCCGGCGGCCGCGGCGACTATCCTCACTAGCCGGTCACGGCGCGGGAACGACAGGTGGCCGACGACGGGGACCGAGGAGGGACGGATGAGGCCATGACGCAGGCTCCCGCGGCGCCGCGGCTCGCGGTCGGCCCGTGGCCCCAGCGCATGGTCAACCCGATCCAGCCGTACGACTGGGGGTCGACGACGGCTCTCGCCCGGCTGCAGCGCCGGCCCGCGCCCGGTGGCCCCGAGGCGGAGCTGTGGATGGGCGCGCACCCGTCGGCGCCGTCCGGCGTCGAGGGGGTCGACGGCAGCGTGCGGCAGCTCGACGAGCTCGTCGGTGCGGCTGCGGACGCTGTGCTCGGCGCGGACGTCGCCGCGATCTTCGGGCCGCGGCTGCCGTTCCTGCTCAAGGTGCTCGCGATCGACAAGCCGCTGTCGGTGCAGGTGCACCCGACGGCCGAGCGGGCCGCCGCCGCGTACGCCGGCGAGATCGGCGTCCCCGGCGAGCACCGCTACGTCGACCCCTTCCACAAGCCGGAGCTCGCGTACGCGCTCGAGCCGACCGACATCCTCTGCGGCTTCCGGCCGGCCGACCGGGCGGCGTACCTGCTCGGTCTGGTCGACTGCGAACGGGTCCGCCGGGTCGCCGAGCCGCTGCTGTCCGAGGACGCCGACGACGTCGAGTGCGTCGAGGAGGCGTTCCGGGTGCTCGTGACGTGGCCCGCGCAGGACCGTGCGGCGCTCGCCACCGACGTCGCCGGGCAGGCCCGCGCGCTGCTCGGGTCGGTCGGGCCGCAACGGCCGGACGACGAGGACGCCGTCGGCCCGGACGACCGGAGGGCGCTCGTCTGGGCGAGCCGGCTCGCCCGGTACCACCCGAACGACCCGCTCGTCGCTGCCCCGCTCCTGCTCGACCTCGTCCGGCTCGAGCCGGGGCACACGCTCTTCGTCCCCGCCGGGGCGCCGCACGCCTACCTCTACGGGCTCGCCGTGGAGATCATGGCGAACAGCGACAACGTGCTCCGCGCGGGGCTCACGCACAAGCAGGTCGCCGTCGAGGAGCTCCTGACGATCGTCGACGGGGCTACCAGGCCGGTCCTCGACGTGCCCGCGGTCGCGCTGAGCCCGCACGAGACGGCCTGGCGGCCGCCCGTCGCCGACTTCCAGCTGATCCGGCTGCGGACGACGTCCGCCGCCCCCGTTGCCGCGTTCCCGCACCTCGTCGGGCCGCAGGTCGTGCTGTGCACCCAGGGACCGGTGACGCTCACCGCAGGCGCCCACCAGGTCCGGCTCGCGCCCGGTGAGTCGGCGTTCGTCGGTGCCGCCGGGGCGCCGCTCACGGTGACCGGGCCCGGCGAGGTCTTCCGGGCCGCGACCGGGCTGGCCCCTGCCTGACGGGCGACCCCGGGCCGAACCGGTCAGGCGGCGCAGGCCTGCCAGGCGTCCCACGCCGACTCGAGCGCCTCCCCGACGATCGACACGATGCGGGCCAGGAGCGCCTCGTCAGCGACGAGCGGCGGCGACAGCTGGACCACGGGCTCGCCCCGGTCGTCGAGCCGGCAGAGCAGCCCGAGCTCGTCCATCCGGCTCGACAGCACGTCGCGGAGCAGCCAGTCGGCCTCCTCCGGGGTGAACGGCTGCCGGGTCGCTCGGTCCCGGACGAGCTCGAGCGCCCAGAAGAACCCCGCGCCGCGGACGTCCCCGACGAGCGGCACCCGGCGCAGGCTCTCGAGCCCCGCCCGCAGGCCCTCCTCGCGCTCCCGCACCCGCGCGAGGACGTCCTCCTCCTCGTAGACGTCCAGGGCTGCGAGCGCCACCGCGGTGCACAGCGGGTGACCGCCGAAGGTCAGGCCGTGCATGTACGTCGTCCCGCCGGTGACGAAGGGTGCCGCGACCCGCTCCCCGACGAGGACGCCGCCGAGCGGGGCATGCGCCGCGGTCGCGCCCTTGGCGAACGTGAGGAGGTCGGGCCGGATGCCGTACCGCAGCGACCCGAACCACTCCCCGACGCGGCCGAAGCCGGTGATCGTCTCGTCGACGACGAGGAGGATGCCGTACCGGTCGCACAGCTCCCGCAGGCCCTGCCAGTAGCCGGCCGGCGGGGTGAACGCGCCGCCGCTGTTCTGTACCGGCTCGGCGATGAGCATCGCGACCTGGTCGACACCCTCCCACTCGACGGCGGCCTCGATCTCGCCGAGGAGGGCGGCAGTGAGCGCCGCCTCGCCGCCGGCCGCTGCCGGGTGCCGGTAGGCGTCCGTGGGGCTGACGAACGCGGTCGGCACCGGCAGCGGCTCGAAGGGCTGGCGGGCGTCCGCGAGACCGGTGAACGACAGCGCCCCGAGGGACGTGCCGTGGTAGGCGAGGCGGCGCGCGATCGCCTTGCGGCGCTGGGGTTCGCCGTTCGCGGCGTGCCACTGCCGGGCGAGCTTCCACGCCGCCTCGACGGCCTCCCCGCCGCCGCTGGTGAGGAACGCCCGGTCGAGCCCGAGCGGTGCGGCGATCCCCGCGAGCCGCTCCGCGAGAGCGGCCGCGCCGTCGTGGGTGACGTACCAGGACGGGGTGTAGACGAGCTCGGCGAGCCGGCGGTGCGCCGCGGCACCGATCCGCTCGCCGTACCCGTGGCCGAGGTTCGTGCAGAAGAGCCCGGAGAGGCCGTCGACGAAGCGCCGGCCCGAGGAGTCGACGACGTGGCAGCCGTCGCCGCGGACGAAGACGGGGACGTCCCGGTCGGCGAACGCCCCGAGGTCCGTGAAGCTCAGGAGCAGGTGGTCGCGGACCTGACGCTGCAGGGCGTCCCCCCCGGACCCGCCTCGCGGCTGCCGGTCCCGCAGGTCGCCACGCAGGGTCCCCATACCGGCCACCCCTCTCGGGCCGCCCCGCTCCGGACGCTTCCGGAGAATTCTGAACGGCCGTTCAGAACAGGTGGCGGAAGGCTAGCACCGCGGGCACGGCCCTGCCCAGCCGTTCAGGACGCGTTCAGGAGGCGGCGCGACGGGCCGCCGGGCGCGGCCTGCGGGCTCGGAACGTCTCCGAGGGGACGCCGAGCTCGAGCGCCGCCGCGTCGAGCCACAGCCGCCGGAACCGGCTCGCCGTCATCCCGGGGTCGCCGAGCGCGAGCTGGATCGCGAGCCCGTCCATGAGCGAGCAGAGCCGCAGCGCCGTCGCCGCCACGTCGGCGGGCCGGAAGACCCCGGCCGACACCCCGGCGACGACGACCTGGCGCAGCGCCGCCCGCCAGCGCCGGTCGAGGGACTCCCGGGCGGCGCGCGCGGTCTCGTCCCGCAGCGCGCGGACCCAGATCTCCAGCCACAGCGTCCAGTCGCCGACCGCCGGGCCGGAACCGGCTGCCGCCTCGGCCATGACCCGCAGGCGTTCGACGGGATCGGTCGCGGCGTCGAGCTGGGACTCCAGCTCGGTGTAGAAGGCGTCCTCGACGTAGGTCAGCGCCTCGGTGAGCGCGCCCGCGAGCGAGCCGAAGTGGTAGAGCACGAGACCGGACGACGTGCCCGCCGCGGCCGCGATGTCCGCGACCCGCGTCCCGGCGAACCCCCGGTCCCGGACGACCTGGACGGTCGCCTCGAGAATGCGGCGGCGCCGTTCCTCGGGTGCCCGCACCGCCGGCACGTCCTTGGCCATCGCCACCCCTCATCGGCCCTGCCGCCGCGTCGCCCATGCCCGGCGACGGCGGGACCCGCGCCGGCCGCTTGACGACTGTCTGAACGAGTATTCAGGATAGCCGCTCCGGCACGCGCGCACCCGGGAGGCCCGATGCTCACGACGGCGGTCCGCGACGAGCGCGAGGCCGAGCTCCGGCAGCGTGCCGCCGAGTTCGTCGAGCAGGTGCTCATGCCGCTCGAGGTGCCGGCCGAGCTCGCCGGCGGCCGGCTGCCGGAGGCCGACCGGCGGCGGGTCGCCGACGCCGCCCTCGCAGCCCGGCTCCACGGCGGGAGGCACGCCGTCGAGCACGGCGGCAACGGCTGGACGACCCGGGAGTGGTTCCTCGTCGAGGAGCAGCTCGGCCGCACGACGAACGGCGTCTCATGGTACGTGCCCAACGCCTACAACGTGTGGAAGGCCGCGAGCCCGCAGCTCGTCGAGCGCTGGCTCGTCCCCGCGCTGCGCGGCGAGCTCCACGACGCCTACGCGGTCACCGAGGCGAATGCCGGCTCCGACCCCTCAGCCATGTCGACGACGGCGCGCCGCGCCGGCCCGGGCCGCTGGGCGCTCGACGGCGAGAAGTGGTTCGTGACCTTCGGCGGCGTCGCGGCGGTCGTTGTCGTCATGGCCTGGGCGGTCGACGGGGACGGCGCGGACGGCCACGGCCCGCGACGGCCCACGCTCTTCGCGGTGCCCGCCGACGTCCCGGGCGTCGAGGTCGTCGACGACCCGCCGTTCACGCACACCTACCCGCACGGGCATCCCACGATGCGCTTCAGCGGCGTCGAGCTCACCGACGACGACGTCGTCGGGGAGGTCGGCGCCGGCGAGGAGCTGCAGCGCGCGTGGTTCACCGAGGAGCGGCTCGGCATCGCCGCGCGGTGCTGCGGCGCGATGCAGCGCCTCCTCGAGGAGGGGGTCGCCTGGGCGGCGCACCGGGAGCAGGGCGGCGCCCGGCTCCTCGACCACCAGGGGGTGTCGTTCCCGCTCGCCGACAGCGCCGCGGACGCCGCCGCCGGCCGGCTCCTCGCCCTCGACGTCGCCGACCGGGTCGACGCCGGGGCTGACGTCAAGCTCGTCCACGGCCGGGCCTCGATGGCCAAGCTGTTCTGCAGCGAGGCGGCGAACCGGTGCGCCGACCGCGTCGTCCAGGTCTTCGGCGGGCGCGGCTACGTGCGGACCACGGCGGCGGAGCGGCTCTGGCGCGAGCTGCGGGTCGACCGGATCTGGGAGGGCACGAGCGAGATCCAGCGTCTCGTCGTCGCCCGGTCGCTCGAGCGGCGCGGCGTGCCCGCGATGCTCACCTGACCGCGCCCCCGGGCTCCGGCGTGCCGGCCCCAGGCCTCGACCTGTCCCGCCTCCTGGCGCCGCGCTCGGTGGCGGTCGTCGGCGCCACGGAGCGGCCCGGCGCCTACGGCCGCCAGGCGCTGGAGAACCTCCTGCGGGCGGCCTTCCCCGGCCGGCTCGTCCCGGTGAACCCGCGGCGGCGCACGGTGCTCGGCGTGCCGTGCGTCCCCTCGCTCAGCGACGCCGGCCCGGTTGACGCCGTCGTCGTCGCGACGCCGCCCGCGACCGTCGCGGAGGTCGTCGCGACCGCAGCCGGCGGCGGCTGCGGCGGCGCCGTCGTGTTCGCCGCGGGGTTCGCCGAGGCCGGCGACGCCGCGGCGCAGCGCCGGGTCGTGGCCGCCGCGGCACGGCAGGGCGGCCCGCTCCCCGTCGTCGGGCCGAACAGCAACGGGCTCGTCGGCGTCGGGGCGCGCGCCCCGCTCTGGGGCGACGCCGTCCGGCTGCCGCCCGCCGGCGGCCCGGTCGCGCTGGTGACGCAGAGCGGGAACGTCGGCGTCCTCGCGCTCGCCCACCGCGGCGGCGCCGGCCTGCACAGCGTCGTCTCGCTCGGCAACGCCGCCGTCGTCGACGCCCCGGTGGCCCTCGCGCACCTCGCCGGCGTGGACGGGGTCCGGGTCGTGGCCGGCTACCTCGAGGCGGACGGCGACGGCGCCGCGCTCTGCGCCGCGCTCGCCCGGTGCGCGGAGCGCGACGTCCGCGTCGTCCTGCTCAAGGCGGGCCGGTCCGCCGCGGGCCGGGCCGCCGGCGGCGCGCACACCGCGTCCCTGTCCGGCGACCACGCCGTGTTCGCCGCGCTCGCCCGGGAGGCCGGCGCCGCTGTCGTGACGACCCCGCACGAGCTCCTCGAGACGGCGCGCGCGCTCGCCGCCGGGCGCCCGGACCGGCGGGGCTGCGCGATCCTCACGTGCTCGGGCGGCGACGCCGCGGTCGCCGCCGACCTCGCCGCCGACGTCGGCGTCCGGCTCACCGCGTGGTCGGCGCCGACCCGCGCGGCGCTCGCGGCCGTGCTACCGCCGACCGCGGTCGCGACGAACCCGCTCGACCACACGAACGCCGTGTGGGCCGACCGGCCCGCGATCGGCCGGATCGCGGCCGCGGTGGCCGCGGACCCGGACGTCGGGCACCTGCTGTACGTCCAGGACGAGCCACCGGGCCTGCCGGAGACCGACCGCGACGAGTGGCGCGCGACCCGGGAGGGCGCGCTCGCCGGTGCGGCCCGCGCCGGGCTCCGGCCGCTGCTCGTCGCGACGACGCCGGGCCAGGAGCCGGGTCAGGAGCCGGGTCAGGAGCCCTCGGTCGCGGTGAGCGGCCTGCGCGCCGCGCTCGTCGCCGTCCGGACGCTGAGCCGCCCGGCTTGCGACCCGGCCCGGCTGCGTGCCGTCGGCGCCGCCGCGGCCCGGGTGCGGGGACGGGTCGGTTCGCGGGTCGGGGAGCAGCGGCCGGTCGCCGGGTCGCGCTGGCTGGCCGAGCACGAGGCGATGGCGCTCCTCGCGGCGGCCGGGGTCGTCGTCCCGCGGCAGGCGACCGTCGCCGACCCGGACGCCGCCGCCGCGGCCGCCGCGCGGTTCGGCGGCCCGGTCGCCGTGAAGCTCTCGGCACCGGGGCTGCTCCACGCGAGCGACGTCGGGGGCGTCGTCCTCGGCCTCACCGGCCCCGACGACGTCCGCGACGTCGCCGCCCGGCTGCTCGACGCGCCGGACCTCCGCGCGGACGCCCGCGTCGTCGTCGCGGAGATGGCCCCGCCGGGTATCGAGGTGCTCGTGAGCGCGCGGGCGGACGGGGTCGTCCCGACCCTCGTGCTCGGGCTCGGCGGGGTCTGGGCCGAGGCGCTCGCCGACGTCGTGACGCTGCCGCTGCCCGCCGGGCCGGACGACGTCGCGACGGCGTTCGGCCGGCTCCGCGGCGCCGCCCTGCTGCGCGGCGGGCGTGGCCGCCCCGGCGCCGACCTGGACGCCCTCGCCGCGCTCGCCTCCGCCGTCGGCCGGCTCCTCCTGGAGCACGAGGGGCTCCACCTCGTCGAGCTGAACCCGGTGCTCGCCGCGCCGACCGGAGCCGTCGCGGTGGACGCCCTCGCCCTCTGGACTCCTCCCGCGGACCCCGCCTAACCTGACTGGATGGTCAGTCAGGACGTGCACCGACCGAGCGCCGCCCCGGACGGGCCCCCGCTGCCCGCCCCGGCCATCCAGGCCGCTCTCGCACCGTTCGGCCGCAGCCGGATGCTGCCGCCGAAGGCATACACCTCCCCCGAGGTCCTCGCGTGGGAACAGCGGACGTTCTTCTCGGCCTGGCAGTGCGTCGGCTTCGCGGCGGACCTGCCCGGGGCGGGGTCGCAGCGGGCCGAGCAGGTCGGGGGCACGAGCGTGCTGCTCGTCCGGGACGGCGACGGCGGCGTCCGCGCCTTCGCGAACACGTGCCGGCACCGAGGCCACGAGCTCCTGCCGTGCGGCGCGTCGACCACCCGGCGGTCGATCGTCTGCCCCTACCACGCGTGGTCCTACCGGCTCGACGGGGAGCTCTTCGCCGCACCCGGGTACCAGGGCGCGTTCGACTTCGACGCGGAACAGTTCCCGCTGCGGGCGGTGCGGTCGCAGGAGTGGCACGGGTACGTCTTCGTCGACCTGTCGGGGCAGGCGCCGCCGCTCGAGGAGTACCTCGGCGGCCTCGGCGAGCGGCTCGCGCTGCACCGGCCCGAGCGGCTCGTCGTCCGGGCCCGGCACACGTACGTCGTCGAGGCGAACTGGAAGACGATCAGCGAGAACTACCAGGAGTGCTACCACTGTCCCGAGATCCACCCGGAGCTGTGCGCTGTGAGCCCGCCGGAGAGCGGGGAGAACTGGTACGCGCCCGGCGCCTGGGTCGGCGGCTGGATGGACATCCGGCAGGGGATGGCGACGATGTCCCTCGACGGGCACAGCGACGGGCTGCGCATCGCCGGGCTCGACGACTGGGCCTCGACCCGGGTCGACTACCTCGGGGTCTTCCCCAACCTCCTCGTGAGCCTGCACCCGGACTACGTCATGACCCATCGGATGGCGCCGCTGGCGCCGAACCGGACGTGGGTCGAGTGCGCGTGGGCGTTCCCGCCCGAGGCCGTCGAGCGGCCCGGCTTCGACCCGTCGTACGCCGTCGACTTCTGGGACGTCACGAACCGGCAGGACTGGGCGGCGTGCGAGTCCGTGCAGCGCGGTCTGGAGTCCGGCCTCGCCGAGGCAGGCCCGCTGTCACCGCAGGAGGACGGCGTCTACCAGTTCGTCACGATGGTCGCGCGCGGCTACACCGGCCACCCGGTGCACCTGAAGCCCGAGCCTGCACCGGGCCTGCCGGCCTGACTGCGGCAGGACCCAGTCAGGACTCCAGGAGCAGGTTGGGCGACGGCCTGACGGGCGGGGTCGGTGGACCGGGCCTGGACGGAGCGAGTCGCGTCCGGGACGACGACGCACAGGGCACGGGCACGGGAACCGACCACCTGCAACCACGCGGGACCGTCGGGCGTCCGGGTCCCCTCAATCAGTCCCTGCGGAGGTCGCCGAGGATCTGGCCGCTCGCGAGCTTGCCCGGCGCGCCCATGACGCAGCCGCCGGGGTGGGTGCCCGAGCCGCACTGGTAGTAGCCCTCGATCGGCGTCCGGTACTGGCTCCAGCCCGGTGCGGGCCGGAAGAAGTACATCTGCGGGGCGAAGAACTCGCCGGCGAAGATGTTGCCCTCCGAGAGCCCGACGACCCGCTCGATGTCGAGCGGGGTCACGACCTCGCGGTGGAGGACGAGGTCGCCGAAGCCCGGGAAGAACGACTCGAGCGTCTCCTGGACGGTGTCGCCGAACCGGTCCCGCTCGGTGTCCCAGTCGCTGCCCTTGAGGTGGTACGGCGCGTACTGGACGAAGCACGACAGGACATGCTTGCCGGGCGGTGCCATGTCGGGGTCGACCATCGACTGCAGGGCGCAGTCGAGGTAGGGCCGCTCGGGTGTACCAGCCGTACTTCGCGTCGTCGAAGGCGCGCTCGAGGTACTCCATCGACGGGCCGATGTTCGTGAAGCCCCGGTACTGGTCGGTCCGGTCGCCGAGCGCCGGGTAGCGCGGGGCGCCGTCGAGGGCGAAGTTCACCTTCGCCGACGTGCCCTGGAACCGGAACCGGGTCGATGTTCTCCACGAGGTCGCCCGGCAGCTCGCGGGGGTCGACGAGGTCGAGGAAGGTGCGCCGCGGGTCGACCGCGCTGACGACCGTCCGCGCCGTCAGCTCGGTACCGTCGGCGAGGGCGACACCGACCGCCCGGCCGTCCTTCGTGAGGACGCGCTCGACCTCGGTGTCGAGGACGATCTCGGCACCGAAGGACCGCGCGGCCCGGGCGAGCACCTGGGTGAACCCGCCGTTGCCACCCTTGTGGAAGGCCCACGCGCCGAAGTGGCCGTCGTGCTCGCCGAGCGTGTGGTAGAGCAGCACGAGCCCGGACCCCTGGGACATGGGGCCGACCTTGGTGCCGATGATCCCGGAGGACGCGAGGTACCCCTTGAGGATGTCGCTCTCGAAGTAGTCGTCGAGGAAGTCGGCGGCGCTGCCGGTGAGCATCCGGACGGCGTCGTGGAGCACCTTCGGCGGCGCGTCACCGAGGTGCGACCGCAGCCACCTGACGTCCGCGAGGTCCTCCGGGGACTTGCCGAAGACGTTCGGCGGCACCCGGTCGAACAGCGGCTTGACGAGCTGGCAGACGCGCTCGACGTCGTGCTCGTACCGGTCCATCGCGTCCGCGTCGTGAGCGGAGTGCCTCATGATCTCGAGGATGTTCTCGTCGCGGTCGGGCCCGAGCAGGAGGTAGTCGCCGTTCTCCATGGGCGCGAACGACGACGGCATGAGGAGCGGCAGGAACCCGTGCGTGACGAGCTCGAGCTCCTGGATGATGTCCGGCCGCAGCAGGCTCAGCGCGTAGGAGAACGTCGTGAACTGGAAGCCCGGGTAGAGCTCCTCGGTGATCGCGGCGCCGCCGACGATGTGCCGGCGCTCGACGACGAGCACGCGCAGCCCCGCCTTGGCGAGGTAGGCGGCGTTGACGAGGCCGTTGTGGCCGCCGCCGACGACGACGGCGTCGTACTCGCGGCTCTTCGGGGTCGTGCTCGTCGGGATCGTCTCCATCACGCCGTCTTTCGCTCGGGGTTGAACAGGGGGAGCTTGGCCACCTCGGCGCGGACCGTCCGGTACTCGTGGTTGATCGTGATCTCGAGGCTGACGGTCGAGCCGGGGGCGGCGAGGTCCGGACGGACCCGGGCGATCCCGATGTGCCGCTGGAGCACCGGGGAGTACATGACGCCGGTCGCGCAGCCGACCCTGCCGCCCTTGTCGTCGTAGAGCATCGACTCGTCGTCGAGCGGGGTCTCGTCCTTGGGCGGGATGAGCCCGGCCTCGACGTGGTGCCGGTCCCAGTCGCGCCAGTCGACGACGAGACCTGTCGTCGACCAGCGGGACGTCTTGCCCGCGATCTCGGCCCGGATGGCCTTCCGGCCGATGAACGGCCGCTCCGGGTCGTCGATGCCGCGGAGCATCCAGCCGAGCCCGAGCTCGACCGGGGTCACCCGGTCGTGGTCGGTGTACGCGTAGCGGCTCGAGGTGAACTCGACACCGATGAGGACGAGCCCGGCCTCGATCCGGGCCATCAGGAGTGCCTGCTCCCCGAAGGGGCGCAACCCGTACGGGCTCCCGGCGGCGATGACGGCGTCGAGCACCGGCAGCGCGTCCGCGGCGGGGACGAGGAGCTCGTAGCCGAGGTCACCGGTGTACCCGGTCCGGGACACGGTGACCGCGGCCTCGCCGACCTTCGTCTGTGCCAGCCCGAAGAACGGCAGCGACGCGACGTCCGGCGAGAGCTGCGCGAGGATCTCCCGGGACCGCGGGCCTTGGACGGCGAGCATGGCGTAGTCCTGCGTCGCGTCGACGACCTCGACGTCGAGCCGGCCGACGAGGTCGCGCAGGTACCCGAGGTTCGGCTCGGCGCACGTGAGCAGGAACTCGTCCGCGGAGTGCCGGAAGAGGACCCCGTCCTCGAGGACGAAGCCGGCATCGTCGCACCACACCGTGTACTGCGCGCGGCCGGGCCGGCACGTGCGGACGTCGCGCGCCATGACGCCGCCGAGGAAGCGCTCGGCGTCCCGGCCGCGGACCCAGTACTTGTACAGCGGCGAGGTGTCGAACAGGCCCGCGCTGTTGCGGATGCCGAAGTACTCGTGCTTGGCGGACATGTCGTACTTCTGCGCGGAGAGGTAGCCGGACCAGTGCGTCCACAGGCCGGTCGTGTTGAGCTCGCTCAGGCGTGGGTGGAACGGAGTCGTCCTGATCATCGGCGTCGCTCCCGAGTCGGGCCGGGCCTGACCCTCCGGCGGCACGGCCCCTGCGAGGGCGCGGTCCGGCACGCCGTGTGCCGGGCACGCGAGGTCCGACCACCCTAGGCGCTTGTTGGACACCTGCGCAACAGTCTGCCTAGGGTGACGCATGCCGCGGATGAGCCAGGAGGCGCGCCGGTCGGCGATCGTCGCGGCGGCGCTCGAGGTCATGCTGCGCAAGGGAATCGCTGCGACGACGGTGCGTGACGTCGCGGAGCGGATGGGCACCTCGAGCGGCCTCGTCCATCACTACTTCACCTCGATGGACGACCTGCTCGCCGCGGCGTTCGAGCAGGCGGCCACCCAGGACCTCCGCACGACGACCCAGGCCGTCGACGCCGAGGACGACCCGCTGGCCCGGCTGCGGGTCTTCTTCGACACCTACACCCGCGCCGACCAGGACTGGGCCTTCCAGCTGTGGCTCGACGCGTGGGCGGAGGCCGCGCGGCGGCCCGCGCTCCGGGCGACGTCCCGGCGGCTCAACCTCGCGTGGCAGCAGGTGCTCGTGCGGTGCATCGAGGACGGCGTCGCCGTCGGCGCCCTCGGCTGCGCCGACCCGGACGGCGCCGCCTGGCGGATCCTGTCCCTGCTCGACGGGCTCGCGCTGCAGTCCGTCGCGCACCGGGTCCCGATCGACCGCGCCGCCGTCGTCGACTGGTCGGTCACCTACGCCGAGACCGAGCTGGCGCTGCCCGCGGGAACCCTGCGGACCCGGGCCGGGCGGTAGCCACCGCTCGGCGGGACCTCACGGCCGTTCAGCCGAGCGCTCAGCCGGGTGGCTCAGCCGGGCGGCAGGAGGCGCAGCGACTCCGGCGGGAGGACGAGACGGACCTCGTGCCCGGGGGCGCCGAGCCCGGTCACGGCGTCCGCGGGGACGAGTACCGTGAAGCGCGACCCGCCGTCCGCCTCGACGACGACGTCGGCGTGCGCGCCGCGGTAGACGACGCGCCCCACCCGGGCCGGGAGGACGTTCGAGGCGGGCGCGGCCGGCGCCGGGTGGGCGGACGCCGGCGTGTCGCCGTCCGCGGCGAGCAGGCGCAGCCGTTCCGGGCGGACGACGAGCGAGGCGGTCCCGGGCGCGCGCTCCGGGCCGCCGGCGACGAGCTCCCGGCCGCCGAGCCGGAACGGCACGAGCCCGCCGTCCGCCGGGCCGGTGACCTCGACCTCGACGACGTTCGCCGCACCGAGGAAGTCGGCGACGTAGGCCGTCGCGGGGTGCTCGTACACCTCCGTCGGGCTGCCGACCTGCTCGACGATCCCGCCGGACATGACGGCGATGCGGTCGGACATCGTCAGCGCCTCGTCCTGGTCGTGCGTGACGTAGACGAACGTGATGCCCACGGCCTCCTGGACCGCCTTGAGCTCGAGCTGGAGGGCCTTGCGGAGCTTGGCGTCGAGCGCCCCGAGGGGCTCGTCGAGGAGCAGCACCCGGGGGTTGAGCACGAGCGCCCGGGCGAGGGCCACCCGCTGCTGCTGGCCTCCCGAGAGCTGGCCCGGCCGCCGCCGCGTGTAGGACGACATCTGAACGAGGGCGAGCGCCTCGTCGACCCGGCGCCGGGACTCTGCCTTGCCCGCGTCCGTGTAGCGCAGCCCGAAGGCCACGTTGTCGCGCACGGACATGAACGGGAAGAGAGCGTAGCTCTGGAAGACCGTGTTGACCGGGCGCCGGTTCGGCGGGTCGTCCGAGACGTCCCTCCCGTCGATGAGGACCGCCCCGGCGTCCGGCTGCTCGAACCCCGCGACGAGCCGCAGCGTCGTCGTCTTGCCGCAGCCGGACGGGCCGAGGAGGGAGAAGAACTCCCCGGACCGGATCTCGAGGTCGATGCCGCGGACGGCGGGGACACCGCCGTAGCTCTTCGTCAGCCCGGTCAGCTGCACCGACCCGCCGGTGCGGACCGCGGCGACGGCAGGAGCGGGACTGTCCACCTGGGTCATGCAACTCCTTCGCGGGACTTCCCGTCGTCGGCCGGACGGCTACCTTGCGTGACCACCCGTCGCGCCGAGCACCTCCACGCGGAGCTGCTTGCCAACTCCTGACTGAACATTCAGTCTAGGTAACGCTCACGGCGGCCAGCAACGCTCACGCGGACGTCAGCGCCCGGTCCACGCCTCGCAGGAGGTCCGATGACAGCCGAGGAACGCACACCCCCAGCCGGCAGCGCGCCGCCCTGGGAGGTGACGGGTCCGTACCGTCCCGGCCCCCACCGGGGGCCGGGTCGTGCCGGTCCGGCCGGCCCCTCCCGCCGCAGCGTCCTCGGGCTCGCGGGGCTGGCACTCGCCGGTGCCGGCGGGCTGCTCGCCGGCTGCGCGCGCGAGACGCCCGCAAGCTCGGGCGGCAGCGGCTCGGCCTCCGCGACCCTCGTCCCGGCGTCGCCGCAGAGCCCGGTGACGTGGCCGATCGCCACGGACAACCAGCCGATCGCCGCGGGCCTCGCGCCGGAGAAGAACGCGACGCTCCAGCTGTACAACTACGCGGACTACATCGACCCGGACGTCGTGAAGTCCTTCGAGCAGAAGTACAAGGACACCGGGGTCAAGGTCGTCGTCTCGACGTTCAACGACACGAACGAGGCGCTCGCCAAGATCCGGTCGGGCGGCACCCCGTTCGACATCTACTTCCCGAGCTACGACGCGGTCGGCAAGCTCGCGACCGGCGGCCTCGCCCGGCCGCTGCAGCACGCGTACCTGCCGAACATCCGCAACGTGTGGCCGCAGTTCCAGAACCCCTGGTACGACCAGGGGTGGCGGTACACGGTGCCGTACACGACGTACACGACCGGCATCGGCTGGCGCGCGGACCGGGTCACGGAGGACATCGGCGCCCGGGCCAACCCCTACGACGTCTTCTGGGACCCGCAGTATGCCGGCCGCATCTCGGTCCTCGACGACTACCGCGAGACGCAGTCGATGGCGATCCTGCGGGCGGGCGGAACGGACGTCAACACCGGCGACGACACGGTGCTCGCGAAGGTCCGGGAGGACCTGCTCGAGATGTCCAAGGCGACCCGTCCGCAGGTGACGATCACCCAGTACACCGCGCTGCCCGAGGGCAAGCTCGACATCGCCCAGGCGTGGTCGGGCGACCTCGTCGCGGCTCAGGGCTACCTGCCCGAGGGCACCGACGTGGGGGTCCTGCGCTACTGGTTCCCCAGCGACGGCAAGGGCGTCGTGAACAACGACCTCATGATGGTGCTGCGCGGCGGCAAGAACCCCGTTCTCGCGCACCTGTTCCTCGACCACATGCTCGACGACGCGGTGGCGAGGCAGAACTTCCAGTGGGTCGGCTACCAACCGCCGCTGAACAGCCTCGACCCGACGAAGATGGTCTCCGACGGGATCGTGCCGCAGACCCTCGCGGCGGCGACCGTCATGCCGGCGTACTTCGACGTCGGCTACCGGACGCTCGAGCTCCCGCCGGACGTCGACGCGAAGTGGCAGGACAACTGGACCCGGTTCAAGGCCGGCGCATGACCCGTGGCACGCGTGCGCGCGACGGTCGCCGCCGCAGGCTCGGCGCCGTCCTCACCGTGCCCGGGGCGGCCTGGCTCGTCGTGTTCTTCCTCGTCCCGCTCTACGTCGTGGTGTCGATCGCGACGGGCACCGTCGACCCGGTGTTCCGCTCCGTCGTCCCGGCGTGGAACCCGACGCAGTGGCGCGGCGAGCAGTTCACCGTCGTGCTCTCCCACCTCGTCGGGCCGGACGGGTTCTTCGGGCCCGTGCTCGTGCGGACGGTGCTCTATGTCGCGCTCGCCGTCGCGCTGTGCCTCGCGATCGCCTACCCGGTCGCATGGTTCGTCGCCCGGCACGCCGGACGGCGGCGCGGCCTCGTGCTCGCGCTCATCGTCGCGCCGTTCTGGATCAGCTACATGATGCGGATGCTCGCCTGGGTCAACCTGCTCTCCGAGGACGGGCTGGTCAACCGGGTCCTCACCGCGGGCGGCCTGTTCCCACCGGTGTCGTGGCTGTCCGGGCGGCCGCTGACCGTCGTCCTCGGCCTCGTCTACGGCTACGTCCCGTACATGATCCTGCCGATGTACGCCGCGCTCGACCGGATCAGCCCCGCGCTCCTCGAGGCCGCCCGGGACCTCGGGGCGAGCCGGTTCGAGACGTTCCGCCGCGTCGTCCTGCCGATGAGCGTGCCGGGGGTGCTCGCCGGGCTCATCCTCGTCGCACTGCCGATGACCGGCGACTACTTCACGAACGACCTGCTCTCCGGCTCGCCGCGGACGTCGATGCTCGGCAACCTCATCAACACGGCGGTGGGCAACCCGAGCCAGGCCGGACTCGCCGGCGCGCTCGTCCTCCTGCTCGTCCTCGTCCTGGTCGTGCCGATGGTGCTCTACGTCCGCGCGAGCGTGCGGTCGGAGGTCGCGTCGTGACAGACCGGAGCGGCACCGTGACGAACCCGAGCGGCACCGTGACGAACCCGAGCGGCACCGTGACGAACCCGAGCGGCACCGTGACGAACCCGACGGCCGGACGAACCGCGGCACCGTGGCGAGTCCGAGCGGCACCGTCGCCGGTGCCGTCGGCGCCGTGGGGCCCGCTCCGCGCCGGCGGCGTCGCGGCCCGTGGCGGCCGCCGTACGTGCTCGCCGCGGTGACGGTCGGCTACCTCGTGTGGTCCCTCGCCCCGGTGCTCCTCGCCGTCGCGTTCTCCTTCAACTCCGGCCGGTCCCGCAGCACGTGGCAGGGCTTCTCGCTGCGCTGGTACTACACGGACCCGACGCTGTCGGTGTGGCGGGACGACACGCTGCGGACCGCCCTGACCCATACGCTCGTGCTCGGGGTCCTCACCACGCTCGTCGCGGTGCCGCTCGGGGTCGCCTTCGCGCTCGGGCTGGACCGCTGGCACGGCCGGCTGCCCGCGGCGGCGAGCTTCACGATGCTCCTGTCGTTCGTCATCCCCGAGATCGTCCTCGGCGTCGGGCTCTTCTACATGATCACCCTGCTCGCGACGCCGTTCACCCTGGGCACGACGGCCCAGGTCGTCGGGCTCGTGACGTTCCAGCTCTCCTACCCCGTCGTCATCGTCCGGGCCCGGCTCGCGACGATCGGGCTGCAGTACGAGGAGGCCGCCCGCGACCTGGGCGCATCGGCGTCGGAGGCGCTGCGCCGGGTGCTCCTCCCGATGCTCGCCCCGGCCATCTTCACGAGCGCGGTCCTCGTGTTCGCCGATGTCCTCGACGACTTCGTCATCGTCCGTTACCTGTCGTCCGACGCGTTCACCGAGACGACCTCGGTGAAGATCTACAACACCGCCCGGGCCGCCCCGACGCCCGCGCTCAACGCGCTGGCGACGCTCATGCTCATCGCCTCGTTCGTCGTGATTCTCGTCGGCTGGTGGGCCGTGCGCCGGTTCAGCCGCGGCGAGGACAGCCAGACGTCCATCGGCGCCTTCACCGGCCAGGTCTGATGCCATGACCGGCGCGACTCCGGCCGGGTACCCCGGCGTCCCGTGGCCCCGGGTCCGCACCCCGCTGCCCGGCCCGGCGAGCGCGGCCCTGCTCGCGCGCAAGGACGCCGTCCTCCACGGCCCGCTGCGGGACGCCGAGAACCTCCCGGTCGTCCTCGGCCGCAAGGTCGGGCACGTCCTCGAGGACGTCGACGGCAACGTCTTCGCCGACCACCTCTCCGCGTGGGGCGCGGCCCCCTACGGGGCGCAGCCGCCGTCCGTCCGGGAGGCGACGACCGCCGCCTGGGACCGCTACGGGATGGAGATCGCGCAGTACCTCGCGAGCGAGCCCGTCGTCGCGCTCGCCGAACGCCTCGTGGAGCTGGCGCCGGACCCGATCACGCGGGCAGCACCGTCGACGACGGGGACCGAGGCGGTCGAGGGCGGGGTCAAGCTCGCCCGCGAGTCGACCGGCCGGCCGATGATCCTCGGCTTCCTCAACCAGTACCACGGGGAGTCGACGTACCTCACCGCGGCGGCCTCGACCGACATCCCGGGCAACACCACGCACAACGCGCAGTACGTGTCCGGGCTCGTCCTCGTGCCGTACCCGAACCGCTTCCGGGCCCCGTTCCACCGCGGCCCCGGACCGTTCGACGACACGCTGTACCTGGACTACCTCGAGACGTGGGTGCTGCGGCACCAGGTGACCCCGGACCAGGTCGCGGGCGTCCTCGTCGAGCCGGTCGCCGGCGAGGGCGGCATCCTCGCGCCGTCCGCGGCGTGGTGGGAGGGCCTCGTCGCCCTGAGCCGGCAGCACGGCTGGCGGCTCATCCTCGACGAGGTGCAGACCGGGCTCGGCCGGTGCGGCGAGGTCTTCGCCGCCGACCTGTGGGGGCTCGAGCCGGACATCCTCCTCGTCGGCAAGGGCATCGCGGCCGGCGGTCAGCCGCTCGCCGCGGTCCTCGGGACCGAGGAGGTCATGGCCGGCTCGCACGCCCACCTCGGCGGCACCTTCGCCTGGGAGCCCGCGGCGTGCGCCGGAGCCCTCGCGGGGCTCGACCTGCTCACCTCCGGCGGAGTGCTGGAGAACGCCCGCGGCATGGAGCAGGTCGCGCTCGACGTCCTCGGTCCCCTCGTCGAGGAGGTCGTGCACGTCGGGGACGTCCGCAGCGTCGGCGCGTGGGCGTGCCTGGAGTTCGTCACCGACCGGGAGACCCTCGAGCCGTACCCCCGGTTCCAGGACGCCGTGCACCACGCCGCGCTGCGCCGCGGCGTCCTCGCGATCAGTGACCCGGGCAAGCCGCTGTACCGGCTGCAGCCGCCGATCACCATGGAGCCTGAGCTCTTCGCGTGGTCGTGCCGGCAGGTCGCGGACGCCGTCCGGGAGGTCGCAGCCGACCCACCACCCGCGCTGACGTCCCCGACCCCGGAGCACCGAGACCGAGCGCATCCCGAGGAGACCCCATGGCACCGTCCCGCGACGTGCCCGGCCGGGCGCGGGTCGTCGTCGTCGGCGGCGGCAACGTCGGCTGCAGCGTGGCCTACCACCTGACCCGGCTCGGCGTCCGCGACGTCCTTCTCCTGGAACGGCACGAGCTGACCGCCGGGACGACGTGGCACGCCGCGGGCCTCGTCACGTCCGCCGGGATGGCCGACGAGACGTCGCTGTGGATGGCGCGGTACTCCCGCGACCTCTACGCCGGCCTCGAGGCCGAGACCGGGCATTCGACGGGCTTCCGGCCGATCGGGCACCTGCACCTCGCGACGAACCCCGAGCGGCTGGAGACCCTGCGCCGGGAGTCGGCGTGGCAGCGCGGGATGGGGGTCGACAACGTCGAACTCTCCCCCGCCGAGACCGCCGAGCTCTGGCCGGTCGGGTGGACCGACGACGTCCTCGCATCGTTCCACGTCGCCGACGAGGGTCGGGCCGACCCGGTGGGCTGCGCGACGGCGATGGCCAAAGGCGCCCGGGCAGGGGGCGCGCGCGTCGTCGAGGGCGTCCGGGTCACCGGGTTCGAGACGTCCGGCAGCAGGACGATCGGGCTGTGGGGTGCGGGCGCCGAGGGGCGCCGGGTGACGGCGGTGCTCACCGACCACGGCCGCGTCGAGTGCGAGACGGTGGTCCTCGCCGCGGGGCTGTGGTCGCGCCAGGTCGCCGCACTCGCGGGCGTCGACGTGCCGCTCCAGGCCGCCGAGCACTACTACCTCCTCACCGACCCGGTGCCCGGGGTGCACCGTGACCTGCCCGTCGTCGAGGACCCCGACCGGTACGGCTACTACCGGGAGGAGGCCGGCGGGATGCTCGTCGGGCTCTTCGAGCCGGTCGCCGGGCCGTGGCACGTCGAGGGCGCACCTGACGACTTCGCCTTCGGCACGATCCGGCCGGACTGGGACCGGGTGGGCGACTGCCTCGCCGGCGCGATGGAGAGGGTGCCGAGCCTCGACGGCGTCGGGGTGCGGACGTTCTTCTGCGGGCCGGAGTCCTTCACCGCCGACGTCCACCCGCTCCTCGGACCCGCCCCCGAGGTGGACAACCTGTTCGTCGCGGCGGGGCTGAACTCGCTGGGCATCCTCCTCGGTGGCGGGGTCGGCGCCGTCGTCGCGCAGTGGGTCGTCGACGGGGTCCCGCCCGTCGACGTCACGCACTACGGCGTCGAACGCGCCCTGCCGCACGAGACGACACGCCGGTTCCGCGCCGAGCGGACGGTCGAGCAGCTCGGGGTGCTCTTCGGGGACGCCGCGTTCCCGGCCTGGCAGCCGGCCACCGCGCGCGGCCTCCGGCGGTCCCCGCTGCACGACCGGCTGGCGGCGGCGGGCGCGCGGTTCGGCGTCTCGGCGGGCTGGGAGTACCCGCTGTGGTTCGCGCCGGCCGGAACCGACCCCGCGGACGTCCCGGTGACCCGGTCATGGGGACGCCAGCCGTGGCACGTGTTCGTCGCCGAGGAGCACCACGCCGTCCGGGAGGCGGTCGGGATCCTCGACCTCAGCCTCATGTCGACGTTCCTCGTCCACGGCGCGGACGCCGCGGCGCTCCTCGACCGACTGAGCGCGGGGGACGTCGCGGGAGAGGTCGGCCGGGTCGTCTACACGCAATGGCTCGACGACCGCGGCGGCATCCTCGCCGACGTCACGGTGACCCGGCTCGCCCCCGACGAGTTCGTCGTCGTGAGCAGCGACGTCGTCCACCGCCGGGTCGCCTCCCTGCTGCGACATGGCATGCTCACGCAGGAGCACGCCGCCGTCACCGACGTCACGTCCGGGACGGCGCTGCTGTCGGTGCAGGGGCCGCGGTCGCGCGAGCTGCTCGCCCGGCTCTCCCCGGACGACGTGTCGGACGCCGCGTGGCCGTACCTCACCGCCCGTCGGCTCGAGGTCGGGTACGCCCGGGTGCTCGCGCTGCGGGTCACGTACGTCGGCGAGCTCGGCGTCGAGCTGCACGTCCCCGCCGACCTCGCGGTCGGGGTCTGGGACGCCCTGCTCGCGGCGGGGGCCGACCTCGGCGTCCGGCCGGTCGGGCTCGCCGCGATGGAGGGGCTGCGGCTGGAGAAGGGCTACCGGGACTACGGCGTCGACATCGAGAACACCGACGGCGTCGTCGAGGCCGGTCTCGGGTTCGCGGTCGCGTTCGACAAGGCGATGCCGTTCGCCGGCCGGGACGCCGCGCGCGCCGCGCGAGCCGACCGCCGTCGGCGCATGGTACACGTGCTCCTCAACGACCCCGGGCCGCTGCTCCACGGCGGGGAGCCGTTGCTCCACAACGGGTCCTGGGTCGGCTACGTCCGCGCGGGCGGGTTCGGGCACACGCTGGGTGCGAGCGTGGGGCTCGCGATGTGCGAGCGCCCGGACGGCGGGGACGGCACCGACGGCGTCACCGCCGCCTGGCTCGGCGAAGGCGGGTTCGAGGTGGACGTCGCGGGCCGCGGGGTCCCCGCGACGTGCTCGCTCCGGCCGTTCTACGACCCCGACCGGCTGCGAGTCCGCGGCTGAGCCTGCGACCCTGCCGATCTGGACCTGCCGATCTGGACCCGCCGATCTGGACCGATGGAGCTGCCGGACCGGTTCCGGGCAGCTCAGCCGCTCTTGCGCCGGAAGCTCTTCTGGTGGCTCTGCGGTCCGTGCGCCGAGTGCACCTTGGAGTCGCCCGTCTCACCGGCCGCCGCGGAGGCGTGGTTGCGGGAGTTCTTCCGCTCGAGCGCCTCCCGGAACCGGCGCTTCACGTCGTCCTCGGGGTGGCCGTCCTCGCGGTGGTCGTCCTCGGGGTGGCCGTCCTCGGGGTGGCCGTCCTCGGAGTGGCTGGCCTCGGGCGCGTCGCCGGCGGGGCTCGGCGTGGGCTTCGGCGTGGGCGTGGCCATGACGTGCTCCCGTCCCTCGGCGCGGCCGACTCGGACCGGTCTGCCGCTGGCACCACCCTCGCACCTTCCCCGCCGCGGCGTCACGGGAGTGCCGTCCGCCGCGCCGGGCCGCAGACCCGCCCGACGCAGAAGGCGGAGATCGCCCTCTGCGTCGGGTACCGGATCCGGGCGACCTGGGTCACCGCCGTCGCGATCGGCGGCGCGTCCCCATCAGGTGGGTGTCAGGCCGGAGCCACGTCGTAGGCGACGACGACCGGCGCGTGGTCGATCCACCGCTCGGCGTAGGTCGGGGCCCGGTCGACCTCGGCCTTGACCGTCCGTGCGGCGAGGCCGGCGGACGCGACGTGGTAGTCGATGCGCCAGCCCGCGTCGTGGTCGAACGCCTTGCCGCGCCAGGACCACCAGGTGTACGGACCCGGCCCCTCCCCCGCGGCGACCCGGACGACGTCGACCCACCCCTGCTCGCCGAAGAGCCGGTCGAGCCAGGCGCGCTCCTCGGGCAGGAACCCGGACGTCGAGCGGTTCCCCTTCCAGTTCTTGAGGTCCGCCTCGCGGTGGGCGACGTTGAGGTCGCCCATGACGAGGACGTGCCGGCCGTCCGCGGCGAGCTCGGTCATCCGGGCGAGCATCGCGTCGAGGAAGGCGTGCTTCTCGTCCTGCCGCGGGGTGCCGGCGTCACCGGTGTGGACGTACGCCGAGACGACGGTGAGCAGCCCCGCGCCGGCCGCCGGCGCGTCGAGTGCGAGGTCGGCCTCGACCCACCGCCCCGTGCTGTCGAACGGCGTCGCGTCGTACCGGGAGGCGTCGACCCCGGCCGGGGCGAGCCCGACCCGGACGGAGACGAGCGGCGGCCGGGACGCGACGGCGACCCCGGCCCGGCCCTTCGCCGCAGCCTCCTCGTGGACGCTGTGCCAACCGTCGCCGAGCGCCTCGGCGAGCGCGTCGTCCGGCGCCCGGACCTCCTGGAGCGCGACGACGTCCGGGTTCCGCGCCGCGAGCCACTCGCGCATCCCGCGCCGCGCCGCGGCCCGGACCCCGTTGACGTTGGCGGTCGCGATCGTGAGCACCCGGCCATCCTGGCGCCGGTCGGCGCCGGGGCGCACCGTGCCGGTCAGCGCGGCGAGTAGATGCCGTCGATGACCTCGGCGTGGTTGCGGGCGACGACCGCGCGCTTGACCTTCAGGCTCGGCGTGAGCTCGCCTTCCTCGACGGTGAGCTCACGGCTCAGGATCCGGAACTCCTTGACCGTCTCCCAGCGGTTGAGGTTGCCGTTCACCGTGTCGACGGCGGTGCGGATCTCG
This sequence comes from uncultured Actinomycetota bacterium, assembly GCA_963750565.1. Classification (GTDB taxonomy): domain Bacteria; phylum Actinomycetota; class Actinomycetes; order Actinomycetales; family Kineosporiaceae; genus R-H-3. Next base: position 84,974 of record CAVVRA010000002.1, on the reverse strand, counting down.
GCGTGGACGCGCTCGTCGCGGCCGGCGACGACGTCCCCCGGGTCGCGCCCGTTCGCGCTCGCCCAGGCGGCCGCGGCCTCGGCGTCGAGCGAGATGAGCACGGAGGCGAAGTTGCGCCCGTCGGCGATGACGACGGCCTGACCGATGAGCGGGTGTGCCGCCTTGAGCGAGCCCTCGATGCCGCTCGGCGCGATGTACTTGCCGCCGCTCGTCTTGACGAGGTCCTTCTTCCGGTCGGTGATCTTCAGATAGCCGTCGGCGTCGAGCTCGCCGACGTCGCCGGTCGCGATCCAGCCGCCGTCGAGGAGCATCTCCGCGGTCTGCTCGGGCAGGTTGTGGTACCCGCGCATGACGCCGCGGCTGCGCATGAGGATCTCGCCGTCGTCGGCGATCCGGACCTCGGTGCCGGGCAGCGCCTGGCCGACGGTCCCGATCCGCACGGCGCCGGGCCGGTTGACGAAGGACGCACCGCTGCACTCGGTCATCCCGTAGCCCTCGCAGATCGGCAGCCCGGCGGCGGCGAACCACTCGGCGATCTGCGGGGCGAGCGCCGCGCTGCCGGACACGAGCACCTCGAGCCGGCCGCCGAGCCGGGCCCGGATCTTGCTGAAGACGAGCCGGTCCGCGACCGCCCGCTGGACCGCGAGGTGCAGCGGGACGGCCTGCCCGGACTGCTCGCGGCGCACGCATGCGAGCCCGACGCCGAACGCCCAGTCGAAGATCTTCGCCTTGGCGCCGCCCTCCGCGTGCGTCGTCGAGTTGACCCGGGCGTGGACCTTCTCGAAGATCCGTGGCGCCGCGGCCATGAACGTCGGTTGCACGACGGCGAGGTTGTCGACGATCTTGTCGATCCGGCCGTCGACGGCCGTCTCGAAGCCGATCCGGACCTGGGCCGCGACGAGGAGCTTGGCGAAGACGTGCGACAGCGGCAGCCAGAGGAACTGCAGGTGCTCCGGGGTCAGCACCTGGATCCGCTCGACCGCCTCGCCGACATACATCCAGTTGTCGTGGGTCAGCTCGACGCCCTTGGGCTTGCCGGTGGTCCCCGAGGTGTAGATGAGCGTCTGGAGCATCCCGGGGTGCAGGCGTGCGACCCGCTCGTCGAGCGTCGCCGGGGCCTGCGCGAGGAGGTCGCGCCCGCGGGCCATGAGGTCGTCGACGGTGAGCACCCAGCCGTCGTGCATGCCGAGGTCGACCTCGTCATGGTCGAGGAGGACGACCGCCCGGACGGCGGGCAGGTCGGCCCGGTGCGCGGCGACCTTGGCGAGCTGGCCCTCGTCCTCCGCGACGATGACGACGCTGCCGGAGTCCGCGAGGATGAACGCGACGTCCTCCGGGCGGGTGTTCGGGTAGACCGTCGTCGTCGCGGCCCCGGCGAGCAGGACGCCGAGGTCGGCGAGGACCCACTCGATCCGGGTCGAGCTCGCGATGGCGACCCGGTCCTCGACGCCCACGCCGAGGGCGACGAGCCCGGCGCCGAGCTCACGGGCCCTGTCGGCGGTCTCGGCCCAGGTGAGCGAGGTCCACGAGCCGTCGGGGGCCGGGTGCCGGAAGGCCGGCTTCGTCGCGCGGCGCCGGACGCAGTCGAGGAACGTCGCCGCGAGGGACGAGTCCGGCGACAAGCTCCCGGTCGGGCCGGTCGGGCCCGCCCCGCTCGCGTCGGGTGCCGCCGTGGGCTTCGTCATCGAAGGCTCCTGTCGCAGGTCGACCGGTCGGGTACCGCACCTCACAACGACGGACCCAGTAGCCATGGTGCCCGAGATCGGCCGCCCGCCGCGACTGCAGGGCCGAACCCACGGTGTGAGCACCGGGTCCGCCGGTGCCGTCGGACGCCGGACGGGGTATCAAGGGCGGATGGATCTGCTCGCCGACGCCCGGGCCCACGCCGCCGACCTCGCCGACCTGCGGCACCAGCTGCACCGTCGGCCCGAGCTCGGCCTGCACCTGCCGCGGACCCAGGAGACGGTCCTCGCCGCGCTCGACGGGCTGCCGCTGGAGGTGACGACCGGGACGACGTCGACGTCGGTGACCGCGGTGCTGCGTGGCCGGGGCGGCGTCCCGTCACGCTCGGTCGGCCCGGCACCGGTCCGCCCCGCACCGCACGGCGCGCCACCGGACGGCATGCCGGCGGACGGCGTGCCACCGGACGGCACGGCACCGGACGGCACGGCACGGCGTCCGGTCGTCCTGCTCCGCGGCGACATGGATGCGCTGCCCGTTCTCGAGGAGGCCGACGTCCCGTTCCGGTCGGAGGTCGAGGGCCGGATGCACGCGTGCGGGCACGACCTCCACACGGCGATGCTCGTGGGCGCCGCGCGGGTGCTCTCGGCGCACGCGGACGCGCTGCCCGGCGACGTCGTCCTCATGTTCCAGCCCGGCGAGGAGGGCCACGACGGGGCCGGGCACATGATCGCCGAGGGGGTGCTCGACGCGGCCGGCCGGCGGGCGGACGCGGCGTTCGCCGTCCACGTCATGAGCAACCTCGGGCCGAGCGGCCTCGTCGCCGGCCGGGCCGGCCCGACGATGGCCGCGAGCGACGGGCTGTTCGTCACCGTCCGGGGCAGCGGCGGGCACGGCTCGTCCCCGGACCGGGCGCAGGACCCCGTCCCCGCGGCCTGCGAGATGGTGCTCGCGCTGTACACGCAGCTGACCCGGTCGGTCAACCCGTTCGCCCCCGCGGTGCTCACCGTCGGGACGATCCACGCCGGCACGCAGCGCAACATCATCCCGAGTACGGCCCGGTTCGAGGCAACGGTCCGGACGTTCGACCCGGCCGTCCGGGAGGTCGTCCGGGAGATGTGCGAGCGGGTCTGCTACGGGGTGGCGGCCGCGCACGGCGTCGAGGCCGATGTCCGGTACGCCGCGGAGTACCCGGTCACCGTGAACGACGCCGCCGAGACCGAGTTCGCCCTCGGCGTCGCCGAGGAGCTGTTCGGCGGCCCGTCGACCGTCCGGCTGCCGGAGCCGATCACCGGCTCGGAGGACTTCTCCCGGGTGCTCGCCGTGGTGCCCGGAGCGATGCTCTTCCTCGGCGCCGTCCCGCCCGGGCGGGACGTCGCCGACGCCCCGAGCAACCACTCCCCGCTCGCGGTCTTCGACGACGCGGTGCTGCCGCTCGGGACGGGGCTCCACGCCTCGCTCGCGGCCCGGCGGCTGGAGTCCCTCGCCGCCGGCTGACCTGCCGCCGGTCGTCAGGCGCGCTCGACGCGGACGGCGAAGCAGCCGGCCGCGGCGTTGTGCACGTGGACGTAGGCGGTGCCCGGGTCGGCGAGCAGGCGCCCGGCGACCTCGGCGACGCGGGCGCCGTCCACGATCTCGGTACCGACCATGAGGTGGGTGGCGTCGAAGGCGCGCAGCGAGAGCGTCCTGCGGGTGAGCTGGCCGGGGGCGGGCTGCTCGGACGTCGGGGCGAGGTCGGCGGGGTCCGGGGTGCACGGGTGCTCGTGGACGTACACCGGGCCTGGTTGCCGGTACGGGCTCGTGCCGAGGAACGGGTCGTACGACAGGAGCAGCAGCGGGTCGCCGGGCTCGGCGTCACGCAGGCAGCGCCGGCACGGGTAGGAGTGGGGCGCGTCGGCGACGACGTGCCGGACGGCGTCCGCCGGCAGCGGGTCACGGTCCGGCAGCGGGGCGGGCAGGGGGACGTAGCGAAGACGCATGCCCGTGGAACGCGCGCGGCGCCGTCCCTGTGAGGGACGGGTCGACCCCGTGAGACGTCCTGCGGTGTGCGTCCGGTCCGACGTGCGCGTGGTCGACCGGAGCTGCGCGCGGGAGGACGGCCGGGACGGGTCAGCCACGCTCGGCGGCCTCGACGACGTTCGTGAGCAGCATCGCCCGGGTCATCGGGCCGACGCCGCCGGGCATCGGCGCGACCCAGGCGGCGACCTCGCGGACGTCCGGGGCGACGTCGCCGACGAGCCGGGTCTTGCCCGGTCTCCTCGTCGACGACCCGGGTGATGCCGACGTCGAGCACCGCGGCACCGGGCTTGACCATGGTCGGCGGTGACGATGCCCGGCACCCCGGCCGCGGCGACGACGACGTCGGCCGCGCCGGACGTGCTCGGCGAGGTCCTTGGTGCCGGTGTGGCACAGCGTCACGGTCGCGTTGACCGCGCGGCGGGTGAGCAGCAGCCCGAGCGGGCGGCCGACCGTCACGCCGCGGCCGACGACGCACGACCTCGGCGCCCGCGCAGCGTCGACGTCGTACCGCTCGAGCAGCTCGACGATCCCGCGCGGGGTGCACGGCAGCGGCGACGTCATGCGGCGCGCTGACGTTGAGCACGAGCCGGCCGAGGTTGGTCGGGTGCAGGCCGTCGGCGTCCTTGGCCGGGTCCATGAGCTCGAGCACCCGGTCGGTGTCGAGGCCCTGCGGCAGCGGCAGCTGGACGATGTAGCCCGGTGCACGCGGAGTCGGCGTTGAGCCGGGCGACGGCCGCCTCGACCTCGGCCTGGCGTCGCGGTCGCCGGCAGGTCGACCCGGATCGAGGCGATGCCCGACCTCGGCGCAGTCCCGGTGCTTGCCCGCGACGTAGGCGCTGGCTGCCCGGGTCGTCGCCGACGAGCACCGTGCCGAGGCCCGGGGACGACCCCGCGCTCGCGCAGCGCCGCGACCCGGCCGGCCAGCTCGGCCTTGATCGCGGCGGCGGTGGCCTTGCCGTCGAGGAGCCGAGCGCGTCACCAGGTCTCCAGGCCGTCGTACAGCGGGAAGTCGGCGGCGAGCCGCTCGACCCGCGCCCGCAGCGTCGTCGACGTCGCGCCGTCGGCTGCAGGGCCGCGGCGATGATGTCGGCGACCTCGGCGAACTGCTCGTCGCCGAAGCCGCGGGTGGCCAGCGCCGGGGTGCCGATCCGCAGGCCGGAGGTGACCATCGGCGGCCGCGGGTCGAACGGGACGGCGTTGCGGTTGACCGTGATGCCGACGTCGTGCAGCCGGTCCTCGGCCTGCTGGCCGTCGAGGCTGGACTCGCGCAGGTCGACGAGCACGAGGTGGACGTCGGTGCCGCCGGTGAGCACCGAGACGCCGGCGGCCTGCGCGTCGTCCGCGCAGCAGCCGCTCGGCGAGGATCTGCGCGCCGCGGATCGTGCGCTCCTGCCGCTCCGTGAACTCCGGGGTCGCGGCGATCTTGAAGGCGGCGGCCTTCGCGGCGATGACGTGCATGAGCGGGCCGCCCTGCTGGCCGGGGAACACCGCGGACTGGAACTTCTTGGCGTCGTCGTCGGTGCCGGACAGGATCATGCCGCCACGCGGGCCGGCGAGGGTCTTGTGCGTGGTCGACGTCGTCACGTGCGCGTGCGGCACCGGGTTCGGGTGCAGCCCGGCGGCGACCAGGCCGGCGAAGTGCGCCATGTCGACCATGAGGTAGGCGCCGACCTCGTCGGCGATCGCCCGGAACGCGGCGAAGTCGAGCTGCCGCGGGTAGGCCGACCAGCCGGCGATGATCAGCTTCGGCCGGTGCTCCAGGGCCTTGGCGCGGACGACGTCCATGTCGACCCGGAACGTCTGCGGGTCGACGCCGTACGAGGCGACCTCGTAGAGCCGGCCGCGAGAAGTTGATCTTCATGCCGTGGGTGAGGTGACCGCCGTGGGCCAGCTCCAGGCCGAGGATCCGGTCGCCCGGGCGGATCAGCGCGTGCATCGCCGCGGCGTTGGCCTGCGCGCCGGAGTGCGGCTGGACGTTCGCGTACGCGGCGCCGAAGAGCGCCTTGACCCGCTCGCGGGCCAGGTCCTCGGCGACGTCGACGTGCTCGCAGCCGCCGTAGTAGCGCTTGCCCGGGTAGCCCTCGGCGTACTTGTTCGTCAGCACGCTGCCCTGGGCCTCGAGCACGGCGCGGGGCGCGAAGTTCTCGCTGGCGATCATCTCGAGCGTGTCGCGCTGGCGGCCGAGCTCGTCCGGCGAGGACGGCGGCGAGCTCGGGGTCGACCTCGCGCGAGCGGCGCGGTCGTCACCTGCGGCGGACGCGGCGGTCGCGGTCGAGCGGGTGGGTGCTGTCGGACATCCGATGGTCTCCTCGGGAGGTCGCGTGGCGTGGGCGACGTGCCGTCGTCCACGCGGTCTGGGGTGGACTGCTCACCTGCGGGCCCAGGCGGACGACCCGAGGACCAGGACTTCGCCGCTCCCTGGTGGTGACCCACCCGACGCCAGTCGCGGCACCCGCCAGGCTACCAAGGGCCCCCGGGCGGTCCCGCCATGTGGTCCGAAGTTTCACATCATGACCGCGCCGTCTGCCACGATCACGCCGAGTCCCCGGCAGCCGGGGGCACACCGGCGCCTGGGTCGCAGGCTCAGGCGGACGGCCCCGGCCAGACGACGGGGAAGAGCGGGTGGTCGAGCTGGGCGCCGTCCGGGAGCTCGGCGTCGAGCCCGTCGAACGGAGGCGACGTCCGCCAGCGCCGCGGGGCGTGCCGGGCGTCGTCCGCGAGGTAGCGCAGCGAGAGCACCCGGCGCCGTCCGGTGAAGGGGAAGCCGGGTGCGCCGTGCACGGTGAGGAAGTCGAAGCAGACGGCGTCCCCCGGCGCGAGCTCCCAGCGCTTGATGTCGAACGCGTCGCGGTCGGCCTCGATGTCGGGCAGCTCGGCGAGCGAGCCCTCCGGGAACCACTTCGCCTCGCCGGACATGAACGCCCGCGGCATGAGCCACGGCCCGGCGTGGGTGCCCGCGACGAGCTCGAGGCAGCCCGCCTCGGGGACCGGATCGACCGGGACCCACGCGCTGACGCCGCGGCCGGACACGTTGTAGTACGGCTGGTCCTGGTGCCACGGCGTGCGCTGCCGGGTGCCGCCCTCCTTGACGAGGACGTGGTCGTGGTAGAGCCGCACCTGCCGCGTCCCGAGAAGTGCGGCCGCGAGCGCCGGCATCCGGGAGTGCTTCGCGAGCTCCTCGATCGCCGGGACGTCGCGCCAACGGCAGAAGTCCTCGACGAAGCGGCCCGGGTCGTCGTCCCGGCTCGCGACGACCCGGAGCGGGCCGGGCCTGGTCAGGACCTCCTCGATCGCGGCGCGGGCAGCCTCGACCTCGGCCGCGTCGAGGACGCCACGGAGCACGACGACGCCGTCGCGGCGGTACGTCTCGACGTCCGCGGGGTCGACGAGCGGCTCGGGCTCGCGGGAGCTTCCCGGTGCGGTGTCCGGTGCGGTGTCCGGGGCGGTCACGGTCCGGATCGTAGCCGGGCAGGTCGCATCCGGGCGGCGCGCGGTGTCCCGTTGACGGCGCGCCGGCCGCGGTTTCGGCACCCCGCCGAGCACCTCGACGTGACCCGGCGGTTCGCCGCTGCATGCACGGGAGGTCCGCCCCGTGCTGGCGTGAGCGCCGGCCACTCGGCGATCGGGGCCATGCGCATGCCCGGTGGGCCATCCGGAGGGCGCACGCGGCGCCGACCCGGTCAGTCCTTCTCGACGAACCGGTCGACCGCCCAGAGGACGGCGAGCGCGAGAGGCAGGTCTATGCCGTCGACGACGTCGAGGGTGTACGAGTCGCGGATCGCGATCCATTTCTGGCTGATCTGCGCGATCTGCCGGCCGTCCGAGGTCATTGCATAGTTCTTCTCGATGAGGTTGCCCTCGAGGTGCCAGTCGGGCCCCTCGGTCATCGAGACCGTCATCCGGTTCTTGATCGACAGCTTCTTCGCCCTGACGACGGCGACCTCGGTGCCGTCCGGCCGGCTCACGGCGAGCTTCTTCGGGATGCCGAGGAGCGAACCCGTGACGCCGTAGACCACCGTGCCGGAGACGTCCTGGATCTCCGCCTTGGGGCGAGGGCCGATCTTGCCGTCGATGGTGAAGACCTGCTGGCCGTTCAGGTCGGTCACCGCGAAGTCGCGGCCCACGCCGAAGATGGTCTTGACGATCACGCGCGACCAGCCTGCAGGAGCCGGGTCGACCATGACAGTGCCTCCTCGAGCGGGGATGGCTGCGCAGAGATCCTAGTCGGGCCGCGCCCGCCTCCCATGGTGCACCGTGAGGCCGCGCGACCTCCCGTCGCCGCCCACCCGACGCCCTCACCCGGCCGACGCCTGCGAGGCCGACGACTGCGAGGCCCGGGCCATGAAGCCGGCGAGGTCCTCAGGGTCGGCGGCCGACTCGCCGGGCGCCTCCGGGCCCGAGCTCGGACTGACGGTCCGCAGCCCGAAGAGGTTCAGTGCGGTCAGGAAGACCGGGCTCTCGCTGCGCAGCACCTCGTACGTGGCGTCGAAGTCCGCGGCGGCCGTCGGTAGCCTCGCCGGCGTGACGACGCACGTGCTGACCCTGTCGTGCCCCGACCGGCCGGGGATCGTCCACGCGGTGACCGGAGCGATCGTCGAGTGCGGCGGCAACATCACCTCGAGCCAGCAGTTCGAGGACCCCGGGACCGGCACGTTCTTCATGCGGGTCGCAGTCGCCCCGTCGGGCGGGCGTCCGGCGGCCGACGCGGACGCCGCGGCGTTCGGCGCCGGGTTCCGCTCCGCCGTCGAGCCGGTCGCCGCGACCTTCGGCATGACCTGGCAGGTGCACGCCGCGGCCCGTCGGACCCGGGCCCTGATCATGGTGAGCCTCGGCGGGCACTGCCTCAACGACCTGCTCTTCCGGGCCCGGAACGGCAGCCTGCCGATCGACGTCCCGGCGGTCGTGAGCAACCACGCCGCGCTCGCGCCGCTCGCGCAGTTCTACGGCGTCCCGTTCCACCACGTGCCGGTCGCGAAGGACCCGGGGAGCAAGGCGTCCGCGGAGGCGCACGCTGCGCGGGCTCGTCGACGAGCTCGACGTCGAGCTCGTCGTCCTCGCCCGGTACATGCAGGTGCTCTCCGACGAGATGTGCTCGCGCGATGCCCGGCCGGATCGATCAACATCCACCACTCGTTCCTGCCGAGCTTCAAGGGCGCCAAGCCCTACCACCAGGCGCACGCCCGCGGCGTCAAGCTCATCGGCGCCACCGCGCACTACGTGACGCCGGACCTCGACGAGGGGCCGATCATCGAGCAGGACGTCGTGCGGGTCGACCACGCGATGAGCGCCGACGACCTCGCCGCCGCCGGCCGGGACGTCGAGGCGCAGGTGCTCTCCCGCGCCGTCCGCTGGCACGCCGAGCACCGCGTCCTGCTCAACGGCGCGACGCACAGTCGTCTTCCGGTAGGCCGAGCACCTGCCGTGCTCGCGCTTCTGCCCGCCGGATGAGCGCCGAGTCACGTCATCGAGGCCTGCAGCCCCTCGTCGAGGGCCGCGAGGAACTCCTCGGTGGTGAGCCAGCGTCTGCTCCGGGCCGACGAGCAGCGCGAGGTCCTTGGTCATCTTCCCGGCCTCGACGGTCTCGACGCAGACCCGCTCGAGCGTCTCGCGAACGCCGTGACCTCCGGGGTGCCGTCGAGCTTGCCGCGGTGCTTGAGGCCCCCGGTCCACGCGTAGATCGACGCGATCGGGTTGGTCGAGGTCGGCTTGCCCTGCTGGTGCTGGCGGTAGTGCCGGGTCACGGTGCCGTGCGCGGCCTCGGCCTCGACGGTCTTGCCGTCCGGGGTCATGAGCACGCTCGTCATCAGGCCGAGCGAGCCGAAGCCCTGCGCGACGGTGTCGGACTGCACGTCGCCGTCGTAGTTCTTGCAGGCCCAGACGTAGCCGCCCTCCCACTTCAGCGCGGCGGCGACCATGTCGTCGATGAGCCGGTGCTCGTAGGTCAGCCCGGCGGCGTCGAACTCGGCCTTGAACTCGGTCTCGAAGACCTCGGCGAAGATGTCCTTGAACGCGCCGTCGTAGGCCTTGAGGATCGTGTTCTTCGTCGACAGGTAGACCGGGTAGCCGCGCTGCAGGCCGTAGGCGAACGACGCCCGCGCGAAGTCCGCGATCGACTTGTTGAAGTTGTACATCCCCATGGCCACGCCGCCGTCGGCGCCGAAGTTCGCGACGACGTGCTCGATCGGCTCCGACCCGTCCTCGGGGGTGAAGGTGATCGTCAGCTGCCCGGCGCCGGGGACCTTGAAGTTCGTCGCCTTGTACTGGTCGCCGTGGGCGTGACGGCCGATGACGATCGGCTTGGTCCAGCCCGGGCACGAGCCGCGGGATGTTGCTGATGATGATCGGCTCGCGGAACACGACGCCGCCGAGGATGTTGCGGATCGTGCCGTTCGGCGAGACCCACATCTTCTTGAGGCCGAACTCCTCGACCCGGGCCTCGTCCGGGGTGATCGTCGCGCACTTGACGCCGACGCCGTACTCCTTGATGGCGTTCGCGGCGTCGACCGTCACCTGGTCGTCGGTCGCGTCCCGGTGCTCGATGCTACAGGTCGTAGTACTTGAGGTCGACGTCGAGGTACGGGTGGATCAGCCGGTCCTTGATGAACTGCCAGATGATCCGGGTCATCTCGTCGCCGTCGAGCTCGACGACGGGCCGGCAACCTTGATCTTCGTCACTGAGACTCCTTCGACGCCGCTCCGCGCCGGCGCCGGCCGCGGGGCCGCGCGCGTGGGCACGATGTCCGACGGGCAGCCTAGCGACGGCGTCCAGGCGTGCCGTCCGCGGGACGTGTGACGTCGCCGGGCGGCGCCTCCTGCGGGACGACCGGACGCCCGGGCCGGCCGGGGCGGGGCGGGACCAGGTCACGCTGCGGCAAAATCATCATGAAACGGCGTGGCAGAACTGGCCCGCGGCCCGGACCACCGCCAGAGTGGACCATCGGGATCTTCCCCACGTCCCCGACCGACTCCCTCGAACCGCACCCGGAGGTCTCCTTGGCCGACACCCCCGCGCTCTCGTCCCGGCTCGGCGCCGAGTTCCTCGGGACCTTCTGGCTCGTCTTCGGCGGCTGCGGCACGGCGGTCCTCGCAGCGACCTTCCCGACCGTCGGCGTCGGCCTGCTCGGCGTCTCCCTCGCCTTCGGCCTGTCGGTGCTCACCATGGTCTACGCCGTCGGGCACGTATCGGGCGGCCACTTCAACCCCGCCGTCACCGTGGGGCTCGCCGTCGGGCGGCGCTTCCCGTGGAAGGACGCCCCGGCGTACGTCGTGACCCAGGTCGTCGCCGCGGTGGTCGCGGCCGCCCTGCTCTTCGTCGTCGCGTCCGGCAAGGAAGGCTTCGACGCGAAGGCGTCCGGGTTCGCCGCGAACGGGTACGGCGACCACTCCCCCGGCGGCTACTCGCTGCTCGCGGCGCTCATCATCGAGGTCCTGCTCACCGGGATGTTCCTCTACGTCATCCTCGGCGCGACCGACGGGCGGGCGCCGGTCGGCTTCGCGCCGATCGCGATCGGCCTCGCCCTGACGCTCATCCACCTCGTGTCGATCCCGGTGACGAACACGTCGGTGAACCCGGCGCGCTCGACCGGGGTCGCGTTCTTCACCGCCTCCTGGGCGCTCAGCCAGCTCTGGCTGTTCTGGCTGGCGCCGATCGTCGGTGGGGTGCTCGCCGGTGCCACGTACTCGAAGATCACCGGCGAGCGCCTCGCCGCCCAGCTCGAGGGCGAGGTCCGTGGCGACGAGCGGGCTTGACGCCCCCGACATGCTCCACCGCCGCCGCTGACGAGATCGGGGACGGCAGGACGGTGCGCCGCCGGGCTCCTCCCCGGCGGCGCACCGTCGTCAGGGCAGGTCGACGGGCCGCAGGACGCGGTCGATGCCGTGCGCGATCTGCGTGTTGCCCTTGTTGATGTCGAACCGGACGACGCGCGGGTCGCGGTCGTTGCGGTCGGCGTCCTTGAGCTTGATCCGCTTCGTGCCGTGCCGGCGGTACACGTCGACGGTGATCTTGCCTCCCTGTGCGGTCGTGAGCTTCGCGCCATCGGCCGTGAGCGCCGCCTTGCGGTTGATCGTCGCGCCGGGCACGACGTGGTAGAGCAGGACCGTCTCGACGGTGTCGATGCCGAGGCCGGCGACGGTGGTGAAGGCGGCCCTCTCGCTCTTCGGGTACGAGCCGGTGAGCTCCTTGACGAGCTGCTTGAACGCGGCGTCACGCGGGAGGAAGGCGGTCAGGGCCACCTTCCCGTCGGTGAGGACGCCGACCGGCGAGCTCGGTTTCGGCCTCGAGGACGGCGAGCGCGGCCTCGGTGACGATGTCGTAGTCGTAGCTGTTGCGGTCGAACCGGTTGCCGTCGGACAGGAGCACCGCGGCGAGCGGTCGGGTGCCGGGCTTCTGCGTCGCGCTCGCCGGGGCGGCGGCGAAGACCGTCGCGCCGAGGGCGAGGGCGACCCCGGAGGCGGCGGCTGCGGCGAGACGTCGGTGAGTCATCGCGGTCCCTTCGTCGGGGGGACCTCATCGGTCCCTGGTGCCCCCTCTTCCGCCGCTGCCCGGCGTCCGGATGCACCCCGCGATGACGATTATTGTTCTCGCAGCATCTCGGGGTGAGCCCGGCGTGGGTCATCCGGCGCTGGCGGATCGTCGAGGCCGCCGACCGGGCCGCCGTCGGGGACGAGGTCGTGTGGGCCGACCTCGCCGCCGACCTCGGCTACGCCGACCAGGCCCACCTCGTCCGGGACTTCACGGCCCATCTCGGGACGACGCCCGCCGCCTACACGCGCGGCCTCACGACCGTCTGACGCGGCTCAGGCACCGCTGCGAGCCGCGGACGGGCCCCGTCGAGGCGGATCCGGGTGCGGAGCGGGTGCCTGAGCAGGTGGGGCAGTGGGGTAGGTGCCTCAGAGCGACGCGACGTCCGCGGCCTTCGCCCTGACAGCGGCGGCGGCCTCCTGGAGGCCGGCGAGCTCGGTCTCGGTGAGGTCGCGCTCGACGATCTTGCGAACGCCGCCCGCGCCGAGCTCGGCCTCGACGCCGAGGTAGACGTCGCTGATGCCGAACTCGCCGGTCGAGCCACGCGCAGACCGGCATGACGGCGCCGGAGTCCTCCGCGACGGCCTTCGCCATCCGGGCGGCCGCGGCGGACGGCGCGTAGTACGCCGACCCGCTCTTGAGCAGCGCGACGACCTCGGCCCCGCCGTTGCGGGTCCGGACGACGAGCTCCTCGATCGTCTCGGCGTCGAGGAGGTCGGCGAGCGGCTGCCCGTTGACCGTGCAGGCGCTCGGCACCGGGACCATCGTGTCGCCGTGCGAGCCGAGGGTCAGCGTCCTCACCGCGCCGACCGGGACGGCGAGCTTCTCGGCGACGAAGTAGGTGAACCGCGCGGTGTCGAGCATGCCCGGCCTGACCGATGACGCGCTGGTGCGGGAAGCCGCTGGCGATCTGGGCCAGCGTCGTCATCTCGTCGAGCGGGTTCGACACGACGATGATCACGGCGTTCGGCGCGTGCCGGGCGACGTTCTCGGCGACGCCTGCGGACGATGCCGCCGTTGACGCCGAGCAGGTCCATCCGGCTCATGCCCGGGCTTGCGCGGCAGCCCGGCGGTGATGACGACGATGTCCGAGCCCTCGATGACCTCGTAGCCGGAGCCGTCCGTGCCCGTCGTCCTGCCGACGACCTGGGTCTCGAAGCCCTCGATCGGGCGGGACTGGTTGAGGTCGAGCGCGAGACCCTCGGCCCAGCCGTCCCGGATGTCGGTGAGCACGACCTTGTCGAAGATGTCGTACTCCGCCAGCCGCTGTGCGGTCGTCGAGCCGTAGAAGCCGGCTCCGACGACGGTCACGATGCCCTTGCGCGCCATCGCTGCGCCACTCCCCTTCGCGTCGGGTGGGCGGCGCCGGTCCGATCCGTCTGCCGGACGTCGCAACGCCGCATTCGTCCGAGAGGAGGCTAGCGACTCCGCGGAGGCCCGCCCGCCACCGCGGATGTGACCTCCCGCGCAGCGCGGGGACGACGGGCGTCAGGCGCTGGCGGCCTGCTCCTGCGGGGTCGCCTTCCGGAGCACGAGCCGCGACCACGCCCCGAGGTACACCCGGTCGTCGTCGGCGAGCTCGACCCGCTGGCCCGGGGTGATCGGGGTCGTCGGCAGCGGGCCGCTCGACGGCCCGACGTACGTGCCGTTCGCCGACTGGAGGTCCTCGACCCACCAGCGCTGGCCGTCGGTCGTGAGCTGGGCGTGCCGGCGGGAGACCCCGGTGTCGGTGCTGATGTCGACCTGGGGGTGGATGTTGCGGCTCACCGACGTCCGACCGACGAGCAGGCTCGTCCCGACGAGCGGGACGACGACGGGCATCCCGGGCGACGGGCAGGGGTCGGCGGCGTCCTGCGCAGCGTGCCAGTCCGGGTCGACCCAGAGCTCGGCGACCCATTCGACCGGGCGGGCCGCAGGGCCGCCGGGGGCCCCGGGCGGCGGCGTCAGCGGCGCGACCTCCGGGGTCGCCGGCACCGATCGGGGCAGCTGGCCGGTCGTGAAGTCGTAGCCGCAGTCCTCGCAGAACAAGGCGTCGGCCGGTGACGTCGCGCCGCAGTTCGGGCACGCCCGGCCCGTGGCCGGGGCCGGCGCATCGAGGTCGAGCGACGACGCCGGGGGCGCGACCCCGGACGGCGGGACCAGCGGCGGCGGCGCCGAACCGGCGGGCGAGCCCGCCGGTGACGAGGCGGGCGAGGATGCGGGCGACCCGGTCCCGGGCGCCGCGGACCCGGACGCGCCGGACGCGCCGGCGATCGGCGCCCCGCAGACGTCGCAGTAGTCGGCCGCGGCGGAGGTGTGGCCCTCCGGGCAGGTGTACGTCGTCATCGCCCCTACTTCTCGCCCCGCCGGCTCGCGCCGGACGGCTCGTGCCGGTGGCCGCCGACCCAACTACTTCTTGACCCGGGTCGTCTTCGTCGAGCTCGTGTCCAGGGCCATCTCGTCGAGCTTGTCGACGTCCTGCTTGAGCCGCACCGTACCCGTGCCCGCGTCCTCGATGTCGACGACCTTGCGCAGTCGGCTCGTCGCCTCGTCGTTGCCGGTCGCCTCGGCGAGCTGGACGGCCCGGCCGAGCTTCGTCGTCGCGGTCGCCTCGTCGCCGGCGGCCTTCGCCGCCAGGCCCTCCTGGATCGCCTCGGCCAGCTCGGTCTGCCCGGTGTAGTGCGCGACCGCCGGGTTGATCCGCGTCGTCAGCGTGTCGTCGGACGACCACAGCGCCTTGACCAGGCCCTGGGTCATCACCTCGTCGCCGACGGCGAGCTGCACCCGGGCGGCGAGCTGCTCGGACCCGACGGGCTTGGCCGCGAGCCGGACCGCGACGTGGTAGTCGCGGGTCTCGTCGCCCCACGCGCCGGTCGGGTAGGCGCCGGTCAGCGGGTTGACGTCGGTGCGCCGCGCGGTGAGGTCCTCGACCTGCGGCGAGACCTGGCGGACGAACAGCACCTGCGCACCCTGCGGCGCCCAGACCCGCAGCTGGGCGTCGGCGACCCCGCGGCCCATCGCCTGCTGCATGAGCTCCCGGAACGCCGACTGCCATCGCGCCGGGTCCGGGATGAGGTCGACGGTGCCGAGCAGCGCCGTGGCGACCCCGCGCAGCTCGGTGACGTCCCAGTCGGTGCCGACGCCGCGGCAGTCGCACTGGAACACGCCCGCGGGCCTGCCGGATGCCGCGCCTGAAGCGCCTCGTCGGTCTCGCTCTGGTTCTTGCCGTCGGTGAGCAGGATGGCGTGCCGCTGGGTCGCCTGCGGCACCGTCGAGAACAGCTGGGTGGCCAGCCGCAGCCAGGACCCGATCGCCGTCCCGCCGCCGGCGACGAGCCGGCCGACGGCCTGCTTGCGCGGCGGCCCGGGCGCCCGGCTCCATCCGGACCATCGGCGAGATCGCGTTCGGGTAGGGGAAGGCGCGGTCCGCGCCGTCCGTGCCGGCGATGACCGCGAACCAGGTGCCGTCGAGGATCTGGTCGACGCGCGGCCGCGGCCGCCTGCTGGGCGGCGACGATCTTGTCCCCGGCCATCGAGCCGGACGTGTCGACGATGACGATCTCCGCGGCTCGTCGCCCTCGCCGCTGCCCGGCGGCGCCCGCCCCGGTGCACGTCACGGTGCACGATGGCGTGCACGTCCGTGCCGCCGTCGGGGAGGAACTCGTTCTGGTAGACCTCCGCGGAGAACTCCGCCATCGCCGATCCCTTTCTCTCGTCTGCCCCGGTCTTCCGTCAGCACCGTGGTGTCCGCGCCGCCCCGGCCGGGGCGGCTGCTGGTCGGCCGCTGGTCGCCGCTCGCCGTCCGGCTAGGCGACCGGCGGCGGGCCGCACCGCGCGAGCGCGACCGTGATGTTGTCGTGGCCGCCCTGCTCGTTGGCCCAGGCGACGAGGGCCTCGGCGAGCGGCACGGGCGCGCTGCCCGCTCGCTCCGCCGTCGCCGCGACGAGCGCGGCGAGGTCCTCGGGCGCCGAGCAGTAGTTCCACAGCCCGTCGGAGCACACGCACGCAGCCAGCCCGCGGCGCCGACGCCGACGACGGTCGTCCGGGGCGGGCCGTCCGGGGCGTCGGCGCCGAGCCAGCGGGTGATGGCGTGCGCCTGCGGCAGCGCCTCGGCCTCGGCCCGGGGGAGCCCGTGCGCGATCGCCTCGGCCGCCCACGAGTCGTCGACGGTCAGCTGCACGGGCCTGCCGTCGTCCGGCAGCCAGTAGGCGCGGCTGTCCCCGACCCAGCCGACGACCAGCGGTGCCGGCGTCGACGACGCCGGCGACGAAGGTGCACGACGGCGGGTTCGGCGCGGTCCGGCCGTCGCCGCGACGACCGGCTCGCCGCCGCGTTCGCCGCCGCGGCGAGCCCGGCTCAGCGACGCTCCTCGGCGGGTCAGCGGCCGGGTCCCCGGCGGCGGCGCGGCGAGGACATCCCGGGCCGCGCGCGCTGCCGCCAGGCTCGGCGACGTCGGAGTCGGCGCGGACGGAGACCCCGTCGCAGACGACCAGGGCCGCCCGCGACGACGGCGCGGCGACCGCCGCGAGCGCCACCGCGTCCTCGTTGCGCGCGTGCCGGACGCCCGGTCGCAGACGGCCGCGACCCACGGTGCGGGCCGCTCGACGAAGTGGTCCCGCGGACGCGATGCGCGGGGTGCCGCACTGCTCGCAGTAGCCGTCAGGGGCGACGGTCCCGCCGCACGCGGCGCACGCCACCGGCCGGCCGTCGAGGTCAGGGGTGTCGACGAGCACCCCCGGCGCCCGCGGCGGCCCGGGCGGCGGCCGGCGGGCCGTGAGCTCGATCGGCGCGGCGTCCGGGTCGGCGCTCGGGCTCGACAGCGGGCCGGCGGACCGGACAGCTCGGCGCCGCAGCTCTCGCAGAACTGGTCCCCCGGGTTCGTCGGGGTGTCGCACACCGGACAGGCCGTGGTCACCACGGGCTCGGCCGCCGCCGGTGGCGGTGCGTCCGCGAGGTCCGGCTCGGCCGGCACCTGGGGGTCGCTCACCGGAGCGTCCACCGCCGTACCGGTTGGCCTCGTCGACGAGCCGGACGCGCTCCTCCCCGTCGTCGGACAGCGTGGCCAGCTCACGGTAGGCCGCCTCGAGCCCGTCGCGCAGACCGCGGCTCGGTCGCCGGGTGCCCGGCGATCCGCAGCGTCGGGTGCTCGCCGTCGGCGATCACCGTCGTCGAGCGCGGCGCCGAGCACGTCGCGGTCAGCCGCGCCCGGTCGAGCGGGTCGATGGTCACGGACTCGATGCTGCGCCATCGCGTCCGACAGCGCTGCGCAGGCCGCGCCCGGACGCCGCGAGCAGACCGGCCCGCTGCCGCCGGGCCTCGACGTAGGCCCGGCTCGTCGACGGGCACGAGGTCGAGCGCCGCGAGCGCGCCGTCGAGGTCGCCGCGGGCCGGCGCGGATCCGGGCCAGCCCGAACGCGGCGGGCGCGGTGTAGTTGGCGTCGGTGCGGGCGCACACCGTGTACAGCGCCTCGGCGACGTCGGACTCGCCGCTCGTCTCGCAGGCGAGGGCGAGGGCGAGCTTCGGCGCCAGCTCGCCGGGCACCTGCCCGTAGACGGCGTTGAAGGCCGCCCGGGCCGCGTCGGGTCGTTCTTGCGCGCAGGGCCGCCAGACCCTGCAGCCAGACCGCCCGCCACTCCCAGGGGTCCTCGGCGAGCACGCTCGCGATCAGTCGTCGTCCGCGACGTCGAAGCGGCCCGCCTCGAGCGCGGCCCGGGCCCGGCGCGAGCCGCACCTCGACGGTCTCGCTCGGGCGCCGTCGTGCAACGCCGCGACCCGGGCGGCGGGGTCGGTCGACGCGACGCGCGGCCAGCCAGGCCGCCATCGGGTCGCCCGGGTCGACCTGGAGCGCCGGCAGGTGCTGCCAGTCGAGGTCGTCCGCCGGTGACCGACGGGCGCCTCGAAGAGCACCGACGGCGCCGAGTGCAGCGCGACGCCGGACTCCGGCCGGTCGGCGGCGACGATCTCGCGCAGCACGCCCGAGCAGCTGCACGCGCAGCTCGTCCGCGGACTGGAACCGGTCGGCCGGGTCGGGCGCGCAGGCCTTGACGCAGCAGCCGGTAGAGCGAGTCGTAGCGCTGGAACAGCGGGACGTCGGCGACCGGCGGGCAGGCGACGCGACGTAGGTCGACTGGTAGCCGCGGAACTCCATGACCAGCACGGCCAGGGTGCGGCCGATCGTGTAGATGTCCGAGGCGATCGACGGGCCCGACCTCGGGCACCTCCGGCGCCTGGTAGCCGACCGTGCCGTAGATCGCCGAGTCGAGGTCGTCGATCCGGCGCACGCCGCCGAGGTCGATCAGCTTGACCGCGTCGCCGACCTGGATGATGTTGTCCGGCTTGAAGTCGCAGTACAGCAGCCCGAGGTCGTGCAGGTACTGGAACGCCGGCAGGATCTCGACGATGTAGGCGATCGCCTGGTCGACCGGGATCGGGTCGTAGCGGCCGCCCGTTGGCGCGCATCCGGTCCTTGAGGATCGCCTTGAGTGACGGTCCCGCCGACGTACTCCATGACGATGTAGCCGGCGCCCTCGTGGTGCACGAAGTTGTAGATCTCGACGATGAGCGGGTGCTCGACCTGGGCGAGGAACTGCCGCTCGGCGACCGCCGCGGCGTGCGCGTCGGGGTCGCCGGAGTTGAGCAGGCCCTTGAGCACCACCCAGCGGTCGGAGACGTTCCGGTCGCGGGCGAGGTAGATCCAGCCGAGGCCGCCGTGGGCGAGGCAGCCGGCGACCTCGTACTGGCCGCCGACCAGGTCGCCCGGCGCTGCAGCTTCGGGGTGAAGGAGAACGGCGTTGCGGCACTTCGGGCAGAAGCCCTCGGTCCGGCCGGGGCGGCCGTCCCGGGAGCGGCCGACCGGCTTGCCGCAGCTCGGGCAGAACCGCCGGTCCTCGGGCACCTGCGGGTTCGTGCATGCATCGCGACGTTGCGGGTCGATCGCGGGCATCGGCGGGACCGTGGTGAGCCCGGCGCCGAGCCGGGCGCCGCGCAGCCGGGTCGACGAGGTCCCGACCTGTCGGGTGGCCCGGGTGCCCTGGGCCCGCGACCGACCCGATCGGGGCGCTCGCGAGCCGGTTCGAGGACGACGTCACCGCCGACCGCGAGGACGGCGAGGCGCTCACCGGGCTCGCGGAGGCGGCGCCGGGCACCGACGGCACCGGCGGCATCCGGGGCAGCGCGGCGGGCCCGGACGACCCGGCGGCCGACGGGGACGACGACGCCCCGGCTCCCGGGACGGCGTTCGAGCCGACCGCGGACGCCCCGCCGGACACGCTCGCCGGCGACCCGCAAACGTCGCAGTAGCCGTCGAGAATCGTCCCGGTGCAGCCGGGCTGGGTGCAGCGCTGCGCGGTCATGACGTCGCTCCCGAAGGGTCGTGCGGCTGCCGCGGAGCAGCCGTTCCCGCCGTCGGCGGCGGGGTCTGCCGGACCAGACGCTGGTAGGCGGTGACGCGCTCCCGCGCGACGTCGACGTCGCACGGCATCGCACGGACCGCGGCGAGCGCGGCGATCCCGGCGGCGACGACCTCGGGGACCCGGTCGACGCCGCGGCGGCGGGCCATCGTCGCGTAGCCGCCGAGCCGGGCGGTGAGCTCGTCGCGCTCGGCGAGCGGGCCGCCGTAGGCGTCCTCGACGAGGTCCATCGCGCGGACGACGTCGGCGAGCCGGGCGAGGAACGCTGCGACGCCCGGCGCGTCGTCCGGCACGGCCCCGAGGGCGGACGGGTCCGGGACGGCGAACCGCGGCGGCCGGGCGATCTCGCGGGCGCTGCGGTCGGCGAGCGCCTGCAGGGTCGCCTCCCGGTGCTCGAGCGTCGCGACCTCGTTCATCGCCCGGACCCGGTCCGCGGCGAGGTCGGCCGCGGCCCGCTCGGCGGCGAGCCGCTCGGCCTGCGCCCGGGCGGCGGCGTCGGCGGCGGCCCGCCGGGCGGCCGCGGCCGCGGCCTCCTGCCGCTCCCGGGCCCGGTGTCCGCGGTTCGCCGTCGAGACGATGAGGTCGCGCTCGGCCCGTGCAGCGTCCGCCTCGAGGGTGTCGAGCAGGCCCGTGACGTCCGCGCCGCGCTGTGCGGCGCCCGCGAGGTCCTCGGTGCGGGCGACGAGCCGCTGGACCACACCGAGCTCACCGGGCTCGGCCTTCGCGAGCTCGCGCAGGCGCTCCATCCCGGCGCGCAGCGACGAGACCCGGGCCGCGGCGTCCGCCGCGCGCGGGTCGAACGACAGCCTGGCCCGCAGCTGGGCGGCGAGGGCGTCGGAGAGCCGGCAGGCGTCGACGAGGCTCACCGCGAGCCCCGCGCCGCTCAGCGCGCCGGCGTCGAGCCGGCCGTGGACGAGCGCGGACATCCGCTCCCGGGTCACGGCGTCCGCCCGGCCGGAGTCGAACGCGGCGACGAGCTGGTCGTACCGGTCGCTCACGGCCTGCCACAGGGTCATGGACAGCAGCACGTCACCCGTGTAGGCGTCGGGGTGGGTGGTCCGCAGCGACGCCTCGTCGAGCCGGTCGAGCTCGGTGCGCCGCTGCGCACGCCAGTCGCCGAGCTCGGCGAGGTAGCGGCCGAGCACGGAGGCCGGGACGGCCTCGCCGAGCCGGCCGGGTCCCGCCGGCGCAACGGCGACCCCGGTGCCGGCGCCCGCCGCGGCACCGGTGCTCGTCGCCGGGACCGTCACGGCAGCGGCCGCCCGTACTGCGGGGTCGGCGGGGTGCTCCGGCCGAGCGCCGAGGCGAAGTACCGGTCGTAGGCCTTCTGCCACTGCCCGTCCGCGACGTACTCCCGCAGGACGGCGTTGACGTACCGGGCGAACTCCGGGTGGTCCTTGGCGACGGCGAGCCCGTACGGCTCGGCGCCGAGCGAGCCCGGCAGGACCTTGACGTGCTCGGGGTCCTGCGCGGCGAGGCCCGCGAGCACCGTCGAGTCTCCGGTGATGGCGTCGACGCGGCCCTGCTGGAGCAGCGCGAGGCACGTCGTGTGCTGGTCGACCTGGACCGGGACGACGCCGGCGAAGGCCCGGTCGTAGGCGATCCGGGAGATGCTCGTCGACCCGGCCGGCGCGCAGACCCGGGCCTTGGCCTTGCCGAGCTCGGCGGGAGTGGTCGCCGTCCCGTCGGTCCGGACGAGGATCCTCTGGTCGGCGACGAAGTACACCGAGGAGAAGGCCACCTGCTTCCAGCGCTCGCAGTTCACGGTCATGTTCCGCGCGACCATGTCGACCCCGCCCTCGGCGGCGCCGGCGTTGACGAGCGGGATCCGCTGGGCGGCGGTGATGACCCGGAACTGGACCTTGTCCTCGCCGCCCGGGCCGAAGATCCCGCGGGCGACGGCACGGGCGAGGTCGATGTCGAACCCGGCGAACTTCTTCGGGTCGGCGGGGTCGCGGGACCCGAGCAGGAGGGAGTCGCCCGAGACCCCGACGACGAGGCGGCCCCGCCGCCGGATCTCCTCCTGGAGGCTGCCCGACGGGAAGGCCGCCGACCCCGACGTCGCGGGCAGCGGGTCGTAGGACTGGCGCGGGTTGGTGCACGTGTCCGGGGCGAGCTGCGCCGGCGCGGCCTGCGCCGCCGGGGTGAACGGCGTGGTGTCCGCGGGCACGCTCGGCGCGGCGCACCCGGTGAGCGCGAGGAGCGACCCGGCCGCCGCGAGGACGGCCGCCCGGACCCGGACGGTGGGCAGAACCCGGACGGTGGGCAGGCCCCGAACGCAGCGGGCCCGGGCGAGGCGCTGAGAGGTGGCGTTGCGGACACTCATCGGTACTCCCCCAGCCGCTGCGCGATGCCGCCGACCGCGGCGACCGCCGCGAGGACGCCGAGCACAAGGATCGCCCAGCCGACCGCCTGGAGGCCGCCCCACGGCTCCGCGAGCCGGGTGGACACCCGCGACGCCTGCGTGGCGAGCAGCGGGTCGATCCGCTGCACGAGGGTCCGGAAGTCGGCGTTCGAGGCCCGGCCCTGAGCCGCCGCCGGTTGCGGTGCGCCCTCGGCCCGGGTCGCAACGACGACCGCCGTCGGCCAGTCGCCGCCGTTGTCGAGCCGGCGGAGCAGGCTGTGCGTCGTCTGCCACTCCCCGAGGGCCGAGCGGACGCCGGCGACGTCCACCCCGGCCCGGTCGGCCTCGGCGAGCGCGGAGTCGATCGTCGCCTTGTCCTGCTTCCACTGCTCCTCGTACGCGGCGCCGCCGCCCTGCTTGACGAGGGTGAGGCTCTCCAGCCCCTTGGCGGAGTAGGCGGCCGCGCGCGCCGTGGCCAGCGCGCGGGTCGCGGCATACGCCGTCGACCGGACGTCCTGCGCGGTGGAGCCCGCGGTCCCGAGGACGAGCGCGCCCGCCCCGGTGCCGACGACGACGGCGAGCGCGGCCGCGGCGAGCCCGACGTTGACGACCCGGTGGGTCCGCCGGGCGAGCCACAGTGAGACCCATCCGAGGACGACGAGTGCCGGGACCGCACCGAGCGCGAAGAGCCACGGCGCGCGCCCGGCGGCGGAGTAGGCCGCCTCCACCTCGTCCCGGTTCGCGGCAGCCGCTTCATCGAGCAGCGGGAGGAGCTCGCCGCGCAGGACGGTCTGCGACCCGACGACGAGGTAGCCCGAGCCGAGCGGCAGACCGAGCCGGTTGTTGTCGCGGGCCCGGGCGATCTGGCCGGTGTAGTCGGTGAGGAGCTCGGCGGCACGGGCGAGGTCGGTGCGGTCCGCGGGCTGCGCGGCGGCGGCGTCCACGAGCAGGCGGGACGCCTCGCCGACCGCCTCGTCGTACTCGGCGGTCAGCGCCGCGGGTTCGAGGCCGCCCCGGAGGAAGCCGTTGGAGACCGCGGCGTCGGCCCGGACGAGGTCGGCCGCTGCCTTCTGGACCCGGACCACCTGGGCGGCGTGCGAGCGGGCGTCCTCGAGAGCGTTCGCGCGGTACTGCATCGCGAGGGCGCCGGCGGCGGCGAAGAGGAGGCAGCCGAGCGCGGAGACGGCCGCCGCGATGCGCAGCCGTCCCGGCGAGCCGGACAGCAAGCGCGACAGGCGGCCCGGGCCGAGCGCCGGGGCGGGTGCGGTCCCTGCGTCCGCCGGGTTTGCCGGCCGGGTGGCCTGCGGTGCCGGGCGGACCGGGACCGGGACGCCATGCCGTCCCGTGCTGGTCTGGGTCACGGTGTGCCTCCCACGCTGTCCCCCGCACTGCCCGGTGCGCGCCGTGCGGCGTGCTGCGGTGCGGTGTCCTGCGGTGCGGCGTCCTGCGCTGCCGCACCGTGCAGTGCCGCGTCCTGCATTGCCAGGTCCGGCGCGCCGTCCGGTCCGGGCGCCGGCCGGGTCTGCGGCGCCGCCTCGTCCGAGAGGTCCTCCGGGAGCAGCACTCGCAGCTGGTCGACCGTCGGCTCGGCGACGTCGCGCAGCCGCCAGGCGTGACGGCCGATCGCAGCCTCAAGGACGTTGCGCGCGAACCGACCGTTCCCGAAGCCTTCGCCGCGGGGCGTCGCCGCGAGGATCTCGCGGAACCGGCTCACCGGCATGCGGCGGTCGGTTCGTAGTCCGCACCCGGTCGGCGAGCCGCACGGAAGATCTCGACGAGCTCGTCGTCGGTGTAGTCCGGCGAAGGTGATCGTCGTCCGGAACCGGCTCGCCAGGCCAGGGTTCGCCGCGATGAACTCCGCCATCGGCGCCGGGTAGCCGGCGACGATGACGACGAGGTCGTCGCGGTGGTCCTCCATCTCCTTGACGAGCGTGTCGATCGCCTCGTCGCCGTACTGGTCGCCGGCGAGGGCGTACGCCTCGTCGACGAACAGCACGCCGCCGATCGCCGGACGCGACGACCTCCGCGGTCTTCATCGCGGTCTGCCCGAGGTACCCGGCGACCAGCTCGGACCGGTCGACCTCGACGAGCTGGCCCTTCGAGAGCAGCCCGATCGCCTGGTAGATCCCGCCGACGAGCCGGGCGACCGTCGTCTTGCCGGTGCCGGGGTTGCCGATGAACACGAGGTGCCGGGTGATCGTCGGGCTGCGCAGGCCCTGCTCGGCGCGCAGCTTCTCGATCCGCAGCATCGCGGCCTGCCGGTGGATCTCGGCCTTGACCGTCGCGAGGCCGGTCAGCGTCGTCGAGCTCGGCGAGCAGCTCGTCGAGGGTCTTCACCGGCGGCGCCGGCTCGGGCGCCGGCGGCACCGGGATCGGCCCCGCCGCCTGGGCCGCCGGGGCGTCGCCGGGACCCGTCGTGCCGGGGTCTGCGAGATCGACGCCATGCAGCTGCGGGCGTCGGGAAGACGACCGGGCCGGGCGGCCGCCACTCCCCGACGCCGGGGGCCGCACGTGCCCGGGACCGGCAGCCCGGGGAAGGCGCCCTGACCACCGCCGCCGACAGCGCCGAGCTGCGCGGCGGCCGTGACGCTCGCGTTCGCGACGACCCGCAGGGTCGGCTCGCCGAGCCCGCAGGCGGCGGTCGTCACCTCGGCGAGCGCCCGGGCGTAGTCCGCGGCGTGCGGCGACCCCGACTCGACGAGCCCGGAGAGGACCGCCGTCGGCGCCTGCCGCCAGCGCCGCGCGGACGACGCGGCGTCGAAGAACTCCCGGATGTCGCCGCCGAGCTCGCCGGCCCAGGCCTGCGCCGCGCCGGGCGCGGACTCGGCGAGCGCGGCCGCGAGCGCCGCCCCCTCGGCACGGGCCACGCCGTCCGGCACCCCGGCCCGGCGGCCGACCTCCTCCAGCGTGGCGAGGGCCGCCGAGAGGGTGGGGGCCGCTGCGGCCGGTGGTCGGCGGGTCACGCCGTGCCGCCGGGCAGGTCGACGCCGTGAGCCGTGGCCGAACTTCTCGGCGAGGAACCGGCCGTGCGCGACGAGCGCCTCGGCGTCCGATCGGTACACGGCGTCCCGGATCTTCGTCCATCGTCACCGCGAGCAGGTCGAGCTGGTCGACGAGCACCATGAGCGAGGTCTTGTTGCCGTCGACGGGACGCCGGTCGGCGAAGGAGCGGGGCAGCCGCAGGTACGCCTCGAGCGCCTCGGGCAGGTAGCTCGTCGCGGTCGCCATGACCGAGTGCGCGTCGCGGCTGCCGGCCCCGAGGTCGGCCAGCCGGGGGACGGTCTCCTTGACCGTCTGCGTGATCCGGTCGACCCGGGCGACGACGATGTCCGGCACCCGGCCGGCGATCCGGGGGCCGATGGCGTCGACCGCGGCGACGATGTCGGCGCTCGTCGGCGCGGCCGGGAGCGCGACCGCGGGCTCGCGCTCCCGCGAGCGCCCCGTGAGCGCGCCCACGAGGTCCTGCCACCACGACACCGGTGCGTCCCCTGTTCTGGCTCGTCCGCGGCGGTCCGCGCCTGCGCCCGCACGTCCGTCCGTTGCTCCGCCATCCGCGCTCAGGCGCGCCCGAGGTCGAGCGACCCGCCGGCGACCCGGTCGTCGTGCTTGTTGACCCGCTCGAGGTACTCGCGCGACTTCGTGACCTCGTTCTCCAGCACGCCGATGGTCTGCGCCATGCGTGTCGAGCGCCTGCACCTTGAACGTGGTCGATGGCGTCCATCGTGGCGTAGATGTTCTGGAACGCGGCCTGCAGCTGCGGCAGGCCGATCGTCGCGCTCGCGGCCTGCTGCTGGATCTCGACCGAGTTCGTCCCGGAGCATCTCCGACGTCGACTGGATCATGTTGGACGTCGTCGTGTTGAGCGCCGTGATCTGGTCGAGCACGAGCTTCTGGTTGTTCAGTGCCTGGGCGACGATGACCGCCGTCCGCAGCGCCGAGACGGTCGTCGTCGACGCCCGGTCGACGCCCTTGACGAGCTCGATGTTGTTCTTGATGACGATGTCGATGGCGAGGTAGTTCTGGATCGACACCGCGAGCTGGGTCAGCAGGTCCTGGTGCTTCTGCCGCACGTAGAACAGGACGTCCTCGCGCAGCGACTTGGCACGCTCCGGGTCGGTGGCGTCGAGCTCGGAGACCGCGGCCGACAGCCGGGAGTCGAGCCGCTCCGCGACGTAGACGTACTGGTTGAGCCGGCCCATCGCCTCCCAGAGGTTCTGCTTCTCCAGGTTGAGGGCGGCGTTGTCCCGGCGCAGCTCGTCCTGGCCGTCGTACAGCGCCGTGCAGGATCGCGTTCGAGGTGGCTCTGCGGCGCTCTGGTACTTGCGGAAGTAGTCGGTGAGCCGGTCTGCCCAACGGCACCATCCCGAAGAGCTTCCGGGTGCCCTGCGCGCCCTTGGGGTCGAGATCCTCCACGGTGCGCCGCAGCTCGAGCAGAGTGCCGGAGACCTTCGACCCTTGCGCCAGGCTGCCCTCGTTGAGCGCCTTGACCGGGGTCTTGAGCAGCCGGTTGCTCGACTCCGCGGCCTTGCGGATGTCGGCGTCGCCCATCGTCCGCACGTCCTCGGCCTTCGCGGCGAAGTCCGGGCTGCGCGGAGCGACGGTGAGCAGCGAGGTCAGGTAGCCGTCGACCTTCGCGTCGAGCTGCGGCGCGACGGCGGGGTCGACGGCGGGGGCGATCTTCGGCGCCTGCGTCGTGGCGACCGGCTTGACCGGCTCGGGCGCGGTCAGGGTCAAGGTGGCCTCGGCGGGCGGCGTCAGCGGCATCGGCTCGGTCATGGTGCCCTTCTCGCGTGGTCCGGCGGGCGTGGCTGGCGACGTCGGGTCGACGTCGGCTCGTCGTCGGATCAATCTACGCGGTGCCCCCCGCCCGGCGCGGTAGCGCCCGACCCACCGGACGTCCGGGCGCCGCGCGCCGTTCCCAGGATGGCCGGCAGCGGCCCCCGGGAGCACTCCGGTTACCCCCAGGGCGGCCGGTTCACGCTCGGGGGCCGCCGGGGACGAGCCCGGTGACGACCGCGACGGCCACAGCGAGCACGGCGGCCGTCGTGACGTCCACGGCCCGGGTCCGGACGAGGAGCCCGAGGCAGTAGCGGTCGGGCAGCAGCGCCCGGAACACCGCGGCGAGCGCGAGCGCGAACGCGAGCAGGTAGCCGGCCTGCCGGAACCCGGCGAAGAGGGTCACCGGCACCACCGCGAAGGTCACGACGAGAACGGCGACGAAGGCGAGCCGCCGCGTCGGCGGGACCTCCCAGCGCACCACGCGCCGAACCCTACTGCCCAGCGCCGGGGCGGCCCGGGACCCGCTCAGTGGGCGAAGTGCCGGGCCCCGGTGAGGTACATCGTCACGCCGGCGGCCCGGGCGACCTCGACGACCTCGGCGTCGCGGACCGACCCGCCCGGCTGGACGACGGCCCGCACGCCGGCGTCGAGCAGCACCTCGAGGCCGTCGGCGAACGGGAAGAACGCGTCGGACGCAGCCACGGCGCCCGCCGCCCGTTCGACGCCCGGCCCGTTCGACGGCGAGCCGGCACGAGTCGACCCGGTTGACCTGGCCCATCCCGACGCCGACGCTCGCGCCGTCCCGGGCGAGCAGGATCGCGTTGGACTTCACCGCGCGGACGGCGCGCCAGGCGAACACGAGGTCGGCGAGGGTCGCGGGGTCGGCCGGCTCGCCGGTCGCGAGCGTCCAGGCCGCCGGGTCGTCGCCGGGAGCGTCGAGCCGGTCGACGGACTGCAGGAGCAGCCCGCCGCTGACCGGACGGAACTCGACGGCGGCCCGGGCGACCGTCGGCACCCGCGAGGAGCCGGACGTTCTTCTTCCGCCTGAGGAGCTCGAGCGCGGCCGCGTCGAACGCGGGCGCGGCGACGACCTCGGTGAAGACCTCCGCGACCTGCTGCGCCATGACGAGCGTGACGGGTGCGTTCACCGCGACGACGCCGCCGAACGCGGAGACCGGGTCGCACGCGAGGGCCCTGCGATGGGCGTCGGCGACGTCCGTGCCGACCGCGATGCCGCACGGGTTGGCGTGCTTGATGATCGCGACGGTCGGGGCGTCCCCGTGGTCGTGCGCGGCCCGCCACGCGGCGTCGGTGTCGACGTAGTTGTTGTACGACATCTCCTTGCCGTGCAGCTGCTCGGCGTGCGCGAGGCCCGGCCGCTCGCTGCGGTAGAGCGCGGCCCGCTGGTGCGGGTTCTCGCCGTACCGCAGCACCGGCGCCGCGGTCCCACGTCGCGCCGACCCAGGCCGGGAAGCCGGTGCCGTCGTCCGTGGGGCCGAGCGTCGATGCCCATCCACGAGGCGACGGCGACGTCGTACGTCGCGGTGTGGACGAACGCCTCCGTCGCGAGCCGGCGGCGCGGTCGCGAGCGGTGAACCCGCCGTCCGCGACGGCGCCGAGCACCTCGGCGTAGCGCGACGGGGTCGGTGACGACCGCGACGCTCGCGTGGTTCTTCGCCGCGGCGCGGACCATCGACGGGCCGCCGATGTCGATCTGCTCGACGCACTCGTCGGGTCCGGCGCCGGAGGCCACCGTCTCCGCGAACGGGTAGAGGTTGACGACGACGAGGTCGAACGGCTCGAGGCCCAGGTCGGCGAGCTGGTTCACGTGCTCGTCGAGCCGGCGGTCGGCGAGGATCCCGGCGTGCACGTGCGGGTGCAGGGTCTTGACCCGGCCGTCGAGGCACTCCGGGAAGCCGGTGAGGTCCTCGACCGGGGTGACCGGGACGCCGAGCCGCGGCGATCCGGGCGGCGGTCGAGCCGGTCGAGACGATCGCGACGCCGGCCTCGCGCAGCCCCCGGGCGAGATCCTCGAGGCCGGTCTTGTCGTAGACCGAGACGAGGGCCCGGCGGATCGGGACCCGCCCCTGCCCGGTCGGGTCCGTCAGGGGCGTCGTCGGTGCGGACGTCGGTGCAGAGGCGGGCTCAGCGGTCACGTCCGCCCACGATATCGGCCGGGGATGTCGTCGGCGGTGCCGTCGGCGTCGTCGTCACCGCCGTCCGAGGAGCACCCGGCGACCCTCGACGGACCAGCCGGCCGTGACCATCCGGGTCACGACGTCGACGAGCTGGCCGCGCTCCACGACCTTGATCCGCTCGTGCAGGCTCGCCTCGTCGTCGTCGTCGAGGACCTCGACGGCCCGCTGGGCGACGATCGGCCCGGTGTCGACGCCGTCGTCCACGAGGATCACCGTCGCAGCCGGTCACCTTGACGCCGTGCGTCAGCGCGTCCCGGACGCCGTGCGCGCCGGGGAACGACGGCAGCAGCGCCGGGTGGGTGTTCACGGTCCGGGCGCCGTACCGGTCGAGGTACGCCGTGCCGAGGATCTTCATGAACCCGGCGAGGACGACGAGGTCGGGCGAGAACACCTCGACCGCCCGGGTCACCCCGGCGTCGAACGCAGCCCGGTCCGGGAAGTCGCGGAGCGCCACGACCGCTGTGGGCACGCCGGCGGCGCGAGCCCGGTCGAGGGCCGCGACGCCGTCCCGGTCGCTGACCACCCCGGCGACCCGGAAGGCCGCTCCGGACGTCGCGGCCGCGTCGAGGAGGGCCTGGAGCAGGGTGCCCGACCCGGAGACGAGGACGACGACGCGGGCCAGGTCGGTCGTCGGGGGGCGCTGCGGCACGGCGGCCACCCTAGCGGCGCCGTCCGAGCCGTCCGTCCGAGCGTCCGGCCGGCCGCCCGCCCGTTGCGACAATGGCCGGGTGACGACGTGGCCACCGAACCGTGAGGCGCTCGGCGAGCGGGTGCGGGCCCGGACCCGGCTCTTCGGCGTCCTGCTCGCCGCATCGGTGCTCACGGTGTTCCTGCCGCTGCCGTGGCGGCTCGCGGGGCTGCCGTTCGCGCTCGCCACGACGGTCGTCGGGTTCGGGCTGCTGTTCGCCCTCGCTCGGTGGCGGCGCACCGGCGGCGCCGGCGGCGGCGCCGTCGGGGTGAGCGTCGGGCTCGGGCTCGCGAGCGTCCTCATCGTCGTGAACACCGTCCAGGTCGCCTTCTACCCGGTGCTGCGCGACCGGGAGCGCTGCGACGCCCAGGCGTCGACGCTGCAGGCGAAGGACCGCTGCCAGGAGCGGTTCCGGCCGCAGCTCGAGGTCCCGAACCGCACCGGCTGACCAGCGCGACCGCCGTCAGCGGCCCCGCCAGCGGCCCCGCCCGACGCCGGCGAGTCGGGGCCACGCGACCCGGGCGCCGACGACGACGAGCGCACCGCCGGCGACCTCCGCTCCGAACACGACCGCGGTGAGCACCGGCGCCGGGCCTGCCGTGCCGAGCCGGCCGGGGCCGATCGCGCCGCCGGACAGCCAGGCGACGACCCCGGCGGCGACACCCGCGAGCAGCCCCGCGGCGACGGTGTCGAGGACAGCCGCCCACCGGCCGGGCCCCGCCCCGTGACGACGCAGGACGAGCGCGCCGGCGACCCCGCCGGCGACGAACGGCACCAGGACGAGGGCCAGGACCGGACCCGGCATCGCGCCCGGCGACGGGAGCGCCCCGAGCACCGGGACGGCAGGCAGGTCACCGAGCGAGACCGCGGCCGGGGACACCGATGTCCCGGAGCCGACGGCGAACCCCGGGCCGGCGAGGAAGGCCGACCCCCACACGACGAGGTTCGGCAGCACTGCGAGCTGGGCGACGGTGAGGACCGCACCGCCGACGGGACCCGGCTCGAGCACCCGGTGCAGCGAGACGACGCCCTCGCGCTGGGCGACGAGCGCGGCGGCGACGAGCAGCGCGCCGGCGCCGGCCTGGACGGCGAGCGCGGCCGCCGCCGGCCGCAGCCCGGCGCGGACGGCGCCGGGCAGCCGGTCGGCGACCATCGCCGCGACGCCGCGCACCCCGTCCCTGATGTACGCTCCGGCGCCGAGCAGGCCGCACGCCGCGGCGAGGACGGCCGCGCAGACCATCGACCGGACCGGGTCCGGCCGTGCGGCGGGCTGTCCTGCGGCGACCGCAACGAGCCCGGCGACGGCGGCGTAGGCGGCGACGAACATCACAAGCGCCGCGAAGCCCGGCCAGGCCGGGGCGGCCCGGCTCGCCCCGGTCTCGATCCGCTCGGCGAGCGGGTCGAGCACACGGGCCATCCGCCGGGACGCCGCGACGAGGGTCGCGGCGCAGACCGCGAGGAGCCCCAGCGGGACGAACGAGACGTCCCCGCCCGGCACGCCGACCGGCGTGTGCTGCCCGAGGAGCCACAGGACGGCGCCGAGCCGGAGGACCCCGGTCCACGGGGCCCGGTCGCCCGTCGCGGTGAGCCACGTGAGCACGACGGGGACGACGACGACGAGGAAGGACCCGCCGGCGGCCTGGAGCGCGGCGAGCACGGCGGCGGTCGGGGTCGCAGGCCGGACGTCGGATGCAGGCGGCCGCAGCGCCCCCGCGGCGCGGTCGAGGATCGTCATCGCGGTCCATCGTCGCCCGGGCCCGGGGCTGGGCCCGGGAGGACGCGCCGAGCGGCTCGTCCCCGGAGTTGACGTCCGACCCACCTCCCGGCGGAAGATGTGCGGCGCACGTTCTGGACCGGAGCGTGCGTCGGCCACGAGAGGGCAGACCATGGACGGCGACCGTTTCGGGGGGCTTCATCCCGGTGTGGGGAACGACCCGCCACCGTCGAGCCCGCCGACGCCCGGCGG
Organism: uncultured Actinomycetota bacterium; assembly: GCA_963750565.1. Classification (GTDB taxonomy): domain Bacteria; phylum Actinomycetota; class Actinomycetes; order Actinomycetales; family Kineosporiaceae; genus R-H-3. The sequence goes on along the minus strand of CAVVRA010000002.1, from coordinate 53,388 downwards.
TCTCCCGGCCCAGGGCGGGTACCCGCGCCGCCGCGACGCACGCCGGCAGCAGCACGTCGCCGCGCCGGACGACCCTCAGCACCACCCCGGACAGCCGTACGACCCGGAGCAGTACCCGCCGCAGGACCCGGCGCCGCCGCTCGCCTGGCAGGTCGGCCCAACCGGCGACGGCCCGGGCGAGTCGCCCCGAGGCGGTCCGAGCGTCAGGGTCGTGGTGACGACGCTCGGCATCACGGCGCTCGTCGCCGTCCTCGCCGGCGGGGTGTACGGCCTCCTCCGGCCCGTCCCGGCGACCGTGACGACGACCGTTGCGACGACCTCGATGAGCGCGCAGGCGGCGACGACGGCACGCACGACGCCACCGGCGACGGCGTCGGTGACGAAGCCCGCGCCGAGCACCGCCTCGGCCGCTCCCCGGCAGACGGCCTACGTCGAGGACCCGGCCGGGACGGCAGGGATGGACTTCGGGGTACTCACGGGTGTCGAGCGGTCCGGCAGCGCGCTGACGGTGACCATGGACCGTGCCCAGTTCCTCACCGGCGCGAAGGCCGTGGCCTACTACGCCGGGCACCCCGACGAGGAGCCTCTCGACTACGCGGTCGTCAACACGAACCAGCGGCTGAGGACCTTCACCGTGACCGAGGACGCCGCCGTGTACGCGCAGTTCGCGCTCGGGGACGGCGGCGGCGTGAAGACCGAGCAGATCTCGCTCGACCAGTTCTACGAGAAGGCGGTCGGGCTCCTCGCGACCGACCAGTCGCTCCTGCTGTGGCTGCGGCACGTCGAGGGCCCGGACGGGCCCGTGTACTACCTCGCGGAGCAGTACACGCCCTGACAGCGGCGTGATAGGCAGCACGACGTAGATCGAGATGATGATGATCTCGGCGACCGCGCCGACGTTCATCCACCTGTACGGGTGCGGTTCAGCTCCTGCTTGTAGCCGAGCTCGGCGAGCCTGCGCTCGGGTCGCTTCGATGACATGGCTCAGTCGGGTGCGGTCACCTCCTCGAGCAGTCGGTCGAGGTCGGGGCCGTCGAACTCGGCCACGGCCCGCTCGTACTTCTCCATCCCCCAAGACCAGAAGTCCACCTCGACGGTGCTCGCGGCCGACTGGATGGCGGCCCACAGCGTCCACCCGTACTTCGCGGCGAGCCCGTACAGCCGCGCACGGGCGACCAGCGACCGGGACGGCGTGCCGTGGTAAGCCTCGACGAGGGTGTCGAGGGCCTCCGGCGGAAGCGCGGACTCGCTCCAGATGTTGCCCAGCTCGAAGCAGGCGTCGTTGTTGCCGCCGTACTCGTAGTCGATGAGCCAGAGCCGTTCGCCGTCGTCGACGAGGTTCTCGGCCAGCAGGTCGTTGTGGCACGGCACGGTTCCGCGGGCCCGGACCGCGAGCGCACAGCGGACCTCCTCGAACCGGGGCATGTGGTCGAGGTAGCCGACGGGTGTCCGGAATCCCCTGTCCCGCACCACGTCCAGGTAGCCGCGCTGGACGGCGAACATGTCGAAGTCACCGACGAAGCGCGGCCCGGCGTGCAGCGTGCGGCACGCGGCGGCGAGCCGGGCGAGCGTCGCGGGCCGCCCGACGTCCGTCGCCGAGAGAGTGCGCCCCTCGACCCAACGGACGACGAGCACGCCCACCTCGGGCTCGTACCCGACGACCTCCGGCGCGACGCCGGTCGTCGCGGCCGCGACGCTGTTCGCATGCTCGGCGGCGCGGTCGATGGCGAGCAGCGCGCTGTCGTCGGTCGCGATCCGGGCGACGACGTCGCCGTCCGGCCGGTGCACCCGGATGTTGACGTTCGTCAACCCGCCGCTCAGGCGCTGCCAGCCGGTGCGGCCAGCCAGGCTCGGGACGGCGTCCAGCACGTCCTCGACGCGGGCGTCGTCCGCGAGCCCGCTCGCGGAGCGACCCGCCCGCAGGTCGCGCTGTGCTGACGCCACGCGGACTCCCAGTCCTCGAGCCCGGTGACCGGGCCACGGCCGCCGGACGTCGGCCTCGTCGCCGGCCTGGGGCGGATGGTAGGGGTTTGCCGGTCCAAGGGTCTAGAACTTCTGTGACGGTCGGGTGAGGCACTGGTGACGCCCCCGTGACGGCGGGTGCCCAGGCTCGGCACCGGGCGTGGCGTGGGTTCGGTCTATACCGAACGGCGCCCGGTGGTTAGCCTGCGCCCATGGCCGCTTCCGCGCCGCTGCCGTCGTCCGCTCGCGTCGTCGTCGTCGGCGGCGGGGTCGGCGGTGCGAGCGTCGCCTACCACCTCGCCCGGGCCGGTGAGCGCGACGTCGTCCTCCTCGAGCGGTCCGAGCTCACGAGCGGGTCGACGTTCCACTCCGCGGGACTTGTCGGCGTCCTCCGCGCGGATCCGACCCTGACGCGGATGAACATGCACTCCGCCGAGCTCTACGCCGAGCTCCAGCGTGGCGAGCACCCGCCGGGCTGGGTCCCCAGCGGTGGGCTCAAGCTCGCGTCCTCCCCGGAGCGACTCGAGGAGATCCGCCGCCAGGTGAGCTGGGCGCGCACGTACGGGCTGGGCCTGGAGGAGATCGGCGTCGACGAGGCGGTCGAGCTCTTCCCGCTCATGGACCCGACGGGTGTCGTCGGGGCGGCCTGGCTGCCGGAGGACGGGTACGTCGACCCGTCGTCGCTGTGCCTCTCCCTCGTCGCCGGGGCCCGGGCCGGCGGGGTCGGCGTCCACCCCCGGACCCGGGTGCTCGGGATCGACACCGTGTGCGGCCCCGGCGGGCGCCGGCGGGTCCACCGGGTCCGGACGGATCGCGGTGACGTCGGGTGCGAGGTCGTCGTCGACTGCGGCGGGATGTTCGCCGCGCAGATCGCCCGGATGGTGGACGTCCGGGTACCGATCGTGCCGATGGCCCACCAGTACGTCGTCACCGAGCCGCTGCTCACGCAACGGCTCGGACCCCGGGACCGTCCGCTGCCGACCCTGCGCGACCCGGACTGGCTCGTCTACTGGCGGCAGGAGGTCGACGGGCTCGTCATGGGCGGTTACGAGCGGAACCCTGCGCCGTGGACGGCGTCCGCGACGTGCTTCGACGACATCCCCGCAGACTTCAACGGCCGGCTGCTGCCCGAGGACTGGGACCGCTTCGAGCAGATCGCGGAGAACTCCCGGGTGCGGGTCCCGGCGATGTCCGAGATCGGCATCCGGCGGATGATCAACGGGCCGGAGGCGTTCACGCCGGACAACGAGTTCTGCCTCGGCGAGAGCGAGGTCGCCGGCTTCTTCGTCGCGGCAGGCTTCTGCGCGCACGGCATCGCCGGGGCCGGCGGGATCGGCCAGGTCATGGCCGAGTGGGTCCTCGAGGGATCGCCGAGCCTCGACGTCTGGCACATGGACATCCGCCGGTTCGGGCCGGCGTACGACTCGCCGGCCTACGCCCTCGCCCGCACCGTCGAGACTTACGCGACGTACTACGACATCGCCTACCCGCACCGGGAACGAACCGCGGGGCGGCCGCTGCGTACCTCCCCGGTCTACGCCTGGCACGCGACGCACGGGGCGCAGTTCGGCGAGAAGGCCGGGTGGGAGCGGGTCGACTGGTACGAGGCCAACGCCGGCGCGGGCCGGGAGGTGCTCGCCGCGGCCGGCGGCGAGGCCGCCGTGCGGCCCCGGACCTGGGCGGCCCGGTCGTGGTCACCGGCGATCGCCGCCGAGCACCACGCGTGCCGGACGGCTGTCGCGCTCTTCGACGAGACGTCGTTCGCGAAGATCGCGGTGTCCGGGCCGGACGCCGCGGCGCTGCTCGAGCACGTGAGCGCCGGCCGGGTCGCGCGGGCCGTGGGGTCGGTCACGTACACCCAGTGGCTCACCCCGCGCGGCGGCATCGAGGCCGACGTCACGGTGACCCGGACCGGAGGGGAGGAGTTCGTCGTCGTCACCGGGACCGCGTTCGGCCTGCACGACCTGTCGTGGCTGCGGCGCAGGGCGGACATCCTGTCTGCGGCCGGGGCCGGGTCGGGGGCGGGCGGCCGGCTCGACGTCCGGGCCGCCGACGTCACCGGGCTCGAGGTCTGCTACGGCGTCTTCGGCCCGCAGGCCCGGAACCTGCTCCGACCGCTGACGCCGCTTCCGTTGTCCAACAGGGACTTCCCGTTCCTGTCGTCGCGGACGACGACGCTCGGCGACGTGCCGGTCCGGATGACCCGGGTGACGTTCGTCGGCGAGCTCGGCTGGGAGGTCTATGCCTCGAGCGAGTACGGTTTCGCGCTGTGGCGGCTGCTCTGGGAGGCCGGGCAGGAGGTCGGCCTCGTCGCCGCCGGGTATCGCGCGATCGACTCGCTGCGGCTCGAGAAGGGCTACCGGGTGTGGGCCGGCGACCTGACACCGGAGACGACGCCCGACGAGGCCGGGCTGTCGTTCGCGGTGCGGCTCGACAAGCCCGGCGGCTTCGTCGGGGCCGACGCGCTCCGGACCGCGCGAACCGCGGGCGACCCGCGGCGGACCCTCGCCTGCGTGACCCTCGACGACCCGCGCGCCGTCGCCGTCGGCAGCGAACCCGTGCGGGTGCTCGAGGGCCCGCACGCGGGCGAGGTCGCCGGCCGGGTCACGTCCGCGGGCTACGGGTACACCGTCGGCGCGTCGATCCTCTACACGTACCTCCCCGTCGCCGCCGTAGGCCCCGGCACCCGGGTCGAGGTGGACCTTTTCGGCGAGTGGGTCGGTGGCACGGTCGCGGACGGCGTTCTCTACGACCCGGCGTCGTCCCGCGTCCGGGCCGACGGTTGAGCAGGCAGTCCCCGCCCTTTCCCCCGCACCCGGGCACTGCTCCACGACGCGCAGCGCCCGCCTCCGCCCTCGCTGAGGGCCACACCCACCCCCTCCGCGCTGCTCCACCACGCGGGAAGACGCGGACCGCGCCCTCCAGCGGCCCAGGTCTGTTCGCCCACTCCCTGGCTGGGTCTGCCTGGCTCGGTCTGCCTGGCTCGGTCTGCCTGGCCTGGTCTGCCTGGCCTGGTCTGCCTGGCCTGGTCTGCCTGGCCTGCCTGGCTCGGTCTGCCTGGCCTGGTCTGCCTGGCCTGGTCTGCCTGGCTCGGTCTGCCTGGCTCGGTCTGCCTGGCCTGGTCTGCCTGGCTCGGTCTGCCTGGCCGGTCCCCCCTGGCCTGGTCCCCCTTGCCCGGTCCCCCTTGCCCGGTCCTCCTGGCCGGTCCCCCTGGCCCGGTCCCCCTGGCCGGTCCCCCTGGCCCGTCACCCGTCCCCCGACCCCGTCCCCGACCCCGTCCCCCGGCCAGCAGTACCGGGCGCTGGCCGAGGCGAACCCCGCCGCGTACCTGCCCGACCTCGCGGGCCTCCCCGGACCCCGTCACCTGGACCCATCCCCCTGGCCCCGTCCCCCTGAGTCGCTTTCCGTGAGTCCACAGGACGTCCCGCATGCCGCGCCCACTCCGCCGCGTCGTGGAGCAGTGGACGGCTCTCGTGAAGCGCCACTGCCCTCAGCAGCTGCCGGGGCCGCACAGGACGGTCGGTCGGCCTCGGCTCGTCCACAGATCGGCGAATCGCACCCTGATCCACAGCTCGGCCGACGCCGGCAACCGGACCGGCGGGAGGACAGCGCAGGGTGGAGCCATGCCGAGCCACGACGAGGCCGCACACGACGACGTCGGCCGGGACGACCTGGGCGCTCGTGACGACGGGCCGCACCTGTCGGCCGCCGACCTGCACCTGGTGATCGCGTACGCACTCCGACGACGGCGGAAGGAGTTGGGGCTGAGCCAACGGGAGCTCGCGTTGGACTGCGGGCTCAGCCCGGCATCGGTCGGCCGCCTCGAGGCCGGGACGCCGTCGGTGTCCGTGACCACGGCACAGCGTGCGCTACGGGCCGTGGGACTCCATCTCGCTCCGGTCAACCTCTCCGGCGCCGTGTGGCTCGGCGACCAGGCGATAGAGGACGACGTCCTCGAGGTCCGGGACCGGCGCGGCCGACGCCACCCTGCGCACCTGGACGCCACGCGCGGGCCCATCCCGACCTGGGGATTCCTGCGGGCGATGCGGGAGGGACGGCTCGGGGACACCGTCGGCGAGTTCCGCGGCTACACCTACCGGGGCCGGACCACGCGTCGCGCCCGAGCCGCCGGGGCACCGTCAGTCGCCTCCCACCTCGCTGCGGACGTGGAGCCGGACCCGGTCGGTGCGGAAGAGGTCACGGGCGAACTCGACGGCCAGGCCGGCCGCGGTGAACGCCGTCCGTTCGACGCGCAGGAGCGGGCGGCCCTCGGGGACGTCGAGGAGCCGGGCGGACTCGGCGTCCGCGACGACGGGGTCGACGCACTCCTCGGCGGTGCGCGGGGCGTGGCCGTACTCGCGCTGCAGCAGCGCGTAGAGCGACCCGGTGAGCCGGTGGTCGAGGAGCCCGGGGAAGGGCGCCGCAGGGAACCACGAGCGTTCCAGAGCGACCGGCCGGCTCTGCGCGGACCGTACCCGGGTCACCTCGTGGACGGACTCGCCGCGGCGCAACGACAGCGCGTCCGCTGCGTCCGACGGGGCGGCCAGCGTGCGGGCGGCGACGACCCGGGCGCCGGCCCGGACGTGCGCCCGACGCAGCTCGGCGGTGAAGCCCGCCCAGCCGGTGAGCGTGACGTCGATCCGGGGCTCGGCGACGAACGTGCCGCCGCGCCGTCCGGGACGACGGCTGATGACGCCGCGGGCCTCGAGCCGACCGAGGGCCTGCCGCAGGGTCATCCGGCTCACCCCGATCCGCGCGGCGAGCTCCGCCTCGGGCGGCAGCCGGTCCCCCGCGGACAGCTCGCGCCGTCCGATGGCGGCGACGAGCCAGCGCTCGATCTCGACGTGCGCCGGGGCCTGCCCCGTCAGGGTGGGAGTGCGAGGAACCCGCGCAACAGTCAACGCACCCCTCCTCGCTCGCGGCAGCCCGTTGCGATCAACGGCAGCGCCCGGCCAACGGCAGCCGCAGGGCGTGCGCGTACTCGGTCAGCCGAGCGAGGCCATGATCTCCCGCATGAGCCGCGCGGTCTCGCTCGGCGTCTTGCCGACCTTGACCCCGGCGGCCTCGAGGGCCTCCTTCTTCGCCTGGGCGGTGCCCGAGGAACCGGAGACGATCGCACCGGCGTGGCCCATCGTCTTGCCCTCCGGCGCGGTGAACCCGGCGACGTAGCCGACGACCGGCTTGGTGACGTGCTCCTTGATGTACGCCGCGGCCCGCTCCTCGGCGTCGCCGCCGATCTCGCCGATCATGACGATCGCCTTGGTCTCGGGGTCCTTCTCGAACGCCGCGAGGCAGTCGATGTGCGTCGTCCCGATGACCGGGTCGCCGCCGATGCCGACGTTCGTCGAGAACCCGATGTCGCGCAGCTCGTACATGAGCTGGTAGGTCAGCGTGCCCGACTTGCTCACGAGACCGATCGGGCCGTGCTTGGTGATGTTCGCCGGGATGATGCCGACGTTCGAGCGGCCGGGACTGATGAGGCCAGGGCAGTTCGGGCCGATGATCCGCGTCGTGCCCTTGTCCTGGGCGTACTGGAAGAAGGTCGCCGGTGTCGTGCACCGGGACGCCCTCGGTGATGACGACGACAAGCGGGATCCCCGCGTCGACCGCCTCGTACACCGCACCCTTGGTGCCCTTCGCAGGCACGAAGACGACCGAGACGTCGGCACCCGTCTGCGGCGATGGCCTCCTGGACGGAGTCGAACACCGGCTTGATGATCCGGTCGTTGAACTCCTGGCCCTTGCCGCCCTTGCCCGGGGTCACGCCGGCGACGATGTTCGTCCCGGCGTTGATCATCCGCTGGGTGTGCTTACGCCCCTCGGAGCCGGTCATGCCCTGGACGATGACCCTGCTGTCGTGCGTGAGCCAGATCGATCGCCTCAGGCCCCCTGTCCCTGGCCGGTGGCGGCCAGCTCGGCCGCCGTGCGGGCGGCGCCGTCCATCGTGTCCACCCGCGTGATCGCCCCGGCGGGCAGGTGCCTGGCGAAGTCGTCGAGGATCTCCTGGCCGAGCTCGGCGTTGTTGCCGTCGAGCCGGACGACGAGCGGCAAGGTCACCGGCGTCCCCTTGCCCTCGAGGATCTTGAACGCCTGCAGGATGCCGTTGGCCACCGCGTCGCAGGCCGTGATGCCGCCGAAGACGTTGACGAAGACGCTCTTGACCTGTGCGTCGCCGAGGATGATCTCGAGCCCGTTCGCCATGACCTCGGCGCTCGCGCCACCGCCGATGTCGAGGAAGTTCGCGGGCTTGACGCCGCCGAACTCCTCACCGGCGTAGGCGACGACGTCGAGGGTGCTCATGACGAGACCCGCACCGTTGCCGATGATGCCGACCTCGCCGTCGAGCTTCACGTAGTTGAGGCCCTTCTCCTTGGCCTTGGCCTCGAGCGGGTCGGCCGCCGCCTTGTCCTCGAGCTCGGCGTGCGCCGGGTGCCGGAACGAGGCGTTGTCGTCGAGGGTGACCTTGCCGTCGAGCGCGATGATCGCTCCGTCCTCGGTCTTCACCAGCGGGTTGACCTCGACGAGCGTCGCGTCCTCCTCCGCGAAGACGTCCCAGAGCTTGACGACGACGTCCGCGACGGCGGCCTTCACGTCGTCCGGGAAGTTCCGCCGCGTCGACGATCTCGGCCGCCTTCGCGGCGTCGATGCCCCGGATCGCGTCGACCGGGACCCGGGCGAGCGCGTCCGGCCGCTCGACCGCGAGCTGCTCGATCTCCATGCCGCCCTCCTTGGACGCCATGGCGAGATAGGTGCGGTTGGCCCGGTCGAGCAGCACCGAGAAGTAGTACTCCTCGGCGATCTTCGCGCCCTGGGCGACCATGACGCGGTGGACCGTGTGGCCCTTGATGTCCATACCGAGGATCTCGGACGGCTCTCGCCCCGGCCTCCTCCGGGCTGTGCGCGAGCTTCACGCCGCCGGCCTTGCCGCGGCCGCCGGTCTTCACCTGCGCCTTGACGACGACGGTGCCCGCGCCGAGCTCCTCGGCGCCGGCTCGCGCCTCCTCGGGGGTGGTGGCGACGACGGCGTCCAGCACCGGGACGCCGTGGGCGGCGAAGAGATCGCGCGCCTGGTACTCGAACAGGTCCACGTGTCCGTCCTCAACGTCGGGGCCGGGAGTCGCGGCAAACCCTAGTCCCACGCGCCGGACGATCTTCACCTCCTCCGCGTGCGACCGGTCACGTGGCAGGAGCTGTGCGCCGGACGGCGCGATGGCGGGACGACCGGTCGATCCCGACGGCGGGACGGTCAGACGGTCTGGCCGACGTTGCCCTTCACCCACTCGACGATCTCATGCATGGAGGTGCCCGGGGTGAAGACCTTGCGCGACCCCCAACCGCTCGAGCTCGAGGATGTCGGCCTCCGGGATGATCCCGCCGCCGAAGACGACGATGTCGGCGGCGTCCCGCTCGCGGAGCAGCTCGACGACGCGGGCGAACGAGCGTGAGGTGCGCGCCGGAGAGGACGGACAGCCCGACGGCGTCGGCGTCCTCCTGGATCGCGGTGTCGACGATCTGCTCCGGGGTCTGGTGCAGCCCGGTGTAGACGACCTCCATGCCGGCGTCCCGCAGTGCCCGGGCGACGACCTTCGCGCCACGGTCGTGCCCGTCGAGCCCCGGCTTGGCGACGACGATCCGGACGGGCGCCATGGTTTCCTCCTGTCGCTCCGGTCGGGCGGACGGGCCACCGGTCCGAACGGTCGGCGGCGCGCTTGCGAGCGTAACCGAGCCGACGGCGCGCGCCCCCGGGACGGCGGTCCCTCGGACCTGCTCGAACGATCATGCGTTCCGCATGACGGAACGGGCGTTCCGGAGTGACCTCCGCTGCGATCCTCCGCGGAGGCCGCGCCGAAAGGCAACAAAGCGGGTAATCCGACGGTGACCGCAGGACGACCAGGGGCTGTCACCGCCCCTTCGCACAGGATCGTGCGCGCGGGGGATGGCGCGTGGCCGACCTCGCACCGCACACTGCGGGAAAGCCGCTGTGCCACGGGCGTTCCCCGCAACCGGGTGAAGATCGAGAACCCGTCCGGGAGGGTCCGCGGCGACGCCGGGACGACGAGGAGGTCGGGCGATGGCAGGGCGTCGCGAGGGTCCGCCAGGCGCATCCGGCACGCCCGCGCTCGCCCTCGTCCCCGAGCCCCGGTCGTCGAGCGCCGTCCGGCCCGGCGGCCCCGCGTCGGAGCGAGGGACGCCTGCGGCCACCGCGCCGTCCACGGCCTGGTCGCCGCACGCGTCCGCCCGGCACACGGTCCGCGCCCTCGCCGGGGACCTGCGGGCCCTGCTCACGGTCCGGGGCGCCCGCGGCGTCGTCCGGGAGACGGCGTGGACCTCCGCGCACGTCGCGATGTACCCCTGGGGGCTCCTGCGGGAGCGGCCGCGGGAGCACGACCTCTACCACCTCGGCAGCCTCGACCCGGTGGCCCGCGGGCTCGTGGTCGGGAACGTCGAGGCCGCCGGGACGCCGATCCTGCTCATCCACGGCATGATCGACAACCGCGGGATCTTCGCCGTGCTGCGGCGCCGGCTGCGGCGCCGCGGGTTCGGCCGCGTCGTCGCGCTGAACTACTCCCCCATGACGAACGACATCCGCGCGGCCGCCCGCGACCTGTCGGGGGCCGTCGAGGAGCTCGTCGCGCGGACCGGGTACGAGCGGATCCACGTCGTCGGCCACAGCCTGGGCGGGCTCATCGCGCGGTACTACGTGCAGCGGCTCGGCGGCGACGAGCGGGTGCACACCCTCGTGACCCTCGGGACGCCGCACGGCGGGAGCCTGCCCGCCCGGCTCGTCCCGGTGAACCTGTGCCGCCAGCTGACTCCCGGCAGCGAGTTCTACGCCGAGCTTGCCGAGCCCGCCGCCGACTGCGGAACCCGGTTCGTCGCCTACTGGTCCGACCTCGACCAGATGGTCATCCCGCACGAGAACGGCCGCCTCGAGCACCCCGACCTCGCCGTCCGCAACGTCCTCGTCCGCGGCCGGGGCCACATGTCGATCCCCATCGAGGGCGAGGTCGTCCACGGGATCTCGACGCTGCTCAGCCAGCTCGACTCCGACGGCACGACGCTGCAGGCCGGCGTCACCCCGATCGCCGACGAGGCCCGCTGACCACCCACCCCGACGCCGGACCTGGAACGGCACGTTGAGCACCGCACCACCGACCGCCGACCGCCGAGCGCCCACCGCCGAGCGCCGAGCGCCGAGGTCACGGTGAGCGTGCCCGTGCCCTTCGGTCGGCAGGCGGAGGGAGCGTCAGAGCCTGACGACCGGCGCGTAGCGCAGGAGCAGGCGCTTGACTCCCTGGTCGCGGAAGTCGACCTTCGCGACCGACTTGTCGCCGCTGCCCTCGACCTCGACGACCGTGCCCAGCCCGAACGTGTCGTGGGTGACCCGGTCCCCCGGCTCGAGGTGGACGATCTCGCGGTTCCCGGGCGAGCGGACGCCGGGCCGGTCGGCGAGCCGGGCGACGGCCGGCGTCGACGAGGGCCGCACGAGGCGTGGACTCGGACCGCTGCCAGTCGAGCAGGTCCGTCGGGATCTCCTCGAGGAAGCGGCTCGGCGGGTTGTAGCTCGGCTGCCCCCACGCGCTGCGGACGGCGGCCCGCGAGACGTAGAGCCGTTGCCGGGCGCGGGTGATGCCGACGTAGGCGAGGCGCCGCTCCTCGGCGAGCTCGGCCGGGTCGCCGAGCGAGCGCAGGTGCGGGAAGGTGCCGTCCTCGAGGCCGGTGAGGAAGACGACCGGGAACTCCAGGCCCTTCGCGGTGTGCAGGGTCATGAGGGTGACGACGCCGTGGTCGACCCGCTCGCCGTCCTGCTGCTCCGCGCCGTCCGGCGACCGCCTCGTCGGGCACCTCGTCGGCTGTCGGCGACGAGGCGACACCTGCTCGAGGAAGTCCGAGAGCGACCCGTCCGGGTTCGCCGTCTCGTACTCCTGCGCGACGGCGACAAGCTCGGCCAGGTTCTCGATGCGGGACTCGTCCTGCGGGTCGTGGCTGGCCCGCAGCTCGGCGAGGTAGCCGGTCTGCTCGAGCACGGCCTCCAGCACCGTCGCCGGCCCGGACCCGCCTTCGACGAGCGTGCGCAGCCCGTCCAGCAGCCCGGTGAAGGCCTGGACGCACGTCAGCGAGCGGGTGGCGATCCCGGGCGCCTCGTCGGCCCGCAGCAGCGCGGCGGCGAACGAGATCCGCTCCCGGTCGGCGAGCGCCGCGACGCACGCCTCGGCCCGGTCCGCCGATGCCGCGCTTGGGCACGTTGAGGATCCGACGCAGGTTCACCGTGTCGTCCGGGTTCGCCAGCACCCGCAGGTAGGCCAGGGCGTCCTTGACCTCACGCCGCTCGTAGAACCGGGTGCCGCCGACGACCTTGTACGGCAGCCCGGCCCGGACGAAGACCTCCTCCAGCGCCCGGGACTGGGCGTTGGTGCGGTAGAAGACCGCGACGTCCCCGGGCCGGACGCCCTCGGTGTCGGTGAGCCGGTCGATCTCCTCGGCGATGAACGACGCCTCGTCGTGCTCGTTGTCCGCGACGTAGCCGACGATCTTCGCGCCGGCGCCGGCATCGGTCCACAGCCGCTTCGGCTTGCGGTCGGGGTTGCGCTCGATGACGGCGTTCGCCGCGGTGAGGATCGTCTGGGTCGAGCGGTAGTTCTGCTCGAGGAGGATCGTCCGCGCGTCCGGGTAGTCGTCCTCGAACTCGACGATGTTGCGGATCGTCGCGCCGCGGAAGGCGTAGATCGACTGGTCGGCGTCACCGACGACGGTGAGCTCGGCCGGCGGCACGTGCTCGGGCTCGCAGCTCGGACGCCGCGCGCGAGCCGTCGGGCAGCACCGGCTCGCCGTCCACGGTGCGCTTCTCCGCCTCGCGGATCGACCTGCGACAGCGATCCGCCGACCAGCTCGCGGACGAGCACGTACTGGGCGTGGTTGGTGTCCTGGTACTCGTCGACGAGGACGTGCCGGAACCGGCGCCGGTAGTGCGCCGCGACGTCCGGGAAGGCCTGGAGGATGTTGACCGTCGTCATGATGAGGTCGTCGAAGTCCATCGCGTTCGCCTCGCGCAGCCGCCGCTGGTAGGCCGAGTACGCCTGCGCCGAGCATCGTTCGGTCGTGCGTGCCCTCGGTCACGGTCGACGCGAAGGTCTCCTCGTCGACGAGCTCGTTCTTGAGGTTGCCCACCTGGTGGCTGAACGCCCGCGGCGGGTACTTCTTCGGGTCGAGGTCGAGCTCGCGGCACACCAGGGCCATCAGCCGCTGGGTGTCGGCGGCGTCGTAGATCGAGAAGTTGCGACCGCAGGCCGACCCGGGTCGCCTCCCGGCGCAGGATCCGCACGCAGGCAGAGTGGAACGTCGACACCCACATCGTCGCCGCGCGCGGGCCGACGAGCGCCTCGACCCGCTCGCGCATCTCGGCGGCGGCCTTGTTCGTGAACGTGATCGCGAGGACCTGGCCGGGCCGGACGCCGCGGGCCGCGAGCAGATAGGCGATCCGGTGGGTCAGCACCCGGGTCTTGCCCGAGCCCGCGCCGGCGACGATGAGCAGCGGCGACCCGCTGTGCAGCACGGCCTCGCGCTGCTGCGGGTTGAGCCCGGCGAGCAGCTCGTCGACCCGGCGGGCCGGGCCGTCCTGCCCGTCGTCCCCGCCATCGCCCGACGCGCCCGCCGGCCCCTCGGCGTCCGGCGGCGCGACGGGGACGAGGCCCGGCAGCGGGTGCGCGCCACGCACCGGCGCGACGGCGGACGCACCCCGCCCGGAACCAGCCGCGGGCGCGCCGTCGAGTCCGGGCAGGGACAGGTCGTCGTACAGCGTGCTCATCACGGCCAGCCTACGTGCCGGTCCAGACAGGTGTTCGGATTCGTCCACAGGTCGTGCCGTCGCCCGTCCCCGGGCCGGACGGCGCTACCTTCACCGCCATGGCGGACGACGTGACCATGGCGGACGACGTGTCGACGCGGACCGTTCCCCTGGACGACGGGCGCACCCTCGAGGTCCACCTCGCGAACTGGGCGACGACACCGGACGACGCTCCCGTGCTCGTCGACCTGCACGGCACCCCGTCGTGGGGCCGACCGTTCCGGCACACCCGGGCGGCCGCCTTCGCGCGTGGCGTCCGGGTCTTCGGCCCGACCCGGGCCGGCTACGGCACGTCGACGCCCTGCCCCGGCCGGGACGTCGCGGCGGTCGCCGGGGACGTCGCCCAGGCGCTCGACGCGCTCGGCGTCGGCCGGGTCGTCGTCGTGGGCACCTCCGGCGGCGGTCCGCACGCGCTGGCGACGGCGGCGGGGCTCGGGGACCGGGTCGCGGCGGTCGCCTCGGTCGCCGGGGCCGGGCCCTACGGCGTGCCCGGACTCGACTTCCTCGCCGGGATGGGCCAGGAGAACGTCGACGAGTTCGGCGCCGCCCTGGCCGGCGAGGACGTGCTGCGGCCCTTCCTCACCGCCGCCCGCGACCGCATCGCCGGGGTCAGTGCCGACGCGATCGCCGAGAGCCTGGCAACCCTGCTGCCGCCGGTCGACCGGGCCCTCGTCACCGGCGAGCTCGCCGACGACATCGTCGAGTCGTTCACCGAGGCGCTGCGCCCCGGCATCGAGGGCTGGGTCGAGGACGACCTCGCCTTCTGCCAGGACTGGGGCTTCTCGCTCGACGACCTGCGCTGCCCGGTGTCGGTGTGGCAGGGCGGCGTCGACCTCATGGTCCCGGCGGCGCACGGCCGCTGGCTCGCGGGCCGGATCGCCGGGGCACGGGCCCACCTGCTGCCGGACGACGGGCACCTGTCGATCAGCATGGGGCGGATCGCGGAGATCGTCGACGAGATGCTCGCCGCGCTGCCCTGATCGCGAAGGTGAAGCCCGCAGGCCTGCTGATCGATCAGGAAAGTCTTAGGCCTTGCCATACTCTGAGAAAGGGCTCAGGCTTGTCACATGTTCGTGCTCACCGTCGACCAGCGGCACAGCCGGGACGACACCGACCGGGTGGACGCCGCCCTCGCCCGGCTCGAACAGCTCTGTGAGACCCCCGTCGTCCGCGGCCCCGTGCGACCGTTCGAGCGGACGGCGGGCGACGAGTTCCAGGGCGTGCTCGACGACGCCGGGTCGGTCGTCGCCGTCGTCCTCGACCTCGTCCGGCAGGGCATCTGGCACGTGGGCGTCGGCGCCGGACCGGGCGGCGAGCCGCTCCCCGCGTCCGTCCGCGCGGGGCGGGGCCCGGCGTTCCTGCTCGCCCGGGAGGCCGTCGAGGCCGCCAAGCACGACCGCGACCACGTCGCCGTCCGCGGGGTGGCGGAGGTCGCCGCCCGGGACGCGGACGCCGTCCTGCGGCTGCTCGTGGCGCTCGTGTCCCGGCGCAGCGAGCCGGCCTGGGAGGCCGTCGACCTGGTCGGCGCCGGGCTCGGGGTCGCCGACGCCGCGGCGAAGCTCGGCGTGACTCGGCAGGCCGTCGGCCAGCGCCTGGCGACCGGGCTGTGGCACCAGGAGGTCGCGGCCCGGCCCGCGGCCGCCCGGCTGCTCGCGGCCGCCGCTGACTGACCCACCCCGGTCAGCGGAGCAGCAGCCAGCCCGCCCCCGCGCACCCCGTCGCCCACAGGACGCTCGCGAACGTCCCGATGATGAACCTCTCGGACGCCGCGGGCCCGCTCAGCTCGGGGTAGCGGCCCAGCCCCTTGACCGCCAGCGCGATGGCGACCCCCTCGGGCCGGCCGACGAGGATGGTCCCGGTGATCGCGACCCGCTCGAGCAGGCCGATCCACGTCCCGCCTTGGAGGATCGTCGGGTCGGCCGGGCTCGGCGTCCCCGGCGGGGCTGCAGGCCGCTCCGCCAACCGCAGGAACGCCGTCGCGACCGGGCCGCCCGCGCAGACGCCCGCCGCGAGGGCGAGCGCCGCGGCGACCCCCGCCGTCCAGCCCGTCACCGGCGGCGCCCGCCACGCGAGGACGACGCTCCCGCCGAGCAGCACGAGCGCGACGAGGAGCGCGAGGGCGGCCCGCATCCGCATCCGGCGCACCGGCGGCAGCTCGCGGTACAGGCCGACCGACAGCGCGGTCAGAGCGCCCAGGAGCACGAGCGAGGCGGCGGTCACGACGGGCAGTGTGCCGGGTCCCGCCGACAGCCCGGGCCGCCCGCGGCGGACCTGCGAGCGGCCCACCCCCGCCGCTCGCAGGTTCGCCCGTCCCCGGGGGTGCTCGCCCTCTGTGCCGCAGGTCACACTGGAGGCTCCCGCGTCGTGGAGGTGAGCCGGTGGCGGCTGCCCGCCTGGAGTCCGCCGTGCCCGTGGGTACCGACCCGCGGGAGCACGCGCGCAGCCTCGCGCGCATCCACGACGCCGCCGTCGCCGGCGCCCAGCTCCCCGGCGCGCCGCGGCCGGTCATCGAGGACTCCTGGCGCCGCGTGCAGACGCACGGGGTCGACCCGGACACCGGCGGCAGCGTCCCGGAGCCGCTGACCCTCGAGGAGCTCCAGGCGCGGCGGGAGGCCAGCGGCCTGCTCCCCGCGCTCGACACCCTCCGCGGCGGTCTCGTGAGTATCGCCGACGAGGCGCTCCACATCATGGTCGTCGTGAGCGCCGACGGCCGGGTCCTCTGGCGGGACGGGAGCCGCGCCGTCCGGCGTCGCGCCGACGGCCTCGGCTTCGTCGAGGGCGCGGCGTGGGACGAGGGCACGGTGGGCACGAACGCCATCGGCACCGCGCTCGTGGCGCGCCGTCCGGTGCAGGTCTACTCCGCCGAGCACTACGTCCGGTCCCACCACTCGTGGACCTGCGCGGCCGCCCCCCTGCACGACCCGCGGACCGGGCGTCTGCTCGGCGTCGTCGACGTCAGCGGCCCCGCCGCGACCGTGCACGCGAGCACGCTCGCGCTCGTCGACGCCGTCGCTCGGCTCGCCGAGCTGCGGCTGCGCAGCGAGCACCAGGCCGACCTCGAGCGGCTGCGCGCCCTCGCGTCGCCGCTGCTGGCCCGGATCGAGGGCCGGGCGCTCGTCACCGACCGGCACGGCTGGCTCGCCGCGGCGACCGGGGTGGCTCCGGTCGACCGGGTCCTCGTCCCCGAGCGGGTCGACGACGGGCAGACGTGGCTGCCCGCGCTGGGGCCGTGCCGGCTCGAGCCGGTGCCGGGCGGCTGGCTCGTCCGGCTCGACGACGAGGCCGCGGGAGCGCCGGCGTCGGCGACCCGCATCGTCCTCGACGTCCGGGGCACACGGAGCTGGCGGCTCTTCGTCGACGGGCCGAGTGGCTCGTGGGAGCAGACCCTGAGCCCGAGGCACGCCGAGCTGCTGCTCGTCCTCGCCGCGCACCCGGCCGGGCGGACGGCGAGCGAGCTCGCCCACGACCTCTTCGGCGACGCCGCGCGCACCGTGACGGTGCGCGCGGAGATGTCCCGCCTGCGGCGGCACCTGGGGGGCGTCCTGGACCACCGGCCCTACCGGTTCGCCGAGTGGGTCGACCTCGACGTCAGGTGGCCGGACCGCCCGGACGCCCTGCTGCCGTTCTCCTCCTCGCCCGCGCTGCGGCGGTTGCGGGCCGAGCGGACGGCCGCGGCCCGCTGAGGTCACCGTCGCGCGCCGTGCGGGTGCGGGCGACGGACCCGGCGTCATCCGGCACAGTGGCGCCATGTCCTTCCCTGCAGAACCTGCCCGGCCCCGCGGGTCGGAGGGCCCGGGCCGCCCGGCCGGGGTCCACGTGTGGGCCGCGGTCGACGGACCGCCGAATGCCTACCCCCCGGCCACCTACCACCGGGCGTCGGGCGAGGTGAGCGCCTGGCTGCGCCCGCACACGCAGCCCCGCGAGGTGAACAACGCCAGCGGTGGCGGCGCGGCGTACGTCGCGTCGTCCGCCGCGACCGGAGGCGCCTTCGGGCTGTACCGCTGGGACATGGGGACGACGCCGAGCGGTCCCGGGCCGCACTTCCACCGGACGATGACCGAGTCGTTCTACGTGCTCGCCGGTGCGGTGCAGCTGTACGACGGACGACGGTGGCTCGACGCGGGTCCCGGCGACTTCCTCCACGTGCCGGTCGGCGGGATCCACGGGTTCCGCAACGAGTCCGGTGAGCCGGCGTCGATGCTGCTCCTGTTCACCCCGGGCGCTCCGCGGGAGGAGTACTTCGAGACTCTTGCGGACGCCGCGCGGCGGACGGCGATGAGCGACGCGGACCGGCACGCGTTCTCCCTCCGGCACGACAACCACTGGCTGTGAGCCGGCGGCGCACGTGACCTGCCCAGCGGTCCGATGTCCCGTCCGACGTGGCCGTGCGGGAGGGGCACGGTGATGAGGGTCGCGGTGGCCGGCGGCACCGGTCTTGTCGGGCGGCTCGTCGTCGCCGGGCTCGCCGCAAGCGGGGACGAGCCCGTCGTCCTCGCCCGCTCGACCGGCGTCGACCTCCTCATGGGCGCGGGCACCGCCCTCGACGACTGCGACGCCGTCGTCGACGTCGACCTCGGCTACTACGCGGGCAAGCGTCGTCAGGAGGAGGTCGTCCGCGGCGGCGGGGTGCCGTGGACGGTGCTCCGGGCGACGCAGTTCCACGAGTTCGCCGGGCAGCTCGTCAGGCGGTCCACCGGGAGGCTCGTCGTTGTTCCGTCGATGCTCAGCAGACCCGTTGCGGCGCAGGAGGTGGCGGCCCGGCTCGTCGACCTCGTCCGCGCCCGGCCGGTCGGAGCGGCCGAGCCGGTCGCCGGGCCGCGGACGATGCGGCTGGTCGACATGGTCCGCGGCTACCTCCGGGCCACCGGGGAGCGCCGGCTCGTCGTCCCGCTGCGGCTACCGGGCCGGGCGGCCCGTGCGGCGGCGTCCGGCGCGCTCGTCCCCGCCGAGCCCTTCGTCCGCGGCACCGAGACGTTCGAGCAGTACCTCGCCGGGCTCCGGACGGCGCGGGCGCCGCGGTTGTGACGGACGCGCACTGACGAGCTCGTGGCGTCGCGGCTGGCCCGCCCGGCGCTCGCGCCTCGGCGGCGTCGCCTGCGCCGTGCTCGACACCCGGGCCGAGGCCGAGGACGCCCGTGCTGCATCGCCAGGCCCGGGCCGAGGGCTGTGGACCACTCCCCGTCCAGATCGGCCAGCAGCGCGGGGGAATCGGCACCGGCAGGTCCGGGCCCTGCACGTGCGCCACCGACACCGGGTCCCCGCCCGGGCGGCCGACCAGCGAACGCCAGGCTCCCATCGTCGGCGCCAACACCTCCGCGTACGGGACGCCCGCGGCGGGGGAACCCGGCCAGGCGCTCGCGATCCCGGGCCGACCCCTCCCCGCCGACCTCCCCCCGCCGACCTCCCCCCGCCGACCTCCCCCCGCCCTGGGTGAGCCGGCACGCAGAGTCAGAATCCGTTGCCGAGAATTCGTGTCGCGCAAGCGTTTCCAGCCAGGTGGAAACTGTCGGTGCCGACATCTAGGTTCGAGACATGGGACGAGGAGCGGAGATCGACACGACCCGACCGGAGTGGTCGGGCGGGTCGGTCGTCGTCGATCTCGCAACGGAGTGGCTGGACCGGCACGAGCGGTCGCGGGAGAAGGCCGCTGCCGTTCGGCGACGGGCCGCGCTCGACGGCCTGCCGGGCGCAGCTTCGGCGGCGGCTCTGTCCTGGTCCGACGCCGATCCGCCGGGCACGCACTGCGTTCCTGAGAGCGCGGACGACCTCCTCGCGGGCTTCGTCGCCAGCCGCCGCCTGGAGGCGTGGGCGGTCTGGCAGCAGCTCGTGACGATCGCCCGCCTGCTCGCCCACCGCGGCGGTGTCTCGACAGAGCCAGAACCTGCCCCATCGGGTCACCGGAGCCGCCGCGACGTGGACCCCGGGGGCCTGGTCGAGGAGTCCGTCGTCACCGAGATCGCCCTCGCTGCAGGGATCAGCGAGCACCTGGCCGGTGGGCGGCTGGGCGCAGCAAAGGCCCTCGTGGTCGACGACCGGCTGCCCGCGACCGCGGCCATGCTGCGCGACGGCGCCCTCGACTGGGCAAGGGCGCAGGCCGTCGTGACGCGCACCCAGACGCTCAGCGTCGACGCTGCCCGCGCCGTCGACGCCCTCGTCGCACCGCACGCCGACCAGGTGAACGTGCGGCGGTTCGAACAGGCCGTCGACCGAGCCGTCCTGCGCGTCGATGCGGCCGCGGCCGAGGAACGCCGCCGCCGGGCACACCGTGAGCGGTCCGTCGCCGTTTTCGCCACCGGGGACGGCACCGCGACGCTGTGGGCCGCCGGGCCTGCCGAGTCCGTCGTCGCGATCTCCGAGTCCCTGACCGCCGTTGCGCGACAGCTCCGCCACGCCGGCGACCCTCGCACCCTGGAGCAGCTGCGCTTCGACCTGCTCGTCACCGGATGCACGACGGGGTTCCTCCCGTGTCCCCCGTCGCAGCCGGAGCCTGGCTCCAGCCACGCGCGGACCGGCCGAGCAGCGGACCCAGGCGGTGAAGTCACCGATGGGAGAACCGATGGGAGAAGGCACGAGGGCATCACGGACCCGGACACCCTCACGAATTGCTTCGTCGCGCCGTGGATTCCCGTCGCCGCCCCGGACGTCCCGGCGCACATCACCGTCACCGTGTCCGTGGAGACACTGCTGGGCCTGACCGACGACCCGGCGATGCTCGACGGCTACGGCCCGATCGCCGCCGCGATGGCACGCGACCTCGCGCACCACGGGATCTGGCGGTGCGTCGCGGTCGACGGCAGCCACGGCACGGTCCTGGGCGTCGGCCGCTCGACGTACACCCCCCACTACACCCCCGGCGCCGCGCTCAGGCAGTTCCTCGAGGACGCCGCTGCGACGTGCACCGTCCCGAGCTGCGGCACCCGCGCCTGGCGGTGCGACCTTGACCATCGCAGACCCTGGGCCGAGGGCGGAGCCACCTGTGACTGCAACATCCGACCGCTCTGTCGCCGCCATCATCGGCTCAAGACCGCCGGGCTCCTCAGCCTCACCCCGTCGGTCGAACCCGGCGACCCGCCGGGCACCTGGGTCGTGACGACCCCGACCGGCCGCACCTACCCGGCCCGCATGCACGTCCCACTTCCCCGCGACGGCCTCCCCGATGCCGCCGACCCGCCGCCGTTCTGACGCCCTGAGCACCCACATCACGGCCTGTCGTGCTGCAGCCGCCCGACGACAGCGGCGATGCGGAGGGTGTCGGCGGCGTCCTCCACCGCGACCTCCTGCCGGTCATCGGTGGCGGCAGGTCTGAGCAACGCTTCCGCACAGCGACGTGTGGCTGGGCGTCCAGCGGGCTGCGCGGCACCACCCCTCGCCTAGAGTGGCCTCTCGTGCCGATCGACGACTCCGAGGTGTCGCGCATCCTCTGCGTGGCCGCCCACCCCGACGACCTCGACTTCGGTGCCGCCGGCACGGCTGCCCGATGGACGAGCGCCGGGATCCAGGTGACCTACCTACTGTGCACCCGCGGCGACCAGGGCGGGTTCGACGACACCCCGCGCGTCGACATACCCCGGATCCGCGAGGCGGAGCAGCGCGCCGCGGCGGCCGCCGTCGGCGTCGAGGACGTGCGGTTCCTCGACGGGTTCCGGGACGGCTGGCTCGACCCCACGCACGAGCTGCAGCGGGAGATCGTCAGGGTGATCCGTCAGGTCCGCCCCGACCGGATGCTCATCCAGTCCCCCGAGCGGAACTGGACCCGGATCGGTGCCAGCCACCCCGACCACCTCGCCGCGGGCGAGGCCTCGATCCGGGCGATCTACCCGGCCGCGCGCAACCCGTTCGCCTACCCCGAGCTGCTCGCCCAGGAGGGCCTGGAGCCCTGGACGGTCAAGGAGGTCTGGCTCATGGCGGACCCCAGGCCGGACCAGTTCGTGGACATCGGCGAGACCTTCCCGCGCAAGCTCGACGCCCTCCACGCGCACAAGAGCCAGACCAGCCACATGGATGACCTCGAGTCCATGCTCCGCGGCTGGGGCGCCCGCACCGCCGAGGCCGCCGGACGTCCCGAGGGCGCGCTCGCCGAGGCGTTCCGCGTCGTCGCGACGGCCTGATCGCGGCCCGCGTCGCCCGAGCGTCGCCGATTCCTACGGCGCCGCCCTGCGGTCGACGGCCGGCACGTCCACCTCGACCGCGAGCAGCACCCCGGAGGGCGGCCCGGCGAGCATGCTCCCCGCACCGTCCCACCGTTGCGCGGCGACGTAGAGCGTCCGCCCGTCGATCCCGCCCAGCGCGCACGAGAAGCAGCCGCGGTCCACCTCGACGACGTCGAGCACGGCGCCGCCCTCGGCGACGCGCACGCACCTGCGGTTGGGCACGTCGGCGTACCAGACCGCTCCGGAGGCGTCGAGACAGATCCCGTCGGGGACCCCGCTGCCGCAGTCGGCCCAGACCCGCCGCCCCGAGAGCGACCCGCCGGCCCCGATGTCGAAGGCCGTCAACCGGTTGCGGTACGACTCTGCGACGACGAGGGTGCGGTCGTCGGCGCCGACGACCATCCCGTTCGGGAACCAGACGTCGCCCGCCACCCGCCGGACCTCACCGCTCGCCGTCACGACGGCGACCGACCCCGGCGCCGGCTCGGCGCCCGCCATGAGGTCGAACCCCGCCTCGTTGACGAAGACGTCGCCGCGACCGTCGACGGCGATCTCGTTCCAGCCCGGCGCGAGCGCCGACAGGTCCGCGTACCGGCGGGCGGGAGCGCCCGCACCGGACGCCGACCCAGCACCCGCCGGGCCGGACGCCCCGACGGCGACGAGGGACCGTGACAGCACGAGCATCCGGCCGTCCGGCAGCCAGTCGACCGACACGGGAAACCCCTCCGTCCGGTGCACGACCTCGGCCCGCCCGTCGGCGGGGTCGACGGCCGTCACCGCGCCGGTCGCCCAGTCGCACACCCAGACCCGCCCGTCGTGCCAGCGGACCGACTCGCCGAACGACAGCCCGTCGAGCAGCACCCGCACGTCATGCACGCCGTCCACACCGGCCTCCCTCGTCGTCCCCTGCCCCGGTCGGACCCTCCCAGGGCGCCGAACTCATCGCCGCGGGCTCAGACGATCCGGACGGCGCAGCGCCGGTGGAGGTCCGTCACTCCCAGAAGACGGCGACGACGACGTTGAACAGTGCGAGACCGCCGATCGTGTGGACGACGCCGCGCGGCACGTGCTCCCGCTTCCGGTTGACCCACACGAGCACCGTGACGACGAGGGCCACGGCGAGCTTGACGCCGATCTTCGCGTGGTCGAGCACCTCGTCGCGGGTCACGACGTCGGCCTCGAGCATGCCGACGAGCGCGAGCCCGGTCACGAGCTGGGTCAGCGCGCCGTGGAAGAACCCGGGCATCATCCGGGGCGCCCGGACGACGGCGAGCCACGACCCCACGATCGCCGCCATCCCGAGGAGGTGCAGCACGACCACGACGTGGTACACGATCTCCATGGACGGCGATCCTAGGCGGCGGCGCGCCAGGAGCCCGAGTGTTCAGCAGGGCTCCTGCCACCGAAGGTGCCCTAGCTAGCTAGAGCAGCCTGCGGTCGGCGGCCCACCGGGTCAGCTCGTAGCGGTTGCTGAGCTGGAGCTTGCGCAGCACCGCCGACACGTGCGTCTCCACCGTCTTCACCGAGATGAACAGCTCCCGGGCGACCTCCTTGTACGCGTAGCCGCGGGCGATGAGCCGCATGACCTCCCGCTCACGCTGGGACAGCCGGTCGAGCTCGTCCTCGACGGCGGCGACCTCGCCGGCACCGGTGCCGAACGCGTCGAGGACGAACCCTGCGAGCCGGGGCGAGAAGACCGCGTCGCCGTCCGCGACCCGGTGCACCGCGGACGCGAGGTCCGGCCCGGAGATCGTCTTCGTCACGTAGCCGCGGGCACCGGCCCGGATGACGGCGATGACGTCCTCGGCGGCGTCCGACACCGACAGCGCGAGGAACCGCACCGGTGGCCCGCCGTCCGCGGGGTCGGCGCCGAGCAGGTCCGCGCACCGCTGGAGCACCTCGCTCCCGCCGGGCCGGACCGTGCCGCCGGGAAGGTGGACATCGAGGAGGACGACGTCCGGCCGGACGGCGTGCACGGTCGCCACGGCCTGCTCGACGTCCCCGGCCTCCGCGACGACCTCGATGCCCGGATCGGCGGACAGCTCCGTGCGGACGCCGCTGCGCACCATCGCGTGGTCGTCGACGATGACCAGTCGCAAGGGGACGGGGCTCACCAGTTCTCCTCGAGGACGGCAGGGCGGGGCTCGACGGCGCGGGGCTCGACGGCGCGGGGCTCGACAGGGCGGGGCTCGACAGGGCGGGGCTCGACGGCGCGGGGCTCGACGGCGCGGGGCTCGACGGGGCGGGGTTCGGGCTGCAGGGCGTCGGCGGGCAGGGCGTCGGCGGGCAGGGCGTCGGCGAGCTGGGACTCCGACGGCTGGGCATCGGGGAGCTCGAGCCGGACCTCGGTGCCCTCGCCCGCCTCGCTGCGGATCGTCGCGGTGCCGCGGTGCCGCTGCATCCGCCCGACGATCGACTCCCGGACGCCGAGCCGGTCGGCGGGCACGTCGTCCGGGTCGAACCCGGGCCCGCGGTCG
The DNA here is from genome assembly GCA_963750565.1 of uncultured Actinomycetota bacterium. Classification (GTDB taxonomy): domain Bacteria; phylum Actinomycetota; class Actinomycetes; order Actinomycetales; family Kineosporiaceae; genus R-H-3. Next base: position 28,954 of record CAVVRA010000002.1, on the reverse strand, counting down.
CGGACGAACGCCTCGACGCCGTCCGGGCCGGACTCGACGTAGACGGTGACGGGCGCGCCGGCGTGCCGCACGGCGTTGACGCACGCCTCGCGCAGCGCCGCGACGAGTGCGGCGCCGCGGTCGTCGAGCGGCCGGTCGCCGACGACGACGACGTCGACGGCGACCCCGAACCGGTCCTCGACCTCTGCCGTGACGGCCTTGATCTGCGCGGCGAGGGTCACGCCCGCGTCGTCCTGCCGGGGCCCGTAGAGCCACTCGCGCAGGTCGCGCTCCTGGGCCCGGGCGATCCGTGCGACCTGCGCAGGGTCCTGCGCGCTGCGCTGGATGAGGGCGAGCGTCTGGAGCACCGAGTCGTGCAGGTGCGCGGCGATGTCGGCGCGCTCGGCCTCCCGGACCCGGGCGGACCGCTCGGCGTCGAGGTCGCGCCACAGCCGCAGCCCCCACGGCGCGAGGACGAGCCCGGCCCCGCCGAGGACCGTGACGACCGCGACCACGACACGGCCCGCGTACGCCGGGTCACCGCCCTGGACGACGACGAGGAGCACCCCGACGAGGACGAGGACGAGCCCGCCGACGATCCGCAGGACCGCCGCCCGGGTCTGCACCCCGGAGCGCTGCGCGGCCCGGCCGCGCTCGACCTCGTCGAGCTGGGTGTACGCGAGGACGGCGCCGCCGATGACGACGATCACCGGGACGAGGAGGCCGGGGTTGAGGTTCCAGCCGAACCGCGCCCCCGCGATGGCGACGCCCGCGACGAGCAGGAGCGCGCCGAGGAGGATGTCGCCGATCCGGGCCTGCGACACCCGGGGGACGGCCGGTCGCCGCGCCCCGTGCGCGCCGGGCCGGCCGGCGCCGGCGACCGACGCCGGAGAGGCGTTGCGCAAGGGGTTCGCGTCGTCCAGCGTCGGGACGTGCTCGCTCGTCGGGACGAGCGCCCAGAGCCAGCCGTAGAGGAGCAGCCCTGCGCCGCTGCCGAGCACGGTCGCGATGACGAACGCGATCCGGACGAGTCGCACCGACACCTGCAGGTGCGCGGCGACGCCGACGGCGACGCCGCCGACGACCCGGCCCTCGGTCGGCCGGGCGAGCGGCGGGCGCACCCGGGCGGGCGACCGCGCCGGTGCGGCCGCGACGAGGGCAGGAGCGCTCATGACCCCATCTTCCCCCGAGGGCCCCCGGGTTCCATCGGGGTCGGGCGGCACCGCTCCCCCGAGCCCCGGACGGGAGGAACCAGGGTCGGCTCAGGGTGGTACCCGATGCCACCCGCGACCGCCGAGGAGAAGGCTGGATGCCATGAGCACGAACCTGCCTCCCGACTCACCGCCGAGCCCCACGAGCGGCTCCGGCAACAGCTCCTCCGGCGGGACCGCATCCGGTACGACCGGAACGGCGACCGCGCCCGGGGGGCCCCAGGGCACCCCTCCGCCGCTGGCCGACTTCTTCGACCGGATCCGCTCCTTCGGCCTCGTCCGCCCGGACGAGGGCCGGTGGGCCGCGGGCGTCTGCGCGGCGATCGCGAACCGGACCGGCATCGACGTCGTCCTCGTCCGCGGCATCTTCGTCGTCCTCGGCCTGCTCGGCGGCGGCTCGCTCGTCCTCTACGGGCTGGGCTGGCTGTTCATCCCGCAGCCGGACGGCCGGATCCACGCCCAGGAGGTGCTCCGCGGCGTCGTCACGGCCGGACTCGTCGGGGCGGTCCTCGCGACGTTCAGCGGCCTGCCGAACTGGGGCTGGGCCGGTGACCACGTCGGCTGGGGCTTCCACCCCGGCGGCATCTGGCTCCTCCTCGGCATCGCGCTCGTCGTCTGGGTCGTGAAGTCGCGCAAGGACGGGCGGCCGTGGGGCACCGGTCCCGGCGGCCCGGGCGGAGCGGGCGGTGGCCCGGGTGGTCCGGGCGGCGGAACCGGCGGACCGGACGCGGGGCCGACCGCTCCGGCCGGTACGACGGGCACGCCGTCCGACGCCCCGCCGACCGCCCCGTGGGGCACCCCCGGCCCGCCGCCGCGCGGCTCCGGCACGGAGGGCACGCCGTGGGCGACGTCCGCGACGACCGGCCGCGCGCCGGCCGTCGGGACGGTCCCGCCGGCCCCGGTCATCGACCCGAGCCGGCCCTCGGGCGCGCTCACCCGGGCGACGGTCGGTGCGGCCGTCCTCGCCGGCACGGGCGTGGCCGTCTACGACAGGTTCGTCTCCGACGTCCCGTCGACCGTCGCGGTCGTCGCGGCTGTGGCGCTCGGCGTCGTCGCGCTCGGCGTCCTGGCGGCCGGCGTCACCGGACGCCGTTCCGGCGGGCTCGCGCCGATCGCCTGGGTCCTCGCCATCGTGGCGGTCAACGCGGCGACGATCAGCAGCGTGAGCACCGACAGCGGCGACCTCACCGTCCGCCCGACCAGCGTCGCCGCGGCCGAGACCGACCTGCGGCACGGCGCCGGCGACGTCCGCCTCGACCTCACCGACCCGGCGATGCGCGCCGGCGCGACGGCGGCCGACCCGGTCGACATGAACGTCTCGCTCGGTGCCGGACGGCTCGTCGTCGTGGTGCCGACCGGCACCGCGACGCGGGTCGACGCCCGGGTCGGGCTCGGCGAGATCGCTGATCGAGCCGGCACGACCGGCACCGACGGTGGCGGCGGCCAGGCCCGCGACTTCACCGTGGGGACCGGCGACGTCACGGTCGTCGTCCACGTGAACGTCGGCATCGGCCAGGTCCTCGTCGTCGACGCGAACGACCGGGTCGCCCTCGGAGACCACGCGTCGACTGCCCTCCCGACCACCCTCCCGACCACCCTCCCGACCGCCCTCACGAGCACGGAGGCACCGCGATGAGCACCATCCCGAACGAGCCGACCCCCGGCCCGGGCGGGCACGACCCGCTCGACCCGAACGGCCACGGCGAGACCCGCCACGAGCCCGACCTCGGCCGACCGACCGGCGGCCTGGACCTTCCGGCGACCCCGGCGGTCGGCCCGCTCGCCGGGGTCACGGCGCCCAGGCCGCCCGACCCCGCGACGACCCGGCTCCTCGAGACCGCGCCACCCGCCGTCGGCGCACCGGCTGCGCCGGCGCCCGTCGCCACCCGCGGCGACGTCGCCGGCCGGCAGGGACCGCGGATCCGGACGACCGTCTTCGGGCTCGTCATGCTCGCGGTCGCCGGGACCGTCCTCGTCGCCCAGCTCGCGGACATCCATGTCGACGGCGGCGCGGTCGCTCTCGTCGTCCTGGTCGCCGCCGGGCTGCTCCTGCTCGTCGGCGGGCTCGCCGCCGCCGCCAAGGAGGCCCGGGGAGGTCCCGGCGCCTGAGTCGCACCGAACGGCTTCCTGGCTGACTGAGGGGCCGGTCACCCCCGCGAGGGGACCGGCCCCTGCCGCGGCCCGTCGCGGCGGCGCCGCCTACGCTGACGGTCCGTGGACGTGGACGACGACGCTCCCTGCCCTTGCGGTCGCGACGGCTCCTTCGGCGTGCTCATGTACGCCCGCTGCTGCGGTCGCTTCACCGCCGGCCGGGACGGCGCCGTCCCCGCGCCGGACGCCGAGAGCCTGATGCGCTCGCGGTACACGGCGTACGTCCGGCGGGACGTCGACCACCTGCGCGCGACGTGGGACCGGGCGACCCACCCCGCCCGGCTCGACCTGGACGACGACGTCACGTGGCTCGCGCTCGAGGTGCTCGACGCGGACGCCGACCCCGCGGCCGGCTCCGCCACCCGGGCCGGCGGCCGGACGGCGGCCGTCACGTTCGTCGCGACCTACCGCGGCGCAGACGGCCGCGTCCGGCGGATGCGTGAGCGCAGCCGGTTCGTCCGTCGCGGCGACAGGTGGTTCTACGTCGACGGCGACGTCGGCTGAGCCGAGCTCAGGAGCTCGCGATCCCGGTCAGGTTGATCATCGGGTGCGTCCCGTAGCAGTGCGGCGTGATGTGGCCGAAGTCGACGGTCTCGCCGAAGCCCTTCTGCGAGAACAGGTCCCGGGCGTACACCCACAGCGCGGCCTCGGTGAGCTTGTTCCGGTTGCAGACGTAGAGCATCAGGACGTCGAGCTCCGCCCGGGCGGGGCCGCCCGGTAGCAGCCGCCGGGCCGGGGCGGTGGTGGTCGACCCGCTCCGTCGACAGGTCGAGGGTGATCTTCGGGTAGTCGTTCGTCACGACCCGCCCGGTCACCGCGTCGATGACCCGTCGGGACCGTCACCCGGCCGGTGTGGTCCGGGTCTGTCCGCGCGTAGGCCTCCGCGAGGAGCCGATGCCGAGCACCGGGTCCCCGGCCGTCCGGGTCGAGGGTGAACCGCCAGCCGCGGTCGTCGCGGAGCGGGTCGACGACGGCGAGCGAGATCGCGTCCGCGATCCCCAGGAGCCGGCGGACGATGACCGAGCGGTGCGCCCGAGGGCATGCGAGGGAGACGACCAGGTGGTAACGGCCCGGCTCGACGGGCCACCGGCCCCGGTGGTCGGGGCCGTCGCCGGGCGCCGGGGTGCTGTCCGGGTGATCCGCTCGGTGAACCGGTTCGGCTGTCGGACGAAGCTGCCCTCCGAGCCCGTCTCCGTGCCGGCCTCTGCTGCTCCGGACCGAGCAGCTCCGGACGAGCAGATCCAGCCCGAGCAGCTCCGGCTGGGCTCGCCCGAGCAGCTCCGTGGCCCCGTCGTCGTCATCCGGCGAGGGTGGGCACCGCCTGTGCCGGCACGCATGGCGCGGCGAGCCGCTCGTAGGCCGCGAGCGCCCGCTCGCCGGTCGCGTACCGACCGGTCGCGGCGACGTCCCGGGCGCGCAACGCGGGAAACGCATCGAGGACGTGTGCGAGGTCGTCGCGGGTCCAGCCGAGGAGCAGCGCGTGCGCGGCGTCGAGGTCGGCCAGCGCCGACGCCCGGACGGCGGCCGCCTCTGCGAGCGTCCGGTCCCGCCACGCCGGCACCGCGACGCCGACCGCGCCGAGCTCGGCGGCGAGCCCGGCGAGGTCGTCGTCCCAGGCGTGCGCGGCGGCGAACCGGTCGAGCACCCAGCGGGCGACGGTCGTGCGCGGGTCCCACGGCGCGGGGGCGTCGTACGCCTCGGGCGGCGGCAGCGCGACCTGCTCGAGCTTGAAGAAGTTCAGGTTCGCCCCGGCGTGCTTCTGCCGGACGAGGTGGTCGACGGGCAGGCTCGCGAGCGCGGCGAGGAGCAGCGGCAGCCGCGGCGCGTCGAGCAGCGGCAGCGAGTTGCCGACGCCCGCGACGGGCAGCGCCGTCGGGATGAGGGTGCGCGGCGAGTCCGTCGTCGTGACGTTCCGGTAGCCCGCGAGCCAGCCGCGGGCGGCGAGCGGCCCGAACCGGTCCTCGACGAGACCCCGCGGCACCCAGTACCGGTGCGTGGCGCGGGCGCCGCCCCGGTGGTCGAGCAGCCCGGCATGCTTGGCCTCCCACAGCGGGACGAGGTCCGGCCCCGGCGCGGTGCCGAACCACTTCGCGTCCCGGGTCATGTGGAGCGGTGTGACGAGCCGGACCTGCCACGGGTTGTCGACGACCACGCGATCGCCGTCCCGCCGGACCAGGACGGGCAGCGCCCGGTGCGCAGCCGTGACGAGAGCCGCGTCACGGGCCGAGGTGAACAGCGGCAGAGTGCCGGTGTTCGGGTTGACCTGGCGCGGGGTTGCGGCGTCGAGCGCCCAGGCCCTGTCTCCCGGCGGGTCGGCGGCGTCCGCGAGGCCGACGGCGATCTCGGCGATGCGCGCGGACGGCCCGAACGGCTCGGCCGCGGGCCCGCACGCGCCGGACCGCAGCGCGACGACCGCGACCCCGACCCGGCTGCTCACGTCGTCGAAGACGCTCACGGACTGGTCGAGCAGGTGCAGCCGCTCGAGCGCGCCGCCGTCGAGGAGGGCGGCGAGCAGCCGCGCCGCGGACCGGTCCGCGGCGATCCCGGCGGGGACGACGAGTCCGGCCCGGCCGCCGGGGGCCAGCAGCCGCCAGCACGTCTCGACGAAGGGCAGGTACGCGTTGATCTCACCGGCGCCGGTGAGCGGGTGCCGGCCCGCCTCACGCAGCCCGCGGGCGGACACCGCGCGGTCCCGGCGCAGGTCCGCCGGCGGCCGGTGCCGCCAGTCCCGGCCGGTCACCTTGAGCCGTTCCCACGGCGGGTTCGCCACGACGGCGCCGAACCCGCCGCGCCAGCCGGTGAGCGGGTCGGCGACGGCGCCCGGATCGGCGAGCACCGCGGGGAACGCCTCGTGCCAGACGAGCCCGCCGGCACCGGCCGGGGGGAGCGTCGGCGTCGACCCGAGCAGGGCGTCCCCGACGACGACGCGGTCGACGAGGTCGGCCGGCGTGCACGTGGCACCGGCGTCCGTCGCCTCGACCGCGAGCACGGCCCGGGCGAGCTCGACAGCGACCGGGTCGTCGTCGACGCCGTGGAGCGCGCCGACGGCGTCGGCGGCCGGGACGCCGAGCCGCAGCAGCCGGGCGAAGGCCGCCCGGAGCAGTGCGCCGCTGCCGCAGGCGGGGTCGCAGACGGTCGGGACGCCGCCCGCCACCACCCAGCCGTCGGTACAGCCGTCGGCGGCAGCCGGCAGTGCGTGCGCCGCCAGGACGGCCGCGAGCCGCGCCGGCGTGCCGAAGGCGCCCCGTCGTCGGCGCTCGGCAATCCCGATGCGGGCCACGGTGACGTCAACGCGCCCCGGCCGCGGGTCGAGCCGTGGTTCCAGGCAGAGCAGCGCCCCGTAGCGGTCGGCGAGCGCGCGGAGGGCGGGGCCGTCACCCGCCGCCCACGCCGCGGCCACCGCGTGCCGGGTCGCGGCGTCCCGCCACGCCGCGGCGTCCTGCGCGACCTGCGCGCCCGCCGCGTCGAGGACGGCGCGGGCCCCGGCCGCGAACAGCGTCGCCGCGTCGCTCATCGCAGGTGCCCCAGGGCCGCCAGGACGAGGCCCGCGAGGCGGAGCTGCCGCGCGTCGGCGAGCGGGTACCAGGCAGCCTCCTCGGTCGAGCCGTCGACCTCCGTGACGGTCGGCGCGACGTCCGTCGGCACCCGACCCGCGTAGATCACCCGGATCCCGTGGAAGTCCTCGACGCGGCCGCCCGGGCCGTGCCCGGTGAACCGGATGCTGTCCACGTCGAGCAGCCCAGTGAGCGTCACGGGCAGGCCCGTCTCCTCGTGGACCTCGCGGACGGCGGCGTCCCGGGCCTGCTCGCCATGGTCGATGCCGCCCCCGGGCAGGATCCAGAGGTCGCTGTCCCGCAGCCGGGTGAGGAGCACCCGGCCGGCGTCGTGGCACAGGGCGTACGCCGCGGGGCGCTGGACCTGGGCGACGGCTTCGTCGTGCAGGGCGTCGAGGTCGGCGTGCGCGGGGAGGGCGAGCCCCTCGTCGGCGCCACCGAGGACGCGCCGGCCCCCGGTGCCGCGACTGTAGGGTACCGGGTGGCCGAAGGCGCCGGCCACGTGCGGCGGGGTCCAGGGCCGCGCCGGGGCAGGCCGGGCCGGCGGGTGCGCCTCCGGCGTCGGCGGGACCGGGCGGTCGAGCGTCCGCGCGACGAACGGCATGACCGGCAGCTCGTCGTCCGGCGCAACCAGCCGGACGGCGTCGCTGGTGCCGTCGGGCTCGGGCCGCATCGTCCGCTCCCAGCCGGCGGCGACCGCGGCGAGGTCGTAGAGCACCCGGATGGTGTGGACGCGCAGGCCCCGGTGCGGCAGGTCGACGACGTCGCAGACGACGTCCCGCACGCCTGTTGCCCGGACGTCGACCCCGATCTCCTCGGCGACCTCGCGGACGACGGCGTCCTGCGGGTGCTCACCGAAGTCGACGCCACCACCCGGCAGGAACCACTGCCCCTGCAGGTCCGAGCGGTCCGAGGCCCGGACGAGGACGACCCGGCCCGCGTCGTCCGCCAGCAGCCCGTACGCCGCGACCCGCTGGACGTCCTGCACGGGCCACGACGCTACCGCGCTCTTCTCCGAGGCTGCGCAGGGGTTCCACGGGCTGCACACGCTCGACCGGCCGCACACGCTCGACGGGCCGCACACGCTCGACGGGCTGCACACGCTCGACGGGGCTCACGTCCCACGGGCTGCACACGTTCGAGGGCGGGGAGGCGATGCCTCCCCGCCCTCCGACCCGGTCCACCTCGGGTCGCGCGCCCGGCCGGGTGAGCGGCCGGACTCAGTGCGGATCGAGAGATCCGCTCTGCCGTGACCCCATAGACGCTAGACGGGAGGCGCGGGGCGGAACCGGGACGTCGGTCCCCGCCGTAGGGTGAGGTCATGGGCGGCAGCGGCGGGGGCGGCAGCCACGAGGACGCGGCAGGTGCAACCGCGGACGGGCACGAGGACGGGCACGAGGACGGGCACGAGCACCGGCTCGGGACCGTGCACCGCTGGGCCCTCGCGGTGTTCGGCCGGCTGCCCCGCGGCGTCCGGGTCGGGCTCGTCCGGGCCGTCGCCCCCAGCCACACGGTCGGCGCGGTCTGTCTCGTCGAGCACGACGGCCGGATCCTCGTGCTCCAGCAGCACCACCGGCAGGGCTGGACGCTGCCGGGCGGACTCGTGAACCGCGGGGAGGACGCCGAGCAGGCCGTCGTCCGCGAGCTGCGGGAGGAGACCGGGCTCGCGGTCGAGGTCGGGCTCCCGATCGGGGTCGTCGTCGAGCCGCGGACCCGCCGGGTCGACGTCGTCTTCCACGTGGTTGCCGAGCACGCACCGCACGTCCGTCCGAGCAGCGAGGCGACCGAGGCGGCGTGGCTGCGGCCCGACGAGCTCGGTGCGGTCGACGACCCGACCGGAACGGTCCTCGCGCTCCTCGAGCGCTGGCGGTCCCCCGACGCCCGGACCGGGCGTCTGCGCACGTCGTGACCGGCGGGCCGGCCGGGGTCGCGCTCGCGGCGGGCGCGGGGGACCGGCTGCGCCCCCTGACCCTCCTGCGGCCGAAGGCGCTGTGCCCGGTCGGCGGCGTCCCGCTGCTCGACCTCGCGCTCGACCGGCTCGCGACGATCACCGGCACCGGCCCCGACCGGCTCACCGTGAATGCCCACCACCTCGCCGAGCAGGTCGTCGCGCACGTCGCGACCCGGCCCGGCGGCGTCCGGGTCAGCGTCGAGACCGGCGAGGCGCTCGGCACGGCGGGGGCGCTCGCGCGGCTGCGGGACTGGCTCGACGGCCGGGACGTCCTCGTGACGAACGCCGACGCGTACCTGCCGGCCGGGCTCGGCGCGTTCACCGCCGGCTGGGACGGGCAGCGCTGCCGGCTCCTTTGCGTCCCGGTCGAGGGACGCGGTGACTTCGGACCGGACACCGCGGGCCACCCGCCGGGCACCGGCGGCAGAGCGCTGCGCTACGTCGGGGCCTGCCTGCTCCCGTGGCAGCTCGTCCGCCGGCTGCGGGCCGAGCCGAGCGGGCTGTACGAGGTGCTCTGGCGGTTCGAGGCGGCGGCGGGCCGGCTCGACCTCGTGACGCCGGACCACGTCGGCGCGGGTGGGTGCGTCGTCGACTGCGGGACGCCGGCCGGGTACCTCGCGGCGAACCTCGACGCCGTCCGACGGGCCGGTGGGAGCGTCCTCGACCCGACCGCGACGGTCATCGGGCGCGTCGAGGACTCCGTCGTCGGCGCAGGCGCGGAGGTGGACGGCGACGTCGTGCGCAGCGTCGTGTGGGAGAGTTCCCGGGTCGCCCACGGTGAGCGGCTCGTCGAGACGGTTCGCGCGGCGGGGCCGGGGGGCGCCGTGACAGTCCGCTGCAGGGCGGGCACACTCGGGAGCGACCGGTGAGCGCAGGGGGAGGTATGCCGGACCGCGGCACGGGACTCGGGGACGACGACGTCGCGCTCCGCGCGAGCGGCGTCGGCCGCTGGTCCTTCGTGCCCGGAACATACACGATCCAGATCGACGACGTCCTCGCCGAGCTGCTCGGGGCGCCCGGGCCGGGCCTGTACCCGATCGAGGACCTCATGGGCGCCGTCCATCCAGAGGACCGCACGAGCGTCTTCACGGCGCTTGAGTCGGTGTCCCTGCAGTGCCAGCTCGCGGTGAGCCGGGCTGCCGCCGGCGGGCCCGACGGCGGGCTCGAGCAGATCCGGATCGTCGAGGAGTTCCGGCTCCGGCACGGCGCGGAGCAGGCGACGCGGTGGGTCCGGCTGCGCGGCGGCGTCGTCCCGGACGGCGAGGGCGGCGTCCGGGTGACCGGCGTCGCCGCGGACACCAGCGCGCTGCGCACGTCGCGCGAGCGGACCGGGCGGACCCTCGCGCAGGTGAGCGAAGGCGTCGTCGTCCTCGAGCCGGACTGGACCATCGCCTACGTCAACGACTCCGCCGCCCTGCTCCTCGACCGTGAAGGCCGGCAGCTCGTCGGTCGCACGTTCTGGGACGAGCTGCCGGAGTCGCCCGACTCGCCGATGCACGTGAACTGCCGGTGGGCCATGGAGAACAAGCGCCCGGTGATGTTCGAGACCCCGACGGTGACGGCCGGCTGGATCGAGGTGCGGGCGTACCCGTCGACCGACGGGCTCTCGCTGTACCTGCGCAGCGTCGAGGCGGAGCACGAGGCGGAGCGGGAGCGGGTCCAGCTCATCGACCGGCTCGAGCGGTCCCTGGCCCGCGGTCGGCAGCTCCTCGCGCTGACCCGCGCGCTGTCGACCGCCGTCACGGTCCGGGACGTCGCGGACGTCGTGACCGTCACCGCGCGGCGGTCGCTCGGCACGGTCTTCGCGGGCCTCGCGCTCGTCGACGAGGCCGGCCGCGGCATGGAGTACGTGAGCGTGAGCCCGCTGCCGCCGCCGACCGCCGCGCTGTGGTCGCGGTTCCCGCTCGCCGGCCCGGCACCGGTGTCGACGGCTGCCCGGCTCGGCAAGCCGTTCTTCCACGAGGACGTCGAGCAGGCCGTGGCGGACTTCCCCGAGAGCGGGCCGGGGATGACCGACGTCGGGATGAGGTCGCAGGCCCTCCTGCCGCTCGTCGCCGCGAGCGGCGACGTCCTGGGGACGCTCGCGCTCGCCTGGGGGACGGCGCGCCCGATGGCCGAGGGCGAGCGGGATTTCCTCGTGACGGTCGCCGGGCACACCGCGCAGGCGGTCGAGCGGGCCCGGCTCTTCGAGCACCAGCGGGGAGTCGCCGAGGCCCTGCAGACCGCCGTCCTGCCGACCCGACTGCCGACGGTGCCCGGTACGGGACTCGCGGCCACCTTCGTGCCGGCAACGGGCGGACCTCCGGTCGGCGGCGACTGGTACGACGCGTTCGTCCTGCCCTCGGGGCTGCTCGGCGTGGCCGTCGGTGATGCCGCCGGGCACGGTCTGCCGGCCGCAAGGGTCATGAGCGGGCTGCGCAACGCGTTGCGCGCGTACGCGCTCCTCGGCCACGGGCCCGGCTGGGTCGTCACGACCCTCGACCGGTTCGTCGCGCGGATGGGACCGGACGCCTTCGCGACCGTCGCCTACCTCGAGCTGGACCCGGTGAGCGGCGAGGGGCTCTGGGCGGCGGCCGGGCACCCGCCGTTGGTGCGCGTCGTCGCGGACGGCGAGGTGTCGTTCGCCGTCGAGGAGCCGGACCCACCGCTCGGCTCGCTCGGGCCCGACGGCGCCCGGGAGCACCACCTGCGGCTCGGCGTCGGTGACACCCTCCTGCTGTACACCGACGGCCTCGTCGAGCGGCGGAACAGCGACCTCGGCGCCGGCCTCGACCTCCTTCGGGACGCCGTCGTGCAGTCCCGGACAGCGTCCGCCGTCGCGCTCGTCACCTCGATCCGCGACCGGCTGGTCGACAGCGGGACGGCCACCGGTACCTGGGCAGGCGTGCACGGGCCGACCGACGACGTGTGCCTCGTCGCCGTGCGGCGCACCCCCGAGACGCCCGCTCGCCGGCAGCCCGAGCCGGCCGGGCCCGACCGCTGGATGCAGCCCCGGACGGAGCCGATCGGCGCCGGGACGCAGCGGCCCCCGTGGACCGGACCCGACGGCGACCGGCTGACGTACACCCTCGCCCCGGAGCCGGGCGCGTCGTACGAGGCCAGGGTCGTGACCCGCCTGGCGCTGGACCACTGGGGCCTCGACGGCCTCACCGACACCCTGACCCTCGTCGTGAGCGAGCTCGTGACGAACGCCGTGACCCACGCGGGCAGCGCCGTCCGGCTCGAGCTCGAGCGGGTCGCGGAGGGCGTCCGGGTGAGCGTGAGCGACGGCAGCGCGGAGGTCCCCGAGCACCGGCGTGCCACCCCTCGCGAGGAGCACGGCCGGGGCGTCCACCTCGTGGACGTCCTCGCGACCCGGTGGGGCACCGACCCGCTCCCCGGCGGCAAACGGGTATGGGCCGAGCTCGACGTCCCCTAGACCGGACTAGTTGTCGCCGGCCTGCTCTTCGAGTTCATGGCTCACCCAGCAGGAGTGATCGGCGCTGCGGCCTGCTGCGTCCTGGCAGGCGCCGTCCGTGGCTGGTGCGCGCTGGGTAGATCGCTGGTACGCCCGGAGCGGCTGAGGTGCTTCACCGAGGCCGGTCACTGCAACCCGAGCTCCTGCTGGCGAAGGCCAACTCAACCAAGGAAGCACCCCGTCTCACTGCTCAGGACGCGGATCTCGTTGTCAGACCGGACCCATGCCTGACCGCCGGACGAGGTGTCGGATTGCCAGCAGCCGGGGGCGCGCCGGGGTGGGTGGAGTCGCAATCCCCGTCTGGTCTAGTCCGACATCAGCCTGTGGTCGTCGGGGTGCCGCCCGGCCGCGGGCCTCCGGTGGGGAGGCTGAGCCCGCACGCCGTGAGCGCGGCCTGCGCATTCGGGTCGGAGAAGATCTGGCCGAAGCCGCCGCCGTCACCGGGCCCGCGGGTCGGCGGGGCGGTGAAGACTTGCCCGTTCGGGGCGGTGTACTTGCCATCGGCGCCGGGGGTGAGGGGACCGAGGCCGCCGGACGGCGGCGTCCCGCCCGGGGTCGCACCGGCCGGCGGGCTGCCTGTGAAGCGGCCGGTGCCGGTGGGCACAGAGATCCCCGCAGCCGTCAGGCACTCCCGGATCTTCTGGAAGTCGGCGCCCCCGGGGCCGCCGCCGCTCGGCCCGCCCTGGCCAGGGGCCGGACTCGAGGCGGTGGCCGTGCCCGTGCCCGTGCTGGGGCCCGACGTCGTGGACTCGGCCGTCGTCGTGCCGCCGGACCCGCCCCCGCACGCGGCGAGGACGACGGTGGCGACGACGCCGGTGACAGCGGTCCCCAGCAGACTGCGGACCCGCAGCGTCCGGACGGCGGGAGCGGTCGGGGTCTGGGTGGTCGTGCGGGTCATGCGTCAGTCTCCTGGCTGCTGGCGGGTCTGGTGGTGGGTCGATGGTTGGTGATGGTGGGTTGATGGTTGGACGAACGGTCTGGGCCTGGTGCGCGTGCGGTCGGGTTCAGGACGCGGCTCGGGCCGTGACAGAGGTCGCCGTGACGGCGCCGTCGGCGCCGGTCTTCCCGACGACCGACACCGTCATCCCGACGGCGACACCGGTCAGACCCGGGGCGGTCACGGTGGCAGACGCCGGGACGGTCACGGTGACGCTCTTGCCGGCGAAGTTCTCCACCATGAGCGTCTTCCCCTGGACCTTCTTCACCGTGCCGACGACGACCGGGACGTCCGAGGAGCCGGTCGACGCGCCGCCGGACGGCCCCGACGACGACGCCGCGCCACCGCCCGTCCGCCCGGCCCTACCCTGCCCGGCCTGACCCTGCCCGGCCTGACCCTGCTGGGCCTGGTCCTGGCCGGGGAACCCGCCGGGGAAGCCCGTCGGCGCCCCCGTCCCGTTGCGCACCCCAGTCGGGAAGGCCGTCGCCGTCGTGCCGCCGGAGTCGCCGAACTGCTTCTGCACCAACGCCCCTGCCGTGAACATGCATGCGCCGACGGCGGCCGCCGCGAGGACGACGGTGAGCCGGTTCGTCACCCGGCGCGGCTGCCAGTCGTCGAGCAGGTCGTCGTCGTACCCACGTCCGGACTCTTGGCCGCCCCCGTCGCCTTCGTCCACCACACCTCCGTCCACCACGGGTCCGTCCGGTGCGGCATCGGCCATTGCCGCTCGGTCCGGCAAGACCGGGATGGACGCGTGGCCGGCGGCGATCCCGGGATCCGGGAGTGTGGGCGCCTCCGTCCCGTCGGGGATGGTCGCCTGCGACGCGTCGGGTGTGTCGGAGTGCCCGTCGGAGTGGAACCAGTCCGGTTCGTCGGTGCGCGTGGTCATGGACGTCGTCCGTTCCTCGGAAAGGGTCACTGGTAGAGGAGGGTCACTCGTAGCGGAGGGCTTCGATGGGGCGCAGCGCGGCGGCGCGGTTGGCCGGATAGAGGCCGAAGAACAGCCCGATGGCGACCGCGACCCCGAAGGCGAGCAGCACCGAGTACACCGAGACGACGGGCTGGACGCCGACGATCTCGAACCGGCTGCCGACGAGCCCGACGAGGACGCCGACGACGCCGCCGAAGAGCGACAGCAGGACGGCCTCGAGAAGGAACTGGCCCACGATGTCGCTGCGGCGGGCCCCGATCGCTTTGCGGATGCCGATCTCCCGGGTCCGCTCGGTGACCGTGACGAGCATGATGTTCATGACCCCGATCCCGCCGACGAGCAGCGAGATCGCCGCGACCGACGCGAGCAGGACGGTGAACGTCTGCGACGTCGAGGTCACCGCGGTGAGCAGCGACGTCGGGTTCTGGATCGAGTAGTCGGCGGTCGACGACGTCACGTGGTGCCGGCTGTTCAGGATGTCCTCGACCTCGGCCTGTGCCGTCGAGACGCTCTCGGCGTCTTTGGCTTGAACGGAGATCGCCGACAGCGAGCCGTACCCGGTGAGGGTGTCCTGGACAGCGGTGAGCGGGGCGAGCACCCGGTCGTCCTGGTCCTGCGGACCGGTGCTGCCCTTGTCAGTGAGGATCCCGACGACGGTGAACTCGATCCCGTTGAACTGGACCGTCTTGCCGACCGCCGACAGGCCGTTGCCGCCGACAAGGTCCTCGGCGACCGTGGAGCCGATCAGCGCGACCCGGCGGCGGTCGGTGTAGTCGGCGTCGGTGAACGGCTGACCGGACCGGACGGTGTCGTCGTCGATCGTCAGATAGCTCGGGGTCGTCCCGACGAACGACTCGACCGAGTGCGTGGCGCCCTCGTACGTCGCGGTCACCGACGACGCCGCCACCCGCGGCGCGACTCTCAGCACGTGCGGCGCCTGGGAGACGTCGGCGATCGCGTAGGCGTCGTCGAGCGTCAGCTGCGCGGTGCGGGTCTGTGTCCCGCTGTTCACCCCGGGGGGTCCACCGCCGCCACCGAAGAACCCGCCGCGGCGCCCGCCGGTCCCGCCCTGGGACGCCTGCACCGTCAGGGTGTTGCTGCCCAGCCGGCTCAGGGACTCCTTCACCGCCGCGCTCGAGCCGTTGCCGACCGCGACGAGGATGATGACGGCGGCGACGCCGATGAGGATGCCCAGCGTCGTCAGCGCGGTCCGCATCGGGTTCGCGGTCACCCCCCGGACGGCGAACCGGGCGCTCTCCCGGACGTTCATGCCGTCACCCCGCCACCGGCGACGGAGTGGGCGCCTGCGTGCCTCCCGCGCGGGGTGCGGTGCTCGTCAGAGACGATACGGCCGTCCCGGAACCGGACGACGCGTGCGGCCCGGGCGGCGACCTCCTCCTCGTGGGTGATCACGAGGACCGTGCGGCCACCGGCGTTGATGTCGTCGAACAGGTCGAGCACCTCGGCGGTGCTGCGGCTGTCGAGGGCTCCCGTCGGCTCGTCGGCCAGCAGCAGCACGGGCTCGGTGACGATCGCCCTCGCGATCGCAACCCGCTGCTGCTGGCCGCCGGACAACTGCCACGGCAGGTGGTGCCCCCGGTCGGCGAGCCCCACGCGGCCGAGCGCCGCGGCCGCCCGCTCCCGCCGGTCGGCGAGCTTGACCCCCGCGTACGCCAAGGGCAGCTCGACGTTGCTCGTGGCCGTCGTCCGCGGGATCAAGTTGAACGACTGGAACACGAACCCGATCTTGCGGTTGCGGACCATCGCCTGCCGCCGCTCGTCGAGGTTGCGGGTGTCGACCCCGTCGAGCAGATAGCGGCCGCGGGTCGGCACGTCGAGGCAGCCGACGATGTTCATCAGCGTCGATTTCCCCGAGCCCGAGGCGCCCATCACTGCGACGTACTCCCCGCGCTCGACGACGAGCTCAATGCCGTCCAGGGCCCGGACCGCGGTCTCTCCCGCACCGAAGACCTTGACGATCCCGCGCAGGTCGACGACCGGCCGAGGCGCTCTCTGGGCCTGCGGCCGCGGCCCCCGCGCGAGGACCGTCACGGGGCACCGCCCGGGCCGCCGCCGAAGCCCGCCGGGCCGCCGCCGAGCTGCGGGAAGCCGTTGCCGCTCGAGCTGCTCGACGTCGAACCCAGGACGACGGTCTGTCCGGCGGACAAGCCGCTGGTGATCTGCACGCCGCTGTCGCCCTCGAGCCCGGTCTCGACGGGGACCGTCCGCTCGACGCCGTTCTCGACCACCGTGACGGTGTGCCGGTTCCCGAGCGTGGTCACCGCGCTCGTCGGGACGACGAGGGCGTTCTCCGCGGTGCCGGTCGTGAGGCTGACGCTGACGCTCGCGCCGAGCTTCACCCCGTCAGTCACGTCGTCCAGGGTCACCGTGACCGGGTAGGTGACGACGTTGCTGCTCGTCGTCCCCGACACCGACACCCCGCTCACCGTCCCGGACACTGCGGTGTTCGTCGCCGACAAGGTGACCCTCGCCTCCTGACCGACTTTGACGTCGGCGGCGTCGGCCTCGGCAATGCTCGCGGTCACCTCGAGCTGACCGAGGTCGGCCATCGTGACGAACGCCGACGACGAACCAGTGCCCGAGGAGGTCGAGCCGGACGACGAGCCAGACGACGAGGAGCCGGTTGCCCCGGACGCCCCTGACGCCCCGGAGGAGCCGGTCGACGACCCGGCGCTCGACCCCGTAGAGCCGGAGGAGCCGGAGGAGCTGACGGTGTCGCCGACGGCACCGGACACCGTCAGCACCGTCCCGTCGTACGGGGCGACGATCGTCGTGTCATCGAGAGCCTGCTGGGCGTCCTCCACGCTCGCCTCTGCGTCGGCCACGGACGCCTTGGCCTTGGCCAGGTCCGCCGACTTCGGCGAGTCCGCGTTCTCGGCGGCGACGAGCTTCTGGAGCTCGTAGTTGTTCTCCGCGCCCGTGATCGCCGACTTCGCTGAGGAGATCGCGTCGTCGTCCTTGGCGAGCATCGTCGTCCGGTTGTTCTTCGCCGTCGTCACTTGGGCGGCCGTCCCGGTGCCGGCGCGCAGGGCCGCCTGCGCGGCCGCGACCGCGGCGTCGAGCCGCTTCTTGTCCGACGCGCGAGTCGACCGTGCGGTCGACAGGTTCTTCTTCGCCTTGGTGACGGCCGCTTCGGCGTCCGACACCGAGATCTCGTCGCGCTTGCGCTGGCTCGCGCTCTCGCCGTCCGCGACGTCGGAGTACGACGCCTGCGCTGACAACAGGTTCGCCTCCGCGCTGGCGAGCGTGCGTTCCGCCGCGGAGGAGTCGATCCGTGCCAGCTTCTGGCCCTTCTTCACGTGGTCGCCGGCCTTCACGTAGACGTCGGTCACGGTGCCCGACGAGCCGAAGGACAGGGATGCCGTGGCCGCGCTCTCCAGGTTCCCGCTGCCGGTGACAGTGGCGGTCAGGCTCGACGTCCGGACCGTGGACGTCCGGCTCGTCGCGGTGGCCGCCGGGGTCGACGAGCTCGTCACCGTGTACCAGGCCCCACCCGCGGCGGCCACCAGAGCCACCGCCAACCCGGTATTCAGCCAGAGGGTCGGCGGACGCTTCACCGCTGCTGCTCCTCATGAGGTCGGACGCCGTGCTGATCGGCAGGTCGGCGACCGGGCACGTCCGGCCCGGCGCCCTGAAACATCCCAACCACGGCTGTGAGAACCCTGGGAACACTCCACCGGAGCGCTGGGACAGCCCGGCGGCCGAGGAGGGTTCCTCCGAACGGTCGAGTGCCACCCAGGAGCGACGTCGCCCCCTGCCGGGTCAGCCGCTTTGTCCCAGCTTCTGGTCGTACAGCAACCCGTTCTGCAGGACCAATGCCAGCGACCCGCTGTCGACCCCTGCCGTGCCACGAGGTCAGACAGGCTGCTGCCGGACTTCAGCGAGTCCAGCAGGCTGGAGGCGTCGGTGCCGAGCAGCGACGCCAGCGAGTCCAGGGTCGTCTGCTGGCTTCCGGTTAGAGCGCTCCGACCACCGCCTCCGAGACGCCGCGGCGCGTCAGGTCTTCGGGGGGAGGGCGCGCGCCGCGCGGATGCCGACCGCAGCCCAGCGGCGCAGGTCTGCGTCGGTCGTGACGGCGTCGGGACGGACGCGGAGCCAGCCGTCCATGACCCTGCCACGCATCTCGAACGGTTCCGCGCCGGGTTCGGCGAGGAGGTCGGCGGTCCGCTCGTGCTCGACCCGCAGGATCAGCCCGCCGACGTGCGAAGCGCCCACGGCCATGTTCCCGTCGAGGAGGAACGCCAGGCCGCCGAACATCTGCCTCTCGCTGAGCCCGGGCTCGGTGTGCAGCACGTCCCGCAACCGCCCGGCCAGCGCTTCGTCGTACGCCATGGTCGAGTCTGGCACCTCAGGCGGCAGAAGGGGTCACTCCCACTCGATCGTCCCCGGCGGCTTGCTCGTGACGTCGAGGACGACCCGGTTCACCTCGGGCACCTCGTTGGTGATCCTCGTGCTGATCCTCGCGAGCACCTCGTACGGGAGCCGGGTCCAGTCGGCGGTCATGGCGTCCTCGCTCGAGACTGGGCGCAGGACGACGGGATGGCCGTACGTGCGGCCGTCACCCTGGACGCCGACGGAGCGGACCTCGGCGAGGAGCACGACGGGGCACTGCCAGATCTCGGCGTCGAGGCCGGCGGCGGTGAGCTCGGTGCGGGCGACGAGGTCGGCGGTGCGCAGGGTGTCGAGCCGGTCGCGGGTCACCTCGCCGATGATCCGGATTCCGAGGCCGGGGCCGGGGAACGGCTGCCGGCCGACGATCGCCTCGGGCAGGCCGAGCTGCCGCCCGACGGCGCGGACCTCGTCCTTGAAGAGGGTGCGCAGCGGCTCGACGAGCTCGAACTGCAGGTCGTCGGGCAGGCCGCCGACGTTGTGGTGGCTCTTGATGTTCGCGGCGCCCTCACCGCCGCCGGACTCCACGACGTCCGGGTAGAGCGTGCCCTGGACGAGGAACCGCACCTCCTCGCCGTCCGCCCCGGCGTCCTCGACGACCTCGCGCGCGGCCTGCTCGAAGACCCGGATGAACTCGCGGCCGATCGTCTTGCGCTTGGTCTCGGGGTCGGTGAGGCCGGCGAGCGCGGCGAGGAACCGGTCCTGCGCGTCGACGACCTCGAGCCGCACCCCGGTCGCGGCGACGAAGTCCCGCTCGACCTGCTCGGCCTCGCCGGCGCGCAGCAGCCCGTGGTCGACGAAGACGCACGTGAGCTGGTCGCCGACGGCGCGCTGGACGAGCGCCGCCGCGACCGCCGAGTCGACGCCGCCGGAGAGGCCGCAGATCACCCTGCTCCCGCCGACCTGCGCCTTGATCCGGGCGACCTGCTCGTCGATGACGTTGCCCGTCGTCCAGTCGGCGAGGATCCCCGCACCGCGCAGGAGGAAGTTCGTGAGCACCTGCTGCCCGAACGTCGAGTGCTTGACCTCGGGGTGCCACTGGACACCGAACAGCGCCCGCTGCGGGTCCTCGAAGGCCGCGACGGGCGACCCGGACGTCCGGGCGACGACGGCGAACCCGTCCGGGGCGGCGTGCACGGCGTCCCCATGGCTCATCCAGACCGACTGCTGGATGGGTTGGCCGTGGACGAGCACGGACTCCTCCGGCTCGACGTCCACCATGGTGCCGCCGTACTCGCGCAGCCCGGTCCGGGCGACGTCCCCGCCGAGGGCGCGCGCCATCGCCTGGAAGCCGTAGCAGATGCCGAGCACGGGGACGCCGGCGTCGAAGAGCGCCTGGTCGACCTGCGGCGCGCCCTCGGCGTAGACGCTCGACGGACCGCCGGAGAGGATGACCGCCGCGGGCCGCTTCGCGAGCATCGCCTCGAGCGGCAACGAGTGCGGGACGATCTCGGAGTAGACCTTCGCCTCACGGACCCGGCGCGCGATGAGCTGGGCGTACTGGGCACCGAAGTCGACGACGAGGACCGGCCGGTGGGACTCCTCGGCGAGCTGCTCGGCCGACAGGCGACCGGGCTGCGCGGGCCCCGAGCCGGCCGGCCCGTCGGCGATCACGTCGAACGCGTGGTTCCTGGCGTCGGGTGCCTCGGTCACCGGTTCAGCCTACTGAGCGGACACCGTCGGTTCGGCCGCCGGCAGCATCGGCTCGACCTGGTGGCGCACCCAGCGCTCGGCCACGAACGACATGAACGGGACCGTCCCGGCGAGGACGACGCAAACCATCCGCGGGGCGTTGAGCCGGGTTCGGAACCACAGGTCGACGGTCACGATGACGTAGGCGAGGTAGAGCCAGCCGTGCGCGACCGGGACCCACCCCCCGGCACCGGGAAGGATCGCGCCGATGCCATCCTGCTCGAAGAGCGGCTCGCCCGGCCCGCGCTGCACGGCCTGGAGCACGACGTGGGCGGTGAGCAGGAGGAGGAGCACGCCCGTGGCATAGGCGAGAACTCGGTAGCGGGTCAGGGCCGCCTTCACAGGGTGGCTCCTTCGGGTTCGGCGGGTTCGGGGTCGTCCGGGCGGAGCCGGCCGACGTGGTCGTCGCGAACGAGCCGCCACCACATGAACAGGCCGAAGCCCGCGAAGAGGAACCATTGCACGGCGTACGACAGGTTGCGCAGGTCGAGCCCGCCGGTGCCCTCGGACACGACCGGGACCGCGCGCAGGCTCGCCGGGACCGCGGGGGCGGCGGCGCCGTCCACGGCCCGGTAGCCGGTCGCGACGACGTACCCGGTGAGCAGCGGCCAGGACCAGCGCCGGATGAGCTGGGTGGCGTCGACCCGGTCGATCTGGCCGGCGGGCAGGCCGGAGACCTCGCCCGGGGCGCGGTCGGCGGGCGGCTCGGCAGGCCGCAGGTGGCCGACGACGGCCACCCGGCCGGACGGCACCGCGGACGGCGCGGCCGCCGGGTCTGCCGCAGACGCGACCCAGCCGCGGACGACGCCGACGGCCGACCCGTCGTCGAGGACGAGGGGGGTGAGCACCCACAGCCCGGTCTCCCCGCGCAGTCGCCGGTCCGGCACGAGGAGCTGGCCGACGGCGTCGTACCGGCCCGCTGCGACGACCGCGCGGTCGGCGACGGCACCGGTGAACGTCTGCCGGGCCTGCAGCACGGCACCGATCGGGACGGGCGGCGCGGCGAGCCGTTTCGCGACGTTCTCCGCGGCGTGGTCGTGCGCGCGGTCCCACTGCCACTGCCCGAGCCGCGCCATTCCCGCCGCGGCCACGAGGACGACGGCGAGGAGCGCCAGCCACTGGGGCCTCAGGGTGGTGCGCAGCACGCTTCACGGTAACCCGGCGCCCGCAGCGGGTCGCGCCGGGCACGCGCTCGCGAACCTCACCGACGTCGCGCCGGTCGCCGCGACGACGACCCGGCGGCCCTCCTCGCCCACCTCGAACGGCACCTCGCCGGCGCCGGGCCGCCCCACGGCGGCGCCCAGCTCACAGCTTCGGTTCCACACCGGTCAGCTCGACCGACCTCTCCCAGAGCCATCCGGCATCCGCGTCGTTGCGCGCCGCCGCGGTCATGCCGACCGGCTTCGGGTGGCCGCGCTGCTCGGCGAACCCGCCGGGGCCGAAGTACTCCCCGCCCCGGGCCGTCGGGTCGCCGGCCGCCCGCAGGGCCGGCCACGCGCCCTGCTCGGCGCTCTGGGCGAAGATCCGGTTGGCGACCCCGGTCAGCGTCTCGCGGAGCCGGCTGCCGGTCATCCGTGGACCGGCCGACTGGAGGTTCGTCGCGGCGTACCCGGGGTGCGCGGCGAGGCTGAGCAGCGGCACGGACGCCGCCTGCGCCCGGCGCTGCAGCTCGCGCATGAAGAGCAGGTTCGCGAGCTTCGACTGCGCGTACGCCGTCCAGGGCCGGTACCGGCGCTCGGCCATGAGGTCGTCCCGGTCGAGCCGGCCCATCTTGTGGACGGCGTGCTGCGGACCTCGCGGAACGACGAATTGCGCGCGTCGAACGCGTAGGATTGCCGGTAGGCCTGTTCCAGCCGCGATGCGGCGCCCGACAGGTCGGTGAAGAACAGCGCGTTGGCTTCCACCAGCACGGACTTGCGTTCGGGGTGCGGCTGCGACGCAACGGCTGCCGTCGCGAGGAGGCTGTCGGAAAAGGCGTCGGCGACGGCGCGCGCTTCCGGGGTTCCGGGTTGCGCCGTGTATTTGACGTTGCGCGCAATCATCTGCACGTTGCCGCCGACCTTGTGGAAGGTCACGATCGCGGGCCCGCCGAAGCGCCGCGACAGGCTGCTGGCCATCGAGCCTGCCAGGAAACGGTTCTCGCCCAACCCCTGGTCGAGGTTGGTCGAAAAGAAATAGTCGTGGTCGAATTGATCGGGCGCCAACTCCAGCCACACCTTCTCGTCCTTTTGCCAGAGGCGGAACAGCCCCGGCAACTCCTTCGCGTCGCGGCTGACTTCGGCGAAAGTCTTCAGCGAGCTCGGCGGCGACGGCGGGGTCGGCGCGTTGCTGCCCGGCGCGCCCGCCAGCCGCTGCGCGTTGGCGATGGCCTGCGGCGAGACCGCCGCGGCTGCCGCGACGACCGCTTCCTTGGCCGGTGTGTCCTGCAAAGTCGCGCACCCGGCAAGCGCGCAGGCGCCGGCAAGCGCGGCGACGCCGTGAATCCGAACGTAAATCATCCTCATGCTCCCGCTCCGGCTGCAATCGTTGCCGCGACTTCGCTGGTCGCGGCGTGCCTAGGGCCTGTTAACAGGTCCTAGTTCGTGACAAGCTCTCCGCGCAGCGAATGGGGCAATGCGCGAGTCACGGTTATTTCGGCATAGGTATTATGGAGCGCCGGATCGCCGGCGAAGTTCACTACGCGGTTGTTTTCCGTGCGCGCCGCCAGCTCGCGCACATTTCTGGCGGCGCGACCGGTGACGAGCACCCGCTGTCGCGATCCGACCATCGCCTCGCTGCACGCGCGATGTTGCGTTTCGAGCAGCGCCTGCAATCGTTCGAGGCGCGCCTGCCCGACCGTCCGCGGCACCGGGTCCGCCATCCCGGCGGCGGGCGTGCCCGGCCGCGCGCTGTACAGGAAGCTGAACGCGCCGTCGAAGCCCACGTCCTCGACGAGTTTGATCGTCTGTGCAAAATCCGCGTCGGTCTCGCCGGGAAGCCGACGATGAAATCCGACGACAGCGACAGGTCCGCCCGCGGTCGCGCAGCCGGCGGACGATCGACTTGTATTCGAGCGCCGTGTAGCCGCGCTTCATGGCCGCCGAGCACCCGGTCCGACCCCGATTGCACGGGCAGATGCAGGTGCGCCACCAGCTTCCCGATGGCGCCGTGCGCGGCGATCAGCCGCGGCGTCATTTCCTTCGGATGGGAGTCGTGTAGCGGATACGCTCGATCCCCGGGATTTCCGCCACGTATTCGAGCAACGTCGCGAGATCGGCGATTTCGCCCGCGCTACCCATGGACCCGCGATAGGCGTTGACGTTCTGCCCGAGCAGCGTGATTTCGAGGACGCCCTGGTCGGCGAGATCCGCGATCTCCGTCAGCACATCGTCGAACGGCCGCGAGACTTCCTCGCCGCGCGTATACGGGACCACGCAGAACGAGCAGTACTTGCTGCAGCCCTCCATGATCGACACGAACGCGGTCGCGCCCTCGACGCGCGGCGGCGGCAGATGATCGAATTTCTCGATCTCGGGGAAACTGATGTCGACCTGCGCGCGACCGGTGGCGCGGCGCTGCGCGAGCAGGTGCGGCAGCCGATGCAGCGTCTGGGGCCCGAACACGACATCGACGTAGGGCGCGCGCCTGACGATCGCGGCGCCTTCCTGCGACGCGACGCAGCCGCCGACGCCGATCATGAGGTCCGGCTTGTTTGCCTTGAGCGCGCGCACGCGGCCGAGGTCGTGGAACACCCGCTCCTGCGCCTTTTCGCGCACCGAGCACGTGTTGAACAGGATCACGTCCGCGTCCTCGGGCCGATCGGTGAGCGTCAGGCCGTCGGAGGCATGGAGCACGTCCGCCATCTTGTCCGAGTCGTACTCGTTCATCTGGCAGCCGAACGTGCGGATGTACAGCTTCTTTGCCACAGCGCGCGTGGTCCCGGGGCGGCAGGTAAATCCGTGGGGGCCAGGTCGTAGAAAGGGGCGCGAATTATAGCAGGCGCCGCCGTCTTTTGCCAGTGCCGTCCGCCCCTTTGGCCAGCGTACAATCGCACCAGCAGGTGTCCGCCGCGGGCTTCTTCCGCGGCGGGTGAAACGGGAACGCGGTGCCGCTTAAGGACCTGCCCATTCGCGAAAGCCGCGGCTGCCCCCGCAACGGTAAGCCACTCGAGGTCCGCCCGAAGCAACGCCACTGCCGCGGCACGCGGTGGGAAGGCACAAGCGGTCCGCACGGCTAAGCCCGCGGAGACCGGCCTGCCCCCCGGTTCAGCGTGCCGCGTTGCGGCGCGCCGGATCGGCGACCGCAGCGCGGGTGGCGTTGCGCACGGTCGTTGTCTTGCGTGGACGCGGCATTGCCGCGTGCGCGCGACGTCCGTGCGCCGATGTACCTCCGCGCTGTTCCCATCAGCCAATGCCGTGCGGGGATGCACGGCGCAACGCGGAGTCGCACGTCATGCCCCCCACCGCTCCACCGCGTGCGCAACGCGCATGTCACGCATCGCGCATCGGTTTCATCGTACTTTCCATCACCATCGCCGCCATTGCGGTGCACGCGCAACCCGCCTCGCCTCCCAAGGCGACGATGCTCGATCCAGTCGTGGTGACCGCATCGCGCACGCCACAGCCGATCTCCGATCTGCTCGCCGACGTGACCGTCATCCAGGCCGACGAGATCCTGCGCAGCGGCGCGCAGAGCCTGCCGCAGTTGCTCCAGCGGCAGCCCGGCGTCGAGGTCACGATCAACGGTGGTGCGGGCGCCACGTCGGGCGCGTTCCTGCGCGGCGCCAACGCCGGCCAGACGCTGGTGTTGATCGACGGCCTGCGCGTGGGATCGTCGTCGGTCGGCGCGACCGCGCTCGAAGCCATCCCGCTCGACCAGATCGAGCGCATCGAGATCCTGCGCGGACCGGCGTCGAGCCTTTACGGCGCCGACGCGATCGGCGGCGTGATCCAGGTGTTCACCAAGCGCGCGGAGGACACCGCGTTCGCGGGGAACGTGGCGGCAGGGTACGGCACCTACAACACGACCAACGTCAATGCGGGGCTGCGCGGTGCGATCGGTGACCTGCGCTTTTCGGTCCAGGCGGGCGGCACGAACAGCACGGGTTTCAACGCGATCGTCAATCCGGACAACTTCAGCTACAACAATGACCGCGATGGGTATGCGAGCGCAAACGTGGGATTGAACGCGGTGCTGCCATGGGCGGCGGGACAGGAGGTCGCCGTGCAATACTTTCGCAACCGCCTCAACAGTCAGTCCGACGGCGGCCCGGGCTTCGACGACCGCACGATCACGACGCTCGAAGCATGGTCGGTCGTCAGCAGGAACAAGATCAACGCCATCTGGACCTCGACGCTGACGGGTGGCGAGGGCAGCGACGACTCCCTGTCGCAATCGGCGTTCGGCACCTCGCCGTTCAAGACCACGCAGCGGCAATATCTGTGGCAGAACGACGTCACGCTGCCGCTGGGCGCGCTGTCGCTGGTCTTCGAGCGGCGGGAGGAGCAGCTCGCCACCGATACGGCGTTTGCCATCACCGAACGCGACACCAATTCCGCGACCGGCGTGTATCAGCTGCGCTACGACGCATGGGCCGTGCAGGCGAATCTGCGCCGCGACGACTCGAGC
Source organism: uncultured Actinomycetota bacterium (assembly GCA_963750565.1). GTDB lineage: Bacteria > Actinomycetota > Actinomycetes > Actinomycetales > Kineosporiaceae > R-H-3. The sequence continues at coordinate 3,074 of CAVVRA010000002.1, read as the reverse complement.
CAGTACGGCGGCAAGACCACCGGCGGCATCGCGCTGGGATACAAGCTCTCGCCTTCGTGGCGCCTGACCGCCGGCTACAACACCGGCTTTCGGGCGCCGTCGTTCAACGATCTTTACTTTCCGGATTTCTCCAACCCGAACTTCGTGCCGGAGACCTCGCAGAACGCCGAAGCAGGCGTGTACTGGACCTCGTCGTACGGCGACGTGCGCTGGGAGGCGCGCGCGATCGGCTATCGCAATCGCGTGAAGGACCAGATCGTGTTCGGCTGCGACGCCAATTTCGTCTGCGTGCCGAACAACGTGGCCAGTGCCACGCTCGAAGGCGTGACGCTGGGACTCGATCTCACGTGGCGCAGCACACGAATCGTCGGCTCGGTCGATCTGCAGAGTCCCGAAGACGACGCCACCGGCAACCTGCTGCCGCGCCGGGCGCGCCAGCACGGCGCGTTGCAGGTGCTGCAGCAAGTGGGGCCGGTGCAGCTCGGCGTCGAATATGTCGCGTCGTCGCTGCGCTATGACGACGCGGCGAACACGATCAAGATGGGCGGCTACGGCATCGTCAATCTCACCGTCGATTGGCCGTTCGCGAAAGGCTGGACGCTGCTCGTGCGCGGCAACAACGTGTTCGACAAGAGCTACGAGCTCGCCGCCGAACTATTCGACGGCGGTGCGACCGTGTTCGCGGGCGTGCGCTGGCAACCGTGACGCGACGCCGCTTCGCCGCATTCGCGGTGGCGATCCTCGCGGCCGCCATCGCTCGCGCCGAGGTGGCGGTGCGCGACGATCTCGGCGCGAGCGTGACGCTGCCGCGTCCGGCGCAGCGGATCGTCAGCCTGGCACCGCATGCAACCGAGCTCCTGTTTGCGGCGGGCGCGGGCGCGGCCGTCGTGGCCACGGGCGCGCACAGCGATTGGCCGCCGGAAGCGGGCGCGCTGCCGCGCGTCGGCGATGCGGCGACCATCGACCTCGAGCGGATCGTCGCGCTTGCGCCGGACCTCGTCGTCACGTGGCCGTACACGGCCACGGCACAACTCGCTGCGCTGCGCGCGCTGGGGCTGCCCATCTTCACGACGGATCCGCGCACGATCCGCGGCATCGCCGACGACATCGAACGTCTGGCCGTGCTCGCGGGCACCAGCGCGCGGGCGGCGCCGATCGTGGCCGACCTGCACGAGCGGATCCGCGCGCTGGCGGTGCCGCCTGTACCAGCACGCGTGTCGTCCGCGTGTTCTATCAGCTGGGCGACAGGCCGATGTACGCCGAACATCGGTGGAACACAGCTCATCACCGAGGCCCTCAAGGCTTGCGGCGGTGAGAACGTGTTCGGTGGCCAGTCGCTGCCGGCGCCGCTGGTAAGCGTGGAGGCCGTGCTGGCCGCCCGGCCCGAGGCGATCGTCGCGGGAACGGGAAAGGCGCAGCGTCCTGCATGGCTCGATGCATGGCGGTCGTGGCCCGCGCTGCCGGCGGTGCGCGCCGGCAACTTGTTCGCGGTCGATGCGAACTTGTTGCATCGGCCCGGACCGCGGTTCGTCACGGGCGCGGAGCAACTGTGCGCGACGCTGGATCGCGCGCGGGCCGCGCTGACTTCCGCTGGCCTATAGTCCGCCTCTCTTGCCGTGCATTCCTGTCGGACCGCGCAACGATGAGCAAGGCGTTCACCCGCGAAGCACGACGACGTCGACGACGACGTGCCCGAGACCGCGTCGCCATTGCCCGCTGGCACGAAAAATTACATGACGCCCGGCGGATTCGCGCGCCTGCGCAGCGAGCTCGACGATCTGCTCGCGCGCGAGCGGCCCGAGCTCGTCGCGACGGTCGCGTGGGCGGCGGGCAACGGCGATCGCTCCGAGAACGGCGACTACATCTACGGCAAGAAGCGACTGCGGGAGATCGACCGGCGCATTCGCTTCCTGGTCCGCCGTCTCGACCTTGCCGAAGTCGTCGACCCGGCGGCGGCGCGCGACGACGACTCGGCCGATCAGGTGTTCTTCGGCGCGACCGTGCGGCTGCGCGACGCCGCAGGCGCGGCGCGAACGATCAGCATCGTCGGCGTCGACGAGATCGACACCGGGCGCGGGTACATCAGCTGGGTGTCGCCGATGGCGCGTGCGCTCATCAAGGCGCGCGAAGGCGACACGGTGACGGTGCGCACGCCGGGTGGCGCCGAAGACCTCGAGATCGTCGAGGTGCGCTACGCCGCGCTTGCGACCGGCGACGCGGCCGGCCGCGCTGACGAGCACGCGAGTCTCGGTTGACGCGCCGCGCGCGCGGCCCCTATAGTGGGCGCAATTGACCGCGCACCATGGACAACGAACTCGCCGCGCTCGAACACCGGCTCGCCACGCTGCTCGCGCACGCGCGGGCGCTGCGGGCGGCCAACGAGGCGTTGCGCAACGAGCTCGCACAGGCGCACCAGCGCAACCGCGATCTCGCGCATCGCGTGCAGCAGGCCACCGCGCGGCTCGACGCGCTGCTCGCGCGCATTCCCGCCGAATGAGCGACCACGGAGGCCGAATGACCGCCGAAGGCAGCGCTGCGCGGCGAGCAGACCGCACCCGCTCGACGTCAATATCCTGGGCCGCGTCTACAAGGTCGCGTGCGCCGACGGCGAGGAGCACGCGCTCAACGAGGCGGTCGTCTACCTCGACAAGCAGATGCGCGAGATCCGCGATCGCGGCAAGGTGACCGGCATCGATCGCATCGCCGTGATGGCGGCGCTCAACATCGCGAACGACCTGTTGCGCGAGCGCCGCACGCCGCGCGCGATGGTCGACGGCGCGGTTGACGGGGAGGCCGTGCGGCGTAGAATCCAGGCGATGCAGTCGGCGATCGAGCAGACGCTCGCCGGACAGGAAAAGCTGTTCTAGTTGCAAATCTGCAGTTCCATGTTCCCTGCGGTGTTCGAGTCCGCCAAATACTCTTTGGACCAATGCTCTCGTAGCGAGGTTGCCAAGCCATATGCGAGCCGGTGTGCGCTTCCCACGCGGAAGTGCCTGATGGCTCCGGCAGGCGACCATTCTTGAACCCAGGTTCAGGATGACGGTGGGCACGGCACAGGCGGGGAACACCCTTCA
>CAVVRA010000001.1:0-199977 GCA_963750565.1 uncultured Actinomycetota bacterium | reverse complement strand
GTCAGGTTTGTGGTGCCGGCCAGAGGATGTGGTCGCGTCCGGATTGGTGCAGGGTGCGTAGCGCGAGGACGGGGTCGAGTCCTTGGATGGTCCAGTGCATGCCGGCTCGTTTGGCGCGTTGTTTGACGATGGTGTTGCAGGCTGACTCCACGGGGCCGGAGCCGATGTAGTAGCCGTTGGCGCGGAAGTCGGTGTACTGCATGCGGTGGTGGTTGCCGGTGAAGTAGCCGACCTCGGTGGCGGCGGGTTTGACCAGGTCGGAGGCGGTCTGGGGTAGGTCGAGAGCTTCGATGGCCTCGGCGATCGCGGTGGTGTCGCCGAGGTCGAGGTGGTCGACGAGGGCCTGTTCGAAGGCGGCGGGGTCGGCCAGGACTGGGGTGAGGATCTTGGTCAGGTCGGCGAGGTGTTCGCGGGCGTGGAAGTAGTCCACGATCTGGGTGGCGTGGGGGAAGCGCTCGTTGGCGATGGCCCAGATCCACTTGGCGCCGTCACCGAGCACGATGGGTTGTCGGGTCTGGTCGAACCCGCGGCGGTGGTACTCGGCCTTGGCGTGGACGGCGAAGGTCGCGGCGGGTTCGAAGGTGGAGATGTAGCTGGCTGAGCCGGGGTCTTGGAGGGGGTCGCCGGTGTCGGGGTCGCGGTCGGACTGGGTGAAGAAGCATCCGATCTTGACCTCCCGGGTGCCGGCCTTGCCGTCGGTGTGTTTGCCGGGCCGGTCGGCGCATTCGCTGGGCAGCATCGGGGCGCCGGTGCCGTCCAGGACGATGTAGCACAGGTCCGGACCGTCGGTGCAGATCCCAGGGATGGGTCCGGGTGCGGCGTGCTCGGCAGCGATCAGATCGCGGGCTCGGGCGCCCTGGGCGCGGGTGGTGCGGGCCAGGGTCGAGGTCGAGGCCAGGTCCAGGCCGGTCACGGTGGCGATGAACTGCCGCGACTTGTCGTAGGGCATCTCGGCACCGGCGAGTGCGCAGGCCCGGCTCAGACCCGGGGACAGGCTGGTGCCGGCCACGCCGAGGCGGTCGTCCAGCGGCGCGAACCCCTGCTTGCAGGTCGCGCAGTGGTAGTAGCCGCGGGTGGTCTGGATGCTGCCCAGCAGGGTGCGTACCGTCTTGGTGCGCCGGGCCACCAGCCGCGCGCCATGACCCGCGTCGGGACAGCCGGCGCGGGCCGGGGTGTGGGTGCCGGCCCAGTCCACGACCCCCGCCAGGGCGGCCAGCCCGATCTGGGCGGCAGCGGCCTGAGCGGCGCGCTCGATCGCTTCCAACACGCCCACCTGACCCTGCTCTTCGCCGTGCTCTTCGCCGCGCCGCAGGAGTCCGGCAGCGGTGGCGACCAGGCAGCGGGCCTCCTCGGCGGCCAGTTCGGCGATCCGGTCGGCCAATGCGCTCAGCGCTTCCTGCTCGTCGGGCTGGCGCTCGAGCCCCCCTTTTCCCCGCCGGCAGCGGGGTTGGCACGCCTCGGTCGGCGTGCCGGTGGCCCCACCCGAGACGTGCACAGCACCTCGTTGATCTCGATGTAGTCCTCAACCAGCGAGGCGAACTGGGCGTAGTTGTCCAGCTCGGCACGGACCTGGTCGATCGCCTCGACCGGGATGTACTGCCCGCGCGACCCACCCGGGCCCTTCGCGGTGCGGGTCCACAGCCCACGTGGGCCGTGTCCTTGCTCGCCGGGGCGGGCGCACCGGCAATTCGCTCGACCGCACTTGCGGTAGCCCACCTGCAACGACCCGCGCCGGAACTGTGGCACCGCGGCGATGCGGTCAAGCATCAGGGAGCGCAACTCCTCGAGCTGACCCGCCGTCATCGTCGAGTAGTCCTTGCCCATGCCGCCTCCGCTAGTCTGATTACGTATCCCGCAATCAGACTAGCGAACCACCTGCACCGACTCATGGATGACACGTCCATGACTCACACCCAAGAGCCCGTCCACGGGGAACGCCGGAAACGGCCCGTTTTCAGCCGACCGGGTCGGCGACGAGCTCGGCCCGGGTCTCGACTGCGAGGAGAGACGTCGCGGGCGAGGCGACGGTCGCGGTGCCGTCGACGGCGACGGCTGGGCCGCCGGCGATGCTGTACGTGCCCGTCCAGGTCGTCGTGAGCGTGACCGTGTAGCGACCGGCGCGGGTGTACGTGTGAGCGGTGTCCAGGCTCGGGTACGGGCCGCCGGGCGACGTGAAGGTGCGCCGGGTGCCGTCGCCGTAGGTCCAGGTCCACGCCGTCGGCGTGGCCCGGACGACGATCGGCGTGCCGAGCAGGGTCACCCGGAATGTGGCCGGCGCGCTCGTCGCGTAGAGGTTCGTGGGGACGGTGACGAGGGTCCGGCCGTTCGACGGCTGCACATGCAGTCCCGCCGCCGGCAGCGGGAGCCGGCGGAAGTCCTCCAGCGTGAACGCCGGCACCGCCCCGGTCGGCACGTCCTCAGGGTTCATGCACGCGGAGCCGGCGGCCTGCCACGGTGTTGTCGTGCCGTCCGGTGAGCGGACCGCGCTGAACCGCCAGTACATGACGTCTGTCGGCTCGGGTGTCGTCGCGCACATCTGCCGTGCGCCTGGGCAGAGGATCGCGGCGCCGTCGGTGGCGTCGGGGGAGTTGCCGCCGCACGCGGGGATGTATATGTGAACGATGGAAGATGCTCGCGCCTTCCCGCGGCCCGACCCGTCTCCTTGAGCGGCGCTGGCATGCAAGTCGATCGTATGCCCCTCGGCCACGGCACCGATATCTGATGACTCACCGGCAATCGCAGGTCCGCTGATCTGGACTAAGAGAAGTAGCGCAAAGAGGCACGCTAACGAGTGGCGGTATCGACACCTGTGAGAATCCATTTGCCCCCCTCCCAACGAATAAGGGCGTCGAGCCGTCTTTCGGATGCATTCGCGGAGGCGCGAACAGATCCGTCCGGCCCAACCGTGCGTCCAGGCTCCTGCCTTAAGAGGCTGTTCACGATATATCCGCTGGCCGGATTTCCGCCGGGCTGAACAACCGAGGTAAGGATGGTTACCCTCGCACCTTCAGCCCGAGAGCCCGCTGATCGAATCTCGTTAATGGTAGCAACGGCACTACTGCAGAACGCACAATCCTCACCACTAATAGCCTTGAGGGGTTCGACGTCGAGTGACATAAAGGAGTATTGATAAACGGCGAAGAAGTACGCAAGAAATGCCCGAGCACCCTCAGCGGTGCGTTTGCCAGCCGGCAACGGCAGCGACGGGCGCATGATTGTCTGACTTGAAACCGCAGCCGCGGCGGAAGTGGCCGAGGACGGCGCAGCCGTCACAGGATCGTTGGGATTGGGTGCCAGGGTATCTGAATCACCGTGAGACAGTACAACTGCTGCAACCAGGGCACCAAGCAATGCCACGCCGAGCGCAACGGCGGCAGGTGCCACTCGTCGCCCTGCTGTCGCCGTGATCTCCCCGTTCACGGGCGTCACCCTAGACCGAACGGGTGACAAACGTGATCGCCGCAGCGCCTGTCTGTGGACAACCTCGGCGCCACCACGAGACCTGTGGACAACCAAACCGGGGTGTCGCGGGACGCGGCTACGGTGCCGCCGTGATCAGGATGCCGATGGACGCGGACGGGTACGTCCTGCCGCGGGTGCAGCCGGAGGCCGCGTGGGACGCCGCCTCGGGTCTGGCGTCCGTCGCCGCTGCGGCGCAGGCCGCGGCGGACGCCTTGTCCGCGGCGCCGGCGACGGCCGTCTGTTGGTCGGGTGAGGCCGCCGACGCCTACCGCGTGGTCCGGGAACGCATGGCTCGGCGGACGGTGCAGCTGGCCGAGGTGGCGTCGGCCGGTGCGGGCGTCGTGCTCGACTGGCTGCGGGCCGCCGCTCCCGCCCTTGCCGAGATGCGGGCGACCGCCGAACGGCTCGAAGCGGTGCAGCGGCACGTGGTCGCGGCCGCTGCACTCGCCTATGACCCCGCGCTCGACGCGTCGCTACAGGCCGAGATCGACGCCGGCCTGCGTCGGTGGCACGCCGCCCGCGAGGCGTACTGGGTCGCGGTCGACGTCGCCGCCCGACGCCTCGTCGCGCTGCGGGACGGCATCACCGACCGGCCGCTCGACGTGCAGGACCAGGTCGAGAGCGCGGCACGCACGGTGTGGGCGGGGTACGTGGCCGATCCCGCGCGGCAAGCCTGGGGGCTGACCGGGCTGGCTCTCGTCGACCGGAACCGCTGGTGGGACAACGTGTCCGGCCTGCCCGGCAAGACGCTCCGCGGGCTCGCGGGCGCAGCGTCCGACCCGCGCGGGACGGCGGCGGCACTGATCGACGTCGACGCCTGGCGGTCGGGCCACTACGGCGAGGCCGCCGCCTCGCTGGCCGTCCTGTTCCTCCCCGGCCCGAAGTGGCTCGGCACGAGCCGCGACCTCGGCGCCGTGCGGTTCGCGAAGAACATCGCCGACCGCACCGCCCCCAAGCCCGTCCTTCAGACCGTCGACGAGATGCTCGAGGGTGTCGACCTCGAACGGCACGAACACGCCGAACTCGGCCACGCCTTGCGGCGCCATGTGGACGTCGATGACGAGTACCTCATGGATCGTCTCACCTATGGCACGCTCGTCGATGAGTCGACGCGCGGCGCCATCCCGCCGCAGGCATCGAGGTTCACCGATCGTGCTGCGGCGGAAGGTGCCATCACAGAGGCCCTACGGGCTCATGAGGCCGAGCTCAAGGCTCTCGCCAACGCCCCGGTCGGGAAGAAGCTCCTCATCAAGTACCGATCACTGGACCCACTCGGTCAGGTGATGACACCGGCACCCGGCGGATTTCGCCTCGATGAGGGGAACGTCCTCGTTCTCCGCCTGACCCACGGACCGGATGGTCCCTACATCTACACCGCGTATGTGGAGTCCTCATGACGCACTTCAACAGAGCCAGGTGCCCGCGGCTGGACAACATGCTGGGCTACTACGGGCCGTACTGCGAGGACGACAACCTCGACAGCGACGCGCCCGCCGAGGCGGCGACCTCCTGGTGGCCCGACTCCGGACTCGCGGCGTGGCTCGCCGAGCTGGACCAGGTCTTCCCGGACCTCGATGCCCGGGATCCCGAGGAGCAGAACCAGTACATGGGTCAGCAGATGGCTCTGCCTGCGGGGAACTCGTACAGCACCTGGCTGCGCTACCTGCGCGAGCACATCGAGGCGTTCTACCCTCATCGCAACCCGCAGACGATGACGTTGGACGGCATCGTTCCTCCGCGGAGCGGGCGCTTCACCGACAAGGAGACGGCGAACCGCGCCGCGACGGAGGTGCTTCGGGCCAACGAGTCCGCCTTCCGGGCGTGGGCCGCCGAGCACGACGGGACCTACCGGCTCCACCTCTACGCGGACCTCGGTCGACCGGTCGGGCACTTCCTTCTCGCCTCCGACACGGCGTCCTTCGCGGCGCCCGGCACCTCCTCACAGTTCGAGCCCACGCGGTACGAGGCCACGGGATGTGTCGTCCTCATGCGGCGCGAGTACGAGACGGGCAAGCCGTACATCGGGACCGCCTACCCGGAGAAGGATCTGCCGACCGAGGCACGAGAGCGGTATCCCGACCTGACCCTCCTGCTCGGCGGCTACTTCGGGCAGGACTACGTGAGCCTTGACGAGAACCGATGGGCGGCCGAGCGGAACGTCAACAGCGTCACGGCGCAGCCGGTCCGGGAGCGCATGGCCGACCAGCTGTCCCGGCTGCTCGCCGAGGACGACGCGAGCGTGCGGGACAGCGTCGAGCAGCTGGGGTCGTACGTGCTGCCCGGCGCGATACGACGGTGGGTCACCGGCCTGCACCGCCGGATGACGAGGTTGCAGTGGTGACGGGGTCAGGTCCGCGGCCAACGGCGGTGCGGGTCTCCGTCGGGATGCCGGGCGAGCCAGTCCGCGGTGCCGGTGGCGACCACGCGGTGCACGGTGCGTGCGATCCGTACGCCCCAGAGCGATCTCGGACCGCCGTACTCGGCCGCGGCCGGCATCCGACCGTGTCCCGGAACCGTGTCGTCGCCGGCGACGCTACCGACACCCGGAGCTGCCCATCCGGGGTCCGGGCAGGCGATGCAGACCGCGTCGGACGAGGTCCCGGTGCCAGGCACGTCAGCCTCGACGAGCGCCTGGGTCTTCGCCTCCGTCGCCGTGACGACTGCGTTGACGAGCGCGGCGTCCGTCAGTGGCACGGGGACGCGGACGAGCACATTGATCGTGCCTGTCTCGCGCCGCACCGTCGCGTCGTCGGCCGCCGCCCACACCGGCAGCCCGAGACCGACGGTCGCGACGGCCGTGACCCCACCGTCCTCGGCCGTGGACCACCGGGTGATGTCGGCGGCGGTCACCATGCCGACGCCCGCTCCGCTCGCGCCGACCGCGGCGGCGATCTCGAGGACGTGCCGGGCGGGGTCCGGGTCGTGGTACTGCATCGACACCTTGGCGTTGAGCCACCACGCCCGTGGTCCGATGCCCCCGCCGACGACCGCTGTGGAGACCATCCGCCAGCCGGGGCCGGGCGCCCACACGAGGACGGGCCAGGTCCGCCCGTCCTCCTCACGCTCGACGAGACGTAGTCCGCCTGCACGGGTGGAGCCGGGGGCGGAAGGCGCCGGGCCGGTGCCGCCGACCGGTTGCGCCGCGTGGCTCGTGCCGACGACGCCAGGCTCGGAGGGGTCGTCCGCGCCCGCGGACCGTGGCGTCGCCGGATGTGCCGTCTCGGCGCCGGCAGATGACCCGGCCCCCGCGGTGGGACGGGTGGTCATGCGCGCACAGCGTGCGTCATCGGCCGGCGTGAATCCGGCCGGAACGGTTACGGCCACCACCGCCCGGACGCAGCGGGTGCACCCGGACGCCGTCCGGGCCGTCGACCACCTCGGCGACCGCGCCGTAGTGCTCCTCGAGCACGGTCTCCGTGAGCACCTGGGTGGGTGGGCCCGCGGTGACGACGCAACCGGCCGACAGGAGCACGAGGCGGTCGGCGTACTGGCCGGCGAGAGCAAGGTCGTGAAGGGTGCTCAGCACCGTGAGACCCTCCTCGCGGCGCAGCTCGTCGACGAGCTCGAGGAGCTGCTGGGCGTGGCCGAGGTCGAGGGACGCCGTGGGCTCGTCGAGGAGGAGGAGCCGCGGCTGCTGGGCGAGCGCGCGGGCCAGTACCGCCCGCTGCCGTTCACCACCGGACAGCGTCCGCAGGGGGCGGTCGGCGAAGCCGTCGAGGTCGAGCCGGGCGAGCGACTCCCGGGCGACGGCGTGGTCCGCGTCGCCGGCGCCCCGCAGGAGCGGGTGGTAGGGCGTCCGGCCGAGGAGCACGTACTCCCCGACCCGGACGCCGTCCGGCAGCACGGGGACCTGGGGCGCGTACCCGATCCTGGCCGCGCGCTCCCGAGGCGAGAGCTGGTCGACGTCAAGGCCGTCCACGAGCACCTGCCCGTCGTGCCGAAGCAGGCCGGCGACCGCCCGGAGCAGAGTGGACTTGCCGGCCCCGTTCGGGCCGATGATCGCCGTCCAGGTGCGCGGCTCGACCGTGAGGTCCACCGCGTCGAGCACCCGCGCCCGGCCGAGCGTCGCGCCGACGCCGCGGACCTCGAGCAGCGCGCCTGCCCAGCCGATCGCGTCGTCCACGGCGTCCGCCAGGTCGCCCGCGTCCGGCGTCCGGCTCCGCACCCGTCGACGGATCATCGGCCCCTCCCCTGCGCGCCACTCACGCAGACCCTCCGCCGAGCCGCAGAAGCACGGCGAAGAACGGCGCGCCCACGAACGCCGTCACGACGCCGATCGGCAGCTCGCCGGGCGCGATGACGGTGCGGGCGACGAGATCGGCAGCGACGAGGAACGCCGCACCCCCGAGCAGCGACACCGGCAGCACCGTACGGTACGAGCCGCCCGCGAGTCGCCGGACGATGTGCGGCACGACGAGCCCGACGAACCCGATGAGCCCGCTCACCGCCACCGCCGCCGCCGTGCCCAGGGACGCCGCGACGAGCACCGCGAACCGGACCCGGCGCGGCCGCACTCCCAGGGTCGTCGCCTCGTCGTCACCGACGGCGAGGACGTCGAGGGCCCGCGCCGACGCGAGCATGACGACCGTCGAGACCGCCATGTAGGGCAGCACCATAGCCAGCTGCGGCCAGTCGGCCGTGCCCAGCTGACCGAGGATCCAGCCGTAGACCTGGCGCAGGTTGTCCGTGTGCGCTTGCTGCACAAGGGTCTGCATCGCGGTGAGGAACGACGCGACCGCCACCCCGGCGAGCAACAGCGTCGCGCTCCCGCCCTGACCGCGACCGGCGGCCGTGCCGAGCGCGTACGCCAGCCCCACGCCCCCGAGCGCGCCGAGGAACGCGGCGACGGGGAGCGCCCCGACCGGGCCGACGTCCTGCGGCGCGTAGGCGATGACGAGCGTCGAGCCGAGCCCGGCGCCGGCAGCCGCCCCGAGCAGGTAGGGGTCCGCGAGCGGGTTGCGGAACACGCCCTGGTAGGACGCACCCGCGAGCGCGAGGACCCCGCCGACAAGAGCCACGAGGAGCACCCGCGGGAGCCGGATGTCGAGGAGAACCCGCGCGTCGACGTCCGGCAGCGGGGTCCCGATCTCGAACCCGATCGCGCGCAGCAGCGTCGACACGATGCCCGACGTCGGCAGCGGGGTGACCCCGCGGCTCGTCGCGACGAGCACGGCGAGCAGCAGCAGCATGCCGGCGACCCCGAGGGCCGCGGCACGCTGCCGCCTGATGACGTCCATGCCGTACTCCTGTCGGTGGTCCGCCACGCCGGTTCGCGCCGCGGTCCTGCCGGAGGGCTGCCGTCGGAGGGTGACGGCCGGCCGGCCGGTCACTGCTCGGTGAGCTCCTTGGCGACCGACTCGGCGAAGTCCGCGACTCGCGGACCCCACCGGGAGGCGATGTCGTCGTCGGCCTCGAGCACGTGGCCATTCTTCACCGCCGGCACCGCCGCGAAGCCGGGCCGCTCGGCCACGGTGGCCGCCGACTGCTGGCAGCACTTCGTGTCGGCCAGGACGATGAGGTCGGGGGCCGACTTCACGACGTACTCGGCGCTGAGCTGCGGGTAGCCGCCGGAGGCGTCCTTCGCGCCGTCCGCGATGTTCGTCAGCCCGAACTGGCTGTAGATGCTGCCGATGAACGTCTTGCTCGTGACGCTGTAGAACGTGTTGTCGAGCTCGTGGTAGACCTTCTGACCCTTGACGCTCGCCGGTACGGAGGCGACCGCGGCAGCGATCCGATCCTTCGTCTGCTGGCTCACCTTCGAGGCGTCGTCCGCGTGGCCGGTCGCCTGGCCGAGCGTCGCGATCTGGGCGTACGACTCGTCGAGGGTGGCGGCGGCGGGCAGAAGGATCACTGGGACCTTGAGCTTCGTCAGAGAGGCGACGAGGCCGTTGGCGTCGTTCGAGGCGACGACGAGGTCGGGGTCGTACCCGGCCACCGCCTCGGCGTTCGGCTGGAAGCCCGAGAGCTTCGTCTTCGGGGCGTCGGTCGGGTAGGTCGACTGGTCGTCGACGGCCACGACCTGGGAGCCGGCGCCGACCGCGAAGAGCATCTCGGTGGCCGTCGGCGACAGCGACACGATGTGCGACGGCTGCTTCTCGAGCGTGACCGTACCGTTGGCACCCGTAACGGTGACCGGGTACGCGGCGGGCGCGCTCGTGGACGGCGAGGCAGCGGCCGACCCGCTGGCGGACGCCGTGGATCCGCCCGACGAGCCGCCGCAGGCGGCGAGGGTGAGCAGTCCGGCTCCGAGCGCGGCCGCGAGGACGTCCCGGCGGGTCCGACCGCCGGGCAGCTGGGGGGCGCGATGCATGTCAGGACTCCGATGTGCGGGGGCAGGGATGCACGCGGGTCCCTCGCCCGACGCGCGACCCTTACCTCGAGGTCGAGGACGTCGATGCAGGCAGGCGACCTGGCTGACCGCCGTCGGGCCTTGACCTGGCGGTCTCGGCCGTCGAGCGGCTTCACAGTTGCGGGACAGCGCCGGACTCCCACCGGCTTCGCTGGTCTGCACCCACGGTGCCGCGCGCGAAGCACGGCACCGATCCAGCGAACAGTAGCAGCCGGGCGGTGGGCAACCGGCGAGACGGCCGGCGAGACGGCCGGCGGGACGGCCGGCGGGACGGCCGGCGGGACGACCGGCTGGACGACCGGCTGGACGAAAGGATGATCGACCGACGGCGTGGTTGGCTGGTTCGCATGGACAGCGTCGAGCTCACCGTGCGGACCGGGAGCACCCTCGTCACGGACATCACCGACGAGGTCACCGGCTTCTGCCGGGGCAAGGGCGACGGCCTCGCGCACGTCTTCGTCCCACACGCGACAGCGGGCGTCGCCGTCATGGAGACCGGGTCGGGCAGCGAGCCGGACCTCGCGGCCGTCGTCGACCGGCTGCTTCCGCGCGAGGACGTGTACCGGCACCGGCACGGGTCCCTCGGCCACGGCCGCGACCACGTGCTGCCGGCGTTCGTCGCTCCGTCGATGACGGTGCCGGTGCTCGACGGCCGGCCAGCGCTCGGCACGTGGCAGAGGGTCGTCCTCGTCGACAGCAACGGCGACAACCCGACCCGGCGGGTCCGGCTGTCCTTCCTGCCGGCCTGAACGGGTCTGCACGTCACCCTGCGACTGCCGGCTCACGCCGTCCGAGGCGTACCGAACTCCACAAGAACGAGCACCCAGGGCGGCGTGTCGACCGTTAGAGCGCTCTAGTGACGAATGGGGGCGTCGCGAGCAGGGGGGCGGCGCTGCGGTGGGGCACGGTGCGGCGGGGGGCGGCGGGCGGCGCGGCGGTGGGCGCTGGCGGGACGGCGGAGGGGCCGCCGTCGGGAGAACCCGGACGACGCCCCGCTGTCACTCCTGGCCGCGGGTGCCGGCGAGGTCCGCGGGTGCAGCCGTCATCGGCCGGTTCTCCGTCGTGCCGACCACGAGACCGACGAGCACCTCGTTCCAGGAAGTCTACCGACGAGCACCTCGTTCCAGGAAGTCTGTGGAGCAGGAACGTGACGAGTGGGAGGCCGAACACACGTGGGCGATCCAGATGGTGGTGAACCTCCCCACGGCCCGCGGGTCGAGCAGGCTGAAGGGCCACACCCGCCTGGGCGCGCTCACACGACAGGTCGTCGAGCCCTCGCACGGGCTGGGTGGACAGTGGGGGACCGGGACCCGGACGTTGCCCGCCCGCGTGCCGTTCGCTGCCTGCCGGCGCCCGGCGCCCGGCGCCACGGCCGATGCCGGTGGTGTGCCGCGCCCCCAACCGCGCCCCCGGCGCGTTCCGTGACCGATTCCTTTCCGGGAAGGGTCGCCGCCGCACACCACAGCCGCGCCGCGGTCAGGCCCGGGCCCCCGTGAGCCGGCTCATCGCCGTCCGGACGACGGTGACGAGGGCCTGCTTCGTCGCCGCCCGGGACCGCGCGTCGGTGTAGATCACGGGGACCTCGCCCGGAATCGCGAGCGCCGTCCGGATGTCGTCGAGGGTGTGCCGGGCGACCCCGTCGAAGCAGTTCACCGCGACGACGAACGGGATGCGCCGGGACTCGAAGTAGTCCACCGCCGGGAAGCAGTGCTCGAGCCGGTCGGTGTCGACGAGGACGACCGCGCCGATCGCGCCCCGGACGAGGTCGTCCCACATGAAGAGGAACCGGTCCTGCCCGGGGGTGCCGAACAGGTACAGCCACAGGTTGCCCGGCAGCGTGATCCGGCCGAAGTCCATCGCCACCGTCGTCGACGTCTTGCGGTCGCTGACCAGGCCGGCGTCGTCGACGCCGACCGAGTGCTCGGTCATCGCGGCCTCGGTCGACAGCGGCTCGATGTCGGAGATCGACCCGATGAAGGTCGTCTTGCCGACGGCGAACCCGCCGGCTACGACGATCTTGACGACGGTCGGCGGGACCTCCCGCCCGTCCACGGGACCGGGTTGCTGCGGCAGGACCGGACCGGCGGCGGCGCGCGCCGCGACGTCAGAGCGCGGAAATGCCATCGAGAACACTCTCCAGGACTGCGAGCGCGGCGGCGCTTCCGGACGGGTCGGTCGGATCGGCCGCGGCGGCCGCGGTGAGGCCGTGGACACGCACGCGGCCGACGTCCGCGAGGTCCGCGACGAGGACGCGCACGACGCCGACCGGCAGGTGAGCGTGCGCCGAGATCTCGGCGATCGACAGGTACCGCCCCGCGGTGAGCTCGAGGATGCGCCGGCTCTCCGGACCGGCGAGGGACGCCTTCGCGGCCCGGGAGGCCGCCACGGCGTCCGATGCGTCGGCGTCGGGCTCGTCGAGGCACTCGACGAGCGCCTCGATCGGCAGGTCGTCGCCGCTCGGCCGCGTCCGACCACCGGTCACCATGTAGGGGCGGACCGAGGCCGCCTCCACGACCTCGTGGCCGCCGACGTCCGGGCGGGGGTGTCGTCGTCCGGTCACCGCTTCAGCCTCCGACGGCGCTGCGCGTCGGCCCCGCGAGCGGCAGGTTCGCGCGCATCTCGGAGACGAGCTGCGGCGTGAGCGTCGACTCGGTCCGGCTCACGAGAAGCGCCATCTCGTACCCGACGAGCCCGACGTCGCACGCCGCGTCCGCGACGACGGCGAGCACCGACCCGTCGGAGACCGTCATGAGGAGCAGGAACGCGGTGTCGGTCTCGACGATCGACTGCCGGACGTCGCCGGTGCGCAGCTGCCGCGCGGCGCCCCGGGTCAGGCTCGACATCCCCGCGACGATGGCGGCGAGCTGGTCCCCACTCGTCCGGTCGAGGTCGTCGGACATCGCCATGAGCAGCCCGTCCGCCGACACGACGAGGGTGTGCCGCACGCCGGGGACGCTCTTGACGAAGTTGTCGAGCAGCCAGCCGAAGGTCGTCGCCTCGGCGCTCAGGGGTGTCACGGTCTCGTCCTCCGCAGGGTCGGGCCGGATGGAACGGCAGGTCGGGCCGGGGGGGTGGCGTCCGGGCGGGCCGGATGCCCGTCGGCGGGGGCCGGGCCGGACGGCCGGGAGCTGCCGGCGGGCGGGTCGGGGGCGGTCACGCGCCGGACCCGTCGCCGTCGGGGTGCGGCCCGTCGGACAGCCCGCCGGGCGTCACGACCCGCCGCCCGCGCCGGACGCCGTCCGTGAAGCCGGCCAGGGTGGACCGGACCCCGTCGGCGGTCCGCGGCCGTGCCGGGACCACCGGTCCGTCGGCCGCAGCGGCGCCGCGCGGGCGGACCCGCGACGGCAGCGCGGACGGCGTCGCACCCGCGGACCGGACGTCGGAGGGTGTAGCACCGGACGGCGGGGACGGCACGGACCGCGGTGCGACGGTGCCTGCGGCCCCGGGGAACGGTTCGCTCGGCTCGGCGAACCGCTCGGGGGCCGCACCGCCGAACAGGGGCGCCGTCGCAGCGGAGGGGAGCGGGCCCGCAGCGGGATGACCGGTCGGGAGTCCGGTCGGGATGACAGGCTCGGGCGCCGGGACAGGAGTCGGTGAGCGCCGGGTGAGCGACCCTGCCGGCGAGGCACTGACCGTCGTCGGGCTGTACGCGGACAGCCGGCTCAGCTCCGTGAGCGCCTCGGACGCGATGGCGTGCCGCAGCCGCTCCTCGTCCGGGTCGGCCGGGTCCAGTCCCCATCGGCCGGCACCGAGCCGGGACCGGCCCACCGGGACCGCGGCGCCGGCCGGAGCCGCGCCGGCCGCACCCGCGCCGGCCGCCGCGTCGGGAACCGCCACAGGGTCGGCCTGCGGACCGATGCCGGTGCGGGACTCGGCCCGGGGGCTGTGCCCGGGGAACAGGTCCGGCGACTCGGGCGGCAGCCAGCCGAACCCGTGGCGGACCTCGCGGCGGCTCGGTGGCTCGGTGGCTCGAGGCCTGGGGGCGCCGCCCGGCTCGATGCCGGCGGCCGGCTGCGGCTCGGCCCATCGGTCGCTGTCGTCGGAGCCACGGCGCCAGCCGCGCCGCCGTGCGGGACGGCTGCCCTGCGGGAGGACATCGACCGTCCGCGCGCCGAGCGGGACGTTGAAGGTCGGCGTCACCGGCGGAGCACCGACGTCCCGACCGGTCGGCGGAGCGGATCGGTCGCCGCCCTCGGCGGTCGGCGCGGCATCCGCCTCGTGCGGGGCTCGCGGGTCTCGCTCGCCGGCGGGCCCGGCACCAGGCTCCCGAGACGGCCCCGGTGATGGCTCCGGCGACGGCTCGGCCGCCGCGACGGCCGGGAGCAGCGGAGGCGGAAGCTGGGCGAGCTCTGCGTCGCAGAGCCGGGCCTGCCGCGGCAGCCGTGCGGGCACGACCGGTTCGACACCCTCGGCGACGGCTCTGTGGACGGCTGCGTCGTCGGCTGCGTCGTCGGCCCCGTCGTCGGCTCCGTCGTCGGCTCCGTCGTCGGCTCCGTCGTCGGCTCCGTCGTCGGCTCTGTCGTCGGCTCTGTCGTCGGCTCTGTCGTCGGCTCTGTCGACGGACGGCGCCGGCTCGGCGAAGGGGACGACCGCCGGCGGCGCGGCGGCCCCCGCGCCGCCGACCGGGTCGGGCGGGGTCAGGGCGACGGCGTCGGCTGCGTCGGCCTCCTCCGGGGGGGTCGCGACGTCGGATCCCTCCGCCGGGGCGGCCGCCGCATCGGCGTCGGTCCCGGCGTCGGTCCGGTCGTCGGTCCCGACCGGCGTCTCGGCGTCCGTCACGGCTGCCTTCTCGGCCCCGGAGCCCCCGGTCGCCCCGGCGGGCGGGTCGACGAGCCGGGCGAACGGCTGCTCCTGCGGGGACTCGACGACCGTGCTCGTCGCGGTCTCGAGGTCGAGCACGAGCCGCCCGGCGTCCGGGCCGGGCGCGGTCAGGACATCGGACTGGGTCACGGCCTCGACGTGGCTCACCGGCTCGACGTGAGTCACGACCTCGGCCGGTACGAGCGCGTCCGCGCGCCGCGCCTCGGGGACGACCGGGTCCGGCGTCACGGCCGCTCTCTCCACCGACACGTCGGTCTGCGCTTCGGCCGGCGGCTCACCGCCGCGCACGGCCGCCCTCTCCACCGACACCTCGGTCTGCCCATCGGCCGGCGGCTCACCGCCGCGCGGCGCCCCGGGCCGCTCGGCGACCGTGCCGGGCACGAAGACCACCGGGGACAGGTCGACGTACGCGACGGTGCCGCCGCCGACGGCCGCCGCGAGCCGCACCGTCGCACCGATCTTCGCCGCGAGCCGGGCGACGACGAAGAACCCGAGCCGCTGGGACCCCACGACGTCCGTCACGGTCGTCGTCGCGAGACGGGCGTTCGCCTCGGCGAGCTCGGCCGCGGAGAGGCCGAGCCCGGAGTCGCGCACGCTGACCCGGACGCCCTCAGCGGTCGCCGCGGTCTCGACGAGCACCGGCGCCCCCGGGTCGGAGAACGCGGTTGCGTTCTCGACGAGCTCGGCGACGAGGTGCGCCGCGGGCAGCGCGAGGTGCGCGACGACGGGCGGGTCGACGGGCGCGGAGAGCCGCACCCGGTCGAAGTGCTCGACCTCGCTGATCGCCGTCCGGACGACGTCGGAGAGCGGCATCGGCTCTCGCAGCCGCCGGCCTCCTTCGGCACCGGCGAGGACGAGCAGCGACTCGGCGTTGCGCCGCATCCGAGTCGCGAGGTGGTCGAGCCGGAAGAGGTTGTCGAGCGCGTCGGGGTTCTCCTCACGGCGCTCGAGATGGTCGATGAACGCGAGCTGGCGGGACAGGAGCACTTGGTTGCGGCGGGCGACGCTGACGAACATGTCGGCGACCGCGCCACGCAGCGCCGCCTGCTCCCGGGCGACGTCGAGCGTCGTCTCGTGGACGGACCGGAACGCGACCGCGAGCGCGCCGACCTCGTCCCGGGCGGTCACGGCGACCTCGGGCAGCGCGACGTCCTGCCCGGTCGCGACCTGCTCGACGAGCCGCGGCAGGTCGACCGCGAGCCGGCTCACGTCGTTCGTGAGCCCGCGCAGCGGCGCGGTGATCCGGCGGGAGAGGACGAGGGCCAGCAGCACGCAGATCCCGACGAGGACGACGACGGAACCGAGCGCGACCGCGGCCCGGAGCCGGGCCGCCGTCACGACGCTCTCGGCCTCGGTCGAGGCCTGGGCCGTGACGAGGTGCCCGACGGCGCGGAGCTGGTCGGCGCGCTGGCCCGTCGTCCATGTCCAGTCCGCCGTGGTCACGGGGATCTCGGCGGTCGTCCCGGCCTCCAGCAGCGCTGCGCGGAGCCGGCCCAGGTCGGCGTCGGTGACCCGGCCCGACGTGAGCGCGTTCGACAGCGCGGTGATCTGGCTCGAGGTGGCGGCGGCGCGGAACTGCTGCAGGGTCCGGTCCTCGTCGAGCACCGCGAGCGCGAGATCCCGCTGCTGGAGCGGGGTCGGCACCCCGCCCCGGATCATCAACAGCCCGACGAGCTGCTCGCGGGCGGCGGCCTCGCCGACCCGGCCGAGGAGCGAGGACGCGGTGAGCGGCTGGGCGAGGGCGCGGTCGGCCAGCCCGTCGGCGATCCGGGCGGGGAGGTCGACGTCCGTGCGCACGACGTCGGTGTAGATCTGCTCGGCGAGCCCGGTGTCGACCGCTCCGGAGTCGACGCCCGCCCGGACCGTGCGCAGGCGGGTGTGCGCCTGCCGGGCCTGGTCGACCGCCGACGCGGCCTGCTCCGACAGCTGGGCGACCTGCGAGGTGACGAGGGCGAGGTTGAGCGCGCCCACCGCGGTGTCGGTCCGTCCGCGGGCCCTGTCGAGGTCCGCGCGGGCGGACGTGTCGCCCTCGAGGAGCCGGACCGAGGCGAGCCGTTCGGCCTGCAGCGCTGCGGCGGTACGGCCGAAGACGTCACCGGTGGCGGCGAGCCGCCCCGCGCGCTGCGCGGCGGCAGCATCCGAGAGAGCGGTCCAGACGACGGCGCCGGAGGCCACGGCCAGCGCGAGCACCGGAAGCGCGAGAACGGTGAGGACCTTCCACCGGATGCCCAGGTGTCGCATGCAGGCTGTCAGCTCCCCTCGACGCGCACCGCGGCGCGACGAAGGGACGGCGCCGGATGTCTGCTGTGCATCGGCCTGATCCCCTGCGGGATCGAGGGCGCGGGCCCAGGTTCACCCGGGCGTCGCAGGCCGGCTCCCCCGCGCGGCCGATTGCGCTGGCGGTCTCCGCCGGCGTTGCGACACTGGCATCGTGCCGATCTCCCCGACTCCCCACCCGTCCGGCCCAACGGGTGACCGCGGCGAGACCGGCGGCCCGACCTCGGTCGGGGTGGTCGTGCTCGCGGGCGGGGGGTCCCGGCGGTGGGGCGGCACGGACAAGACGGCCGCCCGGCTCGGCAGCAGACCCGTTCTCGCCCATGTCGTCCGAGGCGTTCGGCGGGCGCTGGGGCCGCACGTGCCGGTCGTCGTCGTCGCTCCCGCCGGCCACCCGGCGGCCGCCGAGGTCGACGTGGTTGGAGGTCGCGGCGTCCGCTGGACCCGGGAGGACCCCCCGGGCGGTGGACCGGTCGCCGGGCTCGCAGTCGGGGTCGCCGCGCTTCCCTCGGACGTCACGGTCGTCGCGGTGACGGCCGGGGACGTCCCGTTCGGCGGCCCCGCACTGCGCCGGCTCGTCGACGCGCTCGCCACGGATGCCGCACGCCCCGGTCAGGACGCCGACGGTGCGCTCGGCGTGGACCCGCAGGGCCGCAGCCAGCCGCTGCTCGCGGCGTACCGGACGGCGCCGCTGCGGCTGGTGCTCGACGCGCGACCGGTTGCAGGGCGCGCGGTCCGCGACCTCGTGGAGTCAATGCAGCTGCTCCGGACGCCGGTCGGGACGCTGGAGTCCCTCGACCTCGACACCCCCGGCGACCTCGCGGCGGCCGCCGCGTTCGTCGAGGGGTAGCGTGCTCCGCCGTCATCCCGTACCCGCGTGACCTGGGCGCTCGGCGCGGCGGCCGCGCTCGCCGTCGTCACCGGGGTGCTGCCCCGGGGGGACGCGGGCGCCGTTCTCGTGCGGGTCTGGCCGGTGCTCGCGTTCCTCGCCGCGGTCACCGTCGTCGCCGAGCTCGCCGACGCGGCCGGGCTCTTCGATGCCGCCGCGGCGCTCGCGGCCCGGGCGGCCCGCGGGCGGGTCCTCGCACTGTGGCTGCTCGTCGTCGTCCTCGCGACCGCGACGACGGTGCTTCTCTCGCTCGACACCACCGCCGTCCTGCTGACCCCGGTCGTCCTCGCGCTCGCCGCGCGGCTCGGGCTCTCCCCCGTGCCGTTCGCGATGACGACGGTGTGGCTCGCGAACACCGCGTCGCTGCTGCTGCCCGTGTCCAACCTCACGAACCTGCTCGCCGTCGAGCGCGTCGGCTGGAGCGCCGCCCGCTGGGCGGGAGCGCTGTGGCTCCCGGGCATCGCGTGCATCATGACAAGTGTCGTGGTGCTGTGGTTGCTGCACCGCAGGGAGCTGCGTGGCCGATACGGGGTCGGGGGCGACGCCGCGTCGTCGGACGGCACCGGCCCGGACGGCGGCGAGACCGGTGCGTCGAGAACGCTTCTCGTGCTCTCGGCCGTCGCGTGCGGCGGGCTCGGCGTCGCCGTCGCGGTCGGTGTGACGCCGTGGGTCGCGGCGGGTGCGGCGGCGGCGACCCTGCTCGCCGGGTTCGCGATCCGGCGCCCGGACCGGCTCGGCCTCGACCTGCTGCCGATCGGCCTCGTCGTGACGACCGTCGGCATCTTCCTCGTCGTCGCCGCGCTCGACCAGCACGGTCTCGGGACGCTGTTGCGGGACGCCGCCGGAACGGACGACGGTTACCTCGGGGCGCTGCGGGTGGCCGTGACCGGCGCCGTGTCGAGCAACGCCGTGAACAACCTGCCCGCCTACCTCGCGGTCGAGGGGGCTGTGCACGCGGGGAGGGCGTCCGATGCGCTGCCGCTGCTCGCACTCGTCGTCGGAACGAACGCCGGCCCGCTCGTCACGGTCTGGGCGTCCCTCGCGACGCTGCTGTGGCGGGCCCGGTGCCGGGCGCGCGGCGTCCGGATCGGTGCGCTCCGGTTCGCCGCGGAGGGCCTCGCCTGCATCACGCCGATGCTCGTGCTCGCGGCAGCGGCACTGGTGCTCACCGGCTGACATCGCAGTGCGCCGGCACAGCGCGCCCGCCCGGGCGACCTGTCCGGTCGGGGAGTGGGCGTCCTGGACGACGTCCTGCGCCTGGGCGCGGTCGTTCGTCGGAGCCTGCGGGTCGACGACGACGCGGGACCGGTCGGCGACATCCCAGATCGACCGGACCCCGGCGTGGTAGCCGACCCGCTCGTCGTCCGTCACGGGTCGGTCCGCGAAGATCCCCCCGCCGAGGGCGCGCAGCAACCGAGACAGCGCCGAGGCGTCGACAACCGTCACCCGTCGGCGGCGCCTCGTGCACCGCGCCACGCGTCCCACACCGCCCGGACGACCTCCCTCGCGTCGGCGTCCGAGCTGAGCACGCCCGACGCATCCCGGTGGCACCTGGGGCACGCCGTCGCGGCAGTCGGGTCGGCCGGCATCGTCACGACGGGCAGCAGGGCGAGAACGGTCGTGCTGAACAGGTCCCACGCGGCCTCGTCGGCGGCGTCCCGGGGGGTGCCGTCCTCGTCTGCGAAGGCGAGCGGCACCGCGTCGGGGTCGGCGACGGCCCGCGTGACGAGGCCCTCGACGAGCGCGGTGAGGACGCTGGAGATCGTCCGTATCGTGAAGGGCGGCCTCGGGACCCAGCCGAAGGTCGCGAAGATCGCCTCGTAGGTCGGCCCGAGCGCTTCGTCGAGAACGGTGTACTGGTTGCGCAGGAGGTCGCGGATCCCGGTGTCGGTGCGAGCGAGGGCGGACAGCGCGACCGTGAGGGCGAGCTCGGGCCGGGTCAGCCCCGCGACGAGGTTCGCCCGTGCATTGAACCGGATCACCTCGTGCGCCGGCTGCTCGGCGGCGAGCCCCTCCGCGACCGACGCCACGGTCTCGTCGGTCGGCCGCGCCTCCGGCGCGAGGACGGCGGCAAGCAGCTCGCGGCGGTAGGAGTCCTGGTCGCTCCAGTGGTGGTAGAACGCCCCGATCGTGCGCCCCGCGCGACGCGCTACCTCCGGCGCGGTCACCTGGTTGAGCACGGCGCCGACCGGTTGCTCGCGCAGGAGCTCGGCCCCGGCGGCGAGCAGCGCCGCCCGGGTCTGTTCGCCGGACCCTGCACGGCCGCGACGTGGCGGCGGGTCGCTGGTCATCGGCTCCCATCTCACCCTGTGGGACCGCATGAGCGCTATTGGCCGGACAGCCGAACGGAGCACAGCGCGAGCGCGTCGTGCCAACGACTGTCTGCGGCGCGCACCCGGCGTCCGGGCTTCCGGACGACGGGACGCCGGCGGGTCGCCCGCACACGGGTGGCCCGGTCTCCAGACACGCGGACCCCGGTCCCCGGCCGGTGACGGTCGCGTGGTCGGCGTGCGAGGACGGCCTGCCACCGCACCGATCACGACGACGCCGTCCGGTCCGGTCGTCGGCGCGGACGCGTATGGTCGCGTGCCATGAACGCCGTCGTCGTCAGCGCCCCCGGAGGACCCGAGGTCCTCACCCTGCAGGACGTCCCCGACCCGGTCCCCGGCCCCGGCGACGTGGTCCTCGCCGTCGCGGCGACGGCGGTGAACCGGGCGGACATCATGCAGCGGATGGGGCACTACGCGCCGCCGCCCGGGGCTCCCGAACATCCCGGCCTCGAGGCGAGCGGCACCGTCGTCGAGGTCGGCGACGCGGTTGAGGGCTGGTCGGTCGGCGACGAGGCGTGCGCGCTCCTCGCCGGCGGCGGGTACGCCGAGAAGGTCGCCGTCGACGCCGGGCAGCTGCTGCCCGTGCCCGCGGGGGTCTCGCTCGTCGACGCGGCGGCGCTGCCCGAGGTCACGTGCACGGTCTGGAGCAACGTCTTCATGCTCGCCGGGCTGCGGCCGCACGAGACCCTCCTCGTCCACGGCGGGTCGAGCGGCATCGGGACGATGGCGATCCAGCTCGCCCGTCAGGTCGGCGCGACGGTCGCGGTCACCGCGGGCTCGGCGGAGAAGCTCGCGGCCTGCGAGGCGCTCGGCGCCAGCATCCTCGTGAACTACCGGGAGCAGGACTTCGTCGACGTCGTCCGGACGGCGACCGACGGCCACGGTGCGGACGTCGTCCTCGACAACATGGGTGCGAAGTACCTCGGCCGCAATGTCGAGGTCCTCGCGACGAACGGCCGGCTCGTCGTCATCGGCCTGCAGGGCGGTACCCGGGCCGAGCTCGACCTCGGCACGCTGCTGCGCAAGCGGGCGGCCGTCCTCGCGACGACCCTGCGGGCCCGGCCGACCGCGGAGAAGTCGACGATCGTCGCGAGCGTCCGCGAGCACGTGTGGCCGCTCATCGAGGACGGCGTCGTCCGGCCCGTCGTGCACGCGCGGCTCCCGCTCGCCGACGCGACGCAGGCGCACCGGATCGTCGAGTCGTCCGCGCACATCGGCAAGGTGCTGCTCGTCGTGTGACCTGGGCGTGTCCCGGCAACGGCGCCGGCCGGCGAAGGCGCGCCTACGGCGCCGTGCCGGTCAGCCGTGCGGTCGGCCGACGACGTGGAGGATGCCGCCGGTCGCGCGGACGACGACGTAGCCGCCCGGCGTGGCCGCGCGGCCGGTCGCGCCGTCCTGCACCTCGTCCGGCCGGACCTCCGCGACCTCGCCGTCGACGAGCAGCGCGAACCGCTCGCCGGGGGGTGCGGGCCACAGCAGGCTCACGAGGGCGCGCTCGCCGGCATTGGCGACGGAGCGGTGCCCGGCCCGGACCGTCGCGACGTCGCCGTCCCAGGTGACCGACACCGCCGCCGCGCGCGGGCGGCCGTCGGCGTCGCTCGTGAGGAGCATCGGCGTCGTTCCGAAGCCGGCGGACACCTCGAGGAGCTTCTGCAGCTCGACCTTGACGCTCATGCCGTCATCCTCCACCACGGCTGTCGGCGGCGGCACCTACCCTTCCGGCCATGAGCGATGGCCCGCGACGCGGAACGACGCCCTGGGACGGCGCCTACGAGTTCACCGCCGTGCTCTTCCGCTGGGAGGGCAACGCAGCGTGGCACTTCGTGGGGCTTCCCGAGGACGTCACCGACGAGATCGACGAACGCTGGGGGCAGTCGGCGGGCGGGTTCGGGTCGGTCCCGGTCGAGGTGAGCATCGGTGCGACGACCTGGCAGACGTCGATCTTCCCCGACACCAAGCGCGGCACGTTCCTGCTTCCGGTCAAGAAAGCCGTGCGGACGCGGGAGAAGCTCGAGGACGGCTCGTCCGCCGACGTCCGGCTGCGGGTCCGGCTGTGACTGGCGTCGGTCAGCGCCGGTCGGACCGCCCGAGGGCGGCGAGCGCGGCGAGGAGCCGGTCGACGTCCTCCGCCGTGGAGTAGCACGACAGGCTTGCGCGGACCGCCGACCCGGTGTCCCGGATCCCGAGCAGGCCCGCGAGCTCCCACGCGTAGTTGTGCCCGGACCACACGTTGACCTCGGCCTTGGCGCAGTGCTCGGCGACGTCGTCCGGGCTGAGGCCGCGGACCCGGAACCACGCCGTCGGCGCCAGGCGCGCGGGCGCGCCGAACCGCTCGACGTGGTCCATCCCGGAGAGGCCGTCGAGGAGCCGGACGAGCAGCGCCTGCTCGTGCGCCTCGACGGCGGCCATCGACGCGAGGACCCGCTCCCGGCGGCTGGCCCCCGCGGCCGCCGGCGCGGCGCCGCTCAGCGTGCCGAGGCCCGCGAGGTGGTCGACCGCGGCGGCCATCCCGGCGTGCTGGGCGAACGGGGACGTCCCGTACTCGAAGCGGTCCGGGACGGCGTCGGACGACGACGCGAGCTTGTCGGGGTGGATCGTCTCGAGAAGCGCGGGCTCGCCGACGACGGTCGCGAGATGCGGGCCGGACCACTTGTACGCGCTCGTCGCGTAGAGGTCGGCGCCGAGTGCGGCGACGTCCACAGGCGTATGCGGGGTGGCGTGGACACCGTCGACGTACACCAGCGCTCCGACGGCGTGCGCGGCGTCCGCGACCGCCCGGAGGTCGGGCCGGGTTCCGACGACGTTCGACGCCGCGGTCAGGGCGACGAGTCGGGTGCGGTCGGTGAGGAGCGCGCCGACCGCGCCGGCGGGCAGCTCCACCTCGGGAAGGATCGGGACCGCCCAGCGCACGGTGACCCCTGCCCGGGCCGCGGCCTGCGTCCACGGCCGGACGTTCGCGTCGTGGTCGAGCCGGGTGAGGACGATCTCGTCGCCGGGACGCCACGTCTTGGACAGGCCGTCGGCGAACCGGTAGGTCAGCGCGGTCATGCTCGGCCCGAGCGCAACGCCGTCGACGGACGGCGCCCCGACGAGGTCGACGACCGCCTCGCGCGCGGCCCGGGTCGCGGCGTCCGATCGCTGCGACGCGGCGAAGAACCCGCCGTGGTTGCCGATGCCGGCCGCATACGTCGCCGACTCTGCCGCGATGACGGCGCTCGGCACCTGGGTGCCCGCCGCGCCGTCGAGGTAGGCCGCGCCGTCCGACAGCGCGGGGTAGGCCGCCCGGACCGCCGCCACGTCGTAGCTCACGTCGCCCGCCTCTCCTCGCCGTCCGGCCCCTTCGCCGCCGGGCGCAGCCTACGACGGACGCCGGATCATCCGACGCGACGCCGCCGTCCCGGGCTGACGCCTTCGGCGGCGACGCGGCAGGATGGGGCGCATGACCCAGACCAACGGCGAGGACGGCGACGGCGACGGCGAGGACGGCGACGGCGAGCGCGGCGAGAGGCTCGTGGTCGTCACACCCGAGGGGATGGCCGTGACCGGTCAGCAGGAGGACGGCGAGCGCAGTCCGGCCGAGCTCATCGAGGAGCCGGCGAAGGTCATGCGGATCGGCAGCATGATCAAGCAGCTGCTCGAGGAGGTCCGCAGCGCGCCGCTCGACGAGGCCGGCCGAGCCCGGCTCGCCGAGATCCACGCCCGCTCGATCATCGAGCTCGAGCAGGGCCTGGCCCCCGAGCTCGTCGACGAGCTGCAGCGGATCACCCTGCCGTTCTCGTCGGACGAGACGCCGTCCGACGCCGAGCTGCGGATCGCCCAGGCCCAGCTCGTCGGCTGGCTCGAAGGTCTGTTCCACGGGATCCAGACCGCCCTGTTCGCCCAGCAGATGGCCGCCCGCGCCCAGCTCGAGCAGATGCGCCGGGCGCTGCCCGGCGGGATGCCGGGAATGGGTGGTCCCGGTGCGGGGATGCCGGGTCGACCGGGGATGCCGCCGCAGGACGACAGCGGCGAGCGGCAGACCGGGCAGTACCTCTGAGGCTCGCGCCGCCCTCCGGCGTCCCCGTCGCTCGCCGCCGGACACGGTCCACCGCTGCGTCCCGGGCCCGGTCGTGCACCCGGTGACGCGGCTCTTCGGCCGCCGCCCGAAGGTCGACCCGCTCGGGGAGGGGGTCTGGCGGCGCGTGCACGACCGGTACGTCCGCGCCGTCGACCGGGTCCACAAGGCGCTCGACGGGGTCCCTTCGGGCCCCGTCCACGACAGCCTCGCGGACGTCGCCGAGGGGCTCGCGGCGTTCGTCGAGGACGTGCACGCGGCGTGCGCCGGTGCGCAGAGCGTCGTGCCCAGCGCGTCGGCCGAGGTACCGGGCGGGCACGACGGCCGCTACCTCGACGCGCACCGGGCACTGTCCCGGGCCGCGACCCTCGCCGCCCAGGCCGCCGAGGCGATGACCATGGCCCGGGTCGAGCTGCGCGGTCCGGCAGACCGGCGGCCGGACGACGCCGACGAGCCGGCGGCGGCCCGGTGCGTGGCCGCGGCGCAGCGGGCGGCGGACGCCGTGGGAGACCTCGTGCGGGAGGCCGGGCGGCTCGTCGCCGACCCCGACTCCCAGGGATAGCCCGGGCGGGCCGTACCCGACCGACAGGGTGCTCACCGGAGACTCACAGGCACGACGCGGGCGGTGTCGATCTGGCCTGCCGATTCTCCTACGAGATGGCGCAGGACCGGGCGGACGGGCCCCGGCACTCCCATGTCCGAGATCGCACAGCAGGTCACGTCGACGTTCACGCCGCGCACCGTCGGCGGGTCGACGGTCCGCGATCTCAGGCAGCCGGCGGGGACGACGTCCGCAGGGTCGTGACCCGGCCGGCGACGACGCCGACCACCAGGACGACGACGCCGGCGACGACCGAGGTGAGCGGCAGGGTCAGCGCGAGGACGGCGCAGGCGGCCACGCCGAGCACGAGGACCGCCGTCCGCGGCCGGCCCTCGTCCGGGCGGAGCCGCCACGCGGCGAGGTGGGTGATCGCGTAGTACGTGAGCACGGTCACCGAGGAGAACCCGATGACGTGGCGGAGGTCGCCGACGAGCACGACGACCGCGACGACGGCGGCGACGGCGAGCTCGGCGCGGTCCGGCACCCCGTGCCGGACGCGGGTGAGCCGCCACGGGAGGTGGCCGTCCCGCGCCATCGCGAAGAGCACCCGGGACACCCCGAGGAGAAGCCCGAGGAGCGCCCCGGCCGAGGCGGCGACGGCACCGACCCGGACGACGACCTCGGCCCAGCGACCGGGCAGGCCGCCGACGACGCCCGCGAGCGGGTCGGTGGTGCCCGCGAGCCCGTGGACGCCGACGGCATGGAGCGCGCTCGTCACGACGACGAGATAGAGCCCGACTGTCAGCGCGAGCGCGACGGTGATCGCGCGCGGGATCGTCCGGCGCGGGTGCCTGACCTCTTCGCCGAGGGTCGCGATCCGGGCGTAGCCGGCGAAGGCGAAGAACATGAGCCCCGCCGCCTGGAGCACCCGGTACATGCCGGGCCCTGCGGTCGCGCCGACCCCGGAGGCGGTCTGCGACGGCGACGTCCAGGCCGTGACGACGACGAGCGCCAGCGCGACGAGCGCGATCCCGAGCGTCCCGCGGGTCAGCCGGGCACCCCGTTGGATCCCGCCGGTGCCGAGGACCACGACGACGAGCAACGCAACCAGCGCCACCCACCGGACATGACCGGGCGCGGCGTAGGCGCCCACGGTGTACGCCATGGCCGCACAAGACGCGGTCTTGCCGACGACGAAGGCCCAGCCCGCGAGGTGCCCCCAACGCCGTCCGAGCCGCTGCGTCGCGTACGCGTAGGTGCCCCCTGCCTGCGCGTGGACGGCCGCGAGCCGGCTGGACGACGTTGCGTTGAGCCAGGCCACGCCCCCGGCCAGGACGACGGCGAGCGGCAGCCACAGGCCGGCGGCCGCCGCGGCCGGCGACACCGCAGCGAAGATCCCGGCGCCGACCATCGAGCCGAGCCCAAGGGCGACCGCGTCCGGCAGGCCTAGCCGTCGCTCGAGCTCCGGGCGCTCCGCCGTCGGCTCGGTCACCGCACGGCGCGCGGCAGCTCGGCGAGCAGCCGCTCGAGCACCTGCGCGACGCCGTCCTCGGCGCACGGCGGCGCCACGTCGTCCGCGGCGGCTATCGCCTCGGGATGGCCGTCGGCCATCGCGAACCCGCGACCGGCCCAGCGCAGCATCGGCACGTCGTTGGGCTGGTCCCCGAAGGCGACGACGTCGCAGGCGCCGACGCCGCGCTCCGCGACGAGCGTCGAGAGCGTCGATGCCTTGCTCACCCCGGGCGCCGAAACCTCGAGCAGCGAGTTGCGGGAGTCGGAGTGGACCGGCTCGGCGACCCCGGCGAGCGCGGGCCGGGCGAGGGCGAGCATCGGGTCCGCGGTCGAGGTCTCGTCGCGGCAGAGCACCTTGAGCACGACGGGGTCGTCCGCGACGAGCTCCTCGACGGTGCCGGTCATCGCGGCCCCGGCGTCCCGGTGGTGCGGCATGAAGGCCGGCTCGCGACGGTACCCGGCGAGGGTCTCGAGGGCGAACGTCGCATGCGGGAGCACCGCGCGCAGCGCCCGGGTCACCGCGACGACGGCCTCGGCCGTGAGCGCCCGGGTCTCGACGACCTGCTCGGCGCCGAGGTCGTAGACGAGCGCGCCGTTACCGAGGATCGCGACCCCGCGGTGGCCTGTGGCCTCGGCGACCGGCGGCATCCACCGCATCGGGCGGCCGGTCACGAAGACGACGTCGACACCGCTCGCCTCGCACGCGGCGAGCGCCGCGACGGTGCGGGACGACATCGTCCCGTCGCGCCGGACGATCGTCCCGTCGAGGTCGGAGGCGACGAGCCGCATGACCTCATCCTGGCCGGTCCACCGGCACGGTGTCGCATCGGGGACGGGCGACACCGGCCGCCGAGGCGTCCCCCGCTCCGCCCCGGCGGCCGCCGCAACCGGTCGTCCGATCCACCGGCCGTCGCCCCGCCGGTCAGGTGGGTGCATCTCGTGCGTCATCCCACCGGTCACGTCGTCGCCCGGCCCACGATACGGAGGGATCCGTGAGCGTCAACCGTCGCTGCATCCCGGCACCGGTTATTGACCCGGACAGCGCAACGCCGGGACGCGGCAGGTCACGGATCTCACTCATGGCCACACGGTGCTTCGTCAGACGTCGCCGAACACGACGAGCCGGGCATCCGTGAGGACCGCGAGCGGAGCAGGAACCGGATGCCGCGGGGCGCCCGGAGCGAGCAGCCGGCACCCGGTCCGGGCACGCCGTCGATGGTGAGACGGGCGTCCCGCCAGTGCTCATGACCGGCCCTGACCGCGGCTATGACCCCACAAGCTCCTCGTCCGTAGGCCCGCTCCGCGCTACTAGCGCGTCTGCCCGGTCCAACCGGGCAGACGCGCTAGTAGACGGTGGGACGGGGTCAATCGGCTCAGAAGAAGCCGAGCTTCTTGGGGGAGTACGAGACGAGGAGGTTCTTCGTCTGCTGGTAGTGCTCGAGCATCATGTGGTGCGTCTCGCGGCCGATGCCCGAACCCTTGTAGCCGCCGAAGGCCGCGTGCGCGGGGTAGGCGTGGTAGCAGTTCGTCCACACCCGGCCGGCCTCGATCGTGCGGCCCGCGCGGAAGAGGGTGTTCGAGTCGCGCGACCACACGCCGGCGCCGAGGCCGTAGAGCGTGTCGTTCGCGATCTTCATGGCGTCGGCGAAGTCGTCGAACTTCGTCACCGAGACGACCGGACCGAAGATCTCCTCCTGGAAGATCCGCATCGAGTTGTCGCCCTCGAACACGGTCGGGGAGACGTAGTAGCCGCCCTCGAGGTCGCCGCCGAGGTGCGCCCGCTCGCCACCGGCCAGCACCGCGGCGCCCTCGGCCCTGCCGATGTCGATGTAGGAGAGGATCTTCTCGAGCTGGTCGTTGCTCGCCTGCGCGCCGATCATCGTCGCCGTGTCGAGCGGGTTGCCCTGGACAACGGCCTTGGTGCGCTCGACGGCGTCGCCGAGGAACTGGTCGTAGATCGAGGACTGGATCAGCGCCCGCGACGGGCAGGTGCAGACCTCGCCCTGGTTGAGCGCGAACATCGTGAAGCCCTCGAGGGCCTTGTCGTAGAAGTCGTCCCGGGCGTTCGCCACGTCGCCGAAGAAGATGTTCGGGCTCTTGCCACCGAGCTCGAGTGTGACCGGGATGAGGTTCTGCGACGCGTACTGCATGATCAGCCGGCCGGTCGTCGTCTCGCCCGTGAACGCGATCTTGCGGATCCGGGGGGACGACGCGAGAGGCTTGCCCGCCTCGACGCCGAACCCGTTGACGACGTTGAGCACGCCGGGCGGGAGCAGGTCGGCGACGAGGTCGATGAGGAACATGATCGACGCCGGGGTCTGCTCGGCCGGCTT
The DNA here is from genome assembly GCA_963750565.1 of uncultured Actinomycetota bacterium. Taxonomy (GTDB): domain Bacteria; phylum Actinomycetota; class Actinomycetes; order Actinomycetales; family Kineosporiaceae; genus R-H-3. Next base: position 171,412 of record CAVVRA010000001.1, on the reverse strand, counting down.
GAGGACGACCGCGTTGCCCGCGGCGAGCGCCGGCGCGAGCTTCCAGACCGCCATGAGGATCGGGAAGTTCCACGGGATGATCTGGCCGACGACGCCGAGCGACTCGTGGAAGTGGTAGGCGACGGTGTCGTCGTCGATCTGGCTGATCGTGCCCTCCTGCGCGCGCAGGGCACCGGCGAAGTAGCGGAAGTGGTCGATCGCGAGCGGGATGTCCGCGGCCAGGGTCTCCCGGACCGGCTTGCCGTTCTCCCAGGTCTCGGCGACCGCGAGCGCCTCGAGGTTCGCTCCATCCGGTCGGCGATCCGCAGGAGGACGCTCGAGCGCTCGGTCGGGGACATCCGGCCCCACGCCGGCGCGGCGGCGTGCGCGGCGTCCAGCGCGAGCTCGATGTCCTCGGCGGTGCTGCGGGCGATCTCGCAGAACGGCTTCCCGTTGACCGGGGTGACGTTCTCGAAGTACTGGCCCTTGACCGGCGGCGACCCGCTCGCCGCCGATCCAGTTGTCGTAGCGCGACGCGTAGGTCGCGGGGCTGCCCGGCTGTCCGGGCGGGGCGTAGACGGTCATCTTCGGCCTCCGGCGCTCTCGTCCGGCCCGCGAGGGCCGGGTCGGCTCGACGTCGAGCCGTGCCGAGGACAGTAGGGAGGCCGACGTTGCAGCGACGTTGCACGCGTGACCCCGGCACTGCCGGGACCCCACGCAGCGAGGGCGCACCGCAGGTCGCACCAACCGCGGCCCGACGCGGCGTGTCGGGCTCGACAACGTTGTTGTGACGAACGGGGGTACGCGGGCGGAGCGGGGACGGCGTCAGCAGGCGAGGCGGCGTCGATGGGCGCGGACGGTGGCCCGCTTCGGGGAGCCGTACGGGAGCACCTGCTCGAGGAGCTGCCAGGCCTCGGCGTCGTCGTGGCCGCAGTCGGAGGCGGTCCAGCGCTCCAGGGCGGCCGCGCTGCGGCTGCGGAGCACGGTCTCGCGGATCTCGGCGAGGAGCTCGTCGCGGGCCGCGGTCACCACGGGCGCCGTCGAGCCGGGTAGCGGGGGCCCGTTGAACGCATCGAGGGCCTTGACGACCGCGCCGCGGGCGAGCAGCCGGCGGACCTCCTCGACGTCCGTCGTGACGCGGATCGTGAGCCGGTACGGCTTCGACGCGAGCACCTCGGCGCCAAGGGCGTCCGTGAGCGCCCGGCGCAGCCGGACGAGCTCGGCGCGGATCGTCACCTGGTGCTCGCCGTGCTCGTGGAGCGCCGCGTCGAGGGCCTGGCCGGTGAGGCCGAGCGGGGTGCGGGCGAGCAGCCAGAGGAGCTCGGAGTGCCGCGGGCTGAGCGTCGTCGTCCGGCCGCCGACCTCGAGGACCGCGCCGCCCCGGCCGAGCAGCCGCAACACGGGGAGCGGGAGCGCGCTGCCGTCAGAGCGCCGGCCTTCCCGCCGGCCCGCCGACGACCCCGGGGCGCCGATGACGGTCGGCCGGGCCGCCTCCCAGGCCGCGCGCTCCCGGGCCTGCGCGAGCAGCTGGGACTCCATCGCCGAGGCGCACGCCCGGACGAGTGCGAGGCTGCGCGGCCCCGCGAGGTCGGCGCCACCGGTGAGGTCGACGACGCCGAGGAGCGTGCCGGAGAGCGGGTCGTGGACCGGCGCGGCGACGCACGACCACGGGCGCACCTGCAGGCCGAAGTGCTCGGACGCCGCGATCTGCACCGGGGCCTGGGTCGCCAGCGCCGTCCCGGGCGCGTTCGTCCCGGCGCCCCGTTCGCTCCACAGCGCGCCGGCGACGAAGTGCATGCCTTCGGCCCGGCTGCGCAACCGGCGGTGACCCTCGACCCACAGGAGCCGTCCCTGGGCGTCCCCGACCGCGACGATATGCCCGGCCTCCTCGGCGTCCTCCGCGAGCAGCGACCGGACGAGTGGCATGAGCGGCGCCAGCGGGTGCGCGTCCCGGTAGGCCGCGAGCGCGGACTCGCTGAACTCGATCGGGGCGTGCGCGACCGGGTCGACGCCGAGCCGCAGCGAACGACGCCACGACGCGGCGACGACCGGACGGACGAGGTCGGGGAGCGGCGCGTCCGGCTCGGCGAGGAAGGCCTCGTGGACGCCGCCCAGCGCCTCGGAGCGCGCGGCAGCCATCCCTGGGATGGTACGTGGCGAAGGTCACCAGGGGCAGGACCGGACGGCTGCGCGGCACCGGCCTCCGGACCGGCTATCCGCTGTCCGCGACCGGGCGCAGGCGCCGGGAGTGCCGCATCGTGATGCTCATCCGGGCTCCCGCGCGGGCAGCCTTGGGCACGGTGTGCTGCCACTCGTGCTGGCAGCGACCGCCCATGACGACGAGGTCGCCCTGGCCGGTCGTGAGGTGATGGGTCGCGGGTCCGGACCCGCCGGGCCGCAGGAGGAAGCCCCGCCGCTCGCCGACGGCGAGGGTCACGACGACCGCCTCGTCGAGCCGGTGCCGGACCGTGTCGCCGTGCCACGCGACGCCGTCCCGGCCGTCCCGGTAGAGGTTCACGAGGACGGAGTCGAAGTCGACGTCGTAGTGCTCCGACAGCGCGCGCCGCGCCTGCTCCACGGGCTCGGGGAGCGCCACGAGCTCGTCACCCGACCAGGCCGCGACGAGCCGGGGTTCCAGGACGTCGCGGTCGTACATCCGGCGCTCGCGGTGCCGCCACGGCACCGTGTCGAGGAGCAGGTCGAAGAGCGCGCCATGGCCCGCGTAGGCGCCGCGCGCGACGTCCAGCCACGACCGCTCGTCGAGCCGGATGCGGTGCAGCCCCGCGAGGTCGAGCCCCCCGGGCCCCTCGTCGGCCGGCGTGGGCGGGCCCGCGCCGAGGTCCTCGGCGAACAGCCCCTCCTGCCACGACAGGCTCATTCGTCCACCGTACGTCGGGGTCCGGACGGCCGGCGGCCGGCGGCCGGCGGCCCGGCGGTCCGCTCGGCCGCTCGCGGCACGCGGCACGCGGCTGCACGACCTCAGGCGTGCGGCTCCTCCGCGTGCCGGACGACGACGACCGGGCACCGCGCGGAAGTCACGACGTGGTGCGAGACCGACCCGAGGAGCGCCCCGACGAAGCCGCCGTGGCCGCGGCAGCCGACGACGAGCAGGTCGGCGCCGTCGCTGTAGCGAACAAGGACGTCCGCCGGGTGGCCCTCGGCGACGACGAGTTGGACCGGTTCGTCGCCCAGGGCCTCCTTGACGGTCTGCTCCAGGAGCAGCCGGGTTTCGGCCTCGAGGTCGAGGTCGCCGACGGTCGGCACGTAGCCCGACACCGAGGGGTAGCTCAAGCTCGCGTAGGACCAGACGGCTACGGCGGTGAGCCGGGACGCGGTGAGGGCGGCCTGGCGGTGGGCCCAGCGCAGGGCGTCCTTCGAGGCCGCGGACCCGTCGACGCCGACAACGATGCGGCCGTAGTCGGCAGGGGCGGACGTGAGGCTGGGGATCTGCTCGGTGCTCATGGCACGGCTCCTTGGGGACACGAGGCGCGGAACGCCTCGCTCCGATGCTCACCCCGACGCGGCGCACGACCTTTGGGCCCCAGGTCCCGCGCTTGGCGGCACCCGGGGCCGGGACGGGCCCCGGCCGTGACGTCAGCGGGTCTTGACGGCGCCCTGGGTGGGCTTCTCCTCGTCCGGCGCGTCGTAGTCGGCAGCGGCGTCCTCGGCGTAGTCCGCGGCGGTGAGCGGCTCGAGCCCGTCGTAGGTCTGGGCGTCGACGGCCGCGATGACCTCGGGGAACTCCGCGCCGGAGGCCTGGCCGTCGGCGGGAGCGGCTCCCTCGATCGCCGCGGGCTCGGCCGGGAGCTCGGCCGGCACCTCGTCGGCCGGCTCAGCCGCGGGGTCGAGGAGCAGTCCGGAGCCGGCCTCCTCAGGCGTCATCGCCTTGCCGGCGACGGGCAGCGGAACGTCGCTGATGGAGGCGCCGGGGTAGCCCGCGTCCTTCTCCTCGGACAGGACACTCGCCAGGACGCCGCGGATCGTGTCGAGCCGTTTGACGGAGTCGGCGTGCACCTCGAGCAACGTCGCGAGCCGCTCGTTCTGCAGGTCCGTGATCTCTTTGGTGCGACGATCGGCGTCGGAGAGGACGCGCTCTGCGCGCTGCGACGCGTCGACGAGCTTGGCGCGGGCGTCCGCGGTCGCGGCGGAGACGAGCCGCTCGGACTCCGAGCGGGCCTGCGCGAGGATCCGGTCGCCCTGTTCGCGAGCCTGGTTGAGGATCGCGTCCGCCTCCGAGCGGGCGCTCTCGGCGGTGAGGCCGGCCTCCTGCTTGGCGGCCGCGAGGACACCCTCGGCCTCCTCGACGGCCTTCGCGACTTTCTGGTCGGCCTCCTCCGCGGCGAGCCGGAGGATCTGCGACAGCCGCTCGCTGAGCTCCTCGTGGGCCGGCCGGTTCGCGAGCTGGGTCGTCGCGGCGCTGGCCTCCTCGCGGGCCCGCTCGGTCTCACGGCGGGCCGCGTCGGACTCGACCTGCGCGGCGCGGGTCTGCTCCTGGAGCCAGCCGATGTAGTCCTCGACCTGCTTCTTGTTGTAGCCGCGTACCTGCGTCTCGAAGAGGGTGTCCACGGACACGTCCTGTGCGTTCAGGTTCGTCAGGTCCATCGTCGCTTCCTCGCGGGCATCGGCTGTTCGGGGAGGAACAGAGGTGACTGTGACTGCCTCCGGGCCCACCGCGCAACTTACTCGCCCCGAATGACCCGGATCCCTCGCGGGAGGTTCACCCAGGGCAATTTCGACAATGCGCTGTGTCGCCTTTAGCGATGTAGTCCTAGCGATGTAACCAAGGGTAATGCTACAACCTCGCAGAGTGTTGGACCTCGCCAACATCCTCGACGTCCTCAGACCAGGGCGACGGCGAGCCAGACGAGGGCCACGGCGAGAGTTCCGCAGAACGTGGCAAGGAGCACCGCGGGGGGAAGGGCATGCGGTCGGCGCGGGCGGTCGGCGCGGTGGGACATCCGGGTGGAGTACCGGGACGGCGCGCGGTGTCGCCCGCGGACCCCGGGCCGGACGACGGCGTCCACGGCGTCGACGACCTCGAGCCGGTCGTCCGCGCCCGGCCGTGCGCCGGCCGGCGGCCCCGCGCCGGGGGGCGCGGCCGGTGGTCCGGCCGGTGGTGCGACCGGCCGGTCCGGGACGACGGGCGCGGTGGAGGCGGTCGACGACTCGGACGACGGCGCCGGCGACCCGGGGGACTGGGCCCGCGGTCCGGAGGGCGCGGACGGCGCGGACGGGGCAGGCGGGCCGGGGGCAGCGGTCGGCCGGGCGAAGAGACCGCTGTCCGGGGTCGAGGGCCACGGCAGCGCGGGGCCGTCGCCGTAGACGGTCAGCGCCCGCGTCGTGAGCTGGTCGGGGACGTCCGGCCCGACGAGCGACTCCTGAAGCCGCTCGAGCACGTGCGCGACCTGGGCCGGGCTGAGCCGCGGGGTGAGCGCGGCGACCGCCGCGCCGACGTCCCGGACGCCGACGACGTTGACGCCGGGCGCCACGGTCGCCGGCCGCACCTCGTGCTGCACCCCGCAGACGAACGCGCTGACGCTCGACCGGAAGCCGGGGTCGAGGAGCGCAGATACCGCACCGGCCGCGGCCGAGATGGCGGCCGTCTCCCGCAGTCGCGGGATGCCGTTCTGCCGCAGCACGCCGCCCCGGACCTCCACCGCGCCGGTCCACTGCCGGCTGAACATGACGACGACGCCCCCGGGCCCGATCCCGACGTGGTCGATGACCACCCCCGGACGGCCCGGCCAGTGCACGGCGTCGAGGAAGGTCCAGCCGAGCGGCTCCAGCCCGGCGAGCACGTCGGCGACGAGCCGGCGCCCGGCGAGCCCGTCCGTCCAGCCGTACTCCGAGCGCTGCACCGAACGGAGCTCGCGGCGGGCCTGGGCCAGCGCCGCCTCGGCCGCCGCGACCTTGTCGAGCGCGCGCCGGAGCCGGTCGCTCGCGCCGTTGAGCTGGTCGGCGTCCTCGCTGGCGTGCATGGCGGCCCTCGGAACGGTCCGTGACCACGGCGCCGGGCAGTGCGCGGTCACGGGGGATCTGGTGACGGTGGGTGCCGGAGAGTCTGCCGCAACGGACCCGGCTACGGGGCAGCACCCCCGAAAGAAGTTCACCGCGTGTCACCGGCCGGACCGCGGGTCGGGCGGCTGCGGCCGGCCTTGGGTCCGCCGGCGTCAGGGGGCGAGCAGCCAGCCGACGGCGAGCGCGAGCGCACCCGCGGTCACGAGTGCCATGAGGCCGAGCCAGGCGAGCGCGGGCACCCGGGTCAGCCCGGCGAGCTGGTCGACGTCGGACGTCGGGGCGCGACGTCCGGCACGGGTCCGGTACAGCTCGGCAAGGGTCCGCGGCGCCGCGAGGAGGAGGAACCACGTGAGCAGGTACGCCGCGGCCGCCTGGACCTCTCCGGGCGCGTACCCTGCGACCGCGAGCAGGGCGGCGCCGGTGACGACGACGGAGAGCGCCCCGAAGACGTTGCGGATCTGCAGGAGCAGGGCGAGCAGCCCGAGCAGCGCGACGACCAGCGTCAGCCGGACCCGGTCGTGGGACAGCGCGAAAGCGCCCGCGAGGCCGACGAGGGCGGGAGCCGGGTAGCCCGAGAGCAGGGTGAGGACCACCCCCGGGCCACGCGGCCGCCCGCTGGAGACGGTAAGGCCCGAGGTGTCGGAGTGCAGCCGGACGCCCTCGAGGCTGCGACCGGTAAGGGTCGCGACCGCCGCGTGTCCGCCCTCGTGGGCGATCGTCACGACGTGCCGGAGCACCCGCCACGCCCGTCCCCAGACGACGAGCAGCGCGGCGACGGCGAGGCTGCCGACGACGGTCGTCACCGGCGGCGCCGCCTGCGCCGCGAGGACCTCTTCGAGCGCCCCGGCCACGCGGGGATCGTAGGCGAGCCGGCTGTGTGCCAGCCCGCCGCCGCGGCGACGGGCCGCGCACCCGCCGTCCCGACGTCGTGATCGACGACCGGGAGGCGGCTCCTGGTCGACCCGATGGGGGCTCCAGGCGAGCTGCCGCTCGTACGCCGCACCTCGCGTCTGCCGTCCCACCTCGGCAGAGGCGCGACAGCCGACTCGATCGATCCCGACGCGCGGCGCGGTCGTGCCGGCAGCGGTGGGGGTCGGGGTAGACACCGGGCTGAGCCTGATCGCCGTCCGGATCGATGGGGACGGCGTCACACGTCGTCGTGGGCGGCGGGAAGGCGGTCGCGCCGAACAGCTCGCCGTACGGCGCGGGACGGCGAGATCCGGCGGCGCAGCAGGACATCGACCAGGTCATCGCGGATGGCACGGGCCTCGTCGGGAACCGGCACACGCTGCGCCAGGTGGTGCACCTCGAAGGCGACGGAGCGACCTGAGGTCGGCGAGCGGCCGGCCCGGGGAGCGATCTTCTGGACCGTCCGTTACCTTCTCGTGACAAGGGTTCCCCTCGGACCGGTGACGGCGTACCTTTCGGTCCACGGGAGGTGCGCGATGAGCCCTGGGCCGCAGACGATGGACGGGTCGAGCGACGTGCGGGTCCGCCTCCCCGAGGAGCTGGCGCCCGCGCTCCGCGCCCGCGTCGACGCCCTGCTCGACCAGGTCCCGCTCGCCCGGCGGCGGGTGCGTACCGGCAGACCGAGAAGCCGGCGGCGCCGGGCCCGGGACGTCGTCGCCGTGAACCGCTGCGCATTCTGCCACCGACCCGGAAAGCTCGGCCGGCACCACGACGAGCACAACGGGGACCTGGTCTGGGCGCACGCGAAGTGTCACCGCCGACACCACCGGGCGCACCGGCGGACGGCGCGCGGCGACCGCTGGTGGCAGGCCCGCATGGCACCGCTGCAACCCGCCGCCTGAGCACCCAACCGGCTCTCCCGCAACCCGTCGCGGGCCGTCCGGTCGCGCTGGAGCACCGTGGCGACGGCTGGCGGGGCATCGTCGACGGTGGTTTCTCTGCTGCGGCAGGCGATCTCGGCCAGGTTGCCTCTGGGTTGCCTCTGGCGCGTTGCCGCGGATCGGCGCCGCCGATCGGTGATACTCGTGCCGCGAGTCCTGCACCACCCGAGGCAGCCCCGATGGAGCGGCGGAACCTCGTCCACGACCATCGCCAGGAGGCGTATCCGTGATCCGCAGAATGAAGAAGGGTTCCGACGTCAAGGTCACCTTCGTGATCCCCGACGAAGCAGTCGCCGGCAAGGTCTCCGTCGTCGGTGACTTCAACGCCTGGACACCCGGCCGGCACACGTTCGTCAAGCGCACCAACGGCACCCGCAGCGTCGTCCTCACCCTGGAGCCGGGAACGACCCACCGGTTCCGCTACCTGGGCGAGGGCGGCAACTGGTTCGACGACCCCGAGGCCGACGCCCACACCCACGAGGGCGGCGTCCTCCACGTCTGACGCCCGTCCGACAGCCCTGACCCCTGCCGTGACCCCACCCACGGCGCGCGTCTCGTCCCACCCCACCGCGCCTACTAGCGCGTCTGCCCCTGATGACCGGGCGGACGCGCTAGTAGGGGCACGGAGGACGCACGCCGGCGCCGTCATCGGGAGATCGAGGCTGTCGTCGCGACCACCCTCCCCACCTCCTCCACTGCGTAGCCCGACCAGACCGCGCGCGTTCTGACCGGACCGCCACACCGGAGGACCGGTTCTCGGGTCAGGGTCGGTTGACGGGGACGGTCGCGACGAGGTCGCGCACCGATGACGCCACCCGGACGCCGTCCGGCGCCGTCCACGTGAGCCGGAACGTGCCTCGACCGGTGTCGGTGTCGAGCGCCACGTGCTCGCCGTCCCGGTCCCAGCGCATCGAGAGGCCGCCCGGGGAGCCGTCGCCGGCACCGCACGTGAACGTGCCACCGAAGGCAGGGTGCCCGTTCCGGAGCCGGATCAGCGAGCACAGCGCAGCGACGACGGGACGGCGCAGCGCCGCCTCGATCTCGTCCGGGGTGTAGAGGTGCCGGTTGACGTCGCGGCCCGTGCCGGTGCGCGCGAGGAGGTCGACGTCGTTGGAGCCCGCGAGCAGCCCGACGTAGTAGACCTGCGGTACGCCCGGGGCCAGGAGCTGGACCATCCGGGCGAGCAGGTACCGCGCGTCGTCCCCGCCGAGGGCGTCGTAGAAGGTGCAGTTCACCTGGTAGAGGTCGAGGTTGCTCGCCGCGGTGCCGGTGGCGAGCCGGCTCGTTCCGCCGCTCGCGGAGTGGATCGCCTCGACGAGGGCGTCGAGCTGTTCCGCGGTGAGCAAGCCGAGGTTGTCCGGGGCGGTCACGTCGGCACCGACGTCGATCACGCCGATGCCGTCGTGGGTGTCGAGCACCGTGACGCAGTTGACCGGCCGGATCCCCAGCCAGCGCCGCAGCGGCGCGGCGTCCCCGGTGTGCAGCGCGTGGAGCACGAGCGGGGGCAGGCCGAAGTCGTAGACCCGGTCGACGTGCCGGGCGATCTCGATCTGCCGGCGGTAGTGCGAATGCAGCTCGACGAGCACCTCGAGGCCGAGGTCACGGATCTGCTGTGACAGCTCCTCGATGAAGTCGAACGTCTCGGGGGTCATGAAGCAGGACGTGCCCGGCGTCTTCAGGGCGTAGCCGGCGGCGTCGACGCGCACCACGGTCACGCCGTGCGCGGCGAACCGCTCGAGCACCTCGGTCAGATAGTCGCGTGCCTGCCGGTCGCGGAGGTCGAGGTCGACCTGGCGGCTCGTGAACGTGGTCCAGACGAGGTGCCGGACGCCGCCGAGCCGCATCGGGGTGAATGGCAACCCGGGTCGGGGCCGGTAGATCGCGAGCAGCTGGTCCTCGGTGGCGCCGCCCGGGAAGAGCCTGCCGTAGGTGAGGAACATGCCGGCGTGCGGCGAGGCGTCGCCGCGGGCGACGACGTCGGCGAACCAGGGGCTGTCGGCCGAGACGTGGTTGACGATGAGGTCGACGACGGTCTGCGTCGTCCGGCCGAGCGCGGCGACGTCGTCCCAGGTGCCCAGGCGGGGGTCGACCTCGCGGTGGTCGGCCGGGTCGAAGCCGGCGTCGACCCCGTCGTAGGGCCGGAAGAACGGCAGGACGTGCACACCGCCGAACAGCCCGGTCAGCGGACCGCCGTCGAGCATCGCGGTGAGCGCCGCGATCGACCCGGCGAGGCGGTCGACATACGTGATCAGCTGCACGGCATCGCGCACGAGCGGCTCCTTCGACGATCGTGGGACTGCAAGCGCTCTCAGTGCGTCGGCGCGCATCCTGCCACGGGCGTCCGCCGCTCGCCACGTGTCACCGGGCAGGGCTGCCCTCGCCGGGGTCAGCCGCGCGAGAGCAGGTCCTCGAGGACGATCGCGACGCCGTCCTCCTCGATCGGGGCGGTGACCTCGTCCGCGGCAGCGTGCACCTCGGGGACCGCCTGCCCCATCGCGACCCCGCGGGCGGCCCACGCGAGCATCTCGACGTCGTTGCGGCCGTCGCCGACGGCGACCGTGTCCGTCGGCGCGACGCCGAGCCGCCGGCGGACGACCTCGAGGGCGGACGCCTTGCTCACGCCGTCCGGCGCAAGGTCGAGCCACGCGGTCCAGCCGACGGCGTAGCTCACACGGTGCAGGCCGACCCGTTCGACGACGTCGAGAAAGTGCTCCGGGGTCGACTCGGGGCTGCGGACGACCACCCGGGTCGCCGGCCCCTGGAGGAGTGCCTCGAACGGCACGACGTCGGTGTCGCCGCTCAGCTCACCGTCCGGGAACGGCGCCGTGAGCCGGCGGTGAGCCTTCTCGTCCTCGACGAGGAACAGCGCGGTCGGCAGGTGCTCGCGCATGAGCCGGAGCACCGGCGCCGGGTCGAACGTCACGACGTCCGAGATCTCGTACCCGAGCTCGAGCGCGGGGTCGAGCCGCAACGTCATCGCGCCGTTGCTGCACACCGCCCAGCCCTCGAGGAGGCTCAGCCGGTCGAGCACCGGCAGGGTGCCCTGCAGCGAACGGCCGGTCGCGAGGACGACGTGCGTGCCGGCGTCGGCGGCGTCCCCGACGGCCTTGCGGACCCGCTCGGTGATGACCTCGTCGTGGTCGAGGACCGTGCCGTCGATGTCGAGCGCGACGAGCCGCGTCACAACAGCGGCGCGAGCACGTCCAGCCCGCCGAGGTACGGCTGCAGCGCCTTGGGCACGCGCACCGACCCGTCCGGCTGCTGGTGGTTCTCGAGGATCGCGACGATCCACCGGGTCGTCGCGAGGGTCCCGTTGAGGGTCGCGACGAAACGGTTGCCGGTCGTGCCCTCGCGCGGGTCCTTCTCCCGGACGTCGAGCCGACGCGCCTGGTACGTCGTGCAGTTCGACGTCGAGGTCACCTCGCGGTAGCGACCCTGGGTCGGCACCCACGCCTCGCAGTCGTACTTGCGGGCCGCGCTCGAACCGAGGTCGCCGGCTGCGACGTCGATGACCCGGTAGGGGATCTCGACCTTCGCGAGCATCTCCTCCTCCCACGCGAGGAGTCTCAGGTGCTCCTCGAGGGCGTCCTCGACGCGGCAGTAGCTGAACATCTCCACCTTGTGGAACTGGTGGACCCGGATGATGCCCCGGGTGTCCTTGCCGTACGAGCCCGCCTCCCGGCGGTAGCACGCCGACCAGCCCGCGTACCGCTTCGGGCCGCCGGACAGATCGAGCACCTCGTCGGCGTGGTAGCCGGCGAGCGAGACCTCCGAGGTGCCGACGAGGTAGAGGTCGTCCGTCTCCAGGTGATAGATCTCCTCGGAGTGCTCGAGTCGAAGCCCGTTCCGCTCATGACCTCGGGCTTGACGAGCGTCGGCGTGATGACCGGGGTGAAGCCCGACACCACCGCCTGGTCGACTGCGCACATGAGCAGCGCGAGCTCGAGCCGGGCGCCGACCCCGGTGAGGAAGTAGAACCGCGCACCCGACACCTTGGCCCCGCGGTCGAGGTCGATCGCGCCCAGACGCTCGCCGAGCTCGACGTGGTCGCTCGGGGTGAAGCCCTCGGCCGCGAAGTCGCGCGGCGTCCCGACCTCGCGGATGACGACGAAGTTCTCCTCGCCGCCGGCCGGTGCGCCCACCTCCACGACGTTGTCGATCCGGTTGGCGAGCGCCGTCGAGCTCGGCTTCGGCGGCCTTTGCGTCGGCCCCGAGCGACTTGACCTGCTCGGCGAGGGCCTTGGTCTGCGCGAGCAGGTGCGGCCGGGTCTCCGCGGTGGCGCTGGCCACCTGCTTGCCGAGGGCCTTCTGCTCCCCCCGGGCGCGCTCGAACTCGGCCAGGGACGCCCGGCGCCGCTCGTCCGCGGCCAGGACGGCGTCGACCAGCCCCTCGTCGTCGCCACGGGCGCGCTGGCTGACACGGACGGCGTCCGGATCCTCACGCAGGAGTCGCAGGTCGATCACAGCAGGCAAGCCTATGCCTTCGCCCGGCGGACACTCTTCGAATATGTGGCCGCGAGCGCGCTACCTTTCACGGCATGTCGTCGCCCGCGGGCGCGGCGCAGATCGGAGTGCTCGTCGTCGTCCTGGCCCTGGCGGTCGGGCTGCTCGTCGTCACCCGGTCGACCCGCCGCCACCGCCTCCCTTCCCCGCCGGCCCCGGAACCGGCCGCCACGGCCGACGTCGCGCAGCGGCCGTTCGCCGCCGTCGTCGCCAACCCGACGAAGGTCGACGACGCGGACGTGCGGCTCGACTGGGTCCGGCAGGCATCGGAGGACCTCGGCTGGGCACCCCCGCTGTGGCTGGAGACGACCCGGGAGGACATCGGGCACGGGCAGACCCGGACTGCGCTCGAGGCGGGGGCGTCGGTCGTCCTCGCCTACGGCGGTGACGGTACGGCGCGGGCGGTCGCGAGCGAGCTGACCGGTACCGGGGTGCCGCTCGCGCTGCTCCCGGCGGGCACAGGGAACCTCCTCGCCCGCAACCTCGGCGTGCCGGTGGGCGATCTCGCCAACGCGCTGCGGACGGCGCTGTCGTGGTCGGAGCGCAAGGTCGACGTCGGGCGCATCGAGATCGACCTGTCCGGCGAGGACCACGCACCACGCACGGAGACCTTCCTCGTCATGGCCGGCCTCGGGTTCGACGCCGAGGTCATGGCGAGCGTCGAGCCGAGGCTCAAGGAACGCGTCGGCTGGTGGGCGTACGTCGTGGCGGGCGTGCGCCTCATGCGCGGCCGCAGGACGAAGGTCGTGCTCCGGATGGACGACCGCGAACCCGTCACCCGGCGGATGAGGAGCGTCATCGTCGGCAACTGCGGCGAGCTGACGGGCGGCGTCCGGCTGCTGCCCGACGCCGAGGTCGACGACGGGTGGCTCGACATCGTCGTCGTCTCAGCCGGAGGCGTCGTCAGCTGGGCCGCGGTGGCCGCGGCCGTGCTCACCCGGAGCCGCCGGGGCCACCCCGTCGTCGAGCACTTCCGCTGCCGCGAGGTCGAGATCCGCGCGGAGGACCCGCAACAGGTCCAGCTGGACGGCGACCCCGCGGGCGAGGCGCGCGTGCTCCGGGCCCGGGTCGAGCCGCTGTCGCTCGTCGTCCGGGTGCCGCCGCTGGGTTGAGCCGACGCCCCCGTGGGCAGATCGAAAGTCATCGCCCAGACGACTGTTCAGTGAGCCTGTCTATGACTACAGTGTGGCGGGTGCTCCTGAGGGACTAACCGCACCTGGCCGCGGAGGGAACCAGGAGCGCCCAGAACGTGGGCGGGGAGGCGTCGGGCCATCGTCTCCCCGCCCACGTTTCTCTGTGCCCGGGGCCGTGGCCGCCGCTAGAACCGTCGCCGCGGTCCCCAACCGAGATCGCCCCGTCCTTCTCATCCCCCGACAGCCTGCGTGGGGGACCGCGAGCCACCAGTTCGCGGCGCCGGGGCGCGCCGGACCGCGGCCTGGCTCTGACCTGCTGCTTCTCAGTGAGACGCTGGTGGCCCGCACTCGACCACGGAGGCACGCGACGCGCCGGTGGGACGTTGACCCGATGTGCGTCGCACCTCCCGCCGCGATCCGCCCGTTCGGGCCATGCCTGCGGTGTTGCCGCGATGGGACGCTGGCGAAGCATCTGCTGTTGACGACACCGAGACTCGGCCGGTATCAGGACCTCGCATCAGAGACACCCAACACCTCCCGGCCGCGGCTCCGCGCCGGTCTTTACAGAAAGACTGACTGTAATGTCAGCAGCCCTTGACTCAGGAGTCATTGTCTGAGTGACTGTAGGTGGCACAAAAGCACCGTGCCGTCACCTTCGCTGGCACGAAGAGACGGCACGGAGAGCAGGTGTCCGGCAGCCGGTCAGGGCGTTGACCTGGCTGGCGGCGGCCGGCTCATCAGCTCCGGCAGCAGGTGGGGATGGCGGACGCGGGCGAAGCCACGGCGACGCTCGCCCCGCCGGCGAGGATGGAAGCGACAGCGAGGAGGGCGGCGACGCGGCGACGGGCAGAGGTGCGGATCATGACTTCTCCTTGGTCAAGACGGGATTGACAGGCATGTCACACCGATCGTGACAGAGAAGTGGTGATCTGGGTACCTCTGTGACGTCCTGGGTTCGCTCGTGCACTGACAGGCAGGGGCGAGGCAGCGCGTCGCCCAAACGGGTGACAGTACGGCGAGGGGATTGATGTGAACACCTTCAGCGAGAGACTCCGGCGGCTGCGGCAGGCTGCGAACCTGTCGCAGGTGCAGCTCGCCGGCGACGATCTGTCCCCGAGCTACATCTCCCTCCTGGAGTCCGGTAAGCGGCAGCCGAGCGACGACGTCGCGGCGCTGCTCGCCGAGCGGCTCGGCTGCGCGGTCGACGATCTGCTGACGCCGGCCGGCGAGGAGCGCCGCAAGCAGGCCGAACTCTCGCTCGAGCTCGCGCGGCTCTTGCTCCGCGATGGCAGGGCCGAGGAGGCGCGTGACCGGCTCGAGTCCCTTCTCGCCGAGGAGGGACTCGACAAGGCGATCCGTGACGAGGCGACGTTCGACCTCGCCGAGGCGTACGAAGGAACTCTGCAGCTCGACCGTGCCCTCGAGGTGCTGCTCCCGTTGCATGAGCGAGCGATGTCCGACTCGACGCACGTCCCGACGGCGACCGTCGCGATTCGGCTTGCGCACGTCTACCAGACCGTCGGCGACTTCAATGCCGCAGTTCGCGTCGGCGAGTCGGCAGTTCAGCGGCTGACCGAGTTGCGACAGAACACGACGCGGGAGTACTTCCGGCTCGCCGCGACGCTCGCCAGCGCCTACCAGTTCAGCGGAGACGTGACGCTGGCGCGCGCCTACCTTCACGAGGCACTAGAGATCGCGTCCCAGTACGCGGACCCGCAGGGCGAGGCGGCGCTCGCGTGGAACGCCG
Organism: uncultured Actinomycetota bacterium; assembly: GCA_963750565.1. Taxonomy (GTDB): domain Bacteria; phylum Actinomycetota; class Actinomycetes; order Actinomycetales; family Kineosporiaceae; genus R-H-3. The sequence continues at coordinate 156,182 of CAVVRA010000001.1, read as the reverse complement.
CCGTTGTCGCGGAGTCCGTCGGACGCCTCGACGAGGCGCTTCTCCTGTCCCGCAAGGCACTAGCGATCCTCACCGAGCATGCCGGCGGAGACCTCGACGTCGCGCGGCTCCAGTGGGCCGCCGCCGTCCTCGTCCTCCGCCACGACCCGGGGCAGATCGCCGAGGCCCGTCGGCTCATGGACCTCTCCGCGTCCGGGGTCCCCCGGCTCGGCCCGCTCGAGGCCGCGATGTGGCGGGGCCACCTCGCGCTCGTCACGCTCCTCGAGGGCGACGCGCCGGAGGCCGAGCGGCTTGCCCGCGCGGCGCTCGTCGCGCTCGCCGCCTACCCGTCGCCCGACCGGGCCTTGACCCACATCACCCTCGGCGACGCGATCGCCGCCCAGGACCGGCCGAGCGAGGCGCTCGAGCGGTACGTCGTCGCGGTCGACGCGCTCGAGGCGCTGCCGGCGACCCGGGAGACGGCGGCTCTCTGGCGCGAGGTCGCCGACCGGTTCGTCCGCTTCGGCCGACTCGACGAGGCGATCGACGGCTACCGGTCCGCGCTCGACGCGGTGAAGATCCGCAGCACGGGCGCGGACGTCGCGCTCGCCATGGAGACCGCCCGGCAGCGCGCCGAGAGCCTCGAGCACCTCCGCGAGGACGCCGCCGAGACCGCCGAGGACACCAGGGGCGGCGCCATCACGGAGTAGGTCGTCCCGAGCCGGCACGCATGCGGCCCCCGTCGCCGCGCCATCCGGCGGGGGCCGCGTCGTCCGGTAGCGTCGGACCGCGATGGACCTCGCCGTCGCCCTCGCGGCGTCCTCGTCATCGTCCCCGTCGAGCTGCCCGACAAGACCTTCGTCGCGACCCTCGTCCTCGCCACGTGCTACCGGCCGCTGCCGACGTGGATCGGGGTCGGCCTGGCGTTCGGGGTCCAGTCCTTCGTGGCGGTGACGCTCGGCGGGCTCCTCACCCGGCTTCCCGAGCGGCCGGTCACGCTGGTCGCGGGCTGCTCTTCGCCGTCGGCGGCGTCGTGCTGCGGCGGGGTGCGGCGAACGCGGACGCCGAGGAGGCGGAGACCGAGCACGAGTTCGAGGGCAAGCTCCGAACGGGCGTCCACGGCCTGCGCGCCGTCGCCGCGAGCGTTGTCGTCCTCTTCCTCGCCGAGTGGGGTGATCTCTCCCAGCTGCTCACCGCCGGGCTCGTCGTCCGCTACGGCGACCCGGTGTCCGTGTTCGTCGGCTCGTGGGTGGCGCTGCTGGTCGTCTCCGGCGTCGGCGCGCTGCTCGGGCGGGCACTGCTCAAGAGGATGCGCCTCGCCGCCGGGCGCCGGGTCGGCGGCGGCGTGTGCGCCGCGCTCGCCGTGCTCACGCTCCTCGCCGCGGCAGGCGTCACGACCCCGCTCTGAGTGCCGTGGCGCGCCGGCGGCACCTCGCCGGGTGCCCGGGCGTCGTCGGGATGCCGCACGAGCAGCCACCACAGCGCGACGATCGACAGCAGTGCACCGAACGTGTCGCCGTTCTGGACCAGCCGGCCGAACCACCGCGGCAGGTCGCCGTCCGCAAGCACCTGGACGCCCCACCACGGCAGCCGGGCGAGGAGCACCCCGAGCGCGACGAGCGCCACGACGACCCGTGCCCGGCGACGGCCGTCGCCGAGCAGCGCACCGACGACGACGATCCCCCAGTGCAGGTGGTGCACCCACGCGACCGGCGACAGAAGCACCGCGAGCATCCCGACGACCGCGACGACCGCGACCCGCTCGCCGCGTTCCTCGAGCCGACGGGAGACCGAGAAGCCGAACACGCCGACCGCGAGCACGACGACCACCCAGAGCGGCGTGAAGGCCGGCCCCGGCCCCGCGAGGCTCGCCCCGCCCGGCCACAGTCGCAGGAGCACCCCGCGCAGCGACTGGTTCGACGTGCCCGCGTTCGGGCCGAGCCGGCCGGGGTCGAGCAGCGCGTCGGTCCAGAACCCGGCGCTTGCCGCGGGCAACAGCAGGAACGTCAGAGCGGTCAGCGAGGCCGCGGTCACCAGGCTCACCACGAGCGGACGCCACCGCCGGGAGACCGCCCAGTGCACCCAGAACACCCCGGGGGTGAGCTTCACCGCGGTGGCCACCCCGACGAGCACGCCGCGTGGGAGCAGTCGTGGCGTCCGGCGGGCGACGTCGACCAGGCAGAGCGTGACGATCACGGCGTTGACCTGACCGAACCGGATCCCCTCGGCGACCGGCAGCGCCCACACGAGGACCGCCGCGACGACGCCGCGCACGAGCGGGGCGCGGTCGCCGAACCGGGCGAGGAAGGGCTCGAACGCCAGCCCCGAGCAGACCCAGAGCAGCGCGAGCTGCAGCGCCGTCCACACCCACGCCGCGACGTGGAACGGGACGACCGCGAGCGGAACCCCGAGCAGCGCCGCGAACGGCGGGTACGTGAACGGCAACCACTGCGGCGAGCCCGTGAGCCAGCCGTAGACGTCACGCCCGAGGAGCACGCTGACCGCGCCCTCCCGGTACACCTCGAGGTCGACCTGCCAGATCTCCGGCGGGTAGGTCACCAGGTAGTGCCGCACGAGGGGCGCGGCGGACAGCAGCAGCACGACGACGCCGGCGAGTCTCCACACCCACGGCGGCGCGGGTGCGGCGGGGCGGGCTGGACGTGGCGTCACGCGATGATTGTCGCGGCTAGCACCGACAGGGCAGGTGCGTACCCTTCGAAGGGTGCCCGGACCCTCCGGGAGGCGGCGGTCCGTCGTCCTCCTCGTCGCCGTCGTCGCCGCACCCCTGCTCGCCGTCCTCGCCGTCGCCGGGCCGGCCGCCGCGCGGCCCGGTCCGAGCACCCCGAGCACCCCGGGCACCTCGGGCCCCCCGGGCACCCCGTCCCGGACCGCGCAGACCGCCGCCGCGGGCCCCGTCGTCCTCCTCGGCACCGGGGGCCTGCGCTGGGACGACGTCGACTCGTCCACCCCGGCGCTCCAGAGCCTGCTCGACACCGGCGCGGTCGGCACCCTCGCCGTCCGTACCGTGCGCCGGTCGACGTGCCCGGTCGACGGCTGGCTCACCGTCTCCGCGGGACGACGTGCCGGGGACGCCGAACCGATCCGCGGCCACCCCTCATGCCGGCCGCCGGAGGCTGACGCCGCGACCCCGGGCGGCCCGGCGACGGCACGCCGCTGGGACGTCTTCCGGTCCGAGGCCGCCGACGGGTCCTTCGGGGCCACCCCCGGGCTGCTCGGCACGACGCTCGCGAAGGCCGGGGTGCGCACCGCGGCCGTCGGCCCGGGCGCGGTCGTCGCGCTCGCCGACGAGTCCGGCCGGGCACCTGCTGCCTGGCCCGGCCTGACACCGCTGCCGACCGGCGCGCCGGATCCCGCGGAGAACCCGACCGACCTCGCGGACCAGGCGCGAGCCGCCCTCGCCGACGGCGCACAGCTCGTCGTCGTCGACATCGGCGCGGTGCGCGACCGCGACGACCGCGCCGAGGGCGAGCCGGTGCCCGCCACGACCGGCAGCCGGGACGCCTGGCCCACCCGGCAGGAGCAGGTCGACACGATCGACACCCGGCTCCTCGCCGTCCTCGGCGAGCTGCCGGACGACGCGACGGTCCTCGTCGCCTCGACCGCCGACTCCGGATCGACCCCGCACCTGCAGCTGCTCGCCGCCACGGGGCCGACCGCCACCGCCTCCGCGAACGGTTCCCGAGGGCGGTACGCCGACGCCCTGCTCGGCTCCCGGTCGACCCGCCAGGACGGTATGGGGCAGACCACCGACCTCTTCCCGACCCTTCTCGCGGCGCTCGGAGTCGACGCCCCGGCCGACGCCGTCGGCTCCCCGCTCACCCCGGTCGCCGTCGCCGACGGCGACGCCCTCGACCGGCTCGAACGGGTCGTCGACCTCGACGCAGCGGCGCTCGCCGTCCAGCCGGTCGTGCCGGCGTTCTTCAACGTGCTCATCGCGGCGCAGCTCGTGCTCTACGGGATCGCGACGATCGTGCTGCGGCGCCGCACGGCCTCCCCGGCCGCGCGGCGCCGGGTCCTGCACGCGCTGCGCGGCCTCGCCGTCGTCTTCGCGTCGGTGCCGGCTGCGACGTTCCTCGCGAACCTCCTGCCGTGGTGGCGCGGGCAGCACCCCGGGCCGGCGGTCTCGCTCTACGTGGCGTCGTTCGTCGTCCCGATCGCCGTCCTCGCCCTTGCCGGCCCGTGGCGGAACGCGCTCCTCGGCCCGTTCGGCATCGTCGGCGCCGTCACCGCGCTCGTCCTCGCCGCCGACGTCGTCACCGGGTCGCACCTCGTCCTCTCCAGCCTCATGGGGGTCCAGCCGGTCGTCGCCGGCCGGTTCTACGGCTTCTCCAACCCCGGGTTCGCGCTCTTCGCGACCGGCTGCCTGCTCGCCGCGATCGCGTCGGCGCACGCGCTCGTCCTGGCCGGACGACGCCGCGCCGCCGTCGGCGCCGTCGTCGCGATCGGCCTGGCCTGTCTCGTCATCGACGGCGCTCCCGGGCTCGGCAGCGACTTCGGCGGCCCGCCCGCGATCGTGCCCGCGTTCACGCTGCTCGCCCTGTGGGTTGCGGGCGTGCGGCTCACGTGGCGGCGTCTGCTGCTCATCGGTGCCGCGACGCTCGTCGTCCTCGTCGGGCTCTCCGTGCTCGACTGGCTGCGCCCGCCCGCGGACCGGACGCATCTCGGCCGCTTCGTCCAGACCGTCGCCGACGGCGGCGCGTGGCCGGTGGTCCGGCGCAAGGCGATGCAGAACCTCGGCATCCTCATCAAGCCGTTGTCGGCCCTGCTGCCGTTCGCCGTCGCGTTCGTCGCGCTCGTCCTCGCCCGGCCCGTCGCGTGGGGTGCGCGGCCGCTCCAGCTCGCCTACGACCGCTCGCCGGTGCTCCGGCACGGGCTCGCGTCGTTCGCCGTCCTCGTCGGGATCGGCTTCGCGCTCAACGACTCCGGGACGGCGATCCCCGCGGTCGCGGCGACGGTTGCGATCCCGCTGCTCATCGCCGCGAGCGTCAGGGCTCTGGAGCTCCACGAGGAGGAGCACCCGCCGCCGAACCGCCGGGTGTCGTCCGGCCCCGGGGTCCAGCCGGGGGCGTCCGGCCGGGCGAGGCCGCGGACGAGGTCGGGAGCGAGCCGGGCGGGAGCAGGGACGACGACCGGGGCCCGGTCGGCCCCGCGGACGGGTCCGCGCGCGCCGTCCGGCGGGTCCGCCACGCCCAGCCGACCACCCAGCACAGCGTCGCGAGCACCAGCCACGGCGCCACCCGGCGACGGAACGCCAGAGTGAGGGTCTGGACGTCCGCGGTCATCGTCACGACGCGCCCCGGCACGTAGGCGAGCGCGAGCACCCAGAGCCGGGTGAGCATCGCGAGGTCCAGGCCGGACGCCGCAAGGAGCGTGAGCGGCAGCCACGCGAGGCAGTCGTACCAGGGCAGCGCGTACGGCACGGTGAGCACCCACGCGAGCGACGTGACCGCGAGCGCCCGGACGGCGTCGACGGTCATCGGGGTGGCCGGACCCGTCCCCGCGGCCGTGGCCGGGGTCGCTCCGAGCGGTGCGAGCGCGGCGACCGGGCGGGCGAGGTAGGCCGCGAGCCCCACGGCGAGAACGAGGGAGACCGGGCCGACGAGGTCCCGGACGGTCGTCGCCCCCAGCACCGGGTCGAGCCGGTCGACGACGAGCCGCCACGGGGTCGCGAAGGACACCGATCGGGAAGCCCGGCGCAGCCCGGCGTAGGTCTCCGGGCCGCTCCACAGGTGGGCCGGGAGCAGGACGAGCCCGGCACCGAGCGCGCCCCTCGCGAGGTGCGCGACGGCGTCCCGACGGGGCAGCCGCCGCACGCCGTAGACGAGCGCGAGCCCGACGAGCGCGAACGGGGCCTTCGTCGCCGCGGCGACGGCGACGAGGACGCCCGCGACGAGCGGACGGCGCACCGCGACGGCGAGGGCGCCGGCCGCCGCGGCGGCGGCGAGGACGTCGACGTGCGCGCCGAGGACGAGCTGGCCGAGGAGCAGCGGGTTGAGCGTCCACAGCATCGCGACCCTGGCGCGGGCGGCGTCCGCGGGGTCGGTGCCGTCGGTGCCGTCGGTGCCGTCGGTGCCGTCGGTGCCGTCGGTGCCGTCGGTGCCGTCGGTGCCGTCGGTGCCGTCGGCGGCTCGCCCTCGGGCGAGCGTTCGGGCGAGCCGGTCGAGGGCGAGCGCCGAGCCGAGGAACGCGAGTCCGCACAGGAGCTGCCAGACCCACACCGTCGTCCGGAGCGAGCCGTCGCCGACGACCGCGGTGAACGCCTGCGCAGCCGTCGCGACCGGGCCGTACACGCTCGGCGTCCGCTGCCACGGCGGCTGGACCGCCCCCGCCACCGGGTCGGTGCCGCCGCGCCACTCGACCGGCGGGACCGTGTACGGATCGCCGCCCTGTGCGGCGATCCGGCCGTACGCGACGTAGGACAGGTGGTCGGCCGAGCCGAGCGGCGGGACGACGACGAGGACGGCCACCGCGGCGACCGCGAGCAGGGCGACCCGCCGCCCGCGCCAGGCGATCCCGCCGCGGCGGCGCAGCGCGACGAGTCCGAGCAGCACCGTCGCGGCGCCGAGGGTCCAGGCGACGGCGAGCGCCGCCGTGACGGCGGCCGGCGAGGGGTGGGTCTCGAGATCCCACGGCGGCAGCGCCGTCGCGGCGCCGAGGCCCGGGGCCGCCGCCGAGTCGCCGAGCGCGGCGACCCCGGCGAGCCCGAGCACGGCGAGCGTGCCGCAGCCGAGGGCGGCGCGGGCCGCCGTGCGGCCGGTCACCGGGGCGGACGGACCCGGGACAGCACCCGCAGCGGGGTCGCCCGCCGCAGGCGACGGACGGCGAGCGCGCGGGCGACGTCCCCGTACTGCCGGGCCCGGTGGATCTGCCCGCGCCAGTCCGACCCCGTGACCCGGTGGTGGAGGTCGCACGGCACCTCGACGACGCGGTAGCCGGCGAGGAGCAGGTCGATCGTCAGGCCCGTCTCGACCCCCCAGCCCCGGGCGAGCGGCCGCGCCGCCTCGAACGCCTCCCGCGTCAGGCACCGCATCCCGGACAGCGGCTGGGTGGCCGTCCAGCCGGTGGCGCGGCGGATCCCGTACCGCGAGAGCCGGACGACGAGCCCGCGGCCGCCGCCCGCCGTCCGCTGCGTGCGGCAGGACGGCGATCGTCATGTCGGCGTCCCCGGCGAGCACGGGCGACGGCGAGCGCCGCGGTCGTTCAGCGCGGTCGCGCCGAGGTCGGCGTCGACGAAGAGCAGAGCCCGGGGCGCGCCGTCGCGCTCGGCGTCGATCCGCGACACGCGGGCGGCGCCGGACTCCATCGCCGCGGCCTTCCCCCGGTTGCGGGCGTGCCGGACGACGACCGCACCCGCGTCCGGGGCCCGGGAGGCGGTCGCGTCGCGGACCCGTCGTCGACCACGACGACCACCCCGGACCCCGGGGATCTCCTTCGCCGCACGGACCGTGGCGGCGATCGCTCCGCCTCGTCCTTGGCCGGGATCGACGACCGCGAGCCGGTCGTCGTGCCCGACCTCGGCGGCGGCGCTGCTCAGCCACGGCGAAAGCCTACGGGGTGTCCCGCCCGTGGCGTCCGACCGCTGTGACAGGCTCCCGCCATGCTGCCCCTACCTGACCTGGACGCGGCGGTGCGCACGGTCGAGACGCTCGTCGAGCGGTTCTCCGGCGGCGGTCCGGGGCGCGGTCACCCCGGGGTCGCATGGGGGCTCGTCGCGGACGGCGCCCTCGCGGCCAGCGGCGGTGCCGGCGCTGTCAGGGTGCGTCCGGACGGCACGCCGGCGGGGCCCGTTCCGGACGCCGACAGCGTGTTCCGGATCGCGTCGATGACGAAGAGCTTCACGGCGACCGCCGTGCTCGCCCTCCGGGACGACGGCCGGCTCGGGCTGGACGAGCCGGTCACGGCGCACGTCCCCGAGCTCGCCGACGTCCGGCTGCCGACCGCCGACTCACCGGTGCTCACGGTGCGGCACCTGCTGACGATGAGCGGCGGGCTGCCGACCGACGACCCGTGGGGCGACCGGCAGCAGGAGCTCGGGGCGGACGACGTTCGCCGCGTTCCTGCGGACCGGGCTGTCCTTCGCGTGGATGCCCGGGCACGACCTTCGAGTACTCCAACCTGGGGTACGCGATCCTCGGCCGGGTCGTGGCCGCCGCGTCCGGCCAGGAGTACGCGGACGTCGTCCGGCGCCTCGTCCTCGACCCGCTCGGACTCTCCTCCACCGTCTACCGGGCCGAGGACGTCGACCGGGACCGGCTCGCGGCCGGCTACCGGCCCACCCCGTGGGTGCCGCCGCTGCGGACGTCGGCCGGACCCGTCGACGGGGACGGAGGCGAGCGGCGCTGGGAGGAGCTGCCGTTCGATCCGTACGGGGCGTTCGCGCCGATGGGCGGCCTGTTCTCATCGGTCCGCGACCTGGCGCGCTGGGTGGCCGGCTTCACCGGCGCCTTCCCCCCGCGCGACGAGCCGGACACCGGGCACCCGCTGAGCCGGGCCTCACGGCGGGAGATGCAGCAGCAGCACCGGGCCGTGCCGGCGCGCGTGCTCGCACCGGCGGTCGACGAACCGGCGGTCGGCCGCGGCAGCGGCTACGGCTACGGCCTCGTCGTCGAGCACGACCCGCCGCAGCGGCGCCGTCGTGAGCCACAGCGGCGGCTACCCGGGCTTCGGCTCACACATGCGCTGGCACCCGGACAGCGGCGTCGGGGTCGTCCTGCTCGCGAACAGCACCTACGCCCCGGCGGCGATCCTGGCGTCGCAGCTGCTCGCGCACCTGCTCGAGGACGTCCTGCGCGGCCCGTCCCGGAGCGCCGCGGCGGTTGCCCCGGTGAGCGCCGGTCGTGCTCGGACCCGGACGTCGGCCCGGCCGGCGCTCCCCCGGCCGCCGGGGCGGACGGTCCGGCCGACGGCGTCGACGGTACGGCCGGCGCTGCGACCGGCCGCCGCGTCTCCGGGGGTGCCGTGGCCCGCGACGCTGGCGGCCATGACCGCCGTCGAGGGCCTGCTCACCGCCTGGGACGACGCGGCCGCGCACCGCCTGCTCGCCGACAACGTCGACCTCGACGAGCCGCTGAGAGTCCGGGCCGCCCGGGCCCGCCAGGCGGCGGCCCTCGCCGGCCCCGCCGGGACCCTCGACCGCGATCCCGACGTCCCGGCGGTGCACGACTCCCCCGCCCACGCGCTGTGGTGGCTGCGCGGACCGCTCGGCCGCGTCCGGCTGGAGGTCCGGCTCACCCCGCACCCCGAACCGCTCGTCCAGACGCTGTCCATCACCCCGGTGCCGCACCCCGCGGAGCCGCTCGCGGCGGCGATCCGCGCCGTCGCGGAGCAGACCCGGACGCCGTGCCCGGACTGGCCGCCCGGCGTCCCCGTCGCGCCGGGCCACGACGTCGACCGGGCGGTCCGGCAGCTGCGGGTCGCGGTCGCGTACGCGGGGCCATGCCGGGTGGGGGAGCTCCTCGCCTGCGACGGGAGGCACTCGGCGTTCGTCCGGCTCGTCGGTGACCGGGCGCCCCTCGAGCTCGCCATCGAGGTCGACGACGCGGGGGCGGTCCGGCGGCTCACCCTCGGCCATCCCGAGCAGGGACACGCGTCGACGGACTGATCCCACCACCCACCACCCACCACCCACCGCCCGGCGGCGGGCACCCGCCGGCTCGGGGGACCCCGGGTCAGCGCAGCGTGAGCTGGCGGCTCGCGATGCCCGCCTTGGCCCGGCGCTCCTCGAGCGTCAGCGGCGTCGTCTCGGCCATCGCATCGGCGAGGCGGGCGTCGAGCGCGGCCGCGGGCTTCTCGAGGTCGTCCGCCTCGGTGTCGGCGGCGAGGTCCCAGACCGGTACGAGGAGCCCGTCGGCGCGGAAGGCGCCGACATAGCGCGAGCCGTCGACGAGGCCGGACTCCCCCGCAGCGTGGAGCCGGGCGAGACCGTCGGTCAGCCCGTCCTCGGGGTGCGGCATGACCCATCGCAGGTGCCGCCTGTCGCCGATCCGGCACCAGTAGGCCGCCTCGACCGACTCGAGCCGGACAGTGGGGACGACGGCGGCGTTGGCGCGCTCCATGGAGTCCCGGACGTCCGCGGTGACGTCCCCGGCCGCCCTCGAGCCAGAAGTCGAAGCCCGCGTGCACGGTCGGCTCGAGGGGGATCGCGAGGTCGAGGACGTCCTGGAGCCGGGGGCCGGGGCCGGGCAGGCCGCCACCGGGCACGGGGGTGCCGGGCTCGGCGTCGAGGGCCTCGAGGAGGGCCGCCGCGACGTCCCGGCTCGGGTTCCCGGAGCCTGCCGTGGTCTGCAGGCCCACCCAGACCGCGCCGTCCGCGCGCCGCATCGCGGGCCACGCCATGGGCAGCACCGTCGCGACATGGACGTCGGCGCCGCCGTGCTCGACGCCGGTCCGGACCGTGGCGGTCGCGGACGGGACGATCTCGCGCAGGGCGACCCAGTCGCACTCGGCGGGCAGCCCCTCGAACGGGCGGGCGACGAGCCGCGTCGCCTCGATGCGCTCGCCGCGCCCGTGGCACGCCTTGTACCGCCGGCCCGAGCCGCACGGGCACGGCTCGCGGCCGCCGACGACGGGGACCGGCTCCCCGGAAGCCACGGCACGGGTGGAGGACGCCGCAGCACGGCGCGACTTCTTGCTCACGGCCGAGGAGCCTAACCCGGCGCGTACCCGGGTCAGCGGACGATGCGCAGGTCGGGGCGCAGGGTGCTCGGCAGCGCGAGCGCGGCCCACACCGTCCGCAGACCGCCGGCGTGCTCGACGACGCCCCACGACGAGGCGAGGGTCTCGATGATGTGCAGACCGCGGCCGGAGTCGGCCATCGGGCCGGCCTCGCGGGGCTCGACGTGGCGGCCGGAGCCGCCGTCGGTGACCCGGACGGTCAGTTCGCCGTCCTCGATCCGCCACCCGAGGAGCAGGACGCCGCCCGCGATCGGGCGCGCGTGCCGGACGGCGTTGCCGAGGAGCTCGGAGACGACGACCTCGACGTCGTCGAGGACGGCGGGCGGGACCGACGCGGCGGCGAGCTCTCGACGGACCCGGCGGCGTGCCGTCCCGACGGCGACCGCCGAGCAGGGCAGCCTGAGCACGCTCGAAGGGGTCGAGCGGCGCCGGGGGTCGGCATGAGCCTCGCCCTGCGTGGCGTCGTGCACGTTCACTGGGCCGCCCCTCCTTCCCGGTGCTGCTCGGGGGATCCCGGTGCTGCTCGCGGGTAGCCCGTCCGGTCGCCCTCTGCCATACCCCTCATCGGCCTGCACGAAACGTTGCTGCGGAACTGTGGGTTACGACACCCGCGGATTCGACTACCGAAAGTGACTTCGCCTGTCGATGCGAGCGACAGCGGCAGGATCCAGCATCGGGCCTCCGCGTGACCATGCGGCGACCATGCATCCGGACCTCGCGATACGGACCTCGCGTCGCGTGGCGCAGCGCTGTCTCGCCGGCTCACACCGGCGTCCGCCCGAGCCGGGCGAGCACGTCCTCCGGTCGGTTCGTGATGATCACGTCGACGCCCGCGTCGAGGCAGCGCTCGACGTCGTCCCGCTCGTCGACGGTCCACACGTGAACCTCGTGCCCCTGCCGGTGCGCGCGCTCGACGTACCGCGGGTGTGCGCGCAGGATGCGGACGTTGATCCCCGCTGCCCGCACCCCGCGGGGCAGGCTGCCGTCGCGGTACGGCAGCGGCGTCCGCTCCATGAGGAACACGAGCGGCAGCACCGGCGCGAGCTGACGCATCCGGCGCATCGCGAGGATCGAGAAGCTCATGACCCGCACCGGCGACGTCCGGCCCGGCGCCGGGGACGCCCAGCCGAAGTGGTCGAGGGTCTCCACGAGGGCCCGCTCGACGAGCCCGCCGTACCGGGTCGGGTGCTTCGTCTCGATCGCCACCTCGACCGGTCGCCCGCAGTCCGCGACGAGCGACAGCAGCCGCCGCAGCGTGAGGAGGTGGGCGCGCTCACCGGTCGTCACGACGTCGGGGACGTCCGGCTGGGCCCCGGCAGCCCGGGCGAGCGCCTTCCACGAACCCCAGTTCAGGCCCTGGAGCTCGGTGAGCTCGAGCGTCGAGACGAGCCCGCTGCCGTTCGACGTCCGGTCGACGGTGCGGTCGTGGACGCAGACGAGATGTCCGTCGGCACTCAGCCGGACGTCGCACTCGAGACCGTCCGCGCCTCGCTCGATCGCGTTGAGGTAGGCGGCGAGGGTGTGCTCCGGCTCGGCGGCACTGGCGCCGCGGTGCGCGACGACCCGCGGTCCGGGCGGCGTGACCACACGGGTAAGGCTTGCACACGGACAACGGACGCGCCGTCCGTTCGCCTCGTCCGAACGGTGCGTCCTGCGGGCGGGCGCATGCGACGACACCCGCCCGCTGCTCAGCCCGCGGGACAGGCCCGCCGGAAGATCACGAACCGGTACGTCACCATGCGGTCTCGCCCCGCAGGACGACGTCCGACCCGCCGTCGGCGAAGACGACCTGCCCGGTGACGAGCGAGTTCTCCACCGACGCGAGGTAGGCCAGGAGCACGGCGACCTGCTCGGGCCGGGCGAACCCGGTGAGCGGCATCGGCACCACGCTGTTGAGGTAGGCCCGGCCCTCGGCGGTGCTCGTCCAGCCCTCCGTCATCGGGGTGAGGATCACGCCGGGGCCCACCGCGTTGATCGGGATGAGCGCGCCCGCCCAGTCCGCGGACGCCGCGACCCGGCGCATCCAGCGGTTGAGAGCGGCCTTCGTCGACGCGTAGATCGTGCCGGACGTCGTCTCGTCGGCCGCGAGCTTCGCGGCGACGTCGAGGGCGTGGGCCTCGTCGCCGGCCAGGCAGGAGTCGACGAGGGCGGCGTCCGTCGCCTGGAAGGACGCCATCGAGGAGACGAGGACGGCCCGGGGCTCCGTGCCCGCGGCGAGCATCGACCGCAGCCCCTCGAGTGTCGCCACCGTGCCGAAGTAGTTCACGCTCACCGTGACCGGCTCCGGCAGCGCGAGCCCGGCGCACGCGACGACCGCGTCGACGGTGCCGCCGGTGACGGCCCGGACGCCGTCGACGAGCGCGGCCCGGCCGTGCGGGGTCGCGAGGTCCGCCACGACGTCCGCGTCGTGCCGGTCCACCCCGACGACGCGGAAGCCGCGAGCGGTGAGCAGGTCCGCGGTCGCGCGGCCGATGCCGGACGCGGCCCCGGTCACGACGTACGTGCGTGCCATGGTCACCTCCACCAGGGTGCCGGCGGCCTCTGTGGGTCATCGGGTGCGGCGACCCTCAGGTCGATCCCATCGCACCGGAAGGGCGCGCGACCGGGCACGAAGTCCCCTCGTGGCCGCTCGTCACGGATGGTCCGCACGGCGGGCTCACACGACCGGCGCGGCTAGCGTTGAACAGTCGTGACGCTGCCACCCTTCCAGCACCTCGTCGACGCCCACTGGCGGGACGTCGCGCGGCTGGCGCACGCGCTCGCCGGGCCCGTGGACGGCGACGACGTCGCCCAGCAGGCCTGGGCGCAGGCGCTCGCCGCCTACCCCAGGCTCACGTCGACGGCCAACCTCCGGGGCTGGCTCCTGACGGTGACCGCGCGGTGCGCCACCGACGTCCACCGGGCCCGGGGCCGTCGGGCCGTGCCGGTCGCCGAGCTCCCGGACCGGCCGGACTGCGGCCCCCTTCCGGACGACCTGCCCGACGGCGACCTGTGGGACCTCGTCCGGTCGCTGCCCGAGCGGCAGCGCACGGCGCTCGCGCTGCGCTACGTCGCCGACCTCGACCACGCGGCCGTTGCCCGCGCCCTCGGGACCACGCCCGCGGCTACCCGGCGCCTCGTCTCCGACGCGCTCGCGACGCTGCGGTCCGCCCGTACGACCCGCTTCCAGGAGGTGACCCCGTGACCGACCGCCTCACCGACCCGCTCGAGCTCGCGCTGCGCGGCTACGAGCCGACCGTCCGGCCCCCCGTGCTCTCCGGCGGGGACGTCGTCTACGTCGTCGACGACACCCCGCTCGGCCGGATGCTCTTCGCCGCCCACCCGGACGGCACGCTCCTCGCGACGACGTACGTGCCGGACGACCCGAGCACGGACGGCGTCCTCGGCCGACTCGCGGCGAAGGTGTCTCCGCGGGTGCTCCGCGGCGGCCGGGCGCTCGACGAGGTCCGCCGGGAGCTCGACGACTACCTCGCGGGCCGGCGGCGCCGCTTCGACGTCCCGGTCGACCCGGCACTCGCGAGCCCGTTCCAGGCGGCGGTGCTCGACAGGCTCGCCGCCGACGTCGGCTACGGGGCCAGGACGTCGTACGGTGCGCTCGCGACCGCCCTCGGGAAGCCCTCGGCGTCCCGGGCGGTCGGCGCGGCGCTCGGCGCCAACCCGCTCTGCGTCGTGCTGCCGTGCCACCGGGTCGTCGCGGCGTCCGGCGCGCTGACCGGCTACGCGGGCGGGCTCGAAGCGAAGCGGATGCTCCTTGAGCTCGAGGCCCGGACGGTGCGGACCGCCGAGACCGCCTGAGCGGCACGATCACCCGCCAGGCCCGGACGCGACGACGCCCCCGCCGGATCACGGCGGGGGCGTCGTCTTGGTCGCACCAGGCCGTCGCGCGACCGGGTCCGGCAGATGGGTCAGGCGCTCTTGCCGGCCTCGATCTCGAGGACGAGCTTGACCTTGTCGGCGATGAGGAAGCCGCCGGTCTCCAGGGCGGCGTTCCAGGTGATGCCCCACTCGCTGCGGCTCACGACGGCGGTGCCCTCGAAGCCGGCCTTCGTGTTGCCCCACGGGTCCTTGGCGACGCCGCCGAACTCCCACGTGATGTCGACCGGCGCGGTGTTGCCGCCGATCGTGAGGTCGCCGGTCGTCACGATCTTGTCGCCGTCGACCTTCACCGCGGTGCTGCGGTAGGTGATCTTCGGGTTGGTCTCGGCGTTCCAGAAGTCGGCGCTCTTGAGGTGCCCGTCGCGCTGCTCGTTGCCGGTGTCGACCGACGCGGCGTCGATGTCGACCCAGATCGTCGAGGCCTCGGGGTTCGCGGCGTCGATCGTCGCGCCGCCCTCGTAGACCGTGAACTTGCCGCGCGTCGTCGCGACGACGGCGTGCTTGACGGCGAAGCCGACGGTGCTGTGGGCCGCGTCGATGGTCCAGGTGCCGGTCAGGTCGGCGGGGAAGTCGCTCATGGTGTCTCTCCTGTGTCAGCTGTCGGGTCGGGTGTCGGGTCGGGTGTCGAGTCAGGTGTCGAGGAACCTCGGCGAGGGCCGGAGGCGGTTTCTCCTCGAGTGCTTGAACTCTAAAGCATTTCTATTGAGAGTTCAACCTCTGATCCGAGGTACCTCCTCCCGACCACGGCTCCCCGGCGTACCCCCGTTCGCACCAAGAGCGCTCCAACGTCCGACACGCCGCGTTCGCGACCCGTTCCTCCGTCGCGCGGCTCGCCGACCGTGGGGCGGCGTCCCGCCCCGCCCAGCCCCGCCGCCGAGCCGTAAACCCGTGGACCCGCTCGCAGCACCTTGGCAGCATCGCCGGGGTGCAGCAGGACGACCTGTGGGACGCCGAGACCGCCGCGCAGTACGACACCCCGGGAACAGGGATGTTCGCGCCCCACGTGCTCGACCCGACGGTCGACCGGCTCGCGGAGCTCGCGGGCGACGGTCGTGCCCTGGAGCTCGCGATCGGGACCGGCCGGGTCGCCGTCCCGCTCATGGCGCGCGGCGTCCCCGTCACGGGGATCGAGCTGTCCCGCCCGATGGTCGAGCGGCTGCGGGCGAAGGCCGACGAGGCAACGGTCCCGGTCGTCGTCGGGGACATGGCGACCACCCGCGTCCCCGGCGAGTTCACCCTCGTCTACCTCGTCTACAACACGATCTCCAACCTGCTCACCCAGGACGAGCAGGTCGCGTGCTTCCGGAATGCGGCCCGCCACCTCGTCCCGGGCGGCCGGTTCGTCGTCGAGCTCTGGGTGCCCGAGCTCCGCACCCTCCCGCCGGGCAGACGCGCGACGGTCTTCGCCGTCGAGCCCGGGTCGATCGGCCTCGACACCTACGACGTCCTGACCCAGCACGTCGTCTCGCACCACTTCCGGTTCGGCGACGGCCGCGATGCCAGGGTCTTCCGCAGCCCGCACCGCTACGTCTGGCCCGCCGAGCTCGACCTCATGGGGCGGCTCGCGGGGTTCGGGCTCGAGTCGCGGCACGCGGACTGGAGGGGCGCCGAGTTCACCGCCGAGTCCGGCTCGCACGTGTCGGTGTATCGGCTCCCGACCGCCTGACCCGACCAGCTGACCCGACCACCTGACCCGACCACCTGACCCGACCAGGCCCGCGAGATCAGTCCGCGCCGTGCCGCCGCAGGTAGCGCCCGAAGTGCGGCACGGTGAATGCGATCCGGCCACGCTCGCCGCTGAAGACGAGGCCCTTCTTGATGAGGGCGTCCCGGGCCGGGGACAGCGACTGCGCCTTGCGGCCGAGGTGCTCGGCGATCGCGGACGTCGCGACCCCGGCCGGTCCCGCGTCGGGTCCGCCGTCGGGCGCGGCCGCCGCAACGACGTCCGCCGAGAGTTCGGCCATCGCCCGCAGGTACTCGCGCTCGGCGGGCGTCGCCCGCTCGTAGCGAGAGCCGAAGAACCCGACGGCGAGCTCGGCCTCGGCCTCCGGTGCGGCGACCCGCACGTCGTCCGCCGTGATCGGGCTGCGTGGCGCGACGTCCCACGTCGACCTTGCCGTACGCCTGGACGAAGTACGGGTAGCCGGCGGTCGCCGCGTAGAGGGCGTCGAGCGCCTCGGTCGTGAACTCGGCGTCCTCGTCCTTCGCCGGAGCCGCGAGGGCGCGGTCGGCGGCGGCCCGGTCGAGGCGGTCGATGCGGGAGTACCGGAAGAGCCGTTCCGAGTACGACTTGCTCGCGGACAGGACGGCGGGCAGGTGCGGCAGCCCGGCCCCGACGACGACGAGCGGCGTGCCCGGTCTGGCTGATCTCGTGGCATGTGGCGCAGAGCGCGGAGACGTCGTCCGGGCCGAGGTCCTGCATCTCGTCGACGAACACGGCGATCCCGCGGCCGGCGTCCGCGGCGAGCCCCGCGACGTCGGTGAGCAGCTCGACGAGGTCGATCTCGATGTCCCCGGAGTCGGCCCGGCCCGGGACTGCGGGCGCATCGATCCCGGGCTGCCACCGGTCCCGCAGCCGGGCCGGCGCCGTCCGGGCCGGGGGTCGCGGTGCACCCGACCCACCGCGGGCGACGTCCTCGCGCTGCGCGAACGACTTGAGCACCCCGAGGACGTAGTCGCTCTCCTCGCGGTGCGCCGTGCCGAGCTCGCGGACGGCGAGGTGCAGCGCGGCGGCGAGCGGACGGCGCAGCGCCTGGTCGGGCCGGGCCTCGAGCTTGCCCGTCCCCCAGCCCCGCCGGACGGCGGCCGACCGCAGCGCGTTGAGCAGCACCGTCTTGCCGACACCGCGCAGCCCGGTGAGGACGACGCTGCGTTCCGGCCGGCCGCGGGCGATCCGCTCCAGGACGACGTCGAACGCCTCGAGCTCGACGTCACGCCCGGCGAGCTCCGGCGGCCGCTGCCCGGCGCCCGGGGCGTAGGGGTTGCGGACGGGGTCCATCCTCGGACGGTATCCGGATGTCTAGCCGCGACCGCAGATTGACGAAGAGTCCGCTATGTCGTGTCGCGCCCCGGGGCGGACGCGTTCCGGGGCCGCACCACGGGTCGCTCGGGTTCTCTGGCGCTATCTAGCTCCTGCCATAGACAGGTGCAGACGAGGCGATCGAGGGGCGGGGATAGCCTCGGCCCCATGACGACAGCCACGCCCGACGCCCGCCCGACCGACACCGTCACGCTGAGGTCGACGATCCCCGGCGGGCCGCCGCCCGCGGTCGCGACGGTCGAGTCGGTGAACCCCGCGAACACCGCGGACGTCGTCGGGCGGGTCGAGCTCGCCGGCCCGGACGCCCTCGTGGACGCCGCCCGGAGGGCGAACGCCGCGCAGCGCGCCTGGGCCGCGGTGCCGGCGCCGGTCCGCGGCCGGGTGGTCGCGGCGATCGGCCGGCTCGTCGAGGCGAACTTCGAGGCGCTCGCGGCGCTCGTGACCCGGGAGGTCGGCAAGCCCGTCGCGGAGTCCCGGGGCGAGGTCCAGGAGGTCGTCGACACGTGCGACTTCTTCCTCGGCGAGGGCCGCCGGCTCTACGGCCAGACCGTCCCGAGCGAGATGCCGGACAAGCAGCTGTTCACCTTCCGGGTCCCGGTCGGCACCGCCGTCGTCGTGACGGCCGGTAACTTCCCGATGGCCGTGCCGTCGTGGTACATCGTCCCCGCCCTGCTCGCCGGCAACGCCGTCGTCTGGAAGCCCGCCGAATACGCCGCGGCGTGCGCCGACGCCCTGGCGAAGGTCCTCGTCGCGGGCGGGTTGCCGGAGGGGCTGCTCCACGTCGTCCACGCGGACGGCACGACGACGGCCGAGGGTCTCGACCGGGCGCTGTCCGCAGGGCTCGTCGGCAAGGTCGGCTTCACCGGGTCCACCGGCGTCGGACGGCGGATCGGCGAGCTCTGCGGGCGACACCTGCAGACCCCGTGCCTCGAGCTCGGCGGCAAGAACCCGATGGTCGTCACCGAGGACGCCGACCTCGACCTCGCCGTCGAGGGTGCGCTGTTCTCCGGTTTCGGGACGGCCGGGCAGCGGTGCACGTCCCTCGGCACCGTGATCGTCCACGAGAGCGTCCACGACGACTTCCTCGCGCGCTTCGACGCCGCGGTCCGGTCCGCGGCCGTCGGCGACCCGACGCAGGACGTCGTCATGGGACCGCTTCTCTCTCCACGCTTCGCCGACCGTTACGAGGACTTCCTGGGCTGGGTCCGGCCGCACCACCGGGTGCTCGGCTCGACCGGGATCGGCCGGGTCACCGCCGAGAACCCGCGCGAGGGCTTCGTCGGGGACTACTCGGCCGGGCTCTACTACCACCCCGTCGTCCTCGACGGCGTCCGTCCCGACGACGAGGTGTTTCGCACCGAGACGTTCGGCCCCCTCGTCGGCGTCACGACGTACACGACGCTCGACGAGGCGATCGACCTCGCGAACGCGCCCGGCTACGGGCTCTCGTCGTCGATCTACACGACGAGCCCGACGTCGGCGTTCCGGTTCCGGCAGGGCATCGGGGCCGGCATGGTCTCGGTGAACAACTCGACGTCCGGCGCCGAGGCGCACCTGCCGTTCGGCGGGAACGGCCTGAGCGGCAACGGGTCCCGCCAGTCGGGGATCTGGGTGCTCGACCAGTTCACCCGGTGGCAGTCGATGAACTGGGACTACTCCGGCCGGCTCCAGAAGGCGCAGATGGACGTGGACATCCCGCCCGCGGATACGTGGTTCCGGCTGTGAACCCGGACGTGGTCCTCGTCGTCGACGTCGCGAACGTCATGGGCTCGCGGCCCGACGGCTGGTGGCGGGACCGGGCGGGCGCCGCCGCCCGGCTCCTCGGGCAGCTCGGACCCCTTGCGGGGCAACGGGTCCGGCTCGGCCCGGACGACGCCGACGTGCACGTGGTCCGGGTCGTCGCCGTCCTCGAGGGGCAGGCCCGCCGCGTGCAACCGCCGGACGACGCCGCAGCCGTGGACGTGGTCCGCGCCGACCGGGACGGCGACACGGCGGTCGTCGCGCAGGCGCAGGCCGTCCTCGCCGCCGGCGTGGTGCCTCTCGTCGCCACCGCCGACCGGGGCCTGCGCGACCGCCTGCCCCCCGGCTGCCTCACCGTCGGGCCCGGCACCCTGCTGCGTCGGCTCGGTTGAACAACCGCCGACGGCCCCGCGTCCGGTGAGTGCGTGAGCGGCCCGGGTCGGACGTCCTCAGGCGAGCTCGAGGACGAGCGCGTCGCCGTCCGGGCGGAAGCCGACGCCACGCAGGTAGCGCTCGGCCTCCAGCATCCGCGGCGGCGCGAGCACCCGGTGGACGCCGCCACGTGCGAAGGGGCCGTCCCCGCGGTACACGAACTCCCCCGGCGTGAAGTCCCGGAACCGGGGCAGGACGTAGTCGAGGTCGACCTGCGCCTCACCGGGCCGTGACGTCCGGTGCGCGAGGACGACCCCCACCGTCTCGCCGCCGGAGAGCACGAGGAACGCCAACCGCCCGGCGTCCGTCCGGTCGTCCGACCCGGCGCCCGCCGGCCGGCCGGCGAGGACGCCGTCGAGGTCGAGGGCGGGGTTGAAGCGCGCGATGTCCGCGCGGTGCCGCGAGACGACCGACCTGAGGTAGGGCTCGTCGGGACCGATCGGGACGACCTCGTAGTGCCGCTCGTCGTGCCGGGTGCGCAGCAGTCGTCGGACGTGCCACACGTTGATGACCGCGATGACGGTGTTCATCGCGACCATCGACCAGACCCCGATGAGCGCGTTGAACACGACGAGGACGACGGCGGCGACGAGGTTGAGCACCCGGAACCGGAGTACCCGGGTCTGGAGCAGGGAGTAGATCAGCAGTGCCGAGCCGGCCCAGCCGAGAGCATCCGTCACGGGCCGATCGTGCCAGCACGCGTTCGCCGCCGCCCCGTCCGGCGCGCTATCCCGGCGTCCAGACGGCGTGATCGTGGGCGAAGTGGACGACTTTCGGGTCGAGCGCCTGGAGCCGGGCCACCCATGCCGGCGGCATCGGGAGCGGACCGCCGTCCCGGCCCGGGTCGGTCGCGGCCGCGAGGGCGAGCGCGTCGGCCGCGTAGTCGGACGCCGTGTCGTGGCTCTGGCCGGCGAGGACGACGATGCTGCCGTCACCACGCCGGACGACGACGGACTGGTGCCCCTGCGTGTGTCCCGGGGTCGGGACGACGGTGACACCCGGCCAGATCTCGGCGTCGCCGTCGACGACGTCGTACCGCTGCCCCGGGACGTCGACGAGCTCGGGCAGGGTGTAGTCCTCGCCGCGGGCCGCCGCGAGCTCGACGGACTGGACGACGACCGGGGCCCGGGTGAACGCCGCGTTGCCGCCGCAGTGGTCGAAGTGCAGGTGGCAGTTCACGACGACGTCGACCTCGCCCGCCCGCAGGCCCGCGCCGGCGAGCGCCTCGGCGATCCCGTGCCGCCGGGGCCGGTAGTGCGCGTCGACCTCGGGGTGGCTCCCCATGCCGGTGTCGAGCAGCAGTACCCCGCGCGGGTGGCGGACGACGTAGCCGAGCAGCGGCTCGACCCGGGGCCGCCCGGACGACGTCTCCTCGCCCGGGCGGACGAACCAGCCGTGGTCGACCCGGGAGACCTTCACGTCGGTCACCGGTCGAGCGTAGGGCCGGGGGCCGGTCGGTGGGATCGTGACCGGGACGCCGCGACGAGCGAGGAGACCGTCCCGAGGCCTCCTGAGCGAAGGTCACCATGAGTCGGGCGACCGCCGACACCCTGGCCGGACCGGGCGTCGTCGGGTCGGCGGGTGTCCCGCGGTGGACCCGGGCCCGGCCGGTCGCAAGACTGGGCGGCACGGCGGGCCGCAGCGGGGCGGCCGAGACCCGGGCGATGTGCGTCCGGCAGCCCGGAGGAGGCAGTCGTGAAGGCGATCGTCAAGCAGCAACCGGGCCCCGGGCTTCTGCTCACCGACGTGCCGGACCCGGTTCCCGGCCCGAACGACGTGCTCATCCGGGTGCTGCGCACCGGGATCTGCGGCACCGACCTGCACATCCAGTCCTGGGACGACTGGGCGGCACGGACGATCCGGACGCCGCTCGTCGTCGGGCACGAGTTCGTCGGCGAGGTCGCGGACGTGGGGAGCGCGGTCGACGGCCTCCTGCCCGGTGACCTCGTCGGCGGCGAGGGGCACATCGTCTGCGGCACCTGCCGCAACTGCATGGCGGGCCGGCGGCACCTGTGCGACCGGAGCAAGGGCCTCGGCGTGCACCGCGACGGGTCGTTCGCGGAGTACGTCGTGCTGCCGGCGTCCAACGTCTGGGTGCACCGGATCGCCGTCGACCTCGACGTCGCGGCGATCTTCGACCCGTTCGGGAACGCCGTCCACACCGCACTGCAGTTCCCGGTCATCGGCGAGGACGTGCTCGTCACCGGAGCCGGGCCGATCGGCCTCATGGCGGTCGCCGTCGTCGCGCACGCCGGGGCCCGGAACATCGTCGTCACCGACGTCTCACCACCCCGCCTGGAGATCGCCCGCAAGGTCGGCGCCACGCTCGCCGTCGACGTCCGGACGACGACCGTCGCCGACGTCCAGAAGAACCTCGGTCTGAAGGAGGGGTTCGACGTCGGGCTCGAGATGTCCGGGCAGCCCGCCGCGCTCCGGGACATGATCGCGAACATGGTCGCCGGCGGCCGGATCGCGCTGCTCGGCCTGCCGGCCGAGCCGTTCGCCGTCGACTTCGCCCGCGTCGTGACCCGGATGCTCACCCTGAAGGGGATCTACGGGCGGGAGATGTTCGAGACCTGGTACGAGATGACGGTGCTCCTCGAGCGCGGCCTCGACATCTCACCGGTCATCACCGACAGGTTCGCCGCGGCCGACTTCGAGCCGGCCTTCGACACCGCGAGGAGCGGGGCGAGCGGCAAGGTCATCCTCGACTGGACGACGCTGTGACGCCGGCGATGCATCCCCCGACCTGTGCAGGAGGGCACCGATGACGACGACGGACGCCGCACCCACCGCCCGCCTGCGGGCCGACCTCGCACGCACCCTCGAGGAGATCCGGGACGCGGGGCTGTGGAAGCCCGAGCGGGTCCTCGACACCCCGCAGAGCGCGCACGTCCGGCTCGCCGGGACGCACGCGCCGGGGGACGGAACCGCACCCGGCCCCGAGGTGCTCAACTTCTGCGCCAACAACTACCTCGGCTTGGCCGACCACCCGGACGTCGTCGCCGCCGCCCACGCGGCCCTCGACCGGTGGGGTTTCGGGATGGCGTCGGTCCGCTTCATCTGCGGCACCCAGGAGGTGCACAAGGACCTCGAGGCGCGGCTGTCGCGGTTCCTCGGCACGGACGACACGATCCTCTACAGCTCGTGCTTCGACGCGAACGGCGGCCTCTTCGAGACCCTGCTCGGGGAGCAGGACGCGGTGATCTCCGACGAGCTCAACCACGCGAGCATCATCGACGGGATCCGGCTCTCCAAGGCCAGGCGGCTGCGCTATCGCAACCGGGACATGGCCGACCTCGAGCGCAGCCTCGCCGAGAGCGCGGACGCCCGGGTACGGCTCGTCGCGACCGACGGCGTGTTCTCCATGGACGGCTACCTCGCACCGCTCGACGAGATCTGCGCCCTCGCGGACCGGTACGACGCGCTCGTCATGGTCGACGACTCGCACGCCGTCGGGTTCGTCGGCGAGCACGGCGGCGGGACGCCGGAGCTGTTCGGGGTCCGGGACCGGGTCGACGTGGTCACCGGCACTCTGGGCAAGGCGCTCGGCGGCGCGAGCGGCGGGTACGTCGCCGGCAGGGCGGAGCTCATCGCCCTGCTCCGGCAGCGGTCCCGCCCCTACCTGTTCTCCAACGCCGTCGCGCCGGTCGTCGCGGCGGCGTCCCTCGTGGCGATCGACCTCGCCGAGAACAGCGACGACCTCCGGCGGCAGCTGCGGGACAACACGGCCCTGTTCCGGGTGCGGATGACCGAGGAGGGCTTCGACGTCCTCCCCGGCGAGCACCCGATCAGCCCCGTCATGGTCGGGGACGCCGCCCGCGCCGGCCGGATGGCCGACCTGCTCCTCGAGCACGGCGTCTACGCGATCGGTTTCTCCTACCCGGTCGTCCCGCAGGGCAAGGCGCGGATCCGGATCCAGCTCTCCGCCGCGCACACCGCGGACGACGTCGAGCGCTGCATCGCGGCGTTCGTCGCCGCCCGGGCGGCCCTCGGCGCCGACTGAGGTGGCCGCCGCCCTCCCGCCGTATGCCGAGGTCGTCGTCGTCGGCGGCGGGGTGATGGGCGCGAGCGTCGCGTTCCACCTCGCCGAGGCGGGGGTTCGCGACGTCCTGCTGCTGGAGCGGGACGGGCTCGCGAGCGGCTCGACGTCCAAGGCGGCCGGCGGCGTCCGGGCGCAGTTCTCCGACGCGCTGAACATCACCCTCGGGGCGCGCAGTCTCGAGGCGTTCGAGCGGTTCGGCGACCGGCCGGGCGCCGACGTCGACCTGCACCAGGTCGGCTACCTGTTCCTCCTCACGACCCCGGACGACGTGGCGACGTACGAGGCGTCCGTCGCGCTGCAGAACGACCTCGGGGTCGCGAGCCGGATGCTCGGCCCGCGGGAGGCGGCGACGCTCGCGCCGGTCGTCACCACCGACGACGTGCTCGCCGCGGCGTTCCACCCCCGGGACGGCTACTGCAGCCCGGAGGCGGTCGTCCAGGGGTACGCCGCCGGCGCCCGGCGGCACGGCGCGCGCGTCGTCACCGGGGTCGCGGTGACCGGCGTCGAGTCGTCGGGGTCCGGTCCGCGGGTCCGGGCGGTGACGACGACGGCCGGCCGGGTCGAGACGGGCACCGTGGTCTGCTGCGCGGGTCCGTGGTCGACACAGGTCGCCGCCCTCGCGGGGGTCGACCTGCCGGTGACGCCGTTGCGCCGGCAGATCCTCGTCACCGAGCCACTGCCGGACGCCGTGCGCCGGCTCGCACCCCCCACGCTCCCCATGACGATCGACGCGTCCTCGACGTTCTACCTCCACAGGGAAGGCCCGGGCGTCCTGCTCGGGATGTCGTGGGCCGGGGAGACGCCGGGATTCCACCTCGACCTGTCCGACGCGTGGCTGCCGGACCTCACCGCGGCGATCGAGCGCCGGGCCCCCGCACTGCTCGACGTCGGGGTGGCGCACGGGTGGGCCGGACTCTACGAGGACTCCCCCGACCACAACGCGCTCATCGGTGAGGCGACCGAGGTCTGCAGGTTCCTCTACGCGACCGGCTTCTCCGGCCACGGGTTCCTCCAGGGCCCCGCCGTCGGCGAGGTGCTGCGCGACCTCTACCTCGGCCGGGAGCCCTTCGTGGACGTCCGGCCGTTGTCCGCCGCCCGGTTCGGCGCCGGTGCCGTGCGTCCCGAGCACAACATCGTCTGAGCCGACCAGGCCCGCGCGGTCACGCCGTCCGGTCGAGGATCTCGCGGACGAGGTCCATCGAGGTGTGCGGGTGGAGGAAGGCGAAGCGGCCGACGACCTCGCCCTCCCAGGCCGACGGCGGGATGAAGGCGATCCCCGCGCCATGGAGGTCCTCGGCCCAGGCCGCGTGTACTCGTCGGCGCCCCAGCCGAGGCGGCGGAAGAGCACGACGGACAGGTCCGGCTCCCGGATGAGCTCCAGGTGCGGGCGTGATCTGATCTCCTCGGCGGTACGCCGGGCCAGGCTCAGGGCCGCCTCGATCGCCGTCCCGTACGCGTCGGTGCCGTGGACCGCGAGCGAGAACCACAGCGGCAGGCCGCGCGCCCGGCGGGTCAGGTGGTACGCGTAGTCGGTCGGGTTCCACTCGACGTCGCCGCCCTCGCCACCCTCGTGGATGACGTCGAGGTACGAGGCGTCCTGGGTGTGCACGGCCCGGGCGAGCGCGGGGTCGCGATAGACCAGTGCGCAGCAGTCGAACGGTGTGAACAGCCACTTGTGCGGGTCGACGATGAACGAGTCCGCGTGCTCGATCCCGGCGTACTTCGGCCGGACGCGTCGGCGCGAAGAGCCCGGCCGCGCCGTAGGCGCCGTCGACGTGGAACCACCAGCCGTGCTCCGCGCGCGACCTCCGAGACCCCGGCGAGGTCGTCGATGATGCCCGCGTTCGTCGTCCCGGAGGTCGCGACGACGGCCGCGACCGACCCCGGGTCGCCGTCCGCGGCCGCCGCCGCCCGGAGCGCCTCGCCGGTGAGGCGGTGGTCGGGGGTCTCGACGACGAGGGCGTCCATCTCGAGCAGCATGAGGGTGTTCGTCACCGACGAGTGCGCGTCCGTGCCGACCGCGACCCGCCACCGCCTGCCCCGGACGGCGTCCGGGCCCTCGCGCTCGACCGCCCGGCGCTTGGCGGTCTCCCGGGCGACGGCGAGCGCCGAGAGGTTGCCCGCCGAACCGCCGCTCACGAAGACCCCGCCGGCGCTCGCGGGCAGCCCCGCGGCGTCCGCGAGCAGCCGGAGCACCTGGTTCTCGGCGTGCACGGCGCCGGCCGCCTCGAGCCACGAGATCCCCTGGATCGACGCGCACGAGACGAGCATGTCGAACAGCAGGGACGCCTTCGTCGGCGCGGACGGGATGAACCCGAGGAACCGCGGGCTGTCCGCGGAGATCACCGCGGGCGCGATGGTCGAGGTGTAGATCCCGAGCACCTGGTCGGGGTCGGTGCCCTTCTGCCGGAGGAGGTCGCCGAAGACGGCCTCGAGGTCCTCGACCCGGCGCGAGCCGCGGTCGAGCGGGACGGGGTCGAGCCGGAGCCGGTTCTCGGCGTAGGCGAGCACCGAGCGGATCATCGCCTCGGTCATCGGGTCGACGCTGTGCATGACCACGGACGCTAGCGGTCGCGGTCGCCCCTGCGGGTACGTCCGGCCCGCCCGGGTGCCCCGTCGTCCGGTGGCCGGGTCCGGTCGACCCGCATGCCTTCCGGGACGTGCTGCACCGCAGGACGGGTCCGTGTCAGCCCATGAGGAGGTGGACGGCCGCCTCGATGTCCGGCTGCTGGACGAGGACGAGGTCGGCGGCGTCGCCGAGCGGGACGAAGGAGTCCTCGGCGCAGACCCGGGCCACCCGGCCCTGGAAGCCCGCCTCGAGGATGCCGGTGAGCAGGCCCTCGGAGATCCCGCCGGTGCGCCGGGTCTCGTCGACGACGAGCAGCCGCCCGGTCGCCCGCGCCTCCCGAACGACGTCCTCGACCGGCAGCGGCCGCAGCCAGCGGAGGTCGACGACCCGGACCCCGATCCCCTCCTGCTCGAGCGCCGCGGCGGCGCGCAGCGACATCCGCAGGCCGTTGCCGAAGGTCGCGATCGTGACGTCCGTCCCGGCGCCCCAGGTCGCGGCCCGGCCGATCGGCACGTGGCCCATCGGCCACGCCGACGGCGGTGCGTACGAGGCGAGCCAGGCGCCGTCGCCGGCGGTGAGCATGTCTCGCTCGTGGTACAGCGCGATCGGCTCGACGACGACGCTCACCGTGCCGTCGGCCTCCGCCGCGGCGAGGCACGTGCGCAGCAGCGCAGGGGCGTCCGACGGGTGCGCCGGGCACGCCACGACGAGACCGGGGACGTCCCCGAGCACCCCCAGCGCGTTGTCGTTGTGGAAGTGGCCGCCGAAGCCCTTCTGGTAGGCGAGGCCCTGGACGCGCACGACGAGCGGGTTGCGGTAGGCGTCCTGGCTGAAGAACTGCATCGTCACGGCCTCGCCGCGCACCTGGTCCTCGGCGGTGTGCAGGTAGGCGAGGTACTGGATCTCCGGCACCGGCAGCAGCCCGGACGTCCCCGCACCGAGCGCCATCCCGAGCACGGTCTGCTCGTCGAGCAGGGTGTCGACGACCCGGGACGCCCCGAGCCGGCGCTGCAGGCCGCGGGTCACCCCGTACACCCCGCCCTTACGGGCGACGTCCTCGCCGAGGACGACGAGGTGCGGGTACCGCGCGCCGGCGTCGAGGAGGGTCCGGTTGATCGCCTGGGCGAGGGTCAGCGGGCCCTCGTCCTCGGGCAGCCGCTCGCCGAACACCGCGCGCCGGTCGGGCTCCGGCGCCGCCCGGACGGCCTCGCGCGCGACGACGTCCGGACGGCGCGGCGCGATCGGTGCCATCACCTGCTCGTAGCCCGAGAGGCGGCCGCCGGGGCGGTGCGCGGCGTCGAGGGCGGCGTTCACCTCGTCCGCGACCCGGTCGCGCACGGCGTGCCAGCGCGCGTGCAGCTCCCAGCCCGTGAGTGCGCCCGCGGCGACGACGGCGCGGAACGTCGCGGCGAGCGGGTCCGCGTCGAGGTCTGCGGCGATCTCCGCCGGCGTGCGGTAGCCGCGCTCGACGTCCGAGCCCGCGTGCCCGCCGATCCGGACGGTCCGCAGGTGGAGCAGCACCGGGCGGCGCTCCTCGCGGGCCGTCCGCGCCGCGGACCGCGCCGCGGCGAGCGTCGCGAGCGGGTCGGAGCCGTCGTCGAACCGGTACACCAGCCCCGGGCGGGAGCCGTACATCGCCGTGACCCAGCCGTGCGGCGTCCGGACCGAGATGCCGAGGCCGTTGTCCTCGCAGACGAGCATGAGCGGCATCGGCACACCCTGGTGTGCCGCCCAGCATGCGGCGTTGACCGCCCCGGTCGCCGTCGAGTGGTTCGCGGACGCGTCCCCGAAGCTCGCGACGGCGACCGCGTCGTCAGGCCAGCGCAACTCCGTCCGCAGCCGGGCCGGGAGGTTCCCGGCCCGGCCGAGGGCCCAGGCGATGCCGAGCGCGCGCGGCAGATGGCTCGCGATCGTCGACGTCGTGGGGACGACCGCGAGGTCGGGATGGCCGAACACCTTGTGCCGGCCGCCCGCGATCGGCTCGGCGACGGCGGCGGTGAGGCCGAGCGCGACGTCCCGGACGCCCTCGGTGCGACCGGCCTGGGCCGCGCGCGCGAGGTAGAACCCGCCGGAGCGGTAGTGCAGGAGCGCGGGGTCGGTCGGTCGCAGCGCGAGCGCGACAGCCGCGTCGGCCTCGTGCCCCGACGACGCGATCGTGTAGAAGCCCTCGCCGAGCTCGCGCAGCCGCCGGGCAGCGACGTCGAGCCAACGGCTGGCCATCTGCGCATCGAGGAGCGCGAGGAGGGCCTCGGTGTCCTCGCGGTGCCCCTCGTGGAGCAGGCAGGCGGGTGACGCGGGCTCGGCCGTGCCGGGCTCCCCGGACGCGTCGACCGTGCCGCCCGCACCGACGATGCCGGACGTGCCGGCCGCCGGCTCGACGAGGTCGGCGCCGGCAGTGGGCCGCGCACCGCCCGGACGGTCGCCGGCGCGCCCGCCGACCGGCACCGGGACGGGCGAGCCGAGGGCGGCGAGGACCGGGTCGAGGTGCGCGACGAGGTCCGCGCCGGGGCCTGACCCGGCGAGGTCGACGACGAGCCGGGTCATCCTCGGGTGCGGGAGCACGACGGGGCCGGTGGCGGACTCACCGGCCTGGCGGCGTCTCGGGTCACGGCGGGGGTCGGTGACGTCGTCAGCGGACGACGGGGTCGCCCCCGGTCTCGCTGACCATCGGGCGACCGGCATCCGCCCACGCTCCCATGCCGCCCTCGAGGTTGACGGCGTCGACACCGTTCTGTAATAGCCACGCTACGGCACGTGACGATCGGCCGCCGGACCGACAGACGACGACGACCTCGGTGTCCGCCGGGAGGTCGCCCAGGCGCACCGGCAGGTCGGCGAGCGGGATGTGCCGGGCGCTCTCGATGTGCCCGGCGGCCCACTCGTCGCCCTCCCGCACGTCGACGACGTGCGCCTCCGCGGGGACGTCACCGGCGCTCAGGGACGGGACGGACGGCGGGTACATGACCGGAACCTCCACGGACGGCGAGCGGGTGCCCCCTATCCTTCCAGGGTGACGAGCCAGGAGCGGGTCGGGGGCGGCCGCGTCGCCCGACCCGCTCCTCGAGGCCTCGTCCGCGGCGACGTCGTCCGGGCCTACGTCCGTCCTGTCGGCGCACTCGCGCTCGGCGTCGTGCTCGCCGCCTGCGGGTCGCGCCCGGCCGACGCCACGACGACTGCGACGGCGGCGTCGACGACGCTCGCACCGACGACCGCACCGACGACCGCACCGCGCACCACCGGCCCGAGCTCGGCGGCTCCGACGAGGACCGTCTACGCCGACGGCACGACGACGAGCACGCTCGTGCCCTGGGACGAGCCGAGCGTCGCCGTCGGCGGCGGCGGTCCGACGCCCTCCGCGGCCGCAGGGCCGGCCAACCTGAAGATCATGCTCGACGACGGGTTCGGCGTCCGGGCGTACTGGACCCTGACCTGCGCGCCGACCGGTGGCTCGCACCCGAACCCCCGTGTCGCGTGCGGGGTGCTCGGGGCGAACGGCGGCGAGGCGCTGCCACCGTCGCCCCCGGATCAGGCATGCACGCAGCAGTACGGCGGCCCGCAGAAGGCCTTGGTCACAGGGACGTGGCGCGGTGCGACGGTGCGCAGCCAGTTCAGCCTGGAGAACGGCTGCGAGATCGAACGGTGGACGGCGATGATCGGCCTTCTCCCGCCCGGCGGGGTGTGATCACGCGCCCGGCTGCGTGAGGCCCTGCACTGCTGCCCACAGCCGGGCCCGGACGTGCCATCCTCGTCGGATCCCGCGGGGAAGGAGGGCCGTGGCACACGACGCCGTCGGGCACGCCGCTGGCCCGGGCACCACGGCCGGTGGAGGCGCGACGCAGCGGCTCGCGGACGACGTCTACCGGATCCTGCGCGACGACATCCTCGCCGGGCGGCTGCGCCCGCGGGACCACCTCGTGGAGGTCGACCTCGCCGAGCGGCTCCGGGTGAGCCGGACGCCGATCCGGGAGAGCCTGCAGCGGCTCGCCGCGGACGGCCTCATCGTGTCCCGTCGCCGGCGCTGGGTCGTGTACGAGCACACCCTCGAGGAGATCAAGGACATCTACGAGGTCCGGATGGCGCTCGAGGGATACGCCGCGCGGCTCGCCTGCCAGCGCGCGACGGCCGCCCAGGTCGAGGCCATCACCGCGTTCTTCGCCACCCGGCCGCGGCAGCCGGTCCGCGGTGACCCGTCGTTCGTCGACTTCAACACGACGTTCCACCAGCTCATCACCGAGGCCGCGAACAACGGGTACTTCCAGCGCCTCGCCGACAGCAACCGCTTCTACGCGTTCAACAACCAGCTCGCGCAGCGCTACGACCCCCGCGACGTCCTGGAGTCCAACGCGCAGCACCAGGACATCCTCGACGCGATCGTCGCGCGCGACCTCGACGCCGCCGAACGCGCCGCCCGCGCGCACGTCGAGTTCTCGCTGCACCTCATCGTCGAGCGCCTGGGCTGACGGCGCCGCGAGACCCGCCGGTCGATGTGCACATGCAGATGCAGCCGCATCGTCGCAGGTCACGCAGGTCTCGAGTCGTTGGACCCCTTGAGGCGAATCTTCCGGCAGGGCACACTGCGGTTCTCGGCGGTGACGCACCGCACGGTCGAGGGGGGGTCGTCGTGGCGATGGACACCGGGGTTCAGCACGGTCCGCAACCGGACGTGCACGCACCGACAACAGACGGCACGAGCGGCCCGGGCGGCGGTGACTCGCCTGTGCACGATGGTGAGGACGGCCCCGCCGCACCGTCGCGGGCCGTGCCCCACGACGACGTGCCAACGACGATCCTCGACCTGCGGACGGCGTTCGCGGAGGCCGGGGCCGAGGACTCCCCGCCCCTCGGGATGGTCCAGGTCGAGCGGGAGCACCCGATGCGGGCGGCCATCGCCTTCCTCGCCGTGCTCGCGTTCATCGCCCTTGCCGCGGGCGCCGTCGTCGTCGGGGTCGTCCGGGCCGGGCACGCCGTCTACGACCGGGTCGCGGGCCCCGCGAGCTGCTCGCAGCGGCAGGTCGCCGACGGCGCGGCGCTCGAGACCTGGCTGCTCGCGACCACCCGGAGCGCGGTCGGCGCGTCGGCCGCGGTCCGCCGGACCGGGTGCGTGACCGCGGGCGGGCTCGACCCCCTGACCGGCCAGTCCGCGACGACGACCGTTCGGGCGGGAACTGCGACGACGAGGATGGTCGCCGTACTGAAGAAGCGGGGCTGCACCCTCGGCGCGGCCAGCCCGAGCGGCCGCCGCACCTGCACCGTCGAGGTCGGCGGCCGGCTCACCTCCGTCGAGCTGAAGCCCGACCGCGCGAAGAAGACGACCGTCGTCACCGTCAACTTCTGGTGAGCACCTGCCGTTGCCGGTGAGGGGAGCTCGACGAGCGCCGCGCGCGTCGCCGACGAGCCGCTCGCTGCCTGGCAGCGGTGACGATCAGCGCGTGGAACCTGGCGTGAGCGCGGCGAGCGCGGCGACGACCTCGGGGGCTGCCCCCGGCGCACGGCGCTGCACAGAGACGATTGATGTCATGCAGAAGGCCTGCCTGTGGATAACTTCGCGGCGATGCCGGCCGTCTGCGGCAGGCTGGTCCTCGACCGGTCCGGGTGCGACGCTCCCAGTGACGCTGGCGCCCGAGCTCGTGCGCTGACGGCCGGCGCGGGTCCGGCAGGGTGCCGGTCAGCCGCTCAGCCGGTCAACTGGTCAGCCGCGCAGCCACGCCGTCGTCGACGGCCAGAACGTCTCGGCGAGCCCGATCGCGGCGACGATCCCCCAGAAGACCGCGAGCCGTTCGAGCGCCGGGACCCCGGTGAGCGCGGCCGACCCGAGCAGCGCGACGGGCAGCACGTGGAAGACGCCGCTGAGCGGCTGGAGCGCCCGGCGCCGGTACCGGAGGGCGCGCAGCACGAGTACGGCGAGCACGACGAGCGCGCCGGCGGCCAGCGCCGCGACGAGCGACAGCATCGCCGCGACGTCCCCGAGGCCGCCCTCGTCGCGGGCCGCCAACCCGATCCCTGCGGACGCCACCGCGAGCACCGTGACGACGACCAGCAGCACCGCCTCGACGGTCACCAGGACGGTCAGCCCGCGGACGGTGGCAGGTCGGTGACCCCCGGTGGACGGCGGGTGCGGCAGGGGGAGGTTCGGCACGGTCGGCACGGGGGAAGCATGCCGGGCTCCACCCGCCACGTCCCGTGGTCTGGGCGGGCCACGCATCGAGTGCGATGCTCGACGGATGGCTGACAGCGCTGTGCGCCCCGTCGAGATCGTCGAGGTCGGGCCCCGCGACGGTCTGCAGAACGAGCAGACCTTGCTGCCGACCGCGGCAAAGGTCGAGCTCATCCGGCGCTCGCTCGTCGCGGGCGTCCGCCGGGTCGAGGCGACGAGCTTCGTGCACCCGCGGCTCGTGCCGCAGATGGCCGACGCCGAGGCCGTCATGGCCGCCGTCCGCGCACCGGGCTTCCTCGACCGGGTGCGTGAGGAGGCGGGCACGG
Organism: uncultured Actinomycetota bacterium; assembly: GCA_963750565.1. Taxonomy (GTDB): domain Bacteria; phylum Actinomycetota; class Actinomycetes; order Actinomycetales; family Kineosporiaceae; genus R-H-3. The sequence goes on along the minus strand of CAVVRA010000001.1, from coordinate 123,326 downwards.
ACGTCGCCGAGGCCGACGTCCGCTACATCGGTCTCGTCCTCAACCCGCGCGGCGTGACCAGGGCGCTCGACGCCGGGGTCGACGAGGTGAACGTCGCGGTCGTCGCGAGCGATACCTTCTCCCGCCGCAACCAGAACGCGGGCGTCGCGGAGATGCTCGACGCCGCCGACGAGATCGCCGCCCAGGCGCGCAAGGCCGGGGTCGGGGTGAGCGTCGTCATCTCGACCGCGTTCGGCTGCCCGTTCGAGGGCGAGATCGACCCGGACGCCGTGCTCGCGATAGCGCGGCGCAGCCTCGCCGCGGGGTACGACGAGCTCGCGATCGCGGACACCATCGGGGTCGGCGTCCCGGCGCAGGTCCGTGCCCTCGTCGAGGGCATCCGCGCCATCGACAGACGGACGCCGGACGGCGAGCCGGTGCGGCTGCGCGCACACTTCCACAACACCCGCAACACCGGCTACGCCAACGCACTCGCCGCCGTCGAGGCCGGCGTCGAGGTTCTCGACTCCTCCGCAGGCGGCATCGGCGGCTGCCCGTTCGCGCCGGCCGCGACGGGCAACATCGCCACCGAGGACCTGCTGTACCTGTTGCACCGCAGCGGTTTCACGACCGGCCTCGACCTCGCCGCCATGGCGGCCACGGGGACGTGGGTGTGCGGCGAGCTCGGCAAGGACGTGCCCGCTCTGCTGGGCCGCGCGGGCGGCTTCCCGCCGCAGCGGCCCGCCGTCTGACCGCCGTCCGACCTCCTGCGCGCGGGGACGACGACCCTCGCGGCCACCGGAGGGCCGCAAACCCCGAGGTGGGTGGCCCGGGCGAACGCCGCGAAGCCGGCCGTGACCACGACGAGGACCAGCGTTTTCGCCTCCAGCACCCGCAGCCGGGATGTCGAGGACCGCGCCCGTCGTGCCGGTCCCGCGCCGGTCCCGCCGGTCCCGACAAAGAGACGCGTCAGTCCGGGCGGTGCCGCTCGTGCCGGCGCCCGGCCTCGACGAGCAGGCCCGGCTCCCAGAGGCGCTCCCGGACGTCGTACCCGGCGGCGACGTAGCTGGCGAGGACGGCCCGCTCGACGACGTCCCGGTCGAGGCGGGGTGCCCCGGCGACCCGGGGCCGCACCGACTCGACCGCGCCGACGCTCGCCGGCTCCCAGTCCACTCCGAGGGCGGCGAGGACGTCGGTCAGGACGGCGCGCAGCCGGTCGGCACCGGTCACGACGAGCAAGCCGCTGAACAGCCACGCACCCCGGACGACCCGCTGCGCCGTGCCCGCGAGCTTGACCCGGCCGTCGGCGTTGACGCTGTAGTCGCCCGGGCAGTACTCGCCGGGCACCGCTCCGACCCGGGCGTCGACCCCGAGGAAGGCCAGCGCCCCGACGAGCACTGCGGCGCCCGTCTCGTAGCGAGTCCTGATGCTCGACCGGGGGTCGGGGTCGGGGCTCACGAGGTCGAGGAGCAAGCAGCCCTCGTGGTAGGCCGCGGCGCGGCCACCGCGCTGGCGTACGACGGGCTCGAAGCCGTGCGCGCGGGCTGCGTCCCGGGCGGCGGACCATCCCGGCGCGAGGGTGTCGAGCCGGCTGAACGCGAGCGTCGGCCGCGGCCAGGCGATCCGCAGCACGGCCGCGCCGTCCGGCTCGCCCTGCGCCCGGGCGAGGAGCGCCGGCCCGAGCGCCACGTCGTCGAGCGGCGCGACGCCGTCCGGCGTCCGGAGCACGTCGAGGCGGCGGGTCATGCGGACATCCTCTCGACAGCGATCGCCGTCGGTGACGCCGGACGGGCTCGGGAGCCCGACCGGGGTTCCCGAGGGCGATCACCGGGTGAGGGGCAGATCCGGCGCCGGGGGCGCATAGGCTCGGCGGGTGAGCCTTCCTGACCTCGTCCCGCGGTCCGTCCTCTTCGGCAACCCCGACCACATGGCGCCGGCGGTGTCGCCGGACGGTACCCGGCTGGGGTACGTCGCACCGGAGGAGGGCGTCCTCAATGTGTGGGTCGGCCCGCTCGACGCGTCGGCGCCCGCGCAGGCCGTGACGCACGACCGCGACCGCGGGGTGCGCATCTACGCGTTCTGCCACGACGACAGGCATCTGGTCTACCTCCAGGACACCGCCGGCGACGAGTCGTGGCGGCTCTACACCCTCGACCTGGAGACCGGGGAGAGTCGGCTCGCGACGCCCGGCAGCGGCGTCCAGGCCCGGATCATGGCGCATAACCGCTGGCACCGCGGCACCGTGCTCGTCGGGCTCAACGACCGCGACCCGCAGCTGCACGACGTCCACGCCCTCGATCTCGCGACAGGTGAGCTGCGCCTCGTCGCGCAGAACCCGGGCTTCGTCGACTGGCTCGTGGACAGCGACCTCCGGCTCCGCGGGGCGGTGACGATGGACGCCGACGGCGGCGCGCAGGTCCTCCTGCGCACCGAGCTGCCGCCCAGCGCGGCGGACGGGCCCGACACCGTGGCGTCCGACCCGTCGTCGTACACCCTGTACCTCGACGTCCCCCCGGACGACGCCGCGTCGACCGACGTCCTCGGCTTCACCCGGGACGCCGCCGGCCCCGGCTCGCTCCTTCTCATGTCGAGCATCGACGGCAACGCGACCCGGCTCGAGCGACACGATCTCGCGACCGGCGAGCGCTCGGTCCTCGCGAGCGACGACCAGTACGACGTCGCGGGCGCCTGGCAGAACCCCGAGACGCTCGAGGTGCAGGCCGTCGAGTTCCTCCGCGAGCGGCAGGAGGTTCTCCTCCTCGACGAGTCGCTGCGCGAGCACCTCGACGCCCTGCACGCACTGCGCGGGTGGGACGGCATCGGCGACGGTGAGATCTCCGTCGGCCGCCGTGAGCGGTCCGACCGCTGGTGGACCGTCGCGCTCTCCCCGAGCGACGGCCCGGTGCACTACTTCGTCTACGACCGGCGTGGGAAGCAGGCCCGGCACCTCTTCCCGCATCGCGCCGAGCTCGTCGGCCGGCCGCTCGCGGTCATGGAGCCGTTCTCCTTCACCGCCCGCGACGGGCTCACCGTCCACGGCTACCTGACCTTCCCACCGGGGGTCGAGCGGCGCGGGCTGCCGGCGGTGCTCAACGTCCACGGCGGCCCGTGGGCCCGGGACACGTGGGGCTTCGACCCGGAGGCGCAGTGGCTCGCCAACCGCGGGTACGTGTGCGTCCAGGTGAACTTCCGCTCGTCGACCGGCTACGGCAAGGCGTTCCTCAACGCCGGCGACAAGCAGTGGGGCGCCACGATGCAGGACGACCTCAGCGACGCCGTCGCGCACGTCGTCGCCCAGGGCTGGGTCGACCCGGACCGGGTCGGGATCTACGGCGGCTCGTACGGCGGCTACGCAGTGCTCGCGGGCGCCGCCTTCACCCCAGACCTGTACCGGTGCGGCGTCGACATCGTCGGGCCGTCCAACCTGCTCACCCTTCTCTCGTCGGTCCCGGAGTACTGGCGACCGATGATCGCCATGATGTACCGCCGCGTCGGCAACCCGGAGACCGAGGCGGACCTCCTTCGCGAACGCTCGCCGCTCTCGGCCGTCGACAAGATCCGGATCCCGTTGCTCGTCGTCCAGGGTGCGAACGACCCGCGGGTCAAGCAGGCCGAGGCCGAGCAGATCGTCGCCGCTCTCACGGACAAGGGCCTGCCGCACGAGTACCTGCTCTTCGACGACGAGGGGCACGGGCTGGCCAAGCCGCAGAACCGGGAGCGGATGTACGCGCGGGCCGAGGCGTTCCTCGCGGAGCACCTCGGCGGCCGGGTCGAGCCGGCGGCCGACACCGGCTGAGGACCGCGCTCGCTCGGGAGGGCTGCGAACGGCCGGCGGCCCCGCTCTCAGGAGCGGGGCCGCCGGCCGTTCGACACGTCCGGACCCGGTCGTCAGGGCGGGGCGGTGGTGCCGGTCGGCGCCGGGTCCGCCGATGTGGTGCCCGACGTGGACGTGTCGCTCGTCGACGTCGAGGTGGTCGGCGCGTCCGACGTCGTGGACGGCTGGTCGGCCGTCGTCGTGGCCGACGTCGTCGACGTCGCCGTCGTCGGGTCGGACGTCGTCGCGGAGGTGGTCGACGGCGTGGTGTCGGCCGGCGTCGGCGTGGTGGTGCCGGTGTCGGCCGGCGTCGGCGTGGTGGTGCCGGTGTCGGCCGGGCTCGGCGTCGTGGTGCCGGTGTCGGCCGGGCTCGGCGTCGTGGTGCCGGTGTCGGTCGGCGTCGGCGTCGTGGTGCCGGTGTCGGCCGGGCTCGGCGTCGTGGTGCCGGTGTCGGCCGGGCTCGGCGTCGTGGTGCCGGTGTCGGTCGGCGTCGGCGTGGTGGTGCCGGTTCCCGTACCGGACGGCGGCGTCGTCCCGCCGCTGGTCGGGGTCGTCGGCGTGGGCGTCGGGGTCGTGGACGGGCTGGACGGCGTCGTCGTCTGCCCCGGGGACGGGGTCCGGGGCGCCGGCCTCGGCGTGGGCTGCAGCCCGGGAGCGGGCTGGAGCGGCGTCGCGGGCGGCTCGGCGATCGGGCCGGTCGGGTTCGGCAGCGGGTTCGGCAGCGGGGCAGCACGACCGCTCGCGTAGCTGTCGGCGAGGCCGAGGACGAGCTGGACGTAGCTCGTCGACCGGTTGTACCGGAAGACGGCGTTCCAGCGGCCCTGCTGCGTCGAGAGGTCCCCGCCGCTCGAGCAGAGGTATCGCGCGGCCGCGACCGCGGCGTCGTCGAGGTCCTGCGGGTCCACCGTGCCGTTGCCGTCGGCGTCCCGGGCGTAGGCCTTCCAGCTGCCCGGCAGGAACTGCATCGGGCCGACCGCGCGATCGAAGACCGGGTCCCCGTCGTACCGGCCGCGGTCGCTGTCGTGGACGGTCGCCCAGCCGGCGTGCGACCCGTCGAGCCGCGGCCCGAGGATCGGCGGCGACACCCGGCCATCGGCGTTGATGCCGGCGCCGCCGAACCGGCCGTGATTGCTCTCGACCCGGCCGATCCCGGCGATGAGGCTCCACTGGATGCGGCAGGAGGGGTCCTGCACGGCCATCATCTGCGCGGCCGCGACGTAGGCGGTGAGCGCCCGCACCGGGATACCCGAGCGGGTCAGCGACGAGGTGATCCCGGTGTCGCCGCCGGAGACGGCGGTGTTCGTCTGGATCCCGGTCTGGATCCCGGGGATCGCGTCCTCGCCACCGCCGTCCTGCGTGATGACGAGCACCTGGAGGTCGCCGCCGGACGGGAGGACGGCGGTCTGCGGGTCGAGCTGGCCCGCGGCGCCGGCCCCGCGGGCGCCCGCGACCGGACCGACGAGTGTCTTCAGCCAGGCGTTGCGGTCCGCCTCGTTCTCGGTGGGGCCGCCGGTGCTCGCGCTCAGGGTCGCTATGAGGGCGACGGGCAGGCACAGGACCATGGCTTTCCCGACGGTCACGACCGACCGTCGAGAAAAGGCAGACATGCGCTTCCGCGCGAGGCCCCCGCCAGGCATGTCCACGACCTTATGCACAGGTCCATGAACAGGTACAGGCCCCAGGTCCAATCGTCATGAACCTGCCATGCAGCAGGACATGACGTACGCGCGGAGTGTGAGAAGCCTCGACTCTCCGTACTCGGGCACAGGGTCCGGGGACCCGCTGCTCGACGGGTGGGTCGTACGCTCAGCGCAGCAGCCTCGACAACCGCCGATCCGCGAGCACCTTGCCGCCCGTCTGACACGTCGGACAGTACTGCAAGGACGAGTCCGCGAAGCTCACCTCGCGGACCGTGTCGCCGCACGTCTCGCAGCGTTCACCCGTGCGGCCGTGGACGCGCATCCCGGCCCGCTTGGCATCCTTGAGCTCCTTGGCCGGCTTGCCGCGGGACGCGTCCACCGCGCCGGTGAGCACCTCGCGCATCGCCGTCCACAGCCGGTCGACGGCGGCGTTGTCGAGCGAGCCGGCGATGGCGAACGGGGAGAGCCGCGCGGCGTGAAGCACCTCGTCGCTGTAGGCGTTACCGACCCCGGCGAGCACGCTCTGGTCGCGCAGGAGTCCCTTGATCTGATGTCGCGACCCGCGCAGGATCGCGGCGAGTGCCTCGCGGTCGAACTCCGGGGAGAGCGGGTCGGGCCCGAGCGAGGCGATCCCCGGCACCTCGGCCGGGTCGCGGACGACGTAGACGGCGAGCCGCTTCTGGGTGCCCTGCTCCGTGAGGTCGAAGCCCTGCCGGCCCTCGACGTCCGGGTCGTGGAGGAGCACACGCAGCGCGAGCGGCGACTTGCCCGGCTTGACCGTTGCCGTCGGCAGGTTGTCCGACCAGCGCAGCCAGCCGGCCCGGGCGAGGTGGAAGACGAGGTGCAGCCCGTCGACGTCGAGGTCGAGGAACTTGCCGTGCCGGGCGACGCCGGTCACGGTGAGCCCGCCCAGCGCGCCCGGCGGCGGGTCGTACGTCTTGAGCACGCTGATCGAGCCGACGTCGACGCGTGCGACGACCCGACCCACGGCGCGTTGGCGCAAGAACTCGGCGAGGGCCTCGACCTCCGGCAGCTCCGGCACCGGACCAGTGTGCATCGCCCCGCACGACCGGGGCATGTCCGGCGATGGTCGAGTACCTCTCGTGGGCGGTGACCCGCCGCGGCGACGTCTCGGCGTTCGTCACCCTCGCCGACCGCGGGGCGCCGCGACGGTTCCGGGACGACACCGATCGTCAGCGGGTGCTCACCGGGGTGAGGGCGCCACGGCGTCCTCGACGCGGCGACGCTGGTGGTCATGCCTCCGGCAGCGTCTCGTCGGCGCTCGTGCGGTGCGCCGTCCAGGGCTCGGTCGGGGACTCGACGTGCACCGGCGTGGAGCGGATGAGCCGCCCGCCCTGGAAGTCCTCGACCGCCTCGATGATCTCCTCACGGGTGTTCATGACGAACGGGCCGTACCGGGCCACCGGCTCGCGCAGCGGCAGGCCGCCGAGCACGAGGACCTCCCAACCGGCCGCGGAGGCCTGCGGTTGGGCCGGCGCAGCGGTCAGGGTGACGGCGGCTCCGCGGCCGAGGACGGCGAGCTGCCCCTCGTCGAGCGGGCGGCCCGACGCCCCGACGACTCCCCGGCCGGAGAGGACGTACACGAGGGCGTTGAACTCGGCCGGCCACGGCAGGTCGAGCCGGGCGCCGGGGGACACCGTCGCGTGCAGGTACGTGATCGGGGTGTACGTGCTGCCCGGTCCGCGGTGGCCGGCGAGGTCACCGGCGACGAGCCGGACCAGCGCACCGCCGTCCGGGCTCGACAGCAGGGTCGCGTCGTGCGCGCCGATGTCCTGGTAGCGCGGGTGCGCCCACTTGTCCGCCCGGGGCAGGTTGACCCACAGCTGGACGCCGTGGAAGAGGCCGCCCTTCGCGACGAGCTCCTGGGTCGGGAGCTCGCTGTGCATGACGCCGGAGCCAGCGGTCATCCACTGCGTCGAGCCGTCGGTGATCACCCCGCCGCCGCCCGTGGAGTCGGTGTGCTCGAACGCTCCGTCGATCATGTACGTGACCGTCTCGAACCCGCGATGTGGGTGCCACGGCGCGCCCTTGGCCTCACCAGGGGCGTACTCGACGGCGCCCATGTGGTCGAGGAGGAGGAACGGGTCGGCGAGCGCGAGCTCGGTGCTCGGGAACGGCCGCCGAACGGCGAAGCCCTCGCCCTCGAGGAAGCGCTGGGCGACGACGGTCCGCAGGACGTCCCGCCAGGCGGTGGTGCCCTCGCCCAGGGCGGGCAGCCGGGCCAGGGTCAGGGTGTCCGCGGTGATGGCGGGCATGACGGCCTCCTGTGGCGGTCGGTGCGTCCACTGTAGTTGAAGTCTGAACTACAGCGCATCGCCGAGTGTTCCCCGAGCACGTCGAACCCGTCCTTGGCACGCTCCCGCCGGGGTCAGCGGACCAGACGGGCGAGGAGCCGCTCGAGCTCGGCCGTCGGGTCGGCGGTGAGGCCTCGACGATGGCCGGCAGTGAGCCACCCTCGCGCAACGGGGTGACGTACCGGGTCGCCCGCACCGTCCGCCGCACGACGTGCATCGTGCCACCCGGGGACGGCCGGTCGCGGAATCCATGAGTGCATCGGCGAGGTGCGAGGACTAGCCTGCGATCGCCGCGGGTCCTCCCCGCACGCCCGGAACCGGACCGCCCGAGGGAGTCCCCGATGAGTCACGACCGCGCCGGTCAGCCGGCCCAGCCGAGCGACCTCGTCGACGTCGCCCACCTCGTCACCGCCTACTACACGACCTGGCCCGACCTCACCGACCCCGCGCAGCGGGTCGCCTTCGGCACCTCCGGCCACCGGGGCTCCAGCCTCACCGGAGCCTTCACCGAGGCGCACATCGTCGCGACGACACAGGCGATCAGCGACTACCGGGCGACGCAGGGCACCGGGGGGCCGCTGTTCATCGGCCGCGACACCCACGGCCTCTCCGAGCCCGCGTGGGCGAGCGCCCTCGAGGTGCTCGCCGCGAACGACGTCACGACCCTCGTCGACAGCCGGGACCGGTACACCCCGACGCCGGCGGTGTCCCACGCGATCCTGCGGCACAACGCGGGCCGGGCCGACGACGACCCCGGCCGCGCCGACGGCATCGTCGTCACGCCCTCGCACAATCCGCCGTACGACGGCGGGTTCAAGTACAACCCGCCGCACGGCGGCCCCGCGGACACCGACGCGACGACGTGGATCGAGAACCGGGCCAACGAGCTCATCGAGACCCGGCTCGCCGACGTCAAGCGCGTCCCACTCTCCCGGGCGCTCGCGGCGGGGACGACGTCCCGCTACGACTTCCTCGGTACGTACGTCGACGACCTGCCCGCGGTGCTCGACCTCGCGGCGGTCCGGGACGCCGGGATCCGGATCGGTGCGGACCCGCTCGGCGGCGCGAGCGTCGACTACTGGGGCGAGATCGCCGAACGGCACGGCCTCGACCTCACCGTCGTCAACCCCCTCGTCGACGCGACGTGGCGCTTCATGACCCTCGACTGGGACGGCAAGATCCGGATGGACTGCTCGTCGCCGTCCGCGATGGCGTCCCTCATCGCGAACCGCGACGCCTACCAGGTCTCGACGGGCAACGACGCCGACTCCGACCGGCACGGGATCGTCACCCCGGACGGCGGCCTCATGAACCCCAACCACTTCCTCGCCGTCGCGATCGAGTACCTCTTCGCGCACCGGCCGGGCTGGGGCGAGGACACGAGGATCGGGAAGACGCTCGTGTCGTCCTCCATGATCGACCGGGTCGCGGCCGGGCTGGGCCGGCGGCTGCTCGAGGTGCCCGTCGGGTTCAAGTGGTTCGTCCCCGGGCTGCTCGACGGCTCGGTCGGGTTCGGCGGCGAGGAGTCCGCCGGGGCGTCGTTCCTGCGGACCGACGGCACGGTGTGGACGACGGACAAGGACGGGATCCTCCTCGCGCTGCTGGCGTCCGAGATCCTCGCCGTGACGCAGACCTCACCGAGCGAGCACTACCGTGCGCTCACCGAGCAGCACGGCGACCCCGCGTACGCCCGGATCGACGCCGCGGCGAGCCGGGAGGAGAAGGCGGCGCTCGCCAAGCTCTCCGCCGAGCAGGTCACCGCGACCGAGCTCGCGGGCGAACCCATCGCCGCGAAGCTCACGCACGCCCCGGGTAACGGCGCGGCGATCGGCGGGCTAAAGGTCGTCACCGAGTCGGCCTGGTTCGCCGCCCGGCCGTCCGGCACGGAGGACGTCTACAAGATCTACGCCGAGTCGTTCAAGGGTCCCGAGCACCTCGCGCAGGTGCAGGCCGCGGCGAAGGAGGTCGTCTCCGCAGCGCTCGCCGGGTGACGCTGCGCGCTCCCCGCCGGTGGTCGAGATCCGCACCGGCAGGACCGGCCGCACCGGCAGGACCGGCAGCACCTGAGCGGCCGCGACACACTCCGACGTAGATTCGGGGCATGTGCCGCAGCATCAAGACCCTGCGCCCGCCGTTCACCGAGGCCGTCACCGACGACGACGTGCGGGCCGCCGCCCTGCAGTACGTCCGCAAGATCAGCGGTTTCCGCGCCCCCGCGCCGCACAACGCCGCGGCGTTCGACGCGGCGGTCGACGCCGTGACCGCGGCGACGGCCGACCTGCTCGCAGGCCTGCGCGTCAAGGGCCGGGCCGCCGCGGCGTCCGGCTGAGGGCGTACGCCGGGCGACGTGATCGCCCGGCGGCGTATCTGTGACCGGGCGCGCTCCTCCTTCTCCACGACGACGAAGGAGTGAGTGCGATGTGCCCGACCTCGAACGCCCTCGGTGCCCTCCGGGTCGCCGCCGTCGGCGGTGCCGCCCGGGTCCGGATCCCCGCCGCAGGGCCGGGTTCGGAGCTCGTCCGCGCCCTGGACGTCGCCGTCCGTGTGATGGCCGACGCCAACGACCGGATGGCGGAGGCCCTCGCCACCAACGACCTCGCCGGCTACGAGCAGGCGAGCCTGCGCTACGACACGGCCGAGCGGCGGTACGACGAGCTGTGGGCTGCGGCCAGCGACGCCGGCTACCTGCTCGTCGTGGCGGCGGTCCCGGACAAGCCCGCGAAGCTCGGCCGCTTCACCGGCCGCGACCGCCTCGTCCGACGGCTCGCCGGGCGGCTGCGGCACCCGCTGCGCGCCGCCGCCGCACACTGACCCACCGGCACCGAACCGCGCGCTCAGGTGACCTCGACGCTGGTCCGGTTCGTCCACGCGAGCGCCGCGAGGTAGACCTCCGCGAGGTCGGCGTCGTCGAGGCCACAGGCCCGCACGGTGTCGAGGTCACCGAGCTCGTAGCCGCGGACGGCGTCGAGCACCCGGCGCAGCGGGCACCCCGCCCCGGTCAGTGCGTCGGCGAGGTCGTCCGCGAGCGGCGGCAGCTGCTCGACGAGACGCGCGCCGGTGACGCCGAGGCTCTGCGCGATGCCGTCGAGCAGACCGAGGGTGAACGCGACGTCCGGCCGAACCCCGGTGACGAACCAGGCGGCCAGCTCGCAGGTCCGCGCGCGGGTCAGCGCCGCCCGGAGGCCGTCGGGCGGGGCGCCGATCCCCGAGAGCGTGATGAGCACGAGCCACGCGCGAAGGCGCACGAGCCCGACGAGGACGACGGCGTCCCGGATCGAGGAGACGCTGCGGGTCAGTCCGTTCGCCGCGGAGTTCGCGATCTGAAGGAGCCGGAAGGTCAGGCCGGGGTCGGTGCGAAGCGGACCGTCAGCGCCGGCCGACCGCCTTCGCGTAGAGGTCGAGGAGCCGGTCCTGCGGGTCGTAGCGCTCCTTGAGCGGCCGGTAGGCGTCCCCGCCGTAGCGGGCCCAGAAGTCCGCCTCGTCGTAGTACGCGTCCGAGTAGAGCGACTTGTGACCGTCGAAGCGGGCGACGGCGGCCTCGATCGCCCGGTTGACGTCCCCGTCGGCCCGGCCCGGCTCGATCGGAACCGTCCCCCAGAAACCGATGTTGACGTACGTCTCGCCGGCCCGGAGCGGGTAGAGCTCCCACGGCCGTGCACCGTCGGCGACGTCCCCGAGCGGGCCGCCGTGCGCCCGGACCCGCAGCGGGCACAACCACACCGGCGTCATCGGGACGTGCTCGAGGAACCACCGGATGAAGTCCGCGGTCCGGCAGACGGGCACCTCGACGTCCTGGACGACGCGCTCGCGGGGCGGCCTGCCGCGCCACGCGTCGATCCGGGCCGCGACGTGGTACCGGTTCTCGAGGCCGACGATACGGTGGTAGACGTCGCTGCGCCGCTTGCTCGCGGGCCACACCTTGCGCAGCGTGGGGTTCTGGGCGCCGAATGCCCGTGAGCACCAGAACCAGTCGACGTCCCAGCGCCACAGGTAGTCGTGGACGGTCAGGGCGTCCCGCCCGCGGTCGCGCAGGGACCGGTAGTAGATCTCCTGACCCGTGTAGTCCGACAACGACGGGACGTCCTGCGCCCAGGCGCCGAGCACGAGGTAGGACTCGGTCGCGGAGAAGACGACGCCGTCGACGAAGTCGACCCGCTCACCGTCCCACGCGCCGTCCCGGACGACCACCGCGACCGCGGCCTCGAGCTCCTCGAGCGTCGGGAACCGGACGTTGCGGGTCTCGACGTACGGCGCCACATCGTCGAGCTCGATCCGCAGCCGGACCGCGTACCCGAGGGTGCCGTAGGAGTTCGGGAACGCGCGGAACAGGTCGGCGTGCTCGCCGTCCGGGGTCACCGTCACGAGGTCCCCGGCGCCGGTGATGACGTCGAGCTCACGGACCGACTCGTGCGGCAGGCCGTTGCGGAACGACGTCGACTCGATGCCGAGCCCGGTCACCGCACCACCGAGGGTGATCGTGCGCAGCTGCGGGACGACGAGCGGCATGAACCCCTTGGGCAGGGTCGTCGCGACGAGGTCCTCGTACGTGCACATGCCCTGGACGTCCGCCGTCCTCGCGGCGGTGTCCACGGTGACGACCCCGTCGAGGCCGGAGACGTCGAGCCCGACACCGGTCGCCGCCGTCCGCGGCCGGAACAGGTTCGTCGTCCGCTTCGCCAGCCGCACCCCGGTGCCGGGCGGGATCCGCCGGTAGCTGTCGAGGAGGGCCGCCACGGCACGCTCGTGAGCCATCCGGCCGCGCGGCAGCCGGACGAGGGGGGGCACGGACGAACTGGTGATCGGCGGTCGGTCGTGGAGCATCCGGACGGAGGCGGTCGCCATGTCGCCATGATGCCCGCCCGGTCAGGGCGCGGCGCGAGCCGAGGTGTCTGCGGCGCTCCCCGCCGGTCCGCCCAGCGGGTGCACGAAGAGCCCGCTGTACGGTTTCGGCGCGAACCACGTCGACTTCGGCGGCATGACGGCGCCGCTGCGGGCGACGGCCATGACGTCGTCCGCGGACGTCGGATGCAGCGCGAACGCGCACGCGTACCGGCCCGCGTCGACGAGCGCCGCAAGGTCGGACGGCGACCGGCCGCCGACGAAGCCGATGCGGGGGTCGGTGCGGGGGTCGGTGATGCCGAGCACCGGACCGAGCACGTGGTCCTGGAGGATCGAGACGTCGAGCCGCGCGACCGGGTCGGGGTCGGGCCGATCGACGATGTCGACGGCGTCGATGCCGTCGATGCCGTCGGTGCGGTCGGTGCGGTCGGTGCGGTCGGTGCGGTCGGTGCGGTCGGTGCCGTCCGTACCGCGGGTGCCGTCCGGGACGACGCCGGGCCGCGGGACGAGCCGGTGCCAGCCGCCGTCGACGTACAGCCCGACCTCTCCGCGGGAGGCCGGGCGGACACCGTCCGCCTCGGCGATGACGTGGAAGTCCCGGCCGAGCACGGCGAGCAACGACGCCGGGGTGTGCGGACCGAGGTCGCGGACGACCCGGTCGTACGGCATGACGCAGGCTCGGTCCGCGGGGATGACGAGGGCCGGGAAGTACCCGGCGGGCGCCTCGTCATGACCGCCCGCAGGCGCCCCGAGGCCCTCCCAGACGAGGGCGGCGGCCTCGCTGCGGTGGTGGCCGTCGGCGACGTAGAGATCGGGCATCGCGGCGAACGCCTTCTCGAGAGCGGCGACGTGCGCGTCGTCGTCCGGGTGGGCGCCGACGACCCAGAGCCGGAACGCACCCCCGTCGACGGTCGCGTCGACCGCGAGGTCGGGGGTCCGGGCCGTGACCTCCGCGAGCGCCGCGTCGAGGGCATCGTCCGGCCGCGCGAGCAGGAGCACCGGCTCGTCGTGCGCGCCGACGGCCTCGATGTGCCGGCGGCGGTCCTCGAGCTTGTCCGGGCGGGTGTGCTCGTGGGTGCGCACGAGCCCCGCACGGTACTGCGCCGCGCTCACCAGGCCGACGACCCCGACCTGGACGCCGCCTCCGTCCGCGGCGGGCGCCGCATAGACCGTGTAGGCCGGTCGCGGATCGGCGACGAGCACACCGGCGACGACGAGCCCGTCGAGCGCCTCCCGGGACCGCGCGTACGCGGCGTCCGAGTGCGGGTCCGCACCAGTGCCAAGATCGATCTCGGGCCGGGTCACGCGGAGGAAGCTGTGCGGCCGCCCCGCGGCGAGCGCCGCGGCCTCGGCCTCGTCGACGACGTCGTAGGGCGGCGCGGCGACCTCGACGGCCGTGACCGGCGTCGGGCGGAAGGCGCGGAACGGCAGCACGAGGGGCACCCGGCCATGCTGCCAGCCCGCCCCTGCCCGACCTCCGGCGGGCAGGCCCGACGAGACAGCGGGCATGACGACCCATCCACCGAGGGGCGGATCGGTGGGAGCCCTCGTGGCGGTCAGCCCGTGTGATCCAGCAGCCGCCCACAGGGGGTGGCGTCGCGCGCTGCGGATCGTAGAGTGCTGTACGCGTCCGCGAAGGATTGATTGGCGACTCAGCGTGAGCATCCACGCACGGTGGAGGTTCTTTCGATGACACTCATGTTCGCCCCGTGGCGCAGCGACAGCGGAGGGGACGGCACCCGCCTCACCCTCGCGGAGGTGCTGCTCACCCTCCTCGACGGACCGGTCCCGTTCCGGTTCACCGCGTACGACGGCAGCGAGGCCGGCCCGCGGGACGCAGCGATCGGGCTGCACCTGCTGACCCCGCGCGGCACGGCGTACCTCGCGACGGCCCCGGGGTCGCTCGGCCTGGCCCGGGCCTACGTCGCCGGCGACCTCGAGCTCACCGGCGTCCACCCGGGCAACCCCTACGAGGTGCTGCGGCTCATGTCCGACGCGCTGCACTGGCGCCGTCCGGACCCTCGCACCCTCGCCCGGGTGGCGCGCTCGCTCGGCGCCGCCCGCCTCGTGCCGCCGACCCCGCCGCCGCAGGAGGCGTTGCCGGACTGGCGGCGCACCCTCGAGGGGCTGCTGCACTCGCGGCGTCGCGACGCCGAGGCGATCCACCATCACTACGACGTCTCGAACCGGTTCTACGAGATGGTTCTCGGGCCGTCGATGACGTACACCTGCGCCCGCTACCCGACCCCCGAGGCGTCCCTCGAGGAGGCCCAGGAGGCCAAGTACGACCTCGTGTGCCGCAAGCTCGGGCTGCGGCCCGGGCACCGGTTGCTCGACGTCGGCTGCGGCTGGGGCGGCATGGTGCGCCATGCGGCACGGCGCGGCGTCCGGGCGCTCGGCGTCACCCTGTCGGTGCAGCAGGCCGAGTGGGCGCAGGCGGCGATCGAGCGCGAGGGTCTCGGCGACCTCGCCGAGGTCCGGCACCTCGACTACCGGGACGTCGTCGAGCGGCACTTCGACGCGGTGAGCTCGATCGGCCTCACCGAGCACGTGGGCGTGAAGAACTACCCGGACTACTTCACGTTCCTCGCCGGGCGGCTGCGCCCGGGCGGCCGGCTGCTCAACCACTGCATCACCCGGCCCGACAACCTCCATGTGCCACGGGTCAAGGGCGGGTTCATCGACCGGTACGTCTTCCCGGACGGCGAGCTCACGGGGTCCGGGCGCATCATCACCGCGATGCAGGACGTCGGGCTCGAGGTGCGGCACGAGGAGAACCTGCGCGAGCACTACGCGATGACGTGCGGGGCGTGGTGCGAGAACCTCGCCGCGCACTGGGACGCGTGCGTCGAGGAGGTCGGCGAGGCGACCGCGAAGGTGTGGGGCCTGTACATGGCCGGATCCCGGCTCGGCTTCGAGCGCAACGAGATCCAGCTGCACCAGGTGCTCACGGTGAGACTTCATGAGGACGGCCGGGCGGACTTCCCGCTGCGGCCGGACTGGGGCTCGCTGTAACCCCTGCGGTCACCGGCAGGCGCGCCAAGGGATCAGAGGTTCGCCGTCGCGAGCGCGACGACGTCGTCGGTCCCCGCGAGGAGCAGCACGGCGTCGAGCAGGTCGTCGGCCCCGATCAGTCCCCGGGCGTACCGGTCGTCCGTGCTGCGCTCGTGGACCTCGGCCGGCAGCACGCACACCGGCACGTCGGCGAACGAGAGCGCGGAGACCACGGCCGCAGGAGCGTCCTTGACAACCGGCCTGGCGCACCCGACGCAGTCGAACCGGTACCAGGACAACGCGTCGAAGGGGTCGAGGACCAGAAGCAGGTCCTCCCCTTCGAGCACGACGGTGCCGCAGCGGGGGCACGTCGTCGTGATGCTCGCCGCCATCGTGACGTCCTTCTTCCCAGAGCCGCTCATCGCCGTCCCCCGACGCTACGTTCGGTCCAGACCTTTGCAGGTCCGGGTGCCCGACGGTTCCCCCGTCGCTCCGACACCCGAACCGTAAGAGATGCAAGGCTCGTCCGACGTTCGGTTCGATCTGTTGCAGTTCGGTATCAGCCGGACATCCGACCCCACCGCATCACCCGAAGAGACGACCTCGGAACGGAGAGCAACCAGGTGACTTCGGACAGCAATGCACCCGAGGCGTTGCTCCGTGCCGGGGCGGCGGGACCCGTCGCCCTCGTCGGCTCGGGTGAGTACCTGCTCGTCCTCGAGGACGTCGAGCGCGCCCTCATCGCCGGCCGGCCGCCGCGGTACGTCCAGCTCGCCACCGCGGCAGCCCCCGAGGGCACGGAGTCGCTCGCGCGCTGGCACGCTCTCGGCGCGGACGCCGCGCGCCGGCTCGGCGTCGAGCAGGTCGTCGTCGACGTCCGGGAGCGGGACGACGCGCAGGACCCGGCGCTGGCCGCGCTCGTCGAGGACGCCGGCCTGATCTACCTCTCCGGCGGCGACCCGGCCTTCCTCACGCGGACGCTGCGGGAGACCCTCGTCTGGGGCGCGATCGTCGCCGCCTGGCGGTCCGGCGCGGCCCTCGCCGGCTGCAGCGCCGGCGCCATGGCGCTCTCGGCGAGCCTGCCCGACGTCCGGCGGCCGTGGCGGCCCGCCGTCGACGGTCTCGGCCTCGTTCCGATGGTCGAGGTGCTGCCGCACTTCGACCGGTTCGCCTCATGGATGCCCGACCTCGTCGTGCGCCGGGTCGCCGGCGCACCGCTCGGCGTCCACGTCGTCGGCATCGACGAGGACACCGCGCTCGTCGGCGGCCTGCCGGGGTGGGACGGCCACGCCGCGGCCCCGGGCACGACATGGCGCGTGCACGGCCGGCAGTCCGCCTGGCTCCTCGACCGCGGCGGCCGCCGGGAGGTCCCGAGCGGCGACGACGTGGTGCTCGACCTGCGCGCGGGCTGAGGCGGCTGACGGGGCCCGTTCCGGCACAACCGGCCCGGTCCTGCCGGGACGTCGGCCTGATCGGGCCGGACGCCGCGACCATGCCCGAGTGTGGCTCAGGCGCCGCGTTCCTCCAGCGCGGACGCGCCGGCGACGGCCTCGGAGCCGGGCAGGACGACCGGCGCCGCCGTGCTCCACGGCGCGGGGCGGCCGAGATGGAAGCCCTGGGCGTCGTCGCAGCCGAGCTCGCGCAGGTGGTGGAACTGCTCGGCGGTCTCGACGCCCTCGGCGGTGACGCGCATGCCGAGGCCGCGGGCGAGGGCGACGATCGCGGAGACGACGGCGGCGGCGCCGTCCCGGTCGCGAGCGGGACCGTCCCGGTGCCACGGCGGCGTCCGGGCGGGCCCGCCGTCGTCGTCGGCCGGCCCGCCGCCGAGCGCCTCGACGAAGGAGCGGTCGACCTTGAGCCGATCGACCGGCAGCCGCTGGAGGTGGCCGAGGCTCGACCACCCGGTGCCGAAGTCGTCGAGGGCGATCCGGATGCCGTGGGCGCGCAGCCGGCCGAGCCTCACGACGGCGGCGTCGACGTCCGACATCACCGCACCCTCGGTGATCTCCAGGCAGAGCCGGTGCGGCGGCAGCCCCGACCGGGAGAGGGCCTGCTCGACGACGTCGACGACCCGGGCGTCGGCGAGCTGGCGCGGGGAGACGTTGACGCTCACCGTCACGCCGTCGTCGGCGGCGACGGCATCGCTGCAGGCGCGCTCGAGCGCCCACATCCCGAGCCGGACGATGAGTCCGGAGTCCTCGGCGACCTCGATGAACTCTCCCGGCGAGACGACGCCGAGCCGGTCGTCCCGCCACCGGGCGAGCGCCTCGAGCCCGACGACGCGGCGGTCGGCGAAGGAGACGATCGGCTGGTAGTGCAGCGTGAGGCCGTCGGGGGTCGGCTCGGACATCGCGTGCCGCAGACGGTCGAGGATCCGCACCCGCCGCACGGCGCGCTCGCGCAGCTGGGGGCCGAAGACGGCGTAGCGGTCCCGACCGCGCTCCTTGGCCTGGTACATCGCGGCGTCCGCGTCGCGCAGCAGGTCGCCCGGCGTGCGGTGCGTGCCATCGGCGACGGCCACCCCGACGCTCGCGGAGACCGTGAGCCGCAGCCCGGCGACGTCGTACGGCTCCCGGAGCGCCTCGACGACCCGGACGGCGAGGTCGGTCGCAGCGTCGGTGTCCGCCGCCGGCAGGAGGAGGGCGAACTCGTCGCCGCCGAGCCGCGCGATCGTCGCCTCCCCCGCCACCGACCGCAACCGACGTGTCACCTCGACGAGCACCTCGTCGCCGGCCGCGTGGCCGAGCCCGTCGTTGACCGCCTTGAACCCGTCGAGGTCGGCGAAGAGCAGCGCCGGGGCCGAACCGCCGGGGCGGGGCGGGAGGAGGCCTTCGAGGAGGTCGCGCAGCGCGAACCGGTTCTCCAACGCGGTGAGCGGGTCGTGGGTCGCCTCGAAGGCGAGCACATGCTCGCTGAGCTTGCGCTCGGTGATGTCGTGGTGCGAGACGACGGCCCCGGGGCGGCCGCGCAACGGCACGAACTGCGCCTGGAACCAGCGCGTCCCGCCCGCCACGTCGAGCGCGAAGTCGGTCGTGAACGCTGTCCGCCGACCGTCGAGGACGTCGTGGAGACCTTCGGCGATCGTCTCCGCGGGGTCCGGCTCGGCCGTGACGTCCGAGTAGCTCCCTGCGCACACCTCGACGTACGGCGTGCCGACGGTCGGGTCAGGCCCGGGGGGTGCGAGGTGCTCGGGCGGGAAGTCGTACGCCCGGTGCGCGCGCCAGAACCGGACCCACGCGTCGTTGACGGCCGTGATGACGCCCTCGCCGTCGACGACGGCGGTGTGCGACGGCAGCGACGCGAGGACGGACTGGACGAATGCCTCGCGATCGCGGCGCTCGGCCTCGACGAGCCGCCGCCGGGTCACGTCGCGGTGCACCCAGACGAGGTAGGGCCCGGTCGCCAGCGTCAGGGCGCTGACCGTCACCTCCATCCAGATCGCGCTGCCGTCGCGCTGGTAGAGCAGGAGGACCTCGCTCGCCGCACCGCCGCCGGCGACGGCCTCCTCGAGCCGGCACGCCGCCGCGGAGTCTGTGCCCGCACCGTGCAGGAGGCGGGGGTCGCGGCCGAGGACGTCCCCTTCGGACCACCCGGTCCGGTGCAGGAACCCCGGGCTGGCGTGGACGATCGGCGGCCACGGGGTGGCCGCGGTCGGCGTCGCCGTCACGACCAGGGGGGATCTGGCGTCGTCGAGGAGCCTTTCGTACATCGCCAACCGGTCGGAGTCGGTCAGCGCGCCGGGGCCCGCGACGAGCATGTTCCTCCTATCAGGCAGTGGTCACCGAGTGACTCACCGTCGAGGTGCCATCGTGCCCGACCCTGAGCGGCAGTGCAGAGGTTGCCGGGAGAAAGCCGGTCGCCGGTGGTCGCGCCACATCGAGCAGCTCGTCGACAGTTGGTCCGAAACGAATCGAAGACAGGCCGGTCAGTCTGACGAATCAGATCTGGCACTGTTGACCGGATCAGCCGGTTCGTGCCCATGCTGTCCGGCATGGCGACCACGACGGGCGACCCGACCACCCGGAGCGGCATCTGGGGGGAGGAGGAGGCGACCGTCGACGCAGTCCTGCAGTGGGCCGCGGCACGGGTGCGCCACTGCGCAGACCCCCACACGACGGCCCGACCCGCCGCCGAGCTCGACGCGCTGACCGGCGCGACCGTCACGCCGTCAGGGATCGGACCGGACCGCGCGCTCAAGATCTTCACCGACGTCCTCGTCCCCGCCACCCGCTCGCACGACGACCCGATGAACCTTGCCTACGTGCCGTCCGCGCCGACCAGGTCCGCGGCGGCCTTCGACCTCGCGACGAGCGCGTCGAACATCTTCGCCGGGCTCTGGGAGTCCGGCGCAGGCGCGATCCACGCCGAGAACCAGGTCATCGCCTGGCTGGCCGGCCTCCTCGGCTGGCCCGCGACGGCCGGCGGCTGCTTCGTCGCGGGGGGCACCATCGGAAACCTCTCGGCGCTCGTCGCCGCCCGGCACGCCGCACGGGCCGCGCGCGTCGCCGCGGGGCTGCCCGCGACACCGCACGGCGGCTGGGCGCTCGCGTGCACCCCGGACGCGCACTCCTCGGTCCGCGCCGCCGCGCAGGTCATGGACGTCGACGTCGTGCTCGTCCCCGGGGGGGACCTCGGTCGGCTCACCGGCGCCCGGCTCCGGCCGGCCCTCGACGCCGCCGGAGACCGGGTCTTCGCCGTCGTCGCGACCGCCGGGACGACGAACGCGGGCCTCGTCGACGACCTCGCCGGGGTCGCGGCGGCCTGTCGGCGGCACTCCCGGCCGCACCGGGTCTGGCTGCATGTCGACGGCGCGTACGGCGGAGCAGCACTTGCCGCCCCGAGCGTGCGGTACCTCTTCGCCGGGATCGAGGCCGCCGACTCCTTCATCGTCGACCCGCACAAGTGGCTCTTCGCGCCGTACGACGCCTGCGTTCTCGCGTACCGCCGTCCCGAGCTCGCCAAGGCCGCTCACCAGCAGTCCGCGAGCTACCTCGACCACGTCGATCGCGCCGAGTGGAACCCCGCCGACCTCGCCGTCCACCTGTCGCGGCGGCCCCGCGGCCTCCCGCTGTGGTTCAGCCTGGCGGTGCACGGGACCGACCGCTACGCCGCCGCGGTGGAGCGCTGCCTGGCGACCGCCCGTGCCGTGGCCGACGGGATCCGGGAACGCGCGTACCTGCGCCTCGTCGTCGCGCCGGAGCTGTCCGTGCTGCTCTTCGAGCGCGACGGCTGGGACGACGACGACTACGTCCACTGGTCCCACGAGCAGGCCGTCGCCGGCCGGATGCTCTGCGTCCCGACGCGCTGGGACGGCGACCCCGTGCTGCGTCTCGTCTTCGTCAACCCCGACACCGATCCGACCGCGGTGTGCGCGGTGCTCGACACGCTCGCCTAGCGGGCCCGACTGCACACGCCCCGGGACGGGCAATTGCCCGAAAGGGCGGTTTCTTCATGGCCGGGGCGCATGTACCGTTCAGCAGCACACGTGGGTGTGGGGGCTGGCTGGTCTTTCGGAGGCAGCACGTGGAGGCAGCGGCACGCGCGACCGGGACGGTCGTCGCGGCTTTCCCGCTGGGGTTCGACATGGCGGTCATGGTCGAGGAGACCGGTGATCTCGCGGTCCCGGCGACGTACCGCTGCGCGCCTCGGCGCAGGGGCGTCACGACCGGCTGGCACGACGCGCTCGAGGGCGAGGGGGCCGCCGAGGCGTTCGTCGACCACCTGCGCCACCACGTGAGCCCGCCCGTCGACGGGTTCCGGCTGCTGCGTGTCGTCCCGCCGCCGGAGGCGAACGGCGAGCGCGACCTCTTCGAGGACGAGGACTCCGCTGCCGTCGCGGTCGGCGAGCGGGTCGTCGTCCGGTGGAACCTTCGCGTCGCCGACCGCCCACACCCTGCGGCGCTGACCCTCGCGCACCTCGAGGAGGTCGGGTTCCACGAGGTCCCGACGACGCACGGGATGCTCCTGTGGACGGCGCCGAGCGGCCGCGAGGTACCGTGCGCCCTCGCGACGGCGTACCTGCCGCGGGCCCGGGACGGCCGGCAGTGGGTGCTCGACCTCGTCGAGGAGCACCTGGGCCTCACCGGCGGGTCGCCGCGGCCGGACCCGTGGGTCACGCAGGCCCCGGCCCGGCTCGGCCGGCTCGCCGCCCGGATGCACCTCGCGCTCGCGAGGCCGAGCAAGATCGTCCCTGAGCCGACCCGGCGGGCGGACGGCGACAAGGTCCTCGCGTGGCACGCGGCGATCACCCGGCGGCTGGAGTCGGCCGTCACCGCGACCCGGGCGGGGTCGATCGCGTGGGCCGCGCCGGCGGCCGCCGCGATCCTCCTGCCCCGCGTCGACCGGCTGACCGCCGCGGTCGACGCGCTCCTCGACGTCGCGAAGGACCCGGACGGCGTCCTCGTCCAGCGGGTGCACGGCGACCTGCACATCGGCCAGGTGCTCCGGTGGAGCGGCGGGCTGTCCATCACCGACTTCGACGGCGTCCCCGGCGGCGGCGTGGGCCTGCCCGAGCCGGACGACCCCGGCGCGACGGCGACCCTGCTGCCCGCGGCGTGGGACGTCGCGCGCCTGCTGCGCAGCGTCGACCGGGTCGGTCGCGCGGCGGACCGCAAGGCCGGCTTCACCGTGACCGACGAGGTCGACGCGTGGGTCACCCGGGCCCGCAGCGAGCTGCTCACGGCGTACCGCGAGGAGCTCGAGGCCGCCGGCCACCGGAACCTCCTCGACGACCGGCTCCTCGAGGCGTTCGAGGTGGACCAGGCGTGCCGCGGCATCCTCGACGCCGTCGACGGCGAGGAGCCGCTACCCGGCCGGACGGCGGCCGTTCTCGCGGCGTTGCGCAACCGCTATCCGGCTGGTTGACGCCCCGCTCATCGACGCCTACCGGCAGGCGCTCGTGGACGTCGCGGCCGGCGCGCTCCGCCGCTCGAGCCGGAGGAGCCGGACAACCGGGACGCCGCCGCCGACGGAGCGTGGCCAGCGCCCGGGTCGTAGCCCGGCACGGCGGAGGGCGCGGGCCGGGCCCTCGCGGCGACATCCCTGCGGGTCGCGCCCCACCGGCCCGGGGCTTGGCGCGCTCCCTGCCGGACGCCCCGTCCCGGCCGGGTCCGCGCCTCACGCGATGCCGAACCCGAACCCGAACCGGTTCTCCGGGTCGAGCGCGACCTTCACCCGGCGCAGCCGCGCGTGGTTCGTCGGGCTGAACGCGTGGCTCGCCCGCGCGGCGTCGTCGTCGTCGTCGCCGTCGTCGTCGTCGAGGAAGCCTTCGTACGCCGCACCACTGACGTACGGCCGCAGCTTCTCGCGGGTGTACCGCAGGTGCGCCTCGAGGGCGGGGATCGCGTCCGGGATCGGTGGCACGGACACCAGGTGCAGCAGGTACTCCCCGCTGCGGCTGCGGTCGCGCGGGACGCCCGCCGCGAGCCGACACCCGGCGCCGCCGGCGTGCCGCAGCTCGGCGAACAGGACGTTCGGCTGCCGCCCCGGCTCGGCGAACGTCGCCTCGACGACGACGTCCATCGCGTTCTCGTGGAACGCGTCGAACCACTCGGTGGCGAGCAGCGCCGGCAGCGGGTCGACCGGGTCCATGCTGATCATGTCCGACTGCGCGAACGGCATCGGACCCCAGTGGTCGAGCTCCGGGGTCCGCCAGGCCCGCCACCGGTCGACGAGCTCGCGGCCGCGATCGAGGTCGGTGCCGCAGTAGGCGCCGCGGACAAGAACGGAGCGCTCGCCCCGCAAGGGGTCCGGGACGTCCGGCAACGGCGGGAAGTTGATCAGCGTGACGGCGGAGGTCATCTCCTCGTCCGTGTCCCGGGTCCACCGGGCGAAGAACCGGTAGACGTCGCGGGCGGCCGACGCGGGGTAGAAGAGGTTGCCCGCGTACACCGTGGACACGGGGTGGAGGCCGACCTCGATGCCGGTCACGACGCCGAGTGTCCTCGCGCCGCCACCACGCAGGGCCCTGAAGAGCTCGGAGCTCACCCGATCGGCGGACCGGACCTCCACGCCGTCCGCGGTGACGAGTTCGATCGCCCGGACGCTGTCCGCGGCGAGGCCGTCGTGCCGGGCGAGCCAGCCCATGCCTGCGCCGGTCCGGCTCGAGAGCACGCCGCAGTCCGGACCGTCGAGCTCACCCGCGACAGGGCCGGCGCCGAGGTCGGCGGCCGGCCCGCCGAGCATCGTGAACGTCACCGACCCCGCGGCGCGATGCTGGGACGCGCCCTGCGGCCCGTCAGGACGCGACGGGTGCGACTCCGGCGGCGAGGACCGACCGGGTACGCCCGGTGCGCCGCAGGACGAGCAGCGAGCCCAGCAGGCGGGCGGCCATGAGGCCGGCGAGCGGGAGCACCCTCGCGCTCCCGGCGAGGCCGACGAGCGGCGCGAGTGCCCCGCCGACGGCGAACTGGAGCACGCCGAGCAGTGCCGACGCCGCCCCTCTCCGGAGCCCGACGAGGACGACGGTGAGCACCGCGCCGACGACGGCGAGCACGACGACGAACAGGCCGCGCCACGACGTCCGGTCCAGCAGCATGCCCCCGACGGTCGGGGCGAGGACCGGCACGACGCCGACGACGAGCATGAGCCGGGAGAGGGACCGGACGAGCTCGGGGCCGGAGACGAGGTCCCGGACCACGGCCCGCGCGACGACGACCCCGGCGGCCCCGGCGAGGCCCTGGCTGAACCGCAGCGCGGGGTCCAACTTGTGTCACGAATCCGGTGTCGTGCGTCACAAGATCCGCGAAGGGGTTGCACCGCAGGGGCTTCGGCGATGCTCAGCGCCAGGCCCGGCGGCCACGGACCGCCCAGTACTGCGATGCCGACTCCGCGTGGGTGCGGGCCTCGGCGAGGAGGTCGGCGTCGAGCCGGATGCCGGCGGCGGCGACGTGGCCGCGGACCTGATCCGGCGTCGCGGCCCCACTCAGCACCCGCCAGGCCCACGGCTGGGCGAGCGCGGCAGCGGTCGCGAGCACGTCGAGCGGAAGGCCGGCCCGCTCCGCGAGGGCGGCCAGCGCAGGGTGCGCGTCGGCCGGGCTGAGCCGGCCGTTCGCGACGACCTCCTTGACGATCACCCGGCAGCCGGCGTCCGCGGCCTCGGCGAGCGCGGGTCCGGCCGACGGCTCGAGCAGGTTCCACGTCGACTGGATCGAGGTGAACAGCGGCTCGCCGTCGACGGCGACCTCGAGCGCCCGTCGGACGCTGTCGGCCTGGCCGGGCCCCGACGTCGAGATCCCGACCCGGACCCCCTCGGCGCGCAGGTCGGCGAGCGCCCGGTGCAGTGCGGCGTCCTCGAGGACCCCGGTCTCGAGCGTCGCCGAGTGCACGTGGTAGATCGCGAGCCGGTCGCCGAGCACGGCTCGGGTCAGCGCGAGCTGCTCGGTGAACGCGGCGAGGCTGTGGTCCTTGACCTCGTGGACGTCGGCGTCGAGCCGCCAGTCCCCGACGTACCGGTACCCCCACTTGGAGCCGACGACGACGTCGGCGGCGTCCGGCGGCGTCCGTGCGGCCCGGTCGGCGAGCCAGCCCGCGAGGTACTCCTCGGCCCGCCCGTACGAACGCGCGACGTCCGCGTACCGCACGCCGGCCTCGTAGGCGGCGTCGAGGACGTCCCCGGTGCGTCGCCGGAGCGAGTCGACGTCACGGTCCGCGCCGAGGTCACGGTCTCGCCCGGCGTTGATGTACGCCGGCCGGCCGACCGCGGCAAGCCCGATCCCGACCCGCGCCGCGCCGTCCACATTCGTGAGCCTGCCACGGGCCGCCGGCCGGGGTGCACGGGGTGGCGGACCCGCCGCGCCGGTGACCCGGCCGTGATCGGGGTTGACGCGAGAGACCGGGACCGATGGAGTGGCGCGAATCACTTTTGTCCGGGGTGAGGGGTGCTGGGTGTCATGAGACGAATGACTGCGCTGCTGCTGGCCCTTCCGCTGGTCGCCGCCGGGCTGGTGGTGACTCCGGGCGCGTCGGCCGCGCCCGCCGCCGGCGGCCCGGCAGGCCCCTCGGTCTTCGTCGGTGACCTCACCGCCGCCCAGCTGGGGACGCTCCGGAGGGCCGGGGTCGACCGCGAGGACCTCGCGCTCGGCGCGAGCGCGGTCAAGGGCAGAATCAGGGTCGAGGTGGTCCTCGGCGCCGCCGACGCCGCCAAGCTCGCCGCCCAGGGCGTCGGGCTGACCGAGAAGAAGGTCGGCGGCATGACCGCCTCCCAGCGCCTCAACGCCCAGGCCGCGAGCGGGTACACGGTGTTCCGCTCCTACAGCGAGCCGGGCGGCATCCGGGACGAGCTGGTGGCGACGGCCACGGCGAACCCGCGGCTGGCCAAGCTGGTCACGATCGGCAGGAGCGTCCAGGGCCAGGACATCCTCGCGGTCAAGGTCACGGCGAACGCCACCCGGACGCCGGACGGCGCTCGGCCCGCCGTCGTGTACGCCGCCGCCCAGCACGCCCGTGAGTGGATCACCCCCGAGATGGACCGCCGGCTGCTGCACTACTACCTGGACAACTACGCGACCGACCGGACCGTGCGCCGGATCGTGGACACGACCGAGCTGTGGTTCGTCCCGGTGGCCAACCCGGACGGATACGACGTCACCTTCACCCAGGGCAACCGGCTGTGGCGCAAGAACCTGCGGGACAACGACGGTGACGGGGTGATCAGCGGGCTGGACGGCGTGGACCCGAACCGCAACTTCCCGACCAAGTGGGGCTACGACAACGAGGGCTCCTCGCCGTCGCCGTCGAGCGAGACCTACCGCGGCACGGCGCCGGCGTCGGAGCCGGAGACCCGTGCGATGGACGGCCTGCTGCGCCGCGCGCGCCCCAAGTTCATGGTCAACTACCACTCCGCGGCCGAGCTGCTGCTCTACGGGGTCGGCTGGCAGGTGGCGACCCCGACGCCCGGACGACCTGCTCTACGAGACGATGGCCGGCGACGACGCGCATCCGGCCGTGCCCGGCTACGACCCCGACATCTCCGCCGAGCTCTACACCACGAACGGCGAGACCGACCGAGCACGCGCACACCGTCTACGGCACGCTCGCGTTCACCCCGGAGATGTCCACCTGCGAGACGGCCAGCGCGGTCGACCCGGACGACGAGTTCGACCCGGCCGACTGCGAGAGCGTGTTCAACTTCCCGGACTCCGAGGCGCTGGTCCAGGCCGAGTTCGAGAAGAACATCCCGTTCGCCGTGGCCACGGCGCGGTCTGCCGTCGACCCCGACGACCCGGTCTCGGTCGTCGGGCGCGCCGCTCCCGACTTCCGGCTCGACCCGTTCACCGTCTCGTACGGGTCGCCGCAGACCGTCGCGGTGACCGCCCGACGCGACATCCGAGACCTCACGCTGAACTACTCGGTCAACGGCCGTCGCACCCAGCAGGCCGTCGTCGCCGAGTGGCGGGGCGGGGCGCGCTACGGCGGCGAGCAGGACGTGTACTACGGCGAGTTCCGCGGCGTCGTCCGCGGCGCGAGGGCCGGGGACAGCGTGAAGGTCTGGTTCACCGGCAACGCCCGCCGGGGTGGCCACGTGACCAGCGAGTCGTTCACGTACCGGCAGCAGCAGGTCAGCAAGGCCCCGGTGCTCGTGCTGGCGAATGAAGACTACGAGGGCGTGAACCCGACCTACCCACCGGGTGTCACGGCCCCGAAGTACGCGCAGCAGTACGTCACCGCGCTGGCCGCCCAGGGGATCCGGGCCACGGTGTGGGACGTGTCGGCGCAAGGCGTGCCGCACGACCTCGGCGTGCTCGACCACTTCGACGCGGTGGTCTGGTACTACGGCGACAACCGACTGACCCAGGACCCGGAGGACGAGCTCACGGAGACCATCTTCGGAGACCTGCCGGACTCCTCGGTCGCCGAACGGCAGCAGTACCTCACCATGTCCGTGCGGGACTACCTCAACACCGGTGGCAAGCTGGTGCTGGCGGGCGAGACAGCCGGGTACAACGGCTTCCTCGACGCCGCGTTCGGCGGAGCGATCGGCGGCGTCTACTACGGCCTGGACGGTGCCCCCGACCAGGAGTGCCAGGTCACCGCCGACCCGTTCAACGACTGCCTGATCCTCAGCGACGACTTCTTCCAGTACTACCTGGGGGCGTTCAGCCGCTCGGTCGTCTCCACGCCGACCGCGTTCCGGGGAGCGGGCGCACTGGCCGGCACCTCCGCCGGCTTCGGCGGCCCGGCCACGGTGGACAACCCGCTCGACGAGGCGGGCAACTTCACCGTGACGAGCGACGTGCTGCCGGTCGCGCAGTTCCCGCAGTTCCGCAGCACGGCCTCCGGGTCGTACACCGGGACTGCCGGACCCGGCCCCTTCGAGCCGTTCGAGGGAGCCTGGTACGCGGGCGCGCTGCACGCCGACGACAGCTACATGCGGCTGGCACGGACGATCGACCTCAGCGGGCTCACGGCGTCCGACACCGCGTCGTTGCAGCTCGCCCTGTCGTTCGACACCGAGCCCGGGTACGACAACGTCATCGTCGAGGCCCACACGGTCGGCGCGGACGACTGGACGACCCTTCCGGAGTCGGGCGGCGCCACCGACTCCGGGGTGCCGGACCAGTGCGAGCAGGGCTTCCTGCTCGACGACCACCCGTTCCTGGAGCACTACCTGACCCGGGCCGACCCGAACACGCCGGGCTCGCTGTGCACGGCCGGCGGCAGCACCGGGCAGTGGCACCGGCTCACCGGCAGCTCCGGTGGCTGGCAGCAGGTGCAGTTCGACCTGTCCGGCTACGTGGGCAGGCAGGTCGAGGTCGCGGTCAGCTACGTCACCGACCCGGCTAGCGGCGGGGTGGGCGTCTTCGTGGACGACACTCGGCTCACCGTCGGCGGCACCACCACGGCCGAGGGCTTCGAGACCGGGCTCGGCGCGTGGACCGTCCCGGGGGCACCGGACGGGAGCGCCGGCAACACGAGCGACTTCCGCCGGGCCCAGACCCTCGTCGGGTCGTCGATCTCCACGCCGGACTCGGTGTTGTTCGGGTTCGGGCTGGAACAGGTCGCCGACCCGGGCGAGCGGGCCGCCCTCCTCGGCCGGGCGGTGCACAGCCTGATCGCCCCCTGACCCGACGCCCGGTGCGGTGCGCCGGTGAGCGCGCGGTGTCTCAGCGGCCTCCCGGTCGGCCCGGGCCGACCGACAGGTCGCCGGTGGGCTCCGGCAGCATGAGCCCGTCACTGACCGCGGCGGGGGGGCGCCACCTGCGTGACCAGGCGTGCCCGCATGCCGCGGTGACCGCGCGGAGCCGCCCGGTCAGCCGGCGCCCGGTCCGGCATGCGGATGCCCCCACGACAGCAGGCCGCCCGACGTGTTCTGCTGCGCGCACCCCATCGGCACGACTCGTAGCAGCACGGGGACGTCGCGCGCAACACCGGCGGCGACCTCGCCGCCGCGCTCGGCAGATCACCGCAAAGACCTTCGTCATGCCGATCGACGAGGCCGTGTTCTTCCCGGTCCGCGACTGCCGTACCGAACAGGAGATGGTCGAACACAGCGACTGCGGGTGCTGCCGAGCATCGCGGGCCACTTCGGTCTGTTCGGCTTCGAGGAGACCTGTCTCGGAGATCGTGCCCTCCGCCTGTGCCCGTCGCAGGTCCCAGCTACGCGTGTCCCGGCCCGTCCCACGACGAAGGCCGACCCCGGGAGGGAGCCGGCCGTCTCTCTGCGGTGGGTCTGCCTCAGTCCGGTCGTGCGCGAGGGGGGAGTTGAACCCCCACGTCCTTTCGGACACACGGACCTGAACCGTGCGCGTCTGCCTGTTCCGCCACTCGCGCGTGCCGGACGAGGCTAGCACGCAGCGCCCCGCGGCCCCGCACGGATATGCCCGTACGGACATGCCCATCGGCCGGTCGGGGCTCTGGCCGAAGGCCGTCTCGCATGGCCTACCGTGCGCGCTCATGACGGACGACCCCGACCCGCTGCCGGATCCGCCCGCGTACGGCCGGTCGCTCCCCGCGTTCTGCGCGAACCTCCTCGTTCGCGACCCCCGGGTGTCCGCCGGTTGGTACCGGGAGGTCCTCGGCGCCCGGGTCCGGCACGCCGACGGCTCGTTCGCCGCGATGGAGCTCCCGGCCGGCGCCGCCGGGGTGCCGCTCATGCTTCACGCCGACCCGACGTACACCGCGCACCCGTGGGCGGGCGACCTGCGGGCCGGCGTCCGCCGCGGGCTCGGCGCCGAGCTGCGCCTCCTCGGCCCCGACCCGGACGCGGTGGCGACGGCCGCACACGATCTCGGCGGGACGGTGCTCCAGGAACCCGCCGACACGCCGCACGGCTGGCGGGACACCATCGTCGAGGACCCCGACGGGTACGCCTGGGCCGTCGGCGTCCCGCTGCCGCCGGACGAGGCGTGACCCAGCGGACGACGCAACCGGACGGCCCGGCCGCACGTCACGACGAGTGACGCTCAGGTGGAGATCCGGTCACGGTCCTCCGTCCGGCAGGCAGGCGGTTCCTCGGGGAGGGCGGAGCGCCGATAGGCTGACGGCGTACCGGCCGGCGGGTGCACCCCACCGGCCTGCTCGTCTTGGGCCGGTGGGGTGCCAGCCGACCGGCGGCCGACGAGGCAGCGTCGGGCGGCGGGGAGGCACCCCGGCCGCCGGCGGCGCGGTGAGAGGAGGGACCGACGTGGGAGTGCTTGACCGCTTCGAGAAGGGCATCGAGCGTGCGGTCAACGGCGCCTTCGCGAAGGCCTTCCGCAGCGAGGTCCAGCCCGTGGAGATCGCCAGTGCCCTGCGCCGCGAGTGCGACGAGAAGGCGGCGATCGTCGGCCGTGACCGCACCATCGCCCCGAACAGCTTCGTCGTCGAGCTCGGCCGGGCCGACCACGAGCGCCTCGGGGAGTGGCAGGCGGCGCTCGGCGACGAGCTGAGCGCGGCCGTCCATGAGCACGCCCGGCAGCAGCGCTACGCGTTCGTCGGACCGGTGCACGTGGAGTTCGCGGAGGCCGAGGACCTCGACACCGGGGTCTTCCGGATCCGGAGCAGCACCGTCCGACCGGAGGCTGACCCGGGCTACCCGCACGGCGGCCACGACGGTCCGTCCGGCTACGGCGAGCAGCCCCGTCCCGGCGCGGCCGCCCCGCTGCCTGCCGCCCCGCCGTACCCCGGGGCCCCGCCGGCCGCCCCCGGCCACCCGCCGCAGGTCGCCCCGGCCCACCCCCGCGACCGCGACCCGGCGGCGCCCGGTCCGTGGGCCCTGCCCGCCGAGCAGTCCCCGTGGGGCCCGCACCGTTCCGGCGCCCAGGCGTCGCTCGGCACCCTCGAGGTCGACGGCCGCCCGTACCGGATCGAGCGGCCCGTCACCGTCATCGGGCGAGCCCTGGACGCGGACATCGTCCTCGACGACCCCGGCGTATCGCGCCGGCACGCCGAGGTGCACGTCGTCGACGGCCGGGCCCGCGTCATCGACCTCGGCTCGACGAACGGCACGTTCGTCGACGGCGAGCGGATCCACGCGGCAAGCCTCGCCGAGGGCAGCACGATCACCGTCGGCCGTAGCCGGATCTCCTACCACACCGCGCAGTGGTGACCGCCTGGCGATGAGCGAGCTCACCCTCACCCTGCTGCGTCTGGGTTACCTGGCCCTGCTGTGGATCCTGGTCCTCTCGGTGGTCGCCGTGCTCCGCGGCGACCTCTTCGGGACCCGGGTCACGCGGCGGCCCGCGCCCAGCACGCCGGGCCGGGGGATGCCGGTCTCGTCGCCGGCCCGCGGCCGCGACGCCGAAGAGCGCCGGACGCCGCACACCCTCGTCGTCACCGAGGGCTCGCTCAAGGGCACCTCGCTGGCTCTCGGGCAGGCCGCGGTTCTCATCGGCCGGGCCCCGGAGTGCACCCTCGTGCTCGAGGACGACTACGCGTCCAACCGGCACGCGCGCCTCTTCCTCGACTCCGGCACCTGGCTCGTGGAGGACCTCGGCTCCACGAACGGGACCTACCTCGGCCGGACCAAGGTCGACACGCCCACCCCGGTCGAGATGGGCACCCCGGTGCGGGTCGGCCGGACCGTCCTCGAGTTGCGGAGGTAGCCCGGTTGGCGATCGCGCTGCGCTATGCGGCCCGCTCCGACGTCGGCCTGGTCCGTCAGAGCAACCAGGACTCGGCGTACGCCGGGCCGCACCTCCTCGTCGTCGCGGACGGCATGGGGGGGCACGCCGGCGGGGACGTCGCGTCCTCGCTCGCGATCGGGGAGCTCGCGCCCCTCGACGGCGAGTCCCACGGTGCCGACGACGCGCTCGAGCACCTCAAGCAGGCCGTGTTCGCCGCCCACCGGGAGCTCCTCACCCGGGTCGACGAGGAGCCCCAGCTGACGGGGATGGGCACGACCGTCACCGCGCTCCTGCGAACCGGCGGCAAGCTCGCGATCGCCCACATCGGCGACTCGCGCGCCTACTTGCTCCGCGACGGCGAGCTCGTCCAGATCACCAAGGACCACACGTTCGTCCAGACCCTCGTCGACGAGGGTCGCCTCACCCTCGAGGAGGCCGAGCAGCACCCGCAGCGCTCGGTCCTCATGCGGGTGCTCAGCGACGTCATCGACGACGTCGAGCCCGACCTGTCGATGCGCGAGGGCCGGGGCGGCGACCGCTACCTCCTGTGCTCCGACGGCCTCTCCGGCGTCGTCAGCCACGACACTCTCCGGGACACACTCGCGGCGGGCGCGGACCCGGCGACGACGTGCGAAACGCTCGTTCAGCTCGCGCTGCGTGCGGGGGCCCCGGACAACGTGACGTGCATCGTCGCGGACGTCGTGGACGCCACCGCCGAACCCCCGGTCTCGAACCCGGCGGTCGTCGGCGCGGCGGCGCTCCACCAGCGGACCCGGGCCACGGTCGGGGCCCCGTCGGCCGCCGAGCGGGCCGCGGCACTCACCGCCCCGCTGCCGTCGGGGGCGCTGGACGGGGACACCCAGCCGATCCCGCTCGTCGTCCTGGACGACGAGGAGGTCGTCGACGCCGTCCCGGAGCTGACCCGGCGGCGCACCGTCGTCCGGCTGCTCGGCGTGACCGTCCTCGTCGCGATCGTCGTCGCCGGCGGGTACACCGCCTGGCGCTGGGTGCAGCATCAGTACTTCGTCGGGACCAACGAGGGTTACGTCGCGGTCTACACGGGCCTGCCCGAGGCAGTCGGCCCGATCAAGCTCTCCCAGGTGTCCTCGACGGTGCGGGACCTGCCGGTCACCGATCTCCCGTCGTTCGAGCAGCAGCGCCTCGAGCAGGGCATCGTCGCCGACACCGAGCAGCAGGCGTGGACGATCGTCGACACGCTGAACGAGCGGGCCGCGGCGTGCCGCAGTGCGGCCGCGACGCCGAGCCCGAGCCTCACCGCGTCGGCGAGCCCCTCGGCGTCCACCCCCGCACCGGGCACCACGACCGGACCCGCGACCAGGCCCGCGACGACCCCGACGGCCGCCGGGACCACCGCCGCCGCGGGCGCGACGCGCCTCCCGGCGACCGCGACGGTCTCCCCGTCGCTCACCGAGACCGACGCCGCGACGCTGCCGACGACGACCCCCACGCCGGGCGCGACGAGCGACCCGGGCTTCACCGAACCGGACTGCGGAGCCGCCGCATCATGACCCCGACCGCCGTGCCGGACGCGACCGTCCGCCGCCCTGACGCCGGGCCCGCCACCGCGGGCGCCGGCCGCCGGGGGGTGCGCTGATGGCCGTGGTCACGTCGGTCCAGGCCCGGCCTCGCCGCAACGTCGAGCTCGTCCTCCTGCTGCTCGCGATCGCGGTCGCGGTCGGCGCCTACGCGCTCGTCGGGCTCGCCGCGGAGGGCGAGGTCCCCGCGGACTGGCTGAGCGTCGGCGGCGGCCTGGCCGTGCTCGTCCTGTCCGTCCACGTCGTCCTGCGGTTCACCGCGCCCTACGCAGACCCGGTGATCCTGCCGATCGCGACGGCGATCAACGGGCTCGGGCTCGTCGTCATCCACCGCCTCGACCTCGCCGAGGGCCGCGGCTTCAGCTCGGCGCTCGCGACCCGACAGCTCGCGTGGACCGCCATCGGGGTCGGCGCCTGCATCGCCGTCCTGCTCCTCGTGCGCGACCACCGGATCCTCGCCCGGTACACGTGGACGGCAGCGGTCGCCGGTTTCGCGCTGCTCCTCCTGCCGCTGCTTCCCGTCATCGGCCGCAACATCCGCGGCGCGCGGATCTGGATCGGGCTCGGTCCGCTGTCGTTCCAGCCCGGTGAGATCGCCAAGATCCTGCTCGCGCTCTTCTTCGCCGGCTACCTCGTGACCGCGCGGGACTCGCTCGCGCTCGTCGGCCGCAAGGTCCTCGGGCTGCAGCTGCCGCGGGCCCGCGACCTCGGGCCGATCCTCCTCGCCTGGGCGCTGAGCCTCGGCGTCCTCGTCTTCGAGCGCGACCTCGGCACCTCGCTGCTGTTCTTCGGGCTCTTCGTCGCGATCCTCTACGTCGCGACCGAGCGGACGAGCTGGATCGTCATCGGCCTCGGGCTCTTCGTCGCCGGCGCCGTCCTCGCGTGGCAGATCTTCAGCCACGTCCAGCGCCGGGTCGACATCTGGCTCCACCCGTTCGCCCCCGACACCTTCGAGAACGCCTACCAGGTCGTCCAGGGGCTCTACGGGATGGCGAGCGGGGGCCTGCTCGGCACCGGCCTCGGCGAGGGCAGGCCGGACATCATCCCGTTCGCCGAGAGCGACTTCATCTTCACCGCGATCGGCGAGGAGCTCGGGCTCACCGGGATCTTCGCCCTCCTGCTGCTCTACCTCGTGCTCGTCGAACGCGGCCTGCGGACGGCGATCGGCGCGCGGGACGGCTTCGGCAAGCTGCTCGCCGCCGGCTTGTCGTTCACCATCGCGCTCCAGGTCTTCGTCGTCGTCGGCGGCGTGACCCGGGTGATCCCACTCACCGGGCTCGTCCTGCCGTTCCTCGCGTACGGCGGCTCCTCGCTGCTCTCGAACTGGATCATCGTCGGACTCCTGCTGCGGATCTCGGACGCCGCACGGCGGCCCGCACCCGCGGAGGTGGCCGGATGAACGCCCCGCTGCGACGCCTGGCCGCCGTCGTCGCCCTGATGTTCGCCTCGCTCCTCGTGAGCACGACGTACATCCAGTTCGTCGATGCGGGCTCGCTCAACGCGCGCGCCGACAACCGGCGCACCCAGTACAAGGAGTACGGCCGCGAGCGTGGTCCGCTGCTCGTCGCCGGGCGTCCGGTCGCCCAGTCGGTGCCGGTCGACGACCCGTACAAGTACCTGCGCAAGTACCCGTCGCCGGAGGTGTACAGCCACGTCACCGGGTTCTACTCGATCGTCTACATAGCGACCGGCATGGAGCTGGCGGCCGGTCCCCTGCTCTCCGGCACCGCCGACCAGCTCTTCTACCGGCGGATCTCCGACCTGCTCACCGGCCGCGAGCCGCAGGGCGCGTCGGTCGAGCTGACGATCAACCCCAAGGCGCAGAAGGTCGCGTGGGACGCCCTCGGCGACCAGCGCGGCGCCGTCGTCGCGCTCGAACCCGAAGACCGGCGCGATCCTCGCCCTCGTGAGCAAGCCCGTGGTACGACCCCAACACGCTGGCCAGCCACGACGTGGCCGAGGTGAAGAAGACGTGGAACGCCCTCCTCGAGGACCCCGCACGCCCGCTGGAGAACCGCGCGATCGGGCCGGCTCTACCCGCCCGGGTCGATGTTCAAGATCGTGACGGCGGCGGCCGCGCTGTCCAGCGGCGGAGTACACCCCGGACACGCAGGTCAACGGCCCGGCCCAGCTCGACCTGCCGCAGACGCACCGCGTCGCTGCCGAACGACTTCCGGCGGCGCGTGCGGCCCGAACGGCAAGATATCGCTCCTCGACGCGCTGCGGATCTCGTGCAACACCGCCTTCGGCGTCGATCGGCCTCGCCCTCGGCGACGCCGCCCTGCGCCGCCAGGCGGAGGCCTTCGGCTTCGGCAAGCAGCTCGACATCCCGCTCACGGTGACGCCGAGCCAGTTTCCCGGCCGACCTCGACGCACCGTCGCAGCCGCCCAGTCGGCGATCGGGCAGTTCGACGTGCGGGTGAGCCCGCTGCAGATGGCGATGGTCAGCGCGGGAGTCGCGAACGGTGGGCGTCGTCATGAAGCCGCACATCGTCAAGGACGTGCTGTCGGCGAACCTCGAGGTGATCCAGCGCCCGCAGCCGAAGCGTTTCTCCGAGGCGGTGTGCCGGACAGGTCGCGGCCGGACCTCACCGGATGATGGAGGCCGTCGTGGAGAACGGGACCGGGCACGCGGGCCCAGATCGACGGCGTCCAGGTGGCCGGCAAGACCGGGACGGCGCAGCAGGGCGAGGGGCGGCCGCCGAACGCCTGGTTCACCGCGTTCGCGCCGGCCGACGACCCGCAGGTGGCGGTGGCGGTCGTCGTCGAGGACGGCGGCGACGCTGCGGGGACGAGGCGTCCGGCGGCAGGGTCGCGGCTCCGATCGCGCAGGACAGGTCATGCGAGGCGGTGCTGGGGCGATGAGATCGCTCGCCGCGGACATGAGCCTGCGGCGGTCGCTACCGGCTGCAGCGACCGGATCGCCTTCGGCGGCATGGGCGAGGTGTGGCGTGGTCATCGACGACGTCCTCGGCCGCGCGGTCGCCGTGAAGATCCTGCGGCCGGAGCTCGCCGACGACGACGCCTTCCGCCGCCGCTTCCGGGCGGAGGCCCGGACCGCCGGCGGCGCTGCTCGCATCCCGGCATCGCGGCCGTGTACGACTACGGCGAGACGTCCGGGGAGGGCCGGGCGCTGGCCTACCTCGTCATGGAGCTCGTCCCCGGCGAGCCGCTCTCGGCGATGCTGGCCCGGAGCGGCGCGCTCGGGCGCGGACCGCGACCCTCGACATCGTCGCCCAGGCGGCCCGGGCGCTGCACGCCGCCCACGAGCGCGGTGTCGTCCACCGCGACGTCAAGCCGGCGAACCTCCTGGTGACGCCGGACGGCACGGGTCAAGGTCACCGACTTCGGCATCGCCCGGCCCCGGGACCACGAGCCGCTGACCGACGACCGGCCAGGTCATGGGCACGGCGCACTACCTCGCCCCCGAGCTCGCCCGGGGCAAGGACGGCGACCCCGCTCTCCGACGTCTACGCACTCGGCGTCGTCGCCTACGAGTGCCTGGCCGGACGACGCCCGTTCGAGGGCGACAACCAGGTGGCCGTCGCGCACGGCGCACCTCGCCGAGCCTCCGCCGCCGCTGCCGGGGACGCTCCCGGAGGACGTCCGCGAGCTCGTCGACCTCGCGATGGAGAAGGACCCGCACACCGGACGCAGTCGGCGGCGGACGTTCGCGCACGACCTCGAGGTCGTGCTGCGGCGCCGGCGGCGGGCGCACGGGTCCGCGGACGCGACGTCCCGGACGGGCGCCGTCCGGCGCGAGATCGACCTGCGCGACGACGACGCCGGGGCGGCGATCGCCGCCGCCGGCCTCGCCGCTGCGGCGGGTGCCGCCGGCGCGCTCGGGCTCGCGGGGGGCCACGGCACCGGCGGCGCGCCGGCCGCCCCGGGGATCGGCCACCCGTCCGGCCCGACCCCCGACACGGGCCTGACGCACGGTGCCTACAGAGCCGGGGCGTACGCCGACCGCGCGGGCGTCAACGGCTGGTCGGGTCACGGCGCGCCGACCGACGCGACCGCCGCGTACGGGGCGGCGGGGTACCACGCACGCCCCGGCACCGGGACGTACCCGGGCGGGCCGACGTCCCCCGCGACCCCGGCCGAGGACCTCGCGACCCCGCGGACGGGTGGCGCGCACCGGGACCGCGGTCCCGTCCCGCTGCCCTTCGGGCTCGCCTGGCCGATGGTCGGGGTCGGCGCGCTGGTCCTCGGGGTCGTCGCCGGGATCGCGACGATCGTCGCCCTCCTCACCGGCGGGCCGGGCACCGCGGTGCCTCCGACCCCGTCGCAGAGCACGTCGGTGGTCCCGACGACGGCGCCGCTGTCGACGACGCCGACCAACACGTCGACGATCCCGAGGAGCACATCGACGTCGACGAGACCGAGGACGTCCTCCCGGACGACCTCGACGACGACGGCGACCGAGTCACCGACCGCGACCGCGACCGCGAGCCCGAGTGCGACCGCGACGCCGTCGAGCCACGCCGACGCCCACCTCGACCGGCACCTCGACGGCGACGCCGCCGGCATCGACCACGACGCCTGCGACCTCCCCGGCGTCGAGCCCCGGCACGGCGCTGGTCGACCCCGGTGCGCTGCTCTCCGGGCACTCGGTGACCACACCGTGACCGCGACGTACGTCCACCGGGAGCGGCGAGCAGCAGACCTTGACCGACGCGACACAGGGATGGATCCGGTGAACGACAGCCCCCGCGTACTGGGCAACCGTTACGAGGTCGGTGACCTGCTCGGCCGCGGCGGGATGGCCGAGGTGCACCTCGGCCGCGACACCCGCCTCGGCCGCGACGGTGGCCATCAAGCTGCTGCGCACCGACCTCGCCCGGGACCCGACGTTCCAGGCCCGGTTCCGGCGCGAGGCGCAGTCCGCCGCCGGGCTGAACCACCCGGCGATCGTCGCCGTGTACGACACCGGCGAGGAGCTCGTCACCGAATCCGGCGGCGGCATCGTGCCGCTGCCGTACATCGTCATGGAGTACGTCGAGGGCCAGACCCTGCGCGACTGCTCCGCGACGGCCGGCCGCTCGACGTCGACGAGCGCGCGCTCGAGATCACCGCCGGCGTGCTGTCGGCGCTCGAGTACAGCCACCAGCGCCGGCATCGTCCACCGCGACATCAAGCCGGCGAACGTCATGCTCACCCCGCGCGGCGACGTCAAGGTGATGGACTTCGGCATCGCCCGGGCCATGGCCGACTCCTCGGCGACGATGACCCAGACCCAGGCCGTGATCGGCACCGCCCAGTACCTGTCGCCGGAGCAGGCCCGCGGCGAGACCGTCGACGCCCGCAGCGACCTCTACTCCGCCGGCTGCCTGCTCTACGAGCTGCTCACCGGCCGGCCGCCGTTCGTCGGCGACTCCCCGGTCGCCGTCGCCTACCAGCACGTCCGCGAGAAGCCGCAGCCGCCGAGCGCCTTCAACCCGCGCGATCCCGGAGACCGTCGACCGGATCGTCCTGCACGCCCTGGCCAAGGACCGCGAGAGCCCGCTACCAGACCGCCGCCGCGTTCCAGGCCGGACATCGACGCCGTCCGCGCCGGCCGGCCGATCCGGCCTACGCCGCGGCCGCCGGGGCGACCGCGCTGGGCGGCGGCGGCCACCGACGGACATACCTCGGCGCGGCCACCGGCAGGCACCCGCGCCATGCCTCCTGTCGGCGCGACCACGACGCAGCCGGGCGCGCCGGTGCCCGGCCCCGGTGGCCCACCGCCCGGGGACGGGAGGAGGAGCACCGCGGCGGCCGCCGGGCCGGGTACGTCCTGCTCGCCCTGGCCGTCGTCGTGGTATTCGGGATCATCGCCTACCTCGTCGCGAACTCGGTCGGCAGGACAGCGGCACCGCCACCACAGGTCGCGGTGCCGAACGTCGTCGGCGTCCAGCAGGCCAAGGCGGAGGACAGCCTGACGACCGCCGGGTTCGTCCCGGCGGTCCGGCAGCAGGCGAGCGACAGCGTGGCCAAGGGCGACGTCGTCTCCCAGGACCCCGCCGCCGGCGCCCAAGCCGCCAGGGGCTCCACGGTGACGATCACGGTGTCCACCGGGCCGTCGTCGGTCACGGTGCCCGACGTCACCGGCATGGACCAGGACCAGGCCCGGGACGCCCTCACCGCCGTCGGGCTCGCGGTCGGCAACGTGACGACCGAGGACAGCGCCGACGTCGACGAAGGGCCAGGTCATCCGCTCGGACCCGAAGACGGACGCGACCGTCGCCCCCGGCGGCTCGGTCGGCCTGGTCCTGTCGACCGGGCAGGTCAAGGTCCCCGACTTCACGGGCAAGAGCTACAGCGACGCCCAGAAGGCGCTGCGCAAGCTCGGGCTGCAGACCGAGCGGACCGACGAGCCGAGCAGCAAGTCAGCGGGGACCGTCCTGTCCCAGGACCCCAAGAACGTCAGCGTCGACCAGGGGTCGACGGTGACCTTCGTCGTCGCCGTGGCACCACCGAGCCCGACCCAGACGACCCCGAGCCCGACGCCGACGACGCCGACCGTGACGACAGCACCCCCGCGGGCCCGCCGACCCCCTGACGGACCGCGCGGGCGCGGGCTTCACCGGCGCACGAGCGGGGCGAGCCCGTCGGACCGGCCGACGGCCTCGTCGTCGCCGCAGACGGCCAGCCAGTTCGCGAGCAGCCGGTGGCCGCCCTCGGTGAGCACCGACTCCGGGTGGAACTGCACGCCGTGCAGCGGCAGCTCGCGGTGCTGCAGCGCCATGACGACGCCGCTGTCGGTGCGACCGGTGACCTCGAGCTCGGCGGGCACCGTGTCGCGCCAGCACCGCCAGCGAGTGGTAGCGGGTGGCGGTGAACGGCGACGGCAGCCCGGCGAGCACGCCGCGGCCGCCGTGGTGCACCAGGCTGGTCTTGCCGTGCATGAGCTCGGGGGCGTGCGTCGACCGTCGCCGCCGAAGACCTCGCCGAGCGCCTGGTGGCCGAGGCAGACGCCGAGCATCGGCTGCCCGGCGTCCGCGCAGTGCCGGACCATGGCCGGGCACACGCCCGCCTCCGACGGCGTGCCCGGGCCCGGGCGAGAGCAGCACCCCGTCGAACGCGGCGGCGTCCGCGGTGGTCACGGCGTCGTTGCGCCGGACGTCGCACTCGGCGCCGAGCTGGGCGAGGTAGCCGACGATCGTGCAGACGAAGCTGTCGTAGTTGTCGACGACGAGGATCCGGGTCGGGGGCGCGGCCATCTCCCGATCGTCGCACGACCGGCGGGGCTCCGTCCGGGCGGTGCTCAGGGCGTGGCGCTGCCGGAGGGGTTCGCCGACGCGGCCACCGACGGGTCCGCGGACGCCGTGCCGGTAGCGGGCGCGGACGACGTCGCGCTGTCGTCTACGCCGTCGGAACCCTCCTCGGGGACGACCGGCCGGGCGTACTCGAGCGACGTCGACCCCTCGAACGCCGGGAAGGTCTGCTCGCCCCGCTCGTCGACCCGGTAGGTGAGGTCACGAGGTCGACGAACTCGCGGTACACCCCCACGTCGGGCGACGATGCGAGGGCCGACCGCATCGCCCGGGGGTCGCCGATCGCCGGGATCCGGTAGGGCGGGGAGTAGACCCGGCCCTGGAGGATCAGGGTGTTCCCCACGCAGCGGACGGCGCTGGTCGAGATCACCCGCTGGTCCATGAGCATCATCGCCTCGGCACCGCCGCGCCCACAATGCGTTGACGACCGCCTGGACGTCCTGCTGGTGGACGACGAGGTAGTCCGGCGGGATGCCCTCCGGGACGGGTTGCCCGCGCGGGGCGTCGTCGAGGGTCACCTCGAGCACCGTGCCGCGGACCGGCGCCAGGCCCGCGGACGGCGCGAGGGCGTCGATCCGCTCCTGGAGGGCCCCGACCTGGCGGTCGACCGTCGCGTAGCGCTTCGTGAGCCGCTCCGTCTCCCGGTTCAGCGCGTCGACCCGGGCCGAGACCTCCTCGTTGCGATCCTCAGCCCGGCGCAGCAGCGCGGCCTGGTCGGCGCGGTCGGCCCGCAGCGGCAGGCCGCCGGACGTCGCGGGCGCTCAGCGCGAACAGGCCACCGGCGAGCAGCGAGACGACGACAACGCCGACGGTCCAGGGCCCGAACCGGCGACGGTGCGCGTGGTGCCCGCCGCCCCGACCGGGCGGTGCCTCGCCGGAGCGGCGCCCCCGCCGGCGCTCGGCCCGGTGCGTCGGCGCCTCCTGCTGGTCACGGGTGCCGGACGGGTCGTCGGGCCTGTCGTTCGGCTCTGGCCTGTCGTTCGGCTCTGGCCTGCCGTTCGGCTCTG
This sequence comes from uncultured Actinomycetota bacterium, assembly GCA_963750565.1. Lineage (GTDB taxonomy): Bacteria > Actinomycetota > Actinomycetes > Actinomycetales > Kineosporiaceae > R-H-3. The sequence goes on along the minus strand of CAVVRA010000001.1, from coordinate 81,883 downwards.
GCGTGTCGTTCGGCTGAGGGGTGTCGTTCGGCTGAGGGGTGTCGTTCGGCTGAGGGGTGTCGGATGGCGAGGCGTCGGGCCCGACGCCGCGGGCGTACGCGAGCGCGACGTCGCGGGTCTCCCGCACGTCCCGGTCTGCGCCGTCCTGCTGCATCTGCCCCGCCCCGCGTCGCTCGCACCGATCCGGCCATTACGCTAGACGAGAGGTGCCGGGGCCGGAACGCCCGCGGGGGCGACCCGCGGCCGCCTGCACCCGCCACCCGATCCTGGAGGAGCCCGGACATGCCCGAGTCGAGGCTGCGGAAGAAGTCCGCGTACACCCCGCCCCCGAAGCCGACGGCACCGAAGGTCAACGGGCGGTTCTTCGTCCCGATCATGGTCACGCTGCTCGTCGTCGGGCTGGCGTGGATCGTCGTCTTCTACATCACCGAGACGCAGTACCCCATCCCGGCCATCGGCTACTGGAACCTCGCCATCGGGTTCGGCATCCTGCTCGGCGGCTTCGGGATGACCACGCGCTGGCGCTGACCGCGCCGCACCCCACCACCAACCGTCGGCGAACGGCACCGGTCTGGCGCCCGTCCCGTCGTCCACGGCTGTGCTCACAGCTGTGGAGTTACATGCCTGTCATTCGTCCACAGCCGTCGTCCACAGTGTGGAGAACGCAGCGGGTCAGACGAGCAGGCCGGCCGGAAGCGTGGCGACCTTGACCATGACGAGCGCGAGGAGGAGCGCGGCGACGCCGACGATCGCGAGCGGGTGCAGCAGCGTCCGGGCCCGGGGCGGGGTGTACATGAGAGCAGCGGCGACGACCGCACCGGTCACGAGGCCGCCCAGATGGGCCTGCCACGCGATCCCCAGGCCGGGGATGAACCCGATGACGAGGTTGATCAGCACGATCGCGATGACGCCGGAGACGTCCCGGTGCAGCCGGCGGTTCACGACGAGCAGGGCGGCGAAGAGGCCGAACACGGCGCCGGAGGCGCCGACGACCGGGCGCAGCCAGCTCGAACCGGGGGCAGCGCTCGGCACGGCGAGGAGGAAGTACCCGACCGAGCCGCCGAGGGCGCAGAGCAGGTACAGCGCCGCGAACCGGGCCCGGCCGAAGAGCGCCTCGAGGTACGGCCCGATCGTCCACAGGATGTACATGTTGAAGACGATGTGCAGCCAGAACGACGTCGAGTGCAGGAACGCCGCCGTGAGGAACCGCCACGGCTCCGCGAGCGCCGCGGGGGGCCAGAAGTACAGCGCGTTGGTCACCCGGGTGCCGCCGGCGAGCTGCACGACGAATATGAGGACGTTGAGCCCGACGATGGTCTGGGTGACGACGGGCCGCTCGCTCCCCGCCCGGCCGCCGACGACGCTCCGCGCCGTCCGGACCGACCGCGCACCGTCCCGGACGCAGTCGACGCACTGGATGCCGACAGCCGCCGGACGCTGGCACTCCGGGCAGACCGGGCGCTCGCAGCGCTGACAGCGGACGTACGCCTCGCGTTGCGGGTGCCGCGGGCACACCGGGACGATGTCGGGGCCGGGCTGCGGTCCGCCGCCCGGGGGCGTGCCGTCTCCGGGAACTGCGCTCATCGCTGCGTCACGTCCCATGACTCACTCGTGCGGGGGCTCGACCGGTGGCCTCGGTCGCTCATGCCTGCTCAACGTCGCGGGGGACCGTGGTGTTCTCCCGGCGCGTCCTTCCGGCGGTGTCCCTCCCGGGCGGCAGGACGGCGCGGCGGCCGCCCCGCCGCAGACCGGGACGCGCCGCTCAGCCGCGCTCGATCATCACCGAGTTGATGACCACCGGCTCGGTCGGCCGGTCGGAGCGGTCGGTCCGGGTGCTCGCGATGGCGTCGACGACCTCGCGGCTCGGGGCGTCGGCGACCTCTCCGAAGATCGTGTGCTTGCCCTGCAGGTGCGGCGTCTTGACCACCGTGATGAAGAACTGGGACCCGTTCGTGCCCTTGCCCATCCGGGTGCCGGCGTTCGCCATCGCGAGCAGGTACGGCTTCGTGAAGCCGAGCTCGGGGTGGGTCTCGTCGTCGAAGTCGTAGCCCGGGCCTCCGGTGCCGGTGCCCAGGGGGCAGCCGCCCTGGATCATGAAGCCCGCGATGACGCGGTGGAAGGTCAGGCCGTCGTAGAACTTCGTGCTCGTCGACGCGCCGGTGCGCGGGTCGCGCCACTCGCGGCTGCCCTCGGCGAGCTCGACGAAGTTGCGGACGGTCTTCGGCGCATGGTCCGGGAACAGCTGGAGCCTGATGTCGCCCCGGTTCGTGTGGAGCGTCGCGTGCAGGGTCGAGGGGAGCGGCTCGCTCACGTCTCGCGGCCTTTCGGTCGGCCCGGACGTCGGTGCCGGGCTGGGCGTCGCGCCGCCCGGCGGGGTGCCGACGGCGCCGTCTGATCCCCGGCAGTCTGTCACGCGTCCAGCGACCGGGACCCCCAGCACTAGCATCCTGCGGCGATCAGGAGAGGATGGGTCCCGTGACCGCACGGCGGCGCGACGACCGACGCGCCCGGACGGCGAACGAGGGGAGCGGACGTGGCGAGGAAGAACCGCACGGAGCCGGTGTCGACGCAGGTCGCCGACCTGCGCGAGCACGCCGCCCAGGTGGCGCGTGAACAGGCGGCCGTCGCCCGGGAGCTGGCCGCTCTGGCCCGCGACCAGGCCGCCGCCGCGGCCGGTCAGGCCCGGCTCTGGGCCGTGCCCCGCGTCGAGCATGCTGTCGAGGAGGCGACGACACGGCTCGACAAGGGCCTCCACAAGGGCCTCCAGGCGGCCGCCCCCCGGGTCGAGGCCGCCGCGGAGCGCGTCGCTCCTGTCGTCGACGCCGCCCGGGACCGGATCGTCGAGGACCTCCTGCCGCGGATCGTCGAGGCGGTCGGTGCGGCGGCCGCAGCTGGGCTCGCCGCGCGCGAGGCGGCCGCGACGACGGCCGCGACCACCGCGGAGAGGGCGAGCGAGAAAGTCGAGGAGGCCGCTCTCGCCATCGCGCGGAGCACTCCGACCGCCCGCCGCCGGGCGGCCGCCCGGCGGACGAAGATCCTGCTCGTCGCAGCCGGCACCGTCGCGATCGCGGCCGGTGCCGCGGCCTTCAAGCGCGCGCGCGGGCACGAGCCGGAGTGGGAGGAGGTCGCGACGGGCGTGCCGCCGAGCGCGGCCGCGAAGACGATCACCGAGAAGCCGCTCGGCCAGCCGCCGTCGGAGAGCCCGGTCGACGCCTCTGTGGCCGAGACCGCACCGGCCGAGACCGCACCGGCCGAATCCACACCCGTCGAGTCCACACCCGTCGAGTCCACACCCGTCGAGTCCACACCGGCCGACACCACACCGACCGACACCACACCGACCGACACCACCCCGACCGACACCACCCCGACCGACACCACCCCGACCGACACCACACCGACCGACACCACACCGACCGACACCACACCGACCGACACCACCCCGACCGACACCACACCGACCGACACCACACCGACCGAGGGCGCCGCGCCGGTGGACGCCGCGGACAACGGGGCCGGCGGCGAGACGGCCGGCCGCGCACGGCGACGCTCGTCCTGACAGCCCGCCGCACGCGTCCTCGCGCGTGCGACCTGTTCACCGGTCGGAGGGCCCCGCGCACGCCGCGCGAGGCCCTTCGGCCGTTCCCGTCCCCGCGGCGGCTCGCTAGCGTCGGGGCTCTCCCGACGCCGTGAGGTGGCCCGATGTCCCGGTCCGACGACACCCGCCCCGGGCGTCGTCCACAGATCGGCGGCCGTCCGCCCCCGTCCCGCCGTCCGCCCCCGTCCCGCCGTCCGCCGCCGTCCCGCCGGCCGGCGATCGGCCACGACCTCGCCCAGGCCCCCCTGCTGAACCGCCGGGAGCGATTGCGTTCCTTCGCCCCCGGTCTGGCCGTCCTCCGGAGCTACCGCCGGGCGTGGATGCGGCCCGACGTGTTCGCCGGCCTCGCGGTCGCCGCGTACCTGGTGCCGCAGGTCATGGCGTACGCCGCGATCGTCGGCGTCCCCCCCGTCGCGGGGCTGTGGACGGCGCTCGCCGGCGGGATCGTCTACGCCCTCCTCGGCTCGTCCCGGGTGCTGTCGGTCGGCCCCGAGTCGACGGTCGCCCTGATGGCCGCCGCCGCGGTCGCACCTCTCGCGCACGGTGACCCAGGACGGGCCGCCGCCCTGACGTCGGGGCTGTGCCTCGTCGTCGCCGGCTGGTGCCTGCTGGCCCGGCTCGCCCGTCTCGGCGCCGTCGCGGACCTGCTTTCCCAGCCCCTGCTCGTCGGCTACCTCGCAGGCGGGGCCGTGCTCATGGTCGTCGGCCAGCTCGGCCGGATCACCGGGACGGACGTCGAGGGGGACAGCCTCCTCGCCCAGCTCAGCTCGTTCCTCCACGTCGTCAGCGACACCCACGTGCCCACGCTCGTCGTGTGCCTGGGCACGCTCACGCTCCTGCTCGCCGTCCAGCGGGTCCGCCCGACGTGGCCGGGGCCGCTCATCGCGGTCATCGCCGCGACCGGCCTCAGCATCGCGACCGACCTCGCGGACAAGGGCGTGGAGGTCGTCGGCACGGTGCCGGGCGGGCTGCCGCGACCGCAGCTGCCCGCGATCGGCAGCGCCGACCTCCAGGCGCTCACGATCGCCGGTCTCGCCGTCGCCGTCGTCGCGTACGGCGACAACACGCTCATCGCCCGGGCGTTCCCCGCCCCGGTCGAGCCGCCGCCCGCCGTCCCGCAGCAGGTCGCCCAGCCACCCGCGGTCCGGCAGGCCGGCGAGAGCGACCAGACCGGCGAGGGCGACCAGACCGACGGTGTCGACGCCGCACCGGTCGCGGCGACGCCCCGTCCGCTGCCGTCGACGGAGGCCGACCCGCAGCAGGAGCTCCTCGCGCTTGCCGGCGTGCACGCGGCGGTCGGCATGGTCGGCGGGTTCCCGGTCTCGTCGTCCGGCTCGCGGACGGCGCTCGCCCTCGCCGCAGGGGCACGCACCCAGGCGTACTCGCTCGCCGGGGCGGTCGTGATCGTCGTCGTCCTCTTCGCAGCCGGACCGCTGCTGTCCGCGCTGCCGTCGGCGGCGCTCGGCGCGGTCGTCCTCTACGCGGCGAGCCGGCTCATCTCCTGGTCGGAGTTCGACCGGCTGGCAAGGTTCCGGGTCACCGAGCTCGCGCTCGCGCTGGCGTCGCTCGTCGGCACCGTCGTCTTCGGCATCCTCGCCGGGGTGGCCATCGCGATCGCGCTGAGCCTGCTCGAGATGGCGGCCCGGCTCGCCAGGCCGCACGAGGCCGTGCTCGGCCGGGTGCCCGGCCTCGCCGGGATGCACGACATCGACGACTATCCCGACGCGCAGACGCTGCCCGGGCTCGTCGTCTACCGCTACGACGCCCCGCTCTTCTTCGCGAACGTCGCGGACCTCCGACGGCGTGCGGTCCGGGTCGTCGAGCAGGAGAACGCTGCCGATCACGAGCACCCGGTACGGTGGTTCGTGCTCAACGTCGAGGCGAACGTCGAGATCGACATCACCGCGGCGGACGGGCTGCGCAGCCTGCACGGCGACCTGGCCGCGCGCGGTGTCCGGCTCGGACTCGCCCGGGTGAAGAACGACCTGCTCATCCCGCTACGCCGGGCGGGGCTCGACGAGCTCATCGGGGCCGACATGCTCTTCGCGACGCTGCCCGTCGCCGAGGAGGCCTACGTCGCCTGGGCCCAGGAGCACGGCTGAGCGCCACCGTGTCGACGTGGGCAGACCGGACCGGAGGGACGGGAGACGCGCTGTGACCGACGCCGCGCAGGATCATCGAGAGATCGCCGGCGTCTTCGGCGAGCGGGTCCGCGGAGTCCCGGCGCACCGCTGGGACGACCCGGCACCGTGCGAGGGCTGGATCGCGCGTGACGTCGTCCGGCACCTCGTGGAGTGGTTCCCGGCCTTCGTTCGCGCCGGGACGGGCATCAGCCTGCCCACCGGACCCTCGGTCGACCACGACCCGGTGGCGGCGTGGACGGCGCACAGCGACGGCGTCCAGGCGCTGCTCGACGACCCGGCGACGGCTGCACGGACGCTGGCGAACCCGCACCTCGGCACGCTGCCGCTCGCGGACGCCGTGGCCCTCGTCTACACCCCCGACGTCTTTCTCCACACGTGGGACCTCGCCCGCGCGACGGGCCAGGACGAGCGGCTCGATCCCGAACGCTGCGCCGGGATGCTCGACGGGATGCTCCCGATGGATGCCGCGCTCCGGTCGAGCGGCCACTACGGGCCGCGAGTCGACGTGCCGGACGACGCGGACCCGCAGACCCGGTTGCTCGCTTTCATCGGCCGCCGACCCTGACGAACTCCCCACGAACCTCCCGGCGACCCTCCCGACGACCCTCCCGACGAACCTCCCGACGACGTTCCCGACGAACCTCCCGACGACACGCAGTGGGCCGACGCCTACCCACTCGCCGTGATGTCCTCGAGGAAGGTCGTCGTGACGAACCGGCGCATCCGGGCCTGGAGCTCCTTGAGACTGCGGCAGCTGCCCTCGGGGATCGCCGCGAGGTCCTGGAGCTGGCTGCGGGTCGTCCCCGGCAGCCCCCCGACGACGTCCATCGCGTGCAGGTCCAGGTCTGTCATCGCGAGGACGGCGGCGAACTCGACCCCGCGCCGCGGCAGCCCCGTGGACTCCGGCGCGCCGAGGCAGTGCCGGACGAGGTCCCGCAGCTCGGCCCGGATGCCGGTGACGAGCACGTCGCGCAGCTCGGGCGGCGACGACAACGCCTCGCGGATCCAGGCGGCGAGCACCGGGCGGGTGAGGACCGAGACCCGGACCGGCCGCGCGAGGACGACGGTGCCGGGACTGCCCGGGACGAGCGTCCGGGAGTCGAGCAACCTGCCGAGCTGCTCCTCGACCTCGTGCTGCGGCATGAGCGACAGGAACGACCGGGCGGCGACCTGCTGCTGGAGCGGGCCGCGGGTCCGGTACGCGTCGGCGACCACGGTGAGGATGTCCGTGCCCATCGTCGTACCCTCCCTGCCTCGGGTCAGGCGCCGCTGCGCGGGGTGCGGGGCGGCCTCATCGGTCGAGATCGGCAGACCGGAGCCGGTGTTGAGGGGTTCCGGGCCCGGCGTCGCGGCGCGGTCGGGAGGGGCCGGCACGTCGCGTGCCTGCGAGGCGGCCCGCGGCCGGTCAGCGGGTGGCGGCCACCACCCCGCCGGTCTGCTGGGCCGGCTGCTGCGCGCCTTCCTCGGGGGCGTCCTCGAGGATCCGGCGCAGGTCCTCGTGCGCCTTCGTGAGGAGCCGGGACACCTGCATCTGCGAGACGCCGATCCGGTCGCCGATCTCCTGCTGCGTGAGGTCGTGGACGTACCGCAGCTCGACGATCAGCCGCTGCCTGGCTGCGAGCTGGGCGAGCGCGCCGCGCAGGCTCAGCACGTCGACGAGCCGCCGGAGGTCCTCGTCCTCGGTCGCGAGGTGCGCCGAGAGCGGCGAGCTGTCGTCCTGGCCCGGACCGGCGGGCGCGTCGAGCGACATGAGCTGGTAGCTCTGGGCGCTGCTGATGCACTCGGCGACGTCGTCGACGTCCACCCCGAGGTGCGCGGCGACCTCGGAGATCCGCGGCGCGCGGCCGAGGGACGCGGTGAGCCGCTCGTTCGCCCGGGCGACCTTCCCGCGGAGCTCCTGGATCCGTCGGGGCGGCCGCAGGTCCCATCCGTGGTCGCGGAAGTGCCTGCGGACCTCGCCGGTGATCGTGACGGCCGCATAGGCCTCGAACGCGCTGCCGCGGGTCGGGTCGAAGCCCTTGGCGGCCTTGACGAGCCCGAGGCAGGCCGCCTGCACGAGGTCCTCGAGGGATTCCCCCCGGGTTCGGTAGCGGGTGGCGACGGCGGTGGCCATCGGCATGAACGTCTCGACGAGGCGGCGGCGCAGGGTGGCGGCCTCGGTCGCGTCGGTGCACTCCACGAGGGCGGCGACGATGTCGTCCGCGGGCGGCGTGGTGCGCGACGGGCGGGACCCGTGCTCCCGCCGCGGGTCCCGCTCGCCCGGGACGGCGCGCAGGTGCCGGGCGGGGGGCCGCGGGACGGCTGCTCCGGCCCCCGCGGTGTCGACCGACGTGTCGACCGACGTGTCGACCGCGCGGTCGACCGGGCGGGAGAGGGCGGCGGGTGCGTTCATGGAGTCGATTGGGCAGGCGGGATCGCGGACCCGCACGTCGAGATGGCACGCCACGAACCGGGACGACGCGCGACGACACGTCGCGTGCCGTCACGGGCGGCAGCGTGACCCGTGCGCCGCGACGGTTCAGGGTGCGGTACACGAGCAGCGCGCATGTTCTCCTGCGCACCGCCCGGAACCGATCACGATCTTCTTCCAGGTCAGGTACCTTGCCCGGTTCCGCACGTGGACGGTCTGCCGAGCGAGTCCTGGGGGCGCGACGTCCGGTCGCGCAGCTCCGGCCGCCACACGCACGTTCTGAGCGACCGGCCGTCAAGCGGGTGGGCCGAGCGGTCGATGCACCGACCGTGAAGCTGCCATCGCCGCGGCATCTGCGCACCACCGTCGCGAGCGCGTTCGCCGTCGTCGGCGTCATCACACTGGCCGCCACGACGGCGCTCACGCTCTACGAGCGGGCGCAGACCGCGCACGACACGAACGACGCGGCCGCCCGGCGGCTGGCGACCCAGACGGCGGACGAGCTCGCCCGGGCGTTCGGCGAGTGGCAGAACGAGCTGCTCGTCGCCGCCGACAACGACAGCATGCGCCGCTACTACACGACCCGGCGGGACCGCGCCGAGATCCTCGACAGCATCAACGCGAGCCTCGTGGGACTGCACGCGCTGTACCCCGACCTCATCGACGAGGCCTGCTTCATCGACGCCCGCGGCCCCGAGCTCGCCCGGCAGATCGACGGCGAGCGGGCCGCCCCCGCGGACCTGTCGCCGGACGAGACCGGGAGCCCGTTCTTCGCGGCGACGATGTCCCTGGGACCCGGTCAGGTGCACCAGCACACGCCGTACCTCTCACCCGACAGCCACTCCTGGGTCGTGTCGAGCTCCACACCCATCGCGGTCGAGCGCCGAACGGTCGCGGTGCTGCACTTCGAGGCCGAGCTCGACCCGCTCCGGCGGCGGGTCGCGCGCCTGCTCCCCCGAGGTGCACGGGCCCGGGTCGTCGACGTCGCCGGCCGCGTCACCGTGTTCCAGACCGACGTCGCGGTGCCGGCGGTAGACCCCGACTCCCCGCTCGCCGAGCAGCCGCTGCCCCGCACCGGGGCCTGGGCGGCACTGCCCGGCACGGTGCCGGCGTCCGCGGACGTGCCCTTCGGCCCCACCAACGCCAACCGGTGGCGGGTCGAGCTCCAGATGCCCGCGACCGCGTCGATCAGCGCGGGCGCGGTGTCCCGCCTCGTCGCGATGTCGGTGCTCCTCCTCGTCGCCGTGGCGGTCACCGGTCTGGTCCTGGCCCGCCTTCTCGTCCGGCCGGTCGCCGCGGTGACCGCACACGCCGAGCGGGTCGCCGCCGGTGACCTCACGGGGCGCGTGGAGCTGCGTCGGCGCGACGAGCTGGGCCGGCTCGCCGCCGCGGTGAACCAGGCGACCGAGTCGCTCGCCCGGACGGTGCGGCGGATCGCGGCCGCGGACGACGCGCTCGTCGGGGTGTCCAGGGAGCTGGCGTCGCGCAGCGACGAGCTCGCCGCCGGTGCGGCGCGGGCCAGCGACGTCGCGGAGTCCGCGGTCAGGCACTCGGGCGAGGTCGACGACGGGGTCCAGACCCTGAGTACCGGCGCCGAGCAGCTCGGTCGGTCCGTCACCCAGATCGCGGCGAACGCGCAGCAGGCGGCCGAGGTCGCGCGGGAGTCGGTGCGCGCCGTGGGCCGTGCGGTCGAGGAGATCTCCGTGCTCGACACGGCGAGCGCGGAGATCGGCGGTGTCGTCGAGCTCATCACGTCGATCGCCGAGCAGACCAACCTTCTCGCGCTCAACGCGACGATCGAGGCCGCCCGGGCCGGCGTCGCGGGCAGGGGCTTCGCCGTCGTGGCCGACGAGGTCAAGCAGCTCGCGGGCGAGACCTCACGCGCCACCGGGGACATCACCGCGCGGATCGGTGCCCTGCAGGCCGGGACCCGGTCGGCCGCCGGCGCAGTCGACGCACTGGGCCGGATCATCGCCGAGATGAGCCGGTTCAACCAGGGGATCGCCGAGGCGGCGGAGGAGCAGTCGACGACGACGCACGACATGGGCCGCGCGATCCGGGCGGCCGCGGCCGGCAGCTCCGCGCTGTCGGAACGGATCGGCGCCGTCGCGCAGATCAACGAGCGGACCGCGGGCGGCGCCACGACGAGCCTGCGGACCGCCGAGCAGGTGGAGGCCGTGGCGGACGACCTCACCCGGATCGTGCGCAGCTTTCGGGTGGACCCCGGCTGACGGACGTCGGGGAGTCGCCGTCACCAGCGCGGACGGCGTCCGCTCGACCGCGGGGTTCGCCCGGGCAGCCGGCCGGGGTCGGGTCCGCCGCCGCCCCCCGGGGTCGCGTCCGGGTCGTCCGGGTCCGCCGGTCGACGCCGGACGTCGACGGCCTCGATCCAGTCGGTGTGCTCGGCGCCCCACGGGTCCGTCCACCGCACCTCGACGGCGTCCCGGGTCCATGCCACGGCCAGTGCGGGCACCTCTGTCACGGCGCCGTCGTGCCAACGGATCGTCCCGACGACCGGGACGGGGTAGGGCGCGGTCGTGACCGGGCCGTTGGGGATGGTGCGCTGGATGCGGGGAACCTGGGGCACGACGACCTCCGGTGGAGAGAACGCTGACGAGGCTCGACCCTGCCCCGACGGTACACCGGATTCGTACATATGTACGAGCCTGTGACCTGACGGGGACGGGCGCTTCGGCGTCCCTGACCGGCAGCCGTCAGAGGTTCGACAGCGCCGCCGAGTAGATCTTCGGGATGTCCTTCGGGGTGGCGGCGACGTACGACGCGCCCTTCGTCGCCCGGGCGATCTCAGCAAGGGTGTCCGCGTCGGCGTCCGGACCGTAGGCGATCGTGATGATGCGAACCTGCCTGCCGTCGTCCGTGGTCTTGATCCGGTCCAGGAGCTGACCGAGTCGCAGCCCGCCCTCGGCGTCGTTGCGGCCGTCGGTGAGGACGACGACGGCGTTGATCCGGTCGTCGCGGTAGCGGTCGAGGACCTCTCGGTACGCGGCGTCGATCGTGTTGTAGAGGCCCGTGTCGCCGTGCGGCCGCAGCCGGTCGAGGCTGCGCGAGATGGCCGTGCGCCGGGAGGTGCCGGACAGGGCGTCGCCCATCGGGCCGACGGGCACGAGCTCGGTCCAGTCCTGCCGGCCGCGGACCCCACCCGAGAAGGACCACAGGCCCACCTCGTCGCTGTCGGTGAACAGGTCCATCGAGGCGTGCGCCGCGGCGACTGCCGCCTCGAGCTTGGTCGCCTTCGCCCCCTCGATCCGCTCCGCCATCGACCCGGAGACGTCGATGACGCTGATGACGTCGGCGGTCTTGCGCAGCTGCGACCAGCTCTCGAGGACGTCGCGGGTCACCGTCGCCGACGGCGGCTCCAAGACGCGCTTCGGCTCGTCGGGCAGGACGCCCTGGGCCGCGCCGTCCCGGCCGGCGCGGCCCTGCGCGTCCCGGAAGTGGTTGGCCTGCCACTGCGCCTGGACCTCGGGGCTGCGCAGGTACGCGAGGAACGCGTCGGCGGCCTGCCGCTTGGCGGGCGTGACCCACGGCGCGCTGAGGACGGCGTACGGGTGGTCCGCGACGAACGTCCCCTCCTTCGGGTAGATCGCGACGAGGGGCACCGTGGCGGGCTTCGTCGTCCCGAGAAGCGCCGGGTCGCCCGTCGGGTTGCCCTCGTTGTACGACGGCACGAGGTTCTCCTCCGTGACGAGCGCCGAGATGTAGCTCAGCGCCTCACCGGCCGCGTCGGCCCGCGCCCAGTCCACCTGGAACGTCACCGTCGTGTCGCCGTAGCGGACGACGGACTGCTCGACACCCGCGACGAACCGCCGAGTGGCCGCGCTGCGGATGTCGGCCGCCGTCAGGCCCTTCGACTTCCCGACGGCGGCGTAGTACGTCGCGATCGTGCCCTCGAGCCCCGCGTGGGAGAAGTTCGGGTTCGTCTTGCCGAGGCTGAATCGGCCCCACTCGGGGTGGCCGAAGCTGCCCCAGCCCTGCCGGGACGACGCGAGCCTCAGCAGGTCCGACCAGCCGATGGCCTTGTCCGGCCAGCCGAGCGCCTCGGCCATCGGGCGGGGCATCGCGACGACCATGACGGACTGTGCCATCGACGGCACGGCGTCCGGGGTCGGGACGAGCGCCGACTTCTGGGCCGCCACGAGCCGCTCCTCCAGCAGGGGCAGCCAGATCGACCCGGTCGGGGCGTAGACGTCCGGCGGCGGCCCGTCGCTGCTCTTCCAGCCCTCGACGAGCGCCGTCGCCGCAGCACCGGAGGACTTGTTGACAACCTTGACGACGACGCAACGCCCCGTCGCGTCCGTGCCGGCGCGGGAGAACTGCTCGGCGAACCGGGTCATCAGCGGCGCCTTGTCGGCGGACGACGCGATCACGAGCTGGGTCGGCTCGCCCTGACAGCGCGGCGCCCTCCCCGCAGCGGCAGCGGTCGCCGGCGTCGCCCCGTCCCCGCCGTGTATCCACCGGCCGAGTCCCGCGGAGAGCGCGAGCACTGCGAGCAGGACGACCGGCACCGACGCGAGCAGCCGCCGGCGCCGGCGCCGGGCACGTCGCCGCTGCTCCAGGACGTCGGCAAAACCGGGAGGGGCAGGGAACCCAGGCATCTCCACTCCTGTACGCCACGGAACCCACCGCGGCCGAGTCAGGGGACAGCATGGTGGTCCCGCGATCCGCCGAGAACCCCTCGCCGCCGATTCCGTCCGTCCGCGCACCGATGGCGGACCGCGCGTGCTGCCATCGACACTCTGGGTCGAGAACGGACGCTGAGACCGGTCGAGGCGTAGCGTCGGGCACGCGATCGCGCGCCCCGGGTCCGGGCCCGGACTCGCGCGGTGCCCGTACACCTGCGGACCCGTCCGGAGGTCCGCGGACGCGACCGGTCGGAGGTGGTACATGAAGGCGCGGGGTGAGCAGTACGACGCGGCGCTGGCCCGCGCGGCCGCGCACGCCCGGGACTGGCTCGACTCCCTCGACGACCGGCCCGTCGGCCCGCGCGTCGACGCGGACCAGCTCCAGTCCCTGCTCGGGTGGCCGCTCCCGCCGGACGGTCTGTCCGCCGAGGAGGTCGTCGACCTCCTCGCCGAGACCGCGGAACCCGGGCTCATGGCGATGCCCTCGGGCCGGTTCTTCGGCTGGGTCATCGGCGGGACCCTGCCGGCCGCGCTCGCGGCCGACTGGCTCGTCAGCGCCTGGGACCAGAACGCCGCGCTGCGGTACGCCACCCCCGCCACGGCGGCCATCGAGGCGACCGCTGCCCGCTGGCTCCTCGACCTGCTCCGGCTGCCGGCGGGTTGCGACGTGGGGTTCGTCACCGGCGCGACGTCGGCCAACTTCACCGCCCTGGCCGCCGCCCGCTCCGCCGTCCTCGCCGGCGTCGGCTGGGACGTCGCCGAGCTCGGGCTCACCGGCGCGCCGCGCCTGCACGTCCTCGTCGGCGAGGAACGGCACGAGACCGTCGACCTGGCCCTGCGCTACCTCGGCCTCGGGCGGCCCATCGCCGTCGAGGCCGACGACCAGGGCCGGATCCGGCCGGACGCCCTCGCCGCCGCGCTCGACGCGCTGCCGGCGACCGACCCGGTCGTCGTGTGCCTCCAGGCCGGCAACCTGCACTCCGGCGCGTTCGACCCCTTCCCCGAGGCGATCGCCGCGGCGCGGACGCGCGAGGCCTGGGTGCACGTGGACGGCGCGTTCGGGCTCTGGGCCGCGGCGAGCCCACGGCTGCGACGACTCGTCGACGGAGCCGACGGCGCCGACTCGTGGGCGACGGATGCACACAAGACGCTCAACACCCCCTACGACTGCGGGATCGCCGTCGTCCGGGACCACGCCGCGCTGCGGTCGGCGATGAGCATGCACACCAGCTACCTCGTCGCCGACGACACCGGGCACGGGGACCCGCACGACAAGGTGCCGGAGCTGTCCCGTCGGGCCCGCGGCGTCCCGGTCTGGGCGGCCCTCCTCAGCCTCGGTTCCCAGGGGGTCGCCGAGCTCGTGGACAGACTCGTGGACCGGGCAGCCGCACTGGCCGCCGGTCTCGGCGACGTCCCGGGTGTCCGGCTGCTCAACGACGTCGCCTTCACCCAGGTCTGCGTGGCCTTCGAGGACGACGCCCGCACCCGCACCGTCACCGAGCGGCTGCTCGCGGGTGGCCGGGCGTGGATGTCCGGCTCGCGGTGGCAGGGCCGGGACGTCCTGCGCGTCTCGGTGAGCAACTGGTCGACGGACGAGGAGGACGTGCGGCGTTCGGTCGACGCGGTCCGGGCCGCCGCCGGCGACCCGTGACCGTCGCGGGGCGAGCGGCTCGGGCCGCAGGACACAACCCCAGACCCTCACGCAGAGCCCTGCGTGTGAAGACAGCTCCGGCGCCCCTCCTCGCGCCCGGGGCGGCGCCCGTGCGGCAGCCGGGTCAGAGCTTGCTGAAGCCCTTCGCCCCGGCCGGAACGCAGCGCCGTCCGCCGGAGCCGAAGTCGACGACGACGAACTCGGGAGTGACCTCGACGACGCGCCCCAGACCCCGGCTGTCGAGGGTGACCCGGTCACCGACCTCGTAGTCGTCGGTGGTGGGGATCACGGGCTCCTCACGGACGAACGGGCTGGTTGTCAGGACGCGGCCTGCGGTCCGCGGTCGGCTTCGCACCCTCTCAGTGTCCGGCTTTCGGGGCGGCAGCGACAGCCCCTTGAGAAAGGAGTTCGGTCGAACGGCACCGTGACGTAGCGTGACCGGCAGCGATCCGGGGACGGCGCGCTCTCAGTCGCCGCCGTCGTCCCCGTCGTCCAGGTCGGGGTCGGGGTCGAGGTCGACCCGCAGGACGACCCGCCGGACCGTCGGCCGGCCGACGGCGACGAACCCGGCGTCCTCGAAGACCTGACGGGCGCCCACGTGCATCTCGCCCCAGGTGATCTCCTTGCCCGCCGGCGCGACCATCGCGTAGCCCTCGACGGCCCGGGCCCCGCACGCCCGGGCGTGCGCCACGGCCGCCCGGGCGAGCGGGTAGGTGAGCCCCCGGCCCCGGTAGCCCTTCCGCACGACGAAGCATGTCACCGCCCAGACGCCGTCGTCGTCCTTGTCCTCGTCGCGGCCGGTCCACGGGACGCGCAGGCTGCGCAGCTTGGGGTACGCCGTCCGCGGCTCGACGGCGACCCAGGCCGCCGGCTCACCGTCGACGTAGGCGACGAGCCCGCTCGTCGACGGGGCGTCCGGCTCGTCGCAGCCGGTCTGGGCGCGGAGCATCTCGCGCCGCTCGGGCAGCGTCGAGTCCCGCCAGATCCAGCCGAGCACCTTGAACCGTTGGCACATGCAGTGGCCCGCGTCCGTCGCGCCGAAGATCGCGCCGACGTCGTCCCACGACGCCTCGTTCGCGGGCACGATCGTCAGCTGCTCGTCCGTGAGTGGTGTTCCGGCGGCCGCCGTCATGGCTGCGGCGGATCCTCTCCGACCAGGCCGTCGACGGCCTCACGGAGCAGGTCCGCGTGGCCGACGTGCCGGGCGTACTCGTCGTGCAGGTCGACGAGGAGCCGTCGGACGTTCGGCGACTCCCCGGTGTCGAGCACCCACGCGGCCGGCAGGTCGGCCGCTCCGTCCGCGAGAACCTCGTCGGTCGCGGCCTTCATCCGGGCGACGGCACCATGCCAGAGGTCGTAGAGGTACTCGGGGGAGTCGTCGGCGGCCGAGTCGAACGGCCAGTTGTGGTCCACGGCGTCCCAGTCGACGCCGTCCCAGGGCGCGCCGATCGGCTGCCCGGTGAGCCGCGTGCGGCAGAGGTCCTCGACGAGGGCGAGGTGCTTGAGCAGACCACCAAGGGTCATCGTCGTCGGCGGGTGAAGACGCGCGAGCCCGGCGGCGTCCAGGCCGCCGACCTTCCACGCGAACTGGGCGCGGGAGCGCTCGAGGGCGAAGATCAGCATCTCGACCTCGCCGGCGGTCAGGGACGGTTCGCGGATCGTCGTGTCCAGCGTCTCGGTCATGCCGGGAGACTAGGACCGATCGATTCCGGACGTTCCCCTTCCGGAACACTGGAATACTCTCGACGCGTGAAGGTGGACGCCGCGACCCCGACGTCCCGGGCGCTGGTGGCGCTCGAGCTGCTCCAGGGCAGCCCCGGCATCACCGCGGAGCGGCTGGCCACTGTGATCGGTGTCTCGGAGCGGGCCGCCCGACGCTACGTCGGGATCCTCCGCGAGGCCGGGATCCCCGTCGAGTCGTTCCGGGGGCCGTACGGCGGCTACCGGCTCGGGCGAGGCGTCCGGCTGCCGCCCCTGATGTTCACAGCTGCCGAGGCCCTCGGCCTCGTCATGGCCGTGCTCGACGGTCACCACGACGCGAGCGACCCCACCGACCCGGTCGGGAGCGCGCTCGGGAAGATCGTACGGGCGATGCCGGAGCGGGTGGCCGCGCAGGCTGAGGCCGTCCGCCGGACCGCGGCGCCGGCCCCGGACCGGCCGCCGCGCGGCCCGATCCGGCGACCACGGGCACGCTCGTGCAGGCGTGCGCCGACCACCGTCGGGTGCGGCTCGGCTACCGCTCGCAGGCCGGGTCGGAATGGGTCACCGACGTCGACCCCTGGGCCGTCGTCGTCCGGCACGGCCGCTGGTACCTCCTGTGCCGCTCGCACGCCGCGGACGCCCTGCGGGCGTACCGGGTCGACCGCGTGCGCACGGTCGAGGTGCTCGACGAGACCTTCACGCCGCCCCCCGGCCTCGACCCGGTCGCCGTCCTCGAGGAGCACCTCGCGGTCGGCTGGGAGTACGACGTCGAGGTCGTCGTCGACGCGCCCGTCGACACGGTGGCCCAGTGCCTTTCCCGCGCCCTCGGCCGGCTCGAACCGCTCGACGGACGCACCACCCGGCTCGTCGGCAGCACGAGCAACCCGATCTGGTACGCCGAACAGCTCGTCGCCGTCCCGGCGCCGTACCGGATCCTGCGGTGCCGCGAGCTCCAGGACGCCGCGCGCGCCATGGGGCAGCGGATGGTCGCCGCCGCCGGCACCGGCACCGGCACCGGCACCGGCACATGAGCCTCGCGGACGGGTCAGCCCTCGTCCACCGCGCCGGCCCGCCGCGTGGGCCGCCGCGGCCGAGGGGTCACGGCTCCGCCGGGACGCGTCGCCTCGACGACCCCCGCTCGATGCGACCCAGGACGAGGGCCCGCGGCGTTCATGAAGCGGGCCTGCTCGTCGGTGTCGACCCGCTGCCCCACCGCATCGCGACGAGGGACGGCGGCACATCGTGCTCGTAGCGGCCGCGGACCTGGAGACGGTGGACGACGTCGCACACGGCGTAGTGGCGCCGGGTACCGGCGCGCCGTAGCGTCACGAGCCCGGCAGCCCGGCACCGCGAGGTGCTCGGAGATCGTCGGCGCCGTCACGGGGAACGCCGGGGGCGATGGCGCCCGCCGGCAGCCCCTCGTCCAGATCCGCCGGAGGATCTCCCGCCGGATCGGCGACGACAACGGGTCGAGGACCCGCCGCACCTCGCTCACCCGGTGCCCCTCACCGTCCGCGATCTTGACATCGCCGTTGGGTGGCAGTCCAATTCGGGCTGGGCCGAACAGGACTGCCTGCCTGGGACGTCCGGAGGAGACTTCGGCCCGGAGGGAGAGCCCACCATGGCCAGGTACGTGCTCGTGTACACCGGTGGCGGCATGGCGGCGACGGAGGCGGAGCAGCAGGCGGTGATGGCCGCCTGGGGCACCTGGATGGGCGGCCTCGGGCCTGCCCTCGTCGACGGCGGCAACCCGTTCGGCCCCTCCGCGTCGGTGGCGTCCGACGGCGCCGTGGGCGACCACGGCCCGTCCCGGCTGACCGGCTACTCGATCCTCGAGGCCGACGGCCTCGCCGCAGCCACCGACCTCGCCAAGGGCTGCCCCATCCTGTCCGCCGGAGGCGCCGTCGAGGTGTACGAGACCTTGGAGGTCATGTAGGGGCGGTGAGCCTGCGGATCTCGTAGCCGGGGAAGGGGCACGAGACGAACGGAGAGCGATGGTGACCTTCAGCGGGCGCGTCCGCCGCTGGCGCGAGGACCCGCGGGCGGCCTCGCCGTGGTCGACGTCCCGGCTGAGCTCGTGCCCGGGCTCGGTGGCCGTCGGCAGCTGCGCGTGGTGGGCACGCTCGACGGCTCCGCCTTCACGGGCAGCACCATGCTCGTCGCGGGAGGCGGGTTCTGCGTCTGCGTCAGCGCCGCGTCGCTGCGTGCGGCGGGAGCCTCGGTGGGGGACGACGTCACCCTCGATCTGCCGCGCGCGGACACCTGACGGGCGGGAGATCTGCCGGTGGCTGTCGACGTCCTGACCGAGGCGGTGCTCGACCGACCCCGCGCGGTCGTCGCGGCGTACGCGGGCGATCCGGCGAACGCCCCGCACTGGTACGCGAACATCGAGTCGGTCGGGTGGCTCACGCCGCCGCCGCTGTCCGTCGGGTCCCGGTTGGCGTTCCGGGCGCGGTTCCTGGGCCGGGTGCTGGAGTACGTCTACGAGGTCGTCGAGCACGATCCCGGGCACCGGCTCGTCATGCGGACCGAGCAGGGCCCGTTCCCGATGGAGACGACCTACACCTGGCAGGACGCCGGCGAGGGCCGCACCCGGATGACCCTGCGCAACCGCGGCGAGCCGACGGGCTTCGCCGCCGTCACCGCACCCGCGATGGCGGCGGCCGTCCGGCGGGCCAACCGGAAGGACCTCGCGCGACTGGCTTCGGTGCTGCTCGCCGGCCCACCCGCGGATGCGTGAGCATCGCAGCGACGGACCGCGACGACGGCCGGAACCGGCGACGTCAGGACAGGCCGGGGACCGCAGCCCCCGCGAGCCGCCGCTCGACCGCCTGCTCGTCGCCGGGTGCTGCTCCGCAACCGCATCTCGAACCTCGGCCTGGTCACCCAGAACGCCCAGTGGCTCATGCTCATGGGCACGTCGTTCGTCGTCTCGGCGTACCTGCAGGCGGCTCGCCGAGCGGTACCCGCAGTCCAGCTTCGGCGAGGATCTGCAGGGCGAGATCTCCGGCCTGTCGCGCTGCGCGTCCAACCTGGGGTCCTCGCTGGGTGCCGCGCCGGCCGGCACGATCCTGGTCGCCGGCATCACGTCGACGCCGCAACGCGCGTACGCGTTGGCGATGGTCGCCGTCGCGGCCGGCGTCATCGGGTTGGTGGCCGCTGCGTTCCTGCCCCGGTCGATCGCCGCCACGGTCGCCACGAGCGTGCCCGACGCAGGCGCTCCCGGCCGGTAGGCCCCGCAGGCGGCGTCGGCGGCGGCGTCAGGTGAGTCTCGGTCCGCTCGAAGGGCAGCCGCTCCTGCTCCCGGACGAGCAGCGCGAGGGCCCGGGCGTCGGCCGCGGTGGGCCGGTTCACGACGAGGGCGCGCGGCCACAGCCGGGCGTGGCGGACCGCGGCGACCTCCGCCGAGAACACCAGGCTCTGGCTCAGCAGGTACAGCAGCGAGAACATGCCCGCCACCGTGGCGAAGCTGCCGTAGACAGGTCCCGCCCGCTGGACGAACGCCGGCAGCACCACGGCACCGAGGTTGAGCATGAGCGTCACGGCCGCACCGCCCGTCGCGGCGGCCGGCCAGAGCGCCCGCACCGGCGCCTTCCGGTCGAGCAGCAGGCGGGCGGCGAGCAGCAGGACGGCGAAGGCGACCAGGCACGACCCGAGCACCGCGACGGCGCGCGACAGCCACGCCAGACCCGGCAACGCCGTGGTCACCACGGTGAGGGCGCCCAGCGTGACCGCCCCGGCCAGGAGGAGGACCAGGCCGACGAAGCCCCGGGCGTAGCGGGACACGAAACCTGAGCGGAGCCGGAAGGGGACGGCGGCGAGATGGTTCAGCGTCCGGTACGCCGCGAAGACGACCCCGGCGCCGGACAGGAGCAGGCCGATCAGGGCTGCGGCGAGGGCGACCTGCGAGCTCGGCATGGAGGCCACCGACTCCTCGACCGTGGACTGCAACCCCGGCGGCACGATGGCGGTCACCAGGCGCTCGCGCAGATCGGGTCGCTGGGCGAGCACCAGGGAAACGATCGTCACCCCGAGCAGCAGCACCGGGAAGATGCTGAGGAAGCCGTAGTAGGTGATCAGCGCGGCCTCGCGCGGGCCTGCGTCGTCGAAGTACTTGCGCACCACGGCATGAGGGAACCCCAGCACGCCGTGGCGCTGCTGCAGGCGGTCCACGCGGTCGAGGAGGGGGCCCGGCAAGGTCAGCGACGCTCCAGCGCGAGCACGTGGGCGCCCCACGCGGGGAGGTCGACGTAGAGACCGGCGGCGGCGAGCTCGTCGCCTGCCCGGTCGTAGGCGCGACCGTCCATCCGATCGGTCAGCTGCCAGTCGTGGTCGCGCAGCGCGCCCCACGGGACCGCGACGCGCGCCTGGGAACCGTGGCGCGCCAGGTTCACGGTGACGATGTGGTGCGGGAGCTCGTCGTGCCAGGCCCACGCCAGCACGTCCCGGTGCGTCGGGTTGTCCGGCCAGCCGGTGGCGTCGAGCAGGGTCCAGCTCCCCCGGCGCAGCTCCGCGGCGGCGGCCACCAGCCGGTGGTAGAACCGCACCAGATCGTCGTCGACGGGCTCCTCCGGACGGCGCCCGAGGAACACCGGGAGCCGCACGCGCCGCCCCTCGAGCTGGCCCTCGTGCCAGAGCGTGGCGCCCGGCAGCGTGGCGACGGCGACCGCCGCCGCGCGGTCGCGACCACCCGGCAGGGCCGCCGCCGCGCGGGGCTCGTCGTGGTTCTCGATGAAGCGAATGAGCCGTGTCTGGTAGTCGTCGCCGGCCGTCAGGTGCATCCGGACGGCGGTGGCGTCCCCGGACCCGAGGCGGTCGTACAGGCGCTTGTCGTAGCAGAGGTCGAAGCCCTGCTGCTGCAGCGTCCACTCCATGTCCCAGTACGCCTCGGCGATGAGGAGGGCGTCCGGGTGCCGTCGCCGCACCGCGGCCATGATACCGGGCCAGAACTCGTCGGCCGGCGCACTCCCGACGTGCGCGCCCCAGGTTCTGCCGAACACGTCGTTGGTGAGCAGCATCGCCATGTCGCACCGGACGCCGTCGCACCGGTCCAGGATGTCGCCCAGAACCGTGGCGGTGGCGTCCCGCATCCCCGGGTGGAAGGCGTTGAGCTGCACCACGTCCGGCCAGGGCGGGAAGAACGGGTCCCGGCCGTGCGCCAGCACCCGGCCGCCGAGGTCGAACCACGCATCCGATGACACCGCCCGCTCGTCCGCGGTGCCCGCCACGAACCACTCGGGGTGCGCCGCCACGGCCGGGTGGTCGGGCGCGACGTGGTTCGGCACGTGGTCGAGGACCAGGCGCAGTCCGCGCCGGGCCAGCTCCGCGCGGGCCGCGGCCAGCGCCGCCTCGCCACCCAGACGGTCGTCGACGACGTACCTGCGGACGCAGTACGGCGAGCCGACGACATCCTCCGGCACCAGGTCCGGCAGTGCCGCGCGGAAGGCGTCCTGCAGAGCCCGGTCCTGGCGCGCGACGGCGAGCCCGGCAGGGCTGCGCTCCCAGACCCCCATGAGCCACACGGCGTCCGTGCCCGGTGGCGCCAGCTCGTCCCAGACGGCGGCGGGCAGCTCCCCGAGCGTCACCGCCGGACCCAGGTGCTGCCGCAGCTCGGTGAGCCACGGCCAGGTGTCCACCTCGTACACCACCGGGTGGGACGGCCATCCGGTCGTCACCCTCCCCTCCAGGTCAGCGCAGTGCCGACCAGCCCGTGCTCGAGCAGGTCCTCGCTGGTCACGCGGGCGAAGAGGGTGGGCAACACGGCGACCAGCCCGGTCCAGCCGGTCTGGTGGGCGGCGCCGAGGCCCGCACCGTTGTCGTCGTGGAAGTACTCGGAGAACGTCACCAGGTCACGCCAGTGCTCGTCCTCGGCGAAGGCCAGCTGGCCGCCATGGCAGGGCCGGTGTCCCCGCGGCGTCCGGCAGGAAGATCCGCGTCAGTCGGTCCGAGATCTCCCGGGCCACCTCGAAGAGCGTCATCTGCACCCCGGCGCCGGTCGCGTCCGCCTCGCGCAGCCGCTGTCGCTCGGCGCCCGACGAGGGTTCGCTGGTCATGCCCGTCATGCTGGCCACGTTGGGCGCAACCTGGGTCATCCCGGACGAATGACCGGACGGAGCGGACGGATGACCTGACCCACGCCCCGGCGTCCGGGGTCACCGGTCCGCTTCCACGGCGGGCGGGGCCTTGCCGGGCCCGGGTGCCCACTCCGTTCCGGTCTGCGCCCGGTATGCGGCGACCGCGTCGTCCAGCGTGGGGAAGAAGTGCGCCGGCTCGATCGTGCGGGTCAGGTGGTAACGGTCGATCTTGCGGCGCACGGGGTCCTTCAGCTCGGCGAACACGAGGGAGATCCCCCGGGCGTTCAGCGCCTCGTCCAGGTCCTCGAGCATGTCCGAGGCCGTGGTGTCGACGTCGGTGATGGGCTCGGCCGCGACGACGATCCATCGCGGCGGTGGCTCGGCGCTCGCGAGGAACCGGACCTGGTCGCGGAACACGCGGGCGTTGGCGAAGATGAGCGGCGCGTCGAAGCGGAACAACACCAGCCCCGGTAGGTGCTCGGCGTCCGGGTACGACCGCACGTCGTGGAAGCCCTGCACGCCCTGTGCGCGGCCGAGGACCGTCTGGTAGGGCCACCACACCCGGCGGAACACGTTGAGCACCGACAGGGCGACCGCGACCGCGATGCCGACCAGGACGCCGAGCAGCGCCACACCGAGGAAGGCGGCGATCGACACGCTGAACTCCGTGCGGCGGCGGTGCCACAGCTGCAGGGTGCCGGGGATGTCGGCCAGCGACAGCGAGGCGGCGATCACGACGGCGCCGAGCGCCGGCTGCGGCAGGTTCCGCAGCAACCCCGGTGCCAGCACGAGCATGAGCACGATGACCCCCGCACCGACCACACCCGTCAGCTGGCTGCGCGCGCCCGACTGCTCGGCGACGGCGGTCCGCGAGCCGCTGGTGCTGACCGGGAAGCCCTGGAAGAGGGAGGCCGCAACGTTGGCGGCGCCGATGCCGACCATCTCCTGGTCGCCCCGGACCTCCTGGCCGGAGCGGGCCGCGAACGCCGATGCGGTCGAGATCGTGTCCGTCAGCGACACCAGCGCGATGCCGAACGCCCCCACCAGGAGCAGCACGAACTGGGACCACGTCGCGTGCGGCAGGGTCAGCGGCGGCAGGCCCTCCGGCAGCGGGCCGACGAGCTTCACCCCGTGGTCGCCGAGGTCGAACAGCTGGGCCGCGGCGATCGACACGAGGACGCCGACGAGCACGGCGGGCACCTTGGGGAGCCAGTGCTGCAGGACGAGGATCACGGCGAGGGTGAGCACCCCGATCGCGACCGCGGCCGGCACCGCCTCGCCGGCCGCCAGCCCCTGGACGAAGCCGACCGTGTCGTCGATGAGGTTGTCACCGTCCACCGAGAACCCGCACAGCTTCGGCAGCTGGCCGATGAGGATCGTCAGGGCCAGGCCGTTCATGTAGCCGATCTGCGTCGGGCGGGACAGCAGGTCGGCGACGAAGCCGAGCTTGGCGATGCCGGCTACGGCCATGATCACGCCCACGATGAGCGCGAGCATCGACGCCAGCCCGACGGCCACGGCGGGGTCGCCGCCGGATCCCACGATCGGGATGATCACCGCCGCGATCATCGGGCCGAGCGAGGAGTCGGGTCCGAGCACGAGGATCCGCGACGGCCCGAACACGGCGTAGCCGAGCAGGCAGAAGATCGTGGTGTAGAGGCCGGTGATCGGCGGCAGGCCGGCGAGCTCGGCGTACGCCATGCCCTGCGGGACGAGCAGGGTCGTCAGGACCAGACCCGCCACGATGTCCTTGCCCAGCCAGCTGCGACGGTAGGACGACACCAAGCGCAGGCCCGGGACCCACCGGCCCACCGCGCCGTCGGCGGCGGCCACAGAGACGGCCGCGTCCGTCATGTCGGTGCCGTCCGGCGGGCCGGCCACCTCACAGGCTGTGGCATCCGCGTCTTCCCCTCCGGTGTGTCCGGCCTCTGGTGCGTCCGACCCGAGGTGCTCAGCAGGTCGTGGACGCCGCCTCGCTGATGCTCTTGACGTGTCCTGCACACCCGCCAGAGCGGTCCGGACCGCGGTCAGGTTAGTCCCATCCGGCTGCGCCTGCAGCGCCTCCTCGGCTTCCTTGGGCAGCGACGACGTGAGCGCCGTGCCGCCGAACTGGGAGAGCGCCTCGAGGCCTTGTCCGGAGTGACCTGCTCGACGACCTGCTCGACGACCTGCTCGACGAAGAGGACAGCGCCGACGTGCCGGGCTGGAGCATGTCGCGCACCTGGTCGGTGAACTCCTTGTCGATCGCGCCCCTGGGTCATGGTGCCCATGAGGGCGCCGAGCCCGGCACCGACGGCCGTCCGAGGAACGCCGCAGCGCCCCGGCCGCCGGCCTCGCAGCCCAGGCAGTCACGGGAGGTGCCCGGCCTCATACCGCCTGAATGAGGCTTCGGCGCCTGCCGCTCGCCGCCGTCGGCCCGGCCGCCGAGGCCGTGAGCGCGGCAATTCTGCTCACCCCTCGCGGATGAGGCATCCCCGATGTCCGTCGACGAGGCTCGACGAGGCCGGTCTACGCGTGCCGCGCCCGGAGGAGGAGGACATGTCCGCGATGCACTCGTCCACGAACCCGCCGTCCCAGCCGGTCGTGAACGCCGGCCGGCTCTGGTCGGGCGGGGTGGCCACCGCGGTCGTCGCCGCCCTCATCGCGATCGTCGGCATCCTCGTGGGGCGGGGGCTGTTCGGCGTGGACGTGCTCGCGCCGAAAGGTAAGGGAGTCTGGGGCGACGCCGACACCGCGTGGTACGCCCTCGGCGCGGCAGTGTGCGCCCTGGCGGCGACCGGGGTGATGCACCTGCTCCTGATCTCCACGCCGCGGCCGATGCGGTTCTTCACCTGGGTGATGTCGCTGGCCACGATCGTGGCGATGCTCGCGCCGTTCGTCACGGACAGCTCGCTGGGCTCCCGGCTGTTCACCGCCGGGCTGAACCTGGTGCTGGGCGCGGCCATCGGCTCGCTGGTCGCCGGCTCCGCCCGCGCAGCCGTGCGGCCCCTCTCGGCGCAGCCCGCGCCGCGCCCGTAGCTCTGAGTGACACAGGACGTCCGGCCGGCCAGGGGGGCGACCGGGACACGGCAGGAGCGGTGGCGGACATGACGACACAGTCGAACACCCCGGGCCCGGACGCCGCGGACAGCGGCAGCGTGACCCCACCCGACCTCACGGTCCCGCCTGCCCAGACCGGCCCCGCGGAACCGCTCGGCGGCGCCGAGGCCGACGAGCTCGCCCGGCTGCGCGCCGAGGTGTCGGCGTTGCACGCGCAGCTCGACACCCGGCGCCGGCGCGGTTCCATCGTCGCGGGAGTGCGTCGCGTCACCGCCGCCGTGCTCATCGCCCTCACGGCCTTCGCGCTCGTCGCCAGCGTGGTCGGCGTATGGGCGGCCACCACGGTGCTCAACACCGATCGGTGGGTCTCGACGGTTGCGCCCCTGCCGCAGAACCCGCAGGTCGCGGCGGCGGTCGCGGACTACGCCACGACCGAGGTGTTCCAGGCCATCAACGTGGAGCAGCGTCTGCGCGAGGTCCTCCCCCCGCAGGCCGCGTTCGTCGCCGTGCCGGTGGCGGGCCAACTGCGCGACACTGTCCGCGAGAAGGTCACGCAGGTACTCCAGAGTGACCGCTTCCAGACCCTCTGGGTCGAGCTGAACCGCCGGGCGCACCAGCGCGCCCTCGCCATCATCAACGGCGAGAGCGACATCGTCGTCGCCGGACAGGACCGGGTCGAGATCGACCTGCTGCCCTTGATCAACCAGGTGCTCCGGGAGCTCAGCACGGAGCTGCCGACGCTGTTCGGCAAGCAGATCACGTTGCCCGACCTCAGCAGCGGCGAGATCCCGGACAACCTGCGGACCCGGGTGCAGGACGAGCTCGGGGTCACGCTGCCGGAGAACTTCGCCCAGTTCACCGTCTACGATTCCGGCCAGCTGCGGGCCGTCCAGCAGGCGGTGGCGACGGCCAAGCGTGACCTCGTCGCCTTCGTGGTCGGGACGTTCGTGCTGCTCGGCGTCGCGCTGCTCATCTCGACGGGACGCCGCCGCACACTGCTGCAGCTCGGCCTGTGGCTCGTCGTCGCCTCCGTGGCGGTCACCGCGGTGCTCCGCCAGGTACGCTCCCAGCTGCTCCTGGAAGTGCCCGCGGGCGTGTACCGCGACGGGGTCGCAGCCGCCCTGACGACCGTCTTCAGCCTGCTGCGCACCCGTGGCGTGCAGCTCATCTGGATCGGCGCCCTGCTGGCCGTGGCGATGTACCTCATCGGGCCGGGCCGGGGACCGACGTGGCTGCGTCGGCACCTCGCCTCCTGGTCGCGGGCGGCCGGCCGGGGCCTCCGTGCCGGCGCGCACGGCGTCGCCGCCCACGGTCCCGGCTGGAGCGCCGCGCACCTGGACGCGATGCGCGTCGCCGGCGTCGTCGTGGCGGCCGTCCTGGCGCTCGTCCTCTCCTCGTGGACGTCCCTCCTCGTGATCGCGCTGGTCCTGGCGGCCTACGAGATCCTCGTCACCGTGATGGCCAGGTCGGTCACCCGGAGCTCGGAGACGCTCGGCACGGGATCGGACCTCGCCGAGCCCGGACTGGGTACGGGCTGAGCGGGCGCGCATGGCCGAGCGTTCGCCGGAGCCCCGCGCCCCGGCGCCGCCGCCGCACACCGACCTGGCGCACGAAGCCGAGGAAGCCACCGCGGCGGGGATCTACGGCCTCATCGTGAGCTCCGCGGTCATGGCCTCCGTGCACCTGCCGTCCGTGGCGGCCGTCGAGGTGGCGGTCTTCGTCACTCTGCTCATCTACTGGGCCGCCGAACGGTACGCACGGATCGTGGCCGAGCGCATCCACGAGGGCCACCGCCCTCCCTGGCACACGGTCCGTCGGCAGCTGACCAGTGGCTGGGAGATGATCACGGCCTCCCTGATCCCCCTGGCCGTGCTCGCGGCGGTCGGGATCCTCGGGGCCGGGACACGGACGGCCATCGTCGTGGCGCTGGCCTGCAGCACCGTTCTGCTCTGCGTGTCGGGCTGGCGCATCGGTCGGGGCGGCCGGCTCAACCGGGGGGAGCAGGTCGTGTCGAGCGCCGTCGCCGGGGTCTTCGGCCTCGGCATGATCGCCCTGAAGACCTTGCTGCACTAGTAGAGACCGGCTACCCGCGAGACTGCAGGAGCCCGAGCTCTCGCGCACGGGCCACCGCCTCGCGTCGCCGGGCGGCGTCCAGCTTGCGATAGATCGACTTCATGTGCGCCTTGATGGTGTTGACCGACACGCCCAGCTCGTCGGCGATCTCACCGGCCGTCAGCATGGTCGGCAGGTAGCGGAGCACCTCCGACTCCCGCTCGCTCAGGTCCCCCGCGCGACGCGGGGGTTGGTCAAGCAGGGCGCCGGCAGTCATCTCGACCAGGATGCCCCTGACGAAGTCGACGTTCCGGTTCGTCAGCAGGTTCTGCCGGCTGACGAGCGCCGCCAACCGATCACCACCTCTGAGGAAGGGCCTACGGATCCCCTCCTTGGCGGCGAGCGCGAAGGCATCGACGAGCGCGTCGGCGGCACGGATGCCATGTCCTTGCGCGTCGGCGATGAGGGCGGTCAGGATCCTCGCCTCGACGGTGGCCGCTGTCGCGGTCATCGGCGCATGCGCCTCGGCCAGCAGATCCTCCGCGCGCTGCACGTCGCGCATCGCGAAGGCCGCCCGGGCCCGGCACACCCGCTCAGGGAAGGTCGGCTCGTCCTCGAGCCGGGCGTACCGCTCCTCCACCCGGTCGGGCCTGTCGACGAGCAGATCCAGCTGGGACTCGGTGAGCCGCAGCCACTGGTCGAGCCCCGGCGCGCGGATCCGGGGATCCTGACCGCGTCGGGCCTCCTCCAGCAGCGCCTGCGCCCTGCTGGCGTCACCCCGGGCCAGCGCCAGCCGAGCCTGGGTGCACAGCCACACGACCCGTTGCGCCATCTCGGGCTCCTGGCGGTGGGCCCGCAGACCCTCCCGAAGGGCGTGCTGGGCCCCGTCGAGGTCGTTGCGCTCGATGCTCACCAGGACCAGCGCCGCGTATGCCGCGACGGACTGCGGCGCGTACCGCCACCTCCGGCGCTCTGCCAGTGCGCATGCCTCGCCCGCCAGCCGGGCGGCCTCCCGCATCGAGCCGGACATGATCTCCAGCAGGGCGAGGTGGCCGTCCGCATCGATCTCGACCAGCTCAACGCCGGCGGCCCGAGCAGCGGTCGAGGCGGTCCACAGATAGCGCTCCGCGATGTCGACGCGTCCGCTCCAGAGCAGACCGACGCCCTTGTCGGCCAGCGCCATGGCGCGGTACTGGGCCGCCGCCGGTGCATCGACGAAGCGCGCGCCGGCCAGCATCTCGGACATCCGGGTGGGTAGGGCGACCACCGCCGCCATGTCGCCCACGGCGCGGTGCCGGCTCATCTCCAGGGAGCGGATCGTGATCTCGACCGGCAGCCGCTCGACGTCCGGCTGGTCCCGCAGCAACCGGCGAGCCTTGGCGAGGCGTTCCGGGATCGCCGCGTAGTCACCGGCGTCGAACTGCAGCAGGGCGGCGCACACGTTCAGCTCGGCCGTCGAGCTGAACGCCCGCAGGGGGATGCGCCAGAGCAGCGTGACCAGGGCCTCGCGGTCGGCCGACACGAGGAGCGGGCCCGCCTGCGTGACCACCAGGCGTCCGACGAACGGCCAGTCCTGGGCCGCTACCGCGTGGCCGAGGGCCTCGAAGATCGAATGGTTCGCGGTGTACCAGCGGGCCGCCCGCCGGTGCAGCTCCGGCACCATCGCCGCGTTCTGCAGCAGCAGCCGGTGCCGAAGCACGTCGCGCAGCAGGCGGTGGTAACGGAACCATTGCGGCTTCGCACCCAACCGGACCACGAAGCCGTTGGCGCGCTCCAGCTCCTCGAGCGTCCGCTGACCGTCGGACTGCAGGGTGATGGCGTCTGCCAGGTCGCCGCAGACGCGGTCACAGATGCTGGTGAGCAGCAGGAAGCGCCGAAGGTGCCTGGGCAGGTCCGCGAGCACCTCGTTCGCCAGGTACTCGTCCACCAGTCGCACGTCGCCTGCGAAGTCGGCGACCGGTCGCGGGCCCTCGGGCCCCGTCAGGAAGGCGCTCGCGAGCTGCAGGCCGGTCGGCCAGCCCTCCGTGCGCTCCAGCAGCGCCGCGACGTCGTCGCTGCCCAGCTCGAGACCGTGCCCGGCGAGCAGGTCCGCGGCCTCCTCGGTGGTGAACGCGAGATCGAGTGCCCGGACCTCTGCGAGATCGCCGACCGTTCGAAGCCGGTGCAGCGGCACCGCAGGGTCGGACCGGCCGATGAGGATCAGGTGGAGCTGCGGCGGCGCCTGTCGCAGCAGGCCGGTCAGCTCGAGAATGATCTCGGGGTCGTCTATCTCCTGGAAGTCGTCGAGGACGAGAACGGTCCCCGCCCGCAGCCTGCTCAGGCCCAGCGTCAGACAGTGGACGCGTTCGACGTCGTCCGCGGGGACGGTCTGCAGGTCGGCGAGGGGGTTGCCCGCCGGTAAGGCCCCGGCGGCGCGCAACGTCGCGACCACGTGCGACCAGAAGGTCTGCGCGTCGTTGTCGTAGTGGTCCACCGTGAGCCACCCGACGGGGGTCCGCCGCGTCTGCGCCCAGGCGGCGACCGCCGAGGTCTTGCCCCAGCCCGCGCCCGCGCTGACGACGGTCACCGGTCGGCTCACCGCGACGTCGATCCTTTCGATCAGGCGTTGGCGACGGATCTGGACTCTGAGCGTCTGCGGCCGGGACATCTTCGCAGCGACGAAGGGGATGATGCCGCACGGTAACGCACGTCTCGGTTCCACCGCCCGGCGACCGGTCACGCCGCCCCCTCTGGCATCTGGTGCGGCCGTCGGCCCGGAGGATGTCCCTGCTCGGACGGGCCCAGCTGCATCTCCGGCGACGATCCGGGCACACCGGACGTCTCCCACCGCGTCCACATCGACTGCCGGCGTGCCGGCCCGGCGCCCACCGGACCGCGCGTCTCCTGGGGTCGCCACCGTCGCCAGCAGACCATGCGCGTCCCCGGCCGGCAACATCGGGCCGTGGACAGTCAGCGTGCTGATCTTTCGCGGCGGAACGGTAGCACAACTACCACCCGTCGTGGATGAACCGGAGCAGGCCGCGCCGAGAGATCGTGGAGAGGCTCACCCGTCCATCCACTGGAGGTTCGCAGCATGGGCGTGAGATTCGAGATCCGCGTACAAGGCCTTCTCGGACCGGGGCTCCGCGCAGCGTTCGCCGACCTCAACTGCGAGGCCGTGGCCCGACCGTCGACGATCCATGGTCGGCTGGTGTCCACCGACCAGCTCCGCACCTTGCTGACCCGGCTCGACCGGTGCGGGGTCGAGCTGGTCGACGTGGAGTGCCGGTACGTCGAACCCAGCCTCGAGCCCGACGCCGAACCCAGCACCCGACCCGGCGCCCAGCCGACAGCCCAGCCGACAGCCGAGCCGAGCGCCGAGTCGAGCGCCGGCCCGGGGCGAGCGCCGAGCGGCCGGGACGGCCCTGCGCCGGCCCGGCGCCCGGGAGACCGGTCACCCCCGCAGGATGAGGCGGCGCGCGACGGGCGGAACGAGTATTCGGGACGGGCACATTCACGTACGCCGCCCGTCGGTGGCT
The DNA here is from genome assembly GCA_963750565.1 of uncultured Actinomycetota bacterium. Classification (GTDB taxonomy): domain Bacteria; phylum Actinomycetota; class Actinomycetes; order Actinomycetales; family Kineosporiaceae; genus R-H-3. Next base: position 51,053 of record CAVVRA010000001.1, on the reverse strand, counting down.
GCCGTGATCTCGGCCCCATTTGTCCGATCTATCTGATCGAAGGAAGGAGCGGAAGCAGATGGCCATCGGTCCTGTCCAGCTACTCGTGCTGGGCTTCAGTCATCCGAACTTCCACGGCGAGGTCATCGCGGAGCTGGAGCGGCTCCGCGCGAGCGACACCGTGCGCGTCATCGACGCTCTCGCGGTGCACAAGGACGCCGCGGGCGAGATCGAGGTCGCGCACCTGAGCAACCTGACCGCCGACGAGGCCGTCGAGCTCGGCAGCAAGATCGGCGCGCTGATCGGGCTCGGCATCGAGGGCGAGGCCGGCATGGAGGCCGGCGCCGTCGCGGGCGCCGAAGCAGCGGCGGAGGGCGTCCAGGTGTTCAGCGAGGAGGACGCCTGGGACGTTCTCGAGGAGATTCCCGACGACAGCGCGGCCGCGCTGATCCTCATCGAGCACCACTGGGCCGTGCCGCTGCGCGACGCCATCGCCAGGGCCGGCGGGTTCCGCATCAGTGACGGCTTCATCAGCCCCCTCGACCTCATCGAGATCGGCCTGATCAGCGCCGAGGAGGCCCAGGAGCTCCACGAGCTCGAGACCGCAGCAGCGACTCAGTAGCAGCATCAGCAACGACAACGGAGGTGTAGAGATGATGGGATCTCGCCGGGTCGCCCGGCGTACCTCGCGGCGCACGGCACGGCGTCGCTAGGCGCGACGGTCGAACCGAGCCTTGACGGTGACGACGACCGGACCGCAGGCAGCGAGCGATCCTGCGGACTCAGGTACTGAACATCCGCCGACCCTCGCGGCGCCGACCGCCGCGGGGAAGATCGTCGCTGCGGAGGAGAGCCGGGACCATCCCGTACCGGTCGGCGGGGTGGCCCGGTGGCACGACGTCGCGGTGGGCGCGGCGTTCGAGGCCGAGGAATCCTGACCGGCCGGCTCTTCGCCGCTGACGTCGACTCGCGCGCCGGCGTCAACCGGGCCGCGGATAGCGAACCGTGCGGCCGGTGGACCAGCCGGCCGCCTCCTCATAGCGCTCCTCGACGACCACCGTGGTCTCGTCGACGCGGATCACGGTCCAGGACCGGCCGACGTCGCGGGTGCGGCGGCTCGTGGCGGTGCCGGCAATCACCTGGACCATCCGGTGGGACGTCCCCGGCAGCTCGACCGAGCGTGAGTCGGGCAGGTGGGTGTGCCCGGCGAGCAGCAGGTCCACGCGGGCGGCCGCGAGGACCCGCAGCAGGCGGTTACGGCCGACGACCCGCTCGAGGCCGGCAGAGTCCGGCGGGTGGTGCATCGTGAGCAGCCGGACGACGCCCTCGGGCGCCTCGCCGAGCACCTCCACCACCGCGTCGCTCTGCCGACGTGAGACCCGGCCGCTCTTCCAGCGCCATCGCGGTGTCGTCTGCAGGCCGAGGGCCGTGAGGCCGGGAAGCCGCACCACGGGATCGAGCTCGGCCTCGATCGAGCTCTGGTACCGCACGTACGGCCCCACCACTCGACGGGCGCTGACCAGCGGGACGTCGTGGTTGCCGGGCACCACGAGCAGCGGCCCCGGCAACGAGTCGAGCAGCTCCCGGGCCGCACGGAACTGCGGGACCCTCGCGCGCATCGTGAGGTCGCCGGAGACGACGGTCAATGCCGGACGGACCGCCGCGACGTCGACGGCCAAGGACTCCACGGCGGCCGGACTGTGCGCGCCCAGATGCATGTCCGACACGTGCGCGACGACCAGATCCGACACGTGCGCGACGGCCGGAGGGGCGCCGGGCGAGGTCATCGCCGTCCGGTGGACAGAGCCATACGGCGGAGCCGGGTCCAGTCCAGCTCCGGCCGTGCCGGCCGCACCCCTGGCCGGCGTCGGGGGACGCGCACGCGCAGGGCACCGGGCCGGATCATGCACCGCACCGGCGTCGGGAGGGTGAGCGCCTCCCCGTCGACGCCGACGGGCACCGACTCCGTGTCGGCGTCCACGACGGCCTCGTCGGCGGTCAGGATGGTCAGGGACTTCGACCCCCGTCGGCCGCGGATCAGGCCTGCGGCCTCGACGGCGCTGTTCACGGTGACGGCGAGCACCCCGAGCACACCGGAGTCGAGCCGCGGCCGATGGCCCAGGCCCGCGATGTCGTCCGCCGCGTACGCGTTGTTGCTGACGAGCACGGCCTGCGGCCCGGTGAGCTCGGTGTCGCCGACGACCAGCCGTAGTCGCGGTCCCTGTTGCCCGACGAGCAGGTCCGGCAGCATGTTCAAGGTGGTGCCCGACTTGTCGTCACGATAGGCGGGACTCTGCACGACGGCCGCGTACGCGCCGAACGAGGCGTTGTTGACGAACGTGCGGCCCCCGATCAGTCCGAGATCCACGCGCAGCTCGACGCCGTCGGTGAGGGCGTCCAGGCACGTCGCGGGATCCTCCCGGTCGAGGCCCAGGTCGAGGGCGAAGTGGTTGCGGGTGCCCGCCGAGATCACCATGAACGGCAGCCCGTGCTCCGCGGCGATGCCGGCCACCAGGGCCTGGGTGCCGTCTCCGCCCGCCACCCCGAGCAGGTCCGCGCCGGCGTCGACGGCCTGGCGGGCGAGGTCCGCGACGTCCACCATTCCCGGGCCGTCCAGCAGGGCAACCTCGGCGCCGAGCTCCCGGGCCCGCTCGGCCAGGTGGAAGCGCTCGACCTTCCCGCCGCCCGAGCGTGGATTCATGATCAGGTACGGCCGTCGGGGCGGCGGCACCTCGTGCTCCGTGGGGCCTTCGGGCGCGTCCGGCGCCACGAGCGCGCGCCGTCCGGCGGCCAACGCCGCGAGCCACAGCACCGCGAACACGACGACGACCCACAACAGGTTGGCGCGCACGTACAGTACGGCGACGGTCAGCGGCGCGAGGAACACGACGACGGCCGCGAGCTTGCGCACCAGTCCGCGGTGGGTGAGGAACCACCAGGCACCGGCCAGGGCCACCGCCATGCCGGCCGCCCCGACGAGCAGTAGTCCGATGCTGCCCCGCAGGCCGGCCTGGGCCAGCACGAGCACTGTCGCGGCGGCCGCGGTCAGGAAGGCGAGCCGCGCCAACCAGCGCTGCGCCGGCGAGGACGCTCCGGGTGCGGACAGGTCGGTCGTGTCGACGTCAACCATGGCTGTCTCCCGTCGAGATGCGCGGCGCGTGACGGCAGTGTGGCCGCGCCGCGCCGCCGCGTCGTCATACCGGTGGGGTGAGCCGCTCACGGTAGCCGGGGCCAGCGCCCCGTCGAACTCGACCGCCGTCACCGTAGCAACTGTTCGCGATCCGGTCACCGGTCCGCGCGCGGGGGGCGCGGCCGGGCGTCCATCCGCAGACGGCGCAGTACAGCTGCATTGGCCGGCGGGTCCATGGTCTCGACGACCGCGGATCTCTTCCGCCACCATGACCGCCGCCGCGCCCCGGTAGAGGGCGAACGCCGACACACGGGCGGCCACCCTGACGGTCCCACCTGCCCCGACGACCGGGCCATCGCGCACCAGGGGCGGCACCCGGGCGTTCCGGTGCCTCGTGGTGACCAAGTCCCTAGATCCACCCTCGCACACCATCCGCCGAGGATGACCGTGGGATTATCCGATCTGGGGGATGTGCCTGACCCGGGATCATGGGAAGGCTGGGGGTCGATGCCTGTCATATGCAACACGGAGGCTGCCCGTGCACGCCGATCTTGCCGTCCGAACACCGGTGACCGTGACAGTCTCACCAGAGCATCCCCTGCTGAAGTCGAAGTTCGAGGTTCCTGACCGGCCGCGCTTCGCGGTCGCGCGCCCGCGCCTGGTCGACGCGCTGTCGAGCCGGAGGGACGCGCCGGTCATCCTGGTCGTGGGACCCGCGGGAAGCGGCAAGACGCAGCTGGTCGCGTCGTGGGTCAGCGACGCGAGGATGGACGCGGTCGTCGCGTGGGTCACCCTGGACGACGACGACCAGCAGACGTCCACCTTCTGGACCTACGTCGTCGAGGCGCTGCGGCGCGCCGGAGTGCCGATCTCCGCCTCGCCGCCGGCCGGCGCCACCGTGGACCGCTTCTTCCTCGTCCGGCTGGCCGCCGAGCTGTCCGAGCAGCAGCTCCCCGTCCTGCTGGTCCTCGACGGCGTGTCCGGCCTGCCGGGTGAGCAGTGGGCCAAGGACCTGGAGCTCGTGCTGCGCCACACGTGCCCGCAGCTGCGGCTCGCGCTCATCGGCCGCTGGGACCCGCCGCTGCCGCTGCACCGCTACCGGCTCGCCGGCCGGCTCACCGAGGTGCGCAGCGGGGACCTCGCCTTCACCGCCGACGAGGCCACCGAGCTGCTCACCCTGCACGGCATCCAGCTGAGTGCCGCCGGGCAGGCGTCACTGCTGGAGCACACCGAGGGCTGGGCAGCCGGACTGCGGTTGTTCGCCATGGCACTGCAGGGACGCGACGACGCCGACGGGCTGGTCGGCACCATCACCGGCAACGAGGCGACCATCGCCGAGTACTTCGTCGACGAGGTGCTGCGGCTCCAGCCGCCGGACGTCCGCGCGTTCCTGCTGGAGATCAGCATCCTCGACACGTTCACCCCGGAGCTGGCCGCGGCCGTGACCGGGCGGGTCGACGCCCGACGGCTGCTTGCGGATCTCGCGCGGCAGAACGCGTTCGTCCAGCCGACGACCGGCTCGTCGACGGCGTACAGGATCCATCGGCTCTTCGCCGAGCTGCTGCACGCCCAGCTGTTGTGCGAGGCGCCCGAACGCACGGCGCAGCTGCACCACCGCGCAGCGGCCTGGTTCGCGGCCGAGCACCACACCGTCGAGGCGGTCAGCCATGAGCTCAAGGTCAAGGACTGGGGCACCGCCGCAACGATCGTCGTCGACCACTACGCGGTCGGGCGGCTGGTGCTCGACGGCCGAGCGGGCCGGCTCGGCGCGCTCCTTCAGCATCTTCCCGACGACCCGGACGTCGCCGAGGTGGCCCTCGTCGCGGCGGCGCTGGCCCTCGCGGACGGCGCGGTCGAGCGCTGCGAGTACCAGCTGAGCCGTGCGCAGGAGCTGGTCATGAGGCGCGGCTGGGAGTACAGCCAGGCGCTGGCCCTCGCCGACCACATCCTCGGCGTCCTCCTGGCCGCAGCGTGCGACGACCACGCCCGAGTGCTGCAGATGAGCCCGGTGACCGAGCACGCCCTGGCCCAGGCACCCCCCGACGAGCTGGCGAGGTGTCCCGAGCTGCGGGCTCTCACGCTGGCCGCGAAGGGTCTCGCGCAGAGCAGCCTCGGCGCCATCGATGCCGCCACCGTGACCCTGACCGAGGCCACGACCGCGGCCGAGGGCGACTGCGAGTACCTCCGGGCCGGCTGGTTGCAGCATCTCGCCGTCATCGAGGCCCACAGGGGCCGGCTCAGGCACGCCGAGAAGCTGGCCGCCGAGGCGCTCGATCTCGCCGACCGGTGCGGCCTCGAGGCGGCGCGCCGGCCGGTGGGCGCGCACCTCGCGCTGGCGTGGGTGGCGATGGAACGGTACGACGTCGACGCGGCCGGGAGGCACTTGCGCCTCGCGGACCCCAAGCGCCACCAGGGCTCCGACGGGCTCGTCCTGGCCGCCTTCGCCCTGGTGAAGTCGCGACGGTTGCAGGCTGGAGGCGAGCTGCGCGGCGCGCTGGCCGCGCTCGACCAGGTCGCGACGGCGGCCGACGGGCCGGAGCCACCCGAGTGGCTCGCCCGCGACGTCGTCGTTGCCCGTGCACGCCTGCTGGTCACCATGGGCCGGCCCGACGAGGCCCTGGAGGCGGTGCGTCGGTTCACCGAGCCGCCGCCGGAGGTCGTCGTGCTCCACGCCGCGGCGCTCGCCGCGCGCGGTGAGCCCGAACAGGCGCGCGAGATGGTCCGGCCCGTCGTCGGCTCCGCCACGCTCGCCCCGCCGATCGCCGTGGAGGCATGGCTCACCCTGGCCACCGTCGCCGCGCAGCTCGGAGAGCGGGACGCGGCGCGCAGCGCCCTCCGGCACGCACTGCGGATCGCCGCCCCGGAGTCGCAGCGCCGCGCCGTGCAAGAGGTGTGGGCACAGCTGCGCCGCCTTCTGCGCGACGACGACGAGCTCCTCGAGCAGTACCGGGCGCTGCAGGGCACCGCGCCCGCGGCTGCGCACCGCGCCGACCGCGGTCCGGACCCGGACGGCCTGGTCATCGTCGAGGCGCTGAGTCGGCGCGAGATGGAGGTCCTGCAGGGCATGGCCGCGATGCTGCCGACTGAGGAGATCGCCGCCACCCTCTACGTGTCCGTGAACACGGTCAAGACGCATGTACGCAGCATCCTGCGCAAGCTGTCCGCGTCTCGGCGCAACGAGGCGGTGCGGCGCGCCCGCTCGCTCGGCCTCATCTGAGAGCCATCATCCGTCCGGATCTGAGAGCCATCACCCGTCCGGGATGACGTGCACGCAGCCGCGTCGACCCACACTGGCGCCGACAGGGTCGGTTGGGGAGCGCGATCGCTGCGACTCCACCTCGGACACGTCCGGCAGACGTCGCTTCGGCGTGTCCGGAGGCGACCCGGGAACGGGCGACGTTCCGGCGCGTCGGAATGGGCGGCTCAGCAGAGGGGAAGGGCCATGCCTGAGGGGACGTACGAGGTCCGGATCTCCGGGATGATCCCGGCGGATCTGCTGGCAGAACTCCAGGAACTCACGGTGAGCGTCCAACCCCCGGAGACCGTGCTGCACGGATCCCTGCCGGACCAGTCCGCCGTCATCGGGCTCATCGCGCGCCTGCACAGTCTCGGCCTGCGGCTCATCGAGGTCCGTCGGCTGCCCGACGACGACCCGGAGCCGGTGACGGACCCGTCCCACTGATCCGGACCGGTCCGGCGTGACCGAGCGGGTGGACCGCGGCGGAGCGGCAGCAGACCGGCGGGCGATGCGCCGGCCCCCGCGGCGCGGGTACGGCCTCGTCCTGCTCCTCATCGTCGCCACCTACGGGCTGGCGCTGCGGGCCGACCAGAGCTGGATCGTCGCAGTCCTGCTGTTCGTGCAGACCGGCACGGTCTGGCAGGCGTTGCGCGTGGCCCGTGCCCGCCCTGCGCTCCGGCTGGCCGCCGCCGCCGTCTTCGCGCTCGCCATGATCGCCTCGATGGTGGACCTCCTCCAGCACGCCTCCCCGCTGGTCGGGCTGACCTTCCTGGCGGCCAGCGGTCTCTACCTTCTCGCGCCGCCCTCGATCGTCCGGGACCTCGCCCAGCACCAGGGGGTCGACGAGCAGACGATGTTCGGGGCGCTGGCGGCGTACCTGCTCATCGGCATGGCGTTCGGGTTCGCCTACGCATGCATCGGCGAGCTGCAGCCGGGCCCGCTCTTCGGCGACGCCGGCGACGGGACCCTGTCACAGACCCTGTTCTTCAGCTTCGTCACGATGACGACGACCGGTTACGGCAACCTCGTGCCCGCGACCAACCCGGCCCAGAGTCTCGCGGTGCTCGAGGCGCTCGTCGGTCAGCTGTTCCTCGTCACCGCGGTGGCGAAGCTCGTGGAGCACTGGCGTCCGCGGGGCTGGCGACAGGCCACCGACGGCTCCGCCGAGACCGCCGGGGCCGGGGAACCGGACGAGCCTGGCCGCGCCCGGTGACCGGCTCGACGCGGACCGAGGGGACGGCGTCCGACGCGGCAGCGGTCAGGCGGTGCGCTGCACCGGTTCCGGCAGCCCGGTGCGCTGGCCGAGCCGTTCCAGCCACTGCACCAGCTGCCGGTGCACGGCGTCGGCGCTCATGAGCTCGATCTCCACGGGCCAGGCCGCCGGGTGGACCAGCAGCGGCCGGTTCTGCCACCCGCCCAGGCCGCCGTGGCAGCCGATCAGCTCCTCGAACGCGGCCACCTCCTCCGTCTCGGGGTCCATCAGGCTGTTGAGCAGGATGTCGCCGACATGGGCCAGCGTGTCGTGGCGGCGCAGGTCGTCGGCGGCGTAGGGACCGAACGGCGGGAGCGGGTCCACTCCCTCGACCCGGTCGTCGACGAGGTAGCGGCGGCCGGCCCGACCCAGCACCACGGGGCCGAGGCTCTCGGACCGCACCATGAGGAAGCCGACGCCGGGATGCTGGGCGAGGCCCGCGAGCAGGGCGGGGTAGCGCTGCTCCATCTCCTCCAGCGTGAGCCGGCCGGGGTGCCGGGCGAGGTACGCCATGCCGAGGTTGCCGGACGCGATGACCACGAGCTCCGGACGCTCCGCAAGGGGGGTCGACGCGTCGGTGGCCCCGGCCGACTCGTGCAGCAGCCCGGCGCGCAGCGCCCGGGCGCGTCCCTTCTGCTCGTCCTCCTCGGTGGCGACCACGCTCTGGTCGGGCGTCCCCATGAGCTGGCGCACCAGATCCTCCAACCTCATGCCGTACCGCTGGAGGAAGGTGGCGCCCTGGCTCTGCCCGTGGTCGGAGACCACGACGACGTGGTACGGACGCGGCGCCGACGCGGCCAGCTCCTCCAGCGTGCCCAGGACGCTGTCGATGCCCTCGAGCGCCGCCAGCGACTCCGGACGCGCCGGGCCGGCATGGTGCGCGATCTCGTCGTAGTCGACGAAGTCGCAGTAGACGGACGGCGCGCCACGCATCATGTGCTCGGCGATGATCGACACGTTGAGCTGGCGGAGCAGGACGTTGGTCAGGCCGCGCAGCAGCACGTAGGAGGCTTCCCGAGGAATCCGCGGCTCGACGTTCCGCGCCCGCTGACGACGGGCCTGGTGCAGCTCCTTGACCATCTCGCCCACCGTCAGGATCAGGGACCGGGTGAGCCCGAACGGGTCGATGAGGTAGGCGCTGATGTAGCTGGGCGGGCGCCCCGACGTGCGCCGCGCCCCCACCGAGCTCATGGTGAGCAGGCTCGTCGGGGCGTCGCCGGAGAAGACGTTGCTCACGCTGACGCCGCCGTCCGCGAGCAGGCCCCTGCCGTCCGTGAGTCGCGACTCGACCTCGGCGCTGTCCTTCGGCTTGTTGGTCACGACGAGGCGACCGGACTCCTTCTCGTACCAGCGGAAGGCCGGCACCTCGGCGCTCGCCCCGTGCAGCAGCCCGGCCTGGCTCGCCGGCGTGGTCGCGGGGAGCTGCGCGTGCCACTCGACCAGTGTGTGGCTCCCCGACCGCAGCCACCTGCCCAGCGTCGGCAGGGCGCCGGTGGAGATCGCCCACTGGGCCAGGGGTGCCGACAGCCCGTCGATCTGGATCATCACGACACCCGGCAGGTCCGTCGTCACCGCGGCCCGCCGGTAGCGACGGTTCACCCGGAGCAGATGCTGCGTGACCGCGTCGGACTGGCCGGCGGTGACGAAGAACAGTCCGATGCTGACCAGCATCGCGTACAACCAGGAGGCCCAGAAGGCGGACCAGAAGTCGTCGACCTGCAGGCCTGGCGTCACCGACAGCGCGAGATAGACCAGCAGCGCCTGGCTGAACAGCCAGCCGAGGAACACCCCGGCCCAGCCGAGCCGCCCCAGCGCCAGGGCGATCGCGGGACGCAGGACCGCGCCGAGTAGGCCGATCAGGAGGGCCGCGAGCAGGACGTCCCACCCCGTCGACGCCGAGATGCCCGGCAGCAGCCAGATCGTCAGGCCGAGCGCGGCCCAGCCGAGGAGCACGACCGCGACCACCGTCGTCACCGTCGTCATGCTCCGCCACGACCGAACGATGGACGGGTGGTCGGTCGCGGTGGGCCGGCCGGACCGTTCCTGCGTCGTCATAGCGGACTCCTCACCTTGATCGGGAGACTACGCCACCGGTGCCCGGCCCGGCAGACCGCGCGAGGCGCGCGGCGGCTGCGGGCCCCTCGTCGTCGGGCCGGGTCGTCGCCGAGACCTGAGCGCCGTAGCGGGCGGCCAGAGGACCGGCCGTCAGCCCGTGCGCCAGCACGCTGAGCAGCACGGCCAGGACGATGACCGCGACCGCCGGCCGCGCGTCGACCCCCAGCTCCTCCACGGCGAGGAGGGCGAACACGACGGAGGCGAGCCCGCGAGGACCGAACCAGCCGACGAACAGCACGGTGCGGAGTCCGAGACCGGCACCGACGAGGCTCAGGGCGACCGGGATCATCCGGACGGCGGTGAGGCTCAGCAGGGCGTACACCAGCATCTGCCAGTCCAGGCGTCCGTAGAGCAGCGGCACCGCGACCGCCCCGAACAGCATCCAGACGAGCAGGGACGCGAGCCCGGCCGTCTGCTCGACGTAGAACACCTCCCGCGGGCCGCCGCGACCGGCGACGTGCCCGAACGCGATGCCTCCGACGAACGCGGCGACGAAGCCGTTGCCGTTGCCGGCGAGGGAACCCGCGTAGGCCAGGAGCGCGAGGGCCAGCACGGCGGGGCCGGCGAAGCTCTCCTCGGCCCAGCCACGGCGGCGCCCCTCGCGCAGCAGCCAACCGCCCGCCGTGCCCACGGCGGCACCGACGAGGGCGCCGCCCGCGAGCTGGAGGGCGGCCCCGAGCACGGTGGGACCGGAGTCCCCCTCGGTCGCCGCCACGCCCGCGATGGCCAGGAGCACGACCGGCGTGACGATGCCGTCGTTCAGCCCGCTCTCCACGTTGAGGATCCGCCGGATCCGCAGCGGCACCGCGGGATGGACGATCACGATGGCCCCGAGGGCGGCGTCGGTCGGAGCCAGCGCCGCACCGATGAGCAGCGCGAGCCACGGCATCGGCGCGCCGAGGACCCACCAGGCGCCGAGGGCTCCCACGAGCACCGTCAGCGGCAGCGCCACGCCGAGGAGGCGGCCGTAGACGCCGGCGTCGGTCCGCAGCTCACGGACCCCGACCCGGGCGGCATCGGAGAACAGCACCCACACGAGGGTCGCCTCGGTCAGCGCCCTCATCGCCTCTCGGCCGGCGGCGTCCGTCTCCGCGCCCACCGAGGTGAAGGCTGCGAACAGGGCCCCGACGCCGACGAAGACGATGGGGGCGGTGAGGTCGGCGCGCACCAGCCGCGCCGAGAACGCCCCCCAGGCGAACACGACGGCCATGATCAACGCGAGCGCGGCCGAGGTCACATCACATGTCAGCGCGGGGGCCGGCCGCAGGGATCGTCCGCGGCGAATGACCGTGAGAGCACCCGCCTCCCGCGTCGCCCGAACGCCCCGCCCCGGCCCCGGTCTGCACGCCCGGCCACCCTTCTCACTCGCCGCGGATGGCGCGCGGTCGACACGCAGCGGCGATCATCGTCACGAGGGCCGACCGGAGGAGGTTGCCGTGCTCGCGTCGCTGGTGGCGCTCCGCTTCAGCGCGCCGATCGGGACCGGCTTCGTCGCACGGTCGACCGTCGCGCACGGGGGCGTCGTCCTCCTGCCGCCCGGTGACGTCCTGCCGGCGAGCGCGACGGTCACGGGCCCTCCGCCGGCGCCGTCCCCTGGCGCCACACCCGACGTCCGGACCTGATGGCCGGCCGACCGCACTGACTCCCAAGGAAAGGTGGCATCGCAATGTCGGATACGCAGAGCTACACCGCCGGCAGGTCCCGCGGCAACGAGCCCACGGCATGGGTGGGCTTCGTCCTCTTCGGCGGCATCATGCTGCTGATGATGGGCGGCTTCCAGGCCATCGAGGGCCTGGTCGCCCTGTTCAAGAACGAGGTCTACCTGGTCAGCCGCAACGGTCTGGTGGTCTCGATGGACTACACCGCCTGGGGCTGGACGCACCTGATCATCGGCCTCATCGCCATCGCCGCAGGCTTCGGCATCCTCGTCGGCCAGATGTGGGCCCGCATCGTCGGCATCATCGTCGCCCTGGTCAGCGCCCTGCTCAACATCGTGTTCCTCCCGGCCTACCCCGTCTGGAGCACCATCATCATCGCCACGGACGTCCTGGTGATCTACGCTCTGGCCGTCCACGGCCGCGAGCTCAAGTCCAGCTGAGGTAGATCCGCTAGGCCCGGCGGCCGGGTCGACGAAGGGGTGCAGCGTGACGCAGAGGTCGACGCAGTACCGCCGTCCGGTCGTGCGGGTCCGCGGACGCCACAACGGCGCCGTCCCCGGACGTCTGCTCGGCAGCACCGGGGACGGCGCCTACGCCCTGCCCCGCGGGGTGATCGTCATGCTCGGCCTGGCGGGCGCCGTGATCGTGGTGGCGGGCCTGCAGTCGATCGCCAGCATCCTCGCGCCGGCCTTCCTGGCCCTCATGCTGACCGTCACCGCCAGCCCGCTCGGCACGTGGCTGCGGCGGAAGGGTGCACCGGGCTGGGCGGCCACGCTGGCCCTGATGGCGACGGTGTACCTGGTGCTCTTCGGGTTGGGCGCCGCCCTGGTGGTCTCCGCGGGCCGCCTCCTGCAGCTCCTGCCGACGTACCAGGCCCAGTTCGAGGATCTGGCGAACGACGTGTCGACGACGCTCAGCAGCTGGGGGATCGACTCGAAGAGCATCAGCGACCTGACGAGCCAGATCCAGCCCGGCAGCGTCGCGGCCATCGTGGAGGCGGTGCTGGGCGGAGCCCTCGGCCTGCTGTCCAACGCCTTCTTCCTGCTCGCCGTCCTGCTCTTCATGTGCCTCGACGCCGGCAACTACCCGGCCCGGCTCGGCAGGGTGGCGGAGCAACGCCCAGAGGTCGTCTACGCGCTGCGCACCTTCGCCCAGGGCACCCGGCGCTACCTGCTCGTGGCGACGATCTTCGGGCTGATCGTCGCCGTCATCGACGCCCTCGGCCTCTGGGCGCTCGGCGTCCCCCTGCCGTTGCTGTGGGGCCTGCTCTCGTTCATCACCAACTACATCCCGAACATCGGCTTCATCATCGGCCTCGTGCCACCGGCGCTCCTGGGGCTCCTGGACGGCGGCCCGACGAAGATGCTCGAGGTCATCGCGCTGTACTGCGTCGTCAACTTCGTGATCCAGTCGGTGATCCAGCCGAAGGTCGTCGGTGACGCCGTGGGCCTGTCCGCCACGATGTCGTTCCTGTCGCTCGTGGTCTGGGCCTGGATCCTCGGCCCGCTCGGCGCCCTGCTGGCGATCCCGCTGAGCCTGCTCACCAAGGGGCTGCTCGTCGACATCGACCCGGCGACGCGTTGGGTCGACGCGCTCATCTCGGCAAGTGGGAAGCCCGCGGATCTGCCGCCGGACCGAGATCGCGACGGCCGCACCCGACGGACGGTCCCCCGGACCTCGAGGTGACAGCGTGCGAGATGTTCCCGAGGTCGCCCGGCCCGACCCGACGGGCCCGCCGGACCGGGAGCACGCCGAGTGGGAGGCGCACGTCGCCCGACTCCTGGCCGTCGTGCCGGAGCGGCTGCGGCCGGCGATCGCCTGGCTGACGCGGCGGTGGGTGGCCCGGCTCGTCGGCCGGACCATGACCGGGATCTCCCGGGTGCAGATCTTCGACCGGTCGATGACCCTCGCGGCGCAGGCGTTCACGTCGATCTTTCCCATCATCATCCTGTTGGGTGCGATGCTCGGACCCACTGACAGCAAGCGCCTGGTGGAGCTCGCGCACATACCGCAGGCCTCCCGGTCCGTGTTAGAGGACGCGTGGAGCCAGACCGGGTTCAGCGCCTTCGGGGTCGTGGGCACCGTGGTCGTGCTGCTGTCGTCGACCGGGCTCGCGCGGGCTCTCACCCGGGCATACTCCGCCGTCTGGGGAGTGCGGCAGACGCCCGTCGGGCCCGTCGCGACCTGGCGCTGGCTCGTCAGCGTGCTGACAGTGGCCGCGTCCCTCATCGGGACACGACTGCTGTCGTATCTCACCGATGCGCTGCCGCTGCCGAACCTCTGGGCGGCGATCCTTCCCCCGATCTCCGACCTCGGCGTCGCCGTCCTCCTGCCGTGGCTGCTGCTCGGCGGCGCCGTGCCGGCACGCATGCTGGCCCCCGGAGGCCTCGCCTTCAGCGCCGTGATGCTGGTCGTCCGCCCGGTCGGTTCGGTGTACCTGCCGCATGCCCTGGAGTCCAGCGCCGACCGGTACGGGAGCATCGGCGTCGCCTTCACCTACATCGGCTGGCTGTACGTGATGTCGTTCTGTCTGCTTCTGACGGCCGTCCTGGGCGAGGTCGTGGCCCACGACGAGGGGACGCTCGGTCGATGGCTCCGCAAGGACACCGTGCGTACCGAGGGTTCGCACTCGGCACCGACATGAAACCGGCACCGACATGAAACCGGTACCGACAGGAGACCGGCACTCACCGGGACCGGACAACCATCCCCGGCGGGTGACGCGGGCGGGGCTGCGAGCGTGGATCATGCTCGCGACGCCGTGCGCGATATGCCTGCCGGACCCTGGGGGCCTACGATGACCGACGGGACCAACACCGTCGACCAGCCAGCGACCACGGCCACCGCCGAGCGCGCTTGGTACGCCCTCCCCGCGAGCGACGTGGTGGCGGCGCTGCACAGCGACGACGGACGCGGGCTCACCCGCGCGGAGGCGGGGGCTCGGTCGAGCCGGTACGGGCCGAACCGCATCGCCGCCGAGAAGCCGCCCTCGGCATGGGCGGTGGCGCTTCAGCAGCTGCGCGACCCGATGAACATCATGCTGATCGTGGTGGTCATCGTCAGCCTGCTGATCGCCGAGGTCTCCACCGCCGTCATCGTGGGCCTTCTCGTCCTGCTCAACGTCGTCCTCGGCTCCCGGCAGGAGCTGAAGGCCCGGGCCAGCGTCGACGCGCTGTCGAAGCTGCAGGTGCCGGAGGCCAAGGTGCTCCGCGACGGCACGCTGCTCGTCATGCCCGCCGTCGAGCTCGTACCGGGCGACATCGTGAACCTCGAGGCCGGCGACCTCGTCCCGGCGGACGGCCGCATCCTGCGTTCCGCCACGCTCGAGGCGCAGGAGGCGGCGCTGACCGGAGAGAGCGCGCCCGTGCCCAAGGACGCCGCCGTGCTGCCCGCGGGGGACGTCGCGCTCGGCGACCGGTCGAACATGCTGTTCCAGAACACGTCGGTGACCCGGGGCACGGCGAGGATGGTCGTCACGGCGACCGGCATGCAGACCAAGATGGGGCAGATCGCGACGATGCTGACCCAGGTCGAGAGGACGAGGTCACCGCTGCAGAAGGAGCTGGACGCGCTGACCAAGGTGCTCGGCATCATCGCGTGGACCGCCGTCGCGTTCATCGTCGTCGTGGGCTGGCTGCGCGGAACCCCGGTCGACCAGCTGCTGCTGCTCGGCAGCGCGATGGCCATCTCGGCCATCCCGACGGGCCTGCCGGCGTTCGTCGCCGCGCTCCTCTCGTACGGCGCCAAGAACCTGGCGCAGGCGAAGGCCATCGTCAAGAACCTCACCGACGTGGAGACGCTGGGTGCGACGAGCGCCATCAACACGGACAAGACCGGCACCCTGACGATGAACGAGATGATGGTCTCGACCCTCTACACGGGCGGCGCGTGGTTCACCGTCGACGGCGAGGGCTACCGCAAGTCCGGCGCGATCAGGTCCGTGGCGGGCAAGCCGGTGCCCGACTTCACGCGACTGGCCCTGGGGCTCTCGCTCGACAGCGACGCCACCGTCAGCGACGACGGCACCGTGGTCGGCGACCCCACGGAGGCGGCACTCGTCGTGCTCGCGGCCAAGCTGGGCGTGGACGCCGACGAGACCCGGCGGACCTACCCGCGACTCGCCGAGGTGCCGTTCGACTCCGACTACAAGTTCATGGCGACCTTCCACCGGTACCTGGCCGACGGCACCGAGCGCGTCGTCGAGCTGGTCAAGGGCGCACCCGACGTCGTCCTGGCCCGCTGCGGCGAGGCCGGAGGTCCGTTGAGCGGGTCCCAGGTGCCGATCGAGACGATGCGCGCGGACATCGAGGCGGCGAACCGCCGGATGGCCGGCAAGGGCCTGCGAGTGCTCGCCTTCGCGGCACGGTTCCTCGACGCGGACGAGCTCCCGGCGCTCACCGGGGACCCGATGTCGCTGACGCGCGGCCTGGGCTTCGTCGGCATGGTGGGCATCATCGACCCGCTGCGTGCAGAGGCGAAGGACGCCGTCCGGGTCGCGCAGCAGGCCGGGATCGACGTCCGGATGATCACCGGTGACTACGCCATCACCGCTCAGGCCATCGGCGAGACGCTCGGGCTCGGACCCGGCGCGATCAGCGGCAAGGAGCTGCAGGAGCTGTCCGACGACCAGCTGGCCCGGCGACTACCGGAGCTGCACGTCTTCGGGCGGGTGTCGCCGGAGGACAAGCTGCGCCTCGCCCGGACGATGCAGGAGCAGGGACTGATCGTCGCGATGACCGGCGATGCCGTCAATGACGCCGCGGCGCTGAAGCAGGCCGACATCGGGGTCGCGATGGGCAGCGGCAGCGAGGTCACGAAGCAGGCCGCGCGGATGATCCTCACCGACGACAACTTCGGCACCCTCGTGCACGCGGTCGAGATCGGCCGCCGGGTCTACGAGAAGATCGTCTCGTACGTGCGGTACCAGATGACCCAGCTCCTGTCCCTGGTGATGCTGTTCGTCGCGGCCACCATCTTCAACATCAACGAAGGCGTGGCGCTGACCCCCTCGATGGTGCTCTACCTGTTCTTCTTCGCGACCGCGGTCGGCGTCATCACCATCGCCGTGGACCCCGGTGACCCCGACGTCATGCAGCGGCCGCCGCGCGACCCCGGGGTGCCGATCACCAACCGCACGGCGGTGGTGTTCTGGGTGCTGTACGCCACGGTGCTGTTCGTCGCCGCGCTCGTGCCGCTGGTGGCCGGTCCCGACGAGCCGCGCACCGACGCGCCGAGCGCGTCCATGACGATGGCGTTCGTGGTGATGGGAGTGGGCACCGCCTTCAACGCACTGACCAACCGTCGGGATCCCACCTCCGGCCTGACCCCACCGATCCTCAAGGCCTCGGCGATCGGGTTGGTCACCGTCGTCCTCATCGTGATCGCGACCCAGGCGGACTTCCTGCAGCGCAGCCTTCAGACCCAGGCCCTCACCGGCCCGCAGTGGTTGGCGTGCATCGCGCTCGCGCTCGCGCTGCCCGTGGTCGTCGAGGGCGCCAAGCTCGTCCGGCGGCGGAGGGCTCCCCACGTGGCGACGATCGACGCGCGGGTCGCGGTCGCACCGGCGCGGGCCCGCAAGGACGCGCGGGCCGGTCAGGATGCCGAGCCGGCACCGGCCACCTCGCCGGCAACGATCTGACGGTTCGTCTGCATCGTCGTCGAGGGCCGCGACCCGTCGGGCAGGGGCGGCACGATCAGGTGGATCACGGAGCGGGTCATGTTCCGCGCCACGGACACCGCGCGGGCGCCCTGGAACGTCGTGAACAACGACGGCACGAGGCGGGGCGCCGGCTCAACCTCGTCAGCCACCTCCTGAGCAGCATCCCGTACACCGCGCTGCAGCACCGCGACGTGGCCCTGCCCGAGCATCAGAAAGCCCGGACGGCTACCACGAGCCGAGTCTGCCCCTCCGGCGCGTGCCGACGCCTGTCTGACGGACCTCGCTCGGCCCGGCGCCGACCGGCCCGACCGGCGCCGGTCGGGGCCGGTCGGGGCAGGTCGGGGCCGGTCGGGCGGGTTGGTTCAGCTGCCGAACGTCGTGAGCAGGACGTTCTTCTCGTCGTCGGTGAGGTTCGTGGCGATGAGCGTGCTGTGCATGCCGTGCAGCCGCTCAGCCAGCCGGTCGAAGTCACCCTGCTCGGTGACGAGGAAGAGGGCCGACGTGCCCTCGGTCACCTCCCTGCGAATCGTCTCGAGCTGTTCCTTGGTGATCCCGGCATCCTCGCTGGCCTTGGCCAGGGCGCCGATCGCGGCACCCGCGAGGCCACCGATCACCGGCACGAAGAACAGGGTCCCGATCACCAGGCCCAAGACCCCGCCCCACCCGGCCCCGACCCACTTCTCCTCGTGCCCGTGCTTGGTGTCCGGGTGCGCTGCGCCCGCGGGCCAGCTGACGACCGCATGGTCGTCGATCTTGACCAACCCGTCGGACTCGGCTTGCCTGAGGTTCTCCAAGATCCGATCTGCACCCTCCGGGTCGTCGAACTTCCACACGGTGAAGGTCGTCATCGCTCGTCTCCCGCTGTAAGTGTGCCGACAGTCGGCCACGTCGGCCCCTCGGACGTCGTGAGCCTAGAGCCAGGATGTCCGCGGACCGGGCCGCCGTCATCATCCCTGTCGGGGTAACTCGCCCGGCGCCGGTCCCCGGCCGACGCCACGGCCCACGCTCGCCGGGACCGGTGCGGATCCGCACCGGTCGTCCGGCCCCCCGTGAGAGACGGCACGGGTCTCAGCACCACGTCGCGAGGTCGGCAGGCGGAACCATGCCGATCAGCACCATCGACAGCCACGGCCTGTGGGCGATCAGCAGCGGCCGGCACGAGATCTCGGTGACGATCGTCCGGGCCGGCGGCCGGGGCTCGGCCTTCGCCGAGTCCCAGCTCACCCGGGTGTCGAGCTGCTCGTCGCGGCCGGGGCGCCCGCGGTCACATCGCGGGTGAACCCGAGACCCGGGAGGTCGTCACCGAGAGCGGTTGACGTCGGTGACGCGTCAGGCGCCGGCCGACGCGTCACTGCTGGGGGCCAGCAGCGTCGGCATGACGCAGCGGACCTGGCTCACGAGGGCGTCGAGCGTCTCGTCCGGGATGTCGTCGTAGGCCAGGAGCGCCTGCTGGAAGAGCCCGTCGAGCATGCCGTACGCCACCGGCGCAGTGAGGGCCGGCTCCCGCCCGGCCAGCTCGGCGTAGCGGCTCACGACCCGCCAGATCATGTCCTGGAGCGTGGCGTCGATCTGCGAGACGGCGTCCCGGAGAGAGCGCTCGAACATGCTCTGGGCACGCAGGTCGTACCAGAGGCGGTGCATCGGGGCCTCGTCCCGGATCGTCTCGGCGAGCCGGTCCGCGAACCGGTCGACGAGCTCGGCGGCGGTCTTGGACTCCTGGACGACCGAGTCGTACCGCGTCACGCAGCGCGCCTTGTAATAGCGGACGCTGTAGACGACCAGCTCGAGCTTGTCCTGGAAGTAGTAGTGGACGACACCGTGGCTGAACGGGGAGTTGTTCGCGATCTCCCGCAGGCTCGTGCGCGCGTAGCCGAGCGTCCCGAGCGTCTGCAGAGCGGACTCGGCGAGCTGGTCGCGCCGCTCGTCGAACTTGTCGACGGGGCGCGCAGCGCGCCGACGGGTCACCTCGGTCCGTCCCACAGGCCCATGCTAGGCGTCCAACATCCTTCTTGACAGTCGTCCAGATTTCTCCTGACGAATGTCAAGAGAACTCTTGACGGACGTCAAGACGGCGGGTGTGATGGGCGCCACCACCCTTGCGAGCAACGGAGCTCCCATGACACATCTCGATCTCACCGGGCGCCGCGCGCTCGTGACCGGCGGTGCGCAAGGCCTGGGCGAGGGGATGGCGCAGGCTCTCGCCGCCGCGGGGGCCACCGTCGCCGTCGCCGACGTCCAGGACGAGCTCGGTACGAAGGTCGCCGACTCGCTCGGCGCGGGACACACGTTCGTCCACCTCGACGTCACCGACGACGCCGGCTGGGAGACCGCCGTCGGCGATGCCGTGAGCCGACTCGGCGGCCTGGACATCGTCGTGAACAACGCCGGGGTCGAGATCACCAGCCTGCTCGTGGACCTCGACCCGGCGGCCGCCCGCACCCAGCTCGAGGTCAACCTCCTGGGCACCGCGCTCGGCATCAAGCACGCCTTCCGCGCGATGCGGCCCGGCGGCGCGGCCGGCGCCGGCGGGGTCGTCGTCAACGTCGCGTCGGTCGCGGCGACCATCGCCTTCCCCGGCATCTCGGTCTACTCCGCGACGAAGTCGGGCGTCGACCGGCTCACCCGGGTCGCCGCGATGGAGTCCGGCAAGCTCGGCTACGGCGTCCGGGTCAACTGCATCCACCCGGGGCTCGTCCCGACCGCGATGGGCGCCGGCCTGGCCGACGACGTCGCCGAGATCGGGCTGTTCGGCTCTCCGCAGGAGGCGGTCACCGCGGTCGTCGGCCTCACACCGTCCGGCCGGCTCGGCGAGGTCGCCGACGTGGCCGACGCAGTCGTCTTCCTTGCCTCGGACGCCGCCCGGTTCATCAACGGTGTCGGCCTGCCGGTCGACGGCGGGATGGGCATGTGACCATGGCCGCCAGCAGCAAGCCCGTCGTCGTCTACGGCGCCTCCGGGTACACCGGCCGGCTCATCTGCGAGTACCTGCGCGAGTACAATGTCCCGTTCGTGGCGGCCGGCCGTGACGAGGGCAGACTGAAGTCGAGCATGGCCTCGAACGTGGCCGGCATCGAGACGGCCGACTACGAGGTCGTCCAGGCCGGCCACGACGTCGAGTCGCTCAAGGGGCTGTTCGACGGTGCGTCCGTCGTCTGCAACACCGTCGGCCCGTTCCGCACCCACGGCCCCGAGGTCGTCGAGGCGTGTCTCGCCACCGGGACGCACTACCTGGACACGACGGGCGAGCAGGACTGGCTCGTCACGTGCGACACGACGTACGGCGCGGACTTCGCCGCGAAGGGACTGCTCCTCGCGCCGGGCGTCGCCCAGATGTACACGACGGGCGAGATCGCCGCCGAGCTCTGTCTCGAGACACCGGGCCTGGACACTCTCGACATCGCGGTGTTCTGGGGCGGCAGCCCGACGATCGCTTCGACGTTGACGATCCTGGTCAACGCGGCGCTCGCCGGCGCGTACTACCTCGAGCAGAACGAGTACGTCCCATGGGACACCGGCGCCGGCCTCTACCAGCTTGCGCTCCCCGGCCAGCACGAGCTCGCGCTCGCGCTGCCGTGGGGCGGGACGTCGCACCCCGTCTGGTACCGCCGCGACCCTCGGGTGGCGAACGTCAAGGTGCTCGGCGGCGTGTTCAACAAGGCGCTCATGACCGGCGTCCCGCAGATCGTCGCGGCCGCGGTCGAGGCGACGAAGGACATGGCCCCCGACGAGCAGTACGCCGCGCTCGTTGCGACCGCGTCCCAGGTGATGAACCAGATGCCGCCGCGGGAGAACCCGCGCCTCAACAAGTCGCTGGACTCGGTGCACGCTTCCGGCCCGCTCGGCCGGGCGCACTGCGTCATCCACGGCAACTCGAACTACAAGCAGACAGGCGTGCTCCAGGCCTACGCCGCGTACGCGCTGCTCCAGCAGCCCCCGCGTCGGGCTGGGTTCGCGTCGGCGTGCCAGGCATTCGGGCACCGCGAGCTGCTCGGCGTCCTCACGAGCTTCGGGCTCCTCCGGCCGCCGGTCGTCACGGTCCAGGGCTGATCGCGTGCGCCTCGTCGACTACCTGGACGCGGGCGCGGACCGGGGCCCGGACCGGCCGTGCCTCACGACCGACGGCTCGACACGGACGTATGCCGAGGTGCGGGAGCTGAGCTCCCGCATCTCGGCGGCCCTCGCCGCGCGCGGCGTCCGGCCCGGCGACCGGGTCGCGATCCTGTCCACGAACGACCCGACGTCGTTCACGTGCGTCTTCGGGATCAGCCGGGCCGGCGCCGTCTGGTGTCCGGTCAACCCGCGCAACGAGGCGGCCGAGAACCGTGAGCTCCTCGCCCTGTTCGGCTGCACCGTGCTGCTGTTCCAGCAGGTCTTCGCCCCACTCGTCGCCGCGGTGCACCCCGACCTGCCCACGCTGACGACACTCGTCTGCCTGGACGGCGAACCGCCGGACGCGTTGACCTGGGAGGAGTTCCTCGCGCTCGGGCGCACCGCGGACGTCGACGAGCCCGCGCTCGACGACCTCGCGATGATCGTCGGCACCGGGGGGACGACGGGCCGTCCGAAGGGCGTCGAGCTCACCGGCGCCAACCTCGAGGCCATGACCGCGGCGACCCTCATGAGCTACCCCTTCGAGGGCCGGCCCGTCTACCTCGCCCTTGCTCCGCTCACCCACGCCGCCGGCGTGCTGTGCTTCCCGGTGCTCGCCCTCGGCGGCGAGGTCGTCATCATGCGCACCCCCGACGTCGGCGGCTTCCTCGAGCACATCGAGAACCATCGTGTGACGCACACGTTCCTGCCGCCCACGCTCGTCTACATGGTGCTCGCGCACGAGCGCCTCGTCGCGACGGACCTCAGCTCGATGCAGTGCTTCTGGTACGGTGCGGCACCGATGTCGGCCGCCCGCCTCGAGGAGGCGCTCACCCGGATCGGGCCTGTCATGGCGCAGCTCTTCGGGCAGACCGAGGCGCCGATGATGATCTCGACGATGGCTCCCGCGGACCACTTCCACGCCGACGGCTCCGTGGCCCGGGAGCGGCTGTCCGCCGCCGGACGCCCGTCACCGCTCGTCAGAGTGCGGATCATGGGACCGGACGGAACGTTGCTCGGCGCGGGCGAGACCGGCGAGATCGTCGTCCGGGGGTCGCTCGTCATGCGCGGCTACCACCGCGACCCCGCCGCCACCGCGGCGGCGTCGACGCACGGCTGGCACCACACGGGGGACATCGGCTACCTCGACGAGGACAGCTACCTCTTCATCGTCGACCGAGCCAAGGACATGGTCATCACCGGTGGGTTCAACGTGTACTCGACCGAGGTCGAGCAGGCGCTCATGCGGCACCCCGACGTCCAGGACTGCGCCGTCGTCGGCCTCCCGGACGAGAAGTGGGGCGAGCGGGTCACCGCCGTCGTCCAGCTCCGCTCCGGCTCGACGGTCGACGCGTCCGCGCTGACGGGGTTCGTCCGCGAGCGCCTCGGCGGCGTCAAGACCCCCAAGCAGCTGGAGATCTGGCCGGACCTTCCGCGGTCCAAGGTCGGCAAGGTCCTCAAGCGCGAGATCAAGGACGTGCTCGGCGACGCCGGGCACCGCTGAAGGCCGGGCAGACGAACACTGCTCAGACGAGCGTGCATGCCCGCTCACACAGGCCCTCGCGGACCCGGCACAGCTCACGCCAACCGGATCTGGGCCGGCGTCCAGCAGGAATCATCACCGAGTACCTGACCGGCCCGCACATCCGCCGGCAACGCCCGTGGCCAACACACCCGAACGCCGTCTAGCGTTCGGTCATGGAGACGATCACGTTGACCCCCGTCGACGGCGTCGACATCACCACGGTGGTGGACAACTCCTCCGACGTGCTCATGCCCGACGAGGGCCTGGTCCGGCGGTGGGGGCCGGTCGGGACGGCCGGGCAGATCCCGGTCATTCCGTCGGAGATGGCAGAGGGCGGCAAGACGGTCGACTTCCTGCGCGCCGAACACGGCTTCTCCGCGCTGGTCGAGGTACGGGCCGGCGGCCGGACCCGCCGTGTGCTCTTCGACGCGGGCATCACCCCGGACGGGCTGATCGGCAACCTGGACCGGCTCGCGATCTCGCCGGACACCTTCGAGGCGGTCGTGCTCAGCCACGGCCACTTCGACCACGTCATGGGGCTGGACGGGCTGGCTCGACGCCTCGGCAGGACAGGGATGCCGCTGCTGTTGCACCCGGACTTCTGGACCCGACGGCGGATCGTCACCCCGGGGGGTGGCGCGTGGGAGCTGCCGATGCCGTCCCGCGTCGGTGTCGAGGGCGCCGGGTTCACCATCGTCGAGGACCGCCGTCCCTCGTTCCTGCTGGACGGCGTCCTGCTCGTCACCGGCGAGGTCGACCGCACCACCGACTTCGAGACCGGCATGCCGATCCACCAGGCCTGGCGTGACGGTGACTGGCGACCCGACCCCCTCATTCACGACGACCAGGCCGCGGTCCTGCACATCAAGGGCAAGGGGTTGGTCGTGCTCACCGGGTGCGGGCACTCCGGGATCGTCAACATCGTGCGTCATGCCAAACGGCTCACCGGCGTCGACCGGGTCCACGCGGTCCTCGGCGGGTTCCATCTCACCGGCGGCATCTTCGAGAAGATCATCCCGCAGACCGTCGCCGCGCTCCGCGCGGAGAACCCTCGCGTCGTCGTGCCCGCGCACTGCACCGGATGGAAGGCCCAGCACGCCCTCGCCGCAGCGATGCCCGGCGCGTTCACGCCCAACTCCGTCGGCAGCCTCTTCCAGCTCTGACCGCCCTGGGAATCGCCGCGGTGTGCCGGGTGTCTCGCACCGTTGCCGGCCCGTGATCGGTGGACGCTCTCGGCGGGTCCCGCTGACATGACCGGCGCGAGGATCGCGACCGGTTCTCGGGCCGGGGTCGTCGCCGGTCCCAGCCCGAGAGGCCCTCGCGACGTCTGCCGACCCTGCAGCACCGGAGAAGGCGATGGCCGGGTCTGACGTCCGGCAGACCGTCCGGCGCCCGCCTTCGAGCTGGGCGATCCGGGCGGCGAGCTCCAGGGCGGTCGGGGTGCCGTAGCCGCGGGCCGGCGGGCCGCTGTCGACGCGTCAGTCGTCGTGAAGCGACTGGAGCGGCATCCCGAGGTCGTCGACGAGACCGCTCGCACGCTTCGTGGCGATCGTGGTCAGCTGCTCGACGGGTCTTGCTCACGCGGTCGAACACCAGTCGGTGGACCTCGGCCACGTGGCTCGGTGACCGGCTCGTCCGTGTGGTCGCCGGGCGTGATGCCGCTTCCGTCTGCGGCGCCCGAAGTCCTCGCCGAGTGGCTCCAACGAGCCGGTCGGTGCAGGGCGCACCACGGCCGAAGGGTGCGTTCGGAGGGTCACGCGGCGGCCAGGTGCGCAGTCAGGATGGCGGTGGCGTTGAACCGCAGCAGTTCGACGGCGTCCTCTCGGGTGAGCCGGGCGACATCGACGAGCCACACGAGGGACTCGATGCCGACGGCTGAGCGGATGGCGACAGCCAGGCGCTGGACGTCAACGTCCGGTCTCGTGAGGCGCAGCGGCGCAAGGGCGTCCTCCAGCCATGTGATCACCCGCCCTTGGCGCAGCGGGAGGCGGGACCTGTCGACGTCAGGGTCCAGTGACAGTCGAAGTGTGGCTCGCAGCTGTGGCTCCCACTCCAGCAGCGTCCGGAGATGGATGTCGAGGACCAGCCCGACACGAGTGTTGACGTCCCGTGGGGCGTCGGTGGGCAGCACCGACTCCTGACGGACCTCCGGATGCGCCGCGAGGACCAGGTCGGTCTGCGTCGGGAAGTACCTGTAGGCCGCCGTTCGCGAGACACCGGCCTCCGCGGCTGCCTGCTCCACCGACGGCATCGCCCCGGCCGTCATCAACCGTCGCGCCGCGTCCACCAGGGCCGCGCGGGTACGGGCCTTCTGGCGACTCCTGCCCCCTTCCTCATATGGGACTGTCATGTCATCATGGTACTCCAATCCCACCTGTGCTCTGGCTGGCGTGCGACTGGGGAAAGATCGGGACGACGCAGGCCGACGGCGCTGCCCACGGAGGAACGGATGCCCACCCAAGCCACCCCCGCACACGACACAACGCCCGAACGCTCCGGCGAGGACGTCTCGCTGGATCCCGCGGTCACCAACCCGGATCTGTACCGCGTGGTGTTCGAGAACGACCGGGTCCGGGTTCTGGAGTATCTCGACGCGCCGGGGGACACGACCTCCCCGCACCGCCACCCGGACACCGTCATGTACACCCTCGGCCCGTTCAGCCGACGCATCAGCTCTGACGGGCGTCAGGTCCAGGTCGACCTGCCGGCCGGCCAGGTCCGCTGGGTGAGGGCCCAAACACGCGCTGGCGAGAACATCGGCGACACCCCCACCCATGCCCTGTTCATCGAGCTCAAGGACGGCGCCGCCCGTGCGGCGCGCCCCGACGGCCAGGCGCTCGGCCCCACCTGAACCCGCCAGCCCTCGGGCAGTCCCATGACGGTGGGCCCCGTTCGGCGGCGCGGCGGATGCCTCGTCGTCGTGCGTGACGGCGCGCGCACCTGAGCGGACCGCAGCGTGCGCCCCGGACAGGTGGACGACGTGCGGTGGGTCGTGGCAGAGGGTCGCCGGCCGCGCGGGATCGTGGGTGCGTGCCGCGCGTGCCGCCTACTGAGGCGGCGGGCCACGCCCCGCGACACGGTGGGGGTGGGCGACCAGGGACAGGCGGAGCGGGCCGGCGAGACAGGCGACGAGCAGGAGCAGCCCGATCGCGATCGCGGTGAACGTGACGTCTGCGCCCAGCACGGCGTCCGGGAGGAGCACTGCGGGCCTACGTCCGGCTCTGGTGCCCTTCGGCGGGGGGCGGGAGAGAGCAGTCACCTCCGCAGTGTTGCCCGAGTCCGCGAACGACCCTCCGCCCGATGTTCGAAGTCTCGCCCCGGAGCACGGGCGACGCGGTCGCGTCATGAGAGCACGAAGTAGCGCAGGAGCACGTAGGGCGTGGACAGGGCGATGGTCACGAACGCGACGACGAGGCCGTATTTCGTGAAGCCCCAGAAGCCGATCCGGTGACCGGCCTTCTCGGCGAGGCCGAGGACGACGACGTTCGCGGAGGCACCGACGGCGGTGGCGTTCCCGCCGAGGTCGGCGCCCAGGGCGAGGGACCACCACAGGGAACGGGCTTGCTCGCCGCCGCCTTCGGCGGTGACGAGCTCGGCGACGACGGGGCTCATCGTTGCGACGTACGGGATGTTGTCGACGAGCCCGGAGAACACCGCTGAGCCCCACAGCAGGCCGACGGACGCCCAGGCCAGGCGGCTCTGGGCGGCGTTCGCGGCGCTGGTGGCCAGCGTGTCGATGACGCCGGTGTTCACGAGCGCTCCGACCATGACGAACAGGCCGGCGAAGAAGATCAGGGTGGGCCACTCGACGTCGCGGGCGACGTCCTCGGCGTCGAGCCGGGACAGCGCGAGCAGCACCAGGCCGCCGACGAGCGCGACGACCGACGGCTCGAGGTGGAGTAGCGATTGCAGGACGAACGCGGCCGTCACTGCAGTGAGCACGGCGAGGCCGACGACGAGCAGCCTGCGGTCTCGGATGGCTTCCTTCTCGTCGAGGGCCATCACGGCCTCGACGCGTTCCGGGCGGTAGACGAACGCAGCCCGGAAGAGGACCCGGCACAGCCCGACGAACACGACCATCAGGACGACGACGAGCGGTGCGAGGTGGACCAGGAACTCGTCGTAAGTGAGGTCGGCCCGGCTGGCGATGATGATGTTCGGCGGGTCGCCGACGAGGGTCGCGGTGCCGCCGATGTTGCTCGCCATCGCCTCGGCGATCAGGTACGGCGCGACGGGCAGACCGAGCCGCTCGCAGACCAGGAACGTGACCGGGGCGATCAGGAGCACCGTGGTGACGTTGTCGAGTGCGGCGGAGGCGACCGCGGTGACGACGACGAGGATCACCATCACCCGGAAGGGCTTGCCGCGGGCCCGTTTGACCGACCAGATGGCGACGAACTCGAAGATGCCCGTGCGCTTGAGGACGCCGACGATGAGCATCATCCCGAGCAGCAGGGACAGCACGTTCCAGTCGATGCCGGCCTCGGGGGAGAAGAAGGCGTGCTCGGCGTTCGTGGCGCCGATCAGCACCATGAGGATGGCACCGCCGAGCGCGACCTTGACCCGGTGGATCTTCTCGGTGGCGATGAGGACGTACGCGACAGTGAAGACCGCGACGGCGGTCCAGGAGATCGCTGTCACGGCGCGAGCACTCGCTCGAGGAGGCCGTCGAGGGTGACCGCGCCCAGGAACGCCCCGCGGGCGTCGACGACCGCGACCAGCGGCGTCCGGGACCGCGCCATCAGAGCCGCGATCTCCAGCGCCGTCGCGTCGTCGTCGACGACCGGCAGGTCACGCTGCCGCGCCGGCAGCGCCTGCGCGACCGTAGCGTCCCCGAGCTGGTGGGCGAAAACGTCCGCCGCGGCCTCGTCGACCACCCTGGCCAGCGTGGGGTCGTTGACGCAGTACCGGGGAACAGCCATCGCCAGCACGTCGGTGCCGGCCAGCACCGTGGCAGGACTGCCGCGGTCGTCCAGCACGATCAGCCCGGGAAGATCGAGCTGGGCCAGCAGCCGGGCCGCGTCGACGACAAGGGTCGAGCGCCGCACGGCGGGAAGGTCCACGACGAGATCGCGCGCACGCATAGGGGCTCCCGGGCCGCAGGCAGACAGCAGAACACCGCCGACCAGGCTTCCCGGCACACCTGGGCCAACGGTAGCCGAGATCGTGGATCCACCTGCCGGCCGGCTGGCCGTGGCAGGACGACCTCCAACGACTATGCGACGAGCTCCTGCACCCACCCGCCGAGACCGGCCGACCAGGAACACCAGCGCATCACCACAGCTCCCAACTATCGCGGCGGTCGATTCGGGCTGAGCCCTGGGCGTTGTGTCGCGGTCGAGTACCCACCGCGCAAGGGCCGCGTTGTCACGGTGATGTGATGCCCTTCCGGCCGTACTCGTCGTCGAGCCGGACGACGTCCGTGCGCCATCCCGGCCAGGCCGTCGAGACCTCGAGCACCTCGCTGTCCACCCGCGCCGAGATCCGGTGGACGACGCCGGCACGGATCAGAAGCTGCTGCCCGGGGTCCAGCGTGAGCGTGCGCAGCCTGCGCGGGTCCTCGCCGCACTCGACGATCACGCGGCCCGACCGGACCGAGACGGTCTCGTCCTTGACCAGGTGCCTCTGGAGCGACAGGGCCGCGCCGGCGGTGATATGGAGAACCTTGCCCACGTAGCGGCCCTCAAGGACGCCGAAGATCTCCTCGTACCCCCACGGCTTGTCGACCCGCTGGACGTCCTCCACGCGGGTCGCGGCGTCCGCGGTGGCGGCGTCCACGGGTGCAGGCACCAGCGCATGGTGGGTGAACGGGGACGACAGGCCGACGGTCGGGGGCTGCCCCGGCCGGCGTGCGCCATCGCCGTTGCCGAGGGTGTTGATGCCGTTGCGGATGCCGTCGTCGGGTTCGGGGGTCGGACTGTGGGTCGGCGGGGTCATGGTGTCGCGGTCTCCTGATCGTCGATGGTCGGCGGGCGGACGCCGGTCGGGGGTCGCCGCCGGTCGCGCGGCGGGAACGGTCCGGGCACGAGCCGTCAGCCGCGCACCAGGCGCTCCAGCAGGTCGGGGACGTCCGCGACACCGATCCGGATGGTCATGTCGCTGCAGCCGTAGGGCAGCAGGAGCTTCTGCTCGTGGATCAGGGCTCCGCAGGAGTAGACGACGTTCGGGACGTACCCGTCGCGTTCGGAGTTCCGGGGTTGCAGCAGTGGCTCCGTGAGCCGGCCGACGATCCGCGTCGGGTCGTCCAGGTCGAGGAGGAGGGCCCCGAGCGCGTAGGCCCGCATCGGTCCGACGCCGTGGGTGAGGACGAGCCAGCCGATCTCGGTCTCCAGCGGCGGCCCGCAGTTGCCGATCTGGATCAGTTCCCACGGGTGCGCCGGCGTCTGGAGCTCCGTCACGTCGTCCCAGTGGTACCCGTCGCGGGAACTGGTGATGGCGTTGTTCTCCCGGTCCCAACGCGACAGCGCGCGGTACCGTCCGCCGACGCGTCGTGGGAACAGCGCCATCCCTTTGTTGTCCGCGGCCACCCCTGTCAGGGGTGTGGAGCGGAACAACAGGAAGTCGTCGGTGTCGAGCCGGCGCGAGACGACGTGCGACCCGTCGAAGCCGGTGTACGTCGCAGCGTAGGAGCTCGATCCGTCGTCCTCCGTCAGCCGGACGAACCGAGCGTCCTCCATGCCGTGGCTCTCGCTGTCCGTCTCGGGGAAGAGCGTTCGCTCGGACAGCGCCGAGCCGGCCGCGAAGCGCACGTCGTAGGACGCCGTGACCGTGCGGCGCAGCGTCTCGATCGTCACCTCGACCTCGGTGCGCGTCAGGGCCTGCCGACGTAGGGCGTCGGTGGCCGCGTCGAGGGCTGCCAGGTCGACGGTGTTGGGCAGGCACGAGAGGACGAAGTCCAGCGTCTCCGGCTCCGCGCCGTCCGCCGTGGCCTGCCGCCGAAGGCGCTCGCGCGGCACGGATGCGTCGCTGCGCGCGGCGCACGCCACGAAGCGGGAAGGAGGGTCCAGACGCAGGCCTTCCGGCCCCTCGGCGGGTGTGAACGTCCCGGACCGGAACACGACGGTCGACAGGTGTCCCTCGCTCACCGCGCGAGCGCTCATCACGAACCGCAGGCTGCCCGGGGCAGGTCCCTGCACGGCGTGTGCGACCACCGACGGGTTGAACAGGGCCGCCGCCTCGGTCGCGATCTCCCGGGTGAAATACGCCCCGAGGAGGCGTCGACGGTCGGCGGACAGACCCGCCGCCTCGGGGACCCTGTGGGCGATGGCGTCGAAGTGGGCGGCGAGCACGGCGTCCAGATCCCGATGGCGTGCGCCGTAGTGCGTCCGGATGTCCGCGAGAGTCGTCCGGACCTCGTCGTCAGACATCGCGGAGCAGCGCGCCACGACGCCCGCGGCACGAGAGCTGCCGGGGGCGCTGGGCTCCTGCCCCGGCAGGAAGAGCCGGGCCGCAACCCGGCGCGGATCCCCGACCGCCGCGACGCGGGTCCGGCGGACGATCGAGCGCGTCGACGTCATGCGCGCTGTCATGCACGCTCACGCGCGAGCCGGGCGGCATGCTGCAGTGTCGTCACGAGCGCAAGCGTCGACTCCGCCCCCTGGTTCTCGTTGCGGCCACCGGGCTCGAGCCCGTCGCAGCAGCCGCCGGACTCCTCGTCGTACATCGAGATCCCGACGTCGTTGCGCCCGAAGAACCAGGCCGCCGCCAGCTCGACGGCGTCCGACCACCGCGCCTCCCCCGTGAGGTCGAACGACCTCGCACACGCGTCGGCCAGGGTGGCGGCCTCGATGGGCTGCTGATCGAAGCCCGGTCTGGGTTCCCCGGCCGTCCAGCCGGCCGCCGCCGTGAGAGACAGGTGCGGCCCCGCTTGCTGGAGCGCGAGCAGCCAGGTGAGCATCTCCAGGCCGTCCTCGACGAGCCCGTCGTCGTGAAGGCTGTCACCCGCCGCAAGCAGGACGTCGGGAAGCACCGCGTTCGCGTACGTCAGCCGGGGCTCGGGCCACGGCCAGGCGCGTTCTGCGCGGAACGTGCCTACGGCCGCCGCCGCGTCCCGCAGCAGTGCGCGCGCACCGACGTGCCGGGGGTCGATCCGCATCATCTCGGCGGCCCCCAGGCCGGCGAAAGCCATCGCCCGTGGCCACCGGGACCGACGGGTCGCGCCGCGCGTGAAGCGGTCGGCCGCCCGCCGGGCCAGTGTGTCGTCCCGGCTGCGCGATGCCGCCGTCCCGAGCCCCCACAGTGCTCGCCCCCAGCAGTCGTCCACGGTCGCCCGGCCCGTCCAGCGGCGGCGGGCATCCCGGCGGTTGACGACCAGACCGTCCGCTGTCTGGGCGTCCTCGAGGAACCGCAGGTAGGTCTCGGCGAGCGCGGCCATCACCTCCGGGGCGAGCACGCTCGTGCAGGCGCCGACGTTCGGCTCGTCCCGGCAGACCGCGACGAGCGCGCGGGCGACGTCGTCGACGCAGTAGCCGTGCTCGACGCGTGGACGCCGTCGGAGCGCGTGCTCGAATATGCCGACCTCGTCGGTCAGCGCCAGCACGTGCCCGAAGAGTGCCTCGGTGCGCGTCACCCGCCGGCCGTCCCACTGCGTTCGAGATTCACGAGCGGCGAACCTGCCCTGGCGACGTGAAGCGGCTTGCCGGCGGGCTGGCAGGCCGTCCTGCAGGCCGCGAGGTACTCGTCGGCGACGGCGCGCCACGTCAGCCCCGGGCCGAGCCGCTGCGCCCGTCCTGCCAGGTCTTCTGCGAGGTTCGTGTCGGTGAGGACACGCCGCAGCGCCCGCGAGATCCCGTCCGGGTCCTCACGATCCACGAGAAGGCCCGTCCCGTCGCCCAGGAGCTCGACCGCGTGCGGGAAGCGCGTGGAGATGACCGGTTTCCCGGCCGCGACGGCTTCCGTGAGCACTCCCGAGGTGACCTGCTCGACGGAGTCGTAGGGGAGCAGGACGACGTCGGCGCTGCGGACGAGCGTGTGGAGGGCGTCCGGGGCGAGATACCGGTTGTCGAAGGAGATGACCGCGGAGACCCCGAGGTCGGCCGCCAGGCGAACCAGCTCACGGCGGTACTGCTGACCGTCGTGGTGGTCCAGCCGTGGGTGGGTCCTTCCCGCGACGACGTACACGGGGGCGGGCCGCAGGTCAGTGAGCGACGCCATGGCCCGGATCGCCCATTCGATGCCCTTGCCTCGCCCGAGCAGGCCCCAGGTGAGGATGACCGGTGGCTCGCTCTGCCGCGCGGCGCGGACGTCGGGGGCCGGAGGCGGGAGCAGGTCCGCCGCGGCGCCGTGGGGGATGACGACCGTCCGGTCCGCCGATGCGCCGTAGATCTCAACGGCCCGGCCCCGGGCGGTCTGGGTCATCGTCACGACCACCGTGGACGCCCGGACCACCTGGGAGAGCACGCGACGCTGTCGCTGGGTCGGTCGCCGGAGGACCGTGTGGAGCACACAGACGACCGGAACGGTGAGATGACTCATGAGACTCAGGACGTGCTCGCCGTCCGGCCCTCCGTAGATCCCATACTCGTGCTGGAGGATCACGGCGTCGTAGCGGTTGAGGAAGGCCGCCTTCGCCAGGGATCCTGCGGGGTCCGTCGGCCAGGCCGAGGTCCCCGGATCAGTCACCCAGTGCTCGGCGACGCCAGGGGGACACCGCTGGTCCACCGGGACGATACGCACGACGTCGACGTCCGCGGCGATGTCGCCGAAGCCGGCGGCCAGGGCTTGCGCGAATGTGGCGAGACCGCATTGCGTCGGCGGGAACGTGCTCACCATGGCGCAGCGGAGTCGGCGGGCCGAGGACGGACCGGACGACGGAACGGTCATGCGAGCCTCCAAGGCTCGGGCGCAAGGCCAGGCCGGCCCTGCCCGGCCCGCGAAGGGGCCGTCACGATGCCGAACTGCAACGTCGCCAGGGTCTTGGGCTCGCTGAGGCGCGACCGGCGTCCCAGCGGGGCCGTCAGGCGCCAGATGCGCCCCAGATCCGCTCGTCATGAGGAGAACCGCCGACCTGCAGGCTACCACCCGGCACGGGTTCGTCCCCGCGACGGAACGCGTGCACCGTGCGCGGACACTGCCTCCGGCAGACCTGGCCCGCCGAGCACCTCGCGGTACACGTCGAGGTAGTCGGCCACCATCCGCGCGGCGCCGAACCTGGCCACGGCCCGGCCGTGCACCGCGCTCCGGTCCAGGCGGACGGCGAGGTCCACCGCGGCGACGGCGGACCCGGCGTCCCGCACCACGTACCCGGTGACGCCCTCGTCGACGACCTCCGGCATCGCCCCGCGGCGGTACGCGACGACCGGTGTGCCGCACATCATCGCCTCGACGACCGACAGACCGAAGGGCTCGTCGAAGGCGACCGGATGCAGCAGGGCGGCCGACGCGCCCAGCACCGCGGCTCGTTGCTGCGGGCCCACGGACCCGAGGAAGCGCACCCGGTCCCCGTCGACATGCGGCTGCACCTGCTCCCGGAAGTACCGCTCGTCCTGGACGATCCCGCAGATCACGAGCCGTCGGTGAGCCGCGCGGGCGATGGCGATCGCGTCGGCCGTGCCCTTGTCGGGGTGGATCCGGCCCAGGACGACGAGACCCTCGCCTGAGCTCACCGTCAGCGGCAGCAGGCCCTCGTCGACGCCGTGGTGGACGGTCGCGACGTACTCCAGACCCGGATGTCGGTCGGCGTCGGAGATGGAGATCAGTGCCGACCGGGACCGCTGGTAGGCGGGCAGGATCGCGGGGCCGCTGAACCCGTGGACCGTCGTCACCAGGGGCGCGGAGCAGAGACCGTCGAACGCGAGCGGCAGCCAGTCCAGGTGGCTGTGGACGAGGTCGAACTCCGCCGACCGCCGGTAGGCGTGCGCGACGTGGAGAGCCTCGCAGACCCGTCCGTCGAGCGTCGGGTCCTCGGCGTACCCGTGGGGGACCACGCCGTCGAGAGCGGCGCCGGTCACGGAGTCCAGGGTCGCGAACAAGGTCACGTCGACGCCCTGCGCGACGAGGCCCTCGCAGAGCAGGCTGGTGACTTGCTCCCACGGCCCGTAGTGCCTCGGGGGGCACCGCCATGCGACCGGGGCGAGCATCGCCACCCTCACCGCGCCGTGCCCGTCACGCGAAGGACCCGATGGACCGTCGCCAGCGTCGGCACTGCACCAAGGTCACCAAAGGGCCCGCGATGGCGTTCACGCTGCTCGAGACCGTCGGCGGCGCCACGTACCGGCCCGTCACCGCCTCAGGCGAAGGCCGGGACCCCGACGTTACGGACCACGCCGTCCTCCGCGACGGTCTCCGCGGTGACGACGTAGACCTCAGACACCGACCACGCACCGTCGCCGCAGAACAGGCGCTGGCCGACGGTCACGACGGCGGCGAGGTGCCGCCCGTCGAGGACGCCGCCGCGCAGGACGAGCGGCCGGTCGTCGAGCTGGTGGCGCGAGCTCGTCAGGTAGGAGTACCGCTGGTCGGAGGAGTGGTGCGTGGCAACCATGAGGTCCGCCGTTCGGTTGGGCCTCCGGAGAGGCGTCGGTGCTGCGAGGGATGTGCCGGTGCACGCGTGGTGGCGCTCGCCCGTGGCGCGCTGCCGTGCGCCGTGCTGCGGCAGGCGTCCGCCGGTCAGCCGAAGTCGGCGGGGACCGCGATGTTCTCGGGGTTCCCGTCGCCGTCGAGGACCTGCTCGGCCGTCACGACGTAGACGTGCGCCGCCGACCACGACCCGGGGCCGACCGCCACTCTGCGTCCGACCGCGATGTCGCCCGACCAGCGCCGACCGTCGAGGTCACCGCCGCGCAGGAGCAGCCGGCGGTCGGGGGTCCGGGGGACCGGTGCGTCTGAGGAGACACCGGCGGCGTGTGCTACTGAGGTGGTCATGTCGGTCCTCCAGTCCGCCACGGGGCGGGCGTCGTCACAGAAGCGGCCGTCACGCGGCCCGCCCGTCACCAAGGTCCGGAGCGACACGTCCAGCCTACGCCTGATCGGCGAGCAACCAGGCGCCACGTCGGGCGCTTCTCCGGCATGCCCGGCATCCACCGGCGACATGCACTCCACGGACGCGACCAGCCGCCCCGGCCCGACCACGCCGTCGTCCCCGCACGGCAACCCTCGCCGGGACGTCGTGACCTGCTGGTTGGCGAACCGGTAGCGCTGAGCAGCGGGCGGGCACGCCGAACGCCGGTCAGTGCCAGGCGTGCACCGCAGTCGTTGCCGTACTTCGCGGCCGTACCTCTCGCCTGCCCCTCGCCGCGACCGGGAGCCTTGCCGGTCGCTCGCAGGGAGGCTCTCAGCTCAGTCAGGCGGGCGCCGGAAGCGGGTTGAGCAGCGGGGTGAGCTCGGGGTTGTCCAACCCTGTTGCCAGCAGGGCCGCCGCGATGGCATCGCCGTCCTTGCCGAGGGCAGCTCCGTGCAGCAGTGAACGCACGGCGAGCTCGCGCATCCCGGTCCGCGAGGTCAGCTCCTGCATGCGCTCGACCCAGCGGGCGGTTTCCGGGTGGCCGTGTCTGCGGCCGAGCTCGCACCGGGCGTCGAGGATGTACGCGGCGAGCCAGACGTACGGATCGGCCAGGCGGGTGGACCGTGCGCTGGCGTCGGCCAGGATCTCGAAGGCCCGTGCGGCGTTCCCGCGCGCGTCGGCGACCCGGGCCAGACCGCGAGCGGCGGTCCCTTCCCAACAGGGGTTGCCGAGTTGGCAGGCCCGCGCGAAGGCCTGCTCGAGCAGCTCCGACGCACCGGCCAGGTCTCCGCGACGCAGCTGCACCTCGCCTCGATGCGCCTGCGGCCAGGGAAGAAACGCAAGCCAGTGGTCGTTCTGTGCCAGTTCGACGGAGGCATCGAGCTCGCCGGCTGCAGCGGTCAGGTCGCCGCGCAGCAGGTGCAGGCGGCCCAGCATGGACCGGGCGAACGCCTCCATTCGAAGGTTGAGGTCCTCCTGGCACAGGTGGACCGCCTCGGACAGCAGGGCCGCGGCTCGCGGGTAGTCTCCGCGGTCACTGGCCACGCACCCCAGGTAGGTGGTCGCCTTGGATCGGACTGAGAGCGACTCGCCAGCCAGTTCGAGGGCGTCGGTGAGCCAGATCTCGGCTCGGGCGTAGCGGGCACGCAGGTAGTCGACGTAGCCGAGCTCGGCGCGAGCCTGCGCCGCGCTCCGCGGCTCATCTGACGCGAGGGCGATCGTGTCCACCTCGAACAGCGAGGCCAGTCCGTCCTCGTCCAGGCCACCCAACGAGTGGATCAACGCTTCTCCCAGGATGAGCCGGGCCCGGATCCGCAGCCGCGTGGAGCCGGCCGCGTCGGCCAGCCGTGCCGCCGTGCGCAAGGAGGTGACACCGGCGTCGACCGCGCCCGCTGACACCGCTGCGGCGCCGGCCTCGACCAGTGCGTCGATGGTCGGGTCGTCGGCGATGTCCTGCTGCTGGCCCTGGCGGTTCTCGTGGATCGCCGACCGGACCGCGGCCCCCGGCACGATTCCCAGCTCGGTCTCGAACAGCGCGGTGCAGGCGGCCAGCTGGGCGGCGGCCGCGTCGTCATCGCCCGCAAGGCGGTAGAGCCGGATCAGCAGGGCCTGGTGGTTCTCGTCGAGCGGGGCCATCGCGGTCGCCCGGACGGCGTAGCCGATGGCGTCGTCGAGTGCTCCCCGGGACATCGAGCCGAGCGCAGCCTCGTGCAGGATCGCCTCCGAGGCGGCCGCCACATGGCGCTGCTGCGACAGCAGCCACGTCTCGAACGCCGCGGTGCCGCGGATCGCCATGCCGTCGAGCAGGTCCGCCCCGAGCCCCGGCAGCTCGACGGCCTCCGACCAGGTGCCGTGGACGGCGACGTCGACGTCCACGACGGCCCCCGGCGGGAGCCGGAGCACGAGCGGGTCACCGACGATGGCCACGTCGGCGCCGAGTCCGCGACGGATCTCGGACAGGCTCCAGCGCAGTGCTCTGACGGGGTCGTCAGCCTCGGGGAAGAGAAGCGCTGCAAGCTGGCTGCGCGTGGGCCGGCGGTCGTTGAGGATCAGGTAAGCCAGCAGGCCCCAGCTCTTGCGGCTGCGGAAGCGGTAGGTCTCGCCGGAGGAGCGCACGATCCGCGGTTGGCCGAGGAGCTGGATGACCAGGCTCACGGCGCCTCCGGTCCTCGTCGGTCGTGACTGCGGTGTCGGCTCGGCGACATGTGCGTCCCGGACGGGCTCTCACGGTACTGCCGGCAGGAGCAGGTGCGCGGACCCGCACCTGCTCCTGCCGCCTACGGCCGGTCCCGCAGTGACACGGGGCGAGCGGCGGAGCTGTGGTCAGGCGTGCTCGCTGACCTGGTAGATCTCGTCGGCCACGAGGCCGTGAGCCTGCCGATGCACGGTGTTGGCGGCTTCGGCGTCCGGCGCCTCGACCAGGCAGAAGATCTTCCCGGCCTCCTCGTCCACCCAGTACCGCAGGTAGTTGACGCCGTGCGCGCCCTGAGTCGCCAGGTCCGCGGTGTGCGCCCCGGCGACGTCGGCCGCGGTGACCCCGCCCTCGATGTTGTGGACGTCCATGAACAGTGACATCTGCTGCCCCATCTCTTGGTCGAGCCCTCGGGTCGAGAGCTCCGATGCGGAGCAGCAAACCTGCCGGCTGTTTGATGCAACGTTTGACCCTCGCGGAGATCGTGGCCTCGGCAGGGCACGTGCCGTCACACACAGCGTCACACCGGGGCGTCGGAGGATCAGAGGGCCGAGCCGCGAGGAGAGCCGCGGAACATCACGGCCATGCCCCAGGGGGAAGACATGGTCCAGCTCGCCCCCTCACCGCCGAGCTGAACGCCGCGCATGGTGCCGAGCTGCACCTGCAGGCCGACCGCCACCGTGCCATGGCTGTCGCACGTCGCGCTCGCGGTCGCCCCACCCCGCGCCGGACGCGGCTCGACGCGACCCAGGGGAGGCTCCGCTCCGGTCGGGCTCCGGACCGGGCGTCGACGGAATCATGGCCTGCGTCATCGACCGTCGGCTCATCGTCAGCCTCATCGATCGAGGTCGTCGGCCTCTCGGGGGCGGCTGAGGTCGAGGTGGGCTTGTGGCGAGGTCGCTGAGCATGTCTTGGACGTGGACGAGGCTGGAGCGGGCGGCCCGCAGGAGCAGTCGACGAACTCGATCACGCGGGGATGGCTACCGATGGTCTGTTCGACGATGCGCCGGTCGTCGGGGTCGAGGCCGTCGAGCCTGGTGAGCCGTCGGAACAAGAGGCGTCGCTCGCCGGCCGTCCAGGGCAGGGACGGGGAGTGGGACCAGGTCGGCGCCGGGCCCGCCGGCAGGGGGTGGCTGCGCGGCCCAAGGTCCCCTGCGGCGCGGTGCTACGGCCGACACGCTGTCCTGTGGCGACTTGCCGAGGGTCGAGGTGGTGGCATGTCTCGTAACAAGATCATCAGTGCGGATGCGGCGGTGCGGGTGATCCTCGACGGCGACACCCTCGTGGTCGGCGGGTTCGTCGGCATCGGCGTTCCTGAGGAACTGGCCATCGCGGTCGAACGGCGGTTCCTCGACACAGGGCACCCGCGGGACCTCACGCTCGCCTTCGCGGCTGGACCGGGCGACCGCGGCGCCCGAGGACTGAACCACTTCGCCCGCGCCGGGATGGTGCACCGGGCGATCGGCGGGCACTGGGGCCTGGCCCCCGCACTGGGCAGGTTGGCGATCGAGAACTCCATCGAGGCGTACTGCTTCCCACAGGGTGTCATGTCGCACCTGTTCCGGGACATCGCGGCGCACCGGCCCGGCGTCATTACCCGGGTCGGTCTGGGCACCTTCGTCGACCCGCGGGTCGACGGCGCGAAGCTGAACGCCAAGGCGGAGGAGGACCTGGTCCACCTGCTGGACATCGCAGGAGACGAGTACCTTTTCTTCCCCACTTTCCCCGTCCATGTCGCCCTCATCCGCGGCACCACCGCCGATCGCGAGGGCAACCTCACCATGGAACACGAGGCGATCACCACCGAGGTCCTGGCAATCGCCCAAGCGGCGAAGAACTCCGGCGGTATCGTGCTGGCCCAGGTCGAGCGGGTGACCACCATGCACACCCTGCCACCGCAGATGGTCAAGGTGCCGGGGATCCTGGTCGACGCTGTGGTGGTTGCGGACCCCTCCAACCACCCGCAGACGTTCGCCGAACCGTACAACCCGTCCTACACAGGCGAGGTGCGCGTTCCGCGTGCGAGGACGGCGATGATGCCGCTGGACGCCCGCAAGGTCATCGCCCGGCGCGCGGCGATGCTCCTGCGCAGGAACTCCATCGTGAACCTCGGTATCGGCGTGCCCGAGGGCGTGGCCGCAGTCGCCGGGGAGGAGGACGTGCTCGACCTCATCACTCTGACGGTGGAGCCCGGCGCCATCGGCGGCATCCCGGCCAGCGGGCTTTCGTTCGGCGCCACGGCCAACGCCCAGTCGGTCATCGACCAGCCTGCGATGTTCGACTTCTACGACGGCGGTGGCCTGGACCAGGCTTTCCTCGGCTTCGCCGAGATCGACCGGTTCGGCAACGTCAACGTGAGCAGGTTCGGCAACCGACTGGCCGGGGCGGGCGGTTTCATCAACATCAGCCAGAATGCCCGCGCCCTGTACTTTCTCGGCACGTTCGCCGCCGACTCCGCCGAAGAGGTTGTCGACGGCCACCTGCGCATCGACAACCCAGGGCGGACCCCGAAGTTCGTGACGCAGGTCAGCCACATCACGTTCAGCGCGGAGCAGTCCCTGCGTCGCGGTCAGGAAGTCTGCTACGTCACTGAGCGGTGCGTGCTGGGACTGGTCGAGGATGGTCTGGAGATCGTCGAGTTGGCACCCGGAGTGGACCTTGAGAGGGACGTCCTGCAGCAGATCCCGTTCCGGCCCCGAGTGGCCGACGGACTGCGCACGATGGACGACGCCATCTTCGCGCCGGGCCGGATGGGCCTGCGCGAGGCTCCTGCAGTGAGCCTGCAGGAGCGGATGCGCTACCGGCCCGAGGACGACCTGTGCTACATCGACTTCGAGGGCCTGAGGCTCGACACGGAAGCCGACGCTGAGCGGCTGGCTGCCGAGACCGAGGCGGAGTTCCGCTCCTACGGCCACAAGGTGAACGTCGTGGTCAACTACGACAACTTCAGCCTCGCCCCGGCGGCAGCAGACCGGTACTGGCAGATGGTCCGCCACAACACCGAGCAGTACATGACTTCGGTGACCCGTTACTCCACCAACGCGTTCTTCCGCCATCAGCTCGGCGAACGGATCTCGGCCGAGCGCTTCGACGGTGCTGTCTACCGCAACTTCGACGAGGCCCGGGCCCACCTCGACCCACCCGAGTGACCGCACTCGGTCGGTGCCGATCGTGGCAGCGGCCGCGGAGGCCCGACCGGTGGAGGCACGCGTTGGCCCCAACTCGGGCCACCGGCAGGGGTCGTTCAGCCGTGGGACGTGCACATCGCACGCCCGGACGGCGCGCCGCGCCTTGTCGTGGTGGGCGCCGCGCAGCAAGATCGGGGACGTGGCTCAGACCCTCGACGAGGACGCCGTCCGGGCGGCCGCGATCGAGTGGGTCCGCCGGGTCACGCTGGACACCAGGCTGTCGATCACCCGGAAGCAGCTGGCCGGTGACTTCTCGGTCGGCGGTGTACGGTTGCCGTTGATCGACCGCGGCCGTGGCATCCGCAAGCCCTCCGGCTGGGAAGCCGCCCTGTCCATCACCACCGCGGCACCGTCGTCCGGGGGTGCGCGCCCGTACGACGACGTCGAGGGCGCGGACGGGCTGCACCGGTACAAGCTGCGCCGTGACGACAACGGCCGCAGCGAAAACCACAGTCTGCGGATGGCGATGGCACGAGCCGCCCCACTGATCTGGTTCTACGGTCTGGAACCCGGTGTCTTCCAAGCGATCCTGCCGGTCTACCTCGTCGCCGAGGAAGCCGACCAAGATCAGTTCGTCCTCGCCCTGACCGCCGACCAGAGATCGATGATCGACCAGCGAACCGTGATGCCCGGCAGCCCGGTCGAGGCCACCCTGCGGCGCTACCTGATCAGCGAGACCCACCGCCGGCTGCACCAACCGGTGTTCGCCAGCCAGGTGATGCTCGCCTACGCCACAAGCTGCGCGGTCTGCTCACTGGGGCACCGCGAGCTGCTCGACGCCGCACACATCATCCCCGACTCCGCGCCCGGCGGAGATCCTGTGGTCCCCAACGGCCTGGCTCTATGCAAGATCCACCACGCCGCGTACGACGCCAACGTGCTGGGCATCCGTCCGGACTTCACCGTCGAGATCCACCAAC
Organism: uncultured Actinomycetota bacterium; assembly: GCA_963750565.1. Lineage (GTDB taxonomy): Bacteria > Actinomycetota > Actinomycetes > Actinomycetales > Kineosporiaceae > R-H-3. Next base: position 10,168 of record CAVVRA010000001.1, on the reverse strand, counting down.
GCCTGCTCGACGAGATCGACGGCCCGATGCTGCGCTACGGCCTGCAAGAGCACCACGGCCGCCCACTCATGCGCCTACCCACCCGACACGCCGACCTCCCCGACACCCGCCGCCTCGAACGACGCTACGAAGACTTCCGCGCTGCCTGACGGCACCAACCGACCCGGTAGGAGCCGGATTCGAGCGTGCCGGCCCTCAGCCTCAGAGGATCGGGGACGGCGACGCGCACCAGCCTGCGATCTGGCGGCGCAGCCGCGGCCCTTGTCGCCTGCACGCCGCCAACAGCACCGCCTACGGCAGCAGCCAGTCACCCCCGCGCAACGGTGCGATCGCAGCCGGAGCTTCTGGCATTGCCGCGAGCCCGAGGGTGCCACCAGCCCTCCGACCCCCTGGTTGGGCAGCAGCGCGTCGGTATGGCGCACGTCGGCTGTCAACAGCGGTGAGTGCGCGGTCGTTGCCGTACATCGCGGCCGTACGCCGTCACGTCGTCGGCACGGCTGGCCTCTGGCGAAGGGGGCGCTGAGGTTCAGGCCCTCGGGTGCCGGTGGATGTCGTCAGGGTGCCGATTCCCAGAGGGCGTCGATGGGCAGGGCGCGTAGGCGGTCGCCGAACGGGAGGGTCTGCTGTCCGGTGTACAGGACGTAGCCGGCGACGAAGCGAGGGCCGAGCCGCGCGGCGAGGTGCCGTAGGCCGGCAAGGTCCTCGGAGCGGACGGTGGCGCCGGCTTTGACCTCGACGCCGACGACGCGGCCGTCGGGGGTCTCCAGCACGGCGTCGACCTCGACCTTGTCCTTGGTCCGGTAGTGGTAGAGCCGGGGCCGTTCGGTGGACCAGGTGAGCTGGCGCGCCAACTCCGACAGGACGAACGTCTCGACGAGCGGGCCGGACGCGCCATCAGGTTCTCCGAGGCGGGTGGCGTCCTGCCCGATGAGGTGTGCGGCGATGCCGGTGTCGACGAACGCGAGCCTCGGGGTTCCGATGGCGCGTTGAGTGTGCCCGGACGCCCACGCGGGGACCTGCTTGATCAGGAACACGGCAGAAAGCAGCTCGAGGTACCGGTTCAAGGTGGTCCGGGGGATCCCGGACGCCCTGGCCAACGTCGCGGGGACGAGCAGGCTCCCAGACCGGCCAGCGAGCAGGGACAGCAGCCGACGCAGGTCACCGCGGCGTTCTATGACGGCGAGCTCGTTGACATCTCGCTCGATGACGTTGGCCAGGTAGGAGTCGAAGAACGCGCCGCGGCGCGCCGGCGCCCGTCGCACCGCTTCCGGGAAGCCACCCCGGACGACGGCCTCGAGGTAGTCCCGTTTGCGCAGCTGCGAGGTCCTGGTCAGCGCGGGACCGTGCGTGAAGGCGGCGTCGACGAAGCCGTCCGGGCTCTGCCGGAGCTCTCCTTGGGAGAACGGCCACAGCTCGATGATCTCCATTCGACCCGGCAGCGCATCCGGGAGCGCACGCAGCGCCAGGATCTGCGCTGACCCGGTGAGCAGGAACCGGCCCGGTCGTGGGTCGGTGTCCACAGCCACCTTGATGGAACGGAACAGCTCCGGAGCCAACTGCACCTCGTCGATCACCAGCAGGCCGTCGTGCTCGACGAAACCGGCCGGGTCGTCCGTGGCTGACCGGAGCGTGGCAGGGTCGTCGAGGAGCCGGACCACGCTGCCCGGGCGGGCTCCCGCGGCCAGCCGCGCCAGAGTGCTCTTGCCTGCCTGACGGGCACCGTTGACCGTGATCACCCGTGTGTCGGCCAGCGCCTCCTCGACCAGACGCGACGCCCTCCGCGGGATCACGTCCCGACCCGTCTGCATGACCCCAGTGTGCATCACCAGGGCGGTTGTCGTGGACATCTGGACGGAGACCTCGTGGTCATCTGGACGCCAGCCTCATGGACATCTGGACGCACATGCGTGGACATCTGGACGGGAGCATCGGTCGACTGCGGCGAGGAGCGCTCGTGTCGACGCCGCGCCGCGAACGGCGGGGTCGCTGCGGGCAGCTGGACCGCGGTCGACCGGCGTCCGCTCAGCCATCGGTCCCTCCCGGGGGGCTGGCCGGTGCCATCGGCATGGTCAGGACGACGTCGAAACCGCCGTCCACGGGTCCGGCCACGAGGCGCCGCCGAGAAGGTGCACGCGCTCGCGCAGCCCGAGCAGCCCGGCCCCGCTGGACGGCAGGCCGCTGTCCTGGGCGTCGCCGCCGCGGTCGCGCACCTCGACGGTAATCGAGCCCGGCGCCCAGACCAGCCGGACGGCGACCGTCGCCCCCGCGCCAGCATGCTTGCTCACGTTGGTCAGCGCCTCCTGGACGCAGCGGTAGACCGTCAGCCCGGCGTCGGCGGGCAGCGGCCTCGGCGTCCCGAGCACCTCCAGGGTGGCCGGTCGTCCGGTCCTCGCGCCGAACTCCTCGACGAGCGACGGGACGGCGCCCGGTCCGGGGACGGCGTCGCCCCGCAGGGCGCGGACCGCGCGCCGGGCGTCGAACAGACCGTCGCGGGCGAGCGCTTGGGCCCGCGCTATCTGCTCGCCCAGCTCGGGTGCGGCCCCGGTGGCGGCCGCGAGCAGACGGGTCGCCTCGGGCTGGACGGTGAGTCCGGCGAGGCTGTGCACGTGTGCACGAGCACGTCGTGGAGCTCGCGGGACGGCCGCGCCCGCTCGGCCAGCGCTGCCGCCTCCTCGCGGGCCCGCTGGGTCTGGGCCTGCTGGTCGAGGAGCTGGACGGCGTGCCGGCGGGCGTCCCGGTTCATCGAGGCGATCGTCGAGGCGAGGAACAGGACCCGGCGCCGAGGGTCACGGAGAGCACCGCGGCCGTCGGGGTCCGCGACCCGCGGGCCTCGGCGGCGGCCACGGCGAGCAGCACCGGCGCGGCGATCAGCGCCGCCCGGCGCGGGAGCCGTAGCGCCAGACCGGCGAGCGCCATGTAGCCGGCGACGAACCCAGGTCCGCGGCTCTGCACCAGGTTCAGCCCGGCCCCGCTCAGCCGACGACGAGGAGGGCGGGAACCTCGACCAGGCCGACGGCCAGCGCGCGGACAAGGCGACCGCCCACCCGGCCGCGGCGTGGGCGAGCAGTCCGATGGCCGTCCAGCGGGCCGCACCGCCCGGCAGTTCGGCAGCGAGGATCCCGACGGCGACGCCGACCATCGCGACAGCGCCGAATCGGAGGAGCCACGTGCGCTGGTCCGGTTCGGGAGTACCGAAGGTGGCGCCCGGCGTCAGGGCAGGGGCCGGCGAGCGCCAGACCTGCAGCGACGTGCCCCGCCACCAGCCGAGGCCGACCGAGCCGAGGACGGAGACAGCGACCAGGGCGAGATTCACCGGGTCGGCGAGGCTGGCACCGGGGAGCTGTTTCAGACCCACGTAGGCAAGGACGACCGGAACGGCGACGAGCAGGCGCGGCGTCACCGGCGCCGTGCGCAGCCGGCGGGCCAGAACCCAGACGACGAGGACGGCGAGGAGGAGGAGGAGGAGGAGGAGGTCGGCGGCGGACGGCATAGCGGGCTCCTGCTAGGTCACCGCAGGCCACACCTCCTGATTCGGCCGCAGGTACAGCACTCAGTCAGCCGCCGTCGCGTCCTCGGCGAGCGTCGTTGAGCCGCACTGAGCGTCGCGCGCAGCGCCCTGCAGCGGCCACAGGCACCTCACGTTGCCGTACTTCAGCCGTACGAACGATGCACTAGACCATAAGTCGAGCGAACAATGCGGCTCTGACCTGCAGGAACCCGGTGGAGGCGAAGGGACTCGAACCCTCAACCCCCTGCTTGCAAAGCAGGTGCGCTGCCAGTTGCGCCACGCCCCCGGCACCCGCCTCGACGGGCTGCCCACAGTGTGGCAGCCTCGCCCGGTGGGCGGCGAGTCACGTCACCGGGTCGGTAACCTCCGCCCACAGGGCCTGCTCGGCCTTGTCAGCCTCCATCTTGCGCCACAAGGCGAGCCCGGCGGCAGCCGCGATGACGACGACCACCAGCAGCAGCTTCTTCACGGCAGTACCTCCTCGCACCGGCCGAGCCGGGCGCCCTGGTCCGCCGAACTTCTCGACGCCGACGCCCACCGGCCTTCCGGATGACCGGGCCAGCATAGTCACGCCGGACGCCGCCGGACGTTACCTGTCGGTGCCCGCGCCTACCGTTGTGCCATGCCCCGGACCCCGACGCGGACACGGACAACGGACGACGACGCATTGCCGGCCGGTGCGCTGCTGTCGCGACTCGCCGCCCAGTTGCTCACGCGTCCCAACGCCAGGAACCCGGACGACGTCGTCCGGCACCTGCTCGCCGTCCAGGCCCAGGACCGGCGGGGCGCCCGGCTCGCCGTGCGTAGTCGCACCTGCGGCCTCACCGCGGCCGACGTCGATGCGGCGCTGACGGACCGCCGGCTCGTCGTCGTGTGGCTCAACCGGGGCACCTTGCACCTCGTCGCGGCCGAGGACTATTGGTGGCTGCACCCGTTGACCAACCCCCAGCTGGAGACGGGCAACCGCCGTCGGCTCGCGCAGGAAGGGGTGTCCCCCGAGCAGGCCGAGCGCGGGGTCGAGATCGTCTCTCGCGCACTCGTCGACGAGGGGCCGAGCGGCCGGGAACGTCTCCGTGTGCTGCTCGACGCCGGCGGCGTACCGACCCGGCGGCAGGCCCTGGTCCACGTGCTCGTCGCCGCGTCGCTGCGCGGACTGCTCGTCCGCGGGCCCGTTCTCCCGGACGGTGAGCAGGCCTTCGTGGACCCGGTCATGTGGCTGGGGGAGCCACCGGCGCCGCTTGACGACGGCGAGGCGCTCGGCAGGCTCGCGCGCCGCTACCTCGCCGGGCACGCTCCGGCCAGGGCGGCGGACCTTGCCATGTGGGCGGGGATCACGATCCGGGCCGCGCGCCACGGACTGAAGGCCGCCGGCTGCCCGATGGACGGCACCGACTTCGCGCACGCACCGCGGGAGGGCGGGTCCGACGAGGTCATCGACGCGGCGCCGACAGAAGTGCCCGCCCCTCGGCTGCTCGGCCCGTTCGACCCGGTGCTCCACGGCTGGGCGTCCCGGGCTCCGATCGTCGGCGCGCACCAAGGCGTCGTCACGAGCAACGGCATCTTCAAAGCCTCTGCCCTCGTCGACGGCCGGGCCGTCGGCACCTGGACGCTGCCCGGCGGCCGGGTCACCCTGACGCCGCTCGAGCCGCTTCACGACGACGTCCTGGCGGCGCTCGCGGACGACGCCCGCGACGTCCACCGGTTCCTCCGCCTGCCCGAGCGGCCGATGGACGTCGCCCCGACGCGCTGGGGCCCGGCTGGGCCCTGACCGTCGTCTCGCTCGGCGCGACGACCAGGTCGCCGCGGTCGTCCAGGTCGGACTAACTCAAAGCGACGGACCTGTTCGCCGCCGACGTCGCACTCGAAGGGGACGAGGAGGACGAGGTCGACGGCTCGGCGGTCGGGGTCGCGGACTTCGTGCGCGACCCCGCGGACGTCGTCGAGGACGTCGACCGCTGCACCGGACGGCTCGTCGTCCTCCGGGCGCTCGTCGATGCGTGGTAGGTGGTCCGCGGCGCCTTGGCCGTCGAGAGCTTGACGCCCGGGACCGTCGGGGAAGACCGGCGGCCCGGCTTCTTCGCCGTGGTCGTGGGGGACGTCTTCGCCGCCGGCATCGTCACCGTTGAGGTCGAGACGACGACTCCGACCTCGTCGACCGACGCCTGCGACCCAGCGGAGCCGAGCAGGGCGGCCAGAGCGATGAGCCCCGCGACCGCGAGCCCGGAGACGATCTCGGGGAGCCGGGACTCCCGCCAGTCCCAGACATCCGGCTCGTACGCCTCCTCGGCCTCACGCACACTGCGTCGCGCCGTGCTCGCGCCGACCGACCCCGCGCCGGACGAGCCCGCCGGCCCCGCTCCAGACCCACGTCCGGAGGGTTCGCGAACCTCACCGGACAGCTCCACCCACAGGCCGGCGTCGATCCCGCCGCCTGTCGAGGCCCTGGGTCGGGTCGGGTCGGCGACGGCCCCGACCTCCGCGGACGCACGCTCGCGGCGGGGTGACGGCGCCAGCCGGGCGCCGATCGCGTCGGCGAAAGGGTCGGCCGCCGGGACGGCACCGAACCGGATCGCCTCGACGCTCATCGGCCCGGCCGGGGTCCACGTCGTCCGGACAGCCGCCTGGATGCCCGGGCGTCCGGCCAGCGACCCGCGCCCGACGGGGACGTCGCTCACGACCCGCGACACCGGCCCGGGGGGATCCGTCCAGACCACACCACGGTCGCTGACATGCTCGGTCCAGCGACCGCCGTTCCAGTAGCGCAGCTCGTGGCGCTTGAAGGGATCCGGCCACCATCGTGCCGACTGCGACTCCGTCATGAGATCACCCCTTCATCATCCTGCGTGACGAGGATGACACTCTCCGGAGTCAGATTGCGTCACATCCTGGGCTTTCCTCCTGCGCGAGGGTGCAGCGGATCGGCGACAGTCGAGTCCGTCTCGCCGGCCCGCCGGCGGACGACGCGACAGTAGCAGTCCCCCCGGCGCCGCGTGGGCGGTCGCGTGATCCGCCCAGGGCGGGACCGTCGATTCGCTTATCGGATGATGGGACCGCTCGCATCACACCGGAGCGTCCCTCCTTCCGCAGCCTCGCTGCAGTGAGGATCTCGTCGACCGTCTCCTACTCCGGCGGGATCGCGTTGGCGTTCGAGATGGTGGACTCCGCGGAGCGGCTGCGCTGATGCTCCTTCGTGCGGGAGAACCCGATCGTCGCGCTCGTCCACCCCCGGTGGGGTGCGGCGGGCGAGCGCTCATTCGTGCACGCGGCCAACCAGCTGGAAGGTGCGGCGATGCTCGTCGCGGCACGCACGGCGTGGTCGGCAGGACCCAGACCCAGTGCTCTCGAAGACTCGGGCCGAACTCGCCCTGCGGGTGAGACAGCGGATGGCGCGCCAGTGCACGCTGGCGGCTGACCCGTTGCGCCCCGACAGTCGCCGTCGTCCACCGTGGAGGCCGCCATGCCACCGACCCGTCAAGCCCGCGATACCACACGCCGTGGGGAGCGGCGTCTGCCGATGGCCCTGGCCGTCCTGTTCGCCGGGTTCCTGGTGCTATTCATCCCGCAGCAGTTCCGGCTGTCCAGCGCCACGCACAGGGGCTATGCCACGTTGGTCGTCGTACTGCTCGCCGTGCTGATCATCGGGGATCCCGGGCGGATCGACCGGCAGAGCCGCTGGCTGCGCGTCACCACCGGCGTCATGATTACAGTGATCACGGTGGCGACCGGAGTGGCCGCGATCCGCCTGGTGGTCGGCATCCTCGCGGGCACGACGAGCACCGCGCTCGAGCTGCTCACCGCTGGAGCCATCGTGTGGCTGACAAATGTCATCGCCTTCGCGCTGTGGTACTGGCAGCTCGACTGCGGGGGCCCGACGGCCCGCGCCGTCGATGCGTTCGTCGGCCTACCAGCGTTTCGCTTCCCTGAGCAGGACATCGAGACCCTCGTCGAGGGCGGCTGGTACCCACAGTTCGTCGACTACTTGTGGCTCTCGTTCTGCACGTCGACCGGCTTCGGCGCCAGCGACGCCGTCGCCGTCCGGCACTGGTCCAAACTGTGGCTCATGGCCGAGGCGATCGTCTCGCTGGCTCTGGTCACCCTTGTAGTAGCCCGCGCCATCAACGTTCTCTGATGCCCGCGGCTGGCTGACCACTCCAGCACGGGGGGCCTCCTGGTCGGCGATGCGCCGGGAGGAGTCGCACACACGTCGCCGATGACCCGCCGCAGGCACACAGACACGCGCCGGCCCGTCATCGGCACATTCCGACGTCGGGTCAACCTCACCTCACCGACATCGCACCGCTGCCAATGTCGCACCCGGGGCGTAGGCGTACACCGAGGCGGTGGTGCGACGGCTGCAGCAGGGCGACCTGCAGGGCGGCGCTCGGCAATTCGTCACCGAGGTCGCCTTCCTCTTCGTGGCCTGGACGAAGTCGGAGGCTGTTTGCCATCGCCCTCGTCGCGCAAGCGGCGGGCGCGCTCCACCCGGCGCGGGGCGGGACGTCCCTCACCTGCCCCGGATCCCCTGCACCGGCGCCAGCCTCGGGAAGACGTACACCGACCCACGCCGGGCCGGGGGTTTCGGCCGTCGATGGTCGCCTACTCCGCCGGGCCCGTCCGCCTGCGCGGTCAGCAGCCGCGCCCGTGGTTGGCCCGGCCGTGTTTCGGACATCAGGCGACGACGTAGCGTTAGGCGGGCGTGGTGCCGGCAGCGACCATTCCATCTGTGATGGGGGAGGGCTTGAAGCCTTTGACGACCAGATAGACGCCCAGCGACAGTTCCCAAAGAGCCACCGGGAGTGCGGCGAGGGCGGCCAGGGGGGAGATCTGCTCGATGAGGCCGAACATCGTTGCGATTGTGGCCATGATGAGCAGAGGGGCTCCGATCAGTCCCATCAGGGGGATGACGCGTGGCACGAGGCCCGATTGGTACATCAAGGTGCCCAGCAACAGGGCGTTGAGGGCCGGCGTGAGGCTCTGTCCGAGCAGAAACGTCCAGTCGTACGTCGCGACGAGCGACTTGCCAGTGGTGACGAGCGAGGCCGCATCTGCTCCGGTAGCTCCGGTCTGTCGCAAGGTCACGAGCGAATGCAGGGCCACAACGCCCATGTAGATCATGCCGGCTTCAAGGGTGCGAGTGGCGACAAAGCCGAGCGCCATACCTTCGTTCTGCCGCCTGACCACGGGGAACAGCGTGACGGCGGTGCCGATGCCGGCGAGTGCGACGATCACTTCGAGGAGGCCACCCCAGAGCACGGCAGTGTTGGTGCCGGAGCTGATGATGTAGTCCGGATTGTTCCTCGCGCTGTCGTAGAGGATGAGTATGGGGATCGAGACGAAGGTAAACAGGTAGAACACGCCCGCGACGAGCGCGGTCTTCCTCGTTGAGTTCACCTGGGCGCCTTTCGTTTGTTCGGTCGGCGACGGGCGACCGGTATCCCGCCCGGTTGGTCGGCCGCTGATCTTGACGCTGCGGCCGTCACCGAAGTCCCACAGTCGTGGTCGGGGCCAGCGCAGGTCAATACCACCGGCCCGCTGCGACCTACCCCGGTGTACCCCGGTGCGCCTCGAGACGGCGCCGCGTTGCTGACCCGGGAGAACGAACGGTGGGCCTAACTGGACTTGAACACTTGAACCGGTGACCTCTTCCTTATCAGGCACGGACGGCAGTGCCCGGACCATGGGCCATTTCGCCTCGACCTGGTCCGGCGCCAGCATCACAGTCCGGTTCCGGCCGGCCTGGGAGTAGCTGAGCACCGTCGCCTCGTGCAGCGACTCGCCGTCCGCGCACCGACAGGTCGCCTTCCCGCAGCGACGTCGCTGCACCACGACCGACCCTCGGATCATCCCAGGGATGCGCTGCCCACCCGTACCGGCCATCTCCACCATCCTCCCATCTGCACGCGTACCGCGTGCATATCAAGGATCTCGAGGGACCAGCTATGTGATCGGGACGTGAAGCCGCGTGTCGCGAACGACCACGTTCGAGTCGTCAGCTCAGACCGAAACCAAGATCAGCGGAAGTGCGAAACTCCACGTTCAAGAAGCCCAAGGACGGGAGCCTGACCGTCGACCAGCAGGCATTCAATGTCGCCGCACCGCGCCCTGCGATCCCTGGTGGGAACGGACAGGACGCGACCGCCTGGCCCACCGCGCCGACGGCGGACGGCGGTCCCCGCGCTCTGTCCCACCGAGTGTTCGGTGGTCGGCTCGGCATGCTGGGGCCGCGGGGCGAGGCTGACGGAAGACGGCGGTGCCAGAAGCGCGGCGTCAGCAGTGACGGGAAGGCCCCGAGCTCCATCCGAACGCTGTCCCGCGTGTCCGCTGATCGAGCGTGGCTGCACCCACGCCGCACCAACCTGTCGGCGGGCGATCAGAGCGGCCCGAGCTGGAGTTTCGCCGGTGATCGACCAGCTGGTGGACGCGCCGGAGCAGTTCGACGTCGAAACGGCTGTACCGGCGATGACGCCGGGGCTGCGCTCACTCGGGGCGAGCGAGTAGCGCCGATCCCATGAGCGCAGGGTGGAGGCGGAAAGGCCGATTCGAGCGGCTGCCTCGCCGACCGTCAGTCCCTCGTGGCGGACCCGAGCCCTCGGCATGCCTGAACCCGGCTCAGGCCCCACTTCGACACCTCCTGTCGGGCCGGCTTGAAAGGGATCAGCG